>CAVVOJ010000017.1:0-39751 GCA_963749845.1 uncultured Chloroflexia bacterium | reverse complement strand
CAATCACAAGCGGGCTCCAATGCTATTGATCTTGGTAACTCACTGAGTCTCGAGCGGCGGCTTTTGCCAGCCCCCCAGACTCTGCTCCAACAATTGCGCCAGCGCCAGGGCAACGTCCTCGCGCCAAGGTCGTGCGGCAATTTGCGCACCGATCGGCCGGTCATCCGCGGCTCTGCCCGAGCGCGCACGACCGCGCTCGGATAGCCGGTCAGGCTGAAGGGGACGGTGTAGGCAAAGCGCTGGCGGTCCTGCTCGCGGAAGGGCGGCGCAGCCGTCGCCGCGACCGGACAGAGCAGTGCATCATATTCATGCATGAACTGGGCCATGCGCGTGCGGAAGGCGTCCCACTCCGTGTAGGTCTCCACCACCTCGCGGCCCGGGATGCCGGCGATATCCTGCAGGTAGTGGTCCACCGTGGCGCTCTCGCCGATGAAATCTGACGGCAGCGCCTCTTCCAGGGTGACGCCGGCCCGGGCCAGCGCCTGCACCGCATCGCCCAGCGCGTGACCCACCTCCGGCGCCACCGGTACAGCGTCGTCCGTGAGAAAATAGGCCACGCGTAGCCCGCTCAGCGTCACTGCGGCGGGATCGCGCCAGGCCATGGGCACCACGCCCGTATCCATGCCGTCCGGTCCGATCAGAAAGGGGAGGACAAGGATCAGGTCGTCGACGCTGCGTGCGATGGGGCCGATTTGGCTACGCTGGTCACTCATGCCGCCGGGGTGGTTGTAGGCGCCCGTATTGGGTACCCGACCGATCGTTGGCTTGAGCGTGGCCACGCCGCAGAAGTGTGCGGGCACGCGGAAGCCCCCGTGCTGATCGCTGCCCAATCCTAATGGTGAACCGCCTGCTGCCACCAGAGCGGCTTCCCCGCCACTGCTGCCGCCGGGCGTGCAGGCGAGATTGTAGGGGTTGAGCGTGCGTCCGGTGTAGGCCGTTTCGGTGTCGTGACCGTGACCGTTGGGCGGCGCGTTGCTCTTGCCGAGCAGGATGGCGCCAGTTCCGCGCAGGCGTGTGATGACCGTGGCGTTTTGTTGAGGCGGCGTGCGCCGGCGCATGCGCTCGTCGAGCACGCTGGTGGTGCCGAGCGTGGCGAAGATGTCTTTGGCCGTAAAGGGTACGCCATGCAGGGGGCCGCGACTGATGCCCCGGGCCAGGTCATCGTCACAACTCCGTGCCCGGGTCAACGCTTCTTGGGCCAGAACGGTCGTCGCGTTGATTTGCGGATTGAGTGCCGCGATGCGGTCGAGGCAGCCCTGCACCACCGCCTCGGCCGTAGTCTCACGCCGCTGGATTGCTGCGGCCAACTCACGAACAGTTGCAAATTGTGGGTCGAGCATAGGCGCTCCGATTGTTGGAGATGGATGGGCCGGTTTCCCCGCCTGCTGTCGAGCCCCTACTCGACCAGCAGACGCGGCACCCGGGCCAGGATGCGGCTGGTGACGTCGTAGTTGATGGTGCCGATGCGGCGGCCGGCCTCTTCGGCGCTGATTTCGGCCTCACCTTGTTTGCCGATGATCACGGCTTCGTCGCCCATTCTGACCGTCGTACCGGCGGCCACGATCGCGGTCACGTCGACGATTGTCTGATCCATGCATACCCGGCCCAGGATCGGTGCGGGCTGCCCGTTGACCAGCACGCTGCCCCAGTGGGAGGGCTTGCGCGGAAAGCCGTCGGCATAGCCCACGGGAATCACGGCGACGGTCATCGGCATCTCGGCAATAAACTCTCGGCCATAGCTTACGGCGTCGCCCGGCTGCAGTTGCCGTACTTGTGCAATTTGGGCCTTCCAGGTCAGGGCGGGGCGGAATTCCGCGGGCACGGGCGTAGCGTCGGCGTCGGGATCAAGGCCATAGATAGCGATACCGGAGCGTACCATGTCGAGATGGGTGGTGGGCATGGTGAGCAGGGCGGCCGAGTTGGCCGCATGGACGATAGGCGGACGAATTTGGGCTGCTTCCACTGCCTGAAGTACCGCCTCGAAGCGCGCAAACTGTTCCCAGGCGTAGCGCTTGTCCGCGTCGTCCGATGTGGCGAAGTGGGTGTAGAGGCCTTCGATGCGCAGGTGATCCAGCGCCAACACGTCTAACATGAAGGGCACGACCTCGGCTGGCGCAATGCCCAGACGATTCATGCCCGTGTTGACCTTGACGTGGACCGTTAGCGGAAGCTGTCGCGCGCGCGCTGCCTCATTTAGCGCTGTCAGGTCCGCCCGGTCATAGACGGTGAGGCGCACATCGTGGGCCACCGCGCCGGCAGCCAGGTGACCGGGCGTGTAGCCCAGCACGAGCGTGGGCGCATCGATGCCGGCACGGCGTAATTCCAGCGCCTCGGAAAGAGAGGCGACGGCCAGCATGTTGGCGCCGGCATCCAGCGCTATGCGCGCCACTTCGGCTGCGCCGTGGCCATACGCGTTGGCTTTGACCACGGCCATCAGCCGGCATGATGGCGCCAGCAGACGCCGCAGCGCCGTCACGTTGTTCACCAACGCGCTGCGGGAAATTTCAATCCAGGTCGGGCGGGGAGGAGGGTTCATGGTTGATTGTCAATGATTAATGGTCGATTGTCGATGGGGGATTGCCAATTGTCAATCGATCATTGACAATTTCCCATTCTCTCTCGGTCAGTCCGGCCTGGCCAATCTCAATGCCCGGCTTGGTTGTGCCATGATAGTCGCTGCCACCGGTTTTGAAAAGGCCGCAGGCATCGGCCAGCGCATCAAAATGGCTGACGACTTGGGCGACCGCAGCGGGAGACGCGCCCTTGTGGCCGCGGTTCTGGCCATAGGTGTAGCGCACCTCCAGACCGTCAAGGCCGGCCAGGGCCAGACGCTCGATCACGCTGTCGATATCGCGGATGCGCACATAGCTGCCAGGGTGGGCCAGGACCGCCCGGCCGCCGGCGGCGTGCGTCAGTGCGATGGCGTCGAAGACGCTGAGACTGAACTCACGGCGTACGTAAACCGAATTGGGCGCATCGGTGGCCAGAAACTGGCGAAAGACGTCGTCAATGTCAGTAAAGCGCCAGGGATTCCGCCGCAGCGCCACATGCGCGATGTGAACGCGGCCGGGAACGCCCTGCGCCTCGGCCAGCACCTCATCGACCGGCACGTCGATATCGTAGCCCTGCAGGCGCTGTACCTGGCGTACCTTCTGCTCCACCCTGCTTTCGATTACGCGCGCCAGAATCGAGCGCAGTTCGGGGTGATGGTGGTCGATGCCGTAGCCCAGAATGTTGATGTCGAGCAGATCGCGTGCGGCATTGGCTGTGGTGCTGAACTCCAGTGCGGGCAGAATTTCGACGCCGTGCTCCGCACCCGCAGCAAGGGCCTCGTCAATGCCCAATACGCTGTCGTGATCGGTGAGCGCCAGCACGCGCACGCCAAGCCGTGCGGCTTGCGCCACCAGCGCCGCCGGTGTGTCGGTGCCGTCGGAGCAGGTACTGTGAACCTGGAGGTCGACCGGGAAGGCAGCAGTCACTAGAAGTGCCACCGTCCTGCGCCGTGCTCGCCCCAAGCCATGATCTTGCGCGGCGCAATGCCCAGCAGGGTGTTGTATTCGGCGTCTTCCGTGATATCCCAGTCGTATTTGGCGTAGAAGAGCGGCCGCAGCGTCTCTTCCATCTCCGGCGCCAGTGCCGCCGTGCCCTCGATGATGAAGACATCATAGGGATCGGGGAGGGTGAGGCTCACGCTTGGATTGGTGATCAAATTGCGTGTGCGCACCGCACTGTCCGGTGTACAGACGTAGGCGCAACCTTCATGCCAGACGTGCCAGATGGGCGCAGCATGAACCCGGCCATCTGGCCGCACGCTGCTGAGCCAGCTGGCTTCGGCCACGGCAAACTTATCCAGCAGTTCTTCCAGCAACGCGGCGGAATCGATCGGCGTCACATTTTCGTCACTCATCCGTTGCTCCGTATTCTGACTTACTCCTTGGGGACGACTTGTGACTCTCTTGGGCTGCGGACGGGATGGGCCGCAGATCCGCACGAATGGAGCGGCTGGAAACGGACTCATCGCATAGCGAATTCAAACGGGTTGCCGACCCGGATGCTGCGACCCGTCGAAGTTACCTTTTGATCGCCTCATTATACCAGGTGGTTTTCTGTTATAATAAGCCCGCGGCCGACCCACCGGAACCGAGAGACGACAACGTCTGAATGTCGGTCGCCCATAATCCATCTGAATTACGCCAAACCGATTGTCTTAACTTGCTGGATGGAAGGAAGCCTCATGCGCAGGATTGCGGTTGCGCTGTCAAAAGGCGGTGTGGGGAAGACAACCACGGCCATCAACCTTGCCGCCGGATTGGCTACGGCTGGGCGGCGCGTGTTGATTGTCGACCTGGACACCCAGGATCAAGTGGCCAAGACGCTTGGCATACGCCACGACGCCGGCGTAGCGGACCTGGTTGCCGGCGACGTCTCGCCTGAAGAAGTGATTGTGCAGGCGCGCGAGAATCTGGCCATGCTTGGCGGCGGCACAAGCCTGGCGGGTCTCAAGCGGCTGATTGCGCGCAAGGATTTTGGCGGCGAGCGTACGGTGAGCGAGGCGCTCACGCCGCTCAATGACCGCTTCGACTACGTGATCATTGATACCGCACCTGGTTGGGACGCGCTCACCATCAACGCACTCTTTTATGCCGACGAGGTGCTAGCGCCCGTTGCGCTGGAGGTGTTGGCGCTCCAGGGGCTCTTGGAGTTTACGCGTAGCGTCCAGACAATCCAGCAATATCACAACGACCTGACCTTGCGTTATGTAGTTCCGACCTTTATGGACCGGCGGGTGAAAAAATCTGACGAGATCCTCATGCAGCTGCAGCAATATTTTGGGGAGAGCGTTTGCGATCCGATCCGCTATAATGTGCGTCTGTCAGAAGCGCCGGGCTATGGTCAGAGCATCTACGAATATGCCCGCCGTTCGCCCGGCGCGGAAGATTACCGTGCGTTGACAGAAAGGATTCTGGCCGATGAGTAGTCGCAAGAAGACGCCTGATGTCCTGAGCGAAGTACTGGGCGCCGGCGCCGAACCGCTACCCGGCGAAGCGCCGGCGCCGACCGTGCGCAAGCCGCTGCCCACGGTTGGCGCGCCGCGTACGGCGTCCAAGTCTAGCCCCAAGAAGACGGGCGCGACCAAGTCCGCCGCCACGAACGCGACGTGGGTCTATCGCGAAGTCACGCTTCGTGACTATCGGGGGTGGCGCGTGCGCTATGTGGACGGCGTGGAAGTCGAGGGCTGGAAGGATGGCCCTATATTTCGTGACGAGCTGGCGCGCCTGGGGCGTGAGGGGTGGGAGATGACCGGCATTGCCAGCTCCGGCCGCAATCAACACGCAGTCTACTGTAAGCGTCCCGCATAGTGTCTTGGCCAGCGCGATTCCTGTGGATGAAATGGCTGGTCATCGACTTTGGCTGCTTGTATCAGCTGGGCGCCGCAGCGGAGAACGTCCCGTTCATTTGACGCAGTTTGTCTTCAACAACAGACTCGACCAGGAGGGAGAATTCATACATGGGAAATGGCGACGAGAGCCAGTTGACCAAGGCCGATTTTACACAGACGCTCTCTAAGAAGGCCTATAAGCAGATCAAAAAGGCGCAATTGGAGCGGCTATACGAGTTGGAGAGTGAGTGTTTTGACCGCGGTATACCGGTCATCATCGTCTTTGAGGGCTGGGATGCTGCCGGTAAAGGCACGGCGATCCGCTTACTGACCGAGCGGCTGGATCCGCGTGGATTCAAGGTGCTGGCAACGCAGGCGCCCCGCACCCACGAGAAGCAGAAGCCCTGGCTCTGGCGCTTCTGGATGGACATCCCCCGCCGCGGCCAGATGGCAATCTTCGACCGCAGTTGGTACGGCCGGGTGCTTGTGGAGCGAGTCGAGGGCCTCACGCCCATCCCCGACTGGATCCGCGCCTACGAGGAGATCAATGCCTTTGAGCGGACGCTGGCGGACGACGGCACGGTGATCGTCAAGTTTTGGCTGCACATTCCCAAGGACGAGCAGTTGCGCCGCTTCGTCACATTGACCCAGGACGCGAGCACGGCGTGGGAAGTGACTGCCGAAGACTGGGAGCATCACCGCAAGTATGAAGAATACTACGCGGCGGTTGAGGATATGCTGAACAACACTCATACAGAGTATGGCCCGTGGGACGTTGTTCCGTCGACTCATAAGCACTATAAGTCATATGATATTTTTTCCACGCTTATTGCCCGCCTGGAAGAGGCTTTGGACATGGACGTAACGGAGTGGCCTACGCCCAAAGAGTTGGAAAAGATGGTTGAAAAAGAGAAATCAGCCGGCAAGAAGTCGAAAGTGTCCAAAAAAGCAGCCAAGAAAAACGCTAAGCGGTCTGCTGCGAAGAAAGCGCACAAGGCAAAAGAGCCGCCGGCTCCCAATGGCGCAGAGCCGGAAACAACGGAATTCGAAGCGGCTGCTTCGTCGGACGATGAACTTGTGAACGCACAGGAGGGTGACGATGCTTGAGATTGTCGATTTGAGCCAACGATTGGAAAAGGACGAGTATCGTCATCAGCTCAATCACTATCAGACTGCGGCCCGCTTGCTGGGGTATCATCTCTATCGCCAGCAGCGCCCGGTGGTGATCGTCTTTGAAGGCTGGGATGCGGGCGGTAAGGGCGGGGCCATCAAGCGGCTCACGGAACGGATGGATCCGCGCGGCTACAAGGTGCATCCGATTGCTGCGCCCAAGGGCGATGATGCCGACAAGCACTATCTCTGGCGCTTTTGGCGTCGCCTGCCGGCCCGGGGCGAAATCGCAATTTTTGACCGCAGCTGGTATGGTCGCGTGATGGTCGAGCGCGTCGAAGGCTTCTGCACCGAAGCTGAGTGGCGGCGCGCCTTCCGGGAAATACGCCAGTTCGAACAGCAACTTGTTGGCTTTGGCACAATTCTCTTCAAATTTTGGATGCACGTCAGCCCTGAGGAGCAGTTGCGACGCTTTGAAGATCGGCGCGAGCGGCCGCACAAGGCGTGGAAGCTGACCGATGAAGATTGGCGTAACCGCGAAAAGTGGGGCATCTACGAAGCCGCGGTCGAAGACATGCTGATCAAGACGACGACGGCGCAAGCGCCCTGGACCATCATTCCCGCCAACGACAAAAATTTTGCCCGGGTCGAGGTGCTCAAGACGGTGGTCGATCGGCTCTCGAAGGAACTCCACGTTGACGCCACGCCGGAAGCATTGGCTGACCTGCCCCCGCTGGCCGCGCCCACGCCGATCCCCGAGTGGGCCCATAAAGAGGCCAAGTCGCTGGGCGTTGCGATGGAGTAAGCCTGTGGCTAATGGTTAATGAAAAATCGAAAATGGTGAGTGGTCGATGTAGCAGGTCTCGATTCACTACCCACCAATAAAGGAGGCCCGCATCGCACCGATGCGGGCCTCCTTTATTTTCTTATGCAGCGGTAGCGCTGATCAATTCCGCACTCCGCGTTCTGCACTCCGCAGTCCCCTACCGGATGGTGATCGGCATGAAGATCGTGAAGTCGCCGGTCGGCCGGTCGGGCACACCGCCGGTACAGCAAGGGGGCTGCCTGACCGGCTATGTTGATATGTTACATTGCTGCAGAACTGTCCGACTCACGCCAGTTTCATCTCTAGCGTCTTAACAGTGGCATGAAGATCTGACCGCCGTTGTCCGGTCGAGCGGGCGCATCTGGTTCGTCAATACCAGTCTCCGTCGGACCGCAGTAACTGGACGGATCCTCTGCGCTCATGGTCGGGATCGTGACCGTGCCGATGTTGGTGTACGCACTCGATGCCGGACCGATAGCGCCGTCCAGGGTACAGACGTTGTTGACAATGACCAGGTTCGGATCGCTGGGCGGCGCGGTCAAGTCGATGGCCGTGCCTCTGAAGCTCGTAGACCCACGTCTCACCGGGTGTCAGAATGCCATCGCCGTCCGCCTTGTTGATGATTTGCGTTACGTCGCCTTCCACGCTATCTGTGACGGTAATGTCCGCTTCGGGGATGTCAACAGTGCCGATATTGGTGACCTCATAGGTCCAGATCACCTGGCCAGTTGGCGGAATGAGGGGTACATCGGCCCCGTTGGGATCGTTTGCATCCTGACCATTGGTGAACTTGATGATGTCGATCGCCGGCGTATCCGGTGGGTTGCAGTAGCTGGACGGATCCGTCGCACTCATGGTCGGGATGGTGACCGTGCCGATGTTGGTATAGGCCGTGCTCGGCGGTGAGACTGCGCCATCTTGGGTACAAACGTTTGGAACCAGGGTCAGATTCTGACCTGCCGGCGGGTTGGCCGTATTGATGGCGGTGCCTTGGAACTCATAGATCCACGTCTCGTCTGGTGCAAGCACCGCATCGTCATTGCCCTTGTCAATGATCTGCGTCACGTCACCTTCTACGGTATCCGTGACGGTGATGTCTGCTTCGGGGATGTCAACGGTACCGATATTGGTGACCTCATAGGTCCAGATGACCGTGACCCCCCGGTGTAATGATCGGCACATCCTCTCCGTCAGGATCGTTTGCATCCTGACCATTGGTCTTCTTAACGATGTCGATCGCCGGCGTATCCGGTGTGTTGCAATAGCTGGACGGATCCGCTGCACTCATGGTCGGGATGGTGACCGTGCCAATGTTGGTATAGGCCGTGCTCGGCGGTGAGACTGCGCCATCTTGGGTACAAACGTTTGGAACCAGGGTCAGATTCTGACCTGCCGGCGGGTTGGCCGTATTGATGGCGGTGCCTTGGAACTCATAGATCCACGTCTCGTCTGGCGATAGCACCGCATCGTCATTGCCCTTGTCGATGATCTGCGTCACGTCGCCTTCTACGGTATCCGTGACGGTGATGTCCGCTTCGGGGATGTCAACGGTACCGATATTGGTGACCTCATAGGTCCAAATGACCTGACCGCCCGGTGTAATGGTCGGCACATCATCTCCGTCAGGATCGTTTGCATCTTGACCATTGGTCTTCTTAACGATGTCGATCGCCGGCGCCAAGGGTGAATCGATGATGCCGATGAAGCCCATAAAGCCAATGCTGGCAGGCACATTCTCGTTGATGGGGGACTCGGGTACCACCGGCGGCAGATCGGGGCGATTTGTTTGGCTGGCCGACTCAACCTGAACGCAAACCCAGTCTTCGTTGGGCGCAATTTCGACATCAAAGCGCTGATACTCATCCCATTCATCGCCGTTGCGGTCGAAAAAGGGAGGACCCAAGTCCGTGCCGCCATTGGTCGAGTCGCCGGCGAAGGGACCATCAAGCTGGATGCCGCCCACGCCATCAATGCCCACAATATTGGGCGGGAGATGAATCAGGCCGGCAGACTGATTCCAGGTGCCGCCTTGGTTATTTGCATCGACATAATCTTCGTTTCCGGACAACCCCCACAGTGCGTTCGGGCGCTTGTCGTTTTCAACACCGCCAACGATTACATTGAAGTTGGCCATACGCGACACGTCACTCGGGTCGAATGCCAGACACTGGACGTCACTGTTGGGGCCGATCAAGCCAGTCCAGTTTGCAAAAAGACCATCATTGCCGAGCTTGATAAAAATATCGCGCGGCTGGGGCAGCGTGGGGTCTTCGAAGATTACCAGCAAGCTGTAGCCCCAGTTCTCTTCGATTTCCTGGTTGTTGTCGATGTGGGTGATCGCCATGTCGCCTAGCGTGTACGAATTGGTGCCGATCTCGACAATGCCTTCAGCGGTGATATCAGCGGCGTAGACGCTCAGTTCTCCACCGCAGCAGCCCCACGTGCTGCCGCCAAATGTATCGTTGTTCCAGACATAGTCGGGCGCAATCGCAACAGGCGTCTCTGCATTGCGGGCAAAGGTCACACCGTTGTCGTCCCGGCCCAACCCGGCCCAGACGAGATAGGCCTTGACAATCTGTGTGCCATTTAGGGTGACGTCGTTCAGGGTGCCTTCATTCGCGCCCAGCATGCCCAGTCCATCCTGGAAGCCGCGGTAGTAGACGTTTTTGGCTTCGTAGATCAGGTCAAAGGGCTGGTTGGGCGGATCAGCAGCCTGCACAGACGTGTGCAGGGCTAGGCCAAACCCACTGAACAGGGTGAAAGCAAAGACAATTGAAGCGATAAGGCGAACTGTCGATCGGTTTGGGTGCATGGTGCATCCCCTCCTAAAGTGTTTGTACTCAGTCAAGATTCAATACACCCCACATGGATACGCCAACGAGTTCTGACGGTGCGCAGCGCTCTAACGGGCAGCAGCAACCGGCGCACCACCAACGCGTGGTGGACCATCTACTTTGCCGAGTATTCGGTTGGGCGTGGGGGTGCATTGGTCAGACAGAGGATTGTGCCTCAGCGTACTGATCGGCTGTGATGAATCCAGTGAACTGGTTTTGGGGCCGTCTGCACGCCATTGGAATCAATGGAAAGGTCAGGCTCTTTCTTGCTGCGATGAAGGCTGGTTCATCCGTACCACATAACCCATCAACTTTATACTACAGTGTCCCTGGATCGTCAAGCCAAATGGGTCGTTTTTAATCAACTTTTTCCCTTCGTTTGGTCAGTGAAATCGCTCGTGCATAAAGGGCGAGAACCGGCGCCAACAAGAGGGCAATCAATACAAACATGGCGCGCAAGCCGAAGCGCGTGGCGAAGGTGCCCATGGGTGGACCACCGACCACTTGACCAACAGCATCCATCTGGCCAATGGTCGACAGGACCGTAGCGCGCACGGGTGAAGGGATGCCGCGGTTGTACCACGTGGCAAGGAGGGGCGACATGGTACTGCGGACCACGGCGAGGATCACATAGGCGCCAATCGCCGTGCCGAAGGCTGGCGCAAGTCCAAAGACGATGAGCCCACCAATAAGCACTGCCGTCATGGCCGCGAGCAAAAGCGTAAGCCGTCGTGCATCAAGGGAGTCTGAGCGTCGCCGTAGCAACTCGGTGCTGCCAATGGTCAACAGCATGACGCAGCCGTTGAGGATTCCGAACCAGTAGATGGGCTCGAGCGCGCCCAAGCCGGGTAGGTCAAAGTTCTCCAGCAGGTGAGCCTCCCAAAGACGATCGATTCCTTCACTGGAGAGGCCGTAGAAGAGGGCCACAGCTAACATTATTTGCAGCATCGGGCTGTTGCGAATGACCCCGATCCCCTGACGTAAGGTCGTGCTCATGCCCACCAGGGTTCGTCGCTCTTCCGCCGCGACCGGTGTAAAAGTTGTCTCAGGCATTGCGATCAGCAGGCAAAGCGCCAATAGCAGGAGACCGCTGCCACCCACCAGATAGGGGAGATTGAGGCGAAAGCTGGCCAGCCAAACCCCCACGAAGATCCCGCCAAACGAGCCCGCCTGCCCAAACTGGGCGCCCCGCAAGAGGGCGGCTGCCAGATGTGCTTCGCCAATCTCATCGGCCAGCCAGGCATCGAGTGCGCCGCTGGTAAAGGTGTAGCCAATGCCCCAGATCACCTGGGCAAGCAGAATCGTCGCAAACAGGGGCCAAGCGCCTTCAACCAAAAAACCACAGCCGATCAGCGCAAAACCGATCAAGACTGATATCCGCCGGCTGTAGACATCGGCCACAAGACCGGTTGGAATCTCAAAGAAGAAGACAGCCAGTTCCAGCGTTGTACCCACCAGAATGAGCTGAAGCGGATTGAGACCGGCGGCCTCGAAGCGATAAATCGCGCTGGTTGTAAAGGTGACGCTGAAGCAAAACGCCGTGACTCCAGCGATGATGAGATAGATCGAATAGGCGCGATTGCGCATGGTTACATCTGCATTTCTTCGTTGTTTCGCTGAGCCAGACGCCATATTCCAGGGGCGCCGCACCCTGCAGCAAACTCAAGATGAGACAAATTCTAAATATGTTTGTCCACATGTTTTTCCACTTGGCGCGCTGGTGTGATTGCGCTATACTACAGATATTCTGAATTTTCATATTTTGCAAAATTCAGCGTTTTCATGCATCAGTAACTCATTCATTTGAGGCGCAAGCATATAAACAAAGTGGTGTCAGCGTAAGCCGATCTGCTCAGCATATCACGCCGGGCAAGAACTTCCTCGATTCGTACAGTTGACGCCATCAATGATTGTGTGAAATCCCTTTAAAGTATCGCTAAAGTCTGTCCTACCTTTTTTAGTTCGTAAGCCCTGTCATGTCGTTGGATCGACTTAGCCGCGCTTTGCGTCTAATGGAGATGTCACTTTGACTCCGTCCAATCCGGCTGGTTTTTACCCTGGAAAATTGTACGGAGTCTAAATGATGTGATCATAAGCATGTATACGGCTAAGCCTGAACGCGGCGGTCGACCAACATATCAATGCAGCCGCACTTGACGACATGATGAGAGGGTCGATCTGGCGATTCAGATTGACGCCATTCGATATTTTGCATCCAATCTAGATGGGAGGAACTCTATGAAAAATGTCGGGTTTGACCTGACTCGCTATGATACGCGTAATGTCCACCGCGATCATCGTGCGGATCGCAAAGGATGGTGGTTGAAGATTCAACGCAATGGCAAGCGACTGAGCAAATATTTTTCCGATGCCAATTACTGGGGCAGCGCAGAGATTGCCCTGATTGCCGCAATTGAAGTACGCGATGAGTTTATTAAGCAGAACCCCAAGCTCCCATTCCAGCCCACCACGATAGCTAGCAACTCGACCGGCGTCAATGGCGTCTCCTTTGCCAAAACTCACGGCAAGAGCGGGGCATTTGTGGCCACCTGGCAGCGTGACGACGGCGGCAAGACGGTCAGAGAATTTGCGGTGGACCGCTACGGTTTCCACGAGGCGTTGAATAAAGCAATTGAGGCTCGGCGCGGTTGGGAAGAGGAGCAACGCGGCAAGGCGATGTTGGAAGAGCAGAGGGCCCCCAACGGAGCCGTTCGCCCCCTCTGATCCTGGGGAAAAATTCCTATTTTAAGATGTCAAGCCGCGCCGGCCGGTCGTCGTGCAGCTGAGTTACATCTCTGCTGCCGTTTGACAGCCCGCGGCCGCTACTCTACTGTGCCGTGCTCTACAGTAGCCTGCGCACCGTAGAGCACGGTCATGTCCAGCGTTACGGTGCGTGGTCTGGTGACCACCTCCAGATCCTGGTGGATGCTTTCAATCACGGCTGGCGGAAACGTATTGCCTTGTGGATCAATCACGGTGGCAATGACCAGAACTTCGCGAGCCTGCTCGTTTACGTCGAGAGTGTGTACGACGCCACCTTGTGCTGCGACACTTTCCAATAAGGCGGCCTCGAGTTCTTGATAGAGAAGGTAGCTGCTTTCTGTATAATAATCGCCGCGCAGGATCGTTGCCGTGATGCGGGTGTCGGCGCCCACCGCCTGTTTGAGTTGCTCCTCGATCTCCTCAACATCTTCCGGATCAATATCATAGCCATGGGCCACGACCAGCACGACGTTGACCGTATACTGTCGCCCATTGCGTTCAATGGTTAGTGACTGTACCTCCGCGTTGGCGTTGTTCACATCCTCAATCAGGATTCGCTCGACCTCCGCACGACGATTGGCATCGCGCACGGTCGAGACGGTCGCCACAGCCAGGATTACGGAGATGACGGCAAGTGAGATGATTGGAATTCGCAGTCGTTTCCACAACTCCCTGCCGCCTACACCACGCGGATAGAATCCTAAGCTTAAGAAGACGATCGCTGCGGAGAGGATAATGGCCACGAGGTTCGTGGTAAAGAGCAGCAGTGCACCGCCGGCGTACGCGAGTTCTGAAGTGCCAATTCCATAACCGACAACGCAGAGCGGCGGCACCAGAGCCGCAGCGATGGCCACGCCCGGCAGGGCCGCGGCCACCTGCGTGCGGCTGACGGCATAGCCCGCGGCTGCACCCGATGCCAGCGCCACCATGAGGTCGAGCACATTCGGCTGCGTGCGTGCCAGGATCTCGCTGGTGGGCGTGTCGATAGGTGAAATGAGCACCACGACGACCCCGACGACGATGGCCATGAGGATTCCCTTGGCCGTCGCCTCTGACGCCGTGGCCAAGACGGTCAGATTACCGCGCACGATTGCCATCGACATGGCAAGGATCGGGCTCATCAGCGGTGCGACGAGCATGGCCCCGATGATGACGGCCGCGCTGTTTTGGAGCAGCCCCAAACTGGCAATGACGGAAGCCAGGATGATGAGGACGTAGAAGTCAATCGAAGGTTCGGCCGATTCGGTCATTTGCAAGGCGACTTCCTTGCGGCGCTCGTCGGTTAGGGTGGGCAGGGGGTCGGAAAGCAGTTCCCAACCGCGTGAAAGGACCGGTTGCCGGACCGTTTCCCGTGCCCGCACGATGATGACGGGACCGGCCATGTTGGCGGCAATGCGTACGGGCATGCCTCGAAAGCGGGAGCGTGTGAATGCGTTGGTTTTTGCCGCACCCATGACCAGCAAGTCGGCACCTGCTGCGCCTCGATGATGCCCTGCTCGATGCTCTCGGCCCCCATCATTTGATATTCCACATCCTCCTCGCCGATGGCTTCGCCGAGTTGGGTCAACAACGCGTTGCCCGCTTGCTTCTCTTCGGTCGTGCTCTCTTCAGGCAACACGTGGAGCAAGCGTAGATGGCACGCTGAATCGCCAATGACAGCGTGGGTCAGTTCCGCTGCCAACGCAGCGTGGGGCCCGCCTGCCGTGGCCACAACAATTCGTTCGGGCTCGGTTGGCAGCGCGCCACGCAATACCATCACGTCGCAGGGCGCGGCCCGCAGTAGCGGATCGACTACGGGATCGGCAACCACCTCTTCCGATGCCATTTTGCCCGACCAGCCCAGGAGTAGAAGCCCGACCTCCATGCTCTGAATTACGTCCAGAATGCCATCAATCGGTCCCATGCCGAGCCGGACAATGGGATAGACCGGGGTGGCGCCTGTATCCACTTCTGCAAGGGCCTGCTCCAGCGATTCCCGCTCATTGGCTGCCAACTTGCGACGAATATCCAGGGCTGTTTCCTCGGGGAGCCGCAAGACGCGCAGGATGATGAGGCTGACGCCCCGAACTTCGGCCAGAGCGAGGCCGGCTGAGATAAGATTCTTCGAACTTTTGGCGTTGCCAACCGCTACCAGGACGCTATTGGTTAAATCGGCATCGGGTGGCAGAGAGTAGGTGGGTGAGGGGGCTGCCAACGCTTTGGCAATCACGTCTTCCTGTTCTCCCCCGACAACTTGCCCCCGGCGATAAGCGATACCGCTTTGTCGGGCGAACGCAAAATAGAGCAGCAGGCCAACCCCTAGCCAGCTCAACGGAATCAGCCACGGCGCGCCAAGAAGATTGAGTGGGGCAAAGACGCCGATGGCAACGGTAAGAGCAGGAAAGATCGGGTGAAAGGGCAGCTTGGAGCGCCGTGCATAGGGGCTGTTCGAGCCGTCGACCAGCGCCGGTAGACTCAGCGCGGCCAGCACCCAGAAGAGCAGAATGGCGGAAGCGCCTACCAGGGTTCTGCTCTCCATTATGGCGAGCAGGAGCAGGGCCAGGACGGTTGTGCCCAGGATGGGCAGGAGCGGCGTGCCCTTGCGTCCTCGGGAACGCTCGACCTTTTGCGGGACAAAGCCATCAGCCGCCATCTCCTCGACCAGCCGGATGCTGGCGCCAAAAACCAGGTCCAGCCCAATCAGCATGATGACCATACCCAGAGCAAGGTATAGAATGCGAAAGAGTTCTGGCGAGAAGACGATTCCTTCGACTGCGAAATCGAAGAGGGGCGTCAAGGGATGGGCAAAGGGGCCCCAGTGGCGATCAACGGCCAGCGCCCCCGTTCCGCCGACGATGGCCGTGATGATAACGGTCAAGGCCATGGCGGGACGCAAGCGTTGCGCGTTATGGCGTGCACCCCGCATCTCTACGATCATGATAACGCCCCAGAGCGTCACTGCCAACAGCGCCATCATGGACATGACAGACGTGTTGATTGACCTGACGTCGCTGGTGAGAAAGACGGTGAGATCTTGCGCCCGCGGGTCAAAAAAGAGACCCGAGAAGGCTAGGATCAGTGCCACAAAGGTGGCGCCGCCTACCAGTAGCGTTCTCCGTTGCCAACCGAGTTGGCTGCCGAAGACGCGGGCGACCGCCATTATCAACAGTACGATCCCGGCCAGCAAACGCTTGGATACGATGACGTCCGCGAAACGCAGCATTAGATCAACATGAAGACTCACGCCCCAACCCAAAAGCGTTAACAGGGTCACGTAGCCGCCAATCAAGCACCACCCGGTTAGAAAGACGAGTATGAGGCGACGATCAGTGCGCACCAGCCCGTAGGTTCCAGTGCCGCCGCTCATGCGGGCCAGGTCCGTGAGCGTCAGCACGATCGGGATAGAAATGATGAGCAACAGGAGATAGGATGCTTGGATGCTCTGGCTTCGATAGTGGGTCGTCAACGTGCCCAGAAGGGCGTAGATGCCCAACCCGATGCCTAAGGATAGGCCGATCGCAGTCAGTTGCGGCACGGTGAGGATGCGGCTATAGCGCAGGCTAGAGCCATTGTCAGCGGGGGCTGAGGCAGGCGAAGAATCAGTCGTCATGGCGCTTTCAGGTGCATGTGGTGATACTTGAGTCAACGGTCTATTCTTGCCGTGAAATCTCTGGCGGACGATTTGAATTCGTTGACCAGCCATGCTGGCTGTAGTAAAAAGTGTGACAGAATCTACAGCGCAAGGCAAATACCGATACTGACTGCGGCCACAGGCGCGCAACCCTGACCGAACACAACGTCGGGATAATGGCCGAACGTCTATTCACCTGCAACGCGCAAGCGAAGGCTCGAAAGGATCTCCCATGCGACTAGGACTTATGGCCGGCTACTCCGGCGCGACAATCGATCTGCCCATGGCCATGATCAGGGAAGCGGATCAGCTGGGCTATTTTGCGGTCTGGACGGCAGAAGCGTACGGATCAGACGCGGTGACGCCGCTGGCTTGGATCGGCGCGCAGACGGAACAGATCCACCTGGGTACGGCCATCATGCAGATACCGGCGCGCACACCAGCTATGACGGCCATGACGGCCGCCACCCTCGATCAGCTCTCTGGCGGGCGCATGCTCCTGGGATTGGGACTGTCCGGTCCCCAAGTGGTGGAAGGCTGGCACGGCCAACCCTACGGCAAGCCGTTGGGCAAAACGCGCGAGTACGTGGAGATCGTGCGCAGCGTCCTCGTGCGCGAGGACGCGCTGGTCCACGAGGGGGCGCACTACCAGATTCCCTACCATGGTGATGATGCGACGGGGTTGGGCAAGCCACTCAAGAGCATCATCCACGGGCGAGCCGACATTCCCATCTATCTGGCTGCGATCGGGCCCAAGAATGTAGCGCTCAGCGCCGAGATTGCCGACGGCTGGCTGCCTATCTTTTTTTCGCCCGCCCACTATGATGACACCTATCGTGAGCAGGTGGAGGCCGGTTTTGCCAAAGCTGGGAATGGCAAGAGCTACGCCAATTTCGACATTGCACCATCTGTCGGCGTGGTGGTCAGTGATGACGTTGATGCCGCCCGTAACTCAATCAAGCCGTCGCTGGCGCTCTATATCGGCGGCATGGGCGCCAAGAGCAAAAATTTTTACTACAATCTGGTCTGCCGTTACGGTTTTGAAGAGGCTGCCGACGAGATCCAGGAGCACTTCCTGGCCGGGCGCAAGACCGAGGCCGCCCAGGCCGTGCCCGACGATCTGGTCGATCTCGTCTCCCTTTGCGGGCCCAAGGCGCGTATCAAGGAGCGGCTCGCAACCTGGGAGCAGGCGCCGGTCACCACGCTCAATCTGGTGACCTACGACGTGGAAAGCGTGCGCGTCATGGCCGAACTGGTGCTGGGGGCGGACGCAAGCAAGCGTGTGACGCCCGCTGCGGTCATCGAAGAAGGTGCGGCCGAGGCGGAAGTGAGCGCAGCCATGGGCGCGGCCGCCATCTTTGCCCACATGACGGACCGGGTCGCCGAAAACGCCAACCTTGTACAGCGCATCAACGCCGTTTTTCAGTTTCACATTACCGGCGCGACGGGTGGCGACTGGGTTGCTGACCTCAAATCGGGGGCGGGTGAAGTGCGAACAGGCGTCGCAGACGATGCCGACTGCACCATTTCTATGCAGGAGACCGATTTTGTTGAGCTGGCGCAGGGCCGTCTCAACCCCATGGCGGCCTTTGCCCAAGGCAAGGTCAAGATCGACGGCAATCCCATGCTCGCGACCAAGCTGCAAGGGCTCTTCGGGTAATTGCCCCAGCCCATGCCCGCATCCATCCTGACATCCGTTGCCGACGACGTCTACCAGGTCCGTTTGCCCCTGCCCTTTGCCCTCAATCACGTCAATTGTTATTTGCTGCGTGAGACGAACGGGTGGACGCTGGTGGATACCGGCTTGAACTGGCCCGACGCCCAGACCGCTTGGCGTATGGCCCTTGGCGAACTCGGCATGGGCTTTGACGACATTCAGCGCGTCGTTCTCACCCACATGCACCCGGATCATTATGGGTTGGCCGGGTGGTTTCAAGCCCAGAGCGGCTCGCCAATCTTCCTGTCTCCGCGCGAGGCTGAATTGGCCCGCCACGTCTGGGTCGAGAACGGCTGGCGCCCGGATCGGATCGAATCCTATTGGCGCATGGGCGGCATCACAGACGAGATCGCCGAGGTGGTTTCAACGCAGACCGCGCAGTTGCGTGACGCCACGGTGCCCCATCCGACCCGTATCGAATTGCTGCGCGCCGGCGACGAAGTGAAGATGGGCGGCCGCAGCTGGCGCGCCATCCATGCGCCGGGTCATGCCGATGGACAACTCATCTTCTACGACGCGACCAATCGCCTGCTGCTGTCGGGTGACCAGGTGTTGCGAAAGATTACCCCCAATATCGGTCTCTGGCCCTCGACCGAACCGGATCCACTGGCGCGCTATCTGGCGTCGCTCCAAGAACTCGCCGCCCTGGACGTACGGCTGGCCTTGCCCGGCCACGGGCGTCTGATCGACGACTGGGGCGGCCGCATCGCCGAACTTCTGGCCCATCACGCCCTGCGTCTGGAGCAGTCGGTTGCTGCCGTGGGTCCCGAGGGCGCAACTGCGCTTGAGGTCAGCCGCCATCTTTTTGATTACGATCGCTTCAGCCGTCATGAAGTACGCTTTGCCATCGCCGAAGCTCTCGCCCATTTGGAGTATCAGGTTGCGCGAGGCGAGTTGGCTGTTGTGGAAGACAAGTTTCGAATTTATTATCGCCTTTAGCTACAGTTAAGATCAATAATTAATTTGAGAACAGAGAATGAAGAATGATTAACGGTGTAGCGCCCATTAGCAATTATTCATTGTCCATTTTCAATTAACCATTCCCCACCGCAATGGAGACCCCATGACTCAGCCCAATTTTGATTTGACCGGCAAAGTCGCAGTCATTACCGGCGCATCCCGGGGCATTGGCGCGGCCATTGCCCTGGCCTATGCACGGGCCGGCGCCGCGGTCGTGCTGGCGAGCCGCAAGCAGCCCGCGCTTGACGAGGTCGCGGCCACCATCCGCACGGCCGGCGGTACAGCCCTGGCCGTAACCGCACACACTGGCGACCAGGCCGCAATCAAACAGTTGATCGAACGGGCGGTTGCAGAATTTGGAGGCGTCGACATTCTTGTCAACAACGCTGCGACCAATCCTCACTTTGGCCCGCTGCTGAGTGCCGACGAGAGCCACTGGGACAAGACCTATGACATCAACGTGAAGGGCTACGTGCGCTTGATTCAGGCCTCTGTGCCCCACATGCAGGCGCGGGGCGGCGGCAAGGTGATCAACATTGCCTCGGTGGCCGGGCTGGAGCCGGTGGCCGGTATGGGGATCTACAGCGTAAGCAAAGCCGGCGTGCTCATGCTGACGCGTGCGCTGGCCGTCGAGCTTGCCGAGGCCAACATTCAGATCAACGCACTGGCCCCTGGCTTTATCAAGACACAGTTCAGCCGAGCGATTTGGGACAATGATGCCCTCAATCAGGCCGTGTTGAGGGCGACGCCGCAGCAGCGCATGGCCGCACCCGAAGAGTTGACCGGCATCGCGCTCTACCTGGCTGCGCCGGCCTCTGACTTCACGACCGGTGCGATCTTTACAATTGATGGCGGGCTCACCGCAGGGCGGCGATTCGGGTAGATGACGAGATGCCGCGTGAATCCTGACGACAAGATCCGTCGCTGCGCGTCGGGATGACGGGACAAGCGAGGCGCCTAGATCACCGCCAGCACGATTGTTAGCGTGACCGAACTGGCCAGGGTGGCGAAGAGCACGGTGGTCGTCACAAAGTCAGGAATCAAGTCATGTTCCATGGCAATGAGGGTTGTCAGCACGGCGGCCGGCATGGAGGCCTGGAGGATGCCGGCGCCCCGCTCGATCCCAGTCAGGCCGAAGGGGACGGCCAGGGCAATGGCCAGGATCGGTCCGGCGATGAGACGTACGGAACCGGCCAGGACGCCGTCGAGCGAGACGCGTACGCGGCCCATGCCGGCGAGTTGAATGCCCAATGTAATCAGCATAACCGGTACCAGCGCACCCGCCATGAGCTCGACCGCACGATCAATAAAGAGCGGCACGGGCAGATTGAGGTAGTTGACAAAGAAGGCTGGGAAGAGGGCCAGAATCGCCGGGGTGGTAAAGGCTTTCCAGACGGCCTGGAGTCCGCCGCCCCGAAACCAGTTGGCCGCAATGACGCCGATCACAAAGCCCATGGTCAAGATCACGATGAAGTAGACCGAGGCGGCCAGCAGCGCTTCTTCCCCCAGGCGAAACTGAATGATCGGCAGGCCAAAATTGCCCACGTTGCCAAACGTGGCCAGCAGGACGTAGGCAGCCACCATCGGCGGCGATGCACGCCGGATCACCACAGCAATCAGCAGGGCAATGAGAATCGTGGCCACGGTGACCGTCACAATATAGGCCGTCATGCGCAGGGCCAGACCCGGCTCGATTTCGGCGTCCTTGAAGACGTTGAAGATGAAAGGTGGGACGAGAATGTAGTACGAAATCCGCGACGGTGACCTGGCTTCAATGCCCAAGCGCGGGCCGGCGATATAGCCGATCAGCACGAGGCTGAAGACGGGCGCCAAGATGTTGAAGAAGATGGAGAAGAGCTGGCCCAAAAGAGATTCTCCGCCGCAATGTGCGGTGGCGGCCGCTCCACTCACGGCCGGGATGGTGATGCGGGTTCTGCATGCATGGTCGCATAGGCGACCCGAGAGGTCAAAAAAAGGCTGCGCCGGCGACGTTTACGTCGGCCGGCGCAGCGCATCTTATCTGTCGATTGGGCGATTTCTTGCCTGATTTGAAGCTGGAGCTATGGGCGTGTGCCCAGTTCCAGCGGCAATGAAACTGTCTGCCCGTCACGTACGACAGTGATGTCGATCACGTCGCCGGGCTGAGTGTTGAAGACCAGGTAGCGATTCAAGTCGTCAAAGTTGCTGATCGCCTGACCATCGATAGCGACAATCAGGTCGCCGCCGCGGCCGTTGCTCGGATTGGCAGCAATCAGACCGGCCTGATCCGCCGGGCCATTATCGGCCAGCCCAAGGACGTAGGCCCCACGCGTTTGGTCCAGATCGTACAGGCGCAGTTCGTCAAGCGAGATTTCGCCGTCAAAGCTGGCGCCCAGGAAGGCGTAGCGATACTCGCCTTCTTCGACCAAGCGCGGCGCTACCTGCCTCACGGCCGCTACCGGGATTGAGAAACCTACGCCGCTGCCCACACCTGTCCCGGAAGCGATCGCGGCGTTGACGCCAATCACTTCGCCGTTCAGGTTGAGCAAGGGTCCGCCCGAATTGCCTGGATTGATCGGAGCGTCAGTCTGAATCACCTCAGGCAGGGAGTAAGTCGAACGAATACCTTCACCGCCCCGCTGCGAGGGCAGGCTGCGGCCAAGACCGCTGACAATGCCCAGCGTCATGGAACCTTGCTCGCCAAAGGGATTGCCGATCGCCACAGCAAATTGGCCGACCTTCACGCTATTGGGTTCAGCCAGCGGCAAAGCCTGCACGCCCTCGGGCAGGTCGTCGACTTTTATGACGGCCAAGTCACTATCCAAGTCCGCACCAACGAGAGACGCCCGACGGCGTTCGCCATTCGAGAAGACTACCTCGTAGTTATTGCCATCTTCAACCACGTGGTTGTTGGTTACAATATGGCCTTCATTGCTGAAGACAAAGCCGCTACCGCTGCCAAACGGCGGTACCAAAACGAAAACGACCGACGGGTTGACGCGCTGGTACAAATCCATCAGGCGAACCTCCAGCCCATCGACTGACAGCGCCGGCGCCGGATTCTGTACAGGAATTACCTCAGGCGCCACAACTGCCTCAGCAACTGGCTGGACAAGGGACGCTGGCCGGGCTGAAGGCAAGCTGCAACCGGCGACAAAGACTGAGACGAGAAAAATGGTTGACATCAACCATGCTGTATGTACGTGCTTCATTGAATTAAACTCCTTCAAACTTAAACTGATTTTCTATTCCTAGGATATCCTTGAAATGTTAAGTAGATATGTGAACCAGATGACAATATTGTGACAAGTTGTTGTGAGTGCATCCCAATTTGGCCGCGATGTACGAACGGATCGATCGCTTACGCCAGGGCGGCCCCAAAATGGGGCAGAAACCCGGCCCTTCACGACTTCACAACTTTATGACCATTTGCTTTTCGTCCAGCCCACGGCATGATAGACTCGCCTTAGACGCTAATTGAAATAACGCAATTTAGCTACGGAGGAGATCCATGTGGCAGCGCGCCGGCCCATCGACCGATGGCGTAACTGTTTCCCTACCTGATTGGTACGCAGTAGTCGGGCTATGGTCGCGCCCTGTCGTTGCTCCATCTTGTGATGAAAGGCGAAGATTGGATGGGTGATCGGCGCGCCCGCCTTCAGCGCTTGCTCAAGCTAAATGCCCTGCTGACCCATGCCGCCATGACGACTTCGGCGCGTCGCCTGCTCCACGGGCCGCAGCATGTGACGTGGACCTGGTACTTCGAACTATTTGTCGAGTTGATGAATACCGGGACGCCGTCGGATGACGCTCTGACCGCCGACGATATCCGGGCCGCGCTGGAGGTGGTGAATGGCATGCCGCTGCCACCAGAGGTGACGGTCTCGCCCGTGAAGGCCGGCGGCGTGCCCGGTTTCTGGTTTGACCAGCCGGACGCGCAAGCAGGGCGGGTGCTCCTTTACTTCCACGGCGGCGGCTATGTTGGCGGATCGCCGCTGACCCACCGCCTGTTGATCGCTGAATTGGGGCGCGTCTGCCACATGCGCGTTCTGGCCCTTGATTATCGGCTCGCACCCGAAGCACGCTTTCCCGCTGCCGTGGAAGACGCGTGGTCCGCCTACTGGTGGCTGCTTGAGCAGGGTGTGGCCACTGAGTCAATTGCCGTGGGCGGCGATTCTGCCGGCGGCGGCCTGACCGTAGCCCTGCTGCTTGCCCTGCGCGATGCCGGCGTGCCCCGCCCGGCGGCCGGTTTCGGCCTATCGCCCTGGTTGGACTTGACGTTGAGCGGCGCGTCCATGCGCACCAATGCGAGGAGCGACTATCTGAACCCAATGGTCTTGCGCCGTTCGGCCGAACTCTACCTCGACGGACACGACATCCGTGATCCGCTGGCTTCGCCCCTATTCGGCGATCTGCACGATTTGCCCCCGCTGCTGTTCCAGGCCGGGACGGCCGAGATGCTCTTCGATGATGCGCGACGCTTTGCTCGTCGGGCCGCCGAGGCCGGCGTCTCGATTGAATTTGAGCCCTGGGAGAATATGGTTCACGTATGGCACTTTTTATTCCGCATTGAACCCGCTGCGTGGCTCGCAATTGAGCACGTCGGTCGCTTCGTGCGCGAACAGACCGACCCCATCTTTCGCGCGTTGGTCAAGCAGTAATTGCGCGTATCTGCAGCGCTGATCGACCAGATTGATGTTGAGGCGATTTCGCAATGCGCATCACAAGTGCACGTTACATCGGGAGGCTGACCATGCTCGACCCCAGAATTAAAATTATTCAAGCCGACATCACCACCCTGGCAGTTGACGCAATCGTCAACGCCGCCAACAAGACGCTGCTGGGCGGCGGCGGAGTTGATGGCGTGATTCACCGCGCAGCCGGTCCCCGCCTGCTGGCCGAGTGTCGTACGCTGGGCGGCTGCTTGACCGGCGAGGCCAAAATTAGCGGCGGATATGACCTGCCCGCGCGCTACGTCATCCACACGGTCGGGCCCGTCTGGCAGGGCGGCGAGCATGACGAAGACGCGCTGATTGGCGGCGTGCTATCGCAATTCGTTGGCCGTCGCGGCAGAACATGGCGTGCGAACCATTGCGTTTCCCTCCATCAGCACTGGCGCCTTCGGCTTCCCAACCGCGCGTGCGGCGCCAATTGCCCTCAGCACGCTTGATGCGTTTCTCGCCGCCGATCCCCAGTTCGACCAGGTGTTGATGGTAACCTTTTCGCTACGCGATTTACAGATTTATCGAGATGCCGCTACGGGTGACTGAGTGCTGCCCATCGCCCTTCAACTTCTGTCCGCCTCTATCCATACCCTTCCCAGATCGGCAGATCGGTCTTGACCCTTCGCCGGACTCAGGACGGCGCAAACGCTGGCTGTGCCGCAGGCTACCTGTATAATGCGGAGTCCAGCTATTTTTTGGGAAAACCTGACGCCCCATTGTTTAATGGTACTGTTCTATCTATTGCGAAAACTTTGACGCATCATTTAAGGGGAATTTTATGAAATTTGCTGGTTTTTTTGCACGATTTATTGCCTATTTGATCGATGGATTGGCGATCGGCTTTTTGGCCTGGCTGGTGGCTTTGCTAATGGGCGGGGTGGTTGGTTTGACGGCCAGTACAGGCAGTGGTTTCCTGAATTTCATTTCGGGCACGCTGGCGTTGCTGACGATTATGATCATGGCTTTGTTTCAATTCCTCTATTTCGGCTATATGTGGAGCCGCGACGGCCAGAGTGTTGGCATGAAGCTGATGAACATGAAGGTTGTGGAGCAAGGGACAGAAGGCCCGATTAGCTTCCTGCGCGCGTGGTCTGCGTGGTACGGTCGGCTATTGGATCAGCAGCATTATCTTTGGTCTGGGCTTTATCTGGGCGGCCTTTGACAGCAACAAAGAGGGCTGGCATGACAAGATTTTTAATACGTGGGTCGTTGCTGCCCGGTAAACGGCGGTTCCTGTTGAGCAACCCATGAATCATTTGGTCGGTGATATTGATGCACAGCACGCGTCCTTCCGCCGCTTTCGGCGTCGACGTACGCTGATAATCATTGCTGCGCTGGCGGCCATCTTTGCCCTGCTAATTTGGCAAATTGGCCGCCTGCGCCCCCCTTCCTCGCTGCGGCTGGCCACTGGCCCTGAGGGCGAACACGAGTATGCCGTTGCACAACTTTATCAGCGTTTTATGGCGGAGCAGGGCGTGGCGCTCGAGATCGTGCCGACAACTGGTTCGTTGGAGACGATCGGTCTGCTCCAATCGGGCGCAGTGGACGCCGGATTTATGCTCAACGCCGCCAACTTTGAGGTCGATGCCGATGGCTTGGTTGGCCTGGCCAGCGTCGGCCACGTCCCCGTTTGGATCTTCTATCGCGACGACTTGGAAACCGATGGATCGTTGCAGGATCTGTCCGATTTGCGTGGGCTGCGCGTTTCGCTGGGTGCGCCCCTGAGTGGAACGCGTGCTGTGAGCAAGCTGCTCTTTGGGATTGCACAGGTCTCCGAAGACGATCTGGATGTGGTCGAAGCCGGTCCGGAGGAGAGCGTCGACATGCTGCGCAATGGTGAAGTTGACGCCATTCTGATGGTTTCCGGCGTCAATTCGCAGACCTTGTTGGATCTGCTCTTGGATCCAACGATTGAGATCATGGATTTCCGCCTGGCGGAGACCTACAAACGGCTGATCCCGTTTCTGCATACGGTCGAACTGCTGGAAGGCTCGCTCAATCTCACGGCGTTGGAACCGGCGGAAGACAAGCGCCTGCTCACCGATGCCACCGTGCTGATCGCCAACGAGGATCTTCATCCTGATCTGCAGGTACTGCTGCTACTGGCGGCCGAAGCGACACAGCGTCAGAGTGCAGTACTTTTTCCTGCAGGTGATGTCTTTCCCTCAATCAATGATTTGACGCTGCCGGTCAGCGAGACGACCCGTCGCTATCTTACCGAGGGTGAAACGATCCTGCAGCGCTATCTGCCCTTCTGGATCGCCTCGCCAATGGAGCGCTTCTACCTGCTCATTCTGCCGGTGCTTTTTTTACTCTACCCGCTTGTACGTAATACGCCGACTGCATACAGCGCGTTCATGCGCCGGCGCGTCTATGTTTATTACAAGCGCCTCCGTGAAATGGAGTTGGGGTTGAGCGGCTACTCCATCGCAGACTTGGAACGGCAGATTGTCGAACTGGAGACGCTGCAGCAGGAGTTGACGGATACGCTTCACGTGCCGACCGGTTACCTGCAATCCTTTTATAATTTGCGCGTCCATATGCGCTTGGTCATTGATCGGTTGACACAGCGCCAGCAATACTTGACCTCCCTAGGCCTCCAACCTGATGAATTACCGCCTGATGCGCCGATACGGGCAGAGAGTGAGCAGCACGGCATTGCGAATGACTCCGAACTTCTCCCCACAAACTGAACCGGGGCGCCTGCTCGATGCGTGATGCCAGCGAAACTGTTATCGCCGCCTTCTCCCACCTCTCTTTGCCGCATTGCGAACCTTCGCTTGATCCTGGCCTCACCAATTTTCGCTCACTATAGAGGAGACAAGCGCATGTCCTATATGATCGAAGCCAACCAGTTACGCAAGATCTACGGCGACTTCGTCGCCGTGGATGACGTGACCTTCAACGTCCGCCCGGGCGAGATCGTCGGGTTTCTTGGGCCCAATGGCGCCGGCAAGACGACGACGATCAAGATGCTGACCGGTCTGCTCGTCCCGGACGGTGGCTCCGCCCTGATCTGTGGCCTGGACATTCAGCAAGATCCGCTCAAGGCCAAGGCCCAGTTCGCCTACGTGCCCGATACGCCCAACCTCTACCGCAAGCTCAAGGCCAGCGAATACCTGCGCTTCATGGCCCGTCTCTATCATGTGCCGGCGGAGCAGGCCGATGCCCGCATCAGGCAATATCTGGACCTCTTTGAATTGACGGACAAGGCCGGCAACTATCTGGAAGGCTTCAGCCACGGCATGCAGCAGAAGATCGCCATCACCGGAGCGCTGCTCCACGACCCCAAGATCCTCTTCATGGACGAACCGACCGTGGGCCTGGACCCCCGTTCCGCACGACTGGTCAAGGATCTGATGCAGCAGCGCCGTGATGATGGCAATGCCGTCTTCTTTTCCACGCACATCCTGGAGATCGCCCAGAACATGTGTGACCGCGTCATCATCATCGACAAGGGCCGAATCTTGGCCGATGCCCCTGTGGACGAACTGCGCCAGATTAGGGGCGATCAGTCGTTGGAGGATATCTTCCTCGAACTGACCGGCGGCAATGAGGTGGATGAGTTGGTGAAGGAGCTGGACAGCAATGAATAGCGAGACCCTCCTGCTCATGCAGCTCTACTGGCGGCTGGATCGGCGCGCCGACGGCGGCATCGGGCGATTGGGCTGGCTGCGGCGCGTCGTCGTGGCCGCGGCATTGATCTTCTTTGCAGGCCTGCTAGGGGTATCTGTGGGCGGGCTCGTCGTCGAGGGGATGCTCGGCCCTGATGGCGTCAAGGCAGTGGTGGGCTTACTGCTGGCGTTGGTCTTCCTCGGCACGGCCTTTGCCGGCTTCAACCAGGCGCTTCAGGGCCTCTACTTGAGCGATGACTTGGAGAAGCTTTTTGTCGCGCCCATTCCGTCCCGTTCGATTGTGACGGCAAAGTTGCTCGGCCGCTTGCCGACGGTCATGTTTTTTATGTTGGCCGGCGCGCTGCCTGCGCTGGTGAGCTTTGGCTTTGTGGTCGGGATGGGGCCTGCCTATTATCTTCTGGGCACGGTATTGCTGCTGGTAGCGCCCCTCTTTGGCATTTCGGTCGGTACGCTCATCGCCATCTTTCTCGTGCGATTGCTCCCGGCGCGACGCCTCAGCGAGTGGGTGGGCGCTGCATCCATCCTGATTGGGACGATCTTTTCACTATTGTTCTATCTACCGCGCATGCTCAATGGCGGCAATCAGCAGTTCACCCCGGAAACAGAGGCGGCCCTTGCGGAGGTCGTGAGCACCTATGGAGAACTGCCTCTGCCCACGAACCTGGCCGGCAACGCGCTCGTCGACTTGGGGCAAGGGCGCATGGCAACCGCGCTCGATTGGGGAGGATTGCTTGCATACTTTCTGCTCACGGTCGGGCTTTTTCTCTTTACCCTGTTTGTGGCTGACCGACTCTATCTCAGCGGCTGGCTGCGGATGCAGAGCTCGGGCGCACGGGCCACCGGTTTCGAGGATGAAGCGGGCATCTTTGGCGGCGATTCTCTGGACCTGATTCTGGGCTACAAGGACTGGCTGCTGCGCGTGCGGGACGCCCGGCTCTTCGCAACCATGTTCTCAGGCGTCGTATTTGCCGTGTTGATGCTCTTCTTTATCTTTCGCCCGCAGCAAAACGGCGGCTCGATTCTATCGATCGCCGATGATTTTAACGATGCGGGTTTTTTGGCGGCGCTTTTCAGCAAAGGCGTTATACTCTCCGGCGCAATCTATATTGCGGGGTGGTCGATCTTCTCGCGCATCGCCCAATCAGCACTCTCATTGGAGCGTGAATCCGTCTATATCCTCCGGACCGCTCCGATCAGCCCGACGCGCATCTTACGCGCCAAGGTCCTTGGTGTCCTCATTCCCTATATGCTGCTGGTCACACTCTTGCTGTTGCTCAGCGTGATCGTTTTTGACATCAGCCTGCTCTGGACGCCGTATTCCTGGCTGGTGCTTTTCGTCATGGGCGCCGGCATGCTTACGTATGTTGTCTCGCTCGACTTTCTCTTTCCAAAACTGGATTGGGATGATCCGCGCAGGATGACAAATCGGAAAGCCGGTTGGCGGTCCATGCTTGGCGTCTTTCTATACAGCGTCATCGCAATGCTGATTGCCGTGGTCGCCTTCGTCGTCGCAGTCAGCGTGCCTGGCGCTGCCATTCCGGCGGTCATCTTTGGATTGGGGCTGCTGGCCGGCGGTACCTGGTTCTTCGTTGCCTGGCGCATGGGGCGCATCGAGGCGGCTTGGCCATTTCTCGGCGCAGAGCCATAGCGATTCACGTTTCACGCCCCACTTCACTCCAACAATCTCTCCGCACATCTATCGATTCTAGATCCAGCGCCGCGGGCCGTAGCCGAAGACCAGCACGGCGCAGGCTGCCGCGCTGCTGATGACGGCGATGCCGAAAAAGTCCTCAATTGGCATGATCTCGAGGAACCAGATGCCGAGCACTTTGTCCGGGTCGAAATACCAGGCTCCCATGTGGCCGCCGATTGGGTCGGTGATGAGCATCCACACTTCGCCGATCAGCACCACCTGAAGGATCAGCCAACGCTGCGACCAGAGAAAGCGCCCGTTGCGCGCCCAGAGGATGGCATGGAAGATCAGCGCCGCCAGCGTGAGCAGTGCGAGGTGGGTCAAGGATTCCGGCATGGGTGCGTCGCTCCATTCGTCAACGTGCAGAGGCCAGGACTAGATGTTCGGTCTCTGGTACATCCCAAACGCTCGAATCGCCCCCATAGACCATGGGATATCCGGCTTCCTCCCACTCCTTCATGCCGCCGAGAAGCGCACTCACGCGGGGATGGCCCTGTTGATTCAGTTTGAGCGCCAAACTGGCGCTAGATGATTCATTCGGTCAGGTGCAATAGGCGATGACCAACAGCTTCTCGTCCAATTCACTTTCCACCGTGCCGTCCTGGCCTGACCCGGGCAGCAAAGAGGTGAAGGAGATGGCGCCAGCGATGTGCGACTGCGCGTACTCTTGCGCGCTCCTCGAATCGATGAAAATAGCCGTTCCATTGTCGAAGTGTTGTTTGGCCTTTTCCACGGAGATTCGTGGCACATCGCGTGCCGACCGGAGAACCATCGGTGTCGGCTCCGCTATCAAGACTCCCTCCATCCATTCGGGCTCTATCGTCAAGGTACACGCGCTGAAGAAGACCAACGTTGTCACAAGTGCGCTGCAACACATGATCAATCGCATGAACGCCTCCTTACAAATAATCCTGTTGTGTGGCCAGTGAAATGAACCAGACCAATTAGCCATCGGGATATCGACTCGATTGCGTACGTCTGTCCGCATCATGCCACAGGCGTCAATTTCTTTCACATCGCTGCGTCTCGGGCGCCGTGTAGACAGCTTGGGACTATCCTTCTTGGCTACTTTTTGCTTTCTACGAGCAGTACGGTAATGGCTCCGAAGAGCAACGTCACGCCGACGATCCACAACCATTCCTCTAGCGGAAGACCGAGAATCCACACGTTGAGAATATGACCCGGATCATAGAACCAGAGCCCGACGCGTACGGCAAGCGCATCCCACATCCAACCGCCAACCAGTGCACCCAGCACGGCCAGGCCCAGCGCACGGCGTTGGCGAGGCAGCGCCCTGCGCCCGGTCCAACTCAGCACCAAGAGCGGCAGCCCGATAAAGAGCGCCAGCCAGATCAAATAGGTCGCATTATCAAACATAGTGAACAAGCATTCGTCTTCTGATCGGATCCTGTGCCGCTCGCATTGCGGTGGCAGAATATCACATTCCAAGCGCTGGCGAGGTGATGGGTATTCCTGATGTGTCTCTGCGGGCAGTTCATCAAAATCATCTGCGATCCCGATTTAACCACGCCAATTGCCAACACCCAATTGGCGTGGAGTCGTATCTGCATTGTATGGTATCAGCTTGGCAACTGGCTTGCCCGCTTTGCTGATGATGACTTCTTTCCCGTCCGGGACTTGCTCGATCAGCTTGGACAAAATTACACTTTTGGAGGAATCACCATGCACCGCACACGCTTGATCGTTTTTGTTCTCATTGTCCTATTTGCCGGCGCCTGCGTACCTGGTGCGCTGGACCAAGAGCTGTCACTGGATGATCTGATGCCCGAATTCCCACTCTCTGAACCGGACTACGCCAACAAGCGGATGCGCGATTTTGGCGCGTTTGAAGAGGCGCTGGCGGCATTTCCGGCCGCACGCGCCCAAGCGCTGGACTCAGCCCTAACCAATGCAACGATTCCGGAGATTCAAGCGCTGCTCGATGCCGGCGATCTGACATCTGTTGAATTGGTCACCTACTATGTGGACCGCATCCGCCGCTACGATATCGACCAACTGAACTCAGTCATGGAGCTGAACCCCGATGCGTTGGCCGCCGCAGCCGCGGCGGATGAACTGCGTGCTGCAGGCACGGTCCTCGGTCCTATGCACGGCATCCCCGTGCTGCTCAAAGACAACATTGCCGCCGTCGGCATGCATGCTACGGCCGGGACCTACGCACTCAAAGATTGGCAGCCGGAGCGCGATGCCTTTCTCGTGCAGCAGTTGCGCGATGAGGGCGCCGTAATCCTGGGCAAGGCCAACCTCTCCGAATGGGCCAACTATATGGACCCCGGCATGCCCAATGGGTTCAGCGTACTCGGTGGTCAGACGCGCCACCCATACGGTCCCTTTGATCCCCTTGGCTCCAGCAGCGGCTCGGCCGTGGCGGCTGCGGCCAATCTGGCCACGGTCACCGTGGGGTCTGAGACCCAGGGGTCGATCATCTCGCCGTCCAAGGTGAACTCGGTCGTCGGTCTCAAAACCAGTCATGGCTTGGTCAGCGGCGACTACATTATTCCGCTCGTCGACTGGATGGATGTGGCCGGACCGATTGGCCGCACCGTCACCGATGTGGCGATCTTGCTCAGTGCGATGACGGGCGTCGACGCCGTGGGCGAAGCGGATGCTGCGCTTGGCGCCGCCCAGGAGTTGGACTTCAGCCAGTATGCGTCGCTCGAAGCGGCTGCTGGGCTGACCGTTGCCATACCCGTTGCCGATGAAGCCGTGCTTGACAAGCAACTGAAGCTCCTGGAAGAGCTAGGGGTTGACATAACTAATGAGCTGCGTGAATCGATTGTTGAGGAACTGGACGCACGTACAGCCCAGATGCGTACGATCGGCGAGCAGTTGAGCGACGCCGGACTGACGACGATTGAGATCTCTGCGTCCTTGCTGCCGCAACCGGCCCCCGTCCTGACGATCCTTGATTTTGGCTTTCAGGATTCGCTAAACCGCTTTGCGGCAGATACTGACGGCTTTCCCGTCGAAACGCTGGCCGATGTGGCTGCCTTCAATACTGAAGATCTTGCCAATCGCGCGCCGTACGGCCAATCGTTTGTCGAGGGTTCTTCCAGCACCGAACAAGAGCCGGCCGCCTACGCCGAGTTGAAGGCCTCGACCCGGCAGCAGGCTGCCGAAAGCTTACGCGCCATGTTGACCGAGAGCGGTGCGGACGTCATACTCATCAGTGATCTGGCCAGCGATCTGACGCAAGAGTACGCGGCAGCCGGCTTTCCCGCAATCACGCTTCCCATTGGCTATGGCGAAGACGGTATGCCCATGGGCATTTTGTTAACGGCCGATTATCTCGGTGAGCCGCAGTTGATCGCTGCCGCCTATGCCATCGAACAGGCAACGATGGCGCGCGAAGCGCCCGACCTGGATGCAATACTGGAGACATTTGAGGGGCTGAACCTCGCCACGCCGAGCGTGGAATAGCGAAAGTGCTCTCCATCCATCATTGGTCAAGTCACTCTGCGATGCGTGTTGAGATCTTGCGGATCATGCCCATGAGCATGGCGGCTTCCACCGACGTCAGCTCGGCTCGATAGACGATCCGGCGCAGGTCGCGCAAGACGGTTTCGGGACTGTAGCGAAAATAGTCAACTTCGTGCAACAATGCCTCGGTGAGGACAAAGAGTTGGGTCAGCTCGCCTTGGCTCGCCAGGACCGGCTCCCTTGCCCGCGGCAATTGCTAGCTCGCCGACGGTTGCCAACCGCAATTCGTGGAGAAAAATCAGCACCGATTGAGCCAGGTTCAGGGCTGGATAGCCAGGGTTGACGGGCAGGGCGGCAATGAGGTGGCAGCGGTCCAGTGCTGCCCGGTCCAGCCCGTCGGCCTCGGTGCCGAAGACAAGCGCAACCCGACCCACTGCCGCGTGCTCGACCAGGTCCGCTGCCAGGCCGCGGACATCCGTACTGTAGGGCCGATCCGGGTGAACCAGCGCAGCGGTGCCCACGACATAGGTCGCGTCAGCCAGGGCATCATCGAGGGTAGCGTAGATGGTCAATGCAGCGACGAGGTCGTCGCAGCGGTGGGCGTAGCGCAGAAGATCCGGGCGTTCGAAGGGCGCGGGGTTTACCAGTCGCAGGTCGCTGAAACCCATGTTTTTCATGGCACGTACAACCGCGCCGATGTTGGCTGGATTCTGCGGGCGGTCGAGTACAATGGCGAGGTGCGCGGTTGTGTCCTGCATGGGCTACTCGTTCACGTTGGTGCGTGCGTAGCGCTTGGCCGCCCGGGCCTTGGCTTTGGTCGCTTCGACCTCCCGATCACGCGCGGGGGCGTCGGTGACCAGTCCGTCGAGCAATGCCTGTGTCGCCTGTGCGACCGCGGCAACGGCCTGGTCGAACGCAGCCTGATTCACCTGGCTGGGCGTGCGATAGCCGCTGACCTTGCGTACGTACTGGAGGGCGGCGTCGGCCACCTCATCGGTGGTGGCCGGCGGCTCGAAGTTGTAGAGGGTGCGAATGTTGCGACACATAGGGCGGCTCCGGCGACAACAGGCAAATTGGGTGACTGATGCGGGCCAATCGTACAAAAGTCGCCGCGCCTTGGCAAGCGGTTGTGGTGAAGAATCAGCAAGTCTATTGCGACAATGGTCACTACGGAGCGGCGCCGTTCGCACGGGGCGTGCTCACTGAGTGTTGCTAGGCTCTGTTGACATTTCGAAAACCATCTACTTTGCGCCTGGCACGTCCCCGGCACGGGCGGCAGAATATCCGATTAGCAGACTTGTAGGCGCCCGTGCCGGGGACGTTACGACCAAATGTCGACGGGACCTAGATCGGTCTGTGAGCGTCTCAAATCAGAAGGGTTTTAGATGAAAATGTTTCATGCGCGGCATATGATTGGATTGACTGTTGTGTTGATCATGGCTGGCTGTGCGCCGATTGCACCGCCAGGGCCAAGCGCGCCAGCCGACTCCTCGCTGCTTACGATTGAGCAACAGGGTATTTCTTTCATCGGCGGTGAAAACAATGGTCGCCACGTCGTGGGCCAGTCCGCCGTCCACTTTCTTGCGCCGCCGGCGGCCAAGCTGCCGGCCGTCATGGTTCCGGGCAAGGGACTTTCGGCGTGGATCTATACCAATACGCCATCGCTGGGCTGATCACGGACTGGTTGGATCAGCATGTCGTCCGCACAGATGATGCGATTGACAACGACGGCCCAGTGATCACAGGGCAGTAGCCCAAGGGAGAAACTCGTGCAACTCTTTTTACCCTTCGTCAACAACCCGGCACTCATTGCAGTGCCCGCCGGCCTCTTTTTTGGGGCATACCTATTGCTCCGCAATCGCACCTGGACGCAAGGCCGCCGCATCAATGCGCTGCTCGTTGCGGCAACGGCTTGGATGGCCTGGGCGATTTGGGAATGGGCGGTTACCATTTTTTCGCCTGAAGCCAATATTCGCGTCGACTTGCTCCTCCTTATCCCACTGGTCTTAATTGCTTCCCTCGCCGGGGTCGTGTTACTCTTCGTGCCGAAAAAGAATCAGGCATGACGTGGCACAAGATCGTCCAATGAAAATGAAAGAGTGAATCAATGAACGCCTTTTCACGCAGTTGGCACCTGTTTAAGTCAACGTGGGCCGTCCTCATGGCCGACAAAGAGCTTATGCTCTTCCCGCTCCTGGCCGCGATTGTCACCTTTATCGTCTCTGTCATTCTCCTGGGCGGCGGGATGGCTGTCCTGGCGGCCAGCCCCCAAGCGCAGCAGACCCTTGCCGCGGCTGACTCCGGCGATGGTAACCCCCTGGCAACCTTCGCGTTCTTTGTGCTCATGTTTTTCTATTTCCTGGTCATGTCCTCCATCGGTACCTACTTCATGACCGGGCTGGCGGGGGCCGCACTCAAACGCTTTGAGGGGGGCGACCCCACCTTTGGTGATGGCTTGCGGATCGCCAACAGCCGTCTGGGCAGCATCTTCGGCTTTGCCATGATCAACGCGACGGTGGGCGTGGTGCTCAGCGCCCTGCGCAGCCGCGAGAACGCCGGCGGGCGCATCGCTGCCTCGTTGGGCGGCGCGGCATGGAACATCACGACTTTCCTCGCCGTCCCAGTCATTGCCGCCAAGGGCCTCAGCCCTATTGATGCCATCAAGGAGAGCGGTTCGCTCCTGCGTCACACCTGGGGTGAGCAGATTGTGGGTAGCGCTGGGATCGGCTTTTTCTTTGGCATCCTGATCGTTATTGCGCTGGCATTGGGCGGATTTCTGGCTGTCGCTGTCAGCGGATCGACAGCGGCGCTGGTCACCGTCATCATTTTCACCATCATCATTGTAGCAACGCTGGCGGTCGTCAACAGTTCGCTGAATGGCATCTACCGGGCCTCGGTCTATCACTATGCCGACACGGGTGAGGTCGCGCCCCAGTATGAAGCGGAACTGATCGAGTCGGCATTCCATGCCAAGGCCGCATAGCGCAGATAGCATCTCGTCTGGCCTCCACGCCGGCCATTTGACACAGTCACAGTTTGGGTTCGATCACATCAACCATCATGGAGGAGGAAAAAACGTCATGCAACGAATGCATCGGACGTCAGCCACCCTGGCGCTGCTCGGGTTGCTCTTGAGCATCGCCCTGCCGTTGCGGGCGGCGCCTGTACTTCAAGACTCTGAAGCCACGGCGCAGGAGGCTTTGGCCAATGCAACCTATCTGTCCGACTACACGGAAGACGGCACGGTGAAGCTGGTCGATGGCGAATACGACGACCGCGATGCCATGATTCATACAGTGCTCACCGATTGGATTGCGTATGGCGACCTGAATGGTGACGGTATCGATGATGCTGCTGTGCTCCTGGCCACCAGCACGGGCGGCAGCGGCGTCTTTGTTGAGCTCCATGCCATGCTTAACACCAAAGAGGGCCCGAGCGATGCCGCGTATGCCTTGCTCGGAGATCGTGTCACGATCAACGACTTGACGGTGACAGATGGGGTCATCACGGTCGACATGATCACCCAGGGCCCCGATGATCCCATGTGCTGTCCCACTCTGCCTGTGGTCACTTCCTACACGCTGTCGGGAACTGAACTGGTGGCAGATCAGCAGCGGAGCGTGGGTGCCCTGCCGATCTTGGGCAATATGACCTACACCCTGCCCGATATGGACGTTTACGCCGAAGACGGTCAGGTAACGCTGGTCGATGGCGTCTTTGACGTGGAAGCCGCCCCCGGTTCGGCTGAACGGGCGATGGTCAACACGACCGGTTACGCTGCATTTGGCGATTTGAATGGCGATGCGGTTGACGATGCAGCCGTCGTGCTTGTTACCCGGACTGGCGGCACGGGTGTCTTCTATTATCTGGTCACCGTACTCAACCAGGATGGCGCGCCCGTTCACGCCGGTACGGCCCTGCTGGGCGACCGTGTGGTGCTCAACGATCTCTTCATCGAAGACGAGACGGTCGTCCTTGACATGATCCGTTCCGGCCCGAGCGATCCCCTCTGCTGTCCGACGGAGCCGGTCGAGCAGATCTATGCGTTGGATGGCGAAGAGCTGACGCTCGTGGGCGAAACGATTCGAACTGCAGCGCCTGAAGAGAATCTGGCCGAACCCGATGTCGATGCGGACGCCCTCTTTGCCACCCTTAATCTGGGCGGCAGTGACAGCATCTGGCTTGACCCCGCCATGGTGAGTGTGCTCAGCGGCGTGGTCAACGGACCGGCCGTCGATGCCAGCCTCTTGGGCAGCGAATGTGCGGGTCGGATTCCGGTACAGCCTGACGTGGTGCTCAATTGGACCAGAGACGAAACGGTCGATAGCCTGCGCTTCTTCTTCCTGAGCATGGGGGATCCGACTATGGTCATTGTGACGCCGGCGGGCGAGTACCTTTGTAATGACGACGTCAATCCGCTACTGCTCGATCCCATGATCGAAATTGAGGCGCCGGACGAGGGGCGCTACGCGATCTTCCTGGGCGCCTTTGAGAATGAGGCAGTTGTGCCCGGCTTCCTGACGATCACGAGCCAGGACTACACGCCTGCTAATCTCAACCTGGGCGATCTCATGCAGCGCGACGTGGATCCTAATGCTGTAGGGGAGACGCTTTCGCCAGAGGTGTTGGGGGCGACAGCAGCCAGCGCGACGATCGGCGCAGCAGACACGCCTTTCACCCAAGAGTTGGTCGGCGGCGGTGAGACGGGCGCGTTTAATATTGAGTTGGGGAACCCGCTCTGCACCGGTTTCATCGCAACGGACCCTACCTTCAGCTTTGATTGGACCGGCGAGGCCGCAGCGCTGCGCATCTTCTTTGAGACAGATGGCGACAGCACGCTGATGGTCAAGACGCCGATGGATACATTTGCTTGTAACGATGATGCAGACGGCGCAGACAACCTGAACCCGCTGTTGGATCTGGCGCCGGCCGAAGGCACGTACGCGGTTTGGGTTGGCAGCTTCTCGCCGACCGAGATGGTGACCGGCACGTTGACCATAGCCGGCTCCACCGACATTCAACCCAACGCGCTTTCTTCCGCCGACGTAGCAGATAACTAAGGAGTGTTGAGGATGATTCGCAGATTGATCTTCGCAGCCGGCGCAGCGCTGGGCTTGACAATTGGACTCATGTTCCATGCCGCGCCTGCCCATGCACAGGGGGCGGCTCAGACTGGATCGGCAACCGCCCAGAGCGCGCAGAGCTACGAAACGTACACGGTGCAGCAAGGTGATACGTTGGCCAAGATTGCCGCACGCTACTGCACGACGTGGCAGGAAATCTATCAGATCAACTATGGCGTGATCGGTGATGACCCAAGCCAGCTGGAGAAGGGCATGGTCCTCACCGTACCCAACGAGTGCAGCAGTGGCGGCGCAGGTGGTGGCTACGGCGGCGCCAGCGGCATCTATGACAGCGGCCCGCGCACGTACGCCACTGGCGCCTTCCGCTCGCCCTACTACTTTGTGGCCTGGGGCGATACGCTCAACGGCATTTCCCGTCGCTTTGGCGTTTCGGTGAGCGCCATCATGCAGGCCAACTACTTGACCGACAGCAACATCTACGCCGGTCAGGCGCTGAACATTCCCGGCACCGGCACGCCGCCGCCCACGCCGGACGCCGAGCGCGTCCAGTTTGCCTGGGGCGCGGTGTCGGCAACGCGGTCGGGCTATCTCAACCCCGGCGAGATCAAGAGTTACGTGCTGGAGGCCGGTGCGGGCCAAACCATGCAGGTCATCGTCAATAACTATGGGCCGCCGTTGGCCATCAACGTGACAGGACCGGGCAGTGTGCCCCGCTCGGCGCCGATCAGCGCCCAGAGTTCCCAGTCGATGATCCAGACAACCCTACCGACCACAGGTGACTACATCATCGCCATTGGCCCTGCATCCCAAGGAACGAGCTACACGGTTACCTTTGTGATTCAATAGGAAGAGGGCTGGGATAAAGGTTCAAGATCGAGGGGCTGACCACTATTCTAATCGGCCAGCCCCTCGATCTATTGGCGGATTGGCGAGGGGCCGTCATCTTGAGTCGGCAGTTGACGGCGGGTAGCCTCAGTCGCCAAGTCAATGCTGGCAAGAGCAAAGCTTAGCATGCGCGCATCACCGGTCGCTGGGTCGGCGTCTATGGGTCGGAAGTCGCCTGCCGGCGAAGTGATGGTAATGACCGTCCAACCGGGTTCCAGCGTAAACGCCGCAACGGCTGGACGACCGATCTTGGCTGTAAGCTCTGTTCGTTCCCCATCCGCGACCTTTAGCATCAGACCGCCACTCTCAGCATAGGGTGCACCCAGGTCGCCGGAGAAGAGCGCAGCGGCTTCTATTGACATAGTGACGGGTTGCTTGATGGGGCTATGAAGATAGAGTTGGGCCGTCGCCTGCGCCCAACGCCAAGACGCATCTCCAGCGCGTTCCACCGGATACCACCCGCTGCCGAAGAGAGCCTGCAGCGTATTTCCTTGCGTGGTCTGGCGTGTGCCATTGACTTGGATATCAGGTGGTTTTGCGTATCCCGGCTGCATCGAAGTTGGCGATCCCTTGGCGACGAATGGGAGATAGGCACGTATGGCGTTGGACGGATCCGTTTCGGTGATCCGAATCGATATGGGGATGACCAGGGGACGCACCTCTGCTGGTGATCCTGCATCGGATACTGGGCGAAGCAGAATCCCACCGAGGCTGTGGCTGCCGATTGGCCAGCCCCTCAGATCGACTTTGGCGCGAATCCGCGACCGTGTCAGCGGTTCAAGCGGTTCAACCGCACGATAGTGATGGAAATCCGTTGGATGCTCTTCGATCGCCAGGTTGACCCCGATGGGCGTCACTACCTCCCACCCGATTGGCTGATCGCCCCAATTCTCCACCCAAAATTGAAGCGTGCGTACAGCGCCTGAATCGACGTCTGCAGCCGCGCCAACCGTCACAGGGCTAACCCGCAATTTGGCCGGACGCAGGCCGCGCATAACTTGCAGGTCCGACCAGTCCCAAGATCGCTGTTCATTGACGGCCGGGATCATGTAGGCCACTTCGGCGTTCCATTCCCATGTGTCCCGATCAGAGACGCCTCGATAGTGGATG
>CAVVOJ010000016.1:0-8743 GCA_963749845.1 uncultured Chloroflexia bacterium | reverse complement strand
GTAGCCCGAAGGGCGTATCGAAACCAAGCGGGTCGATGCCCGAATGACAATCCCGTCCACGTCGCTCCGCAACCGAAGACCAGGCGTCCGCACGACCCGTTCGCACGAGGCGTGCTCACTGAGCGGCGGTGTGGGTGAGGTTCTCTCCACCGGTCAGTCCGCACGCCCACGTGCGGGCGGTCGCCGTTCTGAATGGCGAACCCCAGTTATCCACATTACAAAATTACAAATTGGCTCTTGACAACCGCCAAATCATCTGATAATCTAATAATACGATTTACTAATTGCATTTACTTGCTCCCTTTCCGACTCGACAATCTAACTGCAGTTGCCGAAGTTCAGGATCGTAGCGATCATGGCCAAGCGCACAGCCAAAACCAAACGACCATCCATGAAGGACGTGGCAGATCTGGCCGGGGTTTCGAGTACGACGGTCTCATTCGTGATCAACCAGTCACCCCACAGCAATATCCCGCCGGAGACGCAGGAACGCGTCTGGGAGGCGGTTCGTGAACTGAACTATCGTCCCAACGTTATGGCACGTGGCCTGCGCGTGCAGCAGACGCACACGATCGGCTTTATCTCTGATGAGGTCGCAACCACCCCCTTTGCCGGGCGCATGCTGCAGGGCGCACAAGACCTGGCTTGGGAGCACAATTACCTCCTCTTGCTCATCAACACCGGCGGCAATCAGGCGATGAAAGAGGCCGCGGTTGAAACGCTTCTGGATCGCCAGGTGGACGGCATCATCTATGCCGCTATGTACCATCGAGCGGTACACCCGCCACAGTCTATACGCGAGGTCCCGACGGTCCTCCTTGATTGCTACATGGAGAATGGGGCTCTGCCCGCTGTGGTTCCAGACGAAGTCCAGGGCGGTCATGACGCCACGGCCTATCTGATTGCAAAGGGGCATCAGCGTATCGGCTACATTGGCGATCAGGATCCCGTGGCTGCCCAGAAGCTTCGTTTCCGAGGCTATCGGAATGCACTGCAAGAAGCAGGCATTGCCTTTGATCCGAGACTGGTTGTTACCGGCATGACGACACCTGCGGGTGGATATGATGGCGCCATGGAATTGCTGCAACGTCCCCGAACCGCCTACTGCGCTCTTTTGCTTCAATGACCGCATGGCCATGGGCGCATACGACGCCGTCCGCAAGCTCAATCTCTCGATCCCAGACGAGGTGGCCATCGTTGGTTTTGACAACCACGAAATCATTGCTGCTCACCTTCACCCTGGTTTGACAACGATGCAACTGCCCCATTATGAAATGGGGCGTTGGGCCGTTGCGCATTTGCTCGATCTGATCCAGGATGCGGACGAAAGTGCCACGGCGATGGCTGAGCAGGCGCTCTTGCACTGCCCGCTGATCGAGCGTATTTCCGCCTGAGCCCGTGTGGGGCCTTCTCGCTGCACGGCTGTAGCGTGGAGCGCCCCAAGCGTTTTTTTGTGATTGACTAAATGCATTTACTAGTTGCGCTTATTGTCCGCAGAAGGGAGGCTCAAAGCATCCACTAGGTGATTTATCCCGCGAGTTTCTTGATTCCGTTATCCAGCAAGTGCTGCAAGCTGTGGGTTGGCTTGCCGACCATTCAATCGATTAGCAATAGGAGCATGAAGATGAAGACAACGAATGTGAGATTCTGGCTGCTTTCCAGCCTCTTGGTATTGGCGCTGGCGCTATCTGCCTGCGCAGCGCCGGCTGCGCCGGCTGAAAGCGGCGCTGCCGATGATGCCGCAGCCACCAGCGAGCCGGCTGAAGAAGGCGAGGCCGAAGCGCCTGCAGACGCCACAACGCTCAGCCTCTGGTATCACGGTGCGGGCAACGATGTCGAGCGCAACATTATTGTCGGCATTATCGATGATTTCAATGCATCGCAGAGCGACTACGTGGTTGAGATTCAGGACTTCCCGCAGGCCGACTACAATTCTTCGATTGTCGCCGCTGCCCTGGCTGGAGATCTGCCTGACATCATCGACATGGACGGTCCCGTCATGCCCAACTGGGCGTGGGCCGGCTACATTGCGCCGCTGGATCTGTCCGAAGGCAAGCTAGACAACTTCCTGCCCGGCACGATCGGCATGTGGGACGATCAGGTCTATTCCGTTGGTCTGTGGGATGCAGCGATCGCCGTATATGCTCGCCAGTCGCAGCTTGAGGCCAATGGCATCCGTATCCCCACCTTAGAAGAACCGTGGACGCTGGAAGAATTCGACGCTGCACTGGAAACGCTGCAGGCGTCGGGCGAATGTGAATATGCCTTTGATGTGGGCATGGCCTGGACCGGTGAATGGTACCCGTACGCTTTCTCGCCGTTCCTCCAGAGCTTTGGCGGCGATATCATCGATCGGGATACGATGCTGACTGCTGAAGGCGTGCTCAACGGCGAAGAAGCAATCGCTTTTGGCGAGTGGTGGCAGAGCCTCTTCGAGCGGGGCATGACGCCGGGTACGTCCCAGGATGGCGCCGATCGCGATACCGGCTTCATTGACGGTCGCTACTGCCTGCAGTGGAACGGCAACTGGGCCGGCATCGCCGCACTGGAAGCCGTTGGCGACGACCTGCTCTTCCTGCCGGCGCCGGACTTTGGTAACGGTTCTACCATCGGTGCAGGCTCGTGGCAGTTCGGCGTCTCCTCTGATAGCGAGTACCCGGAGGGCGCCAATGCCTTCATCGAGTTCGCCCTGAATGACGAGTATCTGGCAGCTTTCTCCGACGGCATCGGCCTGATTCCGTCGACGCCGAGCGCGGCAGCCCTAACCGAGAGCTATTCTGAGGGCGGCCCCCTTGAGGTCTTCTTTGAATTGAGCGAAGCGCAGGCGCTGATTCGCCCGCCGACCCCGGCGTACCTGTCGGCAGCGCTGACCTTCGAGAAGGCCATGGCTGATATCGCCAACGGTGCAGATGTGGCCACGGCTCTGGATGCAGCGGTCGATGAGATCGATGCTGACATCGAAGCCAACGGCGGCTACGGCTTCGGAGAATAGGGCTTGACAACGTGAGTTGACCTTGGTCAGCTCGCAAAGGGCGGCGGACGGGTGTAGCGTCCGCCGCCCATTTTCGACCACTACGGAGAGAATCATGGCGACTTCTGCGCCCAGCTTGTCCGGCACCAATCAACCCAAAGGGAAATCCCAGGCGCTCCGCCAGGAGTCCCGCGCAGGGTGGTTGATGGCCACACCGGCAGTCCTCCTGCTGCTTGGCTTCATGATCATCCCTTTCTTGATGGCATTCGTTCTGTCGTTCACCAATCAGCGGCTTATCTCACCCAATCCAACCGAGTATGTGGGTCTGCGCAACTTTGAACGTCTCCTAACCGTGAAAATTCTCCAGCTTGAGCCGGTCACGGATGCCGCGGGACAGCCGGTTGTCGATGAAGAGGGCAATGTTGTCTATCCGCCCGTTCGCGATTACACGCGCGGCAACGAGGCCTATCCTCAATACGATGGTCTTCAGGAATGGAAGAGTTGGACGTGGGGCTCAACCAAGTGGGTGCTCCTGGCGGGCGATGCGGTCTTTATGCGCTCGTTGGTCAATACGTTTGCCTTTGCCTTCTGGGTGGTACCGATCCAGGCTGGGTTGGGACTGATGCTGGCATTGCTGATCAATCAGCGAATTGCCGGCGTCAATATTTTTCGAACTGTCTACTTTTTACCCGTCGTGGTTTCTATGGTTGTCGTATCCATTCTGTGGAAATTTATCTACAGCGGCGACAATGGCCTACTCAACAACATGCTCGAAGCCTTGACTTTTGGCTGGTTTGAACCCATAGACTGGCTCGGAAATCCGAACACGGCATTGGCGGCAGTCATGGTCATGTCGGTCTGGCAAGGCGTAGGCTTCCACATGATTATCTGGCTGGCCGGGCTCCAGACCATTCCGGCTGTTCTATATGAGGCGGCTTCGGTCGAAGGCGCCGGCAACTGGCAGAAATTCCGGTACGTGACCTGGCCCGGGCTGCGCAATACGGCGATCTTTATTCTGGTGACCATTACCATTGCGGCCTTCGGACTCTTTACTCAGATCGACGTGATGACCCGAGGCGGGCCGCTGGACTCAACCACGACCGTCATCTTCCAGGCCTTTCAGAAGGGCTACGAAAAGCAGGACATCGCCTACGGTTCAGCGATTTCAGTGGTCTTTTTTATTCTGGTTCTCACCGTAGCGCTCATTCAGCGCTATCTGACACGGGAGCGTGCATAATGGCAGCAGGTCACACATCAGGCGGCGGCGTCAAGAGTCGCTGGCATGGGGTAGGCATCTTTGTTCGCTATCTGCTCATGGGCATCTTGGCGCTCATCTTTTTGTTCCCTATCGTCTTTATGACCGTTTCATCCTTGAAGCCTGACTTTCAAATCCTGCAGGACGCTTCCTCGCTGCGTGCGTTCTTGCCCGTCGGCGATATCTCTCTGGCGAACTATCCCGAGATCTTTGAGCGTGCGCCTACCGGTCGCTTCATCTTCAATTCGATCTTGGTGACCAGCGTCACCGTATTGGTTGGCCTGCTGGTCAACTCGATGGCCGGATTTGCCTTGGCGATTCCTAGATGGAAGGGCAAGGGTGTCGTACTCACCGTGATCATTGCCACCCTGATCGTGCCTTTTGAAACCATCGCGGTGCCCCTGCTGCTGATCGTGAGCAAGCTGCCATGGATTGGTCTTGACGGCGTACAGCAGGGCTGGCTCAATTCCTATCATGTGCAAATCATCCCCTTTATTGTGAGCGCATTCTCGATTTTCCTTTTTGTACAGTTCTTTAAATCCTTGCCGCCCGAATTGGTAGAAGCTGCTCTCATTGACGGTGCAAGCTGGTTTCAGGTCTATTCTCGGGTGATCGTACCCGTGTCCGGTCCGGTCTTTGCAACTGTCGCAATCCTGACGGTTCTGCCCATGTGGAACCAATACATGTGGCCGACCATGACCGTACAGTCCGAGCAATATCGACCCGTTATGGTTGGCCTGCAATACTTCTTCCAGCTCAATGTAGCCTGGGGCGAAGTCATGGCCTATCTTTCGATTATCACCATTCCCGTCCTCATTGTCTTTCTGTCCATCCAACGGGTCTACATCGAAAGCATCGCCGGTACGGGGATCAAAGGGTAGTGCTGGTGTAGTGATTCAAGTACCAGTGAATTCACCGGTACGCAGATTGGACTAATCGGCGCGAGATTGAATCAGAATGAATCGGCGTCAATCTGCCCCAATCCGGTCCACTCGCGTTCTATTTGACGGAACTACGCACACTCATCATGCTGCAAAATGAACCGTTTCGCCCCCAATTTCATTATTCCCCCGCCGCCAAATGGCTGAACGACCCCAACGGATTGGTCTATTATGCCGGCGAATACCATCTCTTCTACCAATACCATCCGTACAGCACGATCTGGGGCCCCATGTACTGGGGCCATGCGGTCAGTGCAAACCTGGTCGACTGGACCGAACTGCCAATTGCGCTGCATCCGGACGAACTGGGCACCGTCTTCTCCGGCAGCGCGGTGATCGACTGGCGCAATACGGCCGGCTTTGGTGCGGAGGCCATGGTGGCCATCTTCACCCATCATGTCGATCCCGGCCATCGCCAAAGCCAGGGCATTGCCTACAGCCTGGACAAGGGGCGCAGCTGGACCAAGTACGCCGGCAATCCGGTCTTGCCCAACTCGGATCAACGCTACGACTTCCGTGATCCCAAGGTCTTCTGGTATGGCGACGACAACGGTCACTGGGTCATGGTGCTGGCCACGACCGCAGCGATTCTCTTTTTTACCTCGCCCAACCTCATCGATTGGACGCCAAGCGGCAGCTTTGGCAACGACTGTGGCTCGACGGACGGCGTGTGGGAGACGCCCGACCTCTTTGCGTTGCCCGTCGAGGGCACGGATGAACGTCGTTGGGTGTTGCTTATCGGCGTGGGGGGCGGCGCACCAGCCGGCGGTTCCGGTGAACAATATTTCATCGGCCACTTTGACGGGCAAACGTTCACGAGCGAGAACCCCAAAGAGATGGTGCTGTGGGCGGACTATGGCGCCGATGCCTATGCGGCGCAAACGTGGAGCGATGCGCCTGACGACCGTCGTCTTGCGATTTCCTGGATGAATAACTGGGATTATCCGCGTGAGATTCCCACAGGGTCCTGGCGCGGCGCCATGACCCTGCCGCGTGCGTTGTCTCTCGCCGCAACGGCGGCAGGGACCCGCCTGCGTCAGCAGCCTGTGGCCGAGTTGACCGCCCTACGCGATTCGGGTCAACGCTGGACGAACCAGACGATCGCGCCGGGCAAGAACGTTGAACTAGCACCGGCGGACGGCGCGCTCTGGGAGATCCTGCGCCGACTTTGACTTCACCGCGCATACGCCGGCGCGTTTTGGTCTGCGCCTGGTCTGGCCCGGCGGCGAGTTCGTATCCGTCGGCTACGAAGTGCAGAACGGGCAGCTCTTTATAGATCGCACCAAAGCGGGCGTGGACGACTTCCACGAGGCTTTTGCCGCGGTGCACGTTGCGCCCCTCAAGAGCACGACGGGTATGCTGCGCCTGCATCTCTTTCTCGACCATTCTTCCATCGAACTCTTTGCCAATGATGGCATCGTAACGATGACCGACCGCATCTTTCCCGCCGGCGGAATGGTGGATCTCCAACTTTTCACCGAGGGCGGTGCCGTGGAACTGGTCCAGTTGGACGCCTACCCGCTGCACGCGGCCACATTCACGCGTCCGACGTCTGCGCCATCATCGGCAAAGCGCTCGTTGTAGTCCCAACAGACCAAACAGCAGCATGGATCGCGATGAGAGGATGAACTGCCATGAAGGCTGCAGTGCTCACCGTCGATGGCTTTAGGCTAGAAAATGAGGCGCTGCCAGCCATTGGCGACAATGAAGTGCTCGTGAAAACCGTGGGCTGCGGCATCTGCACCGGCGATCTCTTTGTCTATAGGCAGCGCGCTGAGCTGGCCGCGACACCTGTTCACTTGGGTCACGAGGCGAGTGGCCAAGTCGTTGCCATAGGGCACAACGTTGTGGACGTGGCCGTCGGTGACCTGGTGACGTCGCTCTCCGCGCCCGCCTATGCCGAGAACTTTGTTGCTGCGCAAGACGAGCTCGTCAAAATCCCGCCAGGGGTTGATCCAATGTTCGCGCTCGGTGAGCCCATTGCCTGTTGTGTGCACGCCGCCAATCGTTTTGGCATCGCTCCCCAGGACAGCGTGGCAATTATCGGCTGCGGATTCATGGGGCTAGTCTGCCAACAGCTGGCCGCACACCAGGGCGCCGGCCTGATTTGCGCTGTCGATCCCATCGCCGAGCGTCGCGAGATGAGCCGGCAACTCGGCGCCGACATCGCCTACGATCCCGAGACCGTTGGTGGCGCAGAGATCCTCGCGCAACACGGTCCCTTTGACGTCGTGATTGAGGCTGTCGGCGTGCAAAGCGCGCTTGACCTGAGTACGGAACTGGTCGCCGAGCACGGCCGTATCGTTTTGATTGGATATCATCAGTCGCACGGTGGGCTGCGCGCCGTCAACATGCAGCAGTGGAACTATAAGGCGATCGATGTGGTCAACGGCCACGTGCGCCGCCTGGACGAAAAGGTGGCAGCGATGCGCCAGGGGATGGACCTAGTGCAGCAAAATCAACTCATTCTTGAACCGCTGGTAACGGTCTACACGTTCGAGCAGATTGCTGACGCATTTCGCGATCTCAATGAGCAAATACCGGGACTCTTCAAAGCTGTGCTCAAGATGGCCTAGGGCGGGCGGGATCTATCCGCTCAAATCGCGGTGTTGCGTCATCCAGGCGGTGGCGAAATCGACTACCTGCCGCTGTTTGAAGAAGCGCACTTCGGCACTCCTGATCCTCTGAATTTCGATGTTGCACGCCTGGTCAAAGGCCTGCCCAATCTCGCCAAAATCATCTTCATGGGTATCCGGCGCCTCATAGGTCATCCACTGGCGCTGGCCGTCGACCCGCATGGCGCCGCCCGTGGTCACGTTGCTTTTTCCCGGATAGTCCGCGCTGAACTCGGCATAGTGGAGCGAGGTATTGTTCCAGTGATCGACGCCCAGCAGGAGTACGCGGCCATCCAGTTCGTAGAGCCTGCCCAGCGGCGAACGATGACCGCAGTCCTCGTCGAGCGCATGATCGCTGACGAGAAATACTGCATTGGGACCACGTGCGGTCAGCGAAAAGGCAGGGTGTGCACTGCGCACTGTCCCCGGCCAGGTACGGAATAGCTCAGGCACGACGCCCAGCCCGCGTGTTGGCGTGGTCAGCGGATTGTAGGCGGGCGTATTGTCGCGAATCGTCTGCCACCACGCTTCCGGCACGGGCGGACTCTCCCATTCCCACGGGTCCGTGTTGAAGCTGCTATTGGTCACCATCATGATCGTGCCACTATCCCCCACCGCAGCCAGGAGCCCCCGGATCACTGCTTCTGCCCCACCAACCACCCAGCCAAGCTTGCTCATGGCCAGATGGACGAGCACAGTCTGGCCGGCAGCCAGGCCGCATCCCTGCAGCGCTGCGGCCAAGGATTCTACCGTGAGCGGGAAATCGGTCCCCTCAATAATCGCTTCTTCGGACATAAGGCCTGCCTTTCCTCGGGCGCGCATGCCCAAGTATTGCGCGCACACGATCGTCAACTATGGCACACCTATTCGACTTTGAACAGGCCGAGTAATGTTGCCCGTCGCAGTCTCTGAAGATTGACCCGCCTGTATCCACACGAATAGCGGAGATTTGCGCCCTATT
>CAVVOJ010000015.1:0-251993 GCA_963749845.1 uncultured Chloroflexia bacterium | reverse complement strand
CACGAATTGCTCGTCCGGTCTGCGCCTGTCGCCGGACGTGGACGCAGCCAGCCATGCCAGCGCCGAAGCCTTCCAGATTGCGGCCGCTCTGGGGGCAACGCTCGAAAGCGACGGTGGTCTCTTCGTCACGGTGCAGGACACCGGCGGAGACCACGGTCTGGCTACGAACGACGGCAACCCTTGGCTGGGCGGTCTCTCCGGTCTGGCCAAGACAGCTGCGCAAGAATGGCCCTTGGCCACCGTGCGCAGCCTGGACATTGGCGGCACAAACGGTGCGTCACCGCAAGTCATCGCCGAGCGACTGGCTGTCGAGTTGCTAACCGGCGGCTCCGATCTGGAGATCGGTTGCCTGCTCGGGTGAGCGGCTGAGCTTCGCCTCGGTACTGCGTAACCCGAGTGGCGGACCCGCGCTTGTTGACAATCAATCGGTCATCGTCGTCTCCGGCGGTGGTCGTGGCGTGACGGCGACGACAGTGATCGAACTGGCCCGCCAGACTGGCGCCCGATTGGCGTTGCTGGGTCGGTCCGCGATTCAGGACGAGCCTGATTTCTTAGTCGATGCGGCGGATGACGCTGCCGTCAAACGGGCCCTTTTGACCGACGCACAGGCTCGGGGCGAAAAGCTGACGCCGCGTGACTTAAGCGCACGGGCCGGCAAGGTCATGGCGGCTCGCGAGATCCGCGCCACGTTGGCCGCCATTCAAGCCGCCGGCGGTGACGCCCGCTACATTCCGTGTGACGTAACCGACGCCATCTCCACGGGCGCCGCGCTGCAAAGCGTGCGCGAACTCTGGGGCCCGATCACGGGCATTGTTCACGGCGCTGGCGTGCTGGCCGACAAGCGACTGGCCGAAAAGACGCCGGAAGATTTCCAGCGCGTCTTCGGCACCAAGGTCAGAGGACTCGAAACGCTCCTGAGCGCCACGGCCAACGATCCGCTGACGCTGATCAGTCTCTTCTCTTCGGTCGCCGCGCGCACCGGCAATGCCGGCCAGGCTGACTATGCCATGGCCAACGAAGTGCTCAACCGCGTTGCGCTGGCTGAGTCCCATCGTCGCCAGAACTGTGTGGTGAAGTCAATCGGCTGGGGGCCATGGGAAGGCGGTATGGTCACGCCGGTGCTCAAGGCCAAGTTTGAGGAGATGGGCGTCATGCTCATTCCGCTCGAGGGCGGCGCCCAGGCCTTCGTCATCGAAGTCCAGCACGCTGCGCCGGATGAGGTTGACGTCGTCATCGGCGGCATGCCTGAGCAGGCGCCGCTGATTGCGCCAGGACAAGGAGAGGCGCTGACGCCGACCAGCTATGATGTGGTTGTCAGCGCCCAGACCCATTCCTACCTGCGCAGCCACGAAATCAACGGGCAGGTTGTCTTGCCGCTGGTCACGGTGCAGGAGTGGTTCACCCGGGCCGCGACTGATCTGCTGGGCAAGGACTTCCGAGGCGAAATGCGCAAACTACGCGTGCTCAAAGGCGTGCCCCTGCCCGACTTTTGAGACCGCAGCTACACGTTTTCGCATCGAGCTAAAACCGGATGGACAGGACGCGACTGCGCTGCAAGCCATGCTCTACGATGCAGCGGGCGTGCCTCGCTTCGCTGCCCAACTTGTGCCTCAGGCCCAACCGGGCCGCAGTGGCATGCCGGCTGCCGCAGCGGACTGGCAACGGGCGCGATTGGCAAGGCGCCGATCTCTACGGCAATCAGCTCTTCCATGGACCTGATTTCGCCGCGCTGCAGTCGGTCGATCGCATCGGTGCAACCGGCGCCGAGGCTACGCTGCTCACGTCGCCGGCGCTCCACTGGCCGAATGGACCCTGGGCGATGGATCCTGCACTCATCGACGGCGGTCTGCAACTTGCCCGCATGTGGGGGCTGGCTCAGCTAGAAAAACTGACGCTGCCTACCACCGTCGAGCGTTTTATGCTGCATCAGCCTGGGCTGATCGACGGGCCGACCGTGCGCTGCGTGCTACAGGGAGAGCTGATCGGCCAGGCCGGCACGCGCACGAATCTCTGGTTCATCGACGACAGTAGTGGCGCGATCATCGCCGAGCTCCACGGGCTGGAGATGTACGCGTCAAGTGAGACGCCTGCCGGAGGCGCTGCCTAGATGCCTTTTGAACCAATCGCCATCGTCGGGCAGTCCTGCGTGCTGCCCGGCGCGTTGAGCCCGGACGAACTGTGGGAGGCGGTGCTCTCCGGTCCAGCGACCTGCTTTCGTCAGCCGATGATTCGTATTGGCGTCTTGACAAAGACTCGATTCTCACCGAACCCAGACGGTCAGACCCAAGATCACGCGTGGACAGATCGTGGCGGCTATGTCCGCGGGCTTCGACGAACGCTTCGACCCGACCGGCTTCTTGCTGCCGCCAGAGCAGATTGCGTCCCTTGATCCCCTCTTCCTCTGGGTGCTGCACGGCGTTCGTGAAGCCATGCAGAGCGCCGGCTTGGCGACGCCACAGCCGGCCACTGCATCGCCCATCGGCCTCGTGCTCGGCAATCTCTCCTATCCGACCTTTGGACAGGTTGAATTTGCTGAAGCGTCCTGGTTTGATCGTCAAGGCGAAATTGGCGGCCCGCTCCTGCCTAACCCTGTCCCCGATGCGACGGACGCACGCAATCGCTTTTCGTCGGGACTGCCCGCGCATCTTGCCGCGCAGGCGCTTGCCTTGGGGGGCGACGCCTTTTCGCTTGATTCGGCCTGCGCGTCTTCGCTCTATGCCGTCAAGCTGGCCTGCGATCGGCTTCAGGATCGCCGCGCCGATATCATGATTGCGGGCGCGGTCAATCGCACCGACGATCTCTTCATTCACATCGGTTTCTGTGCCCTGCGCGCCATGAGCAAACAGGGAGAGAGCCGCCCCTTTGCCGCCGACGCTGATGGCCTCGTCCCGGCCGAAGGCGCCGCCTTTGTCGTGCTCAAGCGTCTGGACGACGCCGTGGCCGCCGGCGATGAGATTCTGGGCGTGATTCGGGGTGTGGGCCTATCAAATGACGGCATGGCCGGCGGCTTTCTTTCACCGTCTGGAGGATGGCCAGGTGCGAGCCATGCGCAATGCATATGCAATGGCCGGCCTCTCCCCTGCAGAGATTTCGTTGCTTGAGTGTCACGCGACCGGCACGCCCGTCGGTGACGCTACCGAGATTCGCAGCGCTGCATCGCCTCTTTGCCGATGTTGCGGATTTGCCCATCGGCTCGCTCAAATCAAACCTTGGCCATCTCATCACTGTGGCCGGCGCGGCCGGATTGATCAAGGTCCTTGCGGCCATGCGTCACCAAACCCGGCCGCCGATGCGACCTGTAGAGACGCCGCTGGCTGCGGTAACGGATACGCCCTTCCGCATCCTGCAGGCGGCTGAGCCCTGGCCGCGGAATGACGTCGCGCCCCGTCGAGCGGCTGTGAGTGCCTTTGGTTTCGGCGGCAATAACGCCCACCTCATTGTGGAGGAGTGGGACCCGACGACTTACCGCCCCGCTCAGGCGACGCCCCTGGCGACCGCGGACCGTACGCCGATCGCCATTGTCGACCTCGAAGTGACAGCCGGCGAATTCTCCGGTACGGACGCTTTCACACGCGCCGCTGCTGGAGGGTTTGCAGAGCCGCGCGGTGGAGACCGTCGATGTCGAAATGATCGGCCTGCGTTTCCCGCCCAACGACCTGAGGCATACACTGCCTCAGCAACTCCTCGTTTTCGAAGTCGCGCGGCGACTGGCCCGTCGTCACGCCGAGCTGCCCGCGGATGCAACCTCCGTCTTTGTTGGCATGGGGTGTGACCCGGAGATCGCTCGCTATTCGGCCCGCTGGCGCCTGGCGGACTGGGCAGAAGAGTGGCGTGCCCAAGGGTTTGATGCCAATGACGACGTGGATCGATGAAGCCAAGGCCATGCTCATTCCGGGCCTGGAAGCGGCCGGCGTCGTTGGCACAATGCCCAATATTCCCGCCAACCGCATCAACACCCAGCTCGACTACCGCGGTCCCAGCCACACGATATCGGCTGAAGAACTCTCCGGTCTGCGTGCGCTGGAGGTGGCGGTCGACGCGCTGGCCAAAGGTGAGATTCGTGCGGCGCTGGTCGGCGCGGTCGATCTGTCGGTCGAGCCGGCCCACGAGCACGCGGCTGAACAGCTCCTGCCCGAAGATCGTCAGATCGCCGGCGATGCGGCCGTGGTCCTGCTGCTCAAGCGACTGGATGATGCCGAGCGCGATGGCGACAACGTGCTGGCGATTCTGGATGACGCCGCCAGCTCAGCCGATGCCTCTTGCCCAAGTGAGTGCAACCCGCTCTTCCTGGGTCTTGCTGCGGATCATGCTGGCGCTGACGACTCGCTTTGGCCACGCCCATGCGGCTTCCGGCCTGCTACACGTGGCCGCGGCAGCCATCGCCCTGCAAGAGCGTATGCATCTCGGGGAAGACGCGGCCGGTGCAGCCCCGCGGCGCTACGCCCTGGCTGGCTGCTGGGCCGCGGTGCGCCCACGTAGCCGTTGAAGCCCTGGGTGGGCAAACGGAACGCTTTCACCTTCGTGCCGGTTCGGCGCAGACAGCATCGCCCAGGGCTGGCTCCTCCGTAGGAGCTTCATGTCTTTTCTGGTGCAGATGCTGCTGCCGTGCTTGCATGCGCTGGAGCAGGGCCTTGAGGCCGACACCGGTCCGGCGCGGCTGGTCATTGTTGCGCGGTCGCAAGAGGAGCGAGCCGGCCAGGTCGAGAAGGCCAAGGCCGCGCTGGCTACAGCGCGTGGCTGCCGGTCGAATCGAGACGACTGCTCCGCAAATGCTGGCCAAGGGCATCTTCTGGTGCGCCCAGCCAGTCGCGGGCGAAATCGGCTTTGCTTTTCCCGGTGCAGCCGCAGCCTATCAAGGCATGGGCCGCGAATTGTTGCTGACGCTGCCCGAACTGGGCGAGCGCGTAACTGAGAAATTTCCCGTCCTTGCCCGCAGCCAGCACTGGCTGGAGGAGGCTGGCGATCAGCCAACGCCCGGCCCCTTTGAGATCTTGCAGGGCTGCACGCTGCTTTCACAGGTCCACTCCATCCTGATGCGCGAGTGGCTCGGTTTGGAACCCCAAGCCGTGCTCGGTGTCTCATCTGGGGAGACCAATTCGGTCTTTGCCATGGACGCTTGGCACGATATGGATGCCATGTTCGACGCCATGGACGACGAGGGCATGTACACGCGTGAGATCGCCGGCGACTATGCCACGGCCAAGCGTGCCTGGCAGGACCAAGGCGTCGATGAGATTGAGTGGGTGGGGTGGCGCATATTGGCGCCCGTCGCTGAGGTTGAAGCGGCCCTGGTCGACGAGCCCTTTGCCTATCTGACGATGATCAATGCACCGGCTGACTGTCTCGTCGCCGGTCAGGCGGATGCCTGTGCCCGGGTCGTTGACAAGCTGGGTCGTCACCGGGCCGTGGAAAATCGTGATGAGATTATCGCCCATCACCCTGTCATGAAGGCGTGGGAGCAACCCTGGTACGACATCCACGCGCGGGAGACGCAGCCTGTCCCCGGCGTGCGCTTCTACTCGAATGCCAGCGGCGCCCACTACGCGCCGACCCGTGAAACCGTCGCCGCTGCTCTGACCGATCAGGCGACTGCGGGCGTTGATTTCCGCCGCGTGGTCAATGCCGCGTGGGACGATGGCGTACGCATTTTTATTGAGCTGGGGCCGCGCAACTCGTGCACGAATTACATCCGCAGCATTCTCGGGCGAGCGGGCACATTTTGCCGTCGCCCTGGATCGGCCAGGCAACGGCGTTGATCAAGCATTGGATGCCGTTGCGCAACTGGTTGCGGCTGGCGTTGCGCTCAATTACCGGACGCTCACCGACGCGTTGACCGATCCCCAGGTCGTCAATCAACCGGCGGACGATGGGCCGAGCCGTGCGCTCTCTTTCCCGGCCCATTATCCGCCCGTCAAGTTTCCGCCACTCGCTTACGAAGCGCCGGCTGCCCCCGTTGCCGGCGCCCCGTCCCGTCTACCGGTTCCCGAAGCGCCGGTCATTCCATCTGTACAGGTAGCCATGACTCACGAATTTCAGACCATGCCGCCGGCTCCCCCCCTTGTTCCCGTACTGGGCGAAACGCCGGCGCCGTCGACGGGATCAGCACCATTGCCGGTCGTCCCCGCTGTGCCCCCAGAGGCTGCGTCGCCGCCTGCGCCCAGTGTGGGGGCGGCGTCCCAACCGAATGCGCCGGCACAGGACACCGTTCAGCGTCGCCCTGCCCGAGCCGCTGCTCTGGCGCAGCTCAAGCTCTTTCATGCGCAGGTGACTGAAGCCCATGAACAATTCCTGGCCCAGCAAACGCAGGCCATAGAGCTGTTGCGTCGTGTGAAGGGTCAAGCGAGGGGGACAGGTGCCGAGACGCCGGGATACCAGCCTGTTGCGCCTGCCCCTGCGGAGCAAGTAAAGAGCCCCGCGGTGGCGCCGTCGATCGTCAGGCAGCCGCTGGAACCACCGCTGACGGTCCGGGCTAGCACGCCGGCAACCAGACCCGCCGCAAAGCCCGAAATGCCCCAGAAGACGCCCATCACGCCGGCCACGGACGACCCGGCGGCGGTGCCGTCGGTCACGGGCAAGGTCTTCCCGGGCCCCAAGCTGAGCCGCGAACAGTTGGAGCATGTGGCTTCGAGCAAGATCTCTGAGGTGCTGGGCGAGATTTTTGCCCAGCAGGACGACTATCACCGCCAAGTGCGCATGCCTGAACCGCCGCTGCTCCTGGCCGATCGCGTTGTTGGCCTGGATGCTGAAGCCGGCGCATACGGCACCAAGGGCACGATCTGGACCGAAACGGATGTGTGTGAGGATTCATGGTACCTCCATAACGGGCACATGCCCGCCGGGATCATGATCGAGTCGGGGCAGGCCGATCTGCTGCTCATTTCGTACCTGGGCGCCGATTTTGCGAACAAGAGCGAGCGGGTCTATCGTTTGCTTGGCTGTGAGGCGACTTTTCACGGCGCCCTGCCCGCAGTCGGCGAAACCCTCCACTTTGAGATTCACGTAGACGGCTACGCACAGCAAGGCGATGTGCGTCTCTTCTTCTTTAATTATGACTGCCATGTGGGCGACCGCCTGGCCCTCTCCGTGCGTCACGGCCAGGCCGGCTTCTTCACTGAAGATGAGCTGGCTGCCTCGGCTGGCGTAATCTGGGACATTAACGCCACGGAGCTCAAGCCCGATGCACGGCTCGACCCGCCGGCGGTGCCGGTAACCCAAAGGGCCTTTTCTGCCGAGCAGGTCACTGCCTATTCCGAAGGGCGCATCACGGATTGCTTTGGCGACGCGTTCTGGCTGACGAAGACCCACGTGCGCACGCCCAGCATCGCCAACGGGTCGATGCTCTTCTTTGATGAGGTGACCGACTTTGATCCCCAGGGCGGGCCGTGGGGGCGCGGCTATCTGCGCGCCGAGGATCATCTCACGCTGGATGAATGGTTCTTCAACGGTCACTTCAAGAACGATCCCTGCATGCCCGGCACGCTCATGCTGGAGGGCACGTTGCAGACCATGGCATTTTATCTCACCGCCATGGGGTACACGCTGGATCGAGACGGCTGGCGGTTTGAGCCGATCCCGGGCGAGACCTACACGCTGCGTGCCCGTGGTCAGGTAACGCCGGGTGCGCAGAAGGGTCATCTACGAGGTCTTCGTCGAAGAGGTGATCGACGGTCCCGTGCCCATGCTCTACGCCGATCTGCTCTGCACGGTGGATGGCCTGCGCGCATTCCACTGCCGGCGCATGGGGCTGCGCCTCACGCCGGCCTATCCGCTGGAGAGCCGGCCGACCCTGCTCGAAGGCATTGAATTGCAGGACCCGGATCCAACTCGCAACGCGCGCACGCCCGATCACGTTTACGATCCCAAGTCGATTGCCGCCTGTGCCTGGGGCAAACCGTCTGATGCCTTTGGCGAGATCTTTGCCCGCTTCGACGGTCCCGAGCGTTGTCCGCGTCTGCCCGGTCCGCCCTATCTCTTTATGACGCGCATCACCCACATCGATGCCGAGAAGGCCAAACCCGTTGCCGGCGGCACGCTGGAGGCCGAGTATCAGATCCCGCCTGATGCCTGGTACTTTGCCGAAAACGGCAATCGCACCATGCCCTACGCCGTGTTGCTGGAGGCCGCGCTGCAACCATGTGGCTGGTTCGCCTCGTACAAAGGTACGGTCTTGCAGAGCGATGAAGAGCTCTATTTTCGCAATCTGGATGGCACAGCCAATCAACTGCGCGAGGTCTTCCCCGAAGATGGCTTGCTGCGCACGCAGGTCACCAATACCAGCCTGGCGCGGTTGGGCAGCATGACCATTGTTGCCTTTGAGGTGAGTTGTTTCGTGGGCGAAGAGAAGGTCTTCGAGATGACTACTTCCTTTGGCTTCTTCCCCAAGCAGGCCCTGGCTGACCAGGCTGGCCTGCCCGCCACGGAGGCTGATCGCAAGCGTCTGGTCGAGCCCAGCGACTTCCGGCGTGAGTTGGGGCCCCGCCCCCCCCGCTATTGCAACAGCCAGCCGGCGTTGCCCGGCCCCATGCTACTCCTGCTCGATCGCGTCAGCGGTTTCTGGCCTGATGGGGGCACCCATGGCCTGGGCCGCGTCCGTGCCGAGATCGACGTCGATGCCGATGATTGGCTTTTTAAGTGCCACTTCATGGGCGACTCGGTGCAGCCCGGCTCGCTGGGCATTGAGGCCATGATTCAGACCCTTCAGTTCTATATGGTAGAAACAGATATGGGCGCGGGCATGACGCACCCGCGCTTTGAACCAATCCAGCTCAACCAAGACATGACCTGGAAGTACCGGGGACAGGTACTGCCTTCAGCCACGCGCGTGACTGTCGATCTGGACGTTACTGCCCGCGAACAGCGGGATGGCGAGGCCTATGCCACAGCTGATGTCTCGCTGTGGGTAGATGGCCTGCGCATCTACTCAGCCACGGGGCTGGGCATGCGCCTCGTGCCGGATCCAGACGGCTTGCGTACGACCGGTGAGGAGCGGCTCGACCCGGCAACTGATGGCTGGCTGAACGATCACTGTCCGACGTGGACCGTGCCGGCCTTGGCGATGATGTCCATGGTTGATCGATTGGCTGCAGGCGCGCTGGTGCGTGCGCCGGGGCGACGCATCACGGGGTTGCGCAACGTACGCGTGCATCGCTGGCTTGGCTTTGCCGACGGCGCCCAGCAGGTGAGAACCCAGGGTACAACCCAGGGGACGCGCTCCGTCGATATGCAACTTCAGCTCTGGGAGGCGACGCCGGCTCGCTTTGCCACGGTAGCCAGCGGCCAAGTACTGGTTGGTGAGACGTGGCCCCTCAATCGTTCGATCTGGGCGCCACTCAACGATGCGCCGGTCATGCCTGATCCTTACGCTGCGGGTGAGCTCTTCCACGGGCCGGCCTATCAGTTACTGACGGAACTGCGGATGAATGATGCCGGGGCCAGCTTCTGGCTCGACCTGGATCGTAGCGGCGTGCCAGTGGGCGCGCTGAATCAGGCGTTGCTCGATGCCGCGACGCACGGCATCCCCCATGACGCACTCTGGCGCTGGTCTGAGCGTATTCCCACGGGGGTGGCGGCCTATCCCGTAGCGATTCCGACGGCGAGCTTCTATGGCCCAACGCCGACCAGCGGCCTCGTGCGCTGCGAGGCGCGCTTCGCCGGCTTCCAGGATGACAACGCTCAGTTCCCGATGATCGGCATCCAAATCATTACAGTCGACGAAGAGGGGGATGAGGCGCTCTGGGCGGAAATCGAACTGGTGGAGACGCTCTTTCCCAAGGGGCCGATTGGCGAGTTAGATCCTGCGACACGTCGGGCCTTTCTTTCGGATCGTATCTACACGCCGGGTGTTGGCCTTTCGCACATGCAGGGGGAGACGACCGTCGTGTCCACCCAGAGCGTTAGAGAGAGTGATTGGCTCGCCGGGACGGTGGCGGCGGCGTATGGCGTTGCGGGATGGCCGGTGACTTTGGACGAACTGACACGTCAAGTGGCGATTCGCGAGCATGTGGCGCGTCAAGCACGCATCCACCCGGCGCAATTGGTGGTGGATGATAATGCTGTCATGCCGGTCAACGGTCTGAGCGGACCGGACTTGAGTGTCGTAACGTCGGTGGGGCGTCCGCTCAATCGTTACGTCGTCCGAGCAACGCAGAATGCAGATGACTGGACGGCGACTGATGGTGCAGAGGGTGGACGTTTGCCGCTGGCCATGGGGCCCGCACGCACCTTCTGGCGCACTCAAATGGGGGTTGGTGCGAATCTTGTCGAAGATCTTTCCTTTGGGCTGATGCGTCGCTTTGTTCGCCGGCTTGAGATCGAAGACCGTGAAGCCATGGAGGCGCTCCGTGGTCGGGGCGTGCTCTACCTTGCCAACCATCAGATGGACCTGGAGTCGTTGCTCTTCGTCCTCCTGACGCCGGGACTGCAAGAGTCGCTGACGTCAGTCGTCGCCCGTCAGGAGCTAAACGAGTCCTGGGTGAGCCCCTATTTTGAGTATGCGTACCAGCACCCGCATCTGACCGATCCCAATATCCACCTGCTGATCGATCGGGCCACGCCCGAAGCAGTGTTCGCCAGCCTCACCGGCGCGTTGGATCAGGTGGCACACGAACACAATTCTCTGCTCATCCACGCTGAGGGCGTTCATGCGCAGCAGGCGCGACAGCCAGTGCGCGTCGTAAGCAGCACCCTGGTTGACCTGGCCGTTGAACGAAACATCCCAATTGTGCCGGTGCGTTTTGTTGGCGGCCTGCCCCTTGAACCAGTGGAGGAGCCATTTGCCTTCCCGCTGGACTTTGGTCAGCAAGACGTCTGGATCGGGGCGCCCATCATGCCGGAAGAATTGGCTGGGCTGCGCTCGGGCCAACGGCGCGATGCCGTGATGGCTGCGCTAAACGATTTCGGCGGTCGCTGGCAAGCGGAAATGCCCAATCCTGGAGATCCTGACTTTGCCGCGACCGTCGCGGCATGGCAGGCTGCACGCGGCGTCGGCGAAACCGAGGCAGTGCTCTTCCGGGTGCTAGAGAGCGTCCCGGACCCTAGCGATGAAACAAAGTGGCTGCTGGCCGTGCTTCAGGGCAAAGCGCCTGATCCGGCTCTTGCCGTCGACGACATGACCAAGGATTGGCTCGCCACCTTCAGCCGGGAAATCCTTGGGTTGGAGATTACTGCCGCTACATCTGTGCAGTCAGAGCGGTGAAAGTGATATTCTAGCCTGAAAATTCGCGACCATCGCAAGGATCGCGCTGAATACGTATGAAACTGGACCTCTGCATCATCAACAGCCCTTGCTACGTGCTGCAAGATTTCTGCCCTGTATGCCAGAACGGTTTGAAAAGTCACCAATCTGACTTTTCAAACCGTCTCTTTTTTCCTGTGAATCGCCCAAGTAGAGTGTATTTCGATCACATCCACACGATGGGGCGCCCTATCCCAACGCATTGTGGATTGAGGGTTGAATCTGCAACAAACATATGTTACTATTAACCTATGTTGCTTTTTATTTGAGTAATCTCCTTTCGCGGCGGTGGGCAGATGGCAATCAAATATGCAATCTTGGGCTTTCTGAGTTGGCGTTCTTTTTCCGGATACGATCTCAAGAAGATGTTTGGCACAGCGTCTTTTTTGCATTGGTCTGGCAACAATAATCAGATCTACCGCACGCTGCTGCAACTTCAGCAGGATGGTCTCGTAACCAGTGAAGTCGAACACCGCGAGCGTGGGCCATCGCGCAAGACCTACACGATCACCGATGAAGGAAGGTCCGCTCTGCACACTTGGCTCTGCGAGTCGCCTGAGTTACCCGACATTAGAAACACCTTCTTGGTTCAACTTGCCTGGGCCGACCAACTGACAGCGGAAGAGCTCGATCATCTGCTGATTCAATACGAGCACGAGATTCAGATGCAGCTACTCATGCATCGGGAAGAGAAGCGGCGCAACCAGCTCAACCCCGCCCGCACACCGCGCGAGGCCGTTCTATGGGCGGCAATCGCTGAAAACCGCATCAATTTCTACGAAGGCGAATTGGCCTGGATTCACAAATTGCGCAAAGACTTGAGCGCATAAGGCGCCGTGAAAGGGGGAGAATGTACCATGCCAACAAATTCCATTTACAAGTCCGCTGCAGGCCAAGCGGCGATCCAAGCGCTAGTTGACCGCGTGCTGGCTCAGTGGCCTGTACCGAATCAACATCTCCATATCCCGACCAGATATGGCGACACCTTTGTGATTGCATCTGGAGACATGACCGCACCGCCACTCATCCTGCTACATGGGACGGCGTCGAATTCGGCCACCTGGATGGGGGACATTGCCGATCTTGCGTCAACGTTTCGAGTCTATGCTGTTGATATCCCGGGCGAGCCAGGCAAGAGCAATCCGACACGCTTTTCGTGGGACGGTACTGCATTCACGGATTGGTTGGATGACGTGCTTGCCGGGTTGAGCGTCGAGAAGACAATTTTGGCCGGCATGTCGCTTGGCGGGTGGGCGACGCTTCGGTATGCCATCGATCGACCGCAGCGCGTTGTGGCCGCAGTAGCTATCGTCCCATCGGGCATCCAGCAGCCGCGCCTATCCTTCGTCTTACGCGTCGTCGGCTACTCCTTCCTTGGTGGCTGGGGCGCGATCGCTTGAAAAATTACCTGTTTCAAGGGAGTCAGTTTCCGGATGACCTGGATCGATTCCTGACCCTTGTCGGCAAGGACTTCAACTTCCGCACGGGCGCGCCGCCGCTCTTCACCGACGAAGCGTTACAGAGCTTGTCAATGCCGGTGCTCCTGATTGCGGGTGAGGACGACGTCATGTTGAATACGCCCAAGACGGCAGACCGAATGCGTGTGAACGTCCCCGATCTGACTGTGAGGATCTATGCTGGCGACGGGCATGCAACGATCAACACTGCAACCGACATACTCGCATTTCTGCAAGCTCAGGAACTAGTTTCCCAAGTTGGATAAGCGAGCCCAGCAACGTGATTTTGCTCGAAGCATAAGTCTGGCTTCCTCACGTTGGTAAAGTCAGACGGACCATTCATGCCGTCAGTCCAGAGACTGGTGCGCGGCGCTTTCATTGTTACACACCAATCTCCGGGTTGACGACCGGACAAATTCGCCTCTCCTCGGCCTGGACCATCAGGAGTTCACTGCTCAGCCATTGCCCGCCGCCAGCCAGTCGCCGGCCCGCAGGCCGCGCTGGCCGTAGCTCCATGCCGGCGCCGGTTCGATCACTGCGGGTGGTTCGCCGATGGCAGCCATCCTTTGTAGTAGCCGATGACGCAGTTCATCGGCTACGCCCCGGTAAGCGTCTACCCCGGCCAGATTGGTCAACTCGTAGGGATCCGCCTCCAGGTCGTAGAGGAATTCCTCCGTGTACCGCTCACTATCCATGCTTTCATAACCATTCAATTCCGGCGCGACGACGCTATACTTCCAGCGCTTCGTGCGCAGGGCCCGGCCGACTTGCGACTCGCTGATTTGAATAAACACATCGTCCTGCCAGTCTATGACGGAGCCATTGAGCAGCGGCAAAATCGATTGACCTTCCATGATCTCGGGCACGGGAATGCCGGCCGCGTCAAGCAAGGTCGGCGGCAGATCGATCAGGCTCACCAACTGGTTGACGCGCCCGCCCCCTTCAAAGCCAGGTCCTGTGATGGAGGCCGGTACATGGACCGAGCTTTCGTGGCACGAACGCTTGTACTCGTCGTTGCGCGTCTTGAAGTGGCAGCCGTGGTCGCTGGTGAAGAGCACGATCGTCTTTTCCCGCAAACCGAGACTTTTGAGCGCATCGAGCAGGCGCCCATATGCTTCGTCCAGCCGCTTGACCATGCCGCAGTAGCCGCCCCAATGGGCGCCGGCAGAGCCGCCCAACGTCTGAAGATCCGGCGGCAGCCAGCGACCCGCATAGGGTTCCCAGTAGCCGTCAGGCGGTGGATAGTTGTCCGTGTGATTCTGGTGATGGGGTTCGAGAAAGGAGAGGAAGAGGAAGAATGGATCTTCACGGTCCTGGGCGACATAGCGAATGGCTGCGTCGGTCATGGCGTCAACGCGATAGCCTGGTAGCTTCACGGCATCGTTTTCTTCGTCAAAGAGCACCGCATCATAGGGCTCTGACACAAATTCCAAGAGATTGGCCCCGAGCCACGTCTCATATCCGCCTCGCTCAGCGGCAGGAACTGGATCGCTGGCGGCAAGATGCCATTTGCCGATATACGCTGTCTCGTAGCCCGCCTCGCCAAAATAGTGAGCCAGCGTCTTGCTCTCGGCAGGTAGGGGGCGAGAATTGCGAAAGCATCCGGTTTGGGTGGCATAACGACCGGTTTGTAAACACGAGCGGGCCGGTCCGCAGACCGGCTGCATGGTAATGCAGGTTGCTAGGTGGGTGGCGTTCTGGGCGACGCGGTCGAAGTTCGGCGTGAGGTTGAGCGGGTTGCCGTGGAGCCCGCTCGTGTCCCAGCGCTGCTGGTCAGTAAAAAAGACGATGACATTGGGTGATGCCTGAGCCATTCAAGTTCTCCTTTGCATGGCTGGTCGTTTTGGGATAGTGTCGCTTACGCGATGGAACGCGTGTCTTGAACTGCTTGGGCGACGCTTGGTGTGATTGGTCGTTCTTTTGGATCGAATGAAGTTCAAAAACCGATTTGTGCATCCGCTTCCCTCATCTTATCATGAAAATCTGTCGCTCGATCTCTAGGTAAATGCTCAGCAATGAAAGGCCCAAATAATGCAGCGGACCCGCTATGCGATTGTCGGTCTCGGCGGTCGTTCTTATCTGTTTAGCGAGGCAATTCTCGGCACCTACCGGGATTCGAGCATGCTCGTCGGACTGTGTGACGTAAACCTTGGTCGCTTGGAGCTGGCCCGCCAACGGGTCGAGGCGGAAAGCGGCGCCGACGTTGGCGCCTATGGACATGCCGAGTTTGATCGCATGATAGCCGAGACGCAGCCCGACACCGTGATTGTCACGACCAAGGACAGCACCCATGATGAATACATCGTGCGTGCCATGGAACTGGGCTGCGATGTAATCACCGAGAAGCCCATGACGACCGATGCGACCAAATGTCGTCGCATTCTGGACGTCCAGCAGCAGAGCGGTCGGAAGATCACCGTTACCTTCAACTACCGCTACGCGCCGCCGCGCACCCAGGTCAAAGAACTGCTCATGGCCGGCGTCATTGGCGACGTCGTCTCGGTCGACTTTCACTGGATGCTGGACACCGAGCACGGCGCTGATTATTTTCGCCGCTGGCACCGCAACAAGGTCAATTCCGGCGGCTTGATGGTGCACAAGGCGACCCACCACTTCGACCTCGTGAACTGGTGGCTTTCGACCGTGCCGGCGCGGGTGACTGCCTCTGGCGACCGCCGCTTCTATCTCCCCGAGACGGCCGAGCGATTCGGACTTACCGATCGCGGCGAACGGTGTCGGGGATGCGCCGAAGCGGCCCGCTGTCCCTTCTATCTCGATCTGGCCGCAGCGCCCGCACATCGCGCCCTCTATCTTGAATGTGAGGGAGACGACGGCTATTTCCGCGACCGTTGCGTCTTTAGCCCTGAGATTGATATCGAAGACAATATGAGCGTGATTGTCGACTATCGCAATGGCGCACGCATGAGTTATTCCCTCACGGCTTTTTCACCGTGGGAAGGCTATACAATTACCTTCAACGGCACGCACGGGCGGCTGGAGCACAAGATGGAAGAAGCGACCTATATCAATGGCGACGGTCGCGTGCCCGGGGCGCTCAAGCCGGAAGGTACCTGGATCCGCGTCTATCCCCACTTTGGCCAGGCGTACGAAATCGCGATCGACCAGCGGGGCGGAGGCGGTCATGGCGGGGCTGACCCGATCATGCTCGACTACATCTTTGCGCCTGAGCGCCAACCGCCCGATCCACTGCTGCGCGCGGCAGATCAGCGCGCGGGCGCCTGGTCGATTATGACCGGCGTGGCGGCCAATCACTCAATGGCGACCGGCCGGCCAGTTATGATTGAAGAATTGGTCGGTGACATCGATCTGCCAGAGTATCCGCCCATGCCGGATGAATCGATGCCGCTTCCCTTGCCGCCAGCTGATAATCCGGCGCGACGCACGTAGCAGCTGTTCAGAAAACCACTTATCGGGGCCTGTCACAAGTCAAAAATCCATAACTCCTACGGAGATGCAGACTATGCAGACGACGGCAATCCTGTTTACTGATGTCGACCAAGTGACGGTGGCCCCTGTTGAGATTCCCGAGCCGGCGGCCGGCGAAGTGTTGCTCGAAGCGCTCTATACGGTAGTCTCGCCAGGAACGGAACTGCGCTGTCGCGCCGGGAAGCAGGACGGTGCACGCTTTCCGTTGATTCCCGGCTATTCCTTTGTTGGACGTGTTGTCGCATCAGACAGCGCTGCGACGCTTGCACTGGGTACGCTGGTCTATGGCAAGGGGACAGCACGCGCCAGCGAACACCTAACCTGGGGTGGCCACATCCAACACGCAGTTCAGGCTGAGCAAGATGTTCTGCCTTTACCGCCCGGACTCAACCCGCTTTGGGGAGCGGCCACGCGTCTGGTCGGCATTGCTTATCGAGGCGTACGCCTGAGCCGGCCGGCCGCCCACGAAATCGTTGCCGTCATCGGCCAGGGAACGATCGGCGCGCTCTCTGCCCGTCTCCACGCCATTAGCGGTGCACGCGTCGTGGTCTTTGATCTTTCTCCGGCGCGTATTGCTGTGGCGGAGGCCGCCGGCTTAGAAGCAATCCTGGTCGAAGACGATCTGACGGCGACGATTCAAGCAGCCTTGCCGGACGGAGCCGATATTGTGGTCGACGCGACGGGTGCACCTGCGGTCTTACCGCAAGCTCTGGTCGCTGCCAAAGCCAAACCATTCGACGATTCCGCACGGCCAGGCGCACGCTTGATCATCCAGGGCAGCTACCCTGACACATTCTCAATTCCGTACACCGCTGCTTTCATGAAGGAGCTTTCCTTCCATCTACCGCGTGATGTTCAACCGCGTGATCTGCGTGCGGCGCTGGACTTGATGGCGCGCGCCAAGCTCGACCTCACGGACATCATCAGCGATGTCCGCTCGCCCCATTTCGCACATCGAACCTATGCCGAACTGGCCGATCCTCGCTCTGAGTTGATTACGGTGGCGTTTGATTGGCGGGAAACGAACGCGTGATCATTCTACGCCGAGCGTACCAATCGCAGATAGAGAAACGGCCGTGATGCCGAGTCAGCCACAGGCCGGGTTGGCCAGCAGAAACGTCCCTTGCCGGCGAAGGCGGCGCAGTCAGGCCGCGTCTACTCTTTGTGTGCGATGGTTGCCAGCAACACCAATCCGGCGCCGGCTAGGATCGCCATGTCGGCAATATTAAAGATACCGGTGCGCAGGGGGCCAATGCCTACGTTGAGGAAGTCGACAACGGCACCGTCATTCGTAATCCGGTCATAGAAATTGCTGATCCCGCCGGCGAAGACCAGCGAGAGTCCGACGACGGTAAGGATGTCCATTTGTTCGCTGAAGATGAGATAAGCCAGCAGGGCCAGGGAGAAGGCGGCCACACCCACGATGAAAATCCAGAAGCGCACATCGCTGGGCAATGAATTGCCTAAGCCAAGGAAGGCGCCGTGGTTTTCATGATAGCCAATCCGTACCGTGTCGAAGAAGTAGGAGTGCATCTGGTCGCGGGGCAAATATTGCACGGCGATCCATTTGGTGAATTGATCGAGCGCGATCACGATCAGCGAAATTGCGCTGATGATGAGTATTCGTTTGCTTCGCGTCATTGCTTTGTCTCGTTTCGTAGTGCCATGAGCATGAATCGTTCATCTGTCACGGATTGTCCCCATAAGTCAGGTTGATCACTCAGATCTTGAAGAGCGGCGATGCTCATCTGGCTAGGAAGAGCTGCAACAATCTCGTTGGCGTGCATGCCGCCGCCGGTATGCCAGAATCCTTCCACAAGGATCAAGCGGCCGCCCGGGCGCAAGAGTTCCATCCAGCCCTGTAATACCGTGACGGGCTCTGGCAGCGCCCAGAGAATATGACGGCCGACCATGACATCGAACTGGCAGGGCATAAAGGATGGATCTGTTGCGTCCATGTAAGCAAAATCGATTGTCCGCTTCGCGTGGGTGGCTTTGTTGCGGGCCAGCATCAGCATGGCCGGGGCCAAGTCAATGCCGATCACCGCGTAGCCGAGGTGAGCCAGTAGCACACTGATTGAGCCCGTCCCACAGCCAACGTCTAGGACCGTTGCCGGAGCTGCGCGCAGATGGGCCGCGAGCAAGGCTTGCCACGCTGCCCGTACCGTCGGATCGTGCAGCCCGTGATCGGCTTCCTGATCAAATGCGCCGGCTTGCTCGTCCCAGTAGGCACGCTGTTCTTTCAATGTGTAGGGAGCGCTCATGCGTCGATGGACCACATAGCGCGACGACCACGCCAGGAATACGTCATCATGGCCTGCATTCCACCATGTCGGCCGGCAGCGCTTGGCTTGAGCGTGGCGCAGTCTAGCTCGATTGATCTGACGTTGGTCATCATATGCTGTACGCGACCCGGAATGCTGAAGGGGAGACACCCTTGAATTTCTGGAAGACCGTGGCGAAATACTGGCTTGAATTGAAGCCACAGGCGTAGGCAACCGCAGTGACACTCCGTTCCGGTCGGTTGATGAGCATCTGGGCAGCTGCCTCAACCCGACAGGACGTCAGATATTCCACGGGCGACATATTCGTGATTTGCTTGCAGTAGGTCGAAAACTGACTGCGTGACAGGCTGCATTCGTGCGCCATATCGTCCAGCGTCCAGGATTTGGCCAAATGTTTGGGTAGTTCGGTTAAGAACATCTCGACCATGCGCTCGGTGGTGGAGAGGCGGGCATCGAGCGGAATGTGCCGGCGCTCCAGCATTTCCAGAAGGGCAATGATGAGTTCGTTGATCGTCAAGACGAGTTTGGTCTGGCTGGCGGTCGGCTCCGACTCGTCAAGTAGCTCGTCCAGCTTGGCAAAGCAGCGCGCGATTTCCTCATCGGCCTGCCAGACCGGCTGCTCATTGTGGCGCAGCAGGTCCGTCAGTCGCTTGCGTTCACTTGCCGTGCAGATCAGCCACTTGGGCCAGCGCCACGGCTGGTTGGGCCGGCGCACATCTACGTCGAGAATGAGCCAGATCAGGCGGCTGGCCCCAATCGTCGGATTGCCCACACGATGAAACTGCCACGGTCGCGTAATGGTCAGATCGCCTTTGCGCAGCAACCATCGCCGCCCATCTACTTCAAACGCCGTCTTGCCCTGGGCGAGATAAGTGAACTCAATCCCTTCGTTGCAATGCAGGTCGAGACCCCAGGACTGGGGACGAGGCGCGTCCCATACGCCGATGGAACGAAGCTGGGGCAGCATCGCCGGGGGGATAGGCGTTCCTGGATAGCTGCCACGCGCCCAGCCGCGTAGCGAGACGTCGCCGCGCTGAGCCGCATGCTTCAGCGGTTCGCAGGTGTCCGCGTAATAGAGCTGATTCTTGTCTTGAAAAATAACCGGCTCTGCCATAGAATATCTTTACCGCATGTACAAATTTTACCGCCCGAAAATCGTGAAAGACAGGAGTCTTCGGTACGGACTATAGTAGACGCGCAAGCGTACCAACCACAATTGTAGCATAACGACTTTTCAAAGGAGAGAATGATGAAAGTTGGCTGCTTTGCGCTCGTGGATCCCTTCTCTGTTGTTGACCATCAGCTGGAACGAATTGCCGGATTGGGGTTCAAATACGCCGATGTGACGGACAACCATCCCGGCGGCCTGTTGGGCAACGAATTTGGCTTTACCGGCGCGCTCAGTCTGGACTCGAATCCGGCGGACGTCAAAGCCATGTTTGACAAGCATGGCCTGACCATTACCAGCGTCTGCGCCCATGCCAATCTGCTCGACGCCACGTCGCCGGCGGTCTATGGCACGACGGAGATCCTCAAGGCTGTCCGCCTCGCGGCCGGTCTGGGCGTTACGGATGTGATCACCACGGAGGGCGATCCCAAGACTGCCTGGGGACACAACTTGACTCCTGCGGAGCGTGTTTTTGTCGTAGCCGAGAAGCTGTATGAACCCGTTCGATTGGCAGAGGCCATGGGCGTACGGATTCTACTGGAGCCCCACGGCATTCTGACCGACTCGATCGATGGCATGCAGGCAATCCTGGACAAGCTCGGCAATCCCGCCAATCTGGGCGTTAACATGGATACCGGCAATTCCTGGCTGGGCGGGGCTGACCCGGTCGAAATGGCCAAGGCCTTCAAAGAGATCATCTGGCACGTCCATTGGAAGGATTTGCCGGCAGAGTGGGAAGCCCAGCGCGGCTCGATCTACGGCTGCGGCTTTGGTCCCATTGCCCTCGGCGAGGGCGTCATCGATGTGGCCGGCGTCTATGATGTGCTCAAGGATGGCGCGGCCGAGTATAGTACGCTGGAAGTGGGCGGCGATGAGAATATGCTCAAGAGCTATGAATACCTGAAGTCGCTCGGCGCAGAATAGCGCATGAAGTTTTGCAAGTAACCAATCATTCCGGGGGTATCACCAAACGCGGCTTGGCTGCGGTGACACCCCTTGGAGTGTCTGAAGTGCCACAAACTATTTGGAGGAAATGATGGCAAGACCAATTACTCTATTTACCGGCCAGTTCGCCGACCTTCCCTTGGCTGTCCTGGCCGAGAAGGCAAGCGAGTGGGGCTATGATGGCCTGGAACTGGCTTGCTGGGGCGATCATTTTGAAGTGGACAAGGCGCTGGAAAGCGACAGTTACTTGCGTGAAAAGCGCGATCTGCTGGACCAGCATGGCCTGCAATGTTTTGCAGTTGGCACACATCTGGTTGGTCAGGGTGTCTGCGATGCCATTATCGATGGCCGCCATAAGGGGGTCTTGCCCGCGCGGCTGTGGGTGGACGGCGAGCCTGAAGGCGTTCGCCAACGCTGTGCTGAAGAAGTGGCCAACACGGCGCGCGCTGCAGCTGACTTTGATGTCAGCGTCGTCACCGGCTTCACAGGTTCGCCCATCTGGCACATGCTTTACTCGTTTCCACCCAATGACTTTGAGTTGATTGACGCTGGCTACCGAGAGTTCGCCGACCGTTGGAATCCGATTCTGGATGTCTATGACGAGGTCGGCGTGAAATTTGGGCTGGAGGTTCATCCCGGCGAGATTGCCTACGATTTCATTACGACTGCCAAGGCGTTGGAGGCCATCGGCTACCGTGAGGCGTTTGGCATCAACTTCGATCCCAGCCACCTGATCCACCAATTCCTTGATCCCGCCGCCTTTATCGAGGAGTTTGCCGATCGCATCTACCATGCCCACGTCAAGGACGCAAAAGTCCTCGTCGGCAATGGCCGGCGCAGTATTTTGGGCTCTCACCTTGACTTCGGTGACGGTCGTCGCGGCTGGAATTTTGTTTCACCGGGCCACGGAAGCGTTGATTTTGAAGAGATGTTCCGGGCGCTCAATCGCATCGGGTACGAAGGCCCGCTGTCAGTGGAATGGGAGGACAGCGGCATGGATCGCGAGTGGGGCGCGCCCGATGCCCTGGCCTTTGTACGCCGCACCGACTTTGCGCCTTCGGCCGTTGCCTTTGACGCCGCCTTTGCCTCGGGAGAATAGGGAAGACTCATGACGACTTTAGATCGCAAGATTAAGTACGGCCAGATCGGCGGCGGCCAGGGCTCCTTTATCGGAGCTGTTCATCGCCGTGCCGCGCTTTCCGATGGCCTGACGGAGCTGGTGGCCGGGGCCTTTTCCAGCGATCCTGCACGGGCCAAGGCGTCAGGCGAGGAACTGCTCATCGCGCCGGAACGCAACTATGGCTCCTGGCAGGAGATGCTTGAGAAGGAAAGCGCACTGCCGGAAGGCGAACGCATCGACTTTGTGAGCATTGTCACGCCCAACCACGTTCATTTTGAGCCGGCCCTGGCCTTTGTCGAGGCCGGCTTCAATGTCGTGTTGGACAAGCCCATGGTGCACACCAGCGAGCAGGCTCAGGCGCTGATTGACGCCGTAGAAGAGCACGACGTGGTCTTTGCCATCACCCACAACTACACGGGCTATCCCATGGTCAAAGAAGCCCGTGACTGGGTCGCGTCCGGGAAGCTGGGCGAGATTCAGCGGGTGGTGGTCGAATATCCGCAGGGCTGGCTCCTGGAGAAGGAAGAGGATGGCGACAACAAGCAGGCCGAATGGCGCACCGACCCCAAGCGCTCGGGCATTGCCGGCGCGATCGGCGACATCGGCTACCCATTGTGAGAACTTAGTTTCTTACGTAACGGGGCTGGAGATAGAAGCGCTCTGTGCCGATGTCAAGACCTTCGTTCCCGGTCGCTTGCTCGATGATGATGCCAGCGTGCTCCTGCGCTTCACCAACGGCGCGCACGGCATCCTCTGGTGCTCGCAAATCGCGGCCGGCGAAGAGAACGGGCTCACCATTCGCGTCTATGGCACCAAGGCCGGTCTCGAGTGGCACCAGGAGCATCCCAATTGGCTCTACTTCAAGGATCCCAAGGGGCCCATGCAGGTCTACAAGCGGGGCAATGACTAAGTCGGCGAGGCCGCGCAGCGGGCGTCTCATCTGCCCTTCGGTCATCCGGAGGCCTTCTTTGAAGCCTTTGGCAACGTCTATATGAACGCGACTGACACCATGCGTGCCAGGCTGGTGGGGCGGGAGCCAACCGAGCTTGAGTTAGACTTCCCCACCGTCTACGACGGCGCCCGGGGCGTCAAGTTCATCGAGAAGGTGATCGAGAGCGGCCAGAGCGATCAGAAGTGGCTGCCCTTTGAGTGAGACCGGGATAATGCTTAATCGAGGATAGTGAATGGAGAATGGTTAAACTGATTGCCGCCCATTAACCATTCTTCCTTCTCGAGTAGGCATTCATCAACCTAAAACCAAAAGCGCCTGCTGCTCGTCGTCGTGCGAGCAGCAGGCGCTTTTGTGTGCAGCAGCCGAAGCCGGGCTTTTGGAACGTCCGGCTTCGGCAATCGACTAGTAGACCGAATCCGGTTCGTAGTAGACTTCGGCGTTCTCCGGCGTGATCAGCTCGGCGGCCAGAATGATCTCGGACGGAATCTTCTGCTGATAGAAGCCTTCCAGCGGCTGCCCGCGCAGGCCCATCACAGCCATGCTCACGGCCGTGGCGGCCATGGAGGGCGGGTAGGTGACGTCGGCGCGAATCAGCGGATCGCCATCCATGATCTTCTTGATGATATCCTTGGAGCCGGCGCCGCCCAGGAAGAGCGCGATGTCGTCGCGACCCGATTCCTCGTAGGCCTGCATCACACCCTTGAGCACATCGTCGTCCTGCGCCCATACGGCGTCGATGCTGTCATACTTTTGCAGGTAGTTCTCCATGATCTCCAGACCCTTTTGCGTCGACCACATTGCGGGCTGGGAGTCGAGGATGTTGATGTCGGGGTACTGCTCCATGACGGCGTTGAAGGCCTCGACGCGTTCTGTGTTGATCACGGTGGGAATGCCTTCGAGCACGACGATGTCGCCGGCTCCGCCCATTTCCTCCGCCATCCACTCAGCCGAAACCTTGCCCAGACCCGGGTTGTCGCCCGCAACATAGACGTCGGCGATCGGCTTCGTGAGGCCGCGGTCGATGACGACGACGTAGATGCCGGCATTCTTGGCTTCTTCCACCACCGGCGTCAGGGATGCCGAGTCATGGGGCAGAATTACCAGCGCATCGATATCCTTCACCATGAGATCTTCCACATCGCCCACCTGGGTATCAGGCGAATCGGCGGTGGTCAGGAAGAACTCGACGTTCGGGTCCTGCGCTTCCCAGTCGGCGATGGCCTTCTCGGTCCAGTAGACGATACCGCCGGTCCAGCCATGATCCGCGCTGGGGATAGCGACGCCAATCTTGATCGGCTCGGTCGAGACGGCCTCAGCGTCAGCGGCTGGGGCAGCGGCTGAATCGGCCGCGGGCGCTGCGGTTTCAGCCGGCAGCGTCGCGGTACAACCCGTGAAGAGCATGAGGCTGACGAGCAACAGCCCAAAGAAAGATTTCCACGATTTCATACGATAGATCCTTTCTGTGAAATGAAAAATAGACCTCGATAACTTGATGCTTTGCCTAACTCCTGCGTTGATACTGCACCAAGACTGCCGCAATGATGACGATGCCCTTGACGCTGCCCTGGAGATAGGGCGAGACGCCGGCCATGTTGAGCATGTTGTTGATCACGCCCAGGACCATGGCGCCGATGACCGTGCCCCAGATTGTGCCGACGCCGCCTGCCATGGATGTGCCGCCGATCACGACGGCCGCGATCGCATCCAGCTCGTAGAAGACGCCGGCGTTGGTTGAGCTGATCGAGTTGAGGCGAGAAGAGAGTAGAACGGCCGAGATGCCGACCGTGAAGCCGGTGAGGACATAGGTGATGAACTTGACCATCTGCACGCGAATGGCCGAGTAGCGGGCGACGGTTTCGTTGGCGCCAACTGCGCAAACGTGGCGTCCAAAAGGGGTGTAGGTCAAAAGAATGTGAAAGACGATTGCCACGACCAGGAAGATAATGGCGGAGTTGGGAATGCCCATGAACATGCCGGCGCCGATCTTGGGATAGACGTCGCTCTCGGCGCGGAATTCACCGCCGTTGGCAATGTAGAGCGCCATAGACCGGAAGATCGACATCGTGCCCAAGGTGGCGATAAAGGGCGCCACATGGCCTGTCGTGACCAAAACGCCATTGAGCGCGCCGCAGAGCATGCCCACTCCGATCGCGACCAGCACGGCCACGATCACGGCGGGGACACCGCCTCCCAACGCATTGAGCGCCAGAATTGCCAGGCCGCCGGCCAAGGCTACCATAGATCCGACGGACAGATCGATCCCTCCGGCGATAATGACGAACGTCATGCCCAGCGCAATGACGCCCGTGTAGGAAATCTGGCGGGTAATGTTGAGCAGGTTACGCGGCCGCAAAAAGTATTCGCTGGCAAACGCCGAGATGATGAGTAAGATGACCAGAGCCGCCAACGGGGCCCAGGTTGCATAGTTGATGTTCTTTAGTCGATCCGTCACGGACGCTACCCTCGGGATTTCCTGAATTTAGTTGACATAAAATACTGATAATTTGCAGTGAAGCCTATATCGCGTGCTCTTTCAGCCCGGTTGCATAGAACATAATTTCTTCATCACTCATGTGCTCATCGGCCAACGTGCCGACGAGGCGTCCCTCGCGCATGACCAGGATGCGATTGCACATACCAAGCAGCTCTTCCAATTCCGACGAAATGATGATGCAGGAGAGACCGCTCTCAATCAGATCATGGATAAAGCCATAGATCTCCCGCCGGGCGCCGACGTCAATGCCGCGTGTCGGTTCGTCCAGAATCAGGATGGTGGGTGACGTATCCAGCCACTTTGAGAGATAGACCTTCTGCTGGTTGCCGCCGCTCAGATGGGCGAGGTCATCGGTCAGCGAGGGGATACGGATGTTGAAGGAATCGACATAATATTGCGCCCGTTCGGTGCAGCGCTTGTTCTGGATAAAGAGCTTCGAGTACTCTCTGAGTGACGCCAGCGTGATGTTAACCACGGTGTCATAGATGAGCAGCAGGCCGCGTCCCTGACGATCTTCGGAGAGATAGGCGATGCCCGCCTGCATGGCGTCGCGCGGATTGTGGATTTCCACTGGCTCGCCGTGGGCATAGATTGTGCCGCTGTCCATGTGGCGCAGACCCATCAGTGTTTCGCCCAGCTCCGTGCGACCGGCGCCCATCAGGCCGGCGATGCCCAAAATTTCGCCCTTGCGCAGGTCAAACGAGATGTCGTACAGGGTGTTGTCGACCGAAAGATTTTGGACCGAGAGCGCCGTCGCGTCACCGGTTACGACGGCTTTGGGTGGGAAGGTCTCGCTTAGCTCGCGGCCGACCATGCGCCGGGCCATTTCATGCTCATCCAGCGCTTCGACCGGGTCTACGCTGATCAGATCGCCATCACGCAGCACCATAACGGTATCGCAGATTTCCGTGACCTCACCTAACTTATGGGAGACGAACATGATGGCGCCACCGCTGGCGGTGAAATCGCGCATGATTGTGAAGAGTGAATCGATCTCGGCCCCGGAGAGCACCGTCGTCGGTTCATCCATGATCAGCAGGCGCGACTCCTGACTCATGGCTTTGGCAATCTCAACCATTTGCTTCTTGGCCACGCTTAGGTTCCCGACCATCGCTTCGGGGTCGACGTCGGTATCCAGCTGCTCGAACAGCGTGCGCGCGGTCGCGATCATGCCGCGCCGATCCAGCATGCCATTGCGGCGCAGTTCTCGTCCGAGGAAGATATTTTCGTAGACGCGGAGCGTGTTGATTAGATTGAATTCCTGGGGGATCATGGAGATGCCCAAGTGTTGGGCGGTGATGGTGTTGGGGATTTCCGTCGGCGTGCCGTCGACCAAGATTTTACCGCGTGTGGGGGAGTAGACGCCGCTGATCAGCTTCATGAAGGTCGATTTGCCGGCGCCGTTCTCGCCGATGACGCCCAGGATTTCGCCGGCATGGAGACTGACCGTGAGATTCTTCAGTACTTCAACACCTGAGAATGCCTTGGTGAGGCCTTCCACCCGCAGCAACTCTGCCTTGGATTCCTGAGATGTCATTCGTCACCATCTGTATATGCTGGGAGACAAGCTGGTTTTGGGGAACTCTTGTCTCTCTCTATTGTGCCTTAAGAAAGCTATTTTCGCAAGCCTTTTTGGCCAAACCCGAATAGTTTTCGAAAGAAAAATAGGTTCGAATTGGCTTTGAACTCTGTCAATCACTGCTTCACGCCAAACCACTATCGACGTTTCGTTCTGGCGCTTGCCCGAAGCGGCGCTCATGGACAGGGGCATGCGCCAGGATGTGTTCTTTTTCCAGCATTTTGTCCGAGATCATGGGGTGGGCGACAGTCACCACCACAGGGGAATCGTGTTGAGATCGATTGGATTTGCCAGCGACTGTCGCCCATTTCCCCAATGCACGATTCCACTAAGACTTTCGTTTAGCTGTAGAGCGGTCCGTAATTCTCACACGCACGGAAATCTGCGCCCATGGGTTCATTCGCGCCAAAGCCAGCCCACGCGCTGGGGCGGAAGATCGTTGTTGCGTCTACATTGTGCATATAGACTGGAATTCGCAGCATTGCGCAGAGGCTGACCAGATCAGCGCCAATGTGACCATAGCTGATGGCGCCGTGATTGGCGCCCCAGTTATTCATGACGCTGTAGACGTCGCTGAAAGGACCTTCACCCGTTGTGCGCGGCACAAACCAAGTAGTGGGCCAAGTCGGATTCGTCCGCTCGTCGAGTACAGCATGGACGTCTTCCGGTAGTTCGACCGTCCAGCCCTCGGCAATTTGCATGGCCGGACCCAGCCCCTTGAATAGGTTGACGCGGCACATCGTTACCGGCATACCACCCTTGGTCGAGAAGCGGGTCGACCAGCCGCCGCCCCGGAAATACTCGGTCATGCCCGTGTGCCATGTGGTGGCCGCCAGACAAGCTTTGGCCTCTTCCTCACTGATTTCCCAATAAGGCTTCATGGCCGGTTCGCCGTCGCGTAGCTGACGACCCGTGCCGTCCAGTGTCGCCGGTCCCGAATTGATCAGGTGGAGGATGCCATCAGCGGCAACGCCGTCCAGCTTGTAGCCGGTTACGCGCGCTACCGCATCCGGACTCCAGTACGTGCGCACGTCTGCGAAGATTTGGGCCGTATTGGTAAGCAGGTGGTTGAGGAGCATGGAGACGCCGTTGAGCGCATCATTTTCTGTGGCGATGATGTAAGGCGGGCGAATGCCGGTCCAATCGAAGGAGGTGTTGAGAATCGCTTCCAGGAAGTCGCCGTTGGGCAGATGATCGGTCCATTGGCGCTGGCCTTGGAAGCCGCCGGCGATGCCGTTGCGGCCCAGTGCCTCCTCGCCGTAGCCAAGCTCGGCCAACTTGGGGTTGCCGACCATCAGATCGCGAGCAATCAGCGCCATTTTGACCGAGATTTCCCAGTCCGCGTCCTGCTGTGCGCGCGTCCGCTGGTGAGAGGGCGGATTGTAGTCCTTGCCTTCCGGACAATACGCTTTGACCCAGGCCATGGCTGCTGCGAACTCTTCCGGATCATAGATCTCTTCTTCGATGCGGCGGACGAACTCGACCATGTCAATGGCCTCGACGCGCATGCCCAGGTAGTCCTGGAAGAATTCCTGATCGACGATGGAGCCGCCAATGCCCATGGAGGTGCCGCCCATGCTCACGTACGACTTGCCGCGCATGTTGGCCACGGCCAGCCCCGCCTTGGCGAAGCGCAACAGCTTCTCTTGCACGTCCTCTGGAATGCTCTGATCGCCGGAATCCTGAACATCACGGCCATAGATGTTGAAGACGGGTAGCCCCTTCTGATTGTGCGCCGCGGAGACAGCTGCGAGGTAGACCGCGCCGGGGCGTTCCGTGCCGTTGAAGCCCCAAATCGCCTTGGGCAGATGGGGATCCATGTCCATCGTCTCGGAGCCGTAGCACCAGCAGGGCGTCACGGTGATCGAGACGCCCACGCCCTCACGCTTGAACTTCTCGGCGCAGGCGGCAGCTTCGGCCACGCCGCCTATCGTGCTGTCGGCGATGACGCATTCGACGGGCAGACCGTTGTAATGGCGCAGGTTCTCGGTCAGAAAGTCGGCCGTGGATTGCGCCATAGCCATCGTCTGGTCTTCCAGCGACTCGCGTACGCCGCCCAGCCGCCCGTCAATGGTGGGGCGGATGCCGATTTTGGGCATCTCGCCGATAAGACGGTTTTCGGGCGCATTCATTGCAAAATCAGTCATGCCATTTCTCCTTCAGTTTTCGATTAGCCTGATTTAGATTTCGACGCCAAACTCGTTGGCCAGCGCCTGTTTCATCACGTCCACCGGCGCGCGTTCGCCAGTCCATAGTTCAAACGCAATCGCACCCTGATAGACGAGCATACCCAGCCCATCCAGGGTGCGTGCGCCCCGGGCTTCGGCCTCGCGCAAGAAGCGCGTGCGCGGCGGATTGGGAATCACATCGCAGACCAACTGACTGCTCGTAATCGTCTCCAGATCAATGTTGGGCATACTCTCCACATCGGGATAGAGCCCAATGGACGTGGCATTAATGACGATGTCAACATCTTCGGGAATGGCGTAGGGCTCGCTGCCGGAGACGAAAATCGCATCGGCCGGCGTATGCTTGTTGAGGAGGCTGACCAATTCTTCCCCCCGCTTGCGCGATCGGTTGATCACCGTAATGCTGCTGGCGCCGGTTAAGGCCAGCTCAACGGTGATCGCACGCGCAGCGCCACCGGCGCCGAAGACCGCAACGTGCCGGCCCGAGGTGCCATAGCCGGCGTCTTCGCGCAGGGAACGAATGAAGCCCTTCCCGTCCGTGTTTTCGCCGATCAGGCGTTCGCCGTCGCGCCAGACCGTATTGACCGCGCCCATAAGCTGAGCGTCGGTCGCCACCTCATCCAGGTACTGCAAGACGGCGACCTTATAGGGGATGGTTAGGTTGATTCCCCTCATGCCAAAGGCGCGCAGGCCTTTGATGGCTTCGGCCAGATTGCCTGGCAAGATCTCGATCGTGAGGTAGCGCCAGCGCAGGTTCAGCGCATCGAACCCGGCCTGCTGCATGACACAGGTCGGATTTTCGGCCACCGGGTGACCAAAAACGCCAACCAATTCTTCGGTGTAATCTGGATCGTGAGACATGACTATCGCTCTCCCCATTGAGGCTGCGCTGGTTGGAACGTCTCCTACGGCTTGCGTCTCGTCTAGGAACCAAGTATGCTCGCAATTTTGGCCGTCATCGCTGCGGTTGCCGGTTGATCCAAAAAGCCCATTTCCAGTTCGCAAACAAAGGTCTCGCCTGCGCCCAACGTCTTGATATTGCCTTTGGCACGCTCGGCGCTCAAGCCTTCCGGCTCGGCTGTGGCCGGCAACACCATGCCCAGCGCGTCTTGATCTGGCGTACGGCAGATCCAGCGCACACCCTTGTCGAGCTGTTCCGGTCGATGGCGGATATAGTCGGCTGTCCCGTCGGGATATTGCTGCAACGTATGCGCCCAACCTGTCTCATCGGCCAGATAGTCGATGAAGAAGACGACTTCCGGATCAAAGGCCAGGTCTGCACGCAGGACCTCGTGCTGTGCCGGCTCCGCAGCGAGGGTATCGAGGAAATCGACAAAGTCCGGGCCTGGCCTGACGTGGGACGGGATGCTGCGTCGCACGCGCACGTGGTCGGCATCCGATGGCGCGCTGTAAATCAGGCGTCCATCGTCGACGGGCCGGAAATTGACGTGTGCCATGTACATATAGTCCATGGGGGTCTGCTTGAGATTGGTCACCGCCATTGTCACGTTGAACGTCTGCGCCCCGGCATGCAGGGTGACTAGAGGTTTGGCCACATAGTTGTAGCTGAAGGCGACCGTGTACCGGTAGCTGCCGCTTATGCCGATGAAGGGGCCGTTTTCGTCTTCATCGATGATGATGGCCGCCGAATCGTAGGGCGCGTTGGGTAGTTCACCATGTAGCGGATGGGTATCGCCCTCCGCTGGAACACCCATCGCGGTGAAGCCGCAGTGGAGCAAGAAACCGCCATACGTTTCCAGATAGTTGCGGGTTGCCCGGGGCTGATCAAACATGGAGCGCATCGTTAGCTCGCGGCCGCCAAAATTGGCCGACCAGATTTGCTGACCTTGGAAGGGCAGGATGATCAGCTCGCCTTCTCCATTGCTCAAGCGCACTGCTTCAACGCCTGTCTCGTAGCGGAAAACGGAAGCCCGCAGGTCGCCGTTCTCCACCAGCACCATTTCCTGCGCCGGGAACATCGCGTGCGTCAGATGGATCGTTGTCATAGTCTGTGATCTCCTATCGAGCGGACGGGGTGAGGAGCGTCCGCCATGCGGGTGTAGATCGATACGCGCCCCCCATCGACTTCGGCGGCCCCTGTGCCGTGCGAGATCGCTTGCGCCTACGAAACGCTTACGCGCCGTTGAGGACGGTTACCTTCTTGGCTTGACTGCCATTGTTGGTTTCGCGCAGCTCAAACTCTAGGACGGCGTGGCGGCGCCTGAGATCGGCAAAGAAGCCGTTATCGACGGTCTCACCGTTATGGGTCACGTCGCTGATGTGGCAGAAAATGTCGTCACGAACGTCGTCAGAGGCGAGCCCTGTGCGCACGGTGACAAAGCCATACCCCTTCTCTTCGTTGACAGCGTGCATCGTACCGTGAATGCGGCCGTCGTCTGTCTCCTCATTCGGCGGGATAAGCCCGGGCACCAGATAGCCGTTGAAGTGATTATCCACCTCGCGCATGAGGTCGGTGCTGGTGTTGGAAAATGAGAGCAGATCGACGCGCTTGCCGCGTGTCTGCAAAGCGCGGACGAGGCGGATAAAGTCGCCGTCGCCGCTGCCGAGCAAAACGTAGTCTAGATTCTCCGACTGGAGCAGTGCGTCGACGGCCAGATCGAGATCGGCATTGGCTTTGAGATAGATCTCGCCGTCGGCATTGAAGTAGCGCCGGACCTCTTTGGGTACCAGATGAAAGCCATTCTTGCGCACGGCCGCTCGATAGCGTTCGTTGCGCTCACGAAATTTGGCGTCCTTCTGCTCCCGCTCTACATCGATGGCCAGATAAGCATTGGCGCGCAGCACCGTGGTTCCTTGCGCCTCGGCCAATTGCTTCACAACGTTATATTGCAGCTTCCAGCCGCCGTTGCGATTTAGATTCTCGACATCAATGAAGATGCCCGCTTTTAACATAGTCCTGCTCGCTTTCAGGATGAAGGAGGCTGTTTGCTGTGACGACAGGCAAGATTGTCACTTGTCAGACTCAGTCTACCCGCGTTTCCCTGATTCCTGCCAGCAAGATTGGCGCCTATGCCTGACGCCCACGCCGGACCATATCCAGATAGACGGCCAAGATCACAATGGTCCCGGTGACGACCATCTGCCACTCTTGGGGCACTGACATAATGCGCAGACCGTTGGTCAGCGTGCTGATGATGAAGGCGCCGATGATCGTGCCCAATATCGTGCCCTGGCCGCCGCTGAGTGACGTACCGCCAATCACGACCGCAGCGATGGCGTCCAGTTCGTAGCCGATACCGAGCGCCGGCTGAGCGGAGTTGAGGCGAGAGGCGATCACAATGCCGGCCAGGCCACTGAAGAAGCCGCCCAGGACGTAGACCGCAGTCTTCCAGTTGGCGACATTGACGCCCGACAGGCGAGTCGCTTCTTCGTTGGAGCCAATCGCTACGGTGTAGCGACCCAGCACTGTTTTGCCGAGAATAAAGGCGGCCAAGCAGCGCCGCGGCAAAGAGAATCAGCACGGCATTCGGTATATCGATGGCGGGGACGGCTGCGCCTACGGCCGAGCCCATGGTCAACATGCGAAAACCAGGCGCGTCATTGAAGTAGATGGGTCTCACCCCGGAAATAATGAGCGATAGGCCACGCGCAATCATCATCATGCCCAGGGTGGCGATAAAGGGCGGGACGTGCATGCGCGAAATGACGATGCCATTGACCAACCCGGCAGTCATGCCGGTTAGAATCCCGGCCACGATGCCCACAGGAATCGGCATACCCATGAAGGTGATGAAGACGCCGGTCATGACAGCGGATAGGGTCATCACTGTCCCCACGGAGAGATCGATGCCCGCAGTGATAATGATAAACGTGACGCCGAGCGCCAAAATGCCGTTTACCGCCGTGGCCAGGAAAATACCTTTGATGTTTTCCCACGTGAAGAAGACGGGCGAGGCAAGCGAGAAAAACGCAAAGATCAAGATCAGTGCGCCGAAGGCCAGCAGCTTTTGTGCTGCGCCGGAACGCATGATCGACCGCTTTTCCGCAACTGGTACGTCCACACTCTCGGCAGTTGCCATGGTTATGCCTCCCCCATACGATTTGTCTCGTCGGAACCGTTGGCTGTGGCTCCGTTTGTGTCAGAATGATTGGCAGTGTTTTCGGTTGCGACCACGCCCGAACGCATGGTGGCGTAGGTCATGATCAATTCCTGATTGGCTTCTTCAGCCGTCAATTCGCCCGTAATGCGGCCCTTCACACATGACGATGATGCGATGGCTCATACGCAAAATCTCAGGCAACTCAGAGGAAATCATGATGATCGATTTGCCCTGTTCGGCAAGGTCATTGAATAGCCGGTAGATCTCGCTCTTGGCGCCGACGTCGATACCGCGTGTCGGCTCGTCAAAGATCAGAGATATCACTGTCGGCGGTCAGCCATTTGCCGATGACGACCTTTTGCTGGTTGCCACCGGAGAGATTCTTCACGGTCTGCTCAATGCTGGGCGTTTTGATTGACAGCGCCTCAACATATTGCTCGGCAACGTCGGCTGTCTTGGCGTCCTTGACGGTACCCAGCGCGCCGAGATAATTCTCATAGGAGGCCAGCACGATATTGGCTTCCACGTCCATGCCCAGGGCCAGACCCGTAGCGCTTGCGGTCCTCCGAGAGGTAGCCGATGCCGTAGCGCACGGCATCCTTCGGGCTGTTGATCTTGGCGCGTTCGCCGTTGACGATAAATTTCGCCCGAGTCGATCGGGATCGGCGCCAAAAATCGCCCGGGCAACTTCGGTCCGCCCGGCGCCCATGAGGCCGGCAAACCCAAGAATTTCGCCTTTGGTCAACTGAAAATTGATGTCAATTAGCTCAGCACCGCGATTCAGGCCCCGTGCTTCCAGGACGATCTCCGTACTCGGCACTTCAGGGAGTTCCGGTGCGGCTTCGTAGATCGTGCGACCGACCATCATGCTGATGATCTGCTCGATGGGCGTCGTGGCCGCGTCGACGGTGTCGACGTAGCGGCCGTCGCGCATGACGGTGATGCGGTCCGAAATGAGCTTGAGTTCTTCGAGGCGGTGAGAGATGTAAACGATGCCTACACCTTCGGCGCGCAGTTGGCGGATGGTGCGGAAAAGTTCTGCGATTTCGGCTTCGGTCAGGGCCGCGGTCGGCTCGTCCATGATCAGTACTTGGGAATCGAAGGAGATGGCCTTGGCAATCTCCACCATCTGCTGCTTCGCTACCGTGAGGTCCGCCGCCTTTGTGCGCGGATTAAGCTGCAGATGCATGGACTGAAAGAGCGTCTCTGTCTGTTCGTTGATCTTGTTTTCATCCAAGACAAACCGAACGGCCCGGCGCGGTTCACGCCCGACGTAGACGTTCTGCGCCAGGGTGAGGTGCGGCATTAAATTGAGCTCTTGGTGAATCATGCTGATGCCCAGATTCTGGGCAGCGCGGGGAGTAGGGAATCTCTACTGCTTGACCCTGATAGAATATCTGCCCGTCATCGCGGGCATAGATACCGGCCAGGATCTTCATCAGGGTCGATTTGCCGGCGCCATTTTCACCCACAAGTGCATGTACTTCGCCGGCACGTAATTCAAACTGTGCGTTGATCAGGGCTCGCACGCCGGGAAATGATTTGTCGATCCCTTCCATCTTTACCAGGACTTCGTCCATCATCGTTCCTCTGGACTATCTCACGTGCGTTTGGTGGGCATGTCATGGTATACCATGACATGCCCACCAAGTCAGCTGTAACCGGCTAACTCTGCCGGTGTGTGCGCTTATTCATACAGGAGCGGCGGCAATTTCTTCAGAGTCGATGTTGCTGGCATCGTACCAGAAGAAGCCGGTGTCGATGACCTTGTCAACTTCTTCACCGTTGATCGCCATGACGGCAGCTTCGACGCACTTGTAGCCGATGCCGACCGGGTTCTGGGTGATGGCGCCAGCCTCCACGCCGCTGCGGATGGCGTCCATCTGTTGCGCGCCGGCGTCGTAGCCGATGACGACCACCTCGCCCTCACGACCGAGTTCGCTCACCGCGTTCAGCACGCCGATGATCGAACCTTCATTGGCGCCGAAGTACCCATCCAGTTCCGGGTTGGCCTGCATAACGGCCTTGGCCAGATCGGTGGACTTCAGCTGGTCGCCGCCGCCGTAGTCGACGTTGACGATCTCGATGTTGGGATATTCCGCTTCCATCTGGTTGAGGAAGCCGTCGCGGCGGTCGATGCCGGTGCGGCTGGTCTGGTCGTGGACGATCACAGCGACCTTGCCCTCACCGCCAATCAGCTCGGCCATCTTGTCGGCGGCCAGGGCAGCCGCAGCGATGTTGTCCGTTGCGGCGGTGGCGACGGGGATATCACTGTCGACGCCAGAGTCGAAACCGACGATCGGAATCCCACGGGAGTTGGCTTCTTCAATCAGCGGAATCGCGGCCTGGGTGTCCAGGGCGGCCAGGCAGATGGCGTCCGGGTTCTTGGCCAGGGCGGCCTGTAGCATCTCGATCTGGCGATCGACCATGGCTTCCGACTCGGGGCCTTCGAAGGTGATCTCGACGCCGAAGTCTTCGGCGGCCTGGTTGGCGCCGGATTCAACTGCCTGCCAGAACTGATGCTGGAAACCCTTGGAGATGACGGGGATGTAGATGCCATCACCTTCGGCGGCTGCTTCTTCAGCAGGCGCTTCGTCAGTGGCGGCAGCGTCATCGGCGGCCGGGGCAGGGGCCGCCGCAGGCGCGGCACAGCCCACTGCCAGTGCAGCCACTAGCAGCAGACCAAGTACGAGAGACAGCAAGTTCATTCGCTTCATGGTTCTTCTCCGTTGAAAGAAATGGAAAGTTTATCAAACCCCTAATGGGGCTACCACACAATTGATGCCAAAGCTGGGGGCGCTCACGCGGACGATTTTCCGGTGGCTGCTGTGGTTCCGCGACGCCAGATCTTGACGTCTGCCGGCAGTACGATTCTCTGGACCGGTCTATCAAACGCTGTCATGCGGGCAAAGAGTAGTTCTGCGGTCTTGCGGCCCATGGCGTAGGTCGGTTGCGCTGCCATGGAAAGGGGGATATCAACCACGCTCATCCAGTCCAATTCGTCGATCGCTGCCACTTCAATTCTCTGGCTCCCGCTCACCTTATGGTGTTCATGGAGGGCTTGCAGCACGCCCACCGTTAGGAGATTGTTGCCGGCAAAGATTGCCGTAGGTGGCTCGAGCAGGGAGAGCAATTCCTGGGTGGCCCGATACCCATCTGCTTGTTTTGGATCGCCGACTCGGATCAGCGTTTCGTCAAGGGAAATTCCGTGAGCCTGAAGCGCCTCTTCATATCCTTGCCGCCGTTCCGATCCCGTCGTGGCCATGCTTGAGCCAACCACGGCGGCGATGCGCTTGTGTCCCCCTGCGATGAGCGCCGTGACCAGCTGACGGGAGACGCTGACATTGTCGATGACGACGGTGTCGACGTCCATCCCAACCAGGTGGCGATCAAAGGCCACAATCGGCACGCTGGCGTCGAGAAGGCGGTGATAATAGGGCGCTCCACCCACTGTAGGCGAAATAATCACGCCCGAAACCTGCTCCGCCAGCATGAGGTCGATGTAGAGCGCCTCTTTATTTGGATCTTCATCCGAATTGCACAAAAAGACGCCAAACTGTCGTTCATACGCAATGTCTTCGATGCCGCGGACGATGGCCGTAAAAAACGGATTCTGAATGTCAGAGACGATCAGCCCGATGATATTAGCGCGCCGAGCCCGGAGGCTGCGCGCAACCCGACTGGGCCGATACCCCAATTCATCGACGGCCGCCAGCACGCGAGCGCGCATGGCATCACTGACATGTGGTTTTCCAGAGAGCACGCGAGAAACGGTAGCAGTCGACACGCCAGCACGTTCCGCGACATCTGCAATTTTGGTGACCATAGGGCGTGGAGAAGGGTTTTTGAAACCGGCTTACGTTGGGCATTGTAATCGGTTTCATCAGACCTGTCAACCCCAATCCGTAACATCAATAACAAAGCGTTTCAGTAGGAATTTGCTTCCTTTATCTTATGAAAAGCACGCAGATGGAAAAATCCTGCAGAAGATGCTAGACAAGCAAGAAAGTTCATGTTATAGTCATGTGGTAACGGTACCATGTACGTATCATACCCCTCCTTTCGACACTTGTCAAGCATAGATTTGTAAGCTTGCAAGCAAAAATAGATGACTGGGCGGCATTTAGTGACAATGTAAATACCAGTATTTCGGTTTCGTTATTGCTTCGCTCACTTTCACAACCTTATCGTGGCGTTTTGAAACACTATTGAAGGAGTGATCCGACAATGAGTCAACTTGACGCGTTTGACCGGCAGGCGATGGGCCCCGGCGTTGACCCGGCACGCGTACCCCAGCGCCTCGTCTATACAGGGGCTAAAATGCCTGCGATTGGTCTTGGCACCTTTGGATCTGATCAGGTTTCAGCCGCGCAGGTGGCCGCGGCCGTGCAGGATGCTGCTGCCCTCGGTTACCGCCACATCGATTGCGCGGCGGTCTACGGCAATGAGGCGCGCATTGGCGAGGCGTTGCGCAAGGTGATGGCGAGCGGCATTCCGCGTGAGGAATTGTGGATCACCTCCAAGCTTTGGAACGACATGCACGATGAGGCCGATGTAATTCCCGCCTTCATGCAATCGCTCAACGACTTGCAGCTTGACTATTTGGATCTCTATTTGATTCACTGGCCTTTTCCCAACCATCATGCTCCGGGTGTGGACGTTACTTCGCGCGACCATGGCGCCCAACCGTACATCCACGAAAACTACATGAAGACGTGGCGCCAGTTAGAGCAGCTGGTTGGCATGGGACTGGTGCGCCATATTGGCACCTCAAATATGACCATACCCAAATTGGAACGCTTGCTGCGCGATGCAGCCATCAAGCCGGCCGCCAACGAAATGGAATTGCACCCTCATTTCCAGCAACCGGAACTCTTCGAGTTTGTGTGCGCCAATGACATCGTGCCCATCGGCTATAGCCCGATTGGCTCACCCGCGCGCCCGGCCAGAGACCGTACAGTCGATGATACGGTGGATATCGAAGATCCGGTCATTGTGGAGATTGCCGATCGGCACGACGTCCATCCCGCCGTCATCTGCATCAAGTGGGCCGTCCAACGTGGTCAGGCGCCGATCCCCTTCTCGACCAAACGGCGTAACTATCTGGCCAATCTGCAAGCCACTGTCAGTGACCCGCTCAGCGACGAGGAGATGGCCGCCATCGCTGCCATCGACAAGAACTGTCGGTTAATTAAAGGGCAGGTCTTTCTGTGGAAAGACGGCCAGGATTGGGAAGATCTCTGGGACGTCAATGGAGTCATTACGCCAGCATAAGACAGTATAAAGTTAATCAGGCAGATCGGGCGGGTTAGGTGGATTTACCTGTCCGGATAGACTCGATCAGTCTAATCTGTCCATCAATGCCAGCCGCTTGCGAGCAAAAAAGGACGAGAAATCATGAAGATGACGGGTGTATTGCTGCCGGGAAATCGGCAGGTGGAATTTCAGGAATTTGATGTGCCAGAGCCAGGGCACGGGCAGGTCTTGATCAAGATGAAGGCGTCCTCCATCTGTGGCAGCGACATTCGCGCCATCTATCGTGAGCATTTGGGGCATGGTCCAGAAGCATATCAGGGCGTGATCGCCGGTCACGAGCCGTGCGGCCAGATCGTTAAGGTCGGTCCCGGTTGCGTGCAGTTCCAAGAGGGCGACCGCGTCATTCTCTACCATATAAGCGGCTGCGGCGTCTGCCACGATTGCCGCGAGGGCTACATGATCTCCTGCACCTCCGAGCATCGCGCCGCCCATGGCTGGCAGCGCGACGGCGGACATGCCGACTACGTGGTGGCCGAGGAAACGGTCTGTGTCGCCCTGCCCGATGAACTGAGCTATGTTGACGGCGCGCTCGTTGCCTGCGGCTTTGGCACCGTTTACGAAGCCCTGAACCGCGTCGGCGTTTCGGGCGAAGATCGGGTCTTGCTCACCGGCATGGGCCCGGTCGGGATGGCGGCCGGGCTGGTTGCCAAGAAGATGGGGGCAACCCAGGTGATCGGTGCCGATATATCCCAGGAGCGCCTCGACTTTTCGCTGGCGTGTGGGGCCATCGATTATGCCGTGCGCGCCGATGCGCCCGATGCCCTGGCGCAAATCAAGGAACTGACGGGCGGCGTCGGGTGTGAAGTTTCCGTCGATTGTTCGGGTTCGCCCCAGGGTCGTCTGCTCGCGCTCCAGGGCACGCGCCGTTGGGGCCGTAGTGCTATGGTCGGCGAGGGCAACGACGTTACCTTCGACGTGAGCCAGACCATCATCCACAATCAGATCACGATTTATGGCTCATGGGTCACCAGTCTGGGGCATATGGAAGACCTGGTCGAAAAGTTGGTGGAGTGGGACCTGAAGCCTGAGGTCATCGTGACGCACCGCTTCACGCTTGATCAAGCGGCTGAGGCTTACCAGGTGGCCGATGAGGGGCAGTGCGGTAAGGTCGTCATCGTTTTTGAGTAATAGTTGGTTCCTGTTTGTCTTGATATCCTGCCCTCCCCGTCAATGGAGCAGACTGCGAAGCGAGTAGATGGCCACCATTCGCGATGTTGCCAAACTAGCCGGTGTTGCACCCATTACAGTGTCACGCGTGGTGAATAATTCCGGTTACGTCAGCGCCGCGACGCGCCAGCGCGTCGAGGCGGCTGCGGCCGAACTGGACTTTGAGCCCAATCTACTGGCAAGCGGGTTGAAATCCAAACGTACGCGTACCATTGCGCTGGTTCTCACCGACATCACCAACCCCTTCTGGACGTCAGTCGCCCGGGCGGTGGAAGACGAGGCGAGCCGTCAAAGTTACACGGTGATCTTCTGCAATACGGACGAGGATGAAAGCAAGCAGGAGCAGTACCTCTCCATGCTGGTGCAGCGCCGCGTGGACGGCGTGCTGCTGGTGCCGGCCTCCAACTCAGGGGAGACCGTGCGCAAGCTTCAAGCTCAAGGTGTCCATGTCGTGGTTCTGGATCGCCGTGTGGAAGGCGTCGAAGTTGACGTTGTGCGCGGTGATTCTGTCCAGGGCGCGCATAGCCTGACAAGCCATCTTCTCTCCTTGGGGCACCGCCGGATCGGCATGCTGTCCGGCCCGGCGGACGTCTCTGCTGCCCGCGACCGCGTGCTTGGCTACCGCTCAGCCTTGGCAGAAGCGCACGTTGCGTTCGATGAGGCGTTGGTTCGCTATGGCACCTTCATGGTCGACAGCGGCGACGCGATGACTCGGGAATTGTTGGCGCTGGAACAGCGGCCGACTGCAATTTTTGCGGCCAATAACTTCATTGCCGTAGGCGCCATGCGTGCGCTGCACGGCGCCGGTCTTGCTGTGCCGGACGACATGTCACTCGTCGCCTTCGATGACCTGCCCGACATCTACATGCAGGCGCCGATTCTGACCGTTGCGGCCCAGCCGACCTTTGAACTGGGCACCGTCGCGGCCAAACTTCTGCTCGATCGCCTCAAGGGTGAAAAATCCCGTCCGCCTGCCGACATTTTGCTATCGACAGAGCTTATTGTGCGTGCCTCTGCGCAACCGCTGCATGGGATACCGACGGAGCATGATGGTGGTAAAGAGGAATCGGGGTCGCGATCCAGGTAAGTGGTAGCGACGCCGGTTGAGCTTGCTTGGACTGAGCCTGTCGAAGTGTCGAAACCAAGGAGCGGTCTGGCGTTAACCCGCTTGGTTTCGATCCTTCGACAAGCGCAGGACGGCGCAGACTCAACCGCCGCTGATCTCTCGCTTGCGTCGCAGTATCGATCTTGCTGCTTGCACTCGCCTGCATTGCCCCTTTATTCGTCAGGCTGCCATAAATTGGCACAATTCCTAGCGATTCAACATGGCAAAAAGGCTCTGGTTATTCGCATAGGCATCGCGAAAACGTGCATGTTGGTCAACATAGCTTTCGTGCAGCGCTGGATTGGGCAGCGTCGGCTCGCCGTAGCGCACCCAATTCGCCACAATCGACTCCTGCTCCATGACGCCTACCCCCAGCCCAGCCAGAATGCAAGCGCCGGTTGCGGACTGTTCGCTAACCGTGAGCGGCAACACCGGCAGGCCAAAGCTGTCGGCGATGATCTGTCGCCATAGCGCACTCTTTGCGCCACCACCGGCCAGCACAATCTCGGTGGGCGCTGCCCCCAATTCCACCAGCACATTGAACGCGTCGAGACAGGCAAACGCCACTCCTTCCATCACCGCGCGCACCAAGTCTCCTTGCCCGTGAGCGAGGGTCAGCCCGAGGAAGGCGCCGCGGGCATACGGGTCCATGTGGGGCGTTCGTTCGCCAGCGAGGTAGGGCAGGAAGAGCAGGCCGTTGGCGCCCGGCGGCGATGATGCAGCCCAGCGATTCATCGTTGCGTAGGCATCGTCACCGCTCAGACCGAAGACGTGGTCACGCAGCCAGCGCAACGCCATGCCGGCTGAGAGGATCGCGCCCATCTGATACCAGCCGGCCGGGCCATCTTCTGGCGTAAACGCGCTGCAAAAAGTGTGGATGCGGCCCTGGAGATCGACGGCCGGCCGAGCGACCGGCAGCACCATCTGACCGCCTGTGCTCAATGTGAGCAAGAGCGTGCCAGACTGTAGGGCGCCGGCGGCCAAAGCGCTGCAGGCCGTATCCGCCGCCCCCGTAATCACGGGAATGGCAGCCGGCAGGCCCAGCTCGGCAGCGGCTTCGGGCAGCACTGTACCCGCGATGCTGCCCGAAGGGTGCACTGGCGGCAGGCGTGTCGGCTCAATCTCCAGTTTGGTCAGCAATTCGGGAGACCAGTCGCGCGTGCCGACATCCAAGAGCAGCGCGCCGGAGCCGTCACTGGGATCGGTGGCGAAAGCGCCGGTCAGCCGCCAGCGCAAATAGTCTTTTGGCGCCAAAACTTTGGCTGTCTTAGCCCAACGGGCTGGCTCCTCATCCTGAAGCCAGCGGATTGTTGCTGCTTGGAACCCGGTAGCGACCGGGCTGCCGGTGATGCGGATCAGTTCCTGCGCACCAATCAACTCGGTGATTTCTTCAACTTGACGTGCGCTGCGCTGGTCGGGCCAGATGATGGCATGGCCCAGGGGCGCGTCATCTTCATCCAGCAGGACGGTCCCGTGCATCTGGCCGGAGAGACCAATGGCAACGACAGCCGCCGCGTCGATCTTGTTGGTGACTTGGCGCGTCGCTTCGACGACCGCAGCCCACCAGTGGGCTGGGTCCTGTTCGGCATGACCGGGCTGTGGGTGGTGGATGGGGTAATGGGCGGTGCCGATGGCGGCGATTTGGCCCTGGGGCGTAGAGACCGCTATCTTGACGGAAGATGTGCCCAAATCGATCCCGAGGAAGAGGGGAGGAGTCATCTGTTTACGAAGCTTTGGCTGTGATTGGTCGGACGGTTAGTGACCATTGTTTACTTCATTTGCTTCCATGGCGCCGGTCATGATAGCCACGGCATCGGACATACTGCATTCATCTGGCGAAACCACGGCAATTCGACGGCCAAGTCTCTGGATGTGGATGCGATCAGCGAGCGCGAAGACCTGGGGCATGTTGTGACTGATGAGAATAACCGGCAACCCGCGATCTCGTACTTCGCGGATCAATTCGACGACCATTCCCGACTCCTTTACGCCCAACGCTGCAGTCGGTTCGTCCATGATCACTACGTTTCTCGCAAAGGCCGCACTGCGCGCCACGGCAACCGCCTGGCGCTGACCGCCTGATAGCGTACCGACACGCTGCGTCATCGACTGTATACCGATCTTGAGATCTTCCATATAGCCGACAGCCTCTTGCTGCATCTGCTTTTTGTCAAGCATGCGCAGCACTGAGCCAAGCACGCCCTTGCGCCGCACTTCGCGTCCCAGGAAAATGTTCTCGACAATGTTTAGTTCTGGCGCAACTGCGAGATCCTGATAAACGGTTTCAATCCCGTGGCGACGTGCGTCAATCGGGCTGTGAAAGCGAACCTGTTCGCCGTTGAGGTATACTTCGCCGGCATCGGGATGCAACGCCCCGGCTAATACCTTGATGAGCGTCGATTTGCCGGCTCCGTTATCCCCGATTACGGCAAGAATTTCATCAGGATATAAGTCGAAGTCGGCTCCATCCAGCGCCACAACGTGCCCAAAATGCTTAACGATGCCGCGGGCTTCCATGACTGGGCTAACTGTATCGTTGCTCATGCTGCCCCCCTGTGGGTCAGCTGGTCGATGGAAACGGCAAGAATGACCAGGATACCGGTTATCAATACTTGATACATGGATGGGATGCCCATTAGCTGGAGTCCATTACGAAAGACGCCTACAATCAATGCACCAATCAGGGTTCCAAGCACATTGCCACGACCACCAAAGAGGCTCGTGCCGCCTAACACGACCGCGGTAATGCTGTCCAAGTTTGCAGTCTGCCCCGCCAATGGGTCGCCCACGTTGGTTCGCGCAATCAGCAGCAGGCCAGCAATACCGTAGATGAGACCAGCCACAGTGTAGACGCTGATCAAGAGCCGTTCCACAGAAATACCGGCCAATCTTGCCGCTTCCGGATTGTCGCCCACGGCATAGATGTGACGCCCCCAGGCCGTCTCGCGCAAAACGAACCAGGCAATCACGTACATAAACAGCATCACAACCGATCCATACGTGATGCCGACCTGGCCAATATTGAACGTGGTCCCGAGAAAGAGCATAGCCGGCGGCAGATTGGATATTGTTAGGGTCGTGTAGATCCGCGTAATCGCATATACGATGTTTAGCATACCCAACGTGACGATGAAGGGCGGCAGCCGGATCATTGCCACAAGCGTGCCATTGAGCAGCCCAAAACCAGTTGCAACTGCCAGACCGATCACAACTGCCAGAATCGGGTTTATGCCGAAATCGACCGCCAGACTGGCCATCAAAATGGAGCTCAACGCCATGATCATGCCATTCGAGAGGTCGATGCCGGCTGTAAGAATGATCAGCGTCTGACCGATGGCCAGCGTACCCACGACGATGACTTGTTGGACAATTAGGGAGAGGTTCCGACCGGTCAGAAATCGATCCGTTTGCGTGGCAAAGAAAAGGCTAGCCGCGATCAGGGCCAGAAGGGGCCCTACACCGGGCAAAGAGAGAAAATGGACAATGCTGGCGCGAATGCGCTGCCAAATGGATGCAGGCTGGTCAGATACGGCAACATTACTCATTTTAGAACCACGATTTCTGCTATCATTTGATGGAATTATTGAGTCCAGGGCATGACCATACAGACAGCATCATCGAATCTATGGTCATGCCCTGGCGAGTAGCATCATGCGTACACGATGCGAAGCTGGTAACTATTCGCCCCAGCAGTTTTCAAGTCCAAACGTTGTGTCTTCGCTGTCAACGCCTTCGACTGCAGCGTCTGCAATCAGAGTGACGCCGGTATCTGTGTAGCCCGATACTGCGTTGCCCGTCTTGGCATAGTCGACAATCGCCTGCACGCCCATGGAGGCCATCTTGAGCGGATACTGCTGTGACGTGGCCGAGATTCGACCATCCTGCACGCCGCGAACACCTTCACAGCCGCCGTCGACTGAAACGACGATCGCATTCTCAGCCGTACCGGCAGCAGTCAAGGCCGTATTCGCGCCAAAGGCCGCCGGCTCATTTACCGTGTAGATAACATTAATCTCCGGGTTGGCCGTAAGGCAGTTTTCCATTACTGTCTGAGCCAAGTCAGCCATTCCGCTGGTGTCACCCTGGCAGACGATTGCCTCGTCGCCCTCTTCGATGCCAAAGCCCTGCAAGAAGCCGTCGTGACGCTGCTGGCTAACTGTCGTGCCGGCTGTGCCGTCTAGCATCGCAATCTGCGCCGGGGCGTCGCCCAAGGCTGCTCTGGCATATTCGCCGATGAGCACGCCGGCCTGGACGTTGTCGGTTGCGAAGAGCGCATCTGACGCATCAGCCGGATCTAGCGGTGTGTCTAGTGCAATGACCAGAACCCCTTCGTCGCGTGCCTTCTGAATTGTGGGCACGATAGCGCTGGACTGGTTGGCCGTGATCAGGATGCCGGCTACGCCGGCGTTGATCATATTTTCAATTGCGGTAACTTGCCCTTCGTTATCCCCGTCAAATTCGCCGGCCGCGGTCATCAGCGTCACGCCGAGCGATTCGGCCTCTTGGGTAGCGCCCTCTTCCATCTTGACAAAGAAGGGGTTGCCTCTGTACTTCGTGATTAGCGCGACCTGAATCTCTTCATTACTCGCTGCTTCGCCTTCTTCGGCCGGTGCCTCCGTTGCCGCTGCATCGTCAGCCGGTGCCGGTGCAGGCACAGGCGCGGTACAGCCGGCGATCACGAGGACCAAAACCAAAAACAGGCCGAGCGCAACTGACTTTCTTGCCGTGTGAGTCATAGTTTTCTCCCTATACGGTCTAAAAATTGGACTGCGACGTTACTGATGTCAAAACCAAGCACGCCGCCGCTTAACAGCGCGTGGTAATCGCGCTACGGCATCGACGGCTGGTCTTCACCCAAACTGATTTTTATTCGGGCTCTTTGGGATTTCGGGGGGGACGCTGGGTTGAAACTGGCGGCTGCCACGGGAAACCCGATAAAAAGGGTTGAGTCATGCCAGCCAGTGCGTCTTTCCAGTGCGTCTTTAACGCGCTTCCCATAACCGATGGTGGCTTCAACCGTTGCCGCGTGTCACTTCCCTAGATAGTTCTGAGCCCGTATTCGCTTGATTGGTTGGCACATTTCTTACTGTAGTACACCGTCAATGGGTTGTCAAACTGGTTCTGTGGAGCCCAGAATCTCTGCTAGACTCCGACTACTTCTGTCGAATCGTACTTGTAGGGGTAGTTGGCGTGATTGATGGGCAGCAGCGCGTCACAGAGCGGACGAAAAACGTCGCGATAGATGCCAGCGTAGAGATCGGCCCATTCGGCCACAGGCTCCACCGTCGTCGACTGGGCGTCGACGTGCGCGGCAGCATCCGCGACATCGCGGAAGACGCCGGCGCCGATGCCGCCCAGCAGCGCCGCGCCCAATGCGGTGCCATCGGCAAGTTCGGCCACCTCAATCGTCTGCCCCATGAGCGTCGCCTTGATCTCCATGAGCAACCGGTTGCGCGTGACGCCGCCGGTGGCCGCGATGGTCGTGAGCCGCTCCACCCCTGCATAGTCGAGGAGCGGGTCCAACGTAGCGCGCATCTCAAAAGCCAGCCCCTCGAGGATGGCGCGATAGAGTGCGCCCCGGCCAACATCGGTGCTGAGGCCGACAAAGGCGCCGCGTGACTGAGGATCGTTTTGGGGCGAATGGGGCAGGCGCAGGTGGGGCAGGAAGCGGACGCCGGCCGCGCCCGGGCCGGCCTGCAAGGCTTCAGCATCCAGCACGGCAAAGCTGGCATTTTCGGTGCACGCCTCTCGGAACCATTCAATGCAAACGCCCGATGTCCGGAAGGAGGGCATGGCATAGTAGCCGCCGCTGACGTGCGCGCCCATCTCATAGCCCTGGCGCCCTGCCTGGGGATCGGTGACCGGACGCGCCAGGGGCATAAAGAGCGACTCCGCCGTACCGATGGAGTCGAGCAGCGTCCCCGGCTGGTTGATGCCCAGCGCCATTGCGCCACAGATATGGTCATGGCCGCCCGCTGCTATCGCAACCGACTCCGGCAAGCCAATTGCACGTGCAAGTTCGCCATTGATTTTACCCAGCCGCGTGCCCGCGGCCACCAGCGGTGCAAAGTGGTCGGGATCCAGACCCGCGGTGCGGATCAACTCATCGTCCCAAACGAGGTCATTGAGGTTGAGGGCCAGCATGCGTGAGGCCAGCGAGTAATCGGTCGCCGGCACGCCGCTCAGCCGATAGGCGATGTAGTCGGCCGTGTTGAGCCAGCACACGGTACGGCCATAAACTTCCGGCTCGTTCTGCTTGAGCCACAGCATCTTGCAGAGGCTAAAGATGGCGGTGGTGGGCAGGCCCGTGCTGGAGAAGACGATATCGGCGTTGACTAGCTCTGCAATCTGCTGGGCCTGGGGTTCAGTGCGGATGTCGAACCAGGCCAGACCATCGTAGATCGCCTCGCCGTGGCTGTCGAGTGGAAAGCCAGTCTCGCCAATGCTGGCAATCGCGATGCTCACGATACGGTCGGGCGCCGGCGTCTCGGCAACAGCCTGGCGCAGTGCGTCAAGCGTTTGCGCCCACAATTCATTCGGTCGATAGAAAGCCCAACCAGGGCGGGGGTGATGGGTTGGCGTCTTGACGCTGGCCCCGGCTATCACCTCGCCGGTCGTGTTGAAGACAATGGCCTTGATGTTGGTAGTACCCACATCAAGGCCAATGAGCAAGGGATTGTCATGGGGCATAGCCAATTGACCCGACCCTTCGCTTATGCAAAGACTTCCATCGCCTCTGCGACGGTGGCGTCATCGTGGATGATCATCTTGAGCGCGGTGACCATGCTGCGGGGATCCTCATTCTGCCAGATGTTGCGGCCAAAGACGACCCCTTTGCCGCCCGCCTGGATCGAACCATAGACCACCTCAAGCGTCTCTTGGGTTGTATCCATTTTGGCGCCGCCGGCAATCAGCGTGGGCACGGGGCAGTTGTCCACCACGGTGCGGAAGCTGCCGGCGGATCCCGTGTAATAGGTCTTGATGATATCGGCCCCGTGCTCAAAGCCAAGACGTGCCGCGGAAGCCATGGCGCCGGCATCCAAGGGGTCAGGAATCCGTTCGCTCCTGGCGGGCAGCGCTTCGACCATGACGGGCATGCTGCATTGCATGCATTCGCTGCTGACCTGGCTAACGATGCGATAGGTATCCAGCTCGCAGGGGATGCCGACAAAGGCCATCAGGCAGACACCATCCACCCCCAGCATGAGGGCATCTTCCACCGAATGGAGCAGCGCCCACTCGGTGTAGGCCAGCCAGTCCTCTTGATAGAGGCTCACGCCGCCGTCCAGGCGCATGAGCGTGGGAATGCGGCCAATTAGCTGGTCACGATAGTGCTTGACGACACCATAACTTGTCATGATGGCATCGGCGCCGGCGTCGATGACGGTCTCGATGACCTTGCCAGGATCTTCCAGACCTTCGATTACGCCGTGGGTACGCGCATGGTCCATAGCCACGACAAGCGCTTTGCCATCCGGTTTCAAAACAGTGGACATCTGCGTCTCCAATTATGTAGGATTTCGATTTGTCGTTTGGTGTGTGTCGTTGGCGCAGGTGTATGCCGCCATCCGTAACTGTAATTGTTTTCCAAAGCGTTGTCAATGACGCATCTTTGCTTGGTTTCTGGTTCGGATTGAACCCTGACTGTGCGATTTACCACCAATTCAAAACCTTCTGTGCTGCATGTCTATCCTGCAACATTCGTCCATCTCCGGATATGCAGGGCAATGGCCTTGGCTGGGATATGGGGCTGCTCGAAGGAACTCGGCTACTACTATAAGCGTGTAGCGTTGAGGTCATTCCAGATTCGTGTGACGCCTGCGCAAGTCCTCGGCGCTTTGACCGAGCCGCGCCTGAAGTTCCGGGACCAGGGCGTCGAAGAGAATCCACAGCGCTTGTTCGAACGCGCTGCCCATGGCTTGTTCTGACGCTGCTGTTTCTGGCTTGGCCATGGTCTGCGCCGGCAGCACCAGGCGCGCATCTGCCTGCCTGCGGTAGCGCTGCATCCGGCTCCGCCGTCAGCATGAAGACGCTTGCGCCCGCTTCGTGCGCCACGTGCTGGAGTGCAGCAACCGTGGAGAGATAGCCCGGTCCGCAACTCACCAAAAAGAGATCGCCGGATCCCACAGGCGGTGCGGTCATATCGCCGACGACGGCCGCGTCGAGTCCAAGGTGCATGAGGCGCATGGCGAAGCCGCGCATGGCCAGCCCTTCTCGACCCAGGCCGTAGACGACGATCCTGTCCGCAATGAGCACTGCCTCCAGCAGCGCATCGATTTCGTTGGAAGCTACGTCGGAGAGTATGCGCTCGATCTCTTCGAGGATGGTATGAATACGAGTCTGGCGATTCATCGAAGCTGAAGCACTCATGCGGTTTCTTCCATCTCGATATGTACTTTGAGCGTCCTGCCCCGGGCGAATTGCTTCGCTTCCTACCAAAGAGCTTCCTGCAAAGGTCTGAGATACGATCATGAACCGCGCCGTTCGCTGGTTTCGATACGCTCACTGCTTGGAAGGGTGGCGCAGGCGGCGTCGCGCAGCGGTTCAAAACCGAGCGGGTTGCGCGCACGTAAGCCGCTACTCAACCGACGCTCACTGCGTTGCCAACTTTGTCACATTGTCACATCGCTTCTCAGAGCGTCTCACCAGGCGCAGTAGCCGCCGTCAATGACGATGTCGTGGCCGGTGACGTAGTCTGACGCCGCGCCGGCCAGGAAAACGACCGCACCCTGGAGATCGGTCACTTCGGCCATGCGGTTCATGGGCGTCATGCCCATCCAAGTGGGCATGACAGCCTGGCCTTCGGGCGTCTGCAGCAGGTCGTCGACCAGTTGGGTACGCGTATAGCCTGGACTGATGCTGTTGACGCGCACGCCGCGTGTCGCCCACTCCGTGGCCAGGCTGCGCGTCAGGTGAATCACGCCGGCCTTGGACGTGTTATAGGCGGACTGGTTTTGGGGCGTGTTGACGATGTGGCCCGACATGGACGCCGTGTTGATGATCTTGCCATAGCCGGCTGCCAGCATGACCCGGCCTTCGGCCTGGGCGCAGTGGAAGACGCCGGTCAGGTTGACGGCCAGCATGCGTTCCCAGTCCGCCGCGGCCATGCTTTCGGCGTCGGCCCACTGGGCGATGCCGGCGTTGTTGATGCCGATTGTCAGCGTGCCAAAGTGGTCGACAACCTGGGTGACCATCGTGGCAACTTGATCGGGCTGCGTCACGTCAGCGACGAGCGCAATGGCATCGATCTTTTTCTGCACCAGTTCGTGGGCCACACCATCGGCTGTCTCCTGATTAACATCGACTACTGCGACGGCTGCGCCTGCTTCGCCTAGCCCATGCGCCAGGGCGCGGCCGATGCCCTGACCACCGCCGGTGACCAAAGCCACGCGACCGTCCAGGCGGAAGCGATCAAGTATCGGTGCAGTTGACAGGACAGGATCGTTCATGATCGGTCTCTTTCTAGTACACGATAGCGTAAACACCTCTGCAGCGATTCTCCGTGACCAATCGCTGCTTGACAAACGGTTGATTTACATGTACAGTAAACGCGTACATGTAAAGGGGCAGCTATGACGATTCGCACTTCCTATACCAACGCTCGAGCACATTTGGCGCAACTTTGCGACACTGTCGCTGAAGACCGTGATATTGTCATTATTCAGCGCCGCAGCGCCGCAGATGTGGCGCTCATCGCGGCCGATGAACTTGACGGCCTCTTAGAGACGGCTCATCTTCTTCGCTCACCCAAGAACGCTCAGCGCCTACTCACTGCGCTATCGCGTGCGCTCGATGGGGCGGTCGAGCCACAAACTGTCTCTATACTACGCTCTGATCTGGGACTGGACATGGAATGACGAACAAAGCTGAATTCCCCCGTCAGCGGCACGCCATTTTTCAGCCCGAATTCCGCGATGACCTCAGATACTGGGTCAAGACCAACCGAAAGGTTGCGCTACGCGCCCTAACCATTGTCGAAGCCGTCATGCGGGATCCCTTTGTAGGAATTGGCAAGCCTGAGCCTCTGCGCTACCTAGGGTCCGGCGTTTGGTCTCGTCGCCTCACTCAGGAGCATCGGATTGTCTATCTGGTGCGTGATGACCGGATCGATTTCCTCCAGTGTCGCTACCATTATTGATGCCGGCCTGAGCATGGCGAATCAGCGGTCTCTTATAGACACATTATTCAAACTTTGGACAATGTTCCTCGCTCAATTACCGAGCACATTGTCCAAAGTTTGAGTGTCATCTCTATTAGTACAGTGTGGCGTAAATACTTCGACCATCCTCAGCACAAGTATCACGGTGGAAATCAGATGCTTCTATCTCCTGGTAGCAACTGCCGGCTGATTTCCGCCGGCATTTACTAGTCTCCACTACATCTCAATCTGCGCCTTGACCGATGTGGGCGGCATTTCTACCGCAAAGTCGAAGGCTTCGATGCTGTCGGCAAAGGCGAACGTGTCGGTGATGAGCGGCTTGACGTCGAGCTGGCCGCTGCCCATGAGCGCGAGCGCGCGTGGATAGACGTGGGCGTAGCGAAAGACGTGTTCAACCCGCGCTTCTTTGGTGGCTGCATAGACGACATCGTAGTCGATCGTTTCCACGGGCATGCCGACGTAGACCACTGTCCCCCCCGGGCAGAGGGGTTCGAAGACTGCTGCCGAGACGCCGGGATTGCCGCTGCATTCGAAGACGATGTCCGCGCCCCAGCCGTCGGTGAGTTCGTTGACCACTTCGACGAGGCTCTGTTCGGCCACGTTGACGGGTGTAATTGCGCCCAAGGATGCGGCGAGGTCGAGCTTGGGTTGCTGCACGTCGCTGATGATCACCTGGCTGCAGCCGCCGGCCAGCGCTGACAGCGCCGTCACCATGCCGATCGGGCCCGGCGCCGGTCACCACAGCCACATCGCCCGGTGTGATGCGTGCCTTGGTCGCGGCATGCATGCCCACGGCCAGCGGCTCTACCATTGCGCCCTCGGCATAGCTGACGCTGTCCGGCAACTTGAAGGTAAAGGCGGCCGGATGGACAACCGTCGGGCGCAATATGCCGTGAATGGGAGGCGTGGCCCAGAAGCGCACGGCTGGGTCGAGGTTATAAATGCCCAGGCGCGTCGCCTTGCTGTTGGGGTCGGGGATGCCCGGTTCCATGCAGACGCGATCGCCCACTGCAAGGTTTTCGACCTGGTCGCCGACCTCGATCACCTTGCCCGAAGCCTCGTGGCCGAGGACCATGGGCTCGCGCACCACGAAGGGGCCGATGGCGCCATGGGTATAGTAGTGGACATCGCTGCCACAAACGCCCACTGTGCGCAGCGCAATACGCACGTCATGGGGGCCGAGCGGCTCATCGAGCTCAATATCGCGCAGCGAGAGCTCGCCCTTTTTTTCCAATACCAGCGCTTCCATATGTGCGCTCCTTTCTGTACGGAAGTCAGTAGTCTCTTGGGAAGGGTTCAATGCAAAGGATGCACCGCAGAAAGCACATATGTCTTGTCTAATAGAGACGTGATCGAAAATGACCCGGGTCGGGCCATGATACGATCAACACGCTGGAAACAGTGCGGAATAAAGAGATTCCCAGCCGGACTCGGATGAAAGGATGGTTGTGCCTTGGATTGTAGCAAGCTTTGTAATCGTTGTCAACGGATTTTGGGCGAATTTCGAAACCCTAATGAAACAGTTCGCGCCCGCCGTTGCCGCATCGCGAGAATTCGAAAGCATAAGACAAATTTTCGGCAAGAGCCGACTAGTCAAGCTCGTTTTCGGCAATCGCTTTTACAAGTAGATATCGAACCGCTTCATCGTCATATGCATCAGCAAGGGCCTGAATACGACTAACGAACGGTTGGGAGTCAGGATCGCGTTCGACGATCTGTCGCGCAACGATCACAAGGGAATGGAGATCACCCTTCATGGCCAGGTCCTGCATGATCGCAAGATCGTCTGCTCCGGGCGGCGTGAGGGGCAAATCATCCTGGATCGGTTTTGGCTTGCGTGCAGGAACGAATAGACCATCTACAGCGCTTGATGTGGGCAATTCAGTAGATGGCGTGCCGCCTGCCCAAATGGCGGGAAGGATCAGCTCAACGCCGAAGGCAGCGCCGTGTCCCGGTTCACTTCTAACTGTGAGTTTTCCTGCCATGGCGTCAACCACCTCGCGTGCGATCGCTAGGCCCAAACCGGTTCCCTGAGCTTGACGTGTTGGATCCCCAGCCTGCTCAAATGGCTCAAATATTCGCTCAAGCTGCTCCTGACTCATGCCGATGCCGGTGTCTGTCACCTCAAAATATAATCGTGTTAGGTCGCCTTCGGCGCCACCATCGCGCGGTTGCGGATGGGCATGGACCCGCAGGACAATCTCACCTGCTTCGGTGAATTTGAAGGCATTGCTCAGTAGGTTCATCAGTACTTGGCGCAGGCGCTTTTCATCGCTACGCACCTGTTCGGGTATTGGGCTGGCTAGTTCGAGACGGAAATCGAGGCGTTCCTCTTCGATTGCACGCATGATAAACACGGCGTTGATGTTCTGGAGGAAGTGGGGAAAGGCGAAATAGTGTGGCTGCAGTGTGAGCTTACGGGCTTCGATTTTGGACAGATCGAGCAAATCATTGATCAGCGCGAGAAGATAGACTCCGTTCTCATAGATGATGGTTGTGGCTTGGGCCTCGTCTCCCTGAAGTTGGCCCGTCCGCTTCAGCTTCTGCGTGTAGCCCAATATGGCATTGAGCGGCGTACGCAATTCGTGGCTGACGTTGGCCAAAAACCTGCCCTTTGCCCGGTTAGCGTCCTCTGCCGCTTCCTTGGCTCTGGCAAGCTCGACAGCGCGGTCTTGTGACTCCTCGTAAAGAAGCCGGTTTTCTGTCGCAAGGTGCTCAAATCCGGCGATGGTTTGACGAAGACGGCTGGTCATCTGGTTGAAGGTCAATGCCAGACGACCAATTTCGTCTCTGGATTCGACTTGCGCCAGGGCATCCAAATCGCCTTCCTCGATCCGTCGTGCCGTATCGTCCAGACGGCGGATGGGGCCGGCGATCAGTTTGCGGAAGAAAAGACCCATCAACACGCCAAGACCCAAAACCAGCACGCTACCGATCAGAGTCTGAGTTTGCATGCGGCTCAGGCTCTGCCGGCTGCGCGCCAGGTCAGCCTGTAGATCGGCCTGCTGGGCGACGGTGATCTCATCCAGCAGGCCGAGCATTGCGTCTGCTAAAGGCTCTGCTTCGGTCCGGAACAGATAGAGATCCTCAACGTTGCGATTGCCTTCATGTACGGCAAATATTGCCAGCGGGAGGTTGAGCAATTCACTTCTCGCTGATGCCAATTCGTCGAACTGAAGCTGTTGCGCGTCACCTAACAGAGCCCTCTGGCGCACGAGACGGTCAAACATTGCGCTGTTGACGACTAGATTGTCGGCATAGCCAAACTTGAAGCCGGGGTCGCCGGTAATGGCATAGGCGCGCAGATTGGTGTTCATGGCCTGGAGCGATGTTTGGAGGGCAATCATATCGTTGAGCAGGTCGCGATTCTCTTCTGTGACGGGTCTGCTCTCCTGCAGTTGGATCAAGCGCGTGACGCCGCTCTCCCACTGATCACTACGCGGGCTGTACTCCAGGTTTTCAATCCGCATGGCGGGCTGATTTTGAATGGGGTTGTTGTGGAGCGCAAAGAGCATATCGGGAATCGGTGCCCAGGCGTTAAAGGTCGATTGAAGCAGCGCCAGCCGCTGCGCATCCTCATCGTTCTGCCAATCACTTGATAGCTGGTCTAGAGCCGCCAGGTTCTCTTCAAAGGTCTGCTTGGCCTTGTTATACTCGTTAATGTAGTTAAGATCGCCGAGCACAAGATAGCCGCGTACGGCCGCTTGCATGCGCAATAAGTCGGCACGGGCGCGTGTCGAGGCCAAGACGGTGGGGGCACGCAATGCGGTTGTCAACCCGATATCGCGCCTCACGGTTCGGCTGGCGCCAAAAAAGAGCGCAACGAGAACCATCATGAGCGCCGCCAACGTCATAAAGCCCAACGTTAACTTGGCGCCAATCGACAGATTACTTGCGAACCCGTTTGAGGGAGTCAATCGTGCCGATGACGTATCTGGCGGAGTAGTTGACTGGCCGCTGCCTATCGAGGATTCTCGTTGCATAGTATGAAGCCTCCTACCTGCGCGCGTCCAAATTTGCCAGCACGAGATCGACAGCAGCAGCGGCTTGATCCAGGGCCTGATCGGCCGTTAATTCGCCCGTAATTGCACGGTCAATGAACGGCGCAATCGTATCTCGGATGGCGACGTGATAGGGAAGAGGCGGCGCGCCGCCGAAGAGGCGTCCCTGTTTTTTCATGAGCGTATAGTAGCCATTCAGGCGCCGATCTTGGCTCTGAACCAGCGGATCGTCGAAAGTCGACAGATGCACGACTCGGCTCGTCGCGGCAGCCCAGTCTGCTTGAATGGAGGGCTGTCCGACGTATTGGAGCCAGAGAAGCGCCATTTCTTTGTTCTGTGATTCGATTGGGATGCCAAAAGCTGCGCCGTCATAGTAGCCAAGATAGCCTGCGCCAACAATGGCCTCTTCAATGACGCCAGCCTCTGTCGGGGGAAGCGACACGCCCAGCTTGCCGATGACTTGGGAGCGGGTGGGATCGGACCCGAGCGCGGCGATATATTCGCCATAGAGCCAACCCTGTGCGATGCGTCCATCGCCAAACGCGGCCGCAACGTCACTCCAGGTGCTATCTACCGCTTCAGGTGGTGCATAGGCCAGCATGTCGAGCCAGAAGCGTAGCGCTTCTTTGGCCCGATCACCATCCAGGGCGCCCCCTCCGGCTTCCGTAGCCCGATTCGTTGCCAGATTGATGCCCCAGTCGTAGACGCCAAAGCTGGGCGCGATCGTTTCAAAAAACTCATAAAACGGCGCTGTATGACCTACTTTTCCCTGCAATGACGACCCCCACAAATCGAGTTCGTTCTCCCGACCGTAACGGGTAAAAAACGCCGCAATATCTCGATACTGATCAAAGGTAACTGCCGGCGCCAACGGATAGTTAAACTCGGCCTCAAAGGCCTCACGGATCGTGGGATCCTCAAACAAGTCCTTGCGATAGACATAGGTCTTGATAAAGGCCTCGATCGGCACGCCGTAGAGCGCACCGGTTGACGAATCACGAAATTCGTCGGCAAAGTCTGTGAAATCGTCCAGATCGAACTCCGGCATGACCAAGTCGGAGTTCTTTTCTAGCATCGCAGAAAGGTCGACAAGGCGTTCCTGCCGTAGATATTGAAAAATGACGTCTTGCTCCAAGTAAACAAAGTCATAGCCGGCGCCGCCATCGGCAATTGCCTGTTCGACCTGTGAATTCGACGCAACGGTGAGGTCGATTCGGATACCGGTCTCTGTCTCAAACGCGGGCGCGAGTACGTCATACACATAGCGTGACGGCGGTGAGTCTTCCGTAATGCCGCGTAAGACTGTACCTGCGTATGGGGCCGCAGCATTCTGCCAGACAGAGACGGCAGCGGTGGACATTGCGTCAGGTTCGGGAGCGCGAATCGCCGGCGCTGCTGAACAACCGCTGCTCACTGCAAATAGCGCGATCAGGCAGATTGACCAGAGTGCGGTTGTGGGGAGCGATCGATGCATGGCGGACTACCTCCAGGCAGCAGTATGCCACAACTAGCGCATGGAAACCACCGCTTGAATGCGGTTGAAATTATCCAATTAGAGATGACTGAGGTTGCGGTGCGCTGAGTGGGTTGAAGCGTTAAAGTCCCTTCACTGCGTCTTCAGTGAGATTGGCAAGAGGTAGCTGCCGCGCGCTGTGACGGCTATGGCGACTGGTCAAGGAGCTATTGCTCTAGGCTGATGATGCCTTTGCGAATTGCGTACTTGGTAACTTCGGCCACGCTGTGCAAATCGAGTTTTTGCATCACATTCGTGCGGTGAACGGCGGCTGTTTTGGCGCTGATCACCAGTTCTTCACTGATATCGCGGTTGGTATACCCTTCGGCAATGAGCTGCAACACCTCGCGCTCGCGGGGCGTCAACTGATCGTAGCTGTCGGCAGGGGTCACTTCCGTTGTCCGACGGACGTATTCATCGATTACGGCGCGCGAGACCGTGGGACTTAGAAATGAGTCGCCACGGTGAATTGCACGAATAGCGGCGACAAGTTCATTGGGTGCGGACTCCTTGACGAGATAGCCCGCAGCACCGGCCTGGAGAAACTGAAAGAGATACTCCTCGTTGGTATGCATCGTTAAAATCAGGACTTGAATATCAGGATAACGCTGTCGGATCTGGCGCGTTGCTTCAAGTCCGTTCATGATGGGCATTGTATGGTCCATCAGAACTAGATCGGGCTGAGATTCTTCAGCCTTCTCCATGGCTTCGCGTCCGTTATCGGCCTCACCGACAACTTCGATGTCCTCTTCGGCATCGAGTAGCGAGCGGATTCCCTTGCGCACGATGGTGTGATCGTCAGCCAGCAACACTTTGATGGGCATTACGCTGTCTCTCCCAGGGGTACGGAAAAGTAGATTTGCGTGCCTTCGTTTGGCTCCGAGGAGATGGAAAGCGTTCCGCCCAAGAGCGTAATGCGCTCACGCATGCCGAGCAAGCCGGCGCCGACTTGGTTGTTCTCGAAGTCCATGGTGGCAGCGACGTCAAAGCCGATCCCATCATCCTCCACGTAGCCAACTACTTCGGTCGGCGTACGCCGTATGCGTAGCAGAACGTGGGTTGCTTTTGCATGACGCGCGACATTGGTGAGCGCCTCCTGCAAGACTCGATAGAGCGCCGTCTCGACGTTGGGGTTTAGTCGGTCCTCAAGTTCTGGGAGTTCAAACTGGACGTGGATATTGCCTCGGTCCGCATAACGCTGCGTGTACCAGCGTACGGTCGGGATCAAGCCCAAGTCGTCAAGCATGGGAGGACGTAAATTTAGCGAAAGCTCGCGAATTTGATCCAAGGTTTGGTCAACGAGTTCACCCGTTTCGCGCAGCCGCTGCTTGACTGCAGTATTCGAGTCAATGTCCAGTTCTTTCTCGATATAGGCCAGATTCATGCTGATCGCCGTGAGCATCTGGCCGAGTTCGTCGTGCAGCTCTCGTGCCAGCTGTTTTCTTTCCGTCTCTTGCACATCCGTCAGCTTATGCGTCAGCGCGCGCAATTGCTCGCGCTGCTGGCCCACAGCCTGAAAGAGACGTGCCTTTTCAACTTGGGTACGCGCTTCAATCTGGCGAGTCTGTTCCTGTAAAGTGAGCGCCAGTTCACGCAGGCGCAAATGGGTGGTGATGCGGGCCAGGACCTCTTCCTGTCCCAAAGGTTTTGTTACATAATCCACGGCGCCGACTTCAAAGCCGCGCACCTTGTCCGCAGGATTGGTTAAGGCTGTCATGAAGATGACGGGAATGTCATGCGTCTTGGGATCGGCCTTCAACCGTTCGCACGTTTCAAAGCCGTCAATGCCGGGCATGAGCACGTCCAGTAGAATCAGATCGGGTTGATCGTATTGCGCACGCTTGATGGCGCTCTCGCCGCTGCGAGCGATGCGGATGCCGAAGCCGTATTCTTCCAGGTAATCGACGACGATGCGTAAGTTAATCGGCATATCATCGACAATGAGGATGTTGTAATCAGGATAGTGTAGCGCTTGGGTACCCACCAGAATTCCTTTGCGCTCGTCCATGTGGAACTTGACGGTGATCGAGACTCTATGCGGTAGGCTGTACGTGTACCTTTAGCGTCTCGCCTTGCCCAAACTTGGTGAATACGTCATCGAATGCTTCAAGCGGCGCAGTATGGGTGACCAGCGGCGCAATGTCGATGACGCCGTTGGCGAGCCAGGCAATGGCCGGCTGAAACGAGTAGCAGACGGCAAAGCTGCCCAGAATTGTCCAGTCATTCTTGAAGACTGCATAGGGATCAATCTGCACACGTGCGTTCATGGGCGTAACCCCAAATTGTAGATAGCGCCCGCGTGGTTTGAGAAAGTCAAACGCTTGTTCAATGACTGCCGGGACGCCGGTGGCGTCGATGACAACGTCAAAGCCGTAGGGAGCCGACGACCTCAGCTCGTCCGCCTGATCCGGACCCGCAGTGACGGTTTGGGCTGCGCCCATCTGTTTGGCGAGCGCAAGCCGTTCCGCCTGCTTTTCTACAACGACGACTTGCGATGCACCACTATGACGCAAGGTCTGCACGAGCAACAATCCCATCGGTCCTGCGCCAAAGATCAAGACTTGATCGGCCGGCTCCACCGGCAGACGACGCATGGCGTAGGCCACACAGGCCAGCGGTTCGATGAACGCGGCTTGCGTATCGGTTAGATTCTCTGGAACCGGATAACAGACCTTCGCAGGAACCGCCACGTACTCGGCGAAGCCGCCGTTACGCGTAACGCCGACGCCCTGCCAGTTTAAGCAATGGTTGGCTTGATCATTGCGACAGAATTCGCAATGGTTGCAGAAAATGTTGGGGTCGGGTGCAACGCGATCACCAATCGCAACATAGTCTACATCGCGACCTATTTCAACAACAGTCCCGCTAAACTCGTGACCTGGAATGAGGGGAAACTCTCCCATATACTCGCCGCGATAGATGTGTAAGTCCGTGCCGCAAATGCCGGACTGTGCCACCTGGACGATCACTTCGTCTGGTCCGCAAGCAGGGTCGGGCACTTGCTCAACTGCAAGCGAATTGGGGCCGTGAAAAACTACCGCACGCATTAGATGCCTCCCGAAATGTGCATGAGCAACAGGGTGAATAGGTCTATTTTACCGCACCCATGGTCAAACCGGTGACGAGCTGACGCTGAGCGAGCCAGCCGGCGATTAGCACTGGTAGCACGGTTGCGGTGGCCGCGGCCGACATTTTGGCGATGAAGAGATCGCCCTGCGCAGCCTTGAAGGTCGAGATATAGACGGAAAGGGGCGACGCGCTGCGCGTGGTCAGGTTGACGGCCAGGAAGAACTCGTTCCAGGTAAAGATGATGCTGAGCAACGCCGTGGCGGCCAGGCCGGGAATCAGCAGCGGCAGCAGCACTTGAGTGATCTCCTGAAAGAGACTGGCGCCATCCAGTCGCGCCGCCTCGACGATGGCAAAGGGCAATTCCAGCATGAAGGAACGGACCATCCAGACCACCAGCGGCAGATTCATGCCGGTATAGACGACGATCATACCCAGATGGGTGTCCAGCCAGTTGAGGCGTTGGAAGATGACGTAGAGCGGCACGATGACGCCGGCGGGCGGCAACATGCGGGTCGACATCATCCAAAGCATGGCGCCGTCGGTTCGCTTGGTAGGATAGAAGGCCATGCTATAGGCGATCGGGACACCGATCAGCAGGGCCAGCACAGTAGAAAGTCCGGTAATGATGACCGTATTCCAGAGAAATTCGAGATAGGGAGAGTCAAATATGGCAACTTGATAGTTCTCCAGGGTTGGCTGGAAAATGAACTTAGGTGGCATGGCGAGCGCGAGTTGCTCCGGCTTAAAAGAGGTCATAACCATCCAAAGGATGGGAAAAAACATGACGAAAGCCAGCACATAGGTCAGAACAGTGAAGAAATATCCGGTAAGTTTGCGCTGTCTCATGCCACGTTCTCCTTCCTGTTGGCGGCGCAGAACCTGTAGGAACATAAAGACGACGATGTTGGCCAGAACTACGGCGAAGACGCCCAATGCGCTGGCGCGACCCACGTTCCAGCGGGAGAAACGCCTCCTTGTAGATCTCGTAGGGCAAATTGGTCGTGGCAATGCCTGGTCCGCCTGATGTCGTCACAAAGATGACGCCGAAGACGTTGAGTACGAAGATGACTTCGAGCAGCAGCGCAATCTCGATAAAGGTGCGCAGATGGGGCATGATGATGTAGCGGAACATGCTGAAGCCGCTTGCGCCGTCAATGCTGGCCGCTTCGACGGCCGACTCGGGCAGTGATTGGAGTCCGGCCAGCAGAATCAACATGACAAATGGTATCCACTGCCACGAGACGATGGTCACGACAGATGCCATGGGGAACTGTTCGATCACATTGACGGCCGGCAATCCGAAGATCTTCAGCAGATAGGCGGAGAAGCCAAAGACCGGATCGAGCAGCACATTCTTCCAGAGCACCGCCGTGACGACCGGCATGACGAGGAAGGGTGAGATCAGCATCGTGCGTGCCACGCTGCGGCCGGCAAAGGGCCGGTCGAGCAGCAGGGCGAAGATCATGCCGAAGACGAAAGTGATTGCCACCACGCTCAAGGTCAGGACGACGGTGTTCCAGAGGATGACGTAAAAATCTTCGATTCTGCAGGATGCGACCATAATTCTGGAGACCGACAAAGGTGTTGCTGTCCGGGCGCAGCAGATTCCAGCCGCGGAAGCTGTACCAGATCGTCAGCACAAAGGGAATCTGCGTGACCAGTACCAGGAAGCAGAATCCCGGGGCGGAAAGCCAGCGACGTGGCTCGCGTTTCGGTTTGCTGGCCGACGGACGACGCAGTCGGATTGAGGCTGCGTGTCGGACATGGCGGCCATGCTCCTTTGATGCGGTGGTTGGACCAACGAGGCGAGGATAGGTACTGCGGCATTGGCCGCTTCAGCGCAATGCGGCAGCCTTCAGCGAGAGCAACCAGGTCACGATCACCGATGGGACATGTGATCATCTGACCGGGCAGAGACTACCGGTCTAGCGATAACCCGCATCCTCCATCACTTCAAGGGTCAGCGCCTGACCCTTGCTCCAAGCGCCTCTTCGACCGTGATGTTGCCGGCCAGTGCATCGGCGATGAACTGGGAGACGTCGGTGCCGATGCCTTGGAACTCAGGAATCGCCACGAACTGGATGCCCGTGTACGGCACCGGATCCCGCGTTGCATCGGTCGGTCGGCGTTGAGCATGGACTGCAGGGTCAGCGCCGGCGAAGGGGGCTGCATCCAGATACTCCTGATTCTCGTAAGTCGACGTGCGCGTGCCGGGAGGAACCGCGGCCCAGCCATTCTCCTCGGCGACCAGGTTGATGTAATCCTTGCTGGTGGCCCAGGTGATGAACTGGAGCGCTTCAGCCTTGTGCTCGCTGGTGGAGGGAATCGCCAGCGACCAGGACCATAGCCAGGCGTTGCCCTTGGGCACAGGACCGACCGGCGCCAGTGCATAGGCCATATCCGGACCGACGTCGGTACCGGACAGGAAGCCGGCAGCGACGGTGGCGTCCACCCACATGGCGGCCTGACCCTGCGACATGAGATTCAGGGCTTCGGTGAAGCCGATGCCCGTCACGCCGGGGGCGCCGCAATTCTGGACCAGGTTCGGCATAGAAGCTGACGGCTTCATTCCACTCAGGCGTGTCGATCTGGGGCATCCACTCCATGTCGAACCAGTCGCCGCCATAGGTGTTGACCACGGTGGTCAGCGGCGCCATGCCCTGACCCCAACCAGGCAGACCGCGCAGGACGATGCCGTACTGGCCGTTTTCCGGATCGTGAAGCTGGCAGGCGAAGCTCGGCGATCTGTTCCCAGGTGGGCTGCTCGGGCATTTCCAGGCCGGCCTCGTCGAACATGGCCTTGTTGTACATGGTGAAGCTGGACTCGCCGTAGAAGGGCAGCGCATACATTTCGCCCTCGTTGGAGAGACCGGCGCGAACAGCAGGCAGCAGATCATCGAAGTCATAATCGGCTGTACGCTATCGGGATTGGCCTCAACCAGCGCCGTCGATGGACTCGATCCAGCCGTTCTGCGCCCCAGATCGGCACCTCGAACGTACCCACGGTGACGACGTCGAACGAGCCGGCGCCCGTGGCCGTGTCGGTCGTGACGCGCCCTCGCAGCTCGTTCTCGGGCAAGACGACCCATTCGAGGGTTATGCCGGGATAAGTCTCCTCAAACACATCGGTAAAGCCTTCCATGACCTGCATGTCCGGGATTGTTCACGGTGGCGATCGTCAAAGTGACGGCTTCGCCGCTGCCAGCATCTTCGGCTGGGGCAGCCGCATCGCCAGCGGGGGCGGCGGGCGGCGCCGCGCAGGCAGCCAGCAATACAACGAAAGCTGCCAGGGTCGAAAGGACGCCCAGCATACGAGACTTACGCTTGTGCATTGGTTTGCTCCTTAGGTCTATGGTGTTAAGAGGAACGGGTAAACGTGATTGCCCTCCGGTGTGGAAGCGCGCTTTCGCCCAAAACAGAACGTAAATAAGTATGTTGTGTCGCAGACTTTAGCAGGAGAGCAATCGGTAGATCTAGTCTATGCGGGGCTACGGCAGCGATCAATTGGGAAAATGCTTAGATTGGCTGGAAAAAGACCTTAGTTGAGGCCTAGAGGATGATCGTAAGGCTGCAAGGAGGAGATGCGGCGCCTGTCGCGCCGGCGTAATCGAGATCGTGATTACGACAGCGAGACGCAACTGGCCCGCTGGTGCGACTGGTAGCGCTGCGTCGATCGCTTCCTGTACCTTCCAGCCGTCATGGAAGCTCGGTGAGACCGGTCGGTCGGCCAGGATCGAGTCGATGAAGAGGCGGGCCCTAGCGGTTGCTTGACAGAGAGGTCGGGGACATGGTTCCCACATAGCTATGCAGTTGCTGATAGACTGGCGTCATCGACGCATAGATGTCCGCATAGATGCCGGCCAGTTCGGCATAGCGCGGGACGTTAACCGGATCCGGCTTCGACGACGCATTCAATCACGCTGCCCGTGGCGGCAATCGACCAGTCGTAGAGCCCAATGCCCACGCCTGCGGCTACGGCCGCGCCCCAGCTTGTGGCGTCGCCGCGCAGTTCGAGCACGTGAATGGGCAGGTTGAAGACGTCGGCCAGGATCTGCTGCCACAGGGGGCTGCGGCTGCCGCCGCCGATGAAGCGCATGGCCGTGATCTCTGAGGTCTGATCGCGCAGCGCGTCGAGGATCAGGCCGAGGTTGAAGGCCACGCCTTCCAGTGTTGCCCGGGCGATTTCGGCCTTGCCATGGTTCATGGTCAGGCCGACCATGGTGCCCCGCGCCAGCGGATTCCAGTAGGGGCTGCGCTCGCCCATGAAGTAGGGCAAAAAGAGCAGGCCATCGCTGCCGGGCGCCACGCTGGCCGCGGCTTCGTCCAAATCGAGTGATGTATCGGCTAGTAGATCCCACGTCCACTGGCGTGCGCCGCCCGCGGCCTGCATGGTGCCCATGGGCGCGTAGCGTTCGGGATGGACGTGGTGAAAGGTGATCGTGCGCCGTTGCGGATCGGGCATGGGCGCGCTGCCGGCGATGGCGACCCACGCCGATGAGCCGATGTTGCAATAGGCGTCACCCGGATCGATGACGCCGGCGCCGATGCCGGCCGCCGACCCATCGCCGCCGCCGATGACGACTGGTGTCCCGGGGTGGAGGCCTGTCTGTTTGGCGGCAGCGGGTGTTACGGTGCCGATCACGTCGGTTGAGGCATGCAGCGCGGGCAATTTGTCCGGCGGAAGATCGAGCTGGGCCAGGAACTCGGGCTGCCAATCGCGCGTGATTAGATCGAAGAGTAACGTGCCCGAAGCATCTGAATAGTCGGTGACGAAATTTTCCGTCAGCTTGAAGGCGATATAGTCCTTGGGCTGGAGAAAACAGACGGTTTTTGCATAGATCTCTGGCTGATGGTCGCGTACCCAAAGGATTTTGGGCGCGCTGTAAGCCGGGCTGGGCAGATGACCGCACGTTTCGTAGATGGCGTCAGCGCCACAAAGCTCGGCCATGCGTTCGCTCTGCACCTGGGCCCGCTGGTCGGCCCAGATGATGCAGGAACGCAGGGGCGCGCCGTCTGCGCCGATGGGCACACAGCCCATCATTTGGCCGCTAAAGCCAATGGCAGCGATGTCGGCCGGGGCAATGCCGGTCTCGGCCAGCAGTTGCCGGCTGGTCACGCAGACGGCCCCCCACCAGTCGTCCGGATTCTGCTCGGCCCAGTTGGGCTGGGGGTAGCGCGTTTCGTAGCCGGCAAACGCGCTGCCGATCTGCCGTCCGTCTGCATCAAAGAGGGTGGCCTTGTTACCGGTCGTGCCCAGATCGTGGGCGAGGATGTAGGCTTGGGATTGAGTTGATCGCAGCATCGTTTGGTACCCGGGAGCGTTATGTGCACTGTTTCCTAGCGTGGAAGGTTAATGTTCTAATCATAGCCGATCGACCGGAAATGAGAAATCCGCGCGTCACGGGACAAGCTTTGTTTTCGACTCACGAGATCCCTCTAGGCTGGTCGGGATGACAACCGGAGGGGTCTGGATGAAAGCGACCGTTTGGATGTCATGCCGACCGAAGCGGAGGCATCTTTATGCTGTCCTACCGGGCTTGATCATCGACGCGCGAGATCTGTCACTGCGTCTCGAAGCTTCCCGAATTTGCCTTAATAGTCATTAGTGACTATTATTGTGATGACTATGAATATCCATGACGACAAAACACTATTTCTGCTCGGTATTTTGCGCTCACATCAGAGCCACGGCTATGAACTCCAGGCGCTGCTCCAGAGCCCGCTCGCGCCGATCCAGATCGGCAAAGCCAACGCCTACCAGATCCTGAAGCGACTCGAAGCGAGTGGGTGGGTCACTGCCGCTGAAGAACGGGAGGGCAACAGGCCGCCCCGTCGAGTCTATTCGATCACGGCAAGCGGGGAGGAGGCCTTTCAAGCGCTCCTGCGCACGCGCTTGCATACGCACGTTCCATCTGTCCATGCCAATGCAGTCTCTCTCAATTTCATCGCCCTCTTGCCACCCGCCGAAGCGGTTGAATTACTTTCTCAGCGACTGGAAGTCGTGCAGGCGCAATTGAACGAACTGACCGCACAAATCGGAGAGGGTGCGGAGGAGCACTACGGCGTGGACTACCTGCTACAGCATAGTCGATTCGAACACAAGTGGCTGAACGAACTGATCGAACGGCTAGCGGGTCAGGCAGGCGCGGAATAGAGCATGAGCCTGCGTGCAAGCAGCTTTCATCTACACTTCAATGATCCCAAGGAGTCGAACCGTGAGCAAACGTAACCTTAGGGTTGTGGCTGTTGTCCTCGGCGCGATACTGCTCTGCGCCGTAATCGTGCTTCTGATCGGACCGTTTCTGCTTCCGATTGCACCGCTTGATGACCTGGCTTCCGCTGATCAGGTAGCCGGTGACGCCAGTCAATTCGTCATGATTCCCTATCCAGGAATGGACGGGCTCGACATTCACTACATGGAAGAAATGTCTGATGAGAACGGACCGACCTTCGTCCTGCTGCACGGCTCTCTTTTCAACGTATATACGTGGAGTGAGGTGATAGATTTTTTCGGCGACCATGGCCGGGTCATCGTCTATGATCAGATCCCGTACGGACTCAGCGAGAAGCCAGTGGCTGGAGAATGGGCCGAAGACAACCCGTACACGTCTCAAGCAGCTGTCGATCAGCTTCTATCGTTTCTTGATGCGCTCAACATAGATGAGGCAATTCTGGTGGGTAACTCCTACGGGGGGGTGCTAGCGGCACAAGCAGCACTTGTGGAGCCTGAGCGAGTCAAAGCTTTGGTCCTAGCAGATGCCGCCGTCTACGTGGAGGAGGAAGTGCCCGCATGGCTGATGAACTTGCCGCAGGTGCGTCGTTTGGGCCTGCTGTTTGCACGACGGCTTGGACAGAGCGAAGCTTTTATCCGACAAACCTATCGCGATCCCGAGTTGATCAGTGGTGAACGTATGGCGCTGACGATGGTCAATACGCGAGTTGAGAATTGGGATACGGCGCTGTGGGAATATTTGCGAGTTTGGGGAACTGACGCGATTGATCTTACGGACCGCATCGATCAGATTCAGCAACCAACGCTGGTTATTTCGGGTGATAGCGATGCGATTGTTCCCCTTGCAGACAGCCAGCGGCTTCACTCGGAACTGCCCCGCGCTGAGCTGGCCGTATTGACGGCGTGCGGGCACGTCCCCCAAGAGGAGTGTCCGGAGCAGTTCGAGGAAGCCGTGGCTGTATGGCTGAGTAAATTGGGATGGTGAACTGTGTAGGAAGTGCCTCCTATCGTTGGTGAAGCGGTGTCCACACGTGATCGAACTCCCCGACGTAGGCGGCCTTTGGTCGGATGAGTCTGCCCGTCGCTCTCTGCTCGAAGCAGTGGGCGATCCAGCCGCCCGTGCGTCCGACGGCAAAGGTGGGGGTGAAGAGGTCGGTGGGCAGACCGAGGCCATGCAGGAGCAACGCCGTGTAGAACTCCACATTGGTCTGCAAGTTGCGGCCCGGTTTGTATTCCTCTAGCAATGCCAGGGCGCGTCCACTCCACATCCCGGGCAAGCCGATAGAGCGCCATATCGCCCCCGTCGGCGTACATACTCTCTGCTGCCGCGCCCAAGACATCCGCCCGCGGATCCCGTACCTTGTAGACCCGATGACCAAAGCCCATGAGCCGTTCGCCAGCGTCCAATTTTTTTCGCAGATAGGCCTCGGCATGCTCCGCCTCACCGATCTCAAAGACCATGTCCAGCGCCGGACCCGGCGCGCCGCCGTGAAGTGGTCCCTTCAGCGCGCCCACCGCGCCCGTGATGGCCGACACCAGATCAGATTGGGTGGCGATGATCACGCGTGCCGCGAAAGTCGACGCATTTAGTCCGTGATCGATGACCGTGTTGAGATAGGTTTCCAGACCGCGCACCTGGGCCGGCGGCGGCGGCGCACCGGTTAACATGGCGAGGTAGTTGGCTGCGTGACCCAACGCTGAATCGGGCGCTACCGGCGCCTGCCCCGTGCGCAGCCGGTGATAGGCTGCGACAATTACCGGCATGCGTGCCAGGATGAGACGCGCCAGGTGGTCCGGTTCGGGGTCGTCGGTATCCAGATCGACCGTGCCAATCGCCATACGGAGTGCGTCCATGGGGGCATGGGCTTTGGCCGCAACCGCGCCCAGCAGATCGAGTGTGGCAGCAGGCAGCGTGCGCAGGCCGGCCAGGTCCACTATGAACGCCTTCAGTTCCACGGCCGTCGGCAGCCGCCCATACCAGAGTAAGTAGACGACTTCTTCGAAGCTGGCTTGGTGCGCCAAGACCTCCAGCGGGAAGCCGCCAATCGTCAAACGCCCCTCCTGCCCGTTGACGTGGCTGAGCCGCGTCTCCGCCGCAACAACACCCTCTAACCCGGGTCTTGACGCCGTTTCCATTACGTGTGCTTGATGTCATGTATATGCTCCTGAATTTTGTCTCTTTGCTGCAATGAGACCCAGTGTAGTAACATTGATCAATGTTGTCAATCTTGATTAAAAAATCAATATAAATTCAGGAGCCGTGTTGATGGACGATAACCGTTCCCTCTCCGCACAAGAGGCCGCCGATCTGCTTGGGATTACGACGGCGACGCTCTATTCCTATGTGAGCCGCGGCCTGATCCGCTCTGAGGCCACGGCCGGTAAGCGCCGTGCGCGGCGTTATCTGACGGCTGATGTGATGGCCTTGAAGGAGCGCAAGGCGCAGCGGCGCAATCCGACGCGTGCGGCTGCGCGTGCGCTGAATTTTGGCAGCCCGGTCCTCGAGTCAAGCATTACGCTGATTGAAGATGACGCCCTCTACTATCGAGGGCATGACGCGCTCGGGTCTGGCTCGTTCAGCGACGTTTGAGGCGGTGGCTTCCCTGCTGTGGACCGGTCGCCTGGACCCGGAGAGGCTCTTCGATCCGTCGCAGCGTGCGATTCTGCCTGACCCAGCGCTGCAGACCGCGCTGGCGCCGTTGCCGCCGTTGCAGGCCTTTCAGACCCTGCTGCTGACGGCGGGGGAACGCGATCTGGCGGCGTACAACACCGAAGCAACCGCGGTTGCCGAGACGGGCGTCCGGCTGCTGCGTCTGCTGGCGTGGTCGATCACCGGTGAAGCGCACGACCTGCCGCTGGCGCAACAACTGGCGCGCTATTGGGCGCCGGCCAGCGACGCTGCCGCTGGGCCGATCGACGATGCGCTGATTCTCTGCGCCGATCACGGGCTCAACATCTCGTCCTTCACGGCGCGCTGCGTTGCCTCGGCCGGTGCGCCGCCGTATTTGGCCATCAATGCCGCGCTCTGCGCCCTGCGCGGCCATCGCCACGGCGGACAGACGGAACGGGTTGCGGCATTTCTCGATCAAGCCGCGCCCAGCCCGACCGCTGCAGTCGCCAACCACCTGCGCAGCGGTCTCTCCACGCCTGGCAATCTGCCTGGCTTTGGCCATACGCTCTATCCAGGCGGCGATCCGCGTGGGCGCTATCTGGTCGCAGCGGTGCGCGAACGCGTGCCCGATGCACCTATCCTGCAGCTGGCGGATGAAATCATCGAGATTGCCGACCGGGACTTGGGCATTGCTCCCACGATCGACTTTGGCCTGGTTCTGCTGGCCAAAGCGCTGGCGCTGCCGGCAGACGCGCCGCTACTGCTCTTTGCCATGGGCCGCATCGCCGGCTGGGTCGGTCAGATCAGCGAGGAATACCAGCGCGGACGTCTGATCCGGCCGCGGGCGGAGTATGTGGGTCTTCGACCGGGGATGGGATAGAGTCTATTCCGGAAGAACTGGAACGCGGATTTTGCTGATTCGATTTCACGGATTGGCATTTTGTGGTGCAAACGCACGGATTTTATCGCTCTTATGCAAGCCCGCCGAAGTGATGGTAGAAGGGATCGGCCGGCGTGATGCTCCCTCGCTGCACCGGCTGACCAGTGAGGCCGGACTTATAGAGGCTGGCCAGGAAATCCAGCGTGCGGCGGATGTCATCGCCGCTGGCCGCCGGGCGCTCGTTGCGATCCATGCTGTCGAGAAAAGCGGTGAGTTGCCGGCCGTGAAAGTTCGGATTGTCGACGCCGCCGATCTCGCGCCAGTCGGCCAGCGTCTCCTGATCTAGCAGGGGCAGGGGCATGGTAAAGCGCCAGTCATCGTTGGCGTAGCGGTAGAGATGGGTTAGTTCGACCGTGGCTTTTTCAAAGTCGAAGCGCAGGTACGACTCTTCGCGGGGCGAGAGTGCGCTGTTGGTGATGTTGGCCAGCGCGCCGTTGGCAAAGCGCACACTTGCCATGGAGACGTCATCCACCTCGATGTCGTGGAAGAGCGTCCCGACCATCGCGCGTACTTCCGCCCAATCACCCAGCAGCCAGAGCATGAAGTCCATGGCGTGGATACCGTGAGCCGCGGTGGTGCCGCCGGTTTCCGTGGCCCATTTGCCGCGCCAGGGCACGGCATAGTAGGCCGCGGTGCGATACCAGAGGGTGAGACAGGTCATCACGAGCGGACGCCCCAACGCGCCGGCGTCGATCAGGCGCTTGAGATGCTGCCCGCCCGCGCCGTAGCGCCACTGCAGCACGCTGCTACAGTAGTTCCTGCTGCGCGCTTCGGCTGCCTCAATGCGATCCAGTTCGGCCAGGGACGCGCAGAGTGGTTTCTCGCACAGCACCCACGCGCCCGCATCCAGCGCGGCTTCGATGAGGGCGAGGTGGGTGGCCGGCGGCGTGCAAATCTGGACCAAGTCCGGTTTCTCGGCCGCCAGCATGGCTTGGGCATCGGCGTAACGGCCGGCGATGGCGTGTCGATCGCAGAATGCGTTGAGCCGTTCGGCGTCCGGATCGACTGCGGCGACCAGCTGCACCCGTTCTGCGTTGCTGGCGATCGCTTCCTGATGCGCGCCGGCAATGGCGCCCGTGCCGATGATTGCGCTTCTGAAGTGGTTCATTTCTGCCTATCGTAATGGTGGGATGAAAAATGGCGAGTACGAGAGAAAATGCTCCTCGTACTCGCCATAGTAGGATCAAAATTGTGCCTTGCCAGCTTTGCGTCTGCCACGTCCCCGGACGTGGCAGACCAACTGTTAACGCGACCTAACCTTTCAGGCCGGTGGTGCTGATGCCTTCAACCAGGTAGCGCTGGAAAATGATGAAGATGAAGAAGACGGGCACCAGGGAAAGGCTGGACATCGCGAAGATGGCGCCCCAATCGGTCGTCGTCGACGGGTCGGCAAAGGAGCGCAACGCAAGCGAAATTGTGTAGAGGTCCGGTTCATTGAGATAGATCAGTGGCGTCAGAAAATCTTCCCAGGTCCAGTAGAAGGAAAAGATGGCGGCCGTGATCAAGGCCGGCACAATCTGGGGCAAAATAATGCGAAAAAAGATGCCGATTCGGCCGCAGCCGTCGATTTCGGCCGCTTCGTCCAGATCGATGGGAATGCCGCGAATAAACTGCATGATCATAAAGATGAAGAAAGCCGTACCGCCGATGCGCGGCAGCAGGAGGGGGAGAAACGTATTGATCCAGCCTAGGCGGCTAAAGATAATGTATTGGGGAATGATCTGAACCTGTACCGGCAGCATGAGCGTTGCCAGCATACAGGCAAACCAGATCCGGCGCCCGGCAAAATCAATGCGTGCAAAGCCATAGGCCACAACTGCCGAGGCCAGCACGGTCAATAAGGTGCCGAAAATGGCGTAGATGAATGAGTTCTTGTAAAAGGTGGTGAACGTGATGCCACCGAATCCTGCCCACCCATTGACATAGTTCTGGAGCGTAAACTCCTGCGGGATCAGGGATGAGACATTGGTCCAGATTTCGTCGGGGCCCTTGAAGGAACTGGCGAATAGCCAGAGGATGGGGTAGAGCATGACAAAGGCAAAACCAGCAACCGCAACGTGGTACACAACTGTGCGTCCATTCAAGACGACGCTTGTCTCTGTCCTTTTGCTACAGCGGTCGTCGGCGCGTCAGCTAGCAACTGCATCCATGTGCTAGTTCCCCTCAGCTCTCGTAGAAAACCCAGTAGGAAGATGACTTGAAGACAATCGCCGTGAAGAAGGCGATGATCACCAGCAGCACCCAAGCCATGGCCGAGGCATAGCCCATCTCAAAGGTGACGAATGCGCGTTGGTAGACATAGAGCGCATAGAAGAGCGTCGTATCAAGCGGCGCGCCGCCGGTGATGATGAATGCTTGGGTGAAAACCATAAAACCGCTGATGGTCTGCATGATCAGGTTGAAGAAGATGATCGGGCGTGAGCAGCGGCAGCGTGACGCGCCAGAAGCGATGCCAGCCGTTGGCGCCATCGATGGCCGCAGCCTCGTAGAGTTCACTCGGGATCTGTTTGAGGCCGGCCAGGAAGATCAGCATCGGCGAGCCAAATTGCCAGGCGGCCAACAGGATAAGTGTCCAGATCGCGGTATCCGGGTTGCCCAGCCAGGCGACATCCGTGCCAAAGATAGCGTTGATCAGGCCATTTGTACCGAAAATCTCACGCCACATGACGGCCACGGCCACACTGCCACCGACAATCGAAGGCGCGTAGTAGGCCGCTCGATAGCCGCTGACGCCCCGTCGTTTTGTATTCAGCAGCATGGCCACAAAGAGCGCAAACATCAGGCGCAACGGCACGGCAAGGAATACATACCGAAAGGTTGCCTTGACCGAACGAATGTAGCGTGCGTCGCCTGTGAACATGCGTACGAAGTTCTCGGTACCTACCCAATTCGGCGGACTGAGAATGTCGTAATCGGTAAATGCCAAATAGAATGAGACGATGATTGGGATCAACGTGAAGGCAAAAAAGCTGATCAGCCAGGGCGAGATCATGAAATAGCCGGCAAAATTGTCTTTGCGCATGGCTCTCCTTCTGGAACGCCAACAGAGTTGTGAAATCTTGTATCTGAACGGAATGCTCACTGACCTCGTTACGAGGTCAGTGAGCATCTGGCTGCGTTCAGGAACACACGCAGTGCCAAAAAACTGCAGGTGACTGCCGATCAGCCTATTCAGCATTCTGCGCCAGAATCTGCTGACGCCTGCTCGCGCAAATTCTGCAACGGCTTCAGCTGAATCCATCTGACCATAGAGCACCGGATCGATCGCTTCCGGCCAGTAGATGTTGTTGATGATATCCGCATGGCCGACCGGATCCGGCGGGCGGATCGGGCTGCTGTCGGCCACGACACGGTCGAGGAATTCAAACATCTCCAGTTGGGCTTTGCCAAGCTCCGGCTTCAGCGCATCGCGAATTTCTGAAGAGACAGGCACGCCTCGTTCCGCAAAGAGAATCTCGTTGGCTTCCACATCATTGGTGAAGAAGTCGATGAACATCGCCGCGGCTTCGGGCTCTTTGGCCTGCGATGTAATCGAGAAGAACATGCTCGGCTTCACATAGTTGGCCGATTGGCCGCCTTCCAGGCGTGGCAGATGGTTCATGTAGAGGTTGCGATCTTCGCCGGCCGCGGATCTGCACGGCCACAATCTGGTTGCTCCAGAACATGTCCATGGCAGCGTCTTGGGTCACAATGAGCCTTGGCTTCAACGCCCTGGTCGCCACGGGCAACTTCTTCTTCACGAGTGGTAATGGCGCCGCGTCCTGCAGACGCAAGATCATGTCGATGTAATCGGCAAAGATTGTGTCGTCTTCATAGCCCAGGGCCGTACCGTCGTCGTTGTACGCCCACTCTCCGTGAGACAGATAGAGGCTCTTCCACAGCTGTTCGTTGCTGAGCCCATCGCCGAAAGCCTTCAGCCGCCCGTCGCTTCGGCGAGCGCCATGGCGGTCTCCTCGAAATCCTGCCAGGTCCAATCCTGTGCCGGCAGCTCAATGCCGGCCTGCTTCAAACGCATCCACGTCGAGCACGAAGGAGAGAGAGTTGGTGCCCAGATTCACGCCGTAGAGCGTACCGTCGATGCGACCGCCGTCCAGCGCCGCATCAGAGACATTGGTGAAGTCCAGCGTGCCGTCCTCCGCAAATGCATCCAGCGGCATAATCAGATCGCGATCCACCCATTCCTCCAGGCGAGCGTAGTCCTGCTGCATGATGTCGGGCAGATTGCCGCCGGCGGCCTGGGTCGCCATCTTGGTCCAGTGATCGTCCCAACCGCTAAACTCGTAGACCACATCGATCTCGGGATGGAGTTCTTCAAAGAGCTCGATCACCGCAATGGTGCGATCGTGGCGGTTTTGTGAACCCCACCATGCAATGCGTAGCTCGGTCTGATCACCGCTGCCGTCGCTCTCTGCAGCAGCGTCAGCGTCGCTTGCAGGCGCGTCCGCTGCACCTGGCGCGGCTGCCGGCGCGGCGCAGCCGACGGCGACCAACGCCATGAGGGCCAGCAACGCAAGCGTCAAGAAAAATCGTCTGTTCATCTCTGCCTCCTGAATTGTGTGAAGAAGGTTACTCTGGAATTCTCGTACCACTTCTTGCAACAGCGGGTGTAGCTCGTTGGAAGACCACATTCCTCTGTAACAAACTAAATTTTCCTGCGACCTCGGGGAGACGATGTTCGCTCGAAAGTTACCGAGTGCAGTCCATTGTCCGCCTAACGGACTCAACGATCCATGGAAAAAATGGGCGGCCTACGCGTGCAGCACGAATCGACCGCGGGTGCACGTTTCCCTTTGATCCTAGTTTGCCGACCGCAGGGTGCACGGCACAGGCTAGGTAATTTGGTTACATTTTACTGAGGACGGCGGATTATAAGCAGGAATATATCATATATGATATGCTGGCGGTTTTCATTTGTCAACCGTCTTTTTTTTGCCGCATAGCCCGAATATTGGATTGGTCTGAGGGGATTGTGAAGAAACACAGCTGCGCTGTTCGCGTTGAGTCAAGCGCTGCAACTCGCCGTTAGGGGGGCGTGTCCGTTTGCCTATATGGGTAGCTGGCGCAAAAATAGCGCAGCGCCGTTTGCCGACGCTGCGCTATTCAGTCACTCGCAGGATCGCTCGTACACGGTCCAGTTCGCACGCCCTCGTGCGAACTGAACGGACGCTTCAGTCGAACTCATGATCTCGTAGCGCCTTCAGTTTAGGACAGCCTTGACGCTTATACTGCCGGCACAGAGATGCCGTCTAGCAGGCTGTCGAGCCCCAGCGTGGAGATCCGCTCAGCCGTCGGCACGCCCGCTTCTGTCCAGCCCATGAGGCCGTACCAGTAGTTGCGCGCGCCGTAGAAGGCCTCGTCGGTGATTTCTACGCCGGCCAGCGGACCCTCTTTGAACGCCTTCATGATGCGTCGCGGCAGCTTGTCGTCGTCAGCGTCGAGACCTTCGCGCAGGTTGAACAGACGGCAGAGCGTCTGCGCGCGCTCACCGATGGCCAGCATGGCGCTGGCGTCGTAGTCGTGGCCCATGACGCCACTGAGCGCTTCGGCCACGTGGACATAGTTATAGGGATAGAAGTGACAGATGACGGCACAGTCGAGCGTGTGTTTCCAATTGACCTCGTGATAGAAGAGTTCCATCTTCTGCTCCCCCAGATCGTCAAACGCCATGGGTTCGAAGCGCTGCACTTCGGCCACCCGCTCCAGCGCAGTCGCCGGGCGCGGTGTAGCCGGTATCGTGCATGTTCATCATGTGGTCGGCGCCAACCGGCGCGGTGGCGTAGCCAACACCCAGCGCCATCTTGGCTCGGGGCTCGTGCATGGGCAACTCCTGGCCCTTGACCTCGACCAGATATTGGTCTGCCTCTGCGCCGATCGACGCCGCAAGCCGCTTGCTGCCCTGGCCCATCTGCACGCCAAAGCCTTCCCCGTGGGCAATCAGCTCGATCGCCCGCAGCATGCCGGCCGCATCGCCCCAGCCGGTGAGCGTGTCACCCGTCTGCGCGGCGGTGAGTAACCCGTTTTCAATACACTCCATGACAAAGGCAATCGTCATGCCTAGGCTGATGGTGTCCATGCCCCAGCGCGCGGAATATTCATTGGCTTTGGCCACTGCGACCAGGTCATCGATGCCGCAGGCGCTGCCAAAGCTGCCCAACGTCTCGTACTCGGGCCCGCCATACTCTTTCTCGATCTTGATCTTGCCGAGCAGATCTGAGCGAATATAGGGATTGTTGGCAAATTGCTCAGTCTCGCCGTCAAACTCCACCACATTCTTGCAGGTGATGGGGCAGACCTGACAGGTGTCGCGCTCGAGCAGGATCGTCTCCTGCATCAGCTCGCCGGTGATGCCGTCCCGGGCATCAAACATGGCCTCGCCAAAGTTGTTGGTGGGCAGTGCACCCACTTCGCCCAGCGCAGCCACGCCGCGCACGGTGCCGATGTCGATGGCCCATTTGGCTTTGGTCTGGTAGTTGTCGGCCAGCCACTTAGAGACCGCACCCATGCGCTTGCGTTCCGAGACGGGTACGCGCAGTGTCCCCCGTGTGGCCACGGCTTTCAGATTTTTGCTGCCCATGACCGCGCCCAGGCCGCCCCGTCCGGCGGCGCGGTTGATGTCATTGATGACGTTGGCGAAAAGCACCTGGTTTTCGCCCGCAATGCCACACTGCGCGACGCGAATGCGCTGGTCATTCAGCTCTTCCTGGATTGCCCACTCGACGTCGGCGGTGTCCCGCCCCCAGAGGTGACGCCGCATCACGTAGCTCCACGTCTCCGTCGTGCACCCAGAGATAGACCGGCTCCGCCGACCGGCCGCGGACGATGATGGCGTCAAAGCCGGCCCGTTTGAACTCGTGACCCCACCAGCCGCCCGCCTCTGCGCTGGCGATCGCGCCCGTGAGCGGACTCTTGGCGCCGACGCCGTGGCGACCGCTGCCGGGCAGGTTGGAGCCCTGGAGCGGACCCGGTGCGAAGATCAGCAAGTTGTCCGGTCCCAGCGGATCGGCCCCTGCCGGCATGTCGCGCAAGAGCAGGTAGGCAACCAGCCCGCGGCCGCCGGCCAGCTTTAGATAGAACTCGTCCGATGGTTCTTCAACCCAATGTCTCTTTGTCGAGAGATCCACATGCAACAACTTGCCCCACGTACCGCCAACACTCATCAGAGCGTCTCCTTTGTCCGTTTACAAGTGGCCGATATCCTTCACCAAATGCGCCTCGCCGCGCCGCCGCCAATCGCCGGTACAAGCTTGAGCAGATCGCCATCGTGGAGTTCAGTCTGCCAGTGGGCCAAGCGCCCGTTGACCAGCAAAAGCATCTCGCCGACGTCCGGTAGGTTGAGTTGGGAGACCGCTTCGCCAACGGTGCTCGCTTCGAGCTGGAGCTCGGTTGGGATCTGCTCTTTGAGGATGCCGCTTGCTTGAACCGTGATGGTCATCGACTAAGGCTATTCCAGACACATAAGTATCCCTTGCTTGGAACTTTTGCCTGGAATAGCTTGAGGCTTTGCCCATATTCGGGATATTTACTATTTTGGCAAAGCTAAGATCGGCTTTCTGTCATGATTGTCCGCACAATGAGGACGATGCTGGGGATCGTACACGGCGTCGGGAAGCCTGTCAACTGTGGTTTCTATGGTTCTATGGTCTAGGTATCTGCAATTTGTCGATGATGGGCCGTGGAACAAGCCGGGTTCGTCCTGAGCCCGTCGAAGGGTATAGCGGATCAACGCAGATTTCTTTGGGATTGATCCTCCGATATCCGCTGGATCTACGTTGATACGCGGCCCATCGTCAACAAACAGACAATTCCGGAGGCGCGTTCGGGGATTGACAGGCGAGAATATATCATACATGATATACGAAACAATTCTTCACCACGAGCCAATCCTGACAAATTCATGTTCAATACTGCCGCTGCCAAACCATATCGCACCAAGGAAGAATATGTCTATGAGGTGCTGCGCGCCGCTATCTTGACGGGTGAGCTGCGGCCTGGCGACAAATTGGTCATCGATACCTTGCGTGACGAGTTGGGGGTGAGCACCATCCCGATTCGAACTACACTCCAGCGGCTGGAGGCGGAAGGTTTGGTCGAAATCCGCCCCCATTCCAGCGCAATCGTTTCACGGATTTCCCTGCAGGACGTGGCCGAAATCTTCACGCTGCTGCAAGCGCTCGAGAGCGTTGCGTTCGAGGCTGCTGCTGAACGCGTGACGCCGGAATCCCTGGCCGAGATCCAGGCGATTGTCCAGAGCATGGACGCGGCGGTCGCGGCCGAAGATCCAGACGAATGGGCGGCACTCAACACGCAATTTCATTTGGCAGTCGCTCAGCTGGCCGCCATGCCCCTGTTGAAAGAGTTCACAGCACGTGTCCTCGATCGTTGGGATCGTCTACGTAGTCTCTACCTCCGCGAGTACATTCTATCGCGCATGGCTGCCGCCCAGGCTGATCATAAACGTATGGTTGCATTGTTACGAGGTCAGAAAATCGCAGAATTGAGCACCCTCGCCAGACAACACAACCTCAATGCGCTGGAGTCCTTTCGGGCCTATACGGCACAACTGGACGGTGCGCAGGACGCCTGATCCAACAATCTCTATGCGCTCATGAGTTCGACTGCTGCGGCCGCCTCTACCGCCGACAAACTCCGGAGGCGGGAACTCAGATACGCAGGGTTAGCCCTCGGTAACGACTCATCTCTGCAAGGAGTTGCTTATGAACGAACAAGTTGCCATCGTTACGGGCGCCGGGCGGGGCATCGGACGGGGCATCGCCCTGGCCTTGGCGGCGCGCGGCTGGGCTGTGGTCATCAACTATCGGGGCAATGCCGAGTCTGCGGCCGCAACCGCCGCCCTGGTCGGGCAAGCCGGCGGTGAAGCCTTGGTGGTCCAGGCCAACATTGCAGAAGCGGATGATCGGGCGCGCCTGGTGCAGCAGACGGTTGAACGCTTTGGCCGCATCGACCTGCTCGTCAACAACGCCGGTATGGGCCCCCGTCAGCGGCTCAGTGTGCTCGAAACCAGCGAAGCGTCCTATGACGAAGTGATGGAAGTCAACCTCAAAGGGCCCTTTTTTCTGACGCAGCAGGTAGCGAATCAGATGCTGGCGCAGGACGCCGATTTGGCCGTTACAACGCCCAAAATCATCAACATCAGTTCAATCAGCGCCTACACCAGCAGCCCCAACCGGGGCGAGTATTGTATCTCCAAGGCGGGCATGGGCATGATGACGGCCCTCTTTGCCGATGCACTGGCCGACGCCGGCATCAACGTCTATGAAATCCGCCCGGGGGTGATCCGAACGGACATGACCAGTGCCGTCAGCGAGAAGTATGACAAGCTGATTGCCGCCGGCCTCACGCCCATCCGTCGCTGGGGCGAACCGGATGACGTGGCGCAGGCCGTAGTGGCCATTGCCGAAGGCTATCTCCCCTTTTCCACGGGTGAAGTCATCAACGTCGACGGCGGCTTTCATCTGCAGCGACTCTAGCAAGGAGGGAAGCACAAGCGATGGCACGCCCGCTCGAAGAGACAAACCGGCTCTGTATTCACACGATTACGACCAAGCCCTGGTCCATTGAAGAGGCCATCGACGCCTACGCCGCGGCCGGCGTCGGCGGCATTTCTGTCTGGCGCCAGTGGCTCGACGGCCGCGACCCGCAGGCCGTGGGCGAGCGGATTCGCGCCGCCGGCTTGACGCCCGTCTCCCTTTGCCGCGGCGGCTTTTTTCCGGCGGCCATTGCTTCGGTGCGTCAGGCGGCCATCGACGATAACCTACGGGCCGTCGATGAAGCCGCCGCGCTGGGCGCGCCCCACGTCGTGCTGGTCTGCGGGGCCGTGCCTGGCGTGCCCTTGCCGACGGCGCGGCAGCACATCCGCGAGGGCATCGAAGCCACGCTGCGCCATGCTGAAGCGTGCGGCGTCAAGCTCTCCATCGAGCCGCTCCACCCCATGTATGCGGACAGCCGGTCGGCGATCAACACGCTCAAGCAAGCCAACGATCTCTGCGCAGCGATAGACTCGCCTTGGGTAGGTGTGACGGTGGATGTCTATCATCTCTGGTGGGATCCTGATTTGCAGCAGGAGATTGCGCGCTGTGGCGCAGCCGGCTGGCTTGACGCCTTTCACATCTGCGATTGGCGCACGCCGACGCTGGATTTGCTCAACGACCGCGGTCTGATGGGCGAGGGCTGCATTCCTATCCGCCAGATTCGCGGCTGGGTAGAAGCGGCGGGCTTTGACGGCTTCAACGAAGTAGAGATTTTTTCAGAGCGCCACTGGGCAAGCGATCAGGATGAGTTTCTTGCCAACATTGTCGATGCGTATCTGAACCATTCTTAGGAAAGAAGACGATGACAGAGCACAGAGTGGGCATTATCATGAATGGCGTCACCGGACGCATGGGGACCAATCAGCATCTGATTCGCTCGGTTTTGGCCATTCGTGACCAGGGTGGCGTGCAGGTAGGGCCGGACGAAACCATCATGCCAGACCCGATTCTGGTCGGGCGCAACCGGGCCAAGCTGGAGGCCCTGGCCGTGGCCTATGGCGTGAACCGCATCACCACCGATCTCGACGCCGCGCTGGCCGACCCAGACGATCAGGTCTATTTTGACGCACAGCTGACCAATTTGCGCGTGCCGGCCGTGCGCAAGGCAATTGCGGCGGGCAAGGCCATCTACTGCGAGAAGCCGACGGCCGACCGCTTTGAGGATGCGTTCGCCATTGCGCAGGAAGCGACTGCGGCCGGGCTCAAAAATGGCGTCGTCCAGGACAAGCTCTTTTTGCCGGGCGTGATCAAACTGAAGTACCTCATTGACAGCGGCTACTTCGGTGAGATTCTGTCCGTGCGCGGCGAGTTCGGCTACTGGGTCTTCGACGGCTATGACCAGCCGGCGCAGCGTCCGTCGTGGAACTATCGCAAGGAGGACGGTGGCGGTATTATCCTCGACATGTTCGCACACTGGCGCTACGTGATCGACAATCTGTTTGGCCCAATCAAAGCGGTCTCCTGCATCGGCGCGACGCATATTGACAAACGCATTGATGAACGGGGCGAGCCCTATGACTGCACGGCCGATGACTCAGCCTATGCCACGTTTGAGCTGGAAAACGGCATCATCTGTCACTTTAACTCTTCGTGGGCCGTGCGCGTGCGCCGCGACGATCTGCTCACAATTCAGGTGGACGGCACCAAGGGCAGTGCTGTGGCCGGCCTGCGCGAATGTGTCGTGCAGCACGACTCGTTCACGCCCAAGCCGGTTTGGAACCCCGACATCCCCAGCCCCATCGACTATTTTGAGACCTGGCAGACGATGCCCACCAATCAGCTTATCGACAACGCATTCAGGGCCCAGTGGGAACTCTTCCTGCAGCACGTGGTCCTGGACACGCCATTCCCGTGGACGCTGCGCGAGGGCGCCAAAGGCGTACAACTGGCGGAACTCGGTCTTGAAAGCTGGGCCCAGCGCCGCTGGCTCGATTTGCTGCCGCTGACGGTGTAGGGAAGAAACTCATCCAGTTGATCCCAAAGATGGAGTAGAAAGGAGCGAGATGAATGGCAACATACGTCCTGTGTCATGGCGGTTGGTCGGGCGGCTGGCAGTGGCGTGATGTGGCAACTCGATTGAGGGCCGCCGGCAACGATGTCTACACGCCTACATTTACCGGTCTTGGCGAACGCGTACACCTAGCTAGCCGCGAGGTCGATCTGCATACCTATATTCAGGACATTCTGATGGTTCTGAAGTATGAGGATCTCCAAGATGCGATCTTGCTCGGCTACAGCATCAGCGGTGCGGTGATTTCAGGGGTCGCCGAAGAGGCGACCGATAGAATTCGCCATTTGGTCTATCTGGACGCCTACGTGCTGCGCAATGGTGAATCGATTGCCAATCAGATAGGGACAGATATCATGGACGCCCTGCAGGGGACAGCCGATCTGGTTGGGGAGGGATGGTGGCTGCCGCACGATCCTCCTGACGCCGATCGCCGCACGAATCAGTCGCTTGTCCCCGTATCAACCGCGCTGGTACTCAAAAATCCGGCCGCGGCAGCGTTGCCGCGCACCTTCATTTACTGCACTCGTGGCGCACAAGACATTGGCCCACTGCATCGACCCATCGCGCAGGCCGCGGAGAGTGCGAAAGCAGATCCACATTGGCGCTATCGTGAACTGGACTCCGGCCACATGCCAATGTGGGAAATGCCACAGGAATTGGCCAATCTCTTGATTGAATTGGCGTAGCAAGTTGTCGGAGTAATAGAATGTCCCTAGAACAGAACAAGGCCATCGTGCGCCGCCTGTGGGAAGAGGTCTGGAATCAGAATGATCTGGCTGTCTGCGATGAGATATTTGACGCCGATTATGCCGAGCACGAGAAGTCATTTGTGCCAAGGTTGCGTGCCGCGTTCCCCGATTTGCATTTTGCGGTTGAGGACATGATCGCTGAGGGGGACAAGGTCGTAAGCCGCTATATAATAACCGGCACACACCAGGGTGAGTTTATGGGGATACCAGCGACCGGAAAACGGGTTGCGATCAAGACCATTTGGATTCATCGTCTGGCCGGGAACCGAATCGTCGAAGGCCGAGACTGGGGTGCCTGGGATGCGTTCGGGATGCTGCGACAGATGGGGGTCTCCTTGGCGTTGGAACCGCAGGCTCATGACGATGAGTATAGGGAGTGAACAATATCATCCCCCATGATGCGCCAACGCCGCGTCCATCGACTGTAGCGTGGGTCAAGATCTGCCTGATTAACCTCTCACCCAGTCGCTAGTACGACCTCAATGCCCCGCCGGCTCAGATCCAGGCGCGTGCTGGCGGGCAGCGCATTGTCAGTGATCAATTTGTCGACGACATCTAGCGGAGCAATCTGAACGATCGACTCCTGCTCGAACTTGGTGTGGTCGGCCAGCAAGATTACCTCACGTGCGACGCGGATCATCGCCTGCTTCATGGCGACTTCTGCCAGATTCGTGTGGGAGAGGCCGAAGTCGGGAGAAACGCCGGCGCTGGTTAGAAACAATTTGTCGCACCGGAGTTCGCGGAAGACCGCTTCTGCCGTGGGACCGGTAAGGGTCTGGCTCGCAAGCCCGAGGAGCCCGCCGGTGGAGATGAGGCTGATGCCGGGCTCATGGCGGAGGACGTCGATCACGGACATGGAGTTCGTGATCACCGTGATGTCCGTCTTTCCTGCAAGCGCCTCGGCCAGAAAAGTGGGCGTTTCGCCACCGTCGATGAGCACGACGTCCCCCGGCATGATCAAGGTGGACGCTTCGGCCGCAATGCTGCGCTTGCGCAGGACCAGTTCATCGCGCAGGTTTTCCGCCGCATCGGCCAGGGCGAGTTCAATGTCCAACTCGCGAGTGTGTTGCTCCATGGCCGCTGACAGATTGATATACCACTCGTGAGCGCCAAAGGGGACGAGAAAGCCGATTGTCTGCGGCATGACGTTTGGTGCATCGACGCGCTGTTCAATGGCGGGTGTTGCCGGCTTGTTCAGCCCGTCCGTCCGCAACTGCCAGCCATCGGCTCGCTTTTCGTAAACGGTGTCGATGTTCTCAGCGGTCAGCACGGCATGGGGTGTCACGATATGAGCAGGCAACGCCACATGGTTGAAGGCAGCGATCGCAGCTTCGATGCAGGTGGGCCCCACCACTTCGGGGAACATGGCCAGCCCGGCCTTCAAGTACTGCTCGAGCAACAACTCTTCTTTGAGCGTATCCCCTTCCATGCCAAATGTCACGACCACGATAGATTCCGGGGCGATGTCGAGGTCTCGACAAGCTTGGATCACACCGGTTACAACGGTGTCATTGATGCCCAGGATGACGTTAATCTCCGGATAAACCTGTAACGCATCGGTGGCGAGTTGATAAGCAGACTGAAAATCCGCTTGGGTATTGAGGGAGAGGGTAGCCTTTGCCGTGGGCAGCCGCTCCGTGAGTCCTGCCATAAAGCCGTGGCTGCGGTCTTGCGTGTTGTGAAGATAGTAGGTCATATCCAGCACATTGGCTTGACCATCAAAATGCCGTGCGGCGTAGTCCCCAACCCACTCTCCCAATGACTGGGCTGCAGCGTAATTGTCCACCGCAACAAGCGTCTCCGCCCCCTCCATGGCCAAAGACTCCGCCACGATCGGTACGCCATGCTTGCCCGCGCGCTCGACTAGAATCATGTCCGAGCGCGGGCTGAGTGAGACGGCTAATAGAACATCGACTTGATCCAGTAAGAATGAGTCGGGCGCTGAGGGCGCCACGGTGACGCTGTCTTGCCCTGTCCCCGTACTGAACGACTCGGGCGCAAGCGCGGCGGCGCCGCCGTAGGTTCGCTGCAGACGCTCCTCATCGTGCAGGCGCTGGAGGTCACGCCGTACAGTCACTTCCGACACGTCGAAGAGGCGGCTCAACTCTTTTACCGACATAAAACCGCGCCGCTCAACGCATGTAACGATCTCCTGCAGGCGTTCGTGTGTGCTCATTTGGGCACCCCGTTAGTTACGAAGTCGAAACTTATTCCTATTGTAGGCCCGCTTCTGCGGCTTTGTCAATAGGGGATACACGATTTTTCTTTCGAAAATGATCGTTTGGGGCTTGACAAGCCAGTGTCTGCGTGCTACTCTGAACTCACCGCTTTCATGTTCGTTTGCTTCCCCTGAGAGTGCCAATCATGTCTCAATTCTCCGTAGATTTAACGGGTAAGGTCGCCTTCGTTACCGGCGGTGGCAGTGGCATCGGCCGCGGCTTTGCGCGGCAGATGGCCACGTGCGGCGCCGGTGTCGTGGTCACTGATATGAACGGCCAAGCCGCGACGTCAGTCGCAGGTGAGATCGCCGCCGCAGGTGACCAGAGCCTCGCCCTGCCGTTGGACGTGACTGATGCGCCGGCCATCGAAGTTGCCGTAGCGGCGGCCCTGGATCACTTCGGGCAGATTGACATACTCTTTGCCAATGCCGGCGTGCTCGGGCCCGCTGAATTTCTCGACATTACCCCTGCGGACTGGGATTTGGTGCTGGGCGTTAACGTTAAGGGCGTTGCGCTTACGTGTCAGGCAGTCGTTCCTCATATGATGGCGCGCGAGCAGGGCCGCATTCTCATGACGGCCTCCTACAATGGTGTGCGCGCCGGTGCACACGTGATTCCCTACCGGGTGAGCAAGGCCGCCGTGCTCATGTATACGCGTTGCCTGGCCATGGTCATGGCGCCGTATGGTGTGACCGTCAACGCCATTTGTCCAGGGGTTACGCTGACCCCCATGCAGCTCGACTACGCCGCCAAGACTGCCGCTGAGCAGGGTATTTCGACCGACGAATATCTGGCTGATCGAGCCGCACGCATTCCCATGCAACAGTTTACCGACATCGATGATCTCACCGGCCTGGCCCAGTTCCTGGTTTCGGACAGCGCACGTCTGATCACCGGCCAAGCTATCGCGCCCGATGGCGGCGTGATGACGTCGTCCTAGCTCCACCTGTGGCTCGAATTCGCCGGCAGAACACGACTGCAATCAAATAACAATCGGTACGAGTCAGGCACCAATTCAATCGAACGCGGATTGGGCGAATCTGCGCAGATAAAAGCAGCAAGAATCGATGTACATCCGCCCAATCCCGGTGCATCAGCGTTCTATCTGCCGCCAGGCTCTCCCGTTACGAACATACAGCGGAAGAGCCAAAATCGACTCATCGATCAAGCTTCTAAGGAGTGACCAATGGCTTACAGTCACCGCGAACGGGTCTTCGCCGCGATCAATCATGAGCAGCCGGATCGCCTGCCCATCGATCTGATGGGGAATGCCACCATGATGCTGGACGCAACCTATTTGCGTCTGCGCGACTATTTGGGGCTGGAGCCCGTCCCGCCGGTGCGCAAGGGGACGACGGCCAACTACTATGACGAGCGCATCCTCGAACACTTCGATATCGATTTCCGCCGCGTCTTCCTCAAGACCAGCCCCACCAACAAGACGATTCATCACGATGATGGCACATTCTCAGACGGCTGGGGCATTCGTTTTCAGCAGGTTGGTCCGTTTGTGCATGCTTCAGAGAGTCCATTCGAGGGCATCCCGACGCTGCAAGAGATTGAAGCGTATCCATGGCCGGCGCCAGAAGATCTCTACACGGTCGAAGGGCTGGCTGAGGAGGCGCGCCGTCTATACGAGGAGACTGACTACGCCATCGTGGCCCGCAATCCCCTGACCTATGGCTTCCTGGATCGTGCCTGTCAATTGATGGAAATGCCCCAATTCCTCATGGCGTTGGCGCTGGAGCCCCTCGTGGCGGAAGCCATGATTGCCCATCTGGTTGAGATCTACAAGGGCATCTATGGCATGTTCCTGGATGCCGTCGGCCCGTATGTGCACATGGTGGAAAACGGCGACGATCTGGGCGGTCAACAGAACCTGATCATTTCGCCCAAGATGTATCGACAATTCATCAAGCCGGCAGAGAAGGCGCTCTACGATCTTATTCATGAAAAAGCGCCCAATGCCGCGGTCTTTCGTCACACCGACGGCGCCATCTTCAGCATTATCCCTGACCTTGTCGAAGCGGGCGTCAACGTCCTCAACCCGACCCAGACCTCGTCAAAGGGCATGGACGGGTATGCACTCAAGCAGGCATACGGTGACATCGTGACCTTTCACGGTGCAATCGAGGGCATGGACAACGAGGGCGTCACCGTTGACGATGTGACCGCACAGGTTCGCCTGCGCATCGATCAACTGGCCGGCGGCGGCGGCTATATTCTCGCTACCTGCAATCATATGATCGACGTCCAGCCGGAATTGGTGGAAGCGCTCTTTGGCGCAGCGCACGAGTACGGGCGGTACGGCTAAATGGTGTTTTGTCACAGAGCGCGGTAATCCGACCGCCTTTGCCTTCGACGCTTCATAAGCCACGGCGGATGAAACGTGAGGCGCCGGGCAGAACGTCACGATTAGTGTGGTGCGTTTTACGCACCACGTCATACCTTCCCAACGGATCGTTGTCATCTCTTGAACGGGAGCAATCAGCATGAGTGAGTCCAGTAGCAAACCCAAAGTCGGCCTGATTACCTTCACGGACGGGCGCGATACCTTTTTTGATCTGCCCCGGGAGACCTACCTGCGGGAACTACACGAGCAACTGGTCGATTTCCTGACTGAAAACGGGTGCGATGTCGTAAATCCCATGGCGGACCTGCGTCCCGACCCCACTGACTGGTTTGGCGTGCGACGCTACGATGAGGCGGCAGCGTGCGCCGCCTATCTGCAGGCGCAGGGCGCCGAATGCATGATCCTCTGCTCCCATTTCTGGACGCCGCCGATGACGGTAATCGACGTTGTGCGCGAGGCAAATCTGCCGACGATGCTCTACACGGTCGACGATCCCGCTCTGCCCGGCACGGTCAGCATCAGCGCCGTGGGCGCAAGCCTCCAGGAATCAGGCGTCAATCAGCACGCGGTCCAGCATGAACGCCTGCGGGGCAATCCCGAACGCATGTTGCCCTGGATTCGCGGCGCGTCGGCCGTGGCCCGTATGCGGCGCAGCGCCGTGATGCTGTGGGGCGGCACCTACTCGCTCCAGATGGAGCACCTGCAGGACGACATCCCCGCGCTCAAGCGCATGATGATTCGCGAAATTCACAATGAGGGCGAATACGCTCTGATCCGCCGAGCCGAGCAGATTCTTGAACATGAACCGGCGCGGGTCAAGCATTTCATCGACTGGCTCAACGACAATGGCACGATCATTATTTACGATGATCTGAGCGCTACGCCACGCAATTTTCACATTCAAGTCGCATACTATCTGGCCGCACGCGATCGCCTCAAAGAGTTGGAGAGCGAAAACATTGTCGGCGTTTCGCTGCGCTGTCAGCCCACGTTGTCGGTTGAATATGGTGTAGTCGGCTGCACGTTGCCGGCCTTCCTGCCCTTTGGCGAAGACGATCTTGGGCCAAAGGCCATTGTCTCGACCGTCTGTGAGGGCGATATCAAGGGGCTGATGACTTCGGTCCTGCTCCAGCAGATACAGCCGGAGGTTGGGCCGATCTTTGGCGACCTGAAATATGTGGGCGAGGACTTCTTTGCCATCTCCAACTGTGGCGCGGCCTCGGTCTGGTGGGCAGGCAAGAGCAACGATCCCAAGAAATCGCTGTCCAACGTGACGATTCAGGCCAACGTGGGCGGCTTCACCGGCGCGGCGGTCGGCTTCATGGGTCAGGCCGGTCCGGTGACCACTGCACGCCTAGGACGCATCAAGGGGCGGTACGTCATGCACTTGGGCGTGGGCGAGAGCGTGGCTGTGGAAGGCGCGGTCAAGGAGAAGGTGATGGGCTTCTTTGGTGAGATGTGGCCCAACGTCATGGTCAGCCTGGGGACCGACCCGGACCTGCTCTTCCGCGTGGCCGCATCCAACCATCCTGTGGCGACTGACGGTGACGTTTCCCAAGAGATCACCTACGCCTGCCGCCAGATGGGCATTCCCATCGTGCGTCTCGACTCCAACGACTCGATGCAGGAATACCTGGATACGCTGGCTTCAATGAACTAGCCGGATTCATCCCTAGCAGAGGGGCTTCGAATGACCGCTATCTATCGAAATCACGGCTGCCGGATCGCTGAATATACGCACCAGGGATTGCGATTGCTTTTTCTGGAAAATGAAGCGCTGCGTGTGGGGATCTTCCTCGACAAGGGGGCCGATATCTTTCAGTTCCTCCACAAGCCAAGCGACACCGAGTTCATGCTCCACACGCGCCGGGGCATGCGTCCGCCAGCGGTGCAGAGCATCAGCTCGAACTGGGGCTCCTTCCTTGATTACTATGAGGGTGGGTGGCAGGAGATTCTGCCCAACGGCGGCCCCACCTGCACCTATAAAGGCGTTGAGTTTGGTCTGCACGGCGAAATATCAACCATTCCCTGGGAGTACCGCATCGAAGCTGACACACCGGATGAGATACGTGTGACCCTCTCCGTGCGGCCTTTTCGCACGCCTTTTCACCTTCAGCGCACCATGACGCTGCGCAGCGGCGAGTCGAGCCTCTTGCTTGAAGAGACGCTGACCAACGAAGGCGCAGAAGCGATGGACTATATGTGGGGCCATCATCCGGCTTTTGGCGCCCCATTTCTGAGTCCGGACTGCCGCATAGACTTACCTGAAGGCGAACTTCTGATCGAAACGTTTGCGGACGCAGCCGGTACCCGCTTGCGCGGGGGCGGCCAGCATATGTGGCCCCTGGTGGAAGAAGCCGGAGGCGCGGCCGTCGATTTCAGTCGGCCTGATCCTCCTGGCACCGGCCACGAAGATTTGGGGTATGTCGTCAACCTGCCTGAGGGTTGGTACGCCATTACGAATGAGGCGACGCAGATAGGCTTTGCGCTGGCGTGGTCGCTGGAGAGCTTCCCCTACCTCTGGGTCTGGCGTCAGTTCAATCAGAGCGCCGGCTATCCCTGGTATGGGCAAGTCTATACGATGGCGCTGGAGCCCTGGTCCAGCTACCCGTCGGCGGGCCTGCTTGCCGCGCTTGACAACAAATCCGCAGGGCGGATCGAGCCAGGCCAAACCCGGCATGCGCAACTGCGGGCGATTGCCTACACGGGACCGGGACGGGTCACGCAGATGTCGCCCAGTGGCGAACTTGTGAGAGAACCATCAACAAGATGAGCGATCTTTGGCGCGACTATCGCAGCGGCACGGCGCACCTGCCGGCATCAAACCTGGTTTGGCCCTTTTTCGGCGCAGGGCTGGAGAGCGTTGGCGTGAATGGTCAGCCGGTGACAGAGCCGCTTCCTACTTGTGGTCCCGAAGAAATCTTGGTGCGGGTCGACGCATTGGGTCTCTGCGCATCCGACGCAAAAATGATTCGCATGGGGGCAGATTATCCGCTCTTTTTTGACCGTGACTTCACCGCTGACCCCGCCCGGCTCGGGCATGAAGCAGCGCTGACCGTGGTCGCGGTCGGTGAGGCGTGGCAGGCGCAATATTACCCCGGCCAACGACTCGGTATCCAACCCGACGTCTACGTCGACGGCAAGCGAGCGATTTTCGGCGTGAATTTGCCCGGAGCCATGGCGCAATACGTCACGCTCGACAGCCGGGTGCTGGCGTCGGACAAGGGCAGTTGCGTCTTCCCCGTGATTGCCGATGTCGGTTATGCCGATACGGCCGTGCTTGAGCCGTGGGCGTGCATCGACGTGGCCTATAGCGTGACCGCACGGCGGTTGTCGCCGAAGCAGGGTGGGCTTCTATGGATCCAGGGGCCTGGTGATGATGCCCGGCGCTATTCATTGGATGATCCGCTGGAAAGCTCTTGCATTGTTCTGTCGGATGTACCGAGAGTGTTTGGCGATCAGATTCGCAAACGATATGCCAATGTCGTGACACGCAACGGTGCGACAGCGGGCGCTATCGCAACCGAGTTTTCATCCGAAAAGGGAACTGACGACATCATCCTGCTCGATCCGCCCACTGCACAGACGGTGAGCGAGGCCGTGGCCAACCTGGCCGATCACGGCACGCTGAATCTGGTAATCGATCATGCGCTCGACGCTGCCGTGGCCTTGGACATGAGCAAGCTCCACTATCAGCACCTGGCCCTCTTGGGCTGCACGGGTCCAGAGATCTGTGCAGCATACGGCCAGACGCGCAATCGTGCGGAGTTGCGTTCCGGAGGGATAGCGTGGATCGTGGGCGCAGGCGGGACGATGGGGCGCATGCACATTCAGCGTGCGCTGGAAATGCCGGACGGACCGAACACCATCATTGCCACCAACCGCGGCGAGGCGCGCCTCAAGCGGCTGATCGAGGATTTCGCAGGACTAGCCGCAGCCAATGGGCGTGAACTGGTCGCCTTCAGTCCAAGTCTCGAACCGGAACGGATGCAGGCCGAGGTCGACCGGCTGACCGCCGGGCGCGGTGTCGACGACGCCATCGTTATCGTACCCAACCCGGCTGTGGTGGGCGACGTGCTGCCCTACCTTGCCCCCGATGGTTTGTTGTCAATTTTCGCGGGCGTTCAGTTGGGCAACCTAATCGACCTCCCGCTTGATCACGCGGCGCGCTATGGCGCCCAATTTACCGGCACCAGCGGTTCGACTGTGGCTGATCAACTGCGCGTCCTGGAGAAGATTCAGAATCGCACCCTTTCCGCCGGCCAATGCGTGGCCGCGATTGGGGGCATGCAGGCCATGCGTGATGGGCTCCAGGCCGTCCTGGAACAGACGTATGCTGGGAAAGTCGTCATTTTTCCGCAGCTGCGTAACCTGCCCTTGATGAGCCTGACGGAACTCGAAGACGCTCTGCCGGACGTTTATGCGCAGCTTGCGCCCGGTCCCGTGTGGACCGCTGCAGCGGAGCGGACTTTGATTGAAGCGTTTTGGCAGCGGGCGGAAGAAGAGATCGGATAGGTGAACGGACATGGCACAAGAGTACCTCATTGGCATCGATTTAGGGACCAGTGTCGTCAAGACATCACTCTTTGACACGGACGGCAAGGCGCTGGCTGACGCCACACGCGAGACCGCCCTGGACCAGCCGGCGCCCGGTCGGGCCGAGCAGCAAGGCGACGATTTCTATGTGGCGGCGCTAGAGACGTTGAAGGAAGTCGTGAACAAGACTGGGATTCAACCTGCCTCGGTCGCGGCCATCACGTTTGACGGCCAGATGGCCGGCGCTATTGCGATTGACGACGAGTGGAATGCCCTGACGCCCTGGTATCCGAGCGCGCTCGATAACCGTTATCAACCATACGTGGCGGAGATGCAGGCACGAATGGGTGATCGATTGTTCGAGTTGAATGGTTCCCTGCCCTTTATGGCCCCGCGCATGCTCTGGTGGCAAGACCAGTATCCGGATCTCTATCGCCGGATCAGCAAAGTCTTGATTTTGGCCAACTATGTGGCGGGACGCATGGCCAACTTGGCGGCAGATGAAGCCTTTGTCGACCCGTCCTATCTGACTTGGATTGGGGTCTGTGACACGGCCCGCCGCGCCTGGTCTGAGGAGATTGCCGGCGCCTGCGGCATCCCGCTGGAAAAATTACCGCGCATCGTACCCGCGACCTCCGTTATTGGCTATCTCTCAGCCGAAGCCGCGTCTGCCTGTGGGCTGGTGCAGGGGATCCCTCTCATTGCCGGCGCGGGCGACCAGGTTGCGGGTTTTATGGGGGCTGGACTGGTGGAAGAAGGCCAGTTGGTCGATGTGGCGGGAACGTTTCCCGTGTTGGCCACGACGCTGGCTGACTTCTTTGCCGACACGGAGTACAAGATGCTCCAGCCACTGGCCGGTCCGATTGCAGACGATCACTGGTATTCCATGATGTATATCAGCGGCGGCGGGCTAACCCACCGCTGGTATCGCGATCAGTTCGCCGCCGAAGAGCTCGCGCAAGCCGCGTTAAAAGGAGTCTCAGCCTACGAATTACTCGACGGTCGCGCGGCTGCGGTGCCGCCCGGTTCTGACGGGCTGCTCTTTATTCCGCATCTGGTTGGCCGCGCCTGCCCCAGCGATCCGGCCGTGCGCGGCTCGTGGCTTGGTTTTACCTGGACCCATACCCGGGCTCATTTTTATCGATCCGTCTTGGAATCCATTGCCTACGACTATGCGCAAGCATTGGAGATCGTGCGTTCCTATACGCCCGATGTCCACTTCAGTGAGGTGCGCGTGGTCGGGGGCGGGGCCAACAGCGATCTGTGGAATCAGATCAAAGCGGATGTCCTGGGCGTGCCTTACGTACGCCTCCAGCGCGAGGATGTGGCTGCCCTGGGCTGCGCCATCATGGGCGGACACGCGGTGGGAATCTACCCGGACATGGCGTCAACAGCCGCGCAGTTCGCCCAGACTGTCCGGCGTGTTGAACCCCGGCCGGCCGAACACGACCATTATCAAGCATATGTCCAAGCGTATACCCATGCGTTTGACCAGCTACGGGGCGTCTATGAAACACTTACTGCGCTCCAGGAAAGGCCGTTTACGCCCTGATCGGCGCAAGCCGGACTTTTTTTGAAAGGAGGGCTCACGACACCTCAATCGCCATACTGATGTTGTTTGACTGTTGAGCTTCCGATTTTTACCGACTTCAAGGAGAAAATGATGAGCTTCAAGCGACTTGCCGTAGTACTGAGTGCATTGCTGATCTTGGCCGTGGCCTTCGCCGGCTGCGCCGCACCCGTCGCGCCGCCGGCTGATGGTGGTGGCGAAGCTGCCGAAGAGGCGACTGGATCCGGCGACGATGGTCTGGTCATCGCCGGCGTCGTTTTCCAAAGCGACACCTTCATGCAGACGGTCCAGAACGGCCTGCAGGCGGCTGCCGATGAAGCGGGCGCCGAGTTGATTCTCGGGAATACGGAGAACGACCTGGCCAAAGAGTCGAGCATGATTGACGACTACATCACCCGTGGCGTCGACGCCATCGTCATTACGCCGATCTCGGCCGACGGCTCCCTTGCCGCGCTCAAGAAGGCTCAGGAAGCCGGCATTACCATCGTCTGCTTCAACACCTGTGTCAACGAAGAGGGGCTGGCCGCAACGTATCTCGTAACAAAGAATGAAGACTTGGGCAGCACCACCGGCGCTGCTGCGGTCAAGTTCATCGAGGAGCAACTGGGCGGAAGCGCCACCATCGGCCTGCTCAATTGTGATCAGTTTGAGGGGTGCCCGCCGCGCAAGGAAGGTTTCCTGGCTGAAGTGACCGCGCTTCCCGGCGTTGAGGTCGTGGCGGATCAGGCCGGGTGGGTTTCTGACGATGCCCTGCCTGTGTCTGAGGCCATGCTGGAAGCCAATCCTGACATCAACCTGCTGTGGGCGGCGAACGAGGGCGGCACGGTTGCTCATGCGCTGGCCGTTCAGTCGTCGGGTCTGGCTGGAGAGGTCTTCGTCGTTGGCACCGACATGAACAATCAGATGGCGCAGATGCTTCAGGATGACAACAATATCCTGCAAGGCGTCACGGGCCAGGCCCCGTTCCAGATGGGCTACGATGCCTTCCAGGCCACCCTGGCCGCGCTGAATGGGGAGGAGTTGGAGGCTGTGACCAACACGCCGACCATCTACTTCGGCCGCGGCGACGATGAAATGATCAACCGCTTTGTCGAAACCGAAGGTAACGCCGTCTTTGAGATGGAATAAGGGTGACATAAAACTGTTTAGCCTTACCCAGATTTGATGTTTAAGACGCCAAATCTACCCCTCTCCCCGCAGGGGAGAGGGACGCGTAGCATCTGTCAAAGATGCAGAGCAGGGTGAGGCTGAGAGCTCTATCGTCACACGGTGGTAACCATTCAGTCGCGGACAGATGGAACGCGGATTGAGCGGATTAGGCGAATCTGCGCAGATGCAAGTAGAAAAATCAGCGCCGATCCGGCCAATCCTGCTGCATCCGCGTTCTATCTGGCGGTAGGCTGTATGGTTACCAACAGCGTACACCCGGGGAGCTGGCCGACCAACACCAGCTCCCCGACGTGACCCATTCTGTTGGAGAGCCAGCGCATGGCCGTAATTCTCGATGTGGAAAAACTGAACAAGCAGTACCCTGGCGTCAGGGCCCTGGACAACATTGACTTCAAACTCTATGAGGGCGAAGTGCGGGCTCTATTGGGCAAGAATGGCGCTGGAAAATCGACCCTGGTCAAAATTCTGAGCGGCGCGGTCAGCCCCGATTCCGGCTCGATCCGAATTGATGGCAACGAGGTCGTCTTCAAGTCGCCCCAGGATGCCTTCGCCGAGGGCATCAGCACGGTCTACCAGGAGATGAGCCTTGTCCCGGGGTTGACCGTCGCCGAGAATATCACGCTCGGACGCTGGCCAAAGAGCAAGATGCTTGGCGTCTCCTTTATCTCACGCAAGGAAATCATTGAGATTGCCGCTGACGCATTGGCGCAGTTGGAGGTCGATATTGACCTCTACCAGCAGGCCTCGCGCCTAAGCGTTGCCGAGCAGCAACTGGTTGAGATCGCCAAGGCGATTTCGTTTGACCCACGCGTTATGATCTTGGACGAACCTACCAGCGCGCTGGCGACTGACGATGTGGTTACCCTGCACAAGGTCGTACGTCGGCTGGCCGCACGTGGGCGGGCCATCATCTACGTCACCCATCGCCTGCAGGAGATCCCCTATGTCGCTGACAGCGTGACTGTCCTGCGTGACGGCCGCAAGATCGGTACGATCCCCGTTGAACAGGCAACGCCCGAAGTCATCACCCATATGATGATCGGCAGCGATTGGCAGCGGACGGAATGGGATCGCGACGCTGAATTGGGCGATGTGAGTCTGTCGGTCCGGAATCTGAACAGCGACGGCGCCTTGCATGATATTTCTTTTGATCTACGCGCCGGTGAAGTCTTGGGCATTGCCGGCTTGCTCGGCTCGGGGCGCACCGAGTTGTTACGCGCCATCTTCGGGCTTGACGCCTTTGACAGCGGTGAAATCATCGTCAAGGGCACACCCGTCGCTGACCCAAGTCCTGTGGCGATGAAAGCCCACGGCATCGGCCTCACGCCGGAAGATCGCAAGGAGCAGGGGCTCGTCCTGATCTTTCCGGTCGGGGAAAATCTGACGTTGGCGAGTATGCATCGGTTTAGCCGCAACGGCGTGCTTCAGCCTGCAAAAGAAGAAGAGCTGGCGCTGGAAATGGTCACGAGCCTCGACATCAAGACCCCTAACCTCGATGTCCAGACCCGAACCCTGAGCGGGGGCAATCAACAGAAGGTCGTCATCGGCAATTGGCTCAACACCTTGCCTGATGTCCTGATGATGGATGAGCCAACCCGCGGCATCGACATTCAGGCCAAAGAACAGATTTTTATGCTTGTGCGTGAACTAGCCAAGCAAGGGCTGGCCGTCCTTTTTGTCTCTTCTGAGCTCGAAGAGGTACTCGATGTGGCGGACCGAATTTTAATTATGAACCAGGGATACATTACCCATGAAGCTCGTCACGACGAGCTAAATCTGGAAGAACTGATGGCTCTGGCCATGGAGGAATTGGACCAATGACGGACAGTGCAGTCGCTCAACCGAATCCAACGCTACAGAGGCGTATCAGTGACGTGCTGTCGCGTTCCGGCCTGCTGCTGGCATTGCTCTTGCTCTTTGTGGGCCTGGCAATCTTTGCGCCCAATTTCCTCTCTTCACGAAATCTACTCAACGTGCTGCGTGCGGTCGCCTTCAACGGCATCATCGCCTGTGGCATGACCTTTATGATCATCGAAGGCGATATCGATGTCAGCGTCGGCTCTGCGGTGGCATGGGCATCGGCCCTACTCGGTGTGTTGGCGATTCAGCAGGGGTGGCCGCTCTGGCTGGCCGTTATCTTCGTGCTTGTTCAAGGCGCGCTGATTCACGCTGCCGCCGGCTACATTCGCGTCAAATGGTCGGTGCCGGCATTTGTGGTTACGTTGGCGCTCTTTATGAGCCTGCGGGGGGCGGCCAGACTGATTACGAATGCTTTTCCAATCACGCCCTTTCCCGAGTCGTTTAACTTCTGGGGCGGCGGATATGTGTTGGAGATCATTCCTGTCCCAGTGATTATCATGCTGCTGACGTTTCTCATTTTCCACTTCATCAGCGTTCGCACGGTGTATGGTCGTTCCGTCTACAGCGTGGGCGGGAATGAGGAAGCCGCCCGGCTGTCCGGCATTCGGGTCTGGCGCACGCGCATCACGACCTTTGCACTCGTCGGCTTTTTGTCAGCCTTCTCCGGTATCATCCTCTCCTCGCGGATCATGTCCGGATCGTCAAATATCGGCATGGGGTTGGAATTCGAGGTCATCGCCGCCGTCATCATCGGCGGGACTAGCCTGATGGGCGGCGAGGGGACCATTTTTGGCACATTCTTGGGCGTCCTCTTCATCGGTCTGCTGGGCAACGGCATGGTCTTGATGGGGATTAATCCCTTTGCCCAAGAGGTAATTCGCGGGTTGATCATTCTCTTTGCCGTGCTGATCGACTATTCTCGCCGTAGCACCGACTAGGTTTTGTTTCATCGCTTTTGCAGATCTCTTTCTGCTATAATGTTTCGTGATCCAGCATTACCCTCGGTTGGCGCGGCCCGTAACGCGACAGCTTTCCGCCTTCGGCACCAAAAAGGGAGTCACAGAACATAATGGACACTGAGAGCGATTTGCGTACCGTCGCAAAGAAGATGGAGTTTGATCCAGACTATCTGGCGGCGTTTGAGGACAAGCTGTTCATTCAGGGACCGCGTTCTGCGCGGCGTCTGACCAATTTTTTTGTGTTGCTCTTGTTGGCAACGGTCATCGCCACCTATGGCGTTATTTCTGAATCGACGGCGACTGTAATTGGCGCCATGATTGTTGCGCCTCTGATGGGCCCGATCATGGCCACAGCTGCAGCCGTCGTGATTGGATCGACTTGGCATGCATGGCGCTCGCTGGCGCTTGTTGCGGCCGGCGTCGTGTCGGTCATCTTACTTTCAGCGGTGCTGACGCTCATTATTCCCAGCAGTGGCATCTCCTTTACGCAAAACAGCGAAATTTCCAGTCGAATTTCGCCGGGACTGCTTGCGCTGCTGACCGCGCTGGCATCAGGGGCCGCAGGCGCTTATATTACCGCACGCGAGGAATTGGCCGATTCCATGGGCGGTGTGGCCATCGCGATTTCGCTTGTGCCACCGCTGTGTGTGGTGGGAATCGGGATCGAACAGGGAGAATGGTCAGCGGCACTTGGCGCCTTTACGCTCTTTGCCACCAATTTTTTGGCGATTCTGCTCATGGGGGGCATCACTTTTATGATTGCAGGTCTGGGACGCGCCGCCATCCGTGACGAAGATCAACGCATGCGACGGCGAGCGTTCGCGATGATTGCGCTTGCTACCATCATCATTATCATCCCCTTGAGCATCACTACCTTCCAAACGATCAACAATCTGGTTGAGACCAACACTGCAAAAGCCGAAATCGACCGTTGGCTTGGGGAGACAACGAATGAGATCGCACAGGTTGCCGTGAAGGGCTCATTAGTCACTGCCACAATTGAGGTAAGTGAAGAATTGGGCTCTCTCGATGAGCTTGCCGACTCCCTCGCCGTTGCGTTGGAGAAGCCAGTCGTTGTGGTAGTGCTATCTGTGCCGGCACAGATCCAACCGTCGAGTGTTGCCGCGTCACCTTAGGCCGTTTCAAGAAATTGAATCCCTGCAGTGCAGACGGCCTCCTATTGACATTCGTCAGTGCGCACGATAATCTGAAATTGGTTTCAGAATATCGTATTTTGCTTATGAACAGAAAGAAACTCCACCGACTTGGTGGGGTGACCACGAACCGTCTGCACTATTCCGCTCGGGAAACTGGGAATCATGGTTTTTGTCTGTGTCAATTTCAACGCGTGTCAATTTCGACACCCATATTGTGTGCTTGAAAGGAATGGCAATGAGTCGCGAAGAAGAAATCCTGGATGAACTCTACGAGAATGTGTTGGATGGCGAGGCGCCGCCTGCATTAGCATTGACCAAAGAAGGGCTCGAATTGGGCATGGAGCCCCTGACGCTCCTCTTTGATGGCATGATTCCGGCGCTGGAAGAGGTCGGCCGCCTCTTCGAAATCGGTGAATATTTCGTGCCCGAGATGCTGATTTCCGCCAATGCCATGTCTGGCTCGATGGACATCCTCAAGCCGCTCATTGCCGCCAGTGGCGCCAAGCCGGTCGGCACCTTTGTCATGGGGACCGTCAAGGGCGATATCCATGATATCGGCAAGAATCTCTGCAACATCATGTTGGAAGGCGCCGGCTTTGAAGTGATCGACATCGGCGTCAATGTGTCGCCCGAAGCCTTTGTCGAAGCGATTATCGAGCATCAGCCACAGGCCGTGGGGATGAGCGCTTTTTTGACCACAACCATGCCCATGTTCAAGACCAGCATCGAGGCCATCTCCGCGGCCGGATTGCGTGATCAGGTTAAGATTCTCGTGGGCGGCGCACCGGTGACGCAAGAGTACGCTACCGTCGTGGGCGCGGACGGCTTTGCGCCAGACGCCAGCTCCTGCGTGCGTCTGACCAAGAGCCTGTTGGGGATTACCGAATAGACCGACAATGCGACACTCAGGCACGCCAGCCAACGCGCTAGCGGTTGGCGTGCTAGCTGAATGAGGTAGCTAGCTGCTGAAGGCCGATATGATTGTCCCCTCAGCAAAGCCCCTCGGCCAGCGTTGAACCTGTTGAGTTACATCTACTAGTAGTCAGGGCGACATCAATGAACTCTGCTATGAAGGAAGCTCGCCGCGCACCTGGCAGCGAGTGGCTCAAGAATCACCCCAGGTTACTGGAAGCGATTTACAGGTTTTCTGAACGGCTTTTTTTAGCCGGTTACCCACTCCTGAAGCGAATCCCCAACTTTGCAGGCATCATGACGCCGGTCGAAGATGTGGGCAAGAGTTGGATGTTCAACTGCCAGATGTGTGGTCAGTGTATCCTCCACAGCACCGGCATGACATGCCCCATGACCTGCCCCAAAAATCTGCGCAATGGACCATGCGGCGGCGTGCGCGCCAATGGCAACTGCGAAGTGATTCCGGAGATGCCATGCGTCTGGGTACAGGCGTGGGAGCGCAGCCGCGACATGCCGCTTTATGGCGACGAAATCATGTGGATCCAGCCGCCCGTCAACCGCGCGCTGCAAAACACCTCCTCGTGGATCAACATGGCCGAGGGCATCGATGCGGTCGTGCCGCCCGGCTGGCGGATGGCCGGCCCAGCGCAACGCGATGAGACGGAAGCCGGGGCGTCCGCATGAGCATGCCCACGAGCGAAATGCGCTCCGGCAGCCGGCTTGAGCAAGTGCTGCGTGCCGGTCTGTTCGCAGTCACTTCCGAATTACACGCCCCAGACTCGGCCGACCCCGACGACGTCTACAAGAACGCCTTGGTACTTTCGGAAGTCTGCGACGGCGTGAACGCCACTGACGGCTCCGGCGCCAACTGCCACATGAGCAGCATGGGCTGCTGCGCCATCCTCACCCGTGCTGGCTACGATCCTATCCTCCAAGTCGCCTGTCGCGATCGCAATCGCATCGCCATCCAGGGCGACCTGCTGGGCGCAGCTGCAATGGGCGTCAAGAACGTACTCTGCCTGACGGGCGATGACGTTAGCAACGGCGATCAGCCCGAGGCCAAACGCGTCTTTGACTTTGATTCGATCCAACTCCTGCGTGTCGCCAAAATGATGCGCGATGAGGGCGTATTCTTGAGCGGACGCAAGCTGACCACCCGGCCGCGCTTCTTCCTGGGCGCAGCCTCAAATCCCTTCGCCCCGCCCTTCGATTGGCGTCCCTATCGCCTGGCCAAGAAAGTCGAGGCTGGCGCTGATTTCATTCAAACGCAATATTGCTTTGATGTGCCGCTTCTGCAGCAGTTCATGCAGCGCGTCCGTGATCAGGGGCTGCATGAGCAGGTCTTCATCCTGGTCGGTGTCGGCCCCCTGCGCTCGGAGAGAGCGGCCGAATTTATGCGCAGCAAGGTGCCCGGTGTGCGCATTCCCGCCGAGGTGGTTGAACGACTGGCCAAAACGCCTAAGCAGCAGAAAAAAGCCGAGGGCATTCGGATTTGCGTAGAGATTATCCAGCAGATTCGCGAGATCGAAGGCGTCCACGGCATCCACCTTATGGCTTACCGTCAGGAAGAGACGGTGGCGCAAATCATTCAAGATGCCGGACTCCTGCCGCGGACGATGAAGAGCAACGTTCACCGCCGCCCGCGCAACAGCTCGCCCGCACTAGTCGGAAAGTAGCCTACTCATTATGGAAACGATTCTCAGCTCAAAGACAAAGACCGTTATCATCGGCCCGGATCGTCCCTTCACGATCATCGGGGAGCGCATCAATCCCACGGGGCGCAAGCTGTTGGCCAAGGAGATGGCGGCCGGTGATTTCAGCCGCGTCGAGAAAGATGCACTGGCTCAGGTGGCGGCCGGCGCCCACGTCCTGGACGTCAACGCCGGCATTCCGCTGATTGATGAGCCGGAAGTCCTGGCCAAGACGATCCAACTTGTGCAGTCGATCACCGATGTGCCCATCTGTATCGACTCCTCGGTTGTCGCCGCACTGGCACGCGGCCTTGAGGTGGTCGAAGGCAAGGCGCTCGTCAATTCGGTGACCGGTGAAGACGAGCGCTTGGAGGCAGTGCTGCCGCTGGTAAAGAAGCATGGTGCGGCCGTCATCGCCATCTCCAACGATGAGACGGGCATTTCGGAAGATCCGGTCGTGCGTCTCACCGTAGCCAAGAAGATCGTCGAACGCGCCCTGGATCACGGCATCCCCAAAGAGGATGTCATCATCGATCCGCTGATCATGCCCATCGGCGCGATCCAGACAGCAGGGCAGCAGGTCTTTGCGCTTCTGCGCATGATTCGTGAGGAATTGGGCGTCAACACCACGGGCGGCGGCAGCAATGTCTCCTTCGGGCTGCCCAACCGCGGTGTGATCAGCGCCAATTTCCTCTCCATGGCCATTGCCCATGGCTTGACAAGCGCCATCACGAACCCAAGCGAATCTCATATCCGAGAATCGATCTACGCCGCCGATCTGCTCATGGGCCACGACGAGAATTGCGCAGCGTGGATCAAGGCGAATCGCGATCCGAACGCAGATAGCGATGATAAGTCAGCCCGGCGCCGGCGCCGGCCGCGGACATAGGAATGGGGAACTCGGAACGCGAAGCGCAGAGTGGGGAAAAGGCTCCTTCGTAAGAACTAAGAAGACCAACCAACCAAAATCTTAGGTGACAATGATGATCAGCACAGCAAAGAAGCTAGAAGATTTGCAGCGTCCGGTTCCCTCGGACATTGAGATCGCCCAGGCGGCCAAGCCGCAACGGATTGAAGCGATTGCCGCGGCCGCGGGCATCGAACCCGATGAGTTAGAACCCTACGGCCGCTATAAGGCCAAGGTCTCGCTTGACATCCGCGACCGGTTGGCTGACCAGCCGAATGGTAAATACATTGTCGTGACCGCGATTACGCCGACGCCACTGGGCGAAGGCAAGACGACAACCACCGTCGGCCTGAGCCAGGCGCTGGGCGCCTACCTGGGCAAGAATGTCTTCACCTGCATCCGCCAGCCCAGCCAGGGACCGACCTTCGGCATCAAGGGCGGTGCGGCCGGTGGCGGCTACAGCCAGGTGATCCCCATGGAGGAATTTAACCTACACCTGACCGGCGACATTCACGCCATCACCGCGGCCAACAACTTGCTCGCAGCCGCGATTGACACGCGTGTTTTTCACGAGATGGGCCAATCGGATGAGGCGCTCTACCAGCGTCTGGTACCCGCCAAGGATGGTCAACGCGAGTTCTCGTCCATTCAGCTTCGGCGTCTGCACAAGCTCGGCATTGACAAGACCGATCCCGACGCGTTGACGGAAGCAGAGCGGAGCCGCTTTGCCCGCCTCGATATCGATCCCGACACCATCACGTGGCGCCGGGTAACAGATACCAACGACCGCATGCTGCGCGGCATCACCATCGGTCAGGGACCGGCCGAAAAGGGGCGCACGCGCGAGACCGGCTATGATATCACCGTGGCGTCCGAGATCATGGCCATTCTGGCGCTCTCCACTTCGCTGGCGGACATGCGCGAGCGCATCGGCGCCATGGTCATCGGCATGAACCGGGCCGGCGAGCCGATCACGGCCGAAGACATCGGCGCGGCCGGTGCGCTGACGGTGCTGATGAAGGATACGCTCAAGCCCACGCTGATGCAGACGTTGGAGGGGACGCCGGCTTTTGTCCACGCCGGACCCTTTGCCAATATCGCCCACGGTAATTCGTCGATCGTCGCCGACCAGATTGCGCTGAAGCTCGTCGGGCCGGAGGGTTATGTACTCACCGAGGCCGGCTTTGGGGCCGATATTGGCATGGAGAAGTTCTTCAACATCAAGTGTCGCTACAGCGGCCTGGCGCCCGACGCCGTCGTGCTGGTCGCCACCATCCGTGCGCTCAAAATGCACGGCGGCGGTCCCACTGTCAAAGCCGGCAGCCCGCTGGATGACGCCTACACCAGCGAAAATCTGGAGTTGCTGGCGGCGGGGTGCGTCAACATGGAAGCCCACATCCGCAACGCACGACGCTTTGGCGTGCCGGTCGTTGTGGCCGTCAACCGCTTCCATACCGACACCGACGCCGAAGTCGAGCTGGTGCGCGAGCGCGCCCTTGCTGCGGGCGCGGAGGACGCTGTCATGTCCAACCACTGGGCCGACGGCGGCGCCGGTTCCGTCGCGCTGGGGGAGGCCGTCATTGCGGCCTGTGAGCAGCCGGCCGATTTCCAGTTCCTCTATCCGCTGGAAATGAGCATCAAGGAGAAGATCGAAACCATTGCCAAGCAGATCTACAACGCCGATGGCGTGACTTATTCCGACAAAGCCGAGGAACAGATCGCGGCCTACACGCGCAACGGCTTTGACAAGCTGCCCATGTGCATGGCCAAGACCCACCTCAGCATCAGCCATGACCCGGCGCTCAAGGGCGCGCCAGAGGGGTTCACCGTGCCCGTGCGTGAAGTGCGCGCCAGCGTCGGTGCCGGCTTCCTCTACCCGCTGCTGGGGACGATGAGCACCATGCCGGGCCTGCCGACCCGGCCGGCCTTCTACGATATTGATATTGATCTGGAGACGGGACAGGTCGTGGGGTTGATGTAAAAGCGCCAATAAAAAACTGCGGCAGAGGCGAACCTCTGCCTGTTTCTAGGTAGGACGTACTTACCAACCGTTTGGTCGGATCGCGTTTCGTTGCCGCAATGGATTAGCGGCAGGAGCGGTCATGGAATCTGTGAAGTCGAGCAGTCGGGCTTTTGGCCAAAGGCCCGACTGCTGATTATCCACCTAAAGCAGGTCGGCAATTTCCTGCATCTGGTCAGGGTTGAGGGGGCCAAATGCCATAGCGCCGGCGTTTTCTTCTACTTGTTCCACGGTACGAAAGCCTGGAATCGGAATCGTTTGCGGGCTGCGCGCCCACAACCAGGCCAGCGCACCCTGCGCCAGCGTCCGCCCGTCGCTGGTCAGAATCTCGCGTACGGCGTCGCGACGGGCCAGCCACTCTGGATCCGGACGACCGTCCGTGAAGAACTTCATCCACTCCGGGCCGTTCTTGCCGCGCACATCATCAGCGCCTGGCTCACTTTCTGCCGTATATTTTGCGGTGAGCAAGCCCATGGCCAGTGGGCCGCGATTGATGGCGGCCAGGTTCTCTGCTTCACAGATGGCGATGACGGCTGCGTTGTCATTCAACACATTGAGTTGGAGCTGGATGGCCGTACACGCCGGACCCTCGGCGAAGAATGCGGCGCGGTCGGCGAAGTCCGTGCTCCAACCGTAGGCGCGGATTTTGCCCGCTGCTACCAGTTCCTCCAGCGTTTCACGCACGGGCAGCGCCTTTTCAACCGGATAGCCATTGTCGTGAAACTGGTAGAGGTCGATATGGTCCGTATCCAGGCGCCGGAGCGACTCCTCACAGGCCCGGCGAATGCCGGCCGGTGACGTGTCGCTGCCTGTCACCTCACGCGTTTCCTCGTTGAAGATCGCGTTGAACTTGGTCGCAATCACGACCTGATCGCGGCGTCCGGCCAAGGCCTTGCCCAGTACCCGCTCGCTGTGACCTGCGCCGTAGACGTTGGCCGTGTCGAAGAAGTTGACGCCTTGTTCCAACGCCGCGTGGATGGCGCGGGTCGATTCAGCATCATCCACCTCACCCCATCCGACGGCTTTGCCATCACTGGAGAAGGGGCCGCCGATCGCCCAGCAACCCATGCCGAGCGCACTCACTTCGATGCCGGAGCGTCCTAAGAACCGCTTCATCTGTTGTTGCCTTTCTTTTGAGAATGATTGGATTCGTTGCAAGCTTGCTCCTGCCTACTGCCCGTGCCGCGTCATGCCGCCAGCGCGCGTTGAAGATTTTCCGCCGATAGATTGCCGCCACTGGCAATCAACACGACTTGCCTTCCGGCGAGCCGCTCGCGTAGTACCTGCGCCGCAGCGAGCGGCGCCGCGCCCGCGCCTTCGATCAAATTGTGCGTATGCTCGATCATCAGCTTGATAGCGCCCCGGATCATCTCGTCGTCGACCAGCACGAAGTCATCGACGACCTTACGCATGATGCGCTGGGTGTTTTCAAAGGGAACGCGGGTCGCCAATCCCTCGGCAAAGGTTTGCATTTCTGCACCGGTCAACCTTCCACTCTGCCAACTCCGCTGCATGGCCGGGGCCTGGGCTGACTGCACGCCGATAACTTCAATATCCGGATTGATGGCCTTGGCCACGATGCCCGTGGCGCAAACGCCGCTTCCGGCGCCGACAGGCACGATGATCGTGTCGACCGTGGGCAGCTGTTCGAAAATCTCCAGCGCATAGGTGCCCACGCCCTCGATGAGCGGCTCATCGGTCGGGCCCACAAAGCGACCGCCCGTGTCGGCTGCCACCTGCATGATCCATTCGCGGGCCGCGTCAAAATCGGCGCCGTGAAAGATCACCTCTGCCCCCATCCCGCGCATGGCCGCGACTTTGCCCGGGTTGGCGCCCTCGGGCACGGCGATGGTGGCCTGCATGCCATGCGCCCGCGCGGCGTAAGCGATGCTCTGACCGTGGTTGCCGGTCGAGGCCGTGAAGAGCCCGGCGCGTTGCTCCTCTGCGCTCAGCTTGGCGGCCAAATTGAGACCACCGCGCACCTTGAACGCACCCACCGGCTGATGGTTTTCATGCTTGATCCAGGTTTCCGTGCCGATCAGCTGACTAAGCGTTGGATAGTTATAGAGCGCTGTCGGCGTGAGATGGCGATAGACATGCCGGCGGGCGAGAAGGACATCTTGCAGGGTCGGAATTTCGTGGCTCACGGGTACTTCCTTCGTCTTCATAATCGTTTCTCAATCATGATCTCATCAACATATTTTCCGTTGATCTTCGCCTGTCGCTTTGAAGACCGCGATACTTCCCGCTGCATCATCGGGCGTTCCATCACGTACGCGGAAGAGACTGGCGCGTGCCTCATCGCACTCCTCGTCGACGCCAAACGGATGCAGAAAACAGGTCTCGTCTCTCTGCAGGCGTGGCACGACGACTGCGACAACATCGTGCGAATTCATCAGCCGCGCCCGGGCATGGCCCACCCGGCCGTGGCTTTGCTCTTTTTTCGCATCAAGCCAGCCGTCGACCAGCGTGAAGTTCTCGCAGCAATGGTCATTTTCGCTATATTCGACGCGAGTCGGCCGGCCATTCTCCATGATAAATGCGCTGGCCGGCCGCCGATAGCGCACGCCGGCCAGCAACTCGGCCAGGTGGATGGTCGTGTTGGCGTCATGGTTGACGCCGAGCAGCAGAATTTGTCCATCCATCTCATAAACGCGCCCGACTGGACTGTCCAGGCCATGGGGCACATCAACGGGATGGGGCTGGATGATCGCCGCCGCGCGGGGTCCTTGCGCGGCGAAGGCATGGGGGCTATCACTGCGCAGGACGTCGGGCTGTTGCCAGAAGGTTTGTGCCACAATGCCCATGTCGATGCAGGACGTATGCTGCGGATCAAACGGGCTATCATCGTCGTCGGCCATACTGGGCATGACCAGCGTGCCGTCTGGCCCCAGTGCGTCTTGTAGCGCCTCAATCAGCCCAAGCGGACCGCCTTCGACCGGGTGCACACGCGAGAATGCGCAGTGCACGAGCAGCACACCGCCCGACATGACGCCAAGATGCAGTAACTGGTCAGTCAATTCAGTTCGCGAGATCGATTGATCTCGTCCGGCAGGGTCAATTGATTCAACTGGATGCATCTACCTGATTCCACTCCGTGCTCAGAATGGCATAGAAATACTCATCCCACCAAAGGTCGCCGCCGCGAAAGATGCACTGGTGAAAGTGCCCCTCGCGGCGCAAACCCAGTTTCTCCATCACTCGATACGATGGCACATTTTCCGGCTGACAGGTGGCGATAATCCGATGCAGTCGAAGCTGCTCAAAGCCGTAGTGCAGCAGGGCGCGAGCTGCTTCCGTTGCATAGCCCTGGCTCTGCGCTTGCGACTGCAGCACCCAGCCGATTTCGTAGGTCCGGGGACTGAACCAGGGATGAAAGATCATATGGCCGATGAGCGTGTTATCTGCCGCATGAATGAGGGCGAACGCGTCGGCATCTTCGTCGGCGTTTTGCGCCAGGAACTCGCGTGTTTGTGCCGCTGTAAGCCGGCCTTCTGGAAGCCATGCTGTCACGATTGGATCCGACATGTAGCGATGGACTGTCGGCAAGTCGTCAGCATGAAGGGGCCGCAAATACAAGCGTTGGGTTGTCAGTCTTTCAACCGGCATCGACCGCTTCCTCGCCATCGTAAGGGGTGCCCTGATGAAAGCGTAAGCGCCAGCCGGTGGGTGTGCGCTGCCAGATGGAGCTTCTTCGGGCGTAGCGGACGACGCCGTCGTAGGTCACCTGACTGTTGTAGGTGATCTGCACAATATCCTCACTCAACGGGCGAACTCGGTAATCCGGGAGCGGCAAAACCGCATCGATTGGTGTGCGGCTGTGCGCCAAGATCTCTGCGCGGTCGTAAACTCGTCCGGAGCGGCCAAATTCCACGAAATCATCAGCAAAGACCCGTTCCATGTAGGCGCGGTCGAAGCGCGTCTCCGTGCGCCAGAGATCCTCTTCCAGTTGCCGAAGTTCTGCCATCTCGGCTACGCCTAGTAGTGACATGAATCGGCTGTCCGATCAAGTGAATGTACGGCGACCCGTTCGATCTTCGTGGGACTGCTCGGATCGATCGGCCGGATCCGCAAGCTACCGGCATTTTGCTTGCCACCCGAGCAGGTCTCGTCGGATTGCACAGTCGGCCCGTTCTACGAATCGTCAGCGGCATGCGCCTGCCATTGGCATGCCTCTATTCGAATCTGGTCGAACTTTGCCTCAAATGATGACTTCAGCGGACTGCACGCATAGATACCAAAGCGAACCGGCTGGGTCGCGGGCAGGGGCGGATTGGCTGCGCCCATCTCTTCTGTGGTCGGCCCCAGCGCGTGGAGATGGAAGATGCGCATCTGCTCGAAATTGCTGCCGTCCGGCGAAGATTCGAGCAGGAAGTCCGGGCCGCGGCGGCTTAGGCGAAACCACATCGCTTGCAGGGGGACAATGTCGGTCGTGGCCCAGTCGGAATAGCCCAGGTTGGTCACGACTGCGCCCAGGCGCGCAAAATCATCATTCTCATGCTCGACGGAGGCCTTGACCCAGTTCTCGCTGTCCAAATAGACGGCCAGACCACACTGGTCAAAGAGCGTGCGGTAACTGAACGTTGCGCGTGCGGTAAAGGTGAAATTGGCATCGCTTTCCAGGAGCAGAGCATGGGCGTTATCGTTGCGAAAGCCATAGAAGGTGCGTTGCCACCAGTCCGTGCCAGGGTCGGTGGTCATGGTGACTGCTGCGTCTTCGATGGCAAAGCGTCCGGGCGGATTGAGCCAGACCCCTGCCTCAAATGGACTTGACATAATACTGGTTCCTTTTGGAATCTGTGGAGCAATGCGTGTGCTGGATCGAATGCCAATAGCGCAACCCGACCGCTTTGCCGACACCGCGCCTTGCTCGCGCACCTGCGATATAGGCGCAGGGCGCATACGGAGTCTCTTCGAGCAGACGTATGCGCCCCGCTGACGGTTTTGCTATGCGTTTGTCTCTTCGTTGCCGTTACTCGTGGCTTCCTGCGTACTAGGCTGGCGCCCCGCCTCGCGCATGAGTTCGGCGATGCTGGAAAGCCCGCCCAAGACCCCCGATGCCTCGTACGGCATATAGATCTTGGTGGCGTTGCCGTCGGCCATCTTCTTGAGCGTTTCAAGATATTGTAGGGTGATCAATTCGCGGGTCGGATTGACCTCCTGGATGGCGGTATAGACCGATTTGATGGCCTCGGCCTCACCCAGCGCAAGGGTAAGCTCGCGGAATTTTTCCGCTTCAGCCACCTTTGTGATCGCTTCGGCCTGGGCCTGTGCCTCTAGAATCTTGGCTTCTTTAAGCCCTTCCGCCTCCAACACGGCTGCCTGCTTCTGCCCCTCCGACGTGAGGATGCGGGCGCGCTTGTCGCGTTCGGCCTTCATCTGACGATGCATGGCTTCCGTGACGTCCGTCGGCGGCTCAATGCGCTGTAATTCGACCATGGTGACGCGCACGCCCCACTTATCGGTCGCTTGATCCAGAATCTTGAGCAGCTGTGCATTGATGAGCTCGCGCGAGGTGAGTGATTCATCCAGCGCCAAGTCACCGATCAGGTTACGCAGGCTGGTTTGGGCCAGCTTGGTCGCTGCGGCGTAGAAATCCGCCACTTCATAGGTCACCTTGACCGGATCAAAGACCTGATAGTAGATCACCGCGTCTACTTCGACTGCCACATTATCTTTGGTGATGACAGCCTGAGGCGGCACGTCGACGACCTGCTCGCGCATGTCTACCTTGATGACGCGTTCGACAAAGGGCCGATAGATAGCCAACCCGCTATCGGCCGTCCGCCGGTACTCGCCCAGGCGCTCGACCAGCCCCTTTTCATATGGACGTATGATCTTGAACATGTGTGGAACTCCTTTGCTCTGGTGAGCGGATACAACGTAGCGCGTGGGCCACGATCGGTCCCATTGCTGCGCGCCGGATAGGGGATAGGTTCAACATATCATGGAATGCAGCGATTTCGCAACGGTACGGAGATGATGTAACGAGACAATAGCGAAAGGTGGCTACGTGAGGGGCTGGGTAGCGCCGCCAGACAGACACGAACAAAATGATGAAATTTTGCTGCTTGACAGTCCAGATCGTTTGTTCTATGGTGGGGCGGTCGACTGGCTATGCAGCATGAATCCAAAGGAGGATCTTATGGAATTAGGAGCATTTTCGGTGAGTTTGAGCGTCAACGACCTGACGGCGTCCCAGGCCTTCTACGAAAAGCTGGGCTTTCAGGTTTTCGGTGGGGATGCCGAACAGAACTGGCTCATGATGAAAAACGGCGAGCACGTAATTGGACTCTTCCAGGGAATGTTTGAGGGCAACATATTGACTTTTAACCCAGGCTGGGATCAGGCAGGCGAGGCTGTCGACCCCTTCACCGACGTGCGCGATCTGCAGCGTGCGCTAAAAGTTGACGGCGTAGCGCTCGTTGAAGAGGCGGATGAAAGCACCACCGGTCCTGCCAGTCTTGTGTTGCTGGATCCAGACGGCAACACCATTCTTGTCGACCAGCATCGTTAGGCGTGAACGCCAGCCGGTCGCGTCGGCGGCCTCTCTTACCCACCGGCGGTGTTTGGCTTCTTCACATTGAAAGCAGGAAATCTCGCAGTCTCGAGCTATGCTGGAATCCAGCCCACCTGGCGCCCAAGTTTGTGCCGTTTGCCAGGTCAGATCGTAGGCGGTATTTGTTCTCTAGTTTCCTTCAAGTGAATAGCTCTATCGAGCCAGTTTGACCTGATGATCTGGCGCTTGTTGAAGGATGCGAAAGACGACGGCCAACCCAAGCGCAGCGCCGATCAGGCTGACGAGCAGCGGCCGGTCGAGCGCATAGCCGACGCCAAACGCGGTGGCGACGATGCCGGTCAGAGATCCTGCTGCCTGGGCAACTGGGCCGCGCCAGCGGTCAAATGTGACGGTTTGGGCCTCACTTTCTGGTGCAGTCCCGGCCTGGCGCGCCATGTACAAGATCCAGATCAGGAGTACGGGTTTGACAAGGTTAAGCACATTCTGCAGCGTGTTGCCGGGCGCCAGATTGCCGGTGGCCGCGACATCCATGATGTGTACAATCGAAGCGCCTACGCCGAATATGGTCACGGCGATGACCGTCGCCTCGCGAAAGCCATCGCGCCGCCCGACGGCCATGAAGCCGAGCACGCCGATGAGGAGATTGGCAAAGGCAACTTCGAGTTGAAAGGGGCTGCCGGCGGGCCAGCCGATTGACTCCGCAACCAGATCAGAGAGAAAGAAGTGGGCGAAGAAGTTGGCGACGCCGGAGCCGCCAACGCCGAGCGCAAAGAGGAAGATGAGGAAGACTTCGAGGCGACGATCCTTGCTAGACGCGCTCTTGTCTACCGCAATGACGCCGGCGGCTGCGATCAGAGGCAACAGCAAGAAGATGAAGATCCGTGAAAGAAAGACAAGCATTGCGTATCATCCTGAGATTGGTGGGCGATAAGAAGATCCGATTGGGGATCCCACGTGGCGGCTGCCCCCTGGCTTCAAACTACGTTTGAAGTTGTCGAGATTGCCATGACGTCACTCCTTACTACCAGAAGAGTAGCGCAATCATCAAGGTTGTTGGTAGCTTATTGGTGGTCGGGCAACCGGTGCCACCGTTGCTTTGCCGGCCGGATCGCCCACGCCCCTTCGGGCAGGGAGGCAACGTGCCGCCTGTGGGCGTCCGATGCAACGTGAGCGTGCCAGTCTGCTTCGTCTTCCCAGACGCCCAAGAGCATGAAGCGCGTCGGTTCCTCTGCGGACTGATAGAACTCGTAGCGGATGGTGCCTGGCTGCGCCCTGCTCTCTTGTTCTAGCGTTGCAAGCGATTCCTGCAGCGCGAGCAGATGCTGGGCGCTCGCTCTCCCTTCAAACGTGGCGATAAAGGTCATCTGACTGACTCCGCTGGTGTGGTTGTCGTTGTTGCGCGTCTCTGACTGCCGTTCATCGTGCCGTAAGTGCGGTCGGGCTCCGCTTGCTCGACTCTTATCCACACGCTAGAATACCGGATGCTGGTAGCGTTTTCTGCGGTGGATAACCAAGGCAGTCATCTGATGGAACCATACCACTCGCCTGAGGAAGAGCGCAATGGGGTAGATCGCACATCCCCGATCATTTCGTCGACGATTCTGGCAACCAAGCTCTATCGTCCTGCTGTACCAGACTATTTTGAAGCACGCGCCGATCTCGTTGCGCGCCTGGAAAGCAATGTTCACCGGGCGCTGACATTGATCTCGGCGCCGACCGGGTATGGCAAGAGCACGCTGGCCAGCATGTGGCTTGACTCCAGCGAGGCGCCTGGGTGCTGGGTTTCGTTGGATGAAGAGGATGACGATCTCCGCACCTTTCTTGCCTACGTGGTGGCTGCGATTCAGTCCGCCTTCCCTGATATCCCGCTGCATATGCAGACTTTCCTGGAGGCGTCAGTCTTCCCCCCACCTTCGACCGTCGCCCGCACGTTGCTCAACGATCTGGCCCAGCTTCCCCGCCGGCTACTGCTCGCATTGGATGATTTGCACGTCATTCGCTCACAGGCAATCTACGATATCCTAGCCGAATTGCTCCGCCATCCGTCACCGATGTTACACCTGGTGCTGATCAGTCGGCGTGATCCACCGCTACCGCTTCCGTCTCTGCGTGCATATAACCAGATCACCGAGATCCGAACCCGGGATCTGCGTTTCTCAAGCGCGGACACGGCCGGCCTCTTGACCAAATTGCTCAATCGTGAAATCGATAGCGCAACTGCCGCCGCATGGACGGAACGCACCGAAGGGTGGGTGACGGCACTGAACCTTGCAGCGATCGCGCTGACGCAGCGCGATCAAGACGACCAGCACCCTGATGATGGGCCTGTCGATAGCCAACACCTGCAGCAATATCTGCTGGCGGAAGTGATGAACCGTTTAGATCCAATCTTGAGGGAATGGCTGTTGACCATTGCCTGGCTGGATCGTTTCTGTCCTGAACTCTGTACAGCGGTCTGCCAACCAGACTCTGCCGCGGCTCCGGCTGACCTGACAGGTGAAGCGTTTATTCAGCGGCTCCAGGATGACAATCTCTTTGTCATCCCGCTGGACAGCGAGAACCATTGGTTTCGGCTGCATCATCTTTTCCGCGAGCTGCTGCAGACCTGGGGGCGGAAACGCGGTAATGACGACGAGATCGCGGCGTTGCACCGTCGTGCCGGCGTCTGGTTTGCCCGACAGGATCTGCCTGACGAAGCGATTCGACACCTGGTTTTGGCCGGCGATATTGCGGAGGCCGAGAAGGTTGTGCTGCATCATCGCTATGCCTTGATGAATTCCGAACAATGGATCAGGCTCGAACGCTGGCTGCACCAATTCCCGGACAACGTGGTGACGTCCAGCGCTATGCTCACGAGCACGGTCGCGTTCATTTGTATGCATGCAGGTCAGCCCCAGAAGGTCAATGGCGCGCGTCTTCAGGCCGAACAGTTGCTGGCCGGACAAGGGCCAAAACCAGGTGAATACAACGCCTTGATGGGTGAGGTGTTGACTCTGAAGGCAGTACGTGCGATTGGTGTCGGCGACCCCGCAACGCTCGACGTCTCTACGCAGCGTGCGCTGCAATTATTGCCGGCAGATGCGCTTTTGGTGCGCTCCCTCGTCTATGGGGCGGTCGCCGCAGGTTTACAGATGCGCGGCCGCTTTGCGGATGGTTGCCGGTTGCTCGAAGAAACCATGGACGAACCCCAGTGGACACCCAGAATTCAGACCCAGATCATGGTCTACCTTTGCTTGATATCGTTCATGCAGGGCGATCTGATGACGACCCGGGCCTGGGCGGAACGAGTCGCACGGATCGCTGAAAGGCGCCATCTGGCTGAACCTTTGTGCATCGCTAGGCACTTTCTGGGTGTAGTTCACTACTTGCGCGATGAGTTTGGTACCGCGGAACCATACCTGGCCGCCCTGGTCGAAAACTATGTGGGGGCGGCGCAGTCGCACACGAGCATGGGCGCCTTTGCGCTGGCCCTGATCTACGACAGGTGGGGCGATTCCAAGCGAGCAGACGCCGTCATTGAGCGGCTCGGCGCCTACTTTCAGGCTGCTGACAACGCCTTTGCGTCGGAAATGGTCGAGGCTTTCACAGTGGAACTGGCTTTGCGCCGGGGAAACTTGGGCGCAGCACGGCGCAAACGGATCGGCATCGACTTCGACAGTAGACTACCCATCTGGTTCTTCTACCTTCCTCAGTTGACGCCCATCAAACTATTGCTGGCGGAAGGAACGCCGGAAGCGCTTGGCGTGGCCCGCGCCGCTCTCGACGAATTTGAAGAGCGGATGCGCAGGATGAACCGCAATCTAGCGCGTATGGATGGGCTTGCGCTGCTTGCCCTGGTGTGCGATGCGCAGGGCGACAGCGATTGTGCTGACGCCAACTTGACCCAAGCGCTGCTCCTGGCCCAGAGCGCCGGGCTTGTGCGTCCGTTTGTCGACTTGGGGCCGCCAATGGCCGTTCTGCTGCAGCGGCAACGCGATCGCAGCGATGCAAACGCTGAGACAATGGATGCATTCGTCGAGCGGATCCTGTCCGCATTTCCGGCCTCGGCGCCGGCTCAGGCAGAGCAGGCGTTGACACCCGGGCATGGGGTTCAAACAGCGTCCGTGGCGACTCTGCCGCTCGAACCGCTGACCGCACGCGAACTGCAAATCATGCAACTGTTGACGACCCATCTCGCGCCGAAGGAGATTGCTGCACGCCATGTTGTGTCGGTGTCGACCGTCCGCTCGCAGATCAAGAGCATCTATCGCAAGCTTGGCGTGCATAACCGAAACGAAGCGATTCGCCGTAGCCGTGAGTTGAACATTGTCTAGCTGCCTTGAAGCTCGAACCCCAACCATCCCCAATCCCGCCTAACGACATCCCTAACCATTTCCCCAATACTTCCCCAACTGTTGGGGATGAAATCCGACTCCATCCGCTGTAAACTGATGGACTATTCCGGTCGCCAGCGGTCGATTGTAGTGCGGAATGGTGGCGGCTATATCCGATGTGCACGTGAGGTCAATGATGGAACCGTTTCAAGACGCCCGCTACCCCTTTGATCGTGCCGGTCTTTACGAGATTCATGTGGTCGGCGATGTAGACGTCAGCATGTTCGAATATCTGGCTGGAATGACGAGTGTTCACTGTGGACCATCTGACGATTCGGATATGATCGTGACGGTGTTGACTGGCCGGCTGTCGGACCAGGCTGCGCTCAACGGTGTGCTGAATACCCTCTATGATCGTCGCTATACGCTAACGCAGGTACGACGGGTAGAGGATAGGTCGGTCGCCGAATTGGCATAGCCGCGCATGAGTGCGGGGTCTACCCAGTGTTGGACTGATCGACAGAACTGCGCGACTCTGCGGCTCGGCGATCAGATAATCAATAGATTGTACGTTTTGTAACATTCACAAGGAGCAAAGAGATGAGTAAGAAGCAAGACAGTTCGGCCGTGTACAACATTCTTGCGTTCGTGTTCGACGGTCAGAAAGGCGCCGATGACGCCATGAAGCAACTCAAGTCATCCGGTGCGCTGGACGGCTACAAGATCGAAGCCGAATGCATCGTGGAGCAGGACGCCAAGGGCAAGGTGCACATGCACGAGACCGGGCGTGGCGGTGTCGGCACGGCCGTCGGCGCCGGCGCCGGCGCGCTGCTCGGCCTGATCGGCGGCCCCGCCGGGCTGCTGGCGTGGACGCTGGCAGGCGGCGTCATCGGCGGTACTGCCGGCCATTATCTGGGGCGCGCCATTTCCAAGGGCGATGTCAAAGAGATCGGTGAGGCGCTTTCGCCCGATTCCTCGGCGTTGCTGGTGCTGCTCGAAGACAAAGAGAGCGAAGACGTCATCAAGAGCATGGACGGCTACAGCGCCAATGTGGTCACGTTGACCGTGGGCGATGAGTTGTCCGGCCAGATTGCCTCCTACGTGGCCGGCGCAGCCTCGGATCCCGCCGGCGATGTGGTTGCGGGCGAGGCTGGTGCAGCGGCTTCGGACAGCTAAGTCCTCGTTCGCAAGCAGTTTGTGGTTTAGGCCTCCGGGAGGTTGGTGCTTCTCCGTGCAGAGCACGCCCTCCCGGAGGCCATTTCAAGACGTAATGATTCCCCTCTCTGCGGTCAAGTTTTCCGATGGCGAACCCATCTGCCTGACCTCTGATAGGAACAGTCCGCTTGTTTCCGCCGGGATTTACGAGTCCCGGAATAGGGACATATGGCGCCAGCCAAGGAGCGATCGATCAAAAATGACAGCTACATCAAAGCAAGACTATGACATTGTGATTGCCGGCGGGCGGGTCATCGACCCCGAAACAGGACTCGATGCAGTGCGCAACGTCGGCATCAAGGGCGGCAAGGTCGCCGCCGTCACCGAGAAGCCGATCGAGGGCAAAGAGACCATCGATGCCACCGGGCATGTGGTATCTCCGGGCTTCATCGATATGCACTCTCACAACGGCGGTTACCCGTTTGGGCAGAAACTGGCACTGCACGATGGCGTAACAACACCCATGGAGCTTGAGTTAGGTGTCTACCCCGTGAAGGGCTGGTACAACTCTCTAGAGGGTAAGTCGCGGACCAATTACGGCGCGACCGTCGGCTCTATCCCGATCCGAGAGAGAATCCTCAACCCGGATTTCAAGGAATTGTTCGATGGCTATCTCATACTCGACGCTCTCGATCGCCCCGCGGACTCACACTTGAGCATGAAGTGGTCTAAGGAGCATGCATCTGCTGAACAGATTGAGCAGTTCGAGCGTATGATGGAGGAAGGTCTCCAGGAAGGGGCCATCGGAGTCGGTCACGCGGTAGGGTATATGGTGGACGGCTGCTCGCAGCAGGAGTCCGTGATTGTCCAAAAAATGGCGGGCAAGCACAGCGTATCGTCCTTCGTCCATGCCCGCTTCTCCAGCCAGATGCCGCCAACGAGCGGTCTGCTTGCGTTCTTCGAGATGATGGCCCCGCAGGAGATATACGGCGGCGGGATCGTCTTCCAGCACGTCCATGCCCAGGCCTTGCGGGATTTGATGAACGCTTTGACGCTCTTTGACACAGCGCGCGCGAAGGGGATCCAGGTCATCGGAGAGATCTACCCCTACAACTACGGCGCCACCATCGTCGGCGCCGACTATCTCGTTCCAGAAAACTACGGTCCCAACATGGGCCGGGATTACAGCGACATCATCGAAACCGCGAACCTGGAGCCGCTCACCAAGGAGCGCTACAACAAACTCGTGCAGACGGCCCCCATGACATCGGTCATGTTCTACAACGCTCGGGAAGAAGATATGCTGAAGGGACTGGCCCACCCATCCACAGTTGTCGGCAGCGACGCCTTCCCGTACACCGTTCGTGAGACGGGTGAGATAGCGATTGCCTGGGACACGCCTTTCGATGCGGTCATTGGCCACCCGCGGGGAGCCGGCACGCACGCCCGCATTCTCACGTTGGTGCGGGACAAAAAGCTCAATATCTCCTTGCCCCTTGCCGTCTCCAAGATGACCTACATGATCGCGCAGTACCTGGAGGAAAACGGAGTTCCGCAAATGGCCGACAAGGGTCGCATCCAAGTGGGTAAGGATGCCGATATCACCATCTTCGATCCCGAGACCGTTCAGGACAATGCCACCATGCAGACGGGCGCATTGCCCTCCAGCGGCATCCCCTACGTGCTCGTCAACGGCACCGTAGTAATCAATGATTCAAAGGCGGTGGATGACGTGTTCCCCGGCAAAGCAGTCTGGGGTCCGGGCAAGGCCGCCTAATGGGAATTGAAATCGCGGGAAGCCGGAGTCGATCAAGAGTTCCGGTCACGCTGATCACCGGTTTCCTCGGAGCAGGCAAGACAACCCTGCTCAACCACATTCTGAGCGAGGACCACGGCGTGCGCGCCGCGGTTCTCGTCAACGACTTCGGTTCGATCAACATCGACGCCAAGCTCATCGTCGGGGTGGAGGGCGACACGGTCAACCTGGCCAACGGCTGCATCTGCTGCACCATCCGCGACGACCTAGTGGGCGCCTGCTTTGAGCTCCTACAGCGACCCGAACTGCCGGAGCATCTGTTCGTAGAGATGAGCGGTGTGTCAGACCCTGTGCCTGTGCTAAACACCTTTCTGGAAACCGAACTGGCGCAGGCTTTCGCCTTCAACAGCATCCTGGCAGTGGTGGATGCTGAGCAACTGCCGCGACTGGAGGGCGATATGGCGCGTCTGGCCCGGGCCCAGCTCGGGGCGGCCGACATCGTCGTGCTGAACAAGGTGGATCTGGTGAGCCGGGATGAGCTGAATCGCGTCAAGAAGCTGGTGCAGCTGGTGACACCCGGATCGCGCATCATCGAGGTGATCCAGGGCCGGGTTCCACTGGAACTGGTCTTTGCCGGGCGTGGCGACGCCACAGACCAGAGGCGCCGGGAAGCGGCGCAGCAGGAAGAGGAGCACACCCGCGAGCATCCGTTCGCCACCTGGAGCTGGACGAGCGACCGGCCCCTCTCGCTGCCCAAGCTGCGTTCGGCCTTGGAACAGCTGCCCGAGACGGTCTATCGCTGTAAGGGCGTGATCTATCTTGAGGAAATCCCCGTTGTCCGCTATATCCTGCAGATGGTGGGTAAGCGCTACCATCTGGAAGAATCAGGCCCCTGGGGTGATGAAACGCCCCGGTCGGAGATTGTCCTCATCGGAGGCACGGACGGCATCGACGGTGCAGCGTTGCAGCGTACCTTCGACGGCTGTGTGGGAACCGGCGACGACGCCCAATCGCCGGTCCTCCGGCTGGTGCGCAAACTCGCGCCGGAGCTGCTGGAGCCGGTTGGTCGACGCGATTGAGCGGCCCGCCATGGTTGCCGGTCGCCGGCATGAGGGATGAGGCCATTGGACGAAATCGTACAACAGCTTTGGCTAGGTTTGCAGGAAACCGCCAATAATAGTTCACCGCTGCAGGATCCGACTGCCGCCGATACATCACTAAACCTGTTTGTCTTTTTTGTGCAATGGTCGGCCGTGGTTCTGTCAGCGCTGGCCGGACTCTATGCGGCCCGCAAGCGTGGGATGGATATCTATGGCTCTCTTGTAATCGCATTTATTGTACCGCTGGGCGGCGGCACCTTACGCGATTTACTATTGGGGCGCTATCCGATCTTCTGGATAGATGAACCCGTCTATGCCGTGACCGTTGTGGTGATTGCCATTTTAAGCCTCTTTGTCGGTTTCGAGGCAAAACGAAGTCAAACTGCTGCCAGAGTCGCGCAACCTGTTGCGCGGATCACGGATGACCGATCAACGCTGTATCTCATCGTTGACTCTCTGGCGCTGGGATTGTGGGCTTATCTGGGCACGCTCTATGCGCTGCAAATGGGAACGCCGCCGGTGGTGGCCCCGATTATGGGGGTCATCACCGCTTCTTTTGGCGGGGTATTGCGCGATCTGTTCTTTGCCAGGGTGCCGCAGTCGTTCATGCCCGGTCAGCTCTATGCCGTAGCCGCAGCTGCCGGGGCCATTGTGTATGTGCTGCTGTGGGGGCTGGGGGTTGGCAGCACGGCAAGTTTTCTGGCTTGCTTTGGGTTAACCTTCATCATTCGCATAACCTCCGTCAAACTCAACATCCAATCTCGCTGATTGATGATACTGCAATTGGAGACTGATCGATGACTGCACCAACATCTGATTCACAAGGTGAAACCGGGCGAACACCCTCGATGATCGCTTCCCTGCTCGTTTTTGGCGTGATGATCGGTCTGATCGTGCTGTCGGTCGTCTTGTTTGGCGCTGACGTCGCCGAGGGTCCTCTCCAGGTGAGCATGACCCTGGCGACCATCTTTGCCCTGACTGTTGCCCTTTTCTATGGTTATCGTGGCGCCTTGATTTCCCAGGCAATCATGAGCAGTGTGAATGGGACGCTGGGGACCATTTTTGCGCTGCTTGCGATTGGCGCCATCATCGGCACGCTCTATCTCTCAGGGACAGTAGCGGCCTTTATCTACTATGGCGTGGATTTTCTAAGTCCAGATTTCTACTATGTGATCGTCTTTGCGATCGCTTCCATATTGAGTATGCTGCTGGGGAGTTGCTTTACCGCAGCCGCTGCAGTTGGGGTACCGTTTGTGGGTTTGGCTGCGATTATGGGCGTGTCGCCGGCGATTACAGCGGGCGCAGCCGTGTCGGGCGCGATGTTGGGTGACAAAACGGCCAAAATCTCGGATACAGCGCTGCTCACCATCGCCACCGTGGGCGGCGTCAAGATTGATGAACACTCGCGCATGGTGTTGCGTACCGCGATCCCCACCGTGATCATTAGCGCCCTCCTCTACCTGGTTTTGGGATTCGCCGGCAACACAGCAGCGACTCCTGTTGATCCGGCTCAAATTCAGGATTCAATTTCACAGTACTACAATGTTTCGCTGCTGGCTTTCTTGCCGATCATCGCGGTTGTTGTCTTCTCTGCCTTTCGTTTTTCTGCGTTTATCAGCCTGATGTTGTCCGCGATCCTGGCAGTCATCTTGGCGGCCTTTACCCAGCACGATTTGATCGTTTCGGTGGCCAATGATCCCACTCTCAGCTACCTTGAAGCAGTCCTGAAGGTGGGAATCGATACGCTGGGCAACGGCTTTCACCTGAACAGCGGCAATGCAGATGTGGACAATCTCTTTTCCGGCGGCGGTGCGGCCAGCATGTTGACGACGATCTGGCTGATTCTGGCGGCCGCCAGCTTTGGCGCGGTGGCTGATTATACCGGGATGCTGACACGGATCATTACACCAGTGATCAACTGGACCAGAGGCCCAGCCACGTTGATTCTGAGCACGATGCTGACGTCAATGGGTCTGAATACGGTGGCCGCGGATCCGTACGTGAGCATCGTGTTGGCTCGCACGCATGTTCCGCAAAGAGTATGAGACGGAACGACTCAAGCCTGTTACCTTGTCCACGAGCATTGCCGACTCTGGCACGGTATTTTCGTCTCTCGTGCCTTGGAATGTGAATGGAGCGTTTTTTGCCGGGACGCTGGGGATCGCAACGCTGGCGTATGCCCCTTATGCGTTTTTGGCGTATCTGTCACCGTTGGTAAGTTTGATCATCGGCTTCGTCTATTTTCGCAAAGATTACCTGCCAAGTGATGACGACGCCACGGCCGTATATGGCAAGGAATCCAAAGAGCTACCTGCACAGAAACTTACGGCGTAGGATTCACCAAAGCCGCAGTGAAAGTCTCGCATGTAGACAAGTAAGGAAAAGTGATTCATGTCTGCTGACGCCTGGAACATGCTGGGCATTCTGCTCATCATGTTCGCACTGCTCATCTGGGATCGTTTTCCGGCTTGGATAGTCTTCATGGGCACGATTACAGTGGCAATGACCATCGGTCTTGCCGACGAACAGGATCTGCTCAATGGCTTCTCCAATACTGGCGTGATCACCGTGGCTGCCCTCTTTCCTGTTCGCGGCCGGCATGTATGCAACTGGTGCGATCACGTTGCTGGCCAACAAGGCGATCGGTCTGCCCAAGAGCCTACGTGAGGCGCAACTAAAGCTCTTCCCGCCCATTGCCGTGGGCAGTGCCTTTCTGAACAACACCCCGCTGGTTGCCATGGCCATTCCCGTCATCAAGGACATGACCCGGGCAACCGGACTATTCGGGTCCAAGCTCTACATGCCCATGAGCTTCGCCTCCATGCTCGGCGGCGCGTCAACCCTGATCGGTACGTCGGTCAATCTGATCATCGCCGGCCTCGTCGTGGATCAACTGGGAGAAGAGCTGAATATCTTCTTTCCCACATTAGCCGGTGCGCCGACTGCGGCTGTCGGTATCCTCTTCCTCATGACCCTCGGCAATTTCCTGCTCCCCAAGCAGGTTGACGAAGATGATCCGGGCCTGGTCAAGCGGCGCCATCGAGCTGACTTTCGGGTGATACCGGATTCACCGCTGGACGGCGCTGCCTGCGGGGAACGGGGTCTATTCCAGACGCCCAGCTATGAGTTGGTCGGTGTACGTCGGGCCGCTGACGCCGGTGTGGACCTGTCAGCCGAACTAGTTTTGCAAGGCGGTGATCTTCTCACCTATGAAGTAGACGCGGATGCAGTTCCTGCGCTCTGGGCCTTCATCGGCTTGGAACCTGAACGTCACGGCGCGCTGCCCGAGGAGAGTGAACGATACCGGCATCATTTGGTCGAGGTCGTGCTGGCGCCGGGCGCGCGCCACGCTGGGCAACGGGTCGGCAACCTGCCGATCCCTGAACAACCGTATGAAGCGGGTTTGCTTGCCATGGCGCGACAACCGACCGCCTCAAGGGCCACTGGATGATCTGGTGCTGCAGGCAGGGGATGCTGCGGTTCTTGAAGTGACCGACAGCTTCTTTTACGATGTGCACAAAGAGCAGGACTTCTTGCTGACAAAGCAGCTTCAGGGCTTTCATGTCCAGCGCATCGATCGCGCGCTGACGGCCACCACGATTACTGTCGCCATGGTGGTCCTAGCCGCCTTCGGCGTTATGAGCATGCTCAACGCCGCACTGCTGGCAACCGGGGCCATGCTGCTCACCGACTGCCTGAGCATCAAGCGCGCGTTTCGGAGCATCGAGTGGACGACCATCGTCGTACTCGGCGCGGCGGTCGGTTTAGAGGCGGCGGTAACGAGCAGTGGTCTGTCAGCGGCAATCGCCTCGGCCTTGAGCGTGCTCGGCGGTAGCAGTCCCTATGTGGCGTTGCTAGCCGTCTTTCTCGGCTGCATCATCATGACCAACGTCATCACCAATGCCGCCGCCGCCGCCTTTATGTTTCCGGTTGCGGTTGCCATGGCCGCAGGGCTGGGCGTCAGTTATCGCCCCTTCATTGTCATATTGATGCTGGGCTGTTCCTATGCGTTTATCAATCCTGCCGGCTATCAGACCGATCTGATGGTGCAGGAACCCGGGAAGTATTCATTTTTCGACTATGTGAAGCTGGGTGCACCACTTACGCTCGTCGCAGGCATTGTCGCCATGTTGCTTGTCCCGCTGCTGTATCCGTTTTAGCGACATCCTGGGATCCGTGATGATGCCGGCCGGTTTGCCTGCGCCGGAAGAGGATCGTGAGCTGACTGCGCAATTGGTGGCGGCACACACAGATCCCACCGAAACCTATGGCGGCGCTGCGACCTACTTTTAGACGATCTCGGATCTGACCAACAAGCACTACGCTTCAAGTCCCTGATCGCGCCCTCTGATGTCTTCTTTGACTTCAGCGACTACGACTTCTCTGACAATCAGCCCGTGCGCGTCATCAAACGCATTGACCAATACGCCCAGCAAGGCTGGAGCGGCGACACAATCCCGGACCTTGAGGCAATTGTCGGAGATATTTACGACCAGACCATCGAGTAGCCAGGCAAACTTGTTTGGCTCTCTATATTCATCTTTGTTCGCTCATGCAATCGCGCCAAAGTGACAGTAAGCGCAGAAGACGGCGCCGATTTCACTAATGGTAAGGTACTCGAATCATGAAAAATTCTGCAGGTAGTGCTTCCCCGAATCTGACCCGCTTCGCCTGGCTCTCCATCGGCGCAGCCCTCCTGACCATCTTGCTCAAGGCCGGCGCCTATCGCTTGACGGGGTCCGTCGGCCTGCTTTCTGACGCCATGGAGTCGGGTGTCAATCTGGCGGGCGCGCTCATGGCCCTGGCCATGCTGACGATTGCCGCGCGTCCGGCCGACGAAGACCACGCCTACGGTCATTCCAAGGCCGAGTATTTTTCCAGCGGCGTGGAAGGCACGCTGATTCTCGTGGCGGCGGTTAGCATCGCCTACGCAGCCATTCAGCGGCTGATCGCGCCCCAACCTCTGGAGCAAATCGGCCTGGGTTTGATTGTCTCTGTGGTCGCTGCAGCCGTCAACCTGGGCGTAGCCGTCGTTCTGCTTCGGGCCGGACGGCAATATCGCTCCGTCACGCTGGAGGCCAACGCCCGCCATCTGATGACCGATGTCTGGACCTCAGCAGGCGTGCTGCTCGGCGTAGGGCTGGTCGCCTGGACCGGCTGGCTGCGCCTCGATCCGATGATTGCGCTGTTGGTGGCAGCCAATATCGTCTGGTCGGGCGTGGGAATCGTACGCAAATCCGTGGCCGGCCTCATGGACGTGGCCTGGCCGCTCGAGGAGCAAGCCCAGTTGGAGGCGATTCTTGAGCCTTATCTGCAGGACGGCGTTCACTACCATGCCTTGCGCACCCGGCAGTCCGGCGCGCGGCGCTTTGCCTCCGTTCATCTCCTCGCGCCCGGTGATTGGAGCATCCAGCGCGGCCATGACCTGGCGGAACAGATTGAGGCGGACCTGCAAGCCTCTATGCCCAATGCGACGCTTTTCGTCCACATCGAACCGGAAGAAGATCTGGCCTCCTGGGCAGATCTCGACCTGGATCGCAGACCGTCGGTGACGAAAGCGGAACGTGTGGAGGAGACGGATGTTGGTACCACCTGATCATCAGCAGAGGATCCGATAACCAAACTCACCCCCTTCACCCAGTAGTACCGGCTCCACCTGAAATCGTGTGTATTTTGCTGTTTCATCAGAAAGTAGCAATGGTATTGACACAATTTGAGTGATAACAATGGCCCGTGAGCTGAAAGGAAACTGCCATGAGTGGTGCAAAAACGAGTGAGCAAACAGCCAGCGGCGGCATGGCTCGCTTCCTGCCGATTGCTGGGTGGCTGCCCAGCTATGACCGCTCCTGGTTCAGGCCCGACCTCATCGCCGGATTGACGGTGGCGGCGCTGGTCGTGCCCAAGTCGTTGGGCTACGCGGGCATTGCCGGCGTGCCCATCCAACACGGTCTGTACGCCGCCGCCGCCGGCGCGATCCTGTACGCCATCTTTGGGACATCGCGCCAGAGCGCAACCGGGCCCAGTTCTGCCTTGGCCGCGGTTGCGGCCAGTGCAGTCGTCACGGCCGGCGTGTCGGGCGGCGACGATGCGGTCACCCTGGTGGCTTCCATCACGCTGGTGAGCGGGCTCCTGTTTTTGCTGCTGGCGCTTTTCAAGATGGGCTGGATCTCCCAATTCCTCTCCAAGGCGGTCATCACCGGCTTCCTGTTTGGCTCGGCCATCGAAGTGGTCATCGGCGAATTGCCGAAGATCACCGGCACGACTGCCGAAGGTTCGAACTCCTGGCAGAAGCTCTTCAGCTGGTTGGGGACCGTATCTGACACCGACGGGACGACGCTGCTGGTGGGCCTCCTCTCGCTGGCGCTGATCTTTGGGCTGCGTTTTGTCGCGCCCAAAGTGCCCGGCGCGCTGGTGCTGGTCGTCGCCGGCCTCATTGCTTCGGTGGCCTTGGGCCTGGGCGACCGCGGCCTGGCCCTGGTGGGCGATGTCCCGCGCGGCCTGCCCTCGGTGGCGCTGCCCGATCTCCAATTCATCCTGGACAATCTGGCCGGTGATCGGCTCCGCGGCGGTTGGCCTGCTGCTGATCGGCTTTTCGCAGAGCGCGGGTGACGCCCGGACCTTCGCCACCAAGCACAAGTATCGGATTGACATCAACCAGGAGTCGGTGGCCCAGGGCATGGCCAACGTGGGCTCCGGCCTGGTGCAGGGGATTCCCGTCTCCACCAGCCTATCGGCCAGCTCGCTCAACGATACGTCCGGGGCCAAAACGCCCCTCGCCTCGCTGACCACCGGCGCACTGGTCATCCTCACCCTGTTGGTGCTGGCGCCGTTGTTCTCCGATCTGCCCACAGCCGTGCTGAGCGCGTTGATCATCGAGGCGGTGGTAATGGGCATGATGGACGTCAAAGAGATGAAGCGTCTCTGGCGCGTGGCCCGGGTGGATTTCTGGATTGCGGTGGCCGCCATCCTGGGCGTGCTGGGCGCCGGCGTGCTGGCGGGGGTGTGATCGGCGTGTTGTTGTCGCTTGGCTGGCTGATCTACATCTCGACCACGCCGCACATGCCCGTACTCGGCCGCCAGCCCGGCACGCAGGCGTTCCGGGGCGTGGAGGATCATCCTGACTACGAGACCTATCCCGGCTTGCTGGTGCTGCGCTTTGATGCGGGTCTCTTTTTCGCCAGCGCGGATGCGCTGACAGACCGGCTCAGGGAGCTTGTCCAGCAGGCGGACCCGCCGGTCCAAACCATCGTGCTCGACTTTGAGGGCGTCAACTTTATCGACTCCCAAGGAGCCGACAAAGTGGCCGAAATATCTGGACCTGGCGACAAGCTACGGCATCGACCTGCGGCTGGCCCGGGTCAAGACCGGCGTGACGGAAGTGCTCCAGCGGGACGGCATCATCGACCGCCTCGGCGAAAGCCAGATCTACGGTAACGTCTACGAAGCGGTCGCCGATCAAATTCCTGTCCAACAATCGAGCGAAAGGACGACGGAAGATGACTAAATCAAGCAAGGTGGAGAACGCCTCAACAACCGCTGGGCAAGCGCCAGCGTACAAAGATCTGTCCGTGGCAGCACGGCGGGCGTATGGCAAAAGTCTGCGCAAAGAGGTGCCGCGCAGCAGCCATGGAGACTGGACGCCTGCGCCCGACCGGCCAGACCCCCTCAGTCTGCTCCAGGCGCAGGATGAAGGGCGGCTGCAGCATCTATTGCCCATCAAGTACGGTCGCATGCTTGCGTCGCCGTTTGCCTTGTTGCGCGGTTCGGCCGTGGTGATGGCTTCTGATCTAGCAAACACGCCGGTGACGGGCCAAGATGTCGTGCTCTGTGGCGATGCACACCTCTCAAATTTTGGGGTTTTTGCCACGCCCGAACGCAAATTGGTCTTTGACGTCAATGATTTCGACGAGACCTACCCGGGACCTTGGGAATGGGATCTCAAGCGGCTGGCTGCCAGCGCGGTGGTTGCCGGCCGCGTGAATGGCTTCAGCGAAGAGATGTGTCAGCAGGCCGCGGCTACTGCGGTGAAATCCTACCGCAAATCCATGGAGCGCTTTGCCCGGGCGGCCTTGCTGGATGTCTGGTACGTCGACGTTGACGCCAATAGCGTGCTGGAAGTCTTTGATTCCTATGCCATGAAAGACGCAAAGCGCGCCCGGAAGACAATGAAAAAAGCCAGAACACACACAGGGGCGCGGACGCTGGAAAAACTCACCAAAGTCGTTGACGGCCAGCGGCAGATTGTCAATGAGCCGCCACTGCTGATACGTTTGGCGGAGTTGATCAGCGATGAACAGAAAGAACAGGTCGCGCAGAGCGATCTCGAAAAAATCTGGCACGAATATGTGAACAGTCTGCCCGAGGAGAGACGTCTGCTGCTCTCCCGTTTTCGCATGACCGATGCGGCCCTACGTGTCGGCGGTGTCGGCAGCGTGGGCACCCGCTGTACCATTGCGCTCCTGGAAGGGGATGCTCCTCATGATGCGATCATCCTACAGCAGAAGGAGGCCGGTCCCTCGTCCCTGGCCGCCTACCTGCCCCGAAGGGAGTACGCCAGCCAGGCTCAGCGGGTCGTGATTGGCCAGCGCCTCATGCAGGCTGCCTCCGATATCTTCCTGGGTTGGAATGAAGGACTTAGCGGCACCCAGTACTATTGGCGCCAACTGAAGGATATGAAGGGCTCCTTTGACGTGACCAGCCTAGATGCCAAGGGGTTTGAGGCATATCTCGCCATCTGCGCTGTTTGTCTGGCCCGCGCGCATGCCCGTTCGGGTGGGAATGCGGCAGTCATCAGCGGCTATATGGGCAGGGGCGCCGTCTTCGACAAGGCGATCAGCCGCTTTGCCGTCGCCTACGCCTACCAGACGGAGAAGGATTACAAGGCGCTGCTAGACGCCGTTGATCGAGGTCGACTTATGGCAACGCCAGGCGTGTAGGCGCACGTCTACGATTGCGCCGCAACGAAGAGAGTTTCAGCAATTCGGATCTGCGTTTGTACAGCCACATTGTCGCCTTGCTAACTGCTGTATCTCAGCTGATCTCGCAGTTCAACCAGCAAGCGTCCGAGCATATTGCGGCCGCTGCCGTCGCCTCCATCACCCCAATACGAGTCATTCTTTGTGTGCTCGACGAGTTCTGCGTCGCCGGTGCTCAAGAGCAAATCGGCAAGCGTCCTGTGCTGCGTGAACTTGGCTTTCAGGGCGGTACGCATGACATCATCCTTCACCGCTTCCCAGTCCGAGCGCAGCGGACGTGTCCGATCCCGTCCCATGCGGGCCGCATCCGACGGCGAGTCTGCCGCACGAATTTCTTCCACGTGCTGCGTGCCGGCGAACTTCTGCGCCTGGAAGTAGTGTTCGCTCGTCGGCCAGACGCAGCCGTCCAGCTCAAGCGGAAAGGGGGCAAAGTTCGAGAAGGCCCCGTAGTCGTCGTTGACGTAATAGAAATAGATGATGTTGGGCATGGCTCAAGCAAGCGCTGCGTGTCCTGTGGGCATTGCAGGCATTATAGCAAAAGGTATCACGCCATGCAGGATCAACCTTTCGACATCAGCTGCCCCCCAACCAAAATGAGGCGGGCGTCGACAGATTCTTCGCAAGAATCTGTCGACGCCCGCCTCTGTATGCGATAAAATCTTCGCTACGCTCAGACACCCGTTCGATTTAACGTGACAATCTCGCCCGTGCCCTGCCGGGTCGTAACGGTGTGTCCGTCGAGTGGCAAGACGCGTTCATGCAGCACGTCGATGATCCACTCCTTCTGCGGGAAGAAGCCCTCCTCCATCTCGGCCGGTGGGGTGATCCAGTTGCGCGCGCCGACTACTGCAATCGGGCCATCCAGGTAGTCAAAGGCAAGCTGCGTCAGGTTAGAGGCCATGGTGTGCATGAAGGAGCCACGCTCGCAGGCGTCGGAGGCCAGCACAACCTTGCCTGTCTTCTTGACCGATTCAACCAGGGGGCCGTAGTTGAGCGGATTGAGGAAGCGCGGCGTCAATCACTTCGGCGCTGACGCCATAGGTTGCCTGCAGCTCATCGGCCGCCTCTATTGCACGGTAGAGCGTCGCGCCCAGCGTGATGATCGTCACGTCGCTGCCGGCGCGCCGCACGGCCGGCTCGCCTTCGGGCACTTCGTAGTAGTCGGTCGGCACGCCGCTCTCGACGAGCGTTTCGGTCTCAGGGTAGAGACGCTGGCTCTCAAAGAAGACGACGGGATCGGTGCCGCGCAAGGCCAGATTGAGCATGCCCTTGGCATCATACGGCGTGGCCGGGAAGTAGACTTTGAGCCCTGGCATGTGCGCTACGATGGAAGTCCAGTCCTGAGAGTGCTGCGCGCCGTACTTGGCGCCGACCGAGACCCGCAAGACCATGGGCATCTTGAGAATGCCGGCCGACATGGCCTGCCACTTGGCCATTTGGTTGAAGATCTCGTCGCCGGCGCGTCCCATGAAGTCGCAATACATCAGCTCGGCGACAACCCGACCGCCGCTGAGCGAATAGCCCACTGCTGTGCCCACGATGGCGCCTTCCGAAATCGGCGTGTTGAAGAGGCGCTGGTAGGGAAGACACTCGGTCAGCCCGCGATAGACGCCAAACGCGCCGCCCCAGTCCCGATTCTCTTCGCCATAGGCGACCATTGTCGGATCGATGTAGAAGCGATGCATCATGGCCTCAAAGAGCGCCTCGGCATAGGTGACGCAGCGCAGCTTGGGCAAGGGCTTGCCGCTCTCGTCCAGGCCAAAGCGATGCTTGGCCAGCGTCTGCGCCAGGCGACTCTCCTCTTGCGGCAGCAGCACCTCGGGCTCGTCGTCGGCCATCTTTTCCATGGGCGTGTCCGAGAACATCATCTCGCCGATCTCATCGCTATAGACGTTAACCCGTGGTGACACTTCGAGCGAAGCCGCTGCTTCCAGCACGCGGGTCAGCCGGCCAATGATATCATCATGATAGACGTCAAGCGTACTGGCGTCTGCCACATCATTGTCCAACAGATAGTCCCGATAGCCGATGATTGAGTCCTGCTCGCGCCAGAGATCCAGCTCTTCCTTGGTACGGTAGGCCATCGCATCCGAAGGTGAGTGGCCCGAGAAGCGATAAGTAATGGTGTCGAGGAGCACCGGGCCCTCACCGGCTAGCAGCACCTTCTGCTTGCGCTCGATGGCATCGGCTACGGCCAACGGATTGTAGCCATCCACGCGCTCGGCATGCATGGATCTAGGGTTGACGCCCATGCCGACCCGGGCAAGCACTTCAAAACCCATGGTCTCACCCACAGGCTGGCCGCCCATACCATAGAAGTTGTTCATGAAGTTGAAAAGCATAGGCGGTGCGCCACCGATATCCTCCGGCCAGAGGGTGCGATATTGGTCCATGGCCGCAATCATAATCGCTTCCCAAACGGGGCCGCAGCCCATAGAGGCGTCGCCGATGTTGGCGATGACGATGCCCGGGCGCCGGTTGATGCGCTTGAAGAGGGCCGAACCGGTGGCGATGTCGGCCGAGCCGCCCACGATGGCATTGTTGGGCATGACGCCAAAGGGCGGGAAGAAGGCGTGCATGGAGCCGCCCATGCCCTTGTTAAAGCCGGCCGCGCGGCCGAAAATTTCGGCCAGCGTACCGTAGAGCATGTAGTCGATCGCCAGGTCGCGGACGCTGTCATGTTCGAACTGCTCCACCACGCGCAGCGGAGCGCCATTCAGATAGCGCTCCATAATGGTCTGGAGTTCGTCGTCACTCAGCTTGGCAATCGCGGACAGACTCTTGGCGATGATCTCGCCGTGGCTGCGATGCGAGCCAAAGATATAGTCGTCGGGCGTTAGATGGTAGGCTTGCCCCACGGCTGAGGCTTCCTGGCCGATGGACAGGTGGGCTGGCCCTTTGTGATTGTACTCAATCCCCTCGAAAGAGCCCTCGCGCTTGATGCGATCAAGCATGGTCTCAAATTCGCGGATGAAGACCATGTCGCGATAGATGCGCACGAGGTTGTCGGTCCCGTACTTGGCCTTCTCCATCACTGGATCGGAGACGTAGAGGTTGACGGGCACTTCTGCGCTGGTGACGACAGATTGGGTGCGAACATTCGCTGGGTCGATTGTGATAACTTTGGTCATGGTTTTCTCTTCTCAGTCTACACAGACAATGATTTGAATAGGAATAGATGAATCGATTTCACTAGATTCTTAATTCTCGTTTTGGTTGAGAAAGCTCATTACACCGCCATCAACAAGTCGATTGCCGCCAAGTTGGCGCTCAGCGTCTGCAAGAAGCGTGCAGCCGGCGCGCCGTCGACCACTTGGTGGTTGATGGTCAGCGAGAGGCCGATGTGGGGGATAAAGTCGACGCCGGCGTCGTTGCCTGCTGCCGGGACGGGCTTGAGCGCAATACCGCCGACGCCTAGAATGGCCACTTGGGGCAGGTTCAGAACGGGCGTGAAGCTTTCGATGCCAAAGGCGCCCAGATTGGTCACGGTGAAGGTGCCGCCGGTCAGCTCATCGGGCGTAATGACTCGGTTGAGACAGGCGTCGGCCAGCCGCTTGGTTTCATAGGAGAGCGTCTTGAGCCGCATCTGTTCGGCATGGTGCAATACCGGCACCATGAGCCCGCGCGGCGTGTCAACAGCTACGCCGAGATGGACAGCGCTGTGGCGTTCCACCACGTTCTCTAGGAAGAGAGCATTGAGCTCAGGGTGCTCGAGCAGCGAACGTGTAACGGCAAAAAGAACCAGGTCGTTGATCGTCACCCGCTGGACGCCGAGCGCTTCCGGGCTTGCCTTGAAACGTGCCCGGAGGGCCTGCAATGCCCGCGGCATCAGCGCCGGCGTTGAGCGTCAACTGGGCCGTCGTCTGCATCGATTCCAGCATGCGTTGCGCAATGACCTTGCGGATTCCCTTGACCGGAATCGTCTCGACTTCGTCGGCCCCATCCGGCTGCGTGATCGGTGCGGCTGACACGCTCTCCACTTCGCGCTCCACACTCTCCGTTCCGCGCTCGACCAGATCCTTGGCCATGATCCGTCCGCCTGGCCCGCTGCCCTTTTCGGGCATGGCGAAGGCGCCGCCGGCCAGCTTGGCCTCTGCCACCGGACTCACCCTGGGCCGGCCGGCCAGGGCGGCTTCCACGTCGCGTTCGATGATGCGGCCGCCCGGCCCGCTACCGACCACTGCTCCGGCATCGAACCCCTTGCGCGCGGCCAGATGGCGCGCCCGCGGCGAGATGCCCGAGGCATCGTCTGCAAGCGTGGGCTCTGCCACGACAGCCCGCTCTTCAACCATCGACGTCTCTGCAACCGACAATTGATCATCGTCCATCGCTACTTGTTCTGCTTCGATCGCCGACGCACCCTCGTCAACGACGTACACCTCGTCCGCCTCGCCGACCACGGCCATCTCAGCCATGACCTCAACATCGTCGCCGGGCGAAAAGAGCAGCGCCAATACGGTGCCGCCTGCGCTGGCCTCTACCTCCATGACCGCCTTGTCGGTTTCGACCTCAGCGATCACATCGCCTTCAGCTACCGTGTCGCCGACCGCGACCTTCCAATCTACCAAGATACAGCTTTCTACCGTGTTGCCAAGTCTGGGTAAGAGAATGGGAGTTGCCATAAAGTTTCCTTGAATAATGACTGATGCGTGTAGCTCAAGAATCAAATGCGAACAAGCCAACGCGGCTGATCGTGTTCTATTTGTTTACGGCTCTACATCGGCAATGGAATCGACAATCTTCGACGGTCGATAGGGAAAGCGGTCGACCTCCTCGCGCTGGGTCACGCCGGTGAGCACCAGGATGGTCTGCATGCCGCTGCTCACCGCGCCGACGATGTCGGTGTCCATGCGGTCACCGATCATGGCGGTCTCTTCCGAGTGCGCGCCCAGGTAGTTGAGCGCAGTGCGCATCATCAACGGATTGGGCTTGCCGATGAAGAAGGGCGCCACGCCGCTGGCCGTTTCGATCAACGCGGCCATGGCCCCGCACGCCGGCACCAGGCCATCTTCGCTGGGACCTGATGGGTCGGGATTCGTAGCGATGAAGCGCGCGCCTTCGGACACCAGCCGGATGGCAGTTGTGATCTGAGTCAGGTTGTAGCCGTGGGTTTCGCCGAGCACCACGTAGTCGGGCTCCTTGTCTGTGATGACGTAGCCGACATCGTGGATCGCGCCAGTAAGGCCACTCTCACCAATAACGTATGCCTTGCCGTCGGGCCGCTGCTGGTCCATAAACATGGCCGTGGCCAGCGCAGAGGTGAAGATGCGTTCGGTTGGCACCGACAGCCCCGCAGTGTGCAGGCGGTGGGCCAGATCGCGCGGCGTATACATAGGATTGTTCGTCAACACCAGGTAGGGGATTTCCCGGTCATTGAGTTTGCTAATAAACGCGCCGGCCCCCGGAATCGCGGTACTTCCCTTGACGAGCACCCCATCCATATCCATCAGGTAGTTGTTGGGCTTGTTCACGTTGTGCTCCAGTTGTAATAGATAATGGAGAATAGATGATGAGTAATTGTTAATGCTACGGGCATTCTACCGTCAATCATTCCGAATTATCTATTAATTATTAATTATTGTTTCGTTTCAAACGACTTTTACCGTTGCACCCGCACGCCGTGCAGCCTCAACCTCCTCGCACGGCGCGGCATCGTCGGTGATGATCAGATCCATCTCGTCGATGGCGGCAAAAGACGCAATCCCCACCCGTCCCCACTTGGACGCATCGACCACGGCAATCGCTTGCTGGCAATGGTCCAGCAGCGGGCGCTTGGCCGTAGCGATTTCGGGACTTACGTCGGTGAGACCGGGGGTGACGACGATGCCGTGGGCTCCGAAGAATCCAGTTTGGATATTTACTTTTTCCAGGACAGCTTGGCTGTAGGGCCCCACAAAGGCTGCGGTCTCGCGCTGGAGCGAGCCGCCGGTCATGACGACGTGAATGTGGGGCGCGTCGAGCAGCTCCTGGACGACGACCAGGCTATTCGTTACCACAGTGAGGTGGCGGCGCTGCTTCAGATAGTGGGCGATGGCCAGAGAGGTGCTGCTCGAATCCAGATAGATGGCGTCGCCGTTGGCGACCAGGGCCGCGCCGGCCCGGCCAATGCGCTGCTTCTCCCGTACCTTGCGCTGGCGTCGCAGTGCAAGGGCAAGGTCAGTCGCGCCCGTCCCCGCCGCAACCGCGCCGCCATGGGTGCGCACAAGCAGGTTCTGCTCGGCCAGCGTCTGCAGATCGGTGCGGATGGTCACGTCAGAGACGCCGAAGCGCTGGCTAAGTTCGCCGACAGCGACGCGTCCGCTTTGGTTCACGAGTTCCACGATCGACTGGCGGCGTTCTTCGGCATAAAGCGTCGAGGAGGATTGAACCATTGTGTGCTCTACTTGATTTTGTTTACTTTCAATTGCTTTCATTTTATGCAAAAAAACGAGGGATGTCAATGATGGATCTCCATCATCGAATGTCCAGACGCTGTGCGTATCGTGGATCAAATCCTGGTGGGTACCGTTCTGGGCTCCGCGTTGGTCACAAAGCTTGCCGCGCCAGCCAGGCGCAGCCAAGAATCGCGCCGTCGGTGTCGAGCTGGTTGGGGACTATCTTCACGCGTTCGGCAACCGAGGCGAACGCGTAATTGGGGACAGACTGACGCGCTGGTTCGAAGAAGCGATCGCCACAGTGGGCAACCGACCCGCCCACGACATAGAAGTCAATGTCGAGGATCATGGCCAATCCGGCCACGCTGGCGCCAAGGGCCTCGCCCGCTTCGGCGATGATCCGCTGGGCCGTTGTATCGCCCTGCTCGGCCAGCCCAGCCACTTCCTCGCCTGTGACATTGGCATCGACTTCCAGCGAGGGGGCGACGCCCTGTTGGGCTGCGGTATAGCGCCGCGCCAGCCACGGACCGCTCATGAAAGTCTCCGTGCAGCCGATGGCGCCACAATGGCAGCGCACGCCATGCAGATCGAGCGTCGTGTGGCCGCACTCGCCGGCCGCGTTGTGCATGCCCCGGTAGACTTCGCCATCTACGATGATGGCCGCGCCCACGCCGGTGCCGACGATAATATAGATCATGCTCGCTTCATCGCGCCCAGCGCCAAAGTGAAACTCACCCAGTCCTGTGGCCTTAGCGTCATGTTCCATCCGCACCGGCATGCCAAGTCGTGCTTGCAACAGCGAGCCCAGCGGCGTGTAATGAAGTCCTGGAATGTTGGGCGGATCGATGAGCGTGCCCGTGACGTGATCTAGAGGGCCGGGACAGCAAATGCCGGTTGCCTGCAAAACGACTTCGGCAGGAAGTTCGGTTTGCAGTGCTTCAATGCAGGAGGCGATTCGCTCCACCACCGACTCCGGTCCGCGCCAGTCTTCGGTCGGAAAGCGCTGCCGAGCAACGATGTGGTTGTCCGGCGACACCAATCCAATTTCGATTTTCGTCCCGCCCAGGTCAATGCCCGCCACCCAGGGATTCATGAGGTACCTCCAGCTTGTTTGGATAAGTTAAGAACGTAACACAGAGCACGCCTCAATGATTGATCTCTTCCGCGACCCGCAGCGCCTGCGCTGCAATTGTCAACGCCGGATTCATGGCCGCCGACGACACAAAAAAGGATGAATCAACCACATATAGATTCTCCACGTCATGGGCCCGGCAGTACGGATCCAGCACCGACATCGCCGGGTCCTCCCCAAAGCGCAGCGTGCCGCACTGATGAGAATTGGTCTCGATGCCCATGCCCTGGGTAAAGACAAAGGGATAGCCGGCCGCCCGCATCATCGCTTTGGCTGCATCCACCAACTTTCCGTGGGCCGTCAGGTTATTTGGCTTCCACTGGACGCGCACCCGACCGTCCGCGCCGAGTGAGATGCGGTTCTCAGGATCGGGCAGATCTTCAGACATGACCCACCAATCCACACTTCGGTTGGCCATACCCTGAAGAATGGGGCGCGGCACCAGTGGCTGCGCAGCCGTGAGCATGCCAGCCTGAAGTTTGCCCAAGAGCTGAATGTTGCCCATGGGATAGGGCCAGTCCGGTCCGGTAGTATAGAAGTCATTGACCGCCATGGTCTTCTGGAAGACCGTCGGGTTGGGCCGCCGTGGGTCGACGGCCATGAGCGCAGTATTGTTGTGAACCATGTAGTTGCGCCCCACCATGCCCGACGAATTCGCCAGGCCGTCGGGATGGCGGACATTGGCTGAGCGCAAGAGCAGCAGGGCCGAGTTGACCGCACCGCAGGAAACGACGATCTGCTCGGCGTGGACGACGACAGTTTCGCCGTTGCGTTCGACCTCGACAGCCGTCACCCGGCGGCCGGTCTCATCGGTGACCAAGCGGCGGGCCAGGGTTTTCGTCCACAGCGTGACGTCCGCACTCTCCAAGGCCGGGCGCACGCAGCAGGCGTCGCTGTCACCCTTGGCCAGGACCTTGCAGGGGAAACCGTCGCAGGTCTTGCAGCGGATGCAGCGCCCGCCGTCACGGAGGTCGACGGCCATTGGATAGTGGAAGGGATGGAGTCCCTGGGCGCGCAGACGCTGGGCCAGATCATCAATGTATGGCTCGTGGGGTACGGCCGGGAACGGATACGGACCGGAACGGGGCGGTTCCGTTGGGTCCTCGCCTTGCTGTCCATGCACCAAGTAGATGGCTTCGGCCCGGGCGTAGTAGGGCTCCAACTCTTGGTAGCTGATGGGCCAGGCAGGTGAGACGCCTTCGGCATGCTCAATGGCTTCGAAGTCGCGGACGCGGAAGCGAGGCAGGGCTGCGCCGTAGACCTTGGTATTGCCGCCCACAAAATAGTGGACGCCCGGCGCAAAGCCTTCGCCGTCGGGCCCGTACCAGATTTCGTTGGGTTTGTAGCGCCGTTGGTCAAAGACCGCACCCGGCTCCCAATTTTGAGGCTCCTGGGGCAGATAGTCACCCCGCTCGATAAGCAGAATGCGCATGCCGCTGTTTCGAAGAGCATAGGCCAGCGTGCCGCCACCCATGCCCGTTCCAATGATGATCAGATCAAATCCTTTTGCCATGGAAAGCCTCGATTGGATTGAGGATAGAACGCGGATCGGGCGGATTCGGCGGATGAACGCAGGTTATCAGCAAGAGAAAAATCCGGAAAGATCCTGCCGATCCGCGTTTTATCACTGTTTATGTCCTCCAGTAATCCACTACTATTACTTGGGCGAGGTGGGGCCTGAGCAGGGCGCCGAAAGCCTGATGGGCGTGGTGGGCCATACTTCGGGGAGGAAAACCCTCGGTCGCATCCATGACGGGAGATGCGACCCGCGTAGTGTTCATGACGCTACCCTTTCACCGAGCCGGCGAGAATACCGCGGATGAAGAAGCGGCCCAATAGAATGTAAATCAACGCCGTCGGCAGGGCGGCGATCACCGCGCCGGCCATGACCACGTTCCAATCAACCGAGAAGGTACCGGAGAGATTGTTGAGCGCAATCGTCACCGGCTGTGCGGCCGGATTGGGTACGACGGTCACGCCGAAGAGGAAGTCGTTCCAGATATTGGTGAACTGGAAAATGCCTACCACTACAAAGGCGGGAACCGACAGTGGCAGCATGACTCGAGTGAAGGTCGTGATCAGGCCGGCGCCGTCGACCCGGGCCGCGTCTAGTAGCTCATCAGGCACGCCGGCAAAGTAGTTGCGGAAGATCAGCGTAGTGATGGGAATGCCATAGATGACGTGGACCAGAATAAGTCCCGGAATCGTACCGTATACGCCAATCACCTGCAGAAACCGTACCAGCGGCAGGAGGATGCTCTGATAGGGAATGAAAAAGCCGAAGAGCATCAGTGTGAAGAGCACATCCGAGCCGGGGAACTTCCATTTGGCGAAGAGATAACCATTGATTGCGCCGATGAAGGCCGAGATGATGGTGGCGGGAATAACCATCATCAGGCTATTGACCATATTGGGGCTGAGGCGCGCCCAAGCTTCGCCAAAGCCGCCCAGGCCGGAGAAGCGCTGGGGTGGAATCCACATGGTGGAAAGGCTCACGCTCTGGGCGTCCTTCAAGCCGTTGGCCACCATGACGTAAACGGGCATGAGATAAGTCAGGGTCATGAACAGCAACACGATCCAGACGGAGACCTGCCCCCACTTGATCTTGCGGCGCGTGCCGTGATCGGTCGAAGTTGCAGTGGTCATGAGTCCTCCCGCAAGTTGCTGGCCAGATAGGGCACGATGACCAGGGCGACCAGCAGCAGCATGATGATAGCTGCGGCTGATCCCAGGTTGTAGCGCGTCGCTTTGAACATCATTTCAAACACGAAGATGGCAGGTACGTCGGTGGCGAAACCGGGACCGACGCCGGCCATGGTGTAGACCAGGTCAAAGATCTTGAGCGAGACGTGGAGCAGGATGACGATCACGCTGATCGTCACCGGGCGCAACATGGGAATAATGACCTTGGAGTAGACCTGGAACTCGCTGGCACCGTCGATGCGGGCCGCCTCGCGCACGTCGTCGGAGATGGTGGCCATGCCCCCCACATAGAGGGCCATGACAAAACCAGATAGCTGCCAGGTGGCGGCAATTGCTACGGGAATCATGGCCAAGGGTATGCCCCACTTGACCGGCCAGGTTGCGGCAGTCGGCCAGAAGGTCGCCAGAAGGTTGTTTAGCTGCGCGACTACTGTGGGGTCGGTGATCCATCCTGGCTTGAAAGGCTCCATTCCTAGTTGCTGTAGCGCGCCGTTAATGCCCAGGACATTGAAGAAAACGTTAACACCCGTCTCCGGATTGAAGATCCAGCGCCAGACCACACCCGTGACCACAAAGGAGAGCGCATAGGGAAAAAGGAAAACGTTACGCATGACGTTGTGGCCAAAGAGTTCTCGGTCCAGGAGGATGGCCAGGGATAATCCCAACACGACGGCAAAGAGCAGGAAGAAGACCGTAAAGACAAAGGTGTTGCGTAGATCGATCTGCCAGCGCGTCATGCCGAAGAGTTCGGCATAGGTGGCAAAGAGGGGCTGGCGCACGGTCAGGTCCGGCTTGAGCGTGCGCCAGTTGGAGAGCGACACGTAGAAGGTCCAACTGATGAAGACATAAATGAAGATTGCCAGCGCAATAATCGACGGCAGCAGGAGCAAGAAAGTCTGCCACTGCTCGGAGAGACTCCAGCCGCGGCGCGGCGCCGTCGTTTCAGCGGTGCGGGAATCCTCCAGCGAGGCGGTAGTCATAGATATCCCCTAATGTCAGGTGGGCGCAGAAAGTGGGCAGCTGTCACTCTGAGCAGGTTAACCGGCCAACCTCCGGTCGACTGATGGACCAGCGAAGAATCTCACGCCGGATGAGACGACGAGATTCTTCGCTGGCGGGTCGCGGTCAGCAACCGTGGCGGATTGATCCGCTCAGAATGACAGATCAGTAGCCCTTACTGACCGAAGCCGGATGCTTGAGCAGCAGAGATCAGTGCCTCCGAGAACGCATCCACATTTCGATCGACCACAAAAAGGGTCACGGCATCGTTGAGCGCCTGTTGGAAGTCAGCCGGCGCGGCAGAGCCGTGAACCACGGACGGCACGATCATGTCGTTGGCGAACGAATCCATGGACCAGTTGTGGTAGACACCGAACTGCGCACGGTCACAGTCGGTGCGGGCGCAGATGGAGCCCTTGAGCGGATTGAAGGCTTCCTGGGCTTCCTTGCTGCCGATGACGCGCAGCCAATTCTTCGCAGCTTCCGGATTCGACGAACCATTGCCGATGGGGAAGCCGTCCGCCACCAGCATGAAGGCGCCGTCGCTGTCGGGGTGGCTGACCCAGCCGAAGTCCTCGTTGTCAACCATACCGGCGTTAACAAACTCACCGTAGGCCCAGTCACCCATGGAGTTGAAGGCGCAGCGCCCTTCCATCAGCGCGCCCACGGCCTGGTCCCACGAGAGGGCCGAGTGATCTTCGATCTGATAGTCGAGCATCTGGCCATAGGTCTCCATGGCCCGCTTTACGCCGTCGTCGGCAAAGGAGGTGGAGCCGTCCCACAAGCCGTTGTACGCTTCCGGTCCGATGGTCCCCAGCAGCGTATTCTCGAAGAGCTGGGCGGTGGCCCAGATACCGTTGTCGCCCACACAGAGCGGCGTTACGCCGGCCGCCGAGAGCTGTTCGGCAATGGCCAGGAACTCTTCTGCGCTCAGGGTGTCGCCAATTTCGATGCCGTTTTCGGCCAGGAGCGGTTTGTTGTACCAGAAACCGTTGCCGCGGTGGACGCCGACCGTCACCTGGTAGACGTTGCCGTCCACCGTCTGCATGTCGATGAGCGCCTGGGGCACGACGTCGTAGAAACCCTCTTCTTCGTAGACGTCATTGACGGCCAGGGCGTAGCCCGGATCCACATACTGGCCGATCAACTCAAAGCCAGGATGGACCTGCCAGGTATCCGGCACGTCACCGCCGGCCAGGCGCGTCTGCAGTACGGGACGTGCGGCCGAGCCGCCGCCGCCAGCCACCGTTGCATTGATGATCTCGACGTCCGGATAGGCTGCGTTGTAGGCGTCGAAGAGCGCCTGCAGTGCATCGGCCTCACCGCCGGAGGTCCACCAGGAGAAGACCTCCAGTTCGCCGCCCTCGGCTGCAGCTTCGCCACCCCCGGCCGGCGCTGCTTCCCCGCCCGCGGGCGCGGCCGGCGGCGCGGCGCAGCCGGTCAGAACCAGCGCCAGCGCCATCACGAGACTTAGGATCAGTGTGACTTGTTTACTTGACATGTTGTTTCTCCTCTTCCGACTGTGATTTACTGCGGTGAAATTGATGGGTATTCACGAAGTACACGAAAAAGCATGGTTTGTGCAGGTATGCCGCATCTTTGTGATTTTCACTCACCTCCTCTTTGTCCTGCTTGGCTACTTCAGCACGTCGGCAATCTGTACCCAGCGCTCCTCCCGAGCCGATTGCTCGGCTGCGGCCATGACGGCCTGGATGTGCAGACCATCGGCCAGGGTCGGCGAAGGGGGCGTATCTTCGGTCACTGCCTTGAGAAATTGATATTGGCATTCGGCATGAGCCCGGACAAAGCTGGGCGCCATGCTCCAGTCCGGCGATTTGGCGCCTTCATAGCGGCCCACGGTCTCCAGCCGGCGAGTTCCGCGCATGCCACCCACAGGCTTGTCGGCATCGCGGACGTCATAGACGTGAAGCCAGCTTGGGTCTTGCGCGTCAAAGCGGATGGATCCCTTCTCGCCGAAGATCTCGAAGACCAGTTCGTTCGGCGAGCCTGTGCCCATGCGTGAACTCTCGACCAGCCCCAGCGTACCGTCAGCCATGCGCGCGTGCATGAACACGATGTCATCGACGTCCACCGTCACGGTCTCGTTGGAACCGGCCGCGCTGGGGCGCTGGCGAATGAGGGTTTCCATCACCGCCTGAACCTGGCCAAAGTCGCCCAGGAGATAGTAGATGAGGTCGAGAATATGGGAGCCCAGATCGAAGAGTGTGCCCCCGCCGGCAACGGCCCGCTGTTGGCGCCAGGAGATCGGCTTCAGGGGATCGATATAGCTCGAGCGGTAGTAGCGGCCGCGGAACGAAAAGATCTGCCCCAAGAAGCCCTCGTCGATCAGTTGACGCGCCCGGATTACGGCCGGCAAGAAGCGGAAATTGAAGGTCATCTGCGTCTTGACGCCGGCCGCCTCCGCCGCGGCCACCATGCGCTTGCCCTCGGCCACGTTCATGGCGAGCGGTTTCTCGCAGTAGATGTGTTTGCCCGCTTTGGCCGCGGCCAGAACCACCTCCGCATGGGCCACGTTGGGTACGGTCACATCCACCACGTCGATATCGGACCGCGCCAGCAGTTCATGATGGTCAGCCGTCCAGTAATCGCAGCCGATCTCGCCGGCGGCCTTTTCCGCACTCTCCGGCCGGGTTGTGGCCACGCCCACAATGCGTACACTGTCGGCCGGCAAGCCGTAGTGGAACGGAATCGCCCGATAGGCCAGCGCATGGACGCGGCCGATGCCGCCGTAGCCGATGAGACCAATATTGATAGGGTTCAAAGGGTACTCCTTGTCCAAAGTGTAGAAGGCAAACGATTGAAGATTGGACGCGCGTCCAATCTTCAATCGTTGATCAGTCGTTCTTCAACCCACTGTCATCCCGATACTGATCGCTCGCCTCGTCCATGACGGCGCGCAGCTTCTGGACGGCGGCCGCGATCTCGCCGGTGCCGGGTTGTAGCTTGCCGTTGGGACCTTTGAGCAGAGGGGAGGAGAATTCGCCTACGGTCATGCCCGCACCGATGAACTCGGCCACGTTGCCCGCATTGAGGCCGCCGTCTTCCATGAGCTCGATGCGATCCTCCATGCCCGCTTCCGCAATCATGTCATGGAGCTTGCGCATGGTGCGTATCATGATGGGATCCATGGTGTGGGGACTCTGGCCCGGCTTGGGCTTGACCCAAAAGGGCGCCCGGCTCTCGTATTCGATGATGTCCACATAGGGGTGGATAAACTGCTCGAACGCGGTGGTGGGCACGCCCTGCCACGCCCAGACGCCGACCTTGAGTTCCAGTTTCTCCTTGATGTAGGTGATCTGTTGGAAGATCATTTCGTTGGTCGTCTCGATGGGCAGGCTGATGAGATTGACACCGAGTTCCTTGAGTTGGTCGAAGGTGTCGAAATTGGGGCGGAACATCTGAAGCTGGGCTTCAATCTCCAGACTGGTGCTCTTGCGCACGCCTTCGATGATATCAAAGCCGCCCCGGGGCATACCGAAGTCCATGTATTTCCCATCGCGCACTTCAATGTGAAGCCAGTCTACTCCGGCTTCTTCCAGGTCCTTGACTTGTGCGCCGAGGACGGCATAGTCGGCCCAGAAGAGACCGGCTGCAATCTTGCATTTTTGCTGCACCTTACCGATTGTATCTGTCATTTTCGTTTCCTTGTGTTTTGGGTAGGTTTCCGCCAAGCAGATGAGTTTTTCCGATGACAGTCCAGTGAGCTGTCGGCATGGGCGTCACGCCTGCATGTCGATGAGCACCTTCATGGCTTGTTGCGTGCGCATGAGCTCCACGCCCTCTGCCAGCCGATCCAGTGGTAGGCGATGGGTCACGAGCACCGACGGCTGCAGTCGCCGACTTTCCAGCAACTGGATTGTTTGGGCGAAGGGATGCAGTCCAACAAAGGTTCCGTGCACGGTCAGATCATAGCGCGTAATCGTGTACTGGTTGACGGCCGGATTGTCGTGCGGCCGCAGACCGAAGAGGATGATTTGACCACCCCGCCGGGCCAGCTTCAGGGCCTGGCCGAGCTGATTGCCCACGGCGTCGACCACAATGTCTGCGCCCAGCCCCGTCTGCGCCTGGATCTCGGCGGCCGCGTCAACGCGGCTCACGTCCAGGGCATCATCCACGCCAAGCTCTTCGGCGAACTGCAGGCGATAGGGCGCCAGGTCGAGCATGCTGATGCGGCCTGCCCCCATGGCCCGGTAGAGCAGGGCAAAGAGCAGCCCCATGGGCCCGGCGCCGATGATGGCCACGTTGTCGCCTGCTTGGAAGGGCGCCCGTTTGACGGAGCCGACCGCACAGGCCAAAGGCTCGAACAGGGCCGCATCGTCGCGCGGGACGGATGGATCGATCTTCCACAATGCTCTGGCCGGCGCGCGGAGCGTAGGCGCAAACGCTCCGTCGATGGTCGTGCCGATGGTCTGATAGTCGATGCACTGATTGTCCAGTCCACGACGACAGTACTCGCAGCGGCCGCAGGTCAAGCGATTGGCAATCACCACCCGGTCGCCGGGCTGTACGCCCGTCACAGCAGAGCCGACCTGCTCCACAATGCCCACACCCTCGTGGCCGATGACAATGCCCGGTGGCGCCTTGTGAGCCGGGGGCACCGCCAGAATGTTGAGGTCCGTCCCACAGATGCCGCACGCCTCGATGCGGACGATAACGTCGTCGTCCTGTACGAGGTCCGGCCGGGGACGCTGCGTATACTCCAGCACGCCGTTGCCACGGAAGATCGGTACGCATTCCTGGGTGCTCATGTCGATGAAGGCTCCTTTGCGGAATCGGCGCTGGCCGCGGTTTCGAGGACCGCCGTGACCGTGGGGACGTCACTGCAGAAGACATCGATCGTGCCGGTGCACAGCGCTCCAATGATGGCCTGCGTTTTTTCGTGACCCAGGGCAATGGCCATCACTGTGGGAATCTGGCTCAGTTCGGACAGGCGCAGGCCGATAACTCGCTCGTTGAACCCGCCGGAATAAGCCTGGCCGTCGCGCGTAAAGATCTGGCCCGCCATGTCGCCAATTCCGCCGGCAGCCCGAATGTTGACCAGATCCCCAGGCGTCAAATAGCCTCCTTTGACAAACTCAGAAGTGACCGGATCCAGATTGCCCACACCGACGAGGGCCACATCGGCGCTGTACGCCATGGTCAGCACCCGTTGGATATCGCGCTGACTGCGCAATACTGCCGCATCCTCGCCGCTGTCGGCCACCATGGGAGTAGTGAGGTAATGGGCGGTGCCCTGCAGCTTGGAGGCGAGTTCGCGCGTTAGGGCGGCGCTGTCCAGTTCCGGCATGGTAAAGGCCATACTGCCGACGGCCTGGGCCACATTCACATGACCCTGGAAGCCTGGGCGCACCGCGTGAATCACTTCGTATGTCGAGCGCCCCAGACAGACGGTCAGGGTCATACCGTCGTGGAGCATCTGCTCCAAATAACGGGCGCCCAGTTGGCCAAGTCGGGCCAAGCCGTAAGTTTGGTCGCTGCCGCTCGGGCGCAGAACCAGCGCCTCCCGCAGCCCGAACGCTGCACACAGGGCCCGCTCCAGCGCTGGTTCGCGCTGGACCGGCCACGTAATCGTAAACTGGACAACCTGCTCTTCCCGGGCCTGTTTTAAGAGACGATAGACCTTGACGCGGGACAACCCCAACTCCCTGGCGATGGCGTCCTGGGTCATCTCCTGTTCGTAATACATGGAAGCGACCTGGGCGAGCAGGTCATGGTCTTCGTAGCTAAGCATGGGAAGGTTCTGTGCAAATGCACGTTGAATGTGTGATTGCACATATTGTATGCTGACTGGAGGCTCGTGTCAAGCAGCGAATTCGATTTTTGATAGCGTGCGTAGCGCACTGTGCTCAAACTGCTGCCTCTTCCAATACGTCGAAGCGCAGCCGGCGGGCTGGCGGGGCCAGCAGCGGACGCCGCCGGCGCTGGATCCACAGAACTGGCGCGCCGTGCATGTCGCGCGCCAGTTGCCAGTTGCGCTCCACGCTGACGCCGTTGCTAGGAATGGCCAGAGGCAGAATGCGCTTGGCGCGCAGTATCTCGGCCTGGGGATCGGGCATGGGGACGGGCTGCTGTCGCGTCAGATCGACAAGGCGGCGGCGCTCCAGACGTCGGGGCGCGCCCTCTTCGCTCAGCACGTAGGGATGCCAGTAGGGCGCGATGCCGCGTGCCGGCACATAGGCGTACTCCTTGGCGTGGCTGGACCGCGCATCGCCCGACGGCGACCCACTGTTGAAGTGCGGGGTCAGGCCATCCTCCCCACGCGGATCGGGCAGTGATTCAACCGCGCGCCCTGTTACGATTCGCTCCACGGCCCAGGCCAGGTTCGCCGCTTCGTCCAAGCCGAACTGCACCTGCTCCAGCGGCGTGCTCTCCAGCGGCAGTTCCGCCACGTGCCACAACACCAAATCGCTAGACGCCAGCCCAGGATGACCGGCCACGCCCTCATTTTCCAGCACATTGGCGAGGCGCAAGCCGTCCACTTTGAAAAGCGTCCAATCCGACGGCGGTTGCAGCCCCGGCCATACGGGCAGCCCTGTGATTTCATCAATTGCATTGCTGGCATAGACGCGGCCAAAGCCATCATGCACCTGCATGGCAGCGATGGCAACCACCTGGCCGGCACGATGGCCCGCAGGCGAGGAGACCGGAAAGAGGAACCAGTCGTTGCTGTGGGAGAAGATCAGTTCGGTGAGAAAGGCCGTGGGCGTATGCGCGCTGTCGGGTGCATAGGTTCCGGGATCTACTTGGGCATCCTCGAACTGCCACCAGCGGTCGGCCGGCGCGCCGGGATAGTGCAGTTGCGTGGGCAGCGCTGCACCCTCCTCCTCGATGAGTGGCGTAGCTGCCGGCGCCTCGCCGTTGGCAACGGGCGCGGCGTCCACCGAGGACCAGTCCATGCGGCCGCCACGGTGGCGCTGCACGACCAGTCGCTGATCCCCGGCTCTGAAGGCGTTGTCAACGGTCTGCTGGTAGAGCAGCGCTTCGTCCTGCCAGGCCGGCGCGCTCTCCGGCGGGATGATGGCGCCGAATTCGCCATCTTCGATGCCCAACGGAACCCGCGCCTGCCAGACTGCCAGGCCGTCAAGCTGGCCGTGGAAACGCTCATAGGGCGGCGGCGGGGCGACGAGCGTTAGCTCCGGCTGTGCCAACAGGGCCGGATACGTCGCAGCCAGGCGCCGGCCAATGCGGATGCGTCGTCCTAGCGTCCACCAGTCGTTCACCTCCGACTCGACGATCGCCTCCGCCGGCACGATGGTGGGGTCGAAGCGCTCATCGGCCGCAGTGATGGTGCGGCTGTGCAGCGTGTAGTCGATCCAGACGGGTGAGGACGCGTTCTCGCCCTGATGCTCGCCCATCTGCCACTGGCGTCCCAGAAACCAGAGCGGATCGTGGATGGCGGCCGCAAAGCCGGCATCCAGATCGAGCGCCTGCGCCTGCGGTTCCAGGCGAATATAGGTTGGGAAGTTTGTTGCCATGGTGGTTTCCTAACGTGACGGTCGGTGGCAAGAAGGTGGATGTTTATCAAAAGTTCAACTTCCGACAACGGTTCAACTTCTTGTCACTCAAACAGCGGATACGGCTCGAGGTAAGCGCGTTCAGGCCCGGTTTCCTGCAGCCAGAGCGTGGGCGTCAACGCTTGCAGTTCGCCAAGATCGTTCAGGCGCGCAGTGCGAGCGTGGGCCAGTTGGCGCGTCTCGGCCACGATCTCTTGGATCAGCGCTGCGTCCAGCCGCTGGCGCGGCCCAGGCGGCACGGCCAACAGAATGGCCTGGGGCGCACGTGCCGCCGGTGCATTGAATCCGAAAGCCGCGGTGCTCGTCCGCTGGGGCATGGGAATGGCCTCGCTATAGGCGTCGATCATGCCCACGGCGACGCGGCTGCCGGCCCACGCTGCGTCGCTGCCATAGGCAGCCGCAAAGCGCCGGCCGCGCAGGCCCAGCGGCGCTTCACCTGGGGTTTTCTCGTGGGCTGTATCGCGGCGCGCCCGGTTCTCCGCGACCAGCGCTTCCTGCCAAGGATCGCCGGGCGAGTTGCTCCAGGCCGCCAGGGGCGCGTCCAGTTCAAGCTGAAGCGCTTCCAGCCGGGCGAGATCGGCGCGTACGGCCGCAGTCACCGTCAGCCACGTTTCGTCCAGCGCGACGTCGGCGGCATCAACGGCCAGCTCGCTGGCAGCCAGCAAGCGCGCTCGCGGCCACACGGCGAGGATCGCCAGCCGGCTGTTGGGCGCGGCCAGATTGGCAATGGCGCGGGCCAGGGAGGGAATGCCGTCGGGCAGGCCCGCCTGCTTGCTCTGCTCATGCTGGGGCAACGGTTCCGCCATGACCGCGATGGCCGGCAGCTCTTCGGGTGTGGGCGCCAGATTGAGCCGCTGCTGCAGCAACGCAGCGACGGACTGCGCCAACACTGCCGGCTGCGTGCCGTCAGTCGGTACGGGCTGGCCCAGCAGCAGCGCAAACAAAGTGGCGCGATCGGCCGGCGCAGTCACCGGCGCAATGCCCCAGATGAGGGCGCGGCGGAGCAGTGAGGCGCGCTGGCTGTTCTGGTGCGCCGCTTGCAGACGCAGGATGAGCGACGTGCACGCCCGGTGCAGCCGGCGGTAGCGGCCGGCCAACTCGCGGTAGACCTGGCGGTCAACGGAGCTTTGCCATGCGGCATCCCTGCCCAGATCACGGCCGGCGGCCGGACGACTGCCCAACGCGGCCACAAGCTGCTGGGCCAGGGCGTGCTCGCGCGGCGGTTTGACGATCGCTTCATCCAGGCCCAATCTGCGTTTGACCCAGTCAGCGAGAAAGTCTTCGCCCAGCGCCAGCATTTCATGGGGCGCAAAGCCCAGCTCGGCCAGCGAGATCGCACCCAGAAACGTTTCGCCATCCTCGGCATAGGCTCGCCACTGCCACTGGTCGCCGAGTTGGGTATCCACAAAGGCCGCCACCGACGGATCGGCTAGTCGCACCGGATCGACCGCGGCGCCGGCTCCCGCAGCGACGTAGGGCAGCGCACTCAGAACCAGGCTCTCCAGTTGATAGCCTGAGGGTGGCGTGCGCGTGAACTCGAAGCTGGGCGGCCGTGCAAAGCCGGAGGCTGCGTCCATGCTCTCGCCTGCGCGCTCGGGTTGGCGGCTGATGAGCTGCATAACGCCGTCGGCCACCAGCAGATCGCCGTAGACGTCCAGCGCGGCGTGGAGCGTCTGCAGCGTTCTCTGCTGGGCCGGATCGAGGGGAAAGTCTGCATCCTCCCCAGGCGGAAAATCTTCGTGCGGACCGCGCAGCCCTTGCAGCACGGCGATGCCGTTGCAGACTTCCTGGATGTCGCACCGCTCCGGACGCATGGCGTACTTCTGGCTGCTGCGCAACTGCTTGACAATCTCGTGGCCGCCGGGCTGATCGCCCAGTGCGTTCTCCACGTGACGCCCCACAACCTCATAGATGTGAAAGCCCATGCGCACCTCTTCTGCGATCTCCTCGGCCAGGCGCGCCGTCTGCGAGCTGATGTTCATGGCCCATGGGTTGCCGCCGGCGTCGTTGTGCAAACCGGCCCGTTCCGCGCTCAAAAATTGATCGCGCAGGATGAGGGCGGTCAGCGTCTGGTTGTAGGAGGGCGTGTGCAGGCGGCCGAATGCGTTGGGACCGGGCGTACCGTCAAAGGGCCCGTCCACCCAGCCATAGACGCCCAAGCGATGACACCCGCGCGGGCCGGCGCTCTGCTGCAAGCGCTGCCAGGCGAAGCCCGTGACCCAGGGATCGAGGCGGTGGGCGGCGCTGTCCAGCGTGGCGCGCAGGGCGCGTTCGAGTTGTGTGCGTCGCACGGCGGGGATGCCAATGTTGAAGTTGCGCACGTCACCGCTGACTTCATCGATCTCCACAGTCCGCCATGCTTCCTGATCCAACTCGACGGCCAGATCTAGCAGCGCGCGCTCCTGCTCTTCGGCGACGGTGCGCTGGGCGCGCGACAGCTGGGGCTGCTGCCGCCAGGGTGCGACCAGTTGGGCCGCATGGACCATCAACCGGATCAACAGGCTATCCGGTAGAACGCGCAGGCGCGCTTCTTCGCCAAAGAGCAAATCTAATGCTGAGCCATCGAGCAGCCGTTGCAACACTTCAGCCAAATCAACGCGTTCCCGCTCCAGGTGGAAGCCAAGGCGATAGGTCATGGCCGTTGGCTGCACCAGGGGCAACGCCAACCGCCAGCCGTCGCCGACGGCCAAAAAGCGCTCCGCCGGCTCGCTGCCCAGGTAGGCCATCGCCGGCTCATAGGCGCGCAGCGCCGCGTCCAGGATGGACTGCTGCTGCTCCCCATCCAGACCGAAGGCCCCCACATACGGGGCCAGCAGCGCCCAGGCTGGGGCAAAGTGACGCTGCACGTAGCGGCCACTGAGCGCATCCTCGCCCAGCAGGTGCATGAATTCCTGAGTGCTCTTGCCCACGACCGTGCGTCGCTCTTTGCCCGCGTTCCAGGTCGCGCGCAGCTCGCTGAGCGCGGCGGCCATCTGCGCTTCGAGTACAGCCTGCGCGCTCGCTTCGGGTGTGAAGGTGGCGCCGCTCTGCCAGCGCGCCGGCAGCGTCACCGGCAGCAGGCCATAGGGCTGATCGCCGATACGCAGCGGCATGAGCGGACCTTCGGGGCAGAAGTTGTCCAGCATCCAGCGCCCGACGCGGTAGGCATCCTCGCCCAGTTGCCAGATGTCGGTCATCCAGTGGCCCCACAGCACGGGCCAAAGCGCCTGGACCATGCGCCGGCTTTCGTGGGTGTCGTCCGGCGCATCGCCGCCAGGGAAAAAGGGCAGCGATTCTTCCTCGCTGCCGACTAGGTGGCGCAGCACGTTGCGTCCGGACGGTGCAACGACGGTCTGCTCGGCTCCGAGCCGCTGGCGCAGGCGCCGGCGCGCCACGATGCGCCACGTCTCGACGTCGTGCGCCAGTACATCTACGTCGGGATCCGCGCCTTCAGTAGGCACAACATTGGTGGGCACGCCCAGGGGCAGCAGGCTAAGTTCGCCGGCATCGATCTGCGCCTTGAAGTGGGACGCCGGCGCTTCATCGCCTAGCCCCACGACGTAGAGCGCATCGACATTCTGTGGCGTGACGCCCGCTGGCAACAGAAATTCGCCGCCCAACCCAACCGCTTTGGCCGCTGTCCAGTCGTTCCACCAAGCATTCCGCGCGGTGTCGAAATCCTGGGGCAGCGCCAACGCCAGGGCCGCGGCGTCTATCGTACGGCCAGGTTCCTGCGGCAGACGTCCGATGATGTGCTCGGTGGCGTCGTCAACAGCCACGGTTGTCACAACCGTCACATGTAGTTCCGGCGGCAGGCCGCCGACCCGGTTGGGCTGAGGTGCTGGGGGCATGTCGGCCGGCGGCGTCACGATCAGGTCGCCGTCAACATCCAGTTGCGCAGTCAACGTGGCGACCAGCCAAGCTGCGCGCGGCGGCGTGACCTGGGCGCAAAGCTGCCGCCAAGCGACGCCGGCGTCGTCGCCGTCAAGCCAGCTTGCAGTCGGCGCGCCGGGCTGCTGTAGAGCCTGCCAGAAGGCGGTCACCGCCTTGCGTTCCTCGTGGCTGATGTGCCCGTTGTCCCGACAGATCGACGCTTCGTCGGGCACGACGCGCAGCAGCAGCTGCCAGCGGTCGGGATGCGGATTTTCCGGCGTGGCCGGCGCGTCAAAGAGCGTCTCCAAGCGTACGGGTAGAAGCACGCCGACGTCATCATAGGGATAGGCGCGGACGTCATCGGCCTGCGCCAGCCAGCGACTATGGCCTGCGTGCAGTAGTTGCATAAAAATCGTATCGTCATCGCCCACGACCTGACGCACCAGGGCTAGATAGTCGGGCGGCGGACCGCCCGGGCCGTGGGGGAGGGTTTCGATGGCCGCGGCTTGAGCGTCGTCGAGCAGCGCCGCCTGGCCCAGCGCCAGCAGCGCGGGATCGGCCTCGACCGCCTGCTTCAGTTCGAGACGCGTCTCCCACAGCCAGTCAGCGCCGGCCGCGGCGTAAATGCGGTCGCTGACCAGCCAGCTGTCTTGCTCCAGCGCGGCCAGTTCGGCTTCAAGGGGCGCACGCAGGTCGTGCGGTTCGTCGCCCAGGGCCGCCAGCGCGGTCAGCACAAGCGCGCGCCGGGCATCACGATAGGTGAAGCTGCTCATGGCTGGTTCCCCTGTTCTTCAAGGTAGGCGCCGCTGATGGCGACTCGGGTTGGCTGATCCAGCGCGGAGGCGGCCAGGGTGGCGCTGTTGGTCGTGTCCAGCGCCTGGGCCCTGTCGTTACGCAAGCGCAGTTCGGCGGGCGGTTCGTCCAGCACCAGCCAGTATTGCCCGAGATCGGTGGGCGTTACGTCAAAGGTGAAGAAGGTGATCTCAGGCGTGATCGTGCCCACGAAGATCGGCCCAAAAAACTCGCGACCTCCGCGGCCGTCTTCGGCGTGGTCCAACTGCGGCGTCTGCTTGAGCAGCGCGTCCAGTCCGTTGGGCTGTTTTGGCTTGACCAGATAGACCAGCGTGGCCGGATAGCGGCGGAAGAGATCGCTGCGGAAGAGAAGGACCAGGCGGCTGCCGCTGCCGTTGTTCTCGTCATCCGGTTGGATGGTCTGGTGGCTCAGGTCGCCAATGGGCTTCTGAGGCGCCTTGGCCCATTCGGCCAGCGGCTCGATGTCGGCCTGACGCCCGCCGGTCGCGTAGTTGACCTGGCCCCAGAACATGCGCAGGGGCGTGCTCATGCGGTCGGCCGCCAGGTCGCGCCAGCGCATCTCGCTGAGAAACTGGCTGTTGATGCCGACCAGGAAGGCGTCGATGAAGGCGGGGTTGGTCTCAAGCGCGATGACCGTGTCCTTCGCCAGCGCACCGACGCCGGGCAACAGCCACTCCTTGTCGTACTGGCGCAGCAACTCCCACGTGGGAAAGTCGATGCCGATGGCGAACTCCGGTCGTGTCAGGCGGTTGCAATCGACGCCGTGCAGACGGGCGCAGATGCGCCGGCGCGCCGGCGCATCCACGTTGCGCGGGTCCAGGGCGTTGGTGAGCGCAGCGGCCAGTACGGGCAGGTTGACCTGCGTCTGCTCCTGCCTGGGCGGCGGCGGCAGCGTGTCGACCAGGTCGGCGCAAAAGGTCTCCCGATCCGGAATGGGCAGGTCCGCATTAGCGATGAGGTCCGGACAGATGCGGCGGGCCATGCAGCGTCGAATTTCGCGCCACAGCGCGGCATGCAGGTGAAGTCGGTAGCCATCGTTTTCCAGCACGCGAGCGTAGTATTCCCAGTCCGCCTGGTGCGCCACTGCGCCCATGCGCCGGATGATATCGTCGCCTTCGCAGGGCAGCGCTTGCTCGGCCAGCAACTCCTGCAGAACATTGCGTAGGTCGTCCCGCAGACGCTCGCCCAATGCCTGGCGCATGTTGGCGATTTCCTGGAGGTCGCCGTGCGCGACGAGGTCACGGTAGATCTGTTCATACTCCTGGGTCGCCTCCGTGACAAGCTGCCACAACTTTGCCACGGCCTCTGCGATCCAGTTGTCATCCAACTCCAGCAGCTCCGGCAGCGACGGCAGGCCGGCCTCACGGGCGACGGTATCGAAGTGGGGCAAGCCGTCCGGCGCACGGTCGGGCAGCGGCGCAGGCTGATTGGCCGCGTCCAGCGCGGCGGCGCGATCGACGCGACCGCCGGCGAGATGGCGGGCCTGGGTGCTGCCGTCACGCAGGAGCCGCTGGCCGGTGCTGGAGAAGATGGCACGCGGCAGCGGGCTGCTGTCTGATGTCACGCGGTCCAGGGCGATGCCGCCGTCGGCCGCGGTCATGCGCGCCAGCATGGGGCCGAGGATGTGGAGACGGGCATGGGTGTCGGTGGGCAGGCGCCGGTCCCACAGTCGCCCGGCCGTCCACAGGCCGAGGGCCAGGTGATTGATCAGTTGGCCCGCCTGGCGCAGCGCACCGGCCTGCTGCACCGCGGCGGCGATCAGCGCCTCTTGTCCCTCCACGCCCATCCAGACGCCCAGGCCGGCAACACCGCGCTGGCGCGGATCGTCGGTCAACTCGTGGGGCCAGCCGGCGTCGAAATCGTCCGGGTTGGGCGTCCAGGGCCGGCCATAGTGAGGCAGGCCGATGGTCTCGTCCAGTTCGTCGTTCAGCCCATCGACGTCGGCCATGATGGCGGCCAACTGGTCGGCGTCGGGCGGGACCGGCTCCTGGATGGAGGTGATGGCTCCACGCACTTCCATGGCCAGGTTGAGATCCACGCCTGCGGCCGGTACTTTGCGGCGGTAGTGCACGGTGGCCTTGCCCACATCGCCCGCCTTGGGCATGGTGAGTGCGGCGGCCAGCGTTTCGAAATCGCCGGCTTCAGCCGTCCAGAAGCGCCAAGCGTGGAGAGCGGGCAGCACGCCGCCCTGCCGAAAGGCGCGGGCCACGCTGTCGCCGTTGACCGTCCACATGGGCAAACCGGCCTCGTTGAAGGCGGGGACGAGCACGGCCACATATTCATGCTGCATGCTCAGGCCGGCCGGCTTGCTCTCGGCATTGGGCTCCAACCCGCGCGGCGAGAGGATGCGCGCGATCTGGCTGTGACCGTCGTTCTGGGTGTGGGCCCAGCGGTGCGATTCGGCCAGATTGTGCAGGCGCAGTACCAGGTCGTCGACCTGGGTCACCAGATTGCCATCGACCTTGATCTCCTCGCCCGTACCGACCAGCAGCACCAGCCAGGGCGGCAGCACCCGGTTGTCTGGCGTGGACAGCGTGGGTCGATTCTCCTCACGCAGGGGCGTGTAGCGCCAGGGTAGATCATGCTCCCAGAGATCGACGTGGACCAGTTTGGTCGTTTCCGCATCGCGCGTGAAGGGAGCCGGGGCCATGTGCTTGATGGCGCCGGCGCGTAGTGCGGCCACATCGCCTGCGGCCAGCAGGGTAAACTCAGCATCGCCCGTCGCTGGCGGCGTTGCGGCGTTGACATCGGTCAGCGTGAGCGCGACCTTGCTCGTCAAGCGCGTTGCTCCGGGCGGGCGGACGGCCCGATCAAAGAGCGTCGAGCGTTGCCAGGCTTGGAAGGTAAGGTCAGTCGGCGGATTCGGCATGGTTAAAGGACTCCTACAAGATCAAGTGCGACCTCCGTCGCGGGCAGCGCGATGCCGCCCTGCTGTTTGGTCAACACAAAGGCCTGCACGGCGTTGAGCGCAGCGCCATTTTGCACCGCGCCGTCGTCGGCGTGATGATTCCAGGCTTCCTGGGCCACGGTGACGCCGGCGGGACCGCCTGTCGGCCGGGCGCCGCCGGCGCGTTGGCTCAACAGACCGGCCAAGCCCTCGCTCACGTATTGCTGGATGGTAAAGAGGCCGGCGAACTTGACGCGCTGGGGCAGCTTGATCACCTCGATTTCAATCTTGGCCGGGATCGCAGTGCCGCCGCGCATGGCGCCGGCGTCGATTCTCAGACCGGACTCCTGCTGGGCAAAGCGGCCGTTGTTGAGCGCCTCGGCGTCGCTCAAAATGAGGTAGGAGCCGACGCCGTACCAGTCGTATTCGGGCACGCCGCCGCCCTCGGCTTGAACCGTCAGCGTGTGCCAGCCGTCCAACGGCACGCCCTCGGCCTTCTGGATGGCCAGATTGAGCGGCACGCGCTTCTGTTCCCAGATGAGGGCCCCCACGGGGGCCAGCAGGGTCAGCTTCTCATTGCCGGACGGGAGCTGGGGCGCAAAGATGACGCTGCCATCGTCCCCCTCCATGCGCAGGTTGGCGGGATCGCGCAGCTCGCCTTGCAGATGCTGCGGTAGATTGGTGATGGCGAGGACCGCTTCGGGTGGATTGTCGCTGAGCGTAATGGTGACATCGGCCGACACCTTGATGAAGAGCAAGCGTACGCTGGCCTTGGCCTGCAACACCAGCGGACCCGGCCCGCTCAGTTGTCCCTCAACACGCACGCTGCACAAGGAGGCGCCGAAGACTTCCACGTCGAAGCCGGCATCAACTCGGGCCACGAAGTAGAAGGGCTTGAACTGGATCAGCGCGTCAAAGCCAAACCAGCCGTGGGCGGAGATTGGGCCGATTTCAATGCCCGCTTCCGTGCGCGTACCAAGCTGGAAGGTGTTGGACGTGATGGCCAGGTACATCTCCTGTTTCAGCCAGACCACGTCCAGTGAGACCGCCACACCGACCCTGGCCACCTGGGGCAGCTCCATGGGGCCGGGATTGAAGGAGGGATGGAAGCCGCCCACGGTGAAGAGGAAGTAGCCGTTCTGGCCGTAGGCGATGCGCAGGGCCACGCCGCCGGAGATGCGAAAGATGCCCAGTACGTGGGAGTTGACCAGCATGGCGTCGAAGAAGATCAGCGACTTGACCAGATCGATGCCGCCGACGAAGTCCATGCGCAGATAGACCAGCGCAAAGGCCTCGGAGCCGAGTACCAGACGCGCCGAGCCGGCCACGAAGATCTTGCGCGGCCCTGGCAGTTCAATGAAGAGGCCCACGTCCAGCTTCAGAATGTAGAGCCAGTTGATCTGGAGCGTGGGACCGATGAGGAAGACGCCCTTCTCCGGCGGGAAGAACTGCTGCATGTCGCCCAGCAGCTTGGGCGCGTTGCGCATGGGATCGTCGTTGAAGAGCACGTCGCCGCTGGCGCCGCTGGCCAGCCGCGTGCGCAGCAAATCGGTGTCGGCGCGGCGGTTGATGCCCACCAGCCCGCCAAAACCCGAGACGGCAAAGCCGAAGCCAAGCTGCACGCCGGGCAGGGGCAGGCGAATGCCGATCATGGCGACGAAGGCCGGATCGCCCCCGGGCAACGTCTGGTAGAGACCATAGGCAAAGGCGCCGATGCCCAGGATCTTGATCTGCAACGCGCCCGCAAACTCAGCGTCGCTGACGCGCGTGAGAAAACCGCCGCCCGCCACCGGTCCTGCGTCCACCGCCAGGCCGATGCCCTGGGGCGGCAGCAGCCCCCCGTTGCCGTCCGTCCAGCGTCCCAGCCACGCGCCAGCGCCCTCCATGGTCGCGGTGAGCGGGCCGAACTGGGCGCGGGCTCCGTAGCGGAAGTTGATGCGAAAGTGAAGGCCGCCGGCCTTGAGCTGTACCTCTACGCGCGTCACCACCTGGTCCACAGTGAGGCCGGCCCCGCTGCCGCCGACCTGCAGGTTGAGCGGCGTGGCAAACTGCGCGCCCAGGGCCGGCAGGCCGTCGGCCCCGCCCTGGCCGGTCAGACCCTGTCCTTGGACGTAACTGAGCGCCAGCTCCGTGTCAAAGCGCAGCAGCGCAGGCAGGCTGAGGCCGAAACTGAGATAGCGCAGGAAGTCGGGCTTGAGCGCAAACTCGATGCGTTCCAGCTTGAGCGTCACGTCGTAGAGTGGCCCATCGACGCGCAGGCGCAAGCCCAGCGCCACGGACTGCACGGCGAAGTGCGTGCCATTAACGTCGCCGAAGAGCAGTGCGGCAGCATCGGCGGGCCGTTTGGCGATGAAGATCCCGAAGTCGCCCGCCGGCCGTACGGACGTGTCCAGCTTGTCGGCGCCAAACTGGACGCGGTAGCGCCTATCGCCGCTCTCTCGGCTGGCGAAGGTGATCGTCCAGCCGTCACCCAGATCGACCGACTTGGTGTTGACAAGCTCCGCCTGCTTCAGGTGCAACTCCAGCGCCAAGTTGTCCAGCTTGTTGAACGCTCCGAGCGTGTCGGGCGCATCCAGGGTCACCGTGCCGGTCACACCCTCGGCCGGCGGCGTGACCGCCTGCTTGAATTGATCCAACGTCAGAGGCAGCGCCACGGGCAGGGGCAGACGCAGCGGCGAGTGAATCAACTCGTCGATGAGCGCCAGCAGTTCGTCCGAGTTGATGCCGGGCACGTTGCCAAGCGGCAGGCCGAGAAAGCCCTGTTGGCGGTATTCCAGCGCCAGCAGATCGCGGGGCGCGGCCAACAGCATGAGGCCCAGCACCTGAAGCGCTTTGAGGTCCGGGAGATTCTGCACCTTCTGTAAGAGCAGCGTCAGCGTGCCGTCACCGGGCTGGGCCAGCAGGCCTTCGAGCTGCGCCCAGTCGATGGTGAAGGCCGTGGGCTGCTCATTCTCCCACACGAAGTCGATGACGCCTGCCAGCGTGAGCGCTTCGGCCAGGCGCGGGAGGCGCATTTGCAGGGCCCGCACCAAGAGCGTCTCGCGTAGGAGGACGTCGTCTGCAATCTCATGCAGCTTGTCCAGCCAACGCTCGATGCCATCGCCGCTGGGATCGACGCTGACGGCCAGCAGTTCGTCCAGCCGGTCGCTGATGGTCAGCAGGCGTGCGGGCGGCGGCGGATCACCGGCGACGGCATCCTGCAGGAAGGCGGTGATGGAAGTGAGGATATTGGCCATGGATCTCCTTCTTACCAGAGCCCGGCAACGGTTCCTGCCGCAGTTCGCCGTAGCGCGTGTCGGCGCGGTAGCGTGCGTGTTGGGCAGAGGCGGCGTAGCTGCTCGGGTTGTAGATGGCCAAGTCGAGGGGCATGGCGTCATAGCGCACGGCGACTTCTTCGACTTTGATTTCCGGTTGAAAAGGCAGGCCCAATGCTGCGGCGGAGCCTGCCGTCACATACCATTCGGGAATCACGTTGGGCTCGCCATTGGCGTCGTCGATAAAGTCTTTTGACATGATTCGCTTCCTTGGCTGAAAGCTTTGTTCTTCGCCAACACCTTTGGCAGGGAATGCCCAGTTGCATCAGGCCATGCCAGGCAAGGACGAAGCAGAAGCTTTCGTCGATACTCCACTCATGTTAGACAAAATTTGTCCCAGGTGATCGGGAAGATCGCCCTATTGCGGTGGGAAATCTTTGCGTCTTCTTTGGAAATCACCGTCACTGGTCAAGACTGGCCCAGCTGATGCGGGCGTTTATGATCAGTAACGGGGGCCTGAGCGGATAACGAGATTCGGCCGCACTTGCGTCACCGCGGAATCACCGGCAGGTAGATCCGCTCTTCGCCCGACGGCGCGCCGGCTAGCGTCAGCAGTACCACATCTTCTTGGGTGACGCGCCAATCGTCGCCGTCGCGTAGCAACGCCTCGGCGCGCACGGCCACACTGTCGGCCGGCGCGTCGCCCACGGTGAAGGTCGCAGTGACTTGGCCGGCGGCGTCGGTCGTCGCTGTGATGACCTCGCCGCCGTCGATGGTCCCCTCGCTGCCGTCGTCGTCGCTGACGCTGAGACGCACCGTCTGGCCGGCCACGGGATCGCCCCAGGCATCGAGGACGGTGGCCACAAGCGCCGACGTCGTGGGCCCGTCGCGCAGATCCGCCGGCGTAGCGACGAGCTCCAACGCGGCTGCAAATGGGCTGCGAATGCTCACCGTCGTGGACGCGGTACTGCCGCCCTCGAGCAAGAAGGTGATCTGGGCCTCGCCCGTTTGGTCGCCGGCGGTAAAGGTGAGCGGCAGCCGCCCATTCTCGAAGGCGCCGTCTGTGGGCGAGGTCACCGTGCCCAATGTCGTGCTGAGCTGATAGCCCAGGCTGCCGCTCCAGCCGGAGATCTGTCCCTGGTCGTCTAGCAGGTTGACGGTCAGGCTGATGGTGTCGCTGCTGTTAGGCCGCAGATAGGTATCGCTCCAGCGGTTGTCAATGGCCACGCTCGTCAGCGGACGGTAGAGCGCCACCGTGGCGCTGGCGCCGCCGACGATGCTGCCGCCGTTGATCTCTGAGAAGGTCGCTGCCACATCGCCGACTGCGCCGCCGGGCTGTGCATCCAGTGGGCGGCTAAAGGTAGCCGACGGAAACGCGGTCGCGCCTGCGCCCACGCAGACGGGTGAACCGGACGAGCCGCCAAAGCTCCAGCCGGGCGGGACGCTGACCTCCCAGCCATAGCAGCGCTGAGCGTCCGTCTGATTGGTCACGGCAAAGCCGACAGCGACGGGCGAGCCGAGGAAGCCCTGGATGTAGGGGATCTGCGGCTGCACGTCGATGGGTTGGAAGTTGAAAGGGGCGGGGTCGCTGCGCTTGATCGTCTCGCCCGCCACCGTGCCCTGAAGCCAGAGATAGGCCACGCCAGGGCCGGGTGGCGTAAGCGCATCCGAGCCGAAGATGCCGTCGTCGGGCAGGTCGTCGCCATGCGCGCCGTCATCGTAGAAGGCAAGGTCGCTGCCGAAGCGCGCGCCCGTGGGCGTCTGCAGCCAACCGGTCAGCATGCCGTCATCGCTGGGGCGACCAAAATCGACGTGCAGCGCCTGAGCGTTGAGCGAGAGGGTACGCTTGCCCAGCGCCCGCGGCTGGATGGGACTCGCGGCCAGCGCGTTGAAGGAGAAGGTCGCCTCGCCCGTGGCGCCCACGGTGATTTCAGCCGTGTAGTCGCCGGTACGGCCATTAATGTTGACCTGCACATATTGGAGCAGCCCGTTGTTTTGACTGAGGCAGAGCACATTGGCGCTGTCGGCGCAATCCACCGGTGTGCCGTCGGGATAGCGCACGATCATGGGCGCGAGGCTGCCGCTGTAGCCGGTCTGCAGGAAGCCCATGCTCTCGATCTGCCCATCTACGGCCACCATGTAGGACTTGGTTGGCTGGGGTGGGGCCGGCGTGAACTTGTAGCCGCTGCCGCTCACTGCGCCGGCCAGATCCTGGTTGGAGACGATTACCTCGCTGGACCCAAACTGGCCCAGCTCGCTCACGCTGATCGTAGCCCCTGCCGCGTCGGTGTTGCGCACTGCGTCGTAGAGGTAGCGAATTTCGCCAGTCTGCACGTTGAGCCAGACCTGATAGGCGCGTCGGGCCACATCACTGCCGCCATAGTAGCCCTGTCCCTCCGTGGAGATGATGTACCACTGGTCGTCGACGAGGCCGCCATGGTAGACATGAACCTGCGGGCCGGTCTCGCTCACTTCCTGCGGGAGCGCCGTGGTCATCTCATCCGCCGTCCGCGGTCCCGGATCGATGTAAGTCCACGCCAGGTCCTTGTTGAGCACGTTGGCATATTCGCGGAAGAGCGTGCAAAAGACTGGATTGCTCAAGCATGGATTCATGCGCAGAAAGCCATCTTCAGAGACGTCGATCGTGCTCGTCTCCACGCCGTAGAAGCTGACCGGCTGGGGCAGGTTCAGGCGCAGCGGCGGACTGGGGTAGAGCTGCCCGGCGTCACTCATGACGCTGCTGGGAATCCAGCGGTATTCGTCCGGCGTCAGGCGATCCCAGCGATAGGTGAAGTTGTTGCTCACGTAGTCGCTCCAGCGGCCCGCTCCCGCGCTATGGCTGGCCTGGGCGCGCAGGATGTCTGTGGCGTTGGCCAACTGGTCGGGCGCGACATAGAAAAACTGACCGCCCGTGCCCAGGGCCGTGAGCAGATAGGGCACGATGCCGCCCGGTTGCGAGCCGTCAGCGGCCAGGCCCAGATAGTTCTTCTCCTGGCCGCTGACGTTGCTCTGCACCGTGGGTGCGCTATTGCAGCCGCCGAGCAGCACGATGGAGCCGGACACAAGCCGATTGTTGAGCTGCTGCTGCATGTAGCCCACGCTGCTACTGGGCTGAGCATCGCCGTCGGTGTAGACCCAGGCCTGGCCGTCGTACTGGTTTTCGGCGGCCTGGAGCAGTGCATCCAGCGCCCGTACGGGACACCCGGCGTCAGGCCCGGCGGCCGCCAGCCCGCTGAGCAGCGGATCGATCTGCGCGGCGAAGAACTTGCCCACGCCCAACACGCCGTTGACTGCGCCGCCGGCGTTGAAGGTGTAGAGGTCAAACCGGGTGCCCAGCGGGTTTTGGGTGAGGTCGTTGACCTGCTCGCGGATCAGCGCCTTGACTGCCTCAATCTTGGGCGTTCCCGGCGGGCCGGCCATGCTGCTGCTGTTGTCGATGACCATGGTCACATGATCCCACCAGCGGTAGCCGTTGGGCGCAGCCGCGGTGACGGCTGCCGGCGCCGCGATTACTGCCGGACTCTCCGCATTGGCCGCAGCCGCGACGGCAAATGGCGTTGCAATGTTGACGTTCTGCACCACTGTGGCCGCGGTGGCGGCGTCGGTGGGGAAACTCAGATTCTTCCATACGGTAAGAAAGCGGGCCATGTTGCACTGGGTATTGCCCTGGAAGCCCGGATCGGTAAAGGCCTTCTGGATGCGCGCCTGGCCATGGCTGATGGTGTCGCTGCCGTCGGTGACCGTGTCCAGGAAGTCCCAGAGCATGGCAGCGATGGCTGCCTCATTGAGCGGGCTGGCCGTGCCGGGCAGCGTCTCGAAGTCGACTGTGGGGCCATTGACGTCGATGTAGAAGCTGGTGAAGCCGGAACCGGGCATAAGCGTGCGCGCTGCGCTCTGATAGTAGTCGGCAAAGCCCTCGCCCCAGGAGAGCTTGTCGCCGTTCATGCCGGTGTTGAGGCCAGGCAGCGTGTGGGGACCGCCAGGGTTCTGGTTGCAGCTAAATTGGTGATCGGCGAAGTGGGTCCACTCGTGGATGATCACTGAGTCGTCCCATTCGTCGGCGCTGGAGGCGTCGTCGGCGATGACCATGGCGCTGCGCACGTCGCTGTAAAAGGAGCCTCTGGCCTTTCGTCCCGGCTCCCAGTAGACGGTGACGCCGCGATCGAAGAGGGGCGCGCCGTTGCCCAGGTTGCTGTTCCAATATTTCCAGGCCCAGTAGAGGCTGTCGGCAATATTGAAAAGCGGCGCCTCCAGCGAGTTGATGGGATAGGCGGTCAGGTCGAAATCCACCGTGCCGCCCTCGGAGTCGATGATGCGCGAGTCGAAGCAGTAAAGCTCCTGTTTGCTGGGCGCCTCAATGCGGGCGATGCGCGTCGGTCCCTCCCACACCTCAGCACAGACGCGCGTGTAGAGCTCCAATTCATCATTGAGCACGCCGTCATCGTCGCAGAAGCGGAACTCGAACTTGCCGTTGGCGTCGGTCACCGTATAGCCGTAGGAGTCGTCGGAGAAGGTATCTTCTTCGCGCATCTCCACCAGAATGTTGCGTACGGGCGCAGCGCTGCCGCCCACGTCCACATAGCGCGGCGGATTGGCGGCCGGTTGCCGTTCGCCGCGCGTCAGAATGCCGGTAACGTAGAAGCAGCCCGCAGGAGCGTCGCTCTCCCAGGCGTCGGCCGCCACGACCTGGCTCGACTTATCAATGGTCGGACGGTTGACCGGTGGCGTGTAGGGCACGATGCGCGGATCGCCGTCGGAAACGGTGGCGCCCTCTGCCCGGACGTCGAAGAACAATACGCCCACGGCAGTCAATGTCGTGGCCGCGTTGGGATGGTAGGTGGCCTGGGCGCGTACTGCGTAGACGCCTGCCTTGGCAAAGCGTACTTGGCGCGTAGTTGTAAAATCGGCGGCAGCTGCAACTGCCCCGACCGCGGCAACGGCCGGTCCGCCCTCCAGCAAGCCGCCGTCGGGCAGTTCCCACGTGACGGTGAGGTCGGGCGCATCGCGCCGCGGCGTAGCGGTCAAGCGCAGCGTGATGACGTCGCCCGGCTGCGCTGCTCTGTCGGCAGCGAGCACGACATCGATGCCCTCATACGAGCCGCCGGCGATATCGATCAGCGTGCCCGCGTCTTGGGCGTAGGCGGGCGTGGCCACAAGTGCTTGGGTCAGGAGAGCACCCAGAACGACGAAAAACTGCGCAAGATGACGGCTGGTTTTATGCAGTTTAATTGCCATGGAATGACCTCGCCTCGATATCCAATCATGAAAATGGGGAGGATTGTTTGTTTTAGACAGTGGGCGGCGCGTGTACATCTCGGGCATAGAGCAGGAATGGGCCGATTTCGTCTTCGCATGCTTTTTCAAAGTGCATGCCGATCTTTTCCGCCACTTTGATTGAGGCCACGTTGTCCCGATCAATTAGGCAGATCAGACGCTGCAGATTTAACTGCGCGAAGCCGTACTCCAGCACGGCACGCGCAGCTTCACTGCCCAGGCCTTGTCGCCAATACCGTTTGTCGATCAGGTACGCCACTTCGACTTCGTCACGTCCGTCGATCGTCCACGGCAGCAGACCACAGCGACCGATAAAGCGCCCGCTTGGCTTGTACACGGTGGCCCATAATCCTAGTTCCGGATGATCCGGATGGCCGTTGCGGAACCACTCGAGTTCCTCTTGGGTCTCCTGCGCACTCAGCACCCCCTCGGGGAAGTAGCGGCGGATTTCCGGATCACGGTACAGCGTCGATAAAGCATCCAAATCGTCCAGCGCCATATGCCGGAGGAGCAGACGATCGGTCTCCAAGATGTCCATTTTAAGCTCCCGTGCGGACCAGATCCGCTCAGTTTTTGTCCTTTTCTCGTGACCGAATTTCTGCGAATTTTGATGCAGCAGAATTTGTAGAAATTCGATAGAACATTCGAGCATCTCGCAACATGGGTGTAACCTTCTTATCGTACTTCTATGCTAAAATGGCGCCAGCAATAATTACACAGAAATCACACAAATTCTTACTGGTTTAGTACTCGCCCAAAAATATCCCGACACTTCGTGATGCTGCCTTTGCCGTGAATTACTCAAGGAGTGCACCATGTTTGCGGATTCGTTTGGTGAGTTTTTACGCCAACTGCGCAAGCGAGCGGCCATGACCCAGGGCGATCTGGCCGCGGCCACAGGCTACAGCGTCTCGTTTATTTCCAGTCTGGAATGTAATACGCGGCGCCCCGACATCGAGCAGATCGCCCAGCACTTTGTGCCTGCGTTGGGGCTGCACGACGAGCCGCGTTTGGCCGCTAGGCTTATCGAACTGGCCGCGTCCGCGCGTGGCGAAAAATTGTCACCTCTCCTCCAGGTTGCAGCTCTCCAACCCCCCTTATTTGTCGTGGAAGAGGAGGACCGTGGCCCTACTCTTCCCTTACCGCCGGCAGAGATGATCGGGCGAAATGCTGAGGTCAGCCTGCTCTGCAAACGGCTGCTGGGGCACCGTGGGCGGCTGCTGACGTTAACCGGCCCACCGGGAGTGGGGAAAACGCGTCTGGCGTTGGAAATAGCTGAGCGTCTGGCGAATTTGCTGGAAGATGGCGTTCAATTTATCCCACTGGCGACGCTCGACGATGCTGCACAGCTGGCGGCAACCATCGGTACGGCATTGGGGCTGACGGTCGGCGGCAAAAAAGCGCCCGATGCGCGGCTGATCAGCCACTTGCGGCGGAAACAAATGCTGCTGGTGCTGGATAATTTCGAACAGTTGCTGACCGGCCCCGATATGGTTGTCGATCCTGTGGCGGCGCAAGCCCCTGCGACAGCGCTCGTTGCCGCCCTGCTGCGTGAATGCCCTGAACTGCAAATTATTGTCACGAGCCGTGAACGACTGCATCTGCGCGCCGAGCAGCGGCATCGTGTCGCGCCCCTCGACGAAGAGGCAGCCGTCGAACTGTTTATGCAGCGTATCCAACTGCACGAAGTCGCCGCCAATCTGACGGAAGCGGACCGCCCTACCCTGCGCGCCATTTGCCGGCAGTTGGATTGTTTGCCCCTGGCCATTGAACTGGCTGCCCCGCGTCTCGATCTGCTGGACCCGGCGGCGCTATTGGCGCACGTACGCGCCCATCGTCTGGACGTGTTGGTCGACGGCGCGCTCGATTTACCGCCAAGACAGCGCACGTTGCGTGCAGCCATCCAGAGTAGCTACATCCTCCTGACGCCTGCGGAGCAGACCCTATTTTGCGATCTGGGCGTCTTCGTGGGGAGCTTTGATCACGCCGCCGTCGATAGCCTGCACCATGCGCCCGCGTTGCTGGAATCGTTGCGGAGCAAGAGCATGCTTACGGTCTTCTTGCAGCACGGTGCGCCGCGCTTTGCGTTGCTAGAAACGTTGCGCGAATTTGCCTTGGAACATCTAGTGCAATCCGGCCGCGAGGAGGTCGCACGGAAACGACATGCGGCCTATTATCGTGAGCTGGCGCATCAGGCGACTCGGAACATGCAGGGCGCAACGAAGGCCTCATGGCTTGATCGGATCGAGCTGGAGCACGACAACCTGCGCGCCGCCCTCCAGTGGACGCTGGACCAGGATCCGGTGTGCGCGCTCCGTCTAGCCGTTGACCTGGAGGAGTTTTGGCACTTACGCGGTTATGGTCGTGATGCGGAGCGCTGGCTGAACGCGGCTTTGGATGGCAATACCCAGCCGACGTTGCTGCGAGTCGAGGGCCTGTTGGCGCTGGCTGCTCTGCGGCGACGTGCGGGCAACCATGATCTAGCCGCATCAGGGCTGCACGAAGCCGAAGAGATTATCGAAGCGCTGGTTGATCCGATGGCGGCAACAGCGGTCGATTTTCCTAATTGTGTCTCTAGTGATCTGTCTAATAATTTCCCTGAACACCATCGAGGTGCGGTTCAAGCTGTACCGCTGTGCAGGCTGGTTAGGTTACGATCTGCACGACTATCAGTTGGCGCTGACCAATTTTCAGCTCGGTCTTGCGCTGGCGCGTGCGCATGACAACAGCATTCAGATTGTTCAATTTCTCACTGCACTGGCCCACATCCAACGCGATCGGCCCGAACTGCGCACTACCGTCGCCGCCTATCTGGATGAATGCCTTGTGCGCCTCCAGCATCTGGACGATCCCGAAGCGCTGGCTTTTGTCATGCAGCAATATGGCGCCCTGGAGACAGCCGTGGAACAGTACCACACCGCGGCAAATTATTATTGGCGCATGGTAGAAATATTTCAGCCCCTTAGCAACAAGGCGGGGCTGGCGTGGGCGCTGGAACTCGTGGCCGAAGCCGCCTGGTTTCAGAATGATCTTGTCACGGCGCAGAAATACTATACCGAAGCCCATGCGCTCTTTGTCCAGCTCGACAGCCCCGACGGCATCATGATCACGCTGCACCATTTGGCTCAGGTCGCCCGCCGCGAGGAACGTTACGACGAGGCGCAAGCCCTCTATAGCCGTAGCTTGAGACAGGCCGTAGCGCTCCGAAACCGCCACATGACAGCGCGCAATCTAGCCGGCTTGGGCGCCGTCGCACTGGCGTGCGCACGATATGAAGACGCTGCGTTGCTGGTCAGCGCTGCCCAGCAGCAATTTGCCTCGCTTCCTTCCTTCCTTGCTCCCGTCGATCAGCGCGAGTTTATCAGCCAGACACATGCTATCCAGAAAATAGCCGCGACGCCGTCCATTGCTGCGACCTGGGAAATCGGCCAGACCACGCCGCCCGAACAGGTGGCGCTGGCTACGCTCCTCAAGCTGGGCAGTTAGCAGGTCGCGAGGAAAACTGGCGCAGCACCAGTTCGCAGCCATATGGTTTGGCGCAGAAATCGGCTGGTTGGCGCGCCTCGTCAAAGCAGGAGAGGCTGAAGCGGGAATTCTGAATGATTAACTCAGCCGTGGGTTACGCAGACGCCGTACCAGCCAGTTGATGATTGATGCCACGCAGTTGGGGATAGAGCTCGGCGTAGATCTGATAGCGTTCATCGAACGCCTCGACGCTGCCGGATTGGGGCTCAATCTTCTGGCGCCAGCGCACTGTTTGACTTACCGCATCCTGTGCATTCGCATAGCGATTGGCAGCAATACCGGCCAACAGCGCTGCGCCCAGACACGCGGCCTCGGTCACAGCCGGCACGCGTAGCGGCGTGTTGCAGATATCGGCCTTGAGCTGCAGCCAAAGTGGGCTCTTGGCCCCGCCGCCCACGGCGTGCATGGCGTGGATGGGAACGGCGGCCGCACGCAGCAGGTCCACGTTGGTGCGTAGCTCGAAGGTGAGACCTTCGAGGATTGCCTTGGCAACGGTGGGACGATCGGTGGCGAAGGTCATGCCGAGGAAGGCGCCGCGTGAGTCCGTGTCGAGTGTGGGGGTGCCGCTGCCGGAAAAGTGGGGCAGAACCATGAGCGGGGTCGGGCCGGCGGGCGCACCGGCGAGCATGAGTTCGTAGGCGTCTTCGCCCGTCACACCCGCCTGCGCCATCTGCGGCTCGCAAAATTCGTCGCGGAACCAGCGCAGCGACAAGCCGCCCGAGTGGTTGAGCGTCATGGCCAGGAAGCGCCCTGGCACCACGTGGCGATAAACCGAGATGCCGCCGTCGCGCAGCGCCGGCGCAACGACCGGCTCCTCCAGCACCACTTCCACGACCTCTGCCGTCCCGGTCGAGACCATGGCCGTACCTGGTGCGATCACGCCCGCGCCCAGCGCCGCACAAGCCTGGTCATGGCCGCCGGCCGCCAGCGCCAGCGGCCCGGCGATGCCGAGCTCGTCGGCCAGTTCCGGGCGTAGATAGCCGATGATACCGCCATCCAGCGCTGCGATGGGCGCCAGCCGCGCCGGATCAATAGCGCACGCGTCCAGCAGATCGGCTGCCCACGCACCGCTCGCCAGATCCATCATCTGCGTACGCGAAGCCAGACAGGGGCTGATGACAGCCGCGCCGGTCAGACGGCGGAGGAAGAAGTCTTCGTAGAGCAGGAACTGGTCGGCCGCAGCCCAAAGCTCCGGCTCGTTGCGCTGCAGCCAGAGTAGCTTGGGCAAGGTGTTGATCGTGTGCAGCGCCATGCCCGTGCGTGCGAAGAGTGCGTCAGCGCCAAACTGTTCGTCAAGCCAGCGATTCTCTGCGGTGGTGCGCGTGTCCATGCCCAGAATCACCGGCCGCATGGCCCGCCCGTCGCCATCCACCGGCAGGACGGCTTCGCCCTGGCACGAGAGCGCCATGGCTACCGGTGGATCGTCCGCCGCGGTCAGGACCGCCTCCTTGAGCGCGGACCACGCCAGCGCCCACACCGCCTCGGCATCCTGCTCCGCCCAGTCAGGTCGGGGCGTGGCAATGCCATATTCTCGCGCCGCCTGGCTCAGAATTGTGCCGTCTTCGCGGAAGAGGATCGCCTTGCAGCCGGTTGTACCAATGTCAAGACCGATTAAGGACATAGCAGACCTCGGGCATGATCAATTGACAATTTGCAATCGTCAATTGGCAATCGATTCGGGTTCGACCAGGACTTTCAGACCGACGCCGCTGTTGGCGGTTTCAAACGCTTCGGCGACCTGGTCTAGGGCAAAGCGGTGGGTGATGAGCCGTTCGATGGGGATCGCGCCCTGAGCGTAGAGATCCAGGGCCATGGCGTGCATCGTGGGGTGATAGGAGAACGCGCCGATCACTTCCCGTTCGCCGTAGTGAAGCAGGTTCGAGTCCATGCTCATCATCGGCTGGCTCTTGGGCACCCCGCCGAAGAGGACGATCTTGCCGCCCTTGCGCGTCATGTGCACGGCCGCGGTCTGCGTCTCCACCGCCGGATTGGCGCAGATGACGATGTCGGCGCCCAGACCGTCGGTCAGTTCAAGCGTCTTGTCGATCATGTCGTCGATGCGCAGATCGATGATGGCGTCGGGCTCAAAATGTGCGGCCACTTCACGCCGCGATTCGCTGCGCACGACGATGAAGGCGCGCGCACCGCGGGCCTTGGCTGTTGCCACCAGCAGCATGCCAATCGGGCCGGCGCCGATCACGACGACCGTGTCGTTGAGGCTGGTGTTGGTCTTGATATGGGACGCCAGGACGGAGGAGCAGGGCTCAGCCATGGCCGCGATCTCGAACGAGACGCCTTCAGGGATCGGATTGACGATGCCCCGGCTCAGCGCCTCGGCCGGGAGCACGATCTTTTCGGCAAAGCCACCGGGATAGGCGGGCGTGATCCCTATGAACTGGGTGTTGTCGCAGATGTTGTAGAGGCCGCGCTGGCAATACCAGCATTCGCCACAGTGAATGTCGGGACCAATGGCCAACCGGTCGCCCAATTTGTAGCGCGTCACGGCGCGACCGACTGATTCGACCACCCCGGCAACTTCGTGGCCGGGCACGAATTCCGGCGCGTCGACGCCCTGACGCCAGCGTCGCAGGTCGGAGCCACAGACGCCCACAGCCTTGACCTTGAGCACCAGTCCATCATCCGGGGTGATCGGGTCAGCCACCTCACGTAGTTCCAGCGTGCGCGGGGCTGTTTGAACGGCAACTTTCATAGAACGCTATCCATTTCTATCGTGATAATCGCCAACGCCATCGGATCTATCGTGCGCAAGAATTATGCTCGATCAGTTCCGCAACGCGGCTAAGGTCTGGAAATCATCCTTTACATGTTCATAGATCTGCTTGTAGAGCGCAAAATACTCCATGTAGCGAGCGTGATTCTGCACGTTGGGTTCCATGGGCGCGACGTACTCCGCCCACGCTTTGGCCACGGAGAAGTCAGGGAAGACGCCCGTTGCCACGCCGGCCAGAATGGCGTCACCCAGGGGCGCGCCCGTGCGCTGCTTCACCAGCACCGTGGGCACGTTGAAGACATCCGTGATGATCTGACGCCAAAGATCGCTCACCGCGCCACCCTCATTGAGCACCAGCGGGTAGTTGATCGGCAGCCCCGACTTCACGATGAGTTGGAAGGAGTCGTAGAGCGCATAGGCCACAGCCTCCATCATCGCCCGCACCAGATGCCCCTTGCCATGATGCAGCGCCAGCCCAAAGATGACCCCACGCGCGGCTGTGTCCCAGATCGGGGTCCGCTCGCCCGCCAGGTAGGGCAGGATGACGAGCCCTTCACTGCCGGGCGGAATCTTGGTCGCTTCCAGGTTGAGCAAATCGTAGGCGCTGATGCCCAGCATCCGTTCCGTTTCCATCTCCATCTGCGAGAAGTTGTCGCGCAGATAGCGCAACGATTGGCCGCCGGTCGTCGTCGATGGAATCGTGACGTAGCGGTTGGCCGAGTCAATGGTATAGGCCAGGTTGATCATGGAGAGGCCTACGTCGGAGAAGTTGAAGTCGCGGCTGGTGTGGATCACGCCGAAGTTGCCCACCGTGCCCAGGTTGCTCATGAGGTCACCCGGCTCGGTGATCCCCGCGGCGATGCACGAGGCGTTGAAGTCGACCTGGCCGGCGGCCACGGGCGTGCCGGGGGCAAGGCCGGTTTCCGCCGCGGCCGCTTGGGTCACTTCGCCAATGATTTCCTCGGACCGGCGGATCTTGGGCAGGATCGCCGGCGAGATGCCCATGTCGGCCAGCATCTGCTCGTCGAAGCGCTCGTTGAGCAGATCGTAGGCCACCCCATAGAAGACCGCGCCGCCGTGGCAGACCACATTTTCACCCGTCAATTTACGCGTGATGAAACCGTCGATGGTCAGCGCCTTGTCGATGCGGGCGAAGGACTCCGGCCGATTGCGTTGCTCCCAAAGCAGGTTGACCAGCGAAGGATGGTCCTCGATGCGATTGGCGGTCAGCTGCTGGATGCGCGCTTCGCCGACCTGATCCTGCAGCCACTGGACCTCGGCGGTGGCGCGCCGGTCGAGCAGGTTATAGGCGCGTTCGATGGGATTGCCCGCGGCATCGACCATGACCATGGACGGCAGCGCGGACGAGACGGCCACGCCGCGGATGTCCCACGGGTCAATGCGCGCCTTCTCCAGACACTGCTGGATCATGCGACAGGCCACGGCCCAGTAGCGATTGGCATCGTGTTCAGACCACCCGGGCTGTTCGTGGTAGAACGGGTATTCTTCAAAGGCGGCGCCAAGTACAGTGCCCTCGACATCGATAATGCACGCCTTGGCGCCGCCGGTTCCATAGTCAATTCCCAAGAGAAAATCAGCCATCAAACCCCTCTTTTCTGATAGATTCCTGGATTGTGATCGAACGCTGATCGATCAGGATTAGGCGGATTAGCGCTGATTTTTTTTGCTTGATCTGCGTAGATCCGTCTAATCCGCTCAATCCGCGTTCGATCCAGCTCTTATTTGCGCACGAGATCGGATGTCGCGCCCGACGGATGAGTCTGGGCCAGTGTCGCATTGTCGAAGCCGCGCAGCGTTTTGGCTGCCAGACAGAGCGCGTCGCAGATCGCGCCGGCCGAGAGCGTGCTGCCCATGGGGTAGATGCCATCGCCTTCGGCTTCGACCGCGTTTGGCTGCGCCAGGACGATGTCGCTCAACTTGCCCAGCTCGGAGTCCGGCGTCCAGGTCAGGCTGATCACTTGGCCGCCGCGTTCGCGGGCAACTCGTGCAAAGTCGTTGATTTCGGCACTGCGACCCGCTTTAGAGAGTGCGATCAGGATGTCGCCCGGCGCTACCGACGCCGAGGGTCCGTGCAGCGCATCGGCTGGATGGACGAAGAAGGCATGCATGCCGGTCGTGGCAAGCAGGTGCGCAGCGCGACGGGCGATGGTGCCCGAAGTGCCTGAACCGGTCGTGAAGATCACGCCAGGGCATTCGGCGAGCAAGCGTACGGCTGTCACGAAGCTGTCGTCAAGCAGGGCAGCCGTTGCCGTCACCGCCTCGCCTTCGGCGCGTATTAAAGATTGAGCCTCTTTCAGAATGGTTTGATCGTCCATCAGTTTGTTCCTTCTCGTATTGGTCAGCTTTAATCGTCTATTGAACCGCTGGTCATAACGTCCCCGGCACGGCCCACCACGATTGCGGCTACCCAAAGCTCTGTGGGCCGTGCCGGGGACGCGGTAGGCGCAAGGACGGCGGTTTTCGAAGCGTCAACAGAGTCTAGGAGTGTTCATGCACGCTCTTGCGCCGGCATCGCGAAGCCGTTGGGAAAGTTAGAATCCAACTGGTATTCGGCGATTCGCTCCATGAATTTCAGATAGTCGATGCCGTCACGCGCCGCGGTGTCGGCATCGGGGACCATGGGCGCGCTTTCGATGGTGCAGTAGCCGTCATAGTTGCTGCGCTTCAAGGCGCGCATGACGGCTTTGAAGTCGGTCTTGCCATAGCCTGGCGTGAGCGAGTTGGAGTCGCGGAAGTGGAGGTGCCAGAGCAGGGGCTGGGCTTCCAGCACCGCCTCAATGGGATCCAATTCCTCCATGTTAACGTGGAACCAGTCGAGCTGGACGCCGATGTTGTCGCAACCGGTCAGCGCGATCATCTTGCGATGGTTGCGTGCCGTATTGACGAATTTGCCCATCTCCAAATGATTGGTCGCCTCGAAAACGAGCAGCATATCGCGCTGCTTGGCGTAGGCCGACATGCGCTGGAGCGCGTCCACGGCCACCGACGTGGCCTCATCCACATTGTCGGCCGTGATTGGTGCATGGATGGCGACAGCAATCGTCACGCAGTGGGCGTCCAACTCCGCAGCGAAATCGATGGAGGTCTTTGTCTCAGCAACGGCCAGGTCTGCGGTCTTGGGTTCAGTCAGCGTCTTGAATTCGGGCGAATAGGGATCCCACATTTCGCCCCAACACTCATTGACACAGGAGACCGCCAGCCCAAAGTCCGCCTTCAAACGCTGATGCGTTTCAACGTAAGCCTCCATGGAGACGCCCAGACCGTAGCGACCCTTGGGCGGCGCGATTTCGATGGCGTCGTAGCCATACTTCTTCAGCCGTGCGTAGGTGCGCTCGGGCTGCAGATAGGCTTCTTCCTGTCCAAAGGTGAGTTGGAAGTAGCTATACTTGAATTTATTCATACGGACGCTTGCTGCCTCCCGGTTGCTGATTCATTTGCCGCTAGCAGGCTGGCGGGGGGAAGATGAATAGGCCGCGGATTGCGCGGATCTGGTGGATTCAAGCGGATAAAACCAAGAAAATCCAGCTGTTTCAGCCTAATCCGCGGCCTATCTTTTGGGTCTCTCTGACAGGATACTGATGGTCAGAATGTAATGACCAATAGCCAATCTTCTGTGCTAGGCGTCGTGACTTGAATCGTCTCCTTGCCGATCAACAGTGCCGCGTCGAAGCGCTCACCCCGGCGCGGATCGATCCACTGCGCTGCGCTTGGTGACTGTCCGCTGTTTGCGTGCAGCGTGATTTCGCCGCCGGTCGGCAGATAGGCCACCACAAGATCCTGGTCCGTGCTCTGCGCCACCACCACCGTTTCTCCTACATTGTCTGGCGCAGACCTTGCCACCAGTAACTCCGGCGCCGGCCGCAAGGTCTGCCAGGGCAGTGAGGTGAAGAGCTCTTGCAGTACTGTCATCTGCCCGGCGCCCGGCAACTGCAGCGCGTCTTGCCAGGGCAGGGCGCGCCCGGAATCCGGATGGGCCACGGGCGGACCGCTGCCGTCATCCCAGCCCCACACGCCATGACCGCCATAGCTAACGCCCGCCGTTGGTGAAACCAGGAGGCTCCAGTAGGATGCCCGGCGCACATCGAACGCATTGAAGGGGTGGCTATGATCGTTGATGGCGACATGACCTTCGTAATTCGGCTCCAGGTTGATAACGGGCCAGGCGCGTTCCTTCTGCCAGGCCGTGGCCGGCGGACCGTTTACGATCCAGGCCAACGACTCATCGTCACCGTAATGGCAGCTCTGATAGCCAATGAAGTCCAGCCACGACTCCCCTTCAAAGTCGGCGCCGTACCACTGCTTGCCGGACGGGTGCAGGGTCACCGGTGCATGATCGATGTTGCCGAAGACGGCCTCGCCGATCCGCTGCCAGCGCGCGGCATGCTCGCCGGTATAGACGCCATCGCCTGGTAGAATCCATACCACCGGATTGCCGCCCCAGCGGGCGACCATGTAGCGTGCCAGCAAGATGCACTGATCTTCCGGCAAGGTCAAGCCCGGATTGATGGCCATCACCTCGGGCGGCCCCCACACGGCCGCCCAGAGCAGGACCGGCACGCTGAGCAAGCCGGCCTGGGTCAGCGCGTCCTGTTTTTGATCCAGACGCTGATAGACGACCGGGTCGACTGCAATCGCTTCATGACCGGAAAAAGGCAGCCGCTGATGGATGTCGCCCTGCGGTGCGCTGATCCACTGGGCGCCGACCCATTGCACGGCCGTGAATTTCTGCTGCGTACGTACATCGACGTAGTGCTGCCAATCGGGCTCGGTTGAGAGGAGCGGTCCATTCCAACAAGTGTCCGCCAGCCAGAAGAACGGCGTGCCATCTGCATGTTCCAGGTGACGGCCGCTGGGCGCAATGCTGATGGGGCCGTGGCGTTGGAAGACCGTAGACCCGGCGTTGATGGCGCCCTCACTACACTCAAAGTCAGCAACGATGTCATGCAGTCCTTGATTCGTGGTATCGCTGCATTGCGTGCGGTAATGCCACGAGCCGACCTCCGTGGGGATGAAGCGCACACGCCAGATTCGTCCGCCATCCCAGAAGCCATAGACGTGATGTTGCCTGCCCGATGGCGCAGTAAAGGTGACACGAAGCTCAGCGTCTTGCAACGGGTTATCGTACTCGGTGTTGCTCGTAAAATTTGCCTGAAAGCGATCCCAGCGGGATATCGATGGAAGGGAAGTCAATGTGAAGGGTTCCTCTATCTGGTGGTTGCATGGTCGGCAGCTTATGGAGCCACCGAGTTTCTTCGACGCGCAAAATGCGGAAATGTTCTACGCCACCGGAACAATGCGAGCCGCAATCCAGGGGCGACCCGGGAGCGGAATCTCGTCCGCATCCTCAAATGTTTCTGGCAGGCGCGTACTCTCCATGGCCCATGTGTCAATAATGTCGACGGTATAGGGAACGCCTTTGGGCAGGCCGAAGGACCACGCTTTCGGCTGATGCTCACCAAAGTAGAGCAACCTGTAATCACCTTGCTTGCTGCCGGAAACACGCGACCAGACCCAGTCCTCGTCCAGCGGTTCCAGACCGCCTGCCGGCCCTTCTTCGTAGATCTGCCGCAAGAATGCAATTCGCTGCCAACTATCTCCGTGCAGCACACCGCCTTTGGCCCACCAAAGGATGTCTTCGGGATGAAGGTACGTTTCGCCATGGCCGGCGTAGGTTCCATTGCAGACCATGATCCAGAAGCGATGGACAAGCTCTTGAGCGGAAATGTTGCCCCACGGCAGCGGGACATTGCCCTCGTATTCGCATTCGTCATCGATAATCGGCTTCTGATAGCGTTCACGCCACGCTTTGGCCTGCTTCACATCCCAGTTCTGGATGCAGACATGTGTCACCCATGGTTTGGTATGGTCGTAATTCATCGTTACATCGCCATTGTGGATGGAACGTAGGTGGTGATAGGGATCCCTTTCCTGGATCAGCTTGAAAAGCCGATCCCAGTGCTCCATCGGTTTGGTGGCGAGTAAGAAGTCATACTCGTTGGCCAGCGACCACCAGACATTCCGGTATGCTGCCAAACGTGCAACTAGATAGCGAACGTATCGTTCGTCTTCTGCATGGCTCATATCAGCGTAGCCCCACCGATCATAGGGGTGGAGTACGATAAGATCGGCTTCGATGCCAAGATCACGCAATTCACCAACTCGTGTTTCAAAATGGCGCCAGAAGGCTGGATCGAAACGATTGAAATCACTTTCACCGGCAGCATTGCGCTCAAACGGGTAAAAGATCGGTTCGTTTTGATTGTAGATATAGTCTTTTGGAAATACGCACATCCGCATCTTGTTGAAAGGCGCTGCGCGCAATGTGGCCAATGTCTGCGTCTCCAGCGCATCTCCCTGGTGCGCCCAGGCGTAGCACGTTGTGCCAAATGGCGCGTAGGGCGTGCCATCTGCATAGGCGAAGTGATAGCGGTTATGGACATATACTGGACCATGGCTTTCCTCAGCCGGCGCCGTACACTCAAACTCGCCCTGCAAGCCGTTCAATTCCTCAACGTTGCTATACGTTTCATATGACCAGAGGCCGACCTTATCGGGCATGAAGCGGATGCGGTAAACGCCATCGCCGTCGTAAAAACCGTTCGGTTGTCAGCACGCGGTGTTCATACCGAAACTCTGCGTGTAGCTCGACTTCAATGAATGGATTGCCCGTATTCGGACCTGCCAACTCCAGCTCGAAAACGTCCCACTGCGCTACGTTTCTAGTCATCGTGATTGCTCCTTCCCCTACTTCTCTTGGATAGCCAGGAAGAGCGTGTCGGTATTGAACCGACTCATGCCGACCTGGGATTGAGCGCCTGGCTCAATCTTCGGGACCATCACCCGCCGCGACGCCAGGTCAATTTGCCGGCACCGATAGCCGGTCAGATCCAGATCGACCACAATATCAAACGCGTAGGGGGCGTAGATTGCTACCTTACTCCGGTCGCTATTGGCTGCAGCACGGATTTCTGGATCTTCACCGCCAATGATCGCAGCGGGCTCAACATCAAAGAGATCGTACGTTTCCCAGATCCATTTGGCGTAGGCGACGTCCCACCCGCCATCAAGTTGCAGCGCTTCGTCCCAGTCAAACGGTTCGAATGAGCGCTGGGCGTTGAGGAACTTCGTGCCCTGTCTATGAAAACTCCAGACGCCATGTGCGCCATAGCCGATCCCCATTTTGGCGCCGGCGAGAAGACTCTGCCATGTTGCCTTGCGAATATCGAATGCATCAAAGCGTGAACGTTCGCCAATCCGCCCATGGCCCTCGTATGCCGGCTCACTGTTGAGCACCGGCCGCGCAACTGGATAGGCCGCGAACTTTTCGGCAAACGTATAGGCCTGATCCTGCTGATTCGCACCGTGTCCGGATTGGAACATGTAAAAGTCGACCGCTTCAACGAAGGCGTTGGGCAGATCCCCCTGGGGATGGAGGTGCATGGAAAGCAGTGCTTCCGGGCAGACCCGTTTGACAGTCTCCAACGCCTTCATGTAGTAGCGGATCTCGTCGGGAGATTCGAAGCGTGTGTCGCCGCTGATGAAGAAAACGGGATTGAAGCGCCGAAAACGTTCTGCAATGAAAGTTGCGTATGGTTCGACAGCTGCAAAGGGCATGGCCGACGCTACGGGACTGTTCTCCGAACAGCAGCGTCCCCGGCACATAGGAGCACCACAGCACGCCCAGCACCGGCACGAAGCCATGCTCGACCGCCATCTCCACCATGCGCTCGGCCTTGGCAAAGTAGGCGTCATTGTAGGCGCTGAAGTCCCAGTTGCCAGCGGTATCGGGCAAAAATGGGTCCACGTTATCAGGCGACATGCTCGTGTCGTGGGTTACAGGCAGAATGCTAATTTGCAGCGCATTGAAGCCCTGCAAGCGCCGACATGCGAGGTAGCGTGCCCAGTCATCAAGCGATAAATTGGGGAATGCCATCCAGGCCGTGTCGCCAAGATAAAAGAAGGGTTTGCCGTCGGCACTGCGAAGATAGCCTGCAGAATCAACTGATAGCTGCCCTGGACGATTGTCTTCTTCTGTAGTCAAGAGAGTCTGAGCTCCTCAATAGAAAGGAAATGGCAATAGAACGCGATTACTCTTTCACCGCGCCGGCAGTTAGTCCTGTTACCATGTAGCGCTGGAGAAAGATGTACAAAATGATGATCGGTGTAATCGAGATAAGTACGCCTGCCATCAATTGTGTGTACTGGGATGAAAATTGTCCCTGAAATTGGAGCAGACCCACCGGCACCGTGCGCGATTCATTCGAACTGATAAGCACCAGCGCAATGAGCAACTCATTCCATGTTGCTAGGGCATCAATGATGAAGAGCGTTGCCAGAGCCGGTGTCGAGAGTGGCATCAGAATACGCCAGAAGTTCCCCCACTCTGTCGCGCCGTCTAACCGAGACGCTTCCAGGAGTTCTGATGGGACATTGCGAAAAAAACCGCGCATCACAAAGATTTGAAAGGGCAAGCCAAACACAACGTAGGGCGGAATCAGCGCAAAGAGCGTGCCCTGGATGCCCAATTGCTTCATCATCACCAGCAGCGGCGTCAAGGTAACGTGGACGGGAATGGCGAGGCCGACCAGAAAGAAGATGAAGATCGCGCTGCGAAATCGGAACTGCATTTTTGCCAATGGATAAGCTGCCAGCGAAGCGATCACAATCCCCAACGGCACTTTCAAGATGATCAAGATCAGACTGTTGCGGAAGTAGGTCGAGAAGTTGCCGATATTCCACGCACGGCCAAAGTTGGCAAAGACAAACTCATCGGGCCAGGCAAAGACCCCATTGCTGATCAGATCGCCCATGCTACGTACCGACGTCAGAACAATAATGACGAAAGGCAAGAGCCATACAATGGCAAAGAGCGTCAGGAATACATAGAGCATTCCGTTTGTCAGGCGCGTCTGTGCCTTGACGCTGGTCGTTTTCGCTTGCTTCTTATCCGCTACCACATCCGGGCTGCCGGCAGTTGCTGTCATGGCTTGCTCCATCGCTCTATCAAAGGCGGTCTTTGCCGCACAATTGCATCTGTTTCGTTCAATCGCGCGACATGCGTTGAATGTAAGGGATGGCCATGACGAGCGTAATGATCGCAATCACCCAGGCGATTGCGGCCCCATAGCCGGCGTTGTAATACTGGAAAGAATGGAAATACATCCATGTCCCCAACACTTGGGTCGCCCGGCCCGGACCGCCATAGGTCATGGTGTAGATCAGGTCAAATGTCTTGAATGAGCTGATGACGGCCAGCGAAAAGACGATGACATTTGCTTCACGCAGCCAAGGAATTGTGATCCGCCAAAAGAGCTGTTGCCCATTCGCACCATCGATTTTAGCCGCCTCATATTGCTCCTGGGGAATCGCTTGTAACGCTGCCAGGTAGATGATCATCGGGAAACCTACGCCACCCCAAACGGCTGTGAGAAATGTCGCAGGCAGGGCAGTTTCAAAGGTCGATAGCCAGCCGCGGGCAAGAAAGCCGAGCCCCACCGCCTCCAAGACCTGGTTGATAAAACCAAATTGAGGATTGTACATCCATGCCCAGATCATACCGACTGCGACCAAGGGCAGAACGGCCGGCCCGTAAAAGATGGCACGTAAAGCCGTTCTTCCCCGCAATTCGCGATGCAGCGCGACAGCAAGTAATAAGCCGATGGTTGTTGGAATCAAGAGCGTGCCCAACGTCCAGAGTATGTTGTTCCACAGCGCGTGGCGGGCCGTTTCGTCCTCAAAGAAGATTCTGCGATAGTTTTCCAGACCGATATAGCGAATGTCGGCAGAGAGGCCGTCCCATTCCGTGAAGCTTATGGTCAGGGATTGAAACATGGGATAGACAAGAAAGATCAGGTACCAAATGAGCGCGGGCGCCAAGAATAGATAGGGAGTCAGGCGAATTTTAGGCCGCCGACGTCGCCGCTTGATCTGCTCTGTAGACCGGGGCGCGATTGTTGAAGCCATGCATCACTCGCTTTCATCACCAACGATACAGTTCGATCTTCCCATCTCGATCATCGGACAGTGAAGGAGATGGGAAGATCAAATCTAACCAGACGAGAGTGCCGCGGCCTGCTACCGCTGGGCCTGCCATTCCTCAGCACGCTGCTGCATGAGGGCTGCGCCCTCTTCCGGTGTCAGTCGTTTGGCGACGATGGAGTCTTGTACTTCAAAGAAGTCGTCCATCAATTCCTTGACGAATGCCTGATCGGTCGGCGGATACGTATCCGACGCGCTCAGGATCACATCGCGCCATTCACAGCTGAGCGGCCATTCGGTGCAGTCGGGGTTGACGCCAACCGTTGCTGACGCCGTAAAGTCGTTGATGAAATTCGCCTGCTGCGTTTCTGCATCCGTGATGAAGTCGATGAAGAGCGCTGCTGCGTCAGGATTGGCGGCGTCAGCAGGAATCATCCACTGTTCAGGGAAGGTTGAGAAGCGCACTGGATCATGGTCAGTTGGCGGCAGGTAGAAGCTGTAGTTTGCCACGTCCTGCTCATTGTTCTTTAGCACGCCCTCATACCAGTCGCCCTCAAGGACGAGGCCGGCGTCGCCTGCAAAGAAGGGGAAGCGAGAATCGTCGGGAGAGACTGTTAGGAAATCAGGCACCACCCACCCGTTGTCGATCCACTTCTGGAATGTTGCATAGGAATCGACAACGCACTGCTGGTCCCAGCTTGCTTCCAGGCTGTTCAGCTCGTCGTGCAATGCCGGTCCGCAGTGGTGTTCCAGGAAATAGTCAAGTACGCGCATAGTGTGCCAGCCAAACTTGCCGCCCAGACTGACGCAATACATGTCAGCTTCCTTCATGCTGGCGCACAGTTCCTCCTGCTCCGCAAAGGTGGTGGGGACGGTCCAGCCATTCTCTTCGAAGAGGTCGGTCCGATACCAGAAGCCCATGCCGCGGGCATGATACGGCACGCCGTAGATGCCGTCTTCATACGAGATGCGGTCGACAACCCAAGGCGCAAATTTGTCATTCCAACCATATTCCTCATAGTAGGGCGTCAAGTCCATCGCTTGTCCCGCATCGATGAACGGCTGGCTGATAGAGCCGCCCCACATGAAGAAGAGATCTGGCGGGCTGCCCGATGCCATGGAAGTCTTGAGGACATCGGGATAGACGGCCGCGCCACTGCCGGCCGTGGATTCGCTCAGCACCGTAATATTCGGGTGCTCTGCCTGGAACGCGTCCGACAACGGCTTGCCACTGCTCTTGCCCATCTGCGGCAATGATGTTGGCCCAGCGAAGGGTAATATTCTCTTCACCGGCCGGTGCAGCAGCTTCTTCAGCTGGTTCAGACGCTTGGGGAGGCGTTGCGACACAGCCACTGACAAGCAACGCGAGCAACAGCGCTATTGTCAACAACTTGAACGTCTTAACGTTTGTGTACATGGTTCTCCTCTTAAGGTTGAAACGAATGCACAGATCAAGCTCGGGGTTAACAAATTACGGACAAGCGGTCAGGCAATTCGGCTATTGGCTTTCCTCCTTGCTCTGGTCGAAATGGGACTCGAGTCCCAAACTGACACGGCTACGGGCTAGCTAAACCGCCCACTGACTGCGTGGGCACGTGATGTGCTGGTTGCATCGATCCCGGGGGAGCTGCCGAAATCAGACATATCCTCGAAATACCGAAGATGGGAAGTCAATCGCCGCCCGTTGAATCCGGCAGCGCGCCCTCTTCCATGCGGATGTTGCGGCGGCGCAGCTTTTGCAGCTGCATGTTGCGGAAGGCGTCGAGCAACACGGCAAAGAAGATGATTGCGGCCATGATCAACGGCTGCAGATAGATGTCCACCCGCGTATAGACCAGACCGCTCTGAATCATCTGGATCAGCACGGCGCCTAGCACTGTGCCGGGGAAGACGGTGCCCACGCCGCCGAAGAGGCTGGTGCCGCCCAGCACGGTGGCAGCGATGGCGTTGAACTCATAGCCTTCGCCGAGGCCCGGGATGACCACGCCCTGCTGGGCTACGGCCACAAAGCCGCCCAGCGCCGCGGTGATGCCGCTGATGATGTAGACGGTGCCGATGACGCCCCGTACATTGATGCCGGCCTTCTGCGCCGACTCCTCGTCGTTGCCCACAGCGTAGATGCGGCGCCCCAGCGGCGTCATGGTGAGGATGACGTGCCCAATCAGAACGACGATGGCAAAGATGAAGGTGGGCAGGGCCAGGAAGCCCAGAATTCGGGTATGACCAAGGTCGAGCATGGCGTCGGGGACGGGAATGGTGACCGAGCGGGTGAAGAGGAGGGCCAATCCCTTGCCGGCCACCATGGTGCCCAGTGTTGCCACGAAGGGGATGACGCGCACGCGGGTAATCAGCAACGCATTGACGGCGCCAAAGAGTGCACCCACCACCAGGCAGGCCAGGAAGGCGGGCAAGACGCCAAAGCCGAAGTCCTGCATGAGCAGCGCCGCCACCGCGGTGGAGAGATACATGTTGGAGCCGACTGAGAGGTCGATGCCTGCGGTGAGGATGACGAAGGTCATGCCCACGGCGACGATGCCGATAAAGGAGGCCTGCTTCAAGATGTTGTCAAAGGTCTGCAGCGCAAAAAAGCGCGGCGAGAGCAGGCCGAAGATCAGAAAGACGACCACGAAGAGGATCAGCGTCGTGTTCTGCAAGATCACTTGGGCGATGCGGTTGCCGTTTTTCATGAGCCGTTCTCCCGGAATGCTGCGCGCAGGAGGAGTTCTTTGGCGAATTCCTCCCGGTCAAAGATGGCCTGCACTTCGCCGTTGCTCATGACCATGATGCGATCACACATGCCCGTGAGTTCTTCCAATTCCGATGAGATGAACAAGACGCCGGCGCCATCGGCCGCAAGCTGGTTGACGATGCTGTAGATTTCAAACTTGGCGCCCACGTCGACGCCGCGCGTGGGCTCGTCGATGATCAGAATTTCAGGGGACTCCATGAGCCACTTGCCAATCACTGTCTTCTGCTGGTTGCCGCCGCTCAGCGTCTTGACCGCCTGGCCGCGTACGTCCGCGCTCTTGATGCGCAGGCTCTCCGCCGTCTGATCGATGGCGTTGTAGTAGGTGCCCTCGCGTACCGGCATCATGACCGCCCGGGCATATTCGGGCAGCGAAACCAGGCCGATATTCTCGGCGATGGAAATGTTCATCATCAACCCTTCGTCACGCCGATTCTCGGTGACGAAGGCCATGCCGTTGGCGATGCTGGCCCGGGCAGAGTGCTTCCTCTGCACTGTGCCGTCTACGCTGATCTCGCCCCGGTCAGACTCCTCCAGCCCGAAAAGAATGCGCGCCATCTCCGAGCGCCCCGACCCCATTAGGCCAAAGACGCCCAGGATTTCACCTTTGTGGAGCGTGAAATTGATGTCTTCGATTATGCCCTGGAGCGAGAGGCCCGTAACGGTCAAGACCGGCGTCACACTCGGGCTGGAAATGCGCTCGGGGTAGAGCTGTTTGATGTCGCGGCCGACCATCGAGGAAATCATGCGGTCGATGGTGAAGTCTTCCCGCTCGCCATAGTCGACCAGCTCGCCGTCACGTAACACGGCAACCTCATCGGCCAGGCGCATGACGTCGCCCAAAATGTGGGAGATGTAGATGATGGCGGCGCCGTCCGCCCGCAGCCGCTCGATCAGCTCGAAGAGGTGCTCCGTTTCCCGGGCCGTGAGCGACGTGGTGGGCTCGTCAAAGATAATGACGCGCGCATCGACGCTGAGCGCTTTGGCGATTTCCACAAGCTGCCGCTCACCGGGCGAGAGCTTTTCGACCAGCGTGTCGGGCGTAACATCAAGATCGACCGCCGCCAGGTAGGTCGCAGTCGCGCTGCGCATCTGCCGCCGGTTGAGTACCGGCATCCAGCCTATGCGTGGAAAGCCGTCGATGAAGATATTCTCGGCAATGCTCAGGTTGGTGAAGAGATTCAGCTCCTGGTGAATGAAGGCGATGCCCTCGTCGTAGGCGTCGCTGGGCGTACGTGGCGTGTGGGCCTTGCCGCCTAGGGTCATGCGCCCGCTATCAGGCTGGTGCACGCCGCCCAGCAGGTTCATGAGCGTGCTCTTGCCCGCGCCATTTTCGCCGACCAAACCGAGAACTCTGCCCGGGGCCAGGCTAAGCGTCACGTCGTTGAGCACCGGTACGCCGAAAAAGGATTTGCTGATTACCTCGAAGGAGACCATTGGATCGCTCATTTTTTCCCTTCCTACGCATTGGCCCGCAGGCGCGTGCGGGCAACATCCAAGGTCGCGGCCAGCAGAATGACCGAGCCCTTTACAATCTGCACCCAGAAGTAGGAGAGATTGAGCAGATTGAGGCTGTTATCGAGCAAGACGAAGAAGAGCACGCCAAAGACGGTCCAGATGATCTTGCCTTTGCCGCCAAAGAGACTCGTGCCGCCGATGACGGTGGCGCCGATGACGTCTAGCAGCAGCGTTGCGCCCAGCGTGGGGCGGCCCGCTGCCAGGCGGGCAGAGTAGAAGACCGAGCCGACGGCAGCAAAGAAGCCGCTCAGGATGTACGCCGTGATGATGACCCGGCGGACCGGTACGCCGGAGACCCGGGCGGTTTCGATATTAGTGCCGACAGCATAGAACCAGCGCCCGAGAACCGTGCGGTTGAGCAACCAGCCCGCGGCAATCGCCAGCGCACCGACAATAAAGAATGAATACGGGAAGAAAGCGATTTGACCTTGACCGATGGCAATGTAGCTCTCGGGCAGGTAGATAATGTTTTCGGATTTGACGAGGTAGATCGCCAGCGCGCTGAAAAACATCATGCCGACCAGCGTGACCATGAAGGGCGGCATCTTCAAGCGTGCAACCGCCGTGCCGTTGAACCAACCGATCAACGCCCCAATCACAAGCATCGCCAGGATGGCAACGGGCATGGCCCAGGGGCTGCCGGCCAACGGGCCACCCGATTCGCTCAGGAGAATGCCCCAGAGGGGGGCTTTTTCGAAGAGAACCGGATCCAACTGACTGGTCATGATGGCGGCGCCGATGACGCTCACAAGCGCCATGATGGACGTTTGTGACAGATCGATGCCGGCGATGATCAGCACAAAAGTCTGACCGATGGCGACTGCGAGCAGAGGCCACATGTTGGAGAAGATGTTGCCCAGGTTTTGCGGGCTGGCGATACGCGGGATGAAGGGCAGCAGGATGAGGAAGTAGGCGATGCTCAAATAGAGCACGAAATATTCCGAAAGCAGCAGCTTGCGCAACAGGCTCCTCATGTGATTTTCGCCGCTGCCTCCTGCCGATCTGTCCGCTTTGCTCGATGTCGCCGGGGCGTCGTTCACCTTGGCATCCATCATCAGTTTGTCCTCCACGATAAAGTGCGTTAATCTGGCCTGCGGTTCAGGCGCTGCCGGCAGCGTTCTTCTCACGGGCGGCCGCCAGCAGCACCTGGTCTAGGGAGTGGAGCAGGGGTTCAATCCTGCTTCACTCATCTTCTATTCCATAAAGGGTCGATCCAGGCTCCCGCCGGCTTCGACGAAGAGCTTGCAGCCCCACATATCCTCGGCGCGCTCCTCCCAGTTGGCCTGGGTCAGGGCGAAGCCGGGATCATCCATCCAGTTCTCAGGCGTGGTTTCGCCCGCCTCGATGGCCTCGAGCATTGCGTTCATGATTGTGTCGGCTTCGAAGAAGAGGTCCTGTACGCCGGTGGCGTCAACGAACCCTTCGGTCATGAGCTCACAGGCGCGGGTGTCGCCATCCAGACCGCCCAGAATTACGTGGTTCTCATCGCCGACGACCTGCCATTTGCCTAGAGGTTCCAGCACGGAACGAATCATGGGATACATGAAGTCTGACGAGGTAAAGAGGAAGTCCACCTCAGGATTGGCCTGCATGGCCGCTTCCAGGTTGGAGAGCGCCAGCGCGCCGTCCCACTTGGTGGGGACTTCGATCACTTCATTGAAGAGATCGGGGTTGGCTTCGATGACGTTGTAGAAGCCCTGGCGCCGACCCACGGCATTGGGGTCACCCAGGTCACCGACCATGATCAGCGGCGTGACCTTGCGGCCCAGCGCCTTGGCCTCTTCCGCCATGTGCTCGACAGCTTGCTGGGTGATGACTTCGTTGTTGGCCACGATGACGAGCGTCGGGTTGGAGTCATTCGCCGGCGGGCGGTTGAAGACGCCAATCGGGATGCCGGCCTTGTTGGCTTCGCCGACGATGGTTACGGCGCTTTCACCATCCTGCGGGATGATGATGATGCCGTCTACTTCCTGGGCGATGCAGTCTTTGACCTGCTCGAGTTGCTTGTTGGCGTCTTCATTGGCATTGCGCTCAATGACGTTGACGCCCAGGCCGCTGAGCGTTTCCACAATGGCCTTGTGGCCGGCAACCCAGAACTCAGTCTCTAAATCCTGGTAGGCAAAGCAGATGGTCAGGCCATCCGCTTCGGCCATGGCCGCGTCGCCGCCATCCGCTGCCGGAGCCGGCGCCGCAGGTGCAGCACACGCGGCCAGCACGGCGATCACCAGCACGAGCGAAAGTACTGTCAGAAGTCGTTTCATCGGTCTGTCTCCTTCATCTCTTGAACACGAAATGGTTGAAAACAACATTGCTTGGAACGTAAAGTCGTGTGCATTGGCGGGGATCGCATCCTCCTCATGGTGATTGTGAACTAGCGCATAGTTAGGGTGGCTCGTGTCATATTGGGTGGAACGAGAAAGCTCGCGTATCCTCCGGTGAGATTCCTCCCTGCTCCGCTCACCGACATGATAGATTTCCGGTCAACAAATGACTAGCCGCAAGAAAAGACAATTCGGGCGATAAGCAAGTTGAACAGTGAGGCTGACGGGGATTGTCGTGGCTTTGTTTACCCCGTCAGCCTTGGCGCGCTCAGCCCTGGTGATAATAGACGTCCCAATCCAGGTACTCTTCGAACGCCTCCGCCAGCACGCCGGCCACGTAGGATCGATTCATGGCACAGTGATGGGCGAAGCCGTTCTTGCAGATATAGCGCATGAGCGCCTGAAGTTCCGGCACTTCGACCACGGCGTGGCTGCCCGAGATCTGCGAGAGCGGATCGTCGGTAAAGGCGCCTTCACCCACATAGGTCTTGATGCGGCCCTTGCGGTCGTCAGTTTCAATGCGTGCATAGGTTAGTGGGCCGGCCGGGGTGCGTCCCTGGATGGCGCCCCAGGTGTTGTCGGAGCCGAGCGTCGCACCCAGCACTTCGGCCGAGATCAGTTCGATCTCGGAGACGACGCTCTTGGGCCAGTTGCCGCAGTGGAAGTAGAGGCATTTGTCCGGTTCGTCGTTGTAGTTGTTGTTCCAGTCGACCAGTGCGCTGGGCGTGCCTGACGCAAGTTGGAGTGCGTACATGGCGGCCACGCCGGCGATGTCCACCTCACAGGCGCTGGGCATGAGCCTGTCACTCATCATGCTCATGATCGTGCAGGAGTTGATGCCGTAGTTCTTCTGCAACGATTCCCAACACTGGATTGCCGTGGCATTGATGTCGTACTCCGCCATCCAGTCGGAGATGACGATGCCGAGCTTGGCCATGAGCACAAGGCGATCATCCGGCGCTTTGGTGCCGGGGACGTAGGCGTTGATCTCTTCCAGCTTGGCTTTGACGCGGGCGTCGCTGTCGCCAATCATCTGGGCATTGCCAAAGACTTCGGAGAGGTCGATAGTCGAGACGTTGATGCCCGATGCCTCCAAGAGCTTCTCGCTGTAGCGTACGGTCTGGAAGGCGTTGGGCCGTGCACCCACCGCGCCCAGGCGGGCAGTGCTCATGCCCTTGACCACATTGCAGAGTTGCACGAAGCGACGCATTTCATCCTTAAATTCTTCGCTTTCCGGGGCAACCGTGTGGTTTTGGGTGACGCTAAAGGTGATGCCATATTGATAGAGGTCGTTGCAGACCGAGATCTTGCCGCAGAAGGCATCGCGCCGTCCGGCTACGGTCAACTCATCGGTGGTGTCGGGAAAGGCGTGCACCAGTACCGGCACGGTCAGGCCCGACAGGCGGATGGCGTCGGCGATGCCTTTTTCGTCGCCGAAGTTGGGCAGCGATACGAGAATGCCGTCGATCTCGTCCCGGTGCTGCTTGAAGAGCGCGGCGCACTTCTGTGCATCGGCCCACGTTTCGACCACACCCAGATTGGTCGTCTCTTCGTCCACGATGACCGTGTTGACGCCAAACTCAGACAGCTTGCCCAGGATAATCTTGCGACCGGCGGTGACCAGCGAATCGGCAAAAAAGTTGCGGTTGCCGATGATGACGCCGAGGGTGATTGTTGGCATTTCCATGGTTTCTCCTCCAAATGGTTCAATGCAATGGGAATCAGGTCGTTGCTTGACTGGGTTGGTTAGGGTAAAAAGACCGCCTTCAATGTCTGTCCGGCCAGGGCCATTTCGGTCCCCTCTTTGAAGTCGGCAAGCGGGAAGCGATGGGTGATCAACTCGTCGACCGGAATGCGGCCCGAGCTGACCAACTGAACGGCCTGGCGATAGTGGCGCGGCGCAAAAATCGTGGTGCCGATCAGGTGTAACGCGTTGTAGTGGACGATGTTGAGGTCCACGCCCGGCTTGCTCTCATCCTTGGGCAGCCCGCCAAAGAGCAGGATGCGCCCGCCCTTGCGCGCCATCTCCACGGCTTGCACCGGTGCGATCGGGGCCGGCGTCGCCGTGATGATCACGTCGGCGCCCTTGCCGTCAGTCAGCCGCCGCACTGCGGCGACCAGATCCGTCTCTGCGGCGTTGATCGTGGCGTCCGGTGCGAATGGCTCGGTCATGGCCAGGCGCTCGGCGTTGATGTCGGCGATGAAGACTCGATCGGCGCCGTGGATGCGTGCCAGGCTGGCATGAATGCAGCCGATGGGACCGGCTCCAATGATGACTATCGTGTCGCCGAGTCCGACCTGCCCCTTTTCCTGAGCGTTCAGGCAGGACGAAATCGGTTCGGCGATGGCCGCGGCGGCAGGATCGACGCCCGACGCCACCTGCTCGATCGTGCCCAGCGTGACAGCTGCCGCGGGGATGGCGATCTGCTCGGCGAAGCCGCCGGGCCAGGCCTGGGCGATCTCGCGATAGTTCTCGCATAGCTCGTAGCGCCCCCCGCGGCAGAAGTCACAGCGCCCACAATAGGCCAGAGGGCCGACGCTGATTAGGTCACCTGCCTGCCAGGGGCCGGCATAGCCGGGCCCGACCGCGCTCACTTCGCCGCAGATCTCATGGCCGATCGTCCACGGCAGGGTCACCTTGCGATGACCGGAGCGCAGCGTGCGCAGATCTGAGCCGCACAACCCGCAAGCCTTGACGTCAAGAACCAGCCCGCCCATTGGCGTCTCCGGCGGGGCAATCTCTTCAACTGTGAAGTCCATCGGTGCACGAACGACAACAGCCTTCATAGCAAAACCCTGGTGAATTGTGGGGAACGTTCAAAAATTGACGATTGCCAATCGTCTATTGTCAATTGTTTTACAAGGCGTTCTGGAGCTGGCGCAATTGGTAGACCAGCGTCGACGAATCGGGCATAAAGTTTGCTTCGGTCAACATTTCGCCTTTGGCGATATCCTGCGTCACGGTGCCGCCGGGGGTGAGCCCCATGGGGATACCGCGGTGCGCACGAGCTTCCTCCGACGTGTAGATCCGGCTAAAGAAGTCATAACCGCCGATGCCATCTACGCTTTGTCCTGCTTTGAGATCGCGCTTGGCAATCGCCACGAGGTCCGCCGTCATGGCCTGGGGGACAAGCACACTCTCGCCGTAGATGACCGCCTCGGCCACAGCCTGGGGCGTCTCGATACTGCACAGATGGAAGGGGCGGTAAAGCGTATAGTAGGGACCGTCGCCCATGGAATAGAAGGCCATGTCCTCCCGCGTACGCTCGTCGTCGGTCGTGACGATGGCGAAGACGCCCGGCGCCACCTTGCCCGTCGAATATTCGACGCAGCCCCGGCGGGAGAGGATGCCGCCGTCCGCCTGGGGTACCAGCACTTTGCTTAGATCGGGGACGTCGACAGCCTGACCGTGTGCGCCAGGCACATCGGGCACGAGCCCGGTGGCGTTGGCCATCGCGGCCAATTCCACCATGGTTTTGGTGCCATCCTTGAACGCGGAGAGCATCTTGGGATTCATCTTCTTGCGCTCAGCTTCCGCTCTACACGTTTCCGGCGTCGCATAGAAGTCGATTGGATTGTTTTTTCCCTTGCCCAAACAGACCATTTCAAAACCGAGACTGACCGCAAAGTCGTAAAGCTGTTTGCAGACGCCAGGCTCATCGCCGGTGGACGCGGTGTAGACGCAGCCGACCTTCTGGGCCAGATGGCTGAGCATCAGACCAACCGTGACGTCGGTCTCCACATTGAGCATGATCACATGTTGGCTGGCCATAATGCTGTGCCAGGCAACCTGTGCACCCACGTCGGTCACCCCCGTCGCTTCCACCACCGCGTCGATGCTTTCCAGCTTGGCGAGCAGCAACGCGTCCTCGGTGACCACATAGTGCCCCTTGGCCAGGGCGTCCTGCGCCTGACCCGGCTCGTTCGTTACGCAGATCGCGGCGCGTGGAATGCCCAGGGCTGCGAGCGTGTTGAGCGGGCGATTAACCTCGATGTCGGCAATTGCCGCCGTGATTAGCCCCGGCATCTTGTGGGTGATATGCACCATGCCGGAGCCTTCCTGCCCACACCCGACCAGACCGGTGCGGATGGGGCTTCCTTCAGCCTGCCGTGTTTGCAAATGCTTAAGCAGTTCCATGCAGTATCTCCTTGCCTGCAAGGGGGAGTTGGGTGAAACGAGTTTGCCTACGCATCGTTTGCGATTGCAGAGCGTTCAGCTGGTGTAGCTGGTTCGGGTTCGACCAGGAGCCGCTGTGCTATCGCCTCATCGGTGATCAGCACGTTGATGAGCTTGCCCACGACGGCCCCGCGTACCACCTCAAATTTGCCCTCTCCACCCGTCACGCCGATGACACGGGGAATGCGTTGGATCTCGGCGAGGTCGAGACCGATAATGCGTTCGTTGATCGGGTGGTCGATGGGTTGACCGGCAGCATCAAAGAAGCGGAGCGCGATGTCGCCGACCGCGCCGGCGGCATGAAGCTCAGCCAACGTCTGTTCGTTGAGAATACCCGCTTCGAGGACGACTGAGCCAGGTTGGGGGGCGCCCACGCCAACCACGGCGAGGTCGGCAGCCGCGGCTACGCGCAGCGTCTCGGCGATGTTTTCATCTTGCAGAAGACCGTCGCGCACGATGGGGCTGTTGACGATGCCGGGCGCAGGCAGCAGGCGCATGCGCGCGCCCAGCGTTTGGGCCATGCGCAGGGTCAAGTCAGCGCCATAGACTTCGGCATCGACGTTGCCCAGACCACCCAACATTTGCACGACACGACTATCGGGCAAGTTTTGGGGCGCCAGGGCATCGACGACGCCGAGCAGGGTGGTGCCCCAACTGATGGCGATGGTTAGGTCATTAGCCAGCGAGCGCGCCAGGTAGTCGGCTGCTGCAGTTGCCAACAACGTGGTAACGGTATGTGGGTCGGTACTCGGCACGGAGATGATGATCGCCTCGGCTAAACCGAAGCGAGTTTCCAGCTCGCGTTCCAGGTCGGCGTGGGAGTTGGGCGGCGGCGTAATCGTGATTTGCACGACCCGACTCTGGCGCGCCTGCTGGAGCAGGCGCGATACCTTGATCCGCGAGAGCCCCAAACGCTTCCCGATCTGGTCCTGAGTGAGACCGTCCTCGTAGTAGGCCGTTGCGATCTTGTAGAGCAAATTCATGTCAGGTGACATAATGTTGTCTCTGGATTGTTCATGTGAACATGTTTGTGCAGGTGAACAATTGTATCCTACCATACGCTTTGGGGCGCGTCAAGTGTTCATTTGTGATCAAGTGTTCATTTTGGGGTGATTTGACCATCCCATACAGGAAGAAATGAGGGGTAAGAAGACAGACTGTTGGCGAAAGCCCTGCTTTTTGCTACCAGGATAATGCGGAGTAGGGATAGCGGAAGTGGGTCGCGAGCCGTGCCGCAGATACATGGTGCGATTGTGGCAGGGTGCATACACGCAGAGGGATCAAGCCCGTTCGACTCCAGGTTTCGTCCCCTGGTTTCGGGCTTGCCTTAAGCCATATCGTGTTCGCATGGCGAGAGGCAGGGGCAACTGAATCGGCTTGAGCCGATTTTCTGTACCAGGCGACGGTTGCCAACCGTCGCCTGGTTGCTCGGCTACGCTCGGCTGGGCGCCACCGGATGAATCCGGCGTCTGCCACGGGAAACGGGCTCAAGCCCGTTGGTCGAGTGACTTATGGGTAAAGTTAGGCTTACGGGAAGGGGACGCCCTGCGCTTCCACGTAGAGCGCGTAGACCGACTGGCTGGCGGTCATAAAGAGGCGGTTGCGTTTGACACCGCCAAAACAGAGGTTGGAGACAACTTCAGGCAGGTGAATTCGACCAATCAATTCGCCGTCGGGATTGAAGATCTGGACGCCATCATGGCCTTCGCCGGCCCAGCCCGCGGCCGTCCAAAGGTTGCCGTCTACGTCACAGCGGATGCCGTCCGTCCCGGCTGGACTCGTGTCGCAGAAGGGGCGCCCAGCTGTCAGTCGCGCGCCTTCTACCACATCGTACACCCAAACCGGGCGCCGTTGTCCTGAGGCGAGAGGCGGGCCGGTGTCAACTACGTAAAGCTTGCTGTAGTCTGGCGAGAAGCAAAGCCCGTTGGGCCGCGCCAGCGCATCGACCACGACGGTCGCTTCGCCCGTGGCAGGATTGAGCCGATAGACGTTGGTCGGCAGCTCGAACTCGGCCTTGTGCCCCTCGTAGTTCATCAAGATGCCGTAGCCGGGATCGGTGAACCAGATGTGCCCGTCGGGATGGACCACTACGTCGTTGGGCGCGTTGAGCCGCTTGCCTTCAAATCGGTCCATGAGTACGGTGATGGTCCCGTCATGCTCTGTGCGGGTGACGCGGCGCGTGTCGTGCTCGCAAGAGACCAGCCGTCCCTGGCGGTCGCGCGTGTGGCCGTTGGTATTGTTAGATGGCTGGCGGAAAACGCTCACCGCGCCCGACTGCTCATCCCAGCGCAGGATCCGGTTGTTGGGAATGTCGCTCCACAGCAGGTAGCGGCCATCGCCAAACCAGACCGGTCCCTCGCACCAGCGTGCACCAGTGTAAATCCGTTCGAGCGCGGCACTGCCCAATACATATTGCTCAAAGCTGGGCTGAATTACTTCGATGGCGGGATCAGGATAGCGCACCACATCGCGCGTCCAGTCGCGGTTCATTAGTCGGTCCATGGGTCCTCACATTTTGCAGCTACAGTATGGTTTAGTTGTCGTTATCACGCCCTCACGCATCTGCGGCAGCCGGTAGCGCTGTTTCCGCCAGCCAGCGTTCTGCCTCGGCTACTGCCTCATGGAGCGACCCCAGTATGCGGTCGTCGGCCGGGAGGAGATTCTCCTTGCCCAGGACATCCATGGCGCCGGTGCGTTCGAACTGCTCCATGACCGACTCACTCACGTCGGAGATGATGAGTCGTCCCCCATTGGCTTGGAGCGCAGCTGCGTAGCGCTCGAGGACGCCGATGGCGGTGCTGCCGAGCGTTTGGCGGCCACGCAGTGGAATAATCACTGCTGCATGTTCGGCATCATCCGTCGAAGGGGCCTCCTCTTCAAAGTCGCGTGCTGCAGCGAAGAAGAGGCTGCCACTCAGGTTGAGGATGGTGACCTCATCAGAAGGTAACACATCTGGCGCCGGCTGTTGCAGGAAGTCGTTATCGTCTGTGGGCACAAGTTCGGTGACCGTCATGCGCTCCGCCGCCGTGAAGACATACAGCACGATATGGAGCACTACGCCCAGGAAGATGGCCTGCTGCACGGGCAGGAAGAGCGTGGCGACAAAGGTCACGAGCATGACGACGCGCGAGACCAGGTTATTGGTCCAGACATCGCGGATCTGATCCGGCTTGATCGACTGCACGCCGGCATAAATCAGAATGCCGGCCAGCGCGGTCATGGGGAGCATTTCGATTAGACCGGCGAAGAGCAGCACGCCCAGCGCCACAAAGAGGCCGGTAAAGATGTTGGCCCAGCGCGAGGTAGCGCCGGCGCCCACAACCAGGGCCGTTCCCGAAAGAGAGCCGCCCAGCGGGATGCCCTGGAAGAAACCGGCGACCGTGTTGGCCAAGCCTTGGCCGCGGAAGTCGCCGTCGGCGTCAGGAAACTTGCCGTCCGGATTGGGGTAGCCCTGGCTCACGCCCGTGGCCTGAACCAGGCCGATGATGCCGATGGCCATGGCTGGCCCCAGCAGTGACGGTACCATGGCCAGACTGGGCATTTGGGGACGGGGCAGCGAACGCGGAATCTGTGCCGTGTCGCCAACCAGCGTCACGCTATCCCAATTGAGCAGACCCACCAGCAAGGCGCCGGCGGCCAGCGCAATCAGCATCGCAAACGCGCTGAGCCGCGTGCGGTCGAGGATGACGATGAGCGCGATCGTCAACACGCCGATGCCCAGGGTGAAGGGATCGATCAGTTGCCAGTGTCGCGCCAGGTCGATGGTCTGCGTGACCTTATTGGAGCCTTCGGACGCATAGCCGGTAAAGTCTGAAAGTTGCGAAAGGATGATCACGATTGAGATGCCGGTCAGAAAGCCGCGCATGACAGAGTTGGAGACGAATCGCGTCAAGAAACCGAGCTTGAGCAGGCCGAGCGTCAGCTGAAAGAGACCGACCAGCACCGTCAGCGTAATCAATGCCCGGATCTGCTCGTCGCCGGAAAAGGGGCGCAACGCCTCCAGCACGACCAGGGCCATGGCGCTGGTATTGATGACCGCCATGTAGACCGAACTGGTAAAGATCGCCGCCACCGGCGTGCCGACCATCAGGTTGTAGAGACCGTAAACTGGATTCACGCCTGCCAGCACGGCTGAGGCCATGCCGTCGGGGATGGCGGCAATCGCGGCAGTCAGTCCCGCCAACAGGTCTTTGCCCACCGTCTGGCGGTTGAATTTGAGGGACTCTAGCATGAGCTGCCTGGTCTCATTTGGGCGTTTGCCGGATTGGTGGTTGATTGGCGCCTAGCGCCAGAGCATCGATTCAGCGTCTGTAGCCCGCAATAGTCTGTACGTTGCTTGCTGCAGGGTACTGCGGCTATCGACGCGACGTAAGCGCAGGAAGAGCACAGCAATGGCCCGTTCCCACCCGCCCAGATCATCGACGATCTGGCGCGCCGTCGTGCGCATGGCCAGGCCCGCTCCTTGTGAGTATTGCCTGGACGTTGTATCGAAGAGCGCCCTGGGGTCGTAGATGCGGGTCGTCGCCGTATCAAGTATGCGCAGATCTTCCTCTGCATGATTGATCACGACGTGAAAGCGTCGCTCGCCACGGTCTGGTTCTTGAAGCAAGCGCTCAAGATATGCAACTGACTCTTCCTTACGAACAGGGTAGCCCGTACGCAGGAGCGAGTCTTGTACAGAAAAGGCTTCATGCCACGGTATGCTGACGGAGCACCCGCATGTAGTGAATAAGAGATGGCCGGGCTGGTAGAAGTGGAGTCCGCCCACACGCAGTGGCGGGTAGCGATCCAGCAGCAGAAGGTCTACCGTGCGGCGGATCTCGTCGATTGTGTCCAGCATGCTCTGCCGGCTGCCCCAGTCGGGGAGGGTGCAATTGGCGGCAAAAAATAGCGGATCTGCCGGCGCGATCTCGGCAATCAACTGCGTGCCCTGCAGGCGCAATGTGATGGCAATACCATGGACATTCTGTCGGTTCATGACCACCTCCAAATCTTGATCGTCGCTGTGCTTCAAGAGCACGGTGAATCGTTGTACGCGGCAGTGTTTTGATTCTATCACCGAATTGCGTCGGGTGCATCCCGTGCGCTTCAATTCCAGGAATGCCAGTCCGCCCGGCTACCCAGCCGAACGGCTCTCGATCCTCCCTGTTAGCTCGCTTATACTCTGTGCTAGCCACGCTCGTATTGCCGTCTCTAGGCGGGCCCAGCGCAGCATGGCGTCAATCTGGATTCATGGTACACTGAGGCTGCTCATCATTCACTCAGCGGCGCATGCAGGCGGCTTGGTTTGCACCGCCGTCAGCCAGGAGGGTTTTATGGAATATCGTTCGCTTGGCCGGACCGGCATGCAGGTTTCGAAACTTTGTTTGGGCTGCATGAATTTCGGCGGCCGCACCACGCCGGAGGACTCCTACAGCATCATCGATCGCGGGCTGGACGCCGGCCTCAACTTTCTCGATACGGCCAACGTTTACAGCCGAGGCCGTTCAGAAGAGGTGACTGGCGAGGCGCTCAAGCGCAACGGCCAGCGCACCCGTATCGTCCTGGCCACCAAGGTCCACGGCAAGATGGACGACGACGATCCCAATATGGCCGGCAATACGCGGCGCAACATCATTGAGCAGTGCGAGGCCAGCCTGCGCCGCCTCCAGACGGACTACATCGACCTCTATCAGATTCATCGCCCCCAGTCCGCCGTGCCGATTGACGAGACGCTACGTGCGCTGGACGACCTGATCCGGGCCGGCAAGGTGCGCTATATCGGCACCAGTACCTTTGCGGCCTGGCAAGTGCTCGAGAGCCTCTGGGTTTCCAAAGAACTGGGCCTGAATCGCTTCATCTGCGAACAGCCGCCCTACAACATCTTCGATCGACGCATCGAGCGGGAGTTGCTGCCCATGTGCCAGAGCTATGGCATCGGCACGATTCCCTGGAGCCCAATCGCCGGCGGCCTCCTCTCTGGGCGCTACACGCGTGACAACCAGTCGCCGGAAGGCAAACGCTACTCAAGCGGCGACCTCAATCCAATGCAGATGCGGCGCAAGAGCGACGCCATTTGGGACGTGATCGAAGCGCTGACTGAGATAGCCGCAGCCAAGGGTGTCACCTTGGCGCAGCTTGCTCTGGCCTGGACCATCGACCGCCCCGGCGTGACGAGCCCCATCATCGGCCCGCGCACCGTGGCCCATCTCGAAGATAATCTGGGTGCGCTTGACATCACCTTCACTGCTGAGGAGCTGGCGGCCATCGACGAGTTGGTGCCGCCGGGCCACATGGTTTCTCCCTTCTATGAGGCTGATTTCGGCCCTCAGACACATCGTTGGTAACCATTCTTCTCTGTTGAAAGGAGTAACGCATGGCAATCGAAAAACGCCCTTTTGGGGCAACCGGTCACATGAGTACCGTCACCCTGTTCGGCGCGGCTGCGTTGGGTAGCGTCAGCCAGGCCGAGGCCGATCAGACGCTGGATCTGCTGCTTGAATACGGCATCAACCACATTGACGTTGCCGCTTCCTATGGTGACGCAGAGCTGCGCATTGGCCCGTGGATGGCCCAACATCGCCAGGATTTTTTCCTCGCCACCAAAACGGGCGAGCGTACCTACGCTGCCGCCAAGGAAGAACTGCATCGCTCGCTGGAGCGTCTGCGCGTTGATTCAATCGACCTGATCCAACTGCATAACCTGGCCCAGCTTGTTGACTGGGATGTGGCCATGGGGCCGGGCGGCGCGCTGGAAGCGGTTGTGGAAGCCCGGGAGCAGGGACTGGTGCGCTTCATCGGCGTCACGGGCCATGGCCTCAACATCGCTGAATTCCATCGTCGCAGTCTGGAACAATTCCCGTTTGACTCGGTCCTGCTGCCCTACAACTATCCCATGCAGCAGAATGCGCAGTACATTGGCGAATTCGAAACGCTCCTGGCCATCTGTGAGGAACGCAACGTGGCTGTGCAGACGATCAAGAGCATCACGCGCGGACCGTGGGGCCCACAAGATCGCTGGGCCGCTACCTGGTATCAGCCCCTGCGCGATCAGGAGGACATCGACCGGGCCGTGCACTGGGTGATCGGCCGGCCGGGCATCTTTCTCAACACGGTGGGCGATATCCATGTCTTGCCCAAGGTGCTGGACGCTGCCGCACGCTTTGAGCGCCGTCCCACCGATGACGAGATGTATGGGATGGTCAGAGAAGAGAAGATGTCCAACCTCTTCGTTTCTTAGGCAAGCGATTACAGGCTCTTTGCACAGAGATCCACAGGGCAAGCCAGCAGAGCGTCGACGTCGCCAAACTGGACTTTTTCTGTGGATCTCCGTGTCACCACTGATGACACATTCAGCAAGGCATCTACGATGACAGTTGATCTTTTTTGTATGGGCCACGCCTGTTATGACCTGATCTTCACGGTCGACCACCATCCCGGCCCTGACGAAAAATCGCGCGCCGACGCCTTTATCAGCTGTGGCGGCGGTACCGCCGCCAACGGGGCCATGACTGCGGCCCGGCTCGGCTATCGCGTCGCGTTTAGCGGCTATTTGGGTAACGACATCTACGGACAGCAGCATCTCGATGAACTGCACGCCGCCGGCGTCGACACAACCCACGTCGTGCGCGGCGCAGCGCCCACGCCGATCTCCTCGATTTTCGTCAAGCCCGATGGTGCCCGCTCAATCGTCAACTATAAGGGCGACACCGATGGGCTCACCGCAGCCGACATCGCGTTGGATCAGATCGATGCACGCGTCGTTTTGTTGGACGGTCATCAGCCGGCGCTGGCGTTGGAGGTTGTTGCCTGGGCCAATGTCCGGGGAATCCCGGTCGTCCTTGATGCTGACACGATCAACGAGGGCAACATTCAGCTGGCCCGGCGCTGCGATTACGTAGTGGCGACGCTTCATTTTGCGTTGGAATTCACGGGCGCGGCCACGTCGCAAGAGGGGCTGGCCAACCTGGCCGGCTCCGTGCCTACCGCCGTCGTGACGCTCGGCGCGGACGGGCTCATCTGGCAGCGGGGCGAGGAGCGGGGTGAATTGGCCGCATTTCCCGTTGCCGTCGTGGACACGACCGGCGCCGGTGATACCTTTCACGGCGCGTTTGCAGCCGGGGTGGCCGCGGAGATGGAGTGGATCGATCTATTGCGTTACGCCAGCGCGGCCGGCGCACTCTGCTGCACCGGCCATGGCGCGCGCCTGGCCATTCCTACGGCGGAGGAAGTAGACGCCCTGCTATCGGCGAATCCTCACGTCTGATCGAAGCGCTCTCCCGCTCGGAGTGGGGCGGCGATGCTCTATGCCGCCAGCCGATACGCGGCAGCTAGATACGCAATCAACACGTCGCCGGCCGCGTCAGCTGTGGCGCCGAAGGTGACGATGCCGTCTTCATGTCCCCCCATGCCAAAGATGCCTCGGGTACTTACATCGCTCTCTGCAAAGAGGCGCGCCACTTCAGCCGCCATCTCCGGCGTGCCATAGGCGACGTCGGCCGCGGTCATGGGCACCTCCAGTTCATGCGCCTGCTGCCAGATGTGGGGCGAGTGGGCATGTAGCACCCAACGTACGCTGTCATCCAGGTCGTAGACCGTGCCGTGGGTGAGTGATTCGGACGACGGCTGAATCGGTCCGTAGCTGATCAGCAGGTTGCGTTCGGGATAGTAGCCGGTTACCGTTGTGTAGTGTTCGGGCTCTAGAATCGGCAAGCCGCCCGTCTGCGTGCCGCTGATGACGAATGCACGCTGATTGGCCGCACCGCTGTAGGGCGGGCGACGGCAGCTGATGTTGCCATAGCCAAAACCGCCATAGCGGGCGGAATCCTGGCCAATTAGTTCCAATTGAAAGAGAATTCGCCGCCAGGCGTTTAGTTCGGCCAGCTCGGCCATGGGCAGGGGCGGGCTTTCCTCATGCTCCATCGAAAATTTGATGACCCCTTCGTCGCTAGCCATACTTGCTCCTTACTGATTTATGGATGGGACAGCTTTGTACCGTCTGCCGGCTAAGCTCTACTGATCGTTTATTTGGCCTTGCACATCACATCGGTGATTGCGATTCGCGCTCTGTGATCGTAGCATGATCCCGGGTCGGAAGCCAAGCCAAGGCCAAACCCTCGGGAAGGGTCTAACCGTACAACATGGCCGGCGAGCAACGGGGGCCCGACCCCGCGAGCGCGCGCAGTCGATTACGACGGCTGATGGTTTTCGCAATTGTTTTGAAATGCTTTCGCTGCGTATCTGTCGGGGATTGCATAACGGTTTTTGCTGTGGTATTGTTTCTTTATCTTTAGTCTTTGCAGGTTTATTCATTCTTCATTGAAGGGCGGTGATCATGAGTGCCCTAACGGATTCCTTTTACCTTATGGCAGATCTGAATTCGTTTGACTCCGATGTCCGGGCCCAAAGCCTGGCCGAATTTGTAGCAAATGCGCCGACAGCCGATGGGTTGTCCTATGATGCGGATGCCGCAGTTGCCAACATGCACTGTCACTCTTTCTTCTCCTACAACGCACTGGGCCTGTCGCCGAGCGCATTGGCGGTCTTTGCCCGGGAGGAGGGGATTGATCTGCTCGGAATCGTCGACTTTGATGTCATCGACGGCGTCGATGAATTCCTGGATGCTTGCGAGCTACTGGGCGTGCGCGGCGGCGCCAGCATGGAGATGCGCCTCTTCATTCCCGAATTTGCCACGCGCGAGATCAACTCACCGGGTGAGCCGGGTGTCTACTATCACATGGGCGTGGGCTTCACCAGCAGTAGCGTGCCGGCAGCCGTCCAGCCTCTGCTCGATGATCTGCAGCAGCGCGCGCAAGCGCGCAATGAGGCCCTCGTCGAGCGCGCCAATGCGTACTTGGCCCCGATTGCCATCGACTATGAGGCCGATGTGCTGCCGCTGACACCCAGCGGCAACGCCACCGAACGGCATGTCATTGTTGCCTATGTTGAAGCCGTAGAAGCTGCAGTCGATGAGCCGGCTGATTTTTGGGCCGCGAAGCTCGATGTTGCCCGTGAGCAGATCGAAGCGGTGCAGGATGTACCCTTTGGCCTGGTCAACCTGATTCGCAAGCGCCTCATGAAGCGGGGCGGAGCGGCCTATGTTCAACCCGGTCCCGATACCTTTCCCAAACTTGAAGAGTTTCACGCGCTGGTGCTGGGTGCCGGCGCGCTGCCTTGCGTTACCTGGCTCGACGGCATGTCGGAGGGGGAGCGTGCGATGGCCGAACTGCTCGATCTGCTGATCGACAAGGGGGCAGCCGTGCTCAATATTATTCCAGATCGTAACTGGAACATCGCCGATTCTGCTCTGAAGGAGACGAAGCTTCAGAATCTCTATGACGTGGTGGCGCTGGCGCAAGCACGCGACCTGCCCGTCATCGCCGGCACAGAGATGAACAGCCCGGGCCAACCCCTGGTCGACGACTTCAATGTTCCAGAGCTGCTGCCAGTGCGCGATGCATTCTTGGATGGCGCACACTTTCTCTACGGCCATACCATGTTAGCGCGCCACGGCCAGCTTGGCTATGGCAACGAATGGGCCGCTCGACATCTGCCCGATCGGGCGGCGCGCAATGCTTTTTACAGTGCAATCGGGCGTACGCTGCCGCCTGGAGCCGCCGGCGTCGCCCGCGTGAAGACGATGACGTCGGAGATGACCCCGGCCGAGCTATTATCCAGAGGAGAAAATCATGTCTGACAATCTCTCTCGCTACCGGGCGGCGGATGAGCCCTTGCCAGAGCGCTATCAGCTTTGGCCCCTTTATGGCGCCGGGTTTGAGAACCTGGGCCGAGACGGGGAGATGATCGAAGTTGAGCTGGTCGAGCCGGGGCCGGACGAATTGCTGGTCCGCCATGACGCGGTTGGTATTTGCTTTTCCGATATCAAGGTGATTCGCACCGGCGAAAACCATCCACGTATCTACCGCGACATTCGTGAAAACCCGGTCGTCCTTGGTCATGAAGTGAGCCTAACCGTGGTCAAGGTCGGTGAGAACCTGCGCGACCAGTACGAACCCGGCCAGCGCTTTATCGTCCAGGCCGATATTTACATCGACGGTGTGAGCTATGCCTACGGCTACGAAATTCAGGGCGGCTTCTCTGAATACAACATCGTTGATCAGCGCGTCTTGAACGGCGACGGCGGCAACTATCTCATCGAAGTCCAGCCCGACACCGGGTTTGCAGAAGCCGCGCTCAACGAACCGTGGGCCTGTGTCGAGGCCGCGTACACGCCCGTCTATCGCACGGCGTGGCGGCCGGGCGGCACGCTGCTCGTGCGCGGGAGCGGTGTGGGCAGCAGTTTGGGTGCGGCTGCGACCTGGCGTCCAGCCCAGGCGGTGGTGGAGGTGGCAGACGCGGCGCTGGCCGACGAGATGCAGGCCTGGGCCGTGGCCAACGACGTTGCGCTGATCGAAGACGACGGCGAGATGACGTTTGACGACATCGTCATCGTCGACAACGACCCCGAACTTATCGAGGCTGCGTTCGGCCGCCTCGCCCGTGACGGCGTCTTCAATGTCGTCACGCCTGAGCCGATTGTGCGGCCGGTTCAACTTGATATCGGGCGCATTCACTACGACAATCTTGCCGTCATCGGCACGAACGGCCGGGAAATTGGCGCGGCGTACACGCCGGTACGCACCCAGCTGAAGCCGGGCGGGCGCACCTGGGTTCTGGGTGCGGCTGGGCCAATGGGACATATGCACGTCCAACGCGCCCTGGAGATGGATGGCCGCCCCGGCCGCATCGTGGCAACGAACATCCACGAAGCGCGCATGGGGCCGACGCGTGACAAGTTTGCCGAGCAGGGCGCGCGCGCTGGCGTCGAGATGCACTTCATTGCCCGCGACCAGTTTGACTCTGACGAAGCCATGGCTGATGAGTTGCGCAAGGTGACCAATGGCGGCTTTGACGACATCGTGGTCATGGCGCCCAGCACCAAAGTGATCGAAGATGCCATGCCGCTGCTGATTGATGACGGCGTCATGAACGTCTTTGCCGGCTTGCCCCGGGGGACCATGGCCAGCTTCGACTACAACCTGATTGTCGCCCACGGCAATCGTTTTGTCGGCACCAGCGGCTCTTCGATCGACGACCTGCGCCATATGCTCGATCTGACGGAGCGCAACGTGCTGTCCACCAATGGCGCAGTCGCAGCGGTGGCCGGCATCGAGGGCGTGCCCGCTGGCCTGCGCTCGGTGGCAGAGGGGCGCTTCCCCGGTAAGGTGGTCATCTATCCCCACATTGACGATCTGCCTCTCACCTCGCTCGAAGAGCTGGCTGACGTCCTGCCTACCGTCTACGCCAAGTTGCAAGACGGGCGTATCTGGACCCGAGAAGCCGAGGAAGAACTCTTGCGCCTCAAGCTGTAGCGCGGAATGTGGAGCGGAGAGCGCGGAATGAAAGCTGGCAGCAGTTGTGACTCGCCATTTTGCTATGCGCCCTGCGATCGTTACGTCTTTGTCATTACCATCATGCAGCATCGAGATAGTCTATGAACGCACAACCATTGCTTGATCAAATCGCCATCGTCACCGGCGGCGCCCAGGGTCTGGGGCGGGAGATTTGCCTGCGGCTGGCCCAAGAAGGAGCCCACGTTGTCGTAGCCGATCTGAACGACGAGCAGGCGCAAATCACCGCCGAAGAGATTGCGGCCGTAACAGGGCGACAGACCCGTGCAATTGCCGCCAACGTCACGGACGAAGCGCAGGTGACCGCACTCATCGATCAGACGGTGGCCGAATTTGGCCGGCTCGACATCATGGTCGCCAATGCCGGCATCGTTTTGTCCGGCCCAGTGGAAGAATTTTCGCTCGAACGCTGGCAGACCGTCATCGAGGTCAACCTGATTGGCTATTTTCTTTGCGCCAAGCACGCGGCCCGGGTGATGAAGCCCCAGGGCAGCGGCGCGATCGTGCAGATCAATTCGAAGTCGGGCAAGAAGGGCAGTTCCAAGAACTCAGCCTATGCCGCGAGCAAGTTCGGCGGCATCGGTCTGACGCAGAGCATTGCGTTGGAACTGGCTGAATTCGGCGTGCGCGTCAACGCTGTCTGCCCCGGCAATCTGCTGGATTCGCCGCTTTGGGTGAACTCCCTGTATGCCCAATACGCCGCGCGCCTGGGCGTCAGCGAAGCCGAAGTGCGCCAGCGCTACGTCGACCAGGTGCCCATGAAGCGCGGCTGCACTTACGAAGACATCACCAACATGGTCGTTTTCCTTGCTTCGGATCAGTCTAGCTACATGACCGGTCAGGCGATCAACGTGACGGGTGGGCAGGAGATGAGGTGATTGCGGCGTGCGGAGTTAGGATTGTGGTTTGTACGCTGGTGGCGAAAGGCGAAATCCACCATTGCGCGCACTCGTGTCCGCGATAGAGAAGACGTTGTTCGAATAGTATGGCTACTTTTGTTGGGTTCGGGTTTGGCGCGATTCAGGCTGGGCTCTTTCTTTACGAGGCGCATCAGAGTGGAGCCTTCGACCGCTTGGTCGTGGCGGAGGTGTTGCCCGCGCGGGTGGCGGCTTTGCGCCAGGCCGCCGGTATCCTGCACATCAACGTTGCCCACGCTGACGGCGTGAAGATCGCGGCCGTAGGTCCGGTTGAAATCTACAACCCCACTGTCGCAGAAGATCGAACTACGCTGGTCGAGGCCATCGCCGCTGCCGATGAGTTGGCGACAGCCATTCCCAGCGTGAGCTTCTACACCGGCGACGGGCCCGGCAGTCTCCACCGTGTCCTGGCTGCGGGGTTGGATGAGAAGGTTCGCCGCCAGGGGCCGCAAGCGGTGCTGTACGCCGCCGAGAACCATAACGAAGCTGCGCAGATTTTGCAGGAGGCGGTTGCGAGCGCACTCGTCTATACTTCTCCCAGTGAGGCCACACGCTACCTGGCTTTCTTGAACACGGTGATCGGCAAGATGAGCGGCGTCGTGCCTCTGGCCGGTGCAATGCCTTTTGATGGATTGGCACCCGTCACGCCCGGGTCAGATGAGGCCTATCTTGTCGAAGCCTTTAACCGCATTCTGGTCTCTCAATCCCATTTGCCGATGTTACCTGGACGATCACGCTTTGTGCGTCGGCTGGATGTCTTTGCCGAAAAGCCGGATCTACTCCCCTTCGAGGAGGCCAAGCTCTACGGGCATAACGCCATGCACGCCATGGCCGGCTATCTTGCCGCGCTTCTCGGCCTGGAAACCATGGCCGAACTGCGCCAGCATCCTGATGTGTTAGCGTTGGTGCGCGAGGCCGGCCTGACGGAGGCGGGCGCCGCGCTCTGCCGCCGTTACGCCGGCGTTGACCCGCTCTTTTCATCGGCTGGTTTTGCTGAGTATGTGGACGACTTGCTAGTGCGCATGGTCAACCCCTTTCTACGCGACGGCGTAGCCCGCGTCATTCGTGATCCCGTGCGCAAGTTGGGCTGGAATGACCGCTTGATCGGCGCGATGCGCGTTACGCTGGCCGAAGGCGGTGAACCGCAGCGTCTAGCCATGGGGGCCGCCGCTGCGCTGAGGCACTTGCCGGCGGCCGATTCGGTGGATGGGCAGCAGGAACAACGACTTGCCGCCGTACTCGCTGCACTCTGGCAGGCCGACTCGCCGCCTCCGGCTGAAGTTGCCGTGCTCAGCGCGTGGATTGAGCGTGGTCAACATGAACTGACTGTTTGGGGCGCCAGCCAAAGGTGAGCATTTTGTCTTTGGAAAATGCTTTCGAATCAATTTCGTTTCGTAAATCCTACTTGTCGATCATTCCTTTTTTCAGTACAATCGTAAGCCAAACCATAATGATTCAGCTGAGTCGTTGAGCGCCCCAGCGCAAGCCGCCTCACTGGTCACATGCTGAAAAGCCACAGAAAACCGAAAACTGCGGTAAAAGGAGCAGCTCCCATGGGTGATCCCGATCAAGACCAAGTGGAAAGCGAGCACAGTACGATTTCAAGTGACGACCGGCGTGATCTGATTATTCAGACGCTGCGTGAGCAGGATTCGGTCACCGTCTCGGAACTTAGTCAGCGCCTGGGCGTCACCGAAGTGACCACCCGCAAAGATCTGCAGATGCTGGAAGAGCAGGGCTATCTGACGCGGGTACGGGGCGGCGCGGTCATGTCCGGTCGTGGCCAACTGGAGTTGCGCTTTGCCGCCCGTCAACAGCTCTTGCTCGATGAAAAGCGACGCATCGCGGGGCAGGCCGCGCGCTATATCCAGGCGGGCAGCACCGTCTTTCTCGACGGCAGCAGCAGCGTCTTTCAGATGACGCGGCTGCTGCGTGATCAGACCAATTTGACGGTCGTAACCAACGGTCTCTATGCTGCGCTGGAGTTGAGCTTTGCGCCTGAGATTACGACCATTGTCGTCGGTGGCATCTTGCGTCGGCGCACAAGTAGCTTGGTCGATGTCTTGACGCCCAATTTCCTCCGCCGTATTCACGTCGACATCGCCTTTTTGAGCTGTCGCGGCTTCACCATGCGCAACGGCATGATGGAGTCAGACCTGCGTGAGGCGCAATTGAAGCGCTCCATGTCCCAATCGGCCCAGCGCACGATCGCATTGGTCGATCACTCCAAATTCGGCAACCCTTTCACTGCCAGTTCTCTTTTGCCGGAGGAAATCGATCTCATGATTTCCGACACTGGGCTGAGCGAAGAAAATGTCAATCAGGTACGCGATTTGGGTATTGAACTGGAGCTTGTTTAGACGACGGCGATTGTCGAAAAGGCGTACGGGATAGAACGTTGATGGGGCCGATCGGACGGATCTTCGCTACAAAACATAAAGACCTGGAGAGGGTTTGAGATGAGTTCTACAGCCGATTTTCTTGCTGCCGACCTGGGCGCGTCCAACGGGCGTGTTCTCCTGGCGCGGTGGGATGGCGTACGCTTTGATCTAGAAGTGATCCATCGTTTTCCCAATGGACCGACTCACGTATTGGGGCGTGACTATTGGGATGCTCTAAGCCTGTGGTCGGAGATCAAGCAGGGTTTGGCACGCTACGCCGCGGGCGCCTCATCCGCGCCCGCTGGCATCGGCATCGACACCTGGGGCGTCGACTATGGCCTGTTGGACAGCGCCGGCAACCTGTTGGGTAACCCGGTCCATTACCGGGACGCCCGGACGAATGAGATGATGGAGGAAGCCTTCGCACGTGTTCCGCGCGAGGAAATCTTTGGTATCACCGGCCTGCAGTTCATCCAGCTCAATACCATCTATCAGCTCTACGCTATGCGTCACATGGGTGATCCCCAGTTGGACTTTGCCGATCGCTTACTCATGACGCCTGATCTCTTGAACTACTGGCTGACGGGACGCCAGGCAGGCGAATACACCATTGCCTCCACCACACAGCTGCTGGATGCCCGCACGCGCAGCTGGTCTGCCGAGCTCATGGGCCGGCTCGACCTCCCCGCAGCGATCATGCCGGAGCTGGTCGAGCCGGGAACGGTGCTTGGTCCGATCCTGCCCCAGATCGCGGCTGAGACCGGGCTGGCGCCGGGCGCACAGGTCATTGCCGTGGGCAGTCACGATACCGCCAGCGCAGTCGCGGCCGTACCGGGCCTTGACCGGGACAGCCTCTACATCAGCAGCGGCACGTGGAGCCTCATGGGCATAGAGACGCCCGCGCCGATCATCAACGAGCAGGTCTTGGCTTATAACTACACCAATGAGGGGGGCGTCGGCAACACGATTCGCTTCCTCAAAAATATCACGGGCCTGTGGTTGGTTCAGGAATGTCGCAATCAATGGCTGCGGGCCGGTGACCAGTACGATTGGGGTGAGCTCATGGCTCTGGCCGAGCAGGCAGAGCCTTTCCGCTCGATCGTCGATCCGGATCATGCCGACTTTTTCAACACGCCCAACGATATGGTCGGGGCCTTGCGCCACTACTGTGCACGCAGCGGTCAGCCCGAGCCGGAAACGGTGGGCCAGGTCGTGCGCTGCTGTCTCGAGAGTCTGGCGCTACGCTATCGACGTGTCTTCCTCGACCTCGAGGAACTCGCCGGTCACGAACTGTCGGTGATCCGCGTGGTGGGCGGCGGCAGCCAGAACCGGCTGCTCAACCAGTTTACGGCCGATGCGTGCCAGCGCCCTGTTGTCTCCGGTCCGGCTGAAGCGACCGCTTTGGGTAACGTCATGGTGCAGGCCATCGCCACCGGGCATCTGACGAACGTGGCTGAAGGACGCGCTGCGATTGCGGCGTCAATTATTCAGGACGAGTTCCTGCCCGGCCCTGCAAGCGCCTGGGACGATGCATTCATGCGTTTTGAACAACTGGTAGCGAACGGATAGTCATCGATGTTAGCCGATACGCTTGAATTTATTCTGGGGGGCATCGAGGTCGCTGCCTTAGCCATAGAGGTGCTTGCCGTCGGCATCATCGTCTTTGCCGTCGTCTTTGGCATGGTCGAATATGGGATGGATGTCTTTCGGGGCGGCCAGTCTGCCGTCAGTGAACGTTATACGGCCTACAAGACGACGCTCGGTCGCGCTTTGCTGCTCGGCCTGGAAATTCTCGTTGCTGCTGACATCATCAAGACTGTTGCGTTAGAGACCACCTTTGAGAGCGTCGCCATTCTCGGCTTGCTGGTCATTATCCGAATCTTCCTCGGCTGGTCGTTGATCGTGGAGATCGAGGGGCGCTGGCCCTGGCAGCCGGAACGCCCCGCCGAGTCAGCCGACGACAAAGACCGTGACAATGATGATGCCGGCGAGGCTGAAGAATTGTAACGACACAAGTTGTCATGTTGACTGGCGAACGGAGGAAGCAGGAACCTGAAGCCCGTTGAAGAGAATTTCTTTCTTATCTCGCTTATCAGCATGACATCGAAGCCTGACCCCGGCGACGGGTCAGGCTTTGTTGGCAATACGGGCCTTGAGCGCCTCGACCTGCGCGCCCATTGCCGCCTGCGCCTCGGCCAACCGCGCAACCGACACGTACGCCCCGCGCATTGCCTCCAGCACAAAGGCCTCCGCCGCGATGAACTCAGCACCGGCATCGGCAACATCCGCGGCGATGTCGACGGGGATGGTTGTCACCCCATTGCAATCGCCGTGCAGCAGCGCGTCCGGGTAGATCGTGATGCCGCCGACGTGGACCGGCACGTGAATTTGCGGCGTGTGATTATAGCCGTGTGAGCAGATTGTACCATTCGTAAAAGCCGGGAAATTGATGGCCCGCACCTGTTCCAGGTCGCGACCCGCGCCTGAAGTGATCAGACCGACCGCGCCAAAGGCCTTATAGGTCGTACACATCACCTCGCCGAAGGTGGCGGCTACGGTAGGGTCGTCGATATCCTGAAAGACGACAAAGGCGGACCCGGAAAGTTCCCCGAAGCGCTCCACCTGGTCACGCAGTCCGGCATAGCCGTCGCCCTTGCCTGGGGGGGCAGCCGAGCGAAAGGTCGCCGTCGCGGCAAAACCAACGGCCGGGGGCATCTCCGGAAAGGCGGCCTGGATGCGTGCATCCATGTAGCCGGCGTTGCGAGGCCGGACGTCAAACAATTCGATGATGTTGCAGATTGTCGGCGTGTCAAAGCTGCGTAGTTTCGCAAGCGTTTCAGATGTCAGCATGTTCGTTCTCCTGGTCGGGTGAAAGGGTGAACCTAACGCGCCCACTCAAAGAAGCCGATTGTTTCCAGATCCTCACGCAGCGCGCCGATTGCCGCCGCGGATAAGGGAATCTGGGGCAAGCGACTTGGTCCGCAGTCAATGCCGACCAGCGCCATCGTCGCCTTGAGCGCCGGATTGCCGCCGTGACGCAGAATGACCTCTACCATCTCCACAGCGTGCCCTTGCAGCGCTTGCGCCTGGCGAATTTCTTGCTCGGCGAAGGCGGCTAAAATGCGGTTGTAGAGCGGACCCGCAAAGTTGTAGGTGCTGCCGACTGCGCCATGGGCGCCGCCGCACAGCCCGCTCAACAACATCTCGTCGCTGCCAAAGAGCAGGTTGAACTGGCCGTCATTGACCGCAACTGCACTCTGTAACTCAAAGATGGCCGTATGGCTGAACTTTACGCCGACCAGCGAGGGCAGTCGGGGCGCTGCTTCGACCAAGAATTGGGGGATCGGTACGGGGACACCGGTTACGCCGGGGATGTGGTAGTAGTAAAAAGGCAGGTCCGGCGCGCCGGAGGTGACTTCGGCGAGACAGTCGATCAGGTTCGTCACAGAACTCGGCTTGAAGTAATTGGGCGGCGTGGCAGAGATTGCGTCGGCGCCCATTGCTGCCGCGCCGGCTGCCAACTGTCGTGCCTCATGCAAGCTGTTGTGACCGACCTGCACAACGACAGGGATGCGTCCTGCGGCGGCAGCCACAAAGGCCTCGGCCACTGCCATCCGCTCCGCTGTCGTGAGTGAGACACCTTCACCGGTACTGCCGCACACATAGAGACCGCTGATTCCATCGTCGACCAGTTGATCGACCAGCGGCGCGATTTGCGCGAAATTGACCGAGCCGTCCTCAAGCAACGGCGTGAACGTTGCCGCTACCAGACCGGTAATCCATAGTTGATTGTCCATTGAAAATGCTCCTTGGCGTGGCCGGCAGTGAGTCCGGCAAAATTAGGGCGAGCGTTTGGATTTGTAGATGCGATGCCGTATGATCCTGCCCTGCAGGGCGGCCCGTCATGCTTCCAGCGTGACCTATGATCTCCGTCAAATGATGTTTGACAAGACACTACTGTCGTGTCAAACGTAAATTGATGAGTAGGCACGCCCACGTGCCGGATCGTTTGCACGAAGGCGTGCGAACTGGGCAATCTATCATTTCAAGCTTGACACATCACTGCGATCGATTGACGCAAATAGTTCGGGCAGTGCCGCAAGCGCTAGTGGGTAGAGCTGGTGCGCCTCGGCCTCGGGAATGAAGCGATAGGGCCGGCGCAGGCGTGTGCCGATGTTGGCCCAACCGCCTGCGGTCGCCAATAGCTTGTCGGCGGCCTGATTGGCGTACCCCTTGTCTGCAATGTAGGGCGTGATGTGGGCATCAAAGAATCGCTGAATACGCGCCTCAAGGGCCAGCGCCGCGGGCAAATCCGTCTTCATCAATTCGTACCACCGTTGGCTGCCCTGTGGCGAGAGACAGGCCACGTTGGAGTAGGCGCCGTGCGCGCCCTGGCTGATCCCCGTGGCCAGGTGGTGGCCCGGCACGAAGACGGAGAGGCCGGTGCAGTGAGCGCGCATTTCCGCATACCACTCTGCGTCACCACCGGCCACCTTGACGCCAATGAGCTCGGGCACGGCCTGGGCCAACTGTCCTAGTTCCAGTGGCGAAAGCACGCGCTTGGCCTGGGGCGGATTATAGAGGACCAGGCCGATGGGCGCCGCCAATGCGGCCGCCTGACGCAGAAAATCGATCTGCTCGGGCTGGGTCAAAGGGAACCAATCGGGCAGGATGACCTGGATCGCGCCCGGTTCCAGCGTCGCGGCTCGAGCAATTCGATCCAGTGAAATCAGCGGATCCATATGGCTCGCGCCAATCTGAAATGGAACGCCGTGCCGCTGGCAGCGCTCGGCAACCAGCGTCTGAATGCGATCAAACTCTGCTTCCGTCTGCGTGTAGAACTCGCCGGCTGTGCCATTTGTGTAGACGCCGTCGGCGCCGACGGTCATGAGGAAGTCGACCTCATCCGCCAGGCGATCGAACGCGATGGATTCATCGTCATTGATGGGCAACAGAATGGTAGCCCAGTTGCCGCGGATCTCTACTGCTTGTAAGGGTTGCATAGGGGCTCCTAGTGGACGGCAATTGCCGTGCCGGTGCGCGCACTTTCTTCGGCTGCAAAGGCAACTTTCATGATGTGACGGGCGTATGCGCCGTCGACTGCCGGCGGGCATTCGCCACGGCGCCGTGGCGGCAAAGGCTCGCCACTCCTCGACCAACGCTGCATGCATCCAGTCGGGCTTTTGCTCGACGGGAATCTGCTCCCAGCGTCCATTGCGCCCGATCTCGATCTGCTCATAGCCGATGTTCAGCATGCCGTCCGTACACGTCAACTCGGTCAGATGCTTGGGCGCGCCTTGCCGATAGCCGACGCTTACCACGCTCCCCGCGACGCCATTTGCATAGGTTAGTTGGATCAGTCCCACATCATCGGCCGTTTGCTCATGGAAGCGGGTCGTGAGGCTGGCGAAGACGCGGCTGACCGGACTGCCCACCAGCCACGTCAGCCGGTCCAGGCAATGGATGCCGGCCGTCAGCCACATGCCGCCACCCGTTGCGCGATCCAAGTGCCAATCGCGGCGATTGGGTTCAAACCAGTATTTTGACATCGTGCTGATGCCGAGGACGATCTCGCCTACTTCTCCGCCGTCCAAGATGGCCTTGGCCTGTCGATAGGTCGGCGCAAACTGATTGGTGTGGCCGACAAAGAGGGGCACGCCCGCTCGCTCGACCGCGGCCAAAATGAGATCGCACTCCCCGAGCGTCGGCGCCATGGGCTTCTCCAATAGGATCGCCTTGCCGGCTGCTGCTGCCGCTTCGACCACCGGTGTATGGAGATGATGAGGCGTCGCAATGACTACGGCATCAACAGCCGGGTCAGCCAGCAAGTCATGGAAGTCCGTATAGCCGGTGCCGCCAAAGCGCGCCGTGAATTCGCTGAGTTTGGCCGGGTTGGTGCGGGAAGCCGCAACGATCGTGAGGTCATCCAACTCTGCGATAGCTTGTGCATGCCGCGCCCCGAAGTCGCCGGCCCCGATGATTCCAATATTGAGCATCGATCCCCTTTTCTGTGCTGCCCGCATTCGATCCCGTTTCGATACCAATTGTGTGAGCATGATAGGCCAGGAATGGGGCGAGTCGCACTGATCTTCTTTACCAGGATGACTGTCACCCTGGCGGCCGCCCCCAACTATTATGAATCACGCTGACGGGTGCGCGAGCCAGTCGAAGCCAAAGCCGGCGTACCATATGCCGCCATCGTTGCCCCGCTCATAGAGGAGTCCAACTTCCCCGTCGGACTGGATGACCAAATCGCTATATGCGCTGGGACCCGGATCGATCACCTTGGCCACGGACCAGCTCGCGCCGTCATCGTGACTGAGACGTACCGTCATATTGACGCGGCCAGCGCCGTGCGCCGGGTTGGCAAAGAGCAGCACCGGACGCTCAAGGTCGATCGCGTCGAAGCGCACAATGCTGGCCTGGCAGGGTGGCTCGATGAGCGCAGCATCGTGGCGTGTGGGTTCGAAATGGAGCTGCCCGGCGCGGTCGAATTCTCCCAGCGTGACGGCCCGACAGCCTATGGCCCGCCCATTTTGATAGTTGCGACTGTTGATCAGTATGCGTCCGTCGCTCAATTCAACCGCCATGGCTTCATTGAGTCCCTGGGCGCTGGTTCCGTCGGCGCGCACGCTGATCTCCGGCCCCATCTGCCACGTCTGACCCAGATCGTCGCTCCAAAAGGCATAATTGCGCTGTTCGAAGACCGAGTCAGCGCCGGTCGTGTGGCTGCCGATGAAGAAGAGCCGTCCGTTGAGGAATGGCTTGTCGGCCGTGCCGCGCAGTTGGATCGCGTGGCCGGCCGTCGGGATTTGAACGCGCCAGCGGTCCGGGCAATGCACCGCGTGGGTGATCTCACGCTCGTCGCGCCAGTTCGCGCCATGATCGTCGCTGACGACGCAGACCGTGCGCGCCACGCCCTTGCCCTGGACAAGGGCCCACTCGGAGCAGGGGAGCCGCTTGTAGAGCAACACGATGCGACCTGTTTCCCGTAGCCTGTCGACCACGGCGGACGGGTTCATGGCCGCGTATTCTTGCCCGTCGATCACGTGGCGGCCGACGACCTGCAGCGGCTCCCACGTGCGGCCCTGGTCACGGCTGCGCTTGCAGACGATGTGAATCGTCTGGGTGGAGTCGCTCACGCTCTCCACGCGCCCTTCGGCAAACGCCACAAGATCACCGTTCGTTGCGGCCACGATGCAGGGAATGCGAAAGGCCGCATAGCCGTCCTCGCCATTGACGAAGACCGGTGCAAATCGAATCGGCGCCGGTGGACCGGTCAAGATGAGCGTCTCTTCCGTCTCCGCCTGCTTGTGCCGATTGTCTAACACGGTAAGGCGAACCGGATAGGCGCCGGCGTTGGCGTAGGCATGTTCGACTGTGGCGCCTTCGGCCCGTTGACCGTCGCCAAAGTCCCACCAGCGGGCGATGATCGTTCCTTTGGCACTGACCGCGGCTGAGGCATCAAAGGTGACGCGGGTCGGTGCGTCAGGTTGGGCGCAATGGAACGTAAACGATGCACTTGGCGGTTCATCAGCCGTCTGGATGTAGGCGGCAATTGCTTTCGGCTCCAACTCGTGTCCATAGATGCGCAGATCATCCATCCGGTCACGCGGACGACGTCCAAAGGTGTAGTTGAAGTGGCCGCCAGCCGCGTCGGTGTAGCCGCCGATGCTGAGCCCACTCTGGTGGGCAGGCTCGCCTTCGGGCTGAAGGCCCACTGTCGTCGCGCGCCACGGCGTAACCGAGCCGTCGAGGTAGGCCGTAAGCCCTGGCGTTGTCGGGTCAATGACGACTGCAACGTGATGCCAGGCATCGTCCTCGCTGATCGGTGCGTCCCTGGCGATGACTTCCCCGTCTACGTGAAGGCTGGCGACGATCGCGCCCTTGCAGAGAAAGATCGACCATCCCGGCTCGTCGACCGTGCGATGGCCATGGTTGAGCAAGACCTGCGTCGGTGCGGTCTCGGTCGCACAGAACCAGCAGCAGACAGAAACGGTGTTGCTCTCCAGCCGCGGCACTGCCTGCTGCAGCGGATGCTGTGCCAGATCCGCTAGCTGCTGATGATCAAGATGGAGGAGCGGCGCGGTTATTGCGTGTGCGCTCATGGGGTCCCTTCATTGACAACGGCATAGGCCGATGAGACATCCGGCTGGCCGCTCAATCCGCGCCATTGCCCGAACCACTTGGCAATGCAGTTTTGCACCGGGTCGCCGTGCTGCTGGGCCAGCTCGACCAGGCGCGCCCGCAGTGCGTCCGCCTCTTGCGGCGATCCGCCGGCCGCCAGGAGGTTGTGCAGCTCGGCCGGATCGGTGTTGAGGTCGTAGAGCTCGTCGTCATCGGCCGGGTTGAAGATATATTTGAGGCCGTCACGCGTCACGATCGCCCGCTCGGTGCGCAGATAGCGGATGCCGTGAAACTCGAGGTAGAGTGCGTCACGTCCGCCCACGGACTCTGCCTCTTCGCCCAAGAAGGGGAGCAGCGACTGCCCATCCAACGCTTGTTGGTTTTCGCCGGCATCATCCTCGCTCACAAGGTCGAGAATTGTCGGGAAGATATCCATGTTGTAGACAAGGGCATCACTGGTGCGGGCCTCCGCTTGACCGGGCAGGCGCAGCATCAGGGGAATACGATGGGCCTCCTCGTACATGTAGCCCTTGTCATGCAGACCGTGGCTGCCGATCATGTCACCATGATCGCTGGCGAAGACAATCAGCGTCTCATCGGTCAGCCCCAGTTCATCCAGACGGTCGAGTAGACGGCCGATTTCAGCATCGACCTGCGTCGTGTAGTCGTAGACCAAGCCGATCACCTGCTGCCAGTCGGGCCAGGTCGCGGGCAGTTGGGCAAAGAAGCTGTTGACCAAGCGCGGATAGCGCCGGGGCTTGCCCGCATAGTCGTCGTCCCAGTTGGGCCAGGGCGGAATCGCGGTGCGGTCATGCGTGCCCACATATTCGGGCGCGGGCAGATAGGGACCATGGGGCGCCCAGAACTGGCAGGTCAGGAAAAAGGGCGTGCCTGACGCTTGCCGGCTGCGGGCAAAGTCATCCAGGAGGTCGAGCGAATAGTTGGCCAGATAGTGGGTGGGCGTCGATTCCAGAGGGCCGTTCCACTCGCCCGCCATGAGGGTCTGCTCATCGCGATTGGCGTAGATCGGGTTGCGAATGGGCCCATAGTGTAGATCATGATCGGCCAGATAGCGCTGAAAACCGGGGTCGTCGCGCAGGTCGCCATAGCCGGGAATGCTCATGCCCTCGAAGCCGTAGTCGCCGGGGCCAAGTTCAGTGCCGACGTGCCACTTGCCCGTGAAGCCGGTGCGATAGCCCCGTGTCTGGAGCCGCGTGTGGAGCAACTGTTCCGGGTTGGGCAGTTCCCGCGCCAGGGCGTGGTACATGTCGCAATTGGTGCCCATGCCGTGGCTGAACGCGAAACGCCCCGTATACATGGAGCCCCGGGCCGGCGTGCAGAGGCTGGAAGGTGAGTAGGCGCGGGTAAAGCAGGTGCTGCGCGCCCGCAGACGGTCCAGGTTTGGCGTCTGGACAAAGTCGTTGAGCAAGGTGTCGGCGCGCATCTGATCCACGCCGATCCAGAGCACATTGGGAGATGTCTGTTGCTGTATTTGTCATAGCTGCTCCGCACATACCTTGCGTGGGTCCACTGTTTGTATTCGACAATGATTGGTCACGCATAACGGCCTATGCAAAGCGCAAGCCGCGCTGTGCCGTCAAGCCGCGATTGGGGCGCGCCGCAAAGGTTGGCTGGGGCAACCCCACCCATTCTCCACCGGTACCCATGCCACATCCGCGCCATAAGTCTGTCGTCCCAGCCGCTCCAACAGGCGATCACGCACGGACGTATACGCACGTTTACCAGACAGATCATCCATCTCCAGCGGATCCTGCACCAGATCGAAGAACTGCATGACGTTGCCTGCCGGATAGTAGATGAGCTTGTAGCGTTCGTCGCGCACCATGCGTGTCGCCAGCGCGCCTTCTTCATACTCGCCATAGAGATAGTCGCGGGCTTCCGGCTGGACCAATGACTCTCCTTCCACGCTCTCTGGGATGGGCACGCCGGCAAGGTCCAGTAGGGTTGGCATGACGTCCATCAGCTCGACCAAACGATGGTCCACGCGATGGTGAGCGAGACGATCATCGTCGGCAGCCGGCATGATGAGGAGCGGAACGCGCGCGGCATCTTCATAGAACAAACCCTTGGCAAAAAAGCCGTGGTTGCCCAACATGTCGCCGTGATCGGAGGTGAAGGCGATGACCGTGTCAGCAAGTAGGCCCTCCTCACGCAGCAGGCCGATCACCAGCCGAATTTGATGGTCGATATGCGTACAAAGTGCATAGAACGCACGGCGGATTGTGCGCAACTCGAAGTCGCGCAGGCGTCCGGCATGTACGTGGGGATACCAGCGGTTCGCACGCGCCTGCAAGGCGTAGGGCAGGGCACCAAAATCCTTGCCCCAGTCGCCATAGTGGGCCGGCGGAATCGGCGCCTCCTGGTAGAGATCGAGATAGGCCGGCAGTGGCGCAAGCGGCGGATGGGGAAAGTTGAACGAGAGATACCAGAAGGCGGACCGGGTTGGATCGCGGCGATGGATGGTTTCGCTCATTTCGCGGGCGCTCCAGTTGGTGGGGTGGCAATGCTCCGGCAGATGCCAGGCCCGGGTCAGATAGTCGGTGGTGGGCAGGCCGTGCGCGTACTCCTGGCCGGCGTACCCCTGTTCGGCCAGGAAACGCTCGTAGTCATCGCTTTGCATGCCCAGGTGATGACGGCCCTCCTCGTTGAGGATCACGTCATGAAAACCGATACGGTCACGTTGCGGGTAGACGTGTAGCTTGCCGACGGCAAAACATTGATAACCAGCCTGGGCAAAGGTTGCTGCCAGCGTGGGCAACGGCGGCATGGGCGTAGTCTCTGCAAAGTCGCGCATGCCATGACCGCGTGGGCTACAGCCCGTCATCAAGCCGCGGCGGGCCGGGATGCAAACCGGACAGGCCGAATAGGCGTTGGAGAACCGCGTGCCGTTTGCCGCCAGCTGATCAAGCGTTGGCGTAATGACCGCGGGATGACCGGCGCAGCCGAGCAGGTGGCCCGGCCAGTGATCCACACAGATGAGCAGGACGTGGCGTTGAAGCGTCATGGGCACTCAGTACCGCCCATAGCGGTAGCCCGTTTCGTACATGGCAACGACATTTTCCACCGGCACGTCCACCTGCAGGGCCGGATGGCCGGGCGAGAGAATGTAGCCGCCTCCTGGCCCCAGCGCATCAATCACCCGCTTGACCTCCGTCTCTACCGCGATGACGTCGCCAAAGGGCAGCACTTCCTGTGCGCTGACGCCGCCGGAAAAGGCGAGCCGGTCGCCAAACTCGCGCTTCAGCTCGACGGCATCCATGTCGGGCACTTCCGGCTGGACAGGATCCAGCACGTCAATGCCCCACTCGATCATCTGCGGAATCGCCGGGCGAATGTTGCCGTCGGTGTGAAAGAGCACCTTGATGTCGTAGCGATGAGCCAGTGCCGCGCATTTCGTGACCCGGGGCGCCACAAAGCGGCGCAACATCTTGGGGCTGATCAGCAGGTTGTTCTGCGCGCCGATATCGTCAGCCAGGCGAAAGATGTCGATGAGGTCGCCGACCTCGGCAAAGAGCCGCTCAAAGTAGCCATAGTAGAAGTCGGTCACCCGGTCCATGATGTATTCGGCCACGTCCGGCGCGGTCGCCATTTCCAGCAGAAAGCGTTCGATGCCCCGGAACAGGGTGGGGTGCTGAAAGACCGAGCAGCCGGTCGCGGCAATGGCAAAATCCGACCACGGCTCCAACTGCGCGCGGACCGTTGTGTAGTCAAACCACTCCGGCTGCGGCCACGGGAAGCGCGCCAGATCTTCGACGGTCGGATAGTCACGCAGACAGGGCTCGCCCATGGAGTGACTGAAGCCGAAGCTGTTTTCGATGATCTCTTCCTGGTAGTGGAAGAGGCGAAAGAAGTCGCCTTGCCAATCTTCGGGAATGCCGAGCTCGGGCGGGCCGATATAGCGGGCGCCGACGCCGCTCTTGTAGTCGATCCCGCGCATATCGTAGACGTCGATATGGAGGGCGTCGAGCAGGTCACGGTCGCTTTCCACACCAAGGTGAGCCTTGAGTCGATCGACCTGAAATTTACCGGCCGACATCATCATGGGCACACGATCGGGCTCACAGTGGTTCAGCGCAGTTTGCACCCGTTCTCTTGCATTCATGCCGAATCCTCTCGTGTTGGCGCAGATGTTGCGTGGCGTTCGTCGTCGCGCGCCAGCAGCGCGACGATTTCGCTGTCGCCGAAGTCGCCATTGGCTTGCCAGGCCGCGACGTCCAATTCACGCAGCCGTACGATCGGCTCATTGGCAACGGCCGCCAGTATCTCATCAAAGAGTTCGTTCATGCTCGCGCGCTCAGCCGGCTCCATGATTTGACTGGGGAAGCGCGGAAAGGCCTCGTTGCGTTGGGGATGGGGGACGTAGGGCGGTCCGCTGAGCAGCTCGCCATCGGCCACATAGCCGGGCAAGCCCCACTGCTGCTCGTGCTCGGTCAGGCGCCGGCGCAGCGAGGCGCGTACGGCCGTCCATTCTACGGGCACGCCCTGCGCAAGCAGGTTCGTGGTTTCATGGGGATCGCAACGCAGGTCGAAGAGCTCTTCCGCAGCGCCACCATAATAGTAGTTGTACTTGTAAGCAGCCGTGCGCAGGCTGATCCAGCGCCGGTTGTCAAACGAATACTCGGTGAATTGGGCCGTGCGCTTGCGTACCGGCGCGGTCGCGAGGAGCGACTCGCCGGGTAGCGCCTCGGGCTGGGGATAGGCGACCTCGGCCGCATCCAGTGCCGTGGGCAGGATGTCCAGCAGGTCAATAAATTCGTCGCGCACCGCGCCTGCCTCCACCCGGCCGGGAAAACGCATGATGAAGGGCACGCGCGTGCAGGCGTCATACGGCAGCCATTTCTGATAGAGACCATAGTCGCCCAACAGCTCACCGTGGTCACTAGTGAAGAGCACTAGCGTGTTGTCGGTCAGGCCTGTCGTTTCGAGCATCTCCAGAACGCGGCCGATCTGTTCATCCACAAAGCTAATGGACGCAAAGTAGGCTTCGCGCATGCGCCGGACATAGGCCGGCCTCGGCAGGTCACCCAGCAGGCGATTCTCCTCGGCCAGGGTCGAAGTCGGGGTTTGCGAGATCACCGGCTCCGGTAACGCTGCATCCGCATAGGCGTCGGCCCAGCGCGGGGCACGTCAAAGGGCGGATGGGGCGCGATCCAGCTCAGCCAGAGGAAGAAGGGCTGCCTGCCGCGGTTTGTGCGCAAAAACTCCATGCCTCGGTCGGCCACCCACTTGGTGCCGTGGTGTTCCTCTGGAATGAGCGACTGCTGGGGCAGCATGTAAAGCAGGTGACGCACGCCATGGATGTGCTGGATGTGGCCCAGACCGACCGACTGCAAATAGAGTGCGTAGTCGTCCTGTTCGCGATACCAGGGCAGCTCCTCCATGAGTTCCATGCGGTCAAAGCCATTGTGCCGTCGTGCCGGGATGAAGTGCATTTTGCCGATGGCGCGCGACTCATAGCCCGCATCGCTCAGCAGGCGCGGCAGCGTTTGCAGATCAGCTCTCGTCACGGCCTGATGCATGTTGTCGGGAAAGCCGTGGGCACGGGGTGGCAGACCGGTCAGCAGGCTATGGCGCGCGGCCAGGCAAATGGGGACGGGCGTATAGGCCTGCGTGAAGCGCGTGCCATCACCGGCCAGAAGATCCAGGTTGGGTGTCTGCATGAAGTCATGGCCGGCCGCGCCCAGCGTATCGTGCCGCTGTTGGTCGGTCGTGAGGAGGAGGATATTGGGGCGGCGGTCGCGTGCAGGGCGGGGCAGCGCATGGGCGAGGAATCCGCTGGCCGGGATGCGCAGCTTGCTGAACGCTTCGTTTGATGAGGTCAATGCCACAGCGTGGACTCCCTATCCGATCTCGAGAAATTGCTCGGCATGATGGCAGGCTACCAGGTGCTCCTGCGTTTCCGTACCGAAGTCGCGCACTTCGGGCTCGACCTGGCTGCAGATTTCGGTGGCGTAACGGCAGCGCGGGTGAAAATGGCAACCAGGCGGCGGATTGGCAGGGCTGGGCACGTCGCCCTGGAGCACGATACGCCGGCGCTGTTGGGCTGTCTCTGGATCGGGCACGGGAATGGCTGAGAGCAAGGCTTGGGTGTAGGGGTGGAGCGGCTGGCTAAAGACCACGTCGCCGGCGCCAAGCTCGACGATCTTGCCCAAATACATCACAGCAACCCGATCGCTGATGTAGCGCACCATGGAGAGATCGTGGGCGATAAAGAGATAGGTCAGGCCGAGCTCCAGGCGCAGATCGTCCAACAGGTTGACCACCTGGGCCTGGATCGAGACGTCAAGCGCAGAGATGGGCTCATCAGCCACGATGAAGGCCGGGTTTGTCGCCAGGGCGCGGGCGATGCCGATCCGCTGCCGCTGGCCGCCGGAGAACTCATGCGGATAGCGGTTGATGAAGTTGGGGTTGAGGCCGACCATGGCCATCAGCTGCTCGACCCGCTCGCGCCGACTCTGACTGTCGCCGATGTTGTGGATGCGCAGCGCCTCACCAATGATGCTGCCCACGGTCATCGCGCGGGTTGAGCGAAGCGTAGGGATCTTGAAAGATCATTTGCATGTTGCGGCGGGCCGCGCGCAGATCGTTGCGATTGGCAATGGTCAAGTCTTGACCATTGAGAAAGACCTTGCCGTCGGTGGGGCGCAACAATTGCAGAATCGACTGCCCCGTGGTCGACTTGCCGCAGCCGCTCTCGCCGACCAGGCCCAGCGTTTCGCCGCGGTAGACGTCAAAGCTGATGCCGTCCACCGCGCGCACGGCGCCCACTTTGCGCCGGACGATGCCCTGGTAGATTGGAAAATGCTGCTTCAGATTCTCGACGCGGACCAGGACATCACGTTCGCTCGGCGCTTTTTCGGCCTTGCGTACCGTGGCTGCAAGCTGCGCCTGTGCCTCTGCGGGGGCCAGTGCCGCCAGTTTGACCGGGTCGCGCTGGGCAGCCTGAATCTCTTCCCAGCGGAAGCAGGCCGCAGTATGGGCATCGCCGACGGTTTCCAGCGCCGGCACCTCCTCGCGGCAGCGGGCAATGGCAAAGCGACAGCGGGGTGCAAAGGGACAGGCACGCGCTTCCTGGTGCAGGTCCGGCGGCTGCCCCTTGATGGGGATGAGCCGCTCCTCTGCGCCTTCAATGGTCGGAATCGACTCCAGCAACCCCAGCGTGTAGGGGTGACTGGTCCGGTTGTAGAGTGCGTCGACCGGCGCCATCTCGATGATGAAGCCGGCATACATGACCGCCACCCGCTCGACCAACCCGGCCACCACACCCAAATCATGGGTGATCCAGATGATGGCCATGCCCAGCTCCTTCTGGAGCTGGCGCACGAGTTCGATAATCTGAGCCTGGATCGTGACGTCGAGGGCCGTAGTCGGCTCGTCGCCGATCAGGAGGGCCGGGTTGCAGGCCAGGGCCATCGCAATGCCGATACGCTGGCGCTGGCCGCCAGAGAATTGGTGGGGAAAGTCTTTGAGCCGTCGCTTCGCATCGGCAACACCGACGAGATTCAGCATTTCGACCGCACGGACTTGGGCGTCATTGCGGCTCATGTTTTGGTGTTCTTCCAGCGCCTCGGTGAGCTGAATGCCGATCGTCAAGACCGGATTGAGCGAGGTCATGGGATCCTGGAAGACCATGGCGATATCTTTGCCGCGGATCTGGCGTAGCTTCTCCGAGGAAAGCTGGAGCAGATCCTGGCCGTCGAAAATCACCTCGCCATTGGTGATTTCGCCCGGCGGCGAGGGGATGAGCCCCATGAGCGACAGCACGCCCACCGACTTACCCGAGCCACTCTCGCCGACAATGGCCAGCGACTCGCCCTTATCCAGCGTGTAGGAGATGCCGTTCAACGCATGGACGACACCGGCTTCGGTCCAGAATTTGGTCTCTAGATTGCGAACGTCAAGCAGAGGCGCCATAGGAAATACCAGTATCTAACGGATGGGTGCATCCTGTTTTGGGGACGATGCACGAACGGGCTGATCGATTTCGCCCGAGTAGCCCCCCATGTGGCATGCACCCCTAGCGGTTAAGGAGATTGGCCGGTCGCTACACAATATGTTTCGGATCGAGCGCATCGCGCAGGCCATCGCCGATGAAGTTGATGCTGAGGACGGTGAGCAGAATGCAGATTGCCGGCGGCATCCACATCCAGGGACCGTTGGTCAATACGTCCAGATTGCGCGCCGATTCAAGCATGTTGCCCCAGCTGGGGGTTGGCGGGGGGATGCCCACGCCCAGGAAGCTGAGGCCGGCCTCGAGCAGAATCGCCTCGTTGATGGCAAAGGTAACCGCGGCCAATAGTGGTGCAACCACGTTGGGCATGATGTGGGCCATGACAATCGTGAAGTCGCCGGCGCCCAAAGAGCGAACGGCCTGGACAAACTGCTCTTCGCGCAAGGCGAGCACCTGCCCGCGCACCAGGCGACAGGTTCCCATCCAGCTAAAAAGACCGATCAACAGGATCAGATTGACGATGCTCTGTCCCACAAAAGTAGCGACGGTCAGAATGATGATGACGCGGGGAAAGGTCATCATGATATCGGTGAAGCGCATAATGACGTTGTCGATGACGCCGCCGTAGTAGCCGGCAGCCGCGCCCAGCACTACGCCGATCACCGTTGACATGATTGCGGCGCTGAAGCCGACAGCCAGGGAGACGCGCCCGCCATGCAGCGTCCGGCTCCAGATGTCGCGACCCACGCGATCGGTGCCCAGCCAGTGAGCGGCGTTGGGCGACTGGAACTTGTCGGGCAGGTTGAGCTCATTCGGCGGATAGCGCTCGATGAGGGGCGCCGCCACAACCATCGTCAGGATGATGCCGAACATGACCAACCCGGCCAGCGCCAGCCGGTGGCGCCGGAAGCGTTGCCAGGCCTTTTTGGCCGGCGAGGTAGCTTCGGTGGTCAGCGCTTCAGTATAAGGTTCCTGTGGCGAAAGCGAAGGTGAATCGACAGCCATGGGTTTTCTCAGTCGTAACGGATTCTCGGATCAATCAGAGAATAGGTGAGGTCTGTCAACAAGTTGGCCATGAGGACAACGATCGCGGATACGAGCATGATGCCCATGACCATGGGGTAGTCACGGGCGGAAACGGCGTCCACAAAAAGAGAGCCCATGCCCGGCCAACTGTAAATGGTCTCAATAAAGAGTGCGCCGGCCACCAGAGTGGGGACACTCAAGCCGATGATGGTGACCACGGGCAGGATGGCGTTGCGTTCGGTATGGCGCCAGGTGATGATCCGTGGCTTCAGCCCCTTGGCCTCGGCCGTGCGAATATAGTCGGCCTGCTTCACTTCCAAGATACTGTAGCGCTGATAGCGCATGAAGCGCGCCGCATAGAAAATGGCCAGCGTACTGGCAGGCAGCACCATGTGATAGAGCAGATCGCCCACAGACTCTTCCTGGCCAATCGTGCGCATGCCGCCGGACGGGAACCAGCCCAGCTTAACCGAAAAGAAATAGAGGCCAAAGATGCCGGCAATGAAGGCCGGCATGGATATCCCCACAAAGGAAAGGGTGGTCAGCGAAAAGTCCCAGAAGGAGTATTGGTGCAGACCGGTAAAGATCCCCGCGGGAACGCCGACGATGATCCCCAGGAAGAGCGCGGCGCCCATGAGCAGCAGCGTCCGCTGCATGCGGATGAAGAGCACTTCGGCCACGTCGTCGCCATTCTTGAAACGGTACCCGAGATCCCCCTGCAGCGTGGCGCCCAACCACTTGAAGTAGCGCACGTAGAGCGGGTCGTTGAGACCGAATTTCTCTTCCAGGTGGACTAGATCCTCGCGTGAAATCCCTGCTTCTTCATTGACATAAAAATCAACCGGATCACCGGGCGCCATGTTGACCAGCACAAAAATAATGACGGTGACGGCGAACAGGATCGGGATGTTGATCAGGGTGCGGCGGATTGCGTATTGCATGGGATGAGTTCGTTAGGTAGCGGGTGCTCGAGAGATTCATCCGGATCTGCGATCGCAAGGGCCTCACCCTGCTGCGCCTCCTGGACGGAGGCTCCGCGTCCCTCTCCACGCCGTGGAGAGGGAGCGCCATGACGCAAGGCGTCGTGGCAGGGTGAGGCCCTCTGCTCAACAGAATCCTATGGTTTTTGCCAGAGATGGGCGTTGTCCACCACGGGACCGCCACCCGGCGCCGGGAAGAAGTAGAAGTTTTCCAGATCGGAACTCGGCGACGCCGTAGCGGGTGGAGACCCACCAGTAGCCGAAGCTGGCCTGCTCGTTCTGGTACTTACACAGCGCAGTGCGGGCCGCGGTGTAATCCTCTATCGAAACCGAATCGTTCATTTCGGCGATCAGGCGATCATACTCGGGATCGGCGATGCCCCACTGATTGCCTTCGGTGTAGTTGGAGTCCAACTGATAGGCCAGGGAGCCGGCGCCGTTGCCGCGATAGGCGATGTCGAAATTACGGTCGGTGTCTGACCACCTGGCGCCAGCGTCGTGACGTCCAGATAGGTCGGGACAACATTCATGCCCACGTCGGCTAGATTGGCCTGGACAACCGTGAGGATGTCCTTGGCCAGCTGCGAAGTGTAGTAGGTAGGGATCTCGAAGGCAACACTGGAAACGTCAACGCCGTCGGCTGCGGCCTCGGCCAGCAGTTCACGTGCCTGGTCGGGGTCGTACTCGTACAGGTTGGCGTCTTCCGGCCAGTAGATCGGGAAAGGGTCGTGGCAAGGCGCGGCGATGGCCGTGCCGTTGAAGACGTCACTGAGGATCGCCTCGCGGTCCACGCCGTACAGGACGGCCTGGCGCACGCGGATATCGTTCCAGGGTTCGCGTGCATAGTTGTAGTTAAAGAGATTGGTGACGAAGCTTGGGCCTTCGAAGACCTGGAAGGCATCGTCGCCTTGGAACTGGGGCACGATGTCGGCACTGACGTAGGTGAAGTCAATGTCGCCACTGGTCAGCGCTAGGACGGCCGCAGTCTCATCGGCGAAGTAGCGATTGACGAGCTTGTCGAGCTCGGGGGCGCCGTCCCAATAGGCTTCGTTGGGGACCAGTTCCATGAATTGATCTTTTTCATAACGGCTGAACATTGAAGGGACCGGTGCCAACGGGGCGGCTCCACCACCAGTCGGTCGGTATCGAGTTCGCTCGGTTCGAAGTCGATGGCATGCTCGGGCAGCGCATAGAACCAACTCAGTTCGGCGAAGAAGCGGGGATTGGGCTGGGTCAGCTGAATCTCCAACGTGTTGTCGTCGACAGCGACAACACCGCGATCTCGTCCGCTTCACCGGCACATACTCCTCAAAACCGACGACGGGAATCGCCGGCAAACTGGAAGGGCGGGAGGTGGCCGGCGAATCGGGATGGTGAATAAACTCGGCGGTAAACTTGAGATCCTGGGCCGTGAAGGGCTCGCCGTCGTGCCACTGACGCCTTCACGCAGGTTAAAGGTCCAGACCGTGGCGTCTTCGTTCGCTTCCCAGCTGGTCGGCCAGACCGCCTTCCGGACCAAATTCGGTGTAGTCGGCATTTTGCATGACGAGGGGCGTAAACATCTTGGCGTACCAGTTGTGACCAGCGCCGCTCATGTAGAGCACTGCCTCGGGCGCGCCACCTGGGCCGACGTCAAACCCGCCGATGATGATCTGCTCGCCAGCGGCTTCGCCGGCGTCTGCAGCTTCTTCGGCCGGCGCTTCGGTCGCTTCCCCTTCGGCGGCTGGAGCGGGCGCGGCCGGAGCCGCGCAGGCTGTCAGCATCAAGAGTGCTGCACCGATGAGTAACGACAAAATGCGTTTCGACATGGAATCCTCCTAATTAGATTGGATGGTGAAATAACAGGACGGAACGGGGAAGTCGAAGAAAATCGGTCGGTTTGTCGAGAAGTAGGCCTCCTTCTGGTCGCGATGGTCGCGGTGTTTCCGTGTTCACGTGCAGCGGGTGCGATGGTCGCAACTGTGCGATAAATCAGACGGCACTCTATAGCCGCTGCCTTGATGGAACGCTGATCGGGCAGATTGAGCGGATCCAGCCGATAAAAGCGCACAAGAATCCGTAGAATCCGCCCAACCCCAGTACATCCGCTTCTATATGATTGGTTCCCTGAATCGTTGCAATCAGATGAAAAACTGAATCGACAACGCTTGATCTGCCGGGCGCTTCGGCGTTGAACGGCGTGCTTGCCAGAGCGATCGGTCGGATAAGGATATGGAATACGTGATTGACAGAAGAGTAGGAAGCGGTTACAATTTGACGAGACATCAGACGTCTGTTCTCTCGCTAGTGTACTCTACATTTTGGCCGGCGTCAAGCGCTTTTTTTGGACTTTTGGACTTGGGTGCATACCACATTGGGGCCCGCTCTAAAGAAAGCGACTGGTCCGTTCGTACACCGTCCCCAAATGGGATGCACCCTTTTGGGATTGTTCAGCAATTCGGAGAACGGGCCGCGGATAAAGGCATATCCGCCACTATGTGCCGGATATGCCCTGAAAAACTGCCGCGAATCCGCTACATCTGGATTCTTTCCGCAATCTCTTGTCGCAAATCTGGAAGCCCTATGGAGTTCGTCAAGCCGCTGCGCGGTCCTGCCCTGAGCGAGGCCATCCGCAGCTACATCAAAGAATATATTCTCCAAAACCACCTCGAGCCTGGTGATCAACTGCCGCCGGAGCCCTTCTGGATGGAAGAACTGGGCGTCGGGCGCAGCTCCGTGCGCGAAGCCATCAAGGCGCTGCAATCGCTTGGGATCGTCGAGATCAAGCGCGGCAGCGGGCTCTATGTGCGCCAGGCCAATTTTGACCCAGTCCTCGAATCGCTCAGCTACAATATGCGATTTGATCCCCATATGTTTGCTGAAGTATTTCAGATTCGCGTCTGGCTCGAATCGGCCGTCATCGAAGCCGCCGTGAGCCAGATCACCGATGAGGACATCGCCGACCTGCAAGCAATCTTGGCGGAATGGGACCGGCGCTTGACCGTAGGCGAATCCCACGTCGAATTGGACGAGCAATTTCACCGTGTCCTCTACCGCGTCCTGGACAACCAGACCCTGATCAAGCTCTTTGAGGTCTTCTGGATCGTTTTTCGTACGCTGGATATTGAGGCCATCCGTGAAACCGATCCCGTCTTGGGCTTGCGCGAGCACGTGGCGATCTTGGAAGCCGTGCGCCAACGCGATGCCGTGCTGGCACGGAAGCGACTGGTCGATCACTTCAGCCATGTCCAGGGACGCATCCAGCGTGCCATCGATAGATAATTTGAAACAGGCTCGCTTCGAGCCGGCTGCCGTGGAATGCAGTCATACGTCCCCCACATTTTAGGACATTTGCCACTGGCAGCCTGCAGCCAACCCGTCATACTCAGTAGGAAGTCCAGCGATCGCTGCGCCCATCATAGTGAAGCGGCGTCTTGGGGCAGCTAGAACCGTGATGCGGGCTGCGTACTCGCTGCCAAATAGCTGAATACAACTGCGCTCGCCACCATGTCAGGAGTCATTATGACGCGAAAGTGTGCTGTCATTGCTATGCTGCTCTTTGTTTTGATGTTGACCGCCGCTTGCGGGATTCAAGCGGAAGATGCCCTTACCGAGGGCCCACCCGGCCCGCCCGGCCCCGCTGGTCCGCAAGGCGATGCCGGCCCGCCCGGCCCGCCTGGAGAGGTAGGGCCGCCTGGTCCTGTTGGAGTCGACGGACTGGATTGGGCGCCGGCCGAATATGTCGGGTCTGATACGTGCCAGGAGTGCCACGAGGCAGCCTATGAAACGTATATGACGACGGGACACGCTCATCTGCTCAAAAAGGTAGTCGATGGTGAAGCACCTGAGTATCCCTCTTCGGAAGTTCCAGACCCGCCCGAAGGCTATACTTGGGATGAGATCAGCTACGTCATCGGTGGATTCGCCTGGAGAGCGCGCTTCATCGACGAGAACGGCTATATCATCACGGGCGATGAGAATGCCATGACGCAGTATAACCTCTATAATCGAACCCTTGATTTGGGCGAAGATTGGGTCGCCTACCATCCCGGCGAAGAACGGCCTTATGATTGCGGCTCTTGCCATACGACCGGCTACGTACCCGAGGGAAACCAGGATGAACTGCCCGGCCTCATCGGTACGTGGGCCGAGGACGGCGTCGGCTGCGAAGCGTGCCATGGGCCCGGCAGCAGCCACGTGAATGATCCCTATAATGTCGCGGTGACAATTGAGCGAGACTCAGAACTTTGTACCCAGTGTCATGCCGAGGGCACAGTCGGTGAAGTTGACGCGACGAGCGGCTTTATCCAGCATCATGACAGCTATGAAGCACTCTTCTCCGGCAAGAAAGCGGCCATGCGTTGCGTTGACTGTCACAACCCCCATGAAACGGTCAAATATGGCCGCGCCGCCGGTATCAAAGTCGAGTGCGCAAGTTGTCATGTGGAGCAGGATATCTATCAGAAGATCACCGACCGGCGTCATGCGCAGTGTGTCGATTGCCACATGCCGCAGCTCATTCAGAATGCTGTGGGGGACAGTGAGCAATATCAGGCTGACGTCCGTACCCACACGATGGCGATCAATCCGCTGGGAATCTCCCAATTTGGCGACGATGGCGTCGATGCGCACCCCTATCTGGCGCTCGACTTCTCCTGTCGCGGCTGCCACAACGAAGACGGGCGTGCCGGCGCGCTGAGTGACGAAGAGTTGCTCGAATCAGCCATGGACTTCCATGCGCGTGACCAGGCGGGTTCGCTGAACCGACGGTAATCCTCCGGTTAAAGGACGTTGACCATCATTTGAAAAGTCCGGCTTCTTGAAAAGCCGGACTTTTCTTTTTCATCCTACTCAGAGCGTAACTTTTTACAGACCGGTGCGTCGTCATTTGACGATAAAAGATGGGATTATCGGTGCTTGACAGCAACGAGGCTGTCGCCTAAAGTAGGTTTGACACCCTCACCTTCCGCTTTGCCTATTTTCGCATTCTTTTTGAACAGCGCGCTACCAATTTCGGGCCTCACCTCCTTTGGCCCTCGACAACCGAAGAAAGGAAGAGCTGCCTACCAACCAAACCCCGCTCTTGGCTTTGCTATGCTTGCCAGACGTTTCAACGCCCAAAACTGCACGCGTGTTTGGAGGCCTTATGAAAGTTTCACCACGCTCCACTGAGCGATTGCTGTCGAATCTATGCCGCTCCTCAGCCCTTGCTGGCTTTGCCGTGATTCTTGGACTTGTCGTCCTGCTGGCACTGCCCCAGGCTGGCCATGCGTCATCGGATTCCGAAAGCACCCCAGTTGTCACGACAGCTGATGCTTTGCCACCAATTATTGAATTGCCCGCCAACTCTATGATTGAATTGCCCGTCTACGGCCACTGCCTGGATCGCGAGCTGCCTTTCCCGGGCGAGACGCTGATTCCGATGGAGTTGGCGCCCGACGCGGTGCGCGTGGCCATCGGCCATTCCATGGCGACCGGCCTGTTGGAAGGTGACCTGCTGCAGCCGCAACTAGCTATCTGGACGCTGGTCGACGGTAAATGGGATCGCCAGTCAAATCAGATTGCTTCTCGCCTGGTTTCCTATGCGCGCAGCGGCGTCCAACCGGCTGACGTCGGGCTCGACACCCTTTCCGTTATGGATGCGGTCGATGCCGGTCTGGTAGAAGCCCTGGTCGTTAACTTTGAGAGTGTCTCCGACCCGGAATACTTCGGCGAAGGCACCATGCTGCTGACGAACTTCAACGACGAGCCGATCCGGCTCCACGTCCCGTTGGGTGTGCGCTTTGCCGATCCGGCCGATGGCGGTAACCAGACGATTGCCGTCTTCCCCGCTGGTCCCGTTGGCCCGCCCGGCCCCGCAGGTCCTCCTGGCCCCGAAGGCCCCCGTGGCCCAGCAGGCCCGCCCGGCCCTCCTGGTCCTGCTGGTCACGATGGTGCGCCTGGCCCCACCGGCCCGCAAGGTCCTCCTGGTCCTGCCGGCCACGATGGCGCGCCCGGAACTGACGGTCCCCAGGGTCCTGCTGGCCCCGTAGGGCCACAGGGTCCCGCTGGTCCGGCCGGCGCTGATGGTCACGACGGCGGACCTGGTCCCGCCGGTCCGCAGGGCCCCGCTGGCGCTGATGGGGAGCCCGGCCCCGCCGGTCCGCAAGGCCCGGCTGGCGAAGATGGCGCCATGGGGCCGCAAGGCCTGCCTGGTCCGATGGGGGCCACCGGTGCTGATGGCGAGCCCGGCCCTGCCGGCCCACAAGGTCCCGCTGGTCCTGCCGGCGCTGATGGCGCACCTGGTCCTGCCGGTCCTGCCGGTCCGGCCGGCGCTGATGGCAAACCCGGCCCCGCCGGTCCGCAAGGCCCGGCTGGCGAAGATGGCGCCATGGGGCCGCAAGGCCTGCCCGGCCCGATGGGTGTCGCCGGTGCCGATGGTGAGCCTGGCCCCGCCGGCCCGCAAGGTCCTGCCGGCGCAGATGGCGCTGATGGCAAACCCGGCCCCGCCGGTCCGCAAGGCCCGGCTGGCGAAGACGGCGCAATGGGTCCGCAAGGCCTGCCCGGCCCCATGGGCGCCACCGGCGCTGATGGCGAGCCTGGTCCCGCTGGTCCACAGGGTCCGGCCGGCGCTGATGGCGCTGACGGCAAACCCGGACCCGCTGGCCCGCAAGGCCCAGCTGGCGAAGATGGTGAGCCTGGTCCGGCCGGCCCGCAAGGTCCTGCTGGTCCGGCCGGCGCTGATGGTATCAGCTGCTGGGACATGAATCAGAACGGTCAAGCCGACGCCGACGAAGACATCAATGGCGACGGCAAGGTAGACACGTGGGACTGTGAAGGTCCGATTGGCCCGCAAGGTCCTGCCGGCGCAGTGGGCGCCACCGGTCCGGCCGGTGAGCCTGGTGCGGATGGCGCGATGGGTCCCCAAGGCCTGCCCGGCCCCATGGGTCCTGCCGGCCCCGCCGGCGCTGATGGTCACGACGGCAAGCCCGGTCCCGCCGGCGCCGATGGCGAACCTGGCCCCGCCGGTCCTCCCGGCCCGCAAGGTCCTGCCGGTCAGGACGGCGAGACTGGTCCGATGGGTCCTGCCGGCCCCGCCGGCGCTGATGGTCACGACGGCAAGCCCGGTCCCGCCGGCGCCGACGGCGAACCTGGCCCCGCCGGTCCTCCTGGCCCGCAAGGCCCTGCCGGTCAGGACGGTGAGCCTGGTCCTGCTGGTGCAGATGGCGCGATGGGTCCCCAAGGCGTGCCCGGCCCGATGGGTCCTGCCGGCCCCGCCGGCGCTGATGGTCACGACGGCAAGCCCGGTCCCGCCGGTGCCGATGGCGAACCCGGCCCTGCCGGTCCTCCCGGTGCGCAAGGTCCTGCCGGTGCAGACGGTGAACCTGGTCCGATGGGCGCCACGGGCCCTGCCGGCCCGCAAGGCCCAGCTGGTGCTGATGGTATCAACTGCTGGGACATGAATCAGAACGGTCAAGCCGACGCCGATGAAGACATCAATGGCGACGGCAAGGTAGACACGTGGGACTGTGAAGGTCCTGCCGGTCCGCAAGGTCCTGCCGGCGCAGTGGGCGCTACCGGTCCTGCTGGTGCAGATGGCGCGATGGGTCCTGCCGGTCCTGCCGGCGCAGATGGTGCGACCGGCCCACAAGGTCCTGCTGGAGAACCTGGTCCCGCCGGTCCTCCTGGCCCGGCCGGCAAGGACGGCCATGACGGCGCCCCCGGCGCAGATGGCGCGATGGGGCCGCAAGGCCTGCCTGGCGCGATGGGACCGGCTGGTCCTGCTGGAGAACCTGGTCCCGCCGGTCCTCCTGGCCCGGCCGGCAAGGACGGCCATGACGGCGCCCCCGGCGCAGATGGTGCGACTGGGCCCGCAAGGTCCTGCTGGAGAACCTGGTCCCGCCGGTCCTCCTGGCCCGGCCGGCAAGGACGGCCATGACGGCGCCCCCGGCGCTGATGGTGCGACCGGCCCGCAAGGTCCAGCTGGAGAACCTGGTCCCGCCGGCAAGGACGGCCATGATGGCGCGACGGGACCGGCTGGTCCCGCCGGCGCAGATGGTGCGACTGGCCCACAAGGTCCTGCTGGCGAACCTGGTCCCGCCGGCAAGGACGGCCATGATGGCGCTCCCGGCGCAGATGGCGCGATGGGTCCGCAGGGCCTGCCTGGCGCGATGGGACCGGCTGGTCCTGCTGGAGAACCTGGTCCCGCCGGTCCTCCTGGCCCGCGGCAAGGACGGCCATGATGGCGCCCCCGGCGCAGATGGCGCGATGGGTCCGCAGGGCCTGCCTGGCGCGATGGGACCGGCTGGTCCTGCCGGCGCAGATGGTGCGACTGGCCCACAAGGTCCAGCTGGAGAACCTGGTCCCGCCGGCAAGGACGGCCATGATGGCGCCCCCGGCGCAGATGGCGCGATGGGTCCGCAGGGCCTGCCTGGCGCGATGGGACCGGCTGGTCCTGCCGGCGCAGATGGTGCGACCGGCCCGCAAGGTCCAGCTGGCGAACCTGGCCCCGCCGGTCCTCCCGGCCCGGCCGGCAAGGACGGCCATGACGGCGCCCCTGGCGCAGACGGCGCCATGGGTCCGCAAGGCCTGCCTGGCCCGATGGGTCCTGCCGGTCCTGAAGGTCCGATGGGTCCTGAAGGTCTAGCTGGTCATGATGGCGCGGTCGGTCCTGCCGGCGCTCCTGGCCCGCAAGGCCCGGCTGGCGCCCCCGGCATCAGCTGCTGGGATATGAATCAGAACGGTCAAGCCGACGCCGACGAAGACATCAACGGCGACGGCAAGGTCGACACGTGGGACTGTGAAGGTCCTGCTGGTCCGCAAGGTCCTGCCGGCCATGATGGTGCGGCCGGTCCCGCCGGTCCTCCTGGTCCCGAAGGTCCAGCCGGCCACGATGGCACAGCCGGCCCGCCTGGCCCTGAGGGTCCGATGGGTCCGGCTGGTCCTGCCGGCCCGCCTGGTCCGGCCGGTACCGCCGGCATCTTCGGAACGCATCATGTCAGTGCTGCGACCGGTTATGACGGCGCCCGTCACAAGGCCGTGGACGCGGTCTGTCCCAATGGCAGCGCCGTGGTGGGTGGCGGCTTCAACGTGGATGGTCCTGGCGCCGACAACTGGGTCGTGACCGTTCAGGAGAGCTACCCGGTGAATGGCAACGTCTGGCATGTGGAAGCCAAGTCTACGCCGCTGTGTGACTGTGGCGACGCCGACAATGCCTGGTCGGTGACGGCCTGGGCGGTCTGTGTGGACGTGCCGTAAGCTGAGTTGCGGCGGAGCGGCCATCGGCCCCAAAGGAGCCGGCGGCCGCTCTGTCACGTTGAATTGAAGCATTCAAACGCCCTGCCGGGCTCAGCCCGGCAGGGCGTTCTCTTATGATCACGCTCGACACTTTCTGCAACGACCGCTATGCCTCATCCAGCACAAAGGCTGCGCAGCGTTCGCCGATCATCATGACCGTCAGACAGGGATTGACCGCGATCATGGTGGGAAAGATGGATGCATCGGCCACACGCAGACCGGGCACGCCATGCACGCGTAGCTCTGGGTCGACTACGGCCAGCGGATCGGTAGTGCTGCCGAGCTTGCAGGTGCCTGCCGGATGATAGACGGTGTTGGCCGTGCGCCGAACGTAGGTCGAGAGTGCGTAGTCATCAAGCACGTCAGCGCCGGGCACCAACTCTCGTTTGATCCACGGCCGTAGCGGGGACTGCTGCGCAATCTTGCGTGCCAGCTTGATTCCCGCCAGCATCACGCGCGCATCGTGGCCTGCGGGATCGGTGAAGTAGCGGAAGTCGATCAGCGGCGGTGTGGTCGGATCTGCGCTGCGCAGGCGTACGACGCCCTGCTTCTAAGCTGGCGTGCCGCCTACTGAAGCCCCGCTCGTCCCAATTCCAGCCAGCGAGCACAATCCAGGGTCAAGACGTTCGCTTTGGTCTGTTCGTACATCGCCAATTCCGCCTCGGTAAGTACGTTCTGCCAGCGACCGTTTGTACCCTGATAGAAAAAGGTTTTGGCCCCGTCACGAAATGATTGCGGTTCGCCTGTCTCTGCCGCAAATGCACGCTGGCGCATTGCCTCCAGACTGGTGTCTTGCACCACTTGCGCCAATCCTTCGTTAGATATCTCGATCTCCAGGAAGTCGGCAATGCAACGGATTTCACGTTGGGGATCGGCGATCATGTCGGCGTAGTGCAAGAGGAGGAAGTTGCCCAAATGACGATAATCCCACCAACTCTGCGCATGACTCATGTTGCCCCAAAACGGATAGCCTTCCTTCTCCCAGTCGAACCAGCCGCGGCTGATCCACATTGCCCATAGATCATGGATATCGGCGGGACAACGGGGTAGCGGTTCGCCTCGCCGACCCGGTTCATCATTCAGATTGGCATAGGCGTGATCGGTATAGCCGGAGTAGTGATTCCAAAACGACATGAATACATCGCGCGGGTCGCGTACGATTACCAGGTACCTGACCTGGCGATGAATCGGTAGGCCATCCAGCGGGAGATGGCTCTTGAGAAAACGGCGATGCTGCTGGGCCTCCAACTTGGCCCGCAACTCAGCATGAGCGCCCTCGCTGTACCGATAGTCTAGCCAGATACAGGAACCTCCGTCCGGTGTTGGCAACTTTGCCGGATCCATTTCTCCTGCCTGCTGCATGGCGTGAACGATCAATTCGCGCACGATCGCTGTTAGCCACGTTGTTCCCGACTTGTAAGCGGTTGAGATGATGACGTCGTCAGGACGTGGTGTATAGGCGTCCCAATGGGTGCTGTCCAAGTGATGGTTCTGATAGACATGACTGGGCGGCAAGAATACGGTTGACATGGGAGTTTCGTCCTTGTTGGGGGTGCTATTTCTCAGACTATCTGCAGGTGAGCCGCCCCAACACTATATGAGCAATGGGATGATCCGCTTAGTGCTGTGTACGTACCCTGCATAATCAGGATAGCGGGTAGACAGTAGCTGTTCCTCAATAAAGATGCGAATGGCAATCACGCTTGTGGCAACCACACCAACTGTCAGGTTGACAGGTGAAATGTTGCTCAAAATTCCTGACCACATCAACAGCAGAGCTGCGGCATACATGGGGTGGCGAATGTACTGATATGGCCCTTCCACCAGAAGTTGTCCCTCTTTTGCTTCTGCATGGATACTGAACTGGTCGGGCCGAAAACTGCGCCGCGCCCACACGCTCAACGCAACCGCGAACAACTGTACTGCAATGACCAGCGGGGATCGAGAAAGCAGGTTGCCCGAAAGTAACAAATACAGGATCGTCACGCCCACGATCGACAAGGCAAATTTGGAAACCAGTTTCATCATACGCGAAAATTTCTCCTGCCCACTCCCTATGGCGGGCTAGAATGCAAGAAAACCGCCGACATGCTGTCAGCGGCTCCTGTAAAGGTCACGGTGTTGTCCCGGCAGCAAGTGGTATTTCAGAACCTGCGATACCAGTTGCCAAATGATAGGTTGTTGTCTTCGAATCAATTAGCGGTATCCTATTTCATGCCACAGCCAAAGTCAATATTGAGAAAAATGCCACAAGCCTCCGCCGCTCAAACCGAGGGGGCGTACGCATATCCTCGCAGATCCGGATGCCGACTGCGTCTTGCGGAGCAACGGCGGTAGGCGGCACGTCCGGAGGTGACAACCGCACAAGCATTTTTTCAATATCCTCCCGTGGCAATAGAATACAATGGCTCAACCCACACCAGAGAGCCGCGCCCCGCAACGGTCGAAGCCCGGCTCTGCCGGTGTCCCGCAACCGTCAACATGAGACAGAGGAAATCGATGAAATCGTTTGAGCGTGCCGATGCAATCATCTGCGGAGCCGGTAGTGCGGGGATCGCCGCCGCCTATTTCTTGGCCCGGCATGGCATCACAGAGATCGTGATTGTCGATAAACACCCGCCCCTGACGCAGACGAGCGCCAAATCGGGTGAGAACTATCGCAACTGGTGGCCCGACAACTGGATGGTGCGCTTCATGAATCGCAGCATCGATCTCATGGAGGAGCTTTCAATTGCGACAGATGACCTGTTCAACATGACATGTCGAGGATACCTCTACGTTACCAGCGAACCCGTGACTGAACTGCGTGACTATCTTGACGCCTATTCTCAGCTGGAGGTTGGGGATATTCGGATACGAGACCGGGGCGTTGATCGTAGTGAGGCCGATAACGGCAGCCTGGATGGAGCCGATGTTTTCACGAGCCAGCAACTCATCCGAGAAGAGTTTCCCCATCTCTCACCGACGATCCAAAGTGCCGTGCACGTGCGGCGCGCAGGTGATATCAGCGCCCAACAGCTGGGCATGTATTTGCTCGGCGAAGCGAAGAAACTTGGCGCCCGGGTGCTGATGGGCGAAGTGACAGCCATCGAGACCGATGGTCAGGGCGTGAAGGCCGTCAAAGTCCTCGCCCATGGCACTCAGCATACGATTGAAACTCGGACGTTTATCAATGCGGCTGGCCCCTTCGCGCCTGCGATTGCAGCCCTGCTCGCTGTCGAACTGCCCATATTCTCCGTCTTGCAGCAGAAGGTAGCCATCCAGGACATACACGGCGTCATCCCTCGTGATGCGCCCTTTACGATCGTCATGGACAGCCAGTATCTTGATTGGACGGAAGATGAACAAGAGATCCTACAGTCGGATTCAGAAACCCGGTGGTTACTGAACGAATTTCCCGGTGGCCTGCACATCAAGCCAGAAGGCGGCGCAGAGAGCGCCTGGATCAAGCTCGGTTGGGCGATCAATCAGCGCCCGGAACAGCCGCTGTGGGATCCCGGCATTACGCCAGCCTTCGCTGATGTCGTCTTGCGCGGTGCGACGAGGTTCATGCCAGGGTTGCGTCAATACATCGACAGAATTCCGCAACCAGTCGTTCGCTATGCCGGATATTACACGAAAACGCAGGAAAATCTGCCCATCATTGGCCCAATCGGCGTACCGGGCGCGTACCTGGTGGGGGCCTTGTCTGGCTTTGGTACGATGGCCAGCTGCGCTGCCGGTGAACTGGTGGCTGCCTGGGTTGCGGGCGCTGAATTGCCTGACTATGCCGAACACCTATCGCTGGGCCGCTATGATCGCCCAACCGGTGCTGCGTTCGGTATGCATACCGTTCAGAAGGGGGAACTTTGACCCTTGATCTGAGCGAAGCCGGTCTCTCATAGTGATGGTAAAAATTCGCAAGATGGATCGCGGCAGTACGCTGCAGACCTGCACGCTTGTAAAAACGCAATGATGCATGACGCCGCCAACGTGAGGCAGCGCCTGGCCCCTCTTCTGTCACAATGTGTACAACGACAACTCGTTTGAACTCATGCAGAATTGGAGGAGATCCATGCCACGTTACGTCAGCCTCATCATTTGCGCACTCTTCGTGGCGATGCTGTCGACCTGTTCATCGCCTGCGTCAGCGTCCCGGTTCAAATCAGGGCAAAGCGGCGCGCGGGCGCCGCCACGCCCATTCAGCCGCCCGCACGAGCCCGCAACGGCTGAGCCGACCGTCACGTTGCCCCCTGAAGCAGGCCCAGATCCTGCATTTCCAGGTAACACCCATGGTGACAAATCAGATAGGCGACACACTTTCCATTGCGTGGATGGCAGAAGGCGAGCGCGCCGAACTCTGCTGGTTGAATGGCGCCGGGCCCACCACCTGCCAGCCGGTCCCGCTCACCGGTAGCACCACGCTGATCGTCGACCAGCAGGCGCTGTCGATGACGGGGGTTGGCTTGCGCGCCACGGCAGAGGATGAGTCTGTGTGGGCGACGGCCAACCTGGCCATCCAATGCCTGGGCTATCGAGACTGGTTTTTTGCGGAGGCGCCGCGTCGCTGTCCCGCCACCGGAAGCACAAGTCTCGCCTGCTGCTGCCCAGTTCTTTGAGCGTGGTTTCATGATCTGGACGGAAACGCCCGATACCTTCTATGTCTTCTTTAACGATCAGGAACGTGCCCGCGGCAAGCGCTTTCTGCGTTTTGGTGCGCCCTACAATTTTGGCCCCGAACGGCCGCTGTCAGAGACGTCGCCAGCCGGTCTCCTGGCACCGGTCAGCGGCTTTGGCAGGCTCTGGCGTGGCGAACTGGACATGCCCTACGACGATGACTTGCGCGCCCACCTGGGCTGGGCCGTGGGTCCCGAATTCTCGTTCGAGAGCGTACACCAGTGTGAGATTAGCGGCCACCCGCGCGGATGGACCTGCTATCTCCAGATCCCGGACGGGCGCGTGCTACGCCTCTGGCCGGACTCCACGGCCCAGGCGCATCTGCTCTGGCGCGAGGTCGCCGCAGCGCAACCCGCTTCACCGCTTGCCCGCGCCCAGACGGGTCCGTTGCCGAAGCTGTCGTGAGTCCGCTGCCGACCATGGCGCCCACAACAGCGGCCGACTTCCCCACCTGCGCACGTGAGGGTGACGTGACCCGTTGCCATGACGCGTTGCTGGATCTGACGTTCGACTACCCGGACTTCATGGGCAGCATTGTTGCAACCGAACTGCGGCCGGGCGGCTATGCCGGGACCTTCTACGAGTACGAAATCACCAGCAGCGAACATGGCATCGGCGCAGGCGGGCGCAGTCGTGACTTTTCCGAAGGGCGCGGCGGTTTCCCCACCGACCAGATAGGCTTTGAGGGCCGCACGACCCACCAGATCTGCGCCGAAGGATCTGCGCAAATTTGCCAGGTGGTGCGACCGGGCGTTGCCTTCACGGTTTGGTTTCCAGAGGCAGACTGGCTCTGTGGTGGCGGCATCGCGCACATCGTTCACGCCGCGCATGCTGATTCGCCTAAATTTGCCCGAACACCCCCTCGTGCACGGATTTGGCTTTGCTGCACACCTGCTGCCGCACGATATGGATACCGCGGCACGCGCTGCCTGGGAGGGCGATGCCATCGAGGAGCGCTGCACGGTTGCGGGACGCGCGGCCTTTGACGCAGCCAGGGCGGAACTGCGCCTGGCCCTGGAAAGCGGCACGGCTGATCCCCTCATTCAGGCGCGTTATGATGGTCTGAAAGATCTGGCTTACTCAATTCAAGGACTCTATGTCGGGGAGTAGGCGTATCGATATCATCTGCCATTTTGTCGCCATTTTGTCGCCACCAGTCACGTACCATTACGCCGATGCTGTCGTATCCGACCACAATGAGTAAACTCGCTCGTCGAACCGAAAACCTGGAGGTGATTGATGCGCAAGTGGCTTTTGTTGTCTGCAACAGCTCTACTGGTCGCCCTGGGCGGCCTTTGGGTTTTTGGCGAGCGGGGCCGGCTGGCGTTGCCCTCGACCAGGGCGGCAGCGCGCAGGACAGAAGCGCGTCGCTTCTTGATTCTGAGACCAGTCCACGCCTATCTCTACGCCCGTTGGACCAATCAATATATCAAGGTATTAGCCGATTGGATCCTCCCCCGCTTGGGCGAGCGAGGAAAGCGCCATTTGCGTGATCGTTACCACGGCAAGGTGCTTACGCCCGAGCAAGCTGAGAAGATCATCCGCTTGGAGCAGCCCATCGACCGGCGCGACCTGGAACAGATTATCCCGTACCCGATGGCCAAAGACCTGGTTCTCAGCGGATCGCCTGATGTGGTCGCCTACGAATGTGGTTGTCGCCACCGCAAGCCCCATCCCTGCCAACCGACTCAGGTCTGTATGATCGTCGGCCAACCCTTCACTGACTTCATGCTTGAGCACAATCCTCAGTCCACTCGACGCCTGACGCAGGATGAAGCTGTCCAACTCCTGCACGAGGAACATGAACGGGGCCATATCCACTCCGCCTGGTTCAAGGATGCGTGCAACGATCGCTTCTACGCCATCTGCAACTGCTGCAAGTGTTGCTGCGGCGGCATTGAAGCCATGATGAAGTACGGTAACCCCATGATCGCATCCTCAGGCTTTGTTGCTGTCGTCGACGAGGATGCTTGCATCGGCTGCGGCGCCTGTGAAGCAGCCTGTCCGTTTGAGGCAATTCACGTGAATGGCGTGGCCCACGTGACGTGGGATGCGTGTATGGGCTGCGGCGTTTGCGAAGGGCAGTGCAAGACTGGCGCGGTCACGCTGGTACGCGACGAGGCCAAAGGCGTACCGCTGGACGTGAGCCTGCTGCAGACAGAGGCGGCTTAGCCCGCCCTGTCCATCCCAATGCTGTCGTGTGACTCACGGAAGTGATGTTGTCAGACGATGCGCTGTCTATGACGCTGGCGTATTGGATGCCAAAGCTGTTCTTGAATGTGACAACATTCTTGCCGGGCAGTACGCGGGCATCACTCGCCACATGGGTGTCCGCTGTGCGGTTGCTTAGGGGAAAACCGTGGCGTTAAAAAACGCTACCAGCGCATCGGCCTCCGGTGCAGGGTCATGGAATGGTAGAACGGTTGCACGCGCGCGCTCGATGAGCGCGGCGTACGCATTGGGGTCAGCCGCGCGTGCGGCCAGCACCGTCTCGAGCGCCTGGCCCAAAGCCAGCAGATCGCCGTTTTCGACCAGCACGCAGTTCTGTTCTGCGCCGGCGCCGACCATGAAATCGTTGCCGCCGATGCCGCTAAAGCCGACGACGAGACAGCCGCAGGCCATGGCCTCCAAAACCGAGGCGTGGAGCCCTTCCTGGAGCGTGGTGGGCAGATAGACCGCGCTCTGCTGCAGGTGATGGGCGTAGGTCGCCTCGTTCATGTTGCGCAGGGCAAGCCAAGTGTGTTCGGCGGCCGTGCCCCGCCGCGCCAGCGTCTGTTCCAGCCACTCGCCTGCGCGGTCTTTGCGTGTCATAAAGGCGACCTGATTCAGCTTTCCGATCGGGGCCGGGCAGTAGCGGGCCGGATCGATGTAGGGCGGAATCAATGTGACCGCCGTCTCCATGCTCCACGCCAGGTGACGCACGATCGTCGGCGAGCGGGTGATGATCTGCTCCACGCCCAATTCGGCCCAGCGTTCGCCCGGCTGCAGGCGGCTGTAGGCTAGCGCCCATGAGAGCGCGATGACGACGCGCCGGCCTTCAAAGTATTGAGTCTGGCGCACGAAATCGGCCATCACTTCGGGGAAGACCAGCACGTCGTCCGGCCCAAAGCTGGGGCGATCTTCCAGCCAGATGACGGGTACGGTGTAGCCGTGCCAGTGGGTGACAAAGCCCCGCTTCTGATGAACGAGCGCGGCGTCAAAACCGGCCTCTCGCAGCAGGCTCACATGGCGATAGAGCGCTTTGACCCCGCCCGACGGCTGGGGAAAATCGGGGCAGAAATAGAAGATACGGGCGGTATCGGTCATGGCAAAAGATCTCCGGTGAACTTTAGGGCGCTTCTTCCAGCCGGATGTCCTGTGAGGAATCCAACTCCATCACCAGGCCAGTGCGATTGGCGACATTAGTGGGCGCCTCAAAGGTGAATAACCTACCGGTTACAAAGACTTTGGTCGGGCGTTGGGCTTCGGCATCGGCGAGAAAGTTGCGCAGCAGCTCATCTCGCCCCTCATCATTGGGCACCTGCACCGCAAACGACTGGCCCGCTTGGTCGTCGGCGTGGGCCATCAGGTTGAAGCGCCAGGAGGTCGCATTTGGCCCGTCACCGCTCCACCATTCGCCGAGAATCTCTTGTGCGTCCGCGTCGCCGTAAAGATTGGCATGGTCGACGAAGCCCCAAAGCCTGATTTCCGTGCCATCTGCTGCGCGCTGCGCTGCTGCATCTGTGGCAAATCCATCCCGGCTGATGGTTGATGCCGGAAGGTAGTCGCTGGTTGGCGCCACACAGCCCGCCAGGAGCGTCTGCGCCGGCTAGCAGTATCAGCAAGAAACATGTTTTCATCCCGCACCCTCCTGTCTTGGGCAGAGAAGTGGAGAAGCTACGTACCATACGTTACGCAACCCGGATGATAGCATACTTACCCATTTTGTTAACGTCGACCGTCCGCACGAGGGCGTACGGACTGAACCTACGCCCGCTCAGTGAGCACGCCTCGTGCGAACGGGTTGTATAGACGCCTGGTCCTTGGTTGCGGAGCGACGTGGACGGAATTGCCTGTCGTGGCAGCGACCCGCTTGGTTTCGACCCTTCGACAGGCTCAGGACGGCGCAGGCTCAACCGGCGCTAGCCTGTAGCCTCGATCATGATACTGTTTGTTGGCAGGGTGTGCGGACTGGGCCGCTGCCCGCTTAGTGAGCACGCCTTCGTGCGAGCGGGTTTTGTGGACGTCTGGCCCTTGGTTGCGGAGCGACGTGGACGGGATCATCTCTCGGGACGGCGACCCGCTTGGTTTCGACCCTTCGACAGGCTCAGGACGGCGCAGGCTCAACCGGCGCTAGCCGATAGTCTAGACCATCACGCTGTTTGCTGTCAGAGCGTGCGGACTGAACAAGGTTATCCAGCTTGCGGTCTTATCTCCCCACAACCCTACAACCCCACCACCCCAAACCTCCTCCACATTGACATCAGAACATATGTTCTATAAAATACCCCCATCAACCAATTACGCCGCGCCCATTGCCATGCCAAACCGTCGTCGCCGCAAGCTGGATCAGACCGTTACTACGCTTCAGAAACGCTATGGCCCCCAGGCGCTGCAACGGGGCGCGGCCGGTGTCAAAGAGCGCCGACCGGCAGCATTCCAGACCGGCTTTGGCGAACTCGACGCATTGACCGGCTGCGGCGGCGTACCCCGGGGCGCGTTGACCCTGCTGACCGGACCGGCGACATCGGGCAAGCTGACCTTGGGCTACAAGATTCTGGCAGACGCGCAGCAGACGCGCGGCGCCAACGTCGCGCTGGTCGACTTGAGCCGCCACACCGATCCCGACTATCTGGCTCGCTGCGGCATCGAACTGAAGCGTCTGCTGGTGGCCCGACCCGATGAAGCGACTGACCTGGGTGCACTGCTGCTTGACCTGGCGCGTGAGCGGCGCGTCCGCGCCATCCTGCTCGATAACCTGACTGGCGCCGCCATGGAGCGACGGCGCTGGCGGCAGGTTCAGGCCGCGTTGGGCCCGCTGACCCACCACCTGCGCCAGCGGCAGACTGCGCTGCTCTGCATCGATGAACTCAACCCACCCTGGCAGCGCTGGCTCAACCTGGACCGCACCGCGCCTGTACGCAAGACAGCTGCGCTCCACCTCCACTTTCGCCGCGAGCGCTGGCTGCGTGAAGCGGGCGAGCTGACAGGCTACAGCGCCCAGGTACAGGTGGCTAAAAGCGTCTGGCGGCGCGATCGTCCGACCGCACAGATCGAAATCCGCTTCAACGGTACAGTCCGCGCCCAGGAGACCTGGTGATCCGCCATGAGCGTCCTCTGCTGTTACGTGCCCGATTTTTTGCTCGCCCTGACACCCTATGCCCATGAGCTTAGCGCTTTGCCTCTGGCGCTGTTGGGGCCGGACGAGCGCGTCTGTGCACTCTCGCCGCCGGCCCGGGCTGTGGGCGTATTGCCGGAGATGCGCCCACAGCAGGCGCTGACGCGCTGCCCGGATTTGCGCCTGACTCCGTGCGACATGGGCGCGGCTCAAGCGGCCCACAGCGCCCTGCTCGACCTCCTGGGCGCCTGGGCCCTGCCGGTGGAAACCGTGAACTGGGGCGCGGCCTATCTCGATCTGCGCCCTGTCGCCCGCACCGGCGCGGCCGTGCAGCCGCTGGCGGCCGAGCTGGGACGGCAGATTCGCGGGGAGTTGGGCGCGGCTTTGCAGCCCGCCTTGGGCTGGGATTCGGGCAAATTCACCGCCCGGGCCGCGGCCGTGCGTGTCGCGCCGGGGCGTATGCGTCTGATTGACAAGATTCAAGAGGTCGCTTTTCTGGCGCCCCTGCCCATCACGCTGCTGCCGCTATCCAGGGCCGACTGTCGCCAGCTGCACTGGTTGGGCATTCGCACGCTGGGGCAGTTTGCCGCGCTGCCGCCCGCCGCCGTTCGCCAGCGCTTTGGCCGTGCCGGCGTATTGGCCCAGCAGTGGGCCCAGGGCCGCGATGATCGTCCGGTCAGCCCCATGCTGGCTGCGCCGCCCCGCACGCTTGAGGTCGCCATCGATCCGCCGACAGCGGAGTTCCCGCGCGTACTCGCTGCGCTGGAGGAAGCGCTGCGCCCCGTGCTCGATGAAGTCCGCGCGCGGCTCCAGGGCATCAGCCGGCTGCGCGTAGAGCTTCGTTTTCTCTGCGGCGCAACGCGCACGCTCGATCTGGCCGTGGTGAGGCCGATTGAGGAAGCGACACGTCTCCACGCGCTGCTCGAGGAGCGTCTGACTGCCCTCATCTGGCCTGATGAGGTGAGCGCAGCACGGGTAACCGTTGCGGCGACGGCCGAATTGCCCGTGGGTCAACTGGCGCTCTTGCCCGAGCTGCTGCCCGCACAAGACGCGGAGGCGGACGAGATCAAGAGCCCCTTGCAGCCGCTCGCAGCAGAGCTGGCCGGACGCTACGGCGGCATCTTTTTTCAGACCCGGGTTGCCGATGCGCGCCATCCCATTGCGGCGCGGCGCAGCGCCCTTTACGCGCTGTCGTGACCCGTCTTTGGCCTGCGGGCGAGCCCATCAACATGGTAACCGACAGCCAGGGCCGGCCCCTGCGCTTTGCCTGGCAGGGCCGTAGCCATCGACTTCAGCAGATCCAACAGCGCTGGCAGATCGACAGTGACTGGTGGAGTGAAGAGGGCCGTGTCTGGCGCGACTATTTTGCTGTGATTACCACCAGCGGCCTTCTCTGCGTGATCTATTTCGACCTGCTTGAACAGGGCTGGTACGTGGCGAAGATCTATGATTGAGCACAGATCGATTGGCAGCGGGCAACCGTCAATCGATCCTTGTCAATTTGCCGAGTTGCACTGCCATAGCTACTTTTCTCTTCTGGACGGCGCGTCGTCACCCGAAGTGCTGGCGGCGCGGGCGCGGGCGTTGGGAATCACGGCCCTGGCGTTGACCGATCACGACAGCCTGGCCGGTGCGGTCCGCTTTCAGCAGGCAGCGCGGGCGGCTGATCTCCGGGCCATTCTTGGTGCGGAAGTCACGCTGGATGACGGCGGGCATCTGACGCTGCTGGCCGCAACCCAGGCAGGCTACGCCCATCTCTGTCGTCTGGTGACCGCCGCACGCCTGGACCAGGTGCCCTCGCCCCTTCCCGATGACTCCGCGGCGTGGCCGGGCAAGATCGCGCCAGGGCTGAGTTGGACGCGGCTGGCCGAGTTGAGCGACGGCGTGATTGCTCTGAGCGGCTGTCGCCAGGGACCGGTGGCCGCGCCGCTGCTGGCGGGGGATGCGGCTGCGGCCCTGCAGGCGGCGGGCCGGCTGCGCGACATCTTCGACGATGGACGCTGCTACGTCGAGGTGCAGCACCACCAGCGGCCTGACGATGATCGCCTGAATCGGCGCCTGATTGAGCTGGCTCGACGCCTGCAGCTCCCCCTGGCCGCAACTGGCAACGTTCATTACGCAACCCAGGCCGAGAGCCGCCTGCGCGACGCGCTCATTGCTATTCGGCACAACGAATCACTCACCCAGGCCCGTCGCGCTGGACGCCTGCCCTTGAACAGCAACTATGCGCTCTGTACGCCTGCTGTGGTGGCTCAGCGTTTCCAGCACGCACCCGACGCTGTGATGAATACGCTGGCCATTGCCGAGCGCTGTCAGGCCGTGATCGACTTCTCCAGTCGTCGCTTGCCCGCTTTTGCCACGCCCGACGGCTGCAGCGAGTTCGCCCATCTCTACCAACTCTGCCACGAGAATTTGCCCCGGCGTTACCCCGACCTGACGCCAGCCGTGCTCAGCCAGCTGGCTCACGAACTGGCCGTGATCCAAGGCGCGGAACTGGCCGGCTACTTTCTCATCGTTTGGGACATCATGCGCTTTGCCGCGCGATGCAGGCATTCGCTGCCAGGGGCGGGGCTCGGCCGCCAACTCAATCGTGGCCTATCTGTTGGAAATCACCAGCATCGACCCGCTGCAGCATGACCTGCTCTTCGAGCGCTTTCTCTCGGCTGATAAGTTCACCACCCCCGACATCGACATCGACTTTGCCGCCGATCGCCGCGAGGAGGTGATTCAGTACGTCTATGAGCGCTACGGCCGTGAGCACGCTGCCATGGTCTGCAACGTCGTTACCTACCGCGCGCGCAGCGCCCTGCGCGATCTGGGTAAGGCCCTGGACTTTCCGCCTGTAACCCTGGAGCGACTGGCGAAGCAGCTCGATACAAACTCACCGCAGGCCGCGGCAGATCAGCTGGCGGCAACATTTCCGGCCGCGGGAGAAGGGGAGCAGATCACGCCATTGACCATGCTCTTTGCCCTCATGCGCCAGATCGACGGCTGCCCGCGCCACCTCGCCATCCACTCGGGCGGCATGATTATCACCGCGCAGCCGCTGGCCGCGGTCGTGCCGTTGGAACCGGCGACCATGCCGGGGCGCATCGTGGCCCAGTGGGACAAGGAGAGCGTGGAGGACGCCGGCCTGATCAAGATCGATCTGTTGGGGTTGCGCACGTTGGGGTTGATTACCCAGGCGCTGGGTTACATTGCTGAGCAGGGCGCGGGCGCGCCCGACCTGGATGCGCTGGCGCTGGATGATCCGGCCATCTACCGCATGCTCCAGCGCGGCGACACCATCGGTGCGTTTCAGGTTGAGAGCCGCGCCCAGCAACAGATGTTGCCCCGGCTCAAGCCGGCGTGCTTTGAGGACATCATTGTTGAGGTCGCCATCGTCCGTCCCGGCCCGATTCAGGGTGGTGCGGTTCATCCCTACTTGCGGCGGCGTGCGGGTGAGGAGGCGGTCGCCTATCTGCATCCCAGCCTCGAGCCGGTGTTGAAGGAGACCCTGGGCGTACTACTCTTTCAGGAGCAGGCCATCCGCGTGGCAATATCCGCGGCCGGCTTTTCACCCGGCGAGGCCGATCTGCTGCGGCGTGCGCTCTCGCGCAACCGATCGGAAGAAGCCATGGCTGCGCTGGCTGAGCGCTTCTTGCAGGGAGCGCAGGCCAACGGCATGGATGAAGAGACGGCAGGTCAGGTGTTTGACCAACTGCGCGGTTTCGCCGGCTACGGCTTCTGCAAGAGCCATGCTGCCGGCTTTGCCCTGATCGCCTACCAGACGCTTTGGCTCAAGCGCTATCATCCGGCCGCCTTTACCTGTGCACTGCTCAACCAGCAGCCCATGGGCTTCTATTCAACCGAAGTCATCCTCGGTGATGCCCGCCGTCACGGCATTGAGACGCTGCCGCCGGACATTGCCCGCAGCGACTGGGACTATCGTCTTGAGCACGACGGCGGCAAGCTCGCGCTGCGCATGGGATTGGTCGCGGTTGATGGCCTGGGCGAAGCGGGCGGGGCGCGTATTGTTGCGGCGCGTGACGACGCACCCTTCGCCGATTTGCGCGACCTCTGTATCCGCACGCGCCTGGATCGCGATACCGTGCGCAACCTGATCCGCGCCGGCGTACTCGACACATTGGGCGAACGGCGGGCGCTGCTCTGGCAGCTGGGTGAGATCGACTATCGGCCCGACGAATTTGATCTGCCCCTGCCGGCGATTGCCGCCAGCCTGCCACAGCTGGCGCCATTGGAGGAGACAGCCTGGGAGTACGAACTGTTGGGCCATTCGGCTCAGCAGCAGATCATGGTTCATTACCGGCCCGCTCTGCGCCAGGCTCGGGTGTTGAGCACTTGGCAGGTGAAGCAGGCCAAGGCGGGGCAGCGCGCGCGTGTAGCGGGGCTGATCGTCGTGCGCCAGCGTCCGTCCACCGCCAAGGGCATTCTGTTTATGTCGCTGGAAGATGAGAGCGGGCTGCTCGATCTGGTAGTTAAGCCGCCGGTCTATGAGCGACTGCGCCCAGTTCTGCGCGGTGAACCGTTGGTGCTGGTCGAGGGAGTTGTGCAGCGCGCCGGTCGCGTCGCCAGCCTGCTCGTCGCCGACGCCCAGCCGCTGATGCGCGGAGACGAGCTATCCATGTTCTAGGGCGTGGCACAGCGAGCATAAATTGGTGGTACAGCATCATTCATTCTGCGCCGTTCGCCACGGCAACCGCCCAGGCATGTTCATCCGCAAGAAACGTAACCGTCGACCCCCCACGCCCGCCTAATGAGCACGCGCCGTGCGAACGGGTTGTGTGGACGCATGGCTCTCGGTTGGAGGGCAACATTGACGGGATTGCTATTCGGGACGGCGACCCGCTTGGTTTCGACCCTTCGACAGGCTCAGGACGGCGCAGGCTCAACCGGCGCTGACTCTCGTCGATCCGGTTGGTATTGCATTACCCAATCAGACCGCCGATGCGCAGTGCGTCCAGCACGGCATCCGGTCGTTCCTGCTGGGGGAGGTGACCGGCCCGGGCGATGGTGATGAACTGCGCGCCGGTCTGCATCTCAGCCAGCGCACGCCCATTGGCCAAGGGCATGACTTGATCGGCTTCGCCCCAGATGGCGAGGGTGGGTGTGGTGACCATCTCCAGCAGCTTGGGCAGTCCACCCTGCAGTTTGCGCCGCCACGGCCCCACATTGCGCAGGACGGAGAAATAGGCGCGGCGCTGGCCATCGCTCCACACCCGCTGGTTGACGCGCGCGTAGAGGAAATCCTGATCGGCCTGGGGCAACGCGTCGAGCTCAAAATAGAAGGGGCGCAGCGAGTCATAGGCCGCGTCGGGATCCTTGCGCAGGCGGGTGTAGAGATACTCGCCCAGCTTGGGCATGGCAAAGAGCAGCATGGGCAGATTGATCCGACTGCCCTGGGCCACCAGCGTACCGTCGAGCAGCGCCAGGCCGCGGATGCGCTCTGGCGCCTTGGGTGCAAGGCTTTGCGCCAACATCGCGCCCAGTGAGTTGCCGATGAGCAGGACGTCGTCCAGCCCGAGTATGTCCATCAGTTCCAGCAGCGTGCGTTGTAGAAAGTCGGGCGTGTAGTCGATATCGGGTTGGTCACTGCGGCCAAAGCCGGGCAGATCGAGCGCGACCACGTGTTGCTGCGCGGCCAGGGCGGGGATGAGATGACGCCAGGTATCCGCCTCGTCGCCCAACCCATGAATCAACAGCACCGGCGGTGCAGCCGAATCGCCGGCTTGAAAGGTGAAGAGGGTCAGGCCGGTTTTGGGCAACGACACGGTCTGCGCGTAAGGCGCCAGCTCAGGCCACGGCGTCATGGGGCCGGTGAAATCAGTCATGCTCTCTACTCACAAAAATCGACAATTGGCAATCGGCAATCCCAAACATGGTCAGCATTTCGATCGGCAGGCTACTCAGGATGCCAATCACAAGCGGGCTCCAATGCTATTGATCTTGGTAACTCACTGAGTCTCGAGCGGCGGCTTTTGCCAGCCCCCCAGACTCTGCTCCAACAATTGCGCCAGCGCCAGGGCAACGTCCTCGCGCCAAGGTCGTGCGGCAATTTGCGCACCGATCGGCCGGTCATCCGCGGTCTGCCCGACGCGTACGACCGCGCTCGGATAGCCGGTCAGGCTGAAGGGGACGGTGTAGGCAAAGCGCTGGCGGTCCTGCTCGCGGAAGGGCGGCGCAGCCGTCGCCGCGACCGGACAGAGCAGTGCATCATATTCATGCATGAACTGGGCCATGCGCGTGCGGAAGGCGTCCCACTCCGTGTAGGTCTCCACCACCTCGCGGCCCGGGATGCCGGCGATATCCTGCAGGTAGTGGTCCACCGTGGCGCTCTCGCCGATGAAATCTGACGGCAGCGCCTCTTCCAGGGTGACGCCGGCCCGGGCCAGCGCCTGCACCGCATCGCCCAGCGCGCGACCCACCTCCGGCGCCACCGGTACAGCGTCGTCCGTGAGAAAATAGGCCACGCGTAGCCCGCTCAGCGTCACTGCGGCGGGATCGCGCCAGGCCATGGGCACCACGCCCGTATCCATGCCGTCCGGTCCGATCAGAAAGGGGAGGACAAGGATCAGGTCGTCGACGCTGCGTGCGATGGGGCCGATTTGGCTACGCTGGTCACTCATGCCGCCGGGGTGGTTGTAGGCGCCCGTATTGGGTACCCGACCGATCGTTGGCTTGAGCGTGGCCACGCCGCAGAAGTGTGCGGGCACGCGCAAGCCCCCGCGCTGATCGCTGCCCAATCCTAATGGTGAACCGCCTGCTGCCACCAGAGCGGCTTCCCCGCCACTGCTGCCGCCGGGCGTGCAGGCGAGATTGTAGGGGTTGAGCGTGCGTCCGGTGTAGGCCGTTTCGGTGTCGTGACCGTGACCGTTGGGCGGCGCGTTGCTCTTGCCGAGCAGGATGGCGCCAGTTCCGCGCAGGCGCGTGATGACCGTGGCGTTTTGTTGAGGCGGCGTGCGCCGGCGCATGCGCTCGTCGAGCACGCTGGTGGTGCCGAGCGTGGCGAAGATGTCTTTGGCCGTAAAGGGTACGCCATGCAGGGGGCCGCGACTGATGCCCCGGGCCAGGTCATCGTCACAACTCCGTGCCCGGGTCAACGCTTCTTGGGCCAGAACGGTCGTCGCGTTGATTTGCGGATTGAGTGCCGCGATGCGGTCGAGGCAGCCCTGCACCACCGCCTCGGCCGTAGTCTCACGCCGCTGGATTGCTGCGGCCAACTCACGAACAGTTGCAAATTGTGGGTCGAGCATAGGCGCTCCGATTGTTGGAGATGGATGGGCCGGTTTCCCCGCCTGCTGTCGAGCCCCTACTCGACCAGCAGACGCGGCACCCGGGCCAGGATGCGGCTGGTGACGTCGTAGTTGATGGTGCCGATGCGGCGGCCGGCCTCTTCGGCGCTGATTTCGGCCTCACCTTGTTTGCCGATGATCACGGCTTCGTCGCCCATTCTGACCGTCGTACCGGCGGCCACGATCGTGGTCACGTCGACGATTGTCTGATCCATGCATACCCGGCCCAGGATCGGTGCGGGCTGCCCGTTGACCAGCACGCTGCCCCAGTGGGAGGGCTTGCGCGGAAAGCCGTCGGCATAGCCCACGGGAATCACGGCGACGGTCATCGGCATCTCGGCAATAAACTCTCGGCCATAGCTTACGGCGTCGCCCGGCTGCAGTTGCCGTACTTGTGCAATTTGGGCCTTCCAGGTCAGGGCGGGGCGGAATTCCGCGGGCACGGGCGTAGCGTCGGCGTCGGGATCAAGGCCATAGATAGCGATACCGGAGCGTACCATGTCGAGATGGGTGGTGGGCATGGTGAGCAGAGCGGCCGAGTTGGCCGCATGGACGATAGGCGGACGAATTTGGGCTGCTTCCACTGCCTGAAGTACCGCCTCGAAGCGCGCAAACTGTTCCCAGGCGTAGCGCTTGTCCGCGTCGTCCGATGTGGCGAAGTGGGTGTAGAGGCCTTCGATGCGCAGGTGATCCAGCGCCAACACGTCTAACATGAAGGGCACGACCTCGGCTGGCGCAATGCCCAGACGATTCATGCCCGTGTTGACCTTGACGTGGACCGTTAGCGGAAGCTGTCGCGCGCGCGCGCTGCCTCATTTAGCGCTGTCAGGTCCGCCCGGTCATAGACGGTGAGGCGCACATCGTGGGCCACCGCGCCGGCAGCCAGGTGACCGGGCGTGTAGCCCAGCACGAGCGCGGGCGCATCGATGCCGGCACGGCGTAATTCCAGCGCCTCGGAAAGAGAGGCGACGGCCAGCATGTTGGCGCCGGCATCCAGCGCTATGCGCGCCACTTCGGCTGCGCCGTGGCCATACGCGTTGGCTTTGACCACGGCCATCAGCCGGCATGATGGCGCCAGCAGACGCCGCAGCGCCGTCACGTTGTTCACCAACGCGCTGCGGGAAATTTCAATCCAGGTCGGGCGGGGAGGAGGGTTCATGGTTGATTGTCAATGATTAATGGTCGATTGTCGATGGGGGATTGCCAATTGTCAATCGATCATTGACAATTTCCCATTCTCTCTCGGTCAGTCCGGCCTGGCCAATCTCAATGCCCGGCTTGGTTGTGCCATGATAGTCGCTGCCACCGGTTTTGAAAAGGCCGCAGGCATCGGCCAGCGCATCAAAATGGCTGACGACTTGGGCGACCGCAGCGGGAGACGCGCCCTTGTGGCCGCGGTTCTGGCCATAGGTGTAGCGCACCTCCAGACCGTCAAGGCCGGCCAGGGCCAGACGCTCGATCACGCTGTCGATATCGCGGATGCGCACATAGCTGCCAGGGTGGGCCAGGACCGCCCGGCCGCCGGCGGCGTGCGTCAGTGCGATGGCGTCGAAGACGCTGAGACTGAACTCACGGCGTACGTAAACCGAATTGGGCGCATCGGTGGCCAGAAACTGGCGGAACACGTCGTCAATGTCAGTAAAGCGCCAGGGATTCCGCCGCAGCGCCACATGCGCGATGTGAACGCGGCCGGGAACGCCCTGCGCCTCGGCCAGCACCTCATCGACCGGCACGTCGATATCGTAGCCCTGCAGGCGCTGTACCTGGCGTACCTTCTGCTCCACCCTGCTTTCGATTCGCGCCAGAATCGAGCGCAGTTCGGGGTGATGGTGGTCGATGCCGTAGCCCAGAATGTTGATGTCGAGCAGATCGCGTGCGGCATTGGCTGTGGTGCTGAACTCCAGTGCGGGCAGAATTTCGACGCCGTGCTCCGCACCCGCAGCAAGGGCCTCGTCAATGCCCAATACGCTGTCGTGATCGGTGAGCGCCAGCACGCGCACGCCAAGCCGTGCGGCTTGCGCCACCAGCGCCGCCGGTGTGTCGGTGCCGTCGGAGCAGGTACTGTGAACCTGGAGGTCGACCGGGAAGGCAGCAGTCACTAGAAGTGCCACCGTCCTGCGCCGTGCTCGCCCCAAGCCATGATCTTCCGCGGCGCAATGCCCAGCAGGGTGTTGTATTCGGCGTCTTCCGTGATATCCCAGTCGTATTTGGCGTAGAAGAGCGGCCGCAGCGTCTCTTCCATCTCCGGCGCCAGTGCCGCCGTGCCCTCGATGATGAAGACATCATAGGGATCGGGGAGGGTGAGGCTCACGCTTGGATTGGTGATCAAATTGCGTGTGCGCACCGCACTGTCCGTGTACAGACGTAGGCGCAACCTTCATGCCAGACGTGCCAGATGGGCGCAGCATGAACCCGGCCATCTGGCCGCACGCTGCTGAGCCAGCTGGCTTCGGCCACGGCGAACTTATCCAGCAGTTCTTCCAGCAACGCGGCGGAATCGATCGGCGTCACATTTTCGTCACTCATCCGTTGCTCCGTATTCTGACTTACTCCTTGGGGTGACTCTCTTGGGCTGCGGACGGGATCGGCCGCAGATCCGCACGAATGGAGCGGCTGGAAACGGACTCATCGCATAGCGAATCAAACGGGTTGCCGACCCGGATGCTCGACCCGTCGAAGTTACCTTTTGATCGCCTCATTATACCAGGTGGTTTTCTGTTATAATAAGCCCACGGCCGACCCACCGGAACCGAGAGACCGACAACGTTGAATGTCGGTCGCCCATAATCCATCTGAATTACGCCGAACCGATTGTCTTAACTTGCTGGATGGAAGGAAGCCTCATGCGCAGGATTGCGGTTGCGCTGTCAAAAGGCGGTGTGGAGAAACAACCACGGCCATCAACCTTGCCGCCGGATTGGCTACGGCTGGGCGGCGCGTGTTGATTGTCGACCTGGACACCCAGGATCAAGTGGCCAAGACGCTTGGCATACGCCACGACGCCGGCGTAGCGGACCTGGTTGCCGGCGACGTCTCGCCTGAAGAAGTGATTGTGCAGGCGCCGCGAGAATCTGGCCATGCTTGCGCGGCGCAGAGCCTGGCGGGTCAGAAGCGGCTGATTGCGCGCAAGGATCGGCGGCGAGCGTACGGTGAGCGAGGCGCTCACGCGCTCAATGACCGCTTCGACTACGTGATCATTGATACCGCACCTGGTCGGGACGCCTCACCATCAACGCACTCTCTCATGCCGACGAGGTGCTAGCGCCCGTCGCGCTGGAGGTGTTGGCGCTCCAGGGGCTCTTGGAGTTTACGCGTAG
>CAVVOJ010000014.1:0-442623 GCA_963749845.1 uncultured Chloroflexia bacterium | reverse complement strand
ATCGCTCCGTATGAGGCAAGCGCACACGCGGCGAGTCTCGCCGTCGGGCAACCTGATGGCGCCGTCAGGCAGACCGATGACGCCGCCAGCCTGATTGAGTCTGATGAAGAGGGAGCGGTGAAGCCAGTACTCGAGTGTGTTGCCGAGGTTGGGGATTCGGTCTATGAGGCCCGTTTCGGCTATCTCAATGAAAACGCCGAACCCGTAAGCATCCCGATCGGCGACGACAATAAGTTTTCGCCTGCGCCGGTGGACCGTGGCCAACCCACTGAATTTTCGTCCGGCCGCGTTGTCAATGCCTTCAGCGTCGATTTCGCCGGCGACAATCTCGTCTGGACCTTGGAGGGGCCTGACGATAGGCGTCGCACGGCCACGGCTTCGGCTGGCTCGACGTGCTGCGCACCGACCGGTCCCAACAATACGTCGTGGCCCAACGCGCTGGACATAGATCTGGTCGGTAGCTCGGCCGGGGGCGCTGCGCGGGTCATCCAGTTTGACGAGGCGCAGACGGGGGTCGTCACGGGGTATCTGGAAGAGCTCGGTGAGTCCCGCTGGTACAAGTTCGCCGTACAGCCCAATAGCCAGGCAACGATCACGCTGGAGGATCTGCCGGCTGACTACAATCTCACGGTCTATCGCGACATTCAGGCGGCGTACAACGACTTGCTCCTGGCGCAGGATGACCTGACTTTGCTCAACGCAGAATTTGCGCCCGAAGCCTTCAGTCCTGAAGCTTTCTCACCGGAAGCGTTCAGCCCTGAGGCCTTCTCCCCCGAAGCCTTCTCGCCGGAAGCCTTCAGTCCCGAGGCCTTCAGCCCGCTTGTCTTTGCACCGGAGGCCTTCAGTCCGGAGGCCTTTAGCCCCGAGGCGTTCTCCCCGGAGGCCTTCAGTCCCGAGGCGTTCTCCCCGGAGGCCTTCAGTCCCGAAGCGTTCTCCCCGGAGGCCTTCAGCCCGGAGGCGTTCTCCCCGGAGGCCTTCAGCCCCGAGGCCTTTTCCGCGGCCCAGTCCAAAAACATTCTGGGCGTGTCCTCTTTCCTGGGTCTGACCGCGGAGGGGCTCATCCTCAATACGTGGAATAACAGCGGCGATTTCTATGTGCGCGTCAGTGGACGCAACGGCGCCTTTAGCCTGGCTTCGCCTTATACGCTCACGGTAACGCTGAGCAGTGGCGCCTGCCTCGGCGTCTCGGCAGAGTTGCCGCCCTCTTCGCTAACGCCCGCGAGCGGCGGTTTTGATACGCTGATTCTGGCTGATCTTGGCCGCTTGGACGGCGACACGACCGAGCTGCAGGCGCGGCTGGCCACGTTTGCTGCCCGAGCCGAAATTGCCGGCACGATTATCGATGTAGCTGCGGACGACCGCGTCGCCGCCGCCAACGCGCAGGCGGACGACCATCCTGCCTGTCCCTATGCCAAAAATCTCGTCGCCGACGCGATTGAGGAAATCGTCGACGCCTACTGGGAAGTTGAACCCGCTTGAGTATATCGTCATCGTGGGCGGGGATGACGTCATTCCTTTCTTCCGCTATCCGGATCAGGCGCTGCTGGCGCCGGAACAGAACTACGTGCCGCCGGTGCGCGACCTCACGGCCTCGCAAGCCAGCCTGCGGCTGAGTTATGTGTTGGGACAGGATGAGTATGGTTCGCGTTTCGATTTGAGCACCGGCGCCGACCTCTTGCCCATCCCCCAGCTCGGCGTCGGGCGTCTGGTCGAGACGCCGGCCGAAATTACGACCATGCTGGACGCCTATCTCTCTACTGCCGCCGGGGTCGTGGCCACGCCGGACAGCGCCTTGGTCACGGGATACGACTTCCTCTATGACGCGGCTCTGGCCGTGGAGAGTGAGCTGGCTGCCGGAATTGGGGTGCCAATCAACACCCTGCTGACCCGAGGCGACGTGGCGCCGACCGACCCGAGCTCATGGACGGCCGACGATTTGCGCACGGCGCTCCTGGGTCAGCGCAACGATCTCATCTTCCTGGCCGGCCATTTCAGCGCCAGCGGCGCACTGGCCGCCGACTATTCGACGCGGCTCAGCGCCGGCGAAGTGGCCCTTTCCTTGGTGGATCTGACCAACGTGCTGATCTACAGCGCGGGCTGTCATTCCGGCTACAACGTTGTCAACGAGCACGCCGTGCCCAACCTGACCGAGCAGCCGGACTGGGCCCAGGCTTTTGCCCGGAAGGGTGCGACCTTCATTGGCGGGACGGGCTATCAGTATGGTGACACCGAGTTCATCGAATATGGCGAACGTCTCTACCTCGAATTCACGCGTCAACTGCGGCTGGGCACGGGACCGGTTGCGATCGGCACGGCGTTAGCCGATGCCAAGCGCGTCTACCTGGCCGAGACGCCCGAATTGCGCGGCATCCACGAGAAGACGATCATTCAGTCCACGCTCTTTGGTCTGCCCATGCTCAGCGTCGACCTGCCGACCGGCCGCATCTCAGATCCGGCTGCGCGTGCCATGGCCACGAGTACCACCGGCTATCTGACCGATCCTGGCGATACACTGGGCCTGAGCTACGCAGACGTGACGGTGACGCCGAGTCTGACGCGGCAAGATATCGACCTGACAAACATTGCCGGCAACAGTACCCAGACCGCGACCTATTGGACCGGTGCCGACGGCACGATTACCAATCCGGCCGAGCCTGTGCTGCCCTTGGAGGTGGTCGATGCCACGGAAGCGAACACGACGCTGCGCGGGGTTGGCTTCCACGGGGGCGATTTTGAGGATATCCCAAACCTGGTGCCGCTAACCGGCGCGCCGGCTACGGAGATTCGCGGCGTCCATGGCTTCTTCTTTACCGAGACCTTCTATCCTGTGCGCCCCTGGAGCGTCAACTATATTGGCGCACTGATTGACGGGATTACGCGGCTCAACGTCACGCCGCTGCAGGTTATATCGAGTCCTGCAAACCCCATGCTGAGCATTGCGCGCAAGTTTACAAACCTTGACTTCCGCCTCTTCTATAGCAACAACACAGTATCATACAACGGCAACCGGCCGAGCCTGGCCGCACGCCCCACCATCGCCAACATCGCCGCCGAAGTCGTCGACAACAATGGCAACGACGAGGTGCAGTTCCAGATTACGACCGTGGGCGACCCCTCGGCGGGCATACAAGAAGTCTGGATCACCTATACGGGCGACGGTTCGTTCGCAAACAAGTGGCAGTCCCTCGACCTGGTGCAGGATACAGCGGAGTCAACGCTTTGGACGGGGACGTTGCCGCTGGGCGCATCGACCCCTTCGGCGTTCCGCTTTATGGTGCAGGCCGTCAGCGGCGTGGGCCTGGTAAGCCTGGACGTCAATCTGGGCGCGTACTACAACCTGACGGATGACCTGACCAACCCGGTGCCGCCCGTTCGGACCGCAACCACTGTGACACTACAGGCGCCGCTGCCGACATCGGGGCGCTATGGCGAGACCGTAGCGCTGAGCGCATTGCTCGTAGACGACGGAAGCACGCCCCTTGCCAACGAGCGTGTGACGTTCAGCATTGGCGCGCAGCAGCGCTCTGTCTTCACCGATGGCGCCGGGATTGCGGCCATCGACTATCCGCTCTATGCCTCGCCCAATACCTATAATCTGCGCGCCTCCTATGCGGGCAATGCGACCTACGCGCCTTCGTTTGCTGAGACGAGCTTTACGCTGGAGAAACAGGACACTCGCTTGGCCCTCAAACCGCCTGTACCCACCGTGCTGGTGGGACAAGATAGCGGCATTGTCGCAACCTTGACCGACGCGCTCAACCGCCCATTGCGTGAAGAGACAGTTATCTTTGTCGTGAGCAATGCAGAGAACTTTTACAGCGTGCCGATCATTACGGACTTCGCCGGACGAGCGCCTTTGGGTAACGTCCCGCTAGGGATCGGGGCCTACACGGTTGCCGTCTCCTTTGGTGGCACCGTACTGCTACCGGAAGGGCCGCTAACTCTGGAAAACGACCTCTACAATCCAGCAGAAGCGACTACATCCCTCACAATCACGTTGCCTGTCGACCCCCAACCTACTGACGACTACGTCCGTCTCCAGTTTCTTAAGGGCAATGGTAATAGCTTTGCAGCCTATCAGGATCTGCGCCAGTTGCTGATCGAGGAAAACCCGTTCACCCTGGGTACCCCGGATTTGCTCAACGTCACAGCGCCTGTGGCTGGCACGTATCCAGCCTTTTCCAACCCGCGACTGCGTCTGGGCGTTGCTTCGTCCGGCGAACATGGAAGCTCGGAGGATAGCATCGAAGCGGGCGAAGTGCTGTCCTTCTCATTGGGGACACATCCCAGCGTAGCGGGACGCCAATGGCAGTCAGTTGAGCTGAAGCTCAACCCCCATGGCAACGCCGTGGCAACCGTGTCCTTTTACAGTGGTGACACTTTGCTTGGAACAGACCGGGTCGAGTTGTCGAATTCGATTGCGAAGTCTCAGGTGGTGCTGCTCGGTGCAAGGGGTAGACTCTTTGATCGGGTGGAACTGTCGGCCGAGAGCGGACGCTATGGCGTCAAAGGCTTGCAGAACGCCGCTCTCTTCTACTTCAGTGAGGGTAATTATACTGCTCGGAGTATCATGGAGAATGACCAGGATGTGGAGTTCTATCTGCCGATCATCACCAATCGTTGAGATGCCCGTTCAAGCCTCTTTAGGTTGCGTTCATGGCCTCTCGGATGGCTTCCACCGTTGTGAGGGCACGCCCCGTCGTCGTAGCGGACGCCTGATCGTCCTCGCTCAATGCCGCCCGGGCCGGTTCGAGCAGTTCCTCGAGGCGTTCCTGCTCTGCTGTGGAAAGGGGCGCGCCGATGGCATCGCGTAGCGCCGCTGCCGCACCGGCCAGGCGCAACGCGCGCGCTGGTTGCTCTGGCGCGGACAGGGCGGCGAATGACTCCAAGATAAAGGCGATTGCCCGCTGTTCCCCCAGCGTGCGGTTGATCTCCAGGCTCTCGGCAAGGCAGGCGCGTGCGGCAGCGGTGTCGCCCATATCCAGCGCCACTTCGGCAAGACTGGTGAGGGTATTGGCAATCGACCACTTGTCACCCAACAGGCGGGTGATCTCCAGACTCTCTTCCAGCTGGGTACGGGCCGCGACAAAGTCGCTGCGGTAGCGGGCAAGCAGACCCAGGTTATTCAGGGAATTGGCGATCGCCCAACGATCGCCGACGAGGCGGCGAATGCTCAGACTCTCTTCATAGAGTTGCTGCGCACGTTCATAGTCATCTTCAAACCGGGCCAAAATGCCGAGATTGCTCAGCAAACTGGCAACGTTGGGTTTGTCGTCCAGCTGCTGACGAATCGTGAGGCTGCGCTCATCGCGCGCACGCGCCTGCTCATACTCGCCCTGCTGTGCCGCCAATGTGCCGAGGTAGTGGAGCGCCTGGCCCACGCCGGCCCGATCATCCTGTGCCTCGAAATTGGCTCGTGCGCGCTCTAACCAGTCGGCCGCATCTTCGTAGCGGCCCTGCTTGCGCAACAACTCGCCCATGGCCGCTTCGCATCGGCTCTGCAACTCCGGCGCGTGAGGATCATCCAGCTGTTCTGCAGTCTCAAGGGCCGCAGTGTAGAGTTCTTCGACCGCCTCCCACTGGCCATCCAGCTCCAGCACCTGACCGAGTTTGAGCATCGTTTCTACGCGCTCAACCCCAAAGTCTGGCCCAGGCAATAGCGGCAGCGCCCGCTGATAGTAGTCGATCGCCGTCGCTATGGCGTAGTTTGCTTGTGCCGCATCGCCCGCATGCAGGAAGTAGGTGCGTTGCTTGTCTTTGTTTTCGCTGCGCCCATAGTGATAGGCCAGCAGATCCAAATACTCTTCTTCAAGCAGAGCGGGATAGGTGCGTTCAATGAACTGGCCAAACTGCTCGTGCATTGTCGCACGGATGACGAAAGGCAAGCTCTCATAGGCCACGCTTTGCGTGATGAGTTGCTTGAAGAGATAGGCAAGCTCCGGTTCCGTATAGTCGCGCTGGGTGATTTCCTGGCGCGTCAATTGGCGTAGCTGGCTCTGCACACGTTTCAGATCGCCAAGTTCCGGATAGGTGCCGTAGAGCCATGGGACGTGAAAGACGCGTCCGATGACGCTGGCGACCTTGAGAATGGACTTCTGGTCTTCGCCAAGCTGGTCGAGGCGGCTCAACACCAGCTGGTGCAGGCTGTCGGGCAGGTCCGCCTGCGTCGCCGCTCCTTGGAAGTGCAGATAATTGATCAACTCTTCGACGTAGAAGGGGTTGCCTTCGGCCTGCTCAATGATGCGTCGCCGCAGCTCTTCGGTCAGATTGAGATCGCCGCCGTCCTCGGCTGCGTTGACGCTCAGTTGCGCAACCTTTTGCTCCATCAGCTGCGCGCTTTCGGTCTCCGTCAGCTCATGCAGCTGAATCTCTCGATAGGTTGGCAGGGAGTCTATCCAGTTCGCTTGCCGCCGCTTGCGCTGGCGCGGCCGGTAGCTAATCAGCAGCAGCACAGGGCGGTCGGCAATCGCGCGCCCAATCGCTTCCAGCAGGTCAAAGGAGAGCTGATCCAGCCAGTGGCAATCCTCAAGCGCAACTAGTAGCGGACGTTGACTGGCGAGCTGACGCAAACAATCAACCAGGAGCGCTTCGAGGGAAGTCTTGCGAAGCTTGGCATCCAACGCTTGCGTCAATTCATTCTGGGGGATGGGGATGTCAAGCACGGGCGTCAGCAAGGGTTGGCGCATGACAAGCGAGGGGTCGATCGCGGCCAGGCTCTCTTGCAGCCCTGCCACCTGTTCTGCAACGGGGCGGGTGGCGTCGACTCCTAGCAGCTCGCGCCAGATGGGTTTCCACACAAGGTAGCTGCTGTTGATGCCATGGGATTCGCACTCGCTGCCGACAATCGCAAAGCCCCGCTCTTGTGCTGCTTTGACCGCTTCCGCAATTAAGCGCGATTTGCCCAGTCCAGCCGCGCCCGTGACCGCGACCACTTGCCCCTCACCCTTCAGGACGCCATCCAGCGCCTCTGTGATCAGGCGGGCTTCCGCTTCGCGGCCGACCAGCGGCAAGTTATAGGCGGGCAGGGGCAGATTGATGGATTGTGCGGCCTGGACGCCCTCCAGGCGAAAGACGGTCAGCGGCTGCTGCCGTCCTTTCACTGCCAAGGGCGGGAGCGACTCAAAGACAAAATTACCCGCGATCGCCTGTTGGGCGGTGATGCTCATGAAAATCTGACCCGGTGCGGCGGCCATCATCAGCCGCGCCGCCATGTTCACCTCGTTGCCGAGTACGCCATAGGTCCGATGGCTGTCGCCCCCGTAAGCTCCGGCACGCATGCGCCCCTGGCTGATGCCGATTTGCACGGGGTCGATGAAGTCAAGTTCCGGGGGTGGATCACGCAAGGTAGAGCGCGGCATTGGCGGCCCGCGCCGCGTTGTCTTCATGCGCAAGAGGGGCGCCGAAGTTGATGTAGAGATAGCTGCCTTTGTCGCCGATATTGAGGTCGATGAGCGTGCCTTCGAAGCGTCCGACCACCTGCTGAACCCAGCGGATGTACGCATCCAACTTGCGACCCGCCTCGTCGTCGTCGTCAAAGTTGATGCCGCCGAAGCGCAGAAAGAGAGCCACCGTGGGGCGGAGCTCGGCCAGAAAATCGCCTCTCCCCTGCTGCAACCGTTCGTAGACGGGCGCCAACAACCACGGTCGGATGGCGGCCGGGCTCAGCGTGGCCGCCAACGCTGCGGCGGGATCTTCAGCTGCTGGATCGGTCAGCGACGGCCAGGGCATCGTGGCCGTCGGACCCGCTAGCTGCGTGATGACGGCGAAGCGCTCGCCTGTCGGATCGACTCGTTGATTTTCCGGCGGCGTCACCGTCTCGCCCACGGCGCTCAGCGTCGCTTCGTCAACCAAGACTTCGCCTTGCTCGGCCATCTTTTCGGCCATGGCGAGACGCTCCAGCGTGCGTCCGGCGAGGGCATCGATGATGCGCAACTTGGCATCGCCCACCAAAAAGCGACGTGCCGGACCGGTCGCCACCGCCACGGTCACGGCCAGCGTGACCGCTTGCCCGCCCGGCGTGTACACGGTCGCAAATTGCGCCATTGTGCGCTGGATGGCAAGGGCAGCGGCCGTCGCCCGCCAGGCTGCGTTGTGCTCGGGCGCGGCGTCGAAGCGGTCATCGAACCAGCAGGTGATGGCATCGCCGGCGAACGCGATCACGCTGCCACCGTAGGCATGGACCTCATCAATCACGGCGGTATAGACCCGATTGAGCATGGCGGTGAGCTCTTCCGGGCCGCGTTGCACGCCCAACTCGGTGACGAGCGCGGCTGTGAGCCGCGTAAAGCCTGAGATGTCCGCAAAGAGCGCCGAGCCGTGGGTGCGGTCCAGCAGCATTTCTCCGCGCGCCAAGGCATGGCGGCGATCCATCGGCAAATAGAGGAGTGTCGAGTCTGCATGCATCAGGTGCGACCAATCAATGGCATTGTGAACGGTAGAATACCTGAATGAGCAAGATCAGCGCAAAGAATGGGGGCCCAAAGTTCACGTCGCGGCACAGCGTGTCGCGTGCTTGGATTCGTGCTCTTTGACCGACGGCAAGCGACGCGGCAGCAGATCGTCTTTCCATTGTAGCTACGTCTGCCGCATGCTAGAATAAGGATCGATGCAGGGCACGATCGTTCAAATACGGTGTGCGCATTCAAATCGCTCCCAAAGTGATGCTGGCTGACCTGACTCTTTTTACACGCGTGATGACGCGATGAACAGGACTTTTGCTCATGTCAATTCTACACACCACGCTCGGACCCAAACGGGCCACAGATTTGGGCCTGATCCTGCCCCATGAACATGTCTTTGTCGACCTCGGACCGATTGAGGCCGAAAACTGGCGCCAGGCCGCCGCGCCGGAAGTCATCGCGCTCATGGGGCCGCAGCTGGAGGCGGCCGCGCTGACCGGCGTGACCGCGGTAGTTGAGTGTACGCCGGTGGGCGTCGGCCGGCGTGTCGACATCGTGCGTGCCGTCTCCGAAGCGGTGGGCATGCCCCTGGTCGTCGCAACCGGGATCTATCGTGAGCCGTGGGTACCCGAGTGGGCGGTCGAGGCCAGCGAAGATGCGCTCTACGACTGGATGTTGGGCGAGTTAACCGACCAGATTGAGACGACGGGCGTCAAGGCGGCGTGGATCAAGCTCAGCGCCGGTGACGACGGACTCACGCCGGTGGAAGAGAAGATTCTGCGTGCAGCGGCACGCGCAGGCTGCGAGACCAACGCCGTCATCGGCAGCCACACCATCCGCGGCCGCGTGGTGCGCGATCAGCTGGATATTCTGGAAGAGGCCGGCTACACGCCCGAGCGCTTCATCTGGATTCATACGCAGGCCGAGCCGGACTTTTCGCTGCACCGGGAGATGGCTGAACGGGGCGCGTGGATTGAGTATGACTCAATTGGCGCACCGGAACGGACACTAGAGGACTGGGTGACGATGATTCAGCGCGTAGAGGACGCCGGCTATGCCGGTCAGCTCCTGCTCTCCCACGATCGAGGCTGGTACGATCCGTCTCAGCCAGGTGGTGGCGTACCCAAGCCCATGACCGTGTTGACACAGGAACTGCTGCCCCTACTGTCCGCAGAGGTCGATGGCGAAACCATCAAGATGCTGACTGAAATCAATCCGTTTCGCGCCTTTGCCCGCTAGGGACCGGCAGAGGATTTTTATGAAACTCCGAAAGCACGCATCCTTCCACACACTCTAGACAGGTGAAGCTATGCACACGGGTGAACAGAAACTCGAACTGGTCGGTCAATTGACGGCCGCGGACATGTCGAAAACGACGCCAACATATCTCGATGTGCCTGAAGGCGTCACCAGGATCCAATTCCTCTTCGAACAAGATCCAATGCTTGGGTCCGATCAGAAGTTGACTAATCAGATTAGCATCATGATCTTTGACACCAGTGGGCCGCGCTTCGAGATCTCGCGTCCCGATCGGGGTGGGATATTTATTGGCGAGGCCGATGCATCACCTGGCGGTATTCCGGGCCCGATTCCTGCCGGACGCTGGATGATCTTCATTCTGGTATTCCGCCTCTTGTCGGAGACGCCGGTCGATTACAAGCTTACGGTCACGATGTCTTTCGATTCTGTCGAAGCAGAGCCGCCTACCTGGCCGGAGGGCAAGTCCGGCGGCCGGGGTCCCGGTTGGTACCGCGGCGACCTTCACGCGCACACCATTCATTCGGACGGCTCGTGGGATATCCCCGACATCATCGCCTTCTGGAAGGGGAAGGGCGTTGATTTTATGACCCTGAGCGACCATAATACCGTCTCCGGTCTGCCTCAAGTGCGGAGCTTGGCAGATGATGAATTACTGACGATTGGGGGTATCGAACTTTCGACTTTTTTTGGCCATGCTGTAGCCGTCGGCGTTGGCAAATGGTACGATTGGCGGCGGCTTGATGGAAGTCTCATTTCGATGCCGGAACTTGCACAGCAAGTGATCGACGGCGGCGCACTCTTCACCATTGCGCATCCGATGGACCCGGGGGATCCGTGGTGTTGTGGCTGTCGATGGGATTATCGTGACATGATGCCCGGCAATGCGCTGGCTGTAGAAGTTTGGAATGGACCATGGAAGTCTTCGGAATTGGAGGCGCTGCAGTTGTTCTACCGGTGGCTGAATGATGGGTACCGCTTAACTGCAACCTCCGGCACAGACCTGCATGAGCTTCCGCCGGAGAACGTGCGGGCTGCTGTTAATGTCGTCTATGCAGAGGATCTGACGGAAGAAGCGATTGTTGCGGCGGTGAAGGCCGGCCGCTCGTATATTAGCGCAGGCCCCGAATTGACTTTCAACGTCAAGACGGAATCGGGTAAGGAGGCCATGATTGGCGACGTACTGCCGCTGGAGCCGGCGACTGTACGGATTGCGTGGCGTGATGCTCATCAAGGAGATATTCTGCGCCTCAACTTGGATGGCAGAGCATACCTGGAAAAAATCGTTGGCTCAGAGGGCCAGGTCGAATGGCCCGTAGGAAGCGGACAGGCGCGCTGGTGCAATGTGGAGCTCTGGGACGAAGAGTACGCCCTGTGGGCTGTGACCAATCCGATTTACTTTGGTGGGGCGGTCGACGCTTGATCGAGGCGTCTGGCGGTCAGACGCGCGGGATCATCTACTTGCAGTGTGTTGTGAAGACGGCGCGCTTGTTGCGTTGCCTATTGACTGCGCAGACGTGGATTGCTGGCTTCGTCCAGGCCGATGTGGACCAAATAAAGGGACAAGAAGAGTGCAATCAGGCTGACGACGGGAGCCATCCACCACCACCACAGGTTTTGAAAGATAGCGCTGTAGCTAAGCGCCCAGTAAATCATCATGCCCAGCGTCATCTGGCCTTGGGGGCCGAGCCCCAGAATCGAGAGGCCAGATTCGGCCAGGACGGCGGCGATAAACGCATTGACGAAGTTAGCACCGAGCCACTGCGCCATGTGCGGGATCAGTTCCCGGACAATGATTTCGAGGCCGCCCATGCCGGAAAGTCGGGCCATTTGCACGAAGCCTCTTTCCTTCAAGCTAAGAACCTGGGCGCGAACTTGACGCGCCGGCGATGGCCAGGCAAACGCGCCAATGATGATTGCCATGGTGACGACGGTGACGCTGCGCGCCAATGCTGCAATCAGAATTAGGAAGAGCAGCGACGGGACGGAAAGAAACACGTCAATCAGCAGGCGCAGGATTGCATCCACCCATCCACCAAAGTATCCTGCTGTGAAGCCGATCAAAGCGCCAAGAACCGTGCCGACCGTTGCCGCTATCAAGCCGACGAGCACAGAGTTTGGAATTGCTTCCGTCAACTGAATGGCGACACTCTGTCCTAGAGAGGTAGTGCCCATGAGCGTGCCTTCCAACGGTGGTAGGCGCGGTGGAAAGCTGCCGACCATGCGCAGAGAGGGGTCGATAAGGAGCTTTCCGGTTAGAGAGATGAGCAGCATGCCCAAAAAAACTGATGCGCCCACCGTGAAATTTCGATTGCGGAGTAGATCCCAAAGTAAGCCTTGGCGACCTTCAACTGGCTGCTCTGTTGCGCCGACTACCGTCATGCTCTATTTGCCTCCTGAGCCTGAGTAGCGAATGCGCGGATCGATGATGGGATAAATTACATCGATCACGAAATTAGCCAACGCTACCGACAAAATGATGATCAGAACTCCGCCCTGAATTAAGGGATAGTCTAGGCTCTTTATGGCGTTATAGATCTGATAGCCTACGCCTGGATAGGCGAAAATCACTTCGGTAATTAAGGCGCCGCCGACGATATGACCGAGTGCAATGGCAAGACCTGTCGTTTGGGGCAGTAGCGCATTGCGGAAAGCATAGCCCCACGTGATGCGACGCTCCTCGATCCCCATGGCCTCGGCATTTAAGATATAATCTTCTCCTTTGAGAGAGATGATCAGGCTGCGCATACTCAAGAACCACCAGCCGAGGGATACCAGCAGAATACTCAGCGCTGGCAAAACCGCGTGATGCAGTACATCCAATGTGAAGTCCAGGTTGAAGCCCGGCTGATTGCCGACCGAGTAGGCGCCGGAGAGGGGGAAGAGCGGCCACTGAAAAGCAAAAAGATAGACCAGAATGAGAGCCAGTATGTAATAAGGCGTCGTGTAGAGGAGGAGAGACACCGGCACCAAGAAACGCGATGCCCGGCTGTTGCGCCCTTGCCAACCAACGATGGCCCCCATGGCGGACCCGAGTACCCAGCTCAGTACGGTGGTCACCGTCAATCAGCGCGATCGTCCACGGCAGCGCCCGGCGGAGCATCACGGAAACGGGCACAGGGAAGTTGCTGATTGAAATACCTAGGTTTCCCCGGAAGAGCTCGCGCCAGAAGCGAAGATACTGTTGCCACAGTGGATCATCGAGCCCGAAGCGCAACCGGTACTCTAAGATCATCTCTTGCGCGTTCATGCTGCCGCCAACCGAAGCCATGTTGGCGAAAATTGCTGCCATTGGTTCACCCGGCACCATACGCGGCACAAAGAAGACGACCGTGACCGAGACAAAGACGGTAACAAGTAGTAAGAGGAAGCGTTTACTTACGTAATTTACGTATGCATTCATGGTCATGCATTCCCGGAATGCGGAACAAATCGTCTGTGCGAAATCGGCCTACGGCAGGCGCAAGGCGAAGCCACCTCGCGCCTGCCGTGACCTAGACTGACAGCTCTACGCGATCACGAGTTTCGTAGAGCCGGCTATCAGCCGGACGGTCTCGTTTGTCGGCGACGTCACGCTGGTAGCGTGACCTACGAAACTCATGGTTTCATCTCGTCATCAGTTTAGCTGCTTAACCGCCCAGATGAATCTCAGCGGTCAACGTCTTGACGCTTATTGAACAGCAGACTGAATTCCATCCACCCATTCGCCTGTCGAAGGCGATTCATAACCTGTTAGCAAGAGGTTCATCGTCGCCCACCAGTTTACAGGCATCATCCACGGGTTGTCTGCACTCGGCCACCCCTGCCAGTAGGTGGTGCTGAAGGGTACCAGGGCAGGAGCCTGGGTGAGCGGTGTTACCGGGAGATCTTCATACCAGATCGCCATGCCGCGTGAGAATATGTCGACCATCGTGGCTTCGTCGGCATTGGCGCCCAGCGCAGCCAGCATTTCGTCCACGACCGCATCGTACTCCGGATTCTGGTAGCGGAACGAGTTACGCTCATACCAGGGAGCAGGCTCGCCCAGCGGCACATAGAACTTGCTGTGGAACAGTTCCATGTTTTCGTAGATGGTGCCGGGACAGAAGGCTTGAGGGCCATAGAGATCCCAACTGCCGTTCAACAGTGCGGAATCGTTGACAGCGCCGGAAAGGGGCTGCAACTGGACCTCGACTCCTCCGACCGTTAGCTGGTCCACCAATACCTGCGCGACCTTCATGGTCTCGGCCTGATCAGAATTGACCTGGAATGTCGGCGACAAGCGCTCGCCATCCTTTGCCCAGAACCCCTCGCCATCTTTGGCATAGCCCGCCGCAGCAAAGTATTCCTCGGCTGCCGCTGCGTCGTAGGTAACGGCGCTGGCCGCGATCGTCTCGCTAATGGCGTCCATGTAGGGCTGAAGGCCTGAGTAGGCCGGCCAGACCGTGTCAGCCGTCGCCGTTGCGCCCTCATAGGCCAGGGCCACAATCTGGTCTCGATCGATCAGGCTTGAGATCGCCTTGCGCAGGTTGGGATCGCCCCACGGTTCCCTGTCGTGCTGGAAGAGCAAAGCACGCGGACACGGGTCGTACCAGGCGTAGGGTTCTTCCGCCAGCCAGGCCTGCACATTCGGGTTGCGTTCCTTCACCGACAGGAACGCGCCGGGCGAAAGGATCCCAATCGCGGGGGTGTCGATTTCATCGGCCGATAGCGCAATGGCGACGCTCGTTTCGGGGCCGACATGGATGAAATTCACCTTTTCCGGCGCCGGCGTCACGCCAAATACCTCGGTGCCCCACCAATCATCCCGGCGTACGTAGGAATAGGCCGATTCTGTTGCACCGTCAAGTAGGTAGGGCCCCGTGCCGATGGGCGGATCGTTGGCAAAGGTCACCGGATCTTCAATACCGCGCCAGATGTGCTCCGGCTGGATTGTGATACCGCTCCAGACCGGGACGGCTGGGAAGGCTTCACGGACAAGATGGAGACGCGGATTGGGCTCGGTCAGGACGAACTTAACGGTCAGATCGTCAATCTTTTCCACCGTGGCCACGGCCTGATCGGCTTCATTCGCCCATGTCATGCCGGAATTGTTGCGCAGCATTTCATAGGTGAAGACAATGTCGTCTGCGTTGAAGTCCTCGCCATCGCTCCACTTGACGCCTTCTCGCAGATTCACCGTAATCTCAGTGAAATCATCGTTGTAGGCGAAGTCTTCCGCCAGCCAGGGGATATATTCGCCCGTCTCGAGATTCAGATAGAAGAGATATTCATGCACCATCGCGCCAAGACCTGTTCGCGAGCGGTCGAAGCCGGGTGCATAGATGTTGTAATTGGTGGTGCTGGCAAAGGGTTTTGAGACAGCAATATTGAGGGTTGACGCACGTTCAGAATCGGCGGCTTGCGGGGACGCGGTGGGCGCCGCAACCTGACAGGCCGTCAACAGGAGCAGGGTCGTCAATAACGCTAACAAGATCAAGTGACTGCGTTTAGGCTTATACATGATGCTCTCCTCCACTTTAGATAGCAATCTGATGCGAACGGAAACACGTGACGAGATGCCTCGAGAAACGTTCTTTTGAACCTCCTTTTTGCAATGTTGGGTAGAACCCATACGGATCGGGATCATTCATCATCCACTCGACTCGAAGGTCGCAGGCGTAGTCGTTGGTGCTGTTTTGCTCGATGTATGCACAAGAAGCTCATCCATCTTGTCGAAGTCCAGCGTCGGCGCGTCCTGATAGAGAAAACACGTAGCCGCTTGCTGCTCATGCATACGGAAAAGAGGCGGCTCGTCCTGGATGCACGGCTCGAATGTGTGGGAACAGCGAGTCGCAAATGCGCACCCGAGATCAGCCTGGGCCTGGTGCGCCAACTCAGAAGGTTCTGGCTCATCCGCCCAGAGAGAATCGGGATCCGGCCAAGGAATGGAACTGACGAGTAACTGGGTGTAGGGATGTTTGGATTCTTTGACGACCCGTGCCGCATCGCCCGCTTCGGTTACGTAGCCTTGATATAAAACAAAGACGTCATCACAAACCTGATAGGCGGTCGTCAGGTCGTGGGTGATGTAGACCAGCGAAATGCCATATTCGTCGCGCAATTGCCGCAGATTGGCGAGCACGCTCGCCCGCAGCGATGCGTCGATCATCGAAACGGGCTCATCAGCAATGATCAACTTGGGATTGAGCATCAGGGCGCGGGCTACCATGACGCGCTGACGCTGTCCGCCGCTGAGCTGATGTGGATACCGCCCCAGCGTCTCTTCAGGTCGAAGCCCGACTGCGTCCAAGGCGTCAGCCATTATCTGATCCACATCCTGTTTGTTGCGTGCAAGACCGAATTTGCGGATCGGCACTTCTAGCATGTGGTCGACCTTGTAGAGCGAATTAAAGGATTCAAAGGGATCCTGAAAGATGGCCTGCACATCTTGGCGAAAGTCACGGCGCTCTGACCTGCTTAGACGCTCCAAGTCTTTTCCATGGTAGAGCACCTGGCCGCTCGTGGGTGTTTCCATGCCCAGTAACAAACGTGCCATGGTACTCTTGCCGCTGCCGCTTTCACCGACGACGCCTGTAATCGAGGGCTGAGCGGTATCGATGCTAAAGGTAAAATGGCGCAGCGCCACGGTCTCGGTACGCTGTCCTACGCCGCCTCCGAAGACCTTTGTGACATTTCTTGCTTCCAGGAGAACAGTCACGCGCGCTCCTTCTCTTCGTAGCGATGTAGTTCTTCAAGATCATAGAGGTGGCAGGCAACCTTCTGGCCGGGTGTAACCTCCCGATAGGCCGGCGGTGTGTCAATGCAGTGTGGCATAGCATACTGACAGCGCGGATGAAAAACGCAGCCAGACGGCCGCTCAAGCGCAGAGGGCGGCGAGCCTGCCGGCACGGCCGTCAGTTCCTGCTTCTCATCGAGCGTGGGCAGGCTATCCATTAACAGCTGCGTGTAGGGATGCAGCGGGTTGTGAAAAATGGATCGCACCGATCCCTCCTCGACCAGTTTGCCCGCATACATGACGCCGACGCGGTTGGCAAATTGGGCCATCAGCCCCATGTCATGACCGATCAGAATCACTGCTGTGTGCAAATCCTCCTGGACTTGACGTAATGTTTGCATAACCTGACGTTGGACCACCACATCCAGCGCGCTTGTGGGTTCGTCGGCAATGATCAGACTCGGGTGAAGGCTCATGGCGAAGGCGATGCAGACGCGCTGCTTCATGCCGCCGCTCAATTGATGGGGATACATGTCGGCCACGCTGGGATTCAACCCGACCTGTTCGAGCAACGTTCCAAGATGTTGTCGCGCCTGATCCTGTGTCAAAGCGGTGCCATGGCTGTTCAAACCGTCGGCGAATTGCTGGCGAATCCGCGTCACTGGGTTGAGAGAATTCATCGCGCCTTGGGTGACCATGGCGACGTTTGCCAACCGTTGTTGACGAATTTCGTCAGGCGAAAGCGTCAGTAGATTCGTCTCTTCCAGATAGATTTCTCCGGATTCGATCACACCTGGCGGACGGACCAGACGCATGATGCCCAGGGCCAAGGTTGACTTGCCTGATCCAGACTCTCCAATCAACCCGAAGCGTTCACCGGCTTCCACTGAAAAGGTGACATCATCGACGGCCTTTACAATACCGCGAGACGTATAGAAATAGATCCGTAGGTTATTGACACGTAGAATCGCGGTCATGAGGAAATGGTGATCGCCCAAGACAGAACGACTGTGCAGTGCAGTATCGATCTTACAGCGAAGTGCTGATCATAGTACGACGGGAAGCAACCCTCTGGGTAGGGCATGGCTCCAGACTACATCAGAATTCATGCGTTGACAAGTCGCCTGAACCAGGCCCTGCTAGCGCGTTTCCAATGTGCCGGTACGTGCGGCGTCGAACGCTCCAGGTAGATCGTATCCCTCACTCGGAATCCGTCTGGTGCAAGTCAGTGGCCAGAAGATTCTGTTGCCCTTCGGGCGAGGGCGCCTTGCGTGCCTGCGCTCGAATCTCATTGTCCTCGTTGCTCAAGTTCCCTTCTGCCACACTATATGCGGGCTCTTGAGTCAGCACCGCTGCCTCAACTGCGTCAAGCGACACTGGCGGCTCGTCGCCGGTGGCAAGCTGCCCGGGCTCAAACTCGCCATCGACCATGCGCAGCGGAATGCCATTGGGAAAGATCACCTCGCGCGCTTCATCCGGCATGGAGAAGCCACCATCCTCAAGCGCCTGTTTTGTCTGGCGAATGACCGATGATTTCACTTTAAGCTGATCGTGCGCAACGGTATCAATCCAAAACGAAATCCGCAGGATCACTGCGGACGAGCCAAGATGATCGACCAGAAGGCTGGACCTCGACCCGCTCTGGGGCCGCCAGGGTCTCTTCTGCAATCAGCGGCAATCCTGCGTCAGGATCGTCCTGGGCCTGAACGCCATGCGCCGCCCCGCCGGCTATCAGTAAAGCGCCAAGACAGGCTGCGATGAGTTGGACAAGGGGCCAAAATCGCCGGCGCGCGCGCGGCGAACACTGCTTTGAGTCGGATAGCGATCTTGTGGGTTGACTTGCAGGTCTCCTCTGCCTGGCCTGAGTTCTCATGCCGCTAGCCTCGCACCGCGGCCTGGGTGCGACCATTGATCGAGTTGGGTCGAGGAGGTACAGGCGTGGATGGATTGCCGCCGCAGCAGGCCGGCAAGCTGGACATGGGGCTCTGCTGCGCCCAGATTATGCTTGACATAATGGTTCATCGATCAGCGAGTCAATCAGTGCACCGGCTTTGGCAATTGCTTCCACGCTACCGTTGACGATAAGCCAGGACCCGCCTTCCGCGCCGTAGACGCCGCCACCGGCAATCATGGTGGCATCAGCATCCGTCAGCAGCTTGATGGCGTCGAGTTCGGTGAAGATTTGGCCTGGCAGGGGGAAGTAGCCGGGTCCGTCGCCGGCCGGGTCGTTGACAAGCAGGGCCAACTCCTGGACATGGCCGAAGACCCGCTTTTCCAGCCCAATCGGTACAATCAACTCCACCCGCCGGCCAATCACGGTAGAAACTGCGGCCAGGGCCGTGCCGCCCACGTTGCTGCCGATCTGCACCGCGGCATGGCCGTGGGCGTCAAACGCATTGCCGCCCTTGAGCACCACGTCGCCCTGATCCAGCTCATCTTTGACCTTGAAAATAGAGCCATCCTCGAGCATTTCGCCGCGCCGAATGACGACATCACCAGGGAAGGCCATTTCCGGCGCATTTGATCCTGGCGGCACCGTCAGGCCGCGGCGAAAGCCTACACGGGCAAAGCGTGCGCCCTGTCCGAGCGAGGCGAGGATCTCTTCGGCCACATAGCCATTGGTCGAGCCGGCGATGATCACCAGCGTGCCGTCGGTCAGCACGCGTTGAATGGACGGATGGGCGACCATGCCCTTGCCGATGAGTCGCTTGCCCATAGCCGGGGTCAGGCGGACTTGAATCATACTCTCTTCTCCATGCGGTGATTGGCCTCCGGTTTTGTGCGTTGTGGGACCGTCAGCGTCCGCCCATTCCCGACAGCGTGATCCCGCGCACGAACCAGTTCTGGGCCAGCATGTAGATGATCAGCACCGGCAGCAGCGCGATGACCGAGCCGGCCATGAGCAGGTTCCAGGCCGTGCTGTACTGTCCCTGAAAGGAGGCCAGGCCGATGGGAATGGTGCGCATTTCGTCGACTGGCGGTGACGACCAGCGGCCAGAGGAAGTCATTCCACGAGGCCTGAAAGATGAAGATGGAGAGCGCGGCCAATGACCGGTCCGCTCAGCGGCACGATGATCTGCCACCAGATGCGGAAGCTGGACGCGCCATCCATGCGCGCGGCCTCATCAAAGTCCAGGGGATGCCGCGGTAGTATTGGCGCAGGAGAAAGGTGCTGGTAGACGCTGAAGAGCGACGGCACGATGAGCGCCAGATAGGTGTTGTACCAGCCCAACTGCCGGATGATGAGAAAGTTGGGGATCATGGTGACCAGAAAGGGAATCATCAGGGTGGCCAGATAGAGCGATGAAGATCGTCTCACGGCCGCGGAAGCGCAGCCGGGCAAAGGCAAAGGCTGCCAGCGACGCAGATCAGGATCTGCAGAACGGTGGTGGAGACGGCGACGATGGTGCTGTTCAGGTAGTAGCGGGCAAAGGGCACCACCTGAAAGGTCTCGACGTAGTTGCTCAGCGTGATCTGATCCAGCGGGAATGAGCGGGACAGAAAGGCCTCACTCGGCCAGAGCGAGACCACCAGCATGACGCCAAAGGGCGCCAGCATGATCAAGCTGCCCAGCAGCAGCACAACTGCAGCGTGCAGCGCCGGCAGCCCGACCGGATCGCGGCGCTGCGACATGACGCGTCACGTGCCGCGTGCCGCTGACACGCGTCGCAGATTCCGGTGACGGTCATCGCTCAGTCCAGCTCTCGTAAGTAGACCCAGCGATCCTGCAGCGGTTCTGGATCAGCGTGAAGATGAAGATGAAGAGGAAGAGGAACCAGGCGATGGCCGCGGCCTTGCCCATGCGGCCAAACTCGAAGGCGTTCTGGTAGATGTACTGCACCACCGTCAGCGACGAATTGGCCGGCCCGCCGCGCGTCATCACAAAGGGCTCGGTGAAGAGCTGGAAGGCGCCGATCATCTGCAGAATGCATCAGGAAGAAGGTGGTCGGGCTGATCATGGGCACGGTGACGTGGCGGAAGCGCTGCCAGCCGTTGGCGCCGTCGGTCTCGGCCGCGTCGTAGAGTTCCTGGGGCACGCCCTGCAGCGCGGCCAGGTAGATCACCATGGTGAAGCCGACGTTCTTCCAGAGCGTCAACATCACCACCGCCCACTTGGAGTATTTGGTGCTGTTGAGCCAGTTGGGCGGCGTGATGGGCAGCCCGGTCAGATTGGCGAACCAGTAGGTCAGATCGGCCAGCGGACCGTTGTTGCTGAGCAGCAGCCGAAAGACGATGGCGCCGGCCACGATCGTCGTCACCACCGGCATGAAGTAGATCAGCCGGTAGAAGATCGATCTGCCGCGGATGGCCTGGTTCAGCGCCAGCGCCAACGGCCAGGCCAAAGGCCAATTGCAGCGGCACGATGGTCACAATGAAGAAGACCGTGTTGCGAGCCGCCTGCCAGAAGACCGGATCGCGCCAGAGCGCCTGGTAGTTGTTCAGCCCCACAAAGCCCTTGCAGCCCGGTCAAGCCCCAATCGGAAAAGCTCAGCCCCAGCGACATGACCACGGCCAGAAAGACAAAGATCGAAGAAGCCGATAAAGCTGGGCAGCAGAAAAAGATACCCCTCCCACTGCTGATCGGGTCGCCAGCGGAAGAGGCTGCGTGACTGAGAAGTCGTCGATTGTTGATGGTTGATGCTCAATGGTCAGTTCGCAATCTGCACTGATCAATGCGTTCTCGCCACACCCGGAGCCAAACCTGCACCTTTCGGCAGGCACAGGGCGAACCCTCTTTGGGCTCCCACGGGATGGCAAGGCGAGTTCCCTGCCAGCAGGCGAGTAGCCGGGCTTTTGAATCAAGCCCGGCTACTCACCTACTCATCTATTTCGGATATCCGTTATCGGCCAGGAACGCATTCACCTGCTCGCAGATCGCGGGCAAGACCTCGGCCGGCGCTGCGCTTCGCCGGCCCAGATCTGCTGGAGCGCCGGGCTGATGATGGAACCGTTCAGCTCGTCCCATTCGGGGAAGTAGCCGAACGCCGCCCACGCCCGCGGCTCTCGCCCTGGTCGAGGAAGGCCTGGCGGTTGGCCGGCGGCTGTTCCTGATTCAGGAAGGCGTCCGACTCGGCCACCGACTGGAGCGCGGGGAAGATCTCGCCGGACTCGGTGTAGAGCTTCTGGCCGCCATCGGTACTCTGCAGCCACTCCAGGAAGGTCCAGGCTGCATCCTTGTTGTCGCTGCCCGGCGCTCATGACCCAGGCTGCGCCGCCGGCGCTGGCCCAGCGCTGGCCGTCTTCCGGGATCGGCACCACGGCCACGTCATAGTTCATCTCCGCGGCGTTGAAGGCCGGAGATGCGGCTGCTGTTCTGGATGATCATGGCGGCCTGACCGCTCTGGAAGACCGCCGCATCGCCGCCGGCCTGGCTCAGGTCGGCATCGCGCATGGCATAGCCGTTGTTCATCAGATCGGAGAAGAACTGAATGCCTGCCATGGCCTCGGTTGATCCAGCGTGCAGGTGACGGGATTGCGCATGTCGTCCAGGATGCTGCCCATGTTCTGGTTGATCCACTCGGCGTACTTGCCGCCTTCCATGGCCAGACCATACTGGGTGACACGGCCATTGGCATCGACCACAGTCAGCGCCTCGGCTGCCGCGGTCAGGTCGTCCCAGGTCCACTCTTCGGTGGGATACTCGACGCCTGCCGCATCGAAGAGATCCTTGTTGTAGTAGAGAACGCTGAAGCCGATGTCACGCGGGAAGCCGTAGACGCTGCCGTCATACGAGGCCGATTCGAGCAACGCCGGGCCAGTAGTCGTCCAGGTTGTAGCCGGCCTTCTCGATCTACGGATCCAGGTTCTCCAGCACGCCTTCTGCCGCGTAGCGGGGCGTCGGCCAGAGGAAGAGCACGTCGGGAATCGCGACGAATCGCCGCTGGCCCAGAGCGCCTGCACCTTGGTGAAGTAGTCGCCCCACGGCTCGTGGAAGAGTCTCGATCTGGATCTCCGGATGCTCGGCCATGAAGGCTCGGCCACGCGTTCGTGGGACGCCTTCTCTTCCGGGCTGCCCCAGAAGGCCCAGGTCAGGGTGACGGGGCCGGCATCGGCCGCGTCACCGCCCTCTGCAGGCGCCGCCGGGGCCGCGGCGGGAGCTGCGCAGGCGCTGATCAGCAACACAGCGATCAGCAACAGGCCCAACAGGTAAACCATACGTGGTTGGCGCATGTCAATCTCCTTTTGTTGGTGGATAGGTAGACAAATCTAGACTGCTATGGTCAGGCCGGCCCGCCACCGCCGTGCACGAAAAACTCGTTGTTTTCGGCGGCGACGGCAATGCGTGGTTTTGCCCGGCGCAGATCATCGAATAAGGGTAGCTTGCCGCTGTGGACGGCGTGATCGGCATAGAGATACATCGCAGCTGACCAGGCCTGTTTGGCATAGCCCATGGGGTGGCCGGTCTCGCCGTGAATCCACTCGTTGAACTCCCACTCGTGGACGCTGCCCTGACGGTTGGCTTCGGCCAGCCCGATCAACATCTGCGCGGCCTCGTCGCGCCAGTTGTGATAGACCAGCGCCGCGACGTGGAAGCCGCCCACCATGGGCCAAATGCCCCCGTTGTGGTACTGGTGGGGAATGTTGAGATTGCGGCTGCGGTAGTACTCGCGCCAATCTCGCTCCCCGGGATAGATCGGTGGGTGGATGGCCTTGGTCGGATAGGGCTCGTCGATGCCCACCTGACGCATGTAGCGCAGGATGTGTTCGCGGCGGTGGCCGTCGGCGACGCCGGTGAGGATCGCCAGCAGGTTGCCCAGGCTGTCGCACCAGTCGCCATATTCACGAAACGCAATCCAGGGCAGATAGAAGGGACGGCTGGAGATGGCGCCCACGTTGTGATAAACCATGAACCATTCCAGGCGGATCGCCTTGAGCTTCTCCAGGTGTTCGGCGAAGTGCTCCGCCACCCAGCAGCGGTCAATCCACAGCAGCAGGTTGAGGCGCTCGTGGACGCTGGCCGCATTCACCCGCGGGCGGCAGTTGACGATGTCAGGCGGCAGCTCTTCGGCCATCTCTTCATGGGCGAGTTTGGCAGCATAGAAGAGCACATTGTCATACAGCACGTTGTAGCGGACCGCCACGAGGTCCATCCAGTTGCCGGCTTCTGGCGTTTCCAGCAGTCCGCACTCATTCATGTCCTGATACTCAAGCCAGAGCAGCGCCTGGTCGATATGGAGCCAGTGCTTTTCGAGAAAGGCACGATCTCCCGTCAGGCGGAAGTGCAGATAGTGTCCAATGATGTACCAGAGGTTGCCATCCAGCGCGCCGGCATTTTCTGTGCTGACATAGCCCGTATCCGGGTTCACGTTGAGTTGAATCAGGCCCAGGCTCGACTGGTGCTCCCCCATGGTTTCGAGTGAGGCTCGCCCGCACGCGATCAAGGCGGGGTCGCCGGTGGCGCTGGCCCCCAGAAAGGTGATCATCGCATCCCGCGCCCAGATTTGGGGATAGCCTTCCGCCAGCGCAGAGGCGCGAAAGCCATGCTCGGTCACACACTGCCGGAGGATCTCCAGCGCTCTGTCACGCGCTTCTCGCAACAACATGGTGTTGTTCATGGATCGCTAAATTCACTTTGGAATTGGCCGCTTGATGCAGACGCAATGTGCTAGCCCGGTCTACATCTCATTGATGGCCCAACTATAACAGCGAAGCTTGAACCGGGCAAGCAGACGGCGGCCGGCAGAAGCATTTTGCAGGCGCTGCGACGCGAGCGGGGCGGTGTGCGCACTCCGGAGTCGAAAGTTCGTTTAGCGAGTACGCCCTGCTACGAAGCAGCGTAGTGACCTAGGAAATAGGCCAGCGCCGGTTGAGCTTGTCGAAACCAAGCGGGTCGACCCGCTTGGTTTCGACAAGCTCAACCGGCGCTGGCTTGGCCGCGAGTGATCTAGCTGGCGCGCTGAAGCGCCTCCCGCTTTACGCCCGGGCGAACGGTTGGCGTCTGTGTGCGCTGCCGCACAGGCGGCCCGCGCGTGACACCACGGCCAAATACGCTGTTGTCTGCGAAACTAATCGTTAGTTATCGTTTACCCATTTGCCATGGGGCGGATCAGCGCCACATGGCAGCCTAAGAGGAGAAATGCCATGCCCTTGCAACAGCGTATTTACACCGTCATCCTGACTCTCTGTCTGCTGTTCGCTGCCCTGATGCCGGCTGCTCTAGCGCAAGAATCCGGCGGTGTCGTGACCGGCACTGCCCCGCGTCAAGGCGCGGACTTGCCGTTTCCTGGGGTGCCCAGCGAGCTAAGTCACGCCGGCTTTGACCTGGATATGGCGCTCGATCTGATTGATACTGACGCGCTTGCGGATGTTGTCGTCGATGATGCGGGGGCATTATTGGCCGCCGACAGCGGGCTAACGGGCGGTTTTGTGTCCCAGGGTCTCGCGCGCGCCGAAGGCGTCTTGCCCGCCACCGTCTTTGATCCCGATGAAACATCATGGTCCTCCGTGCGCAACCTGTCGAGCGCAGCTTTCTCGGCGCATTTCGACGCCATGAAGGACGACTACATGATGATCGACATCGAGGTCGATGAGATCAATGGTCAGCAGCGCGTGGGTGCAGTCTGGCAGTGGAACACCGATGACCGGGGCTGGGCTGAGTGGCGCAACCTGTCAAGCACCGAGTTCGGTCAGAAGTGGGAAGAATATCGTGACGCCGGCTACCGCCTGATCGATCAGGAGATTTACGTCCTGGATGGCACACGTTACTATGCCGGCATCTGGATTGAAAACAAGGAAGGGTACGGCTGGGCCTCCTATCGCAACATGACCAGCCAGGAGTTCAGTGATAAGTTTCAAGAATTGAAGGGCGAGTACATCATCATCGATGTCGAAGGCTATCCCACGGCTGCGGGGCTGCGCTATGCCATGGTTTGGGTGCGCAACGCCGCCGATCTGGAATGGGCCGAGTGGCGCAATCTCTCCAGCGACGAATTCGGCGAGAAGTTTGAACAGTACAAAGACGACTATCGTGTTTGGGATATCGAATCATACCGCGCTGACGGCGTGCAGTACTATGCCGGCATCTGGATTGAAAACAGCAACAACCGCGGCTGGGCCGAGTACCGAGACATGTCGGCTACCGCGTACCGCAATCGCTGGTATCGCCTACGCGATTTGGGCTACCGCCTGGTCGACTATGAGATCTATCCGGCTGCGTCGGGCTATCGCTATGCCGGCGTCTGGCGTCAAAACTCGGACCGTCCCAACTGGCCGCTCAAGGATGCGGTCGATGCGCTGGTCCAGAACGAACTCGACACCTTTGGCGTGCCCGGGATCGGCGTCGCCATCGCCCAAGGCGGCGAGATCAAGTATATGCGCGGCTTCGGCCACCAGGATGTCGACGCCGGCGTCTGGTACTCGGCCCGTACGGTCAATCGCTTGGCCTCGGTCGCCAAGGCCGTGACGGGCGTCCTGGCGCTCAAGCTGGTGGAGGACGGGGAGATCGGCAGCCTCGATGATGCCACCGCGAGTTACGTGCCCAGCATGCCGGATCATCACACCCACACGCTGCGCCAACTGCTCGCCAACCGGGGCGGCGTGGGGCACTACAGCGATCACGGCACGCCGAATGGCAGCTACAGCTCTGCCCTGGAAGCCGCGGGCGCGTTCTGGGACGATGCGCTGCCCTACGCACCGGGCACGAACTGCATCTACAGCACCCACGGCTATACCATTGCCGCCACAGCCTTCGAGGCCGCCACCGGCCAGGCTCACGAGGACATTCTCGGAAACTGGATCAGTGATCCCTACAATTTACCCACCCTACGGGTCGAGGATCTCTCCATCGCTGACGAAAACCGCTCGCAGGTTTACGCCGACGACGGCAGCGAAACCAGCTATGACGATATCTACTGGAAAGCCTATGGTGGCGGTGAAGAGGCGTCGCCGTACGACCTCGTGCGCTTCGGCATGAAGATGCTCGACGGTTCGATTCTGGATGAAGCGCAGCGCGACGAACTCTGGTCCGTGCCCGCGCCGACGCCCTGCATCGGTCTGGACGGCCGCAACCAGTCTGGGTATGCACTGGGGTGGGACACCGGTTCCGACCAGGGAACGCCAGTCGTGGCCAAGGGCGGCAACCAACGTGGCGCCAATACCTACATCCGCATCTATCCGGAGAAGGAGATCGTCATCGTCGTGCTTGCCAACCGTGACGGCGGGGGGCATAGCACGCCCCAGTTGGGGCGTGACATCGGCACGCTGCTGTTGGATGCTGAGGAGACCGCGGCTACGCCTTACGAGTTGGATGGATTGGTCCACTGGCTCATCGGCTCGGTGCAGGCAATCACCAATCAGTTTGGTCGGCTGACCTTAACCGGGTTCGATGCAACAAACGAGGGCGGAATCTCCGTTGCGCTCGATGGCGCCCGATTCTGGTCGTTGGACATGGACCTGGGCCTGCGCGCTTCACGTGCCGAGTCAGGCGCAACCCTGCACGCGTTCACCGCTTCCCAGCGCATGCCGACTGCGACCCTATCCATGCTGCGGAGCGCTGAGGGGCTGCAAATCACACCTAGCGCCGAGCAGACGCAGTTTGAGATCCAACTTCTAGCCAGTCAGATGCAAAGTGCTGAGGCCCTGCCCGGCAACAGCGCCCTGGTGCCCTGGGATGAGATTTGGTGTCTCCTGGCGCTGCCGGCAGGCCAGCCGTCGGAGCTCTGCCGCTTGCGCGTCACCTATTACGAGAACCATGTTGGACAGCGGGAGTGGAACGTCTATCTGCCTGCGGCTGTCGAAATGGCTGACGGCAATGGCGGTACGATCTTCGTCGAGCGCATTCGTATGGTCGAAATCGGCGGCGGTGTGGTGCAAGCGGCCGGTGCATCAGAGCTGACTTCCATGCAGGTGCTGGGCGCCAATCTGGCATCGCTCACGCTCGTCGCCGAGCAGGCCGGAGGCGCAGAGTTGATTCCTGCAATCCCGTCGACCGAGATCAACGGCACGATCTTTTTGCCCATTGTGGCCAAGTAGCGTCCTTGTTCCAGACCCCGCGGTGACCACGCTGGTCTGCCCCCGGTGACAGTCACTGGCAGAACGACATTCCATTGTACAGAATCGTTCGAGCCAGTGACTGTCACCATGGGTGGACGCCGGCCTGCTATCTTTTCCTGGCCAATCGGCCAGCATCGAATCTATCACCTTGTCCAGTATTCATGGCTCCTGAAGCTGTGGTATCATGTGGCCTGCTGCAATGAGGCAGCCTCTTCTGTAGAGTGACGTTCCGTCAGAGCGGACGGGCCTATCTGGCACAATTAATTCAAAATCTGTCACGCAAGATTTGGCAAAGGAGAAACCGACTATATGGCTGTGCTAAAAGATCTCGTTCCTGCTGGCGTGATTACCGGTGATGACGTCCAGACCGTCCTCGCCTACGCCAAAGCGAACCAATTCGCTCTCCCCGCGGTAAACGTGGTCGGTTCCAACAGCATCAACGCTGTCATGGAGACTGCCCGAGACGTAAACTCCCCAGTGATCATTCAATTTTCAAGCGGCGGCGCTGTTTTCAACGCCGGTAAAGGCCTCAGCAATGAAGGCCAGCGGGCTGCGATTGCCGGCGCCGTGGCCGGGGCCGAGCACGTGCATCGCCTGGCCGGTCTCTATGGCATTCCCGTCATCCTCCATACCGACCATTGCGCCCGCAAACTGCTGCCCTGGATCGACGGCCTCCTGGACGCCGGCGAAGCATTCTACGCCGTCCACGGCAAGCCCCTGTATAGCATGCATATGCTTGATCTTTCAGAGGAACCGATCGAAGAAAATGTCGCCACGTGCAAGGTCTATCTCGAGCGCATGAGCAAAATGGGCATGACGTTGGAGTTTGAGCTGGGCGTGACGGGCGGCGAGGAAGATGGTGTCGACAACACCGGCATCGATAGCTCGCGGCTCTACACCCAACCCGAGGAAGTGGCTTACGCCTACGGCGAGCTAATGCCGATCAGCCCGCGCTTCACGGTGGCCGCCGCGTTTGGCAACGTTCATGGCGTCTACAAGCCCGGTAACGTCAAGTTGCAGCCGGCCATTCTGGACAACTCGCAGAAGTACGTGCAGGAGAAATTCGGCACGGAGGACAAGCCGCTCAACTTCGTCTTCCACGGCGGCTCCGGTTCAGAGCCTGAGGACATCGAAGAAGCCATCTCTTATGGCGTCATCAAGATGAATCTGGATACGGACATGCAGTGGGCCTTCTTGGGTGGCGTGCGTGATTACATCGATGACAATCATGCCTACCTCGCAACCCAGATCGGCAACCCCGAAGGCGACGACAAGCCCAATAAGAAATATTATGATCCGCGCGTCTGGTTGCGCAAGGGCGAAGATACCTTCCGCACCCGCCTCATCCAGGCATTCGAAGAACTGAATTGCATGAATCGCCTCGGCTAGTCCACCGGGGCGTAAAAAGGCCGGTGTTTCGGAGGTCACGCTGTCAGCGTGACAGTTCCAGTCTTCTGCCAAACTTGTTTTGGCGACCTGTATCTTCCGAGGCGGAACCTGAAGGCATCGGCACAGAGGGCATCGCCAGTCCGTCAAAGTTAATTGAGTAAAAAAGGAAAAGGAGCAGACATGCAGGAGTACAGTTCACACCCGCATAGCAAAGTGGGCCTCAATACCCACGGCATTACCAACATTAAGACCGCCTACTGGACGCTTTCGACGCCCGCGCTCTATGAAGAGTCCGTCAAGCGTGGTGAGGGCATCATTTCGCATCTTGGCCCGTTGGTCGTGCGTACCGGCCAATTCACCGGCCGGTCGCCTAATGACAAGTTCGTAGTCAAGGAACCGACCAGCGACGAGTTTATCTGGTGGGGCAAGGTCAATCGCCCCTACGATCCGGAACGCTTTGACGAACTGCACTGGCGCATGACGTCCTATCTTCAGGGCAAGGACGTCTTTGTTCAAGACTGCTGGTCCGGGGCTGACCCCAAATATCGCATGCCGGTGCGCATCATCACTCAGTATGCGTGGCACAGCCTCTTTATCCGCAATATGTTCATTCAGGCGACCGATGAAGAACTGGCCAACTTTGAGCCGGAATTTGTGGTCATCGACTGCCCGGGCTTCCGTGCCGATCCGGAACATGATGGTACGAACTCCGATGTCTTCATTCTGGTCAACTTCGACAAGAAGCTGGTGCTCATCGGCGGTACGGAATACGCCGGCGAGATGAAGAAGTCAGTCTTCACCGCCATGAATTACCTGCTGCCCTTCAACGAAGTAATGCCCATGCACTGCTCGGCCAACATCGGCCCCAAGGGCGACACGGCGATCTTCTTTGGCCTGAGCGGCACCGGCAAGACCACGCTCTCCGCCGATCCCAACCGCACGCTCATTGGGGATGATGAGCACGGCTGGAGCGACACGGGCATCTTCAATTTTGAAGGCGGCTGCTACGCCAAGACGATTCGTCTTTCGGCCGAGGCCGAGCCGGAGATTTACGACACGACGCGTCGCTTTGGCACGATTCTGGAAAACGTGGGGATCGATACCAATACCCGCCGCGTTGACCTGGATGACGGTAGCCTGACCGAAAACACGCGCGCCGCCTATCCCATCTCCCACATTCCCAACGCAACCCGCGAGGGACGCGGCGGTCATGCCAAGAACATCATCTTCCTGACTGCAGATGCCTTTGGCGTGCTGCCGCCGATCTCCAAGCTAACGCCTGAGCAGGCCATGTATCATTTCATCTCCGGTTACACGGCCAAGGTAGCCGGTACCGAGCGTGGCGTCACCGAGCCGGAAGCGACCTTCAGCGCCTGCTTTGGCGCTCCCTTCATGGCGCAGCGCCCCAGCGTCTATGCCAAGCTGCTGGGCAAGAAAATCGAAGAGCACAACGTCAACTGCTGGCTGGTCAACACCGGCTGGACCGGCGGCCCCTATGGCGTCGGCCACCGCATGGCCATCGGCGACACCCGCGCCATGGTGAACGCGGCGCTGGACGGTGAATTGAATGACGTGGAATTTGTGGAAGATCCGATCTTTGGTCTGCAGATTCCCACCAGCGTGCCCGGCGTGCCTGACGAGGTACTGCAGCCGCGCAACACCTGGGATGACGGCGCCGCCTACGACGCCCAGGCCAACAAGCTGGCCGGCATGTTTGTCGCGAACTTCAAGCAGTTTGAAGAGAATGCCCCTGCAGAAGTATCGGCCGCCGGCCCGAAGGTTTAGTGATGTGTGAAGGCGTGAAACCTGAAGACGTGACGGCAGGATAGCCGGCTTCAGTGCTCTGACTTCGCCAGCACGGATCACATTTCACGAATCACGCTTCACGGTCCATAGCAAACAAAAGCCCTTCGACTCGCCAGTCTCTTTTCGGTGCGTCGGAGGGCTTTCTGACTTGCCCGTCGCTGACTTTGTAAGGAGATCACGCATGCGTGCTGCTGCACAATCCCAGACGCCGACCTTTTCGCTTGATGATGTTCGGGCGCTTGCCGCGGACCTTTATGGCATCCACGGAGATGTTCGGCCGCTGCCCAGCGAGCGCGACCAGAATTTTGCGCTCTTTGCCGAGACGGACGACGCTTACGTGCTCAAGATTGCGAACGGCGGGGAAGAGGCGGCCACGCTTGCGTGCCAGAATCAGGCCATGACGCACGTGGCGGAGCGCGTGGGGCATGCGCCGGTCGTCAAGTCGACGCTGGCAGGTCAAGCGATTGCGACCGTGACCGCGGAGGATGGCGCCTGCTACTACGTTCGCCTGATCAGCTACATGCCGGGCAAACCGCTGGCCACGGTGCGGCCCCATTCGCCGGAACTGCTGGGCGATGTAGGCGCACTCTTTGGCCGTATTGCAGTCGCGCTGCGCGACTTCGATCATCCCGCGGCACGACGCGATTTTGACTGGGACCTGCGCCAGGGCCGCGCGGTGGTGGAGCGCTACGCGCCTCTGCTGCCGCCGGCGAAGCAGGTCATCGTTGGACGTTGCCTCGCTCATTATGACACTGCGGTCGCGCCACTGCTGGATGCACTACCGCAAAGCGTGATTCATGGCGACGGCAATGATTACAACGTACTGGTTGAGACTGAGGGCTGGTCCCTGCGCGTCAGCGGGGTCATCGACTATGGCGATCTGGTCTATTCCTGGACCGTCGGTGAGCTGGCCATCGCCGCGGCCTATGCCATGCTCGACAAGCGTGACCCACTGACCGCCGCGGCGCACGTGACGCATGGGTTCCACGCCGAACGCCCGCTGGACGAAGCCGAGGCGGACGCACTCTACGGCCTCATTCGCCTGCGCTTGTGCATGAGCATGGTCATGGCCGCGCGGCAGCGTGCGGCTGCGCCCGTGAATGCCTACCTCAACGTGTCGCAGGAGTCCGTTTGGGCGTTGTTGCAGCAGCTTGACATAGTGCCGGCGACGCTGGCGACGGGCACGTTGCGCCATGCGTGCGGGCTGGCGCCTGCTGCTACCGCCGAACGTGTTCTGGCCTGGCTGGCGTCGCAGCGAGACAGCTTCCACCCTGTGGTCGATGCCGACCTGCACAGCCCGAACCCGCTCGTGATCGACCTGAGCATGGCAAGTCCGCTGCTGACCGTGCATCCGACAACGCTGCCGCCGGACGGATTGACGCGCCTGGTCGAGGCTGAGATGGCCGTCCACGGCAAGTCGGCTGCCATCGGGCCCTACGGGGAAGCGCGGTTCATCTATGACCAGGCCGCATTTGCTGACGCAGCCGAGGAATTGCCGGAAGGGCGCACGCGTCACCTGGGCATCGATATCTTTCAAGCACCTGGTGCGCCCGTCTATGCGCCGCTGGCGGGCACTGTCCACAGCCTGGCGGACAATGCCGCACCCCATGACTACGGCCCAACCGTCATCTTGCAGCATGCTACCGCCGACGGCACGCCTTTTTATACGTTCTATGGTCACCTGGCGCGGGAAGCGTTGACCCGCCTTGCGCCCGGTCAATCGGTTGTGGCTGGGCAGCAGATCGGCGTCATCGGCACGGAAGCCGTGAATGGAGGCTGGCCGCCCCATCTGCACGTGCAGCTTCTAGTCGACCTCTTGGACTACGCTGACACCTTTCCTGGGGTCGCAGCGCCGCGCAATTGGACCGTCTGGTCGTCCTTCAGTCCCGATCCCAACGTGCTGTTGGGCATTCCCGAGGCATGTTTGCCTCGTACCGGTCAGGAGCCGGAAGCGATCCTGGCCGCGCGCCGGAAACTATTGGGCCGTAATCTGAGCGTCTCTTACCGGGAGCCGGTGAAGATCGTGCGCGGTTGGCGTCAGTTTCTCTATGACGAGGAGGGACGGGCCTACCTGGACGGCGTTAACAACGTGAGTCATGTGGGCCACGGTCACCCGCACGTGGTGGAGGCAGCCCAACGCCAGCTGCCGGTGCTCAACACCAACACGCGCTATCTGCACGACAACATCGTGCGCTATGCCGAACGCTTGCTGAGTCACTTTCCGGCCCCCCTGGGTGTCGTCTTCTTTGTCTGTAGCGGCAGCGAAGCGAATGAACTCGCGCTGCGCCTGGCGCGCACCTCCACCGGCCGTCAAGACATCATCATGCTCGACGCCGCCTATCATGGCAACACCCAGGCATTAGTTGACATAAGTCCCTATAAACATGATGGACCAGGAGGACAGGGCGCGCCGGCATGGGCGCACAAAGCGCTCATGCCCGACCCATATCGCGGCGTCTACCAGGGTTATGGTGTCGACACGGGCGTCCGCTATGCGGGGCATGTAAAAGAGCTGGTCGTGGAACTGGCAGCCAGCGGCCAAGAACCTGCCGCGTTCATCGCCGAATCAGTTCTGGGTTGCGGGGGACAGATCGTGCTGCCGGCCGGCTATCTGGCGGCGGCGTTTGAGCATGTGCGAGGCGCCGGCGGCGTCTGTATCGCCGACGAAGTGCAGGTGGGCTTTGGGCGGGTGGGCAGCCATTTCTGGGGCTTCGAGACCCAGGGCGTCGTGCCCGATATCGTCACTCTGGGCAAGCCCATCGGCAACGGCCATCCCTTGGGCGCGGTCATCACCACGCCGGCGATTGCCGACGCCTTCGCCAACGGCATGGAGTACTTCAACACCTTTGGCGGCAATCCTGTCTCCTGCGCGATCGGCGAGGCCGTGCTGGACGTAATTGAAAAGGAGAAACTCCAGGCCCATGCCGCCGCGGTCGGCCATGACTTCCTGGCCGGACTGCGCGAGCTGCAGGCGCGCCACGAACTGATCGGTGACGTGCGCGGGCTGGGGCTCTTTGTGGGGGTGGAACTCGTGCTCGATCGCACCACGCTGGCGCCTGCGCCCGAACACGCTGCCTACATTGCCAACCGCATGCGCGACCACGGCATCTTCATCTCCACCGACGGCCCATTGCACAATGTGCTCAAACTCAAGCCGCCCCTACCCTTTTCCCACGCCGATGCCGCCCGCGTCATCACAACCCTCGACCGCATCCTCCAAGAAACCCCGGTCGACGATCAATTGACAATTGCTGAATTGACCATTGTCAATTGCTCAGCCCATGCGGCGTTGGAGGAATTGTTTTTTGGAGTCGACGTTGAGGAAGGGGTTGGTCTCTTTCTGGTGGGCCAGCGTATCGGTTGCAAGGGGGCCGTAGTTGTGGCCTGGGTAAATGATGGTATTGTCGGGCAGAGCCATGAGCTTGTTGTGGAGGCTGTCGTACATGGCTTCTACGTCCGAAGCGGGCAGATCACAGCGACCGCAGCCGTTGATAAAGAGCGTGTCCCCGGCGATGAGGTGGTTGCGATGCAGGAAGGACGTGCCATCGGGCGAATGGCCGGGCGTGGCCATGACGCGGAAGTCCAGCGCACCGACCATGAGCGTGGCGCCGTCGTCAAACTCGATCAGCTCGGGTCCCTCAGGACGCCACTCGTCGGGCATCAGCCGCGAGATGTAGACCGGCACGCCCGTGGCCTGCACCAGTTCAGCCACGCCTTCCGTGTGGTCATGGTGGCCGTGGGTCAGCCAGATGGCCTTGAGCTCGGCGTCATGGGCTTCGAGTTGGGCGAGAATCTCCCCCACATTCCAGGCGGGATCCACGACTACGGCGTCGTTACTGCCGGTATCGCCGAGAATGTAGACGAAGTTGTCCATGTGTCCGAGCTGCATTTGTTTGACATAAAGCGAACCATTATCCGTCACGGTCAATCCTTTCCGCATGCATTTTGATGATTTGGGTGGCGATCGCGCATAACTTGTAAGCCATCTCGCTGCGCCAAGACGAGGTATACTATAATCCTAGAGGTGCGCCCGCGGAATCGCTTGCGACTGCTAGCGGCGCCACGCTTATCAAACTCACTACGCATTTGGGAGGAAACTCATGGAATATCTGCACACGATGGTGCGCGTGCTCGACCTGGACGCCGCGCTCGACTTCTGGTGTAACAAGCTCGGACTGATCGAATTGCGCCGCCACGACAATGAAGCGGGCCGCTACACCAACGTTTTTCTGGCCGGCAGCGAGGATGACATGCCGCTTGAACTGACCTACAACTGGGACGAAACCGAGCCCTATGGCACCGGCCGCTTCTTCGGTCATCTGGCCTACGGTGTCGACAACATCTACGAGACCTGCGCGTCGCTGCAAGAGCAGGGCGTCACGATCAACCGCCCGCCGCGTGATGGCCGCATGGCCTTCGTCAAGTCGCCCGACGGCCAGTCGGTCGAACTGCTGCAAAAGGGCGAGGCCCTGCCCATCGAAGAGCCCTGGGCCAGCATGCCGAACGATGGTTCCTGGTAGAGGATTCGGTGGCTAAAAAGCGCAAGACCGAGGTACGCAGAAAATGAAAGAGCCACAGAGAGAAATGAAATCTCTGTGGCTCTACTTTTTTCGTTGATAGAGATACTGGTTGCCAACAAAGCCAGCGCCCGTTGAGCTTGCTTGGAACTGAGCCAGCGCCGGTTGAGCTTGTCGAAACCAAGCGGGTTGACGCTGGGATGCGCCTCTGACAGCTGCGCTCGGCTGAGCCGGGCGCCACCGGATGAATCCGGCGTCTGCCACGGGCAACGGGCTCAAGCCCGTTGGTCAAGTGACTCAGCAGATTCCATCTCTATCGACGTGTGGCGCCTGAAGGCTCCGCTTGCGACCGCTTTACGCGTCCTTGGTCGCGGCCAGCATCTGCTGGAGTTCGCCGTTTTGGTAGAGTTCCATGGCAATGTCGGAGCCGCCGACGAATTCGCCGTTGATATACAACTGGGGAATGGTGGGCCAGTCAGAGTATTCCTTGATCGCGTTGCGCAGGTTGTCGTCCTCCAGCACGTTGCGCGTCTCATACTCTGCGCCCACGGCATTGAGGATCTGCACCACGCGGGCGGAGAAGCCGCACATGGGGAAATCCTTGTCGCCCTTCATGAAGAGCATGACGGGCGTACTCTTCACATCGCTGTCGATCTGGGTCAAAGTTTCTTCGTAGGTTGCCATTCTTTCCACCTCACAGTTCAACGGAATATTGGTTTTTGCTTGCTTCCCACTTGGCTGGCGTAAAGGTCTTCAGCGCCAGCGCATGGACGACGTTTGAGTCTAGTTGTGTCTTCAACGCCTTGAGCACGGCCTGATGCTGCCGTACCAGGGGCTGGCCCGCGAATGATTCGCTGACGACGATGGCCTCAAAGTGCTGCCCGTCCTGCATGGGGTCGATCACCGCCACGCGTGCGTCGGGGATCGCCGCCTGGATCATTGCTTCAATCTCTTCAATCATGGCTCTGCTTTCCTGCGTTTGATACATGGATGCTTGGCGTACGCGCATGGCCGCCGGCCGGTTTATTGCCTATCCTACACTATCGGATCCAACCCATGCGCGCTCGTGATCATGTAGCATACAGTACATTTGGCGCAAAGAGTGTAGCCGACGTCCCCGTTTTCGGGATAGCCGGAGCGTTCGAGACCGGTGCGAGAGCCTGCCCCCGTGCTGTGAGCGTTACCCACCTGCGGCCAGACCAGGCGCGGCGTCCGGTTCGCATTTGAGACGCTCTCCTCGCAAAGAGCATGAAGCGCAGTTGACGCGTCCGGGAACGCCGAGCCCCAGCTCGGCCTAGGCTGTGCTGCCGAGCTGGGGCTCGGCGTTCCCGGATTTTGGTAGCTGGCGTGACAGGCACTGGCACGAGCGAAATTGCTCGACACAGTTTCTTTGCGCCAGGGCCTGTCACACCATTCCTTATTCCTCCACTACCAGCGGCAGCCAGACGCGCTTGCTCAGCTCAACGTTGCTGGGCAGGCTGTAGCTGCCGAACTCGACGCCCAGGGCAAAGGGACCGAATTCGCTGACCTTGCCGTCGATGCTCAGTTCTTCCAGGAAGAAGCTTGTGCCATCGGTTGCGGCTTGATAACCGTAATCGAGCGGCTCGACCGAATCGATTGCGGCCGACTGGATCAGCGCCGGGTTGAGCCGGGTGCGGGGGCCGTCCGCGCCGGCGGCCAGGAGGTTGAAGCCGGCCGTGCCGGTCTCGGTTGCGGTCTGCCAGCGGAAGTCGACGGTCGCGCCCTCGCCGTTGCGTGCGGCCAGGAACCAGCCCAAGGTCACGGGCACGGTGGGGTCGAATTCGAAGGCGCCGATGTCGCAGCCACTGCCGGCAGGACGGGGGAAGCCGCGCTGATCCGTATCGGGCACAAGACCGTTGCAGACCAGGTTGACCGCTTGCCCGTCGGCTGCGGCAACTGCCGCTCCGCTGGGGATGGCGTCGATGGCCGGGCTGCCGGCTTGCAGGGCGTGGGTTTCGGTGGGGCCGCCGTTGTTGGCGAGCGCTTCGAGCTGCGGGTCCACGCCGATGAGGTTGCCGTTGCTACCGGGGTTGGCCGCTGCTAAGCCGCAGCCAAAAGTCCCGCTGTCGCCGATGAGCGTATACGCCGCACTGACCATCCCGCTGTCGCTAATGTTGTAGCAGTCGCCGTTGGTGTTGTTGGCAATCACGTTATTGTTCAGATTCAGTGTACCGCTGCCTACCGAGCCGTTCGTCACGACACCGCCGCCTTGGTTTGCTGCACCCGAGTTGCCGGCAACCGTGCTGCTGATCAACGTCAGCGTTTCTTCGTTGTAGATGCCGCCGCCGGCAAAGTTGCCGATATTGCCGGAAAAGGTGCTGTTGGTCACCGTTACCGTGCCGACATTGTGCAGACCGCCTCCCAATCTTGCTTGATTGGCGATAAACGTGCTGGCGATCACGTCCAGGGCGCCCCCTTCGTGGTGGATGCCGCCGCCATCGATTCGGGCGCGATTGTCGGTGAAGGTGCTGGTTGCGATGGTCGCGGCGCCTTGGGCCGTATAGACCCCTCCGCCGTCGCCTATGCCTTCGATTGTGGTTCCTGCGACGTTGCTGGAAAATGTGGTGGTACCGACGTCCAGCGTACCGAGATTGTAGATGCCGCCACCGCCCGTAACGCTCCGATCGGCGGTGAAGTCGCTATCCCTTACCGTCAGCGAACCCTGGTTAAAGATGCCGCCGCCAAAGATGGCGCCATTGCCGGTCAAGGCGCTATTGGTAACCGTTGCCGTACCTGCGGCGCTATAGATGCCGCCACCGTTGGTGACGCCGATGTTATCTGTAATCGTGCTGTCGGTCACCGTCAGTGTACCGGCATTTTGATAGATGCCGGCGGCGTTGAAGCCGCCAGTATTGGCGATCACCGAGCTGCCAATCAACGTCAACGTGCCGCTGTCCTGATGGATGCCGCCGCCATCTCCTGTGGTTGCGTTGTCGATCACAGAGCTGTCCATCAAGGTCAGCGTGCCTTTCGTGTAAATGCCGCCGCCGCCAAGGGCGTTATCGACCTTGCCGCGCGTGATTGTTATCTCCTCTAGTGTGACCGTCGTCCCGCTATCGATCGTAAAGGGGCGCACGCCGCTAATGTCTTGCCCATTTACCGTGTGGCCCATGCCGGCGATCGTCAGCTCGGCGCCCCCATTGGAATTGTTGATCGGCGGCGTGGACACAGTGAGCAAAATATCGTTGCTCAACGTAATGGTAAAGGCGCAGGGGCCGGCCTGCGCATTGAAGTCGTTGATGGCGACGTTCAGCGCCGCGGCCGTTCCCACGTCGGTGGAACCGCCGCAGGCCGCGTGGGCAGGCTGGGCGAAGAAGAGCAAGAGTGCTATGGAACAGAGCGCGAAGGCAAGGAGGGTGCGGCGCGCCAATCTGGGCAGGGTCGGTTGCGGCATGAGGGATTCCCTTTTTTGTAAATGTAGGCGGTTGATGTGGCCGTCCAGAGGCTGACAGACGGCCAATGGTAGGAGCCAAGCGGGAGATACCTGGACCTACTGATCAAGTGCGTTCTCAGCAGTCGCAAGTATACCTGTCTAGCCTTTGAATCGAAAGCTGTTAATTCCGCCTGCGTCTTTATCGACAAGAAACGTAACCCATCGACCCGCTTGGTTTCGACACTTCGACAGGCTCAGTCCAGGCAAGCTCAACCGGCGCTGGACCTCGTCGACCCGCTTGGTTTCGACCTTTCGATACTTCGACAGGCTCAGTACAGGCAGGCTCAGGACGGCGCAGGCTCAACCGGCGCTGACCTGTTGCCTAGACCGTTGATTGTACTGTTTCTAAGCAGAAGCTGCTCACCCCGCGAGGTTGAGACTCTGTCTGGACGCCGGACACGTGCCGGGACTGTCTGGGACGCACGGGAACGCCAAGCCCCGGCTTGGCCTAGGCTGTACTGCCGAGCTGGGGCTTGGCGTTCCCGGACGCCAGCCGCCGTCCGGTTGCTCTGCTTGGCGTTGCTTCGGCTTTCCGCTACACTATGCCCATTGCCCAATACCACCGCAGGAGCAACGCACACCCATGACCCTTCCGATTGGCATCGTCGGCCTGCCCAACGTGGGCAAGAGCACGACCTTCAATGCGCTGACCAAAGCCCAAAACGCCGAAGCCGCCAACTACCCCTTCTGCACCATCGAGCCTAACAAGGCCATCGTCGCCGTACCCGAGCCGCGGCTGGACCAACTGGCCGAACTGGTCGAGCACGACAGCGTGACCTACGCCACCATCGAGTTTGTTGACATCGCCGGGTTGGTGAAGGGCGCCAGCCAGGGCGAGGGGCTGGGCAACCAGTTTCTGGGCAACATTCGTGACGTGGCGGCCATCGTTCACGTAGTGCGCTGCTTCGATGACGACAACGTCATTCACGTCCAGGCCCAGCCCGAGCCGCGTAACGACATCGAGGTCGTCAACTATGAACTGATCATGGCCGACCTTCAGCAGCTGGAGCGCAAGCTGGAAAAGCTGGTGCGCGAGGTGAAAGGCGACAAAAAGCTTGTGCCCGTCCAGGCCGCGGCCGAGGGGCTCAAAGCCATGCTGGAGCGGGGCGAGCCTGCTTCCGCCTATCCGGATCGCGCAGGTGAAGCCTTTCGGACGCTCAACCGCGAGTTACGCTTTCTCAGCGCCAAGCCCGTCATCTACGTGGCCAACGTCGATGAAGCCGGCCTGGCTGAGGACAATGAGTACGTGCGTGAAGTGCGGGCTTTGGCCGCGGAGCAAGGCGCGGCTGTAGTCAAGCTCTGCGCCAAGCTCGAAGAAGAGATGATCGGCATGAGCGAGACGGAGCGTCAGGAATTTCTCGAGCTGGCCGGCGCCGAAGAGAGTGGGCTGGAGCAGCTCATCCACATCGGCTTCCGCGCCCTGGGGCTCATCAGCTTCTTCACCACCGACTCAAAGATGCTGCGCGCCTGGAACATCACCGAAGGCGCCACCGCGCCCCAGGCCGCGGGCGTGATTCACACCGACTTTGAACGCGGCTTCATCCGCGCCGAGGTCGTTCATTTCGATGACTTCATTCAGTACGGCAGCGAAGTCAAGGCCAAAGCCAACGGCGCCGTCCACGTCGAAGGCAAGGAATACATCGTCCAAGACGCCGACGTCATCCATTTCCGCTTCAACGTGTGAATGATCGCATGCCCGCCACACGAACGTAGCAATCATGCCCATTCACCCAACTAGGAACCTCAAACGATGCCACAATTCGAAAACAAGACCGTCATTGTCACCGGCGCAGGCACGGGTATTGGCCGCGCCGTCGTCGCCGCCTTTGTCGCCGAAGGCGCCCGGGTTGCGCTCATCGGCCGACGCGCGGCCAAGCTGGCCGAAGCAGCTGACGGCCTGCCCGCCGATCAAATCATGCTCTGCCCCTGCGACGTCAGCGACCGCGACGGGGTCAACACGACCGTCGCCGCGATTGAAGAACGTTTTGGCGCAGCCGACGTTCTCGTCAATAATGCCGGCCTCAACACGAACCCCCGCTCAGTGGGCGAGGTCGAACCGGACGACTGGGATCTGGTCGTTAACGTCAACCTGACCGGCGTCTTCAACATGACCCGCGCGGCCCTGCCGGCCATGCGCGCCCGTGGCGACGGCCTCATCGTCAACGTCGCCTCGACTGCCGGGCTGCGGCCCAGCGCCATGGCCGGCGCGGCCTATTCGGCCACCAAGCACGCGGTCGTCGCCCTGACGCACAACCTCAACGAGGAAGAGCTGCCCAACGGCCTGCGCGCCAGCGCAGTCTGCCCCGGCGAGGTCAACACGCCCATTCTCGACAAGCGGGTTGTGCCCGTCAGCGCCGAGCGCCGCGCCGCAATGCTCCAGTCCGAGGACGTGGCGGCCGCGGTCCTCTTTGTCGCCGGTCTGCCCCAACGCGCCTGCGTGCCCCTGCTCGTGATTAAACCCATGTATCAGCTCTTTGGATAGGCCATGACTGACGACCTGTTACGCGACTACCCCGTGATCTACGACGTGCCGGTGCGTTGGGGCGATATGGACGCGTTCCAACACGTGAACAATGTCGTCTATTTTCAATATTTTGAGAGCGCACGCGTTGCCTACTTGGAAGCGCTGGGTGTGATGGAATTCATGAAAGACACGACGATCGGCCCGATTTTGGCGTCGATCAATTGTAGCTTCCGCTTTCCCGTCACCTACCCCGATACGCTACGGGTGGGCGCACGCGTCTCCCAGCTCGGCAGTGATCGCTTTGTGATTGCGCACCGGGCCGTTAGCGTGCAGCACAGTCGCCTGGCTGCTGAAGGCGAAAGCATGGCCGTGACCTTTAACTATGCCGCCCAGCGCAGGGCGCTACTCCCCGAATTTGTACATGCGCGCATTCTCGCACTGGAGGCTTCGCTCGGCAATGTGCCGGAATTGCTGCCCGATCGCTAGCTGCAGCACGTTGGACATGGTCGGTAGCGTTACAGAAGATTCCCCAATCTCTGTTACCGTAGCAACAGTGCCGGCTTGTTTGCCGGCGTTGGCTCGGGCCCTCACCCCCTGCCGCTGTTGACGTCGTATTCACTCGGTTCGATCTGACGGCGTCTGCTTGCCAATCACCTGCGCAATGAGCGAAATGTCGTCCGACCAACGTCAAGATCGAGGGACAGACGGCGGGACTGACCCAAATCCGCCACAGCGGACGCGGTTGCCCGCCTGGCTGCGGGCGCCGCTGGTACAGGCGATCTTCCTGGTACTATGCGGCGCGTTGATCATGGCGGGCGGCTTTTTCCTCCATGATTATTTGACGCCGCCGCCACTTACGGCGGATGAAGTCGATGCTCGGGCCGAGCAAATTGTCGCCGAAATCACGCCGCCTGCCCCTTACTCCGCCACGGCATATGAACTCATTCTTCCTTCTCTGGTAACCATTTCAACGGGTGATCGCTTGCCCAATGACCGGGGCGTTGCGCGCCTGCAGGACGAATCTGCCCTCAAGCTGGCTGCCATGCAGACGGTGCAGGCGCCGGATGGCGACCTCCCCAGTGGCATCGGCAGCGGCGTGATCGTCAACAGCGCCGGCGCGATACTGACCGCGCTGCACGTCGTGGCAGGCTTCGAAGAGGTTACTGTCATTTTTGCCGATGGTACGGAAACGGTCGCCGCGGTGATCGGCGCCGAGACCGATATTGACATCGCGGTGCTGCAGCCCGAGGAATTGCCGGAGATCTTTGCACCGGCCACCCTGGGCAATCCCGGCGCTGTGCGGATCGGCGATGAGGCCTATGTTGTCGGCACGCCGCTGGGGCTGGCAGGTTCAATCAGCGCCGGCGTCGTCTCGGGGCTCAACCGCACCTATACGCTGCCCAACAGTAACCTGGAATTGGAGCGGCTGATTCAGGTCGACGCGGCCGTCAATGCCGGGGCATCCGGCGGACCTTTGCTCAATCGTAACGGCGAGGTCGTCGGCATCATCGTTGCCCTCATCAACCCGACGGAAGCCGACACCTTTATCGGCATCGGTCTGGCCGTGCGCATTGACACTGCCGGCGGTGCGGCGGGATTGCCACTGCAATAGCCGGTCTTGTTTCAAAACGTCTCTACGACCAAGATCCGCATATCTACGACAGGATGATTCATGGTGCCAACAAACGACGGATTGCCCCAAAAACCAATGGAGCGCGTGCTCTTCGAAGTCAAGCGCGTCATTGTAGGCCAGGACGAACTGCTGGAGCGGCTGCTGGTGGCGCTGCTTGCCCGGGGCCATATCCTGGTCGAGGGCGTGCCGGGCCTAGCCAAGACCATGGCCATCAACACCCTGGCCGACGTCATCGGCGGGCAATTCCAGCGCATCCAGTTTACGCCCGATCTGGTGCCGGCCGACCTGATCGGCACCCGCATCTACAATCAGCAGACCGGCGGCTTTGACACTTCGCTCGGACCGGTCTTCACCAATCTGCTGCTGGCCGACGAGATCAACCGGGCGCCGGCCAAGGTCCAAAGTGCGCTGCTGGAGGTCATGCAGGAGCGCCAGGTGACGATCGGGCGCGAGACCCATCGAGTGCCCGATCCTTTCCTCGTCATGGCAACGCAGAATCCGATTGAATCGGAAGGCACCTACCCGCTGCCCGAGGCGCAGGTGGATCGCTTTATGCTCAAGGTGCTGGTCGGCTATCCGACGCCGACCGAGGAATTTGTGATCGTCGAGCGCATGATCGCCGCCATGCCGGAGATCATGCGCATCCTTGATCCGGCGCAGTTGCTGCGCCTGCAGGAGCAGGTGGCCGAGGTCTACGTGGATCCCGCACTGATTGAATACGCGGTCAAGCTCGTGACCGCCAGCCGCGAGCCGGCTTCCGTCGGCCAGGGCGAACTTGCACCCTACATCCTCTTTGGAGCCAGCCCGCGTGCCTCGATCAACCTGATTTTGGCCGCCCGTGCGCTGGCCTTCTTGCGCAACCGCGCCTATGTGCTGCCCGAGGACGTCCTCGACCTGGCTCCGGACGTCATGCGCCATCGCCTGGTCCTCTCCTATGAGGCGCTCGCCGACAATGTGGACAGCGATCAGGTACTTGTTGGCTTGCTCAGTGCGGTGCGTCAGCCTGAGATTTCCGCCCACGTAACGTTACCGTGAATGCCTAGCCTTGAACACTCACCTGCCGCCCGAACAGATCCTCGCGCGCCTGGAGTGGCGCATCATCCGTCGCCTGGACGGTCTCTTTCAGGGTGACTATCGCACGCTCTTCTACGGTAGCGGCATCGACTTCGCCGACCTGCGCGAATATCAGGCCCAGGACGATATCCGCCATATCGACTGGAACGTGACCGCGCGCATGAATCAGCTGCACGTGCGCCAGTACACTGAGGACCGGGAACTGACCGCGTGGTTCCTGCTCGACCTGAGTCCGTCTATGGGCTTTGGCCCGGCGGAGCAGACCAAGCAGGCCATGCTGGTGGATCTGACCGCCACGCTGGCGCGTCTCTTGACGCGCGACGGCAGTCGTGTGGGCGCGATTCTCTACACGGATCGCGTCGTCCAGATCATCCCGCCACGCACGGGGCGCAACCAGGTCCTGCTGCTGACGCGTGCGCTCCTCGATCGAGCATCCACCCAGCCCGGCCCTACAACCGACCTTACCGTTTTGCTGCGCGCCGGACTCAATGCCGCGCAACGGCGGTCGCTCATTTTTGTCATCTCCGACTTCATCAGTCCGCCCGGCTGGGAGAGCACGCTGGCGCTGCTCCACCGGCGCCACGAGCTGATCGCCATGCGCCTGCTTGACCCGACCGAGCATGAATTGCCCGACGCCGGCTTGATCGTGGTGGAGGACATGGAAACCGGTGAACATCTCTATGTCGACACCAGTGACGCCGCCTTCCGCCAGCGCTTCGCTGCGGCCGCGGCCGAACGCGAAAGCGCGCTGGCGACCAGCGCCCGGCGCGCGCGGTGCAGATCTCTTTACAATCCGCACCGACGAAGAGCTGACCCGCGCCATCCTGCGCATGGCCGCGCTGCGCAAGGGGCGGCGCCGATGAATGACTATTTCTCCTTCCTTTGGCCCTTCATGTTGCTTTCGCTGGGGCTGATTCCGCTGCTGATCTGGCGTTATCGCCGCCTGCGCCGCAGGCAGGCACAAGCTGCGGCCGCGCTCGGGCCACTGGGGACGGCGAACGGCGGCAACGCTGTCCTGCGGCGCAGGCGGCACATCCCGGCCATTTTTTTTCTGGCTGGCATCTCCACGCTCTTGGTTGCGCTGGCCCGGCCCCAGGTTGCGCTCAGCCTGCCGCGCGTCCAGGGCACGGTGATCTTGGCCTTTGACATCTCCAACAGCATGCTGGCCGACGATCTGGAACCAACGCGCATGGACGCGGCCAAGGAAGCGGCCCAGATCTTTGTGGAGAATCAGCCGTCGACGATTGATTTAGGCGTCGTGGCTTTTGGCGTTGGCGGCCTCATCGTCCAGCCGCCCACCGACGATCGCGCCGCCGTGCTAAACGCACTCAACCAGCTTGCGCCGGAGGGCGGCACCTCGCTCGGGCAGGGCATCTTTACTTCGCTCAATGCAATTGCCGGCGAGACGCTGGCGATCAATGAAGAAGCCTTTGACGCCGACAGTGGCACGGTAACGGGCGATTTTGGCCTGGACGACTTTTCTTCAGCCGTGATTCTGCTCCTCACCGATGGCGAAAACACCGGAGATCCCGACCCCCTGCTCGTAGCCCAGGCCGCGGCTGAGGCGGGCGTGCGCATCTATTCCATCGGCCTGGGCAGCGCAGAGGGGGCCGTTATCGAGGTAGAGGGTTTCAGCCTGGTCACGGCGCTCGATGAGTTGCTGCTACAGCAACTGGCCGATTTGACCAACGGCGTCTACTACGCCGCCGCCGATGCCGCAACGCTGGCCGAGATCTACGACAGCGTCGACCTGCAGTTGACCGTTGAGGGAGAGATGACTGAAGTGACTGCGCTGCTGGCCGGACTTGGCCTGTTGTTCTTCCTGATCGGCGGCGCGCTCTCCATGCGCTGGTTTGGACGCATGCCGTAATGCGAGGCGTTTCATGAGCTTTCTCTGGCCCTGGGCGTTGACCGCGCTGCTGATTGTGCCGCTGCTGTTAGCGCTCTACCTGTGGATGCTGCGACGCAAGCAGCGTTATGCCGTGCGCTATTCGAGCTTGCTGCTCGTGCGTGCGGCCCTGCCCCGTCATGCACGCTGGCGGCGCCATTTGCCCTTCGCCCTCTTTCTGACTGCGCTGGCGGGACTGGCCGTGGCGATGGCCCGTCCGCAGGCCGAAATCGAGATACCGCTCAGCCAATCGACCATCATGCTGGCCATCGACGTCTCGCGCAGCATGTGTGCCACCGACGTAGCCCCCAACCGTCTGACCATCGCCCAGGAAGCGGCCCGCGCCTTTGTCGAGGATCAGCCCGACGGCACGCAGATTGGTATCGTCGCGTTTACCGGCTTCGCAGAAACGGTCGTCGCCCCGACCGATGACAAGGAAGCGCTGGTCCAGGCGATCGATAACTTCACCACCGCCTTTGGTACGGCCATCGGCAGCGCCATTCTCGAATCCATCGACGCCGTCGCGTTGGTCAATGACCAGGTTGCGCCCAGCGGCGTCAATCTCCAGGCGGGTGCGTTCGCGGGTGAAGAAGCGCCGGCCGTGGCGGGCGCAGGCTATCAGCCCGATATCATCGTGCTGTTAACCGACGGGGCCAACGCACAGGGGCCGCGACCCCTCGACGCGGCGCAGCAGGCAGCCGATCGACGTTTGCGGGTCTATACCATTGGCTTTGGGACCATCGATCCAGGGCAGCTTGTCTGCACGCGCGAGCAATTGGGGAGCGATGTCTTTGGCAGCAGCTTTGCCGGTGGCTTCGCTGGCGGCGGTGGAGGCGGCGACTGGCGTCGCTTTGTCGTGCTGGATGAAGAGACTCTGCGCGGCGTGGCCGATCTGACCGGCGGCGCCTATTACCAGGCCGAAAACGCCGAGCAGCTGCTCGACGTTTTCCTCAATCTGCCCGCCAATATTTCGTTGCAGAAGGTGCCCTATGAGATCAGCGTCTTCTTCACCGCGCTTGCCGCACTGCTGGCAATTGTGGCGGTGAGCCTCTCCCTGCGCTGGAATCGCTTTCCGTAGCAACTGCCCGCCACATCAGCCAAGCGCCGATTGCCCGTGCTTGAACTGTACTTGCCCGTACTGAGCCTAGCGAAGGATCGACCTGCCGAAGCCAGGCGTCTCGTTCTAGTCACTGCTCGTCAACGAACGACGCCGGGAGGGAAAAACTTCGCACGAATTCGTTGCGTCCGGTGAGAACACGTAGCCTGTTTCCATTAGCTCGCCACGGAAGAAAGCCGTGCCGCGCAACTCGGCTGGCGGCGTCTGGGCATTGGCATTGACGTCTAGCAATGCAGTGCTGACCAAGAAGCCTGCCTGCTGGACGCGACCGCCGCAGGTCTGGAAGGCGATGCGCCACGGGCCGGCAAGCGCCTCGAGCAGGCCGAGCGCATTGCCACACAAACGGGCCACTATGGCTTGCGCTGCACGAGCCTGTTGGTGCAGGCGCTCCTCGCCGACATGATGGATCACGACGATGAGGCGGATCGCCTGCATCAAGCGGCCATGGCTCATCCCTTTGTCGCAGACTCGCACTATTTTATGCGCATCTATGGTCATTTTTCCTCTTTTGATTGATTCGGGGTAAACCTCCTGCTTCATGACGTCTCATTTTGCCGCCACTAGCAGGCTGTCGGAGAGAAGATGAATAGGCCGCGGATTGCGCGGATCTGGTGGATTCAGGCGGATAAAACCAAGAAAATCCAGCTGTTTCAGCCCAATCCGCGCAATCCGCGGCCTATCTTTTTGGTCTCTCCGACAAGCTGCTAGGTCCCGTTGACATTTGGTCGTAACGTCCCCGGCACGGGCGCCTACAAGTCTGCTAATCGGATATTCTGCCGCCCGTGCCGGGGACGTGCCAGGCGCAAAGTAGGTGGTTTTCGAAATGTCAGCAGAGGCTAGACAGCGGAACAAACCGGATACGGCAGATTCGTACGGATTGCCTGCTGATAATCAGCCGGGATCCGCCGCAATCTGTCAAATCCGCGGTCGAATTGCTTCAAAATTAGAACTGCGCCTCGCAAAAAAAGCGATTGACGGGCAAGAATATATGTTCTATACTGGCCTCACTCCCCGCTTGGCTTTACCCTGCGTATCAGAGCAGTGAGATCGTGAGAGATCACAAAGGAGGCATGATGAGCGCAGTACGCGTACTTGTGGGCACTAGCAAGGGTGCGTTTATCCTCACCGCTGACGGCGCGCGCACCGACTGGACGGTGAATGGGCCCTTCTTCGGCGGCTGGGAGATCTATCATTTCAAGGGCTCGCCGGCTGAACCGAATCGGCTCTATGCCGCGCAGTCAAGCGGCTGGTTTGGACAGGTCGTCCATCGCTCGGACGATGGCGGCGCGACGTGGGAGACCGTGGGCAATGACTTCATCTACGACGGCGTGCCCGGCACCCATCAGTGGTATGACGGCACGCCCCATCCCTGGGAGTTCAACCGCGTCTGGCATTTTGAACCATCTCTTACCGACCCGGACACCGTCTACGCCGGCGTCGAGGACGCTGCACTCTTCCGCTCGACCGACGGCGGTCAAACCTGGGGCGAGCTGTCTGGGTTGCGTAAGCATGGTACCGGCGCTTTGTGGCAGCCAGGCGCCGGGGGCATGTGCCTCCACACCATTCTGCTCGATCCCCAGAAGCCTGACCGGATCTACATCGCCATCTCGGCGGCCGGCGCCTTCCGCAGCGACGACGCGGGGCAGAGCTGGCAGCCCATCAATCGCGGGTTGACCTCGGAGTATATCCCCGAGCCCGAAGCCGAAGTCGGTCACTGTGTGCATCACATGGCGTTGCATCCGGATCGACCCAACGTTCTCTTCATGCAGAAGCATTGGGACGTCATGCGCAGCGATGATGCCGGTGATTCCTGGTATGAGGTCAGCGGTAATCTGCCGTCAGATTTTGGTTTTGTGGTCGATGTCCATGCTCATGAACCCGACACCGTCTATGTCGTGCCCATCAAGAGCGACTCCGAGCACTACCCGCCTGAAGGCAAGCTGCGCGTCTATCGCAGCCGCACGGGCGGCAACGAGTGGGAAGCGCTGACCAAGGGCCTGCCGCAGCAGGACTGCTACGTCAATGTCCTGCGCGACGCCATGGCCGTGGACACGCTCGATCCGTGCGGCGTTTACTTTGGCACAACGGGCGGCCAGGTCTACGCATCGGCCGACGGTGGCGACTCCTGGATGGCCATCGTGCGCGATCTGCCCAAAGTGCTCTCAGTCGAAGTGCAGACCCTGCCATGATCCGCGTAAAGCTTCCAGCACATCTGCGCACCATGGCTGGCGTGGGCTCTGAAGTGACGGTCAACGTGGATGGTCCCGTCACGCAGCGCAGCGTGCTCGACGCGCTGGAGGCACAGTACCCCATGCTGCGCGGCACGATCCGCGACCAAACGACGCAGCAGCGCCGGCCCTTCCTGCGTTTCTTTGCTTGCCAGGCGGACCTCACCCACGAGTCACCGGACGCGCCGTTGCCCGAGGCGGTGGCAACCGGCGCTGAGCCCCTTTTCGTGATCGGTGCGATTGCCGGTGGGCGCACTTTGGTGTAAAACTGTGGGCATTGAAACGCGTTTTACAAGCTTCCCTGGCGACGAGCGTAGCGTATGAAGACGTTCAGGAACGCCGAGCCCCAGTCCGGCCGGCAAAGCACGGGCCGAGCTGGGGCTCGGCGTTCCCAGGGATGACTGTGCTGTTCGATTGTCGGATTTTGGGTTCGTTAATGGGTTTTGATTGGATAGTGTTCACATGATTCTTCGTCCCTTTGGCGCCAGCGACTATGTGGTGACTCCGCTTGGCCTGGGCATGGCCGCGTTGGGCCGGCCCGGCTACATCACCCTGGGCCACCGTGACGACCTGAACCAGGCCTACGAGGTTGCAGCGATGGAGCGTCATGCGCACACCGTGCTCGACGCAGCGTGGAACCTGGGCATCCGCTATTTTGACGCGGCTCGATCGTATGGCCGCGCCGAGGCGTTCTTGAGCAGTTGGCTGGCGGCTCGAGCGATTGCGCCTGCGCAGGACTTTGTGGCTTCGAAGTGGGGCTATACCTATACCGCGGACTGGCAGGTGGAGGCCGACAAGCATGAGGTCAAAGAGCACTCGCTGCCCGTGCTGACGCGCCAGTGGCAGGAATCTCACGTGCTCCTGGGCGATCATCTGCGCCTCTACCAAATCCATTCGGCGACGTTTGCCAGCGGCGTGCTCGACAACGTCGCCGTGCTCGACGAACTGGCGCGGCTCAAAGCCGATGGCCTGCTGATCGGGCTTTCGCTTAGCGGCGCCGACCAGGGCGATGTGCTGCGTGCTGCCTTAGCAGTGCAGGTGGATGGCGTGGGGCTCTTTGACGCGGTGCAGGCTACGTGGAACTTGCTCGAACCATCGGCGGGTGACGCGCTGGCCGAGGCCGCGGCTGCGGGGTGGGGTGTGGTCGTGAAAGAGGTCCTCGCCAACGGCCGACTTACGCCACGTAACGATGATCCGGTCTTTGCGCCGAAGCTGGCGCTGCTCCAAGCGGAAGCGGATCGGCTTGGCGCCACGGTTGATGCACTGGCACTGGGCGCCGTCCTGGCCCAGCCCTGGTGTGCGGTTGCCTTGAGTGGTGCAGCGACTTTCGAGCACCTGGCGTCAAACGTGGCGGCGCTAACCGTCCCGTGGGATGAGGAAGCGGCCGCAAATCTGACCAACTTGACCGAGACGCCGGTAGCGTACTGGCAGATGCGCAATCAGCTGGCGTGGAACTGACGGATACCAAACAAAAAAGCGAGCCATGGAAGTTCAACTTCCATGGCTCGCTTTTCAGTTAATCAGACTGCGGTCAATCTAGGACTGGCGGCGAGTGACGAAGGCCGCACCGATCAGACCCAGGGCAATCACGGCCAGGACCGGGATCGTGTTGCCGGGCAGGCTTGCACCCGTCACGGGGAGGGTCGTGGGCTCGGGCGAAGTCATTTCGCCTTCTTCCATAGCCTCTTCCGTCGGCTCCGGCGTCATTTCTGCTTCTTCCATGGCTTCCTCGGTTGGCGCTGGCGTTGCTTCTGCCTCTTCCATGGCTTCCTCGGTAGCTACTGGTGTCGCTTCTGCCTCTTCCATGGCTTCTTCGGTTGCCGCTGGCGTTGCTTCTGCCTCTTCCATGGCTTCTTCGGTTGCCGCTGGCGTTGCCTCCGCATCAGCCGTCTCGGCTGCGGCTTCCAGCTGAGGAATCAGGACGGCGTCAATGACGTGAATCACGCCATTTGTTGTTTCAATGTCGGTGGCAACGATGTTGGCGTTGTTAATCATGGCGCCGCTGTCGGAGATGGTGAAGACAACTGTGGCGCCATTGACCGTGGCAACTTCTAGGCCATCGGACAGGTCGCTGGCCATCACTTTGCCAGGAATCACATGGTAGGTCAGAATATCAGTCAATGCACCTTGCGGGTCAGCCAGGAGCGAATCCACGGTTCCAGCTGGCAAGGCGGCAAAGGCAGCGTCGGTCGGCGCAAAGACGGTGAACGGTCCTTCACTCTTGAGCGTTTCAACCAGGCCGGCGGCATCCACCGCAGCGACCAGCGTTGAGAAATCGCCTGCTGCGACCGCAGTGTCGACGATGTCGGCATCCTGGGCACTAGCAACACCGGCGAAAGGCGCCAGGAAGAGGGCGGCTACGAGCATGAGGCCAATGGATAACCAAACTTTTTTCATCTGATTTTTCCCCTTTATGGAGTGTGGATGGGTTGCACTGTTGTCAATCGGTAATGACATGAAACTACGTAAGCAATTATAAACCATTTGCATAACCTTTGCACGTTTATTTTATCTGCGGCGCAGCCGGCAAACTGGTAGCTCTCATCCATTCTCAGTGCATATGAGCGAGGTTGCATGGAAATGTGCCAGATTGGCCCTTCTGCAACCTGCTGCAGCAACTATACGTATTGCTCGTTGAATAAGGGGCCGGCTCCGTCGGCTATGCCGTCTAGGTTCGGGGACTCTTCGACCCGCTTGCACGGCGGCCGTACGCACCGCAGGAAGAGATCAGAGATCATGTTGGCACCGCGCTGGCGAAAAGTAATTTTCGATTTATGGGATCATAAAGTGCGCACGCTGCTGGTAGTGCTCTCCATCGCCGTCGGCGTCTTTGCCGTGGGCATGATCGCCGGCTCGCGTTCGATTTTGGCGCGGGAACTGCATGCAAGCTGGAATGCCGTCAAGCCGGCAAGTGCGGTGCTCTATACCGGCCGTTTTGATGAAGAGTTGCTCTGGTCGGTACGCAATATGCCCGAAATTTCCACTGCCGACGCACGCCTGGAGTTTGGCGTGCGCTTCAAGACGTTGGCGACAGACGTCGACCCCGAAGTCACTCCCTGGCGCAACCTGCGCATCATCACCGTTCCTGACTACGATGACATTCGCGTCTTCGAGTTGACGCCGGAGGGTGGCGCATGGCCGCCGCCGGAAAACCAGATCGTTATCGAACGTGCCTCGCTGGAATGGATGGGCGTTGCGCCGGGCGACGAGATCCTGGTCGAACTGGGCAATGGGAAAGAGCGCAGACTGATCGTGGCGGGTGCTGCACACGACATCATGCAGCAATCGGGCGGCTGGACGGGGCAAGGCGTTGGTTACATCAGCCCGGCGACGCTGGATTGGTTTGACATGGAGCGCACCTACGATCAGCTCTACTTGGTTACGGCACAAAACCAATTTGATGTACCCCACATTCAGGCGGTGGCCGAGGAGGTCGCCAATCATGTGGAGAAAGTCGGGCCCACGGTCTACTACACGTGGATCGAGACGCCGGGCCTGCATCCCGCCGACACCGACGTCAAGCCGATTATGCTGATTCTGGGCGTACTGGGCGCGATGTCGCTCGTGCTCAGCGGCTTCATGGTCACCAACGCGCTCCAGGCGTTACTGACCCAACAGGTGCGGCAGATAGGCGTGATGAAGGCGCTGGGCGCACAGCGCCGGCAGGTCATGGGCACCTACTTTGCATTTGTGGGATTGCTGGCCGTGATGGCGTTGGCGATCGGCATTCCGCTGGGGACGATGGGCGCCTTCGCGCTGGCAAACTATATCGCGGATCTGGTCAACTTTGATATTGCCTCGTACGCCATCGACCCCCAGGTTTGGCTTCTGGAACTGGTCGTGGGGCTGGGCGTGCCCCTGATCGCAGCCTTCGTGCCCATCCGCAGCGCCACCAACACGACCGTGCGCGAAGCCCTCAGTGATCAGGGCATGAACCTGCGTGCCCGCGGCTCGTTCATCGACCGCACGCTCCGACGCATCCGCGGCCTTTCCCGACCCTACATCCTCTCCATGCGCAATACATTTCGCCGCAAGACGCGGCTACTGCTGACGCTTACGACCCTCATTCTCGGCGGCGGCATCTTTATCGCAGTCTTCACCGTGCGCGCCTCGCTGCTGACAACGCTCGACGGTATGTTCGACTATATCGACTATGACGTGGTGGTGAGCTTCCCGCGCGGCTATCGCGCCGATCGCCTGCTGGATCATGCCCTGGCTGAGCCGGGCGTGGTCGCAGCTGAAGGCTGGCGCTTCAATTCTGTGCGGCGCATCCGCGAAGACGGCACCGAGAGCATGAATATCGGCCTGCGTGCGCCGGCCGAGGAGAGTGCGCTCGTCAATCCTACTCTGGTCGAAGGCCGCTGGTTGCTGCCGGGCGACACCAACGCCGTCGTCGTGAACACCATCCTGCTGCGCGAGGAGCCGGATATCGACGTGGGCGATCAGATTACGCTCAAGATTGAAGGTGAAGAATCGGCCTGGATCGTGGTGGGATTGGTCAAGGGCACGCCGCCAGAGCCCCAGGTCTACGTCAACCAGCGCCACTTCTCGGAACTGGTGGGCGGCGTGGGCCGCATTGGCGTGGTCTTCATCGTGACCGATCAGCACGATCCCGCAACCCAAACGCGGGTGGCCGAGAATCTGGAAGCTCGCTTTGAGGCCGCCGGCATCGAAGTGAGTGACGCCGAGACCAGCGCCACGGAGGAGGGCCAGATCATCAATCAGTTCAACGTGCTGATCGGTTTTCTGCTCATCATGGCCGTCTTGCTGGCCGTGGTCGGGGCAATCGGGCTCATGGGTGCAATGAGCCTCAATATTATTGAGCGCACGCGCGAGATCGGCGTGCTCCGTGCCATCGGTGCGGGTAACAGCAGTATCTTTCGCATCGTCACGGCCGAGTCATTGTTGATTGGCGCCATCAGTTGGGGGGCTGCGGTCGTCGTCTCCATCCCCCTGGGGCTGGCGATGAACCGGCTCGTGGGCGACGCGATCATGGAGGCGCCCCTGATCTATCGCTTCTCGGTCGGCGGCGTGTTGATCTGGCTGGCGCTGATCGCGGTGCTCTCTTTTGTGGCGAGCCTGCTGCCGGCCCGAAGCGCGACCAGCGTCAGCGTGCGCGATATCCTGGCCTACGAGTAGGGACGTGGGAAGCTGATCATCGCTTGCCTCCCGAAAAACTTGAGCGGGACTTCCCCGATACGCCCGAGCCTAGGCGGTCGGCGGCCGGCTGCTGTTCCAGATGTCGCGATGCCACTTCCACGCACCACTTGGTAGCCGCCTCCAGATGACGATGTACTTGCCTTCGTCAACCACTGCGCCATCTTCAACCTTGAGCGTATAACGACCGACTTCGTGGGCGTACTCGCCCATGTGCTCCAACTCCACAGTCTCCAGCGTTGCGCCGGTTATGCCCATATCGAGTACGCCTTGCCACATCGCGGCAAGCGCAGCGTGCCCGCTGACCACGTCGCCATTGGGCGGCAAAGCCTGACCGTCCGCTGTGTAGGTTTCGGCCATGGCACGTGCGTCCCCTGCGGAAAATGCGGCTAAGAACTGCCCATTGACTGCTGTAATCGACTCTTAAAAACCTGGCATGATCAAGCCTCCTCTGCGTCAGAATGGATCCAAAACGGATCGACGATGCGTAACGCAACAGAGCATAGGCCATACCAGGCGACAGATCGGCTACAAGAGCGCAGTGCGGTTGTCGAGTACGTCGGCTGCGGCGCGCAGGCCGCTGGCGATCGCGCCGTCAAGATAGCCGCCACCCACCGGCGAAACCTCTGTGCCCGCCCAGTAGAGACGGCCGGCCAGCTGCGGCTCTTGCAGAAGTGGATGGCCGTAGCGGGGATGCTGGCCCGCGTGGGGTCCTGGCTGTGGGCCATTCGTAAAGCGCTCGCGCGCCCAGTTCATTTCAGCATATCCAGTAGGGTGTGCGCCAGCCGGACCAAAAAGTCGCGTCACCTGAGCAATCGCCGCGGCTTGGCGTTCGTCGGCCAGTAAGGTGCGTGCGCCGCTGCCATCGCCGATCCAGCCAAAGAGCGCGCCGCTTGCGCCATCCTGCGGCGACGCGTCGTGAAATTGCTGCACCGGCCCGGCATAGCTGAGCGCCGTGCCGGAGAGGCCCTGCTCGCGCCAGAAGGGCTGCGTATAGGTGACAACCACCTTCATGGCCTGGCCCATCCACGTTGGCGTCGCCAGCAGGGCGGCCTCCACGTCAGTGGGCAGGGGCGGCGCATAGCGCACCGTTGTGGCTGCAAGGTGGGGTGGGAGCGTCATCACGACATGCTGTGTGAGCAGTTGGAGCGCCTCGCCGTTGTGAGTGACGTGGAGGGCTAGGCAGTCGTCTTCATGGCTGATCGATTCGACGCAATGATCTACTCGTACGGAATCCGTCGCTAACTGGTGGTGCAGAAAGCTGATCAATGCACCGACTCCGCCGTCGATGCGATAGGAGACCGGTTGTTGCCAATTGGGCGGAAAGGCTTGTGGCGACTGTGTGTGATCCCGTTCAAAGAGAGCCAGCCCGGTTTCGTACTGCTCGAACATAGCCAGACCGGCCTCGTCGACGAGGCCAGCGATGTGCGGTTGGCCAGCCCAGAACCAGGCTGGCCCTAGGTCATAGATGCCCTCGGCGCCGGCCGGTGTCAGGGACAGGATACGCCCGCCCATGCGCTGTCGCGCTTCCAAAACGATGGTCTCAACCCCGCTGGCTTGCAGGCGGCGCGCCGCGCTCAGCCCAGCCAGGCCGGCGCCGATTACGATTACTTCGTGGCGGGTCATGCTGGATTTTCCCGGGTCATGGGTTCGTCACCATTTCCTGTTCGCAGTGCTGCAGGCAGCGGCGCTGTAATGCAATCGCCGGCATCATGGGCCCGCCTGCACGAATGCGTGCTCGCCAGCAGGCTGCCGGAGAGACCAAAAGGATAGACCGCTAATTGCGCGGAGTGGGCCGAAACAGCCGGATTTTCTTCAACGCGCAACCCCTAGGCGTCAGGTGATAGTCATAGCGCACCGGGCCAAGGAATCATTGTAGCGATGGCGGTCCACCGTCATCATATCGCGCACAATCAGCAACGTCCACTTATCGCCGGCCAGATCCTGGATTGCGGCAATGGGACAGGGAGAACGGAGCATAGCGGCATTCTTCGAACATTTGTTCTTGATTGTCGCGACTTGATGTTGTATGCTAGTGATGTGCCAAGCTTACAATGATAGATTGCCCAGTAGGCACGCCGTCGCGCGAACAATCCGGCACGTGGGCGTGCTTACTCATCAATTTACATTTGACACGACACTAGCGCAGGGAGGCGTACGTAACCCGACAAATCGTGGCGGCAGCAGGTGGGTATACAACAGCGGGGCCCAGGGGGCTCCCCGTAAGGAACGGATACTGCGCTGTGGTTGATCGCCACACGCGTTGTCGGCAGGACGGCTGCTGTATCCGATTTTTTCTTCATCCGTTGTTGTGTACGGGGCTGTCCTTCCACGCATTTCCATATCGACGGCCTGGCTCCATTCAATGGGGTGCGCAGCAGTCCAGCCACGGCATTCATGCATGGGCAGCCGCCGTGGCAAATCGTGCCGGATCACCGATACGTGCCCGGCACAAGATGTGGTAAGCGGGTCCGCCTCAATCCGCTGCACCCCTGCAAATCCGCGGTCTATCCTGCGAAAGGAGCAAACAGATGACAGCACATGATCCAACGGCCTTCTTCTGGGAGGTTGCCACGCCGCTGCTGGCCAATGACAGCGTTAGCAAAAGCACCATGATGGGGTTTCCCTGCCTGCGCGTACATGGCGACTTTTTTGCCTCGGCCGAACCGAAGAGCGGCGATCTTATTGTCAAATTGCCTGCCGATCGCGTGCAGGCACTCATCGATGGCGACGCAGGAGAGCCCTTTGCGCCCAATGGCCGGCGCTTCCGGGAATGGGTGCGGGTGGTGGAGCGAGATGCTGGTCAATGGCGCGACTTGATCGACGAAGCACGCGGCTTTGTTGCAGGTGACGCGTAAGCGGTTGATTCAACCCGTTGCTATTGCTGGTGGACGGACAAAAAAAGAGGGCCGGCGATCGCCGGCCCTCTTTTTCTTTGTGGAGATGGCGGGAATTGAACCCGCGTCCGAAACATTTGTCCAGAGACGTCTACAAGCTTAGTCGCGCATTTGGTGTTTCACCGGGCGGACTCCGTGCGACAGGATTCACATGCCCAGCTAGCCGATTCGTCTTAGGCAGCCTTATCGGCGTTTAGCTACCGCAGCCCTTCAGTGTATGACGGCAACTACCTAACCTGCGAGCACCATCAGATAGGCCGTGACCCCTAAGGGTCAGTTCACTAGCTTACGCAGCCAGCGCCATGGAGGGCTGGGTGGTAGGCATAGCGAACAGATTGCCGATTTTGGCATTTGTAGTGTTTGCGCCTTTTTTACGTAGCCGACGCTCTACGGCTTGCAATCAAAGAACGACCTGCCCCGTCGAAGCCTGTCATCCCCATATCGAACTACAGTATAGCACATATGGTCGGATTGTACAAGAAAATGACGGGTGCATTTTCGACCCTTCAATTCTAGGGAAGCCTGCCGCGGCTGACACCTGCCCCGCTCAGGATGGGACAGTCGCCCCTGTTCAGCTGCCGTTGATGATGGGATGATTGTGCTGTCGGTGGTGATGATTGCTGCCGCCATTGAACAGGTGCTGCGCCTCTTCCCTGCAAGAGACGTCGCCATCTTGGCCATCTTGGCCAAGCGAATCGACGGTGCAGGATCGCCTAGGAGGGGGTCCACGTGATGGAAGGACGAACCGGACAATCCGTGGGCGAGCTCAATCACGAACTGCGCTTGACGACCCGCGAACTTGCGCTCGTGGTGGAGATCGCCAACTTGCTGGTCATGCCGCTGGCACTGGAGGAGCGGCTCCGCCGTGCGCTGGCGCGAATCGCCGAGAACCTTTCTTCCATTGACGCCGGTCTGATTTTGCTGGTCGATGACGGGAATAGCACAGCCAGCCTGAACGCAGCCAATTCGGAGTTTTCGGGCATGGAGTTGGCCGGCGCAGACGCAACCACGACGATCGTCCACACCGGCTTTGTCAATGTGGAGTCGCATTCACCAATCCGATCTCGATATGACCAAGCGCGTACCTTGGCACAGCGCAGCATGGCCGAGGGGCAAGCGTTGTGCCACCATGCTGATGGGGAGGTGTTGGCCATGGCCGCGGAGCTTGCACTGCTACAGCGGCTCTGCCGCGGGCATACTACGCCCACGTGCTTCATCGCCGTACCGCTCTTTGCCTATGATCGTGTCATCGGTAGCTTGGCATTGGCTCGATTGCGTGCCAGCGAGCATCCACTCAGCGTCGATGAGCTGCAACTCCTCACCGGCATCGCCCACCAACTCGGGTTGTCCGTTCACAATGCGCTGCTTTTTCGACAAGTAAATGCACGCCAAGCACATCTGTCCAATCTCCTAAGCGCCGTCGTCTCCGCCCAGGAGCGGGAGCGGCAACGCATCGCACGTGAACTGCACGATGCAACCGGGCAAACGTTGACCGCAATCGCGCTGGGATTGCGCGGCATCCAGATGATATCCGCCCATTGTCCTGACTTCCCGGCCCAGCAGGTCGCCGAGTTGGAACGCTTTGCCAACATGGCGCTGGGCGAGCTTCATCAGATCATTGCGGATCTGCGACCGCCTCAGTTAGACGATTTGGGACTGCCGGCAGCCCTGCGCTGGTATGTTCAGGATGTGGGCCGGCGCAACGGACTGAACGCTAGCTTCCACGTTGCCGGGAACGCACAGCCGCTGCTGAACGAGTATGAGGTCGTGCTTTTTCGCATTGCGCAAGAAGCGCTCACCAATGTAGTAAAACACGCCGCGGCCGATGATGTGACGGTGACCCTGCATTACGCAACTGACCGCGTGCAACTCAGGATTCAGGATGATGGCCGAGGCTTTCAGGCCGTGAGGCCGCTGAGCGAGCAGCAAGGCTGGGGCCTAACGGGAATCCAGGAGCGGGCGCTGCTACTGGGTGGGCAGAGCAGCGTCGAGAGCGCCATCAATCAGGGCACAACGGTCCACGTCGTGATTCCGCTGCCGACCATCGCGGATGGAGCGGCCAGTGTGGATAGTGGGACCGCCAAAACCAGCATGACAAGCGAGGGCAAGACGAGTAGATGATACGACTACTGTTGGTGGACGATCACCAAATCGTGCGCGCCGGACTACGCATGTTAATTCAGGCAGAAGCCGGGATGGAGATTGTGGGTGAAGCGTCCAGCGGTGAAGAGGCACTGCAACTAGTTCGCGATCTGTGTCCCGATGTGGTTATCATGGACGTAGCCATGCCGGGCATGAACGGCATCGAAGCGACACGCCAGATTCGCGCAGCTTCGCCCCAAAGCAGTGTCCTAGCCCTGACAATGCATGAAGATGAGCAGTACTTCTTTGCCATGTTGCGGGCAGGGGCGTCCGGATACATCTCGAAGCGCGCAGCGCCCGATGATTTTGTTTCAGCCGTGCGCACCGTGAGTCAGGGAAATGTCTTTCTCTATGCCAGCCTGGCTCGCCATCTCATGCGCGAGCTGGTGACCGGGCAAGCGGACGCGGCCGATGCGAAGACATCAGCGACGTTGACCCCTAGGGAGATTGAGGTGCTGACCTGCATTGCAGAAGGCTCGACCAATCGCGAGATCGGCGTGGCCCTGGTGATTAGTCCCAAGACCGTGGATCGTCACCGCGAAAACATCATGACCAAGCTGAATCTCCACAGCCGCGTTGAACTGGTCAAGTATGCAATCGAAAAGGGCATCATTGAACTCGACAGCGAGAAGTGATGTGCGATACCCGCGTCTCATCTGCTGATCGGAACACGAGGCTCCTGCAGACCATGGCGCGTGGCCAGCCGTCCTACCGCCCAAAGTAGAAGGGCAGGAACCCCAAAGCGCAAGCAACCGAAGAAAACAATGAAGAGGGCGACGTAGAAGATCTGGATCATGGACATGTTGAGACTCTCGAACGTGTGCAAAATCGGCGCCGTACAACGCAGCATCAATGCATTTAGCGTAGCATCTATCGTCCTCTACATCATCGGTCAAGAACCCCATCTTGATGACCACGCTGCACGTAGGGGGAATGTCCCATCCGGCATCGGGCATCATACCCATGATGGATGGGAGAAAATACCCACTGCACGCCTCCTTTGCCTTCCAGGCCAGTATTGATACGGCTCAACGGCTCGATTGACGACCTGCTGACCCCCCTCGCCCGCGACCGACACGCAACCGGTGAAAAAACTACACGGCTTTCGGCGCGTTTTCCCCGAGCCAGGCACAGGCAAAACCTTTTGGCTTCATCTTGATCTTTACGGGCGTGTCGTCTGAGGTGGCCAACGCGATCTTTGTGCGTCGACGCATGCGCGGTATGGATCCGCTTCCCGTCACTGGCATCCGGCTGGCGACCGGCGCCCTGATCACTGGAACGCTGGCGCTCATGCTCAGCGATATGGATGGGGCTGCGGTAACGCCGGTCGGGTTTGCGTCTTTTACTTATGCCGCGCTGATTGGCGCATTGGGCGGCCAGTTTCTTGCTTTCTACATCACCCGGAGTTTTAGGGCCACCGCCTTCTCCTTGGCGACATATCTGTTCAATCCGCAAAGCGCTGCCTGACAATTTTGAGATTTTTCGTAGCAATTGAAGTGCTTGACAGCCTCTAGGATTGATGATATCGTTATCGATAACGATATCAGTCGCCACTCGGTTCCCCAATTTTCCAGTATCCGGCCCATGCCTGAGACGACACAGCACCGTACAAAACCGACCATTCGTGACGTCGCTGCCGCGGCTCAGGTCTCCGTGCCCACGGTTTCGCGCGTGCTCAACGAGCGCTACGGCGTGGCCCCTGCAACGGCAGCTCGTGTCCGCCAAGCGATCGCCGAACTCGGCTATGAGTCTAGCCTCGCCGCACGCGGCATGCGTGGTGCTCGCACTGGTGTCATCGGCCTGATCATGCCCGATATGGATCACTCCTATGCGGTGGAAGTGATTAAAGGAGTAAGCCGGGCCGTCACGGGTACCGATTACGATTTGCTTGCGATGACCAGCGGTCGCAAGTCACCTGAGGCGCGCAGCCTATGGGAACAGCAGCAGATTGCACGTCTGAACGGCACGATTGTAGACGGGACGATTGTAGTTGTGCCGGATGCCGGAGAATTTCGTACTGACTATCCGCTGGTAACGCTGGATCCATATCGTCAGTCCACTGCGCATCCTGCTGTGATCGGGGCCAACCGTGAGGGTGCAATGGCGGCCATGCGTTATCTGGCCACGCTCGGCCATCGGCGCATCGGCTTCGTGAGTGGGATCGACCACCTGCAGAGCGCAGTCCGCCGTCGTCAGGGCTATGAAGATGCGCTGGCTGAACTCTCGCTACCCTTTGATTCGAGCCTAGTCGTCGCCGGAGAATTCGTGCGAGAAGGCGGCTATGTAGCGGCCGAGATGCTGTTGGCACTGGACGATCCGCCGACGGCAATTTTCGCTGCCAATGACGACTCCGCGTTCGGTGTTATGGATGCCGCACAGGACGCAGGTCTGCGCATTCCCGAGGATCTGTCGGTGATTGGCTTTGATAACGTTCCCGAGGCTGCTGTCGCCCAACCACCGCTTACGACCTTGGATCAGTCGATTGGCGCCATGGCTGAAGCCGCTGTGACCATGCTCATGGAGTTGATCTCAGGAAACCGCGTGCTACAGCGTCAGCGTGTGTCGACCCGCCTCATCGTGCGCGAGTCCTGTGCGCCCGTAGCGGGCCATGGCATCAGACCATCGACGACTTGATGCCCTTTTTGGTTGTTATTCTGATCTATGCCGTCTCGATCGTCGTCGCTGCCGGAAAGGAGGCCCGTTTCTTCCACGATCAAGCACACAGCAGTCTTCACCGCCTCTCTGTCTTAGGTAACCGGTACCATCCCATACACAAAGGAGCAAGCAACATGTACAGACTTACCCGTACCGTTGGATTGTTGATGATCATCGCCATGCTGGCAGCACTGGTTGGCGCCTGTGCCGCACCGCCGCGCCCCCCGCTGAATCTGGTGGCGACGCCGAAGCCGCGCCGGCGGCCGAGGGCGATGGTGCCTTCATCGACTTCTGGCACATTCAGAACCAGACGGCCGAAACGAATCAGGCTGCAGTCGATCGCTTCATGGCCGACAATCCGGACGTCGAGGTGGAGGTCTCGGTGCTTCAGAATGATCCCTTCAAGACCAAGATCAAGGTCGCCATGGGCGCGGGCAATCCGCCCTGTGTCTTCCCCACTTGGGGTGGTGGGCCGCTCTATGAATATGTGCAGGCCGGTCAAGTTGTCGACCTGACGCCCTACATGGAAGCCGACAACTACAAGGACCGCTTTGTGCCTGCTTCGCTGAGCAACGTCACCTTTGACGACAAGATCTGGGGCGTGCCGGTCGAAAATAGCGCCATCGCCGTGATCTGGTACAACAAGGACATTTTCGAGGAACTAGGCTTGACGCCGCCCGCCACGTGGGCCGAGCTACAGGTCGTTGTCGAGACGCTCAAAGAAAACGACATCATCCCCTTTGCGCTGGCCAACAAGACTAAGTGGACCAGTTCCATGTACTTCATGTACCTGGTCGATCGCCTGGGTGGCCCTGAAGTCTTTGCCAACGCCGCGACGCGTTCGGGCGGCAGCTTTGAGGACCCCGTCTTCGTGCAGGCTGGCGAGATGGTCCAGGAGATGGTCGAGAACGACTACTTCAACGAAGGTTTCAACGGTCTGGATTACGACACGGCCCAATCTCGTCAGCTGCTCTATTCCGGTTTGGCTGCCATGGAGCTGATGGGTAACTGGCAGATCTCGACCATGCGATCTGAGAACCCTGACTTCGAGGCTGAATCCGCTGGGCTTCTTCCCCTTCCCGGCCATCGAAGGCGGCGCCGGCGATCCGTCGAGCGTGGTGGGCACCGTGGGTGACAACTACTACTCCATCTCTTCCGCCTGTGAGAATCCGGACGAAGCGTTTGAGATGATCACCTACCTGATCGACGACGAATCCGTCCCCCTACGTCGCCGCCGCTGGTCAAATTCCGCCCGTTAAGGGATTCGAGACTGACGATCCTGCGTTGCAGGAGATTATCGATCTGATCGGCAACGCCGCCAGCGTGCAGCTCTGGTACGACCAGTATCTGCCACCCGAATTGGGCGAGGTGCATAAGGATACGATGCAGGCACTCTTCGGCATGGAGATCACGCCAGAAGAGGCTGCCGCCGCGCACGAATCTGCCGCCGCTGACTTCTACGACGAATAGTGTTTGCTCATCCGGCCCAGGACCTCCTGGGCCGGATGTATTTCTCCGCCCATTTGGCGTTAGTCTACGGAGTTATTGCCCATGGCCATTGCAGCCAATCCTGAAGCGAAGGTCTCCACCGGGGTGACGGAGGAGCGGCGCGTCAATGAATATACCTTGACCGCCGTGCTTTTTCTGTTGCCGAGCGTAGTGACCCTGTTTATCTTTGTCATTTGGCCGATCTTTGACTCGCTCCGCCTCAGCCTGCACGAATGGAACGGCATCGACCCGATTCCGACCTTTGTCGGCTTCGAAAATTGGGGTACGACTTGTCAAGGATCCCCGTATGTGGGGGGCCATCAAAAACAATTTCATTATCGTCTTTGCATCGATCGCGATTCAGTTGCCCATTGGGTTGGGCCTGGCCATATTGCTCGATCGGGGCGGGCGCAAAACGCGGATCTTTAAGGTCGCCTATTTTCTGCCCCTGCTGATGTCCACTGTGGCCATCGGTATCCTCTTCAAATATATCTATGATCCCTACTTTGGCATCCTCAACGCCTTCTTGAACGCGGTGGGCTTGGATGCGCTGGCCAAGGCCTGGCTGAGCGATCCCCGCTATGCGCTCTGGGCCGTGATTATGGTGATTTGCTGGCAGTATATCCCCTTCTACATGATCCTCTTCCTGGCCGCGCTCACCGGCATCCCCGCCGAGCTGCGTGAGGCCAGCTACATCGATGGGGCCAACGAGCGTACGTACTATGGCCGCATCGCGCTGCCGCTCTTGCGCGGCACGATCGTCACGGGCATGACGCTTTCGCTGATCGGTTCGCTCAAGTACTTCGATCTGATTTGGGTAATGACAGAAGGCGGGCCCTCTGGTGCCACGGAACTGATGGCAACCTATATGTACAAGAAGGCCTTTAATTCATTTGAGATGGGGTACGGCGCCACCGTTGCCTCGGCGCTCTTCATTATCGTGACGATCGTCGTGCTGCTGGTCTATTTTCCGCTCCAGAAGCGCGAGGAGGATCTGGCCTGATGAAGACGCGCACGCCGCTTAACACTCTCCTTCTTCTCGGGCTGGCACTCGTGTGGCTCCTCATCGCCATGGTGCCTTTCGTCTTCATGCTGCTGTCAAGCTTTAAGGAGTCGCTGGAGTTGATGACATCGCCTCTCTGGGCGTTGCCCCAAGAGCCGACGGTATTCAACTACCGTACTGTTCTGGAGAACAATTTCTTTCGCTACCTGCTCAATAGCGTCATCGTGGTGACTGTCTCCATCGCGCTGGTCGTGTTGATGAGCGCGATGGCGGCCTACGTCTTTGCGCGCATTCCGTTTCGGGGCAGTCGGATCGTCTTTATGCTCGTCATCGCCGGCTTGATTGTGCCGATTCATGTCACGCTCATTCCCGTCTATCTGCTTACGAGCAAGGTAGGCGTCTATGACTCACTCGCAGCGCTGATCGGTCCCTATGTCGCCTTTAGCCTGCCGATTTCGATCTTCATCCTCACCCAGTTTATGCGCCAGATTCCGCGTGAACTGGAAGAGGCCGCACGCATTGACGGCTGTGGTCCGATGGGCGCATTTTTTCGCATCATCTTGCCCCTCTCTAAGGCGGGCTTGGCGACAATAGCGATCTTCAACGCTGTGACGCTTTGGAACGAATTCGTCTTTGCCTTCGTGCTGACCTCTAGTCCGGGCGTGCGCACTTTGCCTCTGGCGATCTGGGACTTCCAGGGCGAGTACTCTGCGAATATCCCCATGATAATGGCCGTGCTGGCACTGTCGGCCCTACCGCTCATTATCGCCTATGTCATCTTCCAAGAGCAGTTGGAGAAAGGCATTATGGCTGGTGCGATTAAGGGATAGTGCAGGGCATCGTGCTGCGATAGCGAGTTTTTTCTTATCGCTGAAAGTTGACATAAAAATGAGGGGAATTATTGCTCATGATGACTACTGCTGACACGCAAGCTTGGCTAGATACCGACTTGCCCATCGGTGAACGCGTCGAGCATTTGCTGGCTGCGATGACACTGGAAGAGAAAATTATGCAGTTGGGTAGCGTCTGGATCTACGAGGTGCTCGATTCTACTCAACGCCTTGCCGCCGCGAAGCTGGCCGACCGCCTTGGACGAGGTTTGGGACAAATCACCAGGCTGGCTGGCGCCACGACCCTGCCACCTCAAGAGGTTGCCGCGCTGGGCAACGACATCCAGCGTTTTCTGGTTGAACAGACGCGATCGGGCATCCCCGCCATGATGCATGACGAGTGCTGTAGCGGCATGTTGGCCTATGGCGCCTCAAATTTCCCTCAGATCATCGGTTTGGCCAGCACCTGGGATCCCGAGCTTGTACAGGCCATGACCGAGGTCATTCGCATGCAGATGCGTGCGTTGGGTGTCCATCACGGGTTGGCGCCGGTGTTGGATATCGCACGCGACCCGCGCTGGGGCCGGATTGAAGAGACCTTTGGCGAGGATCCGTATTTGGCTGCTCGCATGGGTGTGGCGTACGTCCGCGGCCTGCAGGGTGAAGACTGGTCGCAAGGTGTGGTCGCCACCGGCAAACATTTCGTCGGCTATAGCGCACCCGAGGGCGGCCTAAACTGGGCGCCGGCACACCTGGGCGAGCGCGAGCTGCGCGAGGTTTATCTGCTGCCCTTTGAGGCTGCAGTCCAAGAGGCTAACATGGCCTCAATGATGAATGCCTACCAGGAGCTAGATGGTGTGCCCTGCGCCGCTTCCAAGCGTTTGCTGACCGATATTCTGCGCGACGAATGGGGCTTTGAGGGCGTGGTTGTTTCCGACTATTTTGCCATCAATCAGCTGGTTGATTACCACCAGTTCGCCCAAGACAAAGCGGAGGCGGCGCGCCTTGCGCTCGAAGCGGGTATGGACTTGGAACTGCCCAGCAGCGACTGCTTCCAACAGCCGTTGATCGACGCCGTGAAGAGCGGTGCGCTGACCATGGAGGCGATTGACCGCCCCGTACAGCGCATTTTGGCTATGAAGTTCGCGTTTGGGCTATTCGAGAACCCTTATGTTGATACCGACCACTTTGTCACGGTGTGGGACACCCTGGAACAGCGCGCGCTGGTGCGCACCATTGGGCAGAAGTCGATGGTCTTGCTCAAGAATGAAGCTGACCTATTGCCCCTTTCGCCCGGACTGCGCTCGGTGGCGGTAATCGGCCCCAATGCCGCTTCAACTCGCAATCTCATGGGCGATTACTCTTATCCTGCCCATGTGGAGACACTTGGCGCCATGAGCGAAGAGCACTTCCCCGACGCGCCCGTTTCCGAAGTGGCCGGCTACGAGGCCACTGATACAACCCCTATTGTCACCGTGCTGGAAGGCGTGAAGCAGGCGTTGGACTCCGGTGCAGAGGTTCGCTATGCCAGAGGCTGCGACGTGCTCGACCCCGCCACCAACGGTTTCGCCGAGGCCGTGGAGGCGGCTAACGCGAGCCAAGTCGCTATCGTAGTTGTCGGCGACAAGGCCGGTCTAACCATGGATTCCTCGACCGGTGAATTCCGTGACCGCACCACGCTGGGCCTGCCTGGCGTGCAGCAGGCACTGGTAGAGGCGGTCGTGGCCACCGGAACCCCCACCATTGTCGTACTCGCCAATGGACGTCCCTTCGCCATCCCGTGGATCGTGGAGAACGTTCCGGCCATCTTGGAGGCGTGGTTGCCCGGTGAAGAAGGCGGCCATGCCGTGGCGGACGTCCTCTTTGGGAAGGTGAACCCAGGCGGCAAGCTGCCCGTGACCATCGTGCGATCGGTCGGTCAGGTTCCGCTCTTTTACGCCCATCGACCTTCCGGGGCGCGTTCGTTTCCCTACGGCCCCTACGTCGACGAGAGCAACGAACCGCTCTTTCCCTTCGGCTACGGTCTCAGCTATACGAGCTTTGAGATCGGTGACCTAACCGTCACGCCGGCGTCGATCACCGTCGATGGCCACGTCGAGATTAGCGTGCGCGTGACTAATACGGGCGTGCGTGAAGGTGACGAAGTCGTGCAGCTTTACACGCGCACCGACGGCGCTACCGTGACCCGACCGGTGAAGGAGTTGCGCGGCTTCCGGCGCATCTCGCTGGCCGCAGGTGAGAGCAAAACCGTGCGCTTCACATTGCCGATTGCGCAGATGGCCTATTATAATGGGGAGATGGAGTTGGGCGTGGAGCCGGCATCTGTTACGGTCATGGTGGGCAATTCGGCGCATGACATTCAACAGCAGGGTGCCTTTGTGATTACAGGTGAATCGAGTCACCTGGCGCAACGTACAGTCTTCTTCACCGATTCAGACGTCAGCTAACTGCTGCGGATTCTCAGGTTTCATGAGCCCGGCCAGTGCACTGGCCGGGCTTGCTTTTTGGGGAAAAATAGATGCAGTAACCGCGGAGTCTCACGTGGCGCAGCTTCTATGTGTCCCGCGCTGCTGAATCTCTGCAGGCCTGTATACCTGCTGTTTTTCAACCGGATGTCTTCTGATCGGGTTTTTCATGCATACCAAAGCGTTGCCGTACGTTGGACTGCTCAGCTTCTTCTGGGGCACGAATGTGGTCGCCAGCCGCTTCGGCATCGGCCAATTTGATCCCTTGATTTTTGCCGCCCTGAGACTACTGATCGCAACGGCGGCTTTCTTGCTTGTCTTTACGCTGCAGCGTCGGGCCTGGTCTGCGGATGGGACAGTCTGGCGGCATGCTGCGGTCAGCGGCGTGTTGGGGGTGGCGATCCCCATGACACTCTTCATTTTGTCGCTTCAATATCAATCCGCCGGCGTGACCAGCATCTATGTCACCGTTACGCCGGCCATCATGGCGATTGCCGCCCACTTTTTTCTGTCCGACGAGCCACTCTCTCCCACCAAAGCCGCCGGCGTCGGGCTGGCTTTGGCAGGCTCACTCTTTCTGGCTCTGCGAGGTGAAAGCGGTCTCGCTGAAGTGGGGCGCGCCAGCCCCCTCGGCTTCATCCTGATCTTTACGGGCGTGTCGTCTGAAGTGGCCAACGCGATCTTTGTGCGTCGACGTATGCGCGGCATGGATCCGCTTCCCGTCACCGGTATCCGGCTGGCGACCGGCGCCTTGATCACCGGAACGCTGGCGCTTATGCTCGGTGACATGGACTGGGCTATGGTCACGCCGGTCGGGTTTGCGTCCCTTACTTATGCCGCGCTGGTTGGCGCATTGGGCGGCCAGTTTCTAGCGTTCTACATCACCCGGCGTTTTGGGGCCACCGCCTTTTCCTTGGCGGCATACCTGCTGCCCGTTGTCGCCACCGCGCTCGGCGTTCTGCTGCTGGGCGAGATCGTCACTGCTGGTATGGTGATTGGGCTGATTTCTCATCATTGGGGGTATCTATCTCATCAACCGGCCGGCGCGGGCGGTGTATGCATAGATGTCCATCCTGTGGCCCGAATGAACTGATGCTGGTCGGTTGATCCCTTCTTTCCGCCAGACCGACGCGGATCCGCGGTCGATTGCGCACAATCCGCAAAGCGCTGCCCGAAATTTCTTCGTTTTTGAAACCGTAGACAGGATGGACCCGGCGTGCTATACTCACGCGGTTCGTTGTTCTCCCCGCTAGACACACGGATTTGCCACTTTTTCATTCAGCATTTGGTCCATTGCTAGACCTTCCCCTCCTCCAACGTGTAGTCCTGGATCCAGTACGGTTGTAAGTCTGTTCGCTCTTGGCTTCATTCGCGCCCACGGTCGCATGGAGGAAATTCGATGATTGACACGTCACTTCGTTTTCGCTGGTTTGTGTTACGCACCGCACTTGCCGTTTGCTTCATCATTCCCCTGCTGTTCATCGCTCTCGCTCAAGTTGCATCGGCAGAGCCGGCGACCCCGGCAGACACACCGATTCCCGTCGTCGTGGAGACGGTAGATAGCTGGGACGTTGGCAGCGGTATGATCTATTGGGGCAAGGATTGCTTCGCCGATGAATTCGGCCGGAATGGCTATCTTAAGCGCCGTCCCGTGGCGGGCGGCACCCAGCGGACGCTGGAAGTCACGGATGGTTCAAAGTGTGATATGCCCTTCAGCCTCACGGCTGAGGATGATGGCGTCTACTACTTCGATCTATCCGAGGATCGTGTGGAGCGGACGCCGTTGGTGGCTCCATACACGGCGGAGGTTGTGAGCACGCCGGTCACCGCCGATCTTCCATCTTTCGGCAGCCTGATCGACGTTGCCGGCGACTACGTCTACTGGCCAGTTACTAGCAGCGGCAAGGTATTGCGTGCCTTACGCAGCGGCAGTGCTCCTGAAACGGTCGCAACCGGGCTAAATGCGCCCAATTCGATTGCTGTCGTCGGCAGTACGGTCTATATGATCGACAGAGCCGGCCTCTGGTCCACATCTGTCAGCTGCGACACACTGCCCTGCAACAAAGCGCGCTTTGTAGATTTCCCTGCCAATACCACCGGCCATAGCCTCCTCTACCGCAGCGAACCCCGCCTGCGCTACAGCATCTACTGGGTGCAGCGCACGACGGACGGCGCTTCCCAGACGTCATCGGTGCGCCGCTATTCGTGCAGCTTGGTCACCCCGTGCTTCATCGGCGGTACGCCACCGGCAGTGGAGTACACCGCACCGATCAACTGGGAACTGGGCGGCATCATCAGCGACGGGACCAGCCTCTTCTGGGCCGAATCGTTGGGCATCCAGGGCAACACCGACGGCAAAATCAAGCGCAAGCCGCTAGCCGGCGGCGACGCGGTCGACATCGCTGTCAACCAGACCGGCATCGACACGCGCCGTCTGAGAATAGCCAACGCGACGCTCTATTTTGCACGCATCCACGCCAACCAGGGCATCTATTCGCTTCCGTTAAGCGCAGCGGCCATCTTGCGCGACCTCGCAGCCGACAACCTGGAGGTGACCCAGGCAATCCAGAACCTGGCCAATGCAGCGCCACTAGTCGCCAACAAACCGACGTACGTGCGTGCCTACGGCCGGCAACTCAGCGGGCCGAATACGCCAAGCGTTGACGCGCGCTTGATCGGCACGCGTGGCGGATCCCCCCTGCCCGGCTCGCCACTGACGCCGGTCAACGGCACCCGGTCCCTCTTTGCTGGCGGCACCTATGATCGCTCCCGGCTCAACGACGGCTGGCTTTTCCGTCTGCCCAACAGCTGGACGACGGGTAACGTCACGCTCCAATTCGAAGTCGATCCGTACCACTCCCATACGGACGATGCGCTTGGCAACAATACCTTGAGCCGTGCGGTCAGCTTCCAGAATCAGCCGCCGGTTTGCGTTTGGACCGTACCGGTGCGCACGCACACGCCCTTGCCTTCGATCGCGGATCCAAACTTCAACAGCATGGTGGACCAGTTCGAACGCCGCTGGCCTATGCCGGACACCTGGATCTTCCGCGATACCAACCCGGTGGAGGAGCTGCAGGTCTGCTGGGCCGGGCCCTTCCCCTATCCGTGTTATGGACCGTATGAACTTCAGGATGGGTGGAGCATCACGAATGGTCCGCCCGACCGGGATAAGGTGATTATCTCCTTGTGGACTCGGGCTCAGCTCAGCTTCAATCCTGACGTCTGTGATGATCGCGGCGCGCCGGTGCACTTCATGGGCATGGTCCACCCCCAGGCGAATAACGGCGGTGCAGCCGGCTATGCCAGCACGATCAGCAAGCAGTCGTGGGTGCAATTGCCGCCGCAAGCGCCCAATCCCGCGCCGACGGCTTGGGATCAGCTCTTTGCCGGTGGCGTCATGGCGCAGGAGCTGGCTCACAATTTCGGTCGCAAACATGTAGACTGCGGTAATCCCGACGACCCGGACAACGGCTATCCCTACCCGCCCTGCCAGATCTCCGACGCGGGGGCGGATCAATACTATGGCTTCGATGTTGCCAACCAGACGCCGATCGCGCCGACTGCCGCCGCCGATTTCATGTCTTACATTGGTCGGCGCAACTGGGTTAGCGACTACACCTGGCGCGCGCTGATCAATAAATTTGTAGCGGTTCGTGCTGCGGCCGATGGGCCGATGCGTACAGACGCCGGTGACAGCGTCTTCATCACCGGGATTGTCGACCTGACCGGCAGCCAGGGCGAGCTCAGTACGGTGCTCATCCTGCCGACGGTTTCCATTCCGCCGGCGACGCTGACTCAAGTCGTAGCCCGGCCCGCTGAAGCCGAGCACGAATCGGGTCCACATGCTACGTTTACGCTGCGCTTGCTCGGGCCGGACGGGTCGCAGATTCTGGAACGCACGCTGACCCTGCTGGAGATGGATGATCATGTTGAAGACGCTGATTCGGCGCTCTTCAACGAGGTCTTTGCCAAGCCCGAGGTGACCGTTGCCAAAGTTCAGCTCCTGGCCGACGGGGTCGTGATCGATGAATTGACGCCAGGGGCGGCCGTGCCGACAGTGTCGATTCAACAACCGGCCGGTGGTGAAACCGTGAGTGATAGTCTGAACATTCAGTGGCGTGCGGCCGATGCGGACCCGGATGATCGGCTGCTCTTCACGCTGCAATACAGCCACGACGACGGCGCAAGTTGGCACACCCTGTACACAGATCTCCCTTCGACGCCGACGGGGAGCTATGCGCTTACCCTCGACGATCTGGGCAGCATCCAGGGTAGCAGTGGCCCCACGGCACGCATCCGCATTCTCGCCAGTGACGGCTATAACACGGGGATAGCCACCTCCCAACCCTTCACAGTGAACAATCGTAAGCCCGTCGTACTCGTCTACACGCCGGTGAACGGGCAGGTCTATGCGGCGGGCGCAACCGTGATCTTGCGTGGCGGCGCCACCGACCCTGAGGATGGCGGGTTGACGGACGAAGGGCTGGCGTGGCGGCTGGACAATGCGCCAGCCGGTACGGGTGACGAAGTCACGGTGGGCGGCCTTGCACCGGGCGACCACACGGCGCAACTCACGGCAACTGATAGCAGCGCCAACAGTGCCGTCGCGCAACGGAGCTTCACAGTCGCGCCGTTGAGCATTCCGGCCGGGAGTGCGCCGCAGATGGACGGTTTCTGCACCGATGAAGCCTATGCCACAGCAACAGCGCTTCGTCCCCAGACTTATGGCGATGGGACGCAGGGCGTGGTTCATCTCTTGCGGACTGATGACCACCTGTGGGTCTGCCTTAGTGAACTGCGGTTTGGCGCAGACGAACCCGGGGCCTTTGCCGGCGTGCGCGTTGACGTAGACAACAGCCGTGATCCCGCCGCACAGAGTGACGATTACGGGTTCTTCGTCGGTGAAGATGGCGATGTCTTCACCGTGCGCGGAGATGGCGCCGGCGGCTTTTCCGATCCGGGACCTGGAGGACTCATCGGCCAGGTGAGTGCACAGACCGAACGGTGGAGCGCGGAACTGCGCATCGACGCCGCCACCTTAGGCGGCTGGGATCGCCTGGTCGGCATGATGTTTGGCCACCAGTGGGTCGATGCCCAGGGCGATGACTATGGCTGGCCCTTCGCGGCGGTGGAGAACGAACCCAATACCTGGGCACTCACCGCTTTGGGGGTACTACCGACGCTCACCAACATGGATCCGTTTACGGCCACGGTGGGCGCACCGGCCCAACAGCTGGCGCTCACCGGCGCAAACTTCACCGACGGTGCGGTGGCGTTCTGGAACGATCTGGCCCTGGCGACCAGCTACGTGGACAGCGAGTCGCTGACCGTGGACGTTCCGGCCGGCAACTTGGCCAGCGTCGGTGACGCCGCGATCACGGTGCGGGCGACAATGACGTCGCCGCTCGTGTCCAATGCGCTCACCTTCCAGGTGGAGGCGCAGCCGCCGCTGCTCGACAGCGTGACGCCGGCAAGCGTCGGCGCTGGCGGGCCGAGTATATCGCTGACGATCAACGGCGCCCGCTTTGCCGCGGACAGCCAGGTACTGTGGGACGGCGCCGCCTTGCCCACCACGTTTGTGAACAGCAGCACTTTGACGGTGCAAGTAGATGCCGCACGGTTGGCGCGTGGTGGTGAGGTCGGCGTTGCCGTACGCAATCCCACGCCGTATGCCGCCATCTCGGCGTCGAAACCATTCGTCATCGAGCCAAGTGATAGCGTGTTGCTCCCGCGTATGTTCCTGCCGCTGGTGATACGTTGATGCCTGTGTAGGTAGGGGATAGGGGATACTTCTCCAGTGGGCGCAACTCGGCGGCAGTCGCCGGGTTGCGCCCCCGGCGTCCTGAGCAAGGATGGATGCATGGGCCGCGTGAAGGGTCAACAGCGTCAGCGCCAGACTCAGAAGCGATAGACTCAGAAGCGATAGAAATGCGCGTCACGCCCCGGCACGCTCATGACAGGTCTGATGTGGTCAACTCAATGTCACGTCACCGGGTTACCACAGGCAGATAGACCCGCTGCCCGGCTGGCGTCACCCCGCCCGCTTCGCCGGCATCCACTACGCCGCCGGTGAGGCTGTACTCGCCGCCGCTCTGGGCGGGCCCGGCTTCCGGTTGGCCGATGGCGTTGGCGAGGCTGTAGTCGCCGCCCGATATTACCCCGCCGCCGACTCCGATGCCATTCCACGTCAGCGCATAGTCGCCGGTCTGGGCGAGCAGGGTTCCCCACCCGAGCAGCAGGCAGATCATCAAGCCGAAGATGAATTTGAACGCATTGTTCATTCGCGTACCTCCGACGCAGGTGCGCTGTCAAACAGATCGGGGTGATCCAGCAACGCTTGTGCATTGGGCGATGTCCTGTACCAGGTACTCTCTTTGGCATCCAGCCCATAGACTTCCGGGTAGAGATATCGCCCCTTTTCGTTGCCGGTTTTCATCTCTTCTACGGGGATGCGGTTGGCCTCGGCGAAGGGATCATGGCGGATGCCGGTGACCTGCCACGAGACTTTGACTTCAGGCTTGTCGGTCTGGAGGCGGAACTGATTGCCCTCAATCTCGTCGACCACAATGGCTTGGGCGAACTGGCCGATGACCGTGAGTTGATAGCGGAAGTCCTGATTGAGCGCTTCAAAATAGTTGGGCAAGGTGACGATGGCGTAGCCCGCGCCGTCGGTGGTGATATTGCCATTATAGATGTTCATCATGTCGGGCGATTCGACAAACGAGTGGGAGAGATATTGGTTGGCTGGGTCGAGCGGGTGGTCGATCTTGAACGAGCCGCCGCCTTTGGAGAGCGTGCCGGTTACCTGCACATTGCCGTTGAAATAGCCTGCATAGCCAGGGCTGGGACTTGTGCCGACGACGCCGTAGCCGGCGCCTGTCGTACTTCCAAAGACGCCATAGCCGGCGCCTTGTTGCAGCCCCCAGACACCGATGCCACTGGCGCCGAGGCCATAGTTTTTGCCGTAGACAGCCGCCGAGCTTGCGCCTGGTGCGTTTGAGAACAGCTCGGCCAACAGGGCGTATGAATTATCCTCGGTCGCAAAGGAGAGTGCTCTAACTCCCGCGCGTCCGGATTCAACGGCGCCGAAAATGCCAGTGCCATCTGTCGAGTCCCCGTATACCCCAACACGACCGGAGCCACTGACTCCTGTATTATCGCCCATGCCGCGAACGCCTACCCCATTATCGCCTGTTGCTTCTCCAAACACGCCCACGCCGGTATCACCCTGCGAAACGCCGTGAACACCAGGCTTGAGGCTGTCATCCGCGCTGCTGGCTCCGTACACGCCAGTGCCAGCAGTTGATGTTCCAAACAGACCGAAACCGCCGCCTTCACTCGTATCCTCGGCAAAAATCACCGCATAGCCCTCGCCATTGCCGGTGGCAACCAGTGCATTGGAATTTGAATAGGGAGCGCTAACCGTGATGGCAGGCACATCAACGTTGCTGGTGACGACCACCGCACCCGGCTGCAATCCCAACGCATAGGGCACTGCGTTCACCGGCTGGCGGGGTGTCAGCATTGTGTACGCCGATTCCCCCGAACACTTCACTGCTGTTTGCAACCACCGCGCGTCTCCCGTGAACTGGTTGCCAAAATCGAGCTGCACGCTGAAAACGCCGGCTTGCACTTGCACGCTGTTGAGCGTTTGCGTGGACCCCTGTTCCACACCTCCGGTCAACGCATCCCACAGGCTAAACCGGAAGCTGCAACTGTCATTGACCGGTTGGCCGCTCTTCCTGAGATTGCCTTGATAGGTGAAGACGGTACCAAGCATCGCTTCGACATTTTCCTGCGCTGCCGGACCTGTAGCCTGACCCAGGCCGCCAGCCCAGGCAACGGATCCGAGCGTGAAGACCACGGTCGCCAAGAGCACGCCGGCACAGAGGGTAATGCGCACAATTCTCATGGTTGATCTCCTATTCCTGAGGCGAATAGCCTCGCAGCTTCTACTCGTTGAGGCGACACCGGATTCCCTCCGGGGGATCTACGCTGCCGTGAACGCGGTCTACTGCTTTCGTGCACGCAACACCGCCGCGGTGCGGTCTGCCACTTGGAGCTTGTTACAGATGTTGGAGACATGATTCTGTACGGTCTTCAAGTTGATGTTGAGCCGTTCGGCGATGGCTTCGTTGGTCAGGTCGAGGGCCATGAGCTTGAGGATTTCACTTTCGCGATCGCTTAGCTCAGGGAAAGCGTCAGGTTTTACGCTGGCCTGGAGACGCGTGAAGTGCTGGATCACGTGTTGTGCCACGGCCGCGCCAAAGACAACCTCGCCGTTATAGACATTCTCAATCGAGCGCACGATGTCTGCCTTGCGCGCGCCTTTGAGAATGTAGCCCTGGGCGCCGGCTTGCAGGGCATAGAAGACCGTGGCCGTGTCGTCTGACATGGTGAGGATGAGAATACGCATGTGCGGGCTGCTGCTGATGATGCGCCGGGTGGCTTCCAGCCCGTGAAGCCCGGGCATCTGCAGGTCCATGAGGATGACGTCGGGCTGAAGTTCCGCAGCCAGTGTGACGGCTTCGAGCCCATCCGCGGCTTCGCCCACGACGGCCACAATCTCATCGGTCGCCAACATGGTGTGCAGGCCCTGGCGGAAGGGCGCGTGGTCATCGCAGATCAGGACGCGGATCGAATCCATGCTCTTCTCCTAGAGTGAGAGGGAGTTGGGCGATGATGCAGCAGCCCGTGGGTGAGTTGGGTCGGGTTGTCAGGCGCCCGCCCAATTCCTCGGCCCGCGCCCGCATGCTTTGCAGCCCCAAGCCGTAGTCGGGCTGTGGGGGCAAACCCAAGCCGTCGTCACAGATGGTGAGCACGAGCCACTGACCGCCCTCATCAAGCGTGACGATGTCGAGCGTGACATCGGCTGCGTGAGCGTGGGCATGGCGACTGATGTTGGTCAACGCTTCCTGGGTAATACGGTAGACCGCGACTTCGGTTGCGGCTGCAAGGGGCAAGCCAGCCGTGGGAGCGGTGAGCGTCACGTGCAGGCCCGGCGTGACAAAGCCATTCGTCAGCACCTCCAGCGCGCTATTGAGTCCCATATCGTCCAAAGCTGGCGGGCGCAGACCGTGGACGATGCGCCGCACCTCGTCGACCGTGGCCTGGGCCTGGTCCACGAGGTTGGCCAATAGAAGCTCCGCAGTTTCGGGATCGTCGGCCATGACTGCACGTGCGGTGTCAGCCTGCATGGTCATGACGGCCAAGGCTGGGCCCAAGCCGTCATGGAGATCGCGACGCAGCTGCCGGCGTCCCTCCTCGCGCGCGGTGACGATGCGCCGGCGCGACTCCTGCAGATCGGCCGAAGCCTGGGCTGCAAAGAGCGTCACGCTTACCTGCCGCGCCAGATCGCCCATGAGCCGTCTATCCACGGCCACGGGCACGCCTGCCACCACCCGCGGGGCGATTTGCAGCGTGCCCAGGGGCTGATCATTGTAGCGCAACGGCAGCAAAATCGGCGCGACCGACGTCGGTGTGCCGAAGGAGGCGTTGAGCTCATCGCGAGTCGTTTCGATGCTCACGTATGGCACGTTCAGGGTCTCGGCGAGGAGCGCCGTGACCGCGGCCATGGGCGAACTGTCCGCTGGCGTAGCGTCGAGCTCGGCGGACAGCCGGCTGATAACTTCGTATGGATTGTCCAGGGCGTCGATGAGATGGGCAATGCGTGTCCGCAACGCGCGTTGAACGGGCCACAATGCCAAGAGCGCTACGAGCATTAATATCCAGTCGACTGGCCCATTGTAGAGATAGCCGTTGGGCACGTCATTGCCAAAGGAATACCCTGCGAGCAGCCACCATCCCGCTACCAGGAAGGTGTAGACAACCGACCACCAGAAGAAGGCGAGTAACAGAAAGAGCGCGGCCGCGCCGACGCGCTGCAACCAGCGCCGCCCGCGCTGGTTCTGGCTGCGCTTGGGCATGGGAGCCCTGAGGTCTGGCGTGGGCGTTGATTCAACGAACGGTGGTCTTGGCGTCATGGCCTTCCCGTATGTTCCCAATGGTGGCGGGCACGGTCTATGCTGGCAACATTATCATTATACTGTATGCGAATATTGTGTCATGGGCTGAAGTGCGTGGTGGATACAGGTGACCATAGCAGCATTGCGATGATGATAAAGGCTGTAATCACAAGCAGGACGATCTGCGGTATGCCTTGCGCAGGACCTTGCGCTTGGGGTCCGCCCATCAAAGCCGGGAACGTACCGATGATGCTGCCGAGCGAACTGAGCAAATGAAGGATCACGGCGCTCTTGAACAGAATCGATCTTTTCATCGCTTGCTTCGTTTGTAAATTGGCTTTCAACTGTTGCAGCAGTCTTGATTGTAGCGGCATGGCGCCCGTTACGCTGCCCGCGTATCGCTATTTCCCCGTGTACCGGAGGGCGTTGACCAGAGAAGCATGCCCACAATCACGAATACCGCGGTCAGCACGCCGAAAATCGCAGCCAGACGCGCACCAGTGGTGGGTGCAGCCAGCACGCCTGGCAGTGCCAGCAACCCGTTGACTGCTTCGACCACAATCGTCAGCCAGATGCCCCACTTCTGTCCCATCCACGCACCGTAGGCCGAGACGAGGCCAACCACGCCCAACAGTGCGCTCGCCACCAGGACGACCTGGGGCACGCCATTCAGGATGCCTGGTGCGTCTGGCCCTTGCAGCAAGGCCGGCAGCGGGAAGAGCACACCGATCAGCGAATTGCTGGCATGGACGATCACTGCGGTTTTATAGAGCGTTGTCTTCTGCATCAGGCGCCTCAGTCCCGGGATGATTGAGTAGCAGCAAGGCTACAATGATGGCCACCGCCACGCCGCTGAATGCCAATGCTTTATCCGCCAGGGTCGGTCCAAAAAGGATGCCGGGCACTGCCAACAGGCCGTTGAGAGTCAGCGTCACGATTGCAAGAATCTTGCCCCAGGGTTGGTTGCGCCAGATGCCATAAGCTGAGACCACCCCCATGGAAAAGAGTATGAGCAGGAATGCTGCAAAGCCAATCCCCGCCTCCTGTATGAACGCACTCTGGGTGACGAAGGCGTGGAACAGAGTCATGATGGCCCACAAGCTGTAGGTGAAGGTCAGGAATGCCGCGGTCGTCACCGCTCTTGAGCGTTTCACATGCTTCTCCCAAGCGCTACCTTTGCCTGCAGCCGTTGCGTGCGCACGCCCCCGTGGGCACGCAACGGCGAGCGCTTGTACACGGGGGCGCAAATAAGCCGGTGGTTCTACTATTCAACCGTAAACTGCTGAACCATTCCTTGCACCATATGGGGCAGCGGTTCGCTCGCCATTCATCATCGCCGCCATGTCGGGCAGGGGGCAGACCGCGAGATAGGTTCCCGGATCCAACGAGAATTCCACCCACGCCCGCTCACCCTGGCCAATCGGCGCCAAACCGGCACTGTGCGCATCCTCAAAGGGCGGCGGCCCCGACGACTCGCCTTCCGTCATCAGGAAGTTCATGGCATCTTCCATGGTGGCGCCGGGGGCAAGCTTCAACACGAGCATCATGTGCCACTGATCACCCATGTTGGAATATTCCCATACTTGCTTGCCAGGTGCAACCGTGTTTGGCATGACATAGTAGAAGTCGTGAAATTCGACTTTGACCGCGGTCTGCGGCTCGGCCGTGCCAACCAGTTCGTCAGCCGCGAATTCACCCCAAATGTACTCTGTGCCAGGCGGCGGGTCTGCGTCCACATGTTCGTTGGCAACGACCAGAAATTGCCCCGTTCGGAAGTCGATGGTGATCTGTTCCGACTCGCCTGTGTAGACCGGGTTGAAGCTGGGCATACCGTTCGTCAGTTGCTGCAACGGCACCCAATTGGCCATCAGGTCGTCGGCCAGCGCCTTGATTTCATCGACCGACGCGCCTTCCTGTATGCGCAAGAAACTGACATCCATGTCCTTGCTGCCGTTGTTCTGCACCGTCACCGCCACGATGCCGCCGGGGAAGTCATCCGGAATGACGAAGCCATCGTCGTTGACTTCGATGGTGACGGCGGGAATCTCTGCCACGGCTTCAGTGCTGCCGGTGTCGGCACTATCGTCCCCGGCCACGGTGAAGCTCTTGTTGACGCCGGCGTAGGGGAATTCCGTGCCGCCGATGTTGCTGATCACGGTGTAGTCGCCCGGCGTTAGATCGACGGTGGTGTAGTAGCTGTCGCTCAGGTTGTAGGCCATCAATCCGCCCACGGCGTGGAAGACCGGCATGTTTTCCATGTCCATCTCCTGGCCGGAGAAGAGGGCGTCGAACATGGCCATGACGTCGTCAATGGTGGCTCCGTTTTCCATCTTCAGGATGAAGGCGTAGCCGTTCTCCTGGCCGCTGTTGTTGACGACGTGGATTGTGTGCTGGCCTGCGCCCAGCTCTGTCGGCAGGTCGAAGTCGTCGGCGCCGATGGTCAACGTCACGTCGGGCTCAGGCGGAGCGGCCATGGCATCGCTCTCCACCACGTCGAACTCGGCGATGCTGCCGCGCACGAAGTCCGGCGTCATTTCGCCATCTGTGGAGGCGTCCATGGAGACGGAGAGAACAATCCAGTGGCCGGGGGCCATTGCCACCGTGGCCTGATTGCTCGACCCCGGATCGGTGTCCGGCAGGAAGAACTCAAGGTCGCTGATCTCCGCCAGGTCGCCTTCTTCGTCGCCCATGGCGGCCAGCGCATCGTCCAGCGTGACGCCGTCCAGCAGGCGCATGACGATACCGTGATGGTTGACCTCGCCCTCGTTGGTCAGCGTCAACGAGACCCAGCCGCTGGGGATTTCGGCCGGCATGTCGAAGGCGAAGTCACGTGCGGTGATGGCGATCTCCGGCAACGTGGTCTGGCTTTCCTCAGCGACGGCAGGCGTCTGCGTGACAATTGCTTCCGGCGCGGCCGCGGGGGCGGACGCTGTCGAGCACGCGCTCATGAGCAGCGTCACAATCGTGGCGGCGATGGCTGCCCAGCGCCAAGAGCTGTTTCGAATCGTGTGGTTAGAAAACATGCTTCCTCCTTGTCAAACAAGTTGAGCGGGTTGCAAGACCACCGGGACTTGCGGCGGAGAGTGCGTTGTCCGCTAGAAAGAAGCATACAGGCTGAAGTTCCCGGGTGATCGGGAAGAATGGGGGTCAGGACGGGAAAAGAGGGCGTGGATTCTCCAATACGGGCGGTCGATGCGCGACGCCGTGCACTTGAATCGCCAGCGGGGGGGACGCGACGCGTTCTGCAACGGGCGCAATTTCCAGAAGCCTTGCCAATGCACGCGCCAGACTCTATACTGTATTTACAGATGCGTAATCATTAGCTGATGCCTTCTGGTTGCCAAAGCGAAGCAAATGCTAATTCTCACGAAACTGCAGCGACCGCAAGTACACCCGGACACCTTGCCACGCCCCCACCTGATCGCGCAGCTTGACCGGGGCCTGGAGCGGAAACTGACACTGGTTTCGGCCCAAGCCGGCGCCGGCAAAACGACATTGATGGCCCAGTGGTTAGACCAATCCCCCTGCCCCGGCGCATGGCTCTCGCTCGATGCCCATGACAACGACTTGATGCTGTTTGCCGGCTATCTCTGCGCGGCGGTACGCACCGTTTTCCCTGGCGCGTGTGACGAGGTCGTCGCCCTGCTCAACGCATCCCAAACGCCGCCGCCCAGAGTGCTGATCTCGGCATTCGTCAACGATTTGGCCGCTCACATCGAGGAACAGGTCCCGCATACGGGACACGTGGCGGGTGGTCGGCGGTTGCTCATTGTCCTGGACGATTTCCACCACATCACGGATCCGGCCATTCACGACTTCGTGGCCGACCTCGTGGCGTATCTGCCGCAACAGGTCCACTTGGCGCTGGTCACGCGCATCGACCCGCCCCTGCCGCTGGCGCGTCTACGCGCCCGCCGCGACATGAGTGAGCTGCGCACGCGCGACCTGCGCTTTGGCGTGCAAGAGGCAGAGACACTGCTGGAACGTACGTTGGGCCGGCAATTGAGCCGTAGCACGGTCGATCTGCTGGAGGAGGCGACCGAAGGCTGGGCCGTGGGCCTCCGCCTGGCCGGTTTGTCGCTCCGACACACGCCCGATGCGGGGCGCTACGCCGCACAATTCAAGAATACGAGCAGCGCGGTCATTGTGGATTATCTGGCCGGCGAGGTGCTCGACAATCAGCCCCCCGGTGTGCGTGACTTTCTGCTGACCACCTCGATCCTGGAGCGCTTCAATGCGGAGCTGTGCGCTGCGCTCATGCAAGGAGACGCAGACCAACCGCAAGCACATGAGATTCTCAGCGAAGTCAACCACGCCAATCTCTTCCTTGTGCCCCTGGATCCGGCGGGGGACTGGTTCCGCTATCATCATCTCTTTCGCGACCTGTTACAGGCCATGCTCCAGCGCGAGCGCACACCGGCGGAGATCAACACGCTGCACGCGCGGGCGTCAAACTGGTTTGCGCAGAACGACTTCATCGATGAGGCGCTGAGTCATGCCTTTGCCGCCGGCGACACCGACGCGGCTGTGCGCATCGTGGCCGACCGGCTGTATGCGCTGATGAACCAGGCGCAGTGGCGGCGCTTGGAACGGCTTCTGCACCGCTTTTCAGCCGCAACAATCGCGCGGAAGCCGCACTTGCTCATGCTCGAGACGTGGCTGATCTATCACAACGGCCATCACGACCGGCTTCCCGCCGCGTTGCGCGCGCTGGAGGAACGCGTGGCCGCGGCTGACCTGTCACCGACCGAAGTCCGTCATCTGCAAGGCGAGATCAACGCGCTGACCGGTTTTCTGGCCGTCCACCAGCCCGACCCGGTGCGGGCAATTGCCGCCGCGCAGTTCGCCATTGCACACACGCCGCCTGAACTGTGGATCGCGCGAACTTTGGCCGGGCTGGTTTTGGCGGCGGCGCGCCAAATGCAGGGTGATGCAAAGAGCGTGCACACGTTCATCGCCCAGGGTTTCCGCGGCGACCCTGCGGACAGCCATCCGCGCAGGGCAACGACCCTGATGGCAGCCTGTCCGCTCTTCTGGCTGGCCGGCGACTTGGAGCAGATGAAACAGGCGGCCAGGCAGTGTATCGCCTATTGCGACTACTCCGCCACCCCGATCGAAGGCTTCGCCCATTATCACCTAGGGCGGGCCGCCTATTATCAGAACGATCTTGCGGCGGCAGAAGAACATCTTGGCAGGGTCGTACGCCAACCGTATCTCAACTATGGCGAGGCCTATGCCAATGCGGCCTACGGGCTGGCATTGACCTACCTGACCCAGGGCCGCGGCAAGGATGCCGATGCTGTCCTGGCGGACGCGTTCGCGTTCGCATCGGAGCATGGCAACACCACCCTGCTCACCCTGCTGCAGGCGGCCCAGGCAGACCTTGCGCTGCGCCAAGGCAACATGATCAGTGCCGAGCCGTGGGCCGCCCGGTTCGGCCCAGTCCCGCCTTTGACCATCATGCCCAATTTCTGCCGCCCGCTGATCACGTTGGCCAAGATCAGGCTGACGGTCGACACGCCGTCCGGCCGGCATCACGCCGGGACATTGCTGGACCGACTGCAAACGCACAGCAAATCAACCCGCCAGATCACCGTTCTGATTGAGGTGTTGGCCCTGCAGGCGTTGCGTACTGCCGCGCGCGGCGATGAGGTGCAAGCCGTGGAGCTGTTGGCGCAGGCGGTGACACTGGCCCAACCGGGCGGATTCGTGCGCATTTTTGCCGACCTGGGTGCGCCCATGCGCACGCTCCTGCAGACACTCGCCGCCCGGGAAGACGGATCGGTATTCCCACACCGAACCTTGCATGCCTTTCGACCCGTTACCGCGGACGGACGCCACAACGGCGCAGACGGCCATGCTGGCAACGGCCTACTGCGCTCCGATCCCTTGACTCCACGCGAGATGGACGTCCTCGTGCTCCTCGCCAAGCGCCTGACCAATCGAGAAATCGCAACCGAACTGGTCATCGCCCCCGGCACCGTCAAGACCCACACGCTCAACATCTACGCCAAGCTATTCGTTCACAACCGCCGGGAGGCCGTCGACCGCGCCCGGCAGCTCGGCCTCATCGAGGCGGATATCCACACCTGATCTGTTTCTGCGCCATACATCTACCATTTTGGTAGATGCTTCGCTCTCCACAACCGGCTACACTTGTCATAGAGATCTCAATCGGCCGCTTCAATTGAACGGACTGAGGTGCTGCAATGGCTCAGGGTAGTCGGACATTCAACATGTATGAACCGGCGATCTACAGCATCTGCATCCAAGGTGAACTGGATCAGCGCTGGTTTGACTATTTCGGCACGCAGTCGGTCACCGTTGCCACCGATCAGACGGGGCACAGATTGACGACATTCATCAGTGAACCCATGGATCAAGGCGCGCTAGTCGGCTTGATCATCCGCCTGAATACACTGGGGATCCCTCTGATCTCGGTGGAGTGCAGGCAGATATCGTCAAAGGACTGAATGCGAAGGACACTTCCTACTAAAGGAGACAAAAATGGCTACCATCACTACTAATGAGGCAAAAAGCATCGCGAAGGAAATCTTCTTGTGGGGCATGCATCCGATAGCAATCTACCACCTGCGCTTCAACTTCGCGCAGAATGAACTGAACCCGCGCGTGGCGGGCATCAACCGCCTGAATTGGTTTCGCAAGCCAATGAAGGCCTTGCCGCGCGTCGCGACGACACCCAATGCCACCACGCTCTATGGCGTTGGCATGTTTGATCTGTCACAGGAACCCGCGGTCATTGTGGTCCCCGAAATCAAGGATCATTATTGGAGTGTCCACCTTCACGATAACTACTCGCGCTGGTGGCACATGATCGGCAGCCAGTTCAATGCACCTGGCCCGGTACAGCGGTTACTGCTCGGCCCGAACTGGCGCGGCAAGCTGCCCGACGGCTTTGTTGGGGCCGACATCGTGAAGTCTCAATCCGACTTTGCCGGGGTACTGGCACGCGTCGCGCTCACCGACGACACGGAGGAAGAGGTCCAGATCGTCAACGGCATCCAGGACCGCATCACGGCCATGTCCCTCAGCCAGTGGATTGCTACCGGACGCGAAGAGGTGAGAGCTGAGGATGTGCCGCTGACCAAAGCCGAATATGCCACCTATCCTGGCATGGAGACGGTCCTTGAGCCGGGCAAGCTCACGGGCGTGGACTTTCTGCGCTGGGTCAGCCTGGTGCTGAACGATTCCAGCTTCACGAAACAGACCGATAGCTATCGTGAAGTCACCGCCTTTGCGCGTTTCGAGCGCCTTGGACTCAAGGCCGGCACGCCCTTCGATCCCGCCGGATTGACACCCGAGATCGCGGCTGCCGTGGAGGCGGGGATTGAGGATGGAAAGAAGGAAGTGCTGGATGGGATGGCCATGAACTTCACCGAAGGCCGAAATGGCTGGAAGTTCGACAACGATCTTGGCTACAGAGACACCAACTGGCAATGGCGGGCATGGGCCGGGTTGCAGGCTGTTCTCTCCCCCGTTCCCTCCCGATCGCATACGTCCGCAAACTGTTGGGACGATTCTGATGGCCGGCCGCTCTCGGGCGAGCACCGCTACACGATCACGTTCGACCTGAACGACATGCCGCCGGTGACCGAGTTCTGGGAAATGCCGCTCTACGATTCCGAAGGGTATTTCCACGACAACCCGATCGACCGCTACGCGCTCAACAGCTTCATGCTCGAGCGCGGCAAGCTGCACACCGGGGATGGCAAGCTGGTGATCTATGTCCAGCACGATGAGCCGACCGACCCGAAGCAGCGCCAGAACTGGCTGCCCGCGCCCAGGGATGGCTTCCGCTTCACCGCTCGTTTCTACGGCGCCGCCACGCCCCTGATCGACGCCAGCTACAACATGCCCGGCGTCGTGCGCGTGGCGTGAGGTGGCGGGGATTACACCTCCGGGCACTGTGCGTTTACTGTCCCGAACAAGCCGCCCTCGGCTTTGACTCCTCCCACGCCTTCGGTCGCAAGGAAGAGGTCCGACCGATTGATTATCTTGTCGGCGCGGCCTCTGGCTGGGGTGGGTTGCCGCAGCGCGCGGCGACGTATGTCATCGGTAGCGTTGAGAAAAATGACGACCAAACACCCCACGCAATCACGGTAAAGGATGTGCCGGTGGATGGGTTCTCTCGCCCACCTCAGCCGTATTGATCTTTGGCAGGCCGGCTGTCAAGGGAGATTAACCCAACAATCAATCAAACCTATTGCCCAATGCAAAGGAGATGCAAAATGAGAGATGTCAAACAGCAACGACTCGAGGCGACCGAGGCGCGTGAGCTGGCGCGGGATGCACTCGTTTTTGGAGCGCCGCTGGTGTTGGTGTCGATCCAGGCAGACTATCTGTCGGCTGTGACCGAGCCGATCGGGCTTCGTGCACCCGTCGGACAGTTCGCCCACTCCCGTGCGTTCGTGGATGCGTCGAATCGTTCCGTCGTCGGGTTCAACGTCGACAATCTCTATTCGTTCGGGGTCCTCGATCTCCAGGACGAGCCAACCGTGATGTCGGTGCCCGAGATGGGCGAGCGTTACTGGATCATGCAGATCGTCGATGCCTGGAACGGCGTTCCAAGTGCTCCCGGCTCCCGCACACGCGGTGGCCAAGGGGGCGACTTCCTGATCGCCGGGCCGACCTGGAAGGCGACGTGCCTGAAGGGATGGAACTGATCGAGTGTCCGACACCCGCCATCGGTGCGGAAGGGTTGACAACCCAAAAATCAATCAAACCTATTGTTCAATGCAAAGGAGATTCAAAATGAAAAACGTAAACGTTGCAAACTTTGCCCGCGCTGAATCCGATGTCGCGATCAAAAAAATCGTATGACATGGTGGGCCTGAACAACTGGTTTCACTTTCGCGCCCCAACCCCTCTCGATCAACAAACCGTCATCCGCATGAACCGCGATACGCTCTATTCCTCCGCAGTGCTGGACCTGAGCGAACCTGCGACCGTGATCATGCCGGAAACCGGCGGGCGGTATCAAAGCCTGCAGGTCATCAACCAGGATCACTACAGCTTTGCCAAGACCAAACCCGGCCGCTACGAACTGACCCAGGAGGAAGTTGGCACCCGCTACGCCTACCTGATCGTGCGCACATTCTGTGACGCCGATGATCCGGACGATATCAAGGTCGCCAACACCTTGCAAGATGCCCTCAAGATTGAAGGAGGTGGTTCGGGCGCGCTGGATATTCCTGATTGGAACATTGAGCAGATGATGGAGGCCAGAGGCGCCCTGAACACCCTGGCCCAATTGGGCGTAAGCAATGTGGGCGCATTCGGAACCAAAGAAGAAGTGGATCCCATCAGGCACTTGATCTTTGCGGCGGCCGGTTGGGGTGGGTTGCCCAACAAGCAAACCATTGCCGACGTCGGCTCGGTGGAGAAAAACGATGGCACGCCGCATGTGCTGAACGTACCGCAGGATGTGCCGGTACGCGCCTTCTGGTCGGTGATTGTCTACGATGCGAATGGCTTTATTCCGGAGAACGATCTGGGCATCTACAGCTACAACAATGTGACCGCCAAACCCAACGAGGATGGTTCCATCACCATTCATTTCGGCGGCGATCCGAATCAGATCAACTATCTGCCCATTGCCGAAGGCTGGAACTATGCCATCCGCATGTACGAACCGGGTGAAGAAATTCTTGATGGCTCTTGGACCTTCCCCAAAATCGTACCGGTCAAATGACAGACCGCACGCCCGGCTTTTCTCTAACAAAGCGGCGGGCAAATTAGTCAACCTTCTTATCAAATGTAAAGGAGAATGCGATGAAAGACGATGAAAAAACGGTAGATTGGCGTGAAGAATACGCTTACACTCTTGGGGTTCAGGGATACATCTTTGCCTTTCCCTGGGTGTACCTCTCGCTGTTGCGATATCTATGGGTGACTCAAAAGCCGAAGAACGATACCACGCCTTATGCAGCCTTGAACCATTTTTTCCACATGCGGCGGATTACGACCGCTGAATACCGGGATGGGGGATCTCCCAACAATGACACCCTCTATTCCATCGCCTAGCTGGATGTGGGAAAGGAACCAGTCATCTTGAGCCATCCCGATATGGGAGAGCGCTATTTCACCTTTGAGATCGCTTCGATGACCTCGGATAACTTTGCTTATGTTGGCAAACGCACCACGGGGTCAAAGGCCGGGCACTTTGCGATCTGCGGCCCGAACTGGGAAGGAGAACTGCCCAGCGATGTACAGAAACTGGCAACCTCGCCCACCGCAGCCGTATTGATCTTTGGCCGGCCGGCTGTCAAGGGTATAGTTGACCCCAATGTCAAGACCACAGATCGGCGAAAATAAGTGAAAATGAAACGCAGATGATGCGCTGGTGGTCAACCAATTGCAAGATCAATTCAAGCTAACCCCATTAAGCCTGTGGGGCGTACCGGATGCGAAGGTGCCTGAACGTCGCGACGTACCCCCACCGTTTGATTTGAAAACGGATCCGCTGGCTGATTGGAAAACCATCAATCAGGCGATGGTTGAGAATCCTCCCTTGAAGCGTAACGCCTTTATGTTGGATCAATTGAAAAACATCGGCATTGGACCGGGGCTGGATGTTGATGAAATGGATCCGGCCACCCAAAAAGGACTGGTTCGGGCGGCCAGGGATGGCCGTGGCCTCCTGCAGAAAATTGCCACCTCAGGATATGGCAAACAGGTCAATGGTTGGACTTTTCCACCGGCAACGATGGGACGGGCCGGTTACAGTCAGGATTTTTTGACACGTGGTGCCATCCAGTGTTTGGGAGGGATTATCTCCAACGATCCAGAGGAGGCCATCTATATCAACACGACCAAAGACAAAGATGGCGGGAAGCTCAGTGGTGCCAACCGCTATGTCCTGAAGTTTGAGCCAGGCAAGTTGCCTGAAGTTACGGAATTCTGGTCGCTAACGATGTACGACCTGACCTTCAACCTGGTTCAGAATCCGATTGACCGCTGGGCGATAGGTAGTTTGAACCAGGAATATCAGATTGCCGGGGATGGCAGCCTGACGATCTACATCCAATATGAATCGCCGGGCGTAGAAAAGGAAACCAACTGGCTGCCCGCCCCAGAAGGCGAGTTCCTGCTGATATTCCGCACCTATGGCCCCTCGGAAAACCTAATCAACCAGACCTGGGAAATGCCAGGATTAATCTGCTTAGCGTGAAAGTAAATCGTTGTACGAATTCAGCGGTCCGCGATGAGGAAAGTCTGACATACCTACCTACAACCCTGGCGAAGGTTAAGTTGAAATTTTCCAGCCACCTTCGCCAGGGTAAAAAATAAACGAGGAAAATCATGGAATTGCTAAATACACTCTACAACCTGATGGGCCTGGTCTTTGTGCTGGGCACGATTATTTCGATGGGGCTGAGTTTGACGATGAAGCAGATTACGGGGCCGCTGCGCAACGTTCGTTTCGTCATCATAGCCTTGCTCGCGAACTTTGTCATACCTCCCATCGCCGCTTTGCTCCTCATCCGTCTCTTTGCCCTGGATGAACCGTTGGCGGTGGGGCTGCTGCTGGTTTCGTTGGCTGCGGGCGCACCGGGATTGCCCAAAACGGCCGTTTTTGCCAAAGTGGATACCGCGGCCGCCACCGGCTTGATGGTGCTGTTGGTCGTCGCTACGATCATCATTCTGCCGATAGCGTTACCCCTGTTGCTAACCGGCATATCCGTAACATTCTGGGATATTGCTTCTGGTTTGGTTTACCTGATCCTGATCCCGCTGGGCTTGAGCCTGTTTGTACGCGCGCGCTATCCAGATCTGGCGGCGTCGGCGCAACCGCACTTTGCCCAAGCCTCCAACCTAAGTTTGTTGTTCTTACTGGTGTTAATGGTCGTCTTGAATTTCAGCAATGTGATTGGCTTGTTGGGTTCCGGCGGTCTGTTGGCTAGCTTGATTCTTGTGATTCTGACCACGGCCGGCGGTTATCTGCTGGGTAGTCTAGGCAAATCTGATCGTTGGGTGCAGGCCCTGGGGGCTGGTCAGCGCAATATCGCCGCGGCGATGGTGGTCGCGACCATGAATTTCGGTAGCGATGAGGTGGTGATGGTCGTGATCTATTCCCTAATCATTCTCGCGCTGTTGGTGCCGCTGGCGCTTGAACTGGGTAAACGACGGGCAAATGATGGTGACACAACGGCCGTTGTCTCAGAATCCGCCTAAGGCGGTTACAAGATAGTCATTTGATTGGGACAATGCGGCAAGAACAAGTCAAGGTCTTTCCAAGTGTGCCAAGGCCAACCCTATCAGCAGTTCCCGTGGGAACCAGACATTTCGACACGACGCTTCTGGCAAATTGACACTATGGCCAAATTCGGTGGGAAGATCAGCCTTGGTCCTGGCGTTCGTTGCGTCCGCTAGGTCGACGGCCCCTCCATCGAAACGGGTATCGCCCGTTCCATCTCCACGGCGTGGAGCGTCAGGCGACAGGTGTAGGCGTAGATCTCAACGCCGCCGGCTGCGGCATCGGCCAAAGCGTGAGCAAAGCGAGGATCGATCAACCACTGGGGCGATAAGCCGGCTGCGTCTGGGCGCTGGACGATGAAGACAACGGCCGCGCGATCGCCGCGTGCGGCCAGGGCGGTCAACTCCTCCACGTGGCGGCGTCCGCGCGCGGTCACGGCATCGGGAAAGTAGGCCCAGCCCTCCTCAACCAGCGTCGCAGACTTGACCTCGATCCATGTCCGTCGGCCCGCCTGATCAATGAGCCGGTAGTCGAGGCGGCTGCGTACGCCGCCGTCGTAAGGGAGGTCGACGACTACCTCGCGCTCGATCCGTTGAGGATGTGCAAACGGCGCGAAGAACTGTTTCGCCAGCCCTTCGGCAAAGAGTTGATTTGGCAAACGCGAATCAAGACTGATCAACTGCCCACTCTGCGGATGCTCCACGAAGCGCAGGTCCCAGGCCGTCTTGCGCGCCGGGTTGTGCGCCGGGCTGACGTGCACGGTGACGCCGGGGATGAGGAGTTCAAGCAACCGGCCGGGGTCGGGGCAGTGCGCGGAGATGGTCTGCCCATCGTGTTTGAGTACGGCTTCGATCCGAAAGCGATTGGGGCGGGCATGAAAGGTGGCAGGTTGCGTGGAGAAGTGGAAGCGCATGGTTGATTGTCCATGAATAATTGGCAATCGACAATTGTTAATTTGGCGGTGAGGCGATTATTCCTGAACCCATTCCGCCAACGCGGCTTCCAAATCTTCCACGGAGGTGAAGCTGCGAACCAAACGCAGGAATTCAGCCACATCGCCGGCAACTTCGCGTAGGTTGACAAGTTTCGGTCCAATTGGGTCGGTGCTGGCGGCGGAGGTACCGTAGGCGCCATGGAAGGCAAAATAAGCCTGATTCAGCACCCGCAACGGGTAGCCGTTCTCCACAAAGAGTTGGCGGCGCGTTTCCATGTAGGCCTCGGCTGCCTCGACTTCGCCTGCGGCAAGGAGACGGTCAACTTCTAGACGCGTTTTCCGCATCTCCGTGCGGAAATCAAAACGCGTTTGGAAGAACGCCGGGTCCGCGACCTCTTGGGTCAGTACCTCAGACTCGGTCGGTACATGGTGGACCGGCAGCAACTCGGGGTACAGCCGTTTCACCACGCGCAGCCCGATTTCGTCGCCGACGATGTCGGCAACCGTCTCGTTCATCGTGGTGAGGTCGTTGCTTTGGTTGTAACGGATGCCCAGCGGCGCCAGCGTGAGGTAGTTGTGCACCCATTCATGAGCCACCGTGCTCAGCACCCAGCCCAGCGAGGCCCGATCCACCACCATGGCGGGGTATGCCCCCAATCCGCCGATGCGCGTGACGTAGGCGCTCAGGTCCGCCTCATCGAAGATTTGCTGTTCCGCGTTCTCAATCGTCTCCAGACTGATTTCCGGCGCCAACATGCGGTAGTAGACTTGCGTGATGCGATCGCGGGGGCTGACGACCATCTTCTTGGGCGGCTCAACGAAGGTGAATTGAACCGGTGGGAAAGGCACGCCGCCCAACGTGAGGCCGGCCCTGGCCAACTCGTCGCGTACCTGCCACTCGATCACCTGCTCGACCTGGGCGCGATCAGCATGCTGCATGGCGCGCAGCGTCTCGATTTCCGCCTGCAGTGCGGTAGTCTCCGCCCCTTCTGCATCTGCCCCGTCGCTCAGCAGGCGGGTGATCTCATCTTCCAGATCCTGAATGCGGTGGGCCTGCTCCATGTAGCGCCAGACCAGTGCGACGCCCTCCTCATTCGACAGCGCGCCGGCAGGCCGGCTCACGGCCGCTGTCAATTTGGCCTGGATGGCGTCGACCTCCCAGGCAACCAGATCGAAATCATAGGCTGCGACAGGCATCAGCAGCAGGGCATTGCGCTGTTGGACATAAGAGGGTACGGCCGCTGCGGGCAAGAAGAGGGCCACGACCATCAACGTCATAAAGAGCGCTACGGCCGCGCCGCGTCGCCAGGCCGAGCGGGGGGAAGCGGCATGTGGCTGCGTCTCATGGCGGCTCCATATTTGTTTGCTTTGCGGTTGCTCGAGGTTCATCACGCGTCTACAATAGTCACCAACAACACCTGACGCTAATCCTACCACAGGCTTGCCGACTTTTCGGCTAGACTCATTACGATACGGAGGGAGAGAACGTTCCGTGACTGCTTCATCAACGCCGGATTATCTAGCGACTCTTGCGCCGGAGCTACGGGCCACGATCCAGGCCATGCCCAAGGCCGAGATCCACATTCACCTCGAGGGCGCGATCCGGCCGCGCACACTTCTTGCCCTGGCCGAGCGCCATGGACGGCTGGACCAATTGCCCGCCAACGATCTAGCCGGCCTGCGCGACTGGTTCCGCTTCACCGATTTCCCTCACTTTATCCAGGTCTATCTGGCAATCTCCGACCTGCTGCGCACGCCTGACGACTTCGCCTTCATCGTGCATGCACGTGGACGCGACATGGCCGAGCAGAACATCCGCTACAGCGAACTCACGTTTACGCCCTTTACCCATACTCACCTCCAGGCCAAGAATCTGACGATTGATGATCTATTGGCGGGGCTGGAGGCGGGGCGCGCCCAAGCCAAGGCTGACTTTGACGTCGAGATGCGGTGGGTCTTTGATATTCCGCGCAACGTCAGCTTCCCGCCTGGCTATCAAGCACACGATGGCGCCGGGTATGATCCACTGCCGGCTGAGACGACGCTGGGGTATGCAATTCAGGGCATGGATCGGGGCGTGGTCGGCTTCGGCCTGGGCGGCTTTGAGGTTGGCGCGCCGGCACAACCCTTTGCCCATGCCTTTGTCGAAGCAAAAGCCGCCGGCCTGCTCTCCGTCCCCCATGCCGGCGAGACGATGGGCGCGACCAGCGTCCGTAGCGCCATCGAAGACCTCCAGGCCGATCGCATCGGCCACGGCGTGCGTGCCATCGAGGATCCTGAGGTGCTCCTGATGTTGCGCGACCGCAACATTCCCCTGGAGATCAACCCCACCAGTAACGTCTGCCTCCACGTCTATCGTCGTGCTGCCGAGCATCCGTTTCCCCACCTGGATCGCATGGGGCTGACGGTGACCGTCAACAGTGATGATCCGCCTCTCTTCAACACCACGCTGGAGCAGGAGTACGCGCTCCTGGCCGCTGAATTCGGCTATGATGCCGATAACCTCGCACGCATCGCGCGCAATGCATTCATGATCTGCGGCCTGCCGGAGGCCCAGAAGTCGGAACTGCTCGCAGAATTTGATGCGTGGCGCCAGTCGGAAATTAGTGGACCAGAGTCCGCCTAGCAGCTTGCCGGCGCGAGATGAAATAGAACGCGGATGAGGCTGAAAAGGCGGATAAAGGCAGACAAAATCGGCCTTTATCCGTGGAAATCCGCCCAATCCGCAAAATCAGCGTTCTATCCGTCTTCTCTCCGACAGCCAGCGAAACTGAAATCTCTACGAGAACATGACTTTGATGGCTGCGGGTCTACCAATACAGCCGACGAAACGAATGATCTCGTCACACCTTCAGCTTGGCAGCCTATTTCGCGCTCCGCATTCCGCGCCCCGCGCTACCGAACGAATTCCACGTATTGGGTACGTTCGCTCTCGAGGAGTTTGAGACAACCCGCAATCACCTCACCCAGGCTGGGGCTTAACCGTTCGCGGGCCTCTTCGACTGAGTAGAAGCCCCACTCACTCAATTCGTCCAAATCCAACCGGATCGCGTCGATTTGCGCTTGATCGAGCTGACCGCCCCAGAAGACGAAGCGCAGCATGTCGGCCCGGGTTGCCGGCGCCGGTCGATAGTCCAGACTGAGCAGGCGTCCCGGCTCGATGCGCAGGCCGATCTCCTCTTCCACCTCGCGGATGCAAGCCGTGCGCGGCGGCTCGTTCTCTTCGACGAGACCCCCCGGGATCTCCCACTGGGGCTTGTAGGTCGGGTTGACCAGCAGCACTTTGCCCGCGTCGTTGACGAAGAGCGCGCCGGCGGCGACGCGTTTTGCTGGCATAACGTAGGGTGAATCAGCCATGATTGTCCTCCAGTTGACTGAGAATGGTTGCCAGTTCGACCGGGAGAGGGGCGACAAATTCGCGCTCCTCGCCGCTGCCGGGCAGACGCAGGCGCAGCCGCTGTGCGTGGAGAAACTGCCGCGCCATGGGCAGCACCTGACGTTTATAGCCGTAGACTGTATCCCCGACGACGGGATGTTTGCGCCAGGCAAAGTGAACGCGGATTTGGTGGGTGCGGCCCGTGTGCAGCACCACGCGCATCAGCGAAAACTGACGGCTGCCAACGCCCGGCAGACGCAGCGCGTAGATCTGCTCCGTGTGGTATTCAGTCTCCGCCATGCGTCCCCCGGAATCACCAGTGACGGGGTCGGCGGGCAAGATGGCCTGGCGCTTGCGGTCGTTGGGGTGGCGACCAATTGGCGCCAGAATGCGCCCGGCTGGCGGGTCCATGCGCCCCTCAACCAGCGCCAGATACTCTTTATAAACGCTGCGATCTTTGAACTGCTGCTGTAGATTCCGATGCGCGCGATCGTTCTTGGCCACTACGATGAGTCCCGACGTTTCGCGATCCAGCCGGTGCACGATGCCGGGCCGCAGTACGCCGCCCACGCCCTCAATGTCCGGACAGTGGTGCAGCACGGCGTGGACGAGCGTGCCGCTGCTGTGCCCCGGCGCGGGATGGACGACCATGCCGGCGGGCTTGTCGATCACCAGCAGGTCGTCGTCTTCGTAGACGATGTCGAGGGGGATTGCTTCGGGCTGCAGCGCCTCGTCCGCGACGACAGGGGGCAACTCAATGCGGACGCGCTGGCCTAACTCGGCCTTGGCGCTGGCTTTGACCGGGGTTCCGTCGACTTCAACACGTGCGTCGGCGATCCAGCGTTGGATCTCGCTGCGACTGTAGTCGGCCAGGCGTCGGCTGAGCCACTGATCGAAGCGCCGGCCTGGATCGGAGTCCACGGTGAGTTCAATGATTCTGTTTGCGCCTTCGCTCCCCTGCGTCATCATCCCTCAATCCCCAGTTGTTGTGCCTGCACATTTTGCGCCTGTTCAAAAACAAAACGACGGCCACAACGTTGCGTTTGTGATCCGTCGTCTGGGTTGCGTCTGCCTACCGTACGTTTGGCTTAGGAATCGTTGGATGGCTGGGCAGCGCCGCTCGCCTGGGCTGCGCGCTGGGCGCGCTGCTCCTGGATGTCCTCAACAATGATGTAGATGGCCAGACCGATGACGCCGGTCACGATGGCCATGTCGGCGATGTTGTAATTGGGCCAATAGTAGACGCCTGGAATACCCATCTTGATAAAGTCGGTGACGTAGCCCTGGTTGATGCGGTCGATAACGTTGCCCAGCGCGCCGCCCATCTGCAAACCAAGCAACACGCGGACAAGGATCTTGTCCTGCGGTACCGTGGTCACATAGACCAGAATGGCAACGGTAACGCCAATCGCGACGAGGGTGAAAAACCAGCCGGCGCCCTGAAAGAGTCCAAATGCCGCGCCATAGTTGTCGACGTGCTCAAAGACGAAATAGGGATCGAGCGCCTCAATTGGCGCAATTGTTGAGAATTTCGGGATGTGGATACGAACCAGCTCTTTGGACCACTGGTCGAGCGCGATGACGATGCCCGCAACGAGCAGGACAATCCACGCCGACCGGAACCAACTTGCGATTTTGCTCATGAATGTGCTCCCTTGATCGAGTCGCCCTATTCTAGCGCATAGCAGACAAATGGCGAATTCCCAGGCACGTGTTGGACTGTGTTATACTGTCACGCTGTGTGATACCATCGACCCTTTTTCAGCCGCTTGGCGCTGATGATTGCGGTCGTGGCGTATTCGCCAACAGCGCCCGTTTCCGGCCGCCGTCTCTCATTGATCGATGCAGCCGCTACGGTGAAATCACGAAACTATTGCAGGAGTAACACACATGGCACGCGAAATAACCATCGCCCTGGTCCAGATGGCCCCTGAACTGGCCAATCCGGAAGCCAATTTGCGCAAGATGGGCGATTTTGTCGAACGCATCTGCAGCGAGCAGAACACGGATCTAATCGTCTTCCCGGAACTGAGCTACACCGGCAACGAACTGGGGCTGCGCGCGACCGATCTGGCCGAACGTGTGCCCGGTCATGCGACCAACTATCTGGCCAAACGCGCCAACGATTTTGGCACCTACATTGTCTTTGGCCTGGTCATGAAGGAAAAGGTTGAGAGCATTCTCTACAATGCCTTGGTCTGTGTGGGCCCGGAAGGCGAAGTCGCCGGTGAATATCGGAAGGTCCATCTCCTGGGCGAGGAGCGCCAGGTTTACCGCAACGGCTATCGCTTCCAAACCGTGGAGACCGAATGGGGGCGCTTTGGCATGACCGGTGGCTCAGATCTCGCCTTCCCCGAGGCTGCTCGTGGCCTGACGCTGGACGGGGCCGATCTGGTCACGGTTAGCGCCAACTGGGAAGAGCAGTATGACAGCCTGTGGACCGCACACCTGATGAGCCGGGCCGGTGAGAATGCCATCTTTGTGGCTGCGGCCAACCGGGTAGGCGAAGAACCGACCATGCGCTTCCACGGCGACAGCATGCTGGTCGGCCCCTTGGGCGAAGTCTATACCCGCCTCGATGAGGCAATTGAAGGCTACGCCGTGGCGACGATCGATCTCGACCGCGTGCGTTCGGTGCGCGAAGACCGTCAATTGATTCAATACCGTGAGCCAAATGCTTATCGGGCAGTGGTAAAGAAATACTAATCAGAGCGCCGGCCGGATCGACTTTTTTTTAGGTCCGTCTTGCGCCTGCACCGTCGCCGAACTATGACCTTCGAATATACAAGCGGTGAGTGGCACAATGTTGAACAGATGACCGATTACCGCTCCGAGCGGTTTACGGACATGCTGGTTGAGCGCGCGACCTGGACGCAGTCGGCATCTGCGGCAATGATCGATGGGGCGATCATTGCCGCACCTGACTTCATCTGGTTTCGGTTTTGGCTGTTAAGTCAGCAGCAAATCGTGGAGAAATACTTCGACGCTGACCGCCAACTGGTCGGCATGTACGCGCCGATCAGCGGCCCCTTCCAATTGAACGAGCAGGCCATTGCTTCGACGAGTCTGGTCCTTGCCCTCTGGCTCCAGGATGACGGTCGCATCACGGTGCTGAACGAGGCAGAGTTTGACAGCGCAATCGCCGCACAGATCCTTCCGGCCGAAGCAGCCGCCTATGCTGAACAGCGCATTCGTGGGCTGATGCTTGATATCGGGCAAAACCTGTTTCCCCCTGCCATGGTGCGGAACTTCATCCTGAAGGGCCCCGAGGAATCATGATTGCGATCTTGGATTATGGCGTCGGCAACTTGCGCAGCGTCTACAAGGCGTTTGAGACGGTGGCCGCACCCCTCGCGATCCCTGTCGACATTGTTGATAAGCCGACCGACCTGACCCGCTGGCGTGCCGTGGTTTTGCCCGGGCAGGGCGCGTTTGGCGACAGCATCGACAACTTGCGTGCGCAACAGCTGGAACAACCCCTGCTCGATGCCGTCGGCGCTGGCTTGCCGCTACTTGGCATTTGCGTCGGCATGCAGCTGCTCTTTGACAGCAGCGAAGAGATGGGGCAGCACGAAGGTCTGCACCTCATTCCCGGACACGTCACTCGTTTCCCCGAAGCGCAGCCTGATCCGAATCATCCCGGCCGTACGCTACGCATTCCCCAAATCGGCTGGAACCAACTTCACCGCCGCCGCGAGGATCAACTGCTGGCCGGCGTGCCGGACGGCGCCTATGCTTATTTCGCCCATTCCTACTATTGTGACGCGCTCGATTCGTCGGTCGTGCTGGCGGCGACCGATTATGGACTGGCGTACCCGTCCATCGTCCGCTATCGCAACGCATGGGGCATTCAACCGCATCCGGAGAAGAGCCACACCGTCGGCTTGCGCATCCTCGCCAACTTCATGCAGATGGTGACCGAGCAGGCGTAGCCGAGGTCGACCCCAGCCCCTGCACAATCATCGACGGGAGGAGACAATCATGGCTGAACTGCGACTCGAAATTCTGGGATCCGGCGGTGCCTTTCGTACCCCGCGCCCGGCCTGCCATTGTCGCATTTGCGAAGGCGCGCGCCTCCATGGCATCCCTTGGGAGCGGAGCGGCCCTAGCATTTTCGTCCATGGCCCGAATCTGCTGATCGACACGCCGGAAGAAAGCGCGATGCAGGTGGATCGGGCCGGCGATCTGCCCATCGCTGCAGGACTCTACAGCCATTGGCATCCAGATCATACCGCAGGACGGCGCATGTATGAGACCCGCAATTGGGACGCACGCGGACTGCCGCCTCAGAATCTCTCCACGCCCATCTACCTGCCGCTCCAGGTGGCCGCCGACTTCGAGACGCAGCTTGGGCTGGCCGAGAATTTTCGTTATCTCGAAAGACTTAACCTGGTGAAGGTGCTGCCTTTTGATCAGCCGCTGACCTTTAGCGGCTGGCGCGTTTCGGCCCATCTGCTGGCGGAGGCGTACGTCTACGTCTTTCTCTTTGAGGAAATCGAGGGAGGACGCCGCGTACTCGTCGCCATGGATGAGCTACACGGCTGGACGCCGCCCGCCGAGCTCTGCGACCTGGATCTGCTTTACCTGCCGGCCGGCATCTTTGTCTTCAATCCGCTCACCGGTGAGCGGATTGTGCCGATGGGGCATCCGGTGCTGGAACATGAGGCAACCTACGAGGAGACGTTGGAGATGGTTGAGCGTCTCAATGCCAAGCGTGTCGTCTTCGGCCATTTGGAAGAGCCCTTTGGCCTTGCGCCGGATGATTATGCGCAAATTGCCGGCGATTTGCGGGCCCAACGAGGATGGGATGTTACGTTCGCGCATGACACTCTTGTGGTAGAGTTACCGTAGTACTTTCCACTTAGAGGAAAACCAAGGCATGAGGCAAGAAACGAGCGCATAGTTGGAGGCCGTTTCCATTGCTTGTTGCTTGGTTTCTGTTTTTAGAACGAGCGTTGATTCATGATTATCTACCCGGCGATTGACTTACGAGAAGGCCGCTGCGTGCGCCTGCGTCAGGGCGACCCTGCAGCGGAGACAGTTTTTGGTGAAGACCCCGCCGCGATGGCGCAGCACTGGGTCGAGCAAGGGGCCGAATGGCTCCATGTCGTTAATCTGGACGGCGCCCTGGGCGCGACGTCGGCCCACCTGCATGCGCTGCATCGCCCCCAAAATATCCTCGTCCAGCACCCTGGCAGCGACAAGCCCGAGACGCCTCAGGAGGAATTGGCGCGTAGCCTGCCCATCAATTTGCGCCGCCTGCTTGAGATTCGCAAAGCGGTCGACTTGCCGATTCAGTTCGGCGGCGGGCTGCGCACGATAGACGATATCCAACTCGCCTTGGAACTGGGCGCAGACCGCGTGGTACTGGGTACAGTCGCTGTGGAAAACCCGGCCCTCGTGCGCGACGCGATTGAGCGCTGGGGGCCGAAACGCATCGTCGTGGGCATCGACGCCCGCGACGGCATGGTGGCTACCCATGGCTGGCAGGAGACGAGCGAGATTGATGCCATCGAGTTGGGCCATCGCATGCACGCGCTGGGCGTGCGTCTCGTCGTCTACACGGACATCAGCCGCGACGGCATGCTCAGCGGCGTCAACGTCGCCATGACCAGTCGACTGGGCGACGTCACCGGCCTCCGCGTCATCGCCAGCGGCGGTGTGGCCTCCATCGATGACATTCGCCTGCTCAAGCAGCATGAGCACTTCGATATCGACGGCGTCATCACCGGGCAGGCAATCTATACGGGCGCGCTCGATTTGGCCGAGGCCGTCGCGGTGGGGCGGGAACCCCTGACGCGACGCAGCGCCGGCATTGTGCCCTATCGCATGACGCCCACCGGGCCCGAGTTCTTGCTGCTCTTTAACCTCTATTTCGAGCAGTGGCAATTCCCCCGCGGCGGCGTCAAGCATCATGAGAGTGACTTCGGCTGCGCACTGCGCGAATTCAAGGAAGAGACCAGCCTCGACCTCAACGAAATTCATGAAGATTGTCGCACTGAACTCCACTACATTGCCACGATTCGCCATTATGAGATCGAGCGCACCATCGTTTACTATTTGGCAGAGACCAAGTCGGGCGAAGTGCGATTGGGGCAAGAGGATCATTGCGAAGTCCGTTGGGAGAATGCCCGCAACACCTGGGAACTCCTTACCGAAACGTCGCCCGAACAGCTGCCTGCGCTGGACGCGGCCCTGAAATTCCTGGACGTTACCATCACGTAACGGGTGCATCCCATTTTGGGGGCGTTGTACGAACTGACTGGTCGCTTTCACCAGAGCAGCCCCCCCAATGTGGTATACGCCCTCACGTAACGACCCGCTTGACCGAGCGCCACAGTTTGAATCCCCCCTCGATGGCGCTTGAATTTCTACGTTTCTTTCGATAACGCGTTTTCATCACCCACTGCAAGGTCTGCTCAATGCTAGCAAAACGCATCATTCCCTGCCTGGACGTCAAGGACGGCCGTGTCGTCAAGGGCGTGAATTTCGTCGATCTTGTCGATGCCGGTGATCCGGTTGAACAGGCTCAGATCTACGATAGCGAAGGTGCTGATGAGTTGGTGTTTCTTGACATAACGGCAACGCACGAGGCGCGCGAAATCGTCACCGAGATGGTGCGCCGCGTCGCCGACACGGTCTTTATCCCGTTTACCGTGGGCGGCGGCCTGCGCACGGTCGATGACCTGCGCGCCATTTTGCTGGCCGGGGCCGACAAGGTCAGCGTCAACAGTGCGGCGGTGCACAACCCGGAGATCATCAATGAGGGCGCCAAGCGCTTTGGCAGCCAGTGTATTGTGGTGGCGATTGATGCCAAGCGCCGCCAGGGCGACGCGTTGGCAGACCGTGGTGAAGGATGGGATGTCTATGTGAGCGGTGGCCGCATCAACACGGAACTCGACGCGTTGGCGTGGGCACGGGAAGTCGAAGCGCGCGGGGCCGGCGAGATCCTGCTCACGTCCATGGACGGCGACGGGACGCAGGAGGGCTATGACGTGGCGTTGACGCGGGCCATCAGCGATGCGGTGAGCATTCCCGTAATTGCCAGCGGCGGCGCCGGATGCCCGGAAGACTTCGCCCAGGCGTTGACGGAGGGGGCGCGGCCGCAGCATTGGCCGCCAGCCTCTTTCACTTTCGCCAGCTCTCGATCATGGAAGTCAAGCAAAGCCTCAGCGCGGCCGGCGTTGCCATCCGCATTCCGCCTGAAGATCTCATCTGAAGAGGGGGGCGATGATGAATTCAACCTCGTCAAACGAACGATCGATACTGACCGCCGCGGAGCTGCTTGCAGAGGTAAAGTATGACGGCGCTGGCCTCGTTCCGGCGATTGTCCAGGACGCCACGACCGGCGACGTGCTGATGATGGCGTGGATGAATGCCGAAAGCTTGCGCCGGACCTTGGATCTGGGTGAAAGTGTCTTCTGGAGTCGCAGCCGCCAGGAGTATTGGCGCAAGGGCGCCACCAGCGGCAACACCCAACAGGTTGTCGATCTGCGCATCGATTGTGATGGCGACACGCTGCTCGTTCTTGTCAATCCAGCCGGCCCCGCCTGCCACACCGGCACGCGGAGCTGCTTTTTCCGGAAAGTAGAAGAAGGCAATGTCTGATACACTCAACGCACTCTTTGCCACCATCGAGGAACGCAAGCGCACCATGCCCGCCGGCTCCTATACGGTCACGCTCTTTGAAGATGGCGAGAATGAAATTCTCAAGAAGATCGGCGAGGAATCTGTCGAAGTGATCATCGCGGCCAAAGGCGAGGGGGATGCGCGCGTGATCTACGAAATGTCGGACCTGATCTACCATGCCATGGTTCTGCTGGCTGAACGGGGATTGACCTGGCAGCAGATTGAAGATGAATTGGCCCGCCGCTTCCAATAATGCTGATCCAACCGCTCGATTTTCTGCCCGATCATCACGCGCCGGACGTGCATGGCGCCACCGATTGGTGGTTCCTTTTTCAGGGCGATCGTCTTGTCCTGGCCACGGACGGCGAAGCGTACCGGCCACCGGAGCAGCAAGAACTCGATGCCTTGGGTGTCAGGCCGTCAACGAGCGGCTACATGGGTCGGCTTCAGCGAGGCAACGACGTCCGTCATTGTTATTTTGGCCTGATCGAAGACCATGGCGTGACGGACGATGCCTTGACCATGGTCAACCTGCGCAGCCTCTTTGGTCGCTTCGATGAGTCGCTCCTGGCCCTTGCCGGCCGCGCCCAACAGTTGCTCTTTTGGGAAACGACCCATCGCTTCTGCGGTCGTTGCGGCACGCCTACAGAACTCGCAACCGAAGAGCTGGCCCGCCGCTGCCCGGCCTGCGGTCTCAGTCGTTACGCCAACCCCGCGCCCGCCATTATCATCGCTGTGACCCGCGCTGCTCCCGCAGGACGCCAGGTCTTGCTCGTGCGCAATCATCGTTTCCCGCCCGATCGCTTCAGCGTGATCGCCGGCTTTGTCGATCCGGGCGAATCGCTTGAGGATTGCTGCCGGCGCGAGGTCATGGAAGAGGTCGGCGTGGAGATTGAGAACGTCCGTTACTTCGCCAGCCAAGGCTGGCCCTTTCCCAACTCGCTCATGGTCGGCTTCACAGCCAATTATGTAGCTGGCGACTTTGTGCTCGAAGAGGCGGAGATCGCCGAAGCCGGCTGGTTTTATGCCCACGAGTTGCCGAGCGTGCCACCTCGCGTCAGCATTGCCCGCCGCGCTCATCGACGACTTCGTTGCGAGCCAGCTCTCGGAACCGATTGCCCTTCGCGACTGGTCGCACCGTGCGTAGAAGGCCGACCCGCTCGGCGTCTCCTCTACGTTGAACCAACCGCGGCTTGTATCAATGTGATGGCGCAACGAATACCTTTGTTCGGTGATATGGCATGCAAATTCGTAGGCTTTCAGTCTGGCAAAATTCCCAAAGCCACGTCATACTTATCCTTGAAAAAAGAGCAACGCGAGAAGTCGCTAATGTCTGCATGCAAGCCTTGAGCGATGCGTGCCGGCGGGCGGCTTTTGTTATGGAGACGGTTTGTCTTCAAGCCCGGCCGGATGATACAGATTCACAGGGATCAGCCATGTGATGCTGACGGCCGGCCACTGATCAACTGCAAAGGAAATCGAACCACAATGCAACCGAATGGCGTGCAGTTGCCACCTCGACCGTGGCAAGATGTTCCGTTGGATAGCTGGAATGACTGGCGTTGGCAGCTCAGCCATCGGCTGAACACAGTCGAAGAATTCCGTAGCGTCATCAACTTGACGGAAAGCGAAATCGCCGGCCTCTCCGCACCGGAGCGTTTCCGTGTCGACGTAACGCCCTATTTTGCCAGCTTGATGGATCCCGATGACCCGAACTGCCCGATTCGCCGCCAGATCGTGCCGACGGCGGCTGAACTCGCGCCCTTCGAAGCGGAAATGACCGATTCCCTTAGCGAAGATGCGCACTCGCCGGTGCCTGGCCTCGTGCATCGCTATCCCGACCGGGTGCTCATGCTGGTCACGACGCAGTGCGCGTCCTACTGCCGCTACTGCACGCGGAGCCGCATTGTCGGCAACCCCGGCGCAACTTTTAGCCGCACGGCCCATGACGCCCAGATCGACTATATCGCACGCACGCCCCAGGTGCGCGATGTGCTGCTCTCTGGCGGTGATCCGCTGACGATCCCGCTCAAAGTGCTGGAGGATCTCTTGCGTCGCCTGCGTGCAATTCCCCACGTAGAGATCATTCGCATTGGTTCGCGGGTACCGGTCTTCCTGCCGCAACGGATCACATCTGACCTGGTAGACGTCTTGCGCCAGTTTCACCCGCTCTGGCTGAACGTCCACTTTAACCACCCGGACGAGATTACGTCAGCCGCGTCCGCGGCCCTGGCGCGCCTGGCCGATGCAGGCATACCGCTTGGCAACCAGAGCGTGCTGATGGCGGGGGTCAACGACTGTCCGAACATCATGCGGGCGCTGGTGCACAAGCTCGTGATGAATCGCGTGCGTCCTTACTACGTCTACCAGTGTGATCTCGTGCATGGCGCCGGCCATTTTCGCACGCCGGTCGCCGTGGGTATTGAGATCATGGAGTCGTTGCGCGGTCACACGTCGGGCTACGCCGTGCCCACGTACGTTATTGATGCGCCGGGCGGCGGCGGCAAAATTCCGATCATGCCCAACTACCTGATCAGCCAATCGGCTGATCACGTTGTGGTGCGCAACTACGAAGGCTACATGAGCGCCTACACCCAGCCGGAACAATATGAACGCCACGATGCCGCAACCTGCCCCGCCTGCCGGCGCAGCCGTCAAGAGCCGGGTCAGGAGGGTGTCAGCGCACTGCTCGACGGCCGCCAACTCGCCATCCGACCGGAAGGCTTCGACCAGATCCACCAGCGGCTGACGAATGTCCAGTGGGCGCCGGTCGAACAAGAGCTACTGCAGGAATCCGCTCCGTAAGTGACGTAGAGAGTCAGCCAGTTGCCAACTGCCTGGCTCCCCATCCGATTCCGTCCGTACTTTGATAATGGCCATTTTGGAGGAAGAAATACCCTACGGTGAATGTCGCACTGCTGGCAAACCTCAAACGGAACGCGCCGACTTGGCCGGGCATGTCGCCTGACCAGTGGGATGATTTGGATTCTGAGAAGACGATTGAAGCCATCATGGGCGCGCTGGAGAGCAACGGTCACACGGTCACCTTTCTTGAAGGTGACTTGTCGCTTCAGGCCAACCTTGGCAAGCTCAAGCCGGATATCTGCTTCAATATCTGTGAAGGTCATTTTGGCGACGCACGGGAAGCGCAAGTGCCGGCCGTCCTCGAAATGATGCGCATCCCCTATACCGGCTCAAAAGTGCTGGGCTTGGCCTTGGCGCTGGACAAACCCATGACCAAGCGCGTGCTGGCCTACCATGACCTGCCGACGCCCCCTTTCCAAAGCTTTGAGCGCCTGACCGAGGAATTAGATCCGGCCATGACCTTTCCGCTCTTCGTGAAGCCGAGTCGGGAGGGGACGGGCATGGGGGTCAGCAGCCAGTCGATCGTACGCGACGAGGCGCAGCTGCGCGCACAGTTGCGCACGATTTTTGAGCGCTATGACCAGCCCGCACTGGTCGAGCGCTTCATCGAAGGCCGGGAGTTGACCATGGGCGTGGTCGGCAACCTGGTGACGCCGGTGGCGCGGCGCATTCCCGATGATGATGAAGCGCCGCGTGTCTCGAAGGGACTGCACCTCTTTCCCCCGCTGGAGATCGACATGAGCCGTTATCCGCAAGAGGAAGCTGGCGTTTACACCAGCCGCATCAAGGTGGACCTGGTCGACAATTTTCACTACCTCTGTCCGGCTCCGGTTGATGCTGAACTGCTGGAAGAGCTACGCTGGCTGACGGCCGCTGTCTTCCGCGTCACCGACTGTCTGGACGTCGCGCGCGTCGATTTTCGTCTGGATATGCACGACAACAACAAGCCCTACATTTTGGAAATCAACCCGCTGCCGGGGCTGAACCCGGGCTATTCTGATCTCTGTATTGAGGCAACTGCGGATGGATGGACGTATGAACACCTCATCAATCGCATCTTGAATGAAGCCTTGGAGCGCTACGGGCTGGGCTAGCGTCAAACCCGCGGCAGGCTTTGCCGCGCGACTGCTCCCTCAGCTAAAATGGGGCGGTTACATTTGTCGCCCCTCAACGTGTGAAAGGATGTTCTCATGCGCTATCTCTTTTTGATGGACCCGCTGGACACTGTCAAGATCAGCAAGGATACGAGCTTCGCCTTTATGGAAGCTGCGCACGAACGCGGTCACGACGTCTGCTACGTTGCGAAAGGTGCAATCTTCTTGCAGGATGGCGAGGTCTTCTTCCATGCCACCCACGTAACGCCCCAGCGTGAGCCCAAACAGCCCTTCATCGTAGGCGAATCGGTGACGCTTGCTGCCCACGAAACCGATGCGGTTTTCATCCGGCCCGATCCGCCCTTTGATGAAGAGTATCTCATGAATACCTGGCTCCTTGACCTCGCCAAGCGCCACACGTTCGTCATGAATGATCCGGCTGGCGTGCGGACGGTGAACGAAAAAATCTGGGCGACCCAGTTTACGGCTTTCACGCCGCGCACGCTGATCACGCGCCGGCAGGATGACTACGCCGCTTTCCTCCGCCAGGAGAAGGACATCATCGTCAAACCGACGAACGGCCATGGCGGCAAGTCGGTCTTCCACGTGCACGAGGGGGACCTCAACGCCAACGTCGTCTTTGAGACGCTGACGAATATGGGGCGCTTCGAAGTCGTGGTGCAGGAGTATTTGCCCGCGGCAACCGAAGGCGACAAACGGATCCTCTTACTCGATGGCGACTACCTGGGCGCGGTCTTGCGCGTTCACAGTGAGTTTGACCACCGGAACAACTTTTTTGCCGGCGGCTCCGCGCAGGCGGCCCACATCACGCCCCGGGAAGAGGAGATCATTGCGGTGCTCAAGCCTCACCTACAGGCCCTGGGCCTGCATTTCGTGGGTATCGACATCATTGGCGACGCGCTGGTCGAAGTCAATGTCACCTCGCCGACCGGCATCCAGGAAGCCAGCGCCTTTGCAGGCGAGCGTCTGGCCGATCGGGTGATCGATTTTGTGGAACTTCAAGCGGCGCAGGTCAAACGCTCCTGATTGACGACTTGACAGGTGATTCTGTCCCGCATATAATCGACGCATTGGTATAGACCACCTGACAATCGGACCACATGCTCAACAAAAATCATCCGCTGCCCAAATACTATCAGCTCAAGGAATTGCTGCTGGAGAAAATTGTCGTTGGCGAATGGTTGCCCGGCATGATGATTCCCTCCGAGCGTGAGCTAAGCGACGAATACGAAATCAGTCGCATGACTGCACGCCAGGCCCTCTCGGAACTGACGAGCGAAGGCCTGTTGCGTCGCGAGCAGGGCCGCGGCACCTTCGTGGCCGAGCGCAAGATCCGCCAGGGGCTGAGCCGCCTCAGCGGCTTTACCGAAGACATGACCGATCGCGGCCTGAAGCCAGGGGGTAAGGTTTTGCACCTCGCGGTAGAATCGGCGCCGGCGTCTACGCTGCGCCCCCTGCAGTTGACGCCTGGCCAGGAAATCGTCATCCTTGAACGCTTGCGCAACGCCGACGGGGAAGCGGTCGCATTGGAGAGGAGTCACCTGAGTTTTTCCCATGTCCAGCAACTTCTGGGCGAAGATTTTGAGAACGGCTCGCTCTACCAAACGCTGACCGAACAGTACGATATTGTCCCGACACGCGCCGAGCAACAGGTCGGCGCCGACCTGTGTACGGCACGTGAGCAGACGCTGCTCAATCTATCCGCCGGCGCACCGATTTTGAGAATTCAGCGGATTACGTATGATCAGTGGGGTAGACCCTTCGAGCTCAACGAAGCGGCTTACCGGGCAGACCGCTATCTCTTCTTTGCCGAGTTGGATCTTGATTGAGCAAGACCAATTGAGATCAACATAATAATTACCTGTTGGTACACAGATAGTGACTTACATCCGTACGGCTTTCTCACCATCATTGCTTGAAGGAGGCGCCCATCCAGCCAGTCCCCGTACCACTACTCATCCGCGTTTTCGCAGTAAGTGTAGTCAATCTGCTTACCTGGTAACTCGATTCAATGCAGGAATAGACCCTAAGGAGAACCATCCATGAAACGACCGATTTTTTTGCTCAGCCTGCTGCTGACCTTTGCGCTGCTCTTCTCGGCCTGTGCGGTGAGCGTCGAGGCGCCGGCTGCACCCGCCGCTGACGATGCCGCCGGCGGTGAAGAAGCCGCCGTGGAAGAAGAAGTGACCGTCTACTTCTACCAGCGTGGTTACGTTGAGGGCGGCGAAGATGCCGGCTCCGTCAACACCGACAAGGCAATTGAAGCGTTTGAAGCCGCCAATCCGGGCATCAACGTCGAAATTGTCGGAATTCCGTGGACGGCAGAGGGCGACGCCAAGCTGGAACTGGCGCTGGCTGACGGCAGCGCCATCAACGTCTTCCGCGTCACCAGCACCAACATCGCCCGCTACGCACGCCAGGGCATCCTCTCCGCCATCGAGCCCTACCTCAGCGATGAGGACAAGGCCGACTTCTACGAGAGTGCGTTCCAGGTTGCCAACGTCAACGGCCAGGTGTGGGCCTATCCGCTCTGGGTGACGGCCATCTCCATCTTTGCCAACACCGAGATCTTTGAAGAGCAGGGTGTCGAACTGCCGACCATGGATGATCCGTGGACCTGGGACGAGTTTGTTGAAGCCGCCAAGACGCTGACCTACGAGCGTGACGGCCAGCAGGTCTATGGCTTCACCGCTTCGTCCAAGCAGGGGGCCATCGAGTACTACCCGATCATGTACCTGGACGGCGGCACGATCCATAGCCCCGACGGCACTCAGTTTGTCCAGAACCAGCCGGAAGCCGTTTCTGCCCTGCAGAAGCTGGCCGACCTGGCTCTGGTGCACGAAGTGACGCCGCCCGACTTCGGCACGGTGGATCAGCCGATCGTGCGTGCGCAGTTCAAGGAGCAGCAGAACGTAGCCATGCTCATGAGCACGCCGGGCTTCATTCCCGACCTGGAAAGCAGCGATTTCCCCTTTGTCGTGATTCCGCCGCCCACGGGTGACATGGGCAGCATCGTCACCAACGGCGCCTTCGGTCTCTTCGCCGTGGTCGACGTGGAAGACGAAGCGGTCAAAGAAGCGGCCCACAAGCTGGCCAACTACCTGACCAGCAGCCAGGTCGCCGAGGACGTGGAAGGCTGGCAGCTGGCCCCGGGCCTGCGTCGCAGCAACAACGCCTACGCCACCACGCCCAATCGCCAGACGATTGTCGACCTGGTCGAATTCGGCGTCTATGAGCCGCCGGTGGGCGTTTCGGGTGAGGTGTTGAACCTCCACGGCGCCGCGCTGCAGTCGATCATTCTGGGCGTGAACGACCCGCAGTCGGCGATGGACGAGCTTGCGCCGATCTATCAGGCCGAGTTGGATGCGATCAACGCCGAGTAACATGCATGCAGTGCGCCGCGCTGGCGCATAACGCGGACAGCGCCGTCGTGCTGAAGAAGGACGACGGCGCGTCCGTCTGTTTGCATAAGGCTCATTCTGTGTCGCCGCAAGGATTTTGTCATGAGTCAAACAACCACTGCATATAGCGCTGGTCATACTCCCGCATCGCCGACGACGTGGCAGCGCATCGTGCGCGCTTGGCACCGCTACAAGTGGAGCTACTTCTTCATTGCGCCAAGCATGATTCTCTTTTTTATCTTCATCGTATGGCCGGTCATACAGGCTTTTCTGTTGTCATTTCAGAAGGTGACGCTGCGCAGTACGGAATGGGTCGGCCTGGCCAACTTCCAGAAGCTTGCCGAGAGCCAGCTCTTCTGGGACGCCATGCGCCATACCTTTATTTACGCTTTCTTCGTCGTCCTCTTCTGGATCAGCTCGTCACTCATCATCGCCGCGCTGATTCAGCCGCTGAGTCAGCGCCTGCAATCTTTTTTCCGCGGCGCATTCTACCTTCCCTACGTGACCAGCATCGTGGTCGTCTCGCTGGTTTGGCTCTGGATTTTTGACCCCTCTTATGGTGTCTTTAACTATCTCTTGAACCTCTTTGGCCAGGAAAGTGTGCTGTGGCTGCAGGATCCGGACATTGCTCTCTTTGCCATTATCTTGAGCACAATCCTGATCGTGCCGGGCACCGGGGTGGTGCTCTTTTCAGCCGCCATGGCCGATATCCCCCCCTCGCTCTACGAGGCAGCCGATGTCGAGGGCGCCAACGCCTTTCACAAGCTCATCTCCATTACGTTGCCCATGCTGCGCCCGACGCTGCTCTACCTGATGGTGATCTATACGATCGCGGGCTTTCAGGTCTTCGAGCGCGTCTATATCATGACTGCGGGTGGGCCCGTCAACTCGACGACCACGATTGTACAGCTGATCTTTATTACTGCGTTCAACGATTTCAATTTTGGTTACGCCAGCGCCCAGGCGCTGATTCTGTTCTTTATCATTGCCGTGATTTCGGTCGTCCAGTTTCGTTTTTTGGGCAACAACGACATGGAGTACTAAATGGCGCTCAACGAAAGTATCGAGGGGACCATGCAGGCTTCGCGCGGCAGCGGCGTCAACTGGCAGCGGTTCTTTACCCGCGTCCCGGCGCTGCTCTTCCTTTGCCTGATGGCCACCGTGAGCCTTTTCCCCCTCTACTGGCTCTTTAACACCTCGCTCATGGCGCCCAGCGCAATCTTCAAGATTCCGCCGGATATGATTCCGGTCGATCCGACGCTGGAGAACTTCCGTCAAGTCTTTCGTGCGAGCGGCACGTCCGACTTCTCGTTGGGGCGTGTCACGGTCGAGATGCCGCGGTTCTTTGTCTGGTTTCTGGTCACCGTCGCCTTCACGCTGCTGAGTACGGCCATTCACGTACTCTTCGATTCCATGGCGGCCTATGCATTTGCCAAACACCGCTTCCCTGGCGACAAAATCTTCTTCGGCATGATCATCGCAGCACTGATGGTGCCGGGGCAGGTGACGCTGGTGCCCCAATACTTGCTCGTGAGCAGCATGGGCTTCGTCAATACCTTCACCGGGCTGATCATGCCGGGGCTGGCAGACGTCATCGGCATCTTTCTATTGCGTCAGTTCATGCTGACGATTCCCAATGATCTGACCGAAGCCGCCAAGATTGACGGGGCGAGCGAATGGGGCATCTACCGTCGTATCATCATCCCCCTCTCCGCGCCCGCACTGGCCGCCACCGCCATCTTTGCCTTCCAGCGCTACTGGAACGCCTTCTTGTGGCCCCTCGTCGTGGCGCATAACCCCGATCTATTTACGTTGCAAGTGGGTCTTTCCTTCATCCAGACCAGCGAGTTTGGCACCAATTACGGTATCCTGATGGCCGGCGCCGTGCTCTCCGCCTTGCCCATGATGGTCGTCTTCTTCTCCTTCCAAAAATACTTTATCCAGGGACTGCGCGTCGGCGGTGTCAAGGGCTAGTCGGTTGATGCAAACGCTGCTGGGCATTGACGGTGGGGGCACCAAAACGGTTGCCCTGCTAACCGATATGCAGGGCCGTACGCTGAGCAGGGCCGTGGGCGGCCCCATGAATGTGCAGCGCATGACGGATGACGAATTGCGCGGCGTGCTCTGCCCCCTGCTCGACGATCTGGTCGCTGCGGTGGATCCTGGCCCCATTGAAGTGGCTGCCCTGGGGGCAGGCTTTGCCGGCGCCGGCACCATCCCCTCTCATGCGCCGTTGCGCCAATTGCTAGAGGCAGCCCTGGCGGCAGCCGTGCGCGATCGTCTCGTCACGCTCGCGACGTCCTTGCCCATTGCCATTCATCACGACATGGTCATTGCGCTGGCGGCCGGCGCCAGCACACGCAATGGCATTGTCGTCATTGCAGGCACCGGTTCATCCGTCTATGGCGAACGGGACGCTGCGTCGGTGCGCGTCGGCGGCTGGGGACCCGCTTTTGGCGACGAGGGCAGCGGCTACGCGATCGGCCATCAGGCGTTGCGCAGCGTGATGCAGGTCTACGATGGCCGCCTGCCCGCCAGCGCGCTTCCAGAGGCCGTCTGCAGCGCCTGGCAGTGCGCCACACCGCCGGAACTGCTCATGGTGTGGCGGGCCAGGCAGCCGACCGTGGCCGGGGTGGCGCAACTCACGCCCGTTGTCGCGACCGCGGCCGAGGAGGGCGATTGGCTGGCGCGTGCAATCTTGCAGGATGCGGCCGCCGAATTAGCCCGCTGTGTCATCACCGCTGCGACACAGCTTGATCTTGGCGAGGAATCATTCCCGCTGATCATGAGTGGCGGCGTGTTACGCCATGTCCCATTGGTCGCAGATGAACTCATTGCTCAGGTCGCGGCAGCTGCAGCCGGCGTTGCACCCCGCGTACTCGATATTGAACCAGTCAACGGTGCGATTCACATCGCACGACAACTACTACGCTGACCGCCAATAACTCAAATCAATCAGGAGCGTATCCCGTGTCGGAACCAGTTCAACCCATCACCGAGCAGGCCAATCCCGCGACGGCGGCAATTGATACCCTCTCCGCGGCAGAAATTGTCGCGCTCATCAATCGTGAAGACCAGCAACCTGCCCGGGCCGTCGAACGAGAGTTGCCCAATATTGCCCGCGCGGTTGATGCCGCGGTGGCGGGATTGCGCGCCGGTGGGCGCCTGCTCTATTTCGGCGCGGGTACGAGTGGTCGCCTCGGCGTGCTTGATGCGTCGGAAATCCCCCCGACCTACGGCGCCGCGCCCGAGCTGGTACAGGGCTTTATCGCCGGCGGCGACGTCTCGTTACGTAAATCGACTGAGGGGGCTGAGGATGACCGTGCGGCCGGACGCGCACTGATCGAGGAATTGAATGTTGACGAGCATGATGTTGTGGTCGGGATTGCGGCCAGTGGCACCACACCCTGGGTGCTGGGCGTCATCGATGCCGCGCAGACGCGCGATGCCGCCACCGTCGGCATCTCCTGTAATCCGGAGAGTCCGCTGGCACGCCAGGCAGACATCGCCATCACACCTGTCGTTGGCCCCGAGGTGATTGCTGGCTCCAGCCGCATGAAGGCGGGGACGGCCCAGAAGCTCGTGCTCAACATGCTCTCCACGGCAACCATGGTACGGTTGGGCAAAGTCTATGGCAATCTGATGGTCGACGTGCAGCCGGGCAACGCCAAGCTGCGCGGGCGCGCCACGCGGATCCTGCAGCAGGCTGCGGGTGTGGATGAGGCGCGTGCGGTGGCCGCGCTGGAGGCGAGCGGCTATGAGGTCAAGCCGGCCCTGGTCATGCTGCTGGCCGGCGTCGATGCCGACGAGGCCCGGGCGCGCCTCGCTGCCGCGGATGGTTTCGTCCGCGATGCGATTGCGTCAGGCTGAGTCAATTGACTGGCACGTCGGGCAGAGGTAGATGCCGCGGCCGCCGACGCGATCTTCCACGATCGGCTCGCCACAGGTGAAACAGGCTTGACCTGCCCGGCGAAAGACGTGGAAGCGGTAGTCGCGCCGTGTCCAGCCTGCTTCCTTGAGCGCCAGGGCACGGGCCTCATCATTGGTGATGCCGCCGGTGCGATAGGATTGGCGGGTAAGCGCCAATGCTGCTGCGGCCAGGTCCTCGATCTGCGCATCGCTGCAATCAGCCGGGCGCAGCGTAGGATGGACGCCCGCCACGAAGAGGATTTCGCTGCGCAGATAGTTGCCCGTCCCGGCCAGAAAACCCTGATCGAGGAGGAGCGTGGTCAGGCGCTTGTTGCGGAATTCCTTGGCCTGAAAACGCGCCGCAACCGCATCAGCCGTGAGCGTCTCGTCCAGCAAGTCTGGGCCGAGCTTGGCCAGAAACGGATGCGCGGCCAGCTCGCGATTGTGGAGCACCTCAATCTCCGAGGCGCTGTAGAGCAGGGCTGACTGTTCGTTGTTGTGAATGGCCAATCGCAACTGGCGCTTGGTAGGCGGAAAGTCGTAGGCCTTGCGCACCATCCACACGCCGTAAAGCTGATTGTGACTGTAAATGTTGTACGCATTGGCAAAGCGGATGAGCATGGCCTTGCCCCGTGTCTCAACCCGCTCGACCGTCTCATCGCTGAGAAGCGCCTCAAAGGGTTTGAGATGCTCGAACGCGAAGACGACCTCTTTGGCCACGCGCCCGGCGATGGCCCCGGCAACGGCATCGGCCGCGCGGCGTATTTCTGGTCCCTCTGGCATAGCGAACGCTCGATTTCGTATCAAATTCCTGGCTACAGAATGCCGCTGAACTGGCTCTGGCTGTTGGGCATAGGGCGCGGTCCGTAGCGCTTGCGATATTCCTCTTCGTGCCACGCATGGAGTGTCGACTCGTTTACGCCGATTATGGGCGCCAGCGCATGAATATCGGGAAAAAAGACGTGCCCGCCCCGATACCACCAGTCGAAGTAATCGGCCGGCGTGCGCCCTTCGTCCCGCCAAGCCTCTAACGCCAGTTCGGTTTCGCTCAAGAGTGGGGCGGGCCGGATCATCAGTTTGACCCGGGCATTGGCCAACTGTGCGTCGTAGCGCTGTTGCAGCCACATGTCGAAGCGCCGCACCCATGAATCGTCATCACGAATGAAGAGTTCAATATAGAGACGATCTGTGCGCAGGGCAGCCACCCAGATGCGCCCGCTGCATGGCTCATTCGGCGCCGCGTCGGGATCAACCACGTCGTAGTAGATCTCGAACTCGTCGGCGTGGCCATAGTCCACCGCACGAAGCTCGGGCCATTCATAGCCCGGCGTGTCGAAGATCTGCCAGCCCCAGTCACGTTCCAGCCAGTGGCAAAACATCGGCAGCGTCACGTGACCGATTGCACATTGATACGTGCGTTCCATCGCAAGCTCCTTGACGACACCCGCCCTGCCAGCCCAGCCAAAATAGATCGCCCCGGCCGAGACCTGCTCGAACCGGGGCGCTGCCTGCATCATCCATCAAATCAGCAGAGCGGCTAACGGGATTCGAACCCGTAATGGATGCTTGGGAAGCATCAGTGTTACCGTTACACCATAGCCGCAAATACCGCCAACTCTCGTCGCCAGTATATGCCCGATGGCCCGCACTGTCAAGTGCGCGACCCGCCCTCGCAGCGTGACGACCGCACGATAAATGGGCCGCAGATTTGTGCTGGTTCGGCGGATTTTGGCGGATCAATTTCGCCCCATCACTGCCCGCCCACTTCAACCACAGCCATGGTGAGGCGCGCAACGCAGGTCAAGCGCCCGGCTTCGTCTTCAATCCGAATCTCCCATACCTGAGTGCGGCGGCCAATGTGCACGGGGCGTGCCGTCCCGGTCACCAAGCCGGCGCGCGCGGCACGGATGTGATTGGCGTTTACCTCCAGGCCGACACAGGCGAAGCGGGACGTATCGACGCAGAGGGTCGCGGCGTAACTGCCCAGCGTCTCGGCCAGGACCACCGAGGCGCCGCCATGCAGCAGGCCCATCGGCTGGATCGTCCGTCGATCAACCGGCATGGTTGCTTTGACATAATCATCGCCAATTTCCGTGAATTCGATGCCAATATGATCGAGCATCGTACCTTTTGAGAAGTGATTGACCGCCTCAACGGGCGGCGCTTCCTGGGCCCAAATCGCCATTTGCTGCTCCCTCGTAAGGATTGCGGTTTTTCTGCGCTGCTGTTCGGCAATGGTTCAACTGTCGCGCTCTTCCAGAAACTTTTCTACCTGTCGCTGGAAGCGTTCAGGCGCTTCGAGGTGGACGGTATGGCCGGCGTTGTCGATGATGGAGAGGCGGACGTCGGGCATACACGCCTGCATGCGCCGGTTGAGCGCGCAAAATTTCGCGTCGAGTGCGCCGGCGATCAGCAGGGTCGGCCGGTCAATTTCGTGTAGCCACGACCAGCACGATGGCTGCACACCTGTACCCATTCCGCGCAAGCTGCCAGAGAGGCCCACGGGATCGTTGTCCAACCGCTGACCGCGTAACGCAGCCCGCACAGGCGCAGCCAATCGCGCCTGACTGGCGAAGAGGGGGAGTCGCTCCCAACGCTCGACAAACGCGTCGATCCCGTCCGCTTCGATTGCGGTCGCCAGCGTCTCGTCTGCAGCGCGTCGCTGGGCACGCTCTGCCGGATCTGTCAATCCAGGCGATGCGCTTTCTAACGTCAATGTCTTGACCCTGTCAGGATAGGTCAGCGCAAAGTAGAGGGCAAGCCTGCCACCCATAGAGTAACCGAGCAGGTGGACCGGCTCAGCTACCGTCTGCTCGATCAAAGCGGCCACATCGGCGGCGGCGTTTTCCATGGCATAGCGGGCAGGAGCCTTCGGTGCTGCGGTCTGGCCATGACCAAGGAGATCTGGCGCCACCGTTCGCCGCCCAAAGCTGGGCATAAACTCGGCCCAATTGGCGCTGCTGCCGGTGAAGCCGTGGAGCAAAAGCAGCGGGGTCCGGGCTTGCGCTTCGGCATCTTGAGGGCAATGCTCGCGTACCCAATAACGGACGCCGCCAACTTCGATTGTGGTCATTGCTCCGGCTCCTCTGCCCTCTGTGCGGCCTGGCCTGTAATCCACTCGCGCACGGTCTGCCGCGCAATCTTGCCCGACGCAGTTTGCGGTAGCTCAGCCGTGAAGAAGAGCTGGCGGGGGCGTTTGTAAGCCGCCAGCCGTTCGGCGACATAGTCGAGCAGGGTCGGCGCATCTACCTCTTTCCCGGTCGCCAACTCAACCAGTGCGGCCACGCGCTGTCCCCATTCCGCATCGTCGATGCCGACCACGCAGGAACGCGACACGGCCGGGTGTGCATCGAGTACCTGCTCCACTTCGGCTGGATAGACATTTTCGCCTCCCGACACGATCAGTTCGCTGCGCCGCTGCACGATCCAGAGATCGCCGTTCCCGTCCAGATAGCCCATGTCGCCCGTGTGCAGTTCGCCGGCGCGGATCGAGCTGACCGTGGCGGCCGGATCGTCCAGGTAGCCCGGCATCACGCCGGGACCGCGCACGACCACTTCGCCGATCTCGCCGGCAGGCAGCGTGACGCCGTCTGTACCGATGATACGGACCGATGTGAAGAGGAGCGGCTTGCCCACCGTGCCCGGCTTGGTCGTGACTGTCGCCGGCAGCGCGGTCGCCACCTGAGATGCCGCTTCGGTCAGGCCATAAGTTGTGGCGACAGGCAATCGTTGGCGTCCGGCCTCTGCGATCAGGGCCGGCGACGCTGCCGCACCACCTAGCAGAACGAGACGCAGCGTTGCCGGCCAGGGCTCCGTGCGGGTTGCTAGCAGCCGGTAGAGCATGGTCGGCACCAGCGAGGTGAGCGTAACCTGTTGTTTGTCAATCGCCGCATGATAGGTCGTGGCATCGAAGCGACTCTGTAGCAGGACGGCTGTGCCGTACAGACACGAACGAAAGAGCACGGCCAGGCCGCCCACGTGATATAGGGGTAGGCAGCTAAGCCAGCGGTCAGACGGATCGATGCCTAACCGATAGGCCGACGCCGTTGCGCTCCAGAAATGATTGGCAAACGAGAGCATCGCGCCCTTCGGCGTGCCCGTCGTCCCTGACGTGAAGAGGATGGCCTGGATTGCGGCAAGATCAAACGGGGTGAACGGCGCATAGAGAGGCGAACCAGCGGGCAGGGCGGTCGGCGTGGCAACGGCTACGCCCGACGCGCTCAAGGCCGAGGCCTGGGCGTGCTGGCCGTCATCAATGAGCAGCAGCTTGGGTTGAACACGCAGGACCTGCTGGACCAGTTCCGCGCTGGTCAATCGCGTGTTAAGCGGCACGAGCACGGCTTGAAGGCGCGCCAGCGCGTGAACAAGCTGGACAAAAGCCGGACCGGTAGGTAGGAGCGTTGCAACGCGATCGCCCGGGACAATGCCCCAAGCCGCCAACCGGCCGGTCAGCGTTGCAACAGCAGCATTGAGTTCGCCATACGTACTTTCAGCGCCATCCTCCGCAATCAGCGCCAGCCGCTCAGGCGTCACGGCCGCGCGTTCCGCCAGCCAGTCGTTCATGCTTGTAGCGCCCGCAAATGCTCAGCGAGGGCGCGAACCAGTGCTCGCACATGGTTCACGTCGTCCGCGCCATCGGTGTGGATTTCCAGCAACGTCGGCTCCTCATTGCCAACCGCGTCGGCTAACGCGCCGCGAAAGCCATCCAGCGACGTGCAGCGGATGTGGCTGAGACCATAGAGCGCGGCGACATGGGAGAAGTCAAGACCGTGCGGCGTGATGAAAAGCTCCGTGAAGGCCGGGTCGAGTCCGGCCACCGGCAGCCGTCGGAAGATGCCGCCGCCGTCGTTGTTGAGCAAAACAATGGTCACGTTGCGTAAATCGTGTTGGCGTAACGCAAGCAGGCCGTTCATGTCGTGATAGAAGGCCACGTCGCCGGTCAGGAAGACGAGCGGACGTGCCGGCTCTGCCGCGGCAATCCCCAGCGCACTGGAAGTCGTGCCATCGATCCCGCTGGCGCCCCGGTTCGCATAGACATGCAGAGGCCTGGCGCGGCTTACGCCAAACTGATCCACGTGCCGAATCGGCAAGCTGTTGCCGACAAAGAGATTGGCGTCAGCCGGTAGCGCATCCACGAGCGTGGCGACGTAGGCCGCATCAAAGGGCTTCGTGGCAAAATATGCTGCCGCTCCTGCTCGAGCCGCGCCTTCAGCCGTCATCCAGCGTTCCGCCCACATCTGTACACCGGGGGCAACGCGAGTCGTTAGTCCGGCGCAGACCGCAGCCTCATCGGCCTGTAAGAAGTGGGTGACGCTGTGAGCGTCATCGGCCCAGACGCCGTTGGCGCGGACGTGGATGATTGCGCTGGGATTGCCTGCCGTCAGATAGGCGTTCAGCCACTTTGACGTCGGCACTGCCCCAAAGCGAAGGATTAGATCGGGCGTTTCCCACGTTGGAACTGCCGGGTTGAGCAATGATTCGTACATAGAGACGATTGCGGCCCCCTCCATCTGGGGACCATAGCGGACCCCGGAAAGAGGATCGGCGAAGATCGGGAAGCCGACGTGACGACTCAACTCTGCCACGGTCTCCGGAAAGGCGCCGCCCGGACAGCGCGGCCCGCAGACGATGATCCCGCGTTTGGCGGTTGTGACTTTGGTGGCAATTGCATCCAGCTGGCGATCATCCGGCAACAGTCGACCACGTGCAATCTCGGTATGCGGTCTGAGCAGTTCCATAGCCGGCACTGCTGCCAGCGTCGCCGGCTCCAGTGGTTTGCGGAAGGGAAAGTTGAGATGAACCGGTCCCTTCACGATGCCGCTGGCGCAAGCACAGGCTCGGGCAGCAAGCGTGCGTAAGTTGGCCAGTGCAGCGGGCTCCTCCGGTTCTGGAAGCGCAACGTCCATTGACCAGAGAACCTGGTCGCCGTAGAGTTTGACCTGGTCGATCGTCTGATTGGCCCCGCTTTGCCGCAGCTCATGGGGGCGATCTGCCGTGAGCACGAGGAGCGGAACCTGCGACTGCCGCGCCTCGATCACGGCGGCGAAGAACTCTGCTGCGGCCGTGCCGGACGTGCAGAGCACCGCTACCGGCCGGTCGGTGGTCAGCGCCATGCCCAGGGCGGCAAACCCGGCACTCCGTTCATCCAGATGAAGATAGACAGCAATCTCCGGGTGGCGGTAAAAGGCCAGCGTCAGGGGGGTCGAACGCGAGCCTGGCGCAATGCAGACTGCCGTGAGGCCGCATGCGGCCAGTTCCGCCACGAACGTGGTTGCCCATTGGATATTGGGATTGATTACCGATTCAGGCACCGCAGGAACTCCTTGGTTTTCGGACTGCGTGATTCACGCGGACAATTTCCACGTACAGACGTTGCACTGCAACATCTCCCCCTACGCCACAGCTTCTTCATCAACGCCCAGGGCTTGCTGCATGGGACGAAACTTCCACCCGGTCTCTTCCCACTCACGCGCTGGTTTTGAATCAGCGACGATGCCGGCGCCGGCATAGAGCCAGGCTTTGCGTTCTTGCACAACGGCCGAGCGAATCGCCACCGCAAAGGCTCCGTCCATCTGCTGGTCGATCCAGCCGACCGGGGCTGCATACCAGCCGCGCGGCACGGGCTCCGCCTCACGAATGAAGGGTAAAGCGAGCGCACGGGGAGAGCCACCCAAGGCCGGTGTCGGGTGCAGCAGGTCGACCAGGGGCAAAACGCCCAGGGCCTCATGAAGTTGACCATTGATCGGCGTGAAGAGGTGTTGGATGTTGCTCAACTGATAGACGCCGGGCTGATCCGGTATGTCCAGCTCTGCGGCGACGGGTGCAAGCCGTTCTTGCATGGCCTGGACAACGAGGTCGTGTTCATAGCGATCTTTGGCTGAATCCAGTAGCTCCTGGGCCAGCCGTGCATCTTCCGCCTCGTCCGCACCGCGCTGGATAGAACCGGCCAGTGCCATGGACGTAAAGCTTGTGCCATCCACCTCTACCAGCAGTTCCGGCGTGGCGCCAAAAAAGGCGTGGTAGGGTCGTGGCTCAAAGAGAAAGGTGAAGCACTCCGGGTAACGTGCTAGCAGGCGCGTCAGGGCCGGGACGATCTCAATACGCTCCGTCCGGATTACTTCACAGACGCGGGCCAGCACGACCTTCTCCAGCGACGTCGTGGCAAAGTGCGCCAGTGCCTTGTTGAGCATGGCGGTCCAGGCCGGTAGATCCATCGGGTAACGGATCTTGTCAGGTTGCTTTCGCATCGTCATGGGCCGTGTGCTGTGGGTGATGAGCACCTCGTACCAGTCATCCAGCGCCTGCTGGAGTTCGGGCAGGCACTGCGCGGGCACTTCCTCCCGGTCGACCAGCGCATTGATCGTAAGCCAGCTTGTGCCGGCATCATGGACAAGCTGGACATGAGGAAGGATGAAATGGCCCGGGTTGAAGCCGGTCCACGTGACGTCGGGCACAAAGTCGTTGCGAAAGGCGAAGCCGCCGAAGAGGCGTGGCGCGGCGGCAGGATGGTCGGCGCCAATCACGATCGCGTTGGCAAAGAGCTCGCGTGCCTGCCGCTCGATGGCCTCGAAGCGCACCTCGCCCCAGCCCATGAGATCGACGGCAGCGCCCATGCCGGCAAGGGTAAGGCCCGTACGGCCATCGCGCCAGTAGAAGCGCTCGCGTCCCAGGGCACTCTGCAAGAAATCCAAGGGCTTCAGGCCGGGAGCATGCCGGCTGTAGCTCACCAGCCGGCCATCGATCTGCGGATGGTACTCGTTGGGCGCGAGCTTAGCCGAACCGAGCGATGACATCGGTTTATTCATCATGCCTTTACTCCGCCATGGCGCGTTGCGGTTCTGTATCGCTCTGATACCCGACGCTGCGCAGCAACGTGGGGACGAGCGTCTCGATAATACGGTCGGGTTCGGGCTCACCTGTATAGACCCACCGGATCACCAGGTTGTAGATGGCGCCCATCCACGCGTGGGCGACGATCGCAGTATCCACCGGCTCGATTTCGCCAACTTCCACGGCTTCGCGCAAATATACCTCAATCAGGCCCGCAAAGCGCTCGTTGATTTCAATCCGTTTCATTTCAAAAGCATTGCCCAACCCGGATGCCTGCACGAGCAAGACCTTGGCCTGGCGGCGATACTTGCCGAACGTAGCCAGACAGGCCTCCAACGCGGCCTCGACCTTGCCCATGGCGCTCGACTCCTCGGCAATGGCCTCGGTGATGCGCCGTTCCAGCAGATTGGCGAACTGATCGACCAGGGCAAAAAAGAGCCGTTCCTTATTGGGAAAGTAGAAGTAGATTGACCCCTTCGAGGTGTGGGACTCGTCGGCGATTTCATCGAGACGGGTGTCGTGGTAGCCCTTATTTGAAAAAATGTCCAGCGCGGCGTCGAGAATGCTCGTACGCGTCTTTTCCGGGTTGCGCGTCTTGGTTTCGCTATTTTTTGCCATCAATCTGCTCCTTCCATCACCGTGCAATCGGACCGAGTGCTCTAATGTGGGCATATGAACCGACTGGTCAGTCTATTATCCTTGCAGAACAGCCCAACTTCCGCACGCCGGCATCCAATTTCACCATAAGAAAGGGTCCCGACACCGAAGCGTCGAGACCCCTTTTCCTCTGTCTACTTGGCGGTTTCTTACTTGCGCTGCACCGTGACGCCGGCGTCATCTTCCAGCGTCTTGATGAAAGCCGACGCATTTTCATCGCCCCAGCCTTTGTTGACGCCAGCCTTGATATTCTCGCGAATGATCGCCGCAGCCGGGATCGGTGCGTTGAGTTCCTGGGCAAACTGGCTGATCAGGTTGGCATCCTTGAGCATCAGGTCGAGGGCGAAAAAGGTGCTGAAGTCGCGGTTGATCAGCATGTTGCCGACACCGTCAAAGATGGGCGACTTGAAGTCTGTCACGTGCAAGACGGCGAGCACATCTTCCGGATCCAAGCCGGCCTTGGTCGCAAGAATCATGGCCTCGCCGATCGCTTCTAGCTGTGAGGCCACCAGCAGGTTGCCGACCAGCTTCATCGACGCTCCTTGACCGTTTTCGCCCATGTAATGCGTGGTTTCGCTGAGCGGCTCCAGGATCGGCAACATCTCCTCATACAGCGCCTCGTCGCCGCCGACTACAATCCACAGGCCGCCTTCGGCGGCCTCATTTTTGCTGCCGAAAACCGGGGCGTCAAGGAAACGTACGCCCTTTTCCGCATACGCGGCGGCCTCCTTACGACTGGTCTCCGGATGCAGGGTGGTCATGTCGATGGCAATCTGCCCCGGCGTCACAGCGTCCAGCACGCCGCCGTCGTCGAAGACCAGCGCTTCGACCGCCGCATCGTCACTGAGGCAGTAGAGAATTACGTCGGCCCCCTCCACGGCTTCGGCGATGCTGGTCGCCTGCTGTGCGCCTTGCTCCACGAGCGCGGCGCAGCGCGCCGCTGTGCGGTTCCAAACGGTGACGGGGTAGCCCGCCTTGAGCAGGTTGGCGGCCATGCCGCCGCCCATCGTTCCCATGCCTAGATAGGCAATCTTATTCATAGCACTGTCCTTTCGTGTGATTAGTACGACAACGCAGCAAATTGAAGCGAAATTTAACTTATATTCGGCGTCGCAGGGCTCGCTGCTGCCCTTTGCATACCGTTTTTTGTGAAGGTTCTACTGTCGCCCGATACGCCGCTGCTGTCGTTGTTCTGTGTAGTAGTTGATGACCATGACCAGGAGCAACAGTGCGCCCCAGGCGAACTGCCGGAAAAAGATCGCTGCGCTGGAGCCGGAGAGCTCCAGCATCAGCATATTGAGGCCGGTAGAGAGAAATTGGATACAAAGGACGGCCAGGACAAGGCCGGAGACCGTGCCCACACCGCCGGTATAGCTGACGCCGCCCAGAATCGCGATGAGCACCGTGAGCAAGATAAACGAAGCGCCGTAATCCGGCTTGGCCGAGTTGGCCCGCGCAAGAAAGATGAGCCCGGCAATGCTCGACACGACCCCGGCGATCCAGTAGGTGCGAAGGAGTACACGGTCGCTGTTGATACCGGAAAAGAGTGCGGCGGTGGGGTTTGTCCCCAGCATGTAGACGTTGAAGCCAAAGGTTGTTCTGTTGAGCATGATCATGAAGACGATGGCGATCACGATGAAGATGATGACCGGGATGGGGACGCCCAGTACCGAGCCGTTGCCGATCAGCGCCAGTTGGGTCGTGGTGATGGCCGGACCGCCGGTGATGACGTAGGAGAGGCCGGTATAGAGCGACCCGGTACCCAACGTGGCCAGAATGGGCGTAATGCCAACCCTTGAGACGAGCAGGCCATTGATCAAGCCACAGACTGAGCCCACGAATAGGGCAGCCACTACCGCGATCGGTATGACAACGATCGGCGCCATGCCTGCACCGGCATCGCCACCCAGTCGGGTCAGAATCAGCGCCGCGGCGATGGCCGAAAGGTTGGCCGTACCCGCGATCGACAAATCAATCCCGCCAGTGAGCATGGTGATCATAATGGCAAAGGCCAGGATGCCGAACTCGGGAAACTGCACCGCCATGGACTGCATGTTTCGCACGGTGAAAAACTTGCCTGGCAGTAGCAAGCTGAAGGCGATAAAAATGATCATCGTGATCACCAGCAAACGCATAATGTGGCTGCTGAAATTGAAGCGCTTGCGTGGCTGTTTGGGTTCAATCTCTTGCATGGGAGTCTCGTCCGTCTTTCATGTCTGTGCAGTGATGGCGGGCGCCACGTCAGTCTGCCAAGCCAAAACTTTGCTTGCCGGCCCGGCGCGCCTGGATGGCGGGCAGGCCCGTGCCGATCAGAATGATCATGCCGATAACGACGCGCTGCCACACGGACGGCACGCCGATCAAAATGAGGCTGTTGTTGGCGATCACGACCAGGATGACGCCCAGCACCGTGCCGATGACCGTGCCGCGCCCGCCGGTAAGCTGCGCACCGCCAAGTACGACCGCGGCAATGACGGCCAGTTCGGTGCCGACCAAGTCTTGGGGATTGGCTTGGCGCGCCATGGCGCCAAAGGTCATGCCGGCGATGCCCGACAGCAAGCCGACGAAGGCATAAATGAAGTATTGGGTCTTTGCGATGTTGAAGCCGGCACGTTCTGTTGCCTCGCGCGAACCGCCCAATGCATAGACGCTGCGACCCAGCATGGTGAAGTCCAGCAGCAGCCAGACCACGATGATGGCGGCGAGCGAAATCAGAATCGACGGGTGGAGGTTAGCCACACCTCGTCCCTGCGGCACCGTGATCAGTGAAGCCCGTGCAAACTCGGTCATACTGGGCGGCACGTCGCGGATAATGTTGTTGCCAATCGCAAAGAGTAGAAAGCCATGAAACATGCTGAGCGTACCCAGCGTGACGATGAGGGTGGGCAAATTGAACTGGGCGATGAAGAAGGCATTGATCAAGCCGAGCAGCAGGCCGATCGAACCTGCGATCAGGAAGCCGATCCAAATAGGCGCATCGGGCATGAATGCAAGCATCAGGCGAGTGGTCGAATAGAGAGCGAAAATTGCGATGGCGGCAAAAGAGACGTCAATTCCGCCGGAGACGATCACGATCAGCACGCCCATGGCAAAAATCAGCATGACGCTCATGCTGCGCAGCAGGTCAAAAAGATTGCCAACGGTGAAGAAGACGGGGTTGGTTAGACCGATCAGCAGGGAGAGGACGAGAATGGTAATCGCAACGAGGGCTTCGTTGCTGCGTAAGATCCGATTCACAACGCTATTCCTCAATCAATTTGGCGGCCAGCTCATTTTCGCTGGTCTCTTCGGGCAGCAACTCCTCTGCAATCCGTCCATTGCGCAACAGGAGGATCCGGTTGCAGGTTTGAAGCAGTTCCGGGATATCGTCGGAGATGACGAGCAGACCCATGCCATCATCGGCAAGCAGTTTCATCATCTCGTGCAACTCATTCTTCGATCCGATATCGACGCCGACTGTGGGGCCGTTTAAGATCATCAGCTTCGGGTTGCTGGCCAGCCATTTGGCCAGCACAACGCGTTGCTGGTTCCCGCCGGAGAGGGTCTTTGCCGGCAGCGCCGGATTGGGCGTCTTGATGCGCATCTTGTCCACCCACTCATCGACTTCCTGATTGACCCGGTTCAGGTTCGTGAGACCAAAGGCGCCGCGTAACTGGTCGATGGTGCGCACGACAACGTTGTTGGCGATAGATTGTTCGAGAAAAAGACCCTCGGTCAACCGATCCTCGGGAACGTAACCGATGCCCAGCGCGATCGCATCCTGGACATTCTTGATTTTTGCGTCGGTCCCGTCAACGACGATACGACCCGTTTCAATCGGAATCAACCCGTAGAGCGCCAAGGCCAATTCTGTGCGCCCGGACCCGAGCAGCCCCGTGACGCCAACGATCTCCCCGCGCCGCAGTTCAAATGTAATTTCTTCCAAAACGTCGCCTGCGCTGACGTCTTCGACACGCAACAGGGGCGTTTCGGTCATGTCTGGCTTGAATGCGTAGGCCTCCTCAGTGATCTTCTGACCGGTCATCTCAAAGATGAGGCGGGCCGTATCGTACTCTTCGGCATCGCCGGTGCTGACGATGCGCCCGTTGCGCATGACGACCATGGTCTCGGAGATGGCCAGCACCTCGTTGAGCTTGTGGCTCACAAAGAGAAAAGCAATGCCTCGGGCCTGTAATTTATGAATCACGTCGAGGAGGGAGCGAATCTCGCGCTCGGTCAGCGCGCTGGTCGGCTCGTCCATGATGATCAAGCGGGCATTCTGCCGTAGAGCCTTGGAAATGGCGATGAGCTGCTTGTTGGCCACCGAGACATCCTCGACGCGGGCATCAAGCGGAATATCGACCTCAATCTGCTCCAGCGCATCGGCAGCGATCTCACGCACGTAGCGCCAGTTGACAAAGCGACGACCGTCGGCCAACTCCTCGTTGAGCGCAATGTTTTCGGCCACGGTTAGATTGGGAAAGAGGGAGAAGTCCTGGTAAATGACCTGAATGCCTTCGCGAATCGCGTCGATTGGGTGGAGGCGTTCGTACTGGTTGCCATTGATGACGATTTCGCCGCGATCGCGTTGCATAGACGCCGGCAATGACCTTGATGAGCGTGGATTTGCCGCAGCCGTTTTCGCCGACCAAGCAGTGGATTCTGCCCGGTTCGATGGTAAGATCGACGCCGCGCAATGCGCGGACGCCGGCAAATGATTTGTGAGATATCGGTGAGGTTGAGTAGTTCTGTCAGCCATAGGAGAACAGCTTTGAGTGTGATCGAGAGCGTATTAATTTCGAAAGATTGGGGCATGCAGCCGATCTGACTGTAGTGCCCCAATCACTATGTTCTCACTTCTGCAGATTACGCTAGCCATGCGGCTAATACTGATAGTCAGAAGCGTTTTCGGCGGTGACGTAGAGCGCTGCATCGCCTTGGAGTACATTGCCGTCAGCGATCAAATTCTCATAGCCAGGGATGCCAAGATCGGTGCCTTCACCTATTTCCTCACCGTTAATGTGCATCAAGGCGATCTTGTTGCAGGCGGCCCCAGCCACAGCGGAATCCCAGAACCGATAGCATCGATAGCGCCCGAATAAAGCAGATCACCGGCAATGGAAGGCGCCTGGTACCAACCACTGCAATCTCAGTCCTGCAGGCCGGCTTCCTCGACCGCACGGCCGATACCGGCTACGTCGGTGGAAGCGCTGCTCTGGAAGCCTTTGATGTTCGGATAGGCAGCCAGGATTTCCTTGGCCTTCTGATAAGCGATTTCTGAGTCATCAAAGCTCTCGTTCTTGTCGCCGACCAGAACCATGTTCGGGTAAGCTTCCTGCTGGCGGGCAATGCCGCCGTCAACCCACTCATTGTGGGTCTTGGAGCCGAGGCTGCCTACGAAGACGGCGTACTCGCCTTCTTCACCCATTTCGGCGGCCAGCAGGTCCATGAGACCGGCGCCATAGGCTATATTATCGAAAGCTTCGATGTCATAGTGCATGTTTTGCTGATTGGAGGCCTCATGAGTGACGACGGTGATGCCGGCGTCCATGGCCTTCTGCAGCACCGGATCAAGCTGTCCCGGATCCATGGGGACCACGCACAGCGCGTCCACGCCCTGGGCAATCAGATCCTCGATGATCGGGATCTGCTGGGCGGCATCGGCCTCGGCCGGGCCAACCAGGCTGGCATTGACGCCGTTCTCTTCGCCCCAGGCGTTGACGCCTTCTTCCATGCGGTTGAACCAGTTGATACCGGCGATCTTGACAACGGTCGTAAAGACGAGCTCGTCACCGCTCTCCGCAGCCGCGGCTTCGCTTCCGCTGTCGCTCCCGGCGTCGGTGGCCGCCGGGGCCACGGGCGCAGCACAGCCGGCGATCAGCGCCAGCACAACTGTTGCTGCCAACAATACAAACAACTTTCTCATGGGTCTAGCTCCTTTTTGAAATCGGTTGAACTACACGATTGACAAAATGCGAATCGAAAAATGCGTCGAGGCTTCGTCTCACAGGCGCAAGACGCTGCGTCGAACAACCCCGATTCGCTCAGGGATTGACAATGCCTTCCAGCACGAGCACAAACATGGCGCAGCCGGCATCCAGCTTGCCCTCGCTGCGTTCACCCAGCCAGCTGGCCCGCCCGATCTTGCTGCGCAGCGGCGTCACGCTGTCGCGGCCCTCGGCCGCGGCTTCGATCGCACGTTGACCAGCCTCTTCCCGCGTTGCGCCGTCGTCGATGGCAGCTTCAAAGGCCTGGGCCGCGGGGTGAATGGCGTCGATGATCGTCTTGTCGCCAAGCTTGGCTTTGCCCCGGTCCTGCATGCCCTGGTCCGCAGCGTTGAACATGATCACCAGATCGGCGTCGCTGAGGGATGACTGCCCCTTAACCTCCTTGCCGGCGCGCATGAGGGCCGTAGCAATCAACGTGCCCATCGTCGACGAGCCGGCCCGGTTGGCAGCCATGCCGGCTTTGGCCAGGAATTGACCGATGTCTTCGGCGGACTCTTCCGTGGCAAAGGCTTCCAGGGCCGTGGCAATCTTGGCCATCGTGATGCCCATGTCACCGTCGCCCATCGCCTGGTCGAGCGACGTAAGGTATTCGCTCTCTGCGGCCAGCACTACGGCGGCACGCTGCACGGCTGCAACCACCGCGTCCGCTGAAATCTGTTCAGCCACGATCCACTCCTTCATTCACTGAGTACGGAAACTCGTCGTCAAACCTCTTGCAGGCTTCAATCGCAGTTGAAGACCCTTAAATTTGGGTGAAGAACGGCGTCTGGGCCGGATGGTCGAGCAACTCGGCCAACTCATCATCGACGTTGAGCAAGGTGATTGATGCGCCCGCCATTTCCATAGAGGTGGCGTACTCGCCCACATAGGCCCGGTAGACGTCGATCCCGCGCTCGTTCAGAATATCGTGGACCTTGCGGTAGATAATGTAGAGTTCTTCAGGCGGCGTCGCGCCCAGGCCGTTGACCATCACGGCTAAGCGATCGCCGGCCGCGGGCTGCAAGTCCTCTAGAATGGCGCTCATCATCCGTGCGGTGATCTCGTCGGCACTCTGCAGCTTCTCCCGCTTTACGCCCGGTTCACCGTGGATACCCATCCCAATCTCCATCTCATCCTCGCCGATGGTGAAGGTGGGCGTGCCAGCCATGGGGACCGTACAAGGGGAGAGGGCGACGCCCATCGTGCGGGCGCGTGCGAGCGTCTTCTCCGCAACGCGTACGACCTCGTCCAGATCGCCGCCCAAGTCAGCCTTGGCGCCGGCAGTCTTGAAAGCGAAGACCATCGCCGCCACGCCGCGGCGGCGGTCGGCTTCTTCCGGTGGGGCTGAGGCAACGTCATCACGCACGAGTACGGTGCGCACTTCGATATCCTCCATTTCAGCCATTTCGCTGGACATATCGAAATTCATGACGTCGCCGCCATAGTTGCCGTAGATATAGACGACGCCCCTGCCGCCGTCAATGCGTTTGGTTACGGTCAACATCTGGTCGGCGCTGGGCGAAGCAAAGACATCGCCGACCGCGCAGCCGTCCAGCATGCCTTTGCCCACGTAACCCAGGAAGACGGGCAAGTGACCCGAGCCGCCGCCAGTGGCCAAGGCAACCTTGCCCTCGACCGGCGCATCGGCACGGACAATGCATTGGGGCTCTTCTTCAAAAGCCAGTTGATCCGGGTGCGCTTTGATGAGGCCGTCAAGCATCTCAAACACGAAATCGGCGGGACGATTCAGGATTTTTTTCATGGGGACCTCGATTCTGGCTGGATGGAGTTGGCAATAAGTCTTAACTGGACAAATCAGGGCGACGATACCTTGTGCGCAAGTGCCAGCGGCACGTATGCGTCGAGCTGAGAATCGTCTGTACCGCGTATGGCTGCTTCTTCACCAATAGGTCTGTGAAGATTTGCTGCGCCCCAGCGGGCATTGATAAGTGGGTAGGGAGACGCATATGTCTGTCAGTGACGCCAGTCAGAGACCAGCGCGATCGTACTTATTGATGCCGAGTACTATAACACCATTGGCCTGAAGCGCGCAACGGTAAGGAACTATCCGAATTCTTCAGTTTTCGGACAAAATTACTTTCGATTCGGAGAAGAAACGAGATTTTCCGAGCAAACGAACAGGATCCGTAAGCTTTCCCGGGTGGCATGCAGTGCGCCCGCGTCGCATCAAAAGAGATGCTCATCCATCGTAGAGGGCGCCAGACCTGGGCCGCTGACGATGGTTTGTTTGACGCTGGCCAATGCGCTGAGCCGTTCGAGCAATTGCTGTACGGTGCTGCGCTCGCAGATCAAATGCACGTTGGGGCCGGCGTCGATGGTGAAGTAGACGGGCAGACGATCAAATTCGCGCCAGCGCCGGACGGCCTGGAGGATCTCCAGAGTGCCTGGCTGCCAGTAGAGCAGGCTGGGCGTGCTCGTCATCATGACGCCATGCATGGCCAAGGCGTCTTGCTCGATGACAGGGCCCAGGAGACTCAGATCGCGGGTGTCAATGGCCTCGCGTACGGCAACAAGGGCTTCGTCAAGGCTCGCAATGCGCGCTGCGTTGAACGGACTTGTGGCAGCAAGGGTGTGGCCACCGGCGCTACTGATGTGCTTTGCCGTGCTCGACACGACCGCTACGACATCGACGAGATCCCAGTATGTGGCGGGCTGGCGTTGAAAGGCGACGCTGCTGGCGTCGTCGTGACCCTCTTCCCATTCGACAAAGCCGCCAAAAAGGCTGCGGCTGGCCGAGCCACTGCCCCGGCGCGCAAGTGCAGAGAGCTGCGTTGGGTCGAGGTCGAGCCCCAGCGCACGAGTTCCTGCCACGGTCAGCGCGGCAAAGCCGCTGGCAGAGCTGGCAATGCCCGACGCCATGGGGAAATTGTTGTGGCTCATCACCCGCGCCCGGTAGTCAACATCCGCCTGACTGCGCAATAGGTCGAGATGGTCGATCAGACGCGCTGCAGCTTGGGAGGAAAGGCGCTCGCCGTCCAACATGATTTCGTCACATTCGAGGCCCTGCTCGACCCATTCCAGGGTCGTGGTCGTATAGGCTTCGGCCAGCGTCATGCTGATGGAATTATTGAGGGGCAGGTTGATCGATGGATCGGCAACCCCCCAGTATTTGATAAAGGCGATGTTGCTGCCGGCGCGCACGGTCGTTTTTTGCATAAATCACTCACTGGATGCGGCTGTCGTTGTCGTAGCTGTAGGTTAAGGCGCCCGGTCGACCCATTCTTCAAAGCGGCGGATCAGGTCGTCGAGTAACTCGTCATGTGCATTGAAGGTCACGGCAACACCGTCTGCGGTTGACGCGATTTCCGCCTGCCAGCCGATGCCCTCCACCTTGGTATGCTTTTCGTCGACGCCGCCGCCCAGGCGCTTGAGATAGGTTTCGGCCTGTTCAGGCGTGATGCCTGGAAAGTCGAGCGTTTCCTGGTCATAGAGATCTTCGGACTCATACTCGCCGTAGCGGCCGTCGCGTTCGTCGCCGAATGAAGAGGTGCTGATTGGCATTGGAATCGTTGCCCTTTCTGATTCAGATGACGTCAACCGATGTTGCTCAGCCAGTATAGCATAATCGATTTGTCACACGGTAAGCGGCGCTTGCACGCTGGCCCGCGTTGGTGGCTCCACAGACCCTCTCTACGCACGGCAGATTGTGGTGCGCGCAAGGCGCGAAGTACGAATGACCACGGGTTTGATGGAGCCTTTCGTGTAGCAATAAAACTGCCGCACCCGCACATATTGAACGTTTTGGTAAAGTTGGATAATCTTCTGGTATTTCTTTTCAAAATCAGCGATTCTTGTGTTATGCTACCATCTGTATGTTTGAAACAATTCAGACAATAATCAGCATGTCAGAACAATCATCTTTTTCTTGGAGGGAGTAAGAACATGTCTGCGTACGCCGTACAACAGAACAAGACGCCATGGTGGCTCACCCTGATTGGCGGCATTGCCGCCATCATCTTGGGCATCATGCTGTGGAGTAACCCGTTTCAGGTCAGCAATGTGCTGGTCTGGGCAATTGGTCTCTACTGGCTCATCACCGGTATCTACTATCTCGTTAGCTTGATTTGGGATCGTCGCCAGTGGGGCTGGAAGATCTTCGGCGGTATCATCGGTATCATCGCCGGTTATTGGTTGATTGATGCAGGAGCCGCTCAGCGCTTGGCGTCCATGGGCTTCGCCATTGTGCTGGTCCTGGGTATTCAGGGCATCATCATGGGCATCATGGGCCTGATCGCTGCCTTCCAGGGCGGTGGCTGGGGCGCCGGCATCATGGGCGTGATCTCCATCGTCATCGGTATCCTCTTGCTCATGAACATGGTCGCAGCGGCCGTCGTGCTGCCGTGGGTCATCGCCATCTTCCTGATCATCGGTGGGATCTTCGCCATTATTGGCGCCTTCACCATGCCACATTAGTCGATAACTGCGAGCGCAGAAACGGGACCGGCACATTGTGCCGGTCCCGTTTTTAATTGGCCTAGGCCGGCTCGTTCAGGATGAGGCGCATAGTCGGTCCATCGATATTGCCGCCACTGATGATGACGCCTACACGTTGTCCCTCTGCCTGCACCGCTTCGCTGAGCAGCGCTGCAAGACCCAACGCACCGGACGGTTCTACGACCAACTTGAGCCGATAGAATGCGAAGCGCACTGCTGCCATGATCGCCTCCTCGCTGACCGTGACCATTTCATCCACATACTCCAGGACAAGGGGAAACGTTAGCGTGCCCAATGAAGGCGTACGCGTGCCGTCGGCAATGGTGGGCGGATTGTGGACCGTGTGCAGCGTTCGTGTGTAAAACGAACGGGTGGCGTCATCGGCCAGCGCCGGTTCGACGCCAATGACGACACAGCCGGGCGCTGCGCCCTTGGTCGCGATGGCGCAACCGCTGAGCAGTCCGCCGCCACCACAGCAAACCAGCAGTATGTCCAAGTTTGTTGCAACTTCGTGTAGTTCTAAAGCGGCTGTACCCTGGCCGGCGATGACATCGGCGTGATCATAGGGGGGAATGATGGTGTAGCCGTGATCCTCTGCCAACGCCGCCGCCACTGCCTCACGTTCCTGTTGTGCCGGATCGTACTCAATCACCGTCGCACCATAGCCTTCGGTGGCCGCACGCTTGGTCAGCGGCGCGTTGACCGGCATGACGATGGTGGCGTCGACGCCCAGCAGTGCGCAGACCTTTGCCACTGCCTGGGCGTGGTTGCCCGACGAGTAGGTGAGCACGCCTCGCGCCTGTGCTTCGGGCGAGAGGCGGCTGATCGCGTTGTATGCGCCTCGAAACTTAAAGGCGCCAATGCGTTGAAAGTTTTCGCACTTTAGAAAGACGCTGGCGCCAGTCCATTCATCAAGTGTGCTAGATGTCATCACAGGCGTCTCATGTGCCACGCCGCGCAAGCGTTCGCGTGCCGCCAGCACATCTGCGTAAGTGCTCATTAACGGAGTCCTTTCCTGGATCTTAAATGTTCGGTGGGTGGTTAGGGCGCCTCATGGCGTTAAGCGTCCCATGTCACGTGGAAAGAGCGTGGTCAGCCGGAGATTTTGTACCTCCAACAACTGCATGAGGAAGCGTTCCAAGCCGATCGCAAAGCCGCCGTGGGGCGGCATGCCATACCGGAAGGCTTCCAGGTAACTCTCAAATGGCTCCCACGCATAGCCGCTGCGTTCCAGTGCCCCAAGATAGTCGGCGTAGCGGTGTAGCCGCTGGCCGCCTGTCACCAGCTCCACGCCCCGAAAGAGCAGGTCAAATGAATTAGACAGCTCAGGATTTTCGAGATTCGGATGGGTGTAAAAGGGTCGCTTCAGCATGGGATAGCCCGTGACGAAAACAAAGTCACTGTTGTACTGTTCCTTGGCCCACCGCGCGATCCATCGTTCATCCTCCGGCGATAGATCAGGCTCACCGCGTACATCCAGACCAGAGAGTTTCAAGACCAATTCCTGGGCAGCGGGGAAGCTGATCTCTGGGATCCGGTCGGGCATTTGGGGCAGCGTGGCGCCGGTCAACGTTAGTTCCGCTGCGTTCGTCTGCCCCAATTCGTTCAGGATGTGCGCCAGCAATCCGGTCAGCAGCGCCATGACTGTGTGGTGATCCTCGATGAAGCCGAATTCAACGTCAAGGCTTACGTATTCGTTGATATGGCGAGCCGTGTCATGCGGCTCGGCCCGAAAGACTGGTCCCACCTCAAAGACGCGCTCAAAGACGCCAACCATGATCTGCTTATAGAATTGCGGACTCTGGGCCAGATAGGCAGTCTGACCAAAGTATTCCACACCAAAGACGTTGGCCCCACTCTCCGTGGCGGAAGCTACCAGCTTAGGCGTCTGAATTTCAGTAAACCCCTGGCTACTCAAATAGTTGCGGAAGGCGGCCATGACGCTGGCAGCCAGTCGATAGACTGCGCGCCGGCTCGGGTGGCGGTTGACCGTCACCGCGTGATCGAGCTGGTTAGGAATGGCCGCCTGAACCGTACGCTTGCTGATCAAGACCGGCAACGGTTCATCGACTGGCGTGATCACCTCAATCCGCGGCTGCTGCAGCTCGAAGCCTCCAGGCGCCACCGCGTTGGCGACAACAGTGCCCTCCAACGCAATCACGCTCTCCGGCTGAAGATTTGCTTCTGCGATGGGGGCAAGGTCGGCCGCCTCCTCGGTGACGGCCTGAATTGTGCCCCAGCCGTCACGTAAAATGATGAAATTGACGCCGCCCAACTTACGGACGGTTTGCAGCCAGCCGTGCAGCGTAACCCGCTGGCCGCAATGCTGCCCTGCTTCGGTGGTGCGGATTGCCCGCAGTAATTGATCGGTTTGCTCTTGCATGATGCCTTCCTTCTCGCTTGATACGATGCGGGTCCGTCGTGCCGGCGGGGACGGCGCGTCCGGACCCAGGCAAGCGCTATCCCTTGGGATCATTGTCACCGTCGCAATCGTCATCTTCGGGCATGACGTCTCTCCTCTCGGCGTCCCCAGACGCCCAATAGAAAAAGCCCTCGTCCATTTGGAGGACGAGGGCCTAAGCCGCATCGTGGTGCCACCACCATTTGCTTAGTCCATTCACGTTGCATCGTGATATGGTCCAAACCTTAGTCGACTCGGCGCACCTGCGCTTAAGTCGCTGCGCTGTAACGGGCGCTTCCCGGAAGCCGGCTACTGCATGCAAATCATTCACCGGTCGGCTCGAGGGTGTCGTTGGCGAGGTTCAACGTCCGGTCTTGCACCAGTCACCGGCTCGCTGAGCGTTGAATCCGCTCGTCAACCTGTCCCTGTCATGGCCTTTGCCAGATAGTTGGCGCAGTCTAGCACAGAAACAAACGCAAATCAAGCCCGAATTCATCATGAATTTGTTGGGGGCGCGCGGCGGCGTGTGGTACAATCCTGCATCTATGAATCAACGAACAGCTCTGGTTCTTGTCAGCTTTGTCAGCCTGGTCGCGATTGCCTTTGGCGCCGGGTATGCCTCCTATCCGCTCTTCCATCCGGTCAGCGAGCCGGCAACATCGTTGCGTGACCAGGAGAGCGTTCCTGCGGACCCGCTGGATCTGAACGTCTACTGGCAGGCCTGGCAACTTCTGGATCGAGACTTCTACGGCGAGCCGCCTGATGAGCAAGCGCAGATATACGCGACGCTGCGGGGGCTGGTTGAGTCCTTTGACGATCCCTACACCTATTTTGTGGAACCCCAGCCGCGTGAGCTGGAGCGGGATCAATTACGCGGCAGCTTTGGCGGGATCGGCGCCTTCATCGAGGCGGGTGAAGCTGGTTTTGTCCTCAACCCGATGGCCGGCCAGCCGGCTGATCTGGCGGGAATTCAGGCTGGTGATCTACTACGCCGCGTCGACGCAGTCACATTGACGAATGAGATGCCGGTCGACGATGTCGTTGCGTTGGTGCGCGGGCCGGTTGACACCGCTGTCGAATTGACGGTTGCGCGACCCGAAGGCGCAGACTCGACAGCGTCCAGTGAGTTCGAAGAACTTACGATTTCCGTTGTGCGTGCGAATATTGAGACGCCAACCGTCTCTTGGGAACTGCGTACCGATGGGGTCGGGGAGCCGGTTGGTATGATTGCGCTCTCGCTCTTTAGCGAACGCAGCGCAGATGAGATGCGGACGGCGGTAGAAGAGGTACTCGCGGCCGGCGCAGAACGCTTCGTGCTCGACCTGCGCGGCAATCCCGGCGGTCTCGTGACATCAGCCGTGGAGATCGCCGACATGTGGTTGGATGAGGGCGACATCCTCATCGAAGAGAAGGCCGACGGGACGCGCAAGACCTTTCGCGCCGAGTCTGGTCAGATTGCTGACGATGCGCCCCTGGTCGTCATTGTGGATCGCGCCTCTGCCAGCGCAGCCGAGATCGTGGCCGGCGCCCTTCAAGACAATGGTCGGGCCCAACTTGTGGGTGAAAAAACTTTTGGCAAAGGCAGTGTCCAATTGATCCACGAACTCACCGATGAGAGTAGTCTGCATATCACCAACGCTGAATGGTTCACGCCCAGTGGCGCGGCCCTCACCGGCGTCGGCCTGACGCCGGACAAAGCCGTGGAGGAGGGAGGCGATCCAGTGGTCGAAGCGCTTGAGATTGTACGAACGTTTGAGGTGGCAAAGAACTAACATGAGCCTTGACTCAGAACCCAGATCGCCTGAGCAGTCAGGCGGCAGGAGCGTTCCGCCGCTGCTGGTTGGCTGCGGTGCGATCGCCGTCGCGCTTGTCCTCTTTTTGACCGGGCTGGGCATCGGTTTTGGCGCCGGTCGCCTGGGCGATGCTGCGGCCAGCATTGCCGGCCGGGATGTCATCGACGCTGTGACCGGCAGACCGGGTGTCAACGCCCGCGACCTGCTCGACCCCGAGTTCAACGTCTTCTGGGAAGCGATGGATCTGCTCTACCGTGACTTCTATGGCAGCACGCCGGAAGACGAAGATGCGACCTACGGCGCGATTCGCGGCGTGGTCAACTTGCTCGATGACCCCAATACCTCCTTCCTCACGCCCGATGAGGCGGAGTTCTTTCGCACCAGCATGCGCGGCAATTTTGAAGGCATTGGCGCGCGTGTGCGCTGGGACGATGACGTGAATTCATTGATGATCACCGAGCCCTTTGAGAATCAGCCGGCCTGGAACGCAGGCATTCGTCGCGACGACGTCGTGATTGCGGTTGACGGAGAAAGCATTGTGGGCACGGATCTCAATAGTGCCGTCAGCAAGATCCGCGGTCCAAAGGGCAGCACCGTTCTCCTGACAGTCGTACGCGAGGGTGAGGCGGAGCCCTTTGATGTTGAGGTTGTACGCGACCTGATTGAGACGCCGACGATCAGCACCGACAGCCTGGGCGATGCCGACGAAATTGCCTACGTGCGCCTCAACACCTTCAACGAGAACGCAGGCCAGCTGGTGCACCAGGCCGTTGAGGATGCCGTTGATCGTGGGGCTGCCGGCTTGATCTTTGACCTGCGCGGCAATACCGGCGGTCTGCTGCGCGAAGCGGTCAAGGTGACAAGCATCTTCTTGGGAAACAACGAACGCGTTTTGATCGAACGCTTCAATGACGACACGGAGGAGATCTACGAGACCGAGGGCAGCTCCGTCACCGAGGACTTGCCGATGGTAGTCCTGGTGAATGGGGGCAGTGCCAGCGCTTCGGAAATCGTTGCCGGTGCGCTGCAGGATGCCGACCGCGCCGAGCTACTCGGCACGACGACCTTTGGCAAGGGGAGCGTTCAGTTGCCGCACACGCTCAGCGATGGCTCCATCATGCGCGTGACGATTGCGCGCTGGTACACGCCCGAAGACCGTTCGATTGACGGAACGGGTCTGGAGCCAGATATCGCCGTGGAAATTAGCGATGAGGAATTCGAGGCCGGGGAAGATCCGCAACTGGATGCTGCGCTCGAGCACCTGCAATCCCTGCTTGTCGAAAGCACGGCGGAGGCTGCCAATGACTAACCTGCGCAGCACCAACCGGGCAGTAGGTTCACGTGTTCTAAGCAGTGACCGATGACACGCCCGATAGCAACCTTGTTAGAGTAGAGTTATGGCCAAAAAGAAGAAACAGTCCGACAACCAACCGCGTGGACCGCGGACCGTGGCGACGAACCGCAAGGCGCGCCACGAATATTTCATCGAAGAGACGTTCGAGGCCGGCATGGCGCTGACCGGCACCGAGATCAAGTCGGTCCGCGACGGCAAGGTCAACCTGCGCGATGGCTTTGTGCTCGTGCGCGATGGCGAGGCATGGCTCATGAATGTCCACATCGCCCAGTATGAGCACGGCAACCGCAACAATCACGACGAGACGCGCAGGCGTAAGCTGCTGCTCCATCGGCGCGAGATCGAGCGGCTGCATGGTCAGGTCACCCAGCGCAATTGGACGATTGTGCCGCTCAAGATGTACATCAACGAGAAGGGACTGGCGAAGGTGCAGGTTGCGCTCGTACGCGGCAAGAAGCAGTATGACAAACGCGGAACCATCGCCAAGCGCGATGCAGAACGCGACATTCAACGCGCCCTAAAACAAGCCTATTGAGATTGCGGATTGGGGATTGCGTAAGTCGGATTTGCCCGCAATCACCAACAATCCGTACTCGTCAATCCCCAATCCGCAATCCCAAATGTCCTCTATGCCCATTTCTTCAGCCCAACAGTTGCGTGCCCTGGCCGATCGGCCTGAGCAACAGGCGCGCTATGCCATCACGCTGCTTGGCCCCAAACAGGCGCGCGAACTGCTCCAGGCTGCGTTGGCGGCTGTCCGTCGCTATCCACTGCTCGAAGCCCGCACGCCGCTGCTGAGGCTCTATGCTTACTTTGGTGAGCAGCCGGAAAAGCGTGATCCGGGCGGCTATGTGCGCCGCCCGCTGCTTGACGCGCTCCGGCCGCTGGCCATGCCTGAAGACCTGCCGCTCTTTCTGACGGCAGTGACGACGTACGAGCGCTATCCGCCCGCATTTCAAGAGGAGGCCGGACTGGTCCACGCGGCGGGGTTGGTCGCACTCAACGAACTCGATGACCGGCTGGCTTGCTTTCACGCCGCGCGGCTGCTGGCTGATCTGGCGCACACTGATGCCATGTCGGGGGAGCCTGCGCTGACCGCCATTGGCGTCCTAGCGGCACAAGATGAATTGATGCCGCTTTATCTTTATGCCGCTCTGCCTCCGAGCCCGGAGCGCAGCGAGGTCACGGCTGAATGCTTGCGTTCGCTCACTGCGCTGCCTGCGGCGCTCCTTGGACCATTGACCGCCCAGTACGCCGATTGTGACGATTCGTTGGTGTTGATCGGGCTCTTCGACTTGCTCCTGGGGCATCAATCCGGTTTGCAAGAAGAGGCGTTCCTGACGGACGTCCTGGCACGCGCCGAGGAGCCAGACCTTTATCGATATTTGACTACCGCACTTGTTGCTGCAGGCAAGCCGGCGACGCTGGATCTGCTGTTGGCCAGCGTACGCTGGGAGACCGATCGTGAACGGCGCGCGATTGCCAGAGAGGCACTCATGTTGCGCACGGACGAGCCACGCGTCGTCGAGGTGTTGGCACGACTGGATCAGGGTACGGAGTGACGATTTAGGCGCTTGTCTGAGAAGATGACGGGGAATCTGGAGGGAAGAATCTTTCCGCCAGCGTCAGGCCCTCACCAGTACCTGTCCCGTCACCTCCTCAAACAAGCGCCCAAACTAAGCCGATGGTGTGGAAAATCGCCGACAAGATGTGGAGCTGTATAGAATATGACGCAGACCGAGGACAAAAAGTTACGGGCATGGATGCTGGCGGCGCGCCCCAAGACGCTGCCGGCGGCGCTCAGTCCCGTCCTGGTAGGGACGGCACTGGCCCTGCATGATGGTCTCTTTGCCCTGTTGCCTGCTCTCGCTGCGGCGCTGGGGGCGTTGCTGCTGCAAATCTTGAGCAATTTCGCCAACGACTACTCTGATTTCTTCAAGGGTGCGGACACGGAGGAACGATTGGGACCCGTGCGGGTTACGGCCACGGGCCTGATCTCACCGGCGGAGCTGCGCATCGGCATCGGCGTCGTCATCTTGCTCGCCGCGCTGGTTGGCCTTTACCTCATCAGCGTGGGCGGTTGGCCGATCCTGGCGATCGGTGTCGCCTCCATCCTGGCGGCCCTGCTCTACACAGGCGGTCCGTTCCCCTTTGGTTACTATGGCCTGGGCGATTTCTTTGTGTTTATCTTCTTTGGCTTGGTTGCGGTCTGCGGAACCTACTATGTGCAGGCGCTGACCGTCACGGGAAATGTGGTCATGGCGGCCGTACCAGTCGGTGCGTTGGTGACCAATATTTTGGTCGTGAACAACTACCGTGACCGCAAGACCGACGCGGCTGCCGGCAAGCGCACGCTGGCGGTTCTGCTTGGCCCGCGGGTAACCCAGTTCGAGTATATTGTACTCATGGCGATTGCTTACCTTACTCCGCTCTATTTCTGGCTGGCAACCGGGCATAGTTTCTGGGTGTTGACCCCCTGGCTGACCGCACCACTAGCGCTGAGCTTGATCCAGCAAATGCGTACGCAGGAAGGGCGATCCCTCAACAAGACCCTGGCCGGTACGGCTCGCCTGAGCCTGCTCTTCGGCCTGCTCTTTGCCATCGGGCTGGTGCCATAGACCCTACCCATCCTGATCTTCGAGCGCGGCCTTACCGCGCCGGCGGGCCTGTGCACGCAGGTCACTCACGCGATCGGTTTCGTCGACGATCGCGCCCGTGAGCGTCTCTAACACATCCTCCAGGCTGACAACGCCAGCCACACCGCCATATTCATCGATGACAACTGCAAGATGGCGCCGGCTGCTGCGAAATGACGCCAGCAGGTCGTCAGCGCGCACGCTTTGGGGCACGAAGTAAGGCTCGCGTGCAAACTCGCTGATCCGCATGTCGCCAAGGCCCTCAATCAGGGCCGTTAGCAGTTCACTTTTCAACGTAATGCCCAGCACGTCGTCGACAGAGTCCCCCACGAGCACAATGCGACTATGGGGCGAGTGAATAATCTCCTCCTGAACGCCAGCCAAGGTGGCATCGGCCGGCACTTGGGTCATGGCGACCCGCGGGGTCATGAGCTGCTTCGCGGTGACGTCGTTCATGCGAAAGACCCGTTTGATCATCTCCGACTCGTCTTTTTCAATCATGCCCTGTTGGTGGCCCAGATCGGCCAGCAGCTGAATCTCCGCTTCATTCGTGGCCGGCAAGAGCGGCCGACCTTTGGTGATGGGCGATGTAATCAGTTCAATGAGCCAGACAACGGGCGTAAAGAGAAAGGTGAGCAAAAGCACCGGCCGTGCCGCAGCCAAAGCAATGGGCTCGGCATAACGTTCCCCCAGCGTTTTTGGGATGATTTCCGCAAAGATGATGACCAGGAACGTAAGCACGCCAGAGACGAGACCAAGCCAAGCTTCGCCCAAGACCTGGGTGGCAATCAACCCCACTGTGATGCTGCCGACGATATTGGCCACGTTGTTGAGGATCACGATGGTGGCAATCGGCCGGCTCATATTCTCGCGGATGCGTACCAGCGCCTCGGCCGCTCTGCTACCGCCCTGGGCAAGCTGGCGCGTGCGCAACACGGGAATCGAAAAGAGCGCGGCCTCCGTCCCGGAACAGAGCGAGGACATGAGGAGGACAGCCGCAATGGCGAGCATCAACTCAAGCATCGATGGTTCCAGCAGTACGTCTGAAGGTCTTGGTCACGGCGGATGTGGTTCCGGAAGATGCCAGTTGTTTTCCGATACTCGGATGCCTGTCGGCTCTCAGGTCTTCTGATAACGCAGACGTTATGGCTGTGTTTTGCAGGATGAGTGTAGCTCATTTTCGCCGGAATCCGAAACGGCACAAGAAATCAGTGAGTGGGGGATATAGAAGAAACTGGTCACTTGGCGGTTGCGGTGCGTCTGAACTTGTGCTAAGAAAAAGAAAACTGCCAGGATCGCCACAGAGAAAGGACGGAAGTCAATGACTGATGTAGCGGTATTGATCGAGACCATCAAGGGCAGCGACGGATTGGCGCGTCAGAAGGCCCGTATCCAGCTGGAGGAGCTAGGTGCGCCCGCAGTTGAACCCCTGATCGACCTGCTGGAACATGGCTACGGCCAGGCCGTCTGGGAAGCCGCCAAGGCGCTCAAAACCATCCACGACCCGCGTGCTGCCACGGCGCTGGTGGATGCGCTCGAGCGATCCGACCCTGGTGTGCGCTGGCTGGCTGCAGAAGGACTCATCGCCCTGGGCGCGCAGGGGCTGGAGCCACTGCTGGCCGGGCTCGTGGCCAACCCCACGAGCGGCAATTTGCGCGAAGGCGCCCATCACGTGCTCTACGATCTGGTTTCCAAGAACTATCTCCTGGACAAGTATCAGGTCATCGCAGAGCCCGTCCTCGCCGCCCTCGACGGCGCAGAGCCAGCCGTAGCCGTGCAGGGCGCTGCCTATGCGGGGCTAAACGCCTTGCGTGCGCTATAGGATGGCTGGATTCCCCCTGGGTCACCGGATTTTTCTCTCTCGAATAGTGCGCGTGAGCGCGTGGTTGGCGGTTGCGCTAATGCTCAGTGCGGCCGCCGATTCGGTCCGTGCTGATGCCGGCGGCAAGGAAGATGTCCTGCCGCTGCAGGCGCTCACTCAAGCATTGCAGGCTCAGCGCGAAGTGCCCCTGATTGTCGCATTGGACGTGCCAGCATGGCAGGCCGCGCCCCGGGGAATGCCGCTCCTCGCGGCGCGCCAGCAGCGCGCCGTTAACCGGGCGCAAGCGGAGCTCCTTTTCCGTTTGGCGCCTTATGAACTCTCCAGCGTCAAGGACTTTGGCCATCTCATCCCCTTCATGGGCGTCACTGTCACCTCGCAGGCCGGATTGGCAGCGCTGGCCGCCGACCCAGCAGTAATTGGCTTTGCTGCAGATACGGCAGTGCCTCCGGATCTCTTCGAAAGCGTGCCGCTGATCCGGGCCGACCTCGTTCACGCTCTCAGCTACGCCGGCGAAGGTTGGGCGGTCGCTGTGCTCGACACAGGTGTCGACAAGAACCACAGCGCGTTAGCGGGCAAGGTCGTGGCTGAGGCCTGTTTCTCTAGTACGACCGCCGAGGCCATAACCCTCTGCCCAGATGGCTCTGAGGAGATGATCGGCCCTGGGGCCGGTGAAGACTGTCCGGCGTCTGTATACCAGTGCTATCATGGCACCCATGTCGCCGGGATTGCGGCCGGCGTTGCGCCCGCGGCAGATTTGGTGGCGCTGCAAGTCTTTTCGCAATTTGGCCCGGCCGCATGCGGCGGTCGATCGTCATGCGTCAAGGCGTACTGGTCGGATATCCTGCAGGCCATGGCCTATGTCGCCCAGATTGGCGAAACTCACGGCATCGCCTCAATCAATCTGAGCCTGGGCAGTGGACTCTACAGCACCCCCTGTCAGCTCTCAATCGGGGGTAAATCGATGGACGCCATGGTCGCGACCTTGCGCTCGGCCGGGATCGCCACCGTTGTCGCGGCCGGCAATGACGGCGCACGTGACGCGATCAGTTCTCCAGCCTGCATTGACGGCACGATCAGCGTGGCAGCAGCTGATAAGCAAGACGCTTACGCCTACTTCACGAATGTTTCTCCGTACGTGACGGTACTGGCCCCTGGCGTCAGCATCTATTCAAGCATGCCGGATAATGACTACCGATACCTCAGCGGTACGTCGATGGCTGCCCCGCATGTGGCCGGCGCCGTGGCCCTCTTGCGCAGCGTTCTAGCCGAGACTGTCGCTGCAGGCGAGGTTGTGGATCGCATCCAGAGTAGCCTGGTCGACACGGGCGTGCGACTGACTGACCAGCGCAGTGGCGGCACGGTGACCAAACCGCGCATTGATCTCTATGCCGCGTTTTGCTCCTTGGTCAATTGCACAGACCTGCGCACCTTGGACGTGCGGGCTCTAGTCACCAAGGGTGATGACCAGTATGAGGACGCCACGCTCGTCACGGTCACGCCTGATCGCGGCGGCGTCTACATCAATAACTCGACCATCGAAATTTCTGTCGAAGAACCCGCGCACGATGACGATTGGCGCTGTGCGTTGACCTGGTATTGGTATGTGCCTGACGTCTCACCCGAGTGGCACGCGTTGCCGAACCACGAGCAGACCATCGGCGTCACCATGGATCACGACAAGTGGTTTCGGGCTGAGTGGGATTGCGAATTCACGGGCGCCACTGCCCAACGCTCGCTGACAACGACTGCGCGCGTCTCGCTGGAGGGTGACGCGTACACTGATGACGCGTTGATCACGGTCACGCCAGCCAATTCCGGACCGTACGCAGACGGTACGCATGTGGACATCAGCGCAACTGAGCCAATTTTGGGAGAAGGGTGGGGCTGTCAGCTGACCTGGTACTGGTACGTGCCCGACGTCGCGCCCGAATGGCACGCGCTGCCGAATCGCGACCAAACCATTGGTGTCGTCATGGACCACGACAAGTGGTTCCGGGCCGAGTGGTACTGTATCTATGCGGAAGAGCAAAGCTACATCTTGCATGCCACCGCTACCGTTCAGCGCAACGGCGAAGCGCCCTTCGTGGATGACTCGTTGATCTCCATTGCGCCCGACACGGGCGGAGACTACCAGAGTGGTTCCGTGATTGAACTCACTGCGGACCTGCCCGATCTCGGCGGCGCCTATGCCTGCATTTTGGACTGGTATTGGTTTGTGCCGGATGTCTCGCCCGACTGGCACCTCCTGCCCAACCACGCGCAGACGATTGGCGTCGTCATGGATCACGACAAGTGGTTCCGCGCCGAATGGCGCTGCACAGAGGTTCCCCCGACGCCTGTGCCGCCCACGCCGGCATCGCCAACACCGACGGCAACCGTGACGCCCACGCCAGCGCCCACGGCCACCTTTACGCCCACACCGACTGCGCTGCCGCTAAAACAATACTGTTTGGTTACCCTGAACACGGCGGGTTCCGGCACAATCACGTACGGTGAATTGGGCAGCACAACCAACGCCACCGTACGTCTGATTTGTGACAAACCAATTCTACTCAGCGCTCGTCCCTCAGACGGTTGGCGCTTCGATCATTTCGAGTTCAGTCGTGCTGCCGGCCAAACGACGATCACCGAGCCTGAGTACGAACTGGTCGTTGAGGAAGATGATCGCGTCACGGCCTTCTTCGTACCGGCAGCAGACGTTGAGTATCTTCCTCTCATCACGCGCTAGCCGATATCATCCCCAAATACCCTGAGAATCGATCCGTTCCAGGCCAGCATATCTGCAGAGACCCGCGGCCCATGCCCGCAAGATTGGGAACTGCCGGGCAGTCACGCGCAAACTTGCCAATCAATTGGAAACCGATCAAACTATACGCAATTTTGCATGCCGTGTGCCGCAACAGCGCATCCACCAGCCATTGCGTGCCCCTATCAACCTATGATCAGCCAGAATGGGTTGGAACGATGCTCGATTGGTTTGTCCAACTAAACCCGGTCACCCAGGCCTTTCTCGCTACCTGCTTCACCTGGGGCGTAACTGCGTTGGGTGCGGCCGTTGTCTTCTTCTTCAAGACGATTGATCGCCGCGTACTCGACATCATGCTCGGCTTTGCCGCTGGTGTCATGATTGCCGCCAGCTTCTGGTCCCTGCTTGCGCCTGCGATTGAGATGGCCGAAGTCGCCGGCATGGTCCCCTGGGTGCCGGCCGTGATCGGCTTTTTGGCGGGTGGGGCCTTCCTTGTCGCGGTTGACCGGGTCTTGCCTCACCTGCATTTGGGCTTGCCGCGCTCCGAAGCCGAGGGTGTGAAGACGAGCTGGCATCGCTCGGTGCTCCTGGTGTTGGCGATCACGCTGCACAATTTCCCCGAGGGCCTGGCCGTCGGCGTGGCGTTTGGCGCGGCGGCCGCAGGCGCGCCGGGCGCAACCATCGGCGGTGCAATCGCCCTGGCCATTGGCATCGGCCTGCAAAATTTCCCGGAAGGCGCGGCTGTTTCCGTGCCCCTGCGGCGTGAAGGTATGTCGCGGACGCGTGCGTTTTTCTATGGTCAGTCCTCGGCCATGGTGGAACCGGTAGGCGGCGTCCTGGGCGCGGCCCTGGTCTACTACATGCAGCCGGTCCTGCCCTACGCCCTCTCCTTTGCCGCGGGCGCAATGATCTACGTGGTTGTTGAAGAACTGATTCCTGAGGCCCACATAGGCAAGCATGGTGATCTGGCAACCATGGGGGCGATGACCGGCTTCGCCGTCATGATGTTGCTGGATGTCGCCCTGGGCTGATTGCCCCCGGATGTCATCCCGGCGTACAGCGAGGGATCTTGAGGCTGGATGCCGCTGCGGCTTTTTGTTATGCCCGGTCCCACGACTTCTCCCTTCGGCAGGCTCAGGGCAGGCAGTCGCTACGCCCCCACGGAATAACGGAGTACCATTCGCCCACTCCTACTTTAGCACCGAAAATGACGCGCACTCTTTGACGTGCGTCAAATTGCCTTCCCCATTCTTCGCCCCAACCTGACACTTGCATAGAAAACTTGGGACAAATGACCCTGCCTCGCCAGGTGGCTTTGAGGCAAGCTAGATACAATTAGATGATCCTCATGCCAAAAAGAAGGTGATCCAATGTCCCGTGTTGCGTCGCTTTGTATCGCTTTGCTCACATTGCTCTTGGCAGTGCTGCCTCGAATCGCCCAGGCCCAGTCAGTCGCGCCAGAGGGCGAAAACCCCTATGCTACTTGGTTTGAATTGACCCCGGACGGCGACGCCCGTATCCACTTATACTTTTTCTGGTCCAAGACCTGCCCGCACTGTCAAGAAGCACACCCCTTCATTATGGACCTACCCAACCAGTTTCCTTGGCTTGATCTCCACGAGTATGAATTGAGCGAGAGTCAAGAAAATGGTCAGCGCTACGCCGAAATGGCGGCAATGACCGGGGCCGAAGCCATGTATGTGCCCGCTTTCTTCTTCTGTGGCAACATGACTTCCGGATACGGCTCTCATGAAACGACTGGGGCAACGCTGGTGGAAGGTCTCGACAGCTGCCACGAATTTGTGCTCGAGAACTTTGCCGGCGCGCCCGTTGGTCCAGCGCAACCAGCAGTCCCTGCTGCCGCCCACGCCGACCCGGTCGTGCCGGCCGTTGTCGAGCGTGAACCAGCCGTGGCGGCTGTGGCTGCAACCGCGCCGGAATTGCCCGCGGTTGAGTCGCTGGCAGCAGTGCCATCCCTCGCCTTGCCGATCGTCGGCGAAATCGGCGCCGAAAGCATGTCGCTGCCGGCACTGACCATGGTGGTGGCAGGGCTTGATGCCTTCAACCCCTGCGCCTTTTTCGTGCTCATGTTTCTGCTCAGCCTCATGGTTCATGCCCGCAGTCGCAAACGCATGCTCCTGATTGGTGTGACCTTTATCTTCTTCTCCGGCCTAATCTACTTTGTCTTTATGGCGGCCTGGCTCAACGTCTTTCTGTGGGTGGGCGAACTGCAGTTGATCACCCTCGCGGCCGGCGTGATCGCGGTGGTGATTGCGTTGATTAACATAAAAGACTACTTCTGGTTCAAACAGGGCGTATCACTCAGCATTCCCGAACGGGCCAAGCCGGGCCTCTACCAGCGCAGTCGCAACCTCGTGCGCGCCACCAGCCTGCCGGCCATGTTGGCCGGAACCGTCGTCCTGGCCCTAGCTGCCAATAGCTACGAATTGCTGTGCACGTCGGGCTTTCCCATGGTCTACACGCGCATGCTCACACTTCACGACTTACCGACTTCGACCTTTTACACCTATTTGGCGGCTTACAACATCGTCTATGTTCTGCCGCTGTTGCTCATTGTGCTCCTTTTCACCGTGCGCTTTGGCGCGCATAAGCTGACGGAGGAGCAGGGACGTGTGCTCAAGCTGCTCTCCGGTCTCATGATGCTCTTCCTGGGGCTGATTCTGATCTTTGCGCCAGCCATGCTGAACAACCTGACGACTGCTTTCGCACTTTTGCTCATGACGCTATTCGTTACGTTGCTGATCGTGTTGATCGACAAGTGGTGGCGGGTGCATCATGGTCCGCCGCCCCTGGCGACATAAACCATCTACTGCATCATTCAATGTTGGAGGAGGCGCAAAATGTCTGTCTACAAGGTAATCGAATTGATCGGAACCAGCGAGGTTTCTTGGGAAGAGGCGGCCAAGTCGGCCGTGGAACGGGCGGAGTCGACCCTGCGCGACCTGCGCATCGCCGAAGTGAAGAAGCTTGACATGAAGGTGGAGGATGGCAAGGTCGTCGCCTATCGAGCCCGCATCGACGTCTCGTTTAAGTACGAAGACTAGATAAGGCGATTGGTTAATCGAGAATGAAGAACGGTGAATGACTAATGGACTTGACACCCCATTGGTCATTCACCGTTATCCATTGCAACCGTGCCAAAGTCTACCATTCTGCGCTCCGCATTCTCTGCTTCGCGCTTCCTACAACACCGCCTTGGCCAGTGCCTCTAGCTCCATGATGGCGTCAATGTCCAGCCATTGGAGCATCACGCGTTGGACGCCGGCTTCGGCCAATTTGGCCAACTGATCTTGCACGGCGGAGGGGGTCCCCACAATCATTCCCCTGGCACGGACTTCATCACCATCGCGCGGCCCTAACCTCTCGTTCACGGCCACGTCGGTCCGGCCAAAGACCAGCCCGGTCATGAGCGAACGTCGGACATCGTCGCGTGCCCGCCCGGCTGCGTCTAGTAGCTCGTTGAGCCGGGTATTGCGTTCTGCAAAATCAGCCGGCGTGAGATAAACGCCATTCCACTCGTCAGCATAGCGAGCAACCAGGGGCAGAGTACGCGTGCGACCGTTGCCGCCGATGAGCAAGGGTGGACCGTTTTCGCGCCGGGCTTTGGGCATCAGCACCGCCTCGCGCAGGGTGTAATACTCACCGGAAAAGCTGACTGGCTCCTCGCTGCGCAACAGGCTGCTCATGACTTCCAGACTCTCCTCGAAGCGGTCAAAGCGGGGACCCACCTCCAGCAAGTCGTACCCAAACATCGTGTGCTCGAGTTCTTGCCAGCCGGCACCAACACCCAGCGTCAGCCGTCCGCCGGAGAGGTCGTCAACATCTTTGGCGATGCGCGCCGTGAAGACAGGATCCCGAAACGAGGTGGGCGTGACCATGGGACCGAATTCGATGCGCTTGGTGTTGGTGGCTAGCCATGTGAGGGAAACCCATAGCTCCAGCGAGTCGAGGGCCGGCAACTCCATGTTGGTGAAATGATCAGAACGGTAGAGCCCGGCAAACCCCAATTCTTCTACCGCCTTGGCCATCGTCTGCCAGCGGGCCCAATTTACGCCGTCCTGACCTTCGATCATGATGGCGACATCCATGTCATCTCCCCCTTTGGTGGCACGCGTTTTGTGTGGTGTCGACTTCACTCCCAGTATAGCAGATGCGAGCGAGAGCGGCGACGGCGCTACCTGCGTTGAGTTCCATCCGTTCTAAGCAAGAGACGGACGCGTTGAGCCAACTCTGTTTTCTTCGGCGCGTAGTGCTCTATGAAGTGCTCGCCATCGCCACTGAGCAGGTAGCCATCCTCACCATGTCCAGCCTCGCTCAGCAGCAGGGGCAAGTGTTGATTGCAATGTCCCCTTGCCTTGATCATATTGCCCCAAGATTGGGGATAGTTGTTCTGAGACGCCTTTAGGGTAGCTTGTGCGCGCGGAAATCTGAGTGCTATACTGCCTGGACCCTGACAATATGATTGGCTGACCAGCAGCCGGTGTCTGCACGGTGCAACACCGCAAGAGAGGACCAAGACACGCAGTGACCGATTATCTAGCTGCTGTTAGACTGTTCAGCCGCGACATCCGATATTTTTTGCTCAGCGTCGCCCTGAATGGCTTCGCCTTCTTCGGCATCTACTCACTGTTGCTCAATCTTTATCTGCTGCGTCTGGGCTATGACACCGCCTTTATCGGCCTGGTGAATGCAGTGGGACCGCTGGCGCTGGCGTTTGGTAGTCTGCCTTCTGGCGTGTTGAGCCGGCGAATCGGCAGCCGGCGCGCCCTTTTGAGCGGCTATCTTCTGATGGGGGTGACCGTTCTCCTTCTGCCGCTGGGCGAAGGCTTTGCGCAACCGTGGGCAGGCCGCTGGATTCTGCTGAACTATGCGCTGACCTGGCTGCTGGCTTCGGTGGCCGTAGTCAATTTCAGCCCCTTCCTCATGGCCAATACAACACCGCGCGAGCGGCAATATGCATTCTCCATTCAGTCAGCGCTCTTCCCCGTCTCAGGCTTTGCGGGCAATCTCTTGGGTGGCATCCTGCCGGGCTTGCTGGCCCTGCTGCTTGGCCTGACATTGGATGACGCAGCGCCTTATCGCTATGCGCTGATGCTTGCAGGCGTGGTCTATCTACTCGCAGCCGGCGTCATGTTGCAGACGAGCCCGACGAAAACGCCGGTTGCCACAGCGACAACTACCGATGAAGCACCGCGCCGGACGCCTATGCCAGTTTTGTTCATCAGCGTCATCGCCGGCGTGTGGTTGCTACGTGTTGCCAGTGAATGGGCCATGCGCGTCTTCTTCAACGTCTATTTGGATACCGAACTAGGCGCATCGACTGCGTTGATTGGCCTGTTGTTGGCTGCAGGACAACTGTTAGGCTTAACAGCACTCTTCTCCCCCTTTGTCGCTGCTCGCTTTGGTCCGACGCGCACCATCGTTTGGGCGATGATCGGCATGGCTCTGGCTTTTTTGCCGCTCATTTTGATCAGCCAGTCGCTAGCGGTGGGGGCAGGCTTCATTCTCATGATTGCGCTCGTCTCCGTCTCGACGCCGATCTATACACAATTGTCGCAAGAAGGGGTGACAGAAGAGTGGCGCACCGTCAGCGCCAGCGCCGTGACCACCTGTCTGGGACTAGGCATTGCCCTCTCCGCCATTGCCGGTGGGATCATCGTGACGAGGGTGGGGTTTGACGCACTGTTTGTGGGCGGTGCGCTGCTCGCTCTGATCGGTGCGGGCATCTTTGGCGTCTATTTCCGGCAACCGCGTGGAGAGCTTGCGAAGGCCGTTGTGCCGGTTGCTGAGCCGCCTGTCGAATCAGCCCCCTAGTTGCCGAACGCTGGCAAGGCCTGAACGAAGCGATTGCCTTCTTCTGCGGGCTACCGTGGCATCTGCCCGCCGTGTGCCCGGTACGGTCCCAACATCATTCGGCACTCTGCAAAATTTAGGGCTGTGCCAGGCACGTTTTGCACCGATTGCATGCGCCTACTCAGTCAGGATCTCCACATCAGCGCTCATGCCCCAGCGCAGGTCGGATGGCTGCTCCTCAAACGCAATGACCACCGCATAGACGACATCGCCGCCGATTACATTGGCCTGCGGCGAGATACGGATGACGCGGCCGGGAAAGGTCTCATTCAACGCCTCGACGAGGACTTCTACTTCCTGGCCCACCTGCACGCGGGCCACATCCCGTTCGCTGAGGTCGGTTGTTTCGACTTGGAGATTGGTCAGGTCGGCCAGGGTCAACACGACTTCTCCGGGCTGCACCATTTCGCCTGGGTTGATCTCCAGACTGGTGATCGCACCGGTGAAGGGCGCGCGCAGGGTAAGCTCGTTCAGGGCGGCGTGAGCCCGTGTGTGCGCCGCTTCCGCCTGGGTGACGGCGACGGCTGCCGCTGCCACGTCGCCATCGCGGGCGCCGGCCGTCAGCAGGTCAAGCTGGGCCTGGGCGCTACGCAACTGGGCTGCCGCCTCGGCTACCTGATTCGCTGAACCAGGGCTCAGCAGGCGCTCCAGGCCGGCTTGAGCCTGCTCGATCCGTGCGCGGGCAGCTGCGACCGTTGCGGCATCAGGATTGGCGAAGAGCGCGTCATAGCGGGCTTGGGCCGCTTCCAGGTTGTTGGTCGCCTCTTGCAGGGCTCGGCTTTCGGGCAGCATGCCCACATTTGCCTGCCAGGAGACTTCATTGTAGGCCGATTGGGCCTGCTGCCGCGCAGCCGAGGCATTGGCCAGTGCGGCCAGCGTGTCGATCCGTTCGCCCTCGGTCGGTCCCGCGAAGAGCTGCTGGTAGGCGCTCTGTGCTGCGGTCAGCTCTGCTTCGGCAGCCTCGACCGCTTCGGGGCGGGCCGCCTCGGCCAGCTGATCCAGCCGCGCCTGGGCTACGTCTACTTGCGCCTGGGCGATGGCGATTTCCTCCGCGCGCGGGCCGCCCGTCAGATCGGCCAGGGCGGCCTCGGCTTCAAAGAGGGCGGCTTGCGCCTGCTCCAGGTCCGCTTGCGCCGCAATCTGTTCCAACGCCACTAGGACGCTCCCCTCATCGACCGCCTCGCCCACGCCAACCGCAATTTCGGCGACGCGGCCGATCACGGGAAACCCCAGATCGGCGCTACGGGCCGGCTCGACGTTGGCTGAGGCGCGAATAGAACCGGAAGAGGCATTCAAGGCAATGGCCGGTAACGGTGTTGATGCCGGAGTCGGTTCAGGCTCGGGCTGGCGATTGCAGCCGCTCAGTCCCGCCAGCACAACCAGGGCCGCCGCCACGTACATCAATTGACGACGCTGACTCATTTCCATCCTCATTTCGTGTGATCGGCTACGCCGCGGCAAACTCGGGTTCCAGGATTAGCCGTTCGCCGCCGTTACCGTCGTCGATGATCTTGCCGTCGACCATGCGTACGATGCGTCGGGCATAGGACATGACGCGCGGATCGTGGGTGGCGAAGAGGAAGGCCGTGCCCGTCTCTTCGTTGAGCTGCTGCATGATGTCCATGGCCTGTTTCCCATTTTCTGTATCCAGGTTGGCGGTCGGCTCGTCGGCCAGGACGATCAGCGGATGGGGGGCGAGCGCCCGGGCAATCGCCACGCGCTGCTGCTGGCCGCCACTGAGCTGGTCGGGCCGGTTGTCCAGCCGATCCGATAGCCCCACAGCTTCGAGCATTGCTAATACCCGCTCTTTGCGCTCAGCCTTGCCCACGCCATTGAGCAGCAGCGGCAACTCCACGTTTTCGTAGGCGCTTAAGACGGGCACGAGGGCGAAGAATTGGAAGATGAAACCAATCTCCTCCTTGCGCAGGTCGGCGCGTTGAGCCGACTTATAGGCGGTCACATCCGCGCCGTTGACGAAGACTCGTCCTGAATCTGGCAGATCAAGGCAGCCCATGAGTTGCAGCATGGTCGTCTTGCCCGAGCCCGACGGCCCCACGATGGCCGAGAACTCTCCTGGCTCAATGGTCAAACTCACGCCGTTGAGCGCGTGGGTAACGACCTCGCCGATCTTGTATGATTTTGTCACATTGTCCAACTGCATGATTGCCATTTGAAAACTCCAAAGAAATGAAATACGGCCAAGCCGCAAGATAGCCATCGATCATCAAACATCGAAGATCAAACATCGACGATCAACCGTCAACTGCCATCAACATTTACAACGCGTGCAGCGCGTCGACTGGCTCTTGTCGGGCCGCATACCAGGCAGGATAGAGTGCCGCCAGCATCGTGATGACCATCGTCCAGCCTGAAAGCGAGAGCATGCCGGGCGGGTTGAACTCGGCGTTCAGGCTGGCCCCGATGGCCATGTTGGCCGCGGCCGCGCCCATGTCGCCGGTTGGGATGCCGTTGGCAGCCAGCGCAGCCACGCCCGCCGCACCCAAGATGTTGCCCAGGATGACGCCGAAGAGGCCCAGAATCACGGCTTCGATCAGAAACATGAGCGTGATTTGACTGCGCCGCATGCCCAGCGATGCCAGGATCCCAATCTCGCGCATGCGCTCGAAGACCGCCATGAGCAGCGTGTTGGCGATGAGTACGGCCACAATCAGGATGACGATGCCGTACATGTAAACATAAAAACTCTGGCTGGTTTCAAAGGTCTCAATCAGCATCTCGTTGAGGGTGCGCCAGGTTAGCGTCTCCAGTTCCGGCCCGGCAAGGGCCGCGGCCACTGAGTCAGCAGCTTCTTCATCGGTGAGCCACATCGTGACCGCGCTGGCGCGGCCGCCTGTATTAGCGAACGCCTGGGCCTTGGCCAGCGGCATGAGCAGAGCGCTGTCGTCGTAACTGAAGACGCCCGTCTCATAGACGCCGCGGATGGTGAACTGAGCTTCGTCCGGCTGGCCATCGGAATTGATGATGGCCGCGCTGACGGTGTCACCCTCGCCCAGCCCCAGGCTGTCGGCCAGACGCTTGCCGATCAAGATGCCGCTACGGTCGTCCGCAGTCAGAAACTGGCCGCTGACCATGTTTTCGCGGAAGGGCGAATAGATTTCCGATTCGGTGTCAACGCCGTAGATGCGCAGCCCCACCGACTCATCTCGCGTATTGAGATAGCCGTTGGCCCATAGCACCGGTGCAGCGGCCTCGACCTCAGCCAGCGCGCCGGCCTGCGCCGCAAGATCCTCTGGATTCTCGAGCAGATCCCCCCAGAGCAGGCTCATATTCTCGATTTCATAGGTGGGTGCACGCAGCTGCAAGTGACCGCTCTCCAGACGAATGGAATTCTCGAGGGTATCGCCAAAATAGCCGGTAATAAACCCGTCCATGACGATGAGGAGCGCCAGGCCAAGCCCAACGGCCAGGATCGAGAAGAAAGAGCGTCGTTTGTTGCGACCCAAATCGCGCCATGCAATCGTCCAAAGCGTGCCAAATGCCATAATCAGACTTCCTTTCGTCTAGATTCTGTTGACATTTCGAAAACCACTGACTTTGCGCCTGGCACGTCCCCGGCACGGGCGGCGCCCAGTCTGCTAATCGGATATTCTGACGCCCGTGCCGGGGACGTTACGACCAAATGTCAACGGGACCTAGAAAAAGACGAAGATTCGATGGAGAATACCGGTGCCCGATACTATGCCTTCTGCTAGACGTGATGCAGCGCCTCAGCCGGTTGCTGTCGGGACGCTTGCCAGGCCGGATAAAGCGAAGCGAGCATGACAATGAAGGTGACGAGCACGCCACGGCTGATCACGCCGGCGGGCGACACATAGGGATAGAGCCGGTCTCCCATCAGGGCGGTAAACTCCCCCATGCCAGAGACAAACGATATATCAATGCCGACGCGCCCCACCCAAGCCAGCAGCGCCACCCCGGCCAGGCAGCCGATGAGGGCGCCCAATGCGCCGATCATCGTGCCTTCCAGCAGGAAGAGTCCCATAATTTGCCGGCCCTTCATGCCCAGGGCGGAGAGGACGCCCATCTCGCGCGTCCGCTCGAAGACGGCCATGAGTTGGATGTTGAGAATGCCGATGCTGGCCACGATTATCACGATCAACCCGATGACGGTGGTGAAGGCCAGCTTGGTTGTCAGCGCCTCTTTGACCTCGGGCTGGAGAGAATCCCAGGTGTCGATGTCGTAGCCCGGCAGCAGGGCAACCAGCGCCGGCATGACCTGCGCTTCCTGGCCGACCTGGTCCAGATTGATCGCCACTTCCGTGACCTGGTCGCGCAGGTTGTAGAGGCTCTGGGCCTCGGCCAGGGTCATGAAGATCGTGCCCTTTTCGACTTCCGGCATGCCCAAGTCGTAGATCCCGACAATTGTCATGGTGCGTTGGCGCATCTGCTCTTGCTTGCTGCGCCCAACCACGGTGACCCGGTCGCCCACACCTGCCTCCAGCCGGTCGGCCAGCCCACGGCCGATGAAGATCGCATCGCCCTCGCCCGGACGTAAATAGCGGCCTTCCACCACATTTTCGGCCTGGATGCTGTAGCCGGCCTCGACTTCGGGCTCAATGGCGTTGATGACCACTGGGAACGCGCCTTCCGCGCTGCTGACAAGCCCAGCGGTCTTGATGCGTTTGGCGGCGGAGAGCACCTCGGGCTGGTCCACTGCAGCGGCGACAACGGCGTCAGCATCTTCCAAGGGAAGGATGGGCAGCCGCCGGGCTTTGTCGCGATAGCCTTCATCGTGGGCCTGGATGTTGCCGCCGTAGAGGCGGACAGCGTTGCCGTAAATTGCCTGGTCGGAGCCGGCGATGAAGCCGTCAAAGAAGAGCAAGAGGACGAGCCCCAACACAATGGCGATCATGGCGATCAGCGTGCGCCGCCAGTTGCGCCACATATTGCGCCAGGCCAGCTTCACATAGGTTCCCATAGTTTGTTAGGCTCCTTCGTCGGCAATCACAGCGTCCACCGGCGCATCCGCTTGCGCTGCCGGTTGCCCGCTCAAGCCATATTCAAGCATGCGCAACATCTGGCCGTATTTTTCTTGGACTTCGGGGAAATCAAAGAGCGGTTGTTGACCGTGCCAGGCTGTCCCATGTTCCTCGATCGCTTCGCGAATGATGCGGGGGCCGATTTCGGTCATAATGATCTGAAAGAATTCTGCAGCCATCTTGTCGTCGATGTCTGGAGCGATATCACCCTGTTCCTTGCCAAGTCTGACCAAACTCTCGTAGTAGGCCAGCGACTTCTCAACCGCTTGGCGATAAATCGGATTCTCACTCGTGTTGCCCTTGAGCATGCGGTAGCCGATTCTGCTAAAGCGCGGGTTGCGCAACTCAAACTCGACGCTATTCTGGAGGATCCAGCGCAGGTAATTGAAAATACCCAGGCGATTTGGATCTGGATGGTCGAGCGAGAACATGGCGGCCTTTGCCTTCGTAATCAAGTCAACGACGTAGCCGTAGAGATCATCTTTGTCCTCGAAATATTGATAGAAGCTGCCTTTGGCAATACCGGCCCGCTGCACGATGCGACTAATCGAAACGTTCTCATAATCGTTTTCCGCGAACTCATCCACAACGATCTCTGTGATCAAGGTGCGCTTTTCTTCCGGTAGGTTGAAGAACGTTTGCTTCGGCATAGAGCGATACTTCCCAAAATATGTGACTGGACGGTCATATGACTGGATAGTCACATGATATTCGTATATTTAGACTTTGTCAAGCAACTCAGTGAATGTACCTGCATGAGACTGATTTTGGACCAACTGTTCCAACGCTCACACAAGATCCTGTGGCTGTACGGTAAGATACTTATCCGGCATGTGCTGCTCAATCAGATGTAGGTCGCTCGATCGCCAAGGGGGGCGCCGCTTATTCTTGCTTGGGGCTAGGAGAAGCAGACTATGAGTGATTATCGTTTTCCATCATTGAACGACAGTGCATGGCATGACACACGTGATACGATCCAGCTCGTGAGCCAACTCATGGGCAAAATCCGTCGCGTCACCACCCCTAGCCGGAAGCATTGGTGGCATGTGAGCCTGCGCTGTACCGCGACCGGCCCCTACACGACGCCTATGCCGTGCGGCGTTCAGACCTTTGATCTCCTGCTCGATCTAACGCAGCACCAGCTAACGTTGACCACGAATCACGGCGAGCGCTGGAGCAGATCGCTGTCGGGCACGTCAATCCACGCGCTTGCCGATGATCTCCTCTCTCACCTGGCGCGGCTAAGGATCGACGTGCCGCTGGATCCGGCCCTTTTCGATGACGAGTCGCCCCTTGCCTACGATGCCGCCAGCGCGGCCCGGCTCTGGAGCGCTTTCTCGCAGATCAACTCGATTCTGCGCCGTTTCCAGGGCGAGATCCGCGGTGAGACGAGTCCCGTGCAGCTGTGGCCCCATAATTTTGACCTGGCGCTCCTCTGGCTCACGGGCAATCTGATTGAAGGGCAAAACCCGGAAAATGCCGAAAGCGCCGATGAACAGATGAATTTTGGCTTTGTCACCGGCGATGAGTGGATTTCCGAGCCTTACTTCTACGCCACGGCCCATCCCTTGCCCAAGGGACTCATTACGACCAAACTGCCCGCACCTGCCTACTGGCATGCATCAGGCTTTACGGGCGCAATCCTGCCTTATGCTGCGCTTGTCAGCAGCGGAGAGCCCGACCAAGAGCTCATGGCTTTCCTCCGCACGGCCTATCAGGCTGGACAGCGCCTGATGCTTTCGCTTGAGTGAGTCTCTTGTCATCCTCATGTCCGAATTGGGGCCGCCTTCAACGCCGCTCTAGCGAGTTACTTCGGTTCGGCGTTTCTGCCTTCTGTGGATCGGTAACCTGCGGTCGCGCAGGGGGAATACGGAGGTAAAAAAGAGCCACAGCGTAAAATCCAAGAGCCGTAGAGAAGCGCCGGTTCTTGGATTTTACGCTGTGGCTGCTGTGGAACGGCTTACATACTGTGCAAAGGGATGCTGCGCCGAACGGGCGCGGCGGCTTGACGATTACGGCAACTGCTCTTGTCCGCGCGTGAGCAGAACCGTGCCTACCTCAAATTCAGCGACCGCTTGCTGCAGTGTCGTAAGGTCTGCATCGGCCAGCCCTTGGGCCAGAAGCTCCGCAACCTGATCAAAGGATCCGATTGCGCTTTCCAGATCGATCTGGGCGCCGGCAAATCGCGCCGGTGCGGTGATCGTGCGGATTTCTTCGCCTGCACGTGTCAATACTTGCGCCGCCGTTTCGAGTTGACCCTGCCAGGTCCCATCTTCCAGCAGCGTACCGTCTGCCGCGGCCGCGGCAATGAGTTCCGTCACGGTTGCCGCCGTGGTCTGCAAGCGGTCGGCGATGACGTTAACCTGATCGGCATAGAGCGTTTCATCGGCGTTGAGCGCCACGTCCGCACCATCGGCCTGGGTCGAAGCGGCGGCGCCCGGCGTTGGTGTGGGCAGGATTGCCCCGCCGGCTGGCGCGGGCGCGGCTGCGCCGACCGATTCAGGCGTTGCATCATCGGGCACTACCGGCACATCAGCGGGTGGATTGGTGACCAGCGTCGCAAAGACCCAGCCGCCATTGTCAAGCAGGTACCAATCACCGGCTTCATTCTGGCCAATGATGTTGATCGCCTGACCTGTCACCGTCCCGCCGACAACTTCGAACTCGGTGCTGGGACCGGCGCGCAGATTCGCATCGACCGTGACCGTCGCAACTGTGCCGTCGTCCGCGGAAGGCGCTCCCTCAGCAGGCGCTTCTGTCGGTTCGGGCGTTGCTTCAGGCGTAGGAGCGGGCTCTGGCTGTGCCGCTGCCTCTTCCTCTACTGCAGCAATCAGTTCCGGCGTCGCCAGGGGCAGATCGGTCGGGGCCGGATCGGCCAGCGAGTTAAAGAGCCAGGCGCCCGTGCTCAACAGATACCAAAGACCATCCTCCGTAACGCCGACTAACTCTACCGTCGCACCGGCGGGCAGCGTATCAACGATTTCATCATTGGTGGTAGGGCCGGCACGCACATTGGCCGTGGTCGTGGTCGTCGACAGTACGGACTCAGGACCTGTATCGGCTTCCTCGGCGGGGACTGGGGTCGTAGTCGCTGTCAGCTCATTGGTTGGCGTAATCGTGGCCGGAACCGTCACTGGCGCCGTTGCGGTCACGGTCGCCGGCAGGGTAACGGCCTCAACAGCCGTAATTGTCGCTGGAAGTGTAACTGCCTCTACGGCGGTCACGCCCTCCGTTGCAGTCACGGCTGGGGTTGGCAGCAGGCTCAGGGCAGTGACCGTGACTTGCGCTGTCGGCGACACGCCGATCGCTAGCGAAACGGGCAAGGTGCCGGTCACAGTTTCAGTCATGCCATTGGCCAGCGTGATGGTCAGCGTGGCCGGCACCGTGGTCGTCATCGTTTCACTGACCACAAAATCGAGCGATAGATCAAGCAAAAAGGTGACAACCTGATCAGCCGCAATTGCCGCAACGTCCGTTGCGGGCGTCGTGGCCTCAACAGCCTGCGCCTCCTCCGCAACCGCTTCGGTTATTGCCGCAGTGGGCGTGATCGCCGCGGTTGCGGTGATCCCATCATCGGCGATGAGCATAGCTGCCAATGTTGCCGTGAAGGGGATCTGCTGGTGGATTTGAATGCGCACAGGTGGCGAAATCGTGACGGTAGGTGACATGACGTCGGCCGTCTCAGATTCCGCTGTGGCCGGCGGCGTTTCTTGTGCGGCTGGGGCGGCAATTAGGATTGATTGCGTGAACAAAAAGAAGGTCGCGGCCGCAAGTACGAGCGCGAAGGGAGCCAGAAGTTTTCGATTCATGGCGGTGCTCCTCCATTGGCTGACGGGAAGATGATTTGGCCAGCTTTAGGGTATCTGTTACAGGCGATTTTGTAAAGTGGTAAAAACGTGTCTTGGCCGACGATCTTGCGCGTCAGGCATCTAAATCATGAAGCATTGAAGGCGGAGGATGATTAAGGATCAACGTGCGACACGACGCCGAAACGATTGCCCGCTCTTCGGCTTCGATTGACCCGCCCATCTACTCCTTCAATTCACGTGGCCGCCACAGCGCAACAAGGGGATAGCTCTGCCCCTCTTCCAACTCGCGCCAGCTGCTAATTGGGAGATCGATTTGGGCCAGGGCCGCAGTTGGCATCGTTTCGTCGGCGTCGGTTAAGACCGTAAGCAACTGCTCCGAGTCAGGATTGTGGCCCACAATCATGACCGTGTCGAACTCATCATCTGCATTGCGCAAAGAGTTGAGGTAGGCACGATAGCCGCCCATATAGAGGGAAGAAGCCCAGACCACATCGCTCTCGTAGGCGCAGGCTTGGGTCAGTAACTCGACCGTATCGTGGGCGCGGCGTGCCGTGGAGCTGATGATGAGGTCCGGGACGATGCCTTCGGTAACGAGAAGCTGTCCCATGCGCGGTGCGTCGCGCATGCCACGCTTGTTGAGCTGGCGATCGTGATCGACCAATCTCTCCTCTTTCCAACTGGATTTGGCATGCCGCAAGATGAGCAGTCGTTTCACAGGATTCTCCTATTTGCTGATCAATATCGTTGAATGGGCGCCGACGAGCCTAGATCATCGTTGTAAGCGCCTGGGGATGGCGCGTCAGGAAGGATGCCCACGGCAAACGGCTCGGATCCGGCTCCACACCGGCTAGGGTGCGCAGGAGGCGGAAGGCCGCTAGCTGACCGGCCAGCAACGCAGCGTGGACGGTGCCGTAGTGCCCGGGACTGGCAGCTTCACCCGCCAGATAGAGGCGTGCGCCGATCGGCTCGGCATAGCGCAGCCGGTCAGCCGCAGAGGTCTTTGGTTCGGAAAACGAATAGGAACCGCGGGCCCAGGGGTCGGAAATCCAGCGCGTTATGCGGTAGGCGCAGGGATCGGGTGCATCAGGGCCGAAGACGCGACGAATCGAGGTCATGGCCGTGACCAAAATTTCCTCGTCGCTCGCCTCCATGTCCATCTGCGCCCCCTGCGTACCGCTGGTGAAGCCGAGTAAGACCGGTGCGCTCACGACATCTACCAGGCTTGTCCAGGTCACAAAGCGTCCACGCGTCTCGAAACTCGCCGGCAGCGCAACGAACCGATCGCTGGTGTCGGGCCAGAATTGTTCGTCGAAACGCAGAAAAATCTTGTTGAGCGATGCGCCGTCGCCGAAGCCAATCGCTGCGATAGCCGCCTGCCAGGCCGGCGGCAAGGGCGGCTCAATTTGTAGCTGCCGTGACTTGAGTAAAGAGAGCGGTGTGGTGATGATCACGGCGTCTGCCTGGAAACTCTCCTGGTCTGTCCATACATGGACGCCATACTCGTTCCACGAGATGCGCTGGACCGGCGTGGCCAGATGGAATGTCAGACCCTGTGCCGCATCGTCTATGAGGCGCTTGTAGCCGCCCACGGGCATGGCGTTGACGCCGCTGGCTTCATGTGGATACCAGCTGGCGACGTCAATGCGGTCAAATGGCGCACCTTCCACGCCCTCGGCCATCGCAACGAGATAGCCCAGCATCTGCTGATCGAAGATCGGGAGTTCATTGATCTGGTCCAGCACGGGCGCAAGCGCGTCCGCCAGGGTGAGTTGACCAGGATGATCGCGCCAACGCTCGATCTGTGCTGCAGCGCTGGACAGGCCCAGCGCCAGGCCGGCAGCGCCCATGCCGCGCCACGCCCGCTGCATGGCCTCATCATAACGCAAGTAGTTGGATGCGCCATCATAGATACGCCGTCCATCGCCCGGCGTGTTGAGTAGAGAGATCCTGAGCGCCTGGCACCATTCGGTGAGGGGGTTGTCGTCCGCGCCATGAATCCACGAAGCGCCCAGATCAATGGGCAGGCCGTCGAAATCATCCGTCCACGTCCGCCCGCCGATGCGATCGCGCGCTTCCAGGATCGTTACCTGTACGCCGCTCTCGTGGAGCATACGGGCTGCCACCAGCCCGGCCATTCCCGCACCGATTACCAGGACCCGCAGCGGGCGGGGCAGGGATTCTTCGTCGGACAGTAAGCGCCATGATTTGTTGGATGTTGACATAATAGTCCTGCTGCGACCTGGCCGACCAGATCTGCGAATCAGCCATGGGGCGAAAGGAATGATAAGGAATGATAAGGTGTGCCAAAGACATTGAATTTGCGTTGGGGCCAAGCTGTTGGCGTTCCATTACAGTATAGGCAAATCAGGCAGCAATCCCAAGTGCGGCTTCGGCTCTGCAAGGGATTGCCAGGAGGATGACCGTGAACCATAGTGGGGCGGATTGAGCATGGCCGGTCGGTGAAGCGCGTGGGAAAGGCGCTTTATTCCCTGTTGAAACTGTCCAGTTTTGCTTTCGAAATGGTTGCGAAGCAACCGGTTGCGTAACACGCCCCTTGAGATTTGCCAAAGCAATGAACTTTGCTATGATGCATGACCAGATGGGCACATTTATTGAGCTATTTTGGCTCTATTTTCGTCTACCATAATTGTCTGAATAATGAAGTGGCCATGGTTGAAGTCAGACCGATTGGCCCTGAGTGTTTAGAACAACGAAGACTGCACCGTTTTCAGGAGAAAGATCATGATCAAGAAGAGCAAGGGCAAGACGCCTACTACCACCAAAGTCAGCTTTGTGATTCCCCACAACCCCGACCAGGAGACTGTGACAGTCGTCGGCGATTTCAATGAGTGGGATCCTACTGCGCTGAAGCTGATCAAGCGCAGCAACGGCACGCGCAGCGCTTCCGTTGAACTGGCCAATGACGCAACCTATCGCTTCCGTTACCATACTGCCGACGGCCAGTGGTTTAACGACGGTGACGCCGACGGTTACACGATGGGCGACCACGGCGCAGAGGATTGCCTCCTAATCGTCTAGCACGGCCGGCGGCTGTCGCAGCGCTAGACCCGTCGTCACCCTATCAGTGCCCATTCGCCTGGAATGGAGGTCGTCGTTCCGCCTTCAGTCCAGGCGTTCTGCATGCTAGGACTGGCCTTTGATGCTCAGGGTAATCTTCATGACGATCATCACACGGTCTGTCCGTGGAAGGGCACGGCGAGCTACTACGATGTGGTCGTCGACGGCGAAGTAAACGCGAACGCCGCCTGGTACTATCCGACACCCAAGGATGCGGCGAAAGAGATCGCCAATCATGTGGCCTTCTATCGCAACCGGGTGACGGTTGAAGCGTAAGCTCGACCGGGTTGCCTGCAGAACAAGCGTCCGGTCCTGTATGATCGGGCGCCTGTTTTATTTTGTGTCGGGTACTGTGGTTGGTGCAGCGTGGGTAGCCAGATACTCCCAGGCCGACAGGGCTGCCTTGCCCCCCTCGCCGATCGCAACGGGCACCTGTTCGGCATGGACGCTGGTCACGTCGCCGGCAGCAAAGAAGCCGGGAAGGCTCGTTTCGCAGCGTTCGTTGACGATGACAAAGCCGTAGTGATCCAATTCGACCAGTCCGCGCACGATGTCGTTATGAGGCATGAGTTCGTACTGGACAAAGATCCCTTCCACAGGCAGAAAGCGCGTCTCGCCGTTGGCCCCAACCAGGTTGAGGCCGGTTACATAGCCGAGCTGTTCTTCACCGTCTACCTCTTTGGTATCACCAATTACCTGCTGGATTTCCCATCCCTGAAAGATCGAGACCTTTGGATGTTGCAACAGCTCTTTGGCCGTCGGCACCTCAGCCAGGCCATGGAGCTGTGGCGCGATCAGATAGACCTGGTTGGCCAATGGCAGTAGTTCGAGCGCCGCAACGATGGCGCGCTGTCCACCACCGATGACGGCCACGTCCCTGCCATGAAAAAAGGGGGAATGGCTGACCGCAGAAAAACTAACGCCGCGGCCGCGGTACTCCAGCTCACCATGGACATACATGCGCTTTGCGCGCGCACCTGTGTTAAAAATGACCGTACGCGCCAAGATCATCTCGCCATCGTTCAGAATCACCTCAAAGATCTCATCATCCGTTTTGTTGATGTCAACCACGTTGGCGTTGATGATCGTGGCTGGTGAATCTTCTACCATGGACTCGAACTGAAAGACTAGATCTGCACCCCACACCGGGTCGACGATTTCCATGTCGCGTAGACCAAAGGGATAGGTGACCTTGCCGCCCATTGACCGGGCGATGAGCGCCACGTCCAGCTGGGCGCGCAGCGCGTAGACAGCAGCCGTCAATCCGGCAGGTCCGCCACCGATAATCGCAATATCATAAATGGGCATGGGCTTCTCTTTCTAGTGCGGGATAGCAATGGATCGCGGCAAGCATGCGACTTGTAGACTGGGGGCCGCATTGCGCCGGGATAATCTGGCGGCAAAGGCTTCAGATGTCCTGCATCTTAGCCGACCGCTTGGCTTTATGCAACGCGGCCAGGAGCTGCTCCGGCGGGGCGGCCTTGCTCACGAAGTCGCTGGCGCCGGTGGCCAGGGCCGTGCGACTTGCCTCGGGGCGACCACTCAGCACGATGATTTGCACGTGAGGATCGGCGCGACGCAGATCGCCAAGCAGGTCGCACGTGGCCTGGGCCCGACGGACGCCCGGCAGCTCGCCGTCCAGGAGCACAAGATGGGGCTGCAGTTCCGTGACCAAACTGATCAGCGCCGGCACATCACTGGCTTCACCAACGATCACGATGTCCTGTTCCTGTTCCAGCAGGAGCTTGACGGCAGAGCGTAGCCACGCCTGGTCATCGGCCAGGAGGACGCGGATTTCTTGACGGTTTTCTTGTCTCTGGTCAGTCATAGCAGTCCGTTGTATAGCGCTCCTGCCCTCCACAGTGGCAGGCAATCTATGTCCCGTATCGCCGGTACGCGGTCGCATTTCTGGCGATACGGGGGTGCAGGGAGCAGTACTTGAATGGGTACGCTTGACCGGTTCTGGGCTGCAATGATCACACGGCAACTGGGCCGGTCTCAGCGATTTTGTAACTGACTTTGCCGGCGAACTTCTTGAAGTTTTCGTCAAACATGCTTGCGAGCTTATAGGCCTGGACGTCATACGCCTCCTTGTCTACCCAAGTCGAGCGCGGATCGAGCACTTCGTCGGGCACTTCAGGGCAGTGGAGCGGTACAGCCAGGTTGAAGGTCTGATTAATTTGCGTCTCTACCTGCCCAAGAGCGCCGTCGAGCGCCGCGTGGACCATTGCCCGGGTGTAGGCAATCGAGATACGTCTGCCCACGCCGGGCGGACCGCCGCTCCACCCCGTGTTGATCAGCCAGACGTTGCTGCCGTGCGTGCGGATCTTCTCGCTGAGCATGTCAGCGTAGACGGTCGGATCATGGACCATGAACGGTTCGCCAAAGCAGGCGCTAAAGGTTGCCTGTGGTTCGGTGACGCCCTTCTCCGTGCCGGCAACTTTGGCCGTATAACCGGAGAGGAAGTGGTAGGCGGCTTGCTCAGGCGTCAGCTTTGAGATGGGCGGTAAGACGCCAAAGGCATCGGCGGTCAGCATAATCACAGTATTGGGATGACCGCCTAAGCCCGTACGTGTCGCATTGGGGATGTGGCTGATAGGATAGGCCGCGCGCGTGTTCTCGGTGAGCGAATCATCGTTCAGATCGATGCGTCCGTTGGTCGTGTCATAGCCGACATTTTCCAGAATCGTGCCGAACTTGCGCGTCGCTGCGTAGATGTCCGGCTCGGCCATTGGCGACAGACGAATGGTCTTGGCATAACAGCCGCCCTCCATGTTGAAGATGCCGTTGTCGCTCCAGCCGTGCTCGTCATCGCCGATGAGGATCCGGGCCGGGTCGGTGGACAGAGTCGTCTTGCCCGTGCCCGACAGGCCGAAGAAGATGGCGACATCGTCATCCATGCCGACGTTGGCCGAGCAGTGCATGGGTAGTACGCCCTGCATGGGCAGCAGGTAGTTCATGACGCTGAAGATCGATTTCTTGATCTCCCCTGCGTACTGGGTGCCGCCGATGAGGACCAGCTTTTTATCAAAATGGACAACAACAAAGACTTCTGAATTGGTGCCGTCCTCTGCGGGTACGGCGTGGAAATTGGGCGCTTGAATCACGGTGAACTGGGGAATGTGCTCGGCCAGTTCCTCGTCGCTGGCTTGGATAAACATATTGCGCACAAAAAGATTGTGCCAGGCCGTTTCGGTGATGACGCGCACGGGCAGGCGATATGTCTCGTCAGCTCCGGCGAAGCAGTCCTGCACGAAGAGATCGCGCCCTTGCAAGTAGGCCATCAGTCGCCTATGGAGTTGATCAAAATGTTCTTCTGACATGGGCTGGTTGACCGCGCCCCAATGGACCTTGTCTTGGTGGACCGGTTCCTGCACGATGAACTTGTCACGTGGCGAACGACCGGTGTGTTGGCCGGTACGGACGACCATCGGACCCAGATGCGCGAGATGACCTTCGCGGCGGCGGACTGTCTGTTCATAGAGTAGGGGCGTCGTCAGATTCCAGTAGACTGTGTCGGCATTGCGGATGCCATGATTCTCTAGACCGAACGTACTGTGCGGGCGCTGGGACATATCTGCCTCTCCTTGTTCACTTCCTTGTGAAAATAAGAATAGTCGGGCGCGCGAAGCGAGATGAGCATTCAATCGACGCTGCTCTAAGTGTAGCGGAATCGTTCGTGGAGTTCGCCGGACGAAAGACGAGAAGTGCGCCCCTACGCGCGGTTAGTCTTTCGCCTGGTCATCTGACTAGGTGTCTGACAATTGACCATTGTCAATTGATGCGTTTAGAGCTCCAGGTCTTGCTGGAGGGCGTAGGCCACGGCTTCGGTGCGGCTGGAGACGTGAAGCTTGGAGAGGATGTTGGAGACATGAAACTTGATCGTCGAGCGGCTGACGAAAAGTTTCTCGGCGATGGCCGAATTGTTGAGCCCTTCGACCATCAGGCGCAACACTTCACGCTCCCGGTCGGTTAGGTCATAGCCCGGTTCATTGTCTTGCTTGCGTGCGGCATTCTGGATCAGTGCCTGGGCTGCTTCAGGGGCAAGGGTGGGGCGCCCGGCGTGGGCAGAGCGAATGGCGCCGGCCAGGTCATCGGTGGAGACATTCTTGAGTAAGTACCCGATAGCGCCGGCGGCCAGCACGCCCTGGACGAGATCGTTTTCCTTGAAGCTGGTCAGGGCAATCACCTTGATGCGCGGATAGCGCTCGCGGATCAGCCGTGTGGCGGTGGCGCCATCCATCTCCGGCATCACCAGATCCATCAGGACCACGTCCGGCTGAACCCGGCCGCAAAGCTCCAGCGCTTCGGAGCCGTCGGCCGCTTCGCCTACCAGCTGCAAATCGTCGTAGGCCAGCAAGAACGCCGCCAATCCGCTGCGCACCACTGCGTGATCATCGACCAGCACGATGCGAATGCGTTCAGGTGGTTGACTCACGATCTCTCCTTCATCTCTTCCGCCGGCCATTGGACACGTACTTCCGTGCCCACGCCGACTTCACTGTGAATTTCCAGGCGGGCGCCAATGCCTTCCGCCCGTTCGTGCATGATGGTCAGGCCCAGGTGCTCCGCCGTCACCTCGTCGATGACAAACCCGCGACCGTCATCCTGCACACGCAGACAGGTCTGTTCGCCGTCGCACGTAAGCGTGACCGTGGGCTCACTTGAACGCGCATGCTTGGCCACGTTATTGAGCGCCTCTTGCGCGATGTGGTAGAACGCAATCTTGACATCTGGCGGCAGGTCGCAGGCCTCGCTCGTTTCCAGCTTGATCGGGACGCGGGCGCGTCCCGTGATCGCCTCCGTGAGCTGGCGCAGCAACTCGCTGATCTCGACTTCGATCAGGGTGGCCGGGCGCAATTCCAACAGCAGCGTGCGCATCTCCGCCAGCGCGCCGCGGGTGAGCTGGCGGAGCTCGGCCAGCCGCCGATCACTCTCCTCCCGGTCACTCTCCCACAGCTTTGGCAGCACCTCGGCAATCAATGTAGCCGAAAAGAGCGTCTGCGTCACCGAATCGTGAAGATCGTGGGCGATGCGGTTGCGTTCGGCCGCGACCGCGGCCCGCTCCACCTGAGTGTGGAGACGTGCGTTCTCAATTGCCAGGGCGGCTTGATCACCCACGGTCATGGCCAACTCGATCTCCTCCGGCGAAAACTTGCGTGGTTCATTATAGTAGAGCATGAGGGTGCCGTAGACCTCATCCTTGACTACTAGCGGCACCGAAAGCAGCCCCTGGTATTCGCCGGCGTGGAAGAGATCCTCTTGCGTCTCCGAGTCGTCGCGATCTACCGCCACGATGTGCATGCTGCCATTGGTGACAGTCAGTCGCTTGCCTTTGGGCGACACGGTGGCGAAAGAGGGCGATGTCGCCTTTTCAAACTCCTCTGTCGAAAGACCAAAACCTGTCTCCAATACAAAGGCGCGGCCCTCTTCCTGCACGCTATAAATGGCGCTGGCGTCAGCGAAGAGCAGCCTACACGCCTGCTCCGCAATATGATCCAGGATTTCGTCCTGCGTGCGATTCGAGTTGAGCACGGTCAACGTATCGCGCAGGCCGTCAGAGACCTCGCGGCGACGTTCCAGTTCGCGGGTGCGTTCGCGTACCCGCAGCTCGAGCGTCTCCTCCGTCTGCTTGCGGCGGGAAATGTCGCTGATCGAGCTGATGATGACCGTCTCGTCGCCAAAATGGGCAAAGCTGAGCCCGGCCTCAATGGGAAACTCCGAGCCGTCCCGACGCCGACCGGCCAAATCCATGCCCGAACCCATGGCGCGCACGTGGGGATTCTCGCCATAGCGGGCCCGGTGCTCCACATGCAGCTTGCGATAGCGCTCGGGGATGAGGCGTTCGATGGGGCTGCCCGTCAGCTCGGTGCGCGAGTAGCCGAAGAGCTCCTCCAACCGTCGATTCGCATAGCGAATCAACCCATCCTGGCCGGTGGTCACCACGGCAACTGGCATCGACTCGAGCATTTGGTGGAGTTGAGCCAGGGCCGCAGCGGCCTCTGGCGCCGGTTGGGCAGGATCGGCTAGCTCGGTTCGGTTTTCAGCAACAACACGACGTTCGGTCATGGTCCATCCCGATTCGGGTCTGCGCTCAATTCTTTCAGTAGAATGGCTTTGTCATGCGGCACGATTATAGCATAGGGGCCGGATGAGCGTGGAATGGGGCGGAGGCGGATCGGCGTTGGCTGGGGATGTAGTCCCCGGCCTAGCTGTGCGGCCCATGGAGTAAGGCGATGGACGGCCGCCCAGTCTCGTTGAAGCCCCATTTCATGGGGCGCCCCTGCCAGCAAGGGCATTCATGCCCGGCGGGCTCGGTCGCGTGCGCCAGCTTTCATTCTGAAACTTCTACACTTGCCTTGCGTAATGTCTTGTAGAGGTGCACAATCATTGCACCGCATTCTCATTGCACGCCACTTGGAGGCAGCCATGGCAATTGAAAAACATCTGACCCGGAGCAAGAGCAACCGCATGATTGGCGGCGTCTGCGGCGGGATCGGCGAATACTTCAGCATCGATCCGACGCTGATTCGGATCATCTTTGTGGGTATCTTTTTCCTTGGAGTGGGCTTCCCGCTGATCGGCTACATGCTGCTCTGGATCATCATTCCGCCCGGGCCGCCCAAGGTGGCCGGCGAGCTGACGGTGACAGCGCCAGAAATCACGGATAGCCAGGGCGAAGAAGACGATACGCAGGCATAAAGGACGCTGGAACGCAGATCGGGCGGATAAGGCGGATTACGGCGGCTCTCTTTGAAGAGAAAAATCCGCGAAATCCGCCCGATCCGCCAAACCCGCGTTCTATTCTTCCTCCTCATCCGCCGTGGCCTCTATCAACGCCTGACCGTTGGTTAGGTTTGTCACGGTCGCCGAAAATGCCTCTACATGCTCCAGGGGCAATTGGAGCATGTAGGTGACATCCACCCCAAATTCTTCCTCCAAAACCGAAACTTCATACTCATCCCAGAGTCGTTGCAGCGGCGTGACCGCGGCATAGTCGACCACCAGCGTCAGCGTGGCGCTGGGCACGCGTTCGGCGCGGGGCAGGCCGGCCAGCGCTTGCTGGACGCCGCCGCTGTAGGCGCGCACCAGCCCGCCTTTGCCCAGCTTTGTGCCGCCGAAATAGCGCGTTACCACCGCAGTGACGTCGCCGACGTCGGCGTGGAGGAGTACGGTGAGCATAGGCTTGCCCGCGGTGCCGTGGGGCTCGCCGTCATCGCTCATGCCGATCTGCGCGCTGGAGCCGGGCGGGCCGACCACGTAGGCCCAGCAGTTGTGCGATGCGTCGCCAAATTCCGCTTTCATCTGCTGCACGAAGGCGCGCGCTTCGTCCAGCGTCGGCGTATGGGCCACCGTGGTGATGAAGCGGCTGCGCTGGATCTCTTCTTCCACGCGATGGGTGCGGGCGGGTATTGGGTAGCGGGCGGACATCGGCAGACTCCCTATCCTGAGGGCGCTGAGATTGCGGTTATTGGCTCGCCGGCGTGGCGCTGCGATGGAGACGAAGGAGTGCGAGCAGGGCTGCCAGGGCCATGGAGCAATAGATGATGGGGAGGGTGAAGCCGGCCGCAATGCCCGCAGCGTCGATGGTGATCCCCATGACCCAGGGGCCCAGTGCTCCGCCCAGCCCGCCAAAAGCAAAGAGCAGGCCCAGGATCGCGCCCTGGTTCTGGCTGTGCTGGCCGGAGACCTCCGCCGTGGCAGTGGGAAAGACAATCGAGAAAAAGAAGCCGGTGAATGGGATCAGGATTGCAAGGCCGGGCGGGCCGAAGATGCCGGCGGCGAGGCTGCCGATGCCGCCGAGCATCGCCAACAGCATGATACGCAGATAGCCGACCCGGTCGACCACAAAGCTGCCCAGCAAACGACCCAACATCAAAAAGACAAAGAAGAGCGAGAGATAGAGGGAGCTACGCGCCAGCGACATCCCCTTCTCTTGCTGCAAATACGCGACCAGCCAGGACGCAATGCCCAACTCTGCCGCGACATAGGTCGTGATCAGCAGGTAGTAGAGCAACATGGGGCGGGTGAACCCAACCGCGCGCAGCGCACCGAAATCCACGCCGGTGTGGCTGCTGCGGGTGCGGGACGGGTAGCGGACCAACGCAAAAAAGAGTGCAAGCGAGACCGTCAGCATCAGCGTCACCTGATAGACCTGCCGCCAGGAGAAATCGTTGAGCAGCAGCTGCGCAGCCATCAGCGGCGCACAGAAGGAGCCGATGCCGTGGAAGACGCCCAGCAGGTTAAGGAAGCGGCCGCGCCGGGTGTCGTGCACCTCGACGATCAGCGCGTTGCCGCCTACCTCGATGGCGCCCAACCCCAGCCCGGCCAGCGTCATGCCGGCGAGGAGCCACCAGAAGGTTGCGCCCACGCTGAAGAGCCCCAGCCCTGCCGTGAGCAGCAGGCCGGCGGCCAGCAAGATGACCTTGTTACCGACCTGGTCGGCCAGGATGCCCGTGGCCAGCGTCGCCACCAGAAAGCCGAAGTAGGAACCCAGCAGCAGCGTCCCGCCAGAGGTGTAGCTGAAGCTGAGATCGTCGAGCAGAACCGGCAGCACCGGCCCCTTGAGATTGTCCACATAGCCAAAGATGAAGAAGGCAAAGAACGCGCCCGCGGTGAGCAGCCAGACCGACGCCGGTCGGGCGCTGCGTTGCAGGGCGATGGTACGCTCCGTCATGGAAGAGCCTTTCGTGCTGAGTTGGGCGTCGCTACGCGCCAAGCCTCGGGACTCCCAGACTACAAGGATGAACGCGCTCGCTCATCATACCGCCTCCCCCCCATTGCGCCGAATGGCCGCCCATTCAGACGCACCATATCCCTCCCGGGAACACGGAGCCCCAGCTCGGCCCGCCATGGAGAAGGCGGGCGCTGGAAAACGGGATCACCCCCGCAGCGCGGCGAAACGGCCGAATGTGGCACGCAAAGAAGTCGGAGATCTGCCAGATCTCTGACTTCTGACGGCGCGTCTGTGGTCGCTTGAACACATTGCGCTCGTGAAGTTCTTCAGCGCAGGGATTCGTTGCTTTCTGACGTTTGCAGCAGAACATCAGCAAAAACGCTCATCTGCGCCTGGCTCAAGACGTCATCGACGGGAACGCAGACAGTTTCAAGGGCTGGAAATTGAGCCGTAGCAGCGAAAAATCTGCGCAGTCTCAGCAGCGCTCCGGCAGCTGGTTCCGTGTCGGATAGCGTATGAAGCACGACAACGTTATGCAGGCAGTCACGCCGTCGAAGAAGCTCCGTCGCGAGCGAGATGACCTGTGGTTCAGCGCCAAGCGTAGCAATCAGTACACGTTTCATGAGCAGGGGATGAGGTTTGAAAGTATGATTCACTTCCCCCTCCCCACTCCACACTTCAATTGACATCGCCACAGCGCCAAGATAAAATGCGCTACATGGCCGACACAGCAAAGACCCCGGATCCCGCCACTTCCAATAATCCGCCGCCGCTCCAGGTGCGGATCGCCCACTTCGTCGACGCTCAGGGCGATCAGCCCGTGGGCGTGCGCGCGGTCGAGCCGCCACCCGATTCGCGCCAGGCCCTCCGCGGCAACCTCTACGCCGTAGTGGAGCTGACAGGCAACAATCCTGACCGCAACGAGCTGTCCGAGCGGGTGCTGAGCGCGCTCCAGCGCACCTATTACACGGCCAAGGGCAGCCAGGCTCAGGTCATGCGTCAGGCCATGGCCGCGGCCCGCCAAAAGGTGGACGAGTTCAATCAATTCAATACCGAACAGCCTCTGGAAGCAGGCATTATCTGCGTGGCGCTGCTCCAGTCCCACCTGCTTATTCTCCACAGCGGACCGGCCCTGGCGCTGATTGCAACGGGCGATGCCGTGGATCGCTATCCGGCCGACATTCTGAATTTTGAGAACGCCGATGCCTCGGCAGAGGCGCCCGACTTCTACCGCCACGAAATCGCCTACGGCGCGACCCTCTTCATCGGCGGCGCCGAGTGGCTGGATGTGGTGCCAATTCGCACGCTGGCTGCAACGGTCTCGTATACCAATTTGGCCAACTGCGGCGATGCCGCGGCCGGTCTGCGCGACCAGTACCAGCTCTCCGAACTGCCGGGCATCCTCGTGGTGATCGAGCCCGCCGGTGGACCAAGGCCCCGGCCTGACGCCACAACGCAGACAGCGGACCCGGTCCCGGCTACGTCGCCCAAGCCGCCGCCTGCTGCGACTACTACCCGTCCTCGTCCCAACGTGCCCGGCGGCCTGCCGTCAGCCGTGCACACGTCGCCGCCCGTGCGTGATGTACCCAAGACGCCGCCGCCGAGCAAGGCAGCTGCGCCAGCACGGCCATCAACGCCTCCAGCGGCTGAACCCGTCGCCCCACCGCCCGTCTCCGAGTCGGTCGAGGCATCGCCGGCAGCGGACGCCTCCATGAACGACTTTGGCGCGCCCGGCTATCTGGACATTTCGGTCGCCCGTGCGTCCGTAGGGTTAGAGGAACCGGTTGAACCAGAAGAACCCGTTGAGGATGACGCTGTCAAGCCTGGCGGCGTGACGGCTTTTGCCGCGGCCCTGGCCGCCAGCATGCAGCGCAGCGCCGACCAGGGCCGCGTGTTGCTGGCCAATTTTCTTCCCGACCGCACGCGTGCGTCCGCTGCAACTGTAGACCCGGACAACGTTCAGGTCAGTAGCGCCAGCATGCACGATGATGCGCTGGACGATCGGTATATCGAGAGTGGGCCCTCCAATTTCGAGCAGGCTATGGCTGCAGCGCAAGAGCAGGACTATCCGCCGCCGCAGGCCGCGCGCGGCGGACGCGCCCGGCTCTTCGTTTTGTTGGCGGTGCTGATTTTGCTTCTGGTCCCCGTGGTGGTTGCGGCTGTGACGTGGGGGCAAGGCGGCACGAACCGCGCGGAGGCCGATTCGTTGATCGAGCTTTCCCAAGCCCAGCTTGCCAGCGTGAATGAGGCGCTCGACGCCGGTGACAGTGAGACCGCACGCATGCAGCTCCAATCAGCCATGGAAAATCTGGACGCTGCGGAGATGCTTATTGGCGCTTCGCCGGAGATCGATGCGATCCAGACTCAAATCGAGCGCGAGCTGCAAGACATTTTGCAGGTCCGCCCGCTCAATGCTCTGGTGCAGCCGTTACTACGCTTCCCCGAAGGCGCCCTGCCCACCCGCGTGCTGGTCGTTGACCAGAATATCTATGTGCTGGATACCGGCCGCCAGGTGATTGAACGCTATCGCCTTGATCCAAACCTGGAGTTTGTGCCCGACCCCACCCCTGAGACGGTGCTACGCGAGGGGGATGTCATCGATGGCTTCACGGTCGGGCGCCTGGTTGATATGGCCTGGCAACCGTCGGTGGCCGGCGTACAAGACAAGCCAGGCCTCCTGGTGCTCGACCGCAACAATCAATTCTTCCGCTACGACGACCGTGTCGAGGGCGCATCTCATGTTGCGCTGGGTGATCCGACTGCGCTGCAACTGCCCAACCAGGTCGAGATTTACAGCGGACGCACCTACGTCGCCGACGAAGGCGTGCAGCAAGTCTTGCGCTACGAGCCGGGCGGCTTTGGCGTAACGCCGGCGCCCTGGTTTGCCGAGGGCGCGTCCGCCAATCTGACCGGGTTGCGCCGCATGGCGATCGACGGTGACATCTGGCTGCTCTATCCCAACGGGATGGTCTTGCGCTATAACCAGGGTGAGTCAGTCCCGTTTTCCATCAAGGGCAACGTGGCGCAGATCGGCGACCCCGTTGATATGGCCGTGGGCCAGCTGACCGATGCACTTTACATCGCCGATGCAGCCAATGATCGCATCTTCTCCTTTGACAAAAACGGCAACTACCTTGCCCAGTACGTCTCGCCTGAAGGCGATCAACTGAACAACTTGCGCGGTCTCTTCCTGGACGATGTGGCCGGCCAGTTCTATATCATGACCCAGTCTTCGCTCTTCCAGGTTCCGCCCCCCAACTAGCGCATCCTACCTTTACCCACAGCGTGTTTGGGGAATGGGGCGGTGCTCCCGCTGCTTGGTGGAAATGATACGCTCTATCGCTTCCCTCCTGCCGGCTCACCCTTCCGTTTGCCGGCGTTTCAGATCCAAATCGGACCGCTCGCCTACGTCGTGCCACTGATACGTTTTGCGTGGTCGAAAAGCGGCGGGAATAGTACCGTTCTGCCCCGGTTGATCTTGCTAACCAGTAGTCTTGCTATGCTATAATTCGCTCTCTATGAAACAGCGTCGAGCAGATTCAGCCCAACCAAACAGCAAGCGTATGGCTTCCGCGCCTATTGTAGCGACGGCGCTTTACAGCTTGTTGATTCTGACCTTTTCGGTCTTTGCGAGTACCCAGCTCTTTGATTGGGCGCGCAATCGAATCGTCAATACGTCGCCCTTGGCCGGCATGGAGATGTTGACGGCTTCGCTCCAACCCAGCGCGCCGGCTACTGCGCCCGTGGCGGAGGATGCAGCCAACGTCGAGCCGGCGGAGGCTGATGTGACGGATTCACTCGAAGATGCGGCGGCATTGGCCATGGCCAACCTGCCGCCCATCAACATCCTGGCGCTCGGCGTCGACGCCCGCCCTGATGACTCGGGGCCGCCGTTGACCGACACCATGCTGCTTATTTCACTTGACCCCGCTAGCCAGTCGGCCGGCATGCTCTCGCTCCCGCGCGATCTCTGGGTGCCGATTCCGCATACGGATACGACGGCCAAGATCAACACGGCCTATATGCTGGGCGAATCAGGCGGCTACCCGGGCGGCGGTCCCCAAACTGCCAAAGACACGGTCGGCAGCTTTATCGGTCAGCCGGTTCAATATTATGTGCGCATCAATTTTGATGGGTTTGTGGAACTGGTCGATCTGATTGGCGGCGTCGATGTCATGGTGCCCGAGGCGATTCACGATGAGGCGTTCCCAACGCTGGACTACGGTGTGGAGACATTCCATTTGGACGGGGGGCTGCAGCATCTGGACGGCGAGACTGCGCTCAAGTATGTGCGGACCCGCAATGTGGACAGCGATTACGGTCGCGCCCGGCGCCAGCAGCAGGTGATCCGTGCGATCGCCGACAAGGTGATGCGCGCCGATATGATTCCGACGCTCATTGCCAAAGCGCCACGCCTGCTCTACACCATGCGCAGCAGTATCGAGACGGACATGCCCATGTCTCAAGCGCTGGATATTGCCAACTACTTCCGCACCGAGTCTCTACGTGAGGTGCGCCAGCTCGTGCTCGACAGCCGCTATGGCGAGGAGACCTACAGCGATGACGGTCAGTGGATCCTGCTGCCTGACCGCACCCGGGTACGCGCGGCGCTCAATAGCTTCTTTACGCCGACCACACCCGGCGGCTCCGTGGCCCAGACTGATCCAAGCTGGGTGCGTGTCGAAATCCTGAACGGAACGGGTGAACCAGGCGTCGCGGCTCAAGCGCGGGAGATGCTGCAGGCGCAAGGCTGGCAGGTCGTCTCGATTGGCGACGCCGACCGCAGCGACTATAGCCACACGCTGATCGTCAACTACGGGATTCCCGAATCGGTGATCGATCAGGTTGGCAACGATCTGGAGTTGGAGCCGGGGCTCTCGACGTTGGAGGGCTTAAATACCGCAGCTCCCATCGACATGCGCATCGTCGTCGGACGCGACATGCTTGGCCAGTTGCGTTGATCAGACGTTGCCGCACAGTGCTTCTCCCAGCGCTCCCCTGATCTTGTACTGGCGTCGAATTTTTGACGTTTCCTCCCCGACTGATACGCGCAAAGGAGGTTATCATGCGCAGAGGCTGGCTGATCCCTTCCCTGGCCGGCGGTAGCGCAGCTGCGCTTCTCTACAGCCTGCTGCGGGTTCATCCCGTATTTGATTCCATGCCGCAAGATCCTGCCCCGGACTATGCTGGAGCACTGCAGCGCATGGCCGCTTTGGCGGCGCTGGATACGCCCCGCGTCAAGCCTGCCTGTCGCTCACGCCTGCTCACGCACGACGCACGGACAGAGCGGGCGATTGTGATGTTCCACGGTTTTACCAACTGCCCGGCACAATTCAGTCAACTGGCCGAGGCGTTTTTCGCTCGAGGCTACAATGTACTCGTGCCGCGTATTCCTCAGCATGGCCTGGAATCCATGGCTACGGACCTTGGTCAACTTTCGCCGGCCGATCTACTGGCCACGGCACGCCGCAGTCTCGACATTGCCCACGGACTGGCGCCCCATGTAACGGTGCTGGGCTTTTCCATGGGCGGCGGTTTGGCCGCGTGGTGCGTACAGAATCGTGCAGATGTAGATCGGGTGATCATGATTTCGCCCAACATCGGCCTCGCGGCGGTGCCGCGCTGGGCGACGCGTCCCTCGGCCAATCTGTTGAGCATCCTGCCTAATTTTTTCCGCTGGTGGGATGAGGAGAAAAAAGAGAGCCGATCCGGCCCGGCCCACGTCTATCCCCGTTTTTCCAGCCGGGGCGTCGCGACCATGCTGCGCATGAATCTGACGGTCCTGAAGCAATCTCTTGATGCCCCTCCGGCAGTGGAAGAACTCGTCGTTATCACCAATCCGTGTGACGATGTGGTACGCAATGCGGCGACCGCCGAGTTAGTACACAATTGGCGCAATCATGGCACCAAAGTTACCACCCACGAAGCACCGGCTGACTGGCAATTGATCCACGATCTTATGGATCCCGCCCAGCCTGAACAGCAAGTTGACCGAGTCTATCCTTTCTTGCTCGAACGAATCTAGCACGTAGAAGTTCTGCACCATGGCCAGAGAAACGAAGAGCCACAGAGGCATCAAGATGACTGCCCCGTGGCTCTTCGTTTCTCTGCGGATCTCGGTGAACGCGTTCTCTACCAGGCCGTATGCGTCACTGTGACCGGCTTATCCTGTTCGTGAAAGACGATACCGCCCAGGTAGCCTTGGATGACCAGGTTGTCCAAGCGATAGACGCCGGTAACGGGCATGCCAAGCTGCTGCTGGCGGGCATAGACAGCGAGCGCGCTGTTCTGACCGCCCTCGAACCCCAATCGGAGCCAGGCCGAGCCGCGCAGACGCCCAAGGTTTAGTTGAACTGCATCGCCAATCTCGCCGCTGGGGGCTGCACTCTGCTGTGCGACAGGCCGTGCGCCCGCTCCGAAGACGAAGGGCAGAAATGTGCTGTGATCCTTTGTGCTGATGGCCTCGCCCGTATCGCCAACGCCGGGCGCTACCGTGCGCTGGACCGCCTGCCAGACGACAAAGGTCGAGACGTGCTGCTTGCCTGGCAAGCCACCGCCTTGAATGACTTCGGCTGCGCCTTCCGGCGCCCAACACCAGGGACCAGACTGCCCTTCCCCAGGCCAGAATGCACTGCTGGGTCCAATCGGAATATTGGTCCAGCCGGAATGATGCTTGGTCGTGCGCTCGATAAAGCCGTTGTAGCTGGGATCACCGAGCTTTTCAAAGCCGTCCGACCAGAAGTAGATCTTGTGGTTGGGCAGCAGTTTGCCATCCGGGCCAATTACGGCCGCAAACAGGTGGTGATCGGCGCCGGCATCGTCGAAATAGTCGGGCGCACCCCACGGTCGCAAATAGGACATACGCGCCCAGATCGGCAGTGAGTAGGGCAGGTCCTCTACCTCCCATGAGCCGTTCCGCGTGGTAAATATATCCTTCACCACGTAAACGTAGCTACCATCAGCAGCTGGAAGATCGCTCTGCTCGTCAAGTGACCGGGTAACGAGATTCATCTCTTTCGCCCACTCACTGATTCGTTGGGTTACGAGGCCTGGCGTCACCGGTGCGGTAGGCTCAGTACCTTCGGCATCCTCAATCTCGCCACCGTCACCTTCCACCGGCGATTCAACCGCCCCGCGCGGCGCTTCCTGCCAGATAACAAAGATAGAAACGTGCTGTTTGGCGGGCAAACCACCGCCGGCAATCACTTCGGCGGGACCGACTGGCGCCCAACACCAGGGCCCTGACTCGCCTCGCTCGGGTACGAAACTACTGTCTGGGCCAATCGGAATGTTGATCCAACCAGAGCGTTCCTTGGTCTCCCGGTGTACGTAGCTGGCGTACGTTGGATCGCCGAGCTTGTCAAAGCCGTCTGACCAGAAAATGATCGGGAACTGGCGGCGCAGCTGGCCGTCCATGCCGATTACAGCGGCGAAGATGTGATGGTCTGCCCCTGCGTCGTCGAAATAGTCAGGCGCCCCCCACGGCTTCAGATAGTCATCGCGCGCCCACTGGGGAATGGCGTAGGGCGCATCGCTGACTTCCCACGAACCGTTGATGGTCGTGAAGACATCTTTAATCAGAAAAACGCTGTCGCTGTCTTCATCCACTTCATCCCTGCGCTCACCAATGGCATGCAGGCGGATATTCATGTGGTCGATCCACTCACTCACGCGCCGCTCAATGGTGGGAACTTCGGCAGCCTCTTCGTCGGGAACAGACGGTTGCGTTGGCTGCGTCGGTTCGGTCGGCTCGACGGGTGGAATAGCCGGCTCAGTGGGGTCGGTCGGTGGAACAACCGGTGGCGTAACATTGCCCTCGCCGCGCATGGCGGCGTCGTAGATCGCACGGTCCATCTCCTGCCAGACCGCAAAGGTCGAGACGTGATGACGAGCGGGGAGGCCGCCACCCGTGACCACTTCCGCCGCACCCTGCGGCGACCAGCACCATGGCCCGGCCTCACCACGTTCCGGCACGTAGGAACTTCCCGGCCCCATAGGGTTGTTGGCCCAGCCTGAATCCGCCTTCGTTTCGATGACAACAAAGCTGTCATAGTCGGGATCGGAAAGCTTGGCCAGACCGTCAGACCAGAAGCGAATCTTGGCGCCCTTGATCAGCTTCCCCTCACGGTCCAGGACGGCACCGAAGAGGTGATGGTCTGCGCCTGCTTCCAGGAAGTCAGCACTTAGGTAGGCATCTCGTGCCCACTGGGGCACTGACGCCGGTTTTTCGCCCGGTTCCCAAGAACCCAAGTAGGTGGTGAAGAGGTCGCGCAACACATAGACGGTGTCGCCGGCGGGACCAGGGGCGTCGGGTCGCTCGTCCAGCGTGCAATAGTCAATGTTGTACTCATCGAGCCAGGCGCTCAGGCGTCGACTGATCGGAGCTGCGGTCGGAAAATCGTTTTGGGGACTGGTTGGTTCGCCCGCCTCATGCCCAGCATTGGCTTGGCGGTCATTTGATGTGGTTTCGCTCACGATGGTCCTTCCCTCGTTGTCTGGGACCGCGTGGGTCCGCTGGTGAACAGATCGTGGGGCGTGCTGTTACGGGGCATCATAGACTATTTTGTAAACATAATCAACCGACGCATAGGCTGCGCTTTGGTGACAGCCGCGGGGTCAGACGCCCACCGGCGTGAGGAGGAAATGGACCGGGAAACTTGCCGGATTGGACCTGCTTTGGCCAATCCAGCAAGCGCGATTTCCATTCCCTCCCCACGGATTCCTGTAGTTAGTCGCCGTACTCTGACTCCGGTACGCCGTGGTGCGTCATCTGCTCGTGCGCGAGTTCGCCGCTGTCATCGTTGACGCCGGCAGACTGGCCGGCGTACGGTTCGCCGGCGCTGGTACGCTCGATGGCCACTGGACCCTCTTCGATCAGGTCGACTTCACCGGCTACTTCCTTCTGGAACTGCTGCGTGTAGAGCCGGTAGTAGTGGCCGCCCTCGGCCAGCAACTCGCTGTGTGAACCCATCTCTGCAATCGTGCCATTCTCGATGACGAGAATGCGGTCGGCGTTGCGGATTGTACTCAGCCGGTGGGCGATCACAAAGCTGGTGCGGCCTGCCATGAGTACATCCATGCCGCGCTGGATCAGCGCTTCCGTCAGCGTATCAACCGAGCTGGTTGCCTCATCCATGATGAAGATGTCAGGCTCTGCCAACACGGCTCGCGCCAGGCTCAGTAGCTGCTTCTGCCCCACGGAGAGCAAATTGCCGCCTTCGCCCACTTCTGCATCGTAACCCAACGGAAGTCTCTGAATGAACTCGTGAGCTCCAACCATCTCGGCCGCTGCCTCAATCTCTGGGTCTGTGGCGTCCAGACGCCCATAGCGCAGATTCTCGCGGATCGTACCCGAGAAGAGATGGGGCGTTTGCAGCACCACACCGATGCGGGACTGAATGGCCTGCTGGGTGTAATCGGTGTAATCAACCCCACCGATCCGGATTTGTCCGCCCGTGGGCTCATAGAAGCGCGAGACCAGGTTCACGATTGTTGACTTGCCGCCACCCGTCGGGCCAACCAGGGCGATGGTTTCCCCAGGCTCTACATCCAGGCTGAAGTCAGTTAGGACCGGCTTGCCTTCTTCATACTGGAAATCGACATGGTCGAAAACGATCCGGCCCTGCATGCTGCCGGGATCGTAGGCATTCATCTTGTCCATCACCTCGGGCTGCGAGTCGAGTAGCGAATAGATGCGCTCGCCCGAAGCAATGGCCTGCTGCAGGCTGGCATAGACTCGCGCCAGCTCCTGAATCGGCCAGAGCATGAAGGTGATGTACGAGATGAAGGCCTGAATACCACCGATCGTGATGCCGCCCAGCTCGACCTGAATGCCGCCGTACCAGATGATCGCGCCCACCGCCAGCGATGCAATTAGCTGCACCATGGGCAGAAAGAGAGCCGAGAGCCACGCTGCCCGATACCCGGCCTCATACATCTCGTCGGAGCGCGCCTGAAATTCGGCCAAGTTAGCCTCTTCACGGCGCAGGGACTTGATGACGCGCACACCTGTGATCGTCTCATTGTAGTGCCCCGTGATCTGGGAATTGATCCGGCGTACGTGACGATATTCGACGATGATGTACTTTTTGAACTCCATGGCCACGATCACGATAATCGGAATGATCACAGCCACGATCATCGTCAGCTGCGGGCTGATCATCCACATGAAGATCAGCGCCGTGCCGATGTTAAAGACGCTCCAGGTCACGTCGAGCATGCCCCACGTGACCAGTTCGGCCACCCGGTCGGCATCGGACGTCACGCGCGAAATAACCCAGCCCACCGGCGTGCGGTTGTAGTAGCCCAGTGAAAGCTGCTGCAACTTGCTGAACATGGCTTCGCGCAGATCGTAGCGGATCTTGTGTCCCAAGATGCCCGTCAGGTAGATGAAGCCGAAGACCGATAGGGCCTGGACGATGATGAGCGCGCCATAACGCATGAGAATCGCACGCAGCGCTTCTACATCCTGCGCCATGATGCCGTCATCGATGATCAGCTTGCCAAGATACGTAAAGTACGAGTCCAGAAAGGAGACGAGCGCAATCAGGCTGATGAAGGCCACGGTCTGCGGCCAGTAGGGTCTCAGCTGCCCAATCAACCGCCGGATAGTCTGGCCGTTGAATTGCGTATCAAATTCTTCTTCCTCGAATTGATCATAATGTTCTGACACGACTGAGTTCCTCCTCGAGTTCGCTTTCCATGCGTGTCTGAGCCGCAAAGATATTCTGGTACATGCCCGCCCGGGCGACCAGTTCATCATGCGTACCTCGTTGGACGATCCTACCCTCTTTCATCACCAGGATGAGATCGGCATCCATGAGGCTTTGGATGCGGTGGGCGATGATGAAGGTCGTCCGGCCTTCCATCAGCGTCTCCAGCGCCTGGCGGATCAGCGCTTCGGTTTCCGTATCCACGGCCGACGTTGAGTCGTCCAGGATCAGGATGCGAGGATCCTTGAGCAGCGTACGGGCAATGGCCACGCGCTGCTTCTGACCGCCTGAAAGTGTTGTGCCACGCTCACCGACCAGCGTGTCATAGCCGTCGGGGAACTTGGTGACAATCACTTCATGGATGGCTGCGGCGCGCGCTGCTTCCTCGATCTCTTCCTGCGAGATTTCCCGATCCACGCCGTAGGCGATATTTTCCTTCACCGTGCGTGAGAAGAGGAAGGGCTCCTGCTCCACGATCCCGATGTGGTTGCGCAGATAACTGCGCGAGAAATCGGTCAGCGGCGTGCCGTCCAGAAGGATGACGCCGCCCGTGTAATCGTAGAAGCGCGGCAGCAAGTTCATCAGCGATGTCTTGCCGGATCCGGTCGCACCCAGGAGGGCGATGCGCTGGCCCGGTCGCGCAACGAAGCTGATGTCCTGCAGCACCGGTCGCTCGGTTCCTTCATAGGTGAAGTCAACGTGCTTGTACTGAATGTTGCCGGCCAGTGACTGGGGCGCAACGAATCCGTCCTCGTCGATTTGCTCGCGCTCCTCGCGTACGACCTCAGCCACGCGCCCGAAGGAGACCATGGCCGTCGACATCTGAATGATGAGCCGGCCCAGGTTGCGAATGGGCCAGATGATCCAGATTAACATGCCGGTATAGGCCAGGTACTCACCCACGCTGATCCGTCCATTGATGGCCATGACGGCCCCAACGCCAAAGCCAAAGAGCATCTGGAATCCGCACAGCGTGTCGGAGATCGGCCAGTAGAGCGAGTGCATGGTCAGCAGTTGCCGGCCACGTTCATACATCTCGCGGTTGACCTCACCGAATTTTTCTTCCTCATAAGGCTGGCGAGCGAAGGCCTTGACGACCCGAACGCCGCTCAGATTTTCCTGTAGCGCGCTGGACAGCGTCGCCTCCTGCTCCTGATAGCGCTCATAGATATCTGAGACCTTACGGAAGAAGTAGAGCGATATCAGCAGCACCACTGGGATCACGACGACCGAAAGCAGGGCCAGTTGCCAGTCAATGAACATGATCGCCACCAGGTTGACGACGAAGAGCATGACGATGCGCCCCGTTTCGATAGCCTGTTCGGCAAAAAAGCGGCGGATGGCATCGATGTCGGACGTCGCACGCTGGATCAGTTCACCGGTTGACATCTTGTCATGATAGGTGAAGCTGAGACGCTGAATATGGTTGAGCATATAATTGCGCAGCCGGCGCGAGATCCCTTCCGACGTACTGGCAGCTAACCGCCCGCCGAGAAAGGTGAAGACGCCCTGCAAAAGAGCCAGACCTACGAAGCCAAAGGCGACGAGCGGCAGCGCCACAGGTTTCTCGTCGGCTACCAGGAAGGTGTCGACAAAGTAGGCAAGCAGTATAAAGGTCGCAGTGCGCGCAATCGTGGCGACCGCCACACTGGCAGCCGCGCCGAAATACTGTGCGCGGAAGCCGTCCATGAGCAGCCATAGCCCCTGCAGGCGGTTTTCCGATGCCGCGTTGCGCACGTCGTCCTCTTGTCGGATATGCTCTGCGTTGTGTTCAAATGCCGATACAGCCATGATCAACCTCGGATTTTCTTCAAACGAGCTGTTTTGACTACCGTTACCCACGTTGTTTCGCTTAAGAACGAAAAAAGCGTGGGCCATCGGTTTGATCCCCGATGCCCACGCTTAAAGTTGACGAAGCAGTCGCTCAATCGTGAGCGAGCCAGCTTACACCAATCAAAAAAGCCGCAGGCACCGTTGTGCAGTGCGCTGCGACTTTCGAGTCAGCCTGTGAAAGACTTAACCGACAGCAGACGCACCACTCCCCTGGAAAACATCTTCGCCGCTAGCAAGGCGGATGCGAATCATTGTTGGGAGGTTGTACATATTCGTGCGTCTCCTCTTCAAGTCAGTGCGTTACGCAAAAAATCTAAAACAACTTCACAAGGCATTTTGCCTGCCATGCAAAGAATAGCATAAGCCGGATGCCGATGTCAAGCCTTGGGCCAACATTTTTTCGTTGCTGATTGATGACTGTTCCGGAAAGAACTAGACGGCGGATTTGCCGGGACAGGCCGATTGCCACAGATTGTTCGCGCCGGTATGCGTTTGAAGATCCGCTAAATGCGGATCCAGCGACGCTCTTCGTTTGCGGTGTGTGCGGCATCGATCATGCGCTGCACCGCCATGCCGTCATAGAAGCTGGCAGCGTCCGGCAGGATCACCTCACCCATGGGAAGGGAAGCGGCTATGGTCTGGGCCAGGAAGAGCGTGCCGACGCCGAAGGGCCCCTGATTGGGCAGCTGATCGATCAGCGTTCGTTCAGGAATCATCACCCGCACGGGCTGCCACTCGCCACCTGCAATCTCTTCGTCCCGCATGCTCCAAAGGCGGTCCTTGTCGTCGATCTTCAGTGCGCCGTTCGTGCCGTATACTTCAATCGTCATGCCATTGCTGCCGGCCGTCGTCGAACTTACCGTGATGTCACCCAGCGCGCCATTGGCAAAGCGCAGCATGATTTGGGCATGATCATCCGCCGTAACGCGACGCTGGCCGCCCAAGGCTGGATCCGTGCGATAGAGTTGGCCCGTCGCTAACTGGGCTGTGAGCATGTCGACGCGACCGATCATCCAACGCGCCAGGTCGAGCAGATGGCTGCCGACTGCGCCGAGCATGCCGCCGCCCGCCGCCGCATCGCTCCACCAAGTCCAGGGCAGGTCGCGATCGAGCCGGTTCGGACCTAAGCGCGTCATGCGGACGGAGATCACCGTGCCCACCGCGCCATCCTTGATCATCTGGCGCATCTGGCGGCGTTGGGGATGAAAACGCAACTCATGGTCGAGAATGGCCATCTGCTCGGGCGCTGCTTGGGACGCAGCCAGCATGGCCTCGGCCTCGTCGAGGTTGAGCGCTGTCGGTTTTTCGCAGACGACGTGCTTGCCAGCTTCGAGTGCAGCGACCGCAATTTCTTTGTGCAGCCCTGGCGGGGTGACGATGCTAACGATATCGACACTGTCGGATGCGATCAGTTCCTGCCAGGTTGAATAGACTTCAGGGATGTCGAGCGCTTGGGCCACCCGTTGCGCATTTTCCGGCTGACCCGAGGCAATGGCTTGGGCGGTTAGCCCACCCAGGCGAAAGGCCGGGATCTGGACGCGCTCGGCCCAACCAGTACCGATGAACCCGACTCGGAGCATGGTATTTGTCATGAATTCGTTCTCCTTTGGTTAATGGCGGGGGGGGCTGAAACGGAAAACGTGATGCGTGAGACATCGCGTGGTGACTCATTCGTCCCGCAACAGCGTTACAAACAGTTCATCAAGGATTGGAACAATTTTCTCCCACGCGTAATTCGCAGCTACGAATCGATAGGCTGCCTCTCCAAGCTCCGCGCGACGAGCCGGGCCACCGCGGAGCAGCCCAAGGATTGCGTGGGCCATAGCTCGGGGCTCATCGGCGATCAACATCTCGCGCCCGTGTGTGACGCCGATTCCTTCGACGCCCAGTGAGGTGCTGACTGTGGCTTTGCGCGCCGCCATCGCCTCTAGCGCTTTGAAGCGCGTGCCGCCGCCGATACGCATGGGGATGACGTACGCCGTGGCCCGGTACAGATAGGGGCGTACGTCCTCTACAGCCCCGGTGAGCTCGACTCCGGGCATTTCGCGCAGTGGGTCAAGCCGCGGATGGGGGTTCATGCCCACAATCTGGAAGCGTACCGCCGGCGCTTCGGCAGCGACAAGCGGCAGGACTTCCTCACAAAACCAGAGCACCGCGTCAATATTGGGACGGTAGTCCATCTTGCCGGTGAAGACCAGCGTGGCCGGCTCCTCGTCTACAGTGGCATGCTCGTACTGACTCAGATCGATGCCGTTGGAAACGACCGTTGGCGTCAGTTCAGGAACGATTCTTTCCAGGGCGGCGCCGTCGGCCGCGCTGACCACGGTTACCGCATCGGCTGCGCGACAGATAGCCGCTTCGTAGCGCACGAGCTTTTGCCACTGCACTACGCTGTAGGTGGCCGCCGGTAGCCGGTCGGCATGCCGTAGATCGGTCAGGGCATTGCGCTTTTGCAGCAAGTACTCGCAATTGTGATTGTCGAAGACAAATTGGGGGCGCTGGGCTTCTCGGTTGCGCCGACGACGCACAAGTGCACCATATTGTGCCATCTCGATCCCCTCGACTTGCACGATGTCATAGTCATGGGCGCCGGCCCAGGCCCGAACCAACGCACGCATCGGCGGACTCTCCAGGCGTAGCGCCATATCCGGATGGGGCGAAAGCGCGGTGTCGCGTATGCGGCGGCTCTGGCTGCGTTCGGGCTGATCGACGGTCGCAATATGCCGGCAGAGGACATGGAGCGGGTTGTCATTGTGCAGGCTTTCGCCTGGCGCCACAAAGGTGAGCAGGTCAATGGTATGGCGTTTTGCGAGTTGTTCAATCAAGTTATAGTTGCGCAACGTCGTACCCTGATGGGGCGGATAGGGCAACTGGGGCGTCAACAACAATAGTTCCATAGCTGGGTTCCGGGCCTGCTTCCGATGCGTTTGCTGTGGCGTGACTACGGCAGGGCCACAGCGGGCGTATGGCTGGCTTCCGGCGTGATCGGATGGCCCGTTCATGCCGCGGCAGGCTACGACCGGGTGGGTTGCTGAAAAGAGGAGGCTGACTTGGTCGATTCCACAGAGTTCGTTTTGCCTGCGGCCACAGTCTCGTAAACTTGAAGCGTTTGGCGGGCGGCGAGCCGCCAGCTGAAGCATTTGGCACGTTGGAGTCCCTTGCGCCGCAGGGCGGCATGCAGATCGTCGTCTGTGAAGAGACGCTGGAGCGCGACCGCAATCTCTTCCCAGTTACGCGGGTCGACAAGCAGCGCGGCATCGTTGACCACCTCTGGCATGCTGCTCACATTGCTGACGATGGTCGGGGTGCCGCAGGCCATGGCTTCCAGCGGCGGGAGGCCGAAGCCTTCGTAGTAGGCCGGGTGGGCATGGCAACGGGCGCCGACATAGAGCTTGTGCAGATCTTCGTCACTCACTCGTCCCAGCAGACGGGTCCGACTCCCTAAATCAAGGGTTTCAATCGTTTCAAGCGTTTCTTCGTATAGCCATCCTTTGCTGCCTGCAACGACCAGCCCAACGTCCGAAATATTGTAACGGTCCGTGAGGATCCGGAAGGCTTGCAGGAGGCCGTTCAGATTCTTGCGTGGCTCAATCGTGCCTACGAAAAGCGCATAACGCTCCGGCAGGTCATATTTCTCCATCATTTCCTGGCGCGTCTCCGCCTCGGGCAGGGGAACGAAGGAGGGGTCAGCCGCCTCATAGATCACGCTGACCTTATCGGCTGGGACGCCGAGGCGGGCAATGAGATCCTTGCGGGTATGCTCACTCGGCACGATGATGTGGCGCGCGTGGCTGACCGCGCGGTCGATCTGACCATAGTAGGCTGCACTGTCTTTGGTAATAAAGTGGGGCCAATGTAGAAAGGCCAGGTCGTGAACTGTGATAACGGTTGGGATGGGCGTGTGCAGGGGCGGGATAAAATCTGGAGCGTGGAAGAGGTCGAGGGGGTAGCGGATCAACTCTGCCGGCAGCAGGTATTGCTCCATGCGCCCCCTGTGAACAGGTGCAAATAGGGTTGCCCTTGAGAAGTTCGCTTCATCGACAAGAGCCGTCCGATGGTTGCGGTGTTGGAAAATCGTAAATTCGTGCGGGGCTTCAATCTCAGCCATGGCATGCAAAAGATGCCACGTGTAACGACTGATGCCTGCCGGCTGATGGTGCATCAACCGTGCGTCGACGCCGATTTGCATAAGAGAATTTGTTCGTTCACGGATTCAGGCTGGATCGGTCAGGTCTCAAACTGTGTAGAGATTCTAGCAGCCCCCTTCTCATTTGGTCAAACTACCGGCGTGCTGACCCGCTTTTCGCAAGCTAAGCCGGATAACCTGCGCATTGACACGGTTATGTCAGAGGAGGAACAGTCATGTGGCCAAAATTCGTTTTTATTGGCTCCATCCACGAGGGGAAGCGTCCAATTCGCCTCACTGTGCAAAATCGTCGGGGCAGGGCGCGAAATGATTGGTTACGCAACCGAAAAGATGCTATACTAGACACGCTTCATGACGCCACTTCGGGTAGTCATTTTTAGTGCCTCTGCCGATCATCACAGCTTTGGATTCATCTTCAGTTTGGGTAGAATCGTAACAGTGTCAAAGCGCTCTGCGCGTCCGATCGTGCATGCTTGAGGACAGGTGAAACTGGATGGATATTGCACAACTTGCTCAGATGGTTAACTGGCTCGATGAAGAGCACCGTCGCGATCGTGCCGAAATCGCACGTTTGCAGCAGCGTCTTGAGAGCCAGACAGCCGACATTGTCGAGCAGACGCGGCGCATTCAAGAGTTGGAAGGCCGCCTGGCGACAACACAGGGTCAATTGACGCGCTTTCAGCAGATTGAAAACGCGCTCCAAAATACAAAGTCTGAAGTCACGACGATGGTTGAGGCGCGTGATGAAGAGATTGGTCAGATTCAGCGCGACGTAGAACGCACGCGCATGAATGATCGCGAGCTATTCAACCGCGAAATTAGCGAGATCCGGCGTGAAATACCCCGCCTTGTGCGCCTGGAAGAGGCTGTCGAGATCCGCGCTATCGAGGATGAGCGTCTCTCGGAATTGATCATGGGCGTACGCAACCAGGTCGGTGGCCTGGCCAAGGAGATCGAGGAACGTACGCGGCAGATCCCCTTCCTGGCCGAGCAGCGCACCAGCGACACCAAGCGCATTGCGCAGTTGCAGCAGGAGACGGTCGAACTCTTTAAGCGTATTGAGGGCGTTGCCGGCCGCATTCCGATGCTCGAAGAATCGGTACGCAAGTCCGCATCGGAGATTGAGAAACTACCGCCACAGATTGATACCTTGCGCGAACAGCAGCAGGATTTCATGGAGACGGTACGCAGTTCAATGGTCGAGCGCGATCAGGCCGTCAACCGCTGGAAAGAGGCGATCGAAGAGCAGAAGACGCTCGTCAACCAGGCCCACCAGCGGGTTCAATCATTTGCGCAACAGATCGATGTTGCTCGTCGTTCGGTACAGGAAGTTCAGGAATTCAAGGACCTGGTCCTCCGCGAGCAGAGTCAGGTGCAGGAACTCCAGCGCCTGGCCGAAGAGCGCATGCGGCGCGAGATGGATGAGTTTCGTGAAGAATACGAGAAGCGCCGGCGCAAGGCTGAACTGCGCCAGGAGCACCTCTGGGCCGAGCAGGACAAGTACAACGCCGAAGTTGTGGATAAATTCCCGCCGCTGCTGCATGACCTTGAAATCCACGACGCGCTCCTGCAACATCTCTGGAAGCTCCAGGAGAGCTACAGCGCCTACTTCCTGGGCACAGCTCAATCGTGGCTAGAAGGACTCGAAAGCTCCGTGCGCGAGCGGGATGACAAGGTGCGCAACATGGAAGAAGCGTGGCAGCGTCGTCAGCGTAATGCTGAACTCTATGCCAGCCAGGCTGGACAACGACGCGCTGCTGGCGTGGTCTCGGGCGACTCCTCGGGCCCGGCCAACGGGCGCCAGCAGTAGCGAGTTATGCGCGTTATCGGAACCGCCGGTCACGTTGATCATGGCAAATCGACCCTCGTTCAGGCCCTTAGCGGCATTGATCCCGATCGCCTAAAAGAAGAGAAGCAACGCGGCATGACGATCGATCTAGGTTTTGCCTGGATCGATTTGCCGATTGGCGCGGATGAGGTCGAGACCGTGGGCATTATCGACGTCCCCGGCCATATCGACTTCATCAAGAATATGCTGGCCGGCGTCGGCAGCATTGACGCCGCAGTCCTGGTGATTGCAGCCGATGAAGGCGTCATGCCCCAAACGCGCGAACACCTCGCCATCCTCGATCTCCTCGGCGTAACCAACGGCGTCGTTGCGCTCACCAAGGCGGATGCGGTGGAAGATGAAGAGTGGCTAGAGCTGGTTGAACTGGATATTGTCGAACTGTTGGAAGGGACGCAATTGGCTGACGCGCCCATGATTCGGATCAGCGCCCAGCGCGGTGAAGGGCTGGACGCGTTACGTTCAGCGTTGGCCACAACCCTCGCTGACCTCACGCCCCGGCGCAATCGCGCCCGCCCGCGCCTGCCCATTGATCGTATTTTCAGCCTCAGCGGCTTCGGCACCATCGTGACCGGCACCCTTCGTGATGGCTATCTGACCGTGGGGGAGAGCGTGGAAATTTTGCCGAGTGGGCAGATGGCGCGCATTCGCGGTCTCCAGAGTCATAACCGACCGATTGAACAGAGCGCGCCAGGCAGCCGCCTTGCCATCAACCTGAGCGGTGTGAGCGCCGAAATTTTGCACCGGGGTGATGTGGTCGTCAAGCCCGGTACACTACGACCGACCGTGCTGCTTGACGTGTCGTTTCGCCTGCTGGCGGATGCGCCCAGAGCGCTGGAGCATAACCTGGCGGTCGATTTCTTCTCGGGCGCGACGGAGACGCCTGCGCGTGTGCGCGTGCTTGGCGTGGAACAGATTCAACCAGGCGCAGAGGGCTGGCTGCAGTTGCGTCTGGAACGGCCGGTCGTGGTCGCGCCGGGCGACCGCTACATTTTGCGCCAACCTTCACCCAGTATGACCTTGGGCGGCGGCGTCGTCTTGAGCCCCCATCCACGCCGACGCTGGAAGCGCTTCGATTTCGCGGTCATGGAGCGTCTGGAAACCCTTGCACGCGGCGCTCCAGATGAAATTCTGCTGCAGGTGTTAAGTCGCTCACCACTTAGCAAACGTGAGGAGTTGTTGAGCCAGAGCGGTCTAGACGTGGATGCAGCCAGCGAGGCCTATGCCGAGCTTACTGATGCGGGCGCACTGATCGACCTCAACGGTGCGTTGCTGTCACTTGATCAATGGCAGCGGCTGCTCGGTCAACTGTCCGCCCTGTTGGCTGAGGCTCACGAACGGGCGCCATTGCGGCGTGGAATGCCGCGCAGCGAGGTGCGCAGCCGCGTTGATTCAGCAGTCGGCGGCAAGCTGACGCCACGCCAGTTCAACGTTGTCCTGGACCGGGCTCAGGCTGCCGGTCTCGTGGAAATGGATGACAGCGTGGTCTGGCAGGCTGGTTTCGCACCTGCGCTGTCCACACGCCAAGAGGCTGCCGTGACTCGTACGCTGGAAGCGTTTGCCGCAGCGCCGTATACTCCCCCCAATCAGGGCGACACGCTCAAACTACTGGATGACGACGAGGCGCTCCTTGAGATGTTGGTTGAACAGGGCCGGTTGATCCGTATCGGCGGCGTATTGTTGCGCCGCAGCGACTATGACGCCATGTGTGCCGCTGTCGTCGAATTTCTGCAAACCCACGATCAGATTACCCTCGCTGAAACACGCGATCTCTTTGCCACGAGCCGCAAATATGCCCAGGCGCTTTTGGAGGAGCTCGACGCGCAGCGAATCACCCGGCGAATGGATGATGTGCGCGTTCTGCGGGCGGGGTGATTTGGGGCGCCGGCGGTCTGGTTTGTTCGACCTTTACGTGGTATCTTAATGCAAAAGATATTTGAAACGGTTTGAGCAGAAAACGAAATCAATTGGCGCGCTAAGGGATGAGCATGCATTATCGAAAACTTGGTAAGACAGGTCTGAAAGCCTCAGAACTTTGCTTGGGTACAATGCAGTGGGGCTGGTCGGCCGACACCGATGACGCCTTTGCTGTGATGGATGCGTTTGTGGAAGCCGGCGGCAACTTCATCGATACTGCGGACGTCTACAGTCAGTGGGTGGAGGGCAATCCCGGCGGCGTCAGCGAGGAAATCATCGGCCGCTGGCTGAAAAGCCATGGCAAACGTCATGAAATCGTGCTGGCAACCAAGGTGCGCGGCGCCATGTGGGCCGGCCCTAACGGCGAAGGGCTGAGTCGCAGCCACATTATCCAGGCTTGCGAAGACAGCCTCCGCCGTCTTCAGACAGACTACATTGATCTCTATCAGACCCATTGGTACGACGCTGAAACCCCCATTGAGGAGACGATGGCCGCGCTCGATACGCTGGTCCAACAGGGCAAGGTGCGCTATGTTGGCTGTAGCAACTATCCGGCTTGGCGACTCCTGCAGGCGCTCTGGGCGAGTGATGCCGGCAACTTTGTGCGCTATGATTCACTCCAGCCCCACTACAATCTCGCTCACCGGGCCGAATACGAGCGGGAATTGGCGGATGTCTGCACGACGTATGGCGTGGGCGTGATCCCCTACAGTCCGTTGGCCGGCGGCTTTCTTACCGGTAAGTATCGCCAAGACAGTGTCCCCGAAAGCGTGCGCGCCGATGGCGTAAAGGGTCGCTATTTCAACGAGGCCGGTTGGCAAACGCTCGATGCGTTGCTGGCCGTCGCCGAAGAGCAAGGTGTGTCGCCCATCGCGGTGGCACTGGCCTGGTTGCTTCAGCAGCCGGCCGTTACAGCCCCGATCATCGGCGCCAATTCGGTCGAGCAGTTAGCTGCTAGCCTTGTGGTCACCCAAGTGGCCCTCTCTGCAGAACAGCTGGACCGCTTGAACGACGCTTCTGCCTGGTCATAAGGTACACGCACTTGATGAATCGCGCGTCAGATTCGCTTCCCGGAACCAGCTATCCCCTCGGCGCAACACTTGGCCCCGACGGCGTGAACTTCGTGGCCTACTCGCGCACTGCGTTGGCCATGGAGCTGCTCCTCTTTGACCATGTGGATGATGCATCGCCTGCGCGCGTCATCCAGCTCGATCGCAAACTCAACCGTACCTTTAACTACTGGCATATTTTTGTCCCAGGTGTCGCAGCGGGCCAGCTCTATGGCTATCGCGTCTATGGCCCCATGGACCCTGCGCGCGGTCATCGTTTTGACCTGGATAAACTTCTGCTCGATCCCTATGGTCGTTTGGTCGCCACGCCGCAGCAGTATGATCGGGGGGCTGCTTGCCGGCCCGGCGACAACGCCGGTCAGGCTATGAAGAGCGTCGTCGTTGATCTCAGCACCTATGACTGGGAAGGCGATCTGCCGCTGCAACATTCATTTAGCCGCACGATTGTCTATGAGATGCACGTCCGCGGCTTTACGCAAGACCCCAGCTCTGGCGTGGGTGAAGAGAAGCGGGGCACGTACGCCGGTCTGGTCGAGAAGATTCCCTATCTCCAGTCGTTGGGCGTGACGGCTGTAGAATTACTGCCTGTCTTTCACTTCGACCCGGCTGATGCGCCTTATGGGTTGACCAATTATTGGGGGTATAGTCCCGTCTCGTTCTTTGCGCCTCACTCACACTATGCCGCCGCGCCTGATTTGCCGGGCGTGTTGGATGAGTTCCGCGACATGGTCAAAGCGCTGCACCGGGCCGGGATCGAAGTGATTCTCGACGTGGTTTACAATCACACAGCCGAAGGCAATGAAGAAGGGCCGACCTTCTGCTGGCGTGGCTTTGACAACGAGAGTTACTATTTTTTGGAATCGGATCGCACCACCTATGCCAACTATAGCGGGACGGGCAACACGCTCAATGCCAACCATCCGGCTGTGCGCCGGATGATCATGGACAGTCTACGCTATTGGGTGGAGGAAATGCACGTCGACGGTTTCCGTTTCGACCTGGCCTCAATTTTATCGCGTGGCTTTGACGGCAAGCCTTGGGCGAACCCGCCGATCCTGCTCGACATCGACACCGATCCGGTTCTCGCAGGGACCAAGCTGATCGCTGAAGCCTGGGACGCTGCCGGCCTCTACCAGGTCGGCCGCTTCGTGGGCGACCATTGGAAAGAGTGGAACGGCCAATATCGTGACGACGTGCGCGCCTTTGTCAAAAGCGATCCGGGCATGGCAAGCAAGGTGGCGACCCGATTCTTGGCCAGTCCGGATCTCTACGGTCACGCCGGCGAAGGGCCGGAACAGAGCATCAATTTCGTCACCTGCCATGACGGCTTTACGCTGAACGATCTGGTCTCGTACAACGAAAAACACAACGAAGCCAACCTGGAAGGCAATCGTGACGGCCACAACCACAGTTTGAGTTGGAACTGCGGTATTGAGGGACCGACCGACGATCCAGCGATTGAGGCTCTGCGCAATCGTCAAGTGAAAAACTTCCTCACGCTCATGCTGATGTCCCTGGGCGTGCCTATGCTACTCATGGGCGACGAGATGCGGCGAACGCAACGGGGCAACAATAACGCCTATTGCCAGGATAACGAGATCAGTTGGGTCAACTGGTCGCTCTTGGATGAACATGGAGATATCTTCCGCTTTACTCAGAACCTAATTCGCCTGCGCCGGTCCCTAAACATGTTTCAGAGTGATATCGATATGTCGCTCAATGAAATGCTCCACTATGCGCGTGTGCAGTGGCACGGGACGGAGCTCTTCCAGCCGGATTGGAGCGATGAGTCGCGCACAATTGCCTTTACAATCCGCGGATTGGGTGGGCGTCACTATTTTCACATGATCCTGAACGCCTTCTGGGAGTCGCAGCGCTTTGCGATCCCACCCAGACCGGCCGGCACGCTGGGTTGGCGCTGCATTGTCGACACAGCGCTGCCACCGCCAGATGATTTCCGCATGCCGGACGTTGCGCCGCTCGTACGTAACGCTCGGTATGATGCGGCCGACCGTTCGGTAGTGCTACTAATGGCCGACGCCAGTCGGTTATCGCGTGGACGCCAAGCCGGCAACTGATCGCATCCTGACGGTACGCCGTACGATCAACAACCTAATCTGGCAAGGGGCGAAAGCGCAACGCCTCTTGCACGGTGACAAATGAAGGTGAGAGGAATAATGACAAATGCAATCTACATTGCAACTGTCGAGCCGAACTGCGGCAAATCTCTGGTTTCCCTTGGATTGGCCGAGATGATTTTGCGCCGGACGCCGCGGGTTGGTATCTTCCGGCCGGTGATTCGTGGATCCCACGCGCGGCGTGACAAAAATATCGATCTGCTGCTGACCCACTTCGACTTGGCCCAAAATTATGAAGAGACCTATGGCTTCTTCCGTGCTGATGCGGCCGAACTAATCTCACGCGGGCGCTATGACGACGCCTTGGATCATGTGATTCAGCGCTACAAAGCCATCGAGAACCAATACGATTTTATTATTTGCATCGGGTCAGACTTGGAAGGCGTCGGTGCGCTCTTCGAATACGATATCAACGCCGATATCGCGCGCAATCTGGGCACGCCAGTCTTGTTGGTGGGCACGGCAGCCGGGCGCGATGTAAACGAGGTGGTCAACACTGTTAGCCTATCAGTGGACCACTACGTAGACCGCGGCTGCGACATCATCGGCACCATCGTCAACCGGGCCGACATGGATCAGGTCGAGCCGTTGCAGAAGGCGCTGGAGCAGGTCGTGGGCGACAAGAGCCCCTTTATTTCGGTGATTCCCACCAACAAAGTCTTGCGCAGCCCGACGATTCGTGAGATCGCCGAACACCTTGATGCCGAAGTCCTCTATGGTGAGCAACATCTGGGTCGTTTGGCCTACCAGTACCTTGTCATCGCCATGCAGCTGCCTAACTTTCTGGATTACTTGACCGAGCACGCCTTGCTCATCACGCCGGGGGATCGCAGCGATGTGTTGCTTGGGGCATTGCAGGCCCATCGCTCGCATAACTATCCCCAGATTGCAGGCATTCTGCTGACGACAGAGCAGCGACCGCCCGCCGCAGTGCGCAAGCTACTCGACGGCCTCGATGAAGCGATACCGATCATATCCGTACGCACCGATACGTATGACACGGCATTACAGGTTGGCGATGTGCGATCGTTTATCACCAGCAGTAACCGCTCGAAGATTGACCTGAGCCTCAAGCTCTTTGAGGACTATGTGGATACGGACGCGTTAGAGTCGCAAATCTCCACGGCAAAGCCTCGCGGCATTACGCCCAAGATGTTCATCTTTAACCTGCTCCAGCAGGCACGCTCGGATAAGCAGCACATCGTTTTGCCCGAGGGCCAGGACGAGCGAATCCTGCGCGCAGCGGCTGTCTTGACCAATCGCGAGATTGTCGACTTGACACTGCTTGGAGATGAGGACGTGATCCATGATACGTCCGCCCGCTTAGGCCTGGATCTCGATTTCAATCAGATTGCGATCATCAAACCGGAGACCTCCGCACATTTTGACGACTATGCTGGGACGCTCTATGAGTTGCGGAAGCATAAGAATTTGGCGCCCGCGCAAGCTCGGGATTTGATGACCGATGTGTCCTACTTCGGCACCATGATGGTCTACAAAGGTGACGCTGACGGCATGGTTTCCGGGGCGGCTCATACGACGATGCATACCATCATGCCGGCGCTGCAGTTCGTCAAGACCAAGCCGGGTTTCTCCGTCGTCTCCTCCGTCTTTTTTATGGCACTCAGCGACCGAGTGTTGGTCTATGGCGACTGCGCCGTCAATCCTAATCCGTCGTCGGAAGAGCTGGCCGAAATCGCCATTGCATCAGCTGACACGGCCCAGACCTTTGGCGTTGAACCGCGGGTCGCCATGTTATCGTACAGCTCGGGCGCCTCGGGTCAGGGGGAAGATGTCGAGCGCGTGCGCGAGGCGACCAAGCTCGCCCAGGAGCGCCGCCCTGACTTGCTCATCGAGGGCCCGATCCAGTACGACGCCGCCGTTGACCCTGGCGTGGCGGCCAAGAAAATGCCCGGGTCACGCGTGGCGGGGCAGGCGACCGTCTTCATCTTTCCTGATTTGAACACCGGTAACAATACCTACAAAGCGGTTCAACGCGAGACGGGCGCCATTGCCATCGGTCCAGTGCTACAGGGGCTACGCAAGCCGGTCAACGATCTCAGCCGCGGCTGTACGGTCGAAGACATCATCAACACCGTCGCCATTACCGCTGTCCAAGCGCAACAGGATTAGTGGATTGGGAGTGCGGATCCTACGCAACCACCCCACAACCTGACAACCCCACCCAAGGGACCTTAAAACGCCCATGAACATCCTTACCATCAACGCCGGCAGTTCATCGATCAAGTACCAGCTCTTTGAGATGCCGGGCGCCCACGTGGTCTGTAGCGGACTGGTTGAGCGGATAGGCGAACCGGTAGGGCGTATCAAGCACCGCGTGGGCGAAGGCGAGGCGCTGCTCGTGGAGGAGGCGGTGGCCGATCATGCGGCCGGGTTGGCCCTGGTGGCGGCACTCCTCATGACGGGTGACCGGGCCGTGCTTTCCGGAGCGGACGCGCTTGACGCGGTAGGCCATCGCGTGGTTCACGGCGGTGAGCGCTTTCACGCGCCCACGGTCATCACCGCGGAGGTGAAGGAGACCATTCGCGATCTGAGCCCCTTTGCCCCGTTGCACAATCCGGCCAATCTGGCCGGCATCGAAGTGGCCGAGGAGGTTTTTCAAAACGCTACACAGGTGGCAGTCTTTGATACCGCCTTCCATCAGACCATGCCGGCCCACGCGTACCGATACGCCGTGCCGGCGGACTTGTACACGGAGCATGGCGTTCGGGTTTATGGCTTTCATGGCACCTCCCATGCCTACGTGGCCCGCGCCGCCGCAGCGCTGCTCGAAAAAGCGCCCGATGCCTGTAACCTTATTACGGCGCACCTTGGCAACGGCGCCAGCATTACCGCTATCTGCAACGGCCAGTCGGTCGATACCTCCATGGGCTTCACGCCGCTGCCGGGGCTTATCATGGGGACCCGGTCCGGTGATGTGGACCCGGCCCTCATCTTCTTCTTGAGCGCCCGGCTCGGCCTCTCCTTGGCCGAGATCGACGCCATGCTCAATAAGCGCAGCGGCTTGCTTGGCCTCTGCGGTGATAACGACCTGCGTGACATCGAGGAGCGCGTCGACGCTGGCGATGCCGAAGCTGCGCTGGCCTTGGAGATGTACGCCTATCGCATTCGCAAGTATATTGGCGCCTACGTCGCCGTACTTGGCCGCGTTGACGCGCTTGTCTTCACGGCCGGCGTGGGCGAGAACAGCGACGTGGTCCGCGCAAAAGTGTGTGACGGGCTTGGCACGCTCGGCATCAGCCTGGATTTGGCCAAGAATGTGGCTGCCGTGCGCGGCAAGTCCGGTCCGATCCATAGCGACGAGAGCCGCGTCGAGATTTTTGTGATTCCCACGAATGAAGAATTGGAGATCGCCCAGCAGGTCATGGGCGTGATCGAGTAGGGCACGACCGCAATAGTTCGTCGAAACGCGAGTAAGGGGGCGATCCGTTTTGGATCGCCCCCTTACTCGTTCGTGCAGGGAGGGAAAAGACTGTATCCTGCAAGGCCTTGCAGTCCTCAAACCGCTACTGCTGTGCCGCCTCCCACGCACCGTATCCGGGCGGGAAGGAGCGCACGTTGTCCAGGCCCAGCGTGTGCAGGGCGCCGGTGGACATGGCAGCGCGATGGCCAGAGGCGCAGTAGACGATGACGGGTGAATCGGTCGGGATCTGGTCCAGGTTTTGAGCCAGGTCGCGAATCGGAATGTTGATCGCACCGGTGATCGCGCCGGCATCGAACTCATCCGGCTGGCGTACGTCGATTACCGTGGCGCCGGCGTCAATCGCGGCTTCCAGCTTCTCGACGTCGGAACCCAAGGAGAAATAGCCCTCAGGAATGTTGTTGAGGAACTCGGCGACGGCAGCCAACATGTCACCGTCTACCTCAGGTACCTCAAAGGTTCCCGGCTCGGTGGCCTCAGTGCTAACCTCACCCTCGGCCGCGCTCCAGCCCTTCCAGCCAGGAGGATAAGATCTGACATTATCGTACCCCAGTCCGCCCAACGCCGAGAGCGCCATACCGGCGCGATGACCGGAGGCACAATAGACCATCACGGGCTGATCGGCAGGCACCTTGTCCAGGTTGTCGGCCAGGGTGCGGATCGGAATGTTGACGGCGCCGGGGACGTGGCCTTCGGCGTATTCGCTCTCTTCACGCACGTCGATGACATAGACGTCTGTGTTTTCCATCATGTCTTGGAAGTCGTCCGTTTTGCCAACGGCCAGGTAACCTTCTGGAATGTTGGTCAGGAACGCATCCACGCCGGCAACAACAGCGTCGGATTCCAGGGATGCCGCGACCTCTTCCGGTACTTCGCCGGCCGCTTCGCCTTGGGCCGCTTCCCAGGCGCCATAGCCGGCCGGGAAGGATTTGACGTTGCTATAGCCCATACTCTGCAACGCGGCCAGGGACATGCCGGCGCGATGGCCAGAGGCGCAGTAGACGACCACCGGTGCGTCAGTCGGTACCTGGTCCAGGCTCTGGGCCAGTTCGCGAATCGGAATGTTGGCGGCGCCGGCAATGGCGCCCGCATCGAACTCTTCCGGCTGACGGACGTCGATCACGACGGCGCCATTTTCTTGGGCGACTTCCAGATCTTCTACGCTCTTAATCGAAAGCCAACCTTCGGGAATCGTGCTAAGGAAGGCTTCGGATGCGGCCAGCATGGCCGGATCAATCTCGGGTACCTCGTAGGTTTCGCCCTCATTTGCCTCGGTGCTGACTTCTTCTTCCGCTGCGGACCAGGCTTTCCAGCCGCCGGGGAAGGAACGTGCGTTGTCGTAGCCCAAGGCCTGCAGTGAACTCAGGGCCATGGAGGCACGATGACCGGAGGCGCAGTAGACGAGCACCGGCTGATCGGTCGGGATCTTGTCCAGGTTGTCGGTCAGCGTGCGCAGCGGAACATTGACTGCACCGGGGATATGCCCTTCGGCGTATTCACTCTCTTCGCGCACGTCGATGACGACCGCACCGGCGTCAATTATGCCCTTCACGGCATCGATCTGACCGACGGCCAAGTACCCTTCGGGGATTTCGCTCAGGAAGGCGTCCCAACCGGCGACGACCGCATCGGCCTCGCCGACCGTCTCATTAGCGGGCTCTTCTGTCGCTTCTTCCGTTGCCTCTGCAACATCTTCGGCGACCGCTTCCTCAGTCGCTTCTTCGGCTGGCGCTTCGGTTGCTTCCGCAACTTCCTCGGCTGCTTCTTCCGCTTCGTCTGCCAGCGGCGCAGCGGCCTCTTGGGCTACGGTCGCTTCGTCCGCCGGCGCTTCTGCGGCCGGCGCTCGGCCTCCGCCACATGCGCCCAGGACCAGCATGAGCGCGACAAGCATGGATACAAACAGATGGTTACGCTTTAGCATACTTCTCCTCGTTTCGGTGCACTGATTGATGACAGTGCGGTGAAATTGATAGATTGAATCGTACCTGCTTTCATCCGGTAGGACCGGATGGATTTGCCTTGAAAAGTGTCTACTCTTCCGGCTCGAGCACGCCGTCGTGATCCTCCAACTCTGCGACCCACTTGGCATGCTCCAACCGTGCTTCCTTTTCATCAACGTACCCGGTCGTCATGCCCGAGAGCGCTTTGTAGACGAAGGTAAAGTAGAGATGGCCAGCCAGCAGCACGGTCAGGACGAGCATGGAGATGTCATGGATGCTGGCCGTCAGTGCCAGACCCGTCACGCCAAGGCTACCCTTGCCAAACCAGAGTAAGAGGCCAGTGATGACGATGATGGCCGAAAAGACGACGACCCCGGCGTGGTGCAGCTTCTGGCCGGCATTGAGGCGGCCCTGGGGCGGCATGTTCGCGGCGCGGCCCATAAAGTAACGATAGGAATGGGCCAGCCAGTTGGCGTCGTCCCGGTCATAGTGAAAAGAATCCCACAGCAGCTCCTTGGCGCCGCGACGATCCAGTACCAGGTAGAGGATCGGGATCGACATAAAAATGACGGCGCCGATCCGATGCAGGAATCGGGACGTGCCGCCCGCCGCATATTGGGAGAGAAAGGGCAGGAAGATCACGAGCCCGGAAAAGAGTAGGATCAGGAAAGAGATGGCCAACAGCATGTGAACGATGCGCGGAGCGTTGCGATAGCGCAGGACCTTGCGGTGACCCTCTGCGGGAACTGCTGTGTCGGAAAATGTCTGGGTTGCCACGGTTACGCCTCCTCTTTTTCCGCTGAGGGATCAACATCAAACGGCACGGTCGGGCCGTCGGCTGCGGCAGCCTCGCGGGCATGGATCTCTTCCAGTTCCTTCATGTGATTGCGCCGGGCGATGATCGCCGCAAAGCCCGTGACCGCAATGCTCAAGCCGGTGACCGCCGCGCTCATGGGTTGTACCATCTTCTGCCAAGCGTTCATGACCAGGGGGACGTCCGGATTGGCAGGCAGGTCGAAGGCTTCGGGCTCGTCGGGCAAAACCATGATCACGCCCAGGCCGCCGGCTTCCGTCTCGCCGTAGATGCGGGCGTTGGGGTAGCGAATTTGGAGGGCAGCCAAGCGGGTACGCGCTTCGGCCAGAATCTCTTCTCGCTCCCCATATTGAAGGGCGTTGCTGGGGCAGGTCTTGACACACCAGGGCGTGCCGCCCGCTTTGACCACCGCTGCGCAGCCGTCACACTTGCTCGAGAAATCGTCATACATCTTGGGAATGCTGAACGGGCAGGCATCCACGCAGTAGGAACAGCCGCTGCACGCGTCCCGGTCTAGCCGGGTCAGGCCATTCTCCTTGTAGAGGGCGCCCGTCGGGCACGCTGCTACGCAGGCCGCATCAGTGCAGTGCATGCAGCGCTGGTTGAGCACGTTACTGGCGATGTTCGGGAAGGTCCCCGTCGTCTTGTCGCCAAAGTGAATATACTGGACGCCGCCAGGCAGTTCATTGCCGGTTTTGCATGCCGATACGCAGGCTTCACAGCCGATGCAGCGTCCCATGTCCAGGAGATAGGCATAGGTCGTCACGTCACGCCTCCTTCACAAGCCGAACGAAATTGATCCGCATGCCGGCGCCGCCGCTGATGGGGTCGAGGGCATAGCGGGTGATGAGTTTGGCATCGCTTGCGCCGACGCCATTGGCCTGGCTCAAGTGGGGCGCTGCCTGGCCAAAACCATGGGGCATAAAGACCGCATCGGGTCGAATGCGCTGGGTTACTTTGACGAGCACAGGACCGCTGGCCACACCGTCCTGGTTTTCAACCAGCACGCGTTCGCCATCCTTGATGCCCATCTCCTCGGCTCGGGTCGCATTGAGCCAGATCTCGTTCTCAGGGTTTAACTCGTTGAGCAATGGCGTATTCTGCGTCTTGGCAAAGGTGTGAACCGGATGGCGTCCGTAGAGCAGCCGGAAGTAGCCGTCAGGCGGCTCTTCGGTCGGCTCGTAGACGGGCAGCGGGTCGAATCCGCTGAAGGTCAGATCGTCGGCAAAGAATTCAATCTTTTCCGAAGGCGTGGGGAAGGGGGAGTTGTTGCCGTAATCCGCAAAGTAAGGCTTGCCCTTTTGGATGACGATGCCCTTCTCTTCACGCATCTTTTCGATGCTCGAGCCGATCGACATGAGGCGCGTGTTGAGGTACTCTTCGATATCCACCCATTTGAAATACTTCTCCAGGCCGACGCGCATCCCCAACTCCCGCGCGATCCACCAACCGGGCTTGGTGTCGTAAAGGGGCTCAACCGCCGGCTCTCGCAGGGCGATGTAGGGCGTCTTGTGGGCCAGCGTCCAGAGGTCGTCATACCGCTCTAGCGAGGTCGCCTCGGGCAAGACAATGTCGGCCCAGGCCACGTGTTCTTGGGGGAGCACGTCAATGACGAGGACGAAATCTAGCGCCTTGAGCGCCTCGATTGTACGCTCTGTATCCGGCAGAGAGTTGAGCAAGTTGACGCCGTAGACGATCAACCCTTTGATCGGGTATGGCTCTCCGGTGATCATGGGCGGAATCAGCTCCTGCATGGCGGTTGCGCCGCGCATGAAGGACTCGCGGGCGCCGTCAGCGTGGGCTTTACCGCTGGGACCAACTGGCAGCACGTCGCTCTCTTCACCAGGCTCGGCCGAACAACCGCCTGAACTGCCGGCGACGGCAAAGGGCGGGTGGGGGTACGCTTCGATATAGGGCGACTTGTTGAAGTAGATGCCACCCTCGCGACCATATGCGCCCATGAGTGCGTTGATCATGTAGACGGCGCGCATGCGCTGGGTGTCGTTGCCGTACCACGTCACGTGGCGGCCCGGCATGATCGCCGATTGGGGCAGCTCTTCGGACATGACGCGCGCGGTCTCGCGAATCAGGTCGGCGGGCAGGTCGGTGATCTCCGCCGCCCACTCGGGGGTAAACTCGGCGACATGCGCCTTGAGTTCATCGAAGCCTACGGTCCACTCTTCGACATACTCGACATCGTAGCGGGCCTCGTCGATGATGACGTTCATCCAGGCCAGGAGCAGGGCGGTATCTGTGCCGGGCTTAATCGGCAGCCAGTAGTCGGCTTTGGCCGCCACCTGCGAAAAGCGAGGATCGACGACGATAACTTTCATGCCGCGAGCCCGGGCATTGGCAAAATCCTGCATGACCGTGTTGCGGGCGTCTTCGCCGATGTGGCTGCCGATCAGAGTGAGACATTGCAGCCCGTCCCAGTCCATTGGCTCGTGACCGCCGACGGCAGAGCCGTAGGTCAGCTTGGCCGCTTCTTCGCGCGGGCTCGTGCAAAGTGATGAGGAGGGTTTTGCTGCATTGGGCGTGCCCCAAGCCTGGGCGAAATAGTCGGTAAACCAGAAGTCCCCAGCCGTGTGGCCGAAGACAGCAATGGACTCGGGGCCGTATTCCTCGGCGATGGCCATCAACTTTTGCGCTGACTCGTCCAGCGCCTCGTCCCAGGTTACTTCCTGGAAATTCCCCTCGCCGCGCTCGCCCGTACGCACCATGGGGGACTGGAGGCGGTCGGGGTCGTACATAAAGGAGACGCTGCCCTGGCCGCGGGCACAGAGCATGCCACGGCTTTTCGGATCCGCGGGGTTGCCGTCTACCTTGAAGACCTGCCCATTGACGCTGGAGACAATAATGCCGCAGCTCCATGGACACATGCTGCAGCAGCTGTAGCTCTTCTTGATCTCGCCAGTAGTGAACCAGGTCGGATCCAGCCGGTGGCTTTCTGCGCCCGCTGCCATGACTGGCGTTCCCGGCATGGCCAGGGCAAGGCTGCCGCCGCTCACGGCCGCGGCCTTCAAGAACGTTCTGCGGGTAATCTGTAACTCTACTTTAGCCATTGATTACTCCTCGCGCCGCCCTTCGCGGGACGGCGTAACAGTTTATTGATCCAACTAACTCTTCACTTCAATAGCCGGCAGCGCACGTAAGCTCGGTCCGGAGCTTCTGCTCACGCTGCATGGCACGATACATGACGCAGAGAATGCTGGAGAGCCATTCTTGATCCATGTGCTCTTTGGGAATGCTATTGCACGCGCCTGCTTCCCACACGCGTTCGCGATATTGGCGATAGTGCAAAGGGAGCAAGGCAACGATGCGAATCTTGGGATTGCACGCAACCAGTTCTTCGACCAGGGCCGGCGTGGCACTTTCAGCCATGAGCCAATCGACAAAAACCACATCGTCGACCGCGGTGGAAATGCGCCCGATGAGCGCTGCGCGATTGTTGACGCTGTCGACCTCTACCTCAGGACAGAAGAGGTCTGCAGCCGACGCAAGCAACGAATTCAGCAAATCGAGTGATTGCTGATCCGGCGTCGCAAAAAGCACCTTAATGTGCATGACCGCCTCCCTGTCTCAATCTGAAGCATTAATGTGAAATCATTCACAATTCCTGTCCGGCAGTCTAGCAAATAGGGGCTTAGCTGTGTATCGGGAAAAGTCTGACGATTTAAGGGGAAAAAGTCCTACAGAGGTGGGGAGTAGGGTGATGGGGTGGGGTTGTGGGGTAGGACTCCGAACTCAAACTTACGTATATTCGGTTAGGAGGCCGCGGGCGAGTGCGTACCTGACGAGGTCGGCGCGGCTGTGGAGGTTGAGCTTCTGCATGATGCGCGTTCGGTATGTCTCCACAGTCTTGGGGCTGATGGAGAGCTGCTCCGCAGTTTCGGCTGCGGTATGGCCCAGTGCCAGGAGTTTGATGACCTCGCGCTCGCGCTCGCTGAGGCTGTCGTAGGCGTCTTGGATCGGGCCGGCCTGCATCTGGCCAAGATAGTCTTCGAGCAGCATGCGGGTGGCTGAGGGGTAGAGGAAGGCGCCACCTTGGGCGACCGTGGTAATTGCATCTAGCAGTTCGGTGTCGACAGTTGACTTGAGCACATAGCCGGCGCCGCCGGCCTTGAGTACCGGAAAGAGGTACTTCTCCTGGGCGTGGACGGTCAAGATGAGCACGTGGCACTCGGGCAGTTCATTGCGAATGCGACGCGTCGCCTCCAGGCCGTCCATTTCGGGCATGGAGATGTCCATGACGATGACGTCCGGCAGCAGCGCGTGGGCCTGCTCGATGGCTTTCAAGCCGTTGTCGGCCTCGCCGACGACGGTGAGGCCGGGCTCGCTATCAATGAGCGCGCGCAGACCAATGCGTACTACCATGTGGTCGTCGGCCAGAAGCACGCGGACAGGATTATTCTGAGTGGTCACTCTGCTTCACCTTGGGGGATGCGACGGCGCGATAGCTCGAATGCTTGTGCCTGCACCAGCTGCTGATTGGATGGTCAAGTTGCCGCCGATCATGGCCATGCGTTCCTGCATACCGATCAATCCCAGACCATGAACATCATCAGCATAGGGACAAGCGGGATCGAAGCCGCAGCCGTCATCTTGGATCTCGAGCATGATGTCGCCGTTTTGTGCTACGAGTGCTACGTTCACATGTTGGGCTTGGGCATGCTTTGCTACATTGCTCAGCGATTCCTGGCTCACGCGGTAGAGTGCCAGCTCAGTCTCAGCCGGGAGACGGCGCTCGAGTCCGCGAATCTTGATCGTCGCCTGGACATCATCGGCCTTGTTGAACTCGTCGACGCGCCACTCCAGAGCGGGTGCCAGGCCAAGGTCGTCGAGGATGGTCGGGCGCAGGTCTAGCGCCACACGGCGCACCTCTTCCAGCGCCTGCGCCGTGAGTTCCCGCAACTCCTGTACGCGCGCTTGGGCCTCTTCCGGGGTGTGGGCCCGCTCCAGCAGACGCAGGTGGACAAGCAGGGAGGTGAGCGCCTGGGCGGCCTCATCATGTAACTCCCTGGCCAAGCGCTGGCGCTCTTCTTCCTGAGCTTGCAGCAATCGGTGAGAAAGCTTCTGCAGCACTACGGCATTTTCGTCCAGCTGATCAAGCATCTGGTTAAAGGTGTCAGCAAGACGGTCAAAACGCTCATCGGAGTTGTCGCCCAGCACTACGCGGACGCGTTGATCGCCGCGACGAACCTTGTCTACTGCGTCTTGCAGTCGGTCCAGTGGCTCTAACGCTCGTTGGACGATCCAGTTATTGACCAGGAAGCTGATAATGATGCCGACTGTGCCGAAGAGGAGGATGAGTTCAAAGTGAACATCATCAGGGAACTGCCGCACATGCCAGACGGTGATGATCGTGCCGGCAATGGCACCGACGGCAACAATGGCTGAATTGGCAATCAGGATCTTATAGGCAAGTGGAATGCTGAGTAGGCGTTGGCGCAACGTTTTTTGCTGACTTTTTTGTGACATAAATGTTCGATTACCAGGCGCGATTACGCACGCTTTACTTGTCTGATTTGCGAAGCTAGTGTACCACAAATCAACCAAAAAGCCGCACTCCACGGCGCGGCTTTTTGGTTTTTCCTATGCGATTCAGTGTCCTATTAGGCTGACCGATTCCTTACCGAAAAAGGCGGACGATCAGGTTGAGGACAAGAGTAAGCAGCAAGCTGATGACCAGCATGCTGCCAAGCGGGGCAATCAGGGTAAAGCTGTCGCGTTTGACGACAATGTCACCCGGCAGATTACCCAGCCACGGCACGCGGCCCGACAGGCTAATCAGCACCCCGACTATAAAGATGACGCCGCCAAGCAGCATCAACATCCGCCCGGCATCACCCATGGCCTAGACGTGCTGCATCAAGCGCTGGCGGAGGGCCGGCGCCGGCTGCGCGCCAATGATCTTGTCGACAACCTCTCCATTCTTGAAAATGTAGAGCGCCGGGATGCTCATAATGCCATACCGACCGGCGACCGCCGGATTCTCATCGACGTTGAGCTTACCAACCGTGGCGCGACCTTGAAACTCCGTGGCCAGCTGCTCGACTGCCGGGGCGACCATGCGGCAAGGACCACACCAGGGCGCCCAGAAATCGACCAAAACCGGTCCGGGTTGATTGATGACACTGTCAAAATTGCCATCGGTCAGGGTCACAGGCTTGCCGTCACCGCTTTGGGCGCGCGGCTGGCCATTCGCCGTGCTGGAAGCGCCATTCGTATACGTCTGCTGGGGCGCAGCTGCTCCGGTGAGCGACTCACTGGGCCCGCTGATCAACGGCGGCTTGGGGCCGCCGTTGATCAGGTAGTCCACCCACTGCGTGAGGGTGCGTTCATCGCCGGCGCCGTTGGCCGTCGCTTCAGTAGCGCCCGCCTTGATAAATACAATGCTGGGTACGTTGCTGATCTTGAACCGCTCAGTCAGCGCCTGCTCGTCGCGCACATCTACCTTAGCGATAAGGGCTTTGCCGGCGTACTTCTCTGCTAACTTGTCCAAGACGGGATCCAGTTGCCGGCTGGCTGGACTCTCGTCGCGCCAAAAAACGAGCAGCACCGGCAGGCCGGTGTTGAGCACGCGATCTACGCTGTGGGCATTGGTATGAATTACGGAATTAATTGCCATCTAGTTCGGTTTCCTCCTGGAAGACGCCATTCTATTTTGCGCGCCCAATGGAGGCGCGCCGCTGCTTGATGCTTTCACTCTAACGCAAGATTATCAGAATCACGTCTGAAAAATGTTTGCGCTCTGTATGCAACTGGGCCGTACGTCTGCCGCACGCCTGCGATCTTTGCAACTGCTCACTGTCTTGGGGCGGGTGGCTCAGGGCGCGTCATGGAGAAGGTGTCGGTGATGCGAGTGTAGTTGGGGCCGGCCAGGCGGCCAATCGGCTTGAACTGCCCCAATTGTACGTAGCCGTCTACGTAGATATCGTCGCGAATATGGATGCGTTGAACCTCGCCCAGGATTGCGGCGCCGCCGCCAGGACCGTCATTGACCACCACGATCTGCTGTAAGGTGCACTCGAAGGCCACGGGCGCCTCGGCCACTCTGGGCACGCTGATCGTCTCGCTGGGCACGGGGGTGAGGCCGGCCAGTTCAAATTCGGACTGGCCTGGCGGCAGGATGGCCGCGGTGAGGTTCATGGCTTCGGCCGTCTCTTCATTCGTCAGATTGATCACAAACTCTGGCACGGCTTCGATGTTGCGCCACGTGTCCTTTTTGCGTCCGGTTTCACGCGAAACTTGCGGGCAGAAGAGCAGCGTCAGCGGTTCACTGCAAACGCCGGTGAAGTAAGAAAAGGGCGCCAGGTTGGGGGTTCCCTCGGCGTCGACGGTGCTTACCCAGGCGATGGGGCGCGGCAGGATCGTGCCAATTGTTAACTTATAGAGCTCTTTGGGCGTCAGATCTGCAGGGTTGATGATCACGGTTTCTCTCCGGTCGAATTGTCGGCCAGCGGGTCAATTGGTGGAGTCACGGGGTCGATCTCCTCAGCCTGTTTACGGATCTCTTTGTAATTCGTGTAGTCATCAAGAATAAAAGTCAACAATCGTTCGGCCAGGCGAAAGGGGGCATCAATCATAGGCGCATGGCCTACACCGCGTAGCACTTCAAGATTGTTGGCGCCAGGGATAGCGAGGAGGGTCCGGTTGACGCTTTCACGTTCGACCAGTGTATCCTGATCTCCCCAGATTACGATGGTGGGCAAGGTCAGCTGTCCCGCTTCGTGGAGCCGATTCCAAGAAGCGAGCGCAACGGCGGGCTCCGTAAAGGCAGCGGGGGCCTGAGTCATGGCGTCGTCTACCAGCTGCTGGAAGAATGCCTCACCGGCGACAGGGGTTGTATCGCCGGCGCTTGACGTGAACGACGCGGTAAACGCGGGCATCATGGATGCGAGCCCGGCATGGAGCAGCTCGCGGTTGATACGCATCTCTTCCAGCAGCATGAGCCCTTCTACCGGCGTTATAATGCCCTCAAGGGGCGGTGGGTCGATGAGAGCCAAGGTGGCAACACGATCAGGGTAGGTCAGTGTTGTCTCGAGAGCAATGGCTGCTCCAATTGCGTGGCCAGCCAGGTCAAAATCACGCAGATCCAGCATGTCGATCAGCGCCTGGATATCACCTGCCATGGTTGCAATGTCGTAGCCGTCGTCGGGCTTCTCGCTCTGACCGCAGCCGCGCAGGTCGGGTGCAATGGCATAGATTTCTTCGGGAAGATAGGCGAAGAGAGGTTGCCACCAGCGACTGGTGGCAAAGCTGCCGTGGAGCAACAGCAGGGGGACGCCGCCAGGATCGCCGTGGGTCCGGTAGTGGAGGCGCAGACAGGGTGTATCAAGAAAGGGCATGGACGTTAGCGTTGCTCCCTTCGCTGGGACTCGGCGTCTTCGGGCAAGAAGATCAGTAGGAGGGCGGCTGCGGCAGCTGCGCGTCGAGGGCCCTCGACGCGCCCAACAGTTTCCTCGCCTAAGATGAAACCGCCCTGGACGACAACGCCGTCCGGATCAAGCCAGCCTAGTTCGCCTCCTTCAAGAAGGCCGTGGCTGTGCACGGAACCATCGCCACTTACCTGACCGAGTTCGCGTTCACCAAACGTTGTTAGGCGAAAGACACGGCCCTCCTCATCGACACGGCCGATAGCTGTGTCGGCCCGTCCGTCCCGGCGATGAATCACGCCGTCAGCGTCAATGAATCCCACTTCAAGCTCACCGTATTGCGTCTGCTTAAATATCAGTGTCACTGCATCATTTCGCGTAGTCATACATAACAACTTTCAACAACTGAAATGAAAAACAAACCATCATAATTAACACCACTGGTCCCAGTACTGGAACTTGCGCACTATGCCCCGGCCCGTGTGTCGGCCAGCGCCGTCAGCATTAGTTTCTGCATGGGGGAATTGGCCGCGGCAAGAATTGCGAAGTCGTGCTGCCCATAGTCTTGCCATACAGCGGGAAGGGGGAAAACGTCCGAGCCGTCCTGTAAGGTCAGCAGTGCACCCGCCTCGGACAGAATAACCGCTCCTGCCGCAATGTCCCAGATTTTCGGCGTGGCTTCGACGTCAGCCAAAGCCGCGCCTTGGGCTACCTGCATGAGATGATAGGCTGCGCTACCCAACATACGCGATTTGAGCGGCGTCTCAATCGAGCGCTCGCGGCCCGTGCGGGTGCACAGGGTCAAAAGGTGTTGATCAGTTGGCGCCGTTTCAGGTGAGCTATAGATGGGCGCTCCGTTGAGGGCAGCGCCTTGTCCCGAGGAAGCTGTATAGGTCTCATGGAGTAGGGGCATGTGGATAACGCCTATTACCGGTTCTCCTTGGTACAAGAGTCCGATGGAGATGCCCCAAAAGATCATTCCACGGGCAAAATTAGTCGTACCGTCGATGGGATCTATGACCCATGTGAAATCATCGTCTGGGTCATAGATCGTACTCTGCTCCTCGCTTAGGACCGCATGGTCTGGGTAACACTGCTGCAAGGCGTCGCAGATGAGACGGTCTACGGTTTCATCCGCGACGGTAACCAGGCTACCATCGGCCTTCCGTCGAGCATCAATATGGCGGAAGTAGCCGGCGGCAGTTTCTCCTGCTATCTGGGCAAGTTCCGTTGCAGTTTGAAGATAGGTGGATCGCTCGTTTTCGTGTAGTGAAATTGCCATTTTGATCCTTTTCGATCGGATGATCGACGGGGCTTGGCAGGGTGACGGCCTAGTGCTCAAAGTAGGTCCACGACCCGCGCTGCCCATTGGTACAGCCGCTTGCGTACTTCAGCAATGCGCGCATGGTCAGGCGGCCGCATAGGCGTGTCGGCAGTCTGGTCGCCGACGAAGAGGCCACGGTTGACCTCGACCAGCATTGCAGGCGCGCGTGAGGCGTCGCAGTCTGTACCACCATCAGCTAGGTAATCGGGGTGAAGATACTGTTCTACGATGAAGCCGCCCCGAAAGGGCCAGTTGATGGCCGCAATCGGCGGTGTGACGCCTGGGATCGGTTCAACCAGTGGCATTCCATCGAAGAGTTCTGCAGCTATCTGTGCAGCTGCGCGAATGAACTCGCCTGAACAGCTTGTGGGTCCACATTCTTCCCTTGGCTCGCCCCGGGCATCACCATTATTAGAGAGGCAGATGAGCGGACGCACTGCACCGGGATAGTCATAGGCAGCTGGGCCACGTTGGGCCATGCTGTGGCAGTCCAGAAAGAGCTTCATGCGGCTGGCATTGTTTTGCAGGGCGGCGCGCAATTCCAGGTGATAGGCGCGCCAGTAATGCTCCAGCAACATTTTCTGGAGCCGATAGTCGATTGTTTTACGATAAATGGGGCGCCCATAGCTTGTCTCAAGCTTGACCGGACCGTCCGGATTACTCAGATCTTCCGGGTAACGATTGGGATCGATCAGCGCACGCGCAATCGGCGATTTCACGAACGCCAACGTGCCGCGTGTGTACCCTTTGGGAATATATGGGTCTAGATCTGCGTGGGCAAAGTCATAGTGGAGATCAGCCCAGAGATCGCAGTCGTTGTAGAGATCGACGCTGGAAATCGCCAGCTTGTCCTGAATTTCCGGCGGCACGCCCAGGCCGGCGTGGGGGCAGCTTTGTACAATTGGAAGCGGGTTTGGGGACATAAAGACGGACTACTTATCCATTAATGAAAGTTCGCAACTGCGGCCGCGCAGGTCCGCCGGCTAACCCAAAATGATCGGTTCTTCAGGATAGTGTACGAAGCTGGGTTGTTGGCGCTGGGCAAGGGCGACCACGATTGTCAGGGGACCCAACCGGCCCCAAAACATTGTAAACGCGATCAGAAAGCGCCCAAAATTATCCATGTCACCCGTAAAGTCGAGCGAATAGCCGGCGTTGGCAAAGGCGCTAATCACTTCAAAACCGACTATGAAGATCTCGCCTTCATGATTGAGCGACAGCATGAGCGTAATCACCAGGACCAGCAGCGAGCTGACGGTCATAATGGCGACGGCCTTGGCGATCGTCTCTACGGGAATCGTGCGCCGAAAGCTGACGGTCTCGCCAAGGCCGCGCGAGGTAGCGATCACGGCAAAGATAATAACGGCGACCGTGCTCGTGCTGACGCCGCCGGCCATGCTCGCCGGCGCGCCGCCAATGAACATCCAGATCATGATGATGAGTTGCGTCGCCTCGCTCAGATCCTGGAGCGGTACGATGGTCAACCCAGCTGTGCGCGATGAAACGACGGAAAAGAGTGCCACGGCAAAGCGTTGATTGAACGGTACCTCGCTGAAGAGCGTGTTATGGAAGAGCGGGTCGGCCATGAAGACCAAGACGCCGACTACGGTCAATACGCCCGCCATGAGCAAGGTGAAGCGCGTATTCAAACCCAAGAAGCGATAGCCGGGATAGTTCCATAGATCATACATTACGGTGATACCGAAGCTGCCCAGCACGATCAGCGTGCCCATGACGGTCAAGGTGTACCAATCGGTGCCAAAACCAAAGAGCACTCCCTTGTCGGTTCCAGAGAAGAGATCGAAACCAGCGTTGCAGTAGCTGCTGATGGCATGGAAAATGGCATACCAAATGGCGTCCCGCTCGGGCATTGCGGTGCGCCAACGCAGCCATAGCAGCATCGCGCCGATTGCTTCTAACGTGAGGGTGATACCGAGCACGTAGAGCGCCAGACTAAGGACGCCGCTGGCCTGGCGCGTGCCCAGAGACTGTTGCACGATCAGGCGCGTCTGGAGGTTGATACGGCGACCGATCAGGCGGAAGAGCAGGACGCTAAAGGCAATGAAACCGACACCGCCTACCTGGAGTAGGATCAGGATAATGACCTGCCCAAGAAAGGAAAAATCGGTTGCGGTGGTTAACACTGCAAGACCGGTAACTGTGGCCGCGCTGGTCGCCGTGAAAAAGGCTTCGCCCCAGGTGATCGAGACGCCGGGCGCGGCCGCGGCCGGCAATTTGAGTAGGGTTGCGCCGATGACGATAATTGCGGCGAAGCCAATAATGAGCGCCCACGGACCCTGATAAAGCGAAATGCGGCGCCGGCGCCGCCGCTGGGGCGTTTCATCCAGCGAAAAGTCCGAAGACTGTTGGGCGCCTAAGGGCTTCTCGATGCCGCCGTCGGGTCGTGATGTCGAGATCCTGACCAGGTAGGGTTGCTCTTCTTGACGCCGCCCGCCCCCAAGATTGTCATCCTTTGGGCGATTGTGCTCATTTTGTGGAGAAGATTGCTGCTGGTCGTCGGTCATGGCTATCCGAATCGTGGGGCGTTGGCGTCGGCTAAGTGATTATGCAACGGTGAGACAGAACGGTCAAACAGGCTCGGATCCGGCGCTGCAAATTAGCAAAACAGATTGGTCGTCACCGCCGAATTATGGTACAAAGAAGTCGAAGTAGTCCGCTATGGACCCGAGCAACGCGCAAGTTGATCACAAAAGGGGAAAGACCCTATGCAATTCTGGTTTGGCGTGGCCGCCGGCCTGCTCATTGGTTGGATTGGCGAGTGGCTGATTGGCCGGCGCACCGTCGATCGCCGGCAGGCGGGCGTAGACCCTTTTCTTTACAGCGAGCTACACCAGGCTCGCCAGGAACTCGAGCGCCTCAAGTCCGAGTCTGAAGTCCAGGATCCGCCCGCTGCAACCACTGCAACGGAAACCGCGCTCCCTGCACCCCTGGTGGAAGAGCCTGATGACTTAACCGTGATCAAAGGCATCGGGCCGGTCTTTGCTGAACGGCTGAACGCAGCCGGTATCTACTCCTATGCCGACCTGGCACAGGCATCCCCTGAAGCCCTACAGGCGGCCGTGGCGACCAAGCAGAAAGTTGCCGCGGAAGCGTGGATCGCTCAAGCCAGGGCCTTGCTCTAGCTCGGCAAACACATCGGCTGAGAAGAAACCGCTACTCGCTCCAACAACGAAGGACTGTACCCCATGTCACCACGACATACCCCCCGCGAAGTCAAGCGCTATGATCAGGCCAAATTTGCGGTTGCCGTACTCATTCTGCTGCTCATTGTTGTCCTCTTCGTGGTGGGCAATGTGCGCGGATTGAACCAGCCCGAGCCGGAAGCGAGCGAGTTGACGCTTTCCACACCTGTTCCCACCTACACGACTGATGTAGAGTTTGCGGCGCAAATCGATGCGGAAGGTGACGCGTCCCCAGGTATAGAAACAGACACAGCCACAGATGATGAGACGATTGAAACGGGCAGCGCGGCGGAAATCACAAGTGAACCGGAGGAAGCCCCTGCGCAGGCAGTCACTGAGGAGCCGCAGGTCATCCCATCAATCGATCTTGGCGGACAGAGCACGCCCCTTGAAATTGGCGCTACAACCATTGTTGGGACAGCTGCCCCAGCTGACGAGGTGGAACTGTTACTGGACGGGCTTTCTCTCGGCCGTGTCACGGTTGATGACGCGGGTAGCTGGTCCAAAGAGATTCAGCTGCTTGCCCCTGGTGACTATGAGCTGATTGCGCAGAATAGTGAGGGGGGAAGCAGTGACCCCGTGCGCCTGAGCGTCGTCGCACCGGCTGAACCGCCCCAGTTCAACGCGCTAGCGCTCACCAACGGCCTCACAACCGGACTCAATACGCTTTCCGGCCAGGGTATGGCGGGCAGCGAGGTTGAAGTGTTGCTCGATGGCCTTCTCTTGGGGCGGGTGCCCGTCGACGATGACGGCGTCTGGACTCTCGATGCACGTCTCCTTTCTCCAGGCCAGTACACGCTTGACGTACGCAGCACCGACGGCTTGGCTGGTGATTCTGTGGCGATTGCCGTCGACGCGGCCGATACAGGTACTGAAGAATCCGCCGAAACCCCGTCCGAGAGTGCAGTCGCAGAGGCAACTGACTCAGCCAACGAGACTGAGATACAGGAACCGTTGACCCCGCCAACGATTGATGCAACGACGCTTGCCGGTGACCTGCCAGTTGGCCCCCTAATGATCCAAGGCGCAGGCGTACCCTCTGAAGAAGTCGCTGTTTTCATCGACGCGTTGCCCTTGGGTGAAACCCGGGCAGACGAAGACGGACAGTGGACGATAGAGGCGCGCATATTGGCCCCCGGTGCCTATGAACTGACGGCTGAAGGAGCCCAGAGTGGGCGCGGCATACCGGTGGCGATCAATATCGTGGACGAACCCGATGCCATCGTCGAAGCCGCCGTGCCGGCCTCCGTAGACGCAGAACAGTTTGCAGGCTCATTGGCCACGGGACCGGTTACAATCAGTGGCCAAGCCAATCCCGGTGAAGAAGTTGAGGTCCTGCTCGACGACGTGCGGCTGGGCATTGCCCTTACTGACGAAGCGGGCAACTGGACGCTGGACGCGCAGTTGCTGGCGCCCGGCGACTACTCACTCCGTGCCGCCAACGCCGCGGGCAGTAGCGAACCTGTAGCCATTTCTGTCGTCCCAGCGACCGCCCTTGCTCAGCCTGAGGCAACGCTCGTCCCGACGGAGCCCGCGGCCGTTGCAGCCGCAGCGACTGCCGTTGAACCCACGGCTACGGCGGAAGTTCCATTGCTGACGCCCGATCAGATCGCTGCCGATGAAACCGTCGAAGGGATTGCACCGACGGTCGAAGTCACAGCCGCTGTGCCGGCGAGCACGACCGTCGTGGTTACGGCCACACCGTCGGCAACGGTTGCTGCTGCAGCGCCGCCGGCGACGGCAGGTCCGACTGCTACAGCGACTTCTGAAGTGGCGACCGTAACGGCCGATGATGCCGCTACGGGGATTGAGGTTGCGATTGCCACCTCTGTACCCATTACCATCACACCTGAGGTTGGCGCCGGGCGAGAGTCGATTACCGTCACGGCGACCCTTGCCCCGACTGACCTTCTAACCGGCACCGCCGGCGAGGGATTGACGACCTTCACGCTCACGCTTCCTGTGACGGAGACAACGCCGGCGGCCGGGATTCGACCCATTGCGCCCACCCTGGAGGTGGCAGCCACCGGCGCGATGGAGCCCGGGCGCATCGCCTTGGCGGGTGCTGCGCGCCCCAACAGTAGCATCGAAATCCTGGTTGACGAGGCGGTAAATGGTGTTGCCTTCACCGGGGATGATGGCCGCTGGTCGTACGAAATCAATTTGGCCGAACCGGGCAGTTTTGATCTGGCTGCACGCTATGTCGACGGCGCCAGGAGTGCGCCGAGCCGTATCCTGATTCTTGCGCCGCCAACCGCAACGCCAGCACCTACTGCAGCACCCACGCCCATCCCCGTTGTCGTGGATAGCGTAGAGCTACTGACCGATGCCGCGCAATTGGCGCTGCTGGTACGCGGTACCGGCCAGCCCGCTGCAACCGTTCGACTTGGTGTCAACGCTGCACCATTAGTAGAGACGCAGGTGGCGAGTGATGGCGCCTGGTCCCTGCAGGCGGATGTGGAAGACCCTGCTGAGATCGACCTGGAGATCGAGGGTATCAGTGCAGATGGCGCGACGCTGCCCGTGACGATTCCTACCGGCGCGTTGCGTTCATTGCTGGCCGCGGCCATTCCGGAACCAACTGCCACATCTACCAGCACGCCTGAGCCGACCGAGACGCCAGAGCCTACGGCGACGGAAACAGCCACGCCTGAACCGACTGAGACGCCTGAGCCAACGGAAACTCCCACCGAAACGCCGGAGCCTACTGCCACAGATACGGCCACCCCTGAGCCGACAAATACACCGACCGAAACGCCGGAACCAACGGCGACCAATACGGCCACACCCACGGCTACGCCAATCCGTCCCGCACTCAGTTCGCTGATTCTGAAGAGCGGTATTATCACCAACAGCTTGACGCTGAACGGCACGGGGGCGCCGGAGAGCACCATTCAGATTTCGCTGGATGACACGGCGATCGCCACGACGACAGTGGCTGCGAGCGGCTTGTGGACGGTGACGGCGATTCTGGAAGATGCCGGTGAGTTCCTCCTGCGTGCCGACGAAATCGACGCCGACGGCGTAATTGCTGAGCGCGCGGTGCCCATCCGCCTGGTCGTTGATCCGCCGCCTACGGCCACCCCCGAGCCTACTGCGACGTCGACGAATACACCGGAGCCGACCGCCACATCGACCAATACGCCCGAACCAACGGCAACGCCGACAGAAACACCGGAACCAACGGCGACTGAGACGGCGACGCCTGAACCGACAGGAACACCAACCGAGACCCCAGAGCCAACGGCGGTCAATACGGCAACACCCACGGCTACGCCAATCCGTCCCGCACTGGGCGCCGTGATCCTTAACAGCGGCATCATCAGCGACAGCCTGATTCTGAACGGCACGGGGGCGCCGGAGAGCACCATTCAGATTTCGCTGGACGACACGGCGATTGCCACGACGACAGTGGCTGCGAGCGGCTTATGGACGGTGACGGCAATTCTGGAAGATGCCGGTGAGTTCCTCCTGCGTGCCGACGAAATCGACGCCGACGGCGTAGTTGCTGAGCGCTCTGCTGCGTTGCCCCTGGTTGTTGCGCCACGACCTACGGCCACGCCTGAGCCGACGTCGACAAGCACTGCCACCCCGGAGCCAACAGAAACCGCCACAGCCACGCCGACGGAGACACCCGAGCCTACGGCCACAAATACGCCAGAACCAACCGCGACGAATACGGCAACGCCTGAGCCCACGGAAACGCCAACCGAGACACCGACTGAGACACCGCAGCCAACGGCGACTAAAACCGTGACGCCTGAACCGACGGAAACACCAACCGTGACGCCGGAACCAACGGCAACCAGTACCGCCACTGCTACCGCAACACCGATTCGTCCGGCATTGGGCGCTGTGATTCTCAACCGCGGCATTGTAAGCAATAGCCTCACCTTGAACGGCACGGGGGCGCCGGAGAGCACCATTCAGATTTCGCTGGACGACACGGCGATTGCCACGACGACAGTGGCTGCGAGCGGCTTGTGGACGGTGACGGCGATTCTGGAAGATGCCGGTGAGTTCCTCCTGCGTGCCGATGAAATCGACGCCGACGGCGTAGTTGCTGAGCGCTCTGCTGTGCTGCCCCTGGTTGTTGCGCCACGACCTACGGCCACGCCAGAGCCGACGTCGACAAGCACTGCCACCCCGGAGCCAACGGAAACCGCCACAGCCACGCCGACGGAGACACCCGAGCCTACGGCCACAAATACGCCAGAACCAACCGCGACGAATACGGCAACGCCTGAGCCCACGGAAACGCCAACCGAGACACCGGCGCCAACATCAACGGCAACGCCATTGCCGCCACAGGTTGATGCTGAGTCGCTGCAAGATGGCTTTGAGCCAGGCGACGTAACGATTTCCGGTGTCGGTCAGCCTGAAAGCGAACTGGAGGTGCTGGTTAACGGCGTGATATCCGGTACTGCGCTGGTCGATACGCGTGGTGTTTGGTCTTCCACGCTACCCTTCACCCGTCCTGGCCTCTACGCGATCAACGCGCAGCAGCGCCGCAGTGATGACTCCGTGATCACGGGACGCAGTGCCATCATGCTGCGCATTCTGGCGCCCACTGCTACGCCGTCGCCCACGCCGACGGAGACGCCTGAGCCTACGTCTACGAACACGCCAAGACCGACAGCGACAAATACAACAACACCTGAACCTACGGCCACGGCAACGGATACGCCTGCGCCGACAGCGACGCCAACTGAAACGCCCGAGCCGACAGCAACCAGTACGGCGACGCCGCGGCCGACAGCCACACCCACCGCAACGCCGACCGAAACGAGAACTCCAGTGCCAACTGCCACTGCGACAGCAACGGCTACACCTGTTCCGCTGACCGTCGACGAGCTTTCACTAGCACCGGCGGATGCTGCGCTCACACTGCGTGCGAGCGGCCAGGGTTTACCCGGTGCAATCATAGAACTCATCCTCACCAGCGGCGCGACAATTTCGGCAACTGTCGATGAGGACGGCGCGTGGGAGATGACGACCCCTCTTGATGATGCAGATGAGTTGAACCTCAATATCCGCGGAAGAGGCCAGGAGGGAGGACGGTTACCGGTTGTCATTTCTGGCGGTTCATTGGCCGATTTGGTTGCGGCGGCCATGCCGGAACCGACTGCCACTGCAACCAGTACGCCGACGGCAACAAACACGCCGACACCGAAACCCACGCCAACCGCAACCGAGACGTCGACACCAGAGCCTACGCCCACGAATACGCCTGAACCAACGGCAACTGAAACATCGACGCCGACGCCGACAGCGACCAGCACTGCTACCTCCAGGCACACAGCCACGCCGACGGCGACACCTGCGCCAACGGCCACGAATACACCAAGGCCGACGGCAACAAATACGCCGACTCCGGAACCAACCCCAACGTATACCGCAACGTCGGAACCGTCGCCAACGAATACGCCGACAGCGACCCAAGAACCAACGGCCACCGAGACTGCAACGGCCACCACGGAGCCAACCGCGACTTCGACGAATACACCGGAACCAACAGTGACTGAGACGCCAGCGCCAACTGCTACGCCAACGGCGACATCTACTGAGGCGCCGACCATGACCGCCACGGCCACGAATAGCCCGGAGCCCACGGCCACGAGTACGCCACAGCCAACTCCAACGCAGACTGTCACACCTGCGGCAACGGCAACGAATACGCCGATTGCGGAGCCTACGCAAACCAGCACAGCGGCCCCAGAACCGGCTGCAACCGGTTCTGGCGAGCCTGCCGTTGCGGAGTCCGCTGCCGCCGATGTAACGCCCGGCTTGCCTGACACGGGGCTCTCGCTTACCGCACGGAGTCAGGGCGGTGTTGGCATCGTCCTGCTGCTCCTGGGTGGGCTATTCGTGGTCGAGGCAATACGAAACCGTCGCCGGTAGGGAGCATGAGCTGCACGGAAGACGGGGGCTCCAGTTCTGGAGCCCCCGTTGTTATTTATGGCGGCTGCGTACCACCTGAAAGTGGTTTCGCATAGTCTACTGGTTGGGAAGCCAGTGATTTTGGTCTATTGGGAGGGGCCATACCGCGTGGGTCGGACTCAACTACGGACAAAACCCAACGGAACGCTGTAGACTTCAACGGTGGCGAGCACCGCATCCGGCAAGTGGATGCGCCATTGCGGTCGGCTCCACGCCGGATACGCCCAAGTCTCATGGCGCGACTGGCGTAATGACGGGCTACCGGTCACGCAATGAGTCCGTGCGCCATCAGTAGCCAAGTAAACTATGGGGTTGACAAAGCCGATTCTTTTCGATTATTATAACTACCGATAATTTATCCTTATCGGAAGCTATTAGCGAGAGAAAGCCCGTGAGCGATCAATCGAACAAACTGACCAGGGTCACAACTGCCCCCAAGGCGCCGCTGGATGCGCAAGAACGTAGCCGTCGCGCAGCGCTGGGTCAGGTCGCCAATCAATATGCCGGTGCGGCGGCGTTCGACGACTACACAAGCCGCAAAGCGCACAACACGCTGCGAGCCCAGGCCGCGGATCTTGACACCTTTGCCGAGTACCTCGCTGCCATCGGCGACGCAAGTGGGCTGAGCGCAATAGAACTGCAGAGTTCCCCACAAGCGTGGCATGGGGTCACGTGGGGCATCGTTGAGGGGTACGTGCGCTGGCTCTTGCAGGGTGGCTATTCGATCAGCAGCGTCAATCGCAAGCTTTCAACGACTAAAGGTCTATGCGAAGTTGGCCAGCAAAGCGGGGGTGATCGATGCCGAAGAATCGACTTTGATTCGGAATGTGTCGGGCTACAGCCTGAAAGAAGGCAAACGCGTCAATGAACGCCGCGCGACCCAACGCCTGGGGGACAAGAAGGCTGAAAATGTCACCATTACCGCGGCTCAGGCTCGCACGCTCAAGCAGCAGCCCGATACGCCCCAAGGGCGCCGCGATGCTGTCCTACTCTCCCTGCTCCTCGACCATGGCTTGCGCGTCGGCGAATTGGCGCTGGTCCAGCGCAAAGACGTAGACTTACAGCGTGGCCTACTCACCTTCTTTCGCCCCAAGGTGGATAAGCGGCAGACCCATCGGCTCACAGAGGACGCACTGCGCGCGGTCCAGCGCTGGATCAACTTTGGCCATGCACCGAGTGACGGCCCCCTTCTACGCGCAAGCCGCAAAGGGAGACATTTGGGGAAGCCTGGGATGAGCGAACGCGCCATTACCGCCCGCGTCCGCACGCTCGGTGAAGAAATTGGGCTCTTTGGCCTCTCGGCCCATGACTGCCGGCACTACTGGGCGACCATGGCTGCCCGCAATGGCACAGATCCCTTCGCCCTGCGCGATGCCGGCGGCTGGAACTCTCTCTCCATGCCCAGCCGCTATGTCGAGGAACAAGACATTGCCAACGACGGTGTGAGTGCTGGATTGACAAGAGGCGCAATTACCTGGGTCGGTAATTGCGCTCTTGATTTATTGGCTATGCGAATGTTGTGCTAGATCCCGTTGACAGTTGGTCGTAACGTCCCCGGTACGAGCGGCAGAATGTCCGATTAGCAGACTTGTAGGCGCCCGTGCCCGGGACGTGCCAGGCGCAAAGTAGGTGGTTCTCGAGCCGATGCATTTAGGTTCCGCCACAGTTAAACGAGTCGTCAATTCAAATTCGCGGAACACTAGGCTGCTTAGAGCCCAAATCTTTACAGCTGAGCCATCGCTTGCGCGGCAGCTTCGACTGTGGCGTCGATTTCCTGCTCGCCGTGTGCCGTGGAGAGGAAGCCGGCCTCGAACTGCGAGGGTGCGATATAGACGCCCTGCTCCAGCATGGCATGGAAATAGCGGCCGAAGCGCTCTGTATCCGATGCCGACGCCGATGCCCAATCGGTGACCGGACCGGGCTGGAAGAACATCCCAAACATGGTCCCCACCCTGCTGACGGAGACTCGGCACTCCGGCTGCCGCAGCCGCCTCGCTGAGCCCGGTCATCAACTGCGCGCCGCGCAGCTCTAGTCCGTCCCAGACGCCCGGCTGATTGATGCCGCGTAGCGTCTCCAGCCCGGCCGTCATGGCCAGCGGATTGCCGGAAAGCGTGCCCGCCTGATACATGGGCCCCGCCGGCGCCACCATCTCCATGATCTCACGCCGGCCGCCATAGGCGCCCACCGGCAGCCCCCCGCCGATCACCTTGCCCAATGCTGTAATGTCAGGTTTTATGTCAAATAGTGTCTGGGCGCCGCCAGGATGTACCCGGAAGCCAGTCATGACTTCATCAAAGACCAGCAGCGCGCCGTGATCGGCCGTGAGCTGGCGCAAACCGGCCAAGAAGCCACGCTGTGGCGGGACCAGGCCCATATTGCCTGCCACCGGCTCAACGATGATCGCCGCAATCTCATCGCCTGCCGCGTCGAACAATTGTTCCACGGATGCCAAGTCGTTGAAGCGTGCGGTCAACGTGTCGGCGACGGTGGCCGCGGGCACGCCCGGCGAATCGGGCAGCCCCAGCGTGGCCACGCCCGAGCCGGCCTGGACCAAGAGCATGTCGGCATGACCGTGATAGTTGCCCTGAAACTTGATGATCTTCGACCGCCCTGTAAAGGCGCGCGCCAGGCGCAAGGCACTCATGGTGGCCTCGGTGCCTGAATTGACAAACCGGACCATCTCCAGGTTGGGCATCATCTCCGTTACCAGCTCGGCCAGCTCGATTTCCAGCGGCGACGGCGCGCCAAAGCTGGTTCCTTTGGCTGTGGCGGCCTGAAGCGCCGCAACCACGGCCGGATTGGCATGCCCCAGAATAAGCGGTCCCCACGACATGACGTAATCGATGTAGCGATTGCCGTCGACATCGATCATGTAGGCGCCTTCACCGCGGCTGATAAAACGCGGCGTTCCCCCTACCGACTTGAAGGCTCGGACTGGCGAGTTTACGCCGCCTGGAAGTACCTCAATCGCACGGGCAAAGAGCGCTTCGGATTGGCTTGTGTTCATGATCTCTCCAGTTTGGTGCTGATTCAAGCCGCCGGCTCCATTTCCGGTTGCCACTTGGCGGTCGCTGTGGTGATCAACTCGACGAGTGTGTCGATGTAAAGTGGATCTTCATTGAGGGCCGGTGGCCGCTCCAAGCGGATGCCCAGCTCTTTGGCGACCGCTTGGGCCTCAATGTCGATGTCGTAAAGGATTTCGACGTGATCTGATACAAAGCCGACTGGAATGCTAACGATGTTCTTCACGCCTTGCTCTGCCAGCTCGGGAATGTACTCTTCCAGCTGGGGCCCCAGCCACGGTTCTGGACTACGCCCGGCCGACTGGTAGCTCCACGACCAGCGCTCTTCGGGTAGACCGGCCTTTTCCGCCACGAGCCGGGCGGTTTCGCGTAACTGACTGTCATAGGGGTCGCCCATCTTGATGATGCGCACCGGCAGGCTATGTGCGCTAAAGATCACGTGGACGCTCTCCTGTTCGTCTTCGGGCCAGCGCTCGATGCCTTCTCTCACGCGATTAGCCAGCGCTTCTATCAGCTTGGGGGCATCATGGTACGAGGCGATGTTCTCAAACTCGATTTCTCCATGCTGCATCTCCAGTCCGGCGGCAATCTTGCCCTGGTACTTGGCCACGCTCAGCTTGGAGTAATGGGGCGCAAGCACCAGGCCAACCGCGTGGGTCACGCCGTCGTCGAGCATCTGGCCGATCACCTCTTCGATCCACGGCGCCCAATGCCGCATGCCGAGGTAGATCTTGTATCGCTCCGGGTCTAGCCGCTGACGCACGGCCTCGATCTGACGCGTAGTGATCTCCAGCAGGGGTGAACTACCACCGATGTTGCGATAGTTATTGCTGATCTCCTCCAGCACAGCCGGCGTGGTCGGTCGACCTTGACGAATGTCGGCGAGATAGCCTGGCAACTCTTCAAGAGAATTGGGCCCACCATAGGCCATAATCAACACGCCGATCGGATAATGGATGTCACTCATTGGATTCTCCAAGTTCAAAATGATCAGCCGCGTGCGGTCTGCTCACGCACGTATGCCAAGACGCGATCGACGGTCTCGACGGGCGTCTGGGGCAAGATGCCGTGGCCCAAGTTAAAAATGTGACCCGGCGCATCGCCAGCGCGCGCCAAGATGTCATCAATCTGGTAGCGTAGCTCCCGCCACGGGGCAAAGAGTGCAATCGGCTCCAAGTTGCCCTGGATCGCCTGCTCCGGCCTGATGCGCTCGCGCGACCAGTCCAGCGGCATCCGCCAGTCGACCCCGACCACATCGCCGCCACAGCTTGCAACCAGGTCGACATAGGCCGCTGTTCCGGTGCTGAAGTTGATCACGGGTACGCCTGCTCGCTGGAGCATTGTGAAGAGTTGGGTGTTGTATGGCGCCACAAAGCGCTCATAATCCTGCCGACCCAGGGCAATGCCTGCCCAGGAATCGAAGACTTGCAGCGCCGCGGCCCCAGCCTTGGCCTGCTTGAGCAGGTAGTCAGCTTGAACCGTCACCAGCTTGTTCATCAGCCGCTGCCAGGCGGCAGGCTCGCCATACATCAGCGCCTTGGTCTTGGCATATTGCTTGGAGCCGCCGCCCTCGATCGCGTAGGAGGCGAGGGTAAAGGGCGCACCGGCGAAGCCGATCAGTGGAATGTCACGCGGTGCAAGCTCGCTTGCGACCAGGCCAATGGCTTCCAACGTCGGCCCCATGCTCTGCTCGGCCGGTGGCGTGGCCAGCAGATCGATATCATACGTGGTGGTCAACGGATTGTGGATAACCGGACCCTCGCCCTTGACGAACTCCAGGTTCAGCCCCATGCCAATCAGCGGCGGCAGGATGTCGGCGAAGATAATCGCCGCGTCGAAGCCAAAGCGGTTGATCGGCTGCAGGGTGACTTCAGCCGCCAGCTCGGGCGTGTTGATAACGTCCAGCATGGCATGCTGGGCACGGATGGCCCGGTACTCTTCCATATAGCGGCCAGCCTGGCGCATAAACCAGACCGGCGTGCGCTCTACCGGCAGCCGCCGGCAGGCACGCAGAAAGAGCGCAGTTGGTTCTTCAACGACATCGGCTGCAGTTGTCTCCACATTCATGGCTTCGCTCATTTCTCGCTGTCCGGTTGATTCTGCCAGATCGCCTTGCCCACAAAGAAGGGGCCAAGCCGCTCCAGGTGAAGAGACGTCTGCTTGGTTTTACGCATGCGCTGCACAATCGACGACAGGGGCGATAGCTCCGGACCCAACAAGGCGACGACGAAATCATTGTCGTTCTTGTCCATGCCGTGGCAGGCGAGGCGGATGTCCGTGCCCAGGCCGGCCCGACCGTACGCGCGGCCAATGCCGCCATGCTCGGCCAAAATGGTGCGTTGCTCCTTGGCATCAAGCTGCTCAAAAGAGCCGGCACGGCGCAAGGGGTACCAGACGACCCATGGCATGGCGGGATCGACAACGCGGCGTTTGGGCCGATCCACCAGCGTCTCATCCAGGTCCGTCTCGTAGCCGATCGAATAGGTGCGGCCAAGCATGGTGTATTCCGGCTTGGGCGTCAGATCGACAAAAGGCGGCTGCAGGAGGAAATCGCGCAGCTCGCTGATGAAGTAGTCAGCCTCTTCACTCCACGTCAGCAGGCCAACGCCGCGTGGATCATTGATGTCAGCATAGAGCGATGCCGGCAGGTCGGCTGCGCGCAAGGCGTCGATCAGCGGCTGTGTATCTTTGCAATCGCCGAAGGCATAGAGCTGCATGAAAAGGCGACGATTTGACTTGATTACCTCACCGTCAGATCCGCGGCCGAGTTCGTAAATCTCTACTGTTTCCGTGTCCGCTTCATCCTGGGGACGCTGCTTCTGCAACACTTCTTCAGGGATCATGGTTTCCTCAATATCTTCAAGCATCTAGATTGTCAGTTCATTCTTGCCGGATCGATGTTGGCGCAGCCTCATTTGCGCGCGATAGCGTCACTGGTCTGCCAATGCCCGGGCTGCCTCGATCGCATGATAAGTGATGATTAGATCGGCGCCAGCACGCTTGAAGCCCAAGAGTGTCTCCAAGATTGCCTCATCGGCCAGCCAGCCGTTAGCAATCGCAGCCTTGAGCATGGCGTATTCGCCGCTCACGTTGTACGCAACCATAGGCAGTTCAGAGAAGGCTTCCTTCACGCGCGCAATGACGTCGAGATAGGCTAGCGCCGGCTTAACCATCAAAAAGTCAGCACCTTCCGCAACATCCAATCTCGCCTCACGCAGCGCCTCGCGAACGTTGGCCGGATCCATCTGATGGGTCTTACGGTCACCGAATTTGGGGGCGCCGTCGGCTGCATCGCGAAAGGGACCATAAAAGGCAGACGCATACTTGACCGCATACGACATGATCGGGATGTGGGCAAAGCCAGCGGCATCCAGGCCCTGCCTGATTGCACTGACCATGCCGTCCAACATGCCGCTGGGGGCAACAACGTCGGCGCCTGCCACCGCGTGCGAGACGGCAGCTTTCGCCAGGATCGGCAGTGTCTCATCGTTGAGCACGTAACCGTCGGCCAGGTGTGCGCCGCTATCCTCCGGATGATGGAGTAACCCGCAGTGACCGTGATCGGTGTATTCGCAGAGACAGACGTCCGTGATGACAATCATTTCGGGCAAGGCAGCCTTGATCGCCCGTACGGCCTGCTGCACGATGCCGTCATCTGCGAAGTTCTCCAAACCGATCGGGTCTTTTTGTGCTGGAATGCCAAAGAGGATCACAGCCGGCACACCGGCGTCAGCAGCTGCGCCCGCTTCGATGACTGCTTCGTCGACGGAAAGCTGGGCAATGCCCGGCATCGATGCAATGGGCGCACGCACACCCTCACCGTGGGTGACGAAGAGAGGATAAATGAAGTCGGTTGACGCCAGCCTCGTCTCACGCACCATGGCACGCAGCGTTGGCGTGTGACGCAGACGACGAGGGCGGATGGCCAAGTGAAGTTGTGAAGGTTCCGCGGCTACGACAGCAAGGCTCATTTCACACCCCTGTTTATTTCGTCGGCAAACTTATGCTCTGGCGCGTAATAGGCGCAGAGCGCATCCAATAGACCATCAGTTGTGTAGGCTTCTGCCACGATGTCGACCTTCAGACCCAGCGCCTCTGCCTCAGCTGCCGTGGTCGGACCAATACAGGCAATGATCGACTCGGCGACAACTTGTTCGAGCGATGACTGCTCGACCAGCGTTAAGAAATTGCGCAGCGTCAGTGGGCTGGTAAAGGTGAGCACATCCGCCCCCTGCCCCAGTTCGTCCATCTCCGCGGAAGTCGGCGTCGCGAGGATGGTGCGATAGATCGAGATTTCATCGACCTCTGCGCCGCGTGCTGCGAGACCCTCGACCAGCTCGGGTCGTCCTTGTTCCGTACGCGGCACAAGGACGCGTTGGCCGGTGACTTCGGGCAAGGTCGCGGCCAGCGCTGCGCCAGAAAAATCGGCTGGCACAAAGTCACAGACATAGCCGGCTTGCTCGAGGGCAGCAGCGGTTTGCGAGCCGGTCGCGGCTATTTTGGGGCCCGCCAGCACAACCTGGGCTTCATCCAACAGATCCAAAAAAAAACGCACGGCATTGGGACTGGTAAAGAGGATCCAGTCATACATGCGCAGTTTGGCTTGCGCCTGGTCGACCTCATGGGAGCGTACAGGCGCAAAGTCAATCGTCGGAAAGCGGACCGGCTTGGCGCCCAGTTGCGCCAATCGGCGACAGAACGACTCTGCCTGGTTGCGCTGGCGCGTGACCACCACGCGACGACCGCTCAGGGGAAGTGGCGCACTCATTGCAACAGCGCAGACGCGCCCTGCGCAAGTAGATTCTCGGCCAGTGTTGCGCCGAGGATAAGCGGATCACGCTCCTGGCCCTCGACACGCAGTAGCTGACTGCCATCCACCGCACCGACGAGGCCGCTCAGTTTGAGTAGGCCCTCTCTATCTACTGTGGCGTAGGCGGCAATTGGCGCTGAGCAGCCGCCGCCCAATGCACTTAGGAAGGCCCGTTCTGCCGTGACGCAGGCGCGGGTAGCTAGATCATCAATGGCTGCAAGCAGGCCTAATGTCGCGTCATCGGCATGACGACACTGCACGGCCAGAGCGCCTTGCCCCGGCGCAGGGAGCATCATGTCCAGGTCGAGCAGGTCGGTGACATTAGAGCTCAAGTCCAGGCGCTCCAGGCCAGCCATGGCCAGAATCGTTGCTGTGTAGTGGCGCTGGTCCACCACCTTACGAATCCGCGTCTCTACATTGCCCCGAATCGATTGAATGTCGAGATCGGGGCGACATGCGAGCAACTGGGCGCAGCGCCGCACGCTGCTTGTCCCCACGACGGCGCCCCGGGGCAGTGCGGCAAGACCTAAGCCATCCACAGCCACCACGGCGTCACGCACGTCCGCCCGGGCTGGAATCGCGCCGATCGTCAAGCCCGGAGCGTCATCTACAGGCAGATCCTTCAGCGAGTGGACGGCCAGATCGATCTCACCGGTGTTGAGCGCAGCCTCCAATTCAGCTGTAAACAGACCTTTGCCACCGATCTCGGGGAGCGGTTTGTCTAGCGTCTTGTCGCCTTTGGTGACGAAAGGAACCGTGATACAGGTTAAGTGGGGCCATGCAGCAGAGAGGAGAGCAATTACATGCTCGGTTTGCCAACGGGCCAGACGAGAGGTGCGTGTGCCAAGGCGAATAACGGGGGCGGCCATCAGGGCATATCCTGGATATCGCTAAGGTCAAAAAGATCGCGGATCGTCTCAGCGTACGTGTCAGCCTTGCCATTATGGGCGACTTCGCGCAGGCGCTGAGTCGGCGAGTGGAGCAAACGATTGACCAGTGAACGCGAGAGATGGTTGAGTTGGGCGACAACCGCCTCGTCCACGTCTTCTCCCATATAGCGCAACGTGCGCGCCAACTCCTGTTGGCGGATTTGCTCCGCCCGCTGCCGTAGATCCACCACGACGGGGCGCATGGCCAATTCATGAAGCATGGCGGCAAAGCATGACGCCTCCTGGTCGATAATCGCCTCGACCTTAGGAACCTCGCTCCGCCGTGACGACAAGGCCTCATCCAAGCCGGCGTTGAGGTCATCGATGTCAAAGAGGCGCACGCCGGGCACGGCCGCGGCCGCCGGATCGATATCGCGGGGTAGTGCAATGTCAACAAGAATTAATGGACGATGCTCTCGTTTGGCTTGGAGCGTGCGGAGTTGGTCAGCCGTCAGAATGAAGGACTCCGCGCTGGTGGCGCTTACGACCACGTCGGCTTCCAACACGGCTTCATCCAGGCGATCGAGTGCGTACACTGTTTGCCCTTCGGCTGCATACGGAAGCGCCCGTTCCGGCGTGCGGTTGACCAGGGCGATACGTTCCAGCTTGCGTGCTGCCAGCGCCTTGAGCGTGAGCCGCCCCATTTCCCCCAGGCCGATTACGGCAATGCGCTTCGTCTTCAGCGGCCCACCGGCCTGGCGCGCCAAGGCAATGGCAACCGAACTAATGCTGGCAGGATTGTTGCCGATGGCCGTCTCGCGTCGGGCGCGTTTGCCCGCACGGATGGCCGCAAGCATCATTTCGTCGAGAAAGGGACCGATAAGATGCGCATCAGTCGCGGCGGTATAGGCGGAAGTCACCTGGCCCAAGATTTGAGACTCGCCCAAAACGAGTGAATCGAGCCCCGTCGCAACGCGTGCCAGATGGCGCATGGCATCGACATCGACATGGCGATAGAAGGGCGCTTCCACACTGTCGCCGACACCGCTAGCCTCGGCCAGAAGTGCGCGCAGCAGGGTTTCGCCTGCATCGATCGTCAGGCCCGTATCCACAGTCGCATAAAGTTCAAAGCGGTTACAGGTGGAGAGAAGCGCAAGTTCCCGAATTACCCGGAGATGGGCAAGAGCTGGCTCAACCTCTGCACGCCGGCGGACGTCGGCTAATGCATCCAAAGAGCAGCGAAAGTGTTCACGTACGTCGACGGAGGCCTGGCAATGATTCAATCCGAGACAGAGGAGACGGGCTGATTCCATGCTCAACACTTAAGTCCGTGGCTAGAACGTCTTTGATGCGGGCCATTGGGCGGCCATAGCTCGGCCAAGAAATCTCGCAAAACCTGTGCGAACCCTAGTAAATCTAAGGGATTGTGAAAATAGTAACCCATGGGTTGCAATCCGTCAAATTCATTCAAAAAGTATTATAGTGCCATTAATGGTTGGCGTTAACGTTGCTTAATTCTTGAGCAATCGATTTTCTTTCTGTTAGACTTGAGTTTGCGCCTGTCGTGCATCACGCCTCTGGAACGGCGAACAACGGGCATCGACCGGGCCGTGCTGGCCCTAGCTGGAGGACCAGAAGTTATGTTGAATCAACAGGCGACATTGATCGCAGCCGATTTGGAAGGAGTTTTCCTTCCTGAAGTGTGGATTGCCGTCGCCGAAGCGACCGGCATCGAGCAGTTGCGCTTGACCACACGCGAGATTGCCGACTATGGCGAGCTCATGCAGCTACGTATGGGCATTCTGCGCGAACAACAACTTGACCCTGGGCGACATCCAGGCGGTCATTACCGGGCTCGAACCATTGCCTGGCGCTGTCGACTTTATGGACTGGGTACGTCGCCAGTCGCGACTGATCGTCTTGACCGACAGCTTCTACCAGTTCCTTGAGCCCTTCATGTCAAAGCTTCGCTATCCGACGATCTTTGCCCACCAGTTGATCGTAGACGACGACAACATGATTGTCGACTATCGGTTGCGAGTACCCGACTCAAAACGGGTGGCCATGGAGAGCTTCAACACGTTGGGCTTTCGTACTATGGCCTTTGGTGACTCGTTCAACGATACGAGCATGCTCAAAGCCGCAGACGTGGGCGTCTTCTTCCGCCCGCCCGACGGCGTTGCCTCACGCTTTCCTGACTTTGCCGTGACCCACACCTATGCAGCGCTGCGCGGCGAGATCGAGGCGTTTCTTGGCGCAGGCCGGCACTGACGAGGTCCGAGCCTAGTATGGCAACGATTGGCCTCTTTTACGGTACGACCGACGGCGCGACAGAGCGCATTGCCGAGCAGATTCAGGCGCTCATTGCCGCAGAGGGGCGCCACACGGTCGAACTCAACAATGTAGCTGAGTTCTATCTGGAAGATATGACCGAGTACAGCTATCTGATCCTCGGCGTTCCCACCTGGAACATCGGCCAACTGCAAGACGATTGGGCCAACTCCCTGGACGAATTGGATGAAATCGACCTGACGGGTACTGCTGCAGCCATCTATGGTCTGGGCGATCAGGCCGGCTATCCGGACACCTTTGCCGATGCTGTCTTTTTCGTTGCCGATCGCATGCAAAACAGTGGCGCAAGCATGGTGGGGCGCTGGCCTACCACCGGCTACACATTCACGAATTCCTGGGCCGTTGTCGATGGCGACTTTCTTGGCCTGGTGCTCGATGAGCTCAACCAGCCCGAACTCACTGCATCGCGCTTGCGTCGGTGGCTAGCGATTATCCTGGCGGAATTTGGGATTTAGGCGAAGGCAACAAGTAAGTTAAGCATGGTTTAGGCAGGCGCTGGTAGTTGCCGCAACATTTTGCGACCGAAAATTGGATGAAACACTGCCGTAGAGCGTCACCATTCGAGTATAATGGCGCTTTGATGAATTTTCGGTCAGTTGCTCATATCGAATGAGTTGCGGCCAGCAAGAGTATCGACAGTTGCTCCATCGTGACGGATAAGACGACCAACGAACAATTCAACCCATCTCAGAGTATAGAAGCCGGCACTGTCGCGCCCCAAGACTCCATGTCCAGTCTGGTCAGCGCCATCGGCTATATTTTGGCCGTTTCGTATCCGGTCTTGGCAATCTCGACCGGCACACGGGCAGTCTACCAGATCTTCTTCAAAGAAGGCGTTGTCTATTTGCTACCCTCGATCCTCAGCGGCGTCGCTGCGCTCTGCTATCTGGTGGCAGGCTTTGGCTTTGCCTACCGACGACGGTGGACCTGGTGGCTGTCGGTCTGCGTCCTGCTTTTCGAGAGCTTCATGACCCTCACCGTTGGTATCTGGAGCTTTGTGGCCCCGGCAACGGTCGGCAGTACGGTTTGGCGACACTTTGGCGCAGACTACGGCTATTTTCCCCTCTTCCAACCGCTGCTGGGGCTGATCTGGCTCTTCTGGCCGACCACAGTCCATGAATACGGCATCGTGCTTCCGTGGCACGATGAAAGTCAGATGGAGACAAGCGAAGGACGTGCAGCCCATGATTGAGTCGTCGGGTACGTCCCCAGGGCCGCAATCCAGAATGACAGGTGAGCGATCGCGCTTGCTACCGCGTACCTCCGCCCCACACATGCTGCTGAACGTCATCGCAGCGCTGATTGCCGGCATGATGCTGCTACCACTCACTTACTTGATTTGGCGCTCGCTAAGTGCAGGCAATGCCCTTGACCTCATCTTTCGCGCCAGTACTGTGCGCATCCTCTGGAATAGCGTGTTACTGGCCGCATTGGTGACTGGCTTTTCTCTACTGCTCTCCTTGCCGCTCGCCTGGCTCACCGTGCGGACTGATTTGCCTGGCCGACGTCTGTGGAGCGTGCTGATTACCCTGCCGCTCGTCTTCCCGAGTTATGTGGGTGGCTATGCGCTGGTCGCCATGTTGGGACCACGTGGGATGGTACAGAATTGGCTCGAACCGCTCGGTGTCGAACGCCTGCCTTCGGTCTATGGACTTGTCGGCGCGACCTACGCCCTGACGATCTTCACGTTCCCCTATCTGCTGTTGACGATCCGCGCCGGCCTGCGTAACCTGGACCCTGCGCTCGAGGAGGCTTCGCGCGGGATGGGCTACGGGCCCTGGCAGACCTTTCGTCGGGTGACGTTGCCCGCGTTGCGCCCCGCGATTGCCGCGGGCGTGTTGCTGGTGGCGCTGTACGTTTTGAGCGACTTTGGAGCCGTCTCGATACTGCGCTACAACAGCTTTACCCGGGCGATCTACGTGCAGTATCTCAGCAGCTTTGATCGCAGCTATGCTGCGCTGCTTTCGCTCGTGCTCGTGGCGCTGACCCTCCTGTTGCTCTTCGGCGCCCAACGGATTCAGGGGCGCAGTCGCCCCTATTACCGCATGGGCGCAGGCGCGGCTCGTTCCATGCAGCGTCAAGCATTGGGCGCATGGCGCTGGCCGGCGCTGGCTCTTTGCGGCTCCGTGGTGTTGGCTGGGTTGTTTGTGCCACTTTCAGTCGTGGTTTATTGGCTTGTCCGTGGATTGCGCGTGGGCGAACCGCTGCTACCCGCCTTCCAAGCGACGTTCCACAGCGTACAGGCAAGCACGCTCGCTGCACTAGCCGCCATTATTCTGGCGCTGCCCGTAGCCTACCTTGCTGTACGCTTTCCCAGTCGCTACAGCAATTTGATCAGTCAATCTGTCTATGTCGGTTATGGCTTGCCCGGCATCGTCATCGCATTGAGCCTAGTCTTCTTCGGTGCAAACTTTCTCCCATGGCTATATCAGACGTTGACCATGCTGATATTTGCCTATGTGGTGCGTTTTCTGCCCCAGGCTACCGGCACCGTGCGTACATCTCTGCTGCGCATGAGTCCGCGGCTGGAAGAGGCTGCCCGCAGCATGGGGGCCAGCCGCAGCCGCACCATCGGCCGTATCACCTTGCCCTTACTGCGTCCCGGCATCTGGACTGGCGCGGCCCTGGTCTTCTTGTCGACGATGAAAGAGTTGCCCGCCACGCTGCTGCTGGGACCGACAGGTTTCACCACCCTGGCCACACAGATATGGTCAGCGACGCAGGAGGCGTTCTTCACCCGTGCAGCAGTTCCCTCCCTCATCCTGTTGGCAGTCTCAGCAGTGAGCATCGCCATTATCCTGGGCCAGGAAGAACGCGACGCATCATGAGCGACTTCAAACATGCACCAGTAACAGTAGCGCCCGCCATCCGCCTCCAGGACGTTGAAAAGCATTTCGATGATGTGGGCGCAGCCAATGGCGTCACTTTTGACCTGCAAAAAGGCGAACTATTGGCGCTGCTTGGCCCAAGCGGCTGCGGCAAAACCACGACGCTGCGCCTTATCGCGGGCTTCGAGCGACTGGACGGTGGCGTCATCGAGATCGGCGGCACGGTGGTTTCCTCACGATCGGTCCATCTCCCGCCAGAGAAACGGCGCGTGGGCATGGTCTTTCAAGAATACGCTCTCTTTCCGCACATGACCGTTGCCGAGAATATTCGGTTCGGACTCCATGCCTACGCTGGCGACAAAGACACACGCATCATCGACGTACTGGAGTTGGTTGGCCTTCAGGGTTTGGGGCAGCGCATGCCCTCAGAATTGAGCGGTGGTCAGCAGCAGCGAGTTGCCCTGGCACGAGCACTGGCGCCCGAACCTGAGCTGATTCTGCTCGATGAGCCCTTCAGCAATCTGGATGCAGGCTTGCGCGTGCGCGTGCGCGCTGAAATCCGTGCCATCCTTAAGCAGGCTGGGGCCACAGCCGTCTTTGTCACCCATGACCAGGAAGAAGCCCTCAGCCTGGTTGACAAGATTGCCGTACTCATGGATGGTCGGGTAATTCAGGTGGCCTCGCCCCAACAACTCTATCACCAGCCGATCAATCACGCCGTCGCCGAGTTCATTGGTGATGCCAATTTCTTGCCGGGCGTGGCCCGCGGCTACCAGGCCGATAGCGAGCTCGGTAGGGTCCACCTCCAGTATCCGGCGCACGGCGAGGTGGAAATCTTGATTCGACCCGAAAATGTGGCCGTCGTACCGGGACCACCCGATTCCGTGGCCCGCGTGGCCGAGACGCTCTTCTTCGGTCACGATCAGCTCGTAACGCTCCGGTTGCCCTCCCGCCGTACCCTCAATACGCGCGTCGGGCCGATGTACAACTTTGCCACAGGGCAACCCGTCCACGTCGAGGTCAAGGGTCTCGTCATGGCCTACCCCCATGAATAAGCGTTTCTGCCTCATACGGCCGATCCGTTTGAGTCGTGTGGAATCAACGGCTGCCTGATCGGCGGGACCCGTAGTTGGCGTTACCAACGCTTTTCACATTGTGCGATAATGTGAACCGTAAACAAGCTACCGTCATCAAACACCTGGAGAATTTCGGCTTATGCGTATCGCGGTCGGGACAGATCACGGCGGATTTTCGCTCAAGGCGCCTGTCATCGATGAATTGACACTGTTGGGCCACGAAGTGATTGATGTGGGCGCCCACAATACCGAATCAGTTGATTTTCCCGACTACGCTGCCAAGGTCGGACGACTGCTGCAGGCGGGAGATGTGGAGCGGGGCGTCCTGCTTTGTGGCAGCGGCGTCGGAGTTGCCATTGCGGCCAATCAAGATTCGCGGCCTGCGCGCCAGTATTGCGCATGACACCTACAGCGCGCATCAAGGCGTGGAGCACGACGGCATGAATGTGCTCTGCCTGGGCGGGCGCATCATCGGCGATGAGCTAGCCCGGGAGATTGTGCGCGCGTTTGCCGGCGCCGAGATGCAGCAGGAAGAGCGCTTTGTGCGCCGAGTCAGCAAAATCAATGCGCTGGAAGCGGGGGAGTTGGGATGAACGGTCGCAAGATCCCACCAATGCAGATCGTCGTCTTCGGCGCTTCGGGCGACCTGGCCAAGCGCAAGCTCCTACCGGCCCTCTATAGTCTATATCGACAAGGGCTGCTGCCTGAGCACTACGCGTTCCTCGGCTATGCGCGCACAGAATACACCGATGAGGCCTATCGCGATGAAGTGCGCAAGAGCATGGAAACTTTTACCAATAAGCGCCTGCCCGATGAAGAGTGGGCGGAGTTCGCGCGCCACGTTCACTATCAGAGCGGCGGTTACGATGACCGTGAAAGCTTTGAACGACTCGCCGAACGGGTGGAAGAAGTTGACGAACTTCATCATACCGAGGGCAATCGTCTCTTCTATCTGTCAACGCCGCCGACAGTCTTTAAGCCGATCACGACCTTGGTAAGCGAGGTCGGACTTTCCCAGGTCGAGGACGGCAGCTGGGCGCGTATGATTATCGAAAAGCCCTTTGGACACGATCTGGCCAGTGCAGAAGATCTCAACCGGCACCTCTTGGAACATTTTAACGAGGATCAGATCTATCGCATCGATCATTATCTGGGCAAGGAGACTGTGCAAAATATCCTTGTCTTCCGTTTTGGCAACGGCATCTTCGAACCAATTTGGAATCGTAACTATGTCGACCACGTACAGATTACCGTAGCCGAGAGCCTCGGCGTCGAAGACCGAGGCGGCTATTACGACAAAGCCGGCGCGATCCGGGACATGATCCAGAATCACGTCATGCAGCTCGTCGCCCTGACGGCCATGGAACCGCCGGTCGCGTACGAAGACAAAGCCGTGCGCGATCAGAAGGTCAATGTGCTGCGCGCCATTCGTCCGTTCGAGCAGGAAGACGTTGCCGACTGCGTCGTGCGCGCCCAGTATACGGCCGGTAAGACCAACGGCGAGCAGATCCCGGGTTATTTGGAGACGCCGGGTGTTGATCCGGACTCTACCACGGAGACCTATCTGGCTTGGCGGCTGGAGATCGACAACTGGCGTTGGAACGGCGTGCCCTTCTATATCCGCACCGGTAAGGCAATGGCCACCAAACTAACCGAGATCAACGTTGTCTTTCGCCAACCGCCGCTCATGTTCTTCCAGGACTTGGAAAACGACATGCACATTCCTCAGAATGTGATCACCTTGCGCATCCAGCCTGATGAAGGCATCCGCCTCGCCTTCGACGCCAAGCATCCCGGTCCGATCATTGACGTGAATCCGGTCTCTATGGAGTTCACCTATGCCGACGCCTTTGGCGCGGAGTCGGCTGAAGCGTACGAGCGTCTATTGCTCGATGCGCTACTGGGTGATGGCACACTCTTTATTCGTCGCGACGAGATTGAAGTGGCCTGGGATCGGGTGACGAAGGTACTGGAGGGATGGGCCCTCCAGGAAGAGCAGACCGACGGGCCTGTACAACTTGCCACCTACCGCGCCGGCAGTTGGGGTCCCCGAGAGGCAGATAAATTGCTTGCCGCCGAGGGTCGCTATTGGCGCAATCCGTACAAGTCTAACAATTCCTCGCATTAACCGTCAGCGGGTCGCCAATATTGCTGAATTCCCGTTGAGATTATTGGCCTTCCCACGGGAATACAAGTACAATGGCCCCGATGTTAATGCGTGCAACCGCTTGCATGGTTCAAGATGCAACGTTGCCGGCGGATGACCCGCTATTTCAAGCTTGAGCAGAACCAAAGTTAAATAGAATCTAAAGGAATCATCATGAACCTTATTGGGACCGTTTCGGTCTTGCCCAAACTTCCCGCGGAGATTGAGCGTCTCCAGGAGTTGGCCTATAACTTGTGGTGGAGCTGGGAAGCCGAAGCCCAGGATCTGTATGCGATAATAGACCCCGAGTTGTGGGAAGCAACCAACCACAACCCGGTCAAGTTCCTGCGTGCGGTTCAGCAGGAGAAGCTCAACGCCGTGGCCAAGGATGGAGCATACCTAGCGGTCTATCAGGTCGTCTTGGCACGATTTGATGAGTACATGTCACCCGATACCACAACGTGGTTTAAAACCCATCACGCCGACAAGCGCGACCAAGTGATCGCCTATTTCAGCGCCGAATTTGGCCTCCATGAAGCGCTGCCGATCTACAGTGGTGGTCTGGGTATTCTGAGTGGGGATCATTGTAAAGCCGCCAGTGACCTGGATCTGCCGTTCATTGGCGTGGGCTTCCTCTATCCCCAAGGCTATTTTACCCAGCTTATCGACGCCGAGGGTGTCCAGCAGGCCCAATATGAAAAGGTGAACTTTGCTGAGGTGCCCGCCACGCCAGCCGTAGATGCTGACGGCAACGAAGTGCTGGTACACGTGGATCTACCGGGCCGCACCGTTTACGCCAAGGTATGGCGAATCCAGGTCGGTCGCATTCCGATCTACCTGATGGACACGGACGTGGAGCGCAACGCGCCCCAGGACCGCGAGCTGAGCGCCCGCCTCTATGGCGGTGACCGCGAAATGCGCATCAGCCAGGAATTCGTCCTCGGCATCGGTGGCGTACGCGCCGTGCGTGCGCTGGGCATTGCACCGGCCGTCTGGCACATGAATGAGGGCCATAGCGCCTTTCTGGGGCTGGAGCGGGCACGGGAGAAGGTTCAGGAGGCTGGTATCAGCTTCGTGCAAGCGGTGGAGGCCGTGCGCGCCAATACGCTGTTCACGACGCATACACCGGTTCCTGCAGGCAACGACACCTTCTCCTTTGAACTGGTTGAGAAGTTTTTCTGGCAATATTGGACGCAATTGGGGATTGGGCGGGACGAATTCATCCATTTTGCCAGCCAGCAGACCGAATGGGGGAACCAATACAGCATGACCGTGTTGGCGCTTAGACTCAGCGCTTATCACAACGGCGTGAGCGAGCTGCACGGTCATGTCAGCCGTGCCATGTGGAACTTTTTGTGGCCGGACCTGCCTGTTGAGCAGACGCCTATTGGCCACATCACCAACGGCGTCCACTCCAAGACGTGGATGGTTCAGGAACTCAAGGAGCTATACAGCACTTATCTTCCCGCCGACTGGCAGGAGGAGATTGACGCTCCTGCAACTTGGTCCTCTGTCGATGCAATTCCAGATGATGAGCTGTGGCACGTCCACGAAGCGCGCAAGCAGAAGCTGATTGATTTCACACGCGATCGGGTCAAGCGCCAATATCTGCGCCATGGCGAGGGGCCGCGCCGCGTCGACGAGGCTGCCCACCTGCTTGATCCCAATGCGCTGACCCTTGGCTTTGCCCGGCGGTTTGCTACCTACAAGCGGGCCACCCTGATCTTCCGCGATCGAGAGCGCCTCAAGGCAATGCTCCACAATCCGGAGCGACCAATGCAGATCATCTTCAGTGGCAAGGCCCATCCGGCCGACGAACCGGGCAAGACCCTTATTCGCGAAATCTATGAATTGAGTCAAGATCCTGATTTTGCCGGCAAGATCGTGTTTGTCGAGAACTACGACATGAACATAGCCCGCCATCTAATTTCCGGCGTTGACGTGTGGCTCAACAACCCGCGGCGTCCCCATGAAGCCTCTGGCACTTCTGGAGAGAAGGCTGCAGCGAGCGGTGTGCCAAATCTTTCCGTTCTAGACGGTTGGTGGGTTGAAGGCTATGACGGCAGCAACGGTTGGGCAATCGGCGAAGAGCGCGAATATAAGGATGAAGCGACGCAAGATGAAGCCGATGCACTCAGCCTCTATCAACTGTTGGAGGACGAAATCATCCCGCTCTACTACGACCGGGACGAGAACGATGTGCCCCACGGCTGGGTGGAGGTAATGAAGAATTCGATTCGCTCATGCGCCCCGCAATTCAGCATGCGGCGCATGGTCAAGGATTATGTGAATCAGTATTACTTGCCCGCTGCTGTCAGTGGCGTACACTTCCAGGCTGACGACTACGCGGTGGCCAAGGCCATAGCAGCGTGGAAGGCGGACATCCGCCAGCGTTGGAACACTGTGAACATCGAGATGCTTGATCGGCCGCAGCTCCAAATCGAAGTCGGTGAGCCCATGGCGTTGGCTGCACAAGTTTGGTTGAACAGTGTGCCGGAAGAGAGCGTGACGGCCGAAATCGTCTACGGCGTGAGCGATGCCGTCGGTCATATGGTGGATCCTGCAGTCGCTGCTATGGACAAGAGCGATACGCGGGGCAATGCGCTCGTTTACAGTGGTGCGCTCCAGCCTGAGGAGAGCGGTCAGTTCGCCATCGGTGTGCGGGTGCGCCCGTCAAATGAGGACCTCGTCAACCCATATGAGATGGGTCTCAGCAAATGGGCATGATGGCCGCGTGAGGCAGGGTTCAACTCGTGCGTCAAAGGCGATTTCCTTGCGCTCACCGATATAGAGTATGATTAGGGAGCGTCGGAAATCCGGCGCTCCTTCAATTTTCAACAATGCAGGAGTTCATCGAATGAGCAAAGACGGGAAACATCCTCACCGCAGCACAGGCATAACCATCGTCCTGATTCTGGTTGTTCTGGGCAACCTCATCATGACCGGCGTCTACTGGGTCACCGTACGCCAGGAAGGTGATGCCTCACTTGCACTCTGGCTGCTTCTGCTGTCGTCGGCAGCAGGCGTCATCTCGGCTCTGGGGATCTGGAATTGGCAGCGCTGGGGGTTGATTCTCTACCTCATTTCGGCTGCTGTCACAGCGGTCGTTGCCTTGGTGTTAACGGGCGACTTGATCATGGTGTTCGGCGCCGTTTTGATTCCGATCATTGTTCTCTACTTCTTACGCCCTCACTACAACGACTTCACGTAATCCTTTCGCATCAGGTATAAACACAAATTTTACTTATTGCAGGCAAACGATCCCGAGGCGAATTCGCCTCGGGATCGTTTGCCTGCAATATCGTGCGCTCAATTCGTCTTTTGCGCCCGGTTATGGGATGGGAACTGAACCAGACGCTGCGCGCTCGACCAGAGGGAGAAAGACCGAATAATCACCATTGGCTGCGGCGTAATTGGCCGTCATGACGAGGCCCGTCAGTACGATCATTACAAAAAATATTGCCAGAAGCGCAAGTTGTCGGTGGCTGGGATTGAAGCGGGGCATGGCGGTGCTTCCTTTCTACAATGCTTGAAGTGGCGATGCAGCCAGCGCCGGTTAAGCTTGTCTAAACCAAGCTGGATCGCTACTCTCTAAGTGGGTGCGAGTCAGCTTGGTTTCGAATACGCTAACTGCCTTAACGCAAGATCATACGTCGTACGTTTGCTAAGGATTCGGACGGTTCTCCTACGGCTTGCCTATTCCGCAAACCAAACCGGCTCGCCCTCGGGCGTTTGACCGATGCCGTAGACGCGTGCGCCGACGTAGGTCATGAGACCATGTTCGAAGGGCTGGATTAGCCCTTCGCTCTTGTTCTCGCGCACCTGGGCCCACCCGAGCGCCTCGCGCACGTCCGGATTTTGCCGCCAGATCTTCCCAAAACCGCGCTCGGGCTGCAGGAAGCCACCCGGAGCCGTAAGCGTCGGATCAATTTCGGGTTCGCCATCTTCAAACGTATCCTCAAACGCACGCCAATTTTGGCGGCCATCCTGCGCCCAAAGCGCAAAAATCTGACCCGTATCGCTGCGCCAGAGCATCAAGCCGCGCTCAAAAGGCTGGGCAACGACCGTTGTGCTGCTTGGTTGGGCCTCTAGCGCCCAGCCAAGCGTTTGCTGGCGATCCGGGTCAGCTGCCCAGGCCCCAGCAAACGGGACAGCAGCCGTAAATCGGTCTACGGGGGGGGCTGCTGCCAATGTCTGCGGGACGAAGGTCGGCAACGGTGTGGGCGGTGGCAAGGGTGTGGGCGCAGCAACGGTCGGCACACTCTCCTCAGCGCTGGCCACGACCAGCGGTGATTCGGTGGTTTCGTCCCCTGCTGGCTGCTGCGCAAGCATTGCCCCAAGCAGGTCGGCCTCGCCGTCTGTCGCGTCCTGAAGACGAGCGATTTCGTCCGCAAGTCGCGCGTTTTCATCCTGCAAAAAGGTGATTGTTGCTTCAGCCTCAGGCGAAATTGGCGGCCGTTCCTGACTGCACGCCGCCAATAATGCCGCCAAGCCAAGCGCAAGGAAGAACATCGTCAGCTTTGATTGGTAGAACATTGTTTCCCTCCTCCAATGGCGCGATGCGCCTTTGATCAGCGCCGCGCAAATTCTGTGGTACCATCAATGGAAACCAAAAAGGCGCACGACTAGTTCCCCGTCTCCACATCCCACCAACCTGGCGCCGGCATCGTGCAGAAAGGTGATCTCATGACTGCAAATACTAATCCTCTACCGCGTGCCGCGCTCGAAGACATTATCATAATCGATCTTTCACGCGTCCTGGCAGGCCCCTACGCAACGATGCTGCTGGGCGACCTTGGCGCACGCGTCATCAAAATCGAGCAACCGGGTCGCGGTGACGACACCCGACGTTGGGGCCCCCCATTTGCCGAGAATGGCGAAAGCGCCTACTTTTTCAGCGCCAATCGCAACAAGGAGAGCGTAACGCTGAACCTAAAATCAGAAATCGGTCGCCGAGTGTTGCGCGAGCTTGTGGTAGAGGCTGATGTGCTGATCGAGAATTTCAAAGTGGATACGATGATGAGGTTAGGTATTGACTATCCTTCACTACACGAAATCAATCATCGATTGATCTACTGCTCGATCACAGGCTTTGGCCAGAATGGACCCTTTCGCCATGTTCCCGGCTACGACACAGCCATTCAAGCCATGGGCGGAATCATGAGTATCACCGGGCCGGCAGGCGCTGCCGGCGAACCGCACAAGATCGGCGTGGCCATTACGGACATTACTACGGGCATGCAGGCCGCAATCGCCATCCTCGCCGCCCTCCATCACCGCATCAGCTCGGGCGAAGGGCAATATATCGATATTGCGCTCTTCGATACCCAGCTAAGCTGGCTGGCCAATGTTGCCACTGCCTACTTCGTTTCGGACGAAACGCCCCAACGCTACGGCAACGCCCACGCATCCATCGTACCCTATCAAACTGTGCCGACAGCTGACGGCTGGCTCATGCTCGCCGTAGGCAACGACGGTCAGTTCGCTCGCCTCTGTACGGTGCTCGGCCGACCGGAACTCGCCGCGGATGTTCGTTTCGCCACCAATCCGGCGCGCGTCGCTCACCGCTCTAGCTTGGTGCCGTGGCTGGAAGAAATTTTCGTGCAGCAGACCACCGACGACTGGCTGTCCCAGCTCCTGGAGGCGGGCGTCCCGGTGAGTGCGGTCAATGACATTCCGACTGCACTCGCTCATCCACAGGCCATAGCCAGAGAGATGGTGCAGACCGTTGAGCATCCGGAAACAGGGCCAATCACGCTGCTTGGGCCAGCGCCAAAATTGAGCGAGACACCCGCCCAAATTCGCACACCGCCGCCCCTGCTGGGCGAACATACGGATCAGGTATTGAGGGAATTATTGGGATACGACGAGGAGCGTCTGGCGGCCCTACGTGGGGCCGCCGCAATTTGAGCGAGGCGCGCTCAGGCGATCGCGTTCCGGCTGCGCCACCAAATGCCGGGGAGACGGCCGATTTTGCCCCACTTGGAGACGTAAGCGCGGCGAGCGAAGACGTCATAGTCGTGACGCTCAATATCATCAAGGATCGCGCGATAAAGCTCGGCAGCAGCGCCAATCGCGAAGCGACCGCTTGAATCCAGATAGCCGATGCCGGGCATGGCCTCCGAGTACAACCGACGATTGCGTTCGATCTGAAAGCGCATGAAGGAGCACCACGCATCCGTTACGACGCCGGCAGCAATATCGTCTTCGCTCAAGCCAAAGTGTGCCAACTCATCTTGCGGCACGTAGACACGACCGCGCGCCCGATCCTCAGATATATCGCGCAATATGTTCGTCAGTTGAAGGGCTACGCCTAACTTGATGGCATAGGGTAGCGCCTCTTCATCACTGTATCCAATAATATGCATGGACATGAGGCCAACCGTGGAGGCGACGCCATAGCTATACTGGGCAAGCTCATCAATCGTTGCGAAACGATCCTTTTCTAAGTCGGTTGCGACGCCATCCAGCAGTTGCTCGGCATACCGCAGCGGAATGTCATAGCGCAGACGTGCATCAGCCCAGGCAACGGCGACCAAATCCTCTTCCGGCGGATGGGCCAGGGATGTTTTGGCGCGCCAGGCCGTCAGCTCCTGCTTGCTCTCCGCTCCACCCTCATCGACGATATCGTCACTTACGCGGCAAAACGCATACAGGGCGCGTGCAGCCTGGCGTTTTCCATCCGGTAAAAGCCCGGATGCAAGATGAAAGGACCGGCTATTGATGGCGGTGACCGACTCACAATAGGCGTAGGCACGCTCTAGAAGCTGCGAATCGATCCGATGCGATGTACCAAGCGGCGTGGAATGGCGGGCTTCACGGGCAAGAGAGAGAAGTGTCCCTTCCCAGGGATGGGTTTCCAGTTGCATAGATGAATCTCTCCAGTGCGGTGCGTGGAAGTGAATTCGTTCCAGATGGCTTTCTCGCGGTCAAGTGGAATGAAGGACTCAACCGGGGAGAATTTTACGGCGAACTCAGTGGTTTGTCAAGGTATTTATCATACATTTATTGAATATTTTTTAGAAAAAGTATGGACAAATACTTTACAAAATGAAGTTATGACGTATGCTCACCTAAATAATAGGAGAGTAAAACAGTTGTGGATCCATGACAATTTGGTCATATTCTGCAGCTGACTCGAGATGGAGGTAGTGAAAGCTGTGAACGCAAATGATAGTACGCCCATTTATAACGTAAAAGCGGTTGTACGAGAAACTGGCATCAAGCCGGATACGTTGCGCGCATGGGAGCGCCGATATGGACTGCCTATCCCAAAACGTACGGCCAGCGGACACCGGCTCTACTCTCCACGTGATATTGAGACAGTGAAGTGGCTCATCGCGCGGCAGGATGAAGGGCTGAGTATTGGTCGCGCCGTCGATTTATGGGAGCGCTTGAGCGAAAATGAGGGGGATCCACTTGCTACGCCGGGTCATCGGCATCCTGACGCGCCACGAGCGGCTGCCCAGCGCACGCCCGTTCCTAACCCGATCAATGATGGGACTAATCGCGTTGCCAACTTACGTGCGGGCTGGATCAATGCCTGCATGCATTTTGAAGAGGCCCAATCAGAAGCTGTACTGAGCGAAGCCTTTTCCTTGTTGCCAACCGAACAAGTGTGTACCCAGGTCATCCAGGCAGGGTTGGCTGAAATTGGTAGGGGGTGGCAGAAAGGGCGGGTAACCGTTCAACAAGAGCACTTTGCCTCGGCCCTGGCCATTCGTCGCTTAGAGACGATGCTTGCCGCAACGCCGGTGCCCTCGCGGCGTGAACGAATCCTGATTGGTTGCCCGCCACAGGAGGAACATGTTTTTCCGCCGTTGATGCTCTCGCTACTGTTGCGGCGCCGAGGCTTTGATATCATCTACTTGGGTGCAAACGTGCCGTTGCGTAGCCTGGAAAAGACGCTGCAAGAAACGAAGCCAAAACTCGTAATTCTAACGGCTCAACAGCTCTCAACCGCCGCCAACCTGCAGAAAATGGCGACCATCCTGGCCGAGAACCGAATTCCGCTTGCCTATGGCGGTAACGTCTTTGCTGAACGGCCCGCGTTGGTCACCAAGATTCCGGGCCACTATCTGGGCAACCAGCTTGATTCGGCACTTGAAAAGATCGAGTCGCTCGCCGTCCGCCCTCACTTGCAGCCGGCTTTGCAGGATACACCGTCACGTTACTTGACCGCACGTGATCGCTTTGCTCGCAAACAGGCGGAAATTGAAAGCGAGATCTGGCACCGCTATGGCGGCAGCGAGATGGAGCAGGGCCAACTTGCCCAAGCCAATGCGCATGTGGGCCGTGCGATTCAGGCTGCGCTTGCATTTGGTGACATGAACGTCCTCGGCCCTGACATTCACTGGATTCAGGAGCTGTTGGCAACCCACTACGAGATGCCGCCCTCTATGCTGTTGGCCTATCTCCGTGCCTATCATGATGCAGTCAAGACCATTCTTGGCTCAGACGGTGAGATCATCCGCCAATGGCTTGCCCAATTGCTGGATATCACGGAAAATGGTCACGTGCCAGGCGAGGACGAGGAAGACATTGCGCATGATGACGTTAGCCAATTCCAGAGCAAGCGCTAAAAGAGGAGGAAAGACAATGCGAATCATTATTACTGGCGGGACCGGGCTGATTGGTCGTGCACTCGGCAAAGCGCTGGTGGAGAATGGTCACGAGGTGACGGTGTTGAGCCGCAACCCCATTGAAGCCAAACCCATGTCAGAGGGCGTGCACATGCATCGCTGGGACGGCAAAACCGCGGAGGGCTGGGGCCATTTGGTCGACGGTGCTGATGCCATTATCAACCTCGCCGGCGCCAACTTAGGTGACCACCTCTGGACCAAAGCGTACAAAAAGGAAATCCGCGACAGTCGCGTTGACGCCGGGAATGCCGTCATGGAGGCAATCCGTGCCGCGGAGGACAAGCCCGACGTTCTGATTCAAGGTTCTGCCGTGGGCTATTACCCCAGCGATACGAGCGATACCGAATACACCGAGGAGAGCCGAATTGGCAACGATTTTATGGCAAAGGTGCTCTTTGACTCGGAAATCTCAACTGCGGCGGCGTCGCGCATGGGCATTCGTCGCCCCATTATTCGCACGGCCCCCGTCTTCAGCAACGATGCCACAGTGTATAAGCGCCTCAAGCTGCCCTTCAGCTTCTTCGTCGGCGGCAAGCTAGGCGACGGTGAGCAGTGGATGTCGTGGATTCACATGGAGGATGAAGTGCGCGCCATCCTGTTCCTGCTAGAAAACGGGGCGGCTGATGGGCCCTTCAATCTGGTAGCTCCCAATCCGGTTAGGGCCGGTGAATTGGCCACTGCCCTCGGTGAGGCCTTGGGGCGACCCTCCTTAATCCCGGCTCCAGGCTTTGCCATCAAGGCAGTCTTGGGCGAGATGTCAAGCGTCGTCCTCGATGGGCGCAAAGCTGTCCCCGCCAAGCTGCTCGACATGGGATTCGAGTTCAAGTATCCGACGATTGAGGCGGGGTTGGCGGAACTGACGGGTAAGTCAGAAGAGAAAAAGCAGGCCGATCCGGTGCCGGCCTAGCCGTCCGCCAAGGAGCAAAGATGCCTACCTATCGCCACGAATTCACGGTTAACGCACCGCTCAGCGCAGTGCGCGGATTTCATCGCCAGTCCGCTAGCATGGGGGCGATTACGCCGCCGCCGGTCATCGTGCGCATTCACGACTCGCCAGCGCTACTCGATGAAGGCGATGAAATGCGTTTCACCATGTGGATGGGGCCCCTGCCCATCCACTGGCACGCCCGCATCGAAAATGTGAGCCCAACCGGTTTTGTCGATCGTCAGATCGATGGACCCTTTGAGCGTTGGGATCATACGCACACCTTTGCGGAGATCGATGACCGTACGACCCAGGTGATCGACGAGATCAAAATCGAGTATCGTAACGGCTTGTGGTGGCGGATGCTCGGCACAGGCATGCGTCTCAATCTGCCCGTGCTCTTCGCCTTTCGCGCATGGAAGACAAAACGCTTGCTGCAAAAGCAAGCGAGTGCGTCTTACCAGCCCTCTTAGGCGCGCAAAATGAACAGTCCTAAGATTGTTGTCGTCGGCGTGGGCATTGGCGGCCTCACCACGGCGGCCATGCTTGCAAAGGCCGGACTCGACGTCACAGTGCTCGAAGCGCACGTCTACGCCGGCGGTTGTGCGGGCACATTCTTTCACAAGCAATACCGCTTTGATGCCGGGGCAACCCTCGCCGGCGGCTTCTACCCTGGCGGCCCCATGGACATTGTGGCCAAGGCGGTTGGCATCCCGTCGTGGCCGGCCCATGGGACGAATGAAGCCATGGTTGCTCACCTGACAGACGGCGCGCAGATTACCCGTTACGGCGATGATGCGCGGTGGGCCGAGCGCATCAGCCAGTTTGGCGAAGAAAGTCTGGAGTTCTGGCGCTGGCAAGAAGCAACAGCCGATGCACTGTGGGCGCTCGCTCTGCGCACACCACCCTGGCCGCCTCAGTCCCCCAGCGAAGCGGTCAGATTGCTCTCGGATGGGGTTGGCTGGCTGGGCGCTTCGTTCCCCGCTCATCTCAAGCCGGGTCTTTTGGCGGACGCTTTTCGCCCGGTGGCGACCCATTTGCAGGGCGCATCTCCCAGGCTTCGTCAATTCATCGACGGCCAGCTACTGATTGCGGCCCAGACCACAAGTGAAGGTGCGAATTCCCTCTATGGTGCGTCGGCGCTCGATCTACCGCGCCGCGGCGTCGTCCACCTGCAAGGCGGGATCGGCGCTATTGCCCAGCGCCTTGTCGAAGCTGTACGCGGCAACGGCGGCAGCGTGCAGTTCCGACAGGAAGTGACAAAGATCGTCATGCATGCAGGCCGGCCGACCGGTGTGAGAACCAAGCGCGGCGATCACTTTGCCGCCGACCTGGTCATCATTAATCTGCCACCGTGGAACATTGCCACGCTGCTCGGCGATGACGTGCCCGGCAAGCTAAAGAAGCTGCCGTCTATGCCCAAGGACGGCTGGGGCGCATTCATGACCTATGTGGGGTTCGATGAAACCCTGGTCAGTCCATCTGCGCCACTGCATCATCAGGTGATTGTCGACGAACCACTGGGCGAAGGCAACAGCGTTTTCCTCTCCCTGAGCCCTACGTGGGACACGAGTCGGGCGCCGAGCGGCAGTCGCGCGCTTACGCTTAGCACCCACACACGGTTGGCCCCGTGGTGGACCCTCTATCACGATGATCGCGCCGAATACGATCGACGCAAGCTGGCCTACAGTGAACGTCTGCTGGCTGCGGCCGAACGCGCCCTGCCCGGCTTGCGCGAGGCGGCTGACCTGGTCTTGCCCGGAACCCCTGTCACCTTCAATCGCTTCACACGACGCGAATGGGGCTGGGTAGGCGGTTTTCCGCAGACGAGTCTATTCCGGGCATGGGGACCGCAGATCGGGCTCAATCTATGGATGGTGGGTGACAGCATATTTCCCGGCCAGTCGACGGCTGCCGTGGCATTGGGCGGCCTGCGTGTTGCCCGATCAGTGCTGGCAAAGTATGGCGTTCCCAGCACCGAGCCAGCCGGAAACGAGGCGCTTCAGCCCGGTCAGCGAAGTGCAGAACCCTCCTCAACCTAGTACACAGGGGTGTAAATAAGCCGGCGGTTCGTATGTCACGCTATCAGCGTGACAGTTCCCGTGTCCTAAGAGTTATCGGGGAAGATCGGGACTTGTTCGGCTGCGAGCCGGAACTACAAACCATTGGTCTATTTCCGCTTGACTATATTCGTTTCTGCTTACCAATCAACGACCGTGAGTCAACTTCATGAGCACAGCGATATGGTGGATCCGCCGCGACGTGCGGCTGAGCGACAACCAGGCGCTTCACGCAGCCTTAGCAAGCTCACAACAGGTTGTACCGCTCTTCGTCCTTGATCCGGCTTTACTCAATTCCGCCTATAGTAGCGTGCGCCGTACGGCCTTCCTGATCGGCGGGTTGCAGAAGTTAAACGAGCGTCTGGAAAGTTTGGGCAGTCGTCTCATTGTGCGCCGCGGCAACCCTACTGAAATAATCCCCGCACTCTCCTCCGAGCTGGACGGCGCCGAAGTATTTGCCGAACGCGATTATTCGCCCTATGCTGCTGCACGAGATGGAGCCCTGCTAAAGCACGCCGACCTCTCCCTCACGCTGATAGAGGGTGCAAGCGTTCAACCCGTAGGCAGCGTGCTCAAAGACGATGGCACGCCCTACACGGTTTTCACTCCCTACAGCCGTCGTTGGAGGCAGAAGCCGCCCGTCGAATCCCATGAGTTGCTGCCCGTCCCGGATTCCTTAGTCCCACCACCAGATCTACACAGCGAAATATGGCCGGGGTTTCCGCCACAGACCGAGCACGAACGTTTCCCACCCGGCGAACGTGAAGCTGAACTGCGTTTGACCAGATTTGTTAATTCATCGGTTATTTCGCCTCTTTATGACTATGCGAATTTGCGCGATCGCCCCGACCTGGAGGGCACCTCTCAACTCTCACCCTATCTGCGCTTTGGCATGATTTCGGCACGTCAAGCCGCCGCCGCCGCCCAGACCGCGTCGCACAACGCGCCGGATTCGGCAGCCCGTGAAGGCGCGACAACCTGGCTTGATGAACTGATCTGGCGCGACTTCTACATGACGATCCTGGCGTATTTCCCCCGCGTGCGCTCCGGCAACTTCCGCACCGACTATGACGGCATTGCCTGGCATAACGACAAGGCGGAATTCAACGCGTGGTGCGCGGGCCAGACTGGCTATCCGTTCATCGATGCAGCCATGCGCCAGCTCCGCCATATAGGCTGGATGCATAACCGCGCCCGCATGGCTGTGGCCTCCTTTCTGGTGAAGGATTTATTGATCGACTGGCGCTGGGGCGAACGGTGGTTCATGCAACAGCTGCTGGACGGCGATCCTGCCGTGAACAACGGCGGCTGGCAGTGGGCAGCCGGAACAGGAACCGATGCGGCGCCTTATTTCCGCATTTTCAATCCAGTTTCACAGGGGAGCAAACACGATCCCAACGGCGACTACGTGCGAACATGGGTACCGGAACTCCGCAATGTGTCACAGAGGTTCATCCACGAGCCATGGAAGATGAGCCCAAGCGACCAGATCCGGGCTCATTGCGAGCTCGGCACCCATTACCCCTATCCAATTGTGGATCACAAATGGGCACGCAAACGTACGCTGACGGCTTACAAAGCTGCGCGTGCAAGTACGTAGGTCCTGTCAGTTCGCACTGCAAATCACCCGAAGAAAAACACCCCTGGTAACTTCAGGTACCAATCAAATCAAGAATCCATTGCAAAAGTATGGGTGATTCTGTATGATGGGAGGAGGCACGCCTTCAGCAACGAAAGCACAAAGTAACAAGAAAATGATCCAGTAGGATTATGATCACGGAAAGCGTAGCATTCATCCTTGGCGCGGCGATCGGTGGCTTGCTTGTCTGGATCTGGATTCAGTTCCGGGCAAGCTACTCCAGCGTACGCGGGTCGCTGGCAGCCCGCGAGAAGGCCAAGCAGGAGAAAGCCAAACAAGCCCAAAAAGCACGGGAGGAGATCACTAAAAGCCGCCGTGCCCTTCTCCGCACGAGCCTGTTCGCAATCACGGCCATTCTTCTCCTCGGTATCGTCGCGGCAGCAATCTTCTTTATGTTTACCTTATAGCGGCCATAGTGCCGCGCCCGTCCAGAGATCCACAAAATGGCGCTTGCCAACGCCCGGCGCTGCTGGTAGGATGTAGTGATATTGGGCCACACTCACCACTAAAATTCATTGATACGACAGTCGCGCCCATCCATACACTGAAGGAGGACAACGAATGCGACGACATGTTTGGTCCGCGGTCCTACTGGCGATTCTCATCTGCCTAACTGGATTTCTGGTCGGCGGCAGCTCTGCTGCCATGGCCGCTGATCCCCCCAACCAGCCTTTCGATCTAATCTACAGCGCCAAGGATGTCAAATACCGGATCTATCAAGACGGCGTCGGCATGCTCAACAAGACGGAGGGCACGCTCGTGGCGCCGGCCTTCAACGGCCCCGGCATTGTCAAAGCATACCTGGTGTGGGCAGGTCTCGGCCGCGATGCAGACGGCGTGCTCATGCGTCGCGATGCACAGCCTGACACGCGCATTACGCCCGACATAATTTGGAATCGTGATACGTTCGGCGGTCAGCCGACCTGGGGCTGTTGCGGCGAGGAATTAACGGTTTACGCGACCGACATTACCGACCTGGGCATTGCCTCGACGGGCAACCATACCTACACTGTATCGGATATGGCGATTACGCACACGGACAACGGGCAGCAGGTGGTGGAGAACTGGGGCTTCAGTCTTCTGCTTGTCTATGAGGATCCCACGCTGGATCGCACACGTGATATCATCATCAAGCTGGGGAACGACGGTCTCTTTGCCGATTGGACTGGACTGATCGGTCCCAATAGCGATGTCCAATGCTTTGCCTTTGAATCCAACGGTCTCGAGCGTCGCGCCAATTTCAGCGTCATTGTCGGCGGCGTGGAGAATGCAACCCGCCCCAACGCTCTCTGGGGCATGGCCAGCAACGAAGATTATGTAAATCCGAATGATGAAGGAGGCACCTGGACGCAAAATACCGGATTGATCAACCTGCCCCCCAATATCATCGGCGTTCCCGGTTCTACGCAGCTTGATGGTCCCTTCGCAGATGATTCTGTCTTCCCCGATGACAACGACACGGGATCTCCGTTCCGCGATCGGAATGGGGATGAGTGGGATGAGTATCAGCGCTTTGACGTCATGATTGATCCAACGGATGAATGGGTCTGCGTGCAGGTTGAATCAGCCACGCAACAAAACCGCCCCGACCTGCCGCCCGTAGTGCCCGGTACCACGATCAACCGTTCAGCCAGCATTGGCTTCTTGGGGTTCATCGCCCTGATCGAAAACATCGGTGATAACCCGGCGATCGACATCATCAAGTACACCAATGGGGAAGACGCCAACGATCCTGACGGGGCCAATGTCCCTGTTGTTGCGCCGGGCGATGACGTCACTTGGACCTATGCGGTCACCAACGTCGGCGACATTGACATCCCCGAAGCGGACATCGCGGTCACCGACAGTGTGGAAGGCGACGTGACGCAGATCATCGACAAGGGCGATGGTGACGCGATCCTGTCGCCGGACGAGACGTGGATCTATGAGCTCCAAGCCACGGCCATCAATACGACCAGTCCGCCGGCAGACGAGAATCTGACCCTGGTCGATGACGTCTGTACGCAGGATGGTGCGGTTTCACCACCGAGCACAGCCTACACCAACGTCGGCACCGTGACGATCCCTGCGATGGACGCAAGCGACCCATCCAGCTACTGCAATCCGGTGTCGGACCCGTTGATCGACATCATCAAGTACACTAATGGTCAGGACGCCAATGACCCCGACGGGGCCGATGTGCCGATCATACAGCCAACTGCCCAGGTGATCTGGACCTACGCGGTCACCAATATCGGCGTCATTGACATCGCGGAAGCGGACATCACCGTCACGGACAGCATTGAAGGCGATGTGACGCAGATTATCGACAAGGCCGACGGCAATGACGTACTGTCGCCCGGTGAGACGTGGGTTTACGAGCTGAGAGGCACGGCCATCGACTTGACCGCGCCGCCCAGCGATCCGAACCTGGTCATTGTCAACAACGTCTGTACCCTGGACGGCGCTATCGGTCCGGCATCGAGTGCGTACACCAACATCGGCACGGTCACGATCCCGACCACGAGCGCAACGGATCCATCCAGCTACTGCGGACCGACTGGGAATGGGATCGACGAGCCCGATGCGCCCGCTCGACCGGACAACGGCGTGCAGATCTTCATGCCGCTGCTCGCACGCTAGCTATGACGCCGGCGTAATTCAGGCAGCAGCTTTGCTACTTTGTGACATAGTACCATAGACGGTCGGGCATACCCCTTGATGTACCGGAGGCGTGCCCGACCGTTTAGTATTATCAGAAAGAAAGGTTCCACGGCGATGACGAGCGAGCTTCACAATGACACCTCCGCTGGCCGCCAACGCACCCTACGCAACGTAACGATCTTTAGCATTGCAGCACTGTCATGCGGCTGGATCGGCTTGTGGATCGACAGCTTGCTGGGCCAAAGCGGCGATCAAACGCTTGGCATGCTGATCTGGTTAGCCACGCCGCTGACCGTCTCTCTCCTGCTGCGCGCCTTTGCCGGCGACGGCTGGCGCGATCTCGGCCTCAGGCTGAACATGCGTTCTAACGTCAGCATGTATCTCATCAGCCTGCTTCTATATCCTGCAACCGGGCTAATCGTCATCGGCGCAGGCGCGTTAACGGGCAATGTCACCCTGACAAGCCGGAGCATTGCTGAGCTGCTACCGCTTTTCGGCAGCTTTCTGCTCCTGGGGACCCCCAAAAACATCATGGAAGAATTTGCCTGGCGCGGCTATCTCGCGCCCAAGCTTTTTCTCCTCAACATCGATGCGTTGGCCGCCCACGTGCTGACTGGCCTCATTTGGGGCGTGTGGCACCTGCCTTATCTCGCGTTTGTGATGGCCTACCTGCCTGAAGGCCCGCCAACCGTCGTGACGCGCTTCCTCATCGGCACGGTGGCGGCGTCCCTCGTCTACGGCGAAATCCGCCTGCGTACCGACTCCGTTTGGCCCGCCGTGCTCATGCATGCAGTCGGCGGCGCATTCATCGCGACCCTGCTGCTGGAAGTCGTCATGACCCCGGAGATGGCCTTTCTCTTCTCGCCCGGTGTCGAGGGCACGTTGACCATCGCTATCTTCACGCTGGTCGGGCTGGGTCTCTATGCGCGGCGTGTTAGCGCGACGAATGTTCACACACCGAAAGACCAGACGCAATCATGATTACCTCCCGCAGGTTTGAAGGCGAAGAAGATTTCTGGCGGGTGCGGGCGCTCATCGTTGCCACCGTACCAATCGCCCCTATCGGGCTGAACTGGGAAGTGCGCCGCTGGGACGGACAACGCTTTCACCACCCGGCCGGCGCAATGACGCCAGCCTTCACGGCGCGCATTCGGCTCTGGGAGGATGACGCTCAGCTCGTCGGCGTCGTTCATCCCGAAGGTGGCGGCGATGCCCATCTACAGCTCCATCCAGATTACCGGCACATCGAAGAAGAGATGTTTGAATGGGCCGAGGAGCATCTTGCGCAGATGCCCACTGATGGCGCCTCACGCACGCTTGACGTGGTCGCGCGTGGGTACGATACGCGCCGGCAACGGTTGTTGGCAGATCGTGGCTATGCGAAAATGGAGTGGGTCGACGTTGTGCGCCACATGCGCCTGGGGCAACAGCCGCTGGAGACTCCCCACGTTGCGCCAGGCTACTCAATCCGCACGACCCGCTCCCAGGAAATCGCCGATTGTCAGGGTATCGCCGACCTGCTGAACGCCGCCTTCGGCCGGACCACGCACACCGCGGCCGAGTACCAGGCATTCACCCGCCTCGCCCCTTCGTTTCGGGACGATCTCGATTTCGTTGCCGTCGCCGCAAACGGTGTGATCGCGGCCTACGTCGGCGTGGCATATGACGAGGAGAATCGCATGGGAATCTTCGAGCCAGTCTGTACCCACCCCGACCACCTGCGACGCGGCTTGGCCCGGGCACTCATGCAGGAGGGTCTGCTACGTCTACGTGAAGTGGGGGCACGTGACGTGGTGGTGGGAACGGGCGACATGATTCCCGCCAACCGGCTCTACGACAACATCGGCTTCACGGAGGCTTATCAGGGCGTTGTCTGGCGCAAGAATTGCGGTTAGTGCGACGGAGCCTGTAGAGCCCGACAAAACAGATCTCGGCGTCAATTTGATCACGTCCATGATGTCCACAAAAAAGGGAGGGGGAGCGTGTATGCCACGCTCCCCCTCCCTTTTTTGTTTAACCCAACTACTGGATCAGATTATCTTACTGCATGGCATCCACGAGGATCTCCACGTCGGAGGTGGGTGCGCCCCGCGTGATGACCGGAATCATCGTCGTGTTGCGGAAGAGCAGCGCACCGCTGCTATCCGTAATCGTGGCGCTGACCGCATAGGTGAAGCGCTCGTCAATCTCGTCCGGATCGTATTCGACCACGTACGGAATCGGCGGTTGACCAGGATTGTCGATGATCTGCTCACCGATCACCGCCGCCACCGCATCGGCGCGGGAGACATCCTGGATCTGCACGGTCACAACGGCATCATCCGGCAGCGCAATGCGCTGGAGGTAGGTCACCGTGCCCGTGACGGCGGCTTCAGGCGCGCGGCTCTCGACCGAGATACGATCGCTGGCAAAGACGGCGCCCTGGCCCGGGTTGGCGGCCACGACATTAACGGCATAGGTACGATCCCGATCAAACGGAACCTGAACGTCAAGCGAGGTGGACCAGAAGCCGGACCCTGGATCGACCTCCACCGGAATCACAAAGAGGATATTGCCTAGTTCGTCCACCACGTTGACGAAGACCTGCTCCTCGAAGACGCCATCGGTGATGCCGGCCACGGAGATCAGGCGATCCGCATAGGTGTAGACTTCGTTGGGCAGCGGATGAGTGATGACGGCAAAGCTCTCCTGCAAAGTGGGATCACCGAAGTAGACGTCAAGCCCAGCTGAAGCCACAATGCTACCGTCGGCCGGGCTATCGGAGTACACCTCGATACGACCGCGGCCTACGTAATCGACAGCCAGGTCGATCGTCCATTCGCCGGCGCCGCCAACTTCCGCGGCGTTGAGCGTAGTCGGCTGCTCAAGCAGCACGTTACCGCGATTATCAACCAGGCGTACGACCACGTTGCCTTCAAAGAGAGCTGCGCCACGTCCACTCACCGTCAACGCACCGTCTGTAGCAACCATGCTGTATGGCACGGGCGCATCGATCGTCAGGTAGGATCCTGCCACAGGCTGGCCATAAATTACAGGCACAACTGCACTAGTTTCCACGCTGCCGTCCAGCGGCGAAACGGAGTAGGCGAAGATCATACCATGGGTCCCGGAGATCACATTGCCAGGGTCTAGCTCTGCCTGCCACGTCCACATGCCGCTCTCGTCCGGCTCGCTGGCCACGATGCCGCGTCTATTGTCAATGACGTTGCTGTCGGCATCCAGCGCGCGCAGGAAGATGTTGCCGGGCAGGACGCCAACGGCTTCGCCCTGGACGATAATTGCGTCGTCCAAATCAAGCGAGGCGCCCGCCTCGGGCAAGCTGATCGTCAGTTCCGGCCTCACTTCAATATTGCCGGCGTCCGGCAAGCGCGGCACGTGCAGCCGTTGCCCAACGGTTACGATGTTTGGATTTGACAGGCAGTTGGCGACGGTTAGTTCCCCAACGGTGCTGCCCGTACGCTGGGCAATCGAGAAGAGCGTATCACCGCGCTGGACTACGTATACCGGCCACTCGTTGCGCACGCTACACGAACTGGCGAAGGTCACGCGGACCGTGTCATTGGTCACGACACTGCCATCTGCGGGCGACGTTGAGAAGGCGGAAATCGAGCCCTGCGTGCCGTTTGTGGTCAAGAAGACCAGACTCGCAGACCAGTTGCCATTTTGATCTGCCGTCGTCACAACCTGGCGCAACAGCTGGCCGTAGGCATCGCGGGCCTGCACGATGACGTTATTCTCAAAGATGCCAACCGCACGTCCGCTGACCAGGAAGCCGCTGGTGGCATTGACGATACCGCCGTTCTGAGGTCGCTCGATCACAATCGCCGGCGGTACTGGACGATTGGCGTTTGTCACGAAATTGACGTCGATGCGATCCTCGGCCATGCGGCTGTTGTCAGCTGGTGACGGCGAAAAGGCAATGATGCGCCCCGGACCTTCAAGGGGGCCCGTATAGAGATTGACGCTCCAGTAGCCGTTGCTGTTGACCGTCGTTGCCCGCTGTGCAACGCGACGGCCTTCGCTATCACGCACTTCGATGACAACATTGCCTTCGAAGAGATTGGCGCCCGTACCGCTCACGCCAAAGCCGCTATCGGTGTTGATCGTCGCTCCATTACCAGGCGAACCAATCGCGATCCGCGGCTCTGCATTCGTGCGTCCGTAGCGCACGTCTACCGCATCCTCGGCCACGATCGAGCCGTCGGCCGGCGAAGTGGAGAATGCATAGATGCGGCCGCTCGTCCCCGGATTGACGCCCGGCGCCAGCGTTACGCGCCACTCACCTTCCGCGCCCAGGTCGGCGGCAACCGTGGTGGCCTCTTCATCCAGCACACGGCCGCGGCTATCCAACGCCTGGACCACAACGTTGTTCTCCGGCAGGCTGCTACCCGTGCCTACCACGACAACCTCCACAGGACTCACTTCTTCGCCGTCCAGCGGGATGTTGATCGAAATGTTGACGGGTTGCGGCTGTGGCGGCTGGAACTGGACATTGATGGTGGACTCAGCCATGGTCGTGCCATCGGCGGGCGAGGACGCAAAGGCCGTGATACGCCCCACATCACCGGGCGTGGCCTCATAATCAAGCGTCACTGACCACGGACCGGTTCCGCCGAGGGGCGCGTCGGCCGTCGTGCTCTCTTCGGCGATAATGGCGCCACTACTGTCACTGACCTGGACGGTGACATTGTTTTCGGGCAGTGCAGTCCCCGTGCCCTGGACCGTTACCCGGGTCGCGCTGATCGTCGAGCCATCGACGGGGTTCGTGATCGAAATGGCCGGATCAGCCGGTGCAGGCGTCTCCGTAGGTTGCGATGCTTCGCCATACTGCACCGGAATCGTGGTCTCGGCCACGACTCCGCCAGCGGCGGGATTGGGCGAGAAGGCTCGAATTACGCCTTGGGTGCCGGGGGCAACGTTAACGTCGAGCGTAACGCGCCATGCTCCCACACCACCCACATCGGCGGCATCGACTACGGTTGCCTGCTCAGCGACGACGTCAGCACCGGCAATTGCCTGGACCACTACATTGTTTTCCGGCAGACCACCAGCCTCGCCAACCACGACAACCTCAACGAAGCTCACAATTTCATTGGCGTTGGGAATGTCGATTGCAATGAACGACTCGACCGGCGGCACGGTCGGTTCTTCTGTCGGTTCCTCGGTCGGTTCCTCGGTCGGTTCTACCGTGGCAATGGGCGGAACAGGAATGACAGGAGGCTCTTCCGTCGGTTCCTCTGTTGCGATTGGCGGAACAGGGACAACGGGCGGTTCTTCTGTCGGTTCCTCCGTCGCGACCGGCGGCTCAATCGGCGGCGCCGTCGGTTCCTCGGTTGGTTCGTCCGTTGCGATCGGCGGTTCGATGGGCTGGGTTGCGCCTTCGCCAAAAGTCACGTTGATCGCTGTTTGCCCCAGTTGAGCGCCGGTCGCCGGATCGGGTGAATAGGCAACAATCTGGCCGGGCGTGCCCGGGGCGATACGCAGGGTCAAGTTGACGGACCAAGGCCCCGCCCCACCGACGTCAGCCTGGACGGTTGCGAACTCTTGATCCAATAGGTTGCCGGCGCCGTCCAGCGCCTGAACCACAACGTTGTTTTCGGGCAGGCTCGAACCCGTCCCGCTGACTTGGACGGATGTCGGGCTGACCACCTCTCCCTGTTGGGGGGACGTAATGGTGATGACAGGTCCATCCTGGGCCAGTGCGGGGATGGCGGGCAGGAAGAGTGCCAACGCCATACACCAGACGAGGAAGCGCGAAAGCTTATACATGCTGATCTCCTTGGGCTTCGTGGATTTGATGCTTGAGTGCGCCGCCGTGGCAGCGTCGCTGCCGACACCTCCACATGCAGGCTGGTTTCTCACCCATTCAGACGTCTCACAGACACAAAAGGTTCGCACGAATTCCCATGGTTGATGGAACTGTCCAAGATTTCCCAAATCTGCTCCAACTTTCGCCAACTTTCGGCTCCTCGGCTATACTGTGCGACGAAGCAGGTAATCATCGCAACGGGTGCAGATACAAATGGAAATTCTGGGCGGGCCTCTCTTCGGCGTAGCCGGCGCAGGTGAATCACATGGACCGGGCATCACGACCATCGTCTTTGGCTGTCCGGCCGGCCTGCGACTCAGCCGACTTGAAATTCAAGACTATCTGGATCGTCGTCGACCGGGATCAAATCGACACGGCACCCCGCGCAATGAGAAAGACAAAGTGCTGTTGCTCTCCGGCCTCTACGATGACGATCATGACGCGCTGACCGCCGGCCCTGAACTTACGACCCGGGTCGACGGGGTCGAGTCGATCACGACCGCGTATGAGGCAGGCTATACCACGGGCGAGCCGATCGCGGCCCTCGTGCTCTCCACGGCCAAAAAGTCCGGCGATTACGCCCAACTGACTGGTCTCAACGGCGAGGTGCGCCCTGGCCACACGGACCTCGTGAAGTATCACAAGTCCCAGGGCTTTGTCGACGTGCGTGGCGGCGGGCGCTCCAGCTATCGGTCAACCATCTCGGACGTAATTGGCGGCTCAATCGCCCGCATCTTTCTGCGCGAGCGCTTTGGTACGGTTATCCTCTCGAGCATCAGCCAGGTGGGCGAGCTCCAAAGCGAGAAGAGTCTGGCCGATCATTTTGCCGCGTACAGCCGGCGCCACAACACGCTCAAGATGCCCCGCGACGAGATCAGCGACGTGGAAGAGGCCTTGACCAACGCCGAGATCCACAGCCTTGATGCGAATTTCGCCCGGGCAGCCGGCGACCTGATCAAACGCACGCGTATTGACGGCGATTCCATCGGCGCGCAGGTGGAAATCGTGGCCGTCAACGTCCCGGCGCTGGTCGGAGACCCCCTGTACCAAAGCTTGAAATTGCGGCTCATGGGGACGCTGGGCGGACTGAATGCCGCGCAGTCGGTTGAGATTGGTGCGGGCGTCGATGTCATCAGTCGCCTGGGCAGCGAAAACAATGATCCCATTCGGAGGAGCGGCTATCAGGCGAACAGCCATGGCGGCCTTCTCGGTGGGATCACGACAGGATCGCCCCTGGTTTGCCGCGTCGGCTTCAAGCCAACGTCGACCATCGGCAAGCCCCAGCAGTCGGTGCGCAAGAATCTGGATGAGATCGACTTCGAACTCAAGAAGGGGCGCCACGACCCGTGCGTTGGCGTCCGCGCCGGCGTGACTCTGGAATCTCGCCTGGCCATCGAACTGATGAACGCCGTGCTCATGCATCAGGCCGGGCGCATCGATGCCGCGAATTTCGGGTTATTCCAAGAGCAAGATCGATAGATCGAACACAACTGGACTGCTGGAATCAACAAATTATGACCGATGAAACCGCCAACATCACCCTAACCGGCTTCATGGGCACAGGTAAGAGCACCGTGGGGCGCTTGCTGGCCGAGCGGCTTGACCGGCCCTTTGTGGATATGGATGAACAGCTTGAAGCCCACTTCGGCAAATCGATTGCCGAAGTCTTTGCCGACGAAGGCGAGCCGGCGTTTCGTCTGGCCGAGATTCGACTTTGCTCCCAGTTGGCAGAGCAGCAAGGTCTCGTGATTAGCACGGGCGGCGGCGCACTGGTGAATCCCGGCAGTCGTCATGCACTTGCCGCAAGTGGTCCTGTTATCTGCCTGACTGCAGCGCTTGACCAGATCTTGGCGCGCATCGGTCAGGCAGCCGACCGGCCCCTCCTGCCGGGCGATGCGGACGCGCAGCGCCAGCGCATCCGCGACCTGCTCTACGAGCGGCGCCAAGCCTACGCCGCGATTCCGCTTCAGGTCGACACAACCAATCGAAAACCAGAGGAGATTGTCGACGCCCTGCTGGCAACGCTGGACGGCCACAACGAAGTCGCCGACATGACCCGGATCCCCGTGCGCTCCCCGGTGGGAACCTATGACATTTGCATCGGGGAAGGTCTCCTTGCTCACGCCGGCGACCTTCTTGCTCGACGCTCATTGCGCCCCGGCGCGGCTGCGATCGTGACGAACGATGCGATGCCGACCGATTATGTCAACAATCTCCGGGAGAGTCTCGCGGCGAGCGGGTACGAAGCCGTCGTCTGCGTCGTCCCCGATGGGGAAGAGCACAAGACTCTGAAAACCGTGGCCGCGCTCTATCCCCAGTTCCTGGCCGGCGGGCTCGACCGTAAGAGTCCGGTCATCTCGTTGGGCGGCGGTGTGGTGGGGGACATGGCCGGCTTTGCCGCGGCCAGCTATTTGCGCGGTGTGCCCTTTGTACAGATTCCCACTTCTCTCCTCGCCATGGTCGACGCCTCGGTTGGCGGTAAGACGGGGGTAGACCTGCCCCAGGGGAAAAATCTGGTTGGCGCGTTTAAGCAACCGGAGTTGGTGATCATCGACACCGCCGTACTGCAGACGTTGCCTGCCGCCGAATTCAAGTCCGGGCTCGCTGAAGTGGTCAAGCACGGCATTCTGAGCGACCCTGATCTCTTTGAGGAACTGGAAACGCACGGCCCCACCAGCATGATTCATCTGGTCGCCGATGCCGTGCGCGTCAAGGTAGAGGTCGTAGAAGAGGATCCGTTTGAACAAGGTCGCCGCGCCACCCTCAACCTGGGCCACACCTTTGGCCACGCGCTCGAACTGGTGAGCGAGTTTTCGATGCGCCACGGCGAGGGCGTGGCGCTGGGGTTGATTGCCGCCGCCAACATGGCGGCAGAACTGGGGCGCTGCGACCCCGAGTTGGCCGTACGCATCCGTGACGTCGTCGAGCGCCTGGGGTTGCCGACGCGGGTCAGCGGTTACGACAGCGATGCAGTCATGCACGCCATGACCTTTGACAAGAAGCGCTCCGGCAAGACGTTGCGCTTCATTATCCCCCAGGCGCTGGGCGATGTGATCGTCATCGACGATCCCGGGGACGCGGTCGTGCGCCGCGCTCTGGCAACGATCCTGAGCAATTGATAATTGTCGATTGACCATTGCCAATGGTTATTTGGCTACTTGGATGGTAAACATGACAGCATTGGCAATTCTTCACGGGCCAAATTTGAACCTACTGGGCAGCCGCGAGCCGGAGGTCTACGGCAGCATGACGCTGGCTGATATTGAGGCTGCGCTGCAGGCTCGCTTTGGCATGCAGCACGAACTTCGCTTCTTCCAAAGTAACCACGAGGGTGCGCTGATCGACGTCATGCATGATGCACGGGCGTGGGCCCAGGGGATTGTGATCAATCCCGGGGCATTTACCCACTACTCATACACGTTGCGCGATGCCATCGCGGCCGTGGCGCTGCCCACCGTCGAGGTACACCTTTCCAACGTCCACGCCCGGGAAGAATTTCGCCACAAGTCGGTATTGGCGCCCGTCTGCGTGGGCCAGGTCATGGGCTTTGGGTGGCGCAGCTACGTTTATGGCGCCCAGGCTCTGCTTGATCATCTTGCCGTTCGATCGTAGGGAAAGGCTTTTGACAGTGAGAGTCACCAACGTAGAGGCATGCGCAAGCGCTCGCTTGCACCGTGCGCCGCAGCAAATTGCGCTGCGGCTGCTGCTCATTATGTTAGTGGCGTTGCTCTTGGCAGGCTGCAATCGTAGCCTGGACGAGCCGTCCGCCGCCCCGCCAGCGGGTGAACCAGAGGTCATTGCGGTCGCGCCGGCGGATAGCGCTGACGTCGCCACCGCCACAGAGGCTGCGGAGCAACCGACGGCCGTTGCGACAGCCGAGTCAGTCACGGGGGAAGGAAGCGGAGCCGAAGCGGATGCCGACGGCTCGTCGGCGCCTCACCAACGCCTGAAGCGACGGCGACCGCAATCCCAGAGCCGACGCCCACACCGGATGTCACCGCGGGCCGCGTGGTGCTTTGGCACAGCTATGCGGGCGCCGACGGCGACGCGCTGGCCGCGATCTTGGCCGAGGCCGAACGGACCTATCCAGACCTCGTCGTTGATACACTCTTCGTTGCCTATGACGACCTGCCCCAGGCCTATGCCGATGCCGTCCTTGCCGGCGGTGGACCAGATCTGGTGGCTGCCCCTGCCTGGTGGCTTACGCAGATGGTCAATGCCGGCGTGGTTCAGCCGCTCGACGAACTGGTTGATTCAGCGCTGGCAGACGAGTATTTTCCGGCAACGCTGGAAGCGCTGCGACGCGACAACGCGCTCTACGGTCTGCCGGTGACCTATGAACTGGTCAGCCTCTTTGCCAACGAAGCGCTGACAGGTGAAACATCGCCGCCCGCTACCACGACAGAGTTGCTGGCGCGTAGCCAGGATGATCCGCGCCAGGGCACGGGGATCTATGCCAATCTCTTTCATCTGGCCTGGGGGCTGCCGGCTTACGGCGCGACCCTGCTTGATGGCGACGGCGTGGCCGTTTTCGACCAAGGTGACGGCGCAACCGCGTTCCTGAGTTGGCTCGAATCGCTGGACAGCGAGGCCGGCGCCTACGTTGAGCAGGATTACGGCATGCTGCTCGACCGCTTCAAGAAGGGCGAGTTTGCCTATTTCATTGATGGGCCGTGGGCGATCAACGAGTTGCGCGGCGTGCTGGGAGACAGCTTGAGCGTCGTGCCCTTGCCGGCCGGGCCAGCCGGACCGGCCCAGCCATGGCTGAGCGCGGACGCCGTGCTGATCAACCCGACCAAGAGCGCGGATCAGCAGCAGCGGGCGCTGCTCGTGGCTCGAACGTTGACCGACGGCGCGGCCGGCGTAGCCTGGGCCGGGACGGCGCAGCGGCTGTCCGCCAATCGCAACACTCCCCAGGTCGACGATCCGCTGCTGCAAGGCTTTGCCACCCAAGCAGAGTCGGCCCAGCCCATCCCCCACGCTCCTGAAATGGATGAGGTGTGGGGCTACGCCGGGGACATGCTGATCAAGGTGCTCAATGATGTCATGACGCCAGCCGAAGCCGCTACGGAAGCAGCAGCGCTGATCAACGAAGCCAATGACAAGTAACCGACCTGCCGACTCGAATCCGCCGGGCGAGCACTTTCAGCTTTTCAACCTTCAGACCATGTCGGGCGTCTTTCCCGGGACACGCACCGCACGCTTTCAGCGCATCCGCCTTGTGGCGCAAGAACCGCCGGGCAGTCATATAATCTGGGCACGTCTGCTCTGGTACGATGAGCCTCCAGCGTCTGTGGTCATGCTGCCGTCGGGCAGTGACGAAGCGGTTGAAATACCCCTTGTACGCCTGAGCGAGCCCTCTGCGCCGCGACCTGCAGCAACGCCTGCGCGAGGGTCTCGACGCCGCCGGGTACGTCGCGCGGATCTGCGGGGCATGCCGGCATTGGCGTCCATCGGGTCAAATCAATGCAGAGGGCTTGCCTGTGGGCCGCTGCACATTCGATGCGAGCAAGCACAAAGTGCCCGATCAGCTAGCGCCGCTGACGGTACAATCGGCGCTGGCACTGGATTGCGCCCACTTCGAACAGGCCGCCAATCCAGCCCATGGTGACTGGTCCGAAAAGGGAGACGAAGCCGAATTCCAGCTAGACCTGCGCCGTGCAGCCGAGGTTCGCAAGGAAGAAGAGGCGCGTCAGGAGTCCTGGCGTGGTCGCCTGGGGCGGCTCCTTGGACAGAGGCAGAGCGCTGAACGCGCCCCATCTTGGACGGAGCAGTTGCTAGAGCGTACTGGCGTGGGCGCCGGCGCAGAATCATGCTTTGGCTGTCACGGCCGTATCGCCAATCTGGGCGCCCTGGTTGTTGCGTCCCCGGAGGGTGACAAGCAGACCTACAGCGTTTGGCGCTGCCGCCAGTGCTATGCGACCTACTTCAATCGCTGGATTGATCGCTGGGAACGGCTGGACAGCCTGGAAACCGACGAGACCTACTGGCGTATTGCTCCGGTCGAAGCCATTGCGTTGCTCGCGGTGATGGCGGGCGTCGCTGGCGGTGAGCATCCCAAGGGGCGTCACGAACGGACGGCGGAACGCGATCGCTTTGAAGCATTTGTCGCCGACCGCCCGCCCGTGAGCCATCAGATCAAGCTGGGGAGATAGGGGCTGTGTCTTTCCTCAACAAGCGCAAGAGACAGGAACCGGAATGAGCGAAGGCAAACGAGAACAGACCGCAGCCGCAACACAAGACAGCGTTGAAATGCGGATCGAAACCCGACCGCAGCGCCTGCTTGCGGCGCGCTACGATCAACTCCCCTTTCCCACGATCGGGCCCATGCAGGAAGTGGCCCTCGACGTCGGTGTCAGCGCCTACCACAACACCCTGGAGTTGGTCGGCATGGTCTTCAAGGGCTACAGTGATCACCAGCTTCTGTTTGAGCAGCGCTGGCCCGCGCGCGTGATCCAGCAACGTATTGGAGAGAGCGACCTCATGATGGAGCCCAACACGGGGATCGCCGTGCGTGCGCTCCACTTTATGCTCCACGCTTACGAATCGCTTACCATGCTGGAGATCACCGCGGTGGCCAAGGTGGCAGGAACCAGCGACACGATTCAAGCCGTGGCGCAGGTCGGCGTCGAGTATCCAGAGCAGAAGACTGACCTGCACTTTCCCCTGCGCGGAACCTGGTGGGCCATCCAAGCGGCCGACTGGAGCGACCAGCACAAAATGGAGGTTTACAGCCAGACGTATGCGCTCGATTTCGTCAAGCTGGGACCCAATAACTCCTTCTTTGCCGGCACGGGCATGGCGCGAGAGGATCACTTCAGTTGGAATCAACCCGTCTATGCCACGGCGGGCGGCAAGATCGCCTACGTCTGCTATGACATGCCAGATCTCGAGCCCGGTGTGCCGCCCGATCCACGCATGTTTCGCGACGACCCGCGACGCATTCTGGGAAATGCCGTTGCCATCAGCCACGCCAATGGCGAGTTTAGCTACTACGGTTGCCTGCGTCAGGCCAGCCTGGCCGTCAATGAAGGCGACATGGTCAAGCGCGGCGCCCTCCTCGGCTATGTCGGCAACAGCGGCCAGACGCCCGGCCCGCATCTTCATTTTCACCTTGCGGAAGGGCCAAATCCCTTTATCGATCAGGGCTTGCCGGTCAAATTCAGCCATTTTTCCGCCGGCGGGCAGCGCTTCGAGCAGCTGATGACGATTCCCACCCGCATGATCGTTACCGGAGAAGAGGAGGAGGCATAATGGCGAAACGCAAAGACTCAGGGCTGGAGCTATTCACGCGTGTCGATGATGAACTGTATGATGAGCTGTTGGCATTGCGCGGCCAGCGCGTCGTCCAGGTTGCGCTGTGGGAAGACTCACTGGCGGACGACCTTGCCGCGGAGCGACAACTTCTCGATCACGACGCGTTCTTCGATCTGGATCTCTACCTGGACGAGGGCGTCTTCTTTGAGCTTTACGGCGCCAGCGGCTACCCGAGTCCGCAGGACGACCCGATCAGCGAAGCGGAGGAGTTGAATCGAACACTCGTGTCGCTTGTCAACCAAAATGCGACGCTGGTCGACATTGCCGTAGACGAGGACGAGAATCTGGTCCTGGTGCTGGGCCGGGGCAAGACGCCGCGCCTTTATCTGGTGGCCGGTGGGTGGCTGCCGAACGAGTGGGAAGAATTGCCGGACGAGTGATCGGCGCAACGGATTTTTTCACTCTTTTCATTTTCAGCGAACCGTGATATAAGTTGAAGCACATTAGGCCATCATTTCACCCGAAAATAGCGCTACGCGTTCAACCCCATCTGAAGGAGTAAATCGTATGATTTCGCTGACAGCAGCAACGGCACCCGTCAGTCAAGAAAAAGCGAACCCGTGGTTGGGGGCGCTCTACGCCGGCCTCTTTACCGCGGCTGCCTGTGTCATCACGGCGCTGGTCACGCAGACTGAAAATTGGATTTTCATTCTCTTGGCGCATATCCTGGTGGGGCTCGGTCCTGTGCTTGGCTATCAGCTAGCGCTCGGGCGCTTGGGTCAAGATTGGATGGCGCTTTTGGGCGGTGCGCTCGGTGCGCTCGTTCCCGTACTCATGTTCCTGATTTGGCCGCTCACCGTAGGCCTGCTGGACCGCACGCAATCCATCGGCCGGCTCTATCTTGGCAGTTTTCTCGGCTTCATCCTGGGGGTAGTGGTCTTTCTGATTCTCGGGACAGTCATGGGCCAAAACCCGGCCTGGATTGGCACCGGGTTCACCTTCCTCTGGGCCGTTTGGGGCGGTACAGTGGGCGCTTTTGCCACGGCCTACGCCCGTACCTAACGCACGCTTTTCCACCCGGGCGGCGAGCCGTTAGGGCTCGCCGCCTTTTTTGTGCCTGCCGCTGATTGGCCCCCTCCGTAGCATGCTGCACAAGCACAAGCTTTTCGTACAGATTGCCCAAATCACAGAAGCCGAATAGTTTGCATCGCCCGCCTACTCCCCGCTATAATTGAGGGATGGGACGGGATTCCGCCCCTATTATCGGCAGGACACGCCCCGCTTGCTTCAAAATGCGGGGCGTGGCGTTGCTCTCCCAACAGGCAGCTTGTGCAACATGTACAGAAGTTCCGCAACGATTGACGACATTTTTCGCCTCGCATTGCCGCCGGGCACAAATCTGCTGACCGGGGCCGAATACCTCAGCCGTCCGGTGAGCTGGGCATGTAGTCTGCGTCCCAGCCCGCCAGCCTTCCCCAAGCTCGACGGCAATGAGTTGGCGCTCGTCGACATGGAGGATCTGGCGCGTCTCGATCCCCAGTTGCGGCTGGAGCGGGTCGTGCGCAGCCTGCGGCGCGGCGCAGATTTCCGCCATGGCTGTGGCCGGCGAGATCAGTCCGCTGGCCATTGAAACAGCGATCAATCACGAGCTGCCGGTCTTTCAGTTGCCTGCGGGCAGCCAGCTGATGCAGGTTGAGCGCACAGTTATTCGTCTGATCGTCGATCGCGATTCGTACATCGCCCAGCGCTCGGCGGATCTTCAGCGCGAACTCAACCAAATTGCCCTCGATGGCGGCGGGTTGCAGCGGCTGGCCGAACAGCTCTATCGATTCAGTCAGGAGCCCGTTGTCCTCTTGCGGGGCGAAGGGAAGGTGACGGCCGTCGCAGGCCTGGATGACATGTCGAAGTCCGGTCGTCAGGCGCTTCTCAATTCGATTCCCAATATCATGGCCCTGCGCAGCTGGGCCGCCCAGCAGCCTGTCACCGACCTGGCAGGCGCGGTGGGCACGTTGATGTTGGAATCCACCGGTGAAAAGGGCTTTCAGCGGGCAGTGGTCTCTCCCGTTTTTGCCAACGATGCGGTCCGTGGCTTCTGCATGGTGCTGCGCGGCGCAGGCTCGGAAGTCGAGCGCGGTGGAGGAGATCACGGTGGTGCAGGGCGCGGCCGCGGCTGCGTTGGAATGGGCCAAGCAGAACGCGGTCGACGTGGCAGAAGAGCGCATGCGCGCCACCTTTGTCGACGAGTTGCTGGCAACCGAAATCGCTGACGAACAGGCCTGGATTCAACGAGGCGCCTCTCTCAACTATGACCTAACCCGCCCCCATGCGGCGTGGATGGTGGAAGCCACTAAGATTCCAGACTGGCCCGCCCCCCTCCTGGATTTTGTGGCGGAGCAAGGTGTCAATGCACCTTTCAGCCGGCGCGATGAGGGATTGCTGCTCTTCTGGCCAATCGACAACGCCAAGAGCGCGCGTGAACTCAAGAATACCGCCAACGATTTCGTCAAGCATGTCTACAGCCATTATCCCGCCGCCGAGTTAATCTTGGGGCTGGCACGTCCGGCGGCGTCACCGGCGATGTGGCTTCAAAGCCAGCAGCAGGCGCGTGAGAGCTGGCGCATGGGCAAAGCGTGGAAGGGCTCACCGGTCACCTACTTTGGTGATCTGGGCCTCTACCAGTTGCTCACCGCGCTGGGCGATAACGCCGAAGCGAGACGCTTCTTCCGTAAAACGCTCGGCCTGCTGATCACCCATGACAAGGAGCACAACGGCGAACTGGTCGAAACGCTGGAAGGCTTTTTTGAGTGTCACGGCAACTTGAGCCAAACGGCCAACCGCCTGCATATCCATCGCAACACACTTTCCTACCGTCTGGATCGCATCGCCACCATTACGCGGCTTGACCTCAACGATCCCGATGCACGCTTCTCGCTACAGCTTGCGTTGAAGCTACGGCCAATCATGCAGTAGCTCCGGCCGCTTGAGTCCACACGACAACAGAATACGCATGAGTGTCATCAATATTTTCTACCGATCTCCTGAAGGAGTTGCATGATGGACGCGTCTGTCTTTCTCTTCCTTATTGCCGGGCTGGCACTGTTAGTCGTGAGCGCCGAGCTCTTGGTTCGTGGGGCATCAAGGCTGGCCCTTGCTGCAGGTGTCTCTCCCCTCGTTATTGGCCTGACCGTCGTTGCCTTCGGCACGAGCGCGCCGGAAATGTCTGTAGCGGTCGTCGATAGCTGGCAAGGCCAAGGACAAGTTGCCCTTGGTAACGTAATCGGTAGTAATATTTTCAATGTACTATTTGTGCTGGGGCTTGCAGCGCTCATCGCGCCGTTAACGGTCGCCCAACAACTGGTGCGGCTCGATGTACCACTGTTGGTTGGCATTTCAATCGCCGTCTGGTTGCTGGCGTCTGACGGCCTACTCACTTGGATCGACGGGCTGCTACTCTTTACAGGCGCCCTGACCTACACGGCCGTCCTCATTCGCCAAAGTCGCCGCGAGTCCAAGGCGGTGCAGGCGGAATATGCGAGTGAATTCGGTACGGATGACGTGCGCTCAGGACGATTTAGCGTTGTCGATGCGGCGCTGGTCGTGCTGGGACTCGGCGGTCTGATTCTGGGCTCGCGCTGGCTGGTGGGCAGTGCCGTAGAAATTGCCACCTGGTGGGGCGTAAGCGAACTAGTAATCGGCCTGACGATCGTGGCAATCGGCACCTCACTGCCGGAGGTTGCCACTTCACTCATAGCTAGTTTGCGCGGCGAGCGAGACATTGCAGTTGGCAATGTGGTGGGCAGTAATCTTTTCAACCTCTTGGCAGTACTTGGCCTATCCGCGCTGGTTGCGCCGCAAGGGCTGGCCGTCACGCAACAGACGTTAAGCTTTGACTTGGTGGTGATGACAGCTGTTGCCATAGCCTGTCTGCCGATATTCTTTACCGGCCACACCATTGCACGCTGGGAAGGTGCGCTCTTCCTCGGCTATTATGTCGTTTACACCCTCTACTTGCTCCTAGCTGCCCAGGGGGACGCACGGCTCGGGTTGCTCCAAGCCGGCCTGCTTTTCTTTGCCATCCCCCTCACGGTAGTCACGCTACTCGTGCTTTCTTGGCGCAGCCGCGGGCATCGGCAGCGGATAGCGTAAAGCGTCGACACACAATCAAGCGCCGTCCGCCAACCAGGCACAATCTTGGGGCGTCAGTTCGATGGAGAGTGCAGCAATATTGTCCTCAAATTCAGCTGCTGTTCGACAACCGACCAGCGCATAGAGATCAAACGGGGCATGCATGGCGTAGGCAAGAACGAGCTGCGTGGTCGAGACTCCCTTCTCAGCCGCCATGGCCTCCACCCGATCGAGGCGGTCGAAGTTGTCTGAACTGGCATAGGCTGCGACTGCGACCTGATCATAATATTGCGTAAACGAATCGAGGTTGTCACGCCGGAATCGACCGCTGAAAATTCCGCCCCCCAGGCTTGACCAGGCAAAGACCGGCATTTGCTCTGCAGCGTACCAGGCGCGCGCTGCAGCCTGATCCGGCCCGGCCAAGCTGATGCAATTGGGCCATGGCTCCTGCTGCTGTACGGCCAGACTGTAGTGGGGGCTGCTGGCCACAAAGGGCGTCAAGCCATGCTGGGCCGCGTACGCATTCGCTTCTGCCAAACGCGTGTGGCTCCAGTTGGAGCCGCCGAAAGCGTCGATCCGGCCGGCATTGCGGTGTTCGTTGAGAACCTCAACGATTGGTCCGACAGGCACGCTGGGGTTATCGCGGTGGAGGATGTAGAGGTCAATCTTGTCCACCTGCATGCGGGCGAGCGTGTCGAAAATATCGGTCGTGATGTCGTAGGGCGTGACCCGCTGCCGATCGGCATTATGATGCGCGCCCTTCCCCAAAATGACGACTTTGTCGCGCTGGCCGCTATGTTGAAGCCAGCGCCCAAAGGCGCGCTCCACATCTCCCTGCCCGTAGACATGGGCGGTATCAAAGGTCGTGCAGCCCAACGCGAAAACGGCGTCGAGCAAGTCATTGCTATAGCCTGGATCAGCGGTGGAAATCATCACCGTGCCCTGGACCAGGCGCGAAACGGGCTTGTCGATACCGGGGATTGTGCCGTATTGCATGGTGGGATTCGTCTTTCGTTGTGGTCGGGATAAAGTTGCTCAACTATTTAACCCCAACTCAACATTCCGCGCCAGCAGGACGCGGAGGTAATGGGGAGTACCGATTGTGCATAGGATGGGCCGCGGATTTACGCGGATGCAGCAGATGGCGACGGACCGATACAGGCCAGCAGCGCTGAATCCGGAGCGATACAGCGGCCGTCATGGGCACTGGACAAACCCTTGTGCCCACAGGCAGCCGCCGCAGGTGGGAAAGCCATTGCCGGTGCAGTCTTCAAAGTTGGCGGGAAAGCGTTCACAGCCGCCGCAGGTGGTGCAGGGAGAGAAATCCCAGTCGCAGAGTTGGGCACGAAAGGCTGAAAACGCGGGCGATTGCCAGATCGCAGCAAGAGGTTGCTCATGGAAATTGCCGAAGGAATGATGGGTGACTTCCTTACGCCGGCCGTGGACATACTCCGGGTGATCATGGAGCAAAGAGAGGCAGGGCGCCACCTCGCCATCCCAACGGACGGCCGCATATCCCTCATGGGCAAAGCGGCAGGTATCGCCATAGCTGCTCAGGCTTGTGCCGAGCATGCTGATGCTGGCAGTCGAGTTGTAGACGTCGCGCAGGGGTTCGAGCGTATCATCGCTGAAATCCAGTTTGGGCAAGTTGAGTGCGGGCGCCCATTGCGAGGCGCGGTAGGCGGGCGCACGCAGCGCATGTCCGTAGAGGATTTCCTGTTCCATTTCCCGGTTGTGGGGGACCAGGTTCGAAACCTGAATCCAGCGTGCGTGAAGGCGATTGGCCAGAAGCGGTAACCGGCCCAAATCTTCTACGTTGCTACGCATGGCCACGAAGGCGATGCCGATATGGGGCTTGCCGCGCCGTCCTCCGTGGCGCAAGACCAGGCGGTGCAGCCGCTCGACATTGGCGATCACATCCGGCAAGCTGCCGTCTACGCGGATGGCGGCAAAGCGCTCCGGCGCGACGCCGTCGATCGAAATCGTGATTCGATCCAACCCAAGCTCGACCAGCGCTTCGGCTTTGGCTTGATCCAGCAACATGGCATTGGTCGTTAGCTCGACCTGGGCGCCGGTCGCCTTCGCCAACCGCACGAACTCAAAGAAATCGGCATGGCACATCGTCTCACCATAGCCGCTCAGATGGATGATCGGTGGTGCGGAGAAGTCGCTAAGCTGTGCCATGAGCAGGGCAAAGCTCTCCAGCGCCATCTGGCCAGTCGGTTCGCCCCACTCGCGACGGACGCACATGGCGCAGTCCAGATTACATGCAGTCGTCGGTTCAATGTAGAGCTTGGTCAATTGATCGGTCATGAGGATCCTCCTGTGCAATGGCGGGGATTGCGCGACATTCTCTATCATAGCCCGTGCGTCGCGTGGCGCCAACGGCCAATTGGCCAGGTTTGCGATCGTTGACCTGGCCAATCGCTCTGTTACAGATTCTTGGGACTATTCTGCTCGAACTTCCGCCTTCCAGCTAGCGTGGTGATCCGCGGTTTGATCTACTGCTATTGTGATTCGCCGCGGCAAATTTCATCCATTTGACAGTGTAAATTTGTCGTCGCATAATGACACATGACCTTTGAGTGCGCATACTCGATCAGCATACAAATAGTGACTCCTCGGCCAAAGTGACCATCCTGCATTGATCTCGACACTTTGGCATACCATCTATCCTGTGCGGCGCCTTCACACGTTGCCGCAACCACAATCCAATCTAGTTAGGAGGGTATCAATGAAGAACTCCCTGCGAACAATCGTCCTCATCAGTATGGTGCTGAGCGCCCTGCTTGTCTTCAGCGCGTGCGTGGCGCCTCCGCCACCAGCCCCAGCTGCGGGCGACAGCGGCGAAATGGAAGCCAGCACCGAGCTAAACGTACTCTGCACGCCCCAGCCCGAATGGTGCGAGGGCATGAAGGTTGAATTTGAAAAGTCGCACCCCGACATTACCGTCAATTTCGTGCGCATGTCGAGTGGTGAGTCGCTTACCCGCCTGCGCAACGAGCGGGAAAACCCTCAGTTTGACATCTGGTGGGGCGGGCCGGTTGACAGTTTTATTGCCGCAAAGCAGGAGGGACTGCTAGAGCCGTACGACTCGCCCGATCTGGCAGCAATCAAGGATCCCGATCTGATGAAAGATCCCGACAATGCATGGGCCGGGATTTACGTCGGTTCCCTGGGCTTTGCGACCAACGAAAACTGGCTGGCAGAGAATCCTGGCGTCGAGCCGCCACGTAGTTGGGACGACCTGCTGAAGCCCGAGTTTGAGGGACAAATCATGGTTGCCCACCCGTCCAGTTCGGGCACGTCCTATACCGCCCTGTGCACGATTCTGCAGCTCAAGGGCGAAGAGGCAGGTTGGGATTATCTCAACGACTATGCAGGTCAGGTGCTCCAATTCACCAAGAGCGGCTCTGCGCCTGGACGTTTCGTTGGTCAGGGCGAAGCGGCGGTCGGAATTGTCTTTTCCCATGACATCGTCGCCAATATCGAAGATGGCATGCCTCTGGTGCTGACCTTCCCCGAGGAGGGCACTGGCTATGAAATTGGCGGCATGGGTATCATTAAGGATGCCAAACACCCCGACGCAGCCCAGAAGTGGTTTGACTGGGCGCTGGAACCGACCACGCAGGAGATGGGCCCCAAGTATGCTGCGTATCAGGCCCCCACAGTAGAAGGCGCCTCAGCTTCGAAGCCGGAACTGCTGGAAGTCAACCTAATCGACTATGACTTTGAATGGTGCGGCGCAAACAAGAAGGACTTCGTGGATCGGTTCACCAACGAAGTTGCTACTGCAGACAGTCTACGCGAATAGCCGGGCAACTGCGTTCGGAAACCAGTCAGAATCTTCCCCGAGCCATCGCCCTGGCGATGGCTCGGGGAAGTCCTCCCTTACCTGAAAAGAAAAATCGTTGATGACTGTTGCGCAACAAACTCCAAACGCCCCCTCGTCTTCCACGCGTGGCGGACGCTCCACTCTCTGGCGACGCTGGCAGGAACTGCGGATGATTGGACAAGATCCGATTCTGGGCGCCGGCCTGATCCTGGTCGGGAGCTTTGTCTTTCTTTTTGTCGCGCTGCCCCTGGTACGCGTCGTGTGGCAAGGCTTCTTTGACATCGAGACTGGTGCGTTCAGTCTTGAGTATTTCTCACATTATGTCGACCCATTTTATCGCAACCACGCCTGGCGCGTTCTCTACAACACGATGGTCATGGGCCTGGGCGCAGCTACCGGCGGCACGCTCTTGGGCTTCATTTTTGCCTACACCTTGGTCCGCTGCAACGTGCCCTTTGCACGCTTTTTCCATGTAGTCACCCTGCTGCCGACAATTTCACCCCCCTTTGCCATCGCCATCGCCGCCATCCTGCTCTTTGGTCGCAACGGCCTGGTCACGCGTCAGATTCTGGGGATTCGTCCGGTCCCCGGCATGAATGATATTTATGGGTTGGACGGCCTCATTTTTGTGCAAATCATCACCTTTTTTCCTGTGGCCTACCTGATCATCCGCGCCATGTTGGAGCGGATTGACGCCTCGATGGAAGAGGCAGCCCTGAGTCTCGGCGCCAGCAAGCTTCACATCTTCCGCACGGTGACCCTGCCGCTGCTGATCCCAGGCATCGCCGGCTCATTCCTGCTCTTATTTGTTGAATCATTGGCAGATCTCGGCAATCCATTGCTGTTGGGCGGCAATGCCACTGTGCTTTCGACCGAAATATTTCTTGCCGTCAATGGACAGTACGACCAGCAGAAAGCCGCGGCCCTCTCGTTGGTCCTCCTCATCCCGACGCTAACGATCTTCTTGATCCAGCGCTACTATGTGGGACGCCGTTCCTATGTGGCGGTGACAGGCAAACCAACAACCGGGCAGATTTTTGTCAAGGAGCCACTCATCCGCTGGAGCTTTATTGCTGCGACCTCCTTGGTGCTGCTCCTGATCATCGTGCTCTACATGTCGATCGTATTGGGTTCCTTCACACGGCTATGGGGCATTGACAATACGTTGGACTTCAGCCACTACTCAATTGCCTTTGGCCGAGGCCTCAATGCCATCCTATCGACAACCTTCTTATCTGCGGTAGCCACGCCGATTGCGGGCCTTGCCGGAATGATCATCGCCTACATGGTCGTGCGAAAAGCATTTACGGGCAAGCAAACGCTGGATTTTGTCTCCGATCTAGGCGGCGCAGTGCCCGGTACGATCCTGGGCATTGGCTACATCATTGCCTTTATCGGCTCGCCCTCGTTCGCCGTGATTTTGGTCTATACGGCGCTGGGCGCATATGTAGCGGTGAACGCTGTTCGCACGCGCTGGGCGCAGGCGAGCGTATTGATTGTCGGCACTGCACTTGGGTATGGGATAAACTGGTTGCCATGGCTGCTTGGCCTCACGGAAAACGGGTGGCGCTATCTGTTGGCCGGCCTGCTGCTGCTGCTGGCGGGCGTCGCTTACTTCGTCGCCGAGCCCAGACGGCGCAAGGTGGTGATCATTGCCCTTGTTCTCATGGCGACCGGCCTATGCGTCTACAACCTCAGTCCACTCATTATCCAGCCGCTGGTCGCGTGGGGACGAACGTTACCGGGGAACACGCTGCCGAAAATCGTGGCACGCCTCGGTAGTTTCATCGGTTTTTTTGCACGGCCAACCATGACCATTTTCGGCTTTACTTACCTTGCAGCGAGCATCCTTCTCACGCTTTCGATCCGGCAACGCTATCGGCCGTTCTTTGCACTGGCGCTCATTGCCGTTAGCGCCTCGTTGACCTTCTTCGGTACACCGCTGGCGTTGATCGGCACTCCTTACATCGTTGTGGCCGCCTATGCCGTGCGCAGCCTGCCCGCCTCAGTACGCGCCGGCGTGGCATCATTGCAGCAGATTGATCCATCGATCGAGGAAGCCTCCAACAGCCTTGGCGCGGATGCCCAATACACCTTCCGCAACGTTACCCTACCGCTCATCATTCCGGCATTCATCGCCGGGTTGATCTTTGCCTTCGCTCGTCACATGACGAGCCTCTCCGCCATTATCTTTCTGACGACGGCAGAATGGCCGATTTTGACGGTGTGGATTCTGAGCGAGGTCGAACAGGGCGGCATGAGCACGGCGGCGGCCTACTCGGTTATTCTCATCTTGATCGTCTTGGCAGCGATTGGTCTTGTCTATGCCTACTTGGGCCGCAGCTACGGCCAGAGTAACCAGATCGACCTGAGCATTGGTGGCGGATAAGGGCCGACGGAGCAAGCGAGCGTCTCGTCCACCACGCAAGATTGGAGCAACATTTTGTTTTTGACGTTGGAGCATCTGAGCAAGTTCTTCGTCAGCCGCGACGGCAGTGGCCAGGTCCGAGCAGTCGATGATGTAAACTTGGCGATTCAACAGGGCGAGTTCGTGACGCTCCTGGGACCATCTGGCTGCGGCAAGACGACCACACTACGTCTGATTGCAGGCTTTGAATTTCCAACCGAAGGGCGCATCGTGTTGGATGGCGAGGAGATCAATGAACTGCCGCCCAACAGACGTGATATGGCCATGGTCTTCCAAAGCTATGCGCTCTTTCCCCACTTGAGCGTCTATGACAACATCGCTTACGGCTTGAAGATCAAGAAACTGCCAGCGGCCGAAATTCGACAACAGGTCGTCCGCATCATGGATTTGGCGGAACTGACCGGACTGGAGAATCGCGCGCCGAATCAGTTGAGCGGCGGCCAGCAGCAGCGCGTCGCTTTGGCCCGCGCGCTCGTGATGGAGCCAAAGGTCTTGCTCTTTGATGAGCCTCTCAGCAACCTGGATGCAAAGTTACGCGTGCAGATGCGCAGCGAAATTCGTCGCATCCAGCATGAAATGGGCATCACGAGCGTCTATGTCACCCATGACCAGGATGAGGCCATGGCCCTCTCCGATCGAATTGTCGTCATGCACAATGGGCGCATCCAGCAAATTGGCAGTGCGGTCGAAATCTATCGCCGGCCTGTCAATCGTTTTGTGGCGGACTTTATCGGCCGCGCCAATTTTCTGCCGGTCACGATTACAGAGCGAAAGAAGGACGGGTGGCAGGTCAACCTGTTCGACAAATCGCTCTTTGTGCCGGCTGCCGCTGACGAGTCATTGACCGCAGGCACAGAGACGATTTTGATGAGCCGACCCGAATCCCTGCGTTTGGCCGCCAACACGGATTCAACAAGCGGGCACTGGGGCGAAATTCTGCGCCGCACCTATCTGGGTATGCAGGTCGAGTATGTTGTCGACATCAATGGCCATGAAGTCGCAGCCGTACACTACGATCCCAGCGCAGAAGATCTGCTCCCGGAAGGCTCCAGCGCCGCGGTTTCCTTCATTGAAGAGAATCTCTACTTGTTGGGCGTCGAAAGCACAGACGAAGAAACGCAATGATGGGGGTCTAAGCGGCGCGCGGACCGTTGTCATGCGGCCCTGCCCACAAAGGGGTACCTTCTCAAAAAACATGATGCATTCCAGAGAGGAATTGTTTTCGCCTCTGGCGTTGGGCATGGTACAATCACTTGTCGAACCGCCGATAGGTCTCTGGCATCGAGCCAGTTTCGGCGGTGCACAACGAACGCATTAGGCAGTACGCAATGACAAAGGAGTAATTCCCAATGGCCTACAGCTACACCAACGAAAAAGGCAGAACCTACATTCTGCATTCCAAGACCACCGATCTCAAGAACGGCAAGCAGCAGACCATCTACTTCTTCGCCAAGGAAGAAAAAGATGGCGCCCTGGACGCAGTGCCGGCCGGCTACGTGGTTGCTGAGACCAAGAACGGCCTGCCTGTTCTGAAAAAGGCCTCCTAACCCCCTGCTAACACGATGAGACTGGGCAAGTCAGGCGCATGCGGCGCCCCCCCCCCGAACGTAGCGCCCGCGCGTGATGAGCCATTCAGGTACAAAAAGGGACGTTGACCGCCAGGTCAAACGTCCCTTTTTCATTCTGGAAGAACAGCCTTCACACCCAATTAGTGCTCGTGGTCGTCATCGGGACCATGTACGTGGTCGTGATCCAGCTCTTCTTGTGTTGCGGGCCGAACATCGATTATTTCAAGCGCAAAGCGCAACGTCTCACCCGCCAGAGGATGATTGAAGTCCAACACGATGTCGTCACCGTCAATTTCTATGACAGTCGCCTCGATCACAACATCCTCTTCCTCATCGTAGAGATCCACGCCCAAACCAAGGGCCACATCAACCTCAGCCGGGAACTCTTCGCGCGCGATCACCTGATAGGCCTCGTCATCCACGAGACCAAAAGCCGACTCCGGCGGTAATGTTACCTCTTTCTTGTCACCGGCATGCAGACCGGCGATGGCGTCTTCCAGTCCGGGCACGATATGGCCCCGCCCCTGAATCAGCCATAGAGGTTCGTCGCTCATATTTGACTCGATGACTTCACCGTCGTCCGAGAAAAGCGTGTAGCGCAGGCCGACAACCATGTCGTCAACAACAGCTAGTGCATTCATGAAGGGATGCTCTGCCTAGGAAAGCTTGATGACATCGGCGGCGGCTGGCCCTTTGGGCCCTTCCGTGATCGAAAACTCAACCCGCTGACCTTCAGCCAGGCTGCGGTAGCCATCGCTCTGGAGGGCCGAATAGTGAACAAACACGTCACTCCCGCCGCCATCACGGGCAATAAAGCCAAATCCTTTGGCATCGTTGAACCACTTTACGGTGCCAGTCAAACGTTCCTCACTCATGAAATCCTCTCTTCTTTGTGTAGCTGTATTTGTGTAGCTGTAATGGATGGGCGCACGCCCGCGACATGCCACAAACACCAAAAAGCCGCCCGGGATGCGGCAAGCCTGGGCGACGGACTCACATCATTCGAGGCAGAACAAGCGCTAGTTCTAGCGTTAAAATCATACACGCAATTATTTGGCAAGTCAAGAAAAATGGCTAAAACTGAGTTGGCAGCGTATCTTCCTGCACGTCGTCGAGATCTATCTGTCAGACGCCAGCGAATGTGCCTACTGTCGATCACAAATAAAGGAATTCAGCATGCCCATGCCAACCATTCGACCCGCGGCCGTCATCTTCGATATGGACGGCCTCATGCTGGACACGGAAATCATCTATCACACGGTCTGGAAGAAAGCGGCCAGGCAGCTCGGCTACGAGCTGGACGACGCCCTCTTCTATGATCTGATCGGCATTCGCACGGAGGACTGTGAAGCGCAGATCATGACCGCCATGGGCGCGGACTTCCCTCTGGGTGAATTCCAGCGCTTGTGGGAGGCGGGCTGGGATGAACATGCCTACACCCACGGCATTGAAACGAAGCCGGGGCTCTTCGAACTGCTCGATCTACTGGAAGAAGTGGGAATTCCCAAGGCCGTTGCCACCTCGAGTACCGCACCCGAAGCAGAACGCAGTCTGGGATTGACGGGGCTAAAGGCACGCTTCCCCGTTGTGGTCACGGGCGATCAGGTGGCGGTTGGCAAGCCGGCGCCGGACATCTATTTGGAAGCGGCGCAGCGTCTGGGGGTGGCGCCAGCGGCATGCGTCGCCTTCGAGGACTCGAACGCGGGTACCCTGGCGGCGTCAAGCGCTGGTATGCGCACCTATCTCGTCCCTGACCTCAAAGCGCCAAATGCCACGGCCATGGCCGCGGCAACCGCCGTACTCACCAGCCTCCACGAAGCGCTCCCCCTCTTCATCGATCTGCCGCACGAATGAACCTGCAGGGGTGACCAGCGGAATCTTTGATCCTGCGGGCATCGTTTCCGTGGAGCGCAGGTCGCTGCTATACTGAAACCGATTGAGTCGACTCAGTCAGCATCTCGATTTGTGTGGCCAGAACCAAGCGATTTGCGAAACACATTTGTTGGAAAGCGCTGCCTACCCGATGACAATCGATCCGGACCAACACCTTGAAATTGCCGTGTATGCCGCAAAACGCTGGCAAATTGATCCGGCAACTATTAATTATGTCAACTCAGACTATCATTCTGTCTATAAGGTTAGCCACCAAAGCAAACCTGCCTTTTTGCGGTTGGCCGAGCCGCGCGTGCGCTCCTTTGCTGAAACCCAGGCCGAATGCGATTTTCTGGCCCATCTGGAAGAGGCTGACATCACCATTGCCCACCCCATTCGCTCCCTGCGCAATCGCAGCGTCGAGTCAGTGACGGCGCCTGGCGATGCGTCCGGCGCACTCTGGTCCGCAGTTCTTTTCACGGACGCATCGGGTCACGCCATCCCCCTGCGCGGCCCGGCGGCGAGTGAAGCGGTCGCAGAGGCATGGGGACGAAATTTGGGCCGTATCCATTGCGCTTCGGCGGCCTTTCGGCCCATACCGGGCTGGCAGCGGAGGCACTGGAATGAAGAGGCGTGGATCCGCGACGCACCACTTCTGTTGCCGGCAGATGATGAGTACCTGCGACTTCAGTTTGAGGTGCTCATGGCTTTTTTTCGTGACCTGCCGCAGACGCAGGAGAACTATGGGCTGAACCACGGCGACTATGCGCCCGAGCATGTCCACGTGAACGACGAAGGGGTGCTGACAACCTTTGCCTTTGGCCACGCCGGCTACCACTGGTTCATGTGGGACGTGGCGGCGGCGCTCAGCTACGCCCTGCAACTACCCAAGAACGCACGCCATCGCGTTCGCACTGCCTTTCTGCGTGGCTATAGCAGCGCGTATCGCCCGGGGCTGACGCTGATCGACAAGCTCGACTGGTTCTTGCGCTTATGGATTTTCAACCTCTACCTGCTGCGCCTATGGCGCCTAGATGGCGCACCGCCGACGCCGGCCGACGCCGCGGCCCTGGAAAGTCTGCACAACATGATCCATCACTCAATCAGTTGGCGTGATGCAGCCATCCCTGACTGGCGCACATAATAGAACGCGGACTTACCGATATTTAACGGATTGACGCTGATACCGTTTGCAACCTTGATCTGCCGAATCTGCGTTCTATTTTGTCGGTGACTCTATCGTTCCCAAAATACATCGCAAAACAATCAATTCGCACAAAGGAAGATCGACCATGACACCGATTGGATTACAGCTCTATAGCATCCGCGACATTGCCGCGGCAGACCTGCTAGGCACGTTGGCACGGGTGGCAGAAATTGGCTATGACGGCGTGGAGTTTGCCGGCACCTATGGCGTGGATGCCGCAACGGTACGTCAGGGGCTTGCCGACGCCGGTTTGGTCGCCGCGGGCGCACACGTGTCCGTTCCCCTCCTGGAAGAGTCGTTAGGAGATCAGATTGAGTTGGCGTCGGCGCTGGGTTGCCCTGCGATTGGCTGCCCCGGTTTCTGGAACGTGGACTATACGCTGCCCACCTTTGAGCGCATGGCGCAGTTATTCAACCAGGCCGGCGCAGCCTGCGCCGAGGCGGGGATGGGCTTCTACTACCACATCCACGGCCACGAGTTCGTCGAGGTGGCGCCGGGCCAGAGTGGCATGGACGTCCTGTTGGCCCAAACCGATCCCGCCCTGGTCACGCTGCAGCCCGACGTCTACTGGGTGGCCAGAGCCGGGGTGGATCCGGTCGCCTTTGTGCGTGAGCATGCGGTGCGCTGCTCGTCTCTGCACCTCAAGGACGCTGCGGACACAGTCGATTGGCGTGATACCGAGGTAGGCGACGGCATCATCGACACCGCGGGCGCGGCTGCAGCCGCGCCCAACGTCAATTGGTGGATTGTGGAACAGGAAGCGTTCGAAATGGATCCCATGGCGAGCATCGCCGTCAGCCTCAAAAATCTTCGCGCCCTATAGGGGCATGGAACGCGGATCTAGCGGATTGGGTTGATTTGCGCGGATTCTTTTTGATTTCATCCGTGCCATCCGCCGCATCCGCCTGATCCGCGTTCCATGTTTTTACTCGAGCTCGACGCGTTTGAGGCGTAGCGCATTGGTGACGACGCTGATGCTGCTGAAGGCCATGGCGCCTGCAGCCAGGATCGGGCTGAGTTGGCGCAGGAAATCAGGCGCCCAGGCAAAGGGCGCAAGCACGCCGGCCGCGATCGGGATCAGGGCGATGTTGTAGCCAAAGGCCCAGCCCAGATTCTGATAGATGTTGCGCATGGTGGCGTGAGAGAGTTCGATGGCCTGGGGCACGCTGCGCAGATCGCCGCGCATGAGCGTGACGTCGGCCGTCTCCATGGCCACGTCTGCGCCCGTGCCAAGGGCCATGCCCACATCGGCCTGGGCCAGCGCCGGCGCATCGTTGATGCCGTCGCCGACCATGGCGACGAGATAGCCCTCCTCCTGCAACTGCGCTACCTGACTGGCCTTATCGCCCGGCAACACCTCGGCAAAGACGCGGTCGATCCCCACTTCCTGGGCGATGGCTTGGGCCGTCGCCTCGTTGTCGCCGGTCATCATCACAACCTCAAGCCCCATCTCCTGCAGCCGTTGAATGGCCTCAACCGAGCCCTCCTTGATCGTATCGGCCACGCCGATCACGGCCGCGGCCTGACCGTCCACAGCCAACCACATGGCCGTCTTGGCCTCTGCCTGCAAGGCCGTCGCCTTGGCTCGTCGAGCCCATTGAGCGCAACCGCCTCCCGCTCCATCAGGCGCAGGTTGCCCAGCAGGATCGCATGGCCGTCGACCGTGGCGGCGATGCCGTAGCCGGCGATCGCCTCGAAGGCGGACGGCTCAACAAGCGCCAGCTCCTGCTCCTGCGCCGCACGCACGATCGCTTCCCCTAGCGGATGCTCTGAGCCGCGCTCGGCCGACGCGGCCAGCGTCAGCACGTAGGTTTCCGGCAGCAAGGGATTGGCGTCGGCGACACCACTGTGTATGCCGTTGGTTACGCCATTGGCGAACTGACCCGGTACGCCAACCATGGCCGGTACGAGCGCCGGCGCCGGCAGAAAATCTTGAACAGACTCAGCAACGACCACATCGGTCACCGCCGGCTCGCCCTTGGTGATGGTGCCGGTCTTGTCCAGCACCACGGCAGTCAGCTTGTGCGCCTGTTCGAGCGCGGCGCTGTTCTTGAAGAGAATGCCATATTCGGCGCCCTTGCCCACGCCCACCATGATCGAGGTCGGCGTGGCCAGGCCCATGGCGCAGGGGCAGGCGATCACCAGCACGGCGATCAGCCGCAGCAGGGCCGGCACAAAGCCGGCCCCGGCCAGCAGCCAGATGGCGAAGGTCGCAAAGGCAATCACAATCACGGCGGGCACGAACCAGGCCGCGACCTGGTCGACAATGCGCTGGATCGGCGCCTTGCTGCCCTGGGCCTGCTCGACCAGCTTGATGATCTGCGCCAGGGCGGTCTCCTTGCCGACCCGGGTCGCCTCAAACTTGAGCATGCCCTGCTTGTTGAGCGTCGCGCCGATGACCGGGTCGCCCGCTTGCTTCTCCACCGGCAGGCTTTCGCCGGTGAGCATGCTCTCGTCCACCGCCGACGCACCGTCGAGGACCACGCCGTCCACCGGGATCTTCTCGCCGGGGCGCACGATCACGACGTCGCCCGCCGTGACCTCGGCAATGGGAATGTCCATCTCGACGCCGTCGCGCACGCACGCGTGCGGTCTTGGCCTGCATGCCCATGAGCTTCTTGATCGCCTCGCTGGTGCGCCCTTTGGCCCGCGCCTCCAGCAGCTTGCCCACCACGATCAGCGTGATGATCATGGCCGACGTTTCAAAATAGACGTGATGGCCCAGCGCCGTGATGCCGAACGTCAGCGCGATGACCAGCAGCCACGCTGTAGAAGTAGGCCACCGAGGAGCCCATGGCCACCAGCACATCCATATTGGCGCTGCCGTTGCGCAGGCTCTTGTAGGCGCCGACGTAGTAATCCCAGCCCACGTAGAACTGGACCGGCGTGGCCAGCGCAAAGAAGAGCCAGTTGACCCAGTTTTCCATGGCCCACGGGCCCAGCAGACCGAAGTCACGCGCCATGCTCAGCATGAAGAGCGGCACCGTGAAGATCACGCCCACGATCAGGCGCTTCCACTGGTGGTGAATCTCGGCTTGCCGGGCGGCGGCTTCGGCATCCTCAAGCAGCTTCGCCGTCGGCGCTCTCCACCACGTCAAAGCCCGCCTTGCGCACCGCTGCGACCAGTTCGGACCGATCGACGACGCCGGGCACGTAGGAAACGGACGCCTTCTCGCTGGCAAAGTTGACCGACGCGTCGAGCACGCCATCCACCTTGTTGAGACGGCGCTGGATGGTGTTGGCGCAGTTGGCGCAGGTCATGCCCAGCAGGGCAAGCTCGGTCTGGGCTGTGGGCACTTGATAGCCGGCGCGCTCGACGCGGGCTATCACATCCGCCAGCACCTCAGCGGTGGGCATGACGGCCGGATCGTAGTCGACCGTCAGCTTTTCGCTGGCGTAGTTGACGTTGGCCCCGTCGACGCCATCCGACCTTCTTGGCGTTGCGCTCCACCGCGGCCACGCAGTTGGCGCACGTCATGCCGAGGACGGGGACAGTTAACGTATTGGTAGCCATGGAACCTCCAAGGCGGTTAAGGCCAGCCCAAACAAATAAGCATCCAGGCGTATTTTCCCGGGAGCTTTTCGAAAGAGATGCGATCCTGCACAGAGCTTCCAGGAAGATTGGATTGATATTTTCTTGGAATGGCCTTAAAGAAACGACAGAATCGAAAAGTCGGGCTTTTGCTAGAAGCCCAACTCTTCAGCTATACGGGTACTCCCAAGATCGATGGCCGCGTCTCACTCATCGGCAGGGGCGAAGTCGATCTCACGCAGCAGGGCTGCGATCTCTTCCCAGGTGGCCGGCGCTTCCCACGCCACCGCAACCCGCTTGCTCTCCTGATCCGCGCTGACGGACTTGACGCCGGCCAGCTCTCCCACTTCCATTTCAATCGTGTTGGTACAGTGACCGCAGGAAATTGCGGGTACGGTAAAGGTCTTGCTTTCCATGTCTGGTCTCCTAGTTGAGTAATGGGCACTGCAAGTGGCGAATGCCTGGCGCCGTCTACGCCTACTTCTTACTTGTCATAGCAAAAACGCTGGTGATCTCTTCCAGCACAGCCTCCCGCTCGGCAGCGTCATCGCCCTGGATGGCGGTGGTGACGCAGGTGCGCAGGTGGTTGTCCAGAATGAGCGTGTTGACCTTGTTCAGCGCCGCCTGAACGGCCTGAATCTGGCGAATCACGTCGATGCAGTAGTCGTCCTCCTGCACCATGCGCTCGATGCCCTTGATGTGTCCGGCCGCGCTGGCCAGCCGCTGCGCCACCTGTTTTTTCGTCAGATCATCCATGCGTCTTCTCCTTTCCAAACCCTACCCCCGGTGGGGGGGGTATACACAATTAGTATAGTGTGGTGAGGGGAGCGTGTCAAGTAAGGAAAGATTCAATTGACAATGACAATGACCAATTGACCATTTGCCTCACCCTGCTCCGCCCGCCTAGAGGGCGGGCTCCGCGTCCCTCTCCAAAATTTGGAGAGGGAAAGATTTGACACCTTAAGCGGAAATCAGGGTGAGGCCGCGCCGTACCGCCAATTCTCAATCATCATTGCGCGGAGACGCTTGCAGGGCGCGCGTCTCTGCCGCTTTCTCGGTCATGCCCAGGGTGTCGAAGGCTACAGCGGATTGCTCGAGCACAGGGAGTGCTTCCTCCCTATGGCCTGCCCAGGCCAGCACCTGGCCCAGCAGTGAGCCAGTAACCGCAATGCCGTCGGCGCGTTGTTGCTTTTTCAGAAGTGCAAAACTCTCGGCCAGTTCATCATAGATTTGCTGCGCCTTGCCCTGCTCCAGCCCGCCGCGGGCAAGACGCTGCTGCGCTGGAGCACGTCGGCAATAGGTCACGTCCCCCAGCGCCTGCGCCACAGGCAAGACTTCTTCTAGCTGGCCCAGCGTCGCCGCTCATCACGCTGCTGCAAGACGATCTATCGGCCCATCGTCACCCATGACGCACGTCGTCGACGCTCAAACGCTCGTGCCGTCAACGTGGCGCCCGTACCGGGCGCTTGTGCGTCGGCATGTCCACCGCAAGCTGGGCACGCTGCCACTGCGATTCGCACGCGCACGACCGCCATCCACGCTTTTGGCTCTGACGATCGATGTGAGTATGATTAGCGCTTTGTAATCGGTGAAATGAAAGTAGATAGACGCTGATGAGCATTGAATTCGGAAGAAGTTGCACGCAGGTCCCACTTCGCCAGCCCGCATGCGTAATTCACGCGGCGCCGGGCAAATCGCCCGCCTGGCCATTGCCGCGCTCGTGCTGAGCGTTGCCGCCCTCTCTCCCGGCCGCTTCTCCGGTCCTGGCCGACGAGCTCCTGGAGAACGACGAACCGCTGGCCTATCGTGCCGCCTGGCCGCCGTTGCCGGAACGGGCGCCCCGCCTGGGCCCCGATCTCACCCACGGCTATCATGCGCATGCACACATCGCCACGCCCGACGAGCGCTGGATTGACGTAGATCTGAGCGAGCAGCGTGTCGTGGCCTACGAAGGCACGCGGCCCGTCCGTTCCTTCATCGTCTCCACCGGACGCCCGGGCCGCCAAACGCGTGAGGGCACCTTCCGCATCTGGACCAAGACGCGTATCCAAGACATGGACAGCGATGATCCCGCGGCCGATGATTACTATTTTCTGCCGGACGTAGAATGGGTGCAGTACTTCGACGGCGAGATCGCGTTCCACGCCGCGTACTGGCACGATGACTTCGGCACGCCGGTGAGCTCGGGCTGCATCAACATGCGGCCCGAGGAGGCGCGCTGGCTCTTTGAGTGGGCCGGCCCGTGGTATGACATGGACGGTCCAGCGTGGCAGGCGCCGTCAGCCGGCGAGCCGGGCACGCTGGTCGTCGTCCACGAATAGGCGCTACGCCCGTTCTTCGTTGCGATCGTTGGCCAGCGGCGGCGTGTAGGAAAGGGCCGAGATCTCCTCACGCCACTCGGGCGTCATCACGACGTCAGCGGCAGCGAGCGAAGTCTCGAGCTGCGCCATATTGCGGGCGCCAATCAGCACCGAAGAAATCGCCGGATGAGCGGCGGCCCAGGCTACGGCCAGCGTGGCGGGCTCGTCGCCCCGCTCCCGGGCATAGCGGGTGAAGCGGGCGGCGATTTCACGCACGTGCTCCTCGCCAAAGCGCACGGCATACATGGGGTTCTCCACCAGACGCCCCTGGCTGGCCTCGTTCTCCACGTACTTCCCCGTCAAGAGACCACCGCCCAGCGGACTGTAGACGATCACCCCCACTCCTTCGGCTGCGGCCAAGGGTAGAATCTCCACCTCGGCCTGGCGCTTGACCAGGTTGTACATGGGCTGCATACAGGCAATCCGGTCGAAGCCGCGGCAGTCGGCGATGCCGAGGCCGCGGGCGACCTGCCATGCGGCCCAGTTGCTGACCGCCGGGTAGAGGATCTTGCCACTCTGCACGAGTTGGTCCAGCGCGCTCAGCGTCTCTTCAATGGGCGTGGTTGCGTCAAAATGATGGATGAAGTAGATATCGATGCGGTCGGTCTTGAGGCGGCGCAGGCTCTGCTCGACCTGCGTCACAATGTGGAGGCGCGAGGCGCCGCGCTGGTTGCGTCCCTGTCCCGTCGACGAGGCCACCTTGGAGGTCAGGACGATCTCCTCGCGGCACGGCGCGATCAGCTTGCTCAGGACTTCTTCCGCCCGGCCACCGCCATAAACGTTGGCGCAGTCAAACAGGTTGATGCCGGCGTCGCGACTGCGCGCGAAGATGCGCGCCGATTCTTCTTCGTCCGTTGCGGTGCCGAAGAGCATCGTCCCCAGCGACAGAACAGACACCTCGACGCCCGTTGATCCCAGCAGTCGGTATTCCATAAAGTTCATCTCCCCCGAAGTATTTTGCATGATTGTAAATATGTGCTGCATCGTAACGGTTCCATGAGGAAGATGCAATTGAAGTGCGGCTAGCGCTGCGTTGGCACAACAGGTTAGCGAGCACGCCTTCGTGCGAGCGGGTTGTGGGGAAGCGCATGGTCGAGTGGCGGGACGACTTGGATGGAGCTATCGGGACGGCGACCGTCCGCACGGGGCGTGCGAACTAAGCGGGGTTTCTGCGGGCGACCGCTTTGCGAACGCGACGGGGGCCCGGCACCACTCAGGTGCCGGGCCCCCGTCCAATATTTATGATCAACACACGACAACCATTTGAAACAAATTGAGTGGATCCGTCGTGTGGTATCTTGTCGCCGATACTGCCTTTACAGCATCTCAAACAATTGTTAAGAGAGGACCAGCAACACGGTAACAACTTGTTAGGATTGACCCCATCTATCTGTGGACGCAGTCTGCCACAGGTTACCGCATAACTGCGTTATGTTCCTTCCATTTTCATCTAATTTTTGTTTTTTACTACGCGAAATTACGGCTGTATCGGCCGCCAAATGATCCTGCGCATAGCCATTTTTCTCTCTGGGAACGGGCATGCGCGGGCCACAAACTTAACGTTGCAATGCACGCCCGCGTGTGCGACAATTTTCTCAAGATAACTGCACCCCCCACCGAGCCTTGGTTCGGCCTATTTGAGGAAAACGACGGCATGAATCGGATCCATTTCGCCACTAGAAAACGCGCTTCAGGCGCCGGCCGCATAGGGTCTGCGTTGGTACGCTTCCTGCTGCTGACGACTCTGCTCCTGACCGGGTTGAGCCTTGCCCGCCCGGCCCGCGCCCAGGATGGCGTTCACACAGTCATCGCCGGCGAGACGCTTAGCGAGATCGCCCAGCGCTACGGCACCGACATGGCCACACTCGCTTCGCTCAATGGGCTGAACGACCCGCGCACGATTTGGATCGGCCAGCGGCTGAGCGTGCCGGGCGCCGGCACTGCGGTCGCCTACAGGTCGCCCGCCGGCTCATCAACCTATGTCGTTAAGGCCGGCGATTCTCTCTCTGCAATTGCCGCGGCGTCAGGCATTGGCCTGGATGAACTGGCAGCGATGAACGGCATTGCGCCCCTCACCCGCATCGTCATCGGCCAGCAATTGGCGGTGCCGACCGGCTTTGACACAGGTGCAGCCGTCAACCAGACGCTGGGCTACAATGAGAGTATGCACGTCGTGAGCAGCGGCCAAAGTCTGGGCGCAATCGCCAACCAGTATGGCGTTACTGCCGCTTCCATTGTCGAACGAAACGGCATCAGCAACCCGAGCCTGGTCGCCGTGGGACAGCGCCTCGTAATACCCAACGCTCAGGTGCAAGCAACCAATTCAGCCCATGCCAGCGGCTTTCCCAGCAACGTCTCTTTCCCGCCCACCAGCGGCAAATGGATTCGCGTGGACCTGAGCACCCAGCAGCTGACAGCCTACGTCGGGTCGACGCCCCAACAGGTTTTCACCATCTCGTCGGGGCTGCCCGAGACGCCCACTGTGACCGGCACTTTCTATATCTGGTCCAAACTGGCCAAGCAGGACATGAAGGGCGGCAGTCGCTTTGCCGGCACGGATTATGACTTACCTGACGTGCCCTGGGTTCAGTATTTCCATCGGGATTACGCCTTCCACGGCGCGTACTGGCACAGCAACTTTGGCACGCCAATGAGTAACGGCTGCATCAATATGCGAATTTGGGACGCCAAATGGCTCTTTGACTGGGCCGGCCCCACCTGGGGCGGCGGCTGGCAGGAGGCGTCCAGCAGCAATCCGGGCACCATGGTGATCGTCCACCCCTGAGTAATGATCGATGGTCAATGATCATTGACCATTGACCATTGAACATTAACAAAGGTTTTCTATGTCGAACAATTCCCACCCCCGACGCTTTCTATGGTTGCTCCCGTTCGTGCTTGCGCTGCTGTTGGCCGCGCCGGGCACAGCCCGCGCACAAGATACGGGAACGCACACCGTGCAAGCTGGCGAAACGCTGTCCGAGATCGCCAAGCAATATGGCACCAGCACGGCCATACTCATGCAGCTCAACGCCCTGGCCAATGCCGACATTGTCACGGTTGGCCTTCCCCTGCGCTTGCCTGCCGCAACAACCGCGGTTGAAGAAACAACCTTGTCCGCCGTCGCTGAAACAGAACTGGCGCAACCGGTAACGCTCGCCGACGTCGCGGTGCCCCAGCCCAACCGTTTTGTGGAAGCAGACGGCGCCTTTCCCTACATCGCCGAGCCCGGGGACACGCTCACTACGATCGCCGAACGCTTTCGGGTTGGGCCGTCTGTACTGGTTGACTTGAACCGGATGTCGCCGGCTCAGCAGTTAACGCCAGGGCAGCGGCTGCTCATCCCCTACTCGCCTTTTGGCGGCGGTCTGGAGCGCGCACACATCGTCCAGACGGGGCAGAGTCTGACGGGAATTGCCCAGCTATACGGGACAACACTGGAGGCACTGGTTGACCGCAACAGCATTGTGAATCCCAGCCTTATTGCACCGGGCAGCGAGCTTATCGTGCCGCCGCCGCCGCCGGTCGAACGGATGAGTCTCTTTCCGGTAGACGCTGAAGGAGTCCAACGCCCGCTCATTTTTCCGACCATGGAAGAGAAATGGATCGACGTCGACTTGAGCGAGCAACTCGTCACCGCGTATGAAGGCACGGAACCGGTGGCGTCCTTCGTGGTCTCGACCGGTAAGGCCGGTACGCCTACGGTGACGGGAACCTTCCGCATTTGGATCAAGACTGCGATTCAGGATATGTGGGGGGGTGAACGGGGCGCAGGTGACTACTACTACTTACCAGGCGTCAAGTGGGTACAATATTTCCACGATGATTACAGCTTTCATACCGCCTACTGGCACAACAAGTTCGGCCAGCCCATGAGCCGTGGCTGCATCAATATGACCGAAGAAGATGCCCAATGGCTCTTCGAATGGGCCGGCCCGGCTTGGGACGATTTGGGGGAAGGCTGGCAGGAACCAACCGCAGAGAATCAGGGCACGCTCGTGGTTGTCCACGACTGAGCGGCTGCGCAGGGATCGCGTAGGGTAAGGAACGGCCTTCGTCAAAGTACCGTAGCGCATTCGTCACACTTTTGCCATTGACTTACGCCAAATCCACCCTATAATTGGGTCAAAAGGTCGACTGTGTGAGCTACGGCTCATCTCACATCCCACCACCTCTTCGGGATTGTGATCGGGGGACGCAGTCGGCCTTTTTTCTTTTCCCATACGTCTAACAGAACGCATGAAAAGGCCACCGGAAGTGTCGATTGGATCGGCATTTTGCCCGGTGGCCTTTATGCTCCACAATACTTTTCCGGACCCCGTTTTTGAGCTACGCGGCAACTTCCTCATCGTTGTCCAGATTGACTTCTTCCAGCGTGCCGGTCACGAGATAGACCACCCGTTCAGCGAGATTTGTTGCCAGGTCGCCAAAGCGCTCCAATTCCCGCGCCAGACGCAATAGTTCATAGACAGCCTCTACCTGCGTGAGCCCACCAGTCGTCGACAGGCGGTCCATAGCAAAGTGGAAGACCTCCTCATAGAGTTCATCGACGCGATCATCCATGGGCCCGACAGCTTGCGCCAGCGCGACGTCATCTTCGGCATAGGCCTTCATGGCCATTTCAAGCATGGACGTCACCAAAGAAGCCATTTCAAACAGTTGCGACGGTCGGGGCTGATTGGGGTGCTTCACGAGGTAGGGAATCACCTTGGCAATGCCCTTTGCCTGGTCGCCCATACGCTCAAGATCGATCGTCATGTGGAGCGCGGTCAAGATCGCCCGCAGATCGCGCGCTGCGGGCTGCTGCATCACAATAAGGCCGACGCAATCGTCCTCGATCTTGAAGCGTTGCTCATTCACGCGGCGATCATAGGCCATGACTCGTTCAGCCACGTTTGAGTCGAGGTCGCGATACGCTTGCACAGCGAGGCCAAGCTCTTCCCCAACCTGGCTCCCCATTAAGAGTATCGCATTGCGCAATTCCTGAAGTTCATTGTTGAAATGAGTTCGCATCAAATGTCCCTCCTGCTGGCGAGCGGGGTGCTGGCGCGAATGATCACGCCAGCGGCGCCATGAATGAACGGCATTCGGTCTTTGGGAATTGGTCACACCGCGCTACTTTAGCACAGATCATCGCGGAAGCGGAAAATGATCGCAGTCACCCAGCAGTGAAGCCATTCAGCGACAAAAGAGAATCGGCACGGCTTCACTTTGGCGCAACATTTCATCGACGGCGCTCCCCGCCATGAGGCCAAAGAGCGGCGCTTTGCCATAGCTGCCCATGATCAGCAGATCGGCCCCACTAGTCTCCAGCGCATGAACGATGGCGGCGCCTACGGAAGCGGGATTGTCGGCCCCGGCGCCCAGGGTGACAACCGCGTGGGGGACACTGGCGTCTAGCAGATAGTCAACGGCCTGATGCAGCGTATGCGTGGTAACGCCGCGCGCGCCAACGATCCCGGTGACGGTGAGGCGCAGCCTCCAATGGGTAGCCAAGTAAGCGGCAACGAAGAGCGCCTCATACGCTTTGCGACTGCCGTCAAAAGCAAGCAAAGCATGCTGAAATGCAACAGGTGCGCCCGGCACAGCCAGCAGCGGGCGCGGACAACGATGGAGCACAGAGCGAAAGCCGTTGCCCAGGCGCGCCAGGCCGGTCTCCGCCGGTGGGTGATTCAAGGGCAAGACGACAAGATCGGCCCAACGCGCTCGATTGACGATCTTGTCCTCCACATCGCCCTGCTCCACGCTCAAGCGACCCGGCACGTTGACCCGATCACTGCGCCGCGTAAATTCGCTCTGTAGCACTTTTGCCTTGGCATCATCGGTCTGGATCTCCAGATCAACGATGTGGAGTCCGTGTACGCGGCCCTCCTCACGCTGGGCGACGTACCATGCCTGATCGGCTGCGTCCCAGCCTCGCTGCGTGCCGTCGACGCCCACGAGGATGCTTGAAAAAAGGCGGTCGTCCCGGTGAGTCGCCGCCCAATACTCGCGCCAGCGGCCCGGTCCCGGCCCGCTTTCAAGGAGTCCCGGTACAACGCTTTCGCGAATGCGCTGTCTGGCCCGGTCCAGCATGCGGCCAGGCATGGGGCTATAGCGCTCAATGAGTTTGTCCAGCGCCAGATCCGCTTCCGGCTGCCAGCCCAATACCTGCTCAACTTCCCTGCGGTAGCGGATCAGCCAGGCGTATAGATCGGTGGTTGTTCGACCCGGAAATTCACGCAGCATGCCGCGTCGTTCAATTTCCGCGACGGCGGGCTGGTAGATGGCATCGTGCCAATCGGCAGCCGCGCTGGCAGCAGTAACGGCTTCGCCACCTGATTGATCACCTGCTGCGCCCCGTAGTTCATCCCACCGAGCGCCAATATCATGTAAGAGGTCTTGATAGGATCCGAACTCGGTGACCGCAAAGTCACTGCCTGGGCGGGTCTGATCGAGACCGGTTAGTGCCAGAAATTCGGCCCGTTCAGCCTTGACCAAGAAATCATTGATGTTGTCTTCCGGACTAAGGGGAACAGGCGTGGGCACTTCCGTGACATAGGCGTCGATCTGAGTCGCGCCATGCTCGCGTGCGACCGAGACGCGGTGATTGCCGTCTAGCACAAAGTAGGCATCGCCCACCTGATAGAGGTGAATCGGCGGCAATTTCGTGACCGCAGAAGCTGCATCAACGCCGGTCCAGCGTCCGCTTATCTGATTGTCACGGGGTAGAAATGAGCGGGTGAAGTCGTTGTAGCGGCCGACACTGCCGATGATGGAATCGATGGGGATTTCGCGCAGCTCTGAACGCCGATCGTCCGGCTCGCCGAGATAGCGGCGCACTTCTTCAAATGGGATCAGGTCGGCTGATCGCCCGCGTAGACGGGCGACGATGCGCTCCATGTCGGCACGGGACTTGGCAGCCCGAAAATGAAGCAGTGCCTGGTTGTGGGAAGAAGACGGCTCTGTCATCTCGTCACACTTTCAGATTTGAACGTCCCGCAAATTTGCCGTGTCGCCGAGCACCCTTTAGAGCGTACTGGGCAGATAAAAAAAGCCCAGCGCCAAGATTGCATAGACCGCCAGTAGCATAGCCCCTTCGAGCCAATTTGAACTGCCATCGATAGCCACCAGCGCGGCAATCACCGAGGCTGCGATCATGGCAATAATCTCCGGATGGTTAAATTCCAGGGTCATTGGATTACCCATGAAGAGCGAAATGAAGACAAGCAATGGCGCCACCAGCATCGCGATCTGCAAACTGGAGCCAAGCGCAATCGAGAGGCTAAGGTCCATTTGGTCCTTCATGGCTACCTGAACCGCCACCATATGTTCGGCTACATTGCCAATCAGCGGCACGACAATGATGCCGACGAAGAATTCGCTCAGGCCAAAGACCTCAGTCACCGATTCGAGAGAGCCGACAAGAAACTCACTCATTACGGCCAGACCAACGACACAACCCGCCATAACCCCCAAGGCCATGCCGGTGCTCCAGCCAGGGCCACCGTGCGTTGGCTCAATGGCCGGGGCATGGACGTGATCGTCGCTGGGTGTCCGTAGCGTGTAGAGGATTGACAGCAGATAGAGCAGCAGCACAACGCCCGCCGTCGCCAGACTCAGTGATTCAACCTTGGCAAAGTCCGGTTCGATGAGTTCATTAAAGAGCGAGGGAACGCTGATGATGATTGCGGCCAGAATTACCAGCGTAGCGTCGACGCCAATGCGCGCGCGATCAAAGCGCTGGATGCCATGCTTTAAGCCGCCAAAGAGAAGGCTAAGGCCCAACACAAAGAGTAGATTGCCCAACATGGAGCCAATGATAGAGGCTTTCACCAACGCGATGCGCCCGGCATTGATCGCAACCAGCGTGATAATGAGCTCGGCCAAATTGCCCAGGCTGGCATTTAATAATCCGCCGATGCGCGGACCGGTCTTCTCCGCCAGAACTTCGGTCGCTTCACCCAAGATCCCAGCAATGGGAATGATAGCAAGCGCAGCCGTCGCGAAGACGATCAAGTCGCCCCAATCAAAGATCTCGGCAGCCAGGGCAACGGGAATAAACAATAAGAGAAAGCGCAGTTTCTTCACAGTCGAGTTCAATTACCTCGGGAGAACATACGGGGCGGCGCACGTTGCGTTTGCGCTGCCCGGCTTAGGATCAATGCTGCACTTCAGCCCGCGCTTGCGCAATCCAGGCCTGAAAATCCGGTGACTGGAAGGCCGGCAACGTAGCGATTTGCTCCAACATCTCCACGGTCGAGGAAGCCAGCGCCTCGTAGGTGCAGATGCCCGCAGCATAGAGGCGACGCTCCAATACCGGACCAATCCCGGCCAGAATATCAAAATCGTCGGGCTCGGTGCCGTCCCACGTGTGGCCCATGGTGTCAGTCGCCTCGGCCAGGCGCAAGGCGTCGGCCTTGATCTCGGCGAGATCGACATCCTGGAACTCCTTGATTTCCAGGATGTCGATCAACTCTTCATCGGCAAGCATGCCAACTTCCCAGAACGAGCCGATCCCGACGTCGTAGAGACGCTGCTCGTAGACGCGGCCCACGCCAAGAATCTGCTCCAGATCCTGGGGGCAAGCGCGGCTTTGCACCGCGCCCGTGGGAACGGGTCGCGTGCGGGTTGCTTTGCGCGGCACGCGCGTTCCGGCCGCGCGCAGCTTCGCCTCGGCGATCCACGCGTCAAAGTCACCGGCGCGCACGCCGGCGGCGGTGAAGAGTGCATGCAGTTGCTCGGGCGTTGCGTTGGCCAAGTCGGCATAGGTGGTAATGCCACCGTTTTCCAGTACATCGACCGACTGCGCGCCCACGCCGTGGACAAGGCCCAGGTTATCCCGCTTGGGGCCGGTCAGGTCAATCTGCAACGCCCGCAGGGCCGGTTCATCACCGGCGCTGGCGAGCTTGGCCTGGGCGATCCAGCTGGCGTAGTCGAGACGGCGCCAGGCCGGCGCGCCGATGATGTCATTCAGCGTTGCCGCATCGCTGGCGGCAAGCTGACCGAAGTTGATGATGCCGGCAGCGCGCAGGCGCGTGGCGTAGCTCGGCCCGATGCCGACGATCTGGGTCAGATCGTCGCCAACGTGAATCGTCCGCGGATGGTTAGCCAGTCGTTTGGCCTCGACCACCCACTCATCGGTGTCAACCTTCTGCCAATTGCGCACCCCGGCCAGCGTGGCCAGGGCCGGTGGATCGATTGCGGCCAGATCCGCATACGAAAGCACGCCGGCATCGCCTAGTCGAGCAGCGTAAGCAGGTCCGATGCCCTTAATCTTTGTAAAATCATCGAACTCAACTTCAACTGTCTCCACCCTTAGCGGGCCAAGGTCGATTATTTCGACATCAACGAGATCCAATTCATCGATCGCGGCGCGGGTGGCGGCCAAGCCGGCGGCGGCAGCGGCCTCTGAGTCGGCGAGCGTTTGCTGCAGGGCCACAAGCGCAGCATCGCGGGTAGCCAGTTCGCTCGCGCAGGCAGCGGCCTCAGCCTGCAGCCGATCGATCTGGAGCCGATGAGACTGCTCCTGCGCCGCGGCGCGACTGTGACATTCGCTCAAGTCATTGGCGCGGGTTTGAAGGTCACGTTCGAGTTGGGTCACACGGTGGGTCAGCTTCTGCTTGTCGCCCCGGTCCAATACCCAGGCCAGCAGCCAACCAATGAGAATGCCAATCACAAGCATCAGCCAAGGAGATAGGTTTCCCAATGGTTGTTCCTTTCGTGAGTGAAGCAATTCCGTAGCTAGAGAAGTGACGACAATTTTCGGGTGAGCGTGGGCTACTTCCCATCAGTGGCGCGAAGCTCGAAACAGTTCGCGTTCGTCAGCACTGTAAAGATAGAGCAGTTCATTGCGAATTTCCACCCTGGCGACTGCCTCCAACGCGGCCAGGAATCGTTGCTCCTGCTCCATGAGCGCCGGCGGGCAGAGTTTACGCGTTACCCCAGCCGGACCGATGACGAGTTGATCGCCGTCCAACGTGTAGGTTGCCATGATGAGATTGCAGCTTGCGTTGCCGCCGAGACGGCCTTCTTCGCCAAAGGTCAGGCTGGCCGGACTATAGTCCATCACAGGCCGTTCAGCGATCCGTTCGACGAGCCAACTTCCGCTTATGTCCTGCGCTTCGACGTCAGTCATTCGACCGCCTCCTGGTTGATGTGAGATGGGTGTGCAAATTGTCCAATCGCGGGCAAGAATTCACCAAGCGCTTGCTCATCAATGCTTCCAGGCAGGCCGATTAGCACCAGGCGGCTTTCAGGCGGTTCTTCGCGCCACGGCTCACCGGGCGTGACGCTCCAGCGTGTGCCAACGAGATGAAAGTGGTGACGGCGCAACGGCTCATCAGACAGATAGAGGATCCCTTTGGCACGCAATATCCCTGCCGGCAAGCCGTCAGCAAAGGCTTCCAGTGCCGCAGTGGCAATGGGTTCAGCGGCAGTGAAGCTACAGCTGGCGAAAATCGACGCATGGTCCTCAGCTGCCGAATCATCGTGGTGATGAGCATGGCTGCTACCAACCGCCACGCCGACATCGCTACGCGGTTCGAGCGCCCCGTCATGGATACCGAGGAGCAGATCGATTGGCACCTGCCCGTACGTCGCCTCGATCGTAGGCACATCCGGCACGACGTCTTGCAGCCAGGTCCTCACCTCTTCCAGTTCGGCGGGGGTGAGGAGATCGATCTTGTTTAGCACTAGCAGATCGGCCCCCTGCAGTTGGCGCACGATCAAGTCGCCGAGATAGACGTTGGTCGCAAGTGTGCGGAGTTGTTCGGCGTCGGCCAGCACGATCACGCCGTCCAACGCAAGCGCAAACATCGCGCCGACGTGCCCCACGCGTTCCGGATCAGAAATGCCGCTGGCTTCGATGATAATGTGATCGATTTGGTCGACGCGATCCTGCAATTTGGCCAGGGCAGTCATGAACCCATTCACCAGGCTACAGCAGATGCAGCCGTTGGCCAGGTTGAGTGTTTCGCCGTCATGCACCCCAATGAGATCGGCGTCAATGTTGATGTCGCCAAAATCGTTGACGAGAATCGCCAGGCGTAATCCGGGATTGTGACGCAGCAGGCCGTTGAGCAAAGTCGTCTTACCGGCGCCCAGAAAACCACCGATTACGGTGTAGGGAATCGATTCTATCATGGTGCCCCCAGTGAAAGTGGCAAGCGCAATTCGGGCGCAACGCGTTTAGCCACGGCAAAGCTAGAAAATAGCCGCAATGATCGGATCAAGCAGATAACGATTGGCCAGGAAAATGACAACAATGCTCAGCACAATCGTGAGAATCGTCTTGCCAGTCGACAGTTCCAGACCCTGGCGGATACCGACAAAGGCTGCAGCCATGGCCCAAATCCAGGCGATCAGGCTAACAAACCAGCCGATGCCAGGGAAAAAGGCCAGCCCGCGCAGGGCCAGCGGAACCTGGGCAAAGCCGAGGATGCGGAGCATTTCGCCAAAGCTCGTATCGCCTTTGAACAAATATACACCGAGCAGGTAGGTGGTCAACGCCCACAATATCCAGGCGACATAGGTCCCGAAAAAGGTGCTGGCAAAGGCGCCCACAGGGTTGAAGATCGGCAGGCGGAAACCAATGTCGCCAAGCAACATCTCGCTGGCCCCGAGACCAACGTTCAAAAGGCCGAACCCAGCCGTGAAGAGCGCGGCCGAGATGGCCGCGCTTATTGCGCTAATGAACGCGACAAATGTAACGATGATGAACGCGCCAAGCGTCGCCCCTTCATCGGTGCCGACCGCCTCAAAGACGCGCTTGTCCAACAGGAAGACACGCAGGGCTCGTTGGATAAACTGGAGCATTGTAGTTCTCTTTCAATTGCATTGGTGAAGGGTTTGATCTTGTTTCGGGTACGTATCGGTCATTCAACGCGTAGGAACTCTTTGGTACACAACAACGGATAGGGAAGGGAACGGATAAAGCAGTCGTCTTGTCGACAATGCGTTTGACGATCAACCACAGCGCACTATCCGTTCCTTTCGGGAGCTCCCTGGGCCCCGTTGTTGTGTACCCACCAGCTGCCGCTTCGATCTATCGAGTTACTTATGCCGCTCTCAGCTAGTGCCTGTTAAGGTGGAACCTCTCACTTCCCGCTTCGCTCATACGTAAGACTCATATTTGGCTGCGCAGAGGCGATCATAGCTTAACGATCTGGATTCTGACCGAACCACTCGGAGTAAAGGCTATCGTAGAGGCCGTTCTCGCGCAGGCGCAACAGCGAGCGATTTACCTCTTCCCGCAACGGGCTAGTAGAAGCAAACGCAATTCCGTAGTCCTCCTGATCAAAGGGAGCGCCTACGACTTCGACGATCCCGCGTCGATCATTGAGAGCATGATAGCGCAAGACAGGATAATCATACACAACTGCATCCACGCGCCCGCTCTCCAGCAACGCATAGGCATCTTCTGCGAACTCGACCCCAACATGGGTGATATTCTGACGGGCGAGCCAAGTCGCGGCCGTGCTTCCCGCTACGGTCGCGACTTGTTTACCATAGAGATCTTGTGGGCCATTGATCGCGTTCTGAATCTCACTGACGGTCAACTGGGTGGTCACGGAGGCAGTAAAGTTGGCAATGATGAAGAGGCCGGCAAACATCCAAAAAAGGCCAAAGATTCGACCAAATTTACTGTGGGGTGTGCGATCACCATATCCCACAGTTGTGACGGTTACGGCTGACCACCAAATCCCTTCCCATACCCCGGGTAGATACGCCCTAGGAAAATCAGTATTGCGCCGGCGTTCGGCCAACCAGATCATATGTCCGGAGACAATGATGATGACCGCCATCAGTGCAATCAAGCGCAGGAGATCGCCCGTAAACGGACTGGCCGTGATTGCACTGAAAACACCGCTGCCGCCGCCACTGGAACGGACCAGGATACCCAAACCGGAGTCAAAGTAAGAGAAGGAAAAGTCGACGTCCTCTTCCCGCTCCTGAGTGATTGTGATGGCCGCGATGGCTACATCCGCTGCTCCCGATTGTACGGCTTCAAGCTGCTCCTGCACCGTGTCGACCACGACATACTCAAACTCGAGCCCGGCCTCGAGGGCAATCAGATCCCACAAATCGATGCTGAAACCGGACGGCAAACCGTCGCCTAGAAACACAAACGGTTCAATGGACTTCGTGACGACCCGCACAGGCGCCATCGTGGGTGTCTGATCTTGCGCGAACACCCACGAGAAAGCCGCGCTGACAGCTGTCAGCGCGACCGCAAACACAATCGAGAGAAGAACAGTCTTTGGTCGAGACATAGGAGGAGGCACGAAGCGTGGCATGCAAGCGGGAGGCGTAGGCCGCAAACAACGGTGGCAAGCCGACACGCCTCACACCTCGAATCCTTGCTTTTAGTTGGAAGAGGGGAGCGATTTCTCCTGATTGCGCATGACGAAGGACCAGGCGATGCCGGCGCCCCCTGCGATTAGGAGAATCCATGCGCTGGCGTTGGCAAGATCGACCTCGCGACTGCGCGTGAAAAAGATCAACACACCCCATAAGAGGAGGGCACCGTTGATGATAATTGGGCCCCATTCAAAGTCCTTTTGCCCACGGTCAAAGAAGTTCGCCCAGAGGCCTAATGCACCAAAGATGATGAGGCCAATAGCAAGCAACGTATAGCCAGTCCGGATGTTCCCCAGATTCAGGAAGTACATGCCAAACAGAAGTGCGCCAATGATCATGCCTGCAATGCCGCGGTACATCAACGTTTTCGATCCACCCGTGCCATAACCGGCAATGGTTTGTACGAGCCCCATGACAAAAACGTATGCGGCGGCAACCAGGCCGATTATGAGCACGGCCTGGTCACGGGCAAAAAAGATGTAGAGAGCAAGCGCTACGCCCACGATCCCCTGAATCAACATCAGCCACCAGGGATTGTCTTTCATGATTCAGTTCCTTTCCAATGCGTCGATTGGGTGTGCAGTGAGATGGGATGAGTTTGGAATGCTGTAGTCAGAGTACACGAACGTGCGTGTAGTCTAACCAATCCAGGGGTTTTTCGAAAATCTCCCCGATGGAACGACAGCTACTACAGGTCCAACAGTGCAATGCCGGGCAGCGAGAACAGGTCTTGACCTGTGTTCGGGGTCAGGATACGCAAGATGCCGGGAATCAGCGTCGTTGTCAGCGGCGTATTGCCGGCAGGTTCTGCATCCAGGTGATAGGGGGCAGGCACCCTGGTCTCAATGCGCACGCAACTGCCCGAAAAGACCTGAATTTTACTGTCATAATGGTGTGCCTGCATGCCAACTTTGACGGAGTGTTCAACGACCTGAGGCAACCCCTTTCCTTCGAAGGCAAAGACTTCAAAGGCGCCGTCGTCCAGAACGCCATGCGTGTTCAGCTTGATTTCACCGCCGGCATAGAGACGGCAGTTGCTCACATTGATCATGAGATATTCGCCACTCACGTGTTTGTCATCAACCCAAAGCTCGGCCTCCATACTCGATGCCTTTGGCAGGCCGATCAAGAACTTGGCGGCATAGCCGGGCATGCCAAAGCGCTTGAACCAGCGCGACCGCGGTTCAATCCGTTCGATTAGAAAGCCGTCCAACCCGGCGCTGGCCCACAGCAGCCAGTAACGGCCATCATCACACTGCCCCAAATCCATGCGCTGGACGCGGCCGTCAACCAGTAGCTTCGAGACCTGAAGCAACCAGGCGTCGTTGAGGAAGGTGCGCATGGGGATGCCCAACTCCTTGGCCAGAACGTTGGCGGTCCCCAGCGGTAGCGGGGCAAGGACCGTCTCGCTGCCGGCAAGACCATTGGCGACTTCGTTCAGCGTGCCGTCGCCGCCTGCGGCAAAGACCATTGCATTCCCTCGATCGACCGCGTCCCTGGCCAATTCCGTAGCGTGACCAGCATATTGAGTTGGCGCTAGCTGCACTTCCCAATCATACAAGAGCCAGAAGGCTAGAAATTGGGGGAGCGAATCAGCCGCCTTGCGGATGCCGGCGTGGGGATTATAGATAAGGGTTGCTTGTCTAGCGGGCATAAATGAGCGTGTCTCCGGGTAAACTGGCGGTAGGCTGATCGGTCATGCGTTCAGGTCTACAACCACGCGGCCGACTTGCTTGCCCTGGAGAATGCGCTCGATCTCACCATCGAGTTGATCCAGCGAAACCGTGCGCGTCAGCGTTTCCAACTGGGGCAACTTCCAGTCATAGGCGAGTTTCTGCCACAGTTCACGGCGGAACTGAATGGCGCACTCAGCCGAGTCGATCCCCAGTAGGCTCACACCGCGGAAAATGAAGGGATAGACCGTCGTATTCAGTTCGTGTCCCGCGACGAGACCGCAGGCGGTCACCACGCCACCATAATGGGTGGCGGCCAGCGCTGTGGCCAGGATGTCCCCCCCCACGGTGTCGACGACACCGGCCCACCGTGTCTTCAACATCGGCCGCGAGATGTCAGTAACTGCCGCACGATCCATGACGTCAGCCGCGCCCAGACGGCGCAGAAAATCGGCCCGCTCCGGCTTGCCAGTGGCGGCGACCACGCGAAAACCCTCCTGGGCAAGCAACGCTACCGCCACGCTGCCAACGCCGCCCGTTGCGCCGGTGACCAGTGCATCCCCCTGGTCGGGCGTCACACCAGCCATCAGCAACCGCCAAACCGACATCGCCGCGGTGAAGCCTGCCGTGCCGTAAATCATGCTCTCGCGGGCGCTGAGGCCTCCAGGCAGATGGACGACCCAATCCGCGGGCACACGGACGTATTGACCAAAACCGCCGGGCATATTCATGCCCAGATCGTAGCCAATGACGACGACGTCATCGCCCTCGGCAAAGCCAGGCACAGCGCTGGCAATGACCGTACCGGCGGCGTCAATCCCCGGCGTGTGGGGATAGGTGCGCGTGACGCCACGATTGCCGCTGGCTGAGAGCGCGTCTTTATAGTTGAGTGACGAGTGGCTTACCCGAATCAATAGCTCACCCGCAGGTAACTCGTCGACGCGTCGATCTTCAATGGCACGTGTAAAAACGCCCTTCTCCGCCTCGCGTACAACCAGTGCGCGAAAGTTGACGTCTTCCATACATTGCTCCGGTAATGGAATGATTGAGATTGGCAAGTGCAGAGATATTCTAGCACGGTGCATAAAGAGCGCAAAGCAAATTGGCAAACAGAAGCCGCACGGCAAGACCAGTCCGGGCGAAGACTATGCGTCGGCTAGATGCGCAGCGCGATTCTGGCGTCGTTCGACGGCCTGAAGCGACCAGTTGAAGAAGGCAGCAAGCAAAGCCACCATGATGGATCCTGCAACGATCTTGTCATAGCGGCCTTGCGCAACACCATTAAACAGCAACGTCCCCAAGCCCCCCGCGCCAAAAAGCGCGCCCACCGTGGCAATCGAGGTAGCCACAACCGCGGCCAGCCGCATACCGGCAATGATAATGGGTGACGCCAGCGGCAATTGGACACGCGTGAATTGCTGCCAGCGCGTCATCCCTAACCCCTTGGCTGCCTCCATAACGCTTGGATCGACCGATGCCAGGCCAGCGATCACGTTGCGCACGAGGATAATCTGACAGTAGATCACCAACGCGGCAATGACCGTGCGTTCATTGAGGCCCAGCAAAGGCAGCAGCAAAATCATCAGCACGAGACTGGGAATAACGTAGAGAATGCCCAGTCCGCCAAGGACAACCGTGGAGATACGCTCGCGTCCGTAGATGGCATAACCAAGCGGCACGGCGATGACCGTGGCAAGAAAGAGCGCGCCGACCGTGAGCACGATATGTTCCCAGGTGAGCTGGGCGATGATGTCCGGGTTTTCGATGATGTAGCTCATAACCTGGCAGAGTCCGGCGCTAGCCGATGGCGCCACGGAAGTCGTCGATGTCGATGACGCCAATCGGTTGATCATCGCCATCGACGACGATCAGGTGATCGACGTTGGAAGTGAGAAAGATGGAAAGCGCTTCGCGCAGGCTCTGACTACGCCGCACGGTGACCGCCACTGCTTCGCCATTGAGGGGACGCATGACGTGCTCCGGCTTGAGCAGGCTCAACTGGCGCACGATGTCTGACGCGCCGACCAATTGATGCACAAACTCGTCGGCCGGCTTGGTGAGGATATTGAGCGGCGTATCGTACTGGACGACCTGCCCTTCACGCAGGACGACAATCCGATCGGCCAGGCGCAATGCCTCGTCAACATCATGGGTAACGAAGAGAATTGTCTTGTGCAGTCGTTGCTGGAGTTCCAGAAACGAGTCTTGCAGTTCAGCTCGCGTAATCGCATCGATCGCGCCAAAGGGCTCATCCATGAGGATAACGTCGGGGTCGCCCGCCAGCGCACGGGCAACGCCCACTCGCTGGCGTTGGCCGCCCGATAGTTGAGCCGGATAGCGGTCACGGAATTCATCGGGCGGCAGCGCGACCATGGCAAGCAGTTCATCGCTACGTGCGGCAATGCGATCGTCGTTCCACCCCAACAGGCGCGGCACAACGGCTACATTTTCTGCTACGGTCATGTGGGGGAAGAGACCAATCTGTTGAATCACGTAGCCGATCTGGCGGCGCAGCGTGGTCGCATCCACGGCATGAATTGGCTGATCTCCGATGTAGACCTCGCCGGAAGTCGGCTCATAGAGACGATTGACCATCTTCATAAGCGTCGTCTTGCCGCAGCCGGACGGCCCCAGGAAGACGACAAATTCGCCCGACCCCACCATCAACGAGATGCCGTTGACGGCAGGGCGGGCCATGTCGGGGAATTCTTTTACGACAGTATCAAAGCGAATTTCTGACATACGTCACGCAAAGCAGCGGGTAAGCGACGGATCGTGTGGGCTATTCAGCACTCAACAGCCCTTGTGCGACCAGGAACTCTCGCGCCACGTCTTCCGGCTCATCACCGTCACCCGTCACGCGATTGTTGAGTTCTTGCATGGTGGCGTCATCCAGGAGCGGCGCGACCGCGTTCAGCACGTCGGCGATCTCCGGGTTGGCGTCCAGCACAGCCTGGCGCACCACCGGTGCGACCTGATAGGGCGGGTAGAGGCCCATGTCATCTTCCAGTACGGCCAAGCCGTTGGCAAAAATTTCGCCATCCGTACCAAAGGCAACTACCACATCGGCGTCACCGCTCAGCAGCGTGGGGTAGCGCAGGCCAAAGTCTACCGCCAGATAGTCGTCGAACTCGAAGCCGCCATACATAGCCTGCAAACCGGGCAAACCATCCTCGCGTTCGGCGAATTCCGGGGGACCGGCCAGCACAAGGTCACCAGACTGCGCGGCCAAATCGGAGAAGGAGGCAATGCCCAATTCGTCAGCGCGTGCGGCCGTCATGGCCAGGGCTTGGGTGTTGTTCATGGGCGCCGGCTCCAACCAGGCAAGGTTAAATTGTTCTGCATAGGCATCCGCCACCGTACTAAAAACCTCGGCCGGATCGCTCATGACGTCCATTTGGAGCACGGTGAGCAGGCCGGTACCCGTATATTCAGGGTAGATATCCAGCTGGTCATTTAGCAAGGACTCGTGCAGGACGGGCGTACCGCCCAGTGCGCCCTTGCGATCAACGGTAAAGCCTGCGTCTTCCAACAAGAGGGCATACATTTCGCCCAGCACGAACTGCTCGGCAAAGCCCTTGGATGCCACGGAAATCGTCGGCAGGTCAGCGGCGGAATCAGCAGCCCCATCACTCACCGGGGCGACGCAGCCGGCAAGAACCAGGGCAAGGATCAAAACGGATAGGAAGAGGAATGTGGTCTTAAGACGCATGGGTTTCTCCTTGTGTGAATGACGCATGATGAGGTCGGCTTCCGACACCTCGATCACGATTGATGCAGCAAAACGGTAATCTTTATGTGGAAGCAGTTCGCATGGTTTCCGAACTGCACGCCGACCGGGAACTGCCCAAACGCAAGTCTTATCGTCCGGGTATCAATCGGCAGTGGGCGGTCGCACGCGCTGCTGTACCCGACTGAGGAGCAATTCGGCAAGCACCGCCATGATTGCGACGGGAATTGCGCCGACTAGCAGGATGGACGGCTGATACATGGCGTAACCTCGCTGCACGAAAAGCCCCAAACCGCCCGCGCCAATAAAGGCCGCCAAGGTAGCGCTGGCAATTACTTCGGTCGTTGATGTGCGCACGCCGGTCAGAATCACGGGCATTGCAAGCGGAAATTCGACCCGGCGCAAAGCCTGCGATTGGGTCATGCCCATGCCGGCCGCGGCTTCGCGAATCGCCGGATCGATGGTACGGAAAGCGGCATCGGTATTGACTAAAATTGGCGGCATGGCCAGTATGGTCAACGCAACAATCGCTGTATCGAGTCCCACGCCCATATACGGCACAGCCAGAAAAAGAATCGCCAGGCTAGGGATCACGCGAATGGCGTTGATCCCGTTAATGACGATCGTATTGGCGCGCGGCGAGCGCGACGTCCAGATACCCAACGGGATGCAAACCAGGAGGCTGATGATCAGTGCAATGCTGACCAGCAGGAGGTGCTCAACCGTGGCTTCTTTCAGTTCGTCCAGATGATCGATGGCATAGGTGATCGTTTCGTTGACCAGGTTCATAGCACAGCTAGTATAGCATAGACAGATTTACCGGCATGAGGGCAAGCCCACATTTTGACCCGCTCACTATATTGTATCGTGGCGGAAGGCTTTTCGCGCGCTGACTCATTTCATCAATGCCACCTATGGTATACTTTACTAATCGTCCGCCCGGAAGATTCGGTGCCCATCACGCCCCTTGAGCAAAAAGCGCTAGCCGGACCATCGAAATGTTCTCAGCATCTGACCTCTTGCTTCAAACCAAGCTGCGACCGCCGCGCCTCATCGGGCCAGCCGTGCCACGCCCTGCCTTGTGCGCACGGTTGGACGAAGGCCGTGAGGGCCCGCTTACGCTCGTTTGTGCACCGGCTGGATATGGGAAAACGAGCCTCGTCGTTCAATGGTTAGATAGAACTGACGCTCCATTTACATGGCTGTCGCTGGATGAAGATGACGCGAATCTGAGTGAGTTCGTCAGTTATTTGATGGCGGCAATTCAGCAAATCGTGCCGGACAGCTTCCCCAGCACGGAAGCTCTGCTCCGTCTACCAGAAATACCCGATCCGACCAGAGTCGCCAAGGTCTTCCTGCATGACCTTGAGGCCCTACCGCGCCGGATTATCCTCATATTGGATGACTATCACACGGTCGAAGACCTGTCCATCCAGTCCTTCATGACGCGCTTACTCCAAGGAACGCCCCGCCAATTACATGTGGTGCTGATCACACGCGCCGATCCAGTTCTGCCGCTGGCACGGCTGCGCGGCGCCATGCGTCTCGTCGAGATTCGCAACAAAGACTTACGCTTTGATCCCAAAGAAGCAACTTCGCTGGTGGAGCAGATTGTCGGCGAGCCAATTGAGGTAGATCTTCTTCAGGAGTTGGAAAGACGAACAGAAGGGTGGGCCGTTGGTCTGAAATTGGCGGCCATCTTACTCCGTGCGTCCGAAGACCGCGACGCCTTTGCACGCCAATTCGCCACCAGCAATCATCAGTGGATCATGCAGTATCTTCTAGATGAGGCGTTGGCAACCCTGGACGAAATGCGTCGCGCCTACCTCTTGCGTACGGCGCTCTTTGACCGTTTCTCTGCCAACCTCCTGCAAGATGCCTTGGAACCCAAGTTGGCGCCCGGCACCGGCGCAGCGATTGTTGATGCACTAGTGCGGGCCAATCTCTTCATATTTCCGCTGGACGACCAAGGCATCTGGTACCGCTTCCACCATCTATTCCAAAAGCTCTTGCTACATCGCTTGCATCAGGAGGTTGTGCTCCAGGAGCGGCAGGCAATGCTGCGCAATGCCAGCGCCTGGCATGAAGCGCACGGCCCGCCGGAAGAAGCCATCCGCTATGCCATCGCTGCCAACGATCATGGTCAGGCGATCCGTTTGGTCGAAAAGAATCTAAATGAAGCCCTCAACGCTGAAGATTGGCGGCGAATCGACCACTGGTTGCTGCAATTAAGACCGGAATCGATCAACCAGTCACCGGGCATCCTGGTGGCATCGGCCATGACACAGCATTTCCGGCATCGGATTGCGGCTACATCAGCCGAATTGGACAAAGCCGAGGTGGCTTTGACCCAAGCGCGGCGCTCAACTTCAAATCAGGAGAGAGAGGCTGAATTAGATCATTGGCTTGGCGCAATTTACACGATTCGCGCCCAAGAGAAGCACTTTGCAGGAGAATCCCAAGCGTGCCTTTATTTCGCGGCATCAGCGCTGGAGAAGCTGCCGCCTGGCTGGCACTTCATGCGCGCCCTGGCTGAGTTTTACCGCATCTACGGTATGCAGCAAGCCGGGCAAACGGCCGATGCCATTGCCTACGCCCGCCGTCGGCTCAATGAAGAGAGTTCACTTTCAAACCTCGTCTGCTTGCGCATCATGCTCGGTTTGGGGGCGGTCTATTATGCCGAATCAGACATGGACGCCCTGCAGCGGATCGCGACCCCATACCTTGATTCCGCGCGCCAACTCAGACAAAATATCAGTATCGGTTGGGCCCACTTCCTGCTTGGCTGGGCGCACTATCAGCGCAATGAGCTGCGCGAGGCCGAAAAAAACTTCCGCGCCGTGCTGGGAATCCGTCATGCGGTGCACGTGCGAGCGGCCATAGACAGCTTCACGGGTTTGGCGCTGACGCTCGCAGCGAGCGGCCGCATACAGGAAGCCATAGAAATTACCCGACAATTGGGCAGTCATCTGACTGAACTCGACACGGTCAATCTACTGCCGGTTGCAGATAGTTTGCGCATGCGCTTGGCGGCCATGCTGGGCGAACGTATCGAGGTTCCGACGGCGACCAACATTCGCGGCCAACTGCAAACCGACCTGGTAGAAATCCCCGCGCTGACGACGATCCGCGGCATTTTGGCCAACGGTCAGCATGAGCGCATCGCGGAGGCGCTCGAAGTGCTCGCTGTCTGTGCCGAGTGGTCTACGAACCACCACTCAACCCGCCGCATGATCGAGGTGCAGCTACTACTGACGCAGTGTTACGCTGTGCAAGAAAACGATGACGCGGCGCTTGAAGCGCTGGGCAGCGCAGTTACCCTCGCCAAACCCGGACGCGTCACGCGCCCCTTCTTGGAGGCAGGCGCGAGGCTGCTTCCCTATCTCACCATACTGCGAACCAAGAATTTTGAGCGCGGCTTTATCGAACAGATCCTGGTGGCCTTTGACCAGATTCAGCCCCGGTCGGTCACAAGCTTGGACACCAATTCGGCTGGCGGCAACGCGGTCTCGACCGTGCGTCGTGAACTGCTTGAGGCAAAACTGACTTACCGGGAGGTGGAAGTACTCCGCCTACTGGCCGTAAAGCACTCCAACGCTGAGATTGCAGACGAGCTGACCGTAACTCTCCCCACAGTCAAGAAGCACGCACGCAACATCTATCGGAAACTTGAGGTGAGAAACCGGCGTCAGGCCGTTGTTGTGGCGCGAACATTGGGTCTCCTTTCCTTCACAGAATAATACTCCTTTTGGTAGCCGCACAAACGCATGAAGTTGGCGTATAATTCTCTGGCGGCTGAACGAAGTGGGCTGCTCCACCCTGGATTCCCCTGACCACACAGATGCCGTCATGGCATATAAGGCACGAGGACTTCTGCTAATGGCCGGCAAGACTGATGGAGGTCTGTCACTGACAGCGCCTGCACTCTATCGCATCGAAGTGCAGGGTAGATTGGACGCGAGTTGGGCCGATATGCTCGAAAACGTGACACTTCGCTTGAAGCATCCAACGGCTGAGCCGCCCGTTACCGTACTGACTGGAACCTTGCTGGACCAGTCAGCGCTGGCCGGGGTACTCAATTACATCTTCATGTTGGGATTGCCGCTCTTGTCGGTGGACTGCCTGGAGATTCAGGCGACGACGGACGAAGCGTAGCGCATCGGACCGGACACACGGGGATTTGTACTGGCGCCGAGCGGTCGCGGCTTGCTCGCCGCGCAACACGCGTTGCCGATAAGGTGATAGTGACCTATTCGACTACAGTATGACAGAAGGAGATCAAGTTGATTCAAGATCCGCTTTCATTATGGAACCCTGGCCCAACCAAGGAAAGAATTCTGAAGTTCGTCTTGAGCACGACCATTGCGGATGGATCGAATTTTGTCGCGCCCAGAGACCGCATCGCTGTTTTCGACAACGATGGCACCCTATGGGTCGAGCAACCCATGTACACGCAACTTCGCTTCAGCCTGGACCGATTGGCGATCCTGGCTGACGATCATCCCGAATGGCGCGAAGACCCCGTCTTGGCTGCGGCTCTGAACGAGGATATCGCGACGCTTGCCGACTATGGACTGGCCGGGGTCGGCAAGATTGTCGCCGCGTCCCACACGGGCATCACCACCGAGGAGCTGGCCGACCGTGTGCGCGAGTGGATTGAGACGGCACGCCATCCGACGCTTGACAAGCTATACGCTGAGTTGATCTTCCAGCCCCAACTACAGCTCATGGATTATCTGCGCGCCCACGGCTACCGCACCTACATCGCGTCCGGCGGCGGTGTGGAGTTTATGCGCGCCTTCGCCGAAGACGTTTACGGAATCCCGCCTGAGCAGGTCATCGGCAGCAGCGTGAAAACTGCCTACGAAATGCGCGATGAGCGCGGTGTCCTGCTGCAGTTGCCTGAGATCGATCTGGTTGATGACGGTCCCGGCAAACCGGTGGGCATCAACAAGTTCATCGGCCGGCGCCCCATTATTGCCGTCGGCAACTCTGACGGCGACCTGGAAATGCTCCAATATACGACCACGGGCGACGGGCCACGTCTCGGAATCTATATTCACCATGACGACGCCCAGCGCGAATTCGCTTATGACCGCGGCTCTACCGTCGGCGGTCTTGATGAAGGACTTGCTGAAGCGGCTGCGCGTGACTGGATTGTTGTCAGCATGAAGAACGACTGGAATGAGATATTTGCATGATGGGCGTATCCGTCTATCTCTTTGCCAAGGTTCATCATATGGCCCATGAAGCGAAGGAACCCGAGCATCATGCGGAAGGGAGTACGGCAGCGCACGTCGCCCAGGAGTAATCGCAGTCCGGCTGGACCGTTCAAGTAGTTTTCGCAATAGTCAAAATTCTTATTAGGAGAAAATCGATGGCAGACAAGAAACCCAATATCCTGATCATGTTCGGTGACGACATCGGCTGGTTCAACATCAGCGCCTACAACCACGGTCTGATGGGGTATAAAACGCCCAACATTGACCGCATTGCCAAAGAAGGCGCCATGTTCACCGACGCCTATGGGCAGCAGAGCTGCACCGCAGGCCGCGCGGCCTTTCTCACCGGCCAGAGCCCCTATCGCACCGGACTTACCAAGGTCGGCCTGCCCGGTTCGCCGCTGGGCCTGATGAAGGAAGATCCGACACTGGCCGAATTTCTCAAGCCGCACGGGTACGCCACTGGCCAGTTCGGCAAGAATCACCTGGGCGATTTGGACGAGCATTTGCCCACGATGCATGGGTTCGACGAGTTCTTTGGCAATCTCTACCATCTGAACGCAGAAGAGGAACCAGAACACCCTGACTACCCGAAGAACCCCCATTTCAAAGAGAAGTTCGGCCCGCGCGGCGTAATGCATTCCTGGGCCCAGCCGGACGGCACGCAGAAGATCGAAGATACCGGTCCCCTGACGAAGAAGCGGATGGAGACGATTGACGAAGAAGTCCTCAGTCATGCCCAGCGCTTCATCAAGGAAAAGACTGCCGACGACCAGCCGTGGTTCTGCTGGTTCAACACCACACGCATGCACGTCAACACCCACCTGAAGCCCGAGTCGCAAGGGGTGACCGGAAAGGGCATCTTTGCGGATGGCATGGTCGAGCACGATGGTCACATCGGCCAGATGTTGGGCCTGCTCGATGAGCTTGGCATCACAGACGATACGTTCATCGTCTACACGACCGACAATGGCGCCGAGGTCATGTCGTGGCCCGATGGCGGCACCACCGTCTTTCACAGCGAAAAGAACACCTCGTGGGAAGGTGGGTATCGGATTCCGCTGGTGATGCGCTACCCCAAGGCGATTGAACCAGGCACCATCAGCAACGGCATTGTCTCGCTCGAGGACTTCGTGCCGACCATCATGGGCGCTGTCGGCGAGCCTGACCTGAAAGAGAAGCTGCTTGAGGGCTATGAGGTTGGCGGTACGACCTACAAGATTCACCTGGACGGCTATAATTTCGTTCCCTATCTAAATGGCGAAGAAGAAGCGTGGCCGCGCCGCGAGTTCTTCTACTTCACGGATGACGGCGACCTGGCAGCGTTGCGCTTTGACGACTGGAAGGTTTTGTTCTTGGAGCAACGGGCCGAAGGGTTCGATGTCTGGGCCGAGCCGTTCGTACCCCTACGCTTACCGCGCATATTCAACCTGCGTTCCGATCCATTGGAAAAAGCGATCCACGAGTCGTGGGGCTATCAGAAGTGGCACTTCGATCACGCGTTCATGCTCGTGCCGGCTCAAGAAGTCGTTGGAAACTTCATGAGCACCTTCGCCGAGTACCCGCCTCGTCAGAAGGCGGCAAGCTTCAGCGTAGACCAGGCAGACGCCAAACTGACGGAAGCCGCGACGGGCGGCCACTAAGCCGCCGGAGGTCTAGCACCCATTTTGCGAGGATCTTGGCTGCAGCCAAGATCCTTCACGGTTGACGACCATGGCGTACCCAACCGGCAGAACTCGATCAAAAGCGTAGTGAGCCTACCCCTTGCAAACGCTTCGCTATGGCGACGGCCAGCGCCGTCATTTTATGTTGGGCGCAACGTCAGCAACAGACAACCGATTCACGCAGCAGCAATCAACGAACATTAGCTTAACTGAAAGGCACATCACATCATGACCACAGAGAGTTTTAGCGCCGACAATGCCGTATGGACCCAAGTAAAACTACCGCCATGGTGGTTGGTACTGATCGAAGGCATCCTCCTCATCATCTTGGGTGGTTTCTTGCTGGTCAATCCTTACAGCACTGCCTTCTCTATCGTATGGGTTTTGGGGATCTTCTGGCTGATCCGCGGTGTCATGGATCTCGTATCGCTCATCTGGGACCGCAGCATGTGGGGTTGGAAAATCGTCTCCGGCATTCTCGGTATCATCGCCGGCTGGATCGTCTTCCAGAACCCTATCAGCAGTACAGTTGTCCTCGGCAGCCTGACCGTCTGGTTCCTAGCCTTCACCGGCATCTTCTTGGGGACTACTTCACTCGTACGCGCCTTCAAAGGGGCTGGCTGGGGAACAGGTATCCTGGGTGCGATTAGCATCGGCCTGGGCATCCTGCTCTTTCTCAACACGGGCGCGGCCATGGCCGCGCTGCCTTGGGTGATGGGGTTCTTTGCGATTTTCGGCGGCATTGTCTCCATTTTTGGCGCCTTCCAGGTTCGCAATGCCCAGAAGACGTTGGATGCGCTGAAGGGCTGAGCAAAGGGTGAACAGCGCATCCGTCATTCTCTACCGGATTTTCCGTGAATATGGTATAAAGAATCTTCCTCCGGAGTACGAGAATGAACCCAAGGAAGTTATCACAACACAAGGAGCATTCCTATGAAGAATGACAATAACAAGCTGGTTGTCAGCTACTACATCAATCCTGCCGCAGCTGAGGCCGCGGCAAACGATCTCAAGGATTGGGACGACGCTAATGACGCCATCAAGCTGGGGGCTATCGCGATCCTCACGATTGATCCCAAAAGCGGCAAACTGAAGGCCGATGAGGTAGGACAGCGTAAGACCAAGGGCGGCACCCTCTGGGGTACCGCCATCGGCGCGACTGTCGGTATCCTCAGCGGCGGGATTGGTCTCATTCCGGGCCTGTTACTGGGTGCGGGCGGCGGCGCAGCCATTGGCTCCATGTTCCACAAAGACATCGGCATGAGCGATGAGGAGCATGCGGTCATGGTCGAACGTCTGCGCCACGGCGGCGCCGCGCTGGCCGTCATGGCCGATGATTTCGAAGTCGAAGCGACGGCCGCCAAAATGGCGGAGATCGGCGGAATTGTCGAACAGTACAATCTGCCGGACGAGGTCGCAGCCGCAGTGACGACGGCCGCCGCAGTCCAGAGCGACGCCGCTGCCGCCGTAGACGAGGCCGAAGCCGAAGTTGTGGTCGAGAGCGCCGATCTTGATGACGAGGTGGTCGAGTCAGTGCGTTCTGTCACGGTGGATTTGGTGCCCGAGACTGCGACCGCTGTCACCGGTCTGGCCCTGGCCAGCCGCTTGGGTGCGGAAGATGCGGTGAAGTTGCATGAGGCTGGCGTCACCAAGGCATCGGAGCTACTCAAACAGGGCGCGACCCCTGCGGGACGCGAAGCACTGGCTGCGGAGACCGGTCTGGATCCCGATACAATTCTGGTTTCCGTCAAGAAGATGGACCTCATGCGCATCAAGGGCGTGGGCGTACTCTATGCCAACCTGCTGCTGGCGAGTGGCATCGATACGGTACCCGAGCTGGCACGCCGCAACGCTGAAAACCTGTACGCTGCGATGGAAGAGACCAACGCAGCCGATGCGATTGTCAAGGAGATGCCCGGTCAGGGTGATGTCGCCGGTTGGATCAACCAGGCCAAAGATCTGCCGCGGGTCATCGTCTTCTAGGACAGCTGGCATGGTACTTTCCTGCCGATCTCGACGCAACGCCGTTGGGATCGGCATGTCCATTTTAAGGACGCCGCAGAGTAATTCTCTTTCGTTGCACGGGTCAGAAAGGTACTTTTCATGGAAGCTGGCGGAATCGATTTCGCTGGATTATTCGAGATGTTCATGCTCTTGCTGATTGGCGTCGGGCCCAAAATTGCACTGGTCCCCTTCATCAATCTAACTGCGGATCTAGATAAGGAAACGCAGGTAGCCGTGGCCAACAAATCCGTACGCGTCGCAATGAGCTGGGCCTTGGTCTTGGTCTTGCTCGGTTGGTTCCTAATGGCCCTGCTCCATTTTTCAACAGGGTCCGTCTTGGTAGCAGGGGGGATCGTACTGCTCCTGCTCGCGTTGAACATGATGCTCAGCGGTGCACGTGAAGGTAAGGTGGAGGATGGCGCGGACCATCACGGCAAAGACCCCATGGAGATGGCGCTCTACCCGCTGGCCGTCCCCTATATTCTGAATCCAGTCGGGATCGCGGCCCTGGTCATCTTCTCCACACAGATCACCAGCATTCTGGATGCGGTCATCCTGATCGGGCTGGTTCTGCTCGTGGGTCTGATTGATCTGCTGCTCTTCCGTAACATCAAGGCAATCTCGAAGTACATGAATCCCTCGGCCATGGTGGTGACGGAGGCCGTCTTCGGTGTGCTGATCGCTGCGCTGGCCGTCGAAATGATGGTTATGGGCCTGTCAGAGATGGGTGTCATCACGGCGGTCATTAGCCACTGACCTTCACCTAATAACAATTGTCAGACAGGATTCATTTCCCGGTATTGTGCCGTTATTGCTTACGTGTATTTATGAAGGAAGCGCCCACATGGCAACTAATCCAAATAACGCGGAAGGTAGTCAAACCAATACTGCCGATATCCTCACACCAGAAGAAGAGCTCGTCTCCATCGACCAATTCGGTGCGACGAGCGTTGCTTGGCGTGCCAGTGTAGAGAAGGTGGCGCTCTCCGTCATGATCGTCGCTGCCGCGATACAACTCGGCATGGTCATGATTCTTGACTGGCCAAATGAGCTGACCCCCCTGAGCGGAGATCCCGATTCCATTGCAGCGCAGGCGCTCATGTCGAGCATCATTATTGCCGCCATTTTAGCGCCATTTGCATTTATGCGGGGCATCAACTATCGCAATTCACTCAAGCCGACGGCCTTGCGCGCACGCAGAAGGTGGGCGGCAATACCGGTTACGATTGGGGTAACGTTGCTTGTCGCCCTGCTCATCGTCGGCGGCTTTGAGATTTTCACACGTACCTTCACGGATGTCATGATGGATCGCGGGTCATCCGCCACCGTGTTGTTGCTAATTGCCGGCGTGCTGTCGTATAGCATCATTCGCAACATCATGCCGGTCAAGACGTCCACGACACTAGTCAATCTATCGGCGTTCTATCTCCTGGCTACTCTTTTCTTTGCCGCCTATTTCAATGACAATCCGCTCTGGTGGCAGAAGTCGTTTAGCTACTTGGGGATGACCGATTCCAACTCCCGCTATATTTTTGACGTAGGCCTGCTCTTCACCGGCATCCTGATCGTCACGTGGCAGGTCTTCTTCATGGAGAACTTTGTCGTGCTGGAAGCGCATGGCACCATCGACCACCGTACCTATGAGATCATTCGTTGGGTGCTGATCATCGCCGGCATTGCCCTGGCAACCGTGGGCGTTGTTCGCTTTGGGATCAACACGTTCTTCAACATTATTCATGACCTCGCCGCCACCGGCATGGGCGTCATGGTAGCCATTCTCATGGTCGGGCTCTACAAGCTCGTGCCAGGCTATGATCGCTCCTTTTACATAGTCTCCATCCTGATGGCCATTCTCACTGCCATCGCGGCGGTGCTCAAGATCACGGGCAGTTTCAATCTGGTGGGGTTGGAATTGGCTGCGTTTTCGCTGGCCACATTATGGCTCGTGCTTTTTCACCGCAACACGGAATTGCTCGTCGCACAAACGATTACTGGAGACTCGTCAGGATCAGACTAGGCTCTGTTGACATTTCGAAAACCACCTACTTTGCGCCTGGCACGTCCCCGGCACGGGCGGCAGAATATCCGATCTGCAGACTTGTAGGCGCCCGTGCCGGGGACGTTACGACCAAATGTCAACGGGACCTAGTCAATCGACGCGCACAAACGTCTCATCGCTTCAGTAAGGAATCGATCATGTGGCAATCCCTATTGCTCTCTCTATTTGCATTTGGTGTTGGAATCGTGCTGCTGTTGTGGGGTTATCGCGCTTTCTTGGTCATGCTGCCGGTCTTCGGCTTCTTCGCCGGACTTTGGTTGGGCGCACATACCGTTACGATTCTCTTTGGCGATAGCTTTTTTGCCACCGTTTCCGGCCTTGTCGCCGGCTTCGTCGTCGGCGCGCTCTTTGCTTTGCTCTCCTACTTCTTCTATGCGATTGGCGTGGTCGCGATTGCAGCGATCATTGGCTACAGCCTGGCAGCAGGGCTGATGCAGGCGATCAACCTTGATGTGTGGTGGTTGGTGCTGCCCGTTGGCATCTTGGCGGCCATCCTCGTTGTGGTGCTGACGCTCGGCTTCAACTTGCAGCGCTACGTCATCATCGCATTGACCGCTATTGCCGGAGCCAACGCCCTCGTCTTGTCGGCCCTTACCCTCCTCGGACGGGTGACGCCGGGGGAGGTTCAACGCGCCGGGGACGCCATCCAGCCCGTGCTTCAGGATGGTTGGTTCTGGGGTCTTGCGTGGATGGTCGTCGCGATTATCGGCGTCGTCTATCAGGTTGTCAGCACGCGCGTTACGTACTTCCCCCCTGATGACTACGTGATGTACTATACCTAACGAGTTGCGATTGCGCCGGTGCGCCAAATCTATCCTGTAATCCGATATGAAACTGTTCAGATCCGTCCGATCGGAAATGGAACGCGGATTTGGCTGATTCCGGCGGACAACAGCAAAAGGTCCTCGAAAACCTGACCGACTATTTGTCTTCATCAAACCTGTCGCGCAGCATTTCGCAAGGGAAATAGCCATGTCATACCTATTCTTTGATCCCACTTATTTCTGGTGGGTCTTCATTCCAACACTACTGATCTCCTTCGGCGTGCAGATGCACCTGCGGCGCTCGTTTAAGAAGTGGAGCAAGGTCGAAAATCAGGCCGATCTCACCGGTGAAGAAGTGGCGCAGGAGCTCTTTGACGAGACGTCGCTCGATCCCATTCCGATTAAGTCGACCAAGCAACCTTTGGGCGACCACTATGATCCGAAGCAAAATGTCGTGCGCCTGTCGCCGCCCGTCGGCCAGGCTGACTCCGTCGCGGCCATGGCCGTTACGGCCCACGAATTGGGTCATGTCCAGCAATACCAGACCGGTTCGAACCTGATCAAGATGCGCAGCTTTCTGCTGCCGGCTGTTCAATTTAGCCCGACGATCATGTATATGTGTGCGGTCATGGGCCTCATCTTTAACATGACCAACCTTCTGTGGGTGGCAATCTTCTTCTTCGGATTGACGGTGCTATTCTCGTTGCTGACGCTGCCGGTTGAATTCGATGCCAGCAGGCGTGGCATGGCAATGCTGCAAGAGGCCGATCTCTTCGGTTCGCCGGAAGAACAGGCCGGCGCCAAACAGGTACTCACGGCGGCGGCACTCACCTATATCGCGGCCTTTATTACCTCCGTCCTGCAGCTGTTTTACTACATTCGAATCGCAGCGCAAGAACAGCAAAAGGATCGGGCGCGCGAGGAGCGCAAACAACAGGCGGCAGCCAGTCGCAGCCCCCAAGTCCGCACAAGTAGACGTTAAGAAAGGAGACGTACCCCATGGGTAAAGAGCATAATGAAGTGATCGTCGCCCAATTTGCCTCAAAAGAGGAAGCTCAAAAAGCGCTCAAACGCCTAGAAGATGTGCTGGAAGCGACCGGTAGCCAATTGGCCGAAGGCTCGTTGGTCACGCGCCAAGAGGACGGCGAGGTCGACGTCGTCGACCTACAGGATACAGACCTGCGCGATATCGTCGCCGGCGCCGCGGATTTGACCTTCTTTGTAGCCACCGGCCTCGCCAAAATCGCCTTCAACACCGTGGTCTCGGGCATGGCCCTCCTCATGCGCGGCAGCGGCCGCTTCTTCAACCTGGCCGGATCGGTTGCCACCTTCCCGGTCAAGAGGCTAGTACGCCGCTTCGTCCCGGCCAAGCGACTCGCCCGCATTGCGCTCACGCTCAACCCGGGCACGGCGGCCGTCGTCATCGAAGCAGACGAACGGCTCCGGGGAGCGCTGGAAGAGACACTCGCAACCGCAGGGGGCACAGTTGTCAGCCTCGGCAGTGCGCAGGCAATTGAGGAAGGCAGCATCCAAGAGGCACTGTCTGAACTTGAAATCGTAGACGCAGCCCAGGAAGTTGCCCTGGAAACGGCGGCTGCCGTCGCCGATGTGGTCGACGCGGCAGACTGCACAACTTGAGGACGCCGGCGCGACTGTGGCTGACGTCCTCGCAGCCCAGGCAACACGCCTGGAGAACGCAGATGCCGCACTCATCGATGTGATTGACGACCAGGCATCGAACATAGAGGGGTTGGCCTCTCCCTCAATGGACGCGCTGGAGGACCGCGTGGGTGGCCAGGATCTCAGCAAAATTGAAGGGATTGGCCCGGTAATCGCCAGCACGCTCAATGCGGCCGGCATCGAGTCCTTCGCTGATCTGGCCGCGACCGATGCCGACAGTCTACGCGCCCTCTTGGCAGAGGCCGGCCTGGGCGCCGACCCCACCACGTGGCAAGAGCAGGCCAAACTGGCGATGCGCGGCAAATGGGACGCTCTCCAGGCGCTACAGGAAAGGCTCCAAGGCGGGCGCGAAGCATAGCCGGCGGCGTCTTTTGAACCGGCAGCCGGGCTGAAAAAGGCATCCGATCTTGGGGGTGGTGCACGAAAAACCTTGTCACTCTTGTGAGGGCAACCCACCAGGTCTGGTATGCACCGGGGGGGCCAAAAGGGCGCATTCCGTTACCATCCTGATTATGTTATACTTTGCCTGTTGATCGCCTCAAGGACATAGCGCGTAAAGCAATTTTCTTTCACTGCCGCACAAAGGATGAAACATCATGAGTGACTTGACATCGGATAGCCTGGAACAGGTCAAACGGTTCGCGCCGTGGCGCACAAATTTGCCATGGTGGGTGGTGCTGATCGAAGGCATCGTCATGGGCATAGTCGGCATCTTGGTGCTGCTGGACCCACAACAAACCTCGGTCAACGTCGCCCTCTTTCTCACTATCGTCCTGATCATCTCAGGCGTATTGCAGCTCTGGTCAGCGTTGCGCGACAAGGTGACGCCAGAGGCGGAGAGCCTCGTTACGGCCCGCGGATCCATCGCCCTCTTCTCCGGAATTATCATCTGGATCCTGCTCTATATGGATGCCCTGACGCCAGATGTGGGTCGAATCATTTTTGGTCTGGGCAGTCTAACATATGGTCTTTTGGGCATTGGCGTAGTCTTCAATACCGATGGCAGCCAGCGGCGCACCACGCTGATTGAGTCGATCTTCTTCACGATCATCGGCTTGCTGATGATCTACGTCCATTTTGCCGGACCGGATGCGATTGTCATGGCGACCAGAATCGTCGGGTGGGCGGCCCTCCTTTCCGGGCTTGGCTTGATCGGTCTCGCCTTCCTGCGCTGGCGCGATAAGAAGCAGGCTGAGGAGACGATCGACCAAGTAAGTGATGCAGTCGAAGAGAAGGCTGACACCATCAATGCCGCAATAGACAGCGCCAAGACGGACGAAAGCTGGGATGAGATGGATGCAACGATTGAAAACATCAGCAATGCGGCGCCCAAGGCCGTTGGTGCGGCCGCTGGTGCGGGCGCTGATGCAGTCTCTGACGCGGCCGCGTCAGCGGGCGCTGACAAGCCCGTTTCCTGAGCCACAAATTGACAAAAAAGGTTATTCGTTGGAAACTGGCAGTGTCCGATAACAATTTTGTATACCAACAGCACTAGGAGGCATCTCAATGTCGTACCAACCAGCCAAACGCGATCGAACATTCGCGGTCGTAATCCTCGCCGCACTGGCGGTGATTGCGGGCATCCTCTCTCTGGTAGACGCAGCCCGGTACATGGGCTGGCTGCCCATTACAACCTTTGGCGACATGAATTTTGTCTTGCCCCAAGCACAGTGGTTTGCGGCCATAATGGCTGGCATCGTGGGCATCATCTTCTTTGTCGTCGCCATGTGGCTCTGGAACCTGAACCCGTCGGGGTGGCTCTTCGTGGTCGTCATCACGATCTTCAACCTGATCTTCTTGGGTTTGGCGCTGATCGGTCAGACGAGCTTCAGTGATGTCATGCTTCAGCTCGGCATCAATGCCCTGGCGTTGATTCTGGCGTTGATTCCCAGCACGAAGCAGGCATTTTTGCCACTGCCACCAACACCTGAGCAGGTCAAGGCGGCAGCAGATGCCGCTGCTGACAAGCGGTCGGATGCCACCGCCAAGGTTGCCGCCACGACGGCCGCCGCGGCAGACCGTGCCGCCGCCGCCGCCGATTCGGCCGCCGATAGCACAGCGGTAGCCGCCAAGGCCGCCGCCGACACGGTGGGTGATGCCGCCGATGCCACCGCAGATGCAGTGGGTGACGCTGCCAATGCCACTGCAGATGCAGTGGGCGATGCTGCCAATGCCACTGCAGATGCAGTGGGCGATGCTGCCGAAGCCACGAGTGAGACGGTCAGTGAGACGTTTACACGCGTGACGGGTATTACGCTGACCGATGAGCAGATCGCCGAAATCGGCAGCACGAGCCTCACCGAGATCGAAGGCATTGGCCCCAAGATTTCCGAAACGCTCAACGCTGCCGGCATCAATACTTTCCTCGATCTGGCGGTCACGCCGGTTGACGATCTGCGCAAGATTCTGGCCGATGCCGGCCTGCGCGCCGATCCGAGCACGTGGCCGGAACAAGCCACCCTGGCTGCGAGCGGCAACTGGGACGACTTGAAAAAGCTCCAGGATAGCCTGACGGGCGGTCGCCGCGCCTAGGCAGGAGACGAAGCATTGCGCCTGGGCCCTTTCATCCAACGGGTGGATTGGGTCCAGGCGTTTTTTATTTCAGCAAGCGATGCGCCTGCCTCTATGCCCAAATTCCGGTTCCGCAAACTCATCTTGCTGCATAGATCAAGACAAGGAAGCCATGGACGGACAAACGACGCCTATCCCACTACTAACAATGCCCGACGGCGCCCCGCCCCGTTTTCATTTGCTCGTCAAGCCAAGTGGTTCGACGTGCAATCTGGACTGCACCTACTGTTTTTTCCTCTCAAAAGAAGCGCTCTACCCAAACGCCAAGAGTCGCATGGCCGAAGCGACCTTGGAAAACTACGTCCGTCAGCTCTTGGAGTCACACACGGCGCCTCTGGTTACAATTGCCTGGCAAGGGGGCGAGCCGACGTTGATGGGGCTTGATTTCTTCAAGCGCTCCGTTGAATTCACCGAAAAATACCGCAAGCCTGGTCAAGAGGTTGAATATACGTTCCAAACCAATGGCGTCTTGCTGGATGATGCATGGTGCGCCTTCCTAAAAGAGCACAATTTCCTCGTTGGGCTCAGCGTCGACGGGCCCGAAGAGATTCATAATACCTATCGCCTCAACAAGGGTGGACGGGGCACATTTAGCCAGGTCATGAGCGGCTGGGAAGCGTTGCGCCGCCATGGCGTCGAGTACAACATCCTCTGCACCGTCAACGCGGCCAACCAGCATCAAGGGCGCGAGGTCTATCGCTTCTTTCGCGATGAACTGCAGGCAACCTGGATGCAATTCATCCCCATCGTCGAACGGGCCACGGCAGAGACGCTAGCCCTGGCCAACGAGGGCTGGAGCGAACGTCCAGGTGGCGAACGCCTGCTCTACACGCAGACCGGCAGCCTGGTTACCGAGCGTTCCGTGGGAGGTGAGCAGTACGGTCGTTTCCTGGTCGACATCTACGAGGAGTGGCTGCGCGGCGATGTCGGCAAGATCCACGTGCAGCTCTTCGACGTCACCCTGCACGCCTATTTTGGTGAGCACATGCTCTGCATCCACGCGCCGACGTGCGGTTACGGGCCGGCCCTGGAGCACAACGGCGACCTCTACACCTGCGATCACTTCGTCGAACCCGACTACCTCCTCGGCAACATCAACGAAACGCACATGGTTGAGTTGGTCGCATCGCCGCAGATGCGCAAATTTGGCGACGACAAACGCGATATGCTCACCCAGCAATGTCTGGCATGCGATGTGCGCATGCTCTGCAACGGGGGCTGCCCGAAAGATCGCTTTGTCGAATCGCGCGATGGCGAAGCCGGGCACAATTACCTCTGTGAAGGACTCTATCACTTCTTTAGCCACGCCCGCCCGACGATGAACATCATGGCCCAACTTGTGCAGCGTAGGCAGCCGGCAGCCCGGGTGATGGAGTGGGTCGCGGCGGAAGATGCCAAACGGCAGCGCAATGACCCGTGCCCCTGTGGCAGCGGTCGTAAATTCAAGCAGTGCCACGGCAAACGTCACTAGAGACATCGCATTGAGCGCACCGTCCACTACCTCAACCAGCGAATACGTCGCGCCGCCTCGTCCCAATTTGCTCATCCTGGCCTGTTGTCTGGCGGGCATGACCAAAACGCTGGAGCCCCACTTCTGGGACTTTTACCCGCCCCATGCGGCTCCCTTTGGGGCCGGTTGGGCAGAGGCGCGCCTGCTTTCCAGCATCTGGGGCGTCATTTTGGTCGTCACCATCATCGCCGGCGGCATGCTCGGCGATTTCTATGGTCGGCGCCGCTTTCTGCTCATCGGTCTGGCCATGACCATCGCCGCCAATTGCGCCGCGATGATCACTACTGCCAATCACTTGCACATCGTAATGCACCTGGCGACCCTGGCCTCGGCTGCCCTGGTGCTGCCGCTGGCCCTGGCCCCGCTTTATATCTTCTACCGCGGTCGTGAACGCGTCATGGCCTTTGCCTGGTACATCCTGGCCACCAGCGTAGCCAGCGTTTTCACTTCCAGCTTTACACACCTGGGGATGCGCATCTTTGGCTGGCGCGGGGCCTATATCTTGCCCCTGGCAATCGGGGTCGTTGCGCTCTTTCTGATCTACCGCAATCTACCGGAAAGCTATGTATACGGCGAACGACATCTCGACGCTGTCGTTTACGCCGGCTGGGCGTTGATCGTGCTCGCCGTGATTTTTGGTATCGTCCAATGGGGCTTTGTCGATGAATGGTGGGCCATTTTGCTCGTTGTTGTGGCGGTCACGGGTGGATTTGGGCTGGCATTGATTATTTGGTGGGACGTTAATACGCCGGGCAACATTTTTCATAATACCACTATCCGCACGCGTGATATCACCATGTTGATCATGATCGGTGTGGTGATCCAACTGGTGCTGATGGGCTTTACCTTGAGCACTTATCGCTACTTCGATGTCGTCAAGGGGTACACTCTTGTCGTGCGCTCGCTGGCCATGGTGCCGATCCTAATCGGCATGCTCGTCAGCGTACGTCTGGCTCCCCGTTTGTGGAAGCTACAACAAGTCAGTAAGGTGACGGCAAGCGGGCTATTTGCTACCGGGATCGCCATCGGCATCATGGCGACTGCGCCCGACACCACACCGTATTTAATCCAGACCATACCGTTGGCACTTTTCGGCTTTGCCATCATTTCGACCAAGACCGTCTGGGCGAACGCCTTTTTTCAGACCGTCATTGATGATTACATCGGGCTCAACGCCGGCATCAATAGCGCCACGCTACTGATTGGCGGCGCGTTGGGCAGCGTGCTGAGCGGGGAGCTTCTGGTGGCATTCGGCTATGCAGATTTCGCTGGGCGACTGGACGATTTTCTGGCGCAAGAGCGAATCAATGAACTCTTCCAGTTGCTCAATCGACTCACGGAGCTGCCCCAGGTTGCCGAACTTCTCGACCCCACCCTTCTGGGCGAAGTGGTTTGGCAGTCATATGTGGCGAGCTATGCCTACGCCTACGCAAATACAATGCGGGTAATTGCCGCCATCAGCATGTTGGCGGCCGCCGCGATTTGGCTGCTGCTGCGCCGCACGATCCGCTTTACCTCCGACGAGGTGCCCGTGGACATGGCGGCCTCCGTTTTCGAGGAGATTCCGGATGATATCGATTTGCTTCCAGACGAGTTGGGTGACCTGATTCCGGATGAACTTGAAGAACTGCTGCCAGGTGGAGTGGGCGAGATGCTCACGCGTGATGGAGAGGAGGAGACCGATGAAGCGCGGTGATATCGAACTGCGCAGGGCAGCGGAAGGAGACCGTAGCGAGTGGCTCCGCTTGCGGATAGCGCTATGGCCCGGCCAAACGCCGGCCGAGCTAGCAGCTGAACTAGACGCGATCGCGGTCGACCCACTGCAGCCTGTCTTTGTCGCTTCACTGCCGGATGGGCGACTCTGTGGATTTCTCGAGATCTCCATCCACAGCGAGGCGCCCGGCTGCACAACCGATCGCATCGGCTACCTGGAAGGCTGGTACGTCGATCCTGCCCTCCGCCGGACAGGTATTGGTGCCGGCCTCGTTGCGCTGGCTGAGGCATGGGCCCGGGAACAGGGCTGCACCGAAATGGCCTCGGACACGGACGGCGACTATCCGGTCAGCCCCCAGGCCCATGCCGCGCTCGGCTATGGCGAAGTCCATCGTGAGATCTTTTTTCGCAAACCGCTGAAGGACGAATAGCATCCGCCGCTGTCACCCTGTACCTCTCACAGAGCCTTCCCTTCACCCACAGCTGATTTCGATCGTATGGCAATGATCCTGGGCCACCCAATCGGCCTTCTCTGTCGACGATCAAGCCTCACTTCATGAGGCGCAGCTTGCTAGTCTGGGCATTCATGCCCGGCGGGCTCGCTCGTGAACGTCCCGGTTGTCCCGTTGCACCGTTTTGTCGACTTGTGGGTGAAGGTAAGCGCACAGAGCAAACAGCCCGCTTGCTGCCCACAAAGCCTGTCGAATGTCACACGTCTGTTGTATCGGATGCGATGAGTTGCCAACGCCGGGCAACCGCTATCGCCCGATCCCGACGTGTAACGGACAGTTTCTTGTAGATGTGGCGCACATGGGTGCGAACCGTATTCACGCTGATGACCAGTTCATCGCCGATCTGCTCGGTACGTCAACTCCGCGGCAAGCAGATCGAGCACCCGCTGCTCTTTCGCCGTCAAGGGCACGTAGCGGATCCGCAGTAGGCAAGCGATCCTCGCGCTGGTTCTTGCTGCTGCTGGGCGTCAAATCCAACTGCGCCAGGGCATCCGCTACTCTCTGGAATGTCGAGCAGCACGCGAACATAGCCTGTCTCCCGCGCCAGCGCTTCGGCCTGGGTCAAGGTCTGAGTTGCGATGCGCAAGTCGTATAAGTCCAGCTGCTGCCAGGCGCTCAAGGCCAGAAGCTCCAGTTCTTCAAGACGCTTCTGCGTGGCACGAGCGTGGGCCAACGCCTCTTCAAGCAGCAACGTAATGGCTTCCGGGTCCCGGCCGTCGCAAGATAGAGGCGCAGAAAAGGTATCAGATCCGCGGTCCTGTGCACCCGGTAGTGGACCGGCGAGATCAATCTCCCACCTTACCGCCATGGTGGCGGCGTTGGCGCGGTAGCCTGGTGACAATAGCAGGCGAGTCTCATAATCCTTTAGCAGCTTTGCCAGAGCGATTGGGGCTGGGCTCGTCGAAGCGCACGGGCGCCGCTTTCCGGTCTGCGTCCACCTTCCCTTCGAGCAAGTGCGAGAAGATGCTCGACACGAGCGCGCCGTGGATGATCGCGCCGCGGTCCAGACGACGCGCCAGAGCAAGCGCTTTCTCCTGATGTCGTTCGGGCCTGATCCAATCGATTTTGCAGATAGTAATTGCCGGCTGCCACCCAGTGTGCCAGGGCGATCTCTCCCGCTACCCCGAAGCCATGCGTTTCGTAGCGGCGAAAGATTTCATCAAAATGGCGGCCAGCGACATGAGCGCGCCCGCGGCTCATCATCCAGCGCGCCTGCTCGCGACGTAGCGCAACAGCGCCTAACCAGAAGCCCGGCACGCTCATAGGCTGCCAGGGCAGCCTGGGCAGCCTGCGCCATCGAACGCTCATCGCCGGCGTGCCGATAGAGGTGCATCCGCACAAACTGCAGGGTACCGGCGTACTCATCCGCCAAATCATGTGGAAAGCCACGTAGCACGTCAAGATAGGCGACGGCGGCGGTGAGATCATCTTCAAGCCAGGCAATCCACGCTCTGCAAGACGAACCATTCGGCATAGAGGTCGGGTGCATTCTCTGCCGTCACGCGTTGATCTCGCAGTGTCGCAGCGGTCTCGATCCCGCCACTCGTCGGCGTCCTCGCCATCATAGAGGATGGCCAAGAAGCAGCGCGCCAACACGAGGCGCGGGTATTGATTCAACACGCTGCGGGGCAGGAGATTAAAGAGACGTTCGGCTGCGTTGGGGTCATGAAAGAGCACCGTACGCACCTGCTGCTCGACCAGCGCCGCGGCCGCGTCGCCATTCCCTGCTGCCAGGTAATGGCGTACGGCTTCTGCGATCTGACCGTCGGCAGCAAGCCACGCCGCGGCACGGCGATGGCAATCGGCAATCCCTGCAGCAGTGAGCTCAGCGCGCAGGCGCTGCTGCATTAGAGTCTGAAAGAGATGGTGGTAGCGAAACCATTCGCCACGCTCATCAAGCGTAGTGAGAAACAGGTCTGCCTGGACGACCTCTGCCAGGAGCGCGTAGGCATTTTCTGCGCCCGTCACCGCGGTGGCAAGCGGTGCATTGAATGCGTCGAGGAGCGAAGTCTGGAGGAGAAAGCGGCGCCGCGCCGGCGTTTGACGATTCAAGACCTCCTCCGTCAGGAATGCGGCCAACCAGCCGGTGTGGCTCTGTAGCCGCGCGGCCAGTTTGCTGGCGTCACGCTCTCCGGACGGCGAAGCGAGGACGGCCAACTGCAAGGCCGTCACCCACCCCTCGCTTTGTCCCACCAGCGTCGCCAAATCAGCCTCTTTTGGCGGCGCAAAGCCCTGCTGCAGGAGATAGGCATTCGTCTCTGCAGCGGTGAAGCATAGGTCAGCCTTGGTCAACAAGGCAATATCCTGATGTGCAAAGAGCCGCGCCAGGGACAAGTTCACGCGGTGTCGCGTAAGCAACATAATGTGGAGCGTTTCGGGTCCGTGTTCCAGCATCAGTTGCAGAAAGACAGCCACTTCCGGGGACGCAGCGCGATGCAAATCGTCAAGAACGAGCAACAGGTGCTCGGCACGTTCACCTGCGTCTGTCTGGAGGGCAACCAACAGCCGGAGCAATGCGCTACGGGGTTGACCCTGGGGATCGTCGATGATGGGCTGCACGACGTCAATCAGGCCTGGGAGAATTTGGGCCAATGCGGCCGCAAGATAGCGGACAAACTGGCGCGGTTCAGCATCGCTTTCATCGAGAGAAAGCCAGGCATAGGCAAGCGGATCCGGTCTGCAAGCGATCCAATGGCTGACGAGTGACGACTTGCCGTAGCCGGCAGGGGCTTGAATGAGCAGGGCGCGCTGGTCGCGCCAGCGATCAAGGTGTGCATAGAGTCGCGGGCGGTCTACGAAGGTAGCGGTCACGCGTGGTGGTGAGAGTTTACTGGTCAGTAGCATGGAGATAATCGCATCAATCGCTAGCCAGATCGTTTACACGGTGGACAACTAGCATACCGTACTCTTGGCCAAATTGCACTATCAACGGCCGGAAATATCACATTGAATGCGATGGTATTCCGTCATTGGTGATGATATGGTTTTCTAGTTGATCTTTCTGCTGCCGACGTTGCGCGTCGATCGTTCCACTGTCGTATTCGAGACGACGGCCAGAGGCAGGGAGATTCACACAGAGTTGACAGTAACGAAAAATAGAGGAGAAACTATGACTATCAAGCATTTGCAACATGTTGGAAAGCGCGCCCTGCCGTGGCTGATCATCACCCTGGCGGCGCTGATCGCGCTGCCCCAGCCGGCGCAGGCGGCCCCCGGTGACCTGGTTTTCACGATCGAGGAGCCCGGTGAGCAGACGTCCCAAGTGACTTGTCCAGCCGGTCTTGTCGTTGAGGACTTCGATGCTCAAAGTGCGGGCGCCTTCTCGACGCTGGATCTTGCCACAGGGAACTATGCAACGGGCAGCTTTGACTTCGTCATAAACGCTGCCGATGACTTTGGCGGCGCCGGGGGCAGCGGCAACTATATCAGGACTGAAATTGCCGAGTCTTACGTCTTCACCGTCGACACAACGGCCTTTCCGAACGGGCGCGGGCTATGTCGGCTTCTGGTGGAGCGCCGGCGACGGCCTGAACACGCTGACCGTGAACATGGCCGACGGCACGAGCCAGACATTTGACACCCAGTCCATCCTCGATTCGACGGCGCTGGTCGGCACGCCCGGCACTTACGGTGGCCACTTCGGCAACCCCAATGTGACCGACGCCCTTCCCGACGAAGTCTTCGCCTTCGTCAACATCTTCGCCGTGAACGATAATGCCCGCATCAAGTCGCTAGTCTTTGCCGAGAAGCCAGAGGGTGTGGGCGCGTTTGAGTCGGACAACCACACGGTCTGCGGAGACCTCCTCGATCCGGATACGGGTACGCCCATTCCACAAACGGGCAGCATCACCATCGTCAAAGAGGCCATTCCGGAGAGCGGACAAGAATTCGCGTTCAACACGAACATCGGTGGCGCGAACAGTTCATTCACGCTCGTGGATAACGGCAGCGATCCAAACTCCACTACGTTTAGTGATCTGCTGCCCGCTGAATACGATGTAACAGAACAACAGAACATACTGCCCGAAGGCTGGAATCTCGACACCATTGTCTGTAGCGGAGGGAGTAACATCGAAATCGTTGAAGAGTCTGCCAACGTTCTGATTAACCTGGCTGGCAGCGAGGACGTCACCTGCACCTTTGTGAACGTGATTCCTCCCCCCCGCTCTGTGAAGGCTTCGCAGACCCGGTTGAGCTAACTTTCAACGACCAGGCCGCAGGGACCAATATCTCGACCCAACAACCCTATACTGATATTTTTGGCCCAGGAAGCGGCATCATGTTTAGCCACAACACCTCACGGCCGTTGACGCTATACGACACGGAAGGCGTAGGCGGCGAAGATCCGGACCTGGAGCGCAACAATACGGCCTCCTCGCCCTTCCCGCCCGCGCCGGCGACGCCCATCCCCGGCTACTGGTCGCAAGGAAATCTGGGCAGTACGTCCGTCGGCAATGGGCTCATCATTCACACCAATCCGAATGATGCCAATACGAATCCGATCAGCGCCCCCAATGACTGGGCGCCGCCGCAGGAACAGATCGGCGACATCACGATTATGTCGGACCTCTTCCTTGCCAATTTCGCGTTCGATTTCATCGACTTTGAAAATTGTGATGAAGGCGATGTCGTCGTGGAGAACAGCTTGACCGGTCAGTCTGCGACCATCTCTTTCTGCGCCTTCGAGGCCAATTCGGGATTGCCTTCGGCTAATCCCGGCGTTGAATTCGGCGACCGCGCCGGCAATCGCATCACCGATGTGGCAGAGAACGGCGCGGTCATCGACTTCCTCTTCGACAAAATCACCTACCAGTTGGGCGGTAGCGGTTCAGTCGGCGCCATCTGCTTTGACAAAACCGATCAGACCGTCCCCGTCACCCTGGGCTGGTTCCTGGCCGAGGCCAACGGCGATCGCGTCGATTTCCGCTGGCAGACGACTACAGAAACCGCCAATGCCGGCTTCAACCTCTACGGCGAAGGGCCTGACGGCCTGATTCGTCTGAACGAAACGCTGATTCCGTCCTCCGTCATCGACTCGGTCGAACCGACGGACTACGCTTACTCAGCGGTGACAACGGCGACGGTCTTTTATGTCGAAGAGGTGAGTCTGGAAGGCATGACCGACCAGATCGGGCCCTTTGAGTTGGGCAGAGAGTATGGCGTTTACGTTGCGACCGGAGACGAGATCGCGCCCAAGGTCTGGCTGCCGATCATGGTGCGCTAGTACATAGGGGCCTAAATACGCCGGTGGTTCGTAGGTCACGCTATCAGCGTGACAGGTTCCGTATACCAACGAGCTATCAGTGAAGACCGGGACTCGTCCGGCTGGTAGCCGGACCTACTAACCATGGGCTCATTTCAGCCGCCGTGTACTAGGGATCTGCCTGGCAGTGCGTGCACTTGGTCTTGTGCGCGCACCGATATTCTCCCGTTTAGCGAGCACGGTCCGTGCGGGGGATTGCCGAAAAGCGGCTCAACAACGTAAGGTTAAAGTCGCATTATCAGGGCGACCAATATCGCATTCAATGCGATAGCTTTCGTGCGCCCCGTACGATAAAGTGGGGAACCTCAGGCCGGTTCGACGGTCTGAGATTGCCCCCGTCAATCCGTCTGGCTGCATGCTCGCAAGCGCGTGCAGCCAGACGGCTTGAGATCAATCGTCGAACAAGCGTTCAAAGCGCTAGTCAAATTCCACAAGGAGAACCTCAAGATGGCAACAGATATGCTGACCAGTCTCGTGAATTCGTTCGGCGCACCCGCGCTGGATAGCCTCGGCAAGCGCCTGGGCATCCCCCCTTCCGTCGTCAAGGCAGCCACGCCCATGGTCATCGGCCTGGTCCTGGCCGGCGTACGCCGCCTTGCGGCCCAGCCGGACGGCGTCGCGGCACTCGACACCCTGGTTCAAGGCAACAGCCAGCGCATCGGCAACCGCGACCTGAGCACTTTCCTGCAGGAGGCCAGCCCCACCAAGAGCGCGGAAACACTGGATGCGCTCACTGGCAGCAACTCCTTCGAGCAGGTAGCCGACAACTTCGCCCGTAAGACCGGCATGGATCCCCACGTGGCCGGCGAGCTGATCGGCGTCATGGCCCCAGCCGTGCTGAGCGAGGCCCAGAGCCTGGCCAAGCAGCAGGGGCTGGACATCGACGGTGTCGTCCAGGCCATAGATGCCCAGTCCGACGCTTTGAGCGCTCTGGGCGACCTGGACTATATGCTGGACGACGTACCAGGCATCAGCGATGACATCATGCGCGGCTTCGACAAGCTCTTCGGCCGCGGCTAGACGGCGCGCAACGGGCGGTCGCAAGGGCACGCCCATGCGCAAACGGGCCAGCATCAGGTCCGATCGTTTACAACACGAACCATCGCGTCGGGGCGGGGCTCGCCCCCGCCCGAAATAACTACATTATCCGCACGGGGTGTGCGGATCGGCATACACATCAAATCGCCTGCGCTTGCGCTGCGAAACACATGCGGCGAGCGCAGGTCCGCGTCTGGAACGATTGCGACGCGGCAGGACGGCATGCAGATCGTTCCCTGAGCTCCGGTGGCTGAACCTCAGGCCCGATGCCCGTACCGCAACCGGCGCTAACTGTATAATATTTGAGACTCACGAAAAGGAAGCCATGCGAAAGCATATCCTGTTGGTGCTGATCATTGCCTCGCTGGTACTGGTGGCCTGTGACGGCGCAATACCAGAGACACATATTCCCCCCGAGGCGGCTGCCAGCCTAGAGGCAGACGCCTCGGAAGCAGCTGTCCTAGAGGCAGATGACTCGGAAGCAGACGCCATGGAAGCAGACGCCGAAGCCGCCGTGCTAGAGGCCATGGTTTCGGGGATCTTGGCCAACCCTTGGAAATGGACCACCTTTAGCAGCACAAACGAGACGATCATTGTTGAGGAACCCGCAAGCTATATTGCGACCTTCAAGGACGACGGTACGGTCGAAATTCAATCTGACTGCAACAGCGCCTCCGGCACCTACGCCCTTGACGGCGCAAATGTCACCGTCGAGATCGGTCCTACAACACTGGCTCTCTGTCCGGACGATTCTCGCAGCGAGCAGTTTCTGCAACTTCTAGGCGACGCCACCCAATTGCTTCCTATCGGGGACCAGCTCTACGTCACCCAGAAAACCGAGGACAACACGATGATCCTTGACGCCATAGTCACCACCGTCGCCGATCTGTGCGGCGAGCAGGCGCTGGCGATCAACACCATCGAAGACACGCTGTCGCCTGAGATCAGCGCCCTGCTCGACCAGGGGCTGGTGAGCCTGGTGCAGGAGGGGGCGCGGCCCGGGCCCGGCGCCTCCATGCTGATCATCACGCCGGAAGGACGGTACTTCAAGTCAACTGGCGTTTCCGACGTGAGCGCCTGCGATCCGCTGCCGGCCGATTCCCCCTTCCAGATCGGCAGCAACACCAAGATGATGACTTCCGCCATGCTCTTCCAACTCCAGGAAGAAGGCGTGCTCTCCACCACCGATCTACTGAGCACCTGGCTCCCCGACCTGGCGGCCCAGTTGCCCAACGGCGATCAGATCACCATCGACATGATGATGACCCACACCAGCGGCCTGCACGACTACTTCGACCTGCCGACCGAAGACGGCACAACCATTGAGGATGGCGAAAAGGACAAAGCCATGCTCACCCGCGCTTTCACGCCGGAAGAACTGGTGACCCTGGTCGCCGACGCCGGTCTCAGCACCTTTGCGCCTGGCGCAGAAGGGCAATGGAGCTACAGCAACACAGGCTATATATTGCTCGGTCTCATTATTGAAGAGGCCACCGGGCAAACGTACGAGGAGAACCTGAACGCACGCATCATTGAAGCCCTGGGCCTGGAACAGACCTACCTGCAAACGGGCCAGCCGGAAGCGGGGACGCCGGAATCGGGGCCGCTGCCCCAGGCATACTACCAGACGCCCTTTGACTTCACCACCAGCGAATGGAACGCCAGCCAGGGTTGGTCGGCCGGGGCTGTGGTCTCCACACCCGATGAGTTCGCCGTCTTCCTCAAGGCCCTGTTCACCGGCCAGCTTTTTGAGGACCCTGCCACCCTCGATCTGATGAAGGAGCATACCGAAGCAGGCGTTGACGCCCTCGCACCGGGCGCCACCTATGCCCACGGCATGCTCGACAACAACGGCGTGCTGGGCCACGGCGGCCAGACCCTGGGCTTCCTGAGCGACGGTGGCTATATCCCCGGCGAGGATGTGACCATTGTGATCTGGAGCAACGCGGCCGAGAGCAATGTCCAGCGAACCATTGTGCCTGCCATCGCCGGCGTCGTTGTGGGCGCCGACCCGAGCGGCCAAACTGACCAGACCGGGCAGGTCGCGCTGCCACGCTTCGAGCCCCTGGACGAGTGCTTCGCGCAAGTGCCGGCGGATCTGCCGCTCGATCTCGACCTCGATTGTGGCTACGTCGTGGTGCCGGAATCGCGCAGTGGCGCCGGCAGCCGAGAGGTGAAGCTGGGCGTCACACGGATCAATTCGGGGCAGGGAACGGCCAACTCGCCCTTGTTCATGCTGGCTGGCGGGCCCGGTCAGGCCCAGATCAACCCCGCATTCTTCAGCCTCATACAGACAGAACTGCTGGGCGGTATCCTTGACGCTCGTGACATCGTGGTCGTCGAGCAGCGCGGCACCCAGCACACGGATCCCTTCCTGACCTGTCCTGAGGCCGACTCTGCGGCATGGGATGTGTACGAGCAGGGACTGACCGGCGACGCTGCAACCGCATACGAAACCGGGACCATTCAGGCATGCATCAGCCGCTTCGAGGAAGAGGGCATCAACTTTGACAACTTCAACAGCGTGGAGAACGCGGCTGACGTGAACGCCGTGCGTGAGGCGTTGGGCTATGAGCGGATCATCTACTACGGCGCATCATACGGCGCCCAGCTCGGGCAGCACGTCATGCGCGACTTCCCCGAAATTCTGGAAGGCGTGGTGCTGGATGGCGCAAACTCGCTCTCGCGCAAGAGCTGGGTCGAGGACCGGGCGCTTGATGCCCAGTGGGGCCTCGACAATCTGACGGCGCTGTGTGAAGCGGATGAGCAATGTGCGCAAGCGTATGATGTCCCGGCCCTGGTGGATGCTGCGCTTGCACTCTTTGACGACGGGCCTCTGCCGTTCTCCTACACCGATCCCGACGACGCCTCGCTGACAATCGAAGGCGAGGTGACCGTGGAGGATATGGCGGACTACATCTACGGGCAGCAGGGCAGCCGGATCGGCACCTTTAGCCTGCCGGCCATCTTGTGGACGTTGACCGAAGGCGGCGCGGATCAGGTCGCCGCGGTATTGGGGGATGCCAAGGGTGGGCAACTCATTGCTAGCCGCGATGCCGACATGGAATCCATCACCCTGCTGATGCATTTGGCCATGGTCTGTTCCGATGATCCCGTGCACGCCGCAGACGAGGTCATTCTGGACGGAGTCGGCCCCTATGCCTCCATCCATGGGCAGGGTGTGGGTGCGTACTACGCAACGCTCTGCCCGCTCATCGATGTGACGGAACTGCCGGACGCCACCGATGTCGACGTGACAACGGATGTGCCCACGCTACTGTTGACCGGTGATCTGGATGTGGCGACCCCCACATTCCGTAGTCAGATCGTCGCCGACTCGTTGCCGGACGCCACCCTCATCACCTTCCCAGGAACGACGCACGTACAGATCGGTGGCATCAATCTATGCGCTGCCCAGGTCATGATGCAATTCGTCCTGGATCCGACAGCGGAACTGGATATCAGTTGCGTGGCAGAGAGTCCTTTGTTGGGATTTGTGCTGCCCGATGGCAGCATGAGCCAAGAAGCCGAGTAGGCGGTGTACCGGCAATCGGTGTGCTCGCCCGGCTCATTAGTTGCGTGCTGGGCGCGGCCGCCTGGCCTGGTACACGATGGCGTGAATATCCATACAGTTCGCAAGCCTCGCTGTTCAGCCCCCCCCCCCCGACCCCCAATCGTGGGTGAGGATATGGGTGATTTCGTAGGGTCTGTGAGGGCGACCGCCCAGGCATGAATGCCCTGGGCTAGACGGCTGCGCCCCATCAATGGGGCTAGATTGGCGACAAAACCCCACTTCATGGGGCGACGATTGCTAGCCAGGGCATTCATGCCCGGCGGGATTGATCGCGAACGCCCCATTTGACTCGCCACTTTCCTCCTGCCGACTTGTGGATAAATATGAGCAGGATTGGGAGCCTAGGGGCCGAATGCTGGCATCGCCATCTGTATGGCTATTCGTGCCCGGCTGACCTAGGCAGATGATCAGGGCGAGACGGCGGGGACGCAATGAACAGAATATCTCGTCTTCTTATATTTATCGCTGTCATCTTGGCAGCCGGATGTTACGAACAGACGGGCGACTATGTTGCGGTCTCATCCATCAGCAGAGACGGCTTTGCCAGGCAGATCGCGCAGAGCGTGGATGGGCGAGTCGTAAAGCTGTGGGGCTATGTGGACCACAGCAACCTGTATGGCGATGATGGGGCACACGAGATTTTAGAGAATTGGTGGAGCGGTCCCGGTCCCGATGACCATACCTGGCGTTTCAATCTGAAAGCGGGGGCGGATGACGCAGCGGGCCATTCGTTCCCGGTACACGTGCCCAACGATGCGGGGCGGGACGATCTCCTGCGCACATTTCTGGCCGACGCCCGCACACAGCAGCCGACCCGCGTCTTCGTGACCGGCCGGCTGTACACCTTCGACGCGCCGGGCAACGTGACCACGCGTACCGGCCTCTACATGGAAGCGGCGTCCGCGCACGACGTCGTGTTGGCGCCACGGGCAAGGGAGGCCAAGTGAGTATTGGGGTTTTTCGGCAGATTGAACATCTGTCAGAAGCGAATCGTATCTTTTTTCAAACGTAACTATACAGGTGGGTGTCCAGCGCCGGTTGAGTAGGCCGGGTCTGTAGCAGTTTTTCGCCGTTTTGGGAGTCCAGGCCGTATCGAAACCAAGCGAGTCGACCCGCACCCTCTGGTTTCGATATGGTCGGAAACTGCCCCGACCTACTCAACCGGCGGGTGCTAGCCTATCTGAATAGATACTTTCAAACGAGGAAACAGAACATGTCACAACAGACGCATCATATGAAGGCATTCGCAACGCTGCGCATCGGGTTGGGCGCGCTCATCCTGGGCGTGCTGCTGGCGATGGCCGGACCAGTGCAACCGGTGCCAGGCTGTCCTGCGGCGGCACAACCACTGTCGGCGATGAGACGGCACTCAACGACGCGATTGTCGCCTTCAACGGGGCGACGCACGTCTCCCTGCGTCTTCACGATCCAGTTGAGCGCCGACATCGACCTGACGGCCAGCACAACGGGAATTTTCAACGACAACAGCGGCGTTTCGCTGGTGATCGAAGGCGACAGCCACACGCTGGACGGACAGGGCATCGCTGGTGTTTCGCCGCTCGATATTGGCATCAACACCTCGGTAGGCATCGATGGGCTGACAATCACTGGCGGGAACAGTCCAATTTTGGACGACGGCGGCGGCCTCACAAATTTCGGCGAACTGACCCTGACCAACAGCACGGTCTCTGGCAATGAGGCAGATGATGAGGGTGGCGGTATTGCCAATTTCGGCACGATGCGGATCGAAGGAAGCACGATCAGCGGTAACATAAGTGGGAGAAATGGTGGCGGCGTCATCAATGAATTCGGCACCATGACCATTCTTAACAGCACGATTTCAGGCAACACCACTGCCGAAAGAGGCGGCGGCGTGTTCCATAGGGATAGTTCGTCAATCACGATCGACAGCACGACTATAACCGGCAATACGAGCACGAGTGGCGGCGCATTCTATAGTGAGGATGGCACCGCTACCATTAACAACAGCATTCTAGCGAATTCGACCAGCGCTTCTGATTGTGATGGAGATACCGGTGTCACTATTGCCGGTGGGCACAACCTGATTGAGACACAATCTGGTCCATGTTCCTTTGTGAATGGTACGAATGGCAATATTGTCGGCAGTGACCCAGTGCTAGGGCCGCTGGCCGACAACGGCGGCCCCACCTTCACCCACGCGCTGCTGGCCGGCAGCCCGGCCATCGATGCCGGCGACACGCTCGAGGCCACCGACCAGCGCGGCGAAGCCCGCCCGTTCGGTCTGGCCGATGACATGGGCGCCTTTGAATTGCAGACTTGTTTTGTCGATAGCTGGTCCGTGAGCAACGAGGCCGAGCTGAACGCGGCCATCGCCTGCTACAACACCAAGACCGTTGCCGGCACCTACACCATCACGCTCACCCAGGACATCCTCCTATCAGACAGACAGCTAGACAGATCGACAACAGCCATCGACAACGCCACGGCCGGCGTGGAGTTGGTGATCGAAGGCAGCGGCTTTGCTGTGGACGGCCAGAATAACTTCGATGTGCGGCCGTTCACTATCCAGGCCGACACCACGGTGACCATCAACGACCTGACCGCCACCGGTGGCAATGTCCTCGGCGGCGGTGGTGACAATAGAGGCGGCGGCATACTCAACCGAGGGAATCTCACCCTCAATCGCAGCACCGTGATCAGCAATAAAGCCGAGACCCGGGGCGGCGGTCTTGCCAACCAGGGCGGCACGGTGGAGATCAGCGAAAGCACCATCGCCTACAATATTTCCGGCACGTCCTCTAACCCCGGCAACGGCGCCGGTATCTATAATGAGAACGGTCCGATAACGATCAGTAACAGCACCATTTCGGGTAACGAATCCGTTGGCGGCTTATCTAACAATCCGACTTTAGGCGGCGGCATTACCAGCAACGATAATCTGACGCTGGAAAGTGTCACTGTTGCTGACAACTTTGCGTCCACTGGTGGAGGACTCTATTTTAATACTGGCGCGGGGAAGCGTCACGATCAAGAACACCATTCTGGCCACCAACGGGACTCGACGATTGTCACTTCGAAACGATTACCGGTGGCGCCACCTTCAACGATTTGGGTCACAACCTGATACTGCAAGACAGTGTAAGTAACCCATGCGGCATTGTAAACGGCGTAAACAACAACATCGTAGCGGATCCCCAACTGTTGCCGCTGGCCAACAACGGCGGAGCGCTGACCCACGCCTTGCGGTTGGACAGCCCGGCCATCGACGCCGGCGACACCAGCCTGCCTACAGACCAGCGCGGTGTTACCCGACCCCAAGGTGCTTCTGATGATGATGATATCGGCGCCTTGGAAAGCACGACCTGTGGCAACAATTCCTGGGGCGTGAGGCGCATCACTGAATTGAACGCGGCCATCGACTGCTTCAATGCCAAGACCACTCCGGGCATCTATACCATCTTGATACTGGACGGCGGCTGGCCCGCCAATTTGAGCACGACGGCCATCAACAACAGCACCCCCGATGTGAGCCTGGTGATCGAAGGCAACGGATCGACGATCGATTGGAATGGTGATCTCTTGCCTGGCACGCGGCCTTTCCTCATCGAAGCCGACACCACGGTGACCATCAACGACCTGTTCATATCCAACGGCAGTGTAGTCGGTACTGAGCGGGGCGGCGCTATTCGCAACCTTGGTAACCTGACGATCAACCGCAGCACCATCGCCGGCAGTAGGGCCGAGAACAGTGGCGGCGGCATCAGCAATCTGGGCGTCATGGAGATCAACGACAGTACGATTTTCGCAAATCAGATCCAGGGCGGTTCCGCTGGTGTGTCGGGCGGCGGTATCAACAATGAGGGAAGCCTGACCATCAGGAACAGCACGATTTCCGGCAACACGAGCAGCAATGATGGCGGCGGCATCAGTAGTTCCGGCACGCTCAACCTCGATAGTGTGACCGTGACTGCCAATTCCGCTGCAGGGGCCGTTGACGGCCCCGAAGGCGCCGGACTGCAACTTATCGGCTTTAGCACGGCCACAATCCGAAACAGCATTCTGGCCGGCAACTCGGGTGCAGAGGATTGTAGCAATCTTTTCAGCACCATCACGGACAACGGTCATAACCTGGTGCAAACCCAGAAGAATTGCGGTTTTGCCGATGGCGTCAATGGCAATATTGTCGGCCAGAGCGCAAATCTGGGGCCACTGCAAAATAACGGCGGTCCGACTCGAACCCATGCCCTGTTGCCCCGCAGCCCGGCCATCAATGCCGGCGACACGTCGCTGACCACCGATCAGCGCGGCGAGCCGCGCCCTGCGGGTGGCGCCGACGATATCGGCGCCTACGAGTACCAGCGCGCCAGCATCACCATCGTCAAGGACGCCGCGCCGGAGAGCGATGATTCGTTCAATTTCCTTACGAACATCGGTGGATCTGGCGGGTCATTCGCTCTCAAGGATAACGGCAGCGATCCTAACTTCATCACGTTCAGCGATCTGCAACTCTCCTCTGAGTACAATGTAACAGAACAGATCTTCCAACTACCCGCAGGCTGGGTATTCGACAGTATTCTCTGTAGTGGAGGGAATGATATCACCATCGTGGAAGCCTCCGGCAGCGTTCTGATTACCCTGTCCGCCGGAGAGGACGTCACCTGCACGTTCACCAACGTCAAGACCGGCACGATCATCATTGACAAGGTGACCAATCCAGCCGGTGGGGCGTCAACCAAGTTCGACTTCTCCGAGGACATTACGCCCAACGGCGGCACCTTCGCACTTTCGGGCAGCGATGCGCCGCTAGAATTCATGAACGTCACGCCGGGTCAATACGCGGTGACAGAAGATGTACCGTCCGGGCAGTGGTCGCTGACGTCAATCTCCTGCGATGACGGCAACAACGGCGGATCGGAATCGACGGGTGATGTGACGACACGCACGGCGACAATCAACCTCGATCCGGACGAAACGGTCACCTGCACCTTCACCAACAGCAATCCGTCCGTCCCGGTCACCCTGGGCTGGTTCCTGGCCGAAACCGACGGCGGCACGGTCGACATCCGCTGGCAGACGGCCACCGAGACGGCCAATGCCGGCTTCAACCTCTACGGCGAGATCGACGGTGCACGGGTTCGGTTGAACGACGCGCTCATCCAGTCCACCATCATTGACGCGGTGGAGCCCACCGACTATGCCTACTCGGTCGCCACGCCGGCCACCGTCTTCTATCTTGAGACCGTGAGCGTCGACGGCGCCACCGAGTTGGCCGGACCCTTCACGCTGGGCGAGGAGTATGGCGTCTACAGCCTGCCCGGCGGCGTTGAGGTGACGCCCAGGATCTGGCTGCCCATCATGGTGCGCTAGTAGGGCGCGGGGCTCGCCGTGCCCATGGGGTCAATGGCCCGTGCGTACGGCGTCGTCCTCGTTCCCCGACGGACGATGCCGTACGCACGGAGAAGTGTGGCAGATAATCCGCTTCTTTTGAATGCCCGCCTTGCCATCGTGCGCCCTTCTCTTATGACATACCGTTTGTAACATAGCGTTCAATGGAGCTCTGTGATGAAAAAAAGTGTTTTGGTCATGCTGGCGATTGCATTGTTGTTTGTGGCAGCCTGTAGCGCGCCAACTCAGTCCACGGCGGGTACTATGGCAGCACCTCCCAGTGACCCCGATCCTGCGGCCACCGCTGCGGCCGTTGAGGAGATGCCCGAAGCGCCTCAAGCAACTGGGCCGACTGACCTGGAGATGCTCACGAACCAGCCATGGCAGTGGATCTCCTTCATCGATCCGGAGGCGACCTTTGATGTCGACATCCCTGCGACGTACACGCTGGCCTTCGGTGAAGATGGCATCGTCGAGATTGTGGCCGACTGCAACACAGCCATTGCCAGTTATCGAGTTGTCAGCACGGATGCCGGCAGCCTCTCCATGGACGTCGCGCCGCGGAGCACGGACAGCTGCTCGTCGGCCTCGCGCAGCGAGCAGTTCTTGACGCTTCTGGCGGCAGCGGCAGAGTATGCTTATGTCGACGGTCAGCTCCACATCGATTTGATGGCCGATGGGGGGACCATGGTCTTTGCCGCAGCAGAGGGAGACAACCCTAGCGACGAAGCCGGAGGCGCCGCTACCGACACGCATGCGCAGATGGTTGAAACCCTTGGCAATCTGACGTACAGCGGTCTCTTTCCGGAGCGGACGATATCTCTGACGGATGGCATCGCCTTCTATGAGGAGGAAGGCCCGGGCACGCCCTATGTTCTGCTGATGGATCAAATCATTGCCACCGGCGATCTGGATGGCAACGGCGTTAAAGACGCCGCGGTCCTGTTGGAGGACCATTCGGTCGGCTCGGGAACGTTTCTCTTCCTGGCCGTGGTGTTGGACGCAGCAACCGGACCTACGCCGCTCACCGCGCTGATGGTCGGTGATCGCATACAGGTGAAATCGCTGGCGGTGGAGGATCAGCAGGCGGTGGCGGAACTCATCGCCCATGGAGCAAGTGACCCGGCCTGCTGCCCGACTTGGAATGTGCGAAAACGTTATGAATTGCAGGAGGGAACGCTGGTAGAGAGCGGCAGTGAAGAGCTGAGCCCGGTCGGATTGATCGATCTGAGTGACACGACCTGGCGGCTCGTCGATCTTGGCGACGGACAGGCGCCCGTACTCTCCACCACCGAAGTCTCGCTAGCAATTACAGACGGCCAGGTTAGCGGTTCCGGCGGCTGCAATGACTATCGCGCTGCACTGTCCGAAGCTGAAGATTTGCTCCAATCCTTCGTGGTCGGACCGATTGCCGCAACAGAGATGGGCTGCCCCGATGCGGTCTCAGCCCAGGAGACGACCTATCTAACCCTGCTGGAAAGTGTGTTGGGGTGGCGCTACGATGCCGGTCGCTTAGCGCTTGCCTATCCGGCAAGTGACGGTATTTACGACTACCTGCGCTTTACATCGGCAGGAACGACAGACTGAGGCGTCATGGTCAATCCCTTTCGCCACGGGATTCCTCGCTGCGCATCAGCATGACAAGTGGAGTCTTGGGCAACAGGGGGTCCAAATATTTCCATATGCCGCGCACGTGACTGATAATTGTAAGGACACCAGTACGCGACGGCGCAAGCGGACCGATGGATTGTAGATCACGCTACCAGCGTGATAAGCCTCGCCGATCAGAGTGATCCAAGAGTTTCCGTAGTCGTCCGGCTGATCGCCAGACCTACGACCCATAGGCTCACGTCAGCCGCCGCGCACTAGGCCCATCGTTGACAACATCAAACCATTAGAGGAGCATTGAAATGACAATCATTGGTACAATTATAGGCGTCTTGATCGGCGCGCTCTTTTCCGGTCTCATCATTTGGCTGGTCGGCAAGCTGAATCTCGGCCTGGAGGTGGATGGCTTTGGTCCCGCCTACATTGCGGCGATCATCATCGCCGTGATCAACCTGGCTATCATGTGGCTGCTTAACGCGCTGAATCTCACCATCGCCGGCGGCTTCCTGGGCGCCATCATCCACCTGCTGATTGCCGCCGCCGTCCTTGTGGTCAGCAGCAACTTCGTCTCCGGCATCCGCACCAAAGGCTATACCGGTGCACTCGTGGCCGCGCTGGCGATTGCCGCCGTGGGCTGGCTCGTTGCGTTGATGCTGAGTGCATTCCTGCCGGCGTAAGGCATCGTCGAGCTCAACGCTACAGCTACACTGCTGGTTGTAGCGTTGAGCCTACTTTTTTCATTCGTCGCCGGCGTCCGCACGTCCACAATGGCACGCTCACTGGGGCTGGTGGCGTCTCGATCCCCGCCCGCTCAGCGAGCACGCCTCGCGCGTGCGGATGACAGCGTTCATAATTCCATAAGAACTAGCGGCCTACTTTCATGCTAAGATTGAGATCGACAGAGGTCTTGTTCTGCTGTGAAAGGAGGCGCGGAGATGAGCAAGCACGTGCTTGCAGCGCTGGGCTTGATCATGCTGCTGGGAATGAGCGGCTGCGTGGCGCCTGAAGCACTGGAGGCGCTGGCGACGGAGAGTGCAGCGCAACCGGTCGGCGCGGTCGAACCCGATGCAGCATTGCCGGAGAGCAGCGGCGCGGAAGTGGCTGAGCTCACGCCGGCACAGCTTACCGCACTGGCGCGCATCACCGATTACGGTCCGGCGCCCGAGCTGGTCAACGACGTCTGGATCAACTCCGAGCCGCTGCGGCTGGCCGACCTGCGCGGCAACGTCGTCATCGTTGAATTTTGGACCTATGGCTGAATCAACTGCATCAATGTGATTCCCTCGGTGAGGGAATGGTATGAGCAGTATCACGATCAGGGGTTGGAGATCATCGGCGTCCACACGCCGGAGTTCCAATACGAGCACCATCTCCCCAACGTCGAAGCCGCCGTGGCCGACCTCAACGTCACCTGGCCCGTGACGCTGGACAACGAGCGCACGACCTGGCGCGCCTATCAGAACCGCTACTGGCCGGCCATGTATATCATCGACAAGCAGGGCAACATCCGCTTCGCCAAGTTCGGTGAGGGTCAGTACGACGTGACGGAAGCGGTCATCCAGCTGCTGCTGGCGGAAGAGCAGCTAGCATGCCTGACGAGCTGGCTCCAACACAAACTTGCCCGGCGCGCCGGCGTCAAAGCGCTGCAAAGGCTTCAGGGCCATCGGCAAGCGCCATGCGCTGGGTCACGATCGGCTCGAAGCGCACGTTGCGCTCGACCATGAAGCGGGTCAACTCCCAGTAGAGCGGCGCGGAGAGCACCTTGGAGCCGATCAGGGTCGCCTCCTTGTGAAGGAACTGCTCGGGACTGATGCTCTTGCGCCCGTCGCTCAAGCCCCACAAAGGCCGCTTTCCCCTTGGGCCGCAGCGCGTCGACGGCGTCGCTCTGGCCGGCCGCCGATCCACTCGTTTCCAGCGCCAGTTCGACCCCGCGCCCATCTGTGAGCGAACGCAGCGCCTCCGGCGCACGCGACTGCGGACACGTCGATGACTTCGTCGGCGCCAAGCGTGCGGGCCATCTCCAACCGTGCGGGAAGCGGATCCAGCGCCACCACGCGGGCGCCCAGCGCCTTGCCCACGACGACCGCAGAGAGCCCCACCGGTCCCATACCAAAGATCGCCAATGTCGACCGGCCTGACGGGCCAAGCTTGCGCAAGGCCCCGTACGCGGTGGCGCCGGTGCAGGCCAGAAACGCGCCTTCGACAAAGCTCAATTCCGGCGGCAGATGAAAGCACGTGTGGGCCGGCAGAACGATCACATCGGCATCGCCGCCAAAGCCCGCGGCGGCAATGCCCTGGTCCTCCGCACAGAGCACGGGCTCGCCCGCGCTGCAGTAGGCGCACTGCCCGCAGCCAAGCGTGTGATTCACCGTGATGCGATCGCCGGGCTGAAAGCGCGTCACGCCCGGCCCGACAGCCTCGACAATCCCAGACGGCTCATGGCCGATCACGACGCCGCGGCGAATGCCCAGTTCAGCCGGCGAGCTGCGGTAGAAGTGAAGATCGCTGCCGCAAATGCCCGCAGCCTGAACCAATACCCGCACTTCGCCCGGCCCCGGTTCTGGCATCGCAAACGTGCGGACTTCCGCACGACGGTCGCCCAGCAAGACCAGCCCCATACGTTCCAGCTCTGGCATGTACGCTCTCCTCGGTCCACATTTCACGCAGTCACGTTTCACGCTCGTTTCAGGCAACCGGCTAGTAGGCCGTTGTCCGCACGGGTCCCAGATCAACGGCACGCGCCATATCGTCAAAGCTCTGCTTCAGCAAGCGGAAGCGCACGTCTGCGTAAGCGGGATCATCCCACAGGTTGTTGAACTCATGGGGATCGGCAAGGAGATCAAAAAGTTCTCCCCTGTCATGGCCGTGGTAGGTGACCAGCTTGTACTGGCGATCGCGAATCATCGTGCCGTAGGAACCCGGACGGTCCCCCTCCAGATAGTCGAGCGTCCGATAATATTCACAGTGCACGTGGGGGCGATGGTCGGACAGGTCGGCCTCGCCCGCAACGAGTGGCAGCAGCGACTTGCCCTGCATGCGCGGCGGATGCGGGAGTCCGCAAATATCCAAGAGCATGGGCGCGATGTCCGTCAGTTCGACCAGGGCGTCACTGACCCGACCGCCAGCAAGGGCTTCCGGCCAGGACATGATCAGCGGCACGCGTACGAGCCCCTCGTAGAAGCGACAGCCCTTGAGCAAGAGGCCGTGATCGCCAAGCGTCTCCCCATGATCGCTCATGAAGATCACCAGCGTATTCTCACGCTGCCCCGTCCGGTCCAGCGCATCCAGCATGCGGCCCACGTTGTGGTCGATTAGCTCGATCATGGCGTAGTAGGCGGCTTTGATCTCCGCCAGCGAGGCCGATGCCGATTCCTGCAGCGCGGCATGGCCGAGCTTGCCAAAGTAGTCGGCCAGGTTCAACGATTCCGGCGGCCCCGGTTCCGTCTGGAAGATCACCTCTTTCAGCAGCGCTTGGGCTTCGAGATCGCCCTCGGCAAAGTGGGGCGCCGGCATCTGCGCCGGATCATAGCGGTCCAGGTAGGATTGGGGCGGGTCGAAGGGGACGTGGGGGTCGTAGAAGTTTACGCTCATCAGCCACGGCTGATCTCGTTCCTCCGTCATGAAGTCGATCGCCATGTCGGCGCACCAGGACGACTGGTGCAGGGCCGGCGGGATCAGGGCCGGGTCATCAAAGAATGCAGACGGATCCACGCCCTGCTCGCGCAACCAGTCGACGTAGTCATGACCCTCCGACCAATCATCGCGCGGGTGGTGGCTCCAGTGAAAGACGCGGTAGCCGTCATCCCCGCGCGGCTCGACCCGACCGGCCGCGCCGGCCAGATGCAGCTTGCCGGCTAGGCCACAGTCATAACCGGCGTCGGCCAGGAGCTTCGTCACCAGCGGCGCGGCATCAGCCCAGACGTCATTGCCATTCATGCAGGCGCGGATGCTGCTGGGGTACATGCCCGTTAGGAAGCTGGCGCGGCTGGGCGTGCAGATCGGGTTCTGACAGTAGGCGTGGGTAAAGGCAATGCCTTCGCCGACCAGCCGGTCGATATTGGGCGTGTTGGCCCAATCATAGCCGAGCGCATGGATGGTGTCGTAGCGCTGCTGATCGGTGCAAATCCACAGGATATTGGGTCGTGCGTCGCCAGTCATAGGCCGGCTCGGGTCCTTTCCAGGTTGCGTGTTGAAGTGCACAACGATGGGCCGCGGATCAGGCGGATTGGGGCGGATCAACCCCGATCAATCTGTGGCAATCCGCTGCATCCGGCTGTTTCCGCGGCCCATCATCACAGTTTAACAATGGCAAAATCGGTCAAGCAATCAATTGACGTTGGCGCTGTCCTGTGGAATTATAGCGTCTGACAAACCAATCTGCATATGAGATCAAACGCATGGCCGACTCCGCCATCAAAGCCGACGTTCAGCGCAATGTCACCTGGAACTTCAACGTCAACCTGGTCGACATCATCTTCATCACCATCGGCTTTAGCCTGATCTCGCGCGAGACAGTCATGCCGGTGCTGGTGAGCAGCCTGACCGACTCCAAGATCGCCATCGGTCTGATCCCGGCGGTTTGGGCCCTGGGCTACTACCTGCCCCAGTTGCTCACGGCCAGCTTCACCGAACAACTGCGCTACAAGAAGCCTTTCGTCATGGCCGTCGGCAGCCTGGGCGAGCGCCTGCCCTATTTGCTCATCGCGCTCTCGATCTGGGCCTTTGCGCTCACCGCGCCCACGCTGACCCTCACGCTCTTTTTCTTTTTCATTGGCATGACCTCGTTCAGCGCCGGCATCGCCACGCCGGCCTGGTTCGACATCATCGCCAAGGTGATCCCCGTGCAGCGACGCGGCATCTGGATGGGACTGGGGCATGGTGTGGGCGCGCTGCTTGGCGTCGCTGCAGCCGCGGTGGTCGCACGCGTGCTGGAGGAAGTCGCCTATCCCAACAATTTTGCGCTCCTCTTTGCCCTGGCGTTCGTCTTTGTGATGATCTCATTTGGCGGCTTTGCCCTGACGCGCGAGCCGCCCAGCCAGAGCATCAAGAAGCGGGTTACGCTCAGCCACTATCTGCGGCAGTTGCCGGCCGTGGTGCGCCAAGACCGCAACTACTCCCGTTTCCTGCTCAGTCGCACCACCATGCAATTGGGCGCCATGGCCGCGGGCTTCTACATGGTCTTTGGCACGGAACGCTTTGCGATCAGCGGCGCCGGCGTCGGACTCTTTACCGGCGTGCTCATCGCCAGCGTCGCGTGCATGAATCTCGTCTGGGGCGTGATCGGTGACCGCATTGGCCACAAAACGGTCCTGACAAGCGCGGCCTTTGCCATGGCCCTGGCCGCATTCGTCGCACTTGTAGCCCCGTCGCCGGCAGTGCTCCTCGTCACCTTCGTACTCATGGGCGCGTACCTGGCGGCCGACCAGGTCTCGTCGCTCAACATCATCCTGGAGTTCTGCGAGCCGGCCGATCGTCCCACCTACATTGGCCTGACCAACACGCTCCTGGCGCCTGTCCTGATTCTCTCCCCCATTCTTGGCGGCTGGCTCGCCACGGTGACAGGATACAATGGGCTCTTCCTGGCCGCGCTCGTCATCTCGCTCATCGGCGGCCTCATGATGGCATTCTGGGTGCGAGAGCCCCGTCGGTTTTCTTCAACGCCGGCGACGGGACTGTCTCAGCCCGTCACGGACCACTCAAAGGAGCAGCAGTCTGACGCATGAATGATCCACGTCCCAATATTCTCGTCCTGTTGACGGATGACCAACGCTTCGACACGATCGCGGCGTTGGGCAATGATCAGGTTCACACGCCCAATTTCGACTACCTCGTGGAAAGAGGAACCGCCTTCACCCACGCCGCCATCATGGGCGGCACGTCGGACGCCGTCTGCATGCCCAGCCGGGCCATGCTGCTGACGGGCCGCACCCTCTTTCACCTCGAAGGACGGGGCGAATCGATTCCGCCAAACCACACCACCATGCCGGAGCACTTTGGCCACGCTGGCTACCAGACCTTCGGCACGGGCAAGTGGCACAATGGCCCTGACGCTTACACCCGTTCATTCTCGGACGGCGCGGAGATCTTCTTTGGCGGCATGGACGACCATTGGCAGGTACCCGCCTGCGACTTCCACCCGGACGGCGACTACCCGGACCCACGCCCGCATCCGGTGTACTGGCTACCCGGAGAGCGCGCAATGACCGACAAGCGCTACGACCATGTCGCCCAGGGCGTCCACTCATCCGAACTCTTTGCGGCAGCCACGTGCGACTTCCTGACGCGCCGAGATCGCTCCCGCCCCTTCTTCGCCTACGTCGCCTTCATGGCGCCCCACGATCCGCGCACCATGCCGCCAGAATATCTGGCCCTATACGATCCGGCACAGCTCGATCTGCCGGCCAACTTCATGCCGACCCATCCCTTTGATAACGGTGCCCTCGACGTCCGCGACGAAAAGCTGGCCCGCCAGCCGCGCGACCCGGATGAGATCCGCCGGCATCTCGCCGACTACTACGCCATGATTACCCATCTGGACGCACAAATCGGTCGAATTTTATTATCACTACGCGAAATAGATCAGCTGGACAATACGATCATCGTCCTGGTGGGCGACAACGGCCTGGCTTTGGGGCAGCATGGGCTCATGGGTAAGCAGAGTCTCTACGACCATAGCGTGCGCGTGCCCCTGGCGATGATGGGACCTGGCATTCCGGTCGGCGCACGGCGGGACGCGCTCTGCTATCTCATCGACATCTTCCCGACGCTCTGCGACCTGACCGGCTGCCCCACGCCTCCGTCGGTGGAGGGCCACAGCCTGCGGCCGGTGCTGGATGATGCCGACGCCGCCCATCGCGACGTGCTGCTCTTCGCCTATCAGGACGTTCAGCGCGCCGCGCGCGATGAACGCTACAAGCTAATCGAGTATGCCGTTGACAACAGCCTGACTCGCCAGCTCTTCGACTGCGTGCAGGATCCTTGGGAAATGCACAACGTAGCTGCCGATCCGGCCCACAGCGAAAGGCTGCAAGCATTGAGCAGTGAGTTGGAACGCTGGCGCACGGAACTCGACGACTGGGGTGACGCGTTCTGGGCAATGCGCGAGGAGGGCGAACGTGGGGTCTGAGACGACTCTGCAACGCCCCAACATCGTGCTGATTCTGGTCGACGATTTGGGGTGGAGAGACCTGAGCTGCTATGGCAGTAGCTTCTATGAGACGCCCAACATCGACAGGCTGGCGGCGCGGGGCATGCGCTTCACCGACGCCTATGCGGCCTGTCCCGTCTGCTCGCCAACCCGCGCCAGCCTGCTCACGGGCAAATATCCGGCGACGGTCGGCGTGACCAACTACATCGACTGGATCGGCGACGCCCACCCCGCACGCGGCCGCCTCGTGGACGTGCCCTACCTCCACGAACTGCCTGAATCAGAAACGACGGTCGCGGCAGCACTCAGCGCCGCGGGGTACGCCACCTGGCATGTCGGCAAGTGGCACCTCGGCGGACCAGACTTCTATCCCGACCGCCATGGCTTCGACGTCAACATCGGCGGCTGGGAGGGAGGCATGCCACTTCAGGGCTACTTCAGCCCCTGGGGCATCCCCACGCTGGTGGATGGTCCAGACGGCGAGTGGCTGACCGACCGGTTAACTGACGAGGCCATTGCGCTCATTGCAAACCGCGACGACCGCCCCTTCTTCCTCAACTTCTGGCCCTATCTGGTCCATACGCCCCTCGAAGCAAAGCCGGAGAAAGTGGCCAAGTACAGGGCCAAGGCCGCGGCGCTGGGCCTGGACAAGATTGAGCCCTTTGCAGAGGGTGCGCCCTTTCCCGCCGACCACAAACGCGACCTGCGCATTCGCCGCCGCTTGCTCCAGTCCGATCCCGTCTACGCGGCCATGATTGAGAGCCTGGATGAGAATATCGGGCGTCTGCTCGGTGCGATTGAGGCGGCGGGTGAAGCGGAGAACACGCTCGTCATCTTCACTTCGGACAATGGCGGCTTGGCCACGTCCGAGGGCTCGCCCACCTGCAATGCGCCGCTGGCCGAGGGCAAAGGCTGGATGTACGAAGGCGGCACGCGCGAGCCGCTGCTGGTCGCCTGGCCTGGCGTTGTAGCGCCAGGTAGCGTCTGCACGCAACCGGTGACCAGCCCAGACTTCTTCCCCACCCTACTGGACGCCGCCGGTCTGTCGCCCATGCCGGCGCAGCACGTGGACGGCGTCAGCTTCTACGATGCACTCACCGGCACAGCCAGTGCCGCACGCGGTCCGATCTTCTGGCACTACCCCCACTACGGCAATCAGGGCGGCACGCCGGGCTCATCGGTACGCGACGGCGACTTCAAGCTGATCGAATTTTTCGAGGACGGCCGGCTGGAGCTCTACAACCTGCGCGATGACATCAGTGAGAAGATCAATCTGGTCGAGAGGGAGCCGACGAAGGCGGCAGAACTGCATGGGTTGCTATGCGCCTGGCGCGCGGCTGTCGAAGCGCGGATTCCACAGCCTAATCCCCATCATCGCTCTTCCCACCCATGATCACGACCTTGGGCAGCATGCGCGCAATCGGTTCGACGAGCACGCCATCCTGCAAACGCATGACCATGTCGATGTCCTTGTAAGCCATGAAAGTCTCGTCCGCTTCCAGGCCGAAGTAGAGAATGTCTTTCTCCGCCATGTGACGTGCAAATGCCCGCGGATCATGACGGCGCTTGGCCTCCTTGCGTGAGAAAAAGCGCCCCGCGCCATGAGAAGAGGAGTGAAGACTGGCTGCGTTGCCCAGCCCGCGTACCAGATAAGAAGGCGTGCCGCTGGAACCAGGAATGATGCCCATTTGTCCTGCGGCGGCCGGTGTGGCGCCTTTGCGATGAATGACCATCCCGGCCTCGTCCACCCAGGCGTAATTGTGGCGATTCCAGACCCGATGGAGCGGCTCGAGTCCTGCGGCGACGCCAAAGTGCGCGTGAATCAAGTCGTGATTGGCCCGGGCATAGCTGCCCATGAGCATCATGGCAGCCAGGTATTCCTGGCCTGCTTCCGACTCCAACGGCAGCCACTCATAACCTTTGGGCACCTCCTTGGCAATGTGTCGGGTCATGCGCTGGGCGGCCTTGACGTAGTGCACGGCCGTGTTGTGACCCGTGCCGCGGCTGCCCGAATGAGTCAGCAGGGCAACGGCCACATCGCCGGCGGCATACGACTCATAATCGGCCAAAAACTCCATGACCACCAGGTCGGCAAAGTGGTTGCCGCCCCCGGATGAGCCAAGCTGGCGCTGGGCCTTGCCCTGCAGTTGGGTGAGCGTTCGGATTTCCCGCCAAAGCGGGTCATCCATGACTGCGTGCTTGCGTGCACCCGGTTTGAAGTCACTGCCCACGCCAAAGGCGGTCACGCTGCGCAGGGCCTCGGCCAGCGCCGCCCGCTCGGCCATAAAGGCTTTCGGCGTGATGTCAAAGACGGTCAGCTGCATCATGCAGGAGATGTCGTAGCCGACAAACGATGGCGAGATTGCGCCGTCCAGGCTGACCACGCCGCCGATGGGCATGGCGTAGCCCAGATGCGCGTCGGGCATGAGCGCACCGGCCATGGCCATGGGCAGGCGCATGACCGTCTCCATCTGCTCGATGGCGTTGACCGGGATCTGTGTCTCCGGCGCGCCAAAGAGGGCGAAGGGCGTGGGACGCGGGTTCATCTTGACGACCTCAGTTTTGCCAAACCGAGCGGCGACCCAAGCCAGCACATCCGCTTCCGTCGCACCCGGATGGGCATCGACCCAGGCCGCGGTCTGCTGGGCGATGGCCGGAAAATCGCCGCGGTCGCGGTAGTCGACAAGCAGGTCATTGCTGTTCATCAAATCAACACGCCTCCACGCCCATTGTCAATTATCAATGGGCAATTGTCGATTGATAATTGACTACTTGCTGCTGCGGCTGAGCGCTTCCTGCTCGGCCGCCGTCGCTTCGGCCGTGGCGCCCTGGGCAGCCAGCGCCATGCCGCGCCAGTAGTGCAATTCCTCGATATCGGCGCCCGAAGCGATCGTCTTCTCGGCCAGGGCCAGCGTCTCGGCGTAGCGTCCCTGGGCATGGAAGGCTTCGAAGGGGCCAAACTGGTACCAGAGCATGCGCCAGGGCAAACCCAGCGCCAGAGCCCGGTCGAACGCAGCCGCGGCCCCGGCGTCGTCACCGAGCGCGACGAGATCGGTGCCGGTATTGAACCACGCAAACGGATCGTCCGGATTGGCCGCTGTCTCTGCGTTGGCGGTCGCAAGCGCAGCCTGCCACATGGCTGCGCCGGTGCCTTCATCCCGCATCATCGCCGCCACGGCCTCGGTACGATCAGGCGGATGGATGAGTAGATAGGTGCGATTAAAGACGCGCCAGTCGTCGTCGAATTCTGCATAGGGCAGGCGAATGCCGCTGTAGGGTCCGTCCGGTGCAACAAGATTGGCGGCATCATACGAATCGTAGGCCAACCAGTAGCCTTCAGCGTCGTTGTAGCCCGTAAGCAAACGATAGTGGCCCAGACCGTCGCCCGGCTCGTCTTCATGCCAGGTTTCTACCAGGACCGGCAGGCCATTGCTGAGCAGCAGTCGTAGCAAGTCCGCCGTGCCCCCGACGCGAACCTCGGCCTGAAAGCCCTGCGCTTGCGCGTAGGCCGCCAACTCATCGGGGCCGACGTTCTTGTCATCCTCGTGCCCGCGCAGCGCAGCGCCAATGATTGCCTGGTCCAACGTGCTGCCATAGGCGCTGAGCAGCATGGAGAGGGTGGCCGGGCCACAGTTGTTCCAGGTCTGCCACGCATGGGTGATGCCGCCAAGCGCGACCGTGGGCTGCATGGGTAAAAAAGTGGGGGCAGGCAGAGGCGTTGACGTAGGCGGGGGCAACGGTGTTGACGTGGGCAGAGCCGTTGGCAGTACTGGCTCTTGTGCCTGCACAGATGGAGAAGGAATCGCAGGCGCCGGCGTAGGAACTGTCGCAGCAGCTGCCGCCATGGCCACAGGCGTTACAACAGCGTCGAGAGCCGGCGCGCGCAGGCTGGAGAGCGTACGTGCGCCGGCCGTCAGCGTGACGATCAAGAGCGCACTGGCAACGAGCGTCAGTGCGATCGTTAATGGTTTCGGGCGTGAATCACGGAATGGTTGCATGGATCATGCAACGCCAGAACGCCCTTCAAGGGTTCCCGTCGAGCCAGGAGCACCCATCAGCTAGGTAGCAGTAAGCGGCAGAATCACCTACTCATCCCCCAGACAGACCCCAATATCGCGTGCGGAGTAGACCCATGAATGGTCGAGTGGCACCAACTTGCGCTTACCAACGATTTCCTCTAGCGGCACAGGCTTGGTCTTTTCGCCACGCGACGCCACCATGACGCCGTAGCGCTCTTCTTCAATGAGGTGGGCGCAGCGCGTGCCCAACCGCGTCGCCAGGATCCGGTCCGTCGCCGACGGCGTGCCGCCGCGCTGCAGGTGACCGAGGATCGTCACGCGTGCTTCCAGGCCCGTCAGCGCCTCCAACTGTTCGGCGACAACGAGCGTATGGTTGCGGAATGATCCCGACAAGGCCTTAAGCTCCTCCTTTGCCTGCTTGCGATCCTTGCCTTTTTCGGCCTTTTCCAGTCGGGCGCGAGCCTTGGCAAGCGCCTCCGCATCGTCGGTGGAGAGCGCGCCTTCAGAAACGGCGACGATGCTAAAGCCGCTGCCCCGCTGCTGACGGCGACGGATCTTTTCGGCAACAACCTCCATTGAATAGGGAATTTCAGGCATGAGGATGACGTCGGCCCCACCGGCAATGCCGGATCCCAACACGAGCCAGCCGGCGTTATGTCCCATTACTTCCACAACGATAATCCGATGATGACTATGCGCCGTGCTATGCAAGCGGTCGATGGCCTCGGTGGCAATGCCCATGGCCGTGTCGAAGCCGAAGGTCATGTCTGTGCCCCAGACGTCGTTGTCAATCGTCTTGGGCAGCGTAATGATGTTGAGCCCTTTTTGCGCCAGCCGGTAGGCATTCTTCTGCGTGCCGCCGCCCCCTAGGCAGACAAGCGCGTCCAAGTTGTGCCGATGATAGGTGTCGACCATGACGTCGGTCATATCCATCATCTGGCCGCCAATCGGCATCTTGTGCGGCTTGTCGCGGCTCGTGCCCAGAATCGTGCCGCCGCTGGTCAGGATGCCCGAGACCGCGGGTAAGCGCAGCCGGATCGTCCTGTCCTGCATTAGACCGCGAAAGCCGTCACGAAAGCCAATTACTTCCATGCCGTATTCACCAATCGCGGCCTTAACCACGCCACGGATTGCGGCGTTGAGGCCGGGGCTATCGCCGCCCGCCGTGAGAATGCCGATGTACTTTGCCATGTTCTTGCCTCTTCTATCGTGTGGTGCACGCACAACCGCGCGCGGTTCGAACCAGAGTCTGCATCATACCGCTATTGGGCGAAGACGCAAACAGACTGCAGCCATTGCGAGTTAGGGATCAATAGAATGGGCCGCGGATCGGCACGGATCAAGCGGATAAAGGCGGATCAATCCAAGAGATTCTGTGGCCGTCCGCACTCTTCGCCCAGGATTGAGGAAGTGAGCGTGCGACGTCAACTGCCGTCAAACATGTTTGTACTCAGCACGTGGTCACGGCTCGAACTGAACCGTGCTCTGGCGCTGGCGATTGACGGTCAGCCGCGTGACGTCGGGGCGCGAGTAGTGACCGGCGGGGTCGAAGTTTTGACGCTCCTGGCGGACACGCGCATGGTCCAGCGTGGCCACGATCAGCTGCTCCTTGCCCACGACTGGTTCGACAATCCACTGTCCGTCCGGGCCGGCGATGCAGCTACCGCCGTCGGCCAATATGGCCTCGCTGCCGGCCAGTATGGCATCAACGTGGGGCGTATCACGTGGAAAATCTTCTCGCCGCATCAGGCCAGAGACGGACAGCACATAGCTGCGCGCCTCCAGAGCCATAAAACGGGTGCTGTCCTCGGTATTACGGCGACTGCCCGGCCATATGGCCACATGCAAATCCTCGCCCTGACCGTAGAGCGCGGCCCGCGCCAGCGGCATCCAATTCTCCCAGCAGTTGAGCCCGCCCACCGTGAACGCACCCAGACGATGCACGCGCAACCCGTGACCATCGCCCGGCGACCAGGTGAGGCGTTCCTCATAGGTGGGCATGAGCTTGCGATGGACGGACTGAATGACGCTATCCGGGCCAATATAGACAAGACTGGCATAGACGCTGTGGCCGCCTCGGTCCGAGGGTCGCTCAATGATGCCGGCGATGACAGCGATGCCGCGCTCCTCGGCCGCTATGCAGAGTGGATCAAGCTGTCCCGCTTCGATTTGAACAGCTTGATCCAAGTAGTGGGCATGAATCTCCTTCTGCATGGGCGAGTTGAACCGGGCGCCACCGGTCCGCTCAATCCAGAAAGGATAGCCAGGCAGAAGCGCCTCCCCAAACGCGACCAGATGACACCCCTGGTCCGCAGCGGCGTGCACCTGGCCAATCATCTTGTCGAGGGTGCGGACCCGGTCCAGCCAGACGGGCGCGATCTGAGCCAGCCCAACGGTCAGTGCGTCAGCGGCTGTGTCTTGCGTCATACGATTTGCTCCAATCAGGCCGTTGCGTTGGCCATCTCTTGTGCCACGGCCGACACCATGACGCTGTCGACGGCAATGGCAGTGACCGTGGATTCGCCACGGTGGTCAACGGCGTCCACGGCGCGGGCAGCAGCCACGATCCACTCCGCTGCCAGTTCCACCGAAATCTTACCCGTATTGAGGAGCAGATCAAAGGCAGGCGCGTCCTGCCACTCGTCGCGGTAGAACTCCTCCAGAAAGCTCGCGCGTACCCGGTCGATCTGCTCGACCTTTGCTGCCGCCTCGGACTGACTCAGCAGGTTCTGCTGGGCCACGCGGGCAACGCGTGTTGTCTCAGGGGCGACCATGCGCACATTGAGTACATCGGCCAGGCCGTGAAGCACAACATAGCCGCTTCGCCCCAAGATCACGACGTTGTCACGCTGCGCCAGGGCAAGAATCGCCTGGTTGAGCAGCTTTGTCATGTCGCCACGCCGCTGCTCCTTCTGTGCATCAAATTTCTCCCAGAAGCTCGGCAGCGAGTCATACTCCTGATCGAACTCAATAAAGCCATACTGGCCAAGAATATGCTCGATAAAGTGTTTGTCGACAAACGTATAGCCTAGCCGCTGAGCCGCTTCGCGCGCCGCCTCATCGCCGCCGCTGCCAATTTCACGTGAAATTGTAATGACTGCCATGGTCCCGCCTCCTTTGGCTGAGAAAGATCTGGCTACGCTGCTGGCTGGACAAGACGCCTGGAGCTCTCATATCGTAACGCTTCACCGTTGGCCACTTGTTCCCGGCAAGTAACCGCCCGCCCGCTTAGTGAGTTTATGCCCCGTGAAAACGATTCAGGGGCAATGGTTAATCGAAAATAGACAATGAATAATTGCCATTGAGGGAGACCGGCCCATTATCAATTCACCATTTTCGAGTAAGCATTCTCCATTATCCTCCTGCATCAGTGGCTGATTTCCGGTTTGGCGCTGGTGACAAACGCCGTTACGCTTGCAGTCAACGTCAAAGGGTGCCACAACCCTGCCACGACAGACGAGGAGATCAGCCCATGCCCGACCATGCCCCACGCGACCTGCTCATGGACGCCGCCGACCGCGGCGCCCGCTATTTGGAATCCTTGGATACGCGGCCAGTCTTTCCACGCGAGGCGGATATCCGTCGCCTGGAGGAGGCATTGACAGGCCCTTTGCCTGCCGCCCCCAGCGACGCTGCCAAAGTGCTCGCCTTCCTCGACGAATTCGGTTCGCCGGCGACGGTGGCAAGCGCCGGCGGACGCTACTTTGGTTTCGTAACTGGCGGCGCGCTGCCGGCCAGCGTAGCGGCACACTGGCTGGCAGGCGCCTGGGATCAGAACAGCTTCGGCTTCATCAGTTCGCCGGCGGCGGCACTCTTTGAAGAGCGTGCGCTTGGCTGGCTCAAAGAACTACTTGGACTTCCGGCTGGCGCCGACAGTGCGTTTGTCACAGGGGCCACCATGGCCAATTTCACCTGCCTGGCGGCCGCGCGCCACGAGGTCTTGCAGCGCGTCGGCTGGGACGTCGACAGCCAGGGACTCTTTGGCGCCCCCGAAATCGCAGTCGTTGTCGGCGAGGAAGTGCATGCCACGGTTCTGAAGGATCTGGCCATGCTTGGGCTGGGCCGGGACAGGGTCATACGCCTTCCCGTCGATGAACAGGGGCGCATGCGGGCGGATGCGCTGCCGGACCTGGCAGGGCCGGCCATCGTCTGTCTGCAGGCGGGCAACGTCAACTCGGGCGCGTTCGACCCGGCAGCAGCACTGATTCCCCAGGCCCATGCGCAAGGGGCCTGGGTGCATGTCGACGGCGCGTTCGGGCTTTGGGCCAAGGCCGCGCCGGCGCTTGCGCCACTAGCCGATGGGTATGAGCACGCGGACTCCTGGGCCACGGACGCGCACAAGTGGCTCAACGTACCATATGATTGTGGCGTTGCCTTTGTACGTTCACCCGCATCGCTGCGCCATGCCATGTCGGTCAGTGGATCCTACCTGCTGCAGGGCGAGCGCCAAGATGCCATCGGCCTGTCGCCGGAAGGATCACGCCGGGCGCGAGCCATAGAGGTCTGGGCGGCAATCAAAGCGCTGGGCCGCACGGGCATTGCCGAGCTGATCGAACGCAACTGCCGGCAGGCGCGCTGGCTGGCGGATCAACTAACCGCAGCGGGCGTCGAAGTTCTCAACGAGGTCGTGCTGAACCAGATCGTCGTCGCCTTCGGTGATGATGATCGCACTGCGCACACGATTGGTGCATTGCAGGCAGGCGGTATCTGCTGGTGCGGCGGGACGGTCTGGCGCGGACGCCGTGCCATGCGCATCAGCGTCAGTTCATGGTCGACATCACAGGCGGACATGGAGCAGACCCTCGCCGCTATCGTCGCTGCCAACAAGCATCAATCAGAGACGTAAGGCCGTCCTGCACCGCGTAGCGATGCGCAGCCGGCCCGTGTTCGCAAACCTGTTCCCAGGAAAGGAAATCAAGTATGACCGCAAGCGTACCCAACAACGGCCGTCCCTTTGAACTCGGCCTCTTTGATTTTGTCGACAATGGCGGATTTGCAACGCCGAATCCGCGGCGGGACCCGGTCGAAATCATGAGCAATTTGCTGGAGCGCATGGAGTTGGCAGACCAGACCGGACTCGACGTTTTCGCGATCGGGGAGCATCACCGTCAGGAATATCTGGCATCGGCACCAGTGGTTATTTTGGGCGCAGCCGCCGCACGGACGGATCAGATCCGCTTATCGACCGCAGTGACGGTGCTCAGTTCGGACGACCCAGTGCGTGTCTTCCAAGACTTTGCCACGCTCGATTTGCTCTCCAACGGGCGCGCCGAGATCATTGCGGGACGCGGTTCGTTCATCGAGTCCTTTCCCCTCTTTGGCTATGATCTCAACGACTATCATGGACTGTTTGATGAGAAGCTGCGCCTCCTGGTCAAGCTACGCGAGCAGGAGACCATAACCTGGCAAGGCGACTTCCGCGCGCCGCTCGACAATCGCAGCATCTATCCTCGGCCGGTGCAGGCGGAGTTGCCCATCTGGGTGGCCGTGGGCGGTACACCGGAATCGGTGCTGCGTGCAGCTTCACTCGGCCTGCCCATGGCCGTGGCCATCATCGGCGGGATGCCCGAGCAATTTGCCCCCTTCTTCGAACTCTACCGGCAGGCATCGACAGAGGGCGGACACGATCCGGACTATATTCCGCTCAGCGTCAACTCCCACGGCTTCATCGCCGACAGCGGCCAGGCCGCAGTCGACGCCTACTACCCTGCAGCGACTGCGATGATGAACAAGATTGGACGTGAACGCGGATGGCCGCCGCGGACACAGAAACAGCTGGAGCAGCAGCGCGTTCTGCGCGGCTCCGACTTCGTCGGCACGCCGGATGAGATTATCGAGAAGATTCTCTTCCAGCACGAGCTTTTTTGTCACCAGCGCTTCATGCTGTATATGGGCAGCAGCGCCATACCGCACCGGGAGATGATGCATGCAATCGAGTTATACGGGACGGTGGTCGCGCCGGCCGTGCGCGCGGAAATTGCCCGGCGCAATGGGGCAAGCGAATAGCCGTCGCCTGAGCTTGTCGAAGGCAAAGGCGGGCGGGCCTATCGGTTTCTGCCGGAACGCAACGGCTAAACGCCGGCTACCTCGCGCGCCAGCTCAAAAAACGCACGCTTGCGCGCGGTGTTGAGCCCCCAGTTGACGGGCGGGCACTGGTAACCGTCGCGATAGTTGCTCTCACCCGGATCAAAGAAGCCCCAGGATGCACCGCGGGAAAGCGCGGCCATGAAGTTGTTCATGGGCTCATCAAACTTGAAGTGATCGTCCTCATTGAAGAGAATCGGCATGGGCCGGTAACTGGGCAGGTCGCGGACTTCGTCGACCATGGCCGCGATGCGTGCCGGATCTTCGACGCCATTGCCGTGAATCAAAACGAAATCGGACGCGGCCACCACAGCATCTGAGGGAATCGAACCACCGCCATAGCTGGTGCCAACCAGCAGACGCCGGTCATTGACGGTCGTCTGGGCGACTCGTGCGATCAGTTCATGGACGCGCTGGGGCTGGAGAATCGAGTGCTCATAGTGCGGCACGTCGCACTCGTTGTTGACCTCGAGGAGCACATTCGTCCAGCCCCCCTCAAGCAGCCAGGTCACCGTCTCATCCATCGCCCGGACCACGGCAACCTCGTCCGTCAACCGCTCGTCCTGACCGAAGTAGAAGAGCCCAACGATTGCAATCATTCCCAACTCATCCAGCCGATTGAGAATCCGCGCCATGCGGTCGAAGTAGGCGGGCCGCGGCGCGCCGTCGGGTTCAAAGGCACTGACCTCCCACGGCTGGTCTTTGCTATAGCCCTCGGGGCTGCCGCCCTGAAAGTTGACGGTGACCGCAAGCACGCCGTGATCTCGATAGGTCGGCAGCGCGGCGAGGAATTCCTCGACGTTCCGCGCTGCGTCCCAGAAGCCCGTATCAGGATAGGCCCACCGGGCGCGTGTGACGGGGTTGAGGTCGTCAAAGGTCGCCTGCACCATACGCGTATTGAGCAGCAGTCCCTCGATCTCGTAGCCGCGAAAGGTTCGTCCGGCATAGGTTGGGGCGCCGTCAATATAGAATTTGGCGTCACGGATGTCGATTGTGGTCACGATTGTTTGGTCTCCATGCGTAGCTTCTTCCAGGATGATTCGGTCATGTTGCCCTTGTCGGCAGCGTCGGCATTGGCCCGGGCCTCCTCGGCATCAGCGGCCATCTCGTCCACCGTGCGCGTGTGGAGCCGGGCAGCCCCGGCGTAGTCGCGGGTGGCGACGCGCGTGCCGTTGGTCTCGGCTTCTGCCAGGCGGGCAGCCGCAGCGTCGATCTCAGCGGCGTATTGGGGCAACCACTGGGCCTGGGCAACGAGCATCTCGTCAGTCATCTGCCAGACCTCCTCCGGATTACAGACCGCGGCAACCAGTGGATCATGGAGCATCGCCTGCTTGAGCAGCGTCACATCGCCGTGAACGGCGGCCTCCATGGCCATCTTTTGCACGTAGGCGCTCGCCGAACAGGTGGCGGCGCAGGCCAGGGGCAGGTCGCCCACGACCGGCATGTTGATCCCCGTGCGGTCGACATAGCCGGGAATCTCAATCACGCAGCCATCCATGAGGTTCGTGATCTGGCCTTCATTGATCACATTGAAGTGGCCACGATAAACGCGCCCCGTCTCCAGGGCTTCGATGATGTAGGAGCCATGCTCTTCACTCCGTTTGGCAACCGGAATTGTGGCCGGTTCTTCGGCCAGCCACTGGGGGAAATCGGTCTCGAACCAGTTGCGGCCTTCGGTGCAGACGCGCAGGTAGCCGCCCGTCTCGCCGTTGATCCAGCTCGACAGGTCGATCCACAGAGGGATTTCATCCGGCCGCTTGCGATACCAGGGCAGGTACTCGCTCAGATGGCCATTGGACTCGGTGCTGTAGTAGCCAAAGCGACGCAAGACGTCGATGCGCACCTTCTCGGTCTGCGAGTATTCCGGGTGCCGCTCAAAGAGCTCCAGCAACTTGGGCAACATGTCCCGCCCCTGCCAGTCTACCTTGATGAACCAGGTTTGGTGATTGAGGCCGGCAGCGATGACGTCGACTTCATCTCGATGCAGCTCATATGCTTCGTCGATCAGCCCCTCTTCTTTGGCCCATAGTTCGATGCAGCGCGTGATCTGCCAGTGCGCGCCCTGGACGCCGTGGCAGAGGCCGATTGTGGGCACGCCGCCGTAGACGTTGCAGGCCCACGTATTCATGGCCATAGGGTTGGCGTAATTGAGCAGAATCGCGCCGGGCTTGGCCAGTTCGCGGATGTCACGACAGATATCGAGCAGTTCGGGGATGCCGCGCTGCGCATACATGATACCGCCGGCGCAGATCGTGTCGCCCACGCACTGGTCGACGCCATACTTCAACGGAATATCGATATCGGTTTGAAAGGCCGCCAACCCGCCCTGGCGAATGGTGCAGATCACGTAGTCCGCACCGGCGATTGCGGCCCGGCGGTCCGTGGTACTGTCAACCACCGCCGGCAATTCATTGGCGGCAATATCGCGCCGGCAGAGTTGGGCGACCATCTCCAAATTGCGCGCCGAGATGTCCATCAACGTGAAGTCCGTGTCGACCAGTTCGGGCACCGAGAGAATGTCATACATCAGACGGCGCGTAAACCCGACCGAGCCGGCGCCGATCATGGCAATTTTGATTGGCATTGTGGCGATCTCCTTCGTAATGGACTCCCAGATAAAAACGTTTTAATCTCACTGAAATTATACAATAGCCAGTGGTTCCGGTTCAACACCCGGCAACAAAAAGACGAGACAAGTGTGCGTTGATCGGTCAGCACACTTGTCTCGTCCTGTATGGCGTTCTCTGACTGCTCAGGCCATTCCAAGATGTTAGCCGTCCGACCTTGGAAGCTGTACTCAGAAAGGCATATCGACGAGAGAGCTTCCAGGAAGGTGCAGCGTACAGTTACTTTATCTAGACTGGCCTTATGCGTCCGTCACGCAACCTTCCGAGGCCGAAGCGACGGTCTTCATGTACTTGTAGAGCACACCCTTTGTGTACTTCGGCTCCGGCGCGACCCAAGCAGCGCGGCGCTGAGCCAGCTCGTCGTCGCTCAAGTCCACGGAGAGCGTGTTCCCGATGGCATCGATCGTGACCAGATCGCCGTCTTGCACCAGGGCCAGCGCGCCGCCAGTTTGGGCCTCGGGCGTGATGTGACCAACCACAAAGCCGTGGGTGCCACCCGAAAAGCGACCGTCGGTGATCAGCGCCACGCTCTTGCCCAGTCCCGCGCCCATGATGGCCGAGGTAATCGAGAGCATTTCACGCATGCCCGGGCCGCCTTGCGGTCCTTCGTAGCGAATGACCACGACGTCACCCGGTTCCACCTTACCCGCTTCCAAGCCGGCTAGCGTCAGTTCCTCCGAATCGAAGACCTTGGCCGGCCCGGAGAAACGCTCGCCCTCCTTGCCCGTAATCTTAGCCACCGATCCTTCAGTTGCTAGGTTGCCGTACAGAATATTGAGATGTCCTGTCTTCTTGATCGGATTCGAAAGCGGGAAGACCACCTTCTGCCCCTCGCTCAGGTCCGGCATGGTTTCCAGATTCTCGGCCAGGCTCTTGCCCGTCACGGTGAGGCAGTCGCCGTGGAGCAGCCCCTCACGCAGCAGCAGCTTCTGTACCGCCGGTACGCCGCCCACCTCGTGCAGATCTTCCATCACGTACTGACCGCTCGGCTTGAGGTCGGCGATAAAGGGGACGCGGTTGGAAATCTCCTGGAAATCGTCGATCGTCAGCGGCACGTCGGCGGCCTTGGCAATCGCCAGCAGATGCAGCACCGCATTCGTCGAACCGCCCAGGGCCATGACAATCGTGATCGCGTTCTCAAAGGCTCGACGCGTCAGGATGTCCTTGGGCTTGATGTCTTCTTCCAACAGGTGGCGGATGGCAGCACCCACGCTCAAGGTCTCATCCAGCTTTTCCTGGCTTTCGGCCGGATAAGAAGAGCTATTGGGCAGGCTCATACCCAGCGTTTCAATGGCTGAGGCCATGGTGTTGGCCGTGTACATGCCGCCGCACGCGCCTGCGCCCGGACAGGCATTTTTGAGTACAGCCTTGAGCTCAACCTCATCAATTTCCTTGGAGAGATATTGACCGTACGCCTCAAAGGCCGAAACGATATCCAGTTTCTTGCCGTTGAGGAAGCCGGGCTTGATCGTGCCGCCATAGATCATGATGCTGGGACGATTGAGCCGCGCCATGGCCATGAGCGCGCCGGGCATGTTCTTGTCACAGCCAGGCAGGGAGATGTTGGCGTCGTACCACTGCGCGCGCATGACGATTTCGATGGAATCGGCAATCGTGTCGCGTGAGACGAGTGAGGCCTTCATGCCCTCCGTCCCCATGGAGATGCCGTCGCTCACGCCAATGGTGTGGAAGATGAGGCCGACCAGATCGGCCTGCTGCACGCTCTCCTTGACGCGTCGGGCCAACGCGTTGAGGTGCATGTTGCAGGGATTGCCTTCCCACCCCATGCTCGCGATGCCAACCTGTGCTTTCTTCATATCATCGTCGTCCAGCCCTGCGCCGTAGAGCATGGCCTGGGAGCCGACCTGGGAACGAACCTGGGTCAGCTGGCTGGAGTATTTGTTGAGCTGATGGCCATTTACTGTTGTCACCGACATGAAATCATCTCTCCTTGATTGATGCGCACGAAGGGCTGTGCTATGATTGCGTGAACAGAAATTGTTGCAAGCTAATTGTCTGGAGGCGTCTGATGGCGACTTCTACCCAGCCAGCCGACCCTGTTGATGCCGAACAAAATCCCTCCGAAATAATTGAGCGAGTCTATACGGCAGATGAATTGCTGATCCTGTCGAATCGTGGCGACAATCGCTACGCGCTCAAGAAAGGCAAGCTCACGATGATGTCCCCCGCCGGGAGCAAACACGGTCTAATCGCCAGCCGGATTGGCGCCCGTCTCTACCTTTTCGTTGATGATAACCGGCATGGTGCAGTCTTCGCTGCCGAAACTGGATTCAAGCTAGAGAGCGACCCAGACACCGTGTTGGCTCCAGATGCAGCTTTCGTTGTCGCAGAACGATTGCCTGCCCAATTGCCGGCAGGTTATTTCCCCGGCGCGCCAGATCTCGCCGTTGAAGTAGTTTCGCCGGGAGATCGAGCAGCGGAGCTCCAGGAGAAGGTGCAAGCGTGGCTGCATCACGGATGCAAACTCGTCTGGATCGTAGAACCGAAAACGGAGACGGTCTCCATTTACCGTTTGGATGGCTCCGTGACCGTGCTACGCACCGGCGACGTCCTCGAAGGTGAGGCGTTACTCCCCGGCTTTCAATTAGAGCTCGACAAGCTGTTTGCGTAGAAAACAAGCTCCCCCACTACACGCGGTCAGGCTAAGAGCAAGGGAGTATGCGTCCCCGGCAATCAGTGCTATTGCACCGATGCATCTAGCAGTTCCGGCTCGGCCGCACCTTGTCGCTCTCCATCCGTCAGTAGAAAGTACTCAACCGAATCGGCCAGTGCGATCCAGCTGGCCTCGATGACATTGGTACTGGCACCCACAGTCGCCCAGTTCCGCGTGCCGTCAGAGAAATCGATCAGCACCCGGGTGATGGCGGCGGTGCCGCTGCGGCTGTCGAGAATGCGCACCTTGTAGTCCGTCAGGTGGACCAGATCCAGTCGCGGATAGAATTTGAGAATCGCCTTGCGCAGCGCGAGATTCAACGCATTGACGGGCCCGTTACCCTCGGCAACCTCGTGCAAGATTTCGTCGCCGACCTTCACTTTGATCGTCGCTTCGGAAAACGCGCCGCGACCGGCCCGATGCTCCACGCCGGCGGTGTAATCGATCATCTCAAACAGAGGCTGATAATCGTCCCGCACACGGCGTAGCATCAGATCTACGCTGGCTTCTGCGCTCTCGAAAGCGAAGCCGGCGTTCTCAAGCTCCTTGATCTGATTGAGCACCTCGCGCTCTTCTTCGCGCGTCAGGCCATCCAGACCAAACTCTCGACGCTTGACCGCGATGTTGTCCTTGCCGCTCAGCTCGGAGACGACAACGCGCGTCTCATTGCCCACCAGTGCGGGGTCGATGTGCTGGTAGCTCATGACAAACTTCTCTACGGCATTGACGTGCATGCCGCCCTTGTGGGCGAAGGCGCTATTGCCCACAAAGGGCTGGTGGTCGTCGGGGTTCAGATTGGCCATTTCACTGACGAAGCCGCTCAACTCGGAGAGCTGGCTCAGCTTGTCAGCCGGCACGACGTCATAGCCCATCTTGAGCTGCAGATCGGGGATCACGCTCACCAGATTGGCATTGCCACAGCGCTCGCCGTAGCCGTTGATCGTCCCCTGCACGTGGGTGCAGCCGGCGCGCACGGCGTCGAGTGTGTTGGCGACGCCGGTTTCGCTGTCATTGTGGGCGTGGATACCGAGGATAACGTTGCCGGCCGGCGGCGTGACGCCATTCTCCCCGTCCAGGCCGAGCACTTCACGCCGGACGGCTTTCGTTGCCTCGACGATCTGCCAGGGCAGCGTGCCACCGTTGGTATCGCAAAGGACAATGCTGTCGGCGCCGCCGACAATGGCGGCCTGCAGGGTGGCCAGTGCATATTCGGGATTGGCAAAAAAGCCGTCGAAGAAATGCTCGCCATCGTAGATCACTTCCTTGCCATGGGACTTGAGGTAGGCGACCGTATCGCGGATCATGCGCAAATTCTCTTCCAAATCGGTGCGCAGAACATCCGTTACGTGCAGATCCCACGACTTGCCAAAGATGGTGACGACCGGCGTGTTGGCGTCGATGAGCAATTGTACCTGCTGGTCATCATCCGGATCGACGTTGGGTCGACACGTGGAGCCAAAGGCGGCCAGACGAGCCTGCTTCAGATCCAACTCGTTCTGCGCGCGGTCAAAAAATTCGATATCTTTGGGGTTTGAGCCAGGCCAACCGCCCTCAATGTACTGCATGCCGAACTCATCCAGGCGGCGGGCGATGCGCAGCTTGTCGTCACAGCTAAGGGAAACGCCTTCGCCCTGCGTACCGTCGCGCAGGGTTGTATCATAGAGTTTGACCGTTACAGTCATGATTCATCCTCATTTGTTGTGGAGACAGATGCACGTGTTCACGTCGTGCACTGAGTCATTCGATTAGATCTGCAATGCTCTCCAGCGTCTGATCCGGCCAGATGCCGCGGCCGAGATCCTCGCGGCGAAAGCGCCCTGTCTTGACCAGCCAGCCCTGTAGGCCCATGGCCTTGGCCCCTTTGACATCAATCTCGATATCGTCGCCAATCATGGCCACCCGTCCTGGCGGCAGCTCTAAGTCGTTTAACACCATCTCGAAGTAGGCAACGCTGGGCTTGCCCACGACGATGCTGTTGGCGTTGGCTGCGTACTCCAATGCCATGACAAAAGGACCGGCATCCAGATAGAGACCGTCCGGCGAACGCCAGTGGCGCTTGCGATGGAGCGCAATCAGCGTGGCGCCGTTCATCAAGGCACGAAAGGCGCGATTGAGGCGCGCAAAGTTGAAGCTGGCGCCGATATCGCCTACCACCACATACTCAGGAGTCTCCTCGTCGATCTCAATGCCCTCGAACTCAAGCTGGGCATCCGGCAGCAGCAGCGGATAATAGGTCTTTGCGTCTTGCTCTCGCAAATAATTCGCGGCCACGTAGGTTGCGGTATAGAGTTCGTCCAGTTCAACCGCAAAGCCGAGGCGCCGAACGCGTTCGAGCAGCGTATAGCGACAGTAGATGGTGGTGTTGGTCATGAAGCGGTAGGGAATCCCACGGGCGCGGAGGGCCGCAATGGCCTCGGTCGCGCCCGGTATCACCTCTTCGCCATGCGTCAATACGCCGTCGACGTCAATCAATAAGCCGTCAACGGTAGAGAGTAGATCAGTCAAATTGGCCTCGCAACAGGTGCCTTGCGGGAAACAGAAACAAACAGGCTTCATTATAGTGTGGGGCGATGGATGATCCAAGTTGTGTCCGCCGTCCAACAAAGCGTTGTCGGCTGCAGAAACTGTCTCTCTTAGCCAATCGCCCAGCCTGAGGCAGAAAGTGTGGCAAGGCAGGGCACCAAGTGCGCCGATTGCGGAAATCGACCCTCGCAAGGCAAAATAGCCAAACAAAGCCGCCTTCATCCCAAACCATCAACAAGGAACCAGATCATGACGATTGCAACAAATACTGAGTCGAACGAGACGCCGGAACGGCTGCTGCGCCACGTTGTGCTCTTTCGCTTCAAACCGGGCACCACTTCAGAAGCTATCCTCAACGTCGAACAGACGTTCGCCGCGCTACCGGACCACATCGAAGCAATCCACGACTTCGAATGGGGCACCGATGTGAGCGTGGAGAATATTGCGCAGGGTTACACGCACTGCTTCCTGGTCACCTTTCGTACTGCCGCCGATCGTGACGCCTACCTGCCCCACCCGGCCCACAAAGCATTTGGCGAAACCCTCTCGCCCCATCTCGACAAGGCACTCGTCATCGATTACTGGACCGGGTCCTGATCACCGAGTCGTGTACCCGGCTCCGTCTCCCCATCTTCGATCACCGTTGTACGCCGCACATCAGGATCGGTGAAGATGTCGGCCACATCCGTGGCTTTGGTCGAGAAACTCCAGATGACCGCGCCCGCCGGTCCGGCCTGAAACCAGTGAGGCGTGTTGGGCGAAAAAAATTGCTGATCGCCAGGATGCAGAAGATACTCGTGCCAGACTGTATACGTATGCAGGCGATGTGCGGGCGGCTGGGCGGCCGGGTCGGACGTTGCCTCGCCGGGTCCGTACAAAAATAACTCTCCCCACTCGCAGCGGATCGTTTCCTCTTTGCCGGGATAGTCACCCAGCGGTGGATGGCGATGCTCGGGCAAGGTCTGCCCCGGCAGCAGAATGAGCAGCTTGGCGGCAATCTGAGCCGTGTCTACCAGCGTGATAATCTGCGCGCCGCTCTGCACCAGCTCGCTCAGGCCAAAGTCGGCCACCTCCATCGCGGCGACTTCCTCCTCTCGAATGTGAAGACCGGTCTGCCCCAGAAGGGCGGCGGCATCGGTTCGGGCGGACTCATATTCTGCTCGGCTGATCATGATTGACTCCGAATTGGTGTAGAAACGGGTTGACGAAAAATTTGGGTGGTTGACAAACAGTTGATTAATTGTATACTATAAACACGCTACAGTATATTGTATACAGTGTGCCAGGGCTTTCCAACTTATGCTAGATACCCTGTTCCCCAAGATCCAACAACGCACAATCGAAGATGAAATCGTCCAGCACCTGCGCGCGGCAATCGTCGGGCAGCGGATTGAATTAGGCGCCCGGCTCAATGAATCCGAGCTGGCCAAGGGCCTGGAAGTCAGCCGTATTCCGATTCGCGAGGCGTTGCGCAAGCTTGAGCAGGAAGGGCTTGTCGAGCGCTTCCCCAATCGTGGCTGCTTTGTCATCACCTTTACCGAACAAGACGTGGAAGAAGTCTTCAGCCTGCGCTCCAACTTGGAATGCATGTCGATCGATTGGGCCGTCAAGCACATCATCGACGATGATATCGCCCACTTACGCGGTCTGATCGTGCGCCAACAACATGCGATTGAGGAGCAAAACTTCGCCGACCTGGCACGACTCGACATGCAATTTCACGAGTTTATTTGCATCAAGGCCGAGCACACGCGCCTGCTCAAGGCGTGGCACGAGCAGCACGCCCAATCGCAGATGCTGCTGAATATTCGCTTTCGCGCCATGCCCGAGTATACGCCGGAAACGGTCATCAGCGATCACACGAACATTTTGGATGCCCTGGAGCGACGTGATGCCGCGACCGCCAACGCACTCACGCTCGACATCAGCCGGCGGGTAGGCGATGAATGCATCGTCGCCTTGCGCAGAACCCTACGCTAGTCCGGCTGCGTACGCCGGATCAAGCGAGAAGGACTCGACTGGATAGCTCTCCCATCGTTTCATCCTGTGGCTAGAACTTTTCCGCCAATTAGTGCTTGCCACCTGCATTCCATAGCATTTAGACCATTCGACACCGTCGATCCACAATAAAGGAGACGCCCTGCACCGATCTTTACAAGCAGTACGCTGCGCATGAGTTCGTCTAACGATTTGCTATCCACAGCTTTTCTCGCATCCGCTACGAACACAAACCATCTTGGAGGAGGTTGTAATCATGCAACAGACACCATCAAACAGGTTTTCCCGTCGTGAATTTCTGCGCCTGTCGGCGCTCACTGGCGCATCCTTGACTGCGGCAGGCTATCTTGCCGGCTGCGTGGCGCCGACCGCGGCGCCCGCAGCTCCGGCCGCCTCTAGCGGCGCGACCAGCGGCGCGGCATACCCACCCGGCACAAAGCTGGCCATGAAGCTACGCGCCTCATTTATCCCCCAATCCAATGACATCTTGGCCGCCACCATCAAGGCTTGGGGCGAAGCCAATGGCGTCGAGACGGAAGTCGATATCGTCTCCATGAACGATCTGCAAACGATCGCCGCTACCGCCGCGGAAACCGGCGCAGGCCCCGACATCATCGAACTCAACCAGGCATCCGCACACCTCTTTGCAGAGGAATTGGTTGACCTGACTGATGTGGCCGACGATTTGGGCGGTCGCTATGGCGGCTGGTATGACGCCGCGGTGGAAGGCTGCAAGGTGGGTGAATCGTGGATGGGACTGCCCCGCTTTTTTGCGGCCCACGCCATCAACTATCGGCCTGACATCACTGCGCAGGTCGGCATGACTGACGTGCCCGACACCTGGGAAGGCATCCTCGAAGTCGGCCGCGAGCTCAAGACGGCCGGCCTACCGCCGATTGCATTCCCGTTGGGACGTGCAGTCGGTGACGGCAACGATTTCGTCTACTCCGTGCTCTGGTCCTACGGCGCTTCCGATGTGGGCGAAGACGGCACGACGGTGACGATCGACTCACCGGAGACGCGTGATGCCCTCACCTTCATGAAGGCGCTCTTCGATGAGGCCATGCCGCCCGACGTTCTCTCCTACGACGATGCGTCCAACAACCGCGCCTTCAATGCCGGCGCCATCTCCATGACCAACAACGCCGCAAGCATCTATGCCAACGCGGTCAACCAGGGCATCCTGGTGCAGGTCGACGGCGCAGATGTGAGGCTCGCTGATGTCATGGATCACTTCGAGTATCCGGGCGGACCGGCTGGCAGGCGCACCTATGCTGAATTCATGGCGCAGGCGGTCTTCAATTACTCGCCCAACCAGGAAGCGGCCAAGGCCCTGCTCACTTTCCTCAACGAAGAGGGCCAACTCGGTCCATGGGCGGCGCCGGCCTACAGCTTCATCTTCCCGGCACTACGGCAGTACAAGGACGCACCGCTCATGCCGTGGAACACCAATCCGAAGCTCGAACCGTTCAAGAACTATGCCGAAGACTCGCATCTCCCCGGCTACCCAAGCACGAATTTCCGTGGCGGCACCGAGGCCTACGCCAAGTGGCTGGTAATGGACATGTTCGCCAACTACGCGTCCGGTGCGAAGGAGATGGAAGACGTCATTGCCGAGACTGCGGAGCAACTGCAGAGCATTTACGGCGCCTAGGGTTTGTTCTTGGCTGACGGGCGGGCGGGGCCGACCTGACTTGGGTCGCCCGCCCGTCCAACCGACTCGCCGGAGGGTTCTATGCAGGTCTCGATGACGACCACAACAGAAAAACCAACCAAATCAAGCCGATCTTTCACGAGTTGGCTGGACAGCGACAACACGCTCGGGCTCGTCATGGTGGCGCCCGCAGCCCTGCTGCTGCTCACGCTGATCGCCTACCCCTTTGTGACGTCCATTTGGCTCTCCTTAACCGATACGCTGATTGCGCGCTCGGACACGGGGAACTTTATCGGCTTAGAAAATTATGTCAACTTAATCAATGACAGCATCTTTCGCAAAACAGTCGTCAACACCTTCAACTATGCGGTCGTCTCGGTCTTTTTCAAGCTCGTCCTCGGCATGCTGATGGCCTTGGTGCTCGACCAGATCACCCACTTCAAAAACATCTTACGCGGCGCCATGCTCCTGCCGTGGATTGTACCGACCTCCCTCAGCGCGCTGGGCTGGCTGTGGATGTTTGACTCCCAATACAGCGTGATCAATCGGCTGCTCATGGACTTGGGGATCATCGACGACCGCATCATTTGGCTCGGTATGCCTGCCACCGCCATGCTTTCAGTGCAGATTGTGAACATCTGGCGCGGCATTCCTTTCTTCGGCATTTCATTGTTGGCCGGAATGCAAACGATTCCCGGCGACCTCTATGAAGCGGCCGAGATTGACGGCGCCAACGCCTGGTCGCGCTTCTGGAAAATAACCGTGCCCATGCTCATGCCGGTAATCGCCGTCGTGACGCTCTTCTCGATCGTCCAGACGGTGGCGGATTTCGAGATCGTCTACGTGTTGACCCGCGGCGGCCCCGTCAACAGCACACATCTGATTTCGACGCTTACGCATCAGGTCGCAATCATCAGCGGCCAACTGGGCGAGGGTGCTGCCGTATCGCTCTTCATCTTCCCGGTACTGGCGTTGGCCGTCGTGCTTCAGTTCCGCTATCTGCAAAGCGATCGGTAAGGAGAATCCCATGGCCTTTACGGCAAGCAAACGCTTTCAGAAGACCGTGCGACAAGCCGGCGTCTACGGCGGGCTGGCGTTCTTTCTCTTCATCATGCTCTTTCCGTTTTACTGGATGTTTATTACCTCCATCAAGCCCAATGCAGAGATCTACAACCTGGCCCAATTTCCCTTGATCGTCAAGCAGCCGACCCTGGAGCACTACGGCTACCTACTCACAGAACACGCCCTTCCTGGTCTGGCTGAAGAACAGCCTGCTGGTCGCAATCGTGGCGACAGCCGTATCGCTCACGGTCGGGACGATGGCAGCTTACGCACTGGCGCGGCTCAGATTCCGTGGCGCGCAGGCCATCGGCGTGACGATTTTCGTCTCGTATTTGATTCCACGGGCGCTGCTCTTTCTGCCGCTGGCCTACGTCGTCCGCAATCTGGGGCTCTTCGACAAGCCGATTGCACTTATGCTCACCTATCCAAGCTTTCTTGATTCCCTTCTGCACCTGGCTGCTCATGGGTTATTTCCGCGGCATCCCCCGGGAGCTGGAAGAATGCGCCATGGTGGACGGCTGTACGCGCTTCCGCGCCTTTCGCTCCATTGTGCTCCCCATCAGCCTGCCCGGCATCGTCTCCGCCGGCCTCTTTGCCTTCACGATGTCGTGGAATGAATTCATCTACGCCTTGACGCTGGCACAATCCAATAGCGTCAAGACCATCCCCACCGGTGTGGTGAGTCAACTGGTGCTGGGAGACGTCTATTTCTGGGGCTCGTTGATGGCAGCCGCAATGCTAGGCTCGATACCGATTGCGATCTTCTATTCTTTCTTCCTCGAATACTATGTTAAAGGAATGACGGCCGGCGCCGTCAAGGGTTAACCCAAACGGGACAGGCATGCCTCGCCCCATCGACTCGAAAAAATAAGGAACGACTCATGATCAACTGGAATTACGCTGTTATCCTCGGTTTTCTGGGGAAACTAAATGATCGATTTAGCTCCTACGGCGTCGAGCGTACTGTCGCTGAAAAGATCGCTGTTGCAGCCCAAATTGAGGGGATTCAGGGCATCGAAATGGTCTATCCCGGCGATTTTCTCGATCAGGATGAGACGCTGCGTCTCATGGCTGAGCACGGATTGACGGTCTCGACAGTCAACGTCAACTTGAAGGGCGAGCCCAAATTTCATCGCGGCTCGCTTACCAGTCGCGACGCCGGCGTGCGACGGGAAGCCGTGGCGTACATGCAACAAGGCATGGATCTTGCCGCCAAGGCCGGCTGCAACATGATCACGATGTGTCCGTTGGCCGACGGCTTCGACTATGCGTTTGAGAGTGACTACATTCAGGCTTGGCGCTGGCTGCTCGACGGCATTGGCGCGGCCGCAGCCTATCGGCCCGAGATTCGGGTTAGCCTGGAGTACAAGCCAAGCGAAACGCGTCACAAGACGTTTCTCTCCAATGCCGGGACCAGCCTGGCCGCCTGTCTGCAGATCGATCTGCCCAATGTCGGCGTGACCATGGACATGGGCCACGCGCTCTATACCGGCGAGACCTCGGCGCAGGCCGTCTCCCTGCTTGCCCAGGCCGACCGTCTCTTCCTGGTGCACGTCAACGATAACTATCGCAACTGGGACTGGGACATGATTCCCGGTTCAGTCAACGTATGGGATCTGGTCGAAATGCTCTATGTGCTGCGCGAGATCGGCTACGACTACTGGCTGACCACCGACGTGGCGCCCTTCCGAACCGATCCCGTCAAATCATTTTCGGCAACGTATCGCACCCTGGTTTGGGCGGAAGGGCTGATCGACCGGATCGGACAGGAAGAGCTGCGGAAGATCGTGCACGAAGGTGACGCCATTGACGCGCTGATGGCGCTACAGGGTGCGGTCTAGCAAAACTCAGCAATTTTCGGAATCAATTGAGGAACTATACCCAAGGAGTGCTGATGATGACCACAACACCTCTGGACGTCACCCAGCGCATGAACGTGGCCGAACTAGAGCAAATGGCCGTGCAGATGCGCGGAGATATTCTGAAGATGATCTACGAAGCGCAAGCCGGCCACCCGGGCGGTTCGCTCTCGGCAACCGATATCGTGACCGCGCTCTACTTTCGCATGATGCGGCTCGATCCGGAAAATCCCAAGTGGGACGACCGCGATCGCTTCATCTTGTCAAAAGGCCATGCCTGCCCGGTGTGGTATGCGGCGCTGGCCAATCGCGGCTTTTATGACAGGAAGGAGCTGCTGACGCTGCGCAAGCTCAACAGCATCCTCCAGGGCCATGCCGACATGATCAAGACGCCCGGCGTGGACATGACCGTTGGCTCTCTGGGTCAAGGCTTTGCCGCGGGACTGGGCATGGCCTTGAGCGGTCGTCTGCGCAAGAAAGACTATCACGTCTGGGTGCTGATCGGTGACGGCGAGTGCCAGGAAGGCTCGATCTGGGAGACTGCAATGGCCGGGGCCAAGTGGAAGCTGGACAATCTGACCGCGGTGCTCGACCTCAACGGCATTCAAAACGATGACTTCGTCGATGCCACCATGCCCCTGGGTGACATCGTCGCCAAGTGGCGCGCATTCGGCTGGAACATCATCGAGATCAACGGCCATGACATGGAGCAGGTCGTTGGCGCGCTGGAAGAGGCGCTCACCGTGAAAGGCGTCCCGACCATCGTCGTGGCGCATACGATAAAGGGCAAAGGCGTCTCGTTCATGGAAGACGAACCGGCCTGGCACGGCAAGGCGCCCAACGCAACCCAGATGGACCAGGCGATGAAAGAGATCAATTCCGTCCTTAAGGAGGTGGCCGCATGAATGAAGCACGATACCACTATCTGCGTCCGGAAGTTTTGGAAAAGCTGGGCGATGATGATTTTTTTGCGACCGCCAAGGGCGAGGCGACCCGTTTTGCCTACGCCAGGGCGATCATCGACGTCGGTGAGGCAAACCCTGACGTCGTCGTTCTCGATGCCGATGTCGCCAAGTCGATCAAGACGACCGATTTCCGCGAGCGCTTTCCCGAACGCTCATTCAACTTCGGCATCGCCGAACAGAACATGATGGGCGCGGCCGCGGGCATGGCCACCACGGGCCTGATTCCATTCGCGTCCACCTATGCCGTCTTTGCCAGCATGAGGGCCCTCGACCAGGTGCGCAACAGCATTCACTACCCCAAGCTCAACGTCAAGATCGCGGCCAGCCACAGCGGCATCACGCCGGGTCCCGACGGCGTCACCCACCAGGCCCAGGAAGACCTGAGCATCATGCGTGCGCTGGCCAACTCAACAGTGATCGCACCGGCCGATTCGGTGAGCTGCGAGAAGGCGATTTGGGCCGCTGCGGCCTGGGATGGACCGGTCTACCTGAGCTTCTCGCGCGATCCGATTCCGTTCCTGTACACAGACGATTTCCCCTTCGAAATCGGCAAATCGGTGACCGTGCGCGATGGCAGTGATCTAACCATCATTGCCAATCGTGATCTGGTTGCCCACGCCTTGGTTGCGGCTGAATTGCTGGCGGATGAAGGGCTCGATGTGCGGGTAATCGACTGTCACTGCGTCAAGCCGCTGGACGTTGAGGCGGTGCTCAAGGCTGCCCGCGAAACAGGGGCCATTGTAACGGCGGAGAACAACGTCATCTTTGGCGGGCTCGGTAGCGCCGTGGCAGAGGTCTTGGTGGAGAATTACCCCATCCCCATGCGCCGCATCGGCGTGCGCGACACTTTTGCCGAGTCAGGCCCCTATATGGAAGTCATCGAGAAGTATGGGCTGACCTATCCACATATCATGCGTGCGGCGCACGAGGTATTGGCGCACCGGCGCGAGTTCGACGCACGCCCATTCACGCCGGCGCCTGCATGAGACGGGCAAGGTTAGGCAAAGCTGCCAGACTGGCGACTCGAACGTAGAGGCAGTACAATACACCACGCGAGTCTAAAGATGAGTCGGGAACAAAGGAAATGGTCATCGCCGCGCAAATCCACTCGTACGAGGGCTTGCTCATTAACCACAATAGCGAGTCAACCATGTCACATCGTTCGATGTCGAAGTGGGCTGCCGCTATGACCCACAAACCGTCAAGGAGTTAGAGAAGAACTATGGCCAAACCCAAGGTCTTTGTCACCCGCATTGTCCCGGAAACGGGGTTACAAATGGTCCAGGACTTCTGTGATGTGGATCTGTGGACCGACGAACTGCCGCCTTCAAGGGAAACAATGCTGGCCCGCGTCCAGGGAATTGACGGATTATTATGTCTACTTACAGATTTGGTCGATGCTGAGTTGCTCGAGGCGGCCGGGCCTCAGCTCAAGGTTGTGAGCAACCATGCCGTGGGCTTCGACAACATTGTTGTGCCCGACTGCACGGCGCGCGGCATTCCGGTGGGCAACACGCCCGGCATCCTCACCGATGCGACGGCGGACTTCGCCTGGGCGCTGCTCATGGCCGCTGGGCGCCGCATCGTTGAAGGCGAACGCTATGTCAAGGCCGGCAGGTGGAAGACGTGGGGCCCGTCCCTGCTGCTCGGCTCCGATTTTGCCGGCTCTACCCTGGGTATCGTCGGCTTTGGACGCATTGGCCAGGCCATGGCAAAGCGTGCATCCGGCTTTGACATGCGCGTGATCTACTTCGACCCCGTGGCGCCGCCCAATCCCGAGCTAGATGCTGAGTCGGTCGATCTGGACACGCTGCTACACGAGTCGGATTTCGTCTCTCTGCATACGCCCCTGTTGCCTGAGACGATCGGCATGATGAACGCCGAAGCCTTCGCCAAAATGAAGCCGGAGGCAGTGCTCGTCAACACCTCCCGCGGTCCCGTGGTCGACATGGATGCGCTCTATCAAGCGCTGAAGGATGGCGAAATTTTTGCGGCAGCCCTCGATGTCACCACGCCGGAACCGATACCGATGGACTCCCCCTTGCTTGAACTGGAGAATCTGATCATCGTGCCCCACATCGCCAGCGCCAGCAAGGTCACGCGCGAAAAGATGTCAATCATGGCCGCCGAAAATCTGATCGCCGGGCTGAAGGGCGAGCGCTTGCCCACCTGCGTGAACCCAGAAGTCTACGGGTGACGTCAACGACCCCAGGCCAATGCAATAACTTTCACCGAAAGACTCGGCGCCATCATCGTCGGCAACAAAAGAGCAGCGCCGTCCCGCGACGGGGATGGCGCTGCTCTTTTGTGTCTCATTGCTCTATCAGGTCTGCGGGCCTCGCGCTACCCGGTATTCTGCAGGCCGGCGGCAATGCCGTTAACGCTGAGCAGAACGCCCCGATTCATCTCGTCCACGTCGTCAGGGGCCGGATCTTTGCGCAGTACGTCGAGCAAGGCGACCTGAATGAAATTGAGCGGATCGACGTATGGGTTGCGCACCTTGATGCTGCGGCGTAGCCAGTCGTCATTTTCCAGCAGCTGCTCCGCCTCCAACAGCGCGAGCAACATGCGTTCGGTGCGGTAGTATTCATCCTCAATGTCATCAAAGATGGCTGCTCGGGTGACCGGGTCAGTCAATTGGGCGTAGAGCGATGCGATTTCAATGTCGGCCTTGGTCAGCCCGAGCTGCACGTTGTCGATGACCGTGCGAAAGAAGGGCCACTCCGTGTAGATCGTGCGCAATTCATCCATGCGGCTGCCGTCGCCATCGTCACCCAGCCATTCCTCCAGTGCGCTGCCCACGCCATACCAGCTCGGCAGATTGACCCGGGACTGAGTCCACGCAAAGACCCAAGGAATGGCCCGCAGATCACTGATGCCGGCCGTCGTACCGCGCCGGGCAGGGCGCGAACCAATGTTCAGCGCACCGATCTGATCGATGGGCGTCGCCTGATGGAAGTAGGTGATGAATTCCGGTTTGTCGACCAGACTGCGATACTTCGTGTACGAGATACCGCTCAAGGCGTCAACCACTTCCGCCCACTCGGCCTCATGCTCGAAGCGCGGACGCTTGCCGCTGGAAAGTAGTACGGCATTGACCAATTGTTCCAGATGGCGATGGGCGATGGCTGGGTTGGAATAACGCCCGCTCACGACTTCGCCCTGCTCCGTAACCTTGATTCGACCGCGTACCGACTCGGGTGGTTGAGCCAGGATCGCCCGATTGGCCGGTCCTCCGCCACGCCCCAGGGTACCGCCACGGCCGTGGAAGAGCGTGAGCCGCTTGCCATATTCATCGCAGGTCTGGGCCAACACGCGCTGGGCTTGAAAGAGCCGCCAGTTGGCCTGAAAATAGCCGCCATCTTTGTTGGAATCGCTGTAGCCGATCATGATCTGCTGCTGATTGTCGCGTGCATTTAGATGGCGCTTATAGGCCTCGTTTTCAAAGAGCTGGGCCATAATGGCCGGCGCCCCGCGCAGATCGGAGACCGTTTCAAAAAGGGGTGCAATATCGATCTTGCCAAAGAGACCGGCATCCTTGGCAAAGAGCAGCACCTCCAACAGGTTGCTGACCGAGGACGTCATGCTAATGATGTAGGTCGTGATCGCTTCCTTGTCAACCTCTTCCCGGGCCTTGCGAATCAGGCGAAAAAGGTCGATGGTTTGATTCGTTTCGGGGCTGAAGTGAAGTTGAGCAGTCAAGGGACGTTCGCTGAGGATTTCGCGGGTCAACAGCGCAACCTTGTCCTCCTCGGCCAACGCCTCATAGTCGGAGAAGATCTTATAGCGGGCCATGACTTCCGCCATGGCCGATCGATGGCGGCTGGCATGTTGGCGGATGTCCAGCGTTGCCAAGTGAAACCCAAAGGTCTCCACGCAGCGAATCAGGTGCGAAAGCCGTCCTTCCGCCAGACGCTCGCCCTTATTGTGACGCAGACTGCTGTCAATCAGACGCAGGTCGCGTAGAAATTCATCGACATTGCGATAGGCGCGCGGATTGTGGGCCTTGTCATACCAGGGCTGTTCGTTTTCGGCCCGCGTGGCGCGCAGACGCCGAAACATGAGGATTAGCTTCTGGCGATAGGGTTCATAGCGGAAGCGGTCAAGAACCTCGAACTCATCCTCGGGTACCAGCTTGTAATCTTCCTCGATCGAATCGAGCAGCGCCTGGTCGACATCAACGCGTCGGATGGATGGACTGAGCAGATTGTAGAGCTTATCGACTTCGATATTGTAGAGGCGCAGGATGAATTCCTTGTGGGTCCGCAACGTCTCTTCCGTCACGTCAAGCGTGACGAAGGGGTTACCGTCCCGATCACCGCCAACCCAGGAGCCGTAGCGCAGAAAATTAGGAACATCAAATGATTCGTCGGGATAAAACTCAGCCAACGCCCGTTCCAGCTCGCTATAGATCTGCGGCACGAGTTCAAAGAGGGTCTGTTCCACAAAATAGAGGCCGTTGCGAACCTCATCCAGGACGGTTGGGCGGTGCTCGCGCGTCTCATCACTTTGCCAGAGCAGCACGATGTTCTCCTGGAGCTCACGCAGAATTTCCTCTTCCTCTGACGGGATTGGGTTACTCTGAGCCAGCTCATCGAGCAGATTTGCAATGCGTTTCAACTGGAGCAACGTTGTTCTTCGCTTGGTCTCAGTCGGATGGGCGGTGATGACGGGCGCAATGAAGAGGCCCGCAAGAATTTCAGCCATGTCATCCGGTGACAAGCCCTCATCTTTCAAACGCTCAACCGCATGTGCAATGGTCTCGCGCATGGGCTGGCCCGCCTCTTGCGCCGCACGCGCCCGTTCACGCAGCACCTCAACGCGCTGATCCTCTTCGGCCAGATTGACAAGTTGGAAATAGGTCGTAAAAGCCTTGAGCACCGCCAGCGTGGTGGGCAAATCCTGCACCAGTTGCGGAATCCCTTCCTGGAGCGCCTGACTTGCCGCTGGATCACCGGCGCGGCGTCCCTTGGCTGCCTGTCGAATCTCCTCCTCGATCTCAAAGACCGCTTGCCCTTCCTGCTCGATGATTGTCTCACCCAACAGGTTGCCGAGCATACGGATGGTGCTGCTGAGACGCTGTTTTTGCTCTTCGTTCATAATTCCCCAATCAGGTGACTTGCCCGCTCGATACCCAGATACAAGGTCAGAAACTGCTCGTGATTCGATGCGACCATCGCGTCAGTAAAAAGCGTCCGGCACGGCACGCAGCTGGCGGGCCCGCCATCCATGTACACACTAGATCTTGGCTGCGACCAAATCACCCATGACCTGGGTGGAGACCACCTCCGTCCCCGTGTCGGCAATGTCCCGGGTGCGCACGCCTTCATCGAGTACGTCACTAACCGCCGCTTCAATCGCCGCCGCTTCCGCTTCAAGCCCCAGGCTGTGGCGAAGAAGCATGGCCGCGCTGAGGATGATCGCCAGCGGATTGGCGACGCCTTGGCCGGCGATGTCCGGTGCGCTGCCGTGGATTGGTTCGTACAGGCCCAGCGGCAGTTCGTGGTTGTTGAGCAGATCGCCGAGGCTGGCAGACGGCAGCATGCCCATGGAACCGGCCAACATGGACGCTTCGTCCGTGAGGATGTCGCCAAACATGTTGTTGCTGACGATCACGTCGAAGTCGGCTGGGCGACGAATCAGGTGCATGGCCATGGCGTCAACCAGCACGTCTTCGGTCTCTAATTCTGGATAGTCGGCCAAAACCGCTGTTGCGACGCGCCGCCACAGCCGGCCGGACGCAAGCACGTTGGCTTTGTCCACGCTGGTCAGTCGCTTGGAGCGCAGCATGGCGGCATCCGCGGCCAGGCGGACAACGCGCTCGATCTCCGGCCGCGTGTAGAGCATCGTGTCGTAGGCTTCAAAACCGGCTTCGCCCGCTTCCTGGCGCGGTCCAAAATAGAGACCGCCCGTCAGTTCGCGAATCACCAACAGATCGACGCCGTCCAGCACCTCAGGCTTGAGCGTGCTGGCGCTGATCAGCTGCGGATGGAGCGTCACCGGCCGTAGATTGGCGAAGAGATTGAGCGCCTTGCGCAGGGCAAGCAACCCCCGCTCCGGCCGATCCGGTGCATTCGGGTTGTCCCATTTTGGTCCACCCACCGCGCCCAGGAGTACGGCATCGGCCCGCTGGCAGGCAGCAATGGTCTCTTCCGGCAAGCTCGAGCCGGTTGCGTCAATGGCGCAACCGCCCATCAGCTGTTGGTCGTAGGTAAATGTATGGCCAAACTTACCGGCCACGGCATCCAGTACTTTGGCGGCTTCCGCCGTCACTTCTGGGCCAATTCCATCCCCGGCCAATACAACGATTCTCGCGTCCATGTTTTTTCCCGAGTAGCTGCTTATGAATGTAGGAAGCGACGCTGCAAAGCAACGCCTCTCCGCTTGGTTAATGGTTTTCCAGAATATCTACGCTTTCAAGCGGCGACGACCAGGCAAAAAACTCAGTCGCATCGATCGTCTGAGCCGCAATGCGCTCCGCCAGATCAAAGGCTTCGTCTAGCTCACTGGCCATGAAAAACCCTTGGGCCAGTTCAGCACACGCCGGGTCAAGATCAGCCAGCCCAGCCAGGAACTGTTTGTGCCGGGGAAGAAAACGACCGCTCGCCCAAAACGGGTACTCGAGCATCATGCTGACCGCCTGATTGAGCAGCATCCACGAATTGGCGGGATCTGCTACGCGGACATCCCTGGCATTGTCCAACTGATCCACGGCGAAGTAGCGATTCTGGACGAGCTGATCTTCGCTGACGGTGATCGGCTTGTCCAGCCACGTGGCGGCTTCTGCAACCAATTCGGCGACGACCGGGTCATCAGCCGCCACGACATGGCCCGTCGCCAACATGTGCGCAGTCGACGGGCGCAGCAGCGCATGTTCGTCGCGAAAATAGCCCCTCAGCGTTGCCGGCGGATTGACGAAGATCTCCGTCGGCACGCCGTTGAAGCGCTGCTGCACACGCTGGCGTTGCGGCTCACGATGGATCAGATGCACGTCCCAATCACTAGACGGGCCAGCCTCACCGCGCAGAATGCTGCCGCTGGCGATGATCCCCGCCAGTGCATAACGGGCGAGTCCGAACGCCACCGCCTCACGCAGCGCCGTGGCATAGGGCTCAGCGACGGCGGGCCACTGACAGTCAACAAGCTCGATCATGGCTGGCGCGGTCAGCTCAGCTCATACAGCGGCTTGGCCTCGTGCGCGGCAATGGCTGCTTCTTTAGACATCAGGTAGCCAAGATCATCCAGCCCCTCGATGAGGCATTGCTTGCGAAAAGGATCAATCTCAAAGGCAAACTGCTGGCCGTCTGGCAGATTAACGACCTGGTCTTCCAAATGCACGTGAATCTCCGTCTCCGGCTCTTCCTCAATCAGATCCCACAGCATATTGACGACTTCTTCGGGCAGAGCCACGGGCAACAAGCCGTTCTTGAGTGAATTGTTGTAAAAGATGTCGGCGTGACTCGGCGCAATGACCACGCTGAAGCCAAAATCTGTCAGCGCCCAGACTGCGTGCTCACGGCTGGAGCCGCTGCCGAAATTCTGACCGGCAACCAGAACCTGCGCTTCACGATGCTCCGGCTTGTTGAGGACGAAATCTTCACGCGGGGAGCCGTTCGATTCGTAGCGCAGCCACGAAAAGAGCCCGTCACCCATGCCCTCTTTGGTGACGGCCGTCAGGTATTTGGCCGGGATAATCTGATCCGTATCCACATTTTCCATACGCAGCGGCATGGCCGTTGCACGCAGTTCGACAAAAGGTTCCATCTCTATGCTCTCCTATGCGGATACCGATTCGGACATCATTTCGCGTACGTCGACCACCCGGCCATTGACTGCCGCAGCCGCGGCCATGAGCGGGCTCATGAGCAGGCTGCGCGAGCCAGGTCCCTGGCGACCGCGGAAATTGCGGTTGCTGGTGCTGGCGACGTATTTTCCGGCGCCGGCCTTGTCATCGTTCATGGCAAGGCACATGCTGCAACCGGCGCCCCGCCACTCGAAGCCGGCTTCCTGGAAGATGCGGTCCAACCCCTCTTGCTCGGCCTGTGACTTGACTTCCTTGGAACCGGGCACAACAATTCCCCAGACGCTGTCAGCCACCTTCTTGCCCTGGACGATTGACGCGGCCTGGCGTAGATCTTCAATCCGGCCGTTTGTGCACGAGCCGATAAAGACAATGTCGATGGGCTGCCCCTCCATCCGTTGACCTTCGTCCAATCCCATATACTCCAGCGAACTGAGCAGGCTGCGGCGAATCGCCGGATCTTCCACTTCTCCAGCAGTGGGAATGCGACCCGAGATCGGAATGCCTTCGCCCGGATTGGTGCCATAGGTGACCATGGGCTCCAGCGCGTTGGCGTCGAGGAAGAGTTCACGGTCAAAGACCGCGTCATCATCCGTGGTCAGCGTACGCCAGTATGCCACCGCCTTCTCCCACGCTTCGCCCTTCGGCGCATAAGGTCGTCCCTCGATATAGTCGAAGGTCGTCTGATCGGGCGCAATCATGCCGGCCCGCGCGCCGCCTTCGATGCTCATATTGCAGACGGTCATGCGATTGGCCATGCTCAAATTGCGAATGGCGCTGCCACGGTACTCGAAGACGTGCCCGGCGCCGCCGCCCGCGCCATTTTCGGCAATAACGGCAAGAATGATGTCCTTTGCCGTCACGCCAAAGCCCAATTCCCCTTCTACGTTGATGGCGAAGGTCTTGGGCTTAACCTGCAACAGGCACTGGGTCGCCAGGACGTGACCAACCTCGCTGGTGCCGATACCGAACGCCAGCGCACCAAAGGCGCCATGTGTGCTGGTGTGACTGTCGCCGCAAACGATGGTCATACCAGGCTGGGTGATGCCCATCTCCGGTCCTACTACGTGGACAATTCCCTGCACGTCCCCATTAATGTCGAAGAGGGTAACGCCGAAGTCCTCACAATTCTGGCGCAGGGTACGCACCTGGGTGGCTGCATCACTGGGCCAAAGCGTTATGTCAACGTTTCGCGTGGGAATCGCGTGGTCCATCGTGGCAAAGGTGCGGTCGGGCCGTCGCACCGGCAAGCCCAGTTCGCGTAACATAGCAAAAGCCTGGGGTGACGTCACTTCATGTATCAACTGTGCGTCGATGTAGAGTACCGCCGGCGCACCGGGATCGTGCGCAACCACGTGCGCGTCCCAGACTTTTTCAAACAGAGTTTTTCCGCTCACAGCAACTGCCTCCACATGATGAAACCGAAATCGATAAAACGATAGGAGCTGACACATTGCCTTTACGGCTTATGCAAGCAGCGCCGGTTGCGTTCATCGAAACAGAGCGAATCAGGTCGATCCGCTCCGTGGTTTCGACAAGCTCAGCCGGCGTCGCTAGCCCTTCAACGCAATAGCTACACGGCAACAGACGTCTTGTGCCATACTATCTGCCCGTTTCAAATTGACTACGAATTAAGATGATCCCCAAGCAGGCTCTATGCCGGAACTTTCTCCAGATCGTCCGTTTCGGACTTTTCTGAGCCTTCGGTCGCCGCTTCGATCGCAATCACATCGTCTTTGGGCGCAATGTGCCAGAAGAATTGGCGCTGCACTTCCCAGTCCTCCAGAATCTTGCGGGCACGCGGCGAATCGGTCTTCGCCAAGTGTTCCTCAATCAGCGTCTTCAGTTGATCCTCGTAGTCCGTGCCGCGCAGACGACGGACGGCAATCAATTCGTCATTATAGCGTCGTTCGAACTTTTCATCCACATCATAGACAAAGGCCTGGCCGCCGGTCATGCCGGCGCCGAAATTGCGGCCGGTACCGCCTAACACCACGACCGTACCACCGGTCATATATTCGCAGCAATGTTCACCGGCGCCTTCGACCACCGCAGTGGCGCCGCTGTTGCGCACGGCAAAACGTTCGCCGGCCATGCCCGCGGCAAAGAGCGTGCCCCCCGTGGCGCCATATAGAGCGGTATTGCCCAGGATCGAATTGGCGTGGGGCACGAAGCGCGCATCCTCATGCGGGCGGATGATGATCTCACCGCCGCCTAACCCCTTGCCGACATAGTCATTGGCCTCGCCGATCAGGACGAGCGTCAGGCCACTGATGGCGAAAGCGCCAAAGCTCTGGCCACCGGTGCCGGTGAACGTAATGTGGATTTGCCCGTCAGGCAATCCCGCATCCCCATACCGCAGCGCCAGCTGGCCAGAGAGGCGTGTGCCCACAGTGCGCTCAATATTGGCAATACGATGGGCAAGGCGCACGGGAGCATCCGGATTTGCAGTCAGGCTGGCAAGCACCTGCTCGACAATGCGATCACCCACCGTCTCATTGGCCACAATTTCGTTCTTGGGCAAGACGTTGCGCCGAGCACTGCCCGTATCCGGCACGTAGAGCAGCGGCGAAAGATCCATGAAGCCGGCGTCACGCCCGTGAATGACCTGCTCGAGCATCTCCGGATGACCGACGACTTCATCCAGGCTGCGGAAGCCGAGATCAGCCAGGATTTCGCGCACCTCTTCCGCAACGTGGGCCATGAAGTGCATGACCATCTCCGGCGTGCCGTCAAACTTGGCACGTAGTTCCGGAACCTGGGTGGCCACGCCGACAGGACAGGTATTCTTGTGGCAGACGCGGGCCATAATGCAGCCCTCGGCGATCATGGCGCTGGTGCCGAAGCTGTACTCGTCAGCCCCCAGCATGGCCGCCATAACCACATCGCGACCAGTCGCCAGACCACCGTCGGTGCGCAACGTCACACGCGTGCGTAGACCGTTGGCCAACAAGACCTGATGGGTCTCGGCCAGGCCGATCTCCCAGGCGAGGCCGGCATTCTTGATGCTGCTGAGGGGGCTGGCCCCCGTCCCGCCATTGGAGCCGCTCAGGTGAATTACGTCGGCGAACCCCTTGACCACGCCTGCCGCGATGGTGCCAACGCCGATCTCGGCCACCAGCTTCACGCTGACCTTGGCGTTGGGATTGACGGTTTTCAGATCGAAGATTAGTTGGGCCAGATCTTCAATGCTGTAAATGTCATGGTGCGGCGGCGGGCTAATCAGGGCAACACCGGGCGTCGAGTGGCGGAGCACCGCAATTTCGGCGCTCACCTTATGGCCCGGCAGCTGACCGCCTTCACCAGGCTTAGATCCCTGGGCCATCTTGATTTGCAGCTCATCCGCGCTCATTAGATATTCCGGCGTAACGCCAAAGCGGCCAGAAGCGACCTGCTTGATGCGGCTGGCCCGCTCGGTGAAGTAACGATCCTTGGCCTCTCCACCCTCACCGCTGTTGCTCATGCCGCCCAAGCGATTCATGGCAATGGCCAGCGTCTCATGAGCTTCGGCGCTGAGCGCGCCGTGACTCATGGCGGCGGTGCTAAACCGCTTAAATATGCGGTCTGCTGATTCAACTTGCTCGATGGGGACAGGCGGGCGCAGGCGGCGAAAGTCGAGGAGGTGGCGGGGCGCCAGATACATCTGGTTTACCATATCGGCGTAGCCCTTGTATTCCGCTAGCCGTTGCGCCTTGCTTTCGGCGCGCACGGCAGCAGTCAGCGCCTTGACCACCTGCGGGCTCCACTCGTGCAGCTCGCCGCCACGGCGCGACTTGTAGATACCCCATGTCTCCAGCTTAACTGTCTTGCTGGTTTCGCTCTCTGGATAGCCATACTCGTGCCAGGCCAGGACGTCTTCGGCCACACTGTTGAAGCCAATGCCGCCCAAGACGCTGGGCGTGCCGACAAAGGCCGTATTAAGTAGTTCCTCGCCCACGCCCAGCGCCTCGAAGATCTGTGCGCCACAGTAGGAATCAACGGTGCTGATGCCCATCTTGCTCATGATCTTGAGCAGCCCCTTGTCCACCGCCTTGGCAAAATTCTTGCAGCCGGTGCCAGCGTCGAGATGCTGCAATTTACGATCTTCAGCGACCAGATCCTCGATGGTCTCATACACCAGATAGGGATAAACGGCATTGGCGCCGTACCCGATCAGCGCCGCGATATGGTGGACCTCGCGCGGTTCGCCGCTGGCGATAATCAGGCTGGCATGCATGCGAATCCCGTTGCGAATCAGATGATGATGTACGGCGCCGGTGGCCAACAGCGACGGAATCGGCAGCGTATGCTGATCCGCCGCCTCGTCACTGATAATCAAAATGCGTGCGCCGCCACGTACGGCATCTTCGGCATCGGCGCAGAGGCGCTCGACCGCCGCGCGCAGTGCGTTTGCCGCTTCATCCATATCGACGCCGGCGGGCGCTGGCCAGGTCGCATTTACCGTAGCAGCGCGGAATTCAGGCTGCGCGAGCCCCTGCAAAGCCCCCAATTGGTAGGGCAATAAAATCGGCGAGGAAAGCTCCACGAGACGGGTCGCCTCCGGCTCTTCCGAGAGCAAATTACTGCGCTTGCCCAGCAGCACGCGCAGGCTCATGACCAGTTCCTCGCGCAGGGGATCAATCGGCGGGTTGGTCACCTCGGCAAAACGTTGCTTGAAGTACTGGAAGAGGGGCCGCGGCAGCTTGCTCATGGCGGCAGGCGGGGTGTCGTCACCCATCGCACCGACGGGCTCTTTGGCGTCCACGACCATAGGACGAAGCACGACGATTAATTCCTCGCGCGTATAGCCAAATGAGGCCTGGCGGTTTGCAAGCGGTTCGCGATCCTCCGCCGTCGGAAAGGCATGGCCGTTTTCGCCGTTGACCACGCCATCGACCGCTTCATCCTCGGCAACTGCAACATTTTGCGGCTCGCTGGTCACTTCGTCGAGGCGCAGTAGATTGTCGCGCACCCACTTGTTATACGGTCTACGCGCCGCAAAGTACTGGGTGATCTCCTCATCGTTCATGACGACGCCACGCGCCGTATCGACACAGAAGATCTGTCCAGGGGCAATCCGCCCCTTGCGGATGACGCGGTCCTCTTCGTAGCGCACCGTACCCATCTCGCTGGCGCTGATCACGTAGCCGTTGTCGAGTTCGACATAGCGCGCCGGGCGCAGACCGTTGCGATCAAGCAGCGTGCCCACAATGCGACCATCCGTATAGGTCACGGCAGCGGGTCCATCCCACGGTTCCATGAGCGCCGAATGATATTCATAGAAGGCGCGCCGTTCGGGCGTGACCTCGGCGTCAGAGAGGCGCTCCCAGGCTTCCGGCACCATCATCATGGCGGCGTGGCGCACATCGCGACCGCTGCGCACAAGCAGTTCGAGCACGTTATCGAGCTTGCCGCTGTCGCTGCCATCCATCCCAATGATGGGCATCAACTCGCGGCCTGCCTCGGACCAGTAGGGACTCTCCAGATCAGACTGGCGTGCCAACATCCAGTTGACATTGCCCTCCAACGTATTGATCTCGCCATTGTGACAGAGGAGACGGAAGGGTTGGGCCCGTTCCCATGTCGGGAACGTGTTCGTGCTGTAGCGTTGGTGAAAGACGGCGATCGCCGTCCGAAAATCGGGGTCCGAGAGATCGGGATAGAAGTGCTCCAATTCGGTTGCCAACACGAGCCCCTTGTAGACGATCGTGCGACTGCTGAGGCTGGGAATATAGAGCCGCTGGACGCCCGCATCCCGCGCCTGATCGACGATATGCTTGCGTGCAACATAGAGCAGACGCTCGAAGTCGTCACCAGCCTCACAAGCATCTTCGGTACGACGTACCATGACCTGCGCCATCCAAGGGCGGCTCTTCTCTGCGCGCTCGCCGAGCGCGGTCTCGATCACCGGAACCGACCGGAAAGTGAGCACTTCCAACTTTAGTTTGCGTAGCGTTGCGCGAATGATCTCGCGCGCCTGGGCGCGGTCTTCACCATTCTGACGATTGAGAAAAAGCTGCCCGACCGCCAGGTCCGCTGGGGGTGGCGCGTCAATGCCCATGCGCCTCAATTCGCGGTTGAAGAACTCATGCGGTAGCTGTGTAAGGATGCCTGCACCGTCACCGGTCTTGCGATCATCCGCCACCGCACCCCGGTGAGCATGCTTGCACAGCGCCTCCAGGCCCATCTCCAGCACGCGATGGGAGCGTTTTCCCTCAATATGGGCCACAAAGCCAATACCGCAGGCATCGTGCTCATGACGCGGATGATAGAGGCCGGCGGCCGCAGGCAGGCCAAAGCCGCCGTCCAACGAATCTACAGTCGTGCGCGGATCAGTATGAGAACGTTCACCATGGGAACGTTGATGTTGCTTCAATGTGGTACTCCTCTCGATCTCGATGTCAAAGAGCGACTATGACATGCAGTTGGCTCACGTAATGCGCGACTGCACTGTCGGCTTTGACTCGATGCCTTCCACAATGAAGCCTTCCGCACTGAAGGGGTAGTGAGACTACAGGGGCAAGCTTAAACTACGTGTCCAGTTTTCCGGGGTCTATACTTGCTTGTTACGTTTTACACTATTTTGGACAAGTATGACAAATCCCGCGAAAGCGAGGAGGAGCAGAACCAGCCCCGCAACCAGGAGGATTGGACTCACGCCAGGGGGCGTTTGCGCTGCCAGATCAGCATTAGGAGCGACTGCTTCGTCAAGGGCATCATCGCCAGCGGATTCGGGCGCCGCCACAGCTACACTGGCTGCCGTCGCCGTCGCACCGGCGCTGACCGCCATCCGCAGGGCATCCATGCTGGTCGCGCCCGCGGCCAGATCTCGCATCAGTAGCGGCACAGGCGCACCGAGCGCATCACTTTGCGCCACAAGCCATGCCAAATCATCCGGCGGCAGGCGCACGACGACAGCCGCCACGTCCGCCGGGCGAGCGTCGAGCAGCGCCGCCGCGACCTCCGGCGAGAGCGCAGCCACGGCCGCCACCGCAGCAGGATCACCCAGAGCGGTTAGCGCTGACAGTTCGGCGTCGCTCAGCTGATCCGGGTCGAAGTGACGATAGACGCCGGCCTGCGCAACCGGCAACCATTCTTCGCCGGCCCGTTCCAGCCAGGCCAGCACCTGGTCGGCCGAGGCAGTATCGCGGACGATTGCGGCGGCAAATCCTGGTGCGGCCAACATCTGCTCAAACGCACCCGTCGCCACGGCATCCTCCAGCGCGACCCGTCCCAAAATCTCCATATAGGCATCGACCAGGCCCGAGAGATCTTCGAGTTCCTGAACGGGCGTCGTATCGAGAATGACGCGGAAGGTCTCGTTCTCTGCTGGCAATGAGCACAGGTAGGGGTGGCGGGTGCAGAAAAGACGCCACTCTTCGACCATGTCCGTGGCAATGGCTGAAGCGATCAGGGCCATCTCGCTTTCCAGTTCCTCGGTGACGCCTGCCGCCAACTCCACTGCAATCGCCGCTTTGATCTCTGGGCTTGTTAGCGATTGCTCAATTTGAGGCAACGCGCCGTTGGCCCCGTCGACCAGGTCCCAAACAATGAGGCCGGCGCCGATCAGCCAGCCCGCCAATGGTACGAGGGAGGAGCCCAGCCGGCCCAGGACGCGACCGGCAATCCGCCCGGCCACCCGCTCGCCCACTTCCCGGCTCATGCGCAGAGAGATGCGACGGACCAGTTGGGAAACGATGATCACGCTCAGACCGGTCAGGCCCTTGCTGTGGATGTCAAGGGCCGAGACGTCGACCTGCCCTGCAGCCGCTAGATCAAGGCCTTCGATGCCGGCTGCGATCTCTTGGGCAAAGAGTTCATAGAGGGTGGTCGAATACTGGACGCCCACATATTCCTGGAGGCAGAGGAGGGCGGTTGATCCGGCCTGTGCGGTCATGGCCGTGATTTCCTCAGTCAGTTCAGCGGCAACCGTACCGGAAAGCGTCTCTAACGCTGCGCTAAATTCGGGCGACGCAAAGGCCGTCCCGGCGATATCCTCGGCAAAGGCGCGCGCTTGGTCCACCGACCAACTGGAGAGAAAGCGGCTCCAATAATCCGTGTTCTGGCGAAGCTCTGCAACGGCATTCGCTACGGCTTCGTCTACCACTTGATCCATGCCCTGCGCGGCCCAGCTGCGTGCGACAATCGCCGGCAGGTCAATTTCGGCCGTTCCTTGGGCGAAGACGTCCAGGGCCAGAGTTTCGATCTCCGTGCGCAGATCCTCAGCGTCGATGGCCCCGCACTCTTCATAGGTATAGCCCTGGCGTTGCGGACTGCGCGTATCCGTGGATAAGGCCGCGGCCGACGCTACTGGGGCCAGCAATGCTGCACCCAACAGCAATGCGATCAACCAGAGACGCGACTGTCTAGACACTGTAGGTAAATCCATTACCGTAGACAATCACTTCCACGCCGCCGTCCACGACATTCGGATGGGAGATTTTGACGCCAATCACGCCGTCGTAGCCCTCGGCCGCGGCCTTGGCGGCCAGATCAGTCAGGGCGGCATCAAGCGCGCTCTGAACGAGCTGTTCATAGTGGACCATACGTCCGCCGGTGAGATTACGAATATTCTCGCGGATGTCGCGCACGACATTGGCGGCTGGAACAGCCGTAGCCGTTAGCAGCTCGCCAACCACGGCATTCTCGGCCGGCAAGCTGTCCAGGGCGATCAGGGGCACTGCGTAAGCAGATGGCATCATGCACTCACTCGATTCATTCCCGCAGCATGGAATCTGTTCATTCAACGACGCGACGGACGGCGGAACAGTCCGACCAAGCCAAGGAAAGGACGCAGAATCAGGCCGACCAGGGCCAGGGCCAGCAGAACCGGCAGGGCAAGGCCTGTCACTGTCAGCGGCCAGCCATACTTTGCGGCAAAAAGCGCGGTTGAAACCTGGTTCGTGACCAGACGCAGCACATCGTTGGCGAAGCCCATCACGTCAGACGGACCGCGCAGAAAAGCGAGCGCGCTGCTCAAGTCTTTGCCCGCTGCCAGGTAGGCACGTACCTCAGGTCGGGCCAGTATGGTCATGGCGCCTGGATCGGCCGTCACCACGGAGATGAGGCGGTTGCGTGCCGTCTGGTCCAGCCCAGGTAGAACCGTGGCGAGGCGGCTCAGTTCATCGGCGGTAAGGCCGCCGGCCAGCTCGCGCAGACCGGCGCTGGAGATCTCCAGCAGCGCGTCCAGTTCTGACGGCGTCAGCAACGCCAGCTTGGCAATGAGCGCGGAATCGTCAAGTGCAAGCAACGCCCGCAACTGATCCCGGCCCAGTTCATCCGGCGCCTGGTGCTTGTGGAGTTCGGCAGCGATCACCGCATCCAAGTCAGAACCGGCCAGCGCGGCCCAGTCCAGCACCGTTTCAAACGAGCCGCTTTGGGTCATGATCTCCACCGCGGCGGGTGGCAGCGCCAGGACCGCAGCCAGGGAACCGTCGGCGATCGCAGCGTCCAACTCGCTGCGGCCGGCTGCGCCCAGAATCGCGTCCACCCACTCGGCCGCATTCGCCAGATTGTCGCTTTGGGCGAGGAGTTCGTTGAACGCCGGATTCTCGTCAGCCAGCGTCAAGACTTGACGATACTTGCGGCGAAAATCGAGCCAGGCAGCGTATAGATCGTTGGAGATTTCACGGGCAAGGAGGGGCAATTCCTGGCGCAGTTCGGGCGCAACGGTGGCCCCGATCTCAGCCCGGATTGTTTCCTTGATCTCCTCTTCCTTGAGTGACTCTTCGATCTGCGGCAGCGCGCCGTCCAGGCTGTCGACGACATCGTAGACTATCAATCCCGTGCCAATAATCCAGCCGACGATCGGGATCAACTCCGTACCGACGCGACCAAGGAGCCGGGCCGTGATGCGTCCGGTCACCCGCTGGGAAACGCGTTGGCCAATGCGCACAGCGATACGGCGTGCGAGCTGGCTGGCGATGATGACGCCCACGCCGCCTAGAGCCGTCTTGTGCAGATCGATCACCGCCAGGACACCGTTGCTGAGGTCACCATCTTCAAGCAACTCGGCTTCGCCCGCACGCTGCCGGATGTCGGCGGCAAACGCGGCGACAATCGCGTCGGAGTAGTGGCGGTCGATAAACTGACGCAGGCAGAGCAGATTGACTGAGACCGATTCCGCCGTCAGCAGGGCGATTTCTGCCTCAATCTCTGTCGCAACGCCCTGGGCCAAGGCGTCGATCGCCTGCCGGAACGCTTCGGAGCTGAAGGCCCGCTCGGCTACGGTACGCGTCAGTTCCTCGGCTTTGGCCGGCGACCAGCCGGAGAGCATCTTGTCGAGCAATTCCTCGTCACGCCCGACCTGATCGATGGCATCGTCGATCACGCGATCGACCAGCACATCCATCTCCATGGCGTCCCACTGGCGGTCGATGATGGCGTCCAAGTCGATGCCGTTAACGTCGGCGGCGAAGATGCCCTGGGCGATAGCATTGAGTTCACCACGCAATGCCCCTTCATCGAGTTCGGCACATGCGTCAAACTCAGACTGCTGCACGTCAAGCGGCGCGCCGTCATCACTCTGGGCATGCGTAAGCTGGCCGGGCACAAGCGCGGCCAGGAGCAATGCGATCAAGAGCCAGATTCGCAATTGGATGGGGAGCAAAGCGCTTTTCAAAGCAAGGATGTCCAGAATACGCCTGAGGCAAACACCACGAGTCACGGGCATACCGGGGTCCGGCCCAACAGGTCATGGCCGAATCCCGGTATGTGAGGGCTTCCTTATGGGGCCACGGGCTCGTCCGCAGCGATCGAAACGGCTGAACTCTCGGCGCCTTCAGATGCCAGTGCCTTGTTGAGCGCCTGCATGTAAGCTTTGGCACTGGCCACAATGATGTCGGTGTCGACGCCGCGGCCGCTGAACAAACGACGCCGCGGGCGTCCCTGCGCGGTCTGCGTAAAGCCGCTGCTATATTCCGGCACCTCGATACGAATGGTCACGTCGCCATTGGCATCAATGCCCTCGGTGACAGCCTGGACCAAAAACTCGACCAGCTGATTACTCACGCCCACAACGCGATTGATACCCTGGTAAACGGCGTCAACCGGGCCTGTGCCAAAGCCGGCGTCGGTGATCTCTTCGCCCGTTTGCACATTGCGTGCGGTGACGACGGCCGTCGGCACCAGATTGCTGCCGCACTGTACTTGGACGTTGACCAGTTCCCAACGCTCTTCCGGCTGGTAGATTTCATCACCCACCAGCGCCTCGAGGTCGGCATCGCTGACGGTCTTCTTCTTGTCGGCCAGGTCCTTGAAGCGCAGGAATACCTCATTCAACTCGTCGCGCGTCAGATGATAGCCCAATTCGGTCAGACGACGGTTGAGGGCGTGGCGACCGCTGTGCTTGCCCAGCACCAACCGGCTCTGGTTCAGACCGATGGTCGAGGCATCCATGATCTCATAGGTGCGCTTATTCTTGAGCATGCCGTCCTGGTGGATGCCTGCCTCATGAGCAAAGGCATTGGCGCCCACAATCGCCTTGTTGGGCTGAATGACCATGCCCGTGTAGCGGCTGACCATGTCGCTGGCGCGATGGATTTCGCTGGTCACGGCATTGGTCTTCAAGCCATAGATGGGCTGGCGCACGTGAAAGGCCATCACCGTCTCTTCCAGGCTGGTGTTGCCCGCCCGCTCGCCGATTCCGTTGAGGGTTACTTCGATCTGGCGAGCGCCGTTCTGGCAGCCGGCCAACGTATTGGCCGTGGCCATGCCCAAATCGTCGTGGCAATGAACGCTAAAAATGACGTCCTTACCACCGGGCACATTTTCGCGCAGGTAAGCAATCAGCTTGCCAAACTCGTCCGGCGTCGTATACCCGACCGTATCAGGGATGTTGAGCGTCGTCGCGCCGGCGCGGATGGCGACTTCCAACACGCGCACCAAAAACTCGGGGTCACTGCGACCGGCGTCCTCGGGACTGAATTCGACGTTGGGGCAGAGACTAGCCGCATATTCGACCATGTCGCCAACGGTCTCCAGCACATCGTCACGACTCATGCGCAGCTTGTGCTCCATGTGGATATCGCTGGTGGCGATGAAGGTGTGAATGCGCGGGCGCACTGCCCCCTGGACCGCCTCCCACGCCTTGTCAATATCGTCCCGATTGGCTCTGGCCAATCCGGCAATAATGGGTGGCGCAACCACATTGCCCTCGCGATCATAGCGGGGCCGTCGACCGACCGTATTCGAAATCTGGCGCACGGCATTCAGATCGCCAGGGCTGGCGGCCGGGAAGCCAGCCTCCATAATGTCGACGCCCAGACGGGCCAGTTGCTGGGCAATGTCCATCTTTTCTTGTGAGTTGAGGGTAGCGCCAGGGCTCTGCTCGCCATCGCGCAAGGTGGTGTCAAAGATCAGCACGGTGTCGCCGTGGGCAACCTCACGCGCCCACGCCTTGACGTCGTCAATCGCGAATTGGGTGACATCGACTTCGTCCACAACGTCTTCCGCTGTGGCGTCGCTGTCTACAGGGACATTGGCACTCTCATCCATCGATTCGGGCGACCTTTCACCGTTGGTGTGACTGTGCGCCGGGTCATTCTGTTGCTGGCTCATTGGATACCGTTCTCCTTGAGGTGAGCGTCAATTGGGTCTCGCTGATGTAGATCGATGGGCTGCCCGCAAACAGGGGCAACCAGCGGCAATTCTGAAGGTCACTAAGGCCATCATCCATTGACCATCACCTCCTTTCTTGGCGTCATGCCGGGTCCAACAACTGCTTGGATCCCGCTTAGAATACAACACTTTGGCGATTGCGCGCTCGCTAGCGTAGCGGCGCTAACGCTGCCGCCCCATCAACAGGTTCCGACTGTAGCGCAAGCGGATGCACCGGCCCTTCAACCGTAGGCATGACGCCCTGGCTGATCACTGTCATGGTACGCACCGCCTGGATCGGATACTCGCCGACAGCCGTCTCCGCACTGAGCATGACCGCATCGGCGCCGTCGAGCAGGGCGTTGGCGACATCGCTGACTTCGGCGCGGGTGGGACGGTGATTCTGGATCATGCTTTCCAGCATCTGGGTTGCCACCGCCACCGGTTTGCCCGCATCCTTGCAGGCGCGCACGATTCGCTTCTGCAGCAACGGCAGTTGCCACGGGCTCGTTTCCAGAGCCAGATCGCCCCGCGCCACCATGACACCATCGCTCACAGCGATAATCGCATCCAGGTTTTCGACGCCGTCGGGCCGCTCGATCTTCGCCATAATGCGCGGCACGTGACCGTGATGATCAGCCTCGGCACAGATGGCGCGTAGCTCGTGGACGTCGTCCGCGCTGCCGGCAAAACTCAACGCGATCCAGTCAACCGCCATCCCGACAGCAAAGGCAGCGTCAGCGCGATCCTTGTCAGTCAGCGCCGGAATGGGCAGCATCGTATAGGGCACGTTGACGCCCTTGCGTGGCTTTACAGTGCCGCCATGGACTACGCGGCAGTGGACGTGCCCGCCCGCATTGGTGTGGGTATGGCCGTCCTCGATGGGGAAGATCACGTCTTCTACCTGCAATTCCATATTGCCATCGTCGATCAGCACCGTCGCGCCGGTGGCGATATGGGGGGCCAAGTCGAAGTCCACCGGCAAAATGACGGCGTCCGGCTCCAAATCAGCGGGCCGTTCGCGCACGTCAACCTCAGTGCCGACCAAAATAACCTGCTGATCCTCATAAATCTGTACTTCGCGTTCAATCCAGCCCAGGCGAACCTTAGCGCCTTGCAGATCTGCCAGCAACGCCACGGGGGTGCCGACTGCTGCGCTCGCCTCACGCACGAGGTCGGCCATGCGCGTGTGAAAGGCATAGTCGCCATGGCTGAAGTTCATTCGCGCCACGCGCATGCCAGCTTCGATCATTTTGCTCAACGTTTCGACCGAAGCGCACGCCGGGCCGATGGTTGCAATGACTGTAGTCATAAATTCCTGTCCAGCATGTACCTGCGGACGGTACATCCCGCTAGATCACACAAAAAAGGCTGAAACCGGCTTGAGCAAGATAAACCGCCTGAAAAGTCGCCCAAAAGACGGCACTGCTACACAGAGTGCCACAGAAAACGAAGAGAGTTCCAGAGAATGGGACGTCGCATGGAGAAACTCTCCGCGCGCCCGTGCGTTCTCTGTTTCGCTCCGTGCAGCAGCTTGTCATATCTTGCTTCTAGTGCTTCTAGATCTCTTTGGCGTCCATGAAGCTCATCATCTTGCGCAGATCCTTACCGACCTCTTCGATGGGCAGCGACTGCTCTGCCTTACGTCGGGCGTAGTAGACCTCGCCGCCGCCGTGATATTCGTCCATCCACTCTTCGGCGAAGGCGCCGGACTGGATCTCGGCCAGGATTTGCTTCATGGCTGCGCGGGTTTCGTCGGTGACGATGCGCTGACCGCTCTTGTAGTCGCCCCACTCAGCCGTGTCACTGACGCTGTAGCGCATGTAGTTGAGACCGCCCTGATAGACCAGGTCGACGATGAGCTTGAGTTCATGCAGACATTCAAAGTAGGCGATCTCCGGCTGGTAGCCCGCATCGACCAGCGTATCAAAGCCGGCCTTGATCAACTCGCTGACGCCGCCACAGAGGACGGTCTGCTCGCCGAAGAGATCGGTCTCCGTCTCTTCGCTGAAGGTCGTTGCGATGACGCCGGCGCGGGTGCAACCCAGGCCCTTGGCATAGGCCAGGGCATCTTCCAGCGCGTTACCGCTGGCATCATGATGGACCGCAACCAGACCGGGCACGCCCGATCCTTCGACAAAGACCTCGCGCACGCGATGGCCGGGCGCCTTGGGCGCGACCATCGACACGTCCACAAAATCAGGCGGCGAGATGAAGCCGTAGCGGATATTGAAGCCATGGGCAAACATGAGGGTGTCGCCCGTTTTCAGGGTCGGCGCCACGTCAGCTTCATAAACCTGCGCCTGGATGGGATCGGGCAGGAGCATCATGATGATGTCGGCTTCGGCCGCAGCCTCGGCATTGCTCAACACCCGCAGTCCGTCCGCTTCCGCCTTGGCCTTGCTCTTGCTGCCTTCGTGCAGGCCGACACGTACATCCATGCCACTGTCCTGAAGGTTGAGGGCGTGGGCATGCCCCTGGCTGCCGTACCCAATAATCGCGATCTTGCGCCCTTCCAGGCGGCTAAGATCGGCGTTGTTGTCGTAATAAATCTGAGCCATAACTGAGCTTCTCTTCCATTGTGTGACAGGTTGATAAATTGATACTTGCCAATTGATAATTATCAATTGGCAAGTATGATTACACGCCGCCGGTGCGCTGGCGCTCGGCTTCGTCTTTGGTGCCATTGGCACTGGCCTTCCACACGGCGGTGGAGCGCTTGGCGCGCTTGCCCACGGAGCCGCGCAGCAGTGCCACGCGACCGGTGCGCACCATTTCCTGAATGCCGAAATTGGTCAGCAAATCGATCAGACCATCCACGCGGTCCTCCGAGCCGACAATCTGCACGACCATGCTATCCATGGCCACATCGACGATCTCACCGCGGTAGATGTTCACGATCTGCACAACTTCCGAGCGGTTGCCGGAATCGACAGCCACCCGCACCAGCGCCATCTCACGCGTCACGGCTGGGCGATCGGTGATGTCCTCGACCCGAGTAACGTCCACAACTTTGCGCAATTGCTTGATGACCTGATCAACCATGCGCTCATTGCCATCCACGACAAAGGTCATCCGGCTGATGCCTTCGACCTCGCTGTGGCCGACCTGAAGACTGTCGATATTGAAATTTCGCCGGCGCAACATGCCGGAAACTCGATTCAGAACGCCGGGCTTGTCACGCATCCAGGCGACGAGTGTGTATTTCATGACCCCACTTCCTTTGCAGACTCTGATAGGTATTGATGTGATGCATATGCTCAAATAGAACGCGGATCTGGCGGATTTGGCGGAAAAGGCCGGATTCGTCTTAAAGATATGTGTCCGCCTTCATTCGCGAGCTCCGCCAATTCCGCGTTCTATCGTCCCTTACCAACTGGGCGCCACGCCGCTGTAGCCTTGAACGACGACCGGCTTGGGCCGGCGAATCAGGTCGTCAACCGCCGCACCGGGGGCAACCATAGGATAGACGTTGACCTCTTCCTTGACCTGGAAGTCGATGAGGAAGGGGCCGGGTGTATTGTTTGCTTGCTCCAGCGCAGGCATGACCTCCTCGGGCTTGGTCACGCAGAGGGCGGGAATCCCATACGATTCGGCCAGCTTGACAAAGTCGGGCGACCAGACCGGCGTCCCCGTATAACGTTTGCCATAGAAAATTTGCTGCCACTGGCGCACCATGCCCAGGAAGCCGTTGTTGATGATCGCAATTTTGACCGGCAGATCGCGCTCCTGCTTCAGGACAGCCAGCTCTTGCAGCGTCATCTGGAATCCGCCGTCGCCGGCCACAGCCCAGACCAGGCGATCCGGGTTACCCATTTGGGCGCCGATGGCGGCGGGAAGCGCATAGCCCATGGTGCCCAGCCCGCCGCTGGTGAGCAGCTGCCCGGCATGGTCATGGATGTAGTACTGGCATTCCCACATCTGATGCTGGCCCACGTCTGTCACCACGATGGCCCCGTCCTTGGCATCCTTGGTCGAATGCCAGAGTTGACGGATCACGTAGGGCGGAATCAATTCATCCACTTCAAAGTTGATGATGTCGGTCTGGGTGGTCTCTTCACGCCACTCCTTGAGCTCCTGCAGCCAGATCTGATGTCTGCGCTCTTCGATCTGGGGCAGCAGTGCGGGCAGCGTCTCGGCCAGATCACCAATCACGGGCAAATCGGGCACGATATTCTTGCCGACTTCGGCCTTGTCCAGCTCAAAATGGATGATCTTCGCCTTGTGTGCAAAGCGATCCAGGCGACCGGTAATGCGATCGTCAAAGCGCATGCCCATGGCAATGAGCACGTCACAGTTCTGGATGGCGCGATTGGCAAAGGCTTCGCCATGCATGCCGCCCATTCCCAGACTCAGCGGATGACTCTCCGGAATGTCGCCGGTTCCCAGCAGCGTGGTAACGACCGGCAGCTCAGCCCGTTCCACCATCTCCAGCAACTCCTTGCTGACGCCGGCGAGCTGGATGCCATGTCCTGCCAGTACCAGCGGTCGCTCGGAATTGTTGATCAATTCAGCGGCCATACGCACAGCATCGTTGTCGACAACCGGATAGGGCTCAAAGCCGGGCAGATCAATTTCCATATCATACCGGAACACGCCGGTAGCGTTTTGCACATCTTTGCAGATGTCGACGAGGACGACGCCAGGGCGACCTTCACGGGCAATATAAAAGGCTTCTTTGAGGATTTGGGGCAGTTCGTTGACGTCGGTGACGAGGTAGTTGTGCTTGCAGACGGGCTGTGTCGCGCCAACCACGTCAGACTCCTGGAAGGCATCGGTGCCCAACAGATTGGTCGGCACTTGGCCGGTGATGGCCACCATGGGCACGCTGTCCATCTGCGCCGTGGCGAGGCCAGTGATCAGGTTGGTGGCGGCAGGGCCGCTGGTGACAATGCAGGTTCCCACCTCGCCAGTGGATCGGGCATAGCCATCGGCCATGTGGGCAGCACACTGCTCGTGGCGGACCAGCACGTGGTGGATCCGTCCGTCCTCCTCGTACGCTGAGAGGGCGTCATAGGTCGGCAGAATCGCGCCGCCGGGATGTCCGAAGATGGTGTGCACACCTTCCAGCACCATGGCTTCCCAGACCATCTGGGCTCCGGTCATGGTCCTGGGTTCTGCGGGATTGGACCCGCTTGGGTCTGACTGGGTCATGACAATTGGCTCCTTAACAGTAATACAGCTACTTTGGTCCAAAATTTGATAATCAATTTAGCAGAAAACGGTTTTTCAACCATCATTCAACTGCAAAAGAATGATCTGAACAAAAATCAACCCGAGTAATACGCCCCGAATTGACAGCACAAAAAAACCCTTCCCGGTTGGGAAGGGTCTGCAATGACCTGAGCGTGTAGCCGTTTAGGCCTACAAGCTGATTCCAACCGCCGATGGCTTTTGATCGCTAAGTACTACGACCAAAAGCTCAATAAGAATGACGCTTACTACGACGACAAGGCTGTTGGAAAGAGCAAGCACTGCGTTCATATGTGGTATGGTTTCGATTCTACCGATTGGATCAGCCTGCGTTTGCGCAGGCGATACTTTAAGGTGTTGCAGAGTATAGCGCGGATCGAAACGCTTGTCAACCGCAAATGGCCGAAAAAACACGGATACCGTCACGTTTTCGGGGGACGCAAGTTGCGCGTCTCGACCCGTTTGGTTTCGACAGGCTCAAAGAGCGGCGCGCGCGGGCGCTGCCGTCGTGACCGGCGCGCCGCCTTGCACCGCTGACGCCTGAATCGCATCCCACAGGTGCGCCATGCGCAGGCCGATCTCCGGCGGCGACGGGTTTGCCAACTCGCCGCGGCGCACGCGCACGAATTGCTCCCAAGGGCCAAGCGATGCTGCAACCCGAACGGGCATCAGTCGGCTTTGGCCGCTACGTTGAAGCTGGAGGCGCTCGCCCCAAACGCCGGTACGCAGAATGCCGCCGGCACAGAAGACGCGCACGTCAGACGCGCACGAATGGATCGTTTCGCCACAGCCGCTGAGGCTGACCAGCGCGCCAGAGGCTAAGCGAGCCATGACGGTGCCGGATATGTCAACCGGCGCGCCGCGTGGGTCGAGCCACGCGGCTACCTCGACAAAATCCTCCCCAGCGAGATCGGCGACGGTATTGAGCAAATGTGCGCCGGTATCAAAAAGAAAGCCGCCGCCCGAAAGCGCAGGCGCCTGGCGCCACGTGCTGATCGTCTGCTGCCGCCAGCCCTGCCACACCACGGCGCTGATCGTCAGAATCGAGCCGAGTTCGCCGCTGCGCAGGAGCGCCGAGGCCTTGCGGACCTGGGGTGAGAGGCTGCCGTTAAAGGCGACAACCAACAACGCCCCCGTGCGATCGCGGGTCTGAATCAGGCTCTCGGCCTCGGCTACATTCATGACCATCGGTTTTTCCAACAGGACGTCAAGCCCGGCTTCTAGACACGCTTTTGCCTGGTCATGATGCAGCGCGTGGGGCGTGCAAATGAAGACAGCGTCAAGCTGCTCGCGATGTTCCGCCAATAACTCAGTCAGGTCAGGCACGTTGGGCGGCGCGGACACCCCGGCCTCGGTAAAGACTTCAGCCATCTGCCCATACGCCTGAACAGACGGCTCGCAGATGACCACAATCGTGCCATTTTGCGGCTGGCGCAGAATCTGGCGGGCGTGATGGCGAGCCATCCCGCCGGCGCCGATCAACGCCACCCGCACCGGTTGACCGTTGCTTGGATACGCGTCATTGCCCATTATCTCGTTTCATTCCTTTCCTGGCACAAGTAGACTGGATGCGCCCAGTCGGCTGCATCCGGAGACCATTGGTTGAGGCGGGAAAAGCACTGCTGTCAACGGACATCTTGCCAGAAGCCAGGCGTTCTGTCTACTCTATAAGAAGAGCTTCCATTGCTCCTCATTTCTGCCCGTGCTAGAATGTCGCCGAGTCATCTTCGTCGATGCGAAACGATTCGCGCCGCAATTTCGGAACGGTTTACATGGACCTCATCCTCGCCTCGCAAAGCCCACGCCGCCGCCAGTTTTTGTATGATCTGGGCCTGTCCTTTACGTCCATGGCCGCCGATATCGACGAAACGCCGTTGCCCGATGAAGAGCCGGCGACGACGGCCTTACGCCTGGCCAAGGCAAAAGCCCTGGCCATCGCTGCTCAATTGAAAGAGAGCCCCCCTTGCCTCATCCTCGCCTCCGACACGGTCGTCGCCATGGGACAGGAGATGCTGGGCAAACCGTTGGACGCCGAAGATGCAGCACGCATGTTGCGCATCCTACGCGCAGCGCCCCACACCGTCTATACGGCGGTCTGCGTATTGGCTTATCCGACGGGTGAATCTCATATGCGCCTCAACTCGACCACCGTCACCATGCGTGCGTATACGGACGAGGAAATCGCCGCCTATGTGGCCACGGGCGATCCCTTCGACAAGGCCGGGGCCTACGCAATCCAGCATCCGACTTTTGCGCCCGTCGCGCGCCTGGACGGGTGCTACACAAGCGTGATGGGCCTACCCTTAGGGGAAGTACAAAGCTTGCTGGCCCAATTCGGGCTTGCGGTTCCGGCACGCATCGAGAGGGTTTGCTTGGCCCACGGCCACAGCCTCGGCTGCTGCCAGGCGCCAGACAATGCGACACAGCCTGGATAAACCGCTTCTCCGTTTCAAGCTGTCCATCCCAGTCTCCGATTCAGTTTTATCCGCGCACATCCGAACAATCCGGTACAATCCGCGGCCTACCGTGCTCGACGCTGGAATCACAAATTGAGCCGTGATTCAATTGACAGGCGGCAAGCCACTTGATACACTCAAATTCCGAACATCTCGCTTGCGTGCATTCGGAAAACCAAGGCTTGGTGCAGGCTGCAACCCGAGACGTCTACGCCTGTGTCAAGCCCATTCTTGACCGCTCGCCACGGCAGCTTTTGGAGGATCGCTTTGCCAAGACGTCAGAAGTTTCGCGCCGCCGATCTAAGCAACGATTACGACGACATCGATGAAGCCTATTTTGAGCGCAAAAGCAGCAAGGCAAAGCCCAAGAAGGACTCTGCCCAACTGATTCACGGCGTCGTCATCCGCGCCCTGGGCCATCATTTTGACGTGCGCACCGCCGTCGAAGACGGCGATACGATTGAACACCATATTCGCCAGTGTGAGGTACGGGGTCGCCTGCGCCAGGAAAAGAGCAAGGACACGCTCGTCGCAGTGGGTGATCGGGTCTGGGTTCTACCTAATGGGCCGGACAAGGGACTCATCGAACGCATTGACGAGCGCCAGAGCGTCCTCAGCAGACAGCAAGCCGGGGTCAGCATTCCGGCCGAAGACGTGATCCTGGCCAACCCGGATCAAGCCATGGTCGTCTTCTCCATTCGCCAGCCGGAGCCCCACCTGCGCATGCTGGACCGCTTCCTCGTCCTGGCCGAAGCCAACGAATTGCCGACGATTATCTGCGTCAACAAGATCGATCTGGCCGAGGCGAAAGAGGCGGAAGCGCGCTTTGGTCTCTATGCAGGCATGGGCTATCGGGTCATCTATGCGAGCGCCGAGAGCGGGGAGGGCATTGCAGAGCTGGAAAACGCGCTCATTGATCGCATCACGGTGGTCACCGGTCCCAGCGGCGTGGGCAAGAGCAGCCTCATCAACGTCATCGATCCGACGCTCAACCTGGAAGTCGGCGACCTGCGCGATTTCATGAACAAGGGCAAGCACACCACGCGGACTGCTCAACTGCTGCCCTTACCGTTTGGCGACGAAACCTACATTGCAGACACGCCCGGTATCCGCGAATTAGGGCTGTACGATATCGATCCGGCAGACCTCGGCTTCTATTTCAAGGATATCGAGCCGTACGTCAACGAGTGTCGTTTCCCCTCTTGCACCCACGATCATGAACCAGGCTGCGCGGTCCGTACGGCAGTCGAGGCGGGGCAGATCGATTCTGAACGGTACGAAAGCTATCTGCGCCTCTTCCGTGGCGAAGACGATGGCTAATCACCAACCCAAGCGACGGTCAACCCGACCTCTTCACCCTCCCAGATTATCGTTCTACCCGGCATACATGCAATGACATATTCTTCCGAGCTGAATCCTCAACAAGCTGCGGCCGTCGAAGCGGTCAGCGGGCCCGTCCTGGTGCTAGCCGGCCCTGGCTCGGGCAAAACCCGCGTGCTGACGAACCGCATCGCGCACATGATAGATGCCGGCGGTATCGGGCCGTGGAATATTCTGGCCGTCACCTTCACCAACAAGGCGGCACGGGAGATGCGCGAGCGGGTGGAAGGCTTGCTCGCCGATCGCTTTGGTGCGCCGCTGCCCGGCGAGCGGCAGCCATTGGGCGGCCTGACGATCGGCACCTTTCACTCCATCTGCGCCCGCGTGCTGCGCGTGGAGACTGCGGCTGTCGGCTACGAACGCGACTGGGTGATCTACGACAGCGCCGACCAGCTTTCGCTTCTCCGCGCCATTATGCGCGAGCAGAATTTGGACGAAAAGCGCTACAGCCCCACCGCGATCAAGGCCCATATCTCGCGCCAGAAGAATGAACTCGTCACGCCAGAGGCCTACCGGGCCGAGCGCTACTTCGAAGAGATCGCCGGGCGCGTCTACGCTCGCTATCAGGAAGCATTGGCGGCCAATAACGCCATGGACTTCGACGACCTCCTCATGAAGACGGCGCTGCTGTTGCGCGATGATGAGGCACTTCGCGTCAAGTATCAGCAGAAATGGCCCTATGTGCTGGTGGACGAGTTTCAGGATACAAATACGGCCCAATATGAGCTGCTGCAGCTCCTGGTCGGTCCGCCAACTGACAATCGCAATCTCTTTGCAGTCGGCGACGAGGATCAGTCAGTCTACCGTTTCCGGGGCGCCGACTATCGCAACGTTCTACGCTTCAAGGAGAGTTACCCCGACGCTAAGGTCATCCTGCTGGAGCAGAACTACCGCAGTACCCAGACAATCCTGGATGTCGCCAATGCCGTGATTTCCAATAATCGTAGCCGGACGCCCAAAGCGCTACATACGGAGAATGGCAAGGGGCTCGACGTAACGGTCTACGAGGCCTACAACGAAGTGGAAGAAGCTGCCTACATCTGCGAAGAAATCGAGCGACTCACCGCCTCGAAGGCCTTTTCTGCCGGAGACTTTGCGGTCATGTACCGCACCAACGCCCAGAGCCGTGCCCTCGAAGAGGCTTTCGTCAGCCGCCAGATCAAGTACAAGCTGGTGGGCGCAACTCGCTTCTATGAGCGCAAAGAGGTCAAGGACGCCCTCGCCTATCTGCGCCTCATCCACAACCCGGCGGACTCCGTGGCGCTGGACCGCATCATCAACACGCCGACTCGGGGCATCGGGCTCAAGACGCAGGCTAGATTCAAGATCTGGGCTGCGGAACTCGGCGTAAACGAATATGTGGCGCTCTCGATTCTGGATGTAGGACCGGAAGTAACGCAGCGGCGCCTCAACGTCATCCTACCTGAAGCTGCTCAGGTTGCGCCGCCCTTTGCCGCCCGGGCGCAGAATGCGCTGACCGAGTTTGCCAAGCTGCTCAGCCAGTGGCTCATGCGCCAGCGCAGCCATGAATTCGAAAGCGTGGCTGACTTGCTCGACGCCGTGCTGTACGAATCGGGCTATGTCGATTCGCTGCGCGACGGCTCCGATGAGGGCGAGGAACGGTTCGCCAACATTCAGGAACTGCGTGGCGTCGCGGCCCAGTACCGCCTGGGACTCGCCGGACTACCGCCCGATCAGACGCCGCTGGGGCTCTTCCTGGAGGAAGTGGCGCTCGTCTCCGATGCCGATCAGATCGATGAGAGCGCCGGCGCAGTCACGCTCATGACCCTCCACACCGCCAAAGGGTTGGAGTTCCCGGTGGTCTTCCTTGCCGGCATGGAAGACGGCATCCTTCCCCATGCGCGCAGCATTGAAAGTGGCGACGCGGAGGACATGGAGGAAGAGCGCCGCCTCTGCTATGTGGGCATCACCCGCGCCAAGCGGCGTCTCTATCTCGTCCATGCGTTCCGTCGCAGCGTCTGGGGTAACAGTGAAGTGCAGGCGCCCAGCCGCTTTCTGGATGAGATTCCAGCCGACCTGCTGACCGGCATGGTCGACAAGCACAGCCGCCGCAGACAGAGCTACAACCGCATCACCGACTGGGACGACAGCCGGCCGCGCGATCGCAGCGCGTCGAGTACCCGCGGCGGCTGGGGCCGCACGAAGCCATCGGCGACCAAGAGCAGCTACAATTGGAGCGGCGGGCAGGGCTCGAGCAGTTACGATCAGTCCAGTAAACCGATCTCACGCCCTTCGCAGCGCAAACCGGCGAGAGCGGGCGCCAAGACTGAATTCAAGCGCCGTGACAGCGTGCAGCACCCGCAATTTGGCGTAGGCACCGTGATCGAAAGCAACGTCATCGGCGGTGCGGAGGAGGTAACCGTTGCCTTTCCCGGCATTGGGATCAAGCGCCTGGACGCAGCACTCGCCGGCCTTACAAAACTCTAGGAGCCCCCTGATGCAATACGCTACGATCCCAAACACCGACCTAGCCGTCGCCGCCATCTGCATGGGCACGACCTTCATTGGCAGCACGATCGATCATCATCAATCGTTTGACCTGCTGGACCTTTACGCCGAATCGGGTGGCAATTTCGTCGACACGGCCAGCGTCTATGCCAACTGGCTGGCCGGCGAAAAGCATCAGAGCGAGAAGACCGTGGGACGCTGGCTTGCGGACCGCGGCCTGCGCGATCGCATCGTGCTTGCCACCAAGGGCGCTCATCCAGACATGGCAACCATGGACGTACCCCGCATGTCACGCGCTGAAATCGAAGACGACCTCAACACCAGCTTGATCAATCTCCAGACCGACGTGATCGACCTCTACTGGCTGCATCGCGATGACCCAAGCCGGCCAGTCGAAGAGATCCTCGCAACGTTGAATGCGCAGGTTCAGGCCGGCAAGATTCGCTATTTCGGCTGTTCCAACTGGCGCGGCGGCGCGTATCCGGGAGGCCCAAGAGATCGCCGCAGCCCAAGGTTTCGACGGCTTCGTGGCCGACCAGATGCTCTGGAGCGCAGCCGTGATCGATCCGGAGGGCATTGCCGACCCGACGATGGTGAGCATGGACGATGAGCTCTATGCTTACCATCGGGTCAGCGGGCTAGCTGCCATCCCTTACTCATCGCAGGCCGGCGGCCTCTTCCAGAAGTTGGCACAGGGAAATCTGCAGGTGGGTGACGCCTATCCGGTGGCGCCAAATCAGGCGCGCCTGGCGCGCTTACAGGAGATTGCATTGGAGAGCGGACTGACGATTACGCAGGTTGTGTTAGGCTATCTGCGGGCGCAGCCCTTCGTTACGATCCCGATTGTGGGCAGCCGGACGCTCGAACAACTTGCCGATACGCTCAGCGCGTCTGACGTCCGCCTAAGCGTCGATCAGGTCGCGCGAGTAGACGCTGCCATGTGATATAATGGCGGCAACATCCGCCCTCCGACCGGTTCAACCATACCCTGCACGCAACCAACTCCTAATCTTATGTCCGCAACCGTAGAGACAACCGAGCCGATTCCGGAAGAGATCCCCCAGGAGCTCACGGTTGCAGAAAAGCCAAGCGAACAGGCTTCCCCGCCCTGGAATCTGACCACCAAAGCGATTGTCGCTTTCTTTGCAATCTTATTGACGGCGATCGTCATCTGGCGTTTCCGCGGTCTACTCCAGCCGCTGATTGCAGCGGTCATCCTTGCGTATCTGCTGCTACCGGTGATCGGCTTCTTTGAGCGGCGTCTTAACTGGAAGCGGGGCTGGAGCGTTCTCTTTGTCTACTTCGTTGTCTTCGCGGTCTGGCTGATGCTGGCTCTCTCACTTGGCCTGCTTGCCGTCGACCAAACGAATCGTTTGCTGCGGGCATTGCCCGGGCTAACAGAAGCCACGTACGACAGCATAGCGAACCAGCTCTTGGCGATCACGGGAAACACCTACGATATCGGCCGCTTCACATTTACGACACCGGACGTTGCGCAGCTGCTGGATGTCGGCGGTCTTGAGGACCGTATCCTCGATTTCACGACCACAGTGGTGGGCCGCGGCGGGCCGCTGGTGCTCAATGTAGCGCAGGACATCTTCTCCAGTATTGGCACCGGTTTTATCGTGCTCATGGCATCCATGTACGTGGCGCGCGATATGCCCCGGTTCGGCCAGTTCGTGAGTGATTTGGCCCATCAGCCCGGCTATCGCAGCGATGCCGAGCAATTGATGGTCGAATTTATCCGGATCTGGAACGCGTATCTGCGGGGCCAAATCATTCTGGCGTTGGTGATTGGCGTGGTCGTGTCGATCGGCCTATGGCTCTTGGGCGTACCCTATGCGCTGGCCTTGGGCGCGCTGGCCGGGCTGCTCGAATTCTTGCCCATCGTCGGCCCGCTCGTCAGCACGCTAACGGCGATGATTGTCGCCTTCTTTCTGGGCAGCACGACCTTTGGCGACATGAACCCACTGCTATTTGCAGGCATTGTTGCTGCCTTCATGTTCATTGTGCAGCAGGTAGAGAACGGCGTACTGGTCCCGCGCATCGTCGGTGGTGCGCTCGACCTGCACCCCGTAGTCATCATTGTCGCGGTGATGATGGGCGGCAGTCTGGCCGGCATTCTGGGCGCGATCCTGGCCGCGCCGGTGGCTGCCAGCATCAAGCTCTTTGGCGCTTACGCCTGGCGCAAGATGTTTGACCTGGACCCCTTCCCCGACGGCGAGGTCGGTAAACTCGGGATGGTCGAACCGGCGATGCTTGAGCACCTGCATGGTAGTGGCGATCCTGTAGCGATAGGCGCTGGCGATGACGGCAATCCACAGGACAGATCACCCGGTACATAATCGGCTCATCATTTTGGAGCATTCGCATGACCCAATCCGTTCCGAGCGCCACCCCAGAGCCACAAATCTACCCGCTCACCTTTGATCCGATCTTCAAGGACTACTTATGGGGCGGGCGCAACCTGGCCGATAAGCTGGGTCACGAGTTGCCCGACGGCATCATCGCCGAAAGTTGGGAGATCGCGGCTCATCCCGATGGCTCAAGTGCAGTCAACCGGGGACCGTTAGCCGGCAAGACACTGCCCGAAGTCCAGGAAGAGTTGGGCGTGGAACTGGTGGGCACGCGCAACCAGAGCATGCTCGATCTCGGCCGTTTTCCGCTCCTTATCAAGCTGCTCGACGCCAACCGCTGGCTCTCTGTCCAGGTTCATCCGGACGATGCGTACGGTCTCGCCAACGAGGAGGATCTGGGCAAAACGGAGATGTGGGTCGTACTCTATGCAGAGCCGGATGCTGAGTTGATTTATGGCTTCAAGCCGGGCGTCAGCAAGGCTGCCTTCGCCGAAGCCATTGCGACCGGCACGGTTGATGACTGGCTCCACCGCGTCCCCGTGAAAACGGGCGATGTGATCTTTGTCCCGGCCGGCACGGTCCACGCGCTCGGCCCCGGCACGATCGTGGCGGAAATCCAGCAGAACAGCAACACAACATACCGCATCTATGATTGGGGACGGCCCCGTCCGATTCATGTAGAGCAAGCGCTGGATGTACTCAATTTCGATTTGATCGAACCAAAGCCGCTAACGCCAACGCTATTAGAGGACAACGGTGTGCGCCGCGAGCAAATCGGCCAATGCGCCTACTTCCAGACCGAGCGCCTGGCGCTGCCTGCGGGAAGCGCGTTTAGCGGTACATGTGATGGCAGCACCTTTGAAATCTGGGCTGTGCTCGAAGGCGAGGCCGTCATTTCTTGGGCCGGCGAGCCGGTGTCGCTTGCGGCCGTCGGCTGGGTCTTGCTGCCTGCGGCGTTGGGCGATTTTCAGGTTACGGCTGTCGAAGAGAGTGTTCTCCTGCGAGTTTTGACGCCAGCGCCGTAGCGCAAGCCAATCAAGGCTACGCAAAATTTACGGCGGCCTCTTCCTACGGAGCAACCGCGATGGAAATGCCCGAGTTATGCATGATCTACTGATTACCAACGGTATGCTGATCACGCCCTCAGGTCTCTTTGCCGCTGACCTCGCAATCGACGGTGAAGAGATTGCTGCAATTGGTCGCGGCCTGAATGCGGAGACCATCATCGATGCCCAGGGGTGCTACGTCATGCCCGGAGGCGTGGACCCCCATGTCCACCTGCAGATGCCACTGGCCGGGCGCGTCAGCAGCGATAGCTTTGAGAGCGGCTCGATAGCTGCGGCGTGCGGCGGGACGACGACCCTCATCGATTTCGTGACGCCTGAGCCGGAGCAACCAATGTTGGATGCGCTGGCCGCCCGGCGCGCCGAAGCGGACCCAGCCGTGGCTGTGGACTACAGCCTCCACATGACAATCCCCACCTGGCACGGCGCCGAGGATGAACGGCTGGGTGAAGTCGGCGCTGTCATCGCGGCCGGCTGCGCCACGTTCAAACTGTATCAGGCCTATGCCGGCATGATGCTGGACGACGTGGCTTTGCTCCGTGCGCTGGAAGCCGTGGGGCGGGCGGGCGGCAGCGTTGTGCTGCACAGCGAAACGGGCCCCGTGCTGGAGCGACTGCGGGCCGAGGCGCTGGCCGCCGGCCATACCGCACCCATCTGGCATGAGCGCACCCGTCCAGCGCGCCTGGAAGCAACGGCGATTCATCGTGCCGGCGAATTGGCCAGCCTGGCCCAGTGTCCCCTCTACATTTTTCACGTGGGCTGTGCGGAAAGCGTGCGCCAGATCGCGGAACTGCGCGAGCGGGGCGTGGAAATCATGGGTGAGAGCTGCCCACAATATCTCGTGCTTACGGCCGAGGAGCATCTGGCGGGCAGCGAAGGCGAGCTCTTTATCTGTGCGCCGCCGTTACGCAACCGCTCGGATCACTCGGCCCTCTGGCGCGGTCTGGCCAATGGGACGCTCGAGGTAGTCAGCACCGACCACTGCCCATGGACGCGCGAAGAGAAAGCGCAGACCGACTTCAGCACTGTGCCGGGCGGCGTGCCCAGCATTGAGGCAAGACTGGCCTTGGTCCATCACTTTGGCGTGCGGCACGGTCACCTGAACCCGGCGCGTTGGGCCGCGCTCTGCTGCAGCAATCCGGCACGCCTGATGGGTCTCACCCGCAAGGGTGTGCTTGCGCCCGGCTATGACGCCGATCTGGTCATCTTTGACCCGGAACGCCGCAAGACGCTCACGACCGAAACGCTGCACGAGGCCTGCGATTGGACGCCGTATGCCGGTCTGACCGTGAATGGCTGGCCGCGAACGGTGTTGCTACGGGGCGAGATAATCGTAGAGGATGAGGAATTCAGCGGCGCGCCGGGTTTGGGACGCTTCGTCGAGCGCCAGTTCTGATCCGGCGACCAGACCAAGACGAACCGGCCTATCGCGCCGAATCCAACCCAATAGGAGGAACGCATCATGACCCAGTCTCACACCGCCGCTGATTGCCCCTTTTGCGCCATTCTCAGCGGCGATGCACCCGGCACGATCATCGCCCAGGATGATCAAAACGGTTTTGCCCTCATTCAAAGCATTCACCCGGAAAGCAGCGTCCACTGGATGGCCATGCCGGTCGAACACGTGGCCAGCACCGAGGAGTTGGAGCAACTCAACAGCGGGCGCTTTCTGCAGCTCGTCAATTTCGCAATTCAGCAGGCCAAGGTCCAGGCGCCAGACTATCCCGATCTGGCGGGGGGCTATACGCTCAAGTTTCACTTTGGCGCCTTTGAGACCGTGCCCCACGCCAAGATTCACATTCTGGCCGTCGAGTAGCGCAGGTTGAGCCTGTCAAAGCCGGGTCCTGCCGCCTGCGCGTTCAACGCTTCGACAAGCTCAGACTTCGGCTTCCATTTCGTGGCGCGCCTTTGACGCTAGCCATGCGCAGTTGCCCTCTACCCACGAATGGGCAATCAAACGATCAGCATGGCATCGCCAAAGCTGAAGAAGCGATAGCCCTCGGCTTTGGCCACTGCGTAGGTTTCGAGCAGTATCCGCCGGCCGGCATCCAACTCATCAGGGTGGGCCTGGCCGATAAACGCGCTGACCAGCATCAGCAGGCTGGAGCGGGGCAGGTGGAAATTGGTGATGAGCAGGTCGACCGCGCGAAAGCGATACCCGGGACGAATGAACAGGTCCACCGGGCCGGCGAAGGCTGCGGTACGTTGCCAGGGGCAAGCGGTGTTGTCGTACGGTTCGAGACCCTGAGCGCCCGTGGCCGCGTACTCCAGCGTGCGCGTGGCGGTGGTGCCCACAGCCACGATGCGCCCACCCTGCAACGTCACGTCGTTGATGTGGCGTGCGCTGTCACGGGTGAGCGCCGCCCATTCGCTATGGATGACGTGATCGGCGATTTCCTCAGCTTCAACCGGTTTGAAGGTGTCGAGCCCGACGTGAAGCGTCACGGTCTCAAAGCCGACTCCGTTCTGCCGCAGCGCCATGAGGAGCTCTGGCGTGAAGTGCAGGCCCGCGGTCGGCGCGGCGGCGCTGCCCTCGGGCCGGCTGTAGATGGTCTGATACCGTTCTCGATCACCCGTATATTCGGTGATGTAGGGCGGCAGCGGAATTTCGCCGAATTCGTCAAGATAGGGGCCGACCGGCGCCGAAAAACGTACGTTACGGGTTCCCGCTTCATTGACGCCCTCAATCACAGCACCAAGCGTCTCTTCGCCATCGGGCTTACTCGCCCCCATCGTCACTTCCACACCCGCACGCAGGTTGCGTCCACGCGTCATGCATTCCCAGAGAAGCCCGGCATCATCCAGCGGCTTGAGCAGAAAAATCTCCACCGCGCCGCCCGTTGCCTTGTGTCCATGCAAACGCACGGGAATGACCCGGCTGTCGTTGGCAACGAGCAGATCTTTGGGTCGCAGATAGTCTCCAATTTCGCTGAAGCGGCGATGCTCGATGCGGCCGTCTGCCCGGTGAAGGACGAGCAGGCGGCTGCTGTCGCGTGGTTCGGCCGGTTGCTGCGCGATAAAGTGGTCGGGCAGTTCGTAATCAAATTGATCGGTGCGCATGGTTCCAGTGGGTGAAGGTGTAGGATGCCAGAGCTTGTTCTTACGTCGACCCCGGATCCTCTGCGGCGGCCTGGGCAATGATCTTCTCCAGCATTGTCTTGCGCATGATTGCGTCTGTCAAGCTGGGGAAGAGGCGGCCGGCCAGGGCAAAGCCCTCATTCGCCGGCCCTGGAATGAGCTGGCGTTTGCCACGGCTCACGGCGAAGAGCACCTGCTCGGCGAGTCGCTCCGGCGCCATACGTTTGGCTTCGCGACTGTTGTCAGGGCTGTACCGTCGCGCATGGGCCGTTCGTGTCGGACCAGGATAGACGGTGAGCGTACGCTGCCCGATAGGCGCCAACGCCACGGCCAGGCTGCGCGCATACGATGCGATGCCCGCTTTGCTCGCGGCATAGACTGCAGCCCCGGGGTAACCGGCAAAGTGGGAGAGTGACGAAATAAAGACGAGTGTCGCCTCATCGCTGAGCAACCCGTCGGCCAGGACACCCTGCGTCAACAGCAGCGGCGCCAGAAAATTGACGTCGAGCACCGCGAGTTGAGCATCCAGCGGCAGCCGTGCAAAGAGCCCAGCCGCGCTGATGCCGGCGTTATGGACGAGGACGTCAATGGGCGGCCGGCCGGCCAGGCTACTGCGAATGCGTCCGAGTTCGTCGGCGTCACGCAAATCGGCCACGAGAAAGCGTCCCCGTCCCCCACTGTTGATCAGCTCGGCCTGGGTGCGCATGGACTGTTCGGGGTCACGGTCGATGGCCGTGATGCGATAGCCGGCCGCGCCAAAGGCCAACGCCAGCGCACGGCCAATCCCGTCAGCTCCGCCGGTGATGACACAATGACGCTCGCCCTGGCAATACATGCGTTTGGTACCTTGCCGGTGCATGGCCCATTCTAGGGGCTCGGGCCAGCGGCGCAGCGACTGGTAGGCGAGGTTGTTGGTCAAACCGACGGCCGCCGTGCGCCGGCTGCCTTCGATTTGCGCAGCAATCTGCGCGGCAACGGTTTCCGCCGGCGTGAATTTGGTCCAGTCCAACTGCTCGCGCGTGACGCCGGTCTTGGCATGCATGCCCGTGCGCGTCGCGCCGGGATGGATCATCAGCGCGCTGGCCGGGCTTTCCGTTGCACTGAGTTCAATCTGAAAGCTGCGCACAAACGCATCGAGTGCGGCTTTGGTGGCGCTATAGACGGCGTAGGTAGGCGACGGCAACACGGACGCGACCGACCCAATGAAGACAATGCGCCCAGCCGCTTGCTCCACGCGCGTCAATAGTCGATAGGTGATAGCAATCGGCGCACGCAGGTTGACTGCCTCCAGCGTGCGGATACTGGCCGCCGGCTGCTCGCCAATCGGGCCTACATGGCCCAGCGCAGCGTTGTTGATCAGCAGATCCAGGCGACTGATTTTATGGGCGTCAAGCCAGGCGGCAACCTGCTCGGCACAGTCTGCATCACCCAGGTCAACCCGGCAATAAGTCTCAGCCGTAAAGAGCGGATCATCCAGTTCTTCCTGCGCGCGCCGTCCGACCAGTGCGAGGCGCGCGCCTTCTGCTGCATAGCCTCGCGCCAGCGCCAGGCCAATGCCGTCGGTTGCGCCCGTGATGAGAATGGTTCGGTCCATGGAAGCCAATTGACTAGGCGGGCCACGTGTCGCGCATGCCCATGGTCAGGGCGTGAATGCGGGCCGTGGGGTGAAGGTCATCCGCCCCTTGGACAAAGGAGACAAGCAGCACGTTGCCGCTCCCCTCGACGGCAACCGTGTCCTCAGCCTGTTCATAGACAACGCTCACGGGCGCATCCATGGCCAAGAGTCGCACGCCTTGCGTACTCATGCGCGCCAGCAGCGCCTGGAGATCGGCAACGCCCTGAACGTCATCGATGACCACAGCTTGGGGAATCAGGTTGAGACCGGCCGTGATCCCGTCTTCGAGAAAGAGACCGGTTACCGCCGCGCTTTCGCCCATAAAGGCCAAAGTAAGTTCTTCTCGAGCCAGATGACCAAGGGCGTCAACAAGTCGTCGCCCAACCGGCCCCAGGAGCGTTTCAGAGGGTAGGTCCAAAATTACCAAGGCCACGGCGTCAAAATTGACGCGGCTCAAGCGCGGCCCGTTGATGTCGACGGCGATCAAGTCGTCTACGACCGCCGCCAACGCATCGGCAAACAGGCTGTCGCCGTCCGACAGCAGGGCCACAAAGCCCTCATCGCCGACGCGCCTAGCGTGAATCAGCACGAGTTCGGGATTGGAAGCAAGTAAAATAGCCATAGGCGCTATTGTACGTTGGAGCGCGACAGTGGCCAAACCTACCGCCGACACGATGACAAGAAAGTGATTTGGCGGCGACAGGCAATGGATGTATATTATTAGATGTCAAATCTTTCAGAATGCAGCTACTCTAGCGAAAAAGTCGGTGTTCTCCTTCGAGCACATCTTCACATAAAGGGAGGACCCATGCCTACCCACTTCGCCGGTCCTGAGGATCAAGTTCAAGCATTGGATACCTTCATAAAGCTCTCGCGCGCGACGGACGCGTTTTCGGCGCGACTGGCCGGTCATCATACGATGGAGGAGCTGACCACAACCCAGTTTGGCGTTCTGGAGACCGTTTACCACCTGGGTCCCATGTCACAACGAGAAATCGGCGATAAGTTGCTGAAAAGCGGCGGGAATATGACATTGGTGATTGACAATCTCTGCAAGCGGGGTCTCGTCCAGCGCACGCGCTCGACGGAGGATCGCCGGGTCATGCTCATCTCGTTGACCGATGTAGGGCGCGCCATGATCAGTCGCATCTTTCCTGGCCACGTGGCCGCAATTACCGAAGAAATGGCGGCGTTGACGCCGGCGGAGCAGCGCGAATTGGCGCATCTCTGTAAGAAGCTGGGCATCGGACGTACCGAAGAAATGAAGGATGCCGTAGTCGAAGAATAACGAAAGGTACGCCAGCGAGATCACGACCACGTACGGTCGCCGCGGAGCAGCGCATGGATCTGCATGTCGTGAAAGGCGCCCTTGAAGTAATCATATTGGCGCAGCGTACCTTCATGGACGAAGCCCAGACGTGCCAGTAGGCGTTGCGAGCGTACGTTACCCGGCATCACCAACGCTTCAATGCGATTGAGCGCCAACTCCTCAAACGCGAAGTCAAGCAACGCCATCAGCGCCTCATGCATGTAGCCATTGCCCCAAGCGCTTCGGATCAGATCATAGCCAATTTCCGCGCTAGATTGCCGCAGCCAGACAAAACCACACGTCCCCAATAGTTGGTCATCGGCCGTGCGCACGATCCCCCAACGGACCTGCCGTTCGGTCTCATAGCTTTCGTGGATGAAATCGATCAGGTCGGTGGCTTCGCTCACCTCAACAAAAGTTTCCAGATCGTAGTGGCGGGTGACTTCCTCATCGGCAAAGATTGCGTAGAGCGCGTCCGCATCGTCGGCGTCAAGCGGGCGCAAGTATAGACGCGCCGTTTCGAAACGTGGAAATTCCTCAAAGAGCTGATCAACTGGATTGAACGACACGCAAAGACTCCATTCAGATGCCCTCAAAGAGGATGGTCGGGCGACGCCCTGTGGCAGAACGATCAAGCTTTAATCAGATACCGACTCTGGCTCTGTCAGCGGCGGGTTGACGGGCCTATCAGCGTTGAACAATGAGTCTCTCGGCAGTTGCGGACGAATCCAGCGGCTGAAAAGATTCAATGGATAGAGGCGACGAAAGAGCGCTACGCCGCGGCGATCATACGCCCGGCACCAGTTGACGAGCCATGCCGGACCGGTGCCGTAACGCTCGAACAGAAAGGTTGGATCCTGGCGCGGAACCAGTTCGGTGAGCGTGGGCGTGGTGCGCAACTCGTGCAGCAAGTCAGGCGGAATGATCGCCGAGCGCTCGGCCGAATAGAGAATCTTGTCCAAGTACTCGCGCGTGGGAATCTGCCCGTCGCGCGGATGGGTTGCCTGATAGAAGAAGATGCGCCGCCCGTCCTGCTCCACCCAGACGCGACGATGGCGATGGATAAAGGGCACTACCTCGTAGAAATCCATGCGCATGGCATCAATCCGCCCAATCGTCAGCACCTTGCCATAGGCCAGCCGCCCTGGAGCGGCTTCAACCGAAGCAAAACCAAAGCCCTCAAAAGGACCCGGCTGATTGAAGTAGAGCGCGTGATCGCGCAGCAGCAGCTCAGCCTCGCCGCGCACGCGCATGGCGCGCCGCACGAGCACGCTTGGATCCAAATTAGCCCCAAACGCAAAGTAATCAACCGGGCGATCAAATCGTTGGAAAATGGAAAAAGGAGGAAATTGGAGAAGCCAGGCCAAGAAATTCCAAAACTCGAGGCAAAGTCGCCAGGCAAGCAAACGCAGCATGACAGATACTCGTCGTCCAGTACGCTTCAGGAGCCCCCTGCTCTCAAGCCCAGGGTGACTGAAATCTCGGGCTCCATGATAGCCGGTGGCACAGATTGTGGCAATTAGCCCATGCCCCTCGTGTAATGTAGACTCAAGCGGACGGGCACGATTGCCCGTAGACGCATCCCTTCGGCATGGCTGCCACAATCACGCTGGTCCTTGATGACACTCGACCAATGGCTGCTGATCATCATCTTGGTGATCACGACAATTCTATACATGACGCGCTGGGTACCGACCGAAGTGACCGCATTGGCATCAATTTCGGCGCTGGCGTTTACGGGCCTGCTCAGCGCGTCCCAAGCGATCTCCGGCTTTGCCAGCACCGCGACCATTACCGTCGCTGCGATGTTCGTGCTGAGCGGCGGTCTCTTGCGCACCGGCGCGCTGGAAGCCGTTACGGTCTTTCTGGCACGCCATGCCCAGGGCAGCCCGCTGCGGCTCATGCTCTTCCTTGGCGTCATCGTGGCCGTGGCCAGTGCGTTTGTCAACAACACGCCGGTCGTGGTGATGATGGTGCCCGTGATCCTCTCCTTGAGCGGTCAAATCGGCATCCGGCCGTCTAAGCTGCTGATCCCACTGAGCTATTTCTCGATTCTGGGCGGGACGATGACGCTGCTGGGCACGAGCACCAACATTCTGATCGACGGCCTCTATCGTGAAGCGGGCGGGCCGGGCTTCACGATCTTCGACTTTCTGCCCCTTGGCCTGGTCTTTACCGTCGTGGGCATCGCCTACATCGTGCTGGCAAGCCAGCGGCTGTTGCCCAACCACGCACCGCCGCTTACCAGCCTCATTTCCGACAAGCAGAACGCCTATATCTCAGAATTGGTGGTCAATCAGGGCAGCGGCGTCGTCGGCCTGCCCGCGGAAGAGGTCTTCGAGCACATTGCAGAAGGCGAACGCCGGGCGCCGCCGCGCATCGGTACCCAGCATCGCCGCATCGAGAATCCGCGGCGTGCCGGTGGTGAACAGGAAGACAACAGCGAGATGTTGGAGCTGCTTCAAGTGATTCGCTCGCCCGATACGTATCGGGCGGAAGCTACCCAGGGCTTAACGCTCCAGGCCGGGGATGTGATGGTCGTTGCGGGCACGCCCAAGAAGATCTCACTCTTTGCCGAATCCATGGATACGGCGCTGATGTCGGTTCTGGAGGATAGTCAGCGCGTCCCGGTTGGTGACGTAGAACGCAAGGTGATCGAGGCGGTCGTTCTACCCGACTCACCCTACGCCGGCCGGCTCATCGGCGGCCTGGATCTGAATACGCAATTTGGTGTCAAAATCATGGGGCTGCAACACAATGGCCGTCAGCAGGTCACCGGCATCCGTGAGATGCGCCTTTCCTCGGGTGATGTGCTGTTGCTCCAGGGGCTGCCGGGTGAGTTACAGGCAGTCAGTGATCGGGGCAAAATGATGCTCGTTGAGGGCGTCGACAGCGCCATCTTGCGCACGACCAAGAATCGGATGGCGCTGCTGATCATGCTCGGCGTCGTGACCCTGGCGACGATCACCTCGATCCCGATTGTGACGCTGGCTTTGGCCGGCGCGGCGCTGATGATCATAACCAAATGTCTGCGGATCGATGAGGCACTGCGCTCGCTTGACGCCAGCACGCTCTTTCTGCTCGCCGGGACCATCCCCATCGGGCTGGCCATGCAGACCACCGGCCTGGCCGAGCTGATTGTCGATTACATCGTCTCGCTACTGGGCGGCGCACCGCCAGTCGTCTTTCTGTCGATCTTCTACCTGATGACGAATCTGCTCACGCAGATCATCTCAAACAACGCTGTCGCCGTTCTTCTGACGCCGATCGCGCTCAACCTCTCGCTCAGCCTGGGCATAGACGCCAAACCGCTGCTCATGGCAATCGCCTTTGCCGCCAGCGCCAGCTTCCTGACGCCGATTGGCTATCAAACCAACGCGATCGTCATGGGGCCCGGCGGCTATTCATTTGGCGACTACCTGCCGCGTGGGGTCGGTGCTGAGCATCATCTGCTGGCTGCTGGCTACTCTCCTCATTCCGGTTTTCTGGCCGCTGTAGCGCGGCTTCCGCCCATGACAACTGAGCAATGGCTGTTGATTGGCATTATCGTTGGCAGTACGACCCTCCATATCACGCAGCGGACGAAGACTGAGGTGACCGCGCTCCTAACTATTGTGGCCCTCGCGCTGAGTGGCATCCTCACGCCCGAGCAGGCGCTTTCTGGTTTTTCGAGCAGCGCGTTGGTGACGGTGGCGGCCATGTTTGTTCTCAGCGCTGGGCTGCTTAAAACGGGCGCAATGCAAGCCGCCGTGGTCTTTCTTGGTCGTTATGCAGGGGGCAATCCCCGACGCATGCTGGCCGCAATCGGCGCGACCACTGCACCCACCAGCGCGTTCGTCAACAACACGCCCGTGGTGGTGATGATGATGCCCGTTCTGCTTACCCTAAGCCGCACGGCTGGACTGCGGGCATCCAAAGTACTCATTCCGCTCAGTTACTTTGCGATTCTTGGCGGTACACTGACGCTCATCGGCACCAGCACCAATATTTTACTCGACGAGCTCTATCGCAAGGCGGGCGGCCCCGGCTTTAACCTCTTTGACTTTACGCCCTTGGGTTTGGTCTATCTATTGGCGGGCGGCGCTTATCTTCTGCTCTTCAGCGAGCGCTTACTGCCCGACAAGACGTCGCTGGCCGACTTGGGCGCGCCGAACGGCGTCAACCGCTACGTGAGCGAAGTAGTAATCGATGGGCGGAGCATGATCACTGGCAGCCGCGTGGCAGCCGTAATCGACATCGCAGACACACCGTCACCGCGCGGCCAAACCCAGATGCGTCACCGACGCATCGACAGAACACAAGGCAGTGTACGGTCAACGAGCCAGACGAAACAAGTCATTCTGCTCCAGTTGGTCCGCGATGGAACTGCCTACTTAGGCCCGAATCTGAACGCGCTGACTTTTGCCAACGGCGACACGCTGCTCGTAGCAGGTACGGCGGCAGAGATTAGGCAATTCGTCCAGCAGACGCGAAGTCACTTCGGCTCGGCGCTCCAAGACGATCGACGCGTACTACTGGATGATATCGGGCAGAAAGTTGTTGAGGCCGTCGTTCTGCCCAACGCGCCCTATTGCGGCCAGGTAATCGGGGAAATGAAGCTGCATCATGATTTTGGTGTGAGCATCTTGGGTTTGCAGCACGAGGGACACCAGCTTCTATCCGGGCTGCGTTCGCTGCGCCTGGAAAGCGGCGACATGCTCCTCCTGCACGGCGCCCCCAAAGCACTGCAAATGCTGAGCGAGCAAGGAAGACTGATATTGGTTGAAGGTGTTGAGGAGGAGATGACGCGGACAACCAAGAATCGCGTTGCCCTTGGGATTATGTTGGGCGTGGTGCTACTGAGCATCTTCACGCCGGTGTCGATTTCAATTCTCGCGCTGGGTGGAGCAGCCGCCATGATTCTGCTGCATTGCCTGCGCGTGGACGAGGCGCTGCGTGCGCTGGATAGCAGCACCCTCTTCCTCATCGCCGGTGCAATCCCGCTTGGCGTCGCCATGGAAACGACTGGTCTGGCGCAATTGATCGTTGACACCTTGTTGGCTCTCTTTGCCAGTGCATCGCCCCTGCTCTTTATCTCAATTTTCTATCTGCTCACCAGTCTCCTGACCGAGATTCTCTCCAACAATGCCGTGGCCGTCCTGCTGACGCCCATCGCATACAGCCTAGCGATAACATTAGGCATTGATCCTAAACCGCTACTGATGGCTGTCGCCTTTGGAGCCAGCGCCAGCTTCATGACGCCGATCGGTTACCAGACAAATGCTATCGTAATGGGCCCAGGCGGCTACAGCTTCCGCGACTACCTGCGTATTGGCGTGCCGCTCAACGTCTTGCTCTGGCTCGTGGCGTCAATCTTCATTCCCCTGTTCTATGCGCCGTAACCGGCGCGCCCCCGGTTGAAACATTGTCGCCACAGTCTCGTCGGCGGTCGCATCCTTATCTTAACTTTGTGGCGCAAGGCTCATATGATAAACAGTGGCCTCTTCGACGGCCTCTTCACTCCAGGGCATGGGGTGATAGACGCCTTCGCAGAACATGGCAATCTGGTCGTCGTAGTGGTCGCTTAACGGATGGCCGGACTGTCCCGCAGTAGTCACAGTCTGGGCCCGATCCCAAGCGCCTACGTCGTAAATCTGGCGATAGGAGGGCAGCACCTGCACCAGGCCAGGCGGCAATTCGGGCGCCTGGCGCGCCAGCATGGGCGTCGTGCCGTCGCCGCCGATCGGGTAGGGGCCGCGGTTGAAGAAGCGACGCAGGAAGCGGGCGCTGCCCAACGGATGAGCGTAACGAATCTGATGGCTGCGGCCCCAATCCCACTTACGCGCATTGTCGGAGATTTGCTTGCGGATATCGCGCACGGCTGCGGAGAGCGCCTCCTGCAGCACTTCCTCCCTTGTGCGGGTGCGCCGGGTCTTGGCTTCCATATACCAGATCGATTCAGCATGTTCGTTGATCAGTTCTAGCAGCCGCGTTTCAGCGCGCAGACTAAATCCGTGAATGAGGAAAAGCGGGCTCATGGCCATGCCACGGAAGCCCCGGAGGCCGGTGGCGATCTTGTCATCGTAGACCATATTCAGCAGGTGAATCAGCGTGTAGTGAAAGATCAGCGCGGCTTCGCTGTCTGGATCCATGCGGTAATTCCAGTTGCGGATGGCCCGCAGCGCGATGCTTTCCCAGTTTTCGTCACTGTTCAGCATAGCCAGCCAGGGCGCAAGCGCGGCGGCATAGCTGCTACCCGTATCCAACTGGATCTCTTCCATGTCGCGGGCTGAGTGGCGGCTCTTCTTCTTGAGCAGCTCTTCGATACGCGCCGCACGCCAACCGGGGTCGAATTCGATACCCAGGAAATAGGGATAATCGTCGCCGATCATCTTGTTGTTGGCCGTGACGATCATACCGGACGCAGGGTTGTAGAGACGCGGCAATTCGTGCTTGGCAATCATGCCGGGCCATTCGTGCTGCCCCGTCCAACCTGGGGTGGGGACCAAGCCAAGAATCCGCTCATCACGTTGAGGAATCGAGCCGCCAAGCACATAGCCGATGTTCCCATCCACATCGGCATAGGTGAAATTCTGGGGCGCGGCGTCCCAGTCTGCGACGGCGGCCTGGAATTCGTCCCAATTCTGGGCGCGGTTGAGACGATAGACGGCGCGCATGGAGTTGCCGGGCATGTGGCCGGCCCAACGCACGGCCAGGGGCATGAGGTTGAGGCGTTCAGCGTCAGGTTCAGTTGCCAGCAAGCCTGTGATCAACGGGCCGTGGCGCGTGATCACCACCTCTTCAACGTGTGCCGCTTGCTTGCGAATCGAGATCGTCTCCTCGATCACCTCGGCTTGCTCCCAGGTCTCGCCCCATGCGAAACGCGTCGGGTCGTCGGCGTGTGGCCGTTCCATGTAGAGATCCTGGACATCTGCGAAGCCGTTGGTGATGCCCCAAGCAATGCGTTCATTGTGGCCGATCATGACGCCGGGCGAGCCGATGAAGGAGACGCCACTCACGTTGATCCCAGGCGCATGGAGATGATTTTCATACCAAACGCCCGGAATCTGAAGCGACAGGTGGGGATCACTGCAGAGAATCGGCCGTTCGTTCATCGTTTTCTGGGGTCCGAGCACCCAACTGTTGCTACCCTGGCCGCCGCCCGCCGTGCCCAGCCACGCTTTGATGCCCTCATATTGGTTGAGTAGGAGGCCGGCCGTGGAGAGCATACGCGTCATCTCTTCGCTGCCGACCCCCTCCAGCGTCAGCGGATTCGCGGGCGGATAATCGGGCTCCAGTTCCATGGCGCGCAGGGGGCCCATCTGCTGAACCAAGCGCATGCGAGTCAACTCGCTCTCCCAGTTGATGCTCAGGGCCCACGACATGGTCTTGCTATAGGCCAGCGTATCGCGGGGCGACCAGGGCTCTGGTTGAAAGCGCAGCAGGTTAAATTCGGCGGCGAGCCGGTCGGGGTCATTGGCGAGGTAAGCGTTAACTCCTTCGGCATACCAAGTCAGTACCTGGCGCGTCTCGGCATCAAGCGCGGTCAACTCCTGCTCTGCCGCGCGACCAAAGCCCATGATGCGAGCAAAGCGGTCGGCCGCCAATGCAGCTTCGCCAAAGATCTCGCTGAGGCGACCGTACGCGGTACGGCGGCTTTGCTCCATCTGCCAGAGACGGTCCTGGGCATGAACGTAGCCCTGTGCCCGATAGAGATCGGCCTCGCTTTGCGCATAGATGTGGGGAATGCCGTGCTTGTCCCGCTTGACCTGCACGGGTGCGTCAAGCGTAGGCAGCGTGTACTCTCCCGCCAGGTTGGGGACCGGGCGCTGAATGCGGAACCAGTAGATGTAGAAAAAGAAACCGCCCCAGACGGCGACGAGGGCCATGAGAATCGAGACAATGACGATGATGGTGTTGGTCAACATGTGCAGTGCTTTCTAGCCAGTCAGTGCTGCGGTGGGGCGAGTGATTGCTTTCAGAGTACCACGCCTGCGGCCAAGCGGCGCAACACAATCGGGGCCCACGATGCCGATCGCGACGGCGATAACCCCGCAGGCCTACAGTACGCGTCCGGCCCGACACGATGCCGCATGCTCCCTTCCGTTTCCCTTCAGCGCGCCGATTCCTTATGCTATACTGCCGTGAGTTCGACGTAAGAAACTGCAACGCATCTTGCAAACAGATCCACGTGCGACACGTTCACCAAACAGGGCAGGAGCATTCTCCCATGGGCAAAGGGCCAATCGTTGGCGTCACCACCCGTCACGGCAACGCCGAGTGGGTAGGTGAAAACACACAACACTACCTTGACGTACTGCAACAACTGGGCGCGCAGAGTGTGGTCCTTGCGCCCGATATGCCGGCGACGCTGCCCGACGGCACTCGCTTCACGCCAGACGCGACCGGTCGCCTGCCCGACGAGATCCTCGACAGGCTGGACGGGCTCATCCTGGCCGGTGGCGGCGACGTGCACCCCAGTTATTTTGGCGAGGAGCTAGCCGGCGCCAATCCTGCCGCCATCGACCGCAAGCGCGATGAGCTGGAGCTAGCGCTCGCTCGCCGCGCGCTGCTCCTTGATCTACCGACGTTTGGGATCTGCCGCGGCTGCCAGGTAATAAATGTTGCCGGCGGTGGCGGGATGGTTCAGCACTTTGACGGTCACCGTTCCTCCAAATCCACGCCAACGCTCCATGAGGTGCGCTTGAGTGATGAGAGCCATGTCCATGCGCTAATCGGGTTAGACCAGTTGCCCGTCAACACCTATCATCATCAAGGGCTTAGTTTGGAAACGCTCGCCCCCCTCTTTCAACCGGCAGGCGTGGCCGTACCAGACGAGTGGCTGGTTGAAGTGATCGAAAGTGACGCCCACCGCTGGATGATTGGCGTGCAGTGGCACCCCGAACGGCTCTTCGAATTGCCGCCGGCCCATCGACTGCTCTGGGACGATTTTCTAGAGGCTTGTCGATAAGCCATGTATTTCAATAATCTGACGCTGGCCCGCCGTCTGGAAGATGCAGAGCAAGCCAGCACGGTTGAGTACGCTACGACCCAGGCACAGCTTCGCCCTGAGTTCGCCTGTGCCGACACGAGAATCGGCGATGGGCTCGCCGTCTATGTCGGTCCCAACTCGCCGATCAATCGCATCTATGGTCTGGGCATGCATGCCCCCGTTGCTGAGGCGATGCTGGATGAGGTCGAGGACTTCTTTGCGTCGCCGCGGGATGCCTGCCAGCGTGGACCTATGCCCCCTGGCCGACCCGTCGCTTACCGCGGCGTTACTGCGGCGGAGCTACGCGATTCAAAGTTTTAAGAATGCGTGGTGGCGCGATTTGGCCGTCCCGCTGCCCGATCAGGCTCCACATTCCCAAGAACACCTGCGCATCGAGATCGTCCCGTCCGGCCAGCGACTGCGATGGGCCCAGGTCGTCAGTGCCGGCTTTAGCGGAGCAGGCGCGCTGGAGGATGTCGATGTCGTCATTCCCCTCGCCAACGCACACAAGCCCGCCACGACCTGTTTCATGGCCTGGGTGGGCAACACGCCCGCCGGCGGCGGTGCAGTGGCCATCCATGACGGTGTGGCGATCTGCTTCTCCACCGCCACGCGCAGCGCCTTCCGTCGCCTGGGCGTTCAGCACGCGCTGCTGCACGCGCGGCTGCGCTATGCCAGCGACCAGGGCTGCAACCTCGCTGCGGTTGGCACCACGCCCGGTACGGCGTCCCAGCGCAATGTCGAGCGGCTCGGTTTTTCACTTGGCTACACGAAAGCCACGGTTGTGGCTCCAACCCGCTGAGCCGTGACCCGTCAGCTTTCCACTGGTGACGCCCTCACCCTGCTGTGCATCCTCAACGGATGCTCTGCCTCCAGATTTCTTGGATTGATCGCCCATGCAGCGCCCACGCGGTCCATCAACACGACTCACCCCAATCACACAATTTGGCGCAATAGCTCATCCATGCCGGCCAGCTCCAGCGCGGGCGGGTTGAGGCGCGCGCCGGCCACCTCCTGCCAAAAGCGGACATCCTCCCGCCCGATCTGCAGCCTGCGCAGAAGACGCCGCTTGCGCAGCAGGGCATAAAACGCCAGCACAGACTGGGCGACCCTTGCCCGTGCGGCAGGCGTGGCCGGCCAGCGTTGAGCCAGATAGCCCAGCAAGTAGAGACGCTTGGCATTGACGCCGACGGCGACGTAATCGGCCGGCTGCCAGCCGGCCGGGTCGCGGGCCAGTGCCTCGCCTACAGCTTCGGTTGCCATTAACGTCTCGCCGTAGTTGGCCTGGATCAAATAGGGCGACAGCGCCTTGGTATTGAGTGCATATAGATAGAGGCGCTCCTGGGCGCGGGTGAGTGCGACGTAAAAGAGGCGGCGCTCTTCCTCAGGCCGGTCGGCTTTGGCCAACGGCAGAACGCCGTCATTGCAGTCGGGCACAAAGACCGCCGGCCACTCCATGCCCTTGGCCCGGAAAATGCTCAGGATGCGCACGGCGCCGCCCGCTTTTGGGGCGGAACGGGGCGGCTGGGCGGTTGCCGCCTGCGCTGCTGCCGACCGCTGATAAAAGGGCACATCGCCAATGATCTCGTAGAGAATCCCTGCCCCGCGCAGCGCTTCTTCAATCGGCGGCGTCTGGGCGTAGACGCGCACAAGCACTGCCATGTCCTGTGGCTTAACGCCCTGTTGCAGCAATGCCTTCATATCGCCGGCCATGGCAGACGCCATCTCTGTACTCGAGCCGTGGAACGTGAGCCCCGTGTGGCCGCCAAAGCCGCGCACGAGATCAAGTTGCTTGGGCTGGCGGCGCCGGTTGTGGACGATCACCTGGTTAGCCAGGCTCAAATGGGACGCCCGGCCGCGGAAGTTTTCGGTCATGTAGTAGATGGGGGCACGGTAGCGCTTGGCAAAGCCGAGAAAGAAGTCCGGGCTGGCCCCGCGCCAAGTGTAGATGGTCTGATCGTCATCGCCGATGGCCATGTAATTGCCATGGGGCCGGACCAGCAGGTCTAAAATCTCGGCCTGGACCAGGTTCACATCCTGATACTCGTCGACAATCACGCACTGATAGCGCGCCTGTACGGTGGCCAGGAGTTCAGGATAGCGCACCAGCAACGCCCAGGCGCTGAGCAGCATATCGTCGAAGGTCAGCCAGTTGCGGGTCAGACGCACCTGTTCGTACAGCTGGTACAACTCGAGAAACCAGGGACGATCCTTGGGCGCCCGGGCTTGTTGGGCCAGCCTGCGCACGCTGCGCGGCAACGCCTCGCTGCGCAGATCAGCGTAGGCCAGATTGGCCTTGCACGCGCCTACATAGGTGAGGAAATCGTCCCAGTCGAAATGGTCGAGCTGTGGTGCGAAGGCGAGATTGGCGACGCGCGCCTCGTCGATGGCCGCGCGGAGGGTGCGACGGCCCGAGGCGTCAAGGTTCCCCTTGGCCGTAAGCGGCGGCAACGCGCCTCGCTCGACCCCCAGGCTGATGATGCTGTACCCCAAGCTGTGCAGCGTCTGAACGCGCACCGGCTGGCAGCTGGGCCAGCGCTGGAGGGCTTTGCGTATCTGCTCAGTGGCATCGCGGTTGAAGGAGGTGGCGAGAATCTGCTGAGCCGGAAAGACGCGGTTGCGCACCAGATTGGCAATGCGATGAACCATGGCCGTTGTCTTGCCCGCACCGGCCACTGCGACGACCAGCGCCGCCCCGGTCGCGTGATTGGCGATGGCCTGCTGCTGCTCGGTCAGGCGGACGGACTGCCTGGCCATCAGCAACAGCCGTCCGGCGTCGGCGCAACCGCAGCTGCATCATCTGCACGCAGCGTCGCCACAAACGCCCGCAGTTGGCCGACGCTGCCAATGCCGTGGGCCGCGCCATAAGCCAGGACGCGGGGACCGCCGCCCAGCAGCAAGCGTAGGTGACCGTTACGCGCCAGCCGCCAGAAGGGCGCCAGCACGCGGAAGCCCACGCGCCGGCTGGGATCATCGCTCAGTATCAGGTCAAAGAGCGTCACGGCGACGTCACCAATATCTCCCTTCACCGCGGCCAGTTCGACGATCGACGCCGGCGTGAAGCAGAAGGCGAAATCGGGTTGAGCCGCCGGACCGGGCTGGAGCCGGACGCCGTCATCCGTCTTGACGAAATGCCAGACGTCGCCAGGCCGGTGGCTAAAGTAGAGTGCGCTCGTCGCGCCGCGGCGGATGTGCGCCATGGCATCACGCCACACGGGATCGTCGGCAAAGAGGGCGGCGAGACGCATGATATGGGGATCGGCGTCCCTTTCGCTTGCCGGAGGTCTGCCAGCAATCACTCGGCAATCTGCTCCTGGAGCGACGCAGCCAGGTCACCGATGAGAAGCTTTAGCTCATCCTCTCGCACGCGCTTGATCGCCATTTTTGACCGAAACCCATTCTCGATCACGAAACTCTTCCGGCCAGCTCGCCAGTTCGACTTCGACACGCATGGGATACACGGTGACGGTACACACGTCCCCCCACTTCGTGTACGTGTACATCCCGAGGGGCTCCGTGGCAACTTCGCCCTCGATGCCGGCCTCTTCCCAGGCCTCGCGGACCGCGGATTCGCTGGGGGACAGGTCCGGCTCAACAATGCCCTTAGGCACAATCCAGCGCTTGCGCCGGCGTGAAGTGATGAGCAAAATCTCGATCATGCCATCGCGTACGCGGTAAGGCACGACCGCAGATTGAGTGTAGTAATAATCGGGTTGATTGCGCATGAGAAAAACCGCCCAACGTTGACAATTGATCTTTGGAGAATGACAATGGTCAATTGTCGATGGTCGATGGTCGATTGTCAATTGCTATGCCAATGATTGGGCGAATGAGGGGTGTTGGAGCACAAGTTGGGCACGTGCCTCGCACGGCGTTCAGCGTAGGAGTTTCTCGGTGAGAGCAGCGATGCGTTGGAGGATGGCGGCGCGTTCGTTGGGGCGGAGGTTGCTGTGTTTCTGTTCGACTTGTTCGAGGAGACGGAGGAGTTTGACCGCCGTGGCAAGCTCTTCGTCGATGGGCAGTTTGGCTTGCCGCAAGAGCTGATAGGCCCGTTCCATGTCGCCGGCCAAGCGTGCCTCAGCCGCGGCCTGGGGAAATTCGTCGAGGGCTTCCCACGACGCCGAGGCCGCGGCATGATCACCATGGAGACCGGCCAGCAGGATGCGGAAACGCTGCAGGTCCAGATCGCCGTCCCAAAGTTGCTGCATGGCCCCGGCGCGCTCGAAGATCGCGTCCAGCCGTTGCTCCAGGTGGAGCACGTCGCTGCGGTAGGCGTCGTCGCCCGTCAGGTCGCCGACGCGCTGGGCCAAAGCCGACCAGCGGTAGTAGAGGGGGAAGTGCTCCTCCAAGGCAGCATAGGCATCGCGCAGCCAGTAGACGAGGTGGGCGTATGCAACGGGCTCCGGTTGAAGGGGCTCGAGCTGCGCAAGGTAGTCCTCAGCAAAATCGAAGATGCGGTTCACGTCCTCGTCACTCAGATTACGCCGCCGAGGCAGTGTTGCATAGCGCTCGCTCAGCAACCGCAATCCTATCGCGCCTGCATCGTTACCCTGCTCCGTCATAATCTCTGCGGACTCGGCCAACAGCGCCGTCACCTGCGCCGGAACCTCATCTTCGGCGTCGGCCATAAGCTGGATGGCCCACTCCCAGGCGGCATCGGCCACCGCATCGCTGACGGCCTGGATGGCCGCGCCGGGCGGTAAGATGGCGATCAAGTCGCGGGCGCGGGTGGCGGCTGCGTAGGCCGCAGCCGGTGCGCCGGCCGCGCGCTTTTCAGTCGCTTCCGTGAGCAGACCGGCTACTTGCTCGGCTGCGACGGTCTGGATCCGGCCGAGCTGCTCATCAATCTGCCCCCATAGCTCTGTGACATCCGCAGCGGCGGCGAGTTCCCGGGCAGTACGATTGGCGCCGTAGGACTCGCGCCACGCCTCGCGCGCCAGCAGCCGATCGGCCTGCTGCAGATGAATGAGGACATGCTGCCGCTCGGCCTGGCGTTGGAGCGCGCCGTCGCCGATCCGCTGGGCCAGGCGGGCTGCGCGACGGTTGCGCGCGACGGCCTGCTGCCACTTGTCCAGTTCAACCAGGTCTTCGACCTCGCGCAAATAGCCTTCGATGGCCTCGATCTCAGACATCTCTTCGGTTTGCATGGCCAAGATCAGATCGGCCCAGCCCAGGGAGGACGCGCCGTCAATCTCATCGATGCCCAGTTCTCCCAGAACCGGCGCTCCCGGCGGCTCCAGCAGGATCAGCCGATTGGTGGAGCGGCTCAACGCCACGCGCATTTCGTCAAAGAGTCGTCGCGCCTCAAAGCGGGGAATATTGCCCTTCCCCGCGTCCGCACTCAGGGTCAACGCCCGTTCATAGAGATCGTTCAGCCCATGGATCAGAATTGTGTGACGTTCAAGTCCCTTGATTTCGCGCGGCAGATAAACGATCTCATCCGCCAGCGCGCCGGCCTGGGCCGGCAGTTGGGTGACGAGCGTCTCCGTCAGATCGACCAGCGCACGACCGGGCCGGCTGGAGAGTTCTGCCATGAGCGCGGCCCAGGGCAGATCCTCGCCCGCCAGTCCGTCAATCGCAGTGCGCAGGGCGGCCGCATGCTCGTGCAGGTCATCATCCTCATCCTCGCCCTCAACGCCGGCGAGGACGCCCAGCAGATCCGCAGCCCGGAACGAGGCGTCGGGCGGCGCGGTGACAAAAATCTGGCCCAGTTCCTCTTCGCCGCCTCGCTCGGTTAGAACGCGCTCACGCTTGGCGCTCGGTCGGGCGGTCTTGGGCAGGTGGCTGTAGAAGCGCCAGCTGTTGTCGATGATCTGGGCCAGATTGTCGGGCGCGCGCCGCTGATATTGGAACTCATATTCATCGGGCCAGATGCCGATCTGTTCGCCCAGCATGTACTTGGTCATACCCCAATCGAAACCGCTGGGTTGGACAATCTGCGATTCATCGCCGGCCACGGTCAGGGTGAGGGCACGACCATCATTGGCCTGGGCGCGCAGGCGCAGCAGCTCGGCCATGAGCGCGATCTGCACGAGCGTGAGGTCCTGCACTTCGTCGATCACTAGGGCATCCAGGCCGGCGAGCCAGTCCGGTGCGTTGCCGGCGATCAGTTCAGTGAGGGCAGCCCGCGCGGCGGTCTGGTCGCGGAAGTAGCGCATGTGACGCAGGCGCCGGGCCAGGTTGTGGACAATTTCAGCTTCGTCCAGTTCCAGCCCGCGCTCTTCAGCATAGGTGAGCAGGTCAACGCTGCTGCCGCCCAGATTCTCTTGCGCCCAGTCATAGTCAGCCGGAAAGTCGCGCCCCAGCAGATAGGCGCGGATCTCAGTGAAGAGCGTACGCGGGTAGGCGCGCCAGGGCCCCAAATCGGCCGGGTTCTGGCGGTCGAGAAAGGCCTGAAATTCCTTCAATTCGGCGAAGGGCTCCATGTAAATGGAGAGCTCGGTCAGCGCACCCACCAGCTCATTGAGGGTGACGATGCGCAGACGGTCACGCAAGCTCTCCGGCGCATTGCCGGTGCGCGCCACGTACTGGGCTTCCACAAATTCTTGGGCTGCGCGTTTGAGGCGTGCGGTGTAGGTGACATAGAGAATCCGGCCCCCGTCGTCACGGGCCAACAGGTCGCGCAGGAGATAGAGCAGGGCAATTGTCTTGCCGCTGCCCGGCAGGCCTTTGATGGTCGCGACATGGACAGCGCCGGGTGTTGGCTGGCGGCTGATGGCGCGCTGCTCGTCAAAACGGGGGTCGAGCGTGTCGATCGGCACCTGCACATAATCGTCCAGCGCGCCCAGATTGACCGGCTGATCGGTCTGGTCGTGATGGCGGACGGAATGGACGAGAATGGTGTTGCGGGCGCCGTTTGGGCCGGCGTGACCGTTGCGGTCCAGCCCGCTTTCGCTCTGGGGGATCCACCAGAGATAGTAGTGATTGCCCTGCACGGGCGTGCGCCGCCAGCGGGCATTGCGCCCCATGGTGCCCTTGACGACGGGGGTGCGCCCGCTCGCGCCGAGCAGCACTTGCGCCCAAACGGCCTTGCGTTGGGCCGTGGGGGGCAGCGCGCTGAGGCTCTGCGTAAAGTCCTTGTGCTGCAACAAGCGATAGGCGGGCATGAACGATAGCCATTCGAAAGTAAAAAATAAGTATGTACCTATTCTATTAGCGAGGGTGCTTCCACGCAACAATTGGCCCGGCGACGAAAGTCAGCGTAGATAGCCACCCGGGCACAGCGACGCTTTGTCTTGGGGCGCGCTTGTGGCATGCTTGGCTGATGGCAATGCAACAGGCGTGGGACAAGATCAGTGCATATTTGACGGACGAAGGTCTCCACGCGGACGACTGTCACCTCTATGGGCCGTGGGCCCCGTCTGAGGCGGAATTGCAGCTACTCGGTCCGGTCAAGGGCCTGGACATTCTCGAGATCGGCTGCGGCGCCGGGCAGTGCAGCATCGCCCTGGCCGCGCAGGGCGCGCACGTCACCGGCCTGGACCCGAGCGCGGCGCAGCTTGACGAGGCGCAGGAGCGGGCCAGGGATGCCGAGGTTGCGGTGCGTTGGCTGCACGGCGCCGGGGACGCGCTTGCGCAACTTGACGCCGGCGCGTTCGACCGCGTGATTGCCAATTATTCCTTACCTTATGTCAACAATTTAAGCGAAACTTTTGCGCAGTGCGCTCGCCTGCTGAAGCCAGACGGACGCATGGTCTTTGCCATGGATCATCCCTTGCGCACGTCGTTTTATGATGAGGCGGATGAGGAGCTGCTGCCCTATCCCAGCCGCAGCTATTTCGATACCCGCCCGTTCCGCTGGCGCTACGCCGGCCCCGATGTCTACCTCGATACCCACCACCGTACCGTCGCCCAGTGGCTCGATCTCGGCCACAATGTGGGGTTGCGCCTGCTGCGTCTGGTCGAGCCGCCGCCACCTCAGGCGCTGCTTGATGAAATTTGGCCTGAGGACGATTTCCATGCGCCCTTGCGCAATCTGCCCCAAGCTATCATTTTTGTGCTTGAAAAGGGCTAGTGTTCCGCCAATCTTGAATTGGCGACTCGTTTTCTTGTGGCGGAACCTACATGCATCGGCACGAACAGCTTCGCAGACTCGTCAAATTGAGATTGCCGATGCACTCGTACCGCAGCCCGCCGATAGCGCCGCGGCTACGCCACCAGCACGCGGCGGGCAATGAGCGTGCGCAGGATTTCGCTGGTTCCTTCGCCGATGGCCATGAGGCGATTGTCGCGATAGATGCGTTCAACCGGGTACTCACGACTGTAACCCGCCCCGCCATGGATCTGAATGGCCTGATAGCAGACCCGCTCGGCCGCCTCGGACGCAAAGAGCTTGGCCATCGCGGCTTCCTTACTGTAGGGTCGCCCGGCATCTTTTAGCGTCGCCGCCCGATAGATCAGCCAGCGGGCGGCCTCCAGCTCGGTCGCCATGTCGGCCAGCTTGTGCTGGATGGCCTGAAATCCGGCAATCGCCTGTCCAAACGCCCGTCGCTCTTGGGCATAGTGTACGGACGCCTCATACGCGGCACGGCCGAGCCCCAATGAGCACGCGGCGATGCTAATCCGACCGCCGTCCAGCGTCTTCATAAACTGGACAAAACCATCGTTGACCGAACCGAGCAAATTGGCTTCCGGCACCCGACACCCGTCGAAAAAGAGCTGGCTGGTGACCGAGCCCTTGAGCCCCATCTTGGGCTCATTCTTGCCGGGCGTGAAGCCTGGCGTGCCCTTCTCGACGATGAAGTTGGAGATACCGCGCGCGCCCCGCGCCGGATCCGTTATCGCGGCGACAAGCACGACATCAGCCAGCGCCCCCGACGTGATCCACATCTTCTGGCCGTTGATCACCCAGCCATCGCCATCACGCACAGCGGTTGTCAGCAGACCGGCTGCGTCCGAACCGGACTGGGGTTCGGTGAGACCGAAAGCGCCCAGCCCTTGACCGGAGGCCAGATGCGCCAGGTATTGGCTCTTCTGCGCTTCGTTGCCAAACCAGAGCAAGGGCATGCAGGCCAGCGACGTGTGCGCGGCGTAGCTGAGGCCGGTTGAGCCGCAGGCCGCGGACAACTCTTCCACGGCGATGGCATAGGAGACCGTATCCGCGCCGACACCGCCATAGCGCTCCGGCACGGGCAGGCCCAGCAGGCCCAACTCCCCCATTTCACGAAAGAGGCCCGCCGGGAATTCGCCCGTCTCATCCGTGTGTTGCGCCAGCGGTTTGACCTTTTCCTGGGCGAATTTGCGTACAGTGTCACGAATCATGCGCTGCTCTTCATTGAGTTCAAAATCCATGATCTGCTCCGGTCTCATTTGTGAATTAAGGAACTTGTGTCAAATCATAGCGGGCGGCAGCTTATATTGTCAACGCCATGGCGCTGCAGTTCTTCGGTTGACGCGAAGCGCACTGCTGCTTCCCCTGTCTATGCTGGATTTGGCAATTGGAATGCCAACATTGCGATGATATGCATCGCCCGTGCAGGGCAAAGATACCTACGGCGACTACCCAATTTGGGCATGATCATCAGGATGTGGAGAGCGAAGACTAACCGCGCTACAATCGTCCTTGATACCAAGCAGACCAACCGGACCAGACTTGCCTTAGTCAAGAATCGTAGGCATCATGTCCCATGTAATCAACATGCTGATTTTCGGCGTCCTAGCGATTGGTGAGGCCACAGCCCAATGGATGACGGATCGCAAAGCCGCCAAAACAGCCACATTGGAGTCAAAAGCATGACCAGATTCTTCTCAGCAGTTTTCAGCATTCGCTATCTTGCCGTTGTTGCGGTTGTAGGACCCTTTCTGGGGGCGGCCCTCATGCTGCTCTATGGCGCCACCAATGTGATCGATGCCTATCGGGTCTATTTCGGTTTTTCGGAAGTGGAGGGCGCGATTGAGCCTGGTGAAGCCGCCATGATCACTCTGGTTGCGTCGCTCGATCATTTTCTTTTTGCGACCATTCTCATGATCTTTGGTATTGGTCTCTATGCCCTCTTTTTTGCCAGTAGCCGCCACACTGACAACTGGGGCATCGATAAACATTTGGGTTGGCGCCACGTAAAGAATCTGGGCGGTATGGATGAAATGCTACTCAAAGTCATCATCATGCTGCTCTCGGTCAGCTTCCTGGAATTTGTGCTTCGCGCAGGGATGGACGCGCTCAGTTGGACGGCCCTGGTCATCCCTGCGGCAATCCTGGCTTTGGGTCTATGCCTGCGCTGGATGAGCGCATCAGCTGCCCAGGAAGACGAGAGTGAAAAGCACAGCAATTCTGTGAATGCGCTTGCCACATCAACGCATGTTTCGCTCAAGGAGCTGGAGCGCTTGGCCTCACTGCGCGATCGCAGCGCAATCAGCGAGACCGAATTCACAGAGATTAAAGCGCAGCTACTGAAAACGACAGAGTAGCGCTCGGTTGACAGTTGGTCGTAACGTCAATGTCGGGTCTACCCGCCTACGCCTGCGACAGGCTCAGTCTGCGGCTGCCTTGGCCCCAATCCCCATGCCTTTTCGTTGATCTTCGATCGGGGCGCGCAGCAGTCAAGCGCGTCTGCCCGTTGTTACAAAAGATTGCGCGTCTTGTCTTTTCGCCAAGAAGCAACCGCCATTCGCCATCGGCGTCAAGCTTGTGCCACGCCTATGCCTATGGCGGGCTGAGCGATAGCACAAACAAGCAACGCAAAGTCACCACTAACTGCTCTTTTAATCACCCTGTTTAGTGTCGCCTTGGCGAGCCCCTCTGGTCTCGCAATTGGCTATGGCCTCTACTTCGCCTGGGTATCAGCAACCACCTTGGGCTATGTCGACATCTCGCCGACATCGGGAAGCGCCCTATTCCTTGTTGCCATTTTGGTTGCCATTCTTGGCATCCTGCTGACCGGCATCCTTGTGTCAATCGCCCTCTCCGCGGCCAAACTGTCAGCTCGAAGATCGGAGTTGTGGCCTGTCGTCCCTGTTCCAGGAACGGCATGACGGCGTATCGCCGGGCCAGGATTGTTGTTTCGGTTTGCACCAGGGTAGAATGACCCGCGAAATCGTAGCGCCAGATACCACCCTGCGGACAACAAATCATGGACACGCTTGACTCCCAGATTGACCCCTGTAGCGACCAGTTTCAGACTAATTTTGCCTACAATCAAGCCCTAGCCGAAGAGTTGCGCACGCACTTGGCCCGGGTGCAGGCGGGTGGGAGCGCCCGTGCACGGCAACGCCACGCCGAGCTGGGCAAGCGCTTCGTGCGCGCGCGCATCGAGATGCTGCTCGACGAGCACGCGCCCTTTCTGGAACTGTCACCGCTGGCGGCATGGGACCTCTATGACGGTGATGCGCCAGCCGCCGGAATTGTTACGGGCATCGGTCGCGTTGCAGGTCGAGAGTGTCTCATTATTGCCAATGACGCCACAGTGAAGGGCGGCGCCTATTACCCCATGACGGTCAAGAAACACCTGCGCGCCCAGCAAATTGCCCTGGAGAACCGCCTGCCCTGCCTCTATCTCGTTGACTCAGGCGGTGCGTTCCTCCCCCTGCAGGACGAAGTCTTTCCCGACGCAGATGACTTTGGCCGTATCTTCTATAACCAGGCAACGATGAGCGCTGCGGGTATTGCCCAACTCGCCGCAGTAATGGGCTCGTGCACGGCCGGCGGCGCCTACGTGCCGGCCATGAGTGACGAGGCGGTAATCGTCAACGGAACGGGCACGATCTTTCTGGGCGGCCCGCCACTGGTCAAGGCCGCCACCGGAGAAGATGTGAGCGCCGAGGCATTGGGCGGCGCCGATGTGCACACCCGCCTGTCCGGCGTGGCCGACCACTTTGCCGAGAACGACGCGCACGCGCTGCAGATTCTGCGCGACATCGTATCCACGCTCAACACGCGCAAGCAGGTCGACCTGGACGTACGCACACCCGAAGAGCCACTCTACGATCCAGCCGAACTCTACGGTGTCCTGCCGACGAGCTTCAAGGTTGCCTACGATGTGCGCGAGATCATCGCACGGCTGGTCGACGGCAGCCGCTTGCATGAGTTCAAAGCGCGCTATGGCACGACGCTGGTCTGCGGCTTCGCCCATCTTTGGGGCTATCCCGTGGGCATCATCGCCAACAATGGCATCCTCTTCAGTGAATCGGCCCTGAAGGCGACCCACTTCATTGAACTCTGCACGGCCCGGCGCATTCCGTTGCTCTTTCTCCAGAACATCACCGGCTTTATGGTGGGCAAGGAGTACGAGAATCGAGGCATTGCCCGCGACGGGGCCAAATTCGGTCCACGCGGTGGCCAATGCCCGGGTGCCCAAGCTCACGCTGCTGATTGGCGGCTCTTTTGGGGCCGGCAACTATGGCATGTGCGGGCGGGCCTACGGGCCGCGCTTCCTCTTCACCTGGCCTAACAGCCGCATCAGCGTGATGGGCGGCGAGCAGGCGGCCAATGTGCTACTCACCGTCAAGCAGGATCAGCTCGCCCGGCGCGGCGAGTCACCGTTGAATGAAGCGGCACAAGCCGCGTTCAAGCAGCCCATTCTCGACAAATACGAGCGCGAAGGCGATCCCTACTATGCCACCGCCCGCCTGTGGGACGACGGCATCCTCGATCCGGCCGAAACGCGCACGGTTCTCGGCCTGGCCCTCTCGGCCGCGCTCAACGCGCCCGTGCCGGCAACCGACTACGGCATCTTTCGCATGTAGAGAGATAGAACGCGAATTTGGCGGATTGAGCAGATTACCGCAGTTAGAATCAACAAGAAAAATCCGCGTTTATCTGCCGGATCCGCCGAATCCGCGTTCCATCATCGGAGGAGGTATGTTTCAGAAAATCCTGATCGCCAATCGCGGCGAGATTGCCGTGCGCATCATCCGGGCCTGCCAGGAAATGGACATTGCCACGGTCGCCGTCTACTCCGAAGCCGATGCCAGTGCACTGCACACTGTACTGGCCGACGAGGCAGTAGAAATCGGGCCGTCGCCCCCGGCCGAATCGTACCTGCGCGGCGACGTGATCCTCGATGCGGCGCTGGCGCTGGGCTGTCAGGCAATCCACCCCGGCTATGGTTTTCTCTCCGAGAACGCTGATTTTGCCGACGCGGTGAGCGCAGCCGGTCTCGTTTTTATTGGCCCGTCTGCTGCAGCGATGCGGATCATGGGCAGCAAGACCACCGCACGTGCAGCCATGCAGGCGGCCGGCGTGCCGGTCGTGCCGGGCTATCAAGCAAGCCAGCGTGACGACAAATTGACGGCTGCAGCCGCAACCATCGGCTATCCCGTGCTCGTCAAAGCGACGGCCGGTGGTGGTGGCAAAGGGATGCGCGTCGTACGCCGGCCCCAAGAGCTGCCGGCCGCGCTTGCTTCCGCCCGGCGCGAGGCGCACAATGCATTTGGCGATGACCGCATCTATCTGGAGAAGCTGATCGAGCAGCCGCATCATGTTGAGTTTCAGATCCTGGCCGACAGCTACGGTCACACCGTTCATCTTTTCGAGCGCGAGTGTTCGATCCAGCGCCGCCACCAGAAGATCATTGAAGAGACACCCTCGCCGCTGCTGGATGAGGCGCTGCGTCATCGTATGGGCGAGGCAGCGCTGGCCGCGGCAAGAGTTTCAGATTATGTCAACGCGGGCACTGTGGAATTTCTGGTCGATGGCGCAGGGGCCTTCTACTTTCTGGAGATGAATACGCGCCTCCAGGTTGAGCATCCCATCACGGAGTTGGTGACCGGCGTCGATCTCGTCAAGGCCCAGTTGCGAATTGCCGCAGGCGAGACGCTGCCCTATGAACAGGCTCAGCTCTCCCAACGGGGTCATGCTATCGAATGCCGGGTCTACGCCGAGGATCCGCGCCACGATTTCCTGCCCGCCACCGGTCGAGTCATCCAGGCTGTGGAACCGACGGGTCCGGGCGTGCGCGTGGATGCCGGCATCAGCAGCGGCGACGATGTAACGCTGCACTACGATCCCATGATTGCCAAGCTGGTCGTTCTGGGCGAAAATCGGGCCGACGCCATCGGCCGCATGGAGTGGGCGTTGCGCCACTACGTGATCCTGGGGGATGTCGTCACCAACATCTCCTTTCTACGCAGTGTGCTGGCCCATCCTGCCTTTGTCGCCGGCGCGGTGACGACTGACTTGATCGATGCCGAATTCGTAGAGGCGTTGCAATGCAACGCCTCTACGGTCGATGACGTGCCCAACCTGGCCCTGATCGCCGCCGCGCTCAGCGAGGTCTTGCAGCAGGGCCAAGCCACCGCTGGCGCGCAGGCTGGCGCTGAAATGGGCGATCCACATAGCCCGTGGCGGGCGTTGGGACGGTTTCGCCTGGGTGTCGCGTAGAGGCGGTGCAATGCAACGTCCCTACAATACATCTCGACGCGGTGGATCTTTGCGAATGGATGCATCAAACCATGTGCCCTGAAATTCGTTACGAAATCGACGGCAAGCCATTCTCGGTTGCCATTGCACGGAGCGGCGACTCCTACACGGTGACGATTGGCGAACGTGTCTATCAAGTCGATGCCCGCCTGGGCGACAGTGGTCGCGTCGATATGACGGTTGACGGACTGCGCGTCCGCGCCTACGTGGCCGTGCAAAGCGACGAGACCTTCGTTGGCCTCGATGGCCAAACCTGGACGCTTGCCAAGCATGCGCCCCAGCGGCGACATCGGGGTGCTTCGGGCGCCCGCGCGTCCGGCGCGCTGACCGCAGCCATGCCGGGCCTGGTGCTTGACGTACTCGTGCGCCCGGGCGATCAAGTTGCCAAGGGCGCTCCCCTCGTCCTAATGGAGGCGATGAAGATGGAACTGCGCATCACCGCGCCCCATGCGGGAACGGTCCAAGCGGTCGACTGCCACGCCGGTGAAATCGTCCAGCGCGGCCAACTATTGGTTGAAGTGGAGCCAAAACACGATGAGTGAAACCAAGGTCACCCCACAGCACTGGTTCTTTGACAAGCTGTACCCCGGCATCCGTTATTACTACGAATCGGTGCGCAGCCACGCCTGGTTCGACCAGATCACGCCTGCGGATGAAGTGCCCGAAACTCTTTGGTTGGGCGGAGCGCCCACCTATCCACGCGACTATGATTTTTTGGTCGCCAACGGCATCAACGCGGTCGTCAATATTCGTGCTGAGCGTGACGACGATGTCGACTTTTACCGCGCCCACAACATCAGCTACTTGCACCTATGCGTGCTGGACGTCACCGTACCCGGTCCGGTCGTTTTGGATGAAGGCGTTGATTGGATGGCGGAACAGGTCGCCGACGGCCGCAGCGTGCTTGTTCACTGCGCCAAGGGGCGCGGGCGTTCGGCGACTTTATTGGCAGCCTACCTCATGCGCGAGCATGGGTTATCGTTCGACGAAACCAACACGCTCTTGACGAGTAAGCGCTCGCTGACCAAGCTAGAGACGCGACACCAGCGCCAATTGGAATCGTGGAATGTCGCGCGTTCAACGTAAGCCCGTCCTTCCCCATGCTGCCATATACCATAATGTCAGGGGATACCACTGTGCCAATACCGGTGTGTTCAAGCTTGGGAATTGGAAGAGGCCCGCTATCTGATGTCAGACCCATATTGAAGGGAAAATGAGATGAGCAAGGCAGCAGTAAGTGTTTTGGTCTTCGGAATCTATCTCGTGGTGTTAGGCCTCACGTTGCTTGTTATTCCCAATTTGTTCCTTGGCCTATTGGGGTTGCCTGGTACGACTGAGCCATGGATCCGCATTGTCGGTGTTCTGCTGTTGATTTTGGCCTACTATTGCGTTCAGTCAGCGCGCATTGAGATGACTGATTTCTTTCGTCTGAGCGTCCATGGCCGGTTGTCCGTCATCATCTTCTTTACAGGCCTTGTCCTATTTGGATTGGCCGATCCTCTTCTGATTGCATTTGGGGTGGTTGATCTGCTAGGCGCGTTATGGACTGTTTGGGCGCTTAGAACCGACGGCAACGCGACGGGATAATTTCCCGAAGTCTGCTCAGCCGACATGAAGCTTGAGCTTCACGAATATCGACGTCAGACTGACGCCAATCGCATAGCCGCAATCGATCGGCCGGATTCAGGCTGTTAAAACAGATCGGAGCACGACAGGTTCACTTCAGTCGTACTCCGATTTTTTCGTTTCCTGCACCACTTGTCGGCTAGCAGGTTGTTTCGTCGTCAGCGTATCATCAATTCCAGGGCCAGATTGTCAAGCAGACGGGCAAGGGGGAGTATCATCCAGCAAGATCGAAATGAGTCAAACATCGTATCCTCGTCGTCAACTATGGCAGATCAGACAGACATTCGAACCGAATCGACTTGGCCCTATACACTTGGCAGAAGCGTATGAGCAGATTGTGCCCATCTATGTGAAAATTCTGTCACAGCGGCACCGTCAGCTGAATGCCCATTATAGACACACAGGGGTTGCTTCAATCGTCGTTGGCTCCGAAAGCGTCTTAAAAATCCCGCTTTCATCCAGACTCTTGAACGCTTCACTAACCTGTGAAATAGCTTCTTGCGTCGTTTGAACCGTTTCTGTGCTCCCCATGACATTCTCCCCAATCTGAAAGTTGGTTGTACTACGGATAGGACGGACAGGAATTATCACATCTCTTCAAGGACTTGGCTTTGCTGCAAAACCGTCGCTCGGGTGACGTACATCTCATCCACAGGAAGTTGAAGCAAACGTTACACGGGCTTGTATTTTCTGCAACCGATCCGTTCGTGGCAGCTCGACATGCAGGGCGTGCGACACGCTCGTAGAAGACTATGCGGTTTATAGTCTGCACTTTTTATAGTCTGCACTTTGCGCTCTTGAGCTGATAAGTGCTGTTATCGGCGCATACTAAACTGCATCCCAACCACCGTCGGCCGGGATAATCGCTCCATTGATGCTCCGCGCTTCGTCCGATGCGAGGAAGAGAGCAAGGTCGGCGATGTCGGTCGGCTGGAGGTAGGCAGGTATCAGTCCGGCAAACTCAGAAGCTCGTGCGGCCCCCACAGGATCCAGTCGATCCTCCGGCATTGACTCAGCGATGTTCGTTGCTGTGGCACCGGGACAGATGGCATTGCATCGGATTCCCCGCTTGGCATACATCCAAGCAGTACTGCGAGTGAGGCCAACCAGTCCATGCTTGGCAACCGTATAGGCAGCTCCTGCCGCACCGCCGTGGAGGCCGGCAGTGGAGACTACATTGATGATGGCGCCGCCCTCGTGGGCCAGCATGTTGAACGGCTCGACGGCTGGTGAACATGGGCCCATCCAAGTTGATGCTCATCACTTTGCGCCAAATGTCGTCTTGCCAATTCGCCAACGCCTTGCATGTAATCCATAACGCCTGCATTGTACGTCGCACTCCAGGCGTCCATAGGTTTCGACGGCCAGCTCAATGAGACCTTCCGCCGTCGCTTTGGTCCGCAATATTGCCTTGTGCACCGACGACTCTGCCGCCGTTAGCCTGAATTGCCGCAACCGCGGCGTTTCGGCGTTCTTCTAGTTCCAGTCCCCGGCCACAACACTTGCACCCTCGGTGGCAAAACGCGTAGCCATAGCCAGTCCCATACCCGAACCGGCTCCCGTGATCACAACTACCTTGTCCTGGAGAGTGGCATGATCTTTCTCCTTTGGTTGAGCCCAATGACTGTTCGCGCAAGCGGCCAGCGTCTCCAAAAGACCTGGAGCTTCTGATTCTGCGACATCAGATTGGCATTC
>CAVVOJ010000013.1:0-13998 GCA_963749845.1 uncultured Chloroflexia bacterium | reverse complement strand
TGGGCCAGGAGTTCTTACGGAAATGTGAACGCTGCCGGAGAAATTGGGGTCAAAGGTGACGTCAAGTCGAGCTTGACACGATCGCGATGGTCGCTAAGCCACTGCCCGACCCATCGGCGTATCTTGAACCAGGCCCTAGCGTATGATCTATACCACACAGGTGATTTTCGTCGCTGACTGGATGGATCGACTGCTTGGAGGCCGATGATGCGTTTGCCAAGGCTCGTTGCGGAATATCCGTCTCCTTTGCGCTCCCTAATGCTTTTGTTCACGACGGCGTTGACCTTCCTTGTCGCCCTACTCATTGCGAATGCGCCTGCTTCTGGCGCAGATGCCGGCAGCGCGATAACGGTCTGCACTATTGGACCACCCGCGTGCGACTTCGCCTCGATCCAGGCGGCAATCGACGCGTCTGCGCCTGGCGACGTACTCCACGTCGAAGGCGGCGTCTATTCAGAATCGCTCACGCTGCGCGGCGCTCTGACCATTCGTGGGGCCAACTCTGCCACGCCGACGCTGACCGCACTGACTGGGCCGGTGATCAGCGCCAACAGCGTTCAGTCCGTAAGTCTCAGCCAACTCGAAATCGACGGACGCGGCGTGCTGACTGTCGGCATTGCGATGACGGACGTCAACCTGGCACTTGACTCTGTCACCATCCACAATTTAGGCGGTGCTGACGGCGAGGCCGGCGCGGTTGACGGAGATGACGTCACGGCCATTTCCCTGGCAGGAGCGGGATCACTTCGTGCCAGCCAGTTGCGCATTGCGCAGCTGATTGCAGGTAGCGGGTATACAACGTACACGTGGGCGTTTGAAGAGGACTATCGTGGCGGAGATGCCAGCGGCATTGCTGTGACCGGTACCTATATGATTCAGATTGACAACACGCTCATCAGCGGCCTTGTTGGCGGCGATGCCGGCAGCTCTACGGAGGACCCCTATGGCTGTCATGGGCGGGGCGGTCAGGCCGTTGGCATTGCAACTGACGGCAGCGATGTCCGGCTGGATCAGATTACCATCCGCGAGCTCCGCGGCGGCAAGCCTTGCTCGGGTCTGGCGCAGTATTGCGATTACCGTGCCGGCGCCTATCGGGGCATTTCTGTCCGTGGGGGCACGCTTACCGTAACCGATTCGCGTCTCAGTGACTTCAGCGCACGTGCTGCGCACAGGAGTACCGTCAACGCCGGTATTTTTGTGCAAGATTCCAGCGATGTGGTGCTCGACGGCGTACGTCTTGAACCGAGGACGACGTCGTTTCTTGCGAATGCGTCACTCGTTACCACCCCGCGTGCAGCTTTGAGGCCCGATAGCCCCGACTCTCCCTACTGCGTTGAGCCGCCGCTGTCGGTATACGCGATGCGAGTACAAAATGCGGATCAGGTGTCCCTGAATGATCTCAGCATTCGCAACGTGTGGGGAGGGGGGTATGGCGGAAAAGCGGTGGCCATCTCTATCTCTGCCGCTGACAGCGTGTCGCTGACGGCAAGTTTAATCGATCATCTGCACGGCGGCTATCAGAATCTGACGACCCGCGGCATCTCGCTCAGCGAGATCGGACAGTTGCTGATCAACGGCAACGAGATCCGCGACCTGACTGCCAGCGCTGCGCCCAGGCTACAGGACGTCTATTATCTGCATCCCGGCGATACAGGAGGCAGCGCCGTCGCCATCAGCGCACGCGATGTGGGCGCAGGCGAGATCGCCAATAATGTCATCTGGGGGATTCGTGGGGGTGCAGGCGCCAGCTCGTTCGAGACGAGCAGAGGCGCCACAGACGGGGGGGACGCCAACGGAATTGTGCTAGAAGAGACGCAGCTCACACTTGCTCACAACAGCATCGTCCAGACCAGTGCGGGGCCCGGCGGTGTTCCTGATGGGCAGGCGGGCCAGTCCTGTGGTATCCAGTCGACGAACAGCGACGTAGATCTGATGGCAACGGCTCTGGCCTGGCATAGCGTCGGGTTGTTGCACATGACCGGGACAATTCAGCTCGCCGAAAATAGTTTCTGGCTCAACGATGTCGACACCCTCGGCGTCAGTCCGTCACCAACCGACCTGCATGGCGATCCGGGCTTCGTCGACATCGACGCCGGCGATCTACATTTGCGGCCCATTTCTGCGCTGGTCGATCGCGCCGGCGACTATGGACCGGTTTCTCTGCTGACCGATATTGATCATCAGCCCCGGCCTTTGGACGGCAACGGCGACAACGTCTATCGGGCTGACATCGGCGCCGACGAACGATTCTGTCGCCCAGCAATGTCCTCTATCTCCAGCCAGAGCCGAACAATGCTATGCCCGGCGAGCGCATAGGCATCATCGCGGTTATCGAGAATCCCAATCCCGATCTGGTACAGCGTGGCGTCACTTTTGCGAGTTCCCTGCCCGCTGAGCTGGAAGTTCTGGCGGACTCGCTTCACGCTTCAGGCGGCGTGGTCTCGTTGGTCGAAGAAGATGGTCGACAGCGCGTCAGTTGGTCCGGCCAGGTGCCGGCACAGAATGCCGTTGTGATTCGCTACCAGCTTGGTGCAGTGGCCGCTAACGCCAGCCCCCGGTGGATCGTTGTGACCGCTGAGATCAGGGGAGACAATGAGGAGATGAATCGCTTTGCGGTAACGCAGATTTTACTCAATCCGTACCGCGCCTATCTCCCGTTTGCTGCAACGCTGGCAGGCTCGGAAGACAATTGAAGTGCTAAGGGGACGTACCGCGGCGCATGCATGCGCCGCGGTACGTCCCCTTAGCAGCTCTGCGCTACGCCGGCAAGAACGCACCCAGCATCAACGCAACGAGCCAGCCCACGGCAGCAATCGCCAGCGCGGCGACCAGCGCGCCGGCATAGCCTTTGGTGCGGATGCCGGAGACGAAGTTGCTGCTGACCACAAGGACGGCGGCGGCGATCAGCAGGTGGATGATGGCGCCCAGGAAGCCGCCGGCGATGGTGAGATTCAGCGCATTGAGCAGCCACATGATGGCCAGGTTGATCACGGCGATGATGATCGCCGCGATGTAGGCAGGGCCAAAGCCATCCACCTCCAGACCGAGGTTCAGCTTGCCGACCAGCCAAATGATGAGGCCGAAAGAGCGCGCCGATCAAGACGCCTATAATCGTACCAATGATCGTCATTTCAATCTCCCTATAGTGGTTTGATGGTGTCACCGATAGACCTAGTGCACGGCGGCTGAAGGGAGCTCATGGTTCGTAGGTCCGGCTATCAGGCGGACGACTATGGAAACCCTTGGATCACTCTGATCGGCGAGGTTTGTCACGCTGGTAGCGTGATCTACAACAATTCATCGGCCCGCTTGCGTCGTCGCGTACTAGTGTCCTTACGATTATCAGTCACGTCCGCGGCATGTGGAAATATTTGGACCCCCTGTTGCCAAGACTCCAGCTGTCATGCCGACACGTAGCGAGGAATCCCCTGGCTAAAGGGGGTGACCATGACGGCTTAGTCCGTCGTTCCTGCCGGTACAAAGCTCAGGTAGTCATATCCGCCATCACTTGCCGGATAGGCAAGCGCCAAGCGGCCGGCATCGTAGCGCCATCCCTGCACGCTTTCCAGCAGCGTTAAATAGGTCGTCTCTTGGGCCGAGATTGCATCGGGGCAGCGCATCTCCGTTGCGGCAATGGGCCCGACCACGAACGACTGGAGCAGATCTTCAGCTTCGGACAACGAGGCGCCATAATCATTGCAGCCGCCGGAGCCGCTGATCTGGCCGTCTGTGACGGCCAGCGTGATTTCGGTGGCGGGCAGCATGGCTGCCTGTCCGTCGCCGAGATCGGCGAGCCGCCAGTTTGTCTCACTCAAGTCGGCCAATCCAACCGGACTCAGCTCTTCGCTGCTGCTTTCCACGAGCGTTCCATCCTGCAATTCATAGCGTTTTCGCACATTCCAAGTCGGGCAACAGGCCGGATCGCTCGCTCCCTGGGCGATAAGGTCCGCCACCGCTTGATCGTCCTCAATCGCCAGCGATTTCAACTGGATGCGGTCGCCGACCATCAGTGCAGCGAGTGGCGTAGGTGACGTTGCTGCATCCAGCACCACGGCCAGGAAGAGAAACGTTCCCGAGCCGACCGAATGGTCTTCCAACAAGGCCGCGGCGTCTGCGACGCCGTTGCCATCCAGATCTCCGGTGGCGATGATTTGATCCATCAGCACAACATAGGGCGTGCCCGGGCCTTCCTCCTCATAGAAGGCAACGCCATCCGCCAGGGTTATGGTCCGATCCGGAAAGAGACCGCTGTAGGTCAGATTGCCAAGGGTTTCAACCAGCTGTGCATGACTGCCGGTAGCTGCGCCTCCAGCTTCATCGCTGAGGTTGTCTGCCTCGGCCGGTGCAAAGACCATGGTCCCCTCGTCGACCATCAAATCGATGTGGAGCTGACCGTCGACATAGGCGTACTCGGCCGCTGCCGCCAGAAGCGTCAAGAACTGCTCGCTGCGCGACTCCGGCGAGCAGCTGTCTGTGCTCCGGGGCGCGACGTCCATGGAGAGGTCGCCGGCATCCGTGCTGACAATTCCATAACTGGCAATGGCCGTATTGCAATCAGCGACAATCTCGACGATGCCATCCTCGCCGAAGGTCAGCGTGTACCTTGCAGGGCTATCGACGTCGAAGGTCTCTGCCGGACTGCTGAAGGAAATCCACTGCCATGGGTGACTCACGAGAGCGTCCAGATCGGTCGTCTCAGTTTCTGTAGCGACCTCAGGCATCTCCTCGGCGGCCGCGGGCGAAGCAGAGGCCGAAGGATCAACGTCTGCAGGCGGCTCTATCAGCATCTCCCCCGTGGGCAGCGCCGGCGCGCTACAGGCTGTCGCCAACAGGAGCACAAGCATTAGTACTGCAACATGGTTTTTTCTCATCAATGAGCCTCAATGAACGTCATGTTAATCGCTATGTTATGCCCGAATACCGTCACAGCCTCTACTCTGCTTCTTGGCTCATGCTGCCGTCGGGCAGGACGAACCCCAGCACAGGAGTCTCTTCCACGCAACTCGTGTCCAACGGCGCTGTTGGGTCCAGGACGAATTGCGTCATGACTTGCGCGGCGCAGAGATTGATGCCGCCTATCTGCACGTGCGTCGTTCCTGGAAAGGTGATGAGTGTGGCGTCCGGCAGTTCCGTCACATCGATGAGCGAGCAGAGCGTTGTGTAGTACGCACCCAAACTCTGCCGGTGAAGGGTGGCATAGGCGCCGACTCCGTCCAGAATGACCTCGTCTGCAGAGGACACGGGATCGTCCGAACAGACCATGGCCAAATGCATCAGCATGGTGAGGGATCCCTCGGTGGCACTGCGGCTGGCAATAAGTTGCGCAGCCTTGCCGGCCCCAATAGCTCCGCTACCTGGTCCGCGCCACCCTCGGTCATTATTGACAAGATTGCCGGCAGGCTAAAGGTCTCTATCCGACAATCCATGTCGAGATCGACCGGTAGATCCGCCGGCGGTTGCGCGAAGCACTCGTCCAGCGGCTCGAAGCGCGGCAGCGCGGCTTGCCCGGTCTGATCGGTGTGCTCGGCCTGGTCGGCTTCAACTACGACAGCGGCGATACCGGGCACGATGGTTCGCTGGACATTGCTGTTGCCCGCGTTACTCCATATCACGAGGGTCACATCCTGGTCGGGAATATAACCGCCGTCACTTTCGAAGCCCAGGGTCTGGCCGCCGTGGCCCAGCACGCCGTTGTTGTTAAACATACCGTGCGCATAGATGGTGCCCTCAGCCAGTTTATCCACACCCGCTTTGGTGTGTTGCTTCATCAGATCGAGCGTTGCCGGATCCTTGTAGAGCTGGCCGGTAAACAGGGCCTTCAGGAAGACGGCGAACTCGTCAGGTGTGGAGACCACAGCGCCGGCCGACCAACCCTGGCTGGCATTCCATTCGCTCGTGGTGTAGGCAAAAGGTGTTGTGTAATACGCCTCCGGCAGGGCGCCCGCCTCCGGCTGGCCCGTCTGCAAATAGGTCTGTTGCAGGTTCAGCGGCTCCAAGATGCGCGCCTTCAGATTCTCTTCGTACGACTGGCCAGTGGCCTTTTCGATGATAAGGCCGAGCAGGATATAACCGGTGTTGCTGTAATTCCATTGTCCTTCCGCGCCCGGCTCAAAGTCGCTGAGGCCGGAGTCGGCGACCACTTGCACCAATTCTTCCGGGGTGAAGGCGCGGGTGAGCATGGCCTTATCCTTGGTGCCATCCTCAATTGTTGTGCCGTCCTCGGTCGGCAGGTCGAAATAATCGTGCAAACCGCTCGTGTGGGTCATCAGCATATCGATGGTGATCTGGTCACCAAAGGGCAACTGAGCCGCCAGGTCGGGGAGCCACTTGCTCAGAAGATCCGAGGTGGCAAGCACCCCTTCCTCCTGGAGTTGGAAGAGGATGGCGGAGGTCATCATCTTTGTATTGCTGCCGATCTGGTAGGGCGAATCGGCCGGCAGCGGTTCACAGGTGGTCACGTTGGAAACGCCGGTTGACTTGAAGTAACGTCCCTGGGGCGTGATGATGAGCATGGAGGCGCCTGGCCCAGGGTTTATCCCCTGCAGCACGAGGCTTACCAATCCCTGGTCGAGCGTGGCGCTGATCTCCGGGGAGAGCGTGTCTTCGATGGTGTTGATTGCCAGCGCCGGCTCGCCGCACAGATCAACGACCGTGGTGACCACGGCTTCAAAGATCATCGTGCTGCCTTCCGGGTTTGAGGGAGCGTACAGTTGGTTTCCGAGGGGAAGCACGCTTGCAACATTGCCCAGGAGTTGCAGGAACTGCTCACTGCGGGAAGCGCCCGGACATGCGGCCAGCGTGGCAGATCCGAGATCAATGGTGACGTTGGCGCCGTCAAGGGTGTACGTGCCGGAGACATTGTTGCAGTCGGCCTGGATTTCAACCGTGTCGTCGTCGTTGAAGGTCACCATGTAGCCGGCGGGATCTTCGACCGCGAACTCTTCGTCTGTTCCGCTGAAGGAGGTCCACTTCCATGGGTTCGCTGTGACACCGGCAACCATGGCGGCCAGTGCGGCGGCTTCGGCGTCGGCCTCAGCGTGCGCCTCTGCAACACCTGCCTCTTGGCCGGTGGCCGTCTCGCCGGCCGGCGCTGTTTCCGTCGCTGCCGGCGCCTCGGCAATGGGGGGCGCCTCTGGTATTGCACCGCCACAGGCGACCAGCGCCAGCGAGGCAATGATCAGCAACAACAGGATATGCTTTCGCATGGTTTACTCTCGATAAATCTCGAATTTGATGTAGTTGGCGCAGGTCAACCACGATACCTGGTGTTCCGAAACGCTGCAGCGCCCGCTCAATCACGGCCGCCATGCAGGCAAAACTAGCGGATACGAAATCGACGTTGATGCCAAAGGTCATGGGCTCGCTCGATGTTGCGTTGACGCAGGTGCCGGACCAGACCTTGCCATCCTCATTTGATTGCAGCGGGCCTGCGAGCAGAAGACGACCGGTATGGTGCAATAAGTTCCAGACGCAGAACTGCGCTCGCCGCATGTGCTTCGCAGAGCAAGCGCAGTCGAGATCTGCTGTCGCATGCCGATCCGCACAACCGGTGCGGGCGATGCAGTCACCACGGGCGGGGGCAAGCTTCGTCCCCACGCGATGGTTCGTGCTGCAAGCGATCGGATCTGATGCGGACCCGTTGTGCATTGTTTAGCCGCGGCCGAAGAGTTTGTCGAAGCCGCGCATGATGTCATCGCTGATGCCGGGCACGTCGTCCAGGATGTAGTCCAGGTCGCCGACGGCGTTGAGGGCATCGGACTGCGCGTCGATGGCCTGGACGACGCCGTCGATGTCGAGTCCCTGCTGCTTGGCCAGGCTTTGGGCCTCGCTCAGCACGGCCGGCGCCATGACGCCGATCAACTCACCGGCCACGTGGGGATCCATACCGGTCTTACGGGCGAAATTGGCGGCCACCTGCTCGAAGGTATTGCTGCCGGTGAGCGCATCCAGCGTTTCCGCGCTCTTGACAGGGCTGGCCTCCTGCAGGAAGGTGCTGAGGTCGCGGTTGCCGATGCGCTGGCTGTTGCCTTGGACCAGGGTGTCGAGTGCTGCAACACCGTTGGGCTGGGCGGCCAAGCGGCGCACGCCGGCCAGAACGAGGCCGATGACCATGGGGGTGGCGGCCTTGACCACGGAAGGGGGAATGCCCAGACGCTTGCCCAGGCTATCCAGGGCGGGTGCGCCGAACGAATTGACGAGGCTGGTCAGCATATCTGTTGCCATTTTGAGGTTCTCCTTGTGGAATTTGATCAATGCTTTGAACGCTTGCCGGACGATTGATCTCAAGCAGTCTGGCTGCACGCTAGCGGCAACCAGACTGCTTGACGGGGGCAAGCTCGAACCGGCCGGACCGGCCTGCGACTTCCCAAACTATCACATGAAGCGCACGAAGTCTATCGCATTGAATGCGATTTTGGTCGCCCTGGCAATCTGATATTGACCTTGATCATGATAGTCAGCCCCGGCCGCGTCATGAGGTCCGTAACCAGCGCAGTGAGCACGCCCTCGTGCGCACCACGCCATCGCGACATACGGTCAAGCTGCCTGTCGTCAATCCGCCCGCACGGGGCGTGCTCACTGGGCGGGAGAACAGGAGAATATCGGTGCGCGCACACGGCCGCGTGCACGCACCGCCAAGCAGATCCCTAGCGCACCATGATCGGCAGCCAGACCTTGGGCGCTATTTCTTCTGCGGTTGCAACATAGACGCCATACTCTCTGCCCAACTCAAACGGCCCGATCTGGTCGGTCATGCCTTCCAGACTAAGCTCTTCGACATAGAAGACCGTCGCCGTTGTCACCGCCGAGTAAGCGTAGTCCGTCGGTTCGACCGAGTCGATGACGGAGGACGGAATCAGCGTCTCGTTCAGACGAATCAGGCCGTCAGGCCCTTCGCCGTAGAGGTTGAAGCCGGCATTGGCGGTTTCTGTAGTCGTCTGCCAGCGGAAATCGACGCGATCGCCGTTGGCCTCGGCCAGGAACCAGCCGAGGGTGACTGGGACGGTCTGATCGGTCTTATCGAGGCAGATGGCGCCGACTGAACCGCTACCGCCGAGCTGGTAGGTGATTTTGTCGAAGAGGAAGCCGATGACCGCGCCGCTCTTGGCCACATCGGTGATGCGATTGCCGGCGCGGTCGCCGAATTTGACACCGGGATCGGACGAAGGTTTACCCGAATCGCCCTCGAAGTCGCAGAAGGAGATGGTCGCAGACTGACCGGTCAAGCTGTTCTCCACGACGACATCGCCTTCATCACAATTTTCAAAGTCGATGAAATCGAACGCGAAATTGGCAAGGAAGAGGTCCGACATAATCGTGATGTCGCCGATCTGTCCCTGCGGCGGCGCCCAGTCGTTGGGCATGCTGATCGGATTCGTATTGGCATCATTCGGATTGGTGTGAATGATGAGCCCATTGCCGACGGACGTACTGCCCAGATTTCCTTGCGACCAGTAGCCGGGGATGGGCGTCGCCGGCGCGGGCGGGAAGGGCGAGGAGGCCGTATTGTTGCGCTCCAGGTCCGGATCTTCGCCGCCTACGCCTTCCGTGTCGTATAGCGTCAACGGCCGTGAGGTGTTGTGGCTAAACATGATGCCGCTTCCTGGGCCAAAAATATCAGTATAGGGTTGTTGGGTCGAGATATTGGTCCCTGCGGCCTGGGCGTTGAAAGTTAGCTCAACCGGGTCTACGAAGCCTTCGCAGAGCGGGGGTGGAGGAATCACGTTCACAAAGGTGCAGGTAACGTCCTCGCTGCCACCCAGGTTAATCAAAACGTTGGCAGACTCTTGGACGATTTCGATGTCACTCCCTCCGCTACAGGCAATTGTGTCAAGGCTCCAGTCTGTGGGCAGGACTTCTGTCACATCGTATTCAAAGGGCGACAGATTGCTAAACGTAGTGGAGTTTGGATCGCTGCCGTTATCCACGAGCGTGAATGAACTGTTCGCGCCACCGATGTTCGTATTGAAGGTGAATTCTTGCTCGCTCTCCGGAATGGCCTCTTTGACGATGGTGATGCTGCCCGTTTGTGGAATGGGCGTACCCGTATCCGGATTGAGGAGGTCTCCGCAGACCGTGTGGTTGTCCGACTCGAAACGCGCCCACACCCTCTGGCTTCTCGGCAAAGACTAGCGACTTGATGCGGGCATTATCGTTCACGGCGAAGATGTTGACGAAGGCGAAGACTTCGTCGGGAAGGGCGTCGGTCACATTGGGGTTGCCGAAGTGGCCACCGTAAGTGCCGGGCGTGCCGACCAGCGCCGTCGAATCGAGGATGGACTGGGTGTCAAATGTCTGGCTCGTGCCGTCGGCCATGTTCACGGTCAGCGTGTTCAGGCCGTTGCCGGCGCTCCACCAGAAGCCGACATAGCCTGCGCCCGTCGGAAAGGCGGTTGTGTTGACGGTGAAGACGTAAGACTCGGCAATATCAGTACTGATGTACTGGCCGCTACCGCCTGCGCCACCGAAGGGATCAGCGGCCCTGATTTCAAATTCTGCGCTATCGGCTGCATACTCCCCGATGGGAACTGAGAGGCTGGACGCAAAGCCCAGCGTCGCCCCGTCAAACGTCTCCACCGTTGGGTTCTGGCACCCGCCGCCGGATGCGGGGATGACTTGAGACTCCTGCACACCGGGCGCCTCAATCGTAAAGACCAGATCACCGACGGCCGCCTGCGACGGCTGGGGCAGCGCGACCAGCGCCACCAGCGCCAGGCTGACGATCAGCCACGGCAGGGCGCGTTTTCCAATGTGTTGCAAATGCATGATAGCCATAGTTTCTCCTCTATCAATGTCCTATCTGACACCAAAAAAAAGTCCTGGGCTGCCCAGGTGTTCACATGAACGTCAGGTCAGGCTTGACCTGTCAATGAATCGTGATTCGCAGGGGTGACTCTCGCGGTCGCCCCTGCGGGAACATAACGCACGAAATATAAGATGGTATCATTTGTGCCGGTCACATGATCAAGAAATCCTCTTTTCCGTACCTGTTAACTCTGTGAGAATCTCCCTGCCTCTAGCCGTCGTCTCGAATATGACAGTGGGACGACCGACACGCAACGCCGGCAGCAGAAAGATCAACTAGAAAATCATATCATTGCCAATGACGGAATACCATCGCATTCAATGCGATATTTCCGCCGTTAATGATGCAATTTGGCCCAGAGTACGGTATCCTAGTTGTCCACCGTGTAAACGATCTGGCTAGTGATTGATGCGACTGTCTCCATGCTACTGACTAGTAAACTCTCACCACCACGCGTGGCCGCTACGTTCGTAGACCGCCGGCGACTCTATGCACGGCTTGAGCGCTGGCGCGACCAGCGCGCTCTGCTCATTCAAGCCCCAGCCGGCTATGGCAAGTCGTCACTCGTCAGCCGCTGGATCGCGTGCAGACCGGATCAGCTTGCCTATGCCTGGCTCTCCCTCGATGAAAGCGATGCTGAACCGCGCCAGTTTGTCCGCTATCTTGCGGCTGCACTGGCCCAAACGCTCCCGGACCTGGCCGATGTCGTGCAGCCCATACTCGACGACCCCCAAGGCCAACCCCGTCGGGCACTGTTGCACCTCTTGATTGCCCTGCAGACCCACCTGAGTGAGCGTGCGGAGCACCTATTGCTTGTGCTTGATGACCTGCATCGCGTTGAGTCGCCGGAAGTGGATGCCTATCTGCAGACTGTGTTGGAGCATGGACCTGAAACGCTGCACCTTATGCTTCTGACGCGACCAAACGTGAGCTTGCCCCTGGGGCGCCTTGTTGCCCGCCACGAAGTTTCGTTGCTGACCAAGGCGGATCTGCGCTTTACAAAGGTAGAGACGCGGGCCTATCTGCTGAAGCAGGGCTTTGCGCCGCCAACGGAGGCTGCTTTGGCAACGCTGGCGGCGCAAAGCGAGGGGTGGGTGGCGGCGTTACAGCTGGCGGTCCTGGCTGCACCGTCCGAACAGCGCGACCCCACCGAACTGGCTGCACGGCTACAGAGCCACGCCGGCTGGCTGGCCGCATTTCTGACCGAGGAGGTCCTGAATCGGCAAACGCAGGCCCTGCGCCGCTTTCTCCTCCAAACTTCAATCCTCGATGCGTTCAATGCGCCGCTCGCCGCTGCGGTGACGGGTGTAGAAAATGCCAACGCGCTGCTGGCACAGGTCATTGATGCAGATCTTTTTCTAACCGGGCTTGATGAGCGTGGCGAATGGTTTCGCTATCACCATCTCTTCCAAACATTGTTGCAGCAACGCCTGCGTGTGGAGCTCTCGGCTGCAGCGATTGCCGATTGCCGTCGCCGTGCCGCGGCGTGGCTTGCTGCGGACGGTCAGATCGCCGAAGCCATACACCATTGCCTGGCAGCAGGGGATGGCGACGCGGCTGCGGTGCTTGTCGAGCAGCGGGTGCGCGAGGAACTCCTCCATGACCCCAAAGCGGCCGAACGTCTCTTCAATCTTCTGCCCCGTAGCGTGCTCATCCAACACCCGCGCCTCATGCTGGCACGCTGCTTCTTGGCCATCCTCTATGGTGGCGAGGATGTCATTGAGTGGCGGAACGATGCCGCTGCGACAGTGCGGCGTCAATGCGTGACGGCAGAGAATGCGCCGGATCTCTATGCCGAATGGTTGGTCTTGCAGGGCGTGGCGGCCTGGCATGAAGATGATCTCACCGCCGCCGCTGCCTATCTTGACGAGGCAGGCGGCTTTGCACATGAGTTGGCGGATGAGTACGCCGGCACCCTGCACTTTGCATGGATGCACCTGCATCGACATGCCGGCGATGATGGTTCGATGGCCCAAGCTGCGGAAGCCGCCCTGGCCGCCTATGAGCGTGCCGGCTTCTGGCTAGGCGCTGTTGCGCTACGCCGTGAACAGGCGCGCAGGACGATGAGTCGGGGGCGCGCCGCTGCCGCTGTGCGCCAGTTTGATGAAATCTTCCGCCGCTACGAAGGGCATGGCTTTGGGGTTGCTGGAGAGATCGCCGTGGCACACTGGGTGGCAGCCGGCAATCATTATCTGCAAAATCAATTGGATCAGGCCCGACGACATCAAGTGAAGGCGCTTGCTCTGGCGCATCGTCTGGACCGTGGCGCGATCATCCGCGGTGCGCGCGTGCTCGAGCATATTCTCACACTTGCCGAACGGAAGGTGGACGCCAGGCCCGACGAGCTGCCCGTACAATTCAAGGAGGCCAACGCCAATCGCTCTATGACACTGTTACAAGATTATGAGACTCGTTTGCTATTGTCACCAGACTACCGCGCCAACGCCGCTATCATGGCGACAAGGTGGGGGGTCGATCTCGCCGGTCCGCTACCGGCTGCAAAGGACCGCGTATTGATACCTTTCCTGCGCCTCTATCTTGCGGCTGGCCGGGACCTGGAAGCCATTACGTTGCTGCTTGAAGAGGCGTTGGCCCACGCTCGTGCAACGCAGAAGCGCCTTGAAGAACTGGAGCTTCTGGCCTTGAGCACTTGGCAACAGTTGGACTTGTACGACTTGCGCTTCGCAACTGAGACCTTAACCAAGGCCGAAGCGCTGGCGCGGGAGACTGGCTATGTTCGCGTGCTGCTCGACATACCAGAGATAGCGGATGCCCTGCTTCAGTTGAATTTGCCGCTTGGTAACACGTTGAACCAGCGCGGGGATCGGCTGCCTGGTGCGGATCCGCAGGTGTCGTTGACGCCGCAAGAGCAGCGGGTGCTCAATCTGCTTGCCGCGGAGTTAACCTATCAGCAGATTGGCGATGAACTGGTGATCAGCGTGAACACGGTCCGCACCCATGTGCGCCAAATCTACAAGAAACTGTCTGTCACACGTCGGGATCGGGCGATTGCGGTTGCCCGGCGTTGGCAATTCATCGCATCCGATACAACAGACGTGTGACATTCGACAGGTTTTGTGTGCAGCAAGCGGGCTATTTACTCTGTGCGCTTACCTTCGCTCACAACTCGACAATGACGGCGCAACGGGACATCTGCGCCGTTCGCGGGCGAGCCCGCCGGGCATGAATGCCCT
>CAVVOJ010000012.1:0-109519 GCA_963749845.1 uncultured Chloroflexia bacterium | reverse complement strand
TGTTCGCATCCTCAAGCTTTTTCTCACAACAGTCTTCTATTGTGGCCGTGTGGATAGCCCCCTCTTGCATGTGAGTTGTGGTCAAGTCGGTGGCATTCGTGTGGACAGAGAGCCATACATGTTCCAGATTGACATTCTCCAGCACGAAGCTCATCGGCATCCGTACATTGAGACACTTGGCGTCATGTATCTGTCAAAACTTCGTCACGGTGACAAGTTTTGTACGTTTGCGGGTTCCTGTTGGCGTCTAAGTCTTGTCTCTATATACTCATGCCATGGTTAAGCAAGTATCGAGCCATGAGACAGCCACATGTTGAGTTTGAGGGAGAAGATGAAGCCAGGCCGCCATCGCCACCGCTTCGAGCTGTCACACTTGTTGACCCACAGGCATACGCATTACGAGCTGTGAGTATGATTCCAGTCGCAAGTAACTGGGCAGGTGGCTCCTCTCTTTCAATCTTGGGACCTCGGGCAAGAAGTAAGGATTTGTCATTGATTGATGATGACGACGACGACAACGAGGATGCCAAGGAGGAAATTCGAGAGCTCCAAAAAGAAGTTCGTCAACTCAGAATGCAATTGCGACTTCAAGAAGCAAATGTACCTCCTGCGGCATTTCGCGCTTCACACCGCTCACCAAGATTCGATCCATCTCAGCCAAAGCCCGGATGGGAAGCTGATTATGAAGATATTGTCATTCACTCTCCACAACCACAAGATTTAAATCAAGATGACATGGTGAGAAGGCATTACACACCACCTCCGTCGCCATCTGCTTTGAGACATATTCAGGAGACTCGTCCTAATCGTTGGGGTGATACCGACGAAATTCCCGGCCACCAAGACGAAAAAAGAGTGAAGGATTGCCAACATTGCGTCCTCCAACAGGTGGACATCAAGTGTCATGGGCAGATAGGGATGGTCAAGCTGACATGTAGTTCTGCACATACTCTTTTTACTTCTCTTTGCCTCTTCTCCGCCCCACCCATGTAAGCCAGTTGCTCAGTTAGCACTAGTCATACTTTTCTCTGGTTGTTTTTTTCTAGTTCTAATAGTATGTTACTCTACAACTTCACATACGTCAAGGGCGTAGTAACCCGTGAATGTTGGAGTCCCATTGCCCTTGTTACTGCAAACTATGTCATGTCGAATCATATTTAGCTTTCGCGTTGTCGTTTTTTTTCCACAATGACGTAGATTCATTCGGATGCGGTATATTAACTTTTCGGAGAAATATTGGATATTGACATTTTATTACATTTATTTACTATGAGTATTTAGTACTCAGTGTGACTCAAACGCAAGACTCGCAACCAATAAGCACGACTGTTGAGACGATGCGGATGCGGATGCGTCTGATCCACATCACGGAGAGGTTGAGACAACCTTCCGTTCCCTCGCATTAACACACAGAGCTTGGAATCAATCATAAACCATGACTACAATGAGATACCGCTTGCTCATCAATGTGCTCTTGTGCTTTGCGACACGCTCCACGCATGCGCAACAAGTGTTGTGGGGTGACGAATTCAACCAAAGCAACGGGCCCAACAGTGACATTTGGACGTACGATACAGGGAGAGGTGGCAATGGGGAACTGCAAGAATATACTCGAGCAAACGTCGATGAAGAATCAGGGCGTCTCTCCATCACGGCCAAACGAGAGAAATCTCTTTGGGATTTCTTTGTGGGCAACAGCAAACTCACTTCAGGAAGAATAATATTCCAAGAGCAACTTACAAGTCTTGTATGGAAGGATTGAAGCTGCAATTGAAGTGCCGAATCCATCCAATGGCTTGTGGCCAAGTTTGTATTTGTTGGGAGCCAATATTGACGACGTTGGATGGCCCGAGAGTGGAAGTATGGCACTGATGCAAGTGGGTTCCGCCAAAGCTTTACAACAGGGACAGGCAAAGACTCGCGTCGACTCTTCCTTGTTTTGGGAAAACAACAACAATGGCGAGATTGAATCTCATTCTGACTCTATAAATACGGTCGACCTGACGGAGGGATATCATACATATGCAATGGATTGGACTCCCGATTCCATCACCACCTACGTGGATGGCAACCAAATTATGTCAAAGGATATTTCATCAGCCGGTTGTCCTACATGTCTTGCCTTTCACAAACCATTCTTTCTTTCTCTAAGTCTTGTGGTCGGTGGCAGCTACACGGGGAGTCAATGATGAATCAGATGTGACTTCATCACTTCCGGAAGAAATGTTGGTCGACTATATTCGAATCTATGACAATGGCTTTACGCAAGTGAGTGGATCTGGATCCTCGGCACCCCCACCGGTATCTACAACAGACTCTTCAACTGAATATTCAACAACCAGTTCAACAATGAGTACAGTGTTGTCCACGACTGCTCTTGCATCGACCATCGACGGCACAACCGGAACGTCAACGACATCTGTTCCTCCTGATGAGGAGACGTCGACCCCTACTTTGGCTCCAACAAGCCAGACAACCACTGAATCGCCAACTAATTCCATCCACACAGCAGAAGCATTGGGTATGATAATGTCCTTGACCAACATCAAGCCTTTGGATAGTGTTGCCCAGGACAATTGGGTCGAAGCTACAGAAGGACACTTGATAGACGAAGCAATCAAATCCACGGGCCTTTCCGAGGTCAAAGTCAAGGTGAAGATTGCTTCTCAAAATCCTCCTTATACTGGTACTCCAAAACGATTTCTACGTCGCTTGCAAACCAATCAGCAAGAAATTACATTCAATGCCGTCTATTCCATGCAGTCGCCATCTCAAGTGGACGATGCAACAGCATTTGTTACGGACGCTTTCAACACCAATGGTCAAAAGGCAATCTATCTGGAACGACTCGTGGATTCGGGTAAAGTTGCGTTTCAAAATGCCACCTTTGTCTCTGTGAAATCTTCTAATGTTGGTGGTGCGCAAGAATCGAAGCGAGGAGGGAATGCCACCAGCGTTGGACTGATTGTGGGAGCGGCAATGGCAAGTTTGGTGGTGCTAGTTCTCGGACTCGCATTGTACATGAGAAGACGGCGAACGGGTCCCTCTACTGTTGTGACAAAGTCGACACACGATTTGGAAATGGGTACTCCAGAAGAACCAAAAATGGATCAGTCTGGTACCATTGGTGAGGACAGTTTGTACACGGGCCACCCGAGCAAACTCAAGGTGGCACCAAACGACAATGTATCTTCACTGGCATCATCGTATCGCAGTGAGGATGAAAGTTATGGTGGCTTTTCCAGTGAGTTGAGTACTCTCGACGGGGATTACATGAATCGAGATGCGTATTGGAGCAAAGAAAAGTCCTTTATTAGTGGAGATGGAGATGACAGCTCTGTTGCTGTTGAAGAAACGTTGCTTTGCATCGAATACACAGTCCAGGCACCTAAAGGAAAGCTTGGCTTGACTTTGCAAAAATCCGATGAAGGATGTCCAACAGTTTGCAAGATTCAACCAACAAGTCCTCTAAATGGGAAAGTTCGAGTAGGGGATCGCCTTCATAGAGTCGACGGTCGAGACGTAACCATGGTACTGTCAGATACAGTAGCTCGAATCATTGCATCCAGGGAAAAACATGAGAAACGGACTCTAGTATTTGGGCGTCCTAAACGTTAATATCGTACATACGAAGTACGTATAACATTTGATATTAGCATATTATAGAACTATTCAGTGGTGTTTCATTGTGTGCTGACCCGACCACTAACTACCATGCGGGGGAAGTGTCGAAATGTAGCACAGAGAACAATAAACCCTTTTACTTATGCAACGTGCTCGTCGAGTTCGTTCACATTGTGGGAACTGTCTTGAAGGTTGTCCACAGCAACATGGTGATGACTGCTGTCGGCAACTTCCTCGTCACTATTGTCGTCCGAGTTTGTTGAATAAGAAGACGGATCTTCGTCGCTCATGTGAGCCGTAGTCTTGAGGGCGTTGGAATCGTCTTGAGCAGACGCGTCATCCTTTTCCGGATCAAACACGTTTTCGTGTTCCAGTGCTTCTTGTTCCGCAAGTCTCTTAACGAATGCCCTTGGTCTTGTAAAGCTTGATGGCATGACACGCGATTCCAAATGCCAACCAAAGCCAAAAACAACAAATCTGAAGGACGGTACGACTCGAACTATATCCAAACGGTTTCAAGAGCACTCGACATGTTGGGGTTGGAAATTTCCCACACTTCGCGCGTTTCACCCCACACTTCTTCAAATTCATGACATCCACCCACAAAGAGACCAACACTCAACATTAACGTCAATCCTGACATGACAAATGCCAACCAAACCTTGTTGTTCATTCTCTTGTTGGCAATGTACATTCCAATACCAAGAACAACCGAAATGGCAATACCGACAAGTGCCGAAATGGGAATAGCCTTGGCACCTGTTCCGAGAAAGAATGGAATGAGAAAGACACCACATTCCGCCACTTCCCGCCAAATGTTCCAAGCCACATTGAAACGAATCTCTGCCAAGGTGAGACCGACATCCTTTTCCTCCTCTCGGTCGACATACGAACCATTGCACCAAGTACTAATGTGTTTCTTGGGCAAGAGTGGCACCTTTTCATACATTCCAAGCCAATAGGGCATCTTCAAGGACAGTTGAAGAATACAAATGGCTGCCACCACTTTACTGACGCCTTCAATAATCTCGACAGTACGTTCATCCAAATCTTGCGCACAATACACCAAGAGGAACGGCAACTGCGATCACCACAAGAATGGCTACAGCAGCCGCAAAGATGGTAGAGCGAGTGACAGTTTTCAACGCCTTGGCCTTGAATTCGTCATCAAAGTGAAGAGACTTTTCAATGACGGTACGATACTGCCCAATGATAATGGCGCCCTCCAAGACTTCGCGCGCAAAAATGGTGGCAATGGCAACGTTAAAGAGACTGTTCGACGTGTCGCCGTCTTCGTCACCGTCCAAGAAGCGAAGAGCCATCATGATGATCAATCCAGTAGCAGGCGCCTTTGAGGAAAGTGCCGATCAAGCCCACAAAAATGTGTGGCTTCAGGTTGCTTTTGTGATGGATTTGTGGAGGACTTGCTGCCGACACGCGCATGCCACACAAAACGCGTGCTTGGAGTCAGCCTCCATAAGTAATCAGCATGCTTAGGGATGAGGATCGACAGAAACACGACAGCACCGGGTTGTTGTGACGTCAGTCAGAATGCCGAATGGCTTCTTTAGACAGAAAGAAGATAACAAAGAACATTTGAGCTTGGCATCATCAGAAGTGAAAAAGGCGCGTTTTGATGTGACACGCGATTTCTTCGCAAGCATTTCCATCAACCATAACATATGATGAAAGACTGTCTATAAACTAAACAACATGAGCCTGGAAACGATTGTCTTGAGCCTTGGGTATTCGCATGGCGCTTTGCCAGATCGATGTTATCGGCGGCAACAAGAACATGATGGCGCCTCTCAATGCGAACCGGGATGGCTCTTGTGTCATGGCGATAGCAGGTCCAACCTCATTCGAAACGAACTTCTTCAAGACCCCACTTCACTATATACTCAATGCTTCCGAGTCTTGGCCAAGGCCCTTCCTTTGTATGTGCAACATTGTGGGAGGAATGTCATGCATTCGTACCTGTCCACCTTTTCACCATGGACTCTTGCGGCACTCTCCATAGAGGCTAGTCGACAAGGAACCATGACGGAATCTGTGGCTCGTGTACTTGGAAATCATGATTTTGTAGATCGGCTGACAATTATTCTTTCGAACAAACAGTGTCGCCACAAGATTGACTTGTCGTCCATTCTCCATCCAACTGCATGTATACAGCGACTCGAGCTTGGCTATATTCATCTCGAAGCAAGTGTATTGAGAACACTTTTCAAAAGGTATGGTTCTCAACTGACACACCTTTCCATTCACAATTGTCTCGTCGACAATTACGGCGAGGCGTTGCTGCTTTCCTCGTTACCTCCAACACTGCAAGTCTTGGATATATCTGATAACGATTGGGTGACAAACGAGTGCTTGTGCCAATTGTTGGATAAGAATCACTACCTCCACTGTGTCAATGTGGCAGGATGCCATCAGGTCTATGCCTGTGTACTGCTACGATTAAACTTGGAGTATCGAGGACGACCCCTGATTAGTATCAAACGACAAACGGTTGCTTCGAGTGGCTAAGCAAATACTCTAGGACGAAACAGTGCTAGCAACAAACTTTTCTGTTTATTGACAAGCTTTCACATGCATCAGTAAAGCTATACTATTTTTCTGACAAACAGCAACACTACTTTTACAATGAGCACATTTAATTAACGCAACTCCATCAAGAGTGGCATACACAATGGAAAACTCCTTGTGAATCCCTCTTTATCAATATCTTCACACAGTGCATCGGCTTGCGATCGTTTGCAATCTTCCGTGGTAATGACAAAGTCTGCTTCCGAACGATCCTGAATGGGATTTTGCAAAATGGAGTGAATCGATACGCCATGCTTTTCCGCCAATTCACCAATTTTTCGAATAATACCAATCGAATCCATAAAGGGAATGCGAATGTAAAATGCTGAGGAATAATCATAATCCATGTCCATTGTGGTTTGCATGGGAAATGGATTGCGAGGAGCCAATTGGTCACAAATGCGAATCACATCCGCCACAATTGAGTTTGCCGTTGGATACCGTCCGGCACCCGGACCTGTATAACTGGTAGTACCCATGTTGGCACTTGTAATGGCGACGGCATTGCCACTACCACGTGCAGCAGCCAGCAAGTGTGTATTGGCTACTACTTGAGGAGCCACATAGACGGACAGTGCTCCGTCGTATTCACCTGTGTGCGCGTCAATACCAGGTTTGTAAGTAAGTAAGTAAGTAAGTAAGTAAGAATGCAAACGTTCCACAACACACATGCACAACACACCATATTGACTTTGACGACCTGCACTACCGACAAGTTTAATGGACAACCAACGGAGTCGCCATGGGTTTCTTGATGGATGGTCTGGATGCCGAGGGCTATGACCGCAGCTATTCAGACCGCGCCCTGCTGAGCCGGATCGGCGCCTATTTCAAAGTGCACCGCACGGCCATGCTGCTGGTTGCGCTGATGATCTTCTTGAGTTCGCTCATGGACGCGGCGCTGCCCGTGCTGATCGCGCGCGGCATCAACCAGGTGGCGGTCGACGGCGCCGCCAATCGCATCGGTCTGCTTGTCTTTGCGATCCTCATGTCGGGCGTGCTCGCCTGGTGCTTCAACTTCGTACGCCAGTGGTTGACGGCGCGCACGGTGGGCAACGTCGTGCTGGAAGTGCGTGAGGACGCGTTTGACGCGGTCATGGCACGCGACATGTCCTTCTATGATGAGTTTTCCACTGGCAAGATCGTCTCACGCGTGACGTCGGATACTCAGGACTTTGCCACGGTCGTCACGCTGACGCTCAATCTCATGAGTCAGATTCTGCTTGTGCTCATCGTTTTTGTCATCCTCTTCACCATCAACGTGCAGCTGGCCCTGATCGCGGCGGCGATCGCGCCCGTCGTGATCATCACGGCACTGGGCTTTCGACGCCTGGCGCGCGAGACAACCAAGCAGGCCCGGCGTGTCCTGGCCGAGGTCAATGCCAACGTCCAGGAATCGGTCACCGGTATCGCGGTCGCCAAGGCTTTTCGCCAGGAACAGACCATCTACCAGGCCTTCTCGCGCATCAATGATCTGTCTTATCAGATCAACTTGCGCCAGGGCTTTGTCTTCAGCGGCATCTTCCCTGTACTCAACACAATCGCAGGAATCGGCACCGCGCTGATCATCTACTTTGGCGGCCTCAGCGTGCTGGACGGCGTTGTCTCGCCCGGCGAGTGGTTTCTCTTTGTCGAGAGCATTGCGCTCTTCTGGTTTCCCCTCACGGGCATCGCCTCCTTCTGGAGCCAGTTTCAGCTCGGCCTGTCGGCGTCGGAGCGAGTCTTTGCCCTGATCGATGCCGAGCCGCGCATCACCCAAACCGACGACCTGCCGGTCGAAAAGGTTGCCGGACGCATCGAGTTCGATGACGTCCGCTTTGCCTATACCGACAAGGAGACTGTGCTCGACGGCTTCAACCTGACGATCCCGGCCGGCGAGACGGTGGCGCTCGTTGGTCATACCGGTGCGGGCAAATCCAGTCTGGGCAAACTGGTCGCGCGCTTCTATGAGTTCCAGGCCGGCACCTTGCGCATCGACGACAAAGATATTCGCACCTTCAACCTGCCCTCCTATCGCCGGCATCTGGGTATTGTGCCCCAGTCACCCTTTCTCTTTTCCGGCACGGTTGCGGACAACATTCGCTACGCCAAGGACGACGCCAGCGACGAAGAGGTGGCGGAGGTAGCGCGCCGCATCGGCGGCGGCGACTGGCTCGATGCACTTGAGTTCGGCATTGATACGCCGGTGGGCGAAGAAGGGCGCGGCATCTCCATGGGGCAACGACAGCTGGTGGCGCTTGCCCGTGTCCTGATCCAGGATCCCAACATCATCATTCTGGACGAAGCGACCGCCAGCGTCGATCCGCTCACGGAAGCACAGATCCAAGAGGGGCTGGATGAAGTCCTCAAAGAGCGCACGGCCATCGTCATCGCCCATCGCCTCTCGACCATCAAGGCGGCAGATCGCATCATCGTGTTGAGCCAGGGCGAGATCATCGAAGAGGGGAACCACGACGAGCTCATGGCCGAGGGCGGGCACTATGCGGAGCTGTACAACACCTACTTCCGCCACCAATCACCCGACTATGACCCTGAGCTCGCCTTGCTAACCCTCGACAATTGATAATTGACGATCGTCAATTATCAATTGCGTACTGGTCCTGAACGAAGGGCAGCAGTCCGCGTTTTTCCAGCTGGTCGAGCGGGGCGCGGAAGGTAACTTGCACCACGCCGGGATGACGACCGATTTCGATGCCGCCGGTGATGGTGGCGCGATTCTTCACCTCTGGAACTGTCATGTCGAGCAGTTCTGCGGCACGCGCAAGCCCGTTGTCCGTGGCTGCGTTCAGATCCGGCCCCGTACCGATGACAGAGATCGGCGCGCTCTCTTCCAAGGCGGGCACATCCCACGCCGCCGCGATCTCTTCGGCGCGGCGACGCTCCGCTGACGTGAGCGGTTTGGCCAGGAATGGCAGATCCTCCTCAACTGGCAGCAAGATCGGTCCATCAATCGCCAGCCCCTTTATTACATGAACTTGTAGCGTCACGGTCCCCGAAACATCGCAGGTATGGCCGGCGATTTCGCCATCTCCCTGCAGCGCGTGCATGTCGCCGAGATAGATGCCACCGCCCGGTACCTTAACGGGGCAGATCAGAATGGCGCCGGCACGCGCCGCATCAATGTCCATGTGGCCGTCGGTCTTGTGCTGCTGCAATTGCTCGGCAGTGATGGCGTATTCGTGGGGCGCGCCGATCAGAAAGGCGCCGAAGTCACCGGCATTGTGAGAGTCCGGAATCGGGTGAGACGGCGTTGTACCGAGCTGTCCCATGAATGGGCGGAGCCGCGCGACCAGACCGACCAAGTCATGTGGGGCAAAGCTCAACACCGAATTCTGGATCGATTTTTCCGGCGTTGCTGCATAGCGCTTGGCGTCGGCGCCGATCTCCTCGGCCTTGGCCTGGGGCAGCGTCACGCCAACTTGACGATTGTCGTCAAAAAAGATCGTGTACCCATTGGTGAAGGTAAAGGGCGCAGCGTCAGCGCCGCACTTTGCGCAGCGGACCGACTCCTGACCGACGCCCTTGACGACCGTCTCAGGATAGAGCGTGCCGCACTCAGGACACTTGCCGGCCACGTACGGATCGCCCAAGAAGCGGCCATCCATAAATTGATCATTGCCAGAGGCCGTTGCCAGCGAGGTGACGGTGATATCCTTGATCCGAATAACGATAGCGTCACCGACCTCTGCACCGGCTACGGCGACGGGCTTGGTCACTTCATGGCCGCCCCGGATCGCAGGCGTCAGCATGGGTCCCCAACAGCCAGGCGTCGTGTTGGCAATGATGTGCCCGCCATCGCGCACGGGCCCGAGCATCGGTTTATTGGGGTCGAGAATGCCGTCAATGAACTCGTCTACATAGACGGTTTCGTGGCCTATCCGGCTGTCGATGCTCGCATCGGCGGCGGTTACAGGAGGTGATTGGGTAGAAGTTGCCATGTCATGTTTCTCCGAAAGTAGTTGGGGTGGTTTGTACGGGCCGGCAGGTACCACCGGCAATCGGGATGAGGAGGGCGAGCTCCTGACCATCCTGCAACGGTTCCTCCATTCCAATGTGAAGGCCCTGGCGCACGCATACTACCTGCGCCAGCAGTTCTCCGGCGGCAGGATAGGCTGCCTGCAACTGTGCCAGGACGGAGGCTGGCGTCGCCCCATCAGTTAGCTCCAGCGCGAGACGCGTCTGACCCACCTTGGCTGCCAGTCCAGAGTTAAGCCGTACATCAATGCGCATCAAAGCATGCTCGCCTTCAAATTTGGAATCGTCAGGAATTGAGTTGGGATGTGTCTAGACTCTCAAAGTACAGTATCAGGGTTGTGGGCCGGTCTGTCAGTAATTTATCCCTCACAGCGGTGTGCTCCACGGCCAATCAACGCGGCGCTGATCAATGCGCTTCTTCAGTGTGGCGATAGGCGGTCGGCTTGCCCTCGACCGTCGTGACGTCAACGGTCGGAGCCTCCATGGCGTACTCGCGGACGAGATCGTCACCGACGGGAAGCGGCGCGCCGGCTGGCACAGTGTCTCGCTCGGCAATGGCTTTGGCCATGCGTTTGGCAAAGTAATAGATGCGGCGCAGGTTCTCGACCATATCCGTTTCAATGCGGTAGGTCTCCAACCGATTGTCCTCCTCGGCGACCAGGCGGCGCGAGAGGTGCGTGTCGAGCGCGTCGGCCAGGCGATTGATCTCTGGCTTGGCGTCAATGACGATTTGGGCCGTCACGGCAGAGTTGCGGTCAACCGCCTCCAGCGCGGTCTCCACCGCCCAACAGACCTTTTTGTGCAGCGCGCCGATGGCCGCTTCTGTCGCCGGGCTGATGCGCACGCCATTGGCGATGCGCTCGCTGCCTGCTTCAACCAGGTTCGTTTCCACCATGTCCCCGATATTCTCGATGTAGGTTGCCACCGACATATAGTCGTGATGGAGTTCAACCTGTTCGTCAAGCAGGCGTTCCTGGGAGAGTTGGCCCAGATAGCCAATGATGGCTGCGTGCAGGTTGTCCACGTCGTGATCCATGCCTACGAGGCGATCGAGATCTTCCTTGCTCCCGTTAATCACATTGGGGATGGAATCCCAGACCATTTGCAGCGCGCTGATGCCCATGCGTCCGATCTCCAAGCGGACACGGTCGAGCGCCAACTCGGGCGTCTCAAGCAGATTCTCGTCCAGGTATTTTGGCTGCAGCACCTGAGGCTCGGGCTGCGGACGCTCTGGTACCAGCCACTCCATCAGCCGGGCAATCGGCTTCGTGAACCAGATGAAGATGAGTGTGTTGCTGATATTGAAGATGGTATGGGCATTGGCGATTTGACGCGGTGTCTCCGCTGCCAGCCTGGCGGGACCGGTGAGGCCCTCGGCCGTGGGCGATATTGCGCGTGTCAACTCCGCCAACTGGTCGATGAAGCCAAACCAGATCATCACACCCGCCACGTTGAAAAAGACGTGCACGAGCGCGGCCTGTACCGCAGCCCGCGGCTTGCCGAGTGCCGCAAAAATCGCCGTAATACAGGTACCGATATTGGCCCCAAAGATCAGCGCAATGCCTGTGTCCAAGGTAATGAAGCCCTGAGAGGCAAGGACGATGACAACGCCGGTCGTGGCCGAGGAACTCTGCACCAGCGCAGTAAAGGCCGCAGCGATCAAGATAGCTGGCAGCGCGCCGTTGAGCTGCTGCATCAGCAGGATAAAGGGCTCGTACGAACGAAGAGGATGGGTTGCCTCGCTCATCATCTCCATGCCGAAGAAGATAAGCCCCAGCCCCATCACCATGGCGCCAATCTGCTCCCAGCGCTCGCTTTTGGTCGTAAAAAGGGTAAAAAAGCCAACGGTGACCATGACCAGCGAATACTTCGTCACATCGAAGGCAATGATCTGGGCGGTGATTGTGGTGCCGATATTGGCGCCCATGATGATGCCGATGGCCTGGACCAAGGTCATCAGGCCGGCAGTGATGAAGCCGACTACGAGCACGGTCGTCACCGAAGAAGACTGGATGACCGCGGTCACGAAGGCCCCGGCAGACGCCGCTTTGAAGCGGTTGGTCGTCAATGAGGCCAACACATCCTTCATGCGTGGGCCGGAAATATTCTTCAACGCCGCCGTCATCATCTCCATGCCGAAGAGAAAGATTGCCAATCCACCGGCCAACCCCATCAGAATGGCGGCGACCGGCAGCGATTGGACAAGTTCCAGATTGGCGGAGGCAGGATCCATAGACAGCTTTTCTCCTCAAAGTAAACCGGTGGCGACCGGGACATGCATGCGGTTGCCATGCCGACATGCGACAACAAGAAGCCGTCCGAATCAACGGGTTTTGCGCAGCGTAGGCAATGCCTTCAGACGACGCCGATCAGTGGGGATGGGAGCTTGACAGGCATTATTAACAAAAGGTTAACGAATAGTAACGCATTATTGGTCTCACGTCCAGCGCGTTCACGTATGCATGCACAGTTGCCGATTTTGGGTGCAATGGGCCGCGGATCTGCACGGATTGAGCGGATTGGAATGGATAAAACCTGAAGAACGGGATCGCTGCTGCGGTATCCTTCAACAGGTTCGGGAAGAGTTTCTGGTCACTTGCGCGGTTTACCCCATTCGGATGACAAATTGCGCAACGAGATCGGACGAGGGCGTACAGAGTTGCCTTCATCCGGCGTTTACTATGTGACAAATAGCACAAACGCTTTTCGTAGATAGTATGACGCTCAGAATGAGGAAGTTATGAAGCTTAATAGTCGGCCTGTGGCGCCTATCGTGTTCATGTTCGCTCTGGTTCTGCTTTTTGGCGCCTGTGCCGCGCCGCCCGAGAGTGGACGGGTACGCTCATCGGTTGCGGAGGCGATGGCGCGCGGCGACGACCTGCCCTTTGCTCAGCCTCTGGAACCGATGGAATTTAGCTTTCCTGCTGATCATGGGCCCCACGAAGAATATCGGACCGAATGGTGGTATTACACGGGCAATGTGGAAGATACAACGGGCAACCCCTACGGCTTCCAGCTTACGTTTTTTCGCAATGCCCTCTCGCCTGAGGAGCCAATGCGCGCGTCAACCATGGCGACGAACGACATCTACATGGCCCACTTTGCCGTGACAGACGGCGCGGCTGACCAGCACTACAGCTTCGACCGCTATAGCCGTGGGGCCGGCGGGTTGGCCGGCGCCACGGGTGAGCCGATCTTCGACGTCTGGCTCGAGGACTGGCGCGCCGTGCAGGTAGAGCCCGGTGTCATGCGCTTGACCGCCCAAGCCGGCACGGGCGCGGATAGCGAGAATGAGGAGAGGACGCCAGTGGCGATTGACCTGGTATTGCGCGAGACACGCGAGCCCATTTTGCATGGCGACCGCGGACTCAGCGCCAAGGGATCTGAGCGTGGCAATGCCAACTACTATTACAGCCTCACCGGACTCGACACAGACGGCGTAATCACCATCGACAACCAGGCCGTTGATGTGAGCGGACTAAGCTGGATGGACCACGAATTTGGCACCAGCGCACTTTCTAACGACGTCCGTGGTTGGGATTGGTTTAGCGTCCAACTCGACAATGGTGCAATCTTTATGTTCGGAGAATTTCATGACGGCCTTGGCGGGAATCGGTCCGTCTATGAAGGTACATTGGTTTATCCCGACGGGCGGAAGGTTGGCCTGAACGACGAGGATTTCGATCTACGTGCCATGAGTGAATGGACCAGTCCGCGCACCGGCATCACCTATCCCCATGGCTGGGAGGCAGTCTTCCCCGGCGAACAGATCGAGTTGACAATTACGCCACTGATCCGGGACCAGGAAATGGACGTCGACTTCGTCTATTACGAGGGCGCCACCGAAGTGGCGGGAACGATGGCGGGCGAGCCGGTGCAGGGAATTGGCTTTGTGGAGTTGACGGGCTACGGCGATCGGGAAATGGCGGAGTATCAGCGCTAGCGCGATTGGCTAATCGAGGGTGGGCAGCATGCCCATGGCAGTCCGGAGCACCTTGCGCTCGCTCTCGTAGGTGAGGATGTCGAGCGCCTGCCTCAGCGTGAACCAGGCGACGCCGTCGACCTCGCGGCTTTCATCGCTCAGGCGTCCGCCGGTTGCACGCATCAGAAAAAAGTCGACAGTCTTTTTCACCCGCACTGGGCGCGGCTTGCGGTAGGTGTCCCAGTAAGAAAAGTTGATGGCTTCGAGGAAGACCACGGTGGTGGCTTGAAGACCGGTCTCTTCCTCCACCTCGCGTATCGCGGTTTCAGCCGAGGACTCGCCCTCCTCGCGTGTGCCTTTGGGCAGTTGCCACCGCGTGCCGCCCCGAGTGGCGATCAGCGCGACTTCGTGCTCGCCGTCATGGGGCGAGCGGCGGAAAACGACGCCGCCAGAAGACCAGGTACGGCGTGATGGGTTGGGCCCTACGCCATTCTGACCCAACACTAGACCTTCTCCTGCCAGTGACGGTTTTGAGGCGAGCCGAGCAAGGGGCCGTCGGCAACGGCGATGGCAAGGGCTTGCGCCACGTCTTGCCAATTCTCAGGCGGCAGGGCGCTCAATTCCGGCGGCAAGTAGGCCGGCGTGACAAAGCTGAGCGCCCCAGCCAACTCCGTCACCGACCAAACTGCCCGGGCCCGGGCGATGACCACAAACGTCTCCATCCACTTGTCAAGCAACACCAGCCAGGCGGCCAGGTCCGGCGCAATCCCAACACGCGAGAGCGGTTGCGGCATCTCGGCATGGGCAAAGGCCAGATTGCCGGCGCCGTCAAACCAGATACGGTGCGGCGTGATGGGGCCTGGTGAGTAGCCGGCTGCGCCCCACGCCGCAAAGCCTTCGTGGAGTTCACTCACCATGGGCGGCAAGATGTTTTGCGGGTTGTTGACCAGGCAAGACATCCCCCGTGGCGGTGTCGGCGCAGAGTTCAGTGTGCCATCTTTTGCAGTGTAATATCGCATTGCTTCACAACCAGTTCTGGCGACGAAACCAAGTAAGCATGCCAACCACAGCGCTAATAAAGATCAGCCAAATCAACGGGTAGGCCCACGGCCAATTAAGCTCCGGCATATAAACGAAATTCATGCCGTAGACGCCGGCCAGAAAGCTGAGGGGCAGAAAGAGCGTCCCCATCACCGTGAGCACCTTCATGACGTCGTTGATGCGGTTGTTGACGAGCGCCAGATGCGCCTCGATCGTCGTGCTGGCCAGATCGCGCATGCTGTCAGCCAGATCGTCCAACCGCACCAAGTGATCGTAAACATCTCGAAAATAGATATGCATGTCGGGCGGCACCACATCATACTCTGCCACGGACAGCTTGTACAGAATCTCTCGCTGGCGCATGAGAATGCGACGCAGACGCAGCGCGCTGCTTTTGGCTGTCAACAGATCATTGAGTGTCTCTGACTGCCGACTGCGGTTGTCAAACTGGAAGATCATGTCGCCCAATTCTTCCAGTCGCTCATCAAGTCGCTCTAACAAGGGCACGTAGGCATCGACCTGCTGGTCCAGAACATCATAGAGCACATAAGCAGGCCCTTTGGCCAAGCCCCCTTCGCGGTGATAATCGGGGGTCCAGAGCATATCGATCGTCTGGCGCGGCTCTTCATGAATCGTAACCAGGTAATTTGCCCCCAGAAAGATGTCCATCTCATAGGTATGGATGTCCATGCGTTCGTCGCCGATCCCAAGCGTATGAAGCACCAGGAACAGATAGCGTCCATAGTTATCCAGCTTCGGCACATGAATGTCGCTGATCACGTCTTCCACCGCCAGCGGATGGAACTGGAAAAGTTGGACCAGCACCGCTTCATACTCCTCATCCGTCGGAGCCTGGAGATCAATCCAGAGCGCGCTGCGCCGCTCGTTGAGCGCGCGGCGTATCTCGTCGTCTTCAAGGGCGGTGAGGACGGCGCCGCTGGGGTGTCGATAGAGCAAGCGAATCATGGCAAGAATCAGCCTCTTCCGTTAGCGCTGCACAAGTGGCAGGTAGAGATTCTGACGGGTGAGGCCGAGCCGGTAGACAGAGCCGTTGGTGCCGCCGATATAAAGTTCGCCCGCCTGATCCTCGCCAAACCCAAGCGTTGCAAAGGGCGTATTGATCACGGCCCGATTGACCCACTCACCGTCCTCCTCGGTTAGGCTCCAGATGCGCCGATCACAGAAGTCACCGTAGAAATAGACGCCATCAATCTCAGGGAAACTTGCGCCGCGGTAGACGTTACCGCCCGTTACGGAGCAGCCATACTCGGTGTGAAGATAGGTATGGATGGGCACGGTGAATCCGGTTGGGTCACAGCCTGTAGCCGGGCTAAAACACTGATCCCCTTCCCAGACACGCCAACCGTAATTCTCTCCACCGGGGCTGTCTCCCGGCTGCAGGTTGATCTCCTCGACTTCCCCCTGGCCCACATCGCCTGTAAAAAGATCGCCAACCGTCCGGTCAAAGGAAAAACGCCAAGGATTGCGCAGGCCGAGCGCCCAAATCTCAGGGCGATAGTTCGGACTCCCCACATAGGGATTCGAAGCCGGCACAGCGTAGCTCTCCTCTCCCGTGACGTCGAGGCGCAGCATCTTTCCGAGCAGGGTAGCGGGGTTCTGGGCCAAGTTGTGGGGGTCGCCGCCGGAGCCGCCATCACCCAGACCGACATAGAGGTAGCCGTCCAGCGGACTAAAGGCGATCTGACCGCCATTGTGGTTGTTGTAGGGCTGATTGACCGTGAGAATCTGGACCTCACTCGCTTCGTTGGCTTGATTGGGGTCATCCTCACGCACGGAGAAGCGGGCGACAACGGAATCGCAGCCGCCGTTGGGCTCTTCGGGCAAGTCGGGCGCGGCCAGATCGCCCAATCTGCCTACGTCGTAACTATAATAAACATAGAAGTGGCCGCTCGTCGCATAGTCCGGTGCGAAGGCCAAGCCCAGAAGCCCGCACTCGCCAATCGTAGTCACCCGGTCGGTCAGATCCAGAAACGAGGCCGGCAGCAGTTCGTCGTCTGCCATGATGCGAATCCGACCTGGACGCTCGACGATGAAGAGACGTCCGCTGTCATCCCCGGCATTGGTGATGGCCACGGGCTGATCCAAGTCTTGGGCGATGCGGTAGAGGACCGGGCGCGCGGGCGGACCGACGGTACCATTCTCACCGGCAGCGGCGCTGATATTGGCATCCGCAACCATGGCCAGCAGGAGCAAGGCCGCCCAGAGTAAGGCCAGGGTCAGCCGGAACCGGGGCCAGGCAGAAATCGACACCCGGTGGGCGGCGCCGGGTAATCGCGCATCAAGTTGAAAAGGATGTTGGGCTTTCATTGGTCCTCCGAAGGTGCACGCGGGTGTCAGCACTTGGTGCTCGCACCCGACCGTGAGGCGGTTATGGGCATAGGCACATTGTACCGCTTTCCACTGCTTTTGTAACGTCAATTGAGCAGCAGAGCGATCCTTCGTCTCTATCGGCAACAGAGCAATTAGGCCCGAAATGGAATAAAATGTGTTTGACAGAGGTTGGCCACCTGAGGTACAGTGTTACGTGCACCCCGCTATTTGACGGGACCTCTACATGAGCCTTTCCGACCGCACGAATGGATCGCAGAAGTCGAAGCAGCGCAAATTGGCAAACCCCACACTAATCTACAAAAAAAGCGCCTTTGCCGGCATGCTCGATGACCTGCAGGGTAAAACCTTGATTGCACTCGATACGGAGAGCGATAGTCTTTTTAGTTATTATCCCAAAGTTTGCCTCATTCAGCTTTCCAGCTATGCCGATCGAGAGAATCCTGACCCCAAGAAAGTCGTGGACTATCTGGTTGATCCCCTGCGCTTGGATCAACTGGACGGTTTGGGCAGACTCCTGGCAGACCCAGCGGTTGAAGTGATCATGCACGCTGCCGAGAATGACATTCTCATCTTGCAGCGCGACTTCAACTTCACCTTTAGCCATATTTTTGACACGCAACTGGCGGCACGTATCCTCGGTTGGAATCGCAAGGGATTGGCGGCGATCTTGGAGGAGCAGTTTGGATTGGTCTCCAACAAGCGCATGCAGCGAACCAACTGGGGCAAGCGACCCCTGACGCCCCAGCAGATCACCTACGCACAGATGGACACGCACTACTTGCCCGCCTTGCGCCAACGGCAGATCGAAGAGCTGAAGGCTGCTGGTCGGTGGGAAGAGGCACAAGAGGCCTTCAACCACCTGCTGCGGGTCAATTATCATGAACGGAGCGCCAATGACCGTTCGTTTTGGCAAATGAAGGCCGCCCGCTCGATTGATTCTGACGCGACGGGTGTGCTGGAAGCGATCTGGCAGTGGCGCGAACACGAGGCCCAGCACCAGGATCGGCCGCCCTTCAAACTCGTCAGCGATCGGGTACTGGAGCGGATCGCCATAGCGCAACCGACGACAGTCGCCCAACTGGGCAAGATCGCCGGCATCAGCGACTATCAGATTCGACGCTACGGCAAGGCCCTGATTGCAGCCGTCAAGGACGGCCAGCAGCGACCGCAACCCAAAGCGCCGGAGGGGAGCAAGCGGCCGGATCACAACGTCGACAGGGCCACCCTTGAACGCTACGAAAACTTGCGGCGCTGGCGTAGTCAGACGGCCAAGGCGCGCGGCGTTGATACCGATATAGTCTTTAACAACAGCACCCTGCTCACGATTGCAAAACGACGGCCCAGCTCCGTTGCTGAGCTTGAAGAGATCGAAGAGATCGGGCCGTGGAAGGCAAAGACCTATGCGCCCGATGTCCTGCAATTGGTGAATGGTCGTCATTGAGCGCAACTCGAGCATAACGGGCGCCGGCTATAGGTTCATCATTCTTCGTTTACACCCGGTCACTAGCCACGCTGAGCCATGTGCCCCCAATGAATTCCCCTCCCCTGCGCCCATCACACACCTCGCACACGGCCGAAAAGGCTTATCGGCCAGCCAGACGCACCATCTGGTTGCGGTACACCAGTGGCTCGCAAGCCTATCTCACGCACCAACAATTGTGAAGCTGAATAGCAATCGATTTGACGCGCGCGGTGCGTCCATCTAAGATGGAGTCGCTGTCGGGCGAAGCTCGATGATGATCGAAGTGAAGCTAGGTTGTTACGGGAAGTGAGATGCGACACGCATGAATGAGCCCAAAGTGCTTGTGGTCGAGGATGAACCAGCCTTGATCGACACGCTGGAATACAGCCTGCGCAAACAGGGCTATAACGTGAGTCTGGCCACCGATGGTCATAAGGCAATTGAAATCGCCCGTGCCGAAGCCCCCGATCTCATCCTGCTTGATGTCATGCTGCCCGGCATTGATGGCTTTGAGGTCTGCAGGATTCTGCGTCAGGAGATGAGCGTCCCAATCCTGATGCTCACGGCCAAGACCGATGAGGTCGACAAAATCGTCGGCCTGGAAGTGGGTGCAGACGACTATATCACCAAACCTTTCAGCATGCGCGAACTGCTCGCACGAGTCAAGGCTATGCTGCGCCGTGTACGCATGGTGCGTGAAGAGGTCGCTTTTGAGCAGGCGAGCGGCGGGCCGGATCGCATTGCCAGCGGCGAGAAGTACCTATTCGATAATCTGGTCATCGACTTGAGCCGTCGCGAGGTCCTCGTCGACGCGTTGCCCATCCATCTCAAACCCAAGGAATATGAACTGCTCGTCTTTCTGGCGCGCAATCGCGGCATCGTCCTCAGTCGCGACCTGATCCTGGAGCGCGTCTGGGGCTGGGACTATGATGGCGGCAGCCGCACGGTTGATGTACACGTCAGATGGCTACGCGAGAAGATCGAGGCTGATCCGGCGAACCCCTATCGCATCGTCACCGTGCGCGGCATTGGCTATCGTTTCGAAGGGTAGACGCCCTATGCTACCAGGCGCCAAACAACGCTGGCTCACAACCGGGCTCTACATCATAACTGTGGTCATTATCATGACGGCGGCCATGGGTTTCGCCTTGCGCACCGTCGCCACCGCACTCTCAGCCGACTTTGACCAAAGAGCGCAAGCCCAGGCTTTTGCCCTGGCGCAAAACCAGCGTCTGGCCGAGGAATGGCAAAACCCTGAGCGGTTGCGCCAGCATCTAGGCGAGCTGCAACAGCTCACCGGCGTGCGCATCACGGCCCTCAATGAAGCAGCCATCGTCCTGGCTGATTCTTCCACCCTCGAGCCGCTGGAATCGGCAGACTTAAGTGCGCTGCCCGAAATCTCACCCGCGATTTGGGAAGCAGACGAGACCGTGCGCCGGCTCGACCCAGTCACCGGGCTGGAGAGCATCTTCATTGTCGAGCCGCTGGCCCCCAATCCGTTCAACGCCCAGGGCAGCCTGCGCTTCGCCTTTCCGGTCACCCCTGTTGAGGCGCGAATCGCCGCGCTTCAACGTCAACTCTTCGCCATTGGTCTGTTGACTACGCTGGCCATCGCCGGCCTCTTCCTCTACCAAATGGAACGCTCCCGGCGCACCGTACGCCAGCTGATTCACGTGGCTGATCGCATCACCGCCGGCGAGTTGGATGCACGGCTGCTGTCCCTCAAAACGGGCGAAATGGGTCAGCTGACGCGTTCCTTTAACCGCATGGCCGGCGAGCTAGAGAGCGAAATCCAGAAGCGGGAGCGAGAAAAAGATCGCCTCGAGACGGTCATGCACGCCATGGCCGACGGCGTGCTCATTCTCACCCGCAAGGGCAAGGTGCGGATGATCAATCCGGCCGCAGCCAATCTGCTCAATACCAATGAGGAGCGAGCCAACGGTCGCACATTTATCCAAGTCGTTCGCGATCATCGGATCGCCGAAGTCTGGACCCGCTGTCGCGCCAATGGCCAGCAGCAAGTTGCGGCTCTGGAACTGGGCCCCAGTCGCTTCCTGCGCGTCATCGTCACCCCCTTCCTGCGCGGGGCAGATCGTGGCTACGTGGTGATCCTGCAAGACCTCACTCGGCTGCGCCAACTCCAAACGGTGCGGCAGGACTTTGTCAGCAATGTGTCCCACGAACTGCGCACACCCTTGGCCGCTCTACGGGCGCTGGTCGACACCCTGCGTGACGGAGCCATCGACGATCCGCCTGCGGCGGCCCGCTTCCTGGATCGCATGGAGGTCGAGGTTGACTCGCTGACCCAGCTCGTGGAAGAGCTGTTGGAATTATCGCGCATCGAATCGGGCAAAGTCCCCCTCCGTTTCCGGCGCGCATCGGTGGATGAAGTTGTGGGCGGCGGGGCCGAACGGCTGCGTCCTCAAGCCGAACGGGCGGATATCGGTCTGAACGTCATCATTCCTGACGACGCGCCGGATTTGCTGGTCGACCCGGGACGCGTTCAACAGGTGATTACGAATTTGGTGCACAACGCGATCAAATTTACGCCGGCGGGCGGAAGAATCAACGTGACCGTCCGGCAACAAAATGACGCGACGATCCTCGTCAGTGTCACGGACACCGGGGTCGGCATTCCGCCCCATGAGCTGCAACGCATCTTTGAGCGCTTCTACAAGACCGACCGCGCCCGCAGCAGCGGTGGCACCGGCTTGGGCCTGGCGATTGCCAAGCATATTGTCCAGTCCCATGGCGGCGATATCTGGGCGGAAAGCATCCTCGAAAGCGGCAGCATCTTCTATTTAACACTCCCCACGGCGCCCGCTATCCTGAATGACAGCCAAGAAACAGCGCTCCTCACCCTCTCGCCGCCCCAGGCACTCCCCTAAAGCCTCACCCCACCTATTAACAAAACGTTTACAATTCTTTTCCCCTATGTTAACAGCATTCACCCACCCCATTAATCGCAACGCTCCATAATCAATGTGTGAACTGCTTCACATATGGTTCGCGTCTGGATCGGAAATCCGGCAAGCTGTGCGTTTGCAACGAAACAGATTGCCGCGACGAAATGATCACCAAATTTACTAACGAACGAAATTTGAGGAGTTGAAACAATGCGTCGAACCGCAATCATGCTCTTGGCCCTGCTTGCCGTCACAATGGTGTTGGCAGCATGTGGCCGAAGATCGCAAGCCCCTGCAGCAGAAGACTCTGTGGCCGAGTCGATTGGCGCTGCGCCCGCGGCGGAAAGCGTGGAAGAGGCCGCAACCGAAGAGGCCGCCGAGGAAGCGGCGTCTGAGGAAGCACAGGCTGATGAGACTGAGCCAGTTGAGAGCGCCATGGGTGAGGTCACCATGGATGGGTCTATGCTGGTGCTGCCAGAGGTCGATCCGTTGACGGTGGAGGGTGATGTCGTCACCGCCGGCAGTTCGACTGTCTTTCCCCTAGCAGAGGCCGTTGCCGAGCGCTTCTACGATGAAGGCTATGGCGGCACCGTCACCATCGACTCCATCGGCTCGGGCGCCGGCTTCTCCCGCTTCTGCGAAGCCGGTGAGACCGACATCGCCAACGCCAGCCGCCCCATCCGCGACTCCGAAGTCGACTCCTGCGCCACCATCGGCCGCACGCCCATCGAGTTCCGCGTCGGCACCGACGCCCTGGCCGTCGTCATCAACCCCGAGAACGACTGGGCCACCGACGTCACCCTGGAAGAGCTGGCCGCCATCTATACCGCTGAGAGATGGTCCGATGTCAATCCCGAATGGCCCGATGAGACCATCCTGCGCTACATCCCCGGCACCGACTCCGGCACCTTCGACTACTTCGTCGAGGCCGTCTTCGACGAAGATCCCGAGCCCCTGCTGACTGCCGCCAACACCCAGTTCTCTGAGGATGACAACGTGCTCGTCATCGGCGTCGAGGGTAGCCCCTATGCCACCGGCTTCTTCGGCTATGCCTACTACAGTGAGAATGCCGACGCCCTGGGCATCATGAACATCGAAGGCGTCGAGCCTTCCTTCGATACCGTCGAAGGCGGCGACTACGCCCTGGCTCGCCCGCTCTTCATCTACTCTGATGCCACCATCATGGCGGAGAAACCCCAGGTCGCCGCTTATGTCAACTACTTCCTCAGCAGCGTCAACGAGGTCATCGAAGAGGTCGGCTACTTCCCCGCCTCCGAAGCCGCCCTCAATCGAAGCCAAGGCTGCTGCTGCCGACGCCATGGGGCTGGCCGTCCCGAGCATGGATAGCGGTGAAGCGGCTGTGCCGACTGAAGAAGCCTCGGAAGAGGCTGCTGCAACCGCGGTTATGTTGCCCGAGGTCGATCCGTTGACGGTGGAGGGTGATGTCGTCACCGCCGGCAGTTCGACTGTCTTTCCCCTAGCAGAGGCCGTTGCCGAGCGCTTCTACGATGAAGGCTATGGCGGCACCGTCACCATCGACTCCATCGGCTCGGGCGCCGGCTTCTCCCGCTTCTGCGAAGCCGGTGAGACCGACATCGCCAACGCCAGCCGCCCCATCCGCGACTCCGAAGTCGACTCCTGCGCCACCATCGGCCGCACGCCCATCGAGTTCCGCGTCGGCACCGACGCCCTGGCCGTCGTCACCAATCCCGAGAACGACTGGGCCACCGACGTCACCCTGGAAGAACTGGCCGCCATCTTTACTGCTGAGAAATGGTCCGATGTCAATCCCGAATGGCCCGATGAGACCATCCTGCGCTACATCCCCGGCACCGACTCCGGCACCTTCGACTACTTCGTCGAGGCCGTCTTCGAAGAAGATCCCGAGCCCCTGCTGACTGCCGCCAACACCCAGTTCTCTGAGGATGACAACGTGCTCGTCATCGGCGTCGAGGGTAGCCCCTATGCCACCGGCTTCTTCGGCTATGCCTACTACGGTGAGAATGCCGACGCCCTGGGCATCATGAACATCGAAGGCGTCGAGCCTTCCTTCGATACCGTCGAAGGCGGCGACTACGCCCTGGCTCGCCCGCTCTTCATCTACTCTGATGCCACCATCATGGCGGAGAAACCCCAGGTCGCCGCTTATGTCAACTACTTCCTCAGCAGCGTCAACGAGGTCATCGAAGAGGTCGGCTACTTCCCCGCCTCCGAAGCCGCCCTCAATCAAGCCAAGGATAAGTGGTCTGCGGCAGCTGGACAGTAAGAAACATGTAGGTCGTTGGCGTCCCCGGCCAGGAAAAACGCCAAGCCTATAGGATTAGAAATGGGGAAGGGCCATAAAGGGTCTTTCCCCATTTCGCTACTCATTGACAGCTGGAGGAGAAGCCATCGTGTCTTCAACAATCCATTCAAATGGAAAGAGCAATTTCAGTGCCGAGGCGACTGGAAGCATTGCGTTTCCAGCATCTGACACTGACATCGAAACCGCACGTGGCGGACCCAAGGGCAATGATCTCAACAAACGCGTGCGCCCTGGTGAAGCCATCATTCAATCGCTGCTTTTTGCCTGCGGCGCGATCTCGATTCTGACGACGATCAGCCTGATCGTCGTTCTTCTTGTCGAATCGGCCAAGTTTTTTTTGGACCCGGAAGTGACCTTCCGAGAGTTCTTCACGGGTACAGTCTGGCAACCGCAAATTCAGATGTTCGGTGTATTGCCGCTCTTGAATGCAACGCTCATGGTCTCGGGAATTGCCATGTTGGTTGCGCTTCCACTGGGTCTCTTTGCAGCGATCCTACTGAGCGAATACGCGCCGCCTCGGTTACGCTCGACGCTCAAGCCGATTCTGGAAGTGCTGGCCGGCGTGCCGACCGTTGTATACGGTTATTTCGCCCTGACCTTCATGACGCCAACCATACAGGCCGTGATCGGCTCTCTGGCCGCGATCGGGCCGCTTGCCGTGATCGGTTTTCTGGTGGGCGTGACCGCACTCACATGGTTCCTGCTTGCTTCCGGCGCGCGCCTCAAGGCCAAGGAGACGGCTGAATCCAAGTCGACGGCGGGCGCAGTGCTGATCGCGCTTGGCTCCTTTGCCGGCACGATCCTGCTGATCGGCCTCATCGCAGCCACGCTCAGCCTGATCTTTGGTACCACCGTCCAGATCTACAACACAGCCGCCGCCGGCATCGTCGTCGGCATTCTGGTGATCCCGCTGGTCGCATCGATGTCGGAAGACGCCCTGCGTGCGGTACCCAACGAGCTGCGTGAAGCCGCCTATGGCCTGGGGGGGACCCGGCTGGAAGTAACGACACGCGTCGTGGTGCCCGCGGCCCTGTCCGGCATCACCGCCGCCTTTATCGTGGCCATCTCCCGTGCGATTGGCGAGACCATGATTGTTGCCATCGCCGCGGGCGCCGGTCCGAACTTGACCTGGAATCCCTTCGACTCCGCCGAGACGATCACCGGCCACATCAGCCGCATCAGCGGCGGGGACTTAAGTTACAACTCAATTGACTACCAGAGCATCTTCGCCCTGGCTGCGCTGCTCTTTGTCATGACGCTGATGCTCAATATCATCAGCCGTTGGATCATGCGCAAGTTCCGCGAGGAGTACTAAAAGATAGCCATGACAACCCAACCTGATGCAATCGACCCAAAAGATGGCGGCATGCCAGAGGGTGAAGAGCTGCAGCAGCAGTTAAAGTCTCGCCACAACCGCGGCCAGATCTGGGCGTCGCTCTTCCGCATGGCGCTCGTCGTCGCAATGGTTGCGCTTGCGGTGCTGCTGGCCAATATCATCAACCAGACCTTTGGCCTGGTCGCGATCGAGAACAACATCGATCCGGGGCAACTGGTGCAGGCTGCGGTAGAAGGGAGCATGGAAGCCATGCCCAACACCGTGGCCTCGGAAGACGATCTGGCGCTTGCGCAGTCAATTGCTGATGACCCCTATGGCGTCGGCTTTCTTGGCTATGCATTTTATGAGAATCAAGCCGATCAGCTGCGCGCACTGGCCGTTGACGGTGTTGAACCCAGCGCGGCCGCAGTGGAAGCGGGCACCTACGAACTCTCGCGGCCCCTCTTCCTCTACACGGCAGAAAGCGTTCTGATCAGCGAACCGCAAGTCATGACCTTTTTGGACTTCTACCTGAGCAACGTCAACGCCATTATCGAAGAGGTGGGCTACTTCCCGATCAGCCCGGATCTGATCGATGAACAACTCAACGCCCTGCGCACGGCCACGGGCGGTCCCATTAGCGAAGGCAATACGGGCGACATCGCCATCTCGGGCAGTTCCACCGTCTACCCGTTAACCGTTGCGATCGCCGATGCCTTTGCAGAAACCAGCCATCAAGGCGAGGTCACGGTGGAGAGTGTCGGTACCAAGGCGGGCTATGCCGCGCTTTGTACAGACAAGACCGCCAGCATTGCCAACTCCAGTCGCGCCATGACGCGCCAGGAAGCCGCGGCCTGCACCAAAGCCCGGCGCGTGCCCACCGAGATCCGCGTTGGAGCCGATGCCGTGGCGCTGGTGGTCAGTAGTCAAAATGATTTCGCCCAGGATTTGACGCAGACGGAAATACAGCAGCTCTTCACCGTTGCCCGCACCTGGTCAGACATTCGCCCTGAGTGGCCAGATGAGCCAATCAACCGTTACATTCCCACAATCGACAGCGGTACGCTGGACTTCTTTGTCGAGCACGTCTACGTCGAGGAATTCCCGCTGGAAGTGTTGCCCGTCTCGACTTTGGAAGCGATGCTCGTCGCCAATGTATCCACGGGACGCGCGCGGGCGCTCGAAGCGGAATTGCCCTTTGCAGAGCGCACCCAGGAAGAGATGTATGAGTTGGTCATGCAGGAAGTGGTCGAGCCGCGTATCGTCGGTAGTTGGAACCTGTTGCCCTCGATCTTCAACCGTGCCGAAATCGAAGCGGAGACCTTCGTCACGAACCCTGAAGCTGAGATACAATGGTATTCATGGATCAATTGGGACTTCTTGACCAGCACCCAGTCCAGCGTTCCCGAATACGCCGGCATCCGCACCGCAATCCTGGGCACGCTCTGGGTCATGGTCATCGTCATCCTCTTCGCTGTCCCCGTCGGCATCGGCGCCGCGATCTATCTGGAAGAATATGCGACCCATGGGCGCATCAACCGCATTCTCCAAACCAACATCGACAACCTGGCCGGCGTGCCTTCGATCATCTACGGTATTCTGGGTCTGGCGATCTTCGTGCGCATGCTGGAGGTCATAACCAGCGGCAAAATGTTTGGCGTGGCCGACCCGACCACGGCAAACGGACGCACGATCCTTTCTGCCGGCTTGACCCTGAGCCTCCTGGTCTTGCCCATCATTATCATCAATTCACAGGAAGCGATCCGCGCCGTGCCCCAAGCCTTCCGTGAAGCGGGCTACGGCATGGGCGGCACGCGCTGGCAGGTCATCAGGAGCCACGTGCTGCCCAGCGCACTGCCCGGCATTCTCACCGGGACGATTCTGGGCGTTTCCCGGGCCATCGGCGAAACCGCGCCCTTGGTCGTGATCGGCGCTTCGACCTTTATCACGGTCGATCCAAACGGACCATTTTCCAAGTTCACGGTCCTTCCCATGCAGATCTACCAGTGGACGACCCGGCCCCAGCCCGAATTCAAGCACATTGCGGCTGCAGCCAGCATCGTGTTGTTGATTCTCATGTTTACGCTCAACGGCACTGCGATCTACCTGCGCAACCGCTTCAGCAAGAAGTATTAAGAGGAGCACTCATGTCATTGCAAACCCAACTCGCCGGTGAGATTACCAACCGGCCCCAAGCAGTCCTGGGGGATCGTGCGGCCATCACCGCTGACAAAGTTGAACGTCTATTACGGCGACTTCCACGCCGTGCGCGACGTGGACCTCTTTATCGAGCCGCGCAAGATTACGGCCTTTATCGGTCCGTCGGGTTGCGGCAAGAGCACCGTGCTTCGCTGCTTTAACCGCATGAACGACCTGATCCCCATTGCCCGCGTGGAGGGACAGGTGCTCTTCGACGGCCGTGACATCTATGATGAGCGAATCGATCCGGTCGAAGTGCGCCGGCGCATCGGCATGGTCTTCCAGAAACCGAATCCCTTTCCCAAGTCGATTTATGACAACATCGCCTGGGGCGCCAAGGTCAATGGCTTCAAGGGCAATATGGACAATCTGGTCGAAGAATCTCTTGCGCGGCGCGGCGCTGTGGGACGAAGTCAAGGACAAGCTCAAACAGAGCGCCTATGGCCTCTCGGGCGGACAGCAGCAGCGTCTGTGCATTGCGCGCGCCATTGCGACCAAGCCGGAAATCATCCTCATGGATGAACCCTGTTCGGCCCTGGACCCCATCGCCACGCTGGCGATCGAGGATCTCATGAAGGATCTGGTGGAGCAATATACGATCATCATCGTGACGCACAACATGCAGCAGGCAGCGCGCGTTTCCGACTTCACCGCCTTCTACAACGTGGACCAAAACCGCACGGGCGGCCTGGCCGAATTTGGTCCGACCAAAGAGATCTTTACCAAGCCTAAGAACCGGGCGACGGAAGACTATATTACCGGTCGTTTCGGTTAAAATGAAGCGCCAAAACGGAAAGTGCGGACAGGTCTTCGTCAAAACTCATGCGTCAGCCAGGATGGAATCTTCTGTGCTATGACCAAGCAATGCGTACTCATTTTGTGCGCCCTTATCTAGATCTGACTTTCAGGAGAAATCCCATGCCACGCGAACAATTTGAACACGATTTGCAGCAACTCAAAGACGAACTCTTGCTCATGGCCAGCATGGCGGCTGAGGCAATTCGCCGCTCGATCAAGGCGCTTCAAACGATGGACCGTGACCTGTCGCGCGAGATCATTGCCGACGATACCAAGATCAATGAGATGCGCTTCGCCTTAGAGGACAACTGCCTGACGCTGATCGCCACCCAGCAGCCCATGGCCCGAGACATGCGCCTCATCGCCGGCGTGCTCGAGATTTCGGGCGAGTTGGAGCGCATCGGCGACTATGGCAAAGGGATCGGGCGCATCGTCCTGCTCATGGACGGCAAGCCACCCATCAAGCCGCTCATCGACATTCCGCGCATGGCCGACGTGGCGCTACTCATGTTGGACAAAGCCATGGAGGCATTTGTGGCGAATGATCCGGTAGAGGCCAGTCGTATCCCGGCCATGGACGACGAGGTCGACGCCCTCTACAATCAGGTCTAACAGCGAATTGCTGACCGTACTCATGGCGCACCCCGGTGAAATGGAGCGCGCCAATCACTTGCTCTGGGCTGCCCACAACCTGGAACGCTGCGCCGACCGGGTCAACAACATCTGCGAGCGGGTGATCTACACCGCCACCGGCGAGTTCCACGAGATCGACGTAGAAGAATTCGGCTACAGCGGCGTGCACTGACACGCCGCGTCCGGACGCATCTTCCTGGAAGCTTTCCGGAAGAGATGCGATCCTGGACACAGCTTCCAGGAAGATTGGATTGATATTTTCTTGGAATGGCCTAAAACAATAAAGGGCTCGGCTTTCTATGCAATAGCCGGGCCTTTTTCGATTGGCGTGCCAGGCGCGAGACGGCCGATATTGGTCATATTTTCGGGCATAGTTCATCCCGGTGTTGAGTGTGTGACCTTTGAAGTGATCCGGGATGAACTATGCCAGAGGAAAACAGAGGAACTGCCAAGAGGAAGGATGGTCGTACAGATGAGTGATTGAGCTCCCGATCAAACGCTCATCTGGATAGAGTATAGAGCGGGTGTGTTAACAGCGCCCCAAGAAAATGTTAACGATTGGTTGAGGATTAAATCGATCCAACAACCTCCCTGTGCCGCGTATGCTCCACCTCGCGGTCGCGGATGCCGATAAGGTAGAGCAGGCCGTCCAGCCCCACGCTGCTGATGGCCTCTGCGGCCTGCGCCCGCACGATGGGCTTGGCGTGAAAGGCGATGCCCAGCCCGGCCACGCTGAGCATGGGCAGATCGTTGGCCCCGTCGCCCACGGCAATGGTCTGCTCCAGCCGCAACCCTTCCTGTTCGGCAATCTGCTGGAGGTAGGCGGCCTTCTTGGGCCCGTCGACAATCTCGCCCAACACGCGCCCCGTCAGCTTGCCGTCGACGATTTCCAGGCGATTGGCAAACATATAGTCGAGCCCGAGGCGCTCCTGCAAGCGTGCGCCAAAGTAGTCAAAGCCGCCGGACAAAATGCCGATCTTGTAGCCCAGCCCCTTGAGGGTGCTGGTCACTCGTTCTGCCCCTTCGGTGAGAGGCAAGTTGGCCGCAATATCGGCCAGCACCGCTTCGTCCAGCCCGGCGAGGGTGGCCACACGGCGACGCAGGCTCTCGGCAAAGTCCAGCTCGCCGCGCATGGCCGCCTCGGTGATGGCCGCCACTTCTTCGCCCGCACCCGCGGCCGCGGCCAGTTCGTTGATCACCTCGGTCTGAATCAGGGTCGAGTCCATATCAAAGACGACCAGTCGCCGGTTGCGCCGGTAGATGTCGTCGATATGGAAAGAGATATCGATGTCGGCCCGGCGGGCGATGTCGATGAGCTGGGCGCGCATGGCTCGATCATCCGCCAAGTGACCGCTGACGGTAAACTGGACGCAGGCGCGATCGCTGGTCTCGGCGTCGCGCAGGGAGACGCGACCAGAAAGACGATTGATGACGTCGATATTGAGATCGTGTTCGGCAATGACCGCAGTGACCAACGCCAGCTGCTCCGCCGTAAGTTTGCGCCCCAACATGGTGATCATACGCCGCGGCCGCCCCTGTGCCTGTACCCACGCTTCATAGCGGTCAACTTCCACCGGCGAATAGTGGACCGAAACGCCCAGATCGTGCCCCAGGAAAAGGAGGTCCTTCAGCACCCCGGGCGTGTGGCAGCCGGCGGGAATCTCTACCAGGATACCCAGCGAAAGGTAGTCGTGGATGACGGCCTGCCCGATATCGAGTACATTCAAGCCATGCTCAGCCAGCAGCGCAGTCATTTGGGCCATGAGCCCCGTCTGATCCCTGCCGGTAATATTGATGAGATAGAGTTCGTTCATTGAGGTTCTTGTTCTCGACGCAGGTTTGAGCAAACAGTGCCCATTTGTGCCATGGAGCACTATCGCTTTGATCGCCCCTTCCGCTCGAATCCTCCGCGCAGGGTGAGGCTGCACCGTTACGCAATTTCAAAGAAGCCGACGGGCCAATCGCTCAGGGCCTGGGCAACCGGAAGCGTGCCCTTGTTTCCGGCCTTTGCCAGCACCACCCGCTCACCGGTGAGCAGATTCTCCGCCTGACCCTTGATTCCCGCTGGGAGAACCAGCGTCGTATTGCGCCAGAGCTCACCAACCGGCGGTTGCATGACGCCGTCGCTGAGCAGCGCCGTGAAGAGGGGGATGACGACCAGCACTGCGGCGTCCCCATCCCGCCGCACGAAAGCGCAGACGTGTTCGGCCAGAGGTCCTGCCACGGCCACCGGCAAGTAGTCGCCGGCGCGGAAGAGCGTCTCGTGGTTACGGCGGTAGTGGAGCAGGCGATAGGTGAGATAGAGCTTGATTTCACCGGAATCCGCCTCATCGAGCAGTCGCTGCGCCAGGGCGCCACGGTCGGCGCACTCTTCCTCTGTAAGCTGGCGCAGCAGCGCAAAGCGTTGCACAAAATCGACCGGTCGGCGGTTGTCGGGATCGACCAGGCTGAAATCCCATAGCTCCGTTCCCTGATAGATATCGGGCACGCCGGGGCTGGTCAGCTTGAGCAGCTGCTGGGCAAGCGAGTTAAAGCGGCCGAAATAGGCCACCCGTGCATGAAAGGCATCAAACGCCGTGCGAAAATCAGCGTCCTGCCAGATCGTCGTCACAAAATCGGTCAGGGCCTGGGCATACGCATCGTTGGGATTGACCCAGTTGGAGTGAACCTTGGCCTCGTTAATTGCCTTGTGCATGTAGCCGACGATACGGGCAATAAACGACTCGTCATCATCCAGGCGCGGGTCGTAGGCGCCGAGCATGGTCTGATAGAGGAGGTATTCATCGTTGCGCGAGGGCGCAAGCTCGCCGCCGACTTCGGTCTTGGCCCCGATGTTGAGCGACTGCCACTGGTCAAGCACCGTGCGCCACTCGTCAGGCAGTTCCGACAGTACGTTGATACGCGCCCGCACGTCTTCGCTGCGTTTGGTGTCGTGAGTCGAAGAGGACAGCATCGTATTGGGGTAGGGCTTATCGCGATTATGCGCATGAAATTCGTCGACCGCCAACCCAAAGCGATTGGGATGACCGCCCACCTCATTCAGCGAGACCAGACGATTGTAGATGTAGAAGGCCGTGTCCTCCACGCTCTTGGCCATGACCGGACCTGTGATCTGCTGAAACTTCATGACAAATTCACGCAGATCCGGCTGGAATTCCGCGTCAAATTCCTCAAAATTCTGCATGAGCAGCGTGTCGCGCAGAAATTCGAAGACACTGCTGGGCACCAGCGGATTGCGCCGCATGGCCTGATCGATCGCCTGCTCTATATACGCGCGATCCCGCTCGCTCACGTCATCGGGACCCACAATATAGGTCCGATAGACATCCAGAGCCGCGATAAATTCGCTCAAGCCGAAGGCCAAACTGTTCTGTGTAAAGTCCCGATAGCGCCGGTTCTGATCGACGATCAGCGCCAGTTCGGCACTGCGTGCGTCAATCTCGCTGGTGAGCGACTGGGTCATGACCAGCTTCTTGGTACGGTCGATCAGGTCGTGGAACGGTGTCATTTCGTCTGTGAACGCGGCATAGAGGTCGTCAAATTCTGGTTCGTGGGTGCGGTAGACAAAGAGGTTGTTCACGGCATACATGAAATCGTAGCCCGTGGTCCCGTGACAGGCCCAAGAAGGCGGCATCGGTTCGGACTCGGAGAGAATTTTCTCGACCAGCACGTAGAACGGCCAGTTGGCTTCCTGATCCGCGTCTTCGCGCAGGGCATAGAGACGCACGGCCACTTCATCAGCCAGGTTCAGCGCGCCGTCGGTACCGCTTTCACCCAGACGATAGGCTGACGCCGCCTCCATGTAGGCGGCTTGCAGACGCCAGAAGTAACCTTCAGGATCCCAGAGGCCGTCGGGGTGATCGATGCGCAGTCCGCTTACCTTGCCCTCGGCCATCAGTCGCATGGCCAGCCGATGCATGTCGGCAAAGACCTTGGCATTTTCCACGCGGATGGCGGCCATATCATTGATATCAAAAAAGCGCCGGTAGTTGATCTCGTCGGTGGCCACGCGCCAGTAGGCCAGGCGGTATGGTTGCTCGGAGAGCAATTCGTCCAGCGTATCGAAGCTGTCCGGATCATTCGGCGTGCCATTGATAATCTTCAATGCGGCATCGAGCGTTGTGCGAAAGCGTTCGCTCTTCTCAAAGAGATTGAGCAGACGCCGGCGAATGATCAGTTCTTCGCGACGGCGAACCTCGATGCTCTCTGGATCAGTTTGATTATAGGCAGGCAAGAATGTAAGAGAATGGACGATACTCGCCAACTCCAATGGCATCCAGGCATCGTCTTCATCTTCGACCATCTCTTCTGCCAACAGGTTTTCCACCTGGGCCAAAATGAGACCGTAAGACTTGGGCGTGATTGGAAACTGATGGTCGTAATAATGCATGTAGAAATCGCCATGCCAATAGACCAACTCCAGCTCGCCTGCCTCGAGAATACGCCCGTATTGATCACCCAGGATGGGCAAGAGCACCTTGTCATCCATCGCGCGGTTCGGCGGCTGCCAGTTGATGTCGAAATAGCGAGCGTAGTCCGACGACGGCCCCTGTTTGAGCACATCCGTCCACCAGGCATTTTCGGTGTTGACACCCATGTGATTCGGCACGATATCGAGCAGCAGACCCATGTCATACTCAACAAGGGCGGCAGCAAAGGCATCAAACTCCTCTTCAGTGCCCAGCACAGGGTTAAACTGATTGTAGTCGACCGTATCGTAGCCGTGGGTGCTGCCGGTGCGCGGCTTGAATAGGGGCGAAGCGTAAAAATCGCTCACGCCAAGCGCATCGAGGTAAGGGATCAGCTCCTGCGCAGCCGCAAAGGGTACCTGCTTCCCCAATTGCACACGGTAGGTCGCGCGCGGGATGCGGAGCGATTTGCTCAAGTCGTCCAGAATCTCACGCAGGCTATCGGCGCTCGCTGGAGCTGTTGAAGCAGGAGCCGCTACAGAAGGGGCAGGTGGTTGCGATGCGGACGGCACTGCGGGGTCAAGCGGCTGATTAGAAATCATGGTCTTCTTCCTCGGGAAGGCGCCGGTAAATGGCAAACGATTTGGGCGCCAACGTCACAGCCTGTCGTTCGCCAACGGCAAAGGCGTTGCGGGCCGGCTGACCGGCTTCGTCATCCAGGCGCCAGGCAGGATCATTTGAATCGCGTAGCTTTCGCCAGGCAAAGTTTCCGCTTGGCAGGATCTGCGTCGCGGTTTCCTCCCGCGCAAAGTTCATATAAACGCGAAACGTCTCGCCATCCCCCGAACGTTCCAGGCAGATCATGCGCGTCCCCGCTTCGTGATAGATGCGCGTGGCGTCACGGCGAGGATTCGTCAGTGCGGGATGGCTGCGCCGCAACGCGAGGAGATCGCGATAGAGTGCGTACAGGAGGGCGTGGTGGTGCGTTGTGCGCAAATCGTGGTCCAGCTTGCAGCGGGCAAAGGTCGTCTCCGCCTGAGGATCAGGCGGTTCTCCTTCCCAGTCAAACGCCGCAAACTCCTCCGCCCGTCCGGCGCGCACGCTTTCAATCAGCCCCTCATCGCCATGGGAGACGAAGAAGAGAAATGGCGCGACCTCGCCATACTCTTCACCCATAAAAAGCATCGGAACGTATGGCGACATTGCCAGCAACCCTGCCGCCAGTTTGAGCCCGGCAAAATCCGTCAGCTGGGTTAGGCGCTCCCCCAGCATGCGGTTGCCGATCTGGTCATGCGTCTGCGTGGCGACCACGAAGCGATCAGTCGGAATGTCGCGCGCTGACGTACCGTGGCGCCTTTGACGAGCGGGAGAATATTGGCCCGTGTAGGCGAAGCTCTCCTCCAGCACCTTGGGCAGCAGCGCAAAGTCTTCATAGTCCGCATAGTAGCCATCCATCTCGCCTGTCAGCGCCACATGCAGCACGTGATGGAGGTCATCCAGCCACTGGCCGTCCAGTCCCAGGCCATTGGCTTCCGGGTTCAGCGTGAGCAGACGGTCGCTGCGATCATTCTCGGCGATGAGCAGGACATGACGATTCTCCTGCGCGGCCCAATCGTGGATGTCGGCGGCAAGCTCGGCCAAAAACGGGCGCGCCGAAGCGTCGATCAACGCGTGGGTAGCATCAAGGCGCAACCCGTCAAGATGATATCTTTCCAGCCAATAGCGCGCATTCTCGATCAGAAAGCGGCGCACGTGATCGCTCTGCGGGCCATCCAAATTGACGCTATCACCCCAGGGAGAATGGTAGCGGTCGGTGAAGTAAGGTCCGTAGTCCCAGAGATAGTTGCCTTCCGGGCCCAGGTGATTGTAGACCACGTCGAGCATCACAGCCAGACCGGTCTGGTGGGCAGCATTGACGAGGCGCTTGAGGCCGTCAACACCGCCATAGTCACTGTGCGGCGCATAGAGTTGGACACCGTCGTAGCCCCAATTGCGCACGCCGGGAAATTGGGCAACCGGCATCAGCTGCAGCGTGGTGACGCCCAACTCCTGTAAAGAGGACAGATGGGGAATGATGGCATCAAACGTGCCCGCCGGCGTAAAGGTCCCGACATGCAGTTCGTACATGACGCTGTTGCGCGCCGCGGGTGGCCGCCAGCTTTCGTCATCCCAGGCATACGCCATGTCCACGACCTGCGACGGACCATGGACGCCATCGGGTTGCGCTTTCGAAGCGGGATCGGGGCGTTCTTTCTCACCGTCGAGCCGATAGAGATAGCGTTCCCCCGCGTCGATCCCAGCCATGATCAACGTAAAATAGCCATCGCCCGTTGGCGTCATCGCAACATAGCGCTCCTGCTCAAGCAGGTGAAGCTCTACTGTCTGCGCGGCCGGCGCCCATACATGAAACACTGTCGCCCGCGGATCAAATGCAGCGCCAAGCGAATAGTGTTGAGACATGCCTTACTCCTTCCAGAGCCTGCGCTTTGGCAGATCCACAATCCAAATTCCGCACCCGGCAATGGCTAGTCGTCTTCCAATTTCAACGTGTAGGTCAACAACTGCTTGTTGGCCTTGTCACGTACGAGCAGTACCATTTGGCGGGTTTCCACTGCACGTGCGTACTGGTCACCAAAGCCAGCCTGGGATTGGGCGTCGAGCAGTTGAGACAACTCGCCATAGGGATAGGCAAAGAGTTCGCCCGCATCCACATCCAACAGGATGACCGGCTGCTTCTCCGCATGCTCATTATAGAGCTCGGCGATATTGCTCCAATGTTCAGAAATCAACTGTTGATAAACGTCACTCACGCTTCGTTGCCTTTCATCACTTGAGGGGCCGGCCAAAATCAGTGCGCGAACCCCATTCTCTGCGATCTTGAGTGCGCAACCGTAGCGACCCTTGGCTCCAGTCCACGAGTCGGAAAACGCACCAATGGCCCGCAATCGATCCCCCTACGACCCTTCGCGAATCTAACACAGGGCTTGGACGCGGTCAAACCGGCAGGGGTTGGCGGCTCGGCGTGGCGTTAGTGTAAAATGGAACAAACTACGTCTGTCCCGACTGCCCAGAGCGCCATGCCGTCATGCTCAATCCCAGCGAAACCCGTACGAACGCCAGAGATCTCCTGACCTTTACCCCCCTGTCCCGCCTCGCACACTGGCGCTATGGGCGCACTGTCGTGCAATGGCTCTTCTTTGGACTTGCCGCCATCATGATTGTCGACGGGCTCTTTGGCAGTGCGCTGGCGGCCAAGAACACGGCGACCATCGGCGCCTGGGTGCATTACCGGGGCTTTATCGTGCTGGCCCTGTTGCTGGCCGGCAATCTCTTCTGCGCCGGCTGTCCCTTTTTGCTGACGCGGGGCGTGGCGCGCCGGTTGGGGAGGCCCACGCAGCGCTGGCCCAGGGCCTTGCGCAACAAATGGACGGCGATCTGTGGGCTGGTGGGCATGCTCTTCCTGTATGAATGGCTCGACCTGTGGGCCAGCCCGTGGCTGACCGCGTGGGTGATCGTCGCCTATTTTGTCGCTGCCTTTGTCTTTGAGGCGCTCTTCACGCGCGACACCTTCTGTCTCTACGTCTGTCCGCTGGGCGCCTTCAATTTTCTCTATAGTTCGGTCAGTCCCACGCAAATCACCAGCCGGGACAACCAAACATGCCGCGACTGCGTAGGGCACGAATGCATCAACGGCGCCTATGACGCGCAGGCCGCTTTGGTCCAGCAGGGCTGCCAGCTTGAGCTCTATGTGCCCACGATCCAGAGCAATCTCAACTGCACGCTCTGCATGGACTGCGTACGCGCCTGTCCCCACGACAATGTCGCGCTGGTGACGCGCGCGTCTGGCCGGGAACTACTCGACCGCACGTGGCGGCGGCGGCTTGACTACGCGCTGCTGGCAATTGTAGCGGCGTTCCTGGCGCTGCTCAATGCGTTTGCGATGACGCCGCCGGTCTACGAGCTGCAAACGCGCCTGGCTGCACTGCTCAACACGCGCAGCGAGTTCCTTATTCTGGCGCTGCTCTTCCTGGTCGGCGTGATCGTGCTGCCGCTGCTGGCTTCATGGGGCGCGGCCTCGGTAAGCCGCGCGATTGCCGTGGCGCCTCAGCGGCCGCGGCGCCGCGACTACGTCATCCGCTATGCGTATGGCTTTGTGCCGGTGGGATTTGCCATCTGGGCGGCCCACTACCTCTTCCACTTCCTTATTGGCCCGCTAACCATCGTGCCGGCGCTGCAGGGGTTCTTCGCCGATGTGGTGGGTGTGCCTTTGTTGGGCACGCCCAACTGGACCATCGCCATGCAGGCCACGATGCCCCTGCCGGCAATCCGGTTGATTCAAATGGCTGCGCTCGCCGTCGGTCTCTGGTTTGGGGGGCGCGTGATCTGGCGTGCCGCTCAAGAAGAAAGCCAGGGACACTCGCTACGCGAAGCTGTGCCCTGGCTCATCGTTTTGCTGCTCTTGACGCTGGCGGCCGTCTACATCTTCCTTCAGCCGATGGAAATGCGCGGCAACGTGTTGGGATAGGCTTGGCCGGTGCTGAGCGTGCCGTTGCTCCACCTACGGTGTGGCGGCAACGGGCATGTGTATAGCCAACGTTTCGACGCCCGGCAACATCCAAGCGCAGACGGTATAGTCTGTGACGGGATCTTCCGGCCGCGTCACAAAGCGAAACACATCATTCCACTGCGTGCCGTCGAATTCCGGCTGGATCGCGTAGGTTTCCACATTCGGCCCAATCGTGGGCGTCGTTGCAGGAAGGACCGGGCTGATCTCCGCCACCATGGCGTGATTCTGGGCGGCCGCACCGAGCCCCACAGCAACCGGCGCGCCCGGCTCTGCCGTCACCTCCTGTGACAACAAGACCGGCCAATCCGTCACCACCCGCACCCGCACCTGCACGTTGAGGGGCGGCGATTCCGGGTCCAACATGATGCGCAACACGTCATACCATCCGCTGCCATCGTACTCGGGCTGCACAACATAGCGTTCGATGTGCGCGCCGTCGACCGATGGCTCCAGCGGCGTGATCTCCACGACGTAGCCCCGATTCTGGGTGGTCTCGCCATACCCCCAACCGTGCCACACGCCTGGCTCCAACACCGTGTCGAACTCATCGATGATCGGCAGGTTAGAGACATCATAGACCCGAACGTGGGCTTCCAGCGGCGGATGATCCGCTGGAATGACCATGCGCAGTACGTCATTCCATACCCGGCCATTGTATTCGGGCTGGACGACGTAGCGCTCCACATACGCGCCGCGGATCGATGGAGCTGTCGGCGTGATTTCAACCAGAAATACCTTGTCAGCATCGCTATTGGATAGGACAACCCCCTGCCAGTCACCGGGTTGCAGCGTCACAAGAAAGGCATCATGCACCGGATAGGTACAATCTGTCTCCGCACGAACGCGCCCAGTTAGGCCGAAACCGGCAAGCAATGCACAGAAAACCAGCCAGTATATGCTTCGTCGTATCTTCATGTCTCTCCCCTCCATTACCCGCCGACTTTGCGCCTGGCACGTCCCCGGCACGGGCGGCAGAATATTCGATTAGCAGACTTGTAGGCGCCCGTGCCGGGGACGTTTCGACCACATGTCAACAGAGCCAAGCAAATTGCGCCCCACTTCATGGGACTTGATCGTCAACAGAGAAGCCCCATTTGATCGGACGCAACACCCTTGAAGGCCCTCGCCCTCTCTATTCTGCCAAAGAGTTGGCAACAGATTGGCGACAGGCAAATGATTCGCTTTGGCCAGCCGCAGCAGGCAGCGGGCTATACAATCTGCACAAGAAGTTTCGCCAAACTTTCTCACCAAATGACCGTTGGGAAGTTCCGGCAAGTCTGATACCATACTCGACGGCTATGTCATATCCGTCAAACTCTTTTCTCACGCTCCTCCATCTAGCAGACAGCGCCTTGCCCATCGGCTCGGCCGCTCACTCCTATGGGTTGGAAACGCTGATTTCCGACGGTGAGGTGACGGTCACGCAGCTAGCTGAGTATTTTCACAGCTATCTCGAAGAAGCCGGCGTCGTCGAAGCCAACTACGCACGCAGGGCCTTTGGCATCGGTCAGGATTATGTCAATTCAAAGTGTTCAAACGAGCATGAGGCGGCATGGCTCATGTTGAATCGTACGCTCTCTGCCCGCAAGATGGCCCGGGAAAGTCGTGAGGCGAGCGCCGTGCTGGGCAGACGGCTCCTCCACCTCTCCCTATCGCTTCATGGCGACGCGCGGTTGCAGGATGCGCTCGAATCCGGTCAGCGCGCGGAGATCCACCATGCAACCGCATTTGGTCTGATCGGCGGCGTATGGGATCTTGGCGAAGAAGAAACGGTCTTGGCCTTTCTCCAACAAACGCTCACCGGTCTCGTCTCTGCCTGTCAGCGCTTGATGCCTCTGGGGCAGAACCATGCCCAGTCAATTCTCTGGTCGCTGCAACCCACGCTCATCGATGTGGCGCGACGCTCCGGCGTGAACGAAGGCACGGAAGAGCCAGCGTCCTTTACGCCACTGCTGGAGATCGGCAGCATGCGCCATCCCGGCCTGCCGGTGCGGCTCTTCATCAGCTAATGGAGAATCTCACGACGAAGCCCGCCATGCTTGCGCGCAGCGCATCCGCCGGCGCCCAGCAGCCGCACGGCCAACGGTACGCCAAATGCGCCGCTGACGCCACCGGCCGGCGTCCAGGGTCGGCTGGCGCTCCGCTTTCGCAGAGCAGGAACCGATCCTCACGGGCCAACGGTCGTCGACATCATCGATCAAGCGCCGCCGCTCCGCATCATTCGCGCCTTTCCCTTGCCGGACAGCGGCGCGCTCGTTCATCTTCACAATATTTCCGGCGGCGTTCTGGGCGGTGATCAGCTGGATGTTGCGGTCATTGTGGCGGAAAACGCGCGCGCACAGATCACCACGACCGGCGCGACACGCGTCTATCGCCAGCGTGCCGAACGCCTGGCCGCCATGCAGCGCACACACTTCACTGTTGCGCGCGGCGGGCTGCTCGAGTATCTTCCTGACCCACTCATCCCCTACGCTGACGCACACTACCAGCAGCGCACCGAGTTCGAACTCGCTGAGGATGCCGGCCTCTTTGCCTGGGACGTCATCACGCCCGGCCGCGAGGCGCGGGGGGAAAGCTTTGCCTACGACCGGCTTCAGCTTGAAACCCGGGTGACCGTCTCAGGCGCGCCGATTGCCTGGGAGAAGATGGCCCTGGTCCCCGGAAGCCAGGCGTTCACCTCGTCCGTGCGTCTGGGGATGTACCGCACCTTCGCCACGCTCCTGCTTTGCCGGGCTGGACAGCCCGCAGCGGTCTGGCGGACCCTGGAGGATGAGTTGGCGCAGCTGGCCACAGCCTTTACCGTGCCGGGCGAGGTGCTCTGGGGCGTCAGTGCGCTGGTCGCTGACGGTCTCGTGGTGCGCGGGTTGGCATGCGAAGGCCGGCTGCTGATTGAAACATTGCCCGAGTTCTGGCGTGCGGCCAAACAATCACTATATGGCTTACCAGCCGTCATGCCGCGAAAAATCTATTGATGAACCGTAACGCGTCACCATATGGCCCAAAGCCAGCGCCGGTTGAGCCTGTCGAAACCAAGCGGGTCCCCAGAGCCAACGCCGTTATAGCCAGCGCCGGTTGAGCTTGTCGAAACCAAGCGGGTCACCAAAGCCAGCGCCGGTATAGCCAGCGCCGGCTGAGCAGGTCGAAGGATCGAAACCAGACGAATTGAAATAGGAACCAAACCATGCACTTAACCGAACGCGAACGCGAAAAACTCCTCATCTTTGTTGCTGCCGAGCTGGCGCGCAAGCGCCAGGCCCGGGGCCTAAAGCTCAATTATCCCGAAGCCATGGCCATCCTCACAGCCGAGATCCTTGAAGCAGCCCGCGACGGCAAAAGCGTGGCCGAAATCATGACCTTTGGCACGACGATTCTCACCCAGGAGGACGTCATGGATGGCATTGAGTCGATGATCCACGAAGTCCAGGTCGAGGCCACCTTCCCGGATGGGACCAAGCTGGTCACGGTCCACGATCCGATTCGGTGAGCGGAGTCGGCCCTCACGACCGGTGTCAACCGACGCCGGCAGGGGCCTGCGCCAGCGCCACACCTACCTATTGCCATTGTGAATTGATACCGTCTGAAAGGAAACCCTATGAAACCGGGTGAGATACTTGTCGCCGATGCACCGCCAATTGAGGCAAATGCAGGCCGCGCAACGGCCACGCTGCTCGTTCAGAATGAGGGCGACCGGCCGATCCAGGTCGGTAGCCACTTTCATTTTTTCGAAGCCAATCGCGCGCTACGCTTCGATCGCGCGGCGGCCTATGGCATGCGCCTAAATGTGGCCGCCGGCACAGCCATCCGCTTTGAGCCGGGAGAGACAAAGTTCGTAACCGTCGTGGCCCTGGCAGGCGAACGCGCCGTCTACGGCGGCAACGGCCTGGTGATGGGTGCACTGGATCATGACGCGAACCGCACCCGTGCGCTCGCCGCACTGCAGGACGGCGGCTTCCTGACGGAGGACGAATAACCATGAGCCTTTCCATTGACCGCAGCACGTACGCCAGCCTCTACGGTCCCACCACGGGCGACCGCGTACGCCTGGCCGACAGCGACCTGCTGATCGAGATCGAACAGGACTTCACCGTCTACGGTGACGAAATCGCCTTTGGCGGCGGCAAGGTCATCCGCGACGGCATGGGGCAGAGCAGCGTTGCCACCCGCGAAGGTGACCAGGGCGCGCTCGATCTGGTCATCACGAATGCCGTCGTTCTGGATCACTGGGGCATCGTCAAGGGCGACATCGGCATCAAGGATGGACGTATCGTCAAGGTGGGCAAGGCCGGGAACCCCGACACCATGGCGGGCGTCGACCCCGAACTGGTCGTGGGACCGGCGACCGAGGTGGTGGCGGGCGAGCACCTGATCGTCACGGCCGGCGGCATCGATGCCCACATCCACTTTATCGCCCCACAACAGATCTACGAAGCCGTGAGCAGCGGCGTCACCACGATGCTGGGGGGCGGCACGGGGCCGGCAACGGGCACCAATGCCACGACCTGTACGCCTGGCGCGTGGAATCTGGCGCGCATGTTCCAGGCCGTAGAAGCATGGCCCGTCAACTTTGGCTTCCTGGGCAAGGGCAACGCCTCGGCGCCCGCTCCGCTGGTCGAGCAACTCGTGGCCGGCGCGTGCGGCCTGAAGCTGCACGAAGACTGGGGCACGACGCCCGCAGCCATCGACACCTGCCTGAGCGTGGCGGACGACTTCGATGTCCAGGTGGCCATCCACACCGACACGCTCAACGAAGCCGGCTTTGTCGAGGATACCATCGCCGCCATTCGCGAGCGCACGATCCACACCTATCACACCGAAGGCGCAGGCGGCGGTCATGCGCCGGACATCATGCGCATCGCCGGTTACCCCTATATTCTGCCCTCGTCGACCAATCCGACGCGGCCGTACACGGTCAACACGATTGCCGAGCATCTGGACATGCTCATGGTCTGCCATCATCTGAATCCCCAGGTGCCGGAAGATGTGGCCTTTGCCGAAAGCCGCATCCGCGCCGAGACGATTGCGGCCGAAGACATCCTCCACGACATGGGCGTGCTCAGCATGATTGCCAGCGATTCGCAGGCCATGGGCCGCGTGGGGGAGGTCATCATGCGCACGTGGCAGACTGCGCACAAGATGAAGGGCCAGCGCGGCGCGCTCCCGGGCGATCCCGAGCGGCACGACAATCTGCGCGCCAAGCGCTACGTGGCCAAATACACCATCAATCCCGCGCTTGCCCACGGCATTGCCCATGAAGTCGGCTCGATCGAGCCGGGCAAGCTGGCCGATCTGGTGCTGTGGAAGCCGGCCATGTTTGGGGCAAAGCCGGAGATGGTGATCAAGGGCGGCTTCATTGCCTGGAGCGTCATGGGCGACGCCAATGCGTCAATCCCGACGCCGCAGCCGGTGCTCTACCGTCCCATGTTCGGCGCCTTCGGCAAGGCGATTGCGTCAACCAGCGTCACCTTTGTTTCCCAGGCCGCGCAGGAGGGGGAGATCGGCGACGCGCTTGGGCTCGACAAGCGCACAGTAGCCGTGGCCCAGTGCCGCACCATTGGCAAGGCGGACATGGTCCACAACGACGCCATGCCCGTGATCGAAATCGACCCGGAGACCTACGAGGTGCGGGCCGACGGCGAACTCTTGACCTGCGCGCCGGCCGATGAGTTGCCCATGGCCCAGCGCTATTTTCTGTTCTGATCGACTTTGATGAGGATTCCCATGACTGAAGCTACCCAGATTCGTCCCCTGCGGGTGGGCGTAGCCGGTCCCGTCGGCAGTGGCAAGACCACGCTCGTCGAGCGCCTGAGCCGCGCCCTCACTGCCCGCTATGAAGTGGCCGTGGTGACAAACGATATCTACACTCAGGAGGACGCCGAATTCTTGCGCCGCCGGGGTGTGCTGCCCCTGGAACGGGTGCGGGGTGTTGAAACAGGCGGCTGCCCCCACTCCGCGATTCGCGATGATGCGTCCATGAACCTGGAAGCGGTCGCAGCCCTGGAAGCACAGTTTCCTGCGCTCGATCTGATCCTGTTGGAGAGCGGCGGCAACAATCTGGCGGCCGCCTTCAGTCCAGAGCTTGTGGACGTCTGGATCTACGTGATTGACGTCTCGGCCGGCGACAAGATTCCACGCAAGGGCGGCCCCGGCATCATGCGTTCGGATCTGCTGGTGATCAACAAGATTGACCTGGCCCCCATGGTTGGCGCTTCGCTGGAGGTGATGGCGCGCGATGCCAGCAAGATGCGGGGCGACCGGCCCTTTCTCTTCTGCAACCTCCATGGTGAAACCGGTCTGGCAGAGGTGATCGCCTGGCTGGAGCCCCAGATGGCGCCGGACGCGCCGCGCCGCCCGCGCACGTGGGACGGGCGCATCGAATTTGACGGACCGGTCGAGTATCTCTCCCACGGGCACTTGCACAGCACCCAATTCGAGCGACGCCTGGCCCAGCTCCTGCCTGAGCGCTATGCCAACGCCACGCCGTCTGCCGCACCCATGCTCAATCCCGCCCCGCTGCAATACGACGATGCGGGCAACGTGGCCTGGGATGCAATCTGGACCGATTTCTGTGACCTGGCGCTAGCCGGCGGGCCAGCCCACCGCGACACGCTCTTGGAGCCGGTCGTGCCCGAAGCTGTGCGCGCGGAGCCGGACGCCTACGCCGCAGTCGTCGACGAACTCGCCCGCGGCATTGAGCTGGTGACGCGGCTGCCCGTCCGGCGTGATGCGGAGCCGGGCTGGATTGGGGTCGTTTGTAGCGACGAAGAGATGGCGCTCTGGATGCTGCGGGCCATCATTGTGGAGAATGTCAGCGTGCGCCGCACGGAGAATGTGCTCTATCTGCCGGCGGGGCCTGACTTTGCGCTGGACAAAGAGATCAAGAACGTCATCACCGTCGTCGCCAAGACGCACCACTACTGGACGGAACATGTTGCCAGCCGCACACAGCAGCAACGGCTGGCGCAGGTATGAATCACTCCGTACCGGCGGGCAGATGATAGATGCCGCTGACCCGGATCTCAGCTTCGCCCTCGTGTCTCCGGCGGACTTCGCCAATGCGCCGAAAGCCAAAGCTGGCGTGAAAACGACGGGAGGCGAGATTGTTCAGCGGTTGCTCATAGAGCCCGGTCAACAAGTCCCAACTGGTATAGCACTGCTGTACGTGACGATAGAGGGCCGTGCCCACGCCCCGCCGGCTGACCGCAGGCGCGACCACAGTCATGCGCAGCCAAAGCAGTGCACGCGGCACCAGTAAGGCCACTTCATCCGGTGGAATCTCCCACGCAATCTCGGGCAAATCTGAAAAGGTCAGGGGCTCCACCACAACAAAGCCGACCGGCTCACATCCCACAGCGGCACTGTAAACGACGCAACGCGACAAGAAGTCGGCAAACGCAGTCTCATCATACTGAGATCGCAGAAAGCCCCGCTCCTCGGCGTGCGGACGGTTCGGGGTCGCTTGCTCGAAGATCGGGTAAAGGGGCCCGAAATCAGCTTGATCTGCCTGGGCGATCCGTAGGTTTTGGGGTGTGCACATCGTTGCTTCGCTTTGACAGAGTGCTCACGCGGCATCAAGCCAGATTACCTTCAGTGCAGGACAGGAACCATTCAACTCAGGCAACCGTCCTGCGTCCCCCGCTTCGCCTCCTGGACGGATGCTCCGCGCCCCTCTCCAAAATTTGGAGAGGGATAGATTTGACGCCTCAAGCGTCAAATCAGGGTGAGGATGGCTTGGGCGCGCATGAAGCCGTATGGTCACCAGCAAACAAAGCCAGCGCCGGTTGAGCTTGCACCGTCCTGAGCCTGTCGAAGGGTCGAAACCAAGCAGGCCGACACCTCGACAGGTTCAACCGGCGCTGCTAGCAGGCCAACCGTCAATCTTACCCGCTTTCATCCAGCGCGATCGTTGCAGCGACGCCCACCTCGGGCGTCGTGGCCGGCGATCGTCCGGCATCTTGAGCAAGCCGTGCGTTCGACATTGGCGTTCGCGTTTGAGTCCCAACCATGCCCACCCCGCCCTCTACGCTCGGGTCGTCCCACGTTGCCGTCAATCCCTGCGCGACAAACGCGTCAACCATCCGGCGGAAGGGGACGCCGCGACCATAACTCAGATTGTAGACGGGATAGTGCCAGCTCGGCGCGCTCAGCAACGACCAGAGCGCTGCGCCGACATCGCCGGCATAGGTCCAGTCGCGACTGACGTCGCCGCCAAAGACATGAACGGGACGCCCGGCACGCTGTGGCCGCCAGGAGCTGACCAGGCCCGCTCAGCCGCTCACGGCTGGACGACGATCGCTCCATGGGGCCATAGATAGGGCCCAGACGCACTGACGTCATGGACTTCTTGTGGAGCGTTGCGTAGCGGGCGGTCAAGAGTTCGCCGCTCCGCTTGGTGATGGCGTAGAGGTTGTCCAATACCAGCGGGGCCTCTTCATCGATCTGCCCCTGGGCGGATTGCGCGGTGAGGCCATAAACGCCACTGCTGCTCAACAGCACGAAGTGGCTGACGCGAGCATTGGCAGCGGCAGCGTCAAGTGCATTGACGACGCCGCCCAGATTGACGTCGACAATCGTCGTGGTGGATGCCCGTTCCTGCGCCAGCGAGGGCGTGAGCGCCGCGCCGTGAATGATCTGCGTCACGCCCGCGTCGACCACAAGCCGCTGGAACGCAGCGCGATCGGTCACGTCGAGCAGGCCGTGTTGAACGAATTGCTCGACAGGCGCCAGGAAGCGGCCGACTTCTGCATCCGGCGGGCGGAGATCAGCGGCAATGACGGTGACGCCGGGCTTTGCGGCCAATGCGCGGACCAAGTTGATGCCCACAAAGCCCAAGGCGCCCGTGACGAGAATCTTCATCATGACGGATCCGAGCAGGCGTCCAACTCAGCCAATCCCATAGCGAGTGTTGAACTCCGCCAGATTCACGGCGCGCCCCGTCTCGCTGCTTTCGATGGCGGCAAAGCAGAGGGCAAGGGTTTGCAGGTGATCGGCGCCGCTGCATTCCAGCGGCGCGCCGTCGGTCAGATGGGCAATGAAGGCTGAGAGCAAAGCATCGGTATCATCAAAGAATGGTTCGCACGCTGCAAGTGCCAGCGGTGAGAGCTCACTGTCTTCCTGCTTTGCCATGGCCAAATCTTCAAAGAGCTGGCGCTGGACGATGACACCCTCTTCACAGTCCGTCCGCCATTCGAATTTCAGTTCCTGCCAACCGCCGGTCCATGTACCCAAGTAGTTGACTTCCATGCCATCGCGCATGGTTAGCAGGCAACTCACGTTGCTGTCGTGCGCGTACATGCTCCATGGCGGGTTCCAGGTCCGGCAGTGGACCGTCTCCACTTCCCGGTCGTAGCAGAAGCGGATCAGGTCCAGGTGATGGATGCTCTGTTCCAGCATCATCGGGTGCTCCATGGTCAGCGGGTACTTGTTGAGCCACGGCGCGCTGCCGTCCCGGTTGCGCTGATAGGTGAATTGCCCGAATCCCGGTATGCCCAGGGCGTTGCCGGTTACGAGTTCACGGATCTTGCGCGAGACGGGGAGATAACGAAAATTGAGCCCTACCATCAAAGCCAATCCCGTCTGCTCCGCCAGCTGCACGATCTCGACCGCCTCCGCCAGCTCCAGCGTCAGCGGCTTCTCCGCCAGCAGGGGCAAGCCGGCACCGAAGACAGCACGCGCCTGCTCGAGGTGCCCATCCGGCGGCGTGACAAGAAGCACGGCGTCGGACTCGGTCTCAGCCAGTGCGGCCCCCAATTCCTGGAAGAAGGGCACTTGGGGATGGGTATCCCGAAAGGGATCCAACCGCGCAGGGTCGACATCCATCATGCCGCTGTGGACGACATCATCGCGACGTCCGATGATCTCGGCCCACATGCGGCCACGGTTGCCCAACCCCACTTGCAAAATGCGAAACGGTGAGTGGGTCATGCACGCTCCTTCAAGCGAATAGTCTGACGTCTAGAGACTGGCCACGAACGCGCTCATCCGCGCCACGGCCTCTTCGATGCGCGCCAGCGGCTGCAGGAGACTGATGCGGATGTACTGGTCGCTGTCATCGCCAAACATGCTGCCGGGGAAGATCATTACCTGTGCTTCCTGGAGCAGACGCAGGCAGAATTCCGGCGACTTCATGCCGGAGCTGGAGACATTGGTATAGATGTAGAAGGCGCCGCCGGGATGTCCATAGGTGAAGCCCATGGCATCCAACGCCCCCATGAGGTACGCCCGCCGTTCGGCGTAGGCCTCCAGCATCTCATCCACCGCGTCCTGCGGCCCGGTGAGCGCAGCCAGCGCGGCAAACTGCGCCGGCGTATTGGCGTTGATGCTCAGGGTGTGGCGCGGCTCGATCAACATGCGCGTAAATGCTTCCGGCGCCGCCAGATAGCCGACGCGCCAGCCGGTCATGGCGTATGACTTAGAGAAGCCATTGAGCGTGATTGTGCGTTCCTTCATGCCGGGCAGCGAGCCGGCTGCCAGATGCTCGGAGCCGGGATAGATCAGCTTGGCGTAGATTTCGTCGCTGATCAGGACTAGATCGTGCTTGACGCAAAGGTCTGCGATTTCGCGGATGACGGCGGGCGGCGTCACCGCGCCGGTCGGATTGTTGGGCGTGACCAGCACGAGGACCTTGCTGCGCGGCGTGATGCGCGCCTCGATCTCCGCCGGCATGAGCGCAAAGTCATCTTTTTCGTAGGTGGGCACCGGTACCGGCACGCCGCCACACATGTGCACGGCGCTGTCATAGGTCGTGAAGCGGGGGGAGGTGATCAGCACCTCATCGCCCTCGTTCACGAGCCCCAGCATGAGCAGCATGATCGATTCCTGCACGCCAGCGGTCACGATAATCTCATCAACGCCATAGCTGAGGCCATATTCGCTACTGAGATTCTCGACAATCGCCTCGCGCAGTTGCGGCAGACCGGCCGGATGGGTGTAGTGATGCTGGTTGTCATCGATAGCCTGTTTGGCCGCGGCGACGATGTGGGCCGGCGTGTGAAAATCCGGGTCGCCCCGGCCCAGGGCGATGACGTCCGTCAGACCGCCGGCGGCCTCCAGCATTCTGGTGCGAAAAGAGACATCCTCTTCTTCAATGCGATCGGCCAGCGCGGCCAGTAAAGGTGATTGGGTCATGTGAGCCTCAGTTGATGGTCACTGTCAATTATCAATTGACAATTGTTGATTGTGATTTATACTCCGCGTTTCGTGCTCCGCATTCCGCACTTGCTACACCATGCGTTTGCCGGCCAGATAGGTCATGCGCACGCGGCCGATGGCGTCGATCTCTTCCAGTGGATTGCCGTCGACCACGATCACGTCGGCCAGCTTGCCCGCTTCCAATGTACCGATCTGGTCGGTCAAATTGCTGATGGCGGCCGCGACGCTGGTGGCGCTGCGGATGGCGTCGTAGTTGTCTTTCTTCACCCCCAGCTTGACCATGAAGGCCATCTCCGGTGCGACCACGTCATGGCCGACGACGGGGCTGCCGGCATCGGTGCCGAAGCCAATGGTGACGCCGGCCTCGGCTGCCTTGACGAGCCCTTCGTAGCGGCCTGAATCGGCGACGGCGCGCTGGCGCTCTTCAATCTTCCACTCGGGAATGTTGTACTGCCGCGCCAGCTCCGCCTGGCTCTGCATGACGAGCGGGGCAAAGGTGGTGACGATGGGAATGTCTTTGTCCAACAGCAGTTGGATCGTCTCGTCAGTCATGCTGCCGCCATGCTCCACACAATCGACGCCAAACGCGGCCACGCGGTTGATGCAGTCGTTGTAGGTGGCATGGGCCGTAATCGGTAATCCGTTGCGGTGACTCTCGTCGATCACGGCCGCCAACTCTTCGTCGGTGAACTCCAGCGTGTCGTGACAGGCCATGATCTTGATCAGATCGGCCCCGGAACGCACCTGTTCGCGCACAGCGCGGCGCATCTCATCCGCGCCGGAGGCCTCCCGGCAGCACCAGTAGGTATGGCCGCCGGTCTGGATGATGGCCTCGCCGGTAATGAGCAGCCGCGGGCCGGGGAAAATGCCCTGCTCCACGGCCTGTTTGGCATAGATGTTGGCCTGATTCATACCCAGGTCGCGCACGGTCGTAACGCCCGAACGCAGGCTGATCAGCATGTTGCCGGCCGACTTGTAGGCGCTGATCTCCGGCAGGTCGTCCATGGACTGGCGCGCCAGATCATGGATGCCGTCCCAGGCCAGATGCGCATGGCTGTTCATGAGGCCCGGCAGGATGGTGCCATCCACCTCCACGGCGTCATCGGAACGATCGCCCAGGTCCGCTGCGGGTCCTACTGCCACGATCTTGCCGTCGGCAAATTCTACGAAGCCGTCCTCAATCACTTCGTCGCCCACACAGGTAAGCACACGACCGCGCAGAACGACGTGCTCCTGGGGCAGGTCAAAGAGGGGTTTGATTAGTTTTTGGTAGCGCCAGGCTACTGGTTCAGGCATGAGAATTCTCCAGGTAGTAGTGATAGTTGTGAATTGTCAATTGACAATTACCAGTTGACGATTGTCAAGTGTCAAGCGAGTGCTGTACGTGCTCCACAAGTTCTTGCGCGATGGTCTGCCACGCTTCAGTGATGGGCGCGCCGGCCGTGTGGGGCGTGAGCAGCACATTGTCGCCGGCAAGCTCGAGGAGCGGATGGTCGCCGGGAAGCGGTTCGTAGCGGAAGACGTCGAGACCGGCGCCGGCGATCTGCCCGGTGCGCAGGGCTTCGACCAGGGCGTCTTCGTCTACTAACCGGCCCCGGGCCGTGTTGATCAGGTAAGCGGTCGGCTTCATCAACGCCAGCTCGCGCGCGCCGATGTGATTGTCATTGCCGTCAGGACCTTCTTGAAAGCGATGATGCAGGCTGACAAAGTCGCTCTCGACGAGCAGATCATCGAGGGTGCGCCACTCGACGCCCAGGTCCGCCTCCGTGGCCGGATCAAGGCGGGTGCGCTGGGTGTAGAGCAGCCGCATGCCAAAGGCGCGCAACCGCACGGCTGTAGCCCGGCCGATGAGGCCGAGCCCGACCAGGCCGACCGTCTTGCCGTAGAGCGTGCCAAAATCCTCCAGCCCGATCCAGTTGTAGGTGTACTTGCGCTGGTCGGTGAGGATCGGTTCGGCGCGATCGGGCAGCCAGGCTTGCGCCTCAGTCTGGCGCACAATCCAGGCGAGGTGGCGGCTCAGGGCCATGATAAGCATCACCGCATGCTCGGCCACCCCGACAAGCGCCGTGTTGGGCAGATCGACCACGGGCACGTCTGTAGGTTCCACCGTTGCGTTCCCGGTATCCAAGCGTGCGATGAGACGGAGTGAGGGCCCTACCGCCTCCAGCATAGCCGCCGTGACGTCCTCGTTTTCGGTCAGAATCGCGGTGGCGCCTTCCGGCGCGTCGACAAGCGTCCAATCACTAGGCAGTTGGGTGCGGATTGCTTCCAGCTGCTCGGCCCGGATCTCCGGATCGGCAAGATAAATTGTGGTCATGAACCTACCCTTCCATGGACAGCTGAGATAGATTGGCGAATCTGGCTTTGCAGCCCTTGCCCGACGGAGCCAATGAGTTCATCCGATTACTTGAGCCCCAGTTCCGTCAGGGCCCGGGCCGCGCCATCGAGATTGGTCAGCTTCATGCTCGCGTAGTTGGGCGCAAAGATGACGCCCTGTCCGCCGGCGCGGTAGGTGGCATGTACGCTGCGGTAGACGATGTCGGGCGTGCAGACCGCCTGATCGGCTTGTACACGCGGCGCATCGACGCCGATCCCCATGTAGACCGGGACCTTGCCCTTTACCCCGCGTACGGCATCTGCACACTGGCCGTAGACGTAGGTATCGGGATCGAGACCGGTGGCGACCAGGTCATCCCAGAGCGCCTCGTCAAGACCCAGGAACTTGTACATCAACGGCGTCATCTCCTGTGGCGTCACGTCGCGCAAGATCGACTTGTGGAAATCGGTCATCTCTTTGACGTAGATCTGGCCAGACTGATGTTGGTACGTTATTGGCTTGACCCAGTCGGCGTAGCGCGTCTGTTCTTCCCAAGGCCATTGGGCTTTGCGGAAGGGGTTGAAGTGATTGCGATTCCAGACGTTTAGGCCAAATTCAAGGTCGCTGTCGCACCACTTGACGATGCCATAGAGTTCCCGGTCCAGATCCTTGTTGCGCTCGAGCCAGAAGCGCTCCCAGAGCAGAATCTCCGGGTTGCGCAGGAGGACGCGCCAGAATTCAATGAAGGCGCCGTCGACAAACTCTTCGCCAGCGCGCGCCTGCTGAAAGTAGTCGTAGACTTCGAGAAAGGCCTTGCGGATCGACTCGGGTTCCAGGCCGCGCTGCATGGCCTCGCGCCGGCACTGCTCGCAGAAGCAACCCGGCGCTTCGCCGGTAATGAGTTGATCCAGGGGACTCTTGCGCTCATTACACCACATGAAGCCGTCGATATCGTAGCTGCGGCAGTGATCCTCAACCATCGAATGCCACCAGCGGCGATAATCGAGATTGTTCGTACAGGGTTCGGCGCCGTAACGGCCAAAGATGTCGACCTCCAGGCACTGAGGCAAGTTGGGGATCGCCACGTTGTTGACCGAGCCGTGACCGGCATACTTGAAGACCGGCTCCATCAGTTCGGGCATGACCTTCATGCCCCGTGCCCGCGCCGCAGGGACGACCATCTCCAGCACATCGATATCGCTGATCTCCGGATCGGTCGCCCGGAACTCCTTGATGAGAGTATTTTGATAGTACTCAGGGTGTGGATTGATGTAGGCGCCACCCTTCATCGTCAGCGGTTCTGGTACGCCATGATCGGGCCAGCCGTCCAGCTCGTGGGAGATACTGCGTCCTGCCTTGAGCCCCAGCCAGGAGACGGTGCCGATCATGAGCACATTGACGCCCACACGTTCCTGCAACGTCTCTAGCACGGTGTCGACGCCTTCGTCGATGAAGCTGATTGGGCTGATCTGAATGCCCACAAACTTACTTTCGGGATTTGGGTTCGTCATCATTCGTCCTTGCGACTGAATTGGATGGGTTTTCGTATTGATATGGCCTACGGTCAGATGGAACGCTGATTAGGCGGATCGGGCGCATTTGCGCAGGTAGAAGCAGAAAAATCGGCATTGATCCGCCTAATGGTCTGTTAACCAGAATTTTGTTATTCCGTTCACGTAGTGGGCGCAAAGCGCCATGGGCGAAGCGAAGAGGAATCTCAGCACTGCCGACGCGAGATTTCTCGCTTTGCTCGAAATGACAGGTTCCACTTTAACAGAGCACTGATTTAGCGTTCTGATTTTTCTGCGCCTGAGTCACTATGGATGATCAACGGCTACGGCTTCGCCCCGTTCAGCAGATGCATAAATGGCTTGCACGATCCGCAAGGCAGCGAGACCATCTGCACCCGTCACCGCCGGCGGCGTGTCGTCACGAATTGCGTCCAGAAAGGCCGTAGCCTGACGCATAAAGTTATAGTAAATGCCAAGTTCCTCAGTGCACCATTCGGTATCTTGGTGAGATTGACCGCGGGCATTGCTCACCTCGGCCCAGAAGCGCGTGCGCGCCCGCCCCATGCCCTCCGTACCAATGATTTCGGTCTCCCAGATCGCCGGTTTCGCCGGATAGCTGGGGGCGCTGGTCGTCAAGGTGCCCATCGCGCCATTGGCAAAGGTCAGCAAGGCGGCGACGCAATGCTCGACCTCGGCGTCCGGCTCGAGGAGGCGCGTCTGCGCAGTCACGGCGGTCACCTCGCTGTCGACCAGCCAGCGCAAACGATCGACGCCGTGGATGGCACTATACATCAGCACGCCGCCGCCGGCTGCTTCCTGCTGCTCGACCCAGGCGGGGAGATGCGGACCGCGCTGGCCGTTCATCGTCTCACGCACGAGCACTGGTTCGCCCAAATCGCCTTCGCGCAGCCAGCGCTGGAGCAATTGTATTTCCTCACGGAAGCGATGAACAAAACTGACGGTCAGCTTGACCCCGGCAGCATCACAGACGTCGACAATCCGCTGGGCGTCGGCCATGGTGGTGGCCAGCGGCTTCTCCATCATGACGTGGATGCCCCGCGCAGCCGCTTCCTCCGCCGGCGCGACGTGCAGATTGTGGGGCAGGCTGACCACCACAATATCCAGATCGTCGTCGAGCATTGCGCGCCAATCGGTAAATGCGGCCGCGTCGAAGCGGCCGGCCAGACTTTCGGCTCGATCCTGGGTCAAATCGGCCACGGCTGCCACCGAGGCGCCGGCCCCGTCAAACCCGATGGCCTGGCGCTCACCGGCCTGGCCTGCGCCCAGTATGCCTACGCGTAGCGTCATGATTATCGTTCTCCTAGTCGTGGATCGAGTGCACCGCGCAGGCCGTCGCCGATCAAGTTTAGCGCCATAACGACGCTGAGGATTGCCAAGCTCGGAAAGGTCGATATCCACCAAGCCTTACCGATCACCTCACGCCCCTCCGCGGCCATGAGGCCCCACTCCGGTGTTGGCGGCTGCGCTCCCAATCCGAGAAAACTCAAGCCGGCGCCGACAAGAATGGCATTGCCGACTTGCAGAGTGGAGAGCACGATCAAAGGCGCGGCAACGTTGGGCAGAATATGTTGAAAAATGATGCGCTGGCTGCTGCCGCCGATCACCCGGGCCGACTCGACATAGGGCATTTCACGCACCGACAGGACGCTGCCTCTTGTCAGCCGTGCGTATTGCGGAATGGTTGCGAAGCCCACCGCGATCATGACATTGCGAATGCTTGGCCCCAGCGTAGCGATGATAATTAGTGCCAGCAGCAGCCCAGGAAAGGCCAGCATGGCATCCATCACGCGCATGATGAAACTGTCTGTGCGGCCACGGAAAAATCCGGCGATTAACCCGAGCAGTGTGCCGATTACCGAGCCGAGTGCCACGCTGATGATGCCCAGCAGCAGTGAGATTCGCGCACCATAAATTACGCGACTGAGCACATCGCGGCCCAGCCGATCCGTCCCAAACCAGTGCGCGGCAGAGGGCGGCTGGCGCGCGGCATCGACGGACAGCAGCGGATCGTAGGGCGCGACATAGGGCGCAAAGACCGCAGTCAAGATCCAGAGGATGAGCACGATCAAGCCGAAAAGGGCGCCTTTGTTGCGGGCGAACATCGTCCACTGGCGGCGCAAACGCGTGACGCGTGGCGACCTGTCCAGGCCCATATCGGGTGCATAGCTTCCATCGACTGCTGTGGGAAGACTTGTCACAGGGTTTCCTTACTTGGACTTGCTGTAGTGAATACGCGGGTCAATCCAGGCGTAGGATATGTCAACAAATAGGTTGACGCCGAGATAGATGACGGCGAGAAAGAGGACAATCCCTTGCACCAGCGGATAATCCTTCCACAAAATGGCGCTGACCACCAGGCGCCCCAATCCAGGCCGGCTGAATACGGTTTCGGTCACGACGGCGCCTGCCAACATGCCGCCAAACTGCAGGCCAAGAATCGTGATAATAGGAATGAAGGCATTCTTGAGCGCATGACGACCGATCAGCAGGCGCGGCGGCAGTCCCTTGGCGCGTGCCGCACGCACATAGTCTTCATTGAGCGTCTCGATCAAGCTCGATCGTGTCAGGCGACTGATGATGCCGGCGGAGACAAAGCCAAGCGTAATGGCTGGCAGGACAAGCGACTTTGGACCTTCGGCGCCCGCCGGTGGGAACCACTTCAGGTTGAACGAAAAGATCAAGATCAGCAACAGCCCCAACCAGAAGAGCGGCATGGAAACGCCGATATATGCAATGATCATGCTCAGCGTATCGATCCACGTATTCTGATTGAGCGCGGCCAAAATACCCGTGCTGAGTCCGATGACCAGGGCAACTGCCAGGCCTGCCAAACTGAGTTGGAGCGTGTAGCCAAAGCGCTCCATGATTAGCTCGCTGACGGGCGTGCGCAGGCGAATCGACTCACCCAAATCGCCGCGCATGGCATTGCTGATGAAGCGCCAATACTGTACCGGCAGCGGATCGTCCAGTCCCATCTGTGCACGCAGCTCTTCCAGCCGCTCGGGCGTGACCGAACCGCTCTCCGCGCCGGCGAGCATGAGTTGGGCCGGATCGCCAGGCAGCGCGTGCATGATCATGAAGACCAGCAGCGAAATCAAGAAGAGCACTGGAATCATTTGAAAAAGGCGGTTGCCGATATAGTGCAACATGGCATGGCTCGCAAAGTGATGATGACGTGCAATCGTAACGCTTGCATCAATACGTCGTTGCGCATTTCATGCAGAAAAACTGGCGGCCCTTACCAGCTTGCAGCCTGAGACCCGGCAGTCGCACGGGGCGCGAATGACGAAACCGCAGCCGCCAATCAGAGCACATCACGGCGCAGGCTGCCGCCACCTCAAACAGCCGGCGAAGGATCTCGTTTCAAGCACCGAGATCCTTCGTCGGCTAGTGGGCTTACTGCTCGATGTACGTGTTGTGCAGGTAGAAGTAGTTGCCTTCCGATGCCAGTTGGAAGTCCTTGACGTTGCCATCCAGCGCGTAGAAGACCGGCTGGCTAAGGGTGGGCAGCATGACGGCATTCTCAAGAATGATTTCCTGAGCCTGAGCAGCAAGTTCACAGCGCTGCTCGATATCAGGGATTGTGCGCAGTTGGCTGACCGTCGCGTCGAGCGTTTCGTCGACAAAGCCGGTCCAGGCCCAACCGCCTGGCTCGTCCCAACGTGAGTTCCAGACCATGTCCAGAATCATGGGATCCGGCGAGCGCTGACGCTCATAAATCAAATCGAAGTCTCGAGCATTGACTCGCTCAAGCTGAATGGGACCCGGCAAGACCTCCAACTGCAGGTCCACGCCAATTTGGCGCCACTGCCCCTGAATTGCCTCACCGATCTCCTCATGATGGAGTACAGACCAGCGCAAGGAGAGCGGTGTGCCATCTTCTACGCCAGGGACGCCATAGGCTTCACGAATGCCGTCACCGTCCTCATCGCGATAACCGATGCCCTCAAGCAGTTCCATCGCACGCGCCGGATCATAACCGTACATCTCCTCCGCCCCTTCCCAATAACAAGGATGGACGGTGTTGACGGGGCCGTAAGAAACGAGGTACGTGCCGTCATAGAGCAGATCGTTGGCGGCAGCCTGATCCGTCCCGTAGAGCAGCGCCTGGCGCAGTTCCAAGATGTTTAAGGGTGCATTGCGCACGTTCATGACCATCTGCAGACCCGTGCCAGCCTGATACCCAGTAATGAAATCAAAGCCTTCCTGATCCTGATAGTCTTCGATGTAGGCCGAAGGCAGTTCACGTGCGATACTGGCATTGCCCGTACTTACGACGCTGCCGAGTACGGCATCTTCACCAATAAAGGTGATGGTAACACTGTCCAGATAGGCCGGTCCTTCATGATTCTGAATGGAGTTCCAGCCGCCATAATCGGCCCACTTCGTGAACGTAATGCGATCATTGGGCACCCACTCCTCCAGCAGGAAGGGACCAGCGCCAACCAAGTGCTTGTCGAAGTCCGACAGGCCATATTCCTCCGCAGCGGTCGGTGACCAAATCGGCATGCGGCGTACGGCGTCTAGCAGCGTCACCCATGGCTCATCGTAGCTGATTTGCATGGTGAATTCATCGACGACCTCCACTGAAGTGATCGGGCCGAGGTCATTCGCCATCTGCGCCGATTGCGTTTCCGGCGCCAAAATCCGCTCAATATTGTACTTTACCGCTTCTGCGTTGAAAGGCGTGTTGTCCTGAAACACAACATCGTCACGCAGATTGAAGGTCCACGTCAAGCCGTCTTCCGACGATTCCCAGCTTGTGGCCAGGGCCGGCATATACTCGCCATCGGGATTTTGGACAATCAGTGGATCGGCGACAAACGAATTGAAGAGCCAGGTTGGTTGGTACGGATCGATATGGCCGTCCAACGAAGCAGGTTCACTGCTGGCCGGAAACGCAATTACCAAATCACCGCCCTTTGCACCCGCTGCCGGGGCCGCTTCGTCACTTGCCCCACTCTCCTGGGTTGGGGCCGGCGCACAGGCCGCGAGAATCAGCATCAATACCAGCGTCAAGCCTAAGCCAACAAATCGGGTCCAGCGTCTTGCGTACATATTCGCTCCTTTACAATTTACAATTACAGCACGAAACGAAATAGAAAGGTAAAAATGTGAGACAGCGTTGTCCCGGATGAAAAGCAACGTAGACAACAAGCAGACAGCGGCGTTCAGCCGTTGCCTACACACCACGCCGATCAACGGTCATTTGCCCGCCCTGTAGAACAGCGCGGATATTTGCCGGATCTTCCAGTGTCGCTAAATTAACCAAAGGATCGCCGGCGACCAACAGCAGGTCGGCAACGTAACCAGAGGCGACGCAGCCAACACAATCGTCGACACCCAAAGCTTGCGCTGCCACGTATGTCGCGGCCTCGATCGCCGCCAGGTTTGACAGTCCGGCTTTGGCCAGGTGGACAAGCTCGAACGGCAGATCGCCGTGGCGCACGTGGGGCATGCCGGCGTCCGTGCCGGCGACAATACGCACGCCCCGGTCCCGTGCACGCTCTACCGTCTCATACATGGCGTCGGTCGCCATGTCCAGCCAGCGCGTCAGGGCCGGATCGCTGGGCGCCTCATCCAGCGCCACGCGCCGGGCTTCGGGGCTGAGCGTCGGCACCAGAAAGCGCTCACGCCGGGCCATTTCGTCAAGCAGTTCGTCGGTCAGGAAGCGACCGTGTTCAAACGTGTCCACGCCGGCCTCCAGCGCGGCCTGGACGCCGGGTCCGCCATGACAGTGGGCGGCCACCTTGCGGCCGTTGTTGTGGGCCACCTCGCAAATTGCGGCCATGGCTTTAAAGGTCAGTTCCGGACTGCATTGGCCGCCCGAAGCACGCACATACTCGCTGAGCGTGGCGTTGATCTTGATGAGATCGGCCCCGCGCTTGAGCTGCGCCCAGGCCGCGCGCCGGGCCTCGTCCGGGCTGTCGGCGACTGTGCCGATGCTGTTGAGCGCGTCGTTCGCAATGCCGGGGCGGGCATACTTGCTGGCATCCATGTGGCCGCCCGTGGCGGTGATGCCGTGGCCCGCTGCCAGGATACGTGGCCCAAACTGCCAGCCGCCGTTGATCGCATCGCGCAGGGCAATGTCAATCCACGCCGACGCGCCGACGTCACGGATGGTCGTCACGCCGTGCTCCACCTGGCGCCGGGCATGACGTGCGGCCTTGAGCGTCGTGGTCGGCGTCAGCTCCGTCAGCGCGATGAGGCGCCAATCATCGGTCGGTTCGCCGCTGTGCACGACATGGGTATGGGCATCAATCAGCCCCGGCATCACGGTCAATGCGCTGGCGTCGATGATTGTCATATCAGCCGCCGGCGTAAACTCGCCCCAGTCCGCCACGGCCTGGATCAGGCCGCCGTCGATCAGGATACCCTGACTGTGGCGCACCGGGCTGTTGGGCAACGCCGAGATGAGCATGCCGGCATGAATCAGTGTCTGCATTGTCGACTCGTTCCTATAGCTGTAAACGCGGATCAAGCAAATCCCGCAACCAATCTCCCACAAGGTTGATGGAGAGCACGGTTATTGAAATGGCCAGCCCGGGAAAGGTAGCCGGCCACCAAATCCCTGCCGGAATATAGTCGCGACCATCGGCCAGCATGCCCCCCCAGCTGGGTGTCGGTGGCTGGATGCCCAGTCCCAGAAAGCTTAGTCCCGCTTCGAAAATAATCATGTTAGCGATTTCCACCGTTGACAAGACGATCACGGGTGTAAGCACGTTGGGCAGAATATGGCGTGCCATGATACGCGATGTCGGTGCGCCAACGGTCTTGGCAGACGTAACAAACTCCCGTTCTCGCACGGAATAGGTTTGACCGCGAACCAGACGAGCGTAGACCGTCCATCCATAGACGACCAAGACCAATATCAGATTACGCAACGATGACCCCAGTATCATGACCAAGGTGATGGCCAGAAGCAAATAGGGAATCGCCAGTTGAATGTCGATCATCCGGCTGATTACATCGTCAATCCAGCCGCCTTGATAACCGGCAACCAGACCGGCTAACGTGCCAATCAAGCCCGCAAAGAGCACGGAGGTAAATCCGACCACCAAGGAGACGCGTGAGCCGTAAATGACCCGGCTCAATATATCGCGGCCCAACTGATCCGTGCCGAGCGGATAGGACCAGTTCCCCCCATCAATCCAGGCCGGCGGCTGCAGGCGAAGCTGTAGATCCTGATCAAGTGGATCATGCGGCGCCAGCAACGGGGCGGCAAAGGCAGCAAAAACGACTAGCATCACGCCAATAAGGCCCAACAACCCGGCGCGATTATGCGCCAATGATCGCTGTGCCCGTGCACGGAAAGAATGGCGACGGTCACTGGCTTCGGGTCTCAAGATGCTGACCGCTTGGGCTTGATTACCCATAGCGAATCCGCGGATCCAAATAGACGTAAATCATATCGGTAATCAGATTTACAAAGATGAGAACGACAGCAATAACCAGGACGGATGCCAGCACCAGCGTATAGTCCCGATTTTGAATGGCCTGTATGGTCAACAGACCCACGCCCGGCCATGCAAAAATCGTCTCGGTAATCACTGCGCCGCCCATCAACGTGCCAAACATCAACCCCACCACCGTGACGACGGGCAACGCGGCGTTGCGGAGTCCGTGCGTCACGATTACCCCTCGTTCACGCAACCCTTTGGCGCGGGCGGTCGTCATGTAATCCTCTTGCAGCACGTCCAACATACTCGAACGCGTCAGACGGGCAATCCGCGCCATGGGATAGAGGCCGAGTGTAATCGCCGGCAGGATGAGGTGCTGCCACGAGCCGGATCCGGAAGGCGGCAACCACTGCAGCTCGACGGCAAAGACAAGCACCAACATGATCCCGAGCCAGAAGAGCGGGATCGATTGACCCAACAGGGCCAACACCATACCAAAGTGATCGATCCACGTGTTGCGGCGCACCGCGGACAGGATGCCGACAGGGATGGCGACGACCAAGGCGAAGAGCAACGCGGCCACCGCCAGCAGCGCGGTAGCCGGCAAACGATCGAGGACAAGCTCCAACGCAGGTCGTTTGTAGCGAATCGAATCCCCCAAGTCGCCCTGCAACGCGGTCACCAAATAGCGCCCGTACTGCGCGACGATTGGATCGTTGTACCCCAGTTCGGTCCGCAGCGCCTGCAGATCCTCTTCCGTGGCGGCCGTGCCGGCCAACATCTGCAACACCGGATCGCCGGAAAGCTGCACGAGCAGGAAGACGATCATGCTAACGCCAAGCAGCACGAAGATCGATTGGAAGAGGCGGCGTACGATATATCCGGTCATGTTCCTCTCGGAAGAAGGGGGAGCAAGACCGTGGTCCTGCCCCCTCACCTGTAACGCAATTCAGCTTATCCGGTCGCAACGAAAGTCTACTGCCAGATCGAGCACGGCGTTGGCGGGACTGGGCAGATCTGTGCTGATTTTCTGCTCATATCTGCACAGATCCGCCCCATCTGCCTGATCCGCTTTCCATGATCACGACGCGGGCATCGTTGTTGCCGGGCTACTCGTCCTGGAACGCTGCAGTGCGCAGGTCGATAATCTCATCAGAGCGGGGTTGCCAATCCAATGTCTCATCGACGCCGTAAATCAGATTCTGCGAATACATGTAGATCCACGGCACATGTTCGTTGGTCAGATAGGCATCGAGTTCGCGATAGATTTTTTCGCGCTCTGCGCTGTCAACGGTGCTGATCGCCGCATTGATGTCGGCATCCGTGCGCTCGGTCCAGCCGTACTGGTTGAGCCCTTCCGAATAGAAGTGGGTGCGGAAGAGATAGTCGGGATCCATGATCAACGGCGCCATGGAGAAGAAATGCATGCCCGACAGCTCTTGCGTGTGGATGCGTTCCACGAGCGTGCCGATATCGCTGCCATTCATGGTTAGCGTCACGCCTACATCCTGGAGCTGACCGGCGATGGCTTCCGCCACTTCTTTGTCCTTCAGATAGCGGCCGATGGGGAACCAGAAGTCCACTTCGAGCCCATCCGCATAGCCGGCTTCGGCCAGCAACTCACGCGCCTTGTCCGGGTTGTACTCGTAATCCGTCAGGCCATCGGGATCGTACCCCAACCAACCCGGGATGATGACGCCCTTCATGCGGGTGGCATGCCCATCCAGAACGATGTCGATCAGCGCATCCTTGTCGACGGCATGATTGAATGCCTGCCGCACGCGCACGTCATCAAAGGGCGGCTCAAAGGGGTTGAATTCGACAAAGATCATGCGCAGGCTGGGCACCTCGGCAATGACCGATCCCTCAGAGTCATCGATGCGGGCGGTCAACTCGGGCGGCACATTCGCAATGATATCGGCGTCGCCGGTCTCCAACATCGCTACACGTGTCGATGCTTCGGGGGCCGGCTTGAACGTCACCTGGTCCAGGTTGGGCGCCCCGCCCCAGTAGTCGGGGTTCGCTTCAACAACAATTTGCACACCCTGTTCCCATTCGACGAAGTTGAACGGTCCCGTGCCAATCGGAGCCTGACTGAAGCCATCGGCGCCGACTTCAGCGTGGTAGGCGGGCGGCAGTGCGTAGAGGAAGGCCAACGTTTCCGGAACAATGGGATTGGGCTCGGCCGTGATGATATCGACCGTGTAGTCGTCGACCTTTTCCATCTCTTCCACATATTGGAAGAAGACAGACCCTTCGCCCTGGCTATTGTTGTAGGCGTTGATGGAATAGATAACGCTGTCGGCGTTGAAGGGCTCGCCGTTGCTAAAGGTAACGTCATCACGCAGGCTGATGCGCCAGCGCGTCGGCTCCACCGGCTCCCAGGAGGTGGCGAGCCAGGGAATTGTCACGTTCTCAGGCGTGTGGTAGACGAGCGGATCGAGCATCGTGTGTTGCACGTTGATCGACGTTTTGTTGATGTCGACACTGGGGTCAAGACTCACCGGTTCAGGTCCCTGGACCACGGTGATGGCGCGGAGGGCATCGGCGGCCTCTCCAGTGCCTTCGGTCGCGCCACTTGGCGCCACAGCGGCGCAGCCGGCGACCAACATCAACGCCAGGCTTAGGATAGCGAGCGTCAATAAGCGTCTTCGAACTGTCTGCATAGCCGTATTCTCCTTTTCGCACGCAATGTGCAACCAATAACAACGAACAACTCAAGGCTTCCGTCAAACGGGCAAAACATGCCAGGTATAGGTGTAGTCAACGAGCGGCTGACCGCCGTCAGGGGTGACGACCAGGTTGTCCTGCAGAAACATGCCCATGCCATCGTCGTCGACCGTTAGGCCTGGATGCACATTGAAGACCATGTTTTCTTGGAAAACGTCCGTATTGTCGATCAGGCCATAGGGCGGCCGAATGACGTTGAGGCCGATGCCATGGCCGTCCCAGATGCCCCGGCCGGTCACATTCCAGCCGTCCTCGAGAAAGGTAGCCTCAACGGTGCGGGTCACATCGCCGCCCGTTACGCCCGGCCGCAACATCTTGCCGACCTGTTTGATCGCTTTGATCGACGTTTCAAAATAGCGCAAGCGGCGTGGCGGCGGTTCTTGAAAGCCGTAGACCCCGGCCAATTCGATCCAATAGCCGTTAGGCCCGGCAAACTCCAGCGAAACGTTGAAGGCGTCCGCCGCTTCGATCACCCGGTCGGTCGGCGGGCGAAAAAAGGGCAACGTCCCATGGGTGAGGTGGGCGATGCCGTCATGGCAGCCGCGCTCGGCCAGATGCTGGACCGCGGTCGCCATGACCTCTCGCTCCGTCCGCCCGGGCGCAAAGTTGGCGGCCAGCACCGCGTGGGCTTCGATCAAATAGCGGGAAGTCTCGGCCATCATCGCCAGTTCCTCCGGACTCTTGATGGCCATGATCGCGTCCACGGGCACGGTGGCATCCTTGAGTTCAGCTGCGGGCAACAGCTCGCGCAACCGGAGCGCGTCGCCGTAGGTCAGTACATGCTCCATACCGGCGATTCCGACGGTGCTTGAAGCGCCATTAGCGGCCACGACGCTCGCTACCTCCTCGACCATATCTTGGGCGGCACGCACGTCCTGGATCCAGCCAACCAGCGCCGACCAATAGGACTGGGAGCCTGCACCCAACACTAGGATCGGCTCGCCGTCACGCGGCAGAATCGCAAAGCCCTTGCCGCCCCATAAACGCCAATCGGCCACATAACGAACGTAGCCTGCCTGCGTGGCTTCGGCATTGCCGGGTAAGATCAGCGCATCGTAGCCTTCTGCGTCCATCATGGTATGCAGGGCGGCATAGCGTCGATCTCGTTCTTGTGTGGTGGCCATGAAGCACTTCTCCTATCCGAAAACTGTTGGATTCTTAGGCGGTACCTACAGCCGCGTTCTAGATCGGCAAGCTTGCCCGGTAGACCTGACCCAGCTTTTCCACGGCGGTGACGATGTCGGGAATGTCGGCGAGATAAGAGATGCGCAGGAACCCTTCGCCACCCGGCCCATATTGGGTGCCGGGGAAAACGAGCACGCCGGCCTCTTGCAGCGCTCTCACCGCGAAGTCCGCAGACGACATGCCCAGCGCACGAATATCCGCAAAGACAAAAAACGCGCCGGCCGGATAGGGATAGGGAATGCCGGCCTTATCCAGGCCTTGCATCAGCGCTTGGCGACGCCGGGCAAAAACGGAAATGATCTCGTCGACACATTCTTGCGAACCCTGGAGCGCGGCCAGCGCAGCATGTTGGCTGGCCGTCGGTGCGCAGATCGTAAAAATGTGATGAGGTTCCTGCATGGGCACGACCAATGCAGCCGGACCCACCAGATAGCCGACCCGAAAGCCTGTCATGCAATAGGTCTTCGAGAACCCATTGATGATGACGGTCCGTTCCCGCATGCCGGGCAGGGTGGCAATACTGGGCGCAGTTGCGCCGTCAAAGATAACCCGTTCATAGAGCTCATCCGACACGACGATCAAGTTGTGGCGAATGGCCAATTCGGCGATGCGTTCGAGCGTGGCGGCGGAGATAATGCCGCCGGTCGGGTTGTTGGGGGAGACGAGAACGAGCAGCCTTGACCGCGGCGTGATTGAGGCTTCGATGGCCTCGGGTCGCACCTCAAAATCGTCTTCGGCGCGGGTAGGCACCCGAACTACCGACCCAAAGGCCAGCCCCGTGGCCATTTCGTAAGCCGTGTAGTACGGATCGGGCAGGAGTACTTCATCTCCGGGGTCGAGCAGCGTCTGCATGACCACGGAGATGGCCTCCTGCGCGCCCGATGTGACGACGACTTCTGCGGCCGGATCATAGGCAAGGTTTCGTTCAGCCGCCATTTTCGCCGCAATGGCTTCACGCAACGGCAGCATGCCCGGCGGCGGTGTGTAATTGACGTGGCGACTCTGCATCACGGCGACCGCGGCGTCGACAATATGAGCCGGGGTAGGCAGATCTGGGTCGCCGCGTCCCAGCGAGATCAAATCGGGCACCTGGCTTGCCAGGCGCAACATCTGGGTAAATGAGGTCTCTGCGCCGCCATGGAGCGCCTGAATCTTGTGTGACAGCGTTGGGGCATTGCTAGGAGTGGTTGTCATCGGTCTATTCACTTTCTGGTGGCTGCCATGCTGGAAAGGCGGGGGCGTAAAACTCGGGCAATGGTCTATCATGGTAACTCAGTTGCGCCACGCTGTCACCCAGCTTGCGGTTGAACGTTGCTGCACCGGCGCGCAAGGCGTCGACGTCGATGTCAATCAGTTCGCCGCCCCGCACGCGCGTCACGCCATCAATGATCACCGTATCGACATCATCCCCCCGCGCGCAGTAGACCAGCGCCTGGATAGGATCGTGGGCCGCAACGGGTCCGATGTGCAGTTGATCCAGGTCGACCAAGACGATATCGGCCTTGGCGCCGGCGGCCAGACGCCCCACATCCTCGCGCAGCAGGGCCCGCGCGCCGCCCAGCGTCGCCGCATCAAAGACCTCCCGCGCCAGCCCGGCCGTGGCGTCCTGTTCCGTGAGCTTGTTGAGCAGGGCTGCCGTGCGCATCTCCATCAACATGTCGTGGGGCGACGTGTCCGTGCCCAGCGAAACCGGAATCCCCGCGCGCACGTAATGGGACAAAGAATGGAGCACGAAGCCGACCCGGGCATAGACGACCGGACAGTGCGCAACTGTTGCGCCGCTTTCTGCCAGTAACCGCGTGTCGGTGTCGTCGTCCGCCGGATAAGGCAGCCACGGATGGCGCGGCGTGAATATCGCATGCGCGACCGACACATTAGGCCCCAGGAAATCAAGGTCGGCAAGATACTGGATGGGCGTCTTGGCCGTGCGCCGAATCATCTCGTAGAAATCAAGCAGGTACTGGGCCGTGTGAATCTTGAGAAAACACCCCAACTCCTCCGCCGCATCCTTGGACGCCCGCAAGAGTTCCGGAGAACAGTTATCGGCCAGATAGGGAAAGAGGAACGTACGAATCCGGCCCTCGTCTGCGCCGTCGAACGCACGGGCGAAGTCGACGGCCTGCTCCAATCCTTCCCAACCCGCTTCCTCCAGCTGGACCCACTCGATCGTCCCATCACCGCGTCCACGCACAGCGCCCGACATGTAGGGCAGGGCGAGGTAACCGCGTAAACCAAAACGCGCCACGGAATCGACCAATTCCTGGTTGGAACCAACCCGGCCCTGGTAGGGATGGCTGCCGTAATTGGGCACCATGGCAAAGGTCGTGGTGCCGCTTCGCAGCGCGCTGGCCATGGCGTATTCTGCGCTCGCCCGCCAGTCAGCCGGACCGGGGCCGCCGCCATGATAGGCCTTCTCGGACTGCACGCCAATGCCCAGGCCGGAGTTGAAGAAGTTCGGCCTGGCCGCATCGAGCCGGAAGAGCTGCATGTGCACGCCAAAGGCCATGTGATGGTTGATTAGACCGGGAATGACCAGCTTGCCGGTGGCATCAATCCGTTCGCTGACCTCGCCCGCATAGCGCGGCCCAACATAGGTAATGTGGTCGCCCTCATAGGCAACTTCGCCCTTGCGGATAAGATAGTGGCTGTTATTGCGGTAGCCGACGACGGTACCGCCGCTTATCAACGTTGTCATTGGTTGGCCCACATGTTCTGCCAGATCATGATTGGGTCTCCTCGTAGGTGACCGCAAAGGGCGCTCGACCACCGGCGCTGTTTGCAATGAACTGATCGCGCTGCCACAGATGGGCTTCGGTCGCTTCCGCCATCAGCGCCGCCTCGTCAAGCCCAGGAATCTCGCCACCCTCCACAACGATACGGCCATCGACGATGACCGTATCCACATCACCGCCGTCGGCAGCGTAGACCAGCGTCTTGATCGGGTCGTCCACCGGGCCGATATGCAGGGCGCTCAAATCGATCAGAATGATGTCGGCCTTGGCTCCAGGCGCCAAGCGGCCGATATCGTCCCGTCCCAGCGCCTTGGCCCCGGCGAGCGTGGCGGCGTTGAAAACGTCGCGCGCTTTGCCGGCGTTGGCGTCGCGCGACTGCCACTTGTCCCCGTATGCGGCCCAGCGCATCTCCTCGATCATGTCCTGGGGAAAGGTGTCAGTGCCAAGCGCCACGTTGATGCCGCGGGCGCGATAGCGGCTGAAGGAGTCGAGAATGCGATCGCGGCGGGCATAGACCACGGGACAGTGGGCGACGGTCACGCCGCGATCGGCCACAAGACGCAAGTCGGAATCATCGCCTACTGCAAAGCCGGACTGGGGGTGCAGCGTCGTATAGAGCAGGTGCGTCAAAATCGTCCGCTCATCCAAAAAGCCGATGCTATCCAACAGCTGCACCGGCGTCTGACCATAGCGGCGCAGGCTGTCGTGAAACTCGAAGAGGGTCTGCGACGTGTGCATGTGCAGCGGGACTTCCAACTCTCGTGCCGCAGCTTTGGCTGCCGCCAGCAGGTCGGGCGAACACGCATCATACTGATAGGGAAAGATCATCGTGCGCACGCGATCGCCAAACGTTCCTTCATAGCGTGCAACGATTTCCCCCGCATAGCGCAGTGCATCCTGCGCAGCATCTTCGTCCCAATGGTAGCGGGCGGCGCCCGCGTTATCCACGTAGCGCTTGCCGGCGCGAAACTTGTGGGAAACGTAGATTCGCGCGCCCAGCTCGCCGGCGGTCTCCGCCAAGATCGGCGCTTCCTGGCGCGGCGTCTCAAAGCGGCTCGGCCCCATGGTCGTGATTTCGACGATGGTGGTCGAGCCGCCCTTGAGCAGCTGCGCTAGCGAGAAACGCGCGCTGGCGCGCAGACGCTCGTCGGTCAGCTCGAGCTGACCGACGCCGTCCACGGCATAGGCTTGCGAGGCCGCAAAGCCCTGCTCGCCGCGATCGAGCGCGAGCGTCTGGATGTCGATGTTGGCCACGGCGTGGAGATTGACGAAACCCGGTGAGACCAACATATCACCGGCGTCGATCTCCCGGTCCACCGTCCCGTCAAAGTCCGGTCCCACGTGGAGGATCCGATCCTCTTCCCAGACCACCACGCCATTGCGCAGGATGGCGTGGTGGCCGTCTTGGAAAGCGACGATCCACCCGCCCCGAATCAAGGTCCGCATCAGTTAGGCGTTTTCCTGTTCCCACAAGATGGAATCGTAGTCGGCAATGTGGGCAATGTAGCCGCCCGGGTTGATGGGCATGCGTACCCGGCGGCTGATGATCATGCCATCAACCGGCGAGGTGCAGCGCTCGCGCACTTCGCTTGTCACTGGGTCGAGGACGACGCCCAACAGCTGTCCCTTCTTCACCATGGCGCCCAGTTGGATGCCCTCTTCCTGCACGTAGAAGCCGCCGGCGAGGGAGCGATAGACCACATAGTTTTCGACCATGACCTGGCGTTCGGGCAGCACCGGCTCGCCGTCGATCATGTTCAGGTACTTGAGGATGTTGAGCAGGCAGTCCGCGCCCTGATCGACGGTAAAGTCGATCATGCCGCCGCCGCCCGCTTCGACCACCAGGGGCACGATGCCGTTGATCGCGCACTGGCCCGAAAGCATCGCCGGGTTGATCGGCCGCTCGCGCCACCAGATGACCTGCGAGCCAAAGGCAATCGACATCTCGCGGATCTTTTCCTTCATGTCCGTCAGATACTCCGTGGTGATGGTATCCGCTAGATCGGACGCATCCGTGCCGATCCCATCGGCCAGCTCGCCTGAAATCGCCAGCGCAGGATCCGTCGGGAAGGCTTGCGGGAAGGCGACCGGCAATTCGTCGCAGGCGCCGGTGCCGTCGTGCATGTCGACGATGTAGTCGCAGCGGCTGATGATGTTGGTCCACAGTGCGTGGGCCATCTGCTCGGTCAGCCATGCGTTGACCTGCTTGCCAGGCCAGACGCGATTCATATCCAGCACATCGACCGGATTGACGCGCATGCCCGCGCTCTCGATGGTGCCGCCAAACTCGATCGTCATGGGGCTGGCCAGCGGAATGCACATGACCACGCCGTTGAGCTGCTTGGGATCTACCTCGAGCATGGCCCGGCGAATAATCTCCGCACCCATGGGTTCCCAGCCGTGCATGGTCGATTCCAGACAGAGTGTGGGACCATCGCCCACGCCATTGATAATCTGATAGGGAATGCGCACTTCCGTGCCGCCGGCGAGATAGCCCACGTGCAGATAGCCATACCCCTTTTCGCCGGGCGCTACGGTCGTGTCGCCGACTTGAATGACTTCAGCCATATCGTCAATCCACCTTTCGTTTGTGCTGAAGTTTTTGCAATGTTAGTTTGATGAACTGCCGCGCCGGATGGCGCCTGGGTGTAGATGACGATGCGCCTACAGCCAACGCGCAAACCAGTCGAGATAGCGATCCAGGCGGAAGACCCGATGCCAGGGCCGACCGCTGCGCGAAAGTTCGTGTGACTCATTCGGGAAGCGGACCAGCTCGGTCGGCACGCCCAAACGCTGGAGCGCAAGATAGAGCTGCTCGCCCTGCTCGACGGGGCAGCGATGGTCCTGCTCCGAGTGGACGACCAGCGTGGGAGTTTGCACGCTGCCGATGTAGCTCATGGGCGACCGCTCCAGGTAAGGCTCAACCGACTCCCAGGGCGGCTGCTTGTCGAACTCCACCATGTCGAGCAAAAAGCCCAGGTCGCTGGTGCCGTTGAAGGAGTAGCGGTTGAAGAGACAGCGATCAACCACCGCGGCGTTGAACTCGGGGTGGCGGCTGATAATCCAGGTCGCGGAGTAGCCGCCGTAGGAGCCGCCCGCCACCGCCAGGCGTTCCGGATCCAGGAAGTCGAAGCGCGCCAGCGCCGTACGCAGGCTGGCCATATTGTCTTCATAATCCAGATCGCCCCACTTGCCGCGGGTTGCCACCGAGAACGCCTCGCCATAGCCGTGGTTGCCCCGGGTGTTGCAGTGGAGCAGAGCGTAGCCATGTGCGGCGTACAGGTGAAACTCGTGGCTAAAGACGCTGGCGCGCATGCCACCCGGCCCGCCGCCCGTGTAGAGAATCACAGGATAGCGTTTGCCCGGCTCGCGATTCACAGGCGGGATGAGCCAGGAGTCGATGACGACGTCGCCGGAAGGCGCTTCGAAGCGAATTGGTTCGGTCATGGCGATGTCGTCAAGCAAGGCGCGATTGACGTCCGTCAGTTGACGCAACGCGGCTTGGCCCGTGTCGTCCTGTTCCAGCACGAAAAGATCGCCCGGATTCATGTCGTCGCCAATCGACAACACCAGCGTCTCGGCCGCCTGATCCATGCTAAAGGCGAAGACGGAGTGGCGCCCGGCCGTGAGGGCGTTGACCGCGCCGGTGGCCGCGTCCACCACGCCGAGATCGACGGAGCCGGCCTCATTGATGAGCACGTATAGTTGCTCGCCGTCGGGCAGCCAGCGCGGTCCATCGTCGCCGCCGTAGCGGCGCAGGTCGTAGTTGCGCGAGTAGTCGCCAAGCGCGCGGTCAAAGTCACGCGTCACGCAGGTGGCCGTGCCGTCGTCGACGCTGACCAACCAGAGCATCTGGTTGCCGTAGTGGCCGATGACCGGATCGTCATGGCCGCAAACGGCAAGCGTGGCGCCGTCAGGCGACCAGGCGAGGTCGTTGCTGCGCATCTCCTCCAGACCAAAGAGCTTGCGCGGGGCAATGGGCGCCTCTTCGGCAAGATCCAGTAGATAGATGTAGCTATTGCGCAGCGCCTCGCCGCCCGGATCGAGATTGCCGGTCGTGGCCAGCATCCGTCCATCCGGTGACCAGACGGGCGCGCTGAGGTCAAACTCACCCTGGGTGACTAGGATCGGAGCCGGCGCGGAAGCCGTGGTCACGCTGCCAGCGCCCTCAAAGGGCACATCCACATAGGCAATGTGGGAGCGATAGTTGCCCAGATAGCCAATATTGTCCCACTTCCAGCGCAGACGATTGACGACCAGCACATCCCGGTTGAAGCGGACATAGGGGTCGTCTTCATCCGGTTCCGGCGCGGAAATGAACTCCAGCCCCAGGGCCGGATCCAGATAGGTGAGGAAGGCAATGCGACTGCCGTCGGGCGACCAGGCCGGCGCTCGAACGCCGCCCAACAAATCAGTAAGGCGCTGAGCCGGTCCGCCTGCGGCAGCGACGAGCATGAGTTGTGAGCCGCCACGGGCGACTGTCACGGGGTTCTGGGGAATGTCGGCGCCTGCCTCGCCCGTCGCGGCGCCGGGCGAGGCGAGATAGGCAACAGTTTGCCCGTCAGGCGACCACCGGGGATAGATGTCTTGGCCGGGTCCATCGGTCAACTGGCGGGTAACGCCGCTGGCGATCTCGGTGACGCAAATGTGGGCGCGATAGCCGTTCTGCTCTTCGTCTAGCCAAGTGCGAACCCAGGCAACCTCACGGCCGTCGGGCGAGACTTGGGGATCGTCGACCAGGACAAAGCGAAAGAGGTCGTGTGCAGTCAACAGACGTTGCGTAGACGGTCTAGACATGATGGGCAAAGTGGTCCTTTCTGTGGCTAAAGCCAGCGTTCGAACCAGTCAAGATAGGCTTGGAGACGAAAGACGCGGTGCCACGGGCGTCCGCCACGGGACAGGCCGTGGCTTTCATTCGGAAAGCGTATCAGTTCCGTGGGCACGCCCAACCGTTTGAGCGCAAGATAGAGCTGTTCGCCCTGCTCCACGGCACAGCGCAGATCCTGGGCCGAGTGAACGACCAGCGTCGGTGTGGTCGCGCCGCCGATGGAACTCAAGGGAGACTGAGCAAGGTAGCGTTCGGGCAGCTCCCATGGCGGCGCATTGCCAAACTCAAACTCGCGCAGGTGGCCGATATCGCTGGTGCCGAATGAGGAGTGGCGATTGAAGACGCTCCGGTCCGAAACTGCAGCGCTGAAGCGATCCGTGTGACCGAGCGCCCAGTTGACCAGGTAGCCGCCATAGCTGCCGCCTGCCATCCCCAAGCGATCTGCATCGATGAAGTCAAAGCGAGCGCACGCTTCATCCAGGCAGCGCATGTTGTCGTCGTAATCGTGGCCGCCCCACGTACCCAGGATCGCGGTACAGAACGCCTCGCCATAGCCCTGGCAGCCACGGGCATTGCAAAAGACGAGGGCGTAGCCTTGGGCTGCCAGCAGCTGATATTCGAAGAGAAAATTGGCGGCGCGCATGCCGGCGGGCCCGCCACCAGTGTAGAGAATGGCCGGGTGCCGCTGTCCAGCTTCATGACCGGCGGGCGGCAAGACCCAGACGTCGACCGTCACCCCGCCGGCGTCCACCTGAAATTTCTGCGGCTCTGCCAGCGCTACATCATCCAGCCAATCAGCATTTACCGCGGTCAAACGTGTGGCTGTACCAGGTTCAGCCAAGTCGTAAAGATAAATGTCGCCCGGATTAAGTGGTTCGCGTACGAGGGCGGCCACAGCTGTGCCGCCGGCATCGACGGTAAACGCGGCAATCGTCGAGCCATCGTTCTTGCCGCCTGCAGCCACGATGGTTGCAGCACCACTCATGACATCAACCCGCGCCACTGTCACCTCACCCTGGCGGCTCAGCAGCGCCAGAACCTGCCGACCATCAGGCAGCCAGCGGACGCCCTCCTCGCCGCCGTAACGCCCGACATCCGTATAGGCGGCATGGGCAAAGGTCCAGTCGAGCTGCGCCGTGATGCAGCGTTTGGCGCCGCTCGCAACGTCGACGACCCAAAGTTGCTGGTTGCCGTAGTGGCCCAGCGTCGGATCATCGTGACCAGCCAGGACGATTTGCGTGCCGTCAGGCGACCACGCCACCTGCGTCTGGCGAATGTCTTCCAGGCCAGCAAGGGCGCGCGGCGGCACGGTCTGTTCGGACATGGCATCAAGCAAATAGATCCGCTGGCTGCGCACGCTGTCCGCGTCAGCATCCAGATTGCCCACGGCCGCAAGCTGTGTTCCATCCGGCGACCAGACTGGCGTCGCAAGGTCAAATTCACCGCCTGCAACAAGGCGGACGCCAGGTTGCTTCGGTGCTGCAGGCAGGCCTTCGAGATCGACAACCGCAACCGCCCGTCGCAGATCGCCCAGATAGCCGAACCCATCCGACTTCCACTTACGACGGCGGGCAACCAGAACATCGGCATTGAAGCGTTGATATAGGTCATCCGCCGGTTGATCATTGCCGGCTGACACCAGCCCCGCTGCGGGGTCAATGAGCGTCGTGAAGGCGATGTGCATCCCATTCGGCGCCCAAACGGGTTCGGCGATGCCGTGGCGCAGATCGGTCACGCAGCGCACGTCGTCCTCGCCCAGGGTGAGAATGCAGAGTTGGGGCGGCGCAGGTGCATGGGAGCCGGGCGGGCGGGTTGACAGATAGGCCAGCCGCCGACCGTCTGGCGACCAACGCGGGTGCGTGCAGAGCCCGAGCGCGTCGGTCACGCGCCGAACCGGCTCCCCATCCACGGCTTGAACACAAATGACCGAGCGATAGTCGTTGCTTGCGGGCTCTATCCAGCTCTGCACCCAGGCAACCTGTCTGCCGTCGGGCGAGATCTGGGGATCGTCGACCATTTGCACTTGGAAAAGGTCGTGTGGTTCCAGGGTTCGGGTTGACATAGCCATCAATTCTTCTGACGTGGATCGAGCACGTCGCGCAGCCAGTCGCCCATCAAGATCACGCCGAGCACGGTGAAGGTGATGGCAAGGCCCGGCAGCGTGGCAAGCCACCAGGAAGTGGCCAGGTGGTCGCGTCCTTCCGAGAGCATAAGGCCCCACGTGATCGTCGGCGGTTGCACGCCCAGCCCTAGAAAGCTGAGGGAGGATTCAGCAATGATGACAGTGGCGATCTGCAGGGTAGCCAGCACGATAATCGAAGCCATGATGTTGGGGAGAACGTGACGCATCATGATCTGGATGTCGGTCTGCCCAACGCTGCGGGCCGAATCGATATATTCGCGCTCTTTGACCGAGAGCACCTCACCGCGGATCACCCGGGCAAAGGTTACCCATCCGGTCACCCCCAGCACGATAATGAGCGTCAACACCCCCGAGCCTTGCCGGGGGCCCAGCACGCCGACGACCGCCAAGGCCAGCAAAATAAATGGAATCGCCATGAATGTGTCGAGCACGCGCGATATGACGGCATCAGTCTTGTTGCCCACGTAGCCGCCGATCAGGCCGAGTGACACCCCAATTAGCATGGAAACCGCCACGCCGAAGATGCCCACGATGAGCGACACGCGTGAGCCAAAGATAAGCCGGCTCAATACGTCACGGCCAAGCTGATCCGTTCCGAGAAGGTACGTCGGATCGGCGTCGCCATACCAAATGGGCGGCAGTAGTCTCGCCGTCAGATTCAGTTCGGCGGGATCGTGGGGCGCAAGCCAGGGTGCAAAGAGCGCAGTCACGACAGCAATCGACACGAGGGTCACGCCGAGCATGCCGACGGAACTGTGGCGCAGGCTGTAAAGCCAGCGACGACGACTGCGCTTCTTCCGCAAAGCGTCGCTCGCCGCCGCTACCGATTCACCTGACATGCTACTGGTGGGATTGCTGGAGGCCAAAGGGTATCCGTCCTATTGGTAGCGAATGCGCGGATCGAGAAACGCGTACGAAATGTCGACGAGCAGATTGGCAAACATCACAACCAGGGCAAATACAAAGACGCCGGCCTGCACAATCGCCAGATCACGGACCAGCACGGCATTGAGCAACAGCCGTCCCAACCCCGGCCAGGCAAAGACCTCTTCAACGATGACTGATCCCCCCAGCAGCCAGGCGACTTGAAGGCCCAGCACCGTGACAAAGGGAATCAACGCGTTGCGAAGGCCATGACCCACCAGCGCTGCCCGGCGCGAAAGGCCCTTGGACTTGGCCGTGGTCATATACTCTTGATTCATGACTTCCAGCATGCTGGAGCGCAGTACACGGGCCAACGTTGTGGCAATACTACTACCCAGTGTGATGGCCGGCAGAACGATGGAAAACGGTTCCAGGCGGCCGGATACCGGGAGCCAGCGCAAGTTGACCGAAAATATCAGGATCAACATGATGCCGATCCAAAAGTTTGGCATGGCGCGGCCAAGCGTGGAGCCTGTCGTCACAAACAGATCGATGGGCGAATTGTGGTAGATCGCGGCCAGCAATCCTGCCGGCACCGCAATGATCAATGCCACGATCATTGACGCCAGCGCTAACTCTAGGGTTGCGGGCAGGCGCTCGAGAACGAGGGGCATGGCCGCGGTGCGGAATCGAAACGAATCACCAAAATCGCCGCGTAGAATCAGGCCAACCTGACGAAAGTACTGCTCATACAGTGGCCGGTCAAAGCCATAAGCTGCCCGTACCTGCGCAATTTCCTCTTGCGTTGCTTCCGGTCGCACGAGGTGGGCAACGGGATCCCCGCCGATGCGGAGCAAGACAAACAGGATCAGCGTCAGGCCGATCAAGGGCGGGATCATTTGGATTATACGGGAGAATACGTAACGAACCATTGCGTGTCGGAACCAGGTAGGTACGAGTGTAAATTGATGGAGACCTTGCTGCAGGCATCTGAGTTTGGCCGGCTGCGGGAATGCTCCCCAACGATCCAGACCCAGATGCCTGTAGCGGATCGAGTCGTGCCGGAGGCTGGACGGCGCCCGGCACGACTCATCTAATTCATGACGACGCCATTATTGCAGCCCGGCGTTGCCCATCCACAGGAAGCCATCCAGAGGCGGCTCCCAAGTCACGCGATCATTGATGCCCACGGTATCCAACATCTGATAGAGATAGACGTAGGGTACGTCTTCGTTGATCAGGCGCTGAATCTCGATATACTGCTCAGCACGGGACTCCGGATCCATGTTGACGGCGGCGGCGCGCACGAGTTCATCGACCTTATCGGCGGTTTCTCCGGTCCAGCCGCTGCGCTCACGACGATCGGAGCGCTCGGAGAGCACGGTAATCCACGGATCGAAGAAGGAGTTACCCAGCGCGTCCATGTAGATCTCTTCATTCAGATACGGGAAGTAGACCTGTTCGCGGAAGGTTGTCACGTCCAGAACCTGGAGGTCGATGTTCAGGCCAACGGCTTCGAACATGGCCGTGAGGGCCTCAGCAACCTCTTTCTGGTTGAGCCAGGAGGTGCTGGAGTGGAATGTCAGCTCTTCGCCGTTGTAGCCGGCTTCTTCGAGCAGCGCCATGGCCTTTTCGGGATCATACTCACCCAGCTGATCGATGAATTCTTCGCTCCAGCCAAGGGTCGGCGGCGTGACGCGAGAGAGCACCGGCACGCCCATGCCGTCGATCAGGCCGATGATGGCTTCACGGTCGACGGCGTAGCTGATGGCCTGGCGAATGAGCTTGTCAGAAGTAACGCCTTCCCAATCGGGATTCTGCTCCGACGGGCCCGTGCGCAGCGCCAACAACATGACGCGGGTGGTCAGGTACTGCTCAACACTCGTGTTCTCATTGCCATTGACGCGCTCCCAATCCTGGGAAGGTACGCCGACCATGAGGTCGACATCGCCGGTGATCAGGCTGGCCACGCGGGTGGACGTTTCGGGGATCGAGCGCCAGATCAGCGTCTTGACCTCGGGCGCGCCCTGCCAATAATCCTCATTGGCGGCCATGGTAATCTGATCGTCCTTGACCCACTCGACGAACTGGTAGGGGCCGGTGCCGATCGGCGTATACTCTTCGCCGCTCTCCATCTGCGCCATGCCGTGCTCGGGCGCCTGGATGCCACAGCCGGTGCCGGCCATCTTGCTCAGGAAGGCGGGCTCAGGATCCGTCGTCTTGATTTCAACTTCATAGGGGCTCAAGATGTTGATCTCATCGATGAAGGTCCACTGACCGTAGGTGATCATGGTGTCATCATCGAGGATGCGCTGGTAGGTCCAGTCCACGGCGTCGGCGTTGAACTCTTCGCCATTGTGGAAGGTGACCCCTTCGCGCAGCTTAAATCTCCAGGTCGTGTCATCGATGTTTTCCCATGATTCCGCCAGCCAGGGCTGGAACTCGGCTGTCTCGCGGTCGCGCCAGACGAGACAGTCGAACAGATTCATGTGGATCCACGTCGCCGCGATAGCCCAGTCGGTGGGCGGATCCAAGGACGTGACCAGCTCATTCATGCCGATGACTGCCGTGGCGTCATCCATGGTTGCTTCCCCGGACGCATCGGCGTCAGCAGCCGGGGCCGCTGCATCGCCTGCCGGCACCGGCGCCGCACAGGCTGATAGCAGCATCAGCGCGACCATGCTGAGCAAGATCAGCTTGGGCCACTGGTGACGAATTCCCAATCTTTGTGTCATGGTTGCCTCCTAGACAAAGGTGAATCGAAACGCAAACAAAAAACGGTAGAACCAACGACTACAGAACGCTCACTCCGTCGTGAGCCAGGTAATGACTAATCTTGCACGTATGAGTAAGGGCCCCATGTCGCATACTGCCGCAATTTGGCGGGGTCAACATCGATACCGAATCCTGGACCATCCGGCGCACGCAGGTGAAGTCCATCCGGCTCGAAGGGCTGTGCGAGGATCGTATCCTGCAGGTACGTGTAAGGGGACGGCCACGTCACACAGGGCAAGGCCGCGGCCAGATGGGCAGCTGCCAGGGCGATGACGTCATAGTAAATGGCCATAGAGAGCGACAGCCCGGCGCTCTCAAAGATGGCGCCGATCTTCTGCACATTGCCGATGCCGCCATGTTTGGTGATCTTCATCAGCGCCAAGCTTGCGGCCCGGCGGCGCACGACTTCAACGGCATCCTCAGGCGCGTAGATGGCTTCATCGGCCATCACCGGCGTGTTGAGCCTGCCGGCAATTTCAGCCAGATCGGCTAGACGGGCGACGGGCTGCTCGATTGCGCCCAAGGCGCCGGCCGCTTCCATGGCGGTCAGCGCCGGCAATGCCTGGCTGATCGTGTAGCCCGTATTGCCGTCGACCTGAATGACCGCCCGATCCCCAACCGCGCCGGCGACAGCTTCATAGCGGGCGACATCTTCACGCGGGTCAAGGCCGATCTTCATCTTGAGCACGGGAAAACCATGCTCGTCCAGCGTTGCCCGCGCTTCTGCCGCCATGACCTCTGGGGCATCATGATGGACAAAGCCCATGAGGTTCAGCCCGTCGCGCACCTTGCCGCCCAGAAGCTGGTAGACCGGCACCCCAAGTGCCTTGCCCTTCAAATCCCAGAGCGCAAATTCGACGCCGGCATGGCTGGACCAGTGGTGGGGCAGTGCCGCGTCCATCTTGTGCGTCAGCCGCTCGATGTCGAGGGGCGACTCGCCAATCACGGCCGGGGCCAGGTGGGCCATGATATTGGCTGCCATGCCTTCGGCCGTTTCGCCATACGAACGGGGCGCAACCGCGGTCTGCCCAATGCCGGTGAGCCCGGCATCCGTCTCCAATTCGACCGCCACGGTAATGGCGGCGCCTGTGCTGCCGTATGACGTCGTTAATGTCTCTGCGCGGGGGATGCTGACAACCGTCGTTCGGACATCCACAATCTTCATCAAGCCCCTCCCGCTGATTGATCTGCCGGTTTGGTAGACGATGTAGCCATACTCAGCTCCACGGAGCAGCGATCAACGCCGCCCTTCTGAGCCGCAGCCGTCACAGTGACAACAGTGGCATCGCTCGCCGCGCGTATGAGCCACTCCGCGGGCTGGGCGCTGACGCCCCACTGCTGCTGCCAACCCGACCAAGCCGTCGGTCGGCTGGCCATGCCGTCCAGGTGACCGAGTTCCTGGGTCGTCGGGTTCATTAACACCTCGCCCGCTTCAACCTCAATGCTCACCGTAACGCCGGCGATGTCGCCGCTGGCCAGCCCAACTTGGGTCAGATGCGTGGGCAAATAGCCCGAATTCTTGGCGACGGCCCGGACTCGAAAGAGATCGGCGCCCAGGCGCTCGGCCTCACACGAGACAAGCTGTACCAGCGGGGACGCGGCCGCCATGCGCAGAGTGAATTCGGCGACGGGTGCGGCGATGGCTTCCACGAAAGCGCCGGGGGCATTGCGGATCACATACATCTCGTCCCAGCCGCCGATTTCCACAGGCCCCAATTGCGGGTGGTTAAATGGCCTCCAGTCGATGAAGCCACCCCCATCAAGCGCCTCATCGGACCAAGCCAGTAACATCGCTTCTTCCGCCTCGCCACGCGGCGAGCCCATGGGCAGATGGTCCGGCCGGCGCACGCCGGCGGCCAATTCCGCATCCCACAGCTCGGTGGCAAAAAATGGAATGCCCAGTTGCTCGTAAAGCCAATCGCCGAAGCCGCCGTTGCGTGCGTAACGCTTGTCCTTGGTGAAATCCTCAAAGATCGAAGCGAGCTTGTAACCCGTTAACTCTTCGCCGACAGCGCCCAACGTCTTGAACAGTCGCACGTCTTCTGGCGGCAGTTCGGCATCAGGACGATAGGAAGAAGGGCGCAGAATCAAGCCGCCATGGGTATGATGCGCCAGCGCGCCCGTGATATTGGGATGATCCAGAATGAAGCGCGCCACAGCCAGCGCTTCCGGTTCGTTGAGGGGGAGGTCGCCGGCCCCATACTCATCCCGCTCGGATGCCCAGAAGACGGGAAATTGGCGGTTGAGGTTGCCATGGGGCGGCTTGGGAATGACGACATCGGCTCCATTGTACTCGTTGACGAATCCCTCTGGCAAGAGCCGGTAATACTGTCCGCCACTTTCGCCCGGCTGGCGGCGCAGCATGATGCGCGGATCACGCGCAGATGGTTTCCATTCGCCCGCGTCATCCGCCATGCGCATCTGAAGGATGTAGCCGTCATCGTTGATGTCTGCTGGATATAAACCGCTAGCCGGCAAATAGTCCCAAGGCAGGTAGTGTCCATTGCCCACGTGATGGTACGGTGTCTTCAGGCTGTACTCAGCCCCATCGGGATTGATGGACGGAATAATATAGAGTGTGCGCGTCGCCAGCAACTCTGCAAGCCAAGGTTCCTGATGGCGGGCCAGCAACGTGACGATCGTGTAGAGCGCCACCTGAGCGCCCAGCACTTCTTCACCGTGACAGTTGCCGTCGACGTAGTAAGCGGGCTTCTCAGCCGCCGGACCGGTTCGCTGATCCGTGATCTCCACAAGCCAGAGTTCACGCCCTTGATGACTCTGCCCGATACTACTTAGCTGGACCAGAGTGGGATAAGCCGCGGCAATCTGCTGCAGCAGACGCGTCTGCTCTTCATAGTCAAGATAACGCGTCCAGTCTATCGATCCGATCACGTCCGGACCGTTGGCCGCAGGCGCTGCAGCGATCGCTTCGGTCATGCCTGTGTCAGCCACCGTCATAGCCGTAGTCTCGCCGGGCGCCCTCGGGCGTGATATAGCCCAGGGCAAGATCCTCTTCAATCAGCGCACGTGATCGTTCGGCCACAGGCCCAAAGCCACCCCCGCCGGGCAGATGCAGATCGACCACGTCACCGGGCAGAAAGTCAATTGGCGGGAAACGCGTGATCAGTTCGCCGTTGATGTGTACCGTGCCAACCTTGCCCGGCTGACCGCCATTGATACCCGGCGGCTCACAAAACATCTTGTCAGGTCGAATGCGGACGCTCATGGGGCTGTCGGCGATGCTGCGAAAGGTGATCGCCTGGGCGATGCCGCCGCGGTGGCGGCCCGCGCCGGCTGAATCCGCCAGGAGTTCCTTGCGCTCCATGAGGATCGGCGCCTGGATCTCCATGATTTCCGTAGCCGTGACCGAACTGTTGTGCGGAAAGGCGATGGGCGGCAAGCCGTCCATTTCGCGCATGGCCCCGCGTCCGCCGTGGGGCAAAATGAAGACGGCAAAGGAGCCATACCCCTCCAGCTCACCGCTCACGCTAAAGGGCCAGATGGAGCCGCTGCCGGCCTGACCGTGTTCGCCCAGAATTGGCCACACGGCGCCGAAGAGCACCTGATTGATGTTGTTCGTCACCTTGGCCCGCGCCCGCACGGGATAGGGGAAGGTACAGTTGAGGATGCAGCCTTCCGGCGCCGTGACGTGAATGGGCCGAAAGAGTCCCTCATTGTTGGGAATACTGCGGCGCCAGCGCGCACTTGAAGGGATACATGGTGCCCGAATGGGTCACGTTGTAGACGCAGTTGATCGCGCCCATACGCGTCTGGGGCGACGTGCCTGCATAGTCGACGTAGATATCCGACGCCGCGCACCTCGACCGTGGCGTGTAGGTGGACGATCTCGATATAGCCGTCGATATCCAGCCCAAACTCGTAGACGCCGTCCGGCAGCGCTGCAATGCGCTCACGCATCAGCGCTTCTGAGCGATCGTGGATTTCGTCGGCGAGAAGCGACAACGTCGGACAGATCATAGTCCGTCAAGAACTCGTGAATGCGGCGGGCGCCGATGCGATGGGTGCCGACGATCGCCCGCACATCGCCCAAAACCATATCGGGCACACGGCAATTGGCGCCGATGATTTCAAACGCAAGCGGATTCTCCGTCCCGGCCTCATAGAGCTTGCACGGCGGCATCCGCAATCCTTCGGTGAAGACATCATAGGATTCGATATCACCCCGGTGACCTCCCACATCCGAGACATGGGCAATGGTGCCCATGAAGGCGACTACCTTGCCCTGCCCAGAAGACGGGCGTCACGATGACGTAGTCCGGCAAATGACCGGCGCCGAGCCACGCATCGTTCGTAAAGAGCACATCGCCTTCCTGCAACGTGTCGACCGGATAGCGCTCCAGCATGGAGCGGGTCGTGCGCGGCAGGATCACGCAGAAGTCGGGTGGGCTGAAGCTCGACTGGCAGAGCGAGGACGCCGTCCTGGTCAAGCAGCACGCAGGCGAAATCGCGGCTTTCGCCGACGATGGTCGAAAAAGAAGTACGCACGGTAGCATTGTCGATCTCATCCATGATGCTGATGAGGCGCTGCCACTGGATCTCCAGCGTGACTGGATCGATGCCCCGCTCTGTCGGCCTGGTGCGATGTGGGCGCTGCAATATCAATGCTCATGAGTATTTTATTCCGCAAGTTCTAAATCGATGGAGGCGACTGGATCGCACGCATTCAAGTCAATTGACGGGAGAGAGAATCTGGCTATATGTCCCGCGCAAAGGCCCGGACCTTGTCCCAGTCCAACTCCACGCCCAGTCCCGGACCGTCCGGCGCCCGCAAGCAGCAGTCCTTCCGGCGCAAATGGCGTGGCCACAATCGTGTCAGTCATGGCGGTGGCCGGCGAGGGCCAGGTGACGCAGGGCAGCGCCGCAGCGAGGTGAGATGCGGCGACGCCGATCAGGTCGTAGTAAATCGCAATCGAGAGCGATAGTCCGGCTGCGCCAAAGATCATGCCGATCTGATGGACGTTGGTCAGGCCGCCATGCTTGTTCATTTTCATCAGGGCAATGCTGGCAGCCTGCTGCCGCACAACCTCGATGGCGTCTTCCGGCGGATAGATGGCTTCATCCGCCATCACGGGGGTGTTCAGGCGGCGGGCGATCTCGGCCATGTCGCTCATGCGCGCCACGGGTTGTTCAATCGCGCCCAGTGCGCCAATGCTCTCCATGGTGGCCAGGGCCGGAATGGCCTGCGCGATCGTGTAGCCGGTATTGCCATCGACCTGAATGACTGCTCGATCGCCGATGGCTTCGGCAACCGCACGATAGCGCAAGATATCATCGTGCGGATTCAGGCCAATCTTCATCTTCAGAACGGGGTAGCCGTGCTCGTCGAGGGTTTCCACGGCTTTTCGTGCCATGGCTGTCAGGCGTATCGTACTGCACAAAGCCCATGAGGTCCAGCCCTTCACGAACTTTGCCGCCCATCAGTTGGTAAATCGGCACACCGAGCGCCTTGCCCTTCAGATCCCACAGCGCCATGTCAACGCCTGAATGGGAGCACCAGTGATGGGGCAGCGCGGCGTCCATCCGCTCATTGAGATGGCGGATGTTGAGCGGATTCTCGCCGATCAAGCGCCGGGCACAAGGTGTGTGCGGATATTGACCAGCATGCCCTCGGCGGTCTCGCCATAGAAGGGGGCGTCAACCGATACCTGACCAATGCCCGTGATGCCTTCGTCGGTTTCGATCTCGATCAGCAAGGTAGTGGCATAATCGATACTGCCATAGGACGTTGTCAACACGCTAGCCCGTGGAATATCGATCACGGTGACTTTCAAATCGGTAATCTTCATGAAAGGCGCTTTCTTGTCAGTCTGATGGATTAGCGTACGCCGGCAAGGTAACGGCGGTGAAGCCAGGTCGTATGGAGACGCTTGATGGTAAGCGATTCAGTCCCTGATGGGGTCAGTTTACACGATCTGCTGCATATTTATACTTCAACAACAACAAAAATGCACGTAAATGAATTAACTGTTAACAGTTGACAAACGACTGCACGCATAGTATTATCACACATCAGAACCGATGTCAACCGTTTCATTGGTGATTTTCAAGCACGAGGTTCATCGATACAATGTCATCCGACCCTATGAGTACTACCCGTTCTGAGGACCCGGCCGCCGGCCTGTCGCCCAGCACAAATGGCGCTGCTGGCAATTATCGTTTTGGCTTCGATATTGGCGGCACTTTCACCGATTTTGTCCTGATCAATACCAACAACGGCGAAATCGCCAGCTATAAAACACTGACGACGCCCCATGATCCATCCAAAGCAGTCATCGAAGGGCTACAACACCTGCTCAATACCGCCGACGCGCATGGAGATGACATTGCAACCGCCATTCATGGCACAACACTCATCACCAACGCGCTGATTGAGCGCAAAGGCGCCAAGACGGCCCTGATCACCACCAAAGGCTTTCGCGACATCCTGGAAATGGCCAAGGAGATGCGCTATGACATCTATGACCTGCTCATGGTGCTCCCGGAACCACTGGTCCCCCGCCCCCTGCGCTTCGAAGTACGCGAACGCATGGACGGCCGGGGCAACGTGATCGAACCGCTGGTCCTGGACGATATGGCCGATCTGCGCTCGCAGCTGATCGGGAATGACGTTGAAGCCGTGGCCGTCTGCTTTCTCCACTCCTTTACAAATCCGGATCATGAAGTGCGCGCCGTGGAATGGCTCAAAGAGGCATTGCCGGACATCAGCATTTCCGCTTCCTCAGAAGTTGCGCCCGAAATTCGCGAGTACGAGCGCATGTCGACAACCGTCTGCAATGCCTATGTGCAGCCGCTGACGGAAAGCTACCTCACGCAGCTAAAGCAGGACCTGATCGAGAACGGCTTTCAGAAGAGCCTCTACCTCATGCTCTCCAGCGGTGGCATCACGACGCTGGACACGGCCGCTCAGTTCCCCGTGCGCCTGATCGAATCGGGCCCGGCGGCAGGCGTGCTGGCGGCCGTCTTCTACGGCGAAAAGACGGACGAGACGAATCTGGTCTCCTTTGATATGGGCGGCACAACGGCCAAGATGTGCGTCATCAAAAATGGTCAGCCGATCATGAGTGATGATTTCGAAGTCGCCGCGCGTTCATCGCTTCAAGCGCGGCAGTGGTCTGCCCGTACGTGTGCCGACGATCGAACTGATCGAAATTGGCGCGGGTGGCGGCAGCATTGCGCGCGTGGACGAGTTGGGCTTGCTGAAGGTCGGACCCGATTCGGCCGGCGCCGATCCAGGACCGGCCTGCTACGGCCAGGGCGGCGACGAGCCAACCGTGACCGACGCAGATGTGCTGCTTGGCTATCTCAATCCAGACTATTTCCTGGGCGGGCGCATGAGCCTCGATCGCAATGCGTCGGAAGCGGCGGTACGCACCAAGCTGGCCGATCCGTTGGGCATGAGCGTGACGGACGCGGCGTACGGCATCTACCAGGTCGTCAACGAAAATATGATTTCAGCCACGCGTGTGCACGTTGCCGAGCGAGGCGCAGACCCCCGCAAATTCAAGCTGATTGCCTTTGGCGGCGCCGGACCGGTCCATGCCCATCAGATCGCCCGAGCGCTGAAGATGCAGGGTTATATCTGTCCGACTAGCGCCGGCGTTGCCTCGGCCTTGGGTTTTCTAACTGCGCCGGCGGCCTTTGAATTTGCACGCACCCACATTGCCCGGCTCGACCAGGAGAACCTTGGCGAACTGGATGCGATCTACGCCGACCTGGAGCGCGAAGGCCATGCCAAGTTGGCGGAAGCGGGCGTCCCTACAAACGAGATGAGCTTTACGCGCAAGGCGGATCTGCGCCATATCGGACAGGGTCACGAGATTGTCGTGGAATTGCCCTTTGCAGAAATGGCAGAGACCGCGCTCGAAGATGTGCACACGCTCTTCTACAGCGAGTACGAGGAGATCTACGGTTACGCCCACCGCCATCTTGGGCTGGAGATCACAACGTGCCGGCTCACGGCGAGTGGACCGCGCCCGGACGTCAACCTGCGTGAAACAGAAGCCGACGCCGATCAAACCAGCGCGGCGCAAGCGCTGAAGGGCATGCGACCCGTCTACTTCCGTGAGCACGAAGCCTTCGTCGATACGCCCGTCTATGACCGCTATGCCCTGCGCGCAGGTGCGCAGTTCGCGGGTCCGGCGATCGTAGAGGAACAGGACTCAACGGCCGTGATCGGTCCGAATGCTACGGTTGAAGTCGATGCCTATGCGAATCTGATTGTGACGCTGCACTATGAATAATCTCATGCAAATCCATTCTGCCCGAGAGTTGATACAATGACTTCGCCACGCTATCGCTTCGGATTCGACATTGGCGGCACCTTTACGGACTTCGTGCTGGTTGACGCTGACTCCGGCGACATCCGCAGTTACAAAACATTGACCACGCCCGATCAGCCGGCGCGGGCGGTGTTGGATGGCTGGCGCCAGTTGCTGACCGATGCCGACGTGAGCGGCAGCGATGTGGCCACTGCCATCCACGGCACGACCCTGATCACCAATGCCCTCATCGAGCGCAAGGGCGCGGTTACCATGCTGCTGACGACCAGCGGCTTCAGCGACGTTCTGGATACGCAACGCGAGATGCGCTACGACATCTACGACCTGCATGCGCCGCCCGTGGAACACCTTGTGCCCCGCCCGCTTCGCTTTGAAGTGACGGAACGGCTGGATGGTTTCGGCGACGTGGTCGACCCGCTCGATCTCAACAGCCTGGAGCAGATGGTGGCCACGCTGGAAGCGGCCGGTGTGGTCGACAAGATCGAGGCCATCGGCGTCTGCTTTCTCCATGCCTACATCAATCCCGAGCACGAACAGGCTACGCCTCGCCTGGCTGACCGAACGCTTCCCCAAGGCGAGCATTTCGCTCTCGTCGACGGTTGCGCCCGAGATTCGGGAATACGAGCGCATGTCGACGACTGTCTGCAATGCCTATGTTCAGCCGTTGACCGATCGCTATTTAACCAACCTTCAGCATGAGCTTGCCGATGCCGGTCTGGAACGAGAACTCTACCTCATGCTCTCCAGCGGCGGCGTGACGACCCTGGAGACGGCGGCCCGCTTCCCGGTGCGCATGATCGAGTCGGGCCCGGCGGCCGGCGTTCTGGCGGCCGTCTTCTATGGCGAGATGTTGGATGAACCAAACCTGGTTTCCTTTGATATGGGCGGCACGACGGCCAAGATGTGCGTCATTCAGAACGGCCAGCCCACCATGTCAGACAACTTCGAAGTCGCGCGCGGTCCACCGCTTCAAGCGCGGCAGCGGCTTGCCCGTACGCGTGCCGACGATCGAACTGATCGAAATCGGGGCCGGCGGCGGCAGCATTGCCCACGTCGACGACCTGGGCCTCCTCAAGGTTGGGCCGGAATCTTCCGGCGCTGATCCGGGCCCGGCCGCCTACGGCCAGGGCGGCGACCGTCCCACCGTCACCGACGCCGACCTGCTGCTTGGCTACCTCAACCCCGACTATTTTCTGGGTGGCCGCATGGCCCTGGATCAGGAACGCGGCGGAAGCAGCGATTGAGAAGCATATCGGCGAGCCGTTGGGCCTCTCGGCCGTTGAAGCGGCCAATGGCATCTATCAGATTGTCAATGAGAACATGATTTCGGCCACGCGCGTCCACGTCGCCGAGCGCGGGGTTGACCCGCGCATGCTCAAACTCATCGCCTTTGGCGGCGCCGGCCCCGTGCATGCCCACGCCATTGCCCGTGCGCTCAAGATGCAGGGCTACATCTGTCCGGCCAGCGCAGGCGTCACGTCTGCGCTCGGCTTCTTGACTGCGCCGGTTGCATTTGATTTTGCCAAGACCTTTATGGCCCGGATTATGCACGAGACGCTGGCAGAGATGGATGCGATTTACGCCGATCTGGCGGTCGAGGGACGCGCCACGCTCATGGAGGCCGGCGTACCGGAAGAGGAGATCCGCTACGTGCGGGCTGCGGATCTGCGCCATGTCGGTCAGGGCCACGAGATCACCGTGACCTTGCCCTACGAGCGACTCGCCGACATCGATCTGGACAGCGACTTACGCCAGCTCTTCTACGCCCGCTACAGCGAAATTTACGGGTATGCGCACCGGCATCTTGGTCTGGAAATTACAACCTGTCGCCTGACTGCAAGCGGGCCGCGCCCGCGCATCGAGCTGCCTCGCTCTAGCGAGAACAATGGCCGCGACGGATGTCGAGGGATCGGCCGATACAGCCCTAAAAGCAATGCGCCAGGTCTATTTTGATGAATTGGGCGGCTTCGTTGAGACGCCCGTCTACGATCGTTATCGTCTGCCCGCCGGCGCGACCTTTGACGGTCCCGCCATTGTTGAAGAAAAGGATTCCACAGCCGTCATCGGCCCAGGATCGACCGTCGTCGTTGATGCAACAGCTAATCTAATCGTGACGCTCCACCACCCAACTTGAACCGGACCATGCTCCCCAGTATGGATAGTGAAAAACTATGGAACTAGAAAAACTAACGCCAATCGAACCGAGGACACTCAAAGCCAATGTGACTGAAATTTTGCGCCAATCCATCATCGATGGTTCGCTGGCGCCAGGCACGGAATTCAATCAGGCCCAACTGGCAGAACACTTGGGCGTGAGTCGGGGCCCGATCCGCGAAGCGATGGGGCAGTTAGAGCAGGAAGGCTTAATCGAGAGCACCCCGTACAAGGTCGTTGTCATTACGCGGCTGACGCGGCGGTATGTAGAAGAGCTTTATTCTGTCCGCACGGCGCTGGAAGAACTGGCGATCGAGCGTGCGATCGACCGTCTGACCGAAGAAAATCTGGATTATTTTGAGACCATAATCGAAGAGATGCGGCTGGCCGCGCGACGGGCCGACAAGAACCGCCTGGTCGAGCTTGATCTCCATTTTCACGAGTACTTGCTGCAAATTGCCGATCACGATCTCGCTCTGAAGCTCTGGCGTGTCCTGGAAGTCGGCGTCAGACGCTGTTTGCACACGCGTCACGACATCTACACCTTTCTCGACGAGGTTGTCGGCAGCCATCCGACCCTGGTGACCGCACTGGCGCAGCATGATCTGGAGAAGACCCGGGGAATTCTGCATGAACACATTGCCGAGTCCGTCTCCCATATTCTGGCCAATCTGCCGCTTGATGACGATGCCGAAGACGAATTTGCAGAATCTGACTCACTGGCGCTTGGCGTAACAATTGATGAAGACTAGAGACGATGCAGAATCTGACATGAAAGAACGCAGATCGGGCAGATCTACGCTGACAAAAGCAGAAAAGCGTCGCGGGAATCTGCTCAATCCGGGTACACCAGCGGTCTATCCAGCGGCAGACTGTATCGTTATGCAGACTAAAGGAAGCTAACACCGGTATGAGCAAGCGCGAGATCGATCCAATCTCTCTAGAGATCCAGTGGCAGCGACTCATCAGCATCATGGATGAGGTTGACAATGCCACCGTACGCACGTCATTCTCAACCATCGTCGGCGAGAGTCGCGACTTTGCCTGCATCTTGGTCGACCAAGATGGCTCATCGCTCTGCCAATCAAGCTTCAGCCCACCAAATTTCTGCGTTGTCCTCCCGCGCACGGCCAAGGTCGTACTCGACAAGTTTCCCCTGGAGACGCTGCAGGAAGGCGATGTGCTCTGCACCAACGATCCCTGGATCGGCACCGGCCACCTGCCCGACTACGTTGTCTTGACGCCGGTCTTCTTTCGCGGCAAAGTGATTGCCTTCATGGGCACCGTGGCGCACCTGGCGGACGTCGGCGGACATCGGGGCGATATCGAAGCCTATGACGTTTACACGGAGGGCATCCGCGTACCGCCATCAAAGCTCTACGAAGGCGGCGTTGAAAACGAGTTGCTCTTTGAGATTATCGGCAACAACTGCCGCGTGCCGCATATGGTCCTGGGCGATCTGCGCGCCATCGTCGGCACCCATCAGATTGGCGCCCGTCGCCTGCAAGAGTTTCTAGTTGACTACGAGTTAGACGACATCGTTGACCTTTCCGATGAGATCCACAATCGCTCCGAACGGTTGATGCGCGAGCGCATTGAAGCGCTCCCCGACGGCGTCTACGAGTTCGGGCTGGACATCGACGGCTACATCGAGATTGTGCATCTCCACGCCACGGTCGAAATACGCGGCTCTGACATCTTCGTAGACTATGCGGGCACATCACCCCAGACCCGGTTGGGCGCAATCAATTGCGTCTATAACACGACCTATGCGTCGACGCTCTACCCCTTTAAGTGCGCGCTGGTGCCCGGCATTCCCAATAATGAGGGGCTCTTCCGACCCGTCACCGTGACCGCGCCCACAGGCTGCATTCTCAACTGCTCGGACCCCTTCCCCGTCCAGGCGCGCGCCAAGGTAACCAACAACATCAACCAGGTGCTCTTCGGCGCGGTCTGGCCGATCCTGGGTGAACACGCGCAAGCAGGAAGCGGGTCAATTTGGCCCTTTAGCGTCAGTGGCGAACTGCCGGAGTATGGCACATTTTCAGTCCATATCCTGCCCCACGGCGGCCGTGGCGCCATGCGCGATCTGGATGGCATGCCGCCAATCGCCTTCCCTCACAACAGCTCGGTAACGTCTACGGAAATCATGGAGACCGAAGCGCCGATCCTCATGTTGCACAAGGCCTTTTTGCCGGATACGGCCGGCGCGGGACGTAGCCGCGGTGGCATCGGTCAGATCATTACCTTTCGCAATATCGCTGACGAATCGATCACGGCCCGCATCCGGCCCGACAAGATGTTCTGCGAGCCGCCGGGAATTGATGGCGGGCATCCGGGACAGGTCGGCGAGGTGCGCTTCAACGGCGCAGTCATCACGCGCTTTCCGCCGCTGGAGTTCAAGCCAGGGGACGAGATCGAAATGCGCATGCCCGGCGGCGCGGGATTTGGTCCGGTTGCAGAACGCACGCGCGACCAGATACTCCACGATCTGCGCATGGGCTACATCACCCCGCAAGCCGCGGCCGCCGACTACGGTCTCGAATTCGAAGAAGCGACGACCGGCTAACCCTTCCCGATGATGCGGTGCCATACCGCAACCTAGACAGCGTTAGGACATTTCCTTGCCTACGATGCCACCAAGCGCCTTTGATCCGATCACGCTGGAGATTTACTGGCAGCGCATGATCTCGATCATGGACGAAGTCGACAATATCATCGTGCGGACCGCGTTCTCAACCATCTTGGGCGAGGGGCGCGACTTCGCCTGCATCCTCATGGACGTGCAGGGGCGGTCGCTCTGCCAGTCGACGCTGAGCCCGGCAACATTCTCCGTTGTCCTGCCGCGTACGGCCAAGTCGCTGCTCGAGCGCTTTCCGGCTGACAGCTTACGGCCCGGTGATGTCTTGTCCACCAACGACCCGTGGATCGGTACGGGCCACCTGCCCGACTATGTGCTCCTGACGCCCATCTTTCACGGGGGGAAAGTCGTCGCCTTCATTGGCACGGTCTCGCACATGTCAGACGTTGGCGGTCATCCCAACGAGATCGAGAGTTTGGATGTCTTTAGCGAGGGGCTGTGGATGCCGCCCTTCAAGCTCTATGAGGCGGGGCAAGAAAACGCGCTGGCCTTTGAGATCATTGGCCGCAACTGTCGCGTGCCCGACATGCTCCTGGGCGATCTGCGCGCCATGGCCGGCGCGGCCAAAGTCGGAGCCGATCGCTTCCGCGAATTTCTGGACGACTACGGCATGCTCGATATCGTGCCGCTTGCCGCGGAGATCCTCAATCGCTCGGAAGCCTTGATGCGGGCACGCATTGCCGAATTGCCCGATGGACGCTATGAGTACGGACTCGACATCGACGGCTATGTTGAGACCGCTCACTTGCACGTCTGCGTCACGATCGCCGGCGACGAAGTCCTGATCGACTATACCGGCTCTTCACCCCAGCGGACGGATGCAGCGATCAACTCCGTCTATAACAGCACCTTTGCCCCGTCAATCTATCCGTTCAAATGTGCCCTGGCGGCCGAATTGCCCAACAACGAAGGGCTTTTCCGCCCCATCCGGATGTACGCCCCCGAGGGCTCGATCCTAAACGCCACCTATCCTGCACCAGTCAAGGCGCGTGCCAAGACGATCAACAACGTCAACCAGGTGCTCTTCGGCGCGCTCTGGCCGGTTCTGGGCCAGCGCGTTCAGGCCTCCAACGGCGGCATTTGGCCCCTTGTCCTGATGGGTCGCGACGAGTCGTTTGGCAACTATCTGGTGGACATGCTGCCCCACGGCGGTCGCGGCGGCATGCCGGAAATGGACGGGATGATCCCGGTCGCATATCCGGAGAACAGCACAATTACGCCCTGTGAGGTGATTGAAGTGCGGGCGCCGATCCTCTTTCACAAGAAGACGCTGCGCCCCGACAGTGCCGGCGCCGGCCGACGCCGGGGCGGTCCCGGTCAGGTCATCGTCTTTGAGAGCCAGAGCACGCAACCGATGGTCTTCAACCTGACCCCGGATCGGATTACGACGCTGCCCCAGGGGTTGGCGGGCGGCGAACCCGGCAGGATCGGCGAAGTCTATATCAATGGCGAGCGTATCGAACGCTTTCCGCCCCTTCAACTTGAGCCGGGCGACGTGGTCGAACTGCACCTGCCGGGCGGCGGCGGTTTTGGCCCCGCGGCTGAACGGGAGCCCGACAGGATTGCAGCCGACCTCGCGGTCGGCTACGTGACGCCCGAAACTATGTAGCGCCATCATGAAACAGAAAGAGCGCAAAATTATGACGACGATTGATCCCATCAGCCTTGAAATTCAGTGGCAGCGCCTGGTCGCAATAGCAGACGAAATTGACAATGCGGTCATCCGCACTTCGTTCTCGACCATTGTCGGCGAAAGCCATGACTTCGGCTGTGCCATCATGGATGCCTCCGGCGCCGGCCTGACGCAGGCGCAGTGGAGTCCGCCCCAGTTCTGCACGATGCTGCCGCGTACCACACGCGATATGCTCAAGCGTTTTCCCGCGGAGACGCTGAACGAGGGCGATGTGCTGGCGACCAACGATCCGTGGATCGGCAGCACGCACCTGCCCGACTACAATCTGGTCTCGCCCGTCTTTCATCGCGGCAAGCTCGTCGCCTTCATGGGCACCGTGGCCCACGTCTCGGACGTAGGCGGCCACCTGGGCGACCTGGAAGCGTCAGACATGTTCATGGAGGGCACGCGGCTGATGCCCAACAAGTTCTATGCCGACGGCGAAGTCGTGCCGATCGTCGAGGAGTTTATCGCCGCCAACTGTCGCGTGCCCGAGATGGTGCTGGGCGACCTCCATGCCATTGTCGGTACCCATCGCATCGGGATCAAGCGCGTCCAGGAATTTCTGGACGACTATCAGATGGAAGACGTCGCCGAGCTATCCGAGGCCATTCAGGGGCGTTCGGAGCAGGCCCTCCGCAACGCGATAGAGGCCCTGCCCGACGGCGTTTCGGAATATGAGATTACGGCTGACGGCTACCTGGAACCCTTCACGCTGCGCATCCGCTTGGAGATCCGCGGATCCGATATGTATATGGACTTCGCCGGCAGCTCGCCGCAACAGTGGCACTCTGCGATCAACGCTGCTTTCAACATCAGCTATTCAACGGCAGTCTATCCAATCAAGTGCATGCTGGCCGCCCACATTCCCAACAACGACGGCCTGGTGCGCCCGCTTCACATTACCGCGCCGGAAGGGTCCATCGTCAACTGCACCTTTCCTGCCCCGGTCAAGGCGCGGGCCAAGGTAATCAAGCACATTCCGCCCCTCATCTTTGGCGCCCTGGCCGAGCTTCTGCCGGACGAAGCCATCGCTGCTGCGGGCGGTATTTTCCCCTTCCACGTTGTGGGTCAGGGACGCGCGCTATGGCAACTTCGCCGTCCACATGCTGCCCCACGGCGGCCTCGGCGCTACCCGGGGGGCCGACGGACTGCTACCCGCAGCGTATCCCCACAACAGCACGGTCACGCCCACGGAGATTATCGAGAAGCAGTGCCCGGTCATCATGTTGCGCAAGAGCATGATTCCGGATTCGGGCGGGGCCGGCAAACGGCGCGGCGGGCCGGGACAGGAGATCGCGTTGCGCCACATCGGCGAGGGGCCGGTCATGCTGACAATCCGGCCGGATCTGATGAAATATCCCGCCCCAGGCCTGAGCGGCGGCGCGGACGGGGCGCTGGGCGATGTCCTCTTTGAGGGCATGAAGGTCGAACGCTTTACGCCGATCCAGTGGCAGCCGGGGGAAGAGGTCGTCCTGCGCGTGCCTGGCGGCGGCGGCTACGGTTCGCCACAAGAACGAGAACGCGACCGGGTCCAGGAAGATGTCACGTTGGGGCTGGTTTCGCTGGACGCAGCGCGCGAACTGTACGGCCTAGACATCGAACTCGATCCGGAGCAGATGAAATTGGCAGCCATTCGCAGCTATGCCATCCGCGCCAACGAATCTGATTCTTAACACGATAGCGGTCTTTGGGGAGCACGACTATGGCGATTCAGGCAGATCTTGCAGAGCGTGACCAGCGATTGGCCCGGACGCGCATGGCAATGGAAGCGGCCGGTCTGGATGCACTGATCGTCGCCGGCAAGGGGCACTGGTGGACCGGGCGAGGCTACCTGCGCTACTTCACCGACTTTCACATGTGGGGTCATGACGGTTTGCTCTGTATTCCGCGCGAGGATGAGCCGTTCATGGTCTTTTCCAGTTACGCCGTGGCCGAACGCATTGCCGCCCGGGGCTGGGTCACCGACGTGCGCGGCGATGTCTTCCAGGCGCCGCGCCTGGTCGAAATGATGCAGGAGAAAGGTGTGACGACCGGCCGCGTCGGCGTGGCCGGTCGACGCTATATTCTCTCGGTCGGCAACTACGAAATCCTGGAAGCCGGGCTGCCTGATGTCGAGCTGGTCGACGCCGATGACCTGATCGATCGAATACGCATGGTCAAAAGCCCGCTGGAGATTCAACAAATCCGCGAGCATTGGATCTTGACAAAGGCCGCTATGGAACGCTTTGTTGACGTGCTGGAGCCGGGCAAGAGTCAGCGGGAGCTGGCAGCCGCTGCTTCAGAAGTAGCACTTGCGGGCGGCGCACGCGGACATTCTCGTCTTCATCGGCGAGCGGCCAGGCGAAAGCAATCCGCCAGTCGATGCGCCCGTGCGCTGCGACGACATCCTGCGCTATCACATGGAGATCTGCGGCGAAAGCGGCCACTGGTCCGAGGTCACGGTCAACTGCGCGTTCCGAACGCCGACCGATCTGGAGCACAAGTTGGTCGAAAGCGAGCTGCGAGCGCTCGACGTCATTACGCCCCTGGCGCGTCCCGGCGCCCGGCTCAGCGAACTCGCCGCTGCGTTCGAGGCCACGCTACGTGACGACGGCTGGGACCTGGGACCGGCGACCACTCATTTCGATTTTCACGGCCAGGGCATGGACACCATCGAGCGACCCTGGCACGCGGCGGAGACGCCCTGGGGCCAGTCCCAGGATTGGCTGCTGGAAGCAGGCATGGTCTTCTCGTACCACCCAAGGCGCGTCGTCTCGCCTGACCCCGGCTGGTCGAGCGGCATCAACGAAGACGTGCTGATCACGGAAGCAGGATTGGAACGCTTTGGCGCCGGCTGGAGCCACCGCTGGCGCGTCATGTGAGCAAAAGACAACGAATGAAGATTCCGCTGGTCGATCTTACCTGGCAGCATGAGCAGATTCGGCCTGAGCTTGAGACCGTATTTGAGCGCCTGCTAACCGATCCAATCTCTGACGACCTAACGCATGCGCGCGAGCTAGAAGCTGCACTGGCGCTCCACCTGGAGCTGGATGATGCCTTCATCATCTCTGCGCAATCCGGGACGGCGGCCCAATTTCTGATTCTCAAGGCGCTGGGCATCGGCGCAGGCGACGAGGTCATCACCGTCGCCAACAGTGACCTGCCCACCACCGCCTCCATCAGCCATACCGGCGCCCGATTTCGCCTCGTCGACGTCGACCATGCGACGCACAACCTGGACCCCGCACTCATCGAAGCGGCGATCACGCCGGCGACCCGGGCGATCTTGCCCGTGCACATGTTTGGCCTGCCGGCGGCCATGGACGAAATCTGTGAGATTGCAGCCCGTCACGGCCTCTACGTGATTGAAGATGCGACACTGGCCTTGGGCGCGAGGTATCGAGATCGTCCCGTGGGTCTCTGGGGCGATGTGGCGTTTTTCTCCTTCGCCCCGCGCAAGGTGCTCGGCGGTCTGTCGAATGGCGGCATGATTGTCACCCGTGATGCCGACTTAGCCCGGCAAATTCGTCTGCTCCGCGGCTACGGTCAGGATCCGGCGATTGGCGAACGGCCCATCACCGAGCGCCACGGCGATGATGGCGTGGTCAATTTGGCAGAAGGGTACAACCTGAAAATGGACGGCACGCAGGCGGCCATCGTCACGGTCAAGCTGCCCTACGCCAAAGCGTGGGGCGACATGCGTCAAGCCATTGCCCTGCGTTACACCGAACAACTGGCCGACCTGCCGGGCATCACGCCGCCGGCCTGGCCGCAGAACGGGCGCCACGCCTGGCGCAACTACGTCATCGGCACGCCGCCGGCGCAACGCAGGGCCATTCGGGCGCACATGGCCGCCCAGGGCGTCACCACCGCGACACTCTATGCGCCGCCCGTTCATCTGCAACCCGTTTACGCGCATTTGGGCCTGGGTGCTGGCAGCTTTCCCGTTGCCGAAGCATTGGGCCAATCGCTCCTCTGCCTGCCGATCTATCCCGGCATGAGCAGCGAGCAAATTGATTACGTTGTCGCGAGTCTGGCGACCGCACTGAGCTAGACTGAAGAGACAGCGAAAACTGTTGTTGAAAGAAGCGAGCATGATTGACCGCAACGATCCCTATATTGGCTGGCGCAATCCGCTTCCAGAGCCCGATCTGGATGCCGGCGCTTGCGCACTGCTCGTCATCGATATGCAGTATGCCGACGCGCACATGGGCCACGGCATCATGGCCAAGCGCCGTGAGATGGGACAACTGGCCGGCCTTGACTATTACGCCGCCCAGCTCGACTGGATCATTCCCAACATCCAGCGCCTTCAGGCTGCGTTTCGGACGACAGGGCGGGAAGTTATCTTTGCCCGTATCCAATCCGCCACGGCTAATGGGCGCGACCGCGGCGGGGCCCACAAGGATCTCGAAATTTTCTGTCCACCGGGGTCCAAAGATGCGCAGATTCTGGCCGAATTGGCCCCGGAGGGAGACGAACTCGTCTTCTCTAAGACAACAGGCAGCGTCTTCAACGGGACCAATATCGACTATGTGCTGCGCAACATGGACATCCGCACGCTGATCATGGTCGGCGTCATGACCAGTGGCTGCGTCGAATCGGCCGTGCGCGATGCGAAGGATCTCGGCTACGGCGTGATTGTCGTCGAAGACGCCTGTGCCTCGTGGTCTGAAGAGCTGCATCGCAATTCCCTGCGCTGCATGAACGAAGTCTTTGCCAAGGTGAAGACGGTTGATCAAATCCTGACGGCTCTGGCAGAAGAGAACAAGGAGGGAGCCGCTTGATAACCCTACTGCGCGGCGGCTGGCTGGCCGCCTGGAACGGCCGACACCATAGCATCATCCGTCAGGGTGAACTTGCCTTTGAAGAGGACAAGATCCTCTACGCTGGGCCGCGCTTCGAAGGAGACGCTGACATCGTTGTCGAGGAGCCGGACTGGTTTATCTGCCCCGGCTTTATCAACCTCCACGGTCACGTCGGGTTGGACTTGATGGCCTCCGTGATCGATGTCGAGCGCGATGCACGCTTTGCGCCAAGTCTGGATTTCGTAGAAGACGCGCCGCTCTTTCTGGAAGAGAGTCTCACGCCTGAGGAGCAACAGCTCAACGCCGAAATCATGCTGGTACAGATGGCGCGAACCGGTACGACTACCGTCGTCGATGCCGCGGGATCCGGAACGATCTGGTGGCTGGGCAACCCGCCCCACGATGAGGAAATGCTGGTCGATACGGTCGGTCGCACCGGCATGCGCGCCTATCTCTCTCTTTCCTATCGCAGCGGCCGCTCCTATCAGCGAGCGGATGGTCGCCGGGATTGGCACTGGGACGAAGCCATGGGTTTGGCCGGGCTGGACGCGGCGCTACGCTTTGCCGACGATCAAGGCGGTCGCTACGACGGTCGCGTCCAAACCCTCCTCTGCCCGCATGCTGTCGACAATTGCAGCCCGGCGCTGCTGGAGGCGACGCTGGCCGCAGCCAGGGAGCGCAAGCTGCTGATTCAGATTCACACTGCGCAATATGCTCACGAAGTGACGCTCATTCGCGAACGTTATGGGGCCACCCCCGTTGAACACTTGCACAACTTGGGATTCTTGGGGCCCGACATCATTTTGGGGCACTGCGTCTATGTCACCGGCCATCCGGCGCTTGGTGAAATCGAGGGCGAACCAGATCGCGATCTCGAACTGATTGCTGCCAGCGGTTCTTCCGTGGCCCATTCGCCGCTGCCATTTGCCCGCACGGGCGAAGCGCTCCACAGCTTGCCGCGCTATTTGGACCATGGCATCACAGTCGGTCTCGGCTGCGACATCTGGCCGGCTGACATTATTGCCGAGATGCGGCTTGCCTGGATGTTGGGCAAGCAGACCTTTGGCAGCGCCCACCGGCCAAGCTGCCGCGACGTCTTCACTGCTGCAACAGTCGGTAGTGCCACAGCGCTAGGGCGCACTGACCTGGGACGTCTTGAGGCGGGCGCCCAAGCCGACATCGTATGCGTCGATCTGTCGGCCTACCACTTCGGTCCGATTATCGATCCAGTTCGGTCGCTGGTTGCATTTGGTACCGGTCAGGACGTGGCGCGCACCTATGTCGCGGGCCAGGTCGTCGTGGATGAGGGTCGGGTCGTCAACGCCGACGAAGCGCGGCTGCAAAACGCGACGCAAGCGGTGCAACGGGCACAGTTCGCGGCAGCAACCGAGCGTGACCCATTGGGCCGCACGATTGAATCGATTCTAGCGCTAGACGATATGGTTCAGCTTGATGGTTAGTCAAGCCCGCCAGCGTGGTGCGCCGGGCAACCGGACCTTAACCATCGCTCCACCTCATCCGAGTGGCAATCAAAGCCACCCGCTCATATTGGCAACAAAGCGAGGGTCTATCCATCGCTTTGCCGCACTTTGCTTCACTGTGTCGTTCGCTCATCGTTCTCTGTAAAGGAGCAAGTACAGCATGCGCAAAGAGGTCGTTCCAAACAAGTTCTGGATCGCAGTCATCATGTTGTTGACGTTCGCCCTATCAGCCTGTGCCGCGCCTGCGGCCCCGGCCTCGACGGGCGATGCTGACGCGGCAGATGTTCCGGCGATGGCGGGTGAGCCCCAATCTGGCGGCACGCTCGACGTCGCCTTTGTCACGACGAAGACGGACATCGACGTCCAGTCCGCCAATACGGGCAGCCTCAACGAAGTGGCAGCCTATTTCTACGAGACGCTCTTCGACCGCATGGCCGATGGTTCAGTCGTCGGTCTGCTGGTGGCGGACTGGGAGGTCTCCGACGACGGCCTTGTCCATACCTGGACGCTCCAGCCGGATGTCACCTTCCATGACGGCAGCGAGTTCAATGCCGACGTCGTCAAGTGGAATATTGACCGCAAGATCGAGCTTCAGAAACCGCTCTGGGACCTGATCCCCTTCGAGTCGGTCGAGGTGATCGATCCGCTGACGGTTCAGGTCACGCTGACCCGACCCAACCCGGCCATGTACGGCGTTTTGGCCTCCAAGCCCTGGTCCATGTACAACCCAGCTTTTGTTGAAGAGGTTGGCGAGGACGGCATCAAGAATCAGGCAAACGGGACAGGCCCCTTCATGGTGGAAGAGTTCATTCCCAACGAGGTGTTGCGCCTGGTCAAGAATCCCAACTACTGGCAGGAGGGTCTGCCCTATCTGGACGCCGTCAACTTCCAGATCGTGCCGGATATCAACACCCGCGCCACGATGTTGGAAGCCGGCGACATCGACATTGCCTTCGATCTCTCAATTCAAGACATCGAACGGCTGAAGTCGAATCCGGACATCAAGATTTACGAGGAGTTGGGTTCGCGCCAGTGGTACATTACGATGAACAACGCCAAGGCGCCGCTTGATGACGTGGCCGTACGTCAGGCAGTCAACTATGCCGTTGACAAAGAAGGCATTATTCAGGCCGTCTACCTGGGCGCCTACGCAACACCGGCATCGGCCGTCTATCTCATGCCGACCATCGACGGTTATTCCGACGCAGGCAGCTACCCCTTCGATCCTGAGCAGGCCGCGACCCTCCTGGACGGGGCCGGCTGGACCGACAGTGATGGTGACGGCGTGCGCGAAAAAGATGGTGAGCCGCTCGTGCTCAAGATGTATACGCGCAAGGGCGCGTCAGCCGGCGACATTGAAATTGCCGAGCTGGTGCAGGCCATGTTGAAGGAAGTGGGCGTCGAAGTCGACCTAAATATCCTGGACTCGGCGGCCTTCCTCTCTGCCGTGACCAAGCCGTCAGAGGAAGCGGATTACGACCTGGTGAACCTGTCGGTCGGCGTCTACACGGGCGATGCTGAGTACGTCATGGAGACCTTCTACGCCTGCGATTCAGCAGCCCCGGTCTACTACAATCGGGCCTACTTCTGTGATCCCGAAGTCGACGCGCTGATTGAACAGGCATCAACCCTACCCACTATGGATGAGCGCAACGCAGTCTATGCTGAGATCAACGAAATGGTCGTTGACCAGGCGCCAATCCTGCAAATGTTTGATGTCGTGCAGACGATGGCAACCTCGGCCGACTTGGAAGGAATCTATTTCGAACCGGCCGGCAACAACTGGCCTGCCAAGTATGGCTGGTTGAGCCAAGAGTAAGTCAGTAGGAGAAGTAGAACCTGACCCACGATTCCTGTCTTGCGATGCATGTCGTTGCCTGACGCAGCGTCGCAGGACAGGAATCGCCCTCGGCGCACGCGTGTGCCGCTTCACGGACGTGGGCGCGCTGATGGATGAAACGACTTGATCGCGATCGAATTGACAGTGTTCAGTTCCCGGAGAAATACGCGTGGCGACCTACATTTTGCGCCGCATATTGATCAGCATCCCGATCCTTTTCCTGGTGGTCACGGTTGTCTTTTTTGCATTCCAGCTAATCCCAGGCGATCCGGCACGCATGTATGCGGGCGATGATGCATCGCTGGCCGAAGTGGAACAGATCCGCGCCGACCTGGGGCTCGATCAGCCGGTTCTGGTCCAGTACACATCTTACTTGTCTCGCCTTATTCGGGGTGACTTGGGCACATCAATTTTCACGCGGCGCCCGGTGATCGAAGAGATTCGTGGCCGATTCTGGAATACGATGAAGCTTTCGCTGGCAGCCATCACGGTGGCCACCGTTCTAGGTATGTCGATGGGAATTGCGTCTGCGCTAAATCGAAACAGATTCTGGGACCACTTCTTCAGCATCATCGCGCTGCTGGGAATCTCGATTCCAGTCTTCTGGCTTGGCCTCCTGCTCATGTGGCTGTTTAGCGTTCAGCTTGGCATTCTACCGACGGCCGGAGATAGCACATGGCGTCACTTTATCATGCCGACGATCACGCTCTCGGTCTTTTCGCTTGCCTTCATCTTGCGTATGACCCGCTCTGCGCTGCTGGAGACGGTGCAGGAAGACTACGTGCGCACCGCGCGTGCCAAGGGCGTGCCCGAGAAATGGGTTCTTGCCCGCCACTCGCTGCGCAATGCCCTGTTGCCCATCGTGACGGTCATCGGCCTGCGCTTCGGCTACATGTTGGGTGGCGCGGTGATTACCGAGTCAATTTTTGCCTGGCCCGGTATGGGGCGCCTGATGATCACGGCAGTCGGCCAGCGAGACATACCGGTCGTTCAAGGCGTGCTTTTGGTCTTTGCCACATCGTTCGTGTTCGTCAACTTGCTGGTTGACATTATTTACGGGTTCGTCGATCCACGGATCCGGCGCTGAAAACTATGCAAAAGTGGCTGCACCGCGTTACCCAATTTGCGAATGACTACAGACTTGCGGCGATCGGCGGCGTGATCGTCATCCTGTTTATCTTCGTTGGGGTTTTTGCACCGTGGCTTGCGCCCGCAGATCCAAATGAAATTTCAGTGCGCAATACGCTTCAACCGCCCAGCCAAGAGCACTGGCTGGGAACGGACAACAACGGGCGGGACATGCTGAGCCGCTTGATTTATGGCGCGCGAATCTCCATGACGGTCTCTTTTGTCGCGGTAGGCGTCGGTGCGATGATCGGCGTATTCCTGGGCCTCCTGGCAGGCTGGAACAAGCGTCTCGAAACGCCAATCATGCGTCTGATGGATGTATTTCTTTCGTTTCCAGGCATCATCATCGGTCTCACGATTGTCGCAATATTGGGCACTGGCATTGGAAATGTGATCCTGGCGATTGCGATCTATCAAATCCCCCAATTCGCGCGGCTGGCGCACGGCATGACTTTGTCGGTCCGTCGCGCAACCTATGTGGAAGCAGCCGTTGCCGTCGGTGCGCCCGATATGCGAGTCGTACGCAAACACATTCTGCCCAACATCTTTGCGCCGATTATGGTGCAAGTCAGCCTGCTGATTCCGGCAGCCATCTTGACAGCGGCTGGATTGAGTTTTCTCGGATTGGGTGTGCCGCCGCCAACAGCCGAGTGGGGTGCAATGTTGCAAAACAGCTTAACCTGGGCCAGACTAGCGCCGCACATGATGATCTTTCCTGGTCTGACCCTAATGCTCGTCGTATTTGGCTTCAACGTATTCGGCGACGGTCTGCGCGACGCACTCGACCCGCGCGTCAACAAAACCTAAATCAAACCAATGATGGAGACGCTATGATCCGCACCAATCAAGATGACCTCGTCGTCATGGCCGTGACAGGCTTCATCAGTCCGCCAACCCTGGACCGTTCACCCTATCGGCCCAACACGGAGGGGCATGCCGCGGTCCACATCGGCATGTCGGGGATCGTCTACAATGCCCGCGTGGGCAGTCCTGCCTATGGCTGGGAAGGCGATCACGTCGAACCGGGCGTGAGCATCGCCCATCCCGACAGCGCGGTCGACCATGCCATGCACTACCTGACCTGCATCGGCAACGACGCAATCGTCACGAGCGGCCTGGCGCGCGGCGCCCGGGGCACGGTCACGGGCGAGCACGCACGGCTGCTGGTGGACTTTGAGCCAGATGTGTTGGAGCAGCTCTGCGTCGGCGACCAAATCGTCATCAAGACCCACGGGCGGGGCATGCGCCTGCTCGACTTTCCCGACGTCCTGGTCAAGAAAGCCGGTCCCAACTTGATTGCGGGCTGGGGATTGCGCCAGGGTGCGGACGGCAGACTGCAGGTACCCGTCGTCGCCACGATTCCCGCCCACATCATGGGCAGCGGCGCCGAACTGACGCCCGAATTTGTCGACCAGGATCTCATGACCGGCGATCGCGCCGCGCTAGCCGAGCACGGAATCGATAACCTGACGCTGGGCGATCTGGTAGCGGTTATGGATACCGATCATCGCTACGGACGCGGCTTCAAGCCTGGCGGCGTTTCGATCGGGCTCATCATGCATGGCGATTCGGCCTGGAACGGCCATGGACCGGGCTGTCAGGATTTGCTCGTCTGCGCGAACGGCGAGATTGAACCTATTCTCGACCCGGGCGCCAACATCGGCCCGATCCTGGGCATTGGCAACGACTAACCGACCAGACGACACTATTCGCCGCGCGTCTATCGCGCTTGCACGAATCGGAGCTCACATGCTCAACACCAATCTTTCTGCACTCGTCAAAATCTCAGTGCTCGGCGAAATCGGCAATCCGGCAATGCCCGGTCTGCCGGCCAGCCCGTACCTTGTTTCGGCCGAAGGCGAGCCCATGCTGGTGCCGTCCTTTGGCGGGCTGGTCTATAACGTTCAGATCGGCGACCGCGCCCTGGGGTGGGCCGGCGAGCTGATTCAGCCAGGCGTCTCGATCAAGAATAGCCAGCCGAATGCCAACGTGGCGCTGGGCGTCTACGCCTGTCTGGGCAACCGCGCCCGCGTCATGAACGGCGGCGCGGCCGGCGCCACCGGCACGGTCACCGGCAAAAGCGGTCGCTTCGCCGAGCACGTAATCTGTCATTTCGACCAGGCCCAGATGGAGTTGATGGCGCCGGGCGACAAGGTCCAGGTCCAGGCCTACGGTGTTGGACTCAAGCTGGCAGATTTCCCTGACGTCGAACTCAAGAGCTGTTCGCCTGAATTTCTGGAAGCGCTCAATCCTGACGTGAGCGGCGATGGCAAGCTGGTTGTCCCGGTCAAGGGCATTGCGCCCAGCGTGCTGGCCGGGGCGGGCGCCGGGCTGGGCAGCGAAAACGGCGCCCTCAACTTGCAGACGTCGGATCCGGAACGCTTTGCCGAAGCCGGTCTGGACGATCTGCGCTTTGGCGACATCGTGGCGGTCACCGACTGGGACAGTCGCTATGGCCACGGCTACCGGCGTGGCTCGACCGTGATAGGCGTTGTCTGCCAGGGGGGCAGCTTCCGCAGCGGCTACGGCCCTGGGATTGCCGTCATCATGACGAGCCGCAACGGCCAGATTGAGCCGGTCGTCACCGCCGGAGCGAATCTGGCTGATCTCATGGGGCTGGCAAGCGCATGAGCAAGCTTCTCGAGGACAAGGTGGCGTTGGTAACGGGCGCCGGACGCGGTTTTGGCGCCGGCATTGCCCAGGGGCTTGCCCGGGCCGGCGCGCGAGTCTGTGTCATCGACTTGGACACGCCAGAGTTGGCGCAAACCACGGCTGAGATCACCGGCGAGGGTGGTCAAGCCTTCGCCTGTGCTGCCGATGTCGGCCATTTTGCGGCCATGCAGCGGGCGGTGCAGGAAACGGTCAATCACTGGGGCCGCATCGATATCGTGGTGAGCAATGCCGCGATCATGCCCCTCGTTTCGTTCGAGGAGACCTCGCCGGTGCTCTGGCAGCAAATGCAAGATGTCAATCTGACCGGCGTCTACAATGGCGTCAAGGCGGCCTGGCCCTACCTGGTCGAGCGTGGCGGTCACTGCATCGCGATTGCCAGCGGAGCCAGCCTGCGCGGCTTCTATGACGAAGTCGCCTACTGTACGGCCAAGCACGGCCTGGAAGGGTTCACCAAGGCGCTGGCCATGGAGGCTGAACCGCGCAACATCGCCATCAATACCATGGGGCCGGGCAAGCTGATCAAGCCTACGTCGATTACGCGGGCTGAGTTCGATGCCCTGCCCGCCGAGCAGCAAGCCCAATATGCAGACCCGGTTGAACTGGCATCGGCCTTTGTCTGGCTGGCCGCGCAGCCGCCGGCGCGCTTTACGGGCCTGCGCTTTGATGCTGGCCCTCTGGCCGATACGATTGCCGCGGAAGGCTATGCCTTTGCCTTTGCGCCAGAGAAAGCCACGCTTTACGTTGACGATTTTGTCGTACGGCAAGAGCGGCGTCGTGAGTGGACCAAACTGGAGTGAGCGATGGCAAGATAGACCGCGGATTATACGGATTGGGCGAAGCTGCGCAGATACGAGCAGAAAGAATCCAGCCGATATCCGCTCAATCCCAGATCATCACCGCTTTATCAGGTGATGGGCTGACCAGATACAAATTCGCCACATAATTGCACAAAATCAGTCAGGAGAGATCAAATGGATGTTACCCAAATCAAGCATATGACCTTTGCCGTACGCGATGTCGACGCGACGTTGGCGGCCTACAAGCGCCTGCTCGGCGTACCCCAAGAGGTAGAAATCCAGGAATTTGCCAAGAGCCGCAACAGGGCGGCCGTCTTTGACCTGGGCGGCGTGGAGTTCCAGCTGACCGAGTCCATGGACCCAGATGGGCGGTTCGCCTCGTGGATCGACCAGCGCGGCCATGAAGGCCTGCATCACATCTGCTTTGCCGTCGATGACATCGATGCTGCGCTGGAGGAGGCCCAGGCCAACGGCGCCACTCTGAAAGAGTGCGTCGCCTGCAAGATTACCGGCAGCCACGTCCACCCCGAGGGGTGGGTCGCGTTTCTGCAGGATGACGTCAGCGGCATCGAGATCGAATTCATGCAGGTCTACAAAGAGGGCGAGGGCGGCGACCGCCCCGAGGGAGTCTAAGCATGGGGACCAAAGCAACGCGCATCGCAACCCTTGCAGAGAATGAGCTGCTGCAAGCGCCGACCATTGGCCCTATGCGCCAATCGGCCCGCGATCTGAGCGTGGACCAACCCACGGTAGCGCCCGACATGACCATCTTGGCCGCGAGCTTGCAGGCGATGGAGGCGGGGAACACCCACTATGTTGACGTACCTGGCATTGCTCCACTGCGTGCGGCGCTGGCCGGAGCTATGGTCGATCTCGGGTTGATCGGGTACGGCCAGGACTCGATGCTGGTCACGGCCGGCATGCAAGAGGCGCGCTTCCTGGCCATCCAGAAAATCGGCGAGGGCTATGGCCGCATCGCCGTGCCGGCGGTCGTCCATCCCGGCGCACGCCAGGCCCTGGGCGCCCGCGCGCTGACCATTGATGCTATCGAAGTCGACACGACCGACTACCTGCCGACGGTCGCCAGCATCCGCGCGGCGCTGGCTGATGGGTGCCGGCTGCTCTATCTCGAATCACCGTCCCGGCTGAGCGGCGCGGCTTATAGCGAAGTGCAGGTGATCGAAATCGCGGCGCTGCTAGAGGAGTTCGATGCTGCCGCCATTTGGGACCAAGGATTCGCCCCGTGGGTGGAAGACTACCGGTCGCTGGGCGGCGAGCCCGGCATGCACGAACGGGTCGCCGTCATTGGCGAAGCCTGGCCCGGACAGGGCCTGGAAAGCTGGGCCATGGGCTACATCGGCGCAAAAGAGGATTGGTTCGAGCCCATGCGTTCCCAAAAACAGATCATGGCGATCTGCACCAGCACCGCAGCCCAATATGCGGCGCTCAAAGCAGCGGAGCTGTATGCGGAGCACCATGCTGGGCAGGTGGCCAACTTGACCGAGCTACGGGCTTCGGCAGCTGCGCAAGCAAGTGGTAGCGGTCTTGTAGCCGTGCCAGGCGCTGCCGTCAACATACTCGCCCTGCGCGGTGAGAATGCCGAGCAAGTAGCCGCCAAATTAGATGAAGCCGGCTATCGCACCACCGATGGTGCTGACTTTGGGGCGCCCGGCGTACTGCGGCTGGTTGTCATGTTGGATAACGTCATTGGCCAAGCGTTACGCGGCCTGTAAAGGAGAGAAACAATCATGGCAACCAAAGATAAAAAGGGCACAGATCTGCTCTACGCACTCATTGCCCAAGCCAGCCAGTATTCTGACACGATCGTGATGGGGCGTGGCGATCCCGACTTCGATACGCCGGCTCATATTGTTGCCGCTGCCGGCAAGGCCATGACCGAGAATGGCAACGACTATTCACCGCCGGAAGGCATCCTGCCCCTGCGTGAAGCGATTGCCGCCCGCGTCAAGCAGTACAACAACTTTGAGGTCGATCCGGAGACGGAAGTCGTCGTAACCAACGGCGGCCAGGAAGCGCTTTTCCTCATGACGCTGGCAGCCGTAGGGCCGGGCGAAGAAATGCTGACCCCGGACCCAAACTACAACACCTATAACGACGCCCTCCGTTTCGTCGGGGCCAGCCATGTGCCAATCACGACGACCGCGGAGAGCAGCTTCCGCGTCGATCCCGTTGCCATGGAAGCGGCGATCACCCCGAAGACGCGGGCGATGCTGCTGGTTTCGCCCAATAACCCGGCCGCCAGCGTGATTGCGCCGGACGACGTGCGTGCGCTGGTCAAGCTGGCTGAAGCACGCGACCTGCTCATCTTATCGGATGAAATCTATGATCGCTTTGTCTACGATGACTTTGAGCACCTGAGTCCGGCGGCGGTGCCAGGCGGCCACGAACGAACGTTGACGCTCAACGCCCTCTCCAAGGCCTTCTCCATGACCGGCTGGCGGCTTGGTTGGGTTGTGGGACCGGCTGACCTCATAGCACAGGTCAAGGCATTGAAGGCCGCGATCAGCGGTCCCAATTCGATTGTCGCCCAATATGCCGGTCTGGCCGCGCTGACGGGCCCCCAGGAGCCGGTCGACGAGATGTATGCTGAGTACACAAAGCGCCGGCGCATGGTGCTGGACGCGCTGGATGCCATGGACATTCCCTACGGCATTCCCCAGGGCGGCCAATTTGTCTTTGCCGATATCAGCTTCACCGGCATGAGCAGTCTCGATCTGGCGCAAAAGATCCTGGAAGAAGAGCATGTCCTGGCCTATCCGGGTGCGGCGTTTGGCCCGAGCTGGGAAAACTGCATTCGCGTCACCTTCCTCCAGCCCGAGGACAAACTACGCGACGGGCTGGAACGCATGGAACGCGCGATGCTATCTATTATGTCAAATCGATAGGACGTACACCTTGACGTGATCTGCTTGCGACCGTCCGGTTCATGCGGGTCGCGCGTTCCTCACCCTGCTCCGTCCCTCTCCACGGCGTGGAGAGGGACGGAGCAGGGTGAGGCCAAGCAGTTACGCACGCACCAAGCGAGGAGATGTTTGATGTCTGATGCAGCATGGAAAGTGCTGATTACCGATCCAAAATTCGCCGGCTTTGTCGGCGACGTAGCCGACCAGTTTCCCCAGTTCGAAATCGTCTGCGCCACGGATGAGCAGGACGCGCGTGCGCTCGCAGCCGCGGACATCCATGGCTTGCTCACCCAGTCGGGCACGGTTGACGCCGAGCTGTTGGCGGCCTTGCCCGCTCTGCGTGCAATCGTCAAGAACGGGCGCAGCTATCACAACATCGATGTGAACGCGGTGCGCGCGCGGGAAGTGGCCTTTGGCAGCGTGCCGCGTAAGGGGCCAAACTGCGTGGCAGAACTGGCCATGACGTTGATCCTGGCGTCCAGCAAAGATCTCGTCATTTCGCACAAGAGTGTGGCCGATGGCGCCTACCGCTATCGCGGCATGAAGCCCGAGCTGACGGCCGAGCGCAAGATGGCCTTTCATTGGATGCGCCATGTGGGCGTTCACGAAGTGGTCGGCAAGACGTTGGGCATCATTGGCATGGGCGAGATCGGCTGTGAGCTGGCCCGCCGTGCCGAAGTCATGGGCATGCGCAACATCTACTACAAGCGCACGCCTCTTTCGCCGGAACTAGAGCAGCGCTTCCATGCTGAGTACCGCGATCTCGACACGCTCCTGGCCGAAAGCGATTACGTCTGCATCGCCCTGCCCCACACGCCCGAATCGGAGAAGCTGATTGGGGCAGCCGAGCTGGACAAGATGAAGGAGAGCGCCTTTATCATCAACATCGCCCGCGGCGGCATCATCGATGAGGATGCGCTCATCGCCGCGCTGGCGACGCAACGCATCCGCGGGGCCGGGCTCGATGTCTTTACCTACGAGCCGCTGCCCGCGGACAGCCCGCTCTGCGAATTGGACAATGTCATCATGACGCCCCATATCGGCGGCGGCTCGGGCACAACCTGGGCGGGCGAACTGGCGACGGCGCTGGCGGAACTGGCCAGCCTGCTGGACGAAAATGCGCCGCGGATCGATCTGGCGGTTGTGTAGAGAGGTTGCAATGCAATCCGTGGTAGAGACGTTGCAATGCAACGTCTCTACACATATGACGAATTTTAACTATACAGGTTAGTGCCGGTTGAGTAGGCCACGGCAGTATGTGGCCGTATCGAAACCAAACGGGTCAACCCGATCCTCGGTTTCGATACGGCTGAAAACTGCCCCAGCCTACCGGGTGCCCCCTGGGCGCGGCGTCCGCTGGCCCTAGCCTGA
>CAVVOJ010000011.1:0-400223 GCA_963749845.1 uncultured Chloroflexia bacterium | reverse complement strand
ACGAAACGTCTCACGCTGCCGTCATGACCAGCCTGCGCAGTGGGTGAATCTGGGCAGCGCTGTCACCAGCGGGCTTAGCACCGCCCTCGAAAGCGCAGAGGAGTGGCTCAGCTCATCAGAGGATTGACGTCGGGTCCCTGTCAATCACGCTTCAGAAAACGGAGCAATAGGCTTGCGTCACAACACTGACGTAGGTTATGCTGCTGTTCTCGTCAATGTGTGATCTTCCATGGCAATTCAGTTAATCGCTACAAAACTCTACAAACCCATATCTCATGCTGACGTCGTTCTGCGGTCACGCTTGATTGCGCGGCTAAACAAGGGCTCACGCAGCAAAGTAACGCTGATTTCGGCGCCGGCCGGTTTCGGCAAAACTACGCTGGTCACTGAGTGGATTGCCGGCAGCGGACGTCAAGTGGCTTGGTTGTCACTGGATCAGAGCGATAGCGATCCGGCCCGTTTTTTCACGTACTTCGTTGCGGCATTGCAGACGATCGCTCCCAATATCGGTAAAGCCATCTTCGATGTACTCCAATCCCCAGACCAGCCCCCGATTGACTCGCTGCTGACCGATCTACTCAATCAGATTGTGACGATTGCGCATGACTTCGTGCTTGTGCTGGACGACTATCACGCCCTGGACAGCCAGGAAATCGATGCGGCCTTGACCTTTCTGATTGAAAATCAGCCGCCACAGATGCACCTGGCCATCACGACCCGCGAGGATCCACAGCTGCCGCTGGCGCGTCTGAGAGGACGGGGGCAGCTCACAGAAGTGCGGGCCGCAGACCTGCGTTTCACCCCAGACGAGGCCGCCGAATTTCTCAATCGGGTGATGGGATTGAGCCTCTCGTCGAGTGACATTGCTGCATTGGAGGCACGGACCGAAGGCTGGATCGCCGGGCTTCAGCTTGCTGCGCTGTCGATGCAGGGGCATCAGGAGGTCACGCAGTTTATCGATTCGTTTACCGGCAGTCACCACTTCGTCTCGGATTACCTCGTTCAGGAAGTGCTCAACAGCCAACCCAGTCACATACAGCGCTTTCTGCTACAGACCTCGATCCTCGAGCGGATATGTGGTCCCTTATGTGATGCCGTGCTTCAGGACGAACATCATGCGGCACAGCAGATTCTGGAGAGCATTCAAGAAGCGAATCTCTTTCTTGTCCCACTGGACAACGAACGACGCTGGTACCGATACCATCACTTGTTTGGCGACCTGCTCCGCAAACGCTTGCGACAGTCTGCGCATGTAGATGTCGATGCGCTGCACAGCCGGGCAAGCAGATGGTTCGAGGAGAACGGTTTCGAGATCGAAGCATTCCAACATGCAGCCGCAGCCCATGACCTCGATCGCGCCATGCGCCTGATTGAAGCCGATGGTACACCACTCTACCTTCGTGGGGCAGTTGATCCGGTGTTGCACTGGCTAGAGTCCCTTCCGCATGAAACACTGGATTCACGACCGACGCTGTGGGTCATGTACGCTTGGATTCTGTGGATCACCCACCGGAGCCTGCAGGTCGAGGACAAGCTGCAGCGTGCCGAAGCGTTGCTTCCAGGCGTTGCCCTGGACGACCTGACAAAGGACACCTTGGGCAAGGTGGCAGCCATGCGTGCGATGCTGGCCGCAAACGAATATCGTACGGAGACGATGATCGAGCAATCGCAGCGTGCGCTCGATCTCCTGCACGCAGACAACGATACCGTGCGACTATCCGTCAAGCGCACGCTAGCGAGCGCCCACCACATCCAAGGAAATCGTGTGGAGGCGATTCGGGCGTATGAAGAGACGATCGCCCTGTGTGAGGCTTCGCACAACGTCTTCACCAACATTCTCGCGTCGACGGGATTGGGCATGGTTCAGGCCTTGCAGACCAACCTGATCGAAGCCGATCGCACCTTTCACCACGTCCTTGAGCTGGTTGGCGCTTCCCCAAAGCCGGTTGCCTGTGAAGCTTACCTGGGGCTGGCTCGCATCCATTACGAATGGAACGACCTGCGCGTAGCTGAAGACTATGGTCAGCTGGCGCTGCAAATGGGCCGACAGATCGAGGGCATCGACACGGCGGTTGCGGGGCAGCTGTTTCTGGCACAGCTGGCACTGACCCGCGGCGACATCGGCAGCGCCAATCATCGCATTGCTGAAGTGACTCGGGTCAGTCATCAGCGCCAATATGCGGCGCAGACCCCCAATATCGCCGCATGTCAGGTCCGAATCCTGCTGCACCAGGCGGATGTTCACGCTGCCGCGGCCCTGCTGCAGCAGCACGATCTACCCCTCAGTGCCGCACGAGTCGACATGGTGCAGGGGCAGGCGACAGCTGCGCTCGAAGTCCTAACATCGTATCGTCAGGAGGTGGAGGCAAGAAGCTGGCGCGACGAAGGGCTGAAGGCAATGGTGCTGCAGGCTCTCGCCTATCAGCAACACGCTGACCTGGACACAGCAGTGGCAGTGCTTGGCGAGGCACTCACGCTGGCTGCACCGGAGAGATATGTGCGCACCTTTATCGATGAAGGAGAGCCGATGAGGGCGCTGTTGGCGGAAGCATCGTCACGCGGTATCATGCCGAACTATGCCCAAGAGCTGTTGACCGCTCTTGAAGCCACGACGAGCTCATTGATTCCACCTTCCTCACAACCCCTTATTGAGCCATTGAGCGAACGTGAGCTGGAAATTCTTGCGCTTATAGCAGAAGGGCTTTCCAACCGTGAGATCAGCCAGCGGCTCTTCATCACGCTCAGCACCGTCAAAGGGCACAATGGGAATATCTTTGGCAAGCTACAAGTCAAGCGGCGTACCGAAGCCGTCGCACGCGCCCGAGAACTGGATTTGATCTAGCCAAACCTCCTCCAGACAGCCCCACAACAGTTCCTCTTCCTAGGAATTTTTCGCGATGACACCGACCGCCCCTCGTGTCATGCTGACCGCAGCAGCGGCATCTCGCGTGGTCCTACCGAGTCTTGTATAGCGGCGTGAGATCCCTCCACGTTGGTCGGGATGACAACCGGGCATTCGCTAGAAACTCCCTGGGTTGTGTCGTCGAAGCCAAGTTGGTCTTGATGACATGGGAAACTCAACAGTACCTCTCAACAGTACTCCCAACCGTACTTTGGTCCCGTCACAACCGTACCGCCTGCACGCTATGCTGTCCTCATCGTCTTGCGAGAGGAAGAGCGGTGAGGTTGTGGCAAGACACGTTCGGGATCAAAGCGATTTCCCAGACCATCATCTCTCGAATGACCGACAACCTTCCGCCTGCACTTGCCGTGTATCGTGCGTAACGCACAGCGTACAGAAGAGCGTACAGAAGAGGAGAAACCTATGTATGGTAGACGAAATTTCCACTGAAGATCGCCTTGAGATTTACCAGATCAGAGTCACAGGCCATCTGGACGACCAGTGGACGGACTGGTTTGGCGGCGCCACCGTGACGCGGGAGGAAGGCGGCAACACGCTGCTCATCTGCCGGGTCATCGATCAGGCGGCACTCCACGGACTCTTGCGACAGATACGCGACCTGGGCGTGCCCTTGATCTCGGTCAACCGCATTGCACCATCTGTCACGACCAACTACCAATCGACTACGACAACCTAGACACGTAAGGAGAGACAAAATGACTGCTAATGCCTACATACAGGACAAACGAGAGACGACAGACGCAAACGACCCGTCATCGATGCAGCGGATTGCTAGAATCGCCGGTATTCTGTACCTGATTATCATTGTGGCGGGGATGTTTGCCGGCGGCTTCGCCCGGCCCAGCCTGCTGGTTGCCGGCGATCCAACCGCAACGGCTACGAATATCCTCGCCTCAGAGGGGCTCTTCCGTGCCAGCATTCTGGCTGATCTCGCCATGATCATGGCAGACGTTGCCATCGGAGTTGCGTTCTACTACCTGCTCAAGCCGGTCAATCAGAGGCTTTCGCTGCTGGCCGCCGTGTTCCGGCTGGCGCAGGCTGCCACACTTGGTATCAATCTACTCATGCTGCTGATTGCGCTGCAGCTACTGACGGGCGATCTGTACACCGCAGCAGTGGGCACCGAGGCAGCCAACGCGCTGGCCTACCTCTTCATCATTGCACACGACATCGGCTACAAGCTCGCCCTGGTCTTCTTCGCCTGCAGCATTCTAATCCAAGGATATCTGCTCTACATTTCGCGCTACGTCCCCCGAATCTTGAGCGGCCTACTGATTGTGGCCTCCTTGACCTACTTCGCCTATAGTCTGGCGACTGTTGCCCTGGTGAACTATGACGCCTACGCCGGCATATTTGAGATGATGTTGGTCTTCATCGCATTGCCAGCGGAGCTGTTGTTGGCACTTTGGCTGCTCATCAAGGGCGTCAACCTCGAAGCGTCCGAGCAGCGCAGCTCAGCTGAGCAGATGCCGGCTGAAGCACTGTCCAGCTAATTGACGTAGAGAAGGTGGGGGTAACAGCGTCACTGTTGCCTTCACCTTTAGCCCCTGACATCGATCACTCGGAACCGTTCATCAGATCAAGCCAGTTGAACAAGGAGAAGACGCGATGCAAGCCGTCATCATGACGAAAGACGATATCGAACTCAAGACGATAGAGAGGCCCGTGCCCGATCACCACGAAGTGCTTGTCAAGGTCCACGCCACCACCGTAACCGCCGGTGACGTGGTACTTAGTGAACTACCCGGATTCATGTACTGGTCACCCATCCGCAAGATGCTGGGCGTGCCGCCGAGAAAAACGATCCCCGGTCATGAGTTTGCTGGCGTCGTTGATGCGGTCGGGCAGGACGTAACGAAGTTCAAGGTCGGCGATGCGGTCTTCGGGACGACAACCGGACTCACCGTGGGTGCACACGCAGAATATGTCTGTGTCCCTGAGACCTGGGAGAAAGGCGTGATTGCGCGCAAACCAGGCAATATGACCTTTGCGCAAGCAGCCGCGCTACCCGTCGGGAGTATGACTGCGCTCTATCTCCTCCAAGGCGCGGACATTCAGGCTGGGGAGCAGGTTCTCATCTATGGCGCCTCCGGGAGTGTGGGCACCTACGCAGTCCAGCTGGCTCGCCATTTCGGGACCGATGTCACCGGCGTGTGCAGCGCGCGCAACGCCGATCTGGTGCAGTCGCTGGGCGTCAGGGAGGTAATAGACTACACAGTTGAGGATTTCTCCCAACGTGATGATCGCTATGACTTGATCTTTGACGCAGTTGGCAAGGTCAGCACCGAACAGCGCAACCGTGCACTCAAGTCAAGCGGAAGATATACCTCTACACGGTCGCTGACCCATGAGTCGGCGGACGCACTGGCACTGCTCGCAGACTTGGCGGAGGCCGGACATATTCGGCCAGTCATTGATCGATGTTATACGCTGGGAAACATCGGCGATGCGTATCAGCATGTTGCGTCCAAGCGCAAAGCGGGCAATGTCGTTGTCCAGACTGTGGCTGATCAGACCACATCCACAGAACTCTCTTATGCTTCAATGACTGATTGAAGTTGGTCTTGAATGCCTTTGTTGAGTCTGGCATCAATCGATGCCCTTCACTGAGGAGAGTGTCTGATGGCAAACGCACCCACGTCAATCGCTGAATTCTTGGAAGGAGAGCGCTTCGCCGTGGCGGGTGTATCGCGCAGTTCTGACCAGCCGGCAAACTCGATCTACAAGAGACTGAAGGATTCCGGCTACGAAGTCTTTCCAGTCAACCCTAGCGCCGCTGAGGTGGAAGGAGTCCCCTGCTATCCGGACCTAGCTTCGGTGCCACAGCCGCTTGACGGCGTCGTCATCGTAACCCATCCGAAAGACTCGATCGAGGTCGTGCGACAGTGCAGTGAAAGCGGAGTCCAGCGGGTCTGGTTTCATCGCTCCATCGGCGACGGCAGCGTTTCGGAGGAGGCAGTCAAGGAATGCGAAACGTTGGGAATCGACTGCATCGTTGGGGGTTGTCCCATGATGTTTTGCGAACCAGTCGATTTTGGCCACAAATGCATGCGCTGGTGGTTTCAGCGCACGGGCAAAGTCCCGAAGTAGTGACTGGCATGTTGCGGACAACATTCAAGCAATGGACGACGGTTCTCGCTGCACTGGCCACTATGACTGCGCTGCTGCTGGCTCCGGCAAGATTTGCGTTGCGGGGACGGCAACCAAACTGATGTCACCGAGTTCTTGAGCCTGGCTACGCAGGCCAGAATTCGCCGGCGGTCGAAGCATACGCGCTTGAGGACGCCAATCGCGCCCTGGTCGACCTGAAGACAAAGCGTATTCGTGGCGCAAGGGTATTGCGGCCTTAGCGTCTACCATGCGCGCCGGCTACTTGGGCCATCTATCGGCATAAGGGTCAGGCAATACGCCGTTAGTCCTGGTGTAGTCAACCCAGCAACGATACCCATAGTCACGGTCATGATCCCGAATGATACCGTTCCCAATGGATCACCTCATTCAGTGATTTCTTCTCTTTGTGCGGCCACTCCGTGGGCACGCCAATCGGTACAAGTGTCAGCAAACGCTTCTCTGCCGGCACGGCCAGAAGCGCCTTGAACTGCACTTCGAGTGGCTCGGTGTAGCCCTGCAACCAACAAGAACCGTAACCCAACGCCCTAGAAGCCAACAGCATGTTCTCGACAGCGGCAGCGCCATCTTCCAACCAGAATTTGGTCGACGCTGCGTCCAGGACGACGGCGATGATGGCGCCGGCTTGCTCCATCCACTGGGCGGCGATCTTCAACTCGTTGATCGTCGCAGATTCGGTGATGACGATGAAATCCCACGGCTGGCGGTTGTAGCCCGATGGCGCCAGGCGGCCTGCATCAACGATGATTTCCAGATCAGCGCGGGGGATCGGCTCACCGGTATATTCGCGTACGGTCCTGCGGTGACGGATTGCTTCGATCGCGTCCATAGCTCTTCTCACATCGATGATGGTTTCTCCAACGACTCGTTTATTCAATGTTAATTTCATGTACTTCCAACGCCAAATTGTTTCGGGCATGACGAGCGGCGCAATCAAGGGTTGACCAATCAGCAGTTATCGTGGCACGAGGATTCACACCTGAGCTGCGTGAACAGGAAGAGCGGCTCCGTGCACAGGTCGAGTCTCGCAACGAAGAGTAGTCCAGGTAGCCAATCCACCCAGCAAACAGTGTACCGTAGAGGCAGTTTCACCTTATCAACCGAATCCACAATCAACTGACGGACATACTCAAAATCGGTGGCCACTCCCGGAGCTTGACGGTAGCGCATCGATTACCCGTAGAACTGAATTAATATTTTGGTCATCAGAAATGGGTGAGAATAGAAGAAACGCACCAATCTCAAGGAGATGGTGCGTTTCTTAATGGGTAAGGACGGACTCGAACCGCCGACCTCACGGATGTGAACCGTGCGCTCTAGCCAGCTGAGCTACTCACCCGTATTTGCTACTTCCATACTACCAAGTATATCATACCGACAACGTTTGGCAAATTTTTGGAGCGCATTTCGCTTATGGTTCGCCGCAGCCGCGCCCAGTTGCGCATCTCTCTAATCCTCATTCTGACCGCCGCTTGCTTTGGCGCCTGGTACGCGCTCACCAACTGGCAAATCCAGCCCGAAAGCATTCAACTCACCGGCCTCAACGAGGAGTCCAATTGGATCGATATCTTCGCCACGCTAGGCGAGCAGGCCATCCAACTCTTCATGGGGCTGACAAGTTAGTGCGGATTGGTTGCATGTCCTTTTGGGAACGAGGACGGGGCGTCGAGGAAGTGCCTCGACGTCCCCGTTTTTATGGAACGCGGATTGGGCGGATGCGGCGAATTTTCGCGGATCCTTTCATTATTATCCGCCTGATCCGCCCAATCCGCGTTCGATCTATTTACATCAATTCGGATCGTACTTGCAGCGCTGGCCTTCGAGACCGTTGAAGTAGATGCAGAGCTCGATATAGGCCGGCCGCCAGAAGGTGTCGGGATAACCCGGGTCCATGATGGCCCACCAATACTGCTCCTCGTCCTGGGCATTGCCGTCGTCGAGCCAGTCGATGTTGGGCATGGTGATCAGGCTCATGAGGCCAATCCAGGGTTGCCAGTTCTCGGCAGCGTACTGGTAGGCGCGCTTGAGATAGTCGGCCTGGACAAACTCGTCGATGCCCGCGTCGGCACCGTGCCACTTATACGACGGATTGACCCGATCGTAGGTCCAACCAAACTCCAGCAGTACGATTTGCTTGGCGCCATCGCCATACTTCTCCATGATGGCACGGATGTCCTCCACGTGCCGGAAGGCAAAGAAGCGGTAGCCGCCATACTTGGGATCGGACGCGGCCACGGCCGGATCCAACTCCGGTGGTGCGGCAAAGCCGGCCCCATGGACGCCCAACATGTCGAAGTAGCCATCGCTGCTGCCGCCCATGGCCTGGTACATGCCGTCATAGAAGATATCGTCCGGCATGGCGTTGGCGTTGTTGTCGCCCGTGGGCGCCATGCCCGCGCTGATGACGATGGCGTTGGGATTGCCGCGCTTGATGGCTTCGTAGCTCTTGCGCAGGAACTCGGCATATTCGGCCGGATTGGGCGGATTGCCGCCCCATTCGCGCGCCAGATTCGGCTCATTCCAGATCTGGTAGGCCTGAATGCAGCCCACGGCCTGGGGCGTACAGTTGTAGCGATTGGCAATCTCGTAGGCAAACTCGGCAAAGGCATCGGCATTGCCCGGCGGCTTGCCGGCCCAGAATTTATCCTTTAGCTCCGGGTCGCTGCTCAGACGCGCCAGCAGTTTGAGATTGGCGTTGTTGGTGTGCTGCACCACACGATCCGAAATCGACCAGTCATACTGACCGCGTACGGGCGCTTCAATCGTCTCCCAGGCAAAGGTCTGCTTGACCCAGTTGAAGTTGGCGTCGCTGATTAAATTCAGATCACGATCCGCCACCTCTTCCCGCCACCACATAAAGGCCTGGGTGCCATAGTCGGGGCTGGACATGGTCGCGGGCAGATAATTGCCGCTGCCCACGGGCGCCGGCTGCTGCGCGGCCGGCGCCTCGGCCGGGCTGCCAGTCTCGGTTGTCTGCTCGCCGCCGGCCGAGACTTCGACCGTCTCAACCGTCACAAATTCGGCCGCGGCCCAGCCCAGCAGCGTGCCGTCGTCGTCCAACTGCACCCACTGGCCATCTTCGCTGCGCCCGACGACCTTGTACTGCTCACCCTGGCGCGCGGTGGCGACAATCGCGCCGTCACTGCTGGGCTCGCTGCGCACGTTGAGTTCCGTGGTGTTGATCGTGCCGATCGTCTCCGTCACGGTCACCGGTTCGGGCGCGGCGGCAACGGGCACAGGCGTGGCGACTGCAGCCGGCTGCGCGACTGACTCCGCCGCCGGTGGCTCGGCCGTGGCGATGGCGCCGTCAGCCGGCAGGGGCGTCTTGGTCGGCGTGGGCGTCGGCTCCGGCCCGGCCGCGCGGCCGCAACCAGCCACGACCAATGCCAGGGTCACCAGCAGGGCCGGCAGCAAGAAACGCTTGATTGACTTGCGAACTGAATCCATGAATGGATGTCCTCCATTAAAAAATGTGATGCGCAAAGCGCGAGCAGTGAAGCGAGATCGGTGATTTCGCCTCACAGCGCACCGCTTCCCGTTTTTCACGAAGCATCTTCAACGGTCTATTTGGGCATCGCCTGCAACGCACTGTAGACGGGCAGAGGGCTGTAGTCGTTCCGCACGATGCCCCATTGGGCTTTTTCCGAGCCGTCGGCGACGACGCGGAAGTTGAGATTCCAGAGAAACGCGGGACCGACCCAGCCCCAGTTGCGCATCATCTGATACGCTTCCACGGTCCAGGCAGCCTGTTCTTCAAACGAATTGTCCTCGGCATAGGCATAGCGGGGATCAAACATGCCGCCGGCCGCCCAGCCAAACTCGGTCGGCCAAATCCGTTTGCCCGAGTCGCCATAGACGTTCATGATGTTGCGATAGCCTTCCATGGTGCTGCGGAAGCTCCAGGAATGATGGGGCGTGTCGCAAGGGCCGTTGAAAAAATTTCCCGTCTGCTGGATCGCCGTACACGCCTCTTGCCAGCCCACGCTGGGCGGCACGTTGTAGCCGCTGGGATGCGCGCCGATGCCGTCGGCATAACCGGCCAGGCCATTCTGATACATGCCCTCCAGATAGGCGAAATCATCCCGGGCATAGGGCCCTGCGTCACCCGCCGGCGTTGGCGCCCCACTGATGACGAGCATGGACGGGCAGGCGGCTTTGATACTGCCATAGGCCGGGCGCAGCAGGTTCATGTAGTCGGCCGGGTTGAGGGGCTTGTTGCCCCACTCGTAATGGAGGTTCTGCTCATTCCAGACCTCAATCGCCTTCACCGATGAACCGCAAAACTCTCCCGCCAGGCGACCGACAAACGCAGCAAAGGTCTGGGGATCGGCGGGCGGCCCACCCACGCTGGCATCGAAGCCGGGCTCACGCGCCCAATCCGGCGCGTTGACTACGCTAAAGAGCATGTTGATGCCCCGCCCACCTGCGGCATCGGCCACGCGCCGCAATTCGCTAAAGTCGACGTTGCCCTGCGTTCCCTCGAAGACGCGCCACTCGACCTGCTGCTTCATCCAGTTGAAGCCCATGCCGGCGGTTGCGTTCATGGCGTCGTCGACCCCGCCGCCGAGCACGTGGGCCTGAACGCCGTAGCCAAATGAACCGCCTCCCACGGGCGGCGGCGCGTTGACCGCGGTCGCAGCCTGGACCGGCGCGCCGGCAGACGATTCCGGCGCCTCGGGCAGCGCGTCGTCCGCCAAAACGTCAACGGAGTCCATGGCGCCCTGGGTCGTCACCAGCGGGGCATAGACCCAGCCCGCTTCGTCCTGGTCGGGCAACGCCACCTGATACCAGTCGCCGGCGCCGTTACGGGCCACGATCGCCAGTGCGGTACCGGCCGGCACGTTTGTGACCACGGGAAATGTCGTGCTGGGCCCGCCACGGACGTTCATGGCATCAGGCTGCGTGATGGCTGTTGGCTGGCCGGTTTCGGTTGTTACGGCCTCCTGGCTGGCTGTTGCTTCCGCTACGTCCTCCCCGGTCGCAGCGTCTTCGCCCCCGACCGGGGCGGCTGTCACTTCGTCCGCCTCTGATCCACTGCCTTCCGCACGATCGTTATCGGCTGTACCGGTGTCGGCTTCGTCAGTGTCGGCTTCGTCAGTGTCGGCTTCGTCGGTGTCGGCTTCGTCAGTGTCGGCTTCGTCAGTGTCGGCTTCGTCGGTGTCGGCTTCGTCGGTGTCGGCTTCGTCAGTGTCGGCTTCGTCAGTGTCGGCTTCGTCAGTGTCGGCGCTTGCTGGGGTCTCAGCCTCAGTCTCTACTTGCTCTACTTGCGAAGCGTATTCGGCGGCAATCCAGGCCGCAGTTCCATCATCCAGCAGCACTTCATACCAGCTGGCGTCGGCAGTCGAGCCGATCACTGGCACCTGATTGCCCTGGAGCAGCTTGGCCACCACCGCGCCTCCCAGCCCCGGCTCGGCGCGCACGTTGAGCCGGTCGCCAATGATAAGCACTTCAAAGAGTACGGGAGCGCTCACTTCCGCCGCAGCCGCCGCCAGCGCCGGCGATGCGTCCTCCAGCGCAATCTCTTCCTCAACCACATCCGCAAACGCAGCGCTGATCCAGCCAAGGCCCTGGTCGTCAATCAGTCGCACTTCATACCAGTCTCCGGCGTTGCTCGCCGCCGTCAATTCAACGCGATCGCCGCGCAGCAACTTGGCAATGATCGTACTCTCTGCGTTTGGCTCGCTGCGTACGTTCAACCGGTCGGTGGTGATGAGAGCGATACGCTGGCGCACTGTGATCGGTTCGCTGACGACAGTGGTCGCGCGCAAGGTATCGGTAGCGCTCACGCCCACCGTTGGCGTGAGCGGCTCAGTATCTGTAATCTCTTCAGTTATCTCCGTCGCCACGGTCGGCGCGCGCGTCGCTGAGATTGCTGCAGTGGTCGTAATGGGCTGAATCGCAGCCAAAATGGACGGCGTAGTCACTTCTGTTTCGGAGATCGCTACCGTGGAGATCACCGCCTCAGTGGTGACAGGGATCGTGGTCGTGATGGCGGTGGCGATCGTCGCAGTGATTGGCGCGCTGATCTGCGCGCCGCTGGCAATGATACTGGGCAGCGTGACCGCGGTGGTCGACGTGACGGCGCTGGCTGCATCAACTGTGTTCGTTGCCGCAGCTTCAACCGCCGGTGTACGGACGGCGACGTTTTCATCGACGCTGACGGCTGCAACCGCCGGCGCGGGCGCGTCAGCAGACGTTGAGACGCCGACGACGCTTAGCAGTGCCGGCGCCACAACCAGCTGCGCACGGACGATATCCGGCCTTGCAGGTGCACAACCGCTGGCGGTAAAAAGTATGCCGAGCAAAAGCGTGAAGAGGGCGCAGCGCAGGGTAGAGTTCGAGCGTTCTTTTGCCATAGTGAGTGGTTTCGGAGCAAGCGGAATGGATGGTTGGCGGTCTGAATTTCCGCATTATACGGAAAAAGGCCGATTTCGGGTAACTGATCGACGTCATAGCAGCGATTAGCAAGTTGAGCGGGGCGGGCCGCGGATTTGCGCAGATAGAGCGGATGGAGACGGATTGGTTCCGCAGAGCCTGAGAATTTTGAGGCAAGCAACAGGGCGACGCAAGCGCCGCCCTGTTGTTGAAACGCTGGTTAGCTCAGACTGGGTAACTGTCGACCCATAAATCTGCCGTTATCCGCCCACTCTGCGCCCTATCATCCTGCAATCAAAGGCAATCCCTACTTCGGCATATTGGCCAATGCGTTATAGGCCGGCAACGGTCCCCAGCCCGAGTCGACGATGCCCCACTGTGCCTTCTCCGTACCGTCGGCGACCACGCGGAAGTTCAAATTCCAGAGGAAGGCCGGTCCGACCCAGCCCCAGTTCTTCATCATCTGGTAGGCTTCGACGGTCCAGGCAGCCTGCTCCTCAAAGGAGTTGTCGTTGGCGTACTGATAATTCGGGTTGAAGGCGCCGCCGGCGGCCCAGCCAAATTCGGTGGGCACGATCACCTTGTTGCTGGCGCCATAAACGTTCATGATGTTGCGGTAGCCTTCCATCGTGCTGCGGAAGCTCCATGAGTGGTGGGGCGAGTCGCAGGCGCCGTTGAAGCTGTTACCCGAAACCTGAATCGCGGCACAGGCGCCGTCGGCCGTCACGCTGGGCGGCACATTGTAGCCGCTGGGATGCGAGCCGACTGCGTCCAGATAGTTATTGGCGCCGGCCTTGAACATCTCTTCCAGGTAGGTGAAATCGTCCATGGCCAGGCCGCCGTTGTTGCCCGCTGGTGTCAGCGCGCCGCTCACAACGATCATACTGGGGCAAGCGGCCTTGATTGCAGCATAGGCCGGAGCCAGCAGCTGAACATATTCGCCGGGATTGAGCGGCTTGTTGCCCCACTCGTAGTGCAGGTTCTGCTCATTCCAGACCTCAATCATCTTGAGGGAACTGCCACAATACTTGCCGGCAAACGCACCGACAAAGTTGGCATAGGTCTGCGGATCCTGGGGCGGACCGCCGACGCTGCCGTCAAAGCCCGGCTCACGCGCCCAAGCCGGCGCGTTCACCACGCTGAAGAGCAGGTTGATGCCCGCTGCATTGGCTGCGTTGACAATCGGATCGGAGGAGCCAAAGTCGATCTGACCCGGGCTGCCCTCGAACACCCGCCACTCGATCTGCTGCTTGACCCAGTTGAAGCCCATCCCCTTGGTCGAGCTCATGACCTGATTGATCATGGCGTCGCCGGTATGGACCATGTGCGCCTGAATGCCGTAGCCAAAGGGCACGGCGGCGCCGGAGGGCGGCGGGGCGGCCACAATCGGCGCCGCTGCGGGCGCCTCAGCAGGGGCTGCTTCGGCTGGAGCCTCGCCGCCGCCTTCAGCCGGCGGTGCAGCCTCTGCCGCAGCCACAGCAGACGCTTCCGGGATGTCTGTGACGATCGCCACAGACTCCGTGTCGCCGTTAGCGCTGACCAGCTGGCCAATGACCCAAGCGTTCTGACCATTGTAGTCAATCTGCCACCAGTCCCCGACCTCACTCTTACCGGTCACCGCATAATTGGTACCGGCCGCAGTTTGGCCCAGGACGGCATACTGGGTGCTTGGTCCCTCGCGCACGTTGAGAATCTGACTGGTACTCACACTGGCCGTACCGTCGTCAGCCTGAGCAGCTGCAACGGCTTCCGTGTCACCGTCACCAGCGCTCGCAGACGCAGCAGTTTCATTGCTGGCTGCTGCCGTAACGACAACTGGCTGGGACTGGACCACAGGCTGGCCCGCGCTATTGATGATACGGGCGTCGACCTGGGCAGGGCCACCCGGCGCGTCAAGTGACGCTTCTGGATCGCTAAGCGGCTTCGTCTCCTGATCAACCGGGTTGCCGGCTTCATCGTAGACGGTGAAGTTTACCGCAAGCTGGCCCAAGTTCGTGGCGGTCAGCGGCTGTCCCTGTTGGAACTGCAGTAAAATGCTCCAGATATTGGGATCGATCTCGCCATTGGGCGGGACGATAATACCGGCATTGCTGACGTTGTAGCTGCGCAGTTGCTCGAGCTTGCGCGCCATGCTGTCAGCGTTCTCGACATAGACGGTCCGCTCGCCACCCTGATCGTCGCGATAGACATAGTAGTACATGCCAATCTCGTCATCCCAAATGACCTCAGAGAGCAGACGATCGTTCTCGAGGGAGACGTTGACCTCATTGCTGTTACCCTCCGCTGCGAGTTCGACACCGCTGACAAGGGGAACCAACGACTCCTGATAGCCCTTCATGAGCAAGTAGTTGCCGGCCCGCTCCACCGAGTACGACGGTAACTCGAACTGGAGCTTGCGGCGTTCTACTTCGTTGGTCGCAAAGTCCAGCAGCATGCTCATTTCGGCGCCTGGCATGTAAGCGCGAGGATCGATCGGTGTGGGCACAATCAGCGTGTCCACGACATTGCCCAACTCGCGCCAGTCATACCCGCCGGTATCCCACGTATCAGCGGAAACCTGTGTGGGCGGTTCGACCCGCACGGCCAGGGTCTTGCCCGCAGCGTGGAGCTGGTTGGCCATGTCGGTGACGAGGCGGACATAATCAGCGCGCGCGCTAGGCACAGCGTCGACGCCGCGATAATCAATCACCGCGCCTGGGTAGCCATTCTGAACGACGGTCTGTTCGACCGCCATCAGCTGATTGGCCTGTAGCCCCGGATCGATCAGCAGGTTGTTGATTAGATCGGTGCGCACAACTTCGCCGTCCCAGTTGCGAATAATGGGCAGCGTGTTGCCGCTGTTGACGGGCGCCGTCCCTTCCAACGCACCATCGCCCCGCAGGAAGAGCCCAGCTTTGGCCTCATTCGTCACCACCGCGCCCTGGGGAAGCTGGGCATTGTCGCCCAGGTTCGCCGTAACGGCGGGAACGCCCGGCGTCGTCTGCATGACCATGAAGTCGTTGGCAACGCCATTCAGGTCTGAGACGATGCGGTCTTCCTCCACCAAGATTTGGCTAGGCAAAACCATCCATCCCTCATCCGTCCAGGCATAGACAGCCAATGTTTCATAAGGCAAACTGTCATTGGGAATCGGAATCTCTAGGATGGACATGGTCGGATCTTCGCCCCGCACATCCAGGTGATAGGCAGGACTCTTTGGGACCAGATATTGGGGGAGATTGCTGGCGGCCTCATAGAGGTCCGCCCCGCCCTGGCCGGCAATGAAATCCGCGCGGGGGGTAGAATCCAGGGCAGCAAAAAACGACGAAGGAACCCCTTCCGCCGGAAAATTCACCATCGTGCCATCGGCGTCACTGACCATCCCGCCTGCGGGCGTAATGCGTGTGTAGGTGAGCGCCTGGAGACGTTCCAACAAATTGATGGGAGGCAGCAACAAAGCAACAATGAGTAACATCGGGATCAGCACCAGCGTGAGCAACCAGGTGGTCCGGTTGCGTCGAGAAGGTTGTGATCCGACGCCCAATGCTGATCGCGTCTCTAATTGGCTATTCTGCATAAAATGTCAACTCCTTTGCCACACCATATACGCCTACATTGCTTTTGTTTTGAAGTAAACAAAAGCGCCGCTGGCGAACCGGGGCGCAAATCCGTAATGCCCTCAAGCGAGGCACGACACAAACTATATGATACTGACTGAGGCTATCTTGTCGCATCATCAATTCACCTTAGCTGATCCAGCAACCGTGATTAGCCAGTTTGCTATCTTAGCATAACCCCATTGCTGGACAAAAAATGATTGCCTTAAACGTCCGTTAGCATGCTATACTTTTTGGCATGACTTATGAGCCTTTTGCCGAAGCAAATCCGCCATCTCCGCGCCGTAGCTGGATAGAAAACGGTTTGCTCTTTGGTTTTTTTCTCTTCTTTTTATTGGGCGTTGGCGCCCTGATCGCCTTCCTCATGTTGACGCGTACGCCAGCACAACCGGCCATTACGTCACCCCTGGAGAGCCTCCAACCGGAACAGATCTCGGCTGCGCTTGCCGTCCAGGAATTGGCGGGCGATCCGGCCGGCGCGTTGGGTTATCAAGCCCTCAATGCCGGTGAATTGTCAAGCGCTCACGCCATCGCCCTTTTTGATACACGCCAAACCGGCACAGCACGATCAGCCTTCAATAGCCAACTTGCTCGCGCCTTTCAAGAGGCGGAAGCGCCTCGCGAAACGAGCATCACGCACCGTGCGCTGCGCGCACTGGCCGTACTCGACCCGGCCATTCCACCGTTGGAGCGCGCCCGGTTGCTTACGCAAGCGGCTGAAGGTTTCCTGGCCGTTGATCAACCTGATGCAGCCTTGGATGCTGCGCAACAGGCCATGCTGGTGGGCGCCAATGCGCCGGATTTTCTGCCCGCCCAGCGTGAGCAGATCTTCCAGGCTCTCCAGCCCGTAGCCGCCGAACTGGAGAATGAACCTTTCACGACCCGGCTCGCTGACCTGACCCGTAATCCTTTTCTGACGCCGACCGGGGTGCTCGTTACGCCCCGGCTCTTTGCGCTAGCAGAGACTCTCGACTATGACCCGGCGCTGCTCGATGCCATCAGAGCGCGTCAACTAGCTGCCGCACAACTGGCCGAACGCATCCGCTTCACCACCGGCGCGGACATTGGCCCAGAGCAAGAAGCGCTGGGCGCCCTGCTGCTTCAAGAAGAGCGCATCCGCAGCGACTATTACACTCGCATGGCGGCGCAGATGCCGACGCCGCAGCAACAGCTCTGGCTACAGCTCGATCGGCGGGCGTGGCTAGCGCTCAAGGCCCGAATTGGCATGGGCGGCTTCGGACTCTCCCTTGTGCCCGAATGGGAATTGACTGTTAATGCGCTGCAGCAAGATCTGGCACAAAACGCTGAGGCCATTGACGTTGCCGCAAAAGCAGTGGCAACCACGCTGGGCGACCCCGCTCAACAGGCGATGCTGGAAGTGGAAGCCCTCCAATGGTTGGCTCTGCAGGCAGAACTTGGCCTCTATCTGGATGCGCCTATTGCCGACATCAACGAGCGATTACGTGCGACGCAACTGGCACTCGACCAGTATGGCGAAGGGTCGGCGCTGCCCGTTGCGCTTGACGCAAGCGCCAGCCCACCGGGCTTTCTCATTCTGCCGTAGCGAGCGCGGCAACGTCGCCTTACGATCACCGGTTATCGCAACCGTCGTTTGTACAAACGCAGGAAAAAATCTGCCGGTTCCCGCAGCTTTCAAATTGACGTAAACTTGTCAGGCTGGGGATGTTCCGGCAAGAGGAAGTGCAAAAATCTTGTTTGACAGACGAGTTGGCTCGCGTTATACTATGGTCAGTAATTTCAGCCACCACAGATATAGCTTCCGACAACGAATATCTACATCAAGTCAACACAAATGAGTATGTAGTTTGCGCTCATGCAATTGAGGAAAAGCGTTTTCTAATGCTGATACAGGTGTTACTCAAAACGCCACAGGAAGGCAAAATCGCATATCGTTTAGTCTGACCCAGGTACGCGCGGCTGCCTGGGTCTTTTATTATGACAGGCCGCTTGATCGCTCCCATCCGCAGGCACTGTATGACTGTTAGCGTTTTGTTGGTACGTGAACCTTTGTTACAGTCGATTCGTTGTAATAGGACCGATTACAGACCAAAGCGCCAAGTGTTTCCTGACAATCCCGATCAATTTCTTTTCCATTTCTCCTTACAGTGAAAGGACACGAAACATGGATTCAGCCGCAAGCAGAATCATCAAGGCCAAGCAGTATGCCGCAGAGCGCGACACGCGTATCCAGGTACACAGCTTCGAGGTCGAGCTGCATGGCGAGAATGCCAACCATATCGTCAGCTATCGCAACGGCGATTGGCAGTGTGACTGCGAGGAATTCCAATTGCGCAACGTCTGCTCCCATGTCATGGCCATGGAAGAAATCCTTGGTGATTCGGTCGAGCCGGCGATGTATGTCACGGCGGTTCAGGAGTAACAATCGGCAGTAGTCTGCCGATTCACGCGGCACATGGCAGTCTCTTGTGACCGTCGTTGATGAAAAAGAACGTAGCTTCAACACAAGACGCTAAAAGTGCGTCGGGCCCTAATTCTACCGGGACCCGACGCACTTTTCGTTTGCGCCTGCTTGCCCTCCTTTTTCAACTGTCAGATGCAGCCGTTCACTTTGGTTTAACCTTGGCTTCTATGCTATTCTAGCCGTTGCGTGGCTATTTTGAGAGGGTAGAAAGACCCATTTTGAAGCGGTATTGGCAGTTGCTGATCGGCATTATGATCAGCGCTTTTTTCATCTATTTGGCCCTGCCAGGCTTACATCTCAGCGAGGTCCTGTCCTCGTTGCGCACGGCCAATTATCTTTGGCTCCTGCCCGGTATTGGCGTCTATTTCCTGGGCCTGTGGGCGCGCACCTGGCGCTGGCACTACATGTTGCGCCCAATTAAGCCGGTGCCCCTCATACGCCTCTTCCCGCTGGTCTGCATCGGCTACTTTGGCAACAACGTCTATCCCTTTCGTGCCGGCGAACTCATCCGCTCCTACGCGCTCAAGCGGACTGAAGGCATCGCCTTCATGTCGAGTTTGGCCACGGTCTTTATCGAACGCATTTTTGACGGGCTGGTCATGCTGCTCTTTGTCTTTCTTGCCTTGCCGCTCGTGCCGTCGATCCCCCCGGTCTACCGCAATCTTGTAATCGTCTTGACGATGATGCTGGTGGGCGCAACGGCTGTCTTCATGTGGATGGCCGCCAAGCCCCAGCGGGTTGAGTCCTTCTATATGTGGGTGTCGAGGAAGGTGCTGCCGGCCCGCATCCGCACGCCAATGGACACGCTTTACGTCCGCTTCATGGAGGGATTGCAGTGTCTCAACAGCGGTCAGGACGTCCTGATGATCTTTCTGACCAGCATTGTCATTTGGCTGTTGGAGACGATCAAATACTGGTTTGTCATGCACGCCTTCGATTTCAGCGTCAGCTTCCTGGTGCTGATGCTGATGAATGGCTTGGTCAACCTGGCCACGACGCTGCCGTCGGCGCCGGGCTATATCGGTACCTTTGATACGCCAGGCATTGAGACGCTCGTCGCTTTTGGCGTGGAGCGCAACATCGCAGCCAGCTATACCTTTACCCTGCACGCCGCGCTCTGGTTACCCGTCACCCTCTTGGGCGGCTATTTTTTCTGGCGCACCCAACTGCGCTGGAGCGATTTCGCTGAAGCCCAGGAGGAGGAAGCGCGCAGCGCGGAACGCGAGGCGCAGAGTGTGGGTATCGCAGAGTGAAGGTGTTTGATTGCAGAGTGCGGATCGTGAATTCGGGATAGGATCTGCGTTAATCCGTTGCATTCGCGTACGATAAAAATACATCTAAAGCGCATTGCTTGACGATTGAAGTAAGGAGTGATGACTGTCATGAAGAATATTGCTGTCGCCGGGACCGGCTATGTGGGCCTTTCCACAGGCACTTGCTTTGCCGATTTGGGTAACCGGGTGACGCTGCTCGATATCAGCGAAGAGAAGATCGAGATGTTACGCCAGGGTGAGTCGCCCATTTACGAGCCGGGGCTAAACGAGATGATCCTGCGCAACGTCAATGCCGGGCGCCTCTCGTTTACCACCAGCTATGATGAGGCGCTGGCTGACGCCGAGTTCGTCTTTATCTGCGTGGGCACGCCTTCGGGCGTGGACGGAGAGGCTGACCTCCAGTATGTGCGCATGGCGGCTCAGTCCATCGCTGAGACCATGCATCAGCCCCTGGTCGTGATCAACAAGAGCACTGTGCCGGTGGGGACAGGCGACTGGGTGGCCGATATCATCACCCGTCACCAGGAAGAACCAGTGGAATTCGACGTAGTCAGTTGCCCCGAGTTTACCCGCGAAGGCTCGGCCCTCTATGACTTCATGAATCCGGACCGGGTCGTATTGGGCAGCCACAATCCGATTGCGGCCGAAAAGGTCGCCCAGTTGCACCTGCCCCTGCGCGCTCGCATCGTCATGACCGACCTGCGCACGGCCGAGATGATCAAGTATGCGTCCAATGCCTTCCTGGCCACCAAAATCAGCTTTATTAACGAGATCGCCGCAATCTGCGAGACGCTGGGGGCCGACGTAGAGGAGGTCGCCATCGGCATGGGCATGGACAAGCGCATCGGTCCTGCCTTCCTCAACGCGGGCCTGGGCTACGGCGGCTCTTGTTTTCCCAAAGATGTCAAGGCGCTGGAACACATGGCGCTGGTTCAGGGACGCCATCCGTCGCTGCTGCGAGCAGTCATCGACATCAACCGGGACGCCCGGCGCTGGGCCATCTTCAACCTGCGCGACCTGCTCGGTGGCTCGCTCAATCAGAAGCGCATCGGCTTGCTGGGGCTGGCTTTCAAGCCCAACACCGACGATATCCGCGAGGCGCCGGCGCTGGAGATTGCGCGCATGCTCCAGCAGGAAGGCGCGCTGGTGAGCGGCTACGACCCCGTGGCGATGGCCAATGTGGCCAAAATGAACCCAGACCTGCGTCTGGTCGAGGATCCTTATGATCTAGCCGCCAGCGCCGATGCGCTCCTGGTCTGCACCGAGTGGAACGAGTTCAAACAGCTCGATCTGCCGCGCATGAAGGCGCTCATGGCGACGCCAATCGTCGCCGACGGTCGCAACATCTACGAGCCGACCACCATGCAGGGACTCGGGTTCACCTACCGTGCAGCAGGTCGTGGCGTGACCTTCGCCAAAAACTAACCGGGAGACGCGCATGGGTGGCACGCACACATCCCGCTTCACCCGTGACGCATCACTGACCAAACCTATGCAACTTCACAAGACGCAACTCGACAACGGTCTTCAGATCATTTTGCAGGAGAGCCATGCCGCGCCCGTCGCAAGTTTTTGGATCTTCTACCGCGTCGGCAGCCGCAATGAGGTGCCGGGACTCACGGGCATCAGCCACTGGGTGGAACACATGCTCTTCAAGGGCACGGATCAGTTTCCCCAGGGCGAGTTTGATCGGGCGGTGGCGCGAGCCGGCGGCTTCTTCAACGGCATGACGTCCCAGGACTGGACAACCTACTTCGAGACCTTTCCCTCAAATCGAATTGACCTGGCGCTGCAAGTGGAAAGCGATCGCATGATCAACGCACATTTCGACGCGGCAGGGTGCGAATCGGAACGCACGGTAATCCTCAGCGAGCGCGAAGGCGCGGAGAATGATCCTTTCTGGTTGCTCAACGAGGAGGTACAAGCAGCGGCCTTCCACGCGCATAGCTACGGTCATCCCATCATCGGCTGGAAACGAGATCTTCACCAAATTCAGCGTGCAGATCTCTATCACCACTACCGCACTTTCTACACGCCCAACAATGCCATTGCCGTGGTCACGGGAGATTTCGAGACGGTGTCCATGTTGGAGCGCATTGAGCAAGCGTTCGGCGGATTGGCGCCGGGGCCGACGCTCCCGGTCGTGCGTGCGGCGGAGCCGGCGCAACAGTCCGAGCGGCGCGTCACCCTGCGCGGTCACGACCCGACGCCCTACTTGCTCATGGCCTTTCCGGCCCCGGCCGCCGATCACCCTGACTTCTTCCCGTTCATTGTCCTTGACTCGATTCTGGGGGGCGCCAAAGGACTGGGCATGTTTGGCGGTAGCGCCAACAATCGCAGCAACCGCCTCTATCGCGCGCTGGTCGATACGGATTGGGCCGTCGACGTCGATTCCAGCTTCCAGCCCACAATCGATCCGTTTCTCTTTCTTATCTCGGTCACACCGGCGGCAGAGGTGGACCCGACGCAGGTCGAGGACGCGCTTTGGCAACTCTTCACCGAGCTGCAGACAGACGGCGTGACCGCAGCAGAGCTCAAGAAGGCGGTCCAGCAGACCAAAGCTCAGTTTGCCTTCAGCAATGAAAGCGCTACTGCGCGGGCCTATTGGCTGGGCGTCAGCGAGATCGTGGCCGGAGCCGGCTGGCTGGATGATTGGTTGGAGAGGCTGGCGGCCGTGACGCCCGAGGATGTGCAGCGCGTGGCCAATGCTTACCTGCAGCCCTCACGCCAGACGACCGGATGGTATTTGAGCGCATGAAGCCTAGAAATTGGCCTAATCAACCATGACGATGACCCCGTTCTCCTATCCAGGACCGGAAACTGTTGCCCGCACCGTGTTAGACAACGGCCTCGTCCTGCTGGCAAGAGAAAACCACGCCGCGCCCCTCATCTCGCTGGAAGGCTATGTGCCCGCCGGCAGCATCCACGATCCCGCCGGTCAGGCCGGGTTGAGCGCGTTTGTCGCCGGCATGCTGAGCCGGGGCAGCACGGGCTATGACTTCGACGCCTTCAACGAAGCCATTGAAGCAGTGGGCGCAAACCTGACCTTCGCCAGCGACAAGCATGTCACCAACTTCAGCCTTGCCTGCCTAAGCGAAGATTTTCCACGTCTCCTCGTGATCCTGGCCGATGCCATCCGTCACCCTACCTTCACAGAGGAGCTGGTCGAACGGCTGCGCAACCAGAAACAAATCGGTCTGCAGGAGCGAGCCCAAGACACGGCGAGCATGGCCAATTTGCGCTACCACGAGACGATCTACGGCGATCACCCCTACGGACGTGCGATTAGTGGCTATGCAGAGACGATTGGGCAAATCACGGTCGATGATCTACGTAACTTCCATGCTCAACGCTACACGCCCCAGGGCGCGATCCTGGCCGTTGCCGGCGATCTACAGACCGCGGCCCTGATCGACCAAATTGATGACGCACTGGGCGGCTGGCGCGGACCGGGCCCCGATCAAAGCGTGCCCGCCGTGACATTTCCAACTCTGGCACAACGCGTCGACCACCACATGCCGGGCAAGTTTCAGGCCGACATCGTGGTGGGCGTACCCGCGGTGCCGCGACGCCACCCCGACTATTATGCGATTCGGGTTGCCAACACGGTGTTGGGCGTCTTCGGGCTGATGGGACGGCTGGGTGAAAGCGTACGCGAGGCCAAAGGGCTGGCCTACTACGCCTACAGCGCGCAGGAGGCAAACCAGGCAGCCGGCCTGTGGACGGCGGCTGCGGGCGTCAATGCAGAGCAGGTCGAAGCGGCGTTGACTGCCATCCGTGACGAATGTGCGCGACTGGCGGCCGAGCCGGTTCCGCCTGAAGAGCTGACCGACAGCCAGGCCTACCTGACCGGGGTCCTGCCCCTGACACTGGAGACAAATGACGGCGTCGCCGGTTCGCTCCTCAACATGGAGTGGCATCAGCTCGGCCTCGATTTCCTCCTTCGTTATCACGAGCTAATCTATGCTGTGACCCCTGCCGACGCACAACGCGTTGCCCAGACCTATCTGACGGACAGTGCCCAGGTGACGGTGGTGGCCGGTCCATAGAGGCGATGGGGAAAGGATGACCAAGGATGTTGAGAACCGGGGTCGATACGATTGAGATTGAGCGGGTGCGGGAAGCGATTGACAAGCATGGGGACCGCTTTTTGCAGCGCGTTTATACTGCGGCAGAACTAGCCAGTTGCGGCGGCCGAGTTGAGTCACTGGCAGCGCGTTTTGCAGCCAAGGAGGCAGTTGCCAAGGCGTTGGGCACCGGTATCTGGCGCCAGGGCGTCAACTGGACCGACATCGAAATCCGACGCCACCGGGAGAGCGGCGCCCCTCTGCTCACGCTCCACAACGCCGCCGCCGAGCAAGCGGAACAACTCGGCCTCGTTGAATGGTCCCTCAGCCTCTCCCATGATCGCAGCAGCGCCATCGCCTTCGTCGTCGCCCAAGGCGGAGTAATGGCGTAATCAAGAATGATGAATGGAGAATCATTAATGCATGCGCGTCACCCAGTTAAAAATTCTCCATTCATCATTCTTTACTTATCATTTTGTCGTTACGGTTCTACTCCGCGCTCCGCACTGCGCGTTCGGCGTTCTCGACACCGCGTTCTTCCGGCGTCAAGACCTCCAGCACCTGGCAGGCGAGTTCGTAGCGGCCAAAGCTTGGCATGAGATAAACGCCCTGCACGTAGGGAAGCCCCTTTAGCGCCATGAGCAGTTCCTGGGCCATGGTAACGCCTTCATAGCGCCCCTCCTTGCCCGCCTTCTCCATGCGCGCCAGCGCCTCTTCACTCAGCGTGATACCGGGCACCTCGTTGTGGAGGAAGCTGGCGTGCTTGTGGCTTTGCAGCGGCAATACGCCGATGAGCACGGGCACGGGAAAGGTTCCGTGGCGCTCTTCGTACAATTCCAAGAAATCAAGCCAGAGCTGCGGATCATAGATCGGCTGGGTCATGGTAAAATGCGCGCCGCCACTGACCTTGCGATGGAAACGATCCACCTCTTCGGCCAGATCCGGTCGCGTGGGATCGCAGGCCACGGCAATCGTAAAGTCGCCCTTGCTCCCCATTTCTCGACCGGAAAGGTCGAGCCCTTGATTGAACTTGTCTATGACCCGGACCAGACCGATGCTGTCCACGTCGTAGACCGCGCTGCTGGTCTGATTGCCGGCCAGGCTGGGCGGATCGCCCGTCAGCGCCAAGATATTGCGCACGCCCAAAGCGCGCGCGCCGATCAGATCAGCTTGCAGCCCCATGAGCGAGCGGTCACGGGTCGTGAAGTGAAGGATCGTCTCAATGCCGGCCTGCTGTTGAATCTGGGTACAGAGAGATAACGCCCCCATGCGCACCCGGGCCATGGGGCTATCGGCAACATTCACCGCGTCGGCGCCCATGGCCCGCGCATGTTTGGCGCCCTCGATCTGCTTTTCGGCATTGAAGGCGCGAGGCGGATCAACTTCCACGCTGATGACAAAATTGCCGGCCTCCAGCTTGCGCAACAACGGCGTGCGGCCATCTTCCTCTTCAGCGTAGTCAGTGGCGCTGCTGATCTGCAAGTCGGGCAGGTCATCCTCGCTTATGGTAATCGTCGCGGCCTTCCCGCTGCTGGGTGCGGCCAGGGCGGCATCGAGGGCAGCGCGCATGTGGCGCGTGTGCATGGGCGATGTGCCGCAGCAGCCGCCGACCAGCCGCGCGCCCTCGCTGAGAAATTGGGGCACGCTGCGTGCAAAGTACTCGGGGCTGGCCGGGTAGGAAAAGCGTCCATCCACCCGTTCGGGAAAACCGGCATTGGGCATGGCGCTGAGCAGGGCATCCGGTGCAGCCGTATGGACGAGATTGAGTGTACGCAACATTTGGGTCGGCCCGACCGAACAGTTAATCCCGATCACGTCGGCCCCGGCCGCACGCAGGCGGGTCACGACCTCGTCGGGTGTATTGCCCGTCGGCGTGCGATGATCTTCCGTAAAGGTTAGCGAAGCCACAACCGGTAGATCGCAAACCTCCTTGGCAATCTCGACGGCCAGTTCCAACTCATCCAGCGAACTGAAGGTCTCGAAGAGCAACAGGTCGGCGCCCGCTTCCCACAGCACGGCAATCTGTTCCTGGAATGCAGCGCGCACCTGCGTGTAGGCTGGCGTGCCCGGCAGAGCCAATGGTGCACCACTGGGGCCCACATCGCCGGCGATGAAAAGCGCTCGGCCGGCCACTTCGCGCACATCGCGCACGAGCTTGACCGCCTTGAAGTTGAATTCACGCACGCGATCCTGCAGCCCATATTCGGCCAGTCGGATGCGGTTGGCGCCAAAGGTATGCGACTTAATGATGTCAGCGCCGGCCGTGGCGTAGGCCTGGTGAATCTCCGTCACCCAGCCGGGACGCGTGGCGACAAGCAGTTCCAGACACTGTTCGCTGCTGGCCCCGCGGGCATAGAGCAGTGTGCCCATAGCCCCGTCAAATAGAAGCGGTTTTTCCTGTAATTTCACCAAAAAAGGGTGCATAAAAGGTCAGTCCATCCATTCCAAAAGTAGCGTGCATGCGTTCACACTCTGGGCTCGAGTTATACCATTAATCGACGTTATGCGGTAAAATCCTTCATCGGTTTTCTGCTGCACCGTGCAGCGGGCGAGAGCAAGAAGCGTGATGAGTTACACAACTGCCAACAACCCAGGCCCACTGCCTTTCGCAGTCGGTAACAACGAATTATCTCCCTCTGAAGCCATGGTCCTGGCCGACCAAATCCGGGCGCTACTCGAGGGGGAAATGGATGTTGAATCGATCCAGTTGGGTCGCGACCCCGCGCTCGAAGGCGTCATCATCGTGCGCGGGCGGTTACTCAAGCCCAGTGAGGAGCTGTTCCCACGCTGGCTGGAGGCGCTCACAGCACGCGGCTTTACCCCAATCCTGCGCCCCGCGAGCAGGGGGCAACAAAGATGATGTCGTTCTCCACGTGATGGCCGGCGTGGCGCCGGAAGCGCACCCCAAGGCCTGGAAGAACGGCGTGCTGTTTGCACTGACCGTACTCAGCACGCTCTTCGTCGGCTCGCTCTACAGCTCGGCCGCGGCCGGGGCGACCTCCGTCTGGGGCGCCCTCTCGCCGCGGATCTTGCTGCAAGGGTGGCCCTTCTGCGTCACGCTGATGTCGATCCTTCTGGCCCACGAATTCGGTCACTACTTCGCTGCCAAAGCGCACAGGGTGGCGGTGACCCTGCCCTATTTTATTCCCCTGCCGCTGCCGCCCTTTGGCACCATGGGCGCGTTCATTCAGATGAAAGCGCCGATCCCCGACCGGCGCAAACTCTTCGACATCGGTGTGGCCGGTCCTCTGGCCGGGCTTGTCCTTGCCGTCCCGTTGCTCTTTCTCGGTCTGCGCGCCAGTCACATGGCCGTGCCCGATTTCAGCGGCGGTTTTCTCGAAGGCAACAGCATTCTCTACTATTTCGCCAAGATCTGGGCCTTCGGCAAGCCCCTGCCGGACCCGATCACGGGCGAAGACGTGCTCATGAACCAGGTAACGACTGCCGCTTGGGCGGGTCTACTCGTTACGGCGCTCAACCTGTTGCCTGTGGGTCAGCTCGACGGCGGCCACACGGTCTTTGCCATGTTCGGCGAGCAGGCGCGCCGCATCAACCAGATCGCCATCGGCGTGATCGCGGTCCTGGGCATCGCCGGGCTGGCGCCCCTCCAGCGCCTTGTGCCCGAGTTGGTCAACATTGGCTGGACGGGCTGGCTGCTCTGGCTGGTGCTGATCTTTACGGTCATCGGTCCCTATCATCCGCCCGCCCTGGACGACGTGACCGAGCTCGACCCGCGCCGCCGCTACATTGGCTTTGCCGTCATTGTCATCTTTATCCTCGTCTTTGTGCCAGTGCCGTTACGGGTACTGCCGTAGCAGGCAAATCTTCAATGGAACGCGGATATGGCGGATCTCGGCGGATTCCATTTAGAGTAATCAGCGGCTATCCGTCCGATCTGCACAATCCGCGTTCCATCGATTTTTTCCGTGCAGTCGCATTACATGATCAACTTCAGTGAAGACAAGCAGGTAACTCATGAGTTCGCATCCATCCATGCAAGAAGTGATTCGCCGGCTTGATGCCTATTGGTCGGCCCACGGCTGTCTCAACTGGTTTCCCTACAGCGAGAAGGTAGGAGCGGGCACGATGAACCCGGCTACCGTGCTGCGCGTCCTCGGTCCCGAACCGTGGAACGTGGCCTACGTGGAGCCGTCATTCCGCGCCGATGATGGACGCTACGCGCGAAAATCCCAATCGCATGCAGATGCACAACCAGTACCAGGTCATCCTCAAGCCGGATCCGGGCAATCCCCAGGAGCTTTACCTAGGCAGTCTGGAAGCCATCGGTCTGGACCTGACCAAGCATGACGTGCGCTTTGTGGAGGACAATTGGGAATCGCCGGCGCTGGGCGCCTGGGGCCTGGGGTGGGAAGTCTGGCTGGATGGCCAAGAGATCACCCAGTTCACCTATTTCCAGCAGGCGGGCAGCCTGCCGCTCGATCCGGTCAGCGTAGAGATCACCTACGGTCTCGATCGTATCGTCATGTATCTGCAGAACAAGACGCAGGTCTGGGATATCGATGTGGACGGCGTTCACACCTTTGACGAGCTCTACCGTCCGGCCGAGGTAGAGCACTGTGTCTACAACTTCGAGCTGGCCGATGTCGACCGGCTCAAGCAGATGTACGACATTTATCAGGCTGAGGCCCAAGCCTGCATCGACCGGGGCCTCGTCGTGCCCGCCCACGATTTCGTGCTGCGCCAGAGCCACACCTTCAACCTGCTTGATGCGCGCGGCGCGATCGGCGTCACCGAGCGTGCCAAGTTCTTCGCCGACATGCGTCGCCAGGCGCGCAGCGTCTCCGAACTCTACGTCCAGCAGCGTCAGCAGGAGGAGTATCCCTGGCTGCCGCAAAATGGCGGCGGTGAAGCGCAGACTGCGGATGAGCCGCACCTCAGCCGGCTGACACGTGGCGCCGGTTGCCGAAGCGCAGGATTTTATCCTCGAACTGGGCTCGGAAGAACTGCCGCCTCAAGACGTGGTAGACGGCATCGCCCAGATCGAAGAGACCCTGGCCGCCCTGCTCGACGAGTTTAAGCTCGACTACGAGGACCTGCGCGTGACCGGCACGACGCGGCGTCTGGCGGCCTACGTAGCGGATCTGGCCCCCCGGCAGCGGGACGAAGTGGTCGAGAAGCGCGGTCCCGCGCTGGATCGGGCCTTTGATGCTGACGATCAACCCACCAAAGCGGCCGCCGGCTTTGCCCGCGGCCAGGGCCTGAGTGTAGAGGAGCTGGAGCAGCGCGACGGCTATCTGTATGCAGTGAAGCGGGTGGCAGGCCAACCCGCCGCCGACATTCTGCCAGAACTTGAGCACGCGCTTGCTCGACGGACTGCGCTGGCGCAAGACCATGCGCTGGAATGCTTCTAATCTCGGCTACCCCCGCCCCCTGCGCTGGATCGTCGCCCGCTATGGCGATCAGCTTGTGCCCTTCAGTTGGGCCGACACGCCAAGCGGCGGCATGAGCCGTGGCCCACGCTTTGCGGATGCGGCGGCAGATTTGCCGGCGGGCGAATTCACCACCTTCGCAGTGCCCGACAGCGCCAGCTACTTTGACCAGGTAGCCGCGAAAGGCATCGTCATCGACCGGGAGGAGCGCCGCCAGCTCGTTCAGCAGCAGGTCAATCAAGCTGCGGCAGAGGTCAACGGGGTGACGCCGGACGATCCGGACCTCCTCGATGAAGTGACCGATTTGATCGAAGCGCCCACCGCGCTGCTTGGTCGTTTTGAAGAGAAGTACCTGACGCTGCCCATGCCGGTGCTTATCGCCGTCATGAAGAAGCATCAGCGCTACTTCCCGGTCTTTGTCCAGGGCAATGAACAGACCCAAGAGAACCTTCTGCCCTACTTCATCACGGTGGCCAACAGCGCGGGATCTGGCCCAGCCTGAGGTCGTCATCGCCGGAAATGAGGGCGTCATTCGCGCCCGCTACGCCGATGCGGCCTACTTCTATCGCCAGGATACCGAGCGTCCGCTGGAGAGCTACACGCCCCGCCTGGGCACGCTCACCTTCCATGCCAAGCTGGGTTCCATGCTGGACAAAGTCAATCGACTGGTCGACCTGGCGCCTCAGGTCGCGACGTTGCTCCAACTCGACGAGGCCGATCTGGCCACTGTGCGTCGAGCCGCAGCGTTGAGCAAGTCTGACCTTGTGACCAACATGGTGGTGGAGATGACGAGCCTCCAGGGCATCATCGGCGAACTATACGCCAAGCATTCAGGAGAAACGGATGCGGTCGGCGCAGGCAATTCGCGAGCACTATCTGCCTCGTTCGGCTGGCGATGCCGCGCCCCAGAGCGCTGGCCGGTTTGGCCCTGGCCTTGGCGGACAAGCTCGACAGTCTTGTTGGTCTCTTTGCAGCCGGCGCGCAGCCGACCGGCAGCGCCGATCCCTTTGGCCTGCGCCGGGCCGCGCTGGGCATCGTCAACAACTTGCTGGAAACCGAAACCGACTTCAGCCTCGCCGCAGGATTGGCGGAGGCGGCAGCTCGCCAGCCGATTGACGTTTCTGAAGAAGCGCTGGCCGAAACCGCGACCTTTATCACGCGGCGCTTGCAGGGCGTGCTGCTCGACTTGGGCATTCCCCACGACGTCGTCGACGCGGTGCTGGCCGCGCGCGGCGACAATCCGTACGGGGCGCTACGCGCGCCGTACAGGCGCTGCGCGTGCTGGTCGAGCAGCCCTGGTGGGAGGATGTCTTTACCGCCTATGCGCGGGCGGCGCGCATCACCCGCGGGCTGGACGAAGCGCTCAGCCTCAACGCCGCGGCCTACGTGGAGCCGGTCGAGCAGCCGCTGCACGATGCATACGAAGCCGCTGCCGCTGCCCTGGCCGCGAGCGACGAACCAGCCGCGGAATTGGGCGAACAGCTGCGTGCGCTACAGGGACCGATCCATGACTACTTTGAGAATGTGCTGGTCAATGCTGAGGACGAAGAACTGCGCCAGGCGCGCCTTGCCCTGGCCCAACACATTGCCGCGCTGCCTGACAGCGTAGCGGACTTGAGCAAGCTGCAAGGGTTTTAGGAGCTTGGACGCTTAAGGTGTCCAAGCTGTCCCTGTCTACCGGGTCTTACCTTTAGCCACATCGCATATCGGGCTTCTATCACAGCTTCACTGAATGGAATGCGCTGGGCACGGAGAACTTCATCGGCCTGGCCAACTATCAAGAGGCGTTGATACGCGCCCCCCCCTCTTCTGGAAGTCGGTCAGCAACACGTTCTACTTCGTTGCCGTCAGCGTCCCCTTGGGCATCGGTACGGCCTTCGTCCAAAAACGGCTCGTGGGGAAGTGGGCGCAGCTGGGCCCTGAGGTAATACGCGAGGCAAGGCGGCGCTACTACGGGCTTATCTCGCAGATTGACTATGAGTTAGGGCGCTTCTTGGGCGAATTGCGTTCGAAAAATCTCTACGACGACACGGCGATCATCTTCAACTCGGATCACGGCGAACACCTGGGCGATCACGGCCTCTGGGGCAAAACAACCTTTCTCTCTGGATCAGCCGATGTCCCCTTCATCGTGCGCGTGCCCGACTGGATGCCAATGGCGCGCCCGAGCCAGGAGATCGACTCACCGGTACTCACCGCAGACCTCTATCCCACAGTGCTCGACATGGCCGGGCTGCCCTTGCCGGACGACATTGACGGCGTCTCGCTTCTGCCACAGATTGAATCCGGCAGAAACGTCGAGCGAGTCGTCTGCGGTGAGTGTGGCCAGGCCGAGAACGCGACGGTCTTTGCCACGGACGGTCGCTGGAAGTATGTGTACTACACACAAGGGGGTGTCGAGCATTTCTTCGATACCGCAGCAGATCCGAACAACCTGCACAACCTGGCGGACCACGCGGCGCTCAGTCGCGAACAGCAGCGCCTTAAACAGACGCTGATCGATTATTTGGCGGATCTGGCACGACCAATCGTGCAGGAGGGCAGTCTACGGGTCACCGAGTCGGACGTTGACCCGCTGGAGCTACATCCGCGCAACCCGTGGGCATGGCGCGGTCCCATGCGCTATGGCCAGGGGTACGGCGGCGGATGGTGACATCAAGAAACCAAGCAATCAAATCTATTAAGGGACGAATCATGAAAGAGCTTCAGTGCGACGTACTAATTGTCGGTGCGGGACTGGGCGGCGTGGCCGCGGCCCTCGCCGCACTTCGACTGGGAAAGACCGTGATCCTCACCGAGGAGACGGACTGGATCGGCGGGCAGATGACGGCTCAGGCCGTGCCGCCGGACGAGCACCCCTGGATTGAAACGACCGGCTGTACGGCCAGCTATCGCCGCCTGCGCGAAAACATCCGTCGCTATTACCGCCAGAACTACCCCCTCGTGCCTGAAGCCAGAGCTGACGTCCACCTCAATCCGGGCAACGGTAACGTCAGTCCACTCTGTCACGAACCACGCGTTGCGCTCGCTGCAATGCTGGAGATGCTGGCGCCTTACCGTTCCAACCTGCAATTGGAGCTGTTACTCAACACCCGACCGATTGCCGCGGAGAGCGACGGCGACGTGGTTCGGTCCGTGACCTTGCAGAACGACCAAAGCGGCGCGCAGTATGTCGCCCACGCTCCCTATGTCATCGACGCAACGGAACTGGGCGACTTGCTCGAATTTGCTGATGTCGAACACATCATCGGCGCCGAGAGCCAGGCGCAGACCGGGGAGCTTCACGCCGTCGAAGGCGACCCTGCACCACTGGATCAGCAGGCCATCACCTGGTGCTTTGCCGTCGATTACCTGCCGGGCGAAGATCACACGATCGAAAAGCCGGTGGGCTATGATTTCTGGAAGGGCTACCAGGCCGATTTCTGGCCCGGTCCGCAGCTTGGCTGGGAGGATGTCGATCCCCAAACGCTGGAGGCGCGCCACCGGGCCATCTTCGACGGCCCACAGGATGGCCGCAAGGTGGGCGATTTCTGGCACTACCGCCGTATCTTTTATAAGAAGTACTATCCGGAAGGCCGCTATGCCAGCAGCATCACGCTGGTCAACTGGCCCCAGATCGACTACTGGCTGGGACCGCTGGTGGGCGTGCCGGAAGAAGAGGTACAGGAAAACTTGCGTCAGTGCAAGCAACTGAGCCAGTCACTGCTCTACTGGATGCAGACGGAAGCGCCGCGACATGATGGCGGCTACGGCTATCCAGGCTTGCGCCTCCGTCATGACATCGTGGGCACCGAAGATGGTTTGGCCAAGTACGTCTACGTACGTGAAGCACGGCGCATTCTGGCCGAATTCACCGTTGTAGAGCAGCATGTGGGCACGGAACAACGCGGGGCCGCAGGCCTGGTCGGTGCAGAAGAATTTCATGACAGTGTGGGCATCGGCTCCTACCGCATCGACCTCCATCCGAGCACAGCGCCGCGCAACTATGTCGACATCAGCAACTACCCATTCCAGATTCCGCTCGGTTCACTGATTCCGCAGCGAGTGGAAAACCTGCTGCCGGCGTGCAAGAACCTGGGCGTGACCCATATCACCAACGGCTGCTATCGGCTCCATCCCGTCGAGTGGAATATCGGCGAGGCTGCGGGCGCGCTGGCGGCCTGGTGCCTGATCAAGGGACTGACGCCGCGGCAGGTGCGCAATGATCCGGCGCACCTGGCGGACTTCCAGAACCTCCTGGCCGACCAACTCGGATTCAAGCTTGAATGGCCGAACTACGCACGCATTACGCCTCGCTAGTTTCCTGTAGAAAATGCGAGCCGGGCTCCCCGTTGAGCCCGGCTTTTTCTATTGCAATTGCCATTGGAAGTCCCCCTCCCGAAAGCCATGCCGCACTGCGTTATAATTGTTTGGCAAAGCCACTTGGTTGGGGTAAAATGGAAGGGAACCGTCAATTGCCCCAGCGGAGGCAGGCGAATAACCGGACCGCACAGATTGCGTTGCTGACAGGAAAAGTGCCTTCGATAAACTATGTCGTACGTGCGCCCAAAGGATGGACGGGGCGCAGACCTTATCGACCGACAGGCTTGGGTTCGACCTTTGTAGGTTATGGCCCAGATAGGCAAAAACATGCTCCCCAAGATTGAAATTCGCACCTTCGGCACTTTGCAGGTCGTACGCGATCAGCATGCGGTCACCGAAAGCGACTGGCACACACGTCAAGCGCGACAGCTGCTCAAGATCCTCATCACCGAGCGGCCGCGGCCGGTCTCGACTGATCGGCTCATCGAAACACTCTGGCCCAATAGCACGCCGAGCGCTGCCGCCACGACCTTGCGCAGCGCCATCAACGCACTTCGCAATGTGCTGGAGCCGGATCGCCCCAACCGGGCGCCTTCCCAGTACATCATTACGCAAAGCCCCGGCTACGCATTTCACATGCACCCGGACATCTGGCTCGACGTACAGGCGTTCGAGCAGATCCTCAATGCTGGACATCAAGTCGAAGATCTGCCCAAGCGCCAGGCGCTGCTCGAAGAGGCCGTCGCCCTCTATCACGATGACTATCTGATCAGCGATCCCTACGCCGATTGGGCTCAAAATGAGCGCGATCGTCTGCGCGAGCGCTACTTCAACGCCCTGCTGGAGCTTTCCGAGCTGCAGGCTGCGGCAGGAGACTACGCCGAGGCAATCTCTGCCTGTCGCCGTATTCTGGCCCGCGATGAAGTGCGCGAGAATGCGTACCAATTGCTTATGCGCTTCCAGGCCGAATCGGGCGACAGCGCGGCCGCGCTGCTCAGCTACGAACGCTGCCGCACGATTTTGGCAGAAGAGTTAGGGGCCGACCCCAGCCCCCTGACGCAAATGCTGCACCAGCGCATTCTCAATGGTGAAATCACGCCTTCATCGCCCAGTGTCCTGAGCCACGTTACGCCCGGTTCATCACCCATTCCAATCACTCCGCATGGCGCGCAGAAGGACAAGTTTGTCTTGCCTCCGAGCGCCATGCTGCCCCAGCTAAGCCGCCAATTCACCGACATATTTGTAGGACGCGAGCAAGAGCTGGCCGAGCTTCAAGCGCAGATTAAGCACTCGCTGCGGGGTAATGGCCGACTGGTCGTACTGGCTGGTGAAGCCGGCGTCGGCAAGACACGTCTGGCATACAACGCACTTCAGGGCGCTTCAGAGGCTGGCGCAACCGTGCTCAGCGGCAGTTGCCAGCAGATCGAACGGACGCTGCCCTTTGCTCCCCTGGCTGACGGCATCGGTCGTTATTTGCACGCCCTGCCTGAAGAGTCTCTCCACGGTCTGCCTATGGCCAGCCTGACGCAGATGGCGCAAATTATCCCGAGCTTGCAGGACCTGCTGCCCGAATTGCCGTCGCCAACCAGCGATGCACATATCCACACGGACGAACATCGCCAGCGCCTGATCGAAGGCATCGTCGCCTTTCTGGCCGAATTGGCCAGGCTGCGTCCGCTGCTCCTCTTTATGGACGATCTCCACTGGGCGGATCAGGACACGCTGGCGGTGTTGAGCCGGTTAGCCCAGCGTCTACGCGACTTGCCAATCTTCCTGCTGCTGGCCTATCGCACCGACGATCTGCCCGAAAATGAAGCCCTCATCACGCTCTTGCACGCCTTTAACCGCACGGAGCAGGCCCAAGTGATTGATCTCGAGCGTCTGTCGATTGAGGCAGTGCGCGAGTTCGTGGAACACTTCTCCGGCGAGATGGGCCGCGATGCGTCGGAACTGGTGGACTTTCTTTATGAAGCGACGCAGGGCAACGCGCTCTTTGTGACCGAAGCCTTGCGCGATCTGCAGGAACGCTATCAATCGAGCGAAGATCAGAAGCTCGACGAGATGACAGATCGCTGGTCAAGCAAGTATCAGCGCGTTTTAACGCTGCATCACAACCAACGCGTGGACGAGATTGTGCAGGAGCGCATCGAACGGCTGCCGCCAACTGCGATCGAGATACTGCAACTGTGCGCAGTCATCGGTAGAGACTTCAGCCTTGATCTGCTGGAGGCCGCTGCCCGCCACGATCCGGTCGACGGCCTGGAGATGCTGTTGCGGCGCAAGTTTCTGCTTGAGCGCCCGGATGATCGTCTCGACTACAGCCACCAAATCGTGCGCCAATCAGTCTACGATCGTCTTAATGCGCTCCAGCGGCGGCGTCTCCATCGCGACGTCGGCAATGCGCTCATCCAGACGGGTAAGGCACAGATCAATCCAAGTGAAACCGCCTTTCACCTGAGTCTAGCCGGCGGCGACGAACGACTCGAATATGGTCGCTACAGCGTATTGGCTGGCGAAATGGTGTTGAAGAGCTTTGGATTCCGCCAGGCCATCACCCACTTTGACCACGCCCTAGGCGCGTTCCAAAGCCCGGAAGAGGATGCCGATGAGGCGCTACTCTACGCCCGGGCATTACAGGGGTTAGGATTGGCCTATGAAAGCCTACTAGACCCGGACGGCGTAACCGATACCTATCGTCGCCTTCATGCGTGGGCCCGCGCCCAGGACGATCTCCAGCTGATGCTGACCGCGCACAGCCGCCTGGCCGCGATTCTGGAATTGGTGGGTCAACAGCGTGAAAGCAATGAACTGCTGGATCAGCTGATGGATGCCTTGATCCAAAACAACGTGGCCGAGCGTGCACTCATCGTCACTGACCTGTTGGAGCGACGACGGCGCATCTATAGCCCCTATGACGGCGGGAATCTGAACTCTTGGGAAGCCTTTATCCCGCCCCCACCGGTGCCCACAGACCCTGTCCACGATGTGCTGAGCATCTTGTCACCCGTCCACGCCGTCGTGCCGCTGCTCGACTACGGTTGGACGCTGCGTGTGCAGGGACAGTTGCAGGCCGCGGCGGCCTGTCTTGAAGCGTCCGTCCGGCTTGCGGTTGAGACGGGACAGCGCTCTCTCGCCAGCATCGGTTATTTTCAGCTGGCCGTCACGGCACGCATGTTGGGCGATTGGGAGCGTAGCCAAGAGTTAAATGAAAAGAGCATGACGCTCAATCGTCAGGGCGACACGACGGCCGAGCTTGTCAGTCTCTGGCCGCGCATTGCCAGCGCATTTCAGTCGCTGCACGCCGGACGCCTGGAGGAAGCAGCCCGTCGCCTGCATCGGGTAGTCGATTTTCTCGATACGAGTGACGCCTTTCGCAACCACCGCAACAGCGCCAATATCGGCCTGGGGCTCGTGGCGCTGGGACGGGATGATTTGGCCACTGCCAAACAAATGCTGCAGGACGCGTTGGCCGACCCGATCAATCTCTATCCGTACACGCATGTGCAGGCACTGCTTGGATTGGCAGACGTGGCCGCACGTGAAGGGGCGATGCAGGAAAGCAGCCGGTTGCTGCGCCAGGCCCTGCGCTTTGCCGGGCAGCGCAGTCTGTTGGAAGAGTATGTAGAAATTGTCTTAGAAATTGCCCGGCTGCAGCCCGCCCACGCGCCGGTCCAACAGCTGCTCCAAGAGACGTCACAGCATGTCGAGCAAGCCGGTATGCAGCAGGTAGCTGGCCACCTCAGCGATGCGCTAGAGAACGCCCGGCTGTCGAGTCTTGAAGACCTACCCGCCTAGCCCAAAGGGCAGAAGCATCCAACGCCAAAAAGATCCCGGCCAGATTGCTCAGCGCAACCTGGCCGGGATCTTTCTATTTCACTTGGCCCCAACTTGAATGGCGGTTCAGCAGTGACGCAGGATCATTGCACGCCCCGCGTTCCCCATTCTGTGCTGTCCTACCGGCGTCCCCAGCGTACGTAGATACTGGCGTCGCCGGACTCTTCAAAGTACTCAACAACGACAGTGTGATGACCGCCATTGATGTAGACATCCTGAGCGTACTCGGTGACGGGATGCACGTTCCAACCGTCGATCACCTTGATGCCGTCGACGTAGACGCGTACGCCGTCATCTGACGTGGCCAGGAAGCGATAATGGCCGGTCTCGAAAAAGACGTCCCGTTCCCAACGCACACTAAAGTGATCTTCCGAGACGCCAGGACCGGGGCTACCGTTGTACCAGTTGAAGCGTACTTCAGCATCTTGGCGCTCGAAAGCCGGGCTGCCCTCAAGATACTTGTTGTTATAGTATTTGCCGAGCCAGGCGCCATGACCGGAGGGCGGCACCGGGCAGGGCTGCGGATGCGGCTGGCAGGGCTGCGGGTGCGGCTGGCAGGGCTGCGGATGCGGCTGGCAGGGCTGCGGATGCGGCTGGCAGGGCTGCGGGTGCGGCTGGCAGGGCTGCGGCGGCGGTGGCGGCGGTGGCGGTGGCGGCGGGCATGGATGATAACCGCACGGGTCTGGCGGCGGCGTGTTGCAATAAATCTTCAGCCATTGACCCACATAAAGATGATTCGGGTTTTGAATCCCATTCTGCGCCATCAAGCTATGAACGGAGACGCCGTAATAGGCGGCAATGCCGGAGAGCGTTTCGCCCGGCTTCACCAGGTGATAGGTGCAGCCATCTGCAGGCGGTTGGGGATGAACCGGTGGCTGCGGATGGACGGGAGGCTGCGGATGAACCGGCGGTTTCGGCGGGTAGGGATGGCCACCGCCGCCCGGAATGCATAGCTTCTGCCCGGCATAGATGTGGTTCGGATTGCTGATTCCGTTTGCGCTCATCAGCGCATGAACGGAGACGCCATAGTACGCTGCGATCCCCGAAAGCGTCTGGCCATGTCGCACGTAGTGATATGTGTAACAGTTGCCCGACGGCGGATAGGGATGCCCCCCCCCGCCCGGAATGCAGAGTTTCTGCCCGGCATAGATGTGATTCGGGTTGTAGATCCCATTGGCCTGCATGATGGCATGGGTCGACACTCCGTAATACGCTGCGATCTGGGAAAGCGTCTGCCCATACTTCACGTAATGGTACGTGCTGCAGTTGCCCCAGCCGCTTTGAGGCGCTGACTCCGCCTGTGCGAGGGTTGGGGCAGCCTGTGCGGCCATCGGCATCAGTATCGACGCCAATGTCAGCAGCACGACCAGCGCGAAGCCGGCGTAGCGTGCGCCCATATGCACTCGTTTCATCACTAGCTCCTTTCGTGATTTCCTGAATAATGCCAGGAATAATACGCTGTTGAACACTTGATACAAGTAGAGACTGTCAAATCAAAAAGCAAGGCAGTAGGGCAGATTGCGCCTGCGCTGTCATGTACTTCCGAGTCATTGCGCCCCCCGTCCCCGCTACTTTACGCCCTCAAAGTGTGACTGTCTGCCCCAAAATGGGAACCGTCACGTTTTCCATACCAGCGGCAGTGAGCTTGTCCGCCAAAGTGTCGGCGGCATTCGGCTCGCCGTGCACCAGGAAGAGTCCCTGGAGTCGCTGTGGGTTAAAAGCCAGCGCCCAGTCCATCAATTCACGCTGGTCAGCGTGGGCGCTATAGCCGTCGATCGACACAACTTCTGCTACGACGTCGTATTCTTCCCCAAAAATGCGTACCGGGCTTTCACCGTCCTTAAGCCGCCGTCCCAATGTGTGTTCAGCCATAAAACTCACCAACAGAATCGTATTGGCCCTATCACCGATATTGTTCTTCAGGTGATGTAGGATCCGGCCATTCTCCGCCATACCGCTTGCGCTAATGATGATGGCTGGCGCAAACATATTGTTAAGTTGTTTACTACGCTGGACAGAGCGGACATACTCGATGCGTCCATAGTCGAATGGACTGCGACGTCGGCCCTCGACTAAAAATTCCTGCACGTCGCTGTTCCATGCCTCCGGGTGCATGCGGAAGACGTCCGTTGCGTTCACCGCCAGCGGGCTGTCTACGTAGACAGGCAACGGCGGAATGTCGCCTTGGGCATCCAGTTGATTTAGCGCATAGACAATCTCCTGTGTTCGCCCCACCGCAAAAGAGGGAATAATCACCTTACCGCCCCGCTTGACCGTCTGGTTGACCACGTTGCGCAGCCGCTTGCGGGCTTGCGAATAGTCGTCATGCAAACGATCGCCGTAGGTACTTTCCATGATGACGAAGTCGGCCTCATCGAGCGCCTCCGGCGGATTCAAAATGGCGACATCTTCGCGCCCCAGATCGCCGCTAAAGACCAAGCGCCACGTACGGCCACTGTGCTGCTCGCGGATATCGAGCCGTATAAACGCAGCGCCCAAAATGTGACCGGCATTGTAAAAGGTCACCTCCACCCCGTCGGCCACGGAAACCGGCCGGTGAACGCCTATGCTGACAAACTGGGTCAGGCTGCGTCGGGCATCCTCCTGCGTATAGATCGGCTCGACTTCCGGCTCGCCCTCGCGACGCTTGCGTTTGTTCAGGTAGTAGACGTCCTGTTCCTGAATATACCCGCTGTCCATGAGCATGTAGGTACAGAGATTGCGCGTGGCCGCCGTAGACCAGATGTTGCCCATAAAGCCCTGCTTGACCAGATTCGGCAGATTGCCCGAGTGGTCAATATGCGCATGGCTCAAGACCACAGCGTCGATTGATGCTGGGTCAAATGGAAAGTTCAAGTTGCGCTGGTAGGTATCGGCGCGCCGTCCCTGGTAGAGGCCGCAGTCCAGCAAAATGCGTCGATCGTTCACCTCGATCAGATGCATGCTACCGGTCACTTCCCGCGCCGCGCCATGAAACGAAATCTGCATGATTGCCTTTCGGTATTCAGTTATTAAGCGATTCCGAGCAACATTACAGCCGCGCAAGAATCGAGCAGACAATCGCTGGGAGTGGTACTGTTGATTAACGGGATGACATACGAGATAGCAGTTGGGCGGCAGCATTGGGAGGTGAGAATTCGGTCCGAATCGACCGACTCTAGGGCTGACGCGCAAGATTAACCCGCTAATCCGAGGGGTGCGTGGTGCCATTGTACGGTATTTTGTGATAAAACTCAAGTAGGAATTTTCTGCGCACCAACTTGACATGACAGCTTGATCAAAATCAAGTACACTAGACGCTAATTTGGCAGTAGAGTGGCGGTAAACGGGGCGCCTCACGCCCGTTGCAACCGTCGATCTAGACTCGAACAATACTATGCGCATCATTAACGCTGCTCGCTTTTCCGGCTTGGCTTTTGTAACGGCATCCCTGTTCACCGTCTTCGGCCTGCGTCTGGGTCTGCGCACGGCAACCGTGCAATTGCCGCGCCAGGTTTGGCTGCAGGACAACGAAGCATTATGGATGGGCGGCGGTTGGCTTTGGCTGCTGGCAATCTTTTCATGGATGGTGCTGCTCGTGGCCTTGATCTGGAGCTACCTGCCCGGGCATCGCATTGCGACCATGCTCCAAAGCGGTCTCATGATCATCAGTGCAGTCCTGACCATTGCCGGCGTCATCACGTGGATGAACGTGCTACCCTATGCCGCCAACCAGCCCACTGCGGTCGAGCTCATCCCCTTCGTTGACAGATTGGCGTTAACGTTTTTTGGGGCCGGGCTCTTCATGGGCGGTGCGGTTATCGCGTGGCTGGCCGTCGACCTGGCCCGTCAAGAGGCGCTGCCGTACTCATGGGTTGCCCCGGCCATTGGGGCCAGTCTCTGCTTCATTCCCGCCCCCTTTGTGCTGCCCTGGCCCTATTTGCTCATCCTCGGCCTCATACTGTGGCTCGGCTGGTGCCTCTTTCTCGGCACACGGCGCGAAATGCCGAGCGCCTATGCCGAGTGGCTCTAGCGCCTGCGGGAACAAAGAAAAAGCTAGTCTCACGCGTAGCGTCAGTTCCCACGACGATGCCTTGCCCCCCGATCTCTTTTCTCCGCAACTCGTGGGATGGAGGATTTCTATGCAAGTAACTGAATTGCTGGCCGTGGCACGCGGCGACCGTCTCGCAGACGTCGTACTCCGCAATGCACGCCAGATCAATGTCTTTTCCGGCGCGATCGAAGAGAATGACCTTGCGATTTTCGACGGCTATATTGCCGGAGTCGGTCCGGGCTACAAAGCAGAGACCGAGCGCGATCTCGCCGGGGCCTATGTGGCACCGGGCCTGATCGACGCTCACGTTCATATTGAAAGCAGTCTTTGCGTGCCGGCGGGCTTTGCAGCTGCGGTGCTGCCCCACGGCGTGACCACCGTCGTCACAGATCCCCATGAAGTGGCCAACGTGGCCGGCGTTGCAGGGATCCGCTATATGGCCGCCAGCAGCCGTGACCTGCCACTCAAGGTGTTGATCATGGCGCCGTCATGCGTACCGGCAACTCATATGGAAACAAGCGGCGCCACGCTAAGCGCTGGCGATCTCTCTCCGCTGCTGGCCGACGGTACAGTTCACGGGCTGGCCGAGGTGATGAACTACCCCGGAGTCGTCTTTGGCGACGCGGGTGTGCTTGCCAAGTTGGACGCGTTCACGGGCCGGCCGCAAGACGGTCATGCGCCGGCACTGACCGGCAAGCTACTCAATGCCTACGCCGTTGCCGGCATTGGCAGCGAGCATGAAGCGACGACAGTGGAAGAAGCGACCGAAAAGCTTGCCCGCGGCTTCTACATCCTCATCCGCGAAGCGACCAACGCCCACAATCTGCATACGTTGCTGCCGCTGATCAATGAGGCGAACAGCCGGCGCATCTGCTTCTGCACAGACGATCGCATGCCGGGTGATCTCATCGATCAGGGCTCCATTGACTACATGGTCCGCGAAGCCATCGCCTATGGCATTGACCCCGTCACGGCCATTCGCATGGCGACCCTCAACGCGGCTGAATGGTTCGGGCTCAGCGATCGCGGCGCGCTGGCGCCGGGGCGTGTGGCTGACCTCATCATCTTCGATGATCTAAACGATGTGCGTCCACGCCAGGTCTACGTGCAGGGAGCATTGGTGGCAGAGGATGGCAGCTTGGTTGACGGCGTCGACCCGGCGCCGCTCGCTACGCCCCCCGAGTTAGCCGGTTCGGTTCGGATCGAGTGGGACAGCATCGATCTACGCGTCCCCGCCACGAGTGAACGAATGCGCGTCATTGGTGTGCTGGAGAATCAGCTCGTCACGGAGGAGCGGATCCTTGCGCCAAACGTTGTGGCCGGCGTAGCCGTGGCCGACCCGGGGCACGATTTGCTAAAAATGGCTGTGATCGATCGCCATAGCGGCGCCGGCGGCACGGGTTTGGGCTTCATCCAAGGCATTGGCCTCCAACACGGCGCCATTGCCGGCACGGTCGCCCACGACCACCATAATCTCGTCATCATTGGCGCAGACGATCATGCCATGCTGGCGGCCGGTCGTGCGGTCAACGAGTTAGGCGGCGGCCTCGTCGTCGTGGATGAAGGAGGCGCGGTAGTCGCCGAGTTGGCCTTGCCCGTCGCCGGCCTCATGAGCGATCGTCCAGTCAGTGAGGTGCGCGCAGCGTATGATCGCCTGCTCGCGTCGGCTGCAGCCCAGGGCTCACGCCTCCACGATCCCTTCATGGCCATGAGTTTTATGGCCTTGGAGGTGATCCCCAAGCTCAAACTAACTGACATGGGACTGGTCGATGTGGAGAAGTTTGATTTCGTCGAGCTTTTTGTAGCCACAGAAGATAGATAGAACGCGGATTGCGCGGATGCGGGGCATAAACGCGGATTTTTCTTGATTTGGCCCCGCTTCTATCGCCGAGTAGGTCAATTCTGTTCTAACAAAACGTTCAGTGAGCACGCCTTCGCGTGAACGGGTTTGTGACCAAAGCTACTCTCCCGATGTACGCGATCACGTGCGATTGATTTACAATATTCATTGAATCATCTACCACACGATTGCAGTGCAGCAATCTGTGGTCAAACCGCCCACTATCATTCAACTGAGGTAGCATCATGCTGGAAACCATTCAAGCCGCGCCGCCCGACGCGATCCTGGGCCTATCCGAAGCATTTAAGAGCGACCCCAATCCCAATAAGATCAACTTGGGCGTGGGCGTCTATAAAGATGCCACGGGCAAGACCCCGATTCTGCCCTCGGTCAAGACAGCCGAAGAACGCATTCTGAAGAGCGAAACGAGCAAGAGCTATCTGCCCATCGACGGCTCGCCGGACTTTGCCGCCGCGACGCAGGCGCTGCTCTTCGGTAGCGACGGCGAGATCGTCACGTCGCAGCGGGCGGTGACGGCACAGACGCCAGGGCGGCACGGGCGCACTGCGCGTGGCGGCCGACTTCGTTGCTGCCATGTTGCCCGGCAAGCGCGTTTGGCTCAGCGACCCAACCTGGCCCAACCATCCAGCGATCTTTGCCGCCGCCGGCGTCGAGACGTCTGCCTACCCCTACTTCGACAAAGAAAGCAATGGCGTGGCCTTTGATGCCATGCTGGCGGCCTTGAATGAGATTCCAGCCGGTGATGTGGTCGTGCTACACGGTTGTTGCCACAACCCTACTGGCGTCGATCTTTCGGCCGAGCAGTGGGCGGCCGTGGCGGCCGTGGTAGAAGAGCGGGGTCTCCTGCCCCTCTTCGATTTTGCATACCAGGGCTTCGCCCAGGGCCTGCAAGAGGACGCCCTGGGCCTCTATACGCTGGCCAAACCGGGCACGGAACTGTTGATCGCCAGCTCATTCTCCAAAAATTTCGGGCTCTACAATGAACGCGTCGGCGCGTTGACGGTGATCAGCGCCGATGCCGAAACGGCCAAGGCGGTCCAAAGTCAGGTCAAGAAGCGCATCCGCGCCAACTACTCGAACCCGCCGGCCCACGGCGGTGCGATCGTGACTACGGTCCTCACCGATCCCGAGTTGCGCGCGCAGTGGGAGAGCGAAGTGAGCGAGATGCGAGATCGCATCAACGCCATGCGCCATCTCTTTGTCGAGACCCTCGACGAGTTGGGGGTGGAGCAGGACTTTAGCTTTATCGCGCAGCAGCGGGGCATGTTCTCCTTCTCCGGCCTCACGCCGGATCAGGTCGCGGCTCTGCGCGATAACTATTCGATCTACATCGTCGGCTCTGGCCGCATCAACGTTGCGGGATTGACCGAGGAGAATATGGACTATTTGTGCCGCGCAATTGCGGAGGTTGTGGGGGAGTAGGGTCTTGGGGTCGTGGGGAGGTAGGGTTATGGGGCGCCGGCGCGGTCGGTAGGAAGTGCCAGGCTCAACGACGCCCCCTACCACCCCGCAACCCTACAACCCGACCGCCAACAACCCGACAACTCCGTCCCCCACCCAAGGACCAACCATGCAACCACTCTCTTCCCTACTCGACTCAGTGCCGGCGTCAGTGACGGCGATGATGATGCAGAAGGGCCGCATGCTCAAAGCGGCAGGCGTCGACGTGATCAATCTGGCCGGCGGTGAGCCGGATTTTGATACGCCGGCCCACATTATTCAGGCTGCCCATGAGGCTATGCTGGCGGGCGACACCCACTATCCAACCTCATGGGGCACGCCGGCGCTGCTTGACGCCATCGTCGCCAAACTGGCGCGGGAAAACAGCGTCAGCGTCACACCCGATCAGATCATGGTGACGCCGGGCGGCAAATGGGCCCTCTATGCCACGCTGGCCGCGATCCTCAACCCGGGCGACGAAGTCCTGATCCTCGACCCGTCCTGGGTGAGCTACGGCCCCATGGTCCAACTTCAGGGCGCAACGCCGGTCCGGGTCACGCTGCCGGGCGACGACAACTTCCGCATCAGCCGCGACCTGCTGGAAGCGCAGATTACCGATCGCACCAAGCTCATCATGCTGAATAGCCCCAACAACCCCACCGGGCGCGTGATCATGCGTGCGGAGATGGACGAGCTGACCGCCGTGGTCATCGAACACGATCTTTACCTACTCAGCGACGAAATCTACGAGCACATTCTCTACGAGGACGCGGTCCACCTCAGCCCTGCGGCCGAGCCAGGGATGGCGGAACGCACCATCATTGTCAATGGTTTCAGCAAGGCCTATGCCATGACCGGCTGGCGCCTGGGCTGGATGGCCGGCCCCCAGCCAATCGTCAAGCTGGCACGTACCCTCCAAACCCAAAGCATTACCTCTGCGGCTAGTTTCAGTATGACGGCCGGCGCGGTCGCGCTCAATGGCCCCCAAGAGTGCGTCCACGAAATGACCACAGCCTATGCCGCCCGTCGTCGCTTCATGCTCGACGCCCTGGCGGAGATTCCCGGGATCGAATGTGCGCCTATCGAAGGTGCGTTCTATGTCTTCCCCAAGTTTACGCAGACGCAGAAGGACAGTCTTCTGCTCTCTGAAATTCTGCTCGAGGAAGAACACATTGCTACCACGCCAGGTATTGCGTTTGGCCAGGCCGGCGAAGGCCACGTTCGCTTCAGCATCGCCACCAGCATGAACGACCTGGAGCGGACGGTTGAACGCCTGGCCCGACTCGTCCCCATTCTCTAATCGACAATTGACAATCGGCAAGTGCCGATTGTCAATTTAACCACTCATCTCTACTCATAGCGACCTATTCCTATGGATTTTGCCTGGTACATCTATCTTCTTGCCATCGCCGCCGGTATTCTGGCCGGCGTCATCAACACGTTGGCGGGCAGTGGTTCGCTGGTCACGTTGCCCATGCTCATCTTCTTGGGGCTGCCGGCCAACATAGCCAATGGCACGAATCGCGTCGGCGTGATCTTTCAAAACATTGTGGGCATCGCCGCCTTTCGCCGCCACGGCAGTCTGGACGTGATGGGCGGCCTCTGGTACATCGTGCCGGCAGTGCTCGGTTCGATTGTTGGCGCCCGTATTGCCGTCGACATCAACGAGCAGATGATGAACTACGTGATTGGCGTGGTCATGGTCATCATGCTCTTTGTCATTCTGCTCAACCCGAAACGCTGGCTCCGGGAGCATTCCGAGGTGGAGGAAGGACGGCCCGGGCTGCTAACACTCGGTCTCTTTTTTGTCATCGGCATGTATGGCGGCTTTATTCAGGCCGGCGTGGGCATCTTCCTGCTGGCGGCGCTCGTCATGGGTGCGGGCTACAATCTGGCCGAAGCAAATGCACTCAAGCTGGTCATCGTGCTGGCGCTGAGCATCTCGGCCATTCTGGTCTTCATTGCCAACGATCAAGTCGCCTGGGGATTGGGTCTGCTTATGGCGGTAGGGCAAAGCATCGGCGCCTGGTTGGCCGTACGCTTTGCGGTCGGCAATCCCAACGCCAATATCTGGGTACGGCGTCTTCTCATTGCCATTATCATCCTCTCCATCCTCAAGCTCTTTGGCATCTTTGATTGGGCCTGGGGCCTGTTCGCCTAGGCCGAGCCAGCAATTGCATCGAGGGGTATGAAGAGCAACGGAGGGACGCAGAGAAGCGTTTTCATCTGGTCCCTTGATGCTTCACCGTGCCTCCCTGTGCAATCGATCTTCCGGGGCAAGACCGCGCGACTTTCTCCCTACTTGAACGTCTAGATTCATAGGCGCAGCTTCCATCTGCAAGCTGGTGGAATTGGCTGCGCATCAACCTAAACGTAAGAGATGATCGTAAAATGGCCGTTCATCGCTGCACTCATCACAGCAAAAAGATCTTCCGTATCGGCCTGATCGTGCTTGCCGGCCTGGCGGCCGCGATCCTGTCGCCGCAGCCCGTACGTGCGCAGGGCGAGACGTCAGATCCGGTCCCCCTGCAACTCCGGCTTCAAAACGACGTTGACTTTATCGAACCCGGCCAGACGCTGGCCTACCAGCTCCGACTGCAAAACGACGCGCCCGGCCCGGCTCAGATAGCGGACTTGCGCATCATACTGCCGCAGGAGCTGGATTTTCTGGCTGCATCGCTCGGCGGGACGCAACACCCGACAGCCACGGGAGTCATCGCCTGGCCAGCCTTTCAGTTGGATGCCGCACGTGCGACCACACGTACGGTCACAGTCCGGGCAAGGTTGCCCATCTCAACTGCAAGCGCCACGGTAGATGTCCACGCGGCAGCCACGGTCCAGGATGAAACGGACCCACCCAGCATTGTCGCCAGCGTGAGCGATCCCCTCCGTCGGGCAGCCGTCACTGGTGAAGCCTGGCACGATCTCAACGGCGACGGCATTCGTAACGAAACCGAGCCTGGACTGGCCGGGCTAGCCGTGCAAATCACGACGCAGGATAGAACCTTGCCATTGCTGAACACCGATGCTGACGGCGCCTTCCGTCAGACCGGGCTTGGCCAGGGAACGTACGACGTTACCCTGCTCGGCGCGACGTTGGATGACTTCCCGCTACGCACGGCTGCGAAATCGCCGATCACACTTACCCTAGTCTCGGGTATGACCGAGATCCTTCAATTTGGCTATGCCCAGTCCGGCGCAATCAGCGGACAGGTCTGGCGTGAGGACTCCGGCACGGCGGGACGGCAGCCATTGGCGGAGACGCTCATCATGCTGCAAGCGGACGACGGCAGCACAGCGGCAACGATAGAGAGCGGACCCAGTGGCGCCTTCCAATTCACGGATGTGCCCCCCGGGGCGTACCGTGTCGTTGTCGATCCTACCGCGTTCCCGCCCGGTTTTGCCGGCATCTCCGAAGCTGACGGTAGCCTGGATCAACGCATCGAGATTGAGTTGCTTTCGGGCGCAGCGGTAACCGGCGTCGACTTTGGCGTGGCCTTCAGCGGCGCGATCAAGCAAGGACTTGATCTGGCGCGACGGCAATGAGAACGGCAGAGTTGACCCGGGCGAACCGGGCATTGCCGGCGTCGCGGTCGAGGCGCGTTTCGCTGGCGCCGACAATCTTTTTGAGACTGCGGATGATGGCCTTCACAGTGCGACCACCGATGCAACAGGCACGTTTGCCTATTGCGGATCTTACCCCCGGTCGCCATCGCGTACGGACCGTGTCGGCTACGTGGAATCCACGCGTGGGCGTGACGGCCGATCCTGACGGCACGCTTGATGCACAGACGGAAGTCGTCATCGTCGCCGGCCAGACGATTGGCCCGCTCCGCTTTGGCTATGGACCCCATGACCTGGCCCTGACGGCGAGCAGTGCGGCCGGCAATTTTGTGCCGGGAGAATTCGTCCGCTATCGGCTAGACTACGCCAATCGTGGCAGTCCGTGGAAGCGGGCGACGCCTGGCTGCGCACGGTCGTACCGCCCGCAACACGCTTTGTGGCTGCGGAGAGCGCAGCGTGGTCGTGTCCCGACGGGTCCGAATCCGGCGTGACGTGCGATCTTCGCTTGGGCGTGCTGAACAGTGGCCAAGCGGGTGCAGCCGACTTCGTCGTACGGCTGTCCCCCGTCATGCCGGCAGGCGTCAACATCATTACGCAAACCGCGACGCTAAGCGAAACAGTGTCTGGCTGGCTGGACGATCGCAGCCGAAAACAATGTGGCGGTTACGACGGTCACTGTCGCCGCCGCCCCGCGTCTATCCGTGGATATAGAAGACGGCGGCGGCGTCCGTGAGCCGGGCGACTCATTCAGCTACCAGTTCACCTACGGCAATGAAGGCAACCAGCACGCGGCTGATGCAGTGCTTGCTTTCGTCATTCCTGCCCACACCCGCTTCGATCCTGCGGCGAGTGAACCTGGCTGGCAATGTGCCGGGAATGGCGCCTCGGGGGCGACGTGCGGACTGACGTTGGGCGAACTGCCTGCCGGCACTCGGCGCACCGCAAACATTGGCGTGACGATCGCGCCCGCCGTGCCTGTCAACGTGGCCCGCATCGAGGCAATCATCACGTTGCGCGATGGCGCAGGCGGTACGGTCAGCGCCGCCGAATTGACGCCGCTGGACGCCGCGCCCGACTTACAGGTGCAGGTGTCAACTCCGGCGACGTCCAAACAGCCGGGCATGAGCGCTGCCTATGATCTTATCTATGCCAATGTGGGCAACCAGGATGCAATCGGCGTGTTGCTCATTCATACCGTACCCGAGTTCACGACCTTCAACGGGGCAGAAAGTTCCCCCGGCTGGGATTGTCCCGATGGCAGCCCGGCGGCTACGCGCTGCATCTACACGCTGGGTACGCTAGCCGCAGGTGAGACAGATAGCGTGCGCTTCGCCGTGACGATTGACCCTGATCTGCCCCCCGGCGTGGAGGAAATCCGCAACAGCGTGGTCATCGTCGGCGCGGGTGTGGAGCAGGATGTTGTCAACAACCAGGATGGTGGCGTCATCAGCGTGACGATCCAGTCGTCGGTGGACCTGATCGGCTGGTCCGCCACGGGCCAAGCGGATGGGACCATGCTGATTCGCTGGGAGACGGGCGCGGAACGGGACGCGTGGGGTTTCCTTGTCTACCGGGGGGTGGACAATGACTGGCGCGAAACTGAACGCATCACGCCTGCGCTCGTCTCTGCGCAAGGAACTGCCGCTGCAGGTGCAGTCTACACGGTCGTGGACCGGACAGCGCAGGCGGGTGTACGCTATCGCTACTGGTTGCAGGAAATTGCGTTGGACAACAGCACGGTCATCTACGGCCCGCTGGTGGCCGAGCTCGCCAGTTCTGACAGCAAGACGAGCGGCACGACGCTCTACTTCCCCCTGATCACACAAAATTAACCAAGCTGTGGTATGGTTTTTCCTTGGTCAACATGACGCTGAACCGATCATTTAGCCAAGGGAGAAGACAGCAATCATGCCCAGCAAGATGCAGCTCTATCTGATCCGCCACGGGGAATCCACCAACAACCGCCTGGCCGCGCAGGGGCTGACCTACGAGGACTATATGGCCCGGCGGTCAGCCGACCCGGAGCTGACCGAAATCGGGTACCGGCAAGCACAGCTCATGGCCGATCATGTGGCCAACGGCGGCCTCCCCGAGCACAACATCCAACACCTCTATGTTAGCCCCATGTGGCGGGCCCTGCTCACCGCCCAACCGCTAGCAAAGGCATTGGGCATCCCAGCCACCGTACACGCAGATATCTTCGAACACGGCGGCGTCTTCACGGGTCAGCCGCATACCGACAGCCTCTCTTCTGCGCCGGGCATGACGCGCGCCGAGATGGGGGCAGGTTTTCCAAGCTATGAATTGGCCGATGAAATCACGGAATCAGGCTGGTATCAAGGCGGCTGGGAAACAATGGAAAAATGCGACGTGCGCGCCCACGGCGTAGCCGAGATTGTGAAGGAGTGGGCTGAAGCGGCAGACGGTGAAGCGGTCGCCATGGTCTCTCACGGCACCTTCATCGACCGTCTGTTGAAAGCATTGATCGACACGCCAGGCAACAACGGCTTCTATTTCTATCACTACAATACAGCATACACGCGCGTCAATTTCCTCGATGACGGTCGGCGCACGATCCATTTCACCAATCAGACGCCCCACCTGACACAGGATGCGATGACGTGGTAGATGGGACAAGCCAAACGGGCGGCCATTCTATCAGAAGATGCCGCCGGATGTTGTGGGCGAGCGCACGTCAAGCGAGTTGGTACGCGATTATCTTGGGCTACTTTATCACGGGCTGATAAGCGAGCCAGGCGCGGTAGAGAAGACAGGTGATCAGGGCGCAAATGTTTGAGCTCCGGCAGCCAACGGGTACAGACGCTCATGACAATCAGCCCCGGCAGTTGATCCAGACCGGGGTTGTAGAAAGACACTGCTGCAAACGCCCGCTACGCATCTGAATCCGTTTGCACCACGGTCGTCGAAGGGAGGTTAGCCGTGCCCATCTTGACCGGTGTTGGAACAAGCCCGTCTTTAGCAGTCAATGCATCAGGCGTCTCGCCAACGTCATACAGACGAATGACCGCCGCCACGCGACGCGACACAGCTTTGATGACGGCATCAACGTGCTGATCGAGGAGCAGCACCAGAACAATGAATGAATCGGAGGGCATATCCTGCTTCAGCCGTTCGAGGTAGGGAGCAGGGATGCGAACGTTCAGTTCGACCAGCCCGATTTCTCCATTCCCTGCGACCAAATCGCTGGCGCCAACAATGCCGATTTCGCCCCCGATGTCCTTGGCCAATACGGTCGAGTGAACAATGGCATACTCACCCTTCGCCACGCCCTCAGTCAGGATATTCATTGCCGTGCGAACTTCACCGAAGGAGCGAACGTCGATCGCGATCAGGTCGTAGATAGGGCTCAACGTGACGGGCCTCGACGGACCGGTCAACGTCTTGGCTTCGTGAGCATCGCCATCGAGCCACTTATCAACACGATCGACCGTAAATTCATTCCGCCGCGCCTTCCATGAGTAGACGACGCACGTGCCAACCATGCGATCATGCAGCGTACGGCGCCGATCGTCGACCAGGGACATGAAAAAGCCGAGGCCAAGCGGAATAGCCGAAAGAAAATAGCCGATCCAGCGCAGAAAGCTTTGAAAGTAAGACAAGCGATGGCCGTCTAGCCGGACGACGCGCACCCCCATCACATACTTGCCGATGGTCTGACCATTTAGGGACATGAGCACAGAGAAGTAGAGCGGCGCCGTCACAAACGTGACAAAGAGCCAAGAAAAGCTGATGAAGCGACAGGTCAATGCGCCTATGAAACCGTACGCCTCAGGCGTTTGCACACACTGTTGAATGTCGATATTGAGAAAGTAAGTCACAGGTAGTGAGATCATCCAGTTGATCACGATCACTGCGACACTAACGATGACAATATCGAGGATCAGCGCCGCGCCACGCGTGATAAAACCGGCGTACTGTCCCAACAGGGTACGATTAATCCTGGCCATTCGGGTATTTCCTAATGTAATCCTCAGGGAGACGGCCATATTCGGCCCGGCGTTTCACCGGCTCGGACGGGGGCGGCAGTTCATCGGCGGGCGTTAAGCGTAGCAGATGGCGCACAACCATGTCGACTACTGAATCGCCGGTGACAGTACGCTCACGCACTTCATCGCGCATCTCGGCAGCCAAGCCAATACTTTGGCCCTGAATCAGCGATTGAACCGCAGCGGGATACTGGTTGAGGTAGTCGATGTAATTGTCGCCCACCAGACGCACCAACTCCTCGACCTCATCCGGATGTTCCTCGAGATAGCCAAGATAGGCGTGAGCCTGGGCACGGATCAACTCCTGGATTGCGGCATTCTCCATCAAATAGGGCAGGACCTGCTCAACTTGAGAGCGGACCAGGGCCTGCACGCTCGGGTTCGTGGCTAGTGCCGGAAGCGCCTTGTAGATCTGATCCATCACCAACGCATCAACTTGCGGATTATTTGACAGGTAGAGCAACACGGAATCCACAACTGCCGCAACAGGCGTCGCAACGAAGCCCACCGTGTTGACCATCGCCTCCTGGCCCTTTTCAGCCAGGCTATCCGCTGTCTCTGCCACCTGATCCGTGACGAAGTCGATTGGCGCGGTCACCAGGTTGGTCACGCCGATGGCATCGAACGGCGCGCGAATGGGCGCCGTGACCACATCAGCCACATGTACGGCCCCTTTGGTGACGTCTACTGCCGTGTCAACGGTCTTGTCTACAGCATCCACCGCCAACGATGCAGTCCCAAGCGCCATACTGGTCACCCGCCCCACAAACGAGCGGTCTTTCTTCGCAGGCTCGGTCATCGCGCCATTCTCCCCAATACTATCTTGCGCCAAATAGCTGGCGCCATTGTACCCAATGCACAGAGCGGGTGCAAGCAACTCGCTATCTAAAGTTGCATACCACATTGGGAGGGGGCTGCTCTAGAGAAAGCGACCAGTCCGTTCATACACCGCCCCCAAAATGGGATGCACCCACTATCCAAGTAGGAATTGACGATCTGCTTGACGTAGTCCACAAACGAAGGACCGGCCGTTTGCCAGCATTGCGCAGGCAGGGGTGACTCGCTATACTACACAAGCGAATGACAGTCATTCGCGTACGAATTGAACCGGCCGCTTTCAAAGTTCACCTATCACCCAAAGGAGTCTCTCATGCGATCCCCCGGCATGACGTTTTTCCTCTGTTGCAGCGCTGCGTTTTGCGCACTGGCCTGTTTGCTGATTGTCACAACCACAGCCGTAGACGCAGCGCAACCCCTTCCGAATGCCACCGATCACGCAACCGTTGACGCAGCCATCCATCGCCCACGCCAACCGGCCACGACTACGCTCCACCTGCCCATAGTCGTCGGGCCGCCGCCAGCCAAGGTTGTCATCGCCGCAGCGCATATCGACAGCAGCGTGAGCTACGAACCCGACGAAGCGATCCTGCTCTGGAACGCCGGCTATCAGCCCCAGCCGCTGGCGGGCTGGACGCTTCTCGCCGGCAGCCAGCGCGCCACGTTTCCCATGACGACTACGCTTACGCTAGCCGGCGGTGAGCGCATCTGGTGCGCGGCCGAGGCCGACGCCTTTCGCATGACCTTCGGCCACGCGCCGGCCTGCGTCTGGGGCGATCCAGAGTCGCAACAAATGGACCAGCCGTTGCGTCTGGACGGCGAGCTCTGGCTCAACAACCGGGGCGGCACGATTCAGCTCCTTGATGCTGATAATATACGGGTCGATCTCTTGCTCTATGGCGATGAGGGCGAGAGTTATGATGACTGGCACGGCCCGCCCATCCAGCCCTATGCGCGAGGTGCGATTGCCAAGGCCGGACAAGTGTTGGCCCGCAAGCAGCATCCTCACTCCCTTCAACCGCTGGACAACGACGAGCCTAGTGACTGGCAGAGCGACCTGGCCGACACAGCCTGGGGTCGCCGCGTACGTTATCCCGGCTGGCGCGGCTGGTCCGTTGATGACGGTGCTTTGCCAGCAACAGGTCAGGCTGATGCGGCGGTAACGCTTGCCATCGGGCCGGAGGGACTCTACCCGACACTTGCTGGTGCGCTGAACGATGCTCGAGAACGCATCGATCTAAGCATTTACACCCTCGAACATCCGGAGCTGACCGATAGCGCTCGTTGCCGCAGCAGAGCGAGGCGTGGCGCTGCGGCTGCTCCTGGAAGGCAGCCCGCCTGGCGGCATCTCCGATCTGCAAAAGTGGTGCGCGGCCCGTCTGGCCGCCGCCGGCGCGGATGTGCGTTATCTCGCGCCGCAGACAGATGCGCCGAATGGTCTCCGTCCCCGCTATAGCTATGCTCACGCAAAATATGGATTAATCGACGGGCGCGTGGCGCTGATCGGAACGGACAACTTTAATCGCGATTCCATGCCCGTGCAGCACCAAAACGGCGGCCGACGCGGCATCTACCTGATGACGGATGCGCCGCCGGTTGTGACAGAGTTGACGCGCATCTTTGAGGAAGATTGGGCGCCGCAATTCTTCGCTGATCTTCACCCTTTTGAACCTGACCACACGCGCTACGGCGGCCCACCCTCCAATTTCGTAGTACCCGAGGCGCCCAGCTACGCGACAGTAGATGCAGCGTTCCAAACCCCAACGAGCTATTTCGGCGGGGCGCACTTCATCGTCGTCAGCGCGCCGGAGAATGCCCTGCGTCCCGACGCAGGGCTTATGGCGCTGCTGTCCCAAGCCGGGCCGGGTGACGAAATTCTGGTCCAGCAGCTCTACGAGCACAAGTACTGGGGCGACGGCGACAGCAATCCCATCGCCGATCCCAACCCGCGCCTCCAGGCCATGATCGATGCGGCGCGACGGGGCGCGCGGGTGCGCATCCTGCTGGACAGCTTCTTCGATGACGGCACCAACCTGCGCAGCAACCGGTCCACCGCCGACTACATCACCCATATTGCCGAAGCTGAAGGGCTCGACATGGCTGCGCGCTTGGGCAACCCCACCGGCGGCGGCATTCATGCTAAAATGGTGCTCGTGCGGATAAACGATACGACATGGTCTGCGGTAGGCAGTCTCAACGGCAGCGAAGCCTCACACAAGCTCAATCGAGAGCTCGTACTGCTAACAGACATGACGCCAATCCATACAAGACTGGTCGAGCTCTTTGACCACGACTGGCGCCTCAGCGCAGACAATTGAGCATGGAAGGCTGATGCAGCAGACGCGGCGCGACCCCAGTGGTAAATCCGCAGTCCGCAATCGCCAATCCGCCATTGAAGATCCTTACCAAACCAATATATTTGGCTTACCGGCTTTTCATGGTCAGAGCTTACAATAGAAGCAGAACACCGGATATGCGTACCGATGACGGTGCAGGCGGTCAGGAGCACAGTATGTTGCGTTCGCTTTTTGGACAACCAGCAGTGAATCAGTCGATAGGAACCACGATGGGCCTCCCCGACAGAAATGGCATCAAGCAGATTGATCCGCGCGGATTGCAGGCGCGTCTCGATGAGGGCGAGAAGCTCTTTTTATTGGACGTTCGCTCCGCGCAGGAGTATGCCTACGATGGTCATATTGCCGGTTCTCATCTGCTGCCGCTGCCCGTGCTGATGCAGCGCGCCCAAGAGATGCCGACGGACATGCCAATCATTTGCATCTGCCGGTCGGGCAACCGCAGCATGACTGCGGCCGAGCAGTTACTAAACTTGGGCTACGGAAACGTCGTCAACCTAGCCGGCGGCATGCGCGACTGGACAGGGGCCGGGTTGCCCTTCGAGTAAACGAGCGCCACAGACCAAGCCAATTACCAGAGTCTCCTCCTTTCCAAAGACAAACGCCTGCCGAGATCTCGGCAGGCGTTTGTCTTTGTCCGGAAACGCTCCAACTTTTCATATGATGGAGCGCGGATCCGCCAGAAATGGGCGCTAACGCCAATCCTGGCGAATCTTCTCGCGGCCGGTCACGTATTTTTCCACGCCCAGCGCGGCCACAACGCCATCGGCAGCGGCGATCACGGCCTGTTTGATGTGCGTGCAGAGCAAATCGCCCACGGCAAAGACGCCGGGGATACTGGTTTGCAAATCCTTGTCCACCACCAGGCAGCCTTCAGCGGTCTTCTCAACCGCATTGCCCAGGTAGTCGGTAATCGGCTGCGCACCTTGCAGATAGATAAACGCACCCGTAACCGGCAAAACAGCCTCTTCGCCACCACGAGGATGAATCCGTACGCCCTCGACGACGCCATTACCGACCACTTCCTTGAGCCGCGCGCCCGGGTAGAGCGTCACCACCGGGCTGGTTTCGATCGCGGCCACCAGCTCCGGGCTGGCTCTGAACTCAGGCGTTGGCACAACCAGGTTGACCTGGTTGGCAAACTTGGTGAGGAAGAGGGCCTCCTCCAATGCTTCGTCATTGTTGCCCACGACAGCCACGGGCTGGTTGCGGAAGAACGCGCCGTCGCAAGTGGCGCAATAGCTCACGCCCCGTCCAAGGTATTCTTCTTCACCGGGAACGACTCGCGTGCGCCCCATGGAACCGGTGGCGAGGACAACGGACTTGCCCTCGTACGCGCCGGCACCACCGATGACGGTCTTGATCTCGCCGTCAAGATAGGCGTCCACCACCTTATCCGTGACGAATTCCGCCCCAAACGACTCGGCCTGTTCGCGGATTGTCCTGGTTAGATCAGCCCCGCTCACCGGTCCCGGCACGCCGGGATAGTTGCTGATCTTAGCCGTTATGCCCAGGGCGCCGGCGGTGAGTCCCTTGTCGATGACCAGCGTGCGCAGATCGGCCCGCGCCGTATAGATAGCAGCGGAAGCACCCGCCGGTCCGCCGCCGATAATGATCACGTCATAGGGCTGCTGCGCTCCGCCTGCGGCTGGCCCCATGCCTAGAGTAAACTCCATGGTATCTTTACCTCTTTATTGGTAGAAAACTGGACGTGAAATGTGATGAATAAAAATGTGATGGGTGAGACAGTTGCTGCCGCCTTCATCTATCACGATTCCCGTTTCACGCCGCGCGCCGCCCCACAACAGCCTCGCGCACCTTGTCCATCAGCATGGCTTCAGGCGCCGCACCTTCCAAGAAAACGCCATCATTGATCACGGTGCGGGGAACGCCCATGACGTTGTACTTATTGGAGAGTTCCGGGAACTCGATGGCCTCGACCATGTCGCCCACCACCAGCTTGCTCTCCATGGCCATCATATGGGCCAAACGCACGGCCTGGGAACAGTAGGGACAGGTCGGCGTCACGAAAACCTGCAGATGCAGCGGCGTGTCGAGCTCGGCCAGATAGCGCTTCGTGTCGTTGCTCAAACCCGAGTCGCCGGCCGAAACCATGGCGATGTCCTGAATGAGCGTGCTAAATTCATAACCCGACGGGATGCCATAGAAGCGAATGCCATAGTCAACCGGCTCCTCGCCGTCCTTGACGATAGCCAATGCAGGCGCCTTGTCGACGTCATAGGCCGCAACCAGGTCAGCCTCAGCCGCGAAATCGTGAATCTCCAACGCAATCTTGTCTGACAGTTCGGCCAGCTCTTCGGCCAGCTGCTGAGTCTCCGTACAATATTGGCAGTCGTCTTCCTGCGTAAACAACACCAGCTTGACCGGATCGGTCAGACCCGCGAATTCCTCGCGTAGCTGACCGCGAATTTCTTCATTTAGTAACGCCATTTTGATTCTCCTTATTTTTATCTTCATGGCACAGACTTCGACAGATCAAACGATCGGAGTGAGCGTCTACGCCCTTTTCACGATGACAGTAATACGCCGGCAGCAATAGATACTTGTGCCGGCAGAAATTTAGATGCACCGAGCAGAGATTGGTTACATGGAATCCGCAGCACACTTTTCAGGAGAGGGAGCTGAACAGCATTGCATGGAGAGCGACCAAGAAGGTTCGCAAAACAAAAATGCCCACGACGCCAATCGTGAGCATGCGGGCGGATTCTGACAATGTGCATTGGTCAAGCTATGGCCTATGCAGAATCGACAGGAGGCCTCAGTTGTAGCGCACGGTAGAGGCGTTCATCGGCATCGACGGAAAGGCTGACCCCGGGCACGCGCCGGTAGAGTTCAACCGTGTTGGTTAGGCTATCGACAACGATGCGGCAGTCGGGACAATCGGCCAGGTGGGCTTCGAGCTCGGCACACGCGTCGGCATCGAGGAGGCCTTCTACGTACTCGGAAATCAGGTCCAGGCGGGCCTGGCAATCGCCCATCCCCTGCATCTGATCGACGTGGCTCACAGCAAGTCACCCCCTGGTATCGGCATGACGGACGCCCCGTTGCTGCGGTCGGCGAAGTAGGCCGAAAGCGCTTCACGAAGCTGCAGGCGCGCCCTGTGAAGACGAACTTTTACCGCGCTTTCGGAGATACCGAGCACTTCGGCCGTCTCTGACGTCGAGAGCCCTTCGAGGTCACGCCAGACAAAGACGATCCGCAGGGCGGGTGATAGGGTTTGAATGGCCGCCTCCATCACCTCCTGCAATTCGGCATCCAGGAGCAAATCGTCGGGCTGATAAGTCCAGTCAATGAAATACTTGGGCAGCGCCTCAGCTGGATCATCCTCCGTGTCAACCGACATCTCGAGCGGTGTGCGTGCAGCGCGACGCCGACGCATGAGACATTCGTTGGAGGCAATGCGATAGAGCCAGGTCGACAGTTTGGAACGTCCCTCGAAGCGGGGCAACGCCTGAATCGCGCTGAGAAAAGTTTCCTGGAGCGTCTCTTCGGCATCATGAGGATTGCCGCACATCCGTAGGGCAACGCCATAGACGGTATCTTTGTGTTCTTCCACCAACTGGGCCAGGGCCACAGGATCCCCTGTCTTGGCTTGCGCGACCAATCGTTCTTCATCCATGACCATCAGTATAGCGTCGCTGCCGAGGGGCGGCAATTTGGAATCCCTGTTTGGCTCGGGAAATCTTTGACCCGGCGCACGCGCAATGCTACAATGCCGACCCATGCGTTCCCTGGTAATCAGTGACAAAGTCGAGCCAGTTCTATATAGTGCGGCAATCAAGAAGCGCGTCGGCGATGTCGACCTCATTTTGAGTTGCGGCGACATTCCCTTTTACTATCTTGAATACATCATCAGTATGCTGAACAAACCGACCTATTTCGTGTTCGGCAATCATGGTCGTGAGGTGGAATATCAAAGCGGCAAGAATGGCGCCTGGATGAGCAAGACCGAGCCAATGGGTGCAGCCGATCTTCATAGTCAGACAATGAAAGAGGGGCCCCTTCTCTTGGCCGGGCTAGAAGGATCAATCCGCTACAACAGCGCTCCCCGCTTTCAGTACACCGAAAGCGAAATGTGGGGCAATATCTCGCGCCTGATTCCGGGACTCGTCTACAACCGTCTGCGCTACGGGCGCTATCTGGATGTGCTCGTGGCCCACTCGCCTCCATTTGGCATTCATGACAAGCCGGATCGGCCCCACCAGGGTTTCAAGAGCTTTCTGAAGTTTATGCAGATGTTCCGGCCGCGCTATATGCTGCATGGACATATCCATCTCTATCGTCACGACGAGATTACCCACACCAAGTACCTGGAGACAGACGTCTACAACGTCTATCCCTATCGCATTCTCGACCTGGAACCGGCGCTTACCGCTCCGGCCTAGAGGGGAAGACAAACTACCCCATGCCCAGGTGTTTGCTACGGAAGCATTGGCTCGTCTCGACATCGGCTCACTGGCCACCTCTTAACGGAGCGAAATGATCTGGCGATCCACCTGCGTCCATCCCGTGAAGACGACATGACAGAGACCAATCGATGCGACCAGAATGTTACCACGGGCGGCCAACTGCCCTGGCGCGCACATTGTCGTATAGTGGCCGAGCAAGCGGCCGAAGAGGAAGTACGCCGGGAATGGGGCTTGGGGGCAGAGGATGCGATCCCCTTTCATTATCGTTGGGAGCATGTGCAACAGGTTGTACAGACGGCCTGCTGGCTGGCCCGAAAAATCGGCGCTGACACAGAAATTGCGGAGGCCGCCGCCTGGCTCCATGATGTGCGCAAGGTGGAAGATAACCACGCAATCGCCGGTGCGGCCACGGCACGTGAAATATTGCATGCAACCGACTTCCCAGTACAGAAGATCGAAGCGGTCTGCACGGCCATTTATTATCATGAAGGGTTGACGCGCGCCGCAAAAGCGCCCCTGGAGCCGTTGGACGCAGCCATTTTGTGGGATGCCGACAAGCTGACCAAGGTCGGCGTTCAGGCCTTGGTTTATAGCCTGATGACGCCCCGTCAGCAGGGACGCTCACTGACGGAACGTCTGCAGCAGGCAGAGACGTTTACGGCCACAGTACTATGCGAGACCGTGGCCAGCATGAATACGGAACCGGCCCAGGTGCTCGCGGCACAGCGCCATGCAGAGATGACCGCGGCCCTCGAAGCGTGGCGCCGCGATGCAATTTTGGAAACGGAATCAAGGAGTTCATTTTGAAATATCATCTCATCACTATGGGATGTCCCAAAAACCAGGTCGACAGCGACGGCATTGAAATGCTGCTTCGCGATGCTGACTATGCTGCTGCCCTGGCGCCGGAAGATGCGGACGTGCTTATCGTCAATACCTGCGGTTTCCTAGAAGCCGCCAAAGAAGAGTCAATTGAGGTGCTCACGGAGTTGGGAACGGCCAAACGCGCCGGCCAGGTGCTGGTAGCTGCGGGCTGTCTGGCGCAACGTAACGGCGAAGAGGTACTCCGGCGCGTGCCGACCATCGACGGGCTCCTGGGGACGCGCCGCTGGATGGACGTACTGAAGCTCGTCGAGCAGATCCGCGGGGACGACAGCCGGCGTCCGCTCCAGCGCTACAGCCTGCTGGGGGATCCGGACAGCGCCTATGACGCCGCCTTTCCCCGTCCGCCCGTGGCGAGTGGCAGCGCCTACCTCAAGATTTCCGACGGCTGTAACGCTCCCTGTGCGTTCTGCACCATCCCGAGTTTCAAGGGCAAGCTGCGCAGCCGCCCGCTCGACGCGGTTGTCGATGAGGCCAACGCGCTGGTCACGGCCGGCGCAAAAGAGCTTGTGATCGTCGCCCAGGACAGCACTGACTATGGCCGGGATTGGGGCGAGCCCAACAGCCTGCCGCGCCTGCTCTCTGCAATCTGCAATCGCACAAGCGATGACCTGCGCTGGGTGCGCCTCATGTACGCCTATCCCGGTCATGTGAGCGAAGCGCTCATCGAGGTCATGGCCCAGCAGGAAAAAATTGTGCCCTATTTGGACATGCCCCTCCAGCATGGCGATCCACGTACGTTGCGACGGATGCGGCGCCCCAGCCGCCTGGAGATGGTCTACGATCACATGGAGAAGCTACGCGGGGCCATGCCCGATATCGCGTTGCGCAGTACCTTCATCGTCGGCTACCCAGGTGAGACCGAGGAGGAGTTCCAGGGCATGCTAAATTTTGTCCAGGCCATCGAGTTTGACAAAGTGGGTGCGTTTACCTTTAGCCCAGAGCCAGGTACGCCTGCAGCTGAGCTGCCTGACCACGTTGCTTCGGAGATCCAGGAAGAACGCTACGCACGGTTGATGGAAGTACAGCAGCCCATCAGCCTGCGCAAAAATCAGGCCCAGGTTGGCAAGTTACTGGATATTCTTGTCGAGGGTGAGGGTGAAATAGAAGGCACCGGCCAGCCGCTCCTGTTGGGCCGCAGCTATCGCGACGCCCCCGAAGTGGATGGGCTGGTACTCGTTCCCGGGTTAAGTGGTGTGTCAGCGGGCGAGATGTTTCAAGTTCACATCAACGGGGCAATGGAGTACGACCTGGTCGGTGAACCGCTGATCGTTGAGACCTTCTCGAGTAAACGAGCATAGAACGTGGGTTGAGCGATGCATGCGGATCAACATGGGTCGGTCTCCGGCTTGATGCGACAAGATCTGCCTTGTCCGCTCGATCCGCGTTCCATTTCTTACCAGAACCAACCGCGCCGCCGCTTGCGCAGCACCTGCACAATCTGTGCGATCTGTTGTTGAAGTCCGCCGACCGTGCCTTCGAGCGCACGCAGGCGACTCTCCAGGCGTTCCTTACGCGTCTCTTCCCGGCGTTGATATTCCGCCTGCGTCCGCTCCATCTCGAGCATTCGTTCGCGCAGTTTGCGATTTTCATCCTTGAGATTAAAATTGTCCTGGACGACGACGCCGATGATCTCGCGCATGGACGCCTGATTGTTGAGTACGGCCTGCTGCCCGTCCGCTAGCGCGCTGAAAGACATCACGCAAGGCTCGCGGCAGCGTCTCCTGTTCACCTGTGGTCACCGGCGCGTAGGCGCCATTTGCCGCCTGAGTGAGGGCGCTGGCATCGGAAAAGCCTGAATCAATAACGGCCTCAGCGGTGATCGCGTCACGCTGTGCCCTCTGCTCAATCTCCGCTTGGCGCAGGGCAAGGCGCTGTGCAATCTGCGGATCGCTAAAGCCTTCATCCTGCATGACCAGAACCGTACGCAGCGTCTCTAAATCGGTCTCGCTGTAGTGGGGATGATCGCCCGCCACGTCAGGCCCGAGAAAAAGCGCAAAACGCTGACTCCAGCGCCAGAGCAGATGAGGCTCGGTCTGGAGTTCAGACGCAGCTTTGCTAAACGGAAAGGTCGATTCTTCGGTTGTTGTCGGGCCTTCTTGTTGGCTCATACACGGGAAGGTACCGGGTGGAGCTAGTCGTCGAGCACCTGCCAGGTGGTATCGACCACATCGCCCTCATCTTGGTGGTGAGAAAAACCAGCCTCGGCATGGCCGGCGGCGTTCCCCTTGGCATCCTGGGGCGCCAGGTTGACAAACATCTTGAGCGCCACGATCAATAGCGCGATGTCGTCGAAGGGCAGGCCCGGCAACAAATCAATCGGCGAGATCCAGTAGATCATTGCCAACAAGGGCAAGCCTACTTTGAGTAACCCAGGGACCCGCGGATCCCACAACAGGCGCCAGGCAGTCGCCATATCCTGAATTAGATTGAGACCTGTACCGGTCCGGTGATATGTAGAACTCATTGAAATCATCGTCTCCTTGTGAGTACGTAGACAGTATAACGAAGTTTAAACCCTGTGACAATAATGCTTTTGGTGTATTCTATCGTTCCAGGGAAGTAATATAGCAATCCGTAAGGCACATTTCAGTTATGCCGACAACCGTTCAGATGGTAGCCGACTATCCAGATATCCTGCTACGCGTATTGGCCGAGCTACGCGGCGCATTTCTGGATTCAATCGATTCGAGGACCGAAGCCATCGAGTTGCTGGCTGCTCAAATCACCGACCCGACCTCAGTTCAAATCGCCTATCAGGACGTCGTTGACACGTATCCCCAGGGACAGGAAGCGGTCGAGACCTTGCTCAAAGAGGGCGGCGAAATGGTCGAAGCCCAGTTTAGCCGCCTCTATGGCAGCGTACGCCAGATGGGACCGGCACGTCTGGAGCGAGAGCAGCCCTGGTTCGTGCCCGAAAGCGTGGCCGAAGTCCTCTACTACTATGGACTTATCGGACGCGGCTTCAAGGGCGCCGGCCAACAGGCGCATACCATCGTCTATCTCCCCGAGGACATCATCCCCTGGTTACCCCATCCCCACAGTGGTGAAGAGGGCGAAGGTCTGCCCGTGCTGATGACGCCACCACCACCCAAAAGCCGTACCATGCTGGCGGATGACAGCTTCCTTGCCGACATTGGCACATTGCTCGGCTACATCCACACGGAAGGGCTGCACATCGACGGTGACGGGCCCGCGGCTGAAGACATCGAACGACTGGTCACCCGCTTGCAGATTCCCTTCGACGCTGAGGATAACGACCTCAACACGCGCCTGGCCCTAATCTTGCATCTGGCCAATCGCCTGGGCTGGCTGCGGCGCGGCGACGACGGCTTGATTCACCTCACCGGCAATCGCGTCTATCAGTTCCTTGAGCAAACCCGGGCCGAGCAGCGGCGCACACTTTGGGACACATGGCGAGAATCGGCCGAATGGAACGATCTCTGCCGTGTCCCAGAACTGGAATGTGCTGAAACCGGCAGCGCGTTCAACGATCCGCTGCAAACGCGTAATGCGCTGCTGCGTCTGCTGAGCACGCTGCAGCCTGGCGTCTGGTACAGTCAGGCCGACGTGATCGAGGCAATTCGCAGCACGGAGCCGGATTTCCAGCGTCCCACCGGCAATTACGATACTTGGTACATCCGTGATACCACTACGCAAGATTTCCTCAAAGGTTTCGAGCAGTGGGATGCTGTGGACGGCGCGCTTCTGCGCTTTCTCTTCCGCGGCCCTCTGCACTGGCTCGGGGCGCTCGATCTGGCCGAACCGTCGGCGGGCGACGATTTTCAGATTTCGTTGAGCCAGTGGGGCGCGCGCTGGTTGGGTATGGACGTGCCCCAGCCCCACGAAGCGCACCGCGGCCCCTTTGCCGTGGGCGAAGATTTCACCGTTGCCATGGGACTCGATGCGCCACTGGCCGAGCGCTTCCGCGTCGAGCGCTTTGCCAACTGGCGGGCCAGCTATCCGCGCTACGTCTACCAAATCAACCAGCGCAGCCTGCAACGTGCCGCCGCCGAAGGCATCACGGGGGACCGGATTGCCGCTTTCCTACAGCCGCGTGCGCGAGATGTGCCGGAAAAAGTGGCTGCGGCTCTCCAACGCTACGCGAAAACCGTCTCAGCGTGAACGCCCCGTGAGTAGAACGATCACACGCTGATTCATCTTCCGCTTGCATTCGCACAAAAGTTCTGGTTTACTGAAGCTATGACTTCCGCTATCGGTAAAATCGTCAAATCGAACAGTCACATCGACTATATCTGCCAGGTCTATGCGCAAGGTGAGTTCGACCCTGTCCCCCCTGCCGCAGACTATGCCTTTGGATCCTTTGTGGGTATCGACCGTGAAGACGCCCATGAAGAGCGTATCATCGGCGTGGTCTACAACACGCTGCTCATGAATCCGGATTTTGGCAGCCTGGGCCCGCGCCTGAGCACACGTCAGGATCTGGAGGTCTTTTCGCCGGACTATCTCGCCGAGACCGCGACGCTGATCGGCATCCTGGCCGTTGGCTGGATCAACGCACAAGGCCAACCGCAGCAGGGCGTGCCTGCGCCGGCTGCCGCGATCAACGGCCCGGTGCAGCGGCTGAATGAGGCCGATGTGCGTGCTTTTCACAGCGCGCCGGATGGCCGCCCGGCACTCCACTACGCGCCTTTACTCCTACGTCAGGGTGACCCGCTGATCGCGCCGCTTCTGCTCACCATCTTGGACCGGTTGGAGGGTCTTTTCCCTGCTGATCAAGCGCGCTTGCGGGTGTTGCGCAACAGCATGGCCTGGCGCAGCATCGTCCAGCCGGCCGGCTAGGAGTGACAATGAATCAACTTTGTATCGGTACGGTCAAGGGACCGGGCGAAACCCCAAACGAATTCACGATTATTGCGCCCGACCCAGAACGGCGGGTCAAACATGGGGAATTTGTCTATTATGAAGCGGACGTCGATGGCGCACGCCGCCCTATCCTTGGTCGCATCACTGCTCGACGGGCGGTCAAGCTCTATCCCGACGGCTTCATGGCCGACCCCAATGTGCCGCCGCGCGAGGTAGCAACGCTCCTCGGCTTCGACAGCAGTGATGATGAACTCTTTGAGATGACGGTCACAGTGCTCGGCTATCACAGCAAGACGTTTGGTGATTTCATCAATCCCCGCGTGCCGCCTGCCGGCGGCGCCGCAGTCTACATTGCCGATGACGAGTTTTTGACGAGCGTACTGAGCAAGACGAGCAAAGGCGAACTGGGCAGTGCACATCTGGGCAGCCTGCTCAGTCGCGAAGCAGAGGCCGTACCGATTGCGCTGGACGTACGTGGTTTTACTTCTACGCACCTGGCCATCATCGCCTCGACCGGCAGCGGCAAGAGCTACCTGGCCGGCGTGCTGCTTGAGGAGTTGATGATGCCCTACAATCGGGCTGCCACAGTCATCATCGATCCCCATGGCGAATACAACACACTGCAGGAAGCCCAGAACCTCGCTGTGTTCGCAGAAGGCAACTACAAGCCCAAAGTGCGCATCTTCCGTCCCGACATGATCCGCGTCCGTATCGACAGCCTGACTCTGGCCGATCTGCGCTACCTGCTGCCCAATCTCTCGGAAAAGATGCACTATCAGTTGACACGCGCCTTCAACTTTGCCCAACGCAGCAGCAAGGGCGGACACTATACGCTGGAGCAACTGCTGTACGCCGTGAATCAGGTGAGCGAAGGAAAACGCGACCCGGATAGTGGCGAGGTGCTTGAAGAGGATTCGACTACAGGCGCGCTGATCTGGCGAATCAACAGTGCGCTGCGCAACAGCCGCATCTTCAACGACTTCGAGAACCTGGAACTCGCCGAACTCTTCCAGCCCGGACAGGTAACGGTGATTCAGCTAAATGAGGTGGATCAACGCGAACAGCAGGTGATTGCGGCAACGATGCTGCGACGAATCTATCAGGCACGCATCGATACCGAAAAGGGGAAGGTCGCTTCGGGCGACAAGGGCTACGTGCCCTTCCCGGTCTTCTGTCTGATGGAGGAGGCCCACAACTATGCGCCGGCCAACGCCGACGCCGTCAGTTCGGACGTGCTCAAGACGATTCTAAGCGAGGGGCGCAAGTTTGGCGTGAGCGTGGGGCTCATCACGCAGCGACCCGGCAAGCTAGACGGCGATGTACTTTCACAGTGCATGACCCAATGTATCATGCGCATCACCAATCCAATCGACCAAAATCGCATTGCCGAGTCGGTGGAGAGCGTGGGGCGTGACCTGCTGCGCGAGTTACCCAGCCTGAGCAAGGGGCAGGTCATCGTGAGCGGCGCCAGCATCAACACGCCGGTCTTGCTGCGCGTACGTCAGCGCCTCACCACCCACGGCGGTGAGAGTATTGATGCGCCCCAAGAGTGGGCGGACTGGTTTACGGACGAGCGGGCCGCAGCCAATGCCCGCGACGGCGCGCTCTTCCTCGACCGCACGCCCAATCAGGATGAGGACGGCGATATCCTCTTTGCCTAGCCCCTACTCCTCATCCCGGTCAATGAGTTCCAGTTCCAACTGTTCGATCACGCTAATCATGTCCGTCCGGGTGACGACCCCGATCACCTGGTCATTCTCAACCACGGCCAGCATCGTGATTTCCGGGTTGAGCATCCGCTCCATGGCTTCGCTGATGGGAAGGTCGGGCGCAACCTGGGCAGCCTTCAGGTCATCGACACCGGCCAGTTCACCGGCATTAGTGGCAAGCGCCTGCTGCAGGCGTTCCCGGTATTCCCGGTATTCGCCGGGCCTGAGGGGGATGAAGCCGGAGAGAAAGGTGAAATAGGTTGGCTCATGGACTGGAGCGCTACGTGAAATGAGGTCCAGTTCTGTCACGATACCCGTAAGACGACCCTGACCGTCTACTACCGGCACGCCGCTGATCTTCTTTTCGCGCATGATCCGCGCCACATCCTGCACCGACACATCCGCAGTAACTGTGATGGCCGGACTGGTCATGATATCTTGCACTTTCATGGTTGCGCCCCATTTCTTGATTGATTGCCGCTCAGATTAAGAACTGACCGTTGCGATAAAAGACCTCGCCATCGGCGCTAATTTCGCTCTCATCGCGCATATCGCAGATGAAGTCCCAATGAATGCCGGAATGATTCTTGCTGCCCGTCTCCGGGTAACCGGCGCCGGCCGCCATGTGCATCGTGCCGCCGATCTTCTCGTCATACAAAATGCTCTTGGTGAAGCGCTGGATCTGATAGTTGGTGCCGATGGCAAATTCTCCCAAGTAGCGCGCTCCCTCGTCCGTATCAAGCTGGCTGATCAGAAACTCCTCATTCTTATCCGCCGACGCCTTGACGATGCGCCCCTCCTTGAACTCCAGTTCGACGCCGGAGACTTCGCGCCCGCCGCGCAAAGCCGGATACGAGAAGCGCACCCAGCCGTTGACTGAGTCCTCTACCGGACCGGTAAAGATCTCACCGCTGGGCATATTCCGCTTGCCGTCGCTGTTGATCCAGGTGCGCCCGGCCAGGGAGAGCGTCAGATCCACATTGGGACCGCGCACGGCGACTTTGTCCTTGCCATCCAGCCAATCGATATAGCGCTGCTGGACGGCATGCAGATCTTTCCAGCACTGCACAGGATCTTCTTGATCGGCATAGGTAGCGCCATAGACGAAATCCTCGTATTCGCGCAAACTCATGTCGGCCTCCTGGGCCAGCGCCAGGCACGGTACATTAGCGCCAACCCAGCGGTGTGTGCCGTCCGCGGTGCGCTTCATGTAAGTCGCCTGGTATTTGCGCCGCGTGCGCTCAAAGATCTGCTGACGCGCTGGGTCGACGCCGCTGAGCGAGCGGGTATTCTCGGGCGCAATCAGCACAATCCGCACATCCAATTTTTCGGCCATGAGTTCATCCAGCGGCGATGACCAGCCCAGCTGTTCCTCACTGGCGCTGCGCACCCAGACTGCGTCCAATCCATCCGCACGCAGATTGACGGTCGGGTTGCCGCCGGCTTCGGCCACCGCCCGCACAACCTCCTCGGCGACAGCCATCGCGCCCACATGGCCAGTAATCAGCACCCAATCACCGGGCTGAACGGCTACAGAATAGTTGACAAGTACGTCGGCTAGCTTGGCTGCTCTGGGATCTGCCATCGATGGCTCCTTGTGGGTTCGGCATTCCGGAAGATTTCTGCCGGATTTCAAATGGCCGCAAGTGCATTGAGATAACCGCGCCACACGCCGTGGTACGAAATCGTGGCCATGGAATCAGTTCAAACGTTGCTCCAACCATTTTACCTGTTCGCCGCGTTGCCTGCTAACCCGCAAATTGATGGATTGACACGGTTTGGTCGCTATGCAAGAATCTTTTTCCAGAGCGCAGGGTGCGCACGATCCAATCGTTCAAATCTCGACAAACGCCATAGTGAGTGACCTTTCATGAGCATTCAAACGCCCGATTGGGTAAAAAACGCAATCTTCTATCAGATTTTTCCAGATCGTTTTGCACGCAGTGAACGTGTTCAACATCCGCGGGGCATCCACTTCAAGCCCTGGGGTTCCCCCCCGGCAGAACAAGGCTACCAGGGTGGCGATCTGTACGGCATTGCTGAAAAGCTAGACTATTTGCAAGAGTTGGGCGTCACGGCCCTCTATCTGAATCCGATCTTCATGTCGGCTTCAAATCACCGCTATCACACGTTCGACTACTTTCAGATTGATCCGCTGCTGGGTGGCGACGAAGGGCTACGCACGCTCCTGGATGCCGCACACGCCCGGGGCATGTACGTTGTCCTGGATGGCGTCTTCAATCACGCCAGCCGGGGCTTTTGGGCCTTCCATCACATCCTGGAGAATGGTGGCAATTCACCCTACATTGACTGGTTCATCGTCCATGACTGGCCCCTGCGTCCCTATATCCACAGCGCGACCGAGCCCCACAACTACGCCGCGTGGTGGGATATCCCGGCACTGCCGAAGTTCAACATCAACAACCCGGGCGTACGCGACCATCTGCACGAGGCCGCACGCTACTGGATTGAGTTTGGCGCCGACGGATGGCGTCTCGATGTACCGGAAGAGATTGACGACATTCCGTTCTGGCAGAAATTCCGCAGCCTGGTCAAGGGCGTCAATCCCGATGCCTATATCGTGGGCGAAATCTGGCACGAAGCAGTCGAATGGCTTCAAGGCGACCGCTTCGACGCCGTGATGAATTACGTCTTTCAGCGCGCAACGCTCGGCTTCTTTGGCCGTCAATCGCTCGTCATGGACTACGAACCGGGCGGCTTTGGTCTTCAGCCGCTGGATGTTCGTCAGTTCGCCGGCGCCATCACCCACATGCTCGGCATTAATGATTGGGCGGTCACCCAGGCCCAACTTAATCTGCTTGACAGTCATGACACAGCACGCACGCTGTGGATGGTCGGCGGTGATGAGTCAGCCCTCCGTCTCTGCACGCTTTTTCAAATGACTATGCCGGGCGCGCCCTGCATCTACTACGGCGACGAAATTGGCATGACCGGCGGCCACGAGCCGGATAGCCGGGGCGCCTTCCCCTGGCACGATGAGGCGTTATGGAATCAGGATTTGCTGGCGTTCTACCGCCGAGCCACGGCTCTGCGCCATACTTACCCAGCGCTGCGCACCGGAAGCTTTGAAGCACTCTATGCCAACCACGATATCTATGCTTTTCGCCGGCGGCTCGAACGAGACGGGGAAACCGAGAGCGTGGTGGTGATCTTCAACGCCAACCAAACCGAGGCGCATGTCGACCTTGCCCTTCACGACCCACTGACGGCGGCCGCTCGCTTCACCGATGCCTGGCAAGGCGATGATGTCGCAGCCGATAATGGCTCGCTGCTGCACCTGCGCATTCCGGGCCGCGACATCCGCGTGTTGGTACATCGCACGGAATAGTGCTGGATCTTCCTGGGCGGCTATGGTCGATCAGTCACTCTCTCCTGCCCAATTCTGCGTGCAATTGTAGTCACGTGACGTAGCTTACTGTACGGTAATATACGCGCGCAGTTGCTCAACCGTCTTCTCGCCGATGCCAGGCACGCGGGTCAGATCGTCGATGCTAGCATAGGGGCGATTGGCGAGAATTGCGGCCGCTTTGCTGGGGCCAATGCCAGGCAGCGTTTCCAACTCGGCAAGAGAGGCCAGATTGATATCGATGAGCGTCAAACTCAGATCGACGCTACTGGCACGGCCTGCGTCTGACGCAGCACCCGAGACGCCTGCCGGCGGCGCGTTGGCAGGCGCTGCGCTGGCAGCGTCCTGGCGCCCGGGCACGTGAATCTGCGCGCCGTCCCACAGCCGTTCAGCCTGGTTGATGCGCGCGATTTCGGCGTCAGCGGTCAGCCCGCCGGCCAGGGTCAGGGCATCGCCGACACGCGCGGTCGCGTCCAACTCGTAGAGGCCGGGGCTCGCCACCGCGCCGCTCACGAAGACAGTAATGGGAGCGGGCGTGGGGCTGGGCTGGGGCGTGGCCGTGGGCGCCGGGGTGGGCGGTGGCTGGATCGCGATCGGTGGCGGATCTGGCCGCCGCAACAGCAGAACAGTACCGCCCACAAGGATCAGGGCCGTCAGCAAGCCGATCAGAAACGAAAAGAGATGGAAGGTGGTTTGGGGGGCACCCGTATGTCGGGCGCCTTCAGCAGAGCTGACAGGATCGGTCGCGGGAGTCGGGGGATTCATCGCTACCTCTTGGTGATGTCAAAAGGACAAACAATCAGTTTCGTCACATGGTACAGGCCAAGTGACTGGGTCTTGTCAAGATTCTAGCGTAGAGGACCGGCCGCGTGCAACCGGTATTTCTGCACAAACCCCTGTTCAGCCCCACTTACTGCGACCGCGGCTTTGACAGGATAAAATGGAGCAAGCCCAAAGTCACCGATTGATCCGCACCCTTCCGCTGCATCGGGCTTTTTCGGCGGCTCATCTTTATGCCGAGTACCGATCTACGTCGCCTGCGCCAGCACGGCCTGACCGAATTGGATCAACGCCTGTTCATCATTGACGGGGTGAAGCAGGCCGGCGCGCACATCACGATAGTAGCGCTCTAAGGGCAGGTGCTTGGTCATGCCTGCACCGCCTACAGCGCGCAGGCAATGATCCACCGCGTCAATGGCATGGTTGGTTGCGGTCACCTTGGCGGCAATGACCACGTTGCCGAGCGCCGGACGCTGCTCGGGCAACGTGTCCCACTGGCCGGCCGCGCTGTAGAGCAGCACCTGGGCCTGGTGGATTGCCAGCGCTGCTTGACCCAGCTGGCGTTGGATGCTATCCAGGGTAGCAATCGGCCTGCCCAATGCGGTGGGCACACGCTGATTGGCGTAGCCGGCCGCACTTTGCAGCGCCGCTTCAGCCACGCCCAGATAAACTGCGCTCACCGTTAGCAGGAACCAAGCATTGACGCTTTGAACCGTGTCGGGAGCAGGAGAATCACTGCGACTCATAATATTGGCGGCTGGAACCATAACGTCGTGGAGAACGATGTCATGGCTACCGGTGGCGCGCATGCCCAACGCATCCCACGTCTCAATGATCTCAATTTGATCGCTGTTCGGCACGACGAAACGAACCACCGCGTCGCTGCCATCTTGCAGCGCGGCGGGGATAATGTAGTAATCCAAGGTGGGCGACATGCTGGCAAAATTCTTGCGTCCGCTGATCCGCCATATGTCGTCGCCTTCTGGCGTGGCCGTCGTTTTCGGCTTACCGCCCCGGCTCGGGCTGCCCAATTCTGGCTCGGTCGCGCACGCGTTGATCAACGCGCCTTCTTGCACAATTGCCCGACAGACATCATCCAAGAGTGGGACGGGCCAGCTCTCCTTTTCGAAAACGCTGCCCATGGTCTGCATATGCATGGTCAGGCTGAGGGCGGTGCTGCCATCGCCTTGGGCCAAGGCCTCCATGGTCATGACCGTGTCGAGCAATCCTGCGCCCCAACCGCCCCGACTCTCCGGGATGATCAGGCTAGGAAGTCCTGCCGCGCGGATTTCGGCGAAATTTTCGTGGGGAAAGGAAGCGTCACGATCATGAATGGCAGCTCGTTCCGCAAAACGCGGGGCCAATTCTTGGGCAATGGCGACAAATTTGGTTTGGCGTTCTGTTTGGGGCGTCAGCATGGCAATCTCACGTAAATGGCTTGATGGTCAGGTACGTGATGATTTTAGCATAGGGCGGATGAATGCGAGAGGGGGACGGGGCGCTTCGCAATGTGTGAAACCGTACACCTCGTCTTTCTTTTCCATCGCAAATCTTTTGCGTTATGCTGAATCTATCCGAAACTTCCACATCTGCAGGAGCATACCGATGGGCAACGACAAGATTCGTGTGTTGGTGGCCAAGCCCGGACTCGACGGGCATGACCGGGGCGCCAAAGTCGTAGCGCGCACGCTGCGCGACGCCGGCTTCGAGGTCATCTACACCGGCATTCGCCAGACGCCCCAGATGATCGCAGAGGCCGCGCTGCAGGAAGACGTGGACGTGGTCGGACTGAGCATTCTCTCCGGCGCACATATGACCCTCTGCCCCAAAGTCGTCGAGTTGCTGCGTGCCCAAGGGCAAGGCGACGTCATCGTCCTGGTCGGCGGCATCATCCCAGACGTGGATGTTGCGCGCCTGCACGCTGCCGGTGTTCAGGGCATCTTTGGGCCAGGCGCATCGACGCAGGAGATCACTGAGTTTATTCGCCTTGCGGTAGCGGAACGGGACAGCGTTTAGATGAGCACCGCACGCCGACAACGCTATGATCCCGACACGCTGACCACAGGCGTGCTGGCGGGGGACCGGCTGGCCATTGCCCGTGCCATTACCCTGGCCGAAAACGAACAGGCGGGTGCGCAGGCCCTGCTTGGCGCGCTCTTTCCCCATACGGGTCACGCCCACATCATTGGTGTGACCGGTGCGCCGGGCACGGGCAAATCTACGCTCGTGAGGGCGCTGGCTCAGGCCTATCGCGCAGCGGGGCTCAGCGTGGGCATCGTGGCCATCGATCCCAGCAGTCCGTTCACTGGTGGCGCGTTGCTGGGCGATCGGGTACGCATGCGTGCGCTCAGCGGTGATCCAGACGTCTTCATTCGCAGCATGGCAACCAGAGGGAGCCTGGGCGGATTGGGCAAGACGACCGATGAGGTGGTCCAGTTGCTTGACGCCGGCGGCTTTGAGCGCATCATCGTGGAGACCGTCGGCGTGGGCCAAGCCGAGGTGGCGATTGCCGCCACGGCCCACACAACGTTGGTGGTGGAGGCCCCAGGGTTGGGCGACGAGGTTCAGGCCATCAAGGCGGGCATTCTCGAGATCGCAGATCTACTCGTCGTTAACAAGGCCGACCGCCCCAGCGCGGATCGAACCATCCGTGCGCTGGCCCTCATGCTGGAGACCGGTGCTGAAACTTCGAATCCAGCGCACCATCAAGGCCCACTCGTGAAGCCATCGACAACGGATGCAAGCGCGGCAGAGGAATGGCCGGTGAAGGTCTACAAAACGGTGGCCGTTGGTGGCGACGGCGTCGAGACGCTACGGACGCAGATTGAAGCCCATCGAACGTGGTTGGTGGACTCGGGGCAACTCGCTAGCCGTGAGCGACTGCGGATCGCACATATGCTGGAGAATATCTTGCACGCTGAAATCACACGCCAACTCGCCCAGGCCATGCCGCGCAGGAATTTGGATGCTACGATTGAAGCAGTCCGCAAACGGGAAGTGGATCCGTACGAAGCGGCAACGTTGCTTCTGTCAGATGGACAGGCCGGCGCGAGAATAGACAATTGACAATGAAGAATTGTCAATTGTCTATTCTCATCCGTTCTTCTCCACGGGTAGCTTAGCGCCCGCCCATTCCCGGTAGCCGCCCATCATGTTGATGACTTCCCCAATCCCTTTGGATTGGAGGATGCTGGCGGCAATGGCCGAGCGCCCGCCGGCTTCGCACATGAGGACGATGGGTTTGTCCGTGGGGATGCCCTGAAAGGTCTGGGGGAGGCGCCCAAGCAAGAAGTGACGCGCGCCGGGCACGCGGCCTTCGTCATATTCAGACTGGCCACGGACGTCAACCAGCGTGACGGCGCCGCCTAGGACCTGCTCGGCCAACTTATCAGGCGTGGAGATTTCGTAACTCTGGAGCGGCTTACCCTCGTGAGCCCATTGAGCCAACGTCTCCGTGTCAAAAAAGCCGTCGGCGTTGTCCAGCCCAATGGAGATCAGCGCCTGCATGACCTGATCGATCTTCTCTTCGTCAACGATCAGATAGAACGGTTCTTCATAGCCCAGCAGCCACCCCGTCCAATTCGTAAACGAGTTCGTAAAGGGAATGTTAATCGTGCCGCTGATGTGATTGAGCGCAAACATCTCGTTTTCGCGGGCATCAACGATTGTGGCGCCCTCAGCCAGCAGCGCTTCCAAGTCGTGCAGATCTAACTTCTGCGGTCGAGGCAGATGGCCAAGAATCGGCGCGCCGATCTTGTTGAGCTTCTTCATCATCGCGAAGTAGACGGGCGCCTCAGGCTGACCGGAGAGGAGCGCCTCAACGAATTCGTCCTCATCTTCGATCTGAAAGGCCCAGTTGAAGATCTTTTCATAGCCGACCGTCGTGGAGGGGATCGCGCCCAACGCCTTGCCGCAAGCGCTGCCTGCCCCATGCGCCGGCCACACCTGAACATAGTCGGGGAGCTCAGCAAAACGTTGCAGAGACTTGAACATCGTCCGCGCGCCCGGCTCTGCAGTCCCCATAATGCCAGCGGCCTCCTCCAACAAGTCCGGACGGCCAACGTCTCCCACGAAAACGAAATCGCCCGTAAAAATGCCCATGGGATGCGTCTCGCCGCCACTATCTTTGTTCGGCGTGTCCGTTACCAGGAACGAAATGTGTTCGGGCGTGTGACCCGGCGTGTGCAGCACATCGACCTGAATGTTGCCGACCATGAAGCTATCGCCGTCTACGACAAGCTCGACGTCGTAGCCGTCCAGGTTTTCATACTTCCAATTCTCATCGCCCTCGTCGGACAAATAGAGCTTCGCCCCGTTGCGCTTCGCCAACTCCCGTGCCCCAGAGACAAAATCGGCGTGGATGTGGGTCTCGGTCGCAGCCACAATTTCAAACTCATTTTCTTCGGCCGCAAGCAGATATTGCTCCACATTACGGCCGGGATCCACGACGATGGCTTCGCCTGTGGCCTGACAGCCAACCATGTAGGAGGCGTGCGCGAGACGGTCATCATAGAAGTACTTGAGCAGCATGGCGAATCTCCTCATTAAGAACTTGCTACCGGAACTCTGTGGGTAAAGAGCTAGACGGCCGGCAGGATTCAATTGGACAGGGAGTTATCTGGTCAAACCTGGAAACTGACTCGTCGGAACGCAAACTGACAATTCACACGTAGTGTGATCGCAAGTATACAGGGGAAATGTAAGGCCAGTGTAAGGAATCGGCGCAAGAACAGTAAGCGTTCTTGACACTGTTCACCTATTTAAGGGCGCCATCTTCCATACTCCGCCAGTTGCGATAATAATAGAGTAGTGGCTTGGACTCGGCGCGTGAGCCCGCCGCCAGCACTTCACCGATGAAGACGCTGTGGTCGCCGCCGTCGTAGACGTGAACGACGCGACAGTCAACCCAGGCCAAGGCATCGCTGAAGACAGGACAACCGGTTACTTCCGTGTGGCTGTTGATCCCTTCAAAGCGATCTTCGATCTCAGGAATCATGCCGGCAAAGCGCTTGCCCCAATCCAAATGCTCTTCGCCCAGCATGTTGACGGCAAAGGTGCCCGTTTCTTGAATCGCGCCATGGGTAAAGAGGCGCTTGTTGACGCAGATGAGGACTTCCGGCGGCTCCAAGCTGACGCTGGAGAAGGAGCTGGCGGTGATGCCGACCGGATCGCCCTCGTGGAGGGTGGTAACGACGGTAACGCCGCTGGCCCAATGGGCCAAGGTTTCTTTAAACAATTGAGGCTCAACAGCCATCGTGCATCTCTTTTCATGACCCGGACGCAAGCGCCAAGCGGGGTAGCGACGCCAGGCGGCCGCTCGTTTCAACTGCCAAGCGCGCGCAGGATTTACGGATAACATACGATAATGTCACTATACAAGAGGAACGCCAACGATTCAAGGAAGGGTGGTCCCCAAATCGTTGACAAAAGCATGCCCCCGTGCTACTAATGAGGGCGCAGGTTCCGTAGTTCAATTGCATAGTATGGGTCGATCAGTTCGACGGGAGAGATTCCGCTGAATGCGGAACGCCGAAGGGGCAAGCTGTGCCGGTCGCCACACCGGCTTGGTCACACTCTCAGGCAAAAGGATCGTCGAATTGCGGCCACCTTGGAAAGCGTGGGGCGAACAGTGCGGTTCGTGCCTGCCACCGACGGGGCAATTCTCACAACGGTCTCTTCTGCATGCCGGTGAGGGGAAATCTCTCAGGTTTTCGACAGGGTTTGCGGGCGTCCATTTTGGATGCCCGCTTTTTTCGTGGTGCGGAATACCTTGTTGCCACGTGCAAAGGAGATCATCCACATGAGTATAGCCCCAGTCGATGTTCAGTCGTTTGGCGCCAATGGCGCTTCTCACTCGCCCTCGCCCCGAGAGTTGCTCAAGCGACCGGATCAGTTTGTCCATCGTCATCTTGGTCCCCGGGCCCGCGATCTACCCGCAATGCTCGAAGTCGTGGGGGCGCCCACCCTCGATGCGTTGATCGACGCCACGGTGCCGGCCGCAATCCGTCTGGACCGGCCGCTCAACCTGCCTGGACCGCGCAGCGAAACTGAGGTACTGGCCGAACTGCGCGCCCTGGCCGAGCAAAACGAGCTCTTCCGCTCCTTCATCGGCATGGGCTACTACGATACGCTGACGCCGGCGGTGATCCAGCGCAACATTCTCGAAAACCCTGGCTGGTACACACAGTACACGCCCTACCAGGCCGAGATCGCCCAGGGACGGCTGGAGGCGTTGCTCAATTTCCAGACCATGGTTGGCGATCTCACGGGACTGGAGATTGCCAACGCGTCCATGCTTGACGAAGGCACGGCAGCGGCCGAGGCAATGACGCTCTGCAAGCGGGCGCAAAAGCGTTCCTCGACGGCCAATGCCTTTTTCGTCGCCGAGACCTGTCACCCCCAGACCATCGACGTCATCCAGACCCGGGCAGAGCCCCTGGGCTACGAAGTGATCGTGGGCGATCCAACCGACTACGAATTTGATCCCGCCCCATTCGGCGTGCTGCTTCAGTACCCCGACACCAATGGCGACATAGTCGACTACGCCGCTTTCTGCCGGCGGGCTCACGAACACGGTGCGCTGGTCGTGGTCGCCACCGATCTGCTGGCGCTGACGCTGCTGACACCACCGGGAGAATGGGGCGCAGACATTGCGGTGGGCAACAGCCAGCGCTTTGGCGTGCCCCTGGGCTATGGCGGCCCCCACGCTGCATTTATGGCGACTACCGAAGACCATAAGCGACTGCTGCCGGGCCGCTTGGTGGGCGTCTCTCACGACTCGGCCGGCGAGCCGGCTATGCGCTTGGCACTGCAAACGCGTGAGCAACATATCCGGCGTGACCGAGCCACCAGCAACATCTGCACGGCCCAGGTCCTGTTAGCCATCATGGCCTCCATGTACGCAGTCTATCATGGACCGGATGGCCTGCGCGCCATCGCCCAACGCACGCGTTTGATGACGCTGATGCTGCGTGATGCACTGGCAAACCTGGGCTATTTGGTCAACGAAGGCGAGGTCTTCGATACCCTCAAGATCAACGGTGGGCCCCGCAGCCAGCTTGATCTGCTCAACGCCGCCACGGAACGGCGCATCAACCTGCGCAGCTACGGTGACGGTGCGGTTGGCGTCTCACTGGACGAAGCCACGACGCTGGAAGAGCTGAGCGATCTGTTGGCGATCTTTGGTGTGGTCGATCCGGTCGGCGTCGAGGAGTTGGCAGATGGCGTATCACTAGCGTACTCCGCTCCCTTCCAGCGCACGAGTGACTATCTGACCCATCCCGTCTTCAACAGCTACCACTCGGAAACGGAGATGTTGCGCTACATCACCAGGCTGCAGTCACGTGATCTCTCGCTGGCCTTCTCCATGATTCCCCTGGGTTCATGTACGATGAAGCTAAATGCCACGACCGAGATGCTGCCGGTAACGTGGCCGGAGTTTGGCCGCATTCACCCGTTTGCACCGCTGGATCAGACGGCGGGCTATCGCCAGCTGTTTGAGCGTCTGGAAGCCGATCTGGCCGAAATCACCGGTTTTGCGGCAATTTCGCTTCAGCCCAACGCCGGCTCCCAGGGCGAATACGCCGGGTTACTTGTCATTCGCGCCTACCACCACGCCAACGGTGACGATCACCGCACCATCTGTCTGATTCCCAGCTCCGCCCACGGCACAAATCCGGCCAGCGCAGTGATGGCAGGCATGGAAGTCGTGGTGGTTGCTTGTGATGAGGACGGCAACATCGATCTCGACGATTTGGCGGCCAAGGCGGAGCAGCACAGTGAAAACCTGGCAGCAATCATGGTGACCTACCCATCGACCCACGGCGTGTTTGAAGAAGGGATCGTTGAGGTCTGCGCAACGATTCATCGTCACGGTGGCCAGGTCTATATGGATGGGGCTAACATGAATGCCCAGGTCGGCCTGACCAGTCCTGGCGCGATTGGCGCTGATGTGTGTCACCTCAATCTACACAAGACCTTCTGCATCCCCCATGGCGGCGGCGGCCCGGGCATGGGACCGATCGGTGTGGCCGCGCATCTTGCGCCTTTCCTGCCGGGCCACGGCGTTGTGCCCGGCGTCGGTGGCGGAGCCGAGCATGCCGGCGCGGTCTCGGCTGCGCCTTGGGGCAGCGCCAGCATCCTTCCGATCTCCTATGCCTACATCGCCATGATGGGCGCGCGAGGGACTCACAGACGCCACCAAGATCGCGATTCTCAATGCGAATTACGTTGCCAAGCGGCTGGAACCCTACTATCCGGTGCTCTACAAGGGCAGCAATGATTACGTGGCCCACGAGTGCATCTTGGATACACGGCCACTCAAGGAGTACGCCGAGGCGGAAGACATTGCCAAGCGTCTGATGGACTACGGTTTCCATGCGCCGACGATGTCTTTTCCGGTAGCGGGTACGCTCATGATTGAGCCGACGGAGAGCGAATCCAAGGAGGAATTGGACCGCTTCTGCGACGCCATGATTGCGATCCGGGCTGAAATCCAGGCCATTGCCGACGGCGAACGAGATGCTGAGAACAACCCACTCAAACATGCGCCGCACACGGCCAAAGCGGTACTGATCGGGGACTGGGATCGCCCCTACAGCCGTGAAGAAGCAGCCTTCCCGGCTCCATGGGTGCAAGAGAACAAGTTTTGGCCCGCGGTCGGACGGATCGATAACGTCTATGGCGACCGCCACCTGGTATGCGCGTGTTTGCCCCTGGAAGCATATGCAGAGGCCTGAAGCATGAAATAAAAGAGGGGACGGCAACCCATGGGTTGCCGTCCCCTCTTTTATTTACCTTGTCGCCTCACGTTTGCACCTGTTCGAGCGTTAGAGACCGCCCAAAATCCCCATCAGCATCTGCACAGGGAGCACGAACGCGCCCTGGGGCGCCTGTACCGCTTCGCCGGAGTCATGGTTGGCGTAAGTGGTCGTGCCGTCCATCTTGATGTAGGGCGCGCTTTCAAGCAATGGCTCGTCGCTATCCTGCAGGGTAGCGATCAAATCGAGTAGATCGGCCGTATCCCATTCCAGGGCGCCGTCGGTCTCGGTGATGTACTCGCCGTCGGTTGCCATGTTAATGACATAGCTCAAATCCTCAGCGATGACCGGTCCGATCAGCGTAACGACATTGGCCAGCTGATCGATATCGTCGGCAGTTAGAGGCTCCCCCTGGGCAATTTCGGCCTCTTCGACTGCAATGGCGAGCAGGTCGCGGAACTCGGGGCTGGCGAAGTAGCCGACGAAATTCATGGCTGCCTCATAGCCGGAGCCATCTTCGGCAACGGTCACATCAGCATACTGATTGAGCGGTCGTTGCATCGCCAGGCCGACGCCCGCCATGCCCACACCAGGAGGCACGAAGCGCAACACTTCCGGCCCCACGGGTAGATCCATCGAGCCCGCCTCCTGCAGCGCAAGGTCGATCAGCGGCTGCACATCCAGACCAACCCAGCCGCGCAGCAGCGGCGGGATGTTGGGAACCAGGCCCATAATATCGTCCAGGAAAATATAGAGCGTGCCATCTTTCAAGATCAGGTTCAGCTGTACTTCGGGCGGCAGGTCCAAACCGGCTGCCTCAGAGATCTGTCCGGCCAATTCCTCGGAGAAGGTGAAACGAAGGGACTGCTGCGTGTCCAACCCTCTGATCAACTCGGCAACCAGCGCGGCGTATTCGTCCGGATCCGCAACCATGGCCGCCAAATCGGCCGGATCCATGGCCTGTAACTCCATAAACTTATCGACCAACGCCTGATCTACGTTGAACTGCGCGGAACGATCTACCTGCATTTCGATCGAGTCCATCGGTAGGCCAGGCACATTGGAAACGTTGATATCTAAAGTAGTCTCGCTACTGCCGGATGTGAGTCTTTCCATGTTCGCCCAGGTCGCGAGCAGAGCCTCGCACTCTTCTGCGGCCAAGTCACCGCAACCGACAAAGGGCGAGGACGACGCTGTGCCATCATCCTGGGCAAAGACAGCGCTTGGCAGCACGGTTAGAAAAAGCGCCAAGCAGATGATTAGCAGCTTTCGCATACGATTCTCCTTCTTGCAGATGAATAATGATCCGGCGTTAGTTGAGTTGTACGCAACGGCTTCAAGACCGCATGCAAACGCGCGGTTGCGGCATCGAAGCGAGTGTCATGCCAGTGCGGGATGGTATTGCCCCTATCTTATCACCTTTTCAAGGGAAATAAAATCGAGTTTTGTGCGCTTCCATTGGCGGTCAGAAATGGGCTAACTGGCGCGCCGGTCAGACGGAATGCGCAATTTGGCCTCAATGAACTGCTTATGCGAGAGGCCCAATGCCCGGGTGATGGAGTAAATTGCATCTATCTCAGCGTCGCTTACATAGCCATCAGCATCGGCCACCTGGAAGAGCAAACCCAAGAGTTCATCCGCCCGGTCTGGCGGGACAGCGCTGTAGACGTCGCGTACAAGGCGAACCGCGTCCATGGTTGGCGTCACTTCATCGACCGCAACCTCTGCCACGAACGTCGCTTCGACACGATCCAGGTTCCAGACGTTTTGCAAAATGGTAACGATGCCGTCGAACTCCGAATCCGTTACGGTCCCGTCCACCTGGGCAATGCGGGCCATGACGCCGCCTAGGGCACTCAGGCGGCGCAGGCGCGTTTCATCGATGTCGATCGGTTCAAGCTCACCCAATTCTAATCGACGCCGGACGCCGTAGTAGACCTTGTTGTTGATAAACTCGTCCATGTAGCGCTCACGATTGGGTGCTGTCGCGAGGGCTGCGCTACGGCGCGACCGTGATCCCGTGAGCAGGCGGGAAAGCTGCCCAAAGAAGCCGGAGTCGATGTTATCGATCGCCGCGCGGATCTCCATGATAACCGCTTCATCTTCAGGCGAAACCGCGCCATCGGCGTGAACCAACTCATCTAAGGAGTTGATGACAAGTTCCTTGTCCGCGGGGGTGTGAATGTATGATTGCAGGTCGTCGATCAGGCGCGCGCGCTCGGCCGGCGGCACGGGCGCTTCAATGTACATCTCGATCTGGGCCCACTGGGCTGCAGTGTATTGCAGGGAACCGTCGGGGATCGCCCGGGGCAGGCGGAAGAGTAAATCCTTCATGACATTGACTTCTTGCGTATCCAAGTTTCCGTCGGCCCATGCGGTTGCAATGAGCACTTTGGCCAAGGCGACGATTAACTCGTTTTGATTTTGATTGTTATTGGTTGCCACTCGCTGCTCCAATTTTCGATTTTATCAATATGGTGGGAGGGATGGTATAAAACATCTGCATGATTGTCCAACTGAAAGGAAGCAGAGATGGCAACGCCGCAAAATCTATTAGATGAATTTGTCGAAATTTATGTGACCAACGAAACCGAAGGCGGAGAATATGGCGCCCTCGCTGACCTCGCTCCGACGATGACCGAGGAGGAAGCCTACGCCGTCCAATTTGCCGCCATCGATCGGTTGATTGAGATGGGGGCGACCAGCACCGGCAAGAAAATCGCCGCTACCAATGCTGCCACGCAGGAAATGCTCGGCCTGTCAGAATCAGCCTATGGCGAACTGCTAGACAGTACCGAGATTGCGAACGGTGGTTCAGTCTCCGCTACCCGCTTTGCCAATGGACGCGTTGAGTGCGAGTTGGCCTTTAAGCTTGCCCGCCCGCTACTGGGGCCTGGCGTTGGCCCGGCCGACGTACTTGCGGCCACTGAGGCGATCTATCCCGCGCTCGAGTTGGCCGACCTGCGCACGACCGGTTGGCCGCTCTCTAGGGCGGAAGTAATTTGCTACAACGGCCTGGCCAAGCACTATGTATTAGCGGATGAAGGCGTTGCACCAGCTGGGCTTGACCTGATTGCGCAGACCGTGACGCTGCGCAACAACGGCGAGACGGCGGCTGAGGGCACAGGCAAGGCCGTATTGGGCGACCCCGTAGGCGCCGTAGCCTGGCTGGCCAATAAGCTGGCCGAGCACGAGCGCGGCTTGCAGGCCGGAGAAATCGTGTTGACCGGTTCCATGACGCCGCCCCTTCCGTTTGTGACCGGCGATAGATTCGAAGCGGATTTCGACGGGCTTGGCACGGTTGCGGTCTCTATCAGTGCCTGAGGTCAAGGCGGCACGTGGCGGTAGGCGGGTAATAATTTCAGCCGCCATCGCGCCGGTGAGAGAGCAACGAAACGGTCCGATGGTGACCGTTTCGTTTTGCTTCCAGCCCGCCCGCCTGTATGAAATCCTACTTGTCAGCACCCATTTCATACAGTAGAATGGAACAGACGTACGACAATTGTGCCGATCGTATTTTTTCGTCAAGGTACGAGAAGGTCATTTAGGTCGAGCAGTTCCGCGTAGAACTTGACGCAGTGAGTGCTCGGTCGACCTGCTCTTTTCCGGGAGTGTCGGTTTCCTTGATTCGCCCTTTCCGTTTAGGTGACATCTTCCTGGTTCAGCGGCTTGCCAGTCAGGCAACCAAGCTGAATGCGGCTCAGGCGCTGCTCTTCCCTCAATCTGCTTTGCTCAATGCGCTGAGCGCGATCATTCCCTGGGGTGATGCCAAAGTCACAACCTATATCTTGCATCAGCAAGGCCATCAGTTGGCGCGCTTCGGCTTTCTGCAAGTGCAGAAGCGGGCAAATCGCCCTGAGGCTGATATTCTGCTATTGGCTCCTGCCCTCGACACGCAATATGGACATCCGGCAATCTGGGAAAAACTGCTTTCCCACTATGCTACCGAAGCTTCGGTAGCCGATATTGAACGCGTCTACGTAGATGTGCCGGACCAACCGCTTCTGGTCAATACCCTGCGCCACGTGGGCTTTGCGCCCTACAGCCGCGAAACGATTTGGCGCTTGAATCGCGATCACTTCTACCAGCCCATTTCAACCCGCCAGGTCATCATGCGACCCAAACGGACCGATGATGAGTGGGCGCTCTGCCGTCTCTACAGCCAGGTGACACCAGACCCCGTGCAGCGGGCGGAGGGCATCCACGCCGGCGATACCGGCAACCCGCCCATCTTGCGCTGCGAAGGTCCTGCCGTCTGCCATACCTTTGTATTGGAAGAACAGGGCGAGTTGACGGGCTGCATCCAACTGCGTGCGGGGCGGCGCGGCGTCTGGCTGCGCCTTTGGGCTGACACGCTCAATCCGGATCCCCAGTCGATTCGACTCATGTTGCACCATGCCCTGGCGGTCGTGCGCGAATCATCCATGCGCCTGCCCGTCTATGTCGGCGTGAGCGATTACCATGGCGGGCTGGAAGCATTGCTGACTGAATATGGCTTTGCGCCCTTTACCGATCGCGCCAAAATGGTACGTCATGTCGTGCAGCGGGCGCGCGAGCGCGCCCCGGCCTACATTTCCGCGCTGGAACCGGTACGGGAAGCGGTGCCCTCAGCCTTTGCCCTGCCGGACCAGCAGTTGACGCGTTTACATCAGCGCAAACAGTCTCTTCCACCGGTGTCGACCCGTGACATCGCCGATGAATTCAGCGGCGACATCCAGGGGTCGGTGCACCTATAAGCGAGGCGATGAAACAGACGATGTCGGAACCTGTGTTGACTCAGGAACGTCCTATCGAAGCTCACTTTAGCCGTGAAAAACGATCCCCCCAGCAGGAGAATATGGATACACTGCAAATCACCGATGACCTGGATGCGCTGCTCAGCGTTCTGCCCGATCGCATTGCTGATGCGTTGCGGAACGCTGAGCAACGGTCTGAACTAATCGAAGTCATTATGGATCTGGGCCGTCTGCCCGAAGCCCGTTTTGCCGCCAGTGAACTCTACTTGAGCGATCATGAGATCACGGTGGAAGACCTGCAGCAGGTCATCAATCGGATCGGTGATTTCGGGGCCGACAATCGCGCCGGTATCGAACGCACGCTCCATCGCATTTCGGCGATTCGCAATCGCCGCGGCGACGTCATCGGCCTAACGTGCCGCGTCGGCCGTGCGGTCTTTGGCACCATCGAAATTATTCGCGATATCGTGCTGAGCGACAAGAGCATCCTGCTCCTTGGCCGGCCCGGCGTCGGCAAGACCACCCTGCTGCGCGAGGCCGCACGCGTGCGCGGCAACGACCGGCGTGTCGTCATCGTTGATACCAGCAATGAAATTGCGGGCGACGGCGACATTCCCCACCCGGCCATCGGTCGCGCGCGGCGGATGCAGGTGCCACTGCCCGACCTCCAGCACGAAGTGATGATCGAGGCCGTGGAAAACCACATGCCCCAAGTCATCATCATCGATGAAATCGGTCGTGAACTGGAGGCTGTGGCGGCCCGCACCATCGCGGAACGAGGCGTACAACTTATCGGCACTGCCCACGGCAACACGCTGGATAACTTGCTCATGAATCCGACATTGAGCGATCTTGTCGGCGGCATCGAGTCCGTGACCCTCTCCGACGAGGAAGCCCGGCGGCGCGGTACCCAGAAGACGGTGTTGGAGCGCAAGGCGCCGCCCACCTTCGACGTCCTCATCGAAATCAAGGATCGCCAGCACATGGTGATTCATCAGAACGTGGCCGAAGCGGTCGATGCACTCCTGCGGGGTTGGACCCTATCGCCCGAAGTGCGCACGGTTGATGCGTCGGGCAAGTTACAGATTCAGCACACGCAGCCCCAGGCGGACGAAATCGTGGAGGAAGCGCGTCATCAACCGCGTAAGCGGCGCAATGGCAATGAGCGACGTGGACAGTCGACCTGGACCTCATCACCTGCGCTTGGTACAAACAAGCCGAATGGCGCGGCAAGGGGTGCGACGGCGACGCCCGTCATCGAGGCGCCACAGCGCAAGCCCCTGCGCGTCTACCCCTACGGCATTGGTCAGAATCGCCTGCGTTCGGCTGCGAAGGGGTTGCGCGTCGACGTGCAAATTGTCGACAATCTGAACCAGGCCGACGTCATGATGACGCTGAAAAACTACTATCGCCAACAGCCGCAACCGATCCAGGATGCAGAACGGCGCAGCGTGCCCGTCTACATCTTGCGCAGCAACACCATCACCCAGATGGAGCAGGCACTCATCGGCATTTTCCAATTGCCGACCGAGCCAGAGGATGCTTTTGGCGAGGCCATGAGCGAGGCGCAGGATGCGATTCAGCGTGTGCTGAGCGGCACGCCTGTGGCCGAGCTATCGCCCCAAGTGGCGAGCATTCGCAGCCAACAACACCAGTTGGCACGCGCCGCCAATCTGGTCAGTCACAGCTATGGTCGCGAGCCGAATCGACGGGTACGCATCTTCCACGACTGAATTAGGCAGGCGGGCAACCCATTCAAGGCAGAAGTGCCAACAGCAGGCGGTGCGTGACGTGCCGCCTGCTGTTTTTCTTTCTGACTTAAATCCGGTAGCATTAGCAGCATACGCGACGATAGACGATTTCTAAGCGAGCTTGAAAGTTGATCCTGTGAGTCTCTTTATCACCTTTGAAGGCCCGGAAGGCAGCGGCAAGACGACCCAGATAAAGCTGCTGGCCGACTACCTGAGCGGGCAGGGCGAAGCGGTCCTGACGACCCGTGAACCGGGGGGGACGGCGATCGGCGACGCCATCCGCACGGTCTTGCTGACACCGCAGCACACGGAAATGAGTCCCAGGGCCGAGACGCTGCTCTTCAACGCCGCCCGCGCGCAGATCGTCGACGAGGTCATTCAACCGGCGCTCGCTGCCGGGCAAATTGTCCTCTGTGATCGCTATGCCGATAGTACGCTGGCCTATCAGGGCTATGGTCACGGCCAGCCACTTGCGCCCCTGCGAACGCTGGCTGATTATGCCACGAGCGGTCTAACGCCGGATCTGACGCTCTACCTCGACATTGATCCCGAGGCTGGGCTTCAGCGCAAACGCCATGGCGATGTCGAGGAATGGAATCGCATGGAGGAACGGGCATTGGCCTTTCATCAGGCAGTGCGGGCGGGCTACTTGGCGTTGGCTGCGGCAGACCCAGCGCGCTGGGTTGTTATCGACGCCACGCAATCGCCCGAGGCGATTCAGGCTGAAATTCGCGACCGCCTGGCGCAGCGCTTGGCAGCGGAGTCGCCGTGAGATGGCATTTTGCAAGGGAGACGACTAAATGAAGATGGTGATGGCGATTATCAACTCAGAAGACAGCCGTACCCTGCTCGATCGCTTGACGCGCCGTGGCTATTCAGCAACGCTCACCAGTTCAGCCGGCGGCTTCCTGCGGGTGGGCAATACCATGATGTTTGTCGGGGTCGAGGACGCCGAAGTGGAGAACGTCTTAACGATCATCCGCGAAGGCTGCCCGAATCGTATCCAGTATGTAACGCCCCTGCCCCCTGTGATGGAGCCGGGCGAGGTGCACATTCCCAAACCGATCGAGAAACATGTGGGCGGCGCCACGATCTTTGTGTTGGACGTGGAGCATTTTGAGAAGACGTGAGGCGTGCGGCTGTGATTTCGGCGTGGGATCCGTTCTTTTGTTGGCGGGCCCATGACAAAGTTTTGTGCCACTGTGCCGACCTCTATGCGTCCTGGTTTGATGCTGCGTCTTCGTTGTCCGATGCGATATTTTCTTGGGTAGGATGCTCGGTCTCGCCCAAGGGCATGCCCGACTCCCAGCGCCCTACCGCTTCTTCCATCTCAGCATCCAGCGGATCCCCCATTTCATCGCTCATGCCGCGCATGAATGCAGCCAGCGCACGCGAATCCTCTTGCTCCAACCCGCTCATCAGTTCGGGTGTCGCCAATCCTTCCAGCCGTTGCGCGTCTGATTTGAGGCGATTGACGCGGCTAACCATGCGCGTCAGATGCAGACTGCCACAGTGGGGGCAGCGAGCTTCTTCAATCTCTGCTGCACGCATTGAGCGAAAAAAGACAGAGACGCGTTGACGGCATTCTAGACAGAAATATTCGTATATCGGCATGATTCACCGGAGAGCCCAAACAGACGGCGCAAATTTCGCAAGGCAGATTTTGTGGCGTATACTCAGGGCAAATTATACAAAGTTCAGCCGAAGGGAACAACCGTCTTGACGTCGACGATGTCTGAACCGGAAGAAAGCACGATTCCGCTCTATTCTGCACTGACAGAGCCGCGCCCGCTGCTGGTAGTGCTCTCCGGGCCAAGCGGGGTAGGCAAGGATGCCACACTGCAACTGCTACGCGAGAGCGGGCACGAATTCTACTTTGTCGTGACCGCAACCACGCGGGCCATCCGCCCCGGCGAGGTAGATGGCGTCGATTACCACTTTATTAGCGTCGGCGACTTCGCCGAGATGATCGAACAGGATGAGTTGCTTGAGCATGCAGTTGTCTACGGCGATTACAAGGGGATTCCGAAGAAGCACGTGCGCGAAGCACTGGCGAGCGGCAAGGACGTGATCATGCGCATCGATGTGCAGGGCGCGGCCACAATCCGTCGCCTGGTGCCAAATGCAGTCTCCATCTTCCTGACGGCAGAGAACGAAGAAGAACTTGTCAATCGCCTTCGCGAACGCAAGACTGAGAATCCCGACAAGCTGAAGATGCGCATTGCCACGGCGCGCAAGGAACTCGACCACGTGATCGAGTTTGACTATGTCGTCGTCAATCGGGCCAATCAGCTCGACGAAACCGTGAACCAGGTGTTGAGCATTATCAGCGCAGAAAAGAGTCGCGTCGATTGGACGCCCGTCACCCTCTGAGTGAATCGAGCGCACATGTTTGAACCGCAGAAAGACCCAAGTGAATCTCTGGAGTCGATCGTGGGAGCGACCTCGGCGGTTGTAAATGAGGAGTCTCTGGGGAAGCCAGAGTTCTATTTGGCCTTGAGCCGCCCGCGCTGGGTATACGTCATGATGGGCGCGATCGTAGCAGCGTTCATCGGCATGATTATCTACGGTCAAGTTGTCTATGGGACGTGGAACGGCCCTGAAACAATTGAAGTACTGATCGATCTGGGCGCAAAGGTCAATCTGCTGATTTACCAGGGCCAGACTTGGCGTCTTTTCACCGCCATGTTCCTGCATATCGGCGTGCTGCATTTGCTCTTCAACCTCTATGCCCTCTATGCCTTGGGGCCGATGGTTGAGGGCTATTTCGGTCACTGGCGTTTTCTGGCCATCTATCTGCTGGGCGGCCTCTTCGGCAGTCTCGCCAGCTACGCGTTTTCGCCGGCGATTTCGGCCGGCGCATCCGGTGCGATCTTTGCCCTCGCTGGAGCGATCACCGTCTATTTTCTGCGCTATCACGAGAATTTCGGTCAGCGTGGGCGTGCGATCCTGCAGAACATGGCGGTCATTATCGGCATCAACCTGATTTTCGGCTTCGTCGGCCAGGGTATCGACAACTGGGGTCATATCGGGGGGCTGATCGGCGGCGCGGTGGTGGCGTGGGGCCTCATGCCCCGCTATTCCGTCCCGGAAATTGTGCAGATGGGCCGTCAGCCGTTGGAAAGCGACCGGCGCATTGCCTTGGAAGCGCTCTGGGTCTGTTTCATTGTCGTGGTCTACTACGTGGGGCTCCAGTTTGCGAACCTGATTACGCCGCTGCCCTTTAACTAATCTGAGCAAGCGTGCGAAACGCTCTGATTGTGACGTAGCGGCGCCAGGGCTTAATCATTCATCAAAAGAAAGTCAGGCACTTATGGCCAATATTCGACGCAGCGGCGTCGTGCTACATCCTACTTCCTTGCCTAGCCGACACGGAATCGGTTCATTTGATGAGGCTGCGTATGATTGGGTCAATTTTTTGAGCAGGACGCGTCAGACGCTCTGGCAGGTGCTCCCCCTGGGACCAACGGGGTACGGCGACAGCCCCTACCAAAGCTTCAGCTCTTTTGCCGGCAATCCCTACCTGATTAACCTGGACGCGCTTCGCGCTGAGGGCTACATTGCACCCGAAGTGTTGGAGCAGGCACCAAATTTTCCTGCGGACAGAGTCGATTATGGTGCCATCTATCGCTGGAAGCCGCCCGTACTCCGCGAGGCGGCAGCTGCGTTCAGCACCGGCGCGACGCCAGACCATCAGCAGGAATTTGACCGCTTTTGCACCGAAAACGCCGATTGGCTGGAAGATTTCGCCCTCTTCATGGCGCTCAAAGACGCGCACGACGGCAAACCGTGGATCGAATGGGAGATGCCGCTGCGCCGACGCGAGCCCCAAGCCATGGCGACAGCAAAGCGAGATCTGGCCGACGAGATCCACGGCCACAAGTTCAACCAGTGGTGCTTCTATCGCCACTATTTAGATCTCAAGTCATACGCCAATCAGCAAGGAATTCTCATCGTGGGCGACGTACCGATTTTTACCGCGATGGACAGTGCCGACACCTGGGCCAATCCAGAGGAATTCTATCTGGATGATGAGTTCCAGCCTACAGCGGTGGCTGGCGTGCCGCCTGACTACTTCAGCGCCACCGGTCAGCTTTGGGGCAATCCGCTCTATCGATGGGAAGCGATGCGGCAGAACGACTATGCGTGGTGGATGCGGCGCATCAAGGCTGCGCTGACGCTCTATGATGTCGTACGCATCGATCATTTCCGAGGGTTTTCTGCCTACTGGGAGGTGCCGGCGGGCGAGGAGACGGCCATCAACGGCAAGTGGGTAGAAGGTCCCGGCGCTGACTTTTTTACCGCTATGCAGCGAGTGCTGGGCGAGGATCTCCCCATCATCGCGGAAGATTTGGGCGAGATCACGGCGGATGTGATCGCTTTGCGCAATGCGTTCAACCTACCCGGCATGAAAATTCTGCAATTCGCCTTTGCCGACGATGCCAGCGACAAGTTCTTGCCCCACAACTACACGCGCAACTTCGTGGTCTATCCCGGCACCCACGACAATGATACAACCTGGGGCTGGTATACCCATAGCGGCACGGACTATGAGCACGATCACTTTCGACGCTATTTTCGGACCGACGGCCACGATGTGGCCTGGACGATGATCGAAGCGGCGTGGAACAGTGTAGCCGTCATGGCATTGGCCACGATGCAGGATGTTCTTAATCTGCCGACAGAGGCACGCATGAATCTGCCGGGGCGGGCGGAGGGTAACTGGTCCTGGCGCTTCGAACCGTGGCAGATCACCGACCATCTGGCCGAACGTCTCCGTGAAACGACTCAGCTCTACGGTCGTGATCCCGAGACTTATGCCGGGAAGGATGAAGAATCGGGCGGCGATCCAGATCGCGGCAGCAGCGCCCGCCAATAATCGTAGAGGCAATGCCTCTACGATTATTGGCGGGGCCAGGACTCCACTGCTTCCACGGCCGGTATCTGCTGGGTCGACGTCTGCAATTCGCCGCGCCGGACGCGTCGCCACAAAACGTAGGCAGGGACCATCGCGGCCGCGGTGAGAACGCCGCCTACCCAGTAAGGCCAGGTCGGGCTTATGGAAAAGATAATGCCTGCCACCGCACTGCTAAAGATAATGCCCAGGCTGATGGTCGACTGATAGATGCCCAGCACGCCGCCACGTAGACTGTCGTCGACCGATGTTGTGGCCATAGACTGAAGCGACGGCATGGCGATGCCCATGCCCATGGCGAAAACGATTCCGGCCATCGGACCGAGCCAGGGCGTGGTGATCACAGCAAACATGAACGATGCACCGGTGCGCAATGAGAGCCCGATCAGCACCAAAGTCGCTTCGTTGAAGCGGCGCAGGAGGCGTCTGAGCAAAAAAGTTTGCGTAAAGAGCTGCCCCAGCCCAATCGCCGCCAGCATGAGCCCAATCCCCACCAACGCAGCCTGTTCTGGATACCCCGCAAAGAGCACAGCCTCGCCATATAGCGCGAAGGTCGACTGGAGCAGGCCAAAGCCGAATTGAGCCACAAAGGCAATAACCAGCACGAACAGCAGAGAAATGTTTTGGACGACCTGTTTCGGATCCAGCCCACGCCGACCGGCTTGCCGGTTCGTGGCCTGCTGCGCGTCGGTGACCGTCTCGTCAAGCGTAAACCAGGTGAGCAACACGACCAGCGTCGCTGCACCCGCAGCAATTAGGTAGGGCACACGCGGTCCAAACGTCGCCGCCAGCACGCTGCCCAGGGCCGGTCCAATGATGAAGCCGACACCGAAGACAGCGAAGATGTAGCCCAGCGATTCGGTACGCTTCTCGCGCGGCGTGATGTCGGTAATGTAGGCCTGGGCGACGATAATGTTGCCGCCGGTGATGCCGTCCAGCAGGCGGGCGGCAAAGAGAACCCACGCATTGGGTGCAAACGCCAGCATGACAAAGCTAATGGCCGTCCCGATTTGGCTGACGATGAGCACAGGAAGGCGGCCAATCTTGTCTGACAGACGGCCCAGGTAGGGGCCGGCCAGGAACTGCGCTGCGAAAAAAGTCGTGCCCAGCCAGGTGATCTCGCGCGGTGAGAGCGCAAACTCGTTTTTGGCGTAGAGGGGAAGAATCGGCAAAATCATGGCCGCCCCCACCATCTGCACAAAGACGATCATGAGAATGGTGAAAAGCCGGCGATCCATCGACTTGAATTTCATGCCCCATATTCCTCAAGGTTGAAAGCGATCCCCGGACTGTACTGCGCTTTGACACGAAATGCAAGGAAGTGCGCTGGTCATTCGCCGACGCTCATCTCGCCATCGTCATCCAGCATGATCCACTCGATGGTTTGGGGCGCGCCCAGGGCCTCCACCGTTGCCACATCATAGGCCACAACGTCCAAACGATAGCGCCCGGGGGGCAAGTCTGCCGGCACGTCCAATACCTTGGGATCCGGCAGCGGCGTGTCAAAGAAGAGCGTCGTGGGAATGATGCCGCGGGCCGGCGGGCCATCAGCCTGCGCAATAAGCGTCTCGTCTTCTGCAACCAGGCGGAGGGACGTGTTGTATTGACGGTCGATCGGTCCGTTGCCTTGCCAGAAGAGCGACACTGCAAGCGATGCGCCGGCTTCCAGTGCGCTGCGCTCCCACCCGGTGAGGGCAAGCGGCCCCATCGTCAGCGGCGTAGCCAACGTACGCGTCTGGCTGAGAGACGGCGGCTCACGCAGGCCGGCCGCACGCAAGGCCAATACGCCGCGTTCGCTGAAAGCGACGTCAAATTGCTCGACGAGTGTGCGCAGGAAGGCGGCATCGTAGCGGGTGGCCAGACGCAGGCTATCGGCGACAAACCAGGTGCCCGGCGCCCCATTCACCGCCGCAGCCAATCCTGCGGCGCTATCCAGCAGGGGCGCACCCGACCAGCGATCGATCAATAGGCCGTCCCGGCCGACCACATACTCCTCGTAGCCGCGCTGGATAGCATAGTAGTCACACGGTTCGCCCAGGACCTGCGCACAGGCAGGCGGCTGGGGCGAGAGGATGATGTCACCTGGCGCTCGTGCTTCAGCTACGAAGCGCAGGACGCGATCGTAACCTTCCACCTGCTGCGCCAGCACGCGCTGAGCCGGCAGCCAGAGCAGCGCCATGAGGAGCACAGCGACCGCAGCCGTGACCGCCCACCGTACGCGTTCAGTCGCCGCTACGCGTTCGATCAGCCAAACGATCCCCGCGCCGCCACAAAGCAGCCAGAAGGGCTGAACCAGATAGAGATAACGCGTATCCCGCCAGCTGGTGCCCACAAGCGTGAGCATAACCAAAAAGACGAAGGTAAATTGCAGGGTGAAGAAGAGCGTCGCCTGATGAAAGCGGGACAGACCGTAGAGGCTCCGTGTGCGGATGAGCAAAAAGATGGCCACACTCACGGCCAGCAGCGCGCCGAGCGTCCAAGGCAGGCGCGCCGGCTCCACCAGCAGCTGGCCATAAACCTGCCAGGCGCCGGTGATATCGAAGATCAGACCAACGTAGGGACGTGTGGCCTGGATCGTTTCAAAATAGCCTGGTTGGCCCACCTTCTCTACCAGATAGCGCACGCCCAAGCCGCCGACACAGAGCAGATTCACAGCCAAGACTGTCGGTTGGAGCAGGAAGCGCCACCCGCACCAGAGGGCCATGGCCAGCAAGAGCGAGGGATAGAGCAGAATCATCTGTTCTTGGGTGAAGAGCGCCAGCCAGAAGAGCGCGGCAAAGAGCCACAGATAGCGTTTCTGGTGCGTCTTATCTTGGGTCGTTAGGGCCGCAAAGACGGCCCATACCGTGAGTAGCCCCAGGAATTGAAGCTGGGCGTAGAAGCGCGCCCGTCCGCTCCAGATGATGGCCTCGGGCAGCAGCGTCAGCCCCGCCGCGGCCAGCAGACCGACCCGCGCATGCCATTCACGCCGTCCGATCAGGAAGAGCGCGGCAATCGTGGCCAGGCCAAAGAGCAAGCTTGGCAGGCGGCCGATCGTATAGCTGTTGCCAAAGAGCGTCAAGAACGCGGCCTCAACGTACGAGGCGAGCAGCCCCCGGGTGTAGAGCACGCCGGACGGCATGCGGGGCACCCCTAGCTCCTGGACCTTTTCGGCCGCCCAGAGCGTAGTGAATTCGTCAACGTAGAGGCTGATCGTGCGCAGATACTCCCAGCGCAGGACGAAGCCCAGACCCAGCAGCGCGAGCAATGCGCCCCACAGGAGCCACCGCCACGGGGTGGCGCGCGGCGTGGATGGGGAAGCGGCTGAGGCAGACATTAGGGAATCTCAACCTCGCCGACGACCGTATAATCGCCAATAACCTGGTCCGCGGCCAGTACCGGCAGCCGACCATTCTCCAGGGTATAGAGTCCGACGCGTACTTCGTATGTGCCGCCGGCCAGATCGGCAGGGAGCGGAATCTCCAATTCATCGATGATACACTGCCCCGGTTGCCAAAGATGGGTAGCGGCAAAGCCATTGCGCGGCGGTTGGTCATAGCCCGCGACCTGGGATCCATCCGGACCGATCACGTGGACAAAAACTGTGTAGTCAATCGGTGTTGATGCAACACTCTGCCAATATAGCCGCAGCGGCAAAGCATCGCCTGGCTTGGCCGCGGTGGGGAGCGCGGCGCTGCTCAACTCAATCGTATTGCCAAAGTTGACCGGCTCTTCCCACTTCGCAACCGGTTCAGGCGCCGCGCCGACACGCAGTAGGGCGACATCGCGCTCGTCTGCGGCGATCAATTCACCCGTGTCGCTTCGGGTGACCGGCAACCGGTCCAGGGTGGCTGGATCGTAGAACGCGACCGTGACGCGGTAGAGGCCTGGGGGCGTATCGGGGGGAACCACGATCAGATGACCGTCGGGGCGAATCTCGCGCACGGGCCATTCGCTGGTTGGCGCGCCCCAGGGCCAGCCATCAAAGCGCAGCACCTCTTGCCCATTTTCGCCTACGACCCGTACCAGGATATTGTAGTTGGTTTCCATTTCGGCGAGGCTTTGCAGATATAAGGTCGCTTGCGTTGCATCACCGGGCTGAAGGATCAGATCTTCAAACTCATAGGCCAGGAGACGGATCCTATCACCAAAATCGGCCCCGCTGGCCTTGCCGATCTCTACAAAATCGGGCAACACCGTATCGCGTAAATCGTACACCCGCGCCAATTCCATACCGCCGGAACGTACGACATGGACCGGCTCCCGGGCATCGAAGTAGGCGATGGCTGCGGGCGACGGACTCTGGCGCTGCCATTGGTTGACGTAGAGCACCGCATAGTCGGTGTCCAGCCAGAAGAGCGGCGAATCAGACGAAATCGCCACCTCCGCGCCATCAAAGAAGTAGGAGAAGGGGCCGTCATGATACCAGGCAGCCACGCGCAGATCTTCCGCATTCGGCTGCGCATTGAGGTAAGCTGCGGCTTCCTCCAGCCCCTCGCCCCAGCCGGCAAAGAGCACATGAGGTGCGGTGCGGCTGCCACCGACCAGAGGATTGTAATAGGTGAAGTAGTAGGGGGCATGAACGAAGCCCAACAAACCATGCAGCAGGGCGACACCGCCCAATACCCAGGCCGGCAGCAGCGCACGTTGGGTCCAGCCTGTCTGCGGCCAGCGACGACGCAGCCAGAACGCGACGCCCCACCAGCCGAGTACCGCTACGAGATCCAACGCCAGGAAGACAGGCAGAATGTAGCGATCAAATTTCTTCGCACCAAACGTCATGCCGACCGTAAAGATCAGCGCAAAGACGAGTAACCCGGTTGCGGTCCGTTTGGTCTTGGCCATGGTGAATGGCAGTTGACGTCGCCAAGCGAAGAGGGCTGCTGCCCCCAGCCCAATCCAGGTGAGCGGCGTGCTGCGAAAGAGCCAGGCCACCGGATAGAAGAATAGTCCGGGATCGCTCACCGGCCGGCCCATGAAGAAATTGAGGTTGGTATGACGCTCTACATAGACGCTCATCTCACCGGCCATCCGGCTAAGTGTGCCAACCGGATTGAGCCACATGGCCGGCCAGAGCAAGAAGAAGGTTGCCACGGCAATCAGGCCCCAGACTACATAGATCCCAGACCAGCGTAGGGCCGATCGCCGTTCGGGGTCGCCCGGCATGCGTTCGGTGTGACGGATGCGCCACCATTCCAGCGCCATAAGCGCCGCGCCGGTGGGAACCAGAAAAATAGCCGGCGTTTTGGTCAGCCAGGCCAGACCCATGACGATACCGGAGGCAACCAGATAGCGACGTTTCTCGGCTCCATACAGCCAGGCCATGAAGAGGAGGAGGGCCAAGAAAGCTAGGCTGGAGACAAGCCCGTCGGGGTGCAGTTGGCGCGACAGGGCCACATAAAAGGGCGACCACGCCAGATAAAGCGTGCCGAAAAGCGCGAGCATCTCGCCCAACAGGATACGCAATGGAAAGTAAGAGGCCGTGATGACCAGTGAGATAATGAGGACAATCCACCAGCGCCCTGCCGCCAATAGCGCCAGCGGGTCACGCCCCGCGCTCTCTTGCAACCACTCTTCCAGATATTCCCGATCCCAGGCGAATTGACCCGGCGCTTCCCTGGCATATTCGGGATACTCAGCCAAGAAGCCCAACGTGCCGGCCCACATGACCGTCACGCCGGGATGCTCGCGCTGGAAGGTATTGGCCAAGTCGCCGTGGGCTATCGCTTCATAGAAATTGGCCGAGCGGGCCAGCCATTTGCGTTCATCGATGGTGACGAAATCGTCCAGGCCGATGACGCGCGGCGCCCATGCAGCCAGGAAGAGCCCCAGCAGGATTAGCGCAGTACGCACTTTGCGGTTCATGCCTCACCCACGTTGGGCGGATGACCTGGCCGCCGCCGCAAAGGCGTGCGTGCAGAAATGCACCACAGCGTCACAGTGCTACTCCTCACCGATGCGAATATCGGTCAGGTGGACTTGGGTATCCTCTGCTGTTCCTTCCTCGTTGAGAACATGCAATCGCTCTAGCGTCTCTTCCAAATAGAGTCCCGTGTAGAGTGGATAGAGCCCATCGGCCGCGTCGTCGGCAACGGGAATCTCGTAGCGATCCGTGATGAGTTCGCCCGGATCCCAGCGCCATGTCTCCCGGGTTTCGCAGACTGGATACCCATCGAGCTGGGCGACGGTGCCGCTGTCGCCGTAGAAGGACTGGTTGAAGACCTTGTACGAAGCATCGATCGGCCGCTGTGCTCGCCAGAAGAGCGTGAGGGTGATCGTATCGCCCTGGCGGAGAGGCGTTTCATAATCGATGTTGAAGCCCTCCAGCCAGATTTGATCGGCAAAGTTGACGTGTAGCGGATTCTCGATCTGCTGGTTGACGGCGGGATAGGTCAGGGGCAGATCGGGTGTAGCCACTTCATCAAAGCGGGTTTCAAAATCGCTGAGTTGGAGACGCGGTACGTCCTCAGTCGGTGCTTGGGAAGGGAATTCGCTGCTTTCCCCTGTTCGTTGATAGATGACCATCTGGTCAGTCTCATTGATCTCCACGATGCCCCATTTGCTGAATCCCTCACGCAGATAGTGCTCCATGGCGAGTTGATCACTGTTATTCCAGGGTTCCAGATTGTCAATCTCGAAATACCAGTCAGCAGTACGACCACAGCGAACCTGCCCGCGCGTATACCACGAGGGTACCCAGGCCTCTTTTTCGTTGGTTTCATAATCCCCAGCGATGACACCCTCTTCATAGAGCGTGCCGACGACTTTCCAGCCATTGGACAGGGGAAAGCCAAAGAGCGCCTTGTCATCGGGCTCATCATATGCCACCCAGTAGCCGGCCGGATGCCATTGGTCCCACGTGCGCAACACTTCAGGCGTGTTGCTGACGAAGTACCAATAGGCATAGTTGCCAAAGAGCGCAATCAGGAGCGCAGCCACTGCGACGCCGCCGATCGTTGCCGCCTGGTTGCCATAGCGACTGCGTAGACCGTCCCAGACGCGTACCAGCGCCCAACTCACGAGCAGAAGCCAAGGCGTGAAAAAGGTGTAGACGTGGGTACGTGGCTTCTCGGTGAAGAAAAAGGCCAGCAGCATCACCGCGCCAAACCAGAGCCACAGCATGCGTTCAGCCGGCTTGACCTTGGGCGTGAAGATGGCCAACCCAATGAAAAAGGCAAAGGGCACAACCATCAGATCCGTTTCACCGAAGCGCAGCCATTCGGCATTCCAAAAGGTGAGGGCCGCCACGCCGGCGGCTGCCAGGCTCAAGAGCGCAGCCCAGCGCAGCTTCATTCCCTGGCGATAGGTGAAGAAGAGGGCGAGGAGCGTGCCTCCGATGGCGAGGAGCAGATAGTAGGTCGTGCTGTAGACCGTCGTGCGCAGGAAGAAGTCGGTCAGATTGTTATACGGAAAGCTGCCGCCAATGCGCCGATCGGTCAGGTAGGTATAGGTGGCGCTGAAGTGCGGGTGTTGGACAAACGGGACGTAGAAGAAGGCCAGCATGGCGCCGCCTACCAGCGTGGCGATCAGCGCACCGCCCAGTATCTCTCGCCAGCGCGTCGGCCGTGTCCACAGCAGCAAGAGGAAGAGGAAGAGCGCCGGGATGGCTACCAACGCGGCTTCATAGTGGGAGAGTAACCCCGTGGCCAGCAGGATGGCCGCGAGCGTCAGGTAGCGTGCAATGGCCTGAGGATTGATGATCAGGCGATAAAGAATCAGCACCGTGAGCACGGAGGTCAAGAAGACGATGCTTTGATACTGCACAATGTGGGAAAAGCCGATGAAATAGCCGTCTAGCGCCAGGAGCATGGCCGCAATCCAGCCCACGAGCGGGCCGGCCAGTCGCCAACCGAGCAAGAAGACAGCAAAGAGTGCGGCAACGTTGGCAATGGCAAAGGCCAACCGAGCGCTCGCTTCGGTGAGATGGTTGGTCAGCGAGTAGACCGCGGTCGGCACAACGATTTCGGTGGGCCCTTTTTTATGAATGAGCAGCACATCGTCGTAGCCCTGGATGATTGCAGCCGCGCGCAGTGCGGCCCGGGCCTCATCACCCTGATACTCGGTGTAGCCCAGGTTGGTGAAACGCAAAAAGCCGGCGACAAACAGGAGCGCGAGCGCGCCGATCCAGAACCAGGTGCGGCTCTGCTTGCTCCTTTCTAGCTCGGGAAAGAGCGCAGCAGTAGGGCGTGGATAGAGGGGACGCCGGCGGCCAAGTAGAAAGTCGAGTGCGGCCAATCCCAGGATGATAGCGTCAAACGCGAGCAGCGTCTGCCATTCGGTCAGCGGGCCAGGCAGAAAGCTCAACCCGGTCATTACCATCACCATGACGCCGTAACCGGCGCCGATAGCGTAGAGGATGCGTTCCCAAAGCGTGGGCGCGGCTTCGCTCTGACCGACTAGTGCGTCGACCAGGAGCAGGCCCGGCAGCAATCCGGCCAACACATAGACAGCGATAGCCTGAATCATGTGAGGAAGATCCAGGAGCAGTATTCCATTGGTGAGGGCGGCGGCGAGGATCGTGCCGGCGAGAAAGGTGCGTGTTCTTAGATACATGGTTTCGATCAAGGGCCGTGCAGAAACCGACCCACACAAAAAAACAAGGAGATTGGCCGGACGGGTTTCCCCCTGCAGGCCGATCTCCTAACAGGCAACTAAGCAAAGTTCCATGTTACGTGCGCTGAGTCGGTCTTGCATTGACCACCTCACGTACATAGTAAATTGGCTTGTCTTGGCTTTCATAATAAGTGCGGATGATCATCTCACCCAGCAGGCCCATCGTAATGAGTTGCACGCCGATCACGACCAGCAATATGGCCAAAAGGAGCAGCGGGCGGGAACCGATATCCTGCCCCATAAAGAGCTTGACAAAGGTCAAATAGAGCCCCAAGAAGATACCAACCGCCGAAGAGATGAGCCCCAATGTACCGAATACATGGATCGGCCGCGTGGCATAAGAGCCCAGGAACCAGACCGTGATCAGGTCCAACATCACGCGTACCGTGCGGCTGATGCCATACTTGGATGAGCCATACTGGCGTGCGTGGTGGTCGACCGGCACCTCGGTGACAGTGCCGCCGACCTGGCTGGCCAGGGCCGGGATAAAGCGATGCAGTTCGCCGTAGAGATTGACGTGTTGGAGCACGTCGAGGCGATAGGCCTTGAGCGAACAACCGTAGTCATGCAGCCGCACGTCAGTCACGTTGGAGATCATGCCGTTGGCAATCATGGACGGGAGCTTGCGATCCAGGAAGCGATCCTGACGGTCCTTGCGCCAACCCGACACGATATCGTACCCCTCATCGATCTTCGCCATGAGGAGCGGAATGTCTTTGGGATCGTTCTGCAGATCGGCGTCCATGGTAATGACCACATCGCCGATTGCGCGGTCAAAACCGGCGGAGAACGCCGCGGTCTGACCAAAATTGCGCCGCAGTTGGACGACTTGTAGACGAGGATCTTCCTGGGCGATGGCGCTGAGCAGGGCAAAGCTGCGATCTGACGACCCGTCGTCTACGATGATGATCTCGTAGGGCTGGCCGTAGCTTTCCAGCGCAGCAGTGAGCTGCTCATAGAGGTGCGGAATGCTTTCCTCTTCGTTATAGAGCGGGATGACCACAGAGATACGCGGATGCTCTACAAAGCTCGGCTGATCTGCCTGAGTGTCCGCGTCCTGGGCAGGCGCTTCTGTGCGCACGGATTCCTTCATAACCAATTGCACCTCTCGTCCCTTCTGTGCCGGGGAGAACGGAAGGGAGTTATCGTCGACGTTGTCCGTACTCAGCATAACCGCTCGGGCGTTCAAGCCCAAGTTTGACCGAACCGCTTTTCACCAACTCGATAATCTAGCCCGAGATCAGGAATTCGTCAAGAAAAGGAGCTATCATGAGACGCTCCTTCAGGTCGGCCGAAGCAACTTTGCGGCGGCATGGGCGATAGTTGGCGTTGTACCTTGGGGAGCGCATGCAGGGGGCGCATGCGGCGCCCCAGAGCGCTATTGCGCGAGCAGGACTTCGTCAACATTCAACTCGGTATGGGCGCCGTCGACAAGATCGCTGTAGCGTGCGCCGAGGCCCACGAGGGTGGGCGTGTGCCAGAGTCGCCCCGCCGTAACGGTTGGGTCATAAGGTACACCCGTGGCGGCCACCAAACCGTTGGCAATGGGCAGCAAGATCGCCCAGCCAATGTCAAGCTGCTGGACGCCGATGATGGCCCCGTTGCAGGCTGTGGGGCGCGGCTGCTCGGTCCGGCGGAGAGGACCGTTGGCCTGTCCTTCCGTACCAGGCAGGGCAACTGCCAGATCAAGCGCCTCTGTCACGTGTTGTGCATTGCCAACCAGCAGATCGCCTGGCAGGCTAGTCTGTAACTGGGCATGATAGTTCGCTTGCCGTTCGGCTGCAGTCTGGCGGATCGCTTCCATGGCGCTGACGTTCCATTCACCTGTCATCATCTGCTTGATCTCTTCCAGTTCATAGAAGAAGACGTCCGTGGGGCTTTCCAGGCGCTGATCGCCCATGGCCTCGCGACCCGCAGCCAAAGCCCAGCGTCGCGTCCCCGCGGTAATATAGGCAATGGCGTTGAGCGCGCTGCTCTGCAGCAGGAGCCCCTGGCGCACAGTCTCGAGCAGGCTGACTGCGGTGCTGGACTCTTTGCCCGCCACGGCCTTCAGCCTTTCGGCATGGCCATTTGACGGCAGGACTGCGGAGCGACGCACCTTGTTATCGGTGATCGCCCGCAGCGCACTGATGACCGGCGTAGGGTCTTCGTTCCAGCGCGGATTGCTCATTTCGCCTTCGCCGGCCCCACGATGGCCATAGCGATGCATGAATGCCTCATAAGCATTGGCGAGCGGCGCGGGCAGCGCTAGTTCCGGGTCGGCGTACGTGTCGCCGTGGAGCCACTCTCGTGCCTCGTCATCCTCTTGGAATGCATCAGCCAAGCTGAGGAGCGCCTGGACCATTTGCGCTTCCACCAGGTTCTTTACATCGCACACTGCGTGGTTGATCAAATTGAGGCTCTGGGGGAAGGCTAGTTGATCAGCGCAGAGTTGAATGAGTTGGTTGTAGGCGTTCTCTAAATGGCGACGGGCCGCCAGATAGGCGCGATAGCTTGGCATGCTCACGCGCTCGATCTCTTCCATGACTTGGAGAATGTCGGCTTGCGACCACTTGAGCTCGCCAGTTTTGATGTACCAGTTGCGCGCCTTCTCCAGTATGGCTGTTTGCTGGCTAAGCTGCGCTTCAAGCTGCTCGATCATGCGCTTCTGCCCGCGGTTTGTGCGCAACCCGGCAAAGAAGCCCGGTTTTTCCCACGGCGAGATAGCAATAGGCTGTTCGTTGATTTGCAGCGTAATGGGATGAATCCCGGCGTGCTCCGCCTCTAGTTGGGCCGACTTGGTCAAGTTGAAGTAGGGTCTCCCACTATGCTGAAGCACGACTCGGCTGCGCGGCGCAGGCTCAAAGCCCAGGTCATCATAATGCTGATACCACGCTCGGCCGATGACCTCCGCCAGCACACTGTAGCTGAAGGGCGTTAACACGCCGGGCGCGAGCGGCTGAAGCGTGGAGAGGCTCCAAACTTCATGGCCAGGGGTTCCGATCTGCTGTAAATTTCCGTCGGCCAACCGATATTCAAACAAGCCACACCTCAGATTTCTGTTCGCTCATTTCTTCCTGCTCTCATCTGCGCTGATCCGCCAGTGGATTTGCACGCTCGGGTTGGCGGCAAGCCAATCCACATTGTCATATGAAGCAGGCAACCTGTCAATTTGATGAGGATAGATTCAGCAGTTTGAAGGTTCAACGAGATAGACCGCGGATCCACGTTGATGCGGCGGATGTAGACGGATCAATTCTGCAAGATCCGATCCTGTAGGCTGCATCCTTCGACGTGCTCACGGTAGGACCGGTCTCTTCCGCTGTTCATTGTCGCAACGTGTGCGGTCCCCTGTATTGAATTGACTGCGGCTGCGGTTGCATCTGCACCGGAAGCGGGTACAATAAACGCGCTGCCAGGTATTTCGTTCACGCCCGGATGGCACAGCGCCCAGTCGGAAAAGGAAGAGTCAATTATGTCCCAGCAATCAGCCCCCAAGCCACCTCATCCCGTGCTGGCCTTTGTCGATGCCGATATTGTTAGCGGCAAGGATGAGCTGGCCCGGGAATCGCTGCTTGAAAATCTACGCAACTACAGCTCACCCGGCGTTGCGCCCCTGTGGGTCAACTGGCTGCGCAATCGAGCCGACCTCCGTTTTGTGTGCCTGGCACGCGACCTGGCCGAATTTAACGATTTCATGCTCGATGTGGTGCGCGATGTAGAAGGGATGCGCGAAACATCGACCACGTTCAGCCTGGGCGGCCGGGTCGACATCGATACGCTCCTCGATTTGGAGATGGAGGTCGGGCCCAACAGTCACATGGTGGCATCCAGCGTGTTGATCGACGTGCAACCGGGGTATGACCGGCGCTGCTTCCAGGCGTTGCTTGACCTGCCGCCCCATCCCGACGTTCGTCGGGTCTGGCTGCTGAACTGCTATCACAGCGGGGACGCGGACCTGATGCTGCTCTTGCTGGGCAAGAATATCTCCGCCATCACCGGCTACGTCATGAGTTGGGTGCGTACGACGCCCGGCGTGATCGACACGGAAATGAATACGGTGCTCGACTGGCGCTGGCTGGCCAGCCCCGAAGACATCGTCGAGCTGTGCGAACTCTTCTTCACCAACAACTTCCGCGGCCAATCACAAGATGAAGGCGATTGACAATTGTCAATTGCCAAGGGCCGTGGCGACGAAGCGGTGACTGAGTGCGCGAAAGCGTCCCCAGTCGGCCCAGCCGGGGTCAGATGCGCCAACGCCCTCGAGCGTGGCGGCTACCGCGTTCATCTCCGATGGGGGTCGCCACTGCCAGCCGACGATTTGCTCATCGGCGTCCTGGGGATTCAGGGTAGCGTCAGGCGGCATGCGCACCAGAAAGTGGTAGGTGGCGAACTCGCGTACGCCCAGTTGCGAATGGTGTAGATCGTAGGAGGTCACGCCCAGAAAATGCTCGACCTGAACCTCTTCTTCGCCGGGCCCAACCTGTAGTCCTGTCTCTTCATCAATCTCTCGCACCAGCGTCGCATAGATGCCCTCCCCCATGTGGATGCCGCCCGTGGGCAGACGAAAGCCGCCGTCCGGATAGAAGGCCTTGATGTGCAGCAGCAGACCCTGGGCCGGATCCCCGCGATGCATGACGTAGCAGATCTCCGCACGCCGCCCATTGCTCACCAGCGTCTGATGATTGCCGCTGAGAAAAGGCGGCCTGACGTTCAGCGAAAAGTGGAGGTGTGGGGCCTCTCCCCATTCCGCGGTCAATGCCGCCAGCTCTGTTTCCTCAACCGCTCTTCTTCGTGTCATCTTTGCCTACTCCACTGTTCGATTCCACTGTTCGATATTGTCGTCTGCGCCCCACGGCCCCGGCGTGATGCCAGTCCACTCCGCGCTGTGCTGCCAGGCGGCCTGGGGGCCGCCGATGATCACGTAGGGCGCGGCATCGTGGATACGCGCCTGCACCTGGCGATAGAGCGTAGCACGTGCATCGGGATCACAGCCGGCCATCGTGCGCGCTTCGTCCAGCCACTGGTCAACCTCCGCATCCTGAAAGCTGACAAAATTGAAGCCGCGTCCCGGCTCGTCCTGACGTGCGTGCCAGAAGGGCATGGCGCCGGGATCCGCGCCCAGGTTGTCCCAGCTCAACACGGCCAAATCGAAGGTCTGGGCCAAGATCTGCTCGCTCATGGCCTCAAACGGCAATGCGCTGCGTCGCACGTCGAAACCGACCGCAGTCAACTGCTCTGCGGTCAACTCCGCAATGGCCATGCGGGGGACGCTGTCGTTGTTGGTGAGCAGCGTCAATTGCAGGGGCGCACCGTCACGCGTGCGGACACCGTCGCCGTTCTCGTCACGCCAGCCGGCTTCGTCCAGCAGTTGCGCGGACCGTGCGGGATCGTAGGCATAGGGAGCCAGCGCGGCATCGTGAACCCACGCTGCGGCTGGCGGCACATATGCGCCGGTGCGGTAGGTTGCGCCATCGTAGGCGGCTGCCAGTAGCAGATCGTAATCGAGGGCCGCAGCAATCGCCTGCCGCACGCGCACATCACCCAGAATCGGGTGGGGCGGTTGCGCCTGCCGCGCATTGTTTTCGCCCAGTCCCGCCACGGGCTGGCCAGGATCGGCCAGATTGAGCGCGATGAAGCTGTAGCGATCGTCCGGAAAAGCCGTCTGTGCTACGCCGTTACCAGCGGCCGCGTCCAGCGACGCGAGCCGCGCAAGATCAGCGCGCGCGCGTCCGAATCGGATTCACCATCCGGGACAATCTGATACGTTTTGATGCTCGGTTCACCGCGCCAGAAGGTGGGATTGCTGCTCAGGACGACCGTGCCGCCGGCGCGCTGCGCCACAAACTGGAAGGGTCCCGCCGACGTCGTCGGCGCCGCGTTGAGGGGCGAGGCGGCAAAATCGCTGAAGTCGGCTGCATAGCGATGGCTGGGCAGCACGGGCTGATGCAGGGCATAGAGCGCGCTACAGTCCGGCTGGTTTAGCGTCACCACGACGGTCCGGTCACCCGGCGCTTCGACACTTGCTATCGAGCCGAGCGTCGTGCGATACGGGCTGTCGACGCCTGCATCGGCCAGCGCGCCAAAGGTGAAGGCAACATCAGTTGCGGTGACGGGCACGCCGTCGCCCCAGGCGACATCGCTGCGGAGGGTGAAGGTGAAGAGATCGCTGCTATCGGCAACGACCCAGGCTTCAGCCAGCCCAGTGGCCTCGATCAAGCCGGATTGTGCGTTCTGGCCCACGAAATCGAGATAGAGCTTCTCGGCCAGCGCACGGGTGGCGGCATTGGTCGTCAACAGCGGGTTGAGCGTCTCAATTTGCCCGGCGACAGCCTCGATGAAAAGAAGATCAGCTACGCCTGGATCAGGCGAAACTTCATCGGGAAGCGAGGCAGTAAACTCAGTCGTACCCTCTGGATTGATCTCTGTGATGATCTCTGGGGCAATTCCGGTTGCGCTCACTGCGGGAGAAACAGCGGCTGTCGACGATGACAGTTGCGCTGCTGCGTTGGGCGTATCCGAGAGCGGCGTTGCAGCTTGGTTTGGCGAGGCTGTCGCAGCTGGCGCCGGCGTGGCTGCGGCCGGTTGCGGGCCCACTGCCTGGTCGCTACCCCGGCGCAGCGACCAGGCGGTCAGACCGGCGGCCAGCATGACGAGCAGCGCAAGCAGCAGCAGCGCGCTGCGCTGGAGAGTCGGCGTGATCATAGCCACAAGCCTACTAGATCACGCTCCAAAAGACCTAACATGGATCTGTATGAAAAAAAGTCGGACTCTGTGAAACGAGTCCGACTTATGATTGATCAGGATCACGCCGCATGCGCCGTTAGCTTGCAGCCGCCGTGACCTTGCGGCGCAGGTCGATGGCAGACTTCCGCACCGCCGGGATGCGCACAACCAAGAGCAGCGTAAGTACGGCAGCGTAGATGAAGGGCTCGATCCGCCCGCCCTTGGCCAGCCAGACGAAGTGCAGGACGGCCAACACGCCGGCGGCATAGACAAAGCGATGCAGCGTCTTCCACTTGCGTCCGAGCCGCCGCATCCACCACTTGGTCGACGTGATGGCCAGCGGCAGCATGATCAGCAGGGAGATCAGGCCGACAAAGATGTAGCGCTTTTGAAAGAGCCCGTCCTCCAGGATGAACTGAACATTGAAGCCATAGTCCAGGCCGATGAAGACCAGCATATGGAGCGTGGCGTAGACAAAGGCCCAGAGCCCCAGCGACTTACGTGCAGTCGCTACGATACGGATGCCGAGGATGGAAACGATGGGCGTGCAGGCCAGCGAGAGCATGAGCATGATGATGGCAGCGCTGCCCGTGCGGTCGGTGAAGTCATCAATCGGATTGACGCTCAGGTTGCCCTGCCAGGCGTCCCAGCCCAGCCACAGCAAGGGCAGCGCCGCGCCAACGTTGACGGCCAGCCAAAACCAGCGTTTTCGGTTCCATTTACTCCGGCTCCGCGTCTGAGCGGGCGTTCGGGCGACGTTCTGGGCCATGTTGGTGGGTGGCGAGTTTGGTCGCAGAGACATTTGTCGGAGACACATTTGTTTCCATTGGGTCGTGAGAAATTGGTTGCGCCGTCATCAGAAATTCGCTCGCAGATCCATGTCTTCGTAAAGATAGGCAACTTCCTCTTCATAGCCGTTAAACATCAGCGTCTCACGGCGCTCGCGCTCGCCAATGCGCCGCTCACTGCCTTGCGACCAGCGGGGATGATCCACCTCGGGATTTACGTTGGCGTAGAAGCCGTATTCGTTGGGTGCCAACTGCATCCATGTCGACGTCGGCATCTGATCGGTCAGCTCAATCTTGACGATGGCCTTGCCACTCTTGAAGCCATACTTCCAGGGCATGATCGCGCGAATCGGAGCGCCGTTCTGGTTGGTCATCAGCTTGCCGTACATGCCGGTGGCAAAGATCGCCAGCGGATTCATGGCTTCGTCCAGGCGCAGCCCTTCCACGTACGGCCAGGGGATGCGGCTGTTGCGCTGGCCCGGCATCTGCTCCGGGCGTTCGACCGAGATGAACTTTACGTACTGGGCATCTGCAGTCGGCTCGACCTTTTCCAGCAGCGCGGCCATGGGAAAGCCCACCCACGGAATCACCATGGACCAGGCCTCGACGCAGCGCAGGCGATAGATGCGCTCCTCCTGCGTAAAGTCATTGAGGAGCATGTCCAGATTGAAGGTCATGGGATTGTTGACCATCCCGGTCACCTCCACTTGCCAGGGACGGGTGACAAAGTCCTCGGCCAGCTTGGCCACGCCCTGCTTGTCGGTGGTGAATTCGTAATAGTTGTTGTAGTTGGTGATCTCTTCAAAGGTATTAAGCGGATCTCCCAACTCATCGGTGCCGCTGCTGGCGTAGGGTGAATCATAGGCCAGGGCATCGGGCAGATCGCTGTTGGGATCAACAACCGGCGCAGCGGCCGTGGCGCTGTCTTCAGAGGTTGCGACCGGCATGCTGCCCGGCGTCGCGCAGGCGGCCAGGGCCAGCGCGCCGGCGGCCGATCCGGCGCCAATCATGAACCGGCGCCGGTTGAGAAAGATGTGTTCCGGAGTAATCTCCGCACGTGACAGCTGTTTCATGGTTCATTCCCTTCGTTGCTCTGGAGAGCAGAGCGTATCAATACCGTGCTGTTCAAATGATTTTGCTAGGCCCGGGCATCGGCTAAAGAGGTCATCCTCTTCTAATGAGCGCCCGTGACGCTATGATAAGCGGCCAATCTAAATCTTGGCTGAGGCAGATATTATCAGAATGTTACAATCCGGGTCCGACGTCGCCGAGCGCGGCGTATTACTTGCCTTGGACCAACCAAGCGTAGTGTAACGCGCCATGGCGAGCACTTTCTGTTATCCTGCTCCGGTATATGCCCATGATGAAGCATCCCTTGCGTTGAGCCCACCACAAATGGAGTCCTCTGGTACGTTGTTGCCGATGGGCCTGTCGGCGCGGTGGGATGTCATACAATCGAATAGGATCCGGGTCGTGCAGGCCCGCATTTTTACCAGTTGACGCGCATTGACGGGTATGCTATCTTTCTGCCACGGAATGGAATTGAGTTCCGCAGAGCGGAACCACGGTGCATTGTTCCTTTTGCCCACTCAGCGTATGTCCACAAGCCAGAAGTCAGGCGTCCAATCGGTGACCAGAGCGCTGTCGCTACTGGAGATCATGGCGGACAGCCCCGAAGAATGTTCCCTTAGTGAGATCAGTGAACAAGCGAATCTGCCATCGAGCACGGTTCACCGACTTCTCACAAGTTTGGTGCAGGTTGGTTATGTGGCGCAGGACCCAGCGACAAACCGTTACAGCCTAGGAAACAACCTAATTCGTCTGAGCCACGCTGCAGTCAAAAAGCATACCCTCATTCGCATTGCGCGCCCCTGGCTAGAAAAGACGGCGGCGCAGACCGGAGAGACAGTCAATTTAACGACGCGGTTTGGCGATAGCGTCATCCAACTGGATCATGTCGACAGTCCGAATATGCTGCGCGTGTCGTATCCTGCCGGTGAGCGGTTTCCCCTCCACGCTTCAGCTTCCGGCAAGGTATTCTTGGCCTTTATGCCGCAGACCGAACTCAACCAGCTTCTCACGCGAACGCCAGAAGCCTTTACGGCGGCGACGGTAGTGGATCATCAGAGGCTGGCACAAGAAATCGAGCTCACCCGTTCGCGTGGGTACGCGTTAGACGACGCAGAACGCGAACTTGGCGTGCGGTGTGTGGCCGCCCCGATCTGTCATAGCCTTGGCCACGTCGACGCCGCGATCAGCGTTAGCGGCCCGTCGGTGCGTATTTCGATCCAGAAACTGCGGAAGCTTGCAGAAGAACTGATTGATGTGGCGAACGCAATATCGCAGGCCCGACGAGAGCCTGCAGGCGTTGCCGCACAGACAATTTAGTCTGGAGCCCACGTCTACATTTCCTCCCCCTTGTTGCTTGTCGGTCATTGTCCAATTCAATAGAAGGAGAAAGCTAATGCAAGTTCTGGTCAATCTACGCAGAACGATCGGTTTGTTCCTGACGCTGGCGCTGATGCTGGTCCTGGTCACTGCCTGCGCGGCCCCGCCGACAGCAGACAGCGGTGCTGCGGCATCTGGAGCCGAAAGCGCCGAATCAACAGGCGAGGGCGGCACCCTTCGGATTGGGCTGGACGTTGACGCCGGCACCGGCGACCCACGTCTGGCGAGAGATACATCAGCCTTTCGTCTTCGGGAACTGGTCTTTGATGGACTCGTGGAAATGCAACCGGACTTCACGGTCGCACCAAGTCTGGCGGAGAGTTGGGAAAACCCCAATGATCTGACATGGGTATTTAAGCTGCGCGAAGGCGTAAAATTCCACAACGGTGACGAGCTGACCGCCAGCGATGTGAAATACACGTTCGATACAATTTTGGCCGAGGACTTCGCTTCACCAAGCCGGGCGTTCTTCACCCCGATTACGAGTGTCGATGTAATCGACGATTATACCGTTCAGTTCACGCTGGATCAGCCCTATGGTCCCTTCCTCTCCTATCTGACGATGGGTATCGTACCCCAATCGGTTGCTGAAGCGGACCCTGAAGGATTTGCAAGCAATCCGGTCGGCACAGGTCCCTTCATGCTCAGCGAGTGGAAGCGCGGTGATAGCATCAGCCTTGCGGCGAACGAAGCGTACTGGGGCAACGCGCCCAAGTTGGACGCCATCGAAATGAGCGTTGTCCCGGACAACAGCGCACGCGTGGTGGCTCTTGAGGCCGGTGACCTCGATCTGGTTCAGTCGCCTATTTCGCCGCAGGACGTTAAGCGGATGGAAACGACAGACGGATTCGTGGTCAACCGTACTCCGGCTGCCGGCTACACCTACGTGAACCTCAACTGCGCCGACCCGGTGCTGGCCGACGTAAACGTGCGTAAAGCGCTGTCGCATTTGGTCAATCGAGAAGATATTACCAACACCATTTATGAGGGAGTGGGTGCGGTCGCCAAAGGCCCCATCCCGCCCGGCATGTGGGCCTATACAGATGAGTTGCCGGCCTATGACTATGATCCAGAAATGGCTGCGCAATTGTTAGATGAAGCGGGTTGGACAATGGGTGATGACGGAATGCGTGCCAAGGACGGTGAGCCTCTGCAAATCACCGTACGCACCCATAGCGAAGATCCGGATCGCCGCCAGGTCATCGAGGTACTGCAGGCCGAACTGATGAACGCCGGCATCCAGGCTGATACCAATGTGGTAGAGTGGCCCAGCTTCTTTGCAGACGTTCAAAATGGTGATTACCAAGTCGGTGTTGTCGGCTGGCTGAATCTTGCGAATCCCGACCAGGCGCTCTACCGTCAGTTCACCATTGACGGCGCAGCCAACTATGGCACCTGCAATGATGAGGAGTTGGACGCCCTGATTAAGGAAGCGCGTGCAACGCTTGACCAGGATGCTGCGAAAGAACTCTACACCGAGGCGACGCAGCGCGTGGTAGACAACGCATTCTATATATTCCTGCAGTATCAAGAGTATATCGCCATGCATCCGGATTCACTGCAAGGCTTCACGGTGAATCCGGTCCAGAACTTCCGAACGTTGAAGGATGTCTCGCTGGGCGAATAGCGCTACGTAACGGACACCCCGATTGCTCACCGTAGGTGACTTATCGCCTGCGGTGAGCGCCATAGGCCTCGTATGTCAGCATATATCGCACGGCGCGTCGGTCAAACGATTATCGTCTTGCTCGGCGTGTTGCTCTTGACGTTCATACTGATCCATCTTATTCCTGGTGATCCTGCCCTGGTCATCCTGGGGACCGACGCTACACCGGAAGAACTGGACCGGTTGCGAAGTCTCCTGGGCCTGGATCAACCGTTGCCCCTTCAGTTTACCACTTACTTAAGGCGGGTCGCGCAGGGGGATTTTGGCGACTCTATCTTTCAGAATGAGCCAGTGATGAAGCTCATTCTGGAACGTCTGCCGGCCACGATCGAGCTGACGGTCACGGCCCTCATTTTTGCCACCATTCTTGGCGGCGCCCTGGGCATCTTTTCCGCCCTCCGCCCCTACTCTTGGTTCGACGCCTTTGCCTCTGTGCTCGCCTTGGCAGGCGTCGCAATGCCTGTCTTCTGGCTGGGTATGTTGGCCATCCTCATCTTCTCATTAGAGCTTGGTTGGTTCCCGTCATTCGGACGGGGCGCGGGCCTGATCCCCAGCACCATCGAACTCTTCCAAACCGGCGATCCTACCGAACTGTTCGATTCGATCAGTCATCTCATCTTGCCCGCCACCGTATTGGGCGCATTTTCCATGGCGATTATCTCTCGCTTAACAAGATCGTCCATGCTCGAAGTCCTGAATCTGGACTACGTACGGACTGCACGGGCCAAAGGGCTCAATGAGCGCACCGTCGTCATGCGCCACGCCTTTCGGAACGCACTGATTCCGGTTGTCACTGTGGTAGGGCTGCAGATGGGCGTCTTGCTCGGCGGTGCGGTGATCACCGAGACGATTTTCGCCTGGCCAGGCGTTGGCCGCCTGCTCATCAATGCCATTAGCCAGCGCGACTACCCGCTCATCCAGGCGCTCGTGCTTGTCATTGCATTCATGGTAACGTTTATCAATCTATTTGTTGACCTACTCTATGTCTGGCTCAACCCGCGCATTAAAGCCAACTGAACGCAACGTCGAAGCGCCGGTGCGTCAAGCATCTCGTGGATTCTTTGCGCGCGCGTTCTACGTGTTTCGGCACAGCCGTACGGCGATGTTGGGCGGCGTCATCATTGCCGTATTTATCTTTATCGCAATTTTCGCCCAGTGGCTGGCGCCTTATGACCCAAACGAGGTGATATTGAGTCAGCGCTTTCTCCCTCCGAGCAGAGAGCATCTCTTTGGCACCGATAACTTAGGACGAGACATCTTCAGTCGGATTCTATATGGCGCTCGCATCTCGCTGTGGGTGGGCATCCTGACGGTAAGCCTCGCCATGTTAATCGGCGTCCCGATGGGCCTGATAGCCGGTTACAAGGGGGGCAAGCTGGATGCGGTCTTCATGCGCCTGGTCGATGTCTTTCTGGCCTTTCCTGTCATCATTTTGGCCATCGCCATTATTGCGGTACGCGGCCCCAGTTTGCTCAATGTGATGTTGGCGCTCGTGGCAGTCTATTGGACGACGTATGCACGCGTGACACGCGGCGTGACGCTCTCTCTTCGTGAAGAAGACTATATGCTGGCCGCCCGCAGCATCGGCGTACCCACCTCGCGCATGATGTGGCGCCATCTGCTGCCCAATTCGCTCGCACCGATTCTTGTCATTGCCACATTGGGGTTGGGCAACGCAATCCTTGCCGAAGCCGCCCTTAGCTTTCTCGGCCTGGGTATCCAACCGCCGGCCGCCAGTTGGGGATCGATGCTAAATTTCGGCATGCAGTTCATGCGTGATGCGCCGTGGCTAACCTGGTTTCCCGGCCTGGCGATCTTCTTGACGGTGTTGGGCTTTAATCTGCTGGGAGACGGAATCCGCGATGCGATGGATCCCCGACTCCGGCGGTAGGATATTGCGGTCCGGACGATGCTTGAGTGCGGCCATGGTTATCAGACAGGAGCATAAGGATGACGGAGATTCCCGAGAATCAATTAACGCTTGTCTTTCCACAACTGCCCAATTTTCCGATTACACGTACCAATACGGCGCTGATCATCGTTGACATGCAGAAGCTGGATGCGCATCCCGATTACGGCATTGGCGCACGGGCTCGTGATGCCGGCGTCGGGGATGTATTCGACTATTACTGGACAGCAGTCGGGCGGGCCGTAGGCAATCAACGGCGACTCTTGACGGCTGCTCGGATGGCAGGAATTCCCATCATCTACACGCGAATCGCCACGAAAACGCAAACAGCCAGAGACGTTGGGCGCCAACACGCAAACGTAAATCTGGCGGTTCCCCGGGACTCTGTTGATGCTGAAATTCTGGATGAGATTGCACCTGCTTCAGACGACATCGTGATTTCAAAGACTTCATCCAGCCCTTTCAATTCTACGGGCATTGACCACACCTTGCGCAGCCTAGGCGCGGACACGCTCCTTATCTGTGGCGTCGTCACGAACGGGTGTGTCGAAGGAACCGTTCGAGACGCCAGCGACTTGGGCTATGGCGTCATCATGATTCCGGACGCGTGCGCAGCGGTCTCGAAGGGGTTGCATGAGGCGGCCATCACGAATCTTGATAATGCTTTCTGCCTCTGCAGAGAAACCGCAGCCGTAGTCAAGGAGCTTCAAGAGTTGTTGGAGCCATCTAGTAAGGCAAAAATGTGAAAGATCGGCAGCTTTCAGTATTGGCGCGGAACTGCAGCCTGACGGCGAGCAATGTGCGCCGGGAAATGGGAGATTCAGATGCAAACGAGTCATTCACAAGCGCTCTATGAGCGAGCGCTCCAATCAAGTATCGCAGGCGTCCATTCCAATTCCCGCGCCCGGGCTCCCTACCCACTCTACTTTGCGCGTGCCGATGGTCCCTACGTATGGGACGTGGACGGCAACCGCTTCATTGATTTGGGGATGGGGAACGGCGCTGTGCTGCTGGGACACAACGATCCGTCGGTTCAGGTTGCGGTTCGAGAGGCATTGGATTCAGGGTTGACTGCCGGCGTTGAAAGTGAATACGCTGTGAGGGCGGCCGAACTGCTCGTCGACATGGTTCCCGCCATTGAGTGTGTGCGCTTCACCAATACCGGCACGGAGGCGTTGCTGCATGCGCTCCAGACCGCGCGCGTCCAGACCGGTCGTCGCAAAATCGCCAAGGTTGAGGGTGCGTATCACGGCTGGGCGGATCAGGTTTTTGTCAGTACGTGGCCCGATATTGCGCAGGCCGGCCCAGAAGGCGCGCCGCTCTCGCTGCCCGGTACAGGCGGATTGGATCCGCAGATTGTTCGTGACACCCTCGTGCTGCCGTTTAACAATCTCGATGCGACAGAGAGGCTCTTGCGCCGCAGCGGGAGCGAGTTGGCTGCGATTCTTGTCGAGCCGACGATGATTGACGTGGGCTTTATCGCCGCCGATCCTGCCTACCTGGCGATGTTGCGACAGGTTGCCAGCGAGATTGGCGCCGTGCTCATCTTCGACGAGCTGTTGACGGGGTTTCGCCTTGCCCGCGGCGGCGCGCAGGAACACTACGACATCGCAGCCGATCTTTCGTTGTTTGGCAAGGCGCTTGGCAACGGCTACCCGGTCGCCGCAGTGGCCGGTCAGCGTGCTGTGCTGGAGAAATCCGCACCTGGGCCGGGCAGTGCAAACTTCGTGGGGACGTTCAATGGCCACGTTGTCAGCATGGCGGCAGCAGAAGCGAGCCTGCGCGCGCTTGCCGATGGCACGGCAACCGAAACACTGCAAGCGAACACAACCTATCTCATCGATGCATTCCGCGCCCTTGCAGATCAACACGGCGTACAGGCACAGATGCAGGGGGCGGGCGGCCATATTCATTGGTATTTCTCCGCACACCCCGTACGCGATTACCGCCAGGCGTTTCGCTCGGATCCGAAGCGCTACACCGCCTTCATCTCCACACTGTCGGGATCCGGCTTTCTCGTCTCACCCAAATATCTACTGCATCATGCGATTAGCGTGGCGCACGACAAACCCGTACTTGACGAGTTGATCAGTGCGATGGATCAAGGTCTTGCCGCAGCTGCACACGTTGAGGAGTGAGCGTGAGTGGCTGAATCAATCGAAAGGAAACCTACCTATGCTAAAATCAAATACGCCTGGAAAAAAGATGAGTTGGCTTCCGGTCACGACGCTGGCAAGCGGCTTCGAACTACGCTTGCCGGTCCATGTTGTCACTGGCGCTCGGCCTGGCCCAACATTGGGGATCACGGCTGGGATCCATGGCGATGAGTATCTGCCGATTGAAGCGATCCGGCGAGTCGTCGAGCAACTGGATCCAGCACAACTCAACGGCACGGTGCTGGCGATTCCGGTGGTCAATCCCTTGGCAATTGAAGCGCAGACCCGTCACACGCCGATTGACATGCAGAATCTCAACCGCGTCTTTCCCGGCGATGCAGGCGGTTGGCTTTCGGAGCAATTGGCGGCCGTCGTTTGCGAGGAATTCCTCCCGGAGATCGATTATCTGGTTGACTTGCACGCCGGCGGCGCGCAGCCGATTGTGGATTACGTTTATATCCAAAACAATGAGGCGTTGTCACGCGCGTTCGGTTTTGAAGCCTTGTATCGACCGTCACATCCCTATATCGGTACATTGACCGATGTGGCGCAATCACACGACATTGACTGTGTGGTCGTCGAAATGGGTGGCGGGATGATTGCGAATGACGTCTATTTAGAACGCGGCGAGCGAGGCCTCTTTAATGTACTGAAGCATCTCAAGATGATCTCCGGCGAACCGGAAATGCCGGATCAGCAAGTCGTCGTCACCGAGATGAGCGTGATCCGTCCCCGCCAGGGGGGACTGCTCTATCCTGGTCTCAAGCTGGAAGATGTCGGGACCATCGTTCCCCAGGATACGCTACTCGGCACGGTCATTAGCCCGTATACCTTTGACGTGTTGGAGGAAATCCGTGCGCCATTCAAGCGCAATCTCGTCATCCTGCTGCGCCCGACTATCACGAAGGTCCATCCCGGTGACTACGCCTACATGATGGCGAATGCGGACAGCGACTCATGACTCAAGCTTTGAGGGGTTCATAATCATGGCACAGACGGCGGCAATACCAGGGGATGAGCAAACCGGGCGTATGCAGCGACTGCAGGCGATGCTGGCCGGGCAGCGGATTGACGCGCTGGCAGTCGCCCCCACCCCGAACATGCGCTATCTCCTCGGCTTCGCACCGAAATATGATGAGCGCTTCTGCGCGCTCTTGATTACGCCCGATGACTGTCGTCTGATCGTTCCCCAAGTCAATGCTGACCAGGCGGATGCCCATACTAGCTTTCAGTCGCTGCGCTGGACCGATGAAGCAGGCCCGGAATCTGCCCTGCACCAGGCGTTTGAAGACCTGCGAATTCGAGAGGGCGCGGTCCTCGCCGCCGACGGAATTATGCAGGTTCGACACTTGCTGTTGCTGCAAGAACTGGCGAAGCCCGTGCGTATCGTGAATGGCGAAGCCATCATGACGCCCCTGCGCATCGTGAAATCGGCGTTTGAAATTGCGCAACTAGCCAGGGCGGCGGCGCAGGCGGATCGGGCGCTGCAGGCCGGTGTCGAACGGTGTGAGCCGGGTGTGACAGAGCAAGAAGTTGCCGATGCTGTTGCATCCGCCTTCCGGTCTGACGGAGCGGAACAGGTAGATTTTACGATCATTGCTTCGGGGCCAAACAGCGCTTTTCCGCATCATCACAGCGGCGAACGACGTTTGCAAACAGGTGATACCATCATCATCGACATCGGCGCGACGTTGAACGGCTACAAATCCGACATCACACGAGTCGTACAACTGGGTGAACCATCACCTGAGGTTGCGGCCATCTACGCTGCGGTGCTTGAGGGCAATCAAGCCGGACGAGAAGCCGTACGTCCGGGCCTCCCGGCTTGGGAAGCGGACCAGGCGACCCGCACCCCAATCGACCGAGCAGGTTATGGCGCCCTCTTCTTTCATCGAACCGGGCATGGGTTGGGCATTGAAGAACATGAACCGCCATGGATCTCAGCCGTCAGCGCAAGCACGCTCCAACCGGGCATGGTCTTTTCCATCGAACCCGGTTGCTATCTGCCCGGCAAGTTCGGCGTACGCATTGAAGACATTGTTGTGGTTACCGAGGACGGCGCCCGCTGTCTGACAGGGTTCGACCGCAAGCTAATCGTTCGTCGCTAATTCAGACGGAACGCCACTCTGCCAGAGTACTCACCTCACTGGTAGAAACATCTACCGGAATCAGCAAAGGTGTTTGGAAAGGAAGACGACGCGGATCGTCAACGAAGCCTATCTTGCCATTGGGGCTGCGGTGCGTGCAAGCTGAACTATGCAACTGGATGTTTGACGTCGCGCAATTTGGACCGAATGACACTAATCGCACGCTCTGCATCGGTAGCCGGCAACTTGTCGCCGCCGGTAATCACAAAGATCTGGTCATTGGAGACCCAGATCGGAATCGACTGGCCGCTGGGGAAAGAGATGTTGAACTGCTCCGCCCATTTGACCCGGTCTTTGGTCTTTAGATCTGTGAACGACTTTTGCGTGGTGGAGAGCACCACCATGTCCTCGTAGTGGCTCTCGTAGGTGTCCTCATCGATTGATTCATCCTCGACGAAGTTGAAATCGCACTGGAAGATGGCCATGTGGCGCTGCGTGAAGAAGATGAGCGTCACGAAGTAGACGCTGAAGAAGAGCGTGCCGTCGTGGGCCACCTTGTACTGAATGTCGGCTGCGGTGAACTCCATGTCTAATTCAGGCTCCAATATCTCCGACATGATCAGCAGCGGCGCGGAAACGATCTCGCTGCGCGTCAAGCCCAACGCACGCAGCGCTTCCTCCTCCAGGCGCTTGAGGCTTTCGGCCAGCCACGCCTGGACCTGACGGTCGGAGGGAATCTGCGCCCGCGCCCGCGCCGTACGCAAGCCGTGGAAAAGACCGATCAGCCCAAAGAAGGCGGCCGCAATCCAGAACGCCGCAGGCAAGTAGGCCGCAATCAGATCGGCGACCTCAGACGACTGGCAGATCCAGGGTGCAACGTTGCACAAGAGGTAGGGATCGCCGCCCAGAACTAGCGCGGCAAAGGCCAGGACGGCGGCGGCGACTAGGTAGACTACGCTGCGCGTGAAGCTCGGCGCGTCGACCGCAAACCAGCGGCGCAGCGCCTGCTCGCGCGGCGTTGCTGCAACGACGGGTTGTGCAGTCCGCCGCTCGGACGCCCGTCTCCGGCCCGACCTGATCACGCGACGCAGGAGCAGCGACAGGCCGTAGAGAAAGGCCAACGCACCGACTACGAACAATAACACGCCCAAATAGTCGTTGAGCCACCGCTCGCCCGCCGGACCAACCAGCGGATTGACCGCCTCCCGTGTTGCATTAAGAATCTCGTCGACTTGCGGTGGCATCGCGTCGTTCCAGCTCGATTGCAGGGGCAACCAGAACTCCAGAAAGGCCCTGCACGGCACGTAGTGGGGAGGACAGACGACGGCGGCCGGCGAGCCCCAACGCGAGACCGTGGCCGACATGAGGGCGATCAGCAGCCCCAGCGCCATCCAGACCAGCGCACGGGGAACAGAGGGCGAATTTTCGGACGTTGTCACAATTCACCGCCTTTCTGCAAAGTCCGTCGACGCGGTTCGCCGACGCCTGCGTTGTTAGAGAGAGTGGCCCAGCGCCGCCAAGAGCGGATTGTCGCACACCGGCGCGTGCAGCAACATGTAGTGCATTTCCCGGCTGTCGATCCCGGCGTCCATGGCCAGGTCAACCAACTCATCGATCGACGGCGGCGGCGGGATGAGCCCGTTCACCAAGTAGTACTCATATTTGACGAAGGCCCAGAGCGCGTACTGATGACCTTGGGGAACGCCAACGCTCGTGGCCAAGTTCAGGCACTCCTCGATTGCGCTGACCTCAGGGGCGCGCAGCGTGCGCGCCTCGCGGCCGGCGATCTTGGCCAGCGCCAGGTAGTAGCCGGTGTCGCCGTGGAAGGGATCCAGCTCATTGGCCTGCGCCAGCGCCTTCTGCGCCAGGGCGTACTGGCGGCGATCCAGATAGAAGAGGCCCAGGGCCAGGTAATCACCGGCACGCGTAGACGCGCCGCGCACCCGTTCCTCGTACAGGCTGCGCAACCGCTGCTTGGTCCGGTCATCCAGAGCATCCACGTCGCCCAGGCTGGCGACGTGGACATGCGTGATCTTGTCGCGTCCCACGAAATCGCCTGCGGTGGTCACGCTGCCGTCGATGTATGCGCCACCGCCCGTACCAACGGCGTAGTCGCCAGTCTGGATAACGCTATCCTCAATCTTGTCTGCGTTGACGTTACGGTCGCCCACGTTATTGCCCTTTCCGGCGCTTCGTCTTTCGCCGTCCATGCCGTGTACGCCTCCGTCCGCTGCGTTGCCTTGAAAGAGTCGAGTCGTCAGCCGTTGTCTGAATCATGTCCATACGCCCATGATGAGCGGCTCCAAGTGTACGCCGGCGTTGGCTACAGATCGGCTACAGATTGACTACAGAACCACCTACGCACGGAGCGCGCAGCAAGAACACACCCAAGCTCTCGCTGAAGTACTCCAGCGCATGACCCGCTCGCATGTGGGCGTGCTCAGTAAGCGCAGGTGGGTCCGGCACCCGTTGGCGTGAAAACACCGTCTTCAAACACAAGCGCCGCCTCCCTCGCCCAGCCCGCACGCCTTCGTGCGGCGGCCGCCTCCCGATCCGTCCGGTGTTTCCTCGAAATTTGCGCTGAAAAAAAGCGCAAAATGCGCGATAATAAACTGACTAGGAGAAGGCGCAAACCGACTACCCAAGGAATTCATCTATGTCCGACTTCACCGTGACCCACAACACCGGCGACGGCCTAACGCTCAGCGCCAGCTTGCGCCTCAATCCCGTGCACAGCGCGATCGTGCATTTGCTGGCGGCGGACGAGCGGCCGCTGCTGACGCTGGAGGCGACCAACCACGGCGCGGCGGCGCGCAGGCTGCGCGTGGCGGTGGCGGTCGATCGCTACAGCGACGAGGCAATCGACACGCTGACCGTTGAAGCCGTTGCGCGCGCTCCGGCTTCTTATCTGCCCGCCTTCGACGTGGAACGCATCGCCACGCTCAACGAGCTGACCAAGGCCCAGGCGCGCATCCGCATCGACGACCTGGACGCAGACCGCACGCTGTGGGAGAAGACGCTGCCGCTCCATCTCCTGGCCCTGAACTCTGCGCCGCTTGGCGCACGCGATCCGGCCAGCGGCGACTACGTAGACCAGACGCGCTACCTGGGCGCGTTCGTCACGCCCAACGATCCAGAGATCGACGCCTTCCTGGAAAAGGCGACACGCTTCCTGCCCGAGGGCGAGAGCTTCGCCGGCTACAAAGGCGGCGTTACGGCGCAGGTCCAGGCGCTCTACGACGCCCTTGCAGAGCGTGGCACCCAGTACGTGGACTCAACGCTTGACTTCAACCCCGATGCCGCGGCGCAGGCCACCCAGCGCGTACGCCTGCCCAAACAGGCGCTCACAGCCAAGCTGGCCAACTGCCTGGACGGCACGCTGCTCTTCGCCAGCCTACTGGAGCGGATCAAGATCGAACCGGCGCTTGTGATCATCCCGGGCCATGCGCTCGTGGCCTGGGCGACGAGCGAAGGCGGCAAGCGCTGGCGCTATCTGGAAACGACCGAACTGGGCAAGCAGCCGTTTGAGAAGGCCGAGGAGATCGGCAAGAATTTCGCCGCCGGCGCGTCTGCGGCGCAGGAACAGGCCAATGAGGCGGGCTACTTCCGTCTCTGGCCGCTGCGCGAGCTGCGTGCGGCGGGCGTCACGCCCATCTCCACCATGGAGGGCGACGAGATGGGGCGCATTGCCCGAGCGCTGGAGGCGATGAGCGAGCAAGAGACAGAGACCGCGGCAAGGAGGGGGCGGAATCTCCATCGGTGAGATTCACGCCGTCAACGTAGGCGAAACGCAGACCATTGATCAGCGAGGAGCGACATTCAACATGGGCGACCGCAACGTGAACGCAGACAAGATCGAAAACAGCACGATTCAAACGGGCGACAACGCCGTCCACACAGGCGGCGGCGCGTACATCGGCGGCAGCGTGACCACGGGCGGCGACTTCGTGGGACGCGACAAGATTGTCGGCGGTGGTCAGGAAGCCACGCCGGATGTGAACAAGGCCTTCACCAAGCTCACAGCGGCCGTCGCGCTGGCCGCGCCGCCGGCAGATATGGATCAGGCCATGGCGTTGGTCAGCGAACTGCAGGCAGCCTTGCTGGCGCAAGACGACGACCAGGTCGCGGACTGCATCGGCGACCTGGCGGCGCTCGTTCCGGGCGTCAGCGAGACGCTACAGGAGACCTTCGCCCAGCCTCCCTTGAGCGAGGAGACGGGACCGGCGGCAAAGTACGTGCTGCGACGCTTGCAGTAGGCCCGGGCTCCGCTCGTTGAGGGCGTATCGGCTAGAACAGCGTTTGTTCGATCTCGGCAATCATTGCGGTCATCTCCCTGAGCATCCCTTGGACGCCGTCATATTGGCTGCTCAGCTCGCTCAGAAAAACCTGCTTGAGCGTCATGTCCTGGACGACTTCACCGTCTGCCACGAGGCGTTCGATTTCAACCATGATCTCATTGAAGCGTTCCATGAAGGGCCGATAGTAGCGTTCGATGACGTCCAGGTCCGCCTCGCTGAGCAGCTGCAGCTTTCCCGCAATTGGCCCCACGCATCCGTCTGCATGATGGGCGAGCTGTGACGTTCCAGCCGGTACATGATCTGGGCGATTTTGTGGCAATAGGCTGATGGCCTTGGCATGTGGAGTGGGTCCGGCGCAACTCCTCCATCAGCCGTAAAAACTCAGTGCGAATGCTCTCGCTATCCAAGTCTTCCTGACTCAACTGTGCAGCCAACGTACGCGTCACGTCGGCGGCGTCTTTTACATCGCCGCCGACATAGCTGCCGCCACCTGTATCAATGCTTGTCCCGCCAGTCGTACTTCACCTACCTTGCGCTGATTCTGGTAGACAATATCCGTTGTTGTGACCAGAGACTCAAAGGCCGGGGGCGCATAGTCGAAACCCGAAGCTTCTGTCTCTTAGGTCCGGGTCGAACCTGCTGCGGGAGGCGCAACGCGCGTAGTCTGGAGAAAAGGGAAACGCCCCACCACGCATCACGCGCAAGCCGTTGGCATCGGCATTTTCTCGTCTATCGCCGAGTGTGTAGGGATAGTCGGTATAGACGCTGCTCGTCCACTCCGAAACGTTGCCGCTCAAGTCATGGCACTGATAGGGGCTGATCCCCATGGGATACATGCCAACAGTAGTGGTCGAACCGACGTTGGTCTCGAAGTTGCAACGATTTTCATCCGGCTCTTCATCGCCCCAAGGATACTGGCGATTGTCCTGGTTACCCTTAGCCGCTTTCTCCCATTCGGCTTCACTTGGCAGGCGAACTGTCCCACCCAGTTGTTCGCTTAGCCACGCGCAGAAAGCTCCTGCATCATGCCACGTTACATTGACGACCGGATGGTTCGCCAACTCTGACGGCGGCTGGTTTCCCTGCCAGTGGTCTGGAGTACTGTGACCAATTGCCGCGACAAACGCCGCATACTGGGCATTGGTCACCGGGTACTTTCCCATGCGGAAGTCCGGCAAGGCCAGCTTGTGGGTAGGTTGCTCATTTGTGGCACCCCTGTCATCACCCATCCAGAATTCACCGCCCGGCACGTCGCACCACACAATGTCGGGCACGCCGTTAACCACGCCGACTCCGGGTCGCGGATCGCCCAACACGCTGAGAATGCGCCCCGCATCGACGCGCTCTGGCGGTGTCAGGAGCCCATAGTTGACGATGGAGACCATGCGTTGCTTCAACCGATCTAGGTAAGCAGATCCGCCGTCCGGCTGCTCATCTTTGGCAATCGTGGGCGGACCCACCAGTCTGGCCATCTGCCCCGACCACAGAGCCGTGCGCCAATCTCGCTCTCGCGTCGGCTCGCTCATCGTACACAGACCGTACATGAGTTCAAAGAGCACGGGTTTGCTGCGCCGGTTGTAGAGCAGTTCCTCGCCGGCCAGTTGCGCAGCCAGATACCAGAAGTCGCTCGCCTCGGCATAGGGGCGCATCCGTCGCGCCGAAGGCCAATCGCCCACGAGGTGACAGCCGGCCAGATACTCGCGAAAGGTGCGGTGGGGAAAGGTATAGGTGACGGGATGGCCCGCACGTTCAAAACCCCCTTCGCCTACCAGCACGCCCGCCTTCTCATCCACATAGTTGAGGAACTCAGCGGCCAGCGTCACGTTGCCCAGATAGTCCGGCTCGGAGAGAAGTCCGATAAGATCGCCAAAACGCAGATTGCCCGCTTCATTCTCCTCTTGCTGATGCGCATCGTGTGCCAGACGCTCCATGATGGCGCGCATTCTGAGTTCGTCGGCCAGCACCGCGCCCAGCGCCTTGGAAACGCGCAGACCCCGGTGGCGCTGCCAGCGATGAAGCAATACCGTGACCGCCTGATGGTATAACCGCACACGCTCCTTGGGCAGCCCCACGTCTCGCTGATGAATAATGGACATGGTGGTCAGCAACATGGGGTTTTTGGCCAGTTCCTTCAAGTCGTCCGACAGTGCCGCCTGGGTTAGATCATCTCTTCTTGCTGCGGCCACATTGGGCGTCACCCGTTGCAGGTCCACCTGGGCCTGATACCAGCCTTGGATGAATTGCTCGATCTTTTCTTCATCAAATGGAGCCAGCCGGTGATCGCCAAAGTCGGGCAGCACCGCGTCGCCCACATAGGAACGCACGCGGCAGGTGACGATGAGATGAACAATATCGGGATAGGTGGCCAGCAGCGCGTCGAGCATCCAGCTGACTCTGTGGCGGGCGCTTTCGGGCACTTCGTCAAGCCCATCGAAGATGACCAGCACACTGCCGTCAGCCAGCGCTGCTCCCAGCACATCCATCGTGGGATCGGCGGGCATGGGCAGCGACTCGACGTCCGCCTGCCACTGCTCGTGAAGAGCGGATACGATCTGCCTGTTGCGCTGCTCAGTGGACAGTCCGTCCAGTTCGAGTTCGGCCAACCGCGGCGCAAGGTCACGTAGGTTGGTCAGTAGCGGCAGCATGTCGTCGGACCATCCTTCGGGCGGTTCGGCTTCGCCCAGCGCAGCAGCAATCAGCCATGCCGCAAGTTGCTTGACGAAGGTACTCTTACCGCCGCCCGGATCGCCCAATAACGCCAGCCGCGCTTCCTGCGTCGCCGCTTCCATGGCCGTTAGCGGTTTGCGCTCCTCTTGCATCAGGCGAATCTCACGCTCACCAAACTCCACCGCCTCATCCGGTCGGGCGACGGGCGTCAACGTGTCCAGTTCCACGTACAACTGGTCGAGTCGGACCGCATCACGTATGCCGTCCTCGCCGCCGATGGCCGCCATGGGCAGCACCTGGCAGCGATTGCGCAGACGTCGGAGGTACTCTGTGCGCGCCTGAGCGAGCTGGATCTGTTTGTCCTCACCTACAGTGACCTTTGCTCCCTCACCATAATAGTGCTCGGCTTGAATGTCTAGCTTGTTGCCTTTCACATAGTCGCCAGTGACGTTCAAGTCCCGCCCGATGAAGTCCCCCTGCTTCACGTCCACATTGCCGCCCACATAGACGCCGCCGTCTATCGCCACGCTGTTGTCGCCCGTCTGGATCACGCCGCCAGTGATGCTCTCCGCCGCCACATTCCGGTCACCTACCACCCACACCCCCTCATTGTCGACCGTCAACCCGCTACCCACCTGCTCCAGCCCGGCCTGCAACGTCTCGGCAAACCAGTCGCGGTCTGCCTCGCTCAAGATCGCCTGCATCACGCGCGGCGCTTGGAACTCGGCCAACAGTGCGTCCAGTGCGTCCCGCCACTGCTTGTCCTGCTCGGCTTTCTGCGCCAGCTCGGCGGCCAGCTCCGGCTCCGTGCGATCCTTCCAGTCCTGAATCTGGTTGGCGATGAGGTTGCCGCCCACGTTTCCCAGTAGCCCACCGAGTGCCGTGTACGCGCCGAAGTCACCCTGATTGGCCGCCGTAATCACCGGCAGCAGCGTCGAAGCACAGAGCGCGCCGTAGAGAACGCCGGGCGTCATCTGCCGGACCGTACCGGTCAACGCTTCCAGTCTCTCGTTGGTATTCTGTCGCCAGTCATCCATGTTCATGGCGGGGCTCCTACAGGGGTGAGAAGGATCCAGTTTATGGTGTGACTGTGATGGCAGAGTGTGATTGGGCACATTGTAGCACGGGGCGCAGGGGCAGGCAATGGATTTCTTGGGAGTTCGGTTTGGGAGGATACCATAGAAAGGATCGGCCCTGTCGTCATGGTGGGGCCGGTCCTCTTTGTAACATTCTTCAATCGTAACCAGCGTCTGCCGGTCAGCAAGTGTGCCGTTAAAAAAGCCCGCGCATGATCAGCATGAAGCCCAGAATGGTCAGTGGAATACCGATGATTGCGCCAATGACGGTGAAGCTTAATGCAACACCGATAATCAGCAACAAGAGCCCCAACAAAATGCCAAGCAAGCGACCGGTGAATTTCAACGCGCCGGTCACCAGTCGCCAGATCATGACAAAGGGCCAGGTGTACCAGGGAATGGGTTGGGGTTGTGTGGCAGCCATTGATTTCGCTCCTGGAAAAGGAAGGCGAACTGCGTGAAACGCGATACGCAACAGCCTTCATATTCAGCATAGTACGTGGCGAGCAAGATCTTGCTCGTCACACATTATCCACTACGTGAGGATCCAGATTTTGTTGCAACTTCAGCATGCTCAAATCGTCTGCATCGGACGTAAAATCGCCGCCCAATCCAATGCCCCATGGCGAGGCAAAGCGATACTCGCGCCAGGGATCAGCCTCATTGTGCCGCCCTTCCAGCGGTAAGTGGTCTCGTTGTCCATCTTGCCCAGCGCCCCATTCGACTATGCCGTTGCCCTGTTCACCGGAATAACAGCGATATACGCTCGGTCGCTCGATCAGACCAATGGCGCTGGGTGCCGAAGCCGAGGAAAGCCCGTACCTCCTCAAAGGTGACCTCGATGTTCCAGCGCATGATGAACGATGCGACAATCTGTTGAACCGATAGAGAAGCGTCGGAACAGAAGAGTGCGCCTGGCTTGAATTTGTCTTCGGGGGAGCGGATCAAGACCCAACGTAGCGGAACCGGTCCCTGACCAGGACGATGCCAGAGGGCAGTGCCAGCGGCGTACCCACCCGATGAGGTGGGCCGTCCATTGCACAATCGTCCAGTTCCTGCGTCCCTTTCGAGCTTCAATCGTCTCGTCGACCAGAATAATGTCAATGATCCGCTTCGATGCCAAGTGGGTGAGTGATAGTGGGTGCCTCCGGCCACTTTCGGCTTACGTTTTTTCCCTGTTGACAAGAATTGATCAGGTCAATACGCTGGATAGCAGGCGATTCGCAATAACGCGCTTTCCCGGCTCACAAGTCATCGCGCTCCATTCTCTAGGATATCAGAGGGTGGGGGACGCGCCGATCCATCACCCCCACCAGAAATTTGAAAAGCCCCGATTCCGTGAGCTAATCCACCCGGAACCGCAAGATATAGCAGCCAGACTCACAGGCGTCCGACGGGGCAGCGCGCACCTCGTACGTTCGGCCGCGTCGTAGATCGGCGCCTGAAATCGTATAGCGCACGGTGCCAAAATCATCATCCGCATTGTGGTCATCATGCTCAGTGCCTCTAACGACCAGCGAGATCGAGTTGCTATCCTCGATGGGGAAGCGTTCGCGAATAGAGTAGGTGTTCTTCTCATTGGCGCTGAAGGTTCCTGAACTTGGCCACCGGCGCTGCGTTCCGTTGACGTTGATGTCCAAGCTGATGTCACCCGGACCGTCGCTGTCCGAATCGTGGCGTACATTGATATCCATGATGGTCAGCGTGTAGGCAGCGCCTCCGCTCGGCGCCGCCGGTGGTGTCACGACTTCGGGACAATCATTATCCGCACTCTTGAGAAAACCGGTTGCCGTAACGGGCCGGTTGCTGCGATTGATCATCTCAACGGTCCAAAGCGCGCTATTTCTGACCTGTTCCTTGGAAACCGGATAGCTCAAATTGAACAGATTGCCTTCAGCCGTACCAACCGGTAGCCGGTGTACAAGCTGACCGGTGGGGTCATACAAATGCAGCTGTAGATTGTCCCAGTTCCCGCCGGCCGTCTCATATCTCCAGGTTGTCGAAAAGCTGATGACGCCGCAGCGTGCCGAAAAACGCTCGATTGCTCGCTGTCCTGGTGGTATCTCATACGTGTAACCCTGGCCCGCCATAAGTGGAATCCCGACCATGGTGCCCGTTCCGCTGGCTGCCCCGACCGTTTCATTGAGGACTCGCCCTCTGACATCTTTGGCGTAGACGCTCGTTAGCGTCCAGTATGGAGACGAAAGGGAAGGAACCACAACAATCTTGTGGGATTTTTCGCTGCTGGCGGGACGATAGTCCGGTATCGTCAGGATGTAATTGCCACGGTTGGCGTCCAGTCGTGTGGCGATAGGGATGTACCTGCCGTTGCTCTCCCAATAGACGTCGTGAGTGCCGTCACCTGATGTACTCTTAAAGGCGATTTCGATTGCGTCCGTAAATCTCGGAATCGTAACCGACAAACAGGTAGAGCCGGTCGCTCCGCCAACCGACTTGACTTGGCTCAGCTGCACACGCTGTGGGTTCGTGCAATTCACCTGCGCTAGCGCAGCAGACGCTGAAATCAACATCCAGGTGGTACCAAGCACAATTGCGATAATCAGCCCTAACCAAAAGCTTTGCTGTAACAACCTCTGCTTTTCCATTGCTTTCCTCCAATTCATGCCTCAATGAGGTAGTCAGCATTAGTCACGCACTACCTCGCTGTTGACCTCCTCCAGCATTAATTCGGCTTGTTCTAGGAGTTCAGGTATTCCTGTCCCAGCAGCAAGCGCACCATCAAGCCAAATAACGGCATTCTCTGCGTCGCCCAGCATTGCATATACTGCGCCGAGCCCAAAGGCAGACTGCGCGAAGAGTTCATTTGCCAGCTGGGCATTTGCGATTTCGCCGCCATCGTATGCGTCCAATACGACCTGATACGCCTCAATTGCCGTATTCGCACGTCGGACGTCATCGGTCTCGCGATACATCTGGCGATTGACGTCTCCGAGCGCCAAATGACAGATCCACGGTAGACCGTCCGTGCGGTTCACGATGACTCCGCGATCAGCATCGCCCATGATGCGTACGCATTCACGGTACTGACCTTCTGCGTCAAGTAGGAAAGTCAAGTCGACCGCTTCCTCGGCGATGCTTGCCCGGGCAGCGAAAAGACGCCCAAGGTTATACGAACTCGCCGCAGCTGCTGCAGGTTCGTCATCAAAGGCCAATCCGAAGTCGGTTTTGTAGGCATTCGTGACCTGCAATAGGGCATCTCGCGCTGGCTCAAACTTGGTCAAGTCACCTGTCACAAACTGGGAAAGATAGACGGCGCCAATCTGATTCAACGCGACCCAGCGAATAGACTTCCAGCCATCTTCCGGCGGTCTATATGGGCCAGCAATTTCAATTGTCTCTACAAACGCAGTCAACGCGTCTTGGTCGCGACCTTGCCAGCGATGAACGAGTCCTAACATATAGCTGGCCCGCGCCGCCAAATCCTGCATCAAAGAACTAGACTGATCGTCGGCGGACGCCTGCCGGAATGTTTTTACGGCAGTCGTCAGTTCTCGTTGGGCTGTTTCATCGTGCTGTCGCCGACTCTCTTCATCGAAATTGAGCAAACAGGGTTGACTGGGGTCAAGGGCTTTGCCATGCGCCAACCCCAACTGATAGTGAACCTTGATGGGTACTTGGGACGCTTGAATCGAAACGCTGTCCGCCGCATCGACTGTAGCCGCAACTTGCTGCGCCTCGGTATACGCTGCGGCTGCCTCGTCGAAACGAGCGCAGTCTCCTCGAGCCAGTTCGAGCCAGTAGTTGCCGAGTCCGATGTAGGAGCGGGGATAATCGGGCTTTAGTGCTTGCGCTTGCTCATAGGATAACCGTGCGCACTCGGCATCCGAGGTCGGCGTACCTGTCACAGTACAGACGGAGGGTTCATCGATGTAGCCGCGTTTCGCCTCCTCGACTGCCTTACTGAAATGGGCTGAACCGAGCCACAGATATGCGATGGACTTCCCGCTCTCTTGGGCCCACTGCCCCACCTCTAACAGTCGATCCAACTGGTCAATCGCTAGGTCAAACTGCTTGGCATCGAATAATCCGAGGGCAACGATGAACGCACTTAAATCGCCGATGGGCGCATCGAGTTCAAATGACCATGAACTCCTATCGGCACCCTGACCCGTCATGGTGAGCTTGCTTGGGTTACCGAAAGCGTCCGGTCCGGTCATCTCCGTGGCAGCATCGGCAAACCGAGGGTGAATATAGAACTCCGGCTGAAGAGTTGCCGTCCCCGAACCAAAGGTGAGCGAACCGTATAGAACAATATCTGCGTAGATATCATCGGCGTACTCTGCGATGAGCGCATGGCGTTCAGTCGCATTGTCGATGGGAATCTCGATGATACGGATTTCCGGTTCCCAGATAAAAGACGAACCGCCCTCACTTGGCTCGGCAACCTCCTGGTATCTTCTGACTTCCGTATCCAACCGACTCTTCAGTTCATTCACGTAGAAATCTTGAAATTCGGCAACCTGTTCCGAGTCTACAGATTCAAGAGGAATAGGTTTGGCCAGGGCGACATTTACGTCACCGCGCATGGGCTCAGGGGTCGGCGTGGGTGTGGGCTCTGTGAGTTTGATGGCTGCGGCTTCAATATTGGCCACACCGGCTACGACCTGCTCCGTGTCACCTGCAATGTCAGCAACCGAGTCACCTGTCTTGACTGCATTGCGGTCGATTCTTGTCAAGAAGAAGGCGGTAAGCGCAAGTCCGACCAGTACCGCTGTCATGATCAAGCCGAGCAGTGGCCGGGGGATATTGAAGAGCGTGTTACGAATTTCATCGCCATGAACGTGCTTGTCACGTCCGACGAAGTCACCTTCCTCGATAGTCAATGGTCCATCGATGTAAGAACCGCCTTCGGTGTTCACGCTCGGTGCGCGTTTGGGGTCCTGATCCTGATATTCCATGTTTTCTGTGCCGAAACAAGTTGGGGCAGGGTAACGGGAGGAATTAACGCGAGATGCGCCTGCGCTAGCCAGTTGTGGGTGGCTGAAGTCTGCCCCAGAAGGCGTCTGCTGTCAATCCAATGATTTGCCGCGAAAGTCATTCTCTATTGAACGACGATGAACCGCGGAAAAAGCCGGGTGTAGCGGATCGTCACAAGTTTTATAGGATTGATCCGCCGATATCCGCAGGGAATTCCCTGGGTGCAGCGTTGTTCCGCAGCCCATTCTACTTATAGTGCGACTTCCCGTTGGCGCAAGATGGAGCCAACTCAATAGCGCCTGACAACGATAATACCTTGAGGCCACAACGGCAGGCGAGATACAAGAATACACTCACGCTGTGTCCTACTTCACACCTTCTGAGCCATCCGCTCTCGAGCCTTTCTGAGCAGCCAATGCCCCAAGCAACCCCGTCTGCTGCGATTGGTGAAAATAATCCCAATGTTGACATAGTTTCATTGGTGAAGATATGTTGTAGCAGGCGAAAGAGCCATTGGCTGCCAGACAAGGCTCTAATGAGCCTAATGATTTGGATATGATAAACAACGGCAGAATCCTGAGGTCGACGACTGCAATGATTACCATTCATGGTCAACTGACAGAGCAGGACTACCTACACGCGCAGCGGCTTCATTTGCAGTCGGCGAATTGGACCCGTTTTCTGCCGCTAGCCACAATTATCATTTGGGCAATCGGCGTGATCTTCATGCTGACTTATGCCCTCCTCTCCAACGCGATCCCTTATGGCGTCATGCTGTCGATTTCGCTGGGTTTCCTAGCGCTGGTCATACCCTTTACTAGTCGGATTATTCTGCCACGCCAGGTCAATCGCCTATTTCACCAAAACAAAGAACTAAGCGCACCCATGGAGCTCGAATTTGATGAAGTCGGCATGCGCTTAACAAATCGCTATGGGGAGACTCGACGCGCCTGGACTGATTTCTTTCGGTGGAAAGAGGATGAGCAATGCATACTACTCTACCCATCTGAGGCGACCTTCCATGCCATCCCGAAACGCTTCTTCGACGTGCCGGCAGAAGCACAGTTCGTGCGCGAGCAACTAGAAATCCATGACGTGCCTGTTGCGGGAGCGCCCAAGCAAGTTGTCTTGATACAGATCATGATGTTTGCACTCATCGTATTTACGGTTACAACCCTCATCTTCGCCGCGCTCAGCTAACACCGAGTCATGACTGCGACATACGCGACGAGATTGCGCCAACCACGGGCAAGAGAACCGGCGCGCTGTCCTGGGTTTATGCGACGGACGGAACCATGAGCGCCACGGCCAGAACGATGCTAATCGATTGAATCCAGCATGAATTTGATGCTGGCGCAGTAGCCGTCACATTGTGCTAGAATCATGTCGTCAACCGTTTTGTGCGATCCGTGAGACGCCATCCATGCTGCCTTCCATTAACGTTCATCCGGCCCTGGTTCATTTTCCCATCGCCTTCTTTCTGCTGGCATCGGGAGCCGGCCTGCTCTATCTTCTCGGCGTGAGGCGCGATGAGTTGCGCCCGCTTACCTGGGCGGGCACGGGGCTTGGGCTGGTCGGTGCGCTGGCCGCGATTCTGTCCGGCCTCTTCGCCCAGGCCGGCCTGCCGCCGGACGCACCCTACCGTAGCGTGCTCAATCAGCACATCGGTACGGGCATTGCACAGGTTGTGGTCTATGGATTCCTGCTCTATCGCTGGCGCATCTTTGGGAAAGCGTCGGCCCGTCGCGCGCGGGCGCAGGCGGGCGATGACGCGGCAGACCTGCTGGATGAACGCGGGGCGCGCTGGTGGGTCGCCGCACTCTTTGTGCTCGGCGCGCTGCTGGTAATCGCCAGCGGTTGGAATGGGGGCAAACTGGTCTACGAATGGGGCGTCAACGTCATGCCCTGACGTCCGGAGAGGAGGGCGGCTCTGACTCGGTCTGCGCACCCAAAGCGGCGAGTTCGTGCCGGGCCTGGGCAAGCTCACGCTCCAGCATGGCGATACGTCCGGTCAACTGGACGCGCGTCTCCCTGGCTTCAACCAGTTGCCCTTCACCCGAAGCCTCGTATGCAGCCTCTAGCTGGCCATCACCACGGATCGCCAGCACGTGGACCGTCCACAAAACGACTGCCACAAGGCCTTGCGCCATCTCGTTAGCCGTTTGCGTCGTGAAGAAATCAACGCCTGGCTCGCCCAGCGCCAAAAGCAATAATCGATAGAGCACTTGAGACGTATTGAAGAGGACCAGGAGTGCGCCCGCCAACGCAACGCCGTAGAGATAGATCTTGCGTGGGGCCGAATTGCGCTCTTGGTGACCGGCTTCATCCGTCTGACGTGCCACGGTCTGTACCGTGCGCCAGTGCTGCATCCAGATCGGACCGCTCACCGCAATCAGGCTGAGACCGGTAGCCAGTGGATTGGCCCAGATCTGCTCGGTGCTGAGCACGGCGTTGCGGTTCATCAGCGCATCCAGCAACGCGCTGAGAATCTCGACCAATCCCAGCCAAAAGAGCACCAGCGCAGTGGCTGCAACCGCGTAATAGTAGATGCGGCGGATCGTGGCGGCTTCTGCGCTCTCGCCGTAGCGCTCCGCCTCCTGGCGCAGATAGCGCCGATACCAGAACCAGCCGACCAGACCCGCCGGCACAAAGCTGATGGGCATGCCCAGCTTCATGAGCAGTTCCGCAGTCGATCCGCCACCGCTGCCAAAGAGCATGAGCAGCAACTCGCGTAAGAGCATGGCCGCCGGCGCCAAGACGGCCAGCGCGCTGATGACGACGGCGGCGTAGAGGTAGAAGCGGCGCAATGCCGTCGCTGCTTCGCGGGGAGTCTCTGCGATGATCAGCTGCCAGCTTTGCCAGCTGCGGTGGAGCATGAGCGCGCCAATCAGCAGCATGCCCAATCCGTCGCTTACCTGCCGCTGGAGCCAATCGCTCTGGACAATCAATCCGTCCTGTCCGAAAACCAGCTGCCAGAGCGCTTCGAGCATGCGCGCGCTGCCCAGAATGACCAACACGAGACCGACGAGACCCAGAATGGTGAGAAAGAGGCGACGCATGGTCCCGGCCCAGGTCGTTTCATGCCCGTAGTCGCCGTCGTCGCGCAGTATGTGCTGGAAATAGGCAGTGAGCGCCAGTCCGGCGCCGGTCATGGCGATCAGGTGGGGCCACGTGCCGTAAAGGGCCTGACTCGCTACCACTGCACCGCCAAGCGTAAGATAGCCGGCGCTGGCCAGCAAATCGTAGCCGCGCACAGCAGCAAAGCCAATCGCGACGCCGGAAGCGCCATAGAGAAAGAGCTTGCGCAGCCCTGCCCGGCGTTCGTCGACATCGGTGAGTCGGCGTTGGATGTAACCCCAGTGGAGCAGAAAAACCGGAGTCGCTACCAGGAGCAGACCGCCATTGCGCGCCACAACGTTGCGCCAATAGTCGGCCATGCCTACGGTGGTCCCGCGATCGCCGACCCAGATGTCGCTCAGGATCGCGAGCAGGCTGTCCATCGCGCTCAACCCGACAATCAGGCTGATGAGTGCGACCGCATAGAAATAGAAACGACGGATGGCGGTCAGACTTAGGCCGGCAGAAACGGGATCGGATGATTCGGTCATGATGGATCCAGGTTATCGGCAAAGGGCTGGGGATCGTCGAGCGGTGCAGAATCCGCCGGCAACTCGGCTATGGCTGCACTGGCGGCCAACTCCTGCTGCGCGTTTGCGATTCGGAAAATAAGTTGCGCTGCTTCCACGTCGCCCTGTCCGGCGCGCAAGCGCAACGCATCAACAATCGCCGTAAGCTCGGCATCGCTGATCCGGGGGCAGGCAGGGTGAGATGCAATCAAGGCCGCGGCCGCGTCATTGCCACTCAGGGCGCCGATCTGGTTGCCACTGTTGCCCACGCCCAGAATCAAGACACCGGACCGAGATAGACGGTCGCGGAGGTAAGCGGCGGTGGCGGCAGAAAGGGTGATCGGTGCTGTCAGTGGATTCATGGCAGGTCTCCTTTTTCACGCAATCCCCGGCGTTGTCTATATGCACCAGCACCGGGTTCGCCTACGGCAAGCTCGGCGCACCGCAGGCGCCGACGACGGCTCGTTCGTTGGCCCCTAATTCAGGCGCAGGCTGCGCCTGCGCTGTCCTGAGCTTGCCGAAAGGTCGAAGCCGTAGTCGGGGCTCTCCTGTGTGACTGGAATCTACCGATCCCTGCGTTTAGTAGAAATACTCGGGGTCAGCGATTTTCCATTCGTCGGCTTCGCGTACCACCTCTACGGTTCGTTCATAGCTGTAGCTCGAACCACTGCCGAATAAGCCGTTGTTGTCATACGTGTCAATCACAATGGTGACGTAGGCCCGATCGGGCTCAGCGTCATCAGTGGACACGTCGGTGATGCGCAGCCGCTGGGAGCCATTGGGGCGATACGATTCCAGCGGTCCCATGCCGCCCGTCTTGTCCATTTCTGCCAACGCCGCCTCAGTATAATAGCGGCGGGCGCCGGCGATATTGCCCGCCTCCAATGCCAGAAAAAGGTTGTATACCGGCGCCGCCGGCGAGTCGTCGGTTTGGTAACCGGGTTCTCCCGCAGATGGCGCAGCCCGATTGACGCTGATCACCGCAGCGATGAGCAGGGCAGCCACAACGGCCAGAATAATCCAGGTAAATTTATCCAGCTTCATGACGCATCTGTCCTTGGCACAGTTTGTTCGCTGTGGGGCGTGACTGACCGATCGGTTGCGGCGGTCGCATCATCAATGTAACGCCCGCACGCGTGGGCATGTTCCGAGCGACGATTGCTTATCATATGGTACCATAGAATGGCTGTCGCTGGGCCCCGAATTGTCGGACCGCTGCTGCAAACAGGTGAAAGCCGCCGCCACGTTCACAACGAATCGATCTCTCTCATGCCTGCCCGCTATTGGCTCTTCGCCGCCCTGACGCTTAGCCTCACCCTGTTCACAGCCTACGGCGCGTATCGCACCAGTCTTCTGCTCAAGCACTGGCGACCCGACCGCAACTTACTCCTGCTTCCAGCCGAAAATTTCGTACGCTGGGTCATGATTGCGGCGTGTATTGGCTTGGGCTTACTCAGCGGTCTCCCCGCAGAGCAGTTGGGGTGGGCATGGACAGAGCTCGGCCGCAATCTACTACTCGGCCTACTGCTGGGGGTAGGCCTGGCGCTGCTATTTTATTTCACGACAAGTTGGTTTGTGGATAAGACGGGGACACGCTTTTATTCCGACCGCATGCTCGAATACGTAGTGCCGGCCAATCGACGCGATTTTTTCTGGGTGGCGCTGGCCATGGTCGGCGTGGCGCTGTTGGAAGAGTTGCTCTTTCGCAGCCTGCTGTTGGGCGGCTTCCTGCCCATTTTGCCGGCATGGCTCTTGCTAATCGGTTCTGCGCTGCTCTTTGGGGTTATGCACAGTCCCCAAGGCCTGTGGGGCATGGCGGGAGCCGGGCTGGCTGGTCTGTTCTTTGGGCTCTTATTTTTGTGGTCAGGCAGTCTGGTGCTGCCACTGGCCGTGCACTATGTGACCAATATGGCCCAAATCACGCTTGTCTTGTGGCTGGATGGCCCGCCAGATCAGGCCGCCGGCAGTTCGTCTGCGACAGGCACTGGCGGCAATTCGTCGTAGAGACCGCGGCGACCGTTGCGGCGGATGCGGAAAAGTTCGCTGAGCATGTTGACCGTGTCGCGCAGGGGCGACACACGACTGTCTTCGCCGTAATACCAATTGACGGGAATTTCGATGATGGGCAGTCCATGCTGCTGCGCGATATAGAGCACCTCTACGTCGAAGCCCCAACCGTCAATGGTTTGTAGCGGAAAAACCTGATGCGTGGCCTGGCGCGAAAAGCACTTGAAGCCGCACTGGGTGTCATGAATGCCGTGGACGGCCATAATGCGGACCAGGAAGTTGAAGACACGCCCCATGAGGTGGCGATAGGCCGGCTCGTCGTGACGAATCGCGCCGGGAATCTCGCGACTGGCGATCGTAATTGCGTAGTTTTTGCGCGCAACGACTGGCGGCAGGAAATTGTTGAGTTCCTCGATGGGCACGGCCAGATCGGTGTCGGAAATGACGAGGAAATCGCCGCGACCAGCGAGCATGCCGCGCTTGACGGCTGCGCCTTTGCCCGGATCGCTATGCAACAGGCGTACTTCAAAAGGATCGTTGGCGCTGACTTTGTCGTCCATAAAACGCTCGACGACTGCTGCGGTCTGATCGGTCGAACCGTTTTCTACGATCAGCACTTCACTTCGATACGGCTGGGCGCGCAAAAAGCTGGCCACACGGGCCAGGGTTGGCGGCAGGCGCTTTTCTTCGTTGAAGGCCGGAATGATGATGCTGACAAACGGCTGCTCGTACTTCGTCACTTGCTTCAATTCCTCAACTTGTGGCGGATGCAACGCGCCTCAAGCGTGCTGGTTCAGTGTCCGTCGATTCTACCACAGCGCCGGTTTATGGCATCAAACTGACCAGCGCAAGCAGTGTACAGATCTGCACGACGATGGCCCCGCCCCACAGCATATAAGCGCCGGTCGGTTGCTTGCGCGCCGCCATCCACAAACCGCCGGCGCCATTGATGAGCCAGGCCAGAAAGCCAATCGCAGGGAGCAGAAAGAGCGACGTCTTGCTGCGGATGGAGACCGGCAGCCCGTCACTGTTAACTTGCATCACCATTTCGTCCGGCAACCCCGGGAAACGCACCATGAGCACGCCGATCAGCGCCAGCACGCCAAAGAGGCCAATGCCCAGCAGCAGCCAGCTGGCGGGGTTGCGTCCCAGAAAGTCGCCCAGACTCGTGGTATGGACCTGCTCCATGGCAACCAGGCGCGCCGGCCCAAACTGATAGCGGGACTGGAGCGCTTCGAGAAAGGCCGTTTCATCTTCGGGCGAAATGGCAAAGACGCCGCCGGTGGTTTCCAAGAGGATACATTGTTCCAATGGTTTTGAAGCCAGCATGCGCACGTCGAGCAGGCCCAGAACCTGCGTTTGCCGAACATTGTCGGCCGGCCAATGGACCCAGCGTGGCTGCCCCAGGTCGTCCAGGCCACCCTGCACCACGCGCTTGATTTCGCCCATGGGGATAATCTGGCGCGCGTTGGCCCAGCGAATGGTGACCGCATTGCGGTCGACCCAATACTCCAGAGTCAACGCCTGCCAGGTCCGATAGGCGAGGTTGATAAGCAGGGGCAGGCTGGCCAATACCGCGAAAATGAGGGCAAATTTGAGCCAATCGATCGGTCGTCGAAATGCCCACAACAGCAGAAGACCGTCAATAATGACGATCCAGAGACAAATGATTAAGCTTTCCCACTTAGTGCGGATGGAAGCGGGTGAGAAGACCATGGCGATTGCGAATTGGCGATTGCGCAGAAGTCCGATAGTTTTCAGGAAGCCGGATTTCTGGCGAGACGATTGTGCGCGAACCTCAGGCTGTAAAACCCCAGGTGTCCAGTTCGTTCAGAAACTGATGATCGGTCATTTCTAAGGTTATGGGCGTGATGCTGACAAAGCCGCGTGCCACGGCCCCCACGTCTGTGCCGTCATCCAGCGTGTCGTTGGGGCCGGCGCCGCCGATCCAGTAGTAGGGCTGGCCGTAAGGGTCGTGGCGCTCGATCAGCTCATCGTTGTCATAGCGACGATGCCCCACGCGCGTCACATGGATGCCCATTAGCTCGCTCGGCGCCACGCCCGGAACGTTGACGTTGAGGAGCGTCTCCGGCGGCAGACCGCGATCCAGCACCCGCTGGGCCACGTCACGGGCGATCTCAGCGGCCAGACCGCGCACGATATCCAGATCGACATCGGTCTGACCGGGAAAAACCGTACTCACGGCGATGCCGGGGATGTGCTTGATGGTGGCTTCTTTTGCACACGCCACGGTGCCACTGTAGGAAATATCGATGCCCATGTTGTGACCGGCGTTGATGCCCGCCACGACGAGATCGGGCATGACGCCAAGTATGCCGCCCGCGGCCATGGCTACGCAGTCCGTTGGGCTGCCGCTGCTGGCGAAGGCTTCGCTGCCATCCGTCAGGTTGACCGTACGCAGGCGCAGGGGCTTATCCATCGTCTTGGCATGGCTCGACGCGCTCCAGTTACTGTCGGGCGCCAGTACAACCACATCGGCGATTTCGCGCAGGGTCCGGGTCAAGGCCAGCAGGCCTGGAGATTGAACGCCGTCGTCGTTGGTTACAAGAATGGTAGGCAAAAAGGAGTTCCTGATGGTTGATGGTCAATTGCGAATGGTCAATGGTCGGTCGTGCGCTTGACGAATTAACAATTGACCGTCCACAATTGTCAATTGATCATTCTTCTTCCGGCGGCTCGTGGCGTACGTAGACGCGCACCTCGTCGCTTTCCACTTCGTTGCCGGCCAGGTCGGTGACGATCACTTTGATCGTACGGCCTTCAAAGTAGACGCCGTTGGCGGTGCGGATGGCGACAAAGCCATCGCCGAAGGGCAATTGGCGCCCCGGCTGCACGTCGGGATCATCGCTCTCAAAGCCAACGAAGTTTTCAACGCCCGCCTGCTCGATGTTGCCAATGTCGCGCATCTCAATTTCCCAACGTTCATTGTAGGGCGCAACCGTGCCGGTGGCAATTGCCGTCGAGTCGATGAAGTATTCGACCTGGGCGATGCCCCATTCGTCGCTGGGCAGGGCGTTGATATTGATCTGCTCGTCTTCTTCCATGACAAAGAGCGCATCGGGCTTGGGATCGCTGACGACGACTGTAGGCGGCGTATTGTCAACCGTGATCGGCGTGGTCCAGACCCGCTCACCGTCCCCTCGGTTTACGACCAGCCGCAGCGTATAGGCGCCATCTTCCAGTCCGGTCGTATCAAAGACCTGAAGCACGCCATTTTGCTGCTCGTCGCCCCGCTCATCGCCAATGCGAATCCACTCGGTCGGCTCGCTACCCGGGCCATATTCAAGCCGCCACGACCCGCCCCGAGCATTGCCCTTGACCTCATACTGTCCGCCAACATAGCTGTTGATCAGCGGATCGGTGATGGCAGCATCCTGATCAAATTCAGCCACGCTGACGAAGCCGCTCTCCTCAGTGGGCGGTTGGGCGATGCCGTTCTCACGCAGCCAATCATCGGCCTCGGGCGGCAGAATCATGTAGGTCTGGCTTTCGCGTCGCTCGGGCGGCGTATCGGGCGTAACCAGCTTGCCGTTCTCCCTGTCAATTTCGAAGGTCTGCCAGATGTTGTCGGAGATTGTCGGCTCGGTGCCGGCGACAAAAATCTCGCTGCGTTGACGGTCGCCGGGGCAGGCCTCAGTCGGCCGCAAGCCGCTGGGCAAGCAGACCGCTTGGGAGACGATGGCAGCCGGGCGTTCGTACCACTCAGCCGGCAGCCCTTCGTGGTAGTAGCGCATGACCGTGTTCCAAATCGGCGCCGCGCCCGAAAGACCGGTCACGTTCTGCATGGATTCGTTGTCCGTATTGCCGACCCAGACACCGGTGGTCAACTGGGGCGTGTAGCCCATGGTCCAGTTGTCCTTGAAGCCGTTTGTCGTTCCCGTTTTAGCCGCAACCTTGCGGTCAGGCAACGTCAAGTCTGTGTTGGCGCCAAACGCGGGGCGCGCGCGACGTCGTCACTCATGATGTCAGCGATAATGTAGCCGACTTCAGCCCCGTAAATGCGTTCAGCTTCGGGCGCTTCGTACTTCTCAATTACGTTACCGTCGGCATCGCGGATCTGAAGAACCGAAACGGGATTCAGATTGCGAAAGCCGGTGCGTTGCTCGTCCGGCAACACCGGCTCGCCGACTTGAATGCCCTGATTGGCAAAGACGGAGTAAGCATACGTGTGATCTAGCAGCGACACTTCACCGCCACCCAGCACCAGATTGAGCCCATAGTAGTCCAGACCGCGGTTGAGGCCATTGATGCCCATGCGATGGGCGGTGCGCAACGCATTATCGACGCCAACCTGCGCCATCACCTTAATCGCAGGAATGTTATAGGAGCGCGCCAGCGAGTTGCGCAGCGAAACGGGCCCATGGTACGTGCGGTCATAGTTTTCCGGACGATAATAAGAGCCGTCCGCTTGAGGGAAAGCCGTCGGCACGTCAAGAATCATTGTGGCCGGCGTCATGTCTTGTTGGAGTGCGGTCAGGTAGACGTAGGGCTTGAAGCTTGAGCCCGGTTGGCGCAAGGCCGTTGCCATGTTGACCTGGCCGTCGATCTCATCGTCGTTGTAGTTTAGCGAGCCGACCATGGCCAAAATCTCGCCGGTGTCGTTTTTGATCGAGACCACCGAGGCATTGGAGGCATTCTTGTCCTGCTCAATGAGTTGGGCAACCTGCTCGCGTGCGACCTCTTCGGCGTACTTCTGCATTTCCACGTCGAGCGTCGTGTAGATTTGCAGCCCTTCACGCCAGATGCGGTAGGGATCCTCGGCGGTATTATATTCACGCTGAACCTGGTCCAGCACATAGAGGGCAAAGTGAGGCGCAGTCAAGATGTCGAAGCGCTGAGCGACCGACTCACGCAGCTCCAGCTCCTGTGTAAAGGCCGCTTCCGCCTCTTCCTGGGTGATGTAGCCGGCTTCGGCCATGGCCTGCAGGGTCACGCCCTGGCGCTGCTTGGCATCTTCCGGGTTGTCGATCGGATTGAGGGCGGGAAATTGGGGAATGGCCGCAAGCATGGCCGCTTCGGGTAGGTTCAGATCCTCAGCGCTCTTGCCGAAATAAACTTGACTGGCCGCTTCCACGCCGTAGGCCAGATTGCCGTAAAAGTTATAGTTCAGGTACCACTCCAGCACCTTGTCCTTGGGATAGCGCCGGGTCACCTCAATGGCGAGGATCACTTCCTTGATCTTGCGTGCGTAGCTTTGCTGGGCGCGCTCTTCCGCCGGGATGACGACGTTCTTGATTAGCTGCTGGGTGATGGAGGAACCGCCCTGGACCGCGCCGCCCTGGAGATTGGAGATAAAGGCGCGCATGAGGCCGCGCATGTTGATGCCCGGATTCTCCCAGTAATTGCGATCCTCCAGCGCCACGGCCGCCTGCCAAACTTCAGGCGCCATGTCATTCAAGGGCAGATAGGTACGGTCACCTCGGAAGGGTCGCGGATCGACGCTTTCGTAGAGTAGGTAATCACCCGTTCGGTCGTAGATGCGCACCGTCTGGAAATCGTCTTGCTCCTGCTCAATGATGCTGGCGTCGGGCAGCTGTGCGGCATAGGAGTTGTAGATCCCCACAGCAACTGCGACGCCACCCGCCCCCACAGCCAAGGTCGTGGCGGCCGTCAACAAAGCCACGGCCAGCAACAACTGGCCCACCCTCAACCAGGGCCTTGGCCGGTTGGCCTGGGCCCGCTGGCGCTTGCGGCGCGCCATCAAAACGTGATCGTGTCGGTCTAATCTGCTCATAGTTGTTGTTTAACGCACGGCCCGGGCGATAGGTTCACATGCCCGGCGACGAAGTTTTATCTGGCCACAAGGCCTTGTCACAAGACTTGACGGGGCGACCGGCCTGCATGCGTCCGGTACAACCCCGCCAAATGACGATTCTGAATTGCCTGGGGCACTTAATTATCCCCATCAAAACACACAATATCGTACCACAAAGATCAGGAAGAACTGAAAACAAACGTTCCGGCTGCGACATCCAATTCTGCTTACAAAATTCTAAGGTGCTACCTTCTCCACTACCAGGAAGTGGCTGATGCCAAAAGCGGCCAGCGGCGTCTGCTCCAGAGTGTAGGTGATGCGTTTGAGCCATCTGCCCAGTTGTGGCTTGCGATAAACGATGTTGTCGTAGCCTGGGTAGATCTGCGAACAGTGCACCACCCGCACCGGCTGGCCCAGAAAAAGCCCCAGCAAATGGTCCCGTGAATAGGCGCGGACGTGGGGCGCCAGCTTGTCGCGCAGCGTGGCGGGCAGGTAGTTGATCAACGGCGTATTGCCAAAATGATACTCGCCGCGCCAGTAGTGGCCATGGGTCTCAAAGGGATAGCGCCGGTTGGGCGCAAAGATGATCGCCCGACCGCCCGGTCGCAGCACGCGCACCATCTCCGCCACGGCCATGCGGTCGTCCATGACGTGCTCCAGCACTTCGTGGCTCAAGATGAGATCAAAAAAATCGTCAGCATAGGGCAGGGCCTCGCCCATGGCTAACTGCAGCGCAGCCTCGGGGTTGCCCGCCACCGCCAGCTTGAGGTGCTCGCCTTCAATGTCGATGCCGTGGACCTCGTCGGCATAGGCCGTCAACGCTCTTACATACATGCCCACGCCGCAGCCGTCGACCAGCACCCGGCCCAAGGAATCGCCCAACGGTCCGCCCCACTGGCGAATCATACGCAAGCGCCGATCCTGGCCGGCCCGCCAGACAAAGCTCGGATTGCCGCGCAGGGCCGCGCGGTCGCCATGAAGTTCCAGTTGATCGAGCGCGTCGGTCATGATTCGCTATTTCATCCCCACGTGAATCGCCACCGTCCCCAACATGCGTTCGGAATACTGCACATTGCGCAGCCCCCCCATCTCCATCATGTGGACCAGCGCCTGGGGCGCGGGGAAGTCGACGGTACTGTGAGGCAAATACGAGTAGGCCTCGCCGTCGCCGGCCACAAGTTGCCCGATGATCGGCACGATGCGGAAGAAGTAGAACTGGAAGAGCGGCCCCAGGACCGTGTTGCTCGGCGGCGTAATTTCGAGACAGACCACACGACCGCCCGGCTTGGTCACACGCCCCATTTCTTTGAACGCAGCGACACGATCAACCACATTGCGCACCATGAAGCCACTCACGACCGCGTCGAAAGTATTGTCCGGATAGGGCAGAAAGTAGGTATCGGCCTGGGTAAACTCGAGCGGCGTGCCGGGCACTTTGCCCACGCCTGCTGCCATCATCTCATAGGTAAAGTCCGCGCCGTAGGCCGTCACACCGGGGTAGCGCTGCATGGCCTCATACGCGATATCGCCCGTGCCCGTGCCGATATCAAGCAACGTGCCCTTGGGCGGCAGGTCGCAGAGCTCGAGCAAATCGCGCCGCCAGCCCTGGTCCATGCCAAAGGTCATGAGCCGGTTCATCAGGTCATAGTTGGGGGCGATGCGCGCAAACATTTGGTTGACGAAAATCGGTTTTTCGTCGACAGCGGGCAGGACGTCCTGCGTTTTATCACTCATGCGTTGTTTTGTTCCCAATGATCATATTCAATGCCGCGTGCGGTGGCATCCGCAATCGGTCGGCCAAAGAGGCGCGCCAGCACGTAGAGCGCCATATCGATCCCCGCGCTCACGCCGGCGCTGCTCACAACGGTGCCGGCGTCGACCCAGCGCGTCTCCTCGCGCACGTCCAGCCCGGGAAAGTCTTGACGCATGCGTTCGATGCTGCCCCAATGAGTCGTGGTCGCTTTACCGTCTAGCAGACCGGCCTTGGCCAGCAGGAAGCTGCCCGTGCAGACGCTTGTGGTCAGTGCTGCCGTGGCGGCCTGCGCCGTGATCCATTCGATGAGATCTGGCCGGTCGACTGCGCTGCGCGTCCCACGCCCGCCGGGCACGACGAGAATATCGACAGGCGGCGCGCTGCTCAGCGTGTATTTGGGCAGGACCGTCAGCGGGTTATTGCACGTCACCGGATCCATGCTCTCGGCCACGGTAAAGACATCGAGCAGGCGCTCGGCGCTTTCCGGACTGACGCGGGCGGCGCTAAACACCTCAAATGGACCGGCGAAATCCAGCAGTTCGACGCCCTCAAAGATGAGGATGCCGACCGTTTTGGGTGTGCTCATGTAGCTCGTTTCTCCAGTGCTTCAATTACCTCGCCCGGCTCATCGGCCAGGAGTGCGTCGACATCCAGCCGCAGATAGAACGACAGCCGGGGCAGCGGATTCGGGTCAAGCGGCGCAATAATGCCGCCTGAACGATGGACATCCCGGACATAGAACGGGTTGAGCACGAGCAACGGCCAAAAGGGCCCGGCAAGCTCGACATCGCGCGGCGGGCGTGGGTCATTGAGCGTCACGTATCCGGCCGCCAGCGGCGGATAGACCAGCTTGACCGAGCGCACCAAAGCCGGCTGAAAGGAAATGATCGCCACCCTCGACAGCATGCCGTAGTAGGCCAGGATATCGAGCAGTTTTTGGGCGTAGCGCCGGCCTGCAAAGCGATTGTCCTTTAGCTCCAGAAGGAGCGGCGATTCAGCCTGGGTCATGGCCAGCAGCTCGACCAGCGTCGGGATTGGCGCGTCGCTCGGCAGGTCGTCTTCGGGCCGGCGGGTGCGCAGTTGCTTGAGGTCGCGCAGCAAATAGTCGCGCACGGGACCTTGCCCGTCGGTGGTGCGATCAACCGTCTCGTCGTGAATGAGCACGATTTGCTCATCGCGCGTGAAGCGCAGATCGGTCTCCAAGACATCTGCGCCCTGCCTCAGCGCGTGGGCGAACGAGCGCAGCGTATTTTCCGGTTCGCGCTTGGGCGTCCCCCGATGACCAATGACAAAGGGGCGCCCCAGTCTTTCCCGCTCGGCATGAAACTCGTCCCATTGCATAGACCTCAACTCTATCACATAGACGGACGATTGCCGGAATATTGCTACCGAATTGAGTGGATCTTGTCCGAGGAGACGAACTATCGGATTAGGCGCAAACGAGCGCTGATTTCGGGTCGATCAACTGGACGTTTGGGCTCCATGTTTGCCAAAAGAAATTCGGTTGAGTAGACTATGCTGAGGCTTTGCGGCAACGCCCCGCTTTGGGTGACTACGTCGGATACATGGATGAACCAATCACTAATTCACACAAAATTTCAGCCTGTTTCCCTCGGTGACACCCTACTTCAGCGACCCCATTTGCTGGCACGGCTCGATGCCAGCTCCTCTACCACAGTTACCCTTGTTACTGCACCGGCGGGTTTTGGAAAGAGCACGCTGATCAGTAGCTGGCTCGAACAGATTGCCGGCCGCCCTCCCATCACTGATGCGAAACAACCAGAGATCTGTTGGCTAAACTTAGATGAGGAAGACAGTCACTTTCCAACGTTTCTACTCTATTTTATTGCGGCGATTGAAAAAAAGCTGCCCAATTCTTGTCAGGCAGTCCGGGAACTCGCGCAGGAGCGTCCGTCTCCGGCGATTGAGACATTGGCTGGCGTGTTGGTCAACGTACTAAATCGGTTGGACGAACCCATCATTCTGGTACTGGATGATCTGCATCGGATCAGCGAGACGGCGGTCTTTGTCTTTCTCGCCCGCGTGATCGAATTCGCCCCGCCACAACTGCATTTGGTCCTGATTTCACGAGCAGACCCACCACTGCCGATCAATCGCCTGCGCGCTGCGGGCCGTTTGTCGGAATTTCGTCTACACGACCTCACTTTTTCACTGGAAGAGACGACTGCGTTCTTTCAGATCAACCTGGACAGCACGCCGCCGGCTTCATTGATCAAGACGATTCACCAACGCACCGAAGGGTGGATTGTCGGCGTTTGGCTGGCACTGCTGGCGATGCGCGGCCAGGCGGATTATGCCGAACTGGCGCGCCACATTCAAAATCAAACAAATCGCTACACGGTAGATTACCTTGTCGACGAGGTGTTGAGTCAGCAGGCGCCCGGGGTGCACGAATTCTTGGTCAGTACAGCCATTCTCAATCGCTTCTGCCCAGAGCTGTGCGCAGCAGTGCTCGACATCGATGTGCCGGTCGCAGCAGCACAGATCGAGCACCTCGTCCGGACAAATCTCTTTGTAATTGAATTGGGCACGCCTGGTCACTGGTATCGCTATCATGCCCAGTTTCAGCAAATTCTTTTAAGTCGTTTGACTACGCGCCTCGACCAGGCGGCGATTGTCGAGTTACACCGCCGCGCAGCGGCATGGCTGGTTGCCCGAAATTTCGTCAGTGAAGGGATTTCTCATCTCGTAGCCATACCCGACTACAATGCCGTGGCTGACCTGATCGCAGAGGCGCAGGTCGAAACCCTGACCGAACTCCAGTTCTCGGTACTTGAAGCATGGCTCAACCAGGTCCCTCTCTCACTACTCAATCAACGTGCTGACTTGTTGACCGGCATGGCTTGGGTCAAACGCGCCCATGTCGATAATGAATCTTGTCTTGCCCTCGTGCGACGGGCAACAGATCTCCTCGAGCGCGACTCTGCGGTACTCTCAAACAGAAATCGTCAGCTTCTTGGCGGCGAACTCAGTGCGCTCCGGGCAGCTCAAGATCAATCACTGAATCCAGAGGAGACCTTGGCGCTGATCCAGCAGAGTTGGGCTCTTCTGCGTCAGCATCTAGCGCTGACACACTGCCACGTCATCCTCGCATTGGCCTATGCCAGTCAAGAATTGGGCGAACTTGATTTAGCGATAGAAATCGGAAGCACGACGCTTGAAAAGGCGACAAATTGGCCTTTGGTTGCCAGGTGTCGAATTGCGCATGCTGTCGGATTGTTCCACTTGTGTAAGGGCGATTCTGCCAAAGCCGAAACTCAGTTCCAACACAATTTGCTATTGGCACAGCAGCATGATCTGCCCATCATCTCGATCATTAGTCGACACGGTCTCGGCGCGATTGCGGACATTCGCAATCAGCTCGATCAGGCAAAAGAGCATCGTTTGGAAGTCGCCAGAAAGCTGTACCTGACGAGCGGACGAAATGCTGCCGCCGCAATCTACAGCTTGATCGGCATCTATGCGCGCTGTGGCGAATCCGAGCAGAGCAGAGCCTTGATTGAAGAGTTGATAGAAGACGCTCAAGTGATCGGAAGCCCATTCTTTCTCGAGCAGATGGCGGCGCTGAATGCATACGCCAATCTTGCTTGCGGCAGGCGCGAAGCTGCCCTGGTCTGGGCACTGGGGAATCCGCGCAGCAAAATGACCGTTTCGTCTGACCGCATTCCGTTAATTCGCGTACGGATTCTACTTGCTGAGGGCTCGAGGGCTTGTCTGATAGAAGCCGATCAGATTCTACAGGAACTGACCCAATTCTATGCCAACGGTCGTGTTTGGTATCGGCAAACCGAGATTCTTGTTCTACAAGCGTTGGTCCAAGACGGGTTGAGCGAGTCCGATTCCGCGTTGGCCCTACTGGCTGAAGCAGTCGAACTCGCAGTGCCCAAAGGCGGTATTGGCCTCTTCACAGGATATAGAGAAGTGCTTGGGAGCCTGTTGAGGAAGCTAGGAAAACAGACTAAATTCAGCCAGCCGGTCGCGCTGCTATTGACCGCCCTTGGCATAAAAGATGCTACGCTCAAAGAGGAAGTGTCCGTCCAGCAGTTGCCCGAACCGCTGACGAAGCGGGAACTCTCAGTACTGGAGCTCCTGGCGGCCCGTTACTCTAATAAAGAGATCGCCCGCCACCTGGTTGTTTCACCTCATACCGTGCGAAATCACACAGCCAACATCTACAGCAAGCTCCACGTCAGCAGTCGCCGAGAGGCAGTTGACCGTGCATTCGCGATGGGTATTCTCCCCTCCTTGTCTGCCCCCTCAGTCAACATATCTTGAGGGACAAATTCGGAAGCGCCTGATTTCCACCGTAATATTTACGCCATCATGTACGCGCAGGTTTGATCATGGCCTTAACGTTGGACGACACACTGTGACGAGCGTGCAGCGCACTACGTAGGATCGGATGTCCACAGCTCGATCGACAGCAGTGTGAGGCCCATATTGTGCAAGCGGTTGAGCAACCCAAGCATCTCCGCCTGATCAACAAGGCGCACGGTTAGGATACGTCCGTGGCGGACCGGCAAAGTGTCGAAGCGTATCGATCGGATCGAGTTGCAACGCATAGATCCACCCCTCGTCCAAGATTTTCTTGATGCTGACACGGTAAGTGTGACCTAGCCAGTCGGTGTCTTGACTCATAACGCCTTCCTTACGTAAGTTGGATTGCCTCACAGCGTCGATCCAGCAATGAACTGCAGCATAGCAGATTTCTGCGACTATACCAGGTACGCGATGTACTAATGGCGTACTATTTGAGTGCTACGCCGGTCCGTAGCAGTGGTTTGCCGTCCAGGTTCCCCCCAGCACTGTTCTCCTCTTGCCACTTGCTTCATCTACGCCACTAGAACGCCCTCGGCGGTCAGTCAACCGTCTTCAAAAGTTAGTACATGACTAGTACATTCTGTATCTGGTATGGATAGGGCACCTTGAATACCCTAATCCGTGATTAGGCGCAGTGGTGCACAAAAAATCAATTTCAACGGATCGCCTTATGGCAGACCAGTCGGCTAATTCAGTAGACGCTCCCCCAACAGAGCAGAGTTCCTGGCTGCCGCTATTCATCATCGTATTGGCCCAGTTGCAGATGGGCATCAACATCAACGCCTTGCCGGTCTCAATGGGGCCGATCATCGAGGGTATCAATGCACCAGCCACGTCGATTGCGACGGCGCTGGTGATCTACTCGCTCTTCGTGGCTGCCTTCGTCATGCTGGGCGCCAAAATCGGCAAGATGTTTGGTGAACGGCTCGTCTTTCAGGTGAGCGCGCTGGCGCACGGCGGCGCCATGGGCTTAATGGCGCTCAGCAACAGCGCTGAAATCATGAACGTGGCGCAGGCCGTAGCGGGTATTGCCGCAGCAGCCCTTGTGCCCACCCTCGTCGTGCTGATCGCGGCCAACTACCGCCAACGTCAGCAAAGCCAAGCGCTGGGCATCCTGGCCGCCATTCCGGCGGTCGCCAGCGGGCTGACCTTTGTCGTCGCTGGCTTCATCGCCACCGCGCTGAGCTGGCGCGTCTCGTTCTGGTTGATCTTTGCCATGTCGCTGGCTGTCTTTGCCCTTAGTTTTCGCCTCAAGCCCATTCCGCGCGCACAGGGCATCCGCATCGACTTTGTGGGCGTCGTCCTATCGGCGCTGGCGATCGCCTGCATGCTCTTTGGCTTCAATAACCTCAACACCTGGGGCCTGGTCGTTGCAAAAGATGCTGCGCCCATCTCGCTGTTAGGGCTATCGCCGGCCCCCTTCCTGATTGCGCTCGGCATCGTCTTGGGCCAGGCCTTCTTTGTTTGGTCAAGAAGACGCGTGGCCGCGCAAAAGACCCCCATACTGGCGCTGGAGGTCATTGACTCAAAGGAAGAGCGAGCGGCAGTCATGGCGTTTCTGGTCGCCGGTAGTATTGGATCGATCATCGCCTTTCTGATCCCGCTCTACATCCAGATTGTCCAGGATCGCACGCCCTTCTTCACGTCGATTGCGATTGTGCCCTACGCGCTGACCGTAGCGGCGTCGGCCATCCTCTCGGTACGGATCTATGACCGGCTGAGCCCGCGTCATCTCGGCGTCATTTCCTTCAGCTTGGTGACCGTGGGCTCCGTGTTGCTCGCTTTCACCGTCAGCAACGAATGGTCGACGCCGTCCGTCATTCTTGGCCTGGCAATCGTCGGCGTTGGCGAGGGCACGATGCTGACGCTGCTCTTCAACGTATTGGTGTCGGCTTCGCCCAAGGAACTAGCCGGCGATGTAGGCGCGTTGCGTGGCGTAGTCAACAATGTTTCATCGGCCCTGGGCGCAGCCTTTGCCGGCGTGGTGGCGGTCGGGTTGCTCAGTCTCTTTATCGTCTCGGCCTTCGAGCAGTCAAATTTGCCGCAGATCCTGCGCAACGAGATCAATTTTGACCAAATCGATTTCGTCAGCAACGACCAGCTCAAAACGGTGCTGGAGCAGACCTCCTCCACGCCGGCCGATATCGAGGAGGCGGTGCTGATCAACGCTGCCGCTCGCCTGCGCGCCCTCAAAGCAACGTTTTTGATTTTGGCAGCCATGTCGCTGCTGTCGATCATCCCGTCGTTGCGTCTGCCCGACTATAAGCCTGGTGAGCTATCGGTCGAAGAGTTGACCAAAGAGCATCCGCCGGGCACGGTCTTTACAGAGAGCTGATCTGCCTGTGTTGGGGGCCTGTGGCGATTACAGCACTAGACGCCGCCGCTGGGCGATCCTCTACGGCTGGAGCAATATTCATATCGGACAGAGTAGATGCATTCGTTGAAATACAGAGAGGAACTCACGGTGGGCGGCACATTTCTCAAGGAAGTAGAAGACCGGCTGCTGCGCTACGTCAAAATCGACACCACGGCCGATCCAACGTCATCGACATCGCCCAGCACGGCGATCCAATTCGACCTGCTGAATCTGCTCGTCGAAGAGCTTCAGGCAATCGGCGCGCAGGATGTGACGCTCACCAGCTATGGCGCAGTGCTCGCCTCGATTCCGGCTACCGTAGAGGCTCCCCTACCCACAATTGGGTTGCTGGCGCATGTCGACACCGCGCCGCAATTCTCGGGCACAAACGTCAAGCCTATTGTCCACCGCAGCTACGGCGGCGAAGCCATTGTCCTGCCTGACGATCCAAGCCAAGTGCTGTCGCCTCTAGCGCTGCCCTATTTGGCGCAGAAGGTGGGTGACGACATTGTGACTGCATCTGGGACGACGCTACTGGGGGCGGACGACAAAGCCGGCGTCGCCATTATCATGACTGCGGCACGCGCGCTGCTGGCAAACCCGGATCTGCCCCATGGCCCGGTCCGCATCGGCTTCACCCCTGATGAAGAGATCGGGCGCGGCGTGCACGCTGACCTCCCTGGGGATCTGCAGGCTGACTTTGCCTACACGCTTGACGGCGCGCACCTGGGCGAAATCATCTACGAGACCTTCTCGGCTGACGCGGCGAAAATCAACATCAAGGGCGTTTCGATTCATCCCGGCTGGGCCAAAGACAAGTTGGTCAACGCAACGCATTTGGCTGCCAAAATTATCAGCACGCTGCCCCAGGCAACGCTTACGCCGGAGACGACGTCCGGCCGTCAGGGCTTCCTGCACTCGTGGGCATGCGCGGATCCGCAGCCGAAATGGAGATTGACGTGATCCTGCGCGATTTCGAACGATCGCTGGCCGAACAGGGCGAACTGTTGCAGGCGGTGTGCGCAGCCGTGCAGGCCGGCGAGCCGCGCCGAAATCACCTGCACCATTACGGCCCAGTACCGCAACATGCGCTATTGGCTGGAAGAGGACATGCGCCCGGTAGAGCTGGCGCGCGAAGCCTGTCGTCAAAGCGGAATCAAACCCTTTTCCATCCCGGTGCGCGGCGGCACCGACGGCTCTCGCTTGACGGAGCTTGGTGTGCCCACGCCAAACATCTTCACCGGCATGCAGGAGATCCACGGACCGTTGGAATGGATCAGCCTTCAGGACATGGCTGCGGCCACGCAAGTGTGTCTCAAACTGGCAGAGCTGTGGTGTAAGGAAGGGTAGTCGCATCTGTTTTTTCATCGCCTACATGACTTTGCAGCCAAGGAGAACCCAGAGATGACCCCAAGCAGTGATGCTGCACGCAAGTATTCACGCACGCATGGCGAAAAGTTTACCCAAGAGCTGTTTGAAATGTTGCGCATCCCTAGCCTGAGCGGCGATCCGGCCTATGCCGGCGAAGTGCGGCGCATGGCCGCATGGTTGGCCGAGCATCTGCGCAGCCTGGGCCTCGACAAGGTTCAGGTCATGGAGACGGCCGGCCATCCGGTGGTCTACGGCGAGTGGCTGGGCGCCGGACCGGAAAAGCCCACCGTTCTGGTCTACGGACATTATGATGTCGTGCCTGCGGCCATGGAGGACGGTTGGGAGAGCGATCCTTTCGAGCCGGTGGTGCGGGATGGGCGCATCTACGCCCGTGGCGCCACCGACGACAAGGGCCAGCTGTTCACTCACGTCAAAGCCCTGGAATCCTATCTGGAGACGAGCGGCGCCGCGCCGGTCAACGTCAAGTTTCTGATCGAAGGCGAGGAGGAGGTTGCGTCGCCCAATTTACGCCCTTTTCTGGAAGAGCACCTCGATCTGCTCCAGGCCGACGTCTGCGTGATCAGCGATTCCTCCATGGCGCGCATCGAAGAGCCGGCCATCACCCACAGCCTGCGTGGCATGACCTACGTCGAGATCCACGTGACCGGCCCTAAGGAAGATCTGCACAGCGGCTTCTGGGGCGGCGCAACGCATAACCCGGCGCTCGCGCTGGTGGAGATCCTGGATCAGCTCTATCACGCTGACGGCACCATCGCCGTGCCGGGCTTCTATGACGATGTGGTGGCGCTGACCAACGAAGAGCGGGCGATGATGGCCAAAAATCCGCTGACCGAAGAGCAGTTCAAGGCCGCGACCGGCGTGCCCGCGCTCTGGGGCGACGCCGACTACACCATCCGTGAGCGCGTCTCTGCTCGGCCCACGCTGGAGATCAACGGCCTGTGGAGCGGCTACGGCGGCCCGGGTCCTAAGACGATCATTCCGGCCAGCGCCGGCGTCAAGCTCAGCTCGCGTCTGGTGGGCAATCAGGATCCGCACAAGATCTACGACCAGATCAAGGCGTATATCGACTCGATTACGCCGCCGTCCGTCCACGTTGAGGTGCAGCTTCTGACGACAGGCGAGCCGGCCCTGATCCCCTTCGATCTGCCGGAGATGCAGGCGGCCGTCCGGGCCTACGAAAAGGGCTGGGGCGCCACGCCCATCTTCACCCGCGGCGGCGGCAGCATTCCCGTGGTGGCCGATCTCTACAACCTGATGAAGATTCCCGTGGTGATGATGGGCTACGGGCTGGATGATGACGGCCTGCACGTGCCCAACGAGAGCTACAGCATTGAGATGTTCCAGCGCGGCATCGAGACGGCCATCGTCTATTTGGAAGAGTTGGCGCACCTGACAGAGGAATAAACAACGTGTGAGAGGCTCATGGATAGGGGAAAAGAGACCCGCGCACCCTTTATTTTACGTCATAGCTTGCATTGAAAGCAGAGAATAGGAAGATTGAGATGAGTGAGAAGACCGAAGCAGGCGCCGAGACTGTACCCAAGCGCTCGTTTCAAGACAAGATGCTGGACGGCATCGAAAGAGCCGGCAACAAGGTGCCCCACCCGGTGCTCATGTTTCTGTACCTGATCATCGGCGTGATTGTGCTGTCCCATATCTTGTTCTTGATGGGCGTGAGCGTCACCGAGCAGATTGCAGTGCCAGTCCCAATTTCAGTGGAAAGAGAGTACTACGAAGATACCACGCAACCGGGCATCATGATTCCAGAAGAATACTATGATGCCGATTACGTCATTGAAGAGCGCACCATTGCCATCCACAGCCTGCTCACCGTGGACGGCATCCGCTTTCTCTTCTCATCCTTCGTACGCAACTTTCAGGGCTTTGGCGTGGTTGCCGTGACCTTTATCGCCATGCTGGGCGCAGGCGTGGCCGAAGCCGCCGGTCTGATGGGCGCATCGATCCGGTCACTGGTGCAGATTGCGCCGCGGCGGCTGATCGCCTTCATCATCATCTTTGTGGGCGTGCTCTCCAGCGTGGCCGCGGATGCCGGCTATCTCATCCTTATCCCGCTGGGCGCCGCGGCGTTTGTAACGCTGCGCCGCCATCCGTTGGCCGGCATGTCCGCAGCCTTTGCCGGTGTGGGCGCAGCCTTTGGGGCCAATTTTTTCATTACGCCGATCGACAGCATGCTGACCGAAATCACCAACGAGGCGATTATGCTGGCCGGGGGCGAGCCAATCTCGATTGTCGCCAACTACTTCTTTGCGGCGGCGTCGGCGCTAATGCTCGCCGTGGTGGCGGCAATCGTCACCGAGCGCATGGTGGAGCCCCGGCTGGGCGTCTACGATTTTGGAGAAATGGATGCGGCTGGAGCCGACGACGGCAAGCTGACGCCGGAAGAATCGCGCGGCATGCGCTTCGCCGGCATTGCCGCGCTGGTCTATCTGGTGCTGATTGCGCTGCTCACGCTGCCACCGGGCGCGCCGCTGCGCGATCCGGCCACCGGTAACCTGATTGGCACCACGCCCTTTATGGACAGCTTGCTCTTTCTCATCACACTCTTCTTCCTAATCACGGGCATCGCGTACGGTCGTGGCGCTGGCACCATGACCAGCGCCAACGAGGTCATCGCCGCAGTGACCAAGACCTTCTCCGGCCTGGCCGGTCTCGTCTTCATGCTGCTCATGATCAGCCAGTTCATCGCCTATTTCAACTACACCAACATGCCCACAGTGGCCGCGATCTCGGCCGCAGATCTCTTGGAGCGCTCAAACGTGGGCGCCTTGCCCCTGCTGCTAGGCATGATTTTGGTGATTCTCTTGCTCAACATCATCATTCCCGGCGGCATGCCCAAGTGGGCCATCTTTGCGCCCGTCTTTGTACCGATCTTCATCCGCCTGGGGGTGGCCCCGCAGACGGTGCTGGCTGCCTATCGCGTAGGCGACTCCCCCCTGAACGTGATCACGCCGCTCATGGTTTACCTCCCCTTTGTGGTGACCGTCGCGCAGCGCTATCAAAAAGATGCCGGTCTAGGGACCATCGTGGCGTTGATGTTGCCCTACGCGCTCGATTATGGCCGTTGCCTGGATCATCTTTTTTATCGTCTGGTTCTTGCTGGGCATTCCGTTGGGGCCAGGCTTCCCGGTGGGGGCATAGAATTCGCGGATGTCTGAGTTTTGGCTCGTGCTGGTTATCGCGCTCTTCACGGCCTCGCTGACCTATCTGGGCGTGCCCGTTGCGGAACGGTTCGATGTGCCGGAGCGTATGATTAGTGGCGCGCTACAATTTGCCGCCGGCATCATCACAGCGCTGGTCGGGCTTAGCCTGATGCCGCCGGCGGTGCGATATGGGGCGCCGACAGGCGTGGTCCTGGCCTTCTTCGTGGGGGGCGCACTCTTCGTCACCTTCGAATACGCCTCGGCCCGACGGCTGACCGCCAGACCCGGCGGTGCAACGCAGGTGACATCGCTGGGGCTCTATGCCGGCGTGCTGGCGGACATGCTCATCGACGGCATCGTGATCGGCATCGGCTCGACGCTGACGCTGATGACCGGCGTTTTGCTAGGGGTCGGGATTGCCACCAGCACGGCACCGTTGGCCTTCGTGACAACCGCCACCGCCAAACAACAGGGGATCCCACCGGCGCAGCGGCGGCTGTTGTCTTTCCTCTATGTGGTCTGCATTGTGGGCGGCGCATTGCTCGGTTATGGCCTGCTGCGCGAGCAATCCCTGGCGCTGCGGCTTACGCTGATCGCCTTTGCCTCAGGCTTCCTGATTACGACCGTCACGCAGAGCTTGATTCCAGAGGCAAACAAGGAGGGTGAACCGAGTTTCGCCGGCATTCTCTTTATTGCCGGGCTCTCACTTTATGCACTGTTGACGCTTACAATCATTTAATGACTGCGCACAAGGTGAAAGGAACGCTTGTTGGATGTAGAATTTCAGGTTCCCCTGCTCTTTGCATACTTGGCTACTTTTTTGTGGGCGCTTAGCGGTGCGATTGTGGGAATGCACAAGGGATATGATTTTACGGGCGTATTTGTCATTGCGTTGATTTCAGCCACCGGCGGTGGGCTGCTACGCGATGGACTCTTCTTGCAGCGTACGCCACAGATGTTGATCACGCCATGGTACATCGTCATCACTTTCGTCGCGACCTGTGTAGTGGCGCTTCTGCGCCAGCGCGTATCCGAGGAGCCACTGATCTATCGAACGGTGGGCGTGATCGATGCGCTGGGAGTGCCGGCTTTTGCCGTAGTGGGTATGCAGCTTGCTCTGCAGGCAGGCATTGCACTGCCCGGAGTGCTGATCGTCGGCATGTTCAACGGCTTCGGTGGCGGCCTGCTGCGCGACGTCATCGCCAACGAGATGCCGGCCATGCTCAAGCCCGGCGTCATGCAAGTCATGACGTTGCTGGCAGTCAGCGTAGTCTTTCTGTTGATCCTCCATGTCGGATATATGGACCGCACATCGGCAGCCTGGCTAATGATCATTGCGTTCTTTATCCTGCGCATGCTCAGCATTCACTACAACTGGCAGTCGCAGTCGCTGCTGCCCAAGGAGCCACAATGATTTCCAAGTCATTCAATCGTCGAGATCTATACTCTCGTGGGAGGTGACGCCAAAGCTAATGCTTGCCTCGAAACATGATCTAAAAGCCATGGAGTTAGGTTCCATGTGCAAATTGCTCCGTCCATTCAGCGACGGCCTCAGGTGAGTCGAGCGCAGAGTCGTCGCTCGACAAGCGGTGCAATTTGCTTCACTCAAGTTAAACGAAGGAGAAATGTCTGATGAAGAGATTATTGCGAAGTGCCCTATTGCTTCTGTTGTTGGCGTTGCTTGTGGGTTGTGGCAACACCTATGTTCCCATCGAGCCTGAAGACGATGCAGCGCAGGACGTTGTCGCGCCGCTGGAACTGGCCGGGTCCAGCTGGGTGTTGGCTGGCTTGGACGGTAGCCTTACCCTGCCCGGCGTGCGCGTATCCTTGGCTTTTGGGGAAGACGGAACGGTCAGCGGAACAGACGGCTGCAATCAGTTTAGCGGCAGCTACATTCAGGAGGGTGACAGCCTGACCTTTGCCCTCCCCATGGCCTCGACCATGATGGCCTGTGAAGAGGCCGTCATGAATCAAGCGGCGACTTACATGGACGCGCTGGCCGCCACCACGAACTTCAGCGCGTCGAGCGCGCAGCTGGTCCTGCGCGCCGGGGATGAGATCGTCGCCACCTTCCTGCCTGAATCCCAGGGACTGGCCGGCAGCAATTGGCTGGTTGTCGCCTACAACAATGGCCGCGAAGCCGTGGTCGGCCTGATCGACGGCACCGAGATAACGGCCGGCTTTGGTTTGGACGGGCAAGTCTCCGGTAGCGCAGGCTGCAACAATTACTTTGCAGACTTCACCGAAGACGGCGACAATTTGACCATTGGACCGGTGGCCACCACCTTCCGCTTCTGCGAAACGCCCCCTGGCGTCATGGAGCAGGAGTCCGAATTCTTGACCGCGTTGAGCACCGTGGCGACGTTCGGCATGGAAGGCAATCTCATGGTGCTGCGTACCGCCGACGGCGCCGCCGCCGTGCACATGACGCGCCAGGTGCTCATCGACCTGCCGGAGCCGGAAACTACGCTGCCTTGGGGCCGCGTCACCGCGCCCAATGGCATCAATGTTCGCTCCGGCCCCGGCACTCACTACCCGATCATCGGCTTCGCCCTCTTTGGCGACGAAGGCGAAATCGTCGGCCGCAGCGCCGACAATCGCTGGTGGGCGGCCTCCGTGCCCGGCGCGCCCAACGGCATCGGCTGGGTCTCAGCCGACTTCGTGGCGGCACGCAACGTGGCGAACGTCCCGATCCTCGAGCCCGCGCCGCCCGTGGTAGTGCCGCCTGTCTTCCCGACCATGGTGGCGACACCTACGCCCGTGCCCCCGGCTACGCCCACGCCTGCTGCTGAGCTATCGCTCACGGCCGACAGCACGAGATATCAATCAGGGGCAATGCACGCGCATTCAGCTGGTCGGTGCAAAACGTCCAGGCCGTTTGGGTCTATGAGCAGCGGCCAGCCCTTTGACCGCTACCCGCGTGCTGGTCAGGGCAGCATGGAGGTATGCCCGACCGTGACAACAACGTATGAGATGCGCGTGCAGCTACGCGACGGCTCCATCGTCTTCCGCGAGGTCACGGTCAATGTCTCCGGCCCAACACCGACACCGACTTCGCCGCCGGCCACGCCGGTTCCCACGGCCACGCCGGAGCCGACCGCAACATCGATTGTCGATCCTCTGGTCAACACACGCTGGGAGGTGACACAGTTCAATGATGGCAATGGCATCACGACCCTGCTGCCCGACACCCGCGCAACCATCGAGTTTGTTCCGGATGGTCAGGTGAGCGGCAATGGCGGCTGCAACACCTACTTTGGCGCCTATCAGGTGAGCGGTAGCGACATTTCGATTAGTGGCTTGGCTGCAACATCACAGCTGTGCACCGAGCCAGAAGGGATTATGGAGCAAGAAGCCGCTCTACTGGATGCGTTGCAGTCGAGCTTTGCCTACCGAATTGACGGCAGCACGCTTGAGTTGCGCAATGGTGCGGGTCAAATTGCCGTGATTGCCACGGCAATGCCGTAGCTGAGGTCGTTGTTGCGTAAGCGAAAAGCTCCCGGGCAGGGCCCGCTAGCGAGGCGTGCCCGGGAGAATACAAACCTTACATCAAGGAGCTGATCAATCATGTTGAAGCAGAGTTTGATGAGTCAACGATTCAAGATACTGGCATCCCTTGTCCTGGTCTTTAGCCTTGTGCTACTGGCGGCCTGTGGATCGAGGCAAGCGGCCGAACCGACAAGCGTGCCGGCAGCCGTTGAAGAGACCGCAGCCGAGCCGACCGAAGCGCCCGCCGAGGAAGCCGGCGCCGAGCCGACCGAAGCCCCGGCTGAAGAAGCCGCTGCCGAAGCAACCGAAGCGCCCGCCGAAGAGGCCGACGCCGAGCCGACCGAAGCCCCGGCTGAAGAAGCCGCCGAAGCAACCGAAGCGCCCGCCGAAGAGGCCGACGCCGAGCCGACTGAAGCGCCGGCCGAGGAAGCCGCCGAAGCAACCGAAGCGCCCGCCGAAGAGGCCGACGCCGATCCCGATCCGGTGGCCGCGGACTCGGACGCGCCGGCTGTTGAGCTGGCTGCGGCTGAAGATGACGTACCAACCGGCCGTGTCGTGCCCGAGGCTGGCGTCAATGTGCGAACCGGTCCGGGCACTGCCTATGACGTTTGGGGCGTTGCCGCGCAAGACACGATCGGCGAGATCATCGGCGTCAGCGAAGATGGCGAGTGGTGGGTGGCCAACGTGCCGGACGCGCCCGCCGGACAAGGCTGGGTGGCTGCCGCCTACGTCGAGGCGACGAATGCCGATGACGTGCCGGTGATTGCCGCACCGCCCATGGCCGCGGTTGTGGCGCTGCCGGAGCAGGAGGCGGTTGCTGTGCCGGATGAGTTGGACCCGGAGAGCGTGATCGTCTTCTCGGCCTCACGCGTGCTGCGCGAGGGCAATCGCGCCTACGATCTGGAAGACATCTACGCGGTGCCGGCCCAGCCTGACTCCACGGCCAGGCTCATCATCCCCAATGCCATGCAGCCCTCTGTGCTGCGCGACGGCAATATCATGGCCTTCCGCAGCGTTCAGGCTGATCAACTCGGCATCAGCGCCTATGACTTTGATGCTGACGACCGCGTGCGCTACACCGCCAACCTCGAGGACAGTACGCCACGCTGGAATCCAACGGGCGAAAAGCTGGTCTTCTCCAGCAATCGCACCGGTGATCGCCTCTGGCGTCTCTACATCATCGATGCGACGCCGGGCAACGACCGGGTCGGCTTCGCTGACGTGACCGATCTGGGCTTTGGCAAGGACGCCGACTGGCACCCCACCGAGGAGCTGATCGTCTTCAAGGGCTGTGACGAGACCGGCGACAATTGCGGTCTCTGGACCATCAATGCTGACGGTACGGAGCGCAGCCCGCTGAGTGACGGCTTCAACGACTCGCTGCCGCGCTGGTCGCCTGATGGTGAATCGGTCGTCTTTATGAGCGATTCTCGTGATGGCACGTGGGAGCTCTATACGTTGAACGTAGCCGACGGCACAGTTGTCCGACTGACCGAGAACGAGGCTTTTGACGGCCTGCCGGCCTGGAGTCCTGACGGCAGCCGGATCGCCTTCATGAGCAATCGCGATGGCGCCTGGGGCATCTGGACCATTGCTGCCGAGGGCGGCGATGCGCAGCTGATCACCCAGCTAGAGGAGCAGTTGCCGGATTGGCTATTGCAGGGCCTTGATTGGCCGCGTTAGGCCACAGAGGGACCTTCGCCAAGCAACCGGACCGAAGTTCCGCACGGAATATCGGTCCGGTTGTGCTCACTCGAGGAGCGCACCTTGACCCAACTCTACGACCAGGAGCCGGATTATGAAGGGGAAGTGCCCGAAGAGTATCTCATCGCCCGTTCGCGCACTCATAGAGTGTGGGTCATGGCGCGTGCCAGCCAACAGATCAGCGGCATGGGCGAGCAAGCCATCAAATGGTATGGCGAGCATTGCGCGGTCTATTCGTTAAAGGACGGCTACAGAAAGCCCAGTATCACCAATGCCGGGAACTTACCGGCAGATACCATCCACCCCAATGATTTTTAGTACTTTGTCAATCTCGACAAGATGATCCAATACGAACCCACCGAAGCTTTCTCCGCGGAACATTTGGGGCTGTTAAGAGCGCTGGGCATCGAGAAGGGCAAGCCGTTTGACCCTGATGAGCGCATGCGGCAGATCCTCGATACCGCCGCCAAAACGGGTTTTGGCATGGCCCGGGCGATTGCCTATCAATCGCGCGAACCGGAAGCAAGGGTGTATCCGGACCGCAACTGGGAATATGTGTTTGTGGGCGGCAGCCATGAGTTCTTGAAGAACGGCGTGCGCAACCTGGATGCCAGAACGCTCTTTCACTTCACTGCCGTTTGCGTGACCCCAGCCATGGTCAACAAGAATGTGGGGGCTGGCTCTCAATATCTGGGTGCCTATGTGGATGCGAATGGTGATTACCTGGATGGCAGTCAAACCTACAAGCTTCACCTGCTACCAAATATTCCCATCAATAACTTCTGGTCGGTGATATTGTATGACCCCAAGACACGCTCGCTGATGTGTTTGTCCACTGGCCAAGCACCCATTGCGGTGTCAGGGCTAAATCTTCGTCCCCGCTTTGCCGTCCGCGCATAAACCACATTTGGAGTCTTCCATGCGAAATTTGCAGGTTCTTCTCGCGTTGATATTCGCCATAGTGCTGACGGTCGGGTGCAGCAGCAATCCCGCCAACCCCTTTGCCAACAGCGATGTGCAGCCCGAGCGCATTTTGCTCTGGCACACCTGGAACAGCGACCAAGACATTGCACTGAACGCAATGCTGACGGCCTACAAAAATTTGACCCCCAACGTGGTGATTACCAGCGTCGCCGTTCCTGAAGAGCAACTAATTGCGCGCGTAGAGAATCGCGGTCAGGCGGGCCTTGGTCCTGACTTGATTTTGACTGACGCCGGGCAGATCTACACGCTGGCCGAAAACGGCTTGATTCGTGACCTGGCTCCATTGAACCTAGATGTCTCAGCCTATCTCTTCAATGCCTTGAACATGGTCTCTGACGACGCACGGCTCTATGGGCTGCCTATGGCAGCGCACACGCAAGTTCTCTACTACAACCGCAATCTGGTCGCTGAGCCGCCAACAACAATTGCCGAGCTCATGCAGCGCATCGAAGCGGGTGAACCCCTTGCCCAGAGTCCCCACTTCACTGAGTCCTACTGGGGCGTCGGGGCCTTCGACGGCGAGCTGGCCAATAGTGAACGTCTTCTGCTCTTTGGTATGGGTGGCTTTGCCAACTGGCTTGACTTCTTGGAAAGTGCACGGAAGCAGCCCGGTTTTCTCCTAAATGAAGACCTGGCGACACTGCAGCAGGCGTTTATCGACGGCGAGGTTACCTACTATGTAGGCGACTCGGAGCAATACCTCAGCTTGACTGCGGCGCTAGGGGCCGACGCAGTCGGCATGGCGATCCTGCCGACCGGCCCCAATGGCGGCGCGCCGAAACCCTTCCTCAATGTAGACGCGCTCGCCTTCTCCCCCGATTCCAGTACGCGCGAGTTTCGCGTGGCCCTGGCTCTGGCCGAGTTTCTAACCGGCGTGCAAAACCAACGGACGTTCCTGACCGGTGAATTGGGGTTGGCTCCGGTCAACAACCAGGTACGGCTAACCCCCAACCTGCCGGAAGATTCGCTCGCCGTGATGCGCCAGAGCCGTGCCGCAGAGTCGATTGCCTTTGTCAATCAACCGCTCTGGCGCGATCTTCGGCAAGGGGCGTTGGGGTTCTTCGACGCCTACCGGCAGGTCATTCGGGGCGTGATTCCGGCAAACGTGATGATTGCTGATAATTTGCAACGCTTTGAGGAGACATACGGCCTACGGCCAAAGGTTGTGGCGCCCGAGGATCTCTGCCCCGTCCAGCCGGCGGCCATCGTCCTGTGGCACAGCCTGCGCTTTGACGAGGCCCGGGCCGTTGAAGAACTGGCGCGCCAGTTCGAGGCTACCTGTCCTGGAACGACGCTGGCACTAACTTATGTTGCTCAGGAGGCAATCAGCGACCGTTATCGCGAGGCCTACCGTTCGCCCGCCGACGACAATGCAGATCCCGACCTGCTGTTGCTGTCCAGCCGCTGGCTTGCCACGTTGGCCGAAGAAGAGCTGTTGCTGGATCTGACCGAACGGGTACCGGCAAGCTACTTGCAGCAGTTCTTGCCCGAAACGGTTGAGACCATGCGCTATGGCGGACGCCTATACGGCATCCCTGAGTCGCTGGAAGTCTTGGCGCTCTTTTACAACTCGGCCCGCGTGACCGATCCGCCCATTGACGTGCAGCAATTGGTGCGTAGCGTGAATACAGACGCCCGGCTGGCTATGCCGGTGAGCTTCTTCTCGGGGTATTGGGGCATGGATCCTTTTGGCGGGTTCGAGTTCGACAGCTACAGCGGACGCATCGGCGAGACGGGAGGTTTGGTCAACTGGCTGACCACCCTGCAAGAAATTGACGCGGAAGCCGGCACTGATCTCTATTTCAATGCAGCAGACGCCGAAGATGCATTTGCGTTTGAAGAAGCGGCCTATCTGATCAGCGGCCCCTGGTCGCTGCCGCGCCTGCGACAGGAGTTGGGCGAAGATCGTTTTCGCGTCACGCCCTTGCCCAATGGCCCCCTCATGACGAGCAGCCCCATGCTTCAGGTTGTGGGCACGGTGGTCAGCGCCAAAGCAGATGATCTGGCCATTGACGCCGGGTTGGCCTTTAGTCGTTTTCTCAACTTGACGACTAGTCAAGAACATATGGCGGAGACGGGCAATCACATTAGCGCCAGCGTGACTGTTGACCTCACGGACTATCCCAACATCGAAGGCTTTCGAGAACAGGCTAAATCTGCCGCATTGGTGGTGGAGAACAGCAACTTCGCCCGGCTCGAAGCCCTGGGGGATCAACTTTATGCGGACGTTCTCCTCAACGGCGCCAATCCAGCGGACGCCGTGCCCGCCTTTGTAGAGGCCGTCCACCAAGAAAATGGCGTTGAGTAAGCAGGGAGTCCGCTTACCAGAATATTTAGTTAGCGAGCAACAGCGGCGTCATGAACTGATGCTTTGAACGAGGAGTAGACAGATGGAAAGCGGAGCGAATATCGGTCAGGTGCTGGTCGATCTATGGGCCAGCATTCTGAAATTACTGGGACGGCCGGCCATTCAGCAACAGCTGTTGATCGGGTTAGTGGCAGTTCTACTCGCCTGGCTGCTGGCGCGCTGGATCATCCACAGGATGCACCGGCGAGAAGTCGACCAAACAGAGGCGCTGCGTAGCGAAATCCAGGCCGAGGTGCAGATGCAACTGGCCGAGATTGATCGTCGCCAGGATGCGCAGCAGGACGCCGCCGCTACGCCCAGCCTCGATGAAGAACCGGTGGAAAACTTTGTCGATCTTGAGGAACGGACCGCGCTGGCGCTTCTGTTGCAAGACGACGCCGCGTTGGACGAAGTCGTGACCGAGCGACGCGGGCGGAACAGCCGCCTGCGGGCCCTGATCCAGCAGGTACTCTACCCTGCGTTGGCCATCGTTTTTCTCTATGCGGGTTACGTCTACGCCGTCGCAGCCGGCTGGTACAGCGGCCTGCTGGTTGACTTAATCGTACTCTTTTTCTTCTTTCTACTCTACAGGCTGGCCTTCGGCGTTGCCTATGCGTTTGGCGATCCTGAACGGATTGCCTACTATCAACATCGTCTCTTCGGTCCCCTGGTAGTGGTTATTGTCTTCCTGCTCGTCCTCAATGTCGTCAGCGACCTGTCAACGCTCTCTGCCGCGAGGCTCTGGCCTCTAGAGCAGGGATGGCTAACGCTCGGGATGCTCTTCACCGCCGTCTTTGGCTTCTATCTCTGGGTCATGGGCCTCAGTCTCGTTAAGGATCTGATCCAGGCGATCTTCGGCCGGCGTCCCAATATCAACGCCGGCTCTCTTGATGCGGGCCTCACGCTCATTCAGTACAGCCTGATCGCATTGGGATTCTTTACGGTGATCAGCACCTTACAGGTCAATACGGCCACCATTGCCGCCATCACCGGCGGTCTTGCCATCGGCGTCGGCTTTGCGCTTCAGGATGTGCTCAAGAACTTTCTTGGCGGCATCATCGTGCTCTTTGAAGGCTCGGTGCGTCCAGGAGATTGGGTCGAGATCGCAGGTACAGAAGGGCGCCATCGACAAGCTGAGCATCCGATCCACCGTGGTGCGGACGTTCGACAATGTCGAGTACATCGTGCCTAATCAGGATTGGCTCAACTCAACAGTGACCACCTTTACGCGCAGCAGTCGCCTCGTGCGCACGCGCGTCGAGGTTGGCGTCAGCTATCACGCCGACCCCCATTTTGTGCAGGCTTTGCTGATCGACGTAGCCTCACAACATCCCGAAGTTTTGGATGAACCGGCGCCTGTGGCGCCGCTGATCAACTTCGGCGACTCCAGTTTAGATTTTCTGGTACTGGCCTGGGTAGAAGACGCCATGGTGAAGGGCAAGGTAGCGAGCGAATTGCGCATGCAAATCTGGGATGCACTGGCAGCCAACGATGTGGAGATTCCCTTTCCCCAGCAGGATCTTCATATCCGTGGCAGTGCGCACTTGCCCATTGCCGGCTCGCTCCTGCTTGAAACGGCGAACACAGCAACAGATACGCCGTCGCGGCGGTGGAGCAAGATCTATTGCTGATCCGCACGCACAGAAGGAGGAACGGCAATCATGAAGCGCTGGACACTGGCCATTGTCGCCATGTTTATCCTCCTTGCATTGAGCGGGTGCGGCGATAAGATCTGCCCGTTCCGCTTGACGTCGCAACGCCTACGCCCTTTGTGATCGAATCTCCGGCCGCGCCGGCGACGCCCACGCCGGATCCTGAGTCGGTGCATCTGCGCTACGCCATGTGGGACGCCAATCAAGTTCCGGCCTACACCGCTTGCGCCGAGCAGTTCATGCTTGATCACCCTCATATCACCATCGCGATCGAGCAGACCGACGAGACACTCTACTGGGACAAGCTCGCAGCTGAGATGGCCGCCGGCGACGCGCCCGATGTCTTTGTCAACCATTTGACGCGTCTCCCCGATCTCGCCGCCGCCGAAGAGTTGGTCGACCTGGAACCGCTGGTGCTACGCGACCGGATCGACGACTCGATCTACATCGGCCGCCTGCCGCGCATGTGGATGCGCGCCGGCGTGCGCTACGGACTGCCCAAGGATTGGGACACGGTGGCCCTGGTCTACAATCGGGAACTGTTGGCCGCAGCCGGCGTTGCCACATCAACCCTCAACGAGTTGACGTGGAACCCTGACGACGGGGGCGTCTTTGAGACGATGCTGGCCCGCCTCACGCTGGACGATGCCGGTAACAATGGCCTCAGTCCCGACTTTGATCCGACAGCAGTGGCGACCTATGCGCTTACCATGCCCGGTATAGACGGCGGCGGCGCTTTCGGCCAGAGCCAGTGGAGCGGACTGGCCGCCGGCAACGGTTTTCGCTTTACCGACTTCATGTTCGCCGACTACTATCACTACGATGATCCCGCCTTGAGTGAAACCTTGGCCTGGTATCAGCGCCTGATCGATGAGCTAGGCTACCACATGCCTATTGACCAAACGCCTGCACGCGACGGGCGCCAGGCCTTTCTGAACGGCGAGGCGGCCCTCATCACCGACGGTTCATGGATGATCAACACCTACGTCAACGATGCCCCCTTTGCCGTGGGCTTTGCCCCCCTGCCGGCGGGCCCCCACGGACGCAAGAGCATGTTAAACGGTCTGGCCGATTCCATCTGGATCGGCACCGCGCATCCTGAAGCCGCCTGGCAATGGATGAAACATTTGGGGAGCGTGGAGTGTCAACTGGCCGTAGGTGAGTCGGGTGTCGTCTTTCCGGCTCTACAATCGGGTGTCGAGCGCATGGTAGACCACTACGATCAACAGGGCGTCGATGTGCGAGCGTATACCAATTATCTGACTAGCGACGCGGATCAGACCTTCTTCTTTCCGGTCACCGAGCACACGCACGAAATCGAGGCGATCATGCAGCCGGTGATTGAGGCGATCTTCCACAATGAAGCCGATCCGACCGATGCGCTGCGGGAGGCGAATGAGCGGGTCACTGCGCTCTTTGCGCGATGATCGAGAAAGATCGGGGCCCGGGCCGTCAGCGCAAGCGCGCCTGCTCGAGGATGCCGGCTGTTGCGTCGCCGAATTGCGAGGCGAGATGAATCCGGGCTCCAATGGGCTGAGCCATAGCGCAGCGATGTCGACCCGTTGCCTCCACTCCGAAATCCGGCCGAGCCCAGCTTATTCAACCTTCTCCAAGACAAAATCATCGAAGAAAAGCGTATCGCCTGGGCGGGCGCTGACCAGCCAGATACGCAGTCGGGTGTCGGTCGCCGAGCCGACGAAGCCAGTCGCGGTGAATTCCATTTCGTGGCGCTGCCAATCGCTTGTTAACGCAACACTCTCGCCGAGGCCGTAATTGGTGTACGGTGCCGTGTCTTTTTGCACATAGGCTTGTACCACCCGATCGGCATTCGAACGGGCGGAGAAGGCCAGGCGATAGCGCGCACCGGCTTCCAACCGGGCGCCTCGCTGATAGAGCTGCACGTTGCTACCAGACTGGTTGATCGTGACCTGGGCGGCCCGGACGCACTGCACAGGATCGGTCTCCGTGATATCGAGCCGCCCGGAGCCATTGGTGTAGAAGAGCCAGTCGACGGAACCATCCTCAAAGCCAGGATTATTCAACAGATTCGTGGGCGCAACATCACACGCCGTGCCGCCACCATCAGGCGTCGGTGTTGGCGCAGGCGGCGACCCATCACCGGGATTGACCGTGACGATGACTGTGTCGCGTTTGGTCGCACCTTCGTCGTCGGTGACGATGAGATCCACGGCGTGGACGCCGACAGGGAAGTCCCCGCTGCTCTCCATCTGGTCGGCAATGGCGACGCCGGTGTCGCTGCGCCAGCGATACTGGACGATCTGACCGTCGGGATCAGAGCTGCGTGCGCCGGAAAGGGCGACGAGTTTCACTGCCGCTGCCATCGCTGTCAGTGACGGTCACATCAGGGCCGGCATCGGCGATTGGGCGCTGGTTGGGCTCGTCCGGTGTGGCGGTGGGGTCCGGTTGAGGCGGCGGCGAGACCCCGTCAATTCCCGCGGCAAAGTTCTGCTCAACCGCAACGGCGTCAAGCGCACGGCAGTAGACGGCGGCCAGATGGAGATCACCCAGCCAGTGGCGTGAATTGTCCCCTTCACCCGCCAGGTAGAGCCGATAGCCGGCATCCCAGTTGGCCAGATTGCCCCCTACCGTCCCGCTCTTCACCTGCGCGCCATCGACGAAGATCGCCACGGCGCCATCGCTGTGACGGGTATAGACCACGTGGGTCAGCGCCGGCTTGGCCGTGCCCGGACTCGTCGTAACGGACGGTGTCCCGTTGGCATCGGTCGCAGTGGTGCGCAAGCGAACATCGAAGAGATCTGTCGGACTGTTGCCCCAGAGCCCTTGACCCAACGTGAAGTTGCGCTGCGTCGGATCGGCGGAGAGTGACAGCAGCCGCGCCGGTCCATCCTGGGTCACGTTACGCGGGGTGATCCATACTTCCAAGGTAATTTCATTACTCGCCTGGCACGCGTTGATGATTTTGCTTGCCGGGCCCGAAGAGGCCAGCAGAGTTGGTCCGTTGACGGCCAGACCGCCGCCCGGCAACCAGGAGACTTGACTCGGATCGGCGATGGTGAGGTTAAGGGGCGCACCCGATTGCGCCACGTCGATCACCGTCGCGCCCGATCCTCCCTGGAAGGTGTAGAGGGCTTCCAATCCATCTCTGACCCGTCCGCCATCATCTGACACAGCTGGCTGGACGGTGATGAGCACGCTCGTAGTTGCGGTTGCGCCGTCGTCGTCTGTGACTGTCAGCGTCACGGTATGCGTTCCCACGGGGAAGGCAACCGTCGGATTGATCTGCGCCGGGATAACGACGCTGCTATTGCTTTGCCAGACATAGGCAGTGATCGTGCCATCAGCGTCACTGCTGCCGCTGCCGTCAAGGAGGACGGGCTCGCTACCATTGTCATCCTGATCCGTCACAGTTTGATTGTTGCCGGCACTGGCTACAGGTGGCGCGTTACTTGGGACCTCGGTCGGCGCTTCAGTGGGCGTCTCTGTCGGCGGATCGGTGGGTGGCGGCGAGTCGGCAGGGTTGACGGTGACAATGAGCGTGTCGCGTTGGGTTGCGCCGTCGTCGTCAGTGACGACGAGGTCGACGGTGTGGACGCCGACGGGGAAGTCACCGCTGGTTTCCATCTGGTCGGCGATAACAACGCCGGTGTCGCTGCGCCAGCGATACTGAACGATTTGGCCGTCAGGATCGGAGCTGCGTGCGCCGGAAAGGGCGACGATTTCACTGCCGCTGCCGTCGGCGTCGGTGACGGTCACATCAGGGCCGGCGTCGGCAATGGGGCGCTGGTTGGGAGCGTCGGGCGTGGCGGTTGGGTCAGGCGGCGTTGGCGTGGCCGTCGGCACAGGCGGAGGCGTGTCGGCCCGTTCGATGACAAAGTCGTCGAAGTGGACGCTTTCCCCCGGATTGACGCTGACCAGCCAGGCGCGCAGGCGGCCGTCGGTGGTGACGCCGGAGAAGCCGGAGGCGGTGAACTCGAAGCTGAAGCGCTGCCAGCTCGGGCTGAGTGCGATGGACTCGCCGAAGCCAAAGCTGCCATAGGGTGCGCTGTCCTTGTGGAGGTAGAGCCCGATCGTGCGGTTGGTGCTGGCTCTGGCCGCAAAGGTCAGGCGGTAGCGCACGCCGGCCTCCAGACGGATGCCACTTTGCGAAAGCTGAACGTTGCTGCCGCCGCGGCTGACCGCGACCTGCGCGGCCTGGCTGCACTGGGCCGGCTGGTTGGTTGTGGTCGAATAGGACGCGCTGCCGTTGGTGTAGAAGAACCACTCGCCTGTGCCCGCTTCAAAGCCGGGATTGCGCACCACATTGGATGGGGCCGCCTCACATGGCCCGCTGCTGCCGGGCGTTTCGGTCGGCGCTTCAGTGGGCGTCTCCGTTGGCGGATCGGTGGGCGGCGGCGTGTCGGCAGGGTTGACGGAGACGATGAGCGTGTCGCGTTGGGTTGCGCCGTCGTCGTCAGTGACGACGAGGTCGACGGTGTGGACGCCGACGGGGAAGTCACCGCTGGTTTCCATCTGGTCGGCGATAACAACGCCGGTGTCGCTGCGCCAGCGATACTGAACGATTTGGCCGTCAGGATCGGAGCTGCGTGCGCCGGAAAGGGCGACGATTTCACTGCCGCTGCCGTCGGCGTCGGTGACGGTCACATCAGGGCCGGCGTCGGCAATGGGACGCTGGTTGGGAGCGTCGGGCGTGGCGGTCGGGTCGGGCGGCGTTGGCGTGGCCGTCGGCACAGGCGGAGGCGTGTCGGCCCGTTCGATGACAAAGTCATCGAAGTAGACGCTCTCCCCCGGATTGACGCTGACCAGCCAGGCGCGCAGGCGGCCGTCGGTGGTGACGCCGGAGAAGCCGGAGGCGGTGAACTCGAAGCTGAAGCGCTGCCAGCTCGGGCTGAGTGCGATGGACTCGCCGAAGCCAAAGCTGCCATAGGGTGCGCTGTCCTTGTGGAGGTAGAGTCCGATTGTGCGGTTGGCGCTGGCTCTGGCCGCAAAGGTCAGGCGGTAGCGCACACCTGCCTCCAGACGGATGCCGCTCTGGGAGAGCTGAACGTTGCTGCCGCCGCGGCTGACCGCGACCTGGGCGGCCTGGCTGCACTGGGCCGGCTGGTTGGTTGTGGTCGTATAGGCAGCGCTGCCGTTGGTGTAGAAGAACCACTCGCCTGTGCCCGCTTCAAAGCCGGGATTGCGCACCACATTGGATGGGGCCACCTCGCACGGTCCGCTGCCGCCGGGCGTAGGCGCGGCTGTAGCCGTCGCCGTTGGCGGATCGACCGGCGTGCTTGTGGGTTGCGGCCCGGGCGTCGCCGTGGGCGGTGGCGGCGTGGCGTCACCTGGACAATCGGATAGGTTTTCATAGAGGACCACCTTGTCGTTGATCCAGCCGATGGAGACGATGTCGAAGTCGCCGTCCTGATCGATATCGACCACGTGTGCTCCATCATGGTGCTCATCACCCGTGTGGACCAGGTGTTGCGCCCACGCCGTGCCCGTGCCGTCCTGATTCTCGAAAATGAGCAGCCGCAGGCCACTGGGATTGGATGGGTCGTGCTCGCCGACAATGACATCGACATCGCCGTCGCCGTCCATGTCGCGTGCGTCCAGGCTCATGGGACGAGTAAGGGTGGCGATCACTGTTTCGGCCCATTGACTGGTAACATTGGCAGGTTGGCGATACCAGGCCAATCGCTCGGTCGCGCCAGACTGAGGCTCATAGCCGATCACAACGTCAAGTCGGCCGTCGCCGTTGAGGTCGACCAGGCGGTTGCGGTCGGGGAGGCCCGGCGTGCTGTTGAGCGTGAGCGCTTCCCAACTGCCGCCCGTTGCGCCGCGCGCTTCAGCCTGCCCAACTGTTGCGTTGATCGGCCGGTAGGCGCTGCGAATGATCGGGGCGGCGTCGGCATACGCCGTCGTTTCCAGCAGGCCGATCGTGAATTGGCGCGGCGTGCTGTTCAGGTTAGCCGTGACGCCGTTGCGACCAAAGCCAAAAACGGTCATTTCACCGTTGAGGGCGTAATAGGAGTCACTGATAGCGTCATTCTGGTTCTGGGCGACGAAGAGCGCACGTCCGCTTGACCCCACGTTCGGGTCGACAAAATAGGCCCATTCTACTGGCTCCAAGTCGCCCGTCCAGGCGAATCCAGCGTCGGTGACGCTGCCATCCGCGCGCACCACCACATCGGTGGCCGGTTCTAGCTCGCCGCCCGGCGTGCCCTCGTAGAGGAACCAGTAATCGTGACCACTCTTGTTGACCGTCATGCGGGCAAAGGATGGGAAAATCTCCCACGTGGCCTGCCACGCCCCGTCGTTGCTGGCAGACTCGATGGTCGCTTTGAGTGGTCCGTCATGTCGCAACGCACTCGTGGCATTGTCATCACCGGGGTGAAAGTAGCCTTCCGGATAGACCAGGTTGGGCATACCCCGAAACGCCCCGGCAGAACCGGTCGCATTGCTAAAACTGATCCAGTCATTGCCGTCGCGATCAACCAGGCTAGAGAAACCGGCCGCCAGCTGCTGATAGTGATAGGTGCTATTGGATGTGGTTACCTGGAACGTGCTCTGCCCCTCGTCATTGCCGCTACTGACGACGACGCGATCATTTGGGGCAACGGGTGTGTAGGTCCCATCGCTGGTTTCGAAATAGACGTGGTAGCGGCGGGTTGCGTTGGCACTTGTGGCGCCCGTCATCAGCACCGTCAGCGTGCCGCTGGCATTGGTGCTCGCATTGAAGCCCGCGGCCGGATCAAACTGAAATGGCGTGTCGGCATTGATCAGAGCGCCGTTTTGGTCGACTTCGACAACGCGTAGCGAATCGGGCGCGAGCGCACCACTGTTCAACCCGGCCAACAGTGGCGTGAAGTTCAGTGCAACCTCTGCCGGATGTTCGTTGCGACTGACGCCTGCTGCAGCGACAGCAATGGCCACGCGATAGCGGCGTGCGGCATCGTGCCAGTTGGGCGTTTGGCTGGCATTGTTGCGCAGCCACTTTGTGCCCAGCATCAGATCGATATCGCCGTCCCGGTCAATGTCACCCGCCGATATCTGCTCATCCTGTGAGACAGAGGAGGCCAGCGAGCGCGACCACGTTTGCGTCTTTGGGTTGTTGGGCACGGTGAGCATTTGAATGCCCTTGTTTGCTTCGTGCCACGAGAGCGCGATCTGGGTTGCGCCCTGATAGGACGCGACGGCAACGCCCTGCAGAAAATCGCCATCGCCTGCTTCGACGTTGCTGCGCAATGTGAAGCCGCCGCTGCCGTTGTTTTCGGCCCAGTGGAAGGCATTACTGTAGACCGAACTACTGCCCGCCGTACCCAGGATGTCCGGATCGCCGTCACCGTCAAAGTCATAGATTGCGGCCATATTGTTGACCGGATCGCCGATTGCTCTGCGCTGCCAGTTGCCGCCGGCCGAACCGGGGTTCTGATACCAATCGCCGCCGCTGACAATGTCGATCTTCCCGTCGCGGTTGATGTCCGCACTGTCGACAAAGACGGCGCGCCAGCGCTGGTTGCCGTCCACAACGTGGCGCTGCCATTTGTCCAGACTGGGCGTGCAGAATCTTGGCGCGGCATTGTTGAGCCAGATGTCCAGGCGCGGCACCTGCCAATCGAACGGTTTGGTCAAAATGTCGAGGTTACCGTCATTGTCCAGGTCCGCTACGCGCGACTCATGGTTGTCATAGCCGGTGGCGAGCAACTCCTGCGTGAAGCTGCCGGCGCCATTGCCGTAGAAAATCCACATGCGTGCGTTGCTGCCAGCGTCCAGCCGCATCTCAGCATTAAAAATATCGAGGTCGCCGTCCTGGTTCAGGTCGACAATTTGCAGGCTATGGCCGTTGTCCACGAGGTTGACCAGCGTGTTTGGAACCCAGCTTGCGCCATTCCACTGATACCATTTGAGCGGCCCGTTGGCGTCCCCCAATACCATGACCACTTCCGGGTAGCCGCCGGGCACCAGTTGTCCAGTCACCACACGAGCTTGACCTTGGGCGCGATCGATTACTCGCTCGCTGTAGTTGGCGCCACCGGTATGCTTGAACCAACTGCCGCCGCCGACGATGTCCGCTTTGCCGTCACCGTCAATATCGGCGATTTCCAGCCCCTCGCGTACAGGGCCGCTGGACCACGTATAAATGGCCTGGAGCGGCCACATCCCGCTGGTCCGTGGGTTGGCGGGAATGTCCGCGAGGTAGAGCTTGTTGCTGCCCTGGTTCCAGAAGATCAATTCCGTTGCCCCGTCGCCATCCACATCACCAAAGGCCATGTCGTGATGCTGATTGGCGTCGCTGTCCTTGATCAGGTGACGCGTCCAGCTCTGACCATAATTGGGGCGGGGATTTTCCCACCACCACACGTCGTTGCTACGCCAGTCGCCGCCCAAGACCAAGTCCTGATCGCCGTCGCCATCAATATCGTGAAAGGCGCCGCCGGCTTCGATAGGCATCCCTTCGTCTTCGATCACCAGGCGCGTCCAGCCGTTGTCATCCCGCCGATACCAGATGACGGATCCTTGGCTATCGTCACGCAGCCCAAGCACAATATCCAGATCGCCATCCTGATCGACATCGAACACTTGGGAGGCAGTGAGCTTGCCGTCAGTCCCAGGGGCAGGCAAATTTCCGTCTACGCTGGAGATATGGGTAAAAGTGGAGCTTGTGTCTCGTAGCGAGGCACTCGAGGCTTGTGCGCTGGGAAGCAGGCTCAACAAGCCCAGTACGAGGGCCAGCAGCCCATTAGACCAAACCCTTACTTGGGGAAATGTCATCATCGATCTCCTCATCTTACGGCATTGGGATAACTGCGATACTCCCGACGGCAATTTGGCTGCAGCTCAACCTTGCGTGGTTGAAACAGCCGGCTACGGATCTTACAAGTGCATCGCGTAGATTAGTTTGTCGAATGGCTGGAACGAGGATGGGAAGCGGCAATGAGGCGCATTCGGTCAAGGTCTAGGCTCATAGGCGCCACAGTGCAGCAGACAGCGGCAAATATGGTTGCCGCTTTGGCGCGGACACAGAGTCGACCTATCTAAAAAATAGATCGGGCATACTGCGCCGATCCTTCATCAAGGTAGATTGAATTGGGCGAGGGGAGGGCAATCGTCTGTGAGGCGTACCGCGCTAGGGGTTGATCAAGGACTGATAACGCGATTGGTTGATGTGACAGACCGCAATGGCCACGCCGTCGGCCGCGTCGTCAGGGCGCGGCACTTCGTCGAGCTGGAGCAGGTGCGCGACCATCTGCTGCATCTGCTGCTTATCGGCGTTGCCATAGCCGGTCAGCGCCTGCTTGATCTCGGCCGGCGTGTATTCAGCCACAGCCAATCCCTGGACCGCGGCTGCTAGCAGGATAGCGCCCCTGGCCTGGCCGACGCTAATGGCCGTGGTGACGTTGCGGCCGAAGAAGAGCTTCTCCACCGCCATGACGCGGGGTTGGAATTCCTTAATCAGATTGCCCAGGTCGGTATAGAGCTCGAGTAGCCGTTGGGGCATGGGGTCGCCGGCCGCGGTGCGGATGACGCCACAGGCCAGCAACGTAAATTCACCGGCCGTCGTCACACCCACGACGCCGTAGCCGGTGATGGCTGTGCCCGGATCAATGCCCAGCACGATCTGTTCAAGCGGTTGCGGTGGAGTGTTCATGCGTCTCTTAAAGAAAATGCACGGGCGCAACGTTAATGCGCCCGTGCATGACAAACTAAATGATCGCTTGCAAAGCCGATCTTTGGCCTGGGCTAGGCAAATTCCGCCACGACCTCGTCGGTCATTTCCAGGTTGTGATAGACGTTGTTGACGTCGTCCAGCTCTTCCAGCGCCTCGATTAGCTTCAACACGGCGATGGCTTCCTCAATGTCCAATTCAGCCGACATGTTCGGCTTCATGGTGAGCTGGGCCTCGTCCGCTTTGTAGCCGGCGTCTTCCAGCGTCTGCTGCACCTGCGCGAAGTCATTGCGCTCTGTGTAGACCTCCACCGCATCTTCGGCGACAATCACATCTTCGGCGCCGCCGTCCAATGCGGCCATAAAGATCTCGTCGGGATCGATCTCTTTGGCTTCCCCTTCTTCGTCCAGCAGGTTGAAGAGCAGATAGCCTTTGGATGTGAATTGCCAGGCCACAGAGTTTGGCTCGCCCAGACTACCATTGGCGCGGGTAAACGCGCGGCGTACATCCGAGATCGTGCGGTTACGATTGTCAGTCAGGCACTCGGCAAGAATGGCAATGCCGTGGGGTCCATAGCCCTCGTAGGTGATTTCAACAATTTCGGCGGCATCTTTTTCCAGCCCGGCGCCGCGGCGAATGGCCCGTTCGATGTTGTCCTTGGGCATATTTTCAGCCCGCGCCCGGTCAATGGCCAAGCGCAGCGTGAAGTTGGCGTCGGGATCGGCCCCCTGCTGGGCGGCCACCTGAATTTCTCGGGCCAGACGCGTGAAAATCTTGCCACGCGCAGCATCTTGTGCGCCCTTGCGTCGTTTGATATTTGCCCACTTTGAATGTCCAGCCATGCTCTTTTCCTTTCCACAAAGATGGCTGAATTATGGCACAAAGCGCCCGTTCTGCCAAGGATTTTGTGTTACTTTGCAAGCCCTGCCGTCCTGTCAAGCCTCGCCCGCCTCCGGCGCAACGACGCCGTCCGGCTGATGCTCGGCGGTTGCTTCCTGCGTCGCAGCAGAGCTGGCGGAACTGCCCTCTTGCTGCGCGATGGCGGCGTCGATGAAGCCGGCAAAGAGCGGGTGTGGCTTGTTGGGGCGGCTTTTGAACTCGGGATGAAATTGGCTGCCCACCATATAGGGATGATCGCTCAATTCGACCACTTCCACCAGCCGGTCATCGGGCGAGAGGCCGGAGAAGACCATGCCTGCTTCCTGAACCTGCTGGCGGTAGTGGTTGTTGAACTCGAAGCGATGACGATGACGCTCATGGACCAAATCACCGTAGCCTTGACTCGCATAGGCGGCGGCGGCCCGGGTGCCGGGGGCCAGCTTGCAAGGATAGATGCCCAGTCGCATTGTCCCGCCCATGTCGGCGATATCACGCTGATCGGGCATGAGGTCGATGATCGGATACTCTGTGGCGATGTCGAACTCGGTGCTGTTGGGCTCATCGCTGTTGAAAATATGACGGGCGAATTCAATGCAGAGTACCTGCATGCCCAAGCAAAGCCCAAGATAAGGCACCTTATGTTCGCGCGCATAGCGGGCGCCAACAATCTTGCCTTCGATGCCTCGATAGCCGAAACCGCCCGGCACCACAATGCCGTCGACATCGGCCAATTGTTCCAGACCGTGTCCCCGCTCCAGATCCTCCGAGCTGACCCAGCGGATGTCCACGTCGTAACCGGCAGCCAAACCTGCGTGAATCAACGACTCTTTTACGCTTAGATAGGCGTCTTCCAACTCCACATATTTGCCAACCAGGGCAATGGTCAGAACAGGTTTGTTGCGCTGAATTGCGGCCAAGAAATGGCGCCAATCGCTCAATCCGGTAGCCGGATCTTGCTTCTCCTCCAAACGGAGATGCTCCACAATCCAGCGGCCCAGACCCGCGTCTTCGAGGCTGGTCGGCACAGCGTAGATCGTGTCGGCGGTCACCAGCGGAATCACGGCATCATGATCGACGTCACAGAAGAGTGCAATCTTGGCCAGGACATCATCGTCGACCGGGTAGTCGCTGCGCAGCGCGATCACGTCGGGATGAATGCCAATGCCGCGCAGTTCACGCACGCTGTGTTGGGTGGGTTTGGTCTTGAGTTCTTTGCTGGCAGCGAGGTACGGCAGCCACGTGACGTGGAGGTAGAGCGTGTTGTGCGGGCCAACATCCTTGCGCATCTGCCGGATGGCTTCCAAGAAGGGCAGCCCCTCGATGTCGCCAACAGTGCCGCCGATCTCAATGAGGACGATGTCAGCTTCGGTCTTGCGCGCCACCAGGCCAATCCGTCGCTTGATTTCGTTGGTCACATGCGGGATCACTTGGATCGTGCCGCCGAGATAGTCACCACGTCGTTCCTGATTGATGACGTAATTATAGATCTGGCCGCTGGTAACGTTGGAGAGCTGGGAGAGATTCTCGTCGACGAAGCGCTCGTAGTGACCAAGGTCGAGATCTGTCTCGGCCCCATCTTCAGTGACGAAGACTTCGCCATGTTGGTACGGGGACATGGTGCCGGGATCCACGTTGAGGTAGGGATCCAACTTCATGGTGGTAACGCTAAAGCCCCTGGCTTTCAGGATGCTGCCCACCGACGCCACGGTGACGCCTTTGCCCAGTCCTGAAAGCACGCCGCCAGTCACAAAAATGTACTTGGTCATGCTTGCTCCATTCAATTGTACACGTCAATTTACCGACCGGGCTGCTGCTCACAGCCGGCTGCTTCTAGAACTGGAATTTGATTCTAACATCAGACCAGGGAGATTTGCCAACGTGAGGGTGTAGGGGCAGGATATCTCAATCTTCGTCTTCGGCCAACAGAATGTTGAGGGCGCGCCGGGCGCGGCTGAGCAGCGATTCTGCAGCCTTGTAGGTCAGGCCCATGGTTTCCGCCAGTTCCGTCACGCTCAGACCGATGTGGTAGCGGAGCAAGATTGCCTGACGATAGTTGTCGGGCAGTTGGTCCAACGCTTCTTCAAGAATTAAGCCTTTGTTTGACATACTTCGTCCTGGAATGACGTCCGGCAGTTCGCGCGTCTTTTTGTGCTTGCGCCAAAAGTCGGCCACTTTACGCTGGGCAATCGAATAGACAAACGTCGAGAGCGTGGCTGATTTTCCGTCAAACGTCTGGAGCGCGCGCACACACGCCGCCATGGTTTCCATCAACACATCTTCCCGATCCTGATCGCTCGGCAAGTTATAGTGAAGATAGCTGTAAAGGCGTTGGCTCTGCTCTTGAATAAATTCCGACCAAGCTTCCTCGTCACCTGCGCGGAGGCGCAGAAGAAACTCGTCGTCCCCGCGTCCAGATGAATCAGACGGTGCCAATCGACGTTCCCATCTTGTGGTTCAGCGGTGAAGGATGATGAATGAGAAGACAAAGTTGCTTTTATTTTCAAAAAACAGTTCCGATTGTACCATACGTCTTTTTGAACGCCATCTTTTTGTGAGCATTTTAGAGGCTTCCTACTTCGTTTTTGCGCTGTAATCGACTATGATTTTGACAGAGGCATATTTGCACCAGGTAGATCTTTACCTAGCCGGCGTCGTAAGGAAAGACGCTACTGGTTATGAAAAGTTACTGGCAGTTTATGAAAAGTTGCTTGTGAGGTCTTGACCCGGGCTCGCGGCACTGCGTGCATTGAGAGGCATACCTTCCATGGCCAAGAGTGAATTTAGCGTACCCAGCCAGTGGACAACCGATCAGCGCGGCCCGGCGCGCTGGGTGACCTCCCATCTGATGCGGAACAAGCTGATCATGCTCGGCGTGGTCGCTGGAGCCGCCGCCAATGCGGCGCTGGCGGCGGCGCTGCCGCTTTTTACCGGCATCGCGTTTGACGCTGTCGTCAACGCAACGCCCAACCTGCAGTTGCTGCTTTGGGCCGCGATCCTGCTGGTACTCTCTCAAGCCATTCGTTCCGCGATGCAGCTTGGGCGCAACTTCAGCAGCGAAGTCTTGGGGCAACGGTTGGAGCGCGACGCCCGCCAGGAACTCTACGGCTCGCTGCTGGGCAAGAGCATGGCCTTTCATGATTCCTATGCAACTGGCGAAGTCATGGCGCGCGCCACCAACGATGTACGCGAACTGGCGCTCATGATGGCGCCAGGCCTGAACCTCGTCTTGGGTTCGGCCAGCTTTCTGATCATGCCCTTGATTGTGGCGCCGAGTATCTATCCGGCGCTCATTCTGACGCCGGCGTTATTTGCTGTCTGCTACCTCATCGCTATGCGCGCCTATCTGCTGGACTTGCGCCCGGTGACAGAGAATGTGCGCAAAGCGTTTGGTGACATGAATTCGGGGCTGTCTGAGTCGATCGAAGGCATCGAAACGGTAAAAGGAGCGGCCCAGGAAAAGGCCGAAGTGGCGCGCTTCCAGGCCAACGCCAAAGGGTATCGAGATGCATATGTGGCGCAGGGACGCGTGGAGGCGCGTTTTCTCCCGCTTCTGTTACTCGGTTTGGCCCAGGGGCTGGCTTTTTGGCATGCCTTGTCGCTCTACAACCGCGACATCATCTCGGTAGGCGATGTGGTGGCGTATATGGGGCTGATTGCGCTCTTTGGCTTTCCCGTCTTCGTGTCGCTCTTTGCCTATTCGCAGGTCTCGTCCGGCTTATCCAGCGCGCGCCGCATTCTGGCTTTGATTCAGGCCGACACCGCGCTTGATCGCAATGAGGGCGGCTATGCCGAAAAAATGCGCGGTGACGTAGCATTTGAGCATGTTACCTTCACCTATCAGAGCGAGCAGGAGTATATCGAGGGAACGAATGGCAGCAGCCAACCTGCCCATGCCGCGCTGACCGATGTTTCCTTCTCCATCGAAGCCGGAAAGACGCTGGCGCTGGTTGGCCAGACTGGTTCAGGCAAGAGCACAGTGGCAAAGTTGGTCAACCGCATCTATGACGTGGATGCAGGGCAAGTGCTGATCGACGGCGTCAACGTGCGTGACTGGGATCTGGCCGCGTTACGCTCGCAGATCTCCATCATCGAGCAAGACATCTTTCTCTTCAGCCGTACCATCGGCGAGAATATCGCCTTTGGCCGCTCTGACGCAACGCAGGATGAGATTGAGGATGCGGCCCGCGCCGCGCAAGCCCACGACTTCATTTCCGCCTTTCCCGACGGCTATGAGACGATGATCGGCGAGCGGGGCGTCATGCTTTCGGGCGGTCAGCGACAGCGTCTGGCCCTCGCCCGCGCGTTCCTGACCAATCCCGCGATTCTCGTATTGGACGACTCGACCAGCGCGATCGACAGCGCAACCGAGGACCGCATTCAGCGCGCCATCGAGGCAGCGACTGCAGGACGAACGACGATCCTCATCACCCACCGGCTCTCGCAGATTCGCTGGGCCGACAAAATCGTTGTCTTGCGTCAGGGCATGGTGGCAGCAGAAGGAAGTCATGAAGAGTTGATGGAAAGCTCCGAAGCCTACCGCAACATCTTCGCCCGCTTCTAGTGTCGCGCCGCTATAACCTTACAGCCTGCCATCAGCGGGAATACGCGTGAATGGGGGTGAAGCGGCTATCTGCTGATTCCTCTCTTTCCATCCGCGGTGATTCGCCTCATCCGCGTTCCATCATTCAGCCCCAGCGTGATCGGTGCGCCAGATCCAATTGCTGGCGCAATTCGCGTTTGGCCGCACCAAGGTTGTCTTTGGTGCGGAAATAGGCGGCTTCGCTGAAGCCTAGGGGTTCATTCTGAAGTATCTCTTCCAGATTTTCAACAATGCGCAGGAGTTTCGCCTCCAGAAGTTCAATCGACGTGCCGTAGAGTTGTTCCGGCACGAAGTAGAAGGCAATCATGCTGAAGGCATACGCGTAGATCAGATAGACGCCAGGAATTGAGCCAACGCGTGGGGGGACGAGCAAGAAGAAGATGACGCCGACCAGCGCGGCGATGCTCATGATCTGCCAGCGAGAAATGGGGCGCGCTAGTGGCATGGGGCCCATACGTTCGGCCAGCAGATCGTACCGTCTAGTCTGGGTATACCAAGCGTTAAATTCGTGGCACTGCTGCAGATTTACGCGGTGTTGATCATAGCGCGCAAGCCGCTCGGCAATCTCTCGCGTTTCTGCAGCAAGGTCGTAGAGCGCTTTGCGCGTGAGCGGTAACGGGTCAGCGGCGCGGGGCGAGCGAAAAAGCTGGCTTAACCGGTCCGGCAGCAGGCGCACGGTTGGAGTCCGTTAGATCCGGTGCGGCAGGAACGCGTCCATGCTCACAGAAGCCGGTCCAGAAAAAGAGAAAGGCAAAAGAGCAGGGCGGTGACGATAACGCCATTGATGGCGGTGATGTAAAGATTGGGCAGGTCTTCCCGTCGCCGGCCGCCACGCCAGATATCTGAGAATCCGCCCAGCACCAACGGCAAACCGCCCAAACTCAGCAAGGTCCACAACGGCAAAGGGCCAATGCTGGAGGCGAGGATAAAAGAACTATACGCCGCGACCGTCAGCACAATCCCGATGTCCAGACTGCGTGGGAGGCCGGCGCTGACGACAAGCGTCCGTTTGCGAATGAGCCAGTCACGGTGGTAGCGCAAGAGATTATAGGTGTAGATCACCAGGACCGAGAGCAAACCCAGCGGCAGCGTGGCCCAGAGCGCACTCTGGGAGAGCTGTTGCGTAAGCGCGTAGTAACCGCCCAAAACGGGCAAGAGGCCAAAGCTGATGAAGACGCCAATTTCGCCCAGCCCCCAGCCGCGATAGCCGTATCGAATCGGCGGCGCGGCGTAGAACAGAGCCAGTACAAAACTCAACCCAGCGAAAAAAAGCATGGGCCAACCGGCTAGCAGCGCCAACAGGATGCTGCAGGCTAGACCGATTGCGCCGAAGATCATACCCAGGTTGCGCGTGAGCGTGGCATCAATGCGGCCAATGCGCATCAGGCTGTAGGCCGTATCCGGCAGAAGGTCACTCCCACCATGATCGACGGTGAGCCCCTGTCTATAATCGAAGTATTCCCACAAGGCGTTAATGCTGAGCGCGCCCGACAGCGCCCCCAGGAGGGCAATCAGGAAATTTGCGAGGTCAAAGACACCTTGTTCCCACCATCCCAAGATGGCGCCGCAAAGGATCGGCATGGTGAGGGCAAGCGCCGCGGGCGCACGCAGTAGTGTCGCCAACTTAATCGGCATCGAGACAACGCCGCGCGCGATCTGCCCGCTCTCCGTCCGTTCATCGGGCGTAAACTGCTCGTTTGCTTGTTGCGTCGCTAAGCTCTGATCAGGCATGCGTTATCGTTTCGATCTGCTACGGCCTGCGCTAGCCATCCACCGCGCTTGGACAACTTTTATGCAATTCTAGCACGTCAAATCGTGTCACGTCAAAGCATTTGGCGCTAGAAGCAGTAACAGACACGCAATGACAAGGACGGCTGAAGGGTCCGGTTACGGTAAAACCAAATGAATTGGGACTACACAACCTGCTGCGATCCGCGTTCAGCCACGATCCATTGTGCAGCCGGATTTCTACTGCGCCGGCTCGGCACGCCAGACTTCAAAGAGGACGGTTCCGTCACGCTGGCTGAATTCGGCTTCAGGATGGGCGGTAAGACCGCTTGCGGTGACGGCGGCCAGGAAGGCTGCCCGACGACCCGCGAAGACACTTTGGTCAGGTCCGCGCAGCAGGTAAACATTGTCGGGGTTGGGCAAGAATTGGGCCAGCCGATCATCGAACGCAGCGTCAGGCGCATTAGGTGACGCGTAGCCGAAAATTTCAATCGGCTGCACGGTACCGTGGCTGAGATAGCGGACCGGCGCATCCAGCCCCCAGTCCAATGCAATTGGTGCACCCAGGCCATTGAACTGAAGATAATAAGCCAGATGGTACGTGGCATCCGAATGGTCAGCGAGACCGCCGCTGCGTGTCAGCGCACGGTGGTAATTGACTGTCGCATTCAGGTCTAGCACCAACCAGATCACAAGCAGGCCGTAGGCGCACCAGCGCAGCATGCGATCAAGGCCGGTAGCCATGCGAGGGGAGGGCACAACCCAGCTCTGCAGGCTCAGGCCAGCCAAACCAATAAGCAATGGATGGAGCAGTGCGTAGTGGGTAATGAAAAGATCGCTGATGGTGAAGAGACTCGCACCAAAACTCAGGCCGACGAGCAAGAGTGGCGCTGCCAACCAGCCTGGCCGCCGCCATAGGCCCGTCAGCAGCAGGATGAGACCTGCCCAAAGCGCCAACGGATTGGCATAGAGGCCGCCGAGATACCAGAAGTGATCACCGCGCAAGACCTGACCGATCTGCCCAGCCCGCACCATGAGGTTCTGTCCAAACGCCAGGTTGTCGACACCATAGTAGCTTTCCCCCAGGTTGCTGCCCACGCTGTTCCACGTGCCGCCGGTCTGGAGATTAAAAAGCACGAGCGGCAAGAGTGGCAGCAAAAAAGCCGCACCGGCTCCAAGCACTGCACCGAAAGAGAGGGGCGGTGCAAGCCGGTGACCCTGCCGGCGCGCATAGATCCACCAGCCAAGCATGAGCAATGCAAAGGGCCCCACAACCCATACTGCTAGCAGCTTGGCGTAGAGGGCAAGACCGCCCGCCAACGCGCTCACCCAGAGGGCAGCCCTGCGTCCGCTCCGCAGCCAATTCAGCCCTTGCCAGATACACAGCAGCGTCAGTGGCTGCGTTAGGTTGGTGACAAAGATGCCCTGGCGGCTCCAGAAGATGAAACTGGGTGAGGCCGCCAGGAGCGTCACGGCCATGAGTCCGGCCAGCGTGATGGGAACTGGGCGACCGGTTGCTGCGGCCGGGCAGCCAAGGAGACAGGCGAGCCAGGTTGAGAGACTGCGCTCCAGAAGCAGCAGAGCGGCCGCTCCGATCAGGATGGCAACAATGCGCAAGTTGGGCACGCCAATCCCTGAGACACCCAGCGCCGGCAGAGCAAGATAGACGTTGAGCGCACCGATATAGTCCTGGACCATCAGCGGCAGCTCAATGCCTGCAAGCGTGATCGTTGCGTCGCGGAAGGCTGTCACGGGCGCGCCCGTCAGCAACTCCATTGCGTTCACGCCGGCTTCTTTGGCTTCGTCGTAGTGAAGACCAGGCAGGCCCAATTGATAGAGGGTAAGTACAAAGTAGAGGAGCAGCGCAGCGCCAAGCCAAAGCCGACGCCAGAATCGAGAGAGTAACGCCGGCATTGAGGACGTGGGGACGGGAGCGACCATCAGCGCACGCTACTCGGCCAGCATGTAGATTTCGCTCGCCATGCTCTGATAGTTATGCCCGCTCGCATAGATGCGAATGCTGTTGATCCGCGCCGGGCGCGTCTCGGCCAGGAGTTCCATGAGATTGGGGGACTGGAACGTATACCAGTTGTATGGCGGAATCTTGCTGGCGTTGTTGATGACACGGGCCGGGTCGTCCGGATCCCGATAGTAGAAGCCGTGTCCCCAGCGCAGATCTTTGCCGTAGACGTCCGTGTAGGCGATTTCCACACGCAGCGGAAACTCGGAATTCATGTAGCCGGCGCCTGCAAGGCTCTGGTACAGGAGACGCACGTCCAATTGAATTGTCAGGGAGTCATAGACGTTGACGTCCTTGTTAATCTCCTGGAAAATGCCTATTTCTGTGTGGACGCCTTCTTCGCCTTGGCGGTTGAAGTGGGCCACGCGCCGTCCGTCTCGCTCGATGATGCTGACCGTGCCGTTTTCTACCCCGGGCGCCTCGTTATATTGCTTCCAGGAATCGCCCGTCGCCTGCGAGAAATCGCCATTCTGGATCAAATTCTGATCGGTCGATGCTGCGGTGACACTGCTGGTTGCGCCAGTGCTCCACCCGCGGATGCCGGTGGTAACAACATGTTCCGTCCCAACGCTGTCAGTCAACGCTGCTTGGCCCGAGCGTACGGTAATCTCGGTGCGCCCGGTGGTGGCTTCAGCCACGGGCGCACTCTCTGCCTCATCCTCAGATGCAGCAACTGAATCGACGGCAATGTTATAGCTGCCGGCATCCAGGGCAATCGTGCCCTGAGGCGTAATCAGTTCCACCTGCAAGGGGCGCAAGTTTCCGCTATTGGTAAAGACGCGTGCTTGGCCAGCGTCCAACACCATGCGCACCGTGTAAGGCTGGCTGCTGCGATCAAAAAATGGGCGGCGCAGGCGCTCCAGCGTAAGCTCGGTGCCGGGATAGATCTGCACGCTGCCCAGGAGCTCACCTGTCTCCTCATCACGGATGAGGCCGACCGTACCCTGGGTGGACTCGTCCGCGGCCACGATGCGGCTGCCCTCATCGACATCGGCGCGCTCGGTTGTCACCGCAATTGGCTCACTGCCCGCATCAGGGTAGAGCAACAGGGTGCCCTGCGTGGCCTCCAGCTGAGCTGGTTCAGCAACCATGTAATGGTCAACCATATAGGTAATAGAGAGGGGGACGATGATCAAGAGGGCTACAAAGACACTAAACGCCGCCAGCAAAACCCCCCACGCCAGCCGTTCCGGATTGTCGCGCCAGCTGACGCCAGCGCTTTGCGCGCCGGTCTCATTGATAGAGGGCGATTGGGGAGAACTGGTTACATTGGTGCTCATGCCGACGCTTCGTCACTCCCGGCGGCGCCATTGTTCGCGCCTGCATTCGGAGCTTTCTCTGGCGCTGCAGCGGCAGTCATGTTCAATTCGGCTTGGACATGCTCAATACGGTCCAGCCACAGCCGCGCGTCCGGGTCTGCCGGATTGACCTGCAGCGCCTGGCGGAACAGCGCCGCAGCTTCGTCCAATTCTCCCCGCTCCTTGTGGATCAAGCCAAGCTGGTAGTGGACGTTGGGCGTGCGCGGATCGAGCGCCAGCGCTTTGGCATAAGCGGCCATTGCCTTTTCCTGATGCTGGGGACCGGCCGTCTCCAGTTGTCCCAGTTCCGCAGCGGCCAGATTGACCCATAGCATGGCGTTTTCGGGATGAGCCGCGGTAGCGGCGCGCAGCACGTCAACTGCTTTTGACCACTTACGCTGCAAGATATACGCGCCGCCCAGGTTGATCGCTGCATCCAGGTTTTCAGGATCAGCAGCATAGAGGGGCTCCAGGAGGACTTCGGCCTCTTTGGGCTCGTTTCGCTGCAAGTGCCGTGCGCTCTTAAGCAGCAGCTGGCGCACCATGTCTTCGTTCGTATAATCAGTCATAGGCGTTATCCTGTCACCGCATCGACGGTATCATTTCGCGTAAAACGAATTCTAACGTCGAGAAGTTGCAAAGGCAAGGTTGGCGTCGCATAGCTCTACAGAATATACCATAAGACGACGGATAGCGTGAGCATGCTGAAGAGCGTCGTAAAAAAGACCACTGTTGCAACCAGGCGGGGCGCTGTCTCAAACTCAGTGGCCAGCACGAGGGTCATGACTGCTGTGGGCATGGCAGCCTGGAGAGTAATGACGTCGGCCTCTAGCCCGTCTACGCCCATCAACCGGCAGACGCCCCAAGCCAAGATCGGCCCCGCAATCAGGCGGATGGTCGTGGCGCGCAGAATGACGAACTGGCGTTGGCGCAACGGCGCATGAATCAACTGCATGCCCAACACGATCAGCATGCCGGGAATGGCGGCGCTGGCCAACAGGTCGATCGCCCGGAAGACACCGACAGGCAGCGTTAGCCCCGTTCGATTCATCGCCAAACCCAGGATTGCCGCATAGAGTACCGGCACCCGTAAGCTCTGCCGTACAGCGACGGCAAGGGGCGCCTGGCCTGCAGAGGCGATGACGACGCCAAAGGTGTTGGAAAGAAACGAACTGATGACGTAGTAGACGGAACCAAGCGCCAGACCCGATGGGCCGAAAGCGAAGAGGCAGATCGGCAGCCCCATGTTGCCATTGTTAGGGATGGCGCTGGTGAGCACAAACGCGGCGCGACGCTCCCGGCTCTGATCGTAGCCGGCCAGCCAGCCCATGATGCCGGTGGCGACTGCGACCGTCACCGCGACCAGGGCAATGCGTTGAAGTGCGCCGTAGTCGATCTCCATCTGATAGAGGCTACGAAAGACGAGCGACGGTGTTGCCAGATAAAAAATTGTTCGTCCCAACGTGCGGCTGTCGAGGGGAATTCGCCAGGCCAGCAACGCTCCGGCTCCTGCAACCAGAAAGACCGGCAGAATGGTCTGGGCGAAAATGGGGAGGATTGTTTCAAAAATCATCAAGCAGGCCGGCGCCTTCTCGCTGTGAAGAGCGTTCTATGCTGCGTTTGCGGCGCTCCGCCGCATCTGCTCGCTGCGCTTAGGCGGTTGCGCCGGCGTCATCCTGATCGAGGTTAATGGGTGGGGCTTCGAACTGGCCTGACTCACCGACGTCGTCTACTTCTTCCTCGTCGACATCGATATTGTGAAAGAGTTCATAACTATCCAAACTGGGCGTAAAGAACTCAACGACAAATTCGTTGGGCACCCCCATGGGCTGGCTAATCTCATTCAGCAGTGCACGGATAAAGTGGCGCCGGTCATCGGGCCGCAGGCGCTGCGACGCATCGTCCCAGAGCAAAATGGTGCCGTACATGCCCTCGTTGGTGTAATGGAGATCGAGCTTGCCAATTGTCAAGGGCTGATCGTCTGCGCCCACCTGGTCCAAGTCGAAGAGCGCATACTGTTCGGAATTGGTAGTGCGCACCAGGCGCTTCAGTTTGAGGTTCACGGCAAGCCTTCTAGCTGTCAGTGGTTAATTGACGATCGACAATTGCGCTTATTCGTCAGCATAGTCGCCCAGATCATCGTCATCATCTGCGTCATACGGCTGATCCCAGGGTTCATCATCCCAGTCTTCAAGCAACTCATCTTCATCGTAGAGCGCGATATCTTGGTCATCCTGTAGGAAGAGCAACTCTTCCAGGGCCAGGTCTGCGGCCTCGACTTCCACGGGATCTTCGCTCTCACGCATGGACCGTAGCGCATCTTGTGCGGCCTTGCCGCCGATCTGTCCCAACGCAGTGATAGCCGCGAGCCGTACGAGTTGTTCGTCGTCCTCGAGAAGGGAAATCAACTCGCCCCGTGCCGCCTTGGCCTCTAATTCACCGCAGGCAATGGCGGCTTCGCCCCGCATAGCTGCAGACGGGTTGCGCAGTTCGGCGCGCACCAAGCCGCGCCAGCGGATGTCGGCACTGCGTCCCATGGCAATCAGCGAGGAGATGCGCATCTCCTCCTCGGGATCGTAATAGGCATCTTCGATGAGCTGGCGTACACCGGTCTCGCCCGAGTAGGCGATGCTTTCCAGCGCGTGACGCCGTACTTCCACCGGTTGTTCCGGATTGAGCAATACCGAGAGGAGCGCTTCTTCCGCGCGCATGGATAGCGCTGTGTCCAGCTCGTCCAGTTCGCCGGCCAGCACAAAGGCCCCCAGCGCCTGCGCCGCAGCAGCGCGAACACCATTATCCGCGTCATTTAGCAACATCTGCACCAGCGGACCAATGAGGTCGCTGCTATTGTCTTCCCATAGGCCGTCTAACGCCAGCCCCCGGACGGCAGGGCTGGGGTCCTGCAACGCCACACGCAAAATCGGACCCAGAAAGAGGTCTAGCTCTTCCTCAGCCATCGCGACGAGGTAGGTGATGATGGCGTAGCGGCGCGACTCTGGTATCAGCGCCCACTCGCGACGCACCAATTCGGTGTCGACCGGCGATAAGTCGGAAAAGGCAAGCAGCAGATTGGGCTCCACACCCAGTCCTTCACTTACATGCATGAGTTGCTGCATCACCTCGGCCACGGGCCGCGACGCGGCCAGAGCGGCCGCAACATCCGTATCGTGGCCGGTCAGCCAGGCAGTTGCCAACTCATCCAGCGGGCTTTGGGGCGCTTCGGTCTCCTCATCCTCCTCAACTGGATGAAGGTCATCCAGCTCGAAGTCATCCCAGTCGCCGTCATCGATATTCATCGGGTCAAACTCGCCGAAGTCGGCGTTGTCGGATTGTTGTTCAGACATGGTGCTAGTTCCAGGTGAATTCCCAAACGTCACTCGCCGGACTCACGCGCTCTGAGCCTGCGTCGAGCACTTCAACATACCACTGCCAGCGGCGGCCCAACTCCTGCGGGGCTAACGCACAGAGGTCGCTATCCATCTCCCATGCCGCACGGCTAGACGGAACCGGCTGCTGCAATACCCACGTGATCGACACTTCGCCGCCCTCATCACGTCCGCTCACGAAGCCTAAGTGGAGGACGTAACGATCTGTTGGTTGTATAAAATCTACCTGGCTCCAGGTTAATTGGCCACTGCCGTTGCAACTCACCGTCGTGCCGCTTTCCGGACTGCGCAAAGTCGGCGCATCTAGACGCAGAGCGATCTCTGTCGGTGCAGTCGTAGGTGTGACGGTCGGCTCGGCACGGGGCTGGGTGGTCGCCGTGGGCGGCACAGGCGTGGCCGTGGGGGCATCTGCAATCGTTCCAGGGAGGGGGATGATCAACTCTTCACCGGGACGGATAGAGTAAACTTCCGTAGCTGCAATACTGTTGGCGGCCATGATGGCCTGGGCTGAAACCTCAAACTGGGCGGCAATGCCCAACAGCGTATCGCCGGCGCGCACCGTATAAGTGGTAACCACCGAGCCGCCCGTCCCGCCGGCGCTGGCGGCTTCGGTCGCCACACGCGCCTCGACCGTCGCTGCGTTGGGCGTGGCCGTAGCCGTGGGCAATGAGAGCGCGGCGCTGCTGCCTGTTCCCGTGGCGGTTGCGGTTGCTCGCCGGGTCGGCGGCGCAGTGCTTGTCGCAGTGCTTGTCGCTGTGGCTGCCGGCGTGTTGGTTGGCGAAGTTGTAGACGTTGCGGTTGGCTGAGCGGTCGGCTCTTCAGTCGGCTCTGAAGTCGGTAAGGAGGTGGCGGTTGGTTCAACGGTCGGTTCGAGCGTCGGATCCGCAGGCTCGGTTGCCGATGGCAACGCGGCGAGCGTGTCAGCAACCGGGGGCTCCGGCGTGGCAGTTGGCGCCAACGCAATGGCGCTTCCGGCCCCGCCGGTGTTGGTGAAGGTCTCATTGCCTGTCGCGATCATGACGCTGTCGCCCGTGGGCTCCATGCCTTCATCGACCAGCGCAATGATCCCGGATAGTTGTGTCCCCTGACTTTGCAGCCACGCTACAGGGTTGTTGCGCTCCCAGCGATTGGCTAGCAGCAGCAGGAAGAGCAAGGCAAGCAACGCGGGTACGCCCCAGGTTAGCAAGCGCGGTGGTGCTGCCTGTAATTCGCGCCCACAATGGGGGCAGAGCACCAGCGCGGATGACCCGGTTTCATGGCAGTGACGGCAGCGTATCTGACGTGGACGCCGCTCAAGGTCTTCGCCGCATTCCTGGCAAACAGTATCCCCGCGGCCGGTCACGCCGCCACAGTTCGGGCATTGTTGAAGTCCGCTATAGATTGGCGAGCCGGCTAGCGGCTGGGGGTCCGATTGCGCGCGCGAAATGCCGGCTTGATCGGAATGAGGCGGCTGGTCAGCCATGTAGGTCTCCTCTGGCGGTGGAGGGGAGCATTCAGTTATTGCCCGAGCATGGAAAGCCAGTCGATGGCTTCCGGTGCGTTGCGAATGTCTTGGACCGTCACGATGACGAGCAGGCCAAGCAGCAGCATAAAGCCCACCATGTGAACGAGCCCCTCGCGTTCCGGATTCGACGTGCCGGCCACGCAGCGTCTCGATCAAGATGAACAGCAAGCGGCCACCGTCCAGCGCCGGGAGCGGGAGCATATTGGTGATGGCGAGAGCCGCACTGAGAATAGCAGTCAGGCGTAAGATTGGGAAGAGCAAGCCAGTGTCAATGGTCGCGGACATGGCCCCACCCACCATCTGTGCAATGCCGACTGGGCCGCTAACCTGAGCTTCTGCCGGTGAGAGGGTGCCCATGATCAGCATGAATGGCAGCTGTAGCACCAAACTGATATAGCTGACCGTTTCGCGCACACCTTCCCACAACGCCCGTAACGGCGGCAAGGTAGCCAGCGTCGACTGCGGGGAAATCTGTACGCCGAGAGCGCCTTCACCTGGCGGCGGATCCACTCGGGGCGTAATGTTGATTGTCTGCCATTGGTTGCCGCGCAAGACAGTCAAGGCTACTTCCTGACCGGCCAACTCGTTGATGAGCTCCACCAAAGATTCACCGTCGGAGGTCATCACGACATCGTTGACCTTGAAGACAGCGTCGCCTGCCTGTAGGCCAGCCTCTTCCGCCGGGCTATCGGTGGCGGTAGCCATGATTTGAGTCCCCAAAACGGGTGTGTACTCACTGCCGCGCACCAGTGCGTCGGCCGTTGTCGCTTCTGCTATGGGCAGGGTCATTATCACGCCGTCGCGGCTGATGACGAGGCTTTCGAGCATGCTCGCATCGCCCGGCTCATCCCGCTGCATGACGCTGTACGCCATCTCCGGCAGCGCGCTAACTTGGGCCGGGCGTCCGCTAACTTCGAGCAGAATATCACCGGCTTGCAAACCTGCGGCCGCAGCCGCAGAGCCAACCGGCACAGCCGTCAGTTGTGGATTGGCCACGTTGGCCGGAAAGCCTGCCATAAAGCTGAAAGCAAAGATCAAAATTGCCAACAGCGCATTCATGGCCGGACCTGCCAACAGCGTAAGCGCACGTCCGCTGCGGCTGGCTGCATTGAAGGAACCGGGCGACATATCGCCGGCATCCTCGCCCTTCATGCGTGCAAAGCCACCGAGTGGCAGCGCGTTGAGGGTGAAGTCGGTGCCGTCGTACGTGAAGAGTTTCGCCAGACGCGGCGGGTATCCCATGCCAAACTCTTCAACGACGATTCCATTGCGGCGTGCAACCAGATAATGGCCCAACTCGTGAAAAAAGACGAGGACGCCCAGGACCAGAATGAATGAAATTATTGTCAATGCCATCTCTATTTTCCTCGCAGGTCGCACCTCGGAGCGGCCGTCACGTATTGGCGTTTACGCGCACGTGCAGCGGCCATCCACATTCCCCATCGGTGCGATGCATCGCCAGATTATACTATTCTGCAAACTCTTCCTGCAAATGAATGGCGCTTTTCCCGCCTACGCTTGCGCGCCTACTCACCTACGCAGGTCATGCATTCCAGACCCTTAGTGTAGCCGACTATACTCGCTTTGTTTGTAAGGCTCTAGCCACAAATTAGGGTGCCCACCGTCGCGCTTTCGTCAGCCAGGGCCTGCGCCACAGCACCCTCCGCCAAGCCGCCGAGAATGCGGATCGTGAGGTTCGGTTGAGCTTCGATCATAGTCAGGGCTTGGTTCACCTTGGCCGTCATGCCGCCTGTGACGTCAACGCCGAAGCTTTCACCTAAATCAGCCTGTACTGCTGCTAGCGTAGACGGTGAAAGGAGGGGAATGCGTTCCACAGTGGGGTCAAGCTGAGGGTCGGCCGTGTAGATGCCATCAACTTCGCCTACCAACAGGATCCGGTTGGGCGCCAAATGAGGTGCCAGCCATTGAAATATCTCCTCGGTACTGGCAATGGTCCCCCCGCGCACACTGTCCAGGGCCACATCGCCAAAGACGACGGGAACCAGTCCCGCTTCGAGCGCGGCAGCGACGGTCGCATGGGGGCCATCGACGAGGACGCCGTCTCGTGCGCGCAGAGCGACGCTGGGCTGGATGGCCCACGCCGGCACATCAGCCGCAAGGAGGGCCGCCACAACGATGCGGTTCAGGCGCGCGGCAGCGTCCGCAGTGGCTGCAAAGCCGTACCAATCGGCGGCGCTCGCAACCCCCTCCCGCGTACCATAGCGCCGACCGACCACATGACCAAAGCTGCCCGAGCCATGGCCGATGACCAACTGCATGGCCGGCACTTGGACGCGTGCCGCGGCAATTTCCGCGGCCAGCCGCGCAATGACGTCCGGGCGGGGCGTCTCGGCCTGGCGCTTGTCGGTGATCAAGGAGCCGCCTAGCTTGAGGAAAACCACGTCAGAACGAGGCGGGCTCACGGCTGTTCACCATTGCGCCGGGTCGAAACAAGCCTTGTCAGCGTAGAGAGTAGCGTCGCTTCTTCTTCAACTCGAACGGTACGCGGGTCGAAGACAAGATGATCTTGCTGGATACGACAGACGATTGGTGGATCGGCCTGGCGCAGATGGGCCGCGGCTGCGTCGGGTGCAGCGACGGCCAGCGCCAGCAGGCGCGTGGGCAAGATTTCGCCTGGCAAGCTGCCGCCGCCGATCGCGCTTTCGCCATCCCAAATTTCGGCCATCACATCCGCGGCCCCCAGCTTCGCCTGCCACCGTTTGGCCCGCTCATCCAGGTCATCTAGCGCGGCGCAGATCATCTGCCACACCGGGATTTCTTCCAGGGCGCGGCCACGGCGATAGCTATGCAGCGTTGCTCCCAGGGCAGCCAGGGTGATCTTGTCGATGCGCAGCGCGCGGGCCATGGGGTGACGGCGCAACTGGTCGATCAGCGGCGCTTTGCCGACGATGATGCCGGCTTGAGGGCCGCCTAGCAGCTTGTCGCCGCTAAAAGTGACCAGATCCGCGCCGGCGGCAACGCTCTCTTGCACCATTGGCTCGGCAGCCAGGCCGTAGGGGCGGGTGTCAAGCAGCGTGCCGCTGCCCAGATCATCGATGAAAAGCGGTCGACTGCCGGTGACGGTTTCGCGTTCACGCAACATTTCGATTACCGCACTGGGCTCCGGCTGCGTCACAAAGCCGATCTGGCGGAAATTGCTGCTGTGGACGCGCATGATCGCTGCCGTTTCGGTCGTGATAGCCGCAGCAAAGTCGCGCAGATGCGTGCGGTTGGTGGTGCCCACTTCGACCAGATGCGCGCCGCTCTGGCGCAAAACGTCGGGGATGCGAAAGCCGCCGCCGATCTCCACGAGCTCCCCACGGCTGATCAAAACGTCCTGCGCCAGACAGAACGCGCTGAGAATAAAATAGACCGCCGCGGCATTGTTGTTCACCACCAGCGCATCTTCGGCTCCGGTCAATTCGGTCAGCAGTCCCCGGGCGTGAACGTGACGACTGCCCCGCTGTCCCGCAACCAGTTCGTATTCAAGATTGCTATAGCCGGCGCTCGCTGCGATCACAGCCGAGCGCGCAGCCTCACTGAGGGGGGCACGGCCCAGATTTGTGTGCACGATGATGCCCGTTGCATTGATCACCGGCCGCAAGGAGGACTGGTTGCTCGCCGCGACTCGCTCGGCAATCAGGTCGGGCCACGCGGATGCGTCCGGCGCGGGCGCGCCGCCGGCGATGGCGCGACGGGCGTCGTCCAGCGCGCCGCGCACTGCAGCAGACACAGATGTTTCGCCGTGAGTTGCCGCGAGCAAAGCGATCGCGTCATGCTGGAGAAGGCGATCAACGCTTGGCAGCTTTCGATATTCCATCGTTGCATCTTTGCTCATGGGCAGATTATACGTCACCCCCGTGCGTGCGTCCATCCGCGACGTATTCCAAACCGCAACGCTCAAGCGCGCCCCGCACGCGCAGAGCCAAATTAACGACAGTACGGGATCACGACTCTCGATACCCGCAACCGCTTAGGCCAATCCAGATAAATAGCTGTACGCTGTACCTGCCTGGAAGCTCTCTCGTCGATATGCCTTCCTGAGTCCAGCCTGCAGGTAGGTCGGATAGCTAATATCTTGGAATGGCCTTAGTTCGTACGCCCACGTGCGAACAGCACAGATAGTACTGAAATCGCTCGTATCCCACCAGTTCGCACGTGGGCGTGCGAACTGGACAGACGCTTCAGCAGAAATAATGATCTCTTAGAGCCTTCAGTTTGGCTGACGATACCATGAAAAAAGGCCGACCATCGGTCGACCTTTCATCTTGCACCAGCTATTTTTCTCGCGGCAAAAAGCGAGTGGGCGAAAAGGGACTCGAACCCCTGACCTCCTCGGTGTAAGCGAGGCGCTCTAACCAGCTGAGCTATTCGCCCGAGCGCACCCGCTAATATAGCGGATGGCTGCGCTCTTTGTCAAAAAATGCTTCACGGCTAACAGCTTGCTTTGTTCGCTGTCGCGCCAGCGCTACGCCTCGGGTCGAATCATCACGATCGGAATCGAGATGTGCTGTGCCACGTATTGGGCGACGCTGCCGAAGATCAGCTTGTTGATTCCCGTGCGCCAATGGGTGGTCATGGCAACAATGTCCACATCGTGATTCTCGATATACTGCACGATGGCCTCGCCCCGTGCTCGATCGAGCCGCACTTCGCTATGGACTTCGTAGCCGAAGAGCTCCAGCATCTGCTCTTCCTTCCGCATATCCAGGGTGAGGTCGGCGACGGTACTCTCCCGTTCCTGACTAGCGAAAATGGGATGCTGGGCTTGCCGTAATTCTTTGCGTGAGGGGTATTCGAACAGATCCACTTCCATGGTGGACGGACGCCCCGGTTTGCCGACATGACCGACTGGATCTTCAGCCACGCGCAGGAGGATGATTTCGTTCTGATCCGGTGGGAAAAAGCGACAAATGTGGGGGAAAATATGGGTGCAAAAAGCTGACCCGTCGATGGGTACCAGAATTTTGTTTTTCTTCGACATCTTCAGTCTCCTTTGACTGCTGACTGCAACAGCACTACTCTTTACATTGTATATTCCTACACTGTGTCCAGCTTACGCCGTTTGAGAATGGTTCGCAAAGGGTATTTATCCCCAATTAGACAGGATGAATGTCCCCTATTTGCCAATATCCTTATACCCTCCAAGAGATATGGTCCACGAATCCCAAATTTGAGGAGAATGAGCCGTGCATCAACCCTGTACCGAGGAGGTTCCCGATGGATGTCGGCGGATCAATCCTCAAAAATCAACGACGATCCGCCGCACCGGGCTTTTTCCGCTGCCTATCTTCGCGAAATTGAGAATCCCTGAGATCTAAGCAGGTTGATTTGACGGAAGTCGACCCCTGCTCTATGATGCTCCCAATGACGCGCCGGCGTTCGCATGCCAACAGTTGGCGGGATGCGTTGACGCTACAGGTCCTCAGCAAAGTTGACAGCCAATGAAAGAACGGTCCGGATCGATGCCCATGGCGGCCCAGCGCGCCGACTCACCCGCTGTATCACAGTCTGCCGAGTTCAACCATATTGGCATTCTCTATCACCCAATGAAGCCGGGATCGAAAAGCCTTGCTCAGGAGATTGAGCTCTTCTTGCGCGTTGAGGGCGTAGAAGAGGTGTGGCAAGAGTCAGCCTGGGAGTCGGAGGCGGTTTTGAGTCACGTCAGCACGGCTGACCTGCTCATTACCCTTGGCGGCGATGGTACGCTGCTGCGGGCCGCGCGTATCGGCGCAGCCGACGGCGCGCCCATGTTGGGCGTCAAAATGGGCAAGCTTGGCTTTCTGGCCGAGATCATGCCCGATGACTGGCAGGAGCCTCTCAAGCAGACGCTTGACGGCGACTACTGGACGGAAGAGCGGCTGATGTTGCGTTCGCGGGTGGAGCGCCTCGGCGACGACGGCGAGCGTTTCACGCTCTGTGAGCACGATGGACTGAATGACATTGTGCTCAGCCGCGGCGATTTGGCCCGCGTCGTCCGCATCAGCGCCCACTTGGATGGCGAGTACCTGACCACGTACACGTGCGACGGCGTCATCACCAGTACCGCCACCGGGAGTACCGGCTATGCGTTGGCCGTGGGCGGCCCGATCCTGCCGCCGGAACTGCGTAACATGCTGGTGATTCCGATTTCACCCCACCTGAGCATGGACCGAGCGATTGTTTTGTCGCGCGGCTCGGAAGTGCGATTACAGGCATACGCCGATTATCATCCTATGCTGACGGTTGATGGTCAAGTCGTGGTTGAGTTGCATAGCGGCGATCAGGTTGTAATCACCGGTAGCCCCCATGTGGCCCGCTTCATTCGCCTAAAAGATCGTAACTATTTCTATCAATCACTAATGGAAAAGTTGCGTTGGACAGATGGTATAAGGGACGCGTAAGTGATGACGGTCGAACAAGAATCTCTGCAAACTTCGGCGACCGGCGAAGTGTTGTATTGTGAGAATCACCCGAATGTCGAAACCTTGCTGCGCTGCAATCGGTGCAATAAACCGATCTGCATGAAGTGCGCAGTACAAACAGACGTTGGCTATCGCTGCAAAGAGTGTATTCGCGCCGTACAGGACAAGTACTATACGGCTGAGGGCAAGGACAACTGGATTGCTCTGGGCGTCAGTTTTCTTGTGACGCTTGTCGCGACACCGATTCTGGGCTTCTTTCTTGGTTTTTTTGGCCTCTTTTTTGGTAGCATCATTGCCTTCTTGATTGGCGGTAGCGCGGGCACGGCTTTGTCACAGATCATCCGGCGCGCGATTGGCGGCAGGCGTGGGCGCAATTTGCGCTGGTTTGCCCTGGCCGGCATCATTCTGGGCATTCTGGTGGCCATGCTCTTTACCCCGTTCCCGCTACTGAATATCCCGACCCTCGTCTTTGCCGTCCTCGCCTCGACAACGGCCCTCTCGTTCCTGCGCTAGACTGAGTTCAATCAGTAAAGGGGCAATCGTGCCCCGCACGCTGCGCTGGGCTAGAGCATGCTCACTCATTGCCTCAGCGCCGATCATGCGAATCATGGGATGCAGCCGCAAATCATAGTTTCCTTGCGCCGCGATTTTGCTTGTGCTATCATGCCCACAACCACCTCAATGCCGCACAGAGGGAGACTCGTTTGTGGCTACTCGTACCCGTTTACTCACCGGCCTGGTGCTGGCGCTGCTCCTGTTGAGCGCCTGTACGCGACGGCCTGAAACGCCCGCACCGATTGACGTCAATGATCTGCCGCCCACCGCAACGGTGGATGGTGCCGCACCGTCTGAGCCGGATGCAGAAGCTGTGCCCACGCTCACGCCCGTGGTCGAAGCGCCTGCCGAGGGCGAGCCGGCTACGGAGGGCGACGCGGCTGAGGGCGTTGCGGAGGAAGAGTCCCTGCCCCTGCGCCCGGACCGGACCTTCCAGTACACCGTGCAGGAGGGGGACAACATCTCCTATCTGGCCGAAAAATTCGGCACCACGATGCAGGTCCTGCGCGAGTTGAACTTTTTGACCGACGACAACATTCAAGCCGGCACAATCTTGGTCGTGCCCTACGTTGAGGGCATCACCGAGGCGGGCGTGCCGACGCCGCTGCCGGGACCGTTTGAATATACGGTCCAGCCCGGTGACACCTTGGGCGCAATCGAAGCGCGCTTTAACATCAACCAGCTGGAAATTATTGAAGCGAATCAATTATTGACCCCCGACAGCCTCATCGTCGGTACGACGCTTATCATCCCCGGCTATGTCCCGGACTCGGGCGGATCCATCGGCTCCGGCCGTGGCAACGAGTAGCGACGGGGTCCCGGGCGGGCAGGTCACCTACATCGTGCAGCCGGGCGACAGCTTCTTTTCCATCGCACAAGAATTTGGCATAGATCCCGACGATCTGGCCATTGCCAACAACATCGTCAATCGCAATGTCTTGCGCGTGGGCCAGGAACTGATCATCCCCGGCGTCAGCCAGCGCGACATTCAAATCTTGCGCGGCACAACCCACACCGTCGCATCGGGTGAGACGTTGAGCGAGGTTGCGGCCCAATACGGCGTGACGGTGGAGTCGATTTTGAGCTTCAACAACTTGACGGATCCCAATTCGATTGTCGTCGGCCAGGAATTGGTCATTCCAGCAGAATAACTATGCGGTTGGTAGGTCTGAACCGAATGTGTTGAAGCGCCCGGCGCCTTGCGTGCCGGGCCTTGTATATCCAGCGCCAGAGAGAAAGCCATGAAACGTACCGCCACCTCTTCCTTCGGGACCGGTAAACGTGAGAGTCATGACGCTGCGTCATTCTATTCACGCACCCTCTATGACGATATCTTTACCGAGCCGGCAAGCGCTGCCCAAATGGACGTCGATATCCCCACGCATGAGCCGTGGGCCGATCAGATCTATTGCGCTTCGTCTACGAATATGTCCGCCGTGCCGGACAACGGCGTGGCGCTCGCCTTTACCTCACCGCCGTACAACGTAGGCAAAGACTACGAAGGCGATATGAGCCTCGATGCTTATCTGGCGCTAATCGGCGATGTAGCGGCTGAGGTCTACCGGGTGCTGCGTCCCGGCGGTCGCTACGTGATCAACATCGCCAACCTGGGCCGCAAGCCCTATATTCCCCTCCACGCCTTCTTCTATGAGATTCACACGCGCCTCGGCTACCTGCCCATGGGCGAAATCATCTGGCGAAAGGCCAAAGGAGCGAGCGGCTCGTGTGCCTGGGGCAGCTGGATGAGTGCGAAGGCGCCTCGCCTGCGTGACGTGCATGAGTACCTGCTCGTCTTTTCCAAACAGAGTTACTCGCGGCCGGATGCCGGCACGTCAGATATCGACCGGGATGACTTCTTGGACGCCACACTTTCCGTCTGGGAGATTCCGGCCGAGTCTGCGCGACGCGTAGGCCACCCCGCGCCCTTTCCGGTTGCCTTGGCCGAGCGGGTGATTCAACTCTACTCCTATCAGGGTGACGTCGTGCTCGATCCCTTTATGGGCAGTGGTTCGACCTGCGTAGCCGCGGCCAGGCATCAGCGTCATTATGTAGGCTATGACATCGATCCGACTTATTGCGATCTGGCTGCCCAACGCCTTGCGGCTGCCGAGTAGCCCCCACCACGGAAGCTACCTCACAGATCATTCTCACCGAATCCGGTCATACTGCTTGAATAGTTTGAATTTGAATGATTTTTACGGTGAGGAAAGCAACAGAAATGAATAACCCAATGCACGTATTCGCCATGGCCGGCAGCCTGCGCCAGCGCTCGTATAATCGGGCGCTGCTACACGCCGCGGCCGAGGTGTTACCCGATAGCATGACGCTAGATATTTACGACTTGGCGCCACTGCCCATGTTCAACTCCGACGTGGAACGGGCGGGCATGCCCGAAGCCGTTCAGGATTTTCATCGCCGCATGCTGGCAGCAGATGCATTGCTGATTGCAACGCCCGAATATAACTTCTCCATTCCCGGTGTGCTCAAGAACGGCTTGGATTGGGCATCGCGGCCTCAAGCCAATGGTGATCCTGCGCCCCTCAACCAGAAGACCGCAGCCATTCTCAGCGCGGCCGGCCGCTTTGGCGGCGTACGTGCCCAGGGGCATTTACACGACATTCTGCTCCACAACCAGGTCTACGTCTTGCAGCGCCCCCAGTTCATGCTCTCTTCTGCGGGGACCCATTTTGACGACGAGTTGCGCCTGCAAGACGAGGAGACGCGACTGCGTCTGCAAGGCGTCCTCGTTGCCCTGGAAGCTTGGACCCGTCGCCTTCAGCCCGAACGATTGCCAGCCTAGGACCCTCAACCGAGACAAGCGTGAATCGAACGCAGATCGATAGAAAATTTGTCAATCTGCGTTTCATTGTTGCTTTCAATTTGTGCCGTTTCTTGTGTTATAATGGCGCTATCTTCGTTCTGAGCCCTGTTTGGGTGCCTTCCAAGACTTTGACAGCACCTCCCACACTGAACGTCTGTGCTGATATGTTGTCCTGGAGGTTTGCCACATGCCTATGCGATTTCAGGGGCGCGTCATTGCCGCCCCACTACTTGCCATCTGTCTACTCCTCACCCTTGCCCCGCCGATTCAAGCTCGTTCGGTCAGCGGCATCACATCGCCGAGCGCCAACACCGCACTCTTTGGCGAAGTCGTCGTGCGCGGCACGGCTGATCATCCCACCTTCCGCAAATGGCAGATTGATCTTGTCCTTGCCGGCCAGGATGGCCATGCGACTTTCTTGGCCCTTGGCGAAGAACCAGTGCGCGCCGACACGTTTTTTGTGTGGGATACGACACCCTTTCCGGATGGCACGCACCAATTACGCCTGCGTGTGGTGCACAGCAACCTGAATTACAACGAGTACCTCGTCCCGGTCACGCTGCGCAACGGGCGCATGACGGAATCATCGCTCGAGATTGCCGGCGCGTCGAACTCAGGCGTGGAGTCGCGCACGGTTGAGCCCGCTCCGGTCGCCATTGCCCCGCCGTCGGCAGAGCCTATGCCGGCTCCGCCGGGCGTAGATCGTTGGATCGAAGTCGATCTCTCTGACCAGCGTCTGCGGGCGTGGGAAGGCGATCAGGCGGTCTTTGACTACACGGTAAGTACCGGCAAGCCCGGTCATCTGACCTTGCCGGGCACCTTTAGCGTCTATCGCAAGTATGAGCAGACGCGTATGCGCGGCTACGACTATGACACGCCCGATGTGCCCTGGACCATGTACTATTCCGGCGCGTTCGCCATCCACGGTGCGTACTGGCACGACAACTTTGGCACGCCGGTCAGTCACGGCTGCGTCAATCTGCCCGTCGAGCAGGCCAAGGCGCTCTATGAATGGGCCGAAATGGGCACGGTCGTGGTCGTTCGTCCCTAATTATGATTCGATTGGGCGCGGCCCTACCACCAACAGAGCAAACGCCTGCCGAGTGGGCGCAGGCAGTGCTGCATGCGGGCTATCGCGCGGCCTTGTGCCCGGTAGACGAAAGAGCAGACGATGCGACCGTACAGGCCTACGCAACTGCTGCGGCTGACGCCGACGTCGTAATTGCTGAAGTCGGCGCCTGGAGCAATCCGCTCAGCCCCGACCCGGCCCTGCGCAATCAGGCCATCGACTACTGCCGTCGCCGTCTCGACCTGGCCGAACGCATCGGCGCCTGCTGCTGCGTCAATATCGCCGGTTCGCGTGGCGAGAAGTGGGATGGGCCGGCCGCGGCTGACTATGCGCCGGATACTTTTGACCTGATTGTCGAGACCGTACGCGCCATCATTGATGACGTGCAACCGCAGCGCACTTTCTACACGCTGGAGACCATGCCGTGGATGCTGCCTGACTCGGCGGAGAGCTATCTGCAACTGCTTCAGGCCATCGACCGACCGGCATTCGGCGTCCATCTCGATCCGGTCAATCTGATCAACAGTCCGCGTCGCTACTTTCAACAGGTTGCGTTGTTCGACGAATGCTTCAGTCTACTGGGGCCATACATCAAGAGCTGTCACGCCAAGGATATCGTGCTCCGCACGGAGCTGACGACGCAGCTGATTGAAGCAATTCCCGGTCAGGGTGGCTTCGACTATGCATACTTTCTGCGCAAGCTACACGCGCTGGACCGCGATGTGCCGCTCATATTGGAGCACCTGCAACACGAAACTGACTACGACCAGGGCGCCCGGCACATCCGCGCTGTGGCTGCCACCGCTGGGATTCCGTTGACCTGAGTGACAACCCAATTTTATACCTTCCATTTCCTTGTTCTGCGATCGATCTAGCCGCTTGCGCCAGCCTGTCCTAGCCGCTGTTGGCGAGACTTCGATACCATGCTACCGTCGCCTGGATGGCCTCCTCGTGCGCCGTAGCGCCATCGCCAAAGGCAGCTCGATACTTGCTGTCATCGACAATGTAGGGCTCACTAAACTCGTAGTACATCTCCTTCATCTCACGCAACATCGGATTGAACCAGCCGAGCATCGTTAGCGTACTCTTGCCAGCCGTACGGATCTTGACCGGCCTGCCGATTTGCGTCTCAACTTGCTCGACGAAGTCCCGAGTCGATTGCGTCGGCGCATTGGGCACGTGCCATGCCTGACCGTACGCCTCGGGTGCTTCAGCCAAGGTGATGAGCGCCCTGGCGAAGTCACGAATGTACGTATAGGTGTGGGGCAGGTCGATGTCGCCGAGAAGATTGACCGTCTTGCCCTCCATGGCAGCTGCGAAGAGCAGGTCTCCCACGGCCGAATCGGTGACCCGTGGGCCGAAGAAATCCGACGCCCGCCCGATGACCACATTAAGTTTGCCAGGCGTATGGGCATTCAGCAGCTGCTCGGCGATGAGCGCCCGAGTCTTGCCTTTGTGGCCTGTGGCGGCGTAGGGCAAATCTTCGCTGATCGGTGCGCCGCCCGTGGGCCCATACATGTAGAGGTTGTCGCCAAAGATAAGGGTCGTGCCGCTCTCATACAGCCCCGCCAACACGGAATCGATCAGCGGCGGAAATTTCTCCGGCCACTCCGTATAGGCAGGCTGTGCGCAAAGAAAAACAACGTCAGCGCCAGCGCACGCGGCTCGTACATTTTCCGGATCATAGAGATCCGTGGCCGTCACCGCAACACCATTCGGCAGCGTTTCCGCAACAGTGCCGCTACGGTTCACCAGCGTCACCGGCAGCCCACGCGCCGCCAACTCGTCCATGATTGCCAGCCCCAACTGTCCCGTCCCCAAAATGACCGGTCGTTTGATCGTCGCCACAGATTGACCCCTTTTTTCTATGTGAAGCACACTTGCACGATTCGTTCCGCCTCACTCTATACCCTGACACCGTGGTAGAGTCAAGGGGCAAATTTTGATGTTAAATTTTACATAATCTTCGGATTCAGGGTAAAATGGCATGAAAATCAGCCAATCAGGGGGAAATCAGCCATGGCAAGTCATACTTTCACTGCAGACGCCCTCGCCATCCGCTTTGGCGAATCGACCACATTGCGTTGGACCACCCAGGGCGCTGACGACGTCTATCTCAACTGGCGCGGGGTTGCCAAGCAGGGGGAAGAGGTCGTCACGCCGATTGTGACCACGACCTACTTGCTCCACGTGACGCGCGAGGGCGAAGCCGGCTCAGGAACTGCGCATCACCATTGCGGTGGAAGGTGAGGTGCCGGCCCCTGACACCGTCACCCGGCCGCCCCTGCTCACGCTTTACGCCGGAGAATATTGCACCTGCTCAAACGCTATCCGCGCCCTCCGCAAGACAACGGGCGCGGTCTGCATTTTGCCCTGGATCTGCGCGACGAGAGCATCGCCAAACGATAGAGCGTCTGCAGTATATCAACGCCACTTGGACCCTCATCTACGCGCAGGATGAGTTGCAGACCCAGCGTGCGGCCAAGGCCTGCTGGGATGCAGGCATCATGCCTGTGGTCCGCATCGGCAAGCAGATCGACAGATTTTTTGACCCAGTGCCTTATGTGAAAGCCATTGCACGACGCCGGTGCGCCGGCCTATGTTCAGATCTACAACGAACCGGCCGATCATCGCGAATGGGACGACAGTCGGCCGGACAACTATCGTGAGGTCTTTGCCGAACGCTGGGCCCGCCACGCCGCGGCCGTGGCCGATGCTGGCGGCTATCCAGGCCTACAGGTCATGGGCAAGAGCGAACTTGACGTGGCCATCGATGCAGTCGATGCCATCAACCGGCGCGATATCTGGGAGCGGGCGGTCTTCGTCGTGCACAACTACGGCGTCAACCATCCGCCCAACTATCCCTACGATGAACTCTCGCAGCAGACCCATCCCGGGATCACCATCGTTGAGGACCCAGTCTCGGTGATGATGGGCTCCGCCTTTGCCGTGTGGATGCATGAGCGGCTGGGGATGGTGATCCCGATTGTCGGCGGTGAGGGCGGCTGGCAATTTGGCGTGGACGACGATCGCCGCTATCCGCGCGTGCTGCAGCCGCTCCATGCCCTCTATCACCGGGAGATCTTCGAATGGTTCCGCACCGGTGTCCTCTCCAGCGGCGAGGCGCTGCCCGACTACTACTTCAGCATGACGCCGTGGTTGGTAGGCGGCTGGAACACGGCCGAGGACTGGTGGGGCGGTCCGCTGGGCGACAAGACTGAGACGATCGAAGCCGTGCGCGCCATCCCCAACTTTGTGCGCCGCTTCTCATGGGATGATACGGATGGTTCAGCGCCACAGCCCCTGGAACCGCTTCCCGAACCAGTAACACCCGTTACGCCTGCGCCAGAACCCATTGAGCCGGTAGAGCCGGAGCCGGCGACGCCGCCAGTCGTGACCGCACCTGCCGCGCTGGAATGGGACCCACGCCTGGATGAACTCGGCGTGCGGTTGACCCGCAGCGACGCTGCCGGCCCCGTGTGGCGACTGACCGACGCGCGCTTTCTGGATGTCGACGAAGCCGGTGGCAAGCATCACGTCTACATCAATGCCATACAGGCCGACGGTTCTCCAGCTCCGGGTGTTCGCTTTGTCGTAGATTGGGTGGGGCGACGCGACGATGAAACGCCGGGCTATGCAACAACCGATGCGTTGGGGAGGGGCAATTATCCCATGTTCATCGGCATGGATCCTGCCAAGCGTGATGGCATCATCTTCGCCACCGCTGCTGATGCACCGGGTGATCGCGTCGACGGCATGGGCTTACCCGATCATCGGCAGGTTGCGTTTGAGCTAACCTTCACGTTAGCGTAGCGCGCCCAAGGCTCACACGATGCGCAAACAAGAGCGGCGGCCGATGTACGGGCCGCCGCTTACGCGTGCTTAGGGTCTGCCTGACAATTACCCCTCGATTTCAGCCAGCGGGAGATCGATCCAACGCCGTTCCCGGTGGGACTGGGCCACGGCATTGATGATCTCCTGCACGCGGGCGCTCTGGGCAAAGTTGCCCTGGTTCGTCGTGCCGCCCGCCTGGATCTCCTCCATGAAATTCTGAATGAGATTGCCGTAAAAGGCCGTACTCCAAAGATCGTCCGGCTGAAAGCCGGGCGGGAAGAAGCGTTCGGGGATCTCCAGCGGCACAAACTCGACCGCGTCAGGTTTGGCTCCGTGGAGGGTTTGAATCACGCCAAACTCCTCGACCAGCCGCACGATCAGGGCGCCTTCAGACCCGTAGATGCGCGCTTCGATACCGGGGTAATTCCCGACCGTCACGTAGCTGCTCTGCATGGAGTAAAGCGCGCCGTTGGCGCATTCGCCGATAAACATGTCGGCATCGTCAATGTTGATGCGCTCGCGTTCCGTATCCAGATTGGTCCGCCGTCGATAGGGAACCATGTTGGCCAGGATGCCCACCACCTGGGTGAGATCGCTGTTGACCAACTCCAAACCGATATCGATGGTCGGGGCGCCATAGCCCTCCAACGACGAGACATGGATGCCTTCCCGGCTCAGGTCGGTGCCCCATGGTTCTTCGCCTTCTGGCTTGACCTTGTGAATCCGCTTGTCCATCGGATTATCTGGATCGAGCCACTGGCTGTTTTGCTCGTAGCCGTTGAAGACATAGGGCGTGCCGATGTAGCCTTCTTGCACAAGCTCAAACATGTACTGAACCGCGGGCGCGTAGCGAAAGGTCAGCCCCACCTTGGTCTTGAGTCCCTTGGACTCGGCCAACTCATGGGCGCGCCAGACGTCGCGATAATCGTGACAGACCGGCTTCTCCACGAGGCAGTGCTTGCCCGCTTCCAGTACGGCGAAGACCATCTCCTGGTGGTCGGCGCGCGTGACGACGTCGATAACGTCGATGTCGTCGCGCGCCAGCATCTTCTCATAGTCCGTGACGAATTCCGGGATGTCGAACTCTTGCGCCCTGGCCTCACCCAACTCCCGATCGAGGTCACACAACATGACGATGTCACAGAGGGGGGAACGAGTATAGCCCGGCAAATGGGCAGAGGCGGACCAGCGGCCTGCTCCAATCACGCCGACACGCAGTCGATCACTCATTTTTCTCTCCTTGCTCAAATTGTAGGCCAACGTCCGATCGGTTGGCGTGGATTTAGCGGGTCATGCGTGGTTCGAGCGCGTCGCGCAGACCATCTCCCAACAGGTTGATGGACAAAACCGTCAACATGATCGCCAGACCCGGAAAGGTCGTGATCCACGATGCATGGCGCAAATAGCTGCGCCCTTCACTGAGGATCAGGCCCCACTCAGGTGTTGGGGGCCGTGCGCCAAGCCCCAGGAAGCTCAGGGCCGCGCCGGCGATGATTGCGCCCGCTACGCCCAGCGTGGCCACAACGATGAGCGAACCCAGAATATTGGGCAAAATATGGCGCATGATGACACGCGAAGGAGGGCTGCCAACGGCGACGGCCGCTTCGACATAGGTTGTCGCCTTGGTTTTTAATACCAACCCGCGTGTCACTCGTGCATAGGTGGGCGCAGCAGCGATCCCAACGGCAATCATGGCGTTAAAGAGGCTCGGTCCCAGGATGGCAATGACGACCAGCGCCAGCAGAATGCCGGGGAAGGCCAGGGTGATATCGGCAAAGCGCATAATGAATGAGTCTGTCCAGCCGCCAAAATAGCCCGCCAACAGGCCGCCGGTCACGCCCATGGTTGCAGCAATTGACACGGAGATGATGCCAACCTGGAGCGAGATTCGACCGCCGTAGACGATTCGGGTATAGATGTCTCGCCCGAAGGCATCGGTCCCCATCCAATATTGGACGCTGGGCGGCTTGAGCCGCTCGCTGGCGACAATTTCAACTGGATCGTAGCGCGTCACCCAGGGCGCGAGAATGGCCATGGTGGCAATGATGATGAGCAATGCCAACCCGATCATGGAGCCCGGATTCTGGCGGAGCCGTCGCATGGCATCGCCCCAGAGCGAGCGATGGCGCCGGCCGTCGTTCAGAATGAGTGAATCGTCTGATCGGCCGTTTGGGGGCGGTGTCTGCTCACTCATAACGAATCCTTGGGTCGATGACAGCGTAGGAGAGATCAACCAGAATATTGATGAGCATAATCATCAAGGCCAGCACGAGCGTCAATCCCTGAATCATCGTCATGTCTTTGTTTAGAATTGATTCGACATACATTTTGCCCAGACCGACGCGGGCGAAGATCGTCTCTGTGATCACCGCACCGCTGATCAGCCCGCCAAACTGAAGTCCCATGACCGTGACGGCCGGAATCAATGCGTTGCGCAAGGCGTGGCGCGTGACTACAGCGCGCTCGCGCAGGCCCTTGGCGCGTGCGGTTCGGATGTAGTCGTCGGTGAGGGCGTCGAGCATGCTACTGCGCACCAGACGCGCCAGCGTTGCCGAACTCAGTAGACCGAGCGTCAAGGCAGGCAGGATCAAGCGATCCAGGCTCCCCTGGCCCATGGGCGGAAACCATTTCAGATTGACCGAGAAGATCAGGATCATGAGCAGGCCCAGCCAAAAGACCGGCATGGAGACACCGATCAATGCAAAGCCCATGGCCAAACTGTCGATCCAGGTATTGTGCTTGAGCGCTGAAACAATGCCCAGCGTCAGCCCGAGCACAGTACTGATCAACAGCGCGCTCAATGCCAGCGTCAACGTATAGGGCAGCGCATCCAAAATCTGCTCCAGCACCGGCTGTTTATTGAAGAGAGAATCGCCCAGGTTTCCCCGTACAACACCGCTCATGTAGGTCAAATATTGCATGTGGAGCGGTTTGTCCAGCCCCATATCCTGGCGCACCTGTTCCAGCAGTTCAGGCGTACTTCGTTTTTCACCAAGGAAAATTTCTGCCGGATCCCCCGGCACGAGTTGGAGCATGAGGAAGACCAAAATGGTCAGGGCGATCAGCGTGGGGATCGTGGCAATCAGGCGACTAAGCGCATAACGGGTAATCGACATGGTTCATTTTCCTCGTCCTCTTCAGCGGACCATTTTTGGTTACGGCGCATGATCATCCAAGCCTCACCGCCTGTACCTGATCGAGGTCCCCATGCATTCGATCAGGTACAGGCTACAGGCAAAAAACGACTTGCGACTTGGACTTTATTCGCTGAAGCTACTCGGCAACTGTCGCCGTGTAGAAGTAGGGCGTATTGCCGCCAAGGTAGTAGACGACGTCGTTCAGGTCATTGCCATGCGCGTACAGGATGACCGGATCGGCCCAGAATTCCATGATGGCCTCATCCTTCACCTTTTTCTGGATGTCGGAATAGAGTTCACAGCGGGCTGCCGGGTCGGCTTCGGCCGCTGCTGCGTCGATCATGGTGTCCATTTCTTCATTGATGTAGTTGTTGCGATTGGTACCGCCGCCGGCGTTACTGCTGTGGAAGAAGGTGCGGACCATGTCCGGATCGGTGCCCGTGTCCCACCAACCTTGGGTATTGTGCTGGCCGGAACGCACAGCATCGAAGTAGCCGCTACGGCTGAGGCCGTTGAGCTCGACATCAATCCCGATTTTGGCCATGTTGTCCTTCAGGAACGCGGCCTCGGCATTGCTGTTGCCGGCATCGGCGCGGTAGTAGTGGCCGATGGTCAGCGGCTCGCCATCCTTTTCGCGGATGCCGTCGCCGTCACTGTCTACCCAACCCGCTTCTTCCAGGGTCGCATTGGCCTGGTCGAGATCGGTCGGATACATTTCGCAGATGCTGGCATCGTAGCAGAAGACGACGCTAGTCAGCGGGCCGCAGGCGGGTGTGCCAAAGCCGTTGTAGACCGTATCGATCATGCCTTGGCGATCCATAGCCAACTGCATGGCGCGGCGCACAGGCAACTCGCTGGTGGGATAATTCTGATGATTGAACATCAGCGCCCATCCGGAACCGGGCTGGGCCAGTTGGATCGTGGTGATATCGGGATTCTCAGTGAGGCTGGGGAAATCGATCTCAGGCGTCTGATCCATAAAATTGATTTCGCCGGTTTCCAGCGCAGCGGTACGTGTGGCCGGCTCTTCGATGAACTTGTAAATGAGCTGGTCGACATTCGCCGGACCGGTCTTGCCCAACCATTCGGGCCCCCAGTTGTAATCCGGATTGCGCACCAGCACGATTTCCTGATTGAGCGTCATCGAGTCGAACATGAAGGGACCGGTGCCAACAAAGTCGGTAATGCCCCAGTCTTCGTTGCCCACTGCCTGCTGCGCCGTGGGCGACACCGGAACGAGCGTCGTTCCGGACAGGTTGTCGAGGAAGGGTGCATACCCGGTGTTGAAGCGGACGATGACTTCATAGTCATTAACGACTTCGGTCTCCTTGTAAGGACCGATGTTGCTAAAGGCCGACTGCGACTGGGTTTCCGGGTCCACAATGCGGTCAAACGTAAACTTGACGGCTTCGGCGTTAAAAGGCGTGCCATCGTGGAACGTGACATCTTCACGCAGCTTGAAGCGATATTCGGTTGCGTCTTCGTTGACTTCCCATTCAGTCGCCAGGCCCGGCACGTAGACGCCTGGTGAAGCTTGCCAGACCAACGGGTCCGTCATGTGCATAGTGATGTTGCCGACACGGGAAAAGGTCGTAACATTCGGGTCCAGCCGGTCAAAGCCGGCCGGGATGCCCACAACAATCGTACCGCCTTCGGCGGGTTCGGCTGCTGCATCATCGGCTGCCGGCGCGGCGCCAGGGACGGCGGCGGGTGCAGCACAGGCAGACAAGGCGAGGACCAACGCGAGCAGCACTGCAAACACGCTCAGCGATCCCCAGTTTCTGGTAACCTTCATAGTGAATGCTCCTGTGATAAATAGATTCGAAACGACAGGTGAACTCCGCTTACAATTAGATTGAACAATCTGCTTTCCAAACATCGTATGCCGACGATCACCCCCTTCCCAAACGTTGCTTGGCATGACCTTGCCTCTCCAATTATCGTAAGCGCTTCGTCCGTCTTCGACACTTTGTGTGACGATCAGGGTGCCGATTACGTCATCTAGCGAGCTGAAACATAGGGCGGCTGCTCCAGGAAATGCTTGAGCAGCTGCACCGTCTGTTCGACATCAGACAGATGGACCATCTCGAACGGGCTGTGCGTATAGCGGGTGGGCACGACGACAAGGCTAGCAGGAATCCCGTGGCGGGTAAAGGCCCCGGAATCACTGCCGTAAAAATGGAAAACAGCGGGCTGGACAGGAATGTCTGCGTCCTCAGCGCTGGTCATGAGCGCGAGCGTCAGCGGGCGACTGTAATGGGCCAGGTCCTTGTGGACGATGGTCGGGCCTCCGCCGAGGCGCGCCGACGCATCGCGCGGATCGACGCCCGGCACATCGCCCACCAACCCCACGTCCAGCGCAATAGCCAGATCGCAATTGACCTCGTCGGCCACTGCGTCTGCGCCCACGAGGCCGATTTCCTCCTGCACGGTGGAGACGAAGACGAGCTCGTACTCCAACCGGTCCCGGTCGAGGACATCCAGCAGTCGATCCATGATGGCCAGACAAACCCGGTCGTCCATCGCCTTGCCATAGACGAAGTCGCCCATGCGGCGCGTCGGCGGATTCCAGATGACGCGATCGCCAATCCGGATGCCCCGCGCTTCCACCTGGGCGCGACTGGAGGCGCCGACGTCGAGGAAGATATCGTTCCAATCCGGTTCCGTCTTGGCCCGTTGCTCCGGCGTGAGCACGTGCCCGGTCAGGGTGGCAAAGACGCACTCGACCGTGCCCGTCGCCGTGACGATAAGCGCCGGGTGGCCCCAGGGCAGAAAGACCGAACTGCGCAGGGTGGGGCGCTGCTCTGGGTTACGCTGGCCCGAGGCGAGCCAAACAAAACCATCGTCAGAAATGTACTTCACCACGAAGCAGATCTCGTCGGCGTGGGCGGCCAGCATCAGCCGCGGCCCGCTTCCGCCCACCTGCGCAATCAGGTTACCCACCGGCGTGAGCGCCATTTCCTGGACACGATCGCCCCAGCGCTCCGTCAGCCACTTCTGCACGTGCCACTCGTCGCCGCCTGGCCCGGGAAGTTCCGTCAGTGTCTTGATCAGACTAAACAAACTCATGGGCTGTTTCACCCCCTCTATCGATCAAATTCTTGTGGATGACCCCGCCCTGCATGACAAGCTGAATCCGTGTCGCATCCTGCAGCATCGCCACATCGTCCAGCGGATCACCGTCGATGACCAGCAGGTCAGCGAATAGACCGGGCCGTATTTCGCCGACTTCGCCGCCCAGTCCCATGCATTCTGCACCCATGCGCGTGGCCGCAACAATCGCCTGCATGGGCGTCATGCCGGCCGCCGTCATGTAGGCCAGCTCGCCGGCGTTTTCACCCCGCCCAAAACTGCCCAGATCCGTGCCCATGGCCATGCGCACGCCCGCCGCCAGTGCTTTGGGGAAGCTCTCTCGTTGGGCTTCCATGAGGATTCGAGCTTTACGCGGCATGTATTCCGGCACGGGGCACGGGTCCAGTTCACCCAACGCAACAATCTTGTGCAAGACTGTGAATGTCGGCACCAGCCACGTCCTCTGGCGCACCATCTGGTCGATCAGCGCATCATCCAGCGCCGCACCGTGTTCGATACTGTCGACGCCGGCGTCCAGGCAGATCTTGACACCCTCACCGCCGTAGGCATGGCTCATGACCGGCTTGCCGGCTGCATGAGCCGTATCGACGATCGCCTGGATCTCTTCGAGCGAAAACTGTCGCAGCAGCGGCCCCCCGGTTGGTGTGCCGACGCCGCCCGTGGTGGCAATCTTGATCCAGTCTGCGCCGGCCCGCACCATTTCACGCACTTTGTGACGGCAGGCGTCGACTCCATCGCAGACGCCGTCGGGGATCGTTTGCAGCTTCGGATAGGTCGAGTCGACGCCGGCCGGTTCGGTGTGATCGTTGTGGCCGCCAAACTGACAAATAATATTGACGCTGATCTTGAGCCGGGGGCCGGCGATCAGCCCCTGGTCGACGGCCATCTTCATGCCCAAGTCGACACCCGAGGCATCACGCACCGCGGTGAAGCCGGAGAGCAAAGTCTCCCGAAAGGCTTCCGCGGCCAGAAAGACCGACAGCGTGGGGGGAATCGCGGCCCGGGCGACCATCCCGCCCGGCAGATTGGCCAAATGATCGTGACAGTCGATCATCCCCGGCATCAGCGTGCGGCCGCCCAGGTCGATGCATCGGGCGTCGTCCGGCGCGGGTAACTCCGTGCGGGGCGCCACGGCCGCGATGCGTGCGCCTTCCACCAAAACAGCATATGGTCTGTCGGATACAGGATCACCGCTCCCGTCAATCAGACGGGCATTGTCCAGATAGAGAGTACCATCATTCATATTATCGCTCCGCCGATCATGATTCGGACAACTGCGCGTGACCACCCAGCATGGTGAAATCTTGGTTGCCCTGGAAGCTGTAGTGACCGGCCATAAGGCCGCCATCCACCAGGAAGAGTTGGCCGGTGATCCAGGCCGCATCGTCCGAAGCGAGAAAGAGCACCATTTGGGCGATATCGACCGTTTCGCCCATCCGCCCCAGCGGTACCTCTTGGAGATAACGGGTCTTATAGGCTGTCGAAATGTTTTCTTCCGCCCGCTGCGAAGGGACGTCAATCAATCCGGGCGCTACTGCATTGACGGTGACGCCATATTGGGCAAGTTCCATGGCCGCAACTTTGGTGAGCATCGTGAGGCCACCTTTGGCTGTGCAGTGGGGTCCACCCTTGACGCGGCCCATCACAGCCGATACCGATGAGATGTTAACAATTTTGCCGCCGCCCGGACGGCTCATCATGTGGCGCCCGACGTGTTTGGTTGTCAGAAATGGTCCCGTGAGCTGTACGTCGAGCTGGCGCTGCCATGCCTCTAAGTCCATGTCGACCAGCAACCCATGGACTACGACACCCGCGTTGTTGACCAAAATGTCGATCCGCCCCAGCTGGTCGACGACGCGATCGACCAGTGCGGCGATCTCCGTTTCTGCTGCGACGTCCGTGGGCACGGCCAGCGCCCGTCCGCCCGCAGCTTCGATCTCTGCCACCGCACGATTGGCCGCATCCTCGTTGATCTCTGCGATCACCGCGTGCGCGCCTTCGTGGGCAAACGCATGGGCAATCTCTAGGCCGATGCCGTTCCCGGCGCCGGTGACAACAGCCACTTTCTCATCGAAGCGCATTGGGCCCTCGCTTTTTCATCGGACAGTGTCTCGGAACTACAATACAGGATCTTTGCGCATGTCTGCGCCGATTAACGCCACAGGGATCGAGCCATAGGAGAGGAAGCGATCATGAAAGCAGGCCAGGTTGAAGCTGCTGCCCTCGCGAGCCGCCACTTCCCGGCGCAGCGCATGGATGCTGTCCGTACCAAGCAGATACATCATGGCCGCGCCGGGGAACATGCTGTTCTTCACTGCCTCACCCTGCGCAGCCTCGGGACTCATGGCCGCGTTCTGGGTGTAGAAATCGGCAGCCTGATCCAGGGTGAATTCGCCGCGGTGCAGCTTGACGTCAACGATGGCCCGGGCGCTCATGCGCCGGCGCGACTGGGCTTCGGCATAGCGTTCCAGCGGTGTTAAAAAGCCGGCCTCGCCCATGAGATCAGTGGCGTAACAGGCCCACCCCTCGGCCATGGTGCCGCCGCAGAAGAGGGCGATGCGGGACGCGCAATCGACTGCGGCGATTCTGCCGATGCGCGAAGGAGCGCGAAACGCGTGCCAGTTTTGAACGTGATGGCCGATGGCGCCATGGTGCACCACATGATTCAACTTGATCACGCTGTCGTTGTTGCTGCGCAGGAATGCTGTCTGCTCCGCGGCCGAGAGCGACGGATCGAGCGGGGCCACAAGATACTGGTGCACTGGCGGCCGGTTAACCGCTGCGGGTGAGCGGTAGAAAAGAAAGTACAAGTAGGGCGCTGCTTCACGCACCCACTGGGGGCGCGGCACGTACTCGATCGGAAAATCGGGCCAGGTCAGCAGCCGCCGTTCTTGCGCCATGGCATAACACGCTTGCCAGAGTTCCGTATAGCGTGCGTAGTATTCATCGGCTGCCGGATGCAAATCGGCGAGCCCGGCCAGCGCTTCATCGGGCGTGGCGGCGTCAAAATCTGCTGCGTGCGCGGCCAGCGCACTTTGGGCTTCAGCCCACTGCTCCGCGGCATAGTCGAGTATCTCTTCCGCGGTCAGGTTCAGACAATGCCCCTCGCGCATCAGCATATCAAAGGCTGCTTCACCGCAGGCATAGTGGTCTGCGTCATTCGCCAGCAACTCGTTGCGCAAATAGGTTTCGAAGCGGGCAAATGCCGCACCGGCCTGATCAGCTGCCTCGCGAAAGTGATGATCATCGATCTCTTCCTGAACCATCAATTGATTGATGCCCTCGCCCAGCAGATGTTGCGCGCCCTGGCACTCGCGCAACGCGCGCTCGGTCCAACTTACCGGCGCCTGGCGGATGTTGGCTTCGCCCTGGGCCAGCAGTGTCGGAATCTGCTGTAGGCGTGCAATGGCTGCTGCCGTGCGTTCATTGACTGGCGCGTAATCCGTTAGGAAGAGACCAATGATGCTGAAAACTGCCTCGCCGGTATACGTAGAGGGATTGCCCCGGTGGAAATGGGCAGAATTGCTCTCCCAGCTCTGGATACGCAGAAAGCCCTGGGCGAGCGTGCGATCAATCTCTTGCGGCCGGGTCAGCGGCTCATCGGGCAATGCGTCGAGACTACGGAGCAAGCGGCCCATGTCGGCGAGGCGGTCACCGGCGCCATTCTCTGAAAAATCGGGCAGACGATAATCATGGGCATGTTCGCCGATAAAGGTAGCATTTACTGGGCGATAATAATAGTAGGAGACAAAAAAGTCTTCGAGCCAGGCATCAAACTGTGGCGCAGATAGTGGCATCGGTCGCTTGCTCCAGCGGCTGGAAGGTGTCAGCCAGATTACGGTTAGACAGCAGACGAGCGGCAGTGCTAAGTCTGAGGGGGGACGTCAAAAAGCAGTCTTGACAAAGAGGTAAGGCGATGCTAAGTTAACTATCGAAAATCGATTTTCGATAGTTAACTTAGTTTTATCACACTCTTCTCCTTCTGCCAAACTGCCTTTTTGGAACGCTTGCCAGCCCGCTGCGTCAAGAGTGGAAAATCCTGATACTGGAATAACGCCCTATGGTGATGGTTCGAGCAAAACGATTGCGTTTGGTAGACGATGTGCGCCGCGCGCTGGAAGACGCGATCCTCTGCGGTGACATGCGGCCCGGTGATCGCCTGCCGGTTGCCCAGATCGCTGAGGAGTTCAACGTCAGCCTGACGACTGTACGCGAGGCCCTCTTGATGCTGGAAAACCAGGGGCTGGTCGTCAATCGACCCCGACAAGGTGCATTTGTAACACGCTTGTCTGGCCAAGACGCCTATGAACTTTGCCAAGCGCGTGCGCTGCTGGAATCATTTGCTGTCACGTCCGGATTAGATCAGATCGATGTGGGTTTTATTGCCCGGCTACAGACACTGGTTGAGGAGATGCGTGCATGCAGGTTGCCGCAAGATCTGCCCATTCTCATTCGCATTGATCTGGCCATCCATGAGGCGATCATCAAACTGGCAGATTCGCAACGGATTTTTGAGCTTTGGTCTGGGTTAAGCGGGCAAATCGGGGCCCTCATCATGCGCAGCATGGAACAACAGGCTTCGGCGACTAGCGACATCGTGGGGCTTCACCAGGAATTAGTCGACGCCCTTGCGACAGGCGATATGGACCTGGCCCGCCGGACCATCGTTCACCACTATCTGCGTGATCGATCGGAGTATGGTGACTTCGCAGATCAGGTCATCGAAACAACCGACGCCAATCTTGCGGTCCTCGCTGAGTTGGAGCAATCGGCTCAAGCACGTTAGCACGTCTGCTTCAGGAGGCGCCATGTCTGCGAGAAAGCTCCGCTGGGGCGTGATCAGTACAGCCAACATTGGGCGCGCTGCGGTGATTCCCGCAATTCAGCAGGCGTACAATGGGGAGCTCGTTGCGGTAGCGAGCCGTAGCGAGAGACAGGCGCGTCTCTTTGCCGACGAGTTGGGCATTCCCCAGGCGTTTGACAGCTACGCTGCGCTCCTGGATTCAACCGAGATCGACGCTGTCTACATTCCCCTGCCCAACAATCTGCACAAAGAATGGACGATCAGAGCGGCCGAAGCCGGCAAGCACATCCTCTGTGAAAAACCACTGGCATTGACGGCTGCCGAGTGTCGGGAAATGGCAGCGGCGGCGGATGCCAACAGCGTCTACCTGATGGAAGCATTCATGTATCGCTTTCATCCCCGCATCCGCGAGGTCATGGGCCTGATTGAGCAGGGCGCGATTGGCCGCCCTCACGTGATTCAGGCCGCGTTTACCTTCCGCCTCAATCGGCCCGACAATATACGTTTCCAACCCGAACTCGGCGGTGGTGCGCTGATGGACGTGGGCTGCTACTGCGTAAACATCGCGCGCACTCTTGCCGGCGCTGAACCGGACGTCGTACAGGCTTACGCCGCGTGGCATGAGACCGGCGTGGACAGTCGCATGTCTGGTACGCTGCACTTTGGCGACGAGCTGATTGCTCAATTCGATTGCGCCTTGACGATGGAGCGCCGCGAGTCGTTTGTCGTCGCCGGGACCGACGGTTTTCTCGAAGTGCCCGATGCCTTCCTGCCGGGTACCAAGGACGTGGAGATCGTCGAGCGGCACGGGCGGAGCGCGCCTGTAGTTCATCAAATCGACGGCGTGGATGAGTATCAACTGATGGTCGAGCACTTCGCCGACGCCGTGCTCAATCAGCGACCGCTTCGCTATGGCCCGGATGAGGCCGAGGCCAATCTGCGCGTGATCCAGGCACTCTATCAATCCGCGCGTCGTGGCGGTATGCCGGAGCAGATTTAACCGGATTGCTCCATAATCTTTGTTGATTAGTAACCTGCAGGTTAGTGCCGCGTCCGAAGGGCACCCAGTAGTCCACGGCAGTATGTGGTCGTATCGAAATCAAACGGGTCGACCCGCTACTTGGCTTCGATACAAGGCATCGCTGCGCTCGCCTCACTCAGCCGGCGTCGCTACCATTCACCTGTATCGTTACGTTAATTGTAATGTTCTTTGCCCACGACTACACTCAGGAATTTTTCCTTATGCAGCAAGACAACCGTTCTCACAATCTCCTCATCGCCACCTACCTGGAACCGGCACATGTTGCACGTATTCGCGCGGTTGACCCGCGTCTGAATGTGGTGTACGTTCCCGAGCTGATCCCACCCCCCCGTTATGCGGCCGATCACGTTGGCGCGCCGCTGGTGCGTACGCCCGACGAGGAGGCGCGCTGGCAAGCGTTGCTTTGGCAGGCCGAAATCCTCTTCGATTTTGATCACACGCACCGCGAAGATTTGCCCGACCTTGCGCCTAATGTCCGTTGGCTCCAGGCCACGAGTGCCGGCATCGGTCAGTTTGTGAAGCGCATGGGCTATGATGAACGCATGCCCCAAACAACCTTCACCACCGCCAGCGGCGTCCATGCCCGCCCCCTGGCGGAATTCTGCATGATGGCCATCCTCATGCACTACAACCGTCTGCTTCACATCCTGGCGGAACAGAGGGCCCATCACTGGGAACGCTATGCCGCCACCGACTTAGAAGGGCGGACGCTGGCCGTGGTGGGTTTGGGGCGCATCGGACGCGAGGTCGCGCGCATGGCGCGTGCGCTCGGCATGCGGACAGTGGGCACACGCGCGCGGGGCGGTGACGATGGCTCCGTAGATCGCTTCTATGCGCCGGAAGATCTCCACGCCATGCTGGGCGAAGCCGATGTCGTGGTGGTCATCATCCCCCATACGCCCGACACCGAGCAGCTCATCGATGGCGCGGCGCTGGCCGCCATGCGACCGGGCGCGTTCTTCATCAACATCGCCCGGGGCATGGTGGTGGACGAGCCGGCTCTGATTGCCGCACTCCAGTCGGGTCATTTGGGCGGTGCAGCCCTGGACGTCTTCGCCGAAGAACCCTTGCCGCCGACCAGTCCCCTTTGGGATATGCCCAACGTGCTGGTCAGCCCCCACTCGGCCAGCACAAGTGACCGGGAAAATGAGCGCATCACCGACCTCTTCTGCACGAATCTGCGCCGCTATCTGGATGGAAAGCCGCTTGAGAACGTGCTGGATACGACGCGTCTCTATTGATGGGGAGGGTAACGAATGGACGTGGTGCGCTGTGCCTGGGCGGGCGACGACCCGCTCTACATCGAGTATCACGATCACGAGTGGGGCGTGCCCGCTCATGACGACCGGCATCTCTTTGAAATGGTATTGCTTGAGGGGGCGCAGGCGGGACTGAGTTGGATTACGATCTTAAGAAAACGGGAAACCTATCGCAGCGCATTCGACAACTTCGACGCCGGTGCAGTCGCCCAGTATGATGAAGGGAAATTTGCCGAACTGCTTGCTAATCCCGGCATCGTGCGCAACCGGCTCAAGGTGCGTGCCTTCACCCAAAACGCCAGGGCGTTTCTGACAACGCAGGAGGAGTTCGGCAGCTTCGACGCCTACATCTGGCAATTCGTCGACGGCGAACCGGTCGTTAACCATTGGGCCGCGCTCGAGTGAGGTTCCGGCTGAGACAGAGACGTCGCGGGCCATGAGCAAGGATCTCAAAAAGCGCGGCTTTACCTTTGTGGGCCCTACCATTTGCTACGCATTCATGCAGGCCTGCGGCATGGTTAACGATCACACGACCGACTGCTTCCGCCATCCGCATAAGGTTGGCTAAAACGCCGATTTGGCAGTGCGGGTGGACGCTACGCTGATTCGCTTTCGAGCTGGTTGAGCCTGTTGATCTTTTCGTTGAGTTGGGCGATCTGCTCGCTCAGCTTGTCCACGTCACTTTTGCTGGGCACGTTGAGCTTCTCCAGCACCGATTCAACGCTCTCCTCCATGGCAAAATTGGCCTTTTTGGCAACCCCCTTGGTCGCCTTGGTCAGTTCTTCTTCACCAGCCTTGCCGCGACTCTGGAAGTCGCCCAGCAGCTTCTTGGCGTCCGCTTCGGCCAACTCGCCCCGTTCCACGAGCTTGTTGAGTATGCCGGCCGCTTCTTCAGTTGTGAGGGCGGCGGCGCCCAGGCTGGCCAGCAGCACCTTGCGCCCCAACAGATAGAGATTGGCGCTCTGCACAATGGCCTCGTTGCGCAGATCAATGGCGCGGCCCTTCAGTTGATTTTGCAGGGATTTTTCTGCATCTTCTTTGCTCATTGCTTTCCTCGCTATTTGAATTGATTCTGTCCATCAATAAAGGCCCCCGTTGTGACGCAGTGCGTCACAACGGATTGTACACCGCGCCCCGCCTGCTGTCAATCGCGGCAGCTGATAGACGGACAGTTCAGATTGGGATGGGATAGATCGCGGTTCGCCTGAAATTGAGAATCTCCGGTGGTTCTCCGGATTTATTTCTGATCACTTTTATCTCTGGTATAATTCGGATGAATGCAATCAGAGCCCATGCGTTGCGCGCAGGTGCACGTATGGGTTTTTTCAACTTGAGTCAAAAACATGGAATCACTCTCCTCACCCTCAGCTGGTGATCAGCGCACAACCGAAGAGACGAACCTGCAGACGCTTGCCCAGCGCACGTTTAATCCGCCCCTTGTGGACGATCTCCATACGGGCGACAGCGCCTCAGTCAGTGCCCAGTTCTGGTTGGATCGACTCCCCCTGCGCATTACTGCCGGCTGGAGTATGCTGGCGGCATTGTTGGCCGCCGGGCTGTTATGGCGTCCGCTCGACATTACCTGGAGCAACCTGGTGCTGCTCTGGCTGCTAGTCGATCCGATCTGGGGGGCAATTTGGCGCTTGGCGTCTGGCCGCACCGAGTTGCTGGTTCTCCGTGAGCGGCCGCACAGCCCCCGTTTCTGGCTGCCCTATATGCAGCCGGGGTCTCCGGCCGCGCAGCTCTTTGGCGCTGGTGGTCCAACTTCGCTGCCCTTAATCTATCGTATTGCCCTGCCTAGCGTGGGCATTGGTCTGCTCGTCGCCTCGGCTGTCGGCTTATCTGCGCTGGCCGCGACCGGCATGGTAATCGGCCTGGGCGTCATTGGCTGGATCAGCGGGCGTGTGCTACACCGGCCGCCGGTTCTGCTTCACGCATTGGTAATGACCGGGTTGCCTTGGCTGCTCACGCTGAACATTCTGGACGTGGAGAATGCATCCAGTCAGTGGACGCTTCAGCTAGCGCTCGTGGCCTTATGGGTGCTCCATGCATGGGGCGCGGAACGAGCGCTCATTCACGAGCAGGATTGGCTGGCCGTCAGTCTCATGGCCGGCGCAGAGATTGGCATCAGCGTGCTGTTGCTGATTGCCCAGGCGCCGCTGTGGCTGGCTCTGCTTGTCATCATCTGGCTGCCGACATGGCTGGCCATCTATCAAGGCCGTTCCCTGCGCGGCCAGCAATTCTGGTGGTTGATCGCCATGTTGATCAGCGCCAATGCCCTCGGACAGACTGGCTGATTGGGCTTCTACCATTATCAGCTTCTGCTTGCTTCAAAGTGGAAAGGAATAGCATTGTGAGTAGTTCACAGACCGACCTCGCCGCCGTTGAGAATACGGCTGAGGAGTTGATTGCGGAGGCAGCACCCGCGGCCCCGGCAATTACGATTGAGCAAGTGCGAAGTGATCCGGAAGTGATCACTTTTTTACAGATGGCGAATGAATCGCTCAAGGCGTTGGGTTACACGGAACACGGCCAGCGCCATGCCGGCCTGGTGGGCAACATTGCCGAAAATACCCTGGAGCGTTTGGGCTATCCCCAACGCGATCACGAATTGGCCAACATTGCCGGTTACCTTCACGACATCGGCAACGTCATTCATCGTGAGAACCACGCGCAGAGCGGTGCGCTAATGGCCAATCGCATTCTGGAACGCATGGGAATGCTGGCGGAGGAGCGCGCAGTCGTCATGAATGCCATCGGCAACCATGAAGAGGAGCGAGGCTTTGCCATCACGCCCATCTCAGCGGCGCTGATCATCGCCGACAAGGCCGATGTCCACCGCAGCCGCGTGCAGAATCCCGACATGGCCGCATTTGACATCCATGACCGCGTCAACTATGCAACCACGCGCAGCTTTGTGCGGGCGCTGCGCGACGAGCAAGTCGTGGCCCTCGAACTGGAAATCGATACAAACTATGCCCAAGTCATTGAATACTTTGAGATCTTCCTTGATCGCATGACGATGATGCGCCAGGCTGTAGAATTTTTGGGCTGCGACTTTCAACTGATCGTGAATGACGTACGCTTCTCGTAAAGCGTACATCCAACTCTAATACAGAACTGCGGAGTAGATCTATGCGCATTGTACGCTTTGAACTCACCGATGTAGCCGCCACGTCCCAACCCGGTGCATGGGGACTGGTGCTGGAAGACCTGGTTTATCCCTTGGCGCGTGCACCCTACCTGGACGCCGTAGCCGGCCAATACGCGCCGGCCATCGCCGGCGAGCCGCAACTGCTGGCCGACGTGACGCTACTGGCCCCGGCCACACCGAGCAAGATCGTTTGCGTGGGGCGCAACTACGCCGCGCACGCGGCCGAGTTGGGCAATGAAGTGCCCGACGAGCCGCTTATCTTTCTCAAGCCGCCCTCCTCGCTCAATAGGCCGGACGGCGACGTAGTCTATCCCGCCATCAGCCAGCGCGTCGATCATGAGGGCGAGCTGGCGCTGGTCATCGGTCGCCGCAGCCGCAACCTGGCTGAAGCCGACGCCATGGCCGCCATTTTCGGCTACACCGTCGCCAATGATGTGACGGCGCGCGATCTGCAAAAACAGGACAAGCAGTGGACGCGGGGCAAGGGCTTCGACACCTTTGCGCCGGTAGGGCCGTGGATCGACACTGATTTTGATCCGACCAATCGGCAGGTACGCTGTCTTGTCAACGGTGAAGTGCGCCAGGACGCCAGCACGGCAGACCTGATCTTTTCCATCGGGCGGGTGCTGGCTTTTGTCACGCGCTTCATGACGCTGGAACCGGGTGATCTCGTCTTGACCGGCACGCCGGAGGGCGTGGGGCCAGTGCAGCCGGGCGACGTGATGACAGTAGAAGTAGAAGGGCTCGGCGTTCTTTCCAACAGGGTCGTCGCTGAGTAGCATCGCATCAAATCAGCCTGATGAGTCATCGAGGAACTACGCATTGTAGCGCTGCGTTTGGGACAGACACTCGCCGTCAAGCTAGGGGGCCTCCGTTAGGGTAACGCCTACGTCGTCAAGTCATGACAGAAATTCTTGCCTCGCTCAACCGATTGCAGGATCCCCAGCACCTGCTGGATATCCTGCTGGTTTCAATCCTGATCTACCTGGTGCTGCGCATCTTCCGCGGTACGCAGGCGATCCAGTTGTTGCGCGGCATGTTGGTGGTGGCAATCGTATTGCTGATCCTGGCCTCTTTGGTCGAATTGACCGCGTTCAACTGGTTGTTGCGGGTGAGCCTGCCGGTCTTTCTCTTTGCCATTCCGGTCATTTTTCAGCCGGAACTCCGGCGCGCATTGGAACGGGTTGGGCGCACCGCGCCCGCTTTCCATGCGCCGCACGGAGAGCGCAAGCAAGCAGCGCGTCGTCACCGAAGTGGTGCGCGCGGTAGAGGATATGGCCGAACGCAAGCATGGCGCGCTCATCGTCTTTGAGGGCTCGACGGGATTGGCAGACGCAGTTGAACGAGGCGTACCGCTCAATGCAATGCTCTCAACGGAACTCTTGACAACAATTTTCTATCCCAACACATCGCTGCACGATGGCGCAGTCATCATCCGCGGCGATACGGTCGCCGCGGCGTCGTGCGTTCTGCCGCTAACCCAGCGCGAACTGAGCGACAGCCAACTCGGGACGCGCCATCGTGCCGCCATCGGCATCACGGAGCAGTCAGATGCCATGACGGTCGTCGTCTCGGAGGAGACGGGCAGCATTTCCGTCGCGCGCAATGGTCGCATCTTGCGCCTTGACAGCAATCGGCTGCGCAAATTGCTAAGCGACTTCTACAACGCCTGATGCGTATAATACTCTACAATCCGTCTGCCAATTTTTTTATCGTCAACCTTGGATTAGATTCACAAACCTGTGTCTGGTAAAACCACGACCGAAACGTCGCCCGCCGTGTCAACGTCCACGCCTAACGGACTGCAAAATGCACGCCAACCCGAGGACGAGACCGACTGGGGCCGTTGGATGGAACGCGTCGGCACCTACGTCCTCTCGCTGGTTTTGGCGCTGGTTGTCTGGCTGATCGCCATCAACGAGCAGAACCCGCTTGAGACCGGGAGTTATCCCCTGCCCGGCGCGCCCGCACTGCTCATCGACGTACGCGGGCCGGACGGCGGCCTCATGGCGGTCCAGGAACTCACGGGGCGTACCGTCGACCTGGATCTGCGCGCGCCCCGCAGTTCTTGGGACGCAATGACGACGAGTGACTTTTCTGCCTATATCGATCTTTCCGGCCTGCCACCGGGGGAGCATATTGTTCCCGTGAACGTAGACAAAGTCGATCCCAAGGTTGATATTCTGGAACAGCGACCCAGCGAATATGCAGTTACACTCGAAGAAGTCATCGTGAAGACGGTACCTATCGAGATCGAACTAAACGGCGTTCCGGCCGACGGCTATGATGCAATGACGCCGGTCGTCAACGACACGACAGCACTGATTTCTGGACTTGCCCGTCAGATCGACCAGGTAGAAGCCGTGCGGGGCACAATCGAGTTGGACGGCACGGAAAAAAGCCAAGTTGAAAGCCTGTCATCGCTGGTGGCCATTGACGATACCGGCAGAGTGGTGAGAAATGTGAATGTCGAGCCGGCCGAAACTCTGGTGACGATACCCGTGCAGCAGCCTCCGGGACGTAAAGAAGTTGCGGTCCGGCCTGATTTGGTCGGGGAACCGGCGGCGGGCTATCGCCTCAGTTCGCTGCGCGTAGAGCCGTCCTCGGTCATCCTGCAGGGCAATGCCGATGTTATCGAAGAGACGCCCGGCTCGGTGCAGACGAGTCCGTTCTCGCTTGAGGGCGCTACGACCGATTTTGACCGGCCCGTCGAGCTGCTTCTACCCGAGGGCACGACCACAGTCGATGGGCGCAACACGGTTGTGGTGTCGGCAACGATCACCACGGTGGAGGGCGGCAAGACCATCACCCAGACGCCGATTATCGAGGGGCTTGCGCCGGAATTCGAGGCGGATGTGGCCTTGGATGAAGTGCAGGTCATCATCAGTGGACCGGTGCCCCTGCTCGACTCGCTGGAGGCGGACGACATGTTCGTCATCCTGGATTTGGAGGGATTGGCACCGGGCATCCATAATATTCGGCCGCGCGTTGTGTTGCCGACCGGCGTCAATCAGGATGGCGTGATCCCGGAAACGGTCGAGGTCGCGGTTACGGCAAAGCCAACGCCCATGCCCGACCCGGAAGCGCCGCGTGCGTCCCAAGAAGACAGCGATGCGCCGGTTGACAGCGCCACGCCGACGGGCACGCCGGCAAACAGTACCGACCCTTGAGGGCAGCCGCACAGCCTGAATCGAGCGAAATCTCAGAAAGCGAATTGCATGAGTAAACGAAAACCGGTTGTCGCCCTGGTGGGCCGCCCCAATGTGGGTAAATCGACCCTGTTCAATCGGCTGACCGGTAAGCGAACGGCCATCGTAGAGGATATTCCCGGCACCACGCGTGACCGTATTTATGGCCAAAGCGACTGGAACGGCGTCGGATTCATCGTAGTTGACACCGGTGGTCTGGAAGCCCCCAACGAGATTACGGAACGGAAGGACAGGCGCCCTGAACACGAGCCCCTGGGCGCCGATTCCGCCCGTTTCGTGGCCCATATTCAGAACCAGGCCAAAGTCGCGATGGAAGAAGCCGATGCCGTTCTCTTCGTGGTGGATGGCAAGGAAGGGCTCACCGCGGCCGACGAGGATGTGGCGGACATATTGCGCCAGGCCACCAACCCGGTCTTTCTGGTCGTCAACAAGACCGAGAGCCCTGAACGGCGGCTCAATGCGGTGGAGTTCTGGAACCTGGGGCTGGGTGAGCCATACACCGTCAGCGCCTATCACGGCGACGGCACGGGCGATCTGCTCGACGAACTCGTCAAGGTGCTGCCCGACTATCCCGCTGAGGATGAAGAGGATGACAGCATCGGCATTGCCATCGTGGGGCGCCCCAATGTGGGCAAGAGCAGCCTGCTCAATGCGCTGCTGGGCCGCGACCGCGCGATCGTCAGCGACATCCCCGGCACGACGCGCGACCCGATCGATACGGAGTTCGTTTATGACGGCCAGAAGATCCGGCTTATCGACACGGCAGGGATCCGCCGCCGCGGGAGTGTGGAGCCGGGCATCGAAAAGTATAGCGTCCTGCGCAGCATGCGTGCGATTGACCGGGCCGACGTGGCGCTGCTGCTCATCGATGCCACCGAGGGCGTGACCGCACAAGACGCTCACGTGGCGGGCTATGTACTGGAGCGCAACAAGAGCGTCGTCGTGCTGATCAACAAGTGGGATGCAGTCGAAAAAGATACCTACACCATGGTCGAATTTACCGACAAGGTACGGCAGGATCTGAAGTTCCTCGACTATGTGCCGATCATCTTTATCAGCGCACTGACGCGCCAGCGGGTCAACCGCATCATGCCCCAGGCCCTCACCGTGGCAGAGGCGCGTCGCCATCGCTTGACGACCAACGAAGTCAATCACGTCATCCAGGAAGCTTACGACCGCAACGCGCCGCCCAGTCGCCATGGCCGGGCGCTGCGCATCTATTACGGCACCCAAGCGGAGACGGAACCGCCTACCTTTATTCTCTTTGTAAACGATAACAAGCTGGTGCATTTCTCCTATGAACGCTATATGGAGAACCAGATTCGCCAGCACTATCCGTTTATCGGCACGCCAATTCGCGTGGTCTTCCGCAGTCGCGAGAAGAACACGTAAGTGGGTAACTGATCACGTGCAATTTCTCCGCTCCTATTTTATCGAACTGATTCTGATGGGTGTGCTGCTGGCGGCAGTCCTCTTTTTTGGGTACCTTGGCTACGGTCTCCTCTCACCGCAGTTGGCGGCCCAAACCTTTTCGGGCGAAGCGGCTTTCGTGGCCGTCGAAGAGCAGTTCGCATTCGGTCCGCGTACGACCGGCAGCGAAGCCAGCGTGGCCGCCTCCGATTGGATCACGCAGACACTGCGCGATCAGCAGTGGCGCGTCATCGTTCAACCGTACGATGTGACCTTGCCGCAAGCCGTCGTCAGTGAAAACATCACCGATACCCTGACAACATCGCTGAGCAGCTTAACGACCCTGCGCGCGCGGAATATCGTTGCGGTGCGCAGTCCCAGCAACCTAGCGGACGACGTCACGGCGCCGGTCGCCCTCGTCGTTGCGCCCTACGATTCACGCCTGATGGCCGATGGAGATCAGACCCTCGCACCCAGCCCCGGCGCTAACGTAGGCGGTAGCGGTACAGCCACACTGCTGGAGCTTGCTGCCACGCTCGATCTGGAGTTAAGCGGCCACACAGTCTGCCTGGTCTTCTTGGACAGCGAGGCAAATCGAGGGCTGCCCGGCTGGCAGCCTCCCTATGGCGGCCATCTCTTTATTCAGGAGATCGAAGACAATGACGACGATTTGGCTGAGTGCGCCGACCCGCGCGTGGTCGTCGTCCTGGAGGCTGTGGGTGGAGACAATCATCGAATCCTCTACGATCCAGCCAGCAATGCCAGCGTAAGTAACGCCATCTGGCAGACGGCGGCCGCATTGGAGTTTGATGAGCAGTTCGTCCCAAGTATCGGCCAACCCATGCCCGGCCCCCACAACACCTTTGTCGAAGCCGGCTACCCCACGGCCGCACTCATTGAGCAGGGGTACCCCTACCGCTACACCAGCGAGGACACGCTTGACAAGATCGCTCCGGAAAGCCTCTACGGCGTCGGTCATACGCTTGAGGTTTGGCTAGAAAGCGGCGCGCCGATCCAGTGAATCGATCCTAGATTGGTTAGTTGGGTTGTTGGTAGGTCAGGGTGGTGAGCCACCAGCGACCGTCGGCAAAGGTAAAGCGCCAGCGGTCCCCGCCATTTATGCCGGTCGCCTCTTGGCCGGCGACAGTGATTTCTAACGCTTCAAATGATGCAGGTGGGGGCGGATTGGGGAAGACTGCCACCACATAGCGATCCAGGATCGCGTCCCGCCCGTCCCAGACGTAGTCGTCGTCGGAAGTGGCGGTGGTGCGGCCATCGACGATGCGGCTATCGGCGCTCCAGAGCGTGGCCAACGTAGCCAGATCGCCAGCGATGGACGCTTCGCGTTCGCTTGCGACCAGGCCAGGCAGCGCTTGCTCTGCCGGCAAAAACGCAACAGCGGGCGGCGACGCGATGGCGTCTGGCCCCGGCGACGGTGCTACGAGCGGTGCGCTGCACGCGCTCAGCCAGAGCAGAACGCAGACCAGTAAGCTATTCTGTGGCAACCGTCGCCAAGGCTGTCCAGCGAATGAGCAGAACGCGCTCCGATCCGCCACATCTGCCTGTTTCCGTGGTCCATCCTGCCGTGACTTTGAATTACCGGCATGCGTTGCCGGACCTTTGGCGATCGTCTGCTTCGGGTCTATACTGAACGGACTTGACAGCCCACACGAAGGAGCTTTTGCACGCATGAATCCAGTCCTCCTAGAAATTGGTCCGTTCCAGCTGAACTGGTACGGTATCTTCATCGTCGGCGGCGCTGTCTTGGCGGCCTGGTTTTCCAGCCTCTACGCCAAGAAAGCGGGCGAAAATCCCGACCATGTTTGGAACCTGCTAGCCTGGGCGTTGATCCTCGGCATCATCGGCGCACGGCTCTACCACGTTTTCAGTACACCGGCCGATGGGCTGGGCTGGGCCTATTATCGCGAAAACCCCGGCGATATCTTCAATTTCTGGAACGGTGGATTTCGGGGATTGGGCATTTACGGCGGCTTAGTGGGCGGCATTATCGCCATTGCCGGCTACTGCTGGTTCAACAAGCTCAATTTCCTACAATGGATGGACTACATTGCCCCCAATGTCTTGCTGGCCCAGGCCATCGGCCGCATGGGCAATTTTGTCAACCAGGAGCTTTACGGCCCGGCCACTGATCTGCCGTGGGCCTTTCATATCAACCCCAAGTATCCCTGCCAACTGCCCAACGAATTGATTACCGGCCTGCGTTCCGGCGCGATCACCGACGTACAGATCTGCGGCACGCCGGACCCGCTCACGCAGCAGACGCTAGACTGGTATGCCACGCACGGTTATCACCCCACCTTCTTTTATGAAGCCGGCTGGAATCTGCTCATGTGGGTGCTGCTGGCGCTAATCATTCGCTACTTCGGCCCGCGCCTGCGCCGGGGCGACGCCGTGCTCATGTATCTCATCGCCTACCCGCTGGGCCGGCTCTGGGTCGAAGCCTTCCGCCCCGACGCCTGGGTCATGGGTCAGCTCGCCACCGCGCAGTGGATCGCCATCGGCAGCATTGCGTTTTCCGTGGTGATGTTGATCATTCGGCACTGGGGCTGGAACTGGCGCGAGGATCCGCAAGGATCGCTGCTGGATATGAGCAAGTACGCGCCACCGGTGGCCGCGGCGCCATCTCCGCCCGCGAAGGGGAAGAAGAAAAAATAGGGACAATGTTCCCGACATCCTCTATAGCTGGAACGGCATCGATGCTGGCATCTCTGCAGGATACCCCATGCAGCGGTGATCAGTAGGGCAATGCTGTCCAGTCGTTGCTCCATGAAGAGAACATGAACGCCTGTTCGGTGAACCAGGGCCGCATCAGCACGCCAAATCGTGCTACGCTCCAGGCTGCTTCATAGCATCTCAATCCAATAGTCGACGAGCTGCGCGTCCATGCGCCAGTCTTCGACGCGGTTGGCGACATGTTGGAGCTGGCGATGGGCCAGTGCGCTGTTCTGACTGACGCAGACGACTTCGAGCACGGCGCGGGTGTGGGCGTCCTGCGCGTCGGCTTCGCAGACGGAAACGTTGAAGTCGCGACGCAGGCGCGCGAATCAGCGGCTTGAGGATGCTGCGTTTGCCTTTGAGGCTCTGGTTGAGCGGCAGGTAGAGCTCGAGGGTGAGGTGTCCGACGGCGGCCATGGCGTTAGCGCGCTTCCGTCCATTCGGGGTTGGCAAACTGGCTGCGGATGAGCATTCCCGCCCGCCGCATCTCACTGGGGGTCGGCTGGCTCGGCTGCAGCGACAGATCCAGCGCTTCGGCAAAGCCCTTGGCCAGCGCAGCCTGAACGTGTTCGAACGCCGACCGTGGGGTCGTCGTCAGCCACGCCCATGGCCTCGGCCAGGGTGCAGGCGCGCTGGGCCAGTTCGCGGCGCAAAGCCGCCGCGTCAGCCGGATCGAGGATGAGTACGTCGATGAGACGCGTAATATCGCCGTGCAGGGGCAGGCTACCGTGCTGGAGTACGTAGCCGGCGCGCCGGCTCTGCGCACTCCCCATGAGTTTGCGCCCGCCGGCAGTAATTTCGTAGGCGCTGGGCACTTCAAAACAGGCTGCCGAAACATCCTTGCCCGTCCGCACGCTGCCGGGCGCTTTGCTCACGTCCACTACGCCCACATAGCGCAGCCCCGTGACCAGCGCGTTGCTCAGGCGCAGGTAGGCGTCCATCACGCCGCCGTGGACGCGCGGCTCATCCGCCGGCGCCAGCACGGAGTAGGTCAGTTCGTCCGTATGGAGAATGGCCCGTCCGCCGGTTGGGCGGCGAACAAGCTCATAGCCGGCGGCATCAATGGCGGCCGCGTCCACCTCGGCCACGGGCTGATGGCGCCCCAAACTGACGGCCGGCGGCTGCCAGCGATAGAAGCGCAGGGTGGGCAGGCTCTCGCCCGCGGCCACGGCTTCGGCCAGGGCCTGATCAAGCGCCATGTTGGCCGGTCCCGAACGGGGCTCAGCATCCACCACCAGCCGCCACGAGGCCAATGTCGAAGCGTTCACGCGTCAGCGCGTCGCCTTCGGCAAAGATGTCGATCATGCCAAACTCCATCCTCGGTACTTACGGCGCTGTTTCCAGGAAAGGCAAAGCCGTCACGTCGGCAGGTCCGTTGCCCACCTCGACCTGGGTCCCTGCCGCGTTGGCAGGCCGCTTGATGATCGCCAGAGCGACCGGTACATCCAACGCCGGACTGATCGCGGTGCTCGTCACGGTGCCGACCACACGTCCCTCTACGCTCACGGGCGCGCCCAGGGGCAGCAATTCTTCGCTGCGCAGACCGACCAAGGTCTTGGTGACCTTGTCATAGGTGATCTGACGGGCGATGATCTCCTGTCCCGTGTAGCACCCCTTGTTCTCGGCGCACGTCCACTCCAGGCCGACTTCCAGCGGATTATAGGCATCGGTAATCTCGGACCCGGCAACCGGACGCCCCAACTCGATGCGGCGCGCCTGATAGGCGGCGTCATCCTGCAGCACCGTCGCGCCCGCTTCCTGCAGCTGATCAAGAAATGGCTCCACGCCGGCAGCAGGGATGAGTAGTTCATAGCCCGGTACGTCAAAACGCACTTGCTTGATCGTCGTCACGTCGCCCTGCCGCCGCCACGCGCCGTCGTCAGCGTTGGTCAAGTCAATGCCGAGCCTGGCCAAGACTTCATCACTTTGACGTCCCATGAGCCGCGCCCGCTTCACGTGCTGGCTGATGTCGCCGACCTGGACCTTGTCCATGAAGAAGATCTTGCCGCGTAGATTGGCTGCGAGCCCAGCGGCTTCGCCTTGGCCGGGCAAAAGGAGCAGATCCTCATCGCGACAGATAACCGTAAAAGCAAAAAGGCTGCGGGCCACGTCACTTGTCAACACGGTGATCGTGGACGTGCCGGGCGCTAGAGCAAGAATATCATTGGTCGTCATGCGCTGCAGGAAGTCGGTGCGCCCAATGTCGGAGAGCAAAAGCACGCCATGATCGGGTCGCATCTGCACGACTGCGCCATTGCGCAAGCGGTCATAGTCTGCGGTGATTTGTTTGGAAAGAGTTGTACTCATACATGCCATCCCTCTGAAACGATTGACGCGACTATCGTTAACGATTGACGCTGTTACCGCTCTATTCTACACCAAATCACTCGGCCGGTTGGTAACGCGCAATAAAATCAAGGACCAGGTCGAACATTTCCCCGCCTTCTTGCGGTCATTGCCTCACCGATCTGGAGGTAGTGGCTCACGTCTTCATAATAATAGGTCTCGGCCGGTACGGCTGCAGCGGCCAACGCCTCCGCCAGCAGATAGGCCTGCTCGATGGGCAGAATGCGGTCGGCGTCTGTATGGATAATCAACGCAGGCGGCAGGTGATCGGCGCGATAGACGGGCGAATAGCGCAGGATGTCGAGCGGTACCAGGTTGGGCTGGCCAAAGCTGGGAATGGCCAATGCATAGCTCGGCGGCACCTGAATCTCACCCGCATAAAAGGCTTCGGCCAGCGCGAAACCGTCGGCGATGCCGCCCAACGTGACCCAGGCCGCGAAGTGCTCGGGTTCGGCCTGCACCAGACGTTGGATGATGGCGCTGGTAAAGCTGCCGCCCAGGGCAATCGCCGGCTTGGTGGGATCTATGTGAGGCGAGAGTGCGCCATTCACGGCCAGCTGCAGGGCGATCCGGGCATCGGCTGTCTGCCGGTCAATGTCCAGCCCGCGCGCCCACGGGCGACAGGGCAACCAGGGCATAGCCCTGATTCGGCGAAGGCGACGCTCACATCTTGCCAGCCGTCCACATCACCGGGATAGCTGAAGAAGAGCAGGGGCAACTGATCGCCCGGCGCCACGTCAGTCGGCAGGTAAACGCGCAGCGTGTCGACCGTGGCCCCGTCATAGGTGAATTCGTAGCGCAACACCTGTGCCGCTGCATCGGGCGGGAAAGCGGCGGTGGCGGTATAGGTGTCGGTCAGCGTGAGTTCAACCGCCGTCGCCAGGTCGGCCGGCAAAGGCGGTATGCGGCGCTCCTGCAGCCGTAGCGGTGGCGCTTCGGTCACCTCGTTTTCAGTCACGCTCAGGATTATGGGCAGCCCCGCATCATTCTGCAGCGCCGCTTCGCCATAGCCAGGAGCGACTGCCGCCGGCACATACCGCCCCACGGGCAGATCGTCGATCCGATAGCGGCCGGCGGCATCGGTCCTCCCCACGTGAGGCGTCCCCCGTGGCTCTGCCAGCAGCACGGTCGCGCCGTCGAGCGGTCCGTCTGCACCCAAAACGAGCCCCGTCACAGAGCCCGTGGGACCATTCGTTGGCGGCGCATCATAGATGCCCAACGAGCGTGCAAGCCGATAGTTGAGAACATTTAACTCGGGTGACGGCTGGCAGGCGCTTGCCAGTAGCGCCAAGACGAACAGCGCCAGAAATGGGAAAGCGAAAGAGCGTGTTTTCATGGCGCGGGATTATATCATGGGCAAAATCGAGGAGCCAGCGCGGACACAATCTCATCGAGGGTGTGACCCGGCTGCTTTTGCGCCCTTGCTCTGGATGACGGTATAATTCCTCCCTTGCGTTACGCAACCATTTTTCGGAGATCAGACACTTCTATATGAGCAACGCTGGTTACTATCGCTATCCCACCCTCCACAACGAGACAGTTGTCTTTGTGTCGGAAGATGATCTCTGGTGCGTCTCGATCGACAACAGCGAAGCACGCCGTCTCACGTCAAACCGGGGCGAAGTCACGTCGCCCATGCTCTCACCAGACGGCTCGATGATCGCTTTTGTCGGTCGTGAAGAGGGCGCGCCGGACATCTACGTAATGCCGGCGCCGGGTGGTCCCGAGCGACGACTCACCTTCCTCGCCAGCACCATGCACATCGTCGGTTGGGATGAGGCAGGCCAGCACATTCTCTTTGCCACCAACTATGGCCAGATGGTCCGGGGAGAAATGAGCCTCTTCCAGGTTCCGGTCGCGTCTGCCAATGGCCAGGTAGAGCCGCTACCCTTTGGCTTCGCCCGTTCGATCACCTTTGGACCGAATGGCGGCGTGGTGCTCGGTCGCAACACCAATGACTCGGCACGACGAAAGCGCTACCGAGGCGGGACCACCGGCCATCTATGGATCGACCGTCAAGGCAGTGGCGAATTTAGCCGCTTCTTGACCGATCTAGACGGCAATATCGCTTCGCCCATGTGGCTGACGGTGAACGGCGAAGAACGCGTCTATTTCAGCAGCGACCACGAAGGCATTGGCAACCTCTACAGCTGCACGCCGGCGGGGACGGACGTGCGGCGCCATACGGATCACGAAGATTACTACGTGCGCAACCCATCCACGGATGGCCGGCGCATTGTCTATCACGCCGGGGCCGACCTGTTTCTCTACGACCCCACCGCAGACCAGTCGGTGAAGATCGACGTTGCGTATCACAGCCCGCGCGCGTCCAGCGCAACCGCAAGTTCGCCCACGCCAGCCGCTACATCGACAGCGCCCGCCTTCATCCGACGGGTGACGCCATGGCCGTCACGACGCGGGGCAAAGCCTTCGCCTTTTTTAATTTTGATGGCCCCGTGCTCCAACACGGCAAGCGCGAAGGCGTCCGGTACAGGCTGGCCGACTGGCTCAACGACAGTCGCCGCCTGGTCATGATTTCCGACGACCCGGGCGAAGAAGTGCTGGAGATTCACGACACTACGCCCGGCGGTCAAGTTGTGCAGCTCGACGGCCTGGACATCGGCCGGGCAGTCTCGTTGCGCGTCTCGCCGACGGAAGACAAGGTCGCGCTGACCAATCATCGCCACGAACTGCTGCTTGTCGATCTGAGTGAGCGCACGGTCACGCTGGTGGACCATAGCCCTTATCGCCGCATTGCCGGGCTTGACTGGTCGCCAGACGGCAAGTGGCTTGCGTATGGCTATGGCAGTACGCCACAAAAGACGGAGATCCGGCTCTACAATCTATACGTTGAGGAGTACGAAGACGATAAGACGGAGCCAGTCTCGAATCCCATCAGCGTCACGCAGCCGGTGCTACATGACGCCCAGCCCGCGTTTGACCCGGCCGGACGCTATCTCTATTTTCTGAGCGAGCGCGAATTCAACCCGGTCTTTGACGGCTTGCATCTGGACCTCGGCTTTCCGTGGGGCATGCGGCCCTATTTGCTTACGCTACAGGCCAATCTGCCCAATCCCTTCGTTCCGCACCCAGAACAGGGCGACGACGATGAAGAAGAGGATCACGATCACGACGAGGAACCCGCTGACGATGACAGTCACGAGGATGGGGATGAAGACGAGGGTTACGATCCAGATAGCCAGGATGATGCGGATGAGGGCGAGGCAGAAGATGCGGATGTGATCGACAGCGTCGTTGTGGCAGCGTTCGACCGGGACGCTGCCGACGGAGGCGAGACAAGCAGCCATGCGCAGGGCCAAGACGGCGCCGCGCCGGCCGCGCCATCAACAGAGGCAGCCGCAGACAATGAGAAGTCTGCGCAATCTGACCGAATTCAAATTGATCTGGACGGCATCGAGCGGCGCATCTTCGCCTTTCCCGTACAGGACGGGCGCTACGGACGCATTGCCGGCATCAAGGGCAAGGCGCTTTTCACTGAATTCCCCATTCACGGCATGCTCGATGGGGAGAATGACTGGGATGATGAGGACGAGCTGGAAGCGGGCGCGCTACGCGTCTGGGAGTTCAAGGAGTACAAAAGCAGCACGTTGGTAGAAGACGTGCGCTGGTTCAACCTCTCCCGTGATCGGAGCAAGCTGATCTACGGTGTTGCTGGTCGCTTGCGCGTCCTTGCGGCCGGCGAAAAACCGGCGTCAGAACGCGGTCATCCACGCAAGAGCGGCTGGATCAACTTGAATCGCATCAAGGTCTCCGTCGATCCTCAAAGCGAGTGGGAACAGATGTTTCGAGAGGCGTGGCGGCTCCAGCGCGATCAGTTCTGGACGGAAGACATGAGTTCGGTTGACTGGCAAGAAGTCTACCGGCGGTATTTTCCGTTGATCGAGCGGGTTAGCTCGCGCAGCGAATTCAGCGATCTCATGTGGGAGATGCAGGGCGAACTGGGCACAAGTCACGCGTATGAATATGGCGGCGATTATCGGCCGCGTCCCTATTATGGCCAAGGGCATCTGGGCGCGCAGATCACGTGGGACGTTGCTGCCCAGGGATATCGGATCGGCGAAATTGTCCAGGGCGACCCCTGGAACGCCAGGGCGACCTCGCCCCTGGCCGAGCCGGCCCTGGACATTCAACCGGGCGACCTGCTCTGCGCGATCAACGGCCAGCCGCTCGACGCCGAAACGGGCCCCGCTCAGCTCTTGGTCAATCTGGCGGCTGAAGAAGTGCTGTTGACCTTCACCGATCGCGAGGAGTCAACGAGCACTGATGCCGTAGCAGCAACCACACAGAGCCAGGAAATTGAGCCGGTGGCAAAGACACGTAGCGTTGTGGTGCGGACGCTGGCGGATGAGGGGCCGGCTCGCTACCGAGCATGGGTAGAAGAAAATCGCCGGCGAACGCATGAGGCGTCTGCCGGCCGGGTTGGCTACGTCCATATCCCCGACATGGGGCCAAAGGGATACGCTGAGTTCCACCGGGGATACCTGGCCGAGATCGATCGGGATGGCTTGATCATCGACGTGCGCTACAATGGCGGCGGTTACGTCAGCCAGCTCATTCTCGAAAAGCTGGCCCGGCGCCGCATTGGCTACGACCTTTCGCGCTGGGGCGGCATGATGCCCTATCCGCTGGAGTCGGTCGCCGGTCCGCTCGTGGCATTGACCAACGAGCATGCCGGCAGCGACGGCGACATCTTCTGCCATAGCTTCAAGCTGATGAAACTGGGACCGCTAATCGGCAAGCGTACCTGGGGCGGCGTGATTGGCATCTATCCGCGACATACGCTGGTTGACGGCACGGTTACGACGCAACCGGAATTCAGTCTTTGGTTTGAGGATGTGGGTTGGCACTTGGAGAATTACGGCACGGAGCCCGATATCGAAATCGATATCAGCCCTCAGGATTACGTCCAGGGTCGCGATCCCCAATTGGAGCGCGCCATCGTCGAAAGTTTGCGTTTATTGGATGAAACGCAGATACTCAAACCGGACATGGCATCGCGCCCCAACCGGGCTTTGCCGAAATTGCCGCCGCGCTCACCCGATTGAGCCGGGTGACATGCAGCAGGTGATACCCCATCCAGGGTGCGGAACCTGGCCCAAGAGAGTTGTCGTTAGACGAAAAGAGCTATTTGACACGCAGCAATCAATCAATAAACGGCTGAGTCAATCACGAATGATGGAGAGTTCAAGCATGCGGAATCGATACGGACTTCTTATCTTTGCGCTGGCAGCGCTTGTTCTGGTCCTGGCGGCCTGCACGCCGGTCATTGCGCCAGAGGCCATGGAGACTGCGCCGCCGCCAGAGGAAACCGTCACCCCCGCGGAGGAGGCCACTCCTGCCGCCAGCGAAGAAGTTGATCCTAACGCAATCGTCACCGATTTTGAAGATGTCGAACAGGGGTCGGTGGAACAAGAACTGGTGAGTAGCGAAACGAGCCTGGACATTTGGGCCGATGAGACGCGCGCGCCCGTCTTGCGACAGATCGCCACCAAATTTGAGGCAGCGACTGGCATTCCCTTGACGATCACGGAGCTGCCCTTCGATCAGATTCGTACTACGTTTGAAAAGGCCGCCGTAACCAACGAAGGTCCCGACATCATTGTCGGCCCTTTTGGTTGGGCTAGCGAGCTTCAGGCACGCGATCTGCTGGCCGAAATCGATTTGGGCGACAAACGCGAGGAGTTCCTGGAATCGGCCATCGACGCGTTTGAAATTGACGGCGCGCTCTATGGGATGCCGTACGCGACCGAAAACCTGGCCCTCGTCTACAACCCGGAATTGGTTGCGGAACCGCCTACGACCTGGAGCGAGCTTGCCGCACCTGGCCGCACAGCTGGAGGCCGATGGCGTAGTCGAGCACGGCTTCATCCGCCAGAGTGGCGACCTCTATCACTTCTACCCAATCCTGAGTGCGTTTGGCGGCTATCTCTTTGGCGAAGAGGGCGACGGGTTCAACGTTGAAGACCTAGGTATTGACGGCGAGGGTGCGCAGGCCGCGTTTGAGTGGCTTGCCAGCATGGTCGAGGCCGGCAGTCTAGATGGGGCCGCCAACATAGACTACGATGCCATGCACAGTGCGTTCGAATCCGGTGATGCTGCCATGATGGTGACGGGACCATGGGCGCTGCCTCGTCTCCGTGCATCAGGCATCCCCTTCGTCGTGACGACGCTGCCAGGTGAGCTTCAGGATGCGGCGCCCTTCCTGGGTGTGCAGGGCTTCATGATCAATTCGCAAAGCGAGAATCCTGAACTGGCTCAACGCTTCCTGACAGAATTCGTCGCCACTGATGAGATCATGCAGGAGATCTTTGAAGGCGATCCTCGTCCTTCGGCCTTCCTCTCCATTCGCGAGTATATTGAAGATCCGGATCTCTACGGCTTTGCCGCAGCCGGTGAAACGGGCCAACCGGAACCGACCGTGCCCGCCATGTCCTTGATTTGGGACGAATTGGATTCGGCGCTGCGTCAGGTAGCGGCCCAGGAGTTGACGGTGGAAGAAGCGCTGCAGCAGGCCGCAGAATCAATCCGAGCTGACCTGGCTGCGGCTGAAGCTGAGGCGTCAGAATAGCGGTCGCATGCACGCCGTAGCCGGCGTCAAGTAAGATGTCCCTTCAGGCGCCCCGCCCATCACTGGCGGGGCGCCTTGGATTGGTATTACCCTGCTCATCTATCACGATCTGACCTTTTTGAGTAGCCCGCTGATCCCCGCAGGGTTTGCCAAATGATTGCTCTAAATTTGCATAAGCTTGACATCTCTATCTAAGCCCAGTATAATCGGAAACGCAAACGGTTGCATTCGCCTCACGATTGCATCCGACCCGACGCTCCTTGAACCCGACAACTATGACGACGATTCGTGATGTAGCCCAAGAAGCCGGCGTGCATCCCAGCACGGTAAGCCGCGTCTTCTCTGGCAAGGCGAAGATTAGCGCAGAGACCCGCGATCGCGTCCTGGCGGCGGCCACGGCGCTCGATTTTCACCCCAATGCCATTGCGCGCTCGCTCAGCGTCCAGCGCACGAACACGATCGCAGTCGTTGTGCCCCACATTTATGACGGCTACTTCACCGACGCCTTCTTTCCCCAGGTAATGCGCGGCCTGCTCGAGGTCGCCTATGCGCGCGGCTATCGTGTCCTGGTTAGCGGCAGCAGCACCCATCAAGACGAAATTAAGCAGACGTTTGACATGCTGGGCTCGCGTCAGACCGACGGCATTGTCGTGCTGACCAACCGGCTGGATGTCGACACGGTCGGCGCGTTGCAGCGTCAAGAAACGCCCTTTGTTCTCATGGGACGCCCCCATGACGAGTCGGTTGAACTCTGCTGGGTCGATACGCAAAATGAGCAGGCGGCACGCCTCTGTGTAGACCATTTGCTCGCGCTCGGTCATCGCCGCATTGCTTACGTCGGCGGCGATCCCGAAGTGAAGGTTGTCCGCGAACGCCTGAACGGCTACTGCGCGGCCATGGCTGCTGCCGGGCTCGCCTGTCGCACCGAGTGGATCGATTACGGGTACTTTGCTGAAGACGGCGGCTATCAAGCGGTTCAACGCATGGCGGGTTTGGGCCCCCATGCCCCGACCGCCTATTACGCGGCCAACGATCTCATGGCCATTGGCATTCTGCGCGCTTTGCGCGAGCAAGGCCTGCGCGTACCAGAGGACGCCTCCGTCGTGGGTACGAACAACTCGCCAACGGCCGGATACGTCTCGCCGCCGCTGACGTCGCTCCACGTGCCGTACGCGGCGATGGCGGCTGAAGCAGCCACCATGTTGATCCAACTGATTGCACGCGAGTCAATAGTGCAACGCCATCGTTTGGTCGACAGCTATTTGATCCAGCGAGGTACAACGGGGCCATGGCAGGAGCCGTTGGCAGCGACGAATGGTACCTACACGGCGGCGAGAAGTCGGGCGCTAAACTGACTGAAGAATATAACCATGAGTCACGTTTGTAGCGTGACGTCTCCGGTAAAAGAGATCTTCCGGCTGATAGCCGGATCTACTCGTGATCCCGGAGAGCTGTCAGTTCAGTTGTTTCTTTAGGGGCGGCCATCACCCAAAGTCGTGCAACTCCGACGCCAACGCGCCGGTTGCAAGTTTGGTTTACTTACCGTATTTCCATCAATTTCCCTAGTGCTAAAAGGAGAAACTCATGCGCAATAGACTCTGGTTGTCGATCTCGATGATGATCATCGCAACCTTGATCCTGGCTGCCTGTGGCGGCGGCGCGGCCCCTGCCGCACCGGCCGAAGAGGCAGCACCAACTGAGGCGCCGGCCGAAGAGGCAGCCGCCGAAGAAGAGGCCCCTGCAGCAGAAGAAGCGGAGGCCACCGAAGAACCAGCTGAGGAAGCTGCGGCAGAAGCCACCGAAGCGCCGGCTGAAGAAAGCGCTGCTGCTGGAACCGGCGGACCGACGCTCACGATCTGGGCCGATGAGGTACGCGCCCCGGTGCTCGAGGAGATCGCCGCAGGCTTTAGCGACCAGTACGGCGTCGGCATTACGGTTGTCCAGAAGGGTTTTGGCGACCTGCGCGGCGACTTCATCGTGGCGGCGCCGACGGGTGAAGGCCCTGACATCTTGCTTGGCTCCCACGACTGGATCGGAGAGCTCAACGCCAGTGGCTTGCTGGCGCCGATCGATCTGGGCGCCAATGCAGATAGTTTTGCCCCCAATGCAGTTGCCGCGTTCACCTATCCAGACGGCAATCTGTACGGTATGCCGCAGGCGGTAGAAAATGTTGCATTCTTCTACAACACGGATCTGGTGGAGTCAGCGCCGGCTACGTTTGAAGAAGTCGTTGCACTCTCTCGGGAAATCATGGATGCCGGCACGAAGTATGGGTTCCTGCGCATGGCCGGTGATCCGTACCACTTCTATCCGATCCAGACGGCCTTTGGCGGCTACATCTTCGGTACGAATGAGGATGGCTCCTACAACGCTGAAGATCTGGGCCTGAACAGCGAGGGCTCCGTCGCCGCACTCGAGTGGTATGAGAGCCTATACGCTGACGGTCTCCTGGACGTTGGCGCCAACATTGACGGCGGTCTGATGCAGTCTGCCTTCCAGAATGGCGATGCGGCGATGATGATTAGTGGTCCGTGGGCCCTGAATGGTATCCGTGAAGCAGGCACCCCCTATGCAGTATCGTCAATTCCCGCCGGCACCCAAGCCGGCAGTCCGTTCCTGGGCGTTCAGGGCTTCATGGTCAACTCTTTCAGCGAAAACCAGCTGCTTGCGCAAACGTTCCTGCAAGAGTTTATCGCGACGGACGACACCATGCAGGCCTTCTACGACCGTGACCCGCGTGTGTCGGCCTGGACGCCGGTTGCGGAAGCGATCGAAGACCCCGATCTTCAGGCGTTCATGGAAGCCGGGATGGTCGCGAACCCCATGCCCAACATTCCGGAAATGAATGCGGTCTGGGGCGGACAAGGCGATGCCATCACGCTGATTGACAATGGCGCCGCCACTCCGCAAGAAGCGGCTGATCAAGCGCAAGAGCAGGTCTCGTCTGCGATTGCAGGCGGCGAATAAGCATCAATGAGCACCCTACCTCAGGGTGCGTCGGGGGGCGCTGAGGCGCCCCCTGGTGCTGCCCCCACCAGCATCACCTCTCTGCTCGTCCGTATTGTCGTCCTGGGCATCATTGATGCCATGACCATTTGGTTGGTCTATCAAATGGTTGGTGACGGATACTGGCCACTGGCGGCGGTCCTGGCGGTCGTTACGATCGGCATCAACATCGTTTTCTTGGCCGAACGTTTCTACCCGCTACGGTACATCACGCCCGGCATGGCCTTGATGATCGTGATGGTCCTCTATCCGATCCTCTTCACCGTCTACGTTTCCTTCACCAATTATGGTCAGGGCCACCTGGTTACCCAACAGGTCGCCATCGAGCAGATTGAGTCTCAGACTGTCTTACCTGACGATGCAACCATCTACGCATGGGTTGCCTATCAGCATCCGGACACCGGCGAATATTTGCTGTGGCTGACTGACCCGAACACCGGCGATCAGTTCACAGTTACGCCTGGCGGGGAACCGGTCCCGCGCGAAGGAGAGGCGCCGCAGGGTGTCGATGAGTTTGTCCAGGTTCCCCAGAATCAACTCTTTAGCAAATTAGGGGAATTATCGGCGCTTACCTTCGGGGTGCCCCCAAACACTGCCTTTCAAGTCAGCCAAACCCGTCTTGGCGAGGCCGCCCAGTTCGAGCAGAAATATGTCTACGACCCCGAGCTGGACGCAATGGTCGATCAGCAAACAGGCGAAGTCTTCTACAATGTGGAAGGCACCTTCACATCAGAAAGCGGGCAGCAACTCAGGCCCGGCTTTGCCGTTCCGATTGGCGTGACCAACTATGCCCGACTCTTTGGTGATCCTACGCTGCGGTCGACGTTCTTCTCCGTCTTCCTGTGGACCTTGGTCTTCGCAGCCATGTCAGTCTTTCTGACCTTTACGCTGGGAACGTTTCTGGCGATCATGTTCGACGTGCCGGAGATGCCCTTGCGCGCGCCGCTACGTTCACTCCTACTGATTCCTTATACGATCCCGGCCTTCGTTGCCGTCCCCGTCTGGGTCGGTCTGCTCAACCCCCAATTTGGCGTAATCTCCCAGACGATCGGCGCCATCTTCGGCTGGGTTCCACCCTGGTTTTCCGACCCGTTCTGGGCGAAGGTGGGCGTGCTGCTGGTCCAGCTCTGGCTGGGCTTCCCCTACATGTTCGTCATCGTGACCGGTGCGCTGCAGACGCTGCCCAAAGATATTTATGAAGCGGCTGATATCGACGGGGCCAATGCCTGGAACAAGTTCTGGTCGATGACGTTGCCGCTCTTATTGGTAACGGTGGGTCCGCTGTTGGTGGCCTCCTTCGCCTTCAACTTCAACAACTTCACCGTGATCGATCTCTACAATCAGGGTGGCCCGCCCATGACGGGCGTCTCCACGCCCGTGGGGTACACGGACATTCTGGCCACCTACACCTATCGCATTGCCTTTGGCTCGACAGGCAGTTCCGACTACGGCTATGCTTCGGCGATCACGATCATGATCTTCTTAATTCTGTTCGTGATTACGCAATTCCAGTTCCGCTATACGAACATGCTGGAAGAGAGGGGGCGCAATGTCTAGCTCGGTCGGGCGGACAACCACTTCTGTTGGTTCGGTCCAACGCGGCAAGCGAATTGCCCTGGCTTTCCGGATTGTGCTGGCGATTATCATGTTGATCTTTGCCCTCTTTCCCGTCGTTTGGATTCTCTCTGCATCGTTCAATCCGACGGGCTCGCTGGTGGGTCAGCCGTTAATCCCGCAAAATCCAACGCTGGACAACTATCGCAAGCTCTTTAATGATCCGGTCAATCCTTACCCGCGTTGGTATGTCAATTCGCTCTTCATCTCCACAATTGTGACGATCGTAGCGACGGCTATTACCACGTTGGCAGCCTATGCCTTCTCGCGCTTCAACTTTCGCTCGCGACGGCCGCTGCTTCAGGCTGTCTTGCTGATTCAGGTGTTTCCCAACTTCCTGAATATGGTGGCGCTCTTTCTCATCCTGCAGCAGATCGGGCGCTATCTGCCAGCCTTTGGCCTGAACACATACGGCGGCCTCTTTCTGGTCTATCTGGGCGGTACGCTGGGCGCGAACACGTGGCTGACAAAAGGCTACTTCGACTCGATCCCGCGCGATCTGGATGAAGCAGCCACAGTCGATGGGGCCTCGGGGTGGCAGGTCTTTACGCAAGTGCTGCTGCCGCTGGTGCGGCCCATCCTCGTCGTGGTCGCCTTACTCACGTTCATCGGCACCTATTCAGAATACGTGCTGGCACGCGTGCTCCTGACCGACAAGTTCATGTACACGCTGGCCGTCGGTCTGAATCAGATGGTGGCCAATCAGTTCGCCAACAGCTGGGGCGTCTTCTCAGCCGGCGCGATTTTGGCAGCGCTACCGACGATCTTGCTCTTCATGTTCTTCCAACGCTACCTGGTGGGTGGTTTGACGTCAGGTTCCGTGAAGGGATAAAGCGTTGATGCGAGAGGGAACATGTAGAAGTCAGCTGTGGTGCACAGGCGCCGGTGGAGCTGTCTATTAGATTCCGAAATCTCGTCGGCAGTTGCAAAGACAGGCGGTGGAGAGAGCTCTCTCCACCGCCTGTTCTGTTCTTGACGCGCTGTGATAGATTTGGATGACTGAAACGCTGTCGTCAAACATGGTTACGAGGAGCCCCGCTCAATGAAAACGAGTGCGTGAGTTCCAGCATGAAATATCTGGCGTCATATCACTTAGATTAGTCTGCAGAGATTACGCGGCCTTCGTTCATGCGCGTGATCTGGGCATTCGCCAGTTCGCCGCCCAGGGCAAGGAGCGCCTGCACCTGCTCTTCGGTACGCGCTTCAGCATAGACGCGCAGCACCGGCTCGGTGCCGCTGGGGCGGATCAGGAGCCAACTACTGTCGACCAGGACGTACTTCACGCCATCACGATCATTGGCATAATCCAGCGTCACATTCGCCAGTTCAGCCGGCAGCGCGCCCATAAGATTGGCGACCAGTTCGGCCTTGCTAAAGGGCGCCACGGACTGATCGTTGCGGGCGTAGCGGAAAGGTCCGACGTCCGGTGCGGCCATGAGTTCGTCGAGCATGGTAGCCAACGTCTTGCCCCGGCTAGCAATCATCTCGACCAGCAGCATGCCCATCAAGATGCCGTCCCCCTCAGGAATGTGTCCCAGCATGGAGATGCCGCCGCTCTCTTCACCGCCGATCAAGACCGGCTCGGCCAACATGAGATCACTGATATGGTTGAAGCCGACCGGCGTCTCGTGAATGGGCAGACCGTAGCGTTCCGCCAGGCGATTGAGCATCTGGGTCGTACTGACGGTTTTCACCACGCTACCAAAGAGTCCCCGGTCATGGACCAGGTGCTCCAGCAGCAGGGCCATAATGCAATGGGGATCGATGAAGCGACCGCTGGGGTCGACCGCGCCAATCCGGTCGGCATCGCCATCCGTGGCCAGCCCCACGTGAAAATGGCCCGTCGTTACCTCCAGCATGAGCGGCTGCAAATGGCGCTCAATCGGTTCAGGATAGATGCCATTGAAGCCCGGATTCATCTCGCCCCGCAATTCGGTAACGCGGCAGCCGGCATCCTCGAGCAAGCGCTTGAGATAGACGCGGCCGGCGCCGTACATGGCGTCAACCGCCACATGCAGATGGGCGCGACGGATAACGTCAAAATTGACGAGCGTTTTGAGATGGGCCTGATACGCGGGCAACGGATCGAAGCGTCGTACGCGCCCTCGCTCGACCGCCTCATTCAGCGGCATGCGGCGCGGGGCGGGCGCGCTTTCGCTGACAACCCGGGCTTCTACCTTTCGCACATGGGATTCTGTGGCCGAGCCGCCGTGGGCTGACTTAAGCTTGATGCCGTTGTAGCGCGGCGGGTTGTGGCTGGCCGTGATCATGACGCCGCCGTCGGCCTGCTTGTCGACGATGGCATAGCTGACCAGCGGTGTCGGCGCGTCGGACTGGGCCAGCCAGACGTCAATCTCATTCCCGGCCAGCACTTCGGCCACCGCGTCGGCATAACGGTCGGAGAGGAAGCGGGTGTCGTAACCGATCACAAAGGACGGTCGATCACCGCCCTTGTCTGCCGCTTCCCAGTCGGCATTGGCCTGATCGGCAACGGCTTGGGCCACGCGACGCACGTTGGCAAAGGTAAATTCATCGCTGATGACGGCACGCCAGCCGTCGGTACCAAACTTAATGCTCATAGAAATCCATCCTTCGTGAAAAAGCAGGCCACAGGCCCATCCAAATAAGCGTGCGCAAATATAGTCTGTTGCGGCGTAAGTAATCCGGTGGTTGGGCAGAGTACGCTACCCGCGAAAGCTTCAATTTCCGGACAGATCCAGAGGTTAGCGACCTTGTCCGGCGGGTAGCCGGACCTGCCAATCCATAGACACAGTTGCGCCATCGTGTACTAGCCCGCTTGAGCGGGCGTTGCTCTGTAGCCTCGTGGCTTTAGCCCGGGGCGGCGTCCGGTGACCTGACTGTTCGGGATGCCCGACCCCCACCCCGGGCTAAAGCCACGGGGCTATGGAACAGCACCCCGTAAACGGGGTTTGAGTACAATGAACTATCGGCTAACTTAAGCCGCCCTGTACTAGGGTCTTAATAGCGTCAGCTGCCAGATAGAACGCGGATGTACCGGGCTTGAGCGGATTGACACTGATTCTTGTTGCTATTATCTGTGCAGATTCGCTCAGCCCGTCTAATCAGCGTTCAATCTTGATGGCAATTTTATCGATCCAATCGAGCAGCCTAGGCGCGATGCATGGCCGGTTCAACGCCGATCTCGCCGAGCGTCTGGCGGATCTCATCGATGTAGAGCGGGTTCATGACGATGACCGCATCAGGACTGTACTCAGCCAAAAACTCTGGGCCCACGATGCGCTGGCCCGTGCCGGTAATGTGCATGCCCTGCTTGCGCGGGTTGATGTCGACCGCATAGGCAATCGACTCTGCAGCAGGCAGCATGTTGAGAAAGGTGATGCCTTTGGAGCCGGAGCCCCAGATGACAACCCGCTGCCCATCGTTCGCCATCTGTGTGAGTAAGGCCTGGTCTGCTGTCGCCTTGGCCGCGTAGCGAGCGGTAAACTCAGCCACGTCGCCGGCAATCTCGGTGGGACGGTTCCAAGTCTCAGCGGTGACAATCGTGTTGTCATCCTTGGGGCGAGCCTCGATACACAAGTACTGACCGCCAAAAGTCGGACGCACGTCCCTCACCTCAAAGCCGCACGACTCAAAGAGATAGGCCAGAGAATAACGGGTGAAATAGGAGCAGTGCTCGTAAATGATGTCCCAGATCGCCATGTCCTGCAGCGTAAAAAGGCCGTTGGGTACTTCGAAAAAGACAGTCGTGTCCCGGTCGCCAATCGTGCGGCGCACCATCTGCATGAAGGCGATGGGATCTTCGATGTGCTCCAGCGTGTGGCGACAGCAGATGAAGTCCGCGCTGCGATCGGTGTACGCTTCCGAGTAGAAATCCTCCACAAACTCGATCTGCGCGGATTTGGAGCGCGCAGTCTCGCCGGGCACATAGCTTGGGTCGAAGCCGATGCCGCGGTTGTCACCCAGTTCGCACAGCATCTCCAGAAAGTCACCCTTGCCGCTGCCGATCTCGATGATCTCCTTGCCATGCAGATCGTGACGCGTGACCAAGTCTTCGGCCAGTTCCTCCGCATATTGCTGAAAACGGGGCGAAAAGTGGAGCGAATTCTCGTAAGCCTGGCTGTAATCCATCAAGGACAGGTCAAAATCCGGATTGTAGATATGGCCACAGGTGGCGCAGAAAGCCAAACGGATGGTCACCCGACGTACGGCCTTGGCTTCTTCCTCCGTGGGCCAGAGGATGTTGCAGAGGACAGGGACGCCAGGCAATTCAGCGAAGACAGCAACGTCGCTGTCACCACAGACGGTACAATGTAATGCGTTACTCATAGAAAACAATACTCGCAGTCAGGTTGCGGTTGAATGGGTTAGTTGCTGATGACAATGTCAGCGAAATGTTCGTCGTAGTTGCCGCCGGGGCGCACAATGCGCAGCCGCAGCTTATGGCTGCCGTTGGGATAGTCGGTCGTATCAAGCTCCGTGAGCGTGCCCCAGACGCGACCGCTCGTCCACCACGGCAAGGAACCGCTCCAGTCAAGGAAGGTCGCGTCGTCCTCATCACCATTGACGAGCAGATCGAGCTGCCACTTATCAAAGTCGTCACCGTTGGCCAGTCCCTTGACGGAAACGACACCGGCAACGCTGGCGCCATTGGCGGGCGAGTCAATGCCGTTGTCCCGATTGGCGATGGCCTCGGCCGCGCCAAACTGGCGCGTGGCCAAATAGCTCTGCCACATGCGCTGGCGCACATAGGTTTCCAATTCCGTGTCACCGGCGGCTACGGCTACGTCCAGCAACTCGCCATAGGTCTCCAGCGCCTCTTCGTAATGACGCAGCGTATAGTGTGCGCTGGCCAGCTTGTCCAGCGTCGTGGCGATCAAATCGCGATCGTTGCTCTGCTGGGCGATGCCCAGGGCCTGCTCGTAATTTGTCCAGCCAATGTCCTGGGCGCCCTGCAGCCAACCGGCATCGCCAACCGCAATGTAACTCTTGACACGCGCTTCGGCGCTGCGGCTGCTTTCTGCAATCTCCTGGGCCTGAGCAGCGTAGTCGCCAGCGGTCGCGTAGTCTTCCACGCGCTGGGAAATCTGCCCGGCACTGAGCAGAGAGGTGACGGCTTTCACCGCGTCCGTACGGCGCCACTGAGTAGCCGCTTCGGCAAAGGCAGCCTGAGCCTCAGCCGGCTGACCGATCGTGTCGAGATAACGGGCGATGCCGTCCAGCACGGTCGCGGCATAGGCCGAGTCGCCCGCGCGCTGGGCAGCCTGGACCGCCTGGCGGTAATAAGAAAGCGCCTGCTCGGTGGAATCCTGCTCGGCATAATTCTGACCGATGGCAGCAAGCGCAGGCGCGACACGCTGCGGCCTGATCTGTCTCTCGCCAGAGCGCAATCGCATCTTGAAAAGCCTGGGTAGAGGTGGCAAAGTCCTGGTTTTGGCGGGCAGCTTCCGCAATCCGAGCCAAAACATCCGCCTCACGCGTGGCGCTGCCAGATTCCTGGGCAAGGACACGGGCTTCTTCGTAAAGATCCAGTGCCTGCCGTCCACCGCCGCGCGCGTCCGCCAACTTGCCGGCTTCTAACAACACGGCCACGGCATAATCAAGATCCTCAGCCTCCTTGGCCAAATCAACTGCCTCGGCATAGTATTCCAGAGCCGTTTGGGCCTGCCCCAGCGAATCATAATTGAGGCCGATGTAGGCCAATCCCTGGGCTGCGCCGGCCGCATCATCGGCAGCCCGCCACAGCGCCACCGCTTCTTCGTAGGCGGCAATCGACGCCGTATAGTCACCGCGGTTACGTGTGGCCTCAGCCAGCGCAACCAGGGCCTGGATTTCTCGTGCGTTATCACCGGCCGCGCGCGCCAGGCGCAAGGCTTCTTCATAGGCCGTGACAGCCTCGGCATAGGCTTCCTGGTCGCGCTGCAGGTCGCCGGCCGCGATGGCGACGGCACTGGCATAGGCCGAGTCGTCAGCTTCTTCTGCCAGGGCAATGGCTTCAGCGTAGTACTCGCCGGCGCGGGCCGCATCACCGGCATCGGCATAATTCAGCCCCATAAAGGCAAGCCCTTCGGCTGCGGCACGCAGGTTATCACTCTCACGCCACAGGATAATAGCGGCTTCATAAGACTCGTTTGAGGCAGCATAGTCACCGCGTTCGCGGGCAAATTCCGCGAGCTTGGCGAGAATCTCGACTTCACGCTGGGGCGCTTCACCCGCTTGTGCAAAGGCAAGCGCTTGCTCATAAGCGGTCGAGCGCGGCGCCAACATCGCCCAGATCGCGCTGCAAATCGGCTGCGGCCAGCGTTACTGCGGCCGCATAATCATCGTTGCCGGCGTCTACAGCCAGCGCCACGGCTTCCTCATAGGCGGCAAGGGCGGCGTCCGAATCATCCAAATCGGCATGATTCAGCCCCATAAACGCCAGCGCCTCGGCGACCTTCTCGGTTGCATCTGTTGCCTGCCAGAGCGCAACCGCCTCGCCGTAGGCCTCATTCGATGCAGCAAAATCCTCTTGGGCGCGGGCCGTGCGACCGACGGCTGCCCACAGCGTCGCCGCCCGATCAGGTTCCTCGTCGCTGTCGATTGCATTCAGAAGGTTGCGATAAATTGCTTGTGCAGCCTCGTTGTTGCCAAGATCTTCCTGCAGGCGTGCGGCTTGGGTAGAGGCCTGATAACCAAATTGAGGCGCCTTCAGTTCATCCCACAATTCAGCAGCCGCGAGATAGCTCTCAACGGCTTTGTCCGGCTCGTCCATTTCTGCGTGGATCGCAGCCAGCTTTTGGAGCAGCTCAGCTTGATCGGCCAGATCGCTCTCGGCCAGCAGCGCCAAAGCGGCTTGGTAGCGCGCCAGGGCTATCGGGTAGTCTTCGAGCTCGACCAGTAGATCCCCCTGACGCTGCGTGAGCGATGCGGCGGTAGCTTCATCATCACTAGCCAGGCGAATTCAATGGCGCTGTCATAGACGGCAATGGCCTCGTCCAGGGAATCACTCTCCACGTGGCTGGCTGCAGCCCGCGCATAGGCAGTAAGCGCGGCCCGGACGTCGTCGGCTTCCTGCCAGGCTGCTGCCGCCAGTTCGTAGGCCTGCGCTGCGTCGGCGTGATCTTGCGCGCCACGATGAATATCGCCGATCTCGTCGTGGACACGGGCGACTAACTCAGCCTCATCCAGCTCTGCGGCAGCAAGTGCAGCTGCAGCCAGCGTTTCCAACGCGTCGGCGGTATCGCCCGCTTCGGTCTGTGCGTTGGCCGCGTCGAGCAGACCGACGACTTCTTGCCGCGTCGGCGAATCATCGCTCTGCGCATAAAGGGAAGCTGGAGTCACGAAGCCAAGAAGGAGCGCTGTAACAAGGAACAGCACCACACGGACAGGGCAAAGAGGGCGGGAACGGATCGGGTGCAAAGTGGAATGGGTCATGACGGCCTTTTCTGAATCGAGCTGCACTCCATCTCGGGGCAGACACTGAGTGTTCCCATCGGGGGCATGGGTAGACCGGCAGCGTACGCGCCGGTGCATTTGATCTGAGAAGTATATCGTCAAGCAGGCGGGGATCCTTCGAGAATTGACGCGATTGAGACGCTACCAGAAGCGAGGGGAAGACATCTCACGTCCCGCCCCGCTTACCGGACGACGATGGGCAGGAAGCTAGTGGTTCGAAGTTCGATGAAACGAGCGTGGACTGTCGTCTCACGCTCCAGAGCAATTGTCTGGGGATTCTTGGCGCCGGATAGATCACCCGACCAGCCATCAAAGGACCAGCCGGCAGCCGGTAGGGCAGTCAGCGTCACCGTTTCGCCGATTACATAGCCGTCGGGTTGAGCGGACGGGCTCAGAGAAACCGTACCGCCACCGACCGCATCGACCTGGAGCGTTGCGGCGCGGCCAAATTGAGCGCGAATTTCTTTGTCAGCCTCCATGGTCACAACAGCCGGATTCTCTTGGCCGGTGAGATCACCGGTCCAGCCGACAAAGCGCCAACCGGAGGCCGGCAACGCCGACAGGCGCACATTTTCGCCATCTACATAGACTGGTTTCTTGGGCTCCACTAGAACAAGCCCCTGCTGACCAGCCTCGACGGAGGTCGTCAGTCGATGGAGCGGCTTAAAGACGGCATCGATGTGTACATCTTCTGTCATCGTAATTTGCAGCGGGACCTGGTTGCCCTGGGCATCGCCCTGCCACTCGACAAAGGCATAGTCTTCGTCTGGTGTGGGGGTCAGTGTCACGATATCGCCATACGTATAGCCGGCGCGGTGCGGCACGATGGCCACCGAGCCCCCCTCGGCGGCAACGGTCAGCGCATAGACGGTAAGCGAAAATGTCGCCTCGACCGCCCTATCGGCCGTCATAATTAACTCGATTGGATTTTCAGTGCCGGCAAGATTGCCGCTCCAGCCCGCAAAGCTGGAGCCTGGCTCGGCCGTGGCGGCAAGGCTGACCGTCGTGCCATTGAGGTAGGAACTCTGAGCCGGATCGGCCGTAATCACGCCCATGCCGTCGCCACGCGTGCTCAAGTCGAGCTCGTAAACGCCCTCGGCAAAGTAAGCGGTAACGGTCCGATTGGCCGTCATTTGCAGATCGAGTGGATTGTCGGCCGGCAGCGTCTCCGGACGCGGCAGGCGATACTCGGGCGTATCAAAGGCGATGGAAAAGCCGGTGCTAACCGCACGGATGATGCCGTCAATCCCGGCGTAGGCGGTCTCATCCGCCAGCCCCAACGTGTAGTAGGCCGGTGAGACCGAAAATGCCGGCGCCAGTTGGCTCAACGGGCGGCCAAAGCCAAAGACCGTCATCAGGATATCGCTCGAACCGCTGTCGAGAAACGGCCGATAGGAGTGAGCCACCTCTTCGCTGCTACGATCGTAGAGAAAGAGTGAACGTGCTGCGTTGGCGTCGCTGAAGAAAGCCCAGTCCGGCCCGGCCAAATCGCCGTTCCACGAGTCGGTAAGGGACAGCGTCGTGCCGTCTGCCAGGGTCAACCGATCTTCAGAACCGATAGAGCCGCCAGGCGTCCCCTCATAGAGGAACCAGAAATTGGCCGTATTCGCCAGCATCGTCGCTTCGACGTGATTGGGATAGAAGCGCCATTCCATGGCCCACAGGAGCTCCTGCGAGTCAGGGTCGATCACATCAGACTGGATGATGGTACGCAAGGGGCCGCTTACGACAACTCGGCTCTGAGCGGTCACCTTGCCGGGGTGAAGGTGACCGTCGTCAAGCGGACGCACGGCGTTGGGTATGCCGCGATACTCGCCGCTGCCGCCCGGCGCCGTGCTGTACTGAATCCAATCACGGCCATCGGTGTCGACCAGGCTGGAGATACCGCCGGCCGCTTTTTGGTAGAAATAGCTACCTGCCAGCGTGTCGATCTGATACGCATCGAGTCCTTCATCAATGATGCCTTCGGCCGTCAGCTGCACCCACGGGGCGAAGCTTGCCGGCAGATAGGCAGGTCCCACCGGGCCGAAGTAAATGTGGAAGAGCCGGGACTGGCTGCTGCTGGTGCTGCCGGGGAGGCCGATGACTAACTGGCCGGCGGCGTATGCAGCAGGATCGTAGCCACCCCACGGCTCAAACTGGAAGGGAACATTCTCGTTGAGAACTTGGCCATCGCCGTCGATCTCCACAACACGTATAGACGTCGCATCAAACGTGCCTGGCTGGTCGATTTCTGCCAGGAGTTGGGTGAAGTTCAGATCAAGGAGTACCGGCTGATTGGTACGTGCGACGCCATTGGCGCCGACGCGCACCAGAACCCGATAATCCCACTGATTATTCCACCAGGGTAGTGCGGGCTGCAACTCACTCTCCCAACGCAGAAAAGACCAGCCAGGCTGGGGCTGAGCCGCGAGTTGAACTTGCTCGCCATAGGCGTAGCTTGTCTTGACGGGTACGGCCTCGATTTGGCCGTTACCCACCGTAGCAAGCGTCAGGTTCGTCGTCACATCGAGAACGCCGGGAAGCATATTGCCTGGCGTGCCCGGCTCGGCCCGGGCCGAGCCAGGCACTGCCCACAACATGGCCAGTGCCACCAGCAGTGCAACAATAACAACGCCAAGTCTGCGTATGAAGGCGTACGGGTTGCGCATTAATTACGAATCACCGGTAAGAAGAGTTGCTGAGAAAGTTCTTCAAAGACAGCGGTGACGGATGCATCACCGGCCAGGGTCAGCGTCACCTGCGGTGACTGGCGGTCGCCGTTGGGGACATCCCCCTGCCAACCAGTGAAGAGCCAGCCGCCATCGGCCAATGCCGCGATGGTCACTGTATCACCGTAACGATAGGGACCATTGGGCGAAAGCGTGATGCGCCCCTCGCCTTGGGTATTCGTCGACAACGTCACGCTCTGGCGGGCAAAGACGGCACGCACAGTGGCGTTGCCCTGAATCTGGATGGACGTAGCGGCGTTCGAGCCACTGGCGTCGCCTTCCCAGCGCACGAATTCCCAGCCCGTAGCCGGAATCGCCTGAAGGGTGACCTGTTCGCCGTAGATGTACCCGTTTTGCGAGGCGGGCGGGGCGGCATTGATCGAGCCGGCTTCGGCAGTTGAGTTCCCGGATTCATCGACCGCCGACTTCGTGAGGGTGTAGTACTCGGGCGCGAAATAGGCGGTGACCGCCTCATTGCCGTCTACGGCAACGGTCGTGGTCGGGTTGCTGCCACTCGCAGATCCTTCCCAGCGATCAAAAAGCCAGCCGGCGTCGGGTTGGGCAGTCAGGGTAACGATTTCGCCTTCAGAGTAGGCCGGCCCCGGCGGATTGCGATTCACATCGCCTTCGCCGATCGTGGTGACGTCAATGGTGTAGGCCGCTTCCATAAAGTTGGGCGTCAGTACCGTGTCACCCAAGACGTTGAAGGTATACGGATTCTGTGTTGACGTGACAGGGGTCGCGTTGCCGTCAGCATCGGTCACCGTGCCTGTCCAGTTGGTGAAGATGTAGCCGGGGCTGGCAGTCGCAGACGCTGTCACCGAATCGTAGAACTGATAGCTAGCCTGTTGCGGTGCGACTGATGCGGATCCGTTCGGCGCATTGTTTACCGTCACGCTGGCCGTATAGTTGAGCGGCGTCACCTGCACCTGGCCGAAGTTGGCGTCCACATGGTGGGCCACGAGCAGAAGCGAACCGGCAGCCGGAATATTGGACGGCAGCTCGTAGCTCAGGTCCCATCCGGCCGGCTCGGGCTGGGCAAGGGGCCAGGCTTTCATGCGATAGGTGGGCTTGTCCCCGGAAGTCTGTACCTGTAGCTTGAGGTAATGGGGTGCATCGGTGCCAAGCGTCTTGGCAGTCGATTGCGCGATGTTAAAACCGCCGGTGGTAGTGATCAACTCCATGGCCGTGCTAACGCCAGTCCCTAAGGTTCCGTAGTGAAACCAGCCCAATGCGCCCAAATCAGTCCAACCCGTATAGGGATCCTCGGAAGCAACTTGATAGTGGCCGGGCCAGCGCAGAATCAGGCCGACGCCGGGACCATTGCTGGGCGTGCTATAGGCCAGGGCGTCGCTGCTGATGGCATTGACGACCACGGGCACGGTCACCTCGTAGTCGGTCCAGACCAGACCGCCCAGCGCAACCAGGCGATCATAGCCGTATTGAATGGAGCGGACGCTGGGACCGATGGCGGGGTTGTTCGCAATCTTCCAGTGGCCGTCGACGACCTGGGCCGAATCGTTGACGTTGGCCGATTCGCCCCAGTTGATCACGGTAGGCAACGACCAATTGACGTCCTTGACCACGGTCAAAGGTCACTCTCTTATCGCTGCTCGACCCGTCACCCTGCTGGGCGTTGATGAGGATGGTATTTTCGCCGCTGTTCAGAGCCGCCCACGGGATCTCGATGTTGAAATCACCCGGGTCGTAGACGCGGCGGGGCCCGCCTTCGTCAGGCGCGCCCGGATCCGGTCCGACGCTTGCAGCGGTAAATGCGCCACCGTTGAGTCGATAACGGAATACTGCAATATCATTCGCCGGCTGCACGTTGCCGATGATACTAACGACCGGATTGGGCCGGCCGTTTTGCCCAAAGGTATCCCCATCGCCGTGCCACACGGTGATGGCGGGTGCGTCCAGTTCGTCCGCACTCAGAACGACCGGGTCCGGATCGACCAGGCGTACATCGACGGGGACACCATTTTCCAACAATGGCCTGGCCGCGCTCTCCGTTAAGGGCGGCATGGGTGTGGGCGGATCTTGCAGGGCAAGAATGGACGCAGCATTTGCTCGCCCAGGTAAAAGCGTAGCGAGCAACAATGTGGCCACACTCAGCCACGGCATCAAGCGGCGCTTGGTGCGCAGGGGTCTTTCGCGTGTCATGCCTTCATCTCCTCAAATCAGTAGCAAGCGTCGACTGCGCAACGGAGCCGTAGCTGTGGCAATAGTGCCGAACAAAGGGCGAGCGGACACGATTTTACGCGCCCGCTCAGATTGGACTGGAGCCTATTGTATACGCGTTCTATTCGCGTTCCACAATTGGCAGGTAGAGCCGATTGCCGTTTGGCGCTGCCACAAAGCGAGCAATGGCCTGAGTGTCAGCCGTAATCGTTACCGGCAGTGGGTTCGTATTGCCGCTCAAAGAGCCTCCCCAACCAAGGAAGAGCCAGCCATCAGCCGGCACGGCCGTCAGTTGAACAGTTTCGCCGACCGCAAATTCCGCACGATCGGGCGCAGCTTCGATAATCCCAGCTCCTTCTCGTGGCTCAACGATCCGCAACAGTACGTAGGCTGAATCCACGACGAAGGTGGCAGCCACTCCGGTGTCCCCCGTCAGCATGAGCGTCAGCGTCTCTGCAGCAGGGTCGGCGCCGGGAGGCAGGTTGCCGCTCCAGCCGGCAAAGCGCGAGCCATCCAGTGCGGCCGTTGCCCGCAACGTCACCTCATCGCCATAAAGCAAGTCGTCATAGACTGCAGGCGGCGTCCCGATGGGAAGACCGTCAAGCGTTACCAGTCCGTTGCCGCTACCCATCACGTCCACGGTCAGCGCATAGCGGTCCTGCGAGAAGGTGGCGGTCGCGTCGACATTGTCGGACATCGACAGCGTCTTTGATGGCTCGTTGCCCGAGAGGTCACCGCCCCAACCGTCGAAGGTCCAGCCCAGAGGCGTGACCGCCGTGAGGGTAACCGTCTCGCCTGGAGCGTATACGCTCCGATCGGGGTCAAAAGTTACGGTACCGCCTGCACCAGTACCCTGGTTGATCACGTTCACGTCAAGGACGAAGCCGTCCCGTTCAAAAACTGCTGTTGCAGTCTGCTCAGCGGCGAAGGCGCGCACCAACGGATTATCGGTGCTCAGCTCGCTGCCAGGACCAGCGATCTCCCAGCGGTCGAAACGCCACCCATCGCTGGGTGTCGCCGTCAGCGTCAGCGGCGAGCCGCAGTCAGGCGAGCCGGCGACGGTCCCGGCATCCGGGGGCGAGACCACGACAGCGGGATGGTCTGCACTGAGAATGACGGGATCGTTTGCACCGAGCGGGTCAACTTCATTGAGGAAGTAATCAACCCGCGCGGTAAAGGCAGGATTGCTCCCCGCGTTGCCGGCGAAAGATGCCGATAGAAGTTGATCTGGATGCTATGGGTGAAAGGCGATAGCTCGACCCAATTTCTTTCACCGAGACGATAGGCAATCTGCCAACTCACCGTGTTGGCGCGCCGCACGCGCAGCGTAAGCGTCCCCTCATAGCTGCCGGCGGCAACCAATGCTGTCCGTTTTTCTTGAGCGGTGGCGCCGTCTAATGCTGCGGCGAAGAGATAGATGCCGGGCGTGGCGTCCGCACGCACCTCAAAGTCAATCCGCAACAGGGTATCATCATCCTGCTGGAAGATTAAGCCCTGCATCTGAGTCGCCGCATCCAGGACGGAATCGAACTTTGCCAGCACCTCAAAGTTGGCCACATTGTTGACCGTTTGCAGCAGGCGCGGGGCGTGATTGGCCCCAACCCATAGGTCGTGCCCGATACCGCCGGGCACATCGATCACAACATGCGTGCCCGTGATATCATAGCTGGAGGCAGCAAGTGCCGGTCAATGGGTCAACCCAGCGCCAAAGCGTCTCGTCTACCGTGCAGGCATTGAAGTCGTCGGAAAGGGCGTTCAGCGGCGAATCATTGTCCTGCGGTAAAAAACTGATAGGAGGTGTCTTCCAAACAGTTGCCGGCAATATCGCACGCTTCTAACGTGACTGTCACCGTGCTGTTCGGGTCGAAGGACTGGACAGGCTGATAGCGCAGCGTATATTCGTTAGCAAAGCCGCTGATTTGCGGCGTGACGACCTCGCCATTTACGGTCAGCTTGATGCTGGTCAGATCGATGCCGTGGCCGATCTGATTACGAATCTCCGACAGCACGATGCGAATGGTGCTGTCCACCGCCACCCCCCCTTGGCCTGGGAAGGGGTTGCGGTCAAAAATCTGGGGCGCCGCGCCGTCACCGCTTGGGGACGTCTGGGCCAGAACGGCAAACGGGCCGGGTTTTTCGACAAATTGACCAAAATAGTTCGCACCGGAATTATAGCGGTACTGAATCGTGTTGGCGCCCGTGCGGAATTCCCCAATCGGACGCGGCTGCACGCCAAGCGCCCACCAGTCCAGACCGGCAGACCCGGCAAACTCGCTGCCGGCATTGATTTTCACAAAGGGATTATCCCAATAGGCGCCCAGGAAGTAGGCTTGCCCGAATTGGGTAACATCTACGGGGATGTCTAGAATCGTCGTCCAAATCTCATCGTAGCGGCAATCCTGGCGGTCGTTTAGATCTCGGTGGCAAAGCACATTGTCAAAAAAGAAGGGATTGTAAAAGGTCATCACTGCGCGATCGCGCTTGAGCGTGAAGTCACCCGAGACCCCGCCGGCGGCGTCTCGTACAATGTAGGCATTGGCGTTGCTTGGGGCTGCGCTGACCAGGCGGATCTTAAACTTGACGCCCGCCTGATTGTGGATGTGGGCCATGTTCCACGTAATCGAATAGTCACCGGGGCCGCTGACGGGTACCGTGCCGACATGATCGATTGTGCCGCCGGTTGCCTTGGGTTCACGCCCGCCCGGGTGCCAATCGTGTCGCCCTCGATTGTGCCAATCGCGCAAGAGACGATTATTGTCTTCATCATAGCCTTCATAATAGGCGTGAAATTCGACGAACTTGACGTTGGCGGAGGTAACGGACGCTGTCAAGGTCACCTGGTTGTTATTGACGTTCAAGACGCCACCGCTCGCAGGCGGTTGAAAGGTAGCGCCGCCTGCACTCACCGACTTGAGCGTACCGGCCGGGGCCGAGATGGTAGCGGCGTCATAATAGATGCGAATTGCGATGTCGTGGATGTGCAGGCCATTGCCGGCCGACGTCACGCGCATGGTATTCGTGCCCTGGCGCAACTCACTGAGCGGGATCTCGCCAACCCAGCCGTTGCGACTCCAGTCATCGCCCAGATCCGGCGTGCGCTTGACGCCGCCATTCAGCTCAAAACTAACCTGCGGCGCTGCATGATTGCGCCAGAGATCGAGGTAGATTTCTGCGCGCTGCGCCCCCTGTAACGAATCGGGGATCGAAAACTCAACCGTCTTAGCGCACCGTTCGCCCCCTTGCGTAATGACCGGCCATGGCTCCAAAAACCAGCCATAATTGTAGATCGGCAAACAACCCGGCGCAGCATATGCGGGATCGCTGGAATCCGGCTGAAAGCCGCCGCTAAAATTGGCTGCCGTATGGGGTACCCAATATTCCCGGTAGGCCGTTTCCTGATCAGCATCATAGATACCGGCCGTCGCACTGCCCGTCGGGAAGAGCAAAAATGTGGCCAGCAACAGAAGGCTGACCACCACGGAAGGTTGATTTCGTTTGATCGACTGCATAGAGCCCTTACCCTCATCGATAACAACAGACATCTGGGAGCGAAATGTACGAATTATCTCTTCCTATATCGTGGATGATCTTGCGTTCCTTCCCGCGACCCATCCGCTTCAATTATCAAGCCAACTCTTATCCACGCCAAGAACGCACCCGTGTAAAAGCAGCCTCCAAACGGGCCGTGCCACTGCAACCTGGACAACGTTCGCCAAACGTTGCACCTTCGTAGAGAATTGACCAGTCGGCGTACCCTTGTCGTGCAGGCCAATCCAGATGCTAGACAGCGGCTGCTTTATGGGATAATCGAGGCGTATTGGCCATTAGCCACGTCCCGATCGAAGGATTCTAAGTTTACATTCGATTTAGAAGCTAGACACCTTTTAATCAGCCACGCAGGCTCGTTTGCCCCGGAGAAGAGGCAGTAGATTTATGGAATCAGAACAACCTAAGGTGACAATCGGTATGCCGGTCTACAACGGCGTCGACTATATGGCCGAAGCGCTGGATTCAATCCGCGCCCAAACTTATACCGATTTCGAGATTGTCATCTCTGATAACGGCTCAACTGACGAAACAGTTGCGTTATGTCAGGACTATGCCGCGCGTGACACGCGCATTCGCGTCTACGTAAGTGAGACGTAACCGCGGCGCCACCTGGAACTACAATCGCGTCTTTGACTTGGCAAGAGGTGAATACTTCCGCTGGCACGGCCATGACGATCTGATCGGGCCAACCTACCTGGAAGAGTGCGTAGCGGTATTGGATCGCGAGCCGGACGTGACGATCGCCTACCCCAAATCTGTAATCATTGATGGAGAGGGCGAGATTATCCGCACGCACGATGACATGATGGACTTGCGCCAAGATGACGCGGCGGAGCGGATTCAGGGCTTTCTGCCTGGTCTCTGCCATCCGATCTTTGGCTTGATGCGTACCGAAGTGTTGCGCCAGACAGACCTGATCGGCAACTTTGTGGGCTCGGACGAAGTGCTGCTCTGGCAGCTTCTGCTGACCGGCAAGTTCTATGAGGTGCCGGAGACGCTCTTCTATCGGCGCTTTCATGAAAAGGCATCGGTCGTGGCCAATCCTGATTTTCGTAGCCGCTCGCAGTGGTTTGATCCCACCAAGAAGAGTGGTATCTACTTCAAGACCTGGCATCACTTTTTCTTGAAGTTGCAGGCGATTCGCAATGCGCCACTGTCAGCGAGTGAAAAGCGCCGCGTCTATACAGAGTTTGGCAAGATTCACGCTGCTCACCCCGGCTTTATGGTGCAGGATTTCATCACCATGGCCCAGATCTATAGCGCCCAGCGCAAAGAGCAGAAGCCTGAATTCTGGGTGGAAAATGCCAATTGATTCGCACCTGACCGCAGAGTCGGTGGCGGCAGGTCTGCCTGCTACCATCTCGGTGGCAATTCCGCTCTACAACAAGTGCAGCGAAATTGCGCGAACGCTTCAGTCTGTGTTCGACCAGACGTTTCAGCAGTTTGAGATTCTTGTCGTCGATGACGGCTCAACTGACGGCGGCGCCGAAATCGTTGCGCAAATTGATGACCCACGCGTGCGGCTAATCCGCCAGGCGAATGCCGGCGTTTCAGCCGCACGCAACCGCGCCATCGAAGAGGCCAACACTGAACTCATCGCCTTTCTGGATGCCGATGATGAGTGGAAGCCGGGCTTTCTGGCAGCCGATCTGGGACCTGCGTGAGCGTTTTCCCGAAGCTGGACTCTATGCAACGGCCTATGAACGTCACCTGCCGAATGGCGGCATTGCCCAGCTCACGTTAAGCCAGGTGCCGCCGGCGCCCTGGAGCGGCATTATTGACAACTACTATCGGGCGGCCTTTGATGACGCCCTCATCTGGTCGTCGGCAGTGGCAGTGCCCAAGCAGGTCTTTGCGCAAGTCGGCGGCTTTCCCGTCGGGATTCGGCTGGGCGAAGACTTGGATATGTGGCTCCGCATTGCCCTGCGCTATCCAATCGCGTATTGCAACAGAAGTCTGGCGATCTACGATCAAGCCGCATCAAATCGCGCCATGCAGCAGAATCACTGCAATGACAATCTCGTCATGGCCCAGACCGCGGCCGATGCGCTGGCGCAAGGACTTGTCGCCGCCGATCAAGTGGATGATTTACGCGAATATGTCTACATGTACCAAATCCTTACGGCATTCGAATGCGCCAAAGCCGGAAACCTTGAGTTAGCGCGTGCCACGCTAGCAGAATGCAGCGGGACGACTCGCTTTCGCAACCGTTGGCGCTGGTGGCGTCTTTGGACGGCCATGCCCAAACCGATGTTTGACTTTGCCTGGCGTGCGAAGCGCAGCGTAATCCGGTAAGTTGTTGCCGAGATCAAATTGACACGTTTCGCAGTAATTATCACGGCAAAAAGTAGCTTGAGTTTGTGGTATATAGTGGGTCATACGGCCCGTTTTTGGCGACGATGCCATCAATGCCCCTGAGTTACCCATGTCGCCGTGGCAACATCGGGTCCGGCAAAGACAAACTGCCGGTGCAAGCCAATCATTGTTTTATCCAGCACGTTCACTTCATCCGGTGGATACCGTTCAGCTGCCTCTTGGAGCGATTCGAGCCGAAATTCGGCGTTTGACCAACTGCAACGCATTTCATTGTCACTGGAGCATCGCTTGAATCAGTAACAATTCGGTGATCCACTCAATCTGAAACTTGCCCCTGTTCTTGCTGCCTTTGAGGCGACCAGATTTTTGCCTGGCGACGACGTGCCTCATGGTTCTTTTCTGCGCTCTCGTCGCCGACCAGCAAGTACTCATGATCTGCCTTCAGCAAGCGGTGGCGTACGAACAGCCAGTGATCGCTGTTCTCGCTTGGGTCAGCGAGTCTCATCCTATTCAATCGCTCATCTTTTTATTTGCGCGAATTTTGGCCAAGGTATTGATAAAATGAATCAAGTACCAGATCTCAAAAATCAAAAAAAACGCATTGCCTTCTTCTTGCCCAATCTTGATATGGGAGGGGCAGAACGAGTCTCCATCAATTTGGCCAATGGAATCGCTCAACGTAACCATACGGTGGATATCGTAGCAGGCTCGGCCTGTGGTGCATTTCTCGAGCAAATTGCTTCAAACGTTAACGTTGTTGATCTTCATTCATCTCGAATCATCACAAGTATTCGTCCGCTCATTCGGTACATCAATGATTATCAACCTAATGTGCTTGTAAGTGCCATTCATGCGAATTTTGCTGCGATTATTGCGCGCATGCTTTCAAGAAACGGTAATACCCGCATTGTAGTTACTCAGCATTCGCATATGTCACGATATGCGGGAGATGGCGGCTGGAAAGTCCGAATTGAGCCGAGACTGGCGCAACAAATGTTTCCCCTTGCAGACGCCATCGTTGCTGTCTCTAACGGCGTTGCCGCTGATTTAAGCGTAAGTTCCCGTATCCCGCGGTCCGAAATCGAAGTCATTTATAATCCGGTAATCATGCCTGAGTTGGCCGACAAGAAGCAGGCAAGCATTGAACATCCATGGTTCGGAGTTGGAGAATCACCTGTTATATTAGCTGCAGGTCGTCTCGTAAACGTTAAGGGGTTTCATGACCTCATCAATGCTTTTGCACAGGTCCGCGCTCAAAGACCAGCAAGACTAATGATACTAGGTGAAGGGCCAAATCGTGCAGCTTTGGAGCATCAAATCCAGAGTTTAGGCTTGGCGGAAGACGTAAGTCTGCCGGGTTTTGTTGAAAATCCGTATCCGTACATGGCGCAAGCTGATTTATTTGTGCTTTCTTCCATCTTCGAAGGTCTTCCAACTGTTCTCGTTGAAGCGCTTTACTGTGACGTACCAGTTATTTCGACAGATTGCCCAAGCGGGCCGGCAGAAATATTGGCGGACGGCCGCTTCGGACGCCTAACGCCAGTAGGAGATCCTGAAGCGCTGGCGACAAACATTTTGGCAGCGCTAGATGGAGGTGTGCCACAACCTAACCCAGTGAGCTGGCAACCCTATACAATGGATTACGTAGTCGATCAATACCTGGATATCCTACTTCAGGCTCCTGTCGATTCAGTGGAGCTTGTTTCTGGAGTAACCGCATGACCACCACAATACCTACGCAAGACCTGCATAGACAGAATCAGAATACCGATGTCACCCACCCAACACATACCGTTCTCTGCCTGGGCCCAGTCGGGGGAACACTTGGCGGCGCTGTTTCGCTCTTCCAAGTTACGTTGGAGGGGCTTGCGGCCCTGCCGAACCTGGAGATCGAGGTGATTGATACGGCGCCGCCGCCCAATTACTATGGCTACAAGACGCATTTGATCAACAACGAGACGCTCAATCGCGCCTACCGAATTATTGCCGAATTTCGCAGCAAAATTGGGCGTGCGGACGCGGTGCTCTTTTACGCAAACCGTGAACTTGCGCTGGCAGTTGGCCCTGTCTTGACCTCGATTGCAAGAATGCACAGGAAGCCGATCTACCTGAAGACCATTGCCGGAAATCTGGCTCTGGGGCTGGCCGAAGCCAATGCACCGCTTCGACGCTACGCACTTTCGGTGATGAATAGCTTTACCGGTATTTTCGCAGAGACGCAGTTGCTCCAGCATGAATTGCAGGAACTAGGCTATCGCAAGGTCTACTATGTGCCCAATTGTCGACCGGAAGCGTCGCTGCCGCCGGCCGATTTGGCTCCACAAGCGGGACAAGCCAGACTCGTCTTCATCTCCCAGATCAACCGCCTAAAAGGTGTGTTTCTCATCTTGGAGGCGCTGCGCTCGCTGCATGAACAAGGGTATACCGGCATTACATGCGACTTCTACGGCCCCATTTTCGGCGACATTGAAGCGGAGTTCCGGAGCGCGCTTGAACGGACGCCGGGAGCGCGCTACCTTGGCGCATTGGACGTCGAGGAAGTCTTGCCAACCATGCGCACATATGAAGGGCTCGTGTTGCCAACATACCATAGCTCCGAGGGGCATCCGGGCATTATCATTGAAGCCATGCAGGTTGGCATTCCCGTGATTAGCAGTGAGCTGCGGGCCATTCCCGAGCTACTTACCAACGGCGAAAACGGCCTGTTGATCGAACCACAGAATGTCCCGGCACTCGCCGTGGCAATGGCCTTCTGGGCTGACAATCCGGCGGAAGTGATTCGCATGGGTGCGGCCAATTACGAACGGCGCCTAGATTTTAGTGCAGAACAGGTTACCGATGACATCGCCACACTTATGTTATCATCTTCAGCAAAGTAATAGGGACTCTGCTCTTAAGAGTCCTTAAGCGCGAGGTTACTTAGATTTTAGGGTGACTAGAGCGTCGCTGGCAAGCACTGACGGAGGTGCCTTGACGACGGAGAACAAAGCTGATTTTACAGTATGGGCGCTCGTAACCGTCAATGCAAATAGAACCCAGGTCTGCTTGCGATACTCCCAATTCAAAGTCAATGCTCCAACAGTCCATATCAAGATTATACTCAGCCACAAGTATTTCTCAGGAGATTCATGCTGCAATGCAGTGGATAACACAATAAAATACAGTATGGCAAATAAAGCCAATCCCACTAGACCAAGCTCAGCGCTAATTGCAATAAAAACATTGTGAGGGGCTCGACGCAACGATATGCTTTCCGAAAATGCCCCGCTGCCAACCCCCTTAATTGGATTTTCTAGAAAGAGTTCAACCCCCTGTTGCCAAATTGCACCCCGACCCTCAAAATCACCACTAGAAACAGAATCATCCAATTGACCAAGCCGCTCGAATGTTGCACCCGGAACCAGACTCTGTACGTAAAACAAAGAGATAAGTAGAACTCCAAGGACAATAAGTCTTGTCTGTAGTCGAACGCGTGAAGCAATCATAAAAACAAAGACAACGCTAAGGACCAAGCCTATTAGCGCTGTACGGCTGGCGGTGAGTAATATGGCAAAGATTGACAACGGGATGTACAAGTAGGCGATCAACTTAAGTAGTGATGTGGATTTTACAGCGCTGCCCAACCATACCGCAACCGGCACCCCAATTGCCAGCATAACGCCTAAATCGTTCGGATCTTGTCCACCTCCCGCATATCGGGCAAGAGTAAGTCCTTCCAAAAACATAACGCCAGATAGAAAGTTGCGCAGTATCATTCCGGCCGCCACAAAGCATCCGAGTAAGTAAGCCCATAATGCACTGTCTATCTGATCTGGACTGGTAAACACGTTCCAGATAATCAATGTCACCAATAATACTTGAACGTATGTCTCAAACATTCCTAGCGTATATTGAGGAACTGGGCTCCAAAAAATGCTAATGCCACACCAAAGAATAAACAGTGACAATATAATGATATAGACATTTGGCTTTCGGATACGGTTTGTGACGATTAGCATCACTAACCAAGATGCAAAGGCGAGCAAACCCAGAATACGCGTAATTGAACCAAGAGTACTTACTACAACATTCTCAAAAGGGATTGTAAAAATGAAGAGTAGCGTGATCAGGTAGGTTACTGTGCGCATGTCAAGGTTGCCTAATAAAAATCAATTTATCTGAGTCACATGAATGACAATCATTACCGGACTGAATTGGCAATAAAGAGTCAACGAGCCCTACTCTGTGTATCGCTGCAAACGCTGTCAATCCTTCTATACCACGACAGCGTACGAAGCTCAACCATAGTAGAGAAATGATGAGCATACGTGGATTTATGCTAATGACATGAACGTGCAGGAACCAATCCTAGACCATATGAGTCTTCTAAGTATGGAATCCCCCTGCAACGTCGTTAGCGAACAAACCGCTCTGCAGGGTTCCTGTTTGCAGGAATTTCTGACAACATCCATACTTCCCGAACACTAGCGCATACTAGTCAAACGAAAAATTCTAAGGTCATTCACCTGACACAATGATAATTCATCTATTTCTTTTTCACTTATTGGCGCTGCTCCTGCAGCCAGGTTCGTCTACAACCTACTACGTCTCTCCGGCTGGTGATGATACCAACCCCGGCACCCTGCAGCAACCCTGGCGCACCATTCAGGCTGCCGTCGACTATCCAGACCTGGCGCCAGGTGACACGGTCGCCCTGATGCCCGGCCTCTACACGGAAGCCGTGCGCATCAACCGATCTGGTATTGCCGGCGCGCCGCTGACGCTACGCAGCCACGATCCGGCCAACCCTGCAGTGCTCACCAGTGACCAACAAGACGTCCTCACGATCATTGACCAGAGCCATTGGATCATTCAGGACTTGCACTTTGACGGCTGGGCCTGTGGCGGCATCCAGATGAGAGCCAGAGAAGCGGACATGACCGACATTACGGTGGCCGCCAACCTCTTTACGAACAATGTCAGCTGGGATGTCTGCGGGCTTTCGTTACACGTAATCGTCGCCGGCACGACCAATCCAAACGTAGAAGTCAGCCAAGTCACCGTGCGCGACAACGTTTTGCGCGACGTGATTTCAGGCAAGCCAACTGCCTATAACGAGAATATCACCTTTATCGGCAACGTCACGAACTCACAGATCATTGACAATCAAATTTTTGACGGCAGCTACATTGGCATCGATCTCATTGGGCGTCTTTATACGCAAGCAGCGGAAGACGACCGCTACCACGACTATGGTCAACCGCGCAACATCCTGATCAAGGGCAACCTCATCGACACGCTCAAGCCCCCCGAGGGAGGCGGCACGCCCGTCGGCATCTATTTGGACGGCGCCCGCGGTCCGGCCATCATCGAAGACAACGTCATTCGTCACACGTCAGGGATCTATCTAAATACGGAATGGACCGCATGGCAAGAGGGCGCCTATTTGGAACCCACGCGCAACATTATTGTGCGCCGCAACCAGCTTCTGGTAGATGACGACAGCTCGTTTGGGCTGGCCATGGGCTATGAAACTTGGCAAAATGGCGAGGAGTGTTTTGCCTCTGCCGAACGGAATGCGGCCCTGCACAACACGGTCATCGTGGATCAAGCCTACCGCACGAATCTCTTCATGTGCAGTCGCGATACGGTGTGGAAAAACAACATCTTTGTCCACAACAATGAAGACCTGGCCAACTTCCACGACGTCTATCGCGAGCAGACGCCTGGTGACGGGCTGGTCCTGGATGGAAATCTTTACTATTCAACGACTGCCCAGCAGCAGTATTGGTATCCGGAAATCGGTGGGTTCGATTCACTGGCGGCGTGGCAAGACGGCAGCGGCCAAGATCTGGCGAGCATCTTTGCGCCGCCCGGTTTTGAAGATGCGGCGCAGGGGAATCTGACGCCCACCGAGAATTCCAATGCGGTCGACGCTGGCGTTGCGCTTACTGAGGCTGTGGAAAATGGCTCCCGCACCACCCAATTGCGCGTGGCGGATGCCCGCTATTTTTCCAATGGCTTCGGTCTGCAACCGGGCGATACAATCCAGATCGGAGAGACTCTGCAGGCGAGCGTAACGGATGTCGACTACGCGGCCGATCTGTTGACGCTCGATCAAGCAATGAGCTGGCAGGCAGGTGACCCAATTGCCTACGCCTATGAGGGGGCGGGCCCAGATATTGGCGCTATCGAAAGTCCGTTTTCGCACGCAGCGCCGCCTTGGTGGCGCCAGCTTATTGACCGCTGGCTATTGCGAGAGTAGTGCTCTGCGCGTGAATGGCCAACGCAGAAGTAAGCAAGATTATGATTCAATATCTTGATAGCAGCCTTTGCAATAGTCTGGCAGGTCATGGCTGCGTATGCGATTTCGGAGATCTCGGTAAGCGGAGCCATTCCAGATATCCGGGAAGGGTGTTGAGAAGACGTTGCCCATCGTGACAGTATCCGAATCCGCAAGAATACAGCACGGCACAACATTGCCGGCACTATCGATGTAGGCGCTCTGCCAAGGCCATGAGCATTTGTTCCGACGGCTAAGTCGGGTCGTTCTGTAAATCGAGAGCGCCAGGCCTACTTCTTCGGCTACCGTTTGCGCCTCGATCAATGTTGACTGCAGCGCTGCCGAATCCAGGGCAACTCGTTTGCGACCGTTCAATGCTTCTAATTCATCCTTCCCCCAACTGCTAAGCAGAGGCTGGATTGTCATCTCATCAACGCCTAAGCCAGCAACGAAGCTCACAATTTCGGCTAACTCCGCCATGTTTTCCTGCGTGACAACCGTCCAGATCGCCAAATGGGGCATGCCAGGCGCGTTCCGTGCGGCGGCCAACGCGGCAATGTTGTCAGCAATCGTCGCTAAGTCGCCACCAACACGAATTGAGCGGAAGCTCTCCGCCGTTGCCCCGTCAATACTAAACGTAATTCTTGCCGCAGATGCCGCACTCAAGCGCTGACGGATTTTCTCGTTCATCACAGAGCCATTGGTCGTGAACTGCATGCGGATGCCGCGTTCGAGGCCATCTTCAAGCATGGGCAGGAATTCCCGGTTCAGGAGTGGTTCGCCCATGCCCTGTAATTTGATGTCAGTCAGGGACGGAACTTGGGCAACTACCTGCTGGAATTCAGCCTCCGTCAAGCGCTTATGGGACTTATCCCAATGGGTAACTTGGCAGTGAGGACAGCGAAAATTGCAGTAGTTGACCGGTTCGATGTCCAGCGATTGAGGAAGAACTGGAATACGCAGAAGCTTCAGCCAGAAGCACAGCTTTAGAACAACATAGTGGAGGAGTGAAGGGAAGCTTTGATATTGGGCAAGCTTGGCGCTTGTCTTTGCCCTAAATGAGATCTCGAAAAAGCAAACAACACATTCGACTCTACCGGAGGATTGATCTTCATTTTTGCCCTCTAATTCATCTATCCGCATCACATGTCGTGAGTTGTCACACCATCCAAAGTCTCATCACTAATCGCAGCACGAAAGTCGGCCAGTACATAGTCAAATGAGTAGCTACGCTCGGCCGCAGCGCGGGCGTTGGCGCCCTTTTGCAGAGCAGCGGCTGGATCCTGTGCGGCAGCCAGGATCGTCGCGGCTAGCTGTGCGGGCTGACTTGGGGGCACGACCCACCCCGCATCTTCTTCGTCTACCACGAGCGCTAATTCAGAACCGGGCTCGGCGATGGCCATAATCGGCTTGCCGGAAGCCAGCGTGTTGTACGTGCGACTCGGGACGGAAACACCCTTCATGCCTTCAATCAGCGAGATGAGGGCTACGTCGCATCCGTTGAGAAAATTTGGGTTGATCGTTGCGCGGCCGTGTAGAAACCAGAGAGACATTGGTCAACCCATGCACCTTCATCATTTGCTCGATCCAGTTCTTTTTCGCCCCACCGCCCAAGAAGACAAAATGGATCTGTGGCTCCTCTACCAGGAGCACGGCTGCTTCAACGATCGCCTCAATGTCATTGGGTTGGCCCATATTGCCGGCATACTGGAGCACGAATTTATCCTCCAGATTCAACTCATTCAGAAATGAATTGCCCGCACGTGGCTGGGGCCGGATCAAGTCAAGATCAGCCCAGTTGGTCACCACTTTGACGCGATCAGGGCGGTCATCCAGTTTTGCAATGGCCAATTCCTGCATGTCACGTCCAATGGCGATAATTGTGTCCATGCTGTTGTAGAGCTGCTTGTTCAGCCAACCGAGCCAGCGTGTGGCGAGTCCGTCGGCCGGCAGTTTACCGGTGGCAACCAAGACCTCGGGGTAGGCATCATGAATGAGGAGCATGCAATGCGCGCCGCGTAGCTTACACGCCAGTGCCACCAAAAACGGCAAGGTAGGCGGATTGGTGACGACCAGTACCCGATCATTGTGGCGCAACCTCCGCAGCGTTGCGAAGAAGAGCGAAAATGTGATCGTTACCAAGTTAATGAGGCGCAACGGCAAAATGTCTTTGTTGAGCGTCGTCGAGGGTGCGCGGAAAATCTCTACGCCATTGTGTACTTCGTGATCAGGCGCCCGTACGCCGCGATCGCGGTAGGTAGGCTGCCCGCACAGCACCTTGACGTCGGATTGGTTCTGGGCAACGCCTTCAGCTAGCTTCGTGAGAATATAGCCAGTTGCGGCAGTCTCAGGATAGTATAGCTCTGAAACGATCCAGAAGCGTGTATCTGTAGCAGCTGAAGATGCCGCATCTGCACCAATCGATCCATGCTGCGTAGCAGACGTGTCCGTTGCACTTGGCGTAGCAACAAATTTTTCGTGGGTCATGAGCACCTACACATACTTGTGCCACACCGTCCGATTGACATAGTCGGTATAGCTGAGAATGATGCGTGCCACCTTTTCAGACACGTTGGGCATGCTGTAGTCGGCGACCAGGCGCAACAGACGTTCGTCGCCTCGGGTTTGGGCAGCCAGAATGTTCAGCCCGTCTTCGATCTGCGACCAATCCAAGCCAACCATCATCACAGCTGCTTCTTCCATACCCTCGGGCCGCTCGTGAGCCTGGCGAATGTTGAGCGCCGGAAAGTTGAGAATAGAGGATTCCTCCGTAATGGTGCCGCTGTCTGACAAGACTGCCCGGGCGTTTTGCTGTAGATTTACATAGTCGCAGAAGCCGAACGGCTTCATTAGCTCAACCAGCGCCGGCAGCGTGACAGCCTCCGCCTCAATTCGCTTGCGCGTACGCGGATGGGTGGACACAATGATGCGCTCACCGACGCGTTCGGCCAACTGTGTCAGAACGTCGATGAGACGAGCAAACTGCTGAGGTGAGTCAACATTCTCTTCCCGATGCGCGCTGATGACAAAGTAGCGCCCCTGCTCGAGGCCCATACGCGCCAGTGCATCAGATGCGTCAATCTTGTCACGATAGTGATGCAATACTTCGTACATCGGGCTGCCGGTCTTAATGACGCGATCCGGGGGCAAGCCTTCCCGCAGCAAATAGTCACGCGAGATGGTGGAATAGGGCAGATTGATATCGCTGATGTGGTCGACAATGCGCCGGTTGATCTCCTCCGGCACGCGCTGATCAAAACAACGATTGCCGGCCTCCATGTGGAAAGACAGGAATCTTCAGGCGTTTGGCCGCGATCGCCGCCAAACAGCTGTTGGTATCACCCAAAATCAACACAGCGTCCGGTTCGGTTTCACGCAGCACGGCATCCGAGCGGGCGATGACGAGACCGATCGTCTCGGCCGCGGTTGTGCCGGCGGCGTCCAGAAAATAATCGGGCTTCCGAATTTCCAGGTCATCAAAAAAGACTTGGTTTAATTCATAGTCATAGTTCTGGCCGGTGTGAATAATCAGATGCTCGGCGTACCGATCAAGCGCTGCCATCACGCGCGAAAGTCGGATAATTTCGGGGCGCGTACCGACAATTGTTGCTACTTTCATGTAAAATGACTCCTGGGGACAGGTGGACGTGAGTCGTCGGGCAGGATGAATGAGAGAAGCTAGCCCGCGAAATTCACGTAGTGATTCCCAAGTATTGCTGAGACGGGCTCAGTCTGCCAAAACCGGGACGAAGTAGGTATCCATGCGATCAGGGTCAAAAATTTCGCTCGCCCAGAAGAGCGTAACGAGCACGCCGTCGCCCACGTTTTCGATGGAGTGGGTATAGCCGGGCGGGATATCCACGACGCGAAAATCCTCGCCACGTACAGGATATTCAATCACCTCATCCGATTGAATATGGCGGAAGCGCACCACGGCTTGGCCTTCAACGACTAGGAACTTTTCGGTCTTCACGTGATGATAGTGATTGCCACGCGTAATACCCGGCACTGTACGCGAAACGAAAATCTGACCAAAAGGCGCCGACTTAACAAACTCCGCCAAGCAACCCCGCTGATCACAGCGCTGCATCAGGTCATAGGCAAACATATCCTGATCCAGATAACTCAGATACGTGCTGTAGAGTTTATGGGAAAAAGGGTCGCTCAAGTCAGGTATTTGCAGGCTTTCCCGCATCTGCCGAAAGCTGTAGAGCAAGTCGGCCAACCCGCCCAGCGTTACTTGATGTACCGGCGAAACCGTTCGGTAGTGCGATGTCGCAGTTTCTTGCTGATCTTCGCCGATAAGATCACCCACGAAATGACGAACAACGTCATCAATATGAATCAGATCCAGCACCCGGTTGGGGTCGGAGATGGTGATGGGCTTGTCATGGGCAATGTTGTAACAGAAGGTCGCAACCGCCGAATTATAGTTTGGGCGCGACCACTTGCCAAAGACGTTTGTCAAACGGTAGATGTAAACGGGGGCGTCGCTGGCTGCACCATAGCGGGCAACCGTTTCCTCAGCCTGGCGCTTGCTGCGCCCATAGGCATTGTCGAGCTCTGCCTGGGTGGAAGACGAGAGCAGGAGAGGCGTGCTGCGCTCCTGCGCCAGCAGACGATCACACACGTAGTCCGTTAGTTCTGCATTGCCACGCCAGAATTCGTCCTCGGTCGGCGGACGGTTGACGCCGGCCAGATGAAAGATAACGTCCGCCTGGGTCAGATACTCATCCAAAACGGGCAGATCATCCTCTTTTTCAAAAGTGAGAATGTGGATCAGCAGAGTCTTGTTCCAAAGCGGCAATCAAGTTGCGGCCGATAAAGCCACCAGCCCCTGTGATCAGCACGTTCATGCGGCTGCTCGCTCCGGCGTTGTCACGCTGGTCAGAGCTTCCTGGATGAAGGGGAGATCTTGCAGCAGTTTGGCCATACCATCAACATCTAGGCGAGGAGTGTTATGCGAATTGTAATCTTCCTGTTGCGAAAGGGGCTCAAAGCCTTTGGTGTAATAGGCGTCATAATTCAGGTTGCGGTTATCTGCCGGGATGCAGAAGTAGTCGCCCAAATCCTGCGCGCGAATCATCTCTTCCCGTGTCAGCAGCGTCTCATATTGCTTTTCCCCATGACGGGTGCCGATAATCTCGATTGGATTGTCGGCTAAAAAGACTCGCTTGAGCGCTTGCGCCAAGTCGCCGATGGTGGCGGCCGGCGCTTTTTGTACAAAGAGATCGCCGGGTTCGCCATGTTCGAAGGCATAGAGAACCAGTTCCACGGCATCCTCAATGCTCATCATGAAGCGCGTCATGTCGGGATCGGTAACCGTCAACGGACCGCCGCTGGCAATCTGATCGATAAAGAGTGGAATGACCGACCCGCGCGAGGCCATTACATTGCCATAACGCGTCACAGAAATCGTCGTGCCGCGTTCGACGGCGATACGGGACTTGGCAATTGCCAGTTTCTCCATCATTGCCTTCGAGATGCCCATGGCGTTGACAGGATAGGCAGCTTTGTCCGTACTCAGCACAACCATCCGCTCAACGCCTGCCGCCACCGCAGCATTCATGACGTTTTCCGTACCGACAGAGTTGGTCAACAACGCTTCCATCGGGTAGAACTCACACGACGGCACCTGCTTCAAGGCCGCGGCGTGAAAAACATAGTCGACGCCGGTCATGGCGTCTAGCAGGCTCTCGGGCCGGCGCACATCGCCAATATAGAATTTGAGTTTGCGATTGTTATAGGCCAACCGCATATCGTGCTGCTTCTTTTCATCGCGGCTGAAGACGCGAATCTCGCGAATATTGGTGTCTAAAAAGCGCCGCAGCACGGCATTACCAAATGTTCCTGTGCCGCCGGTGATCAAGAGAACCTTGTCGGAAAACATAAATCTAAGCTCCTAAAGTCGATTTGACGCCATCTTTATGTTGAGCGATACTACCTTTAACACAACATAATGTGCGTAAGAAGCAAGGCAATGTGAGATATTTCGACATGTGCTGTGCGCTAAGTGCCCTTCGTGACGCAAATATAGCTCCCACGAATGCTGCCAGTTGCTGGACATGCGTGTAGAAAAAACGATGCATTTCAGAGGAAAGGCCATCTAAAATGACGTTCAAAGGGAACAAGGCAGACAAAGGATGCCGTTTCTTATCCACAAAATCTGCGCTTGCTCACTCGAGTAATTCATCGTATTCAGTTTCCCAATCCTTCGATGTGAGCGTTAGGTCTTTCGCTTTTTGCCGGCGTCACCAGCCAATGAGTGCAACGTCATAACGACAAAGTTTGGTAGAACAGCAAGGAGAACAACGTGGCAACCACCTACTATGTAAGCACGGCGGGCAACAACGCCAATTCTGGTCAAAGCATCGGCGCCGCCTGGCGGTCGATTCAGTTTGCGGTCAATCAATCACTAGTTAAGCCTGGTGACGAGATTCGAATCTTGCCCGGAAGATACTCGGAGAACATTAGTGTGGGTATTCAAGGTGCAGCAAACTCGCCTATAACGATTCGTGCGCACGACCCTGCCAATCCACCATCTATTGCGGGCCCTAACTACACAAATCAGATGGTCATTAAGAATCGAAGTTATCTGATAATTGATGGTCTGATGTTCAAGGACTATCGGGGCGGTGGAATTTGGGTTGGTGCTAACGAGGCAAACGTGGTAGGGATAGTCATAAAGAATTGCCGCTTCATCAATCAATACACAGATCGCGGCGCATCTGGATTCCAGCATGCAATCCTATTTGACGGCGATGAACCCTACGCAGTTTCTTACAGCTACATAGTTGACAACTATCTTGAAAAGATCAAGACAGGAGTTCCGGATGCGTACAATGAGACAATCACGATGCACCACAATGTGCATCATTGTCTTGTTGAAGGTAATACCATTAATGGAACGACTTACATCGGTCTAAATGCAATTGCAAATGACTATCGGTGGGGTACTGGAAAACCTCATCACATCATCTTCCGCAATAACATTATTGACTATGTAGAACCCAGTCTTTATGCCAAAATGGGGCTATATGTGGATGGTGGTGACCATATACTTTACGAGAATAACCTCGTTAAGCGTTGTGATGGAGCAGCCCCATCGGCAGAGTGTTGGAATGCAAAGGGTCGTTTTCGAGAATTTGTCCATAACATTCTGCGCAACAATGTATTTGACGGAACCGGCGGGAACTCACTCTTGAGTTGTGTGTTCGGTGCAGATGACGTAACAACGTATCTTCCATCTGACGCAAGTGCTACCCAAACCTGGGTCGATGATTCAGTCTTTGTACATAATGTCGGATTGATCAACAATCAGTCAGGTGGTCCTTTTAAGTGGAATAAGAGTCGAAGGAGCCGTGTGAAGAACAACGTCCTTGCTCAGTACGCAAGCCAAGGCATGTTATCATTTGTACTACGAAACACACAGGCCATTGATTGGATCTCTGATGGTAATTTATGGTACTCAACCGGAAATCCAAGATGGTCTTGGCCCGGGGGCATCTATAGTGGATTAGCAGCTTATCAGAAAGCAAGTAGTCAGGAAGCCAGTAGTATTTTTGCAGAGCCAAGATTCGTCAACCAGACCAAGAACGATTATCGGCTTCTTGACGGATCACCTGGCGCAGGCCAAGCGCTCCCCCTTACTGTAACCGCCTCCAATGGCGATCGAAGCACTGCATTAGTGGTTCAGGACGCCCGCTATTTCTGTGACGGCTATGGCCTAATTGAGGGAGACCGTATTATTGTTGATGGTGTGAACGCTGTCGTTACAGATGTAAACTATTCAACGAACACATTGACCCTGAAGGATCCAATATCTTGGGGGAGTGGAGCACGAGTTGATTATTTCTATGAGGGAACAGCGCCCAGCATTGGTCTGACTGGCACTGTCAGCACAGGGGAGCCGATTATACCGCCCGAACCAAAACCCGAACCCGGGTGGGAGCCGCTGCCTGCAATTGCCTGCGAGGACAACTTGGTGCTCAATGGGGTTTTTGCGGATGGAGGCAACGGTTGGCAATGGTTCACTGCCGGCAGTGCTATCTATCGCATTGTCAACGGCATGGCCAGGGTGAGCGTGTCCAGCAGTGGTCGCAACACCCAATTGTATCAGAGCGGACTAAGCGTCGTCGAGGGCAATCAGTATTCGATTGCCTTTGCCGCTCGATCAGCCCAAAACCCGCAAAAATTCACCGTTACGCTGCACGAGCACGAAGCGCCGTATACGGGGCTTGGCCTCTTTGAGACGGTAGAAGTAACCGCGGAGGGTGCAATATACAGCGTTCAATTTGTCGCACGGCAATCCAGCGACAATGCACGTCTTCGCTTTGCCTTTGAAGAGACAAATGAAGAAATCGGCATCGACAACGTCTGCTTCAGCCTCGTAGGCGAAGGACCGGAGCCCGAACTCCCCCCATACCGAATCATCGAAACAGGTGCACGGATTGGTGTGCTTCTGGGCCTATAGCCCCTGCCGCTCAGTCTCCCAAAGAATCGACATAGGTAAGGGATTCTTTGGGAGACTGCGGCTCTTCACGCTGTTGCTTGCGCTGAGACGAACCGGAAAGCACCACAAGCCGGCCTTTCGCCGGCACACGATTTAGGATAGCGCCAACCAAGGTTGCGCGTGCATCGCGCAGGTTAGCAACAGCCTGGATCGCGGCCGAGCGATCCGTGCCGCCGGACTCGATGACCATCAACACACCCTCAACCTGTCGTGATAGAACGGAGGCATCGGCAACCGTCAATGCCTCAGCACTGTCACAAATGACAATGTCAGCCTTTTGGGCAAGCTGCTCGAGCAGGTACTTCATACGCATAGATCCCAGTAGCTCTGACGGATTAGAGGGTAGACTACCACTAACCAGCACCTTCAAATTCGGCACCATAGTCGGAGAAAGGTACGAAGTGATATCTTGCTCTTGGCCGCGTAGTAGGTGCGTCAATCCCTCCTGATTGGAGAGTTGAAAGAGTTCGTGCTGAATCGGCTGGCGCAGGTTGCTATCAACGATCACGGTTCGCAAGCCGGCTTGCGCCATGACAATGCCCAGATTCGCAACGATCAAGCTTTTGCCTTCGCTGCGCGCGGGGCTGGTCACCATGATCGTGTGGCCAAGATCGTCGGTATACTGGAACTGAATTTTCGTCCGCAACAAACGATAATCCTCCAAGATCGGCGAAAACGCATCCTGGTTCAGCACCAGCGCGCTGCGCGGTGTTGTACTTTTGAACTCGTTGATCCCCCCCAAGGTACGCAAGTCAAGGAGGCGGTCAATATCGTCCGGCGTGCGCACGCTATTGTCCATAAATACACGCAGGAAAATGAGACCGGTCGCCAGGGCCGCGCCCACAATTGCCGCAATGAGCGTGTTGAAGAGCACACGCGGACGAATCGGCGCGCTGCCGGCCTGGGCCGGCTCTAGCACTGCCAGATTGTTGGCCGGTTGTTCCTCATTGATAAAGTTGAGCAGTTGCGCGTAATTGGCCTCCCATCGCGCAATGATATTCTCCAACGCCAACATCTCTTGCTGCAGGTCGGTAGAATCAGCACTCGACGGCGAGGCCAGCATGTCAGTCTCAAGCTGCTCCAAACGCGCTTGCCCCTCCGTAATCTTTTCCTGCAATCGGACCAGTTGCTGCCGCGTAAACTGCTGCGCCTGTTCCCGATCCACATCGCGCATCCCATTCGGGCTCACCATGATCAGTTGGCCGGCGATTTCATCGGCGATCAGCTGAGCCTCCTGTGGTGATGGCGCCTCAACGCTGATGTCCAGCAACTGCGTGTCTGTGCTGACGGTTGTCCGGACGCGGTTGCGCAGTTCAGGCCAAGTCGTCTCCAGCCCTAGCGCCTCAACTGTCGCAGCCAGAACTGGTTGACGGCGGGCGATATCGGCATAGATGCGCGCCAGTTGCAGGCTATTCTCAATATCAAAACGATTGAGCTGGGCCGATTCAATCGGTCGACCAACAAACAAGCTTGTCGTTGCACTGTATACGGGCGCTTGCGAAGTAGCGACGAAGTAACCAACCAGGCCTGCCAAGACTGCGCCGAGTAGAATCACCCACCACTTGCGCAGAAGCGTTGACACAACTCCCTGAAGTTCAACAAAATCATTCACGAGCGTTTCCCCTATCTTTCATAGAGTATGGGCGACCGAGGCGCCGACGTTGTGCACAGTTGCTTTCATGCTTTGACCGGCGCACGACGGCTTACTGCAGCAATGAAGCGATTCCCTTTCAGGACTTCGCCAAGCGTATCAATTAGTTCATGGATCAATGTGCGCTGCATGAGATAGCTCGCAGCAACGAACACAGCACCACCGGCGGCAATCAGCACGAGCAGCAAGACCCATTCGCGTATGTCTGGTACGTTGCGCAGAACGATCTGACGCGTCACGGCGACCGCGCCAACCATCACGGCGCTAGAGACCAGCGACGGCGTGACAGCCGGGACCATCTGGCGGGCGACGCCGGGTAGGAGGCCGTTCAACTTGTAGACGTTGAAAATGAGGCCGGCGACAAATGAAAGCACAACTGCAACGGCCACGCCTTCGATTCCCCATGTTGCCATGTAGAGTACCATGGGTACCATTGCCGCCAGAACTACGAGACCACCCTGCAAGTCATATTCTGGTTTGCCTACCGCCTGGAAGAGAGGCGACGTACTGGCCGCCAGTGGGCGAGCCAGGGCCATAAAGGCAAAAATCTGCAATGTCGGGATCATGGGGATCCACTTCTCGCCAAAGAGCACGTTCACCAATTCAGGCGCTACGGCGAAGACGCCCATGGACAGCGGCGCCATGAGCATGGCAGAAAGACTGAGCCCCTTAATATAGGCGCGCTGGAGACGAGCAGGTTCGCTCTGTAAGCGGGCATATGAAGGCATAAGAACACCGCTCAGAATACTGGTGTTCAAGCCGGCAATTGTGGCATTGGTCAGGTTGTAGGCTTTGTCATAGTAACCCAGGGCCGTTGTGCCCATAGTACGGCCGACATACCAATCGTCCCAATGCGAATTGATGTAGTTGACAAAACCGCCACCAGTTGACTTGAGGCCAAACCTCAAGAGTTCGCGCATCAATGACCTGTGGAGCGCCTGCGGACGCAGCCAATACCAGCCCAAGGTAGAGAACCAGATCATCAACATGCGTGCGGCTGAACCCGCCAACTGGCCCCAGACAAGGCTCCACAAACCGAAGCCCATCAGCGCCAGAACAATCGAAACCGTACTGGTGATGACGTTCATCAACACCATTGAGGCACTGACCTTGCCAAAACGCATTTCCCTGCGGATCAATGCTTCAGGCACCAGCGTCAACGTATTAAGAATGAGCAGTAGAGACATCCAGTGCAGAATCGGGACCATCTCTACATCCCCCAGCAGCGCCGCAAAAAACTCGACGTTCAGATTTACCAGGAGAAAGAGCGACAGACTGCTCACAATCGTCACGAAAAAGGCCTGGAAGCCGATCTCTTCAGGCGAGCGCACGCTTTGGATCACAGCATTGTCCATGCCCAATCCGGAAAAGAGCTGAGCCGTGCCAAAGAGCACCGTGGCCAGCGCGATCGTGCCGAAATCCGCTGGATCAAGCAAGCGCGCCAGAATAACCATCGCTGCGATTGCAATGGGGCGAGACAACAGCGTGGCCGTAGCCATGGCCATGCTGCCCCGTGCAGTTTCAGCTCGCAGATTACTAATGGTACACCTCGATCAATCGGGCGTAATCGCCAACGAATTCAAAACAACAGCAAACCGGCTGAGGAACTTGCTACGCGCCATGTAGTCTATCGTATCCGATGATTCAATCCTTCTCAAGCAGCACCCTTGACCTCAGTGTAGCACTGAGTTGGCAGCAGACCTCCCTGGACCCAAAAATGCGGAGGGTAGAGTCTGAGTCTACCCTCCGCATTATCTGGGTTAAGCACTAAGCGTATCGGTCAAACGTTTGCCGCTTCCGCCGTCAACCTCAGACGTTGGAAACCGCGGCTTCTTCGTCGCGTTAAGGCGCGTTGTTGCGGACGATGGGCAAATAGACGCCGCCCGTCGGCGCGTCGCCAAACTGGGCCACGATCGAGATCTCCGTATCGCTTTCACTGGTATCAACGCCGACAGTGAAGGTTACCGGATTCTCGGTCGAAGTCAGATCCCCCGTCCAGCCGCTAAATGGGTCTGCGCCCGTAGCCGTCGCGGTGAGGGTTACCTCATCGCCGTACGTATAGGTCGTCTTGACCGGGTCTACAGTGACCGTGCCACCCACACCGCTAACAGAAAGCGTGTAGGCCTTCTGGTCAAAGGTCGCAATCACGGTCTGGTTCGCCGACATCGTCACGTTTGTCACGGGCGAATCGCCAGAAGCGGCGCCGCTCCAACCGATGAACGCATAACCAGGATTCGGCGCGGCCGTCAACTCGACATCCGTACCGGGTACATACGTCTCGCTGCAATCGTTGCCGCAATCAATGCCGGCGGGATCACTCGTCACAGAGCCGCCGCTGCCATCGACCGGGAATACTTGCACGGTCAGGGCATTGCCTGCGCCCTGCTCCACGAAATTGGCCACAACGGACTTAGCGGCGTCCATGGTAACGTTCGTTACGGAATTGGTGCCCGAAGCCGCGCCGCCCCAGCCGCTAAAGACAAAGCCGGGATCGGCTGTGGCTGTCAGCGTCACCACGGAATCCTCGGTGAAATTCGCCGAGCAGGCGGCCCCGCAGTCAATACCGGCCGGGTCACTGGTGACCGTACCATTGCCGTTGACCGTGACGTCCAGCACGTTTTGCTCTGCCTGGCTAAAATTTGCCGTGGCCATCAGCCCCATCTCAAACGGAACCGTAATCGGGTTCTGGACACCGTTGACGTCGCCACTCCAAAGCGAGAAATTCCAGCCGTTGTCCGGCGTGGCGGAGAGCGTTACGTCATCGCCACAGGCATAGGGCCCTGGGTCGATGGGCGTAATGGCAATGCTACCGTTGCCGACGGTATCCTTGACGACATTATAGCCTAGCGTATCGTCGTCAGGTATTGTCGTAATCGGATCGTCATCAGCCCAGAAGAAGTCAATCATGGCCGTATTACCTGGCTCTGTACCAGGAGTATCTGTCGTGGTGCTGCCAGCATAGACGCCAACCTGCTGCGAAATGTGGCGCAAAATAAAGGGATCATTGGGCAGACCATCAGCCGGCCCGACCGTCGTCCAATCGCCATCGGTCCCCGTATCGGAATACTCCATGGTCCAGCGCTGCGTCTCAAGCCCGCCTGGGGCGGTAATGGTCTCGCGCGTGACGCGCATGTAAAGGTCATCGCCATTTGAGACTGGAATTATGTCATCCAACGCAATGAAGAAATCGCCGGCCGGTCGAAAAACTGCGCCAATGGCATGCGTCTCAACAATATCGCTTGCGTTGCGCGTGGTGTAGAATTCGAAGCGCATGGTTTCGGCGGCGGAAGGCGGCGCGGTCGGGTCAGACAGTCCTGGGATGACGATGCCCTGCATGCGAAACTGCCCTTGGATAATTGGCGTTACTTTCATATCAACAAATTTCACCACCACCTGGAAGTCTTCATCGGCGGTAATCGGCTGGAGGGCCCGTGCAGCGTTATCGCTATTGGGAAAGAGGTCATAGTTGACGCCGCTCGGCACGGTGATGACTAGATTCTCTCCATCAGCGGCAAAGGTGGCTTCGCCGGGCGGGTCAACCAAAGTCCAGACGCCCTCGTCAATGGAACAGGCGTTGAAATTGTCACTTATCAGGCCAGCCACAGCCGGCGATTCGACCGCGCTCCACCCATCGATGTTGGCGTAGGGTGACTGATACAGTTTGGCGTCACGCCATGGGCCAGCCGGCACGGACGGCTCGGCATCAGGGGCATCCTGTTGCAGATCTGTGGTTGCGTTAATGATCACGGCCGCATGAGTCTGGCCAGGCAAAATGCCCACCGCCCCCGTCAGGGCCAAGAGCAGCGCGAGCGCCAGGTATGCGATGCGGTGGTTCAATGATCTCATGGGTTTTGAACTCCTTTGCTACGAACGGTAATTAGTTTGGGATGAAAAGAATTCCCCAGGGGCTGATGAACGCATCAACCAATTCGGCGCCCTTCATCATCTGCACGAAATTATCCAAACCGTACAGACTGAGCTCGACCGAATCATCTGACATACGTTCAATCTGCCCCCGGGGATGCTGTCAGATCAGCCAGTCATTGCTGATTGTACAGGACCGAGTTTTTGAAAACCAAAATCAAACGTCAATGGTTGCGGGCACAAAAGCCTACGGTCAAGCTGCGTAGTACCACCACAGCTTGACCGTAGGCGAATTACATGCCTTTGAACATGGCCACGACCGCAATCGTGCGGAAGAGCGTGTAAATGTCCATCCAGATGGACCAATAGCGGACGTAGTAGAAGTCATACTCGAGCTTCATGCGGGCATCTTCGACCGTATTGCCATAGTCGTAATGGATTTGCGCCCAGCCCGTCAAGCCTGGCTTCACCAGCGTCCGTGTGGAGAAGAAAGGAATCTGCTCGGAGAGTTCGGCCACGAACTCGGGTCGTTCCGGGACGGGGTCCGACAAAGCTCATCTCACCGCGGAAGACGTTGATGATCTGCGGCAGTTCGTCCAGGCGCGTCTTGCGCAGGAAGCGCCCCACCCGCGTGATACGCGTATCATTCTTCTGCGCCCACTGTGCGCCATTCTTCTCGGCGTCGGTCACCATGGTGCGGAACTTGTAGATGGTGAAGGGCTGACCGCCGCGACCGGCGCGAATCTGATTGTAGAAGACCGGCCCCTTGGAGTCCAACTTGATGGCAATGGCCAAGAGCGGCACGACGATTGCAAAGATGGGCAATGCCAAGATGAAGATTGCGAGATCCAGGATCCGTTTGGATGCCAGCTGCAGGCGGCGGAAGATCGGTTTACCCTGCACCGCAAAGAGTCCCCAGGCCGGGTCGATATATTCCACGGGAATCCGGTGCAGCAGCTTCTCATAAGCATCCGGCATCCAGGCGACAGGGACACCGTTTGCCTGGCAGTTGACCAGCGCCGAGAAGAGTTCTTCTGAAACAGGCCCTTCGGTGGCGACGATCACCTGATGGATGTTGTTAACTTGGGCAACGGAAGAGAGTTCGTCAATTTGGCCCAGCGTCGGCAAATCGTCTTTCCACTGCAGGCCAACATCCGCTGGATCCTCCACATACCCTGCTACAAAGTAATGGGGCGTCTCGTTCTCTTTGAGCACATCCGTGATCACCTTTGCGCGTGCCCCACGCCCGATCACCAGCACGCGCTGATCAAAGGGCAAGAACGCATCGGAGAGCGTCAGATATAGATTGCGCCAGGCAAAGATCCCGACGGAAGTCATCCCCCACGCCGCAGCGACGAAGCCGAACGGCGGCACGAAGGGGACGATCCATGACAGTGCGAAGAAGAGGCCCAGCCCCATCACGCCGGTCAGAACGACCCCCTGAGTCACTCGACGATGATCATGGGAAGAAGCGATGTGATAGAGGTCGTTTAGCCAGCCAAGTCCTACCCAAAGGCTGACCATGACAGGAAGCCAGTACCAATAAGCAGTGAGGTAATCCATGGCCGTCGACGCGCCGTCCATGGCGCCCAAACCAAGTAGTACCAGGCCGGTCGCGAAGATTGCCATCATCACGTCCCCAAGGAGTAGGGCAAAGCGCCGCTCCGATACAGGGGAGTGAAATCCCTTCATATCACCGATTACGAGATCGCCCATCGCCATCGCCATGGTTGCGCTCTTGACTACACTGTCTGGCATCGCCCGACTCTCAATCTTGGTTGACATGCCCATCTCCTTCAAATGCTTAGATAATTTGCCGAATGGCTCTCAAAAGGGAGTCAGCAATTGGGCTGCGATGCGCTAGACGATTCGTACAATAGTGACGGAAACAATATTAGGACAATAATGACTGTTACGTGAACTTAATCGTTAGTTACATGCTTCGTGCAGACATAACGAATATCGGATTGTGAGTTGTCATATACGAGATTAAGCGCCTTTAGCGAGATGATCCTTCGCGCGTCGCCAAGCTAATTTCCATACCAATCGCAAAGCCGGGGCGAATCATAATTCGCCCCGGCTTTGTGATGGTTAAGCACCTACTGAAGAGCAGAATACTCGACAGCTAGTGTCTATCGATTTGGATCGGATGACGATGAAGACCACCGGCGGGCTGAATGTCATCTGCCACCGTCTTCGACCGTGAAGGAAAAGTCGTCTTCGGCTTCCGCCGCCGCTGTGGACATAGCTCAGCGCACCTTGATTGACGTCGGCCTGGGTGAACGTTTCACCGGCGGCCAACACGCATTCGCCAACAGCAGCTGACCCGAATCGGGCGCATCCATGACTGTGTAAATCAATTCGGCAGGTCCGGATGTCTTCGTCGAGAGTGTGCAGCAGTCCAGCATCGATCGTGGACGCGCCGCCCTCGATTGTCATGGTATTGGCGCCCGGAAATGCGTGTAGGGCAACTTCGTATGCCATCTCGGGCAGCCGACAGCACATCCACGTCGCCGTCATAGTCCATGTCGACAGCAAAGATACCGTAGGCGCCGTCGGCGTCTAGGGTATCGATGATGCGCTTGGTGAAATTACCGCTACCGTCGTTCTCATACCACGAAACGCTATCCTAAGCCTACGCGGCGGAGAGTGTATCTACATCGCCGTCCTGATCCACATCAGCAACCAGTACGCTGCGGGCGCCTGGCGAATCGGCATCCACCACCAGCGTGGTAAAGATCTCGGCGCCATCGTTGCGATACCAGCCAAATCTTGTTATTCAGTTGACTGGCCGACAGGATGATCGATGTCGCCGTCGCCGTCGAGATCCGCGGCAGCGACATAGTACGCGCCATCGGCAGCCTCTGTAATCACGAATTTCGTGAAATTTTGGCTGCCGTCATTTTTATACCAAGCAACCTCATCGCTGTCGAAGCTGGCCGCCACGAGATCCACGTCCCCGTCGCTGTCGATATCCGCAGCCCCAACACGTTTGGCTCCAAGCGCATTGTCGTCAACCATTCGCTTGGCAAAACTGTTGGCGCCGTCATTCTCATACCAGGCGACTTCGCCGGCGTCCTGATTGGCCGTAAGAAGGTCCACGTCGCCATCCTGATCCAAGTCTTCCGTAATCAGGGCATGGGGTCCATCAACTGTGCGTGTCGATATCGACGCGCGTAAAATTCGCACCGCCATCGTTGCGATACCAGGCATAGACATCGCCAAGATAGCCGGCAGCAAAGATATCCACATCACCGTCCTGGTCCACATCTGCCACATGGGATGGATAGGCCCCTTCCAGATCAGCATCCAGCGTCTTCACGACAAAGTTGCCGGCGCCATTATTCTCATACCAAAAAACGGCCCCATCAACATAGTCTGTCGCCGCGACATCCATGTCGCCGTCATTATCCAGATCCGCTGCGACAACCGAATGGGTTTCGTCGCGCATCATCCAGCACCTGTTTTGTAACGCAACGACACCGGTCACGATCTTCGGAGCGCGATTTGGGTTCCGGAGAACGACCTCAAGGATGACCGTAGCCGATGTTGGACATCAGAGAACCATCGGTGGCTCGATAGCGAAAGCGATCTTCACCACTAAACGGGGAATCCGACGTATACGTGAAGGATCCATCTGCAGCCAGGTCCAGGACCCCATGGCGCACGTCATCCGCCAACACGGCCTGCAAGGAGCGCTGCCCTCCGGATGTCATTTGCCAGCACGCCATTCGTAGCGGTTACAACCAATCTCGTCCGCTCGCTAGCTGGTAACGGTCACTCCGGGCAATTAGCGTCTCCGTCCCGTCTCCTACGGTTAGGGTGACGGCGGCTGGCTCCGACATATCGGTGCCGTCGGTTGCCTGATAGACGAAGCGATCCTGTCCGCTAAAGTTTGGGGTAGGCGTATAGAGAAACGACCCGTCTGCAGCCAGGGTCAGCGTGCCATTTTCTACATCAACTGCCAGCACAGCCTGGAGCGCATCCGGACCGTCCGGCGTGTCATTGGCAAGGACGCCATTGGCGGCCGTAACCGCAAGTGGCGTCCCCGTCGCGGTTTCATAAACGTCATCCACGGCGACAAGACTACTAACAGTTGCCGGTGCCGTCTGGATTAAGGGCAGGAGGATATCAGGCCCTGCATCGGTCTGAGCTGTAGCAGAGCCACTAGTGGTCAAGAAAAAACCAATGAGTAATGCCCCAGCAAATCTGAACGTTTGAAGATGCTGCATACTGTCTGCCCGCTCTCTTGAGAAGCCTGCGTAGTATTGGATCCGATAGGCCTGCATTCCCTTGTCTAACGCATGCGGCGGCTATTTTGCTCCGCAGGGCACGCAAGAGCGAGCCGGCTACGCCGGGGTTTTGACGTAGAGAACCAGCTGCATATGTACGGGGCGGACGACAGTGTGCAATGACCCGATAGTGCGTACGATCTGGCCTAGCCGAGGGGAGTTGTTGCTTCCACTTCATACCCATTTGGGTTGTTGGCTTGCCAACGCCAGGAATCAGCACACATCATGTCGAGCGTACGCGTGGCGCGCCAATCCAACTGTCGCTCCGCATTGGCCGGGTCAGCGTAGGATGTGGCCACGTCACCGGCACGACGGGCAACCACCTCATAGGGCACGCTCTGGCCGGATGCCTGCTCAAACGCATGAATGACCTCTAGCACGCTACTGCCGCGACCGGTACCCAGGTTGTAGGTGACGAGACCAGGCCCCTCCATCAGCTTATCGAGCGCCTTCAGATGGCCAAGGGCCAGGTCGACCACATGAATATAGTCACGGACGCCTGTGCCGTCCGGCGTAGCGTAGTCAGCGCCATACACGGCGAGTTGGGGTCGTTTGCCGACCGCCACCTGCGTGATGTAGGGGAAGAGGTTATTGGGGATGCCGTTGGGATCTTCGCCAATGCGGCCGCTAGGGTGGGCGCCTACGGGGTTGAAGTAGCGCAGAATGGCGATGTTCCAGTCAGAATCAGCGCGGTAGAGATCGCGTAAGATGTCCTCAATCATGAGCTTCGAGCGGCCATACGGGTTGGTGGCCGAAAGCGGAAGATCCTCATGCAAGGGCACAACATCCGATTCACCGTAGACGGTGGCAGAGGAGCTGAAGACCAAGCGCTTACAGCCGTACGCGCCCATGATCTCCAAGAGATTAATTGTACCCGTCACGTTGTTGCGATAATAGGTCAGCGGCATCTCGACGGATTCGCCGACGGCCTTCAACCCGGCAAAGTGAATCACCGCGTCAAAGGCATTGGCGGCAAAAAGATCGGTCAGGCCCTGACGATCGAGCAGATCTAACTGTTCAAAGACCAGCGTTCGACCGGTTATCTCCTCCACGCGGCGCAGGGACTCGATCTTGCTGTTACTGAGATTGTCCATCACCGTCACGTCGTGGCCGGCCTCGAGCAGTTCAACGCACGTATGACTGCCGATATAGCCGGCCCCGCCCGTCACCAACACATGCATACCAATGTCTCCTCATATTTGCCTGCAAAGCATGCGCCCTATTCTGGCGCGCGATTCTCATCTCATGTTGCATCGTGCGTTCATGCTACACCGACACCAATTCCGCTCTGACACCGAGACGATCGAGATCACGTTGAATCTCTGGAACGTAGATCGGATTCATCACGATCACCAAGTCCGGTTGATAGTCAGCCAGGAAATCAGGACCGACAATCTCATGTCCCGAGCCGGCCATAAAGGTGCCATGTTTGTTAGGGTTGATGTCGACGGCGTATCCCACTTCATCGCCAATCGACAGCGTGGTCAGGAACGCCACGCCCTTTGACCCGGATCCCCAGATGACCACACGCTGATCGGCCGCTTTGGCATCGTCCAAGCGCTTGCGCAAATGGCTGCGCTTGACCATGACGTTTTCCTCAAAATAGGCTACGTCCTGCTCGGTCTCAGCCAACAGCTCAGCATGGATGGCCGCCGTGACGCCTTGATCCGGACTGGCCGGCTTACACTCAATCATCAAATACTGATCGTCATACTCCGTGGCAACATCCAGCACTTCGAAGCCGCTATCCTCGAAGAGGTAGCGCAAGGATGCCGGCGTGAAGTAAGTGCAGTGCTCATAGTAAATGTCCCAAAAGGCCAGGTCACGCAGGACATAGGATGCGCTGGGGATCTGAAAGAAGACGCGCGTTTCAGGACGGTCGCCGATTGAGCGACGCACCGTGCGCATAAAGCGGGCAGTGTCAGGGATGTGCTCCAACGTCATCTTGCAGCAGACGAAGTCGCCCGTATAGTCAGTATATTTCTCCGAATAGAAATCGGCAATAAACGTGAGATTGGGGTCCTCGGCAGCCTCGGGCACGCGGTCGTCGTAGGCCGGATCAAAGCCGATTCCTTCAATGTCGCCCAGTTCGCTGAGCAAGGCCAGGAATTCTCCTTGCCCGCAGCCAATCTCAACGACGCGTTTGCCGCGCAACCCATAGCGGTCGATCATGCGTTGGGCCAGGGCACGATGAAACTTGTTGAACGTAGGCGAATAGGCCTGGGTCGATTCGTACTTCTGCGAGTACTCGTGCAGTTCGGGCCGAAAAGCGACGTTGCTAACAAAACCGCACCGTGGACAATAGCCCAGTTGAATCTCACCCTGAGGATAGGCAACAGCCTCCTCGCGCGTCTGCATGAGCAGCACGCTGTGCACTGGCGCGCCCGTCATTGCATAGATATGGCGCATACCATCATGGCTGCAGTTGGAGCAGGTCACAGCCAGCGCGTTTTCATCCGCCGCTTCTTCGAACGCCGGCGCGTCGCTACGTGGGGTGCCGGCGGCAGCATCCAATACTGTCATCAATCATTCCTTTCGAAAGCAAAGTGAGCCGCAACCAAGAAATCGGACTTTTTCAGAGGTCCCACTTCTCCGCGCCCACGCTCGTTACAAATCAATCAGCCTGCGACAATCTCGGGCACGGGGATCGGGACGATGAAGCGTCCGCCCTGCTGGCGATACTCGTCCTGCTGGGCCATGATCTCCTTGGCAAAATTCCAGGCCAAAATCAGCACATAGTCGGGCTGATCTTCCAGCAGCCTTTCAGGCGGAAAGATCTCAAAATGATTGGCGCCCATATAGCGACCGTGCTTGTAGGGATTCAGGTCGAGCACGTAGTCCAGATATGCCTGGTCGACGCCGCAATAGGCCAGCAGCGTCGTCGCCTTGGCCGCCGCACCATAGCCCACGATGGATTTACCTTCGGCTTTCAGCTCATCCAAAATGGCGAGCAGACCAACCTTGATATCCTCGACCCGTGCGGCGAAGTTGCGATAGAAGTCGATGGCGTCAACCTTGCGCTCGGCTTCCATGGTCAGCAAGTCGGTCACCGATTCCTGGACGTCCTCCACCGGCTCCACAAAGAGACGCAGGGAGCCGCCGTGAATCGGCACGCGCTTGATCTTGTTGAGATAGAGACCGTGACGGCGGAAAAGCTTATCGAGCGCGGTCACGGAATAGTAGTTGAGATGCTGATGATAGATCGTGTCGAACTCGCCGTGATCGACGAGGTCGACCACGTAGGGAGCCTCAATGACCGCCACGCCATTGTCCTTGAGAATCGTGGCAATGCCAGCGACAAAGCCGTTGAGGTCTGGCACATGGGCCAGCACGTTGTTGCCCAAAAAGACATCCGCCTGCTTCCCCTCACTCACCAGCTGCTCGGCCAAATCACTGCCGAAAAAGGTAATGATGGTCGGGATGCCGCTCTCCTGGGCCTTCTGAGCCGGCGCTTTGGCCGGGTCAATGCCAAGCACGGGGACGCCGGCCTCAACGAAGTTGCGCAGCATGTAGCCGTCGTTGCTGGCAGCCTCAACGACCAGACTGTCTTCATTCAGATCGCGTTCGGCCAAAATGTCGAGCGCACTCTCGCGGAAATGACGCATGAGCGAAGGGGAGACTGAGGAAAAATAGGGATACTCTGCATAAAATAGGATCTCTGGATCGACCGTTTCAACGATCTGAGCCAGCGAACAATCGTGGCAAAAAGTCAGCGTGAGATCAGCCGCGTATTCAGGCTGATCGAGCTGGTCGGCGGTAAGCAGGCGGTCGGCCAGCGGCGTCGAGCCAAAGGCGATAATCGTCTCCAGGTTGCTCGATCCGCACGAGCGGCAGGTCGTTTCGTCAGTCCAGATTTTGGTCGCGACCGACTCTTGATTGATGGTTGTCATTTAGTGTGAACCCTTGAAGTCTTAGAAGAAGAATTGATGGTGCGCCGGTAGAGACGTTGCAACGTCTCTACCGGTATTGCAACGTCTCTACTGCCGGCTGGCTATGCGCCCACGGCCAATGCAGGCTGGGCGTAGGTCTGGACCGACCTTGCCATCGGCCATCAGCTTCTTCAAGTGGAGGATGCGGCGATAGCGTTCGCCTTCGAAATCGTCCAGCTTGAGACCAACCTGCTTGTAAGTCTCGTAGCATTCGATGGCGCCCTTACGTGCATCCCACTGGGGCTGGAACGCGGGCAGTACTTGCTCGATCTTGCTGCAATCAACGCGGTAGTTCCGCGTATCCGGCCCCGCGTCCGGCGCAAACTCGAGGCGGCTGCCCGGCACCACTTCGACAATGATCTCAGCCAGTTCACGGATCCGATAGTTTTCGGCCGTTCGCCCCACGTTGATTGCCTGATTGTGGACCGCCTCTTTGGGAGCTTCCATCGCGGCCAGAAAAGCGCGGGAGATGTCTTCGATATGCACGATCGGCCGCCAGGGCGTACCGTCGCTCTTGAGGTAGACCAAGCCCGTCGTGTACGCCCAGGCGGTCAGATTATTGAGGACCAGATCAAAACGCAGGCGGGGCGAAACGCCATAGGCAGTGGCGTTGCGCAGGAAGACGGGCGTAAAGTCGTCATCGGCCAGCTTGGACACGTCCTGCTCGACCCGCACCTTGGAAACGCCGTAGGGCGTCACCGGATTGAGGGTAGCAGTCTCATCCACGGGTGCGTCGCCCTGCGCGCCGTAGTTGCTGCATGACGAGGCAAAAACGTAGCGCTCAACGCCAGCCTGCTTGGCCAGCTCAGCGACCTTGACCGACGCCTTCCAGTTGATCTCATCGGTCAATCCGGGATTGAGGTCACCCAATGGATCGTTGGAGAGACCGGCCAGGTGGAGCACGGCATCGTACCCGTCGAAATCGCGCACGTCCACGTCGCGCACGTCCTTGATCGTTTCAGGAATGACAGGCACGCCATCCCCGAACGTGCAGCCCTCGAAGAGATTGCTATCCAGACCGTGGACTTCGTGACCCGCTGCCATCAACATCGGGGTCAAGACGGTGCCAATATAGCCATTGTGGCCGGTTACCAGTACTCGCATGATTATTCCTCCCAAACTTTCCAGGGCGCATTGCCCGATTGCCAATATTGTTCAAGAATATGCTTTTCGCGCAGGGTGTCCATGCACTGCCAAAATGAGTTGTGCTTGTAGGCCATGAGCTGACCATCCCTGGCGAGATTCTCCAGCGGCGCATGCTCCCACATGGTCTCATCGCCCTCGATGTAGTCAAAGACTTGAGGCTCACAGACGAAGAAAGCGCCATTCACCCAGCCTTCAGCCAGCTGGGGCTTCTCTTGAAACTCCGTGACGCGATCGCCCTCAAAGTCCATGTAACCGTAGCGAGCGGGCGGTCGTACGGCGGTCAGGGTGCAGAGCTTGCCGTGGCGCTTGTGGAAATCCAGCAACTCATTCAGGTTCACGTCAGCCACGCCGTCGCCCCAAGTGAGCATGAACGTTTCGCCGCCCAAATAGGGGGCCAGACGTTTGATGCGGCCGCCGGTCATGGTTTCCTGCCCCGTGTCGATCAGCTCTACATTCCAGTCGGGCTTATAGCCGCCATTCATGGTGATTTCACCCGACTTCAGATTGACGCTCAGGTTACTGTTCAACGACGCATAATCCACCATGTAACGCTTGATCACTTCGCCCAGATAGCCCAAACCAATCACAAAATTGTTGAACCCAAAATGGGAGTAATGGCGCATGATGTGCCACAGGATTGGTTTGCCGCCGATTTCAACCATCGGTTTTGGCTTTACCGATGTCTCCTCTGCCAAACGCGAGCCTTTACCGCCCGCTAAAATTGCCACCTTCATACGATATCCACCTCACTCTGTTGCACTGCCTGTTTTCAAAACGTGGTCGTTCCTGCTCCTGCGCTTGCCTTCGCCTGCACAGTTTGGTACCACAGCATCGTTTCAAACCAATTTTCGCGCGCAAAATCATGCGGCGGACAAAAAAGGGCTCGAAAGTCGCGACAACTTGTCCAATGCGCTTTCCACAACCTTTATCGTCCGGTCAATCTCGATCCTTCGCTCTCATCCTTCTTGATAGAACGAGTCCGATGCTTTGCGCTGCCTCTTCCGGCTGTGGGCATAGCCGGGTGTTTTTCGAATTGCACCGGCATCCCGTTTTCAGCGCCTATTTTGATCTGAACTTAAGAATACCGCTAATCCGCCTCATGACTGACTGGGTCGTTGAAGGGAACAATCTAGGCCACGATGGAGTCATGAGTAGTATGGCCAATGGCGTCATTGGTTTTGACGCGACCCGGCATCCGTGCCCTGCCTGCGCATGAAAGCGACGTTTTGCTCGATATACTTATCGAATGCAAGCTCAACGTAGGCAGGTTACGCAAGAAGCGAAGCAGCAAAGAACCCCTTCACCCAAGCAGCTCCATGCGGCGGGAATTACGCCGGGTAGGATTGTGCGAAATTGCACTTGTTTTGTCTTATCGGGATGCATGGAAATGAGCTGTCTTGATCCAGAATTTGACCCGAGACGAGGTCGAATCGACCGTAACTTTTGGACGTCAAAATTCGTCCAATTAGAACAGGCTACGCTATAGTCTGTGTAGTTGCGGAAATCGAGGGGATGATGTTGCTTTGGCGGCGCCATGCTCCTGCCCGAATTTCCAGGTAGGATAAGGTAAGGTCATTGATGCAAACACCACCCGAACAGATTGGACCCTTTCGACTCCGCAGCAAAGTCGGTGAAAGTCCACTCTACATTGAATATTTGGCCCTCGATACCCAACGCAACCGCGAGGTACTTCTGCGCCTGCCTGGCGCAGAGATGGCGCGCACCCCTACGCGCATGGCGCAATTCATCGCCGCAGGCCGGCGCGCGGCCCGCTTGCAGCATCGCAATATCGTCCCCGTTCTGGATGCCGGCGAAGCAGACGGTCACTATTATATTGCCTCTGAACTGGTGGCCGGCGAACGGCTGACCGAGCGTCTGGCCACCAGCGCACTGCCGCTGCCGCCCGATGATGTGGTGCTGATTGTTGACGCCGTTGCGTCAGCACTCGATTATGCCCACCGGCTCGATGTCGGTCACGAGGGCGTCACGACGGACAATATTCTGCTCACGTCTGACGGGCGGGTCATGCTCAGTGACTTTGGGCTGGCCGAAGGGCTGGGCTTGACGGAGATCACGCCGGCCGATGTGCTCCCGGCCTTTGGCAGCTACTTTTTGGCGCCGGAACAGTTGCGCACCGACGTGGCCAGCGGCTTCCCGGCCGACATTTACAGCCTGGGCGTCGTCACCTACGCCATGCTCACGCGCAATCTGCCCTTCGAGGCGCAGACGCAGCGCGAACTGACCCAAAAGATCATCAACGATATCCCGCGGGCGCCCGAAAGCATCAACCCCAACATTCCGGCGGGCGGAGCCTACGTGTTGCGCAACGTGCTGGCGAAAGAGCCTGACGTGCGCTATGGCAGCGCACTCGAATTCCATGATGCGCTCGTGGCCGGCCTGGCTTGGAAATCCGCCAAGGGCAAGCAGGGGGCAGCGGGGGCAACGGTCATACCGCGAAGACGGCGCACCCTTGTCGGCGCGTTGGCAGCGGCTGTAGCGCTGATGTTGCTTGCGGGTGGTTCCTATTTTGTCATTCAATCGAATAATGGGCGCGACGCAGGTCCCCTGGTCGCGCAAGGCGACCTGACAGATTCGGGGAGCGGCGCGGGCAGTAGTGCAGAGGCAGAAGCTGCGATTGCTACGTCCGTCGTGCCGAATGAAAACGCCGGCGTCGTGGCTATGGCTACAACCGAAGGCACACCCACGGATCTCGCCACGGCAACAACGACCGCTACCCCGACCGACGAGCCGACGGCAACCGACGAGTCATCCCCTACGCCGACTGAAGAGCCGACAGCAACAGATGAACCGACTGCTACACCGACCGTCGAGCCCACGCCAACCGATGAGCCCACGCCAACCGATGAGCCCACGCCAACCGACGAGCCATCCCCTACGCCAACCGTTGAGCCGACAGCAACCGACGAACCAACGGCAGATTCTGCCGTAGATAGCGGCGGCAGTGGCAGCGATGACGGTGAAGATAATGCGGGGCAGCCTGCTCCCCACGGCGACGCCAGTGACTCGCACTGAAGGTGTGGCCGCTGCCGCGGCAGTCGCTCAGTTGGAGACAGCAACCAACACGCCACTGCCAACCGCGACCAATACGCTGATTCCGCCCACGGCGACAAATACACCGGTCCCGCCGACGGCCACCAACACGCCGCGGCCGACCGCAACGAATACGCCTGTCCCGCCGACGGCGACCAACACGCCGCGGCCAACTGCAACGAATACGCCAGTCCCGCCGACGGCGACCAACACGCCGCAGCCAACCGCAACGAATACGCCTGTCCCGCCGACGGCCACCAACACGCCGCGGCCAACTGCAACGAATACGCCTGTCCCGCCGACGGCAACCAACACGCCGCGGCCGACTGCAACGAATACGCCAGTCCCGCCGACGGCCACCAACACGCCGCGGCCGACCGCAACGAATACGCCTGTCCCGCCAACGGCAACCAACACGCCGCGGCCGACCGCAACGAATACGCCAGTCCCGCCGACGGCGACCAACACGCCGCGGCCGACCGCAACGAATACGCCTGTCCCGCCGACGGCCACCAACACGCCGCGGCCGACTGCAACCAATACGCCTAGTCCCGCCGACGGCGACCAACACGCCGCGGCCGACCGCAACCAATACACCAGTCCCGCCAACGGCGACCAGCACGCCGCGGCCAACCGCGACCAACACGCCGTCCTTGCCGACAGCAACCAATACGCCGGTCCCGCCAACAGCGACCAACACGCCGCAACCGACAGCGACGAATACGCCAGTCCCACTGCCGACAGCAACGCCCACAGCGATTCCGGCCGGGACGGGCGCTATACAACTCAACTTGCCGACCGACGGCAGCAGCGGCTCGGGCAACCAGGTGTTCCAGTGGCGCACGTCGGTTCAACCTGCCGCCGGACAGGCCTTTGAACTTGTCTTCTGGCGCGATGGTCAGGATCCCATGGGGCAGGGCTTTGGCCTTGCGGCGCCCACGACCAACAACGGTCTCTCCGTCAATCTGACGGCGCTCGACAACAATGGCTCGCATCCGCTGGAGCCGGGCGAGTATAAATGGGGCCTGCTGCTGGTACAGACGCAGCCCTATCAGCGACTTCAATTTCTAGGTGTTCAGAACGACTTTCGGTTTTATCGAGAAGGCGGGTCATCGGGAGGTGGCTCGGACGGACCAATCTCAGGAGAATAACTCATGCACGCTCCCCTTCAGGATCGCGTACTGAAAAGCATCGCAGCCACGGTCACGCTCGTTGTTATCGGACTCATCATTCTGCTTACGTTTACGACCGGCGGTCAGGCCGCCGAAATTCAAGACTGGACCGATCTGACGGATACGCCCTATCCGTTTGACGTCGCCAGCGCCGAGGCCGTCTTTCATGATGGCCGCATTTATGTATTTGGGGGTAAGAATCCCCTCGAAAACAATGAGGCCTCAAATAAGGTTTATGCTGCTACGGTCGCAGCGGATGGTACGCTCGGCACTTGGCAGGAGATGAGAAATCTAGACAAGGCTGTTTATCTGCATGCCGTCGTGGCAACGGATACGCATGTCTATGTGATCGGCGGTATCTCGCGTAAAGACGAGGGGACGGTGAACGAGTATAGCCAAGTCTGGTACGCGGCATGGGAAGATGATGGAACTCTCGGTGCTTGGGATACGACCACCGAGTATCCAAACTCGATCCAACTCCATGAGGCAGAGATCGTCAATGGCCGCATCTATGTAATGGGCGGCTTTAGCGAGGGCGCGGAACAAAGCGCAGTCCGGTCAGCGGCGATCTTGCCAACGGGTCAATTAAGCGGATGGGTTGACGAGACTGACCTTAAGAACAGCCTACGCCGCTTTAGCGCAGTTGCCACACGTGATTGGATCTACGTTATTGGCGGTGCGACGCTGGTCGACAAAAATGACGAAGAGCCGACACCTCAAACCGTCATTTGGCGAACACGGGTGCAGTCAAACGGTCGGCTTGGAACTTGGACGGAGGCTGGCGCGCTACCACTACCTAGCGAATATCATGAGTCAGTCATTCACGACGGCAAGCTTCTTGTCATTGGTGGTCGCAATGGTGACCAGGTCTACAGCAGCGTATACTCCTATGTGTTTAATGCTGACGGTTCTCTTGGCGCCAAAGTTGATGAGGAGTCACTACCTTCCCGACGCTTTCGTCATGCCGCCGTCACCCTCGAACGTACGGATGGCTCCTTTACGTACGTGATTGCTGGCTACCGGAACGATGATAGCGACGACCAACTCACAAACACCGTCTTCCGCTCCGCGCCGCCGGCGCTGGCCCCGGCCACGCCCACGCCCACGCCGCGGCCGGGCGTACGGCTGGAGATGAACAACGACCCGCAGCGCTGGTTGGCGCCGGGCGAAGAGGTCACCTACATCATCGAGTACGAAAATCCGGGCGACCAGCCGGTGCAGAATGTGACGATCAACGACACCCTGCCCGACGAGGTTGAACTTGTCGAGGGCAGCGTCTCCAATGCCGGCGTCAATGCACCCAGCATCAATGACGAACTGGGCGTCATCACCTGGAACGTCGGCGATCTGGAGCCGGGCGAGAGCGGGCAGGTCTCTTATCGCGCGGCGCGGGTCAGCCCGCCGGTGAATCCGGTTCTGCCCCTTACGATTGGCAAGCGCGGGCCGGCCCGAGCCGAGCCCGGCGAATTGGTCACCTACACGCTGACCGTCACCAACAGCCTGACCGGTGTGCCCTTCTCCAACGTGGTGATCACCGACACGGTGCCGGCAAATGGCGCGTATGTAAGCGGCGGTCAGTTGGAAAACGGCATTGTGCGCTGGACAATTCCCGTCCTGCCGGATCGTAGCTCGGCCACGGTACAATTCACGGTGAACGCAAACGGAACGCTGGTCAATCACGCCTATGGCGCCGTGGCCAATGACGGCCAGTGGAAGGCCCCAGGCACGCAGGTTGTTGTCACCCAGGTGGGCGACACCGATCCCGGGGCCGGCGACGGTACGGTCATCCCAAACAACTCTCAAGCGGTCTGGGCCTTTGAAGAAGCGGACAAGCGTTCCTTTAGCAACTGGGTCTATAATCCGGACGCATCCGGCAATTTCGACCTCTTTTTGCCCTTGATTCAGCGGTAGGCTCGCGTAACACAAACCCATCGATGCCCGGCGGCTGTCGTCTTGCGCCCAAGCAGCAAGGACGGCAGCCGCTCTTGTGTAGAGCAGGAGACGGAAATGATCATCAACCAGCTTTCTCATTCGTTGCGCCCCGGGGCCGTACGCCTCTGCCTCGTCCTCTTTTTGGGCATTCTCTTTCTTGCCGCGCCGACCGCTGAGGTAGCGTCTCAGACTCTGCCGCCCGATGGCCCGGTCGTGGAACCCGCCAACACGGTGCCCGGCTTAATCGAGCGAACGGTCACCGAAGACAGCGGCGCCAACAATCTGGCTCTACCCGATCTGGGCGACGGCATCTCCATTACCGCTACGGCTGGCCCCAGCAATGGCGACTTGGCGCTGACCAATAGCGACACGAACATGATGTATACGCCCGACGCCAACTACTGCAATAGCATTGATGGGCCTGTCGACGTGATCGAATTCCAGCTTAGCGACGAAGATGACCTGGCACATCGAGTCGAGATTACCGTCACTTGCGTCAACGATCCGCCGGTGATTACGCCGCCGGGTCCCATCTCAGCCGGCTACCAGACTGAGACCAAGGTCGGGGTGATCACGGTCAGCGACGTCGATTTGAACGGCGGGAACATTCGGGTCAGGCTGAGCGTGACGAAGGGCGTGATTGAGGCCAAAACGACTACAGGACTGACTGTCACCGGCAACTCCTCTGCCAGCGTGATCTTGGAGGGCAAGTTGGCGGCCATGAATGTTGCGCTAGGCGAGATTTACTATACGCCAAACAATGATATCTTCGGCGCTGACACGCTGACAATCGTCGCCAATGATCGCGGCAACAGCGGCTCCGGCGGCGCCCTGGAAGATAGCAAAACGGTCGACATCACGATTGCCGGACCATCGCCCAGCGTGAATCCCGATTCGCCGACCGTCACGGAAGATACGCCTCAGAACATCGATGTTCTGGCCAACGACAGCGCTGGCTCGGCCAACGCCACCATGGATGTGGGCTCTGTCAACGTGACGCAAGGCCCAAGCAAGGGCGATACTGAAGTACAGGCGAACGGCAAGATCCGCTATTCGCCCGATCAAAACGCAACTGGAACAGACACCTTCCGCTACTCGGCCTGCAATTCGGTCGGCAACTGTGGCAATGCGCAAGTGACAGTGACGATTACACCGGTCAATGACAGACCAACTATCAGCCCAATTGACAATCAGTGGATGGTGGAAGGCAGCCAGCGAACCGTCATCGCCACGGTCAACGATGTCGATGACGCCAATAGCGCCCTGAACGTCACCGCAACGGCCAATAACAAAACGCTCTTCCCCGACGCCAATGTCACGGTTAGCGCCGGCGACAATGACAGCCAGCGGCGCATCACCTTGCGTCCGGTCGCCGGGCGGACCGGCAATGCAACGATTTCGGTGACCGTGCGCGATAACGGTTCACCAAACGAAAGCGCCGGCACAACGTTTAACGTCACGGTCATCGCACCCAATCTTTCCGTGAGTATCGACGATGGCGGCACCAGCGTACGGCCCGGCGACGCAGTCTCATACGTGGTCGGCTACGGCAATTCCGGTACGGCGCAGTCAACGGGCGCCAGGCTGGAGATCAACGTCCCCGCAAACACGACCTTCGACAGCAGCGGTAGCGGCAGCGGCTGGATCTGCAGCAGCGGCGCGCCGGCGGGAACGCTCTGCACCCTGCCCATTGACACACTCACATCCGGCGCAACCGGCAACAATCGCTTTGGCGTGCGCGTGAATTCGGATATTGCGTCCACCGTCGATGAGATCAGCGCCACCATTCGCATCAGCGATGACGGCAATAACGGCGACGATATCGATCCGGGCAACAACACCGACAACGATATGACGCCCATCAACCGCTCCGTCCTGCTGACGGCGACCAAGCGCGACGAGCCCCTGCCTTCCGATGACGATGGCAACACCGGACCCGGCGATACCGTCATCTACACCATTGACGTGCGCAATGACGGGCTAACGCCGGCCCTGGGTGTCGAATTCACCGACACGCCGGATGCCAACTCAACGTTGGCAGTCGGCAGCGTCAGTACATCACAGGGTATCATCACCAGCGGCAACAGCGCCGGCGACAGCTCAGTGACGGTCAATCTGGGTACGCTCAACGCGGGCGCCAGTGTCTCCGTCGAGTTTCGCGTGCAGATCAATGAAGCGCAGCCTGAAGGCGTCAATAGCATCGCCAATCAGGGAACATTCAGCGGCCAGAACTTTCCAAATGTACGCACGGATGACCCAGACACCTCAGCGCCCAATGACGTCACCATCACGCCATTTGGTGACCGGCCCGATCTCACGGCGCTCAAGGTTGACTCGCTTTTCGAGGACGACAACGGCAATAGTGTCCCCTCTCCCGGTGAGGTACTGCTCTATACGATCGAGCTGACCAATCGGGGCCAGGGAGAGGCCACGAATGTACTCTTTGAAGATGTGCCCGGCGAATTTACGTCGCTCATCGCGGGAACGGTCACGGCATCGCTGCCCAGTGCGCAGATCCTCCGCGGCAACGCCGGCGGCGCCAACGATGTGGCCGTTTTGATCCCGCAACTCGCCAACGCCGAGAGTGTCACCATCACTTTCAAAGTACGCATTGATGGATCACTGCCCTTTGCCGTGGTGGAAATTGCCAATCAGGGCCGCGTCGCCAGCGCCGAGCTGCCCACGATCCTGACTGATGATCCGGACACACTCCAGGTGCAGGATGCCACGCGTACGACCGTGGCCACGGTGCCCGTGCTACGTGCGACCAAGAGCGCCACGATCACCGACTTGAACGGCGATGGCAATGGGCCCGGCGATCTGATTGACTACACAATCACCGTACGCAACGATGGTACGGCCGCCAGTGAAATCGTCGTCACCGACCCGCTCTCGCCGTCCTTGACGCTCACACCGACCGTAGCAGGCGGCGTCCTTGTCCAAACTGATCGCGGTGTGGTCACCTCAGGACTCGACCCGACCGACCGTTCGGTGGTCGTCGCGGTCGGACCACTCGGTGGCGGCGAGCGCGCGGCCATCACCTTCCGCGTGAAGATCGCCGATGCCCTGCCGATCGGCCTCACCTTCATCGAGAACCAGGCCGTCGTCTCGGGGCTGGGCATTGACGATTCGGTCAGTGACGATCCTTCGACCATCGAGGTCAATGATCCCACCCAGACGGCAGTCACTGCAGCGGTGATTCTCAAGGCGACGCTCAAGGCCTTCCCCACTGACTTTGGCCCCGTAAAGGACGGCGCCACCCTACTCTACAACCCGGTGATTGACAACCGGGGCAACAGACGCGGCAACGGATGTGCGCATTTTTGGGACGCTGTCGCCCAACACAATTCTTGTGGCTGACTCGATTCAGGCAGGCCGGGGCACGATCATCCGCGCCGATTCCAGCTCGTTTGAAGTCGCCTTCGACGTCATTCCGGCGGGCGAATTGGTAGCCCTCGCCATGGAAGTCAAGGTCACAAATCTTCCTGTCGGCGGACTGATTAGCAATCAGTTCAGCGTGACGGCCGGCAACTTGGACGGGACCATTTTGACCGATGATCCCGACACAGAGCCCACCGGCGATGCCACGCAGACGCGAGTCTTCTCGTTGATTGACCAGGGCGACACCTGGCTGCCGATTATCTGGGGCGAGTAGGCAACGGCGAATAGCTAACGGTTGCGTTAGAAAACGAAATCGCTGTCACAGACGAAAGCCGGGCTCGCGACGTGAGCCCGGCTTCTCTATTGGGCCGCGCGCTGGAGACTTCAGGCAGGCGCCAAGACACAATCGCACGCAGGATGACGCCGGACCGTAACCTTCATGGTCGCCCATACTCGTGCCAACTGCAAGCGAAATCTCTAGCTGCCACGCATGAAACGCGCGATTTCAACGATTGAGTCAATGGGCAGCCCCGATCCTCTTCATCCCCCTCCGCCGCATGAGCGCCCTGTCATCCAACATTTTTTCAGACCAAATCATGACGCGCACCCCTCGCGTAAGCCACGGAGAGCTGACGCACTAGAAGGATTGTTCTAGTGCGTTGCGATAAACTGAGCAGGAGAGAAGCATTGAAGCAGGCGGCCAATCCGAGGCGCACTGACCCGGATATCCTAAGCCGGCTACAGGCTGGCGATGAACAGGCATGGGCGGATTTTCTGGCCGAATGGCAGCAGCCCCTCTACCGCTATCTCACTTATTCGCTGCAAGATCCCGATCACGCAGCAGACGTACTCAGCGAGACTTTGGTAGCGTTTGTACAGGCCGTCCAGAAATTTGACGGTCGGGTAGCCCTGTCAACTTTTCTCTATCGGATCGCCGCCAATAAGCGAGCAGATTTCTGGCGCCAACGCCGTCAGGTCAGTTCGCTGGATCAGGATTTTCCAACGGCCGGTCCATCGTTGCTTCGACTGGAGATGGAAGAAGCGCTACTGGCGCTGTCTGGACCAACTCGCGACGCAATATTGCTCCGCTACCATGTAGGACTCAGCGTAACGGAAGTCGCTGACGTGCTGGGCAAATCGTACAAAGCAACCGAATCGCTCCTTAGCAGAGGACGCCGGCAGCTACGCATCGCCCTGGAGGGCGCACTAGACCGAGCATGACCAAACCGTTGACCGAGCAGGAACTGGCCAAACTCTTCCATACTGAATTGCCTCCGGCAGAGATGCCTGGAGATCTCGCCGCGCGTTTGGAAGCGCGAGTGCTGGCCGATGTTGCGCTTATCTACCATACGCCTGTCGCAAAAAATGCGACGACGGCGCAGCCCGTACAGCAACGTGCGGCAGACACGTCAACCCGCTTTCGCAACAACTGGCTCGCGCGGCTCGGCAAGTGGCCCAATTATCTTGGACGTACCGGCTCGCTCACGTTGGCCGGCTCGGCGCTCGTCATTCTGCTCGCATTGACGGCGATGTTGCCGCGCATACTCTCCCCCGCAGAGACTGGCTCGCTCACGGGCGGCCAAGGCGTTGAAGAGGTCTTGGCCCCGGCTATCCTACCGACAGCCGCCTTGGGCCAGCTCGACGCGCCCCAAGGCGACGTGCAGATTCAGCGCGGTGCAAGCGGCCTGGTTGAGACGCTGCCGCCCGGGGGCCAAGCAATGCTGGTCGCCGGCGATATTGTGCAGGCCAACAGCGGGCGCGCTGTCATCAGCTTCTTCGCGGGACAATCAGCCGAACTTTCGCCCAACACACGTGTGCGGGTCCTCGAATTGCAGGCCGATGGCAACGCAACCACCGTGGTACTTTTCCAGGAATCAGGCATCTCCAGCCATGCCGTCAGTGGCTTGCTCGAAGGTGAAGACCGCTACGAGATGCGCACGGCAGTTGCGCGCATGATTACGTCAGAAGCCGGCTTTACGGTCGACCTGCGCACCGACGGCGCGGCAATCGTCCAAACCGCTGACGGTTTGGTGACTGTGGAAACGGCCCAAGACCGGGCCGACGTGGCAGCCAACCAAGTCCTCCAGGCACGAGCTGACGGCGCATTGGTCATGAACCCGTTCACGGCGCAAGCAGAGACGCGCGCGATTGCAAACGGCGAAGCTGGGGCGGTCGCAGAACCAACAGCAGGCGAGATTGCCTCCGCAGCGCCGGCTTCGGCTGACGCCGACCCAAGCGGGTCTGATCGCCCGGCGACCCGCACGACGCTACTGCCCACGCCAACCGGCGCAAGCATCTCTGCGCCAGGAAACGGCGTCACGCCCTCCGATGGCAACAGTTCGCTTAACCAGCCGGCGCCGACATCCACCAGCGGCCAGAGAATCCGGCCGTTGCGCTGCTGCCCACGCACACCCCGTCTTGGGACGGGACGTTCGCCACAGCCACACCCACCGCTGCGACGGCTGCAACACTTTCGCCAAGCCGCACACCGACACGCCAGGCCATGGTGACAGCAAGCGCGACACCGCCTGGCACCGCCACGGCTAGTGCCACACCGCGCGAGCAACCAAACGCCCCAGGCAACCAGCACGGCCGCGACATCGAGCGGCGCGCCTATCTTGCTGCCGACACCCACTACGCCAAGCGAAAACAATCAACCGCCGACAGCGATTGAAGACACGGCAACCACTCGTGCCAACCAGGCGGTTGAGATTCCAGTCCTGGGCAATGACTACGACGCTGACCAGGACACGCTGGTTGTGATTAGTCTTTCACAGCCTGCCAACGGTCGTACCAGCAACAATGGTAATGGCGTCATCACGTACGTACCGGCGCCGAATTTCAGCGGCAGTGACCGCTTCACCTATCGCGTCTCGGACGGCCAAGCCGCGCGCAGCGGAACAGTTTACGTGACGGTCTCGCCGGTCAATCAACCGCCCGCTATCGGTGACTTGAGTGACCGTGTGCTGCGTGAGGACAGCACCCTCAACGTGCCGCTCAACATCGACGATGCGGATCACGCACTCACAGCACTTACCTTACGGGCAACGTCGTCCAATCCCGAACTCTTCGGCAACAGCGGACTCCAGATTAGCGGCACGGGCGCCTCACGCAGCCTGACCCTAATGCCCCTCGCTGATCGCTTCGGTCAGGCGGCGATTACGGTCACGGTCGACGATGGCGAGGATGAGACAACAGCCACCTTCAACGTATCGGTACAGGCAGTCAACGATCCACCGGTGCTCGGCGTCATCGACCCGCTGCAGATGAGCGAAGGTGGCACAGCCTCGGTCGGCTTTACCGTAGTGGACGCCGAGAGTGATCCGAGTGAAATCAGCCTAACTGCCCAGAGCGACAACGAGGATCTTCTGCCGGCCGCAGCCTTACAAATCAGCGGCAATAGCGCTGAGCGTACGCTGATCATCATCCCTGCGCCTGCGCAAAGCGGCGTCGCCCGGATTACGCTGACGGCCTCTGACGGAGCCGAAGGCGCTAGTCAAACCTTTATCGTGCGCGTGGCCGCGGTGGACGATTCGCCGACGATTGCGCCAGTCGCCGATCAGACGATTGCAGAGGATGGCTCAATCGCTGTCAACGTACGCCTGGATGATGGCGACACAAGCGTTGACGCGCTGCGGCTTGAGGCCACGGCCGAAGATCCGACGCTTATTGCCGTTGATGGTTTGCAGATCAGCGGAAGCGGCAGTGAACGCACGCTGACGATCACGCCGGCATCGAATCGCTTCGGTACAACATCGATCACGTTGCGCGTGAGCGACGCCACGGGCAGTGCAGCAACGGACTTCCTACTCACCGTGACCCCGGTCAACGATCCGCCGACGTTGACGCCCCTGTCGGATCAGGGCGTGGATGAAGGTCAAACGCTTGACCTACCCATCAGCCTGACCGACCCAGATCAGGCGTTGGAGAGTCTCACGGTGACGGCCCAAAGTGACAATCCGGTCTTGGTAGGCGACGATGAACTTATCATTCGTGGCAGCGGCGGCAATCGCACCCTCCGCATCTCGCCAAAGGGCGGGCAAAGTGGGACGACAGAGATCACCGTGACCGTGAGCGATGGTGAAAGCCAGGCGAGTGGTGCGTTTACGCTGACCGTGACGCCAGTTAACGATGCACCGACGCTCACCGCGCCGGATGCAATTGCGATCGAAGAAGACGGCTTGGGCGAAGTGACGATTGCCGTCAACGATCCGGAGAGCGCGCCTGATCAGCTTCAGGTCTATGCCGCAAGCAGCAATTCACGCTTGCTGCCGGATGGCTCGCTCCAAGTGCTGGGCGACGGCGCAAACCGGGTACTGCAAATCAAGCCTGCGATCGACGAATCGGGCACGGCGGAAATCGTCGTGACGGTCAGCGACAGCGACCTGCAGAGCCAGCGCAGCATCCGCGTAATCGTCAATGAAGTCAATGACGCGCCGACGATCGCAGCCGTTGGCAACCAGACCATGACGGAAGGAACCAGCCGCGAACTCACCGTGCGCATCGCCGACCCGGATGGCAGTTCAGGCAATTTGAACGTGTGGGCCGAATCGTCCAACGCTGACCTGCTGGACGCGGACGGGCTGATCCTCACTGGTGATGGCGGCGAGCGCGTGCTACGTCTTACGCCCAATCCCAACCAAAGCGGCCTCGCGTCGGTGACCCTCTTTGTAAGCGATGGTCAAACCCAGGCGAAAACTCAATTCGAAGTCAGCGTGGAGCCCGTCAACGATCCGCCTGTAGTACAGGACGATGTGATCAATGCTGTCAGTGCGGTCAATGAGGCAGTAGTACTCCGCGTGCTGGAGAATGACAGGGACGATGAGCGCGCGTCGCTCCGCATCGAGCGAGTCGGTGCACCATCCCACGGGACGGTCGAGATCGACGGCGATCTCTTGCGTTATACCCCGGCGCCAGACTTCCGCGGCACCGACCAATTTTCGTATACCGTCAGTGACGGTGAATTCTCGGCCACCGGTCAGGTCACCATTACGATTGAGTAAGCATCTCGTTGGCAGTAGACGCTCCCCGCTAGATTCCCGCAAATCCGTTCGGTCCGCTGCTGATATTGGCTAGATGTATGCAGCCGGTCGACGGTTGGATTTGCTCTACCCCTTTTTGCAGGTACACTACTAGCGAAGCTTCGCCTCAAACCGACGAGAAAAGAGCGTGAGTCGACGTAGAAGCGCTTGCTTCGTGAACTGAGATCACGTAATCTGGCCAGATAGGAGGCCAGCGATGACGAACGTAACCGAAATCCTCAAAGAGCATGTAACGCTTGATATCGAATGCATCGACCGTCTCTATCTCAACGGCTACATACCGACGATGCAGACGGGCGGTCAGCTGGTGCGCTTTCTGCATCATCGTGGCGCTGAGATTCCGTCGCCGGTGCTCTTGGGTCGCATGACGGCAAGATATCGAGAGACGGTCAAACGCTTCGCCAAGCAGCAAGAGATACCGATGATTCAGTTTGAACGTGGTCAGCGCAAGGATGACATTGCTGCGACCTATCGTGAACAGTTTGCTGGTCATGAAGGCGTCTACCTGATCGGCGTGGCCCAAGAAAGAGCGTCGGCGTTCAAGTCAAAGAAACGGACGTATGAACAGGCGGTTGGCTTTGACTATACTCGGCAATCGGTCTTTGTGAATCATTACTACTTCTACCTGCTGGATGAGGACTTTGGTCCTGCCTTCATCAAAGTGTGTAGCTATGCGCCCTATCCGGTGAAGGTCTGCATCAACGGCCATGAGTGGGCCAAGTGTCAAGCCCGCAAAGCAGGCATCGAGTTTGAAGCGCTGGACAATGGCTTTCTCTCCTGTGATGAGCCTGAACGCCTCCAAGCCATTTGTGACGAACTGGGTCCTGAGCAGATTCAAGCCTTCTTCGACAAATGGCAGAAACGACTGCCATGGCGCTTGACGCCAGAAGACCAGGCGGCCGGTTTCCGCTATCGCCTTTCGATCTGGCAGGCAGAGTTCAGCCGTACCCAGGTCTTCGCCGATTCAGCCCAAGGTCGCCAGTGGTTTGAAGCCATCATTCGTGACAACCTGGATGTAGGCAGACCAGACCGCATCCAAGTGGTCTTCGAGCGGCGTGTGACCAAAGCGACACCGGGACTCTTCCGCACACAGGTCGTTCAAGAGGGCGTCAATCCCAGCCTGCACGCCTACTACAAGAAGAGTCACGTCAAGCAGTACTTCAAGGAAGAACGAGCGTTGCGCACCGAAACCACCATCAACAACACCAAGGATTTCGGCGTCAACAAGGACATCTCCAACCTGCCCTATCTGCAACAACTGGGTCGGACAATCAATCGGCGTCTCCTGGATGCCCAACACACCAGCTTCACTTGCACCCTATCGTCTCAGAGTCTCGAACGGCTCGTGCAACCTACCGTCACCGACGACGGTCAACAGGCTCCAGCGCTTGCGCTTGGGCCATCCGCGTGTCATGGCGCTCTTGAATGCCTTGACCTCCTTTGCACATCTGCCTCGGGGACTGAGTAATCGTTCCCTTCGCCCGCAAGTGGCTGACCTACTTGGCCTCGACCCAGATGACTATTCATCGGCACAGATGTCCTACGATTTGCGTCGCCTTCGTCTCAAGGGCTTGATCGCTCGTATTCCCAAGTCCTATCGCTATGTGGTAACCACCTATGGACAGCATGTCGCTCTGCTGCTTTCCAAATTGCATAGCCGCGTCTTTCGGCCTGCGCTTGCCGCTTTGGACCCGCAACAACCTTTGCCTTTGCCCTTGAAGACTGCTCTGGACCAAGTGGATGCTGCCCTGGATTGCGCTGGTCAATCAGGCCGAAATCGGCGTCTCTGCATCATGAATCTTGTCTTGTTTGTTACAGATCTTCCTTATGAAGATGTCTAGTGTCAAGCGTAAATTGATGAGTAGGCACGCCCACGTGCCGGATTGTTCGCGCGAGGGCGTGCGAGTTGGACAAGCTATCATTTCAAGCTTGACACGTCGCTAGCGACAGCCAGTCTTGTTCCATTTCATAAGAAGGAGTGAGCGCGCATGATTCGAACAGTGCGCGGCGCAGTGGTCGGTCTGGGCAAAGACTACCTTGTCCTGGATGTGGGCGGCGCGAGCGGCGGCATCGGCCTCAAGATTCATGCGCCGACACCGACGCTGGCCCAGGTCAACAGCGGCCAGGAGCTTCGCTTGCACACCTATCTTCAGGTGCGCGAGGATGCCCTAACGCTGTTTGGCTTCACTGATGAAGAAGAGTTGGAAATTTTTGAACTGCTGCTGGGAGTCAACGGCGTGGGTCCGAAGGTTGCTCTCTCCACGCTGAGCACGCTCACGCCCGATGCATTGCGCCTGGCGCTGGCCAACGACGAGCCCGCCGTCATCGCACGCGTCCCCGGCATCGGCAAGCGTACGGCGCAGAAGATTGTTCTGGAATTGAAGGATAAGGTTGAGGCCAGCGGCGATGGTCTCCAGGCCCTGGCCAGCGCGTCGGATGTCGATACCGAAGTGATCGAGGCGCTGATTGCACTGGGCTACAGCGTGGTTGAAGCCCAACGAGCCGTCCAGAAACTCCCCAAAGACGCGGCGACGGTGGAAGAACGATTGCGGCTGGCGCTATCCCAATTTAACACGTAGATCCATCCGATGCCTGTCTCCTGGATGAACAAGGTTTCTAAGTTCCGCCAAGCGCGCCAAAGCTTTGACAGCCAGAGTGGGTCTGCTTATAATCAGTGAGTTCTGACGCTCCGACTAATGCGTGCATATGGTGCCGCACGGCGCTAATTTGGCGGGTCGCTTTCGGTGCAGAAGCGGCGTGATTGATCCTATCGAGTAGATGGATCACAGAACAGCTTTTGGGCGGCGTACATACCCGCACTCGATTTTCATAGACAAATCAGGAAGAAGATTATGGCTGAAGTACAACAATTGCGACGCGGCAATATCTACGAAGAAGAGAATCAGCTTTGGCGTGTGTTGGATCACCAGCACATCAAGATGGCACGTGGCGGCGCCACGATTCGCGTAAAGGTGCGCAACCTGCGCACAGGCTCGACAGTTGAGAAGACCTACAATAACGGCGCGCGCGTGAATGATGTGCGCCTGGACAGCGCCGACGTGGAATATCTCTACACCGATGGCGATTTCTACTATTTCATGAATACAGAGACCTTCGAGCAGATTCCGCTCTCGGCCGATGTGTTGGAAGGCATTCTGGACTATCTGACCGACAACCAGGTCGTTACGCTCGAGACTTATGAAGGCGAGCCGATTGATATTTCGCTGCCCACAACAGTCGACTTCGAGGTCACCTGGGCTGAGGCAGCCGTCGCCGGCGACACCGCGAACACGCCGAACAAGCAGATAGAGATCTCGACCGGACTCAAGTTGCAGGCGCCCATGTTCATCAAAGAGGGCGATATTATCCGGGTAGATACCCGCGACGGCACCTACGTTACCCGCGTGAAGAACTAAGCCGTTCGGGCGGCGTCGCGCGATCGATCTTTCCCGAAAAATCCGGGAGGATGCATCCCATTTTGAGAGCGGTGTATGGACGGACTGGTCGCTCTCTCTAGACCAGCCCCCCCAATGTGGTATGCACCCAAAATCTGGGACGGAGATTTGATCTCCTGGCCGATATTCGCTATACTTGACTATCGTTAGCCGTTGTAGCTCAGTTGGTAGAGCGGCGCACTCGTAATGCGCAGGTCATCGGTTCGAATCCGATCAACGGCTCAGCAAGGCCTTCCCTTCGGGGCGGGCCTTTTTTTGTGCTCATCTCTCCCCAACCATCACGCCCCTACCGCCCGTAATCATTCTCGTAACCTTGACGCGTTAGGCTATGGGTAGCTTTCCACAGCTACAGTATCCCTCGCCAAGGATTGGAGAGTTTGATTGCGAGCCGACCATGAGAGACGATCATCGCCATCCAGAAAATCCCGTCAGCATGTCTGTAAAGTCGAACCATGACGACGCGGGCCAGGCGGTTCCTCATCCCGACAACGCCGTTGTGATGATTGCCGACAGAGACAGAGCAGCGGCCGAATCCCTGCGTTCGCTCGTCACGCAAGCCGGCTTCCACCCCTTGCTGGCACCCGATAGCCAGACGGCACGCGCCCATCTGCTCAGCAAGCCGATCAGCGCGATTTTACTTGATTTTCACCTGCAGCAACACCACAGAGTAATCGAACGCTGCAACCTCCTGACTCACAGCCATCCCCCCGTTATCTTGCTCATACAAGCTGAGCAAGCGGCACAACTCTTAGACAGTCCGCTACTGTACGCCGCGCATGACTTTGTCAGCAGGCCGTTCCTGCCGCAAGACCTCCTCACGCGTCTGCGCCAGGTTATCTGGCGCCCTCGCCTGCGCGCTGCACCGGAAAATCGCGGCAATAGCAGCGTTGTACAGCGCAACATTCGGCTAAATCTGGAGCAGCGTCAGGTCATCATCGGCGTGGAGCGCGTGGGTTTGACACCCAACGAATGCCAATTGCTGAAAGTGCTCTTGCGCAAGAAGGGTGAAATTGTCGGCAAGGATGAACTCGTGCAAGCGGTGTGGTCGGGACGCTTTTACAACGACGAGAATGTGCTACGCGTGACGATTCGCCGGCTGCGTACCAAAATTGAACCGAATCCTTCGCAGCCCATGCTGGTAGAGACGGTCTATGGCAAAGGATACCGGCTTTCATCTCAGGTACCGAAGCCGCCGCTTCAATAGGCCCCCAGTCCGCCCTGACGGTAAAAGGAATAGAGGCCGTAAAGCAAATAGAGGACAACAACTGCAACCACAACGCTCAGAATCCAATTGCGCTGACCCCAGTACTTTTCCAACGTCGTCCAACTGCGCTTGGGCTGCGCCAGCGCCAGCGCCAGAATAACGATCAATAGCAACAATATCCGCCAGCGATTCACCGGTGCCCCCTTCCCCGTTGGCCATCTTTGTCCACCACCTGCTCTGAACCTCGTCCCCGAAAGACAATGAACCAAGACTGTAAGGCCGTCACGCCTTGGGCCATCAGACTGGCCGATTCTTCCCTCGTTCTGCTAAAATTCGGTCCCGAGGAAGGCAGCATGATAGGAAACTCTGAATGACGGCAGCATGGATAAGCTCACAACTCAGCCTGGAGGCGCCTGGTTTTTGGCTGGTGCTAAGCGCATTGACCCTCCCGTTCGTCTACCTGCTTGGGCGCAGACTGCCGAATCGTGCGCGACCCTGGTTGGCTGCGGGACGGTGGGTATTGATTCCCTACGCCGGATTATTGGCGGGCGGACTTTCGCCCAGCTTTCTGGGTCTCTCTAAAATCAACTGGGCAACGACTCTAAGCCTGGGTGCAGCCATACTCGTCAGCGTCTTGCTGGTGGCTGCAATAGTACGCTTGGCCGGCCGGCTCTCTGCTGACGACCCATTCCGCCCGGCCAGTGCAGCAGGCGGTGAGGCAGCTCAATCAACACAATGGGCTACTTTGATGCTGACGGTACTCTGGATCGGCGCGGAGCAGTTTCACTGGAGCTTTGTGCGGGGTGCGGTATGGGAACTGCTTTTCACCCTGCCCTCAGGCGAGGCTGCCTTGCCTGCCTATCGTGCAATGTGGCTGGCCACGCTCCTGACGTTGCCTGAAATCTGGCTTCAGCCAACCAACTTTCCCCGCCATCTGCTCAAATCAGCCATGTTGATCGTCACCGCGGTGGCCTTTTTCTACACCCGCAATTTCTGGCTCTGCTGGGCGATCCATGCGGGAGCATGGCTCATTATTGCGGGGCTGCCCCCGGTCTCCCTTGCCTCAAGCAGCGCGGATCAGGGACTCCCCATATCGAGTAATGGCCAGGAGCGCACGGCACCATAGAAAAAGCGTGACGCTCAAAAGGGCATCACGCTTGTCGTCAATCTTCTGCTGGATGGGTGGCCATGCCCAAATCGGCCGGCCACGATAGATCGGCTAGATAAAGAACCCGATCACCAACATGCCGGCGAAGAGCAACAGAGAGACGATAAAGAGGAAGCGCAGATCCTTGAAGACATAGGCATATTCAGTCTGCCAGTTGACGGTATCGTCGGTCTCCACAGGCGCCACGGTGGCCTTGGTCTTGGTCTTGGGTCCTTCCACCACGGCAACGCCGGACGCATCGCCCTTATACAGCTGACTATAGTTGCTTGGGTTGCCGCTACTACGGCTCTGCTTGGACTTGCTACGCGATTTTTTGCTCGCCATCGATCGATCCTTATGAAAACATGAATAAAGTGCTCCCGCTATTATAGCGCCGTGCTACCTCCGATACAAAACCGACCGCCCTACCGTTGCAAACCGATTTCAACGGGCTGAAACGATCAGCCGCTACGTGGCAGCCGCGCTTGCAGCGCGCTGCGCAAAGCAAGTGCCTCAGGCATCCCAAGGGCGAGCAAGACCAAGCCATAGGCCAGCAAGCCGATGCCGCCCACGATACCGATCTGCAGCAGCGCCCCGAACGCGCCGGGCGGCAACGCCGCGCCGAGGGTCTGGCTGACAGGTCGCATGACCAGCGCCATCGCGAATGCCGCCAGTCCGATTTGGCCTAGAGCGGCCGGCAGATCGGCCTCAAGCCGTCCTACCCTGCGGTAGAGCAGGGCGAGCATGATCAGCGCATGCCCGGCTTGCTTGGCCGAATCCGCCCAGACGAGGCCCAAGTACCCCAATCGATCGATGAGTGAAAAAGCAACGAGCATGTAGATGGCGACACTCAAAACACCGACGGTGGCCGGCAAGAGCGTATTGTTGCGCGCATAAAAGGCGAAGTTGAGGGGAAAGTCAATGGCCGCAAAGATCATGCCGACAACGTAGATATTGAGTGCTGCAGCCACAGCTTGTGTGTCCTCCGCACCAAAACTGCCGCGTTGGAAGAGCGCCTGGGTCAGCGGTTCACCCAGAAACCAAAGCCCGATTGCCGCGGGCACAATGAGTAGCAGCACCATGCGCAGGCCGCGGCCCAACGTTTGGCGATAAGCAGCCTCTTCGCCGGCCGCAAAATATTGGCTCAACCTCGGCAGCGAAGCCAGCGAAATGGCCACGCTGATCAGCCCCAGGGGAAGCTGTTGCAGCGTCGTTGCGTTTGCCATCCAGGCGATGCTTTGTGCACCCGTCGTACTGGCCAGGCGCCGATCTAGACCAATCTGAAAGAGAGAAACCAACAGCCCGGCAGCGATGGGTAGATAAAGCAGAAGCATGCGCCGCAGGGCGGGGTGACGGAAATCAAGCGAGAAGAAGACGCGCACGCCGGCACGCCGCATGTCCCAAACCATGAGCAAGAGCTGGGCCGTGCTGCCGGCAAGAATGCCGATGGCCAAGCTGGTCACGCCCAGGCGTCCCGCCAGAAGCGGCGCGGCGATCACAATGCCCAGGTTGTAAACTGCCGTCGCGATAGCGGGAAATGTGAAGCGCTCCAACGTATAGAGCACCGCAGTGACCACCCCGGCCATGCTGAAGAGCCAGACGGCCGGCGCGATGATGCGAATTAAGCGTGTCGTGAGGGGCAGGAGCGTGGAATCGTACGCGTCCAGACCACCGGCCAACAGATGAGCAACCTGCGGCGCAGCCAGTTCCAGCAGCAGCACGACCACGGCAAGCACGACGGTGAAAACGCTCACCAACACGCTCACCAACTGGATGAATTCCCGGCGTGGACGGGTGCGTGCGTAATCGCTGAGTACCGGCACCAGTGCTGCGCTCAGCATGCCGCCGATGAGAAGGTCATAGAGCAGAACCGGCACCTGGGCGGCAACACGGAACGCGCTGACCTGGCCGCTGGCGCCGAAGTAGAAGGCAATGACCATCTCGCGCACGAGGCCCAGGACACGGCTGGCTGCATTCCCCAAGGCAAGGACGCCTGCGCTGCGTGCAATCCCGCGCTCGACGGTTTGGGTAATCGGTTGTTCGTCGAGGTCAGGCACAAGAGTCATGCGGTCATTCTATCATGACGCGCGGGGAAGAGGGGTGTAGCGAGCAGGGGATCGATGGAACGCGGATCTACGGGCTGGCTTTTCGAGCGCGCCAGCCCTCTCGTCTATGTTGTACGTATATGACTAATTCGCCCCATGCTGCTGATCCGCATAGAGCGACGTCCTCTCCGCTGACGGACGCTACGCAGTGGCAAGGACCTGACTCTGCACAAACTCACGCGGATCGACGTCGACGCCAGGGTAGCCTTCTTCTTCGAGTTCAGCCAGAAACTTCTCGGTCTGCATGGCGGCGGAGCAGCCCTGGCCCACGCTGGTTGCGACCTGCTTGAAGACCTTGTCCATGATCTCGCCGGCAGCCATGATGCCCGGCACGTTGGTGCGCATGCGCCGGTCGGTAATCAGATGGCCGTCCTCGTCCAGTTCGAACTTACCTTCCAGAATCTCGTTGTTGGGAATATGACCAATGAAGACAAAGACGCCGTCTGTCTCCAGCACGCCATCTTCGCCGGTCACGGTGTTCTCAGTCTTGACGCCGACCACCTTGCCCTCATCATCGCCCATAATCTCGGTGACGACCGTGTTCCAGACAAACTCGATCTTCTCGTTCTTGAATGCACGACTTTGCAGAATCTTGCTGGCGCGCAATTCATCACGGCGGTGGAGAATGCGCACGCGAGAGGCAAATTTGGTCAAGAAGAGCGCCTCCTCTACGGCGCTATCGCCGCCGCCGACCACCACTACATCCTTGTCGCGAAAGAAGAAACCGTCGCAGGTTGCACAGTAGGAAACGCCCTTGCCCATGTACTCCTGTTCTCCCGGCACTTCCAGGTAGCGCGGGCGTGCGCCCGTGCAGAGGATGACGGCGTCCGTCACATACTCTTTGCCGGCCTGGGTGCGCACCACAAAGGGATAGGCGTCAGTCGCGATCTCGGTGACAAAATCGTAGTCGACTCGGGCGCCGAACTTCTCTGCCTGCTGCTTCATGCGATCAACTAATTCAGGACCACTCAGGCTTTCGGGAAAACCGGGGTAGTTCTCGATTTCATAGGTAATGCTCACCTGACCGCCGTAGTCGTTCCCCGTAATGAGAAGCGGGTTCAGGTTGGCACGGGCCGCGTAGAGAGCGGCCGTAAAACCGGCCGGTCCGCTGCCGATAATCAGCACAGTCTCCTTGATCGGTTGCGCACCGTTGCCCGTAATTTGTTCGTCACTCATGCTTTCATTCCTCCAAATTATTCGATGCTCAGTCCTGTATGCTAATGCAGATTATATGCGTCTACTATAGACGCGTCAATGATTTATGGCTGTAGGACGACCTACAGCCCGCATGGTTTACTCGACGACTAGCGGTAGGTGTAGAGGCTCTGTCAGTAATTCAAAGTCCGCCCCTGTGTACATGCCCACCAGCAGCGTAGCGGGCGCGGTTGCACCCTCTAACGCCAAGACGTGTTTGTCAACCAACACTTCACCCGGCTTCCATAGCGAGGTGGGATAGTAGTCACCGCCGGGCGGTCTGTCATCCTGTGCGACCTTTGCGCCGGCGTCATCAAAAAGCTGAACGGTGGTCGTGTAATCGGCCGGCAGGGCAGTCTTAACCTGCCAGTAGATTTGAATGCGAACGCCGTCAACATCTGGATCCCAATCGTAACCAAGCAGCGTGAGCGGCCCGTATGAGTGATTAACGATGATCTGTGGACCATCTTCAATTGCCGGGCCCAGCACCTGTACAAGCGGCGCATTCGCCTCCTGCAGGGCATATTTCACCTCCAGCCCAGGCATGGCCTTGATCAACAGCACAGGCTGCTCGCCACCCTCCACTAGCGCCGTGTCGATGGTCGTCGCCACATCGGCAAAGCGGGCATCGGGCGCGATCAGCGGGAAGAGACCGCTCATACCCGTGGCGCGCCCCTCAACCGCCTGTAGGTAAAAGAGTGGTACAATCTCGTTGCGATCGTTGCTAATCAAAATCGCGTCGTCAGGCGGTTCCGCGGCCAGGATCTCTTCCCAGTCAGCGCGCGCTTGACGCTCACCCGCCTGGCTCAGCAGATCCGCGTAGCTAGCGCGTAGATTCAACGGAATCCAAAATAGCAGTACGAGCGCCATGGCGCCAATGGCATAGGTACCGAGAGCGGATTCATTGGCAATTTCGCCAGTGGCGTCTGACCCGGCGGAGGACTGGTCCGATGGGGGTGACGCCGGCGTAGATGGCGACGGCGCATCAAAGCGTTGCAGGCCGGTTGCCAGGCCATAGGCGCCAAAGCCGGCCCAAATGCAGGCAACGAGATAGAGGGGAATGTAATAGACCAGAATGTCGCCGATTGCATAGAAAAAATTAAATAGCTGCTGGAGGACAAATAAGGGCAAAGTCAGGGCCAGCACCGGCCAATTGCGCTGCCAGAGCAGGATGAACAATCCCGCTACGGCCACGACCAACCCGGCCCACGTGAGGTGGATCCGCCATAGCGTTGCGGCTTGACCCACTTGCCCGAGTGCGCCCCCCAGATCATAGAAGCCCACGGAGATCGAGCGGCCGGTAATAAAGTCGAGAAAAGCCTGGAAGTTGCCGTCGTAGAGGGTTAGTGTGCCCTCTCCCAGACGCTGATGGTACCAGGGCGAAGCCGCGGGCCCGCTACGCAGGGGCACATAGAGGTAGAGTAGCAGGGGCGCGACAAGTGCCAGCGCACCGGCCACCCACGTACGTAGATTGCGCCACCAACGCCGATCAAGCAAGGTCAGGTAAATGAGCAGGCCAGGCACGACGAAGAGCGTCATGCCGTGGTGGGCAAGGCCGAGACCAACTAGAAAGGCCAAGGCTGCAATCTGCCTGGGTACAAGGTGAATCGGCGCCGCGGTCTCCCCATTCCACCTACCGGGTAGAGACAGACCCTGGGCAACGAACAAGATCAGCGACAGCAGCAATACGTGTAGCGTGTAGACTTCGGCGACGAGGCTCTGGCTCCAAAAGGTCGGATTGACGCCGAAAAGGAAGGTTGCCCAGATCGCAGCCATGCGACCCAGGACCGGCACCTCCCACAGCCAGCGTCGCAGGAGTAGATAGAGAACACTCACCGCGACTGCGCTGATCAGCGCACTGAAAATATTGAGCGCATGCGCAGGTGAAACGCCCACCACCCCTAAGACTCGCTGCCAGAGGCCGCCAAGGATGAGATAGAGCGGATAGCCAGTGGGATGGGCCAGGCCCCACTGGCTGGCCGCAACTTGGAATTCGCCTGCGTCGCCGCTCAAAACGTCGGGCGCCACCCCGCGCAAATAGACGGCCAACGCCAGGGCGAAGGCTACGAGAGCAATCTGTCTGTCCGCGCGATCGAGACGGCTCGATTTGACCGAAGAATTCATCTAATGAATAATGACCAGGTTTGAGACCAAGCGTAGATTGACCAACCTCAGACCGTGCATGTGCATGATGTAGCCGTACGAAAGCAATGATGACGTCGTCGATAGACCAGCAGCCCAGTTGGCAGCGCCAGGCGCTAGTGATTGTGCCGACTTATAACGAGCGGGAGAACCTCAATCGTCTGGTTGCCCGCCTGCGCGCCCTGCCGGGCGATGTCCATGTCCTCATCGTGGACGACAATTCGCCTGACGGTACAGGTGCGATCGCCGATGTATTGGCGGCCGCAGATCCCGGCGTTCAGGTGCTGCACCGCAGCGGCAAGCTCGGCCTTGGCACGGCTTACAAGGCCGGTTTCGATTATGGCCTGGGCCAGGGGTACCGCTACCTCTGCACGATGGACGCCGACTTTAGTCACAGCCCGGAAAATGTGCCTGACCTGCTCGACAAGACCGCGTCAGGGTATGATCTCGTCGTCGGAAGTCGGTACGTGCCCGGGGGCGATGTGGTCGGCTCGACGCGCCCTCGCAAGCTGATTAGCTATGGCGCCAACTGGATGGCCCACACGATACTGGGCGTGAGCATCCGCGATTGCACGGCCGGCTTTCGCTGCTATCGCCACGTCGTGCTCGAAACCATCGACCTTGACAACATTTTTAGCAGCGGCTACAGCTTCCTCGTCGAAATGGCCTATTACGTCCAGCGCGCCGGCTTCCGTTGCGCCGAGGTGCCCATCATCTTCGTCAACCGTACCGAAGGGGCCAGCAAGATCAGCAAGTTTGAAATCTACCGCGCCTTCTACACCCTCATCCGCCTGCGTACCAGCCTCCTACCCTGGGACCGCATGGTGGCGTTCGTGCGCCAACGGCGCGACGCTGAGGGATAGGCGAGGGTCTTGTGGTAGGGGCTGTGGGGAGTTTGCCGGCGGCCTCGTCGAGACACCTGTGTTACTCCTCCTTACCGCCCCGAGACCCTGCTACCTCCCCACCTCCACCCAATCCACCGCGGCGGCCAGTTCACGTCGATCGCGGTTGAGGCTGATGGAGAGAAACGCGTCGTTCGGGTCAATCTGGATCGCGGCGCTGCCGGGCGCGGCGCCCTTGACGCCGGCGATCGCAAAGTAGTTGCCGGCCAGCGCCTCACGCGTGGCGTCGACGCCCAGCGTGCCCAGCGCGGCGACGGCCTCGTCTGTCAGGAAGGTCGTGGCATCGCCGCGGGTCGCAACCAGGACAGGCAAACCTGATTCGATCTCGCCGACAAAGTCTGCCAAGGCCTGGCTCTCAAACTCATTGGAGGTCGTGTCAAAGCCGACCATATCCAAGACCTCGCCGCTGGCGGGATCGAGCACGGTGACGTTGACGCCGGCCCGGCCGGCAGAGGCATCGCTCTGCTCGCCCGCCTCATCAAACAGCGCAATAAAGGCGCCATCGACGAAGGCCTTGAGATCCGCATCCACCGGCAAGCTGACGCCCGTCGTACCGATCTGCCGATCGCCTGACAAGACAGTGCGTGGTGAGGCCGTCTGCCCCCACAGCAAGGAGACGCGATTGAGGCCATCGCGCAGGTTGCTCACCCGACACGCGCCAGGTCACCACCTGCCACGCATCTTTCAGGGTTTGCTCATCCAGGGTCACGCCATTCACCGTCAGGGCAATAGTTTGCGCCGCACTCCCGGGGTACGCAAAGGGATGTACCTGGGCCTGAATGGTGTAGGTAGCCGCCGGATCAACCTCGCGCAAGGGCACAAAGAGACGACTTTCGTCTGCTGTCGCCCAGATGGCCGTGGCGGCAAAGGGCTCGTCAACCTCGGCTTCATCCCAGCCTTCGCCACGATAGGCATAGGTGCCGGCCACACCCAAGTCGAGCAGGAAGTCGTCAGACCCGTCGGGCTGAACGACCCGATAGGCCTCGATACCGTCCTCGGCCCAAAACGGCTCGGCTTCCAGCGGCAACGTCTCTTTGACAAAAGCCCACGCCTCTTCCCAATGGTCGACGTACGGATAGCGCTCGGGAATCGGCGGATAAAGCAGCACATATTCCGTGTTGTACAGATAGATGAGTTCGTCGACCTGTGCCCGCGCTGCAGCCAACGTCTCCTCCGGCACAGCATTGCCAAACTCAATCTCCGTGAGGGCGGCGAAGTATGGAATCCGTGCGAAATAATCCATCTTGAAATCGGGCGCACGGCTGATGTTACCGCCCAACATCGGCTTCCCATGCGCGGTTTGATAATATTGGAGCTGGGTCCGCTCCGGCCCCAGCACGCCGAACGAATTGCGCCAGCCCTAGCGGCACCTGGAGTACGCTTACCGGCCGTGGATCGGCTGCGATCTCATCGTATACTGCCGGGATACGCGCGTCGGAAAGTGGAGCAGGAACCGTCAGATGCTCAAAGATAATCAACGCAGCAAAGACAAAGGCAACAACGGATTGACGATTGACCATTGACAATTGCCCATTGTCAATTGATGCCGGGCGATTCAGCTTGCTGAGCAGCCATTGGAGACCGTAGGCAGCTAGCACAGCCAGGCCAAGCATGAGCAGGACGCTGTTGCGGTTGGGCGCACGATTGGCTTTGACGATCGGGATATAGTGTAGGAGCGCATAGGGCATGGGAAAGGTGGCCTCGACGCCGTCGAGGTCGAAGCGATATTGCCCGTTGATCTGCAGAAAGGGCCCCAGCGTGAAGAGGCCAAAGATCACAGAGGTCCAAATCCAGATGCGCAATTTGCGCCAGTAGGCAATCGCCCCGGTCACGGCCAGCCCCAACGTCACCCAGCCGAGAAAGACCGTGTTGAGATCCCGGAAGCCCTCGACACCTTGCTCCAACGCACGCAGCTGCACGCGGCGCAGTTCGGCCACCAGGTCACTGCCGAAAATCGGATGGAGCACCGTGGGCGTAAACCAGCCAAGCAGGTCCGTGCTCAGCGGGATCGCCTCACCCCAGCCCTTCAAGGCAAAATCATCGGTGAGGAACTGAATCAGAATCGGAATGAGCGCGGGCGACCAGATCAGGAAGGCGACTGCGCCGAGCAGTAGTAAATTCAGGAAGGAAGCGCCGAAACCGGGCGGCGCAATCGCTGCTGCGTGGCGCCTGTTCCCCCACAGGCGCAGCAGATAATCAACCAGCACGATCAGCGTGAAGATCGCCAAGAAGACGGCGGTAATCATCTCGGCAAGACCGTTGAATGCGAAGAAGAGACCGGCCATCAGCGCAGCCTTGCGGCGCTGACCGACAGCAAGACTGCCATCCAGCATGCGCAGCAGCATGAGCGCATAGAAGGGAATCCACTGGGTCGTCACCATGTCATAGTGACCGAGCGCGGCGTAGATGGCGCGGTTGGAGGCGAAGGCGTAGATCAGGCCGGCGATGAAGGCGCAGGCGAGTTGAGATTGCGGATTGGGGAGTGAGGATTGGGGATTACGTGCAAAGAGGTAGCGGAGCAGCAAAAATGTGCCGTAGCCGCTCATGACGGTGCTAAAGAGGAGGGCAAGGTTGCTGGCAACGGGCAGGCTCGTCGCCACGGCCAGAGGGAAAGCGATCAGCGCATGGAAGAAGTTGTAGGTATAGAGAATCAGGTCCATACCGAGCGGATACCAGATCAACTCAGTATGGAGCGGAGTGCTCAGGTTGTCGACCAGCGCATGCTTGAAATACCAGATATTCCAAATGAAGGTCGACTCATCAAACGCCCACTGCGCCACGCCGGGCACGCCGCTGCCCAGCCGCGCGAGCAGCGGCCAGGAAAGAAGCAGGGCAAGCAGGGTGTAGGCGAGCAGCACGAGCGCGTGCAGGCGGCTCTTCGATCCTTTGGAGAACATCAATTACTTCTTTCCGCAGCATTGTTTATATTTTTTGCCGCTTCCGCAGGGGCAGGGTTCGTTACGCCCAACTTTTGATGTAGTTCCGGGCAGCGGCGCATAGCGGACTGGCAACTTCTCCGCCTCTCGGGCCTGGCGTCGCAATCGCGCTTGCTCGACTTCCCAATCGCGTTGAATCTCAGCCATCAGATCGTGCTCTCGTGGACGTGACATCTTGCGACCGATGCCGCTGACCAAGCCCCGATATGTGGCGCGATCAATCACGGACAAGTCAATCATGTCTGCATCGAAAAGCGCCATGATAACGTCCTGACTCTCCACATCCTGAAGTTCGGCCAAATCTCTGACCACGCCCGCCCAGACTTCGTCTGGTTCCCGCTCGGCCGGCCAATCGAGTGAATCATCCGCCTGTAGGCTGGGCAAAAGGGAGCGCAGCGTGGCGATCACCTCATCCCGCGTTTCTGGAAAGCGGTACGCGATAGCAGCGAGAACGCTGGTTGCCAACGCGCGGCCATAGTGCCAGCCTTCACGCGGCTCGCCCAGCGCCACATCGCCAAAGGTCGAAATCGCTTGAGGTCCATAGAGCGCGGGCTTTTCCTCGAACCACTCACACTCGTCTTCGCCCCGGCTGTAGATCTTTCCAAACGTAGGCAGCGCAGCCGGTTCACGCCAATGCAGCAGAATCCGTCCGGCCAGAACAGATTGACGCCAGACAGCGTCATCCGCAACGTAAGTTGAGAGTGCATCAAATATCGAAAGCAGGTGGGGGGCAAGAGATTCTTGCCGACCGATGATCTCTTCGATCAGTTCCGGGTCAGGCGTTTCGCTCTGATGCTTCATTTCTACAATGAGTTCGGCATCGCTCAAGCTTGTATAAATCGTCATGTCGCCCTCCCCCTTTAGACGGCCTTCTGCGCAACGCAGATTACGCTGGTGCCAAAGGGCAGGCTATAGCGCTGGAGCATCTCCGCCTCCAGCCAGCCGATGGCGTGAAGAACGGTGTTTATAGGCTCGGGAATAGGCTCCATCTCTACCTGATAGACTTCCTCATCCTCAGTCAAATGGGGGCTTTCCAGATCGGGATTGTAGGGGCGTAAGAAACGAATACCGGCAATGGCGGGAAAGAGGAAGAAGTTGTTGTAGCTGATCCGCTGCACGTCGAAGCCGCTCACCATCAGCTTTTGCTGAAGCTCCGGCACGGTATAGCGCCGCTCATGCTCGTTGATCTCGTCGTTGTAGCTCCAGAGCCACATGAACGCCGGTACCGTGACGATCAGCTTGCCGCCCGGCTTGAGCACGCGCTGACACTCCTCAAAGACGCCAAACTCGTCGGCGATGTGCTCCACCGTGTCCAGCAAAGAGACGATGTCAAACTCGTTGTCAGGAAAGGGCAGGGCATTCCCAGCACCCTGGAGCGCCTCCAACCCGCGCAGTTGGGCCACGGCAAGGGGGCGTGGATTATAATCCAGGTCAACCACCTCGCCGTAGTGGGCAAGATGGTGGGCCATGTTGCCTGCGCCCCCGCCCAGGTCAAGCACCTTGCGCGTTTCGCCGGGCGCAAGGGGGGCAGCACGCTGTCCAGATACTTGAGAATCGCCCGAGTCCGGCCGGCAAACCACGCGTGCTTGTCTTCGTCCAATACGGTCAAAACCGGTGTTGCCATCAGAACCTTCTCCCCAACGCGCAGCCAGCATTCCCTTTCGTCACGCCAAATGCTGGCAGATTATCGCTTCGTTACCCAATACGTCGATCACGCGCACGGCGACGGTCGTCGCCTGAGCCGGAGCGGGCACGGTATAAAGGCCTTCGACCTGAGCCCGCCGCGCCTGCGGCGCATCCGCCAAGACAGGACAAAAGACGCGACCGTCATAATCGCTGTCGACCTCGACGGACTCCACAGCCTCCCGCCAATCAGCCAGCGGATTATGGCCCGCTTTCGCCAACAGAGCGTCTACAGCCGGTGTCGCGATATTGCGCAGACCAACCGCTATTGTAGCGCGATCCGCGCCCAGGCGCTGAATTTGCAGGTCGCTGCGCGGCGCGGACTCGGCCACAGTCATGGCCTGAAGATGCTGCCCAGCCATGGCATACAGATCAAAAACCGCGCCGGTTTCCCCCTGCAAGCGCCGGCGCATGGTCTGGATGGAGCCATAGTTTTCGTCGCACGCCAGCCAGCGCCGCCCCATCTGCTGCGCTGCCACCGCCGTCGTACCCGACCCGGCGAAGGCATCCAACACCCAGTCGCCCGGATCGGTCGCTGCGCCGATGACGCGCCGCAAGAGGGCGATCGTTTTCTGGGTCGGATAGCCGACATCTTCGCCCGGTGTCGTGCCCAAGCCGGGAATGTCGTCCCAAAGATTGTCGACACCCCGCGCCACCGCATAGCGCCCGTCATCCAACTTCGTCAGGTAATACTTGACGCCGATGTTGCCACCCTTGGACGCGTAGACGCGCTGCGTTTCTTCATCGACGACGATCTCGCCATCATAGGGCGCGTAGAGCCGGCCCGCAGCGTGGAGTTCTTTGAGTTTGGCATAGCTGTACGTGCCGGGATCTGACGTGCGAAAAAAGCCGCCTTCGTCTTCCATAAACTGGGCGGCAGCCTGACGTCGGGTGAAGACGAGTTGCTTACGCTGAGGGTGCCAAAGGGTGGGCGCACGGCGATCTTTGGCGAAGACATCGATATATTGTGTGCTGTATGGAAAAAAGAAGGCGTCAACCTTGGCCCCGCGCGTGACCTGGCTACGCCAGGCAATCGTATTGAGGTAGTTGCCGGGGCCAAAAACCTCTTCTAACAGCAGGCGCAGGCGGTGGTTTTGGCGATAGTCGCTGTGCAGCCAGATCGAACCGTTTGGCGCTAGCAGGTCGCGCAGGAGCAGAAGCCGTTCGTAAATGAACTGGAGGTAGGCATCATCGCTCGGCCACTGATCCTCGTACTGCACTTGGCGGGTCAGGAGTTGGGCCTGACGGTTGCGCAGACGTACCTTGCGCGCATAGTTGGCGCTGGAAGCGTACGGTGGATCGATGTAGATGAGTCGGACTTGTTCGCGCCAGCCATCGGCAAGGAGTTGGGCCAACATAGCCCGATTATCGCCCCAGTAGATGCGACCCGCTGGACCAGATCCGGCTTGCCCCTGCGTATTGATAAGGGATCTGTGGCGTTCAATTTGGGCAGATCCCGGCGCATCAACGCGGTCGACACCACGCTTGCCGGACCACGTTAGCGTTGGCGGGCCACCTGGCGGCGACACCGCCACACCTTCCTCAACTCCCATGACAGGCGCTACGCAACCCGTTCAAAATAGAACGCGTAGGTAGGTCGGTTACGCGCGGCGCACCAAAACTCCCGGTGCGTCGGCGCATAGTCGCCGATGCGCTGGGCCAGTGCGGGGTCATTTGGGCCGAATTGATCAGATAGCCCAAGCAAATACGCAACGCAGTCGCCATATTCGACGACATCGCTCTTAAAGTACAGCAGCCCACCCGGCCGCAGCTTGGCGGCCAGCAGATCGACAAAGGGCGGTGAAAAGAGCCGCTTGACCTGATGCTGGGGCTTCCACCACGGGTCGGGAAAAAGCACATGAAAGGCATCCACGCGCGCCGGTGCAATGACAAGGGGCAAGTTGAAGCGGCAGTCGTCATCACTGATCCAGAGATTTTCAAGACCAAGCCGAGCCAGGCGCTGCAGCATGAGCCGGGCGGCCTTGGTTTTCGTTTCGTAGCCGATAAAGAGTCGCTGCGGATAACGCTGCGCCCGGTCAAGCAGGAAGTCGCCCCGCCCAAAGCCAATCTCGATCTCCAGCACACGGTCGGATGCCAGGGCGGACCGCAGGCGCGCCCCATTCTCTCCCCGGGCGTCATCGAGCGCCAATGCGCGGAAAAAAGGCTGATCCAGTCCCCAGTCAGGCAGCAGATCCGCATTGGGGATTCGCCGGGGATCGCCGCCAATCAGCCCGCGCCCCGCTTCCCAGTCGGCATAAGCCGCTTGAATCGCTGCTGCGTCCATCTCCTCCCATGCAAAATCCATCCGTCCTTGGGAGAAGGACGTAGCGTGGTAGTCGAGGGCGGGTTTGGGCGTTTGTTTGGGCATTGGGGTGTCGGGTGTTTGGATTGTAGGGTGTTAGGGTTGTTGTAGGGTATCAGGGGTTACTGAGTAGGGTATTAAGCTCCCCCCACCACCCTAATACCCCAGCTTCCGCGCGATCGTTTCCTTCACCACGCGCGAATCTGCGGGCAGATAGACGGGTGGATTGGCCAGCTTGCTTTCAACTTCGGGCAGCGTGCCTTCATGATAGCCAACTTTGAAATTCGTAAATTTGAGACCGTGGGCCGTACTGAGCACGATCACCCGGTCGTCCTTGTGAATCTCACCACGTTCAACCAGCTTCATCAATGCCGCCAGCGCCACGCCCGTATGGGGACAATTATACATGCCGGTGCGGTCGCCCAGTGCCGCGGCGTTGGCCAGCTCATCCTCTGACGCCTGCTCCACGATGCCGTTGGTCTCCTGGATCGCCTGAACGGCTTTGACGTAGGAGACCGGATTGCCGATCTGAATTGCCGTTGCCAGTGTCGGCTGGGCCTGCATCGCGACTTTCGCATCAAAGCCGTTGAGGTAGCTCTGATAGAACGGATTGGCCTTGCCGGCTTGGGCTGCAACAAGCCGGGGCAATTTATCAATGATCTCCAAATCCTTCAGCAGCTTGAGTCCCTTGTAGAGCGCGCTGATGTTGCCCAGGTTGCCCACGGGTACGATGATCCAGTCGGGCACCTGCCAGTCGAATTGGCGCACGATCTCAATACCGACGGTCTTCTGCCCCTCAATGCGCAGGCTGTTCATGGAATTGGCCAGATAGATGCTCTGGTCTTCCGTCACTTCCTGTACGATTTCCATGCAGCCGTCGAAGTCGGTATCGAGGGCCAAGACGTGGGCGCCATTGGCCACGGGTTGGATGAGCTGGGCCGTGCTCACTTTGCCCTGCGGCAGAAAGATAATGGCCGGAATGTCAGCATATGCCGCGTAGGCCGCCAGCGCGGCGCTGGTGTCTCCCGTGGACGCGCAGGCAACGGCCCGGACAGAGCTGCCGTCAGTCATCATCTGCTTGACTACGCTGACCAATACGGTCATGCCTAGATCCTTGAAGCTCCCCGTGTGGCTGTTGCCGCACAGCTTCACCCACAGATCATTCAGTCCGAGACGCTTGCCCAGCCCTTGTGCCCAAAAGAGGTTCGTGTTTCCTTCATACATGCTCACAACGTTCTCGTCGCGCAGCGTGGGGACGACCCACTCGCGCATCCCCCAGACGCCGGAGCCATAGGGCCACTGCGTGGTACCGATGCGGCCGTCGATGAGCGCCCGCCATTCAGCGCCCGAACGCTGACGCAGTGCGTCGATGTCGTGTTGCACCTCCAGAAGGCTGCCCGTCAGCGGTGAGCGGTAGATGACATCGTAGATCGAATAATCAGTGGGGTCTTGGCCATCAAAGCTGCGAAACCAGGCGCGATAGGGCACATCCGGGGCGAAAATCTGTTCAGCGTTCATAAATCTATTGCTTCCAGGCTTGTCGGACGGAATAATACAGAATAATGAAGTGGGCTACGACAATCAATGCGCAAAACCGCTGCACGACGGGCGTCCAAACTTCAGCGCCATTGTACCATGCGCAGGCATTGGAGAAAATCCTGTCTACCGAGACCAATCAAAAAGTGCGCCGGCGGGTCGATCACCGGCGCACCTGATGTGAACGCAGAGTTGCCCAAGACAAACTAGAGGCGCTGCTTGAACTCCTCAGTCAGCGCCGGCAGCACCTCGTAGAGGTCGCCTACAACGCCATAGTTGGCCTTCTCAAAGATTGGCGCTTCGCCGTCCTTATTGATGGCGACGATAATCTTACTGCCGCCCATACCGGCCAAGTGCTGAATCGCACCGCTGATGCCGGCCGCAATGTAGAGATCGGGCTTCACGTTCTTGCCGGTCTGCCCCACCTGATGCTTGTAGGGAATATAACCTGCGTCGACGGCCGCACGGCTGGCGCCAACCGCGGCCCCCAAAACTGCGGCCAATTCGGCGACGAGTTCGAAACCCTTTTCGGGATCGTTGGCTACGCCGCGACCGCCCGACACGATGATGCTGGCGTCGGTCAGATTGACCTCGCCGCTGGTCGTCACCTTGGATTCGAGCACCTTTTCAGGAATGTCATCTTCACTCAGACCCAAGTCCAGCGAGGTGACAGAGCCACCGGCAGCACCGGCTTCAGGCATGGCAAAGGAGCGCGGGCGCGCGCTGGCTACCTGCACGGGCGTGGCAAAGGTAACGTCGGTCAGAATGTTGTTCGAGTAGACCGAGCGCAGGGCAACGAGCTTGCCATCTTCAATGTTTAAGTCGATTACATCAGGTGCAAGCCCTGCACCGAGCTGGCAGGCAACCGCTGCGGTTACCTCACGACCGCGGTTGGTGGCACTGGCCAGCACGACGGTAGCGCCGCCGGCCTCCACGGCCTTCTTCAGGCCGGCTGCGTAGGCCGTCAAGCGGTAGCTCTCCAACACCGGGTCGGTGATCGTATAGACGTTGTCGAAGCCATACGTCTGGGCCTGGGCGGCCACGTCATCGGTGCTCGCCCCCATGACCAAGGCATTCAGTGCCCCCCCCATTGCGTCAGCCAACTCACGGCCCTTCCCGGCCAATTCCCAACTGCTGGCGACCGCGCCATCTTGATTCTGTTCAACCCATACCAAAACGGACATGATAGTCTCCTTAGATGACTTTCTCTGCCATCAGCGCATCGGCCAGCTTGGCAGCTTTTTCCTGAGCCGAATCTCCTTCGATCATCACCACATCCGTCTTCGTTTCTTCGGGCTTGCGAATGTTGGTCCACTGGGTGGCATTGCCGGCGCTCACACCCAGATCTGCCGCAGTTGTGACGGGGATGCTGGCGCGATTGGCCTTGCGGATGCCCATAAAGCTCGGGTAACGCGGATCGTTGATCTCCTTGGCCACGCTCACGACGGCCGGCAACGGCGCCTTCACCGTCTCCTGGCCACCGTCGACCATGCGTTCCACAGTAATTGCGCCGTCGGCGACATCCACCACCTTCGAGACATTGACAATCAGCGGCCAGCCCAGCTTGCACGCGATGCCAGCGAAGAGCGCGCCACTGTTGCCATCGACGCTCTGCTTACCGGTCAGGATTAGGTCGACGTCGCCCTGGGCCTTGACAGCTGCAGCCAGCGCTGCGGCGACGGTCCAGACGTCGGCGTCGCCCAGCGCACTGCCGTCGATGAGCGCCGCTTCACCGATCCCCATGGCCAATGCATGCTTGAGCGCGTCTGTCTCATCCTCGCTCCCCAGGGAGAGGGCCACGGCGTCGCCGTCGAAGCGATCACAAAGATCAATCGCCTCCTCGGCCGCGTACTCGTCCCAGGGATTGATCACCATCGTGGCCTGCACATCACCACTCTGGACTTCCTCCGCCGAGACTTTGGGGAGCTCGGCAGTATCTGGTGTTTGTTTAATCAGTACAACAATTTTCACGATTCATCTCCTACGTTTTGTTGAAAGGAAATGCACTCTGCCTCTATTCGTACACGACTCTGCTAGATGTCAATCCAAAACAATACCGGTGAGAAGTACGCGGCAAAATCGTCAAAAGCCGCCAATCCTACTTGGGTGATTGTAGACCATTTAGGCCCAGAATGCGAAGTCTTTCACGATGTAAATTGGCGTAACGCTTTGGGGCGCCGAACCGTAAAGGCGCGGTCACGACCCACCCCACCGAACCCTGAGCAGAGTATAGTGGGATAAGTTTCACCAGAGTTGGCAATCTGTTGTCAATTTGTTGATGGACCTTATGCCGAGAAGAGTCAGCACGCACGAGCCTGGAATCGTCGGCATGTCGAGTAGAGATCGAGTGACCGCTAGCCATGTCCCAAAATCAACCGGCGTCCGGTAAAAAGAAGAGGCGAGAACGCCATTGTTCTCACCTCTTCGAGAGGGTTACCCCCCCCTCCATTTACCGAACGATTGTACCATCTTGGCCGTCTGCGGGCAAATAGTGGAGACCAGGCCGGTGCATCCAGAATCTGTTGGTGAGAAAAGGCCCTCCCACTGCTGGCAATCCCCATAGTTGCTTGCCTTGATGGATGCGAGTACAGCGCGGCTGTAATGGACCGACGATTCGGAGGTCATGCTGACAGCATAAAGCCCCACCGGAAACAAGCGAGTTATTGGGGAAGATCAACACCCGTTCTGGCTTCGAACGCAAGCTGTTTGCGGTGATCTATTGCCAGTGCTATCATGCCGTCCAGAGCTTGAGGCGCAAAGGATTGATTTCACTGCAGCCATCACTTCATCCGCCCACCCAATCCGCGTCATACCGTCCAGTTGAAAGCGAATACCGTTGCTTGATTCCAGGAGGAGAATTCAATGTTGCGTAGACTTTTTCTGAGTACTGTCAGCGCTGCGGCGTTGTTGCTCATGCTTTCGTTTTCGGTTATGGGCCAAACCGACGACACAGTCGCTGATCCTGCCCTACCGCGCATCGAACCGGCTTCAGCCGTCGTGACCCAGACCGTGCCCATCTCGCTGACAGTAATCGTCCCCGGTCCCGACGGCACCCAGACCATCACCGTGCCGATCTTTCTCAATCTCGACCTGCGTATTGATATATCCAGCGAACTGACGGCCTCTGTCACTGCCACAGCAACGGCTGAGGTCACAAGCGCTGCCGCGGTCACCCTCCCGGCCGTCATCACCGAGACGGCAGCGATTACGACACCTGTGGCGGACGCAACTCCCGTAGCCAGTGAGGAAACAGCCACCGAGGAGCCCGAGGCGGAGGCCACGGTAGAGCCCGTCGCCGAAGCTCCTGCCGAAACCGAGCCTGCTACAGAGCCCGTTACTGACACGGCGGGCGTTGTCAGCGGGTTGGCGCTGCTGGCATTCTGCCCCAACGAGAACGTGCGGATTACCAGCCCGGCCATCGGTGCGACGGTGAGTGGTGTTATCAGCATCGAAGGCACCGCCGACAACCCTAACTTTCAGTACTACAAAGTTGAAACGATTACCGGCGACGCGGCTCCGGCTTATGCTGGAGGGGGCGAGACGCCTGTGATTGACGGTGTCCTTAGCGAGTTGGACACAGCCGAGCTAGAGAATGGCGACTATGCTATCCTACTGACCGTCGTCGATAACTCGGGCAATTTCCCCGATCCCTGCACGGTAACGATCACCGTAGAAAACTAGCCAAAGAGGGTAACATGTGGGGCACGCCTGACGAACGCGTGCTTCACGTGTTATCCCGGACGGGGGGTGAGCGCCGCATACTACCTGCTTCTGATGCTGCCATCTCGCCAGGTCAACGTTCGCCATCACTTTTTCACTATTGACATCAATGTCAATTTCCTGTACTATGCAGCCGCTTTGGGCGGCCAACTCCCAGGCAGAATCGTATCCCTCATACGTGATTGCACTTATTCGTAAGACGGTATTCCGCATACGTAGCGCCATCCAGCGTCAAGTAACGACATCATTTCGCCATCATAACCAGAATTAGTGTGACGCTGCGTTAGAATCGACGACCGCATTTGTCATCCAATTTCGTGAATGCCACCATTGTGTGTGCTTCTATAACTCTATCCGCCCAGAGCAGCGCTTTCCAACTCTGCTTTCGGCAATCTCACTTTGTTCTATCCAATTGATATGTCAAGGAGAACATCTATGTACGATCGCAGGAAATTGCAAAGTACGATCTTGCTCGGCCTATTGCTTGCACTGGCCATGGTTTTCAGTGCGTGTGCATCGCCCGCAGCTCCCGCTGAAACAGGAGCCAGTGATGACGCAGCCGAAGCAAGCAGTGACGACGCCGCGGCTGATTCCGCCGGCGCCGAGGGCGAAGAAGTCCTCAACATTCTCTACTGGCAGGCCCCGTCGATCCCTAACCCGCACCTATCCGGCGGCACCAAGGATCAGGACGTGTCGGCTCTTATCCACGAGCCGCTTGCCAATATCTCGCCCGAAGGTGAGTTGATCCCTGAGTTGGCAGTTGAGATTCCCACGCTTGAAAATGGCGGAATCTCGGAAGACCTGACGTCCATCACCTGGAAGCTCTTAGAAGGCGTCAAATGGTCAGATGGCAGCGACTTCACGGCTGATGATGTGGTCTTTACCTGGCAATACTGCACCGATACCGCCACCGGCTGTGTGAACATCTCAGCCTTTGATGGCGTACAATCTGTCGAAGCTGTCGACCCGGTGACCGTTAAGATCACCTTTGAAGGCCCGACACCCTACCCCTACTTGCCTTTTGTCTCAAACTATGTCGGTGGCATCCTTTCAAAAGCACAATTCGAAAACTGCATCGGCGCCGCGGCGCAGACCTGTAGCGAAGAGAACCTGAATCCGCTGGGCACTGGCCCCTATATGATCGAAGAGTTTAAGGTCAACGATGTAGCCACTTTTGTGCGCAATCCTTACTGGCGCGAAGAACCGGTCTACTTTGACCGTGTGGTCTTCAAAGGCGGCGGTGATGCTGCTTCGGCAGCTCGCGCTGTGCTAGAGACGGGTGAGGTCGACTACGCCTGGAACCTACAGGTAGAACCCCAAATCCTGGAGGAGATGGAAGCGGCCGGCAAGGGAGAGATCCTGGTCAACCTGTCGGTCAATGTCGAACGTATTCTGGTCAACCAGGCCAATCCAGATCCGGCACTGGGTGACATGCGCTCCGAATGGGACAACGGCAACAACCCGCACCCGTTCCTCACTTTCAAGCCGATTCCGCAAGCTATGTCCATGGCCATCGACCGCAACTTGATTGCCGAACAGCTATACGGGAGAGCTGGCGCGGCCACCTGCAATGTCATCCCGGCCCCACCCAACTATGTCTCGACGGCCAATGACGATTGTCTGGTCCAGGACATCGAGGGCGCCAAGGCGCTGCTGGACGAGAACGGCGTGGTTGACACCGATGGCGATGGCATCCGCGAATACAACGGCGTCCCGCTGAAGGTCCTCTATCAAACCTCGACCAACTCCGTACGTCAGAAGACCCAGGCGCTCATCAAGCAGTGGTGGGCCGAGATCGGTATCGACACCGAGCTGAAGAACGTCGATGCCGGCGTCTTCTTCGGCAGCGATCCCAATAGCCCAGATACATACCTGAAGTTCTTTGCCGACCTAGAGATGTACACCACCGGTGGGAAGGTGGACCCGCAGGAGCATTTGGCCCAATGGCAGTGTGAGTTCATCGCCAGCAAGGATAATGTCTGGGCCGGCGGCAACAACTTCCGTGGCTGCAGCGAGGAATACGATGCACTCTTTGCGCAGTTAACCACAACCCCGGTTGGCCCTGAGCGCGACGAGATCGTCAAGCAGTTGAATGACATCAATGTTCAGGAATATTTCCAGATTCCGCTGGTTCACCGTGGCAGTCAGTCCGCTAAGATCAATGGACTTGAAGGCGTACGGATGAACGGTGGTTGGGAATCTGAGATGTGGAACATTGAAGAATGGTATCGTGAGAACTAGCCTCACGAGTGGATGCTGAGTCTACCGCAGTAGCACGACTCAACGTTCATAGTCCGACTCAAGCGGGGCGGTGATCCAACCTGGGATCATTACCGCCCCGCTTGGGTCAAGCTCATTCAATTCCCCCCGGAATCGTCTGACCCTTCCGTCTCAGATATTAAAGAGAAAAGCCCATGGGCCAATACCTCGTTCGTCGCATCTTGTTTGCGATCCCGACTTTAATTGTCATTAGCTTCATCATTTTTGCCGTGCTCGAACTTGCGCCCGGCGATCCAACTGGCGCGCTGCCAGAGACAATTCGCCCCGAGGTGCGGGCGATGATCCGGGAATCCATGGGGTTGGACAAGCCCATGCACATAAAATATGTGCTGTGGCTCAGACAGTTTTTCTATGCCGAACCGCTCCTCTATTTAGGGGAAAGAACGGGCATCCAATTAATCGATCCTGAAAACACCGTTCGACTGGCGTCGTGGGGCAGCCGCGGCACGCCAGTCTTCGACCTGATCGGCGAAAGATTGCCCCAGACGCTTTGGGTCGTCGGTCTTGCCTATGTTGTCGCCATCCTTATTGCCATTCCCGTCGGCGTCATTTCCGCTGTCAAACAATATTCCATTTTCGACCAGGTCGGCACATTCTTCTCACTGGTCGGCTATTCGATTCCCACCTTCTTCACGGGCCTCCTCTTTATCATGATTTTCAGCGTGCGATTGGGCTGGTTTCCCTCAATCTACGATACCGATCTCAAAGTGACCGATTGGCAGAGCTTCGTGGCCCAAATCCGGCAGATGATCATGCCGGTGACGGTGCTGGCGCTCTTTCAGGCCGCGGCGCTGGCGCGGTTTACACGCTCATCAATGTTGGACAATATGACGATGGACTATGTCCGCACGGCGCGCGCCAAGGGCTTCCGAGAATGGTATGTCGTGGTTCGCCACGTCCTACGCAACAGCTTGATCCCCGTGGTGACGCTGATTGCCCTGGGCATTCCTGCCATTTTTGGCGGCGCGATTATCACCGAACAGATCTTCCGCGTGAACGGGCTGGGCGCGCTGCTCATCAATGCGATCTACGTCAACGACATCCCATTGATTCAGACCATTACCTTCATTTTTGCCTTCCTTATCGTGGCCTTTAATCTGATTGCGGATATTGTCTACGGTATCCTCGATCCACGTATCCGTTACGACTAGCGCAGGAATAGAAATATGGCCGTTCAGTCTGAAAGTGCGCCTGGCGCCCTATCGTTAGCGCAACCCGAACGCAAGCAACGAACCCTCTGGGGCGATGTGTGGCGACGATTTCGTCGCCACAAGCTGGCAATGTTCGGCTTCGTTGTGCTCATCGTGCTCTGTGTTGGCTGCGCGTTCGGCCCCATGATTTACACGGTCGATCCCGAAGCCATCGACATCGTTGCCTCGAGTCAGCCGCCCAGTCTGGAGCATCCGTTTGGCACCGACGACCTGGGGCGCGATCTCTTGGCGCGCAACATGCACGGCGGGCGGATCTCCCTCTCCGTCGGCATTTTCGCCATGCTCGTCGCCATGACCTTCGGCACCATGATCGGCATCTTGGCCGGCTACTTTTCCCGCTTGGACGGCCCACTCATGCGCTTTACCGACATGATGCTGGCCCTGCCTCAACTTCCCCTGCTGCTCGTCATTATCATGCTCTTCCGCGACAGCCTGCGAAAGTGGCTGGGGCCGGAATTAGGCATCTTTTTGCTGGTAGTCTTTGTGATCGGCATCCTGGGCTGGATGCCGACCTCGCGCGTGGTGCGCGGCTCGGTGCTCTCGGTCAAGGAAAAGGAGTACGTGGAAGCGTCAGTCAGCATTGGCAGCAAAGAAAGACGTATTGTCACCCGTCACGTCTTCCCCAACGTACTCAGCCCCATCATCGTTTCGGCGACGCTGGGGATTGCCGCCGCCATCATTACCGAATCGGCCCTCTCTTTCCTGGGGCTGGGCTTCCCGTCAGATGTGCCTACATGGGGTCGCTTGCTCTTTGACGGCAAGGATTTCATGACCTTCACGCCCTGGGTCATTCTCTGGCCAGGTATGCTGATCTCCCTCACAGTTCTCAGCATCAATTTCATGGGCGACGGACTGCGCGACGCGCTCGACCCACGCCAGCGCAAGTAACGGATATCACGCTCCCCAGCGTTGATAACATAAAAGCGGGCTCCTGGCGGATCATGGCCAGGAGCCCGTTTTTATTGCGAGTGACCCGACGATACAGCAGCCTGTGCGAGCCAGTGACGCCGACCCGCTCCTTGGTTTCGACAGGCTCAACCGGCGTCGCTACCAATCTCCAATATGTGACCTGTCGTAGATCTTCATTTTGTGGCCGAGACAGCCAGGCGAGCGGTTACGCGACCGATCAGTCTGGCTGGGGCCAGCGTGCCAAATTGACGGCTGTCACTGCCCACACGCGGATTGTCGCTGCGCACGATGATGCGCCCTTCCGGCGTCACCGCAGTCACCCGCTTGATGATGATCAGGTCCTTCTGATAGGGGTGACGCACCACAACCACATCGCCCGGCGCAGGCAGATCATGGCGATACGCAGCGCCGTCCACCAAGACCAAATCACCGGCCGTCAACGTCGGTAGCATCGAGTCACCGCTTACGCGCAGGCGCAGGCGCCGCCGGAAAGCCCAGAGCAGCCACTCGCACAACGTCGGTGCGGGTATTGGGTCAAACGAGGGCCCATTTTCAGCCATTCCCTTCCCCCCACAACATAGAAAAAGGTCAGGCTGCACGCAACCTGACCTTCTTGATACCGTCCACCCCACTGGCTTTCATCTCATAAGCCAGCGGATTCTCACGCTAGGACGCGGTATAGTACTCAACCTCACGCCCCTTGCTGGCCCAGAAGATATTGTGAATCTCTTCAATGGCTGCCATGAGCTCATTGGCGTGCTCTTCGCTCACCTCGACCTTACAGGCCGAGCAGAGCTTGGCCGCATTCCAGAACGTGGTATGCAGTTCGGGATAGGCGTCCAGGTGAACCGGCTTGAAGTAGTCAGTCCAGAGCACCAGCAATTCGCTCTTGGCCAGGTGAGCCTGCTCTTCCTTGATGGCAACGTAGCGAGAGAGCGTGTTGAGATATTGGGCCCAGGCATTGGCGTCGCCATCGGCCGGCACTTCCAGCGCCAGGATCTTCTTGGTCATGGAAAGCACAGCTTCGGCGGCAATGCGGGCGGAGGCGGGGTCGTAGACGCCACAGGGACCGTCACAATGTGCGCTTACTTCGCTGGCAGGCAGGGTATTGGCGAATTTGGCGATTGCGTTCTTCAACATAAGTCGCAGTTCCTTTCAATCGAATTGATTCGTGATGAGACATCAGAGGCGGTTTCGGACATCGTCCAACTCTATGGTATCGAGCTAACCAGATGGATGCCGTACCCAAGTATACAAAGTGGCGTCACCGGCGTCAATCAGCCGGCATCGCTCGAGCCGTTACACGTACGAAAACCAGGCGCCGTTTGCTTACCGTCGCGTCCCACCCTTCCTCGCGCAGCACGTCCAGCGTCGGTCGATCGAGATGGCAGTTGAAGGCGATGCGACGCCAGTAGGGCGTAATGCGCGCAAAAAGCTGAGCGAGGGGTTCACTATCCGGGCGAACATGCTCCACCATGTGCAGAACACCGCCAGGTCGCAGGACACGCCGAATCTCTGCCAGCCCCTGACGCTGATCAATCACTGAACAAAAGACCAGGCTGCTGACCACATGATCAAAACTGTTATCGCAATAGGGCAGGGCTTCGACTGGAGCTACGTCAACGTGGGCAGGCACCCTTGACTGCCGCGCTGTACGCTGCGCGTGCTTGGCCCTGGTCAGATCCGGCTCGATGGCCCAGACGCAGCGTGCGTGACGGTAGAGGCCCAGGTTCTCGCCTTTGCCCACGCCGATTTCCAGGACATCGCCCGTCAAATCGCGCACGAGATTGCTGCGCCACCGATTGGGCAAATTCGTCAACAGACTACGGCTCATAACAACCCCTGATCAAACCTCTGCGGCGACACAGCACCGGTTAGGCGGCCATCACGGTGATCAGCGCGAATTGGGGCTTGGCGGCAAACCGGAGCGGAATTCCCTCACCCACGCCACGCGTAATGTAAACCTGGGTTCGCCCGCGGCGCAGATAGCCTGCCACGTCGCGACGCTCCAAATAACGCGCCTGCGTATGGGCCGGCCCCCAGAAAGGCAGCACAATCTGGCCGCCATGGGTATGGCCGGAAAGCACCAGATCCACCTGACCCATGCGCGGGCTACGGATAATATCCGGGTTGTGACTAAGTAAAATCGTTGGCGCATCCAGCGGCACGCCCTCCAGGGCATCATGAAGATGGGGACGGCCTTCCGTCACATCGTCCACGCCGGCCAGGTAAAAATCGATACCATCCGCCCGGTCCGCTTGATGCTGAATGCGAATGGCATGATTGTGCAGCACGTGAAAACCACGACGCGTTCAGGAGCGCCGCCAGCTGACAGGTATTATTGGAACCGCTGCGACGAGCCATGACGGGCGTGTTGCGCACATAGCGCCCGAAGCGTACGGCATTCCATGGGCGCGTCAGCATGGCAACCGGGATACTCGTCACACTTCCTTGTTCTTCCGCCCAGTACGTGCGCCACATGACAGGCAATAGGGCCCGCATGTCATAGTGCATATAATCATGATTGCCAAAGACAGCATAGCGGCCCAGACGGGGTTCGGGCAGCGCATCCAGCAGCGCGCCAACATTGTCGAGTCCGCTGTCGTAATGGAGAAAATCGCCCGTATGCACAAGCAGGTCATAGTCGAGATTGCGGGTCAAACGGCGGATCCGTTCAATCTTGGGGCGTTCGCGCCAGTTGTGGCCCTGAAAATGCGTATCGGACAAATGCAGGATGCGCAGGCCCTTCTCCGGCAGCCGACCTTGTCCATATTGCAGGCGGACAGTCAGGTGTTCAAAGCCGACATTGAGCGGCTCATGAAAAAAAGCGTAGCCGGCAACGCCTGCACCCAACCCGGTCATGAGGCCGGCGCCGTTGAGCATTTGTTGTTGCAAGCGCTTGTCCTGCCACAGCCGAGGCGCCTGGCGAAGCAGTGAATTGGTCCAAGACATGAAAGCCTCATCACAGGTTACATGACGTGCGTCATTGCGTGTCAACTGAATAGCGTACCCCAAAAAGAGTGAGCCAACAAGTGTGGCGTCTCATTCAATTTGCATCCTCAAAACCACGATCGGCAATCAAGCGTTTGTTTGACAATGGCCTGCGATCAGGGGAAAATATGAAGTCGCGTGATACGGACTTGCACTGATCCGCTGACTCCACATAAGCCTGCGATGGCTGAAAACGCGGAAAAATCACAAAAATCAACGTAACCTTCAGAATATGAAATGAGGAATTTGCATGAGTAACCAGGCATTTCTTAGCGGCGTAGAGCTGACTCCCGAGCTCGAAACTCTGGCCGTTAACGCTATCCGCGTGCTGTCGGCGGAAGGCGTGCAGGCGGCAAAATCGGGGCATCCCGGCATGCCCATGGGCATGGCGCAGCCTGCGTTCACGCTCTGGTCGCAGTTTTTGCGCTTTAACCCACGCAACCCGTCCTGGCCCGACCGTGACCGCTTCGTTCTCAGCGCAGGCCACGGTTCGATGCTGCTTTATACGCTCCTTCATCTCACCGGCTACGACCTGCCGCTCGAAGAACTAGGCAACTTCCGCCAGGCGGGCAGCAAAACGCCCGGTCACCCCGAATACGGCCATACCCCTGGCGTGGAAACAACGACAGGCCCGCTGGGACAAGGCTTCACCAACGGCGTAGGCATGGCCATTGCCGAGCGCTGGCTGGCCGATCGCTTCAACCGCCCCGACCACACGATTGTCGATCACTACACCTATGCCATTGTCAGCGACGGCGACTTGATGGAGGGGATCGCCAGCGAGGCGGCCAGCCTGGCCGGCCATCTGCAACTGGGCAAGCTCATCTACCTGTATGATGACAATTCCATCACCATCGACGGCTCCACCGAAGTCTCCTTTAGCGAAGATTGGGCCAAGCGTTTTGAGGCCTACGGCTGGCATGTGCAGAGCGTCGACGGTCTGGATGGAGCCGGCATCGCCGCTGCCATTGAGGCGGCCATGGCCGACCCTCGCCCCAGCATCATCGGCTGCCAGACGGTCATCGGCTATGGCAGCCCCAACAAGGCAGGGACCTCAGGCGTGCACGGCGCAGCCCTAGGCGTCGACGAATTGAAGGCGACCAAGGAGAATCTGGGCTGGCCCCTCGAACCAGATTTCTACGTGCCGGACGAAGTGTCGGCGCTCTTTGGTCGGGCTGTCGATCACGGCGAGGCGCTCCAGGCTGACTACGACGCGCGTCTGGCAGCCTATGCCGCTGCGTATCCGGCTGAAGCCACCGAGTATGAGCAGATGCTTTCAGGCAATCTGCCCGACGGTTGGGAGGAGGCAGTCCCGGTATTCTTGCCCGAGGGCAGGCTTGCCACGCGCCAGGCGAGCGGCAAGACCATCAATGCCATCGCGCCGGCGCTGCCCAACCTGGTGGGCGGGAGCGCCGACCTGGCGGCCAGCAACAACACGACCATTTCCGGCCAGCCGTTCATCGAAGCCGGCAAGTTTGCCGGGCCAAACGTTCACTTCGGCGTGCGCGAGCACGCCATGGCCGGCATCCTCAACGGCATGGCCGTCCACAGCGGGCTGATTCCGTATGGCGCCACCTTCCTCGTTTTCAGTGACTACATGCGCGGCAGCATGCGCCTTGCTGCGCTCATGGGCATACGCGTGATCTATGTCCTGACCCACGACAGCATTGGGTTGGGCGAAGACGGCCCGACCCATCAGCCGATCGAGCAGATTGCGTCGCTGCGCGCCATCCCCAACATGACGGTCTTCCGCCCGGCTGACGCCAATGAAACGGCCCAGGCGTGGCGTGCGGCGCTGGAAAGAACGGACGGCCCGACCGTCCTGGCCCTGACGCGCCAGGGGCTGCCGATCTATGACCGGGCAGCGGAAGGATACGGCCCGGCTGAAGGGGCACTGCGCGGCGGGTACGTCTTCTACGAAAATGCACCCGATGGGCTCGATTTGATCCTAATTTCCACGGGCAGCGAACTGGAAATCGCGCTGGCGGCGGCCAGGGAATTGGCGGCGACGGGCACGGGCGTACGGGTAGTAAGCCTCCCCTCCTGGGAGGTCTTTGAGGAGCAAGATGCAGCGTATCAAGCCGACGTGCTTCCGGCGGGTATCGCCAAAGTGGCAGTTGAAGCGGCCAGCCCCTTTGGTTGGGAACGCTGGGTCGGCAACGATCCCCAGCAAGGGGCGATCGTCGGCATCGACGACTTCGGCGCCAGCGCGCCCTATGAGATTCTCTATGAGCAGTATGGGATTACCGTGGAGAATGTGGTGGCGCGGGCGCGTGAGGTGTTGGGGGAGTAGGGTGTTGGGGTGGTAGGGTTGTGGGGTGTTTGTAGAGTTGCGCCTTCACAGTCCCTCACCCCAAGACCCCACTTCCGGCGCCCTGCCGATTAAAGGAGTTCATACAACATGTTGGCAACACTAAATGACCTCGTGCAGCGAACGCGTCAGCACCATGCAATCGAGCATGCTACGATTCACATTCTGGCCGCACGCGTGCCGGGGCAACGCTTTAGCGGTCTCTCTGATCCGCTCGGCTTTACAATCTTTGGCGATGTAGACGAACTCACGTTGCGCCAGGCGGTGGGAGATGCCATGCTGCGTCTCCAGGCCGGTGAGGCGTCCCTGGCAATCCATCCCAATTGTGGCACCAACCTTGCCACAACCAGCGTGCTGGCAACGACGGCAGCGATGGTGGGCATGACGGGCCGGCGCTCCTGGTTCGACAAGTTCGTAGTGACCATGCTCCTCATGTTCCCTGCGCTCATCATTTCGCGACCGCTCGGCACACGCTTGCAGCACTACACGACGACCGCCGAGATCAATGATCGTTGGCTGGCTGCTATTCAACCGATGCAGATCGTTGGCAAGCCGGTCTACCGCGTTCTCTTTGACTGAGGCATGATTTATCTCTTGCTCGATGCGGATGAATATCTGGCCGCACAGCGTATTACCCAACTCAAGCAGGCAGCCGGCGACCCTGATCTGGCCGATCTGAACACGGTGGAAGTCACCGAGCAGACATCTCCCGGCGATCTGCTCGGTCAGGCGGGGATGATGCCTTTTTTGGCCACAAGGCGCCTGATTATCGCACCAGGCTACTTGACGCGGCTCGACAAGCGCATGGCAGCCAGCAAAGGCGCCGACAGCCCCGCTCATCTCGAGGCAGCGCAACTGCTGACAGGTCTGTCAGCGCTCCCCGATACCACTGATGTCGTCTTTTGGGAATCGACCAGCGTCGACAAGCGGCGCGGCCTGTGGAAAGGCTTCACGCTACCAGGCAAGGAGGAGAGCGATCCGCGCCAGGTGCCGGGTCTCCAGCAGCTGACCAAGGCCGGCGTCATCACTGCGGAAGAGAGCGGCACGCCCGATCCCAAGGCCCTGCCTGGCTGGATTCAACGCCATGCCAAGAGTAGAGCCATAGCAATCGAACCAAGCGCGGCGAAGATGCTGGCCGAATACGTCGGACCAAACTTACGTCAGCTCGACAATGAACTGGGAAAGCTGGCTGCCTACGCTGGCGGACGGTCGATTGCCCCAGGCGATGTCACGCTCCTCGTCAGTGACGCCAGCGAATCGCTCATCTGGGGGTTAACCGATGCATTGAGCCAGCGCAGCGAACGCATGGCCATACGTTCGCTATACGAATTGAGGCGCGGCGACGCCAATGCCTTCTACCTGCTCACGATGATCGCCCGTCAGTATCGCATCATCATCAAAGTAAAAGAGGGCATGCAGCGTCTGAACAGTCCGGATGAAATCGCCCGCTACGTCAAAGAGAGTCCCTATCCGGTCAAAAAGGCCATGCCGCTGGCACGTGCCTATTCCTTTGAGGAATTGCACGACATCATGGATCGACTGCTGCGCGCCGATATGGCCATGAAGACCGGCGCCGATGTCGATACGGAACTCGATCTTCTCGTTACCGAATTGACGCACCGCAAGTAGCTTTCCCGTCTGCAAATCTTTCCCTTTGCCCCAAGGATCCATTCGTCTGCCCCATGGTTCTTACGCACCTTTCACTCACGCATTTTCGCAACTACCGGGCGCTGGAGATCGATTTTTCCGGCGATCTGACGCTCCTGCAGGGCGAAAACGCACAGGGTAAGACGAATCTGCTCGAAGCCATCTATTATCTAGCTACGAGCAGGCCCGTGCATGCGCAGCAAGATCGGGAAGTCGTGGGCTGGGCTGCTGCTGAGGAGCCGATTCCCTACAGTCGTGTGGCCGGAACAATCCACCCCAACGGTCCCGAGCTGCGGCCACTGAATCTGGAAATCCTGCTTACTGCCCGCGGTGACGGCCTCAACTACAAGAAGCAAGTGCGCATCAACGGCGTTAACAAGCGCAACATGGATCTAATCGGGCAACTGCGTGCGGTGCTCTTTCTGCCGGAAGACATCGCGTTGGTCGCAGACGGTCCGGGCGTGCGCAGGCGCTATCTCGACATTGCGCTCTGCCAGATCGACCAGCACTATTGCCGCACCCTGTCAGCCTACCAAAAGGTTGTTACCCAACGCAACAGCCTGCTGAAGACCCTGCGTGAGCAAGCCGCGGCGCCCCACGCGCCGGCCACCATCGCACAACTGGGCTTTTGGGACGAACAGCTCGTCCGTCACGGCAGCGTGGTCATGGCCAGACGCCACAATTTTATCTCCGAATTGGCCAAGATCGCGCACCAGCGTCACCTCGATCTAAGTGATGAACGCGAGGAACTAGCGCTCCAGTACGTCCCCAGCGTCAACCCAGCCAGCATGACCGAACAGACCTATCTTCGGCTGAAAGACGGGCAGTATATCGCCGAGGGAGAAATTGCCAACCAGCTTGATGCCAGCGCGATTGCAGAGGCGTACACCGCACATTTAGATCGCCGCCGCCCGCGTGAATTGGCAGCTGGAAGCACGCTCTATGGCCCGCACCGCGACGATGTGCTCCTCTTCGCCAACACCCATGACTTGCGCCTCTATGGCAGCCGCGGGCAGCAGCGTACGGCTGCGCTTTCGCTCAAGCTGGCTGAGGTACAGGTGATGACCGACACCACCGGCGCCTCACCACTCTTGCTCCTTGACGACGTCATGAGCGAACTTGACGCGCGCCGGCGAAGCACCCTGCTCCACGCCTTGGGTGGCGTACGACAAGCCATCCTCACCACCACCGACTGGGATGACTTTACGCCAGACTTTCGGCGTGAAGCCCAGCTTTATACGGTACTCAACGGCTCCGTAACGCCAGCGTAAGAATTGACAATTATCGATTGACCATTGTCAATTGCTGCGGTCTCTCGTTTTGCGAACCAGGAGGTCAGAAGATGCTACTTGCAATTGATGTGGGCAACACCAATATCATGCTTGGGCTTTATGAGGGCGAGGAGTTGGGCCCACACTGGCGGCTTTCCACCGACCATGCGCGTATGCCTGACGAGTTCGCGATGCAGTTGCTTGGACTTCTGGGCCATGCCGGCGTCGCGGCCGATGAAATCAGTGGCGTGGCCATCGCATCAGGCGTGCCGGTGCTGACCACGCGTTGGTGTCAGGTCGCCCAACGCTATCTGCATGTCGAACCGGTCGTGATTAGCGCCGGAATGGAAACCGGCCTGACGATTCTCTACGACAATCCCAGTTCCGTCGGAGCAGATCGGATCGTGGATGCTGTGGCTGCCTTTCATCGCTATGGTGGGCCGCTGATCATCGTTGATTTTGGCACCGCCACCACATTCGAGGCGATCACCGCGGCCGGCGAATACCTGGGCGGCGCGATTGCGCCCGGTATCGGCATCTCTGCCGAAGCACTGGGGCGGCGTGCGGCCAAGTTGCCCACCATCGACATTGAACGGCCGCCCTCCCCAATCGGCCGCAATACAGTTCACTCCATGCAGTCGGGTCTTTTTTATGGCTACGTGGGACTGGTAGAAGGCATGGTGACCCGCTTCCGCAATGAGATCGGCCGGGAGGCAATCGTCATCGGCACGGGCGGCTTGGCCCCGCTCATCGCGTCGGGTACCGAGATCATCGACGTGATCGCGCCCTGGCTAACGCTCGACGGGGTGCGCCTGCTCTATGAGATGAACAGCGCAGATGGCGCGGGAGACCGAACATGAATCCGTTGATGAATGCGCGCATTATTCTGGGCGTGACGGGCAGCATCGCCTGTTACAAAGCGGTCGACCTTGCCAGCAAACTTGCCCAAGCCGGCGCTCAGGTCGATACCATCTTGACCGCCGGGGCGACTCGCTTCGTGACGCCGTTGACGTTCCAGTCAGTTACGGGACAACGGGCGTATACGGATGCAGACCTCTGGGGCAGCGAGGCGCATGTGCTCCATGTGGGTCTGGGTCATGAGGCTGATCTACTAATCATCGCGCCGGCCACGGCGAACACGTTGGCCAAGCTTGCCCATGGGCAGGCCGATAACCTCCTCACCGTCACCGCCTTAGCAGCGACCTGTCCGCAACTCCTTGCACCCGCCATGGATGGCGGCATGTTTGCCCACCCGGCAACTGCAGCCAACATCGCTATGCTGAGCGAACGGGGCGCTGTCTTCGTTGGGCCGGAGGCGGGCCATCTGGCGTCCGGTCTTGTAGCCATGGGCCGGATGAGTGAACCGGCTCGACTCCTGGGCGAAGTCCGCTTGCTACTGAGCCGGCAGGGCGGCCCTCTCGCCGGACGCAAAATCGTCGTCACCGCCGGCGGCACGCGCGAGCCAATTGACCCCGTGCGCTATCTCACCAACCGCTCGTCAGGGAAACAGGGTTATGCCTTGGCCCAGGCTGCGCTGGACGCCGGTGCAGAGGTAACGCTCGTGAGCAGCGCCGCGGGCATTGCGGTGCCAACCGGCGCAACGGTCATCGCTGTAGACTCGGCCCGGGAGATGGCCAATGCAGTTCTGGCAGCCATACGCGATGCGGACGCCCTGCTCATGGCCGCCGCTGTGGCTGACTTTCGCCCGGCCCGGGTTTCGCAACAAAAGATCAAGAAGGAGGGCGGCGCGCCCGTGATCGAGCTAACGCCCAACCCCGATATTCTACAACTTGTCCGCCAACAACGCACGACAGAAGGCAGGCCACAGATAGTGGTCGGTTTCGCCGCCGAGACGCAGGATTTGTTGGCCAATGCGGGGGGCAAGCTAAGGCGCAAGGGGCTGGATCTGATTGTTGCCAACGACGTGAGCCAGGCTGACGCCGGCTTTGCAGTCGACACCGATCGCGTCACGCTGCTGCGTGCCGACGCCGAGCCGGAGATTTTACCGCTGATGGGTAAGGACGCGGTGGCGGAGGAGATTGTGGTGCGGGTTGAGCAACTGCTGGCCTGAGCAGACTCATCAATTGTCAATTGGGCATTGACAACTGAAAATCATGATTATCAACGAGCGCGATCAATCGCCAAGCGCAGCTGATATTCTTCACCCATCAGGCGATTGAGCTGGTTCTCCAGTTGGGCAATGCGCTTGGTGTTGGCGCCTGTCTGTTCCGGTGCACGCAGAAGCGACAGTTCGCGGCGTGTACGTTCGATCTCGCTGCGCACAGCCTGCTTGCGAGCAATCAACGCCTCTCGATCAGCCATGATCACCCCGTCCTGAAATTCAAGCCAATTTCGCCGGATGCAAGCGACTACTCGTCCTGGTCGCGGAACTCGTCAGGAATGAAATTCTCTTCCGAGAAATCGCGTGGCACACGCGGCTTATAGAGGAGATACGCCAGACCGACACTGCCAAAATAGAGTACGATCAACGGCCCCATGACGATGGCCATGTTGACCGGATCGATGGTTGGCGTAATCGCAGCCGCTGCAATCGCAATGATGACGATGGCCTGGCGCCAGAAACCCAACAACTGTGGTCCGCTGACGATGCCCGTCCGGGCCATAAAGGCAATCACCAGTGGGGTTTCAAAGGCAACGCCAATCCAGAAGACGATACGTGTGACAAAACCGACATAACGGTCAATGGTCCACTCTTGGCGGATGACGTCGCCGAGGAAATTCTGGAGAAAGCCTACGGCTACCGGCAATAGCATAAAGTAGGCGAAAGCCGCGCCGGTGAAGAAGAGCACCATCACGCCGGGCAGCGTCAGGAGCAAGACGCGTTTTTCGTTGGGGTAGAGGCCGGGCGAAACGAACGCAATAATCTGATAGACAATCACTGGCATGGCAAAAACTGCGCCAACGGTAATGCTGACCTTAAAAAAAATCGTGATTGTGTCGGTCGGACCGATGGCGATGGTATCAGCGCCCAGTTCAGTCAAGGGCCGGGTAATAAAGGCAAGCAGCGGATTGACAAAAATCATGGCGATCAACGTACCGGTGACGAGCGCGCCCAGCACCCAAATGAGCCGTGACCGCAGCTCAACCAGGTGTTCCATCAGCGACATGCTGCTGGAGTGTACGGGATCGTAAGCCTCACTCTGCTGGCTCACGCGGGCTTCTCCGCTTGGTTTGGATCGGCCGTGTCCGCACTGCCGGCATCCGCCGGGGCGTCATCTGCCAAAATTGATTCAATCTGCTCATCGGGGTTGGACGCATCCGATGCTGTTTCGGTACTGGCAGCATCCTGCTCCGCAGCAGATGCCATGTCGCTGCCGTTGGTGTGGGGCTCGCCAGCTGCCGGCGGCAAGATTTGGTTCTCATCGGCGGCATCGCTCGCGTCAGCGGCGCCCGGAGAGGCGCCCTCTTCAGCAAGAGGCTGCGTCTCTGCGGCTGAGTTGGGCTTAGCCGTAGGGACAGCTTTTTTTGCAGAGGCGGCTTTTTTCGGTGGGGGCGTTATAGCGTCCTTCATGATCTCATCTGCCAGCTTCTTGGGGTTGAGTTCATCCAGCAGTTGCAGCTCTTCGCTGAACTGAGACGTAAACTCGCTGGACATGGCGCGTAGTTGGCCGAGGAACTTGGCCGTTTCGCGGGCAGCACCCGGCAGCCGTTCCGGCCCCAAAACAATCAAGGCCAAAATGGCAATAAACGCCAATTCCATAAAACCGATACCAAAGAAACCATTCATGGGCAGGTTGAGAAATAGTCAGAGTCGGTGCGCCTAAAACGTGACGCGATTCGTGTCATCCATTGCTGCACCCAGTACCCCGTTGATGAAGCGGGGGCTGCTGTCGCTGCCAAACGTCTTGGCCAATTCGATCGCCTCATTGATCACTACTTTGGGCGGTGCATCCGTCTCAGCAGCACCCAATTCAAAGAGGGCAAGACGCATCAGATTGCGATCGATGATCGCCAATTGATCAACTGGCCATTCGGGGGCATACCGATGAATCTGGGCATTCAGTTCATCAATGTTGGTGACGACGCCCGCCACCAACCACCGCAGATAACGGCTGCCTTCTTCATTGAGTTCACCGTGACCAAGATGTTCATCGATCACAACGCCAGGTGCATGGTTGACGCTGTCAATCTCAAACAGGGCCTGGACGGCCACCCGTCGCGCACGTTTGCGCTGGCGGATAGACCGATGACGCGCCTTGCGATCATCGCTGGTCGCACTCGCTACACGCTGCGCGCCATTCTCGGCCGGCATCGCAGCATCTTCACTTGCTGATGCTTGTGACGGGTAGGGCATATCCGGCTCATGCTCTTCACTCATACGATTGACAAACTCCGTAAACAATCCCAATTCAATGTCGCAACCCTACATCATCACGAGGCCGCCGTCGACGCTCAGCACCTGGCCGGTGATGAAGCGAGCCCGGTCATCAGCCAGCACGGCGACAGCGTAGGCGACCTCTTCGGGCGTGCCCAAGCGCCCCAATGGCGTCTGGGCAATCACGGCCTCGCGCTGCTCCTCACTCAACACGTCAGTAAGGGCAGTGGGGACAAAGCCAGGGGCCACGGCGTTGACGGTGATGTTACGACTGCCAACCTCACGCGCAAGGCTCTTGGTGAAGCCAATGATGCCCGCTTTGCTTGCGGCATAATTGGCTTGACCGCCCTGACCGGCCAGACCGACGACGCTGGTAATGTTGATAATCCGGCCATTGCGCTTCTTGAGCATGCCGCGCAGGGCCGCGCGCGTGACGGCGTAGACGCTCTTCAGATTGGTGTCGATCACTGCATCCCAATCGGCCTCTTTCATGGTCATCAGGAGGGTGTCACGCGTGGTGCCGGCGTTATTGACCAGAATATCAATCCGGCCCAGTTCCTGTTCCACCGCTTTGACCAGCGCAGCAGCCTCATCAACGTTGCTCACATCAGCCTGAAACAGCGCGCTCTTGCCCCCAGCGGCCGAAATCTCGGCCGCGACCTCGGCCGCGCCTTCGGCATTGCCCCGATAGTTGATGGCTACGGTGGCCCCGCGTGACGCCAGTTCCTTAGCGATGGCAGCGCCGATGCCGCTACTGCTGCCGGTCACGAGCGCAATTTTGTCCTGGAGTTCCATCCCATACCTTCGTTTTCAGTCTGCTAGTTTGGAAGGCCGTTGCGGCCGCTTTAGAAGGAGCCTGAACATCCCGGCAGGCACGCGCGGGCATTATACCGTTGATAAAGAGATTGTGCGAATGATTCAGCGCGACAGCGGGAATTCGGATTCACTAATGGAACCCTGATTTGGCGGATTCGACCGATGTCTGCGGATTTTCATTCATCGAGGTGAACGAGCCGTTGATGAGGCCCAAACTTGACGCCGCTAGGCACGGCAGCGGCAATGCTTAGCCGCCAAGCAACGCAATGAGCGCGGCCACGCCAGCTGGATCGCCAATGGCCAGCCGCTCCGCCTTACGATCAATCCGCTTCATCAGACCGGTGAGCACACTGCCGGAGCCAATTTCAACAAACCGCGTCACGCCTTCGGCCAGGGCAAGCTGCATTGACTCGTGCCAACGCACGCTCTCCGTCAGTTGGGCAGCCAACTCGGACCGGATCGAGCCAACCGCTTCGATAGGCATCGCGCTTGTGTTGGCGATCAGCGGAACGACTGGCGTCTCGATGGTTGTGGCGTCAATACGCGCCTGCAAGGCGCTTGCAGCCGGGGCCATGAGCGGGCTATGCGCAGCAATGCTAACCGCCAAGGGCACGACTTTGCGGGCGCCGGCTTCTTCCAGGGCAAGTATGGCCTGGGCCATGCCCGCTTCATCACCCGAAATAACGATCTGGCCGGGACAGTTGTCATTGGCCACCTGAACCACACCGCCTTTGGCGGTCGTCGTAGCGCAAACCGCAGCGACGGTTGCTTCATCCAGGCCGAGAATCGCGGCCATCCGGCCAGGCGCGGCGGCACCGGCCTCTTTCATCAGCCTGCCGCGCTCGCGTACGAGCAGCAGGGCGTCGCCGTAGGCAAGGCTGCCGGCCGCGACCAGCGCGCTATACTCGCCAAGACTATGGCCGGCCACAAAGACGGAGCGGCCGTCAGCGTCCAATGCGCCAAGCTCCTGCTGCAGCACACGCAGCACCGCTACGCTCATTGCCAGCAACGCCGGCTGGACGTTCACAGTATCAGTCAGTGTCGCTTCCGGACCCTCGAAGCAGAGCGTGCTCAAGCCAAAACCGAGCAGATCATCGGCCTCTTCGAACGTTTCGCGGGCGACGGCATAGTCAGTTGCCAGTGCCTGGCCCATACCCACGGTTTGACTTCCCTGGCCGGGAAAGAGAAAGGCGGTAGCGTTCATCTGGCTGACAAAAGAATAGCGAGTGGTCTTCATGCGAGAATTCCATAACAAACAGGGGATTTGGTTCATGGCCAAATCCCCTGTGGATGCTTCTGTGGCACCTGCTGTGACGCAGGTTAATCTTCGTCGACAACAATGACTTGACGACCCTTATAATAGCCGCAGGTCGGGCAAACGCGGTGGGGCATCATCTTGGCGCGGCAATTTGAACACCCAACCAGCTTCGGCGTGCCGATGGCATCATGTGCGCGACGGCGATTGCGCCGTCCCTTGCTGATTTTTCTCTTTGGCAGCGGTCCCATCTTCGATCTCCTTCAAAACAGACTACAAAATATTTGACGATGGCAAAATCGATTTCAATATCGTGCGACAACAGCTTACGAATCCGCTTGATCCGTCTCGCCCCGCAAATCGAGGAGCGCTGACCAACGCGGGTCAATCTGGTCAGTAGCCGGGTCCCCTTGTTCAAAGCTACGCTCCAAATTGACCAGTTCGGCCAGATGAGCGGTTAGATTCGGACATTGTCCGGAACCATCCCAGTTGCAGCCCGGCACCATGGGTATGGCTAGCCAGATGTTCTGACGCACCACCTCGGAAATATCGAGAATGTGATGTGCATCGATCTGCAATGCGTCGTCTTCCAAATCCGCTTCCGACCCTTCAAAGGAAGCGGGCGGAATAAACCGTCCCGTCTGAACCTCGGTAAGTGGACGGTAGCTTTCTTCAATCTGAAAACGAACCTCCTGAGCGATCGGCGCAATGCAGCGATTACATGTCACACGAACCGCGGTTGAGAGCTCTCCGGTGACCAGAACACCGCTGTGGATCCGCAAAAGTTGGATGCGTCCCACCAGCGGACCTAACACTTCCATCTCATCATCTAAGCCATCAATTTCTTCAACCACATCATAGCGACGAGTTGAACCGATGGGTTCTTGGAGCAACTGCGCGACGTTGAATTGCATGAGCTTACTTCCTGACCGGCAGGAAATGTCAAAGTGCGAACAAAACCGGACAAACAAAGGGGCGAACGTCTAGCGACGGTTCACCCTGTAGGCCAGCAAACAAGCATTATAACTTTGGGCGGGAAATCTGTCAAAAGTGAAGCAGAATTTTCGCGCACAGGTCCGTGGCATCATCCCGCCGGCTACGCACGCGGCGAATCTGACGCGGCGCTGGTGGGCGAATTCTCCTGCAGCATGCGGATGCCGTTGTCGACCTGCTGGGTGATGACTTCGAGTTTCTCGGCCAGTTCTTCGAGTACGCCTGTGGCGTAAGCGTCGGCGGCCTGCGCATGCCGATGCGCTTCTTCCTGGCCCTTTTGGACGATCCGATCGGCTTCGCGCTGAGCCGCCTGCACCAATGCATCTTCGCTCAGGATGTCGCGCGTTTGCTGCCGTGCCTGTTGGATAATTTGCTCGGCCTCGGTCCGCGCGTCCTGCAAAATTTGGTCGCGCTCGGCGAGGGTACGTTCACTCTCGCGGATCGAACTGGGCACGGAAATGCGCATATGCTCGATCAGCCGGGCGAATTCATCGGCATTCACGACCCGATACGGCGACATGGGCACAGGCCGCCCTTGTTCAAGCAGTTCGGAAAGCTGGTCAACCAACTGTAGGATTGCGATAAGTCACCTCCAGCGAACGGTGGATGATGCCTCAGGCGCCCGGGACTCGACGACAGACATCGGGTGAAACAGAGGGCATCCTGGTTGATGCTCAATCAGCCTGTCTTTTCATTAGTCTACCACAAGATCGGCGCGTTACCCGTGATGCGAAAGCTTTGAATCTGTCCGTGTCACCTTGGACGCGGACTCGGCAGGATCCGGGAGAGAAAACTTGCTGTACAACGCTGCGCAGACGTTCTCTGGCGCCCACTGCTCATACGCTCCGCCGAGGCTAGCCACCTCCTTCAGAATCGTGGCGCTCAGGTAGGCGTATTCAGTTGGGCAGAAAAGGCAGCAAAGCTCGACATCAGGCGCAAGCTGGGTGTTGGCCCAGCCGATCTGATGTTCGAATTCAAAATCAGCCACGTTCCGCAACCCACGTACCATCACCGGAGTTTCTTGGTCCCGAGCGCAGTCCACGGTCAGTCCGGCGTAAGAGGTCACGGTCACGTTGGGCAGATGGGCCAGCGCCTCGGCGGCCAATGCCATCCGCTCTTCCGTACTAAAGAGCAACTTCTTCGGCGGCGCATCGTAAATGGCGACAACCAGTTCGTCAAAGAGTTGGCTGGCGCGTGTGGCGATGTCGATATGTCCGTTGTGCATTGGATCGAAGGTTCCAGGGTAGAGGGCCCTCGGCATCAGCGTGTACCTTTCTCCATTTTGTCATGAATCCGGCAGAAAACGGGCAAAAACCTGGTTGCCCACCATGAGGCCGCGTTCGGTCAAACGCACTCGTTCCGGAGTCAAATCGAGCAGGCCCCACTCGGCCAATTGAGTCATTTCCTCGCCAAAGGCATCCGCCATGGACGCGCCGTAACGCGCCGCAAAGCGCTCGAAGCTGACGCCCTCTTCAACCAGTCGCAGGCCGAGCATCATCGTCTCCCCCATGCTCAACCGGGTGTTAATTGTCTCTGAAAATGCCTCCACCGCGGCGTTATCGCTCATGCGGCGTACGTAACCGGGGACAGGTCGGTGATTGCCCCACCGTCGCTCGCCTGTCGCACCGGCAGCGTCTGCACGGTGGAGATGACTATGGGCGCCCGGTCCGATGCCAAGGTAGGGCTGATTGCGCCAATAAATCAAATTGTGACGACACGCAAGCGTTGGCATCAAGCCTGCCACGCTGCCATCTGCGTCCAGTGCCCAGTTGGAGACCTCATACTGACGATAACCAGCTTGAGACAACGTCTCACGGGCAAGCTCATAATGACGGGCCGCGACATCTTCATCCGGCTCATTCACGCGGCCGATTTGCACCCAGTGATGGAGCGGTGTATCTGGTTCCACAATCAAACTGTAGAGGCTCAAGTGTTCGGGCTGTAAAGCCAACGCCTGGCGTAGCGTGTCCTGCCAGGCGATTTCGCTCTGGCCGGGTAGGCCAAACATAAAATCCAGGTTGATGTTGTCGAAGCCGGCGGCACGTGCCGCATCAAATGCGCGACGAACATCCTCCACATCGTGGATGCGGCCGAGAAAGCGCAATTCCTCCGGCTGGAAGCTCTGTACGCCCAGGCTAATCCGATTAACGCCTAGTGCGCGCAAACACGTGAATTTGGCCCGATCCACCGTGCCCGGATTGGCCTCGCTCGTAAATTCGCAATCCGTCGCCAGTGCAAAATTCTGACGAATTGCGCCCAACAACTGGCGCAGCTGCTGCTCTGACAAAACCGTCGGCGTTCCCCCACCGATGAACACTGTAGTCACCGCTTGTCCGGCCAACTGCCCACGCCAGCGCGCCATCTCAGCGCAGAGTGCGTCGACTGTCGCATCGAAATGGTTCTCCAGGCCGGCATAGGTGTTAAAGTCGCAATAGGGGCATTTCCGCTCACAAAACGGGATGTGTACGTAGAGCCCGAGCGCAGCAGGCGGCGCGTTGTTGTGAGTGGGGGGCAACGGTCGGGGCACGCGTCTAACGGTTCTCCAGTCGGAAACCATGGCCACGCACGGTGACGATATAGCGGAAATTTTCGTCAATCTCGGCGATACGCTCACGCAGGCGACGGACGAGGGCATCGATGGCCTGCTCGCTCACGCCCTCGCCGCTGGCTTCCGGCCAAACGGCATCCACAATTTGCTCGCGGGTAACGACACCACCGCCCGACTCCCAGAGTGCTTCCAGCAGGCGATATTGGTGCAGACTTAGGGGAGGATCGGCCAGCACGCCGTTGATCCAGACCTGACGCGTTTCGTGGTCCAGACGCAAACCCTGATTTTCGTTCTCAAAGGTAAGGGGAGCTGTCGCACCGGTATCGACGAAGGCAAGCTTGAAGCGCAAGGCAATCTGGATCTCATCGCCGTCTCGCAAAGTCGACGGCTTGGCAATCTCCTGGCCATTCAGGTGCGTCCCGTTTTTGCTGCCAAGATCCTCCAGCAAATACTCCTCACCGTTCCAGGCAACCTGAGCATGCACGCGACTGACCTGGCGGTCGGGGAGCGAAATTTCGCACTCCTCGCTTCGCCCAATCAGCAAAGGTTGACTGCGGCTCAATGGCCAACGACGGCCGGCTTCCGCACCTCGTTGCAGCACCAGCATTGCGCTCTCTTTGCCTTTGGGCGGCAATTCCTGCGTGCCTAGATCCTGAGATTCTGATTCAGTCGTCATGCATCATCCTCTTGGTTGGGTAAGGGGGGGCGATCGGGTTCCAGCCATGATCATCTGCGACCGGAACGCTTCGTAATTTCGTCATTAGATTGACAACAACGCGCTTCCCAACGCATAATGACGTCTAGATATTGAGGTGCATTATACCAAAAATGCTAGATGTATAAAACGCACAGGCCCTTGTTCCGGCAATTGGCAATTTGATAAAGAGAGACTGCGGAAGAAATCGGGCCTAGACTGAGCCTCGCAAGGGATGCAGCAGATCGCTGTGGATCCCTTAGGATTCATCCCCTTGAATCCGTCGCCGCTACGCAACAATGGGGAAGGTTCTGCGTAGCTTGCGCGTTGCGCCGCTCGTTGAGTAAGGGGTGGCGATTACGACAGGTATTCGCCCCTGCTGCCTTGGACAGAAAGCGGATTGAGATTTCACCTGCCAGGCAAAGCATTGAGGAGTGAAACAGTTGTCACACATTCTGGAGCCAGGGACCGTCCTCCGTGAGCGCTATGAGATTCAAGAGCTAGTCGGCCAGGGCGGCATGGGAGCGGTCTACAAGACGACCGACTTGCGGCTAGAGGGTCGCGTTTGTGCTGTCAAGGAAGTTCTGCCCCTGCTCTCAGTGGAGACAGTTTCTGAAGAAGAGCTCGATCAGCTTACCGAGCAATTTCGCATGGAGGCCAGTGTCCTCGCAAGGCTTGACCATCCCAACCTCCCCAAAGTGTCTGACTACTTTTCGCTTGATCGCCGCGAGTATCTGGTTATGGATTTCGTGGAAGGTCGCGATCTGCAAGAGATTCTGCGCGATACACGGCGCAACAATGCGTTACTGAGTGAGGCGCAAGTGCTAGCTTGGGCCGATCAGCTCCTAGAAGCCCTGGAATATTTACACGAACAAGCGCCGCCGGTACTCCACCGCGATATCAAACCCAGCAACATCAAAATTACGCCCCGCGGCAGCATCAAGCTAGTTGACTTTGGCTTGGTCAAAGTCTTACAACCCGATGACAGCCGGACTGTCACAGTCGTGCAAGGCCGGGGAACTGTCGCCTACACTCCGCTTGAGCAGTATGGCGGAGACACAGGCTTTACCGATGTGCGCAGCGATATCTATGGCTTTTCAGCCACGCTCTACCACCTCTTGAGCGGAGAACCGCCGGTCGATGCCAAACAACGCTTTCTCACTCCGGGTAGCATGCCGGCTCTGCGTGAAGTCAACCCGGCCGTCTCCCCACGCGTCGAACGAGCCATCTTTCAGGGTCTTGCCATGCATCCTAATGAGCGTCCGGCAAACGTGCGCGAGATGCGCGAAGCGTTGCTGGGTTCAGCCATCCCCATTTCGAGACTTGTCCAGCAGCAGTCTCTGGGCATTGCCCCGACCAATCAGGCGCCAAGCTGGTCGGACGTCTTTCAGCAGAACCGAGTTCTGTTTGGCGTCGCCCTGGCCCTGCTGGCTGCCGCCACCATCATTTCGGTGATCTAGACAGTTCACGACCTACGCCGGTTCAATCAAGCCGTCAACGATCTTGGCCGAGGACAACACGCCTGGCAATCCTGCACCCGGGTGCGTTCCCGCGCCAACGAAGTAGAGATTGTCGAAGTCTTCGGACCGGTTGTGGGGCCGGAACCAGGCCGACTGCAAAAGCGTCGGTTGAACGGAGAAGGCCGAACCAAGATAGCTATTGAGCGTACCCTGAAAGTGAAGCGGATCAATATAGTGTTCGGCCACGATATTTTCCTGCAAGTCCGGCAGATAGTTCTCTTCCAGAAACGCCATAATCGCGTCCCGGTACGGCTCAGCCTGGGTTTCCCAGTCGATGTCTGCGCCCAAATGGGGCACGGGCGATAAAACATAGAAGGCCTCATGTCCCTCAGGCGCCATCGTTGGATCGGTCAGCGTGGGCATGTGCAGGTAGAGGGAGAAATCTTCCGGTAGTTCGCCGTCGGAGAAGATTTCAGTCAGCAGACCTTTGTAGCGTTCGCTCAAAATGATATTGTGATGAGCAAGCTGCGGGTAGCCTTCTTCAGCCACGTTGTAGCGCTTCTTGGTGCCAAAATAGATGACGAAGAGCGACATGCTGTATTTCAGATTCTTGATACGACGGTCACTGTTCTTACGTCGATATTCAGCCGGCAGCATGTTGAGATAGGTCCAGGCCACATCGGCATTGGAAACCACGACATCAGCACGATGCTCGGTCCCATCCGCCATGCGAATGCCGGTCACGCGATTGCCCTCGGTCGTGATGGCATCCACCTCGGCGTTGAGATGAACCGGCACGCCCAACTCGTCGAGCAGCCGGCCAAACGACTCAACAATGGCCGCCGTCCCGCCCAGCGCATAGTGAATGCCCCATTCCCGCTCCAGATAATGAATAAGGACGTAGAGCGACGCGGCATCAAAGGGATTGCCGCCAATCAGCAGCGGGTGGAAAGAAAAGCAGCGACGCAAGAAGTCATTCTGGACATACTTGCTTACGTACCCATAGACGCTGCGATAGGACTGGAGCCGCACAAGATCGGGCGCCACCTTGACCATGTCCGTGACGTTCAAAAAAGGCTGATCGATCAGGCCCATGCCGGTATTAAAGATCTCCTGCGTCGTCGCCATAAAGCGCTCGTAGCCATCTTTATCGGCCGGATTCCACTGGTCGATCTGGTCCAGAATATAGTCGTGGTCGCCGTTGTAGTTGAAGGCGCGCCCTTCGTAGTTGAAGATCCGATAGAAGGGATCGCATTTCACCAGTTGAAAGTAATCCTCACGATTGCGACCGGCGGCCTCCCAGATCTCATCAAAAAGCCAGGGAGCGGTAATCACGGTCGGACCGCCATCAAATTTGAAGCCGTTGATGTCGTACACGTAGGCCCGCCCACCCAATTTGTCCCGCTTTTCAAAAATTTCTACGTCATGCCCCTTGAGGGCCAGCCGCACGGCAGTGCTAAGCCCGCCAAACCCGCTGCCAATAACGATAATTTTCTGCTTCATTTCCTGATGGCTCCACTCATAATTGGCACTACTGTAGGGAAAGCTGAGTAACGATCTGCACTATACGGCATCCAATGTGCCACCGAGGCGCTACGCGTCTACCGGCGTAGCGGTCGACGACATAGCTGCCACTCGCTGGTTGCGCTGGGGCACGCCAATCAGAAGAGAGGCGGCGACGACCCCGGCCATGGCCAGCGCGGTATAAGCAACAAGCGGCGTCGCCCAATGCTTGACTGCAATACCGATAAAGGCCCAGACAAGCACACCAACGTAGGCGATATCGCCCCGGCGTACGCCGATGGCAGCGCCAACAACTGCAGCGACCACCAGCATAATTACCGCCCAAAGCTCAGGCGCAATCCCCCAGCCACTCCAGTTGAGATAATCGAGGAGCGAGGTGACGTTAGCGATCGTTGCCACGGTGATCCAGCCCAGATAGAGACTGAACGGAAAATGGAGCAGCCAGTAGTCACGACGCGTTGCGGGATGCAGCCCCGAGCCAATCCGCTGGTAGATCGCAATGAGGGTGAGCAGCAGCCCAACCATGACTACCAGGGTCAACGGGAATAGCTCATAGTGCCAGAGGAAAATCCAGGCGATATTGAGCAGCGAACTCAACACGAAAAGGTAGCCCGTGCTGCGCTGGATCGGCCGGGCGCCCTGCGAAGGCAACGCCTGATAGATGGCGTAGCCGATCAGCGTGAGATAAATGACCCCCCAAATCGAAAAAACGTAGCCGGCCGGCACAAAAAAGACTTCAAAACGATCAGAAATGTCGCCGGTCGCCTGACCGTTGATGGGCAAGGCGTTGGCCAAACCGTTAACAATGATGACGGAAATTAGCGCAACGATGACGAGAATCTGCCGTACGATATCAGCGCCCGTTCGTTGGCCGCTTTCAGGCACGGCCGAAGTTGAGAATGTTTGGGTTGTCATCGATTTTCTCCCTAAAGGTGACCTGCAGTGCTTTTGCACAACTTTTGTCCATAATTTACCAACAAAAGCCTAGCGTTTCGGTAAGGTCGCTCCAATTGGTGAAGATACCGATGCCCGGATAGGAAAGACAGACCAATAAAAAAACCCCGAACCGCAAGGTTCGGGGCATAGTATCTATACCGCAACGGCTTATGCCGCAACTGTTTCAGCTGCTTCTTGCTTGATCAACTCAACTTCGATATTGAGCGTAATCTCCTCGCCAACCAGAACGCCGCCCGTTTCCAACGCCTGGTTCCAGTTCAGGCCCCAGTCTTTACGATTGAGCTTACCGGAGGCAGTGAAGCCGGCGCTGGTGGCGCCCCAGGGACTCTTGGCCATCCCCTGATACTCTACGTCGAGGGTGATCGGCTTGGTCACGCCGCGCATCGTCAGGTCGCCATGAAGTTTGGCCGTCTTGTCGCCCGTGCGCTCGACGCCGGTGCTGACGAAGTGGGCATTCGGGTACTGCTCAACGTCAAAGAAATCGGGCGACTTCAGGTGACCGTCGCGTTGCTCATCCCGCGTATTAATGCTGGTCAGATCAACAATTACATCGACCTGCGTTTGTTCTGGGTTTTCCTGATTGAGATTCACGTCGCCGGAGAAACTCTCAAAGGTGCCGCGTACCTTGGAAATCATCATATGGCGGGCGGAAAACTGGATTTCAGAATGGGAATTGTCTAGTTGCCAGATCATTGGTGTTCGCTCCTGTGTGTGATATTCACTACTTACTTTAATGCAAAACAATTTGATACCAAATCAAATAATAAATATCATAATGCTTTAATATTGAAGTTTCTTCTGTACCTATCGCTACAATTGGTGAAGCGGGGCCTACATTCCGAGACGTCAACCAACGCAAAACCGCCCTACCTTGCGTACAAGGCAGAGCGGTCGCTTGAACCAATCTTCTTCAGTTGTCGTCTGGCGAATCAACCTGCTAGCCGACGCGGGCGAGAAAACGGGCGTCATTTTCGTAAAAATAGCGAATGTCGTCGATGCTGTACTTGTTCATGGCCTGGCGCTCGATGCCCATGCCAAAGGCGAAGCCGCTAAATTCGGCCGGATCGTAGCCGCCGTTTTGCAGCACGACCGGATGAACCATGCCCGCGCCCAAGATCTCCAGCCAGCCGCTGTACTTGCAGACGCGACAGCCTTCACCGCCACAGAGAATGCAATCGACATCGACCTCCACGCTCGGTTCGGTAAAGGGGAAGTAGGACTTGCGGAAGCGAATCTGGCGGCCATCGCCGTACATTTGATTGGCGTAGTTGAGCAACACGCCTTTGAGGTCACTAAAGGTGATGTTACGCCCGACCGCCAGCCCTTCAACTTGATAGAACATCATCTCTGAGCGCGCCGTCACATCTTCATTGCGGTAGCATTTGCCGGGCAGAATGACGCGTATCGGCTCGGGCGCGTATTTGCGCATGGCGTGAATCTGGCCCGGACTGGTATGGGTGCGCAGAATCACGTCGGGCGTGGACGTATAGAACGAGTCCTGCATCTCGCGCGCTGGATGGCCGGGCGGGAAGTTGAGGAGTTCGAAATTCATGGCGTCCGTCTCCACTTCGGGCGCGTCGAAGACCTCGAATCCCATCTGCGTGAAGATGTCCGTGATTTCACGCATGGCCACGGTCGTGGGATGAAGCTTGCCCACCTGAAGACGCCGTCCCGGCAGCGTGACATCGATGCCCTCAGCACTCAGCGCTGCTTCCATTTCTACCTGGGCAATGGCCGCCTGACGTTCCTGCAGAGCGTCGGCCAACGCCAGCTTGATCTCGTTGGCGCGCTTGCCGACGACCGGACGCTCTTCCTGGCTGAGCTGGCCCAACCCGCGCAGAACAGCCGTCATCTCACCCTTGCGACTCAGATAGCGATCGTGCCACGCTTCTGTCTCATCGGTCGTCGCGGTCGCAGCTAAATCGGCGTTGGCCTGTTGATATAGCTCATCCAATTCCTGTAAAAGTGTGCTCATTATATCTACCCGCAATGAAATTTGAACCGTGAAAGCGGCTTATCCGGCGTTTGATTCTTGCTTATCGTCAGCGAAGACACCATCGATCAGTGTACCAAAGAGCGTGTCGCCATTCAACTCTGCAAGGGCCACTGGCGTGATGCGGTTGTGCAAGTCGACATCTGGCGGCGCAACGGCCGAAACGCGCAAATAGTTGTCCGTAAGGCCACGCCACAGCAGCCCGGGCTCATCGGCCATCGGTTGCCCCGTGCCCTCCCACAAGACGGGGCGTATCGTGCCGACGAAACGCTGGCGTTCGGCCTGGCCTGTACGTGACAGGAGGGCGTGCATTCGCTGCGAACGTTCTTTCTTGACCGCGTTTGGCACGGTCCTCTCAAAACGCGCGGCCGCGGTGCCCGATCGGGCGCTGAATGGAAAGATATGGGCATGGGCAAAACGCATCTCTTCCACAAAACCCATGCCTGCCGCAAAATCAGCGTCACTCTCGCCAGGGAAGCCGACAATGAGATCGGTCGTTAGCATCACATCCGGGATGGCGGCCCGAGCATCATGCACAAGCTGGCGGAAACTGGCCGTAGTGCAACGGCGGGCCATTCGGCGCAACTGAGTATCCGTACCCGCTTGCAGAGGCAAGTGCAAATGGGGACACAGACGCTCCGGCCAGCGCTGCCAGAGATCGAAGAAGCCGTCAGCCAATTCCCAGGGCTCCAGACTACTCAGGCGCAATCGGGCAATATCCGTCTCCCGCAAAATGGCGTCCACTAGATGCTTGAGGTCGTTGCGCCGCTCACCGGCCAAGTCACGGCCATAACCGCCCAAGTGGACGCCGGTCAAGACCGCTTCCTGTACACCCTCCTCGACGAGCTGCTGGACTTCAGCCACGATCTCCCATGCGGCGCGACTGCGGCTTGCTCCTCGGGCCACCGTGACAATGCAGAAAGTGCACTTGTTATTGCAACCATCCTGCACTTTGATAAAGGCGCGGGTGCGATCTCTGCGCGGGCTACCCGCACCCGTCGACCCGTCAATGGTGCTGAAGGGCGTGCCGTCCGGCTGGATACGCGCCACAGCATCCGGATCGTCCAGTTCAGCACTCCACGGTTCCAAGAGGGTATGGAGCAACTCCTTCTGATCATTATCGGCGACAAGCGTCACGCCGGGCAGATCGCCTACTGCGGCCGGATCAAGCGCAGCCCAGCAGCCGGTCACGGCAATGCGGGCTTGACTGTTGCTGCGATGATGGCTGCGGAGTCGCTGGCGACTCTTGCGACCGGCCGCGCTCGTCACCGCACAGGAGTTAAAGACGATCACCTGAGCCTGCTCCGGCGTGGTAACGATGACGTGGCCTGCCGCACGTAGGCGGCCGGCCAACGTATCCATCTCACTATAGTTTAGGCGGCAACCAATTTGGTCCAGGAAAATTCGCATGGCGCACAGTATAGCACAAATCACTACGCAGGTTTGGTCAGCCCCGCTGGAATCCGCGTGGTGTCGTCGACCAGATCACAGAGGGTCGCCAGATTCATTACATCTTCGGCCAAATCGTCCTCTTTGGGCGTCTCAAGCAGCACGGGAATGCCGTCCCACCGCGGGTCATTGAGGATCTTGCGAAAGCTCTCGACGCCGATCTCGCCCTGACCGATATGCTGATGGCGATCCTTGTGACTTCCCAACGCGCCCTGGCTATCATTGAAGTGCAGGCACTTCACCGTGGCCAGACCGATCTCCTCCTCAATTTCGGCCATCATGGCCTCGTAGCCGACGTCGGAACGAATGTCGTAGCCAGCTGCAAAGGCATGACATGTATCCAAACAGACTCCCACGCGTTCCGGATCATTGACGCGTTCGATGATTGCGTGCAGTTCGCCAAAGTTTCGGCCAATCGTCGTTCCTTGCCCGGCCATCAACTCAAGGAGTGTCAACGTGTCGTCGCAATCCGGCGCCTCCGCATGGATACGGTTGAGTGCGGCCGCAATGCGTTCGATACCGGCATCAGGTCCGCTGCCCGTATGCGCCCCGGGATGCAGCACCACGTGGGGAATCGCATAGGCATGGGCACGCAACAGTTCATCCTTGTGCGCGGAGAGACTCTTTTCCCACAGATCATCCTTGGGCGACGCGATGTTGATGAGGTAGGAGGCATGGCTGACGGCGTAATCGATCCCCAGCGCGGGCATCTCCTCCTGCCAGCGGGCCACATCCGCCTGATCAATCGGCGGTCCGGCCCACTGGCGATTGTTCTTGGTAAAGACCTGCACGCCATTGGAGCCGATGGAACTACCCCGGTCAAGCGCTTGGCTCACACCGCCGGCGATCGACATGTGCGCGCCCAAAATCAAAACAGACATGGTTGATGGACTCCTTGTGGTCGGCGCTGGATGCACCGTGTAGTTGAAACGTCATCCTAAAGCGCAACGTTGCCAGCGTCAAACTTCGCGTTCTATTCTGTGTTGTTTTGGCGACTCGATTGGCGTTCTCGGCGCTTTCGGGTAGAGTTAGCGGGTCAAGATATTCTGTCGTGCCGAGGTGATCCGATCTTGTTGCTCGCAATCGATACCGCAACCACCACGGCCTCGCTGGCCCTCTATGATCCCACACAAGATCGTCTGTTGGGCGAATGGACCTGGCAAGCGCGCCGTCGCCAGACTCAAGATGTGCTCAGCGCAGCCACAACGCTCCTTGCCCAGTTTGATTGCCGGCCGCAGGATCTTGACTGGCTGGCCGTGACGACGGGGCCGGGCAGCTTCACGGGTGTGCGCATCGGCATTAGCCTCGTCAAGGGCATGGCCATGGGCCTGGAGCAGCCGCCCCGCGTTGTCGGAATTCCCACCTTGCGCGTCACGGCCCAGCCATGGCTCAAGCCGGCCGCGGCCGGGCCGATGCCGGCCCAAGTCTGCGCCTACATCCAGGCCGGGCGCGGGCGCTACAACTGGGTCATGTTTCCCCCCGACGGCGCGCCGCAACTGCCGAGGGCCGAAGATCATAGCGTCGGCGTCGTAGCGGAATTCGTCAACGCCCTGGCGTGCGAATCGATGCCCGTCTGGCTGGTGGGCGAGGCGACAGCCGAACTCAGCGCAGCCGTGGGGCCGTTGGCTTCAGTCACGCTACTCGACGACGTGAGCAGCCTCCGTCGCGCCGGGCACCTTGCCGCGCTAGCGGCTGCGGCGATTGCGGCCGGTCAGGACGGACCGCTTGCCGACCTGCGTCCGCTCTATCTGCGCAAACCGGGCTAAGCGTGCGTGATGAATGAGCCGCTGCCCTTACCGCCTGTTGCCCGCCTGACAGCTATGCGCATGAGTGATTTGGACGAGGTCGACCGGATCGAGCGGCGGAGCTTCTTATCACCGTGGTCGGTTAACGTCTATCAACGCGAGCTGGAACGCAACCCATTTAGTTACTACAAAGCCATACGTCCCACGCCCGACGGCGAGCGACTGGGGCTGCCGCCGATCCTGGGCTATGGCGGCTGCTGGGTCATGGACGATGCCGCCCACATCCTGACAATTGCCAGCCATCCCAATCATCGCCGCTGCCGGTTGGGTGAATGGCTGCTGCTCGCGTTGCTCTCCGATGCAATCGACCGCGCCGCGGCCCGGGCGACGCTTGAGGTACGCGTCGGGAACCTGCCCGCGCTTGCCCTCTACAAAAAATTGGGGTTTGAAACGAGTGGGCTGCGCAAAGGCTATTATCCGCCTGCACAGGACCAAGGTCGTGAGGATGCGTTACTGCTCACACTCGACGCATTGGACGATGTCAATCGGCAAGTGGAGTTGGTGGAACAGCTCCAGCTTGTGAGCGCTGCGGCACAACAAGCGCTACGCAGGGAACGCGGTCCGAGTTGATTTCAAGAAAGTCGCACAATTGGGGTGCATGGGTCACGGAGCGAGACGCATTGGGTGTGCGCCTAAGGCGGCTACTCGTCCACCACTGCCGTCGCTTCGTTTTCGCGATGGGCGACGACGATGATCCGATGGGTGTTGTCATCGCGCGGCCAGCAGCTAACGAGCGTCAGCCGGTCGTCATCATAGTCAGCGATCCATCTGGCGTTGGCCTGTCGCTGCTCCAGAGTGGCCAGTTTGTCGGGCACGATCAGCACCTTGTCGATCACATAGGTATAGCGCGCATTGCCGGTATAGACGTAGGCCTCATGGCCCTTTTTGAGCTGATCAAGCTCGCGGAAGACAGCCCCGGCAACGTTATTGTGCCCGCTCATGACAACGTTGCCGCCCTCGCCCGGCATGGCGCTATTGAGGTGCCAGCCCGCGGCAAATTCTGCCACGTCCCACTCACTAAAAATCCGCCCGGCGGCATCCTCTTGGCTCGTCCAGCCAAGCTCGACGACAGGGGTGTTCACGTCAATGACGGGAATCTCCAGGCGGCTGGGCAGTTGGGGTTGACCGCTGATCTGTGCAAATACGGGCGGCGCAACCGGCGCGGCCGGCCCGCTGACATCCAAAGCGACGAACGTCGGTTTCGGCGTCGGCGCCACAACCTCATCGGCCTGCTGACGTCCGCCACAGCCAGACAGCACGAGTAATCCCGCCAGCAGAATTCCGACAGCCACCGTAGGATTCCACGCCCATTTTCGATGCAACTCGGTCATCATCTTACTATCCTGATTTCCCACAGTGAAAGCCTGTGTAGCAACAGGTAGAGCCTGTGCAAAGGTCAACATCTTGTAAACTCAATTCCGCGTTCTGCGCTCCGACTTTTGCGTTCACTCAACTCGTCCCTGCGCCAACGCAGCAACCCGAGCGACTGGCCCGCCGAGGGGCGTCAGCGTCGTTTCAAAGCGAATATTGCCGTCGGGCGCAATAATACTGTTTACCGGCGAAACTTGCCGCACAGCAATAACACGCCCTTGGGGGTCATACGCTGTCACAACCACTTCGATCTCATTTGCCTCTTGCGCACCGACATTAAAAACTGTACCGCGGACGGCATAGGACACATTGCCCACTGGGCTGCCCTGCAGTTCACGCACGTCAAGATCGCGGTAGTAGCTGCCGGCATAGCCGGGCACGGCGCTGGCCACGTATGCGGCATAGCCATCGAAATCGTCCGGCGCATCTTCCACCAAGATCGCAAATGGCGCGGCTTCGCCGGGGCGCACCAAATCGAGGGCGCTAAGCACTTGAGCCGTGGTCAAGGCGGCGCCGCTGCCGTCGAGCAGGGCAACTCCGCCGCGCACCTGCTCCATCAAGCCCTCACTCTGATTGACAATTTCACCCATCACCCAAAGACCGCCTGTCTTGGTCTCAACCAGATGAAGATGCTCCACCTCAGCCGGCAACGGTGTCGGCGTTGGCGTCAGGGCAGCCTGGGCTACCGGCTCGTCCTCGTTGGGAATGATGAGCTCTTGCCCAATTTGCAGGGCACGCGGATCCAGAATGCCGTTGGCTTCCTGCAGCAACGCCACGCTCACGGCATAGCGATCGGCCAAGGCCAACAAGCTCTCGCCGGCAGCGACCGTGTGGGTCACGGGTGTGGGCGTAATGGTCGGCGTGGCAGTGGGCGCGGGCGTCAAGGGAGCCGGCGTGGCCGTGGGCGGAACGGTGGCCGCGACCAGGGCGACATCTAGCGTGGCGGTGGGCGTTGGCGCCGGCGTCGGCGCCAACGTAACGACCTGACCACATCCGGCCAGCAGAATCGCAGCGAAAATGCCCGTGACGAACGCTTGCAAAGGCCCCAAAAATCGATAGACTGAACCCATAGCGCGCGAGTATACCACAGCCAAATCAGCAAAGACGAAAGCCGGCTCACGCCGGCGTTACGCAACGAGGAGCGCACCACATGACGAAAATCGCCATCATCTCTGACAGTCACGATAACATCTGGGCACTGGACGAAGCACTTGCCCAGATCCGCGCCACAGAGGCCTCCATTCTGCTTCACTGCGGCGACCTGATCGCGCCCTTCATCATCGACCGGCTGGCTGAAGGCTTTCCAGGCAAGATTCACGTTGTCTTTGGCAACAACGACGGCGACGGCCGCCTGCTCCAGACGCTAGCCGCCGGCCAGGATCGCGTGACCCTTCACGGCATCTATCACGAATTTAGCACGGGCGGACGCAACATCGCCATGATTCATTACCCGGAGCCGGCTCGACGCATCGCCCAATCCGACTACTTCGACCTGGTCTGCTACGGCCACGATCATACTCGCCATGCGGAGCAGATCGACCACACGTGGCTCGTCAACCCCGGCGAACTCATGGGCCTGCGCGGCATGAGGACCTGGGGGCTTTATGACACGACGGCGCATACGTTTGAGCATGTGGAGGTGGGGTAGGGTTGTGGGGGGAGGGAGATAGATTGGCGGAGGCTCCGTTTCTGTGCAAAGCTCCCCGCAACCACCCCACAACCCCACTCCCCTACCCCTCCAACACCGCCAACAATCGATCCACTTCCTCGACGGTGTTGTAGTGCACGAGCCCGATGCGCAGGAGGCCGCCGCTGGGTTCCACGCCCAATCGTTCGCTGAGCGCCAAGGCGTAGAAGTTGCCATCCCACACAAAGATGTTCTCGTCCGCCAATTTGCGGGCGAGTTCCACGGGCGTCGTTCCCTCTTTGCGAATCGAAACGGTCGCCATCCGCTTATCCCAATCGAAACGGTCGGTGATGCCATAAATGCGGACGCCGTTGATGACCTGGAGGCCGCTGATGAGCCGCTCCAGCAACGTGGCTTCGTAGGCGCCAATGGCTTCCCAAGCGGCGCGGATCTTTTCACGGCGCGGGGCGTCGGCGTCGGCGGCGCCATGCGTTACACCCACACCGGCAATGTAATCGATGGCCGCGCCGACGCCCGCGATCGCTTCGTGATTCTTTGTCCCCGTCTCCCACTTGTCAGGCGCTTGATCGCCGGCCGGGCGCACGCGATAGGCCCGCAGGCGCTGGAGATGCTCGCGCTTGCCGTAGAGATGGCCCAAATGGGGACCAAAAAATTTGTAGGCGCTGCACGCCAGGAAATCGCAATCCAGCGCCTTCACGTCGATGAAGCCATGGGGCGCAAACTGAACCGCGTCAATGAATGAATAGGCGCCAACGGCCTTGGCCCAGCCAATGACCGTGGCGATGTCGTTGATCGTGCCACTGGCGTTGCTGGCGTAGCCGACTGCGACCAGCTTGGTCTTGGAAGTGATCAGCGACTCAAGGTGGGCCATGTCCAGCGTACAGGTCTCCAGATCAACGTCAGCCCAGCGCACGGTTGCGCCGACATCCTCGGCCATGAGCACCCAGGGCATAATGTTGGCATCATGATCGAGCCGCGTGACGACAATCTCGTCCTCCGGTCCGAACTCGGGGGCAAGGGAACGACTGAGGTCGAAGGCGAGGCTGGTCATGTTGGGGCCGAAGATGACTTCATCGGCGCCTGCTCCGAGCAGATCGGCCACGGCCTGACGCCCTTCATCGATGATGGCATCGGAGCGTTTGCTAGTCTCAAACTGACCATGGGTGTTGGCATTGCTGCGGATCAGGTAGTCGGTCATGGCTTCAACAACCGATTGGGTCACCTGGGTACCGCCAGGATTGTCAAAGAAGACTGCGGGGCGGCCATTGAAGAATTCATTGAACGCCGGGAACTGGCGGCGAACGGACTGGACGTCAAACATGGTGATTTGGCTCCGGGATGGTGTAAATTTGGGTTACCGTGCAGAGCAGCCGTGTGTCGCGGATGAGACCGCTGTTGACTACAGCGCCCGGTCGATTCACCTATTATAGCATCCGTTCTGTCAGTAGATGTGATAGACAACCTGTGGCACAGCCGCTACGCCATCCTTATCCAGAGCGGCTAGAACACAACCGTTGCGACTCCGTCACAGTGCGACAACGAATCTGCGGTACGATTGAAGATAATGAGATTCTGCGCGGTCTACTTGGAGCAGAATCGCTGGCATAGAACCAATGGAAAGAAAGGATTTACGTTGCGCGGTACCAGTTGGGGAGCGCCCAGGGGTCGTATGAATCTTTGAGATCGAACAGACGACGGCTGTGGCCTCCCCGAGGAGACGATCATGCTCAACCGTTCACGATTCATTCTGCTGCTGGCGGTCGCTGCGCTCTGCGGCGCGTGTGTTCAACCGGTCCGCGTGCCGGAGGCGCCGGGAACGGTGCCGGCAGATCCCGCATCGCTGGATGACGAGCTAGAGCTTGTGATTGCTGAAGCCGGTCTGGAACCGATCAACCTCGGTCCGCCCCAAGATCCGGCCAAGGTTGCTCTGGGCGAAGCGCTCTTCTTTGACAAAGAGTTGAGCGGCAATCGCGATATCTCCTGCGCAACCTGCCATCATCCGCTACTCCACAGCGCTGACGGCCTGCCCCTATCGATCGGCACGCTCGGCCGAGGCCTGGGCACGACACGCGTAGCCGACGCAGCCACTACGTTGATTCCGCGAAATGCGCCGGAACTCTTCAACCGGGGTGCGCCCGAGTGGGAGACCATGTTCTGGGATGGACGCGTCGCTCGCGAGAGCGATTATTTCGGATCGCCTGCCGCTGATTTGTTGCCGGACGGTCTGGAGAACGCCCTGGCCGTGCAGGCGATGTTCCCGGTGACGTCACGTGACGAAATGCGCGGCCAACTCGGATATCTGCACAGTCCTGGCGCGGTTGACGCCAGCGCAAACGAATTGGCATTGATTCCCGACGAGAACCATGACGAAATCTGGGCAGCCTTGATGGACCGGTTGCAGGCAATCTCAGCCTACGACCATCTGTTTGAGGCGGCTTATCCGGGGTTGCAGAAGGAGGATTGGGGCTTCCAACATGCAGCCAACGCGCTTGCCGCCTACGAAATCGACGCGTTCTCCTTCGCTGACAGCCCTTGGGATCGGTATCTAGCCGGTGAAACGGCAGCGCTGGCAGAACAAGCCAAGGCAGGTGCGCTGCTCTTCTATGGCGAGGCGGGCTGTGCCTCCTGCCACAGCGGCAGCTTACTGACGGACCAGCAATTCCACAACATCGGTGTGCCCCAGTTGGGGCCCGGCAAGGACGAGACAGGACTGGATGCCGGGCGCTTCCTGGTCACCAACGATCCTCAGGATCGATTTGCCTTTCGCACGCCGCCGTTGCGCAATGTGGCATTGACCGGACCATGGCTGCACAATGGCGCCTTCGATTCGCTGGAAGAGACCGTGCGCCATCACCTCAACTGTATTGAGAGCATGACCGGCTACACGGGCGAACATCTGCCGGCTATGGTACTGGCGACTGTGCGCAATGATCAGAGCCTCCGCAGCGCGATGCTGCCGACGCTCGATCCACTGGTTGCGGAAGAGCGGCGCTTGAGCGAAGAGGAAATGGGAGAGCTCATGGCATTCCTCTACGCGCTGACGTCACCGTCGGCCATGGATCTGAGCCACCTGGTTCCGGAATCGGTGCCGAGCGGCCTGCCCGTGCGCGATTGATTCGAGAAGAGTTGGAACTGCCTCGTGACGGCTTACAGCCCATGCCCAAACACTAGTGCAGGGCGGCTTAAGTTAGCCGATAGTTCATTGTACTCAAACCCCGTTTACGGGGTGCTGTTCCATAGCTTCGTGGCTTTAGCCCGAGGCGGCGTCCGGTGACCTGACTGTTCGGGATGCCCGCCCCCCGCCCCGGGCTAAAGCCACGGGGCTACAGAGCAACGCCCGCTCAAGCGGGCTGGTACACGATGGCGCAACTATGTCTATGGATTGGCAGGTCGGGCTAACAGCCGGACGGTCTCGTTTGTCGGAGACGTCACGCTGGTAGCGTGACCTACGAAACTCATGGTTTCATCCGGTCGTCAGTTTAGTTCCCGTTGAAGTCAGCGAGGTCGTCGGCCAGCAACCAGCAGCGCTCACGCAGGAGCAAGCGGGTAAGAGAACCGTCGGCCAGTTCGCGCAGAAAGGCGGCGGCCTCGCCGGCCTCATTGAGCGCAGCATCGGCAGGGATAGGTAGCACCGGCTGCTTCTCAGGACCAACGTCGACCACCTCTACGCGTGCCGCTTCATCCAAGCCCGCCAATTCCTTGGCCATCTCCACCGCCGTCTGAAAATCACCCAGCACGTCGACCAGACCATGCTCCAACGCCTGTGCGCCCGTCCAGACCCGGCCGCCGCAAAGCGGTTCCAAGGTGTCAAAGTCGAGCTTGCGGCCATCCGCCACCCGCTGCTTAAAGAGACGATAGGTGTGGTCGATTTGGGCGTCAACCAGGTCGCGCTGGTCAGCTGTCCACGGGGCGTCAGAGCGGAAGATACCGGCATTGTCGCCCCGGCGGATGGTTTCGGTAGTGGCGCCAATCTTGTGCCAGAGACCTTCATTAACAGCCTTGGCCATGATGACACCAATGCTGCCCGTCAGCGTTGCAGCCTGAGCAACGATCTTGCGTCCCGGTGTGGCAACGTAGTAGCCGCCGCTGGCCGCAACCGCGCCCATGTAGACGACGACCGGTTTTTCAGCATCGAGCAGCGCAAGTTCACGCCAGATCAAATCGCTTGCCAACGCCGAGCCTCCCGGCGAATCGACGTACAGGACGACGGCGTCCAGGCGTTCATCCCGGCGTGCAGCCCGAATCTGTTGCTGGGCCGTGGTGCTGCCGATGAGGTCACCGCCGAGCAGAGGCAGGGGCACCGGAAAGCTGCGGCTGCGTCCCGGCACGATGGCGCCTTCCAGGCTGATCACGCCGATGCGACCCGTCACGGGCGGCGCAACATGATACGTGAGCAGCCGGTGACTCTGGCCGTAGGTCGCCAATTTGGCGGGCTTGGCGAGAGACGCAGTCGTACCAGAGTCAGAATCGTAAACGGTCTTGATCGGCTGGCCGTTGACCGGAACAAGGACATTGCCGTCGCCATTGTCAGATTGGCTGGCGGCGTCACTGGCATCTGTCAGCCTACGCTCTTGTTCTTGGGCGATATCTTCGTCATCTGCGCCCAGCAGCATCGGCAGTTCGTCCTCGTACGCCAGATGGTCGATGAGCCCCGCGGCCAGCGCTTCTTCCGCAGTTAGCGGACCACGGTCGATAAGCGCGGCAACCTGCGCGGGCGTCAGGCCGCGGCCCCGGCTGATAGCGGCAACCAGCGTTCCATGAAGGCTCTCGAGCATCCAGTTAAGCTGCTCGCGTTGGGCTTCGCTCATCTCGCTGCGGCTGACCGAGTCGGCCGCGGTCTTCCAGGGCGCAACCCGGGCGACCTCAAATTCGATGCCAATTCGCGCCAGCGGCTCCTTGAGAAAGGTCGACGTGACTTGAAGACCGATCACGTCCCACGTGGCCGGCGGCGGCAGGATGGCCCGATCAGCCGCGCTCAACACGACCGCAGCGGTTGCGTTCACGGCCTCGGCATAGACAACGATCTCCTTGACGACCTCGTCGTTGTATTCGCGCACCCAGTGGTGAAAACGATCAAAGAGTTCCGCCATGTTCTGGGCCTGATTCAAGCCCATTTCCGTTCCCTTGAGCAAAAAGACCACGCCCTGCACGTCCGGATCACCGGCGATGCGCTGCAACACCTTGGCCAACCCATCCAGGGTCAACTCCTCCTCCACGCCCGGCAAATAGGCCACCCACCAGGGTCGCTGTCCGGGCCGCACGCTCACGCTGCGGTCGAGGGTAATGACAATATAGTCTGGTACGCGGCTATGCAGCAGGCGTCGCCGGCTGTTGACGACGAGGGCGCCGGCTTGGCTGGCCCCACGACCCACCAAGCGACCAACGCGCTTGATCCCACTGCCGACACTCGATTTAATGCCCATAATGGTACCCGTCTCCACAAAAACACAATCAATACAGTTGACGCTTTGCACGTCATTGTCACCCGAAGCGTGGGGGCTGGCAAATCGACCAGACTGGCGATCAAATTGGGAGATGAACGCCTGTTTTTGCCCTAAGTTCAGCCTGCTGCTACACTGGCTTGCAGCGAAAATAGCTGACGCCGCCACGTCTCTTGGCACCATTCACAAAGGAGTGAACTATGATCATTGGCGTACCCAAGGAAATCAAGGATAACGAAAATCGCGTCGGCCTCATTCCCGGCGCAGTCAAGTCGCTGACGCGCCGCGGTCACCGTGTGCTGGTGGAGCAGGGCGCGGGCGACGGCAGTTGGATGCCGGACGAAGAGTATGTGGCAGCCGGCGCCGAAATTGTCGCTAGCGCGGCCGATGCATGGGGCGCGGAGATGGTCGTCAAGGTCAAGGAGCCCATCGCCGCCGAGTATGGCCATTTACGCGAGGACCTGCTGCTCTTTACCTACTTGCATCTGGCCGCCGACCGGCCGCTGACGGATGCATTGCTGGCCAGCGGCATGACGGCCATCGCCTACGAGACGGTCCAGACCGGGCCTGGGATTTTGCCGCTGCTCATGCCGATGAGCGAAGTGGCCGGGCGCATGGCCACGCAGATCGGCGCCGTCTATCTGGAAAAGCCCTATGGCGGACGCGGCGTGCTCATGGGTGGCGTGCCGGGCGTTGCGCCGGCCAACGTGGCCGTGTTGGGCGGCGGAACCGTGGGCGCCAATGCGGCCAAGATTGCGTTGGGCATGGGCGCCTCTGTCACCGTGCTGGACATCAACCACAGCCGGCTGCAATACCTGGATGACGTCTTTCATGGTCGCCTGCAGACGCGGACCAGCAACGAGTTCAACATTGAAAAAATTGTCTTTGATGCCGACCTTGTCATCGGCGCCGTGCTGATTCCAGGCGGACGCGCGCCCTGGTTGATCACCCGCGACATGCTGCCCAAGATGCGCAACGGTTCGGTCATCGTCGATGTCGCCGTCGATCAGGGCGGCTGCGTGGAAACGACCCGGCCCACGACGCACAGTGAGCCCACCTACGTAATCGACGGCGTCATTCATTACTGCGTGGCCAACATGCCGGGCGCGGTGCCACGCACCAGCACCTTTGCGCTCAACAACCAGACGCTACCCTACGTGCTGCGCCTGGCCGACAGTGGTGAAGCATTCCTGCGTCAAAGCGTACCGATGCAGCACGGTCTCAACACCTATCGCGGCCAACTTACCTATGAGGCCGTTGCCAACGCGTTTGACCTGCCCTACACGCCCGCGGACGTTGCGCTCGGCTAGACAAGCAGTCAGACCAAATTTGAAGTCAGAAGAAGGCCAGCTTCTTGACGCTGACTGTTGCCCAGTCTGCCCAAGAAGCGGCCTTCCATGAAAGACGGACCCGCCTTATGGCAAAGATCAACACCAAACCGCTCTCCGGCATGCGTGACTTCCTGCCCCTGGAGGTCCTGCGGCGCAATTATGTCATCAACATCGTCACACGCGTCTATCAAGCCTATGGCTTCGAACCGCTGGAGACGCCGACGATGGAGCGTCTGAGCACGCTGCTGGGCAAATATGGCGAAGAAGGCGATCAGCTCATCTTCCGTGTCATGAAGCGGGGTGACAAGCTCCAGCGCGCGCTGGAAAATCGCCCGACGGAAGAAAGTGTCGGCGACGCCGGCCTGCGCTACGACCTCACCGTGCCGCTGGCGCGCGTGGTGGCCGAGTATCGCAATGATCTGCCCCGCTATTTCAAACGCTACCAGATTCAGCCGGTCTATCGGGCTGACCGACCGGCCAAGGGGCGCTATCGGGAATTCTACCAGTGTGACGTGGACGTGATCGGTTCCGCCAGCCAGACGGTGGAGGCGGAAGTGCTCGCGGCCGCGGCGGAAGTGCTGGAGGAGTTGGGCTTCTCGGGCGCCGACGCCTTTGCCATTCGCCTCAATCACCGGGGCATCCTGCGCGGGCTGCTGGAGGTGGCGGGCGTGCCGACGGCGCTGGAGGAGTCGGCACTGGTGGCAATTGATAAGCTGGACAAGATCGGCTTGGAGGGGGTGCGCGCCGAACTCGAGGAACGCGGAATCGGTCCGGAAGCGTCCCAAGCGCTGCTCGACGCGCTCGCAACCGCGCCGGAAAGCAACCATGCGACGCTTGCCTGGCTCAGCGATCGACTCGAGCCTTCGGAGGTGGGCAGTCGCGGCGTGGCAGAACTGAAGCAGGTGGTCGCCTACAGTGCCACGGGTCCGGCCGCCAGCCGCCTGCGCATCGATCCGTATCTGGCCCGCGGGCTCAGCTACTACACGGGTCCGATCTACGAGATTGCGTTCCCCGGCCTCGCCGGTTCCGGCGGCGGCGGCGGGCGCTACGACGACCTGATCGGTATGTTCAGCGGCCAGACGTTGCCTGCTTGCGGCTTCAGCCTGGGCCTCGAGCGTATCATGCTGCTCATGGAAGAGCGGGCCATGTTCCCGGCGCAATTGGCCGGCCAGCCCCAGGTGATGGTCACACAGTTCGATGAGAGCACGGTGGTCCCGGCGCTGGCATTGGCCCAGCGGCTGCGCACGGCGGGACTGCGGGTTGATGTCTATCCCGACACGGACCGGTACGGCAGACAGTTCAAGTATGCCGAAGAGCGCGCCATTCGCTATGCGCTGCTCTTGGGGCCCAACGAACTGGAGCAGAATGCAGTCGCCATCAAGGATCTGGTCACGGGTGAGCAGACGACCGTCGCGGCCGACGAGATCGAACGCTGGCTGCACCATCACCTGACCTAATAGACCGCGGATTGCGCGGATTGGGCTGAAACAGCCGAATTTTCTTAGTATTATCCGCTTGAATCCGCCAGATCCGCATAATCCGCGGTCTATTCATACTATCTCCGACAGCCTGCCAGATCCACCCAATCCGAAAAATCCGCGTTCTATTTTGACCAGCATTACCCCTTCATCCCCGAGATCGAAATCCCCTCGATAAAGAGACGCTGGGCCGCCATAAAGACGATGAGCACCGGCAGCATGGTGACAAGCGACGCGGCCATGAGATAGGCCCAACTCACCTGGAACGACGAGCGAAAGAAGTTCAACCCCAGCGCCACGGTGTAGAGGCGCTGATCGTGCAGGTAGATCAGCGGCGTCAGGAAATCATTCCACGTAAACTGAAAGGTAAAGATCGCGACGGTGGCAATCGCCGGCATGGAGAGCGGCAAAATGATGCGATAGAGAATCTGCAAGAGATTGGCGCCGTCCATGCGCGCGGCGTCTTCCAGCTCGTCGGGAATACGCAGGAAGAACTGACGCAGCAGAAAGATATAGAACGGGCTGCCAAAGAAGGCCGGCACAATCAGGGGCAAGAAGCTGTTCACCCAGCCCAGCCGGTTGAAGAGCACGTAGAGCGGCACCATCGTCACCGGATAGGGCAACATGAGGGTAGCCAATACCAGAATGAAGAGCGCATCGCGTCCCGGGCGCGCGCAGGCGGGCAAATCCATATGCCACGATGCGTGCAGGAAAGCGTATGGCCGATGATCACCAGGATGGTGATGAACGCCGTATTGAGCGTATAGCGACCAAAGGGCACGTAGGTGAGGGCTTCGCGATAGTTTTCCCAACGAACGGGGTCGGGAATCAGCCGAGGCGGCATCTCGAAGACCTGGTATTCCGGCTTAAGCGAAGATGAAAGCATCCACACAAGCGGGATGAGAAAGATCACCGCGACCGCGAAGAGCAGCGCCGACGAGGCCCAGCGCTGCAGGCGCTTGCGGCGACGCCAGTCGGGTTCATGCACCATCTGGGTCTGCATGATCTACTCTGCGCCTCCACCATAGTAAACCCAGCTGCGCGCCGAACGTACGATCAGCATCGTGAGCAGCAGAATGATGACAAAGAGCACCCAGGCCAGCGCCGAGGCGTAGCCCATTCTAAAGAGTTGGAAGGCGTTGCGGTAAATGTAGAGTACATAAAAAAGTGTCGCGTCCAGCGGACCGCCGTTGGTCGCCACAAAGGCGCTGGTAAATGTCTGGAACGTGGCAATGACGCTGAGCACCAGGTTAAAAAAGATGGTCGGCGTCAGCATGGGCAGCGTAATGTTGATAAATGAACGCAGCGTGCCGGCGCCGTCGATGGCGGCCGCTTCATAGAGGGATTGGGGAATGTCCTTGAGACCGGCCAGATAGATAATTGCGGTCCGGCCCAGCCCCCAGATGCTCATCATCCACAGCGCATAGAGCGCCGTGTCGGGGTCGGTCAGCCAGCGCGGCCCTTGGATGCCAAAGATCCGCAAGAACGCATTCACCAGTCCGGCCTCGGGGTGAAGGAGCCACATCCAGACCACCACAAACGCCACACCGGCCAGTACCGACGGCAGATAATAGATCGTGCGGTAGATGGTAATACCGCGCACCGGCTGGTTCATGAGCAGGGCGAGCAAGAGCCCACCGATCAGTTCGGTGGGCACATAGAGCAGGGTGTACTTGACCGTGACGCGCAATGACTGCCAGAAGAGCGGATCGTCCGTGGCGATACGCGTATAGTTGGCCACGCCGATGAAGCGCGGGTCGCGCAGCAGATCCCAGCGCGTAAAGCTCATGGCCAACGACGCCAGCATGGGGCCCAAGACGAAGAAGACAAAGCCAATCAACCAGGGAGAGATGCAGAGGTAGAAGGCGATGGCTTCACGCCGCTTGAGCGAATAATTGCCTGAAGTCATGAAGTGTATGCCTGGGGTCTATGGAGTGTTAAAGACGAAACCTGTTATGATACATGGCACTCGGGGGTGCCACGCTAACCAAAGCCAGCGCACCGCCGCGAGGGCGGCCGTCCGCACGGGAAACGTAACCGTCGACCCACTTGGTTTCGACAAGCTCAACCGGCGCTGACCTCTCTCCGAGATCATGACGTTGTTTCTCTTTACTGGGCGACGTGCGGGCTGGGCGGCGTTTCTCTTTACTGGGCGACGTGCGGGCTGGGCGGCGGTTCACCCGCCACCCAGCCAACCCGCTTGGTGAGCACGCCTCGTGCGAGCGGGTCGACGACATCATCGTCACCGATGCCCACACGCCCGCGATGAACGATCCATCGGGGTGGCGGCGGCCGTCCGCACGAGAAACGGAACCGTCGACCCGCTTGGTTTCGACAAGCTCAACCGGCGCTGACCCTTCTCCGAGATCATGACGCTGTTTCTCTTTACTGGTCGACGTGCGGATTGGGCGGCGGTTCACCCACCACCCCGCCAACCTGCTCAGTGAGCACGCCCCGTGAGGACGGATAGCCAGTTATCCCACCAGACACCTACTCGGCGCTGGCTTCTTCCAGCGCGGACTGCGCCTCTTGCGCAGCCGCGGCCGTCAGCGCCGCAGCGTCAGCATCCGGATCGAGGATCACGCTCTCTAGCACGCGTCGCAAGGCCGGATCAGCCGCCTGGCCCCGATAGGGCGTAAAGACGTAGGCACGCGGCACCAAACGTTCCAATTCACCCAGCCAAACGCCTTCCAGCGGATCCTCGCTTAATCCGGCCGATTCGGCCACCGAAGCCACGGCCGGCAAAGCCCGATCCTGCCATACCTCTGCACCTTCAGGCCCGGCGTAGAATTTCAGGAAGCGCCATGCGGCGTCGGGGTTCTCGGTACCGCTGAAGATACCGAAGCCGCCCCAGAAGAGCACATTGGCGTCGACTGCGCCAGCCGGCGTGCCGACAACGCCCAGATCAATGTTGGGGTTTTCCAGCATGCCACTCTGTGGCCAACGACCAAAGATGCGCATGGCTGCCTGGCCATTGTCAAACTCGCTGTTCCCACCGCCAAACGCGCTCATGTCAGCTGGGGGCGGTGCCACCTTGTGGGTATGATAGAGATCCTGGTAGAACTGCACGGCAGCCGTCGTCTCCGGCGAATCCATGTAGCCGGCGAAAGCGGCACCATCCTCACTGATCAGGGAGCCGCCGGCGGCGCCAACCCAATACTCAAAGCCTGTGGTCCAAGGGCCAGGAAGCTGGATGCCCCAGATATCGGTCACTCCGTCGCCATCCGTATCCACCGTCAACTGAGTGGCGATATCAACCAGATCGTCCCAGGTCCAGCCGGCTTCGGGATAGGCGACGCCATATTCATCAAAGATGGCCTTGTTATAGTAGACCCCGAGTGGCGAGAAATCCTTGGGCAGGAACCACTGCTGGTCTTCCCACTGGCCAGGCGCCAACAAGCCGGGCAGGTAGACGCTCGTGTCGAGACCATCCTCGCCGGCAATGAAGTCATCCAGGGGCAGGAACGCTTCTGCGTCCACAAACTGGGGCACGGCGTCGTCGCCGATGTTCATGATATCCGGCGCGTCGCCGGCCGCGATCTGGGTCAGCAGACGGGCGTAGTAGTCGCTGCCCGAAACGGGCTCTAGCTGTACGGTAATGTCAGGATTCGCCTCTTCAAAACGACGAATAATCTCTTGGTGTGGCGCCAACCCTTCGCCGCTATCGCCCGTGCCGACGCGCAGCACAATCTGTTCGCCATCCGCAGCGGCGCCTGTAGCGCTGTCACTGCCAGGGGCCGGCGCCACCGGCGCGGCACACGCGGCAACCAGCAGCGCCGCAATCCCCAACATGAGGATATAAAGCACAGGTCGTCGCTTCGACAAGTGTTGCATGATTCCTTGTGTCCTTTCTGAGCTACGATTGGTACCCGTTAACGTAAGAACATCCAGTAACTTCCCGGCGCAAAAGCCATTGCGAAAGAAATGACACGGCGGCTTCTATCAGCGACTGGCATGTCGTTTCCGCTTGGATTTACGCAGCCTTCTATTCAAGGCACGAGCGACAAATAGAGATTTGGGGCTTTTTGGTCTAAACATGCCGCTCCAACCAAGGCTGAAATAATTATAGCGCATTTGCGGGCCGAGTTCAGGAAGAAAAAATCCCAGTTGGATTTGACAAGGCCAATGCTCGCTGCTATAGTTTGCAGCAACAATTGAAACTCTTATCCAGAGAGGCGGAGGGACCGGCCCGATGAAGCCTCGGCAACCGGGCGCAAGCTGCAACGTAGCCTTGCGTCCTTGGTGCCAAATCCGGCAGAGTAATCTGGAAGATGAGAGGTGAGCGATCCTGCTGGTCTGATCATCGACAGGCAGATCGGGCGAACATAATTTGTGCGCTGCCCTCTCATGAATGAGAGGGATTTTTTTTGCCATTTACGCTTACCATATTCATTACGCAGATGGGAGAAAAGCCAGCATGATCGTCATGAAATTCGGCGGAACATCCGTTGGCAGCGTCGAAGCATTCCAGCAGGTCATCCAGGTCGTCAGCCGTGCGGTGACAGAGCAGGCTGCAGCAGAGAACCCCGGTGTCATCGTGGTCACCAGCGCCATGAGCGGCGTCACCAATCTGTTGATCGACGCGGCGCAGAAATCGGCGCGGGGCGACGCTCACTTCTACGAAGAGGCGCAGGACAGCTTGTTGCTAAAACACCAATTCGTCTCCGGCCAACTCATCGAGGACGGCAACGAGCGGGCGGCGCTCACCCGAGTACTGGACGAGCGCCTGCAGCAGTTTGCGCGGCTTTGTAACAGCATCGGCGTGCTGGGCGAGTTGACAGACCGGGGGCTGGACGTGGTCAGCGGTCTGGGCGAGCGCATGAGCGCGCCCTTGCTCGCCGCGGTGCTACGCGCGGCGGGCGTGAATGCCCAGTTTATCGACGCGGGCGAACTGATCGTGACCGACGAGGTCTTCGGCGGGGCGGCTCCCATCATGGGCCTGACGGAAGAACGCTGCCGTGAGCAGCTACTGCCGCTTATCGAGGCCGGCGTTGTGCCGGTTATCACCGGCTTTGTAGGCTCTACGATTAGCGGCGTGCCTTCGACGTTGGGGCGGGGCGGCTCCGACTTCTCCGCCGCAATCATCGGCGCCTGTATCGATGCGGACGAGATCCAGATCTGGACCGACGTCAACGGTGTCCTGACCGCGGATCCACGCATTGTGCCCGATGCGCGCAGCCTCAATGAGCTGAGCTACGAGGAGGTGGCGGAGCTCGCCTACTATGGCGCCAAGGTACTTCATCCCAAAACCGCGACCCCAGCGGTTGAGAAGAAGATTCCCCTGCGCGTGCTCAACACGTTCGAGCCCGACTATCCGGGCACACGCATCGTAGAGCAGAGCCAATCGGAAGGTGCGGGCACGGTCAAGGCCATCAGCGCCATCCGCAGCATGACGCTGATCACCGTCGCAGGTCGCGGCATGATGGGCGTGCCAGGCATTGCCGCGCGTACCTTTGGCGCCGTGGCCGGCGTCGAGGCCAACGTGCTCATGATCAGCCAGAGCAGCAGCGAGCAGAGTATCTGCTTCGTGGTGCCTGACAGCTCCACCACGACCGTCGTGGAGGCACTGAATGCCGAGTTTGAGAAAGAGCTGGCGCGCCACTACATCGACAGCATCAGCGCCCTGCGTGACGTGGTGATCGTTGCAATCGTGGGAGCAGGCATGCGCGGCACGCCCGGCTTGGCGGCCGGCATCTTCACTGCCCTGGGCAAAGCGCATATCAATGTCATCGCCATCGCCCAAGGCTCCAGCGAGGCGAATGTCAGCATCGTCGTCGAAGAGGCAGAGGTAACCGGCGCGCTCCAGGCAATCCACCGCCAGTTTGAGCTGCATAAGCCCACCCATGAACGAACAGTCGGCGTCAGAGACTAATGCGCGAGCAGAACTCAGTCCGGCGAATTTCAGTCGTTCTCGATTTCAGAACACTTGTCATGCCGGCGGCGCGACGAGGAAGCTCGAGTGTGCGAAGCTGAGATTCCTCTTCCCACCGGTCATCGGTATGACAGATCGTGAACGACTGCATTCGGCTGATGCCGGCGGCAAAAACCGGAAAAAATCCGCGAAAATTCGCCTGATCCCGGTTCATCCGCGTTCTATCTGACGACAGGCGCCCATGGTTGCACCGGCTTTTCGGAATCGCGCCCGGGTCTATGCTATAATCAGCAGCTAAATTTTGGGAGTAGGTACAAGGCGCCGCCTGTCCCTACTCCTTTTTTCGACGTACAAAACCTGTAGCGAAGAAGGGTAAGCAAAGGTGGCTGTATGCGTGAAGTTCCGTTGATTCTTTTTGGGATGGGTGGCGTAGGCCGCTCACTCGCCTGCCAGATCATTGCCACTCGGGCGCTCCATGCCGAGCGCTTTGGGTTGACGCTAAACGTGCTCGCCGTCTGCGACCGCAACGGGGCCGCGATTGAGCTGGGTCATGGTATCAACGATGACAATCTGGAAGATCTCGTCGAGCTGAAGCTGGCCGGCAGCGGGTTGGCCGAGCATGCATTGGGCGGCCTCGACCATGGCGACCTCAGCGCAATTGTCGAGGCGACCGGGCGGCCTGGCGCAATTGTCGTCGACCTGACGGCCACTGAAGGCACCATTCCTGCCTTGCTCTATGCTGTCGAGCAGGAGTTCCGCATCGTGTTGGCAAACAAGAGGCCGCTCACCATGACACAGGAGGTCTACAACCGGCTCACCAGAGCCGGCGTCACCGAGGACGATGGCCAAGGTGCGTACGACGGTGCAGTGAGCCGTCCCATCGGCGCCCGGTGGGAAACGACCGTCGGCGCGGGCTTGCCCGTGATCACGACGCAGCAGCGGTTGATCGCATCGGGCGACGGCGTGCACCGCATCGCCGGCACCTTCAGCGGCACCTTGGGCTACGTGATGACCGGGCTGCAAGCCGGACGCAAGCTGAGCGAAATCGTGCTCGAGGCCCATGGACAAGGCTACACCGAACCCGATCCACGGGATGATCTCGGTGGCATTGACGTGGCGCGTAAGGCGTTGATTCTGGCGCGCGGTCTCGGCTGGGAGATGGAAATGAGCGACGTGCAGGTCACGGGGCTCTATCCGCCGGCCATGGACGAGTTGAGCATCGATGACTTCCTGGAGGCACTGCCATCACTAGACGAAGCGTTCCAGCAACAAGTCGCCGAGGCAACGGCGACGGGCAGTGTTCTACGCTACGCGGCAGAGGTGAAGGATGGCAAGTGCATCGTTGGGCCTGCCGTGGTTGCGGCGGAGAGCCCGCTGGGTCGCCTCACCGGAACGGACAATCTTGTCGAATTCCACAGCCACTGGTATACGCCGAATCCGCTGGTGATCCAGGGTCGGGGTGCGGGCGTCGACGCCACCGCGGCGGGCGTTCTCAGCGACATCATCGACCTGGCATTGACTTAACAGCTAGTTGTACGGAGGGGCGCCGAGCAAGCGTTAGAGAGAAATAGAGAGGTTCCTTCTGTTCACCTGTCTCTCTATGATGAAGCTCCATAGCGATTGCCGCAGCGTCACGCCATGCAACGTTCTAGAGTTCTGGAGAAGATGAATCATGAGTATTCCGAAAGTAAAAGTGGGGGTTCTGGGCGCCACGGGCGCCGTCGGTCAGCGGTTTGTCCAGATGCTCCAGGGTCACCCCTGGTTTGAAATCACGGCGCTCTGTGCGTCTGAGCGCAGCGCGGGCAAACGTTACGCCGACGCCTGCACCTGGACCATCCGCGGCGACATGCCGCTTCACCTGCGCGACGTTATCCTCGCGCCCTGCGAGCCAACGATCGACGCCGAATTGGTCTTCGAGCGCGTTGCCTGCGGAGTCGGCCACCGCGGTGGAGATGGCCTTCGCCCAAGCCGGGTACGGCGTTTGCAGCAATGCCCGCTCCTACCGTTATGAGCCGGACGTGCCCCTGCTGATCCCAGAGGTAAATCCAGAGCACATTCAGCTCATCGACGTGCAGAAGCGCAAGCGGGGCTGGGATGGATTCATTGCCACCAACCCGAATTGCAGCACGACGCACCTGGTCAGCGCGCTGCACCCGCTGCATGAAGCCTTTGGGATATCAAAGATCTTTGTGGTAACCATGCAGGCCATCAGCGGGGCCGGCTATCCCGGCTTGAGCGCGATGGACATGCTCGACAATGTGGTGCCTTACATTGGCGGTGAAGAAGAGAAGATGGAGCAAAAAGAGCCGCAGAAGCTCCTCGGCGTCTTCAATGGCGAACAGATCGACTACGCCGACATCACCGTCAGCGCACACTGCAACCGCGTGCCTGTCCGCCACGGTCATCTGGAAGCGATGAGCGTGGAGTTCATCGAGAAACCGACGGAGGAGGAGATTCTGGCGGCGTGGCAGACCTATCGCCCGCTACCGGTTCAGCTCAACCTGCCCAGCGCACCGCAGCCGGCCATCATCTATGAAGATGCGCCCGACCGGCCCCAGCCCCGGCTGGATCGACTCGCCGGCAGCATCCCCGGCATGGCGACCGTCGTTGGTCGCCTGCGCCCGGACCCGCTCTTCGACTACAAGTTCGTGGCCCTGGGTCACAACACGATTCGCGGGGCGGCTGGCGGCAGTCTGCTCAATGCCGAGCTATTGCTCGCCCAGGGCTATTTGGGACAAGATGCTGCTGCGCTGGCGCAGACGCTGCAAGTGGCGTAGAATAGCAGCACGAGTGAACTGGATGGATTTTAGTGTGTGAGGCGTGAAATGAATGGGTGAGGCGTGAATCGATGGACTGATCTGTGACGGTAGTCAACCCGTTGTGAAAGGTCATGATTGTCGCTTCACACCTTACGCTTCACGCAGCACGTTTCGAGGGGGAACACGTGGATACGCTCTCTTCAGCTGAGGCAACTGCCAACAAGCAGGTAACGACAACCGTTCTACCGGGCTTGCGGAACTTTGGCCAGGCAATCCTGGCCGATTACTGTGGTGATATGGTGCTCTACCGCAGCCTGAAGCCGATTGACAGTCGCCTGCCCAAAATAAGACGGGCCATGTTTGAAGCCGGTCTGGCCGGAGACAACACGCCGCGCAAGCAGGACGTCGATTACGCCAAAGTTGCCAACGTTTATGCGCGCGCGATTCATCGTCTGTCCGGGCAAAGCGGTGAGCCGACCGAACTGCTCTTCATCGGCGACACGCTCTACAACGATGGCGGCGCATTTCGCAACATGGCAGCACAGGGCGACTGGCGCGGCGCCTGCTTTATCGGTGCTGAAGAGGCCGACGAGGAGCCGGCCAATTGCTTGCAGGAAGACATCTATTGGGCGAATCGCTGGGCGGCCCTGGCCGAATGGGCCGCATGGTTGCGCCAAGACCAAGGATTCCAACTCGATCACAACACCGTTGTCGTCGTCGACATCGACAAGACTGCGTTGGGCGCCCGAGGTCGCAATGACAAGGCCATCGATGCAGCCCGGATTGAGGGCGCCTACCGCACGCTCTCAAAAGCGTTGGGCGCAAATGCTGATCTGGACGATTTCGTGGTCTACTATGATGAACTCAATCAGGCCAAGTATCACGGCGTCACCGCCGACAATCAGGACTACCTGGCCTATCTCTGTCTGGTGATTAGCAGCGGGCTCATCTCTTTTGACGAAATCAAACGGCAAGTGGCGGACGGCAGCCTGACCAGCTTCGAACAGTTTACGCGTCTGGTTGAGACGCGCATGCTCATCAACTCGTCCCGTAGCGAAGGGCTGCAGCAGGCGCACGATGCCATTACGGCCAGCATGCGCACCGGAGATCCCACGCCCTTCAAGAGCTTTCGACGCCAAGAGTTCATCTCGACGGTGGAGCATATGGGACAGTATCCCGATGATACCCCGATTGAGGAACTGCTTGCCGACGAAATTACGTTAACGGAAGAGGTGTGCGCCTTGATGAGCTGGCTGCGTGAACGGGGGAGCGTTATTCTTTGCCTGAGCGACAAGCCCGATGAGGCATCGATGCCGGACCCGCGACGCACGCCCGATATTCCACCGGTACATCGGGCGCCGACCCACCGCGTCGGTATCGACATTCGCCCGCTGCTTGACGAGATTGCATAGTCGTCGCCGGTGATGAAGCGATGGTTGCGAAGCGAGTTTCTGACAGAAACTCGCTTCGTCTTTACCTGGCGTCGGACGGGTTTCCGTTGCAGGGGCTCGCAATTGAGCTTACTGACGGAGAGAAATATCTGGAATATGGTATCGTAAAATTTAGAATCTGTTTGGTGAAGTGAGCGGGTCCAATCTTATGGCAGACAATAAGCGAAATTCTAACAACAAGAATAACGACCAGGAGCCCGGCGGCCCCAACATGAGCACGCTGGCGCGTAGCTGGTTCTGGATTGTGTTGATCGTGGTCATCCTCTTTGGATCCCGCCTTTTGTTTGAGCGGCCGTCTGACACGGCGGACATGATCGGTCTCAATGAAGTTGCGCAGATGGTAGAAGCGAACGACGTACGCACCATAACCGTGCAGGGCGACAATGTCACGCTGACGCTGACTGATGGTACGGAGATGCGCACACGCAAGGAATCGGGCGAGAGCCTGGTGAACACGCTGCAAGCGCTGGGCGTTCCGGAAGAGCAGTTGAGCTCCTTGCCGATCGAAGTGGAGAATGCGCCCAACAGCAGCGCGATCTTCAGCTGGATGTTCATGTTGCTCCCCATCCTGCTCATCTTCGCCTTCTTTATCTTTATCATGCGCCAAGCCGGTGGTGGCGGGCAGAATCGAGCCATGCAGTTTGGCCGCAGCCGCGCTCGCAAAATGGAAGGGGCTGACCGTCCGACCGTCACCTTTGAGGATGTGGCCGGCTCGGACGAAGCAAAGCAAGAGCTGGCTGAAGTCGTCGAATTTCTGAAAGAGCCCGAAAAATTCGCGGCGTTGGGCGCACGTATTCCCAGCGGCGTGCTGATGGTTGGCGCACCGGGCACCGGCAAGACGTTGCTGGCCAAAGCCGTGGCGGGCGAAGCAGGCGTGCCCTTCTTCAGCGCCTCTGGCTCCGAATTTGTGGAGATGTTCGTAGGCGTTGGCGCCAGTCGCGTGCGCGATCTCTTCGACCAGGCCAAAAAGAACGCCCCTTGTATCATCTTTGTGGATGAGATCGACGCGGTCGGTCGCCATCGTGGGGCCGGCATGGGCGGCGGCAATGACGAACGCGAGCAGACCCTCAACCAGATTCTGGTAGAGATGGACGGCTTTGACACGGAGACCAATATCGTCATCATCGCCGCCACAAATCGGCCTGACATCCTCGATCCAGCCCTCTTGCGTCCTGGGCGCTTCGACCGCAAGGTCATTGTCGATCGTCCTGACCGTAGAGGACGCGAGGCAATCCTGCGCGTTCACGCTCGTGGCAAGCCCCTGTCGCCCGATGTCGATCTGGACGAGATCGCTGGCCAGACGCCGGGAATGGTCGGGGCCGATCTGGAAAACTTGATCAACGAGGCGGCGATTCTGGCCGCGCGACGGAACAAGCGCGTCATCGCCATGGATGAGTTGCGCGAATCAATCGAGCGGGTCATGGCGGGCCCGGCGCGGCGCAGCCGCGTGCTCGACGAGCGCGATCGCAAGACGATTGCCTATCACGAAGCCGGCCATGCGATCGTCATGGAGACGCTGCGCCATACCGATCTGGTCAACAAGATCACCATTGTCAGTCGCGGTCAGGCGTTGGGCTACGTCATGCCGCTGCCGGAACAAGACCGCACGCTCAAGAGCCGGGCGGAATATGAAGATGAGTTGGCCGGGTTGCTCGGTGGACGCGTGGCGGAGGAGATCATCTTCGGCGAGCCGTCGACGGGCGCCGCCAATGATCTAGAGCGGGTCACGAAGCTGTCCAAGATGATGGTCACCCGCTTTGGCATGAGTGACATCATCGGGCCAATGCAATTGCAGCAGGGCGAATCCAATCCCTTCATGGGGATGGATTTTGGTGAGCAACGTCCCTACAGTGAAGACGTCGCCCGCAAGATCGATCAGGAAGTGCGCCGCATCGTCGAAGACGCATACGCCCGTGCCCGGGAGATTCTCATCACCCACAAGGACAAGCTGCACCTGGTGGCCCAAACCTTGTTGGAGAAAGAGGTCATTGACCGGGTTGAGTTCCTGGAATTACTCAGCGATGAGCCGCCTGAACTTGAAGAACCCAATCTGGGCACGCCGATTGGCCCAACGCCGTTGCCGGCGTAGCAACCGAAGTGCAAGAGAACAAAAGGGTGGGGGAAGAGCGTGGCCGTCAGGTCATCCTCTTTCCCCCTTTTTTATTGGGAATGAACGATAGGTAGCGCCGGTTGAGTAGCCCGGAGGGCGTATCGAAACCAAGCGGGTCGACGGGCGTGTGTGGTAGGCATCGCTTGGCTTCGATACACGGCATCGCTCTGCTCGCCGCACTCAGCCGGCGCTGGAGGGGATCGTGTAGTAGCCCGCTTGAGCGGGCGTTGCTCTGTAGCCCCGTGGCTTTAGCCCGGGGCGGCGTCCGGTGACCTGACTGTTCGGGATGCCCGACCCCCACCCCGGGCTAAAGCCACGGGGCTATGGAACAGCACCCCGTAAACGGGGTTTGAGTACAATGAACTATCGGCTCTGAAGCCGCCCTATACTAGTCGTCTAGCGCCGGTTGAGTAGCCCGAAGGGCATATCGAAACCAAGCGGGTCGACGGGCGTGTGTGGTAGGCATCGCTGCGCTCGCCCCACTCAGCCGGCGCCGGGGGACAGACGCACTGCTCGTGCTAAACTGAAGGTGCGACGAGAACGTTAGTTTTGCAAGCCCTTGCGGAAGATCCGGCTTCGTCACTTCGTCACTTCGACCGCCTCTGTTTGCGCCACTTGGTAGCCGCCGCCTGAGCCTGTCGAAGGCAGAGGCGGTCGCATCAATGAAAATCATGTTCTCGCAGAGATTTCAGCTTAGCTCGCCAACGCCACGGCGATTTCGGCGGCCACCCTTGCGTTTTGGCGCAGCAGCGCCAAATTGGCCTGCAGGCTGGCCTCGCCCGTCAGTTCGGCAATGCGGCTGAGCAGGAAAGGCGTGACTTCGGCCGAGCGCAACCCTTGGGCATCGGCCTCTTCAACTGCTTGCGCAATGACCGGCTCGACCTGTGCGGCAGGCAATTCATCCTCCTCTGGAACGGGCACCGTAACCAACAGGCCGCCCGGCAAGCCAAGCGCTTGCTGGGCGCGCCAGATATCGGCCACCTCGGCCGGCGTATCACAGCGTATGTCTACAGCCAGGCCGCTGGACCGGCTGTAAAAGGCCGGAAACTCATCCGTGCCAAAGCCTACCACCGTCACGCCAAAAGTCTCCAGGTATTCCAGCGTGGCCGGCAGATCGAGGATGGCCTTGGCCCCGGCGCAGACGACGATCACCGGCGTCTGTGCAAGCTCCTGCAGATCGGCGCTGATATCAAAGCCATCCCCGCGATGAACGCCGCCGATGCCGCCCGTAGCAAAAACGGCAATGCCAAAGCGTCGGGCAATCCACATGGTCGTGGCGACGGTTGTGGCCCCATCCAAGTGCCGGGCGACGACAATGGGCAGATCGCGCCGGCTGACCTTGCGGACCTCATCCGCGGTGGCCAGGTGCTCAATCTGAGCAGGAGTCAAACCCGCAATCAGCTCGCCGCCGATGATCCCGACTGTGCGCGGTTCGGCGTCGTAGCTACGCACGATCTCTTCCATCTCGTGTGCGAGCGTCAGGTTGCGGGGATAGGGCAGGCCATGGGAAATGACCGTAGATTCGAGCGCGACCAGCGCCTGTTTGGGTAACGTTGTCATGGCGTGAGCTCCTGATTCACATGGGTGCGCGCAAAGTCGATCAACGCGTCCGCTTGGTTTGGGTTGATCCCGCCGCCCTGGGCAAGTTCGGGCCGGCCGCCGCCACCGCCACCGAATTGTTGCAGCGCTTGGCGTAAGAGATTGCCCATGTGCAGATCGACGGCCTCCCCGCGGGCGAAGAGGATCGTCACCTTCTCATCATGCACGCCCGCCAGGAGCGCGATTATCTGGGGCGTTTCCTGCAGCAGATGGGCCAACGTCTTGAGCGCTGCGGCATCGACGTCGGGCAGGACGGCCGCCACCAGGCGCTGCTCGCCCACGGGGAAGGCGGCGGCCAACAGAGCATCAGCCTTATAGCGCAAGAGCTGCTCCTGTAAGGCGTCGTGGCTGCGCTGCAACGCCTTATTCTCGGCCTGGAGCCGTTCAATTAGCTCGGGCACCTGTGGCATCTCGGTGCTGAAACAGGCGGCAGCCTCGTTCAGAATGCGGCTCTTGCTGGCATAGTCGTACACGGCGCGCCAGCCACAGAGGAAGGTGAGCCGTGTGCCGCCGCGCACCCGCTCTTGCTTGATCAGCTTCACGGGTCCAATCTCGCCGGTCTGGCGTACGTGGGTGCCGCCGCACGCAGAATAGTCATAGTGCTCGATCTCGACAATCCGAATATGATCACGGACCAGCGGTGGCTTGCGTAGAGGCAGCGTGGCTAACGCTTGTTCGTCGACAAAGTAGCTGCGGATGGGCAGATTGGCAAAGATCTGTTCTTGAGCCAATTCCTCGGTCAGACGTACTTCATCAGCGCTGAAGGAATCGACTGCAACATCAATCGTGCTGGCAGTTGCGCCGAAATGGACCGACAGCGTCTCATAGCCAAAACGTTCTGCCAGCACCTGGGAGAGCAGGTGTTGACCCGAATGCTGCTGCATGTGATCGTAGCGCCGCGTCCAGTCGATGCGACCGTCCAGGCGCACCCCAATCGCAGCGCCGGCGGGCAAGGCCTCCAGATAATGCAAAACGTTGCCATTGTCGTCGACCTCTACATTTAGGACTCTCTGCCCGCCCAGAAGACCAATATCATGCAACTGACCGCCGGAGGTGGGATAGAAACAGGTCTGATCCAGCACGATTGCGGGCCGTCCATCCCGTTCGGTCATTTCCAAAATGACCGCGTCGAATTGGGTTTGATAAGCGTCGTCATAGTCAAGTCGGACAGTGGCCATGGGCGCGATCCTTATCTGGAGAATGGTGCATGTGTCTCTGCTGCTGCATACGGTAGCAGCTTGGCCAACCAATGCCAAAATTTTGGACACGAGCTTGCTCGAAAACGCGAAGGATTGCCTGCGCCAGTACGATACATAGTGTAATGCCTGACAGGCGTGGACAGCGGCCTTCGCCTTCACGCGCTTTGCACAACTCCCATTCGGCGTCGTAATGCCCGCTACGGCATTCTAAACCTGTAAGCAAGGGTCACACATTCATGAACGAGACGCAAACCTCATCGTCCAACGCCATGCAGTTCTCGCCCATTTCGGACATCAAGACGTATGCGCGTCTGATTTGGCGCCGGCTTTGGCTCATCGTCCTCTGTGCGTTGCTGGGCGGCGCCGCGGCCTACTTCGCCAGCAGCAACATGACGCCGATCTTTCGAGCCCAGACGCGGCTCATGATCAATGAGGCCCAATCGAATACTTCATCTTCTTATAGCGACATCCTGGCCAGCGAGCGCGCCGCCCGCACCTATGCCGAATTGCTCCAACGCGGGACAATGTTGCAGGGAGCGTTGAACCGCTTAGGGCTCGATGATGAAGCACTGGCACGAGCCGGACAGGTGACGGGGGTAACTGTAACGCCGGTGCGGGATACGCGTCTAGTCAATTTGGCCGTCGAGGGCACCAATCCACAACTAATTGCAGCCGTCGCCAATACGCTTCCCCAAGTCTTTGTCAGCGAACTGCGCTCAATTCAATCGGACCGTTACGCCGACTCACGCGAGAGCTTTGAATCACAGTTGGCCACCCTCGGCCGCCAGGTTGAAGAGACCGAACTACGGCTGACCGAATTGGAGACACGCGCACGCACGCCGCAGGAAGAAATCGAATTTGGCCGGCTCCAGAATGCTCTGACCCAGTACCAAAGCAGCTATGCCGGCGTTTTACAGAGCTACGAATCGCTGCGGTTGGCTGAAGTCCAGTCCATCGAAAATATCGTTGTGGTCGAGCAGGCGCTTGTGCCGCTGGCGCCAATTCGCCCGCGTACCCTCACCAACACGCTTCTGGGCGCGATCATCGGGGCCATGCTGGCCCTGGGCACGATCTTCCTGATCGAGTTTCTGGACGATCGCATCCGGAACCCCGAAGACCTTAAACGCATCGCCGACATCCCCGTAGTCGGTACCATTGGCAAGTTCTCCAACGGCGCCAAAGGGGAAACGGCCGGCATCGAGCAGATCATCAGCATCCAGGAGCCGCGTGACCCAACCGTTGAGGCCTTCCGCCGTCTACGTACCGAATCTCCAGTACTACAACATCGACACACCCCTGCGCAGCGTCTCCGTGACCAGCGCCAATCCATCCGAAGGCAAGAGCAGCACCGCTGCCAACCTGGCCGTCGTCATGGCCCAATCCGGCCTGAGCGTGGTGCTGATCGATGCCGATTTGCGCAAGCCCAAGGTCCACAAGAACTTTGATCTCTTCCGCAAACCCGGCCTGACCGAAGCGCTCATGCATCACCAGCAGTTGAATCCGCTGGATGAAGTCTTTGCCCAGCGCTCGGGCGACGAGCTTCCCCAGGCCAGCCCGCTGGCCATGTGCAATCGGATTCGTGAAGTACCCAATCTCTACGTCATGACGGCTGGGGAAAAGGTGCCCAATCCGGCCGAGTTGCTCAACTCCAAGCGCATGGCCGACTTTATCGACCAGCTGCGTGCGGAGGTGGACATCGTCATCTTTGACACGCCGCCGCTGCTGGCAGTGACCGACGCTCAAATCATGGGGCGCATGGTCGATGGCACGATCCTGGTCATTGACACGCAGAAGACCTCTGGCGGCGCAGTCTATCGGGCACTGGAGACATTGGTCCAGGTTAATGTGCCGATCATGGGCGCCGTGCTCAACCGGGTATCCGGTTCGGGCCACGGTTACTATTACTACACGTACGACTACTACGGCTCCGAGTCGGACGAAGGCGAAGAAGGCGGATCACGCGGCAACCGCAGTGCTGGCGCGTCTCTACGGCCACGCACCGGCGGCAGTTCAGTGGATCCTCAGGCAGCGGGATAAGACGTTTTACGCGAACGCGACAAGAAGACCGATGGACTGCAGCCTTAATTTGTTTCACCAAGGTATGCAGTCCATCGGTCTTTGTGTCTGAGGCAGCAACAGGCAGCCAGATCGTCCTACAGCGTCATCAATTGCCCTATCGTGGCGATGCTATCCCTGTGAAGCTAGTCTTCTATCCCCCGCTTACGCTATACTCATGGCATCATGCCCTATAGCTCGAAGGATTATCTCGATGCCCGCCATCCTGTTTGTCTGCAAAGCCAATCGAATTCGCTCGGTCATGGCCGAGTATTTGTTAAAGGATTACCTGGCAAAAAACCAGACCGAGTCACCCACTCGATGGACGATAGAGTCGGCCGGCACATGGACCGAGGCGGGGAGACCCCCCATGGCGCTTGCAGAAGAGACGGCCTGGAACCATGGGCTGGATATCAGCGACCATCGGTCGCGCCCCATCGAGGAGATTATCATGGCGGATTTCGACTTGATTCTCACCATGGAAACCGGTCAACGGGACGCGCTGCGCGCCGAGTTTGGCGAGAACGTGGGGCGTATCTTTGCTTTCAGCGAGGCCACAGCCGGCTTTCCGTATGATATCGATGATCCGGTGGGCAAAGACCCGTCGAGCTATGAGCGCACCTTTTCGCAGCTGGCTCAGCTAACGGACCAGGGTGGGAAACAGCTATTGCGCCTGGCCACGCACTTTGCGGGGCAGCGACGCGTGTGAGACGATCAACCCCAGCTCGGGCATGGCTTACGTCGGTTGAAACCGACGCCTGCTATGGGAAACAGGCTGAAGTTACATTGAGTTGACCGAATAGTGACTTTCGGCGAGCGATTTCTGTTCGGTTTGGAGCGGCCAGTCGGATATGGCGATGCCCTCAATGTGGGCAGAAGCATCCTCAAAGTGCCGGCGGACGGTAGCATCATTAAGTCGAGCATAGCGCTGAGTCATGTGCAGAGTGCGATGCCCCAAAAGCCGTTGAATCGATGCCAAGGGCATGTCATGGTTGATCAGGCGAGTGGCAAAAGTGTGTCGCAGACGATGAGGCGACAGACGAAACCCGGAAAGTTCGCCCCATTTGCGACACCGATAGCGGACGGGACTAGGGGTCAGGGGCAGACCTTGAGCCGAAACAAAGAGATGGTCGGTATCGGTGTGAGGGCGCCAAGCGAGATAGCCTTGTAGAAGAGAAACGAGAGATGGAGTCAAGAAGCAGACTCGCCCTACGTGGTTTTTGGCATCATGGATGAAGATCCGACGGGTAGAGAGATCCAGGTCGCTCAAGCGAAGATCGAGCAGTTCTGAAAGACGAATACCGGTGAAGGCCAACATCAGAAACCAGGTGCGATGGAGGATTCCGACCTCGTCGGTTTCGGTTTCAGCCATGACGTGCTGAAGGAGCCGCTGATATTCCGCATCAGACAGATGGCGAGGGAGTGGGTCCGGCACCTGTGGCGGCTTGATGCGAAAGATTTGAGGGTGGAGTTCAACCTCATCTGTTTGAGCGAAACGTAAAAGTGAGTAGAGATGATCATATCGGCTCTTGACCGTCGCGGCCGCCAGTTCGCGGCCCAGTTGACTGGCAATCCATGCCTCGATATGGGGGCGTTTGAGGTCATCCCATCCGGAAAGGTTGAATGTATCGATGAGCCAGTGCCAACAGGCGGCTAACTGAATAGAGGTACGGTGAGCATGCTGGGTGGCCATATGTGGTTTCCAGCCATACCACTGGCTGCGCAAGTGAGCTTCGAGAACTGGTTGCAGCCAGAGTGGGAAAGAAGCATAGCGGGCCAATGCCTTTTCCAATTCAGCCATGTCAGGCGGGTGATTTTGGCGGGCCGGATGTAGTGGTTGAGAGGGCGCAGCCGTCAGCGGCTCTTCGTTGGCGACTTCAAGTTGAGCCATGGCAGCCTCGAACTCGGCTCGCAGTGAGGGGTCTGCACCGGCCGTGTAACGTTGTGTGGTTTCGACTTGCGTATGGCCCAATAATTTGGAGATGCTCTCGATGGGCATTTGTTGTTCGGCCAGGCGACGGGCAAATGTGTGGCGCAGTCGATGGCAGGTGAGGGTCAAGCCGGCTTGGCTGCAATAGATCTGAAAGCGATGTTGGATGCCATTGATGCTGATGCCTTGACCTCGATGGTTCAGAAACATGCGGGGTTCGTTGCTTTCACCACGCTGTGCCTGATAGGCGGCAAGCGGCTCGTACCAACTTGGGGTCAGCCAGGCGATACGTTCCTTCTGCCCCTTACCGCGTACAATCAGGCGAGCAAGGGTGCCGGCGCCGGAGGGCGGTTGGAGGTCGCTCGATTTCCAGTTTTGATACTTCGCCGACGCGAAGACCTGCACCGACCATCAGGCCAAAGATGGCCCGATCTCTTGGATTTTCGATCTGTGCAAACAGAGCTGCTACCTCACTATCCGTTGCATCGCGAGCAATGAGCTGGCTTTGCTTGGGGCCGTGTCGTCGCCGGACCACTGGGTTCGTGCGAGTGCTCTCCGGTTCCAGGCCGGCCAACCACTCGAAAAAGGCGTGCAAGGCCGACAATCTTCGATTGATTGTGGCTGCACTCATGCCGGTTTTCTGTTGCTCGGTCACGAAATGGTCTATGTCTCGACTGTCGATCTGGCCCACCATTTTCTGGTCAACCACTTTTAGGAAAATCTTGAGATCGCTCAAGTAGTGTTGTGGCGTGTCGGTTTGTCAACGTGCTTGAGCACGTTTTTTGTGCCAGACGCCGGTTTCAACCGGCGGGCTCGGTCGGCGCCAATGCGGTTGATGGCGGTGGCGATAGCAGGCGGCAGCGGCAGAGGTTGGAAACCAGCAGCTTGGCCCGGGCTTGGCTTGCAGCGGTTAAAACTGCCGCCTGCTATGGGAAACAGGCTGAAGCCTGTTGGATGCCCGGTCTATCAACGTGCTTGAGCACGTTTCCTGTGCCAGACGCCGGTTTCAACCGGCGGGCTCGATCGGCGACAACGTTGTCGCCGCCCCCCTCGCCATCATTGGCCGACGACCGTCATCCCTTCAAAAGCGCCGTCGAGAATCTGAACCTGTTCGCTGTTGCTGACGCCGACGACGATGGGTACCTCGTTGAGGCTGCCGCCGGTTTCTTCGACCAGGACAAAGCGATTCTCACCAAAGCCGCGCACCGCTTCAGGCGGCAGCCACAGCGTGGCTTCCTGGCGATTCAGTTCGGCGGCCAGCTCAATGCCGGCGCCGGCGCGCAATTGGGCTGTGGCCTCGGCATCGTCGAGTGCGATAACGGTCGACGTGCCCAGACCGCTGCCGAACGGTTGCGGCAAGGTCGCAATGACGCCGGACAGTTCCGTGTCGCCCAGTGCGCCGCTCACGCGCGCGATGACCGGCATGCCCTCATAGAGATACTCCATATCGTCGCGCACGAGGCTGGCGACGATTTCGTAGGACGCTGGATCGACCAGACGTGCGACTGCCTCATAGGCCGGCACGCCCTTGCCTTCCTCCAGTTCCGGGTAGAGCTGGACTTCGCCATCAAAGGGGCTGACGATCTGCGCATCTTCGAGTTTGGCGGCGACCTGCTGGAGCTTCAGTTCAGCCAGAGCACAGATCCGTCTCCAGGCGACTCAAGTCAAGCGTCCGTACTCACCCGATTCTCAGGACGAGAGGCGGCCAGCTTGGCCTGCTCGACCTGGCGTTCACGAATCGCCACTTCCTCGGGATCGGGATCGTCACGCTTCTGGTAGGCTTCCAGGCGCAGCTCGGCAATTGCCAGGTCAAGCTCTGCATCCTGGCGGGCGAAATCGACGGCGGCCTTGCCATCGTCGAGACGCTGCTGCGCACGCTGGTATTCGTACTGGGCCTGCTGCAGCTCGAAATTGAGGTCACGCGTATCCAGCTCGGCGATGAGGTCTCCCTCCTGCACGGTGTCGCCACTTTCCACATAGACGGTGCGCACGCGGCCTGGAGTGCTGAAGAAGAGATCCTGCTGTGTGCTCAGCGCAACTTCGCCGCTGAACTCAACCTTTTCCACCAATTCGCCCCGCTCGACGGTATAGGTGGAACGTTCGATAGCCTGCGGCTGGATGGCCGGCAAAGACAAGTCTTGCGCCAGCGGAGCCGGTTGGCGGCTAAACCCCGCACAGGCAGTCAAGAGCCCGATCAGCAGCAGCGGGGTCATGCGGAACAGACGGTGGGTGTGATTTCTCATGCTCATTTGCTCACTTCACTGGAATGGGACAATTATTGCCGGCATCGAAAATTGGAGTGACGTGGTTGGCTGCCCTTAATGCCTCACCCTGCTTTGCCTCCTGGACGGAGGCTCCGCGTCCCTCTCCACCGGGTGGAGAGGGACAGCCTTGGCGCCCTAAGCGCCAAGGCAGGGTGAGGCCAACGGGCCCACAAGCCAGCCAATCCACACACGCTGTACTCAAGTTCGTTCGAGACATACGGTTTTCGTAGGTCCGGCTACCAGCCGGACAATCTTGGTTACCAGAGACGTCACGCTATCAGCGTGACAACTCCCGTATATCTACGAGCTATCGGATAGGACCGAGACTCGTCCGGCTGGTAGCCGGACCTACAAACCATTGGTCTGTTTCCGCCTGGCTGTAGTAGGCTCAGTTGACATTGCCATTTCGAAAACCACCGACTTTTCGCCTGCAACGTCCCCGGCACGGGCGGCGACCAGTCCGCTCATCGGATATTCTGCCGCCCGTGCCGGGGACGTTACGACCAAATATCAACGGGACCTAGCGAAAACTGGGTATGTCGGCAGGCGGTAAGCCGATCAGGGCCTGGGCAGTCTTGGCGGCGGCATTGGTCGCGTCGATCGCCACCAATTGACTGATGACGGCGCCTGGCGCCAATTCGTCGGGGAGACGGACATCCACCGTAACGATCTGCAACGTGCCCGGGCTCAGCGTCGGCCATTCGGCCGTGATCACGGCTGGCGAAGCACCCGCCGTAGGCGCAAAGAAGGCGCCGTCCTGGGCTTGACCAGAGACAAAGGCGAGCGCATCTCCCAGGTCGCCACGTAAGCTCACGTCGGTCGCATCTTCTAAGGAAAGATTCTCAAGCTCGAACTGGAGCGTCACCACATCGCCCGGGCGCACGAATTGCGGGGTGTAGCTCACCAAGACGTTGAGTTCGGCCGCGTCGGCGGCCGGCGTCGGCGTCGCGGCAACCAGTTCCTCTGCGCGCCAGTCGCTGAGGACAGGCAGAGCAATCACATCGGCCAGGGGTGCGTCGACCAAGTCTGCGGCCGCAACCCAGCCGGCCTGTCCGTCGGGCAGGCAACAAACCACATACCACGCCAGGCCGGCATTGCGGCCGATTAGCTCTACGGGCGTTTCTGGAGGCAGGACGCCGAGCAGTGCAAAGCTTGTGCCCGGTCCCGCATAGACGCTAGCTTCGCCGACGCCCACCTGGGCAAAGACCACGACTGCATCGTCGGGCAGCGGTATATCGCCGGCTGGGCTTGATCCAACGGCCGCGTCGTCCGTGGGCGCGTCGTCAAGCTCAGGATCGACCGCCCCTTCTTCGCCGTCGTCATCTCCATTGTCGCCCTGATCAGGCGTAGGCGTGGCTTCGGGCACGTCGATGGACGGGGTCGCCGTAGGAATGGGCACCGTCTGGCCAGGGGGCGCGGCCTGCGTCGGGGCAGGCGCAAAGACCCAGGCAAGCAGGGCCATCGTCACGACACCAACAATTGTGAATGCAATCGCCTGTCGACGATTTTTGTTCGGTTGCATCGAATACCTCCAAAAAGAATTATCGCATTACTACGCATTACACTAAGGCCAATCCAGACAATTAACTGTACGCGGCATCTTCCTGGAAGCTGTACGCAGGACGATCTGTCATTGAGAGAGTTTCCAGGAAGATCGGATAGCCGATTAATTGGATTTACCTACGTGATTTTCTCGCTAAATTCGTGCACCAAGTATACAGACTTGGCGAGAAGGCCACTAGTACAGCCAGGCGGAAACCGACCAATGGTCTGTAGGTCCGGCTACCAGCCGGACGGGCTCCGGTGCTCCCCGGTAACTCGTAGGGATGCGGGAGCTGTCACGCTGATAGCGTGACCTACTCACCAATTCACGCTTGCCACCTCACTAGGAGCCGATCTTGCTCATCCAACAGAACACGAACAGTTATACAGTCGCGACTTCGGCGTTCGGCGCCAGGCTGCACTCGCTTTAGCCTGCCGAGCTGCGGCGCCCGCCACGGCGGATGCGACGCTGGGGCATGCTGATCAGCGTGGCCTGGGCAAAGAGCAGCCACGGCAAAAAGGCGAGCTTCGTGTTCCACAGCACTGCGTCGACCAGGCCATGAAGCAAGAGACCGGTCAGCGCGGCGATGACGCCCGCGCCCAAAGCCCACGTCAGCGATTCACGGCGCCAGCGCCGCCCGCGCTTGCCGATCTCTTGCCGACGAAGGGTTGCGCTGCGAACCGCCCGGCCGGCAAGGACCAAACTCACGACCACTGTTGCGCCATAGGCAAGCATGCCAACCGATCCCATATCGACCCCAATCTGCAAGAAGAGATTGTGGGCGTGGGGGATGTCCGTCGGCAAGGTAAAAAACGGGTAGAGCTCCGGCACAATCGGCAAGAACTGGCCGTGCCCGACGCCCGTCCAGAGAAAATCGCGCAGGGCTAATGTGGCCCGATCCCAGATCTCGATGCGGCCTGAAAGCCCGACCAGGGACGTGTCGCTGGAGAGCAGGTCCAACACGCCACTGGCACCCAGACGCAGGATGGCGTATACGGCAGCTGCAATGAAGAGCGGCAGCGTCCAGACCAGGCGTGGCCAGCGCAGAACCACGAGAACCAGCAGGCTCAGTAGCGTGGCCAGCCATGCACCGCGACTCTGCGTGAGAAAGAGCGGGAACAAGCAGCCAACCACCACCATCGCCGCCAGGAGCGGCAGCCAGAAGCGCTTGGTCCAACGGGGTTCAACCACCAACGCTGCCAGAATCGGGACAGTCACCACCAACCCACCGGCCAGCACATTGCCGTTCATGCTCTCGCCCACCAGGGCAGCCAACAGGCCAAGTCGTGCGTAGAGCGCTGGAATGCGAAAGAGCTGCGAACCCTGCCGAAAATCCAACAGCTGGGGTCCTAACAGCGCCAGGGCGATGCCGATCAGGGCAAAGAGGCCGGCGATCCACAGTGGCCGCTTGCGCGCCGGCGGCCAGTTGATCAGTGCCCAGTAGAGTGCAACCCCCAACAACAGATAACCAACCGCCACCCAGGCCACCGCGCGATCGACCGCAATCCACAGCGTAAGCGGCGTCCACGCCATCAGGATGCCCACGGGCCAGGCCAGGGGCGTGGCGACGCTCCAGCGGCCGTAGGCAAGACGGCGCAGGGGCCAAAAGACAAAGAGGGCCAGAACCAGATACGGCTGCAGGGCAGGCGCCCAAAAACGACCGGGCAACAGGATCGCCGGCGCCAACAGCGCCAGCCAGAAAGGCTCCAGCCAGGCGATGCGCGCCCAGAAGGGACGGGCCTGCACATGGCGCTGCGGTGCAGTGCGCCTGACGCTCTCCGGTTGCCCCGGATCTTTCGGCGCAGGCGCGGTCACGTCGGTTGTGATGGATGAGTCGATGTTCATGAATGTAGCACCGGCAGAAAAGCGTCACACTTTCTGTGCAGTGTATCGGGATAACCGACTAGAATCCTTCGTGTGTTGACGACCGGGATAGAGACGTTGCGGCGCAACGTCTCTACGGATTGGTTGATCGGCACGAATGTTGATCGGCAATCGTGTTGACGTTCCAGACTTCGTTTGGATACGTTGATCAGGCGGAATTCCGGTCACCGGCTGCAACCGAATCGTGGTTCAGCTGATCGTGGCGGGGGCGGGCTCCAAGTGGATGGAGCTATTCGACGATTGTGTGGCGACCTTGGGTGAAGGCGCCGGCGTTTGCGGCGAGTATTCGGGGACCATGGCTTTGAGCGACTTCACGATGGCGTCGCGATCGTCACGCTGTGCGGCAGAGGTCAATGCATCAACATAACCATCCAAATCAGACGGAATCTGGCTCGCCGCATTAAAGGCGGCGAAGATTTTCTCGTGCGCGGTCTGGCCATAGACTTCGCCTTCGACAAAGAGCTCTTCAAAGAGCTTCTCGCCCGGGCGCAGGCCCGTGTACTTGATCTCAATATCCCGGCCAACCTCATACCCGGAGAGGCGGATCAGGGTCTCGGCCATGCCGGTGATCGACACCGGGTCCCCCATATCCAAGACGAAGACCTCGCCAGAATGCCCCATTACGGCGGCCTGCAGCACCAGCTGCACAGCCTCGGGAATCGTCATGAAATAGCGCAAGATGTCGGGGTGGGTCACGGTGACCGGACCGCCGGCCTCAATCTGACGTTGGAAGATGGGCACAACGCTGCCGCGGCTGCCCAAGACATTGCCGAAGCGCACGGCCACATAGGGCAGATCGTGCGCACGGGCGGTCTTGAGCACGACCAGTTCCGCCGCGCGCTTGCTGGCGCCCATTATATTGGTGGGGTTGACCGCTTTGTCCGTCGAAATCATCACGAACTGTTCCACACCCGTTGCAGCAGCGGCCTCCACCACGTTGCAGCGTCCCCAGCACGTTGTTCGTGATCGCTTCGACCGGGTTCAGCTCCATAAGCGGCACGTGCTTATGCGCTGCGGCGTGAAAGACGACCTCCGGACGGAGCCGGGCAAAGATGCGGTTGATGTGGTCGGCAAAGCGGATGTCGGCAATCACCGCCACAATTTCGGTGTCTGTGTCGCCCAGTTGGGCCAGCATGCGGCGCAACTCGCGTTCGCTTTCAAAGATCGAGTTCTCGCCATGGCCCAGCAGCACGAGTTGGGCCGGTCCGCACAGCAGAATCTGGCGCGCTAGCTCACGGCCAATCGAGCCGCCGCCGCCCGTCACGCGCTTGCCACGTAGCAGATTCCGCACCTCAGCAATATCCGTCTGAATCGGACTGCGCCGCAGCAAATCGATCAACTCTATGTTGCGGAGCTGACTAATGCTCAAGCTCCCATTTAGCAACTCGTAGATGCCCGGAATCGTTTTCGTTTTTATTTTGGCAGCCTGACAGATGTCGCTCAGTTCCCGAATGGTACGTCCGGGCGCGGTGGGCATGGCCAGGATAATCAGGTCCAATTGAGCGTCTGAAGCTGGGAATGGTGTTGCGGTCGCCCAACACAGGCACACCGTGTATCTCCAGGTTCTGCTTGGCTGGATCATCGTCAAAGAAGCAGACCGGCTGCAGGCCCAGCGTAGGATTACGACGTATTTTTTACCCGCGCACGATCATGAGTCCAGCTGAACCTGCGCCCACGATGCCGACACGCTGGGGACGCTGCTGAGGCTGGTCGATGCGCCAGCGGTCGACCAGGCGTAGCGAGAAGACGCGCCGCAATCGTGGCAGCCGCAACCAGGAGGCTTTCCATGATCGGCACGGAACGGGGCAGCGGGGAACCCAGCGGCACGCCCAGCAGGCGCATGGCCAACGCAATGAAGATCAGGAACAGGCTCGAAGCAAAAAGGGCCAGGCCGATCTGCACCATATCCTCGACGCTGGCATAGCGCCAGAAGCGGCGATAGATGCCCATAGCGCCAAAAACGGCACAGCGAACCAAGACTGCGATTAGGGTATAGGCGATTGACGCGTCAAGATAGCCGGCCATGGCGCTGCTGCTCTCAAACGCGCAGATAGAGCGCCAGCGCCGGCATTGTTGAGAAGATGATCAAATCGAACAGAAGAAGATGACGGTTGCGGATCGTCAACACCTTTTCGCCCAACGATTTTCGCACGATCGTCGAGGATATATTGAGCTGCATAAGCACTCTGCTCCTCATCTATTCTGCTTTGCCGGTGTGAGCCGCGCTGCGCAAGGCGCAGTAGTAGTCAAAGCAACCGCAGGTTTTACGTTTCATTTTTCGCGTACTGCATGCAGAAACTTCGATTGATTGGAGTCACACTGTACTATGATGGTAACTATACTGCCTACGAGGCTAGTGCCGGTTGAGCCTACCGTGTCTGTACGGTAGCCTATGATCAATGATACGCTTGGGACGTGGCCACGGTCAACGCCAAGTGCAGCAAGCGCCAAGCTATCGTCCAAAATTCGCAAAG
>CAVVOJ010000010.1:0-278176 GCA_963749845.1 uncultured Chloroflexia bacterium | reverse complement strand
TTATTGCTTCCCCCCCCCCTCTCTCTCTCTCTCTCTCCCTCACACGCACACACACACACACACACGCACAACCACGCACAGAGCCGGCCGTCGACCACGCCACGCGTGAGCTGCTGGATCGGCGGCCTGGGCCTGTGGCCCCTGCTTTTCGGTGGCGAGTTCACAATTTCAACGGCGGCGGCGGCGGTGCCGCGGCCGCGAGCTCGGCGTCTCCCGGCGCCGTCGTCATCGTCCCGCCTGCGGCTCGGGGCGGCCGCCGGCTCGGCTGCGGGCGGCGGCGCGTCGTCGAGTAATGTGGCGGTGTCGGGCCGGAAAATGCTGAACGTGGCGTGAAAGCGCGCGTCAGCGTCCCCCCCCCCCCCCCCCCCTCCCCCCCCTTTTTGCTTTCATTTCCCTCGCCTAAAGCGTGCGGGCCCGCCCGGGGGTTGAAAGAGAGAGAGAGAGAGACAGAGAGAGCGCTGGACCCCCCCCACACACACACCCTCTCTCTCTCTCTGCCCCGCGCCGCCCCGCCGCTCGCCCACTTCCCCTTACTCCCGCCACCCACCACTCGCCCGCTCGCGCATGTGTGTCTGTGTTTGATTTTTGAGGAGCGCGCGCGCGCGTGTGCGTGTGTGTGGGTGTGTCTGTGTGTGTGGGGGTCGAAAAAATAAAGACGCGTTTTGCCTCTCCATCCATTGTTCCCACACTCTCTTTTCCACAGGCGAGCGCGCTCTCTCTCTCTCTCTCTTTCTCTCTCATCCCCGATCCCCATCAGTCCCGCGGCACTTTCGGGATCCACAGGACGCGCCGCCCACGCGCGTAGCCCAGGGTGGCCAGGAACAGGACCGCCCCGCCTGCGATGGAGCCGAAGGTGATGAAATAAAGGGGCGGACGGTCGCCTCGATGGGGAGAGGGGCCAGGTTCATGCCCAGGAGGGAGCCTGGGGAGAGGGATGGGGTGGGGGTGCATGGTTGGTGGTGAAGTCGGCGTCGGCGTCGGCGAGGAGGATGGGATGATGGTTGGAGTGAGCGCGGTTGCGCGGGGCCTCCCTCTTCCTCTCTCTCCTCTCTCTCTCTTCTCCTCGCTCTCTCTCACCGACGGTCGACACGACCGCCAGCGCGGCCGTCAGCAAGGTCACCAGGAGCTGCAGGGCGACCAGCTCGTTGCGCCGCGTGTCCAGCTCGATGCCTAGATAGACGAGGAATGGCCGGGAAGAAGCGGGGGGGTGAGGAGCGGCCCTCCTCCTCCTCCTCCTCCTCCTCCTCCTCCTCGAGAGAGAGAGAGAGAGCATGCCGTGCGCGCCGCCGCCGCCCCCCTCCCCCCTCCTCTCGCTCTCTCTCCTCCACTCTTCAGACGCACCGACCAGGTCCTCCGTGTCGTCGATGCGCTCCCTCGGAGCACAAACAGCCTGGATAGCAGGAAGTCGGCCTGCATGAAGTAGGACTCCAGCATGGACTCGCAGGCGGCGACGTCGTGGTGGGAGGCCGCCCGCACGACGGGTGGGTGGGTGGTGGCATGGTGTGTGTGTGTGTGGGAGGGGTGCCTGGAGGGTTGCTGCCCTGCGCGCCCTTCACCGCCCGCGCCCTCCTCCTCCTCCTCCGGCGCCTCGGCCAGGGTGCCGGGTTCCAACGGCACGGGCGCCCAGCCGGCCGAGGCGAGGCGCTCCAGCGGCCCCGCCAGGGCGGCGCCTCCGGCGGGCGTGCGGCGGCGGAGGGTGGACGCGGGAGAGAGCGAGCGGCGGGCGAGCGGCGGGCGGGCCTCGTCCGAGGCGAGGGAGCCCTCCGTCGTGCCCTCCTCATCCTTTTCCTCGTCTGTCGTGGCCCCTGTCGCCGCCGCCGCCGCCGCCGCCGCCTCCGCCGCCGCCGTCGCGGCCGCCAGCCCTTCCGACAGGCCCTTGCGAAAAGTCAGCAGCATGTCGCGCATGTCGTCGTCATCATTGATGATCTCCTCCAGCTCCCTCTTGAGCCCGTTGATGCGTGCTTCCAGCCGCTTGATGGCCAGCTTGGACCCACGCACGGCTTCCAGCCCCCGCCGCGTCACGGCCACCCCGTCCGCCAGGAGCTCCAGGGCGGGCAGCGTCCGCTCCGCCACGGCGGCCGCCTCCGCGCTCAGGTCGGCCAGGGCCTCCGCCAGGCACGCCTCCAGGGCGCGCAGCTCGAAGGGCAGGGCGCCCGGGGGCGGGGGCGGGGAGGCGAGGGCGGCGCCCGCGGCCAGCAGGTCCGCGCCCGACGCGGCGGGCGCGTCCAGGGCCGCACCCGCTGACGGAAGGGCGGGCGGCGGCGGCCCCTCGCCCAACCCACCATTCCCGCCCAGGGTGGGCGACAGGCCGGCCAGGCGGGCGGCCAGCTCCCGCTCGAACCGCCCGCCGGGTGTGGGGAATGCCCAGTGCTCCGAGGACGCGTCCGGGATGGACAGGAGGATGACCCGGTCCGCCCCCACGCACGCGCGCAGGGCGCCCAGGTTGAGGACGAGGGCGCAATCCCGGATGAGGATGGCGGGCGGGTAGGGCGTGGGGACCAGGGGGTTGACCATGACCGCGTCCCGGAAGGGCAGGCGCAACTCCTCGATGAGAGGGCGTTTTTCGGCCTGGTGATGGATGGGAAGGTGGAGGGCTCGTGTGTGTGAGGCGCGGGGGAGGGGCGGGGGTCGCCACCCGCGCCACGCCTGGAGAGCGTGGGGTGTTGGTTGGAGAGGAAGCGCGCGCGTGTTCACCCGAACAAACTCACCGGAATGACGGTCACCCTCCCCTGGGCGTCATACTTCAGCCACTGGCGGGGTCCCACCGGCACAAAGCCTTCCGGCCCGCCCGGCGTGGACGTGCGGAAGTCAAGGCCCAGGACAGACGCGGTGTCGCTGCCAGTGCCGCTGCCGAGGCCGCCGTTCTTCTTGGCGTGAGCGCTGCCGTTGCCGCCCGCGCCCCAGGACAGACTGGGCAGCAGGTCACGCTGGGCGTGGTGGCGGCGCCCGGGCTGCACCATGGCTTGGCGCGAGACGAGACGAGAGAGACAGGCACACAGACGAGAGAGAGAGCAGTTTGGAGAGAGACGGGGGAGCGCCGCCGAGGGTGGAGCGAGAGACGAATGCGGGAAAGGGGGGAGAGGGGGAGGGGAGGGGCGCTCCCTCTATCTCTTTCTGAACACGTCTCGGGTCAGAGAGAGGAACGAGTCAGCCAAGCTGGCTGACCAGGCGGGAGGGTGGAAGGCGACGGAGACGCGCGCTCAAAAACGGGGGAATTGAGACAGGAGCCGCGGCGCAGCGCGGGTTGTAAGGAATGGGTGGGGAAGGGCCTGGGGCGGGCCACGCTCAACCCAACCTCATCATATTTCATCCCGTTGACAGGGGGCGTGCGAGGGGACACGCAGACCATGGCCACAAACACTCAAACGCACTCCAAAAAGACCGCCCCCCCCCTCTTCCTTTCCATCAAGTCGTGGCGCGTAAAGCGCACTGCAGCGCGGACGCAAAAAGCAAACCCGTCCATCCATCTCTTCTCCTCAGTGCTCCGCACCGCACCTTCCCCCTCCACCCCCCCTCTCTCTCTCCAGTTCTTTCCATCTCTCATCCCGTCTCCATTCCTCTCATCATTTCGCGATGGTCGGGATGATGACGCCATACCCGCGCGCCTCCCGCTTGTACACCACCCGCACCCCGCCCGCCTCCGCGTCCTCGTACACGTAGAACGAGTGGCCCAGCAGCTCGGCCGCCTCGGCCGCGTCGCCCGCGCTCATCCTGGTCAGCACAAACGTCTTCTCCCGCAGGAGCTCCGGGGCGGGCGCGCCGGCCGCGCCGCCGCCCGCGTCCGCCTTGGCCGCGGCCGCCGCGACGGCCGCCCAGTCCTCGTCATCGTCCGAGGAGGAGGCGACGGCCGCGGCCTCCGCGGCCAGCTCGTCCGCCAGGGGGACCGCGCCCCGGGGGCGGGCCGAGCCCGGCCACTTGCCCTTCTGCATGGCCTTCTCCTTCAGGCGCCGCATCTTGCCCCGCACCTTGTCGCACACGACGTCGATGGACGCGTACGCGGTCGACTCGACGTCCTCCACCCGGACGACGCCGTGGCGCAGCGTGTAGATGGTGACCTCGGTCTTCTGGGCTTTGGCCCCCTTGCCCGCGTCCCCGCCCGCCACGGACAGCTTGACGTCCGCCGACTTGACGGCGGACTCGAAGTTCTGCATGGCGTGCGAGACCTTTTCCTCCTGGGAATGTGTGAAATGGGGGAGAGAGGAGAGGGCACGACACGACATGAGAGAGGGGGTGGGTGGGGGGTGGAAGGAAGTGGATGGCGACTGGGCGTGGGGGGGAGTGCGCGCCCCTTCGAGATATGACTCTCCCCCTCTTCGGCACGCCCGCCCGCGCGACCGCCGGCGAGCGCCTTTTCCCTCGGACGCCCCACGTCAGGGACCGCTTACACGTAGCCTACGCGATTAACCCGGGTGCGCTGGCAATGCGGGAGGGCGACGGGGCGGCGGGCCGCGGGCGCGAAAGAGAGAAGGGCGCAACACCCCATCAAGCGCGCGGAGAGCTCGAATGAAAAAAAAAGAGGGACGGCGCGCGACCTCGGAGGAGGGCCTCCTGGGTGTTGGCGCCCACCTGCCGGCCGCCCCTTTCGAGGTGGCGCCTCTCTGGCTTCAAGCTCCGGGTGCGGGAGGTGGACGGGCGGGCAGGTGCGGTGCACGTGTGCGTGCCACGCGCAGCGCACTCGCACGGAAGCGACGCGCCGATGGCCGCTTTTTGTCCGCCCCTCTCTCCTTCTTTCCCCCACACAAAAAAACTCACCGCGTACGCCTTGAGCGAGGGCGTCACCTCCAGGTGGCGGCCCTGGACGGACACGCGCACGGTGGACGCACCCTGGGCGGCGGCGGTAGCGACGGAGCGGCGCGAAGAAGAGGAGACAGGCGCGGCGTGCATGGGCGCGACCCGGATGGGCGCGGGGCCGGCGGGGCCGGCCGGGCGCGCCGGGCGAGTGGCCGAGAGGATGGGGCGCGGGGCCAGGGAGCGGAGCATGGTTGACGGTATGCGGGTGGGTGGTGTCGGAAGGGAAGGGAGGGCGGGCGGGTTGGGAAAGAAGAGTAAAGGAGGAGGGAGAGAGAGCGGCTCGGGGTTGGCTCACTCTTTTTTTCGTCGTGGTGGGGAGAGGCCCCCCGACACAACGCGGCAAGGCAGCCGGCCTCCAAGCTCTCCTCTATGCTCCTAGCCAGCGCCAGGGTCCTGGCCCGCACGGCCGTGCGGGGCCTGGCGGGACGTGCCCCCCTGAGCAGCGACCCTCGCGCGAGTGGCGGCTCGCTGCGCATGCCTGCTGGCCGGCCCGCCAACCCCGAGCCGGCGAGGCCGTCATGGGTGCGGACGCTGGCCGCGGCCGCCGCGCCGCCGCCGCCTACGTCCGACGACGAGGATGAAGACCTCCTAGCTGAAGAACTTCCGGAGGACGTGGCCGCCACCGCAGCCGGCATCGCCGTCGCGGACGTGCCCTGGGGCGGGGCGGCCGCGGACGCGGCGGCGGCTGTCCTCTCAACCAACCCGGCCCTCTCCGCCCTGTCCCTTTGGTCCCTGACCGCCGACGCGCGATCGGCCCGCCTGGCCATCCGCCTGGACAAGCCGACCGACGAGTTCGGGTCGCCGTCCCTGGACGAGGTCGCCGCCTTTGCGGCCGCCTTCGGGGCGGCCTTTGAGGCCAAGGTCGGGGGGGGCGTGGCGGACGGGGTTGAGGTCGAGGTCTCCTCGCCGGGCGCGGAGCGGGCCCTGCGCGTGCCGGCCGACCTGGCCCGGTTCGGGGACCTGCCCATGGCGGTGTGCCTGGGCGGTGCCGCGAGCGCCGCGGCGCTGGCGGGCGGGTGCGGGCCGCCCAAGGGCCTGCCACCCCGGGCGCCCGGGGCGCCCTTCATCTTCAACCTGGTGGCCTTTGACGAGGCTGCGGGCACGGTGACGTGGCGCCCCGCGGACGTGCGGGCCAACAGGGGGCCGACGGGGCGGCTGACCAAAGCCCAGAAGGAGGGGCGGGTGGTGGTGGCGGTGGGCGACGTGGATGGCGTGCGGCTGTGGTTGGACGTGTGAGGGAGAAGAGAAAAATGATGATGGAGGGTCGTCGAGTCCCCGTGCGCTCTCTCTCTCTCCTTTCGCTTCTCATAGCGGCAGGCCACTCCCGCCTCGCGTCCCTCACGCATCGGGGTGGCGGGGCGGGCTGATTTCATCCCTTCTTAGAGTGCTGACAAGTGGTGCCAGGCGTGCAGAGGGGGTGCGCCCGCCTTGCCAAGCCTATTTTTTCGCTCCAACAAAAAGGGCCGCGTGGGGGTCGGCCGCTCACAGCTCACACTCGCTTGTTCGCGCCCGACCACCGCCTTCCCTCCCTCCCACCTCCCACACCCGCACAAAACAATGAAGACCATCTTCGTCACGGCCCTCCTGGCCCTGGCCGCCACCGCGGCCGCTACCCCGACCGGTGAGCTGTGTGTGTGGGGGGGGGCGCGAGGAGAGAGAGAGAGAGGGGGGGGGGGGCACGTGCCGCGGCGGGGCGTGGTGCGAGAGCTTGCGTGCGGGCCGTCCCGAGGCGGGGCGCGCCCGCAACGCCCCCCCCCCCCCCCTCCACTCGCGCGCGCAACGCACCGCGCGCGCGCGCGCGCGCCCGCGGCCGCCCCTCCCCCTCTCTCTCCCTCTCCCTCCCTCCCACGCCCACCCACACACTCCATCACACATGCGCACACAACAGATATGCCGGAGCACGCCGGCCGCGCCCTGAACCAGTTCGGGTTCTGGCCCGGCTGGGGCGGCGGGTGGGGCGGGTGGGGCGGCCTGGGCGGCGCGGCTGCGTCGTCGGCCGCCTCTGGGGGCGGCGGGTGGGGCCCCTGGGGCGGCTGGGGCGGCGGCGGCGGCGGCAGCGCGGCCAGCTCTGCAGCTGCTGGGCGGCGTCTCCTGGACGATGAGGTGCGGCTGCGGGAGCTGCAGCAGTGGGGCTTCAACCCCTGGTGGGGCGGCGGCTGGGGCGGCGGCGGCGGCGCGGCGGCCTCGTCCGCCGCCAGCGGCGGGGGCCGCTTTGGCGGCGGCAGCGCGGCCTCATCGGCGGCGGCCGGGCGCAAGCTGCAGTCCACCTCCGGCGCCCTGGCCGACCGCCTGACCGAGGCGTCGTCGTCCTGAAGAGAGAGAGAGAGGGGGGGGGGGGGGCGCCCCGCCCCTCTCCCCAGTGCGCGCTCCCCCCCCCCCCCCCCCCCCCCCCCCCCCCCTGCCTTATGAGAGAGATGGAGCGAGGTGCGAGGGAAACCCCCGGCCCACCTGCGCGGGCGGCGCGCGGTGCCCGCGCACGCTCCCGACCCCACCCCCTACGCACCTCCAATAATAGCGCCCTGGCCTGTCTTAAGGTTTTGCTGTGGCATGCAATAACGGGGGTGGATGCCCCCCCCCACCCACACACACCCCACCCCAGACAATAACGGGGGCGAGCGCCACTCCGCACCCGCCCGCCCAACCCCCGCGCCCCTCCCTCTCCCCTCCCCTCCTCCCTCTCCCTTACCTCCCCCCCCCCACTCCCTCTTCCCTCACCACCCCCTCCCACCCCCTGCGCGCACCGCCACGCGTGCGTGTAAAGAGAAAGAGCGAGCAGAATAAAGAGAACAAACACGCGCCTTCCATGCTTCAATTCACACGCCGCCGGCCGGCCCGCCACCTCCCACTCGACCCCCACCACCCCCACCCCCACCCCCACCCCCACCCCCTCCTCCCCTCTTCCGCCGCGCCCGCCGGGCCAGCAGCCGGTCCTCCGCCCCCTCCACCAGCCCCTCCGTCGTGAAAACGCTCACCGCGCTCAGGCAGTGCCAGGCCGCGTGCACGAAGGGCGTGGACGGGCGCAGGTCCTCCAGGAAGAAGCAGGCGACGCCGACGGCCGAGGTGAGCAGGTGGGCCCGCTCCGCGGACGCGACGCGGGGGTCGGTCCGCGCGCGGGCCCGGAACTCGGACTCCATGGCGATCAGGTGGGCGCCCGTGACCAGCAAAGGATGGACGGGCGTCGCCGCCAGACTGACCGCCGTCAGGCGGCGGGCGTCCATGGCGACCGGGAACAGGAGGCGGCCCATGGCGGTGGCGGCCAGGGCAATGGCCCAGTAGTCCGCTTTCCGGCCGGCGGGTTTGGCGGGGCCGTCCAGGGCGTGGAAGAGCGTCGCCCCCGCGCCCGCGCCCGCGACGGCCGCCGCGTACAGGCGGCGCTCGGGCGTGCGCGCGCGCGCTGCGTGGCGGGCTGCCAGGCCAAAGTAAGGCAGCGTCGTCACCAGGTTGGCGACCCGCTCCGCCCGGTTGTGGTCGCACACGCCTGGTCCCTGTTTGAGTGTGTTTCAGAGGGTGAGAGCCGATGTGGAGGCAGAGAGAGAGAGAGAGAGAGAGGGTGAGGGCTGGCGGGAGGCGGGAGGCGGCACACACGCCCGCTGCTGAGAGAGAGTGTGGGTCCGAGTCTTCTCTTTTTCTCGTTCGGCCCGACGCGTCTGCCAATTGGGCGCCCTGCCGCGGCCCGGGCACGCTGCCCACACACACGCTCGCGTGCGCGACCACCCCAGGGTCACATGCGCACACACACCTCTACCCATCTCCATCCCACGCTCACCCTCGGCCGCGGCGTGGCGACGTGCCTGAGCGCGGTGGCCGCGCCGCGCGCGCCCGCCTCCAGGCGGCCGCGCAGGCCGCCGCGGGCGCGCAGGGTGACCAGGCCGACCTGGAGGGGCTTGGAGGAGGTGCCGGGGGGCGAACCGTCCGCCCGCGCCTGCCAGGGCCAGGCGAGGCGGCCGGAGGAGGACGGGGCGGGCGCGGGCTCAGGCTCGGCCTTGGTCGAACGAGCGAGCACGCCCATCGGGTGTTTTTTTGGGGGGGTGGGGTGGGGGGGGGGGGGGGGGGGGGGGGGGCGTGCGAGTGGGCTCGATTGGAATGTGACCGTCTCAGGTAGATCAGCGTCTAGTCGCTACCCAGGCCGCCAGTGAAAAAAGGGCGGGGCGGACTGCTGTGTGGCGCGGTGGAGGGCAAGCGAGAGGAGGCGCGCGCGGCGCGGCGACGAGGAGCGTGTGTGACAGCGGGCCCTCGACCTTGCCCTGCTTCTCTCCATCACACTGTTGGCCATTCCTCTCCGTCCTCCTCCGTCCGCATCCCACCTACCTCGCTCTCACCATCCGCGGCGGCTGTTTTCTTGACGTCGACGGCAGGAGCAGCGGGTGCGGCCGCGGCAGGCGCCTCGGTCGTCGCGGTCATGTTGTGGTTTCGTCGATGGAAAAAAGAAAAGAGAAAAATGAGCAAGTGCGGTCGTCTCTCGTTGAGTGTGCGAGAGTGCGACAGGGAGAGTAGAAGGTGTGCGGTAGCCTCTGATGTGGTGGTGCTGGTGGTGCAGCGACCGCGCGCTTGTGTGTGTGCACTGCCAGGCGCGCGAGTGTGGTGTCGCGTTCAAAGGAAAGAGAGGAATTATGATGCAAGAATGGGAATGAATGATGCGCTAATTGAAGTCTATCGGGGTGACGACACCAGAAAAGAGAAAATGTCCTCTCCCCATCTCCCATCTCATTCTGCGTTTGCGGGCGCGCTCATTCTGCGTTTGCGGGCGCGCCCTCCCTCTCCTACCCTTGCCCTACCCACTCCACCCCTCCCATGGCGTATTTTACAGACCGCCAAGGCCGCCCAGCGAGCGGCAAGGTGAGGGGGCCGCACGAGGAGAGAGAAGGGAGAGAGAAGGAGAGCGCTCTTCCTCGCTCTTTCACTCTCGCTTTTTTGTTTTTGCCACCTCTCCACTCCACGCCACTATTTTCTCCTTTCCACCATGGGACGTGTGAGTCCTCCGTGATGCATGCGCACTTGCGTACTGTGATGAAGAGTTCAGCATTTTTTGCGGTTGCGTATGCGTCGTGTTCTAGCTTCCCCTTCCGCATTGCGAATGCCTTCATTCGAATAAAATGCCGTGCGAGCTTTTGTTGTTGTTGTTCGAACTCTCACAAGCGCGCAAAAGTCCAAAAGTCCTCCCTATCGCGGTCCCCTCACACGTTGCCCACCGCGCCCGAAAAAGTCATACGCTACTGCGAGACCGCGTGCGTGTATGGCATGCGTGGACAGAGTACCAAGTCCTTCTGGGCCTCTCCCATCCCTCACCCCACCTTGCTATTCTCCATCTCAAAGTTTCACCATCAGCAGGTTTCCTTTGCGGTCGCCCTGGTCGCCCTGGTCATCGCCACCGCCGCCACCGCCGCCGCCGTCGTCCCAAATGGCACCAGCATTGACGCCCTGGAGTCCACCGTCAACAACAAGCTGGACGAGTACGAGGACAGGGCGCTGACCGGCCTCGACCTCATTCAGTTTGATGCGCCAGCCAATGGAGAGGTGGACATGGGCATGGACACGAGAATGGTTGCTGCTAGGAATGAGACGAACGCCGACATTGAAGAGCAGGAGATGCTGGATAACGAGGTCGACACCCTGCTGGAGTGGAAGCTGGAGGAGATGCTGACGATGCTCAAGGTGAGACGAAGAGAGGGAGAGAGAGAGAAAGAGAGCGCAAGAGCAAGGTGGCAATCGCGAGCAAGTCCGCACACTGGCCTCCCCCGCCAGGGCGGGCCGCGCCACAACTTAACCCTCCACCCACTCCACCAACCGCCAACCTCAGAAAAAGGCGAGAGCATACAAGAGAAAAAAAGGCCACCCTGGCCCTGGCCCTGGCCCTGTCCGTGCGTCGCCAACCGTGACCGAGAGCCTGGCGAGCCTGGCCATCGGCTCGCCCACGCTGACCATCTCGGGCACGGGCTTTGATCCGGTGAGAACGGGCAACACGGTCGTCCTCAGCAATGGCGCGGCTGGGGAGGTGACCGCCGCGACGGCGACCACCCTCACGGTCACCCTGTCGACGCAGCCGACCAGCACTGGCAACCTGACCGCCGTAGTCACCAGCTTTGGCTTGTCCAGCGGCGCGCCCGTCGTCGTCGCCGCGGTCGTGGCAGCGCCAACCGTGACCGAGAGCCTGGCGAGCCTGGCCATCGGCTCGCCCACGCTGACCATCTCGGGCACGGGCTTTGATCCGGTGAGAACGGGCAACACGGTCGTCCTCAGCAATGGCGCGGCTGGGGAGGTGACCGCCGCGACGGCGACCACCCTCACGGTCACCCTGTCGACGCAGCCGACCAGCACTGGCAACCTGACCGCCGTAGTCACCAGCTTTGGCTTGTCCAGCGGCGCGCCCGTCGTCGTCGCCGCGGTCGTGGCAGCGCCAACCGTGACCGAGAGCCTGGCGAGCCTGGCCATCGGCTCGCCCACGCTGACCATCTCGGGCACGGGCTTTGATCCGGTGAGAACGGGCAACACGGTCGTCCTCAGCAATGGCGCGGCTGGGGAGGTGACCGCCGCGACGGCGACCACCCTCACGGTCACCCTGTCGACGCAGCCGACCAGCACTGGCAACCTGACCGCCGTAGTCACCAGCTTTGGCTTGTCCAGCGGCGCGCCCGTCGTCGTCGCCGCGGTCGTGGCGGCGCCTGCGGCATCAGTCGCGTACATACCCAACGTGCTTGGAAACACGGTCACGGAGTGTGCCATTGCCGCCGACGGCTCCATCACCTCCTGCGTTGTCCCGCCGACCCCGTCAGGCGGCTGGAATTTGGCTTTGCCAGTAGCCATTGCCGTAGCAAACAACATTGCGTACGTTACCAACGACAACAATGTCGTGACACAATGCACCATCACGGCGGGATCCATCACTGCCTGCGCTGTGCCCACGATTTCGGGGGCCTGGCAGATAAACACCGCTCGCAGCATGGCCGTCTACAACAATGTCATCTACATCCCCAACTATGTCACCAACAGCGTTACGCAGTGCATCACCGACGGGGACGGGTCCATCACCTCGTGCAACGTCCCCAACATTGCATGGAACCTGGGCACGCCGACCGGCATTGCCATCGTCAACAACACCGCCTACATCCTCAACGTAATCAGCACCGGACCGGACGTCCAGGGCATCACGGAGTGTACGATTGACGGGTCTGGCAACATCACGTCCTGCGTCATCCCGCCCACACCTTCGACGGGCTGGCTGGTGAGCTCGGCCCAACAAATTGTCATTGTCGACAACATCGGCTTCATTGTCAATGGCGACAACGTCGTGCAGTGCAGCATGACCAACGGGTCGTTCACCTCGTGCGCCGTCCCGCCTGTGCCCAACTGGGCTTTCTCGGGCGGGTACGGCATTGCCATCCAAAACAATTATGCCTATGTTATCAGCTTTGGGCCGTCGAGTGTCACGCGGTGCACCATCGAATCCGGGACCATCGTGTCCTGTGCCCTCACTTTTCCTCCCGGCGGATTCAACCTGAATTATCCGAGCGACATTGCCATTGCCTCTTGAGGGGGCTGCGATGTGTGCGGGTGGTGGATTGACTAAAGAGAAAGGAGAGGAGTGCCTGAGCGGGTGGGGTGAAGCGGTGAGGTGAGGTGAGGGAGAGGTGGTGCAAGAGAAAGAGGCCCTTTCCTCCCCGCACTCACCCCCCCAACCCAACCCAAAAAACCACACCTGCTCGCACCACCATCACACCGTGCGCAGCACCGCTACCGCCACCCTGGCGGCTGCCGTGCTGGCCCTAGTGGCCGTAGTCTAGTCCACCGCGGACACAGCTGAACTGGCAGCCAAACTGGCCAAAGTCCGGGTGAGTTGATTAGGTAAGGCGCGTCGACCTGAAGAGAGAGAGAGAGAGGGTGCCCGCCACTCTCCCCAGTGCGCGCCTCCCTTCCCCCCACCCCCACACACGCACACCACCTGCGACCCAGGCTACTTCGCTGCCACGCCTGACGGTCCTTGCCAAGTCTGCGGCGAGGGTTTCACCTGACCGGGAGGCCCGCAGACCACGCCACTGCGCGCGCCCTGCTCCATCGCCCTCACGACCCTGGTGCCGACGGCATCCTCGCCCACCGAGTGTGTCCGTGTTTGTGATCGAGGATCGTTACGCCCGAGAAAGAGAGCGCGAGGCGTGGCACGCCCCCTGCACACACACGCCCTCTCCACCTTTCCTGCTCCCTTTCTCTCTCACCAATCATCGCACGCCCCCCTCTCTCTCTTCCTCACTCCGCCCCCCGCACCGCCCGCAGCGCCCCGCCCGCCCCCGCGGGCGGGCCGCCCGGCGCCCCCGCCCCCGCCTCCAGCCGCCCATCATACAGGCTCAGCCGGTCCGCGCCGCCCACCTCGCACAGCAGCGCCTCAAACTCGGAGCGAGACACGAGCCCGTCCCCGTCTGTGTCCGCCTCCCTCAGCAGCTCGCCCGCCGCGGCCCGCAGGGCCTCGCTTCCCTGCTCCCCACCCTCCTGCTCAGGCAGCAAGGCCGCCAGCTCGTCCAAGTCGATCGTCCCCGACCCGTCCGCGTCCAGCGCGTCAAAGGCCGCGTCCGCCCAGGCGGCCGCCCACCCGGACCCGCACCCGCCACACCCGTCCGTCGACGCCAGCCCCGTGCCGCACCCGGAGTCCGCGCCGCTCCAGTCCACCAGCCCCGCCGCCAGTTCCGCGGGTGAGACGGAGCCGTCGCCGTCGCCGTCCAGGCGGGCCATGAGTTTGGCGACCTCGCCGGGCGACACTTGATACCCGCGCGCCGCCAGCGCCGACGCCAGCTCGCCCGCGTCGATGCCGCCCGACCCGTCGGCGTCGTAGGCCGCAAACAGGTCCCGCACCGCGGCGGCGGCGGACGCCAGGCGGGGCGGGAGAGGCGGGGCGGAGGAGGAGGGAGAGGGAGAGGAGGTAGGCGAGCGCGCGCCAGCCCCATCACTGCCCTCTCCGCCACTGGCGCTCCCCACGACCTCCTCCGCCAGGCGGGTCAGGACCAGCTGCTTCAAGCGGCCGTGCGTCGCGAAGCGCTGCAGGCGGGCGACAACGGTGGCGTCCAGCGGGGCGTCCGCCAGGGAAGAGGCGGCGGCGCCGCCCCCGCTCCCGCCGCTCAGCCAGGCTGCCCCTCTCTCCAGCGCCTCCGCCGCCGTCCACCGTTTGGCCGGGTCGCGCACCAGCAGCCCCCGCAGCAGGTCCCGGGCGCCTGGCGGCAGGCGACCGCCCGCGCCGCCGTCCAGGTCGATTGGCGCGTGCAGGACGCCCGCCCACACGTCCTGGAGGGTGAGCGTCGCCAGGTCCCCGCCCTTCCAGAAGGGGAGGTCGCCCGTGAGGAGCTGGAAGATCATGATGCCGGCGGACCAGGCGTCGCAGGGCGGGCCGTAGGCCTGGAGGACGACCTCGGGCGCCATGTAGACGGGCGTGCCCGTCCGGGATTGCAGGGGCGGGTCGGTGGCGGGGTCGTGCCGGATGGCGAGGCCGAAGTCAGTCGCCCGGATGGGGGACGGGGTGGTGGCGCCGGGTCCGGCGCCGGGCCCGCCCTCCCCCTCTCCCTCCTCCGCCCGCAAGAAAAGGAAGTTGTCGGGCTTGACGTCCCGGTACACGATGTGCTTGGCGTGGCACTGCGCCAGGAAGCGCAGCACGGCGGCCGCGGTGCGCGCGACGGCGGCCTCTGTAAGGGGGCGGGTTGGAGGCGCGGAGGCGGGGGAGCCCGCGCCGCCGCGCATGCGGTCGACGAGGGAGCCGCCCTCGCACAGCTCGGTGACTGGGGAGAGAGAGAGAGAGAGAGAGAGAGAGAGAGAGAGAGAGAGAGAGAGAGAGAGGGAGGGGGTGAGGGCAGAGAGCGGGGAAGTGGGGAGAGAGAGGGTTGGCCGCAGCCGCGCGCGCGAGACCACCCCCTCGACCTCCCCCTCCCCTCCATGTGTGCCTCTCTCTCTCTCTCCTCACCTAAATGAACGGCACCCGCGTCCTCAAACACGGCCGCCAGGTACACCGCGTCCAGGGACGGCCCCAGCTGGCGCATGACGTCCACCTCCGTGCGCAGCTTCAGCAGGTGCCGGGGCGTGCAGGCGCCCCGGCGGGGCACCTTGGCCACCGACTTGATGGCGTACGCCGCCCCGCTCGACCGGTGCACGCCCCGCCGCACGACGCCGAACGAGCCCGCGCCCAGGACGCTGCCCAGGAGGTACTGGGCCTCCAGGTCGCGGGGGTAGCCGAAGACGGCCTCCACCTGGGCCGGGGTCAGCTCGGTCTTGGGCGGCAGGCGCAGGACGGAGTCCGGGGCGTCCGTCGCGGCGAACTGGTAGTCTGGTGGTGGTGGGGGGGGCGGCGGCGCAAACATGGGGGGCGCGGCCGGCGCGGGGGCGGCCGGCGCGGGCGACTCGGAGGAGGAGGAGGAGTCCGGGGAGGAGCCGGAGGAGCCGGACGGCTTGGAGGACCGGTCGCCGGAGATCCAGTTGCGCAGGAGGGAGGCGGGGGGCGGGAGGGCCGGGCGGGCGGGGCGGCTGCTGGGAGATGAGGGAGGGAGGGGGAGAGAGGTTGTGAGGGCGCGAGGTCGAGGAGGGGGGGAGGTCGGGCGGGGCTGGCTTTTTTTGGCGCGCCCTGCATCAGGAGCCACCCCTTCCCGATCACAACACCCGACCACACGCACCGACCCAGCCCGCCCGGCCGCGGGTGCGGGCCGCCTGGGCGGCTGCCCGTGAGCACGTGGGCGTGCATCGAAGGAGGGGCGCGCGCGCGTGGGGAGGGGGCAAACAGGCGAGGCTTGGGGCCGCGCGGCAGGCAGTTGCGCCTTTTCTGCGTGAGATAGGTTCTTGGTGCGCCCTCGCGCCCCGGGCTTTCAGGGAAACCGCTGCGCTCGCCCTCGGCCACACACACAGGCGTGTGCTTGGACGGGTGGCCTTGGGCTGGGGGTGGTTTTTGGGGCTAGCGCGGGCCTGTGCACGCACAGGGGCGCGTGAGGGAGGAGGGAGGAGCGAATGTGTTTTCGTTTTTCTTTCTTCTTGCCTCTGCCCCCCCCCACACCCCCACACCCCCACGAGCGCGCTCCGTCTCTTCTGCTCACACGGTCTCCGCCTCCCGTGCGTCCCCTCAACGCGCCCACTCTCCCCACCACACACACACATGCGCGCGGGCGCCCTGGCCACCCGCCGCGTCCTGCTCCTCGCATCGCCCCGCCCCCACCGCCGAATCCTCGCCACCCGTCGCGCCACGAGTGCTGCAATGCCCTCCGCCGCCGACACCGCCGCCGCTCCATCGCCCGCCCAGGCCGTTGTCGCCGGCCTGGAGCCGGCCAAGCTGTGGCGGCACTTTGCGTCCCTGTCCGAGATCCCGCGCCCGTCCAAGCAGGAGGGACGGTGAGTAGGAGGGAGAGAGAGGGAGGGAGAAGAGGGGGCGTGTATGCTCTCTTTGTTCAACCCAGCGCGCGCGCGTCCGCTGGCTCCACTGTCCACCCCCCCCCCACACACACCCCACCCCCACCCTCCATCCCTCTCTCCCCCTCCCTAGCGTCCTCGCCTGGCTCAAAGCCTTCGCCGACGCCCGGTCCCTCCCCTGGACCCAGGACGCCGTCGGCAACCTGGTCATCCGCCGCCCCGGCTCCGGGACTCCTCTCTCCGGCGCGCGCGCCCCGCCCGTCATTCTGCAGGGCCACGTGGACATGGTGACCGAAAAGAACGCGGACAGGGCCGGCCACGACTTCGGCGCGGACCCGCTGACCCTGGTGCTGGGCGGGGACGGCTGGCTGCGCGCGGACGGGACGACCCTGGGCGCGGACAACGGCATCGGCGTCGCCGCGGCGCTGGCCGTCCTCGACACGCCGCCGCACGACCCGGCGCCCCTGCCGCCCATCGAGGCCCTGTTCACGGTGGACGAGGAGACCGGCCTGACGGGCGCGTTCGGCCTGGATGGAGGCATGCTGACGGGGCGCACCCTGGTCAACCTGGACACGGAGGAGTGGGGCGACATCTTCATCGGGTGCGCGGGCGGGGGGGACTCCAGGATCACCCTCCCCGTGTCCGCCGACCCCTGTGCCGCCCCGGTCGTCGCCACGCTCTCCCTCTCCGTGTCCGGCCTCCTGGGCGGCCACTCGGGCCTGTGCATCCACGAGGGGCGGGGCAACGCGGTGGGCCTGGCCGCCCGCCTGGCCGAGGCGGCCGTGCGCGGCGGGGGCGGCAGTGCGGCCGTCCGCCTCGTCTCCATGTCGGGCGGCGACAAGCGCAACGCCATCCCGCGGGAGTGCGCCGCCACGGTGGCCGTCTGTGCTGGTGGACGGGCCGCCGTCGACGCCGCCCTGGACGCCGCCCGGACGGAGGCGGACGCCATCCGGCAGGAGTACGGCGGCCTGGAGGCAGGGATGCGGCTCGAGGTGGTTCAACCTGCCGAGGCGTCCCCCTCGCCGCCTCCCCTCCCGCTCACCGCGGCCTCCACCGACGCGTCCCTCACCCTGCTGCGGGCCCTGCCGCTGACTCGTTCATTAGAAGCGAGTTTGCACGAACTCTTCACTCCAGCGAAACATCAGCGAAGGAATCTCCTTCTGTCTCAAATCGTAAACTACTGAGTTTCGGCAATGGAATCGCAGCTATGACCTACAACAGGTCGAGTTCTCTGGCGCGAGCCACAGCATGGGTACGGCTGTGTACCGCCAGCTTGCCATAGATGCTGGCCGTATGCGCCTTGACCGTCCCCACGGCAATCACGAGTTCTTCGGCAATCTCGTGGTTCGAAAGCCCGCCGGCAATCAGGCGCAGCACCTCAAGTTCACGATCGCTGAGCGGCTCGATCAGGGGTTGAACCGGTGAGAAGGCAGAAACGCTCTCTTCGTCTTTCTCAAGACGACCAACAACTTGAGACGTAGCCTTTCAGGCGGCGTGACTCGGATCTTGCCTTGATCCTGAACAACAGGTCCGCCAACGGCTCTCCTTCATCCACAAAAGTGCGGACATAGCCTTCCGGCTCGGCCAAAGACAACGCAGTCTCAAGCCGCGCAATCGCCTGTGCGGATTCGTTCTGCGCCTGAAAGGTCAGCGATTGCAGGATCAACGTCTCAATAGCCTGCGTCGTCCGACCGCCCAGTTCGGCTGCGGCGCGCAGCCTGGTCAACAGTTCCTGAGCCGTCTGCCATTCGGCCTTCGCCATCAGCAGCCGGGCCAACGCAACAAGCTCGATCTCGCGTGCATAGCTAAGCTCTTCGCCGGCATGTAGTCCGCGTTCCTGCGCACAGCGGGCCGCAGCCGCCAGATCGCCTTGGGCCAGATAGAAGCGCATCTGCTGTGCAGCCAGCGCACCGCCAACCGTTGGCGTAGAGATGCGTCGACGCACAGTCTGCGCCGCCGTTTGTAGGAGATCTTGCGCGGCTTCGAAATTGCCCTGCGTTTGCCGCAGGTGCGCTAACGCTACCTGCGTGCTGACGATCGAATCCACCTGGCCCCACTGTTGTGCCAGTTCGAGTCCTTGCTCCAGATGTGTGCTCGGCCGCGGCCAAATCGTTCCATTCATACGATAGCTCACCCAGCCCACGCAGCGCGCCGGCAGCGACTGGGCAGCGGACGTCCGCGCGGCGTCGTTGCCAGATCACGCGCATCTCGGAAAGTTTCCGCGGCCTGATGAAGCCGACCCTGCATCGCCCGGATGTCGCCCAATGCACGCATGGCCGGGGCCGCCAGGTTGATGTTTCCTGACGTTCGGCCGCGTTCTCCGGCGTCGACAAATGCCGCCTCTGCCGATGCCATGTCGCCGCGCATCATAGCCAGACCGCCCATAACAAAAGTGACGATGCTGCGCACATCGTCGCTTTCCTTGGGCAGAAGAGCCAGCGACTGCTGCCCCAACGCCATCGCCCTGGTCGGCTCGCCGCTTACTGCCGCCACATAGCAGCGGATTGCAGAGAGGTGGCCCTCTATTTCGTCTGCTCCGACTGTTGCCGCAGGCATCTGCTTCTCATCAGAAAGACGGACGCTCCCTGGGTGGCGTGCCGAGTCAACTGCCTGAAGAGACGGCTCAATCCGGCTCACTTGACCGGTCAACAGCAAGGCCCACGCCCGGTAGACCGAAAGCATGGGGTGTTCGTGAACGACCTTCTCCGGCAATCGGTCGATCCATCCCATCACGGTGGTTAGCTCACCCCGTTTCAGGGCGGAAAACGCGTTGATCTTCACCAGCCGAGCCGCCTCGGCGTGCGCTTCAGCGTGCAACGCGTGGTCGATGGCCTCTCTGGCCGAGCCGTTTTGCTCGTACCAGCGCGCCGCCCGAAGGTGTAACTCGTGCCATTCGATGGGGCAACGTTCGCCGTAACCGATGGCGCAGCACATCAGCGAAGAGACGATGGTAGCGATACCAGCGTCGTTCGTCGTCCAACGGCACGACGAAGAGATCGGCCGCATCCAACGCTTCGAGCAGCGTTTGGCCGCGGCTGCTCAGGCACGGGATCGGCAGCGTCATCCGGCCCATCGCTCGTTGGCCCGAAACAGACGGCATCGCAGAGCGGGCCCGACAGGCGCGTCAAGATCGAGGTCTGCAACAGGAAGCGCTGAATCGCCTCCGGCTGCCGGTTCAGCACTTCGTCGGTCAGGTAATCGACGATGTAGCGGTGGCTGCCCGTGAACCGCTCGACGAAATCGGCGATATCTTCACGTCCCTGCGCGGAGAGCGCCAGCAGATGAAGGCCGGTGATCCAACCTTCGGTGCGGCTGTCCACCGCTGCGATCTGCGCATCCGAGAGGGCCAACCCCATCTGTTGGTTGAGCAACGCATCGATTTCTGCTTGATTGAATCGGAGTTCCGCCTCGCGCAGCTCGGCGAGCTGCCCGCGGCCACGCAAGCGGGAGAGGGGCAGCGGCGGGTCCGCTCGACTGAGGATGACGATGTGCATGTGGGCCGGCATGTGATCCAGCAGGAAGGTGCAAGCAGGTCGTGGATCGGCTGCGCCTCCACAGTATGGTAGTCATCCAACAAGAGCAGGAAGTCGGCTCGGCCAGGCTGAAATTTCATTGATGAGGCCGATCATGAGGGTATCGAGCGGCGGGCGTTGTGGAGACCCAAGCATGCTGAGTACGGCATGGCCAACATCTGCGTCGATTTTCTGGAGCGCGGCCGCAAGGTTGGTCAGAAAATGAGCCAGGATCGTTGTCGGCTTCATCCAGCGTGAGCCAGGCCACCGGCACTTCAACCGTTCGCAACCAATCACAGATGAGGGTCGTCTTGCCAAAACCCGCGGGTGCGGAGACCAGAATCAGCGATGCATGAGATCCTTGGTCCAGACGGTCAAGCAGACGCGGACGTGTGACCAGTTCGCGCCGGAGAACGGGGATATCGAGCTTGACGCCCAGCGGTATGGTGGACATAGGTGGAGTTCAGAAACTTAGGCGAATCCAAAGAAATAATTATCCACGAAGAGCACAAAGAAACACGAAGAAAACTGACCTTGGTGGAAATTCGCGATCCCTCGTTGACTAATATTTTCCTGCATTGGCCTTAGTGACAAGAGCAGCGCTTCGGCGTTGAGAAACCATAGAAAAATAGGCTGAGCAAAGGCGACACCGTCAAGGTATGATACAGCAGCAGGAAGAAATGGACCAGCAATGCCTACCTGGCCAAGAGTTCGGTGATATGGGCGTTTCTCAACATCCTAGAACTTCACCATGAAGGCGGTGAAGTACATGATTGCAACGCCCAATCCAAACCCGGCCAAATTGCCCGTATGGTCTAAAAACTACGTGCGAACCGTTTTTGGAGTCTGCCCAGGTCAGGTTCTCCTGCTAGAATGTGCCTCTTGCTTCTAGTGGAGGGCAAGATTGAATGTCTTGGTTCGTCGTGATGCATCTGTTCTCACCTGCTCGATCGGATCAGGATTCGACAACTCACTGACCAGGAAAAGGATCTCGAGATCCTGGTGCTGCGCCAGCAACTCAGGATCTCGGAACGCAAGTTGGCGAAACCTGTCAGGGCAACCCGGGTCGAAAGGCTTACATTGGCTGTAGCGATCACCAAGTTGAAGTCGGTCAGCGGTTGTACATCGAGCCAACTGAGTCGCTACCTGCGGATATTCCAGCCGGAAACTGTGCTGAAATGGCATCGCCAGTTGGTCAGACGCAAATGGACGTACAACACAAAAGGTCGAGGCGGTCGTCCCAAAACGGACAGCGAACTCGAGCGGCTCGTCGTCCAGCTTGCGAGGGAGAATCCCGATTATGGATATGGCAAGATTCAGGGTGAACTTGGCAAGCTCGGATACACGATCGGTGAAGAGACAATTGCCAGCATATTGAGAAGACACAGCATTCCGCCTGCTCCAGATCGTGGCAGCTCTCCGAGTTGGCGTCACCTGATGACCCACTACAAAGATCAGATTCTGGCCTGTGACTTCTTCACCATCGAAACCTTGTTTCTGAAGACGGTCTACGTCCTGTTCTTCACCGAAGTCGGAAGCCGACGCGTGCACTTCGCAGGTTGCACTACCAATCCGGATTCAGCCTGGATGTCCAGCAGGCTAGACAGCTTGTGTGGCGTCTAGACGACCAGAATGCACGATTCAGATTCCTGATTCGAGATCGAGACAGGAAATACGCGGAAGCATTCGATACCATATTTCGATCAGAGGGCATCAAGATAATTCGCACTCCCAGACAGGCGCCAAATGCGAATGCACACGCCGAAAGGTGGGTTCTTTCTGCAAGAACCGAGTGCCTCGACAAGCTCATCATCGTCAATGGCGCTTGCGCCCGCTTTGCGAACAGAGACATCTAAACGCGGTGTTGACTGAATATGTTGACTACTACAACAACGCCCGTCCGCATCAAGGGATCGATCAGCGAACACCCATCGCACAGACTCATCACCCGCCTGATGGTCCAGTTCAGCGGCGAGACGTGTTGGGCGGCATAATTCACGACTACTATCGCAAAGCGGCGTAGCCCGACTCCTCGGGCAGACGAGGTTTTTAGACCCCACGCGACATCGACACTTGTCGTCACATCGATGCCGTGCCGGCGCAATGCACGGGCAACATCGGGGTCAACATTCTCATCGAGATGGAACCGAATGGGTTCAGTCAAGGTTCAAGCGATGTAGCTTCTCTCGGAGGAGCGAAGGATTGTCGCAGTTCTGACCGATTGTACCCTGGTGGATGACGTAAGTAGCCAGCACGGGAGACGACGGGAGTTGGCCACTCACGTGTACAAGGCTGATTGAATTCCTCCCCAGGAAAATGATTCCACACCTTGGTCAGATTTCCGCATTTCCTTGCGCCATCTAGCCGAGATAGGGTATCCTGTCCTTGAAAACAGTGGCAAACCCGTCGTGTGACAACCATCACGCGAACAGGCGTGCCAACTTCCTTGCATACAATAGCAGAAGAGAGCCTGTTTGGGGTCTTCGGAGGCAAAAATGGCGTCAATGATTCTGCCCGCGCATAGTCAAACGGGGAATGGGGCCGAGGCTAAACTACAGGTAAACGTACACGTCCAGGCCACGGTCACGGCACCTGAAGTTGCAACTCACAAGGCAAACGTATGGTTATCCATGAACGCTGGACACTTGCTTATGGCCGAGAACCCCGAGCTACTGCTCGATGAACCCCTCCGGTGGCGCTTCGATGTGATTCTCTCGAAACCGCGCCTGGACAGGCCAGGCCAGGTCACACGCCATTTCATCGGTCGGATGCTGACAGATGCCATCACATGCGAAGTCGATGAATCCGTGGCCCTCATTAAGGAGTTGATTGCCGGTGCCGACGCGCTTACTGACCACGTCACATAAACTGCAAGAAGAGGAGGCGGGTTGCCTTGCGGCTTGTGCTCAGATGGTCTTGCAGCATATCGGTGTGGAGACTACACAGAGCAGGCTTAATCGCCTGTTTGGCCTTACCAGCATAGGTGCACCCTATTCTAGCATTCGGCGCCTTGACCAACTCGGGATTCAAGTAACAGTTGCGGCTGGCGACGATTCTACTATTCGGAGTGCAATTGACCGCAACCAACCTGCCATCGTATTTGTAAAGACTGGCGACCTACCATACTGGCCAGACAACACCTCTCACGCCATCGTCGTCGTTGGATACGACGATGAGAATATTTTTCTTAACGATCCCGTATTTACCGATGCACCAATACGGTGCGGAAATGGCGCGAGTTCATGCTTGCATGGAGTGAGCAGGACTACATGCTTACTCTCCTAGAGAAATAGCTCTGGAGAAGTCAAATGATGCAGGAAGTCAATCCCAGAGCATACCAAGTTCTGTTGCGTGAATGGCGTGCTGTACATCACCGACGTCGCAATCTGTGGAAGGCGATGGATGATCTGCAACTTCAATGATAGATGGCCTGGAGTAGGATGCAGAAACCAGACGCAGCCCGTTGTTGTCCTGAAAAAATCCGCAAAAGCAGCCATCCCACTTGCCTGGAGATACAGATGACTGAATTGATTTCTCTACTGGAAAAGGTCAAAAGCTCAGGAACATTCTCCGTCGGTGGAACGCTGCCGCCTATCCCTCCGGGTCTCAAAGTCAAGGGGGTGGGGAATGTTGCTCTACCCCTGCTTGAACATCAAGCCAGAGCACTGATTGAGCTAAGCCAACAAGCGCCCTTCGGCCGCGGGGAAGAGACAATCGTTGATACAGACGTTCGAAACGCTTGGCAGATCTCTGCTGAGGATTTTGAGTTGACCAATCCTCAATGGGAGGAGGCTCTTCAAGAGTCAATCAACCAGATCGGAAAGCAGTTGGGTCTGTACGGATGCAAAATTGAGTTTGAACAGTACAAATTGCTGGTCTATGAAGAAGGATCATTTTTCGCCGCACATCGCGATACGGAAAAGATGCCCAATATGTTCGCCACGTTGGTCATTGGCTTACCTTCCGAGCACGAAGGGGGCGAGTTAATCGTCAGCCACGGCGGGCAAAGTCAAAGCTACTCATTTGCGGATAGTGATGCCTTCCAACCTAGTTTTGTGGCCTTCTACGCTGATTGTTATCACGAAGTCAAGCCGATTTCGTCCGGCTATCGAATCTGTTTGATATACAATCTCGCCATTGCCAATAGAAAGCGACAGCCTCTCTTGTCTCAACAGACCAGGGTTATAGAGGATATTGGCAGCGCCATACAAGAATGGTCCCAGAAGAACAGTGATGATCCAACCCTGACCTACCTACTTGAGCACAGCTATTCAGAGCAGAATCTCAGCCTCTCGAATCTCAAGCAGGGAGATTTTGCCAAGGCATCCGTCCTGCTAAACGCCGCGGAAGCGAACGATTGTCGAGCATACTTATGTTTGGTCACCTATTATCGAACAAGCTATGGCGAGGCCGCCTACTACGGTCGACATTCTTACCACGACGATTTGGACGAGGACGATTTTGAAGAGTATGACGTAGATGAAGAAGAAGTGTATGCCCACTCATTTACGACCTCTGAGGGGGACAAAGTAAACATAAAGAAACTAACGCTGGACGAAGATGCCCTACTCGCTAAAACGCCTCTGCGCGAGGGTCCCGGGCGCGGTTTCTACATCTCGGAAGCAACCGGCAATGAGGGCGCCACCAAGGACCTCTGGTACCATCGAGGCGCTGTGATTCTCTGGCCGAACGCGCGCGAGTTCGAGTTGGTTGCGAGAATGGATATCGACTATGGACTCGATTTTCTGAAGAGATCCCTGCAGGAGAAGAATGGTGCAGACGGTGAACAGCGTCAGGCGATAATTCAGTTGGCCGACCATATTCTCGCAAATCTGCCTTCCTACAGGAACAAAGAAATCTCCGCGCAGCTACTACAAATTGGGGACGTTGCGTTGCTCAAGAAGTATCTGCACAAACAGATGGCACAGCACAACCTAGGTCAGGATCGACAATCAAGTTCTCACGCAGACAATAGGGTGCATTGGTTGGCAACACTTTGAGGAAGTCGCGACCCCCTATTTGGCCCCACGACGAGGAGCACTTCCATGGTTGAACGCCCTAGTGCGGCTTGAAGAGCCGCTCTCCAGTGAAGGTCGATTGGTCATGACGAGATGGGTGGATGATCTATGGCAACCCTCACTGACGCATGATGTCACAAGAGATGGCATAGCCAGTCTGATACAGCTTGTCTCGTTGCTTGGGATTCAGGCATTGCCCGATAAGATCATTGCGTTTTTGGCGAGGCAGACGCAAGAGGCGTTTCTCACGACCGCGTATGGTCCGGCTCTCGTAAGCAGCCTCAACGAACTTGAAGGGCGTGATTATGACCGGACTTGCATGCAGAAATTCGTCGAAGATGTGTATAAACGGATTCAAACCGAGTTCCCAAGTCGGCCAACCGCACCGAAGGACTGGTCACGTGAGGGACAATTGGCGTGTGATTGTGAGTTCTGTACTGAGGTGAACCGATTCTTACCTGATCCTGAGAGAAGTGAAATCGTTTTTGACAAGACGCTCAAAAGGAACCTGCTCCATATTGAATCCGAGATTCAGAAGAGCCGGGTTGATCTCGATATTGAGATTCGTCGAACGCCGCCGAAGTTTCAAGGAACTTGCCGGAAGAATCAAAATCGATACGACAAACAGCGCCAATTGTTCGACAGTGCCCAAGAGATTGTGAAAGAGCTGCCGGTTGGGAATGGCTCGAGTTGAACCGAACGCGGGGTCGCAAGGAAGAGATCACCACCGCCGGTAACGATCAGGCCCGATCCGCATCGCCAACGCCACTACCTGCTCTCAACGCCAATTACTCAGAGACTCCAGCCAATTGCGCATCTCCGCGGAATCTCGGGCATGAAGCAGCTTCGACAAGCGACGCAGCACCACTCCAACCTCTTTAGCAGTCTTGGTGCGTGCCTGCTAGAGCCCTATAGGCGATCTTTCCAGGCTATGGAAAACGAAATGGTTGACAGCCTCATCGTACCAACAGTCGGCGCCACCGTGGGAAAACGCAGGAGAGGGCACGCTACAACAAAAAGAGCCCCCAGCAAATTGCTGAGAGCTCTTCCCAATCTTATAGTTGTACACTATAAGCCTGCGGAGACGACGGGATTTGAACCCGCGACCTTCGGCTTGACAGGCCGATATGCTAACCGCTACACCACGCCTCCACGTTTGTTTCTTACAGTCAGGAAGTCTACCATCGGGTAGGTTGCTTGTCAAATCACGTTGGCGCAAAGCGGGACGCCAACGCGTACAGGTATCATCGCACGCAATGGAACGCCAATCAGACAGATTGAGCGAACGATCGCGGATCATCACGCTTCAGTTTGCTTGATGAGAGTGCCCCGACAAAAGCATCCGGTCGCACGTCGTTGCGCAAGCCGGCCGTGCAGCGTACGGGCGCGTATCTACAGGCGTCGACGCCCGGGGAATGCCGCAGGATAAGAGCTGACCCACCAAATGGCAGTTGCCCATTGTCAACTGAACCATTGACCATCCCCAACGCGTTTGGCAATCGGGTCGCCCATGCTACAATAGACGCCTTGTACGCGCTACTGCCTAACCCGTCCGAATGAAAGGCTCCATGTCCGCGCCGCCGCTGACAGTTCAACTCTTTGGCACGCCCCGAGTGCTCATCAATGACCAACCGATCGCTGCGTTTCACTCCAGCAAAGTTGCCGGGCTGCTCTACTACCTGGCGGCCGATCCGCGCCCGCGTCGTCGCGAGACGCTGGCCGGCCTGCTCTGGCCCGACTACGACGCCACCCAGGGCAAGAAGAATCTGCGCGGCGCGCTCTACCACTTGCGCAAAACGCTCGATCCCTACCTCCACGTCGAGCGCCAGGAGATCGGCCTGCTCGCCGGCGCACCGGTGCAAGTCGACCTGATCGACTTTGAAGCGGCGCTGGCGCGTGCGCGGTCGGAGGCAGACGGCTCGCCAGGGCAGCTCGCTGCGCTGGAAGATGCGCTGCACGCCTACCGGGGCGCCTTCCTGGAAGGCTTCACGCTCGACGACAGCGACCTGTTCGAAGAATGGGTTGACATCGAGCGCCGTCGTCTGCATGAACTGGCGGTGCAGGCGCTCAACCGCCTGGTGACCGCCCAGATCCAAGCAGGCGATCTGCTGCGCGGGATCGATTATGCCACGCAGCTACTTAGCCTTGACCCGCTGCGCGAGGAGACCCGGCGCGACCTCATCTTCATGCTGGCCGCGGACGGTCAGGCCCATGCCGCACTGGCGCACTTCGACGACTACTGCACGCTGCTCGAAGCCGAGCTGGGCGTGCCCCCCGGTACGGAGTTGACCGAGCTGGCCGCACGCATCCGGGCCGGGGACTTCGACGATGCCGCGCCCATGCGCCTGGCACTGCCGTCACGCCGGCGCCACAACCTGCCCGCCGAACTTACGCCGATCATCGGCCGCGAGGCGGAGACGACCTGGATTCTGGTGGCGCTGAGTGAGCCCACTGCGCGCCTCATCACGATTGCCGGCGTGGGCGGCACGGGCAAGACGCGCCTGGCGCTCCATGTCGGCCGTCAGGTGGCGGCGGATCTCGAGGATGACGGCGATGGAGCAGACGCCGACCATCCCCTTGCCCACGGCGTCTTCCTGGTCGATCTGGCCGGACTCGACGGCGGCGCCCGGGCCGAAGAGCAGATTGCCGCGGCCATTGCCGATGCGCTCCAACTCAAGCTCGATTCGGTCGACCCCGACGCGGTGGCCGTGGCCTTGAGCGAACGCCGCATGCTGCTGATTCTCGACAACTTCGAATTGCTCCAAGGCGTCGGCCGCTACCTGACCACGCTGCTCGAACGTGCGCCCGGGTTGCGCCTGCTTGTCACGTCGCGCATTCGCCTGAAGCTGCGCGGCGAACAGGTGCTGGTGCTGGACGGCCTCCCCGCACCGCCGGAAGACGAAGCCATCCTGCAGCGCTTCCCGGCCACGGCGCTCTTCCTGCGCGCGGCGGCCACCGCGTCCGCGAGCGACGAACTGCGCCTCGACCAGGCTGATGCGGAAGCGATTGCGGCCACCTGTCGTCTGCTCCACGGACTGCCGCTGGGCATCGAACTGGCCGCAGCATGGATGCCCATGCTCACCCCGGCGAGATCCTGACCGAGATTCGCCAGGGGCTCGATTTCCTCCAGAGTGACATGCCCGACCTGCCCGAACGCCACCGCAGCCTGCGCGCCGTCTTTGAGCGCAGCTGGCTCCAGCTGAGCGACGGCGAGCGTGCAGGCCTGGCCCGGCTTGCCCTCTTCCGTGGCGGCTTCTCGCGGCATGCGGCCGAAGAAGTGGCCAACGCGTCCCTGCTCACCCTGCGCCAGCTGCATGACAAGCTGCTCATCCGTTTTGCCGACCCCGAAGACGAGCCGTCAAGTCAAGGCGGACGCTACGAGATCGCCGAGATTCTGCGCCAGTACGCGGCAGAACGCCTCGACGATCCAGCCGCATACAGCGAGACGCGGGCACGTCATGCGCGCTTCTTTCTGGACTTTCTGGCCGGGCTACAGCCCGAGCTTCGCAGCGGCGATCAACCGGGTGCACTTGATGCCATCAGCAATGAGATCGACAACATTCGTTTTACCCTTTCATGGCTATGCGAAAATGAAGGGGTACCGGTGGAGATGAGCCTCGCCCGCTTCCGCCAGGGCGCGTTTGCACTCTTCGACTTTCTCGATACGCGTGGCTGGTACGCCGAGGGCGCCGCGCTCTTGGCACAACTTGCCGACGCTGTGGAGCCGGCCGATCCGGAGCGAAAAGCCCTGGTCGCAGACCTGCGCGCACGTCAGGCCTGGTTTCTCTGGCATCTGGGCCGGGCCGAGGAAAGCCAGGCGATGCTGGAAGCATGCCTGGCCACGCTAGAACAACTGGACGCGCCCTCTGCCACGGTCTTCACCTTGAACTACCTGGGCGCGGTCCTGCAGCACCAGGGGCGCCTGGACGGGGCCCTTGCGGTACTGACAGAGGCCGGCGCCATTGCCAATGCCGAAGCGGACCGCTTTGGGGCCAGCGTGGCGCTCAACAATCTGGGCCAGGTTGCACTGCAGCAGGGCGACTACGACCAGGCGCTGGCCCATTGCGAGGCGGCCCTGGCGCTCAAACGAGCCATCAACGATCAGCGGGGCATGACCTATGCCCTGACGACCCTGGGACGCGTGGCCGTGCACGACGGGCGTCACGCCGAAGCGCGCCGTCTCTTTGGCGAAAGCCTGCAGATCAGCGAGGGACTGGGCGATGTACGCGGCATGGGTCTCGCCCTGCGCAACCTGGGCGATGTAGCGGCCGACCTGGGCGAACAGGGCACCGCCCAGCGCATGTATCGGGCCAGCGTCGAGACCCTACGCGAAACGGGCAGCCGGGGCGAAATCAGCTTCAGCCTGGCGTGCCAGGCTGAAGCTGCCTGCGCACAAAACCAACCGGACGCCGCACTGGCGCCGCTGCAAGAAGCGCTTGCCATAGCGCTGGAGATCGAGTCGGAGCCCGCGCTGGTGGGCGCGCTGTTGACGGCAGCCAATTTGCTCCAGCAGATCGACGAGCCCGAACGCAGTGGGCAAATCGTACGCTCGCTCCAGGCCACGGCATCGCTCTCCCGCAGCCAGCAGGAGCGCCTGCAGCTGCCGGTCGCCGCCAGCGATGCAGCGTCCGGCAGACCACCACAGCTTTCACATGACCCCACTGATCTCATGACGATCGCCCAACGCACCCTTGGCCTGTTGGAAAGCCGCAGCCGTCATTGAGCCAACTCTATGCCGGTCCACAGCGATCATGCCCAATGGGATCGCTGCTGGAGACGATCATTCGCTTATGTTTCACCGCCTAACGCCCCAATTTATCCTCGACGAGATGGCGGCTGGCCGCAGCGCCGGCGAGTTCGAGGCGGCTTCTCTCTTCGTCGATATTTCTGGCTTCACGCCCCTCACCGCGGCGCTGATGGCCCATGGAACTGAGGGGGCAGAAGTGCTGGCCCAGGTGCTGGCCGAAGTCTTCGAGCCGCTCATTGAGGCGGTCCATGCCCAGGGCGGTGCGATCGCCGGCTTTGCGGGCGACGCCTTCAAAGCGGTCTTTCCCGGCGCCGATCCAACCACTGATCTGGCAGCCGTGACCGCAGCCTGGACGATCCGCACGCTACTCGCTGCCCACTCCGAGAAATTGACCCGTTTTGGCGCCTTTTCCTTTTCGGGCAAGGCGTGCGTCGGTCGAGGCCCGATCAGTTGGGAACTTTGGGATGGAGCAGACGCTTCCCACGCCCAACAGGCCGCGTGCGTCATTGCTGGCGAGGGCATCGCCGCCGCCATGCAGCTTGATCCCCATGCCGCGCGGGGCGAAGTCGTCGTCACCCCATCGGTCTACGCCCGGCTGCCGGCCGGCACGGTTGCGGCCACCGCGCGCCCCGACTGCATGCATATTGACAGCTGGCTCACCCCCCTTCCCGTCCAGGGCTCGCCGCAGCCTGATGCGCAGCGGCCGCCGCCCCCTGCTCAGGCTGCGCTCGCGGCCCGCTTCTTCCCGTCGGCGTTGCTGCACACGTCCCTCCAGGGTGAATTTCGGCGCGTCACGACCCTCTTTGTCAATCTGGAACGCGCCTTGACTCCAGCCGAACGCGTCACGTTCCAGCGCCTGCTCTTTGATACGCTAGCCCGCCTCGATGGATTTTTATGTCGAGTTGGCGCCATGGGCAGTCAGGACAACGGCCAGACGTTGCTTCTCCTATGGGGAGCGCCCGCCGGTTCGGAGCAGGATGTGCTGCGCGCATTGGCCTTCCTCGTCGCGTTACGCGCGGACAGCCCCATTCGTTTCCGCGCCGGCGTCACGACCGGCATGGCCTACGCCGGCTTTGTGGGCGCCGCGCGCCGTGAGGAGTATACGGCTTACGGAACTTATGTCAATCTGGCGGCGCGGCAGGTGATGGCCGCGGCGTACGGTGAAATCTGGCTGGATGAAGCGACGGCAAGTCAGGCGGCAGGCTATGCTACTGTCGATCATGGCAGCCATCGCTTCAAAGGCTTTGCCGCAACACAGAAGATCCACCTACTCACCGGCCGTGGTCAAGTCGAGACGGATCGTTTCTATAGCGGCCGGCTGATCGGCCGCGAGCGGGAACTCAGCTGCTTGGAGCAAGCGCTTCACCCACTGGATCGAGGACGCTTTGGCGGTCTCGTGACCGTCATCGGTGAAGCAGGGATGGGCAAGAGCCGGCTGGTGCACGAGTTCTTGCGCCGGCAGCCCCAGGTCCAGTCCTTCCTCTGCCAGAGTGACGAAATCCTGCGCCAGCCGCTCAATCCATTCCGCCACTGGCTGAATCGCTATTTCAACCAGAGAACGGGCAATGATGAGGCCAGCAATAAAGCGGCCTTTGCCGCCCGCATCGAGCAGTTGATGAGTCGCCTGACGCAGCGCACAGCTGATGCCTCGACCGCCGGCTCGCCAGATGGCGCAATCAGCGCCGCCGAAATCCCCCGCATCAGTCCCTTTCTCGGCGCGCTGATCGATCTGCGCTGGGCTGGTTCGATCTACGAACAGCTCGAACCCCAGTTACGGTTTGAGAACACTCTAGACGCGCTGAAGACGCTCATCAAAGCCGAGAGCCTGCTCCAGCCGGTTGTCGTACAGCTGGAGGACGCCCATTGGCTGGACGCGGACTCGGCCGAGTTTCTGCGCAAGCTGCTGCGCAACGTCGATGGCTATCCCTTTATCGTGATCGCAACCAGCCGCCCGCCCGAAGCCAGCAGTCACGATTTTGACATCGTCGACGCGCTCTCGGGTGAATGCGCCGTCACCACGCTGGACCTGGCTGCGCTCGATCGCAATAGTCTGGCAGGTCTCGCCGAGGCGATCTTGGGCCACTCTCTGACGCCATCCCTGGCGGACGAACTGGCTGCGCGCGCCGACGGCAACCCTTTCTTTGCCGAGCAGATTCTTCTCTATCTGCGTGAGCAAGGTCTCTTGCAAAGGGGGGACCAAGGCTGGCAGTTGCTCGACGAGGCCGGCAGCATGACGGCCAATTCCGTGCTGTCGGGTGACGTACGCGCCGTCTTGACCGCCCGTCTCGATCGGCTCGCCCCTCCAGTCAAGGAGGTTGTGCAGACCGCGGCAGTGCTGGGTCGTGAGTTCGACATCCCCGTGCTTATGCAGATCCTGGGAGAGAGCGACGCTCTTGCCAGCCACCTGGAGCAGGCCGGCGCGGCCGCGATCTGGTCCGCCATCGACCAGACACGGTACCTCTTTCGCCATGCGCTGCTGCGTGACGCGGCCTACGACATGCAGTTACGCGCCCAGTTGCGCAGCCTGCACCGCCAGGCCGCCAACGCCGTCCAGACGCTCTTTGAAGATGAGCTTGCCCCGCGCTATGCGGACCTTGCCTACCACTTTGGTCGTGCCGAGGCGCGCAACGAGGAGCGCCGCTACGCTGGGCTGGCCGGTGGCTATGCGGCCGAGCAGTTCGCCAACGACGACGCCCTGCGCTATCTCCAGCGCGCGCTTGAGCTCAGTGTAGATGCTGCTGTCGATGAGCGTCTGGCACTACTGCTCCAGCTCGAAACGGTCCACAACACCCTGGGGTCACGCGACGCCCAAGCCAGCGCGCTTGTGGAGATGGACGAATTGGCGGCCGAGGCCGCTACCCCTGCCGACCTGGCCCAGTTGGCCCTGCGCAGGGCCAATCTGGCCCGGGTCACAACCGACTACCCCGAGGCGCTGCGTGCGGCCAAAGCGGCGCTGGCGTGGGCAATACGCGCGGGGCGCGGCGATCTAGAAATCGACGCCCGCAATGTCCGGGGTCGCGTGCTCTGGCGCATGCATCGGCCAGAGGAAGCCGCCCAACAGCTCAACGAGGCCCTGACACAGGCGCGTGACCAGAACCGGCCGGAAGCCATTGCGCGTAATCTGTACGATCTCGGATTGGTTGAGTATAACGAGGGCGCTTACGATGCCGCACTCACACAATTTCAGCAGGCGCGTGCAACTTTTGCCGAGCTGGCCGATATCAAAGGCGAAGCGCTCTGTCAAGGCATGATTGGGACGGTCCAGACGCGGCGGGGCGATTTCAGCGATGCCATTGAGAACCTACGCACCGGGCTCAAGCTCGTCACATCGATCGGCTGGGTGCCGGGACAGACCTATTTCCTGGCCAACTTGGGCGATGCAGAACTGGCAGTGGGATTGCTGGACGAAGCGAGACTGCACCACGAACAAGCCCATCGCGCGGCGATTGAGATCAATGATCGTGAAGGGGAGGCGTACAGCCTGGACGGCCTCGGTCTGATCGCCTATTTCGGCGGCGACTATGCAACGGCGCAACAGCGTTTCCAGGCCGCGCTCACCCTCTACGAGCAGATTGGCCAGAAACGCCTGCAGCTCTACACCTACAATCATCTCGCCTATGCAGCCTACTACGACGGCGAACTGCAGACCGCAGCGGAGAGCTTTGCCCATGCAGAGGCGCTCCTGGCCGAAGGAAATGGCGAAGCCGCAATCCAGCTTGATACACAGGCCGCGGCCGCAGCCATTTCCTGGGCACTTGGCGAGCGTACCACGGCGCTCGCCAAGACGGACGCCATCTCGGACCACCTCGCAAATCATGGCATGGAAGGTATTGAGTATCCGATTCAGGTCTGCTGGATCTGTTACGAAGTCAATCACGCGGCTGCCGTCGAAACCCCTGAACGGCGGCAAAAGGCTGATCTATTTCTCCGGCGAGCAGTAGAACATTTTACGACCCGGGCCAAAATGCTCCCGCCTGCGCTGGCCGCAGCCTACCACAACAACATTCCCATTCACCACGCCGTACAGGCGATGATTGCCAAACGCTGATGGCTGCCCACGCTGTGGGCTCTTGCCACTGTCCAATGACCGGTCGCAGCACGCACGACTCACTCCTGTGCATTCAAGACCGACAGCACGGTATTGTCCCAATCGATTGTCCCCAATTGTCGCGACTTGCCGCTGGCGCCATCTGGCTCCAGCCAGAATTCGACCGACGTGTCGCGCGCGCCGCACCCCCGCACCACCGCGTCGGGCGCGACCTGGATCGTCCACTGCCACTGCTCGCCTGCGAGCATGGCCGGGGCCCGGCCGCACTCCGCCGCACCGATGCGTGCGACCACCGTACCTGTCGCGGGATCTGACGCCACTCTCGACGCCGTACCGGCCACCAGCGCGGGAACGGCTACGACCTCGGGTACCCGCACGGACGCGACCAGTTCGGTGATGACCGCGCTGACTTCGACCGGCAGGTAGGGCGTTACGACATCCGTCGCATAGATGAGGTAGGTGCGGCCAAAGTGCGCGTCCTCCAGTGTCCCGGCGCGGGCTGCGGCAAGCGCGTCATCGACGGCATAGCCCGGCACATAGGCGCGCCATGGAGAGGGCTGATCACTCCCTCCTGTTACCAACGTCTCGTCATACTCATAGGCAATCGTATAGCTGGGCGCGATGGACGAGAGCGCTGTCGTCATCGGCGTCCGCACGGGCAAGGGATAGCTTAGCAGGTTCCAGCCTTCCTGGAGCGCGGGCAGTTCTAAGGTGGCGACCAAGGCATAGCTACCGTTGCCGCGAGCGCGCTCAGGCATGCGCGCCGAGGCCGTGTTCTCGCGTTGATCGAGGGCCGTCTCCAGACGTTGCCACGTGGCGCCTTCTATGTCGGCCTTGAAGTAGATGGCCAGCGTGTGCTCAAAACCCGGCGGCGTATCTCGCTGAATGTATTGAAACGCTACGGTACCGTCAATCGGATTCTGCAGGTTGACGCGATAGCCGTGGCCCACCTGAGTTAGCCAGGGCGGCAGATCAGACAAGGCGCTGAGCGATTGAATGGTGGAAGGTCCGGGTCCAACGAGGTAGTTCGTCAGATTGTAGATGGAGAGTTTGCCGTCACCGGATGAAATGGGCGCCTCCATCATGCGATAGTTGCTGCCGAGCGACCGGGCCTGCGTGGGATCCATGCCGCGCCCGGCCGACGGGTCCATGCCGCGTCCGGCCGACGGGTCCATGCCGCGCCCGGCCGACGGGTCCATGCCGCGTCCAGCCGACGGGTCCATGCCGCGTCCGGCCGACGGGTCCATGCCGCGCCCAGCCGACGGGTCCATGCCGCGCCCAGCCGACGGGTCCATGCCGCGTCCGGCCGACGGGTCCATGCCGCGTCCGGCCGACGGGTCCATACCGCGTCCGGCCGACGGGTCCATGCCGCGTCCAGCCGACGGGTCCATGCCGCGTCCAGCCGACGGGTCCATGCCGCGCCCAGCCGACGGGTCCATGCCACGCCCGGCTGACGGGTCCAGGTTGATGCTCGCCGGCCCCCATTCACGGCTGAAGAAGTATTGGGTCAGCGCTTCCCGCCGCGCCTTGTCTTGCAGGATCGGCGTCCAGACACGCACAAATCCACTATAGCTAGGATGGGGCGCCGTCACCTCACCCCGCCACAGCATGGCGAGGCCATCTTCCGTCGCGGTCGGTACGGGTGAAAGCGTGACAAGGGGCAGTGCCAGCGTCGGCAATGCCGCGGTGGCGCTGACCGTACCAGTCGCGGGAATTGCCCGCGCTTGGGCGGCAACCAGCACAGCAGGGCCGCCGGCAGGCAGCACCTGGGCCTCGAGCCGTTCGGTGGCCGAGAGGGGTTGGCGGACCTCAATTGCGAGCCGGACGCCCGTAGTATCGGAGGAGATCGGCGTGACGCGGATCTCCGGCTGCCAGCCCGGCACAGCGCGCAGATCGACTGCCGTGTTGCGGCCATCGACAAAGGTGCAGCCCGTGCGTGGCGGCTCATGATTTGAATCGAAGACGCAGACCCGATCCCCGCGGGCAGCCCCCCGCACCACGATACTGTCGCGGTTGGAGCCCGTGCTGCCCAGGGCAAGCACATCATAGACCGGCTGTTCTTGCTGAAGCTGACTCAAGTCCAGCGCGGGGCCGCCGGATTGGAGGCGCCGCCCCAGTTTGTAAAGATAGATGTCCGCCTGCTGGAGCTGTTCCAAGCGTTGGCTCTCGGCGTCGCGCAGGTCGTAGCGCCGGGTCGGCAGCACCGGACTGCCGTCTGAAGCAAAGCCGAGATTGGTAGGCCAGGGCAAGGGCGGAAAACTTTGCAGCGTTGTGACGGCTAAGGGCAAGTTTTCCGGTCCGCTGTTGTATGGCTGGGCACTGAGCATGGGATAGAAGGTGGTGATCGTCTCCCAGTCCGTGCGGCCCGATAGCAGACGCGCCGCCACCGTATCCAGGCAGTCCCCCGCCCAGGCGTGATCGGCGCTGGGCAGAAATTCATCGTAGCGTTCGTCATCGTAGGCGTAGGTCATCAAGCTGCCGACGCAGTCAGTTGCTTTGTAGAAGCCATCATCGTCCACGCCGACGTAATTGTCAGGCAGGAAGAGGAGATAGTGTCCGAACTCGTGGGCCAGAGCACGCCACCAGTCCTGGGTCAGGTCACTCTGGCTTTGGCCAAAAGGATCCCAGTTGGGCCCCATACGCACCTGGCCGCGCACGAACGCGTCGGCTACGGTCTCACCGGTCTTCATCGTATCGCTCAGCTGCGTCCGGTTGATGATGCCGCCCATGGTGGCACGGGGACGGATGCCGTTAGACGCATAAATCACGACATGGGCGTCATCCCAGCGCTCCTTGTCATGATAGAGATGGACGCCCCCCAATGCCATCTGGCCATTGGTTACGTCATAGAGCACGGCCGATGCTTCGCGCACGGCGCGCTCCATCGCGAAGAGAAATTCATTGTCTGCACTCGCATCCCACTCGAGCGCCACATCCAGATTGAAGAGGACCAGCGGATTGGCGGAACTGACGGTCAGTGTATGAACGCCGCTGGCATCCAGCGATGAAAAGGTAACGCCATCTTTCCTCGGCGCGCCGCTGGTGTAGTAGAGCTCGGCACTCATCGGATCGGCGATGGTTTGCGCGCGCCAGAGCGCAAAGAGGTCCTCGCCATCCTGCAACGTGCCAAAGCCTTGCAGATAGCCATTTTCATCGGTGCGATAGGCGCCACCCAGATCCGACGCAATCGGCGCTGCTTCGATGCCGACGCTGGGCCGTCGGTAGACCAACGCATCTTTGACAGGCTCGCCGGCTTCATCGACGACACGGATTTGCGTACCGCGCACGCGGAAGGGGTAGGTGCCGGCATTGACCTGAGCCCACTGATAGGTGCCCGCCACTTCGTTCGCCATGGGTTGTCGACACGGAATCGCTTCCAGGCGAAAGACGACGCTGTCACTCTGGCCGAAGAAGGCGACATCTTCCGCGGCAGTTACCCACGGAAAAAGATGGTCGCCGCTCGCCAGCCCGCAGGGCATCGACGCGGGTTCCGCCCCGATCGTAGCAGCCTGCGCAGGTCGCCAGTCCACGCCATTGGCGCTGTAGTAGCCGCGCACGGCGTGATAGGGTCGATCTCCAGGCGAGACCAGGCGATAGGGAATCGAAATCACGTCGCCGGCGCGGATATGGGGTACGGCAAAGTAATCGGCCGGTGCAAAGAGCGTGGTCGCTGCGGCGCCGTCCATGCTGCTGATCTCGCTATCGGGCGCTTGCGCAACGGCAGGTGCGAGCAGTCCGCTGCGCACGGAGAAGGGCAGATCCCCCGCCTGGCGGCCAGTGTAGACCTCCAGCGGCGCAGTCTGCCCGGCAATGAACTCCAACGGGGCGACCTGGTTGCCAAAGAGCAGGTCATTGCGCCCGTCCTGGTCGAGATCGCCCCAGGCCATGCTCAGCGATTGCGCGGTCGAGTCGCTCTGCCAGTCCGGCGTGGCGCTTAGTTGGCCGCCCCGGTTGAGGTAGAGATCGTTGCGCGTGCCGGCATCAAAGAGGGTCACGTTGGCCGTGGCCAGGTCCAGATCCCCATCGCCGTCGGCATCAAGCCAGGCCAAGGCCGTGGCGTGATCGCTGTCGGCCGAGGCCCAGGCCGGTGTCGGCAGCAAGTAGCCGCCTGCGTTGCGGTAGACAAACTTCTGGGCTGACCATGATGCCGCTGCCAGATCGAGATCGCCGTCGCCATCTACATCACCCCATGCCAGCCCACGCGTCGGGAAGCCGCGAATCGTATCAGTCACCAGGGCTGAATCGACCAAGCGCTGCCCCACGACTTGAAACGGGACATCCTGCAATTGGCCGCGATCGTTCAGGTACAGGTAGTCGCGATTGCGCAGGTCGCCGGTCCGTTCACTGCCCGAATTACCGACAGCCAAATCGAGGTCGCCATCGTTGTCTACATCGCCCCAGGCGACCGTGTAGGTGGGGTCGGGATCTGGCTGCCAAGGTGCACGGGCAAGACAGGCGATTTGGGGCACGAAGGTATAGAGGCGATTGGCGCCGTCTGCTATCCCGGCGGCGAGATCAAGATAGCCGTCCTGGTTAATGTCGGCCAGGGCAATACTCGACAGCGCTGCGTCGCTCAATCTAGCCTCGAGAGCATAGAAGTTCGACGGTTCGCCGTTGAGGGTCAGGCGAATGGTGCGCCGGGCCGTGCAGCTGGGCGTGTCGGGCAGTCCGTCCGCGCCGTTGAGATAGAGTTCGATGACACCATTTACGTTGCCCGTCACCAGATCCAGGCGGCCGTCAGCATCCACATCGCCCCAAGCGATCGCGGTGGTGGCCAGCGAAGAGGCAGATTGCCAGACGGGTTCATCAGTCAACTGACCTGCTTCATTGGCGAGAATGATATTGGGCCGATCTGTCCAGCAGTGGAGCAAGTCGACAAATTGGATCACATCCTGGCGGGAGACAAAGAAGCCAGGAATGTAGTTCTGGGCCTCGCTTAGGAAGCGGCGGAACTGATTGAACGGTCGTGCGACGAGACCGGCGGATGCACCCGGTCCGACCAGCTGATTCTGCACGCCATTGATGGACGCAACCTGCGTTGCGGTGCAGCCGCTGTGGCCGGCGTAGCCGATCGCCAGGTCCAGATCATCGTCATTATCGAAGTCGCCCAGGGCCAGACTCTGCGCCAAGGGGACGGCAGGGCCGGGTGCGGCTGCGCCAATCGCATTGCGCGTATAGGAAGCGTCCGGGTCAAATGGGCCGCCGACATTGGCGTAGTAGAGATCGGGTTCGGCGTAGAGCGCGGCCACCAACTCCAGATCACCGTCGCCATCCATGTCCCCCCACTTCAGGGCCGCGGTCTCATGGGTGATGCTATCCTGCCAGCCCGCTTCATCCGCCAGAACGCCATCCTGGTTCAGATAGACGGCGTTGGGCGCAACGCCGCGGTTGCCGACGGCCAAGTCCAGGTCCCCATCGCCGTCAACGTCGCCCCAGCGCACGGCATGGGTGTCCGCTGCGGTCGGCGTGCGCCAGCAGGAGTCAAGCGCGTTTTCCTCGCACGCGCGCAGACGCCCGGCTTCGTTGAAGAGTACAAGACTGCGGGCCAAACCCTGGGCTGTCACATCGTCGGCGCGCAGCGCGACCGCCAGTTCGGGCAGCTTGTCATCGTTGAGATTTCCCCATGCCAGGTCTTCAATCGGATTCGAGAATGAGTGCGTCTGCACCTGCGTGAAGCAACCGTCTTGATTGGTCCAGATCGTGACGGTACCGGTCTGATCGCCCACAGCAAGATCGAGATCAACGTCCTCACCGCCGTCGACATTGGCCAGAGCCAGGGCCGTCGCGCCGCTGGCCGCCAGGCCCGGCTCGGCAGGCACGTCCGGACAAGCAACCGCGTCCTGCTGACGCTCCAGTCGCAAAGACGGCGCGGCTGGCTCATCCTCGTCAAATGACTGATTCAAGTAGATCCGCACGCCGTCACCCAGGTCGACCACAACATCCAGCCACTGGTCGCCATTCAGGTCGCCCACGGCCAATGCGCCCGATGCGCCTGCCAGCGCCGGATTCGCGACGCCGGGCGGGGCACTTGTATCGGCGAACGCGTCCTTGACGGGCGTGAAGAGGAGCCGATTCTGCGCGCCCATCTGGTTCAAATAGGCTGCGACAAAGCCGTCACCGGCCGGGTCTACGTTGGCGACGATCACGTCGAGCCAACCATCCCGATTCAGATCACCCAGCGCCACGGCCCGAATATCGCCAAACGGCTCGTCGGCCAGCAAATTCAATCGGGTCAAATTGCCGGCTTCGTTGAGAAAGATGTGTACGCCTTGACCGTCAAGCGTCCCGACGACCATATCCAGATCACCGTCGCTGTCCAGATCGCCCAGTGCGTTGGCGGAGGAGAGACGCGACTCCAGATCCACCCAGCCGGGCGCGGTGGCCAGTTGCGCCGTAACTCAGTTGCGGCGCAACATTGGACTGCGTCGCGCTGGCCGTTGCAGTCTGGCGAATTGCGTCCGGCTTATCACCGGCGCCCAACAAGTACGCGGCATCATTCGCGGCTGCACGCGGAGCCAACAAATCGGCCGATACTGCGCTCAACATGGAGATCATCAATCCGATGGCCATTGCCAGGGCCAGCAAGCTGCGTCGCGTCGATCTCACTGTTAGTCTCCTTGAATAGAGGCTGGATTGCGTCGTATTGATTCGGCCTCACGTGCGCGCGGCTACGGATGGGCCGCAGTTCGGGCGGTCGCGCCGGCTGCTGCGCCAGGCACTGACGGGGGTCGAGCGGTCGGTCCAGTCTCTACACACCGCCACAATTATCGGATGCAGGCGTCGCGTGCACGTCGCGTGAAGTGACTCTCCAACCTGAGAGTGCCGAGAAGGAGAAGGCAGTCGGCAAACCAACGGCTATACGATACCCCATGGCGGTAGGATTACCAAAGTCGTTCTGAGGACTCCCTGCCTAGTCCACCCGCACGGGGCGTGCGGTCGCCGTCCCGCTGCGCCCTTGCTGCCGAGACACTCTGTTACGCGGCCATAGGAACTCGACAAAACATGTGGTCAACCCGCTTGGTTTCGACAGGCTCAACCGGCGCTGCCTTGGCGGTGGAATGCGGACGTTGGGCAGCAATGCGATAGTCCAGCGCAGATTGAGCTTGTCGAAATCAAGCGGGTCGCACGCTGGGCTGGCTTGGCTTCGACTGGCTCATTGCAAGCAGGCTCAGCCGGCACGCGACGAGCACGCGACGCCAGGTGAGTAAGCTACGGTCAAGCAGAGTCAACTGCCTGATCCGTCACGAGCGAGGCCTCACCGGCCAAAGGAGAGATCCATCATGATAGGTACCGCAACGTTACAGGACACATTCAGCCGATTCATGAGCGGGCTTATGGTCCGGCCGGCACGTCCCCGGGTCAACACGGCGCCCGCGACGGAAAAACAAGCCGAGACAGTGCGTTTTTCCGTCCATCGTCAAGCGGGACGCCACATCGGCGTGCTGCATGTGGACGGCGCTTTGAGCGGTCGCAACTACTTGCAGCTGATCCAAAAAGCCGACGAGCTTTATCACGGTGGCGTCTCCTGTTTCGTGATCGAACTGCACCCTGATCAGCCAATCGGACTCTGTGCACAATATGCGTTGCACGCTATCGTCTGCATCAGCCAGGGGCAAGCCTACCCCGATCACGAACTCGGCACACCGGCGCTGCGAAGCCTATGCGAAGCAAATCTGGATGCCGGACATCAAGACGCAGTGCGACTGGTTTGCGACGCTAGCGCCACAACGACCCACCTCAACGAGATCTTCTCCATCTACCCGGATGTGGAGCAAGCTTTGGCCGCAGCCTGATTGCGGCCAGTCGGTATCGCGGAGCATCCCGGGATTCGGTCCTTCCCCTCTTGGCTCACAAGAGTGTTGGATGAATCCCGCGATCTCCGCGACGAGCGCGCGCCTGCCGCGCAAACCCATCTTGCGTCGGACGCGAGCGTGATCGATAATGACGAGAGTCAATCCGTTTCATGCCAGCCAGAGCCGAGGTAATGATGACAGCATCCACAGAACCCAGCTGCCAGATAATTCATCCCCACGAGACCTTTGAGGGCAAGCAAGCCCTGACCTATCTAAACGGCATCTCAGCCGAAAGCGTAGGTGCGCAGGGACTTTGCATGCACCTGCTCACCATCCCTCCCCGTGCGCAAGCCGTTGCGCACCTCCATGAAGCCCATGAAACTGCCATCTACGTCATCAGCGGCGGGGCAGCCATGTGGTATGGCGACGACCTCAGCGAACACATGGTCGTGGGCGCGGGCGACCTGCTCTACATTCCCGCGGGCGTGCCCCATCTCCCCTACAATCCCAGCGACAGCGAACCCGCGGTCGCCGTGATTGCGCGCACTGACCCCAACGAACAGGAGAGTGTGGTCCTACGCCCGGATCTCACACCGCCAATGCACTGGGAATAATCGTCCGTCTGTACTGTGGTCCCATCACCAAGTCTCAGTTTACGTACGGAGCACCCCATGCAATCCTGGTCAAATGAGCCCGATCTGATCATCCATAATGCCAAGATTTACACCGTAGATCCTGCGCTGCCCCATGCCCAGGCCGTGGCGATTCGCAAGCACCGCATCTACGCTGTGGGCAACGATGCCGAGATCCGCGCCCTGGCCGGACCGGCAACGCGTACGATCGACGCGCAAGGGCGCCTCGTGTTGCCGGGACTGTGCGACGCCCACATCCACTTTTTCGACTGGAGCGTCGGTCTGGCAGCCGTGCGTCTGGCCGACACGAAGAGCAAGGACCGAGATGTTGACCCGGATCGCCGAGCGTGCCGCCGTCACCCCGCCGGGAGATTGGATCGTCGGACGGGGCTGGAATGAGAGCCGTTGGGGCGAGACGGCCTTTCCCACAGCGGCCGATTTGGATCCGGTAACCGGCCCGGATCGCCCTGCCATCTTCTGGCGCAGCGACATGCATGGTGCGGTGGTCAACACGGCGGCGCTCCAGGCCGCGTCGATCAGTACGTCTACGCCCAATCCGCCCGGCGGCTTGATCGAACGCGGCGCCGACGGCGAACCAACCGGTGTGCTCAAGGAGTTGGCCATCGGCCTCGTCGCAGCCCACGTCCCGGAAATCAGCGGGCCTGCGCTGGACGACGCCCTGCGCGCTGGTCAAGCGGACACTCCATGCCCTGGGCGTCACGGCCATCCATGATCAGCGCATGAAGGATCACGATGACGGACCGCAGGCACGGGCGGCATATCAGCGTTTGCTGGCCGACCGTCAACTGACGCTGCGGGTGAATACGAACGTGGCCGCGCACGAGTTGCCCTGTGTCGAAGCGCTGGGGCTCGGCAGTGGCTTGGGCAACGACTACCTGCGGCTCGGCCACGTCAAGTTCTTCTCCGACGGCAGCATGGGCAGCCGCACGGCCAAGCTGCTCACACCTTTTGAGAAGCTCGACCCCGGCGAGGCCGACAATTTCGGCATCTATATCACGCGATCCGGACGCAGCTGGCTGCGGGCATGCAGCAGGCAGCGGCACTGGGCTGGCCGGTGAGCGTCCACGCGATTGGCTCGGCCGCCAATCGTCTGACCCTCGACATCTTTGCCGAGATCCGGGCGACCCTGCCGCCGCCGCCCGTCCCGCACCGCATCGAACACGTGCAGATTGTCGACCCTACTGACCTGCCACGGCTGGCCGAACTCGACCTAACGGCCAGCGTCCAGCCCATCCATGTCACCGACGACATGGACACGGCCGATCTGCTCCTGGGTGCGCGGGGCGCGCATCTTTACAACTTCCGCACATTACTCGATACGGGCGCGCGTCTGGCTCTGGGCAGCGACGCCCCGGTCGCAGATCCAAGCCCATTCCTGGGCATGCACGCGGCGCTCACACGCCAGCGCGTCGACCGCATGGCGCGTGGCCCCTGGTATCCAGCCGAGCGGCTGACCATGGCCGAAATCATCTACGGCTACACGCTGGGCGCGGCTGAGGCTGCGGGCTGGGCGTCCGTCATCGGCAGCATCAGCGTCGGCAAACGCGCCGACCTGATCATGCTCGACCGCGACCTCTTTACACTGGAAGCCGCAGGCGTCAGCGGGAACGAGGTCGCAGGGACGCGCGTAGTGATGACGGTGTTTGATGGGGATGTGGTGGTGGGCGAGTAGCGTGGTAGGGTTATGGGGTGGAGCATCCGCTGGCGACAACAACACTTGACAATTATCGATTGACAATTGTCAATCGATAATTGCAAAACGGGGGGATAGATTATGACAACCACTGCTGTAATTATTGGTGGCGATGCCGCAGGGATGAGCGCGGCTTCGAAGATAAAGCGCGAGTTGCAGGATGCTGAGGTCATCGTCTTTGAAAAGACGCAGACGATCAGCTACAGCGCCTGCGGCATGCCGTACTGGATCGGCGGCACGATTCAGGAAGAGGACGACCTGCTCGTCATGACGCCGGAAACGGCACGGGAGAAGCGCGGGATCGACGTACGTTTGGGCCACGAGGCCATTGCCATTGATCCAGCGGCCAAGCAGGTGACGGTGACGGATCTGGCCGTTGGCGCCACGTTGGTGCAACCCTACGACGTGCTGGTAATTGCGACAGGCGCACGCGCGATCGTGCCACCAATTCCGGGCATGGACCTGCCCGGTGTCTTCACCCTGCGCGCCTTTGGTGACAGCCAAAGCATTTACCGCTATCTGGCGGAATTTGAGCCCGGGCACGCCGTCGTGATCGGCGGCGGCTACATCGGCGTCGAAATGGCCGAGGCGCTTTGTGATCGCGAACTGGATGTCCACATCGTTGAGATGTTGCCCCAATTGATGCCTAACTTCGACATCGACATGGTGGAGGAGGCGACGCGTCACGTCACAGAGCAAGGCGTCACCCTGCATATGGAAACGCGCTCAGAGGGCGTCGAGCAACGGGGAGATCGCCTGGTCGTCAAACTGAGCGGCGGCAAAGAGATCGTGACCGATCTGGTCATCGTCTCGGTCGGCGTGCGGCCCAATGCTGAGATCGCTGGCGCAGCGGGCATCGCGCTTAGCAGTGCAGGCGCCATTGCAGTCGACGACCACATGCGTACCAGCGCGCCGGATGTCTATGCCGCCGGCGATTGCGTGGCCTATCACCACCTGGTTTTGGACGAACCGGTTTGGATTCCCCTGGCGCCATCGGCGAACAAGGGCGGTCGCGTCGCCGGCGACAATGCAGCGGGTGCGGACAGCACCTTTCCCGGCATTTTGGGGACCGCAGTCGTCAAAGTCTTCGATTACACGATGTCAACAACGGGACTGACGGAACGGGCCGCACGGGAGAGTGGCAAATTTGGCGAAGCCGGCGAGGATGTGGGCGCGGCCATCATTACGGCCTATGATAAGGCCCATTACTGGCCGGGCGCGGCGAAGATGAAGGTCAAACTCGTCTTTCAGAAGAGCACGGGCGCCATTCTCGGGGCACAACTGGTCGGCAAAGGCGGGCGTCAACAAGCGCATCGACATCGTTGCCGCGGCCATCGTCGGTGGCCTCACCGTCAGCGACCTGGGCATGATGGACATCAGCTACGCCCCGCCCTATTCGCCGGTCTACGACCCGCTGCAGGTCTGTGCCAACGTGGCGGAAAAGCAGGTGGGGCGTGAAGCATGATTCGTGAAGAGTGATTCGTTTTCACGTCTTCACGCGCTAGATCTCAGTTGAAAAGATCTGGCTGGCCATGGCTTGCACACGCTTGCCGCCGTTCTGCAAAATTGGCGGACCATGACCGAAGACCACGACATCATAGTCATCACCGTACTTCTTGGCGAGCTTCCAAACGCTCCGTTGAGCGTTGTGCATGTCGGGCGTGAACATCGCGGGCGGCAGGCTTAGCTTGCCCTGGCGGTTAAAGAGGGCGTCGCCGGTGATGAGGAGTCGCTTCTCTTTGTGGAGCAGGGAGATGTGACCGGGTGTATGGCCGGGCGTGTGGATAACGGTGAAGCCTTCGGGTGTGCTCTGGCCGTCTACCCACAGTTCATCGGGGGAGAGAGGCAAGACTTTGAACTGGGGCAATTGCGAAACGCCCCAGAAGACCGGTCGCAGCAGAGGTGACGTCGGTTGCCGCTTGCCGGGATTCTCCAGATAGGCCTTTTCCACCGTGTGGGAGGCAACCGAGGCGCGGGTAGCTTTCTTCAGCGGCACCAGGCTGCCCACATGATCGACATCCATATGGGTGACGATGATGCGCTGCACGTTGTGCGTGGCATACCCGTGTCCGGTGACGGCCGTAAGGATCTTGTCCGCGTTGCCGGGTACGCCCGTATCGATGAGGGTCACGCCATCTGCCCATTCAAGCAGGTAGCAGTTGACCATGTCTCCAATTTCATCTAGCTGCCAAAAGCCGGGAAGTATCTCTTTCATTGCATCCTTTGCCTAACGATCGATGTAGTAGGCATCGCCCTTGACGCTGCCCAGATGACGCAGGCGGGCACGCGGGTGGTCGATGGCTGCATAAAGCTCATCGCTGGTGAGCCCGGTGGCCGCCGAAAGCAGCATGACCGTCTGAAAGTCTTCCGGCTCAAGCGCGCAAATACGCTCGCGCTGGGTTTCATCTAGCTTATAGCCAATCCAGGTTGTCTCTGGATCTTCCAACAGCGAGTCGCGACAGGCGTTACAGCGCCAGATATGCCCGATGATCAGGGCAAAGTCGCTCACACGTTTCGACATCAAACTCTCCATCTCACTCTGGCAATTGACAATCGGTACTTGTCAAGGATCAATAGTCATCGCTGGCGCCTGCAGACGTCTCTTCGCCGAGCAATTGGCTGACGATCTGCACGCCGGCGCTGGCGCCGATCCGCGTGGCGCCCGCCGCGACCATGCGACCGGCATCGGCGGCATTGCTTACGCCGCCTGCCGCCTTCACGCCCATCTCCGGTCCCACGGTCGCACGCATGAGCGCGACGTCCCAAACGGTCGCCCCGCCGGCGTTAAAGCCGGTGGAAGTTTTGACAAAGTCGGCCCCGGCCTCTTGACAGAGGACGCAGGCAGCAACCTTCTCTACATCGGTCAACAGACCGGCCTCAATGATGACCTTCAAAATCACATCGGCGGCATGGCACGCCTCTGCCACGGCTGCAACATCGTCACGTACGGCTTCCAGATGACCATCGCGCAGGAGTCCGACATTGAGCACCATGTCAACTTCTTCAGCCCCGACCGCGATCACCTCAACGGCTTCGAAGGCCTTGGCCGCAGTCCGCATCGCGCCGAGGGGGAAGCCGACCACCGAGCAGACCTTGGTATCGCTGGCCGCTAGCAACTCTGCACAAAGGGGAACCCAGGTTGGGTTGACGCAGACGCTGGCAAACCCATAGGTGTCGGCATCCGCACACAGTTGCCGAACCTGTGCTTCAACCGAATCGGGTTTGAGCAACGTGTGATCGATCAGCGCCGCGGCCTCGGACGCGGTCAGCGGTACGGGTTCAAGCGTGTCCGGGGGCGTTGCGGCCAGCTCGGCCACTACTCGGGATGTCGTTGCGGCGATGCGCGCAGTCAAATCGGCGGCGTTGCTCATGGCTGCCTCCAGGAAAATGGCTGGGAAAAGTTAGTTCGATTGGGATTCGACAGGAAATGGCTCACCGGGCACGATATCGACATGCCCAACCGTGCCCCACTCGCTAAAGGGCCAGACGCGCAGCCACGCTCTGCCCACGACAAGATCTTCCGTGAGGGGACCAAACGAGCGGCTGTCGCGCGAATTCGGGCGATTGTCACCCATCACGAAGATATGATCGGCGGGCACGACGACGGCGCTGCCGCTGACGGAGCCATACGTGGGCGGATTCGTGTAGGGCTCATCCAGGGGCAGACCGTTGACGTAGACCACACCATCGACAAAGTCGATGGTGTCACCAGGCAGGCCCACGATGCGCTTGATGTAATCTTCCTTGGGATTGGCCGGATTATTAAAGACGACGACATCACCCCGTGACGGTTCCCCCAAACGATAGGCGAGCTTATTAACCAAAACAAACTGGTCTTCGTAGAAATTGGGCTCCATGGAGTGGCTTTCGATCCGATAGTTCTGGATGCCCTGGCGAATGATCAAAAACATGATCAACGCCAAAACGACCGTTTCCACCAACTCGCGTAAGTATTGCATCGCCTCGCTGGGCCCATCGTCAGCCGCCTGATCCGGGCGCGCGCCGTCCCCGGGCGCGCCGCTACCCAAGGCATCATCGGCATATGTGTCTTGCGCGACGCTCGCCGCGTCGCTGGTATATTCCGGGTAGAAGCCGGCCGAGGGTGTGGCCTGTTTCGTTGGCTCTTGCATAACCGAATTCGTACTCTCTTTCAGACGTTCTGGAAGGTGCAGCCAATCTACCGCAGCGGGCTGCGCACGCCATCGCTGCAGCGACAGCAGCAATGCATTATAGCATCGCGCCGATGGTGCGCCAAGGATGATCGCTACCAATGAACTATCCCAAAAGTTATCCCAATATCCCAAATTGGCGCGTAAGCGCGGGCAGATTGGAAGACGATGATGGACCACGGAAGGGGCCGGATGCAGCAGATTCGCGCGGAGCTTCCTGAATCCGCCTGCGTTGATCAGCGTCGATCCATGGCCCGGCGCCGAAACCGTTTGTACTTCTGGTTCAGAGGCGGCTCGATTTGGTCGCGATGCAGGCTGTCAAGTAAACTATATGCTTGCGCCTGAAAGTCTAAGGCTGCAAGAACGCGCTTGAGCGCGCTTGATTTCGGTGGTGGCGTCGCCCGCTTGGCCACGCCGCCCAACACGCATCCGAGTTTGATGCGCTCGCGAAAGGAACCGTTAGATGGCCCGTATCAATGTATTGCTGATCGACGATGTGCCCGAACTGGGGCTGGCCGGCGAGGTCTACACTGTGGCCGGCGGCTACGCCCGCAACTACCTTATGCCCCGCGGCATGGCGATCATCGCCACCAAGGGCGCCATGAAGCAGGCCGAAGAGATTCGTCAGGCCGGCGTCCGCCGTCGTGCGCAGATGCGCGCCGGCGCCGAAGCCCAGGCCCAGGTGATTGAGGGCAAGCGCCTGCTCTTCCAGGCCAACGCCGGCGACAATGATCGCCTGTACGGCTCGGTGACCGCCAGCGACATCGCGGAACAACTCGAAGAGTTGGTTGGCTTCGAGATCGACCGCCGCAAGATCATCCTGGGTTCCGCGTTACGCGACCTGGGCATCTATGACTTGGTCATTCGCATCATGCCGGAGGTGGATGCCACGTTCCACGCGGCTGTGGTGCGCGAAGGCGAAGGCTGGGCTGACGCCGAAGCCCGCATCCAGGCCCGGATCGAGGCTGAAGAAGCGGAAGCCAAAATTCAGGCCGACTCTGCTGCGGCGATTGCGGCCGAAGAGGCAGCGGCCGCCGCTGAGGCAGCGGGCGATGAGGCAGATGCAGTGGTTGCCGAGGTAGAGGCCGAAGCAATTGCAGCAGAAATTGCCGAAGAAGTTGCGGACGAAGAATAGAAACGAGACAGCCGGCAGATGGATGGAACGCGGAGCGACCGGGATGCGGCGGATCAACGCTGATTTCTCTGTTGTCCAAATCCTGCCGGTCAAGCCTGCCTTAACTGGAAAAGAACGGACCGCCGAAGCGTTTTCGGCGGTCCGTTTTCTTGCCGGGACATAAGATGTAGGCAACGCCAGATGTCCACCTACCGCAGCGACAGTCGCACTTCGGCTAGATTCTCAAAACCGACGTCCGTGGCCTGGTAGAGCAGTACAAGCAGACCGTCAGCCTCGCCCGCCTGTTCAAAGCGATAGGGATCTAGCAGCAGCATGTCACCGACCGGCAGGATCAGACTATCGCCGAGGCCGTCTGCCGGCAGTGCACGGTCCGTCTGCAGAATGGCATCCGCACGCGCAGAATCAGCAATAAAATTGCCGCCTATCGTCGGACGTACGCTGATATTCACGCCCGAAGGCCAGCCCGCAGCAGGCATCTGCCAATAGAGCGTTACATCAAGGCCCGACGGTACAGCCGTGACTGGATCGCCATCAGGCGCGTGCGCGCTGTCAAATCCGTGCAGCGTTACGCCGGCTGTAGTCGGCGTTTGCAGCTCCACGGCGGGCGTCGGGATGAGCGCCGGCTCACCTACCGGGTGGAATGCGACCCAATCAGGGCTAATCACCGCGCGTCGGACTGGCTGGCTCACGGGTAGCTCTTCAGCCAGCGTCGGCGCAGCCTCCCAGGTGGACAGCAGCGGTGCGCCCGCGGCGAGCGTCACGGCCGCCTCGCGGCTGCTCACGCTTTGCGCCCCATGTCCCAATCCCCAGATTTCGGTCAGGTATTGAAGCGCCAGCGCGTCGTCGACCGCGGCGAAGAGGCCTGCATCGTCCGGCAGAGGCTGGTCGAGCAGGAGCGCTGCGCGGTCCAATCCGCTGTCCTCGGGCCGATTGCGACTGTCGGCGGCGGGCAGAGATGCATCGATGCGCCAAATGAATGCGCCGGCCAGCAAGAGCATCGGCACGGCCTGCATCACACGCGCCGCGCCGTCTCCCGACGAGTTAGCGCGTGAGGCAAGCCAGGCCTCCCCGCCATCAAAGACTGCGGCCACCCCCATCAGCAGCAACGGGTAGACGGGTAAGATCACCTGGTACCAGTTGCCGTAGCGATAGGCCCAGGAGAAGAGCAGCGTCAGTGCAATGAAGCCGTACAGCAGCACGGCCAGCTTGCGATCCAACAGTAAAATCCCGATGATTCCCAGCACAAAAATGGGAATGCTCAGCTCCTGCCACATCAGTTCGGGAAAACCGTTGCCGAAAAACGCAGCGCCCGGCTCAAAGCCCCAGCCCAATTCCTCGCGGCCCTGGGCCGTGCTCACGAACGACCAAAACCACTCGTTGGCGTTTGCCCAATCGCCCGCTCCCCACCATTCAGGATGGGCCGCGCCGCGCACGTAGACGTAGCCATAGGCCAGGAGCGGAAGCCCTGCCGCAATCACGCTTCCCAGAATCGCCCGCGGGTCGCGCAGCAGGCTCGGCTCCTGCCAGAGGATGACAAGCACAAGCGGCGGCACGATGAACGCAATGGTCAACATATGTGCCAGGGAAAGTCCACAGAGAAACGCCATTAAATAGAGGAGTAGGGAGCGCGGAATGGGGAGCGCGGAGGTAGATTCCGCGCGCCCCGTTCCGCGCTCCGCGTTTGCCCACAGCTGGTAGACATAGACGATGGCCAGGGTCTGGGCGATGGCACTGCTGTACTGTTCGGTGGTGGTGGCGTAGTACCAAAAGAAGTAGGTCACAGCGTAGAAGGCGGCGAGAAGCCAGGCGATCGGCCAGTTGCCGGGCGGATGACGGCCGCTCATCGTGGCGCGATTGATATTGGCGTAGAGGAGCCATACGGCAAGCAGGGCCCATAGCGTGCTGTAGCTGCTCAGAATCGGGATCGGGTTGGGCGCAGCGGGACTTACGGCCGCCAGCAGCGGACGCAGGCTGTGAAACCAGAGCCAGCCGCCCATGGTGTAGAGCGGATATCCCGGCGCGTTGCTGGGACGGGCCTGGACCTGAGCATATTGATGGGTGATGAGGTCGCCACCGGCCAGTTCACCCGGCATCAAGCCGTTGTCGAGCGTAATCGCATAGAGCAGCAACGCGGCCAGAACCAAGACCAAGCCTGCCCACCGCCGGCGACGCACCGCGGCCTGCAACGGGGCCCCGGTATCGGCGTCAGCGACCGTATCACCGCCAGTGATCGTTGCGCTGCGCTGGGTTGAACCTGTTGCTACGTTTGCCATCCCGACCTGCCTATGCGCTGACTTCGATACCCGCCTGCGCCAGATGTGCGTTGATGTACTCGATAAGCTGATGCCGCGCCTCAACGCCAAAACCATACTCCGCCTTGGCCAGCAGCGTCAATTCCACATCGGAACCGATGACGCCATCCTCGCTCACGATCCGGGGAACTTCGACCAGATGATCAAACTGGTCGTAATCGGCGATCAGCCTATTGAGCACCGCCATCGCCTGATGAAGCTGAGCGCCCTTAACGCGTAGGTGAATCGACGCCGGGCTGAAAACGCCACGTGCAAAATTGCGAATAATGCGGATTTCACCATTGGGGATGAAGTAGAGCTCGCCCGACATCGAGCGCACCGTCGTCGTGCGCATGCTGATCTGCTCGACGGTGCCCTCGACGTCGTTGATCTCTACCTTGTCGCCAATGCTGTATTGATCTTCGAAGAGAAAGACAAAGCCGCTGATATAGTCGCTGACGACCGGGCGTGCCCCCAAACCAAAGCCTGCGCTAAAGAGACCGAGAAAGGTAAAGAGTCCACGCGAGTCAACAAAGAGCGCCAGCGACGAGACGGACGCTACCAGATAAAGTACAAAAACGGTCAAATCGCCGGTCAAATTGCGGATCGTCTCTTGACGACGCAGCGAGAGCGGGCGATTGCGCCTGGTTTCGCGGGTCGCGGAGAGGACCGCTCGGGAAACCAGACGGGGCAAAAAGCGCGAGAGAATCCAGGCACTGGCAAAAAAGAGCGCGACCATGAAGAGACGGGTGAGAATTGAAGCCCGCACAATGTCGTTGAAGCCGCCCTGTAAGTTTGCTAGGTTGAGTAAGTCATTCATCATAACCGGTTATGCTAGCATTCTTGAACACAGGGTCAAAGTCCGGCAGTGAGCCGATTTTAGGAAATGCAGGCGAACATCAAGCGGCCGGTTTTGTCTGCGGCTGACTTGGCGCATATAATGGCCTGCATCCGTTTGACTGATCGTACCCGGAGGCGCAATCCCGCTCATGCGCTCATCCGGACGCTAGATGGGAGTATCCTCACACCGCGTATGGACCAAAACCTTCGCCACCAGGCTTTCCTGCAAACGCCGCCAAACGATGTACCCCTCAAGCGCCCGCTTATTGGCGTGCCGACCGGCCGCGAGAAGTCCCAACGCTTCTTTGGTCTGCCGCTCTACATCATGAATCAGACCTATCTCCGTGCCATCGAGATGCTCGGCGCGCTCCCGGTGATGATTCCGCTTCAGATGTCCGAAGCTACGCTGCGCGGGATTTTTGAGCGGCTGGATGGCCTGCTATTGCCCGGCGGCGAAGATATCGACCCGGCTCACTACGGTGAAGCGCGCCACCCTCAATTGGGTCCCACCGATCGCGAACGCGACCGGACGGAATTGCTGCTGACGCGCTGGGCGTTGGAAAGCGGCATGCCGGTGCTTGGCATCTGCCGGGGCGCACAGATGCTCAATGTCGTCTGCGGCGGCACGCTCATTCAGGATCTGACGACGGATCGGGCAGATCTCGACAAACACGACTATCTGCCCCCCAGGTTCGAACGCTTTCGGATCTGCCATCAGGTTGAGATTGCCGGTGAGAGCGTTCTGGCCGGGGCGCTGGGCGGGTCGCATGAAGTCAACTCCATGCATCACCAGGGCATCAAGGAGCTGGGGCGAGGCCTGCGTGCGGTCGGCATTGCCGAGGACGGCCTTGTGGAAGCGGTCGAGGTGAGCGAGTTGCCCTACATGCTGGGCGTTCAGTGGCACCCGGAGGAACTGGCCCGTACCGACGCGCTCCATGCCGGCCTCTTCTTCAATTTCGCCAAAGCTGCCGCCGGCAACTGGCGCGAGCAGGTGCCGGCAGATTGGCGAGCACGCTTCACAGAAATCTGCCCGGTAGAATCGTTTGCCGCCTTGGGTGAGCAACCGGTCGCCAATGGCAACGGCAGCAGCGAGGGCGCCACGCAGTCACTCCTCAACGCCGCTGGCCGGGTTACGGCCGCACTCTAGGCCCACTTTCCCTCCTGCACATTTGTTCCACACAAGTTGGGATAATTCGCCCTGTTCGGGTATAATTGCTCGGTGAATCACTCTTTTGCCGGGCCGATTTATGCTGCCTGGAATTCGTATGTGTTAGGAGCACCCGTTGCATGGACGACCAGATCAACCCTGTGCCCGATAACGACGCCGACAACGCTGCAGGCGCCCAACGCGGCCGCTGATTCCGGCATGAATGGCACCGCTGCAAGCAATGGCGCGAACGCCAACGCCGGCACGATATTGCCCATCGCGATTGAAGACGAAATGCGATCGAGTTACCTCGACTATGCCATGAGTGTCATCGTGGCGCGTGCCTTGCCCGATGCCCGCGACGGCCTCAAGCCGGTCCATCGACGCATCCTTTACGCCATGCACGACATGGGCCTGCAGCCGACCACCTCCTATAAGAAGAGCGCACGTATCGTTGGTGAAGTGTTGGGTAAATATCATCCCCACGGCGACAGTGCGGTCTACGACGCGATGGCGCGTATGGCGCAGGACTTCAGCCTGCGTTATCCCCTGGTCGACGGCCAGGGCAACTTCGGCTCAATTGACGGCGACAGCCCGGCAGCCATGCGCTACACCGAAGCCCGGCTGGCGCGCATCGCGGCCTTTATGCTGCGCGATATCGACATGGATACGGTCGATTGGGGCGACAACTTTGATGACAGCCTCAAGGAACCGCTCGTCTTGCCCGGCATGGTGCCCAACCTGCTCGTCAATGGCACCAGCGGTATCGCCGTGGGCATGGCGACCAATATACCGCCCCACAATCTGAGTGAAATTGCCGACGCCGTCACGTTCATCATCGACAGCTGGAGCAATCTGGATGATGTCGGCCTCGATGAACTCATGGAGCGGGTCAAGGGCCCTGATTTCCCCACAGGCGGCATCATCCTGGGGACCGAAGGCATTCGCCAGGCCTTTGCCACCGGCCGCGGCCGGGTCATTGTGCGCGCCCGCACCGAAATTGAGGAAATGCCCAACGGTCGCTTCTCAATCATCGTCACCGAGATTCCCTACCAGGTCAACAAGACGACGCTCATCGAGCGCATTGCCGAGCTGGCCCGGGGCGGCCGCCTGGATCAGATCAGCGACCTGCGTGACGAGAGCGACCGCCGCGGCATGCGCATCGTCATCGAACTCAAGCGGGGCGCGGCGCCCCAAAAGGTGCGCAACCAGCTCTTCAAGGCGACCTCGCTGCAGACGACTTTTGGCGTCAACATGCTGGCGTTGGACAATGGCCAACCGGTCACGTTGAGCTTGCGTCGCGCGCTCATCATCCACATCGAGCATCGCTTCGAGGTGATCACTCGGCGCTCCGAGTATGAACTGGGCAAGGCCCGTGAGCGGGCCCATATTCTTGAGGGCTTGCTGATTGCGCTGGACAACCTGGACGAGGTTATCCAGCTCATTCGCGACAGCGACAGTGCCGACGAAGCACGGGCAGCGCTTATGGAGCGCTTTGGTCTGTCCGAAGTCCAGTCACAGGCTATCCTCGACATGCAGCTTCGGCGCCTGGCCGGCCTGGAGCGCCAGCGCATCATTGATGAATATGAAGAGGTCATGGCCCAGATCACCTATCTGGAAGATCTGCTGGCTCACCCGGAGAAGATCCGGGCGCTGATTCGGGCGGACATAGTTGAACTCAAGGAACGCTTTGGCGACGCTCGCCGTACCGATATCGCCTATGGCATGTCCGGCGATTTCAGCGATGAAGACTTCATCAAGCAAGACAACATGCTGATCAGCTACAGCGCCGGCTCCTATATCAAGCGCATGTCGGCGTCAACCTTCCGCTCTCAAGGCAGAGGCGGCCGCGGCATCAAGGGCATGAAGACCCACGCGGAAGACGAGGTGATCAACCTTTTCTTTGCCCGCACCCTGGATCATATCCTCTTCTTCACGGACAAAGGACGCGTCTACAGCAGTCGCGTCTACGAGTTGCCCGAAGCCAGCCGAACGTCGCGCGGCGCACATATCGCCAACGTCCTGAGCATGATGCCCGACGAAAGCGTCACGACCATGCTGGTCGTGCCCGATTTTGATCATGCCGATTACGTGACGCTGATCACGCGCTTCGGTCGCATCAAACGCATGGATCTGGGCGCGTTCCGCAACGTGCGCTCGTCCGGTCTGATCGCCATGAACTTGGATGACGGTGACTCCCTGGACTGGGCGCGCCTGACCAATGGCGATGAAGAGTTTATCGTCGTCACGCGCGGCGGCAAGGCCCTGCGCTTCCACGAAAGCCAGGTGCGGCCCATGGGCCGCACTGCCGCCGGCGTCATGGCCATCCGCCTCCTGGGCGACGACCAGGTCGTGAGTATGGATGTCGTCCAGCCGGACGGTGATCTGATCATCATCCATGAAGGCGGCTGGGGGAAGCGATCACCTTTGGCTGAATACTCACCCAAGGGACGCTACACTCAAGGCGTGTGGACGACCGATCACAATCGCGTGGCCGAGATCGGTCCGATCGTCTCGGCGAGGGTGGTGGGACCGGAGGATCAGGTCACGATCATCACCAGCAGCGGCATTGTGCTGCGCACCATGGTCTCCGGCATCAGTCGCATGGGCCGGCCTACGCGAGGCGTACGCGTTGTCAACCTGCAGAAGGATGACTCCGTAGCGGCTCTGGCCGTCCTGACGGCTGAGGATCTGGCCCGCGCCGAACAGGAAGCCAGCAGCGATGGCGAAGAGGGTGGAGCGCCCGTGACAGGCGATGAATCGGTTGTCATCGATGCGGCCGGCGGCGAGGGCGCCATGCCCGCAGTCGTCCCCGTCGCCGTTGCCGAAATCGTCGAAGATGATGCAGAGCCATTCGCAGACGAGGATGAGCTTTCCCCGGACCAGGAATAAGGCATACCCGTTGCGCCAGTCGTACAATCCCCCGAATGTCACCGCGCTGAGCGCGGTCGATCGAGGTGATTTTCATGCCATCCACCCGCAACCTATTGCGTCAGCAGCCTGGCCTGCAACTCGCATTCCTGGCTGAAGTTGATGCCGGACGTATCGCCGAAACCATCGCCGCCTTCGCCAACACCGAAGGCGGCACGCTGGTCATCGGCATCAACGCCGACGGCACCATTGGCTCGCGCCTGGTCGACGAAGATGTGGACGGCGCGCTGCAAACTGCGTCACGCATGTGCAAGCCGCCAGTCCCCACCAAATGGGATCCCGATCAGATCAGCGGCGTCGACATCGTCCAACTGCACGTACCCAAGAGCGTCGAAGCCCACCTATTGCTGGATGGACGCATGATGGTCCGCCGGGGCGCCGAGAATGTTGAAATTGAAAGCCCGGGCGTCACCCGCATGACGGCCCACGTGACGACGGCCGATTTTGAGCTGGATCCGGTGGCGGGCGCCTCCCGCAGCGATCTCGATGAAGATGTCATCGAAGGGTACATGGAGCGGCGGCAGAAGCGCACGCCGCGCAGTCAGGTGCTGCCCAAGGACAAGCTGTTGCATCAAATTGGCGCCATCACTGCTGACGGCACGCCCACGGTCAGCGGATTGCTGCTTTTCGGCAAGGAGCCCCAACTCTTTCTGCCCCAGAGCAAGGCGACCTTCGTCAAGTTTGGCGATACCCAACCGCGCCAGCCCGGCGGTAGAATCGGCTATGGCCGGCGCGAGGAACTGGTCGGACCGCTGCCGGTCATCGTTGAGCGTGCCTGGCGCGTCACCTGGGAAGAGATGGACAAACAGGCTGTGGTCAAGGGTCTCCAACGCGAAGAGGAGACAGAATATCCCGAAGTTGCGGTCCGCGAGACGCTGGTCAACGCCGTGGCCCATCGCGACTACCGCATGACCGGGCGCGGCATTGAGATTCGCATGTACACTGACCGAATTGAAGTTACCAGTCCCGGCGGCCTGCCCGCTCACATCACGCTCGACAACATCATCGACGAGCACTACAGCCGCAACCCGCGCATCGTCAACGGCCTCTATCAATGGGGCTACATCGAAGAGTTGGGGCTGGGCGTCGACAGTATGATCGACGCCATGGTTAACGCCGGTCACATGCCGCCTGAATTCGATGCCTCGGATAGCCGCTTCACGGTTAAGCTGTACAACCGCAAGGACCCGGCCCGCGTCGTGCAGCAGTGGGAACACACCATGAACGAGCGCCAGATGAAGGTGCTTGAATATCTCCAGCGCAACGAGGCTATCACCAACCGGGAGTACCGTGAGCTCTGCCCCCATGTGGGCGCCGAGACGCTCCGTTTGGATCTTGCGGACCTGGTAACGAAAGGCGTGCTCCTCAAGATCGGTGAAAAACGGGGTACCCGCTACATCATGAAGCACCAGTAGACGTCCTCCGCCCCTCCCTTCCAACATTTGCAGAAGCTTCCCAAGGGACGCTCAGCGATCGTTCCTTCATCGTTGGGCATTGGCGCGTCGCCGTGCTATACTCACTGCCGGTTTGCGCCGCGCCAGCGCACTGTCAATCAAGCAAGCTCCTGACAAGACAGGAACATTGCGCCGGGCGGCAATCGTTGAATGGACAAGCGGGTCTAGCAATTCCGCCTGTCACTTGCTAACCAGCCACGGACGGATCAGGCTCTCCGCCACGCTGCCACGCCGCTTTGAAGGCGTCCTGATGGATCGAGATCACACTACTTTGCCACTATTGTTGAGCCGCGCCCGGCTACTGTTGCCGGCGGCACTCTTTCTGTTAATCAGTCTCGGCTGTTCAGCCGCTGACTTGATCATCCGTGACGAGACCCCGGCGCCAGCGCCCACCCGCACCCTGGCGCCGACCTTCACGCCCACGCCTGAAGGCATCGGCCAGGTCATCGTGGTGACGCCGCCAGCCGGGGGCACGCCAGGCGTGATTATCGTGCCGCCGGGCACCGATCCCAGCAGCGTGATCCCAATCCCGACCGCGCCGCCCCAGCCGGCAGGTGGCGAATCGCCGCTAGACGTGCCGACGGCGACGCTGCCGCCCGGCGTAACGCCGACAGAGACGCCGACGCCATCAGCGACGCCTTTGCCAAGCGCAACCCCTACGCCGCCGCCAACGGCCACAGCCACGCCGTTCATACAGGTGCCCAGCGGGCTCGTCAGTCTGCGCACGGGCCCCGGTCTCAACTATCCGCTTGTTGCGCAACTGGGGCCGGATATCCCTGTGGCGATCATCGGTCAGAATCCGGAAGGAACCTGGTACCAGATCTGCTGCGTTAATGGACAGGCCGTTTGGGTGGCCAAAACGTCTGTTGCGACGGTCAATGACGCCAGCGGCACGGCGCTGGTGGCGGCCGATGCGCCGCCGACGCCCACCGAGACCGGTACGCCAACGATGACGCCGACGGTGACGGCGACGCCGACATCCACGCCCTACCCCTTTGAGCGGATCATTGGACCGCAGTTTTTCCCGACGAACAATGAGTTTTTGACGATCTGGGCAAAGCTGGACATTGGACTGCCGCCAGGAGGCGCCAACGTCCCAGAGGCAGACCCCGCTCAGGGCTACTTCCTGGAAGTGCTCTTTGAGGGCGTAGATCGTCCGCAAACCAATGTGGTCGAGCCAAGCTATGACCACTTCGAATGGAGTGCGCCGCCGGGAGCCGGCAACCGCGTGGAGTATAATTACAAGTACGAATTCACACCGCCCAATCCGGATGACCTGGAGCGCTGCCAGCAACTCGGTACGCCGCCGCCGGAATGTAGCGACAAAAAAATCCTGATTGGCGAGGGCACCTACACCGTCTTTGTCATCGACGGGCTAGGCAATCAGCTCTCCGATGCGGTTACTTTTGATACCCGTGCCAACAATCCAAACCGAGAAGTCTACATCGGCTGGAGACGAATCCGTTGAATCTACGTTGCAGTTCCATATTCCGTCTGTGTGGCGCAGTCGCCATTGTGATGCTGCTTGGCGCCTGCAATCGCGGCCAGGCACAACCTGCCCAAAATGACATTCAGAGCATCCGTGAGCCCAAGCCAACCTTTACGCCGGTAGGGGGCGCGGGGCAAGCCGAAGCCGCGGCGGTGGGTGAGGCATTGGCAGCCCCGATAGGCGGAGCCGCAGCCGATGCCGCACTCGAACCTGCAGCGGCGGCGGCCCCCGCAATCGCGCAGCCGACCGGTGCGCGCGCCGTCATCAGCGACCCGTTGGTAAACCTGCGCAGCGGCCCCGGCCTGGATTTCGAAGTCGTGGCTGTGGCCGAGCGGGGGGAAGAGTTCGATATTACCGGCCGCAGCGGTGACGGCGAGTGGTGGCAAATTTGCTGCACGGTCGAAGGCGTCACGGCCTGGGTCATCAATACGCTGGTCGACACCGACGGCCCGGTCGAGAATGTGCCCGGACTGGCGGCCGATCAAGTTGCAGCCGCACAAGAGTTTAGCAGCGGTAGCGTCCGCGCACGCGTCAATATCCCATTGCTCAACGCTCGGGGCGCGCCCGATACCAGCTCAGAAGTTGTCGAGATCGTGGAGGGAGGTCAGGAATTCGACGTGCTGGCCGCCAATGACGCGCGTGACTGGTGGCGCGTTTGTTGCGTTGAAGGGCAGGAAGTGTGGTTGGCCGATGAGTTCGTCGATTTGAGCGGTCCTGCCGGCATCGTGCCCATTTTTGGTGAGGAAGCTGCGCCTGCTCAGCCGGTCGAATTCACCTTCGACCTGGTCAGCCAGGAACAGTTTGCGGAAACCGGCGGCGTCCGCGTCTTTCTCTTCGTGACCGATGCCGCCGATGCTGCCTTGGCCGGCTATGGTGCGCAGATCAGCAACGACGGCGCGCCCCAGGCAACCGATGAGATCTCCTTCGGCGGTCAGCCCGGCTTCACCTGGCCATTCCAGGATGCGCGCCAGCGGGCGCAGAACTGGAAAGCCGAGTTCCCAGCCACGCCGGTTGCCGGCGTCTGGCAGATTCAACTCGTCGACGAAACCGGCGTGCCGGTGGGCCCAGTCGCAACGTTTGAACTGGCGGCCGGGGACGCCAATCAAGAGCTATACGTTCGCTACGAGCGGAAATAGGGCCGCGAAGTCGCGCCGCGGAGCATCGAAACAGCTCGCTTCCCATGTCTCTCAACCGTCGCACGTTTATCTGGTCCGTAGTAGGTCTAACCCTGCTGGGGTTGATCCTACGACTGCCGCGTCTAGGTTGGCAGCCGCTCTGGTGGGACGAAGGCTATAGCGCCTACTTCGCGACGGAACCGCTGGGCCGCATGGCTTGGCTCACCGCACGTGACATCCACCCGCCCCTTTACTACGCCCTACTTCACCTCTGGACCACGCTGCTCGGTGGCACTGATCCGGTGACGTTGCGCGCGTTTTCCGTAGCCTGGGGCGTGCTCACCATCCCGCTGATCGTCTGGCTGGCGCGGGAACTCTTCCCACAGCAGCCTCGAAGTTGGTTTGTGGCCGGACTCCTGCTGGCGCTGAGCCCCATGCACATTTTCTACAGTCAAGAAATCCGCATGTATGGCATGGCCATGGCGTTGCTGCTGGCAGCGACGGCGCTCTTCTGGCGATGGTTGCGCCAACCAAGTTGGGGTCGGGCAGCATGGTATGTGGTGGTAGCATTGCTGGCGCTTTACACCCTCTACTACAGCGCATTGGTCTTGCTGGCTCACTTCGCCTGGGGATTCTGGCATGCTCGGCGCAACCGCCAGCAGTTGGTCGGTCTGTTTGGCATGGGCGTTGCGATCGCCGTTGGCTACCTGCCTTGGATCATCTACGCCGCCCCCAAGCTCGCGCCATATGTGAGTAACAAAGTGGCCACGGATGCCGACACGCCGCTGGGCCTGCCACAGTATCTGTGGCGTCACAGCCAGACGTTCCTCGCCGGGCACATTGCGCCCGAGGGCCAAAGCATGTTGGCGACGCTGCTAGGCGCCATCGGCCTGGCGGGCTGGCTGGGACTACTGCTCTTGGGCATCGGTTTGGCTACACGAAACAAAACAGGTGTCACGACAGGTGATCTCCCGTCCTCTCGTCTGACGCTGCACAACGCATATTCTGCGCTGGCGACCTTTGCGCTCGTACCGCTGACGCTCGCTTTCTTGCTCAACCTACGACTGCCCTTCTTTCCGGAAGGGGGCGAGCGGCTGCTGCTGACGGTTTTACCCTTTGTGCTCATCTTGATCGGCGCGGCAATTGACCTGACATGGCCCTCGCCCCGCCTGGGCGCCTATGCACTGGCGGCCTTTCTGCTTGGATCGCTGGCCGGCCTCGTGACCTTTTACACGACGCCCCGCTATGCCGATCGCGATTACCGCCCGCTCATCGGTCAGATCGTGCAGCAAGGCGGGCCGGATGATACAGTCTTTGCCGTCTTTCCGTGGCAGATTGGCTATTGGCGCGCGTATGTGCCCACAGCGTTTCGCAACCAGCATGGCCCCCAAGCGCGTCTGGCCGCCGAGGGCATCCTCGAGTGGGGGCCGGAGATTCAAGCTGCAGTCGATGCTGCTCTGGCGCAAGGGACGGTCTGGTTCCCGGAACCCCTCTCCTTTGGCAGCACCCTGCCAGGCGAGATTGAGGCCTACCTGGCGCCGCGTAGCGCCAATTTGGTCAACCGCTGGTACGGACCCGCAACGCGGCTGACGGCCTGGCGTGCCCTGCCCCAGGGTGAACTGACTGCGGTCGACGCCGATTTCGGTCCGGCCCTGCTCAGCGCGGCCCGCATCATGCCCAGCCAGGCCGCTTCTGCCAACGAACCGGTCGCCGTGACCCTGGCCTGGCAAGTGGCGCCCGGTAATCAGGCTGAAGACTATTATGTCACGTTACGTCTCGTCGATGAAGAGGGTCGTCAGTGGGCTGCGCGGGACTATGCGCCCCTTGGCGGGCTGGCTGTCGAGCGCGAGCCTGAATTGGTTGAGCAGGTCGGGCTCACCGTGCCGGCCGGTCTCCCCCCGGGCGCGTACACGCTCGCAGTGGGTCTGGGCGAACGCGCCAGCCAGTCTCTGCTCCGGCCGACGACGGTCGGGCCCGACGTGGAGCCGTTCCATCCGCTGGCTGCGCTGGAGGTCACCCAGTCTGACGCCCTCCTTCCCGTGGCGCGCTTGCCCATCCAGTTTCCCCTGGACCGACCGGTCATAGACAACGGCCTGACGTTGCTGGGCCATGCCGGTGCAACCGACGAAGAGCCGACCCTGGCCGGCACGGAGCTAAGCGTGCGCCTCTTTGTTCAGAACCAGGCGGCCGAACCGCCACCGCGTCGTCTCTACGTCAGCTTGCGCGACAAGCAAGGCAACGCCGTCGCCGAGTGGGAAGGATGGACCTTGCTCGACTATCCGACGGAAAGCTGGCCCGAGGGTGCGTTGGTACAGATGCCGGTCACGTTTCTGGTACCGCCCACAGTGCAGACCGGCGACTACACGCTCATTACGCGTCTCGTCGACCCAAACGATGGCGCTGACGGTCCCACGGCCGAGTTGGGAACCGTACAGTTCGTCAACGCGTGGGCACATTCGACGAGCCGGCAATGGCGACGACGCTGGCCGAACCCGTGCGCTTTGGCACCCATGCCGATTTGATTGGGTACGACCTCGATGAAGACGGCGGCGCGTTGGCCCTTACGCTCCACTGGAAGGTACAGCAGCCATTGCTGCCGCCCCATCACGTCTTCGTACATCTGGACGAGGCGAGCGGCATTACCCTTGCCCAAGACGACGGCGCGCCCATCACAGCCAGATGGCCCCGCGCCCAGCGGCAGCTGGCTGCCCGGCGAATATCTCAGTACACAGCACCGGGTCATCTTCCGCCGATCTGCCCGCGGATGCGCTGTTGCGCGTCGGCCTTTACAATCCAGCGGGCAATATTCGCCTGCCTGCTTCCAGTGCCGGTGCGCCGGCGGGCGATGCCGCCGAACTCCGCCTAACGGACTGATTTGGGCGCGGGGAGGCCGACGCTTCGGTTTGTCATTTGAAATGCACTCCGGTCTGCCGTAGAATGGGGCGACAGGAAGCGCATCGTTACCCTTGCAACTTTTTCAGCCTGTCTACGTAGTGTTGAACGGAAATCAAATTCGCGAACGGCGCGTCCTGCTAGCGGCGATCGCACAGCGTATACTGGGCAATGCCCGGAACTAAGGAGCCATCCAAATGACAGACGAAACTCGCAACGACGAGACCCAATCTGACGATTCGACTAATGAACAGGCCAGTCAGAACCCAACCGCCGACGAGCTTTTTGAGGAAGTCAATCGGCTCGGCGCCCGCTTTGCTACCGCGCTACAGACGGCTTGGAACAGTGAAGAGCGCAAGAATCTGCAAGTCGACATCAAGCGTGGCCTTTCTTCGGTGACAAGCAGTCTGGAGGAAGGCTTTCAGAAAGCGAGCGACAACGAAAAGACCAGTGACATCATTGACAAAGCCGACGATGTCATGACCAAAGCGGGCGAGAAGGTCCGCTCCAGTGAGGTGACCAGCGAGCTTGCGGCCAGTCTAGCCACTGGCCTGCGCAAGGTCAGCGATCAGCTGGAAAAATGGGTCAATGAGATGGAAAACAAGGCGGCCAATGCCGGGGATGACGAGTCCGGCCCTGCTGACGAGCAAGAGATTCCCATCGACAAGGCGTAGTCACGCTGTGGTTTACTAATTGAAGGGGGCAGTTGCCAGCACAATGAATGCTGGCAACCGCCCCCTTTTTGTATGCTACGCGCTCATTTGATGCAGGTTGGTTCGGGGTCACCCCGCAGGTTTCGACACTTCGACAGGCTCAGTCCAGGCAGGCTCAACCGGCGCTGGCTCGCGGGACGTATCGAAAAGCTGGTCGAGACAATCGTCGCCGGTTGGCCTAGAAGAACTGCTTGGCCACGCCCAGCGCGCCTTGCTTCCACGGCACGCGGTGGGAGACGCCCGACTGACCGGCGAAGGAGTCCAGGTTGTCCAGATACCACTGGTAGTTGCGAATCAGCGCATCCTTGTTGGAAAACTTGGGCGCGTACCCCAAGACTCGCTCGGCCTTCTCGATGGAGACAAAGGAATCTTCCGTCACCGTTTCGTAAACCCACTTGTAAAGCGGCGAAAGCTTCAAGCGATCCAGACCGCGCAATGTCCAGATGGCGGGCGACGCCGGTAAGGAGACGATTTTTCCGCCGTGGCCGGCGTAGTCCAGTACCGCCTGGTAGTCTTCACGTAGCGTCGTGAATTCCTTGGCGCCAATGTTGAATGTATCGTTGGCCACGGCGCAGGGCAGCGTTGCCGTCAGATAGATGGCGTCGCAGAGATCCTCGACGTCGAGCAGCTGATAGCGATTGTTGCCACTTCCCAGCACCGGGAAGTTTTTACCATCCTTGGCCCAGTCGTAGAGCAGGGCAAACACACCCAATCGCTCGGGGCCGACAAACGACTTGGGACGAATGATGGGCACACACATGCCCTTGTCCCGGTAGCTCTGGCAGATTTCTTCCACCATAACCTTAGACTCACCATAAGGCCCGACGCCGTCCAGTTTGTCGTTCTCGTCCAAGGGATGGTGATCGGGAATCCCGTAGACGGCGGTCGATGAGATGTGAACCAGCCGATCCACCTCGTGCTCGAACGCCGACTGGAGTACGTTGCGGCTGCCGTCAATGTCGGTCGAGTAGATGTCTTCCGGGCTGTAGAGAGGTAAAGCCGCAGCCGTATGAACAACAATGTCGACGCCGCCCATGGCGCGATCTACAATGGCTTTGTCGCGAATGTCACCCTGGATCTCCGTAATTTGATCGCGTTCAGGATAATCAAAATCTGCAATATCTAGCGTGACCACCTTATGGCCGCGTTCCAACAGATAGCGCACCAGGTTAATGCCCAAAAAGCCAGCGCCGCCGGTAATGAGGTAGGTCTTTGGGCCCACATCATTCGACAGGGATCCAGTCGGTTGATCAGTCATGCGAACATACTCTCCGCTTTACACACGTTGCACTTCGTACAGGTTCAATCATTTGGTTGAAGCAATATCGCTTTCATACATCACGCGACAGGCTTCCCAGTTCATCCCGTTGCCACTCAGCCAGCAGTTGACGTGTCGAATCAAACGCGATGTCCGTCGGCAACGCAGCCGGCGTAAACCAGGCGGCCGCGCTCACGTCGTCATTTGACTGAAGCTCGCCGGTCGCGGCGCCGATTGCCGGCCTGGCCACGTAGGCGAGCACGATGCCAGGACTCGTGACCTCGCGGCCGACCATGGGAAAGATGTCAATCAGACGATCAATCTCAATCTCCAGGCCAACCTCTTCCCACAGTTCGCGTTTGAGCGCTGCTTCCGGCATTTCGCCTGCGTCCATGTAGCCGCCGGGCAGGGCCCACTTGCCCTTAGCCGGGTTAACGGCCCGACGAATCAGAAGCAGTTGGGCTGCATGCACAACAAAGCCAATGACGGCGACTTTGGGATCCAAGAAATGCACAAACCCACAGCCCGGGCAACATGGGCGCGGTTTCCCAAAACGCTGCTTTCGTTCCAAAGGCGTCCCGCAGTGGGGACAGTAGCGATACTGCACACTTTCCATAGCAACCAATGAGTATAGCCTATGGCGTCATTTTGGCGAAAGTGACGACGTCTTGAGCATCCTTGCGGTCTGCCGCTTTGTGGCCCGATCCGCGCATTTTTAGTCCGGCGCGGGGTGCCTGTCGGGCGAAATATTTTGGGCATCACCCGTGCGGCGTCTATAATGGCTTGCAGGTCACAGACTGGATGCAACCAACAGCGCACCTCTGGTGAATCAGGTGGATCGACCATTGTCTTCCCGCCCGATCTGCCTCAGTAGCGCAGGTGTGCCAGAAAATATTATTATGTCAATCAAAATGCCGGCAAGGAGGAAGTAGATTGAATCTACACGAGTATCAATCCAAGCGGATTTTCGCCAAGTACGGAATTCCGATTCCAGAAGGCGAAGTCGCGACCACGCCAACCGAGGCGCGCTCGATTGCGACGCGGCTTGGCGGTCCGGTTGTGGTCAAGAGCCAGGTCCTGGTAGGCGGCCGCGGCAAAGCCGGCGGAATCAAGCTAGCTGAGACGCCCGACGACGCCGAAGCCCGGGCCGAAGAGATTCTCGGCATGGACATCAAGGGACTGACGGTCAAGAAGGTGCTTGTAGACCCCGCAGCCGACATTGCCAGTGAAATCTACCTGGGTGCCGTGCTGGATCGAGCCAAGCGCCGTGTCGTGCTCATGGCCTCCAGCGAAGGCGGCGTGGAGATCGAGCAGGTAGCGGCCGAGACGCCCGACAAGATCATCACCGTTGCGGTTCACCCCTTCCTGGGTCTGCGCGACCATCAAGCCCGCATTCTGGCTGAAGGCATTGACCTGCCCAAGGAGCACGTCCGCGACTTCATCAAGATCGCCAAGGGACTCTACCAGGCCTACGTTGAGAGCGACGCCAGTCTGGCCGAGATCAACCCGCTGGTCATTACGGGTGACAATCAGCTGTTGGCCGTAGACGGCAAGATCAGTCTCGACGACAGCGCGCTCTTCCGCCATCCCGATCTGGCCGAGCTCCGCGACCCCGACTCCGAGGACGCAGCCGAAGAAGAGGCACGCCTGCACGATCTGAGCTACATCCACTTGGATGGTGAGATCGGGTGCATGGTCAATGGCGCAGGCCTCGCGATGGCAACCATGGACATCGTCAAATTCTATGGCGGCGAGCCCGCCAACTTCCTCGACATCGGCGGGGGCGCCAAGGCGGAGAAGGTGGCGGCGGCGCTGCGCATCATTCTTTCCGATGACCGCGTCAAGGCCGTGTTGATCAACATCTTCGGCGGCATCACCCGCTGTGATGAAGTTGCCAAAGGCGTGCTCGAAGCCATCGAAACGCTCGACGTCGATGTGCCCTTCGTGATTCGCCTTGTGGGCACCAACGAGGAAGAGGGGCGCAAGATCATCGCCGACGCCAATCTGCCCACCGCCACCAGCCTGGCCGATGCGGCCCAGAAGGCAGTGGCCGCCGCCAAAGGAGAGGCAGCATGAGCATCTTAGTGAGCAACGATACCCGTCTGGTCGTCCAGGGGATTACGGGACGGGAAGGCGCGTTTCATACCGAGCAGATGATCGACTATGGTACCAATGTCGTCGCCGGCGTGACACCGGGCAAAGGCGGCGAATGGGCAGTGGGCAACACGCCCGTATTCGATACCGTCGCCGAGGCAGTCAACGCTACGGGCGCCAACACCAGCATCATCTACGTGCCGGCCCGCTTTGCGCCCGACGCCGTCATTGAAGCCGCTGACGCCGGCGTCGAACTGGTGGTATGCATCACGGAAGGTGTGCCAGCATTGGATATGGTTCAGGTGCGCGCCTATCTGGACACGCTGGGCACACGCCTGATTGGCCCCAACTGCCCCGGTCTCATCACGCCGGGCGAGGCCAAGGTAGGCATTATGCCCGGCCACATCCACACGCCAGGCAACGTAGGACTGGTGTCGCGTTCCGGCACGCTGACCTATGAGGTCGTCTACGCACTGACCAACCGGGGGATCGGCCAGAGCACGGCTGTTGGCATCGGCGGTGACCCGATTATTGGAACAACCTTCTTAGATGTCCTGCAACTATTCGAAGATGACCCTGCTACCGAGCAGGTCGTTCTTATCGGCGAGATCGGCGGCACCGACGAGCAGAAGGCGGCCGAGTTTATTGCCAACCGCATGAGCAAGCCGGTGACGGCCTTCATCGCCGGACAGACTGCGCCCCCCGGTCGGCGCATGGGCCATGCCGGCGCCATCATCTCCGGCGGAGAGGGCACCGCAGCAGAAAAGATGGAAGCGCTCAAGGCCGCCGGCGCCGACGTCGCCCGTCACCCCGATGAGATTGCTGAAATCGTGGCGGGCAAGGTGTAGGGACGTTGGAACGCAACGTCTCTACAGCATAAAACGACGAAACCGGATGGACCGAAAAATGGTCCATCCGGTTTTTTTGTTAACCAGATTTACCCAACCCAGGTAAAGACGGTGCAGTGCAGCGTCTCTCTACAGAAGATTCGGTACGACTTCTGTGGCGAAGCCAAAGATCCCGATGGCGAGCAGCAGCGCGCCGGATACAGTGGTGAGCGTCCGATAGTTCCGCGTCATCCAGCCGGTGAAGCTCTGCTGAAAAGGCCGGGCCAGCAGGGGCAACACGACCAGCGGCCAGCCAAAGCCCAAGCCAAACGCCAGGAAATAGGCCAAACTGCTTGCCAGTTGCGTGGCGCTGCCCGAGCCAAGCAGAAACGCGCTCAGAACGATGGGGCCGGCGCAGGGCAGGGTCATGGGACCGAGCAGCAGGCCATAGACGTAAGCGCCCATGTAGGGGTTCTGCATGACCGGGACCTGGGTCGTGGCCAGGCGGTTGAAGGGATTGCGCCCCGTCAGCATCAGAATGCCCAGCGCTGCGACCACAATGTAGATGACCGGCAGCACCCAGGGCAGGATGCCGCTAAACGAGGCCTGCAACACATAGAGGAGCCAACCGACCGCCACCATCAACGTCAGCACACCAGCCAGGACGAGCCCGCCCAGGTAGGGCGCCGCAGCCTGGCTGCGTTCGTTGTTGGCATTACCCGCCAAGAAGGCGATCAGGCCAGGATAGAGCGGCAGGATGCAGACATTGGTCAAGATTGCCGTGTTGCCGAGCAGGAAGGCCTGCAAAAGTTCGTTCATGGAAAATCTCGCAATCTGAGTTGAGGTACGGCGCGGGTTAGTGAACGCCTGACGCCGCGTTTCACCCGCTCCACACCCGCTTAGCCCTGCTCGGCCAGAATCTGGCTTACGATCGCGTCAGCGCTTTCGATGCCCGTCACCAAGTCAGTGACGGAACCGTCGCCGCGGATGATAAAGTGGGGCGTGGCCGGCGGATTAGAGACGGTTTGGCCAAAAATGGCAGCCAGTTCCTGGAGCATCTCGGGCGGCATTGCGGCAAAGATCAAGTCAAAGCCCTCGTTATCGGCGTAGCGCGCCAGCACATCGTCGCCAATGTTGGCCTCCACGCTCAAGGCGATGAAAACGACATCCTCGCCCAGTTGCGCCTGAGCCTGCGCGACGTTACCGAGCTGGCGACGACAGTTGGAGCACCAGGTCGCAAAGGGCTCCACAAAGACTGTTTTGCCCCCATACTCAGCCAGCGTGAACGGCTCCCCCGTCCGCGCATCGGTCAGCTCAATTTGCTGCCAGGCCGGACGTTCGACGCCCTCCGTGGTCATCGCATCCTCAGTCATTTCTTCCGTTGCTTCCTCCATGACCTCTGCTGTAGCATCTTCTGCGGCGGTCCCATCCTCTTCGACCATATCTGTAGCTGCCGCGTCTGTCTCCACCATCGCTTCTTCCGTCATGGCCTCAGCGGTCTCTTCATCAGCCTTCGCTTCACGCTCTGCTGCCATTCCCGTTGCGGGTGCTTCAGCAACTGAGTCAGCGGGCGCGACAGTCGAAGGCGCGCCGCACGCGACCAGGAGGAATAGCATGACGACTAGCAGGATCATTATTTGTGGCATGCGCATGAGCAATGCAGGTCCTTTCCAAATGCGGTTGATTTGAGCACGACCTTATCAGAGTGAGGCCGCTCTCCTCTTTATAAAGGGGGGACATAACAACAATCTGAACCAAATCTTACGCATTTCTTAACCAGGGCAGTAGACCCGAACCGCTTCTTGAATCCGTCGGCGTGCTAAGGGGCACAATGTCGTCGTTGAGATGAAATGGCAATCACGCTATACTATGTACAAAGAGCGAGGATCGCACGTGCCGCCAACACCCGCTTCCCTGATTGTCCCGCTCCCGCCTCACCACTAACCGCATGCAACAGTAGAGTTATACCAATGTCCTACTCGGTCTTCCTGGTTGAAGATGAAATCGTCGCCCGCGAAGGCATGCGCGCCAATGTAGGCTGGGGAGCATGCGGATTCGAGCTATGTGGTGAGGCAGCCGACGGTGAATTGGCTCTGCCCCAACTCGAGCAGCTCAAGCCCGACCTGTTGATCACCGATATCCGCATGCCTTTCATGGACGGACTCCAGCTCTGCCGATTGGTACGAGAGCGAATGCCCCAGACCAAAGTGATTATCGTCAGTGGCTATGATGAGTTCAGCTATGCCCAAGAGGCCATCACGCTTGGCGTAACCGAATATCTGCTCAAGCCGATCAGCGCGCAGGACGTCATGCAGGCGCTGCAGCGGATCCGCCTACAACTAGACCAGGAACGGGCCGACGCCCAACGGCGCCAGCAGTTGGAGCAACAGTTGATTGCCAGCCGCCCCCTGCTCCAAGAGCACTTCCTGCTCGAGTTAGTCTTGGGTGAATTTGACACGGTCGACGCCATCGAACGAAGCCGACAATTCGGCCTGGAACTGCTGGCGCCGTACTATCGTATTGTGCTGACGCGGTGCGAACCACTCGCATTTGAGCCGGACTTCGCCTCCCTGCAGACGGCTGAACGGGTCTTGACGGACGTTGCCGCGGCGCAGGGCAATGTTCTGGTTTGCCGCAAGGATCGGCAGGAGATCATCTTCATCGTTCAGGGCGCGAGCGCCGAGGAAGTCGGCCACGCGAGCGACGCTTTGGCCCATGCGCTGCATGCGGCGCATGCCCTCCGTACCTCATGGAAGCTAACGATTGGCATGGGGAGCGACGCGACGCGCCTGGGTGAGCTACGCCATTCACTGCTGGCGGCCAGCACGGCCGCGGGCCAACCTGGCGGTGCATCACCGTTCAGCCTGGCTGAACCGCTGCCTTTGCGCGACCAGAGTGCGGTGGAGGCCTTTCTTGCTGCCGGGGCGAGCCAGGACATCGACGACTTTATGCGTGAGCAGATCGCCCCCTGGCAACCAGCGGTCGAGCGCTCGCCGCTGGTTCGCAACTATCTGTTGCTGGACATCTACTTGACCGCCGGTCGACTGATCGAAGACTGGGGCGGCGAACTCTCAGCGCTCTTCCCCGAGTTAAGCAACTTCACCGCACTGGCGGCCAAAACCGATAGGTACCGCGCGTTTCGAAACGCAGATTCGTCACGTCATCGCCTCCACAATCGAGTTTCGCAACCAGACCGTGGATCATCACCAGACGACCCTCATTCAGGAAGCCCGAGCGTTCATTGATGCACATTACGCTTTGCCCGAAATCTCATTGGGCGATGTTGCCGCTCACGTCCATCTGAGTCCAAGTCACTTCAGTGCCCTCTTTAGTCGAGAAAATGGCGCATCCTTCAAGGAATATCTCACGGAAGTACGCATACGCCACGCCAAAGAGCTGCTACGTGGCAGCAGCCTGCGCAATTATGAAATCGCAAATGCAGTTGGCTACCTAGATCCCCATTACTTTAGTACCGTCTTCAAACGCGAGACGGGCAGCACGCCGCGCGATTTCCGTAACGGAAGGTGATCTATGTCCCAAGTCCTACGTTCGACCCTATCCAGTGAGACCATACTCGACGAAACCATACCGGAAATTACGGGCAGCGCTGATCGCTTTTTGGGTCGTTGGCGCTTGTCCATCCGCACCAAAATTTTACTTGCGCTTGTGGCCGTGATCGCCGTCATGGGCTCGGCCAACGTGATCTTTGTTGTGCGCGGCCTTCAGTATAAGCATCAGTATGACGAAATTATCACCAATATCACAACGGCCAACAGCCTCAACGGCTTCATCAAACCAACCATTGACACGACGATGTGGGACATCGTAGCCGGCAAAACCGCCTTCGATCAGGGGAACCAGTATGAGGTACTGGGCGAAGTCCGAACGACGCTCACCCAAATGATGGAAGCGACCGACTCTGAGAAGGGCGCGATCAAGCTAGCGGTGATTCTACGTACGCTCGACACGCTCACGCATTATGTCGACTTGATGGGTGAGCAAACGGCCCGCGGGGCAATCGTTGCCGAAAACGAAGCCGTACTCGAAAACATTCGCGGCGTATCCGAACTGGTCGAGGATTTAGTTCAGGAGTATATGCTCTTCGAGGTCAATCGTTCGGAGCAAAAATATTGGGAGATGCAACGCAATCTCACCCGCTGGGCCATTTTCAGCATGGCAGCAACAGCCCTGGCGTTGGTCTTTGCTGTCGTCGCCGCCTGGCTGATCTCGCGCAGCATCTATCTACCCATCAAGCGTCTCCATGATGTGACCACAACGATCGCCGAGCGTGATCTGGAGGGATTAGTTACGGGCGGCAACGCCGACGAAATCACCGAATTGGGTCGCAGTTTTAATATTATGGTGGGCAAAGTTCAGGAGTTATTGGCATTCAAATTACAGGAACAGGAGAATCTCAGAAAATATGAATTTAAGATTCTCCAAGCGCAGATCAATCCCCACTTTTTATACAACACGCTGGACACGATCATTTGGAAAGCTGAAGGCAACCAGAAAGAACAGGTCGTGCAGTTGGTACGTGCGCTGTCAACCTTCTTTCGAGTCAGTCTGAGCCGCGGTCAGGAATGGATTTCGGTCGCCGACGAAATCGAACACGTCAAGAGCTATCTGGCCATCCAGTCCATGCGCTATCGGGATATTTTGGACTATGAAATCGACGTCGATGAGGCGCTATTGGATCAGTCTATGCTCAAATTTGTATTGCAGCCGCTGGTCGAAAATGCACTCTACCACGGCATCAAAAACAAGCGCGGCGGCGGTACGATCACGGTACGCGGGCAGGCGTTAGACGATGACACGATTCTCTTTGAGATAGAAGATGACGGCATCGGGATTGAAACGGCACGATTGACTATGCTCCAGCGCGAGCTGGCGAAGATGACCGACATCAGGCCGATTAGCGAAGCCGGCTTTGGCATCCGCAATGTCAACAGTCGCCTCAAGCTCTACTACGGCAACGAATATGGCCTATCGCTTGAGAGCAGTCATGCCACTGGAACCCATATGCGCGCGCGCTTGCCACGCCGTGTCCCAGAGTCGGGAGCCACCGCAATCAGTAAGACCATGAAAATCGAACAATTTGCGTAAGAAATTCAACTTCGCCAGCGGACGGGCGTAGCAGTCCTAAAAATACTCACTTCGGTCCGAAATATTTCCATTGTGAACACAGTGCTTTGGTGGGATGATGGGCACACGACGACCGTTCCCCTCGCACAGCGCCTCTGGCTCGCCACTGCGCTTGTAAGAATACGGTCGGCCCAATCCATTACGACGTTGCTGTTTGGCTTTCGCCCTGTTACCGGATTGCTCCCCCATCCCAAGACAGCGCCCCAGCAAGAATCGCACCATTTCCTCAGTTGTTCGATCCACAATCAAGGAAGGAGAAAGCGCAGTGAACAAGCTAGCGAAGATTTGGTTACTCAGTGCATTACTCATCTTGGGGCTGATCGCAGCCGGCTGTGTCGCGCCTGCGCCCGAAGCGGTCGCGCCCGCAGACGATGCCGCCGCCAGTGCAGAAGAGGCTGGCGGCGCATTGACGTATGAAGACCTCGTCGTCGGCTATGCCCAGATTGGTGCTGAAAGCGAATGGCGCACGGCCAACACAAAATCCATCAAAGAGGAAGCCGAGCGCCTGAATGTCGAGCTTAAGTTCTCCGACGCGCAGCAGAAGCAGGAGAATCAAATCAAGGCGATTCGATCCTTCATCGCCCAGCAGGTTGATGTGATCGGCGTTTCGCCGGTCGTTGAGACCGGCTGGGAGACGGTCTTCCAGGAAGCCCAGGACGCAGGTATACCGCTGATCCTGGTAGATCGACGCGCTGCTGTTCCCGAAGATCTCTACGCGACGTATCTCGGTTCTGATTTCGTAGAAGAGGGACGCCGAGCGGGCGATGCCATGGCCGAACTCATCGACGGCAGCGGCAAGATCGTTGAACTAGTCGGCACGGTGGGCTCAGCGCCGGCGAACGATCGCTACACAGGATTCCGCGAGGCCATCGAAGCGTATCCGGAAATGGAAATCATCGCTTCTCAGTCTGGTGATTTCACCCGTGCCAAGGGCAAGGAAGTGATGGAAGCCTTCCTGAAGACGTATGGTGAAGAAATCGATGCGCTCTATGCGCACAACGACGACATGGCCATCGGTGCGATCCAGGCGATTGAGGAATATGGCCTCAAGCCAGGTGAGGATATCACCATTGTTTCCGTCGACGCCGTACGCGGTGCTTTCGAAGCGATGATTGAAGGCAAGTTGAATTGTACGGTCGAATGCAATCCGCTACTGGGCCCGCAGTTCTTCGAACTTGCGCTTCAAGTTGTCAACGGTGAAGAAGTACCGAAATGGGTTCCCTCGGAAGAAGGTGTTTATTATCCCGACGAGGCTGCAGCCTTGCTGCCCGATCGCCAGTACTAAGACCTCTTGGTCTTTCGTCACATCAGCCCGGCCGTTCGCGGACGGCCGGGCTGCCAATCCGTGAACGAAAGCGATACAAGCATGACTGACGTTGCCACGATCTTGACCATGATGGACATCAGCAAATCTTTCCCTGGTGTGCAGGCGCTTGATCATGTAAATTTCTCCCTCAATGTCGGCGAAATTCACGCCTTGCTCGGCGAAAACGGAGCCGGCAAATCCACCCTGATCAAAGTACTGACTGGTGTCGAAAAGGCCGACAGCGGTTCAATTACGCTGGATCGTCAGGCACTGGCCGTCAAGTCCCCGCGCCAGGCGCAGATGGTCGGCATCAGCACCGTTTACCAAGAAGTGAACCTCTGCCCCAATCTCTCGGTTGCCGAGAATGTCCTGCTCGGCCGCGAACCACGGCGTATCGGCGGCATTGACTGGTCAAGCCTCAATGCAAAAGCCACGGAAATGCTCAGGTATTTGGATGTCGAGATTGATGTCCGCGAAACCCTGGACGTCTATCCGGTCGCAATTCAGCAGATGGTAGCCATCGCTCGAGCCTTGGAAATCTCTGCAAAAGTATTGATCCTGGATGAACCAACCTCCAGCTTGACGGCCCGTGAGACAGACAATCTATTTGCAGTCATGCGCAAGCTCAAGCAAGAGGGCATGGGCATTATCTTCATCACCCATTTTCTGGATCAAGTGTATGAAGTCTCAGACCGCATCACGGTCTTACGCAATGGCAAATTGGTCGGCACATACCAAACGGATACGCTGCCGCGGGTTGAATTGGTTGCACACATGATCGGTCGCGATCTAACCGAACTGCGTGCGATGAGTCAATACAAAGCATCACAAACGAACGCGAGCGAGCGGCGCGTTGTCCTGCAAACGAAGGACCTAAGTCTTGCAGGCGCAATTGCCCCATTTGACCTCGATCTGCATGAAGGAGAGGTCGTCGGTTTGGCGGGCCTGCTCGGATCCGGTCGCACTGAAACGGCAGACCTGGTCTTTGGCATAGACAAACCGACTTCAGGCACGCTAACGGTTGAAGGCAGTCTAGTCGAGCATCACTCGCCACTGAGGTCGATCCACCATGGCATGGCCTATTGTCCTGAGGATCGTAAGCTGGAAGGCATTGTCGGTGACTTGACCGTGCGCGAAAACATCATCCTGGCGCTGCAGGCAAGTCGTGGTTGGCTGAAGTATATTGACCCGGCGCAGCAGCGGGAAATCGCTGACAAATATATCGACATGCTTAACATCAGTACGCAAACGGCCGAGCAACTTGTCAGAACTTTGAGTGGCGGCAATCAGCAAAAGGTCATACTGGCGCGCTGGCTTGCCACAGATCCGGAGATCCTAATTCTAGACGAGCCGACGCGCGGGATTGATGTCGGCGCCAAAGCCGAGATTCAAAAACTCGTGCTTGAGCTTGCCGCAGACGGCAAGGCATGTATTTTTATTTCGTCCGAATTGGACGAGGTCGTGCGCACATCTCACCGTATTCTTGTGCTGAGGGACGGCGCCATCATTGCCGAGTTGAACGAAGAACAGATGAATGAGCGCACAATTATGCACACGATTGCAGGAGACGCACCATGAGCTCCAAGTCTGACACATGGGAACGGATACGCAACAGCAGCATGTTCTGGGCCTTGATTGCATTGGGTCTGATGATGCTATTCAATCTCATGTTTACGCCAAACTTCTTCCGATTGGAGATCAAGAACGGTCATCTCTTCGGTAGCCTGATCGACGTCGTCAACCGTGGCGCGCCGCTCATGCTGATGGCAATTGGCATGACGCCCGTTATTGCGACCGCCGGTGTGGATTTGTCCGTTGGCGCCGTTGCAGCAATATGCGCTGCAGTTGCAACGACGTTGGTCGGCAACGTCACCGATGTATCATCAACGCCAATGTTTCTCGTCGTGATCATTACGCTAGGGATCGCCGTGCTCTGTGGTTTGTGGAACGGATTCCTTGTTGCCTACGCAAACATCCAGCCAATGGTGGCCACGCTGGTTCTGATGGTCGCCGGACGTGGGATTGCCCAGCTGATAACGGATGGCCAGATCATCACCGTTTATTTCGCACCCTTCTTCTACTTCGGCGCCGGTTACCTACTTGGATTGCCGTTTACGCTATTCATTGTTGCAGGGGTCTTTCTATTCGCATGGCTCATTACGCGCCGAACCGCACTCGGCTTGTTTATCGAGTCGGTCGGCGTCAATTCGCGGGCAAGTTTTTATAGTGGCATTAATGAAAAGAATGTCAAGCTATTCGCCTATGTCTTCTGTTCATTCTGCGCTGGAATCGCCGGCCTCATCATTAGTTCAAACGTCAAGAGTGCCGATGCCAACTATGTAGGTCTCTTTATGGAGCTGGACGCGATTCTTGCGGTCGTGATCGGCGGCACACTAATGTCCGGCGGACGCTTCTCTCTGGCAGGATCCGTGCTGGGTGCGCTCCTGATTCAGACCGTAACGACGACGATTTACGCTTTTGGCGTCCCACCGGAGGTCGTCCTGGTCGTCAAGGCAATCGTCGTTTTGTTTGTCGTCCTCCTTTATTCCGACCCCGTGAAGAACGGATTTGACAAGCTTGCCCGGAGAGGGAAGGTGCAGGCATGACGCGCAAGTTCCGACTCGACCCAAAGTATTGGCCGCTTCTTATTACAATTACGCTCTTCTGTGGCCTCTATCTCTTTGGCATCGTCCAATACCGCGGCTTCTCATCGCCCCAGGTCTTCTTCAATCTGTGGATCGATAATGCATTTCTGATGATCACGTCAATCGGCATGACGTTCGTCATCATTTCAGGCGGAATCGATCTGTCGGTTGGCGCGGTCATTGCATTCACGACGGTTTTTTCTGCATATATGCTTGAAGAACTCGGCCTAAGCCCTGCAATCGTCATTCCAACCATTCTCCTCTTTGGAATCACAATGGGCACAATCATGGGTGCAATCATTCACTACTTCAAGGTACAGCCGTTTATCGTCACTTTGGCAGGGATGTTCTTTGCACGCGGAATGTGTTTCGTCATTAGCACGGACGCCATTACAATCTCCAATCCGTTCTATCGCACGCTGGCTCTGTACCGTATTCCCATCGGGAACTCGTTCATTTCCGTCAACGTCGTCATTGCCTTGATCGTACTGATCGTGGCGCTCTATCTTGCTCATTTCACCCGTTTCGGCCGCACGATCTATGCAATCGGCGGCAATGAGCAGTCCGCGATGCTCATGGGCCTACCCGTTGCGCGAACGAAAGTATTGGTTTACACGCTTAATGGCTTCTGCTCAGCGCTGGCGGGATTTGTCTTTAGCATCTATATGTTGTCAGGCTATGGGCTCTATACAAACGGTCTGGAGTTGGATGCCATTGCGTCAGTTGTCATCGGCGGCACCATGCTTACAGGTGGCGTTGGCTATGTGATCGGCACGGTATTCGGTGTACTAATTCAGGGATTGATTCAAACCATCATCATGTTCCAAGGCACGCTGAACTCATGGTGGACAAAGATTGCCGTGGGACTCTTAACATTGGCCTTTATCGGGATGCAGAGTTTCATCACTTCCCGTACCCGGGGCCGTCGCTCAGTTTCCGCAACGCGGCCAGATCCACAGAAAATGGGTTCGGAGCCAACAGTCATTGCCAATTCTGCCAAGATGTAGGAGGTGCGATCCACAATGAATGGCTCAGTCTTTGGATCCGCCTTCATCCGCATTGCCGGTATTGGCGTGCTGTTGGTCTCACTCTTGCTAGCAAGTTGCCGGGCAACAGTTTCACCCGATGTGGCGACGCTGTCAACGCCTTCACCTGCCGCCATCCCAGCGCCGACACGCGAACCTGCTTACAACTTTACGCTCACTACACTGGACGGCGAGTCGATCACGTTGAGTGAACGCCGGGGCGAGTGGGTGCTGGTGAACTTCTGGGCGACCTGGTGCCCGCCCTGCGTGCGCGAAATGCCCTATCTGCAAGAACTTGCGGAGACGCGCGACATGCATGTGCTGGGCGTCAATATGGGCGAGAGCGAGGGGCAAGTACGCAGTTTTGTCACCGAGCACGGCATTACCTTCCCCATCCTCATGGGCGCGGACCAGCTCTTGAGCATCGCCTACAACGCCCGCAGCCTGCCCCAGACCTACGTCGTCGCGCCAGACGGAACGATTGCCCTGCGCGTGATGGGCGCGGTACAGCCGGAAACCTTCGATCCATGGCTCGATGAGCAAGGCATCAAAAAGTGATCAACTGCTGATTGCCGATTGACGGATGTCGGCTAGGGACAATTAGTGGGTGGGCTTTGCAGGTCGGATGCGCGTACCCAGTATGCCTGTTCAGAAGATAGGGCAATCAGATACCAGCGTACATTAGCCAGATCAACACGCGCCAGGCCACGACGGGGCCCATTGCCAAAAGGCGAGCCAAAGGCCTGGGCATTCGGATATGGATAGACTGGCTCGTTGCCGGTTAGAGAGATCGAACAGGTGAGCCCCGTATAGTCGGTGTAGCTTCCCACAGTACCGCTGCCACCGCCGCTAGTGGTAAAGACCACCACCACCTCCTGACGGACGGAGGTTCCTATGCCCGTGACGATGATGCGACCGCCCTGCTCAAAACCGGGGGCGACCGTAAGGTTGGCGCTGTATTGGCCATTCTGGAGCGACACGGTCTCCGTGGCCAGCGTCGCTCCGGCCGCGTTGACCGCACGCGCCTCTACTCTGGGCGACGCAACAGACAGACAGCCTTGACCATTGACGGCAAAGGTGGTCGCCAATCGCTCATTGGCCCGGGGCGCAGCGATCGTCAAGAACGGGTTATTGGGGCAGGAATCCTGGCCATAAATGACAGGCACGCGCTCAGACGTGACCCCAGCAACCGCCGCAACGACATTTCCCTCCGTGCCCGACGCCGAGCTCGGTATATCCAGCGTGACCGCAAACGTCCCGAAGCAGTCGCCATTCAGGCCTGTCCAATTTAGGTAGGTGTTACGCTGACCAAGTTGACGTCCGTTGGCGCTAAATGCGCGCACAACTACCAGGCTATTGCGTCGCACGGTAGCCTGACCGCTGACCTGGAAGCTGGTCCCGACATTTGTGTTGGGCGCTGGCGAGGTGATGGCAATGGTCGTTTCACCGGTGCAGGATCCATCGCCGGGATTGTCGCCGGGATCCGGGCCGCTGACGGAGCCGCCACCAGGAATGACAATCTTGGTGCCGGCGTAGAGGCGGTCCGAGTGGCGCATCTGATTTGCCTGCCGCAGGTCCCACTCGGAGACGCAGAAGCGCCGAGAAACGGAATAGACCGTGTCGCCCCAAACGACGGTGTAGAGACCGTTCTCAAGCACGCCCTGCGCGTGCTCGCTGCGTCCATTGTCGCAGGGGACTTGAGTTAACGGTGCAGCAGAGGCAGTCGCGTCGCCAGCTGTGAAGACAATCAACACGGCCCAGAAGAGAGCAAACGTGAGAAGAACCAGCTGTCTGCGCATGGACTACGACTCCTTGGGAACGGTGGCAGGCGGTCGAAATTCTTGCATCTGAAGCTACTATAACAATGGCATTAGTGGGTGTCAACCGAGGGAATGAAGGAGGTATATTTCACGATGGGGGCAGGGTCTGCCTCATTCTGCTCCGTTACCCCGACGGTGACTCCGCGCCCCACTCCACCGGATCTTGCCTCTACTACAAGTCACTTGACCAACGGGCCTGAGCCCGTTTCCCGTGTCCTCAAACCCCGTTTACGGGGTGCTGTTCCATAGCCTCGTGGCTTTGGCCCGGGGCGGCGTCCGGTGACCTGACTGTTCGGGATGCACGGACTCTCGCCCCGGGCTAAAGCCACGGGGCTATCGAGCAACGCCCGCTCAAGCGGGCTAGTACACGATGGCGCAACTATGTCTATGGATTGGCAGGTCCGGCTACCCGCCGGACGAGATCGCCAACCTCCGGATCTGTCCGGCAATTGAAGCTTTCGCGGGTAGCGTACCCTGCCCAACCACCGGCTTACTTACCCCGCAATGTACTAGCCGAGCGCAGCCGAGCAAGAGGGCGGCGGATAGAAAGCGCCGCCTGAGCCTGCGACGCGCTTACCTGGAAAAACAAAGCGGGCGGATGGATAGAGGTGGACCACCTCTATCCATCCGCCCGCCTCTCATTCAGCGCGCTACGTCGAGTTGACGACTATTCCGCAGCAACAAAGGGGAAGTAGACGTCGAAGACCGAACGCAGCAGGTCAACGTAAGCATTGAGCGGGAAGTTCTCATCGTCGGGCAGCAGACCAATGGCGAAGACACTCAAGATGTCGCCGTCCTTCAGCGTCACCAGCGGCAGATCAAGGGCTACAGTCTCACAGTTGGTGCCGGCCAACGCAATCAGCAGGTCGTAGTTGCCAGCAGGCAGCGGCAGATAGCCAGTCACCTGGGGATACTCAACGTCTTCCAGGATGGCTGCACCGTCATCGCTGCAGATGTCCACGGCCGTGCTGCCGGGCGTGTCGGCGTCAGCGAAGGGGGCCAGGTGGCCGATGCGCACCAGCGCGCCCGACTCCGCTGCCATGGTCTCATCGACCAGCGGCAGCAGCGCCAGCTCCCAGTTGTTGGCCCCACCGATGGCCGCAACCGTGTAGGCGCCAGCCGGATCAAGTTCAACCGTTGCTGAGATCGCTACGGTCTCCGTTCCCGTCGGCAGAACCTCGAGTAAGAGCTCTTCACCGGCAGGAAGTTCCACATCCTCGATTACGTCACCAAACTTGAAGTCGGTGATCGCATCAGCGCCATTTACTCTGACCGTAACGCTCGTGCTATCCACATCCGCACCAAAGGGCGCAAAGTGGGCAACGTTGACTACGGCCGGCGCCAAGGGAATGCCTGTGGTGCTAGCAGCTTGCAACGGGAAGTTTGCGTCATCGGGCATCAAGCCGATAGCGAAGACATCGAAGATGTCGCCGTCAGCCAGAGTCACCGGCGGCAGGTCCAGCGCAACCGTCTCACAGTTGGTGCCGGCCAACGCAATCAGCAGGTCGTAGTTGCCAGCAGGCAGCGGCAGATAGCCAGTCACCTGGGGATACTCAACGTCTTCCAGGATGGCTGCACCGTCATCGCTGCAGATGTCCACAGCCGTGCTGCCGGGCGTGTTGGCGTCAGCGAAGGGGGCCAGATGACCAATGCGCACCAGCGCACCCGACTCCGCTGCCATAGTCTCATCGACCAGCGGCAGCAGCGCCAGCTCCCAGTTGTTGGCCCCACCGATGGCCGCCACCGTGTAGGCGCCAGCCGGATCAAGTTCTACCGTCGCTGAGATTGCGACCGTCTCCGTTCCCGTCGGCAGAACCTCGAGTCAAGAGCTCTTCACCGGCAGGAAGTTCCACATCCTCGATTACCTCACCAAACTTGAAGTCGGTGATCGCATCAGCACCATTTACTCTGACCGTCACGCTCGTGCCGTCCACATCCGAGCCAAAGGGCGCGAAGTGGGCTACGTTCACCGTCGCCGGAGGCGGCGGAGTTTCGAAGACACGCACGTCCAGCGGGAAGTTGGCATCGCCGGGCAGCAGGCCGACGGCAAAGACGCTAACAATACCACCGTTCTTGAGCTCAACCGGGGGCAGGCTCAGGGCCACTGTCCCACAATCGGTGCCGGCCAGGGCAATTTGCAGACTATCGTAGTCACCCGCAGGCAGCGGCAGATAATCGCTTACTTGCGGATATTCCACGTCAGGTACGAGTACGGCGCCCTCGCTGCAGATGTCCACAGCCGTGCTGCCAGGCGTGTCGGCGTCAGCGAAGGGGGCCAGGTGGCCGATGCGCACCAGCGCGCCCGACTCCGCTGCCATAGTCTCATCGACCAGCGGCAGCAGCGCCAGCTCCCAGTTGTTGGCCCCACCGATGGCCGCAACCGTGTAGGCGCCAGCCGGATCAAGTTCAACCGTTGCTGAGATCGCTACGGTCTCCGTTCCCGTCGGCAGAACCTCGAGCAAGAGCTCTTCACCGGCAGGAAGTTCCACATCCTCGATTACATCACCAAACTTGAAGTCGGTGATCGCATCAGCGCCATTTACTCTGACCGTAACGCTCGTGCTATCCACATCGGCGCCAAAAGGCGCAAAGTGGGCAACGTTGACCGTGGCAGTCATATCCTCAGCCTGGGCACGCAGCATTCCGGGGACAAAGACAATGGCCAGTGCGGGCAGCAAAAGCGTTAAAAAGACTCGTGTCCATCTAGACGGACGAATAGTAGCAAACATATTACCTCCTTGAAAAGATTTTGCAGTTTGCAGTGATTTAATCGGTACTTGCAGGGCAGGTACGGCGTAACCTTAACAGAGAGAAAGCCGTCGAAACGTATGGCATCGCCCAATTTACCCTACAAATACTATGCAAAAATTATACAAAAACTATTTTTCACAAAAAGAATGCGCTCAAAGAGGGGTTCATGCGCATACAAATTCGTGCCACACTTTGCGGCTGGCGCCGGTCGGCAGGGGTTGTGCAGACGATTGCCGGCAAGAAGGGAGACGAGCTAGCAGCACTAGGTTGGCGGCCGGTCGAGGAAATCGCGACCATGAAACGGTTGCATGCCCGCCAACTTTGCAGCACAATGATAACAGAGCAATTGATGCATAGACGAAGAATCAGGTGACATGCATGACAAGTGAACAACTTCTACCGATCCTGCTCGACGAACGAACGGATGAGATCATCGACTGGTGTCGCCGCCAATTTGAGGAAGCTGAAACTCCCATGGCGGCCGCGCAGCGGCTCGTGACGCGGCTCGGTGCGCACAACAATGACGATGTGACTGAATTTGGCTTTTGGCTGCCAGAAAATGACGATCAAGAAGATGTCGCGGTCTGGCTGGAGCTCTTGCGCCCGGCCGACACAATCGACTTCACGCTCGATCGTCAGAACATTCGCTTTCACCGTGTGCGTCTGCCCCTAGCACGTTGTGGCGACTTTCTCTGGGCAGCGGTAGCTGACGCCCGGCAAGGCACGCGCAACACGATCGGTGACTTCTATTGGGCGTGCCAGCAGCGCCAGTCAGCCGACGAACATGAAGAGCCGGCAATTGTCCGCGACCTGCTGGCCGATTCGCTGCCCTTTGGTGCCTTTGCACCGGCCGAGCTGTACGATATCGAAGGCATGCTGGCGACACGGGGCGACGCAGGTCATTTCCAGGCGCTCTCCACTACAGACGACCCGGACGGCACGCCCCGCGTAACGCCGCCCGTCAACGTACTGCAGATTCATCCGGGCACGGCCTCACCGGAGCAGACGCTCGCCGGTCTCCAGCGCATTTATGGCACGATCAGCGCAAAAATCAGCGAGAATGAACCGTTGTCAACTGTCGAGCAACACTTCGTCGGCTACGACGGCATTCAACTGACGCCCATTGAGCCGGGCATCGAATATGAGAGCGGTCCTGGTTTCTGGCAGATTGTCGAAGATCATCCCGACTCGGACATGGTAACCTTTAACCTCCAACGGCCCGACATGACCAACTGGGGCTACGATGCCATCCTGACGGGCGCCAGCGCCATCAACCCGGTGCTGCTGGAGAGCTAAGCGGCCTGATGAGTTGCTCGATCTCATCGTGACCCTTCACAACTTCGCCGGCGGGCCGATCCACGTCACGCTCGACCTAGCTCTGGGGCATCTGGACGATCAGGCGCTCCTGCTGCTTGACCCTCGCTGTTTTGCCGGCGCCAGCCGTTACGGCCAAAGCCTTAACATCGACGAACCATTCGTTCGTGCACTCTTGGTCGAAATATTGCGGCGCAAACTGCGCTACGGCCCCGACGGTATCCGCATTGATGAGGCCCAGGAAATCCAGCGGCGCAGCCCCGGCGGAGCCGAGGGATCGGTCGACCGGGATCTGCTTGCGAACCTCAACCAGGTCGAGCAAAGCGTAGCCGGCGTCCGCTACCGGCCCTGGATGATCTTTGAGGATGGTCGCCCCTGGCCCGCAGACGATGAGCCATTGGCCTCCAGCTACCGGCCTCAGGGACCTCTCTCTGCCAGCGTGTGGCAGCTTGGGCCCCTTTCGCTGGCTGGCGAAGTGCCCTATCGTCAAACCTACTGGCTCGATCGATGGTGGCGCGTCGAAGAAATTGCGCACGCCGGCAGCCAGTGGGTGACGGGCTCGGCCAACCAGGATACGATACGCCGGGCCAGCCAGCTCGACCCTACGATCGCGATCAACCATCGCCTTGGCGCTTCCCTGCCCGAGGTGTTTCACAACGGCTTTGACAATCCGGCAGCTTGGCTTCTCACCTATGCCATGTTGCCCGGCATCCCTCTGGATTTCCTGCCCGCGTCGCTCCACGCGCCGTGGAGCTTCGTGCGTAACACCGACGACCACTACGCCGTCAAGGTAGTTGCCAACGAGGCCCACTTCCTCGACTGGGCCGTGTCGGAGGCGGAGTTTGCACGAGACGACAGCTTGCGGCGGCTCAAGGCACTGGGTTTCTATAGCCTCGAGGGGCTGAAACGCTTCATGGGGGTGCTCAGCCACGTCGTGCAGGCGACCGACAACGATCTCGCCAGCATCGTCGCCATGCTCAACGCGGTGGAGCCGCCGCTCAGCGGCCTTTCGATCACCGAGGGGTCGCTGAAGATGCTGGCGCGGGCATGGATGGATGACCTGGCGGAGTACTGCAATGTCTGGCGCTTCACCGAGGACCTTGACCGGCCCCGCAGCGATTTTAACCATGCGGCGCGAGTCCTCCGACGCCAGCGTCCCTGGCTGGTGCAGAATTTTGGGCTTGATGATCAACTTGCCCATCAAGCCCCCAGCCGGGGTACCGTGTTGGTCTACGGCTTGCGTCACGCACCGGCGCGGAATGAGCAGTTGCTACTGGTCGCCAATCTTGAGGGTCTGGCACGCACGGTCACACCGAGCGAGTTGCCGCTTGCGAATCTGCCCGGCGATGGCTGGCGCCTTGCGCTGGCCACGCCAGGCTTGATCGTCGACACGGCGGATGAGCCGGTAGAGCTGGCCAACGGCGCAGGCGCAGTCTTTGTACGCAACGAATAGATGCAGCTCAGAGCCTACCGGCTCGTCTGCCATTTGGAGTAATGATGACGCAAGAGAATTCACTTTGGTATCGAGACGCGATTTTTTACGAGCTGTACGTGCGTGCATTTGCGGACGGAAATGGCGACGGTAACGGCGACTTCGCCGGCCTGATCGACAAGCTCGACTATATTGAGTCGTTGGGCGTCGACTGCATCTGGCTGTTACCGATGTACCCGTCACCCTTAGCAGACGACGGGTACGATATCGCCGAGTACTTTGACATTCATCCCGACTACGGCACGTTGGAAGACTTCAAAGCCTTCCTTGACGCCGCCCATGCGCGCGGGCTGCGTGTCATCACCGATCTCGTGCTCAATCATACCAGTGATCAGCACCCCTGGTTTCTGGAAAGCCGCAGCAGTAAGGAGAATCCCAAGCGGGACTATTATGTCTGGAGCGAGACGGACGAGAAGTATACGGACGTACGCATCATCTTTCTGGATACCGAGCCAAGCAACTGGACGCTGGACGAAATCACCGGCGAATATTTCTGGCATCGTTTCTACAAAGAGCAGCCGGATCTGAACTTCGACAACCACGAAGTTCAAGAGGCTATGCTCGGCGTCATGAACTTCTGGCTGGATCTGGGGGTGGACGGCTTTCGCGCCGATGCGGTGCCTTATCTCTTTGAGCGGGAGGGCACCAATGGCGAAAATCTGCCCGAAACCCATGCCTATCTCAAGCGTGTGCGCGCCCACCTGGATCAAAACTATGCAGATCGCATCCTGCTGGCCGAGGCCAACCAGTGGCCGGAAGAGGTCGTCGAGTATTTTGGCACGGGCGAAGACGAGTTCCACATGGGCTTTCACTTCCCCGTAATGCCGCGCCTCTATATGGCCCTGCGCCAGGCCGACCGTACTTCGGTCATCGACATCATGCGCCGGACGCCGCCCATTCCCGATAGCTGTCAGTGGTGCATGTTCCTACGCAACCACGATGAGTTGACCCTGGAGATGGTGAGTGAAGAGGAACGCCAGTGGATGTGGGCCCAGTACGCGCCCGATGCCCGTATGCGACTCAACCTGGGCATTCGGCGCCGCCTGGCGCCCCTTCTGGACAATGACCGCCGCAAGATCGAATTGCTGAACAGCCTGCTCTTCACGCTCCCTGGCGCGCCAATTATCTATTATGGTGATGAAATCGGCATGGGCGACAACATCTGGCTCAAAGACCGCAACGGCGTGCGCACACCCATGCAGTGGCACAGCGGCCACAACGCCGGCTTCAGTGAGGTAGCGCCCGAGCAGCTCTATGCGCCCATCATCGATGACGCAGTTTTTGGCTATGCGCAAGTTAATGTCGCCGATCAGTCGAACTACGAGGGCAGCCTGCTCAACACAATGCGCCAGATGACGCGCACGCGTAAGGAATCGCTCGTCTTCAGCCGGGGCTCGCTCGAATTCCTCGAACCGGCCGATACGGCCATCCTGGCCTACCTGCGCCGGTACGAGGATGAAGTACTGCTCGCCGTGCACAATCTTGCCGGCGAAACGCGGACCGAAACGCTCAACCTCTTCGAGTTTGCAGACCGTGCGCCGCGTGAGCGCCTGACCCACACCACCTATCCGCTTATTGGCCATGAACCCTACAGCGTAACCCTACCCCCATACGGCTATCTTTGGCTGGAACTTTGACGAGCGCACGAGGCGTGATTGCAGGTCTGGCGAGACTCGGCGCAGCCGGTCTGTGGCACTAGCTGGTCGATTACAGGTATCTTAATTTAGCGTCTTCCAAGGAGTGAGTGATGCGACGAGAGTGTGCTGGCCGTGAATTTTCTACCCTGCGGCTTCGATTATTATGTCAAATACCTGGGGGATCGGTCAATGGAATCGATGCGGTGGCCGGAGACGTTGCGGTGCAGCGTCTGTACCGGGCCTTCGTGGGCGTAGCGGTTGCGTCAATTTTGGTTGTTGTTGCGTTGCTGGCAACGGTGACGCACGCCGTCGCGGCGCCTCTTCCGGATGACGCCACCTACCCTCCTTCAACCCCGGAATTGATTGACCAGGCCTACGCCGCCGGCGAAATCTCGGCGGAAGAGCGCCTGCTTTACCTGGCCTATGCGGTCTATCAGCCGGCGTCTCTGCCGGAGCGGTTCGAAAGCGACACGCCCTGGTTCGGCACGGACGTCGTGGCCGAATTGAATAGCGTCACGGCAACTGGGGAGACGGGCGGCGACCTGGTCTCGGCGGCAGCCGCGGATGAGCTGAACAGCCTCCTTCAGGTGCAGGCAGCCACCGTTTGCGACCGCACCGATCCGGCCGGCAGCTATAACAGCGACCATTTTCATTTCAATTACGGCACCATTGGCGGCGGCCTCACCATCGACGACTATGCGCTGGCGATGGACAAGGTCTTTTCGGTTCAGGTGAACGATTACGGTTGGGCCCAGCCTCCCTTATGCACGGCGGGCGTAGGCGGCTGTGCGGCCACCAACCCGTGGAACCGCTATCCGGTTCAGGTTGCCGGCCTTGGCAATGGGCTATATGGCTATGTGACGGCGCCAGGAGGCAGTTATGCGGCTTCCATGGGCGACAATCCCAACACCCCGGCAATCGAAAGCGCTGCCTTGGCCTCGTGCATGGTATTGAATCAGGACTATACCGGTTTCCCTGGCTCGCCTTTGCTTGCCCTCCGCGCTACCGTCGCGCACGAGTTTGCCCATTCGATTCAGTTTGGTTACGGCGATCCAGCACCATCCGAAATCGGCATGTGGTATGAGTCCACGGCTGCGTATGCCGAGGATGAAGTCTTCGACGACGCGAATGACAACTACGGTTATCTGTATCCGCCCTTTAACCGCTGCCTGGGTAACGCGCCATCGAATTCAATCCTTGTCTACCACAACTGGCTCTTCTTTCGCTATGCGGCCGAGCAGTTGGGCGGCACAAATCTAGCGGGCGGCGGCGAAGACCTGTTTCAAGCGTTCTGGGCCAACGTCGCCAGGGGAGAACGGGCCCTGGACGCCTATGGCGGGGCGCTGGCCGCCCAAGGTGAAACCTTTGGCAATATGTATCACAACTACGCCATAACGGCAGGCTTCATGCAGGCTTGTCCAGCGGGTACTCCCTACTGCTTTGAAGAAGCCGCCGGTTACGTGGGGACGGAAGGGCTCCCGGCCACGCACGGTCAAATCAACGCCGTTGGCGCCGCAGTGGAGCAGGCGCTGGAGAATCACTATGCGTTGCACTGGATTGAGCTCCCCGTGAGCGGATCTTACAATGTCGAATTGGAGAACCTCAGCGCGGGCGGCCAGTTCCGCGTGAGCGTTGTCGCGGCCACGCCCGGCGGGCTGGACGTACAGCCGCTGCCTGCCCTGGTCAATGGCAACGAACGCGTTGCGCTCTCAACCTATTCGCCGCCGCCTGGCGCTTCCCGGGTGCTGGCAGTCGTCACCAACGAAGAGCAGCTCAGCGGTGCGCCCTCTTCCTGTACCGCCAACTCCTACCGTCTGAGCATCACGGCTCCAGTCAGCGTGGCCATTACCGTCGATGCGCCGCCGAATGTGATTGCTACAGCCGGTGAAGAGCTGCTCCACAACTTCCTCCTCCGCAACGGGGGCAGTGAGGGAGGCAATTTCACCCTTGCCGCCACGTCAAGCTTGGGTTGGGCTGACACGAGCAGTCTGCCCATTAGCGTGACTGTGCCGTCCGGTGCAGAGGTTACGGTCAGCATCCCCCTCGCGGTACCGGCAGATGCGTCGGCTGGCGCGGAAGAGATCACCGCACTGACCGCTGTGTACGCGGGAGACAGTACAATTCAGGCCACTGGCGCGGTGCGCACAACAATTCAGGCAGATCTAGGGGCATCAAGCTTTCTACCAATTGTGCTAAACAATGCCAGCCGGGAAACGGGCTGTGTCGCTGACCCGCCGGGCGAATCGAACAACATCGACGACGCACTGACCATCTGCTCCGGCCAGCAAGTGAGCGGCAGCGTCAGCTTGGCGAATGAGGATATCGATGACGTCTACCGGATTGAGGTGGCCGACGGTCAGGTACTGGCAGCAGAGTTAAACGGCGTGGGCGGCGACGTCGATCTCTATCTTTATCGAGGCGACACGACCGATGTTCAGACAGATCCATGGGCGTCGGCGTCAGGCTTCGACGGCAACGAGGAAAACATCAAAATTTTCTTGACAGAAGGCGGTCCCTGGTATTTGGATGTCTACGCCTACGACGGTGCAACCGACTACACGCTGACCGTGTCCATTGTGCAAGATGACGGCTTCTACAGCTGTACGCCCGACACGGGCAATGAATCAAGCAACATCGACGATGCGCTACGCATCTGCAGTGGCCAATTGAAGCGAGGAGCAGTCGGCCCGGCGGACCCGCGCAATGTCTACAAGATCCAGAGTTCAACAGACTGGTACTTGAGCGCCATTATGACGGGCGCAGGCGGTGACGCAGATTTGGCGCTGTTTGCACCGGATGCAATCGACGCAGATGTCGATACGCCCGTGGAGATCTCGGGCAGTGATGGTAATTTTGAGGCCATTTATGGTCAAACGATGATTGGCGGGGATTGGTACCCCATGCCCTTTGCCTTTGACGGTCAAACGGAGTATGAGCTGGGCGTCTATGTTTCCGAAATCGGCGCAGGGAGTGTCAGCAATCGTTCACGGAGTGATCGGAGCGGTAATGCTGACCTTTTCAGAGCGGGAGTTCAAAGTAAAGATACGAGTGCTAGCGCCGAATGAGCTTGTCGAAACCAAGCGGGTTGACGCCGATCTGCACGGTTTCGACAGGCTCGACCGGCGCTGATCGCATCTGCGCGATTGCAGCGTAGACCACGGTAGTGGCGCCACTCGAAAAAGGATATGAGCAACGGTCGGCTAATTCTTGGGGGCGTCAGCCCGGACTGGCTCTAGCGCTGCGCCCGACTTCATCGCCCGGTCAATTTGTCGCCGGCGAAAGCGCTTGTAACCCGGTTCCACGAGGCGCACCAGCACAGAGCCGGCGATCGCCATGATCAGCACGTATGCGGCTGAAAGAGGCAGCAGATCGCTGGTCGCGCCGGCTGACGCACCCAGGCCCGCAATCACGATGGAGAACTCACCACGCGGGATCAAGGCCACGCCTGCGCGAAGCCGGCCCAGTGTACCGACGCCGATGCGTCCCGCTGCGTACCAGCCGGTGGCAACCTTGGTGAGAGCGGTGATCGCCCCCAAGAGCAGGGCAAATGGAATGGCTGCGGGGAGGCTGGCGGCGTCGGTCTGCAGTCCAAAGAAGAGAAAGAAGATCGCAGCAAAGAGGTCACGAAGGGGGCCAAGCAGCTCGTGGGCTTTGTCCGAGATCGGGCCGGAGAGCGCAATGCCGACCAGAAATGCGCCGACCGCGGCCGAAACTTGCAGCTGTTGGGCGATTCCGGCCACGAGCAGAATAATGCCAAAAACGGTCAGGAGCTGAATCTCATCCGTGCCGCCGCTGAGGTAGTGGCTCATCACACCACCGTAGCGGATGGCCACAATCAGCACCACGACGACGGTGATGAGCGCCACGGAGAGGGAGATGACGCCCGAAACCACGCCGGTGCCGACCAGCAGCACAACCATCAGCGGCAGGAAGACCGCCATCACAAGATCTTCCAGCACGAGGACCGTCAAAATGGCCGGGGTTTCACGATTGCCGAGCCAGTTGAGGTCGTTGAGCAGCTTGGCAATCACGCCGGACGATGAGATGTAGGTGATGCCGCCCAGTAGCAACGCCGTGATCCATCCCCAGCCAAGCAGCAGGCCAAAGAGAAAACCGGGTGTGAAATTCAAGAGCAGATCGACAAGGCCGACCGGCCAGCCGTAGCGCAGGCCGTTGGAGAGTTCCTCGCCGCTATACTCCAACCCAATCATAAAGAGCAGCAGGATCACGCCAATTTCTGAACCGGCCTGGATGAAAGATTCTGTGGCGTCGCTCATGGGCACGACGCCGACCGCGCCGATCAGGAGCCCGCCCAGGAGGTAAAGGGGAACCGGTGAAAAGTTGAAGCGCATTGCCAGACGCGCAAGGAGCGCCATCCCGACCAGGAAGAGTCCTAACTCAAAGAAGAGTACGGCAATTTCGGCGGAGCCGGCTGGAACCGGAGCAAAGTGCATGGGAGTTTACCCTATCCGCTCTCAAGAAGCTCAAAGGTACCGCGTATGCCTTTCGGCGTCCCGACGACAACCGCGGTGTCGCCGGCCTCAAGGCGAAAGCCGGGGCCGGGCGAAGCCAGGGTATCGCCGTCACGCAACACGGCAACAATCGATGCACTCGTGCGCGATCGAATCCCCAGTTCTTCAATCGTGTGTCCTACGCAGAACCAACCCTCAGCAATTGGCACCCAGTCTATTGTCAAGCCCGGTAGCGCTTGCTGCAGATCAAGCTGACGCTGGGCTACCTGACTGACCCCGAGCAATTCGGTAAGCGTATGAGCATCCTCATCTTCCAGGCGTAAGACCGTCGAGCAGGAATCAGGATCGCTGCGGTCATAAAGCAGCAGATCAAAACGCCCGGTGCGGTGCGCAATCACGCCCATTTGATCGCCGGCTTTGGTCTCAAAATCGTAGCGCACGCCCACGCCCGGCAAATTCGTTTCGTGAATCACAGTCATTTCTCGCCATTCCTCCGTTGGTTTCCTCCGATCAATGGCGTCAACAATGCCGGGACAAGCGGCCAGAGCAACGCCATGCCCCTCTGGGGCACGTTACTTCCCAACTGACTCTATGATAGGATCCTGGTATGGCGAATTCTGTGCCCCTTACTCCTTTTGAACGGTAACAGAAATGATACAATAGCCTCATGCAAGAAGATGCTGTTCAGATCGCCACCGCCTACATTCCTCGTGATCGCCGCCGCGCGCTTGCGACCGGATCTTGCTTGCCCGCCACGGCTTGGGGTGCAGCCCTGTTCGCCGACATCTCGGGCTTTACACCGCTGACCGAACGCTGCGTCGAGGCATATGGCCCACAGCGGGGAGCCGAAGAGACCACGCGCCGTCTCAACCAGGTGTACGCCTTGCTCATCGAAGCGCTTCATGATCATGGCGGCAGCGTCGTCGCTTTCAGTGGCGATGGGATGATGTGTTGGTTCGAGGGCGAACGACCCGGTCATGAAACCAATCTGGCTCTGGCCGCATACGAGGCTCTGGCCTGCGGCCAGAGCCTGCAACAAGCACTCCACAGCATCACACGCATGGAGATCGGCGGCCGGGAGATCCAACTCGGCCTCAAAGTTGCTGTCGCGGCTGGCCGGGTGCAGCGCATGGCCGTGGGTGACCCGACTCTGCACTTGCTGGACGTCATCGCCGGCCCCCCGGTCGACACCGTGGGCTGGCTGGAGCCCCAGGCTAGGCCCGGTGACGTGGTGCTCGACGCGGCGACAGCCCGCCTACTCGGCGCCAGGGCGGAAGTTACTTGGCACACCTGGGACGCAGATCGACCATCAACCGATGATCCACAACCGGCGCCTGCATTTGCCATCCTGCGCCACCTGCACCTCCCAGCAACGCAAGAGCCTGCCCGGTCATCTGGTCCGCCACTGGAAACCATCGCCCTGACGCACGCGCAGGTGCGGCCTTGGCTGGCCCCGGCGGTCTATGCGCGCCTGGAGGCCCGGTCTGAGGGCTTTCTAGCCGAGTTGCGGCCGGCAGTAGCGCTTTTCCTACGTTTTGGCGGAACACCAAGCAGGGACGGCAGCGGCATCGACGCGGTCTCGCTCGACCGCTTCATTCGCTGGGTGCAGCAGGTGCTACAGCGCTTTGACGGCACGTTGATCCAGCTCACGACTGGCGACAAGGGCAGCTACCTCTATGCCGCGTTCGGCGCACCCGCCGCTCATGGGAATGATAGCGTACGCGCAGTCGCCGCCGCCCTGGCCCTGCGTCGAGCGCCTGCCGATCTCGGCTTTGACCCGCAGGTCCAGGTGGGCATTGCCCAGGGATCCATGCGCGTGGGACCCTATGGTAGCAGTCGCCGGCGCACCTACGGCGTTCAGGGGCCGGCAGTCAATCTGGCGGCCCGGCTGATGATGCACGCTGCCCCCGGAGATATCGTCTTGGACGCAGCGGTGGCGGCCAGCGCACGGGGACTGTTTTACGTGGAATCGCGGGGGACAGTCACGATCAAAGGAACGAGTGAGCCGCAGGAGATCTTCACCGTGAGCGAACAGGTCGCGGTCGAGAAGCGACTGTTTGCCCGGCCCCATGGGACGCAGCTTGTCGGGCGTGAAGCCGAACTGGCGCAGCTGCTAGATTTGTTGAGCGCGGCAAAAAACGGCCATGGCGCGCTCGTGCGCATCGAAGCGGAACCGGGACTTGGCAAGAGCCGTCTGCTGGATGCATTTGCCCAAGCGGCGCGGGCTGAGCAAATTTTCTTAACGGTGGCGACCTGTCAGATCACAACCCGCGATACGGCCTATGCCGCCACGCGCCAGATCGGGCGCCAATTGCTTGGGCTGGATCGACCGGAACTTGAAAATGATGACGCCCGCATTGCCCATGTCGAGGCCTTGCTGCAGCAGATCAACCCTGCGCTGTTGCCGCGGATGCCGCTGCTTAGCGAAGCCTTGCGGCTGCCGATTCCGGACAACGAGCTGACGCGTGGGCTAGATCCGAAATCTCGACGCGAGGCGCTCCTGGCATTGACGTTGGAGATCATCCAGCAGTTGGCCCAGCTCCAGCCGATCGTGATTCTGGCAGAGGACATTCACTGGCTTGATGAGGCATCGGCAGAATTGCTCGCAACGCTCATCCGGGCGGGGACGACTACCTCGTTGCTCATCGTTGCCACGCACCGCCCGCCAACGTCCCAAACAGCGGCGCTACTGACCAAGATTGACGAATTGCCAAATCAAACGTTGATTCGGTTGAGCGAACTCGTTGATGCCGAACTGATTACCTTGGCCGTCGCTCGCTTGCGTGCGCCGCTGGATGAATTGGCGCTCGATTTCCTCCAGGCCCAAGCCCAGGGCAACCCCTTCTTCATCGAAGAGCTCTTGGATAGTCTGCGCGAGAGCGGCGATCTTGTGCTCGAAGAAGAGAACGAGGCGCCGGCGCAATGGCGGTTGGCAGCACCCTTTGTGGCGCAGCTTCAAGCAGCGGACTGCCTGAAGTCTGTTGGAGACGGCTGGCGCCTCAAGTCACAGACCAGCCTTTCAGCCGCAGCGATCGGCCTCCCCGACTCCATCCACGGCATCGTGCTTGCACGTCTGGATCGCTTGCCCAATGCCGTCCAGCTTACGGTCAAGACGGCCAGCGTCATTGGCCGCGACTTTGAACTCGATGTGCTGCAACATGCACACCCGCAGCGCATCGACCAGGCCCAACTGGCGGCGCACCTGGCAGCACTGGAAGCGCGTGACTTTGCGCGGATTGAAAGCGTAGAACCAGCGCCGGTCTACCGCTTCAAGCACAACATCACGCAGGAAGTCGCCTACCAGACGCTGCTTGATCGCCAGCGCCGGCAACTGCACCAAATCGTGGGTGAAACGCTGGAGGCTCTCCAACCCCAGGCGGTCGATCGCCTTGCCCTCCACTTCTATTATAGCGATACGAACGACAGTCACGTGCGCGCCAAGTCCCTCCACTATCTGGATGTTGCCGCTCAGCAGGCCAAGTTGGACTATGCGAATCAGATCGCGCTCAACTATTTGACCCGCGCGCTGAAGTTAGAGCGCTCCTGGCCGCGCGTGCGCGACCAAGTGGAACTACTTCACATCTTGGGCCGTCGGGATGAGGAAGCGCAGGCGCTGAAGATGCTGGACGAGGAGGCGGATGCTATGGCAGACGCCGTTACGGCCCCCCACGCGGACTACATGCACGCGCCAGAAGCACGACGGATTGAGACGCAGTTGCTCTGGAGCGGCTATTACGATGCAGTGAGTGATTATGCCAGGGCCCGTGCTGTCGTGACAGAGGCGATGGACGACAGTCGCGACCGAGGCAATTGGCGTGCAACCGCGCGCTGCTACGCTCAGCTTGGCCTTATTGCGTGGCGACTGGGCGATTACGCCGACGCCAAACGCCACTATGCCGACGGACTGGCGGCATTGAATGTCGCAGAGGAGACGGCCGCTCCTGACGCCCAGCAAGAAGAAGCAGAGATCCGCTACGGCCTGGGGTTGGTGCTCCGTCAGCAGGGGCAATATGCCGCTGCGATCGAGCAATTTGAGCACAGCCTGACTCTATACCAAGCCGTCGCAAATCGCATCGGTGAAGCCCGGGCGTTAAAGGCGATTGGCTTGGCCGAAAAATATCGCCAGCATTTTGACGCCGCTCAAGCCTATTATACCGAGGCCCTATCGATTTATCGTCTCGTCGGCGCACGCGCGGGCGAGAGTGAAACGCTGCTCAACATGGCCGAAGTCCGCAGTCTCGAAGGCGCCCACGATCTGGCCAAGGAACTACTGGCCAGTGCCCTGGTCATCCAGCAAACTCTCAACAACGAATGGTGGCAGTTGCGTATTCTCAACGGTCTTGGCATCGTCGACATGTCCACCGGCCAGCACGACCAAGCCCTAACTTGGTTGGAGCAAGGGTTGGCGCTGGCCGAGAAACTGGGCGATGAAAGCGGCCAAGCCTATCTCCTCTGCAACCTGGGACAGACGCTCATCCATTTGGGGCGTCATGCACACGCGGACGCTGCCCTCCAGCGAGCCCGTATCCTGGCCGAGGAACAGGCTGACGTCAATTTGCAGGGCCTGGTTCAGACAGAACTGGGTGTGTTGGCATTGATACAGGGTAAGCCGGAAGCAGCCAAGCAGGCTGCGACGACTGCCATCGCCTGTTTCCGCGGATTGAGCCTGGAGGCAGCCGTGGCCACAGATCTGGCGACGCTGGCGCTGGCTCACTTACAGCTGGGGGAGCCTGAAGCCGCGCGCGCCACAATAGCGGCTTTCAACGCCATCCCCGTGGCGGATCTTGCGCAGTCCGGTGATTATCCCCAACGCAACTATCTTGTCTGTTCGCAGGTGCTCCAAGCGTTGGGCGAAGAAGAGCAGGCTGATGCCATGTTCACCCACGCCCGCCGCATCATGCTGGAAAGGGCGGATAAGCTTGCTGCACCTGCCACGCGCCACGCATTTCTCGAAAACCTGGCCTACAACCGCGCCATTCGGGCGACGCGATTGTAGGCAGTAAAGCGATACCCTACGGCGTTTGCACCAGCGGCAGCCATATCTCCCGTGCCGGTTGCTCGTAGAAAAGAGCATAGATGCCCACGCCGGCGCTCTCCGCTGCGGCAAGCTGCCAGCCGTCCGTACGGTCGTCAAGCGCCTGCACGGTTGTCGCCAGCGGCAGCCACGTGTCGCCGTCGTAGAAGTGCAGCACGGGGTCGCCTCCGCCCGCCATGCGTGCAGCGGCCGGGGGACTGGGTTCGACCTCAAACTCAAGCGCCACGGTGCCCGCATCTGCCACTTCTGCCGGGAAGGCGTCCAGGCGATAGGATTGGCCGACGATCCGCTTGTCCGCAGGCAGAGGCGGCGTGCCGGGCATGCTCTGCCAGGCAATCGACTCGCCCGGCAGCAACAGGCGACCGCCCTCGGGCGTAAAGCGTGCGTGGCCGTCGGAGGAGATCACGAGCACGCCGCCGCCGTGCCAGGCCGCGCCAAACGCGCCACCGCCGCCCGTGCCGCGATCCGCAACCGTTTCGCGCGCGCTCTGCGGCGCCGGCATAGATTCCTCCACCCACAGCTGCATGAAGATCGGCATGACAACATCGCCAAAGGCCGAAAAATCGATCGTGTACGTGTGCAGCGCGCCCGTGCGATTCATGGCAACTGGAGGATAGCCGTCCCTATACTCGGGAAAGACGCGTAGCGTGATGATCGCGGCCGGGTCGCTCAGCTCCTGAACAACGGAAATGGCGACGCGGGTTGTGTCGAGCTGGCGGGCCTCGATCAGTGGGCGCCAGGCTTCGTTCTTGCTCATGGCCAACGCGGCGTCATTCGGCGCGATGGTCTCGCAACCGAACTGGTAGCGCGGCGTGGCTTCGTCTAGCTCTTCTTCACCGTGATCGTTGAGATCATAAACGCAAAGCCGATCCCCCAAGCGACCGTCAGTCAACTGGACCTGGGTGAGGCCGGCCGGCGGCTTGCCCTGGTCGTAGATGCGCTCGTCGCGGAAGGTAAATGCGCGCGCCTCATACGACGCGGTCTCGCTGTCGACATAGAGCAGATCAAAGAGCTGGCTGGCGGCCAGAGGTTGATCCGGCAGCGTGGCCGGCGCCACAAATGTGACATTTGTGAGGCTGACCGGCGGCGTCAGCGCCGCAGTGGGCGCCAGCGGCTGTGGCCCGGTCGGCGGCACGGTCCAGCCGTACCAGCCCTGAATCGTCTGCCACTCGGTACGGCCGGCCGTCTCGGCATAGGCCAGCGTTGTCTCGCAGTCGTTGGCCCAGTGATCTGCATCCCAGACAAAACTCTGATTGACGGCAATGTAGGGGTTCCCCATGGCGCTGCCATAACACTGATCAGCCAGCGCCTGGCTCTCGTTGCCCTCTGCATCCAGATAGGTGTCATAAAGGAAGAGCAAATAGTGGCCTAATTCGTGGGCCAGCGCGATCGACCAGTCATCAAGCAGCGTCAGCGGATCGATCGCCGCGCCGCCTACCACGATGTTTTCACCCGGCGCGGCCATGTAGCGGTTCCACTCTTTGCCCATGGCCAGGGCGCCCGGTACGTAGGAGATGGGGTTGGTAGGCCCAATGTCTGGCGTCAGCGCGGGCACGATGCCGCCGATGCTCGAGTTGGGGCGGTTGACGTTGGACGGATAGAGGCGGACATCGGCCTCTTCCCACTGCTCGCCGCTTTGATAGACCAAGATCTCACCGAGCATGAACTGACCGTCGGTGAAGTCATAGAAATAGTCTGAGGCATCGAGAATGCGCTCTGCCAGCAGATCCCGATAGGCAGGGTCGCCCGTTACCAGCCACTGCGCGGATACATCGAGATCCTGCACGGCCAGGGGGCGCGCCGGGCCAGTGGCCACGGTCAACAGGCCGTCCGGGTCAAATGCATCAGCGGTGACCGCAATGACGTCGCTGGTGTGGAAGAAGCGACTCGGCGGAACAACAGCATCCACGCTTCCCGGGTCGATGGACGTCAGCGCCCAGAGCGTATCACCATTCACCAGGAGCTGCGGCGCATTGACAAAGCCGTCCTGATCGAGGGCCACAGCCTCGGTCTCACCGGCTGCGCTAGTGCGATAGAGCACCATCTCTTCCGCCGCGATGCACTCGTTGTTGGTTTCATGGCAGACGCGGATGTTGCGCGGCGTGCAGTCCGTGTCAAGCAGCCGCGCTTCACTCCACGTGCTGGGGTCGTCAAACGACTTGTTGCTCGGCCAGCCGTAGTCGTCGCTGAGTCCGCCAGCGTCGTGTTGATAGACAGCCAGTCCAAAGGGGCGTTGGCAGGTATAGAAGGTGGGCAGGGGAATGCGATATTCGGCCGAATCGAAGTTGAACGCGCTGAGGCTGCCGTCGACAACGGCGGCCTCGAAACCACCAGGCAGTTGCCCTGGCTCATAGCCCCCTTGCCCCGTTCCCACCAGTGCGCTCAAGTCGCCAGTCGTCACATCGATACGCAGGGCATAGTCGTCTGCCTGCGCCACCGCCTCGCGCCCGTTGTTTGTGTCAAAATAGACGCTGAAGTAACGACGCTCAAACGTGCCTTCCGGGGCCATGACACAGAGAGTAAGGTACTTATTGCTGTGGCGGAAATAAACCTGGCCGGCCGCGCCGCCGGGGCCATCATAGCGTACCGTTGCGGCATTGCCGTACTCACGGCAGAAGCCATCCAGTTCGATGCTGGCGCTGTCATATGGGATGTCGAGTGTCGTGGGGGCTCCGGCCGGCGCGGTCGTCGTGACGGGTGCGCCAGGATGAGCTTGAACGCCAAGAATCATGAGGGACAACGCGGCAAGTGCCAGGCCAAGGGCCAAAGGCACACGGCCGCGGCGCAATCCATTCTGTCGTGTAAAAATCATCGTTTCTCCCCTTTTGCGGTGCATCAACTTATGTAAACCTTCAAGCAGTTTGCCCGCGTCGGATCACTCACTTCGCCACCTGCCCACCCTGCGCCACATTGTTCCGGCTGAGCGCACTACCAGTCACCGCCGTCCATGTTGGCCTCAATGCGGCTGTCCCGTTCGGCCACCACACGCGGCAGGTCAAGAATCGTGATGACGCCGCGGTCGAAGTCGATGAGGCCGCGCTTGCGCCAATCGCTCAGGATACGATTGACCCACTCGCGTCGCGCGCCGACCATAGAGGCCAGGTCGCTCTGATTGAGGGCCAAGTTGACCCGATACTGCTTGCCCGGCTCGATCATCTCGCCGTAGCGCTCGTTGTGCAGAAGCAGGATATGAAGCAGGCGACCCGCCGCGTCGAACTGGGCGATGGATTCGGCGTAGGCCGCAGTCCAGCGCAGTTTGGCGGCCAGTACCCGGCTCATGCCAAAGGCAAGCCCCGGCATGGCGCGCATGCAGTCCAGAAAGCGACTCTGGGAAAGCGTGAGCAGCGTCACCGGACCGATCGCCTTGGCCGTGGCTGAGCGGGGTTGATCGTCAATGGCGGCCAATTCGCCCAAAACGTCACTGGTCGAAAAGATGGCGATGGTCGTCTCTTCCCCACCCGGACTGATTTTATAGACCCGTACTTTGCCCTTGAGCACCATATAGAGCTCGCGGTTGGCATCTCCCTGGCGGAAGATGATCTCATCGCGGTCATACTCGCGTGCCCGCAACTCCCGGGCCAACGTGGTCAAATCGGCTTCACTCAGTTCGGCAAAGAGCGGCATGGCGCGCAAAGTAATCACTCGCTGATCGATTCGCTTATCCACAATTCAGACTCCACTAGTATAGCGGCGGTGAGGGGATGGCCGCCGTGAAGATCGACAACGCACTCCTGTGCGCTACGACACAGTCCAGCAGCAAGAAGGGGAACTCGTCCTGTCCGCTCTGATTATCGGGCATCTTTGGCCGCGCCGCAACCCTGTAGCCAGGAGTTCTGTAGACAGGGTGTAGCCAGCTCTTGATCACAATAGACCCGATACCGGTCCCCCGTATAGACCATAAGGAGGCAGCCATGTCTGCGAAGCGTAGGGGATTCCGAGTCTGCGTCCGTTCCATTGCCATACTACAGGTCATAGTTCTCCTGACTGCGCTTGCGCTACAGCCAGCGGCAGTTATGGCCGCGCCATCCATCGAGGCGGGCGCGGCGTTGTCGATCGTCAACGTCTCGTTTCCCGCAGTCAACTGCGTGTTCGACAGCGACTGCAGCATAACCGTGAACGACACGACTGACGCAATCGTTCTTCCCGAAACCAATGGTCAGGGTTTCCTCCAGAGCCGCACACTGCCGGTTGGCGAAGCGGGCACGCAGGCCGCCGGACTCTATGGCTTCGAGTACCGGATCGATCTGCGTAACATCACCGCAAACGCGCCTGTGCCGTGCATAACGGAGATGAGCATCGACTTCGGTCCCATCCAGTCACTCGATTACGACGGCAATGCCGGCATGGAAGAGGTCTATGTCGGCACGAGCGGTGGCCTCGGTTCCGTAGCACCTTCATCGGCGCAACAGAGCGGAAATATCGTGGCCGTCCAGTTCAACCCCCCAGTTTGCGCCGGTCAGAGCAGCTATTTCTTTGGCCTGGCTTCTGCCGAACCAGCACGTACGGTGACCGCCCAGTTGACGGGTACGCCGAACGTGAATCTCAGTGTCGGCGCACGCGCGCCCCAGGGTGCGTCCGGCGCCTGCGTTGAGATCTTCGATCCCGAAACCATTCCCGCGCCTGCCATCATTGACTTCGACGACGTCGGCGATGCAGTCGAGCTGGAGAACGTCTATCGGCCAAGCCATGGCGTGCGCTTCGGCAACGACAACATCACCCACGTGATCTCCTATGGCGACCGGCCGTCAGATCCAACCAAGGCCCGTTCGTCACCCAACGTCGCGATCAATGACGCCCGCTTCCCGGCGACCAGTGCCAACGTACCGCTGGAGATGGAATTCAACGAGGGTAAGAGCCATGTCGGTTTCTACATGGGCAATGGAGAGTCGGCAGGGCTGACCGCCCTGCTACTAGGGTACGATGCGGCGGGCAACATCATCTGCCGCGTGGCCCATCAGCCCGTGCCCGAACGGTATACAGAATTTTTGGGCATTCACGATCCGGCGGCCCGTATCCGACGCGTGACGCTGGATTACGGCGCCACGGCGCTGAGCGAGTCCATCGATGACCTCTACTTCGCGCCCAATGCACCGGACGGGCCGATCTTTGAGGGCCCGGCGATCGAGGTAGAGATTCTGCAGTCGGACAACACGCAATTCGGGGCTGCGATCAACTTTCCTGCGCCCCAGCTCTTGCCTGTTCAGGGCGCTGATGGTAAGTCCTATCAGCAATTTCTGATGCCGGGCATCGATCCTATGCTCGGACGCCCCGGTCTGCCTGGCGTGCCCATCTACCACATGTTGCTCGCGGTGCCACGGGGCGCTGAAGCGATCGTGGATGATGTCCAGGCAGAGCCCTTGCGCGAACTTTCCGTGCTGCTCTACCCCACACAGCCCGAGGCGGCCGATGCACCGGCCAGCCAGCCAGGCGAGGATGTCCCGGTCAACGTCGAAGACATGGGCGATCCGCCCTTCGAAAAAGATGAGGAAGCCTATGCCGAGACCAGGCCCCTGCCAATGGATGTCGTGTCGGTCCATCCCGTCGGCCAAGTGCGTGACCTCGATCTTGTGCAGGTGAGCGTGGCCGCCGGTCGGTACGTGGCGGCGCAGGAGTATCTGGTCATCTTCAAGCAGGTCGCGTTCACGCTTAAGTACGAGGGCGGTGAAGGAGGTTTCTTGCCGGAGGAGCGAGAAGAGATCCCCTTTGAGCAGCACAATGCCCCCCTCTACGCCCTGGCCAAGAATTCGGCAGCGGTCTTCGAGTACCCCTATTCGATCGGTGAGCTTGTGTTCGATTGTCCCGGCGAAGAACTCCTGATCATCACCGATCCGGCCTTCCGTGTCGCCGCAGAGACGCTGCGCACCTGGAAGATCGCCAAGGGTATCTCCACGTCGATCATCGAGACGGGCAGCGGCGCCGGTGAAGCCGGCGTAACGGCGGAAGACATACGAGGGACGATCAAGACGCGCTATGATACGTGTCTGGTGCGGCCCTCCTACGTGCTGCTGCTGGGCGATGCCGAGCACATTCCGACCTTCTACCTGCCCACGCTCTACGACGACTTGGCCGGCAGCGACCTGCCCTATACGACCATGGGCATCGACGAGTTCTTCGCGACGCCCGACCTGGGTCTGGGCCGCATCCCGGTCGATACGCTGAGCGACGCGCAGACGGTCGTCGACAAGATCGAGGCGTACGAATCAAGCCCGCCATTGGCGTCTAGCTTCTACAACAACATGACGCTGGCCGCCTACTTTCAGTGCTGTCGTCCGGAGGTAGCGAGCGACGGCACGACCTCGCGCAGCTTCGTAGAAACTGCGGAGTTGGTACGCAACCATCTCAACGGGCTGGGCTACAACATGGAGCGCATCTATGACACCGGCGTTGCCTATCACAGCGACCCGACGAAACCGGGCTTCTACGACAGCAGCACGCGCAGCAGTACGCCCAACCGCTACTACAACGGTGCGCTGCTGCCGCCGGACCTGCGCGCCAGCAGTGGCTACGCATGGGACGGCGACACCGCCGACGTCGTCGCCGCGTTCAACGCAGGCCGCGGCCTGATCCTCCATCGCGATCACGGCAGCATTAGCGGCTGGGGTTCGCCCGGCTTCTACTCGAGCAATCTGGCCTCGCTGTCCAACGGCAATCTGACGCCCGTCGTCTACAGCATCAACTGCGCCAGCGGGCTCTTCGACAACGAGACGCGCAATCCGGCCGACGACTACTATACGTATCCCACCTCGGTGGGCGGCAGCTACTGGGCCGAGAATCTGCTGCGCATGGCCGGGGGCGCTGCGGGCATCATCGGCGATACGCGCAACAGTCCGACCTGGGCCAACAGTGCGCTGACGCGCGGGCTCTTTGATGCCACATGGCCCACCCTGCTGCCCGGCGACGGCGGTCCGGCGTCGATCCGCCGTCTGGGCGACGTGCTCAACTACGCCAAGCTCTACACCATCAACCAGATCTGGTCGGCCCAGACCGCCGGCGACGTCAGCCAGAACGCGGCGGTGACCGATCAGGCGATCTATCACCTCTTTGGTGATCCGACCATGGAGCTATGGACGAATGTGCCGTGGCGAATAGAATTGCCAACGGTGATCGAGCGCTTGATCCCGATTCCGGGCGGCTGGACCGTACGCTATCCGATCGACCGGGCGCAAATCACCGCGCTTGCGGATGGTGAGCCGATTGCTCGGGGCACGGTTATCAACGGCGAAGCGGTGCTTCAGGCCATTGCAGAGCCAGCGGCAACCGACGAACTCGTCTTGAGCGCGGCGCTTGAGAATGCCGTAGCCACGCGCCTTCATATGGCGTCAGCCGCGGCGGTGATCGGCTCCGAGGGCGGTGCGCTGACGACGGACGAGGGTGTGACCGTCCAGTTTCCTGCCGCTGCGATGACCGAGACGGTACGCCTGCTTTATGCTGAGCCGCTGGTCGCGCCCGAGGGGGACGGCAGCGTGAAGCGGGTCCACGGCTTCAGCCTCCACGCTTATGCTAACGACGGGGCACCCGTCACGCACGTTGCCGGCGAATTTACGATTCAGTTTGAGTACGACGACGAAGCGATCGGCGAAACTGGCGTCGACGAAGAGAGCCTGCGTTGCGCCTCCTGGGACGAGCCGGGCGAGGCCTGGATCGTGCTGCCCGGTCAGCTTGATGCCGACCAGAACCGGTTGCGCTGCACCGGCGATCACCTGAGCGACTTTGGCATTCTGGGCGATGCCGACATCCCGCTCGAGCATGTTCATCTGCCCATCATCGCCAAGCAGTAAGTGAGCGAGCCAAACGCCGAGAAGTCTGACTCTTCTCAAAGCCAGATTTCTCGGTGTAGGAGGACGGCCACGTACACAACAACGGATGGAGAAAGGAGCGGATACGACACGACAAATGTCTCGTCGACGAGATGTGTGACGATCAACCACAGCGTAGTATCCGTTCCATTCCAGATCCGCTGTTGTGTACCCACCAACTGACGCCTCGATCTGTCGAGCTACTTACCCCCCCCTGTACTAGGCTCTGTTGACATTTCGAAAACCACCTACTTTGCGCCTGGCACGTCCCCGGCACGGGCGGCAGAATATCCGATTAGCAGACTTGTAGGCGCCCGTGCCGGGGACGTTACGACCAAATGTCAACGGGACCTAGAATGCTGCGCCCCCACCAAATGGGGCTTCGCTGTAGCGGTAGCCATATCCTGGTATGCGACACTATTTTGGCTGGAGCCTGATTCCGCGCTCCCCACATCATCGGGTGTATAATCAATGCTATGTCCGATCTGAAACGATTGTTCGCCTATGTGCGACCCTACTGGCTGCGCATGACGCTGGCCGCAATTGCCCTGGTCTTCTCCAGCTTGATCACGCTCGCCCTGCCCTGGGCCATTCGCACGCTGGTCGACACGGTCTTCGTGTCGGGCAACGTGGCGCAACTCAACGCAATCACGGCCGGTTTGCTGGTTCTCTTCATCATTCAGGGCATCATTTCGTTTGCCCATCGCTATGAGCTCAGCTACGTGGCCCAGCGTGTCGTCGCCGACCTGCGGCTCCAGATCCACAGCCATCTGCTCGACCTGCCATTGGGCTTCTTTGCCAGCCACCGCGTCGGCGCAATCGTCTCGCGCGTCACGAATGACGTGGGCGTGATTCAGGGCGTGCTCGTCGACGCACCGGTCAACCTCCTGCGCCAGATCATTACCTTTGTGGGCGGCATCACGCTCATGCTCTACATGAACTGGCAACTCACGCTGATCATCCTGGCGTTGATCCCGCCGCTGATCGTGATTTCTACCTTCTACGGGCGCAAGTTGAAGCGCCTCTCCACCCGCTCGCAGGATGAACTGGCCGACGCCACGACCGTACTGGAGGAGATGCTTTCGGGCATCCGCGTGGTCAAGAGCTTCGCTCGTGAACCCTATGAGCGGATACGCTACGGCGAGCAAATCGACGAAGCCCTGGATGCGGCCCTGGCCCAAACGCGGGTACGCTCAATTTTTGTCCCAATCATCGCTTTTCTTTCCTTTTTGGCGATGACGGTCCTGCTCTGGGTGGGTGGTCGTCAGGTTATGGCCGGCACGATCACGCCGGGCGACTTGATTGCGTTTATCCTTTACATGATCATCGTCTCGTCGCCCATGGCAGAGGCCGCGGGTCTCTATGGACGGGTGCAGGAAGCATTGGGCGCGTTCGCGGCGAATCTTTGACATTCTCGACGCAGCGCCAGAACCCGGGCTGTATCAGCTGGAGCCCACTGCGCCCGTCCACCTGCGCGGACAGGTCCGCTTTACCGATGTGAGTTTTCGCTATGCCGCGCCGGTCAACATCGTCGACGATTCGGAGGTGGTAGAGGAAGAACCGCAGGCGAGCCCGCCGGCAACGCCGGTCGTCCTACGCGACATCAATCTCACCGCCCAACCAGGTGAAGTCATCGCGCTCGTCGGCTATAGTGGTAGCGGCAAGACGACGCTCGTCAACCTCATCCCCCGCTTCTACGACGTAACCGGCGGCTCGATCGAAATCGACGGCATCGACATCCGCGACGCCCGCTTGGCGGACCTCCGTCATCAGATCGGCCTGGTGCCTCAGGAGACGTTCCTCTTCGGCGGCACCATCCACGAGAATATCCTCTACGGCCGCCTCGATGCAAGCGAGATGGAGATGCGGGATGCAGCGCGCGCAGCCTACGCCCACGATTTCATCATGGAGCTACCCGACGACTACGCAACCATCGTGGGCGAGCGTGGCATCCGCCTCTCCGCAGGCCAGCGCCAGCGCATTGCGATTGCGCGGGCCCTGCTCAAAGATCCGCGCATCCTGATTCTGGACGAAGCCACCTCGGCGCTTGACACCGAATCAGAACGGTGGGTGCAGGCCGCGCTGGAGCGACTCATGGAGGGTCGCACCTCCTTTGTGATCGCACACCGCCTCTCCACGATTCAGCGCGCCGACCGCATTCTCGTCCTCAGTCGGGGCGAAATTGTCGAACGCGGCCACCACCGTGAACTCCTAGGACGCGATGGGCTCTATCGCCGGCTGTATGATATGCAGTTTGAGGCGGGAGAGTTGGTTTAGGGCGGTAGGGTGGTGGGGTCTTGGGGCTGTGGGGCGAGGGTCTAGCGCCGGTTGAGCCTGTCGAAACCAAGCGGGGGCGAGGGTCTAGCGCCGGTTGAGCCTGTCGAAACCAAGCGGGTCGGCGAGGGCCTAGCGCCGGTTGAGCTTGTCGAAACCAAGCGGGTCGATGAGGACCAACGCCGGTTTAGCTTGCTTGGACTGAGCCTGACGACCTATCGAAACCAAGCGGCATATCCGGTCGCACAAACGAGTCGGAGCTGCAAAGGTGCTCGACCGGACTATGCTGGAGAGAGGATCGTGACGGGTACAACAACTGATGATGAGAGGAACGGATACGGCGCAGTGCCCTCAATCGCCGCTTTGTTCTATCCATTCCATTCCTGATCCGCTGTCGTAATCGCAAACGGAGGCAAGTATTATGTCAATTATTTTTCGCAGAACCTCATTCGTGGTTCTTTTCATTGCTGCTGCGCTCTTGCTGGTCGTGGCCGATGTGCATGCCCAGACGCCGGACGCGCCCCATGCCTGCGAAGATGGCGATCAGGCGTCGGGCGCGATCTATCGCATCTGCCTGCCCAATGACTGGGACGGGCAAAGTCTCGTGCTCTATGCACATGGCTACGTCTCACCGCTCAAACCGATCGAGATCCCAGAAGATCAGGTCAAGCCGCCGGGCGCACCGCTCTCGTTTGACCAGCTCTTCAACGCACAGGGGATCGCCTTTGCCATGTCTAGCTATCGCACCAACGGGTTGGCAACGCCCCAGGCGATCGACGATACGCTGGACGTCCTGCGCATCTTTACCGACAAGCACGGCGAGCCCGTCGAAGTGACGGTCTTTGGCATCTCAGACGGCGCGCTTGTCGCCACGCTCATGGCCGAGCGCTATCCCCAGGTCGTACGCGGCGCGGTCACGCTCTGTGGACCCATCGGAGACTATCGCGCTCAAATTGACTATTTTGGCGATTTTCGCGTGCTCTTTGACTATTTTTTTCCTGAAATCGAAATTCCCAATACGCCGATCGACATCGCGCCTGAGATCATGGAAAGCTATGACAAATTCTACGCCGAGACGCTGCGACCGGTCATCACTGATCCGGCCAATGCGGAACGCGTCGATCAACTGCTGGCCACCGCCAATGTAGCCTTCGATCCGGACGATGCTGCGGCCACGCGCGAGAATAGCATGGAGCGTCTCCTCTGGTACAACATCATGGGCGTCAACGACGGCCAGGACAAGCTCGGCGGCCAGCCCTTCGACAACATGGGGCGCACATATACCGGCAGCAATGATGACGCCACGCTCAACGCAGCTGTTGCCCGCTATGCCGCCGACGGTGCCGCTCTCGCCGCTATCGAGGCCGACTACGAAACGACAGGCCGATTACGCGTGCCGCTGCTCAACATGCACACCGACGGCGACAACCTGGTGCCATTTGCCCAGACCGTACGCTATGGCGAGAAAGTTTCGGCTGCCGATTCCGACGCGTTCTACACGGTTATCCCCATCACCGAAACCTACGGTCACTGCAACTTCAGCACGACCGATCTGCTCAATGCCTTCAACACGTACCAGGGTATGCTGGAGGAGATTGCGCCCTTTGACGCACCCAAAACGTACCTACCGATTGTCGCCAGCCTGCAGTAACGCCTGGGACCGCCGAGCCCCAGCATAGCACAGGTGATCAAGCTCCAACTCCACTGCACACAGCCTAGCTGCGACTCGGCGGTCCGGGGCTCTGCGGTCTGCTCTGAAAGCTAAATGCCGGTTAGGACGATGTTGTACTCATTGGCGATAAAGAGGCTACCTTCTGTCGTGCCTTGGGGCGCGGTGCGAGCCAACTGGGTCTCAAGTTCATCACCGCTACATGTCCCGGCGAGGGCAGACTGAAAGGCTTGGGTCACCGCGGTGACTTCCTCGGCGCTTTCATGGGCGAACTCGAGGCGGAGATGGACGATACCCGCGTCGAGCAGGCGCGGCAAATGCTTGGCCGCGCTCTGCGCTTCGGCGCCAAAGACCGTGTTTCGACATCCCACGTCGGCCAGCACCGGGTGCTCGCGGCCGTTGACATCGCGCAGGGCCACCTTGTGGCTCTCACAGGGATGGCCGCAATCCAGATAGCTCGTCCCTTCCGAGAGAAAACGGCAGAAAACACAGTGTTCCGTATGGAAGACGGGCAGATGCTGGTAGGCAATCACCTCGAGCTTGGTTGAGCCGATGGCCGCGCCAAGCTCCGCCACCTGGGCAGCATTGAGATCGTGGGTCGGCGTAATGCGCGTCAGCCCCATGGCGAGGAAAGTCTCGGCTGTGAGCACGTTGGCGGTGTTGAGGCTGAAGTCGGCGATCAGCGGCGGACGATCCTCACCTTGCAGCGCCTCCAACAGCCCGCCCGAGCGGACAACAATGGGGCAGCCCAGCCGCAGCAGGAAGTTCACGACGCGCTGCTCGCTCGGCTTGAGAATGCGCGGGCTGGCCACTCGGGCTTCAATCCCCGCGGCTTGAATCTCCTCCACAGCGGGCCGCAAGCCATAAAGTTCCAGATAATCGAGCGTGATGCTGGCCGGGCGTGCCGCCAGCGCAGCCGTCAATTGCTCCGGCGTACGAACAAGCAGGTGGAGTTGGGGAAGAGCGCCTCCCGCCTCAGCCCCATCGCCCACAGCCTCTTGTCGCGCCCGACGCACCGACGCCAGCGTCTGGACCGGATCGGCAACGTACGCGGTGGACGGCGCACTCTGCAACGCCACCAATTCTGCGATCGCGCGACGCCGCAGCTGGTTGAGAACCGAGCTGGGCGCAAATGGTTCGCCGGCGATGTCCAAAGTCAGTTCGTCCAAAAAATAGGCCGTGTTGCCCAGCCGGCCAAGCTGCGCACGCAGGTAGTCGGCATCCAGTGCCCGTTTCTGCGCGACCGGCAGCGGTTCGGGCGTCTGCACCGTCACGGTAAGATCTGGCCGGTCTGCAAGCGACCAAACAGTCGTCAGTGGTTCATCTTCATGAGCTACGACCGCCACGCGCAGTCCCTGCTTGTGAACCGGCGCGTTGGCCTGCGTCAGCGGCTTGGCTGCCTTGTCCACATCAGGATCGTGGGTGCGCCAAAGCTGATCGCCCGGGCGAATGCGCTCAAAATCGATGGCGTGGTTGCCAAAGCGCAGCTCCAGGCGGCCGCCCTTGCGCGGCTGCATCTCATAGACGCGTCCACCCTCCTCCGGCTCCTCAGGGCTGCGCCAATCCGCCGCGTCGAAGACCACGCCGTCTCCCGGCTTGAGCGGCATGGGCGCGGCATGGGGGTCGGGCTTGATGATGACGCTCTGCTCCGTGACGTCGGTCACGCGGCCCATGAGCACGCCCCGGTGACGGGGCGCCCGTCCCGAGACGACGGTCTGGTGATTGGTGCCGCTGATGAAGTGCGGCCCCATGCCGCGCGAATAGACCTGCTCAAGCCGTAGTTCCTCCGCGGGCGTGATGCTCAGCGCTTGACCGGCCCATGCTTCGTCCACGGCCTGGCGATAAGCCTGAGTCGTAAGGGCCACGTAGTTGGCATCCTTGTAACGCCCCTCGATCTTGAGCGCCGAAACGCCCAGTTGCACGATTTCCGGCATCTGCTGCAGCGCGTAGAGGTCGCCGGGCGAGAGCAGATAACGCGCATCGTCCAACGGTTTGAGTACGTCGTCGACGATCAGGTCATAGGGCAGCCGGCAGGCCTGCGCGCACTGTCCCCGGTTGGCGCTGCGCCCGCCCCACGCTTCGGAAGAGAAGCACTGCCCCGAGTAGGAGACGCAGAGCGCGCCGTGGACAAAGATCTCCAGTTCACAATCAGTCTGGCCGCGGATGGTGCGAATGTCATCCAGAGAGAGTTCGCGCGCAAGCACAACCCGGCTCACGCCAAAGCGCTGGGCCAGGGCAATGCCTTCGGCGCTGGTGATGCTCATCTGGGTGGACCCGTGGACCTCCATCCCCGGCGCGATCTCGGCCGCGAGCTGAGCGATGCCCACGTCCTGAACGATGACGGCGTCAGTCCCGGCCACGGCAATGCGAGCCAGGCTGCGCGCGGCCTGATCCAACTCGTGGTCAAAAATTAGCGTGTTGAAGGTGACGTAGCCGCGCACGCCCCGCGCATGCAGCGTGCGCATGACCGCGGGCAGTTCATCCAGCGTAAAGCCGACCTTGGCCCGGGCTGAGAAGTGAGTCAGGCCAAAGTAGACCGCGTCCGCGCCCGCCTCGATCGCGGCGTGGAGTTGGGGCCAATACCCGGCCGGGCTCATGATTTCAGGTTTGGCGAGACGAATGGGCTGTGTCATGGGTTATCCTGGTACAGATACGGTGCAGCAAACGTGAAGCGCATCATAGGCGGGAAGGGCCGGGATGGCAAGCGAGAACGGCATGGCGAATAAATAAGAGTCGATCTGTGTTGGAGAGCCTCCTGGGCCCCGTTGTTATGTTCAGCCACGAAGCAAATCGCGCCAACAGATTTAGGACCTGTGGTTGGCCGCATTTTACAGACCAGGCGCGCAGACGCGAAAACCACCGTTGCCGTAGCGATCCTCCAGATACCAGCCGTAGCGGGAAGCGCAGCGCAGGAGCCCCCGATGGTTGAAGTAGGCCCCGCCGCGCAAGACGCGGGCCACGGAATCGGGAGCCGACAGATCTTCGCGCCCATCCCTGGGGTCATAAGGGTAGCCAAAGTCGGGATTCATGAAGTCTTCGCCCAGCAAGCTCATCGTCCACTCCCACACATTGCCGCTCATGTCGTGGCACCCATAGGGACTTTGACCGGCGGGGTAGAGGCCAACCGAACTCGTTGTCCCGACAGTCAGGTCAAAGTTACATCGATTCTCATCCGGCTCGTCGTCTCCCCATGGATAGCGGCGATTTTTCCTGTGGCCCTTGGCCGCCTTCTCCCACTCGGCCTCGCTCGGTAAGCGCACCGTCTCGCCAAGTTCGGCGCTGAGCCAGGCGCAGAAGGCAATGGCGTCATGCCACGTAACGTCGACCACTGGATGGTTCATGAGTTCCGCCAGCGGCTCGTTGCCCGGCCAGGTACGCGGCGCCTCGCGGTCCGTTGCCCTCACGAACGCAGCATACTGAGCGTTGGTCACCGGGTACTTCGCCATGCGGAAATCCGGCAGGTTGAGCTTATGGGCAGGTTGCTCATTGGAAGCGCCACGATCTTCGCCCATCCAAAATTCACCGGCCGGTACCTCGCACCACACAATGTCAGGCACGCCGTCGACCACGCCTATGCCCGGCCGGGGATCGCCCAGCACGCTGAGAATGCATCCTGCGTCGGCGCGTTCCGGCGCCGTCAAGCGACCGTTGCCGATTATTGCCACCATGCGCTTGGTGAGCCGCTCTAAAAACGTGCGCCCGCCATCCGGCTGCGCATCTTTGATGATTTCCGCCGGTCCCATCAGCTTGGCCATCTGACCGGACCATAACGCCGTGCGCCAATCGCGCTCGGCCAGGGGCTCGCTCGTTGTGCACAGGTCATACATAAGGTCGAGCAGTGCGGGCGCGCTGCGCCGGTTGTAGAGCAGTTCCTCGCCGCCCAACTGTGCGGCCAGATACCAGACGTCGCTCGCCTCTGCATACGGTCGCATTCGCCGCGCGGACGGCCGTCCACTGACCAGATAGCAGCCGGCGAGGTACTCGCGAAAGGTGCGATGGGGAAAGGTATAGGTAACGGGATGACCGGCGCGTTCACTGCCTCCTTCACCGACCAGGATGCCCGCTTTTTCGTCCACATAGTGCAGGAACTCATCGGCCAGCGCCACATCACCCAGATAGTCAGGCTGTGCCAGCACTTCAATGAGGCTGCCAAAGCGGAGGGCGCCCTCTTCGCCCAGCCCCTGGAGATGGGCGTCATGCGCGATGCGCTCCATGATCGTGCGCATCTTGTCTACGTCAGCCAGCACGGTGCCCAACGACTCACTTACGCGCAGGCCGCGGTGGCGCTGCCAGCGATGCAACAGCACAGTGACCGCCTCGTGGTATAAGCGCACACGTTCTTTCGGCAAGCCCACTTCACGTTGGTGGATGATGGCCATGGCGGTCAGCAGTAAGGGATTCTCGGCCAATTCTCTCAGTTCATCAGAGAGCGCAGCCTGAATGAGATCTGACGTCCGTGCCTCGGCTGCGCTCGGCGTCAGTCCTTGCAGGTCAGCCTGGGCCTCATACCAGCACTCAGCGAAGCGCCGAATCTTTTCATCTGCAAATGGCGCGAGCCGGTGGTCGCCAAAATTGGTTAGCACTGCATCACCAACATAGGAGCGGGTGCGGCAGGTGACGACGATTTTGGCCACATCAGGGTAGGTGGCCAGCAGTGCATCCAGCATCCAGCCGACCCGTACCCGCGTGGCTTCCGGCACTTCGTCCAGGCCGTCGAAAACGACCAATAGCTCGCCTGATGCCAGCGCTCCTGCCAGCACCTCCATGATCAAATCCGCGGACATAGGCAGCGACTCAAAATCCGCCCGCCACTGATGGTGCAATGCGCCAATTATCTGTTGATTGCGCTCGTCGCTGGACAAGTCATCAAGTGCCAACTCAGAGAGGTGCGGCGCCAGGTCGCGCAGATTGGTCAAAATGGGCAACAGATCGGCCGACCAGCCTGCCGGCGCTTTGCGTTCATTCAAGCCGGCGCTTGCCAGCCATGCGGCCAGCTGCTTCACAAAGGTGCTCTTGCCGCTGCCAGGCGCACCTAGCAAGGCCAGCCGCGTCTCCTGGGTGGCGGCTCCCATGGCGGATAGCGGCTGGCGCGTGCCGCCGGATGTGCCAGCATCAGCCACCGTGTCGGCGCCAGATTCCCCCGGCAGTGTGACGGGCGATAGCGTATCCAGCTCCACGTAGAGTTGATCGAGCCGCAAGGCGTCACGCATGTTATCCTCGCCGCCGATTGCCGCCATCGGCAGCACCTGGAGGCGATTGCGCAGCCGCTTGAGATAGTCGCTGCGCGCGGCAGCCAGGTGCGCAGCCTTGTCTTCTCCCACCGTGACCTGCTCGTAATAGTGCTCCGCCTGAATCTCCTTCTTGTCGCCCGCAACGTAGTCACCGCCGTTCGTCGCGACTTGATTGTCGCCCAGTTGAACGACTTCACCAGAGAGATCGCCTGCCACATTGCGATCACCCTCGACGTGAATCAGTCGCGCCATCGTCTGCTGTGCATCTTGCGCCAATGCCGGCCAGCCGCCCATGGGCAACCCCTTACCGCCCCGGATCAATGCGACTGGAAAGTCTTCACTGGCGATGTTCATGAAGGGCACTTGCTCGGCATGGAACATCTGCATGGCTGTTTCAGCAACAGCGCGATTCAGGTAGTTCATGAGATGAGACAGACGCACCACCGTGTCGCCCGGCTGGTTCCCCGCGCCCTGGAGCGCTTCGAGCAGGTGATGCGTATAGACGCTCAGGGCGCCGTCGGTACGCACCCACGACTGCTGATGGCCGCGAGATGAGGTGAAGACTGCACGCCCGGAGCCTGCGTGTAGGGCTTCTAACAACGCCGGCGGCGGCGCGTGCTGGGCGAACCCATGGGGCAGCTTGACCAATGACACATCCTTGGCCGCGGCCATACCCTCAGCATGGCAACTATCGATAAAGACCAGCAGGCGTTTGGCCGGAATGATGCGCAGGGCTGCCTGGAAGTCATCAGCCGCCAGCGCAGAGCGAGGCAGGTCGAATGGGTCCACGTCATGGGGAATCAGATAGTAGCGCGCCGTCTCCTGATCGAGCCAGCCATGGCCCGAATAGAAGACGACAATCGTGGCGTCCGGATCCTGCTCGGTGCAGGCCTTGAGCCAGCCGAGTCCATCCAAGATAGCCTGGCGCGTTGCCGTCTGGTTATAGAGCAGCCGTACGTGATTCTTGTTGTCGGGATAGGCACAGTGCGTTGGATCAATGAGCAGTTTATGCAATGCCTTCATGTCCCTAACGGTAACCGGCAGCGACCACTTGGGATATTCGTCAATCTCACCGACACCGATGAGTAATGCATAGCCATGGCTAAAGTGTTGCGGCATGAGCGATCCATCCTCCTGATCATACAAGGATAGGTCTACGCCTGCATCGGCGTAGGGTCCGCGAATGTATGTCCGGTCGAGATGTCGCAATGCGACGTCTCCTCGATTGGATCTTCGGTCGAAGGGCTCAGAGGGGTGGCGCAAGCCGGGAGAGGGGCAGATTGGGGATGTTTGAGGCGTTGCGGCGCATGGAGACGCTGCAGTGCAACGTCTGTACATGAGGCACATGAGGCAAGCTCTGAGTACGGGGCAAACTCTGCGCACTGAGCAGTATGACGGGGGCGATTTGGCGCCAAGCGTCAATGTTCATGGCAAGACTCCTGAACTGGATACGAACACTTGGATTTGCGGTGTGGGCGTGGCAACGTGTGGGCGACGGCATTGTAGCATGGCGTCCACTCAGTTTTTCAGACCACTTGTGGTGCAAAGCCCGACGCTTGGATAACGACAAGGCTTCGGAATACGCATGTTTGCACGCTCAAAACCGTTCCAGTACAATGACCGGACGTCACACAACATTTGAACGCAGAGAACGCCTGTGCCGTGGCCGCGAGCACAATACGAGGTGCGGTCGGGCGCCATTCATCGTCGTTTTTCACCCATCCAAGTGAAGGAGTTTTTCCATGCAGAATCCAACACGACTGCGGCGCATGCTGTGGAGCGGTTTGGTACTCGTGCTTCTCTTCGTGCTGGCGGCTTGTGCCGCGCCCGCTGCGCCACCCGCGGCTGAGAGCGTGGACAGCGCTGATGCAGCGGCCGCCACCGAAGAGCCGGCGGGCGAACCCAAAGCCGGCGGTGTCCTGATCGCGGCCCGGGCCGCCGACGCCACGGGGCTCGATCCCCACGTGCAGACAGCCTTTGCCTCCCACCGTGTTCTAGAGCATGTCTACGAAACGCTGCTGGGGCTGGATGCCGACATGACCGTGATTCCCCGCCTGGCCCAGTCCTGGGAATGGTCGGACGATGGTCTGACGTTGACCATGCAACTCCAGGACAACGTGATCTTCCATGACGGCACGCCCATGACCTCAGCCGACGTCAAGTATTCGTTTGAGCGCATCTTGAACGAAGAGACGGGCGCGGCCGCGCGCGGCTTCTTCACCGCCATCGAGTCGATCGACACGCCTGACGACAACACGGTCGTCTTCAACCTCAACGCGCCCAACGTCGCCATCCTTGCTGCCATGACGACCACCAACGCATCCATCCTCTCTCAGGCGTGGATGGATGCGGGCGGTGATCCGGCGGCAGAGACCATGGGCACGGGTCCCTTCAAGATCGCCAACTGGGAGCCGGACAATGTGCTGAATATGGAGGCCCATACGGAGTACTGGATGCCTGACCGGCCTTACCTGGAAGGCATCGAATTCCGCACGATTCCCGACGAATCCTCGATCCTGGCCGGTCTGCGCGCCGGGGAGATCGACTGGGGCCTGATCAATGACCCGATCGTGGCGACGGTGGCCGACGGCAGCGAAGAGCTTAACGCTCATGCGCGCGCCGGCGCTGGCCTATCATGTGCTGCAGCTCAACGCCAGCCGCCCGCAGTTTGAGGATGTGCGTGTGCGCCAGGCCGTCTCGTGCGCCATCGACCGCCAGCAGGTGCTTGACACCGCATCGTTGGGTGAAGGCGAAGTGACCAGCCCCGCCACGCCGTTGAGCTATCGCGCGCCCCTGGACGAATTGACCTGCTACACCAAAGATCTGGAACAGGCCCAGGCGCTGCTTGACGACGCCGGCGTGAGCGATGTGAGCTTCACCATCATGGCCGCGTCGCTGGAGCCGCCGACTGCTCTGGCCGAAGCGCAGAACATCCAGGCACAGCTGGCCGAAATCGGCATTACGGCCGAGATCGAACCGCTGGAACTGGGCGTCTACGTGGATCGCTGGCTTGCCGGCGACTTCGACGCTGCGGTTGCGCTCAACGGCGGCAACCCAGATCCCGACAACATGTTCTATCGCTACTGGCACAGCACGGGCAACCTCAACGGCGTTGCCAACTACTCGACGCCCGAGTTGGATGCGTTGCTCGACGAAGCGCGTGCGGTTGTCGACCCGGCAGCCCGAGCCGAACTGTACCTGGAAATTCAGAAGCAGCTGGCCGAGGCCGCACCATGGGTCTGGCTCTACGTCGGCAACGAGTATCGGCTCATGCAGCCTGACGTCAAGGGCTACGTGCCGCTCTCCAACGCTTCGACAGTCTCCCTGCGTGACACCTATCTGGACCGCTAAACCATAAATTGCGAAACGTAGAGACGTTGCAGTGCAACGTCTCTACGTTTCGTCCCCGCACCCAACCGGTACTCCATGCAACGCTACATTCTGCGCCGGCTTCTAGCCCTCATTCCCACCCTGTTCGGTATCTCGATCATCGTCTTCCTGGTCATGCGCCTGATTCCCGGCGATACGATCAGCGCCATGATCGGCACGCAGGTCAAGCTTACCGAAGCCCAAACGGAGGCCCTGCGCGCCTACTTCGGCCTCGATCAGCCGCTGCCGCTCCAGTACTGGACCTGGCTCACCTCCGCGCTGCGCGGCGATTTCGGCTACTCTGTGCGAACAGGCAACCCGGTCATGGAGGAGATCCTGGCGCGCTACCCGCTGACGCTGGAACTGGCGTTCATCGCAGTCATCATGGCGCTGATCATCGGCATCCCCACGGGTATCCTCTCGGCCACGCAGCGGGGTAAGCCCGTGGACGTGACGGCGCGCATCTTCGGCCTTATCGGGCTGGCGCTGCCCAGCTTCTGGCTCGGCACGCTGATCATCTACGTGCTCTCCGTCTACTTCGGCATCCTGCCCAATGCCGGCAACTACGTCAGCTTTGCCGAAGATCCGCGCAAGAATCTGACGCAGATGTTCTTTCCGGCCTTTACGCTGGCTTTTGCCTTCAGCGCCTCGGTCATGCGCACGACGCGCTCGGCCGTCTTGGAAGAGCTGGGCGAGGACTACATGCGCACGGCCAAGGCCAAGGGGCTCAACAACGTCACCGTCTTGCGCCGCCACGGCCTGCGCAATGCGCTCATCCCCATCATTACGCTGATCGGCTTTGAGATTGGCTACCTGTTGGGCGGCGCCATCATCATTGAGGAGATCTTTGCGCTGCCGGGCATCGGCCGGCTGCTGCTCAACGCCATCGCCCAGCGCGACTATGCGCTGGTGCAAGGGACGGTCCTCTTCATCGCCTTCAACTTCGTATTGATCAACCTGGTGGCGGATATTCTCTACACCTATGCCAATCCCCGCATCCGCTATGAGTAGCCCGCGATGAAATCCAAGCGCAAGGGCGTCTTTCGCCGGCTGCTGGGCAACACCAGCGGTGTCATCGGCCTGGCGTTGATAGGTCTCTTTCTCGTCGCCGGAATCTTTGCCGAACCCCTGGCCCCCTACCCGCCCAACGAGCAGCATCCGGCCGACCGCCTGCAGGCGCCGTCGCTCACCGGCTATCTCCTGGGCACCGACCAGTTTGGTCGCGACGTCTATAGCCGGCTCCTCTACGGTGCGACCAATTCGCTGACGGTGGCGCTCAGCTCGGTCACCGTGGCGCTGCTGGCCGGCCTGGCCGTGGGCGTGCCCGCGGCCTATGTGGGCGGCAGCCTCGACAGTGTGCTCATGCGTCTGGTCGATCTGCTCTTCGCCTTTCCGGCAATCTTGCTCGCGCTCTTCATCGCCGCGGTGCTGGGGCCCGGCCAGCGCAACACGATCATTGCCATTTCCATCGTCTACATGCCGATCTTTGCACGCGTCTCGCGCGCGTCGGTGCTCGACGTCAAAGACGACGAGTACGTTCACGCCGCCTACAGCATCGGCACTCGCCACCCGACCATCATCTGGCGCCACATCATGCCCAACGCGCTCTCGCCCCTCATCGTACAGATCAGCCTGGCCTTCTCGTGGGCGATCCTCACCGAGGCCGCGCTCAGCTTCCTGGGGCTGGGCGTGATCCCGCCCGAGCCGTCGTGGGGCAGCATGCTGAGTGAGGCGCGCTTGCTCATGGAGTTGGCGCCCTGGCTCGCCTTTGCGCCGGGTTTCGCCATCATGTTTGCGGTGCTGGGCTTCAATCTGTTGGGCGACGGTCTGCGCGACGTGCTCGACACCCGGCTCACCCGCTAGCGCCGATGACCACAACGCCACCAGCCGCCATTGCCATTCGCCCGATGCAGTCCGCCGATATCGCAGCGGTCACCGCATTGGTGCTGGCGACGCCGTTGTGGCAGCGTCATGGCGTCGACGGCACGGGTTTTGCCGCGCGGCTTGCACAAGGGCTCGACGCCGCTGCGACCATCCTCGTCGCGTGGGCCACAGATTCAGAAGACGCGCCCGAGGAGATTGCCGGCTTTATCTGGTATGTGGTCGACGGCGCATTTGTCCGCAGCGGCTACATTATGTTAATCGGAATCGCGCCGGCGTGGCAGCGGCGCGGCATGGGCCGGCTGCTCATGGATGCAGCAGAAGGCGAACTGCGCCGCCACGTGGCCGATATCTTCTTGCTCGTTTCCGACTTCAATGAACCGGCCCACCGCTTCTATGAAACGCTCGGCTACACGCGAGTCGGCGCCATTCCGGACTACGTCACGCCGGGGATTGCCGAGTTGATCTACCGCAAGCGGGTCGGCGGTTCCACAGAGTAGATTGTGAGGAGTGCGATGATCGTCATCGGCTTGATGTCAGGCACGTCGGTGGATGGAATCGACGCTGCGGTGGTGAAGGTAACGGGCAGTCCGCCCGATCTTTCGGCCCAACTGCTCGCCTTCGAGTTCGTCCCCTTTGAACCGATGCAGCGGCAGCGCATTTTGGCGCTCTTTGATCCCCAGCAGGCCGACCCCCAAACCGTCTGTCAGATGAACTTCGTGATCGGCGAGTGGTTTGCCGAGGCAGCGCTCCAGGCGATCCGCAGCAGCGGGCTGTCGATTGAGGAAATCGACCTGATCGCATCCCACGGGCAGACTTTTTACCACCACGTGGGTCCGGCGGTTGAGACGCCCTCGACTCTCCAAATTGGCGAGTCGGCCGTGATCAGCGCGCGCACGGGCGTGACGACAGTCGCCGACTTTCGCGTGGCGGATGTCGCAGTCGGCGGGCAGGGCGCGCCGCTGGTCTCCTATGTTGACTGGCTGCTGCTGCGCCACCCCACCAAGAACCGCGCGATCCAAAACATCGGCGGCATCGCCAACGTCACCTACCTGCCCGCAGGCGGCGACGCCGGCGCCACGCTCGCCTTTGACAGCGGCCCAGGCAACATGATCATTGACGCGGTGGTTGCTTGGCACACCGGCGGCGGCCAAACGTATGATGCAGATGGTACGTTGGCGGCACGTGGCGCAATCGACGAAGAGCTCCTGGCAGAGTTGCTGGAGCATCCCTATCTTGAACTACCCGTACCGAAGACCACCGGACGCGAGGAATTCGGCGCACAATTTGCCGCACAAGTGATCGCGCAGGCAGTTTCCCAAGGCATGAGCGGCGAAGATGCTGTAGCGACCGTGACCGGCTTTACAGCCTGGTCCATCGCCGAAGCCTACCGCACCCACCTGCCGCAGTTACCCGACGAAATTATTCTGGGTGGCGGCGGCGCACACAACCCGACGCTCATCTATCAACTCCAGCAGGCCCTACCCGCAATTCCCATCTTGACGCACCGTGACCTGGGCATGAACGATGATGCCAAAGAAGCCCTCGCCTTTGCAGTCCTGGGCTATGAGTGCTGGCACGGTCGGCCGGGCAACTTGCCCTCCTGCACCCGGGCGGCCCAGTCGTTGCCCCTGGGCAAGATCACGCCCGGCGCCAACTACCTGCGTCTGCTCCGCGCGCTTTGCGAAGAACAGCAACGATAACGAGCGTAGGCCGCGGGAGAGAGCGGATGCGGTGGAACCAACCGGATTGAACGTTGAAATCCGCGTAGATCCGCCGCATCCGCCCCAATCCGCAGCCCATCGTCCTCAGCGCTACTCCGCCAGGCCGATCTCCACATCTGACTCCTGGACGGCGCCGCCGCGGATGAGCTTGGCGACAACGGTCTGGCCGACGCGATCGCCGCTCAGCAGTGCTTCAAGCGCATCGATATGGGGCGTCGGTTCGCCGTCTAGCGCCACCAGCACGTCGCCCTGGACGATTCCTGCACCAGCAGCCGGCGCGTCCGCCTCCACCGACATGATCATGAGGCCGGTCTCCTGCGCCAGCGTCTCCTGCATGGCATCGGCGAGGCGTACGGGCTGAAGGCCGACGCCCAGATAGCCACGCGGCATGCGCCCATGGGCCAGCAACGTCTCGACCACCCGGGCCACGGTGTCAGACGGCACGGTGATGCTCACGCCCCGGCGCAGCGCCGACGTGTTGATGCCGGCCAGCGCGCCCGCTGTCGTGGCCAGGGGCCCACCCGAGAAGCCCGGATACATGAGCACGTCGGTGCGCACGAAGCGCGTGCCTCGACCGGGACCCGGCCCACCAAAGGGTGCGCCCAGCCCGCTGACGATGCCGTGGGTAGCCTGGATGCTCTGGCGTGGCCGTGCCAGGGCAAGCACGAAGTGTCCCACGCGCAGGTCGTCGCTTGCGCCCCACGTGGACACAGCAAGACCACTGGCGTCCACCTTGAGCACGGCCAGATCGCTGCTCGGATCGCGGCCGATGAGCGTCGCCTCGACGTGCGTACCGTCAGGCAGACCGACGACTATGTCCTCATCGCGCCGCACGACGTGATGTGCGGTCACGATCACGCCGTCTTCAGACCAAATCACGCCGCTGGCGGAGAGCCGGCGCCGTGCGTTGACCTGCACAACATGCTGACCGGCAGACTCAACGAGGTCGGCCAGTGCTGCAGAAAAATCCTGAATTGCTGTCATAACAATGGGTTCCTTTCGCTCAAAACAGTATGTGCAGGTCGGTGAGGCGGCATCGATCCCCAGGCCGTGGCTTTGGACAAGGCGATCCGAGCGACGTGGAACAAGATTGCCCTCGACGCGCCGCCCACCGAACCTGTGTCGGAACCAGTATGACAGACGTTCGCCGCTCCGCGCCCCATCCATATGGACAGGGAGAGGTCATTCTTTCAGGTAGGAGCGTGGAGTGGACAATTGAGCAATTGCCCCTTGTCAATTGTCAATTGTCCAGTCGCCGACCATTCCGCGTTCCGAACTCCGCGCTCCGCACTACAACAAAATCAGGCCAGCGCGGGTGGCGCGGACAACGGCTTCGGTGCGACTCTGGGCGTCGAGCTTGCCGAGGATGGCGTTGACGTGATACTTGACGGTGTTCTCGCTGATGCCCAGACGGCGTGCGATCTCTTTGTTGGCGGCGCCCTCGGCCAGGAGTTGGAGCACGTCCATTTCGCGTGCGGTAAGCTCTTCCGGCAACGGTTCGCCACTCAGGGGGAGGAGGTTGAGGCCGGCCGTGAGTTCGGGTTCAATGACGGCCAAGCCCTGGCTCACGGCGGTGAGTGCCGCTTGGATCTGCCCCACATCAGCCTGACGCCGCAGCAGGCCGCGGGCGCCTGCTGCCCAGGCCGCGCCCACAAGCTCATCATCATCCAACAGCGCGAGCAAAGGCGGCCCATTCTCCGCAAACGCACTCAATTGCTCAAAATTCGGCGCGGCATCCCAACCCAGATCCCAAAGGACCGCATCGGGCCGAAAGAGTTCAGGCGCCTGGTGCAAATGCTCATCGGCCGCGCTCTGCCCGACCACCTCAAGATCATCGGCATCGGCCAGCAACGCGGCCAGCCCAACGCGGGCCAGAGGATCGTCGGCAATGAGAAGAATACGCAAGGCGTTCGTCGGCATAAAAATTGGTCTTTTCGGATTCGACTTCGTTGTGTATATTGAAGGAGCAGTATAACTCAAATGCTGACCGCCTCTGATTTTCGGAATCGACGCTGGCGGCTTCGCGAGGTGCGTCGATAACGCACAGATCTGCGGTCTACCGATCCCAGCGACCAGCTGTTCGTCAACTGTAGGCCACTTCGGAAGGAGGTAACGCTTTTCAATTGCATGTGGGCCGCACGGTCGGGAAACTGTATTGAACACAGATAGCTCAGACGACTAAACTAGCGTATGGAAAGGCTAAATGATGAAACCAACTCAATTCTTGGTGGTGCTCTTGATTGCAGTGTTGGGTCTTGCGGGCTGCGCTGTCGCGCCGCCGGCGGCCGAATCGACCGGTGAATCAGCGTCGGAGAGTGTAGAGAGCGGCGAAGCGGCCGGTGAAGAAATCACCTTGAGCTATATCATGTGGGATCCCTCATTCGAGGAGACCGAGCAGATCATGGTCGACAAGTTCATGGCCGCTAATCCGGGCGTCACCGTAGATTTCCAGACGATTGGCACCCCGGACTACTGGACGAAGCTAGAGGCGCTTTCGGCGGCCAATGACCTCCCTTGCGTCTTCAACATGAGCGCAGGCTTTGTCGATCAATGGATCAGCGATGGTTTGCTCTACGATATCCAGGAGTACGTCGACCGGGACATCAATCCCGATGAGTACTACACGGGCGTCTTCGATGTCGTGCGCGACAAGTCCTCCGGCAATATGCATGCCTTCCCGTTTGCCTTTGTCGAAACGGTCTTGTTCTACAACAAAGATGCATTTGATGCTGCGGGGATCGACTACCCAAGCGAAGGTTGGACCTGGGACGAATTCCTGGATGCAGCGCAAAAGCTGACGATCGATGAAGGCGACGATGGAACGGTTGACCAATACGGTTTCTGGTTCTACGGGCGCTACGCACATATCGAATCTTGGATCTATCAGAATGACGGACGCCTTCTCAACGAGGACAAGACGCGGTTCGCGGCAGACGACAATGCCATAGAGGCCTTGGCATTCCTCGATTCGCTCATTCATGAACATGGCGTTGCGCCGGAGCCCAAAGAGATGGAGGGCGTGCGCCAGCAAGACGTTTTCCCCCTCGGCCTTTCGGCGATGTGGGTAGATGGAGCCTGGAATATTAACGGCAACCGAGAGATGATCGGTGATGACTTCCGCTGGGGCGTTGCACCAATCCCGCGCGGGCCCCAGGCCACGACGGACACGGCCTATGGCTGGCCGGACAGCATGGCCATTGCCGCAACCTGTGAAAACCCGGATCTCGCCTGGGATTTCATCAATTTCATGAGTGGTCCGGAGCGAACGATCGATTTGACCTTCGGCGGCAAGATTCCCATCTATTCCCCTGTTGCGTCCGCCGACGAATTCCTCGAACTGGATCAACAGCCCGACAACAAGGGATTCTTGCTGGAGTGGGCGGACTACACGGGTCCAACCTCCTTTACGCCCGGCTGGGGTGAATGGCGCGGCTATACGGACGGCGCCGGCCTGGAAGGTCAGCTCGGTGAAGTCTTCAACGGTGAAACCGATCTCGATTCAGCCCTCGCCGCTATCACTGAATACGCCAACGGCGTGTTGGAGCGATTCTATCCATAAACATCGCCAGAAGGCGTAGCGTGAGACAATGGGGCCGGCAGACAGGCTTTGCCGGCCTCATTGCTTCCGCCAAGGATATACAATGAAACATGGCAAATTGACCCCCTACCTTTTTGTGTTGCCCACGGTTATTGGGCTCCTCCTCTTCCGGCTCGGACCAACTGCTGTCGCGCTCTATGCCAGCTTCACCAAATGGAATATACGCACCCCGCCTGAATTCCGGGGACTCGCCAACTACGCTGAACTGGCCACCTCCGATATCTTCTGGCTCGTCTTTCGCAACACGCTTGTCTTTACGCTCATTTTCGTGCCCGGCGTGATGATCATCTCACTGCTTATGGCGGTGATGGTCAATCAGCGCCTGCGCGGGATCGCCTTTTTTCGAGGGCTTTACTTTATGCCCTATATCACGGCAATGGTTGCCGTCGCCATGGTCTGGCGCTGGATTTTTGCAACGCGCTTCGGCGTGTTGAATTATGTGTTGACCACGTTTTTTCATATCGCCGACCCGCCGGCCTGGCTGGCCGACAAGATGTGGGCGTTGCCCGCCCTGGCCATCGTGGCGATTTGGAAGCAAGTCGGATTTCAGATGCTCATCTTTCTTGCCGGACTCCAGAGCGTTCCCCGCAACTATTACGAGGCGGCAGCGATTGACGGCGCCAACAGTCGTCAGCAATTCTTCCAGATCACGCTGCCGCTGCTTTCACCAATTACGTTTTTTGTCTTGGTGATCACAGTTATCGAGGCGTTCAAAACGTTTGAAGTGACCTATGCGATGACCGGCGGTGGGCCCAACAATGCCTCAACGACGCTGGCCTACTTCATCTACCAGAATGCTTTCACCTTCGGCCGTATGGGCTACGCATCTGCCCTCGCCGTCATGCTGATGATCGTAGTGGGCTTCACCACCTTCCTCTCCTTCCGCCTAAAAGGGCGGCTGGTTGAATACTCGCTCTAGCGGAGATATCCATTGAATACACGCGTCTGGCGCACGACCTTTTCCTATCTCGCGCTGTTCACCTTCGCATTTACGACCATCTTCCCCTTCGTCTGGATGATTTCGACTACATTCAAGTCGCGCGGCGCGATCTTCTCATTGCCCCCAACTCTCTATCCAGATCTGCTCTTTCAGGAAGGCATGTGGGATGCCTACCGCGAGGTCTGGACAGAACACAACTTCTTCCGCTACACGGCCAATAGCTTCTTCGTCGCAGGCTCAGCGGCAGCAGGACAATTGATTGCAGCGTCGCTGGCCGGCTTTGCCTTTGCGCGGATGAACTTCCGCGGCGGCGGCTTCCTATTTGCGCTTCTTCTGGCAACGACCATGATCCCCACCGAGGTCGTCATTATCCCGGAATTTCTACTTATGGCCCGGTTAGGCTGGCTCGACAGCTATTTGCCGCTCATCGTACCGTCTTTCTTGGTTGCGTCATTTGGCACCTTCATGCTCCGCGAATTCTTCGCCAGCGTTCCGGATGAGGTCGTCAACGCTGCGGTACTGGACGGTGCGTCGACGTTCCGGATCTATTGGGATATTTTCTTGCCGCTCTCCATTCCGGCAATGACAACGCTCTTCCTCATTGCGTTCATTCACAACTGGAATGAGTTGCTGCGCCCGGTTCTCTATATCTCCACCCCTGCATTGCGGACGGTAACCATCGGACTGACAACCTTTCAGAACGAGTATGGTGCGCAGTGGAATCTGCTCCTGGCTGGAGCCGTCATCGCGGTCCTACCACTCATTGTGATCTACATCGGCGCGCAACGCTATGTGGTTGAAGGAATTGCAACGACTGGCATGAAATAACACCTTCATTCAGCAGCAGAAGCAGAGAACGCGATAGCCAGATCATGATCAAAATGGAACAGAGCCGACAATTCAACGACGACGGCACCTTCACGGATTGGACGGTTTTTAACTTCCCATCCACAGCGTTACGCCTCATCGATGCCAATCAGACCGGCACCATGGGCAAGCTGCAGGACGTTGCCCACTATCGTTGGACGAAAGCATGTGCCCGCGGCGTGAGGGAGCCGGTAATCGTCACGTTCGCGCTGCTGGAACAGGATCAACCCGCGGCGCGATACTTTCCCCGCCTATCGGCAGTCACCGACGAGGGAGAGAGGCTGATTAGCGCCAATTCTCTCATTACCTACGTCATGCGGACACTATTTGAGCGCAATTGGATCTACTTCGAAGAGGGCGTCTGGCAGCTTGACGTCCCAAATCATGCGCACGAATGGCAGCAACGCGGGCAGGCGGTGTTGCAGATGCTTCTTGCTGAGCGTCGACTCTGTCTGGAAGCAGGCGGGCAGACATCGGTCAATTTTGCCCAAACCGAGTTTGAGATCGATCAGGACGTTGTACCCGTTGCAGGCTGCGCTTTTCTGTCCACCTTTGTTGCGCGGCACAAACCACGCCTGGCCTTTAACACGGCCTATTTCCTGCTCGAACATGACGACATTTTTCATCACCACTCTGCGCTGGGTGAGGCCCATAGCTTCTGGATGGAGGCAGGCGTCCTTCGTCGTCCGCCTCTCTTTCGACGCGGCGCAATCTGGCAGCGCCAAGACGGCAGCTGGACCGTCGGCTACCTTGGCATGGAAGATGTGGGTCTTCGTCTGCCCGGCAATCTGCGACTGGTTCACCACAGTAGGTCAAACGCCGCCGACGAAGTACCGTTCGCGCTCAACGAAGATCGAGCAGCCCCGATCGTGCTCTATACGCGGTATTTTGGCGTTGCCAGTCGGGGCAGTGTATTGGGGGCTACGCCGGTCGAAGCGGGCCGTGTTGAATTGACGGTCCTCGACCGCAGAGTGGTTGGCTGGAGCGAGGGTGGCGGGACGGTACTGCCACACAATGGCTTTGTGATCTCTATTGCGCCCCAAACGCTCACCGACCAGGATCAGCAGGCATTATTGACTGCTCTGCAAACCAATCACCACATTGATTTATGGTTTACGGCACCGGAACTAAACGGGATGCGGCAGGGCATCCAGGCGGGACCGCTTCTCCTGATCGACGGCGCATCACCCTTGACCAATACCTACTTAGAACGTGTGGAACAATTTTGGCCAAGTCAGTTCGTCGGTGACGGCACATGGCAGATTGGCGTCGTCAGCACCAATTACAGGACCGATGTGGATACGACCCGCGCTGGCCGCGCCGCGCTGGGAATTGATCAGGCGGGAGACTTGCTCGCAGTGATGGCGGCCGGCGTCAACGACGGTATGGCAATTCCTGGCGTCGACAGCGCAGGCGCTACGCTATGCGAAATCGCAACGGTGATGCGCCAACATGGCGCCGTTGCTGCAGTCAATCTCGACGGCGGCGGATCGACCCAGGCCTATTATGAGGGACGCGAAGCCGTTGTCCCTGGCGATCGCCGCGGCGTACCGGGCCGGCGCTACGAACGGCTGGTGCCGTCGCTCGGAGTCGTTGGCTAGCCGCCATCAGTTCAAGCTGACGGAAGGATTCTCCGCCGCCCACTGCATCGTGTAGAGGTTGTAGTAGCGACCGCGCTTGGCCAGCAGTTCGGCATGGGTTCCTTGCTCGACGATGCGTCCCTGATCGAGAACAACGATCTGGTCGGCGTTGACGATCGTGCTGAGCCGGTGGGCGATGACAAAGCTGGTGCGGTCGGCCATGAGGCGGTCGAGCGCTTGATCGATCAGCTTCTCGGTCGCCGTGTCTACGCTCGACGTGGCTTCGTCCAAAATGAGGATACGCGGATCTGCGAGCAACGCGCGGGCGAAGGAGACGAGCTGGCGCTGGCCAACGCTCAGGTTGACGCCATCCTCGCCCACTTCCGTAGCGTATCCCTTGGGCAACTTCGCGATAAAGGCATGTGCGCCGACCGCCTCGGCTGCAGCTCGCACATCAGCATCTGTGGCATCCAGACGGCCATAGCGGATATTGTCGGCAATCGTCCCGCCAAAGAGAAAGGTATCTTGCAGCACGATGCCAAGCTGCGAGCGCAGGCTGGCCAGCTTCACATCGCGTACGTCGTGGCCGTCAATGCGAATGCTGCCGCCCGTGACGTCGAAGAAGCGGGCCAGCAGGCGGATAATGGTGCTCTTGCCGGCGCCGGTCTCGCCAACCAACGCAATGCGTTCCCCCGGCTCAGCGTGTAGCGTCACCTGGCTCAGCACCGGCTCGTTGGGCTTGTAGCCAAAATCGACGCTGTCAAAATAGACGGAACCCTCGATCGGCGGCAGCTCAGTTGCACCGGGTCGATCATCCAGGTCGGGCGCGGTGTCGAGCAGCATGAAGATGCGCTCGCTCGCGGCCATCGTTGCCTGAAAGGTATTATAGCGCTGGGCGAGCTCGCGGATCGGGTCGAAGAAACGCTCCACGTACAGGACGAAAGCCACCAGCGTACCGGCCGTGAGCGCGTCACCGAGGACGAGCCAGCCGCCCACGCCCACCACCAACGCCGTAGCCACAGACCCCATAAAGTCGACGCCGGGAAAAAAGAGCGCGGAGAGACGTGTCGCCTCCACGTTGGCGGCGAGGTAGGATTTGTTGAGGTCATCGAAATGGGCGCCGTTGAGCTGCTCGCGCACAAAGCTCTGCGTGACCCGAATGCCTGAAATCGACTCGTTCAGATAGCCGTTGATCAACGAAAGACGTTGCCGCGTCGAGCGGTAGGCAAAGCGTACGTGCTTGCGCCAGTAGTTGGTCAGCAAGAACATGAAGGGCAGAACCGAAAAGGTGATCAGGGCCAATTGCCAGTTCATCAGCAGCATGGCAATGACGATGCCGATCAGGATGAAGAGCGACCGGGCCAGCCCGGTAATCGACCAGGTGACAAAATCCTGCAGCACACCCACATCGCTAATCAACCGGCTCATCAGGCGACCGACCGAGTAGTTGATGTGAAAGGTATGGGAGAGCTTGTGCAGGTGGCGGAAAAGATTACTACGCATGTCGGCCACCACGCGCGTGCCGACGTAGGCCATAATCGCGATGCGATTGCGGTTCAAGATCCATTCGAACGTGGCCGCGAGGAGGAACGCGAACGTCCAGATACGGAACGTACGCACGTCGCCCGTGCGGATGCCGGCGTCGATGGCGCGGCCGATGATCCAGGGCCCGGCCACGCTCAGCAATGAGGTGATCACCATCAGCACGACGGCGATGATCAGGCGCATCTTGTACGGCGCCATATACTGGAGCAGCCGCCGCACGAGCCGGTCATCATACGCCTTGCCCAGCATGAGATCATCGTCTTCTTCGTCGACCGGCAAGAAGTGACGAATGCGGTCCTCACGCGCCGCCTGCGCGGCAATGCCCTGTTGCCGTCGCAGCGGCTCAAACCAACCAATCGTCTCCTCTGCCTGAATGTCGCTAGCCGTCTGATCTTGCGCTGTTGCTTCCACAGTCATTGCTCACTCCCCTTCGTTGTCACAGCCCACGCTCGCCCAACCGATCCCAACTCCGCAATTCCAACTCATCACGTCGTTGTCTGGCGCGTCTCTTCTTGATCTTTCAGCTGCAGATCGTAGATTTCCCGGTAGAGCCCGCGATTGGCCAGCAGTTCATCATGGGTGCCGCGCTCGACGATTTCACCTTCGTTCAGCACCAAAATCGTGTCGGCATTCTTGAGCGTGAGCAGACGTTGCGCGATCACGAAGGAGGTCCGATTGGCCATGAGTCGCTCGAGGGCTTGCTGGATGAGATGCTCGGTCTCCGTATCCACGCTGCTGGTTGAGTCGTCGAGCACGAGGATGCGCGGGTTGAGCAGCAGGGCCCGTGCGATGGCAATGCGCTGCTTCTGGCCACCGCTCAGCGTTACGCCCCGCTCGCCTACCAAGGTTTCGTAGCCGTCCGGAAAGCGCAGGATGAAGTCATGGGCGTTGGCCGCCTTGGCCGCAGCCACGATCTCATCCATGCTCGCAGACGGATTGCCATAGGCGATGTTCTCGGCGATGGTCGTACTGAAGAGAAAGGGATTCTGGAGCACCAGGCCGATCTGGCGCCGCAGGCTGGCCAACGTCACCCCGCGGATGTCTACGCCGTCGATGCGAATCGTCCCGGCGCTGGGGTCGTAGAAGCGAGGCAGCAGATTGATCACCGTCGATTTGCCGGAGCCGGTCGGGCCAATCAGGGCAACACGCTGGCCCGGTTGCACCTCGAAGTTGATGTGATGCAGTACGGAACGACCGGACTGGTAGGCGAAGTCGACATTCTCGAACGCCACTGCGCCGGCCACATCTTCGAGCTCCAGTGCGTCAACTGCCTCTTCAATCTCGCTGACCGTATCGATGATCTCGAAGACGCGTGCGGCGCTCGCGCCAGCTGTGGCCGCCAAATTGGCCAGGAAACCAAGACGCTGAGCCGGGCCGTTAAGCATCAGTACATAAGAGATCATGGCAAAGAGCGTTCCGACCGTAATCGCCCCCGCCATCGCCATGGGACCGCCAAAAAAGAGGAGAAGGAAGACGCTGACGGCCAGCAGGAAGGTGAAGAAGGGCCAGTTGTTGGCCCACGTGCGGATCACGCGATAGCGGGCGTTAAACCAAATGCTGTTTTCGCGGTCGAACTTCTCCAGCTCGTACGGCTCGCGCGCAAACGCCTTGACCACCGCGATCCCGGTCATGCTCTCCTGCATGTTGGTCGAAAGAACGCCCATCTGCTCTTGAATCGACTTGAACATGGGGCGCACGATGCTGCCGAAGCGCAAGGTTGAGAAGAATAAAACAATGATCGGCCCCAGTGCGATGGCCGCCAGCTGGGCATTCTCCCAAAACATGGCGCCGATGACGCCGACCGCCAAAATGATTATGCTGACCAGGTCGATCAGGCCGATACCGACAAAGCGCTCGGTTTCGGTAATATCGCTTGTGGCTCGGCTCATCAGGTCACCCGTGCGGGCCTGATCGTGAAAGGCAAAAGGCAGGTGCTGTACCGTGTCATAAAACTGGGTGCGCAGATCGTAAGCGACACGGTGGGTGAGCCATTCACCGTAAAAACGCTGTGTGAAGGCCGCAATCCCGCGAACGACTGCGATCACAAGAATCAGTCCAGAAGCCGTCAACAGAGCCTGCATGGATTGTGACGCTAATCCTTGATCGATGGCCTGCTTGATGATTTGAGGCACGAAGAGATTGAGCAAGGCTGCAGCCATCATGGCCCCGTAGGCGAGAATGACTTGTCGCCAGTAGGGCCGTAAATAGCCCAGCAGTCGCCGGTAGACGTCGAGCTGTCGATCCATGCGTTCCTCCGTCATTTTCAGCTGGCCTTGCAATCAACGGGCGCGCCACATCTCGAAAAAGTAGCGGTCAACGCGCTAAAATCGACCGTCGGGAAGTGTGCGCCGCGAAATTGGGCAGTATACCAAAGCGGATACGGATGGTCAATCGAAAAATCGGCTTCATTGTCTTTTCACGTCTCGCTGGATGGGCCGCGGAAAGTGCCGAATTCAAAGAGCGCCTTTGGCGTTACGTTCACTCCCGGTAGTGGTAGTCGTACAGGGTTTCAAAGCCGGCCTTTGCGTAGAGAACCTGGGCTCCGTGGTTGCGCTGCATTACTTGCAGGTAGGCGTAGCGTGCCCCCAGTCCTTCTGCCCACGTGCCCAGAGCGTGCAGCACGTGCGTGGCCGCACCCTGGCGGCGCGCATGGGGCGCCGTCGCCATGCTGAAGATGCCCAAATGGCTCTCTTCCACGACGCCCAAGCCCAGGCTGACGGGCATGCTGTCCGCGCACAGCAAGGCAAAGCCGCACGCCCCGCGGATGCGGGCGATGATGGCGCGGCGCATTGCAGCCTCATAATCGCCAAAGGCTTCGGCCGCCTGATAAGCATCAAACCAGTCGTCGCTCGGTTCATGGGCGACGGCCAGCGCCCACCCTGGACGTGTCGCGACGCCGGCGGTGCGGTCCAGCAGCGTGGCAAGACTGTTGATCTGAACGTGAGTATGGGCATCGTCTGCATAGCCTCGGGCCGCAAGTGTCGCATCGAGGTCCGCCGGCAGTGCGGCCGGGCAGATCTGATAGCGTGCCGGCAAATCATGTGTCTTATAAAATGCCTCGACCGCGGCCAGGCGATCGGACAATGGCGTATCCCCGTCCAACTCGTTGGGCCAGACGGAGTTGGCGCGTCGGGTCACGCCCCGGGCGTAGCGAAGTCGCCAGCCGTCTAGGTGCTCGACCGCGTCCGCAGGCCAAGCACGCATTGCGAGCGTCTCAATTTTCCGAACTAACTCTAGATTTTCGGAGTACATTTAATGGTCCTCAGCGCCTTCGCAGCGAGTATGAAGTTTTCTAGACTGAAATAGAAGATGTGGAACAACCGGTCGCTGTAGTCGTCCACAAGGGCAGTGTCAGATCGGGTCCTCGCGACACCGTGATCTTGAGCAAATGCTCCGAACCATTTACTATTGATGACCAACGATCGGGTGGGGTACGTATGGTTCTTCCATGAACGCGATTTCCTCATGGGTTAACTTGATGGAAAGTGATTCCACCGCGCTTTCGAGATGAGAGATCTTTGTTGCGCCGATAATTGGGGCGACGACCGGCTCTTTGTGCAGGAGCCAAGCAAGCGCAATATGCGCACGAGGGACACCACGTTTTTCGGCGATTTCAGCGACGCGTCCTATTACCAACTGATCCGCTTCGGCGGTGGCGTCATACTTACTTTTTGCAATTGGGTCAGTCTCATGGCGCCTAGTCGTCTCTCCCAAATCACGCGCCAGTCGGCCAGATGCAAGGGGGCTATAGGGCGTGGACGCAACTTTCTCTTCCCGACACAACGGCAACATCTCCCGTTCCTCCTCGCGGTAGATGAGATTTAGGTGATTCTGCATCGATACAAACCGCGACCATCCGTTTTTATCTGCCACAAAAAGCGCTTTCTGAAATTGCCATGCATACATCGACGAAGCACCGACATATCTTGCCTTGCCGGCACGCACGACATCATTCAAGGCCGCCATGGTCTCTTCAATCGGCGTTTCGTAGTCCCAACGATGAATTATGTAGAGATCCACATAGTCGGTTCCCAGATGTTTGAGACTCTTATCGATCTCGCTCATGATGGCTTTGCGTGAAAGGCCCGCACGATTTGGACCCGCGTCCATTTTTCCGTGTACCTTGGTGGCAATAACGATTTCATCGCGGCTGGCATAATCCCGCAGGGCACGTCCAAGAATTTCCTCACTGGCACCAAATGCATAGACGTTGGCAGTGTCGAAAAAATTCACGCCCAACTCTAGCGCCCGCTTGATGATTGAGCGGCTGTCCGCTTCATTCACTGCCCATTGGTTGTGAAACCATCCCTCGGCAGTTCCAAAACTCATGCAGCCGAGACAAATCGGTGATACATCCAATCCGGTATGCCCCAGTTTGACGTATTTCATTCAAATCTCCTCACGATAGTACAGCAAGAATCGGATGAGTCGAGGAGTGCTTCGTTGGTAAGTAGTGTTCCGCCTAAGTTATTTTGACGACCTGTGTCTTCCGTGGCGGAACCTGAATGCATCGGCACAAAGGGCATCGCCAGTCCGTCAAAGTAAATTTGCCGATGCACTAGCATCACGTGCGATTGATACTCTCAATGAACGATCTTTGCCTCGCCTCTGGCCCAATGCTACACTCGATCAGAACGATACTCAAGTAACTCATCGGCCCGCGCTTGCGGCCGCAGCCTCAGCAGCCTCAAAGGTGTTCCCATGACTCAACCCGCTTTCTCTAACGACGAATATGAGCTGCTCGACAGCGGCGCTATGCAGAAACTGGAACGGGTCGGCGACTATCGCCTGGTCCGCCCGTCGCCCCAGGCGATCTGGAACCCCAAGCTGCCCCAATCCGACTGGGAACAGGTCGACGCGGTCTACGAGCGCGACAGTTCGGGCGGCGGCAAGTGGGTCTGGCGCAACAAGGTCAAACGGGAGTTCGATCTGCTCTACAGCAGTCTCTCCTTTCGCATCAAGTTGACAAATTTCGGTCACCTGGGGCTCTTTCCCGAACAGATTGACAACTGGGTATGGCTGCGCGAGCAGATCCGCACGCGCATGGCCAGGACGGGCGGGGCGAACATTCACGTACTCAACCTCTTCGCCTACACCGGCGGCAGCACCATGGCCGCCAGTCAAGCGGGCGCCCACGTCGTCCACGTCGACGCCGCCAAGGGCGTGGTAGACTGGGCGCGCCAGAACGCCAACAAGAGCGGCCTGGGCGAGCGGCCGATCCGCTGGCTGGTCGATGATGCGCTGAAATTTGTACAGCGGGAAGTACGACGGGGCAATCACTACCACGGCATTATCCTCGATCCGCCCTCCTTTGGCCGGGGCCCCAAGGGCGAAGTCTTCAAAATCGAAAACGATGTTGTGCCGCTGCTCGAGGCGTGTCGTCAGTTGCTGGCCCGCAACCCGCTCTTTCTGATATATAGCTGCCATACGCCCGGCTTTACGCCGCTCACGCTGCAAAATCAGCTGGAAGAACTCGTGGGTCGGCGGGGCGGCGCCTTTGAGAGCAGCGAGATGCTGGTGCACGACAGGCGCCAACGCGCGCTGCCGTCGGGCGCCTATTCACGCTGGCTGGCCGAATACGTTGAACCCGATCCAAATGCGGGGGCAGGCGCGTTGGAGAAGAACAAGAAAAAGTATGCCCGCAGGAGCAAAGGCTAGGGAACGAGCAAACAGCCCATGCCAACTGAGATTACAAGTTCCCAGAATCAGCGGGTTAAAGAGGTTGCCAAGCTAAACAAACGCCGCTCGCGTGACCAACGACGACTAACCCTCATTGAGGGCGAACGAGAATGCGCCCGTGCGCTGCATCAAGGCCTCGTGCCGTATGAGGCTTATCTTTGCCCCTCGCTGCTGAGCACGGAAAGTGTCGCGCTGCGGCAGCGTCTGGCTGATCTGGAGTCGGCAGGGAGTACGCGCCTGTTTCAGGTTGCGCCGGACGTCTTTGCTCGCCTTGCCTATCGCGCCGAGAGCGGCGGCGTACTGTTGGTGATTCCCTACCTCGCGACCGCGCTGGAGGCCTTGCCGCTTGTACCAAACCCCTGCTATGCCGTTATCGAAGGGGTGGAGAAACCGGGCAACCTGGGCGCCATTCTGCGCACGGCCGACGCGGCGGGCGTTGACGGCGTGATCGTCTGTCATGCGCCGGATCGTCCTGCCACCGATCTGCACAACCCCAACGTGGTCCGGGCCAGCCTGGGCGCCCTCTTCAGCGTGCCCGTGGCCGAGGCCAGCAGCGCTGACGCCATCGCTTGGCTGCAAGCGCGAAGGGTCGCCATTGTTGCTGCCACGCCCGACGCCACGCTCCCCTACACCGCTGCCCATCTGGCCGGCGCGGTCGCCATTGCCATGGGCAGTGAAGCCTTTGGCCTGGGCGATGCCTGGCTCCGTGGGGCCGATCAACGGGTCGTCATCCCCATGCACGGAATCGTTGACAGCCTCAACGTTGCAACGTCGACGGCGCTGTTACTCTATGAAGTGGTCAGGCAACGGAGCGCGGAGCGCGGCGTGCGGCGTGCGGAATAGTGTACGCGTTGGACGTTCCGCACTACATCATTTGCTTTCGGCTGTAGAGAAGCTGCCCGGCCGCTTTGACGATTTCGGCGGCAGGCAGCGTCAGCAAGAGCGGCGCGCCCACAGCAAACAGTGTGGCCGAAAGGAAGAGGCTCGCTAAGGCAATCATTGTGCCGATGAGAAGAACAACATAAGCCGGACGATGGGCCTTCAGGGTAGCGGCTTTTTCGGTATCGCTTGGCGCATCTGCACCGCCGGCCCCGATCGCCAGGACCGCTTGCAGCACGATTTCCATGACGACGATGAACAGCACGATTCCTACAACGAGCGTGGCGAAACCGACGGGCAAAGCAGCGCCGTCGGGACGGTCCTACGTTGCGATCCCGTCCTTGAGCGCAGGCGCCCCTGCCTTCTCGACAGCAGCCTTGGGGGTGCTGCGTAGCAGGACGACCCCGACCCAGAGGAACCAGACGACGCTGCCCAAGCCGAAGATTGCGCCCACATCACTCAGCGCAGGGACAAGCGTCACAATGCCCGCAGCGCTGACGACCAGGCCAAAGATGTTCAGGGCCCGAGGCAGAGCGCCTGAGCGCAGGCCCGCCCAGCTCACCAGCAAGACCCACAGTCCGCCCACAATTTCATTGCCGCCCCCAAGCCCGTCGACCACGAGGGTGAGGGCCAGCCAAACGCTTCCTGCCTGCGCTGGATCACGACCAAACACATCGGCAACAACACTCGCACCAATGTTGGCGATCATGCCGCTGGCGAACATCAGGCCGGCCCAGATCAGGCCAAATGCCGTCGCAACCTGGGCCAGAGCCGGCGCTCCGTCCTGCAGGCGGGCAAAAAGCGCCAGCGCTACGACAACGAGAAAGGTTCCGAAGATCACATAGGCAATCAGATTCCACAAGTAGAGGATCGCCTGATTGGCTACCAGGAACTCCACGTTCTGGAGCGGATCGACCGCTAGGTCGCCATAGTTTGCCGGAAGAAAGACGATGACCAGCAAGGCAATGGCCACGATAAAGGTCACGGCGTCGATCAGGGCGGCGACACCGCCTGCTTTTTGTAACGATTTCATCTTGATTTCCTTTCCCAAGTAGATACCCAAACAATTTGTCACATGCTTCGCTTCACGCATCAAGACGGTTGAACGTTGACCGCCAACAGCGTTAGGCCCAGATTGTTGACCTTCTTCAGGACGCCATAGAGCGCTGCCTGATCACGCACCATCCCCTTCAGCATCGTGTTGCCGTCGGCACTCTCGATGATCGTGAACCCATCGAACCAAGCATGCCAGCAAGCGTCCAGTTGACCGGAGATTTTGATCTCGTACTGCTTCTGTGCTGCGCTCTCGTGTGTCATGGTCACAGGATAGGGCAGCGGGCGCGGGATGTCCCTACCGGAACCTGTAGTCGGGGTCGGAAAAAACTGTAGTTGTCGTCGCTAAAATGTGGTAGGTGGTAAGGAAAAACTGTGGACTCGGCCTAGTGGCAGCTGGTTTGCAGTTGGTCCGTTTCGATCACTGGTATACAGTCACTGGCACTACAAAATCTTGCGGAGAAGATTCGCTCAAGCCAGTGACTGTCACCAGCGAATGCATGCTACACTCAATAAGTCTCAGTCAAGTAGACCGAGTTCGCGGGCCTTGGCAACGGCATGCGTGCGCTTGCCGACGCCCAACTTCCCATAGATGTTCTTGTTGTGATAGAGCACTGTATTGAGGCTGATGACAAGCTGCTCGGCAATTTCCTGGTTCTTGAATCCGGCAGCAATCCGGGCAAGAATTTCCAGTTCGCGCTCGCTGAGGGGATCGACCAGTGGCTGCGGCTGGGGCCGTGTAGCCTTACCCTCGGACGAGGATCGATCCGCATGACAGGCAGCGAGCAGCGTGCGGGCATAGTCGACCATGACGCCCTCGCCCACAGCAGCGGCCAGCAGCTTGGCCATAGGCTCCCCCTCATCGACATAGAGGCGGACATAGCCTTCCGCCTCTGCAAGGGTCAAGGAGCGAGCGAAGGGAGACATCGCAGCTGCGATGTCTCCGTGCATGGCGCCGGCGAGGCCCTGCAACATCAGAATCTCGATTGCGCTGCCGGTCCGCCCCCCTGCCTCGGCGGCTGCCAGCAGCCGCTCGAGTAGGCTCTGGACCTTTTGGAGCACGCTTGCCTCCCGTTTACGCCGGTAGCTGGCGATCAAGGCACGAGCCAGGGTGATGTGTTCAAATTCGCGCAGATAGCTGAGCGCATCGTCTGCGGCGAGGTCATAGGCACGTGCCCAATCCAACGCAGCGTCTACATCCCCCTGGCTTGCCCAAAATCGCGCGCGCCAGGCAGCGACCGGTCGAACATCGGGCAAGGGCGTGGGGAGATAGTGGCGTTCCGCCGCGTCAAGCAGTTCGAGCGCCCCGGTCGTGTCACCCTCTGCCTGCGCCAGGCGTGCCCTGCTCAGGCAGAGGCGGTGCGGCCACGCAGTCAGAGCGTCCTGCTCACCGAGCATTGCGGCCGTCCGCAACGCCTGTGCAGCCTGTTCAAGCTCATTGTGTTCCAAGTGAATCTCACTCAAACCCCGATGTAAATCTGCCGTACCCAGCGGTGGCGGGTCGCCTGCGGCGGCAGCGTGCTGCAGCGCCTGGACATAGACGCGCTCTGCGTCACGCAGATGCCCCAATGCCTGCTTGATATCCGCCAAGACATAGGTCGCACTGATGGCGTCCTGAACGTTGCCGGCAGCGATCATGCCTGCCGTGAAATCACCAAAGGCGCGCTCAGCCGCGTTCAGATTACCGCTGGTCCAGTAGGTGAGGCCCAAGAGTGCCGCAGCATGGCGCCAGGGCAGGCTCGTTTGCGGAGCCAGTTCCAAGGCGCGTTTGGCCTGCTGCACAGCGCCCTCGACATCACCCAGCGCCAAGTCGTGATAGGCCCAGGCCGCAGCAATCGATGCGGGAAGCGCCGCAAATTGCCCCTCATCGGCAACGACCATTTCCAGTGCGGGGGCAGGCGCCACGCCGGTCAGCCACGCTTCTGAATCGCGCAAGCGGGCCGAGCAGGCCGCCATATCGCCGGCATCCAATAGCGCCCAGGCATAGCCAACGCTGAGCACCGGTCGGGCGCGCACGAGTGGATCGGGCAACCTCTGCACCCAGCCAAGCCACAAGGCCGACTGATACCCTACATCGATCTGGGGACGAATCCGTTCAATCAGATCCGCGGCACACGCCAAATCCTCCGCTTCCAGCGCGTGACGAATCGCCTCGCTCAATGCGTCGTGAGCAGCAAACCACTCGCTGGCCCGGCGATGCAGCAGTGCAAGACGCTGCGGTTGCTGGAGCAGGGCGCGAGCATGAAGGACGTCGGCAAAGAGGTGATGATAGCGATACCAGTGGCGCTGGTCGTCCAGCGGTAGAACAAAGAGATTGGTCCGTTCGAGGGTCTCCAGCCGCGCCTGGCTATCAGTTCGGCCGGTAACGGTGTCACACAGCGAGCTGTTCAACCGGTCGAGGATTGCAGTAGACAGCAAGAAGGTGCGCACCTCTTCCGATTGACCATGGAGCACCTCTTCGACCAGATAGTCGAGCACGAAACGGTGGCCGCCGGTAAAGCCTTGAACAAACTCCTCTTGCTCACGCTGTCCCCGGTTCTGTAAAGAGAGAGCGGCCATTTGCAGGCCGGCGACCCAACCTTCTGTGCGGCGTTCCAGGGCCGCAACCTGGGTCGGTAGAAGCGCCAGGCCCATGGTTTGCTGCAGGAACTGGGCTGCTTCCGCGGGGCTGAAGCGCAGATCCTCTGCGCGCAGTTCGATCAGTTCACCCCGGGCGCGCAGGCGCGCGATCGGGAACCCCGGATCGGTACGGCTGGTCAGGACCAAAGTCATCTGCGGCGGCATCAGTTCGAGAAGGGTGGCCAACGCAGCATCGAGCGCGGCGGCGTCGAGAGCGTGATAGTCGTCGAGCACCAGGTAGAAGGGAATTGCGACAGCGGTCGTATCCCGGACAAAGGCCTTCATCAACGTCTTGGCCGGGACGGACTCGGCTGATTGCAGCAGGCGGGAAAGGTGCGATTGAATATTGGGAAGCGCGCGTACGGCCGCAGCCAGATAGTGGAAGAATTGCTGGGGGTCGCTGTCATCCTCATCAACCGCCAGCCAGCAAACCTGCGCTTGCTCTGTGGCCGCAGCCTGATGCAGCCAAGAGCTGACCAGCGTAGTTTTGCCGTACCCGGCGGGGGCAGAGACGAGCACAAGCTTGGTCGCTTGCCGCGCCATCAGCTTCTCGATCAACTGCGTCCGCTCGACTTGATGGGGCCGAATCGGCGGCATATAGAGTTTGGTTTGCAAGAGCGAGTCGAACACAGAGTGATTGTACCGGAAAATAGGCGCTTGTCATCCTGCCGGCTTGCGGCAGGGGCATTTCATGAATGGGGCAGGAACAGACGGGCTTCTGCCGGCAACGGAATCTGACTATTCCAGCGGCGTAAATGAGTCGAGAAACCGCTCATTGACTGCCTCATCGACGATCTTGGTGGCGACGATCGCAGAGATCTGGTAGAGACGCTCGTCTACCAGAATAAAGCGTGCTTGGATCACGCCGTCGCCGTCGGCAACCTCGATCTGCAGCTCGCGCCCCGGATAGCCGGCAAACTCGATCTCTTGGTAATCGAGCACCTCGCCGCCAACGCCGGCCACGCCTCGGCCGGCCGCGTCCTCCAACAGAACGTCTGCGGGCTGTTCCGCCAACGTGGTCTCGTCCAGTTCAGTGAAGCCGATCATGTACGCTTGGGGGCCACTGTCCACCATGTAGATAATCTGGGGCATCGGACCCAAACCGGTCTGAACTTCGTTGACCTGCATCTCCGGAATGCCGGGCATGAGAATCTGGAAGCGCCCGTCCGGCGCAGTAAACTCTTGCCAGCTTAAAGACCAGCAGCCAGTCAAGAGCAGTACGGCAAACAAGAACGCGCCGAATCGTGTGTAGCGTCCCATTCTATTCTCCCTAACCTATGATAAACTCCCCTTGCAGAGGCGAAACAAGCTGCTGCGCTGCGCATGATCGTGGCACATTGCCCGGCACACGCTTTTCGGCATCTCTGGGCAATCATACATCACTCATCCATGATTTCCGGAAGCGGTCGCCCAAACTCAGCGAACCGCCATTCCGGAACGCAACGACGAAGGAACTTGTTTATCGTGAAACCCCAACGCATGGCCGCACTCGGCTTTGCTGCCGGACTGGCCGGAGCGGTGGCCTTGAACAGCCGACGCGAGCGGGGCCGAGTCTTCCTTCCCCTGCGTCCGGGCCGGACCGCCTCGGCGTTGGTCACAGGGGCATCCGCGGGCATCGGCGCCGAATTCGCCCGCCAGTTGGCCGCGGGGGCTACCGCGTCACGCTCGTGGCCCGTCGTGGCGACCGGCTGGAAGCCCTACGCCAGGAATTGTTCGACCGCTACGGCATGGCGAGCGAGACGCTCGTGGCCGACCTGAGTAGCGAAGCAGGCATCGCCCAGGTTGCCGAGCATATTCGCACCATGAACGATTTGGCGATTCTGGTCAACAATGCCGGTTTTGGCACGGTTGGCCGCTTGGTCAACGCCGACCCGGAGCGCCAGGCCGAGATGGTGCGCCTCCACGTGCTCGCAACTGCGGCGTTGAGCCAGGCCGCGCTTCCCGGTATGGTGGATCGGGGACGCGGCGCAATCATCAACGTATCGTCGTTGGCCGCATTTTCGCGCATGTCCGGCAATGTTAATTACTGCGCAACCAAAGCATACATCAATGCTTTTAGCGAGACGCTGGCTAACGAAGTGCGCGGTACGGGCGTCCAGGTCCAGGCGCTCTGTCCGGGCTATACCGTGACGGAGTTCCACGATACGAGCGAGTATGCCCGCTTCGACCGGAGTCGTTCACCAGCCTTCATGTGGCTAACGGCGCGGGATGTAGTGACCCGGTCGCTGCATGCGTTGGAGCGGGATAACGTCATTTTTGTGCCTGGTCTCTTCTACAAGACCATAGCCAGCGTACTGCAAATTCCGTTCGTCGGTTCGACGGCCTCGCGCCTGGCCTCGCGTCGGCGCAAGCGCTAGATGAGCCGAATACGTGAGTGTGAGTCATGACGAATGAAGCATTGTCGTTTGAAATTGAAGGCATCGATTGCGCTGACTGCGCCAAGACCATAGAGCGTGGCGTGGCGCGGCTAGATGGCGTGACGAGCTGCCGCGTCAATTTTGCCAGCGCCAAGCTCTATGTTGATGGCGACATTGAGGTGCCGGCCATCATCGAACGGGTTCGTGACCTCGGCTACGACGTCGCAGCACCGTTAGCGGCCGGCGAACCTATGCCGCCCGCGTCCAGACCGGCAAACTTCCTGCACTATATGTGGTCGAGCCGCGAGACGCGCTTGGCCCTGCTAGCCGCAGTCATGATTTTGCCGGGCTTGATCATCGGCGAAATCATGGGGCAGGAGGCGCTCTGGGTCAACGTGCTGGCCATGGGCGCGCTGCTGGCGGCCGGTCTGCCCGTGGCCCGCAGCGCCTGGCGCTCCTTGCGCATCAACCACGAAATCAACATCAACGTGCTGATGACCGTGGCCGCGATCGGCGCGGTCTTCATCGGCGCCTACGTCGAGGCCGGCATGGTTATGGTGCTCTTTGCCATCGGCGAGGCGCTGGAAGGCTACACCGCCGCACGGGCGCGGCAATCCATCCGCAGTCTCATGGAAGTGGTACCCAACACCGCGACCAGGCTGCAAGCGGGCCGTAGCGAATCTGTCAGCGTTGATGAGCTAGCGCCGGGCGACCATATTCTCGTCAAGCCCGGCGAGCGCATCCCCATGGACGGCGAGGTCACGGCCGGCTACTCGAGCGTCAACCAGGCGCCGATTACGGGCGAGAGCCGCCTGATTGAGAAGGCAGCGGGCGATCCAGTCTTTGCCAGCAGCATCAATGGATCCGGCGCCCTGGAAATTGAAGTCACGCATCTGGCTGCCGACAACACGATCAGCCGCGTGATCCGCCTGGTGGAAGAGGCGCAGGAGCAACGCGCACCGGCGCAGCGCCTGGTCGATCGCTTTGCAGCTGTCTACACGCCGGCCGTCATGGTGCTGGCGCTACTCGTAGCCACGCTGCCGCCCCTCCTCTTCGGCCAGCCCTTCCTCAATCCTGCCGATGGCTCATTTGGCTGGCTCTACCGCGGCCTGGCGCTGCTGGTGGTGGCCTGCCCCTGTGCGCTGGTCATCAGCACGCCGGTGACAGTCATCAGTGCGATCAGCAATGCGGCGCGGCACGGCGTGCTCGTCAAGGGCGGCGCTCACATGGAGACGCTGGCCAACGTGAACACGGTGGCGATGGACAAGACAGGCACCATAACCTACGGCCAGCCGGCCGTGGAAGCGGTGCGCGCCGTCAACTGCAGCGCTAATGGGTCGGAGTCCCAGGCGCTCGTTTTCCCGGCTCTCGCTTCCAACGCCGAAGAAACCGCGTGCTGCTGCTCGGACGACTGTTGCTCGTCATCGCCTGTCATCATCGATTGTGCGGCGTGCGAAGAATTGATCGCGCTGGCGAGCGCGGTGGAGTTGCGCAGCGAACACGCGCTGGGTCGGGCCATTGTCGACGCGGCTCAAAGCCAGGGCATCGCCTTACGCTATCAGCCGGAAACAAGCGTCACGGCCCTGGCGGGCGAAGGCGTGCGCGGATCGGTCAATGGCGCCTCGATCTTTATCGGCTCGCACCGCTATTTCGATCGCGAGGTACCCCATGATGACGAGCACTGCCGCCTGGCCCAGGCCGACGCGGCGCGAGGCGCCACGCCAGTCATGGTCAGCGTCGACGACGACTACCGTGGCACCATTATCGTGAATGATACGGTTCGTGCGTCGAGCGCGCCTGCAATTGCCGACCTGCAGGCGGCCGGCGTCGAGCATATCGTGATGCTCACGGGTGACGATCCGGCAACCGCGGCCGTCATCGCCGACAAGGTAGGCGTTACCGATGTGCGAGCCGGGCTGTTGCCGGCCCAGAAACTCGATGCGGTTGCGGCTCTGCAAGAGCAGTACGGCGCCATCGCCATGGTCGGCGACGGCATCAACGACGCCCCGGCCCTCGCTGCTGCAGAGGTGGGCATTGCCATCGGCGGCGCCCAGGGCGGCACGGGCCAAGCCATGGAGAGCGCGGACATCGTCCTCATGAACGATGACATGGGCCGTCTGCCCTACATCTATCGTCTTAGCCGGGCAACGCGCAATACGATTTGGTTCAACATCGCCTTCAGCATCGGCATCAAGCTCATTTTTATGATGTTGGTGATCATGGGGCTGGGCACCATGTGGATGGCCGTTCTGGCCGATGTGGGTACATCCCTACTGGTCACGCTCAATGGCATGCGTTTGCTGCGCTGGCGCCCCTCGGGTGGGAACTGAGCGTTGGGAGCAGACGTTTTGAAGCTATGACAGTTCCTTCATTTTCAAGACGTAACTTTCTCCAGGTTGCGGCGGGCGTGACCCTGGCTGGCGCCGGCGCATTTGCGTACGTACGCGCTGTGGAACCCCGCTGGCTCGACGTGGAAGCAATTTCGCTGCGCGTGCCGGGACGGGCGAAAACACTGGATGGCAAGCGAATCGTCCAGATCTCCGATATCCACCTTGGTCCCTACTTCACACCGGAACGCCTTGGCCACGCGGTCGCTGAGATCAATCGGCTGGCCCCTGACTGGGTCATACTCACAGGCGATTTTTTCACCGGCGGCGAGGAGCATGCGGCCGGACTCATCGAGCCGCTCCGTCAGTTGGAGCCGCCAACCTTCGCCATTCATGGCAACCACGACATTTGGGGTGGTCGAGACGTCCTGATGGGCGCTTTGCAAGAGACCCCCGTCACGCTGCTCGTCAACCAATCCCTGGCGTTGGCAGACGATCTCTGGCTAGCCGGCGTTGACGATGCTTGGGCTGGCCACCCGGACCTGCGCGCCGCGCTGCGCGATGTGCCTGAGCGAGCCACAACGTTGCTTATGGCCCACGAGCCGGACTATTTTGACCATGTGGTCAAGCGCGATGCGCCCGTCGTTGCGCAGTTTAGCGGCCATTCCCATGGCGGTCAGGTGCGTGTGCCCACCATCGGGCCCGGGCCCGATGGCAATGGTTCCCGCGCCCTGATCTTGCCGTACGGCGGACACCGCTACCCAATCGGGTTGCGTCACGTCGGTCAACGTCAGGTCTATACCAATCGGGGCTTGGGGATGTGGCCCATGCCCTATCGCTTCAATTGCCGGCCCGAGATTACACTCTTTACGTTGACCGCGGATGTGGGATGACTGCGAGCGCATGCGTCAATGCGTTGGAAGCAGCCCTACTGCCACCACCAGCAGACTGATCTACAATACGGTTCGCCACGTAGCTCATACTCAGCGGGGTGAATTAGCTCATCTGTTTGACGCGCTACCGGCTGTATGTTAGACTTTGGCGGAATAACTCGAAAGCTCACTGCGTCATGTTCTTGGCGCAAATTCTGGCGTTTGTCGCAGAGAGATCAATGCTGGGGCGAACAGTTCGGTATCTGAAGTTCTGCCAAGTATTGGCCGACGTGCTGAAGGTACAAAATATTGGATCGTTTTATGAACTCTAAGCGTGTTCGCAACGGCATTATTTATGCCGTTCTGCTCATCGTCCTGGGTGTCTTTCTGTACACGGCGCTTGAACGTAGGCCCAGTTCGAACATCCCAACTGTTCCGCTGGGTGACGTGGCCGAAATGCTGCGCAACGGCGAGGTTGAGGAGCTCAGCGTTAAGGATGATCGCATCCTGGTTACGGAGCGCGACGGCGAAGTCGTCCAGTCCCGCAAAGAGACGGATGCAGGACTCATCGAAACCCTTACCGATTTGGGGGTTACGGCGGAACAAATGGAAGCAGTCGTGGTGAGCGTGGCCTCACCGACGCCGTGGGACAACTGGGGCGGTCTGCTACCGACGCTTCTCTCCGTTCTGCTCTTGGGCGGCTTCTTCTTCTTTATTATGCGGCAGGCGCAAGGAAGCGGGAATCAGGCGTTTAGCTTTGGCAAGAGCCGCGCGCGTATGTTTACTGGCGATACGCCTACGGTCACCTTTGACGACGTTGCCGGCAACGAAGAGTCAAAGCAAGAACTTCAAGAAATCGTCGAGTTTCTCAAGGAGCCGGAAAAGTTTGCGGCGCTGGGCGCACGAATCCCCAAAGGCGTGCTGCTCGTGGGCCCCCCTGGCACCGGTAAGACGCTCATGGCCAAGGCCGTTTCGGGCGAGGCCGGCGTCCCCTTCTTCAGTATTTCGGGCTCAGAATTCGTTGAGATGTTTGTGGGCGTGGGCGCCAGCCGTGTGCGCGACCTCTTTGAGCAAGCCAAAACCAACTCGCCGTCGATTATTTTCGTAGATGAAATCGACGCGGTCGGCCGCCACCGTGGCGCGGGCATGGGCGGCTCCCACGACGAACGCGAGCAGACGCTCAACCAGATCCTGGTCGAGATGGACGGCTTTGATACCGACACAAATATTGTCATCATCGCGGCCACCAACCGGCCCGATATCCTCGATCCGGCCTTGCTGCGCCCGGGGCGGTTTGATCGTCGTGTGGTAATGGATGCGCCTGATGTGAAGGGGCGACGCCAGATTCTTGACGTTCACGTGCGCGGGAAGCCACTGGCAACCAACGTCGACCTCGACGTGATTGCCAAACAAACGCCAGGCTTTGCCGGCGCCGACATTGAAAACCTGGTCAACGAGGCAGCCATCCTCTCGGCTCGACGCAATCGTCGGTCGATCGGCATGGATGAATTTGAAGAAGCCATTGACCGCGTTCGCATGGGTCCCGAGCGCCGCAGTCGGCTGATTACGCCAAAAGAGAAGGAGATCGTGGCCTACCATGAAGCGGGTCATGCCATCGCTGCGCACTTTCAGCCCGATTACGACCGAGTACACAAAATCACGATCATCTCGCGCGGCCAGTCTTTGGGTCATGCGCAGCTGCTGCCCGAAGAAGACAACAAGCTCAGCACCAAGAATCGCTTCCTCTCTGACCTCGTGACCGCACTGGGCGGCCGCGTAGCCGAGGAAATCAAGTTTGGCGACATCACCAATGGTGCGGCCAGCGACTTGGAACGGGTGACGAACGTGGCCCGCGCCATGATCACGCAACTCGGCATGAGCGAAAAGCTGGGGCCCATCCAATACGGCCAGCGCGATGAGATGATGTTCCTGGGGCGGGCGATCAGTGAACAGCGCAATTATAGTGACAAGGTCGCCCAGGAGATCGACGAAGAGGTGAGCCGCCTGGTGGATGATGCCTATCGCCGTACACATCAGATTCTGGAGACCCATTGGGACAAGGTAGAGCTGGTGGCCCAGGCGTTGCTAGAGTTCGAAACGATCAGCGGCGAAGAGTTTGCTGCCGCCATGGATGGTGAAGATCCCTTCGAAGAGCGCCGCATTGCGGCCGAGGCGCCGTCGACCGAGCAGCCGTCAAAGCGCAGCGAACCCCGTCGCGATGAGAAGACGCGTAGCGATTCCGAACCTGATTTGGGCGGCACTTTACCGGCCCCGGCATAAGAGACCAACACGAGGCTCATGTCTTATCCCGAAATTCAACCCGGTCGCAACGGTCATGGACCGGATCATGTCAAGGCTCCGTCGCAAAATGGCGGGGCCTTTCATATCCAGGGTGGGCTGGAAGCGCCGGCCGGCATGATTCGCGCCAACCGCAAGCGCACAGTCTTTCCGTCCGCCCCACCGGCGGACTCCTTTTCGAGCTTCCTCTATATGGCGTATTGTCATGAGGTTGGCGCCATACGGCTCACGCGTTGGCTCATTATGGCGCTGCTTGCAGGAGCATTGGGCCTGTTGGTATTCCGCCTGTGGTGGCTCAGCGGCGCGTTCGCCGTTATGGCCGTCGCCCTGATTGGCAGCGTGATTCTCTGGCGCCGGCGTGATTTTGTTGATTTCCAAGCAGAGCCTCTCCCCGCCGTAGCGCCGACAAAGCTCCGTCCGAGCGAAAAGCTGCCCGTTTATGCGACGGGTCACTTCTCGGTTGAGGGCCAGTATGCCCGCTACACCTACCTGCCCGGCTACTACCGAACCTTTTCAACGCGTGAGCACGCCCTGCTCTGTTTGGTGCGGCCGTCCAACTTCTTGCGCATCGCCACCTGGCCGCCTGAGCAAACCGGCATGTGGTACAGCTTCTTCACGCCGGCGTTGATGCACAGCGTGCGCTACGGCATGCTGCACTTCAACCGTCAAGCGTCTCCTGCGGTTGCCGTTGAGTACGATTTCAGCTATGTCAAGCCAGGGCGCAACAAAGAGCAAATCTTGCGTGAAACGATCTACATCGCCTGTGCAGATCATGCTACGGCAGAGCGAGTCTTAGCCGACCTGCTCGTGGAAGGTCCCGCCAGTCGTGAACCAGCCACATCGTCCATCATGGCATAGGTCGTTCGCAACTCACAAGCACACTCAAGCGCAACCTAGATAACAATTATGTCTACCCAACCCCGGCCGTCTTGGGATGAGTACTTCATGCAAATCGCCTTCACCGTGGCGCAACGCAGCACGTGTGATCGGGCGCATGTCGGCGCGGTCCTGGTGCGTGATCGGCGCATTCTCACGACGGGCTACAATGGTTCGCCAGCGGGCTTGCCCCACTGTGATGACGTCGGCCATCTCATGATCGACGGTCATTGCGTGCGCACGCTACACGCTGAGCAGAACGCCATCATCCAAGCGGCGCTACACGGCGTCAGCATCCAGGGTGCGACCGCATACGTAACCCACCAGCCTTGCCTGACCTGCGCCAAGATGATTATCAATGCGGGCATTCAACGGGTGATCTACGCCGGCGACTATCCCGATGAAGCCTCGCGCAACTTCATGCACGAAGCAGGCGTGGCACTTATTTACTACAGCGAAGCGCCGCCGGAAATGCAGGAAAGTGATCAAGCGAGAAAACGTTATGTCGACTAGTAGCCAGACCAATGGGACTGGCCTTGTTGACCGCAGACGCGTCTTTCCGCCCGGTTTTTGGTGGGGGACCGCGTCATCGGCCTATCAGACGGAGGGTAACAACACCAACAACCAGTGGTGGCCCTTTGAGCAGCAACGCGGCGCGATCTGGCGCGGCGACCGTAGCGGCCTGGCCTGCGATTGGTGGCGCAACGCCGAGCAGGACTTCGACCGCATGCAGGCGCTGGGCCTGAACACGCACCGGCTCAGCCTCGAGTGGAGCCGGATCGAGCCGCGACCCGGCGAGTTTGACCACACCGCCATCGACCGCTACCGGGCAATGATCGGCGGCTTGTGCGATCGCGGTCTGCGGCCCATGGTCTGCTGCCATCACTTCACCGATCCCTACTGGTTCTTTGCGCAAGGCGGATGGGAGAATGCCCAGAGTACGGCACACTTTCAACGGTACGTGCGTTATGTCACTCACGCGCTCAGAGATCTCTGCGACTGGTGGCTGACCTTCAATGAGCCGCTGATTGGCTTGGCCCAGGGATGGTTTCGGGGCATCTGGCCGCCGCAGAAGCGCGATATCACTGCAGCGCTGCGGGTCTTTCGCCATCTGCTCAAGGCCCACGCCGCGGCCTACCACGCCATCCACACCGTCCAGCCCCACGCCGAAGTCAGCTACGCCAAAGCGATCGGCCTCTTTCACGGTCTGCGGCCCGGCAATCTACTGGATCGCTATGCGGCCGGCCTCAAGCGCTATCTCTTCGAGCACGTTTGGTTCATGGCAACGGTAGATGGCAAAATTCGCCCACCGGTGGGCCTGGGCGAATTTGATCCGCAGCTTGTAGGCTCCTTTGACTTCACGGCCGTCAATTACTACTCTCACAATCTGGTGCGCTTTACGCCAAACCCATTAACACTCTTCGGCACGGAGCGCTTCTCGCCCCAAGGAGAGTATTCGGATTACGGCCAGCATGGGCCCTACAGCGAATACTGGCCCCAGGGTTTATATCAGATCTGCCAGGAAGTCAGCGCGTTTGGCAAGCCGATCTATGTCACAGAGAATGGGCTCCCCGACAGAGACGATGATCAGCGGCCGCGCTGGCTGTTGGGTCACCTGCAAGCGCTCCACCACGCCATCGAAGATGGCTATGACGTACGCGGCTATTTCCATTGGACGCTTGTAGACAACTTTGAGTGGAACGAGGGCTGGGGACTGCGCTTTGGTCTCATCGAGCTAGACCCGGCAACCCAAGTGCGGCGCCCGCGGCCAAGTGCAGCGCTCTACAGCCACATCGCTCGCGAAAATGCCATTACGCCAGAGATGCAGTGATCAATTGGCAATTTTCAATCGGTAATTGGCAGTCGACAATTTTCAATGGACAACTCGAGGTATCATGAGCGATCAAAAGAGTTCGAGACCAACGCTCGATACCATGGTTGCTTTTCGTAGCGCCATGCAGGTCATTTACGAACAGTTGATGGTAGCGTTCGGCGATTCAGTAGCGACGCTGCGGGCTCTGCAAGCGGCAAGTACGGAGCATCAGGCGGCGGCTGGGCAGGGGAACGAGGGGGCCGACGAGCACGCTTCGGAAGAGGTCGACCTGCTTGCGCGTACAGACGAAATGGAGCAAACGATCGCCGCGCTACTTGAGATGCGGGACCTGCCGTCCCGGCAAGGGCTAACACGCCTTCAGCGCGACCTGGACACGCTCGAGGCAGCGCTGGATCGACGCCTGACCGACCTGGAGAGGCAACGCCAACTCTGACAGGCAGACGCTAAGAGACTGCACCCACCTCCTGGAATCAACCCTTCACGTTGCTCAGTACAGGCCATGTCACTTGATGTCGCTGTGAATCGCCGTGACTGGTGCCGTGACCGTCGGCTAATCGATATGCCGCTCTAACCAGGCGTGGAGCATGTCCAGCACTTGATCGCGATTCAGGTCGTTGTGGAGTTCGTGGTAGCCGCCAGGGTAAATCCGGAAGACTCGGTCGGGCGATGCGATTGCGCTAGAGAAGCGCTGGCTACCGCTCACAGGCACGAGCTGATCATCGTCACCATGATAAATGAGTAGCGGCAGCGTGATGTTGCCCGCCTGCTTGTGGGCCAGTGGCAGAACGCGGAGCAGTTCACTGCCCAGCTGTGCTGTCGCTTCCCGATGAATCAGGGGATCACTTACGAAGCGCTGCACTTCAGCAGGATCGCGCGAAATGATACTGGGATCGACTGCAGCACTGAAGCCAATCCCCGGCGCCACTTTGGCCACAATCCGTACCGCTCGTTTGAGCAAGCCTGGCACGTTTGCCTGCGCCAACAGCGGTGAAGAGAGCACCGCCCCGGCCAATCCGTCTTGGTTCTCTTCCAAATAAAGCGCGCAAATCAGCCCGCCCATGCTGTGCCCCATCAAGAACAACGGCTGATCCGGGTAGTTCTTGCGCACGGCGTCAAGGAAAGAGCCCACGTCCTCGACATACTGATCCCAGCGATCAACCGCGCCGCGCTTGCCGGGCGACTGACCATGCCCGCGCAGATCCATGGCGCAAACGGCAATGTCACACGGGACCATACGATCGACCACGTAGTTATAGCGACCTCCGTGCTCGCCGATGCCATGAACGATCGCCAGCACAGCCCTTGGGGACTCGGAGGGCAACCAGCACTGGTAGTAGAGTTGCAATCCGTCAGTGCCAGTGAATGTTCCTTCTTGATGCTGCATTGGAGGAGGTTCCTCGGGGTTCCATTGTTCAGTTCGTGATTGTCCGCAAACAACGTAGCGATTTCACCCTTCTGGAAGCTGTGCAGCGAAACGAGTGGTTGCGCCGAGAGCTTCCAGGAAGGTTGCGAACTTGATTCCGGACAATCAATTAGCGGTCTGAAAAGTGAAGCATGCGTAGGGTATCACAGTTGCGAAAGTGTTTCCAAACAGGTATGCTAGCGAATATCTACTAGATCCAAACTCGCCGCTTTTTTGATCCGAGCTGAGCCGCCGTTTATGCACGCCGACCTTACCCTCCGCACGATTGAACACGACGACGAACTCCGCGCGCTGCACCGGATGATCCTGACCGTCTTCATCGGTAAAGATGATCTCTCGCGCGCCTTTGAGGCCTATGATACGCGTATGCGCCGCGCCCCCGATTTGCCGGTGGACGGTCGGCGCGGCATTTTCATCGATGACACAATCGCCAGCGCCTGTTTGGTCTATGCACGTCAGATTCGCATCGGCTATTCCTATGTGCCCGTGGCCTGTGTAGGCGCGGTCTTTACGGATCCGGAGTATCGCGGTCGCGGGCTGGCCGGACGCTTGATCACCGATATCATTGGCTATGCCGCCAAACGGGGCGACGGACTCCTCCTGCTTGATGGCGTCAATGGCCTGTATGACCGCTTTGGCTTTGTCAGCGTCCATAATTGGACCCAGTTCACGTTCCAGGTCGACGAGATCCTCAATGGGCCGACCGCTGACATCCACATCCGTGAGGCGACTGCGGCCGACGCCGCCGATCTCCAGGCGCGTTACTTCCATCATTTTGGCGCGTTCACAGGATCGTTCCTGCGCACGCCGGCCCTGCAACGCCATCACCTCCAAGCCGAAAACCCTTACAGCAAAGTCTTCATCGCCTGCGCAGCAGACGGTCGCTCGGCTGGGCACATCAAGCACCATGCGCTCCAGCATGGTTCCAGCAGCGAGGTTACGGCAGACGACCCGGCGACCGCCATCGCGCTCCTGCGTCATCACGCGACGGCAGCGCGCGCCCACGATGCTGATGCTGACGCGCTCCACTGGCTTGTTCCGCCCCAGAGTGAGCTAGCCGACTGGCTAGCCGATCGCTACGAGGTCGTGATCCGCACGCCAGTTCAACCCCATGGCGGCTGGATGGCGCGCGTGGCAGCACTCGATGTGCTACTCGACGCCATGTTGCCAACGTGGCAGGCCTACTGGCTGGCACGCAATGTGGCCTGGCATGGGACGATTGACCTCTGCATCGGTGAACATCGGCGCATGCTTGCCATTAGCCGCGGCGGCCTTGCGCTGACGGTCGCCAGCGACGCGACCAATTTGCCCCAGGTCGTGCTGCCGCTGGGCATCTTCACCCAGCTCTGCTTTGGCTACCGCACGCTTGCCTGGGCCAGTGCGCAGCCGGGCGTGCGCCTACCACGGGAACTGTTGCCCGTCCTGGACGCACTCTTTCCACGTCGTCCGGCCTGGATTGCAGGATCGGACTTCTTTTAATGACCATCAGTGTCTTTGACCTCTTCAAAATCGGCATCGGCCCTTCCAGTTCGCATACGGTGGGTCCCATGCGCGCCGCACGCCAGTTTGCGCTGGGCCTCCAGCGCGACGGACTCCTGTCGACAACGGTTCGCATTCAGTGCGACCTCTATGGCTCTCTGGGTGCAACCGGACGCGGGCATGGCAGCGACAAAGCCGTGCTCCTGGGGCTGGAGGGCGAAGAGCCAGACACGATCGATCCAGATACAATTCTCACTCGTCTCGAGAAGATTGAGCAAACGGGCGAACTGGATTTGCTGGGCCAAAGGCCCATTGCGTTTGTCCAAAAGCGCGACCTACTCTTCCGGCGTAAGGCCCTGCCCTATCATCCCAACGGCATGGAGTTTCGCGCCTTTGATGGAACCACGACCGAATTGCGCCTGCGCACCTACTACTCCGTCGGTGGCGGCTTCGTGGTCGACGAGCAGGCGACAGGCGTCGATCGCATCCAGGTCGACACGACGCCGGTGGCCTATCCGTTCAGCAGCGGGGTCGAATTATTGGAGCGCTGTCGCGAGCACGGGCTGACCATAAGCCAGCTGATGCTCGAAAATGAAAAGGCGTGGCGCAACGAAGAACAGATCCGCGCCGATTTGCTCGCAATCTGGCACGTCATGGAGGCCTGTGTGGCACGCGGCTGCCGCACCGAGGGCGTCCTGCCCGGCGGGCTGCAGGTGCGTCGGCGGGCGCCGGATCTCTACCAGAAGCTCAGCACGAACCCGGAGGCAGCGCTGCGCGATCCACTCAACATCATGGATTGGGTCAACCTCTATGCGCTGGCCGTCAACGAAGAGAACGCGGCCGGCGGCCGTGTCGTGACCGCGCCGACCAATGGCGCGGCCGGCATCATCCCCGCCGTGCTCCACTACTGGACCCGCTTCAACGCGCCGACGCCGGCCAGCGCAAATGAAGACGTAATCCGCTTCTTGCTGACTGCGGGAGCCATCGGCGTACTCTACAAGGAAAATGCCTCCATCTCAGGGGCAGACGTGGGCTGCCAGGGCGAGGTAGGCGTGGCCTGCTCCATGGCTGCGGCCGGGCTGGCGGAGGTGCGCGGCGGCACGATTGATCAGGTCGAGAATGCTGCCGAAATCGGCATGGAGCACAACCTGGGCCTGACCTGCGATCCGGTGGGCGGTCTGGTGCAGATCCCCTGCATCGAACGCAACGCCATGGGCGCGGTCAAGGCGATCAATGCCGCGCGCATTGCGCTACGCGGCGACGGCGCACACTACGTGTCGCTGGACAAGGTAATCAAGACCATGCGCGAAACCGGCGCCGATATGAAGACCAAGTACAAAGAGACAGCCCGCGGCGGCCTCGCCGTCAACGTCATCGAATGCTAGAAGACCTACTCACAGACTACTCATGATTGGAGCCTAACCCCATGCCCAAAACGTTTGCCCAGGCCTTGGAAGCGCGTCTGCTGCGCTACGTGCAAATCGATACCCAGAGTGACATGGCGTCTGAGACGTCGCCGAGCACGGCAATTCAATACGACTTACTCAACTTGCTGGTAGAGGAATTGACCGAACTCGGCGTCGAGGATGTCGCCCTGACCGACTATGGTGCACTCCTGGCCACGCTTCCCCCACGCGGCGAGAGCGAAGCGCCCACCGTCGCCTTCCTGGCCCATGTGGACACGACCGAATCGTTCAACGGCTTCGGCGTCAAGCCTATTGTCCACCGCAACTACGACGGCCAGCCGATCGTGCTGCCCGACGATCCGGAACAAATCATCGCGCCGGACGCCTTTCCCTACCTGGCCGAAAAGATTGGGGACGATATCGTTACCGCCAGCGGCACGACCCTGCTCGGCGCGGATGACAAGGCGGGCGTTGCCATCGTCATGACCATGGTTGAGCATCTGCTGGCCAATCCTGAGGTCTCCCATGGCCCCCTCCGCATCTGCTTCACGCCCGATGAAGAGATCGGCCGTGGCGTCCACGCTGATCTGCCCCAGGATCTGGCCGCCGATTTTGCCTACACCCTTGACGGCGGCAAGCTGGGCGAGGTCGTCTACGAGACTTTCTCTGCTGACGGCGCCACCGTACGCGTCAAGGGCGTCTCGATCCACCCCGGCACGGCCAAGGATAAGCTGGTCAATGCGCTTCATCTGGCCGCAAAGATCATCGATACGCTGCCCCAGGTGACTCGCACGCCGGAAACGACCAGCGGCCGCGAGGGGTTCATCCATGCCGCTGCGCTGCATGGCTCTGCGGCCGAGGCCGAGATCTACTTCATCCTACGCGATTTTGAGCGAGACGGGCTGGCGGCCCACGGCGCGCTCCTGGAACAGGTCTGCGCCGCCATCGCTGCGACGGAGCCCCGCGCCCAAATCACGTGCGAGATCAAGCCCCAATATCGCAACATGCGCTACTGGCTGGAAAACGACATGCGACCGGTCGAGCTGGCCCGTGAGGTCTGCCGCGACCTGGGCATCGAACCCTTCTCACCGCCAATCCGCGGCGGTACGGACGGCTCTCGCCTCACCGAGCTGGGCGTACCAACGCCCAATCTCTTCACCGGCATGCAAAATCTCCATGGCCCGCTGGAGTGGATCAGCATTCAAGACATGGTGCGGTCGACGGAGATGTGTATCGGCCTCGCCCAACGTTGGGCCGCGGAGAAGAATGGCTAATAGTCGACCTTGCTTATTCTTCTTGGAACCGGCACGCCTAACGCAGAGCCAGATCGGGCCGGGTCGGCGGCCGCGGTCGTGGTGGACGATCGGCCTTATCTGTTTGATTTGGGACCGGGCGTGGTGCGGCGAGCGCAGGCAGCCGTTCAGCAGGGCATAGCCGGGCTCGCCATGCCCAATCTGACCACGGCCTTTCTGACCCACCTGCACACTGATCACACGCTGGGCTGCGCCGACTTTCTCTTTACGCCGTGGGTGCTGGGGCGAACGCAGGAGCCGCGCATCTTCGGTCCGCCAGGAACCGCGTCGATGGTAGATCGACTCACAGCCGCTTACGCCGCGGACATTCACGAGCGCACGAACGGGCTGGAGCCGGCCAGTCCGTCCGGCTATCGTGCGACCGTGGAAGAAATTACGGCTGGGCCGATCTTTTCTGACGAACGAATTCAAGTGAATGCGTTTGCGGTCACTCACGGTAGTTGGTCGGCCTTTGGCTACCGCTGCGTAACCAGCGAACGCACAATCGTGATTTCAGGCGACACCGCGCCCTTTCCGGGTCAGATTGAGCAGTATGCGGGTTGTGACGTGTTGGTGCACGAAGTCTACTCTGCCCAGGCCTTTGCCACCCGACCGCCCGCATGGCAGCGCTATCACGCTGCGTTCCACACGTCGACAACAGAGCTGGCCGCCATTGCCAACGCGGTCCGACCTGGGCTGCTGATCCTCGTTCACCAGTTGCGCTGGGGCGTCAGCGAAGCCGAGCTCGTCGCCGAGATCGCGGAGTTGTACGACGGACCCGTCGTCTCCGGCCGCGACTTGACAATATTTTAGTTGTGAAAACGATTTCTTGGACATTTTTGGGAACAGAACCATGAACGGCGCCGAAACACTTATCAAAACCGCGGTCGACTTAGGTGTCGACGTCTGCTTTGCCAACCCCGGCACGACTGAAATGCCGCTGGTTGCGGCTCTGGATCAAACGCAGGCCATGCGCGCCGTCCTGGGGCTATTCGAGGGTGTCTGCACGGGGGCAGCTGACGGCTATGCGCGTATGGCGGGCAGGCCGGCGCTGACGCTGCTGCACCTTGGACCCGGTCTGGCCAACGGCGTAGCCAATCTCCACAACGCGCGGCGCGCCCAATCACCGATTGTCAACATTGTGGGTGATCACGCGTCGTGGCATCGGGCTGATGATCCGCCACTCAATATGGCCGTCGAACAGCTCGACGGAACGGTCTCGGGCTGGCAACGCAGCGTGGCAAGTGCAGACAGCGCGGGAAACGACATGGCTGCCGCCATCGCCGCCGCCCAACGCGGACAAATTGCTACGCTGCTCTTTCCCCATGACCTGCAAATAGTCGATACTGATACGGCTGCCCCGAGCGCCCCCCCGATGTCCTTCGCCTACGCCCCGGTTGCGTCCGAACCGATCCTGGACGCGGCCGGGTTGCTGCGGCAAAGCAAGAAGCCCGTGGCGCTCATCCTTGGCAATCGTGCGCTCCACGCTGCGGGCTTGCATCAAGCCGCGCGCATCCGCGCAGTGACCGGCTGCGATCTTCTGGCTGAAACCTTTGCGCCCCGGGTCGACCGCAGCCCGGAGCTACCCGTTGCCAATCGCATTCCCTACTTTCCGGAACAGGCGCTCAGTCTGCTGGAGCGCTATGCAACCGTGGTGCTGGTCGACGCACGTGAGCCCGTTGCGTTCTTCGGCTACCCGGACGTACCCGGTCGTTTTCTTCGCGCCGAGCAAGTCAAGGCCAGCGTCGGCGGTGGAGATCAAGATGCCATTGCGGTCCTCGCGGCCCTTGCCGATGCGCTGGACGCGCCGGCAACTGCGCCCTCGCCGCAGGCGCGCCGTGCGTTGCTGCCCTCAGCGCCGGGCCCCCTTACCGTCCAGAACATGGCGCAAGTGCTGGCGCTTCACCAGCCGGAGAACGCCATCATCGTCAACGAGGGCGTCACCAGCGGGCGGGCCTACGGCGAGTTGGCCAACTACGCTGCGTCCCACACAATGCTCAGCATCACGGGCGGTGCGATTGGCTGGGGCATCCCCCATGCAGTGGGTGCAGCGATCGCCTGTCCGGAGCGACCGGTCATCGGTTTGCAAGCGGACGGCAGCGCCATGTATACCCTGCAGGGGCTGTGGACCCAGGCGCGCGAGGGGCTTAATGTGACGACGTTGATTGCATCCAACCGGCGCTACAACATCCTCCAAGCGGAGATGCATCGCGCCGGCGTGACGCCCGGCGCGCAGGCCCAAGCACTGACCAACCTGAATGAACCACCGTTAGACTGGGTCCAACTCGCCGGCGGCATGGGCGTGCCCGGGTTGCGCGTAGATACATCGGAGGAACTCGCAGCGGCGCTTGACAATGCCGTGACCGAGTCCGGACCGCATGTGATTGAAATGATGCTGTGACGATTGATGGTTGTCGATACGCAATGTTGGAATCAGCGAAGATCAGCCTAATCCGCAGCATCCGCGTTCCATCATATTGCGCGACGCCTGCCGATCATGATCAATGGAGGATGCGATGAGTGAGGCGATTCAGGATCGCTATGCCGAACATTACAGTCATTGCTATGGGTGCGGGCGGCTGAATGAGCGAGGCTTGCAGATCAAGAGCTATGCTGAGGGCGACGTGATGGTCTGTCGCTTTACGCCCCGGCCCCATGATCTGGCCGTAGCGGGCGTAGTCTATGGCGGGCTGATTGCATCCTTGGTTGACTGCCACGGTGTGGGCACGGCGGTGGCGGATCGTCAGCGCCGTGCCGGGTTGGCGCCCGATGCGCCAGTCGACATCATCTGCGTGACCGGCTCGCTGCATGTGGACTATCTTAAACCCACGCCCATCGACGCGCCCGTGGAGTTACGTGCATGGGTCGTCGACGTAGAGCGACGCAAGAGCGTGGTTCAAGTCGAGGTGTGGTCCCAGGATGAACTGCGCGCCCGGGGTGAAGTGATTGCGATTGAGCTTGCCGAGACAAACGTGCCAGGAGAATAAACGATGCGCCTGTTGACCATGCAAGAGATTGCTGCGCTGCTGGACGCGATGCCCGACGTCTTGAACGCACAATTAGCGGCCGTCGAGGATGATCTGCTCGCCTGGCGTCCAACGGCAGAAGAGTGGTGCATCAAGGAGATCATCGGCCACCTGATCGAAACGGACCGCGTCGCTTTTCGCGGACGCATCGAATTGCTCCTCGCTGAGCCCGCTCCCACATTGGGCGGCATGGACGTCAACGCGGTTGCCATGGCGCGACGTGACGACGAGCGGCCACTGCCTGAGCTAATCAACGAACTGCGGCGCGAGCGTGCGCTGGCCGCGCCCCTCGTCGCCGGCCTCACGCCTGATGACTTGGAACGCGCCGGGCCCTATCCCCGCCTGGGCGAGCTACGCGTTGCTGATCTGGTCTACGAGTGGCCCTTCCACGACGCCGCCCACCTGATGCAGATCCAAGAGATCATCCGCCTGCGCGCGCTGCCCGGCATGAGCGAAGCGATGCAGCGTGCGGTAACATCGTAGCGCGTGCCGTCGGGGTCACAGCAATCTTGCCGCTGTGGGCCACGTAGCATGCTATGAAATGCAGACCAAATGTCAGACCATTTTTCAGTCATTGCATCCGATCGGCTCTGGATCAGGCGCTTCACGGCGGCAGATGCAGAGCCATTCTTGGCCTATCGCAGCGATCCTCATGTGATTCGCTTTCAGGAGTGGGCCGATGTCAGCCAGGAGCAAGTACGCACCTTTGTGAACGGCCAGCGTTTGAGCGAGCCGGGCAGGCCGGGCGAATGGTTTCAGTTCGCAGTTGAGCACCAGAAGGATCGCAGGTTGATCGGCGACATGGCGTTGGGCGTCGTGGCTGACAACCCCCACGCAGCGGAGATTGGCTACACTCTCTCCCCACCGTATCAGGGCCAGGGCTATGGCTTCGAAATGGTCGGCGCGCTGCTAACCTTTGCCTTCAGCCGCTATGACTTGCATCGGGTTTTTGCGCGCGTGTTGGTCGACAACGCCGCATCGATCAACCTGCTACAGCGGCTGGGCTTTCGCCAGGAAGGCGTGCTGGTCGAGCAATACTGGCTCAACGACGGCTGGCATGATGAAGTCATCTTCGCCCAGCTGCGCCACGAATGGCAGCGGCGCACCCACCGGCCGCCGACCGTGTAGAAGATGGCACAGAGCTTCACAGAATCGCGGAAACGCGCCGCAGAGAGGACGGCGGGCCCCAGAGCAACCTTTCCACGTCGCCTCGGTAACAGTGTAACAACAGAGGAATGGTAGAGTAGTTGTACGACAGTGGGGAAAGACAGGGAGGTCCGGCGCTATGCCTACGGAGCCTGCTGACCTTCTTCACAGTCTTCTATACTCTTCCGGGTAACGTTGCTTTAGTCGCCCCTGCGATTCATTAAGAAAGGAATCCCAATGGCCTACCAAGCAATCCTGCGGCGTGCGTTGGACATTCTGCTCGAACACAAGTATCTGATTGGTCTGGGCGTGCTCATCGCCTTGGGCAACGGGGGAGGGAACAACAGCGGATCCGCCTATACGTTTGGCGGCGACGATCCCACGCAAACCGGAGAGGGCATGCCGCTGCCCGACGCCTTGTCAGGCTTTTCTCCCGATCTGTGGTCATCTCCCGACGCCTGGGTGCTTCCAGCCGTGATTATCGGCCTGCTACTCCTATTGGGTATCGTCATTGGCATCGTCATTTTTGTGCTCTCGTCAGTAGCGCAAGGCGGGCTGGCCGCAGGCGTCGACACCATCGAGGAGGGCGGGGACTCTTCGTTTGGTCAAGCTTGGGCTATGGGTTGGGAGCGTCTCTGGTCGCTGCTGGGCATCAACTTTGTCCCGGCTATTCCCGTACTGATCGGCGCGCTCTTGCTCCTTGTCTCCGTGGGCACCACGATTGGCTTTAGCACACTTCTGGATACAGGCACCTGGAGCGACGCAATCGTCGGCGCAGGCATTTTCCTGAGCGTCACCCTGATGTGCATCCTGGTACCGCTTACGCTTGGTCTCTCGCTCTTGCGCACCTTTGCCGTGCGCGCCTGTATGCTCGAAGGGCTGGGCGTATTCGACTCCTATGGCCGCGGCTGGCGCGTCGCTACGAGCAATCTGGGCCCGGCCATCATCTTCTTCCTGATCCAGATCGCCCTCTCTATCCTGCTGGGCATCTTCCTCTTTGTGCCCGGCGTGCTCAGTGCCTTTTGCTGCTTGCTTTGGCCAGTCTTCTTACTGATCGGCGGCGCCGCAGCCGCCTACTTTTCAACGATGTGGACCCTCGTCTGGCGCGCGTGGACGGGCGCAGAACCGGCCAGCGCCGCCATAGCAACGTAGGTTAGACCGCGAACAATGCCGGGTGCGACGGATGATCACAGATATCCACCGCATCCGACATTGTCCGCGGTCCACTATTATTCTTACTGGGCTTTTCTCCCCACTGTCTGGCGCTGCTTGCGCCTGGTATCACCCCGCGTTACAATCGGCCTATTCTATCCATGGCAGCAACAATCATAGAAGAATCGACGGACTATGCAATACGGCGCACACTGTTATCTCTTTACCGACCGCTGGGCCGATGACCAAATCTATCTGCTCGATCAGGCCGCGGAACTCGGGCTCGATATTTTTGAACTCTCCGTTGGCGACGACGTGGTCTTTTCGCCGACCCTGACCCGGGACCGGGCCGCAGAAGCCGGCGTCACGACGCTGATTGGGCCGGGTGGCGCCTGGCCCATGCATTGCGATCTTTCAGCCGATGACCCGGACGACCGCGCGGCTGGCCTGGCCTGGCATCAGCTTCAGGTCGATCTGGCGGCAGAGATGGGCTCCGTGGCCTATGCCGGTGCGCTCTACGGGCATCCCGGCACCGTCCAGCGCCGCCGCCCGCCGGCCGATGAGCCGCTACGTACGGCAGAGGGTCTGCATGCGCTGGCCGAATATGGCGCGGCTCGCGAAGTCGACATCGTCCTCGAACCCATGAGCCACTTCCGTAGCCATCTCGTCAACACGCCCGCCCAGCTGATGGACCTCATCGAGCTCGCCGACCATGCCAATCTCTATGCGCTCTTTGATACCTATCACCTCGTCACTGAAATTCGCGACTATGGGGCTGCGGTGCGCACCTTCGGCCCGCGGCTGTGGGGCGTCCACGCCTGCGAAAACGACCGCGGCGTGCCCGGCGGCGGGCTGGTGCCGTGGGACGATCTCTTTGCCGCGTTGGCCGAGATCGGCTTCGATGGCTATATGGGCATGGAGACCTACAATTCATCCTTGGGTAATTTTGCCTTCGAGCGGGGCATGTTTCATGATCCCTGTCCAGATGGCGCCGCCTTCGTACGCCAAGGGCTCGAATTCCTTCGCGGCATGGAAGCGCACTACGGAGCGGGCGCATGAATCTGACTGACCTGCGCGCCCTCTATGACAGAGAGCAGCGCCTGGACGTCGTCTGGTCTGATGCAGAGCGGACAGAGCTCCCCCACCTGGTGCGCCACGTGACCCACGATGGGGAACGGGGCTTTGTGCTTTACTCCAACCTGAACGAAGAGAATGCCGACCAAGCCATCAGCGCTCAGCTGGACTACTTCCGCGGGCGCAATATCCCGTTCGAATGGAAGGCATTCAGCCATGATCGACCGGCCGATCTGCGTGAACGACTGGCGCGCTATAGCATTGTGACCAACGAGGAAGAGTCAGTCATGGTTCTCGATTTAGCCGCCAATCCAGCCATCCTCCACGCAGCGCCGCTTGGGGACGTCCGGCGCATCGAGGATCCGCAGGATCTCATGCTGTTGGTGGCAATCGAAGAGGCAATCTGGGCGCGTTCGTTCGCTACCCTGGGTGAGCGCCTCCGCACAAGCATGCTCAGCACACCCGAGGAACTCTCAGTCTACCTGGCCTATGTCGGCGGCATACCCGCCGCTGCGGCCTGGACCTACTTCCACCCTGGCACCCATTTTGCCAGCATCTGGGGCGGCTCAACGCTGCCCCAATATCGTGGCCAGGGACTCTACACGGCGCTACTGTCTACGCGCGCTCAAGAAGCGTCCGCACGCGGATTTCGTTTCTTGACGGTAGATGCCGGTCCCATGAGCGAGCCAATTCTGACACGTCACGGTTTTGAGACGATCACATACGCCTATCCCTGCGAATGGCGGCCGACGTCTTGAACGCAAGCGATAGAGCCCGACATTCCCGCGGAGTAGTAATGAATAGGCGATCATTCAGGAGATAAGCATGACAGAAACCACTGAGCAATGCCAAGGCATAACCCACGCCGGTACGCGTTGCAAAAACACGGCCCAGGCGGGATCCCACTACTGTCATCTGCATCAAGACCAGGCAGACGAAGTCGTGGTTGCGTCCGTGGCAGCCACGGCGAGTATGCCTGCAGCTGACGCACCCTCCCGCGCCAGGCTTGAAATGCTGTTGGCAGAGTTCAACATGCTGGCCGAGGAGCTGCAAAAACGCACCCCCAGCTATAGGCCACCGGCCTATTCCACGGACGAGATGGCGGCCCTGATCCGAAAGAATATCGAACGATTCACTCCGGACGTTGGCGGCGAACTGTTGGGTGATCTAAAGGCGGGCCTGGAGGGAACGTCACCCCGTGATCTCATCAATCCGGAAACGTGGAAAGGGCTCTGGTATATTCTTCACTACACGGCCGAGGCCGATACGGCTGATTCTCGCGCCTACGTCGCTGAACGCCTCGCCGCTTTGCCCGGCGTCAGCTTGGCCGGCGATCTCTGGGCTAACGTCGAAGGCACGCCGCCCAAAGAATTTCTCAATCCTGAGACGTGGAAAGGCCTCTACCTGGTGGTGAACTACTCCGTAGCCGCCACGGCCGGTGACCTCAAGCGCAAATTTCTGGGCGAAGACGAGGACAATTAGCAATTGTCAATTGTCAATTGTCTAGCCAATCGGGGCGTTCGACAGAGGGGCTGACGTGGTCAACTAGACGGTCGTACGTGGCAGGACGGCGTTGGTGGAGCAGTGGAAAGAGGTCGCGCCAAAGCGTCAGCGTCTGGGGATCGAGATCGGCGACGATGAGGTCGGTCTCGGTGCGCGAGGCTTCGGCCAGGATGGCGCCGCCTGGGTCGCAGATAAAGCTGGAGCCGTAGAAGGTTACGCGCCCCTCCTTACCCGTCCGATTGGCTGCGGCAATGAAGAGGCCGTTGGCCACAGCGTGACCGCGCATGACCGTCTGCCACGCTGCTTTGGAATCAAAGTCGGGGGCATTGGGTTCAGATCCGATCGCGGTGGGATAGGTAATGAGCTCCGCGCCCGCCAGCGCGTAGATCCGCGCCAGTTCGGGGAACCACTGGTCGTAACAGGTCGGTGCGGCAAGTTTGACGGAGCCCAAATCATGCACCGGATAGACGTCGGCGCCCCCAAAGAAATCGGTCTCGTGATAGGCGTCGCCGGAAGGAATGTGGACCTTACGTGTAAAATGCGCGAGACGCCCCGTCCTATCATGGACCGTTGCCGTGTCCCAATAGAGGCCGGCATCATCTTCTTCGAAAATGCTGGCTACAATCATCATCCCGTATTGCGCAGCCAATGCGCTGAAGAGCTCGTCTGACGGGCCACCATACAGCGGCTCGGCCCAGGCGAATCCGGCTCTGTCACGCACGCCGGGAAAGTAAGGGGAAAGGGTAAATTCGGGCAGACTGATAAGTTGGGCGCCCGCCCGGGCGGCGTCTGCCACGAGCAAGCTGTAGGCATCGATGACCCCTTCTCGACTACCAGGCCAGTGGGTCTGAGCGAGGGCAAGGCGTGTCGGCTTCATAGCAACGGTCTCCGCAAGGGTATGGATGAAATATGGATCGGAAAGAACCGGAAGGTTGACAACTTACGTACGGGAATCGGCCAGATTATGATGGTATAGATCTATTGTTCGTAGCACTGGCTTTCACGGCGTAGGAGCGCCTGAACCAGCGCGTAACCGACATAGATTGCGTACTTATTGTAGCATCGATTCCCACTCAAAGGACACGAACATGGCTTACAAACTAACGGACCTATCAATCGTAACGGCCCCTGTCGCCCAGGCGCTCAAGAAAGTCGGTATCAGCGATACGGACGAATTGCTCATGGCTGTAACCGCGCCTGCGGGGTTGGAGAAACTGGCCGGCGCGACGGGACTGGACGCGCGCCTGGTCGGCGAGATTGCCGAGCGAGCCGACATTATGCGCGTGCGCGGCATCGGTCCGGCCTATGTTGAATTGCTGGAGCATGCCGGCATCCGTTCGCTGGTCGATGTGGCCAACAGTACGCCTGCCGGGCTTGAAGAACAGATCACCAAAGCGGCCAAGACGTATGGGATTTCTCGCGTGCCGCGGTCTGATGAGGTCGCAACGTGGATTGCCAACGCCAATGAGGATCTGGACGCCACGACATGGGCCAACAACAACCGCATTCAGGCAGTGACCGATCTATTTACGGACGACGAGTGGGCCAAGGTCCGTCTGGCGCCGATCGCCGTGGCTGCGTTGGTCATGACCGCTTCGACTTCCTGGGGCAAGGATTGGGCGGCGGAAGCGGAGGCAGCCGCCTATGTGGTCGATCAGGCGAAAAAGGGAACCCTGTCCTACTCGCTGATCAACGTGGCCTATCCAGATGGGCTGGACCTCGGCGATCTGCAAGCCTTCGTCGAGACGAATCCACGTGCGACCATGTTGAGCGCGGTAAAAACGGCCTCCGATGTAGTCGACGCAAAGGCGCCGGAAGCTGCAGCGAGCTATCGAGAGCTGCTCATGGATGTGGGCGAATCGGTCGCCGCCGCAGCCAAGGAAGGCGGCTTCCTGGGGATGGGCAAGAAGCTCATCAGCAAGGAGGAGCAGGCGACGCTCAATGATATCAAAGCGACGATTGGTTAGTCGTAGGCTGGCTAACCGGTAGACCCCGCCGTCCCAACGTCTCTGCCGTTGGGACGGCGGTTTTTTTGATTGGCATCCGGACGTCGGTTCTCTGGCTGCTTGATGGCATAGCGGATGCCCTGCCCAGCCAACGGTTCATCCTTGTAGCGGGGAATAATGTGCAAGTGCAGATGATCAACCTCCTGACCGGCGACCGCACCCACATTCCAGCCGAGGTTGTAGCCATCGGGTCCATGATGCGTCTCAATGTAGGCTTTCGCCTGCAAGATGGTCGTTTGCAGGTCGCCCCACTCTTCGGGACTCAGGTCGAAAGGCGTGGTCACAAACCGTTTGGGAATGATGATGCCGGAGCCGACCAGGATCGGTTGCTCACGCACGAGAAAGAGGAAGTAATCGGTTTCGAATGCGATCTCTTCGGCCGGAATCGATTCCCTGCCAAAATAGTACGTCATATTTTCCCACCTTACCCCCATTGAGTCACAGGCCTAGACGAATATGCTGAACTGGATTCGTCTGAGCCAGTGACGGTCACGGTGACTAGCTCGGTAACTGAAGTGACCGCACGGTCAATCGTGAGCCAGTGAGCGACGAACCCACGCAGCAATTTCCTGACCCGCCCGTCCCTCATCAAGTTCGCTCGTATCGACTCGCCTCAGCGGCGGTTCGTCCGCATAGGCCTTGAGCCAACGATTGAAGGCCTGGTGATCGGCGATAAACGCGTCGCCGCCGCTGCCGCGTTCGGCCGGGCGCTGGCGCAGCCGAGCCGCCAACTCATCGTCATCACAGACAAGGGCAAGATAGTGAATATCATCAAAGTAGCGACGTTCAATGCACGGCTCGACATTCCCCGGCACGGCAAAACCGCCGCCAAAGATCAGCACCGGCCGGCCCGACTGGCCAATGTTTTTGGCAAGGCGCAGCCATGTCTCAAAGAGGTCGCGGTAGTTGTCCTCCGGGGTGTCAAACTCGGGGCGCCACAGAATGTCTGCATCCAGAATGACGACCTCGTCGAGCACGCCCGTTAGGCTGCGGCAGAGGGCAGACTTGCCCGCGCCGCTGGCGCCGCCGACCAGAAAGAGCGGCTGTTTCACAAATGGATGGGCGAAGCCGCATTCGGGGCAGAGGGCGAGCGGTCCGGCAGGGTCGATCACTTTGTCGGCTCGATAGAGACCACATTCATAGCACGTGTTGAACATGGGATAGAGGGAAGCATGTACGAATTCAACGATGGGCCACAGCGGGCACGTTTGCCCGCTGTGGCCCATTCTACACGGTCCGATCCAATCGCCCAACAGTGTAGATCAATTCCATCAAGGCGCGGCCGTTACCGGACGCGCCAACAACCATGGCGCTAGGGCAGAGGAATCCCCTCATAGACAAGAAACTGGTCTCCGGTCCCACCCAATTGCAGTTCATTAACCACAGCCACAATCTTGGTGTCATCGTTTACAGCAGTGCAGACGCCGCTACCGACGTAACCATCGTTAATCCGTCCCTGCTGAAGATCGACAAGCGCCTCGCCCTCACCGAGCGTCGCAGAGACCGTATAGGTGGAATTGGAGAAGACACAGGTCACCACGCTTTCGGGACCCCCAACATGTTGCACGCTAAAGCCGGTGAAATAGCCGCCATTACGATCCATGATCAAGGGCATGACGAGCGAATTCGTTGCCTCCTCTGGAGCAAAAGCGACGTACGCCTCGCCGTTCTGGCCAGGCAGCAGTTGATTGACGATCCCCGTGAGCGGCTGCCCGGTCGAATTGTCTGTTACCACCGCGGAACCGATGAAACGCCTTCCCGCTAGGCAATCAGACGCTGAAGTACCACTGGTAAAAGCAGCCAGGGCAAAGGTTCTGGAGGTACCCGCTGCAATGGATCTGGTTTCGGTGCAGGCGCTCCCTGCATCAGAGGGCGTGTAGGAAACCGTGACGCTCGTCGCCTCGTCACCACCATTGAGGATTTGGATCCCAGTGACGTAACCTGCGTTATTGGCATTAACCAGTGGGAAAATTAGCGTTTCGCTACTTGCTGTTCCGGCGTTCACGCCAGTTGAGCCCTGGATCCCCTCAGGGGGAGGGATGGTACCACCGCCGGCCAGGGCTACACCGGTATGGGCAAAGATGATCCCGTCCCCCTCCTGTAGCACCGCAGCCCGGATTGGCTGATCGCTTGCCAATGTCGCGGCAAAGATCGCTTGTGCATGACTCTCGCTGCTCTGGAACACGTTACGAGCCGCCAAGGGCGGAATCACAAGGGGAGCGATTGTCGTTCCGTCGCTATACGTGACCTCGACTGTCGCCTCTTCAAGCCCCAAATTTTGTACAGTGTACCAGGTCGTGTAGCCACTGTTCTCCTTGTTGAGTAGCGGCAGATAAACTTCCGTTGCGCCTGTTGTGGGTACAACATATGAACCGGCGGCGCCAAAGTCACTAGAGAGCACGTTCGTGATCATTGCGTACGGATATTGGCAAGTTACGACGACCGAACGATTGTCTTCGGGCAGGTTTGGCAACGGCCCCCAAGTCTGAGGCGCAAGGGGGGAAAGGCTGTCAACGATCGTAATACCGATCTGATTCCCAGCCTCATCGTAGGCAGCAAGTGTGCATGTGTTAACTTGGTCCGACAGGTTGAGTACCTGTAAGCCAAAGAGATAGCCAGGGAACTCGGTCGACTGGCCAGCGACTTTGGCGCCGCCACACACACTGAACAGGAGAATGGTCGTCAATACGCCAAGCCAGCGGTAGAAATGAGAACGCGAACCGTTGAGTACCATGTTGAGCCTCCCTTTCTGAGTGTGATAATCATGCTACTGAACCTGTCCAGCAGCTTCAGTGAAACCACACTCATGGCGACAGAATGGCGACAACGAGGCGAGTCACTGTCCGGCGCACCCAATTCCAGGCTTTTTCGCTGTAAACGGATGGAAAGTCATCCGCTGCCTCGTCCTCGGGTTGGTCGAGCCAAGACCCCCAACCCCACCGCTAGCAAGGCCATGCCCGCTAGCGCCGGCCCGTTCAGGCGCTCGCCCAATACAACCACGCCCAACAGCGTGGCGGTCAGCGGCTCGGCCAGGGCAAGGGTCACGGCCGAAGCCGCCGGCACGCTTGCGAGGCCGCGGATGAAGAAAAGATAGGCCAGCGCCGTAGCAATCAGCCCGAGGTGGAACGCAACGAGTAGACCACGCGGTTCAGTCAGCCACGTGAGGTCAACAAAAAAGAGCAGGGGCGCCAAGAGGAGCGCGCCGCCGAAGAAGGCCACTGCGGTTACGGCATCGGGCGGCTGGACCGCGAGCAAGCGCTTGAGCGCGATGGTGTAGACGGCATAGCAGACGCCCGTGCCCACGGCAAGCAGGATGCCCAGTGCATCGACTTGAAGCGTAGCTTGGCCTCCATCCGCCAGCGTCAGGAGAGCGCAGCCGGCAACGGCCAGTGCAGTGGCAAGGAGCCATGGAGTCCCGGGGCGCTCGCGCAAGAAGATGACGCCCAGCAACCCAGCCGCCACCGGGGCGCTGCTGATGGCCACCACAGTCCCCACGGCGACGCCGGTACGGACTACGGCAGCAAAAAAGCAGAGCTGATAGGCGGCAATCGTGACGATCGCCAGCAACGTCGGCCCAATGGGCCAGTTGTGACTGTGGCGGAATGCGCCCCGCGCCAGCGCAACCGCCAGCAATGCCGTGCCGCCGATGACCAGACGCATGGTTCCTACAGCCAGAGGCGTCGCGCCAGGGGGCGCAAGGGCTTGAGCCGTGCCCGTCGTCCCCCAGAGAACGGCTGCAGCCAACACGAGGAGCGCACCCGTTGATTGGGCGGACGGCGATGTGGCTGATGACGGTTGGTTGGCTGGCGGCTCGAGACTGAGCGCGTCTTGTCTTGCGGGTTCAGTCTCCATCATCCAGCCAACTTACGGAGACGGAAACCGGACTGTGCCAGGAGATAACAAATCAGTCCGGCCACGGTCATAGCCATGCCGAACCAGCCGATGGGGCCGGGAAGCAGCCCGCCCAGGAGCAAAACTTCGCCCGCCAGAGAGAAGATGACCTCCGTCGATTGTGTTGCGTCAACCGCGGCAATCTCATAGGCGTCATGCGCAAAATGGCGAGCATACAAAAAGAGGCCAGTTGCGATGAGGCCCGAAAAAAGTGCAACCAAGGCCGTGTTGATGAGTTGCCCAGGCGCCGGCGCGCCCGGCCGCAGTAAGAGAATCCAAAATAGCCACCAAGGTCCAGTACCCAATGCCAGTACCAGTATGCGTACAAGCGTGTTGTCTAGGTGTGGTTCCTCAATATGGGGGATAAAGCGCCGTTCACCCCGCTTGGCCTCCCAAACCATCTGATTGCCAAGCGGGTAAGCGATGGCGGCAATCAACACGGGCACGACACCGAGCAACAACTCCCTTCGAGAGGTTGCCGCTGCATACTCGAGATTGACCAGAACGATTCCGCCAAAGATAAGCAGGGCGAAAATAACGCCACGCAAGGGCACAGGGCGACCAAACACCCACAGCACCAATGGCGTCATCAAGATGGTCATTTGCCAGGTCGTGGCCACGACCCAGCCAGCGGCATATTGCGCACTAAAGGTGATGCCGGCGTAGAAGACGCCAAATCCGATCGTGCCGGCAAGCAGCCAGAAGCGCCAGTAGCGCCGCCCCAAAGCGAGTCCGGCAGCGAGGACCCGATACTGACCGCGCAGAAGCAAGATAAGGACGATAAAAAAAATCGTGAAGGCATAGCGGAGGCTTGCGCTCCAGACCCAATGCCCGCCCTCCAAGCTCATAGTCCGGTTCAAGACAAAGGTGCTGCTAAAAAAGAACGCGGCAAGGACGCCAAGGGAGAGGAGTCGAAGCATGAGCAGATTCCCAGGCGCTAGCCGTAGCGTTGACGGATATTCGGGACCAAATACTCCTCAAACGCACGGGCCAAATCGTACTCGGGCTGCCAGTTCCAATCCATCCGCGCGGCAGAGTCATCGGTGTCGGCCGGCCACGAATCGACAATCGCCTGGCGTTTCAGATCGGGCTCGAACGTGATCTGAGCGTCGGGAAAGGCCGCACGGACTTGATCGGCGAACTGGGCGGCTGAGAGACTGAAGCTAGTCACGTTGTAGGCGAGGCGGCTCAGGCCCTCGCGCGGCGCCGCGGTTACGTCGAGCAAGGCGCTGACGGCGTCCGGCATGGCCATGAAGGGAATGCGCGTGTCCTCGCGCACGAAGCAGGCATAGGGCTCGCCTTGCGCGGCAGCATGGAGCATCTCGGGGCCATAGTCACTCGTCCCGCCGGAAGGCATGGTCATGGCGCTGACGAGACCGGGGAAGCGCAGGCAGCGAAAGTCGATGGTGGTCGGCTGGGATGCGGCCAGCTGGCGATAGTTGCGACTGAAGTATTTGCCCAGCATCTCACAGTAGAGCTTGTTGCAGCCGTACATCGTCCGCGGTAGATTCCACTCAAACTCACGCACCCGCTGATAGATGCGCTTGCTCTCCAAATCGGGCATGCCATAGACCGCAATGGAGCTGGGAAAGATAAACTGAATCGACTGCCCGCGCCACTGCGATTGCTCCGAGGCCAACTGCAGCAGCGTGAGTGTGCCCTCCACATTGACCCGGTGGGCGAGCTCCGGCGTGATCTCGGCGCGGGTTGATAGGAGAGCCGCCAGGTGAAAGATCGTGTCAATTTCATACTCGGAGACGATACGCGTCAGCTCCGTCTTGTTCAACAGATCCCCCTGGATATGATGTGCCACCAGAGGCTTGACGTCTGGCGGTAAGTCGTGGAGATCAAAGGTCAGCAGACGGTTGTTGCCATCGGCGCTCAGACGGCGGATCAACTCGTAGCCAATCTCGCCGCTGGCGCCGGTAATGAAGATGACTTGCTTGCGCATGGTCTATTCCTCGCCACCGATCACGCCCATTTCGAGGCCGACGGCCTCAAAGACGCCCAACGCTTGCTCAAGATCCTGCTGGCTGTGGGCGGCAGAGTTCATGACGCGGATGCGCGCCTTGCCCATTGGCACGGTAGGATAGGCGATGGCCATGGCGAAGACGCCCTCGTCAAAGAGACGACGGCTGAATGCCTGCGCCAGTGCTGCGTCGCCGAGCATCACCGGTACGATTGGCGTCTCGCTCGCGCCGGTGTCAAAGCCCATTGCGTCCAGGGCGCTGCGCAAGATCTGTGCATTCGACCAGAGCCGGTCGACCAGTTCGGTTGAGTCCTGGAGGATTTCCACTGCAGCGATGCAGGCGGCCACGTCGGGCGCGGTCATGGCGCTGGAGAAGAGGAAAGGCCGGCCGCGCTGGCGCAGCCACTCAACGATGGTCCGGTCGCCGGCCACCAGACCGCCTACCACGCCAAAAGCCTTGCTGAGCGTACCGACTTCGATCTGCACCCGTCCATGGAGGCCAAAGTGATCGACGATGCCTCGGCCGCCTTCACCGAGCACGCCCTCGCCGTGCGCGTCATCGACCATGAGCAGAATGTCGTTTTCTTCAGCCACGTCGCAGATGGCGTCCAGCGGAGCGAGGTCGCCGTCCATGCTAAAAACGCCGTCGGTCACAATCAGTTGCCGACCGCTGGCCCCGGTTTCGGCAATCTTGCGCCGCAGATCGCCCACATCGGCGTGGGCATAGCGCACGGTCGTGGCACGGCTGAGACGACAGGCATCAATGATCGAGGCATGGTTTAGCTCATCCGAAAAGATGACGTCGCCCTTGCCCATCAGCGCCGGGACGGTGGCCAGGTTGGCGGTGAAACCGCTCTGGAACGTGATGCACGCTTCCGCCCGCTTGAACGCCGCCAATTTCTGCTCCAACTCCACATGAAGCGCCATGGTCCCGGCAATCGAGCGCACGGCGCCAGGTCCGACGCCGTAGGCATCGATGGCGGCTTTGGCCGCCTCGCGTATGCGCGGATCGTTGGCAAGTCCCAGATAGTTGTTGGCGCAAAAGTTGAGCAGGCGCCGCCCGTCGATGGTGACCCAGCCATCCATTGGTGAGTCGATGGTGCGGATATTGGACAGCAACCCTGCTTCGTCCAATCGCGCCATCTCATCGGCAATCCACTGCACGCTGCTTTGCGACATCGCTACCTCCAATGCGTCATGGTGTGTAAACTACTTGAGTTGCTGCGGCGACTACTTCGAGAGCGTCCGGATGATGTAGGTATCATGCCAGTCGATACGCGCTGCATCCTGGCCTTCAAGCGCGGGCAATGACGGCGTGACGGGCAGCTGTCGTCCACTTACCGGCTCATACAAGCCGATGCGCAGCGCCTGACCATTTTCGGCGGGCGGCAGCATGACGGTGGTACGCAACGACTCGCCGGGTAGCCACAGACTTGTGGGCAGTTCGCCGCCAGGTGGGCCATCTTGCTGGGCGACAATTTGCCCGTCGTCATCAAGCAGATGCACAAAGTAATTATAGTCGTTGGGCATACGCGCTGCGGTCTGCCAGCCCAAGTCGATGGTGAGGCCGACGGCCGGTTCCCCCGTGACGGTCATACCCGCCAGCTCTGGCCCATCAGCAAACTGTACCCCAGCAGGATCCAGAGTCGTCAGCGCTTCGGTCGGAATCGGTGCGTCGATCATGACCGCCCCCAATTGTACCAAATCGCCGGCGGGTTGACCTGTATCGTCAATGATGTCCAGACGATGGAGTTGGCGGGCGAGATCGCGCTGAAAAAAGCCGGTTTCGATGGTTGCGCGACCCGCAGATCCAGCGGGCTGAGGCGTCAGCGTGCGGATGTCGTCCACGATTTCACCGGGCAGCCACAACGCCGGTTCGTAGCCGTTGCCGGGCGCGGCGTGGCTCTGCTGTGATGCGCCGGGCTGCATGAGGTGGACAAACTGCTCCGCGTTGTCTGTCGTCGGGGCATTCGCGGTGCGCTGCCAGTAGGTCGTGACGGTGACGGGACCGTCGCCAACCTCCAGCGTATCGGGGCCCAGATCATAACCCAGCAGGGTCAGACCGTTGGCGAACGAGACATCCATGGGCACATCGGGTGCGCCAGGGCTAAAAGACGCTCCCTCGATTGGTGTCAGGCCAAGACTGTTGGCGCCTTCCACTCCGGTAGCCTGGTCCCTCAACGTCACCCAAGTCGCCACAGGGCCATTGTCTGTCGGCTGAAGCAAGAAGAGTCGGTCTTGAATCGGATCCACAACACCGTTGAGAAGGGTGACGGCAACAGGATTGGCTGGTAAGTCCATAGGCCCGACTACGGCATCGACGGCAAAGCGGCGCTGAGGCGTTAGCCAGAGCGAGCGAGGCAGCAGCAATGGCTCGTCGGTGTGGTCGCGCACGGTCTCGGCGGCGGCCTGAGCCTCAACCGCGAACTCCTGGCTCAACTCCGGGCTTCCTGCCCAGCGGGTGAAGTAGTCCCTGGCAGTCACGCTACCGGAGAACAGCAAGATAGCGGCAACCATGGCGGCGGGCACGAGCTGCGGCTGCTTGACGGGCGGCAGCCAGCGGGTGAGTTCCCACGTGCCCAACGCAGAGAGCAAGGCCAGCGGTGGCAACAGCCCCGCCAACCACAACGTGTCCGGCGCCTGAACCATAAAAAGCGTGGCACTCGTCATCGCAACCAGCCACAGTACAAGAAATCGCGTGGCGCCGCGACTCAACGTGCGCACGATACCGATCAGACCAAAGAGCAGGAGCCCCGCCAGCAGCCAATCATGGAGCGCACGACCGGGCAGATTGGCCAGCATGCGCGCATCTCCCTCCGCCGCGAACGCGCGGGCCAAGGCGCCCAGATTCACCCCGAGGCGCTCGCGTGGCGACCCGGGCATGAGTTCCCACGGCGCAGCGAAGATTGACGTCTGGGCCACGCCGGCGATGATCGCATCGGCGTCGCGAGCTGCCTCCAATAGCAGCGGCGCCATGCAGAGTAGCCAGACCAGCAACAGCATGGCCCAGCCGGCAAGATGTCGACGGCCATGCATCGACGAGCGCGCTTCCCTCAAGTCGGCACGCAGCGCGACCTCAAAAAGAGCAAAGCTGAGGATCGCCATGACCAACAGCCTCCCGGCAGCCCCGGCATAGCAAGCCACAGCCAACGCCAGACCGCCAACGGCATAGGATGCAAGCCGCTGATCTCGGCGAGCCCGCCAGAAGGCATAGGCTGCGAGTAGGGACAGTGTCGCCGGTAGCACAGCGGGCACGCCCAGCCGGCTCAAGCTGACATGCGGGTAGATGATGGCCAGCACGGCCGCGGCCGCCACAGCAGGCCAGGGGCCTACCCGCGTCCGCGCGCGACCGACCATCACTTGCCCGGTCACATAGACAAGGGGCAAGGCCAGCACGCCAACGAAGGCCGACGTGAGGCGCAGGCCAAACGGATATGGGCCCAGCACGCCAATCAGTGGCCGGTAGACCGCGGCCGTGACGCCATTGCGCCAGCCGTAGAGGGTCGGTGTCCATTCGCGTGCCAGCACGCCGTTCAGCGCCTCCACGTCGCTGAGGCCCGGCGGTAGGCGGTCAAGCGCCAGCACGCGCAGGGCAAAACCGAGCAACAACACAGTCAACAGCAGCAGTCGCGCCACGCCCGTGTCGCCGCCGCCAAAAAGCGTCGGCTCATGATAGCCAATCCGCCACGTCTCCAGTCGGCCGGCAGCCAGGGCCGTCAACAGCACCAGGATGGGATAGACCTCGTAGAAGACGCGGAACTCGTAGGGCCAGCCGAAGAAGAGATAGAGCGCGCTGAGGGGCAGGAACAAGGCCGACGCGCCGCGCAGCAGCGACGGTGCGTCGCGCCAGGCCAGCAGCAAGATTGCCGCCAATCCAGCCACGATCAGCGCAATGGAGGTAGGCGCCGCGGCATAGGACGCGGCATGAACACGCCAATTGAACTCAACTAAACCGCCGGCGTTGGTCCGATGAAGCCACGAGATTAGCGCATAGATGGGCAACACGATCGCCAGTTGGGCAAAAAAGAGCTGCCAATAGGGCATCCCCTTGCGCTCATTGCCCAAGAACCAACCATAGGCCAGCCAGAAGCCGGGCAGCAGCAGGGCCGTCTCTTTATTGAGCGCCGCCAACGCGGTGCAGCCCAAGAAGAGCCCCCAACGTGCTTCCGCGATGGTCAAGAACAGCAGCGTCCAGAGCGCCAGCGCCGGGAAATCGTAGATGTAGCCGTGCTGGAAAAAGAGCACGAGTCCCGCCAGGGCCAAGAGGGCCAGCCGGTTCACATGAGCGAGGCCCAGATCCAGAGCCAGTCGACGCAGCGCATAGGTGAAACCGACCAGTGAGCCATAGAGTAGCAACGCGACGACGCCCAGTTCAAGCGTCCGGTCATGCCCCACCGCAATCCAGTCGAGGGCATAGCCAACCGGGCCACCGTCCACCCAGGCCGCGAGCCCGGACCGCGCCTCCCGCGGCAAAAATGCGCTTACGGCCTGCGCAGTCTGCGGGACAAGCAACCGAGTGACATAGGGCCGGTGGGCCGTGCCGTCGAGCATGTCCGCAAAGGTCGCTTTTGGCTGATGGTTGACGTCGGAGATGAGAAAGAACGCGCCCAGCACAAAGAGGGCCAGAAGCCAGATCGTTCGGTCAACGCGGGCGGGACGCTCAGTCATGGCTGGCATCGTAGCCCAGGTGGATTGACAAAGTCAAAAGCTAGCTCTTTACGCCGCTTCACGGTACAATAAGGCCCTATGCTGATAGATCCGATCACCCATTCTCACAATGCAACGCATTGCTTGCCGCGTCTTGCTGATGCCTTCCTTGTTGGCCGTTGACCTCGGTTTACGCACCGGTCTGGCGCTCTACGACCACGATGGACGGTTGCGCTGGTACCGATCGCAGAATTTCGGTGCGCGCAGCCGCCTCAAGCGAGGGGTCCATGGGCTGCTCAACGATCTGCCCGACGTGGCCCTTTTGATCTTGGAGGGTGGCAGCCTAGCCGAGCCATGGCACAGTGAAGCCGGGCGACGAGCGGTCGCCGTACGCCAGATCGATGCAGCCACATGGCGACGCGCTCTCCTGCTCGACCGGGAGCAGCGTGACGGAGCATCGGCGAAACGCAACGCCGGCGAACTGGCCCGGCGCGTCATCGAGTGGTCGGCGGCGCCTAAGCCGACATCGCTGCGTCACGATGCGGCCGAGGCGATCCTGATTGGGTTGTGGGGCGTGCTGGAAGTGGGTTGGCTGACCGCGATGCCGGAAGCCGTACGGCGTCAAGGGCAGGTTTATGTGGCCCGTCCGCCTCACCCTGCTTCGTCTCCTAGACGGTGACGTCCGATCGGGGTGAGTCCAGGGTGAGGCAGAACCTGACTCAAACCTGAAATGCCCCCCCAGGCCTAGCTCGGCATACAGGTTACTTGACGGCAAGAGTACAATGGAATCAATGCCCAATCACGTGTATTTGGATCACGGCAAACTGGGATTTTCGTCCCGTATGAGAGGCTTATGACAAAACCTGATTCATTTCAATCAACCACTGGCCCCACCTTTGTGGATGGCGGTGCACGTGAGGGAATCGCCCGGGATGCCGACGGGTTGGTACCCACGGGTGCACCAGCCGAATACGCGATTCTGGTCGGTGTGGATATGGCCAACCAACCTGGCCTGTTGCGGCTTGAGGACTCACTGGCCGAGCTAGCTCTGCTGGCTGATACGGCTGGCCTCCAGGTAGTCGGTCAGTTGACGCAGAAGCTGGATACGCCGAATTCTGCTACGCTCATCGGCACGGGCAAGCTGGATGAGCTCCAAACCCTGGTCGCTGAGAGTGGGGCCAACGTCGTCGTCTTTGACGAGGAGCTCTCACCGCGCCAGCAGCGAGAGATCGAACGCAAATTGGGCGAAGAGGTCAAGCTTGTCGACCGGACAGCGTTGATTCTCGATATCTTTGCACGCCACGCACGCACGCGCGAAGGCTCAGTCCAGGTCGAGCTGGCCCAATACGAATACCGTCTGCCCCGCCTGACCCGAGCCTGGACCCATCTTGCACGTCAAGCCGGCGGTCGCGCCGGCGGGGCAAGCGGCGGTGTGGGCGTACGCGGCCCGGGCGAAACGCAGCTGGAAGTCGATCGCCGGGAAATCAGCCGGCGCATTGCCTTTCTCAAGCGCCAGTTGGAAGAAATCCGCAAGCATCGCAACCAGTATCGGCTCAAGCGCCGCAAGTCTGCGCTCTCGGTCGTTGCTTTGGTTGGCTACACGAATGCCGGCAAGAGCACGCTGCTCAACGCGCTGAGTGATGCAGAGGTGTTGGCCGCGGATCAGCTCTTCGCGACGCTGGATCCGACGACCCGCCGCGTCGAATTGCCCAGCGGCAACCAGGCACTCATCACAGACACGGTCGGGTTCATCCAGAAGCTGCCGACTGATCTCATCGCGGCATTCCGCGCGACGCTGGAAGAGGTCAACGAGGCGGATCTGCTCTTGCATGTCGTCGACGTGTCCCATCCCAATGTCGACGAGCAAGTCGCGGCCGTGGAAGAGGTGTTGGAAGAGTTGGGCGCGGGCGAGAAGACCATCGTCACGGCACTCAACAAGATTGATCGCATCGATCCAGACGACGCGGAGCAGCTGGCGCGGCTGAGAACGCGCCCTGCGCGACTACCCCAACGCGGTTGCGGTCAGTGCGCTAGAACAAGTGGGGCTCGACGAGCTGCGCAGTACGATTGACCTGACGTTACGGCGTCAAATGGCGCCAATCGACGTGCTGATTCCCTATGCGCAAGGCGACCTGGTCGCACTGGTGCATGAGCATGGCTTCGTGGAAGCCGAGAGTCACACGGAACTTGGCACACACATCGTGGGCCGGCTGCCAGTGGAATTGGCCGGGCGCTATACCGATTATTGGTATGCCGATTCGTAAAGAGGTTGCCGTAGAGACGTTGCAGTGCAACGTCTCTGCCCTATCGGCACACCGGCGGGAGGAAGGCAGCGTATTGGCAAAGCGCTACGGAATATGCATAATACGGGCAGCCAGACCTCCACGGGTTTAAGGTCCGTTTCGGTAACAGCGCAACCCGTCATCCATCGTAGAGTCATCGCAACGCCCGGGCACGATGCAGCGTCTCCGCAGCACAATGGTGGTGGCGGCCGGCAATTACTTTATAGATGCAGCATAGATGCAGCACTGGGGGACACTGCAAGTCAACGTCTCCACTACCTAAAAACCCAATTCAATCAGAATTCTGAATCAAGGAGCATGGTAACGTGACCGAAGAGACTTTCACCATTACCGACAATCGGACTGGCAAGTCGTACGACGTACCGGTGACCTACGATACGATCAAGGCGCTAGATTTGCGTCAGATCAAGGTTGATCCGGAAGAATTTGGCACCATGACCTACGATCCCGGCTATGGCAATACCGCGGCGTGCAAGTCAGAAATTACCTATATTGACGGTGACAAAGGCATCCTGCGCTATCGCGGCTATCCGATCGAGCAATTGGCCGAGAAAAGTACCTTTCTGGAAGTTGCCAATCTTCTGATTTATGGCGAGCTGCCCAATCAGGAAGAATTGGAGGAATGGACGTGGCAAGTCAATCACCATACCTACGTTCATGAAAACCTCGTCCGGTTGCTACAGTCTTTCCGCTATGATGCGCATCCCATGGGCATGTTGATCAGCTCTCTTGCATTTATGTCAACTATGCACAAAGAAGCGGTCAATGTCGAGGACCCAGCCGTGCGTGACAAGCAGATCTTGCGCATTCTCGGCAAGCTGCCCACGATTGCCGGTATCGGCTACCGCCATCGCATCGGCCGCCCCATGAATTACCCCAACAGCGATCTCGGCTACACGGCCAACTTCCTCTACATGCTCGACTACATGGGTCAGAGCAAGTACGAAGTCGACCCGGTGCTGGCGAAGGCGCTCGACGTGCTGCTGATCCTCCATGCCGATCACGAGCAGAATTGCTCCACGTCCGTCATGCGCGCCATCGGCTCGGCTCACGCCGATCCGTACAGCGCAATGGCAGGTGCGGCAGCAGCGCTCTTTGGTCCGCGCCACGGCGGCGCCAACGAGGCGGTGCTGCGTATGCTCAACGAGATTGGCGACGCCTCACGCGTGCCGGATTACGTGGAGCGGGTCAAGCAGGGTGAGTTCCGCCTCATGGGCTTTGGTCATCGCGTATACAAGAACTACGATCCGCGGGCAAAGATCATCAAGGAAATCGCCCACGACGTCTTTGACGTGACCGGCACGAACCCGCTCATCGATATTGCGATTGCCTTGGAAGAAGTTGCCCTCAGTGATGACTACTTCGTGGGTCGTAAGCTCTATCCGAATGTCGACTTCTACAGCGGCATCATCTACCAGGCCATGCGCTTCCCGCCCGAAATGTTCACGGTCCTCTTCGCCATGGGCCGCGCGCCCGGCTGGCTGGCACAATGGAACGAACTGGTCCAGGATCCCGAACAGCGGATCGCGCGCCCGCGCCAGATCTATCTGGGTGCAGACGAGCGTGATTACGTGCCGGTAGACGCCCGCTAACGGCAGACGAGTCAGATCCGCCCGGATCCAGCAAGTACGCCTATACTGCGCTGATCACGGGAATGTGATTTCTACCAATAGAGACGCCCGGTCGGGCACGAGAGCTGCTCGTGCCCGACCGGGCGTCTTTGATTCACAGTCAAATTGTGCCGGTACTGCAACGCCACCGCCTATGCTTCCGGTTGCACCCTTTCAGACACCGTTTCCGACGCCGGGGGCGAGACGATCAGGCGCACGCCGCGGCGATAGCTGAAGTAATTCCACATCCACTGCAGGAAGACGAGCACCCGGTTGCCAAAGCCAACCAAAAACATGAGGTGCACGAAGAGCCACGCCAGCCAGGCGACAAAGCCGCTGAAGTGGAGCCGGCCAAACTCAGCGACGGCAGCGGCCCGCCCAATTGTCGCCATGCTGCCTTTGTCAAAGTAGCGAAATGGCTGGGTGCTTTTGCCGTCCAGCCGGCGCCGGATCACGTCGGCGACATACTCGCCCTGTTGCATGGCGACGGGCGCCACGCCGGGCAAGGGCGCCCCTTTCTCATCGGCCAGAGCGGCCATATCGCCCACAACGAAAATATTAGGGTATCCCGGAATCGAGCAGTCGGCGGCAACTTGAACGCGGCCAGCGCGGTCTAGTTCCACGCCCGTACGCGTCTGCAGGACACGCCCCAGGGGCGATGCCTGCACGCCGGCGGCCCAGAGCACCGTCCGCGCGGCGATTTGCGTCGTCTCATCCCCCTGCTGCAGCGTCACGCCATGGTCGTCGACCCCAGTTACAAAGGTCTGGGTGCGCACCGTCACGCCCAGTTTCTCCAGCGAACGTTGCGCCTTGGCCGACAAATCGGGGGCATAGGGCGGCAAGACCCGGTCCGTGCCTTCAATGAGCAACACGGTCGCATCCGCCGGATTGATGTGACGAAATTCGCCGCGCAGGGTCATATGGGCCATTTCGGCCAAGGCGCCTGCCAACTCAACACCCGTTGGCCCTGCCCCCACAATCACAAAGGTGAGCCAGGCCTGCTGCTGCTTGGGATTGTCGGCGCGCTCTGCAGCCTCAAACGCGCGCAGGACGCGCTGACGGATGTCGACGGCATTCTCAATACTCTTCAGCCCCGGTGCATCCGCCTGCCACTGGTCGTTGCCAAAGTAGGAATGGGTCACGCCGGTTGCCACAAGGAGACTATCGTACGGAAAGCGTGCGCCATCAGCCAGGATCACAGTCTCCTCTTGCGGATCGATGTCCTCAACGCTGCCCATGAGCACCGTCATATTCTTCTGATGGCGGAAAATGGCGCGGAGGGGCGCGGCAATATCGCCCGGCGACAGGCCGGCCATGGCCACCTGGTAGAGCAGCGGCTGAAAGAGATGGTAGTTCTTGCGATCGATCATCGTTACAGCGACAGGCGCTTTGCGCAGCCGTTTGGCGGCATAGAGACCGCCAAATCCACCGCCGATGAGGACGACGCGATGCGGATCCTCGCTTGGGTTATTTTCAGTGCGAAACATGGTCGACTCCTCGTTTGGCAGCGGTACGAAAGTGATGCAATCCCGAAACGTTGCGAGTTGGATTAGTACGCCCGCTAGCCGCGACGGTACTTCCCCAATAGCATACGGCAATCGCAGGCGCGATTGCCGTATGGGCTCCTACCGATTGTTCAATTTTTCACAGGGCATCCAGTTTTGATCGAAACTCGTGTGGCTAACTGATGTCGCCATGCCCGCGCCAGAAGCGCTGCACCTGCGCAGCCAAGGCCTCATCCTGCGCCAGTTCGGGATCTTCGGCGAAGATCGCCTGGGCAGCCTCCCGGGCCAGGGCCACCGTTTCCAGGTCAGTCAGTTGGGCGACACGCAGGTCGGGCAGGCCACTCTGGCGGGTTCCAAGGAAGTCACCCGGTCCGCGTAGGGCCAGATCCTTCTCGGCCAGGACAAAGCCGTCATTGCTCTCCGCCAACGCCACCAGGCGCTCGGAGGGTCCCTCACTGCTCTCCTTGGCGATCAGGGCACAATAGCTCTTCTGCTGGCCGCGTCCGACACGACCACGCAATTGATGAAGCTGTGCCAGGCCAAAGCGCTCGGCATCCTCGATCATGATGAGCGAAGCGTTGGGCACGTCAATCCCCACTTCGATTACCGTGGTCGAAACGAGCACATCGTGCTCACCATCGGCAAAGGCCTGCATGACCGCGTCCTTCTCGCCGCCGCTCATGCGGCCATGCAGCAGCCCCAGGCTTAGGTCGGGAAAGATCTCGCTGCTAAGGCGGGCATGCTCTTCAACCGCGGCGCCGGCGTCGAGCACCTCGCTCTCTTCCACCAGCGGGTAGACAATGAAGGATTGGCGTCCCTCGCCCGCCTCGCGGCGGATGAAAGAATAGAGTCGTTCACGCTCAGCAGGTGAAAAGACCTTGGTCTTGACCGGTTCCCGCCCCGGCGGCATCTCGTCGATGACGCTCACATCCAAATCACCGTAAATCGTCAGGGCCAGGCTGCGGGGAATGGGCGTGGCGCTCATGACCAGCACATGGGGCTGAAGGTCGGATTTGGTCCGCAGCGCGCCCCGCTGTTCGACGCCAAAGCGATGCTGCTCGTCGACTACAACAAAGCCAAGGTTGGCGAACTCCACCCCCTCCTGAATCAACGCGGTCGTGCCAACGATAATGTCGATGGGGCCATTTTGGAGACCGTCCAGCACCTCATCACGCGCGCTGCCGGTCACACGACCGGTAAGCAACGCAACGTTGATGGGCGAGCCGTCAGGCTTGGTCAGCGACGCCAACAGACTGCCGATCCCCCGAAAGTGTTGTTCAGCCAGAATCTGCGTCGGCGCCAGCATAGCTGACTGGAGACCGTTAGAGGCGGCGACAAACATGGCGCCGGCCGCCACGGCCGTCTTGCCGCTGCCCACATCACCCTGCACCAGACGAATCATGGGCACACCGCGCTGGACATCCTGCACGATTTCGCCGAGCACACGTTCTTGCGCCCCGGTCAGGGGGAAGGGAAGTCTCGCGGTATAGGCGCCGACCATGGCATCTTCTACGGTCATGGCCGGTGCAGTGGCCTCCTTCAGCGCCCGCCGCCGCTGGAGAACGCCAAGCTGAACATAGAGGAGTTCTTCAAAGGCCAGACGGCGCAACGCCGCCTCCATGGAGGCCTGATCGTCGGGTAGGTGAACCTGCTCCAGCGCGGTCTGCAAATCAGGCAGGTCGTACTGCTCGCGCACGCTCTGCGGCAGGGGATCGATCAGTACGTCCCCATATTCCTCAAGAGCCTGAATGATCAGATCATGGAGCCAGTTGTTGCGAACGCCCTCTGTGAGGCGGTAAATGGGTGAAAGGCGACCAGTGGCCACCATCTCCTCGTCGATATCTTCGAAAACTGGATTGTCAATCGTCTTCTGGCCCATGTAGAGGCCGATCTTGCCGCTGAAGCGCATGGTCTTGCCTGGCTCCAGCTGTTTGACAATCCACTTGTTCCACCAGGTGGCGTGAATGGTGCCTGTGCCATCAGCGACGATGCCCTGGACCATCTCGCGTTTCATGCTCACCTTGCGCGTGCGGACCTCCCAGAGGTTGCCGACGATGGTCGCTTGCTCACCCGGCTGCACGTCAGCAATGGTGCGCAGCTGGCTATAATCCTCATAGCGTTGGGGCAGATGCCAAAGGAGATCGACGATACGGTCGATACCCAGGCGCGGAAGTTGCTCAACGCGGGCCGGACCGACGCCGTTCAACACTTGCGGCGAAACCTGCAAATCATCAGGCGTAGCGAGTACAGCCGCCTGCTTGGCTTTGGCGCGATCTACGCGACGTTGCGCCACATGCGTCGCTTCAGCCGGTGCGATGCCCGTTGCGTAATCGTCATCACCGTAGCCGTCGTCGTCCTCGGCTTCATCAGCGCTGCTTGGCGCGGCGACCGCGCCCGGCGCCTCTTCTGCATCTGCCGAAGCCTGGGCTAGCAATGCTTCAGCAACGGCCAAATCGTCCGCCAGAGCCGCGCGCAGGGCAGCAGCGATCTCCGGACGCGTCTCTTCGTCGGCCGCATCATAGCTTGCCATGAGGGCCAAAATCGTCATGATCGCCTTTTCGCCGACATCCTCAGCTCGGGCATCATCAGCCCAACGCTCACCCATAGCGGAAATGCCGCCAATCACGGCGCGGTTGCGCCAGCCTTGCTTCTCTTCAAGATCCACGACGCGCTGTAAGCGCTGAAATGCAGAAGCGGCCACGCTAGAATGTCCCTTCGTAGACCATGACGCCCAAGACGTTGCCGCCCAGATGGCACGCCAGGCTTGGCGGATAGGTCACGCGTTCCACTGCCAAATCGGGCAGCGCTTCAGCCAAGCGCACCACCAAGTCCTCAGCCGCGGCGTCGTACCGATGATGCAGAATGCCGATCCCCTCAATATCGGCAAACTCAATCACAAACTCCTGAAGCTTTTCGACCACTTCTTCACGAGTTTGGACCTTTTCCAGCGGGATGAGATGGCCCTCTTCCATCATGAGCATGGCCTTGATGCCAAGCATCGTGCCGAGCATGCTTTGAGAGGGGCCGATCTGGGTGCTGCGTTCCAGATAGTTGAGGCTTTCCGAAAAGATGCTGGCGTAAAGATGGGGCACGGCGCCGTTGACAATGCGGGCGATCTCATGCACGTTGGCGCCGTCAGCCGCGGCTTCGGCCGCCAGACGGACCAGGAGCCCCTGGCCGTAGGCCGTGCTGAGGCTGTCGATCACACGAATTGTGTAGCGCCCCTTCATCATCTCAGCCGCGCGCCGGGCCTGACTCCACATGGGGCTCAGTTCACCACTCATGTGGATGGAGACAATCTGCTCCGTCTCTTGGCCCACATCCTGGTAAATGTCGAGGATCGTATTGATATCGGCCGCCATCACGACGGGCAACTTGTCGATATCATTGCTCTCCAAATTCCGATACTTCTCAAGCAGTTCATCGACCGTGAATTCGTCATCTTCTTCATAGATGGCGCCGCCGATCTTGATCCGATGAGGGATGACGGCAATATCATGCTCGGCAAGAAACTCGGGGGGCAGAAAGGCGTTGCTATCGGTGACTATCCGTACTTTAGACATCATTGATCATTTCTTGATGCATCGTTCTTTTGAATTCAATGGAATACTACGCCGCAGCAGCCTGGCGTAACTGGCCGCAGCCGGCGTCAATCTCGATGCCACGGCGGAGGCGCACGGTGGTGGCCACGCCGGCATCGCGCAAGATCTGGGCAAAGCGAGCGGTGTCCTCATCGCTCGTCGGTTGGTAGGGACTATCTGGAATCGGATTGAGCGGGATCAAGTTGACGTGACAGAGCAACGGCGCCAGCTTTGCGGCCAGCTCCTGGGCCAGGGTCGGGCTGTCATTGATACCGCGCATGAGCGCATATTCAAAGGTGACGCGCCGACCGGTCTTGTCAATGTAGCGCTGAACGGCGGCCAGGACGTCGTCCACGCTGTAGCCCCTGTTGACCGGCACCAAGCGTGTACGCAGTTCGTCGTCGGGTGCGTGAAGGCTCACGGCCAGACCAATCTGCAGACCTTCATCGGCCATGCGGTCGATCATGGGCACAAGACCCACCGTGCTGAGCGTGATGTGGCGAGCGCCCAGCCCAAAGGCATCCGGGTCGGTCAACCGGCGCAGCGCAGTCCAGACGTTGTCGTAGTTGTGCATGGGCTCGCCCATGCCCATGAGCACGATGTTGGTGACGTGGGTCGGCCGCGTGACGTTCATCACTGGCGGCCGCGCCGGATCGTTGAGATAGCGGGCGAAATGGAGCACCTGGGCCACAATCTCGCCGGCCGTCAGGTTGCGCGCCAATCCATTCTGGGCCGTCGCGCAAAACGTACAGCCCATGGCACAGCCGACCTGACTGGAAATGCAGAGGGTGCGTCGCTTGTCGTAGAGCATGAGCACCGTCTCAATCGTCTGCCCATCGGGCAAACGGAAGAGTACCTTCTGCGTGTCGCGATCCAGAGACAGCGTCTCCACCTGAAGCGAGAGCGGCGTGACGGTGGCCCGCGCGGCTAACTGTGCACGCAGATCCTTGGGCAAGTTGGTCATTTCCGCAAAGCTGCCGGCGTAGCGCTGGTAGATCCACTCCCAAACCTGGCGCGCGCGGTAGGCCGGCTGGCCCAGGTCGGCCAGATACGCGGTCAGTTCATCAAGAGAGAGATCGAGTAGCGAGACTTTGGCAGCCTCCGCCCGTATCTCGTCCCCGCTGGGCAATAGTGGAATCGCAGTCATGCCCTGATTCTAGCGCATCTGTTCGCGCGGGGTCAAAAAGAAGTGGTAGGTGCCAACAATTTCCATCTGAATCTACCAGATCCGCGCAATCCGCGGTCTATTCATCTTCTCTCCGACAGCCTGCTAGCTTGCGCAAACCACGAGCTTTCCGTTGGATTGACGAGTGTGGCCAGATCGAGTAGCGTACCGTGCACAGATAAACTTCGGCAAAGATAGACGTCGGCGCTAAATCATCAATTGCCCGATACGTACAGGAACGCAACTGGAGCAGCGATCAATGAATGTTCTAATCACCGGATCCAACAGCGGCATGGGCTTCGAGACAGCTCTGACCCTGGCCCGTGGAGGCAACAACGTGTTGGTCACGTCGCGCACGTATGCAAATGCCGAAGCGGCCTGCCAGGCGATAGGCGAACAGGCGCCGGCTGCACGGTGCCGGCCTTTCCAGCTGGATCTGGCTTCCTTCGCCTCAGTGAACGCCTTTGCGGAGAGTGTGCAAGGCGCAGTGGGCACCCTCGATGTTGCTATCTTCAACGCCGGCATCATGACGCCACCCTATGCGCTGACCGAAGACGGCTTCGAAAGCCAGTTTCAGGTCAATTACCTGGGTCACTTTCTTCTATTCCAGCGCCTCTTTGATCTGATCGCACGGTCTGACCAGAAAAAGGTAATTAGCATCTCCTCGTTGTCGAGCGAGAAGGGAGCATGCGACTCGGTTGACGCGTTTGCGGCGATTGCCCGCGTCGACAGTGCCGCGTATCACGCCATGACTTCCTACCGGGAATCCAAGCTGGCTCAGGTGCTTTTCACCGTCGCCCTGGCCGATCGCTACGGCGACATCGGGTTAAAGAGCTACGCCGTCCACCCCGGCATCGTCAACACCAACCTCTTCTACCGTCATGGACCGGGTCTCTACAAGCAGCTGGCGCGACCGTTGGCCAAGCTCGGCTATATGACGGGCAGGCTCAAGACGCCGGCCCAGGGCGCGGAGACCGCGATCTACCTGGCGGAGAATGATGTCACGCCCAACGGCGCCTACTGGGCCGACAAGGCAGTCCGCACCATCAACCCAATTGCGAGTGATGCCGATCTCGTCCGCGATTTCTGGACATGGTCGGAAGAGGCCGTGAAGGGATAGACCCACGCATCCACACGACCCGTTCGCACGGGGCGTGCTCACTAAGCGGCCGTGGTCGAGAACCGGCGAACCGCTCTCCCTCGACCAGCCCGCACGCCCTCGTGCGGGCAGCCGCCGTCCCGAAAGGTGATCCCGTTCACGTTGCCCCGCCACCGAGGGCCAGGCGTCCACACGACCCGTTCGCACGTGGGCGTGCTCACTGAGCGGGTGCTGGTCGTAACGCTAATCCCGATCCGCTTCGCGCAACAACTCAAGCAGCGCTGGCAAATCGTCGACTACGAGGGCAGGCGGCGGATCTTCGGCGGCAAACTCCTCGGCGCTGTTAATACCGGTGAGGACCGCGGCCGTAGGCATGCCCAGGACAATCGCGCCGGCAATGTCGGTCTCGTAGCGGTCGCCCACCATGAGCGTCGTGGCCGGCGATGTACCCAGCCGCTGCATGGCCAACTCAAACATGGGCGCATTGGGCTTGCCCACGATCTCGGGCGTCACATCACTGGCCGCGGCCAGTAGCGCCAGGATCGAGCCGGTGCCAGGCGTCGGGCCACGCTCGGTGGGAAACGAGCTGTCCGGATTGGTACCCACAAAGCGGGCGCCATTGCGGATTGCCAGCGTCGTATCGGCCAGTTCGGCATAGGTTAGCTCAAAATTTGCGCCCGCCACCGCATAGTCGGCGTCCAGAGGATCATCCGTGAGCGTAAAGCCTTCGTCCAGCAGCGCCGCGCGTAAGCCGGCCATGCCAAACATAAACGCCTTGCCGGGAATCACGCCGTCGGTGCGGACCTGCTCGGCCAGCCAGCCGGCCGTGGCCTGCGCGCTGCTGAAAATATGCTCCGGCGCGGCGGTCACGCCCATCTGGGCCAGCTTGGCCACGAATTCCTCGGGCGTCTTGGAGGCGTTGTTGGTCACACAGAGCCACTTGCGCCCGGTGGCATCGAGATAGTCGAGAAAGTCTTGCACGCCGGGCAGTGGGCTGTTGCCGACGTAGAGAACGCCGTCCATGTCGAGCAGAACGGCTTGGATATTGGCTAGATTTGGGGTCATTGGATTTCGGATTGTGGAGGTTGGATTGCGGATTGATTGGTTGGAGAGCAAGCGAGACGTGTCAAGGTGGGCTGCGATGACCGTATCGATGGGCCTTATGGGGCCGGTCTGCGGTAGTTTCGTGCCCCTTCAACGCATCTCGTTGATCAAGTTAGGCATTATACCGCATGAGGAGCATCGCCCCTACCATGAGGCCGAAGGCGATGAGGGTGGCGCCAAACGTGCCTCACCCTGAACGTCGACTCCTCCGGTTCCCGTTCTTTCCCTCGCCAAAACCTGGAGCTTACCTTTACCCACAGCTTCTCAGAAGTTCCCGTTAATCCAACGCCGGTCGCCATGGCGACCGCCCGGGCATGAATGCCGTGGGCTAGAGCGCGGCGCCCCATCAGATGGGGTTGGGTCGTTGATAGAAAAGCCCCACTTCAGGGGGCGCATCCTGCCGGCAAGGGCATTCATGCCCGGCGAGATTGCGCCAGCAGAGTGTCATGGTTCTCCCGACGCGCCTGCGCGCGCAGATGTGCTATGCTACCCGCAGTGTATGCATGAAAGGGATCCCCTATGTGTAAAAAGATAGCAAACAGTGTCTTGGCGGCAACCGTCGCATCAGCGTTGCTTCTGCTGGCGGCCTGCACCCTCGCCGTCGATCCGTCCACTGCGCCACCGATAGACGCCCCCACCTCCCCCCCACCGCCCGAGCTGCCCAACGGCGTCGCAGCCGGGGATGTGGACCAGACGAGCGCCGTGCTCTGGACACGCGCGGCGGAACCCGGCATCGTCACCTTTACCGTCGCAACGACGCTCTCAACCCACGCCGTGGTAACCGCCACCGTGACCGATCCCCTGCTGCCGGTGACGGTGACCGTGACCGGACTCACGCCGGGCATGGACTATGGTTACCAGGTCGAGACGGCCGGCGGCGCGACGGCATCCGGCACGCTGCGCACAGCCCCATGCGCCGACGGCACGACATGGCCTGCGCTTTGGCGCCAGCGGCGACTGGCGCGGCAGCCTCACGCCCTACGTGGCGCTGGCCGAACGCGGCCGATCACGATCTCGACTTCTTCATCGCGCTGGGCGACACGGTCTATGCCGATCTGGCCTCGCCCGCGGTGCCCAAGCGCCAGGCCGAAACGCTCGATGAGTTCCGCCAGAAGCACGCCGAGGTCTACGCCACGGCCCAGGGCTTGAGCCCACTGGCCGATCTGCGCGCGTCGACCGCCATTTTTGCTACGATCGACGATCACGAAGTGCTCAACGACTTTGCCGGCGGCGCGCTGGCCGAGCGCGACAGCCGCTTCCCCGAGACGAGCGGGCGTATCAATGAGACAGCCCTCTACAACCATGCGTTCCAGTCGTTCCACGAGTACAATCCTCTGGGCTTTGAGCGCTATGGTACTGTCTCTACCCAAAGTGGCGACGACGGGCGCATGGACGGCCGGCCGCGCCTCTACCGCTACCGTACCTTTGGCCTGGACGCGGCCCTCTTCGTACTCGATGCCCGCTCCTTCCGCGACCTGCCCGTACGGCGCGCCGACCGCAATGACCCGGCTGATGTCGCCCGCTTCCGCGCCGACACCTTCCGCCCTGGTCGCACCATGCTCGGCGCGCAGCAGCTGACCGATCTGCAGCGCGATCTGCTCGATGCCGAAGCAAAGGGCATCACCTGGAAGTTTATCGCCATTCCCCAGCCGATCCAGCACCGGGGACTCATGTCGGCCCAGGATCGTTTTGAGGGCTTTGCCGCGGAACGGACGGCCCTCCTGCGCTTCATCGACGAGCAGCAGATCAGCAACGTCGTCTTCGTCACGGCCGACATTCACAGCACGCTGGTCAACAACATCACCTATGCCGAGGGGCCCGGCATGGCGCAAAAAGCGCTGCCTGTCTTCGAGATCAGCGTGGGTCCCGTGGCCTATGCGCCGACGCTAGGGCCCATCTTCATCACCGACGGCATCAACAAGGGCTACGTGACCGAAGCGGAACGCGCGGCCTACTACGCCTTGCCGATCGCCAACGATATGGACAATGACCTAGACGATCGGGACGATTTCGCCAAGGAGATCCTAAACCGGGAACTGCGGGCAACCGGCTACGACGAGGTGGGGCTGGATGCTTCGCCCATTGACGCCACGCTCCTGGCCGGCGACTACGCCGCGCTCCACACCTTTGGCTGGACCGAATTCGAGATCGACGCCGCGACGCAGGCGCTCACCGTCACAACCTACGGCATGCCCGTCTATGATGAAGACGACCTGGCCAATGCGCTGGAGAGCGTCCTGGCGCAGGACGTGGAGATCGTGAGCCAGTTCGTGGTCAATCCACAGTAGGGGTCGTAGTGCGGAAGCCCCTGGCATCATAAAGGCGGCGAAAAAAGCGAAAAAACTCACTCTTTACACGGCATACAAAGTATGCTACATTTGTTAACGGTAACCAACAGACAGTCATTTGGACCACAGATAGGACGAAAGGAGGCGCATGCATGGCAGCCCAAGTGAACGTATCAACCGCGATCACGCTTGTGATCCATGAACCTGTGCGCCTGCAGAGCCTCTGTTAGCAGATCCCCTCGTAGAAACCTCTACGCGGCTGCGGGTGCATTCCCGTGGCTGTTTTTTTATTGGCGCACCCCCGCGCGTTGGGCCACGGATGACGGCAATCCGTGGCCTTTCCAGTTGGCCACAAAGAAAACCTATTGACCGCGGATCGGACCGGATGAGGCGGATTTTCGCTAATCTTCGCGCAAAAAATCCGCTGTGATCCGCTGGATCCGTGAAATCCGCGGTCCATTTTTCGAGGAATCTCACGATGAATTCGAGTACGTTGTCGGATTTTGACAACTCGGCGCCGCTGGATCCGTACGAGCACTATGCGGCGCTCTATGATCCCCAATATGAAGATGGTTCGATGAAGGCCAGGGCTGCGGCCAGGGCCAAGAGAAAGAAGCAAGATCAGGAGAAGATCATTGAGCAGCTGACCGACTCGGCCGAAGGGCTGGAAGCCGGCTTTACAACGACCTACCAACCAGCCCGGCACGAGGGGGTCTGGCTGCTCTCGTCCCTGCGCGGCTTCTACGACCAGGCGCTAATCGTCGATGTGCTGAGCCAGGTGAAGGGGGGCAAGGAAGCCAGCGTCTATCGCTGCGCGGCCCATCCCAGCGTGGGCGAACCCTTGGCCGCGGCAAAGGTCTACAGGCCGCGTAAGTTCCGCAACCTGCGCAATGACAAGCTCTACCGTGAGGGGCGCAGCCTGATCGACATCGACGGCAAGACGCCCAAGGAACGGGACACCCGCCTCAAGCGGGCGATGGAGAAAGGCAGCGCGTTCGGCTCGCAGATGGCCCACACCTCGTGGCTCATGCATGAGTTCACCACGCTGGACACGCTCCACAAGGCGGGCGGCGCCGTGCCCAAGCCCATCGCGTCCAGCGAGAACGCACTGCTGCTCGAGTTCATCGGCGACGAGCATCGCCCGGCGCCAACGCTCCACGAAATCACGCTCGAGCCCGACGAAGCCTACCCGCTCTTCGTCGAAGTGATGCGTAACATCGAGCTCATGCTTCAGCATGGGCTCATCCATGGCGACCTGTCGGCCTATAACATTCTCTACTGGGACGGGAAGGTGACCCTGATCGACTTTCCCCAAGTGGTGGATGTGGCCAACAATCCCCACGCACGCGAGGTGCTCTTCCGCGACGTCCAGCGCGTCTGCGACTACTTCACCCGCCAGGGCGTCGAGTGCAACGCCGCCGGCCTCGCCGACAACCTCTGGTGGCGCTACAATGGGCGCCGGCCGGAGGACGAAGCTGCGGATTTGTCGCGGTTTGAGGAGGAGGGGTAGGCATTGTGGGATTATACGGTCTTGGGGTGATGGGGTTGTGGGGTGGTATTGGTTTGGAAGTTGGGACAGTTCCACCAGCTGAAGTTAAATTCCTCGGCCACTCACAAAACCCGCCCTGCTCCTCCCAAGACCCCAAGACCCTACTCCCCTACCCCTTCTCCACATCCACGGCCGCGGTCGCCACGGCCCAGGAGACGACGAACCAGACGCCGCCGCCAATGAGGAGGGCGACGGCGATACTGGCCGGGTTGGTGGGTACATTGCCGCGGAAGATGCCGACGACGGTCAGTAGAAGACCGAGAAGGCCAAAACCAAGACCGATTTTGACAGGAAGTGAGAGATTGTTGAGCATGAGAGTTTTCCAGATTGAGTATCGTCAATTTTCAATTGGCGATTGAACGCTGTCGCGCAGATCTTTCACGATTAGCTGGAGCTGCCGCCGGCCATTCCATTCGTTGACGTTTAATTCACCAACAACATCAATGAGGCTGTCGGTCGAGAGCTCTTCAGCGAGATCGCCGAGGCCAAAGGCGATGGCGTCCATGACTCGCTCGCCAGGGCCAGAGTCGAGAATGAGTTTGAGATGCTTACCGCGGCCAACGCTGCGCGCTTCGCGCACGCGCACGCTTGGCGTCAGCAGCAGGGGCGGGCGGTTGCCCTGGCCCGTCGGCTCCAGCCGGGCAAATTGCTCCACCAGACTCCAGTTGAGCTCAGACAGCTCGACGGTTGCGTCGATCTCCAGCGTGGGACGCAGGGCGCCATGGGCGCCCAACTCGCGCGTGGCCACATCCAGCAAGGCCTGGTTAAACTCGTCCAGGCGGGTCGTTTCCACCGTGAAGCCGGCCGCACGCTGATGACCGCCATAGCGCACCAGTAGATCACTTACCTCGTCCAGGGCCCCGCTGATATCCAGCTCAGGGATGCTCCGGGCGCTGCCACGCGAGTGCAGCTCACCCTGCTCGATGACGACCGCTGGCCGATAGAAGCGATCGGTCAGTCGCCCCGCAACCAGGCCGACGATGCCGGAACGGAAATTGGCGCTTTGGACAAGATAGAGAGGCGCGTCCGCGGCAACCTGCTCCGCCAGTTGCGCTTCCGCCTCAAGCTCAGCCGACTCCGTCAACGTGCGTCGTTCGAGGTTGAGCGCCTCCAGACGTTCGGTGAAACCGTAGGCTTCAGTCACGTCGTGGGTGCGAAGGAGATCATAGGCGAGCTTGGCATGGGCCATGCGCCCGGCTGCGTTGATGCGGGGCGCGATGCGAAAAGAGATGGCGGCAGCATCGGCGCCGCCCTTGCCGACGCCCGCTTTCTGCATCAGCAGCTGGAGCCCGGGCCGGTTCGTCTGGTTGAGCTGCGTCAGGCCCCTTTGGACCAGAGAGCGGTTCTCCATCTGCAGGGGCATCATGTCCGCCACGGTGCCGATAGCCACCAGGTCGAGCAACTCCGCCTCCAACTCGGCCGCAGCGTCGGCGCTGAGCGCGCCCCATTTCTGTTGCGCGACCGCACGCAGCACGGCCTGGGCCAGGCGATAGGCCACGCCCACGCCGGCCAGGCGCTCAAAGCGGCTGGGGCAATCGGCGCGCCGGGGATTGATCACGGCCAGAGCCGGCGGCAGCACCGCGCCCACCGAGTGATGGTCGGTGACGATCACGTCCAGCCCCAGTTCCCGGGCATGCTGCACCTCGGCCACGGCACGGATACCGCAGTCCACGGTGATCATCAGCCCGGCCTGCTGGGCAATGCGGTCGATCGCCTCCAGATTGAGACCATATCCCTCGTCGACTCGGTTGGGGATATAGGGCCCGACCCGCCCGCCGGCCGCTTGCAAAGCATTGACCAGGAGGGCAGTGGAGGTGACGCCGTCTGCATCAAAATCGCCATAGACGCAGATGACCTCTTGCATATGAATCGCGTGGAGGATGCGCTGCACAGCCGGCGCCATATCTTGGAGCCGGTAGGGGTTCTCGACCACGGCGTCGCCCACAGTCAGGAAGGCGTTCACGTCATCAACGGTCCGTAGCCCGCGATTGTAGAGCACCTGTGCTAAGATAGGATGAATCGGTACGTGATCGACGAATGCGGCCGGGGCCGGCTCAAAGCAGCGCCACGTCTTGGTGGAATGAATGGGCATGGTCCTCTCACTCTGGAAATCTGGAAACGATTATAGCTGACGCCATGTCCACAACACAAAAGGCAGATCTAGGCCACGCCAGCAACCCGACCTACCTGCGCCAGCAATACGGCGACGCAGAGCGGCTCAACATTCGTCGCGAAGCCCACCGCCTCTACACCGAAAACAACGAGTCTTGGGCGGATTGGGTGATGGCGCGCGTAGCGCCTAGTGCGGGAGAGCGCCTGGCCGATATCGGCTGTGGGCCGGGCACCTATCACGCCGAGTTGGCTGACGCCGGCGTCTTTGTCATCGGCGTGGATGCCTCCTACGGTATGCTCGTTGAAGCGCGTAGTGAGAGTACAACAAAGGTCCGACCGGCTGCACTCGTTCAGGCCGGCGCCGAGCGCCTGCCGCTGGCGTCCGCCTCGGTCGATTGCGTTATGGCCAACCACATGCTCTACCACGTGCGCGACCAGCACGCAGCGCTGCTAGAGATGTACCGTGTGCTGCGCCCCGGCGGCCGGGCGATCGCCATTACGAACAGCGCGGATGCCAACCAGCGGCTCGAGCAACTCCACCGCGAGGCGGCCCGAGCAGTTGGCTATCAGGCGCTCCCCGGCGTCGTGTCGGCATTTGACGGCAGCCACGGCTTTCGGGTGGCGCGTGTCTTTCCCAACGTCGAAACCCACGAGTACGTCGATGCCTTCCGCTTTCCCACCACCGAGACCGCGCTGCGCTACTACGCCAGCGCCATGATCGACTCCATAGCAGATCGTCCTGCAGATGATCGCCATCGTGCCCTGCTGCTGGAGGAAATGAGCCGTCGTATGGATGCCATTATCGCGTCGGAAGGCAGCCTGCGTGTGCCTAAGGGTGCGGTCTGTTTCAGTGCCGTCAAGTAAGGTACCGTCGCCAGCTTGTCAGGAACCTAACGCGTGTCTTCCCAACTTGATCGACTCCGCCGGCTCCAGGGCCTGCGTCAAAAGAAAAGCCGTAGCGAACCGGAACTGCCCGCGCCGGCCGCGGGTGACGAGGACGCCCCCATACCGCTGTTTGCATTGGAAGACGCTGCACCTGGCGCAGAGATCGAGAACCACGCCGGCCGCTGCTACGTCGTCACCCAGCGCTATGGACTCGGTGAATCGCGCGGACCGCGGCCGCTTGGTGCGCTGCTCGGTCAGACGCCCGCTGCGCTCGCCGCGCTTCATCCCACCTTTGGCTTGGACAAACAGCGAGATTTCCTCGGCGCCGCCTTTATCGACACCGAAACCACCGGACTGGGCGCCGGCGCCGGCGTCTACGCCTTTATGGTCGGCGTGGGCACGTTCGAAGTCGCTAGCGGTGCCCCCGTCGACATGGCGCGCGCTGACCCAGCGCTTGGGAAAACCGAGTTATCCCAAGCAAATAACCCAAATATCCCAAATTTTGCTGGGGATATCCCGGATCTAGCCTTCGTAGTGCGGCAATTCTTTATGCGCAGTCCCGCCGAGGAAGGGGCGCTACTGGTAGCGCTCAGCGAGCTACTCGCCCCGTTTGACATGACGGTCACGTTCAATGGCCGCACCTTTGACTTGCCTTTGCTGCGCACCCGGTTTCAGCAGAACCACTGGCTCTTCCCTGCGGGCATGGACGAAGTTGCGCTGCTGGCCCCGGATCGCGCGCACCTGGATCTTCTGCATCCGGCCCGCCGGCTTTGGCGAAAGCGTCTGCGCAGCTGCCGCCTCATCAACCTGGAAGAGCGTGTGCTGGGCCTGCGACGCAGCGAAGACGACGTGCCCGGTGCGCTGATCCCACAACTTTATGTCGATTATACGCGCGACGGCAATGCCAGCCAGATGGCCCGGGTCTTCTATCACAACCGGGAAGACATCGTCTCCATGGTGTCGCTGGCGGACGCCTTGAGCCAGGCATTTGGCCTGCAACCGTCCGCAGCTGAGCCGGCGGCCCTGCCGGGTGTCGACTGGTTGGCGCTGGCGATTACATTGGAGCGCAATGGGGTACTGGCGGAAGCCGAAAGCGCCTATCGCCATGCTGCGACCGTCACACGCCATGCAGCCGCGCGGCGAAGCGTACGAAGGCCTGGGGCGTCTGCTCAAACGCCAGGGGCGGTGGGACGAAGCCGCCGCAGTCTGGCAAGCGTGGCTGACCTCAACACCAGATCATGCAGCCATCCCTTATGTCGAGTTGTCCAAGTATTGCGAATGGCACACAAAGGAGCTCGATCAGGCTGAAATGTGGGCGGCCTGGGCGCTGCACACGCTGGAAAGTGCGCCAGCGGGTCGCCAAGACCGGGTAGCCCTATCGGAACTGGCACATCGGCTGGCGCGCATACGCCGCAAGCAACAAGCGTGAGCAGCCTTCGCGCCTTCGCTCCGGCGTCACGACATAGCAGGAACACGCTCAGGACACAAACACCTGATACTCCCATGGTGCGCGCCGCAGTCAGGAGAAATATCCGACCGTTTTGGCTCCCCCAAAGTGGCCGAGGCTATACGCCGTGCGCACCGTTCTCAACAAATCGTTTTTCAACCAGCTAGCAGGCTGATCGCTGTCGATCAGCACTCAGAATCCAATTGAGTAGAATTCAAGGAGACTTTTCATGGCTTACATCTTCCCCAGCGCTGAGTGGACCGAGCAGTTTGAAAAGGCCATCAACAGCAGTCCTGCCTACGCGTCTGCCGCCAAGAGTTGGGAGGGCGACGTCATGCTCGTGATCAAGGGCGGGCCAGGCATTTATCTCGACCTTTGGCATGGCAAGTGCCGCAGCGCCGAGTTGGTAGATGACCCGGATAGCAAGAGCGCCGAGTTCAAGATCACGACTGACATGGATAAGTGGCAGGACGTGCTGGCGGGCAAGCTCGATCCGGTCAAAGGGATGGTGACGCGCAAGTTGAAGCTGGACGGCAACCTTGTCAAGATTATGCAGAACGTCAAGGCTGCGCAGGAGCTGGTCAACTGCGCCACCGAGGTGGATACAGTCTACGCCTAGCGCTGGCGCAGTCTCTTGGCGCCATGCCCTATGGTGCTTAATTTAATCTCTGTGAATCTCTGGCGTCACCTATGGGTATGCCCACCGGCGCCAGATTCACGCTGAACTGCAATAGTGAGGGGACAACATGTGGTATTTTGCTGCGCCGCGTGAGATCGTTTTTGGCGAAGAAGCCCTGAGTCACATTGAGTATGTGGGCGGCAAGCGCGCTTTCATCGTCACGGATGCAACGCTGCAGGCCCTGGGCATTGTTGATCGTGTGCTGTCATTTTTCCATGAAGCCGGCTTCGAGACCGAAATCTTTGCCGAAGTGGAGCCGGAGCCAAGCCTGCAAACCGCGCGGCGGGGCGCCAAGCTGGCCGAGGCCTTTCAACCCGACTGGGTCGTCGGCCTAGGCGGCGGCAGCCCCATGGATGCGGCCAAGGCGATCTATGTCCTCAGCCAGCGGCCGGAGATGGACCCTGCCGAAATCAACCCCATGGAGACCCTGGGGCTGGAGGGCGTCAAGTTAATGGCGATCCCAACCACGAGTGGCACAGGGAGCGAGGCAACCTATGCGCTGGTGCTCACGGATACGGCCGAGCAACGCAAGATTTCGACTGGCAATCGCGAAGTAGTGCCCCACGTGGCCATCATCGACCCCGAATTAACCATGCTGTTGCCGGCACGCGTGACGGCAGACACGGGGTTGGATGCGCTCACCCACGCCATTGAAGGCTTTACGGCGAGCTGGCACAACGTCTTTGCCGATGGTATGTGCCTACAGGCGGCCAAGCTGGTCTTCGAGTATCTACCCCGGGCCTATGCCGACGGGGCCAACGATCCCGAAGCGCGTGAGCAGATGGCGAACGCAGCGACGATGGCCGGCCTGGGCTTTGGCAACTCAAATAATGCGCTGGCACACGCCATGGGTCACAGCTTGGGCGGTCTCTTCAAGCAGCCCCATGGCCGCGGCGTCAGCCTCTTCCTTCCCTACACAATGGACTTAACGCTGAACCAGGGCGGCGCGCGCTATGGGGACATTGCGCGTTACGTGGGCGTTACGGACAGCCACGACGAGGTAGAAGCCGGCCGCGCCCTCACAGAGGCAGTGCGCGTGCTCCAACGGACAGTGCACCAGCCCATGAGCATCGCCGAATTGGGCATTGACCGGGCAGAATTTGAAGAAAAGCTCGATCTGCTCTGCGCCTATACGGAGATGGACACCCAGTTCTTTACCGCACCCCGCATCCCAGATTCAGACGAGTTGCGCCGCATGTTCGCGTACGCATATGAGGGTAAGCCCATTGACTTCTAGGATCGCAGACCTGGTCATCCACAATTCATCCGCCCAATAGCTTCCAAAGTCTTTTCAACCTCTTGCAATGCTGGTAATTCGCGTTACAATAAAGCTGAGGTCGAACGATTCGGCCATCAAGGCTCTTTCATCACATACACATCGGAGGTGGCGCATATGAATTTGATGGGATTCATCCTTTGGATCGTGATCGGCGGCGTGGCCGGCTGGCTCGCAGGGCAGTTCATGCGGGGCGGTGGGCTTGGCCTAATCGGCAATGTCGTAACCGGTATCATCGGCGGCGTGATCGGCGGCTGGATTTTTGGCCTATTCGGAATCTCGGCCGGTGGTATTTTTGGCTCACTCATCACGTCCCTGGCTGGCGCGGTCCTCCTACTGTTCATCGTAGGACTGTTCAAGCGCTAAACAAGTTCAACAAGACTAGACCAGCCCGTGTCGGTTCGCCGACACGGGCTTTTTTTGCGGCAAGCCTCCGCGTTTGTGTGCTCATCCTTTTGACTGCAATTGATACGCCGCCTATAATCCGGAAACCTAGAATCCACTGAATATTCCGAAAGAAGTGTTATGGCAGTCTACGAATCTACCGAACAGCTTTATGCAGTGATGAATGATCTCTTCCTTGCATTGTCAGAAGATCAGGCCAATATCGACGACTTTACGAAGAGCAATATGGTCGTGCGCATCATCTTTGAAGACCCCGATGGCGAAATCTTGCTAGACGGCCGTCAGCCGCCCCTGGAATTTTTCCTTGGCCCGAGCCCGGGGAAGGCCAATTTTGAGATTCGGGTGCCGGCCGACTTGCTCCACGAAATCTGGATGGGCCGGGAGCGGTTGAGCAGCGCCTTTTTCAGCGGACAAATCAAGGCCAACGGCAATATCTTCCGCGCCTCGCGGAAGTTAGAAGGCCTCTTTCGCCAGGCCGAAGCACTCTACCCGACCTACGTCAACAAATATGGCCTTGAACCAGCCTAGTCGTCCACTGAAACCGACCGATCTGCATTCTGTCCCGCCTGTGTCGGGAGCATAACGGACTCATCCTCGGGGCTTTGACACCCATCAGAACAAACGTTATAATTCGATCCACCGCTGTCCCCAGAGACTTTGATACGTAGGAGAAGACGAGACCCGATGAGCGTGATTGATGAAGTCAAACAGCGGGTCGACATCGTTGATTTCATCTCCCGTTATACCGCGCTTGAACGTGCCGGCAGCCGCTATAAAGGCCTCTGTCCCTTTCACGATGAACGCACGCCCAGCTTTTTTGTTTCGCCCGATCATGGAACGTGGCGTTGCTTTGGCGCCTGCGGATCCGGCGGCGACATCTACGAGTTCGTCATGCGCAAAGAGAATCTCTCTTTCCGTGATGCGTTGGAGATGTTGGCCCAGGAGACTGGCGTTGAATTGCACGGCTACGACGAAGATCCCGGACGGCAAACGCGCGACAAGATCTTTGATATCAATACAGCTGCCAGCCTCTATTTTCGGGAGATTCTCCAGCACCATCCTGCAGCCGAGGGGGCACGAGCGTATCTTGAGCGTAGGAAGATCGACCAGCAGATAGCGGAACAGTTCGGGATCGGCTTTGCGTTGGATAGCTGGGATGGACTCCGCAACCACCTGACGCCGGTTGGGCTACACGCTGCAAGATCTCCTTGCGGCCGGCGTCATCAAAGAAAACGCCGAGGGAAGCAGCACCTATGACGCCTTTCGCGGTCGCGTCGTCATTCCCATCCGGGACAGAAAAGGCCGCGTGATTGGCTTCGGCGGGCGCGTACTGGATGACTCAGTCCCCAAGTATCTCAACACGGCAGAAACGCCGGTCTTTCACAAATCGCGCGTGATCTTTGGGCTCGACCTGGCAGAAAAAGCGATTCGCGAAGCGGACAAGGTCGTGATCGTCGAAGGGTACATGGACGTCATCGCCGCGCACCAGCACGGCTTCGCCAATGTCGTTGCCTGCATGGGCACCGCCATCACCGGCGATCAGCTGCAGCAGCTGCAGCGTTACACCGACAACTTCGTTCTGGCGCTTGATGCGGACGCGGCCGGCCAGCAGGCCACGATTCGAGGGCTCAACCAGGCGCGCGAAGCGCTGAAGCGGGTGCAGAAGCCGCGCATGTCGGCCCGAGGCATCACGTTCGAACAGCGTCTGGCTGCGAATCTGCAGATTGTTTCTATGCCCGACGGCAGCGATCCCGACGACGTGATCCGCGAAGATCCGCAGCGCTGGCAGCAGTTGATCGACGAGGCCCGGCCGCTGCTCGACTTTTACTTTCAGATCGTGGCCGACCAGTTTGATATTACGTCGGCGGCGGGCAAGGCAGCGGCTGTCTCAGCCTTGGCGCCGCTCATCGCCGAGCTAGGCGACGACGTCGAGCGCAGTCATTACGTGCAGGATCTGAGCAATCTGGTCCAGATCGACCTGCAAACGATCAACAGCCGGGTGCAGGCGGCAGGCAAGACCAATCTGGCACGGCAGAAGCGCGCAGGTCAGGCCAAAGCGCCGCCGGAATCTTTCATCCCGGCATTAGACGCGCCGCCCTTCGACGCCGATGCAGCGCCTTTCCCATATAGCGCCAATGGGAGTCGATCGCCGGTCGGCCAGCTCACCACGGAAGATCACCTGCTGGCGCTGCTGCTCCATTCGCCAGAGCTTTTTGTCTGGTTGGCAGGCGCATGCGATCTACTGGAGATCGAGTCGCTCAGCACGGCAGACTTTGAACGGGCCGAGAATCGAGAAATCTACCGGACACTTAAACAGTTTGTGAGCGGCGATGAACCGTGGGATAGTGAATCATTCCAAGACGAACTGGCAGATCCGATCCATGGACATTACGGGCGCATCATGGCCTATGCCGCGGGAATGCCGGCCAATGAAAGCAACGAACTGCGCGAAGATACGGCCAAGACGTTGATTACCCTGCGCCGGCGCCGTGTGGACGCCAAGAATAACGAACTCAAGCAGCTGCAGACAGAAGCGCAGCATGGCCGCGGCCAAACGAGTGACCTTGAGTATGGCAGCATCAGCAATCAAATCGCTCGCGAAAGATCCCATCTTGATCGCTTGGTGAAGCGACTGAACGAAGTCCTCTTTGATCGAGGGCGCCGCACGCAGGGCGTATTGATTCAATAATAGAGGGGCACAAAGGAGACTGATGGCAAGACGGCGCAAACCTGCACCGATTGACTCGGAACAAGAAGAGGGCCTCGCTCCCCTTCCACGGCGTAGCCGCGGCGGAACGAGCGAGCTGGATGAGTACATCAATCTCGGCGAGGGCGAAGAAGAGGAAGACGTCTTTGACGACATCCCCGATGAGGACGATGACGAAGAAGAGGACGAGACGACGCCCATTCCGCGCATTGAACGCGATGAAAAGCTCGAGGAAGAGGTAGAGCAAGAGCGCACGGTGCCCATCGAGAAGCTAATCGAAGATGTCCCCGAACTGGGCCAAAGCCTGGATCCGGTCCGGCTTTTTCTGAGCGACATTGGCCGCCATCCGCTGCTTACGGCGGAAGATGAAATGCGGTTGGCCCAGGAAATTCGCGATGGCGTCGAAGCCAAAGAGCAGATCGCATTGGCCGACGAGAGTGGCGTCGAACTGGATCTGGACGTGCGTGACGAGTTAGAGAACACGATTATCCGTGGCAAGCTCGCCCACGACGTGCTGGCCCAGAGCAACCTGCGCCTGGTCGTGAGCGTCGCCAAACGCTACATCGGGCGCGGTCTTAGTTTCCTGGATCTGATTCAGGAAGGCAACCTCGGCCTGCTGCGCGCCGTGGACAAGTTTGACCATACGCTTGGCTACAAATTCAGCACCTATGCCACCTGGTGGATCCGTCAGGCGATCAGCCGCGCGATCGCCGATCAGGCGCGCACGATTCGCATTCCCGTGCACATGGTCGAGACGATCAACCGCCAGCGGCGCATCCAACGCCAGCTCCAGCAGGAGCTGGGCCGGGAGCCGACGGCCGAGGAACTGGCGCTGGAGATGGACTTTCTTGAAGCCGGAAGACCGCTTGGCGATCAAGACAGCCATGGATGAGAACATCGATCATGGAGCCGGATCTGGCGCGGCAAGCTGGAGCGTGCGTCAGCCAAGGTGCGGCGCATCCAGCGACTGAGCCGGGAGCCATTGAGCCTGGACACGCCGGTCGGCAACGAAGAAAACAGCTTACCTGGGCGACTTCATCGAGGATGACAGCCTGCCCGGCCCGGTCGATTCGGCCAGCCGGCGCCTGCTCAAGGAGCAGATGGCGGAGATTCTGGATGCCCTCAACGAGCGCGAGCGCAAAGTGCTGATCATGCGCTTTGGTCTGGAAGACGGCACGACGCGCACGTTGGAAGACGTGGGCAAGGAATTCAACGTCACCCGCGAGCGGGTACGCCAGATCGAAGCCAAGGCGCTGCGCAAGCTGCGCCATCCGCTGCGCAGCCGCAAATTGCGCGACTATCTGGGCTAGCGTGCTGCGGACTGCGTACTGATCTGCGTGCGAGCGTTCAATGCATCGGCAAGCGTTGCGAGACGCGAACCAGATCGCGGAAGCATTCGTGCAGGACGTGGTCGTATCGACGAAATACGCATCCGAATTTGACAGGTTGGGGCGCTCTCCGTATAATTATCTAGTCATTTATTGCCGGTCCTCGGTAGCTCAATCGGCAGAGCATGCGGCTGTTAACCGCAGGGTTGTTGGTTCAAGTCCAACCCGGGGAGCCAAAAATAGTCGGGGTCTCTGGTAACCAGAGACCCCGACTATTTTCTATGACATTTCCGAACGCGGCTTCATACGCCCATTTCGGCCTGAATCAGTACCACGCTCCACCGCGGCGGCAAGCGCCTGATAGTCACGTTCATTCTGATCGGCATAGGCGACCGCAAACTCGGCCAACGCCTTGTCGATCCATCACTCTTGCCGAGGTAGGCGCTGATGGCGATCCGGTCGCCGGAACGGGCGTGGGCGCGGGCAAGCGTCCATGCACACATCTTGCCGTAGATCATCAACTCGTCCGGCGTCATGCCCTCGACGTCCAACGAGATCTTCCAGTCCCACAACTGGCGCACATAATAGTCGCCGCCTGGGTCGAACTCGCCGGCGGGGACCCGATCCCAGCCCAGAAAGATGTCGCTTGACGCTTGCATCAGCCACTGGCCTTCCACCACGCGCCGTCCGTGGGTCAGATATTTGCTCTTGCCCAGATAGGGTTCCAAGACGGAGGCCTGGGCCTCTTTGACCTGCAGAAAGAGGGCGTCGGTGTCATCCCGGCCCTGCATCAGCACAATCCAGTTGCGGGTTCCGACGCTGCCCACGCCCACGACCTTGCGCGCCAGATGGGTATACTGATAGCTCTCCAAGAGGCGGCGGCGATCACCGCGCAGCGTGGCGCGATAGCTACGCAAGGCCGCCCGTATTGACCGTCTTCGATCGCTTCTTGTTCCGCGCCGTGGACCAAATCCTCGATGGGAATGATCAGAGGGGGATGCGGCGCGATCCGAAGCTTGACCATCGACGACCTGCGTGAGTTTCTCAAAGGCGCGCTGGTTGTCCTTGTGGTGGGCATGGGCAATGTCGGCGTCAAGTCGCCTTCTCTGCCTTGGCCGCTGACATTCTTGCCCCACCGGTCATGCATCCACGCCAGATCGATATGCAGATACCAGAGATCGAGATTGTCCAGCGCCGCGAATTCTTGCATGGAACGACGATACTCACCTGCGCAGCCGAGTACAAGCTTGCGCAACTCCTTGGCGGCGCAAAACCCCGCTTCCCGACCGGCGATCTCGATGCTGGCGACCAGACGCTTCAGGTCCCACTCCCATGGGCCGGGCAGCGTCTCGTCAAAGTCGTTGATGTCGAGCACCAACGCCCGTTCCGGTGAGGCGAAACCGCCAAAGTTCGACAGGTGGGCGTCGCCGCAAAGCTGTACATTCAGGCCCGTGTTGGGCAGGGTCGACAGATCCGACGCCATGATGGCGGCCGCGCCACGGTAGAAGGCGAAGGGCGAGGCCAACATACGGCCATAGCGGATGGGCGCCAGTTCAGGAATACGCTCGGCCGCCTGGGCCTCGAGCAGTGCCACGGGGTCCGGCCGATCGGCGGCTGGCTCCCAGGCGGCAAGACTCGATCGTGGACAGGTGGCACGAGCCGCTTTGCCCTTTTCGGTGCGCTCCTTGACCGTTAGATGCTGTGATTGCCTTCGGTCTTGGCTGGGCAGACTCGTCTTGCTCATTTGCCATCAGTTGCTCCTCCTGCCTGTTTCTGGTAGGCAGCCAAAAGATCCTCCAAGTCGTCAAAGTAGTACTGTTCGCCGATCAACGCAGTGACATCGGACCGGTCGAGCTCGGCACGTAGGTCATCGCTAACCTCGGCAAGCACGATGCGCACGCCACGATCGTCCAGTTCCTTGTACGCTTCTCGCAAAACCGCCGCGGCCGAGAAGTCCACATCATCCACGGCGTCCATGTCAATACAGAGCCACGTAGCCGGCTCGGCTTCCGGCGGCTGACAGGCTCAGCAACTCCTGGCCCAACATCTCGGCATTGGCGTAGTACATGCTGTGGTTGAAGCGATAGATCATCAGGCCAGGAAGGGCTTCCTGGGGCGCTGTCATCGGCGCGGAGTCCCAATGGCCATCGCTCTGGGTCAGCACGCTGTTCTTGGGATGGTAGCCGTTCTTTACATGCAGCGCCAGCGAGAGGAACATGGCCAACAGAATGCCCTGCTCGACCCCGACGAAGATGACAGTGAGCGCGGTGATCAGCGCAACCCAAAACTCGCCCGGACGTCTGGTCATAGATCTTGCGCATTCCCTTCACATCGACCAACTCGACGCCGATCAAGAAGACGACCGCAGAGAGCACGGCGCTCGGCATATAGCCCAGAGGAACGGTCAGGAAGAGCAAGACCACCACAACGATCAACGACGTGGTGAGCATGGCAAGCTGGCTGCGGCCGCCGGCGCTGTCCACCATCTGCGTCTTGGTGGGGCTGCCGTTGACCACGAAGGTGCCTGTCAGGCTGGCGCCGATATTGGCCAGGCCCGAGACCGACCAGATCGACATTCTCGCTGAAACGCTCGCTGTAGCGGGCGGCGTAGGCACGGGAGGTGGCCGCACTTTGGGCCAGGATCACGACAAACAATGAAAAGGCTGTGGGCAGTAGCTGCTGGATGAGTCGACCAGTCGACGCCGGCATCCGGCAGGCCAATCTTGGGCAGGCCGCTGGGGACGGTGCCGAGTACGGCGACGCCGTCCGCCGAGAGATCGAAGAAATAGCTGGCGGCAATCGCGCCGATGACGGCGATCAGGGCGCCGGGAATCTTGTTATTGATCCTGCGCGCGCCGACGATGATCACCAGCACGCTGACGGAGATGGCCAGCGTCATCATGTTGGTCTGCGAAAGCTGCTGAAAATCGGTGAGCCAGCTGCTGGATTGGACCGCTGCCGCCGCCCGGAATGCCCAGCATGCCCGAAATCTGACCGATGGCGACCTGCACGCCGACGCCGGTGAGAAAGCCGATCAGCACGGTCCTCGAAAGAAAGTCAGCCAGAAAGCCAAGCTTAACCACCCGCGCAATGAGTCAGAGAATGCCGCCGTCATCAGTGCGAGCACGCCGGCCAGCGCCACATATTCGGTCGATCCTGATCGTAGCCAGACCGGCCAGCCCGGCAGCCAGAATGGCCGCGGTGGCGGAATCCGCCCCCACCACCAAATGTCTGGACGACCCAAAGATGGCAAAGAGTGCCATGGGAATCAGAATCGTATAGAGACCGGTGATGACCGGCATGCCCGCGATCTTGGTGTAGCCCATGACCTCCGGGATGGCGAGGGCGGCCAAGGTGACTCCGGCAATGATATCCGTCGCTGATCCTCGATCGGTCAATGCGGCAGAATCCCTTGAAAAATGGGCCACTGACGGCCTGGTTTTGCTTCTGTGCTTGCGGTCATGATTGCCTCCTATGTGACAATGGCAGAATGAAAAATCGATGACTGATCACTGATCGAATGATTAGAGAAGTTGGTCTACTTCATTCAGCTTGGCACGTAGATTGGCCATGGCGGCTTCCTGTGCGTCTCGATCAGACGCTTGAGTTCGGCCATTCTAGCCTTCGGGTCATCAGCTGTTGCTTCGGTCCGCTTCTCTTCTTCCTCCTTCTTCTTGGGCGGCGCCAGGAACATGTTGGCCAGGAAACCGCTGAGCGTGCCGAAGAGGCCCACGCCCGCTGTCATCACCAGGACGCCAATGATGCGTCCATGTTGTCGTAACCGGATATTGATCGCCATAGCCGACAGTCGTAATCGTTACGTAGGCCCACCAGATGGCATCCGAGGCCGTCGTGATATTGGCGTCGGGCGATGCGCTTTCAACGCTGAGCATGGCCGAGCGATCCGAACTCCAGCACGCAAAGGACCAAGAAGACGACCGTATAGAGTGCGTTCTCTGCACGGTGCGTGATGAACTCATGCACGAGATTGCGTCGACGCCGAACTCGACGAACAAGCGAATAACACGCCAGAGCCGGAAGAGACGCAGGATCTTGAACTGGGGAAAGGGAAGGCTGGAAAGCAGATCCGCCCACCCGAAGCCGCCGAAGAAATAGGTCTTCTTGCTCGTGGTCGTAAAGAGCCGATAGAAAAAGTCACCCAGAAAGATGGGTGTCATCACGGCATTGATGACGCCCAAGACGGTCTGCAGGCCAGGATCCGTATCGGAATACAACCATCAGGACCAGATTGATGATCGAGAGGATCGACAACGCGCCGATGAATAGCTCATAGCCAATTCCCTTTAGCTCTCGTTTTCCTCTTGCGATTGGCGCCATGGTCTACACGTGGTTACTCCGACTGGTCGGCTTTCGCGCCCTGCTTGCGGGTGCGCATAATCAGGCCGTGTGAGACTGAAAATGAAACCAAAGCCGCCAGCACCAGGGGCAAGGCATTGCTGGGCGGTGACCCGATGATCACGACGCCGATCGCGGCCAGCGTCAGCGGGATGGGCACGACCGCGGCAGGGACAGCAACTGTCAAGCAGCCCAAGGCCAGGCCCATTGGGAGTTGGGGAAAGAACAACAGAATGGCAGAGCCCACGGTCGTGCCCACAAAAAGGAGCGGAAAGATTGGGCCGCCGATGAAACCAAAGGACAAGGCCCCGCTCAAGGCCAACAGTTTGGCCAGCGCAAAGACGATCAGCAAGCCGAAGCCGATTTCCGCGGCCTGTTGACTGACAACCACCATTTCATTGGTGCCCAGTCCCAATGTAATCGGCAGGGCAAAGGCCAGCAAGCCGAGCAAGAAGCCGCCGAGAAGACCACGGAGAATGGGCTGGCCCGTGAGCGGTGCGACCGCAGCGGCCAAGTATCTTGGTCATGATCGGAAAGAGCAGGCCAAACGGCACCCCAACGACGCCCAACACCATCCCGGCCCCCAGGTGCCAGATCCGTCAGATCGTAGGCAGGTGGTGACAGTAGCCCCAACAGGACGAGAACGTATCGCCGCCAAGTCCGTAAAAGAGACCAAAGCCAATGGTCGCCGAGAGTCCGGCGATCAAGAGTGTTCCGTAGTAGGCAATCGATTGTAGATGGGCCGATTCCAGCAGCAGCATCAGGACGACAAAAGGCGACGAAAAGAGACCGGCATAGGCGGCCGAAACGCCGCTGATGACATTGGTCCGCGTGCGTTCGGCATCGAAATTGACGTCGCCTGGAGATCCAACCGCCGAGTCCGGCCGCCAACATGCCGGTCGGCACCTCGGGGCCAAGACTGAAGCCGCCGATGAGAGAGACCAGCGACGCCAGCAGCGAGGCCGGGACGGGCTTGGGATCCATATCGCCCTTATCCACGGCGGTGAAGACATCGAGCTCGGCCGCGGCGGAATAGTGATGGATCAGGCCGACGATCAGCCCGGCCACGGTCATGATGCCCACCATCAACCAAGAGCCGGAAAAGGGCGTCCAGTCCGTAAGATCTGGCCAAATCAAACTCTTGGCCCTGGTTCATTAACGCCGATGAAGATGAATGCGCCGATTGCACTGAGCAGACCGGTCAATAGACCCCACCCCAATACGTTTCCAATATTCGCCTGACCTGAGATCGAACTCTTCTGACACCACAAACAGTTCCCCAACTGTTGTCTCAATGAGTGAAGCGTACCAAACGCCGCGTGCAAGTGGGCCGCGCAGTCACGACTTCAGTCACTGTCAAGCACGACTGGCTACGCGACTCCGCACCGGCAGCTTATCGGCTAGCGAAGCTAGCGATTGCGTCGATCGCGTCGTCGATCGCGTCGGTCGCATACCGGCGACCGACACCGGCGAGAGCGGCCGGCCGATGACGTCGATAAAGAGCGAACTGGGGCCACCGTCTGCTGGCAACTCACCGTCGAGAATGTCAACGCGGTAGGTCAGGTTACCGTCGGCCAGAACCGGCTCATACAACTCCACGACCACATCGTGAATCTCACCGTCGCCAAAGATGGAGAGCGCTGCATTGGGCGGGTTGGATGCAAAGCTATCCTCACCGTCACCCCAGGTCTGGACAAACTCCTGCGAGGATACGTGGCCGGTCACACGATCCGGTCGATCGGAAAAGAAGAGCGTGGATGGCGCCACGGTGTGGAGCGTGAGCTTGCTGCCGTCATAGGTAATGCCGTGGGCAGTCTGAACATAGAGCGCCTGGATTTCCTCAACGGGTGTAGGGGTCTCTTCAACTGTCATTACGATCTCCTGCTATCAAGCAACGATCAATCAATTGTGTGCGAATTCGTCAGACATCCATCGAAACACTGCCCAAGCACAGCTGTTGGCCGCCTACAGGGCGACCTTCAGCTGCGCTTGGCAGGCATTGCCGTCTAGGCCGATTGCGAGCCTGCCGCGTCATCGGTCTCTGCATCATCGGTCTCTGCGTCATCAGCGGGACCTTCCACGTCGACCGCGACCGCCTGGGCAATTTCGCCCGAGGTTTCATCACCCATTGTCAACGTGACCACCTGTGCCTGATACGGGGCCATGGTGTCGATGAGCTTTTCCGCGGCCGTGTCCTCGACGATCGCCAGGATTGCCGAAGTGTTGGGCTGCATCTGCTCCGCCAACTCTTCCAGGTCCTTTTTCGGAATCGCCCGGCCCGCGGTCTTACCGGCAAAGCCGCCGATCACGCCACCGGCGATGGCCCAGCCGAGCAGACCGACAGGACCGCCGAGCAGGCTGAGAAGACCGCCCGCTGCTGCACCGCCAACGGTACCCAGCGTGCCGTGGCCGGCCTCATGAATGTGGGCCTTCCCTTTGGCATCAACTTCGACTACGGCATTTGCGATCACCTTGTAGTCTTCTTCCTTGGCCGATGCGTTTAACTCGTCGTGCACTGACCTGGCCTTTTTAGGGTCGGCAAAGATAAAGGCGATGATGTTGTAAACGGCGTTGTTGTCTTGCTTACTCATTGTAATACTCCTTGTCTGTGTGATGAAACTGATGGTTTTGCCGGTAGCCGGAAGCTGACGCAATTGGGCTACCGACACCTGCTTCCGGAACTATCACTTCTCTACGAAGAACGCCTGCCTCCACTCAGCAAACTCTGCGCCAGGGCGTACACGCTCAACCGGTCAACCTGTACTCTAGGCTCTGTTGACATTTCGAAAACCACCTACTTTGCGCCTGGCACGTCCCCGGCACGGGCGGCAGAATATCCGATTAGCAGACTTGTAGGCGCCCGTGCCGGGGACGTTACGACCAAATGTCAACGGACCTAGTAGCCCTGTTCAATGTCCCCTCGGCAGATGCGCCGTTGTCGCCGATGATCACGTAGATCAACGTGCCATCCATGATCCCCAATTCTTCGATGCGTGGTTAGCCCCGGTTTTGGTACATCCGGGATGGGCAATTGGGCTCGCAAGTGTTTATCGGGTTGGTTGGCCATGGTCAATCTCCTACGCTACATGAAGTCAACAAATTACATTTGTCAGAGCATACAGCCTTGTTTCATTGTCCGGCATGTTTGGATGGGCGCATTTGCCTCAATATTGGGAGCAGTCCGTCGGGTGGAGAAGACTTGTTGACGAATGCGTCGGCCCCGGCCGCCAGGACAATTGGTTCGATCTGCGGGTCGGGCGAAAGAACGATCACCTTGGGTGAATTCTCCAACCCATGGACCGATCCGATCAGATCGACAATGGTCGATGGGTCGGCGAGGCGGTCATCCAACAGGTAGACCTCCGAGTTGGAAGCCTTGGCGATGGTTAACAATCCTTCTGCCTGATCGAACATACCGATTACAGCCATGCCAGGTTCGCTTTCCAGCAACAGCAGCAGCGCCAGCCTAAGTGACTCTATCTGAGCTTGCGACAAATATGCGCACGGGAGACGTCCTAAATGAGCCGCACTTGGGGTCGGTCTTAAGCGATTGATTATATTGCCCAATGAATGGATAACTTATTCCGACATAAAGGTACGTTGCGTAAATCCAAATTTGACCGACTTTGGATCTCTGTCGCCTGCTCTTTGGAAAGGTTGAACGGCACGTTCGACCGCGTCAGGCGGGGTACCGGCGAAACCGGTACCCCGCGATTCAACAGGCCAGAAGCGAACAGGCTCGAAGCTTAATCAACCGCGAACGCCGCAGCCATCTCTTTTTCGAGGTCGCGGTACTGCTCCTTCTCCACCGACACCTCCACGAACTGGATGGCGCCGCCGGTGAATTTGCCCTGGGTCTCGGGCGTGTACTCTGCGGCGACCGCGTCCGCGCTGTCGCGCCCGACGCACAGGCCGTCACCGCACAGGGTGAACTTGCCGATCTGGGCCCGCATTGGGCCTTCGGCGACGACCTTGTCGTTGATATACAGCTTCGTCGTGCCGTGCGACTCGCCGTACTGGCCAGCCTTCTCCCGGATGAACTCCACGCCGAGCGTATATTTGCCCGGCGCCAGCTCCTCACTGGAGACGAACTTCTGCTCCGGCGGGATGCCCAGGAAGTTGTACACGTAGAACAGCTTCTTGTCCTTGATGAACAGCGAGTGCCCGCCGAAGCGGGAACCGTGGGCGAAGAGGACGCCTGAGGTGCTATCGCCGACCTCGACATCGGCCAGGATCTTGTAGGAGCGCCCCCGGATGTTGGCAGCGACGCCTTCAGGGACCGCCGTCGTGTCCGGGTAGTAGATGTACCGCTCCCGGGGCGGCTCGGAGGAAGGCCGCTCGATGCCGGCGAGGACCTCCTTGCGGTGCGATCGTCGAGGGGCAGCACGAGGTTCTTCCTGGCCTCGTCCATCCACAACTGCTTCAGGTGCTCGAGCTTCTTGGGATATTTGTCGGCCAGGTCCGTGGATTCGGAGCGATCCTTGTCCACGTGGTACAACTCCCACTTATCTTCGTCAAAGTGCCCATGGCCAGAGATCGGCGCATGGACGGCGGCGGCTCTCCAGCCGTCCTCCCAAATGCCGCGCGTACCGAGCATCGCGAAGTACTGATGTTTCTTCTGGGTCGGCCCGTCCGGGTCGGCGTCGAAGCTGTACCTCATCGAAACACCCGACAGCGGGTACTGCTCCACGCCGCGGTAGGTTTTGGGCATTTCCAATCCGCAGACATCGAGGATGGTCGGCACAATGTCGGTGGAGTGGTGGTACTGATGCCTGATCTCTCCGCGCGCCTTGATGCCCTGCGGCCACGAGATGATCATCGGGTCACAGGTGCCGCCGGAATACTCCGAGTAGCGCTTGAACATCTTGAACGGCGTCGAGAATGCGGCTGCCCAGCCGGTCGGGAAGTGGTTGTACGTATCCGGTGAACCGAGCTTGTCGTACATCTTCATGTTGTCCTCGAGCGTATCCGGGAACCCATTGAAGAACTTGTTCTCGTTGACCGAGCCGTTCGGCGTGCCTTCGCCCGAGGTGCCGTTATCGGCGGCGTAGAACACGAGGGTGTTGTCCAACTGGCCGGACTCTTCCAGATAGTCGATGAGGCGCCCGGTCTGGGCATCGGTGTACTCAGAGAAGCCTGCGAACACCTCAGCCATGCGCGCGAAGAGTTTCTTCTCGTCGTCGCTCAACGTGTCCCACGGCTTGACGTAATCCGCGGGGACCGCCTGGTCGTCCGGCATCGGGTTGATCGGCGTCAGCTTCGTATCCGCGGGCATGACGCCCTTCTCGATCATGCGCGCCAGCACCCACTCGCGGTAGGCTTCGTACCCGTCGTCGAACTTGCCCTTGTACTTGTCGATGTATTCCTGGGGGGCATGGTGGGGGGCATGGTTGGCGCCGGGGCAGAACCACATGTACCACGGCTTCGAGGGGTTGCTGGCCTTCTGGTCGCGGATCATGCGGATGGCCTGGTCGGCGAGATCCTTGGACAGGTGGTAGCCATCCTCGGGCATGTACGGCTGGTCGATGAAGTGGTTGTCTTCGACAAGATCCGGATACCACTGGTTGGTCTCGCCACCCAGGTATCCGTAGAACCGGTCGAAACCCTGCTGCAAGGGCCACGTGGCCCGGTATCCGCCGGGGGCATTATCCTGCTCGGGTACGTTGTGGTTCTTGCCCACCCAGAACGTGCTCCAACCGGCATCCTGGAGGATGTGGGAGACCGTGGCGCACTGCTCGGGTATCCGGCCGTGCTGGCCGGGGAAGCCGTTGGTACCCTCAGCGATACTGGCGAAGCCGTTGAGGTGGTGGTTACGGCCGGTCAAGCAGGTGGACCGGGTGGGTGAACACAAAGCGGTCGTGTGCCACTGCGTGTAAATCAAACCGCGATCAGCCAGCTTCTGCGCTGCCGGCATATTGATCCCTCCCCCGAAGGGTGACCATGCCGCCAACCCCGTATCATCGTACAGGATGAAGAGGACGTTCGGTGCGTCTTTGGGCGCCACCGGGGGCATATATGGCCCCCAATCAGGCACAGAGTCGCGAACATCCAGTTCGATTTTCCCCTTAAATACCTGTTCGGTATGCCGTTCGGCTAATGTTTTTTTCTCTGTCATTGTAAGTCTCCTTTTTTAATCTCCGATGTGTTCGGCTGCGAAATATTTTCATGGTCAGGCAATCTTGTCGCCTTCACAAGACCAGTCAAACGCTCTACTTTCGTTGACTCACAGCGTCACCTTGCCGCCCTGCACCCGGTTTTAATTACCGTGATACAACAATAACGGCGTGCCGTCAGACGTCAGCAACTCCAATGTGCAGGCGGATTCGACCTATGTCTTCGCCGAGTCCGTCTCGACAACTGGGGCCGTCTTGGAATCCTGTTTCAGCCACTTCTGCGCAGCGGCCCACGCCTGCTCCTCAGATGCCAGCATCAGCGATGTCGCCGGAAAGACGTTCTCTTCGCCGATCACGGCCAGCGCATCGCTTCTCTTCAGGGTTTCCAAAACCGTCTGGCGGACATTGGCCAAGAGCAATAAGCTGCCCTGCGCTTGCAGTTCCCGCGCATAATGCTCAAGCCATTTGATGCCGGTACTGGACAGATTCTGCACGTCGCGCAGTATCAGAACGACAGCGGCATGGGAAGTATTGCGCGCCGCGGGCAGTTGGTCATTCAACGCCGGCACCTCGGCAAAGAAGTCCAGCCCTTCCACGACGAGGACCGTGACAGCGTTGGATGGCAGATCGATGGGCGCTTCACTTATCTCCCACGTGCCATCGTCGTGGCGCACCGCTTGGCGCAGACGGGTCTTGCGCGAGGCAGCGACGACATAGAGCAAGAGCGACAGTCCCGCGCCCAAAAAGATGGTGAACTGCAGCGGGATAAAGAGGGCGGAGAAAAAGGTGAGCGCCAAGGCCGCGATGGGACCCCATTCGCCGGTGCGCAGCACCAATTGGGCGCTGGGGATGCGGGCGACGATCAACTCGACGCCGACCACGGTCAACATGCCGCCGATCACGGCAAGCGGCACCATCTCAGCGGAGCTACCGAAGAGCAGAACGATCACGCCCAGCCACAGGCCGGCGAAGACGCCGCCCCAGCGGCTGTTGGCCCCCGCGCTCACGCTGACGCCAGTGCGCGACAGCGATCCGCCGGTGGCCATGGATTGGAAGAAACTACCGGCCAGATTGCCCAATCCCTCGCCCACAAAATCACGCGATTGGCTGGACTTGCTGCCATCCGGGTTGGGCACAGCTGTGCTGATGCCCGCCCCCTGCGCCAACGCCACCAGGGCCACCGAAACCGAACCCAGCGCAAGCTGCGGGATCAGGCTAAAATTGGGCAGCATGAACGGCGGCAGGCTGTTGGGGATAGTGGCAATGCTGCCGACCAATTCGGTCTGAATGTTGAACAGATTGACCGCAATCGTAGCCACCAGCATAACGATGATGGCGGCAAATTTCTCCAGCGATTTGAAGCGCTTGAGAATCACCATAAATATAATGACGCCGATGGATACCGCCACCGTCGTCGTGTCCCATTGCGAGTAATTCTGCAGCCAGTTGACCGTCTTCTGCCATTCATTGTTGCCGACCGGGCTGTATCCGGTCAGATGGTGTTCCTGCCCCAGGATGATCAACAGCGAAGCGCCGGCCACAAAGCCGGTCATCACGGCATTCGAGACAAAGTTGACGATGCTGCCCAGGCGCAGGATGCCCAGCACAAACATGATTACGCCGACCAGGAACGTGATCGTGAACAATGCCTGGGGCATCTGACTGTCCTGAATCCCGGCGCTTTGCATGACGCTGCCCGTGGCCAGGGCAATCGCGCTGGTCAGCGTGCTCATCATCAGGATGGTGCCGGTGGTCATGGACGATACGATCACGGCGACGATGCCGGAGTAGAGACCGTAGACCGGATTGACGCCGGCCAATTGGGCGTAGGCCATGCCTTCAGGAATGCTGAAGAGGCCAGTGGCTAACCCGGAGATGATATTGGGAACGAACCCTGATCCCTTCGGCTTCGCTTCGGTAGTCATCTTGTCTCTCACGTGACGATTTGGCTTTGGAGATCAATTGGGTGTGTTCAAAATGAATTGAACGCTCGCCTCACCCTGCTCCGCCTCCTATTCGGAGGCTACGCGTCCCTCTCCACTCCGTGGAGAGGGACGGACCTGGCGCTTTCAGGCGCCAGGTCTGGGTGAGGCGAATGGCGTGTTCAACTCGTTTTGAACACGCCCAATTTATTCAGTGTCGATTATGCGTATATGGGAGGTTGCCACTGTTTCGTTCGATCATGCCGGGGCTTTTAGCCCCGGCATGATCGAACGAAACATGATCTCGTATGGACTTAGGCTTTGGCAGCCGCGGTGTCAGACGCGTCTGCATCTGAGGCTGCATCGGCAGGTCCATCGACTTCGACAGCCGCAGCTTGGGCGATCTCGCCGGAGGCTTCGTCACCCACGGTCATCGTGACAACCTGGGCATTGTAGCCCTTCAAGTCACCGATCACCTGCTCAGTCGCTGTGTCTTCGACCATGGCCAGAATTGCCGAGGTGCTGGGCTGCATCTGGTCCGCCAGCTTCTTCAGATCGTCCGTGGGGATGGCGTGGCCCATATGTTTGCCCACGACGCCGCCGATAACGCCACCGGCTACTGCCCAAATCAACAAGCCGGCCGGCCCGCCAAGCATTGCCAAGCCGCCGCCGGCTACGGCGCCCAGCCCCGTGCCCCAGCTACCATGGCCGGCCTGGTGGACATGGGCCTTGCCCTTTTCATCTACCTCAACCACCGCATTGGCGATGACTTTGTAGCCGTCCGACTTGGCGGATGACTGCAGTTCCTTGCTTACCTGCGACGCTCGATCCTTATCGGAAAAGATGAACGCTACGATGTTGTACACTTGGGCCGATGATTTGTCAGACATTCTAATTCTCCTACTTGTGGTTACATCTCTCGAACTATTTATTCTCAGCACTTCACGAATCTATAGTGGCGCTAGATTAGCACCCTAGACGACTTTCCCGACGAAGACCGATATCAGGGCAGAGCCGTCTACCTAGACCGCAATTCCCACCACAGTCTTAATGATGCCCCAGTTCCAGAGAAATTACATCCGTCATATTGTTTATCTTCAAATAGGCCAATCGGCCTATTTTTGAAGGTGTGCTGGCGCCTTCTGCCTGTCCGGCAAACAATATGAGTTGATGGCGTACAAACCATATCCCGGCGCATCTCAACTGCGAGGTGATGCTACAACACGGTCGGCGCAAACAAGATCAGTCGACCAATTGATGTTTGACGGCCAGGACTGCTGCCTGCGCCCGGTTGGCCGCGCCCAGCTTCTGTAGACAGGCGCTCACGTGATGCCGGGCAGTGGCCGCGCTGATCACCAGTTCCCCGGCAATCTCTTCATTGCTCTTGCCCTCCACAATCAACGCCAGCACCTCCAGCTCACGCGGGCTCAGATCGTACCCAAGTCTGCGAGGAGCCGCCTTGGCACGGATCAGCGCCTTGGTTGCCTCCACGGAAAGAGCCGGCCCGCCTGCGTGGACTGTTCGGATGGCCTCGGCCATGTCGTCGATGGCCATATTCTTGAGCAAATAGCCGGCGGCCCCGGCCTCCAGCGCCTTGCGCACTGGTTCGTCCTCGGCCAAACTGGTGAGGATGATGATCTTCATGCCGGGATCGTATTCCAAGAGGAGGGAAACCGCGCCGATGCCATCCAACATTGGCATGTACAGATCCATCAGAACCACGTCGGGCCGCGATCGTTTGGCGCAGGCCAATGCTTCATTGCCGTTGCCTGCCTCCCCAACCAGGATCAGATCATCGAAGGCCATCAGCATGTTCTTCAAGCCGTCGCGTACAATCGGATGGTCGTCGACAATCATTACCTTGATCGGAAGGAGCACGGTCGATTCCTGAGATGCTCTGTCAACCATGATTCTCGCCTTCGTTTAAACGCAGCCATCTGAGGCGGATCTGGGTCCCTTGACCAGGGCTGCTTTTCACTTCCAGATCGCCGCCGATCTCGGCTGCGCGCTCCGCCATAATGCGCAGCCCCAAACGTCCGTCGGCAACAGCCTGAGGATGAAAACCCCGGCCGTCATCGCTGATTTCAAGCGTAGCATCGTCGCGCTTACAAGTCAGCGAGATTTTGATCTGGGTCGCTTCAGCATGTTTGGTCGCGTTGTTCAGGATCTCCTGTGCAATTCGGTAGAACGCCATGACGGTCTCGGGCGGTGGTTCGCTACGACAATCGACGCAAAGCGCAACCACGGCGTTGCTGCGCGCACGCGTCGCCTCTACCAGGGTTTCGATCAGTTGCTCCAGCGGCTGGCCTGCCAGCACACCGGAACGCAACTCGACCAAGAGAGAACGCATCTCGGCCAGCGCGCCTCTAGTCAGAAGGCTGATTCTGCCCAGATTCTGACGCGCCAGATCCGAATCCCGGTCCCAGATACGTGGCGTCGACTCGGCGATCATGCTGGCTGTGAAGAGCGTCTGCGTGACTGAATCGTGAAGATCGCGGGCGATGCGCGATCGCTCATGTTCGGCCGCTGCCTGTTGGGCCTGTTTATTGAGATAGACATTGTCGATGGCGATAGCCAACTGATTGGCAAAGGTACGCGCCACCTCCACTTCGCTTGCGTTATAGGCGTCCACGCTATCGTGCAAAATATTCAGCATCCCGACGAAACGCTCGCCCGCCACCATGGGCAGGTCCAGCAAGCTGCGGCTGGTCTTGAGTGCATCCGCCAACCTCTCGATTTTCAGACCAGCAATCCCGATCTGAAAGGTTTCGTTGGCTTGCATATCCGGGACGTAGATTGCTTCAGACTCGTTTAGTACGTTACGTAAAAACGACCAATCGTTCGTCGAGATCTGAGTGACATCGAATTCTGACTGCGAGGCACCGGCAATGTAAGCCTGAAGCGTCGAAGATTCGTTTCCCTGTTCATCCAACAAAAGGACAGCGTGCCTGTAGTCTACGATCTTTCGGAGTTGGCGAAACGCATGATCGAGCAGAGGTTCCAGTTCAACAATGGATGCGAGGTCGTAGGAAATCTGGTGGAGTACAGTCAGCGCTTGCCGCGTCTCCACCTCTTCCGTGATGTCGTCGACAACACCGAGCATCAGCGCTTCGCCATCCACCTCCAGACGGTTCAGGTTCAGGTTGCCAAAGAAAAGGGAGCCGTCCTGTCGCTGCAACAAAATGCCGCGGTCACTCTGAACACCCACATCGCCAGTTTGCACCATTTCCTGGATATCCTGCTTCGGATCCTTGTAGAGTGCGCGAGCATTTGTCTGCAGTAGTTCATCTTCGTCGTAACCAAAAATGCGCAACATGGACCGATTGGCCGTCAGGATTCGCCCCGCTGGATTCATCAGGTAGATGCCCAACGGCGAACTGTCGAAGAGTGTACTGATCTGTGTGCGCGCGTCCTGCAACTCACGCGTGCGTTCGTCCACCAACCGCTCCAGCTTACGCTGCTGAAGCGTGTCATTGCGCCGTTGTAAAAGGAGACCGCCCGAGACCAAAGTCACCACCAGCAGACCCGTCGACAGACTGAACCAGGGCGTCTTCCACCAGGGGGGCGCGACGGTCAACGCCAGCGATGTACGCGACGCCTCAGGCCAGATCCCATCGGCGTTGGATGCCTGGACATGGAAGCGATAGTCGCCGGGATTGAGGTTTGTGTATGTGACCAACCTGCGGTTGCTGCCCACCTCGCTCCACGTCTCATCAAAGCCCTCTAACATGTAGCGGTAGCGAATCTTGTGGGGGGCCAGATAGCTCAAGGCCGTGAACTCAAACGAGACCACGCGGTCAAGATAGGAGAGCGCCACCGAGTCCGTCCGGTTGATGGCCCGCTCCAATATCGAACCTGGTTCTTCGACGGGGACAGACTGGTTGTTCAGCAGCAGGTCGGTGATTACGACAGGCGGCACGGCCGCGCTATCTTCAATCTGATCGGGATAAAAGGCCAGCAGGCCGGCTGACGTACCGAAGAACATCTCGCCGCTGGGACTCTGAAAGAAAGTGGATGCCTCGAAGACGTTGCTCGGCAGCCCGTCCGCCACATCGTAGTTGCGAAAGTCGCCGTCATCGGGATCAAAGCGGGACAGCCCATTGGCGGTGCCCAACCATAGGTTGCCCTGGCCATCCTCCAGGATGCTGGTAATAGAGTCACCGGGGAGATTACTACGGCTATCGTAATGCGTGATCAGCTCGCCCGTGTCCACATCAAGCTCGATCAGCCCACCGCCCATCAACCCCGCCCATAGACGTCCGGACCGATCATGCAATACTGAGGCCACGCCAGTGGCAAGAAGATGCTGCGAGTCGCCGGCTTTGCCTTGATAACGGGTGAACGAGTTCGTCGCGCGGTCGAAGCGGTTGAAGCCGCCCGACAGGGTGCCAATCCAAAGGTCGCCATGATGATCTTCGCTCAGCATCGTGATGGTGTTGTTGCTCAAACTAGTAGGATCGTCCGGATCGTGTGCATAGTGACTGAAGATACCAGTCTCCGGATCGTAGGAGTCCAGCCCTGAATCCCATGTGCCCACCCAGAGACGGCCAGATTGATCGCGCAGCACAGCGGTGGCTATGTCCGATGCAAGGCTCGCGGGATCGTTGGCGTCGTTGCGGAAATAGACCGCTTCCCCAGTCTGCGGATCAAAGTTGGCCAGGCCGCTGCCAAAGGTAGCCAGCCAGAGCGTGCCGTCTGGATCGGGTGCGATCTCCCAGATCTCGTTGGCGCTGGAACCGGCGGGGTCCTCCGGGTTTTCCTGGAACTGGCTAACCTCCCCAGTGGAACGGTCGATCCGGTTTAGGCCGGTCGAACCTGTCGCTACCCAGAGAATGCGCTGGGGGTCTTCGTAGATGGCGTTGATCTCATTGGCAGCCAAGCTGTTGACATTGTCTGGATCATGCTGAAAAGTGCGAAAAGGTTTCGGATGAAGATCGGCCAGAAAAACGTCGTCGGTCGTCGTCAGCCAGAGTAAGCCGTCTGCCTCAAGCGCCCCGCTGATTGAGCTAGAGTCCAACGGCCATGGGCCTCCTTGCCCAAACCCAAGACGCTGAAATCTCCCGGTCTGCGGATCGAACCGGGCGGGACCGCCGCCAAATGTGCCGATCCAAAGGTGGCCGTTGTCGGCTTGCTTGATGACGAAGATTCCGTCATTGTTTAAACTGTTGGGATCGTTTGGATCATGGCGGTATTGGACAAAAGTGTCGAGCTGGCGATCCAGGCGGTTGAGGCCGCCGCCCCACGTACCAACCCACAGATCGCCGAGCTCGTCAACAAAGAGCGCACGGATCACATCGCTGCTCAAGCTGGCGGGATCATCCGAATCATTTTGATAATGGCGGAACGTCCCTGTGGCAGGGTCAAAGTGGTCCAGACCGCCGTCCGTGCCTACCCAGAGCATACCGTCCTCATCCTCTGCCAGGGCAAATACGCCGTCGTTGACAAGTGAGTCGGGGTCGTCTGGGTCGTGCAGGTAGGCGGTAAATTGGCCTGTAGCTGGATCGAAGCGGTTCAGCCCGCCACGGGTACCCAGCCACAACTTGCCGCTACGGTCCTCCAGAATGGCGTTGATTGTATTGTTGCTCAGGCTGTTCGGATCGTCCGGGTCATGTTGAAAACGGGTGAACGTCTCGGTCTCATGGTCAAAGCGATTTAGTCCGTTGAACCACCCGCCGATCCATAGAGTGCCGGCTCCATCCACGTACAGCGACCGAATTGCATTGTCGCTCAGGCTGGTCGGATCCGTCAGATCATGCTTGAAGACCTTCATCCCATAGGCGTCGTAGCGGTTCAGCCCGTCCATCGTGCCGATCCAGATGAAACCCTGATCGTCGCGCACGACGCCCCATGCTTCCGAACTGGAGATCCCTTGTTCGGCGCCGATGCGTGCGATACGGTAGGGAGGATCGTTTTCCGGTTCAGGAACTGCCGGGTTTTGACGGCCGACGCTTTGCGAAGGAACGCCACGAGCCGGGGAATCCAATGGAGCAGCATTGCCGAGGTCGACCCCGGCAGAAATCAGAACCCCGAACGCGGCCAGACAATATCCGAGAAGACGTAGGATCCGTACGGCAGTTTTCATGTATTAGTTCCATGCGCGATCCATTTAGAGCACGTCGATCTGGATCTTGAGGCGTTCTGCACTCTGGAGAAGACGCGGAAAAATGACTTAGCCTTGCCCCCGTTCTTCAGAAGCCATTTCCGGCCACATCAGGTAGGCGCCCACAAAGAAACAAAGAGCGCCAATCAGGGTGAAGATCGTCGCCCAAGTCGCCAGATTGTCGAACAACGGATCAGACCGGACAAAAGCCATGAAAGCAGCGATCATGAAGGCCACACAACTGCTTAGATCTTCGAGGCCTGATCGATTGCAGTCCGAGCCTCCAGTCCTCATGAGCGTATAGCGACTTTTGATTGGCGTCAACTGTCGGCGGCGCAGATTGGCATGCGTCCATGGGCAAACTGACTCATGCAGCAACCGTGCCGGCGACTTGGCCGCAATTATCGTCGATCGCGTCGCCGTTCGCGTCGTCGTACACCGCATATCGACACCGGCGAGAGCGGCCGGCCGATGACGTCGATAAAGAGCGAACTGGGGCCACCGTCTGCTGGCAACTCACCGTCGAGAATGTCAACGCGGTAGGTCAGGTTACCGTCGGCCAGAACCGGCTCGTACAACTCCACGACCACATCGTGAATCTCACCGTCGCCAAAGATGGAGAGTGCCGCATTGGGCGGGTTGGATGCAAAGCTATCCTCACCGTCACCCCAGGTCTGGACAAACTCCTGCGAGGATACGTGGCCGGTCACGCGATCCGGTCGATCGGAAAAGAAGAGCGTGGATGGCGCCACGGTGTGGAGCGTGAGCTTGCTGCCGTCATAGGTAATGCCGTGGGCAGTCTGAACATAGAGCGCCTGGATTTCCTCAACGGGTGTAGGGGTCTCTTCAACTGTCATTACGATCTCCTGCTATCAAGCAACGATCAATCAATTGTGTGCGAATTCGTCAGACATCCATCGAAACACTGCCCAAGCACAGCTGTTGGCCGCCTACAGGGCGACCTTCAGCTGCGCTTGGCAGGCATTGCTGTCTAGGCCGATTGCGAGCCTGCCGCGTCATCGGTCTCTGCATCATCGGTCTCTGCGTCATCAGCGGGACCTTCCACGTCGACCGCGACCGCCTGGGCAATTTCGCCCGAGGTTTCATCACCCATTGTCAACGTGACCACCTGTGCCTGATACGGGGCCATGGTGTCGATGAGCTTTTCCGCGGCCGTGTCCTCGACGATCGCCAGGATTGCCGAGGTGTTGGGCTGCATCTGCGCGGCCAACTCTTCCAGGTCCTTTTTCGGAATCGCCCGGCCGGCGGTCTTACCGGCAAAGCCGCCGATCACGCCACCGGCGATGGCCCAGCCGAGCAGGCCGACAGGTCCGCCCAGCAGGCTGAGAAGACCGCCCGCCGCGGCGCCGCCGACGGTACCCAGCGTGCCGTGGCCGGCCTCATGAATGTGGGCCTTCCCCTTGGCATCAACTTCGACAACGGCATTGGCGATCACCTTGTAGTCTTCTTCCTTGGCCGATGCGTTCAGCTCGTCGTGCACTGACCTGGCCTTTTTGGGGTCGGCAAAAATAAAGGCGATGATGTTGTAAACGGCGTTGTTGTCTTGCTCACCCATTGCTAATACTCCTTTTTGTGTGATGAAAACTAGCGGTTTATGTCGGTATGCCGATAGCTGACGTGATTGGGCTGTACCCTAGTACACGGCGGCTGAAGTGAGCCCATGGTTCCGTAGGTCCGGCTGGTAGCCGGACGACTACGGAAACCTTTGGATCACGCTGATCGGCGAGGCTTGTCACGCTGGTAGCGTGACCTTGCGCCGTCGCGTATTAGTAGCCTTCATAGGCGGGGATGCTCTTACGGCCGTAACCGCCGGCGTAGGACGCGATGTCCGCAGCCAGCATCAAGCCAAGCCAGAGCCAGTCCCAGCCGGCCACACCGCCCGGTGCGACGATGATGTACATGATGGTCGTCCAGGGCAGAAAGACGAGGCCAAGAATCGGCCAGATCCACCACAGGGCGCCGCCCATCCAGTTGTTAAAGGCCAGGCTCCAACGTGTCGGCTGGAAGATCCACCAGAAGGCGCCAAAGATACGCGGTCCCAGTAGGAATAGCGACAAAAATGCACAACACATGATTGTTCCTCCTTGTTCTTCACTTTGGTTGTAAGTAGCACATTGTATGTAAGTAGATTCAAACGTAGCCAGCGGCATCTTCCTGTTGCGCGGCGTGCTGGTGACGACAAGATCGGGCTACTGACTCATCCACGTTCTCCTGCCTACTGCCGCGCCATGGCGACGCGCATGCGCTCGTCCGGGTCGATAAAGTGATCGTGATCATCGTCACCCACATCGAGTTGCACCCACACTGATCTTACCGGTGAATTTGCTAGTCTCCGTCGTATAGTCCGGACTGACGGTCGTACCGGTCTCGCGACCGATGTCCGTCGTCTCATCAGCCGAGAAAATCAATGGTTGCGTCGCATCGACGCGTCCCTTGCCGACCTCCCTGCCGTCATAGTAGAGCGTGACAGTACCACCCTTGGCCAGGCCGCCGCCATCATAGGCAAACTCCATCCGCACCTGATGCTTGCCTTCTGGGATGTCCTCGGTCGCTTCAGTTGGAAATTCGTGAATGCCCAGCACGTTGTAGGTAAATTTGAGCTTGCCATCCTTGGCATAGACGCTCCAGCCGCCAAATTTTCCGCCTTGGGCAATAATCACGCCGTTGGCTGGTTTGCTGCCGATTTCGACTTCGGCCGTCACCGAGAATGACTTGTTTTTGATACTGACTACGCTGTTCTCGGACAGACGTCCCATGCCGGGAAAGAACTGCTGCGAATTGCCCTGAATCAGTGTAGGCCGACCGGCCAACACGGGGTCAATGCGTTCGGCCTGGCGATCGTCCAGCGGCAGGACGTTGTATTTGGTCGCCTCGATCAGGAAGAGGCGCTGGAGTTTATGCAGCATGTCCGGCATCTCGTTGGACAGGTCATGCGCCTGCGACCAGTCCTTGCTGCCGTCGTATAACTCCCAGATGTCGTCATCAAAGGCCGACCATCTTCTGTCCGACCATCACCCACGGCGTGCGGTGCTTGGTAACAGCGCTCCAACCCTTGTAGTAAAGGCCGCGATTGCCGAACATCTCGAAGTATTGAATCTCGTGACGCTCAGGCGCGGCGCCCTCGTTGAAGCTGTACAGCATGCTCGTGCCTTCCATCGGCGATTGCTGTACGCCGTTGACGAAGGTCGGTTCGGGCAATCCAGCCGCTTCCAGAATGGTGGGGGCGACATCGATCACGTGGCTGAACTGGGTGCGCAATCCACCCTTTTCCTGGATGCCCTTGGGCCAATGCACAATCGTGCCATTGCGGGTGCCGCCCCAGTGCGATGCAATCTGCTTGGTCCACTGATAGGGCGTATCCATGGCCCATGCCCAGCCAACGGCATAGTGATTGTAGGACTCCGGCGAGCCGAACTCATCCATTTTGGACAACATAAACTCCGGCGTCTCCAATGCAGCCATGCCATTGAAGTTGGCCATTTCATTGAAGGCGCCGTTCAAGGTGCCTTCGGCGCTGGCGCCGTTGTCGCCGATGATCACGTAGATCAACGTGTCATCCATGATGCCCAATTCTTCGATGGCCTCGATGACACGACCTGTGTGATAGTCGGTATGCTCCAGGAATCCGGCATAGACTTCCATTTCGCGTTCCAGAACGGGCTTGAGTTCGGCCGGCATCTCATCCCACGCAGGAATTTCGGCGTGGCGCGGCGTCAGTTCGGCATCGGCCGGAATTACCCCCAGTTCCTTCTGGCGGGCATAGGTGATTTCGCGTTGCTGGTCCCAACCGTGGGCGAACTGGCCCTTGTACTTGTCGGCCCATTCCTTGGGCACGTGATGGGGTGCATGGGTGGCGCCAGGCGAGAAATAGGCGAAGAAAGGCTTATCGGGCATCAGCGCCTTTTGCTGGCGAATCCAATTGATGGCGTGGTCAGCCAGATCTTCGGTCAGGTGATAGCCCTCTTCCGGCGTTGCCGGCGGCTCGACCGGCGTCAATCCTTCGTAGAGCGCCGGGTCCCACTGGTTGTTTTCCCCGCCGATGAAGCCGTAGAAGTATTCGAAGCCGCCGCCGCCCGCGGGCCAGTGTTCGAACGGTCCCATCGGGCTGGACTCCCAGACGGGCACTTCATGACACTTGCCGAACATGGCCGTGGAGTAACCATTTAGTTTCAGCGTCAAGGCGATGGGCGCTTTGGTGTTGGGCCGCAGCGAATTTTGACCCGGCGCCGCGGTGGCGGTCTCGGTGATGTTGCCCATGCCCACGGAGTGATGATTGCGCCCCGTCATCAGGGCCTGGCGCGTCGGCGCACAGAGAGCGGTGGTGTGAAACCGATTGTACTTGAGACCGCCGGCGGCCAGCTTGTCAAACGTCGGCGTCTGACACGGTCCGCCAAAGGTGCTTGATGCGCCAAATCCGACATCGTCCAGCAAGACGAGGAGCACGTTGGGCGCGCCTGCAGGCGGCCGGAGCGGTTCAATCGGCGGAAACTTGGTATCCGGATCCTTGGCATCGTACGTCGTTAGCCCCGGCTTGGGTACATCCGGGATGGGCAATTGGGCTCGCGAATGTTTATCGGGTTGGTTTTTCATGGTCGATTTCCTTGTCTATGCAGAGTCAACAGATTCAGATGAATTGTCCCCTTCGTCCCCTTTGCTGCCTCCAACTAGTCCGCCCTGGTAGGCCATGCCGGCGCCGGCCAAGACAACCACGATCAGTGTGGCGATCAGGCCGTCCACGGATGGAAACAAGACGGACAGTCCACGCGTGACGAGCAGCGCGCCGATCAGGCTGGCGAGAATAATGATTCCCCAATCCTGGGATCCCGTGCGCGAACGTCGGATCAGGATGAGGCCGGCGACGCCGCCGACAACGGCCAGAATCCAATTCATGAGCCCGAGATCAAGATTGAAGAGATTGAGGAATCCCAGAACGATCGCCGCGCCGCCGAGCGCACCCAGGACCAGGATAACGATCTCGATAATGCCTTTCGAAAAGCCGGCAACGAAGAAGCCCGCCACGGCTAGCGCAAGTGGCACGCCAAGCGTAATCCAAGGGCCCGAGTCGCCGGGGAAGAGGGCCAGCAAGCCGACGCCAAGCAGAGCGCCCACTGCCGCGCCGAGGACGGCGAGCCGTTTGCCTAGCAACAGGACCGCAAGGCCAATGATTATTACAAAAAAGGGAAACATACGCCTTCCTCCAAATGGACATACAGGTCAAACACCGGACAATGCGCGCCTGTTTCTCAACAAAGTTCGTTGTCCGATGTTTGATTGTTCTATCTGCAGCGCTTACTGCGGCGCTAGATTGAACAGGATGTTATACATCAAGACCTTGCCGTCATTGCTGCGGCTGGATCTCGCCGTCGGCATCAAATCTTGGATCTGGCTTTGGTAATCCAGCCCCGGTAGCTCGCCGGTAGGCGGTAGGGGCGATGCCATCAAGCCGGAGACCCCGGCAAGATTCTGGTACATCAAGAGCTTGTCGTCGTTTGGCGACAGCGACGCGGTCCACGGTGAGTACGCGCGGGGTGGAATACCGACGTCATCAGGTTGCGCCATGTACGCTTCGCTATCCGGCAGGTCGCTAAAGTCCACCACCGGCGAAAGGGCGCCGCTGGCAACGTCCACGTCGTAGAGAACGGTCACCGGCACCTGCGGGTCACTGTTCTGGGCAATCACAACCAGACGCTCTCCGTTTGCCTGCCATGATAATCCGGAAGGCACAAGCGGGGTGCCCGACCAACTGGGAATCGCCATTTGAAAGTCATCCGAGGTCGCCACCTGACGAGGCGGTGCGGCCGTATCGTCCAGGCTGACAAGCCAGAGGCCGTCGCTCCCGGCGTAGCCGCTATTCTCGTCCTCGCTGACTGTCAGCACGGCAATGGTGCGGTCATCTGGAGAAAGCGCGGAGACGCCATCCATGAACCAAGCCTCATCGTCGAACCAGATCAACTCTCCGCCACGGATATCCTGGACTTCACGTACCTGCGTAGCCTCTCCGCCCAGCGGACTGACCTGCATGATGCTCAGCGTGAGCGAGAGGGGAAAATTCGGATTTGGGATACTGCGCCAGAAGTAGATGTCGTCATCTTGCTGCCCCCACATGGGCAGATAATCCAGCGCATAGCTGCCCGGCTCTGCGCCGATCCAGTCTCCCGTCACGCCGTCATCTGTCAGATTCACATATTGTTGGTTGACCGGATCGAGTACCCAGATATCGCTTTCGTTGCCCTGCTGAATGGGGTTCTCCGTGAAGGCAATGAAGTCATCTTTGGGCGACCACGCAAAGGCGTACGGATAACCGGCGAAGCTATCGGGGGCAATGATGCAGTCGGTTGCCGCGGAGTCGAAGGTATAGACGCAGAGTTCCCCTTCTCGATTCCAGAAGTTCCCCACCGACTCGGGCCAAACTAACTGCGCTCCACTCGTCGATAGCGTGACGTGGGTGGGATTGTTGTTATCAATGACATCGCCGATGAAGGTTTCAGAGGTCACCGTGATCAACGGCGCCATCGCGGCTTCGGCTTCACCGCCCACTTCCTCGGCAACGGTTTCGGCCTGGGGAAGCTCTGTGGCAACCGCTTCCGCTTCAGACTTGGCTGTCGACGCTTCGGTGGCCATCTCCTGAACGGCAGGTGAGGGTGTGTCGGCGGTAGCAGCGGTTTGGCTGTCCTGGCTGCCGCCACACGCTACTGGCAACAGCGCCAGCCAACTCATCGCCATCACGATCACAAGAATGCGAATACGTATCATGGTAGTCTCTCCCTTTGCGCTGCCGGGTAGCTCTTGGAAGGATCTGATACCGACAAGCTCCTCTGTATGTATGATAGTGTCTTGATGCGCACGTGCAGCTAAAGTCGGTCGCCGCCAGTTCATCCGCGAAAAACGTACCCGTTGCCCCGATTGATTTTGACACTTCGTCAGGCTCAGTCCAAGCAAGCGCAACCGGCGCTGACCTTTCTCCTCGATCATCGCGCTCGTTTCTTAGCGATGGCGCAACGCCAGCGGCTAAATGCCTGATTCGCCCGTGTCGCCCAGGGCCTCTTTCAGATTTGCCTCCGCTTCAGAAGAGAGCGTCGTCTGCAGCACCTTGCCGTTGTGCTCGCGCAGCACGCCGAGCGCTGACATTGGGATCGCCCTTGCCGAGAATGAAGAGGGCAGACGTGCCCGGCTGCATGTGGTCTGCCACGTCTTGCACAAACTTACCGTCCACGCCCAGATCCATGAGGCGCGCAATGAGGGCGCCGCCCCCCGCGCCCAGCAGCAGGCCGCCAACCGGGAAGAACAGCCGCCCAGCAGAATGCCAACCAGCGCGCCCAGGCCGGTGCCGGCCCACGTGCCCTTGCTGACTTGATTGTCTACATGCACCTTGCCGTCGGCATCCTTGACGACGACAGCAGTATCATTGAGCGAAATTGTGCCTTGCTTGGATTGCTGGCGCAGGCTTTGCAACACCTGTCCGGCCTCTTCAGGATTGTCAAATGCGAGTACGATTAGGTTGGACATCGTCAATTCTCTCCTGTTCTGTAGATTTTTTGCATTTGTAAGCGAATACAACTGAGAATATCCGGCTGGTTCAGCCAAATCCGACGCAATCTGCGGTCCTTTTGGTCACGCCGACAAGCTCCTAGCTGTCTGACTTGCTACCGGTCTTAACGCGCAGGCGTGTCGAGCGAACAGCGCGGATGCGGTCGAAGAGCGCCAGCAAGATGACGATGCCATTGATCACGTAGACGATCGTGAAGGCTCTGCCCAAGTCTGTCGTGGGCACGAAGTCTCCGTAGCCGATGGTAGCCAGGCTGATGACGCTGAAATAGAGAGCGTCAAGATAGGTCCATCCTTCCAGCCAGTGATAGACCACGGTGCCTAACAGCAGCGTCAGCAGCGTCCACGTCAACACTGGCCAGGAACCACGATCCTGCACCACGTCAAGTAAGAAGAGCGTGCGCAGAGGACGGTAGACCGCAATGTCCTCTGCCACAAGCTTGACCGGCGGCTCCTGTTCGTTTGGTTCCACAGCGTATTCCTTGGATGTCTACGGGCTTCGTTGGCCTTATCGGCAACCGAGTTGTGTTGCAGCCAGATGCTGGATCAGGCCATGGCCATCCGGATACATTGAACCGCATCTAGATGAAGCGTCCCCGTACCCTACCCAGCGAGCAACTTGGCCTTCTGCTCTGCAAACTCCTGGTCTGTCAGGATCCCTTGCGCGTGGAGCGCGCCGAGACGTTCCAGTTGAGAAATCACGTCGTCCTCTGATTGAGGCGGCGGCGCATACTCCGGTTGAGGCGGCGGTGCATAAACCCCTGCGGCGGCGGGGCCGCTTGCTGCCACGGCGTGTGAATAGGCGGCAGCATTCTTATTCGCCTGACGTCGATCCACCGCATTGCGCGTGGCTGTTGCTGTCCCGACGACCGCAGCGGTGCGGGCCATTCCACGGACTAAACCTGGCATTTCAGTCTCCTTCGTTGGTTTCGGTAAGTGAAGCGAATGCATCGCTGACGATCGGGGCCGGCACGCGGAAGTTTAGGGCCACTTCGAAGCCCGCGCCGGCGATGGCATTGACAAGATCGACGGCCCAGGTATGTTCAATAGCCAGGGCGACGACTGCAGAACCCGGGACCATCCCTTCGAAAAAGATCTCAGCGTCTTCTTCGTTCAGCAGGCCCTGGGTTTCATCCTCGATGAAACCGACTGCCGCTGCCTGATCCGGCGGCAGGTCCTTGAGGTCAAGACGCCAGTGGCGGCCCGTCTCATCCTTCATCAAGATCATGGCATCCAAGACACGAATCGTGCCTTTTGCCGCTTGTTTTTCAAGCTCGGCGAAGACGCTGCCATCAAACCGCGGCTCGCCCGCGGCGAGGACAACGACGTCAACCGGTCCATAATTCATCATGCTTTTCTGTCTCCTGTGATTGTTGCGTTGGACACATTTCTAATCGGTCGGCATGCCGGCGTCTCGGTTGGGTTCCAGAACGCCGATTAAGTTCAAGACCATTCAAATAAGCCGGAATGACCGTTCAGGAGGCACGCCCACGTGCCGGTCGCTCTCTGGTAGAGCCGCACGTGGGCGTGCTCACTGAACGTTATTTGAATGGTCTTGCGATTAAGTCGCTTTCACAAACCTGCGCAAGGATTCCAACAGCCACTCGGGACCGTCCCCTTTGCTCACAAACGACATCAGCCCCTTCCCGCAACGCCATCCGGCTCGCTTCGGGCAGGCTATCCATCACGATCACCATCGGTCTTGGTGTAAGGGCGTGGAGTTGCACAATCAGGTCCCCGGCGGCGTATCCAGGCAGTTTTCTGTCGATCAGAATGACGTCCGCGTACGTCTTCATAGCAATGGCGAGCAGATTCTTGCGCATTTGTCGCTTCACCGACCAGATCAATGCCGCGTTCGGTCTCAAGCATGGTCTTCAATGCCGAAAGCGTCTCTGGATGGTGATCTGCCACAATGATGCGCATTGCATGTGATCCTGGAAACTTGACGATACACGGACTCAATCCTGAGACCACGCCACGCGCATAGCCATTGGTCCGCTCCAAAACCCATCGTGTTGAGTAGGGTAGCAAATATGGCTGTCCAATGGAACGGCCATTGAGGAGGTAACTGGTCTGGCATTTGACCTGGAGAACGAACGCAGTTCGGACACCTGTAGAATGAGGCAGGTACCGGCTTGATGCGAGGGATGAGGGAGGTGCTTACCCGGGGGTATTCACGAGGTGGTGCTCCAAGGCGATGGTGACTGCCTCGACGCGATTCTTGGCGTCCAACTTTGTAAAGATATTGGAGAGATGAAAGGTCACCGTGCGCACGGAGATGGCAAGTTTATCGGCAATTTCAGGGTTGGACAGTCCTTGTGCGACCAAAGTTAGGATCTCGAGTTCCCGGTCGGTCAAGTCAAATCCAATTTCAGGCCGCTGGCGGGTCACCGCAATCAGGGCATCGGTGGCCTCTTGCGCCAGGGTCGCGCGGCCTGCGTGCGCGGAACGAATGGCCGCTGCGAGTTCCTCTGACGTGACATTCTTGAGCAGATAGCTCGTTGCACCGGCCTTCAGCGCATCCTCCACCAGTTCCTGCTCATGAAAGCTGGTGAGGATGATGATATTCACGGGCTTCCCCAACTCGAGAATGCGTCGCGTGGCTTCGCTGCCATTCATCACGGGCATCATCATGTCCATCAAGACGACATCGACGTCATGGCTGGCGCAAAAATCAACCGCCTGTACGCCATTCTCAGCCTCGCCGACCGTCTTCCAACCAGTCGAAGCCGTAGAGATAGTGGCGTAAACCAAAGCGAACCAACGCATGGTCGTCGACGATCAAGACACGGATAATTTCTGAATCAGTCATGATAGCTTCCGAGCGAGGCGGGCCAGATCAATGTCACGGTGGTGCCCTGGGCCAGTTGGCTCTCGATTGACAAATCGGCGCCGATGGCCGCTGGCCCGCTCGCGCATGATCCCGAGCCCCATATGTTCCGAATATGGATCCTCCATGGCGAAACCAACCCCGTCATCTGCGATGACCAACGCTATCTCCAGAGTCGGCCGGGCTCGCCGACGCTGTCTGCGGAGCAATCACGCCCAGTCTTACTTCAATGGTGCTAGCCCGGGCATGCTTGATCACGTTGTTCAGACCTTCTTGGGCGATTCGATAGAAGCCGACATGGACATCTTCGGGCAAGTCTGGAATCTGTTCGATCAACAACCGAAATGACAATGCACTGCGACCCGTCACGCCTTCCGTCATTTGGGATATGAACTCGGGCAACGAAGTCTTGGTCAATGCAGTCGGACGCAATTCGAGCAACAACGTACGCATCTCAGCCAGCGCACCGCGGGTCAATCGCCGCAGTCCATCCAGGCTTTCAAGTGCCTGATCCGGATCACGCTGCCAGATCTGCGGCAGCGCTTCCGCCAGCAGAGAAGCGGAGAAGAGCGCTTGCGTCACAGAATCGTGCAGATCGCGCGCCAGACGTGTACGCTCGTCGGCCGCAGCGAGATCGCGCGCAGTGTCATAGAGATGCGCATACTCTGTCACGCGGGCCAGGTCAAACCTAATTCGCTCAAGGAGCGTCCACTCATCATCCGAGAAGCGTTCCGGCGCAGTTGTCACTGCCAGCCCCAGTAGGCCGATCGCGCTCTGCCCACTCCTGATCGGCGCCAGGACGATCGACGCAATCTGCTCGCCCTGTAGGCAGGGGGCCAATTGGGCCAGTATTGGGTCGCCCCCATCGGCCGATAGAATCAAGAGCTCGCCCTGTTCGATAACCCTGTGGAGGGGCGACTCCGGTGCACACGTGATGGATACCTCTTCAATCTGTACGGATTCAATCTGTACGGATTCAATCTGGTCGGATTTTCACGGTCGCATCAGAATGCTGGAGGCAGCGAAGCGCACTGACTTGATCGTTCCGGTCACTGCACAGCACCATAAACGCACTCTTCACGTCCAATAGGTGGCTGACTGCCTGAAGGAGTTGCTCGTGAGCTTGCGGCAAATCAGCCGTACCGCGGAGTATCTGATGGCTGATATTGATCGCTGACAGCCACTGGATGAGTTTGATCTGCATCTCCGCCAGTGACTTGCGCTCTGCCACTTCCTGGTTTAACAGGTCATTCAACTCGCTCAACTGCGCAGTGCGCTCTTCCACTAGCAACTCGAGGTCGTCTCTGTATACCGCCAGCTCGGCTTCGGCATTCCGACGGCGGGTAATGTCTTGAAATGCGACGACAGCCCCCTCAACTTCACCCTGCGCATTCTTTACCGGACTGGCCCAGATTTCCAGCGGCACCCGTTTGTCGATCAGATCCGCCTCGAGATCATCGGCTGCAGCCGGCTCGCCTTGCAGGGCGCGAGAGATCGGCATTTCGGCGAGGGGATACGGCTGATCGGTACCGGCCACACGAAAAGCGTAATACGCCATCGCCTGCGCCAGCGTTTGGCCGGTTGACAGCTCTGGTTCGATGCCTCGAGATGGATTGGTGAGGATTTCGACCACGCGCTGGTTGATATAGCTCGGCTTCTGATCCTTTTCGTACATCACGACGCCCAGGGGCAAACCTTCGAGGATCTGGGCAAGGCGGCGCTCGTTGCGCTGCACATCAGCCCTGAGCACGTTGACGCGATCGGCCAGGGCCAGCGACCAGCAAATCCCCATCCACAACATGGCCAGACGATACGCTGTCTCGGTGATTGGGATGCTAGGCAAGAGGCTGGCCCGCACCAGAATCGCTACAGCAATCGTTACAAGCAGCCCCAGCCATGACGCCATAAAAAAACGTGTGTGTGCAATCCCCTGCCGCCAGGCCACTATGCCATCGATCAAGATCATTGTCATCGAGATCAGCGCGAACGGCACGGTGAACAAAGCATACTGATGATACGAAACGAATGGCACGAGGAGCAGTGACAGCCCCCACACGGTCACCAGCACAACGTTTAGCCGATGGAGCCGGGGCAAGCGCGTCTTTAGTTCCAAAAAGGTGTCGGCAAACAAGAGCATTGAGACGAGGAGTAAGGCAAACGATATCGCCAAGAAATAGTAGCTTGAAGAACTAACATTCGGCAGAAGATATATTTCGCTATACCCGGAATAGGCAGCCTCGAAGACGATCATGCTGGTCAAGACCATGACGAGATAAAGGTAGCTCCGTTCGCGCAATGAAACCAGTAGAAACAGATTGTACGCAAGCAGAGCCAATAAGGCGCCAAAATAGATCCCGCCCGCCGCGTACTCCAGATTACTCTGTATGGCAAAGGCGTTGGGCGTCCACGCTGTCAGCGCGAGCGTCATCGAGGCCCCGTTCTCGAAGCGCAGATAGTAGGCTTGCTCATCTTGTAAGGCGATAGTCTCATCAAAAACAATGCGTGGATACTGAATGTCACGCGTAGAAGACGGTCGAAAGGAGCCCGTTTGCTTTACGTCAAACCCGGCGCCGTCCGCCCGGGGCGTGTATAGGTCAACATAATGCATGTTGGGGAAATCTACCTGAAGGAGCCAGCGATCCGTCAGCTCCGATTCGTTGCGCAGCAACAGACGGACCCAATAAGCGCTCCTTGTGAAGCCAAAATTCGGCACGTCTACGTCACTCTGGACAAAACGCGCCCCAAATTCAGGTGATGTAACGTCATTGATGGTGAGTTGGCCGCCAGGATCTTCGAGGTATTCCAAGTGGGGTCCCAGTCTAAAGCTGTCCTGCGCATCGGTCAGCGTAAACGGTTCTGGTACCGAGGGGCTATCGTTTTGGGCCAGGGCCGTTCCGCTCAGCATGAGGGCCAATATAAATATGACGACAAACGCCTTTGTTTTCACAACACTTGCTCTCATCACGAAGCCCATCCACTGGCTGGAAAAAGACGGACGGTTGCATGCAAAACCGGCTCAACTACTCGTGGATTCTACCATCAAGAACGCTTGCCCTAGAAACAACAACCCCGCAGTCGCTTGACAGATTCCGTTTGATGCCTTATTATATCACTTAGTTAATTAACTACATTGTTAATCACGAGAGGATCGTGGTCATGAGGAGTGATGACGACAGATTGAGCGAAACCTTTGCAGCATTAGCCAACTCGACACGCCGGGCGATCCTGGCGCGACTTGCGGAAGGAGAAGCAACAGTCAACGAACTGGCAGAGCCGTTTGACCTAAGCCTGCCGGCCATTTCCAAGCATATCAAGGTATTGGAGCAAGCAGGGCTGATCACCCAGGGACAGCGGGCGCAATACCGGCCCTGCACGATCGACGTCACGCCGCTGCGGGAAGTGTCGCAGTGGACCGAGCAGTACCGCCCGATCTGGGAGGCGCGCTTCGAGCGCATGGACGACTACATCAGTCAGCTTACCAACAAGGAGAATGAAGATGAGTGACAGTAAGAATGCCCAAGACGCAGTCGTGATTGAACGCACCTTTGACGCCGCCACAGACCTCATCTGGCAGATGTGGACCGACCCGGAGCACTTCAAACAGTGGTATGGACCGACAGGCTTCAGTGTACCCGTCGCCGACATGGATCTACGCGTCGGCGGCAAACGCCTGATCTGCATGGCCTCGCCAGATGGCAGCATGAAGATGTGGACGACCGGTGAATTCGTAACGATCGACCCGACGGAGCGTCTTGTCTATACCGAAAGCCCGGCCGACGAACAAGGCAATCCGATCTCCCCCGCGGCCATGGGCATGCCGGAAGGCTACCCCGCAGTGACCGAAGTCACGGTGCTGCTGGAAGATCTTGGCGGCCGGACAAAGATGGTGATGACCCACGCCGGCGTGCCGGCAGACTCGGGCGCGGGCGGCGGCTGGAACCAGGCCTTCGACAAGCTGGCGGACCTCGTCGCAGCGACTGCCGGTGATCGCTAACGTTCGTCCGAAATCAAGTGCGCAACCTTCCTGGCAGTTGTACAAACGTAACCAGTCTCAGGGAAAGCTGCCAGGAAGGTGAAGTCGCTCCGTTGTGTGCGGACAGTCGCCAGTACGCGACGGCGCAAACGGACCGATGGATTGGAGGTCACGCAACCAGCGTGACAAGCCTCGCCAACCGAACGCGTACGGATATCCGAGGCTCGTCCGGCTGATAGCCGGACCTACGGCTCGCTGGCAATCCCCCCGCCCACCAGCGCCGGCTGAGTGAGACGAGCGCAGCGAGTCTTGTATCGAAGCCAAGCGGCCGCCAACCATACCCCTCCGATCGACCCGCTTTGGTTTCACTTCGACGGGCTCAGTACAAGCGATACGTCCTGCGGGCTTCTCAACCGGCGCTGGCCAACACTTCACGACCCCTCCCCCGCCTCCAAAATCGCCCGAAACTCCTGCTCGCTCAACCGTTCACCCAAAAATTCCCCAAACAACCGCAGCGCCATGCTCCGGTACGCCGGGCTATGCCCCACCATGCCCTGCATCCCCTCCAGCGCGCCGACCAGATCGCGCACTGCGCCCGCTAGCTGCTCGTTGTCCTCCGGCGAGAGATCCGGCAGGTCCACCACGATGTCCTGATGGCGCAGCGGGGGAGCCGGTGCCCGCTGTCGCAGAGGAATAATGGCGGATCGACGCACTGCGCCCCAATCAAAAACGTGCCGCAAACGCTCCTGGATGGTATAGCGCGGCCACATTGTTTCAGGAATCGTCGTGTTGTAAAAGTCGTCGAACCGGATCAGTGCGCAATCGATTTGGCGCTGAAATTCACCCGCGATCGTTGATTTCCCGGAGCCGCTCCCGCCGTCAAGCGCAATGAAGAGGGGAGCGTCGCGGGCGGACAGCAAAGGCTGAATTGAGGATCGCATCGCCTGAATACACTGCATGCCAATCATCTTGCCGCGTTGCCGCCACGACAATTCGTGCAACGGCGAGCGGCCCAGCGCCGCCACGACAATGCCGACACCGACGATCGCGCCGAGCAGGGTAAGCAGCCACGGTTGGCCCACGGCAAAGCCAAGCCCATACGCCGTAGAGACGGCGATGGTCAGTGGCGCAGTGGACTGCACGAGCGGCATACGCCACTGCTCAAACGCAACCGTCCCGGCCTCGGGCTGGGGCGCTGCCTCCGCCTGCCTGCTTGCACGCAGCGCCCAGATCAACAGCGCGGGCCGCAGCAGGTTGAGTACGATCTGGAGCGAGTTGCCCGGCGCAAGATTGCCTGTCGCGACGATGTCCATGACGTGGACGACGCTGGCGCCAAGCGCAAAGATCGTCACGGCCATGACCGTGGCCTCCCGAAAGCCGTCACGACGGCCGACGGCCACAATGCCCAGCACGCCTAAGGCAAGGTTGGCGAAGGCTACTTCTAGTTGAAATGGACTCCCTGGAGCCCACCCAATAAACTCCGCAACCATATCCGCCATGAAGAAGTGGGCAAAGAAGTTGGAGATACCACTACCTGCCACGCTCACTGCGAAGAGGAAGATGAGGAGCAGTTCCAGTTTTCGTTCGCGTGAGTCTGCGGACCGGTCGATCAGGATAAGGCCCCACGCCAACAGAAGCGGAAAAGCGGTGAAGATGAAGAGACGCAGCAGTGCAACGGACATGGGGCTACTCCGATCGGCCCAGCGTGCATAGGGTCGTTGGCGCCACGGGCCTTGGCGCGCGATCTAATGCCCGCTGCCATTCCGAGCGAGCGCGGCGACGCCTGGCACTCCTTCGCTGTGCGTCGGAGTGTCAGGCGCAACCGCCTAGATGAAAAACGCCCGCTCACGTGGACGACCGGGCTAGAGCGGCCAGTCGCGCAGCATGCGTTCGGTCTCTTCAGAGTGGCCCATCTCGTCGCGCACGATGTCCTCCAGCGCCACGACCAGGCCCTTGTCACCATACGCTTCGGCTTGCTGGGCACGCTGCGTGTAATCCTTACCGGCCTGGAGCTCAGCAGCAAGCACGGCCTGGAGCATCTCTCGGTTGTCAGCGGCCGCGGGGACCGGGCGGGCCTCCGTCGTCGGCTCACCGCCCAGGGCCACGATCTTGTTGGCCAGGAACTGGGCGTGCAGCTGCTCGTCCGCAACTTCTTGCAGGAAAAAGGCGGCAAGCTGCGGGCGGAAGGGCCCCGTTGCCTTGGCAGCATAGGTGATGTATTGAATGATCGCGCTGAGCTCTCCGGCTAGATCTTCGTTCAGATTGGAAACCAATGTTTCTTTGTCCATGAAATCCTCCTGGGGTTTTGCGGTGATGGTTTAGTGTTGGTTTCGCTTGCTTGACGTAGGGCTTCCTACTGTCGAGGCTGCGCAGATGTGGCACAGTAACGGCATTCGCAGCTTGACCGGGCAACGGCGCCCGCTCAAGTGATTCGAATCGCTGCGGCAGCCCAACTTAGCATGAGATTGAAAGGCGTTTTTCACAGTGTGCCATCGAGTGAAGGAAAGGAACTCAGCGCACAGGCTCACACAATTGGCGAGCCTCTGTTCACGTCTCTGCCCCTCTGTGCCGCTCTGTTTTATCGCTGCCCTTCTGCTGCTGATGTGCCTGCCGCAGTGTCAACCATTGTCCCATTATACCACGGGTCACAGGCGGCCCGGTGGTGTAAAACGTCTATGAGAAAGGGCATCATGCGGATACAAGAGACGCCAAGATGGCTCGGCTTCGGCCTCCTTGCGCTCACAACCATGCTAATCGTCGCCGGCTGCATTGCAGTTCAAGGCGAATCGGTACCGCCGGCGGCAGACACGGCGGCGTCCGCCGCCGCATCGGAGGTGGAAGACGGTGCCGCCCAGACGGAAGGCGCGGCCAGCAGTGCAACCGCCGCTTTAGACTCTGCACTGCTCAGCACAAGCTACGCCTATGACGACGCGGCCACCTTTGTCGAAGCCGAAGTCCTGGCGCCCGACGATCCTCCCTTTGGCACCGGCGGCTGGATCACCGACTTCTCCCGCCGGACGGTGGCGTGGAACGAAATCCTTTCCGGAGGACCGCCCAAGGACGGCATCCCTGCGATTGACTTGCCGAGCTACGAAAACGTGGCCGAGGCCGGCGCATGGCTCTCCGACCGGGATCCAGTGATTTTCTTCGCCAACAACGGCGAGGCGCGCGCCTATCCACTCTCTATTCTCATGTGGCACGAAATTACCAACGACGAGGTAGGCGGGCTGCCGGTGAGCGTAACCTTCTGCCCGCTCTGCAACGCCAGCATCGTCTTCAACCGCCAGTTGGACGACGAGATTCTCGACTTCGGTACCACCGGCCGCCTGCGCAACAGCGACCTGATCATGTATGATCGCCAGTCCGAGACGTGGTGGCAGCAGTTCACCGGCGAGGCGATCGTCGGCGAACATGTGGGGCGTCAACTCAACATCCTGCCCAGCCAGGTGATTAGCTTTGGCGACTACGCCGCGCGATTCCCCGAAGGCAGGTCCTGGCCCGACCGGCCGCCGCACGCGATTACGGCCGCAATCCCTACACGAACTATGATAGTCGCGAGCCCTTCCTCTTCAACGGGGAGATCGATGACCGCCTACGCGCAACCGAGCGGGTTGTTGGCCTGGAAGTCGACGGCAATGTCGTGGCCTATCCCTTCAGTTCCACCGTCACAGAAGGGGCCATCAACGATCGCGTGGGCGAAACGCCTATCGTCATCTTCCACAAGCCGGGCACGGCCAGCGCGTTGGACGGTGCCGACATCGCCACCAGTCGCGACATCGGCAGTGCGGCCGTCTTTGATCGCCGCGTCGGCGACCAGACCCTGACCTTCAGCCCCAACCCAGACGGCGCCTTTAGCGACGCCGAGACGGGCAGCACCTGGAACATCCTGGGTGAAGCCATTGCCGGCGATCTGGCCGGCGCCCAACTCGAACCAGTCATCTCCTTCGACCACTTCTGGTTTGCCTGGCAAGCCTTCTATCCGGAGACGGAGCTTTTCTCGATCCAGTAGGAGGAATGCGGATTTGGGAGTGGGGATTTGGGGGTGTCGAACCGGGTTGTTGGTTCCATCACGAATCCGCACTCCGCAATCCAAAATCCGCATTCCCAAATCGCCTCATCGCCAGCACGTGCCGGCCAGGTCTAGCTCGTTCATATTGAGGGCGGTCGTGCCGGTGGCGTCGAGGGTGATGCGGTAGCGCTGCCAGGGAATGAAGAAATAGGTGTAGCCGCGCAGGCAGACCTGGCTGATGGCTAGCTCTTCCTGGCTGGCGATCACGGCCTCGCCTTCGGCAGCATTGATGACGCGGATGTCTTCAATCGCCAGCCGCTGTACCCACGGTCCCGTGATGCGATAGGTGAATTCGGCCGAGCGGCGGGCGTTGTTGGCGAGGCGAAGCTCTTCGTCGGCAAGAAGCGGTTGTGGCGGGCTGAGGAAGCGAGGCAGCAGCGCCAGCGGCAGGATGATCACGAGCAGCACAAAGAGGACGCGCAGCCGCATAGGCCTTCGCCACCACTGAAAGCCAATCGCAAGCAGGCTGATCACCAGCGCGCCGCCCAGGGTGAGCAGCCAGAGCAACAGCCAATTCAATATGAAGTCGAGTGGTGCGATGTCGTCCACACCGTCTAGTGCGATCCGTGCAACCGGCAGGGGGTAACCGCTCCAGCCCGGACAACCGCCAGGGCAGCCCGCAAGGTGAGGCGGCACCACAAAGAAAGATATGCTGGCGATGTTGAGTAGCAGAGCCAGCAGCAGGGTACCGGCGACGACGCGAAACCAGCTTGACGTCTGCTGACGCCACCAGATGATGAGCAGCGCAATCAGAATCAGACCGACGAAGGCAATCACCAGGTCAAACCAGGTGGCGAAGTTGGCCCAGTCAAGAGGTACAGCGGGAAACTCAAGCGGAAACATAGCCCTCACATTCACCAAGAAGCGTTGCACAGAGACCGTGCGACAGCGCATCCAGCAAGCAGCGTCGTGCTAGGCCAGCTACTGTGTGCGGTGCTCGCCCTTCACAGTCGGTCGTCCTTCGCAGCGCTCAGGGTAGCCAGCAGATAAGTGAACGAGCCAATTGCCGCGGGAGACGAAACAGCGCACGCGGACCAGTCTCATTGGTCCACGCGACCAGTTCCAACGTCTCGTCGGCGTCGTTGCCGATGATGGCCAGTGTCCCCGCCCCCTCACGACAGCCCACAAAATCCAGCGCGCGTTTGCCTGCCGGCAGGCGATAGAGTGCGGCCTCTTCGGCGGTAAGATCGAGTCGCGCCAGCCCAAAGACGTCGGCAGCCAGGGTATCGCCCGCGGCAAAGCGGCTGCGGCCCAAGATCGGCCGATCGTTGCCCTGCCAGCTTGCGGCAGGAGCGAGGAATTCAAACTCGTCCTCGGCGGAAAAGAGCATGCGATTGGAACCGGCGCCCCGCCCCGCCAGCGTCAGCATGCGTGCGACGTTGGCCGGTTGCACCGCGCCACCGGCAAGACCGGGCAGCGTCTCATCCCGATCAAAGTAGAGCAGCCGATCCTGTTGTGGGCTGATAACAAGCGGGCCTTCGTAGCGACCGGCCGCCAGTTGCGGAATCGGCACGCCGCTGACCGCGCCCTGCCCTTGCTCATCCACCACGACGTTGATCCGATAGAGTCCCTGGTTGGCGGCCTGCGTCGCCCGATCCAAGGTGTCGAGCAGCAGCGTGACGCCGGCGATTTCTCCAGCTTCGCCCGGCGCAAAGTCGGGTTGGGCCGCTAGCAGGCGCGGCACGAGGGCGCTCGTGGCCGCGCCGCGCCCAAGGATGGCGCCATCAGCCTGTAGGCGCAGACGCAGCTCCCCGCGCGGTATCGTAGTGCCAGAGCTGCCACTGATCGACATCGGCCAGCGGCGTCTCGATCCACCAGAGACCGCCGAAGGCATCCCCGGCAATGCCGGCCAGCGAGTGAAAGGGCTGCGCGTCGATGCGCAGGCCGCTGCCGTCCAGTCGCACCCACGTGAAATGTTGCGGTGCGTTGAGTTCCGTCGTCGATTCCAGGACGAGGCCTGCCCGATCATCGCCGGAAAGCCAGCGGGCGTTGGATTCATCGGCCCACAGCTGTTCCACGTCACCCTGCTGGTTGAGCAGAAAGATGCCCGGCCCATCGGTGCTGGCCAGCAGCGCCAAGGCCGAACCATTGGCGACGGCCGCGGCCAGCTCCGGCGCGGTTGTGGCGACGGCTCGTTCCTGCGCGGGGCCGGCCACAATGCGCACGCGCGTCGCCTCGAGCAAGCTGGGATCACCCACGCTGGATGCGGCCAACGCGTAAATCTGCACGTCCGGCCAAAGCAACTCTCCCGGCGTCGAGATCCATCCGGTCAGCCCCGGTCCAAAGAGACCGCCCCAAGCCTCAATCGTGGCGTTGGCAACGTCGAGCAAGCCCGTTGTCCCGCCGGCGTCGACGACAGGAATCGGCAGCGTCGGATCCGCGGGCATGCCGGGTCCGGCCATGCTGAGCACGAGTTCTTCGGCTTCCGGGCCGGGCGGCAGCGCGCCGGTGGGGCCCGAGGGCGCGGGCGGCGCAAGCGCCGGCGTCTGGCGCGGGGTGGGCGTCGGCGTCGGCGTGGCCGTGCCCGGCACCGGCGTCGCGGTGGGCGTGGGCGCGTCAACCGGCGAGCCATCGGCCCGATGCAGGGGGACCAAACCGACATCGCCGGTGGTAAAGACCAGATCGCGGAACATCCAGCCGGTCAAGTTGTTTTGGGACGGCACGCGGATCAACATCCAGTCGCCGGCCTCGGTGATGCCGAAGATCTCCACCGGCACCTCGTTGTCCACCGAGCCCAGCACGAGCGTCTCCGTGCCCGGCGCGCCGCGCAGGCGGGCCGGCTCGAAGACAAACATCTGCCCCGTCAACGGGGCGATCGCGCCCGCGGGCAGGTCTGGTATCGGCAACGGCGTGGCGGTAGGTGTGGCCGTCTGCGTAGGCGTGGCCGTGGGCGTGCCGGTGTTGGTCGGCGTCGGCGTCGAAGGAAGCCGTGGGCGTGGCCGTGACATTCGGCGTGGCCGTCGGCGTCACGGTTGGCGTCCAGGTGGATGTGGGCGTCAACGTATTCTCCGGCGTATTGGTCGGCACCAGCACTTCGCTGAGATCGCCCCCGACGTTGCCGGTGATGGCCAACGTATTGGTGATGAGCGACGCATCAGCGAATGGCGGCGTGGGCGAAGGCGTGGGCGTCACCGTGGGCGTCGGACGGGGCGGCGACGGCGTGACCAGGTCGGTCTCATCATAGGCGGCCGTCGCGTTGATCGCAGCGAGCCGATAGACGCCTTCCGGATCCAGGTCAAAGACAGCGTTATAGGTGCGGCCACGGTCGGCGTTGTCAAAGAAGCGCAAACGAGGGGTCGGCCCGGGTTCGGTGACGCGGTTGCCATTCTCATCAACGTAGAAAGCCAGCCAGTCAGCCGGATTGCCCATGCCCAATTCAAACGCTTGCTGCAGCAGATCGATGCGATTGGCCAATCCCGCTGCTGCGTTGATTTCGCCCGTTTGCAGCTGGGCCAGGATGCCGGCCATCGTCGTGAGCGGCGTAGATGGCAGCGTCGCCGCGGCCAGAGCATAGCCGGTAATGCGTCCGTCCTCCCCCACGGTCGGCGCCCAGCGGGCTTCCACCTGTTGACGCGGAAAGCCGGGCTCGTCAATAAAGACAGCCGGCGCGTCAACGCGGTCGCGGAGGGGACCGTCACCGGCCAGGGAGGCGTTTGCCGTCAGGTCAGGCAGAAAATTCTCAGTCTCAACGGTGGTGACTGCGCCCAAGGAAGCGTCCAGCGTCCAGCTGGCTTCGGTCCCACTCTGCCAGACGAGATCGAACGGACCGGCCGGTCGCGGCTGGGCGAAGAGGTAGGCGGAGAGGGGCGTGCCCAACACCGGTCGTTCGACCAGCAACATGTAGAAGCGTCCCTGATCATCACTGCGCACCAGAGCGCTGCTCAGGCCGGGGCGCAATTCCGAGTAGCTTCGGGCCGTGCCGGGCGGCGCAAAATCATCGAGCAAGACCTGGCTCTGGATACGGTTGCCGGCATTCGGCTTCCTGCCAGAAGAGGACGGGCAGCGTCTCACCGGCCGGCGTGCGCGGCATGGCCAGCGCGGCCCAGGGCGCTTCGCTCAACGCCGCATAGCTCACCGGCACCCAGATGAGGCTCTGCTCCTGGGCCGTGCGCCGGATGAGCGCTTGCGCCCGCTCGGGCGTAAACTCCAGGTTGGTCAGATTGGCCAGACCGCTTGTGGCCAGCGTCTGAAAGCGTTCCACCCACTCCTCGGACGAAGCGGGCAGCGGCGTGGCCGTCGCCGTGGGCGTCGGCGTCAGCGTCGGCGCAGGCGTGTTGGTGATCGTCGGCGTGAGTGACGGCGTCGGTGACAGCGTCGGCGACGGTGTCGGCGTGAGCGATGGCGTGGGGGTGGCCGTTGGGATCAACACCGCGGCCCGGCGTGCGCCCAAGGTCGCTTCGTAGCGCTGCGCGGTGGAGCGCTGACCGGTCGTCAAGCCAATAATAAAGGCCAGGGCAGCAACAAGCAGGGCGCTACCCAGGGCGCTGATGAGCAGGATGGTCTGGTTCGGCTTTTGCATATTGAACGGTTACCCGGCTTCGCCTAGTTTTCTACGTTGATGGTCACCTGGCAGGGATCGGGGAAGTTGCCGGTCTGGTCGACCACGATCAGACGCAACGTCCAGGCGCCATTGGGCAGCGCAGTGGTGTCGATGGAGCCCAGGACACCATTGCTGACCGGGCTGTTACCGCCGGTGATGTAGGCATAGTTTTCGGTGCCGGCGGGCGCATACTCAACCTTATAGTATTGAAATTGATCATGGTTGGCCGACCCGACGACGCTGATCGTGCCCCTAACGGTTTCATTGTTGCCGGGCCGCAGAAACAACGATCGATTGTCGGGACAGGCAGGCGCCTGGGCCACCGGGCGCGGCGGTACGGGCGTGGCGGCCTCTTCCTCCTCAACCGCCGCCAGCGTCGCTTCCGCCCCCGCATCCGCAGTAGGCGGAGCCGGTGTGGCCGTATTGGTAGGCGTGGGCGTGGCCGAGAGCGGCGTGTTGGTCGGCGTCGGCACAAACGGGACTTCCGGGGTGGGCGCCATGGCCTCGACGACGATTGGATCGACAGCATCGGCCAGGGTATTCGAAAAGAAGTAGGTGCCGCCCATGACCAGCAGTAACAGCATCGCCGTGTAGAAGACGTTAAAAAGATCGCGCGTCGCCTTCTCGCGCTCCAATGAAAAAACGGCCTGCCGGCGTTCGGCACGGACCTGGGCGATGCGATAGAGCTGATACAGAGCAATCAGGCCGCAGATGGCGTAAATCCACGGTGCATAGGTTGCCACGTATTGAATCAGAAAACCCATAGGGCGTTAGTCTACATTAGCGGCCACAATTCGTCCAGATGAACGCGGCAAAATGAGCAACCTGGATTTGATGTGGATGGGCCGCGGATCAGCACGGATGGAGCGGATATCGGCGGATCTTCGCCAGGTTGGTCGACGTTTCAGAAGCTCCGTTTGCTCACCTGAGCCGATTCAGGTTGCCACAGCCTCTCGCCGTGCGAACACGCTACGGGCGTAAGCGTAACGCTCCATGCGATGGAGAGGGAAGCAGAGTCACCGTCAAGGTGACGGAGCAGGGTGAGGCAGCCCCTGCTTCCAGCGTGAAATCCACCCTGATGCACCAAAACCTTTGCCCTTCGTCGCATTTTGATCAACAATAGCGATTCACGACTACGCTCACCACCAGCTTCAGACCTTTATGGAGAACGCATGAACATCGACCCCGTGTTCCGATCGCGGCGCAGCAATGTCCTGGCAACCCAGGGCATGGTCGCCACCAGTCAGCCCCTCGCAGCCCAGGCCGGGCTGGCCATGCTTCAGGCCGGCGGCAGCGCGGCCGACGCCGCGATTGCCGCCGCGGCCATGCTCAATGTCGTCGAACCGATCTCCACCGGCATTGGCGGCGACTGCTTTGCGCTCTACTACGACGCAGCACACGGGCCGTCACCGCGTTGAACGGCTCCGGCCGGGCGCCGGCGCGGCGCCTCCATCGCCGAGCTGACTGACCTTGGCTACACGAAGATGCCCGCCTTTGCCGGCCCCAGCGTGAGCGTTCCCGGCACGGTGGCGGGCTGGCACGATCTGCTGGATCGCCACGGACGCATGGAGTTGGCGACGGTGCTCCAGCCGGCCATTCGCAGCGCCGAAGAGGGCTACCCCGTGAGCGAGCTGATTGCCAGCGGCTGGCTCACCCAAGAAAAGAAGCTGCGGCGTGACCCGGACTGGCACAGCGGGGATCTGGACAATGGTCCGCGCCAGCCGTCCGGCGACGAACTGCTGATTGACGGCCGTGCGCCGCGCCCCGGTGAAATCATGCGCATTCCCACCCTGGCCGAAACGCTGCGCGGCGTGGCCGCTGAAGGGCCGGCCTACATCTATCAGGGTGACTTCGCACGGAAGCTGAGCGAACACGTCCAGCGCTACGGGGGCTGGATCACGCCTGCGGATATGGCCGCCCACACCAGCACATGGGACGAACCCATCACGGCCACCTATCGGGAGGTGACGCTCTACGAATGCCCGCCCAATGGCCAGGGATTGGCTGCAATCATCGCGGTCAATCTGGCGGAAGGCTTTGATTTGGCGGCCATGACCGAAGTCGACCGCCTGCATACGCTCATCGAGTGCATGCGCATCGGCTACGCCGACGCCCAGCAGTGGGTGTGCGATCCCCGCATGGCGTCGCTGCCCCTGGCTGACCTAACGAGCCCCGCGTATGCAGATGCGCGCCGGGCCGAAATTGACCCACAGCGTGCGGCCCAAGCGGTCCCCTACGGCGTACCCATGGCCGGCTCGGACACGGTCTACATCAGCGTGGTGGACGGGGACGGCAATGCCTGCAGCTTCATCAACAGCCTCTACAGCGGCACCGGCAGCGGCCTGGTTGTGCCGGGCACGGGCGTCAGCCTGCAAAACCGGGCCGAGCTCTTCGTGCTCGACCCGGCGCACCCCAATGCACTGGCGCCGCACAAGCGTCCCTATCACACGATCATTCCCGCCATGACGCTCTACAACGAGACAGCGGGCGAGATGGCCGGCGAGTTGCACGCCTGCTTTGGCGTCATGGGCGGCTACATGCAGCCCCAAGGCCATCTGCAAATGTTGGTGAACATGCTGGATCTGGGCATGACGCCTCAACAGGCGCTGGATGTGCCACGCTGGTCCATCCTCCGGCCCAATCTTGGGCTCGGCGCGGACGACCCTGGGGGCGTCGTGGGCATGGAAGAGGGCTGGACGTTCGAGGTTCTCGCCGAGCTTTCCCGGCGCGGCCACAGCATCGAACCGATTCATGGTTTCGCGCGCTCTGCCTTTGGCGGCGGACAGATCATTGTGCGCGACCCGCAGACGGGCACGCTGATTGGCGGCAGCGATCCGCGTAAAGACGGCTGTGCAGCCGGCTGGTAGGCAAAGGATTGACGCCACGTCACCGATCAACTGGGGTAGCGTACTTCCGCTCACGCGCAATAGCCGCCGAAAGGCTAGCGCCGCTTGAGCCGCTTGGATGTCGTGAGAGGCCAATACCGCGTCACGCCGCCAGGGTAGCGCCGGTTGAGCTTGTCGAAACCAAGCGGGTTGCGAGCTCGACCCGCTTGATTTCGACAAGCTCAATCTGCGCTGGGCTACCGGGTGCCCTTTGGGTGCGGCACTAACCTCAAGACCATTCAAATAACGTTCAGTGAGCACGCCCACATGCGGCTCTACCAGAGAGCGACCGGCACGTGGGCGTGCCTACTGAACGGTCATTCCGGCTTATTTGAATGGTCTTGGCACTAACCTGTATAGTTACGAGGAGAGATAGTATGTCGACGACATCGGAGACAACCTCACGTGAAGTTCAGGCTCGCTTCGCACCCTTTGGGGACAAGATGCGTGCGGCCGGCCTGCCCGAGCTGATGATCCACGTCTTTGAGCACTATTACGGCCAACTGGTTGCCGGCGCGACGGGTGAAATTCCGAATAGCGAGGCGCTGCCGGTGGAAACCCTCCCGGCCTACGATACGCTGTCTGCCGCCCACGAAGAGATCGGTGTCGCCAACCTGGACAAGGCAATCATGCTCAAGCTAAATGGCGGCTTGGGCACCAGCATGGGCATGGACGGCCCCAAGTCGCTGCTGAGGGTGAAGGAGGGCAAGAGCTTCCTCGACATCACGGTTCTGCAGCTGCTGGCCCTGCGCAAGCGCTATGGCGTACCCGTGCCGCTCGTTCTCATGAACAGCTTCAATACGCAGCAAGAGTCTCTGGACGTGCTCAACGCCCACAGCGACTTCAATCAGGATATTCCCTTTGGGTTTTTGCAGCACAAGGAGCCAAAGATTTGGGTCGAAGATCTTACGCCGGCGACATGGCCGGCCGATCCGGAAAAGGAATGGTGCCCGCCCGGCCATGGCGACATCTACGCCGCCATGGAGACGAGCGGCATCCTGGAAACGCTGCTTGAGGCCGGCTACGAATATGCCTTCGTCTCGAACGCCGACAATCTGGGCGCGACGCTGGATCCCAAAATTCTCGGCTACTTCGTCGAGCAAGAGCTGCCCTTTCTCATGGAGACGGCCCATCGCACGGTGGCCGATAGCAAAGGGGGCCACATCGCACAGCGGCCCGACGGCCAGCTCATCCTGCGCGAAATCGCCCAGTGCCCGGCGGATGAGCGAGAGAGCTTCCAGGACATCAGCCTCTACCGCTTTTTCAACACCAACAATCTCTGGATCCACCTGCCCACGCTGCACGAGGTGATCCTCGAACGAGAAGGCGTCCTCGGGTTGCCCCTTATCCGTAACCAGAAGCCCGTCGACCCGACCCAGCCGGCGAGTCCGGCCGTCTACCAGTTGGAGACGGCCATGGGCTCGGCGATTGCGGTCTTCGATGGCGCCCAGGCGCTCACCGTGCCCCGCAGCCGCTTTCTGCCGGTGAAGAACAACACCGATCTTCTGGTCCTGCTCTCCGACGCCTATCGTCTGACCCCTACGTACGAAATCGAGTTGGCGGCCGCAGCGCCACCGCTGGTCAAGCTGGACGATCGCTACTATAAGCTGATTGACGATGCACGCGTGCGCTTTCCATACGGCGCACCGTCGCTGGTCGACTGTGCCGAATTGATCGTTGACGGTGATGTGCGTTTCGGGAAGGACGTGGTGGTCGAGGGCAAGGCGCACCTGATCAATGAGGCCCAAGAGCCCCTCGAAATTGCGGATGGCACGATCATCCGCGGCACGCAGCGGTAAATACCACATAACGGAAAATAGAATTGGAACGGTACCGGCGCGAATGATCGTCAACCAATCTTCCCGTCTGTCCAGATCTTGAAGATCGACGCCGCGACTTCAAACCCGCTGAAAGGGAAAGAGGGCTCGCACGCTTCACCCCGACATTTCCATGAGTACAAAACGCACAGCCTCAATCAAAGAAATGATCGATAGCCACGAAACAATGCTGACGTTGCTCGTGTTCTTTGGCAGCTACCCGCTTCTCTACGCCGTCAACGTCATGCTCTCCCGGGCGTTGGGGGCGGCTGACTACGGCGACTTTGCGGTGACTCGTTCGGTAGCAACGCTTACCGCCACGCTTGCATTATTGGGGCTCAACAGTGCGGCACTGAAGTTGCTGCCGGTTTACCGCAAACAAGGCGCCAACGACGCGGCCAAAGGCTATATTTTGCTCTCCCTTGTCACGATAGTGCTGATGGGAATGCTCCTGAGCCTGCTCGGGGCCGGCACGACCGCGCTCTTCTTTCATCAATCTTCACACGAGTCCCACCCGATTCAAATTGCCATGCTTTGGGTGCTTCCCCTGAGCATTGGGCTGTATAGTGTGAGTTTGCTCAACGCACATCAGCAGATCGTGCTGGGCTCTGTGCTCAGTCGAGTCGTCTTGCCGCTTATCACCGCACTGCGATCGGGCGTCGTCTTCCTAACAGGTCGTACGCTGACTGATTTTTCGGCTGTGGGCCTCTTAGTCTTTGCCCGCATCGTGCTCATCCTGATTCTGGTGAGGTTGCTGTGGTCAATTTGGCGACGCGAATATCGCGCTGTTGCAGGCACCTACCAGGTGAAGCATTGGGCAATCGCGACAATGCCGTTTCTGCTGTCCACGTTCGTAATCGCCGCGCTGGGCCAAAGCAGCACCCTCATCCTAGAGATGCACCATCCGAGCGAGGACGAAGTTGGGGTCTATGCGGCAGTACAACAGGTGGCCGGGATCTCTTTGCTTGCTCTGGGCGCGATCACCACAGTGGCCATGCCCCGACTGGCGCTGCTGCTGCAAGACGGGGCGCCATCGGCCCAGCTTGAGCGACAGTTAGGATCATATCTGCGAATTCTATCCCTGGCCGGCGTCGTCGCCTTGCTGGCATTCATCTTCGCCGGCAATTTCCTGCTTGGTCTCTTTGGCCATCAATTTCAGGACGGTCACTTACCGCTTGTCGTCCTGGGCATCGGTTATCTGGTTGTTCTCGTTGGCGGGCTGATCGTGCCGATTCTGCAAGTGCGCCAGGAGACACGCATCGTCACGGCCACCATGCTGACGCTATTGGCGCTCAATGTAGGGTTTACCTACCTGCTGGCGCCCCGCTATGGAGCGCTCGGGGCCGCGCTGGCCTACACGATCTCCACGATTGCAGTTTATACCGTACAGTTTCTTCTGCTGCAGCGCAGTACCGGGATCCCGTACCTTCGCACGCTGCTACCCGGCTAACATTTCGTAGCAAGATCGCCCATCGCGATCCTCCGCACTCAATCCTCCACCGCACCCAATGCCTTGAGGGAGGCCCGCTGCGCCTCGCTGATGCCGGTGACGCCGGTGATGTTCATGCCGTCGTAGGGGGGCGACGCTTTGAGTTCATGCTCTTGCTCGCCGGTGTGGATATTCCAGATACAGAGCAATCCTTCTTTGCCGATACTGGCCACTCTGGCGCCGTCCGGACTAAAGGCGACCTCCAACGCAAATTGCGGGTGCGTCCCGATCAGCCCAAGTTGCCGGCCGGTCTCCACATCCCAAAGGCGGACGGAGCGGTCAAAGCTGCAACTGACCAATCGGCTGCCGTCCGGGCTGAAGGCAACCGACGTGATCTGATTCGTATGTCCCTTCAGGGTGTGAAGCAGGACTTCCTCGCCGGGCGTAGCCAAACGCCAGAGAGCAATTGAGTAGGCCGGGCCGGTACAGGCGAGCAGGTTGGCGTCCGAGTCAAGCGCCGCGCAGCGATTGGCACGATGGCCGGTCAAGGTATGGAGCAACGTCGGTGCTTCGCCGGCGGTCCGCCGTTATGTCCCACACATCCACCGTTTTGCCTTCACCATGGGTAACCATCAGCGTACCCGTACGATCACAGGTGGCGTAGAAGAGACCGGGCTCGGCATGAATCCGGAATGGCATGGATTGCGATTCAGGGATGCCTATCTCCCAAAAACGGACGGTGCCGTCTCGACCCGAACCGACCAATGTCTCGCCGCCATGGGCAAATGCGAGCGAAGATTGCTCGACATCAGAAAGCATGGTCGCTTGCCGTGTCCCGCCCGCCATGTCCCAGATGCGCACGCTGTGCTGCGCCGCGGCGCCGCTGGCGCTGGCAAGCAGGTTGCCGTCCGGGCTGAACGTCACGGCGGTGACCGGCCCATCCTCACACTTCATCCGGTGGCGTTGTACTGGCCGCTCACCGCTGACATCCCAGACGAGGATATGGCCATGCACGTCGCCGGTCGCCAGCCAGCGACCGCACCGGCTCCAGGCCAGCGTAGTCAGTGACATGCGATAGCCGTATACCGTATGAATGAGCGTTGTATTGGCCGGCTCGGCGACGTTCCACAGATGGACCGTACCGTCTTCGCGCCCACTCACCAATGTCTTGCCGTCCGGTGTCAGACCAAGCGACCAGGTGGTTTCATCCTGAAACAACCGGGCGAGAAGTTCGTTGCGAACCACATCCCAGATCCGGATCGACGAAGCGCCTCCGCCTCCACCACTATAGAGAATGCGGCTTTCAGCGCCGAAGACCAGCGACCGGGTCTCCATGGCGTGCGCTTGAAATGAACCAAGCGGATCCAGGCTTTTGGCCTCCCAGAGGGCAATAGTCCCGGTATTGCTGCCACTGGCGAGAAGCAATCCGTCCGGACTGAAGGCCAGGGCGATCACCGAGCTGACATCATGCTGCACTGCAACAGAGCTGACCGGCCGCGTCGATGCCCCGCGCAGTGCCCAGAGACGGATCTCCCCGTCCATGCTGCCGGTGGCAAAGGTATTTCCATCGGGATGAACCGCAAGCGACCGAATGAGCTCATCATGCCCTTCCAGGGCGTCACGAAGTCCACCGCGGACCACATCCCAGAGATACACGACACCCGCATGTCCCACGCCGATCAGTAGCGCACCATCGGGACTGAAGCCGACTGCCAGCATCGCGCCCTGTGTATTCCACACATGTGTCTGCTGCTCTCGTTCCAGGTCCCACAGCCGGACGGTGCCGTCGTGGCTGGCGCTGGCCAACAGGTTGCCGTTCGGGCCAAAGGCCAACCCTGCGACTGTGTTCGTATGCCCGGACAAGGCCAGCAGAAACTGCCTGCTCGCCATGTCGTAGATCCGGACATAGCCGCCGTCGCCGCCGATGGCAAACCGCTGCCCATCGGGGCTGACGGCCACCGCCTCGACGCGACCGAAGGTTTGGGTGAAGACGGAATGGGCAAGATCGGCGCCGGCCAGGTTCAGGTGCTTGGCCTCTTGATTGCGCAGGTCAACCTGCCACAGGCAGATGCCTGACAGGTCTACGTCCTCCAGATTCAGACCGAGGTGAATCATTCCGTTGAGGATGGTCCCGCCGGCATAGCTTGGACGCCTGCCGTAATCGGTCTGCAGACCTTGAATCAGCGCGAGCAATCGGTCTTGTAGTCCGGCGCTTGTCAGGTCCGTTTTAAGGCGCTGCAGCACCGGTTCCAGCAAGACGCGGATCTGACTCTGGCGGACATACTCTTTGCTTTGCGTCTTCACCAACGAGTGGTGATGCAGGTGAAACAGCGTACCTGTACTGATCTCCGTGTAGACGTCGCTCGACCAGGCGGTCGGTCAAGTATTCGGCGATTACGTTCTGCAGGCCGAAGCCTCCCTCATGGCGCTCCACCAGCGAATGGCGGTGTAGATTGCGCACCGTCTCCAAGAGAACCCGTTGCGGCGGCGGATTGAGCAAATTGCTCCGCAATGTGGCCAGCGGCGTTGTCTCGCGTTCGATGGCCAGCCAGAAAAGAATCTGTTGCTCCAGGTCGGTCAAGCGCGCAAAGTGCTGGTCGAGCACGGTGCGAATGTCATCAAAGATCAGCGTATCATCGGCCAGGAATTCGGCCATGTCACCGCCAAAGAGCTCGTCCACCGTATCCGCCACCAGTTTGAGCGCCAGGGGATTGCCCGAGTAGCGCGTAATCAGCAGCGCTTCCTGATCGCCATCGCCCTGCAACCCGCGCTGCAGAAAGAGTTGGCGACCGGCTTGGTGTATCCAATCCGGCGAGGAAGAGAGACTTGACCGGGTAGCCGTCGCGTTCCAGGCGGTCAAAGCCGCGGGGGCGCTCTCGGCTGGTCAGGACGAGATGGCTCCGGTGCTTCAATGTGGCCAATTGCCGGATCAACTGACCATAGGGCGCATAGCCCGGACGATAGGCGCCTGCCTCTCCCGGTTCCAGAATACTCTCCATGTTATCCAGCACGAGCAACACCCGTCGTTCGCGCAGATAGCCCAGCAGAAGACGCAACTGCTCATCCACGCTCTCTGGAATCTGGGTCAATTGCTGGTGAGAGAGGACTTGCAGCAGCGGAGGGAGGAGCTCGTCCAGCGGCGGCGCGTTGACCAACGAGCGCCAGTAGAGTGCATCAAATGGCGCATCGCCGCTATTTGCCAAATCGTGCATACACTGTGCGGCCAGTGTTGTCTTGCCCATGCCCCCAATGCCCACAATGGCCACAATCTGACAACGATCCTGCACCAGCCATTGCGCGATCTGCCGCCGCTCCTGGTCGCGGCCGAAGAAGCCCCCTGGCATGGGGACTTCGCTCAGATCGAGTGCGGATGACTGCGTCGCCGGGTCGAGGGGAGACAGAGACTCGATGCCTCCGCCGTCTTGGCGGGATAGCTGACTTGTCAGCTTGTCTTCTTGCGCCTTGCCAACCTCACCCGCTGCGATCTGCTGCGCCAACGTCAACGTCTCGTCTGCCGGGTTTACGCCCATCTCTTGGCGCAGCAATTGGCGCAGACGCTCCAGCTGTTCGAGCGCACGTCCTGGCTGCCCCATGCGGGCCAGCAGCCGCATGATCTGGCGATGGGTCTCTTCGCGATAGGGGTCGAGGGCGAGCAGACGGCCGGCCACGGCGTGGGCGCGTTCATCATTGCCGGCCGCTTCGTAGGCTGTGGTCAGCGTGTGCAAAACCACCAGCGCCTGTTGGTGCAGCAGTTCGCGGCGCAGAAACAACCACTCCTCGAATGCGGGTGCGTCGGCCAACCCAAAGCCGGACAGCAATTCGCCGCGGTAGAGCGCCGCCGCCTCCGCCAACCGGTCGAGGTCGACCGACGATGAGCCTGACTGGGCATCTTGTACTGCGCTTAGGAAGCGGTGGACATCGACAGAGGCGGCCTCCGGATTGAAGCAGATACTCTGACGGGATACCGTCAGCAGACGGTCGCTGCTGCCGGGTTCCACGGCATCAAGCGTCTGGCGCAGACGATGGAGGGTCGTTGCGCAGATTGGCCCGCGCCGAGGGGTCGCCGATCTCCGGCCAAAGCAGCGCGGCCAGCTCCGCCCGTGTATGTTCACGTGGTTCGAGGGCAAGGTAGGCGAGGAGCGCGCGCACTTTGTCCGACTGGAAGTCGGTCACCGGCGTTGCGTCGGCGCTAGACCTGATATGCGCCCAAAAAACGCAAGACAAAGTCTGTCATATCCGTTCACCCAATACTCGGTAAAGAAGGCGGCCCTGTTACCGACAATCGCCTGCTTCGAGTCGGCAACACGAAAGTTACACGGCGTGCCGCGTTCTGTAATCACCCACCTCAACAGCCCAAATTATACCTGAAGTAGGCGGTCGGGTAACAGTAAACGGCACAACGAGGTGCCTACCTCCGCTGACGAAACCGAAACCGCTACGAGAAGATGGCATTCATCGATGCGATCGCCTCTGCTTTCGACCCTTCGACAAGCTCAGGACGACGCAGGCTCAGGCGACGGCTACCCTGATGCGCTGGCTGAGCCTGCTTGGGCTGAGCCTGTCGAAATGTCGAGGCCGAGTCTACCACGAAAGCTAGCAAAACGAATGATCTCGTCGCACCTTCGGTTTAGCAAATCCGGGAACGCACAGATTTTGTTACGATAGCGGCCCCATCTCGCAACGATCTCGTTACGATTGGCCGTTACCTTTGAGTAGACAGACGATTGAGTAGACAGCCAAAATCTTCTGATGAGAAATCGAGGGCGTACCGTGAACGCTGATTTCAACACCGCGACCCAACATCACCTGAGTTACGCTGCCTACATGGTCCGGCTCTGGCAGGATACGCCGGACGGTCCGTGGCGGGCGTCGGCCCAGTCGGTACAGAGTGGTGAGATAGTGCGCTTTGGCTCACTCCAGGATCTTTTTGCATTTCTATTGACAGAAAGCCGCAGCAGCGAGTCGGGCGAACTTGGAATCGCCGTTACAGCGGACGCCAAAATCGGTAGAACGCAGGCAGTTATTGACTGATCTTATGCGCTTATGCCACGGCACCCATGACCAGCAAGACGCACGAAGCATCAGAAGCCGCGTTGACCGACGAAGTGCGCCTTCCGTTTGCCACGACAAAGGAACCCATAGTGAGCATTGCCACCAGTGGGGAGCTCCATTCCTACCCGAGAGACCTTTATTTGGAGGATCGTCATGATGAAAACCGCAAGCTATCGCACTCTATCCATGCGCTTTATTCTAGTCGCTAGTATTGTGACAGCAGCGCTCATGCCTTCTCTGGTACAGGCGCAACGCTCAGCCAAACAAGAACTGGACGAGGTGTGGCTCAGGGTGCAGCAGTCGGGCGCCTATCGGTTCAGCGCCGACATCGAGCAAACGACGACGCCCCAAGCGACCGTCGCCAACGCCGGTCGAGAGAGCAAGCAGAATCAACTCTACCTGGAAGGCGAGAACGACCTCCAGGCCGAGACGCTCCACCTCTCGCTCTGGTCGCAGGGCGGCAGCGTGCTCGACCCGAACACGTCGCTGGAGATTCGCGTCGACGGCGACCAGGCCGACGCACGTACGCAACATGGCGAGTGGGAAGCCATCGACAACTTCACCGGTCTCTTCGCCCCGAGCGGCGACTTTCTGGCCTACACCCAGTCGGCCGACAACGTGGTTCGCCATGCCCCGGAGCTGCGCAACACGGCCTAGGGCAAACGGCAGATCACCCGCTACACCTTTGATATCGACGGCCAGCACGTGGCCCGCAGCCTCCAGCAGCAGCTGGCCGAACAGGCCATCGCCGAGGGCCTCCCCGCCATGGCCCGGATCGAACTGCCCGAACTCTACGCCGAGATGACCGGCAGCGGTGAACTCTGGGTCGGCGAAGGATGGCCTGCCCCTGCGCCAGAGCTTCACCCTCCACTTCCCGGCCATGGGCAACGGTGACGCATCATGCGCCGAAGCCACTGTCGACTTCTCCGGCTTCGCAGCGCAGAGTGGCCTCCGGCGATGCCCGCTGGCAGTGGATGCCCACTGACCTGAGCTCGCTGGGTGCAGAGCTGACGCGTGGCGTTGCGACGCTGTTGGTACTTCTCGGTTGCTGCTCCTGGTTATGATGGTGGTCAAGCGCCGCTCACGGCTCGTCTAGCGGCCGTGGCCGGGAGCGTCACCTTCTCCGTGGTGGCCATGCCGCTGCTCACCAACCAGCGCATCTACGCCTACAGCGTTGACCAGCAGCAAGAGGCTCAGACTCAAGAGGCGGCTCAGCAACAAACAGAGCAGAGTCTGGACAGAGCGCTGGAGGCAGGACAGCCGATCCTCATATGGATCCCACAGGCGGAAGCGTTGGCGGAGCTGCGCCGCGTCTGGCCGACGAGACAGACGGACCCTACTTCAACGACCTCTGCGTCACTGCTCCCTATGGCGACGACGACGGTGACACCCTCACCAACCTCTCCGAGTGTCTGCTCGGCACCCTGCCCGACTGCCACGGACACGGACCAGGACGGCCTCAACGACAATGTCGAGGTCGCCGGCGGCAAAGTGAGCGGCAGCAGCGAACTCTGGTACACCAACCCGCTGCAGCAGGACTCCAACAATGATGGCCTGGCCGACGGCAAGGAGTGGTACGTGGGCGCGGGCAACGAGACATTGCCCGACACCGACGGCAACGGCACGCCCGACATCTGGGACGACGACAACGACGGCGACGGCGTGCGCGACAACCTGGACCTCTCACCCTATCTCTCCACCAAGCCCGATGTCGCCAACGAGGTCAAGACCTTCACCGCCGAGAACCCGCTTGCGCTGAGAATCGACGATCTGGCCAACGACCAGTTGGTCAAGGTCGAGTTCCAGATCGCACCCACTAACGCCGACCACCTGCGCTACACCCAGAACATCCTCGACTGGCCCTTCAACGACCGCCAGGGGCAGCTCCAGGATGCCGACGGCAAGAGCTTCTACGACGTGGACAATACCGTCACGCCCAACCCCAATGACAACGGCGACGTGCGTCTCGTGCCCATGCTCGAGATTGAGATCTCCGGCTCGACCGAGAGCCTGCCGCAGCCAGGATCTGTACCGACAAAGATGGCAATGTGTACGACTGCTTCCCATCCTCACCCAGTTCGGCATCTCCGTCCAGGAGATCGTCACCGATACCACCTGGGTCGCCGTACGTGCCGCTGCAGCTGGTCACCGACAGCGTGGGCGACGACAACGTGGCCTTCTACGCGCGCATGTACTACCAGCTCGACAGCGGCTGGGGCGATGTGCAGAACGTGCGTATGGTCTGGGCGGTGCAGATGCTCAACGACATCTGCTCGGCCTACGAGAACAACGTCTGTTCCGAATACAGCCAGTACAATCAGCTACAGGTCATCCAGACCTACGGCGACGACTGGTACCTCACCGGGATGAATGTGACCGAGGAGCACGGCGCAGAGATGGCCCTCATCTACGAGGATCCGGCCGTCACCGCCTCCCTTTCCGGTGCGCCGGCCAATTACGACAAGCCCTTCTACATCGACACGCTCTACGGGCTCCTCTACGGGCTGGACAGCACCTTCCTGGCCGGGGCCGACTGCCAACCCGGCTACACCGGACCGGACGATGCCGCCGGCACCGACACCTGCACGCCCGACGGCAAGCGCGACATGACCGTCGATGCCATCTATGCGCGCTTCAATCACACGACCAACGGCGGCATCAGCGAACAGAAGCGCTGGAATCTGCCTAATCTCATCGGCGTGGAGAAGGACGACTATCCGTCATTTGACGTCGGCGTCATGCAGACTACCGTCACCAACACCGTCCAGTTGCTCGACAGCCACTTCACCAGCCACTGGTCGGCCAGTCAGCCCATCACACCGACCATCATGCTGGCCGTGGAGCAGAGCTACCGCGCGCTCAACCTGGACCAGGCCATGACCGAAGAGGGCAATTTTGGGTGGGACGGCAACGGCCTGACCGTCAGTCTGCCCACCAGTGGCGAAGGCTCCGGCTCCATCCCCCTCAGCACCAGCGCCGCGCTCAGTTGGACGCCCTATTCCTACAGCGAGAGCGGCGGTTGGGTCGCTGCCGACATCAACCAGTATTACGATGATCTGAGCGCGCAACTGGGCAGCGCCTTCAGCACGGTGACCGATCCCGCGCAGGCCAGCACCCAGCAGACCATGGCCCAGATCCTCTACATCAGCCTCTACGGTGGCGACTCCAATGTCGTTCAGATCGACAACACGATTGTCTCCGCCTCCAACTCGCAGCCGGACGAGCCCATCGGCATCAGCCTCACGGCCACAATCGGCACCTACCTGGCCAAAGCCGTCGATACCTATTTCACCTTCACCAGCGACCTGGAAACCATCGCCGAGTCTTTCCCTACGGAGGTCGGCCAGGAGGTGCTCATCAGTGAGTACCTTCAGCAGAAGATCTTCAGTGAGTTCGAAGGCGATGCGGGTGTGGTCAAAGGCGTATCCGGCGCGCTCGTATTGACCATCTTCTTGACCGATTTTCTCGTTTCAGACGTGTTGCATGACGGCAACACGCCCTTTGGTAAAGATCTGAATTTTGCCGTTCACATCGTCGACCTGCTCTACAAAGCGTACGGCATCATCCAAGATGTGAAGCACACGATCCAGCTGGCCCAGGCCCTGGCCGACATCGATCCGAGCCTCAACTTGGGGAGTGCGCTCTTCGAAGTGCTCTCCAGCGATTCCGCGCTCATCGACACCTCCAAGTTGCTCGGCGTCGTCGGCCTGGTCATCGCGGCCGCCGTCGCCATCGGCGTCTTCCTCTATGCCGTTGCCTCGGGCAAGGCGGTCAGCGGTGCGGCCTTGGGCACGGCCTTTGCCGCCACCATCGCGGCCATCGTCGTCACCGTCACCCTCTTCGTGCTGTCGCTCACGGTGGTCGGCGCCATCCTGGTCGGCATCGTTCTCTTCGTCGATGCCATCCTGCAGCTGGTCGGCGTGAAGTGGACCATCACCGGCGAGATCACCGCGGCGCTGACCAGCATCATCTTTCACGAGGACCTGATCGAGAGCTTTACCGTCACCACAGGCGACTTGGGGCTCACCCTCGCCGACCCGGCCCAAGGCCTCATCGCCACCAACCCCATCACCTTCTCCTTCCCCATCACGACCGAGTTTACCAAGGTCGACAATGGGACCGATTGTGACAAAGATCCGACTTGCTATCCGCGCAACCAGATGGTCTACACCCTCTCCGATCAGGCCCAGGATCAACTTACGATTGAAGAGAACGGGGTCAATCCGACCGTCTGGCACAACCACTACAACACCAACTGGTTCTCCTATGTGACGGTCGCCTATCAGCAAGCCCCGCCTGTCGGCGTCAACAGAGCCGTCTCCTTGACGCTCAACACCTACTATGACCCGCTGGTGGAGAACTGCTGGTGGTTTATCATCGAATCGTGCGCGGTGCGGGATGTCCCAGGGACGACGGCGACTGATTTGGGCGATGCGGTGATTCTCGACGTGCTGCCGGGCACGCTCGACGAGTTCGTCGACGTCGCAGGCTGGTCCTCCGGCTACCTGGCGCTCATCGCCCGCGACGCGGATGGTGACGGCCTGCGCGCCACTGCCTATGGCGGAGCAGACTTCAAAGATAAGCAATGGGATCAGGACGGCGACAGGCTCTCCGACGGCTATGAGCTGACCGCCACCAGCCGGCCCATCACCGAGGGCGGCATGGCCCTCGATGTAGCCGACGCGGATACGGATTCAGACGGCGTTCCTGACAATGTCGAGGTGCGGTGGGGTACGAATCCCGGCAGAATCGATACGGACGGCGACGGGCTGCAGGATGAGGAGGAACTGCCGCCCGCCGGCGCCTGGTCCATCCCCTATGCCTACGACCCCGGTACGGGGACGATTACCGATGCCCGTGTCTGGAGCGACCCGAATCGCGCCGACGGCGACGGCGACGGCATGTCGGACCTCTTCGAACAAGACCAGAATACGCTCACGACGTCTCCGTGGGCAGACCCAAACAGCCCGCGCGTCTACAACCCCAACGTCTGGAACGAGAGCCCCGTGGCGCTCTACGTGAGCGACGGTTCTGTAGAAGGCTATGTGCTGCCCGGCGCGACGATTCCCTATACGACCTCAACCGCCAACAACTTGAGCAACGGCCAGGATCTGGTCGGCGAGCTTTCCCTGACCTTGCCCGGCGGCGTGAGCGGATCACCCATCTCCAAGACGGTCAATATCGAGAGCGGCGACGCCGACTCGCTGGTCAGCACCTTGACCTTCAACGGGACGAGTTCCCAGAGCTACCAATTGAGCAGCGCCATGAGCCTGACCGACTTCGACCAGACGCGCTGGCGCTGGGAAGAGTCGACCGGGGCTGTTCATGGCAGCAGCAACGGTATGCCTATCGGCGTCGCCGTCGCACCGACGAGTAACTGGGATGGCGCCTATGTAATCGCCACCCGGGAACGCACCGTGTCGATTGGGGATGCGATTGCCACCTATCTATTCCGCAGTGACGGTTCACAGGTAAGCTCCAAACTGTAGAGTTCTCCCGAAACCAACGACGCGATCACGGATCCGGCAATCGCCTGTAACATTGAGGGCGCCTGCCTGGTGCTTTGGGGCGTCAATCGCCAATAGCCAGTCGTCGTACAAGCTTTCCGGTCTTCGCCTGCAAAACGGTTTGTCGAGTCCTTCGACGTTCCAAATTAATGCCAACGCCCTCATCCGCAATGTATCCGTTGCCAGCAATGGAACAGATTTCATGTTGGCATGGGTCGAAGACGAGGAGAGCGTCAAGGTTGCGAATTTCCCGGGGACCGGCAGCGTTCAGCCCGCCAAGCAGGTGGCGACCGTGGCCGGTTCTGACGCGACCGCAGCCATCGCCTGGACCGGCAGCAGCTACATGATCGTCTGGAGCGACGACGGCAACATTCACCGGGCAGAGGTGAGCACGGACGGCAACGCCGGCAACGCAAGTGTGCTCGGCGCCGGCTCGGGCTGGCCCCGGAGTGACGGCAGCATCCGTCCGCCGCTCCTCGCCTATGACGACATCAGCGGCCAGACGCTGGTCGCCTATCGTTCACCGATCGGCGAATTGGCCGCGCGCCGCGTCGTCAACGGCGCCGGCGATGAGTTCATCCTCACCGACACGGGCGTGGACGGCGACAACGTGACAGTCGCGCTCAGCGCGGACCCCCAAAACAGCGGCTGGGCCGTGGCCTGGACGCCGGCTGCAGGCGGCGAAGTGGAGTACAGGGCGATCTCCCCGCAGGGTGAGCTGCGCGGCGACATCGGACTGATCGACGAGAGCACGGTCACGGCCCTGGCGCTGATCTGCCAGCCGCCCAGGTCGCAGCTCCTGATGGCCTTTAGCGAAGAGCAAGGCGCCAAGACCTTCGCCGACTCCTCGGGCAACAACCGCACCGTCACCTGCAGCGGAAGCTGTCCGGAAGCCGGCGTATCGGGGCGCACAGGCAACGCGGCGCTCTTCAACGGCGTGAACGCTTCGCTGGCCGTGGCAAAGGGCATGGCGCTCAATTCCTTCACCGTGGCGGCCTGGCTCAAGCGAGGTGATACCGGACGCGGTCAAACCATGGCGGCGACCGCCGGCCCGATCCTGCGCTTTGGCTTCGACAGCAATGATACGCTCTTCTGCAATTTTGGGCCTGACGGCGACGCCGGCCTGAATATGGCACAAAGCACCCAAGTCTACGTGGACGATCTGTGGCATCACTACGCCTGCACCTTCGATGCCGGCGCCAAACGGATAACCCTGTATCGCGACAGCGTCGCCGTGGCGACAGGGACCACGACCGACACCTTCAGCGGCGACAACACATTCTTCGTCGGTCGTGGCAGTACGGCCAACGCCGGCGATAATTTCAACGGCGAGATGGACGATTTCCTGGTCGTCAACCGCGCCATGACGGCCGCGGAGCTGTCGGACGTCTTCCAGGATGCTGTGGCGGTCTATGATCTGGATGAGCCCACCAACGCCACGAGATTCGTCAATGCCGTGCCGGGCGGGCTGGACGGCAGTTGTTCAGGTAATGCCTGTCCAACCATGGGCATTGAAGGCGTGGCCTTTACCGCTGCGCAGTTCGACGGCCAGCAGAGCATCGAAATCGTCGGCTCTGAATCGAACGCAACCAAGACCTACTCCTGGGACTTCGACGACGGTAACACCACGGACTGGTCCTATTCGACCGGCGGCGCCCCCCCGATCAAGACGGCGGATCGCAACGGCGAAACGACCAAGTTCGTCGACTTCGAACCGGACGGCTCGCGCCAGTTGGAGCTTTCGTTGACGAACCTGCCGGCCCATGACTCCATCATCATCGCCTATGATCTCTATGTGCTGGGCTCGGCCTGGCGCGGCAGTCGGACAGATCTGACGGGGGCATCATCGTTCTACAACGTCAGCGCCGACGGTACGGCGGTCATGGAGACCGATTTTTCGAACGACACAAGCAACGTGGTCGGCGAATATCAGCTCTATCCGGCGTTCGGGGAAACACCCCTCGAAGCCTTCCCATTCACGGGAATTCGCTACTATGAAAACGGTACGAGCCGGTACAGCGGTTGTTCCGGCGAGAGTGGCGGGGCCATCGGCGATCTGTCCAGCCTCAATGAAGATTTCCAGTTGAACGACAAAGTCAGTTGCGTTGAGATTTCGACGGATACGGTTGCGCGGCTCTTCAGAACACCAACTACGGCGGCTCTTCCTGGCTCATCGACGCCGGGCGCAGCCAGAGACCCGACTACGCGGACAACGGCGTTTCGTCCATGCGCGTCTGGCCGGCGGCGTTCTACCCCAAGCACGGCAGCAGTGACGAATCGCTCACCGTCGGCAGTATTGGCAACGCCGACACCGCGATCTATCGTGTGGTCCAGACCATCTCCCATTCGCAGAACAGTCTGAAACTGGCCTTCCGGGGCGCACATGAACTGGGCCTTGACAATGTGACGGTCAGCGCGGCCGACAGCGGGACAAATCTACTGCTCAAAGACTCCTCCTTCACACTCTCGGCGTGGAGTAAAGTCGACAGCGCAAGCACAGGCTATCTCATCTCCCAGGGGCCAGGACAGGATAACCAGGGCCTGCGCTTCGGCGTAACGGGCAGCGGTACGGCCTTCTGCAACTTCTGGGGCAACGACCTGACGACGACGGTCACGCCGGATACGGCCTGGCATCATTGGGTCTGCACCTACGACACATCGACCAAGGCACGCACCCTCTACCGAGACGGCGTACAGATTGCCCAGGACACGGCCTCGGCCAACTATATGGGTGAAGGACCGGCCTATCTCGGCGCAGAATTCAAGGGGGCGATTGACGAGGTCGGTTTCTGGACCAGGCCGCTGACCGCGGCGCAGGTGCAGGATCTCTACCAAAAGGTCAAGATCGAGGACGAATCGGTGCTGGTCTGCCAACTGCCGCAAACGCGAAGCAACGACAAGATCGGATTCGGGGTGCTCACCCTGCGTGAAACGACAACGCGCCTGGGCGATGTCAACCAGACCCTCAACCGCACCATCACCGTGGACGCCGACAGCCCAAGTGCGTCGATCGCATCCGGCTACTTCAGCCAAAGCTCCCCCGGGCCCTACGTCAGCAGCCCAGGCTACCTGGTCGTCACTGGCAGCGCCAACGATCCGACTTCGTTCATCAGCGAGGTGAGGGTCAAGCCGTCCGGCGGATCGTTGACGACGGCCGCCGGCACAGAGTCCTGGAGCTATGGCTGGGAGACCAGCTCCCTGAACGACGGCCCGCAGACGCTGGAGGTCGAAGCTACGGACGCGGTGGGCAACACCGGCTCGCCCACAACCTGGCACGCAATCCTCGACACCACGCCGCCCTCGGTGGCGTTCTCGCTCTCAGCAGGGCCGATCCGGCCGACGCGCAACGCAAGCGGTCGCTGGCTCGTCTCGCTTACGGGCAGCGTGAGCGATCCGAATGCGGGCAGCCTATCCGGCAGCGGCGTTGCCTCTGTAGAGGTGTTGCTGCAGGGCCAGGACCAACTGACCGGCCTCGGCTGGCAGCCGGCCACGCTGGGTGAGAGCGGCAGTTGGACCCTCGACTATGTCATGCCGGTCTTCGGGGCCAGCGGCCAGAGTCTGCCCGACCCCACTGGCCTCTACACCGCCACGGTACGCGCCGCCGACAAGGTCACCAACAACACGCCCGCAGCCAGCTATCCGGCCATCTCCATTCTGGTCGATGCAGACGGACCCGCCGTGAAACCGTCGACGGCGCTCTCCAACACCAAAGTCATCTCCCAGGCGATGGAGATCGGCGGCTCGATCGTCGCCAGCGATAGCGTGAAATCGGTCGAGATCAATCTCGTTCCCGGCGCGCAGATGAGCGCGCTCAACGGCATGAGCCTCAGCCTGCCCATGGACGAGAATCTGGCCTCCGAGTACTTCGACGACCAGTCGGGCAGCGGCCACGCCGCGACCTGCCAGGGCGATGCCTGTCCGGAAGTCGGTCAGGAGGGTCAGCGCCACCTGGCGTTCCGCTTCGACGGCGCCGACGACACGTTGGATGCAGGCGCCGATGTCGCCAACCTGACGACGGCCGACTTCACGATTGGCGTCTGGATCAGGACGACCGGCACAGGGATTGCGATTGTCAGCAAGAACAACGGCAATACGCAATGGGAGAAGGGCGAGAAGAGCTTCTATATCGACAGCAACGGCGTACCCAACTTCGTCGGCTGGGGCGACAACTACATTCGCGGCACGACCGTCGGTGAATGACGATGCATGGCATCATGTGGCGGTCACCTGGGCCTACAGCGGCAGCGGCACAACGGGCATCGGTAAGATCTACGTGGACGGCGTTGACGATACTGCGCCCGCCACCAACTATGATGCAGCACACGCCGATAATGCAGGCGATACGTTCAAGATCGGTCGCCCCAACTACGGCAACGAAGCGCCCAAGTTCTTTAGCGGTCTCATGGACGAAGTGACGGTCCACCCGAGAGCGTTGGCCGACTACGAAGTGGCCAACCTACATGCCTACGGTCTCCAGAGTTGGGTACCGGCCACGCTGGACGGCAAGAACTGGCGCTACCAGGTTCCCGACGGCGACGACGGCATCGAGGGTCTCTTCCAGATCAACGTGCGCGGCACCGATGCCGCCGGCAACGTCACGCCCCAGGGCGGTCAACGCGTCTGGCGCGGCGAGATCGACACCAAGCCACCCAGCGTCAGTGCGCCGGTCACCGTCACCACCGCCGGCAGCCAGGTGACCACCCTCTTCGAGTGCAACGCCACCGACTTCAGCCTGGTCGATGCCACCAGCTGCATCGCCTACTGGGATCCACCCAACTTCCGAGAAAGCGACCGGAGCTTCACCTACTACGGCGACGTCAACCTCTGGTATGGCGCCACCTTCACCGAAACCCAGCGGCTCTATGCCATCGATGCTACCAGTGTCTACACCAAAGAGACGCCGGTGCCGGACATCAACGTCACCGCCTGCGACCAGTATAACCACTGTACGACCGTGCCCTCCGACGTGCACCGGGTGAACGTGGAGACGCTAGCGGCCACACCGCTCTATCCGCTGCCCGGCGATGTGCTCACCTCGCTCGACCCGATCTTGGTCCGGGGGCATGCCTTTGTCCCAAGCGGCCTGGCGGCCATGGTGGTGAAGATCGACGGCAATGGTGTTCACCACCAGAGCTGGCTGGCCGGTACACCGGTGGACGAGGAGTGGGCCTTCTCCTGGCAACCGCCGGGCGCCGGGATATACACGGTTCAACCATTCATGTACGATTGGTCTGACTATGCACCCCAGTTCGGGACCAGTATGCCTGCCGACGAACCTGAGTCTGCCCAAGCTGTGTCCGGTGGGGCGGCGCCGGCAGTCGATCTGCCGATTGTGGCCTACTTCCCACTGGTCCTGGGTCCAGTGGGCCCAGTTGACGGCATCTATCGCAGCTATCTACCCTTTGTCATGACGGGTATACAGGACACCGATAACGTTTCCGGCCCGGTTTCGACCCTCTACGTGGACCTGGGCGCGCCGACGGTTGCCATCGAACCGGTGCTGCTGACGGCAGAGCACAAACGGGGCGATCACGGCGTGCTTTTGGCCGGCCAGGTCAGCGACGATGTGTTGGTCAAAAAGGTCGAAGTGAGCATCGACGGCAGTTCGTGGCAACTCGCCTCCATCGGCGAGGACGAGACCTGGCGTCACATCTGGTTCTTTGACCGCGCCATTGACGGCGAGACTGTGGAAGTGCGCGTGCGCGCCACGGACGTTGCCGGGCGCACAACCGCCGCAACCGAAACTCTCTTTGTCGACGTGGTTGCACCCGCGGCGGGCAGTGCAGCCCTCTTTTTACTCGATGAGTTGGGCCAACGCCAGCCCGTAGCCGAGAATGCCACGCAGGTCAACGCAGCGACGATCGGTGTTGAGTGGGGAACGGCTGCAAGCGACAACCCTGTCACATACGAAGTTGGTTTTAGCCAGCAACTGCGTATCCTGCCAACGGAACTGGTGAGCTACGAAACACCCGGCGAGGCCACCCGCTCCGTGGTGGCCGGCGAGCGCTGGTACGCCACCGTACGCGCTGTGGATGATGTCGGCAATGCCGACGTTATCGTGCTAGGGCCGCTGTCAATCGGCTCTGGCCGGTAGCGCAAGATGTTGAGAAGATGCGCGATATCAACAACGGAGAGCCAGATGAACCATCGCCCAACACCAGTTTCAGCCGCCATCCTGCTGGGCGCCGTACTCCTTGCGGTGATGCTGGGCGCGCAGCGCATACAGGCAGACACCTCTGCCAAACAGGACCTCGCGGCCGTCTGGCAGCGCGTGCACCTGGCGGGCGCGTATCGCTTCAGCGCCGACATCGAACAAACGACCACGCCTCAAGCCTCCCTGGCCAACGCCGGCCGCGAGAGCAAGCGCACATCGTTCTATATGGAAGGCGCGACCGATCTGGCGGCAGAATCGCTGCACCTCTCAGTCTGGACGGCCGGCGGCAGCGTCCTGGCGCCGGAGACCGGGCTGGAGGTCCGCATCACCGGTGACACGGCCGAGGCACGGCAGGGGAACGGCCCCTGGCAGGAGATCGAAAACTTTACCGGACTCTTCGCGCCTGGCGGCGACTTTCTGACCTACACCCGGACGGCCAAGAACGTCATCAACCACGGCATGGAGCTACGCAGCACCGTGGCGGGCGAGTTCCTGGTGACTCGCTACACCTTTGATATCGACGGCCGGCGCATGGCAGAGAGGGTCCGCGCCCAGATGACAGAGCAGGCCATCGCCGGCGGCCTGCCCGCGACGATTCAGTTGGAGCTGCCCAAGGTCTATGCTGACATGACCGGCACGGGTGAGCTCTGGGTCGGTGCGGACGGGATGCCCCTACGCCAGCGCTTTGCGCTTCAATTTCCCGAGGATCAACACAATTATCAGGCCTCGGCCGGCATCTCGGTTGATTTCGCCGACTTTGCGCCGCTGCGGAGCGGCGCCGGTTCGGGCATGTGGCCGGGTGCGGTTCGTGTCTTCCTCTATTCTGTGCGAAGCGCGGTCACACTGCAGAGTTCGTTCGGGATCTTCTGGCTGGCCGCGCTCTCTCTGCTCGCGGCCCTCATCGTCCTGCGGCGCCGTTCGCGCACGGTCTACGCAGGCGTCGTACTGGCGGTCATCGGGTCGATGCTCTTTGCGCCGCTGCTCAACAGCCGCCAGGTCTATGCATTCGGCGCGCGCCAGGCTGCTCAGGCGGCCACGCGAGCGCCTAGCCAGACGGAGTCCGACCTGGAGCTTGCACTGGCCGAGCCAAGCTTTGAGCCCAACAGCGATCCGCTGCTCGTTGCGCAAGCGCAAGAGGAGCTTGCCGATGATGATGGCGAAGCGTTCCACGATCCGCTCTGTGCCAGCGATCCCGACGGCGATGCGGACGGCGACACGCTAACCAACATCTCCGAGTGTCTGTTGGGCACGCTGCTGGACAGTGCGGACAGCGCTCAGGACGACGTGCCAGATAACATCGAGGTAGCCGGCTACCAATATAAGGGTCGCACCTGGTACAGCGATCCACTCAAGCTGGATACCAACAACGACAGCCTCTCCGACGGCCGCGAGTGGCTGCTAGGTCCGGACGGTTCGGATAGGCCCCAAGACACCAACGGTAATGGCGTACCTGACCTCTGGGACGACGACAACGACGGCGACGGCGTGCGCGACAAGCTTGATCTCTCTCCCTATGCATCGACCCATCCCGGCGGGCCCGATGCCCAGGTCTTCACAGAGGATGCGCCCTTCGAACTGGTACTGGACGATCTGCTGGCCGGCCAGTTGACCAAGGTCGAATTTCAACTCGTTCCCACTAATCCGGACCATCTCTGGTATACTCAGAACGTTTTGGACTGGCCCTTCCAGGATCAGCAGGGCCAGTTACAGGATGCCGATGGGGCCACCTTCTATGATGTGGAAATGGGTGTGCCGCCTTCTCCAAACGCCAACGGCGACGTGCGTATGGTCCCCATGCTGGAGATCGAGATTAGCGGCCCGGAGACCAACCTGCCGCCGGCGTCAACCTGTACCAACGACGCGGGGAATGAGGTCACCTGCTATCCGCTGCTGGAGAAGTTCGGCATCGGCGTCCGTGAGATTGTGGCCAATGAGACCTACGCTGCGTATGTACCCCTGCAGTTGGTTACCGACAACACGGGCGATCGCAATGTCGCCTTCTACGGACGCATGCTCTATCAGGCCTCCGGCCTGTGGGAGAGCGCGAATCGGGTGCGGATGGTTTGGGCGGTGCAGATGCTCAACGACGTCTGCGCAGTCTACGAAGACAACGTCTGCGTCCAATACCGCACGATGAACGAACCTCAGATCGTCCAGGTCTACGCCGACGATTGGTACTTGAGCGGCCTCCACGTGACGGAAGAACATGGCGCGGATCTGGCGCTCATCTATGGGGACCGGCAGCTTGTTCTTTGGCGCCATCGTCACGATCATCGCCGATACGCTTCTCATCATGATGGCCGTGGTGACAATTGTGAAACTGGCAGCAAACGATACGTCGGCCGACTGGGTGCAGCCTGTTTCCGACATCGTTAGCGTAGTGGGCATCCTGCTCCAGGCGATCACGCTGGTAAAGATTGTATTGACAGTGACTCTATTGGTGAAGGCGGTTGTTACGCCCACCATCTCCATTGCGGCTGCCCTGCGCGCCACGCTTGCATTCTCGTCCAAAATCGTCGGCGTGACACGTACGATAGCGGGGTAGCATCACAGAATAGCGTGGAGTAGCGATCACTTCTGATTTCAGCGACAAGATTGGGGCGAGACGGCCGAAAATTGCTCAAATCTCGGCCAGAAACGCCAATTTGAATCGTTTTGACTGAATATAAAGTGGAAATCTGTCGATAGTCCTAAGCCAAAATCGACTTCACGGAGTTCTGTAGTGCTACCTGTCAGGCTGGAATCAGCAAAGAAAATCCTGGATTCTATTCTAATCGACTCGCAGGCAGGGTCGTGGTGGGCGTCGGATGAAAGCCTTTACATCCACAGTACATCGACGATCGGGGATGCGCCGCTGGAGATGACAAATATCACGACCGCGGCCGGTGACCCCGTGCAGACCTCTTTCAGCAACAACGTCGGCATGTTTCAGCAGAAGTTCTACATTGCTTCGGCGCCCTCCGCCGAGGAGCCGGCCCCTGAAAAAGGTGTGTTGAGCGTTGGGGATACCATATTGTAACGGCCACACGGCATGGAGAAGAGGCGTACATCATATCAGCCGCTGTCCGGGCCGACGATGGACCGGTTGAAGGGGTTGAAGTGCTCTTCTACAACGGCGATCCCGATACAAATGGCTCGCGGCTCCTTGATGTAGATCTGCTGCCGCTGATTCCCGTGAATGGCTCTGAACCAGTCAGCATCATGGTGCGGTCGCAAACGTGCGGCGACCAAATAGCAGTTGTCGTCGCCCGGGCAGGTGCGTCCAACAGCAGTCGGCAGGTAGTGACCTACAACGTGCCTTGCAAGCCGCTACGCTTTCCAATGATCCTTCAGGGAGCGAGTGCTAATACAGAGTAATTCGACATGGCATTCACCTGAGGCGGGGGCATTTTAGATTCGGGGCAAAACGTGCCGGGGACGGTCCGGTCCAATTCGGTCATGCGAAGCACTCGTGGACCGTCCCCGGCACGTGGAGTCCTGCCCCCAGCGTGAAATGCATCCACTCTCTTTGAGGCGGAACCGCCGCTTGACGGCAACCTCCCAATGTGCCAAACTGTGACGTTCCCGAGATAGGGAAAGGAAAGGTGTGATTCAATGTACAGTAAGTATTTCAAATCACTCGTTTGGATCTGTCTGATCTGTTTGGGCGTCCTGCTGGCAGGCTGCGTGCCGCCAACCCCAGATGCAACGACGATTGAACCGGACGCGGCAACGCCGGCGCCGGCTGCCGAACAAGAGATCGCCAATCCGGCCTCAACAAATTGTACAGAGCAGGGCGGTACATTGACCATCGAAACCCGGGGCGATGGCGGCCAGTACGGCGTCTGCACATTCGAGGACAACCGCCAGTGTGAAGAATGGGCGTTGTTGCGCGGCGACTGCCCAGTCGGCGGTCTCAAGGTGATCGGCTATGACACGCCCGCAGCGCGTTACTGTGCCATCACAGGCGGCACGTATCAGATCGACGAGGCTGCCACGGCAGGCGCCGACCAAGAACAGGGGAACTGTTCCTTCTCAGACGGCCAAAGCTGCGACGTCTGGGACTATTACAACGGCGTCTGCGATCCGACTGCACAGTCCAGCGGTGATACCGAGGCAGCGGCGACCTCTGAACCCGCGCCGGAAGACGCTCAGACAGAGGCCGGCGATCCGTTTGCCTACTGTGCCGCGGCCGGGACCGATGACGCGCCGGCAGATGAGACTGTCGACGGTGAGCTGCCGGATGCAATTGTGCAGGGCATGATCGCGCAGAGCATCATTGCGGCTGACGCACCGGCAGCGATCCAGCAGGCCGCGCTCTGGCGCTGCATGAACGGCAACGTCTGGGTCTGCACTGTGGGGGCCAACCTGCCTTGTGGCGAGAAGGCCGACCTGTCTGAGACACCGACGCAAGCCATGGAAGATTTCTGCCAGTCCAATGCGAGTGCCGAGGCCATCCCCGCGACCGTGACCGGCCGCGCCACGGTCTATTCGTGGCAGTGCGATGGGGAAACACCCACCGTAATTGAGCAACTTTTCACCGCGGATGCACAAGGGTATCTGGCCGAATTCTGGACCGAACTAACGCCACAGCAGTAGTGTCGTACTTTTCTGCAATGCGAAGCTTCAATCATTGTCTGAAGAACAGAGTAATACCAACTGCTGGGTCAACCTCCATGATTGAGGGCGTGAAGGGGTGAGTGAGTTGACTGGTGGACAGTCACCCCCTCATCTTGTCCCATATTCATGGCCCTTGATTGAGCAAATGGTACATGTTGGACTTCGCCCGTCACATTGGCGTCACCAAGACGAGCCACGTCGCCGAGGTCAATGTCGTCTTGGCCTTGCATGACGCCTTTGGATAGACTCGATTTGGCATCTAATATGTTGGTGAGTTGATAGTAACCCGTCTCCTTTGGACGCTACTGCATCTAGTCTGGTCTGGTCTGCAAGTGTTGCGAAACTTCGTCAAGCCACCATACGCGTCAATTTGCTGCTGATCATCCAGCCGGTGCTTTTGCTGCGGGTTTCGGGATCGAGACGATCTTTTCAACCGCAAACCGGCGGACTCAGACGACGCATAGTAGAAACACTGTAGGAACGGTCGAGTCTATTCATGGATAGCGCGTTTTATATTGGTGGTGTGTCGCCGCATGTCTCAGATCTGATGCGGATAAATATCCTGTCACGCTCATTGTGAGAACTCAGACAGACCACTTTCCCAAAATGACGGATAATGGGCTGTGTATCTGTGAATCATAGCTGCTTTTCACACCAAAGGACACTGATAGGTTCATCATGCTTCAAGTTCGAATCAAATACCAATTCCTGCTAATGATACTGGTTGCGATCATTGTCGGCGCCTGCGCCGGACCCGGCGCTGATCCGGCAACCGACGATTCCGACACACTGCAAATCGTCTCTACCGTCTCGCCGGTCACCAACATCGTCTACAACATCGGCGGCGACCGCATCGCCTTGACCGGCATCGTCCCCGAGGGCGTCAACTCCCACACGTTCGAGCCGGCCCCGTCCGATGCACGGGCATTGGCCCAGGCCGATATCGTCTTTCTCAACGGACTCAATCTTGAGGAACCCACGCTGCGTCTGGCCGAAGCCAATCTCGGCGACGATGCCGAGATCGTGCAGTTGGGCGACTTGACCGTCTCCGGCGATGACTATGTCTACGATTTCTCCTTTCCGGAGGCGGCGGGCAGCCCCAATCCCCACCTGTGGCCCAACCCGATCTATGCGCTGCGCTATGCCGAGATCGTGCGTGACAAGTTGAGCGAACGCGATCCGGAGAATGCGGATGCCTATGCGGCCAACTACGTTGCCTTCGAAACGCGCATCAACGAACTGGACACAGCCATCGCCGCCACCATCGAGTCGATTCCGCCGGAAAATCGCAAGCTGCTGACCTACCATGACTCCTGGGCCTACTTCTCTCCCCGCTACGGTACGACGCGTCATCGGGGCCATCCAGCCGGCCGACTTTTCCGAGCCGTCGGCCAGGGAAGTGGCTGATCTGATCACCCAGTTGCGAGAGGCGAAGACGCCGGCCATTTTCGGATCCGAGGTCTTTCCCTCGCCCATTCTCGACCAGATCGCCAAAGAGGCCGGCGTGACCTATGTCGACACCCTGCGCGACGATGACCTGCCCGGCGCGCCCGGCGATGCCAACCATTCCTACATCGGCATGATGGTCGAAAATGTGCGCATCATGGCCGAAGCGCTGGGCGGAGATCCTGCCATGATCGCAGACTTCGACACAAGCAACATCCCTGGCGACGATAGCGCGATCGACCAGGCCGCAGGATTGATAGGATTTCATGGAACCCATTGTTGAACTGCGTGACGTCTCGTTCGGATACGGCAGCACGCCGGTACTGAGCGATATCAACCTTCACCTGCATCCCGGCCAATTTGCCGGCGTGGTGGGGCCGAGCGGCGCGGGCAAGACCAGTCTGCTCCGTCTCACGCTGGGCACACTGTCGCCCACGCGGGGAGAAGTGCTGATTGCCGGGGAACCCCTGCGCGGGCGTCCGGCGCCGCGTGTCTCCTACGTGCCCCAGGTGGACACGATCGACTGGAACTTCCCGGTGACGGTGGAACAAGTGGTGCTCATGGGCCGGGTGCGCCGAACCCGCATCTGGCCCTGGCCCAGCCGGGCGGGCAAGGCCGCCGTCTTGGATGTGCTGGATCGCCTGCAGATCGCCGATCTGCGCAGCCAGCACATCCGCAATCTGTCGGGCGGACAGCAACAGCGTGTCTTTCTGGCCCGCGCGCTGGTCGCGCAGCCGGATCTGCTTGTGCTGGACGAACCGACGTCGGGCGTCGATATGCAGACGGCCGAGAAGATGCTCCATCTTCTGCTCGACCTCAACCACCAGGGCATGACCATCCTGATGACGACCCATGATCTCAACATGGCCGCGGCCCATATCCCGTGGTCGATCTGCCTCAATCGGCGCGTCATCGCACAGGGTGAGACGAACGAGGTCTTCACGTCAGAGATTCTCACCGAAACCTACCGGGGCGCCATGCAGGCCATGGTTCACGACGGCACGCTGCTGATCTACCAGAAGCCGCACCATCATAAACTGTCGGATGTCGTGGTCGATCCGGTCTTGGGCCATGGGGACAGCGAGATTGACGAGGAGGACGATGCATTTCCGAGACGACCGTTGGAAGAGCAAAATTTAGCCGCAGATGTACGCAAATGAACGCAGATGATTCGCTTCATCTGCGTTTATCAGTGGCCATCTGTGGCAAATCTTTTCGCTTTTGCGTGAATCAGTAGATAGGGAGATCGACCGGGATGATCGAGTTGATGATCGAGCCGTTTCAATTTGAATTTTTTCGCAATGGGACAATGGCGGCAGTGCTGGCCGGTGCGCTTTGCGGCCTGATCGGCGTCTACATCGTGCTGCGTGGAATGAGCTACATCGGCCACGGACTGTCCCACGCCATCTTTGGCGGCGCGGTGGTGGCCTATGTGATGCAGTGGAACTTCTATCTGGGCGCGGGGATGTGGGGGTTTCTGGCCGCCCTGCTCATCAACCAGACGGTGCGCAAGACCCAGATCAACGCCGACGCGGCCATCGGCGTCATCACCACGGCCAGCTTTGCCGTCGGCGTCGCCCTCATCAGCCGCTATCGCAGCTTCACGCGTTCGTTTGACGCGGCCCTGTTCGGCAATATATTGGGCGTCACACGCACCGACGTGTTCGTGATCGCCGGGGTCAGCCTGATGGTCGCAGTGTCGATCTTCTTCGTCTACCGGCAACTGCTCTTCACCACCTTCGACGCCGAAGTCGCCCAGATCTACGGTGTGCGCACGCCCTGGATCGACACGCTCTTTGCATTGCTGCTGGCGGCGACCCTGATTGCTGCGCTACAGATCCTGGGCGTCACTTTGATCGCCGCCGCGCTCGTCATCCCGGCCATCACAGCCCGGCTGCTCACTGACAGCTTCAATCGCATCATCCTGCTCTCGACCGCCATCGGCGCCTTGACCGGCTTCGCCGGCATGTATCTGAGCTACTTTATCGACGTGGCCTCCGGAGCCACGATTGTGCTCTCCCAGGCCGCGCTCTTTCGCGTTGGTATTGGCGGTCATATCGTTGCAGAAACGGGCCCACCAACGGATGCTGCACACCCATATCGGATGATCACCATAGTTCAGGCAGTGCACGAAGTTCGCTCTGAACCGTACGCAACCGGGCCGTGACCGACGCCTAAAATCTCGGGAGCCAGCGCCGCGATCCGCTTGATCGATCGACGATTCTCCTCGACATCGGGCGTGAAACGCTTGAGCGGTTCGCGCAGGCCGGGCATGGTGGTCAGTAGATTCATATTCAAGACCACGTCTCCAGAGATCAGAACGCGATCGCTTTCCCGCCAGAAGACGATGTGACCGGCAGAATGACCGGGCGTTTCCAAGTACCTGGAAGCCCTCGATCCGATCGCCTTCACGTAGTGTTCGGGCCACGAGTATGCCCGTGGCGCTCTCCGCCACGTCCTTGTCATTCTCGCCACACCAGAGCGGAATCCCCAGTTCGTTGCAGAGAAACGCGCTGCTGCCCAGGTGATCGGGGTGGGCATGGGTCAAGGCATGGGCCGTCACGACACGACCGTCGACAGCCTTGAGAATGCGCTTGCCCGACCGGTCCACGCCGGAATCGATCAGCACGGACCCGATGAGATAGGCGTTGACGGCGTTGCGGGGAAAGAGTGGAATCTGGTAGACATTGTCCGCGATCTCAATCATGAATTTCTCCTCCACTGCCTGAACCGAAGTCCGGTTCTTCTGTGGTCGCCCAATATTCACCTATCACATTGCGAAAACGTTCCGGTTCCTCGACAAAGGGCGAGTGGCCGCTTGTTCCGAACACGGCCAGGTCGGCGTTGACAATACCATCCTGGAGTTCTTCACTGCATGGCACAGGCGTCTGCGGATCATGGCGCCCCACGCAGATCAAAGTGGGCGCTCGGACCTCATCCAGGCGGGCACGATAGTCCACATTGCGCACGGTGCGCAGCCAGCAGCGAGCGGCGGGGCCGGCAGTCTGGCATCACCCGGTTCGATCGTCCAGCTGCTTGACAAAACGCTTGTCGACGTAGGATGCCGAGGCCACGACATTGTCCAATCGTTTGTGGACGGCCAGGTTGTCCAGGCCAACCATCTTCCGACTCCCCAGCCAGACGCATTGCCACCATTCGCTGTCCCGATACCAGCGCCAGTTGTGGGGCGTGCTCCAGCGCAAGACAGCCGGGAAGCCCGAACAGGCGCCCACCAATACCAGGCGGCTGACCTGTTCAGGATGCTCGATGGCGAAGCCGAGGGCGCAGAGTCCGCCCATGCTGTGCCCGACCAGATCGACGGGGCGCTTGATCCCGCAGACGGCCAGAACCTCTCGCATACAGGCCAACATCTCCGCCATGTCACACCGCATCGGTCGGTCTGATCGATAGGCGCCGGGCGGATCAAAGGTGATCACCCGGCGGCCCAGGCCGGCCAGCAGGGCCGCCAGTTCTCCTTCGGCCATCGGGTGCATGGTGGATGCGTGAGGATAGGGCGACAGCAAGAGAGGATCGCCATCACCCAGTTGGTAGATGGCCAGTCCGTCATGGATGGTGAAGGGTTCGACTCTGCTCATGTCTTGATCGCTAAGGCCAATGCAGAAAAATAGCTATCCACGAAGATGCCGAGACAGAAACGCTATCTGGTCGGCGACGCTGGTTTCGAACTGTTCTCCAAAATAGATGTCGAAGTGGCCGATGGGATAGCGTTTGACTTCGGCCAGGGTTCCCAGAATCTTTGCCGTCTCCTCAATGCTGGCGATGGGTACAAGTTGATCCTGCTCGCAGATCTGGAGGAGCGCCGGGCAACCAACAGCAGCAGCATGCTTCACCGGCCGGTACTTGTCGCCGCGGATGGCGATACGTGCGCAGGCTTCGTTGACGTAGCCTGCCGGAGCGAACTGCTCGAACGCGTCTAGTGCATCCGGCGTCGTCATCAGCGCAACCGTGCCCGGCCTGCCCACAACCGGTACTTTGTGTGCCGACAGCCTAAGCCACGAGCGCACAAGATCTCGCTGGGCGTGGGGGATTAAACGCAGATCAAGGCCGGATCGCCTGAAAGTCATCTCCATTGCCTCACGGCCATCCAATCCCGGACATTGGGCAATCACACAGGCAATCTTCGCATCCTGAGCGGCGGCGACGATCACGTGGCCGCCGCTCAGGGAAGAACCCCACAGCGCGATTCTGGCCGGATCAATTTCAGGTCGAGACCTGGCATACTGAATCGCGGCAGCGTAGTCAGCCAATTGATCCGGAATCCAGATCAGGCCGCGTGGCTCACCCTCGCTGTCTCCCCAGGTGCGATAGTCAAAGACCAGCGCAGCGTAGCCTGCGGCCTGAAAGCGAGCCGCATAGCGTTCGAGTCCCATTGTTCGAGTTCCGCCCAGTCCATGGGCCAAAACGATGCATGGAGCCGGACCCGGACGATTTGCAGGCAGATAGAACCACGCCCTGATCGTTGTTCCGTCGACGTCAAAGGTTACGTCCTTCCGAGGCGCAACAAGCACACTATCATCCCCACTGGCGATTTCTTTGCGCGGGGTCAAGCGCTGCCTGGGCGTCGGAAAGCGGGGAACAGCGCCACCGCCAACAGATAGACGGCAATTCCGCCAATCAGGGCGGTGATCCCGACAGCAATTCGCTTGACGAATTTCATCTGGCTTCCTCCTGTTCGTTGCCCGCTCGCGGCGAACTGCCCAGCTTGAGCAGATCCCGGCCGAGCAGCGGGAACCAGGCCACGTAGAAAAGACCGCCAACGGAAAGCAGAATCGCCGCCGCCATTGGGGCCCAAAGCATCACGAAAACGTGCAACAGATCGAGACCGTTGGCCACCAGACCCGTGATCGCGGTGCCGGAGG
>CAVVOJ010000009.1:0-67731 GCA_963749845.1 uncultured Chloroflexia bacterium | reverse complement strand
TAAATTTTCCGTCAAATCCTCGGCTCGGCGGAGACGATCTCCAAGCGCTGTTCCTCGATTTCAGCCGCCACAGATTTCACTGGTTCTGAGGCCGGCATGGAGAAACTTGATGCGATCTGCATGCAGTTGCTCGCGCTGGGTGAGAGCGTCAAGAATCTGGACAAGGTAACAGATGGAACGCTCCTCCAGCAGTACCCGTCAATTGAGTGGAAGCGGGTCATGGGGATGCGGGACGTCATTAGCCATCATTAATTCGATCTCGACGCCGAGATTGTCTACAACGTGTGCGAGCAGCATATCGACAATTTGGCTGATGTCGTCCAGCAAATGCTTGCCGATATGTCATAGGAGAGAGATGAGTGACTGAAGGTGAAGTGGCAGATAGCGGCAGGGGCTTCTGCGCCTGGATGATTGCTGCCCGTTCCTGCTGTAGTTTAGTTCTATGCGCAGTAAGTTTGGCTAGCTCATCTTCTGTCTCCGCCAGGAGCCGGTCGATCTCCTCTACGCTTCTCACAATTACCTCGAAACGTTCTGTGCGCTGTTGTTGTAGCTATCGGTCACGACTGATGCTGAACTAGTCGTCCCCCGGAGTCATGCATCCGGGAGAATGTCTAGGAACAGAATCGTGATTACCATGAGGTTGTGCGTTGGTCAGCAACGGATCAAGTACGTCTTCATCATACATCAATCGCCGTTAAGCACTGCGCTGCCCGCTTTCACCGGCCAACCAGCTCAGCCTGGTGGATCGATGTGTGAACTTGCGTAGGTCACGTGTATCTTTCCCCAGCGTGCTGAGATCGGCGAAAGCGACGATGATGGCGTGCTGAAGGGGCGGGTTTTCAAGAACACATACCTGGGATCGGGCGTGCGGCTATTGCCCATTGCTGTCGGCCGTTGACGACAGGGTCGCTAGTAGATTCAGGATCTCTGCGTTTTTAGGGATGTCCTGCATTGAGTTCCCGTAGTGAACATAGCGTACGATACCATTCACGTCCACGACTGCCTGTGCGGGCATGCGCCCCAACTTCAGCAGATTAATCTGCTGCCCATAGAGCTTGAGCACCGTCTTCTGCGGGTCTGCAAGGCCCACGAAGGGTATGTCATGTTCGGCCCAGAAGTGGCTGAAGCTCTCGGCGCTGTCCGGCCCGATCGCAACCACTTCGGACTCGCTCGCCTGGAATTTGTCATAATCTTGGCGCAACTGCACCATGTGCCGGCGGCAGTACGGTCAGGTGAAGCCGCGGTTGAAGACGAGCACGACATGTTTCTGCCCGCGCATGTCCGAAAGCCGGAAGGTGTTGCCGGAGACATCGGTCAGGCTGAAATCCGGCGCCGGTTGGTTTAGTTCGATCTGTTTGCCCACGGTGCACGTATTCCTGACGGGTCAACCTTGTTTAGTCTGTTAGAGACTGGCGGATGAGTTAAGTAGCCAGCACGGGCTTATTTTACCAGACAATAAGTGGCACGACATGTTCCCTGTATGAAGTGCATCGTCGAGAGGCGTGGCCTTCCTTCGTCGTGATAATACAGGTTGTTTAGCCCAATAGAATATCCAAGAATACAGCAGGCAAGATCATCGTGGTGCCCTTGACCTGATCCAGCACCAACAGATGTGGATCACCCGTCACCAGGTAGTCGACTTCATGCACCACGGCATAGGCTACCAGATAGTCGTCGTCTGGGTCAGCCGTGTATTCTGGGAAGGTGTCTGCCAGTTTTGTGGGCTTTGTTGCGACGGTCGTCAGGACGGCGATGAACTGTTCTATCTGGTCTTCAGATATCCGCTGATTGAGATAGGCTGAATTGGCAATACTGGTGCGCAGTTCGTCGAGGAGTTCTTGGGGTAACACCAACTCAACATTCTCACCCAAACAAGCTTCCACAACCTTGGTAATGGTGCGGGGCTGACCTGGGGCCAGCAAGTAGCTGATCAAGACATTCGTAGCGAGGATGACTCTCATTGCTCAGCTTCTGCCAACTCCTTGTCTTTCTCAAGCGTGCTTGCGATAGCTTCATCGCCAAATCCGGCCTCCCGATAGGCTTCCTCAGCATCAATCTCTGGATTTCGTGCGGCGATTTGAGCACGGATGGTCTCCAGCTCTGCCAAGGCCTGGCGTCCGGCTTCCTGTTTGCGCAGTTTCGCCAACTCTTCGTAATCCGTGTACGGAATCAATACCCCAGCCGGTTTGCCCCGCCGTTCAATGATCACGCCATCACGATTCTCTTCGGCCCATTTAAGAATAGCTCCCAGTCGAGCCTGAGCGTCACTGGCCGATACGGTCATGGTCATGTCGATGCCTGCTTTCATTTCTAGAATAGAATATATAACTAATTCTAGATTATATCATATATTTACAGCATCGCCTACCCAAAAAAGAGCCATCATTCTCCTGCTTGTCCTCTTCCGACACCTCGCCCCAGTCGCCCGCGACGTGACGGGCGAGAAACTCCTCCGGCCGCTGGTCTGCCTCCTCAAGCGCAGCCAGTGCGCCGGGTGTGGCGACCACGCGTCCCAGTTCAAACGGCGGTTGTTTATCTGTCTTGGTGGTACTCATCGAGCATGCTCCTTTGCCAATGCAAAAAAGGCCTGGGGCGTCTCCCAGACCGTGTGCGTCCATCTTCGATTGTGTGTCAGCCTTTCAAGGTGCCAGATGCAGGGCCGACTGTAGACTTCCGCGCGCGGCTTGTCAAGAGTGGTACACTGGAGCCATGCCGGAACGTCGGCCTGGACCGGAATATCAGCTCGCCTTTGACTTAATCCCGTTTCAGGCTGTCGGAAAAGCGCTGGAATTCGCCGACAACGCATTCCTTGGCTTTCAGCAACCAGGGATCCAATACATCCGCCCGTCGCTTGCGGATCATCTCACCAAAATCTTGAGCCAATCGGTAGACCTCTGTCGCCCCCTGACATACATTGAGAAGTGCGTTGCGAAGATGTACGTGTTCCGGCTTGAGATCATCTTCAGACACCGAGAAGATCCAGGCGGCTCGTCGTGGGGACAAAGCGGGAACTTTCAGCGCCGGTTTCTTCTTCTCGATCAGGATAACGCCATCATCAGCCAACTGCTTGGTCGCCCGCCAAACGCTGGCATAACTGCCGGCATATCCTTGCTCCTGTAACTCTTTCCACAGGACCTTTCGATTCTGTTCACCTTCCTGCCAACGCTCCAGTAGGTAGGACGAATAAGGTGTTACAGATGAAACAGCCTGGGGTCCTGGTTGGCGTTTGGGATATTCATCCAACAGCCAATATCGGCGAACGGTACGACGATCTATCTGCAATTGCTTCGCTACGACCCGTTGGCTCAGACTTTGTTCTTGTAGCATCTTGACCTGGTCAAACCGCCACTGGGCTGTGCTTTGGGCCTGCGTTTGATTCTGGCCTGGTGTATGCGGCCGTGGTTCTGGTTCGACGGAAACAGAGTCGATTTCAACGTCGGATTGAGCAGATTCCTCAGGTATGTCACTCTCAGCTGTCTGATTTTCGGTGTTGGACATCGATTCAGCTGCCTGTTTGGCCGCTTCCCGAAGATTCTGAGGCTGACGATCGAACATGCGCGTCAATGTGTCGGTCAGATTCTGTAGGAGATGAAAGCGATCCGCCACCTGGGTGGCTTTCGGCGCACCCGCAGTTGCGCCTGCCGCATATTCACCCGAGCGGTCTCGGGTAATGATCTCGACGCCAGGATGGTCAGCCAACCACTCTTCAAGCGCTTCCGCAGAACGATCCGGCAGGACATCGATGGGTTGATGTTTCTCCAGATCTACCAGAATCGTTCCGTATGTCTGGCCCTTCTTTTTGGCCCAGTCATCGACACCCAGTACCCTCGGTGTTTCCGGTTTTTCCTCGGGCACCTTGCGCACCATCCGTAGCAACGTGTCGGGACTCTCAGCCAAGCCGGAGTCATCGCCTCCGGCGCAGATCGTTCGTGCTGGATCGCTGGCCAACTTCGACAGCCGGGAACCCGGCCTCGGTCGCTTCATCCGCTCGGTGGATCACGACGTGCAGATCCAGACACCGGCGCTAGCGGCCAACTTCCTCATGCAGCAGATCTTCACGCCCTTCGACGAGTTCACGCAGGAAGAACTTGTGGCCCTCATGCTCAACACGAAAAATCGCATTACCCACACGGCGCTCATCTACCGGGGCACCATCAACGGTATCTACGTGCGTAACGCCGAGGTCTTTCGGCCTGCCATCCTGGCCAACGCCCGCGCCATCATGCTGGCCCATAATCACCCAAGTACGGATCCCAGCCCAAGCCCGGAAGACGTCCGCTTCACGCAGAGCTGTGCCGAGGCCGGGCGCATCCTGGACGTTGAGCTGATGGATCACATCATTGTGGGGCGGGACCAGTGGGTGTCGCTCAAAGAACGGCGCCTTGGCTTTGATCCGGAGTGAGATTCGCAGGTAGGATCAGCCAGATTGGGGCAAGATAGGTGGAAAGCCGTTCAAATTTGATGGTTGCCGGCGACTCGAACTCCTTGCGCACCTCAAACAACCCTTGCGCAGTGAGCGCCTGCTTAGCAGTGAGCGCCTGCTTAATGGCGTTGCTGGTTATTCCGGGCACTACCGCGGTGAAGTCGAGATCCTCGGAAAAGCGATTCTGCGGCAGATAACAGTGGTGCAGTGCGGTGCCGCCCTTGAAAACCAGCGCATCATGCAGATTTGACCCGGCCAACTGCTGCAGTGCCAGCGCGAGGTGATAGTCTTTCTCGGCCACATCCAGTGGATATCTGAGCTGTCTGCGGTTGATGAGCTGTAGTTGTTGTCGTGAAATGGTCATACGCTACGCGTTGGTGATTAACGGTGCAAGAGCTGCGTCATCGTAGTAACCTTTGGTGCTAGTTTGAAAAAGGCCATGAGAATGGCGACAATCTCTTGTAACGACCAAGAAACGAGAGAGAGGAGCCAAACTCATGACCACGGTCGATTTTATCACGGAGCTGTTCTGTCGGGTAGATGATGAGATTGCATGGTATCCGAAACATAGTCAGGCAAACCTGTATCCCAGTGAGGTGGTGACATTGGCGCTGCTCTACAGTTTGACGGGCAAGGGGCAACGTGAATTCTGGCGTTGGCTGACCCGGGGCTACCGAGAGCTGTTTCCAAACTTGCCATGTCGTACTCGCCTGTTTCGACTTTTCAACACCCATGCCCATTTCATCGGTGATTTCATGGCTGCGCCCTCATTGATAGGCGTGATCGACAGTTACGGTATCGAGCTCATCCATCCAAGACGAGAGGGGCGCAGCGAGCGACAAATCGGCAAGAAAGGCAAGTCCAATACTCGTTGGATTGTTGGCGGCAAGCTCTGCTTCGTGCTGGACCACCTGGGCCGCATCGTCGACTGGGAATGTGACACGGCTAACGTCCATGATGGCTCTGCCTTTCAGCACCTTGTCGACAAGTTTCGCCACGATATGGTCATCTTTGCTGATGTCAGTTTTGCCAAGGCCGATTGGCATCCGACCAACCTGCGTCTCTGCCCGCGGGGTGAATGGAACGTGCGCATGGTCGTGGAAACCGTCCTGTCCATGTTGACCTACGTCTGTCGCTTCAAGCACAGATCCCACAAAGTCTGGCGTTACTTCGAGTCCAGAGTCGGCTTCACCTTGGCTCTATTCAACATCTTGGTGCAGTGGCATGGCTTCCAACCTGACGAAACCGGCTTTGTGCCACTCTCCATCGCCGAATTCAGTCTATAATCCACTAGCACCAAAGGTTATTTGCCTGGGCCAATGCCAAACCTGGTGCAGATACGCTTGGACTGGATACGGACATCACGCTGAGCACAGCCCTTCCTCAAGTCTCGTCCGAAATCACGCTTGAGGGTGCTGGCTTCTCCGTCGATGGCGCAAGTACCTACCGTGTATTCGAAGTTACCAGTATCGGCAACTTCACCGTCAATCAGATCACTATACAGAACGGTTCTACCTCCGGCAATGGCGGCGCTATTTTGAATGATGGTGGTACGTTGACGGTGACAAACAGCACCGTCTCTGGCAATACAGGCGACAATGGCGGCGGCATCTACAGCGCCAGCGGCACGCTGACAGCGACCAATAGCACGATCTCTGGCAATACTGGCACCATCGAAGGCGGCGGTATCAACAACTCCGGCGGCACGCTGACAATGACCCACAGCACCATCTCCGGCAATAATGGCAGCAGCGGCGGCGGCATCTACAATGGCGGCACAGCCTATCTGGCCGGGGTGATTCTGGATACTGGAACCAACGGCGCCAACTGTCAGAATTTTGGAACATTGACCGACAACGGCTACAACCTGTCGGATGATAAGTTTTGTGGCTTCACGGGTACGGGATCAGCGAATAATGCGACCTTGAACTTGAGCGCACTGACTGGAAGTGGTCCCGGCGGCGGCGTGCATACGCCACAAGCCGGCAGCAATGCGATTGGTGCGATTCCCAATGGCATCAATATCGACAACAACGGCGTGGCACTAGCGTGCGACGGCACCACCACTGACCAACTTGGCAACACGCGCCCGATTACAAGTGGCGCTGACTGCACGAGTGGTGCGGTCGAAGTCGATACGACCGTAGCCGTGACCCTGGGCTGGTTCCTGGCGCAGCGCGATGGCGACACGGTCGAAGTTCGCTGGCAGACGGCGACGGAGACGGGTACGGCCGGCTTTCACGTGCTGGCTGCCACAGACGACGGCAACACGGTACGGCTCAACCAAGAGCTGATCCCGTCGCTCGTGATCGACTCGATCACGCCGACAGACTATGCCTTCACTGCCGTGACCGACGCCACCCTGTTCTATCTGGACGAAGTGGGCGTCGACGGCGGCGTGACCAGGCACGGCCCATTCGAGTTGGGCATGGAATATGGCACATACTCGCCACCCGATAATGTGGAGGTGCGACCGGCCGTCTTCCTACCGGTCGTGGCGCGATAGTGGACGCTAGCACGGTTCGGCGTGAATACCACGACAGAAATCTGGCGGCTCTCCCTCTGGTAGGAACTGTATAAGGATTTCAGCCGGGATTCACTGGCGGTTTTTGTGGCTCTCCGGCACATTTCGTGCAGTTCTGTTCTGCCAATCAGCTTGTAGGAATCGGATTGACCAAGGGGTCTACGTCGGTGACGTTGTAGGCCGGCATCGATCCCCCTGTTGAGCCAGGCAATCTGGCTGCGCTCTTGACAGGAGAAACGGTGGGCACACGGTTCGCGATTTGAGAGGTGAGCAAGGTTTAACCTGGGGAATCCAGACGGAGAGCCACACTTCCGCCCGGCGATGGCCGAAACAAGGTTGACGCAATGACGCCGCGAGGCTGCGCCTCGGTCAGGCAGGTGACACGCGCCGACAAACCAACATCCTGCCCTCACCCGCCCTTATTGTCACCATATTTGAACTTCGTACATTCCTCCAGAGCGGAAACCGGCGGGAATGTACGAAGTTCAAGTGACGTCTCTATTAGAGAGTTCCTGAATGGGACGAATGAGCAGCCGGATGATGTAGTCGGCCATTTCCTCGGCCGAAAACGGCATGTCGTTTTCCAGCCACCAGCGTATCAGGCTGACGATAGATGTCCCAAAGTGATGGGCAACCAGATCTTCCGGCACATCCGAGCCGCCGAAAAACGCTCTGCCCTCCTCCAAACTGAAATCAAAGGTTGCAGCCACCAATCGCTCCGCCGCCACCGTGCGCAGCAGCAGCCGGAAAACGTCGGCGTGCTCTTCGGCATAGTGCAGCGCAGCAACCGTGTTCCTCACCGGCGCATCGGCCGGTCCGGGATCCAGGCGCGCTTGCCGAAAACGTTCGAGAGCATCGTCGATGACCGCCTGCAGCAGTTCGTCCTTGGAGGCGTAGTGGCGGAAAAACGTCCGGTAGCCGACTTGCGCCTCTCCAGTCAAGTCGCGGATGGAGATAGCATCGTACTCCTTGACGGCCATAAGATCGATGAGCGCTTCTTGGAGCAGACGTCGAGTCCGCTGCACGCGCAGGTCGCTTTTGTTCATAAAGGCCCGCTTTACCTTGACTTACGCTTGCATCCGTGCTATTTTGTGGCGCACCTTATGCCACAAAGTAGGGGGTGCGCCATAAAATTGCGCAAGCCTGTATTGAATACGCATAGTAATGGCATCATCACGAATGATAGCAGAGACTTCGATCTAAGCATAGCCATCACCATCTTTCGATTTTTTTTTGCGAAAACGGTCAGTTGCAGCAGCGATCTTCAGGAGGGGTAAACCAATGATTGGCAAAGTTAACATTTCGGCCAGGAATATCAACCAGCGCGTGGGCGACAGCCCTCTTCGCCAAGGTCTCCGGTTGACATTCTTCGCAGTGGTGGCGCTGGCTGGTTCTTTCCTGCTGGGATGGCTGGCTGCCGAAGTTGCTTTGGGACAATTGCTGTCTGTATCCGGCCAGACGCCGACGGCCGAACAGAGTGCGGGTCTGATGCTGTTGGGCCTGGCCGCGCTCCTTGCGCTCGTCCGGCTGGATCACACCTGCGGCATCTGCCGCGCGTTTCAAATGGCCCTGGCCTGGTTGCAGCGTGGAGGGGTCGATGAGAACGGGTAGTACAGTTGAATGCTTAGACTCTCCGGCAGATAGCGGCCTAGCCAAACAATCTCGCGCCGAAAAGAAGTGCAATACCACCCTGATGAAGAAGCGAAGCATCGGGGTAAATGAGCTGCTGCGCTGATCAGCAGTTCATTACCCGCTCGCCCGTTGGGCATTCCTGCGGTCATCCTCTAAACTGTTCTTGAAAACCACTACGAGCCGTTTCTCAGCGTTGCGAATCTAGGAGCTCTGCGCCTGTACCGTTCCTATTCATCCGCCCTCACTAGTGGCGTCATGAGCTAGGACAGTTAATTTGACCAGCACAAGTCATTACCTGGAGTCATGGTATGCCTGCACCGACCATTCTGATCGTCGACGACGAACCGCAAGTCCTGAACGCGGTCGAGCGCGACCTGCGTTCACATTTCCGCCGCGAGTACCGTATCGTCAAGGCCGGCTCGGGCCAGGAGGCGTTGGACGCAACGCGCCAATAGAAACAGCGCGGCGTTCCCGTCGCCCTCTTCTTGGGCATTCTCTTTCCTCCTCGACCTTGATTCCACGTCAGGTTGGAGCGGCCGGAAAACCTCCCCAATTTTTCATGCCCAATCTGTCTCGCAGGATCTGACACGATACAACCCGAGACTACATCGAGTACTATAACGAGAGTCGGCCGCATCAAGGAGTAGGCCAGAGAACCCCTGTTCCGCCGGATGATCCGCCCGCTACCGGCGAGGTCATCGCACTTCCGTTACTTGGCAGTTTGCACCATGATTATCGTGGTGCTGCCCGACTGAAGTGCCGGCGGATGAGTTAAGTAGCCAGCACGGGCGCATGTAGAATGCAGGGAAGGACTACAACTCGGTATTTCTTGACGGATATCCAACCTGCCTGAAAAAGGCGATTTTGCACAGCGAAAGACTTCGACTTTTTTTGACCAACAAAAAACCGGACGCAACCACAAGATGTAGTGGGTCCAGTTTTGAAGAAAGGCTTATGTTGTGGGTGTGGCGACGGGTGGACTTGAACCACCGACCTAAGGATTATGAAGCCTTCGCTCTAACCGCCTGAGCTACGTCGCCAAAATATCATGAGGATTTAAGAGAGCCGCCGGCGTGAACCGACGGCTCTTTAGGTAGCGGGGGCAGGATTCGAACCTACGACCTCCGGGTTATGAGCCCGACGAGCTACCACTGCTCTACCCCGCATTGATGTCACTACTATAGCACGCCGGCTGCGTTCGGTCAAATTTCGCGGGGGATGAAAAACTATGGAACGCGGATTTAGCGGATCGGGCAGATAAACGCGGATCTTTTTGATGGCTGGATCCGGCTGTTTTCGCCCGATCCGCTAAATACGCGTTCTATCCCCTCCTTACATGCCGCCCTGGGCGAAGATCTGCCACCACTGCTGCCAGGTCGGCGCACTGCCGTCGCCGCGCTGGGCTTCGGCCTCACTCGCGGCCGCGGCGACCGCGGCCGCCGAACCCACGGGCACGATGAGGTCGTCCCCCGATTGGCTCATGCCAAACTCGCTGCGGGCGACTTCATCGGTGTACTGCTCGGTTTGGGTGTAGGCGTATTCATCTTCCAATGCGGCCTGGCGCTGGCGCGTCTCTTCCAGCTGGAGCTGCTGGGCGCCGATCTCGCCGTTGAGCACGACCAACTGCCCCATACGCCCCGTGTAGCTGATCACAAAGAGCACGCAGAGCAGCAAAAAGAGAAAGATGATGGGGCGGCGATTGATCCCCGATGGCCCTTGTTCTTGTTGTGCCATAAACGCTGGCCGATCCCTCACACGACGGCAACCGATGCAAACACAGTAACGCAGATCCACACGCTGGTCAAGAGCCGGTTTCAGTAGATGAACGGTCGCTGAGGGAAGATGGGCCGCGGAAAGAGCCGGATGTAGCGGATCGACGCAGATCGATCAAGAAGAAAAATTCGCCCACATTCGCCACATCCGCGTCGATTCGCTGTCTATCTATCGTGACTCAACGCGGCTGACAGGTAAAAGAAAAGAAGGCCCCGATGAGAGCCTTCTTTCTGTGCCGCAGGAGGGACTTGAACCCCCACGAGCCTATGCCCACTACGTCCTGAACGTAGCACGTCTGCCAATTCCGCCACTGCGGCGTATCTGACGATTTGCAAAGCATTTCGGCAGGCGAACAAACGGTAATATACCATCGGCGCGCCGCCATTGTCAAATTTTGCGGCCGGATTCAGTTGATCAAAACTTTAATCGGATGGAGCGCTGCTTTGCACGGATGCGGCGGATCCAAACTGAAATCTCTGCGAGAACATGACTTGCATCGATGCGACCGCCTCTGCCTTCGACACTTCGACTGGCTCAGTCCAAGCAGGCTCAGGCGACGGCTACCCGAAAGCGCTAGATGCTGCTACTCGCTGATGGGCGTGGAGCCGGGCGCCTGGGGCGGTGTGTCCGCCGGCACCTGATTGGCGGGCACGCGACGCGTCAGCATATACCAGTCGGCGAAGGTCTCGAAGCGGCCCGACGCATTGTTGAGCGCGCCGATCTGCACGTTGTTGACTTCGCTGCTCACGCCGTAGGTGTAGACCGGATAGTAGAGCGGCAGGCCGGGCAGGTCGGCCATGAAGATCTCCTGGAAGCGCTGGTAGAGCTGGCGCCGCACGGCCGGGTCGGTGATGGCCCGGGCCTGCTCCATGAGCGTGTCGGCTTCAGGGTTGTCCCAGCCGCTGTAGTTCTGGCCGCCGCCTTCGGCCTGGGTGCTGTGCCAGAGCGGGTAGGGATCCGGGTCGCCGGTCTGCTCCCAGCCAATCAGCGCAGCGTCAAAGGTACGCTTGTCCAGCAAGTCGTTGACCAGCGTGTTGAAGGGCAGGGGCTCGGCGGTGACGCGGATGCCCAGCTGCTGCCAATCTTCGGCAACGCGCTGGATCAGCTCGGCCCGCAGCGTATCGTCATTGGTGTGCAGCCGCAAGGCCAGCGGCACGCCATCCTTGTCGCGCACGCCGTCGCCGTCGCTGTCGATCCAGCCGGCTTCGTCCAGCAGCTGGCCGGCCCGGGCGGCATCATAGCTGTAGTCGGGCAAATTGGGGTTGTAGGCCCAGTTCTCGGGCAGCAACAGGCTGTCGGCGGGAATGCCCTGCCCGTTGACGATCTCGTCGATCAGGCGCTCGCGGTCGATGCCGCGGTAGAGCGCCTGGCGCACCAATGGATCCTGCAAGAAGGGCGCATTGGGATTGTTGAGGTTGAAGATGATGTTGAGATAGCTCGATTCCGTCGTGGAGAAGAGCTGCAGATCTTCGCGCGCGCTGGCCGCTGGGATCTCGGCTGGCAGAATCTGACTGATGCCGTCGATTTCTCCATTCTGGAACGCAGCAAAGATGCTGGGATGATCGGGATAGAAGCGGAGCTCCAGCCCCTCCAGATAGGGCGCCTTGCCTGCATAATACTCGCTGGGCTCCAGGCGCATGTGCTCGGCGTCAAGGGCTGCTACCTTGAGCGGCCCGCTGCCGACGATGGAGCGATCCAGGGGCTGCGATACCAGTTCGCGCGCCGGCACGTCGCGCCAAATATGGGCCGGCAGCAACCCCATGGAGGTGTAGTCCAGGAAGGGCGTGAAGGGTTCACTCAGCGTGAAGCGCACGGCGTAATCGTCCAGCTTCTCCATGTTGACCGACCGCCAAAGCCCTGTGAGGCCAGGCAGATTGAAGAGTTCGGGATCCTGGAGAATGCCAAAAGTGAAGAGCACGTCATCGGCGGTCACCGGCACGCCGTCATGCCAGAATTGGTTCTCCTGCAGGCGGAAGGTGTAGATCGTGTCGTCGGTCACCGTCCATTCGCCGGCCAAGTCGGGCACGACCTGGCCATTCTTGTCGATGCGCGTCAGACCCCGATAGAGCAGGGCGCAGAGATCCATGTCCACATCGCTGGTGTTGCACAGCAGCGGATTGAAGTACTGGGGATTGCCGGCCACGCCTTCGCGGTAGACGCCGCCCCGATCAGGAATCAACACGGTGCTGACGTTGTAGGTGGAGTAGCCGAGAATCGATGCCAGCAGCAGAATGCCAAGAAGGGCCAGCAGCAGCTGCCAGCGCATGTGCTTGCCAATCGATTCTGCCGGCGATTCTACGGCCGATGGTGTCGTGCTTGCGGGTTCTAGTCGATGCATGGGCAGGTTGTGTGCAGCGCAAACTTTATATGCGGCGCAAACTCTGTGGGCGGTACAAAAAAAGTTTGCGGCGCAAAAAAAGAAACGGCTCCTCAAATCAACACAAAGACTGATCCAGGGCCGTTTCTGGTTTCAACTATTCAATCGGGGCGTTTACTTCCAAGAAGCAACTGCTTGCAAGCCGGCCCAGATGATCTACTCAAACATCACGGACAGCAAGCAAAGCAACGCAAAGATGCTGGCCAGGAGAAAGGTCACGTTGAAGAGCGTCTTCTCCATGCCCCGCCGCGAGCGATAGATGTCTTGCCCGCCGAAGACGCTGCCCAACCCGCTGGCAGACTGGCCCTGGACCAGCACGACGCCAATCAGGGCAACGCCAACGATGTCGGCGGCGATCATAAAATAACTGGCTAATTCCATGCTCGGACTCCTTCTGCCTCTCTCCATGTGGAGGCATATCTGGCAAAGGCAGCGCAACCTGCCTATTTTTGACGCGACGCATAGTATAACAATGGCCCGATCTTTTGCCAAATCTCGCTGCCATATGCGGTTGGACGCTCACGCGTTTTCTCGCCGAAAGCGTTACGCAGAGAAAAGCCCTGAAGGGCACAGAGCACGACGGATAAATGATCCTGCATCCATCGGCTCTCTGTGCTCCTTCTGCTCTTTCTCTGCGTAACGCTTTGTCGCCATTATGCTCCGGCGCGGTTACTGCCGTGCGGTGAAGATGATGGGCAGGAACTGCGCGGGCTGAATTTCATCGTTGAGGTCGATGGCGACCGCGGCCTGGGCAGTCTGCGTACGCGGTTGGGTCTGGCCCAGGTTGTTGGTGGCAATGGCCTCAAAGCCGAAGACGCCATCACCCAGACCCAGGCTCGCATAGTCAAAGCGTGCGCTGAACTGGCTGCCCGGGAAGGTCTGCCACGCTGTCCAGTTCCCGCCATTGAACTGGTAGAAGATCTCGACCGACGTCACCTGCGTCCCCGGAACTTCCGTCACGTTCCAGTTGACGTTGACGCCGCCAGGATTGGGCGTGCTCGACGTAATCACAGCTGGCACAAAGGGGCTGACCTGCGCCACAGAGTACTCGCGGATCGTCGTCGACGCCTGGGGTGATTCGGGGAAGTCCTGGACGTTGCCCACGTTGTCCGTGGCGCGCACGCGGAAATCATAGGTCACGTTGGCCTGGGCGCCGGTGATCTGAAACGAAGTCAGGGTCGTTTCGCTGATCAGCATCTGCCAGGTGCCATCATTGGCCCGCCATTGCAGATCATAGTTGCGTACGCCGGACAGGTTGTCGCTGCCGCTCCAGTTGACGGTGAAGTTGGGTGACGTGGTGAACTGGGGCAGGGGCGTCATGCTGGTCGTCGGCGGTTGGCTGTCGATGGTCGTCGCGGCCTGGGGCGGATTCTCCTGTTCCTGGTTGCCGGCGCGATCCGTACCGCGCGACATCAGCTCCACCCGATCGCCGTTGCTGGCGTAGTCTTTGAAGTTATTCTGCGTCGCCGTGGTCTGGTTCTTCCAATGAACCCAGGAACCGCCATTGATGCGGTAATAGACGTCATAGTAGGAGATACCACTGGGCGTGCAGCCGCTCGGCGCAAAATCCTGACCGCCCCAACTGACTTCGAATGTGCCGGGCGAGTAGTTGGGCAAGGAGCCGACGTTGGTCTGCGGCGCAATCGTGTCGCACTGGACGCTGAAGTCGACGTCGATGTAGGCGCCCAGACCGGTCTCGCGCGAGTTGAAGATGCGCGAGCGGTTGTTGCTCGGCGTTTCGTCGCCGGTGAGGATGAGGCCGTGATTGGTCTCAGCGCCGCTCAACCAGGCATGGACCAGGTTGGTGACGTCGCCCGATTTCCACCCATCCTGATTGTTGACCTCTCCCAATGGCAACGGATCGCCGCCCAGGAAATTGGCATTGTTCCAGGTTGCGCCCAGCTCGCTCCACGAAGAGCGCACAAATTGGGCGCGATAGCCCATAGGCCCATCGTTGGACGGAATCGACTGAGATTGGTAGATGTTCAGCCGGGCGCTGTTGACCGTGGCGTTGGACGGAATGCCACCTAGGTCAAACTGGATCATCATGCGCACGGCGTCGAATTCATTCGCTTCCCAGCCGAGGCGCAGACTGCCGTCGCCGCCATAGTTGGTGTTGGGATTGCGTGAGGAAAGAAAAGTGTCCTGCGAGGTGTTGATGCGCACGACGGCATCAATGCGGGTGGGCGTCTCCGTGTAGCTAATGATTTCGTAGTAATCGTTGTAGGGCTCGGGCTTGACGTCTTGGGCGTTGGCTGTCGGCGTGCCCGTAAGCAGCAGACCGATGATCAGGGCCCAGACGAGCAGCCATCTGCCGCGGCGCGTTCGCATACATGATGAAGTCTCCATTGGTTTGAAACGCTGTTTAGAAGGTTCAGGTCGTTGGCGTTGCGTTTGCAACACTCCCATTTTGCTTGGATCCAGCACATCGCGCAAGCTATTACCAGTGGCGTTGGCTATTTGAGGGCGGCAAAACAGGCGGCGCATAGCCGCGTGTGAAGAAAAATGGGGCTCGGATCGTCTACCCCGCGGGGACGTACTCGCCAACGGGAACGTATGCTGGCGGCGGTTCCAGTGCGGGCGGCGGCGCCGGCTCTGCGTTGTCAAAGGCCTGTTGGCGCTCGAAGAAATTCCAGACGATGCGGCTGAGGTCGCGCATGGTGCCGTTGCTCGTCTCCCAATCCAACCAGTTGGGCCGATAGAGAAAGACGCTGATGGCGTACGGTCCCGTCGGGCCCCAAATCAGGGCGACGTCCGAATGGGAATCAAAGGCAAAGCCATGCTTGTGCACGATCCACGCCGTGTCGGGACGGGGCAATCCGCTCCAGAGCAACTCCCTGAATTCGTCGTGGCTCATGTAGAAGAGGATGTACTCGCACTCGGCCGGGGTAACTGTCTCGGGAAACGCTTCACGCAGTCGGCCCGTGTCCTGCGTGCATTCATAGATGGCCGTCATCAACTCGCCCATCTCCCGAGGCGTGGATTGGAGATTGGCGTCCGGCTCGGTGTCCCACTCTTCCTGCTGATTGCCCGGCGTGGCGATCTGTGCGAGCTGGGCTTCGTAATCGTAGCCCGACTGGAGATAGGTGCTCTCCAGGCCGAGCTGGCGCACGAACGTGGTGACGCGGCGTGCGCCGGCCAGCGAGTCGCCGTCGCCCAGCCAGCGCAGCAGCAGGTTGGCGGCATAGTTGTTGCTCTCGCCCAATGCGAAGTCCATCCATTGGCCCACTTCGGCCGCGACGCTGTCTCCTTCAGCCATGCCGTCGAGCTTTTCCATGGCCGCGGCCACAATCGCGATCTTCAGTGTCGACATGCCGGAGAAGGCGACGTCTGCGTCCATGGCGGCGCTCTCGTCATTGGTGAAGTCGTGAACGTAGGCTGCGGCAAAGCCGGGGAAGCTGGTACTGTAGGAGTCAAGGGCTGCGGCCAGATCGTCCATGCTGGGGCGGCCGGGTGGCGTGGCGTCGAGCACCAACTCCGCCGCGCGTGCGTCATGGCTGGTCAGCGCCTCGATAACGACGGGGAAGCTCGCCTCGACATCCAGCGTGTAACCGGGCGTGCCGTCGGTCCAGTACCAGTCGCGCTGGGCCGCGCCCACGAAGGCGGCCGGCGCACCGCTCTCTGCCTCACCCGCCTCCTGCCAGCGCTCCGTCGGCGGCAGCAGGCGCGGGCCTTGGGGCTCGCTGTTGTGCTCGATCGCCGCCGCTTGCAGCCACGCGCGCAACTGCTCGCTATCCATCAAGAAACGCACGGGGACGTGACGCTCCTGCTGGTCCATGCCCAGCGCCTGGCGCAGGGCAATGTCCAGAAAATCGGGCCCTTCTAGAAATTGTGCAGCCTCACCCAACATCTGGTCCACATCTACCTGAAAATCGACCTCGGCCGGATCCAGCACCAGCCGCTCCTGGCCAAAGGTTACCGAAATCGGTTCGCTGTAGATGCGATTCAGGTGGCGCGCAATCTCGTCTCGCTCCTTGAGATTGCTCAGCTCCAGGCCACCCAGCACAACCCCGGGCGCGATGGGTGAGGCGATCACCTTAAAGCGGCCATAGACCGGGAAGATCGCCAGCACAGTGACTAGAATCAGGACGAACGTGATAAAACGACGCACAGGATTAGCTCGGAACGCGGAGCGCGGAATGCGGAATGTCGGGCTGCACGAACTCTCGCGGATTATTCCGCGCTTCGCGTTTCCCGCTCCGCGTTCAACTCACTCCCACTCAATCGTAGCAGGCGGCTTGCTGCTAACATCATACACGACTCGATTAACGCCATCTACTTCGTTGACGATCCGCGAGGAGACCCGGGCCAGCAGATCGTAGGGCAGGCGCGCCCAGTCGGCGGTCATGAAGTCGTCGGTGGTGACCGCACGCAACGCGACCGTGTTGGCATAGGTGCGCCCGTCGCCCATCACGCCGACGCTGCGCACCGGCAGCAGGACGGCAAAGACCTGGCTCGTCTCACGATAGAGCCCGGCGTTGCGCAGCTCTTCCAGGAAGATGGCATCGGCCGCCCGCAGCGTCTCCAGCCGCTCCCACGTCACCTCGCCGATGATGCGGATGGCCAGACCCGGGCCGGGGAAGGGGTGGCGCCAGACGATCTCTTCGGGCAGTCCCAGCGCTTCGCCCACGGTGCGCACCTCGTCTTTGAAGAGCATGCGCAGCGGCTCGATCAGCTCAAAGGTCATGTCCGCGGGCAGCCCGCCCACGTTGTGATGGGTCTTGATCGTACGTGCGTGCTGCGTGTCGTCGTTGGAGGCCGATTCGATGACGTCGGGATAGAGTGTGCCCTGAGCCAGAAACGCAGGTGAATCGACGCCCCATTCGGCTGCCAGCAGCGCGGCTTCGCCCTCAAAGACGCGGATGAAGCGCGCCCCGATCAGCTTGCGCTTGGTCTCCGGATCGGCCACGCCGTCCAGGTCAATGAGGAAATCTTCCTTGGCATCGACTGCCACCAGCCGCATGCCCTGATGCTGCTCGAAGGTCTCCACTACCTGCTCGGGTTCACCCAGGCGCAGCAGGCCATGGTCCACAAAGACGCAGGCCAGCCGGTCGCCGATGGCGCGGTGCACGAGCGTGGCGGCCACTGCGGAATCGACGCCGCCGCTCAGCCCGCAGATGACGTGACCGTGCGGTCCCACCTGGGCGCGGATGCCGGCCACCGTCTCCTCGATGAAGTTGCCCGCGGTCCAGTCGCCCGAGCAGCCGCAGATGCGCTTGACGAAGTTATCGAGGACCTCGCCGCCCAGGGGCGTATGGACTACTTCGGGATGAAACTGGATGCCGTAGAGGCGGCGCGTCTCGTCGGCGATGGCGGCCAGGGGCGAGTTGTCCGAATGCGCAATGGCTAGAAAGGCCTCCGGCAGCAGTTCGACGCGGTCGCCGTGGCTCATCCAGACCTGCATGGCGGCGGGCAATCCGGTGAAAAGGGGATTGTCCTGGCCGGCGTGATGGCCGGTGACGGTGATGGCTGCGGCTCCATACTCCCGCTCATGCGACGGGGTGACCTGGCCGCCCAGCGTATGGGCCAGCAATTGCAGGCCATAGCAGATGCCCAGCACGGGCACGCCTCGGGCCAGCACGCTCTCCGGCAGGGTGGGCGCGCCCGGCGCATAGACGCTGTTGGGGCCGCCGGACAGGATGATGCCCTTGGGCTGGAGCGCCGGCAGCACTTCGTCGGCCCGGTCCCACGGGATCAGCTCGGCGTAGACCTGCTTCTCGCGCACGCGCCGGCAGATCAGCTGACTGTATTGGCTGCCATAGTCGAGTACGGCAATTGTCTCGTGGTGCATGGGAATGATGAGTCCGTCTGTTTGAGCCGTTAGCGGCGGTGGCTTTGTGGCCGTGATCGTCACGACAAGCGCTAGAGATTTCGATAGACTTCGCGTCGGTGGCGAACACGAAGTACAAGGACGATTAGTTGATCATCCTGTACTTCATAGATGATGCGGTAATCGCCAACGCGCAGCGAAAATAGGTGCGTACTCTTGAGACGTTTACAACCATCCGGCCGGGGCTCATCTGCAAGCGTGCGGATGGCTGCGTTGATTCGTTGCCGATCACGGATGCGCAAGCGCTTGATCTCTTTGACGACGCTGCGCTTAATCTCAAGCTGGTACACTGCCCAACTCGGTCTCTAACTCATCGAGTGAGATCAGATCGTCTTGGCCCGACAACAGCTCAATCTTTGCCTCGAGGGCGCTAATCGTATCATGCAGATTTTCGATTTCCGCCATCAGTTCGTTCCACTGCGTTGGCGAGACCATCATCGCTGCGGCACGGCTGTGTTGCGTCAGCAGGATTGGTCCCTGTTGCAGCTGTTCAAGCAGCTCATTTTGCCGGTTGCGGAGCTGCGTGATGGGAACAATTTCGGGAATTGGATGCATTGAAGACCATTCTTTCCATTCATTTGCGCCAGTAAAATGTCGTTATAACGACATTTTACTGGCGCTTGAGGCAAAAGTCAACGCGTACGCTCTCCGTAACTCTTCAATTACTGATGTCCAGCCGATACGAAGCCGGTTCTGTTGTGACGGGGGCCAGGGCGCTGACGGCAATGGCCGCGGTCTTGCCGTCTCCCAGCGCCTCGATGACGAAGGACGCCTGATCATTGGCGTCGACCGGGATGCGGCGGACATCGGTGAGAATGTTGTTCTCAAATTCCATCACTTGCAGCAGCCAATCTTGATTGAGCTTGTTGTCACTGAGCAGCCAGCCCTCGCTTTCCCAGCCGTCAGGGCCGTCTTCAAAGTCGGTGGCATAGTCAATGGCCGGAATGGCAAGGTCGTCTACGAACCAGCCGGCACGGTTTACCGCGTCGTCGGTCACATACTCAAAGCGGAGCCAGATCTCCTCGCCGGCGTAGTCACTCAGATCGTAGCGCTCGGTGACCCACTGGGGCGAGCCTTCGGCGCCGTCGCTGCTGGCTCCGGTGTAGGCGTGACCAAAGCTGTTGCCGCTGGGATTCTCTTCGGTCGTGCGCTGGCCGGGCAGAATGTCCCACTTCCGGCCATCGCGACTGGCCTCAACGTAGCCATAGTCATAGTCTGACTCGATATCCCACCACATCTGCGCGATCAGTTCGAGGGGCGCGCCGGGCGCAACGTCGCTGAAGTCGAAACGCCGGGTTAGACGGGCGTTGGAATCGTCCACCCGGTTGCTCCACCAGGCCTTTTCGCCGCTGTACGGTTTGGTCTCAGAGAGTGCGGTGGTGCGCTGACCGCTGAAGTCTACCGTGACGTCGCCTTCGCTCTCCAGCAGATAGTAGTCGGCGGCATAGTTGTTGACCGTCGTCTCCACTGTCGCGGGCAGGCGGCGGAACTTTTCTTCCAGGCGGGGCGGACGCTGTTCCAGATTTTGATAGCCATAGACGCCGCTCTGACCGAGCGCATTGGGGTCGTCCGTATAATTGGCCACAATCCAATCGCCGAAGACATCGTCCGCGGTCAGCGCCAAGCCGGCTGCTTGCAGAACCGCATCCAGTCCGTTGAGGCCATTGGCCGGCTGCGCCACCAACGCGGCCATGAAGTCGGACCCAAAGCGCTGCGCCAGATAGGAGACGAAGAGGAAGGCGCTGCCGTAATGCTCAGCGTTGCTCTGATTGCTCTCGCGCCAGGTGTTGAGCTGGGTATCGGGCGTCATGGCAAAGGTGCTGGCGAAGCTGGTGTCAGGCGGATAGCCTGCGACCTCCTGTGCATATTCGGAGAGCCCTTCGTTGAGCCAGGTCTCTTCGTTGCGGTCGCGATACCAGTGAATCATGTGCTGAAACTCGTGGGCCAAGACCGTTTCGTAATAGGTGTAGTCCCGGGTGCCGTTGAGCCAATCCAGGTTGATGTAGAACATCTCTTTTTCATTGGAGAAGTCATTGGCCAGACGGCTGTACTGGTCAGCGCTGCTGTAATAGCCGGCCACGCCTGAGCCGATGCCGGTGGCATGCAGCACGTGGAGCCGCGGGTCATTGTCCACGCCGGGATTCCATTCGCTGCCAAAGAGGGCGACTTCGGCCGGATAACTTACCTCGCTAAAGTGGTCGATGGAGGCGGCAATCGACTCGGCATCGTGCTGCTCGCCTTGCTCGACCCACGCATAGACGTTGTCATTCTTGTGGATTAGCTCGGCCGTGATCTGGAAGTTGGTGTTGGCGTTGAGGTCGTGGACCCAGAAGGGCGCAGTATCACCCACCGTGTAGTCGGGGACGGTCGCGTTGACGACTTCAGGAATCTCGTTCCGCTCTGGGTTGAGACGCAGGGCCAGATCGCGAAGATCGCGTTGCGGCACGACGGCCAGGGCAATCTGCGCCTCGGTCGAGAGCGTGCTCAACTCTGCGCTGGATGGCGGCGGCGCCACGTCCGGTGCGGTCGTGGCCAGTGGCGTAACAATCGTTTGCGTCGCCGCGCCAGCCACCGGCGTCGAGGTGGCAATCGCGCGTACGGCCGTTGGCTGACCGGTGCTGCCGCACCCGGTCAGCAGCAGGAGGGCCGCCAGGAGCGCACCGGGAAGCACGCCATGGATTATCTGCAAGGGGAAATGGGTTGGTCGATTCATCGGTTTCCAGTCGAAAACAGGGGGCGCAACTGCGCCCACGCACTCGGGGCAATATAGCACATTTGCTTTTCGACCAGAGAATTGGCACGCTCGCCGCAGCGCTTGAAAAATTGCTGGCGCCAAAATGTTCAATCCCTCTCGCCCGCGTTTCATTTTGTCGGCAGCGAATCGGATCGCTAATATCTTAGAATGGCCTTACTCGCTAAGCAGCTCAGCCGGACCGTTCCAGAGCGAGAGGCTGCACTGCTGCGTGTCAACGACGGCCATGTATAGCTGGTCATCAACCAGCGCGGTCGCGATGCCGGTGGGCAGGACAAAGCGATCGGAGTAGGCAAGCTCTTGGAGCGGCTGCCCCTGGGCGCTGAACCGGACAATGATGCGGCGCACGGGGTCACTCACAAAGAAGCTGTCGTCCTCCAGCCCGGCCAGGTGCGGGCCGTCGATGCTGACGGCTCGTGCCACTGCGCTCTGGCTGCCGCCCGTATAGAGATTGGTCAGCCGGCCGTCCTCACTGGTGACGGCCCACAAGGCCTGCCCTGTCGCCAGCGCGTCCACCGGCTGGCCGGCGCCCAATGCACTGTCCGGTCCGCCAAACTCGCCAGCTACGCTGCCGTCTGAATCCACGATCACCACGCGTCCGCCGCCCGTGTCAGCAACGTACAGGGCGCCGGCCCAATCGGCATCCAGCCCGCGGGGGCGATAGAAGCCTGTACGCACCGTCAACGCCTCGGCCGTGCCATTGGCGAGATCGATGCGATAAACAAGCTGACTGCCGGCGTCGAGAGCCAGGGGCGCGCCGGTTGGATCCAGCGCCACGTCACTCAACTCGGTGAGGCGCTCGTCGGCGTAGAACGCAACGGGCTCACCGTCAAACGTGTAAGCCACAATGCGCTGGTTGCCCGTATCGGCTACGTAGATGCGGCCGGCTGCGGCATCGATGGTCACGCCGTGGGGCGCAGCAAGCTGCGCAGGGTCGCTCCCGCACCCGGCGCTCGTCTGCCAGGCCGGGGTCAGTGGCAATTGGGGCAAATTCTGGGGCAAGATGATCTGCTGCGGCGCCCGCTGCGCCGTGCTCTGCGAGAGGGCGAAGCGGTCATCGCCCAGGCCTGGGTCAGTGAGCGGCGGGGGCGGCGGCAGGGGCAGATCCGTCGTCTCCAACGCGCCGGGATGGGGCGAAAGATAGATAGGCGGAATCACGTCGGGCGCGCCGCCGGGCGGCTGCCACAGCAGGCGCAACTCCGCGCCTGGTTCGGCGGGAACAAAGCGCAGCGTCAGCTCGTGCCAGCCCTGCTCAAGATAGATCAGGCTTTCAGTATAGCCCCGGGTTGTCGTTGGATCCTCGCCAGGCGCGACCAAGCGACTGTCAATTAGCGACAAGCCGTCGATTGTCAGCTCATAGTCTCCATCGGCTACCACCGCCAGCAGATATTCGCCGCTGCGTGATGCGGCCAGATTGCCCTGCCAGCGTACGGCCGCGCCTTGAGGTTGATTCGAGTCCGGCGCACCCACGATCAGTTCTTTGCGCATGGTCAGCGCCGGGCCGGCAAAGTCTGGATCGGCAAAGTACATGCCCAGCAGGCCCATCTCCGGCAGCGCCGGGCTAATGAGCGCGTTGCGCGGAATGGGCGTTTCCGCGCCGCCGGGGGGCGTCCACGTCACGATCAGCGGTGGCGGTTGATTGTCGCCGGTAACGCCGGTTGCATAGCGCATGGTGAGGCGGTAGGGTCCCCGTGCCAGCGTCTTTTCTATTTCCAAAAGGCCGAGGGAGGAGTCAAGCACGATCTCATCGTCGAGCTGCAGCGAGAAGAGCGCGGCAGGGTCATCGACGCCACTGACCGCAAAGCGATAGTCGCCCGTCGCCGGCACGAGCAACGAGCCCGACCAGTCGACGTGGAACGGCGCGGCCAATTCCGGGGGCGAAGACCAGTCAAAGGCGAGTGGTCCGTCCCGCTGGTCTGCGATCAGTTCCGTGGCCCGGGTCGCCGCTGTAGTAGGTTCCCGGCCAGGCCCTGGCGTAGGCGCAACGTGTCGGCCGGCACCGTCACGGCGTTAAAGAGTAGGCGACCGTCGTCGTCAAAAATGGGTTCGGCCTGGCTGCCGGGATAGAACTGGTTGAGCAGATCACGCACCTCATGCTGCGCGGCGGCGAGGAGCAGTTGGAGGTTGCGCCCGCCGGTATCGGTGAGCAAGATGTCAAAGGGATCGCCCAAGGGCGCAACGTCCGGTCCGTCGAGCAGTGCGCCGGCGCTCAGGCGCGCGGCGGGCAGATCAAAGAGCGCAGCCGGGGCCAGGACGTAGGGCGCGTCTTCGGCATCGGCCCGGTCGAGCAGATAGCCGATCATGGCGCTCAGCCCGGGATCTTCGCCGGCTGTGGCTTGATCGGCCAGCGTGCTGTTAAGCGCAAAGAGGGGACGCACCGAGAGCAAGCCCACCAGCACCAGGGCTCCGGCTACCGTGGCCACGGGGCGGATGACGCCATCCCAGGCATAGCCAAAGGTGCGCACCAATTGATCCAACGCCACGGCTGCGCAGAGCAACAAGATGGGCAGCAGGCTGAGCAGCGCGCCGCCGGTCGCGATCTTGGCCTCGCCGAAGAGCAGCAGGGCCGCGCCAAAGAGGAACAGCGCGCCCAGCAGCACGCCGGCTGTCGCCCGGCGCCACCACCGCACCAGCGCGCCGACGCCGGCCAGCGCCAGGGCCGTCACGCCCCAACCGACTGCCCGCAACGCCGGCCAGGCCGGCTCGCCGCGAAAGAGTGCGTCGAGCAGCGCCGAGGCTTGGGCGCCGATCCCGGCCTCGGCGAAGGCCAGACCAGGAAGCGGCAGCACTGTCGGCAGGGACGCGACGCAGACCGCTGCGGCGTAGATGGCCAGACCGCCGTAGCGGCTGCGCCGATTTTCGCCCATGTGCAGAAAGCCCAGCGCGATCACCCAGAGGGCCAGGAGCCAGATCGCAGGGCGCAACGGGGCGCGGCCAGCGCCATGCCGCCGGTCGCCAGTCCGGCCAGCACCCACCAGCCGCGGCGGTGATCGTGGAGCGCCCGCAGGGTGGCCCAAAGCGCAAAGCTTAATAGAAGGACCACGACAAGCCAGCTTTCTGCGCTGCGACCGGCGGCGATGTGCCACGGGTTGAGCGACAACAGCAGCGTGGCCAGCAGCGCACCGCCGGCGTCGCTGACCTGGGTTGCGGCGGCAAAAAAGACCGGCAGCGTGATGATGCCGATGGCCGCACCGGCCAGGCGCAGGCTCAGCAGGCTGTTGTTGGTGATGGAGAAGAGGGCGCGCGCCACCCAGCCAAAGGGATCAAGCGGGTTGTGCTCCAGCAGCGGCAGGGCAGGATCAAGCAGGCGCAGTCCCATAATGCATTCTGCGTTGACGCAGGCAGGCGGCAGCGTGAGCAGATGCCACATGCGCAGCGTCGCGCCGAGCAGGATGATGAGCAGCGCCAGCGATATGACTGCGTAGCGCGAGAGCGCCAGCGGGGCCGTGCGGCCGTTGTCACTGGGCGCATCCACCTGGCGCGGCAGGCGGATCGGCACGCCCGCTTCGTCGAGCTGCCAGCGATGGCTGGGCGAGCGATAGGTGCGCACGCTCCCATGCCAGGCTGCGCCCGCCATCATCATGCCCATGCCCAGGAACCAGAGCGTGGTCTGCATGGCCAGCCCCATGGCGCCGTCGCTGCCGGGCCGGAGATAGAGGAGACCGCCGGTCAGCGCCGTAAGACAGCCCGCGACAAAGAGCGTTTGACCAGGGATGCTCCAGTGATAGAGCACGTTTGGCGGCGGCGGTCGCCACAGGCTGAGCGCATTGGCGGCAAAAAGAACGCTGCCGGCCAAGGCCAGCAACCCGCCGTCGCGCAACACGTAAAGCGCGGGCGCACGCTCCGCCATCAACCGCAGCGCAAAAAGAATAATGAAGAGGCCGAGCACCTGCAACGAAAACTTACGCATGATAGACGTATTGTGCGGCAACGCAGACGGCGTGGCAAGACGATGAAGAGACGGTAATGAACTTAATTAAGCGATCCCAACAAATCGCTGCAACGGGCCGAGCGGCAGCGCGTCGGCTACGATCTGCATGTCTTCGCCGCGTAATGCGCCGGTCAGGACCAGGCCTGCGAGATAGATCGGCCAGCCCAGGATTGTGCTGGAGAGCAAGCCCAGGCCCGCGCGCTGCAGCAAGACAATCGCGCCAATCATCAGCGCCATGGCCAGGAGGGGCGGCACGGTAATGCGCGCCCACGGTACGGTGCCGACATTGCGCTTGACGCTGTAGTAGAAGGGAAAAAGCAGGCTGAATTCGCTCAGGATGGTGACGAAAGCCGCGCCGATGTAGCCAAAGGTTGGGATCAGGAGCAGGTTGCCCACGGTGTTAAAGACCACGCCGATCACAAAGGCTTTGGTCAGAAAGCGCTGCTGATTTACCGAGATGAGCACATACTGGGTCACACTATTGACGAAGCCAATGGGGATGCTCCAGATGATGACCTGGAGGGCCAGGTTCGAACCGCCCAGGAAGTCGATGGTGCGGCCAAAGACCGTGACGCTTTCGGGCACATTGATGTATTGCGCGCCGCCCACCAGCCAGACCAGCGGCGTGGCCAGGAAGGTGAAAGTGACCGCAATCGGCAGGCTCAGCATGAGCAGCATGCGAACGCTGACGCGGTAGGCGCGCAGCAGTCCCTCGCCCTCTTGCTTGGCATAGCGACTCATGAGCGGGAAGACCGCCATCGTGAAGACGCTGGGGATAATGTTGAGCCCGTCCAGATATTTGAGCCCCACGCTGTAGAGCCCGACAGAGACCGCGCCGGCCAGCGGGCGCAAGATCCAGACGTCGATGCGCCAGAAGATGGTGGCGAGCAGGTGATTGATCATCAACGGGCCGCTGGTGGCGAGCATCCAGCGCTGCAATGCCCAGTCCCACTGCCATTCAGGCTTGAAGAGCGTGCTGCGCACCATGGCAATCAGCCAGAAGAGCTGGACGATGTTGGTTACCAGCGCCACGGCGGCTAACCCCACAAAGCCCCAGCCCATCAAGAGCACGGCCGCGCCCAGGGCGACCTTGAGCAGGGCAATGGCACTCGTCAAACCGGCCGGATACTCCATCTTTTCAAAGGCGAAGAAGAGGCTCGAATAGGCGTCGGCCCAGTTGGCAAAGAGCATGGCCACGCCCAGGATCGCAATCGCCACGACCTCGGCCATGCCGATGTTTTCGACGCCTTCAAAGTAGCCCCACGTGCCAATATTGCGATAGAACCAGGTGACCAGCGCCATGATCGGCATGACGCCCAGCCACAGGAAGGTGCGCAGACCCAGCACATTGGTCAGATAGCGGCTGGACTGATTCTTGTCTGCAGCCACGTCACGGGTGAGCAACGTGCCCAGGCCATAGCGGCTGATGATCTCGAAAAAGCCATAGATGGCTACAACAAAAAAGTACTTGCCCGTCCCCTCGGGCCCCAGGATGCGCACGTAGAGCATGGCGAAGGCAAAGTCAATCGCCTTGTTGCCCAGACTCAGCGTCATGGGGACGAGCGAATTCTTGGCCACTGTCCGCACATCGCCCTCGGTCGTCTCCGGCCGGTAGTAGCGACCCCAGCCCCAATAGAGGAGCAGGAAGAGCAGCGTCATAAAGGCCAGGAAACTGACGTAGAGCCCGACCTTGAAGCTCATGGGCGAGTAGACGAAGCGCACCGTCCATTGACCATCGTCGGGCAGGTAGACAGTGCGGAATGCGCTGTTGGCCCGATAGATGGGGAGTTCGCTCTCTTCATTCTCGCCGGCGCCAAACGGCCGGATGTAGGCCTTCCACCCCGGGAAATAGGCGTCGCTCACCACCAGCCAGCCGCGGTCGCTCAGGTTGATGTCCACGAAGAGGTCCTGCGTGGTGTAGCGGCTGATCTGTGCGTCGGCCAACTGGGGACTGGCACGCGTCAAGGCAGCCGGATCGGCCGGCGTCTCTTCGATGAAGACCACGTCGCGCAGATCCGCTTCGGTCAGCGGTTGTTCAGCAACCGGCACGACTTGGGCCTCCGGCACGATAAAGGCCCGGGGCATGACTTGTTGGTTCTCGTAGACGCCCACGGCTTCATCGCGATAGATTTCTTGCCAGGACGGGTTGGGAATCACACGCTCACTCAGCACGTATCTGACGTTGAGCAGGTCGAGCAGCGGATTGTCGAGCAGGGCGTACGGATCGCCCGTGACGTTGCTGTAGAGCGGCGCAATGCGGTTGTAGAGTAGCTCGTCTTCCTGGGGTGCCAGGCGATCCATGAACGCCGCGTACTGGCGCGGGATGACCGAGTCATAGCCACGGATGTCGTGCCAGCCGTAGTACATGCCCACGTTGGCATTAAAGGTCTTGGCCCCGGGCAGGTTGAAAGTGGTGAAACGCCAGGGTTGGGACGATGGGGAATTGGGGATGACGGATTGGGGATTCCCCAGTCCCTCACGGGCGTTGATGAATTCGACGACGGGCGGGATGCCGGACGGTGCGAGCGGATTCATTGCGACCGGCGCCGCGGGGTTGAAGCGCCCGTGGGCAATCCAAAGATCGAGCGCCACGAGCAGCACCACACCCAGCGCCAGGATCGTGCCGCGCCTGCCGGCTGAGTCCGTCACCGAGTCGGACTTGTCGGCCCGTTTGCGGCTTAGCGCCCAGAGCAGTACCGCGCCCGCCAGCGCCGCCAGGCCAAAGTGGGTCAGGTTGGCGGCCTGATAGCTCCAAAACATGCGACCGTCGGCAAAGGCCATCTGCGCCAGATCGCTGCCATCGACCAGCCGCTGGCCCACAGCGATGAAGCGCGCCGGCATGAAATAGCTCGCCGCGACGAGCGTCAACGCCGCCAATCCGGCCAAGCCGGTGAGGAAAGCGAGGGCGCGCGCCGCGCGCAAATTGACAATTGACAATTGACGATCGCCACTTGTCAATTTCGCCGCGCCCAGCAGCCCGTCCAGACCGCCGGCGGCCAATACGATCATGCTAAAGGTAAAGGGGAAGACCCAGCGGAAGGGGCTGTGAAGCTGATTCCAGCCCGGCACGCCGTAGTACAAGAGGGCATAGAGCGGCGTGCCAAATGCAAAGAGCAACGAAACCAACGCCAGCCCCGCAAAAAACCAGGCGTGGACCGCGCGGAACGCGGAAGTCTGAACTCGCTGCTGCGCCGTTGTCTCCTCTTGATTCGGAGCACCGCGCCTTGCGTTCCGCGTTCCCACAATCAAGCCGAGGAGCGCCAGCACCCATGTCACGATGCCCAGGTAGTTGCCGCCTTCGACGTAATTCTTGATGCCCCAGAAGATGGTGTGATTGGTTTCGCCCAGGGCATTGGTCTGCGCCAGCTTCCACTGGAAATCCCAGAGATCAAACCAGCGATGGTGGCTCGGGTTGCCAAAGATGTTGGGCAGCGGAAAGGTGAGCACATGGCGCGAGGGCCACGCCCAGCCCCGCACCTGCGCCAGCGTGGCCGAGCCGTCGCGAAAGTTGAGCGGCAACAGCTCCAGCAGCGGGATGAGCTGGACCGCGCCCAGGGCAATGCCCAACAGGGCCATGGCCAAGAGCCAGCCGGCCAGCTTGAGCATGCGCATGGCCGCGCTGACGGCCGGGGTTGACAATTGAGGATCGCCCATTGTCAATTGTCAATTGTCTTAGCACGCGCCAGGCTGCGATCAGGCGTACCAGGCTATAGGCGCCGGCAACCATCAGCGTGTAGTAAATCAGTTCGGGATGACCGGCCAGGATCGTGACGCCGATGGCCCCGGCGCCCAGGACGATATAGGGAATCGGGCGGAAGGAGTGGGTTCCTTTGGCTTCCTGCTTGCGAATGATAATTTCAATCAGCGCCAGGATGAAGGGCAGCCATGCCACCGCGGCGATAAACATGGTGAAGACAACGCTGACGACCAGAAAGCCGCTGAACATATAGGCCACGCCGCCAAAGAGCGCGGCAGGCACGCGCAGGCGTAGTATGCGAGCGTATAGGTACATGCCTGCGCCGGCTAATGCAATCTGCAAGGCCGTGAACCAGCCATAGGCCAGATCGAGGGGCAGGAGATAAAAGAGGATATTTAGCGGATAGAGCATGCTGGCCTGGCCGCCGGCAAAAAAGGGCATGCCCGTGAAGATCTGCGGGTTCCAGAGCGGAATCTGGCCGGCGGCGATCGTGCGCCGAATATGCTCCTTCCACACGGCGTTCTGCAGCACCAGATCGCTGAGCAGATCGTTGTGGGGAATCAGGTTCGGGTAGAGCGTGCGCCAGGGTTCGAAGCCGGCCAGGTTATCGAAAGGAAGCAGGGTGCGGCCGCTCAGCGCCGGGAAGAGGACCGGCGCAAACCAAAGCAGCGCCAGGGCGAAGATTGCCAGCAGCGCCAGGAGATCGCTGCGGTACCGACGAAGGCGGTTCATGATGGGCGAAATGGGTTAGTGAGAACGATCGACGCCCGCTTCGCGGGCAATCAGCGCGTCGGTGGTCTCGATGCGCGGGGTCGCCTGGTTGCGTCGGCCATGCAGCCTGCGGTAGCGCCAGCGAATTTGCCACGTGCGCCAGGCCGATTCCAGCTTGACCGGTACGTCCAGCTTGCTCTGGCCAATGCGCCGGTCTTCAAAATGAATGGGAAGCTCAATGAGGTAGAAGCCCAGTTTTTCGCAGAGATAGGCCATCTCTACCTGAAAGCTGTAGCCGTTGCTGCGGATATTCTCCAGGCCAACTGCCAGCAGCGCGTTCCGCTGCCACAGCTTGAAGCCGGCCGTCATGTCGCGAATGCGCAGGCCGAGGATGGCCCGACTGTAAAGATTGGCCCACCAACTCATGAAGCGTCGCCACCATCCCCACCCCTCATCCAGCGAACCGCCGGGCACATAGCGGCTGCCAATCACCACGTCGGCATCGGTCGAGCGCATGACGCCCAGCATTTGCGGGATGTAGCCGGGTGCGTGGCTGAAGTCGGCGTCCATCTGCACGATATAGTCTGCGCCGTCGGCCAGGGCGCGTTGCATGCCGGCGATGTAGGCTGTACCCAGCCCGTCCTTGCCGCGGCGATGCATCACCACCATTTGCGCGCGGCTGCCGTCCAGGATGGCGTGGTATTGTTTTGCCAGGCGGTCAGCAACGGCGCCGGTGCCGTCGGGTGAATCATCATCAACGATGAGCAACTGGAGTCCTGGAACACCCAGACGGAAGATCGCCTCGGTGATCGCCGGCAAATTGTCGGCTTCGTTATAGGTTGGAATGACCACCGTGAGCCGCAAATCTTCGGGCAAACTCTCGACAATGGCGTGCAAGCGATGTGCGTTCATCCAACAGATTTCTCCCCTGATCTGGCCCAAAAAGGCCGAAGGGAAATTTTATCATGCGCGTTTGGTCCGGGCCAATCGAGAGGAGGACGCGCGTTTTTGCCCTGCGCGAACAAGCGCTGCCGTCCCGACAGCGTACTGATCACGCTCTGAAAATTCTCGCAGCATTAGAGCGGCTGGGATCCTTTGACCACACGGGCCATTGGCGGGCGGACCTGGCTCTGACGGCGCCGGATTGCACGCTCGGAATAGCGCAGCTTTTCGCCGACGAAGGCCTGGACGACGTCGGCCATGGAGCGGCTGCCAAAGAAATGCTCACGGTAGGCGCCGTGTCCCAGAAAGCCGGCATTGGGCGTCAGCAGGCCGGGGCGCAGCTTGTTTTCCGGCAGGTGATTCTTGCCGTCCAGCACGGCGAGGAATGGCTTTGGCATCCAATCAACGGCGCGTAACAGCGCCTGCATTTCAGCCGCGGCCGCGACCACCGCGTCTTCGTCCGCAAGATCGAGCGCTTCCATGATGCCGTCGACCTGCGCCGCAACCGTATCGAATTCGTGAAAGCCGCCACCTACCAGCCTGAGACCCTCTGCCTGGGCGTGATACTCGTGGCGATCCTGCGCCTGGAGACGGATGCTGCTCAGCTTGACCAGTTCCGTGTACGCGCCCAACAACCACAGTACCGAATAGACATTCCAGAGTCGATAGTCACCAAATGATTTGTAGGCGTTGGCAATCAGCCGGTCATTGCTGGCGATGTACGCAAGCGTCGATTTCTCCAGCGGCTGAAAGGCCGCGGCTGAGTAGTCGCCGCTCTCCCGAGCCTCGAGCAGTAGATGGGCGAGGAGACACGTGCTCATCATCGAAACGTAGAGCCCCTTAGAGAAGAGCGGATCAATGAAGCCCACGGCATGGCCCAACAGCGCAAAGCGGTCGCCCACTACCCGCTTTGCCGAGTATTGGATGCGGCCCGTGCGCGTCCACGGGCGCACCGTTTGGGCCTGTTCGAACTGGCGCGCCATATCCGGATAGCGACTGACGAAGTCTTGAAATTCCTCTTCCGGCGTCAGGTCGGGGCGGGCCGGGTGGATGCGCGGGTCGAGCATCAGCCCCACGCTGCAGAGCGGATTGGTGGCACGCTCGTGATTGTTAAAGGGAATAACCCAGAGCCAGCCGCCCTCGAAGACGTGGTGCAGCGTCCCTTCGGCAACGCTGAACGGCAACCCGTACGCTTCTTGCGAGGCGCCAATGTCGTGAAAGTCGGGCACGCCGACCATGTGGGTGAAGAGCGCGCGCGAGTGGGTTTGCAGGTTGTTGTCGCGCAGGTCATATTTTTCGGCCAGTACGGAACGAAACCCGCCTGCGTCGACGATGTAGTCGGCCTGATAATCGGCGCCCTGCGCAGTCTGGATCGTGACGCCATCGTCGTCGATTTCCACATTCTGCACAGGCGTATTCTGAAAGACCGTGGCGCCATAGGCGATGGCCGTGGTCATCAAGAAGTAATCGCTATCCTGGCGATAGAGGTGCAGTTCATGACCATGGGGCTGGCGCGGGATCACCGCCTGGAGCGTGTGGCTGAGATCATGGGGCGCGTCTGGCGTGTGATGTAGATAGCTGAAATGACGCTTGACGCCATGGGAAGAGCCGATGCGGGTGAAATAGTTCTCCGAGCTGAAGTAGGCCAATTCGGGCACATCGTAGAGCTCGGCCAGCGCACGCATGGTCTCGGACGTTTCCAGAATCATGGACTCGCCGATGGCGAAACGCGGGTGGCTCTTGGCCTCGAAGATGACGACGCGCATGCCCTGCCGGGCCAGGATTGCGCCCAAGGAGGAGCCGGCAATGCCAGAGCCGATAATGGCAACGTCATATCGATCGCGTTGCGGATTCATATGGGTTCTCCCTTTTGTACTGGGTATACAGGCTTGCACTGGCAAGCAACACGCATCAGGTGGGGAGTGATGCAATCAATCGGTCATAGAGATTCGGTTGTGTAAGGCAATCAACGCGGAGGAAGTTGCGTTGGCAATCCTTCTCCGTGTCGGCGAGCAGAAAATGCGCGCCGGCACGGAGGAGGCGGCAGTGAGTGTCCCAGCACTGTAATCGAACTGGCGATCGCAGTGCAAGGGCAATGCTACTCTGCAATACGAAAATGAAGCAAAGTTGGTTGCAGGTTACGCCGGAACCAGCACCGGCGCCAGGTCGATTGCTGCGTCTGTCTGGACGGATTTCCCATACTTTCTCACCGGGTCGCCGACGCTATGACGGTCAGACAGAAGCGTACGCAAGCATCAGCGTGCTGTGTGCCGATTGACAGCCATGGGCACGCTTGCTATGCTGATCCGGCACGACGATTTGATCCTCCCCCGCATTCTCGTACACTGGAGAAGCCCATGAACAACATTCTGGCCGGTCACACCAATAGCTATCATACCTATACGCTGGACGAGGCCTTGGCCGGCATTGCCCAGGCCGGCTTCAAGTACGTCGAGCTTTCGGCCGTGCGCGGCTGGACCGAGCAGATTTCGCTCGATGCGAGCGAGGCCGAGCTGGATGAAGTCCGCGCCAACTTGGCCCATTACGACCTCACGCCGTCAGCCCTCAGCGGCCATTCGGACCTGACGACCGCGGCAGGCGTGCCCTTGGGCATGCAGGCGATCGATCTGTGCGAAAAGCTGGGCATCGGGCTCATGAATACAGCCATCGGTGGTCACTATAGCGAAGACGAAGATCGGGATGCGTTTATGGGCTTCATCCATGAGCTGGCCGACTACGCGGCGGCGCGTGGCATCACCATTGGGCTGGAAGTGCATGGCGAGATAATGGCCAACGGCGCCCGCTCGCTGCCGGTCATCGAGGAGATCGACCGGCCCAACGTCGGCATCAACTATGACACTGGTAACTGTATCTTCTACGGGGACACCCAACCCTTGGACGATCTGGCCCTCACGGTGCCTCATCTGGTTCACGTTCACCTCAAAGACAAGATCGGCGGTCCACGCGTTTGGAACTTCCCGGCCATCGGCGAAGGGGAGGTGGACTTCGCTGAGGTTCTGGCCATCCTCGCGGCGCAGGGGTATCGCGGCCCGACCAGCGTCGAGATCGAGTTCTCCGGTGAGCCCTGGCCGCCCCTGGCCGAGGTCAACCGCGCAATGAAAGCGTCGTATGAGGCGCTTGGGGAACTGGTGAACGATTAATGGTCGATTGTCAATTTGCGATTGTCAATTGACAATCGACAAGTAAGCGGGGGCTCATATGGTCAACATTGCAATTCTGGGCGCGGGCTTCATGGGCGGCACCCACGCCCGGGCGCTGGCCAAGTTGCCAGCTGTGAACATTGTGGGTATTTCTTCGCGCACGTTGGATGAAGCCCTTCCGTTGGCGCAGGACGTCGGCGCTGCGCCCTATGACGACGCGATGGCCCTGCTACATGAGCCCAGCGTGGAAGCCGTAAGCATTACGTTGCCCACCTTCCTGCATCCGGAATACACGCTGGCCGCGTTGGCCGCGGGCAAGCATGTGCTGGTCGAGAAGCCGATGGCGCTTACCGTGGAGGAATGCGATGCGATGATTGAGGCGGCGCAACGGGCGGAGCGCATCCTGATGGTTGGTCACGTATTGCGCTTCTGGCCTGAATACCAGGCCTTGGTTGAGTTCGTTCACAGCGGCGAACTGGGACGACCGCTAACGGCAACGGCTGCACGCCTCTGCCCGCCGCCCACTTGGAGCCCCTGGTTCCAGGACCCTGCGCTCAGCGGCGGTGAGGTGCTTGATCTGCACATTCATGACCTGGACGTGCTCAACTGGCTCTTTGGCCAACCGCAGCGGCTCACATCGCTCGGCCAGCGCAGCCCCCACGGCACGTGGGACGTGATCTTGACCAATGTGGAGTACGACGGAGTCGTCTGTCATGCTGAAGGCAACGCCATGATGCCGGAAAGCTTTCCCTTCACCATGTTGCTCCGCGTGCTTTGTGAACGGGGTACAGTCGAATATAACGTACGTGCGAGCGGGGCACAGGTCGATTCTGCCGGTGACGGGGTTGACAGCCTCCTGGTCTACCGTGACGATGCGCCGCCTCAGGCGCTGCCTTCCGCGTCCGGCGACGCCTACGAGATCGAACTAGCCGCTTTTGTGGAGGCCGTCCGCTGCGGAAAGCGGCCGACGCAAGGTACGCCGGAGCAGGGGCGGTTGGCCGTGCAGACGGCTTTGGCCGCACGCGCATCCATGGAAGCAGAACGACCGGTTTCTTTTTGAGTACCTGGAGTAGTCTCATGGCCGGGCTTCCGGACGAGCCAGACTTCTTGCTCGCAACCAAACTGCATCGACCGCAAGTTGCCCCGGAGGTGGTGCGTCGCGACCACCTCGTGCAACAACTGGCCGGCGGCCGCACCTATCGCCTGACGCTCATCTCTGCACCGGCCGGCTACGGCAAGAGTACGGCCGCGGCGCTCTGGATCGAGCAAGAAGAACGCCCTGCAGCCTGGCTCTCGCTCGATGAACACGATGGTGCGCTCGGCGTCTTTGTTACCTATCTGGTCGCCGCCATCCGCGAAACGTATATCGGCTTCGGCCAGCGCACGGAGCCTTTTCTCAACCGCGACTCGGCGCCCGATCCCCGACGTCTGGCCGAGCATTTGCTGGCGGACATGCAGGCACTCGGCGGTGAGTTGATTCTGATTCTTGATGACTACCACCGGATTTCGGCAATCGAGATTCACGAGTGTCTGGGTCGAATTATCGAGCTGTTACCGCCCAAGGTTCAGCTTGTTCTGATCACCCGTTCGGATCCGCCGCTGCCGCTAAGCCGGCTACGCGCCCGTCGTCAGCTTCTGGAGTTACGCAGCAAGCAACTCCGCTTCAACGATCAGGAAGCTGCCGAGCTGCTGCAACGTGCAACAGGCGAAGAACTCCCGGAAGACGTTTCCTCTCTCTTCACAAGACGCACAGAGGGCTGGCCTGCCGCGCTCTATCTGGCTGGACTATCCCTGCGCGAGAGTCCGGATCGACCTCAGTTTTTGGCTGACTTTGACCGGACTAACCACGCATTGGTCATGGACTTCTTGGTCAGCGAAGTATTGGGAGATCTGTCGCCACGTCACGCCACCGTTCTTCATCATCTTTCCGTTTTGGATCGTTTCTGCGCCCCGCTCTGTAACGCCGTCATAGTCAACCCAAATAACGATATTGACGGCGCGCTCATTGAAGAGACGCTGGCTAGATCCGGCCTATTCACAATCGCGCTGGATGATCAGCAGCACTGGTTCCGCTTCCACCACCTGATGCGCCATCTGCTGGCCCATCGCCTCAAACAGCTTGAAGATCCGGATGTGATCGTCACGCTGCATCGCAAGGCAAGTCAGTGGTTTGAGGTGCATGAACTGGTGGAAGAGGCCGTCACGCACGCCATACACGCAGGCGATGAAGAACGGGCCGCGCGACTTGTGGAACGTGCGCTCTACGCAGCCATCGAGCAGGATGATTGGCGCGCCATCGTACACTGGCTGCAACTCTTGCCCGCCGGCCTGTCACAGCGACCGGGTCCGTTGGTGGCTCGAGCCTTCGTGAATCAGAATCGTTTTCGCGGGCCGGCCCTGTACGCACTGCTTGACGAGATTGAGATTGCGCTGGACGCGGACGCTCAGCACTATGCGCCCCATGAACTGCGGCTGCTTGCCGGCATCGTCAACATGCTGCGGTCAAACGGCATGCACAATCCATCTCCGTCTGACACACTCAACTTTGCGGAAGAAGCCTTGGCCCTGCTGCCGCCTGAATTCGAATCGGTACGCAGCATTGCCGAACTGCATCGCTTTACTTCGTTGATCGCCCTCGGCAGAGATGCTGCCGTCATCCGTGAGATTGAAGCGCTGCGCGCAGAATTGGCCGGGCGGCCGCCCACCGTACGTGACTGCCGTCTTCTGTTGGCCCTCTGCGCCGTCTATTACAAGGAAGCGAACCTGGCAGAGCTGGAGAAGGCCACGCTGGAGATGAAGGAAACGGCGCTACGGGCAGCCAGGCCGCTCTTTGCCCGCTGGGCCATGTTCAGCCTGGGCTGGATTGCATATCAACGCAACGAGTTGCCGCTGGCCATTGAGCGTTTCACCGACAATAGTCGCCAGCGCGACGTATGCAACAGTCGTCTTGTACTCGACAGCCTCTGCGGTCTGGTACTGGCGCTCAAGGCGGGCGGACGCCAGAGCGAGGCGGAGCTCGTGGTCACTGATCTACGTGAGTATATCCTGGAGCATGATCTCGTCAGCGTGCGCGAGTGGGTGGACGCGCTCGATTGGGAACTTGCACCGGCTGCACTACCGGCCCAACAGCTTGACCGCCTGCAGGATCGTGCCGCCCGGCAGGCGGCCATGGGCCTGACAATTGCGCCGGCCATCAGCGCCGTGCGTGCCGTGCTGCAGGGTGATCGCAAGAACGACCTGATCGCCGCTGCCGCGCTCCTGAGCCGCTGCCAGAAGGATGATGGACCTGACATCAACACGCGTCGTCAGATTGAAATTGGCGCGCTGGAAGCACATCTCGAGCTGGCGCTCGGCCGCAAACAGGTTGCCCTGGACACGTTGCGCAAATCTGTGCTGCTGGCTGCACCGGGCGGAGCGCTGCGGCTGATCGCCGACGCCGGAACGGGCATCCGGCCGTTGCTCGAAACCCTCCTGGCGGAAGGCGTGGCTCCCGGCTTTACTGTCGCTGTGCTCGACGCCGTGACCCAAAGCGAAACCATGAACCATCTCGATCGGGCGGCGCACCAAGCGCTTGTGGGTGATGATTCCTCCACTGCGCCCATTCACGAAGCGCTCACGCACCGTGAAATGGACACGCTTCTGCTCCTAGCCCGGCGTCTGACCAACAAAGAGATTGCCGCCAGACTCCATATTTCCCCACGCACGGTCCAGAAGCATACGATCAGCATTTACCAGAAATTGGGCGTCGAAAATCGCCGTCAAGCGGCGATTCGGGCCCACGAATTGGGTCTCATCCAGCCCGGGTAGCCATTTATGGGCCATTTTGGCCCTTCCGCACTTCGTACATTCCTGTTATTATCCTTACGCAATAATTGAACAAATTTCGGATTTCACCGCTGCGTTCGATGGTTGATTTGCGACGCAATGCCTTCGTATGACATTCGGGGATGTAAATGCCTGCTTTCTATCATATCTGTCTACAAGGTCAGATTGATCCAAGCTGGGCCGATTCAATCAACAACATGCGGATTGAGACGACTAGCGCTGAAGGAATTGGCGTCGTGACGAAGCTGTCCGGCGAGTTGCCCGATCAGTCCGCACTGGCCGGTGTTTTGAATTTGGCCTTCATGCTGGGTCTGTCTGTGATCTCCGTCAACCGGGCCGAGTCGCCCGTGAATCATCCTGGATAGGTACGCGGTTATATGGAAATCCGGCGGCTGAAAGATGTCAGACTTTTTTGAAGACACGATCCGAAGAAAACGCGTCTCGAAACGAAGACCATACTAGCGAAAGGAACAGACAATGGACGGACTTCTCCTAACACTCTTGTTGACCGGCGCAGTTTCTGGCGCCGCAGTTGGCTTCCTGGCCGTCACGCTCATGCCGGGCAAGCAGATGATTTCCAAGTGGGAGACGATGGCGATCGGCGTCGGCGCGGCGTGGATTGGCGGCCTCATCGCCGGTCTCTTTGGGCTGGAAGATGGACGCGGCATCCACTGGGCCTCGCTGGCCATCCAGGTTGGCCTGGCCATGGTGGGCGTCTGGCTCTGGCTCGACTTCCGCAACCGCCAGATCAAGAAGACGCTGGTCCCCGATGTGCCTGGTGTTGGAAAGAACGACAAGGATAAGAAGAACAACAAGAACGACAGTAAGGATGATAAAGATGACAAAGGCAAGGGCATCAAGCCAGACTTGCCAGGTCCGCTCTAGGCTTGACGCCTGTACGTACTTGATTCGTCGATAACGCAACGGAGAATGATTGCTATGCCCATCGAACCACGAGGCCCCAATCTTCCCTTTCCGCGTACGCCGTCTGCCAGCACGGTAGGGCGGACGCTACAAGAATCCAAACATCAGTGGCGGCAGCCGCCGCGTCGGATTCCCGAAGACGCGCCCAACATCGTCATCTTTATTACGGATGATTCAGGCTTCTCAAATATGGAGACCTTCGGCGGCCCGGTCCATTCACCCACGATGACGCGTTTACATGAGCAGGGCGTCGCCTATAATCGTTTTCATACGACGGCCATGTGCTCGCCGACGCGAGCATCATTGTTGACCGGACGAAATCATCAGCGCGTTGGCGCCGGCATCATTGCCGAGTTCGCCAATGACTTTGACGGTTACATCGGTGAGATTCCCCGTTCTTCGGCCACCATGGCACGCGTGCTGACCGACTACGGCTATGACACGGCCGCGTTTGGCAAGTGGCACAATACGCCAATTACGGCCCTGACGCCTGCCGGCCCCTTCGACCAATATCCCACCGGACTGGGCTTCAACTACTTCTACGGCTTCATCGCCGGCGAGACGTCTCAGTACGAACCGCGCTTGTGGCGCAACACAAATCCTGTCGAGCCGCAGCATAGTGACGACTATCACCTGACCGAAGACCTGGCGCGCGACGCCGTCGGCTATATCCGCACCAATCGGGCACTGAACCCGGACAAGCCGCTCTTCCTCTACTTTGCGCCGGGCGCGGTCCATGGCCCCCACCACGTGCCTGCGGAGTGGGCCGATACCTATGCCGGGCAATTTGACGATGGCTGGGAAGCGCTGCGCGAAAAGACCTTCGCACGCCAGAAGGAACTGGGCTGGATTCCCCAAGAGACGGAGCTGCCGCCGATTCAGCCTAACATGGGGCGCTGGAGCGAGATTCCCGAAGAAGAGCGGGCGTTTCAAACGCGGCTGATGGAGGTCTATGCCGGCTTTCTGGAGCATACGGACGTTCAGTATGGCAAAATCGTCGACGAGCTGGAAGCGCAGGGCATGCTCGACAACACGCTGATCTTCTACATTGGCTCCGACAACGGCGCATCGGCGGAAGGGCAGGCCGGCACCATTTCAGAGCTGCTGGCGCAAAATCTGATCGACGTGCCCGTGGACGAGCAGATCGAGGTGCTGGAGCGAGACTACGGTGGATTGGGCGCGCTGGGCACGCACCTGGTCGATTCCATGTATCACCACGGCTGGGCATGGGCCGGCGATACGCCCTTTAAGTCGACCAAGCTGACGGCTGCGCACTTTGGCGGCACGCGCACGCCGCTGGTCGTCTCCTGGCCGAAACAGATCAAGCCCGACGCTGCGCCGCGCGCACAGTTTCATCACGTCAATGACATTGCCGCTACGATTTACGATGTCCTGGAGATCGAGCCGCCCTATGCCGTCGATGGCTTTGAGCAGGATCCGCTGGACGGCGTCTCCATGGCCTATAGCTTTGGCGACGGCAGTGCCGAGGGTCAGAAGAGTGTTCAATATTTCGACATTTACGGCAGTCGCGGCGTCTATCAGGATGGCTGGTTTGCCTGCGCCTTCGGCCCGCGCGAGCCCTGGAATCGCACCGGCGCCAATATTGCCGAGTGGAATCCCGACGAGGACCAGTGGGAGCTCTACGACCTGACAGAGGACTTCTCCCAGGCCAACGATTTGGCCGACACGATGCCGGAGAAGCTTCAGGCCATGAAAGATACCTTCACCATGCAGGCGACCGAAAACAAGGTATTCCCCATCGGCGGGGCCTTCTACACGAGCGTGCTTCATCCTGAAGAAATCCGTTCTTCCACCCTGACCGAGTGGACATTTTATCCGGGACAGAACCGTATCCCCGAGTCGATGGCGCCCAAGTTTGTGAGCGGCTTTTCGACCAGGGCAGTGATTCATGCCACTGTTCCGGCAGGCGCATCGGGCGTCCTCTACTGTGTGGGCGGTCTGGCAGGGGGCTTCACGGTCTATATGGATGAGGGCCTGCTCTGTGCCGAGTACAATACTTTGGGGGTCTATCGCTACAAGGCGCGTTCGGAGGGACCAATTGCCACGGGCGACATTACGATTGAGGTCGACCTGGCATACGCCGAAAAGCGGCCGCACGGCCCGGCTGTCGTGTCGCTGAGCGCCAACGGTAAAAAGGTCGCACAGACAGGGGTCGACATCTCGGTTCCGGCAGGGTTTACCGCCTCGGAGACCTTTGACATCGGCATCGATCTCGGTTCTCCAGTTTCACTCGACTACCACACGCGCTCCCTTTGCCTTCAAGGGCAGATTGAGCGGGTGCATATCAAGTACTTAGGAGACCTGGAACGGAGACTCTATCCCTTTCTGGCCACGCTGGGCATTGAGTAGCAAATCAGATAGCCTGTTCGAAAATCGCTGAAACAACCATTAATCGAGGCATACCATGAGCTTAGTAGAGTACGAATCCGGCACAGCTTTCCCCGGCGTCATTGGGCGCACGGCAGACGTTTCCTCTCCTGCCTGGCCTCGCCCCAACCGGGCCAAGGATGGCGCGCCCGAATGTTCTTTTCATCGTTCTGGACGATACCGGCTTCGGCCATCTTGGTTGCTACGGTAGTCCGATCAATACGCCCAATATTGACGCGCTGGCGGCTGACGGTCTGCTCTATAACAACATGCACACGACTGCGCTCTGTTCGCCGTCTCGCTCCTGCATCATCACCGGTCGCAACCATCATTCCAACCATATGGCTTGTCTCTCGAACGGCTCGACGGGTTATCCTGGCTCGGATGGCTACATTCCGTTTGAGAATGGCTTCATCTCCGAGATATTGAAGGAGAACGGCTACAACACCTATTGTATCGGCAAGTGGCACCTGGCGCCGGAAGAGACAACGTCTGCAGCCGGCCCCTATGACTGGTGGCCGCTGGGGCGAGGCTTTGAGCGCTACTACGGTTTCCTGGGCGGCGACACCCACAACTACTGCCCGGAACTGTGGCGCGACAACACCCAGACCCATCCGGAGCAATCACCAGAAGAGGGCTACCACCTGAATATCGATTTGGTCGCCCAGGCTAAGTCCATGATTGCCGACGCCAAGCAGGTTGCGCCCACCAAGCCCTTTTATATGTACTTTGCGCCTGGCGCCATGCATTCGCCCCATCACGTGCCCAAAGCGTGGGCCGATGCCTACGCCGGGCAGTTTGATGATGGGTGGGATGTCTATCGGAAGAATGTCTTTGCCCGCCAGCAGGAGTTAGGGATCGTACCGTCGACGGCGGATCTGTCGCGTCACGACCCTGACGTCCAAGATTGGGAAACGCTCTCGGCTGATGAAAAACGCCTCTGTCCGCGCATGATGGAGGTCTTCGCCGGCTTCCTGACCCACACCGATCACTATATCGGCGAATTGATCGGCTTCCTCAAGGAATTGGGCGAATATGAAAATACGCTGATCATGCTAATCTCCGACAATGGCTCCAGCGCCGAAGGTGGCCCCACCGGATCGGTCAATGAGTGTCGCTTCTTCAACAACGTACCCGACACCGTGGAAGACGGGCTGGCCGTCATCGATGATATTGGCGGGCCGGAGTTCTTCAACCATTTCCCCTGGGGCTGGACCCATGCCGGCAATACGCCCTTTCGCCGCTGGAAGCCGAGACCTTTCGCGGCGGGACCAGCGATCCCTTCATCATTACCTGGCCGGCAGGAATCCAGTCGCGTGGCGAAATCCGCTCACAATACACCCATGCAATCGACATGATGCCGACAGTGCTAGACGCCCTGGGCATTGAGTCACCCACGACAATTCGCGGCGTAACCCAGTCGCCTATAGAAGGGGTGAGCCTGGCAGAGACCTTTGATAACGACGCTGCCGATGAGAAGCATCTTACCCAGTACTTCGAGATGTTCGGCCACCGTTCTCTCTATCACGACGGCTGGCGGGCCGTCTGTCCCTGGCCCGGCACCTCATTCGTTCAATCGGGACGCGCGTTCGGCGATATCATTACCTACGATATGCTGACCGAACTGGACGCCCACGATTGGGAACTCTATCACGTCGCCGAGGATGTTGCCGAGACGCAGAACCTCGCAGATGCCGACCGCGATCGACTGATTGCCATGATTGGCATGTGGTACAACGAAGCGGGCAAGTATAACGTGCTGCCCATCGACAGCCGGGGGACGGCGCGCATTGCCGAGGAGCGGCCACAAATCGCAGTGGAACGCAACAACTACGTACTCTATCCCCACACGCAGGCCATCCCTGCCGGTGCGGCGCCCAAGATCCTCAATCGACCCTATTCGATTAACGCCGAGGTAACCGTCCCTGAAGATGGCGCGGAAGGGGTGTTGTTGAGCATGGGCGGCAACGATGGCGGTATCTCGTTCTATGTCCCAGACGGCGCGCTCTGCTTCGTTCATAACTATGTCGCCAAAGAACGCTACACCGTCACGTCCGACACGCCGGTGCCGGCAGGAGATCACTTCCTGAGCATGGAGTTCGAACCGACCGGCCCCGCCGATGTTGCCAATGGCAAGGGAACGCCCGGCACGGTGACGCTTCTGGTCGACGGCAAAGAGATCGGTCGGGGCGACATTCCGGTTACGGCGCCCTTACGCCTTGGCCAAGGCGCGCAGATGCTGGTTGGCGCCGATGAGGGAGCGCCGGTTACGAATGCATACAAACCACCGTTCCCGTTTAGTGGCGCGATCAAGCGCATCATCTTCGACGTCAGCGGGGAGCATGTGGTCGATCACGAATTGGCCATGCGCGTGGCGCTGCGCAAGCAATAGATTATTGGTAACGATACAGGCTAGTGCCGGTTGAGTAGTCCACTGTGGTTTGTGGACGTATCGAAACCAAACGGGTCGACCCGCTCCTTGGTTTCGATACGGCTGGATACTGCCCCAGCCTACCGGGAGCCCACTGGGCGCAGCGTTCGCTAGCCGTTAGCCTGTATAGCTACGATTATTGACCGATTACATAACACGTTGACTCTGCAACACAATGAAAGTCTGTAACATGACAAAAAGGAGACGTTCAGAATGGGTATTATGACAAAGATGCTGGTCAACACGGCCAAAGACAAGGCGGTGGATACTGCCACGACCTTCGCCATGACGACCATGACCACAGTCGCCGTCAAGTCGATCGGCGGCGCACTCGGTCTGCCGGATGTAATGGTCAACAGCATCCTGGGGGTCGGGATCCCGATGATGATGTTTGCCGGCGCCGAAGACCCCAGCGTCTCGAACAAGCTCTTTGGCAAGTCAAAGAAGAAGGACAAGAAAAAGAAGGGTCGCAAAGAAGCCGAGAGCGATTTCTTTGACGTCTTTGGCCCCAAGGGCCACGACATGAACAAGGCGATCGCCGAAGAGACGGGCGCCAGCGAAGAGGACGTCAACGGCGTCATGGGCCTCTTCCTGCCCACCTTCGAGGAAGCGATCGCCGAAGAAGAGCCTGAGGACGGCGGCGCTCTCAACAAGATGTTCAAGCAAGAGACCGACGATCTAAAGAAGCAGAGCCCCAGCTTTGCCAAGATGGCGCTGAAGGTTGCCTTCTAAGCGAGGGGCGTTGGCTTCGCGGCAGAGGCCTTCCCGGAAGGGGTCATAGACTGGCCCGGCAGAGTGAGCGGCCCTGACCCCTTCCAGGAAGTCCACAGACGAACTCAAAAAAAGGAAATAACCATGACAACCGAAAGCATGACATCTGCCAACGCCATCTGGGTTGAAGTCAAGCCGCCGCCCTGGTGGCTGGTGCTGATCGAAGCCATCCTGCTGATCGTGATCGGCATCTTCTTGCTGGTCAATCCCTATCAGACCTTTGTTTCGATCGTCTGGGTGTTGGGCATCTACTGGCTGGTGCGTGGCGTCTTTCAGCTTGTCTCGCTCTTCTGGGACCGGCGCATGTGGGGCTGGAAGGTCTTTGCCGGGATACTGGGGCTGATCGCCGGCTGGATCGTGATCCAGAATCCGATTACCAGCGCCGTGATTCTGGGTCAGTTCACGGTCTGGATGTTGGCCTTCATCGCCCTCTTCTTTGGCATCTCCGATCTGATCAGCGCCTTTAAGGGCGCCGGCTGGGTCAACGCCGTCCTGGGTGTGGTTAGCATCATCCTTGCCATCTTGCTCATGACCAACAGCTTTGCCGCCACCGCATCCCTGCCCTGGGTATTTGGCATTCTGGCCATTCTTGCCGGCCGCGTTGCTGGTCTTTGGCGCCTTCCGCCTGCGCAGCCTGCAGCACAGCATTGACGATCTGCGCGAGCAGGCGAATGCGCAGCTCGATGCGATGGCCGATGACTGAGGCAGCCCTGCTGGCGGAGATTGCCCAAAATGACATCCGTACGGGGCCGCTGATTGCGCGCGCACATCCTGTCATTCCGAGCGGATGGGGGTGTCAAGCCCCCTTCGAGGGGGCGTCGCTGGGTAGCCCCGTCCATTCATGGCGGGGCGGGCCGCGGTGATCCGAAGCATGCGGATCCCCGACCGCCGCCCCGGCTGAAGCCACGGGCTATGGAGCAGCGCCCCGAGAACGTGGCTGGTGCGTGTTGAGCAGATGGGGGTGTCAAGCCCCCTTTGAAGGGGCGTCGCTGGTAGCCCCGTCCGTTCATGGCGGGCGGGCCCGGTGATCCAAAGCATGCGGGATGCCCGACCGCCGTCCCGGGCTGAAGCCACGGGGCTATGGAACAGCGCCCCGTGAACGGGGCTGGGGCGTGATGAGCGGATGGGGTATCAAGCCCCCTTTGAGGGGCGTCGCTGGGTAGCCCCGTCCATTCATGGCGGGGCGGGCCACGGTGATCCGAAGCATGCGGGATGACCGACCGCCGCCCCGGGCTGAAGCCACGGGGCTATGGAACAGCGCCCCGTGAACGGGGCTGGGGCGTGATGAGCGGATGGGGTGTCAAGCCCCCTTCGAGGGTGCGTCGCTGGGTAGCCCCGTCCGTTCATGGCGGGGCGACCGCGGTGATCCGAAGCATGCGGGATGACCGCCGGGCGGCGCACAGAAACCGACAGCGTTTCGTTTGTGGGACCGAGAAACATAAGCGTCACTAGCCATTGAAACAAGGAGTGAAACCATGGATCTATACCGCGGACACTTGCCGATTGCCGAAAGGAAATTCGAGGGCAAAATCGGCCGTACGACCGAAGAATCAAAACCGGATAAACCGATCATCATCACCCCGCCAGAGGGCGCGCCCAATGTCATAATCGTCCTGCTCGACGACGTCGGCTTTGGCGCGTCGGACGTCTTCGGTGGACCCGTGCCCATGCCGGCCTTCCGTCAGGTGGCCGACGAGGGACTGCGCTACAACCAGTTTCATACCACGGCCCTCTGTTCCCCGACGCGCTCGGCGCTGCTTACTGGGCGCAATCACCACAGCGTCGGCTTTGGCGCGATCGCCGAGATCGCCGTCGGCTACCCCGGCTACAACAGCGTCATTCCCGACAGCAAGGCCACCGTCGGTGAAGTGCTCAAGGGGAACGGCTACAATACAGCCTTCTTCGGCAAAAACCACATCACGCCCATGTGGGAGACCAGCGCGGCCGGGCCCATGGATCGCTGGCCGACCGGCCTGGGCTTTGAACGCTTCTACGGGTTTATGGGTGGCGAGGCATCCCAGTGGGAACCGTCGCTGCTCGACCAGACGACGCCCGTGAATCCCCATGTCGGAAAGAGATGATTATCATCTGACCGAAGATCTGGCCGACAAGACGATCTCGTGGATCCGCAACCAAAAGACTTCGGCGCCAAACAAGCCCTTCATGGTCTACTTCGCGCCTGGAGCGACCCATTCGCCTCTGCAGGTCTGGCCCGAATGGATCGACCAATTCAAAGGCCAGTTCGATGACGGCTGGGACGAGTCTGCGCGAGCGATCTTCCAGCGCCAGTTGGACGTCGGCGTGATCCCCGAAGGGACGGTCAACACGTCCCGGTCCGATTCCATCCCGTCCTGGGAAGAGTATCCCGACGAGTACAAGCCCGTCGCGTCCCGCCTGATGGAAGTCTACGCCGGTTTTCTCGCCCACACTGACGATCAGATCGGTCGCGTCATTGAGTCGATCCAAGCGCTGGGTCAATGGGACAACACGATCTTCATCTACATCGTCGGCGACAACGGCGCCTCGGCCGAGGGCACGTTACACGGCGCCTGGAGCTGTCCCTCCTACCAGAACGGCTTTCCGGAAGACCCCCAGTGGCTGCTGGACCATATGGACAACTTTGGCGCGGCGGCATGCGAGAATCACTACAATGTCGGGTGGGCCTGGGCGCTCGACGCTCCCTTCCAGTGGACCAAGCAGGTAGCGTCCCACTTTGGCGGCACGCGCAATGCCATGGCCGTCTCGTGGCCCAACGGCATCAAGGATGCCGGCGGGCTGCGCACGCAATTCCATCACGTCATCGACATTGTGCCCACGATCTTGGACGCGGCCAACATTTCAGCGCCGGAGAGCGTCAACGGCGTCACGCAGGAGCCGATTGAAGGCGTGAGCATGCTCTACTCCTTCGAGGATGCGCAGAAGCCGAGCAACCACCGCACGCAATACTTCGAGATTCTAGCCAATCGTGCCATCTATCACGAAGGCTGGGTGGCTGCCTGCTTCCACGGTCGCGTGCCGTGGGAACGCACAGCCGATTTCCCGGTCGGAGGTCCCCAGGAAGTCTGGGAGCTCTACCACGTTGATGAGGATTTCAGCCAGAGCAATGATCTTGCGAAGGAATATCCCGAGAAGCTTGCGGAGTTGCAGAAGCTCTTTGATGATGAGGCATGGAAATACAACGTCTATCCTTTGAGCGGTGAGACGACCTCGCGTTCGCTGCCCGTTCATCGACCCAGCCTGATCTCTGGCGTCCGCCGGGTCACCTACTACCCCGAAAACGTGCATCTGCCGGAATTGGCCATTGTCAACATGAAGAATCGTTCCTTCGAAATGACCGCACACCTGGAGATTCCGGAGGATGGTGCGGAGGGCGTCGTTATCTGCCAAGGCGGCAACATGGCTGGCTGGTCGCTCTATGTTCTGGACAACAAGCCAATTTACTACTACAACCGCTTTGGCCATGAACTCTATGAGATTGCTTCGGATCAGGAGTTGCCTGCAGGCGCAGTCACGCTTGCCGTCGACTTTGAGTACGACGGCGGCGGCCTTGGCTTGGGCGGCATGGCCAAGCTGTCGGTCAACGGCGAGCAAGTGGCCGAGGGACGCATCGAAAAGACGGTGCCCTTTGTCTTCTCCATGAGCGGCGAGACGATGGACGTCGGCATCGACACTGGCGCGCCGGTCGCGCCCTATCCGCACCACGAGTTTCCCTTTACGGGCACGATCGAGAAAGTCGACATTAAGGTTGGTTCGGTGCTGGCCGGCGTGCCCGAAGAGAAGCTGGAGGAGCTGCTGGGTGCAGGCATGGCCCATGCCGCCAAGGCGTCGCAGTAGGCGCTCAGAATGGCGACCGTCCGCACCCACACCCGCTTAGCGAGCACGCCCCCGTGCGAGCGGGTCGTGCGCATGGCGGAGATCAACGCGGGCCTATGCGCCCGACAGCCACTCGGGTTGGCGGCCGTCCGCACGGGGCGTGCGGACTAAGCGGAGGGGGGCGCGCGTGGTGGGGTCGAGAATGAGTCGTGAGGCCGGCACCGCGCCAGCGTAGCAAGCACGCCCTCGTGCGAGCGGGTCGTGCGTACGGCGGAGATCAACGCTGGCCTGAGCGCCCGACAGCCATTCGGGTCGGCTACCGTCCGCACGGGGCGTGCGGACTAAGCGGTGGACGTACGAATGAGGCTTGGCGCAAAAATGACAACTCTTGCATCATGCAGAAAGTGACGAAATACGATGGGGTCCACACTCGTCCAACTCTTCCCCCTCATCATCGGCAGCGCCGTCGTGCCGATGCAGATCATCCTCATCATCCTCATGCTGACGAGCGAACAGCAGGCGCTGGCCAAGGCTATCGGCTTCGTTCTGGGCATGACGCTGGTACGCCTGGGCCAGGGTATCCTCTTCGGCTTGATCTTCACCGGCGGCGCCGACGCCAGCGGCACGACCGCCAACGAGGGCTCAAATTGGGTCGTGTCGACGCTGCTGCTCGTGCTCGGCATTTTGCTCCTGATCACCGCCTTCAAGACCTGGCGCGGCGAGCCCGATCCCGATGCGCCGCCGCCCAAGTGGCTGACCATGGCTGACGGCATGTCGCCGCTCATGGCCTTTGCCATGGGGGCCGGGTTGCTCCTGATCGGGGCCAAGCTCTGGGTCTTTACGCTGGGCGCGATCAGTACCATCGGCGATGCCCAACTCGGCCAGCCCATGAGCAGTATCACCTTCCTGCTCTTCGTCTTGCTGGCGCAATCGCTGCTGCTCATCCCGATTGCGATTCGCGCCATCTTCCCGGAAAAGTCGACGGCGTGGCTTTCGGCCACAAGCGATTGGCTGGAGAAGTATAACCGCGTGATCGTCATCACGGCTTCGTTAATCTTTGGCGCCCTCTTCTTCTACAAAGGCGTAAGCGGTTTCTTGACGTAGCCCAAAGCCACCTGATGTTTCCTTTTTACTGGCAACCACTGCACTACCTATCGTCAGAGACGAAAGAGATTCCATGGCCAAAAAAGTGAACAAACCACAAGGTAGAGTTAAGCCGGATGGCAATGAGTTCTTCAACCGGCATTGGCTTGCGCTGGAACAGGGCCTGGGCGGGCACGCCTCGACCGCTGTGCTCAAGCGACTGGGAACCTATACGGCGATTTTCGGCATCATTCATGCGCTGCTCTATTTTGCTTCGTATTACTTTCTCCAGAGCATCCCGCTTGGCAGCGCGACCGACGCCCAGATCGCCGACTATTACATGAATGGCGACCAGCGCCAACTGGTGATTGCCGGCATGTATATGATGCCCTTTGCCGGCATCTTCTTTCTCTACTTCATGGTCTTTTTGCGCACCCTGGCTGGGTCAACCGGCGTAGAGATTAGCTCGATTCTCGCCACCGTGCAGCTGCTGGCCGGGACGATCTTTATCGGCCTGTTATTCACGGCCGCCGCGGCCTCGACCTCGACCGCAGCCGGTCTGCAGTTTGCCAACGCCGATATGGACCCGAACTTTGCCCGCCAGTTGCCGCTCTTTAGCAACACGCTCCTCGTCGCCTTTGCCATGCGCATGACTGCGATGTTTGTCTTCACCTCGTCCAGCATCGGCAAAGCAACCGACCTGGTGCCGACCTGGTTTGCCTATTTGGGCTATGCGGTGGGCGTCTTTCTGCTCCTGAGCGCTTCTATCACCGGTTGGTTTACGCTTGTCTTCCCCGTTTGGGTGGTCTTGCTTTCCATGATTATCTGGTGGCGTGTCTCTCGATTGGCTAGCGCCTAGCAGGCTGTCGGAAATAGTATGAACAGGCCGCGGATTGCGCAGATCTGGTGGATTCAAGCGGATTAGACTCAGAAAATCTGGCTGTTTCAGCTCCATCAGCACAATTCGCGGTCTATCTTTTTGCCCTCTCCGACAAGCTGCCAGCCGCCTTTCCGGTAAGCTGCTGCCGTTTGTTCCCGGTGGACGCTTCATTGCCGGGACGCACATTTTCGTTAATCTTGGATTCGTGACGATAATGGTGCTGCATCTTTCCGACAATATAGTTCTATGAACAAGGTGAGGAATAGGCTGTCATGAGTACTGGGTGGAAGCGTTTTTGGACGATACTGCTGGGCGCGCTCTTTGTGTTGGGCTTCATCATCTTCATTGCCGGACTGGTCGTGCGTCGCGATCTGCTTGATCCCGCGCTCTATACTTCGGCGCTAGAAGAGAATAACGTTTACGAACGTATCTACGTCGACGTCTTTGGCGATCCGGCGCTTCAAGACGCGCTGGCGGATTCACTGGGGATCGAACGCAACCTGATCGCCGGCGAGACCTATGCCGAGCTGGTGGCGGTCTTTAACATCATTCTGCCGCCGCCGCGCATGCAGAACGTAACAGAACGCTTTTTCGTCGAACTCACCGACTATCTGTCCGGCGAGACGGCCGAGCTGGAACCTCAGCTTCCCCTGGGTGACACCGTGGATGTTGATGTGTTGGCCGAACATATCACCGATGCGATCGTCACCGTTTCAGTTGAAGCGGGCTCCTTGGCTCTGCCACGCGTCGCCCCGCTAGCAAGGCCGCTGGTTGAGGCGCAATTGCTTGCCTACCTGGATGACGTGACGGCTGGCATCTTTGCCCCGGTGCCCACCGAACTGTTGACTGCATCAAGTGATCATCTGACGCTAGATGAACAGGACGGGCTGGTCAACAACATGCTGGGCCCTGTGGCGGACAAGACGTCCACAATGGTGAAGCGCCAGATCCGAGCATCGTTGGCCGCCAACGATGTGGTTGGCGCGTTGGCCATGACCATGCGCGAGCGTCTGCGCGACCGAGCCCAACTCGCAGCAGCCAACCTGGAAACAACGCTGGCCGAAAGTGATGCGCTCAATGCCGTCGCCCAGACCGCCAATGCGCTGGGTAGCACGGGCGAGTCGGTCATTGCCGGCCTCAATACGGTCCGCGGCTATGCAACAACCGTCGGTAACCTGCTCCTGCCCCTGGCGATCATCTTGACCTTACTCCTGGGGCTGATCGTTTGGATCAACAGCGACGATCTGAAAGAGATGTTGCGCGCCGCCGGCTGGACATTGACCGCTGCGGGCGGCTTCGTGCTGCTGCTCTGGCTAGGCGTGGGCTTCTGGCTACGCGGAATGATTCGGGATGCGCTCAATGTCTCAACCGCCTTGCCGGCTGGCCTCGAGACCATCATCGATGACGTTGTGCGTACGTTGGCAAGCGACGTTTGGGGGGCAGTCTGGGGCACGGCCCTGCTCTTTCTCATCGCCGGACTCGTCCTGCTGGCCTTTGGCTATACCCGCCGTTTGCTCGACTTCCTGGGCAATTTGCTTGCGCCGATCTGGGCATACAAAGGCTGGGTGCTGGCCGGCTTATTGGGCCTGTTCGTCCTTGTACCGCTGCTGATTACGCTCTTTTCGCCGACGGCCCAGGCGCAGCGGCTTGCGTGCAACGGGCATATCGAGCTGTGCGATCGCCCCGCCAACGAAATTGCCTACGCTGCCACCCACAACGCCATGTCGATCTCCGATTACGGCTGGCTGTGGCCGTCCCATGACGGCACCATCACCGATCAGCTAAACGCGGGCGTGCGCGCGCTGCTCATCGACACGCACTACGCTGACACGGTGGAAAAGGTCGAGAGTGCGCTGGAGACCATGCCGCCGCCTGCCCAGGTCGTGGCAGAGGAAGTGATCGAGGCCGGCGAGTTTGAAGGCAAAGGCGATGACTCCTTTCTCTGCCACATGGTCTGCGGGTTGGGGGCGCGCATTCTTGCCGATACGCTCAACGAGATCGCGGCGTTTATGGAAGCAAACCCGCGTGAAGTGCTTTTCCTGATCATCCAGGATGACATTACGCCCGAGGATACGGCGCTCGCGCTCGAGTCAGTCGGTCTGGATCAGTACATTTACGATCATCCAGCCGGTCAGCCATGGCCCACGCTGGGTGAAATGATTGACTCCGGCCAGCGTTTGGTCGTCATGGCTGAAGAGGAGGGGCCGCCGCCGTCATGGTATCAGCACGTTTGGGATATTACGATGGAGACGCCTTACACCTTCATCAATTATGATGACTTTTCCTGTGATGCCAACCGCGGGCCGGACGATGCTCCCTTCTTCCTGCTCAATCACTGGATTCAGCGCGGCGCGCCCAATCGGGTGGATGCGGCGATCGTCAATGAGTATGACTTCCTGCTCGATCGTGCGCAACAGTGCACGACAGAACGAGGCAAGATACCCAACTTCGTCGCCATCAACTTCTATCAGAATGGCGATGTGATGGACGTAGTCAACACGCTCAACGGCGTATACGAACCAGTCGAGTAGCGTTTCCAGGCGGATGGGGGCCGGCGACCGCAAACGACAGCTGTGGTCGCCGGTTGATGCGGCGTCTGACTATCTTTGGCAAGCATTCTCAATGACAAGCGCTTTGCCCGACCGATCTACGTCCCCCCCTGATGCGCCAGGCAACTATGTTGAGCCCGACCACCCCCGCTGGCTGCTGGCCGCCTGCTGCATTGCCGGCGCCTCGGTCTTCATTGTGCCCCCGTTGTGGACATTCTACCCGCCTGATGCCGCCCCGTTTGGCGCCGGCTGGACCACGGTGCGCTTTCTGACCAGCATCTGGGGCATCGTCACCGTGCTGATGCTGATTGTCGGCGGTCTGCTCGGTGACTACTTTGGCCGGCGCCGTTTTCTGCTGATCGGGCTCGACGCTGTCTGTGGTTGCCCACGGGCTGCTGCTCTTTGCCGACACGAATGTGAGCCATATCGTACTTCGCATCATGGCTCAATTAAGCGGTGCGCTGATTCTACCGTTGGCTTTGGCCCCCCTCTACATCTTCTATCGGGGCAAAGCCAGGGTGCGTGCGTTTGCCTGGTACGCATTTGCCACGTCCGCGGCGACGATTCTGGCCTCCTATTTTGGCCAGCTTTTTCTGGACTTGTTTGATTGGCATATGACCTATCTGCTGCCCGGTCTCCTCTCAGCCATCGCCCTTGTTCTCGTCTTTATTACCCTGCCGGAAAGCTATATCAGTGCCCATGGCACGCCCAAAGCCATTGCCTACGCGGGCGGATCGTTGCTCATTCTGGCGTTGATTAGCGGGTTTGTACAGGTTGGACTGATGCCGGGCTGGGTCGGGCCGGTGGCGATTGTGGCGGCGCTGGCCGCGGCGATTGGTCTTGCGCTCCTTCTCTGGTGGGAGATCAGGACGCCAGGTTCGTGGTTGGTTGACTATCGCCGCAAGGTCTGGGATCTGATTATGCTGATTACGATCGGCGTGCTGGTACAGCTGGTCTTCAACGGGGTCTTTCAGCCGACGTTTCGCTACTTTAGCGTGGTAAAGGAATTTGGCCTTTGGATCCGCGTGCTGGCCATTGCGCCGCTGTTTATCGGCATGCTGATCGGCATCCGGCTGGTTGGACGAATTTGGCGTTCGGATTCTGTTCGTCGCGTCTTGACCTACGGGTTGCTCATGACCGGTGCAAGCACGGCCTTCCTGGCGTTGCGTCCTGCTGCGATGCCCTATTTGGCCCAGGTGATTTCTCTCATCCTTTTTGGGTTTGCGATCCAGGCAACGAAGACAGTCTGGGCCAATGCCTTTTTTCAAACCGTTGTCGACGACTACGTTGGGCTCAACGCCGGCATTCAGGGCGCGACCATGCAGATTGGCGGCACATTGGGCTCGCTGTTGGGCGGTCAACTGGTTGTTCTCTTCGGCTATCGGGCCTTTGACGCGCGACTATCGCCCTTTGTCGCCAATGAAACGATCCGGCAACTGTACCAGACCTTCACCCTCTCTTTCTCGCGCGAGAGTGCGCTAGCGACCGCCGATCTACAGTCCCTGGGCGCCGTGGCCTGGGACCAATATGTGGCGGCCTATGCCGCTGCGTTTGGCCAGACGCTCATGGTGATGGCCGCAATCTGTTTTGGAGGCGCACTAATCATTCATTTTTTGTTGCGCCCCGATGTCAAGTACACCGCACAACCAGTCGCGGTGGACACGTCGGCCTCGACATTTGAAGAATTGGCCTGGGATGATCTGGACGACATTCGTGCCACCCTGCAGGCGGCAGAGTTCAGCCTGGATCCATCGCAATCGAGACGCAATAAACCGGCTGAGTGATGCACGGTAATGGACACTCGATCACCGGTCGCTTATACTGACGCCGTTGCGTCCAACAAATGAGGGATAAAGCTAATGTGGCAGTCACTTCTGCTTTCGCTGTTGATGGTGGGCATCGGCGTTGTACTCCTGCTCTGGGGCTATCGGGCCTTTCTGGTCATGCTGCCGATTTTTGGCTTCTTCGCCGGGCTCTGGCTGGGCGCGCACACGATTTCGGTCTTGTTTGGCACAGGCTTTCTGGCCGACGTCACGGGATTGGTCACAGGGTTCATCATTGGCTTAGTCTTTGCCCTCCTCTCCTATTTGTTCTACGGCGTGGGGATTGCTCTGGTAGCGGGCGCGATCGGGTATGGGCTGGGGGTTGGTCTCATGGACGCGATCGGCCTCGATTTTTGGCTGATTGCCGTCCCCGTCGGCATCGTACTGGCGGTCCTTGCGATTGTGTTGACCTTTCGCTTCAACCTGCAAAAGTACGTCATCATCGCACTTACGGCGATTGCCGGCGCCAACGCCCTGTCGCTGGCTGCGCTTCTGCTCTTCGGTAGTGCAACGCCTGAGTCCGTCCGCGGCGCTGCCAACGGAATTCAACCCGTCGTCTCCAGCGGCACCATCTGGATGCTGATCTGGTTGGTCCTGGCGATCGGCGGTATCGCTTATCAGGTCATGACGAATCGTGTTTATCAGTTTCATGGCGATGAGTATGTCACTTACTATGGGTAACCGGTTGGTCACTGCCTGATTCTTGAAGGGGAACCACATGTTTTTTCTTGATCCAACCTACTTCTGGTGGGTGTTCATTCCGACGCTTTTGCTCTCGTTCGGCGTGCAGATCTATCTAAAGAGCACCTTTTCCAAATGGAGTAAGATTGAGAACGGTAAGCACTTGACCGGCGAAGAGGTCGCCCAGGAACTCTTTGATGAACCGACGCTAGATCCCGTACCGGTCGAGTCCATCAACAAGCCGCTGGGCGATCACTATGATCCGTCAAAGAACGTCGTTCGGCTCTCGCCGCCGGTTGGCAAGGCCGATTCCGTGTCAGCCATGGCCGTCACCGCCCATGAGTTGGGGCACGTGCAGCAGTATCAGACCGGTTCCAGCCTCATCAAGGCGCGCAGCTTTTTACTGCCGGCCATTCAGTTCAGCCCGACGATCATGTATATCAGCCTGATGATGGGCTTGCTCTTCAACATGACGGGGTTGCTCTGGGTGGGCGTCGCCTTCTTTGGCCTGACCGTGCTCTTTTCTTTGTTGACGCTGCCGGTCGAGTTTGACGCCAGCCGTCGCGGGCTGAAAATGCTTGATGAAGCCGGACTCTTTACCTCTGATGAGGAAGCCAAAGGCGCGCGCTCCGTGTTGACGGCGGCGGCATTAACTTATGTAGCCGCGTTTATTACATCCATGCTACAATTTCTTTACTACGTACGCGTCGCACGTAACGCTTGATGTGGTGCGCTCTTGTCCGTCCAAATGGCCACATTGCGCCGATTCGATGTTGAATTGCCCATAAATCACCTGTCCAGTCTGTTCATTCATCCAAGTCTTAATCGCTATCCATCCACAGGAGGGAAGCCGTGACCAAGCGAATTGACTCCACCGCCTTTCCATATGACGCCTACCCCGACGCCGATTACTTGCTCGATCCGCGCGAACCACTCAATGACGCGCCGCTTGCCATGATTCGCGAGGGGCTCTTCTACAACGAAGCAGCCTACCGGCGCTTGCGCGATCATGCAGCTCCATTTGGGCGTGGCGCGCTGATCCTGCTCATAACCGTGTTGATCGCTGGCATCGCGCAGGCGATCGGCTTAGCGTTGGGCATCCTCACCGCGCCGCGCATCGATCTTATTCAAGAGACCCTATACGAATCGATTACCTCTTTGGGCTGGTTTATGCGTCAGGTCGAGGCCTCGCCAGAGTTCCTTACGCAATTCAACCAGGGCTACGAGAGTGCATGGCAGGCCTTCCGGATCTTTGGCGGCTATCCATCCTGGAGCAGCACGCTGGCCGTCATTGGCACAGTCACAGTCGGCACCTTCCTGAACTGGATCGTCTATGGCTTCTTCGCCCACTGGACGGCTCGCTGGTTTGGTGGTGAAGCCAGCTATGGCCAAACCATGGGCACTTTGGCACTCTCTTACTCGCCACTGATTCTGACCGTTGTTCTGTTGGTTCCAGGCTCAGTGATTGCCGCTTCCCTGCTCTTTCTACTCCTGTTTGCGGCCAAGTTTATGGCGCTGCGTATCGCGCATGGTTTGAACCCGGCCTCGACTTTGGCGGTGACCGCAATTCCCTATTTGCTTCTCTTGTTGTTCATGCTGGCGGTTGCGATTTTTGGCGCCGCCTACGGTCTTGGACGCATTCCCCTCATCGATGAAATCATCCGCACGCTCCAAGTGGTGCGCATGTTCTAATCCCGCGGCTGGTTTGGACACGGGGCCGTTCCGTTTCGCCTGCCAGCGCGTTGATTCAAAGGAGAACGAATTGTGAAGAGCCGATTTCGCATTTACTCAGACGTGCTCCAGTTACGCACCAAAGCATTTCTGACACTAAAGTACGCCAACGGTGGTATGCGCTATGCCGCCGGCATGTTTTTCATCGTCACCCTGATCGCAGGTCTCGGCCTCTGGCTCGGGTTGCCCGCACTCCTACAGCGTCCCCTCGTTGTCGAGCGCATTGATCAAGTCAATGCCTTAGTGAACCGGTTTGATGAAGAGGTTGTTCCCGAAATCAACCAGTCCCTGGACGCACTCAGCCAGGAAAATTTAAGCATCGTTTTAAGCGAAGTCATTCCCGAATCAGGACCGGTCTCGTCTGAAGCACTGACTGAGGCGGTCAACCAGGCCGGGTTGACCGTCGGCCAACTTGGCGATGCCCTGAGTGCAGAAACCGCCAACCTGACGGCAGAGGCGCGCGCGGAATTAAACGCGCAGTTAACTGAGCTGCAGGCCGAGGTCGCCGGGCAGGAATTGATTAGCGCCGAACAGATTGAGCGACTCCTGGCGCGATCTGCCATCACGACCGAACAGGCGGCCGAGCTTCTCCGACAGGCCGCAGAGGCTGGTGTTCGAGTAGAAACGATGGCAGTGGAGCAGGCTGGACAGTTGGAATCGTTGCTCAATCAGCTTCTGACCGCGTCTGATGAGTTTCAGGCGCTGCTGACGAATCTTGCACTTGCCCCGGAAAGATTGGCCGATCTGACGATTCCCCTCGGCCTGACCCCCGCTCAGCTAAACATTCTGCGCGCCAATATCGACGCTGCCCCGGGTCAGGTCAATACGGTCCTGGATGATCTGCGCGCCAATGTCGAACGCTTCCACCCGCCGCTTGGCGTCCGCCCCAGCCGCGTCATCCACGCACTCGGCAATTGGCTCTCTACGCCATTTGAGATCATGGCCCGCTGGGCGTTCTTTGGCTTCTTGCTTCTGATCGTCGCCAAACTGTTGGGGGGGACGGGCACGCTGCGCCAACACCTCACGGGTTTGCTCCTGGTGGGGGCGCCGCTCTTCCTGCTTTTCTTCAACTATGTGCCTAACGTCTCACCGGCCATGCCGGTGAGTTTCAACCTGGCGTTTGACCTGTTTGGCCGCGTGCTGACGATTGTCGCCGTCGCCTGGGCGGCACTGATTCTGCTCAAGTCAATGGCCGTGACCCACGAATTTGGCATGTGGCGCTCGCTTGGGGCCGTGGCGTTGACCTGGGCGCTGATCTACGTGATCTTCCCACTCGTCTCGTTCTTTACGCTCGGCTACCTTCTGCGCGGTTGATCTGCCAGACTGGTATTAGCAGCGAACAAGTGCTATAGTCTTAGAGGCGGGCACGACATCGAGTGACGTCGTGCCCGCTCTTCGATCCATATCCCCACGGATTCCCGCAGCGTAAGTGAGCGTGCTGATGGTCAAGTTCTTGCCCAATCCGAAAAACATCGTTGCGGATCTGACTGCGGGTCTCACGACCGCGCTTGTCACCATTCCCGACGGCATGGCTTCGGCGATTTTGGCCGGCGTCAACCCGATTCATGGTCTCTATGCCCTGATGACGGGCACGCCGGTGGCCGCGTTTCTCACCAGCTCACAATTCATGTACGTCTCCCTGACCGGGGCGATTTCGGTGACAGCGGGCAGCGTGCTCGCAGGCTATGGTCCCGACGAACGGGTGCAGGCGCTGATTGTCCTGACCATTCTGATGGGGCTGATCCAACTCCTGCTGGGCGTGCTCAAGTTGGGCAGCATCACCCGCTTTATCTCCAACGCAGTCATGACCGGCTTCATGACCGGCGTCGCCGTGCTGATTGTGTTGGGACAGCTGGGCGACCTCACCGGTTTCAATAGCCAGTACAGCAACAAAGTGCTCCAGACGATCGATCTGGGCTTCAATTTGGACGGGGTGCATCTGCCCACAACCATTGTCGGCCTCTCGACCATTGCGCTGATTCTGATCATCGACCGCACGCCGATCCGCAAATTTTCCATGGTGTTGGCGCTTGGCCTGGTTTCGCTGGCGGTCTGGCTGCTTGGTACGCCGGGCATCGCCGTGGTCGAAGATGTCTCCGCCATCCCCGACTCGTTGCCCCGGCCCGTCATGCCCGACTTGACGCTCGTTCCCGAGCTGCTGGTCGGGGCACTCTCCGTGGCCATCATCGGCCTGGTGCAGGCCGCCGGCGTCAGCAAGACCGTGCCCAACCCCGACGGCTTCTTCTCCAACGTCTCGCGTGACTTTTCCGGCCAGGGCGTGGGCAATGTGGTAGCCGGCTTCTTCCAGGGCATGCCCATCGGCGGCACCATGTCGGAGACGTCGGTCAACATCAACGCCGGGGCGCGCTCGCGCTGGGCGAATATCTTTTCCGGCATCTTTATCATCATCCTGGTGATCGTTTTTGGCGGTTTTGTCGCCCAGTTCGCCATGCCGGCTATTGCTGCACTGCTGGTCGTGGCTGGCTTTCAGAGTATCGACTTTGAGGAGATTGGCGACGTTTGGGACATCAGCCTGCCCGCACGGCTGGTGATGATCGTCACCTTCATCGCGACCTTGGCGATGCCGGTACATTACGCCGTCTTCCTGGGTGTCGCGCTCTCGCTGATGCTCTTCGTCTATCGCTCCTCGACCGATATCGAGATCACCGAGATACTCCATGATGAGGAGCGGGGCTGGATCGAGCAGGCCGCGCCGAATCAGCTTCCTTCCCACGCGGTGACGAATCTGGAAATCTATGGCAGCGTCTTCTTCGCCAGCGCACATACGTTGGAGTCGCTGCTGCCCAGTGCGGAGGGATCCGACCGGGCCGCAGTGGTGCTGCGCCTGCGTGGGCGACAGGATATCGGCAGCACCTTCGTGCTCGTGTTGGAGCGCTACGCCGAACGACTCCAACGCAACAACGGCAAGCTCATTTTGGCCGGCGTCAGTCAGCCGGTCATGGATCAAATCGAGCGGACCGAAACCACCGAGGCCATTCCCAACGAGGATATCTTCCTTGCCTCGGATCACCTGGGGCAGTCGGTGAATATGGCCCACGCCGCGGCAACAGCGTGGGTGAATGAGGGATGATTCAGGTGTGGAAATCGGACTGCGGAGCGTGGATTGTGCAATTGCCGCTGGGTGGGGTTTGAGATGGTTGTTTACGTGCGTGGTGCCGTTTTCTGCAACAGTGTAACCACCGGAGGAGCAGGATAGATGGCGAAGATTGTGGTGTTGGGGGCGGGACTGATGGGGACTGCGTTCAGCTTTCCTCTGAGTGAGAACGGGCACGATGTGCGCCTGGTTGGCACGCATCTGGATGGCGACATCATTGAGGAGATCCACGAGAGTCGACTGCATCCGCGGTTGGGGTCCATCGTGCCGGAGGCGATCGCGCCCTATACCTACGATCGCCTGGCCGAGGCCATGGACGGCGCGGATCTAGTCGTGTTAGGGGTCAATTCGAATGGGGTCGATTGGGCCTCGAGCATGCTGGGCGATCTCCTGCCTGCCGATTTTCCCGTCGTGCTGCTCACGAAAGGGTTGACGGGTGACCATGAGGGGCTGCATATCTTGCCCCATGTCTTTCGCGATGGACTGCCCGCCTCGCGCCGGGGCGATGTGCGGCTGGGCGCAATCGGTGGCCCGTCCATCGCCGGTGAGCTGGCCGCGCATCGCCATACTTGCGTCGTCGTGACCGGCGAGCATCCGCAAGAGCTGGCGCGCCTGGCCGAGCTGCTGCGCACGCCTTACTACCACGTCTGGACCAACCCGGATTTCATTGGCGTGGAAGTCTGTGTGGCGATGAAGAATATCTACGCGCTGGCCGTCGGCCTGGTCGGCGGCTTCCTCGAGCAAGAAGGCGCGGCTGAAAACGGCTCGGTCATGCACAACCTCTCCGCCGGCATCTTTGCCCAGGGGCTTTGGGAGACGGCCTATATGGTCGAGCAGATGGGCGGTCAGCGCAGCAGTGTCTTCACGCTGCCCGGCGCCGGCGACCTCTATGTGACGAGCATGGGCGGGCGCAACGGGCGCATGGGGCGCTTGCTGGGGCTGGGCATACCGTTCTCTGTGGCCAAGCGGGAGCACATGCCTGACGACACAATCGAAGGCGCACAGCTGGCCCAGTCGATTGGCCCTGCAATTGAGCGGATGACCGCTAGCGGTGAACTCGATCTGGCCGCGATTCCACTCATGCGTACGATGATCGATATCGTTTGCCACGACGCGCCGCCCGTGATCCCCTGGGATGATTTTTTCGCCGGTGATGTTCGGTAGGCGAATGCAGCCTAAAATACGAGTACACAACGACATGACCTATTCAATCGACGGCTTTGTCTTTGATCTGGATGGCACGGTCTATCTGGGTGAGTCTGCCTTGCCCGGCAGCGTTGACGGCATCGCCGAACTGCGCCGCCGCAACAAGCAGATTCTTTTCGTCAGCAACAAGCCCCTGGAGCCGCGTGAGGCATATGCAGAAAAGCTGACGCGACTCGGTATCCCCACTGCGCCGGATGACGTGATCACCTCAGCCTATGTGTTGGGCCATCATTTGAGTCAGGTGAGCCCCGAGCTCCGCTACTACGTAATCGGTGAAGAAAATCTGCGCACGGAGTTGCGCAGCCACGGCCTGACCATTGTCGATGAGCTGGTCGATCAGAGCGAAAAGGAGGTCATCCAACCAGATGGGATCGATGCCGTTGTGATTGCTTTTGATCGCACCCTGGACTATCGCAAACTCAACACTGCCTATCAGGCCCTGCAAAAGGGCGCTCGCTTCTATGCCACCAATGCCGACAAAGCGTGCCCCATGCCCGGCGGCGCCATCCCCGATGCCGGCGCCACCATCGCGGCGCTGGAACACATCACGGGGCGGCAGTTGGAACTGCTGGCGGGCAAGCCATCGGCATTGATCATGGAGGTCGCGCTGGCGCGCCTCGCCCTGCCGCCCGAGCGCTGTATGATGGTCGGTGATCGGCTGGAAACCGATATTTTGATGGGACAGCGGGCCGGCATGCATACCGCGGTCGTACTCACCGGCGCCGCTACCCGTGCTGACGCCGAGCGCCTTGTTCCGCCTCCCTCGTTTATTCTGGACAACGTCGGCGCAATCCCAGCACTCGTTACCGAATGACTGGCAGACCGCACCATTATCCTTACCCGTCAATCGAACGCTATTTGAAATGATTCGGGCGCCGGCAAAATAGAACGCAGAGTAGGCAGATGGGGTGAATCTGCGCAGATGAAAGCCGAAAAATCAGCGTAAATCAGCCAGATCATGGTAGATCCGCGTTCCTTCTCACGGCATGCTGTATACTTACGGTTACGACACCTTTATCACACAAACTACGCGGCGCTCTTCCCGCTCTGGGAAGCCCGCGCCGCATGGCGTCGAGAGCGTGGAATATGATGGCCGCCGATACTGACCAGCAACCAGTAAATATAACCGTGATTGGGGATCTCTTTGTCCGCGCAGCCCTGTTGGAAGCGGCGCTGACCCGCGAGCTGACGCCTCTTGGCTTGCGGCCGATTTTTGCAACGGCCGAAGTCGATTGGCCGACCCAGCCATTGACTCATAATGCGGAAGTGGCTGAGTATGTCGGCGATCCAACCTGGGTGGCGGAACTGACGCGTGACGCCGATGTGTTGGTGACTCACGTGGCGCCGGTGACCGAGGCAGTCTTGGCGGCGAGCCCCACCCTGCGTGTCGTTGCCTGCTGTCGCGGCGGGCCGGTCAACGTCAACGTGGCCGCGGCCACCGCCCGTGGGATTCCAGTCATCAACGCGCCGGCGCGTAACTCCCAGGCAGTCGTCGAGTTTACCTTGGGGCTGATCCTGGCTGAATGCCGGGGCATCGCACGCGCGCACGCGGCCTTGAGCCGAGGTGATTGGCAGGGCGACCTCTATCGCTACGATCAGACCGGTCGCGAGTTGCGTGGGCAGACCATCGGGCTGGTCGGCTTTGGCGCAATTGCCCAGGCGCTCGTCGCCTATCTCCAGCCTTTTGGCTTGCAGATTTTGGCCTACGATCCATTTGTGACGGCCGAACAAATGACTGCCCTGGGCGTAGAAAAACGAGAGCTTGGCGAATTGCTGGCAGCGGCCGACATCGTGAGCCTGCACGCTCGGGTCACGCCCGCCACCGTCGGGATGATGGGAGCGGCCGAGTTTGCCGCCATGAAGCAGGGCGCGTTTTTCATCAACACAGCTCGTGGCCCCTTGGTCGATTACGCCGCGCTCTATGCTGCCCTGGCAAGCGGCCACCTGGCCGGCGCCGGTCTCGATACCTTTGCCGAAGAACCGCCGCCACCCGATTGGCCGCTGCTGGCCCTGCCCAACGTCACGGTCACGCCTCACATTGCCGGCTCTTCGCGTGAATCCGCCGAGCGGGGCGCGGACAGCGTGGCCCGTGACATTGCCTGCTTTCTGACGGAGCGTCCGGTTGCTAACTGCGTGAACCGCACGGTCCTCAGCTAGTCAAAGGATGAATGCGTGACAAAAGATCTGCTTATCGGCATTGATGTCGGCACCACCGGCACCAAAGGCGATCGTGGCTGACGGCAGCGGCCTGCTGCTGGCCGAGGCCGGCGAAGAATATGCGACCCGCTTTCCCCGCCCCAACTGGGCCGAACAAGATCCGGACGACTGGTGGCGCGCCACCTGCACGGTGCTGCAGCGCCTCATGGCTCACCCCGGCATATCTGCAGACCGCATCGCAGCCGTGAGCATCAGTTGCCAGGCGCCGGCGCTTGTGGCCGTCGATCGCCAGGGCCGCCCGCTCCACAACGCCCTTATCTGGATGGATCGACGATCGGAAGCGGAGTGCGATTGGCTGCGTACGAACGTCGATGAAGCGACGCATTACGGGGATCAACGGCGGACGCGTCGATCCCTATTATCTTGCTCCCAAGCTGCTCTGGCTGCGTCGCCACCATCCCGAAACTCTATGTCCAGACGCATGCCCTGTTGCAAGCGAATGGCTATATTGTCCACAAGCTCTGCGACGCGTTCACGTTTGACACGTCAAACGGGCCGCTTACCCTCTTCTTCGATTCCGCGCGTCTCACCTGGTCTGATGAACTTGTCGGTGCGATGGAACTGGATCCAGAGAAGCTGCCCCCCATTGTTGGCTGTCTGGATATCGTCGGCGAGGTCACGCCTGGCGGCTGCGGCAGCCACCGGATTGGCCGCCGGTACGCCCGTGCTCGGCGGCATGTCCGACGGCACCGCGGCTGGCATCGAGGCCGGTCTCATTGAGCCGGGCGATGCCGTGGAGATGACGGGGCAATCGACCGTGCTGCTCATCTGCAGCGATCAGCCCTATCTTGGCCGGGATTTGATTCCCGCTTGGTCACCCCGAACCGGGGCGCTTTCTGGTCGCCGGCGCGCTCGTGGCCGGCGGCGGCGCGGTGCGCTGGTTTCGGGATCAACTCGGCGAGCCGGAACGCCGCCGGGCTGTGGAACTGGGCGTCGACCCTTATGAACTGCTGATGGCAAGCGCCGAAACCAGCCCGCCAGGCGCCAACCGACTGATCTTCCTGCCCTATATGTATGGGGAACGTTCACCCATTTGGGACAGCGACGCCCGCGGCGTCTTTTTTGGTCTTTCTCTGGCTACCGAAAAGGCCGACTTGATCCGCGCCATCATGGAGGGAACTGCTTACGGCCTGCGCCACAATGTAGAAACGGCTGCTGCGGGCGGTTTTGCCATGAACCGACTCGCCTGCGTGGGCGGCGGCGCGCGCAGCAGCCTGTGGAATCAGATCAAGGCGGACGTATTGGGCACACCCGTCTATCTGCCGCGGGCAGCCACCGGCGCGCCCATGGGCGATGCGGTGGCCGCGGCCGTCGGCGCCGGCTTCTACGAGAGCTTGCCTGCCGCCGTGGCCGCCATGGTCGCAACCGGACCTGAATTTCATCCCCGGCCCGAATTCGTCGCCCGCTACGATGCGCTCTATGATATCTACGTCAGCCTTTATCCGCACTTGCGTACGGCGTTCAGGGAATTGGCGCAGGTCGACTATGACTGAAAAGGGGATAGACGGTAGCCTGGCAAATCGGGTGGCGCTGGTCACCGGCGGTTCGCGGGGGATTGGCCGTGCCATCGTACTGGCACTGGCTCAGGCGGGCGCGGCAGTCACGTTCTGTTATCGCCGCGACCAGGAGGCGGCGCAGGAGGTTGTCGCCAGCGGGCGCGGGCGCTGGATACAGTATTGATGCCAAACAGGTCGACGTGAGTTATCGGCGTGCAGTCGATGAATTGGTGGCGGGACTACACCAGCGCTACGGCCGGATCGATATCGTTGTCAACAACGCCGGCATCTTTCCCAGCTGCCCGGTCGCGGAGATGAGCGACGAAGAGTGGGATCGGGTTCTGCACACCAATCTCGACGCCGTCTTCTATAGCTGTCGCGCGGTGATCCCCGGCATGATTGCCCGCCGGGAGGGCGCAATTGTCAACCTGGCATCGGTGGCCGGTCAACGCGGTTCCGCCAATCACGCCCATTATGCGGCCGCGAAGGGCGGCGTGCTGGCCTTTACCCGCTCTTTGGCTAGAGAAGTCGCGCCGTATAATGTACGAGTCAATGCGCTTTCACCAGGCCGGATCGCGACCGATCTCTTGCTTGAAGAGGCGGACGAAGAGGAACACGCGCGCTGGCGGGCAGACACGCCTGCTCGCCGTCTTGGCACGCCGGAAGAGGTGGCCGCGGCCGTCGTTTTTCTGGCCGGGCCGGGCGCAACCTATATTATGGGCGAAACCCTGGCCGTAAACGGCGGCCTGTTGATGGATTAGCCACAACCCTTCTCAACAAAGACCATCAGACTATCCAGAAGGAGCAAACAAGAAACCAATGAGCAACCAGCAGCTACCACCTCCCCCCTATTTTTTGGGCATCGACGCCGGCACGGAAGCGGTCAAGGCCGGCCTTTTTGATCAACACGGGCAACGGATTGCCATTGGTTCCAGAAATTACAAGACCTACTTCCCCCGTCCGGGCTGGGCCGAACAGGATCCGGATGAGTGGTGGACCGGCCTGGTCGGCGCCGTCCGTGACTGTCTGGCTGCGGCGGATGTTGACCCCAACGACATTGTCGCGATGAGCGCGGATGCAACCACGTGTACGCTCGTCCCGATGGGCGAAGATGGCCGGCACCTGCGCCGCTGCTTGCTCTGGATGGACGTTCGCGCGGCCGCGCAAGCGGACGCTGTCTTCGCTTCCGGCCATGAGGCGTTGCAGTATTGCCTGGCCGGCGTCAATGCCGAGTGGATGCCGCCCAAGATGCTCTGGCTCAAAGAAAATGAACCGGAGACCTACGCCAATATGCGCTATCTGCTCGAATATACCGACTGGATCGCCTACCGGCTGACCGGCCGCTACACGCTCAATATCAGCACCACGGCCCACCGCTGGTTCTATCACACGCCCAGCGGCGGCTGGCCCAGCGATTTTTTTGCCGAGATAGGTCTGCCCGGCCTGGAAGAGCGCTTTCCCACGGACATCTTGGCGATCGGCGAGGCGGTTGGCCCGCTCAGCGCTGACGTAGCCGCGGAATTGGGCTTGCCGACCGGCATTCCCGTTGCAGCAGGCGGCGGTGACGCGTTTATCGGGCTCTTGGGCCAGGGCGTCACCGAACCCGGCGATATGGGCGTCATCATGGGTTCCTCCAATGTCCTGTCTGCGTTGGCCGCCGAGGAGTTCCACTTCCCGGGCATCTTTGGCGGTTTTCCCGATGCGCTGATCCCTGGCCTGAGCCTCGTCGAAGCGGGGCAGGTCTCTACCGGCTCCATTCTCTCCTGGTTCCGGCGCAACTTTGGCCAGGGTGCGGAAGCCGATGCCGCGGCCCGGGGCATCCCTGTCTATGCGCTGCTGGACGAGGAAGCCGCCGCGGTCCCGCCCGGCTCCGAGGGCTTGATTGTGCTCGACTACTTCCAGGGCAACCGCACGCCCCACACCGACTCCTTTGCCCGGGGCGCCGTTTGGGGCCTCTCGCTCCAGTCAGGGCGGGCCGAGATCTTCCGCGCCCTCATGGAAGGCATCGCCTATGGCATGGCAGACATCTTGGGCACGTTTGATGCCAACAACTTTGAGATTTCGCGCGTCATCTGCAGCGGCGGCGCCACCCAGAGCCCGCTCTTCATGCAGATCTATGCTGACGTCACGGGCAAGCCGATGACGATCACCAAGGAGACTGAGGCGTCGGTGCTTGGATCGGCCATCGTCGCCGCCGTCGGGGCAGGCTTCTATGCTGATTTGCCCACCGCTTCCGCGGCAATGGTGACGATCTCCCACGAGTATCAGCCCGATGCTGAGCGATCTGCAGTCTATCAATACTATTTGAAGAAGTATCAAGAAACCTATCGGCAGCTGCGTCCACTGATGCGTGACATGGCGGACGAACAGCCTCAAGCATAAGAGCAGAGAGGGCAGACTCATGGCCGGCGTACGTCCAGAGATCGTTACGGTTGACCAGGATGCGGCAGAGCACCTGGTGCAATTCTGTCGGCAGGGTGGCTTCAATCGACTGTTGCTGGTGATGGACCGCAATACCCGCGCCGCCCAGGGAGAAGCGGTCGAGGCGGCGCTGCAGGCGGCGGGCTTCGACCTGGTTTCGGTCATTTTTGCTGACGAAGAAGTTGTGGCTGATGCCGCGCATGTCTTCGAGGTGTTGCTGGCCGCAGACAGCGTGCCGCGCACCTGCGTTGCTATCGGCTCCGGCACGATCACCGATATTACCCGCTTTGTCAGCCATCGTACCGGCGTCCCCTTCATCTCCATGCCGACCGCGCCATCCGTGGACGGCTTCGCTTCAATCGGTGCGCCGCTCATCATCGACGGTGTCAAAGAGACTGTGATTTGCCATGCGCCCCTGGCTATCTTTGCTGATGTCGATACCCTTGCCTCGGCCCCCCACGCTCTTATTGCCGCCGGTTTCGGCGACATGCTGGGCAAGCTCACGTCGATCGCCGACTGGCGTATTGGCCGGCTGCTCTGGGATGAGCCCTATGATGAAGCAATTGCCCAGCGTACGCTTGACGCGGTGCAATTCTGTATCGATCATGTCGACGCCATCGGCGC
>CAVVOJ010000008.1:0-8494 GCA_963749845.1 uncultured Chloroflexia bacterium | reverse complement strand
TCCCGCCGCTGGTCATCCAACGTGAGCTAGTCGACGAAGGTCTGGCGATCTTCGAGCATGCGGTCAGCCTGGCCGAAGCGGAATTTGGCGCATGACGCGCCACCGCTCAAGGCTTGAGCACTCCGCACCCGGTTCCTACGCTCAGTCTGCCGCCGTGTGTGGGTGATCGGCCAGCGCTGCAGCCGGTTGGCGTGGCGTGAGCGTCTGGGGCAGTTCGTTGCGTAGAGAGCGCAAACGCTGCAGCACCGCGATTAGCTTACCGGAAACGAGCATGCGGTCCCAGTGACCGGCGGAGAGCCTCGCCCCGCAGGCAGTAGGTCAGCATGGCGTGTAGTTGATCATACCCGGCCGTGTTGATGAAATGAGGATGGTCAAGCCAGTTGCCGGCCTGACGCGCGTTGAAGCGAGGATCTTGCCAGTACGGCTGGTCGACTTCGCGGAAGGCGATGACATCCGGCGGGAAGGTGCCGGCCGTGGCACACGAAATGAACCATCCGCTTGGCGCCCGCCCTGCCATCTGGCAAAGGGCTCTGAGCGTTGCTTGAAGCCATCGAGGTAGGCCAGAAGAGCGTCAACCCGGTGGAGATACAGCGGTTCGGTTTGCATACAATCCTCGTGGTGGAAAGAGCCCGTGACCCTGGCGTCACGGGCTTACTTGTTTCATCGGCTGACTAGGGGGCAATCCTTCGGTTTTTTTCCCGTGTAGATCTGATCGATCCGCCAAATCAGCGTTCCATTTTTCTGCAAAAATTGAGTGATGGCCAACGCTCAATCTTGACTACGCGAAAAATCCTCTTCTCGAAAGCGGGCAAACTCCGGCGGCATCGCCAACCCAAAGCGGATGCAGAGCGCAGCCACATCGCGATAATCATCCCAGTCGAGTTCGTATCCCGTATGAAACTCGACCAGCCACGTCGGGGCAATACAGGCGACTGGCAAATCGCCGATCTTGCCATGCCCTGTCAGCGACGCAGCCGGATAGGGCACGCCAAACCGATGCTTCGCCTGTTCAGCGTCGAACTCATAGGAATGAACGTCCACCTGGTGACCGGCAGCATCCGCCAACGCCGAAGTTGCAGTTCCACGCGTCGTCACGGGGAATCTCGCCGAAACCGTCGCCGGCCAGCAGGGCACGCAGCCTTGGCACATCCGCAGTGTTGCATCGCGATGTCCAAATCAGCGTGAGGCCGGGTCTGTTCGCCCAGAAGCGCGTCAACGCCCCAGCCGCCGTCGACATGGACGGCGATCTCATGTTCGGCAAAGAGTCGGAGCAGCGCCACGGCTGCGTCGGCCGTCATCTCTGATTTCTTCACGAGACACACCCTATCCGCCAGCCGCCTTGGCCTTGTACCCCAATTCATTGAGCAACTCCACAATGCGTTCGCGCTGTTCGCCCTGAATCTCGATCGTATCGTCCTTGATCGTGCCGCCGGTGCCGAGCTTGCCCTTAAGGTGCTTGAGCAGCGCTTTGCGGCCGGCGGGCGTGGTCTTGACGCCAACGATGACCGAAACTGTTTTGCCGCCCCGCCCGCCCCGCTCTCGATGCACGCGCGACCGGCTGATCTTGCTGGAGCGTCTTGATCGGCGCCGCGGGATTGGGCGGGAGCGCTACCTCCGGCGCCGGCTTATCTGGCTCAGGATCGGTAGAGAAGACGGTCGTGCGCTTGTTCTTAGACATAGGTAGTCCTCATAGCAAGGTAGGAAAAACGGGCTCGATCAAAATTCGCCTCGGTCCAGCCAGCGCCAGAAGGCACGAATCACGATGGCGGAGGCGGCAAGCGACGCACTCAAGAAGATGATATAGGCAATGGTGTGAAGCGTTGAGTTCAACGTAGCAGCAGCGCTCACGGCGATGCCGGCCCCGATGATGAGCCCGACGAGCAGCAGCGCAATCACCAGCCGGCGCACGTTGTCCGTCACCGTCCGATCCAGATGGTCGATCTGCCGGCTGACGTCACTCGTATCCACGTATACGGTGAAGCGCCCGCGCATGAACTGCTGGACCCAGCCGGCAGCAGCCGTCTCCAAGTCGGGGAATCTGACGGACCAGCTCTTTGGAAGAGCGGATCGCCTGACGCTTGAGCGCAGCCGTAATCGCCTCGGGATCGAAGCTCTGCACAAGCAGCTGGCGCGCCTCGACAAGCGCGACTTCCATCAGCGGCATGGTGGGATCCAACGTCGTCACAATCTCTTCCGCCTGCACCATCGCTTTCATGGCAATGGTCAAGTCGGGATCCAGTCTCAAACCGGCGTCAGCCAGTGAGTCCAACATGACGCCCATCGCCGCCCCCATGCTGATGCTGCCGCCCAGGCTCGTGTAGCGCTTGAGCAGACGGTCAATTTGATCCAGAAAACGCTGTTCATCCACCGGCCCGGCGCTCTGGGTGAGCTTTAGCGCAACCCGCCCCAATTCATAGCCATCCTTCTGTTCCAGCGACCAGATCAGGTCGGCCATGGCCAGCCGCTGGTCCTTGGTCAACTCGCCCATCATGCCCAGGTCGAGGAAGATGACGTGGCCGGTTTCGGTTGCTACCAGCACGTTGCCCGGATGGGGGTCGCCGTGAAAGAAGCCGTCAAAGAGCACCTGCTTGATGATGGCACGCATGAAGACACGCGCCACCTCCGTGCGGTCGACGCCGGCAGCATCCAGCGCGTCTACATCGGTAATCTTCACGCCCTTGACGAACTCCTGCGTCATGACCCGGGCAGTCGATAGCTCATCATAGATGGCCGGCACCTGAATCTCGGGGAATTGGGCCATGTTCTGAGCCAGCAGGCGACCATTAAACGCCTCGTTGGTGTAGTCCAACTCCAGCAGAATATTGTTGGCATATTCGTTCATAATGCCATTGAGATCAGACTGGGCGGCCCAATCGAAGCGTCGGTCCATGATGCGCGTCAATTCGCGCAGCACGTTGAGATCGGCGCGCACGGTAATGTTGATATCGGGGCGCTGAACCTTGACCACCACGTCGTCGCCATCGTGCAGGACGGCGCGATGGACCTGGGCGGTGGACGCGGCCGCAAAGGGTTGCTCCGTAAACTCGGCGTAGAGCTCATGGGGCGGCGCACCCAGCTCTGCCGTAATGATGCGCTCGGCCTCCTCGTAGGGAAAGGGTTCCACCGAACTCTGAAGCTTGGTGAGCTCTGCGCGCCAATCATCCGGTAGGCTCTCGGCCCGGCTGGAAACGACCTGCCCCAGCTTGACGAAGGTCGGTCCCATCTGCTGCAACATGAACCGCACCGTCTCGGGCGTGCTCTCAGCGATAACGGGCTCTTGGCGGGTGTAGATAAAGCGCTGGAAACTCTGGCGGATGCCGCCCAGCGCCGTCCGGTCAACGACGATATCACGCATATAGCGGGTGCTGAGGTCAATCAGTTGGGCGACGCGCAAATTCTCCACAAGGACGTTGCGCTGCCCCATGGGCACACTACCAAGCAAGCGCCAGTAGGCGCGGCTCTCCTGGGGCGAGTCCTTGACCGGGCTATCAATGCCCGTCAACGATTCAAAGAAAATCATGAGGGCGGTCAGAACGATGCTGGCGAGCGTGTAGTTGAGCCAGCGCGGAACGTCGACGGTGATGAGCGGCTGATCGCTGAAGGCGCCGCTGATAACCGAAAAAATCACAAAGACGAAGATATTGATGATAATGAGGAAAAGCCCAAAGGTCCAGAGGACCACCCTTCCCGATAGAAAGAGGAAGATGGGCCAGACAACGGCACGTACGCCCCAGAGGATCAGGCCCATGAGATAGAGCGTCAGGATCGTAGCCACGACCGCGCCGACACTCAAGATGCGCGTCAGGTCACTGTAGTCAATCGTCTCATCACCCGCATCGCCATCGCTAATTCCGATTGCCAACTCTTCGTCGATGGCGTTGCTGCCGTCTGACGCGGCGCTATCTAGAACCTCATCTATGGACGGCGGCGGACAGGGTGCGATCTCTTGCCAGACGCGGCGATTGGCGGGCGGTACGGCGCCGGTACTGGGCGCCTGCGCCTCCCAAATCGTATCGGCGTACGCCACGCGCGCGCCGGCGGGATAGGTTACAGTTGGCGACCAGATCAGCTCGAGGCACACAACTTCATCCAGCAATACATCAACGCCACCCGGCTGAATAAAGTTAAGGTTGACGCCCGGCACGACCAACAAGGTGAGCGCCAGGCAGATGGTCATCACAAACGAACGAACCAAGAAGTAACGCATGGTAAAAATCCGATACGATGTAGAGAAATCTTAGCCGGCTACCGCCCCGCCATGCCGTTTATGACCGGCCGCACGCCAGACCAAACAGTGCCCTTCAGTGTAGCATATGGCAGGCGCTACGCTGGAAGGGTGCAGGCCATTTGTGAGCGGCACTCAAGCCAGAAGGTCTCTGCTCCCGTTCGCCTCACCCGGTTCCCAGCGTGTCATGCATGCCTTGGTATAACGCATTGCCCTCGGGCGGTCAAGCCATGTACAATATGGAGGGCGAAGCGCTCCCTGAGGCCTTCGCTCCTGCCCTCAATTTGTATCATTTCCTGGCCGAACGCACACATTGCGTACGTGATTGAGGGCCCGTCCGATACGAAACTTGCGCAAGACGGAGAGTTCTGGCCTGGCGTCGAAGCACTGCGGCGATTCCGGTCCGCTCCATAACGACAAGATTGCAGAAATTGCCGCATATGAGACCAAATCTAAATTCCCAACATCCGCTGGCAAAGGGAGAATAATCCATGAACGTAGACGGCAAGCACTTCCGCACGATCTGGGTCAAAGAAGGTGATCCAACGGTCGTACAAATCATCGACCAGCGTCCCTTGCCCCACGAATTTGTGATCGAGGACCTGACCACCGTCGAGGAGATGGCGGCCGCCATCCAGGAAATGCACGTGCGCGGGGCCGGCCTGATCGGGGCCGCAGCTGGCTATGGGATGTATATCGCCGCCCTCCACGCACCGCGTGACTCGGCGGCGGCCTTCACGGAATCAGTCACTGCGGCAGGGGAGCAGCTCAAAGCCACCCGGCCGACCGCCGTCAATTTGGAATGGGCGGTCGAACGCCAGCTGCGGGCCATGGCTGTGAGTGGCGACGACGTTGGCGTCAAAATTGATGCGGCGCTACGCGAGGCGGAAGCCATCGCCGACGAAGATGCCGAGTGGTGCAGGCGCCTGGGCGAGCACGGCGTGGCGCTCATCGAAGAGATCAGCCGCCACAAGAACGGCGAACCGGTCAACGTGTTGACCCACTGCAATGCCGGCTGGCTGGCCTTTGTCGACTATGGTTCCGCCACGGCGCCTATCTATGCCGCCCATGACCGGGGGATCCCCGTGCACGTCTGGGTGGACGAGACCCGGCCGCGCAATCAGGGCGCCCGCCTCACGGCCTGGGAACTGGGCCAGCACGGCGTCGCCCATACGGTCATTGCCGACAACGTGGGTGGGCACCTCATGCAGCATGGCCTGGTTGATCTGGTCATCACCGGTACCGACCGCACGACCTACACAGGCGATGTAGGCAACAAGATTGGCACCTATCTCAAAGCCCTGGCTGCGCACGACAATGCCGTCCCGTTCTATGTGGCTTTACCCTCCTCCACGTTCGACTGGACGCGCCGCGACGGCGTAGCGGAGATCCCCATTGAGCAGCGGGACGGCACGGAAGTGAAGTATATTTCGGGTTGGGAGGACGGCAGCCGCAAGACCGTTCTGCTCACGCCTGAGTCAAGTCCGGCAGCCAACTTTGCGTTCGACGTGACGCCGGCGCGGCTGGTTACAGGCCTGATCACCGAGCGGGGCATCTGTGAGGCCTCTGAGGAAGGCGTGCTGGGTCTTTATCCGGAGAAGCGGCAGTAGCACTCATCCTGCCATGCCGCTTAAGGCGTCATGGTTGTCCTTCTCCAAAATTTGGAGAAGGACGCGCAGCCTCCGTCTTGGAGGCGCAGCAGGGTGAGGCTTCGCTGAGTCGCTGTTCGTTTCATACCGCTAAGACCATTCTTCTTACAAAACGAAATGAAGGAGCGTTCCCCTTGGCATATCGAGCATTAGATCAGGCATCGGCAATCGACTATTTGCGCGGGCTGGAGAACCTTGCGGGCGTGCTGGACGTAAGCGCACCGCTCACCGCGCAGGAGGTGGGCGACGGCAATCTGAATCTCGTCTTTATCATCGAAAATGGCGACAATCCTGCCGAAACGGTGATTCTCAAGCAGGCCTTGCCCTATCTGCGTGTGGCGGGCGACTCTTGGCCGCTGACGCGTGAACGCATGCGCTTCGAGACCCAGGCGCTACTCAAACATGGCGAGCTGGCCCCCGGCCTCGTGCCGGAGATCTACCACACGGATAGCGAGATGTCGCTGGTGATCATGGAAAATCTGCGCGAGTTGGAGGTGATGCGCAAGCCGCTGGTCGAACGGAATCTCTTCCCGGAGTTTGCCGATCACATCTCGACCTTCATGGCGCGTACGCTCTTCTTCACCTCGGACCTCTACCTGACCGGCGTGGAGAAGAAGGAACTTCAGGCGACGTTTATCAATCCCCACCTGTGCAAGATCCAGGAAGATTTCGTCTTCACCGATCCCTTCATGGAATCGCCCGAAAACAACTGGAATCCGCTGCTCGAGGACGAAGTCCAGGCCGTACGCCAGGACAGCGAACTCAAGCTGGCCATCGCCGAGATGAAGGCAAGCTACATGACCAATGGCCAGGCGCTCATCCACAGCGATCTGCATACGGGCAGTATCATGGCCAATGCCGCTCAAACCAAGGTCATCGACCCGGAGTTTGCCTTTTACGGGCCGATGGGTTTCGACGTGGGCGCACTGCTGGAAAATCTGATTCTCAACTACGCCGCGCACTACGCGCACACCCCCAACGCCGATGAACGAGCGGCATATCAGACCTATCTCCTTGAGATGGTGCGGGACATCTGGCTGCAGTTTGCAGAGAAATTTGACACGCTTTGGCGCGAGAACCCACGCGGCGAACTGATGCCTGCCGCCTATTGGGACTACCCCGGCGGTGATGCGGCCTTTGCCGAGTACCGACGGCGCTACATCGCCCAGCTTCTTCGGGACACAGCTGGCTTTGGCGGCTGCAAGATGCTGCGCCGCATGATGGGCATCGTCAGCGTCTGGGACATCTCTAGCATCGAGGATCCGGCCGCACGGGCAGTGGCCGAACAGTTGATCATCCGCATGGGCCGGCGCTGGGTGCTCGAACGCGATCAAATCGATCAGATTGACGATCTGATTGCCATCGTGCGTGAGGAGAGCGCGAGCTTATAGCCGTCGACCGCTCTTTGACAACATCGACGAACTAGCATCGGGGGTGCATCGTGGCCGCCGTCAACGACCGGCGTACTGACCTTGTCATTTCGATCTGTCTTTTCATCTTTGTGTTTGCAGGCTACACGTCTATCTCTAGCGTTATCCAGCGCGCTGACTCACGCTGGACGATCCATCTTGCGCTAAGCATGCTCCATGCGCGCAATACGGACCTGGACGAATTTATCGACGTCCTCGACACGGATGACTATCGGGTCAAGGAGTACGATGGGCACCTCTATTCAGCCTATCCGATCGGCACTTCCGTGGCAATTTTGCCTGCCATTGCCATCATCGATGCCGTCGCCAGCCGCGTTGGCGGTGAGAGTCTCTATGATCGCTTCAGGCGGCCGGCCCACGATACGATTGCCGATCCGCTCGAGATAGTGCTCGGCTCGGCCATCACGGCGCTGACCGCGGTCGTCATCTACTCGATAGGACGAAATGCGCTCAGCCGGAGCAGGGCTGGGCTGCTGGCCCTAATCTTCGCCTTCGCCACGCCGGCCTGGTCGACAGGGTCAAGAGCGCTCTGGCAACACGATCTTTCCATGCTCTTGTTGGCGTCGACGCTACTCATCTTTCTGCGCGCAGGAACGCAGGAAAAGAGCGTACAGTTCACTGGTCTGCTGCTGGCAGCGGCCTATGTTGTTCGCCCCACAAACAGTATTCCCATCCTCTGCTTCTCACTCCTCGTGCTGGTCGTCTACCCCCGGTACTTCGTGCCCTATTTGCTTTGGGCTGCGCTGATCGCGGCGCCATTTTTGTTCTACAACTACAAAACATTTGGAGCCATCCTCCAGCCCTATTATTTACCTTCCGCCAGCAACGCTGCCTGGAATTCATTCGCATCCGGTCTTGCGGGAACTGTCGTCAGCCCCAATCGCGGACTCTTCACCTTTTCACCTATCCTGTTATTCAGCTTCCTTGGGCTCTATCTTAAGCTGCGTCGGCACGAGATAAATAGCCTGGACATCACGCTGCTCAGCATTATCACCCTGCACTGGCTGATGCTCGGCTCATGGTTGATCTGGTGGGGCGGGCATGCCTACGGCCCCCGCCTCTTTACCGATATGCTACCCTTCCTAATCTATTTCATGATCCCCGCCATCGAGGTCATTCGTATCCCGCAACACCCTGCCGAAGCCATTTATCTCGGCCTTTTCACTGGCGCCTTGTTCGTCAGCGTACTC
>CAVVOJ010000007.1:0-236555 GCA_963749845.1 uncultured Chloroflexia bacterium | reverse complement strand
GTCAGCAGACAGACCAACAGGGCAAGGCGCAAAAAGCGAACAACGGCAGGGCGGTGAATAGGATGGCCCATTTCATACTCCAGGATTCAGCAAAATTTGGATTAAGAACGACGAGCAAGCGTCGCGCTGGACGTTCGTCCAACGGTACACGACGGCTGGCGTAGGAAGCTCAGATTCGACATCATGATAATTTAGTGCAAATTGCACAAATCGTCAAGAAATTTCGGGCAATCGTGTGACCAAATGTGCGCAACGGTGAGGCACGCTCTTGCGCGCTTTGCCCATTGCGGCCCAATGGAAAAGCGTAGGCGAATGCGTTGACGGCGCCAGGCTTGTCCATGCACGCAAACAAATGACATGAATTGTCTAAGGTTTGCACACCATAAGCAATCTAGCTCACGTCAATGTGCGCTTTTGTGCCCTATACTTGCTAAACGTCAAAGACGGTGCGCGCAATGAATTCCCGCCAATCGGCAGCGCAGAGATTCCGCTTGCCATGTTGCGAGCCGTCCACGCAGAACTCAAACGCAAAAAGGAGGTGCCTAACATGGAGACGCGCAGACCAGATCTGGCAGAACTGGCGCAACAAGATAACGAGCTAATCATGCTCTGTACCGTTATTGACTGGTTACGCCCCGAAAACGTTACGCAGATTGACGAAGTTGAAGAAAAAATCCAGCGTTTTGCCCAAGATATGGCGCATCATCCAGAGGCAGCAGCGCAAATTCGTGCCAAAGCGCGGAAACTTATCGTCAACCTGCGCTTTCTTCCTCTTTACAGCGATACAGGCATTTTGCCGCGTCGGCGCTTCGCTTCCGAACTGCGGCGGCGGGTGTATAACAAGCTGGCCCCTGCACCGCCGGTGATTTTCAGCGCCAAGAATCTGATTGAGCACGTGTTTGATCAGCCCGGCGATCCGGCATGGGTCGAGGCGCTGCCGGATGCAGCCTGGATGCAGCTGTATGATACCCTTATTTCGGCTGAATCTGACGACAAAGTCAGGCTCCATCTTGTTGATGAAGCGCTGTACGCATTGGAAATGCTCTCCATCTGGCTAGCAGCCGAAGAGATGGAAGATGAGCTCCTGCGTCTGGACCCCACAATTGCAGATTTTGACTCAAATTTCATTGCCCAGGAACGAGAAATCAGTCGCTTCGTCGCGGCATGCCGGTCGCGACTGATCCCAACGGTCGCCAGTGAAGAGATCGATGCTTCCCACGCTTGGGTGATGTTGGAGCAATGTGCACAGCAGGTCAAACGATTTCGCCAGCTGGCCTTGAGCAAAGGCAGCGACCTGCAGCTCACCTATCTGCTGGAGCGGCTGGAACAGATCCTGGCGCGGATCCGCACGCTGCTGGCGATTCTTACCGCCGACAACCCCGAAGAGATTCAGACGCGTAGCCTGGCCCTCTTTCGCCAGTTGGTGCGGCAGCAGAGTGAAGAAAACAGCGTCAACAACCTCCTGCGCCAAACCAGTTATTTGTTTGCCAAGAGCGTCACCAACCAAGCAAGCGAGACCGGCGAACACTACGTCACCAAAGATCGCCGAGAATATATAGACATGATGAAACGCGGTCTCGGGGCCGGCGTCTTCATCGCGCTCATGGCGCTGATCAAGATCCAGATTGTAGCGCTGGGCCTCCCCATGGGCTGGACGACGCTCTGGGTCAGCCTAAACTATGGCTTGGGCTTTGTCATCATCCACATGTTTCATTTCACGGTGGCAACCAAGCAGCCGGCCATGACGGCAGCATACTTCGCCCACCAGCTGGAACACGCACACAACGGTATGGCCGATCGCAAAGATCTGGCCCAGCTGATTATCGACGTCGGTCGCTCTCAGTTTGCCGCCATATCGGGCAATGTGCTCGCTGCGCTCCCGGTAGCGCTCCTGATCGGCTTTGCGATCAGCGCCCTGACCGGCGGCGCGATGATGAAAGAGAGCAAGGCTGTAGAGTTGATGGCCGGCCAGAACCCATTTACCAGCCCGGCGCTCTTCTATGCCGCAATTGCCGGTGTCTGGCTCTTCGTTTCCGGCTTGGTGGCCGGCTATTATGACAACCGATGTCTCTACCTCGATCTGCCGGAGCGCATTCGCAGGCACCCCCTGCTTCAACGCACCCTGTCGCCGGAGCGGCGTAACCGTTTTGCTGACTACATAGGCGGAAACTTTGGCGCCCTGCTCGGCAATTTCTTCTTTGGCGTTATGCTCGGCGTCACCGGTTACATCGGCTATCTGACCGGCCTGCCGCTTGACATCCGCCACGTAGCCTTTTCAGTCGCCAATGTCGGTTATGCATCGACCGTACTCCAGCCCAGCATCTGGGTCTTTGCGGAGTACATCCTCTTTGCCCTCATGATCGGCGTTGTGAACCTGACGGTCAGCTTCGCCCTGGCCCTCTACGTGGCCATGCGCTCGCGCCGCATTCGACTGGGCAGCGTTCGCGCCATCGCCAGCGCCTACTGGCAGGCCGTGCGCCAACGTCCGTGGGAGGTCATCCTGCCGCCGCCCAATGCGGTTCCTGCGGAGGCGGATCAGCAGCACGCCCCCTCCTAGACTGAAGGTTCGACGAGAACATTAGCTTTGTAAGGCCTTGCGGTAGACCCGGCCTTCGACACTTCGACAGGCTCACTCGAAGCAGGCTCAGCCTGAGCCACTTGGTAGCCGCCGCCTGAGCCTGTCGAAGGCAGAGGCGGTCGCATAACTGCGGTCGCATAACTGCGGTCGCATCTATGCGGTCGCATAGATGAAAGTCATGTTTTCGTAGAGATTTCAGTCTAAACCAACACTGTAGAGCATACGCTGTCGATTTAATTAGGGAACGCGCCCTGTTAGGCCAAGCAGCTGATCTTGCAGGCTTGCGTCGGCCGGCACCTCCACCTTGGGACCGAAGACGCCGAACTGCCGCCACTCTTCGGCATGGGGACTGACCTCGTCCCACACCCCCTGCACCAAATCGTCGGGAAGCGTCGCATCGACGCCAATCACTTTGGCTATGTCGTGGGCGCGCAATGCGCGAAACGAATTGATTTGCCAGAAGTATTCGCGTGCCGAAAAGTCACCGAACGAGCAATGAACGGTTCGCTCTAAGTCTTCATGATCAAGCGCCATGGCCGCAGCGCAGGCCTTGTCCACAATTGCTGCAAAGCTGGCCTTGGGATCCTCTCCCAGCAGGTCACCGTCAAACTGATCGCGCCCGGCTTCCTCCATGGTGAGCCCGGCAAGCATGTCCGGTACCCAGGCATCGTCATAGGCGTGGTAGTTGATGATCTCGCGCAGGGTCACGGGATGGTCAGCCGGGCGCATGGGAAAATCAGGCGGCATGACCATATCCCACTGTTCATCCTGAATCTGCTCGACAACGCATTGTAACGCTTGCTCCGCCTTAATGAATACGTCCGGCTCACGCATACTTTCTCCTTTGGTAGAATTGATGTAACTATCCAGGTGAATGGTAGCGACGCCGGTTGAGCCTGTCGAAACCAAGGAGCGGGTCGACCCGTTGGGTTTCGATACGTCCACATGCTGCCGTGGACTGCCGGGCCCCTTTGGGCGCGACACGAACCTGTATGGTTACGAATCGATTACGAAAGACTACGAAGGTGCCGGCGAAGAACTTCCATAGCTTGCTCTTATAGAAATGCTTCGGAAGTTCGCTTTCACACCCAACGCAGAACATTCGAAATGGTTTGACAATACCCGATGGCTATGTTATTGTTCGCCCCGGCGTACGATAATTCCTCGCTGCCAGACAAGAATCGCTTCGCATTGAAAGCAGAAGGCTCGAATCGATAGTTGGTGCATACATTGACCTTGGCGATTATTGCCCGGCCAACGAGGAGGTTTGCTAGTTTCAGCGCAAAAGCCAATCCCCATGCAGTTGTTCCAGTTGTGCCAATTTGAGAAGATCAACAGTTGTTTTCCCGCTCTACCAAAGGAGGAAGTTCGTGAAACACGCGCGCGGTCCAAGAAAGCTCATGTTGTTGGCCGGTTTTGCCATCCTGATTATGGCAGTCCTGGCCGGCTGTGCGGCGCCTGCGTCGGCACCGGCTGAAGAAGGCACCCAATCGACAGGCGATAAGATTACCATCAGTATCGCACCAGGCGCATATTATCCCACGGAACCCACGGCAGACAACCCCAATCCGCCCACCGCCCTCAATGAACTGGTTGCAGAGTATGAAGCAGCCAATCCCAATGTGGAGATTGAGCTGATCGAAATACCGCAAAGCGTTTCGGAAGACACCTGGCGCGTCACGGTCTTCCAGGGCGGCACGGAGCCCCACATCATCAACAACAACTACATCCGCGTCTGGCAAGAAGAGGGCAACGGTTGGTATGTGCCGCTCAATGACTACATCGAACAGCCCAACCCCTATATTCCAGAGGGCACGCCAGGCCACGAGCAGTGGCAGGAATCGATCCCCGAAGTCGTCTGGGACACAACGTTGCACTCAAGCGGCAACCAATATCTGACCACCGTGGATGCGGTGGCCGTTGGCTATTTCTATAACAAGGAGATCTTTGAGGAACTGGGTCTGCCGACTGAGTTTGTGACAGAGACCTCGCTGTGGACCGATTGGGCCGACATGATGGAAGACATGGCCGTCATCCAGGAGGCCGGCTACGAGCCCCTTGCGCTCTCCATGAGCACGGCCACGCCCTTTAACTACAACTGGATCGACGGCGTCACGCTGACCAGCCTCTACCGCGACAAGATTGAGAGCATGTGGGAGCCCGACGCATCCTGGCATGCCTTGAACCAGAAGGAGATGGCCTGCGCCATCCAGAACGGCATCATGAGCGCCAATGACCCTGAGTTCTCGGCCTGGATCGATGTGCTCAGCGCATACGAACCCTACTGGATTGAGGGTTATTCTTCCGCTACACCCGACGAGGCCTATCGCCTCTTCATTACCGGCGAAACGCCCATCATGCTGGCCAACGCGGCGGTAGATATGTCGCGTGTGTTGCGCGATTCGGACTTCGAGTTTGGCGTCAGCTACTTCCCGCCACTGCAGGAAACCACCTCTGAATTCGCCAGCAACGTCGACACTGCCTATCTCGTCGGCGGCTTTACGGCCGGCTATGCCGTGACCGATCGGGCGCAACGCGAAGGCATTACGGATGAAGTCGTCGACTTCCTCATGTACCTGACCGCGCAGCCCCAATGGTCGCGCGTTGTCTCCGATGCGCCGCGCTCGGTGCCGACGCTACTCGGCTTAGACGTGCCGGAGGCGCTACAGCCCCTCGCCGCCTTCCTGGACCTGCCCATTCGAGCGCTCAAGGATCCCGATCCGCGCCTGACCAAGCGCTATGGTGAAGAGCATCGCCGCCTGATGCAGGAGTACTTCACCGACCAGATTTCCAAGGACGAACTCATTGCCGCGGAAGATCGCCTGATGACGTCCGAGGCTGAGAAGGTTATCGCCGAAAACGACTGGACGTGTGACTTCCAGCTTCAGTAAGCGGCAGGCTGGCACGCACAGGCTGATGCGGAACGCAACGGGCTAGCCAACGCGTTCGCATACATCCGCCTGCACACGGGTCGGCTCCCAGATCGCTGGGAGCCGACCCATTTCCGGCGCTCATGCCGCCCAACTCTACGGGAAGACCACGATGGCGAACGTCCCCATTACAAAACAGACCAGCAGTTACGTACCCGCCGGTAGCAGCTCACAATCTCTCGTGAAGCGTATCGTCAAGAATCGTTATGCCTACTTAGCACTCCTGCCGGCATTGTTGGTCGTGCTCACCTTTGATTGGTATCCGGCGGGCTCGGCCTTCTATAATTCTTTCTTTCTTTGGAACGGCGGCAAAGTCCATAAGTTCGTCGGCATGATGAACTATGAAAACTTGATGCATGACCGTGCCTTCCTGGTCTCGCTCAAGAACGTCGCCTTCTTTGTCATCTTTCGCATTATCTTTCAGACCCTCTTTCCGTTCATTGCCGCCGAGATGATCGTCAATCTACGCAGCACGGGGTGGGCCTATCGCTGGAAACTGATTTTTGTCATTCCCATGGTTGTGCCCTACCTGGTCATGGTCCTGATCTGGCGCTTTATCTACAATCCACAGGTGGGCCTGCTCAATCAGTTCCTCACCGCAGTCGGTCTTGAGTCTTTGACCAACGCCTGGCTTGCCGATCCGAACCTAGCCATCTGGTCGATTGCTTTTGTGCGTTTTCCGTGGCTGCCGACCCTGCAGTTTCTCATCATCCTGGGCGGACTGCAGGCCATTTCTCAAGAAGTGATCGAGAGTTCGCAACTTGACGGCGCCGGGTTGCTCAAGCGCATTCGCTACATCGATATTCCCATGGCCATGCCTCAGATCAAGCTGGCCATCATCCTGACGGCCATCTTCATGACGCAGCGCTTCGATCTCTTCTTGGTGCTGACAGATGGCGGTCCCGGCTACTCAACCATGGTGCCGGCGCTCCACCTCTACCACTCTGCCTTCAACTTTCTTGAATTCGGCTATGCCTCGGCGATCGGCGTCATTCTCTTTGTCATCATGATGACGCTGACCGTAATCAATATTCGCTACGTCGGCAATGATCAGGATCTCTAAGCATGAGCACAACGACCGTTCAAAAACGCAGTCGTGCCGCATTTCGTCACGATCTTCCATTACAGATGGGGCTGCTCTTTTTCGGCGTCCTCACCTTTTTTCCGTTGATCATCATCGTCATCTCCTCGTTCAAGAACAATACGCAATTCTATCAGTCGTTTTGGGGCCCGGCGCTGCCGCTCCATTTCGTCAATTACGCAATTGCCTTTGATCGTCTATACCGCCCGATTTTCAACAGTATCCTCTACTCGTCCGCGACCATCTTCTTCGTTGCCGCGCTTTCCAGCATCACCGGCTTCGTCTTTGCCCGCTACAAGTTTCCGGGCAAGCAGACGCTCTTCTATTTGTTCATTAGCCTGATGATGGTGCCCGGCGTCCTGACCCTCGCGCCCCGCTTCGTGCTCGTGCGCAACCTGGGTATCCTCAACCAGCCCCTGGCCCTGATTATTCCCTGGACCTCCACGGGACTCGTGCTGAGCACGTGGCTCATGCGCAGCTATTTCGAATCGATTCCGCAAGCGCTCTTTGACGCGGCCAAGGTGGATGGGGCAGCCGATCGACAGGTCTTTATGCAGATCGCCCTGCCGCTGGCGCGACCGATGTTGGCCACGGTGGCCATCACCAGCCTCATCGCAACCTGGAACGACCTGATCTGGCCGCTGGTGACGATCACCAGTCGCGAGTGGATGCCCCTGGCCCAGGGGCTGGTCCAGTTTTCGTCCAGCTTTGAAACAGAGTGGGGCCCCCTCTTTGCCGGCTATGTCATCGCATCGATTCCACTGCTGATTGTCTTCATGTTCGCCCTGCGCCAGTTCGTCTCCGGCTTGACAGCAGGCGCTATCAAGGCGTAAATACTCAATTGCAGGTGACAAGTAATCTTGCCCAACACCGGGATGGTTCCTCACCGCCGCCCCGGTGTTGGGCAAGATTACTATTTTCAGACCACAAAAAAGTGCGGGACGCCGTCCAGACGTTTGTGTCTGCGCGTTTGCGGCTCGATAAAGGAGGAAACCCATGATCCCATTCGATGACCCGTTGGCGCTCTTTGCCCTGATGAAAGAGCGGCTCTATGCAGCCGTCCTCTGCGACGCGCTGGACCAGGTCGGCTATCGTCAGCAGGCCATGCGCGCCGACATTCGGCCGCTCTTCCCCGAAGCAGTCGTCGTCGGGCGTGCCTGCACCATGCAGTCGGTCGACGTCTACGAATTCGAGGAAAACGCCTACGAAAAGGAGATCGCCGCGGTCGACAGTCTGCAACCGGGTGACGTCCTGGTGGCTTCCACCCAGCAGTCGACGCGCACCTGCCTGTGGGGTGAGTTGCTTTCTACGGCGTCGACGGCACGCGGCGCAAATGGGGCCATCATCGACGGCTATCGCGCGCGACGTCAAGCTGATCCGCGAGATGGGGTTTCCCGTCTTCGCCACCGGCATGCACCCCGTCGACTCGGCCGGTCGCAGCACGGTGATCGACTATGATTGTCCCGTCAACTGCGGCGGCGTCATCGTACGGCCCGGCGACATCATCTTTGGCGATCTGGACGGCGTCATCGTCATTCCCCAGGACGCGGCCAGAGAGGTGATTGAGCGGGCCCTGGCTAAGGTCGAAGGCGAGAACATCACGCGCGAAGAGCTGCGCAACGGGGCGACGCTGCGCGAAGTTTTTGAGAAATATGGCGTGCTCTGACAGCCATTGTCACAGAGTCGAGGCCCACTCGACCGGCGTGCCTGATCCACGTTCTCCCACCAGGCAAGGAATCCTCACAGACGGAGGCTGACGATGAAGAAGTTTGCAGGAAAGGTCGCCCTGGTCACCGGTGCGGCCCAGGGTATCGGGCGCGGCATCGCCCAAGCTTTGGCAGAAGAAGGTGCGACGGTCGTCGTCAACGATCACGCCCATGCCGACGCAGCCGCAGAGGTCGTGGCGTCGGTTCAGGCGCTGGGGCAGGAGGCCCTCTTTTGGCCGGCCGACGTTGCCGATCGCGCCGCGGTGGCAGCCATGTTTGCAGGCGCGGTCGAGCAATTTGGGCACATTGACATCGTCGTCTCCAACGCCGCCTATTCCGTTCGCGAGCCGGTAGTCGAAGCGGATTGGGCCGGCGTCCTCAGCACGCTGGAAGTCACCCAGTTCGGCGTCTTCCACGTCTGTCAAATGGCGGCGCAGCAGATGGTGAAACAAGCGCCGAATCCACGCAGCCGGGGCAAGATCGTCGTCATCAGCTCCGTCCAGGCGGAGGTAGCGGCGGCGCGCTGCGCGGCGTACAACATGGCCAAGGCTGCGATCAACCAGTTTGCCATGACGCTGGCCGTCGAACTGGCTGGTAGCCGCATCAACGTCAACGTCATCGCCCCCGGTTGGATCGACACGCCAGGCGAGCGCACCTTTTACAGCGAAGAAGCGCTGCAGGCAAACGGCCGTCTGCTGCCGTGGGGCCGCATCGGCACGCCGGACGACATCGGCAAGGCCGCGGCGTTTCTGGCCAGTGACGACGCCGACTACATTACCGGCAGCATCTTGCGCGTCGACGGCGGCTACGTCGTCGCACGCAGTACGGTTGATTGAGACCCGCAAACCGCTGGCACACCAGCACCTACAGAAAGTGAAGAGACCATGCCCAATCAATCAGTTCCTCCGACAGACGCCGTCGCAATGCTGACGGCAGCCTATGGCCCGCCCAGCCAGGCGGCGTTTGGCAGTGCGGTCTTCAACGAACCCTTGACGTCCGCCCAGGCGCTCGGCGACGCGGCGCAGACCGTCTATCGCAGCTTCGTCGGCGACCTCTGGACCCGTTATGGCGAAGACGCGTGGCTGGGGCCATGGCGCGAGCTCTATGCGCGGCCGGCAGATGCAGAGGCGGATGTCGTCGGCGAGTTGCGAGGGTTGGACGATGCCGGCGCCAGGTCGGCGGCCGAGATGCTGCTTGACAACGACCCGGCGGCATTGGCGGCTGTTTTTGACGACCCGGACCTCAGTGAGTTGCGGGTCTTCACTATCGGCGATGGCGAGGCGATGTCCGGCTTGCTCGTGGCCGGTCGCCGGGCCACCCAGGAAGAGGCGACCTTTCTTGCCTTCCTGATGGACTGAAGCCAGTCGTTACACAAGGCATTCGCGGATACAGACCAAGAGTTGCGAATGACAGAGGAAGCACGAACCACTCGGTCAGCGCGGTATGCTGAGCCGACCGTTGCTCGACGGCCGGCGCCCATAGATTGTGAATCTCTGGAGAGCATCATTTCCCCATGATGTTGGGCGTCATCGCCTGTGCCGCAGCGATCGAGGATGCTACGCTCCATCCAGACGAGCCTCTCTCAATGGCCGCGCGCATCGCGCTGGCCGTCGGTCTGGTCCTCTTTGTCGGCGGGATGGCGGCGACGGTCTGGCGCGCATCGAGCCGGAGCCTGATCGTGCGCCTGCTGCTGGTGCTGCTTTCAGCGGCAATTGTGCCTGCGGTCGGCGGCTATACGGGCCAGCGCTCGCCCAGGGCATCAGAGATTCAATCGTTTCGCAGGTTCTCAAATCCATTTTTCGAGGAGACAAATCTATGATAAGGCGTACATTCCTCGAGAGTGCAGGGCTGATGGCGGACGGACTTGCCGCTTCCACGGCGGCGCTCGGCTTGATGGGCGACCATGTGCAGGGGGCAGACAAGGATGGTCCCACGCTTTGGCAGGGTGAAAATGATGAGCGGCCGAACCGCGCACCGGCGCACCCAACGAGCTGCAGCAGCGCCTGAGTCGTAAGTGTGAAAGCTCTGAAGAGCGTCAAGCGCGCGACGAGTTCAGGCTGGTCCCCAATACACAGATTTGCCAAGCTAGCCTAACGTATGACCGTCGGTAGGAAGACCGATGCGTGCTCGCGCACTGAGGGCACCTCTACGCGACCCGTTTCGCCCGCCTGGATGAAGAGCAGCATCTCCAAATCAAAGGCACGCGGTCGGGGCGGGGTTGGGTCATTCTGGTACGCCTGCCACTCCTGTGCGTCCGGATAGCGTCGTACGCGTTCAGCTTCTGCCGGCGCATCTTGGGCCAGAAGATCGGCTGCAATGATGACGCGATTCTCCGATTCGGACTGGTCAGGACCTGCCAGGGCGTTTTGCATCTCCAGCACAAGGTCGCCCGTCGGCAACGGAGCGGTCGTAGCCGGCGCAATAAAGAGTTGCACGAACGCCAATGACAGGTTTACTTCGGTCAGTCAAGATCAGAGGTAAACCTGGTATGCTGCAGCTCTGCTGATTGCGTCACTCTCCCTTGTCGTGACGATTCTAATCCTGGGAAGCCTTTCACCACTCTACAAAATGGATTGGGAACTGGGCAGACTAGTCCCAGCCGCCGCCTCCGCAATTGCACTGGGACTAATCGTTGGCCTATGTGAGGAGATAGGATGGAGTGGCTTTGCCGCGCCCAGCCTGCGCAACCAGCGCGGATGGTTAGCCACCGGGCTCCTAATCGGCATGGCCTGGGGTCTCTGGCACTTCCCGCTCTTCTGGGAAGCGAACACCTTTACCACCCGCATGAGATTTGCCCTGCTAATCGCCCGTCTCTTCACATGGCTACCGGCCTACCGGATCCTCATGGTCTGGCTCTACGACCACACGCAGAGTCTGCTGCTGGCTATCCTCATGCACGCCAGCCTGGTGGCCAGCCAGTTTGTGCTCATGCCGCCCAGCCTGGACGATAAAACGCTCGTCATTTGGCTGCTTGCCTGGGCGCTTGTCCTGTGGCTGCTCGTCGGTGTGCTAACAATGACTACGCGCAAAATTATCCACAGCACGCAAATCACGGCGTAAAAGAAGAAGATACGCCCGTTCCTACCCCTTACGCAAACCTCAAGCCCATTTCTCGGGTCTGCCACGCGATACTGGCCATTCGCTCCTTCTTGCGTCTTCGTGCTGATTCGACCACGACAGCAAGTCAAGCTGCACAACCTAACTTGCTGTCATCTGGTATCAGGAGAGAGCAGCCATCATCCACCGTGTCGCCATTTCGTCGCATTCACTGTGCGAGCATGTAGCTAGCCATGGATGCATCGGATCAGGACGGGTAGCAATCCTTGAATTGCCACCCGTCGCATGAGTGCAAAAAAGGGGAAAGCGACATGATCGGCCACAGGCTCTCTCGATTTGGCAGGCGGTACTTTTCTCCCTTTCTCTTGACCCTATTTACGCTCTTTCTACTCGGTATCCAAGCCGCAATTGCACAAGAAGGCCTACAAGCGCCCGAGCCTGAGGGCTGGGTGGCCGGCGAGACGTCCGTCTCGGGTCTGAGCTTGGAAGAGAAGCGTCGGCTCTGCGGCGTCCCGCTGCCAATAGGCGAACTAGAGGCTGCCGCAGCGCTTACACCAACAGACGCTCTGCCCGAAGCAACCTGGAGCGACTTCGACTATCCACCGACTCTTGACTGGCGTGCCCATGCCGGTCAGGATTGGACGACACCGATTCGCAACCAAGGGGAGTGCAATTCGTGCAGCGCATTCGGTGCGGTGGGCGCAATCGAATCGCGCTTGGAGATTGCGGCCAACAATGCATCCCTTAACCCCAATCTCGCGGAAGCACACCTCTTCTTCTGCGGCTGCAGCGCGTGCTGTGGAGGCGGTTGGGCGAACGGGGCTGCACTGGAATTCGCCCTTGACCCCGGAATTGTGGATGAAAGCTGCTTCCCGTATGTTGACCATAATGTAGCCTGCACACCATGCGCTGATTGGCAAAGCCGTAGGACGCAACTGGTCAGGGCGTATGTAATTACCAACGACGAACAGGCCAAACGAGCAATTGCCAGCACCGGCCCGGTACTCGCCTCGATGGTGATTTATGATGATTTCTTCAGTTACCAAAGCGGTGTTTATCACCACACGTGGGGCGACATAATCGGGGGGCACGGGATTGCGTTGATTGGCTACAACGATGTAGAAGAGTACTGGATTGCCAAGAATAGTTGGGGCACCGGCTGGGGAGAGGCGGGCTGGTTTCGCATCGCGTACGGCGAAAATATCTGGGCCTCACATGTCCCGCTGGTCGGTTGCGGTGACCTGCATGAGCCAAATGATACGCCGGAGACAGCGCGGATTCCGCCCTTTGATGTTCCCTTGACGGCCGATCTCTGTCCAAACGGCGATGTGGACTACTTCCTTTTTGACGGGCGAGCGGATGAAGTGCTTCTTGCCGAAATCCGTGCCCAGGATCTCGGTACGACGATTGACCTCGTGCTCGAACTCTATGCTGCCGACGGAGTGACGCTCTTGGCCTCGAATAGGGACGACAACGGCGGCGATCCACGATTGGAATACGTCCTCCCTGGCGACGGGCACTACTACATTTTGGTTCGCAACCAACGACCGGATGACTACCCGCCAGAGTCGGAAGCCGTCTATGAACTAACGCTGGATCTCGTCGACTGGACAACGGAGTTTGCGGGTACTCCAGCTCGAATTGGCAGCGATGTAGCCAGCCAAATGTTGGCAATCGACAGCTACGGCTTTCCCCATCTTGTCTATGGCGGAAATGGCCTCTATCACGACTGGTATGATGGCGTGGTCTGGCAACACGAAATGATCGATTCCCAGACTGGCGTTGGCGCATTCGCCTCGATCACGCTTAACGCACAAGATACGATCCATGTTAGCTATTACGATGCGCAGGCAGGAGATTTGCGCTATGCCGTGAAGGACGGCTCTGCCTGGCGAATCTCCGTCGTTGACAGCTCCGGGGATGTGGGTCGACACTCGGCCATTGCTGTGGATGCCGCCGGCGCCACTCACATCGTCTATCTTGACGCAGGCCAACATGCCCTCAAGTACGCACTTCTTGAAAATGACACCTGGGAGATTGTAGCTATCGAGTTTGGCGTGCCGCCAAGCGCGCACGTTTCGGCCGCATCAAGCAATGATGGCGTTGCGCATGTGATCTACGGCTACCGGACGGACGGTGGTTCATACACGATGCATTACGCCGTTCGCCAGCAGGCTACGTGGCGCGTTGAGACGCTGCCAGTTGGGGAAGGGTACAACCCAACGCTTGTCCTTGACGACAGCGGTGCAGCCCATGTTAGCTTCGGTAAATCCAATGGTCTCGGCTACATCTACCACAACGGCGTCGCCTGGGTTGAAGAAGAAACGGGTGCCCCCTACGGCACCCCATTTCCCACTTCTATTGCGCTTGACAGCGATAGTCAGCCGCATATCAGCCACCTACATGACGTTAGCTACTATACCGGCAACCTAATCCATACCTATCGCGATCAAAACGGGTGGCACAGCGAAACGGTTGATGGTCCTGCCGCGAACGGACGCATCTATGGATTTTTCGGCAGGCATACGTCGATCGGCATCGATCCGCTGGATGAGATTCATATCGGATACTACGTAGACTATTCTTTCCCCAACGAGTTAAAAGTCGCACACCATGCAGACGGCATCTGGTCTACCCAAACCGTTGCGATCGATGAATTTGTCATGGACCATTCTGTATCTATGGCCTTGGATAGCCAGAACTTGCCACATCTAAGCGTTGGCGCCAGTGATGGGGGCGGCGCTCTCTATCTCAACTTGGCGCACGATGGCTGGCATCTTGTGCGGGTGCCGGATGACAGTTGTGGGAATGTCCGACATGCATCGCTTGCGCTCGACAGCAATGATCGACCGCACATTGTCTATGAATGTGGAGACGCTTTGCACCTTGCCGTTCATGACGACAATGACTGGCAGATCGAAACTGTGATCACGACAGGCTGGTCCGAGATCTTTCCCGACATTACGTTTGACCAGTTTGACCTTCTTCACGTGTGCTTCTATGACGGGGTCAATCAAGATCTAAAGTACGGCGTGCTTGGTCGCTACGGGTGGCAATTCCGCGTCATCGATTATGAAGGAAGCGTCGGTCGCTATTGCTCCATCGCAGTAGACGGAGCCGGGCAAGTGAATATTGCCTATCATGATTTAACCGCGAACGTCGTAAAACATGTCCAACTCTTTGACTCGGGACACTCGTCCTCGGTCATCGGTTCGGGCGGCTACGGCGGTACCTCGCTTGCCCTGGATGCCACCGGTACACCTTCCGTGGCCTATGTCAGCGGAAACATGCTTATGTTTGCTCGTGCAACATCGCCAGGCAACTGGCAGACAGAGGTAGTGGATTGCTCGACAAGTTATAGCCATCTAGGCGGGACGATTTCACTTGCTCTGGGCGATCAGAACCAGCCGCACATCAGCTATTTGCATCCGGACGGGATCCGCTATGCCGAACGGTTGAGCCAAGGATGGAGAATCCAGTCGATTGGAGACGCATCTCTTTCTGGCAATTCGTCAGCGCTTCAGCTGAGTGAGGCAGGGCAACCTCACATCGTCTTCTTGAGCAATCAGCATGTGCCGATATTGGCCGTATATAGGGGCATTACTGCCCCAGCACCTCCCAGCGTGGCCATTCGTCGCGCCGGTGACGACATCGAGCTGAATTGGCAAGACGCTGCGGTCAATCTGTTTTACGAAGTATACCGCAGCGCGATCCCCAACTTCACGCCCGACGAGTCGACGCGGTTGACAACTCTCTCTGCCGGCAGCACGAGTTATGGCGACGGTGGTGCGGCTGCAGATGGCGCGCCTGACTACTTCTACATCGTACGGGCCCGGGCTGGGGAGCGCTTCGCCGATTCGAATCAGGTCGGCAAAATCAGTCACTCCCTCGACAACAGCGGCGCCGCCTACAGTCACCTTGCCATTCCTTTGGACCGGACCAGTATCCGAAAGGCATCTGAACTGGCCGCATATCTGGGCGCGGACGGCGTAGCCACGGCACTCCGATTCAATCCCGCCACCCAGGCTTTCCGAATCTTCCTGCCTCCCCATGCTGGCGATGACTTTGTGATCCAGCGTGGAGAGGATATTTTTGTGCTGCTGCACGCCGATGGGCCGAACCGCGCCACGTTCGTGGGCAACGTGCTGGCGACCTACCACCGGCTGACGCCCGGCGGGTACACGTTCATCTCATTGCCGCTGCAGAAGCATGCGCTAGACAGCGCAAGTCAAATTGCGGCGGACATGGGAGTCGGCGCGGCCGACACTCTGCTCGCCTGGAATCGTGTGACGCAGGCCTTCCGCATCTTCCTACCGCCAGATACAGGTGACGATTTCGCCATGACAGCCGGCGCCCCCTTCGTTGTGCAAGTAAATCCTGGTGGACCCGAGATCTGGCCTGCGGCCGGCGATGAGACCGAGTGAACCGTTGCAGTGCGCCGCGAATGTGACTCAGTTGGCGTGAAAGAAAAAGTGAAAGGCAGGTAAGCGCAATGCAAACATTCAAGAGATGGCGGATCAGAGTCGTCCTAATGATTGCGTTTGGCCTCGTCTGCGTACTTGGCGTGCAATCGCGAGTTCGCGCGTTCGATACGGTTGATCTTGGACCAACAGACGACACATTTGTAGATCTAAACAATCCAGCGCTGAATTACGACCCCGGGCCCGGGACTGCCGGTCAATTGGAGATATCGTATAGCAATTTCGTCGATTTTGTGGCTGTGCGCAGCACGCTGATCCAATTCGACGTTGCGAGCGTTCCTGCCTCTACGCGCCAGTTGACGTTGCGGTTGACTGTTGCACGGAACGGCCTGCCGCCCGGTAGTGCAGTGGTGCTCGGGTTATGGGAGACGCAAGACAGTTGGAGTGAGCGGACGGTGACGCACGCTGCAGCACCGCCCAGGATTAACGTCCTACAGGAGGTATCAATCCCTGCCGGACAGATCGGCGAGATCACGTTTAACGCGGTTGAAGTCGGTGCGTATCTCGAACGAGAGCGCGTTGGCGACCAGGTAGCAAGCTTCCTTTTGGCTGCAACGTCGACGACCGGTGACGGCGCCAACCTAGCCGGCAGCATCTTGTTCTATGATCGCGCTGCGGGTGATGCTGGAGGTCCGGCAATCGTCCATCGGCTAGAACCGCTGCCCGCAATGGCTGAGTATGGCAACATTCCTGGAAGTGATACATCTCACATCAATCAGGTCGACTTCTCCTTTGACGGTCACGCAGGCGATGTGACCATCTCCTTCGAGGCCTACGACATCGACTCGGATGATGAAGTGGAGGTGCTGGTCAACGACGAGCTCGTGGCGAATGTACCAGTCAATCCGGCGGCAGCCATAAGGGAGACACCCGAGGGGATTGATATCGCCGATGAAGACAAAGTCTGGACGGGACCCTACACACTCACCTTGTCCGACAGCCTGGTCGTGGACGACAGTCGCAACATTTTGACCTTTGACAACACACGCAATCCACCAAACACCTGGTGGTGGGGCGTCAGAAATGTCCAGTTGGTTGCTGGCGGCAACTCGGAGCACGGTACCATCTTCCTACCTCTCATTCATGGCGAATAGATCAACGAAATGCGCGGTGCATTGATTTTGAGAGCCCAAGTGTCGCGTATTTGAACCTTTTCACCCTCACTTCGTCACAATTAGCATGAAACGACGAACTGACGATTGGGACATATTGTCCTGACTCATTGGGACGCGCGCCCCATGACAAGATCCTGCGTCATCATCTACCCTTTACACAGTGCATTCAGCCATCTGTGCCCAAGGAGCAACAGCATGCAACGAACCGCCGCCCTCCTGCTAATCAGCGGGTCAATCGTCTTCATTGCTGCCATCATGTCACCTCCCATGTTCAATGTCTTCTCCGTGGAAGATCCAGCACAGGCAGCCGCCGCGTTCCAAGAGAATATGGTGAGCTGGCGTCTGGCCAATGGGTTTGCGGCCATCGGCGCGCTGATCGCAGCGGCAGGCATCGTCCTGCTGGCGCGTTACATCACGGCGCTTGACAACAATCCGCAAATGCGAGTTTCAGCATATCTTGGCGCTACGCTGGTTTTCATCGGTGCACTCCTCTGGCTCGTCATCCAATTTGATCGCATGACCGTTTCGCCTGAGAGATTTGTAAGCGGCGAAGCTCTGGGCGGTCCATGGCTCTTCCCACTCTATGTCATCGTCACTTTGCTCGGTTTGATTGTCATAGGCTACGGCCTGCTCAAAGCAGGGTATCCGCGCTGGCTCGGCTGGTTTGTGATCGGCGTCCACTCGTTGCTCCTGGTTGCAGGTCTAGCCACCCAGGATGCCGTGCCTCTCAATTGGTACCTATCTATGCTGGTAATGGGAATTGCACTGCTGTTTGTGCGACCGGCGGTAACCGATCAAAGCCGTCGGGATCATCTGGCGGTTGGTCGTGCGCCAACCGGCCGCTAGCTCTCTAAACCCGGTCTACAGTTGCGTCTTGCGTGCTATAAAGGAGGAAACCGATGAAACTGATTCATTCGCTCAGTACACTCTTGCTACTCGCAACACTCATACTTGTGGGCTGCCAACCACTGATCGTCGATCAGCCGGCAACGAGCAGCCAGGAAATCATCTACGACAGATACACGTCGCCCGATGGCCGCATCAGCTTTGACACACCCACTGGCTGGATTCTCACCCCGTTTGGTGGTGCATTCAACCTCAGCACGGAGGGCTGGGTTGATGCCAACGCGGTGCAACCCGGGCAGCAGCAGATCGACATCATGACGCTTGCTGCCGAAGAATTTGTCGCCATGGGTGCGGCGCGCGACCTTCCGGCTGCAGAGTACGCCCTGGCGCTGCTGCAAGCCATTGACGACGGATCATCGCCCTTTACTATCGACGGAACCCGGACCATCGCGCTCGAGGATGGCCGGGAAGCGGGTGTGGTCGACATCACGACCGATCCGGCCCAGGCGCTGCTCACGGTCTACCAGGAAGGCGACCTGGCAGTCTTTGTATCGAGCTATGCCCACAAGGACGAATTTGTCGACCTCGCGCCGATCGTTGCGCATGTCGTCAACTCGATTCAGCTCCACGACGTGCCGACTGCATCGACCGACGAAGGAGCCAACGTGCTGGTCATCGCCGCGGACGATGGCCTCCTGTTTCCGGAGATGACAGGTCCCGAGCTTCCGAATGGATTGGTTACCTTCACGTTTGAGAATGCGCGCACGGATGCCGAATTCGGGCCAGCCATCGCCCGCCTGAACGACGATGCGACCCTGGATGCGTTCACGGCAGCGGCAGTTTCGGACAACCCCATGGCCGCGGTGGCCTTGGTCACCTTGTATGGCGGTAAATACCTGCAGCCTGGCGACTCTTTTTCTTTTGCAACCAATCTCGTTCCAGGCGAACACGTCCTGTTGGAAATGACGCCCAACGGTATCGGAGAACTGTCCCCCTTTGTTGTGACCGAGGTCGACGACGCTGACAGTGCCGTCATGCCTGCCGCAGATGTCACGCTCAACCTGCTTGACTTCGCGTTCGGGCTCCCCAGCAACATGCCCGCCGGCGAACAGGTCTGGCACATCGCCAACGATGGCGCACAGTGGCATGAGATTATCATCTATCCAGTACCGGACGGCACCACCGTCGCCGACCTCATGGCGGAGAGCGAGCCACCCTGGGCGCAAGAGTCAGAGTTCGCTGAAGCAGGCTTCTCCTTTGGTCCGATGAGCGAAGGGAGAAGCGTGTGGACAACAGTCAATCTGGCGCCAGGCACCTATGCAGCCGTCTGTTTCCTGCCCGACATTGCTGGCGACTTCTCGCCGCACATTGAACACGGCATGGCCAGCGTCTTCACGGTAGACTGAGGAGCAACCGTGCGTTTGCGTTCTGTCGTTGAGCCCAGCCAGTTGTGATGCCAATCATGATGGTGGAGAGGTGGTATGCACCCCATATTTTCAGCGTGCTTGACATTACGGCGCAACAGCCTGAAACTATCGTAATCAGTTCGTTTGGACGCCAGTGAGATCTCTCTTATGCGGTTGACGTGACAGGCGCCTGCCCTATTCGCGCCTCTTGCGGCTATGCGTGGGGCTCTTACACGGAAATTCCCCACGCATAGCCACGTGCGGTCTCAGAGCGTCGCTGAGGAGGTAGACCTCATGCAACTCGAGCTAGCACAGAGAACGGAAAACTCATTTGCGCTGGCCGCCGGCTTTGCCAAGAATGCAGCATGGCTGATGCTGGGCAGCCTGGCCGTGCTTTCCTACGTCTATCTTCTCTTCCTCAACTATTCCACCGGCAATACGCATGTCATAGACCTCTTGATTGCGCCGATGATCATTCTGGTACCCTTGATTGTCGGACGCCTCATCTTACGCCAGCATTCCGGCCATATGATCGGCCTGCTCTTTGTGGTCATGGCCGTCACCAATACATTGCGTTTGATTGCCACCGCTGCCGAACTCTTCAACGAAATGCAGGCCGGACCTTATGCGACGTGGATTGAAGCGATCGCGCGCAATGTGGAACAGATCGTGTGGATTCCCGGCGTCTTCATCCCGATCGCAGTGATGCCATTCTTCTTCCCTGATGGCAAGCTGTTATCGTCGTTTTGGCGTATTCCCGTTGCCATCGCACTGGCAAATCTGATCTGGATGGGCGTTGCCATCACGCTGCATCCGTGGCCCTGGCCCTACATGGGGGTGTACGAAACACGCGTCCCGAATGGGATTCCCGGTTCTGCAGCAGGAATCGACGCAGTCACACAGGTTCTGAATTTCCTCATGCTCCCCTTGGTGATTCTGATACCGGCTGCTCTGTTCTTCCGCTATCGCCATGTAGACGAAGTCGGAAAGCGTCAGATGAAGTGGCCATTTGCCGCCACGCTTGTAATCTTTGTCTACGGTCTTGTAACATCCTCATCCCCCCAGGTAGCTCTATGGGACAAGCAGTATGGCTATGCGCTCACATGGGCGATGGCCATGCTCTTCCCAATTTCGGTCGGCATCGCCATTCTGCGCCATCATCTATTCGACATCGACATCTTCATCAATCGCGCGCTGGTCTACGGAATCCTGACTGCCTCAATTATTGGCATCTACATCGCCATCACGAGCGGATTGGGTCTGTTGATCCACACACGGACAAGCCTGCTGAGTGGTTTGATCGCTACAGCCATTGTCGCCGTCATCTTTCAGCCACTGCGAGCATGGCTCCAGAACATCGTCAATCGTGCACTCTATGGCCAACGGGACGATCCAACCGCTGTGTTATCGCAACTGGCCCATCGTCTGGAAACTGCAGACACGTCCGCCGCCATCCTGCCAGATCTTCTCCAGACGATTGCCGAGACCCTCAAGATACCCTATCTTGCCATTTGCTCTGCGGGCGGCGACAAGACGGACGTCATGGTGGCATGGGGTGATCCCTCTGAATCCTGCGAAAAGCTGCCATTGACTTACCAGAACAGAACGATTGGCTATCTGATTGCGTCGCAGCGCGGCGCCAATGAACGCTTCAACAAGAAAGATCGCGTCTTGTTGACGACGATTGCAGCCTTGACGGCCACAACTGTGCGCGCTGTGCAGCTATCCGATGAGGTACGCCAATCGCGCCAGCGCATTGTGACCGCCCGCGAAGAGGAGCGACGTCGCATCCGCCGCGACCTCCACGACGGCTTGGGGCCACAGCTGGCGAGTCAGACGTTGAGCCTGGCAGCCGTTGCGCAACTGATCTCGACCGACCCGCGGAAGGCACGCTCCCTGGTCGACTCCCTGCAGCTTCAGGCTCACGAGGCGATTGACGACGTCCGACGCCTGGTCTACGATTTGCGTCCACCTGCGCTGGACGATCTTGGCCTTGTCGGCGCGCTCCAGCAGAGCGCATCACGCTACGAAACGGATCAGCTACAGTTTCACTTTGACATCAGTGACATGCCGGAGGAAATTCCGGCTGCGATCGAGACGGCAGTCTTTCGTATTGCGCAAGAAGCGATGACCAATGTAGTCCGCCACAGCGCAGCAACACATTGCACGATCCATTTTTACTGTCACAACGAAAACGTCGTGGCCGAGATTCAGGATGACGGTTGCGGCTTGCCGGCAAATTTCCAGCCCGGGATTGGGCTCAGGGCTATGCGTGAGCGCGCCGAAGAACTGAATGGTGAGACCCTTATCGCCGCATCTCCAGAGGGCGGCACGTGCGTGCGTACCAGATTGCCGCTCGAGGTCAATCGTGAGTAGCACGCCGATCCGGATACTCATCGTGGACGATCACCCGGTCTTTCGGTTTGGCATGAATGCGCTCATCGAAGCACAAACTGACATGGTGGTCGTCGGTGAAGCGGAGTGTGGGGAAGACGCGGTTGAACTTGCGATAAGTTTGCGCCCCGATGTCGTGCTCATGGACATCAACATGCCTGGCAGCAACGGCATCGATGCCACGCGACAGATCGTAAGCAGTGCGCCGGAGATCGCAGTACTTATGGTCACCATGCTGGATGATGACACCGTTTTCACCGCCATGCAGGCCGGCGCCCGCGGCTATCTTATCAAGGGCGCCCAGGGTGACGAGACCCTGCGCGCAATCCGGGCTGCAGCCAACGGGACAGTCATACTCAGCCCTGCTGTTGCCCACCACTTGATGGCCTATTTCGCTCGCGATCATAAGCCTACGTCGGATACGTCATTCCCCGAACTTACGCCCCGGGAGCATGAGGTACTAGAAATGATTGCCCAGGGCCTAACCAACGGCGCAATTGCCGAGCGGCTGGTGCTCAGCCCGAAAACAGTGCGCAATCACGTATCCCATATTTTTAGCAAACTACAGGTGGCGACACGAAGTGAAGCCATCATCAAGGCAAGGCAAGCCGGACTAGGGAACAGGAGCGGATAGTCTGTTCCACGCGGCGACAGGACGATGAGGAAAAAATTAGGGACAGATATCCCTTTTACGTGCGGGATGGATCTTACGGCAGGCCTGCCAAGGCCTCGGCGCGGCCGAGCAGCAGGGCACGCTCCCGTTCATTCTGAGCCAACGCTGCAGCATGCTCAAATTCGATGCGCGCTTCTTCGACCCGACCCAGCTTTGCAAGCAGGTCGCCCCGTACGCTTGGCAGGAGATGATAACGCGTCAGTGATGGCTCGTCGCATAGCAGGTCAACCAATTCTAATCCGACCTCGGGTCCATACGCCATGGCAAGGGCGACTGCCCGATTTAGCTCAATGACGGGTGATGGCGCCAGCTGCGCCAGGTCGTCATAAAGCGCTGCGATTCGCACCCAATCAGTCTCGTCAGCCGTGCGTGCTCGAGCATGGCAGGCCGCGATGGCGGCTTGCAGGGTGTAGAACCCAGTCGCGCCGCCGAGTTGTTCGGCTCTTGCCAGTGCCACGAGACCGCGCCGGATGAGCAGATGATCCCACTGCGCCCGCTTCTGATCGAGGAGGAGGATCGGTTCACCCGACGACCCCGTCCGCGCCCGGAGGCGCGACGCCTGTAGTTCCATAAGGGCGACAAGGCCGTGCACTTCGGGGTCGTCGGGCGTGAGCTCGGCGAGCACGCGCCCAAGCCGGAGCGCCTCCCCACAGAGCGTGGGGCGAATCCAATCCTCGCCGGCCGTTGCAGCGTAGCCTTCATTGAAGATCAGATAGATCACTTCCAAGACGGACGCGAGGCGGGCAGTGCGTTCATTTTCTTGGGGCGTTTCAAAGGGTATTTGCGCCGCAGTCAACGTCCGTTTGGCGCGCGTGATGCGCTGGGCGATGGTCGGCGTGGGGACCAGGAAGGCGCGTGCGATCTCGTCCGTGGTCAAGCCGCCCAGCAGGCGCAGGGTGAGCGCTACGCGTGCATCCGTCGACAGCACCGGATGGCAGGCGATGAAGATCAGACGCAGCAGGTCGTCATCCAGCCCCAGGGCCGCGCTTTCGACGGCTGCCGTGTCTGTCTCCTGTTCCACTTGCATGCGGTGCGCAAGTTCTGCGTATTTGCGCACCGACGTTTCGTCACGGCGCATCCAGTCAATCGCCCGCCGCTTGGACACGGTCATCAGCCACGCGCCGGGATTGTCCGGCACGCCTTCGACCGGCCACTGTTCCAGCGCGGCAACGAGCGCGTCGTGCGCAAAGTCCTCCGCCAGCCCGACATCACGGACCAGTCGCGCCAGTGCGGCAATGAGCTGTGGCGACTCGATGCGCCAGATTGCCTCGACTGTGCGCTGGAGCCGTGCAGTGTTCGTCACGCGCCCTACCTCTTGGCCTGCTCTTCCGTCTGTGCGCGCAGGCGCTCCTCCTGCGCCCGCAGCTCGGGCGTGAACTCTTCACCAAAGTCATCGGCCTCGAAGACTGGGCGCAGCTCGAGCTCTCCGGCCTGAAAGGGGCTACGCTTGGCCCACTCCACGGCCTCTTCCATTGAGCGAACCTGCCACATCCAGAAGCCGGCGATGAGCTCCTTGGTCTCGGCAAAGGGTCCATCCACGATCTTCTTTTCCTTGCCCGAGAAGTCGATGCGCACCCCCTTGGCACTGGGGTGCAGCCCCTCACCGGCCAGCATCACACCGGCTTTTACCAATTCTTCGTTATACTGACCCATCTCGGCCAGGACTTCTTCACTGGGCATTTCGCCCGCTTCTGACTCTGGAGTCGCCTTCACTAAGACCATAACTTTCATTGTTGATCTCCTCAAAACCAAATGATGGGCCACAAGACAGAGCGAATCTCGGGCAGAATCGGAAACGCAATCATACGGCGGTAATTCTATGCTCTACTTGTACGTCGAACAAGCCAGGCAAGAATTCGACATGACTTTTCCATTCGGGCATGGATCCTTCAATATTCGTGGCGCGCAGAAAACGTGACGAAGATCTATGGATTGCCACAGGTGTGATCTGTCTTGAGATCGTTCGGTTCAGGAGCTCCAGAGGTTTTCTGCGTCAGGTGAGCTGATACCATGACGCGTAAAATGTGGGAGCAACGCCTCGCTGGGCGTTGCTCCCACATTTTACGGTACTTGATTCTGAGTCACGTACGCTACCACGCGCTGCTCTTTCCAACTTCCACCCACCGACTCAGAAAATAATGCTCGAGCCCGTGATGGAGAGTTCGAACTGCTGAGGCTGACCGGTCTCGTTGGTCACGATCACGTAGTAGGTGTCCGACGCCGCCGAACTGCCGACCCAAATCAACTCATTCTCATACGGGTTGCTCAAGGTCCCCTGTTCGTTGTTGTCAAACGTGAGGTCGTTGCTCAACTTGGAGCCGGCGCCAACCGCGCTCCAGTCATCGGTGCTATCCTGATTGATCCAATGCTGGACGGTTGCCGGGTTCCAAACCTCGAAGCTCAACGCATCCTCTGTGGCGCCCGTAACGAACACGGTCACATCAGCCGGAGCACCGGCATCATCGCTGTTGTCGTACGAATACTTGAAGGCGTACCAACGGCTCTCGCCTTCAGACAAGACGCCGGCATCCTCACCGACCGTCAGGGCATCAGAAGGACCAGCGCCGTTGGCAGCCATCAGCTCCGCGCTAGCCGGAGCAGACTCATTCGCCACAGCCGAAGCCGTTATGGTCGGTACGGTCGCATTCGCCGCAAGCATGTCCATGCCGGGGAAGCTAACGTCTTCACCGGAGATCTCCAGCTTATAGCTGCTGTCGGAGTCGCGGACATTGGTGACGATTACGTAGTAGGTCTCCGATACATCGCTCGTGCTGGCCCAAATCAGGGTGGTGTCGTCGGCATCTTTACCGGTTTGGTCGCTCAGCTTGGCGCCGCCCCCCACAGGGTTCCACGTATCTCTATCATCACCGTTGACCCAATGCTGGACGGTGCGTGGGGTCCACACTTCGAAGCGCATGGCATCCTCGTACTGGGTCTTCATTTCGACAAACACTTCGGTCGCGACCTCATCAATCTGGTCATAATCATGGTGGAACGTATACCACTGGCTCTCACCCGGGGCAATGGATACCCAGCCCGAGCTGGGCGTTTGCGCACTATCAGGGCCATATCCAGGATCCTCTACCGCCAATACAGGCGTCAGAGCCAGGAAGGTGAAGATGAATGCCGCGATCGCGGTTGCGGCAATCGACTTTCGGAACAGTTGCAACATCGTTGATTCTCCTCTTTATCAAACCATCTCAAGGTCTCAGTAATCTTACTGTCATCCACAATCGTCAGCGTGCATCGAGCGTCAATTCAGCTCGAGGATGGAAACACGCACGGGATACTCATTCAAGTTGCGTCAGCCATCTGGCGCAGGCAGCAGCAACCTTGCTATCGGCTTGCTCGTCGCCAGGCATGGTGGCCCACCCCTGTTCGACCACATAATCTCGTTGTGCGTAGCTGCTGCCTGCCTTCAGTTCTTCAAGTCTCTCGACATTAGCGGGGTCTTGCTGAAAATTGGCGACACAGATTGATGCCAGGCGCTGAACAACAGCATCATTCGCCGTGGTCGTCGCCGTCTCGGCCGCGGCCTTGCCCGTCTGCCAGCCTCCTAAGGTGAAGCCAACGAGCATCGTACCTGCAATCATGCCAAGACAGATCCAGAGGATCGTTGCCTTGCCAATCTGCACAGAGTTCCAGCGCTGCCTCAAGGTTGCCGGTTTCGCCGGACGCGCTGCCGCATTGGGGGTAGCTTCCTCTACTGGCGCTTTGCGATTGTCATTATCAGCACGTTTCTCTCCTGTAAGCCCGGTCTGATTCTCTTCCATCATAAGCTCCTTTCGAATCACACTTTAACAATCTCGACGAGGGTCAAATTGAGGTCGCGGATTTTGATCAGTAAACCATGAAGCTCCGCCTGATCGCGTACCTGGACGACTAATAGCGTTTCGTCTTCTGAAGCATGGTCGACGGTCAACGGGCTAAACCATGCGGTGCATTCATCGTCCAAGTATTCTCCTATGCGAATCGCATAGGCCTGTACGGGTTGAGGCGCACTGAATCGTGGCATCATATCGATATGCCTGACGTGCTCGGGAATGCGTCATCCCACAGCACGTGCGCGTGCCGTCTTTGATCGGGGCGCCTTTCGAGCATCGCCATTGCCGGTTATGCTTCGCCATGCGGTGACGGCTGCAACACCAAAGTATCCTTTACCTCCGGCATCGTAAACAGGGTTAATTCACGCTCGGTCAGATAGAAATTCTTAAAGACGCGTGGGCGGACTTCAAACCTGACCAAGAACTGGGTTCGTTCGCCCAAGACCAGCTCATTGATAATGTTGCCATGACAAGCAGGAACACCACCATAGGGATAACTCGCTCGAACCTGATCGCCTACCATCATATTCTTGATTCTCCTGATCCTGGTCATGTTTCGACATCACATACGTTCGAACGTGGCATCGGCCCAAGTGAAACCGAAATTTCCCACGATCCCCATACTTCAGTGCGACTGGTCGCCGCTACACTCGGGGTGGCTAGCCGACACTGCCTTCCATTTGAAGTTGGATCAATCGGTTCATCTCAACGGCATATTCCATGGGCAATTCCTTGACCAGAGGCTCGATGAATCCGCCCACAATCATCGCAGAGGCTTCGTCGACGCTGATGCCACGACTCTGTAGATAAAAGAGTTGCTCTTCCCCAATCTTGCTCACAGACGCCTCGTGGCCAACGCTCACATTCTCTTCTTCAATCTCGATGTAGGGATAGGTATCGGAGCGGCTGAATTCATCCAATAGCAGCGCATCGCAGACGACCATACTCTTGCTATGGTGCGCGCCCTTGGCCACTCTCAAGAGACCGCGGTAGCTGGATCGCCCACCGTCCTTGCTGATCGATTTGGAGACGATCTTGGAACTGGTGTAGGGCGCGCCATGCACCATTTTGGCGCCGGCATCCTGATGCTGACCTTTGCCCGCAAACGCGATCGATAAGGTTTCCCCGTGCGCCTTGGGTCCCATCAGGTAGACTGCCGGATATTTCATCGTCACCTTACTGCCGAGGTTGCCGTCGATCCATTCCATGGTCGCGTTTTCCTGGGCAATCGCACGCTTGGTCACCAGGTTGTAGACATCAGTGCTCCAGTTTTGAATGGTGGTGTAGCGGCAGCGGGCGTCCTTTTTGACAATAATCTCGACGACGGCGCTATGCAGACTGTTGCTGCTGTAAATTGGGGCCGTGCACCCTTCCACATAGTGCATGCTGGCGCCTTCTTCAACGATGATCAGGGTGCGTTCAAACTGCCCCATATTCTCGGTATTGATCCGGAAATAGGCCTGCAGGGGAATATCGACATGCACCCCTTTGGGTACATAGACGAAGCTGCCGCCACTCCAAACCGCGCTGTTGAGTGCCGCAAATTTGTTGTCGGCAGCCGGAATGATCGTGGCAAAGTATTGGCGGACGAGGTCTTCGTGTTCGCGCAGGCCTGTATCCATGTCGAGAAAGATCACGCCGATCTTTTCCCACTCCTCGCGCAGGCTGTGGTAGACGACTTCTGAGTCGTATTGCGCGCCGACACCGGCTAGGAATTTTCGTTCGGCTTGCGGAATACCCAACCGTTCGAACGTGTTCTTGATGGCTTCAGGCACATCATCCCAGCTCTTGCCCTGCTCAGAAGATGAGCGTGAGTAATAGAAGATTTCGTCGAAGTCAATGCCGCTCAGATCAGCGCCCCAGGTTGGCAGCGGCTTGGCGAGAAAAATGTCCAGCGACTGGTGACGGAACGTACGCATCCAGTCCGGCTCGTTCTTTTCATCAGAGATTTGATCGATGATGCCATGGTCCAGCCCGCGCTTCATTTTGTAGAGGGCTTTGTCCTCATCATGAAAACCAAAAGCGTACACTTCCTTATCATCAACTAGGCGTTCATGCTCAACTGGGGCGGCCATCCACATCTCCTATTGGGTATGTCAAGAACTTACGGTCTATTTTCACTCTCAAGCATAACCACTACACATACACTTGTCGTCTCCCCAAAGAGGGATTGAGTCCGCCCCGAAGGGGGATTATTCGCTTTGTGGTCGTTGTCCAATACGACAGTGAATTTCATGCAACCGTCCGTCATCGCGTAACGGGATGACGCCATCCGCTACCACTTCACCATTGAGCGTCATCTGTTGCTCGCCTCGACTGAGGTTGGGATCGTTTTCCGCCTGGATCGCGTAGGTCGTTGTACCGAAACGATAGGTTAGTGTGTAGCCGGGCCAATCGGTGGGAATACAGGGGGTGAGTCGAAGGGTATCGCCGCGACGGCGCAGACCGAGGATTGCCTCGATGCCGAGCCGGTACATCCAACCGCTGGAACCGGTGTACCAGGTCCAGCCGCCGCGCCCGACATGGGGGGACACGCTGTAGACATCGGCCGCGACCACATATGGCTCGACTTGATAGCGCGCCATCTTTTCAGCCGTATCGCTATGATAGATCGGGTTGACCAAGCCGGAACAGTGCCGCGGCCAGATCGCCATCGCCCAGTTCGGCAACGGCCCAGATCGCCCACAAGGCCGCGTGGGTATACTGGCCGCCGTTCTCACGAATGCCGGGCACATACCCCTTGATATAGCCAGGGTCACGGTCGCTCGTGTCAAACGGCGGGGTGAACAACAGGAGCAGACCATCATCCCATTGCACAAGACGCGTTAAGGCAGCATGCATGGCCAGCCGCGCTCGTTCCGGCTCTGCCGCGCCGGAGAGTACTGCCCACGACTGGGCGATGGAATCAATCTGACACTCGCGGTTTTCGGCCGAACCCAAGGGTGTGCCATCGTCGTAATATGCACGCCGATACCAAGCGCCATCCCAGCCGTTTGCCTCCAGCGGCCAGACGGATCGTATCCGCCTGCTGACGATAGGCAGCGGCCTGCGCCTGCCCGTCCTCCTCTACAGTGTACTGTTCGCAGAGCGCAGCAAAATTGGTCAGTGTGGCATGGAGAAACCACCCCAGCCAGATGCTCTCGCCTTGACCGTGCATACCGACTCGATTCATGCCGTCATTCCAGTCGCCTCCGCCCATGAGGGGGAGCCCGTGTGGCCCGGCGGTCGTGCCTTTGGCTCAGCGCGCGTCGACAATGTTCATAGAGCGTGTGTGTCGTCGCGGTTGACTGAAAGTGACCATACCGCTCCTCTTCATTCGGATTCCAACGGCTCTCCATGCAAAAAGGCGATCTTTTCCTGCAAGACGGCGGCGTCACCTGTGGCGGCGACATAGTGGGCAGTGACATAGGGCAACCAGAGCAAATCGTCGCTGATGCGCGTACGCACGCCGCGGCCTGACGGCGGATGCCACCAATGCAGCACATCACCCTCGGTAAACTGATGCCCGGCGGCGCGCAAGATCTGTTCACGTGCCAAATCGGGCCGGGTATGGAGCAACGCCAGCACATCCTGCAATTGATCACGGAAGCCGAACGCGCCACTCGACTGGTAGAGTGCAGAACGGCCCCAAATACGGCAGGATAGCGTTTGATAGAGCAGCCACCGATTGAGCAGCACGTTCATCGCCGGATCAGGCGTTGTCACCGTCACGGCGCCCAAAACACCATCCCACAGCGTCTGGTTGGCCTGCCAGGCTGCGACAACGGCCGCAGGATTCTGGAAGCGGCGAACAAGGGCCAGTGTTTCGTCCAGGTCTGCGCCTTGGCCGAGCAGGAAATAGATCTCTTCGCTGCCCCCTACCGGCAAATCCACATGGAGTTGCAGCGCGCCGCACGGGTCTACACCGGCAGTCGTCTGCCCGGCAAGACCGATGCGGTCAAGTCCGGCCGGGTGCTGCACGCCATTGGGACCATGGCCCAAGAACTCGGTGCGGTCGGCGGTCAAGCTGTGCGGCGGCTTGCTGCCGGCCAGAAACGCCACCCGTTCGCCGAACTCGATACTATCGCTGTTGCGTGCCAACAGCGCCTGCGCCTCGGCATCATATTCAGGGACAATGTACTGCTGCGTGCTTTCCCGATCTACGCCCAACACCCATTCGGCATAGTAGGTCACCGTCAGGCGTCGCGGGTGCGGGCTACTGTTCTTCACCTGAATCTGTACGATTTTGATCGGCGCGTCAGTGGCGGCAAAGAGCCGTACCTGCTGCTCGAGATTGTGGCTGTTGTGTTCAAATATCGAATACCCCGCGCCGTGACGCACCAGATAGGGTGTCTCTGCCGGGAGCGCGGGGGTGGGCGACCAAACGTCACCGGTCTCTTCGTCACGCAGATAGATCACCTCGCCAGGGCGATCACGGACCGGATCGTTCTGCCAGGGGGTGAGGCGGTTTTCGCCACTGTTGACGGCCCAGGTATAGCCGCCACCTCGCTCAGAGACCAGGAAACCAAAGTCCGGGTTGGCGATGACGTTGATCCACGGTACAGGGGTCTGATCACCTGGGCGCAAGTAGATCACATATTCGCGACCATCGGCGCTGAAGCCCCCCAGTCCGTTATCGAATTGCAGGTCTGTGGGGCGCGGCAAGAGCGGTGTGACGTCCGCAATCGGAGTCGGGTTCAGTGTCGGGGCAAAGGGAGGCAGGGTCGTTGGGTGCTGTAACAAGCCAGCCAACTGTTGCGCTAGCGAGCCGCGTGTACCAGTCAGAATGACCCGCGCTGCCGTCTGCAAGAGTGTCCGATCGACCGCATGCAACTGATCCTCGCGCAGGAGGAAGATCCCGCCACGCTGGTTCAACCAGGATTCGCTTGTTGTACTGCGTATCATGCGGTGGGTATAGTCGGTAAGTGGCTGACCATAATTCGTCGCCTGCCGGTTCAGGATGACCAGGTCGATCTGAAGACCGCGCCGCCGCCAGTACGTATGCGCTTGCAGCAACGTTTTCAGCAGCTCGCCTTGGGTTTCGTCGTTCATTTGCAGCAACAGGATCGGATTGTCGCCGGAAATGCCGAAACCCCATAGGTCGGATTGGTTGCGGCGGTTGGCAGCAAGCGTAGCGGCATCCGCGCGCAGTGCAGCATGGGGATAGAGCAGCAACGAAAGCAGTTGCTGGATCTGCTCCAACATGGCATCGTGCAGCGCCAGTTGGCGCAATTCCCGTGCCGCAACGTCAGAAGCGCGTGTCAAAGGCGCGGTCGATGGTGGACGAGGTCTGGTATTTGCTGGCAATCGTCAACAATTCGGTGCGTGACGACGCAACCAGCGTTAGCGTCGCCAGTCGGACCGTTGTGCGCGGCGGCACGGTGATTTCATGGCCTAACGACATGATCGGGTCCAGGGTTGCACCGGTGACCGGAACCTGGTCGCCGTTGTGGCCCAACGCGGCCGGTTGCGCTGGCGTGTGACCACGGCCCAGGAACTGTGCGCGGTTCGTCTGCACGATCGCGGGGGCAGCGGCTCCAAGTTGCTCCGCTTCAAACACCACCATATGTCCGAAACAGATCGGACGTTCCTCTGCAGCACGCGGCCGGCGGCGGAAGAGCAGAGCGTTGAGCGCCGGAATGTATTCGCTCTCGACAAAGAGCTTGGTAAAGGCGGGATGGCGCTGGTCCGTCCCGGGCGGCGCCAGAACGACTTCACCATAGGTGGTCAACTGTAGCCGACGAGGCCGGTCGCTTTCGTTGCTTACATGGATGCGCCGGATTTCCACATCGTCATCGGGCGCCACGGTGATCTCCATGTGCAAGGCAATGTCATGGTCGCGGCGGTGCATCTCAACTTTGTGCGGGTGGAAAATTACCCTCCTCTTCGGCGGACACACTACCCGTCGGTCGGCGACCGATTGACCAGTGGCGCCCATGGCTATCAGAGTCCACGATCTCCTGAACGTAGAGCCAGCATCCCCAATCATCCAGCGTTGTGTCGGCACGCCACCGGGTGAGGGCGATCTCCCCCCAGCGACTATAGCCGCCCCCGCCATTGGTCACCATCAAGCTGTAGCGCCCGTTGGATAAAAAGTGGACCAGCGGCATCGGTGTCTCGATGGGGACGCGCCATGGTTGAGTCGTCGCTTCGTAGTGAGCGGTACGCGGCGTGTCCGGTTCCTCTGTCATGGGGATATTGGATCAGCGCGTGGCGGGGGATCTGTTCTTGTAACAACATCTCCACACCTTGAACGGCTTGCTCGGCGTGAAAACGATCGGCCATCTTGGGGCCCTGCAGAGAAGCAGCCAACGCCAATAAGACCATCCCCTGATGGTGGGCCATATACGAGCGTACAATCGCCTTTTCTTCACCGAGTTGCAGACGTGCAGGCGTAAAATCCACCGCTTCATAGAAACCGTATCGTCCTACCAAACCCAATTGCCGTAAGTGGGTCAAGTTGACAAGCGTTGCTTGGGGCGCAAAGGGGAGAGCGAGCAGCGAGGCATATGGCGCAATGACGAGATCTGCACTCAAGCCACGTTGATACCCCAGCCCCGGTGCGCCAAAGGCGTGATACTGGTAGTTCTTCGCGGCGTCAAACGCGTAGAAGCCGGACTCAGAAATACCCCAGGGCACTCCCTGTTGCTTGCCGTACTCGATCTGTCGTTGAATCACGGCATGGTAGCTCTGATCCAGTAACGTGTCAGGATAGGTGTGCATCAAGAGAGGCGGCATCAGATATTCGAACATTGTGCCACTCCACGAGAGCAGCACCTGCTCGCCAGTGTCCAGTCGGGTCAACGGGCGGCCCAAATGCAGCCAGTGGGTATAGGGCACATCGTGCTTGGCGATCGCCACAATGCTGGCAATGCGCGCTTCTGACGCCAACAGGTCGTAATAGCTGTCATCCAGCTGTCCGGTGTCGATGTTGTATCCGATGTGAAAGACTTGGCGTTGCTGGGCGAAGAGAAAGCCAAAATCCATCTCCGCCACATAGCGCTCCGCCTCATTGGAGAGGTCAAGCAATGTATCCAACAGGGTTTGGGCCGCATCATGGGCATGGATCAAAGCGGCTGCAAGACGGCCACACCAACGCCGGGCTGACTCGACGGCAGGCGCATTATCTTCAGCCTGAGACAAGAGAGCCACTATCTGCTGCAACTGAAGTTGACCAGCTATACAGATAGCGGGAATGGCGCCCAATGTGGGTGAGGCTGGCAGCGTGTCACACAGCGCCTGGTAAGCGGCAGGATATGCCTGAAGCGCGTTCGTCGCATCAAAGATGGTCGGCGGCTGCTGAAAGAGCGCCAGCCACGGTAACAGCTGGTCGATTTCGCTCTGCATATCCTCCACGCGCTGCTGCAGCTGTTCGATGTAGGCACGCCACTCGTGCAGGGTTTCAGGCGTGGCTGATGTCGTCCCTGCTTCCATGGTCTCCACGAGGCGACGATTCAATTCTGGCTGCCCTTCTTGCACCAGCCAGCTCAACAGCGGTAACCACTTCGTGCTATCCTCGCGCACTGCCAGAATCTGCCGTTGCATTTCCTCTAAATGAATCGACAGCGGCGAGGTGTCCTGTGGCTTCCCAGGATTTGGCTTTGTGTAACCGGAACTTCCCTGGTGAGATGGAACTGCAGAATGTCCGTTCGGATCAGCCTGCAAGGCAGCAGCCGCTTCAATTGGCAACGCCAACAAGTCCAGCAACCCCTGCCAGTTCATCCACTCCCACACCGGCTTCTGCGGCAACTCGGCACACCCTTGCTTGAGCACAATCAGGCAGGCCGCTAGATTGCCGCTATCCACCGTGGAGACGTAGCCTGGCGGGAGCGGTGTCAGGGTCGCCGTATCGATCCAGTTCAGGAAGTGGCCGCGGTAGCGTCCTAATTGATCCAGAGCCCCGAAGGCAAAACGCAGCCGGAGCGAGAGATTGGTGAGACCAATGTAGCCCAGGTCACGCGCTGCCAGTACACTCACCAGGTAGAGACCGATATTGGTAGGCGACGTACGGTGGGCGACCACGCCACGCGGCGTTTCCTGATAGTGGTCGGGCGGGAGCCAATGATCATCAGGACCGACAAAGCGCTCGTAGAACAGCCAGGTGCGCTGTGCCAATACACGAAGTTGCCGGCGTTGGTCCGCACTCAGCGCAGATGCCCAGGCGCCGTTTGTGTAAACGGTCGGCCGGCTGATCCAATAGGCAATCTGAGAGGCCAATAGCCAGATGACGAGATAGGGAGCAGCAATGGGTAAGGCGGCGATATTGAGGGCGCCGACAAGCAGTGTTAGCACGAGAACCAGCAGGATGGATGGCAACATTTTGGACAATGTGGTGCCTGCCGTCGCGTTCTCGCCAAAGAGCCTGACAGCATTGGCGGCCGTAGTCCATTGGAGCATATAGCGGCGCGTGAATAACAGGCGCACCAACGTGCGCCCAATCGCGTCGAGCGTAATCAGCGTTTCGTGGGGCAGAAAGGCCAAAAAGAGGGACCAGCGCAGGATATTGTCGCGCAGCGGGCGCAAGAGCGAATGCCAGGTCACGTTCGTCGTGCTATCGGCTGCGCGCGCCATCCCTGACAGTGCGCCCGTGATGATGGCGAACATCGGAATGAGCGATGCCAGCAGCGTCCACAGTAGTGCGCTGCCCGGCAGAATCGTCCAGCCGGCAAGGAGGAGGAGCAATAACGCCGGCGCAAGCAAGCTACGCCGTAAATTATCGGCAATCTTCCAACGGTCAATCAGCGTCAGATCGTTGCGCTCCCAGGCGAAAATCGTTGATTGCCCGCTCGCACGCAGAGATGAGAGATCTGTGCGCGGTGTCCACGGCAACAGCCATGGCAATAGTTGCCAATCTCCCCGCACCCAGCGATGCGAACGCTGGATATTGATCAAGTAGTGGGGCGGATAGTCTTCGTAGAGCACGATGTCTGTCACGAGTCCGGCTCGGCCATGCATGCCTTCAAACAGGTCATGGCTCAGCAGGCTGTTCTCCGGCACGCGTCCGGCCAGGCTCTGCTCGAAGGCATCCACGGCGTAGATCCCTTTGCCCACGTAACTTCCGGCCCCAAAGAGATCCTGGTAGAGGTCGGAAACGGCGCGGCTGTAAAGATCGATCCCCACGTCACCGGCAAAGACCCGCGTAAAGAGTGATTGATTGGCGCTCATTGGCTTGATCTCGGTACGCGGCTGGAGCACCGAATAGCCGGCCACCACTTTGCCTGATTGGAGATCGAACTGTGCACGATTCAGCGGATGAGCCAGTGTGCCAATCAACTGCTGGGCCTGTTCACGCGGCAAAATGGTGTCGGCGTCGAGCGTGATGACATAGTGAACCGAAGACAATAGACTCAGGTCACCAACTTTAGCAGTATGCGACGTGCTGGGATCACCACGTAGGAGGCGGTTGAATTCGTGCAGCTTGCCGCGCTTGCGCTCCCAGCCCATCCAGGTTCCTTCGGCTGGGTTCCATAACCGGCGCCGGTGAAAAAGATAGAAGGGGGAAGTGGGGTATTGTTGATTCAGCGCTGCGATCCCGAACTCGACCTCTGCCAGCAGGGCTGCGTCTTCAGGCATTGTCTGTTCGGGCGCATCGGCGTAGTCGCTCAACAGCGCAAAGCCCAGATTGGGATCGGGGTTGCGCAGATAATGCAATTCCATCTGGTTGAGCAACGATTGCACGTCAGATGTGCCGGCAATCAGGGCAGGAACGACGATCATTGTGCGACAAGAGGGCGGAATACCCTGCGTGAAATCCAGTTTGGGGAGGACAGTTGGGGGCAAAAGACGCGTGATCACCCAGTTCACCATGTCCACGGCCAGCGTAATGGCTGGGATCAGGGCCAGCAAGCCCGCCAAACCGATCAGCCACAGCGATCCGCCGGCGCCGGCGGCGTATGCAACGGATATGGCGACAATGGTCGTGACCAATAGACTGATGCTGCCGAAATAGACCCAAGACGGATGCGCCAAGATCCAGCGCTGCCGGGCCATGCGCAGTGACGGTTGGCCGTCTACGCGGTGCTCAAGGGTAGCCCGCCCTTCGGACAACAAATAATAGCCAACATGACACCTGCGAGGCGTTTGCAGGTTTTCCACAGACAGATCACTGCTTCCTTCACCGACGGAACCCGTGGACAACTCAGGTTTGGGACACGCAGCTTGGGCTAAGTCAACGACGGCTTGGGCAACAAAAAGTTCCGCCAGGCTGGCAGCACGTGCAATTGTCTCAATCTCGTTACGATAGCGGTCACGCGTCGCAAAATCCATATGAGCGTACAATCTGGCCGGATCGTCACACAAGACCTGTTGTACCAGGCTGACTTGTTCAAAGAAGGCGTTCCAATCTTCCGAATTGATCAAGCGCAAACTGGGAATGCTATGGGCGATAACCTCATTGTCGTTAACCAAATGCGCCAAATCCAGAGCCGTGTCAAATGAATCGTCCGCCTGGTCCGAGCAAGAGACACTTCCCGTGATCCGCTCCCCCGCCTGCACCACACCGGCGAGCAGAACAAAACGCAGCATGATTGGCAATGCCCAAATTTCGCCCATCGTCAACGGCTGCTGCTGCTGGTAGGCCGTCACAAAACGCGCCAACCGACGCCCATCAAACTGACACTCCTCATGGATCGCGAAGCAACGCGCCAGGGCAAGCACTCGCGGATAGCCGGAGCAAGAACTCGCGCCGGCCAGCAGAGGCAACTGGTGATAGTAGCCAGGCGGCAAATCGTTTTCGATCTCCTGATATGTTTGGTCGAGGAGACTATAGTTGTCCAGTACCCATTCGGATGCATAGGTCGCTTCCAATGCATCCGCGGACACCCGGGCAAAGTGCTCATAGACATTGACCAAACGCGTCCCTAGCTCGGGCAGCGATGCAGGGAGTTGACCTTGGCTGTCGGTCTTCGTCACGTCAAGGTGTTGGGCCGCAAGAAGCTGAGCGCTTTGTTCTAAACGACCGGAGGCAGATTCCGCAGCCCCGTGTTTGACGTTGGCACGCGGATCGTCAGTTGAAGCTGGAGCGAGGGGATCAAGAGGCAACATTGGCATCCACCCATTGGTCATGCATTTGACCCTGGTGGGTGTGCTGCCGCAGGGAGACCTCTTCAGCCATCTGTTCAGCCTTGCTGAGCAAAATCTCATGCGGCAACAAGTCTTGCATGACCAACAGTGGCGTCGTGCCATAGGTCAGAAAGCTGGTGGCAATGCTGCCATACGGTCGCTGTTGCTGACCGGAGTGGCCGTGCGCGCACAGCACCACCAGATCCACTTCAGCCTGTTCTACCAGCTTGTGTAGCGTGTCGGCGACACTCGTCCCCACCTCAATCTGCAACCGAGAGGCCAACGGCAAGCGCGTCTGCAAAGCCGCAAAATAGTGGCTTGCCTGGGCGAGATTGCGTTGAGTCACCTGATCCAGGAGCAGCACATCTTCGGCGGTGAGCGGCAAGCGTTGAATTAGCTCTGTCCTGACCACGACATGCACGAACACGAGTTCCGCGTCCCAGAAGTGTGCGAGCGCGGTGACGATGGGCAGGACCGATTCGGCACGTTGAGAGCCGTCGAGGGGAACCAGAATGCGGCGGAAACGGAAGGCTTCACGATGTTCCTCAGCAAGCGCAGGATCCTGCTGGTAGGCTCGTACCAGCAGGATCGAGTTTCGCGCGCGATCAATCACTTTCTGCACAACACTGCTCACATTCCAACCGTTCAAACCGCTCTGGCCATGACTGCTCATGGCCAATAGGTCACACTCATGGTTCCGAGCGTACTCGATAATGCTGCGGGCGGCAGTCCCCTCCAACATTTGCAGGTCGGGAGGTTGAACCGTCGATCGTCCCAAACGCGTGCGTAACGATTCTAGATAGGATTGGGCTTCCATTCTCTGTAACTGCCAGTCCACCGGATTGACGACGCCAGTCGGCGCATCATCCCGCTCGAGTACATGCAGCAGTGTGATGTTTGATCCCAGGGCTTGTGCCAAGCCTACAACATAAGGCAAAACACAAGTGGCCAGCTCAGAGCCGTCCAGTGGTACCAGAATTCTGTCGAACATCGTGTCGTTTCCTTTGGCGCAGGTCACGTGGCGCTCTGCAGGAACGCAACAGGGAGGTCTATTCTATGCTACGGGGTGATACCGGTGGGTCAAACTGGCCGCGGGCAGGAGTCCGCGCGGCCGTTTTTTCCATCCGCGCCCAGAGCACATAGTAGTCATGGGACTCATTGAGATGCGCGCGAACGATCTTTCCTACTAGAATCGGGTCATCGCTGGCAAAACCCGTGATTGGGTTATAGACGCCATCAGCACTTTCAGCATTCAGGCCGATACAGTACTGGTTGACAGTGAATACATCCCAGTCCATGTTCAACTTGTCGCCGATGGCTCTAGCTTCTGCCAAGGTATATTGCTTCGGTGTTGAGTTTGCATTCATAATTTCTGGAGAGGAGATTGCGATCAAGAAAGCGGAAGACCAGGATGCTCTGCCTTCTCTTTCTTGTCTCTCTTTGCCTGCTTCTTTTCTTTCATGGTCTTTGCGGGTTTTTTCTTGTTGTTCTTGTTTTTACTCTGTTTTTTGCCCATAGTGTCATCCTTTGTGGCTCGATATTCACGGTGGTCGATCGGTTCTGCATGGTAGTCGACGAGTTACGCATTGACCGCCATGCATTGGCGATTCATGAGGCTCCAATACGTAACGGTAGTCAGAGTATACAGGGAACAGACAAGGCTTGTCGTCCCCCCAAAGAGGGATTTCGGCGGAGGCAAAGCAATACGTGTGGCACGAGCAGTATCTCGGAAGAGGCAGACTACTCTTTTTTCAACATACCGAGTATCCGAGCCTGCGCAACGGCCTGGGTTCGGCTCTGCACATCAAGCTTGCGATAGATGTGCTTGAGATGTGTCTTGACTGTGCCAACGGAGATGATCAACTGCTCTGCGATTGCTGCATTGGAGAGGCCTGCCGTGATCAGGTCCAAGACCTCGAGTTCGCGTGCCGTTAGGGGATCAATGAGATAGAAGCGTGCAACCTGCGCTAGCGGCTGTGAGCCTGTGGCGTTGATCTCATCTAGTGGGGCTTCTGCACCGGCAAAAGCGTCTAGCAGCCTCTGGGCGTACGTCGCAATATCACCGTGCGCTTCGGCAGTTGGCAGCATACCCGACGACGACACGACGTCGCCAATCGCCAGTTGCATAGGTTCACCTTCATCCACAAACAAACGCACGTAGTTTTCTGGTTCAGCCAGTGCCAGGCAACGTGCCAACAGGAGTGCGGCCGCATCGCGTTGACCGTTCAGACGGAAGGCTAGAACCTGCAGTAGGTATAACTCGAGTGCACTACCCCAACGGTGGGCTGCCTCGACGATGGGCAACCACTGTGTCAAGAGCGTCAAGGCATCTGCCCCACGACCCTGGGCAAGCAAGACCCGCACATAGACCAACGTCTCAAATTCGCGAAGATAGGATAGGCGTTCTGCCTCGGTTCGTGTGCGCGCATAGCTTTCCGCCCACAGATTGGCCGATGTACCCTCCCCCGCGCGAAGCTGGATCAGGGCCTCAAGCGCCGCAGATCGTTCCGCATCGATCGCGATGCCAGTCTGCCTTGCTGTCTCTTTGGCCAACTCGACGGCCGCAACTGCCTCGTCTCGATCTCCCATTGCCTGCCGGATCCGCGCCAAGATGCTAAAGCGGTGGAGCGGCCCGTCAGTATAGGTGAGATCGCGGCGCGGGTTCAGGGCCAGGCCGATATCGACCTGATGAAGAGCCGCTGAGAGATCATTCCACTGATACAAGATTTCACCATAGCCTATGTGCGCCAACCCGACAACGGGTAACTGCTTTCTCGTCTGTGTGGCCTTGGCCAATAGTTGTTGGTATGTGGCAGCTGCTCTGTGCAGATGGCCCTGCGCCGTCAGGATCCGCCCGGCATGATAGTGCGCGGCAATCGCTAGAAAGCTGTCACTAATCGCTTCCCCCAACTTGGCTGCGGCGGCATACGCCTGCAACGCTTCGGCCAGTGCGCCCTCCTGTTGCCGAGCGAGGCCAAGCGTATAGAACGCATCACCGCGTGAGGTAGCATCTACGGGAATCAGGGCGAGGGCCTGCTTCGCTTTGAACACGGCGTCATTTGTGTTGCCATGGCGGGCAGCCATCATCGCACGTAGGGCCGCAACGCGGCCTAGCAGAGTCATGTGAATCGGAGACTTTGCGCTTTCGGCATCCGCTCGCTGCAGGATCGATTCGATTTGGTCGAGCAAGGCCTCGGCTGTCTCGATTTGTCCCGCCAGCGCCAAACCCCAGGCATACGAAACATAGAGATTCGGTCGTCCCCACAAAGCCTCATCCGGCTCAGCGGCAGTCGGCAGCGCTTGCATCCAGTTGAAGAGAGTGGCGATGGCCCCTTGATTCCAGAGGGCTGGCCAGAGCTGGTCGATCAATGCGGCTGCACCAGCATAATCCGTGGCAAGCAGCGCGTGGCGAATGGCATCGGACATCTCTCCCTGCTCCGCAAACCAGGCCGCGGCGCGGCGATGTAGGATGGGCAACAATTCCGGCTGGTTGCGGCGCAGCCGGTACTGAAGCACTTCGGCAAAAAGCTGGTGGTAGCGATACCATTCTCCCAGATCATCCAGTGGGACTAGGAAGAGATTCGCCTGCTCGAGTTGCTCCAGCATGGCTTGACCGGTGGTACGCGCATGCTGTGTTGCGGCGTTCAAATCTGAACTTGTCTCCACGCCGACAACAGCTTCACACAGTGAGGCAGAGAGGCGTGCAAGGATACACGTCCGCAGCAGAAATTCCTGTACAGCCGGGGTCTGAAGATGAAACACCTCTTCGATCAAGTAGTTGAGAACATAGCGGTGGCTACCGGAGAAGAAGCGCAGGAAATCGGCTCTATTTTCGAGGCCGTGCATGGAGAGCGCGGCCAGTTGGAGGCCAGCGATCCAGCCTTCCGTGCGCTCCGCTAACAATTGGACTTCAGCCGGAGCCAAATCCAGGCCCATGCGCCCATTTAGGAAGATGGCCGTCTCATCTGCAGTGAAACGCAGCTCATCGGCGCGAATCTCCAGGATCTGGCCATGGGCGCGCAGACGTGCCAAGGGCAAAGGTGGATCGGCACGCGTGGTCATGACAAGATGCAGGCTTGGCGGAAGATGATGCAGCAGATACGCAAGACTCTGATGAATGTCGGCTGCCGCTATGAAATGATAGTCCTCTAGAACAAGAACAATCTCAGGCGTTATCGACGGCGCATCTGCTGTCGCCCAGACGATGAGATCATTGATCAGGATTGTTAGAACCGTCTCCAGCGCCGGCGGTTCGGGGGACTGGAGCAGAGCGGGGGCATCAGTGTGAAGACCGGGGTTCTTGAGGCGCAGCGCTGCAATGAAATAAAGCCAGAAGCGAACCGGATCGTTGTCACTCTCCTCCAAAGAAAACCAACAAAAGGTCGGTGTGTCCATTTGCCTTGTTGAATCTACTGCGTCTCGTTCTAACAGCGCAGCTTCTGTGGCATCAATCCATTCAGTGAGCAGGGTGGACTTCCCAAAACCAGCCGGGGCAGCAATCAACGTGAGCGTGCGCGTCAACCCAGTATCAAGAAGCTTGAGCAGGTGGGGGCGTGACACCAACGTGGATTGCCGTGATGACCGTTGATGACGGGGAATATGCAGCTTGGTGGAAAGCAGGGGGGCGGACATTGCAGAGACCTTTACTGGCTACGTACGTCGCGCCTCGGTTACCGACGGCAGCAACCATTATAGCAGACTGCGCGAGGACCCCCACGCCGACAGCGTAAGGAGAGGGTGCATCTGAAGCCGGGATAGGATCACTTTTATGGTGCTAGAGCGTTACCACGACACGACCCGCCACGGCGCGCTGCTCCACAGCCTCATGCGCCTGCGCGATCGACGCCAGAGGAAAACGCGCGCTGATTTCGAAACCGGGCCACTCGCCCTCGAGCGCTTCATTCAGCGCGCGGGCCGCTGCAGCCTTGGCCGGCTGAGGAAAATCGTCGCTTCCAAGGAAAAAGATGGAAACATTCTTGAACACGAGCGGCCAGAATGGTATCGTCGGCGTCGGCGCGCCCGAAGCATAGGTCGCAATCGACCCCCCCACAGTCAGCAAGCGCTCGTCCAGCATAATATTAGGGTGGAACGCAACCTCAACAATGTGATCGATACCGTCCGGCGCAAGCACGAGCATGCGCTCCACGATGTCGTCGACCGACATGAGGCCGGTCGTAACGATGTGATGAGCGCCTGCCCGCTGTGCGGCTGCTGCATCCCGTTGTGAACGCACCGTTGCGATGACATGCGCGCCGGCGTGCCGGGCAAGACCAATTGCGGCTTGTCCAACTGCGCCCGCGCCGCCCTGCACGAGGACAATCCGCTCGTACACCGAACCGGCGGCATGAACCGCCCGATGCGCCGTGATGCCCGGGATGCCCAGGCATGCACCCTGATCGAACGCAATATTTATCGGCAACGGAATCGCTTGTTCTGTCGGGACAACAACAGATTCAGCAGCGGTTCCAAAGGGGCGATAGCTCTGGGCGCCAAAGCACCACACGCGTTCACCGAGGCGCGAGGATGACACCTGTTCCCCGACCGCCTCAATCACACCTGCGCCGTCGCTATGCGGAATGACGCGCGGATATGGCATCCCGACGCCGAACGTGTCCTGGCGCTTCTTTACATCACCGGGATTGACGCCCGATGCGGCAACGCGGATAAGGACCTCCATTGGTCCAGGAACAGGCGTTGGCACTTTCCCAACGACGAGGACTTCCGATGCAGCGCCCTGCCGATCATACCATGCGGCTTTCATCATCGAGCGTCAACTTCCTTTTGCCTTGCGGCACTATTGTCTGCTGTAGATCTTGTGAGGACGACGTCCTCTCGAAATGGGTGGCAATCTCTACGCTGGCGGCTTCATCCATAGCGCTTGCGGACTTCGAGAGGGGAACAGGCAGTGGGAAATGCCCCTCGCGTGGGTGAGGAACGAGGGGTATCCCCGTTCGCAAGATTGTCAATGACGGTCACTGCTATCTTTCAGCCCCCAACGCACAGCGCCGATATAGGCAGGATTCTTGTCGACGTTGATGACCCGAGGAGCCGTGATGTTTGATTTGCCGAATACCTTGCGAAAGAAGCGCTTGGCTGCTCTGGTACCCCTGGTTTCGTTCAAAAGATTCAAAGATCGCGACAACGCTATGGCCAGGAGGCTCAGCAAAGAAAGGGCATATCGATCCCAGCGACAAAGTCTCCGCTGAAAACCTGCATCACATCGCCCAAGAGGTAGGTCAATATGACCGCTACCCAAATTGCGGGAATCTTATCTGCGCCTCCTTCATCATTTGATCGTCCGTTCCATTGTTATGACTATTTTTCCTTAGGAATATCCTTCTCCATAATAGCGGAGGGCTTCTGGCACCTCGCTCAACGGAAAACGTCTGCAAGCACGTCCGAGTTGAGGCCGGTTTTCCCGCTTTTTTGCGCAAATCCCCGGCACTTTCTTGTAACGACCAACAGGCTTTCACTTGGTACATTTCGGCGTGAATACCATGACATCAATCCGGCGTCTCTACCTCTGGCAGGAACTGTATAACGATTTCTGCCGGGATTCACTAGTCGGCCCAGCTTTCGTCGAGATGGCCTTTGAGTTTGATTTCATAGCTTTCGTCGTTCGGCCTTGATTGAGTTTTGACCATCACGCACCTCCCTCAAGATAGGGGCAACGCCACAATCGCCATACCGATGGTGATGGCAGCTACCAAACCCCAGAGCGCGAGAAAGAAATAGATCATTTTCAGAGTTTCAGGTTTGCCTATGCGAATGTTGCGCCTTTGCATCACCCGACGAACGAGAATGCCCCGACCGGCAAAGTAGAGATACATCCCCCCGCCGATCAGCCCGAAATAGGCCCACATTGGGTTGCCCAATACCAGCAGCAGACCTGCAGCAGGCAGCGTCCACAGAACTGCCGTATCCCAATAGGCTTCGCCGCGCACGTCCGCGTAGAACGCCGGATCCACGTCATGTACAGGTTCAGTCAGTCCCAACGCCATCGCTCTATCCGGCCAAAACGTTGAGATAACCTGCCCGGCATAGCCGAAGCCGGAAATGACGATAAGGATGATTCCCCAGACGATGTTCATTGCTCTGTTCCCATAAAACACTCGCTAGAAGATGGCGTCGAAATTGAAGACTGTCCAGACGAAATAGGCCAGGCCGACTAGTGAACCGCAGGGATAGACAAGTAACCAGGTGAGGTTGATTTTCGGCTTCTCAAAACGCAGGCTTGTTGCCGTGGTCATGATGTTGGCCCAGACAAACCAGAAGCTGACCCATGTCAGCAGATAGTATCCCCACCGGGGCACCACGAAGACGAGCACAATGCCAATAACGCTCAAGGGGCAGGCAAAGAAGATGTCCGCAACGGCCATGCCGTAAAATATGGGCTGTTCATGCCAATTGTCGGCTGAGCCATCTGGGTTCTTCATGTCTTTGCCGCGCAGCACCTGGATCTGCCAACCCCAGATGATCAGGGCGAGCAACCCGATCAAGGCCAGCAACACGTATAGGGTAATTTGTGCGGGTAGCGATAACGTTTGCATTTCGACCACCGTGTTCGATAACTGTATCCGTTTGTCAGCTAATTAAGGTGTACAGAATCACGCTCATGTGGTGACCGTGCAGGGACAGCCGATTTATCGATTTATCAGGCTGCCACGGGTGGGTTGTCGGCTTCACCAGCGCAATTTTCACGCCCGGACGTTCCCTCATACCCCAGCCTAGCCTTGGTTGCAAGCGTGAGTGCAATGGCCCCGATCACCTGAACCACCAAGACCGTCACGTAGAGCGGTGGATCGATGGTTGGCAGGTGGGTACCTTCTCCAGCAGCCGCAAGCGACGAATCGCTCAACAGGATTGGGGCCCAAAAATTGATCGACGCATGCCAGACGATACCGGCAATCAGAGCACTGGCATTGGTTCTGTTGTATAGCCAGGTCATATAGATGGAATTTGCCGTGGTCCCAAACACATATATGAGCATGAACCTAGATACGCCCATAGACGATGCCAAGGCGCCCGTCACGCCCAAGGGTGCGAATAACGTCGGGAGGTGCCATAAGCCCCATGCAACGCCGATTCCCAGACTGGCTATCAGCGGGCCGTATCTGTTCTGTAGGTTCGGCAGGGCAAAACCGCGCCAACCGAACTCTTCTCCTACCGGCCCCTGCCAGGGCATCAACACGACCAACAGGTAGAGAGGAATCAGGTTCATTTCTGTTCGAATCATCGTAAAGGGTGGGGCCTCACCGCCCAGGAGTAGGTAGACGCCCAGTCCGATCAAGTACAGAACAGCCGGTCCGAATATGGCCACGGCCCACAGGCTGGCGCTGGCGCGCCAGCGCCCGAAAGGTCGCAGGAAATCCAATAGACCGCGCTTGCCCCCGACGAAAATGACGATGATGAATGCCGCCACTGAGGGGCCCAAATTTATCACCTCTGGGGCGATCCCCGCGTACCAGGGGAACCAACTGAAAATGAATGTCAGCATGAAGAATATGGCAATTCGGTGTCGGTCAACGAACGATCTCATGAGATTGTCTTTCTTTCGATTCGTCTGATCCAGTCGAATTGGCGACGTCTTCATCGCCCAGCATCCGCCCATCTCGAAAATTCAGTAGTTCGCAGTGCGTTTCGCATATCGTTCAAGAACGCAACAGGTCAATTCCTATCCACACGAACCACACGATCTGGCCGAGGCCAAAAATCGCCCCGCCAATCTCACCGAGCGCGGGGATAGCCGAGAGGATGCCCGCCACACCGATCAGCAGGCCAATATAGTTCAACAGTCTAGGAAACTCATCGGCTCGCAAAGCTGCCCAGCTAGCCAAGAGAACCCACAAGCCGCCTACAATCTCGTTTCCGCCACCTATGCCCTCAAAGACAGCTCCAATCGCCAACCAGACTGTCGCTGCTTGCGCCGGGTCAGTGGCGTAGAGACCGACGACGGTGCCCATGCCGATGTTAAAGATCATACCGGCGGCGATGACGAGCCCAGCCCAGATCAGTCCGAAAGCGGTCGCGGTCTGTGCCATTGCCGATGCGCCGGCCCTCAAACGTTCGAAGAGCGCCAGCGTCAGAACAACTAAAGAAATGCCGAATGCCACATAGATAACCAGAGTCATGATGTACATTAGGGTCTGGTTTTCCGCGAGCAAAGCCACTTTCTGGATTGGGTCGATAACAGCAGAATAGTCCACAACCAAAATGAAAAATACCATGCCAACTATGTATGCTGCAGCCTCATAGAGTGCAGCGAGACCACCCATCTTCTGCAAACTCTTCATTGCTCAATCTCCTTTTTCACATGACGCTATTTTTCGATACTCGACGGTGTACCTGGCGTCGCCGGTTTTGCAGATGCAAGGTTTAAGCGCGGTGATCCTTAAGTGCCATGGCGTTCACATTGATCTCAAACTTCGAATTTGCCTGCACATGATTGCGGCTGTCGCAGACACAGGGTATTGGAAGCATACCGCCAATTTGTATCGCCGTATAGACACCAAAGGGTGGTTTGAGGTATGACTTTGGCTTTCCTGACTCGGGCTACCTGCTTTGCACTTGGCGAGCCCATCCCAGCTTCGCTGCTTCTCGATTCAACGAAGCCAACCAGCACAGCCCAATAAGGAAGAAACCGTTCTGTCAGCGGAGGCAGAAGAGGATGCCATGCTCCATCTGGCTGAGCTGGGTTTGATTGCGAGGAGTGAAAAGAGGCCGCTGCTCCACCGCCTTATTGTCCAGTTCGTGTGCGCATTGGTTGACAATCGAGAAGCCCAACCACAGGTCGAAGCGACGGTCTATGCAGCCGCCAGCTATGCCAATGGAAGCGGCGACCTTCGCCAATTGCGACCGTGGTTGATCCATACACGGTATGCGACCGACAATGGTATTCGGCGAAGAGGCGAAAGCGGAGCCCAGCTCGCATTTACCATCGGTTATCATGTCATTCAGGCTGCGCTAAGGGCGTTGATGAGAACCGGCCTCGGTCCAACAGCTTACCATGGATGCACGCAGATTCATCGCACTGCCATGGTTCAGTAGCTGACGTCGCAAACCCGCCCCCTCTTTCCATGGCTGGTGTGGTGCATGCTGGCAGGCCTATGGAGCGGATCCCGTGGGCACATTGGTGTGTGGGGATGACACGCGGAGTATCCTCTGTACTACCGCATACGGTGGCGCGCAGGGTGAGAGCGTACACTGGCCCAAGCGCAAGTCTCCACAACAGGCAGTAAACCACCATCCACGCCGGCGCGTCAGGCGTCGGGCAATCACGAAGCGAGGAGAGAGCATGGCTACATGGTATCGTGTCGCGGCGACGGACGCCTTGACCATTGGGCAGGTGAGCACGGTCTTGGCAGGCAATTCCGCCGGCAGGCTATGGCGATTGTGCCACGCCCTTTCCGCTGGAAGTGCGCGCCGACGGGATCTACGTTCAGGTCGATGAGCCGACGCATGAGCCAACCGTCTCCGATCAGCTGGTCGATGTGATGACAGATTGGGGTGTCAATACGGTCTTTGGCATCGTTGGCCACAGCAACTTGGGCTTTGCTGACGCCATGCGCCGGGCCGAGGAAGCGGGCAAACTGCGCTACTTCGGCGTGCGTCACGAGGGGGCGGCATCCTTTGCGGCCACTGCCTACGGCAAACTGACAGGCCGGCCCCCCGCCTGCTTTGCCATTGCCGGGCCGGGCGCTACCAATCTGCTCACCGGATTGTGGGACGCAAAGATGGATCGAGCGCCGGTGCTGGCGCTGACGGGACAGGTGAACACCCAAGTTCTGGGGCCGGGCGCGTTCCAGGAAGTGGACCTCTATGCCGCGTTTGATGCGGTCCGCGTTTGGGGTCAGACGGTCTTGACCAGCGCCAATGCCAGCGACTTAATGGCGTTGGCGCTCAAGCACGCCATCGTTAAACAGGGCGTGGGCCACCTCATTTTGCCCGATGAGGTACAGACCACGCCCGCACGCACGCCACAGCCCGCCACGCCGCAACATGGGCGTGTCTCCACGATCCAGATCGTGCCGCCAGCGCGTGAGCTGGGGGAGGCTGTCGAACTGATCAATAACGCTGAGCGCCCGTCGATCATCGTCGGTCACGGCGCGCGCTTTCACCAGGACGAGATTTTGGCCCTGGCGCAGAAGCTGGATGCGGCCGTCATCACCACGTTCAAAGGCAAGGGGATTGTGGCAGACGATCACCAGTTGGGGTGCGGCGTGCTGGGGCGAAGCGGCACCCCTGTGGGCAGCAGCATGATGGGACGCAGCGATCTGCTAATCGTGCTGGGTGCATCCTTTTCCAACCATACCGGCATTTCAACCAAGAAGAAAATCGTCCAGGTCGACATCGACCGCATGACGCTAGGCAAGTTTCACCCGGTCACCGTGCCGCTATGGGGCGAGATTGGCGCCACGCTCGGTCTGCTCATCGAGCGCGTGAACGAGGTGGAACGGCCCCATGTCCATGAAGAGATTGGGGCACGGTGGGCCTACTGGCGTCAGCGCAAAACACTCTATTGCGATCAGCTCGATGAACGCGGCCGCATGCACCCTGCGCTGGTCTTCAAACACCTGAGCGACCTGGCTCCGGCCGATGCCGTCATCAGCGTGGACGTCGGGAATAACACCTATAGCTTCGGCCGCTTCTTCGAATGCAAGCAGCAGCGCGTCCTGATGTCGGGCTATCTGGGCAGCATTGGCTTTGCGTTCCCTGCGGCCATGGGCACGTGGGCGGCAGTCGGCGAGACACGCAAGAGCATCTCGATTTCCGGTGACGGCGGTTTTGGCCAATACATGGGTGACTTCACCACTGCCGTGAAGTACGGCATGAACATCACCCATATTCTGTTGAACAATGAAGAATTGGGAAAGATATCCAAGGAGCAGCGCGGCGGCCAGTTCCCCGTCTGGCAAACCTCGCTCCACAATCCGAATTTCGCCGATTTCGCCGAGCTGTGCGGCGGCAAGGGAATCCGCGTCAACCGCCCGGATCAGATGCATGAGGCGTTGACGGCCGGTTTGGCACACAATGGTCCGACCATCGTTGAAATCCTAACCGACCCACGGCAGACGTAGAGGAAAAAAGGCTTCAATCAGGGCGCGATCTGCGGAGTAGCCAGAGCGTTCCAGCGGCATAACCCGTTGCTGCAGCTGGAACGCGCATGACCTATGGGTCTGGCTGCTCCCTGATAAGGGGGAGATAGATGACATCGCTCGCCGCTACAGGTAGATACTCAACTTGGTTAGAGAGCAACTCAATCGTCTCCGATCCGCAGTCGGCAAAGATCACCATTCGATAAACGTACCGTCCGGGTTGTGCAATGCTGTCGTCCAAGAGGCGAAAATGCCCGTCGTCTTCTGGTTCCGAGGTCACCTCTGGCGCCACTGGAGTCCAGGCTGGGGCTTCTTCATCAACGTCTTGTCGAAAGAGCTGGTAGCAAATCAGCCCGAAGCCAGGCGGCGCGCTGAGTTCCAGCATGACGCCACGAGCTTCGGTCGCAGCAGAGAGACTGAAGACTATATCCGCCTCTGGCATCACAACCCAGGTCACGTCAAGTGTTGTCGTTGATGCTGTATCGGAAACACGGATCATGCCTGCGTAATCGCCGCTGGCATCCTCATCGACGCGGCCAACGATGCGCCCCGCGTCCTGATCAAACGCCAGCCCGGGGGGCAACCGTCGTACCCTGACGACCAACGAAGCTCTGTCATCATCCACATCATCATATTCTAGCGGAAGAGACACGTCTTCTCCGGGGATAAAGACCGTCTGTGCTGGTGGCTCGATTGTGGGCGGATCGTTGATTGGCCGGATCTCGAAGGTGACCTGACCGACCGCGCTGCCCTCTTCATGGTCTAGGACGGCATAGAGCATGCTGTCTGTCCCGGCAAAGTCCGGATCGGGTATATAGACAAGCGATTGATCGTCATTCAGTACAACTTGACCATGGTCCGGTTGTCCGAGGACGGCGATCGCCAAAGACGAATTCTGGTCATCCGGCGCATCCACGTCGTAATCATTTAGAAGTGGATCAAACGCGACAGGCACATCCTCGTCGGTAACGACAAGGTCATCCACAGCGACGGGCGGCAAATTCACGCCACGTACGGTCACGTGGACCGTGCCAATGGCCAGTCCGCCACGGCCATCATCGATGGTATATGTGAAGAGATCTTCGCCATTCCGACCTGGCGCAGGGAGATAGCGAACGGTGCTGTCCACATTGATGTCTACCGCTCCGAAGGCTCCCTGGGTGACCTCGATGACCGTGAGGCGATCTCCGTCCGGATCCGAATCATTGGCCAGCACGTCGATCGTCACCGAACGATACTCGCTCGTTTGTGCTGTATCGTCCTGTGCTTGCGGCGCCGAATTGACCGGCTCAGCTGTTACGCTTGGGTCAGGCGTGGGCGTCAAAGTCGGCGTCGGAGTGGGCACGCCTTCCACAACCTGAATGATGCCATCACGCGTCGAACCAGGAACGGAGCGGCCAATGGTGCTGCCAAAGCTGGCAGGGGGCGATTCGCTGAAGGTCAACGGGATTTCAATGACCTCACCCGGTTCCAAGACACAGTTAAGGTCGAGGGTCAACTCAAGCAGTGGGTCCATGTCGGGCAAGGTTGAAAGCGGTGGGATGTAGTCAGCGACAACTACCTGAAGCTGTCCACCACCGTCCTCCCGAGCGTGGTAGGTTGCAGCGCCGTTGAATTGAGGCGGTAGGTGGAAACGGACGAGCCGTCCGGCCGCCTCCGGGCCTTCCTCAATCTGCGTCAGACAAGTCTCTTCGAGTTCCATGGCAAAGGCAATGCTTGTGACACCAGTATTATTGCGCTGAAAGCGTAGGGGGATCGTCACAACGCCCGGAGATCCGGCTTGTACGGTTGCCGGGACCGAGAGAAGTGGTCCGGTCGTGGCCGTTTCAGCGCTGAGCGCGCCTGGCTTCTGGAACAGAAGCAGTGCCACAAGGGCGCCACAGCCAATGAGAATCGTCAGAGCAGATCGAGCTCGCCCTCCAGAATTGGAACTTGTGGAAGTGCTCGGCGGCGGCTCGTTCTGCATGCGAGAGTATTGCATCGCAATTTCATCCATGTTTGATAATGATCGTAGCGGGATCATCGACACTGAAGCAACCGCTATCTCTTCAGACAGACCCGGGCCCAAGAGGATAGATCGCCCGCGGATCGGGCCGGACAAAACCAGCCCGATCCGCTAACTTACTATCAGCGATTGTTGATCAAGGGCATGAACACAGCGTTGTCGGCCTCGCCGAGACCGCCACTTGCATCATCCGGATCTACTACGACCGGGATGCTGGAGCCGTTGACGTCACCCAATGAAACATCAGAGAGGCCGAGCGGCGTTGCTGCCGCTGCGTCTCCGACCGGCTCCAGGGCAATCGTCGCCATGGGGCCATTGCTCAACACGGGGAAAGGAAGACTAACGCCAAAGATCGCTACCTGAATCCGGTGTGCGACCTCATCATGCACCACAATCTTCGCCATCCCAGCAGGTGCATTGAAGTTCACCGCATCGGCAACACCATCACCGTCTGCATCAGCGCTATCGAAGCGATAGGCCGACGGATCGTAGTGAAGAGCAAAGGTTGCAGCTGCGATGTCCTCGCCTGCGCCCCGTAGCTCGACGGGGACAGCCACGGTTTCCTCGCCGCTCAGTTCGCCAATCCCGACCGCAACGGTATTTACTTCTGCGGCGCGGGCCGTTTGCAGACCGCCCAGCGTGCAGTTTGTGTCGCCGAAGAAGATCAATACAGTGCAAGTGATGTCGCCAGCATCCACACTCGGCATCGTCCCGCTCAGGCCGTTTTCAGATCCATTGGAATCGCATCCTTTGGGGCTGCCGCGGAAGGAGCCAGTGAAGGTGTTCCACCAGGCGATGCTGAGATCGGTATCAAAGATCTCCAACACCGTGGCCGGGAAATCAGCGGCGTCGATCACGCCGTCGATGTTGCAGTCGCCGCGTGCGTCGTCAGTCACGACCTGCACCGTCACTGTTGCACTATCGGCTAGCGTCGCGTCAGTCGCCTCGTACGCGAAGCTGTCGACGCCGTTGTAGCCGGCGGGCGCCGTATAGTCCACGTCCGTGATGTTGTTGACCACCGAGCCGCCCTTTTCGCTTTCGGCATCGGCGCTGCTAACGCTTAGCACGTCGCCGTCATCGTCCGTGTCGTTGGCCAACACGTCGATGGTCGTCGTCGAGCCGCTCAACACGACAAGCGGCAGCACGCTCGGGTCATCGTTGGCAACCGGCGCATCATTCACATCGACAACGACTACGGTAAAGATTTGCTGGAAGCTGAGCGGCAGTGCGCCGTCGTCCTGCACCTCGACCTTGACGTTGTACGTACTCTTGCTCTCGTAGTCAAAACCTACGGCGGTTTTCAGCGTCGTGCCGTCAATGGTAAACGCGCTATTGTCCACCTCGGCCGGTAGGCTGAAGACAAATACCGTTCCCGCATCCGGATCGGTGGCGCTTAGCGTCCCAATATCGACTGGCGCTGATGCGTTTTCATCAACAATGTTACTGCTCAAGGCGATGCTGTCAGGCGCTTCGTTGATATCGTCGACGGTCACCGTCAACGCCTTGGCGAAGCTGGCGCCCAGGGTGTCAGTTGTCTGCACGCAGACACTGTAGCTCGCTTTATCTTCGAAGTTGAGCCGCCCCCGCGTCACCAACTGATCACCCACAATCTCAAACGCATAATTCTCGACCGTACCGTCACAGGTGTCGACCAGTTCATAGGTCGGGCTGCCGCTCGCGTCTGGATCAACGGTCGTCAGCGTGCCGACTGGTGTACCGGCGAGTTGCTCTTCCTTCACGACGGCTGGCGCGAGCGTGATATCTGTCGGTACGGCATTGGCCGTGAGGGTATAAGTCCCGTCCTGAGTCGTGCCGCCGACCGATTGTCCGGCGCTATCGCCAAAGCTCTGGTCGCTCAACAAGAAGACGACATCGTTCGTCGCTGGACTGGTGGGTACACAGATCGGATTCAAGCCGAAGTCAAGTACGACCAACGCACCACTGTTCAACAGGGCCAGCGGGCTCACTTCAGGTGATTTCAGCAGCACGTCCAAGCGTGCGCCCCCTGCGTCGTGGACAAATGTCAGCTCATGACCGCCGGGCAGATTGCGCATGCTGTCCGGTACGCCGTCGTTGTCGCTGTCAGTGACCGTATCCAAGGTCAAGCAGGTGGAATCATAGACTACGGCAAAGGCTGCCGACGAGAGGCTGGCCTCATTAGCATTGAGCATCACCGGAACGCTAAGTGAAGTGGCTCCGGTCACGCCAACCGTTTCATCTTCTACATAAATGTTGGGTGCGCACTGCCCGTTGGTGCAGACGAGACGATGGCTATCCACGGCCAGGGCAATCCCCGTTACATGCGTGAACCAGGCGTAACGGTTCCCGCCCACGACGCTCGGAATAAGATCCGAAGCGTCGGACCGCGTCTCGGTAAAGAGAATGGAGCCAGTCGAATCCAGCAAGTTGAGATCAACCGCCAACACGCCCCCGTTTTCGTAGAAGCGATGTTGGAAGGTATACCAGCCGCTGCTCGGTACCACAAAGTTATTCAGTGTTTCCAGGTCTTCTCGCGGCGCGAAGTTGGAATTATTGGATCCACCGACCCGTAGCGTATTGGTACTCGTGTCCTTGGTGACATGGAAAATGAAGTCGCGCCGATGAGCTCCATCCGTGCCGGTGGCGGCAACCGACAGATCGAAGCCTGATCCTTCCGCCCATGTCGTATCGAGGTAGATATCCAACTCTGCTAGCCATTCACCGGGCCATTGGTTCCGATAGCCGCCGAACCGTGAGTACGGTCCCGACGCGGAACCAACTGTAGTTCCCTCCACCCGAGCATGAAAGCCACCACCTGCTGAGGCGACCCCATCGGTTCCGGATGCAACCTGATTGATCTGGCCATAGCCTGCCACATCATCGTCATCAAACCACCCCTCGGCGTCGCTTTCAAAGTCCTGGGACCACAGAGCCTGAGCTGGCGGATTCAACGGCGCCAGACTCGAACTGGTGTTGGGCGGCGCGGTTGCATTGTTCAAGGCTTCGGCAAATACAATGGCGTCCGCCAATGATGAGAAGTAGAAGGAGAAATTCGCGCCATCCACGCCATCTGTCCGATGATCCGGATTGGTTACCAAATAAGCGTACTCTGGCGGCAAAACGAAGTTTGTGATCGGATAGGGACTCGCCAAGTTGGCCCAATTGCCAACCTCGAAGTAGAGCGGATTGGGTTCATCGCCGTTGATATTGAGGAGGACAACGTTGTCAGAACCGCCGGGGTAGTAGCGTCCCCACGTGTAGATGGCCGTGCCGCCCCACGCATTGCCGCTCGTGGTCACGCCATCGACGACCGCATTGTCAACATCGGATAGCGCCAGCCCGACGCCCCTCGGCACACCGCTGACCGTCACGTTGGTGATCGTTAGGCCGTCGATGCCGTTGACATCAATCCCACTCCGGTAGGTATGGTTGACCGTAATGTTTTCCAGGACAATGCCTGTGTGCTTGGTCGTCGTGTCCAATCCGAAGATCTTCAGACCATAGGAGCCTGGAGCGGCATTGTTGCCGTTGAGCGTGAAGTTTTTCAAGGTGACGTTATTGGCATCAACCGTGAAGTGATAGCTCGTTGCGCCTGTCGCGTCAATAATGACCGTTGCTTCGTCGGCGCCGATCAGGGCGATGCCATCCGTCGTAATCGACAGAATCTCATCGTACGTGCCCGCAGCAACGTTGATCGTGTTACCCGGCGACGCTGCATCGATGGCCTCTTGGATTGTGCAGTAGGGCGTCCCTGTCACATCACTACACGTGGAATCATCACCGTCAACCTCAATGACTGCAGCTAACGCAGTCGACACCCCGCCTAGGATCAGGAACAAGGCGAGCAGAACCGCGACCGGCGCCGTCCAGGATGGCACTGACTTTGCTTTTCGAATAAGGTCCGTTGACATCGAACTTCTCCTAAATAAAAATATTGAAAGAGTTTGAAAGGATAGCGAATAAATGACTGAAGATGTTTCGCCCCAGTCTCAGCGAGAACAAAACCTTGCCCGACAATTCCATACGTGATGATTACTACGTCCGCGCGGTCAAATGCGCCAAGCGCGCAGGCGCTACCTATCTATCCTCCTTTCATCTGTTGGGCTACATGCGATGTGGGCTTCAGTGCGGATACAATGGCAAGACATTTTTTCGCGGATCCAACCGATTCGATCTCTGTGAGTCAGGAATCTGCTGCATCGCCAATACAATCCAAACGGTTGATCTAGGCTTGGGGCGTGGCCCGTCAACCGGCTGATGATTATGTGGCGAAGTTAGCTGCAATGGAACAGCGTCTAATCAGGACGTGAGGTCGTGAGAGGACATAGCATTGAGAATGATGTGTGGACCGCACTTGCGCTGTGGGTAGGAACAATGAGTAGAGAGCCTGTACACTTAGTAGGTTGATTGGTATTCACATCATTTTTGATGCGTTGGCGGGGAATTTCAAGTGACAATCGTCCCAATATTCATGGGACCAATGACCCGCATGCGCAGCAGTAAATTCGCTTCAACAGCGCGAGATCAGCCATTGACCGACGGTTACATCAGCGGTCAACGGTCTGGCCAACGCATGGAATTGGGTTACCAGGAATGGGAGAAGTCTATGAGCGCAAGTGCCAGGGAATGCGACGACCGACGAGCGGTTCAGTCACTATTGGGGTGAATAAGTGGGTAGACCCCGGCTTCGACAAGCTCAGCCTGCGCAGTTGGAGATCAGTTCGATTCCGTTAAGTTTGCCGCAAAGGCGGTTTGTCAGACCTTGCCAATGCCCACGCCGAGATAGCCCTTGACCGTCTCTTCGTCGGCCTGGATCTCGGCGGCGGTGCCCTGAAACGCGATCTGCCCCTCGCGGAGGATGTAGGCGTGGTCGCACCAGCGCAGAACGCTGCGTGCGTTTTGCTCGACGACGACGAGCGTGATGCCCTGTGCACAGAGGGACTGCAGGGTGCGGAAGACCTCGGTCACATAGTGGGGCGAGAGCCCGGCGCTGGGTTCGTCGAGCAACATGAGGGTGGGTCGCGTCAGCCAGCCCATGGCGATGGCCAGCATCTGCCGCTCGCCGCCGCTGAGCTGGCCGGCGCGCTGGTCTTGGCGTGCGGCAAGAATGGGGAAGAGCTCGTAGGCGTTGGCCAAGGCCGCTTCGGCGTCATGGCCACTCAGCTTGCGTACGGTCAGCAGCAGGTTGTCGCGCACGGTCATGGAGGTAAAGACGTTGCCGCGCTGAGGGACATAGGCCAGGCCGCGCTCGCTGACCAGTTCGGTCGGCGTCCCGGTTAGCGGTTCGCCCTCAAAGAGGATAGCGCCCTCGAAAATTTGGGTTAGCCCATAGATACTCTTGAGCAGCGTCGACTTTCCGCTGCCGTTGGGACCAAGAATTGCCTCAAAACGACGCGGTGCGACGGCAAGCGAAATGTCGCGCAAAATCGTTAGCTTGCCATAGCCCGCCGTCAGGTTGCGGATGGTCAGCACGGCATCGTCGACGCCGGCTGTCGCGCGCTCACTCACCAAAATAGATCTCCCGCACTTCCTGGTTTTGCATAATTTCGGCCGGCGTACCCTGGGCAATGACTTGTCCCAGATGCATGACGTAGAGGCTGTCAACGAAATCAAAAAGAATCTCCAGCCGGTGCTCGACGATCAGGAAAGTCAGTCCCGCCGTCGCGCGCAGCTCCTCGATGCGCTGAAAAATCTCGTAGGCAAGATTGGGCGCGACGCCTGCGGTTGGCTCATCCAGCAACAACAGCTTAGGATTGCCCATCGTGCTGCGCGCCAGCTCTACCAGCTTCATCTGGCCGCCGGAAAGATCCGAGGCCCGGTTGGCATAGTGACCGGCCAGCTGATTCTCGCCCAGCGCCGCAGCCGCGCGGTGGGCATTGTCCACTTCTTGCCGCCGCCAAAGGCGATGCCACGGCGCTTTGGTCGGCCGCTCACCAATCTGCTCGATCGCCGGCAGCAGCATGTTGTCGAGCACCGACATGCGGAAGAAGAGCGACGGATCCTGGAAGCTGCGGGCAACGCCCAACCCAAAGACCTCATTGGCATGCGCGCCGGTAATCTCGCCGCCGCTCAGCAGAATCCGCCCGCTGTCGGGCTGCAGGCTACCGGCGATGATGTTCAGCAGCGTCGATTTTCCACTGCCGTTGGGACCAATCAGACCAATGATCTGTCCACGCGGCACCGTGAGCGAGACGTCATCGACCGCACGGAGACTTTCAAAGCTCTTGCAGATGTGTTCCAGGGTCAGCATGGCATCAGTCCTCCAATACCGTATGGGCACGCGTCGTGTGCAGCGGCTCGGGCAAGAGACCCTGGGGCCGATAGCGCAACATGAGCAAGAGGAGCACACCAAAGACGATGTAGCGAACGTAGTTGAATTCAAGTTGCGAACCCAGCATGTTGAGCTGTATCGCAGTGACGGCCGTCATCCGGTCGAGCAGCGTGACGATCAACGCGCCCAAGAGCGCGCCCTTGTTGTTGCCTAAGCCGCCCAGAACAATCATCACCCAGATGTCAAGCGTGAGGGTGATGACGTAGTCATTGCTGCTGGCAAAACCGAGGTTGACCACAAAGAAGACGCCGGCGACGGCCGCGATGGCCGACCCAATCACCATCACCTGGGCGCGCGTGCGCGCCACCGACTTGCCCAGACTCGTCGCCACGACGTCGTTTTCGCGCACGGCCTTGAGCAGGCGGCCATAGGGTGAACGCGTCAAGCGCTCGCAGTAGAGATAGAAGAGGCCGGTGAAGAGCAGCACGACGCCCGCAAAGAGCATGGAGGAGAGCCGCGGTTCGCGCAGCCAGGTGAAGGGTTGCGAAATGCCGGAAAGCCCGTTGTGCGCGCAAATGACCGGCTCATAGCTGCGCATGAAGATGCGCACAATCTCGCTCGCCGCCAGCAGCACCAGGGCCAGGTACCACTCCTCTTTGAGCCGCAGCGCAGGATAGGAGGCCAGAAAACCGACCAGCCCGCCAATGACCGCGGCGATCACCAGAGTGATGGCAAAGTTGGCGAAGCCGATGAGCGGCAGCGTACGCATGACTTCGGTCCGCAATTGGAGCGCCTCCCCCAGGCCGGAACCACACGGATAGACAAACTCCCGGCCGGCCAGGCGCGGCAAGAGGCGCGTGTAGGTCATCCCCGCGACATATGCGCCAATTGAAACAAAGAGCGCCTGGCCAAAGTTGGGGATGCCGGTCAGTCCATATTCCAGGTTCAGGCTGAGCGCGATCATCGCCGAGATGCCGAAGAAGGTCAGCATGGCAATGAGGGTGGCAATTACGTCAATGTTCACGACCTAGAGCTCCGTCATCGGTTCCTGCTTGAACATACCGAAGTTGCCCAACATGCCGGTGAAGCCTTGCGGTCTAAAGAGTAGCACCAAGATAATAATGATAAAGGGAATGGCCGGTTTGAAGCTGAAGTCCAGACCCACGTAGTGGTTCAAGAGCTGCATGACCGTGTTTTCAGAGAAGGCCACCACATAGGCGCCGATGATCGTGCCGACAAAACTGGTCATCCCGCCAAGAATCGTGGCGGCAAAGACCGAGAGAATTACCAGCCAGCCCAAGAGCGGATTGACGAACGTGTACATGCCCCACATGGCGCCGCCTGCGCCGGCCAGACCGCCGGCCAGCAGCCAGGTGAGGACCTTGACCCGCTCGATGGGAATGCCGACGATTGCGGCCAGATCTGCATTGTCGGCCAGGGCACGCATCTCGCGGCCCAACTCAGTATAGTTCAGGATAAGGCTGAGCAGCAGGACAATCACAATACTGGTGGGGACGACCCAGAAAAAAATGTTGGTTAGCGTGAGCCACTCGGTCTGGACCCAAACGTCGGTAGGCACCTGGATGCGTTTGTCGAAGAGGTCAAATCGATCGACGAGCAAAAAGATCACATAACGCAGAATCAAGCCTACGGCAAAGGAAGCAAGAATCAATGTGTACATGGACCCACTGACCTTGTCCAGTGGCCGATAGACCAGCTTATGACATCCAATTGCCACCAGTCCAGAGACCAGAAAAGCCGCCGTGAGCACCAGCAGCGGATTCGCCGAGATACCCATGGAGATGACCAGCGCGGTATAGGCGCCGATCGTGATCAGTTCCGCGTGGGCGAAGTTGGGCAGTTTGATCACGGCCATGGTCAGCGTCAGGCCCAGCGCCATGAGCGCGTACAGGCTGCCGACCTGCACCGTACGAACGAGCGAGTCAATCAGGAGAGAGAGGGTCAAGGGGCTGCATTCTCTTTCATGTGGCTGTTGAGACGGGTCGCAGATTGCGCGAATCCAGCAGATGCAGCGGATCGCATTGGATCAACGTCAGTAAATCTGGATGCATCCACCTCATCGGGCTGTTTCCGCAATCCATTGGCGGTCGGAAGAGGATTATAGCGAGCTTTAGGAACGCCCACAAACGGCTGAAATCCACTTGCACGCAAGCCATAGCGTAATGTATAGTCCCACAGACCGTAGGTCTGAAACACATTGCACAGAACGTCATTGAAAAACATGCGGTACTACCTGCATTATTCCGATGTTTGTTCTGTGCACCCACCTGCAGACCTCGATTGACGATCTGCATCCATCCCACAAGGAGAGAACTGTGAAACGAACCGGAGTGATTCTTGCATTGATTCTGACCGCGTTGGCCCTGGTTGCTTGCCAACCCGTCGCCGTGCCGGTTGAAGGCGAAGCGACCGGTGAACAGACTTACGTGCTTGGCATTGCCCAGCCCTTTACCGGCTCACTTGGCTCGTTCGGCACCGATTTCGGCAAGGGCATTGAGCTCGCCGTGGCACAAATGAACGATGAATTGGCCGCAGCCGGGGCCAGCATTCGCTTTTCCACCGCCAGCGCCGACACCGAGGGCACGCCGGACGGCGCGGCCAAGGCCGTGCAAACGATCACCCAGACCAGCGGCGCCAACGTGATTGTCGGCCCGCTGACGACCGGCGAAGTGCTGGGCGCCAAGCAATTTGCCGACGACAACCAGGTGGTACTGGTCGCGCCGGCTTCCAGCGCACCGGCCGGAGCCATCCCTGATGACTACATCTTCCGTGTGATGTACCCGCCAGATACCTTTGCGGCCAACGCGTTCCAACAGATCGCAATCGCGAGCGGGTATGAAAATATCGCCGTGCTGCAGGTAGACGACCCCTTTGGCAACGGCATGGTCGAGGCTTTTACCGAAGGCTTCCAGGCCAATGGCGGCGGCGAGGTGGCAGTTGTGACCTTTGCACCGGAGCCGCCCGATCTTTCGGGCGAGGTCTCCAAGCTGAGCAGCGAAGTGGCACGGCTGAAGGAGTCCGGCGAGACGGCCGTCTTCATCGTCGGCTTCCTGGGCGATGGTCAGAAGGCGCTGCAGTTGGCCGTGACAGACCCCGAGTTGGGCAGCGTCGAATGGCTTGGTGTCGAAAATCTGGCCACCCCCGAAATCCTGGAGGACCCGGCCCACGCCCAGTTCCTCACCGATGCCAATTTCACGTCTGTCTCCTTTGCCGAGAGCCAGACGCCCAACACACAGCCCTTTATCGACGACTTCATGGCGATGCATGGCAGTGAGCCAGGCCCCTTCACCAACTATGCGTATGACGCAGCCAACGTGGCCATGCTGACCATGCTTGCTGCCGGCGACGACGGTGCCGCAGTGCAGTCGATGCTGCCCTTTATCGCCGATCACTACATCGGGACCGCGGTCCAGACCCATCTGGACGAGAACGGCGACCAGGCCGTGGTCAACTATGGCATCTACCGCGTGGCCGAAGACGGCTCCGACTTCGTCCAGATCGGCTCGTACGACGGTTCAACCAATCAGGTGATGATGGATGAGTAGAGCAGGGTATCGATAAATAAGCGGGATGCGTGCGCAGAAACCGCGATCATTTGGCGATCAAGAGCGAATCGGCCAGATCCGCTTGGCTTCGACGCTTCGACAGAGTCAGTCCAAGCAGGCTCCTCCGGCGCTAACTTCAGCGCTTTCGTCACCGACAAAACGAGCCGGCCCACAGTGATGTGGCCGGCTCGTTTTGTCCTCTGGTCGTTTTGTCCGTTGCTCGTTCTGTCCTCTGCAGAGCAACTATCCTTGCCCGTGAGGCCAGCGCCGGTTGAGCCTGTCGAAACCAAGCGGGTCGGCGCCGCCCTGCTTCTTGGTATTCGATCCTGCGACAAGCTCACGACCACGCAGGCTCAACCGGCCTCGCGACCCCCCACTTGCACCGTCACAATTTCGCCTTGTCTTCTTCCAACGCCTCAGCGCAAATAACGATCCAGAAAATCGACGATGTCGGGCAGCATCTGGCAAAGATTCTCAGCAGACCGCACGTAGTAACACTCGTTGGGATAGACCTTGTATTCGAAGGTCTTGTACTCCTGTTCCAAGGCCTGGGCAAATTTGAGCGACGCATCAGAACTGGGATAGCGTCCCTCGCCATGAACGAGAAAGACCGGCGTGGTGGCCTCGGCCAGACTATAGATCGGTGAGCAGTATTCGTACACCGCCCGATGGGCCCGCACGTCGCCAAACTCATAGCGCATCAGCTGGCGGTGGCGCAACTCCTGTCCCTGCTCGAATTCGAGCCAGTCCCCGTAGCCGGCATGGGGCACGGAAGCCTTGAAGATGCCCGGCGCAAAGCCGACCGCGCTCATGCTCATGCAGCCGCCGTAGCTCATGCCGTGGATTCCCATGTTGTCGCCATCCACATAGGGCAGCGTCTTCAGAAGCTCGACGCCGGCCAGCACATCGCCCAGATCCCCGTGCCCCCAGTCCCCGTTGTTGGCATCTTCAAACGCTTTACCGTAGCCGGAACTGCCCCGAATGTTGGGCATCAACACGACATAGCCCTTGCGCACAAAGTATTGGACGTCGGCATGGTAGTCGTCCATAAATTGGTTGGTCGGGCCGCCGTGAATGTAGAGCAGCCCCGGGCACGGACCGCGCGAATCTGCGTCAGGCGGCACGTAGAGGTACGCAGCGATCTCAAGACCATCAAAAGATGAATAGGTCACCTTATCGGGCGAAATCAACAGATCGGCCAGCGCTTGCGCGCGCGGCGAGGCGGTGAGTTGACGCTGCTCCCCACTCTCCACGTCGACCACCCACAGATCGGCCGGGCGGGTTGGTGACCCAAACAGATAGGCGAGCGTGCGACCGTCGGGGGACCAGACCGGCGCAGACACGACGCCCAGCTCCGGCGCGACGAGGACGTGTACGCTCTCATCGTTCAGATTCTTCACGACCAGGCGCGTCGTGCCGTTTGTGTTGGCGATAAAGGCCACTGCGTTGCCGTCGGGAGAGAGGACGGCCTCACCCTGGTCGGCCGGCTCCGCGTGCAGCGGCCGCGGGTCGCCCCCACCGAGCGGGACCTGCCAGTAGTTGATCCAGCCGCTGCGGTGCGAGGGAAAGAGGAGCCGGTTGGCCGGCGCGCTGACAAGCGGGTAGCCAAACTTCCGCCCATAGTGATAGTCGAAGAGATCCCGGTCGACGGTGATCACGCGCTGATGCTCGCCGCTGGCGTCCATGACGACAATTTCGTGATCTGTCCACTCCTCGTTGAGGCGCACGAAGTAGATCTCAGTGCCGTCAGCCGAATAGACCGGATAGGTTTCGTAGCGCGGACTGCTGGTCAAGCGGACGGTTTCACCGCTGGGTACGCTGACGCGAAAGATATCGTAGCGTCCATAGAGATTGGCTGCCAGCACGATCGATTGACCATCGGGCGCCCAGCGGTAGGAATTGATGTTGGCATTGATCCGCGTAAGTTGCTGCGGAGTGCCACCGTCAACCGGCGCAAGCCAGATCTCGACCCGACTCGAACGAGTTCGATCGTCCGGGCTCTGGTCGCCAGTGTAGGAGATCCAGCGCCTGTCCGGTGAAACCGCCAGGAGTGAGGTGCTGAGGAAAGGCAACGTGCCCAGATTTTTGGCTACGACACGTTCCTCACCAGTTCGAGCGTCGATACGCCGAATGGCCAGACCATCCTCACCCGCTGCCTTGGCGATGACCGCCGATCCGTCAGGCAGCCATACCGGCGCTTCAGGACCGGCGGTGGGTTGAAGGGACAACAGTTGGCGTAAGGTTACGCCATTCAATTCTTCGTCACAAGCCAGCTGTGTCATACGAACTCCTAATATTATGTCAAATAAAAACGATTCTTGCATGTCCTGCGCGATTGTACGTTCAAACGATATTACAGGCCGGGCTGCGGAGACCACAAACCGCAACTGAGCCGAGGCTCTCGACGCGTCTACAATTCGATCTGCGCGCCGAGCTCAACAACCCGGTCCGGGGGCAAACCGAAGAAATCGGTAGCGTTACGGGCATTGCGGCTCATGAGGGCAAAGAGCTTCTCGCGCCAGATGGCCATCCCGGGCGCTTCTGTAGCCAACAAGCGCTCCCGACCCAGGAAATAGCTCACGGACGAGAAATCCAGCGTGAGCCCCTGCTCGCGAGCCAAAGTCAGATCGCGCGGAACATTCGGGCTCTGACGGAAGCCATAGTGGAGAATGATGCGGTAGAAGCCATTCTTCAGCGATTGGACCTCGATCCGCTCTGCTAACGGCACACGCGGGATCTCTTCGGTCTGGACAGAGAGGAAGATGACCGTTTCGTGAACCACCTTGTTGTGAGTCAGGTTATGCAGCAGAGCCGGCGGTGTGCCTACCGGGTGGCTGTGCATGTAGACAGCAGTCCCCGAAACCCGCACGGGCTTCTCCTGCTGTAGTTGGGCCGCGAACGCTGGAAACGGCTTGGTCGTCGCCACCATTCGCAGGGCCAAGATCTCTCGCCCTCGCTTCCAGGTGATCATCAACGTAAAGACTATCGCGCCGACCGCCAGCGGGAACCAGCCGCCGTCCGGAATTTTGAGGAGATTTGCCCCCCAAAAGGCCAGATCAACGGTCAGGAAGAGTAGCGTCATCGGCAGTGCCGCGACCAGTGGCCAGTGCCACAGTTCCCTTGCCACCACAAAGAGCAGAATCGTTGTGATCATCATGGTCGTGGTCACCGCAACCCCATAAGCCGCGGCCAGATTGCTGGAGGAACGGAAAGTCAGCACCAGCGCAATACAGGCAACCATGAGCATCCAATTGATGGCCGGGATATAGATCTGGCCCCGCTGGCGAATCGACGTGTGCTCGATCTGCATACGCGGCAGGTACCCCAACTGGACCGACTGCATCGCCAAAGAGAAGGCGCCGGTAATCAATGCTTGGGAGGCAATCACGGTAGCGGCTGTTGCCAACCCCACCAACGGGTAGAGAGCCCAACCGGGCGCCATTCGGTAGAAGGGGTTGACGACAGCTTCCGGCTCCACCATCAACAGCGCGCCCTGGCCAAAATAGTTGAGTAGCAGGGACGGAAGAACCAGTGTAAACCAGGCCAATCGAATCGGCGCCCGGCCAAAGTGTCCCATGTCCGCGTAGAGCGCCTCGCCGCCTGTCACAACCAGGAAGACCGAGCCCAGGACCAGGTAGCCGCGAAATCCGTTGCGCACAAAGAAATCCACGCCGTAGCGAGGGTTGACGGCCGCCAGCACCGCAGGCTCGCGTACGATCCAACTCAGGCCAAGAATCGCCAGCGTCAGAAACCAGAGTAACGTCACCGGCCCGAAGATCTTCCCCACACGCTCGGTGCCGCGACTTTGGAAAAGGAAAAGCGCAGTCAGGATGACAATGGTCAAGGGAATCACGTAGGGATCGAAGAGCGGGGTCGCTACACCCAGCCCCTCGACGGCGGCGAGTACAGAGATAGCCGGCGTGATCATCCCATCCCCATAGAGGAGGGCCGTACCGAAAATGCCCAAGAGAATCAGCAGATGACGCCACCTCTTCATGGGCACGCCCTCTTGGGGTAAAATCAGCGCAGTAAGCGCCAAAATACCACCCTCGCCCCGGTTGTCCGCACGGAGCACAAAGACCAGATACTTGATGGAGATGACGATAATCAGGGACCAAAAAATCAGCGAGAGCACGCCCAGGACGTTTGCCGGCGTGACGACAAGCCCACTCTCCTCTCGAAACGATTCTCGAAACGCATAGAGCGGACTTGTGCCGATGTCGCCGTAGACCACGCCGAGCGCACCCAGCGCCAGATAGAGCAGGTACCTTCCGTGGGGCCTTTCATGCCCGTTACCATTGAGATTAGCCGCCTTCCGTTCGCCATGCCGCTCGCTGTTCAATATGAATATCCTATCATCGCTGTCTGCACGCAACTTGGACGGCACTCGCCGAGCCCATCAATGCCACACAATCGTAGCGGTTGCTCGCGACTGGAAGTCACCGGTAGATTGCGTCACCCTCGACTAGACGTCATAGCGCCGGTGGCTTCCATCAAGCGGAGCGGTGTATTCACTCCGGCTCCGCAACTTGGCCCCGCCCGAATACGACCCGCAGCCGGCAAGAGTCCTGCTGCGGGTGCGCGCTCAATTTCTGGCGGTTGCCTGTAAACCAGCAACTAGCTGATCGACTTCCGCCGGTGTCAGGTCAGCTTCCGAATGGATCAGAAGATACTGTGACGGCGGCATGCTGCCGTGCTGGAGCACTTCCCACAGCTCATCAAGTTCACGCGGCTTGCCGCCTTGATCCCACTCCGAAAAGTTGAGGTACTGTCGTCCTTCATCTACATCGTGCTCCACCAGCCAGGAAGCGGGCGCCACACTGGTATACCAGGGGCTCCAGTCGACTTCGTTGCTGTGGCAATCGAAGCAGGCCGTACTGGCTAGGGCCCGGGTTTGGGGGCTGTCCCAATTGGGTTCGCTCTGCACGGGCGGATTGGCATGCTGGCGGCCGTAAGGCACTAGTTGAATCAAAAAAAATGCCCCCACGATGACAATGAAGCTCCACTTGAGTATCGTCTTGACGTTCATTTTTTGTCCTTGCGGCTTTGCGGGCCGCTCCTTGTTTCGGATTGATGTCATGCTACAGGATGGTTCTTGTTCGTGTTGCGGATATGTCCACCGGATAAGTCCTGCGGCGGTTGCACTGGCAGGCTGACCGTGAAAATGGCGCCACCGTCAGCGCCGTTGGCCGCCGTGATCTGGCCGCCTAACAAGTAGGTCAGTTCGTGGGCCAACGCCAGGCCCAGGCCTACAGACCCGTTCTCGCGCCGGCGGGACGCATCTGCCCGGTAAAAAGGCTCGAAGATGGCATCTAGATCTTCCGGTGCGATGCCCGGCCCATCGTCACTAATCTGGATGACCACGTGATCCGTATGCATAGTCAGGTTGACATCGACGGCTCCCTGTTTGGTGTAGGCCACAGCGTTTTCCAGCAGATTAAGCAGGACTTGAGTCAGGCTGTCCGCATCGGTGATTACAACCACACCCGGCGATGCGCGCAGGGTCAGGCGTACCATTCCAGCATCGATCGTCTCGGCCAGCGATTCCGTTAGCGCCTGCAACAAAGCCGTCAGATCTGTGGACGCGAAGCTCAGCAGCTGCTGCCCACTTTCGGCCCGAGCCAACATGAGCAACCGCCCGATCAGCCGCTGCATCCGCTCGGCCTCACTCTGGATACGCAACAGTGTCTCTTGATAAACATCCGGGGTGCGCGGACGGCTCAAGGCCAGTTCGGCCTGACCCAGGATTGCAGCAACCGGCGTGCGCAATTCATGGGACGCGTCGGCCGTGAAGCGACGCTGCCGGGAGAAGGCAGCTGACAACCGCGCAAGTGTCGCGTTGAAGGCGACGGCCAATGCCTGGAGTTCATCGTGAGAGTCGGGGATCGGCAACCGGCGTTCGGCCAGTGAATCGGCGCTGATATCGGCCGCACTCCGGGTCATGATCTCCAGCGGCTGCAGCGCCTTGCCTGCCGCCGCCATACCCGTCATAGCTGCAAAGATCAACGCCAGGGGAATCCCAAGCAGCAGGCTGCGCCGGATTTGGCCGACGATTTCGAGCACTTCCTCCGGTTCCGCGGCCACCTGGACGTAACGCTGCTCAACAGCGCCGGAGTCCATTCGCGGTCTGGGTCGCATAGACCGGCAACGTGTAAACGCGCAGCAGGCGACCGTCGCTCGTCGCGCTGGTTGGCTGCCCGTCCTCGCGGATGTGGCGACAACGACCTGGGGCGCACGGGTGTCTTCGTTGAAGACCGCCGACGCCATCCACGATTTGGCCCTCATCGTCTAACAGACGCACAAATCCCCGAGCATCCGGGTCTGACCCTGCCTGCAGTACATCGTCTCCCAGGTGCAACTCGTTCCTCAACCAAGGCCAAATGGCCCGCAACATAGACTGCGGACGTAGCCAGTTCGCGATCAAGTTGCTCATAGAAATGGCTCAAAATCTGGTTGGAAATGACCGCAACCAGCACGACTAGCGTGACCAAGATTACCGCTAAATTTGCCAGCACCAGCCGGCGACGGAGGGTTAGCATCACTCAAGAGCCCGCCGAGAGCTTGTAACCTACACCGCGCACGGTGCGGATCAACTGGAGTTCGTGGCCGCTGTCAAGCTTGCGTCGCAGGTAGCCAATGTACACGTCGACGATATTTGATTGGTTGTAAAAATCGTACCCCCAGACATGTTCGCCGATTTGGGTGCGGCTGAGGATCCGATCGGGGTTCAGAAGCAAGTACTCCAGCAGAGCGTATTCCTTGTTCGTCAACTCAACGGCTTCGCCCCCACGGCTGACCTGGTGCGTCAACCGATTCACAATAAGATCTGCCATCTGCAACTCTTCCGGGTTGCCCGGACGTTCGAAGTTGCGCGTGCGCGCCCGCACCCGGGCCAGGAGTTCCTGATATGCAAAGGGCTTCACAAGATAGTCGTCGGCGCCGCTATCGAGTCCTGTGACCCGATCTTCGACCGCATCCAGAGCAGTGAGCATGAGAATCGGCGTACTGACGCCCCGCTGGCGCAGTGTACGGGCCACCTGCCGACCGTCCAGCGTGGGCAGCAAGACATCGAGCAGAATGAGATCGTATTCATAGGTTGCGGCGTAGTCCAGCGCCAACGCACCGTCGGCCACGGCATCGACAGCATATCCCTCCTCGCTCAGCCCCTGTTCGATAAAGGCCGCAACGTTCGTTTCATCTTCCACAACGAGAATACGCATGGTTCGAACCGGTTGTCATAGTTGCCAGAGAGGCTGGCAGGCCCATTTCACTCAGCAAGCAGAAGCTCTACCCAACATCAAAGTATACTCCTCCACGATGCTTTCATCAACAGGTTCATGGAACCCCATGGAATCGCATCGTCGCACCGGGCGGCCGCGGGCCTAGAGCATTCGAGCAGGTGCTCCTGCCGGCTGCTCGGCCCGCCGCCGCTTGACCTGGCGCGTGCTATGCAAACGTAAAACCGTCAACGCCGCGACTGCCGCCAAACTTCCTGCATAGAGCCACCAGATGGTGCCGGTATCCGTCCCGGCAAAGATCCCGTGCGCAGTGACCAGTAAGAAGATCCCAAAGCTGGCGTAGTGCAATATGCGGAAGAAGCGCTGACCCAAATAGCCGCGGGCGTAAAAGCTCAACGTCAACAAGAGCATGAGATAGAAGCTGATGATGCCGAGACCGACTGGAATCGGCCTGTACTCCGCTAGAAACGGTGTAAGAACGCGCGCCAAGTTAATGTTGATGTAGCCGTCGCCGATAAGAATAAGGCCATGGAGCGCAGCCATTCCCAAGCCGAGCCAGTTTAAGAAGCTGTGCATGCCCAGCGCCAGCAACGGCGTAACGCGGCGACGGAACAGGCCACCACTCTGCACGAGTCCCCATAGGACTCCGGCCGTAATCAGCAAATAGGCCACAAGCCCGCTGCTGCGCGAGATGAACCAGTAGCTCTTGACGCCAACTTCCGGCAGAAAGTGACCAACGGCCAAAACTGCGCCTGGGCCAGCTACACAGAGTCCGAGCAGTATGACGATGCCGGCCACCGACGACCACGATGGGCGAACGTCATTCGCAATGAGACTTGGTGAATCAGTGGATTGGTCATCGTCACGCACCGGGCGTTGGGACTTGGAAACGCGCGGCAAAGTTGTTGCTGGATGGGACATACGCTCTCTCCTCAAACTTGCCGCACATCAGGCGGCGGCCATCGTCTAATACAAGACAGGCTGAAACATTCGGCAGGACAGTCAGATAGGCCGCGCCCTGCTCTTCGCCCAAAATGAGCGCGGTCTTGGCATGGATCTCGGCATCGGGCAGGCGTGGTGCGATCACCGTAGCGCTGAGTACGTTGGTCAGCGCCGGCGCCCCGCAACGCGGGTCGATGAGATGATGAGCCGGCTTGCCAGCGTGAATCCACTGCCGGCGGACGCGGCTGGAAGTTGCAATGGCTGCATCGCGTAGATCCAAAATTGCAAGGTCCTGCCGGTCGTTGTGAGGGTCGGCTACGGTAACAACCCACGGCTCACCCGCGGGGGCGCCAGTGCAGGCGATATCACCCCCGGCGTCCACCATCGAGGGGCCCCACATGCCGAGCCGATAGACCGCCTGCTGTGCGGTCCAGCCCTTGGCAATCCCACCCAGATCCAGCGCCACCCCCGGAGGCAGATAGATTGAACGCCCTGGCCCCAACACGATACCAGTCGAATCCACCGGGGCAGACAACTGGGCAACTGTGGCCGGCGCCAGGGGTCCATCGACGACCAACTGTGTGAAAGAGCGGTCGTATCCGTAAGCCATCAGTGCAGGCAGCACCGCCGGATCAAAGATGCCTCCGGTCTGCCCGCGCCAGGTCAGCGCCAGGTCGACCAGCTCGAAAAGCAGGGGCGAGGCGTTAAAGGACGTGCCGGCCGCGCGATTGAGTCGTGCTAGCTCGCTGTCGGCGCGAAAGCGGCTCAGCCGAGCCTCGGTTCTGGTGAAGAAGCGCTGAACCAAGTCCAGCGCGTTGCGGGCACGTCCCTCGTGACCGTTCCAGAGCCAGACATCGACATCCGTGCCCATGGCTCGAAAGCGGCGGCTAAACTGACGCACATCGGTCCGGGTGGTCATGAGTGGCGGGAACGTCCGCTGCTGTTGACCGGCTGCGGCTGGAACTGGGGCGACCGCCCCTGTTCAATCAGCGGGACATCAGTGCCCCAAACGTACCAGAGCACGCCGCTGCCGTCGCGAACCACTGCCACCGGGTCACCGCTGTTGGACTGCACCCACTGCACGATATCCAGCTTATAAACAGGGGCACCCGAATCGGGTACTACTTCGCCTGCAGGGGTCGCAGGCCGCGTGGCCGTCGGCGTCGGCGTCGTGATCGGTTGTGCGGCGCGCACTGTCTTTGACTCACCCTGAGCCAGCGCGATCCGTCCCCTGCTTGGCGCAGAGACGAGAAGAGGGGCTCCATTCGCCGCAGGATCAATAAAGGTGATTATTGGATCTTGGGCCGAAGCTGCAGCGCTGGATGCCTCCACCTGGGCTAAGACTCCCCAGCCGGCCAGTGTCAGACCAACCGCGCCGATGGCGGTCGTCATTTTGAGTCGATTCAACTGTGACTTGGCGTCAGCACGGCTTTTGGATTGGGCGCGGGTCGAGTTAGGCATTGTCTTCCTCTCCTGCTGGATCCACAGCTTCGACACCAGAGACGCTGCCCGACATAGGCGCGATATAGGCACCAAGCTCAACGCCAATCGGCCGCCCGCGATGGTCGACCGTATAGTGGACGGCGCCGATCGTCGTCGTCGCCACAGCGATACAGGTCACCATCACAAACGCAACCAGTGCCAGCTGTGCTTGAAATTTCTTCGCAGAGTTTTTCGTCATCGCCTAGCCTCTAATGGTCACATCATTTTGACTCCGTACAATCTTCCAGGGTAAAAACCAGCCAGATTGTACGGAGTCAAAGTGACATCTCTATAAGGAATTGTGCATTGAGCGCAGCAAGCAGTCCTACGACCCGCTAGAAAGCGATAGACTACCGGACGGTGCTCGCAAATTCGTTACGAATCGAAAGTACTGTGGTCCACCGATCTGCAGTGGACTGACATAGATCAGTATAGGCATTCCCTCTAAGATAACTCTAAGACATGAGTAAGAATTTTCTCATTTGGATCACGGTCGCCAACGGCGGCTATGCCGGCCATGGTGAGACGTGCATGCATCCTGAAGATATTATCTGGTGGGGAAAGGGCGGGGTGTTGCATGGCCAGAGCTGGCAGCGCATCAGCTTCCTGCGCGAGCTCATCGAGAGCGCGCCAGCGGGCGGTCTAGCGCCGCAGCGCGGGTCTGACAACGTTTTTTTTGGCGCGCGTAGTCTTGTCGGTAACCTGTCGCGCTTTCTCTGTCCACTTGCCGGCAGAGGTAAGCTCAGAATTGGGAGCGAGGCGCGACCGAGCGCCGAGCCAAAGCCTAGCGTCAGCATCTCCCGCGCCCTCCACCGTTGGCTCGGATTCCACCGGCGCCCCGGCCAGAGGGAATCCATCAACGGCGCGCTCACCCAGCGCAACGGACAAAAATAGATCGCGGTCATCTTCGGGAATGGCAAGGCTCTGGGCCAGGAGACCGGCCATTTGGCGCGAAGGCCGGCGCTCGTCCCGCTCAATCTTAGAGACGGTGATGGTCGCGCAACCAACATTGCGTGCGAGCGCGGCCTGGGTTAAGTCGAGGGCCAACCGCTGACGGCGGACCCAATAGCCAAATGACGCAGTGGTTTGCAGATGTGCCATCGCCTGTATCCTCCTTCTGCGTCGCGGTGCAAGTCGTATATTGTACTCAAACCCCGTTTACGGGGTGCTGTTCCATAGCCTTGTGGCTTTAGCCCGGGGCGGCGTCCGGTGACCTGACTGTTCGGGATGCCCGACCCCCGCCCCGGGCTAAAGCCACGGGGCTACAGAGCAACGCCCGCTCAAGCGGGCTGGTACACGATGGCGCAACTGTGTCTCTGGATTGGCAGGTCCGGCTACCCGCCGGACGAGGTCGCTATCATCTGGATCTGTCCGGTAATTGAAGCTTTCGCGGGTAGCGTATCCTGCCCAACCACTGGCTTACTTACGCCACAACGTACGAGCCGAATGCGGCTATTCTCCATCTGTACACTTGCTATCCAGACTATATCAACCCAAGCGGGTGTCAGTATCACGTTACCCACAGCGCGTTCGCACAGGAGTGAGGATCACATGGCGTCCCATGTGATCCAGTTTCAAATGCCACCTGTGTCTTACAACACACCTGCGTTATGAACGAATGTCTTGTTTTTCGGCCCGAACTGTGTCAGAATCAGCGAGACCCGGGTCAAGACTACGCGAAGTGTGTTCCTGTGCTGAACTCCCCCGCTAAAGGAGAGATGCCATGAATTTTCCACGTCTGTTACTGGTCCCCCTCTTTTCGTTCCTGTTTTTACTCTGCCTTTGGCCCTCAGCCGCATTCGCCCAAGGCGGCGCCACACCCACGATCTTGGTGGATAATAACGCACAATTTCTTGATGTAGAAGACGCAAAAGTCTGGTGGTGGTGGGTCTCCCCCTGCGCACCCAGCGTTGCCGCCCGCACGAACGGCGGGCCGATCCGCGTGGCGGACATCAATCGCATCCCCGCTGTGGGCGGCTTGCAGCGCACGATCTTTTCCCAAGACGTGAATAATATCGGTTGCGGCGACTGGGCGCCTGAGATTCTGTCGAACGTAGTCGTTGACGCCGACTTCGCCTATTGGATGAGCGCTGAATACGATGGGCTGGTCAAGCTCTCGGTCGAGGCGAATGACGGCGACGAACCGACCCTGGTCTATGCGGGCCAGAACAATGCCGATGCCATCGTCGAACGCGACGAGTACGTCTGGCTGATGGACGACGACTACGGCATCATTCGCGTGCACAAAGAGACCGGCGCGGCCACACCCATCACCACGGTGCCGCAGTTGGGCGGTTCTTCACGGGACCTGCAAATCGACGAGGATTACATCTACTGGAACCAGGATGGTTTCCTCAAATTTCAGGTAGCGAACGGCGGCCCAGGCTCCGGCATCGCCAATGGCGTCACGGGTTATGTGCCCGACTTTCTACTCTGCTTGCCGGGTCCCTGTGCCGATGATTTCGTGCTGGTGGCGCAGAACCGAACGATCCGCCGCTATAACATCGACCAGGCAACCTTCAGCCCCAATCTCTACAACAGCCCGGTGACCGACGGTCTTGTACAGGCAATGGTCACGAACCTATTCCACGTCTATTTCTGGGAACGCAGGACGATTTCGTGTGAGCCCTTCTGCACCTACAGCTACGGCCTCTATCGCCTGCCCAAGGGGGGCGGGACGCCTGATCTGCTTTACTTCGTGACCGACCAGCTCTTCGGCTCCCAGCGCTTCGATCTGGCCCTGGGCGGGCCAAACGGCAACTATCTCTTCTGGACGGAGAACGGTCAGCTCAAGCGGCTGCCGCGCGATGCAGAGGCGATTCAGGTGGCCGACATTGCCATCACCAACGTCGAGGTGACCCAGGCGATCCAGGATCTGAACAACAGCGTTGACCTCATCCGCGAGAAGCGTACGGGCGTACGCGTACACGTGGACGCCGATGGCACATCGGTGCCCGGCATTTCGGCGCGGCTCTATCGCATCAATGGCGGCGGTGCGGTCATTGACGGGCCGCTTTCGCCCTCCTCCGGCACCAACTTCCTGACCGTACAGGACAATCCGAATCGCGCCACCTTTGACCACGCCTTCTACTTCGCGCTCCCCGACGACTGGGTGGATGACGCCACCCTGCGGCTGCGCGCCGAGGTCAATCCGATTCAGTTGCCGCCAGAGCCCAGCTATGCCAACAACGCGCAAAATACGCAGACCTTCAACCTGGCGCCATCGCCCACGCTGCGCACTCACCTGCTGGTATGGGGCTACACCGTGGACGGCGCCTATTACCAACCCGAAACCGTCCAAGACGTCTATCAGGCGCGCTCGTGGATTCGTCGTACCTATCCGCTAGCCAGCAACACGGGCGGCTATGCGTCATCAGAGCCGGGCTTCCGCCTCAAGACGCGCACGATCAATGACGCCAACCTGGGCGCACACATCCTGCGCACGTCAGATTTCTGCCTCGATATTCCCGCCGACGATCGTGAATTTTGCGCGGCCAACTACACCAACAGCTGCGCCAAGTGGCTGCGGGGGACGGAAGGAATTCCCAACGATGAGATGATCTACAGCATGATCTGGAACGAGTCCACCCTGCCCTTCCCGCGCGGTCGCGCCAGCGGCAGCGTCTCGGCCGGACCGACCGGCCCCCAGAACTGGGGCTGGGACAATGACGGCAGCAGCGGTGACTGGTACATGGGTCACGAGGTCGGCCATAATGTTGGACGCAACCATCCATCCCAGGGCAATGCCTGTGGCCACAGCGCCAGCGACAACAATTTCCCCCACGCCGGGGCCGCCATCGGCGTCGGCTCGGTCTGGGGCTTTGACGTGGGCGACATCGGCCTGAACAATGCGCTCACCCCGCGCGTCTATCCCAACACAACCTGGCGCGATATGATGAGCTACTGCGACAATCAGTGGATCAGCGACTACACCTACGACGGCATCTTCGACTTCCTGGCCACGGCCCAAGCCTCGCGGACGGGCGAGACGCGTGCGGTGAGCGCGGGCGATGCCTACATCGCACTCTTTGGCACAATCTATGACGAAGATGACACCGGCACCTTTGAAGTCGTCGGCCTGTGGGACAGCGCGGGGCCCTACGTGCCGCCAAGTGGCGGCCCTTACCAGATGCGCTTCTTGAACGGCGGCGGCGACGTGCTCATGAGCTACGATTTCAACGGCGACTCCAGCGATGCCGAGCCGACGCACTACGCCTATGACGTGGTCGTCCCCTTCCCCGCGGACACCCAGACCATCGAGATGCGCCGCACGGCGGACAATGCCCTGCTCGGTTCCCGCACCATCAGCGCCAACCCGCCGACAATTGACAGCGTTGCGCTTGTCGGCGCCCCCAACCCAGTGGACGGCACGGTCACCCTGGAGTGGCAGGCAAGTGACCCTGATGGCGATCCGCTCATGTATGACGTCTATTACACCAGCGACAATGGCGCGACCTATACTGCTTACGCCCTTGCTCTCCCCGCGTCGGGCGTCCAGCTCGACACGACGCAGATGGCGGGCAGCAACCAAGCGCACTTCCGCGTGATTGCCAACGACGGCACGCGCACGGCCGCAGCACAAAGCGCCCCCTTCACCATGGCAAGCAAGCCGCCAACCGTCATCATGCTCTCGCCCCAGAATGGCCTTGAGGTGACGTACGGAACGCAGGTCAACTTCCTGGCCGAGGTGGATGACTTGCAGGGGGACATGCCGGACGCGAGCATGGAGTGGTACCTGAATGACGAGGCGACGGGCGTGAACGGACCGAGCTACACGGCCTATCTGCTGCCGGTTGGCAACAACGAGATTCGCCTGCGTGCGACCAACGTCAACGGTCAGACAACCGAGCGCAGCGTGACCGTGATCGTCAACGACGACGTCGGCTATCCCGGCCCGATGCTGGCGGTTGGTCCCGACCAGCTGCACTGGCAGCTGCCCGAAGGCGCGACCGACCCGCAGCAGGCCACGCTCGACATCAGCAACATCGGCACGGGCAGCTTGACTTGGACGGCCAGCGAGGATGTTGCATGGTTGAGCCTGGATGCGCTCGAGGGTGACACGCCTGGCACATTGGCCGTGACGGTTGACCCGACGCAGCTAAGCTCAGGCGCGCCGGTCAACACCCTGCTCACCATCAGCGGCAACAACGGGCAGACCCTGCAACTGCCTGTGAGCGCCTTGGTCGGCGTCTCGCCGGTATGGGCGGCCGAAGCAGCACCGCCTGCGGAGGTAGACGAGATCTTCCTGCCGATTATCACGCGCTGACGCCGGCGGGCAGCGTAGCAAATGGGGTGTAAGGCTGTAGAAACGGGGTCTGAGCGATCAGGCCCCTTTTCTATGGCTGGTATCGCCCACCATCAGGTGCAAAGCCAGAAATCCGTGATTTCGCCGGGAACGCCAATATTTCGTGTTCGGAGGGCGTACCGATAGAATCAGTCGGGCCAGCGCCGGTTGAGCCTGCGTCGCCATCGATCCTGCCGGGCATGAATGCCTTTTCTGGCAGGGGCGCCCCATGAAATGGGGCTTCAACAAGCCTGCACGACCGTCCGTAGCTCCACTTCATGGGGCGCAGACCTAGGCCGGGGGCTTCATCCCCGGCTGGTGCCGCTCTTTTCACGATGCGGCCCGCCACGTCTTTGTTTGACAAAAATTGTTCTCCCCGTCTTGACCAGCTATCATGTTGTTGGGTGATCAGCGGCGATCCTTCCTTCGATGGATTTTTGGCTGACCAACCCGGCAAACCCAAATCACGCCTCACGTTTAACGTTCCAGAAAGGACCCCCACCAATGCGCGTACTTGTCACCGGCGGGAGCGGCAAAGCAGGCGCCCACACCGTCCGCGAACTGGCGGCGGCCGGGCACGATGTGCTCAATGCCGACCGCATGCAGCCGGCGCAGAGCCTGCCCGGTTCCTTCATCCAGCTCGACCTGACCGACGCGGGCGAGGTCTACGACGCCTTCAACCAGTTCAAGCCGGACGGGGTCTGCCACCTGGCGGCCAATCCGTCGCCGTCAGGCTTCCCGCGGCAGCAGACCTTTGGCAACAACGTCCTCAGCACCTACAACGTCATGCAGGCGGCCGGCGACAACGGCGTGACGCGCCTGATCTACGCCAGCAGCGAGATGGCGACCGGCTGGCTGACTACCGATGATTTACCGCCCCGCTTGCCGTTCAACGAGGAGGATCGGGTCGATACGCCCAACGCCTACGCGCTGAGCAAGTATCTGGGCGAAGCAATCGCCGATTCCATGACGGTGCGCTACCCGGAGATGGCCATTTGCAGTCTGCGCATCAACAACGTGATCCCGCCGGATCAATACGACATCCTGGCCGGACGACGGGCAAACTGGCCAGATGGCGGCGGCAACTTCTGGAGCTATATCGACGCACGTGATGTGGCCGGCGCCTTTCGCGCGGCGCTCGAAGGCGAGAGCGAGGGGCATGAGGTCTTTCTCATCGCTGCGGCTGACACCTGTTTGGATACGCCGATCCAGGACGCGGTCGAGCGTCTGTACGGTCCCGGCGCCAACTTTGCGCCGGATCATGGCGAATTTCAATCGGTCTTCGATTGCAGCAAGATCAAGCGCTTCTTCGGCTGGCAGGCTCAATATAGCTGGCGCAAGGCCGAGTAGCGCACCAAAAGAAAAGGAAACGCACGATGCAGTATCGCAGATTAGGCAAGGCCGGCACGAAGGTTAGCACCATTGCGCTAGGAGGCTGGACCACCTTTGGCGGTTCGATTCAGGAGATGGATCTGGCCGAAGAGATCATCGTCAGCGCCTACGAATCAGGCATCAACTTCTACGACATCGCCGACGTCTATGCCCGGGGCGAATCTGAGAAGATGATGGGCAAGGTTCTGGCTCGATTCCCGCGTCACACGCTGGTGATCTCCTCCAAGGTCTTCGGCGAGATGAGCGATGACGTCAACGATCGGGGCCTCTCGCGCAAGCATATCATGGAGTCCATCGATCGGTCGTTGCGCAATATCGGCACCGACTATCTGGACATCTACTACTGCCATCGCTACGATGAGGAGACGCCGCTGGAAGAGACCGTGCGGGCCATGGACGATCTGATTCGAGGTGGCAAGGTGCTCTATTGGGGCACGAGCGAATGGCCGGCGGCGCGCATTGCCGAAGCGTATGGCATTGCTCGCCAGTACAACCTCTACCCGCCCCAGGTCGAACAGCCAGGCTACCACATGATGCGACGTCAGCGGGTCGAGGTCGAACTGCTGCCGGTGGCTGAAGCGTTGGGCATCGGCCTGACGGTCTTCAGTCCACTCGCCAATGGCCTGTTGACCGGCAAGTACGACGACGAGCTGCCGGCAGGCACGCGTTTCGCCAATCGCGAAAAGCTGGGGGATGACTTTGAGACCAAGCGTGAACGTGCGCGCTCGCTCAAACCGATTGCCGACGACCTGGGCATCACGCGTGCGGAGCTGGCCCTGGCCTGGTGCCTGCGCTTGCCTGCCGTCAGCAGCGTGATCACAGGCGCCACCAAAAAGAGCCAGATCGAAAGCAATGCCCGAGCCGCCGCGGTCCAACTCAGCAACGATATCATCGCCCAGATCGACGCAGTCATGCCGCTCTAGCAGCTTAGCGGAGAGACCACAACGATAGACCGCGGATTGGGCTGAAACAGCCGGATTTTTTAGTGTGTCCGCTTGAATCCGCCAGATCAGCGCAATCCGTGGTCTATTGATACTCATTTCGCATTTGCAATGGTCGCCCCCTCTGTTGTAAAACGTAAGCTGAAGGACTTATTGCAAGGTAATCTCGAGGGCGTCGCCATGAGGTAGTTCTCTTCATTCACGCCAGACCGGAGTAGATTCCCTGCCCCGCTGGCGTTTATTCACCTTCAACGTAGAAGGACTGGTCGCAGCCGACTGACGCTCTACCATTCGCTCTGCCCATGTTCTGCTGAGAGGAGCCCCCACGTTGAAGGACCGACAGTCGCATCAGCCCCCTTCCGCCCAAACCGACCTCTATTATCGTCAAGTTAAAACGGGACGAAATGGCCTGCCATTCAAACAAGGTCTATACGATCCCCAGTTCGAAAAAGATGCCTGCGGTGTTGGCTTTGTGGTCAACATCAAAGGCAAACAATCCCATGAAATCGTCGAGCAAGGCTTGACGATTCTGCGCAATCTGGACCATCGCGGCGCGCGCGGGTCAGAGCACAACACCGGCGACGGCGCCGGCATCCTGATGCAGGTGCCGCACAAGTTCTTCGCACGCGTCTGTGCGGAGATCTGGGTTCACGCTGCCCGCGCCAGGGAATATGGCGTCGGCATGCTCTTCATGCCCAAGGATGCGGCGGAGCGTCGACTCTGTGAAGCGCGCTTCGAAGCGATCGTGCGCGAGGAAGGCCAGGAACTGCTTGGGCTGGCGCACGGTCGCCGACGGCCAATGATGAACTGGGGGCGACGGCAATCGCCGGCGAACCGTTTGTGCGCCAGGTCTTCATTGGCCGCAACCTCGACGCACCGGTCGAGGATGACATGGCGTTCGAACGCAAGCTCTACGTCATCCGCAAACGCGCCGAACAGGCCATCCGCTATTCGGAGCTAGAGGCGGGCGATCAGCTTCTATGTCGCCAGCCTCTCCTGCCGCACGATCGTCTACAAGGGCATGTTGCTGCCCGAGCAGATGACCGACTTCTACCCCGACCTGCTCGACCCGGACGTGGAGTCGGCGCTGGCGCTGGTTCACTCCCGTTTCAGCACCAATACGTTCCCCAGTTGGGAACGTGCCCATCCCTATCGCTACCTGATCCACAACGGTGAGATCAACACGCTGCGCGGCAACGTGAACTGGATGTATGCGCGCCAGTCGACCTTCGTCTCCGAGGCATTTGGCGACGATCTGGAGAAGGTGTTGCCGGTCATCAACCAGGACGGCAGCGACTCGGCCATGTTCGACGAAGCGCTGGAGTTCCTCTATCTGGCCGGACGTTCGCTGCCCCACGTCATGATGATGATGATCCCGGAACCGTGGTCCAACCACGAGAGCATGCCGGACGACAAGAAGGCCTTCTACGAGTATCACAGCACGCTGATGGAGCCGTGGGACGGCCCCGCGTCCATCGGCTTCACCGATGGCACCGTCGTCGGTGCAGTGCTGGACCGCAACGGCCTGCGCCCATCGCGCTACTACGTCACCAAGGACGATCTGGTCGTCATGGCGTCCGAGGTCGGCGTGCTCGACATCGAGCCGGCGCGCGTGCTGAAGAAGGGCCGCCTGGAACCGGGCCGCATGTTCCTGGTCGATACGGCACAGGGCCGCATCATCGACGACGAAGAGATCAAGCATGGCATGGCGGCCGAGCATCCCTATCGCGAGTGGCTCGACGAGAACCTGATCACGCTGGACGATCTGCCCGAGCCGGCGACCGTGCCCGAGTTCAACCACGAGACGGTCATGCAGCGCCAGAAGGCCTTCGGCTACACGTCCGAGACGCTCAAGGTTTTGCTTGGCCCCATGGCCGCCAACGCCATCGAGCCGGTCGGCGCCATGGGCAACGACACGCCGCTGGCCGTGCTCTCGGATCAGCCCCAGCTGCTCTACAACTATTTCAAGCAGCTCTTTGCCCAGGTGACCAACCCGCCCATCGACGCCATCCGCGAGGAATTGGTCACGGCCACCGAAGTGATGATGGGCACCGAAGGCAATCTGCTGGACGCGACGCCCGTTCACTGCCGCCAGATCAAGCTGAAGACGCCGATTCTGACCAATGCCGAATTGGCCAAGTTCCGCCAGATCGACGTGCCCGGCTTCCGTGCGCTGACGCTCTCGATCCTCTTCCGCGTCGACGAGGGGGTGGAGGGTCTGCGCAGAGGGCTGGAAGAGCTCTACGCCAAGGCCAGCCCAGGCCATTGACGACGGCTACAACATCCTCATCCTCTCCGACCGTGGCATCAGCCCCAACGATGCGCCGATTCCGGCGCTGCTGGCGACATCCGGTCTGCACCACTATCCTGATCCGCGAGAAAAAGCGCACCCAGGCCGCGCTGATCGTCGAGACGGGCGAGGCGCGCGAGGTGCATCACTTCGCGCTGCTGGTCGGCTACGGCGCCACGGCCATCAATCCCTACCTGGCCTACGAGACGCTGTCGGACATGATCCGGCAGGGGACGCTGACCGACATCGAATATGCCAAGGCGCGTGATCAGTACATCAAGGCATCGGTCAAGGGTGTGGTCAAGACCCTCTCCAAGATGGGCATCTCGACCATGCAGAGCTACTGCGGCGCGCAGATCTTCGAGGCGCTCGGTCTCAGCCAGGAACTGGTCGACGAATACTTCACCTGGACGCCGACGCGCATCGAGGGCATCGGTCTGCCCGAGATCTACGAAGAGGTGCTCATGCGCCATCGGCGCGCCTTCCCGCGCTGGGAGACCAACGGCAGGGTGCTGCCCACCGGCGGCGACTATCACTGGCGCCATGATGGTGAGCACCATCTCTTCAATCCGGAGACGATCACCTACCTGCAACAGGCCGTGCGCACCCAGAACTACGACGCATTCAAGCGCTACACGGCGCTGGTCAACGACCAGTCGCAGGCGCATGGCGACGCTGCGCGGCCTGCTCGAATTCAAGTATCTGGACGAGCCGATTCCCATCGACGAGGTCGAATCGGTCGAGTCCATCTGCCGGCGCTTCAAGACCGGCGCCATGTCCTATGGCTCCATCAGCCAGGAAGCCCACGAGAGCCTGGCCATCGCCATGAACCGCATCGGCGGCAAGAGCAACACGGGCGAGGGCGGCGAAGATCCGGCCCGCTTCACGCCGGATGAGAACGGCGATTCGCGCAACAGCGCCATCAAGCAGGTGGCCTCCGGTCGCTTCGGCGTGACCAGCGAATACCTGGTCCAGGCCAAGGAGCTCCAGATCAAGATGGCGCAGGGCGCCAAGCCCGGCGAGGGCGGTCAGTTGCCCGGTCGCAAGGTCTATCCCTGGATCGCCAAGGTGCGCGGCACCACCACCGGCGTGGGCCTGATCTCGCCGCCGCCCCACCATGACATCTACTCCATCGAGGATCTGGCCGAACTGATCCATGATCTCAAGAACGCCAACCGCCACGCCCGCATCAACGTCAAGCTGGTCTCCGAGGTGGGCGTGGGCACCATTGCCGCGGGCGTGGCCAAGGGCCATGCCGACGTCATCCTGATCAGCGGGCATGACGGCGGCACCGGCGCTTCGCCCCAGAGCAGCATCAAGCATGCCGGCCTGCCCTGGGAACTGGGCGTGGCCGAGACCAACCAGACGCTGGTGCTCAACGACCTGCGCAGCCGCGTGGTCGTCGAGACCGACGGCCAGCTCAAGACCGGCCGCGATCTGGCCGTGGCCGCGCTGCTGGGCGCGGAGGAGTACGGCTTTGCCACGGCGCCGCTGGTGGCCCTGGGCTGCATCATGATGCGCGTCTGCCACATGGACACCTGCCCGGTGGGCGTCGCCACCCAGAACCCGGAACTGCGCAAGAAGTTCACGCGGCGAGCCGGCCCATGTGGTCAACTTCATGCAGTTCATCGCCCAGGAACTGCGCGAGGAGATGGCCAAGCTCGGCTTCCGCACCGTCGACGAGATGATCGGGCGCACCGACATGCTGGAGGCGCGGTAAGGCCGTCGATCACTGGAAGGCCAAGGGCATCGACGTCGCCGCGCTCCTGCACCGCCCGGACGTGCCCGAGACGGTGGGTCGCTACTGCCAGATCGAACAGGATCACGGGCTGGAGAAGTCGCTCGACATGACAGACGCTGCTCGAATCTCTGCGAGCCGGCGCTGGAGCGGGGCGAAGAGGTCTCGGCCACGTTGCCCATCCGCAATGTCAACCGTGTCGTCGGGCACGATTCTGGGCAGCGAGGTCACCCGGCGCTATGGCAGCGAAGGCCTGCCGGAAGACACGATTCTGCTCAAGTTCCAGGGTTCGGCCGGCCAGAGCTTCGGCGCCTTCGTGCCCAAGGGCATGACGCTGGTGCTGGAAGGCGACGGCAACGACTACTTCGGCAAGGGGCTCTCCGGCGGCAAGATCATCGCCTATCCCGCCGACGAAGCGACCTTTGTGCCCGAAGAGAACATCATCATCGGCAACGTGGCCTTCTACGGCGCCACCGGCGGCGAGGCCTACATCCGCGGCATGGCCGGCGAACGCTTCTGCGTGCGCAACAGCGGCGTGAATGCCGTCGTCGAGGGCGTCGGCGACCATGGCTGCGAGTACATGACCGGCGGGCGCGTCGTCGTGCTCGGCAAGACCGGGCGCAACTTCGCGGCCGGCATGTCGGGCGGCATCGCCTACGTGCTGGATGAAGCCGGCGACTTCGCCAGCCGCTGCAACCTGGACATGGTCGATCTGGAGGCGCTGGACAGATGCCGACGAGATCGCCGAGGTCGAGCGCCTGGTGCGTCGCCACCACGAATACACCGACAGCGCAGTGGCCGGCCGCCTGCTGGCCGACTGGGCGAAGCGTCGTCGCCAAGTTCGTGCGCGTCATCCCCAAGGACTACAAGCGCATGCTCGAGATCTTCGCCGAAGTCGAGGCCGCCGGCCTCAGCGGCGACGAAGCGCTCATGGCCGCGTTCGAGCGCAACAAGAACGACCTGAGCCGCGTGAGCGGGAATTAGGGACGAGATGGTCAATATGATCGAAGATCAAAGATCGAGGATTGACGACGATCATCAACGCAATTCCGATCTTCAATCTTTGATCTTCGATATCCGCAACCATACCTGTATTTGAGGAGCAATCATGGGTAAAGCTACAGGATTTATGGAATATGAGCGCGAGCTGCCGGCGGATCGAGATCCGCTGGAACGCGTTGAGGATTGGAATGAATTTCATCTCCACTTGGCCGACGAGAAATTGCAGACCCAGGGCGCGCGCTGCATGGACTGCGGCATCCCCTTCTGCCACACGGGCGTGTTGATCAACGGGATGGCCTCGGGCTGCCCGATCAACAACCTGATCCCCGAATGGAACGATCTGGTCTACAACGGTCTCTGGCGCGAGGCGCTGGACCGGCTGCACGCGACCAACAACTTCCCCGAGTTCACCGGCCGCGTCTGTCCGGCTCCCTGTGAAGGTTCGTGCACCGTCGGCCTCAACGACACGCCGGTCACCATCAAGAACATCGAGTGTGCGATCATCGACAAGGGCTTCGAGAACGACTGGGTCGTGGCCCATCCGCCCAAGGCGCGCACCGGCAAAACGGTGGCCGTCGTCGGTTCCGGCCCGGCCGGGCCTGGCCTGCGCCGATCAGCTCAACAAGGCCGGCCACAGCGTGACGGTCTACGAACGCGCCGACCGCATCGGCGGCCTGCTCATGTACGGCATTCCCAACATGAAGCTGGACAAGGACGTCGTCCAGCGTCGCATCGATCTGATGGCCGCCGAGGGCGTCGAGTTTGTCACCGGCATCGAGGTCGGCGTCGACATGCCGACGGCCAAGCTGACACGCGAGAATGATGCCGTCGTGCTCTGCGGCGGCGCCACCAAGCCGCGCGATCTGCCGGTCGAAGGGCGCGATCTCAAGGCGTTCATTTCGCCATGGACTTCCTGCGCGACAACACCAAATATCCTGCTCGATGAACAGGAGGGCTATCGTGGCCAAGCGGCACGCTTCCGGCCGAAGGGCTGGACGTCATCGTCATCGGCGGCGGCGACACCGGCACAGACTGTGTGGGCACATCGCTGCGCCAGGGCTGCAACAGCGTGATCCAGTTCGAGATTCTGCCCGAACCGCCGCTGGAGCGCCCGCCGGGCAATCCGTGGCCCGAGTGGCCCAAGGTGCTGCGCGTCGACTATGGCCAGGAAGAGGCCATCGCGCTCCAGGGCAAGGATCCGCGCAACTATCTCATCATGACCAAGAAGATGGTCGGCGATGAGAATGGCCACGTCAAGGAACTGCACACGGTGGAGATCGAGTGGGTCTTCCCGGAAAATGGCGGCCGTCCCTTCCCCAAGGAGATCGCGGCACGGAAAAGGTCTGGCCGGCCAGTTGGTGCTGCTGGCCATGGGCTTTCTGGGGCCGGAAGAGATCATGGCCGAACAGCTCGGGCTGGAGCGGGACGCACGCTCCAACTTCAAGGCCGAGCATGGCAAGTTCGCCACCAACGTCGAAGGCGTCTTTGCGGCCGGCGACATGCGCCGCGGCCAGAGTCTGGTCGTCTGGGCCATCAACGAAGGCCGCGGGGCCGCACGTGAATGTGATCGCTACCTGATGGGAGAGACCAGGCTGCCGTAGTCCTTTGTGCGATTTCATGCCGTTGACACTTATACAAAATCGTTCTGTGCCTGCCCAAGGCCGCTAGAGCCAGTATTCTCTAATGGAGTTACAGTACCCAGCGGCTGTCGACCAGAAATCCTCGATTGCCCATGTAGCAGGTCGCACCTGCTCGCGTAATTCAGAACGTTGGTTGCCCAGTTGCGAAAACCAGCGTGATGCTGTGGCGAGCGGTTGGGATGCGGCCAATGCATACAAATCGCCAGCACGTTGGGACTCCCCCCGAAGAGCGAATAGATCAGCCATTCCGTAGAGCGCCAGAAGCGCAGGCGGTAGTTCACGGCGGTTAACGGCAGTCTCCAAGGCCCGGGTCAGGTGTTGCCCGGCATCATCATGTTCGCCCAACGCCATTCGAGCGATCCCGAAGCCGGCTTCGCATGATGCACGCTGGCTGTCACCTTCCGGCAACCAGCGTGCCGCCAGAAGTTTCTGATAGAGATGCTCTGCCCGCCGGTACTCACCTTCACTCAGCGCAATGTGGGCGCCAAAGAGTGTTGCATAGGCAACACCATGTGCCGATCCTGGCTTGGACATGACCGCATCAGCCGATCGTGCTTTTTCCACTGCATCTTCCGCATTACCTTCATGCAGCGCGACAGTCGCCAAGTCCACCAGGGCATGAGCCTTGAAGAAGTCCATGCCCAGTTCCTCTCGTAGCCGTACGCAGGCTGAGAAGGTTTCGGCCGCGGCTGCAAATTCGCCAGACCAAAAATACGTTTCGCCCAGGTAGTACAAAGAAACGGCATGTCCATCAAGATCTATAGGTGATCTACTTGCCTGGCCGTCGGCAATGGAACTGATGACAGATGTAAAGTCCAACTCATACAGTGCAATAGAAGCCAGCGTGTTATGCGCCTGGCTGACACCCTTGACGTTCCCCGTGGCTTGAAACAGCGCCAAGCTCGCGGCCGTAGCCTGCCGCGCTTCTGGAAGCTGTCGACGATCGCGTGCTGCTCTGCCAATGGCCAAGCGCGCACACCCTAGCTCCCAGACATCACCAACCGCCCCAAACAGTTTGCTACTCGTCTGAAACCATCTGTAAGCAACATCTGGCCTCGTATAGAGCCGGCCGTATCCCAACTGCAGTGCGAGCCAAGCTTGTTCGCGTCGCGTGTCCATCCCGGACAATTCCGGCCGAGCCAGGATTTCTTTTGCCTGCTGCAGCAACATTTCGGCTTGGCGCCAGTCGGACAAGAACCCAACGAACGTACCGGTCCAAATCCACAGGCTGGCCTCCAGCAACAACGCCGTCTGCGTCGCTGTCGGATCAGTCTCAGAGAACGTCATCTGTTGCTGGGCGGCCTGAAAGCGTCGTACCAGATTAGTAAAAAAGTCAGCACCTTCTCGATAGCGGCACGTCCAACGATAGAATTGGCCACAGCCACCCACGGCGTCAGCAACATCGTAGAAGTCCGAATGCACGACTGCATACTCACAGGCCGTTTTAATATTCTCCAGCTCTACATCAATTCTCGCCAACACGTCTTCGTGTGCAGGCGACTTGATTTCGGCCTCCTGTTGCCTGATCCAACTTCGATAATAGCGGCTGTGCTGCTGGCGAATGACAGCCTCTTCGGCACTGAGTTGGGAGAGACAATCCGCAGCGTATTGGCGCAGGAGTTCATGCAGCGCCAGGCGCCCGCCGGTGGCGCGCTGCAGCCAACTCTTGTTTACCAATGCACGCAACGTGCGCGGCGTAGCGTGGGCTACATTGCCAGCCGCCCTGCGGTCAAACCCATCCCGAAAAACAGTTAACGGCAAGAGCGAATCGCGTTCGGAATCCGACAGCAACTCCCATGATCTATCAAAAACGGCGCGTAGACTTCGATGCCGATCGGCAACGCCGGGTCGATCATCACTTAGCACGTCGAGGCTTGCGCCAACCTCATCGGCGATTTCCGCCAAACTCAGCGTCGAGAGCCAGCCCATGGCCAACTCTATGCCCAGTGGCAGTCCATCGACCGCATGACAGATGCGGATGGCGGCATCGAGATTTGTCTCGGTAAGTCGCCAAGTCGGTCTTACGCGTGCTGCGCTCTGCTGCAGGAGCTGAATAGCGGAATAGGCCTGTGCAGTGCCCAGCGGATCGTCGCTGCGCTCAACCGTAGACCGAGACGGTATCTCGAGACGGTCAATGACCAGCAACTGCTCACCATGCAAACCGCAGGCAGTTCGCTGATGTCACCAACGTCTGAACGTTGGGGGCCACAGCCGATAGTCGCTGCAGAAAACCGAGCAACTCTTCATCCAGCAAGTGTTCGAGGTTGTCCAGAATCAACAATAGTCGCTTCTCGCGCAGATGGCGCAGTAGCTGCTCTTCAAAATCACCATTGCCCATCTGCAGAGCGAGTTGCAGGCCATTGCTCACGGCGTAGACGACCGCAGTGCTTTCCATCGTCTGACCTAAGGAGACGAAGTAGATGCCGTGGGGATAGCGGTCCGCATGGAAAATAACCTGTTGCTCTGCGGCTTGGAGCGCAAGGCGCGTCTTGCCGATGCCGCCTGGGCCGATAAGCGTAACGAAGCGACACATGGGGTCGGCCAACCATTCGTCAAGCTGCCGGAGTTCCATCTCCCTACCGACAAATGTCGTTGTCTGGCCAGGAAGATTGTGTAGGATCTGATTCCGTCCCGACGATGAGCTCAGGGAGCCCAACTCCCGGGCGCGGGCAACCGCCGCCCGCCGCCCCTTGACGCCTAGCTTGCCAAAAATCTGGCGCGCATACCATTTGACTGTGTTAACACTGAGGACCAGTCGATCGGCTATCTCCGGATTCGAAAGACCTTCAGCCATGAGGGCCAGAATCTCGATTTCGCGCCCAGTCAGCTCTTCTACAAACGGACTTTGGGCAGCCGTTTCAATACTGGCCATTCTTTTTCCCTCCTCGAAACCATCCCATGGGGGTGGTGAAAGCGGGCGCCCCTTTCCCTATAATGAGGCTAGCCAGACAAACCGTCAAGAGGCAAAATAAACTCAGGAGGAAAAGATGAAGATCTTTACAGCTACCAACACAATCGGATGTACGCTCACACTCATACTACTGTTGATTTGCAGCCTACCTTTGGCGGCGGCAGAACCACCAGTCTTCGAGCAAGATCTGACCCAGCCCCCCCCAATGGGCATCACCTTCAGCGGCGACGACGCCTACGACCCTGCCGCAGGTGGACGTGCTGTACCGATTCCGCTCTATACCGATAGCTACAGTGGAGATGACGCTTACGATCCTGCTGCGGACGGACTTGCAAGGCCACAACAGAACTATGCCGTCACCTTCAGCGGTGACGACGCCTACGACCCTGCCGCAGGTGGACGTGCTGTACCGATTCCGCTCTATACCGATAGCTACAGTGGAGATGACGCTTACGATCCTGCAACGGAAGGGCCAGTCCAAGCATTACCGCCCGGATATGCCAATATAGGGCGGTGACATTGAAGGCCAGCTAGACCGTGCGCCGAGACGAAACAGTGTGTTCCAAAAGCAGTGTTTGGAGGCACGCTTATTCGCCTCGGCCTCGTATTGATTGTATGTTGTATAGGCACCCAATCCAGACGATAAGGCAGACTGGCAGTTGGGTGAGCGAGCAGAAGCCCAAGTCCATTTCGCCAACCCAACCAAAGTTGGCCTCCCCAACCATCAAAACAACCCCAAAACAAACTTAGGCCAGAAGATTTCTCCCGGCGCATCCCGTAAAGTGAGGGCATGCCATACGGTATTTCGCACAGACCCGTGGCCGTCGATCAATTGTGCAAGACCATGAATTTGGGCCGGATAATACCCAGACAGGAGAAATGAGATGCCGCAAGAATGGAAACTCAACGGGACGTACTTTGAAACATGTAACTGTGACGCAACGTGCCCCTGCATCTTCCTGAGTGACCCGACGGAAAGTGACTGCAAAGTTCTCGTCGCCTGGCACATCGATGAAGGCAGCTTTGATGGGGTTCGCTTGAACGACCTGAATGTGGCCCTCTCCGTGTACAGCGCGGGCAACATGGCAACCACGCCCTGGCAAGCGGCTGTCTACTTTGACGCTGCGGCCTCTGAAGCCCAACATGAGGCCCTGATGCAGATCTTCACTGGGCAGGCGGGCGGCCACCTGAGTCGCCTGGTCTCCCACATCGGCGAGGTGCTGGGTGTGAGCAGCGTGCCCATGACCTATCAGGCAGAAGGCAAGCGGCGCAGCCTGAAGGTCGAGGGTGTGGCGGAGGCGGAGATCGAGGCGCTGGCGACGGGCCAGGGTGGTGCAGACATCACGGTTGAGAATCACCCGTTATGTATTGCCCCCGGCTATGCAGCGGTGGTCGGCAAGTCCAATCACTTTACCTACCAGGATTACGGCATGGACTGGGAATTCTCCGGCAAGAACGGACTCTACTCCCCGTTCACCTACCAAAACGGATAAGCTCATGTCTTCAACAACCTTCGTAGAGAGCGTACTACGGCGAGACCGTGCGATTGTGCTGGCCGGCTTGGGAGTCAGTCTTCTCCTCTCCTGGGCCTACACGATCTATCTGGCCCAAGAGATGACCGGCATGATGGAGATGGGCAATGCAAGCATGGGAATGGAAATGGCAATGCCTGCGCTGCAGCCTTGGACGGCGACGGACTTCTGGCTGATGTTCATCATGTGGGTTGTGATGCAGATTGCCATGATGACGCCGTCAGCGGCCCCAATGGTGCTGACCTACACGGCGATCACGCGTGGGCAGCAATCGGCAGTTCAGCCCGTTTGGGGAACGGCCCTGTTCTATGCTGGATATCTCCTGATCTGGACACTCTTCAGCTTGGCAGCCACCCTGCTACAGGGCGGACTTCACGCAGCCACTCTGCTCTCGCCCATGATGGAGACCACCAGTCCGATTCTGGGCGGCGCGATCCTCGTCGCTGCAGGCATCTACCAATTCACACCGCTCAAGAGTGCCTGCCTCTCTCACTGCCGCAGCCCGCTCGGCTACTTCATGACAGAGTGGCGCGATGGCACAAGGGGAGCGATGGTGATGGGTGTACGTCATGGCGCTTTCTGCGTCGGTTGTTGCTGGCTGTTGATGGCCCTGCTCTTCGTGGCCGGTGTCATGAACCTCTTCTGGCTGGGTGTCATTACGGCGTATGTCCTGGCCGAAAAAGTGGTGCCCGGCGGCCACAGACTAAGTTGGGCGATTGGGGCGTTGATGATCGGCTGGGGAATCTGGATGATTGCCGGTGTCATGCTCTAGACGGAAAGTCGAGGTTGGAGATCGGGCGAGCCTTGTCTCCAACCTCATACCTCAAGATCGTCCCGTGTCCACAATCCGAAAGTGTAGGCCTACGATGACCCGCTATCAATCCTGGAACGTCTCTGGAACGTATTACGAAGTTTGCAACTGTGACGCCATCTGTCCGTGCCGGCGCCATGGCGCGATGAGAGGGGGACGCTCCACCTACGGCGTCTGTGATTTTTCACTCTCCTGGCACATCGCCAAGGGGCGGGCCGATGACCTGGACCTCTCTGATCTCTCTGTGGTGTTGGCCGGCTCCTATAATGACGACGAGCCGGGCTCCCCCTGGCGGGTCATCCTCTATACCGACGAGCGCGGCAATGCGCGACAACAACAAGCGCTGGCCGACATCTTCTTGGGCCGCGCGGGCGGCGACACGTTAAACAATTTTGCCTCCTCGATCGGCGAAGTCTACGCGATTCGCTCCGCGACGATTGCGCTGGAACACACCCCAGATCAAGAGCGCATGGAGGTGAAAGGTTATCTTTCGGCTGCCACCGCCCATGCATGTGATTCGGATCAGCCCGTATCTTGCGGCATTCCCGGCCACGACCGGCCAGGGCAAGAGATCGTCGCCGATCATTTTCGGGTAGACGATCAAGCGCTGAAGTGGGCGCTAGAGGGCCGCTGTGGCTTTGCCACGGATTTTGCCTATCGATCCTGAGGGGATATCTCGATGCGATTGCCTGTGTGTCTGCATTGCCCGAAGATTGATGCGACGAGAATTGCGTTATGGAAATTGAGCCCTTGACGCCGTCAGACCGCACCACGCTCGTCGAAGCTGTGGAGGCGATGCTCGATCAACCCCCGGCAGCAGCAGGGGTCCAGCAGCGCCTTGCCTGTCTGCTCGAGCCCAACGTCACTTCCAGCCAAGTCCGCGGCGCAGGCCGCATGCTGAGCCGGTTGCGGCGCTTTGACGCGGCCCTCGAGCGATGCGCAGTCACCGGGTTTCGTGCGGTGGCCAGCGCCGGAGAACGCCACCGCGTTGGGAACGTCGAACCGGCTCAGTTCCATCGGACGCTGCACCAATATGCCGTCGCCAGCCCAGCAGCAGCGGAGCCGGAAACACTCGCCCGGCTTGCGAGGTCGAACGGTGTACCTTCTTATTGAGTCTGGCTTCCGAGGTATTGTTACCACCGGCTGCGTTCAGATCGCTCGCACAGCCGGTGGCGCCCAAACAGATCGTCGGGCGAGGATCCCAGCCTATTGATAGGCGAGGCTCTCGCGTACGCTCACCCTGGTGGCGCGGCTCCGGCAGCCAACTGGCAGCAATGCCGAGGACAATTACTACGATGAGCCAGATGAGAATGCCAGTCGGCCGAAAGAGGTAGATCAACTCATCACCCAGGATCGTCGTACTTGGGTCTCAGGCGCGTTGAGTAATCGTGGGTATCGATAACCGGCATCGTGGCAAGGGCGGCGCGCAGGTCGTCGAAGCATTGAGCACGGCCGTGGAAAGTTCTTCCAGGTACGGAGTGGAACGTCATCAGAACACCCCCTAATTTGATCCGTCTGGTAGCGAGCTCAACGCACTCTGGCGACCGATTCACGGATTACCAATTCGGCATGGAAGACGGGCAGTTCAATGGGATGCTCACGTAGTAACTGCAGCATGGCACTCGCTGCGGCCTCGCCCATCTCGACTGCCGGCTGATTGACTGTGGTCAACGGTGGGATCATGTAGGCAGCGTCGCCAAGATTGTCAAAGCCGACAAGCGAGATGTCTTCCGGAACGCGAATGCCACGCCGATAGAGGGCCAAGCGCGCGCCGATGGCCATCTGATCATTGGCGGCAAAAATGGCGCTAAAGGGTGCACCGCGTGCGATCAGCGTTTCCACGGCCATCACACCCGACTGGCTGCGGAAATCTCCTTCGACGATCAGCTTCTCATTTGATCTCAGACCGGCATCGGTCAACGCGTTGAGATAGCCGCGCCGGCGGGCAACCGCATCCCCATGCGCTAGATTGCCGGCGATATGCGCAATGTTGCGATGGCCGGCGTCACTCAGATAGCGAGTGGCAACATAGGCTGCTTCAGCGTTGTCCACCCATAGGCAGCGGTCTGCCAGTTCAGGCAGCCGGCGTGCGACAACGATGGTTGGGACTTCGTTGGCCACGCGCGCAAGCGTACTCGTCTGGCTTGAGCCCCCCACCACGATCAGTCCGTCTACCTGACGCCCCAGCAACGTCTGCAGTGCCTCCTCTTCAAGATCGGTCTGCCAACGCCCATCTGTAAAGATGGCAGAGTAATCACTGCCGTCGAGTCCTTGCAAAACACCGCGCAAGATGGCGTCATAAAAGGGGCTACCGAAGTTCTGCGTCAAGACGCCAATTGTTAACGATCGGCCAGTTGACAACCCACGCGCAAAGATATTTGGGCGGTAATCGAGTTCTTCCATTGCCCTAAGCACGGCTGCGCGTTTGTCGTCGGCCACCGGCGTCGCACGCGTCAAGACCCGCGAGACCGTGCTCTTGGAGACGTTGGCCCTGTCAGCGATGTCCTGAATGGTGATCGTCTTGTTCTGATCCATTCCGCTCCTCTCCATATGCCAAAGCGTACAGCATGAAACCGATTTCGACAAAGCCGCCCTCTCGCGCTTGACGGGCGGGCGAATTGATGTTATTTTTGAAACCGATTTCACGAATATTTGCCAATTTACCTGATATTCTGAAACTGGTTTCAGATACTTGCATCCTGGTCATTGCCCCTGCACAGAGACTTTCTATGCGTACAGCGCAGACGGTTTCTGACTCAGGTGGCGATTCAAGGAGGTGAAAATCGAAAAGACCGTTCCGGTTGGACGTCGCGACCGCTCTACATGTCACCTACTTCGCTGCCAAGCCGCCATGCTGGACTGCGTCGGCCATTCTGTTTCTTCTGGACGACCATCCTGTCCAAGTCAAAATCGGCACCGCTGGCTGCGACACGCTGCCAGCGCGGTTTGCCCTGCGTATTGCTAGTACGTTGCGGCGTAAGTAAGCCGGTGGTTGGGCAGGGTACGCTACCCGCGAAAGCTTCAATTTCCGGACAGATCCAGAGGATAGCGACCTCGTCCGGCGGGTAGCCGGATCTGCCAAGCCATAGACACAGTTGCGCCATCGTGTACCAGCCCGCTTGAGCGGGCGTTGCTCTGTAGCCCCGTGGCTTTAGCCCGGGGCGAGGGTCGGGCATCCCGAACAGTCAGGTCACCGGACGCCGCCCCGGGCTAAAGCCACGGAGCTATGGAACAGCACCCCGTAAACGGGGTTTGAGTACAATGAACTATCGGCTAACTGAAGCCGCCCCGTACCAGGTAAGGTGCAGTCTTTCTGCATGTTGAAAATCACTGAGTTTGGAACTCCAAGGATACAACGAATGATCACCTTCAAGAACAAAAAATGGGCCGCCTATTTTGTCGTAGTGCTCGGCCTATTGCTGAGCATGCCCGCGTTGCCTGTCCAGGCCGTTCCGCCCGCGCCTGGTGCCGTCTTCGATGACTTTGAAGACGGTGATGTCTCCGATTGGGGCTTCTTCGGTGGAATTAACGCCGGAGGAGGCGGCGGAGCGCTCTCAGACCGCCCTAAGGAAGGCAGCTTCTACTTCAGCACCGGATGGGGAGGTCAGGGCACCGCCAGTAGCTTTTACGGAGGCGCCTTCAAGAACCTTGACAACGCTGCTCAGGTCGTACTTCCGCCGGACCCCTGGTTCAATATGTGGGTGCTGAACCAGAGCAACGCCACCGTCGATCAGTACACCCTCGAGTTGACTTTACGCGAGGACACGAATGGCGACGGCTGGATCAGGGACTCCGAGGACTCAATCGGGCTGGACACCATCTTTACCAGCGCCGCGTTCAATGACGAGTGGACGATCCTCAGCGCGCCGTTAAGCGACTTCTTTGATCGCGGCACCGGCGGCAACGGCGTCTTTGACGGCAAGGTCGACGAGATGGTGATCGTCATCGGCGGCGTTCAGGGACTCAACCCCTCGACTGTCGAAGTCGACTTTGACACGATCACCTTCACGTCCGGCGCGCCCGCAGCCTTCGACGAGGTCGTGTTCGACGACATGGAGCACGGTGACCCCTTCGGCAACGGCTGGTTCAGTTTCGTCGGTGGGGGCGGCGGCGGAATCTCGCCGAACAGCTCCGATCTCCCGCCAGCACTGGGCGGCAACGTTCTCGTTGGAGAGCGGTTGGGGCGGCCCTGCTGGATTCCTTGGCGGCTTCGGGCGGACCAACCCGACCGACCTGTCGGGGACTGAATACTTCAATTTCTGGATCAATCCGGATGCTGGACAGGAGTATACGCTCGAGATCAACCTGCAGGAGGATGATAACTCCGACGGCGCGGCCAACGCGGCCGACGATGACGAGTTCCAGTACAACTGCCTGGTCGGTCCGGCCGGCCCCTGTGCAACGGCTGGCGGCGGCTGGCAGCTCGTGTCGATCCCGCTCGCCGACTTCTTTGACGACAACTCGTTCTTCACCGGCGGCAACGGTGTGCTCGACCCGACCCCCCCAGCCCGCGGTGGCAACGGTGAGCTGATCAACGTTGTTTTTGCAGTGATCGGTGGTGGCAGCGACGTCAACTTCCGCACGGATTATTGGGCGTTCAGCCTGGCGCCCATCGTGCCTGAGGCCCGATCAGTCATTGACGACTTCGAGAGCGGTGTTGCACCTGGGACGCCGTGTGCCTCGGGCGAACCGCCGCTGGGCTTCTGCACGTTTCAGGGAGACGGATCGGTCACCGTCACCACAGAAGCGACCCCGCCGGCGCCTGTACTCCCTGGATTGGGGACATCCAACAACGTCATGCAAATGGAAGTCGCGGTGTCGTCCTTCGCCGGCTTCATTCATGGTTTTGAGAATGGCGGTGAATGGGTGAACCAGGACTGGTCAACCAGAGAGGGCATCTCGTTCTGGATGTACGGCACGAACAGCGGCACGGCCATGTTTATCGACATCCTAGACAACCGCAATCCGGGCTCGACGACCGACGACGCCGAGCGGTACACGGTCCCATTCGTCGACGACTTTACCGGTTGGCAGCTGCTCGAGTTCCCCTTCGCGTCGTTCGTCCGCAAGGAGATTGGTAACGGCGCACCGGCCGACGACCTCGGGCTTTTCGAGATGCACGGCTACGCGATCGGCACCCTGGACACCCCCAAGGATCCAGATAACGGGGACCCGCTCCCCCTTATCCTCTACATCGATGAGGTCAGCGTCTACGGCATCGCCGAGCCACCTGCGCTGGCAGTCAACTTCTCGCAGCAGAACACCTTCATCGAGGAGGGCACGACCGGCGACGTCGGTGTGAAGCTCAACCGGCCGCTGGGTCCCGACGATCCAGCGCAGGTCAGCATCGACTTCGCCACTGAACGCTCAAACGCGATCCCCGGCGAGGACTTCACGCCGACATCCGGCACGTTGACGTTCGTCGAGGGCGGGCCGAGCGAGCTCTTCTTCCCGATCGAGACATTTGATAACACCAAGTTCTCGGGCGACAAGCAGATCGTTATCCGCCTGACCAACCCGGTCGACGTCGAGCGGGGCGCGCTCTTCCAGGGCTCTGCGCTGATCGATGACAACGACCCGTTCGACCCCGAGCTGCTCGATGACTTTGAGCAAGGTGCGTTCCTGTGGGACACCGATGGGACCGGTCGAGCTCGACACGCCACGGGTTCGCGGGCAGCGACTCCAACGAGCGGCCCGATCAGGACGCAGGTCGAGCACGCTTGCTGCCGCGGTGTCAATCCGTGACGACAGCACCCGCATACGAGTCTGCAACAGGTGCAGGGTGTGATCGACGGTTTGACAGCATTGCTTCCGGCGAGCGACAAGAAGTCTACCCAACGCCATCGAAACGCGATTGACCGCCTCACACGATGCCGTGATCCGAAGAACTGGGCCAACGGTTTCTTCCTGGACGCACGGACGGAACCAGTTTTATGATCGCGTTCGCCAGGCGGTCGCAAGAGCGACGCTTGTCAAGACGGTGAATGGCAGCATCGGGCTCGGATGCGATCTGATGAGCTTCCACTTCCGCGAGCTTGCAACGAGCGATCACAGTGCCGAGCGTAACGGCGGTGACTCCGAGAATATTGACAAGCGCGCCTGAATCACTCAAGCGAGGCGGAGCTCGCCACAACCTCCAGACAAGGCGAGTCGAGCACTACCGCAAGGCATGGCAGGAGGCGACGAAAGCGACCGAGAAGCTGGTTACCGACTGTGGTCACTAACCGCCGCAACGTCTGCCGCGACTTCCCGCTCGGACAGGACTGGACCGGCACCGAGACGCTTGACTTCTGGTTCAAGGGGGCCGGTAGCGGCGAGACGGTCACCGTCACGCTTGAAGGACAACCGCGCCCCCGATCCCGGCCCGACAGGTTGGACGCTGGCCTGGGCCGACGAATTCGACGACCCGGCGGGCGCCCCGCCGAACCCGGCGAACTGGGCCTATGAGATTGGCGACACGACCCCCGATGGCAAGAACGGCTGGGGCAATGAGGAACTGCAGTACTACACCGACGATCCCGCCAATGCGGCGACTGACGGCAACGGCAATCTGGTGATCACCCTCAGCAAGGCCGACGGATCACAGGAGTGCTACTACGGTCCCTGTGAGTTCGAGTCAGCCCGCCTGATCACCCAGAACAAGGCTGAGTTCGCCTACGGGCGCATCGAGTCACGGCTGAAAGTTCCCACCGGCGGCGATGGCCTGTGGCCGGCGTTCTGGAGTCTGGGCACCGACATCACCTACAACCCGTGGCCTGGCGCGGGCGAGATCGATTTCATGGAGTACGTGAGTCGGTTGCCGAACGAGATCTTCGGCACGATCCACGGCCCGGGCTACAACGGCGGGAAAAGCTTCAACGGCATCTACGACTTCGGCCAACCGGTGTTCGACGAGTACCACACGTTCACCGTGGAGTGGGAGCCGGACCTGATCACCTGGTACGTTGACGGCATCCAGTACCACCAGGCCAAGCCGTCTGACGTGCCTGGCCCGTGGGTCTTCGAGAAGCCCTTCTTCCTGCTGCTCAACTTTGCCATCGGCGGCAACTTCGGCGGCGCCATCGACCCGAACAACACCTACCCGCAGGAGTACCTGGTCGACTATGTCCGGGTCTACCAGGGGCCCGACACCGCCGAGCGCTTCGAAGCCACGTTTACCGACAGCTCGACCGAGTGGCAGCCGGTGTCGATCCCAATGACCGACTTCGTGCGCAGCGCCGACCAGCCGTCCGGCGCGCCCGGACGACGGACTCGGCCTCGACGAAGTCTGGGGCTATGGCTTCGACCTTCCCCGAAGGCACCGCCAGCGGGGAGGCCCGGATCGACCTTGTCCGTCGTACACCGTTCCCGCCGCCGACCGAACTGATCGTGACCAACCTGGACGACAGCGGGCCCGGCTCGCTGCGCGAGGCACTGGCGCTGATCGCCGACGGCGGCACGATCACCTTCGACCCTGGTCTCGCCGGCGGCACGCTGACGCTGACCTCAGGCCAGCTCACGATCGACAGCTCGGTCACAGTCGACGCCTCGGCTGCTGCGCCCGTGACGATTAGTGCGGGGGGCGCATCGCGCGTCCTCCAGGTTCAGGCGGGCGCCGTCGTCGCGATGAGTGATTTCATCATCCGGGACGGCGTTGCCGAACCGCAGGGTGGCGGCATCCTCAACTTCGGCGACCTCAGCCTCAACCGGGTGGTCGTGACCAACAACGTTGAGAACAACGCACAGCCACCGGATCCGGGCCTGTTTGCGCTCGGTGGCGGCGGCATCTACAGCACGGACGGGTCGACGTTGAACCTCACTGACAGCACGGTGAGCGACAACAGATCGCTCAACCACAACGGTGGTGGGATATACGGCTCGTTCAACAGCACGGTCAACGTCACAAACAGCACAATCAGCGGCAACGTTGGCGGTGACGTGGCCGGCGGGCTGCGGACTCTCGGCTACACCACTATCGCCAATAGCACGATCAGCGGCAACACGTCGACGGGCTGGCACGGCGGTGGCATCTTCGCCACGGACGGGGTTGTTACGATTGAGAATACGTCGATCATCGACAACTTTGGCGCACCAGGAACTGCTGGTGGGTTGATGGTGGCGACGTTCGGTGCACCGGTCACGGTGACGCTGCAGGACAGCACGGTGACGGGTAACATCAGCTATGGGTGTCAGGTAGAGAATGATCCTACGGTTGCCGTCCTGACATCGCTTGGTGGCAACGTGTTCAGTGATGATTCGTGTAACCCGATTGGTTCGGACCAGATTCTCAGCGGCGCCGCTACGCTTGACCCGCAGGCGTCGGGCCTGGAATCTGTCGATAGTGATGAGACAACAGGCTCATCGCAGCTCTTTCTCCCCGTTGTGAAGCGCTAAGCGTAGTTTCCATACGAGCCGACTGTGCGCCCAGTTAGATTTTCTGACAACAGTGCACAGTCGGCTCGCCCCTCTTTTTCCCGAACCACCCACCTTTTTTCCAACTGGTCGACATGCTGCCTGATATTGCTCTTGGTGACCAATCACGGGATATGTAAAGCTCATTTCCTTTCGCTCTGTGTGCCCAATCGACTCGTGAAGGAGCTCGCCCACGATCGGTTGTCTGCCCGGGTCATTTTCCCGGGTGGACGAAGGTTTTTGACCATCCAACGCCTTCTTGGTGCTGACGCTATCGGGTCAAAACCGGTTGCGGACATGACTGAAGCTTGATATACTCGGCCTAGCAATTTACCCCCGACACGATCAACTCGTTCCGCTTTGGTGTGCAGCTCTATTCCGTCAAAGCCGGGGCGAGTTTTTGCCTAACGATTCAGGTCTCACGCCCACAACATGCTGCTAACTATCGAACGCGTTGCAATCATGAAATCTGTCGATATTTTTGCCGAGACGCCGGACCACATACTGGCGTCTGTGGCGCGGATTATCGAAGAAGTTGACGTGTTGGCCGGCGAAGAATTCATTCGCGAAGGGGAAACTGGCGACTGTCTTTACATTGTTGTGGAAGGCGAAGTGCGTGTCCACAGCCGCGGTCACACCCTCATGATCGCCGGGCCCGGCAAGATCATCGGAGAGCTGGCGCTGCTGGATCCAGAGCCGCGCTCAGCGTCTGTGGAAGCCGTCACCGATGCCCTGCTCTTTCGTATCGATCGAGATCCGTTTGACGAAGTCATGGCCGACCGAACGGAAATTGCGCTGGGCATTATTCGTTCCTTGACCCGCCGGATCCGCCAGCAAGGGCAGGCCATTACCGGAATGACTGATTCCGATGGCAGGACAGGGCGATGACGGTGGCGCTTGCTCCTTCACGGGACGGGGATGATCTGGTCACGCGCCTGACCCTGCTGGTTGGTCAGGCGTTCTTTCTGGGTCTAATCCTGGGTTTGGTCGTCGTAGCCGCCACCGCATTGCTGCTCTCCTACTTCGGTCCCGGCGCCTTGCCGTACGTCTATATTGCTGTGGCAGTCCTCGGCTCACTGGGATTCTATGGCGTTGCCGAAGCCCAACAACGTTGGACTCTGGTTCAAGTATCTGTCGTCACCGAAGCCGTGATCGTCGTCTATCTCGCCGTAACGTGGGCCGGCCTCGCCTTTGCGCAGCTGGATTGGCTGGCCTTTGCGGCGATGGTCTCCTTTTCCCTGATCCTCCAGATCGGCTTTGTGATCGTGGGCGGCCAGGCGGGTCGGTTGCTGGACGTCCGCCAGATTAAGCGCTATTTCCCGCGCATTGTGGCGGGTTTTGTGATCGGCTTCATGGTCGCGGGGGCAATCGCGCCGCCGCTGCAGCGCATGCTGGGCGCAACTGAAAATTTGCTCCTCGTCGCCACAATTGGCGCCCTGGCCATGCTGGGCCTGTTGCTGGCCACAAACGCCCGCTACAACAACGTTCTTGCCCAGGCGAGTCAAACTGGGCCCCAGGTGCAACCGCCGCCCTTGCGGAAAACGCTGACGAATCGCTTCGTTCTCCTCATCTTCGCCTACCAGATGCTCTCGGCGATGGCGTCGCAGTTCCTGGATTATATGGTGATGGCTTCGGCCGGTGCGCGCTTCACGCAGACCGATTCGCTGACGAACTTCCTTGGTACCTATACCTTTGCGCTAAATTTGACTGACTTGCTCTTCCTGGCGCTGGTTGCGGGTTTCTTGCTCACTCGCTTTGGATTGAAATTTGGCCTGACCCTCAATCCTGGGATGATCGTCTTGCTGCTGGTCGCCGTTGTTGTCGCCGGCATCTTTACTGGACCAGCGAGCGCACTCTTTTTTGGGCTGGTGATATTGACGCGCATCCTGGATCTCACATTTACCGACGGCGCGACCAGGACCTCGATCAACGCAATGTTTCAGGCCCTACCTGCCAATCAACGGGTAACCGTTCAGACCGGCGTTGAAGGGATTGGCGTGCCCCTGGCGCTGGGATTGACAGGCGTGATCCTTCTGCTCTTTGACGCGCTGGGCAATGTGACGATGGTCCATATTGCGCTCTTTACATTGGGCATCTCTTTGCTATGGACAATCTCAGCCATACTGGTGTACCGCGACTACGCCGCTAATTTACTGAAGACGATTGGACGGCGTGCGCTGGGCGCAGTCGGACTCTTCCTGAATGACAACGCCAATCTAACCGTGGTTCGGCGCCTTATGTCAAGCAACTCCCCGACCGATGTCCGATTGGCCCTGCAAATGCTGCAGGAGGCAGATCATCCCGCCCCGGCTGACTACCTGTTCCCCCTCTTGGAATCCGATGAGACCGATATTCAGATCGAAGCCCTCATGCGGGTTGAAGAGCTCAAGCTGAGTGCGGCGCTGCCCTTGGTGCAGCAGATAGCCGTCTCTCATGCTGAGGCCCGCGTGCAAGGGGCCGCGATCCGCACGCAATGTGCCTTGCAGGAAGCGGATGCCGTGGCCGCGGTTGCCCCATATCTGGAGAGTCCCGAGACCGATGTGGCACTGGGCGCGGCGGTTGGTCTCTTGCGCTATGGCGGCGTGCCCGGGGTCCTGGCGGTAGGCGAGTGGCTGAAGGTGCGGGAACATTCGGATGATGCGGGAGATCGCGGTCTGGTTGCCCGCGTGACCGGTGAAGTGGCCATCGCGCAATTCTACCATCCCCTGGTTGCCTTGCTGTCTGATCCGGACCCAGACGTTCGCAGGGCGGCGCTGACAGCAGCCGGGCAGGTGAAGCATCCGAGTCTGCTCCCCCTGGTGGTAAGCGGTCTGTCCGATCATACGACAAGATCGGCGGCATCAGAGGCCCTCGTTGCCTACGGAAAGCTGATGCTGCCCATTGTGGATGCGGCGCTGTCGGGTGATGAAATCTCTGAAGAGAATACCGTCCGGCTCGTCCGTGCCTGCCAGCAGGTGAAGGGCGACGAGGTAATTGCGTTGATGTGCCGTCATATCGATCATGCGTCGAATGCGGTGCGCGATCAGATCTTTTCTGCATTGAGTGCGTGCGATTACGCTGCGCAGGGCCCTGAGTTGCCTGCGGTGAACAACGCGCTGCTGCGCGAAGTTGATCAGGGACAGCAGATATTGATGGCCCAGGAGGAGGTAGTGCAAGACGATGCGACGGCGCCACTCCACCGAGCGCTCGACGAAGACTTGGCCCAGGTGCGGCGACGCGTCTTCTGGCTTCTGTCCTTTATGTACGACGCCCGACCAATATTGCGCGCAGGATCCCAACTTGTGCAAGGCAGTGGAGCCGAACAAGCCCTTGCCTTTGAGATGTTGGACGTCACGCTCTCCTCTGCGCATAAGGGGTTGAGTCTTCCCCTCATTGATCCAAAGCTAACTCGAAGCAAACGCCTGGAGCTTCTAAAGCAGCAGAATAGCGCGCCCACACTGACCTCTGATGAGCGCCTGGAAGAACTGATCAGACACAGCGATCAAGCCTGGATACGGGCTTGTGCAATTTATGCGGTTGGTCTGCGGGGAGCGAACGGAATGATGCCGCTCATCGAGTCATCATTGGCAGATCCGAACCCGGTTGTGCGCGAGACAGCCGCGTGGAGTCTCTACACACTGGCGCCAGATCGCTTCCATCAGCACGCTGCTGCCTTGCTAGCCGATCCGGACGTGTGCGTTGCCCGCCTGGCCGCCGACCTGGTTGAAGCATCATCTTCCTCAAGCCAATGACGTTGGGCGGCCGTCATTCTTCAGCTCGACTTCGCAGAACTTGCCATGTCGAGCGGCTAAACTCCGTTTCAGATGAGAACGATCGTTTCGCGACTGCCCGGTAGGCGCAGGCTGAGCCTGTCGAAGCCGTAGCCGGTTCAAGCTGAGAACTATCGTTTTCTGATGAACTTGGGTTTAACGTTTGGTATTCACCGATCCCGGTAGGCAGCTTGTTCTTCCAACTGCTTCGTCAGTTCTTTGACATCGGCTGTGCGTGCCCGCAAGTAGCCGGCCAAGACCTCGATAATTCCATGCGCGACTTCTGATCTGTTGCCGACCAGAAGCTTCAGATCCGCCTGATTCAACTTCAGCAGGCTGCTCTCTTCTGTGGCGGTAACCGTGGCTGTACGCAACTCCGGTGTAAAGGCGGCCATTTCGCCAAACACATCCCCGGGGCCTAATTTAGTCAGTAGCAGCGCATCGTCGCAAACCGCTAGTGAGCCCTTCACGACCACGAAAAGATCCGTACCGATGGAACCCTTTGTGACGACAGCCTCCCCAGCTGCCACGTGCACTTCCCGGGTCTTGGTCGCGACATCCGCAAGCGCCTGTTGATTGAGTGTCTTGAATGCAGGCACAGCCTGGAGCAGGATGATCTTTTCCAGTTCGGTATAGGTTGTCGGCGAGGCCGGCAATTCTGCGTTTGCATCCAGGATGGCTGCCCGAAATTCCTCAAACGAAAGCGTGTGATACCAACAGGTGAGATAGGTCGATTTTGGGATCATGAGCACCTGCACTTCCCGTTCTGCCACAATCGTTGCACTGCGCTTACCGCCCCGAATAACGCCCGTTACGCCGAGCAGCAACCATGGCTCTGCAGGAAACGAACGATATCCACCCATGGGAATGATCGTGAGTCCGGGCCCGAGGGGCAGATAGACAAAAGAGGACGGACTGTTGGCCTCAATCAAGACGTCACCGGCGTCAAGCGTCAGGGCGCGGACGTTGTCGAATGCACGTTCGATATCGATTCTCTCCACGGGATACCCCGTTTGGCCCAGGCGTGCGAGGACATCGCGGCGCGTTGGCAGCGCCCAGCGCAGAGGTGCGGCAGCTAAATAGTGGGTTCTTTCCTGAGGATGGACGTCGGTTAGCGAAGGGGTCAATACCACACGGCCACCGATCGTCGGGTCGAGCTTGGTCAATTCGTCTTGGACGCGCCGAGAAAAGGCGATATCGTCCTCCGTCTCTTCCAATCGAATGAGCATCTCAGACGCTTGCTTCAAATTCGGTATGTGCTGGGCCCGCTCAAAACTTTCGATCACATCGCCTTGAATCCCGGCGACGACAAGCGCCGCGCAGCGGGCTGAGTGTTCTTGGGCGCCTGGCCCAACAAAGGAGCCGCGATGGAAGGAGATGCGCAGATCTCCCGAATACTCAAGTTCGCTGCTGGCGATATTTGCCTCTCCCGTACTGATCGGATTAGACAGCTCCAGCAAGTATGTACGGTCGGCACCAAGGCGCAGTCCATAGACTGAATTCCCGCTATATTGGTCGACAAAGACCTGGTAGTAGCCCGAAGTTTCCAATACGGAGCCGCGTTGACGCAGCGCATCCGCCGCACGCAGTGCGCGAAGCGTATCAACCACATCCTCAACAAACTCCAATAGCGCGGGACGCTGCTGCACAAGCCAGCAATAGGCTTGATCGGGGAAGAGATGGGCAAAGCGTTCGATTTTTGGATTCGGCCGCCCATTTTCAGCACCGGGATGCAGCTGATGCGCGTCAGACTGCGGCTTGTGCATCTGCTGTTGTGCATAGAGTGCGTGCAGGTCTGTGGTAACCGTCTGGATGACTGTGGATCGCAGGCGCTGCGGATCATTCAGCAGCGCCACAGGAATCTTGGACTTGCTGTGGCAGATCGAGAGCGAAAGCAATTCACGCAGCACCATTTTGGGGTCTTGCGTTAATACACCCTCGTCAGAGAGCAGACGCAAGCGCCAGGCGAGTCCGCCACTGTTTTGCTGCCAAATGGCATCGATCAGATCATCGAGGAGCGGATCAAATGCTGCTTGGGCCGCAAATTCCGGATGCATGGACCGGCCGAAAATAGAAAAATCAATCATACCGATGTCATGGAAATAGGCCAGCAGCACCCCATAGCCCTGCATCAAGGCAAAGCGTTGCGGATCTCGCTGCCGAATGAGTACGCCATGACAGCTTGCCAGCACGTCGAGTACCTGGTTGGCGATGTCGCGGGCGTGAACAACACCGTGATCAGAAAAGAGGCCGGCATGTTGATCCGGCGTTGCCATAAATTCCGGATCGTGAACCAGCTTGAGCAAATCGGCCTGGTCATTCACCTTGGCGTAGAAGCGACGCTCAATTTCGCCGCGTATGGTTGCTGATACCCACGGATCTAAACGTTCAGTCATGAAAGTGTGCTCTTACCATCTTCTAGACTCTCAGTGTGCAGCATGAGCGCAGCCAAGTGCTGCGCGTGCAGAGTTGTTGGGTAGGCCGAGAGTCCCGCCCGTTCGATCATGGCGCCCCGTTGCGCCACGCTACGATCAGGCTTTCGGCCAACACGGTCAATATTGTTCGGGACGCGGAGATACTCTACCCGCAGGGCGCCGGCCATGTAGCAGCGGTTGCCGGGGTAGAGTATCTCCTCACAGAGCAAGGGCAAGGTTCTTACTTCTCGACAAGCGGCAGGTAGACCTCTGAGCCACACGACTGGGGCATCAATGGATCCGATTGATTGGTCGCCTGGAAGACCACATAGTTGTTGATCGCGCGCGTTTGCACCGCCTGCAAGTAATCTGGCAGCGGCTGGCGCAGTTCGTTCGCCACCGCGCCGCTGTTGGGGTCAAAAAGGGCGTCATACAAAGTCTGATACAGCGCCGGATCGGGAGCAGGGCCGCTGGGCGAGCGGTTGATCACTTCGTCGAAGCCGTCCTGTTCATAGTTGTACAACTCTGCCTGTTGCGTTTCCCCCATCACGATGTCGATCGAACAATCCGCAAAGTAGCTATAGACCCCTAGTTTGGCCGTCGGAGTCCGGTAGCCGATCACGTGGCCCGGCGGCCGAGGCGCATACTGCTCAAGGATAGCCACGAGTTCCGGATCGATTTTGTCGGATTTGCCCAGAAACTCTGGATAGTCTTCGTCGCTGGTGCTGAGAATATAGTCGCGCCCTTCGGCGTCCGGATTGCTCAGCATGGCAAAGAGGTCGGCGCGCCCGGCCAGGTGAGCGTATTGCTCCTCCTGGCGCCACGCATTGTCGCCGCTGGCCAGGCTCATCAGCAGGGGAAGGAGATCCACATGAGAAGTAAACTGGTCGCGCGTTGTGCCGCGCTGGCCTTCCGGAATGATTGTGCCGGTCGGGTCATAGACATAGAGCGGCACATGGATGGCCTCTTCGTAGGCGGCAAAGCCCTTGTTGCGCAGGCCGTGTGAACCGCCGTATTCGCCGTGGTCTGCGGTGAATACGATGATCGTGTTTTCTTCCAGCCCCAGCGAATTGCCCTCACTGTCCGTCGCATTTGTCAACGCATCCAGCACATCTCCAATCTGCTGATCTACAAACTGTGTTACCTGGACATAGAGATCGAGCAATTGGTACCACAGGCGCCTTTCCGGAATCTGTCGTCGGATCCGCCGGCATATCCCCGGCTTGGTAATTTTCGAACGCCCAAAACAGCTCCTGCAATTTGGGTTTGCCTTGCTGGCGGGGAAAGGCTGGGTCCGGGGCCTGGGACGCGTCCGGCCAAACTTCGAAGTTCGGCGGCAAAGCGTCGAATTCTTCAACCTTGAGCGGTAGATCCTCGCCAGGTTGGGTGCGGACGGGCGGGACCTCACTGCCATAGGTACAATATGGATACCAGGCGATGTCATGGGGATTGGTCAGACTGATGGTTGTACACCAGGCAGCAGACTCAGCGTCAGATTTGGTGTAGGTAGTCAACCAATTCTGGAATGTCTCAACGCTGAGCGGATCGCCTTGCAGTCCTCGACCCAGGCCGGTGTTGGGCGCGGGGCAGGGCAGGCCGCCGTCGATGAAACCATATTGCTGGGCATAGTCGGGCGTGGTCGCGTCATTGCTCGACAGGTGCCACTTGCCCCACCAGTAGGTGTTGTACTGGAAATCGGCGCTGTTCAAGATCGAACCCCAGGTTGGGAAGCCAGGATCCAGGTCCGGCACCTGCGCAATGGGGGTGTTGGTCAGGAAAACACCGTTCTGGTGGGTATAGAGCCCCGTCAACATAGTTGATCGCGAAGGGGTACACATCGTTGCTGCGGCGTAGTGAGCATCAAAGCTGACCGACTTCTCGCGCAGCTCAGCCAGCGTGGGGGCGTATTCATCCATAATCTGCTGGGTGAAAAGTCCCTGAGGAAAGCGGAGTTGATCAACCATGATGAACAAAATATTCGGTCGTCCGTCGTTATCCGCCCATACTTTGGGGGCATCTTTGTGCTCTTCTTGATCTTTGGCTTTCGCCTGCCCGCCTGCGAAACCGGGCAGCGAAGCCGAAGCTGCCAGCCCGCCAACCGCAAGTCCTGCACTTTTCAAAAGCGTACGTCTTTCCATCTCTCTCTCCTTTGGTTGCTAGACAATTTTACACACGGTAATCAGGGGAGATTATCTTCTAGTGACTACGCCAAACTGATGGGAACACGAATGAATCGCAATTGCGCCGACGCTAAAGGTAACCCCATTGTGAACCAAATTGACATTGAATGGCAAGCAGACAGATTTCAGACCTCCTGGGCATTGGTTCCGCTTGGATCGGGCATCTCGTCCACGTGAAGCGACTGCCATAGAAAACGCAGCAGCTCGCTCTTGTCGCTGAACTGTACTTTCTGACCGGTATGGGCATGTTCCACCGTGGCCCGCCAACGCGTCTGCGGACCGTCATCCTGCCAGCGAATTAGAAAGGCGGTGCACTGCGTATCGTTCGTCATGGGCGTATCATACAGGGTGACCGTTACACGAACGCTACATGGTTATTACATGCAGGGGTTGGTTGTTTGTAGCAGAGAAGGATTGCAGAGAAACGGCCGTTGGCGAACTACTTGTCGCCCCCACCGTAAACTCAGACCCAGATCGGCGGCGTCTAGAGTAGACATGATTGAGTCCCTAAAATGGTTCGGAAATGCAAAATGAGTAGGCGAAAGGGGGAGCGCCGGTGAATAATGGCGCTCCCCCTTAATCTAGCCAACTTAGCGTGGTAATCGTGAGTTCTAAGGCAGCGACTCTAAGTAGGCGATAGACAGATTGATCACCGCGGCCAACTCTTCCTGCCCGTCGGCGTTGGTGAAGTCGATCACCCCGTTGCCGCAGGTGTCGATCCAGTCGTTGTTGTCCGGCGCACCCTGATTGCTGCACCCATCGGTCTTGTCTAACAAGTCGTTGGTTAGCTTGTTGATTGCGCCTTGATAGTTACCGGCAGCGATCATGTTCGATACTGCGCCCAGCTTGTTCTTCAACGTCTTGGCGCCGTTTTGCTGGCCAATGACGCCCGCAGCGTCTAACCCATTGATGGTAGCAGCCAGGTTGAGACTGACGCTCGCGGCGTTTGGATCGGTGCCCAGCGTGACCTCATCCCCGTCCGTCAGGCCATCGCCGTCGCTGTCGGGATTGAGCGGATCGGTGCCGTAGACATTGACCTCATCCCCGTCCGTCAGGCCATCGCCATCGCTGTCAGGATTGAGCGGGTCAGTGCCGTTGGCCGCTTCAGCGCCGTCGTTCAGGCCATCGCCGTCACTGTCAGCGTTAAGCGGGTTGGTGCCGTTGGCGGTTTCCGTACTATCGCTGACGCCATCGCCGTCGCTGTCACTGTTGGGGTCGAGCGGATCAGCATCCTGGCCATCATTGACGCCATCGCCATCACTGTCGGGATTGAGCGGGTCAGTGCCGGCCGTGGCTTCGGCGCTGTCGCTGAGACCATCGCCGTCGCTGTCGCTGCCGGGATCAACCGGATTGGCATCGACGTTATCATTGACCCCATCGCCATCGGTATCAGCGTTGTTGGGGTTGGTGCCGTTGCTGACTTCAGCGCCATCGCTAAGTGTATCGCTATCGCTGTCGGGATTGAGCGGATTGCTACCGTAGACATTGACCTCATCCCCGTCCGTCAGGCCATCGCCATCGCTGTCAGGATTGAGCGGGTCAGTGCCGTTGGCCGCTTCAGCGCCGTCGTTCAGGCCATCGCCGTCGCTGTCACTGCCGGGACTGAGCGGGTTGGCATCGAGGTTATCACTGACCCCATCGCCATCGGTGTCAGCGTTGTTGGGGTTGGTGCCGCTGCTAACTTCAGCGCCATCGCTGAGGGTATCGCCATCACTGTCGGCATTGAGCGGATCGGTGCTATGCGTGTTGACTTCGGCCCCGTCGCTGAGGGTATCGCCATCGCTGTCGGCATTGAGCGGGTCAGTGCCAGCATTCGCTTCGGCCCCGTCGCTAAGCCCATCGCCGTCACTGTCGGCATTAAGCGGGTCGGTGCCGGCGGCCCTTTCAGCGCTGTCGCTGACGCCGTCGCCGTCGCTGTCGCTGTTGGGGTCGAGCGGATCGGCGTCAAAGCCATCGATCACACCATCATCATCACTATCTGCATCAAGCGGGTTGGTGCCGGCTGTCGCTTCAGCGCTGTCGCTGAGACCATCGTTGTCACTGTCACTGTTGGGGTCGAGCGGGTCAACATCAACGTTGTCATTGACGCCGTCGTCATCACTATCGACGTTGAGCGGGTTGGTGCCGTTGGCGGTTTCCTGGCTGTCGCTAAGCCCGTCACCATCGCTGTCGCTGTTGGGGTCGGGGGGTTAACGTCGTTGCCATCGCTGACGCCATCATCATCGGTGTCGGCGTTGAGCGGGTTGGTGCCGTTGGCGGTTTCCTGGCTGTCGCTAATGCCATCGCCATCGCTGTCGCTGTTGGCATCCAGCGGGTCGATATCGTCGCCGTCGCTGACGCCATCATTATCGGTGTCGGCGTTGAGCGGGTTAGTGCCTTCTATGACTTCATCGCCGTCACTAACGCCATCGCCATCGCTGTCGGGATTATTGGGGTCGGTGCCGTAGATGTTGGTTTCGTCGGCATCGTTCAAGCCATCGCCATCGCTGTCGACAATTTCGAAATACAACTCCGCGTCGGCAAGCTGCGAGTCAAAATTTGCATCCATACGCCCCCCTGCGACCAACACCTTGCCATCCTTAAGCAGCGTGGCGGTGTGTGAGGAACGAGGTTGAGTCATCGAGCCGGTGGCCGTCCAGGTGTCCGTGGCCGGGTCATATAGCTCCGCGCTGGCAATGGGGCCAAAGACGGCCCACCCCCCTGCGACCAACACCCTGCCATCCTTAAGCAGCGTGGCGGTGTGTGAGGAACGACCTGAAGTCAGCGTGGCGGCCGCCTTCCAGGTGTCCGTGGCCGGGTCATACAGCTCCGCGCTTTTATCTACACCACAACAGCCCCCTGCGACCAACACCTTGCCATCCTCAAGCAGCGTCGCGGTGTGTTGTTCACGAGGTTGAGTCATCGGGGCGGCCGCCGTCCAGGTGTCCGTGGCCGGGTCATACAGGTCCACGCTGGCGGTAAGGTTGTCGCCCGGGAAATAACTGTACCCCCCTGCGACCAACACCCTGCCATCCTTAAGCAGCGTGGCGGTGTGGCTGAAACGATCTAACGTCATCGAGCCGGTGGGCATCCAGGTGTTCGTGGCGGGGTCATACAGCTCCGCAGTCTTACTTCCAAGCCCCGCTGCGACCAACACCCTGCCATCCTCAAGCAGCGTGGCGGTGTGTTGCTCGCGAGATATAGTCATCGAGGCGGCCGCCGTCCAGGTGTCCGAGGCCGGGTCATACAGCTCCGCGCTTTGACCTCCACCAATCCCCCCTGCGACCAACACCTTGCCATTCTTAAGCAGCGTGGCGGTATGGTAGGAACGACCTGAAGTCATCGGGGCGGCCGCCGTCCAGGTGCCCGTGGCCGGGTCATACAGCTCTGCGCTGGCAAGGTTGGTCTGGCCATCAATAGACCCCCCTGCAACCAACACCCTGCCATCCTCGAGCAACGTGGCGGTGTGTTCTTCACGAGTTTGAGTCATCGAGCCGGCGGACGACCAGGTGTTCGGGGAGGCCGCAACCGGGCTGACATTAGCAAAGCTAGAGAGCATTACCAGGATTAGAATTGAAAGTGTAAGTAATTTCTTCACGGAGATCTCCTTAAACCGCATATTGTTTAGAGTATTCTTGCATGATTGATTTTCTCATTGTGCGTCCTTGCGACGCGCAGCGATCGAAAAAAACAACCATCTTTTGGGGCAGTTTCGCGCCAATTTCAAGCGTCATTTACAGAGTCAACTCCTTCCACTCCGTAGAGCATTTCAGGCCTCCTCCTGAGCATTTGAAGATGAACAAATTCACGCTGGTATAGGCGGGGTTGTGCCCACAGTCGCCTCACCCTGCTCCGCCTCCTCTTCAGGCTACGCCTCCCTCTCCACCGGGTGGAGAGGGACAGCCGTGGCGCCTGAAGCGCCAGGACAGGGTGAGGCGAAACGGGCGGCCACAGCGACAAATCTATGCCAGGGTTAATTCGTTAATCCTCATTTGCCCCAGTTGGATCAGATATCTCGCCCTCGTACAGCGACTGCCAAAGAAAACGCAACAGCTCGCCTTTGTCCACAAAGTGCGCTTTCTGACCGGTATGGGCATGTTCCACCGTGGCCCGCCAACGCGTCTGCGGACCGTCATCCTGCCAGCGAATTAGAAAGGCGGCGTACTGCTTTTTGTTCGACATGGGCGTATAATACAAGGCAAACGTTACACGAACGCTACATGGGGTTTCTGCGATCAGCCCGTTTGGGTGAGCGACCGGTCGAACTCGCAGATTCCCGCCTTAGAGACTGTTAGCTCATGCCCCGACAAGTTCACCTTCTGGGGACCCTCTCCATTACGGATGACGGCCGGCCTTCTGACCTGCTTCGCAACGCCAAAGGCTGCTGCCCTGCTGGCCTACCTGATCGTGCGCGGCCGCGCTGAAAGCCGCGAGCACCTGGCCGATCTGCTTCTGGGATGCACCCGACACCGCCGGCAGTCTGCGCAACCTGCGCGTCCTGCTGACCCGCGTCCGGCCCCACCTCCCCGGCCTGCACACGACGCGAAATTCGGTGCAATATATCCCCCAACCCGATGAGACCATCGACTATCTGACGCTGTCAGAGCATCTGACCGGCGGAGGTCCGCGGCCGTCACTGGATGAGCTGCGCCTCTACCGGGGCGAGCTGCTGGAAGGGCTTGCGCTCGCAGACGCGCCGCGCTACATGGAATGGCTGACCCTGCAAAGAGAAAGGCTACGCCGGGCCGTGCTGGAAGCCCACCGCAGCCTGTGCCAGACCCTGGCTGACGAAGAACGCTGGTCGGCGGGCGCGGAAGCGGCCGCCCACTGGCTGACCATCGACGAAATGGATGAAGAGGCCCTTCGCTGGCAACTACAGTTCCTGGCCGCCCAGGGGCAGATCACGGCGGCCAGGCAGGCCTATGCTGCTTTCCAAAAAATCTTGGAGGATGAATGGGGCCTTGAGCCGGAAGCAGCAACCCAGGCTCTGGCTGAGGAGTTGGAGGATTGGAGCGAGGGGATGGAGAATGTTGATCTTCCCTCTCTGCCTCCCTCCCATTCTGCGGACACCCAAAGCGTGGATGCGCCGCGTCAATTGTGGGGCGAGGCGCCGGATGTGCCCAAGCTCTATGGTCGTGAAGGAGCATTGGCAGAACTGGAGCGTCTACTAGTCCCTACGCCCTGTCGCCTGATCGGGTTATTAGGCATGGGCGGCGTAGGCAAGACGACGCTGGCGGCGGCCACGGTCGCTGCGGTCGCGCCCCACTTTGACCAGGTAATATGGCGTTCGTTGCTCAACGCCCCGCCGCTGGACGAACTCTTGCATGACATCCTACAGGAACGCGCAGATGGACGGCTGCGTGAGATACCGCGTGCAATCGACGCCCAACTGGCAATGCTGCTCGACAATCTGCGCCAACAGCGCTACCTGCTGGTGTTGGATAACCTCGAGAGCATCCTGCAACCGGACCAACCCGGACAAATGATAGCCGGCTACGGCGGCTATGCCCAACTGCTGCAGTACCTGGCCGAGTATCGCCACCAGAGCTGCCTGCTCTTCACCAGCCGTGAGCGGCCCCAGGCCCTCGCCCGTTGGGAAGAGGACAACCCGCAGGTGCGGACCCTACGCTTGGATGGGCTGGATGAAAAGGCGGGTCAGGCCATGCTCCGCGACCGTGCGGTCACCGGCTCGATCACGGAAAGCGATGCGCTGATACACCGTTACTCGGGCAACCCGCTGGCGCTCAAATTGGTCGCCCATACCATCCAAGAGCTCTTTGGCGGTGATACGGCCGCGTTCTTAGCGACCGACGCGGTCTTCTTCGATGACATTGGTGCGGTGCTGGACCAACAATTTGCGCGCCTGTCGTCGTTGGAGCAGACGGTGCTCTTCTGGCTGGCGGCAGAACGGACCCCGGTCGCAGCGACTGAGCTCTATGCCAATCTAGTGCAACCACCGCCCATGTCCCAGTTGATTTCTGCCCTGCGTGCTCTCCAACGTCGATCGCTGCTTGAACGAGTGGGGGATGGCTTTACACTGCAAAATGTCGTGATCGAATATTTGACCAAAAGATTGGTTGATGAGATCTCTCGAGAGATTGCCATGGACTGGACCGCCCCGGCAGAGGCGGACACCGCTCACCCCCTCGTCCTGTCATCCCTGAATCGTTTCGCCCTGATCAACACACAGGCCGTAGCATATATTCGAGAAAGCCAAATACGCTTGCTCCTCCGGCCCGTCGCCCGTCGCGTGCAGGCGCAGCTTGGCAAAGCTCAGCTGGCGATGCGCGTGCAACAGCTCTTGGCAGCTCTGCGCCAAACGCCGCAAGCGTCCGGCTATGCCGGCGGCAACTTGCTGAACCTGTTGATCGAGTTAGGGATTGCGGTACGCGACTATGATTTCTCCAATTTGGCCGTTCGGCAAGCGTATTTACGCGGCGGCTACCTGCCAGGCCTACAATTGGCCGGCGCCGACCTGACCGGCATCGCTTTTACGCATAACTTCGGCGTCATTCATGATATTCAGTTCCACAGCGACGGCGAGTTGGTGGTCATGGCCCTGAAGGGGGAGTTGCTTGGGCTTATGGCGCGCCCGCACGGGCGAACTCATCCAGAGTATTACCATTAATCCTCACAACTTTGACTCGGCGGTTTTACGCAGCGATTGCAGGCTGATTGCGCAGATCAATGTCGACCACAGCATTAGCCTGATTGATGTGACAACTGGTCGTCTACTCCACACCCTGGTTGGCCATCGCAGCCCGGTCTGGCGGCTTAGCTTTAGCCGCAACGACCAAACTATGGCAAGCGGCGATAGCGAGGGGTGGGTCTACATCTGGGATATTGCCGAAGGCAAACTTTTGACGCGGTGGCAAGCCCAAGCTGATGCGGTGACGGCGCTGGCCTTTGCCCCAGATAGCGAGCAAATTGCCACTGGCGGCCTTGATGGTACGGTCTGTCTCTGGCGTGTACGCTCGGCAACACTGATTCGTACGTACCGCGGCCACACGGATGAGGTGGCGGTCCTCAACTTTACCCCCGACGGCGCGCAACTGATCACCGGGAGCCATGACCATACAGTGCGCATGTGGAACACGGCCAGCGGCGCCACCACCTTTGTTCTCCAGGGGCACACACAATTCGTCCGGCATATGGCAGTTGACCCGAATGGCCGCTGGCTTGCCACAGGTGGACTGGATCGATTTTTCGCTCTGTGGGAAATCCAGAGCGGGAAAGTCCACCAGATTCTGGCCGACGACGCTTCTTCCGTAAAGTCGATCGTCTTTAGCAGCGACGGACAAACTGTGGCGACGTATAACATGAATGAAACCATCTCTGTTTGGGCGGTCGCGAGCGGTCAACGACTCCATACGTATCAGTTGCATAATGCCGGTTTCACGACCGTTGCGTTTAGCCCGCGTGGCCGTCGGTTGGTTTCAGGAAGTATGGATTGGGCCATTTATCTGTGGGACATCCTCCAACCGATGGAGCCAGAACTGACGACGCGCCTGGCCGGCCATACATATCCCATCAGCACAGTGGCGTTCAGCCCCGATGGCGCACTCATCGCGAGTGGCGACAACAACGGCGGTCTCCATCTCTGGAACCGCAGCAGCGGCGAAAGTCGTATTTTGCCGGCTTCCGAAGGACATGTCGGCAAGGTGGAATTTAGCCCCGACGGGCGTTACCTTGTCAGTGCCGGCGACGACGGCTTGCGCCTTTGGTCGGTGGCTGATGGTCGCCTGCTGCAACTTCTACAAGGGCCAACCAGGGGCGCCCGAAGTTGCGCATTCAGTCCGGACGGTCGCTGGCTTGCAAGTAGCAGCCTGGACCACACGCTCTGCCAGTGGGAAATCGATGGTTCTGGCCGGTGGCGTCTTGCGCCGGACGCTGCACCATCACTCGAATATTGTTCCCGCCTTGCTCTACAGCCCCGACGGCGACTATTTGATCAGCAGCAGCTTTGACCGTACTCTGTGCCGCTGGGACGCACACACCGGCACACTACTAGCAAGCTGGCCGACCCACGATACGTTCCATCTTGCACTTGCAATCCACCCTGACGGCCGGCTCTTGGCCGCGGGCGGCACCGATCAGATCATCCGTTTGCTTGATATAGAAAGTGGCCGCGTATGCCGCGAGTTACATGGCCACACCAGTATTGTCAAAGCGCTCAGCTATACAGCGGATGGGACAGTTGCTGGCCAGCGTCAGCTATGATGAAACCATCCGTTTGTGGGAGGTAAGCAATGGACGCTGCCTGCAAACCCTGCGCGCGCCCGGCCCCTATGAGGGCATGAACATCAGCAGTGTCACCGGCATCACAGAGGCACAGAAGGCGGTGCTCCGGTCGCTGGGCGCGGTGGCGGAGTGAGGAGGTACACCGTATGGTGCGGAAATTCGATCCCGGCCACCTTGCTCTCGAAAAGCATGCGACTTTGATGATGTGGAAAATGACCAGTGGGTTGATGCAGCAGCCTGCTACCGCCGCAGCCTTGATTATTTTGAGGTGGGTAGTGTTGACTGGGATCGCGCGCTGACACTCTGGCGCTGGGCGCAGCATGAAATGAGCCAGCGCCGAAGGAATCGAGTACCGGGTATGCGCCGAGTGCGTTGAGCCTGCAGGCCTGCGCACCCGCCGGCACAAGCCTAGTACAGGGCGGCTACAGGTAGCCGATAGTTCATCGTACCCAAACCCCGTTTACGGGGTGCTGTTCCATAGCCCCGTGGCTTTAGCCCGGGGCGGGGGTCGGGCATCCCGAACAGTCAGGTCACCGGACGCCGCCCCGGGCTAAAGCCACGGGGCTACAGAGCAACGCCCGCTCAAGCGGGCTAGTACACGATGGCGCAACTATGTCTATGGATTGGCAGGTCGGGCTATCAGCCGCACGGTCCCGTTTGTCGGAGACGTCACGCTGGTAGCGTAACCTACGAAACTCATGGTTTCATCCGGTCGTCAGTTTAGGAATCGCAAAGCGCAAACTACACGAGCCGGGTCGCGCATTTCGCGTCGAGCGCTTGCGGATACGTTAGAGCGGTCAGGGGAAAAATCGATGATGGAACAAACGTGGAATCGACAGCGCCAATGGACAGCGTACGTCCTGCTGATGGCGCTTGCGCTGGCCATGACCGCGGTTCTCCTGCCGGCATCCGAAGCCGACTTCGAGCGCTTCATTGGGCCGCGCAATCCGTTCCTCGTGGTTCTCAGCGCTGGGGCGGTCGGCGCCGCGGCCCTGTACTACCTGCAACAAAGCCATGGCTTTGCCATCGTACGGGGCCGGGCTACCCTGCGCGGCATCGCGATCTCAGCCGGGTTGGCCACTCTCATGGCTGTCGACGCGATCATTGCCGATCTCATCGTCCGCTACCCGGCGGAGATGAACGTGCCGATGCCGCGTGCGCTGCTCTTCTACCCTGCGATTGGCTTCATCGCTGAGATCGTCTTCCACATCGCTCCGTTGGCCCTGCTCTTGCTCATCCTGACACCCCTGGAGCCAAGGATCGGTGAAAACCGCGTCGTGTGGCTGGCGATCCTTATCGTAGCCATGGCCGAGCCGACTTTCCAGATCACCTTCGAGGGGAGGGCGTTGACCTGGAGGGATCTCTACACCTGGCTCCACGTGGGTGCGATTGCCCTGCTGCAACTGGCAGTCTTCCGTCGCTATGACTTCCTGTCGATGTACGCGTTCCGGCTGATCTACTATGCGTACTGGCATATCGCCTGGGGTATGTTGCGGTTGGAACTGCTATTCTAGTATCGTCTATCGGTCTGAGGAGACAACGGGAAACGTTCGCTGCACCCTACCCCCGACGCCCCGGGTTTTCCAGGCGGATGGCCGAAATTTTGTACTCAGGGATCTTGGCCAGCGGGTCCAGTGCGTGGTCCTGAGTCAGGAGATTGGCGGGCGCTTCTTTCCAGTGAAATGCAAGAAAGACCACGCCCGGCTGCACCCGCTCACTGATGCGGGCCTGGGTACGGATGTGGCCGCGCCGGCTGCGAATAATGACCGGACCACCATCACGCACGTCTACTGCCTGCGCGTCAGCCGGGTTGATCTCGGCAAAGCCCCGTGGCTCGCGCCAGTCGAGTCCTTCACTGCGTCGACTCATGGTGCCCGTGTGGTAATGGTAGAGGATGCGTCCGGTACTGAGGATCAATGGAAACTCCTTGCTGGGCAGCTCCGCGGGCAGTTGAGCGTGGATCGGGTAAAACTTTCCCGCGCCTCGACTGAAGCGCTCGCGGTGAAGAATGGGCGTGCCCGGATGACCAATGTCTGGACAGGGCCAGGTCAATGAGCCCTGCCGGAGCCGCGCGTGATCCATGCCGCCGTAGATAGGCGTTACCTCGGCCGCTTCCCGCATGATCGCCGCGGTCGATTCAAAGTGCCACCGTGCCCTCTCTTCTCCCCCCAGCTTGGCCGCCAACGCTGCGCCAATCGCGCCCGTAATCTGCCAGTCGGGCAGGGCCTCACCCGGAGGCGTCACGATAGGCTCTATGAGTTGAACACGCCGCTCCGTGTTGGTAAATGATCCGTCCTTTTCCAGTGAAGCCGCAGCCGGCAGGACGATGTGAGCTAGCAGCGCGGTCTCACTAAGAAAAATATCCTGGACGACCAAAAATTCCAGTGCCCGCAGCCCCTCCTCAACATGTGTGATGTTGGGATCCGAAAGCATGGGGTTCTCGCCCATAATGTACATGGCGCGCAGGCGACCGTCTGTCGCAGCATGCATCATCTCGACCACGGTCAGACCCGGTTCCGGCGGTAGTTCATCCACTGCCCAACCGGCTGCCACTGCCCCACGCTTTGCTGTATCGGTGACCGGTTGATAGCCGGGCAGCACGTTGGGCAAGGCGCCCAAATCGCACGCACCCTGGACGTTGGACTGTCCCCGCAGCGGATTCACGCCGGTCGACGGCTTGCCGATCTGCCCGCAAAGCATGGCCAGATTGGCAAGACTCAGCACCAGATCTGTACCGTTGGTCCGCTGGGTGATGCCCATGGCGTAGAGAATGGACGAGGCGCCGCGGGAAGAAGGCAAAGCCATCGATTGGTGATTGAAAGCTGGCGATTGGTCATCGTCCTGATCTTCAATCGCCAATCGTTCCTCAACACCGGCCCGTTTCCCCAGTGCATAAGTCCTTGCCGCGAACTCAATTTGCTCGGCAGATACGCCGGTATGGAGTGCCGCCAGCTCAGGTGTGTAATCTACGAGCGCAGCCGCAAAATCGGCGTAGCCCTCGGTACGAGCATCGATGAATGCTTGATCCGCCCAGCCTTCACGCACAATGACATGGGCCATGGCGAGGAAAATGTAGATGTCGGTGCCCGGCGTGGGCTGAAGCCATAGAGTCGCGTGCTCGATCATGGGGATGCGCCGCGGATCGATAACAAGGAGAGAGGCGCCCTTGTTAACGGCCCGCACCACTTCATACGAGATGACCGGGTGAGACTCAGCCGTGTTAGAACCGGTAATAAGGATACAGTCCGCATCGCGAATCTCGTTGATGGAGTTGGTCATGGCGCCACTGCCAAAGGCCATGCCCAGTCCGGTCACGGTACTTGCGTGACAGAGGCGAGCACAATGGTCTACGTTGTTCGTACCGATACCGGCGCGCATAAATTTCTGAAAAAGATAGTTCTCTTCATTCGTGCAACGGGCCGAAGCCAGTCCGGCTACTGCATCACCGCCGTGCTCCCGGATGATATCGGCCAGCCGATCCGCAACAATGTCGATGGCCGTCTCCCAAGGAACCGATACAAAATAGTCCAGCCCCTTGCGTTCCTTGAGCGGGCTCGTGGCAGGCAGTTCCCACGCCTCTTCGATCAGCCCCAGCGCATGGGCCAGATCCCGCCGCACCAGCGGCATGGTGAGGCGATCCGGGCTATCGATGAAGTCCCAGCCCGAGCGTCCCTTTACACAGAGAAATTCGCCGTTGACCGGCGCGCCGGCGTAGCCCTGTGCGTCGACGATACGCTCGTTCTTGAGGAGAAACTCCACGCCGCAGCCCACGCCGCAATAGCCGCACAGGGTTCGCTTGCGCGTGAACTCCCAATCCCGTCCCTCGCCGATACGCGGCTTGGGCATGAGCGCAGCAGTGGGGCAGACCTGAACGCAGCTGCTGCAGAAGACGCAAGAAGAATCGACCATGATGCCGTCGAAAGGTGTGGCAATATGGCTGTCGAAGCCGCGGCCCGCATACTCAATGGCGTCCACACCCACAATCTCGTTGCAGACGCGCACGCATTTGCCGCAGAGAATGCAATACTGATGGTCGCGTACAAAAAACGGATTGTCATCCTGGTACAGAGTTCGAGCTACCTCAAAGTCAAAGCTCGTCTCACTGATGTCGAATTCGTAGGCGTATTTCTGCAGATCGCAGGCGCCGTTCTTGTCACACGTCACACAAGTGAGGGGGTGTTCGGAAACAAAGAGATCGATTATATCGCGCCGCATGACCCGTAGCCGATCGCTCTTCGTGCGCACGATCATGCCTTCAGCGCAGGCCAGGCCGCAACTTGGCGGGGGCAATTGATGCCCCTCCACCTCCACCAGACAGAGGCGGCAACCGCCCGATGGTCGCAACTCGGGATGATAGCAGAGCCGCGGAATATCAATGTCATGCGCCAGCGCCGCCTCCATCACCGTCTCGCCCGGCGTGAATTCGATGATCCGATCATCGATTGTCAGTTGGCTCATGGTTGCAGCCCTTTCGTATTTCTACAGTTTGCAGCTGCCAGCAGGGCAGCGTTTGTGCTCAACGTGGGCTTCATACTCGTCGCCAAAGTAGCGCATAGTCGTCAGCACCGGGTTGGGTGCGGTTTGGCCCAGACCGCAGAGCGAGCCCATGTGGACAGTATCACAGAGTCCGGTGAGCCGCGTCAGATGATCGCGGGTGGCTCGACCCTGGGTAATGGCCGTCAACATGTTCAACATTTTTCGGGTACCCACCCGGCAGGGGATGCACTTGCCACACGATTCGTCTTGGGTAAAGGTGAGAAAATAACGCGCAATGTCCACCATACAAGTCGTCTCATCGGCAACGATCATGCCCCCTGAGCCCATGATCGCGCCCGTCGCCTTGAGATCTTCGTAATCGATGCGCGTTTCCAGCAGTTCATCGGGGATGCAGCCGCCGGAGGGTCCACCGAGTTGGACGGCCTTAAACGCATGCCCGTCCCGACAGCCGCCACCAATCTCGAAAATCATCTCCCGCAGCGACATACCAATCGGGATCTCTACCAGCCCCGAGTTCTGCACGGCCCCGGCCAGGGCAAATGCCTTGGTCCCGCCAGAGCGTTCCGTTCCCAGACCGGCGAACCACTCCGGTCCATTCAGGAGAATGCTGGGAACGCTGGCGTAGGTCTCCACATTGTTGATGTTGGTGGGATGACCCCAGAGCCCGACCTGGGAAGGATAGGGCGGGCGCATGGTGGGCATGCCACGGTACCCTTCGATGGAGCGCATCAACGCTGTCTCCTCGCCGCAGACAAAGGCGCCCGCCCCCTCTTTGATAATGACGTCAAAGTCCATGCCGCTGCCCAGAATATTCTTCCCCACAACGCCGTATTCCCGTGCCTGTGTAATGGCTTCCTTCAGCGCCGCGACTGCCAGAGGATATTCGGCGCGAATGTAAACGTAGCCTGTGTCGGCACCGATCGCCCGAGCAGCGATCAGCATGCCCTCCAAGACCCGATGTGGATCACCCTCAATCATGGTGCGATCCATGAATGCACCGGGATCGCCCTCGTCGGCATTGCAGATAACATATTTGTGCGGATCCGATTGGCGGCGGCTGATGCCCCACTTTTGCCCCGTGGGGAAGCCGGCGCCACCCCGGCCGCGCAGCCGGGCATCAACAACAGCCTGAATGATTGCATCCGGCTCCATAGCCAGGGCCAGGCGAAACGCTTGATAGCCGTCGTAGGTCAAATAGTCGTCCAGGGAATGGGGATCAATGACGCCGCAAAGTTGGGTCGTCACCTTGACTTGACGGCCCAGGAAAGGGTAGTCTTTGCGATCGGCGCGCCGGCTGACGATGGTGTCGCCAGTTGGCAAGGGCATCTCGCGGCCGAAATAGCTGTCCAGCAGCGCTTCGACCTGACCGGCGCGTACGGGACCGTAGAGAGTCATCGCACCCTCATCCAGAACTTCAACCAGCGGTTCCCGGTGGCAGGCGCCCACACAGCCGGTGCGTTTGAGTTCAACGGGCAATTCTCGGTCATGGATGACGCGCTGTAGCGCGCTGTATACCGACTGTGCACCTGCGGCCAATCCGCAGGTCGACATACCAACACGGACAATGGTCTTCATGCTGCCTCCTCGGGGTACGCTGAAGCCACTTCGTCGTCCGCTTCATCAGTCAAACTCAAGAGGAGTCGCCATGCCTCCTCCGGCGTCATGCGGCCGTGGCTGGTTTCGTTGACGACCAAGACCGGCGCCAGACTGCACGCGCCGACGCAAGCGACAGTCTGCAGCGTGAAGCGTTCATCCGGTGACGTTTCGTCGATGCCGATGCCTAGACGTTCGCTCAGTTGTTGTAGGATGACGCTTGACTGATTGACGTGACAGGCCGTCCCCCGACAGACGCGAACCTGATACCTGCCGGGCGCTTCGAAGAGAAAAAGGTTATAAAACGTGGCGACCCCGTAAACTCGGGCAAGAGGAAAGCCCAGGTCGCGCGCGACGTAGCCCAGTTGATCCTGCCCCAAATAGCCGTAATGACGCTGAATCTCCGCCAGCACCGTAATGAGCGCGTCGCGCTCGCCCCGATGCCGATCCAGGATTGCGGCCAATTCGGGCGGCGGCTCCGCCAGGCGATCACCCTGATACACGACCTTGCGCTGCTTTCGAGACTTCTCCGATGACCTCATCGTCACCTTCCTGATTGAAAATTAGAGGGCGTCTACACGACAGTTCCAATGCGCTCGAAACCTAGGGCCCTAAAACGCGCTCCACTCCCGTATAGACCCGCAATCCACCGCGTCGAATATAGCCGATGACGGTCATGTTCCACGCATGGGCAAGGGCCAGCGTGCGGCTGGTAGGCGAAGTCCGCGACGCCACGATCGGCACGCCCATTTTGGCGGCCTTGCCCAACATCTCTGAACTGATCCGACCTGTCGTGACGATGAGCCCGCCCTGCGGGTCTACATTCTCGCGCATGGCCTTGCCCCACAGCTTGTCGATCGTGTTGTGGCGGCCCACGTCTTCGCCAATGAGGAGGAGACGGTCAATTGCGCACAGGCCAGAGGTGTGAACGCCCCGCGCAGCCGGGTAAAGGCGCTCAGCAGCCCGCATTTCAAAATAACGGTCAATGACCATTTGGACCGACAGTTGGGGACCATCCGGCAAGGGTGAGCGAGCGTTCGTCAAATCGTCGAACGTGATGCCGCCGCCGCAGCCCGAGGTACGAATGGGTCGGTGCCCGAGCGGCCTCTCACCATGCAGCCAGACATCAACGCATTTTTCCGAGGATGAAAGGGTAAGCACTGCCACATCATCCACATTGTCGATGAGTGATTCACTACGTAGAAACCCGAGCGCCAGCGCCTCCAGCTCCACGGGCGAACACATGAAGGATGCCAACTCGCGTCCGTTTACGTGTATGCAGACCATCGTCTCCTCGATGACCGCGCCGTCAACGGAATGAAACGCCCCGCCATCACTCACGTAGTAGGTTGTGGGCAAAAAGCCTTCAGACATGGGTTATTTACTCGACCAGGCGATGATCCCGGGCATAGGTGACAGCCTCCAACCGGCTGTGAACGTCCAGCTTCTGGAGAATTCGCTGGATATGATTGCGTACCGTTGAAACCTCGATCACCAGCTGGCTGGCAATTTGCTCGGTGGTTGCGCCCTGCGCAAGCAGTTCAAGAATCTGAAATTCACGTTTGGTCAAGGCGGGTGTAAGTTTGACTGCGTCATCCTCGGCCTCAAAATCACTAGGGTGCAGCTTGAGCTGGCGGGCCCATGTGGCGACCTCGGTTGCGAAGCTTTCGGCCTGCTTCTTGGTCTCGATATCGCGCACGAGATGGACCACAACAGTCGCGTCGTCGTCCTTAAGACCCAGAGCAATAATGCTCACGTTGACCCACCGAGGGTAGCCACTGGCTGTACGCACCTGAACGTCGAAACTTGGCACCAGTTCTCCCCGGCGGCTTGCGGTAAAGGGTTGACAGCCGGAGCGACAGACCACGCAGCCGCCATCGGTGTGACCGCCGAGAATCTGGTGACAAGGTTGCCCGATAACGTCCTCTGCCCGGAAACCCAGCAGGGTCTCGGCCGCCAGATTCCAGGCCGCGATGCGCTGCTCGCCATCGACAACATAGGCGCCATCAGCCGAACGTTCCAGCACTTCCTTGAGAAATGCGTCGTCACGCATGAGATGAACCTCAGTCGCTGCGTCCATGGGGTCGCAAAAAGCGTACTGGCGCTTTGAGCGGCCTCACGTTGCGGGCAACCTCGTCGATCAAAATGTGACCGGAGACATGCATCAGCGTATCGTTATAGTCGGGATCTATGACCATTGCTGCTAGGCAGGGATAGTGATGGTGGCCCATACCGGCGCGTTCTTCAGCCTCCTCCACTGACACACCGATAAGCCCCTCAGCGACATGACGGGCACAACCGCAGGGGCTGTCACGCTCAACCCGGGCCGCGGCAATGGCAGCGCCGGTTTCATCAAATTCCAACACCAGCGCCGGCCGCCCGAAATGCCGCGCGAATTCGGTGACTAGCCCATTCATATAGGGCTCTTCTTTGCGGTAGGCATGGAGGGTTGTTTCGGTTAAGGAACAAAAGGGTTTGGGGAAGACGGCGATCACGCCCATGGCGGCAAGCCAGCCATCCAACTGGCGCATGAGCCCTGGCGGCAGCCAGGCGACATTGTCAACGGGCGCAATGACGGCTTGCGCGCCACACAGCGCCACAATATCGGGCAGCAATTCGGCCACACCGGGGTGTTCGCCCAGACTCAGCACCAGGTCGGCAGGCGGCAATTCGTCGGGCAGATACTCCTCCGGATAATCGATGACCGGGGGCAGCACACGGGGCGCGGCCCAGCTTTTTACCGTCCAGTCGGGGACGCGCGCTGCCTGAAGATTTGCAGTGATGCGCTCTCCGTATCTTCCTTGAACGACAGTTAAGATCCGCACAGACACCCCCGTCGCACCAAAGATTGGAAGCGGCCGTCTCAATAGATATCAAGTGGATGGAATAGGTCCATCATAGCATGGGACAGCAACAAGTCAACACCCTCACGACCAAATCCAATAGAGCGCGGATAACTCCAGTCAAGGGGCTTGAAGCGGATAAATAGAAGAATGAAGTCCGCTACGATCTATTCGATCCGAGTTATCCGCGGACGATCTTTTGGCCTCTAGGCGCGATCCGGCGCTTCCTCAACCATGCGTGCGGCAATGGCCCGTGCCAACTCTACGAAGTCAGGGAGAGCATCGAATACGGCGACGCCGTCCCGATCGGCCTGACTGACCCGGTCATCTGCTGGGAAGTAACCGGCAATGGGCAGGACATCGCCCATAGTTTCACGGATAAAGGTCCGGTCGGTCTCATCCTGAATCTTGTTACCAACCAGGAAATGGCGGCTGACGCCGATGTCCGTGGCCAACTTGTGGATTCGACGCGCCGTGTCCAGACTGCGCCGAACCGGCTCGACTACGATGATGAAGGCATCGACTGAGCCCGCCGTTCCCCGACCCAGATGCTCAATCCCCGCCTCCATATCCAGAATCACGACTTCATCCCGGGCCACGAGCAGGTGAGTGACCAGGTTGCGCAGCAGCGCGCTCTCGGGGCAGATACAACCCGAGCCGCCCAGCTTGATGGTGCCAAGCTGGAGCAGGCGCACGCCCCGATACTCCGCACTCAGCGTGTCCGGGATGTCATCAACCCGCGGGTTGATGCGAAAATAGCCGCCGACGGTTCCCGGCTGCGCGCCGGTACGCTCAAAGATGAGTTCTTCCATCTCGGCAATAGGCGTAATTGAATCAGCCAGTTCACGCGGGAAACCCAGGGCATAGGCCAGACTGGCCGCGGGATCGGCGTCGATCGCAAGGACCGTCCGTCCGTCCGCGGCATACACCTGAGCCAGCAGCGCGGCCAGTGTGGTCTTTCCCACGCCACCCTTGCCGGTAATAGCAATCTTGGGCATTAGATACCCCCCCTACTCCGTTCTGATTCTGCTCAATTGAACACAAGATCGAAATTCTCGTCAGACCGAGCAAAGTTCGGCATTGCCAGACTTCGGGTGAGCTGGACACCGCCTCGGCACAGCAACACCCTCCCCTCTAGGCTACCACAGGATTCGGCCGCGGCGCTCCTGATTCCTCAATCAAACGAGGCACGATCTCTTCCCAATGAACGGCCATAAGATGCATACCACGAATGCCCGGCGTAGCCATGAGCTTCTCAATCAGTTCCAGAGCAATGGCGACGCCGGTCTCCTGTTGGGCCTGCTTGTCGTCGCCGCATGCATCCATACGCGCCAGGACTGCCTCCGGTACGACCACACCGGGCACCTGATCGGCCATGAAGTGCGCGGCATTTGCGCTCTTAAGCGGTACCAGGCCAGGCAGGATCGCAACCTTGTCGAGCAGATTGCGTTGGTCCAGGGCCTCTAGCCAGCCGCAAAAGCGATCGTAGTCGAAGATAGGCTGAGTTTGGATGAACTGGGCGCCGGCGTTGATTTTCTTTTCAGCGCGAATGGCCTCGAATCTGGGCGGCGCGCCAAAGGGCGAAGCGGCCGCGCCCAGGAAGTAAGCAGGGCGCTGCTTGGTTGTGCGTCCGTCCAGGTACTTACCTTCGTCCCGCAAGCGGCGCAGCATCCAGAGCACCTGGACGGCATCCATGTCGGCCTGATCGGGCTTGCAGATCGGCGACGGCCCGCAACATTGATGATCACCGCTGAGGCATAGGATATTGGGAATCCCCAGCCCGGCTGCACCCATTGCCTCCGACTCAATCGCAACTCGACTCCGATCCCGGGCCTGCAGTTGCATCACCGGTTCCAGTCCTAGTTCCAGACAAAGGCGGCTGCAGGCAATGCTGCTCATGCGCGCCGAGGCCGATGCGTTGTCGGTGAAGTTGGCGGCGACAACGTAATCCCTTAGGAGCGCGGCCTTCTTCTCGATGAGCTTGGTCGATGCGCCCAGGGGCGGCGCAATTTCAGCCGTGGTCACAAAGGGCTGGGTGCGCAGGGCCGCCTCAAAACGAGAGACAGGTTCATCATACGCGGGTGGATGGTACGCCGAGTCGCCCTCCCACCAGTCAGGCTGGCGTAGCTTGTGGAAGAACGCCTCCCACGCGGCTTTGAACTCCTCCCGATCGCCCACAAGATCGACGAGGCGCGGGCTCTCCTCATCCTCACGCCAGGCGCGCAGCATATCGAGCCACGTCTCGTGGCCCACCCGATTGCCGTCCAGCGGCGCATTGATCTCCAGCAACTTGTCGAGCCGGCCCATACGTTCCGCTCTGGCATAGATGGTGTACCAGGTACAAGGACGAGTGGGATCAACCGCGCATTTTTCAGGCGTGGCGCCGCCGCAGAGGCCGTTGCGCAGACCCATAGGACAGGTCATGGGGCAGACGAAGGCCGTCTCCTGCAGGATGCAATTGCCGCACATGCGGCAGCCAAAGAGCGCGCCCTTGACCGCCCGCTCGAATGCGGTAAAGGTCCGCGCCGGCAAGCGATCGCGGTGGAGCGGATAGTAGGGAGGCTGATAGCGACGAGGTGAAAAGACCGGCATGGTGCACCCCCTTTGGTCAAGAAAGCTAAAGCCGCAAGTACGAATCGGTGTAGATCACCTGGTTGAGCAGGACCTGCACCGTCTTGAAGATGGCCGCCTGCGCAGGGTCGTCCAGGTCAACGTCATCTCGGGTCAACTCGCCCATCTCGGCCATGCGGTCAAAGAGCGTGAGATAGAGCGATTCCACCGGCGTCGAGGCGTCTCGCTCTTCCACAATCCGAATGGCTTCCTTGAGCTCGACGTCAAAGGGATCGGCGATGACCATATCCACGCCGGCAGCCATGAGCATGATCATGTAGACCCGGTTGAGCAGGGGCCGCATCTCTGAAGGCACTGCGTTGGAGACGTTGGAAAGGCCCACGCTTACCTTGGGTGGCGGATCCCAGGCGAACTTGAGCGTGCGCACCGCTTCGATGCACTCTGGACAGTACTCCTGACAGCCGGAAACGGTCAGCACCAGGGGATCGATGATGAGATTCTCGATATCCATCCCCACTTCCAACGCTCGGGGAATAAGCTGTTCCAGCGCGATCTCCACTCGCTCGTCGGCCTTGACGGGAATCATGCCGCTGCCCATGGTCAGGGCGATAAGTCCGGCGCCATACTCGGCGGCCAGGGGCGGCACCGTCTCCATACGCTCCGGCGCGGCCGAGGTGGAGTTGATGATGGCCCGGCCCCGGGGAATCTTCTTCAGTCCGGCCTCGATGGCGGCCAGATTGGTCGTGTCGAGAGAAAAGACCGCGTTGGGCGCCCCGGCACAGACCTGATCGATGAGCCACTCCATGACTTCGGGGCCATCTTTCTTGCGCGGGCCGATGTTCAAATCCAGCGCCTCTGCGCCCGCCTGCACCTGGCGCCGGGCCAAATCGGTGAAGAAGGCGCCGTCCCGCTCGGCCAGGGCTTCCTTCACCCGGGGGGAAATAATGTGGATGTTTTCGCCGATCATGTACATGGGTAAGCTCCCTTTGTGGCGACCTGCATCAGTAACGGTCACATCACTTTGACTCCGTACAATCTTCCAGGGTAAAAACCAGCCAGATTGTACGGAGTCAAAGTGACATCTCAATAAGAGTCTCCAAATGCTGCGAAAGCGTGCCGCAACTTCAGGTTGGACGACTGTCCAACCCCATCCCTGTCCGCACGTTTAGTCGCCCAAGTCCTCCGGCGCACGCCACTCAAGGGACGGCGCCTGCTTTGACCAGCGTGCGCCGGGCCAGGTCGCTGACCGCCGCGTGCATGGCCGATTCGGGCGGCAGCTCGACCAGAGGCCGTCCGGTTGCGTCCAGCTCCATCACCAGCGGATCGCTGGGAATGATCGCGCCGAGGGGCACGTCGATCTCGTCCACGGCAGCGGCCAGGGCCGGCGTGAGCTCGCCCTGGACCCGGTTGACGATCAGATAGATCTGCTTGATGTTGATGTCGAGCTCATCGCGCAGACCGGCAATGCGGCCGGCCGCGACCACGCCGCGCACGGTCGGATCTGTGACCACGTAGAGGGCATCCACATCGCGGGTTGTGCGCCGGCTCAGGTGCTCCATGCCAGCCTCGTTGTCGATGACCACATAATCGTAGTTCTGCCCCCGCCGGTCGATGATATCCCGCAAGATGTGGTTGACCGCGCAGTAACAGCCCGGTCCTTCCGGTCGGCCCATGGCCAGGAGATCCAGCTCTTCCCCTTCCACCAAGGCATACTCGATCTGATAATCGAGATAGTCGAACTTGGTCATGCCTGGGTTGGTGCGAATTGCGCCGTTGGTGGGATTGACCTGGGCCAGCATCTCCTCACGGATGTCGCCGATGGTCTGGTCCAGGGGCATGCCCAGGGCCAGGTTGAGATTGGCGCTGGGATCGGCGTCAATGGCCAAAATGCTGGCCGCAGACTGGTCGATGAGATAGCGGATCAGGAGCGCGGCGATCGTAGTCTTGCCGGTCCCACCTTTGCCCGCCAGGGCGATTGTCGTGGTCATCGGTACATGCTCCTCACGTGATAACTCATGGTACGAAGTGCCAACTCAGAAACCGAGTATTTTCAGAGAAAATGATGCGTGTTTCAGATGCTTTGCGATTCCACGGCCAGCAGATGGCTCACCAGGTGGCTGCCGAGCATGGCCAGGCCGTCGGTGGTGAGATAGTTTCCTGCTGCAGCGTCGAACAATACGTGGGCCTGGGCCGGAAACTCTTCATCTCCTTCCCGATAGACGACCGCCAGCCAGACGGCCGGCAGAACCTGAAAGGCATAACCCTTGTCACCCAGTTCCATGGACGTACCGCCCAAAGCTTTGCAACGCCGCACAAAGTCCGCCAGATCGTTCTTCAGGGCCCGCACCAGCCGATCACCGGTGTACCCCTGAAAAGCCTGGTGATAGAGCCAGCCGTCGGGCAACTCCCGGAAGCTGACCCAGCGCTCGGCTCGAGGCGTACCGTCGGCACGATCCAGGTAATAGAGCAGCAAGCCCTGCACATTTGCCAGCGCAGGTTGCTCGCAATCGACCGGGTAGACTACAAATTCAGGGCAGGCGATCCGGTAGCAGCGATCCAGCCAGCAGAGGCGGAACTCGGACGCCGTCTCGTTCCACTGCGCACCGGCGAGTTTGGCGATTCGCCAGGGTGGCCGGGACTGTAGCGCCACGCGCAGGTCCATCAGCACAGGCTGGAAGCTTGCCTGCCATACCTCTCGCGCAGCGGGCTTGGGAAATTGCGAATTACGGTCGAAGACGTTCACGTTACTCATATCGACATCTCCGCAGGGCAGGAATCGGCTTCAGATCGACCGCTATTGAGTAACGCCTGGACTGAGGGAAAGCGCTCGATTTCGGTATGTGGCAGAAAGAGAGCCGAGGTAAAGCAGTCGTAGAAAGCATTATCGGCCGACAGTTCGAGGTAGGTGAGCTTGGCCGCAGCATCTGCGATCCGGCTTCGGGCGCTGCGGCTCAAGAGTGCCATGTACGCGCCTTTGACTGACGTGTTGCCCAGAAACTTGAAGCGATCCCACGGCAGATCGGGCAGCAGGCCAATCTGGATGGCCTTTTCGATGTTGATGTACTGGCCGAATGCGCCGCCGATGAGCACTTGAGTTACGTCGGCGGGGTCGACGCCTACGCTCTGGCAGAGCACGGTGTACCCGGCGTAGATCGCCGCTTTGGCCCGCAGCAGGTTGTCGATATCCACCTTGGTCAGCACGATGTCCCGACCGTGGGCCGTCTCATCCGCCCAGACCACCACAAACTCTGGGCCATGGTCGCCGTCGCGGATGCGTACGCTGTCGAGCGTGCGGTTCAGATTGCCCGAGCGGTCGATCACGCCGGTGATGAAGAGTTCGGCCAGCAGGGCAATGAGCCCCGATCCGCAGATTCCTGCAGGCGCCTCATTGCCAATGACTCGGTATGTCGGCTCGTAGGTGGCGCTGTTAATCCAGACCTCCTCGATAGCCCCGGCCGTGGCACGCATACCGTGCTCGACGCCTGCACCCTCAAAGGCCGGACCGGCCGAACAGGCGCAAGACAGGAGCCAGTCCGCCGTGCCCAACGCGGTCTCGCCATTGGTGCCCACGTCAAGAAAGAGCGTCAACTCCTCGCTCGTATCCATTCCTGAACTAACCACGCCGGCGCTGATATCTGAGCCGACGTAGCTGGCAACACCGGGTAGGCAATCTATTGTCGCGCCGGGATGAATATTCAGCCCCAGTTCGCCGGCCCGCACCAGCGGGGGGTGATTGACAGTGGTGATGAATGGCGAGAGGCGAATCGACTGGGGCGACAAGCCGAGGAAGAGGTGAACCATGGTACTGTTCCCGGCCACCGTCGCTTTATAAATATCGCCAGGGGTTGCCCGAACCCGTTTCGTGGCTTGGATTAGGAGTCGATTGAAGGTCTCCACCACCAATTGATGAAGTTCGGTCAGACCTTGATTCTTGCTGGCATAGATAATCCGTGAGATCACATCCTCACCACGCGTGATCTGGCCGTTATAGTCGACCGCCCGAGCCAGGATCCGGCCGCTGAGCAAGTCGACGAGATAGGCCACATTGCTGGTCGTACCAATGTCAAGCGCCGCGCCCAACAGACGCTCCGTTCGATTGCCGGCAACCAGATCGACCAGCCGTGCCGGTCCATCAGGTTGCTGCCAGCTGTCAAGCTCGATGATGGCCGTTACCTGCCACTCGGCTGCTCGCAGAAGCTCGCCCACTTTGCGCAGGACTGACAGGCCAACCGTCAGCTCGCCAATACCATGCTCTCGACGCAGGGCCGCCTGCAAGCGCGACCAATCATCAGTCTGATCGGCAAGGCTGGGCGGCTCGAGCGTGACAAAGCGCGCAATGAGTGACTGATCGACGGCCGGATCGTAGTGCAGGGGTACATGATTGTCGGGCGCGGTGCGGTCGGTGGTCAGACGACGCTCCACCTTCGCTTGGGGCAGTAGGGTGATCTCGGTGTCGCCCTCGATCACAGTCTGGCAGGCAAGGGCATAGCCCCGATCAAGATCGGCCGCCGAAAGGCGCAGGCTTGACCGTCGCCGCACGTTCCCGTTCTCGACCAGGACTGCACAGCGACCGCAGCGTCCCTGACCGCCACACGGAACGTGCAATTCGAGGCCGGCCGCCTGGGTCGCTTCCACGATCAGCGACCCGGCCGCGACCGTCACCTCTGTATGAAGGGGTTCAAAGACCACCCGACAGCTCGTCATCGAGCACCTGTTCTCGCTATCCCGCCATCACCTTCAGATAGCCGGGCAAATCGACCGCTTCCCGTGGACCCACGCCAATCTCCCAGCCGGGCAGTTCTTCCTCTAACTCACCGGAAAGGACTGCCACCTGACCAGGAATGATGATTCGGCGGTGATTGATCTTGTCGGCCACGCCCGTTTCCTTGACGCCCTTGGCGATTGTAGAGGCGTCGAACTTGCCTGCAGCCCATGCTGTGAGCACACTCATGCCCTCGGCGTCGGCCACCAGGAGCCAGCCGGGCATGCCGGAGCTGTCCACTTCGTTGGCCACGCTGAAGTAGGTGATGGAGAAGTTGGTGGTGACCATAAGGGGGGCATCGGGCGACGGATCGTTGATCTCGTAGAGGCCGGGCTGCACCTGAATCGGCTTCTGGGGATCGGTAAAGATGTTCTGTCGCAAGACCAGCAGGGCATAGGCCAGGGCCGGGGTGAAGTGATCCAGCACCACAAAGCCGGCATATTTGGCGATCTGCTGCGCGGCCAGTGCGGCCTCGTCGGCCGGATTGGCGACGCCGTCCCCCGGCAGCGTGAGGATGGGATAGCCCAACTCTCGCTTGCCCAGCTTGAGCGCCAGGCGCCGCACCTGTGTCAACATGGTGAGCGAGCCGTAGAAATCGGGCATGATCGGCGCCAGCACCAGGTCCTCTACGCCCGCGGCCTTGATCTGACCGGTGAGTTGGGCCAACTCATCGATCGAGCTGCCCGTGACCGCCAATGGCACTTTGTTGCGTTTGGCGACCGCGGCCATTTCCTGCCAATTCTCCGTATTGGCCGCGTAGAGTAGAGGCGTAACGCCGTCGGCCGCGGCCAGACCGGCCTCCAGGACATCCGCAGCGTCGCTCATCAGAATGAGGTTGCCGTGATTGACAGAACGTACCGCCTCCACGCACCGGCGGAAGCTCTCGGCATCGCCAGAAGCGCACGCTACGGCCATGCCGTCAAAGGCCAGATCCAGCCCCACGTAATCGACTTTGTAAGCCGCCACTTCTGCGGCCAGAGCCGACACTTCTTCCAGGGGCTGGGTGTCGCACACGCGGACGAAGAGGCCGGGCGCGTGGTAGAAGGTCTTTTCGTGGCGAAAGAGGACCGTCTCGTTGCCGGCTGCGACTGTGAAGCCATTACTGCTCAGCGTCACCAGCCGGACCGGCGGTGCGGCCGCGCTCTCGAGTTGGGCCGCGGCCTCCTCGCTCACGTAGGGACAGGCCGCCAGTTCCGCCTGCTTGGCCGCCAGCTTCATGGCAAAGGCCAGGCAGGTCGGATAACCGCATTCCTTGCAGTTGGTCTGGGGCAACAGTTTGAAGATTTGCAATCCAGTTAAGGCCATGGTTGGTTGCTCCTTACATTGAGAGACGCGGGACACATTGAGAGACGGGGGACGAGTTGCGAGCAGCCGGATCAAAAGCGCCAGAAGCGAATTCAAGCCGCCCCCGTAGCCAAGCGCCTGCCGGCTCGTCCCGCGCAGCTCGTCTACGCCATCACCGGCTCCGGCACGACTTCGTGCATGAGAGCGTCTATCGTACGCTGCACCCGAGCCAGTGACTCGGGGTGGCGCAGGGTGACGATGTCGGCGCCGGACTGGATCAAGGTTGTGGCCGTCAAAGTCTCCCAGTGGATGGCCCGCTCTGCCCAATCACCCCAGCCCGCGGGTACGCCCTCGCCGACTTTGGCTTCTTTCGTCTTCCACGCCTCCTCGCCCGGCGCCACGAGCATGGGCAGTTGGGTCATGGCATCCCCCTGGAGGGCCGCCAATCGCAAGCGCTCCATGACCGAATAGCCGTATTCGATTCCGTAACCCAGTGCGCCCGTGGACGGATCCATGAGGATACGATCCAGGGCCAGTCCCATATCCCGGATGAGAATAATCAGCTGCTTGGCCAGGTTGACATCCATGGGTGTGCGGGAGTTAACAAGATGACCGTGAGCCAGGGCCGCGGCGACGATGGTGCGATAGTTCTTGTCTTCACAGACGCCCAGGACGAGGCGCTCGCCCTCGCCCGCTTCGGCCGCAGCAACGATTAGCTCGTTGTCCTTGTCAGCCTGGCCGGGACCGAAGACGAGCAGCGGCAGGCCCGTCGCGCTCAAGACATCGCGCAGAACCCCTTTCGCATCAGCCGGCGTATCGTCCAGCGTGAAGGTAAGCTGAATCAGTTCTGCGCCTTTAGCCTCCGCGGCTGCGGCCCACGCCGCCGGATCGTTGGGTACGTCGCCCCAGATCTCCTGAAGCAAGGGCGACCAGTCGCTCGGATAGCTGCTCTTAATCTCCAGTGCGACCACTGGCGCATGGGGAATATCCCCTTCAAATCGGAGGAAGGGCAGGGTCGTCTCGCCACCCACAGTCACTGTTCGGCCGCGCGTGCCGCCGTCAGCCGCCGTGGCGCCTAGAGTAATGGTTTGAACGCGCCCGCTCCACTTCTCAATCGGTGTTTGGATCGACATGGGTGCTGCTCCTCATGATTAAAAAATCGGCGGCATCGTAAGCGCGGGATGCTCCTTCTCTTCCAGGAAAGCAAGCAGTTCTTCTACCGAAGTGGCCATGCGCTCGTCGGCAATCTTGCTGATCAGATCGGGATCGCCTTCCCGCACCGCAACCTCCTGAAGTTCGCCGGCCATACTTTCCTTGAGGAAACTGGACATCCAGACAACCCGCTTGAAGCCCCCGTCGGCAGTGATAAACTTGGGACTAAGCATGTAAAATTTACCCACCCCCATGATGCCCGGCGTCTGTAACCCGCCGCCGGCAAGGCCGGCCAGCGTCGAGAACGTCATGCCTGCAGGCGTCATACTGGGATCCTCGCGGGAGACGACCATGATGCCGTTGGCTTCGGGAATGACCATGGCGATGCACTCAAAGCAGCCGCAGGCGGTCATCGGATTCTCCATGATGGAGTAGATGGCCACCTCCTGTACCTGCTGGTGAGACGCCTGCTGCAAGAAGTCATTGGTGCCCGACCAGTATCCCTTGAAGTCGTCAAGGAGACGACCCTTTGAAATGGGCTGATTGGGACCGGTCGGGTTGATCTGGTTAGAGGCCTTGCAATCCAACCAGTTATACGCGCCGCAGAGACCCAGTCGTTGGGGCGTGACCAGACAGACGTGGTTCGGCGCAAAGGATTGGCAGAGGGTGCAGCTATAGAATTCATCTACTGCATCATCGGTCAGATCAGCCAAGCGCAAATTGCGCTCGTCATACGCCGCACGGGCCAGTCCGAGCCACTTCTCCAACTTGGCTTTGTCCGTATAGAGCTTGACTTGCACCTTGTCGACGATGGCGCCAAAGTCGGCATGCAGCCGGGCGTGGAGAATCTTACCCATGTGCTCCAGATCAAAGCCCTTTTGGACTGCGGCCTTGCTAATGCGAATCCAGGCGATGTCGCGCTGGCCGATGTGCTGGAGACCGCTGGCAGCGTTAACAAAGTAGTGGATCTGGCGTTCGAGCACCGGTTCAAAATCCTTCTGCATCTTGCGCCCGGCCACCTCGACCACGATGCCCAGGTCCATGGAGCCACCTTCGGGGATCTCGTCAAAGCTGGGGCCGATAACCTGCACCTTGCCGTCGTCAACGTCGTGCAAATCGACCATGCGCAGGTACTCGAAAGCACGGGAATATTTACCGCCAAACTCGACATGCATGTCGGCTTTGCGCACTCGTTCGCCTTCAAAGGCCGAGCCGTATGGCACCGGCACCGGCACTTCGGCGATGCGTACCTTGACGCCCCGAACTTCGATGGCCTTCTGCACTATCTTCTCGGCCCGTTCCAGGTCGTCGGCGCCTTCAATTTCGTTGAACGGCATTGAGACGACGTGTTCATAGGTGGTGACGCCTGTGGGCAGAATCTCGGGGATGATCGTGTCGGCAATGACCGGAAAGCCGAAGTTGATCGCACCGGCCGCGGTCGCGTACTTCAGTTCGTCCACCTCGCCCAAGGCCAGGACAAAGGCAAAGACCCGGTTCTTGTTGTAAAGCAAGATGTCCCGGGCCTGACCGCCCTTCATGCCGCCGAAGGTGAGCGCACTTCGAGCCGCCACGCCCAGTGCGTAGATGGCGCTGATCGTATCGGTGCCGAAGGGGACGATGTAAGTATCGTAGCCCATCTCGACCCCTTCTTCCTGAAGCTGGTGAATGATGCTGCGACCATTGACGTTGCCGCTCAGGAAGATGAGGATATTGCGCCGCTGTAATTCGCGCACCAGCTTGACCGCCACTTCGTTGGACTTGGCACACCCCACGATGGCGGCAAACCCGGGCATGCGTCCATCTACCAACTGAATGCCCCAGGAACGAAGTTGAACGTCATCGATGGGTCCGTTCAGATGGCCGTCCTCCCCATTCGTGCTGACGTCGGGGCTGGTAAAGCTAGTACCGGCCAGGTTCATGCCGCCAAACGGCTGAGGCTCCAGGCCGTAGCCAAAACGAATGGCTTCAATGGCCTCCTCGGCAAAGAGCGTGGCCATACCTGCATCCAGCGTCTCGCCCAGGTAGGGCGTCCAGCGGCGCTCGGTTGGAATTGGATGGAGCAGATTGCGGGCTTCTTCCAGCACAGGCTGGAGATCGGCCAGCGTATCGACCTCCCGCCCCGTCATACTCAGAATAACCGGCAGATGGTATGCGGTGTTGGGAAATGCAGCCGGTGCATCCGGACCCTTTTCAGCCAGGGCTTGCTGCAGTAGTTCTTCGGCCTCTTGAACAATATTGTGTGCGCCACGTATGGCACGTGTGGCAATATAGCGACTCATGTTAGCCTCCTACTACGCCGTAAAGGGCTGCAGGCGCCCCGTCGACCGGCAGCGCCGTCATCTCTTCTATGCGGCGGTCACCGCTGCGCCCCCACTGAGTGGCGTCATACGTTGGTAGCTTGAGCGCCGCCCGCTTCTTGTCGATGTGAGCCAGGGAACGCGCCACAATCTCATAGGGATCGGCCACGAACTCAATCTTGCCGCCCACCTTCTGTTCCCACACATCACTCAGGATCTCCGTCACTGCTTCGCTGCCGTCCACTGGATTATGGATGCCCATGATAACGTAGGCGCCCGACGCCGCAGCATACGTGGCGATGGCCATCGCCTTTTCACTCATCCACTCGGGTGCGAGACCCACGGCCGGAATGTCGCTGATGTCGTCGCCCAATCCGCCTTCGGTGGCCATCTGGCTGAGTACAGTGAGAATTCTGGTGTTGTCCACGCAGGAACCCATGTGCAGCACTGGCGGGATGCCCACCGCTTCACAAACCTCGCGCAGACCGGGACCAGCGATTTCCATGGCCTCCCCAAGGAGGAAGCCGCACTTGGCGCTTGCTAGTGCGCCGCAGCCCGTCTCGACTACAAGCACGTCATTCTTGAGCAGTTCGGCGACGACGATGTTATGCATGGCGTCCTGCTGGACCCGGGGATTGTTGCAGCCGACGTTGGCCGCCACCCCACGGATACGTCCGGACATAATGGCATCATTTAGCGGGCGCAGCGATGCCCGATACGAGCCGCCCAGCATATAGTTGATGTATTCGTGCGAGAAGCCTGGCACCACGTCCGACGATTCGTCAGGAATCTCCACCTCGGGCCGGTTTTCATAGTTATCGATCGCCCTGCGGACAATCAATTTAGCGATCTCCTGGGCGTTGTCATCACCGAAGGGGATATGAGTAGCTCCCTGAATCTTGACCTTGGGCGATGTGGTGATCACTTCCGTGTGGAAATTCGACGCGATGTTGGGCAATGCCTGCATGATACATTGGACGTCGACCACCATCGCCTCCACCGCTCCGGTAAGAATCGCCAGTTCCTGGTGAAGGAAGTTGCCGGCCGAGGGTATGCCCTGACGCATGAGCGTTTCATTGGAGGTACAGCAGATGCCCGCCATATTAATGCCTTTGGCACCCTTGGTCTTGGCGTAGGCAAGCAGTTCCGGATCGTTCACAGCCATGACCAGCATCTCCGACAGGGTGGGTTCGTGACCGTGGACGACGATGTTGACCTCGTCCTCTTTCAGCACCCCCAAATTCACCTGAGAGACGAGCGGACTCGGTGTGCCAAAGAGAATGTCGGAAATATCGGTGGCCAGCATGGAGCCGCCCCAACCGTCGGAAAGGGCGCAGCGCATGGCCTGATCCAGAATGTGTTCGGCATCCTGATCATCGCCCATGTGGGTGCGATGCAGTACTTCAACCACCTCCCGATCGATGCCCCGGGGGGCGAGTTCCAACTCCTTCCAAAGCTCATAGCGCTTTTTCGGTGCTCGTTTAAGATAGGCCAGTTCGCCTTTCTGCTGACCAAACTCGTCGATGGCCCGATCGGCGATGTCATTGGCAACGTCGTAGATGGATCGGCCGTCCGTGGGCACGTCCAAGTGCCCGGCCACCGTCTTGAGCTTAAAAGGATCCCGAATCTGGAAGCCCTTGGCCTCGCCTTGAGCCACGGCCTTGAGAGTGAAGGCCAGATCCCGACCGTGATCCGAGTGGGCGGCGCTCCCGGCTGCAACGTGGCGAGCAAAAACACGGGCCCCGATGGTTTCCAGCGTTGCGCCGCATACACCCACTTGCCCATCTTTGGTAATCCGGCAAGGCCCCATCAGACACATGGAACAACACATACCCCGGCTGCCGATAGGACAAGGCGCCATCTTGTCGGCCCGGGTAAAGGCGGTATCGATGCCTAGCGCCTCGGCACGCCGCAGAATGGCCACGGCTGCCGGATCGGCGCTGGACTGTTCTGGAGTGCGAATCTCTTTCTTAGCCATGATTCCTCCTCGTGGAGTTGGCTCTAGTCCCTATACGTCGCTGTGATAAGTCTGGGTCATTCGTAAATCTAACGCGGACCAGGCCGGATCTTTGTGGGGGTCAATCGTATCCGCTTGGCGATCGCTGGTCGCAAAACCAGCCCTGGCGAGCCGGTGGACAATTGCATCGGCGCCTACCTGATCCGGATCAAATGAGACTTTAATAAGATGATGCGCGGGGCTGGCCCACACCTGCTTGATACCGGGCACTTGAGCCAGCACTTGCTGTACTGCGGTGGTATGATGATCTCCGTATAGACCTGGAACTTCAACTTCGAACTCCTCCATACCTGCCTCCTCCACTCTGCATAGACGCTGCTCGGTTTCATCCTGCACGGACTGCATAATCTTGACAATTTCAACTTTCTGATAGCGACGGTGACCGCCTAACGTGCGGACACAACTCAACTTACCTTCGTCCGCCCAACGCGTCACCGTACTCGGCGCGACACTCAGGAGCGCGGCAACCTCAGCGCGCGTGAGCAACGCATCAAGGTCGTCCACATCATGCAATAGATTTTTCATGGGATACTCCCGGAAAGGCGCAAACGCAGTACAATAACAGGTGACGAGCAGGTCCACAGTTCGCCTGCCCAAACAATATTCTTCAACGGAGCCCTTTCGAAAGCGTCATGCACGGACCCGCACGGGTGAAGGATGAACGGCACGCTATGCCGGTCTGCCGCGACAAGGGGAAACACATGCAATCGAGAGTGAGCGTTTCAAGCGTTTCAGTCGTTGTGAGCGATTTGCTAATGATGAGTATGAAGTGAATCCAGCGGTTTTGAAAGATGCAAATTCATTAGTGAACTGATGCATTTGTACTCTTTTCGTCGGAGTGTGATGCAAAAGCCATTGACGAGAGGCATGTTGGCGCCCTTCGTGGAGAACAACGAATCTGATACGGTTTTCTTGCTCCGAAGGCGTAGAGATCATTCTCACGCCGACACAAGCGCCCAATCTGCAAACACCGATTGACCAACAGACCCGCCTTTGACACTTCGACAGGCTCAGTCGAAGTGTCAAAGGCGGGTCTGTTGTCCTTGCTCAAAAACTAATGGTTTCGCAGTGCCTTCAGCCTAAGGCCCGCTGATGATGGGCAGATAGACAGGGTTCACCACTTCGGTCGGATCGACCACGCTGGGTTTGCCATAGCCCACGCCCAACTCATACGGGCCGTAGCGCTCGCTGCTGCCGTCCACATTCACCATCTCAATGAAGTAGGCATCACCCGCGACTTGCGCAGCGTACGTATAACGCACGGGCGCAACCGAGTCGATCACGCTCGACGGAATCAGGTTCTGCGTTATCAGGTTCGGGGCGCCCTCATCAACCGTCATGTAGAGGTTGAAGCCGGCATTGCCCGTCTCCGTCGCCGTCTCCCACATGAAGTAGACCATGCCGTCATCCGCCCGTTCCGCATACACATAGCTGAGTGCCACTGCCACCGTCGTCGCATCGACCAGAATGTCAACCGTCCCGGGCTCAGAGAACTCCTGGCCGTCGCTGGCCCGGAAGCTGAAGGCATCCGGCCCGGAGCGCCCCGAATCCGGCGTGTAGCGGACGATGTTGGCAGCGATGAATTGAACGGCGCCATTGGCCGGGTTTCCGACAATTTCGAAGGTGACCGGGTCGCTGTCGAGCGCGGTCAGCGTGATTTCGATGGGTGTGTCCAGGAAGGTGCTGATCGATCGATTTTCAGCCACGGGCGGGGCGTTCTGGACGCGCCACACATAGCGGCTGGGCGCACCAGCGTTGCCGGCAGCATCCAGACCGCGGACTTGGAAGGTGTGCTGTCCATCGCGCAGCCCGCTATAGGACTCCTCGCCGCTGCAGGGTGCATACGCCGCACCGTCCAGTGAGCATTCGAGGCTGGCCACATCCGCACTGCCGCTCACTACAAAGCGTGCATCCCGGCTGAAGGTCGGATTGGTCGGAACCTGAGCCAGGTCGATGGTTGCGCTCGGTCCGGCACCAGCCACCGTCCACTCGACGAATGCCGGTGTCGGGTCGACAAAGCCGTCGTCATCGATGGCGCGTACTTCGAAGCGATGGAGACCGTTGCTCAAATCCGCATATTGCTTGGGGCTGTCACAGCTCGTGAAGTCACCGCCATCCAATCTGCAGTCGAAGGCTGACAGCGGATTGTTGGCGTTGTCTGTTCCCGCGAAGCTGAATTCGACAGTGGTTGAATCGGGAGCAGGCGGCTGGGACGTGATGGTCGTTTCCGGCGCATTGCCGGCTGATAGATCAACCCCGATGGTCTCCGTAACCTCCGTGATGCGACCGGCCCGATCGGTGGCGCGCACCCGCACATTCTCCAACGTCTTGCCTTCCGGATCGGGCACCTGCAGCGCCGTAAACCAGTCGACGCCGTCAAAGGTCACGTCCACAAAGGGTGCGTCGCCGATCTTGATCTGGACTGCGGCCAATTCGACAGTGTCGCTGGCCGTGCCGCGGAAGCGCAGAACGTCACTGCCCGCCCCCCACGTCTGCGCCAGGCCCAGTGAATCTGTGTTGATCGTCACCAGGGGCGGTTGGGTGTCCAGGGTGAAGCTGACCGGATAGAGGGTCTGCTGCACAGCACCGCTCCGATCCTCTGCCCGCGCGACCAGGGTATGCACCTGCTCACCGCTCACAGCAACCGGAATGGTCCGTTGGATGCTGGTAACGGTCTCGCCCGGAGCAAAGGTGATCGTTTCGACCAGCGCCCCATCCAGCGACAGGGTGATCGACTCCAGCCCGGCCCCTGCTTCGGCGACGACGGTGACCGGCACGGTCCCGTCGGATGCCACATAGCGCCCCTGTAGCGGGGAGATGACGGCCGCCAGCGGCGCCGCCTGCCGTGTACGCCGCCGTACGAGCCCCGGGTTCGGATGCCGCAACGACCTGTCCTGTGGTGGCACTGTTGCAGTGTCCAAAGACGTCACAGGCAGTCAACGTGGCTGCGGGCTGTTGGCTGGCTTCAACGCTGACATAGACATTCTCCAACGTATCCAGAATCGTGCGATCCGGGAAGATACTCTGCAACAACGGATCGGTGTTGAAGGATACGCAACGGCTCCTGGATGGCGTTGCCCGGGCAGTCGAAATCCTGTTCGCTCAGATAGCGATCGACGGCCCGGCAGGTGAACTCGAACGCAAGTATTGGCGCCCGCCGATGGGGTCAGGCACGCCATCGGACGGGTTCTGCAAGCGCAGCGTCAATGGTGACGCGCGGGCGCTTGTGTATCGATGATGCCGCGCCAGACGTTGGGATGCAGCCGCACATTGTTGCTGGTATCGGTCGAGCGCAGATTGATCTGATACTCGCTCTCCAGATCAGCCGGGACGGCGAAGCTCCAGGTGGAATTGGCGACACCTGCCCCTGAATTGGTCAGGGTAGACGGCCGTCCAATTGACCTGCGCCAGCGCCTGGGCAGTCGGGGTCTCTTCGGGGATGGCTGCCACGTCCTCCACCGGCTGGAAGCTGATCTCCAACTCATTTGACCGGAGGCGCCAGTATCGGAGATGACACCGTTGAGCGTTACCGTATCCGCAATGGCCAGACGAGCCTGGTCAAGCTGGCTCAGTTCCACTTCTGGGCCCGTAATGTCCAGCTCGAAGGTGGAAATGAGCGGTGCTGAGCGGTTCCCCACCTTGTCCTCAGCCGTCACCGTGACGGTATAAGCGCCGGAGGGATCGGTCAGGATTTGCAGGGAATTGATAGGAGATGTCCCAGGTGCGTACCCGGGAGCTCCACCTTTTGTGCCGCGTAGGTTTGGCCGGTCGCCTGCGCTTTGTACGGTCACCTCGACCGCGGCCACACCGCTGCCGGCGCTGGAGCCAATAACCGGATCAGCCACGGGCCCGGAGAAGGGGACCGTCCAGCCCGTTTGGGCGTTACCACTGGGTACGACAATGGCCCCGTTGGCCAGCGTAATGCCGACGGTAGGCGGCGTGGCGTCGACGATGAAGCTGCGCACGCTTTCCGGCCCGACATTGCCGACAGCGTCGGTGGCGCGGGCGCTGAACGTGTACATCTTTCCTTCGGTCACCGTCGAGTTGGGCCACCCAGCTGTCTAGACCGTCAGCCTCTTGCCAACCGCTGCCGGTGTCCACCTCAACCTTGCTGACAAACGAGGTCCGTATCGATCGCGGCGCCTTCGATCGTGATAATCTCAGGTATGCCGCTGGAGCCCTTGTAGTACACATTGTCGACCGCCGGCGCCGTGAGCATCACGGTCGGAGGATCGGCATCGACCGTCAGGGTCAGCTCACCGATCCCAGGGACGAACCCGCCACGGGTATCCGGGCGGCTGACATTGAGTTGCGACACGTTTGCGCTGTTGCCAAACCGTTGCACCGCCACACAATAAGCGGGGACCGCGTCCGTTGTAGAGTTGCAGGACGCCGGCTGGATCAAGGGCGACGTGCGATAGAGTCTCAAGTTGTCCACGCTCACCCGATTGCCGACTGCCGCTGCCGATAATCACATTGGCGGCAGGCGTCCATGCATTCGAGGCGCCCTGAGAGGCGACAGAGGCCCCGTCAACATAGATGGTAAGCGCTCCACTGCCGCTCGCTCGGGTAGCTACGACATGATGCCATGCGCCATCAGCGAGCGTGGCTGAACCGGTGAGCCCCTTGAAATTGACACCGTATTGCCAGATATGCAGCGAATGCGAGCGAATTGCTTGATCCTAGAATCAACGCCAAACCGCCGGTCCCTTGATTGGCCTTGTACCAGAAAGCCAGGGTCATGTCATCTGACACCGGATTGGGGAAGGTTAGCTGATCATTGACGCCATCAAAGGTAACGGCGTAATCCGAGGCCGGTTTCCCGACCGGATTGCCGGCATTTGGTTGCCCCAGGCGTACCCGAGGTTGGGCAGAGCGTGCCGGTGGTGCAGGTGGCGTTTCGGCCAAAGATTGAGCTATCGACGAAGAGGGCGTTCGTGCTGCCGCCAACGCCTGGAAAATCTTCAAAGCGCAGGTTTACCACAGGCTGGGAATCAGGGGCCGGGCAAGCCAATGCTGGACATTATCCTGGCTGCCGGAATAGGAGCTTGCCGGCGCAAGGAGTTGCGCCGAAAGACCGGTGTTCATGAGTATGGCGTCGCCGGGCCGGGTAATCAGCCAGCCGTTGACCATGGGGTTGTAGGCGAGCCCCGGCGCAAAGGCCGTAGAGAAATTCGGGTTCAGAAATTCAGGCCGGCTGAAAGAGTTGATCCCGATCAGTCTGGTCCACCGAACGGCACTTCCATTCGTGTACATGAGCAAGGTGCTATTGGCAGAAGGGATCATAGGCCAACACGGGCCGCCCATTTGTGCTCCGCGCGGGTTGTTCCGGCGTTCCAGCCGTGCCCGCGCCACTCGTTAGCAGGGTAAAATTCCCGCCAGATCGTGACGCACCGGTCCGATCAAGGGTGTCGAAGTACATCCGGGTTTGCGCCACTGTCACGAATAAACTTCCAGGCCAGGGTATAGTGATCGCCGGACCAGACCAAATCCATCACGAGACTCCTGGTCTCCTCATCTGCCAGGCGCGGATTCTCGATCTGATAGCGGTTCACATTGTAGGTTGAAAAGTCTGAGCTATAGTGGATTAACAGGATATGGGTGATACCGTTTACCGCCTGTTCATGGGCGACAAGATAGCCCTGACCATCACTGGCAACTACCGGAGCAAAATTATTCCCGCCATAGGGATTGTATGAGATGATCGATAACGGCTGCGCGTCCAGGCTGTTCCGCGTTGCCGTTGAGAATTCCGCCCTGAATGGCGAAATGGGAACTGCTGCTGCGGAAGGCGGTATCCAGGCGAACATCCGGAGCGCCATCGGTCTGTGCGACCTTTACGATTTCGGCGAAGTCGCGGCCTGAACTGTTCGGACAGGGATCAGTACCCATTGAGGCTGGTATCACAATCAATGCCATCGCGGTCAACATAGAAGCCATTCAGGAAATCCTTATTGCCCCAGGTTGTTTGGCTGCCAGTCAGCGGCATCATCATAGCTGTACGTACCAGGATCATGTTCGTAAATATCGATCCGGCCCGGGCCACAAACTTCAATAGCCTTCGGGAAACCGGTCGTGCGTGCCGTCTGGCTTACCGGCATGTCATTGCCGCCATTGCCTGGGGCATCCCAGATCAATTCATAGCCCCCATTGGTTGGGTCCGTGTCATTGGGATCGGCGACAAAGTAGACCAGCGGTTCGATGCCATTATTTTCAGTCCCCTTACGTTCCACCCGAATGGAATTGAGCTGGATGGTATTGCAGTACTCTTTTTCCCACACCCCCAGACACTGGCCGTCGTCGTTACAAGCGATGTCGTGTGAGCTAGCCCCACGCAGCGCCGCCGATTGAAAATCTGTGGCGGCTGCTGGATGGGATTCTCGGAGGCATTATAGGCCGGCCGCCGGGCAATGAACGTATCGACCGTCTGGCGTGTCACATCTTCGTTGTAGACTTCTGCCCAAACGTCACCATTGCCGCCAGAGACGTAACGATCGATGAAGTTAAGGTGCCAAGCAGATAGCGATCTGAGCGCCGCATATCAAAGGAGTCGGCGGTTAAGAACCGTTGATTGGATAGGGTATTCACCTGTGCGGTGTTGAAAGCATCCCACTGCAGGTTGGCCGGGCCGGTTGGGGCCAGCCGCGTCCGCACCACGCTCGATCAATGTCAGCGTCCTGAGTAGTCAAACCAGGATCCGCCGTCAAGAAGTTGGAACGAGCGATGCGTTTGGGTTCCATCAAAGGTTTGCGGATCGAACTCCAATCGACGGGGGGTGAGTACGGGCCCAAACTCAGCGGGGACGTTAAAGTCGATGACGCCGGGGGCCAGCGGCACGGTCGTCACGACCGTCGTTTCGTAATTGAATCCCTGGCCCGGCTTCACGTACCACGGGCCATCCGTGCCATCAATGGCGGTGTAGACCTTGATCGGTGAACTATTGAAAACGTTGGGGTGATAGGGTCGATTCTTCATCATCAGTGGGCGTACCGCTCTGCAGACAGTTGCCATTCGGCCTTATCGCTGATGCCATCGCCATCACTGTCGGCGCTGGGTTGGATTGGGGAAGACACGCACCAGGTGATTGATCCCTGCCACGGTAATCGTCCAGCCCGCGATCTCTGCTCCATCCGACAAGCCATCATTGTCCGTATCGTCGTTGGCCGGATTGGTTCCATATTGCAACTCTTGCCGATCAGTGAGGCCATCGCCATCGGCATCCGCCAATGCGGGGCTAACATGCACCCCGTTCATCCTTTGTTCCGACTCAAAGGCATCGGATAACCCATCGCCATCCGTATCCCATCTGCCATCATTCGGGTCGTTGCCATTGAAGGCGGGCGATATCAGGCCATCGCCGTCGGCATCCCATAGCGTGGTGAAGGCGGTGTCCCAGTTGAGTGCATTGCCCCCATCGCCTGCCGGGATGTCGTTGCTGCCAAACTCGCTAACCGTCGCCGGAAAGATGTCGAACTGGAAGGGATTGAAGGGCGCTGAGTTACTGCCCTTGATGCTCTTCTTCTCACACTTGGTGGCGTCCAGCAGCCCCCAACACTCATAGGCCGGCAGCGCATAGCCCGTGTTCAGGTAGAGGGGCGGGATGCGGTTGAGACCGGCGGTCGTGAAGTCCACAGTTGCCGAGACCGCATTCTCTGCGACTGCTTTATAGGTCTGAATCTTGTCACCCGAAAGGCAGAGTGCTTTGGGGCACCATTGGCCATTCTTGGACGTGATCCAGTCGCCTGGCATTTCGCCGAGATTGGCCGTCAACGGCGCTTCGTTCGGGGTCGACAGCGTGCGCGTGAAGGTGGTCCTGGCCAAATTGGCTGCCGACAAATAATGGGCGTACCCCGCGAGTTCGATACCCTGCGGATTCTTGTGTTGGACCGTTGTGGTCACCGGCAAGCGTGATCGTCGCTTGTGCTGCCCGCCACAAAGCCCTTGGCCGGATTGGTCAGGGCAAACCCAGGCACACCGGCGACAACCATGTTGGGGTCTTTGATTTTGATCAACGGGGCATAGGAATAGATCGCCTCACCAACCGCTTTGGCAAAGGCGCCGCCGATGGTAAAGCACGATCCGTCTGTCTGCTTGTCGACAACGTTCGTATCACAGAAGAGCGTGGCAAATTGGTCAAATAGCGTAAGCAGGCCCACCAGAATCAAGCCAACCAGGGTCAGCGAGAGCGCCGCCAACAGCAGAATATAGATGGTCGTGCCGATCGTTGTGGCCAGGGCAACATTAAAGGCAATCGTCCCCGGCTCGATCTCGCCACTGGCAATTTGCATGCCAAAGAAGCCCCAGGTGAGCCCAACGCCGATCAGGGCGCCAATGCCATTGGCGGACCGGCTAATCCCTGCTACCTCTGTCCGGCTCGTTAAAGCACTGCTTGCGGCAGCCAGCTTGGCCCCAGCCGTCGCGGCGCCTCTTGTTGCACTGACGGTTGCGGCAATCGGCATGACAATTGAGCCAACGGTTGTCGCGCCAATAAAGAGACTCTGCAACAGAATGTTGCCAGTCCTGTTGCTGGCTTGCATTGCCAAACTGTTGCAGCAGCACGCTGGTGGCAACAAGGCCGGCGACTAAAACGAAGTCCCGTCACAAGCATGCCGTTGCCGCTGCCCAAATGGCGCAGCCGCGAGATGGTGCCGAACGATTCTTTCCCATTAAATGTGCTGCCAACATTTTTTAGCAGCGTCACATACTGGATCCCTTGCGGATCAACGTACTCAAAGGATTTTAGCGCCATGCGATTGGCGACAAACATGGCGCCAAATTTGCCAAGCGTTGTGCCGGTCTGAATGAGGCCATCAACCTCGTTATCAGAAAGGTCATAGGATGAGTTGAGCGTTAACCAATTCCTCGGGTGAGGAAAAATCCACCAACTGGTTGGCGACTGCTTGTTGAACCCCTTGCGCCAGCGTCAACCAAAAGAGTTGCAGCATGGCCAAGCGCCCTCGTGCCACATCCGTATCAACCGCGTCTGGAAATACGGTGGCAATACCGGCGCCATAGCGACTCTCTAACGTCTGCCAGTAGGCAACGCCGTCACAGATCTCCCACGTTGGCGTCGCTCCCGGTTGCGGCGCAATAGGGTGTCCATTTCATGCCGGCAACGGTCTGGATCGGCGTTGGGTCCAGGCCACTCGGTTTCAAATCGAAGGCTAGTTGGCTCCCGCCCCCTAACGTCACATAGCGATTCGCATTGGCAGTCAACCCGCGCCTGGCGTCCAACCCAACGAACGAGATTTTGTTTCGTAGGCGTACATGAGTAAGGGCTTGACACCCATGGTCGCTTTGCCATCTGCGTCACGAACTGGTTCAACACAGTCTGGGTTCTGGTCACCGTTTGGGTCAGCGCCCAGTCAAGACTCTCATAGGCAGTGGGCGTTTCCACCGTCAGAATATCCAACGCACCGGTAAACCCCAACCGCTTTGGATCGCGTGGCGGCCGGTCGATTGGTTGAGGTGTGGTCAAAACGGTCATGCAGATCTTCGATTTTTAGATCGCGTTGGCCATCACCGCTACAAACTTTTGCTGCTGTATCAGGGTTGTCGCAGTCGCGCCCTTCCAGGAAGGAACCTTGTAGCGCAATGGCCAGATCCATGAGCGCGTTTTCGTCTTTGGGATCCCCATCCACTGCGGGGTCTTCATACGCCACTGCCATTTTGGTGCCGTGCTCTTCGCGCACGTTGATCCCGGTCAACGTCCAGTCGTCTGTATAGGAATGGATGACTTGCGGCACGTTATGGCGATAGCCATCGACACAGGGGGGCGAAATCGTGCTGCCATCATCGGGATCACAGGGCACATCTTGCAGCATCTGCACCGTCCAGACCAGACGCATTGCGTGGGGATTGAGTCCAGGTCTTCGCCGGTTCCGCGTTCGTAGCGCATGCGGGCGGCAAAGGCCACCCGCGCCCCCGTCTTTTGGTCGCTAACGATACGTTCAAGGGCAGATAAAGAATCTTTTCGGCGCTGTTCGCATCGAGATCGTTGTATAGGATCTGATAGGCTTGCAGAATCTCTTTTGAGGGCAAATTGGCCGAATTGGTGGGGATGCGAATCTCCAACATGGGGGTCAGCTTCAAATCGCCAAAACTATCGTTCGGCGCCACTGCCAGGTTATTGGCTGCGGCGTAGTCGGCATAGGTAAACCCATCCACATCCTGCACCTGCCCTTGGTTGTCCTGCGGCCAATCGAGGACATTGCCCGCAAACCAAAGGTTGTTTGCATTCTGTGGGCGCAGCTGCAGATCGACAAAGGTGGGCATGCCCGCGGTCATATTGCTGATCGTCAATTGAAATGGATTCAAATCCGAAAACGAGGACATTTTCGAAAACGGGGCCAAATCGAGCCGATCCGGCACGCCATCATTGTCGTTATCCTCTTCAAACAGATCAGGAATACCATCGCCATCCGAATCAGACGGCGCCGGCGGATTGGCCTTCAGATCACCCCATTCTTCGGTGTCAGCCAGACCATCATCGTTGGTAGTCATAGTTTAGCGGATCGGTATACCAGGTCGGCCCGCCACTGGGCAGGGTAAAACCGGCTACTTCCACCCCGTCTGGAATCAGATCGCCGTCGGTGTCAGGATTGTTCGGATTCGTGCCGATGCGTTGCTCCACAAAGTCGGTCAGCCCGTCGTTGTCGGGAATACCGGCGCTCGCCTGCATCAAGCACCCCTGGGGCTCTGGCCCATGGGCGCGTTGCTTGGTGCGGCAGCTGGCGGCCACCGGTTGTAAAAGATCGGGCGCGGTGGAAGCAACCGTCCGACGGATTCTGCTGGGGGTTGAACTGGGGCGCCGTCATCCTGGGCGCGCAGCTCGCGCAGCATGTCGCTCTCTGACTGGGCCGTGCGCTGCTCGGCGGCGCGGGCGGTCTGGGTGTCCAGAAACGATGTCAAGATGCAGGGTGCTGAGGAGCGGGCCGACCAACATGCTGGCGATCACGGCCAGCGAGAACGCGACCTGCAGGGTGCGCACGCGGCGATAACGAACCACCAGAACGGCCAATGCCAGTCACCAACAGCAGTGACAAGAATGTGCCAAAGACCGGAGCTTGACGCTGCAGCGTATTCCACACCCCGGCGGCGCTTCCTCCGGCGGACGCGGGATCAATCTGCACAAATTCGCCGCCCACAAAACGGGTCTGGCCAAAGTGGGAGAAATCAACCTTGATCTGAGCCTGGACCCGTTCATCGTTCTGTTCGGGAAAGCGGATGTTGAGGACCTGGCGCAGCGGCAGCCCGTCCTCGCGCATCCAGAGCTCGCCGTCGCCGGTCATGTCACGGTAGTAGACAGGAGACTCAAAATGGACGCCATTGGGCAGCTCGCCCCGGGCGCGCATGGCGGCTTCCATCTGATTGCGGGCATAGGCGGCAAAGGTCGGACCGTCGAGCTCGGAAGCTGTAGCGGGTAAAGGTGATGCCGGCGCGCGTCTCCGGCGCATGGGGCGTAATGTCCCGCGCCGCGGCCAGATAGGCCATAAAATCGCCCTCGGGCGCGATGGAATCGGAAAAGCTGCTGCTCTCCTGCCAGTCGCCTGTGCCTTGCCGCGTGTAGCTCTTGCCATCGGCCACGCGCACGGCAAGCCCACTCTCGGCGTCGAGAATGCTGCCATCCTCTGACCAGAGTTGGAACTCCACCGCCGCCGCCTCCAGATCGCTCTGCCCTTCCAGATAGAGCTGCTCGGTGCGGCTGGGGCGGCCCACGTTGGTAATCGTGGCAGCGGGGATCGTGATCTGCACCACGTCGCTGGTAAAGTGATAGGATCCGGCGTCTTGAACCCGTTCCCAGGCGGCGGTCACCGGGTCGGCGCTAAAGCGTGCGACGTCGACAGGCCAAACGTGCGCCCAGCGTGACGCAGCTGCGTCAGCGTCGGCCACTGCGTTCTGGTTGAGCGCCCAAGCCGAAGCGATCACCACGACAATCGACAAGAAAATGGCCATCATACTGACGTGCAGACGACCAGATCGGTCACCGGACATAGCTTCACCTCTCTCAGTTGTGTAGTCAGGAGATCTTTCCCCTGGGACTGCCGAAAACTATGGGAAACGCATACCTGGGCACTCGCTGATCCGAGGTGAATCGTATGCTTGGGAATTTTTTATGTAGCGACAGAACGCGCCCAGCCCCACGTCTCCATGCGTAGCGAGGTGCGTCCTAACATATGCCGGCCAATTGAACACCGTTGTGACCCGAGGCGTGGCGCAGCATAGGGAGCGGCGGGCAAGAAAGCCGCGTGGGTGCGAAGAAGGTAAGGGGGGACGTACCGGTGTCGATGAGCCCTGAGAATTGCCTAACGCACTTAATCGCTCAGCATTTGGCAATCCTTCGGCGTGTGACCTGCAGCCGGCATATTTCTGACAAAAGGCAAGCAAAAGGATGGACGCCGCGATTCTGCACTTGACTATGCGTCGTCTATCCTGTATAAGCGACCTGCGTCTTGCAGCGTGGACAATTGCCCGTTAGGGAAGCGACCAATGAGTGACAATCTGGACCGCTGGATATCAGCGGATGTTCGTGATTACATCGAACAAAACTTCTACGCCGTGATCAATGCACAGGCCACGTTGAGCCGGCTGATCGATGATCCGGAATTCATCGCAGCGCCGCTCCAGCATGTTGGCCTCTTTGCCGATCATGGCGTTGTGCACGTACGCAATGTGGCCCATCAAACGCTGGATGTACTGGACACCAGCCATGGGGTGGTAATCCCGCAAAGAAACAGAAGACGCTTCACCTTCATGCGTGGGTATGGGGTGCTGCTTGCCTACCTGCACGACATCGGCATGGTCGACTTTTCCACTTTTGGTCGCGCCATGCATCCGGAATTCGCCGCCCAGGCCGTGTTCGATCCGACGCACGACGACCTAATCGAGTCCATATGGATGGAAAACTGCGGCGGATTGAGCTGGTATTTGCTGTCGCTCGCAAATCGAGACGTGCTTCGGCAGGATCCCAAAACTGGTACTGCGAGAGCTGCTCTCCCTCTCAATCTGCCACAGCAAGAGCAAAGTGCCGGTAGCCACGCTGAACGATCCGAGCTCTTTAAGGGCACTCATAATCGATAGTGTCACTTCAGATCTGACTTCCCTGTATACAGACCAGCAGAGACGGAATCACGGTTCCCAGACACGCACCTCAGTGGGCAACGTTCGCGCTGACAGGTGGAATCCCCAACTCGCTCGTTTTGCCCACTTGTTTCCAGATGAAGCCTATGTATGGATGACAGACGATCATCCCGAACTATTGGAGTTGGTGGAAGACGTCACTGATACGGTTCGAGCTCTGCGCGCGGCTGACGCCCTGCGCCAGCGAGGGGCTGTTCTGGAAACATCAGGACACTACCAGGTCTTTGTCGATCAGTTCCGCGGCAATTCCATCTATGCATTGCGCTTGGGAAAAGAGCGTCTCTACATGCTGGAGATGTCTGATCCCATCAGCGCCGGCGAAGCAAACATCGCCAGCAGCGAACTGGACCACGCGGGCGATCTGCGGGTCTCTTTCCATCGGGGTTCATTTCACGGTCCCGGCGCCCAGCAACACGCCGCATACTGTGCAGCGCTCGTCATCCTGGACATACAACGCGATGTCATTGAGAGCTTTGAGCGGGCCGTGCCTGGTCCAGTCCTGAAGCATGCGGATGATATGTTGATTCTTTTGGAAGAGACTGAGGACGACATCTACTTCGCGCCGATGGTACATGAGGAACTGGTCCAGCTGAATCCACTCGTAGCGCAATCTGTGCGATTGACGCCCTCCCTGACCTATGCGCACCCTCAGGAACGGGGGCGCTACCTGGCAGCTGCCCCCATCGACTGGGCGCCACGCCCGCGGCGCGAACTGCTTGTCCACATGGAGCAAACCGGCTATCCCGCCGAGAGAGTCGACCAGGACCGGGCATTCGAAAACGTGCGACTTTTGAGGCTGGAGACAGGCGAAGTCTTGATTGAGTGTGGAACCCCCTCCTCGTTTGTCTATCTACCCCTGGACCATGGGCTGAAAATCATGCCGCTCGGCGGATACGATGCGTTTCCCGCGGAGCCGTGGTTGCTGCTCGGCGGAACTGGCGTGGTGCGCGGATCAGAACGCAGTGCAACGATTGTCGCCGAACGGCCGGTGGAAGTGTTGATGATCCCAAAGTCGACCTATCTGACTTGCTGGCACCACACGCTGTCGCTCGATGAGTTTCGAGTGGCCATAGCACAGGTCAGAGCCGGAAAACCGGCATAGGAACAGAAGAAGTGCCCCGGCCGCGCCGATTCCGCCAATTCGATACGCAGCGGTATCGCCTGTGCGGCATCAATACTCCCGGCTTCTGATGCCTGCCCGATAGTTCACAAAAATACCGAATACCTTGTCAGAGGTTTCCAACTCTGTGAAGGTCAATGTTAGCGGCAGACGGATTCATTTCAGCGGATTGACAACTGAAGCAATCCATCCTATTCTAACGGGCACGTCCGGCACAGGAAACCCCTATCACTTTGCCGAAAGAGCCACGAGCGATCATTGAATCCCCGGGCCACATTTGTGGCATCGCTCACCAACCGAATTTTCCTGCACAAAACTACATCAACAGCACCGAGTGGCTCGTCCTGCGCGAAGCACTTTGAACGAGGCAATGCATGTCCAATAAAGGCATTGGCATTGCAGCACCGACCTTACCCAAAGGCGGTGGTGCAATACGCGGCATCGGCGAAACCTTTCAACCCAATCCGTTTACCGGCACGGCAACGCTGTCAATCCCGATCAAGACGTCACCCTGCCGTGGCTTTGAACCTGTACTCAGTGTTGACTACAGCTCGGGCTCGGGCAACGGTCCCTTCGGTCTTGGCTTTGGCTTGGCCATTCCCAACGTGTCGCGCAAGACCGAGAAGGGGATTCCCCAATATGATGCGCGCGACACCTTTATTCTGTCGAATGCGGATGATCTCGTCCCGGCACTCGTCATGCGCGATGGCGTTTGGCAGCCGGATGAGGCAACCGCAAACGACTCTGATGACGGGACCTCGACAACGCACGTTCGGCGCTTCCGCCCGCGGACGGAAGGACTGTTTGCCCACATTGAGCAGAGGACGCGACAAAGTGACGGCAATGCTCATTGGGTTGTCACGACGAAGGAGAACGTGACGAGCGTCTTTGGCCGCAGCGACAATGCCCGGGTGGTCGACCCCGCGGATCCGACCCGGATCTATCAGTGGCTGCTCGAAGAGAGTTGGGATGCCCGGGGAAACCGCATTGTCTACGAATATCTGCCCGAGAACAACGGGTCACTGAGCCGCATCCTCTATGGCAACCACCGCGATGGCGATGGTCCCTGGCTGTGGCATTTTGAAGTACGCTTTGACTACGGCGAACGCACGCTGAACGACCTGGGAAACCTCGTCTATTCGACAAAACAGGCGCGCACGCTCCGCGAGGGATCCCTTCTCCTCCTATCGCGCAGGCTTCGAGATTCGAAACGAGCATCTGTGCAGAGCAATACTGATGTTTCATCGGTTCGACGATGAGTTTGACGGCGAACCATTCGCCGTCCACTGCACGCGTTTCGACTATGACGAAACCCCTTACATTTCACAACTTGCCGAGGTTACACAGATTGGCCTGAGAAGAGAGGTGAGTGGTTACTCGCATAAGGCCATGCCGCCACTCACGCTCGGCTACACCAAACCACGCGCATTGGACGGCACGGCCATTGCTTTCAAGCCATTGACCATCGCCCACGCTGACGGGATGCCGGATCGTCTCTTTCGACAACCGATCGATGAGTTGGTCGATCTCTATGGCGACGGCTTGCCGGGGATTCTCTACAGCGACGACCAGACAACCCTCTACTGGCGCGCGCTGGGGGATGGACGCTTTCAGCGCGCCCTCGCCAGCAAACCGCTTCCCTGTCGACCGGGATCTGCACACCGGTCGATTGGCGCTAACCGATCTCGGGGGCGACGGCAAACTCGACCTGGTGGTGCATTCCCCCGCAGTCAATGGTTTCTTCCAAGGCCATTCAGACGGCAGCTGGGATGCCTACCGCAGCTTTGCAGCCTCCCCTAATGAGACCTTCACAGAGGCCTGGCAGATTGTCGACATGACCGGTGACGGCCTGGCTGACGCGGTGCGCTTCGAAGCGGCAACGGTCAAAGTTTATCCGTCTCTAGGCAAGCTGGGGTATGCGCCGGCAATCACTTCTCCCCGAACCAGCGACGTACCAATGACGCGCATTCCTTCACGCGCTGGAGGTAGTACGGGTTGCCGACATGTTTGGCGATGGGGGGAGCCACATTGTGCGCATCCGCAACGGTGCGGTCACGTGCTGGCCCCATTTGGGCTATGGTCGGTATGGCGCCCCCGTCGAACTGAAGAATGCACCCAATCTTGGCGACGACTTCGACGGGGAGCGCGTCTTTCTGGCCGACCTGGACGGGTCCGGCACGCCCGATCTGATCTACGCATACCACGATCATTTGGCCATCTACCGCAATCAATGCGGCAACGGGTTTGGTCCCCGAGAACTTTTGCCGCTGCCCCACGCTTATGACAACCTGACGCAGCTACGCTTCGCTGACGTGCTGGGCAACGGCGCCGCCTGCCTCGTACTGACAACACGTGGGCCGGATCTGGCACTGCGCCACGAATATGTTGATCTTTCGGGCGGCGTCAAGCCCCATCTGCTGATCGAGATCAACAACCATATGGGCTTAAAGAAGCAGATCCGGTATGCGGCCTCAACCCGTTTCTTCCTGGCCGATCAACTGGCGGGAAGCCCGTGGCGCACGCGCCTCGCTTTCCCCGTCCAGGTGATCGAGTCAGTGGACCTATTCGATGAAATCGCACAGACGCGGCTGGTGACGCGGTATGCCTATCACGACGGCTACTTCGATCCCATCGAGCGCGAATTCCGTGGCTTCGGCTATGTGGAGCAATGGGATGCCGAATCGTTTGACATGCACAGCATGCAGGCAGCGGCTACGACCACCAGCGCCGATCACACCGCGTACGTTGCGCCGGTTTACACGCGCATCTGGTATCACAACGGCGCGCAGACGGACGGTACGCAGGCAGACGGCCACACACTCTCCGGGCATTACAAGGATGATTACTACGACGGTGACGCCCTGGCCCACCATCTGCCGGACAGCGTGCCCGAACGCCGGATTCTCGGCACGCTCGACGCCGGTGACGCAGCGGTGTTTGCGGCGTCACCGGGGCCGGCGCCCATGTCCGAAGGGCAGCGAGCTCTCCTTGCCCGGCACGGCATTGAGGCAGCGTCGGGAATGGGCGCGACCGCCCTCAAAATCCGCACAATCTCCGATGATGGTTGGCGCATCGAAAATGCCGACCAGAATTGGGCCCTTGGCATCACCCGCGAGGAGGATTGCCTCGTGGTGACCGATGAGAGCTGGCAAATGCAGCCTGCCGGCGACCTCCACGAAGCCTATCGCGCGCTGCACGGTCACGAACTGCGCCGCGAAGTTTATGGTGACGACGCCGCGCAGAATCCGGACCGCGCGCCTCACCCCTACAGCGTCACCGAATCCAATTTCACAGTGCGTCTGCTCCAGCCCAAGTTGGATCAACCCCATGCCGTCTGTTTGCCCCATCCGTGGGAGACCATCACCTACCACTACGAGCGCAACCCGGACGATCCCCGGGTTGCGCATGAATTTACCATTGACGTTGACACCTATGGCGAAACCGTCAAGTCCTGCGTCGTGGCCTATCCGCGCCGAGGGGACAATGTGCGCGCGGAACAGCAAAAAGCGCACGCGGTTGCAACCCTCACGAGCGTCGCACACCTCGATGGAGATGTGGACGACAAGGTGCAGGGGCGATTGCTGGGTGTGCCCGTCGCAGAGCAGATGGTGGAAGTGGGCGGGCTGGCGTCGCTGTTTACGGCAAATGAAGCTATCTATTTGTCGGTGCCCGAGGTAGCCCGCCACCTGCGACAGGCGCTGGCGACTACGGTGAATCACGAAGAGGAGCTGGACGACCACCAACCAACTGCACGGCGGCTGAGTTGGACACGGCATTATTATTGGGACGCCACGCAGCGTGACGCCTTGCCATTGGGCCAGGTAACCGCCCGCGAATTGCACCACCATAGCGAAGACGCGGTCTTCTCAGTCGAACAGGTCGATGCGGTCTTCGAGGGGCGCGTCGACGAGGAGATGCTGGGCGATGGCGGCTACCACCGCGCCGACGGCCATTGGTGGCAGCCCGAGTCGACGCAGCACTATGGAGACGCCGGCGCGTATTTCATGCCCGACAGGACTGTAGACGTCTTTGGCGCGACTGCGGCGATCGAATACGACCCTTTTCATCTGCTCCCTGTTGCCGCCATCGACGCCATGGGCAACGTCACCCGGGCCGAGAACGACTGCCACACGCTGCACCCATGGCGCATCACCGACATCAACGATAACCGCGCCGAAGTGCGCTTTGACCCGCTGGGGATGGTGATAGCCACCTCCACATATGGGACGGAAGACGGTGTGCCCGTCGGCGATGCGCCCCTGGACGCGCACCTACTCTTTGACGGCGCGACCGGTGAAGACGTCCTGGCCGATGCTGCGCATTTTCTCGGCCAAGCCACAACCTTCTTCTTGTACGACCTGGACGCGTGGCAGAGCCACAAGCAGCCACCCCACGCGATCAGCCTGGCGCGCGAGAGACACATCAGCAACCTGGGCCTGGATGAAGCCGGCCGGACCCTCCCGTCCCGCATCCAGGTTCACATGACGTACGCAGACGGATCAGGCCGGAACCTGCAGACCAAAGTCAAAGCCGATGACCGGGGGTGGCTGACGTCCGGCGGCACGCTGTACAACAACAAGGGTCACCCGGTCAAGGAATTCGAACCGGTCTACCGTCCCACGCCGGTCTACGAAGGCGGTGCAGACGTGACGCGCCAGGGCGTCACCCATGTGACCCACTACGATCCTCTGGGTCGCGTCGTCCGGGTCGACCACCCCGACGGGACATTCTCCAAGGTCGAATTTACGCCGTGGAAAGAAAACCACTTTGACGCCAATGACACCGTATTGGAGGCAGCTGTCGTTGCGCGACCGGCCGGCGATCCGGTGCCGGCGGGCGATCATGCGGACGCGCGCGCGAAAGGCTGCCGTGCACGCCAATACGCCGGCGGTCCACCTGTTGGACAGCCTGGGTCACGTCTTTCTCACCATGGAGACTTTGGCGCTCCTGAGCAATGGTGTGACAGACGACGCGGCCGATCAAACTCAAGATGCCATCCAATTGATCACCTACCACAGCGTAGACGTGCAGGGGCACGAACGCTTCAGCGTGGATCCCCGTTTGTATGCCGCCACGGGCACGGCACGACGCAATTTCGAGCATTGGCATGACATGCACGGCGTCGCCCTCAAGACCGTGAGCGCCGACGCCGGAACCCATTGGGCCTTGCACAATCTACACGGTAGCCTCATCCATACCTGGGATAGCCGCGGCTTCCGGACGACCACCGCTTACGACCTGCTCCAGCGCCCGGTTGAAGTCTATGTCGAGGGGGATGACGGCGACGGGCTCGTCCTCCAGCAAGTCGTCGAGCGCCTGACCTATGGGGACGGCGTGCACGATGCACAAGAAGCCGCAGCACTCAACCTGCGCGGCCGGCTGGTGGAGCACTACGATCAAGCGGGGCTGATTCGGGTTGACAGCTACTCGCACCACGGACTGCCGCTGCAGGTCACACGCCAGTTGCGGACGACGTACCGGAGTGAAGCGGATTGGTCCACGAATGATGCCGAGCAGTGGCAGACGCAATTGGATGACGAAGCCTTCGTCACGCGTATCGAACATGACGCGCTGGGGCGCGTCACCCGGGTGGAGCAGCCCAGCGACGATATTCTGGCGCACGCCTATCACGCCGAAGGGTGGGTGTCGCAGCTTCAGCTCCAACGTGCCGAGCAACCGGAGGCCGGCCAGGAGGCTGCCCGCAACCCTGTGGCGGAGATGAGCGTGAGGATTGACTATGACGCTAGGGGGCAGCGCACCCAAGTCCGTTACGGCGACCATGTCACGACGGCCTACGCCTATGACACCCTGACCCACCGGCTGGCCCAGTTGACCTCATGGCGGACGGGGGATGACGGTGCCTTGCAGGCGCTCACCTATGCCTACGATCCAGTCGGTAACATCACCCGCATCCGCGACGGCATTCACGCTGCCGTCGTGACCGATCAAGCGATCGTTGACGGCGTCAGCGACTATACGTATGATTCGCTCGACCGGCTGGTGCGGGCAACAGGGCGCGAGCATCTTTCTCTCACCAACAGCGGCGGAAGCGGCGCAATGCCGGATACGATTGTAGCGGGTCGCGATCTCAACCTCAACAACCTCGAACAGCTGCGTCCCTACGTGGAAACCTACAGCTACGACCACGCCGGCAACCGCGTTGCACTGCGCCATCGCGGAGAGCACAGCTGGACCCAATCCGTGACCGTCGCGGCCGCGTCCAACCGTGCGGATTCCATCGATGGCGCCGGCAACGGTGCGCCCATGTTGATGCACTACGATGCCCACGGCAATCTCCGCGGCTGGGACGCCAGCCCGGATTTGCAGTGGACTGCGCGCGACAATCTTGCCGCAGTCGACCTGGTTCTGCGTCCGGAACAGCCTTTTGATGACCGGGAATATTATGTCTACGACAGCGGCGGCCGGCGCGTGCGCAAGGTGACGGAGACGCTCAAGTCATCTTCCGAACGAGGGCTGCTGATCGAGATCAACGAGACAATCTATCTGGGCGCGCTGGATATTCACCGCTTGCGTCGGGAAGTTCGCCGCTTCGATGGCGACGGCAAACTTGTCAGCGTCACCGACGGCGTACGCACCGGCGAACGGCATTCCCTGTATCTCATGGATGACGACCGCCGCGTAGGCGTATGCCATCGCTGGCCGGCCGAAGCCAATGCGAAGCCGACCAAAGCGGCCCAGGTGCGCTACCAGCTTGACGACCATTTGGGCTCGGTCGCCCTGGAGTTGACTGCCGACGGTCGCCGGATCTCGTATGAGGAATACTATCCGTTCGGCGGCACCGCGTTGATCGCCGGTCGGGACGAGATGGATGTCTCGCCCAAGACCTATCGGTATTCGGGCAAGGAGCGAGACACCTCAACCGGCTTCTACTATTACGGGGCGCGTTATTATGCAGCATGGCTGGGGCGCTGGCTGAGTCCTGATCCCGCTGGGACGGTGGACGGGCTGAATCTGTATGCGTTTGTGAGTGAAAATCCAATCAAGTTCGCAGACCACGAAGGACTCGCCAAAGGTAACAGAACAGTGGCACCTGAGCATGCAGAGAAAACGATCAGAGCAAGGGCGCAAGTAGACCTCTCTGAAGCGAAAGAACAAATTAGTCAGAAACTTGAGGGACTCAAGAAATACAGCAAGGGCAAAATCGAGAACCTGAAGGAACAATCAAAAAAGATGAAGAACTATGTGAAACAGCAGGCGAAATCGGCACGGAAACGGTTAAAGGAGGAAATGTTCCAAGACGATGCGCCACTCAAGGTAAAAGCGAATCGTGCCGCAAACTTTTTGGCGACTGAGAATCAAAACAGGATTGACCCAGAAGAAAAAGCCGAATGGAAGAAGAACGCAAACTCGGACCATGAACTGATGAAGGATCAATCAGCTGATGCCAAACACATGGCAAAGAGATACCGAGAAGGTGGCGGGAAACATGAAGCGCATATTTTCGAGATTCTGACTCATCAAAGAAAGGGGCCGAGCCCATCAATTGCCGATTTGCGTTATAAGACAGCGATGGATGCAGCGTTCAAGGAAGTCCTTACTTCAGATGGACTCATTGCTGATCCGCAGCGAGTAGGGATCCGAATGGCGGACCATGTGTACAACGTGACGAAGGGCAGCCATGTCAGCGCTCGAGACAGAAGGCGACACGAGCTATCCATTGCCGTGTCGCTCAGACGAAGAGCAGATTTACTTCTAATAGAAGAGGCAATTCACGCCAAGTTGCTTAGGGGAGTCAGAGTGCCGTCTTTCGCTCACTTCTTTCAGTAAACGCGACTTTGCAAAGAATAGTAGAATTGTCCGATAGACAATATCGTTCGCGCAAGGAGACGATCATGGCTGGGAAACCACGCAGCAGTCAGCAGGCGCTTTACCTGGCCCTCAACGGCCACAACGCGGTGGGCGCGCCCCACTATGCGGCCATGGCCGGGCACAACATCCATGATGACGTCAAGGAGTTCTACACCGACCTGCCGGGGTATGAGGAGATCTTCGGCAGCCTCAACGGCAGCAGATGCGATCACGACTGGTCGCTGCTGAGCCCGGCGGCGTACTATGCCGACCTGCTGCGGTTGATCGAAACGCACATCAGCGCGCCCGCGGGGCTGAGCCTGCGCGATCGCCGTGCCGATCTCTTTGACGCCATCAAGCTCGACCCGGAACAGACCAATACCGAAACGCCCTATCTTCAGCTCGTCAATCAGCTTTTGATGGCTGCGTTGGCGCAAGAGAGCGGCATCTTGGCCAACGAGGAGCCGGACGAAGATCAAATGCCGCCGGATTCGATTGCCCAGGAGATTTTGCGCGAATTCGCAATCGGCAATTCTCTGGGATGGCGACCGTATAATCACACGTTGGAAGAGATCCGCGCCTATTTGCAGCACTTTGATACGGACTTGGCCTCTATACTCGAGACTGTGTATGGCGGTCCATATTCGCGCTCAGCGCGCGCCCGCCTCAATCTATCTGACGAAGAGTACAGTCTCTTGGTCGATTCGGACAAGAGCGCGACAGGGGCTAGCCGTTTGTTCGGACTTCCAATCGATGCCTTGGATACACTAGAGCAATCGAAATCCACCTGGCTGGCGCAAATTGGACTCACCGAAGCGCAGTACGACGATGTGGCAAACATGGCATCATTCCAAGGGTTCATGCATGCCCGCGAGAAGTCGCTTTCAGATGATGACCAGGCAAAAGACGCATTTATCTTTCGTTTTGTTCATTTGGCGCAAAAGCTTGACTGGTCTTTCGCCGATCTCGATTGGGTGTTGACCTCTATTGGCGCAACAGCGATAGATCAGACGACCATCGTCCAACTGGCGGCGATCACAAAATTGGTAGATCGCACGGCGATGCCTCTAGACCAGCTGACCTGCTTCTGGCACGAATTGATGACAATTGACTCCGAACCCATACATCGCGCCGGTACAGTCAACGTCTTTGAGCGGATATTCAATCGGAACGTGTCGGATGTGGAACAGTTGATGTTGACTACGCATAGGCAAGAAGACGAAGTCAACGTACAACGGTCAACCCGCGCCTGGCTGGCGGCATCGCTCAAAGTCGAGGAGCGTGAACTCACGCAGATGCTCGGCTACCTGCGTGAGCAAGAGCTCAGATTTTACCGCCAGGCGGAAGATGAAGACGTACTGAATGCCTTTGTTCAAGCAGGGACACCCATTAAGCTTGACTTGCCGAATCTTACCCAATTGTATCGCCTGGCCCAACTACCTATCTTGCTCAACCGATCAGTCGATACGACACTTCGTCTGCTTACAGTGCTTGATCAAACGTTCTCAGATCCCGAAGATCTGCTTGCCCTTCTCGACTTCAACGATTGGCTCGCCCAGAGCGGGCTTTCTGTAGAGCAACTCGAATATCTCACGTGGAACGATCTCTGGACATATGATGGCAACGTCAATCAGGAGCACCACCCTGCTAAATTGACGCAGAATCTTACCGCGCAGCTTGCTTTTGGGGAGATGCCGGGGATGACTCGGCTTCTTGGCCTTTTCTCAACGCTCGACCAGCCCGGCGACAAGACATTGACGGATGCGACGGAGGATGTTCGACAGGCACGAAGGCAAGCAGAACAGGATGTCGTGCTGTCCGTGTGCCTGGGGGAGCCCGACCAGGCTTTTGATTTCGTAATACACTTTACAGAATCCTACGTGAACCCCCAGCGTCAAGATGATTTTCTTGCTCAAGCCGACGCCACTATTTCCCAGATAAAGGCCGACAATGCGCAGATGTGGTCACGACTTGCGGACACGATTGCTGACTCGTTGGAGATATCATCAGCAACCGTACGTCTGGCATTCGGCTCTGTCAGTGACGCTCTCACTCCGTTCATAGCGCAGCAGTACTTCTACCGATTCAGCATTCCCCAAGCATCTGCGGTCAGTGCCTTTGACACGGGTATTCTCACGGCCGGTCTGCGCGATGAGTTTTCCCGCCGCCAATACACCCTGTCGGACGAGGTAGAAGTCAAGTCGCTCGAGCAACCCAATCGTTGGCACATACTGGACGCCAAACAGACCGCTCTGTATCAGATTCAGCACTCTGGGGGCCGGCTTGATATCTATCAATTACCGTACGTGATGGCAGCATCACCTGAACAGATCGATGGGTTGATGTGGGAATTGATTCAGAGCGTCATCGATCGTCTGCTGAGATTGACGACACTCGCCAATCTGCTGGGGTTAACACAGCCGGAATTGGAGGCATTGATTGCGCAACCTCAGTGGTTTGGCAACTACGGCAATGTCAATGAACCTATCGACAGGCGCTTTCGACCGGACGACATCCGCAACATCGAACAATTCGCCCGATTCCAGCAGGAGTTGAAGGTGTCAGATGACGGCGTTCTGAAACTATTCGAGCTTGTAGACCAGGCACTAGATGATGAAACGCTGGAGAGTGCAGAGCGCGTCGCGGAAAGATTGGCAGCGCTGACCGGCTGGGATCTGGACTATCTGAAGCGCGCCATGACGCCCTATGTTGAAGATGACCGGATCGGTCCCGGGATGGAAGACGTTTGGGCGGGTACAGAACACGACAAAATCAGCCCGCTACTTCGGCTCAGAGCAATGCACGACCTTGCGGCCAAGATGGGCACAGGGCCGGCATTTCTCGAAAGCTTGCGACTGACGGTCGATATCAATGAAACGGACCCGCTGAAGCGCCTGGCCGAAGATCTGCTACATTTGATCCGGGCAAGGTATGACGATGAGCAATGGAAGAGCGTTGGGCTGCGGCTGACCGAACATCTGAGTTCAAAGCTACGCGATATTCTGGTTGACACACTTTCGACTTCTCTCAATCGTAACAAATCGTTCGTATCCCACTTCGGTTTTGCAACTGATCCAGGCGTTCTTTCTAATTACCTCCTCGTCGATCTGGAGAACAGCGGCTGCGACACCATCTCACCGCTCAAGCTCGGTCTGAATTCGCTGCAACTCTATATTCACCGCTGCCGCAATCAGCTTGAGCCAGGCATCCGCTGCACCATCCCGGCCAAGGAGTGGGCCTGGATGTCCCACTATCGCGTGTGGGAGGCCAACCGCAAGGTCTACTTCTATCCGGAGAACTACCTGGATCCGGCCCTGCGTAAGCGCAAGACGCCTGAATTTGCCGAACTCCAGGACGAATTGCTTCAAGGCGAAATCACCGACGAAGCTGTGGTCAAGGCCTATAGCAACTACTTCGACAAGGTCGAAGCCCTGGCGAGGCTCCAGATCGTCAACAGCTACTACACGACCGTAGAAATTCCGAATGAGGGTCGGTCTGAAAACCGGCTCTATCTTTTCGGCAGAAGCCACACCGAGCCGCCGGTTTTCTACGTCCGCACCGCGCTTGTGGCTGACGCCGGAGAGAACGGCAGCGACGATTTTCCGGCCATCGCCGGTTGGGGGCCATGGCAGCGCATCGATCTCTCCATCAATGCCAAAACGGTGACAGGGATCTTCGCTTTTGGGAAGCTCTTCGTCTTCTGGGTCGAGCAGAAGGATGAAATCCGAACCGACAACGTAGATGGCAACGCACTGCGTATCAGCTTCACGAAAGCGACAGTTAAATACTCGTTTCAGACCATCAGCGGCAAATGGATGCACCCCCAGACGCTGTCGAAAATTGCCGACAAGATCATCCGCATCAATCCAAACGATATCGATCAACGGTTGGATCGCATCTATGCCAGATTGGACGCAGACACGAAGCACGCCAAGATTCTGAATCATATTGATACATCTTCAGGCTTCGATGACTACATGGGATACGCCAATGCCGACGTTCCCGACACATTTCTTGATTTGGCCCGATGTTTCACACCAGCGGAATTCTACAGCAACTATGTTCTTCCCTCCACCCAGGACCAGAGTTCCCCGACGACCGGCAGCGCGCAAGACCCCGATGCCTGGCTGACAAGCCGGTTCATCGCCAGCGCCAAACAGACTCAAGGCGGTCAGGTCTACCAGAAATTTCTTGAGCGTTCCCATGCGCTAGAGCAGGCCTTTGGCGGCGCTTCTGCCGAACAGATTGCCGTGGAAGTCGACAACCAATGGCGTTCTCAGATTCAGTCTATGATTTCGGATGATAGGCTCTTGCTTTTCCGTCAGGCAGCGATCTCCATTGCGCCCTTGTTGGCGGAAAAGCAGAGGCTGATGGGCGAAATTGCGGGCAGCGCGGCATCAATGGACACGGCCGCGCCCGCCTATGATCCTGAGTGGACCGCACTCTACATCGACTGGGGTTCGGTGTACACCGTGAACGTGCGGCAACCAGGCCGACCGGACCGCATTCTCGTCGTCTACGGTGATCGACGCGCCATGAATGCGAAGGCGATGGCGGGAGAGTATAAGGAGACGTTGCCCTATTTTGCCGCGGTATTGAACAGTGATCTGCAAGAACGGGAGCCGGATCCTCGTGTCAACTTCAGTGTTGACGCATATGTTCCCGGGCTCATGGTCCTGCCGGGTATGCCCGGTTTGTGCTGGGGTCTGTTTGATGCCATTCCCGCCGGACTCTTTCGCAAGCTCGCCGATGTGCTGGCGTCGTCTTCAGGTTCACCGGCCGTAGCGCGCCCCGTGGAGAATCAACCGGGGTGGGCGATATTCGAGTGCGACGGTGAGCAATTCCTGGTCGTGCCCCAGGGACCACAAGCTGGCCAGACCGACAGCCATCTTACTGTGGCCGACGATGGCGCTATTCTCCAAGTCGCCTATGACGCTGGCACAGAGCAAGTAGCGGCAACCACACGGCACACATTTATCCGACTTGGCACCAGCGTCACCGACGACTTGAGCCGCCTGCTGCGCGCGGGTGGGGTCGAGCACTTGCTGACCCTGGAAGCCCAACAAATGCGAGAACCGGAATTCGCACGCTTTTCCCCGGTGGTAGCGAGCGTTGTTCTGCCTGCGACACAAACGCTTGATTTCGATGGTGCATTCGGCACTTATTTCTGGGAGATTTTCTACCATATTCCCTTCCTCGTCGCCGGGGCGCTCAATACCAATCGCCAATTTGCAGCGGCACAAAAGTGGTATCAGCACATCTTCAACCCGACAGCCGACGAAAACCCGGTTGCTTATTGGCCATTGGATGAAGGCCCGGAAGCAGAATTTGTTGCCGATCGAGTCTCCCTTGCCCGTGAGCCGAATGGGAGAAACATATGGAGCAAAGATCAGGACTTTCCGGGGAACGCCGGCAGATGGGTGATCACGCCGAGCGACGTCATCAGCGAGAGCTTGTCTTTGGGTGACGATCCACGGCGGCAATTTTCATGGGAGGCATGGGAGTTCATCCATCCCAGCGCGGCCAACGACTTCACACTCGCAAACCGGAACGGCGAACTCACAATCCATGCAGCAGAGAACCTGCTGCTAGTCGCCTATCGAACGGTCATAAACGGCACCAGGACCAGGCTTTGGGAAGTGAACGTCGACAACGTACAGCTTGCGACCGAACGCTGGTACCACATTGCGCTCACTTTTGATGGCACGATGTACATCATCTACCTTGATGGGGAGCCTGTATCTCAACTTGTCAACCCGCCGTTGGGACCAGAGCCGGCTTCAGCGTTCGAGTCCATGCGTCTATACGGCACGCTTGCTGAAGTCCGAGTGTGGGACAGGGTCCGCAGCCAAAGCGAAATCACGGCATGGCGATTTCATCACCTTGGCGATCGATTCTGGCCGTTCCTTCCCTTTCGCAATCGTCGGCTTGAACCGCTCTAAGGCCGCCATCCAATCTCCCCAGGCCATTGCAGAGTACGAAGAGGATCCCTTTGATCCGGACGCCATCGCCACGGCTGCGCTTTGGCGCCTACGAGAAGACCATCGTCATGCGCTACATCGACAACCTGCTCGACTGGGGCGATAGCCTTTTCGCCCAAGATAGCTGGGAGACGCTGACCGAGGCGACTATGCTCTACGTATTGGCCAGCGATCTGCTGGGCAGCCGCCCGCAGGCGGACAGGGCAGCACAGGCGCGGACGAGTTTGACTTATGACGAGTTCAACCAAGCTGGAACCGAAAACGTGGCGCAGTATCTTGCCGGTCTAGATCAAGCCCTCGACGTCCCGGCCGGCGAGCATCAAGGGTATCAACCATTCCAGCCGGCGGACCTCGGCTATTTCTGCATGATGGAGAACGACGAGTTCGTGCAATACTGGGACCGGGTCGACGATCGGTTGTTCAAGCTGCGTCACTGTCTGAACCTGCAAGGCAAGGAACGCCACCTCGCCCTCTTCCAGCCGCCCATCGATCCGCGGCAGCTGATTCGTGCGCTGGCGTCGGGCCAGTCGTTGGATGCCGCCTTGGCTGGCCTGGACGTCGATCTGCCCCACTATCGCTTCAGCGTGATGTTGCAGCAGGCCAAAAGCGTCACCGCTTCGCTTATCCAACTGGGGGGCGCCTTGCTTGCGGCGCTAGAGAAAAAAGAGAGCGCCGCGCTGATGCGTTTGCGCTCGACCCATGAGCGGGCCATCCTCAAATTGACGTCCCAACTGCGCACAAAAGCGGTGGACGAAGCCGCCGACAACCTTGATGCACTCCAGGTCAGCCGCGATAGTGCGGCCTTGCGGCGCGACACCTACAAACGCTTCTATGAGAACCGACTCAACGCGCAGGAAAAAACCAATCAGAAGCTGATGGATGCCGCGCTGGAGGCGCTGGAGGCTGCGCGTGGCGTGCGTATCGCCGCCGTGGCCGCGCACCTGATTCCGACCATCTATGGTATGTCCGACGGCGGTTTCCAGCCGGGCAGTAGCGTCAGCGAAGCGGCATCGCTTAGCGACGCCTTCGGCGGCATTCGCAGCCACCGGGCCGGCATGGCCGCAACCAGCGGGCAGTTCCAGCGCCGGGCCGAAGAGTGGGCGCTGCAACAACGGCTGGCCGAGCACGACGTCGAGCAACTGGATCTGCACCTGGACGCGGCCCGCATCCGTCAGGCCGTGGCGGAACAAACCCTCACCATTCACGCCAAGCGCATCGAGCAGGCCAATGAGCTCGAGGAATTCCTCCAGCGTCGCTTCGGCAACGAGGAGCTATACGGCTGGATGGTCAAGCGTCTGGGGGCAATTTACGACGATACCTACCAGCTCGCGCTGCAACAGGCCCGGGCCGCCGAGGCCTGCTACCGCTTCGAGCGCAACACGGATGCCACCAGCTTTATTCAGCCGGGCTATTCCAACACCCAGGCCATGCATCTTCTGGCCGGCGAAGAGTTGATGGCCGCGCTCAACCACATGGAAGCCGCCTATCGTGAAGACAATGTCCGTGCCTTGGAGATCGAAAAGACGATTTCCCTGCGCCAGGGCGCGCCCGAGGCGCTGCAGCAGTTGATTGAAGAGGGCGCCTGTGCATTCAGCCTGACGGAGGCGCTCTTCGACCGCGATTTCCCAGGTCACTACTGCCGCAAGATCGTCTCCGTCGCCATCTCGATTCCCGCGATCGTCGGCCCCTATCAAAACGTGCAGGCGAGCCTGATTCAGCAGAAGAGCTACATCGTGCTGACGCCGGACATGGCAACCGTCAGCTATCTCCTGTCCGCCGACTCGTCAAATTCGTTCAGCGCAAAGGAGCGCCCGTCGACGCAGCAACTGCGCAGCTTTCTCCAGGCCGAGCAGCAGATTGCCCTCTCCAAGGGCATGAACGACGCCGGTCTCTTTGAACTCAATTTTCATGACGAGCGCTATCTGCCCTTTGAAGGGACCGGCGTCGTATCAGACTGGGAATTGCGCATGCCCAAGGCCAACAACCGCTTCGATTATGACAGTATTTCGGACGTGATCATCCATCTGCGCTACACGGCCCTGGACGGCGGCGACACGCTGCGGGCGAGCGTCGACAAGCACGCCCGAGTCCAAGCCAGCCATGCGACTCCTTGATGAGTCTTGTCGAAGCTCGTACACTCGCTTCGCATGCAACCGCGCCGTGAATCAGGCCCTCGCGGCATAGCGGCCCGTGTGGTGAAAGCCGGCGCACACACCCCACAAGGCGAAGAGCTCCCGGCATATTGCCAAGAGCTCTTCTCGATCCCACAATTGTTCACTACCGGTGATGATTACTGCCGCGCCATCGCGACCGTATAGCGCTCTGCGGGCGTGATCAGATGATCAAAGTCCTCGGCGTTCTCATCAATGTCCATCTGCACCCAATTCACTGTCCCGTTGAAGTCGCTCTCGCCCGCACCGTAGTCCGGCGAGACCGGTGAGCCCGCGTCCCGGCCAACATCGCACGTGTCGGTACCAAAGAGCATCGGCACGGTCATCTCGACGCGACCCTCACCCTCCTTCTGACCGTCCACATACAAGGCGACACTGCCACCCTTGGCCAGGCCGCCGCCGTCGTACGTAAACTCCATGCGCACCTGATGCTTGCCGGCCGGGATTGGCCGGGCGCCCTCGGCAAAGTAGTGATCAACGCCGAAGAAGTTGTAGCAGTGCTTGAGCCGGCCGTCGCTGGCATAAAGGCTCCAGCCGCCGATTCCGGCGCCCATGGAAACGATTACGCCGTTGGCGCCGGATTCCGGCACCTCGATCTCGGCGGTCAGCGAATAGGACTTATTGTGCATCTGCAAGACCGCGTTTTCAGGCAACCGGGACATGCCCCCAAAGAGTAGCTGCGTCTTGCCCTTGATCAATTGCGGCCGGCCCGCAATGTCTGCATTGAAGCGTTCAAACGAGCGATCATCAAGCGGGAGGACATTGTATTTGGTCGCCTCAATCAGGAACAAGCGCTGCAATTCAGCGAGCTTTTCCGGATGCTCCAGCGCCAGATCTTGCGACTGTGTCCAATCCGTGTTCGTGTCATACAGCTCCCAAACATCGTCGTCAAAGGAACGGTCATAGGGTCCGACCCACGGCACACCGTGGCGGGTCACCGCCGTCCACCCCTTGTGATAGATGCCGCGATTGCAGAACATCTCGAAATATTGGGTCTCGTGGCGTTCAGCCGCCTTGTCGTCGTCAAACGCATAGAGCATGCTGACGCCCTCAAGCGGCGCCTGCTGGACGCTGTTCACAATCGTCGGCGCCGGAATGCCCGCGGCCTCGAGGATGGTCGGGGCGACGTCGATCACATGGCTGAACTGTGACCGGATCTCGCCCTTGGCCGCTATGCCCTTCGGCCAGTGCACGATCGTGCCGTTCCGCGTGCCGCCCCAATGGGACGCCACCTGCTTGGTCCACTGGTAGGGTGTGTCCATGGCGTGCGCCCAGCCCACTGCGTAGTGGTTGGATGCCTCTGGCCCGCCAAAATCGTCGATTTTGCTCATCAAGAACTCAGGCGTCTCGATTGTGCCCATGCCGTTGAGCACGGCAATCTCGTTGAAGCAGCCGTTTGGCGTGCCTTCAGCCGACGCGCCGTTGTCGCCGATAATGTAATAGATCAAGGTGTCGTCAAGCGCCTCCAGCTCCGCCAGCGTATCGATCAGCCGACCGATGTGGTGATCAGTGTGTTCGAGGAAGCCGGCATAGGTCTCCATCTCGCGCGCCAGAATGGGTTTGAGTTCCTCGGGCATGTCGTCATAGGCTGGAATCTCATCCGGCCGCTTGGTAAGGACGGCGTCGGCCGGAATCACGCCCAGCTGCTTCTGACGGGCAAAGGTCTCTCCGCGCAGCTTGTCCCAGCCGGCGTCGAATTTTCCTTTGTATTTGTCGATCCATTCTTTGGGCACGTGGTGTGGGGCGTGGGTGGCGCCGGGCGCGTAGTACATAAAGAAAGGCTTGTCGGGCATCAGGGCCTTCTGTTGGCGCACCCACCCGATGGCCTTGTTGGTCATGTCCTCGGTGAAATGGTAGCCCTGCTCGGGCGTCTTATCCGGTTCGCGTGGCGTCGTGCCTTCGTAGATGCCCGGGTAATATTGGTCGGCCTCGCCGCCGATGAAGCCGTAAAAGTACTCGAACCCGCCACCACCGGTGGGCCAGGAATCGAAGGGCCCCATGGGACTGGTCTGCCAGACCGGCACTTCATGACATTTGCCGAACTGCGCCGTTGCATAGCCGTTGAGTTTGAGCGTCATGGCCAGCGGGGCCTTGTCCTTTGGCAGCACCGAGGTGTAGCCGGGCGCCGAGGTGGCCATCTCGCAGATGCCGCCCATGTTCACCGAATGATGATTGCGCCCAGTGAGCAGGGCCTGGCGCGTGGGCGAGCAGAGCGCGGTGGTGTGGAACCGATTTAGCTTCAGTCCGTTGTGAGCCAGCCGCTCGGCCGTTGGCGTGTTAATCGGTCCGCCGAACGCGCTGCTAGCGCCGAAACCACAGTCATCGATCAGGATGACCAATACATTCGGCGCGTCTTTCGGAGGGCGGACATCCCGGATCGGCGGGAACTTGGTTTCCGGATCCTTGGCGTCATAGGTGGTCAGGCCGATATGTGACTGGTCCGGAATCGGAAGGATGGCTCGTTGAACCTGATTATGGGCGCCCATTTTCTTACTCCTTGTTGGTTGGATTCACGCATTGAATTGAGGAGGAATGTCACCAAGGTCGGACAACGTGCAGGACCGACCGACGATTCAGCGTGGATTGCTCGGCAAGTTCGGCGTTCGGGATAGCTCGGGAGCTGTTAGCATCACAGGTTTTGGCAGATGGGATAGAGATAATAAGAAGTGTACCACAAGCTTGGTGGAATTGAGGAAGGGCGGCGTCTAAACGGCCCGGACCGTGGATGACAGGGCCAACCAGGTGGCCGGACGGACGGTAGCGCTTGACCCGGCGTGCACGGTCTTGATACCGCTGCAGGCCTGCGGGCAACGGGTCCGGAGCGAGAAGAGTTGACGCGGTTTGGGAGCTAGCAGACATTGTGCGGGTGCACACCGAGCTTAGCAGCGGCCCGCCATTCAGATCGTAGTGCCTGGCAGGCCGCAAGTGAACAGAGAGCAAACAGATTTTACCCGTTCAAGATTTTGGGCCGATCTGATATCCCAGAAGGCTCGCACTGGACCGATGTGCGCGAGACGCCCGTGGAGGTCGGACGCGCCATCCAGAGGGCCATGCGCGCTATTGAAGCCGCCAGCCCAGATAGACTCGACGGCATCTTCGGCGACGCGCTATGGACCAACCGGGAATCCCTGCCCCGCTGGCGTCACGAAGTCCGGGTCGTTCGGTTTCTTCCCAGATCGGTCGCTCGCTGGTACAGGGCGGCTTAAGTTAGCCGATAGTTCATTGTACTCAAACCCCGTTTACGGGGTGCTGTTCCATAGCCCCGTGGCTTTAGCCCGGGGCGGCGTCCGGTGACCTGACTGTTCGGGATGCCCGATCCTCGCCCCGGGCTAAAGCCACGGGGCTACAGAGCAACGCCCGCTCAAGCGGGCTGGTACACGATGGCGCAACTATGTCTATGGATTGGCAGGTCCGGCTACCCGCCGGACGAGGTCGCTAGCCTCTGGATCTGTCCGGTAATTGAAGCTTTCGCGGGTAGCGTACCCTGCCCAACCACCGGCTTACTTACGCCGCAACGCGATTGTCACCTCGAACTGGATCGCGCAGATCGACCCAGAGCTCTGCAAGGGCTGTACCCGCTGCGCCAAGGCCTGCCCGGTCAACGCGATTGAAATCGTCAAAGAGGAGGTCGACGGCTGCAAGCGACAGTGGGTCATGCGCGATGCCGACCTCTGCCTGGGTTGTGGCGTATGCAAGCACGGCGCGCTGAGCATGGTACTGCGCGAACAGCGCGTTCTCACCCCGGAGACAGCCTTTGACCGCATCGTGACCATGGCGGTCGAGCGGGGCAAGCTCGGCGACCTGCTGCTGGACAATGTAGAAAACCAGTCGTGATCTGGGCAAAGTTGATGTCTGGATCAACGCAATCAGCGCGTAACCTGACCAGAATGCTGGCCGGAAGCGTACGCAACCAGCACGACCTACCTCCGCCTGGCCATCGAGACATAATAGAGCAGTTGCAGCAGCGAAGTCACAGCGGCTGCCAGATAAGTCATTGCCGCCGCGCGCAGCACGGCCTGGGCCCCCGACCTATCCTCGCCACTGACCAGCAGCCCAGACTCATCAAGCAAACGAATCGCGCGCCGGCTGGCATCCAACTCAATTGGTAGCGTCAAAAAAGAGAAGAGGACCAATAGGGAAAAGAAGAACACCCCAAGCCAAATCAGGCCAGACATGTTGAATACGATGCCCAGCAGGATAGACATATACGAAAGCGTTGGGCTGTACTGTATGGCCGGCAAAAGAAAACCGCGCGCCTTGATCAGACTTGAACCAGTCTGGTATTGCTGCACATGCCCCAATTCATGGGCCGAAACAGCTAGCGCCGATATCGTTCTTTGACCATAGACCGTCTCCGACAAGCGCACGACATTCTCGCGCGGATCAAAATGATCGGTCAACGAACCGCGCGTAGGCTCGACGCGAATGGGGGCCAGAGGCGTTCGCTGGAAGAGGACATCTGTCGTCTGCTTGCCCGTCACCCCTGCCCCGTTCGGGACTCGAGACCACCTGCCAAGCGTGCTTCGCAAATAGGCTTGAACCCCAAACGAGAGGAGTAGGGCTGGGAGAACAACACACAAGAGATAGCTCGGATCTGCACCGAAGAACATGGGTAAGGTCCCTCCACTTGCCAATTCAGGGTAGCATCGTTTTCCACAGTCATCCTAACTCCAACCAGTGACCAGGTCATGAGTCGTAAACATGAAATCATGGCTCGTGCGCCATTGAACATAAAGCCCTGTCGCAGCCAGTGCCAGCCAAGCCGGCAACCACCACCACGAAACCGCAAGGATGGGCGCGATGGCACTGCCTGACGCCTGTAGTTGGGAGAGCGTCACCCGCTCCAGCAACAGCAAGGGGGCCAGGAGCAGCAGGCTGGCCCCACCCACAGCAGTGATGGCCATGATCAGAATACGGTCCCAGTCGATTCGATAGAGCGCCCAGACGACGGCCACTCCTGCTGCCACCACGGCCAGCGCAATCGTCACACCGGTGCCCAGTCCAAGCGCCTGCAGAATGCCATTGGCGAAGGCTGCCGCAAATGCACCGCTCACAAGGGCGACGCCAACAGGAAACCTGAGGTAGGCTACGACCGCAAACAAAGCGCCGACGACGATCCCGGCTAGCATACCGGCAGAAGTTTCTAGAAACCCCTGCTGCAAGACAAAGCTGGTCAGACGCGCGCCCAGCCAGAATCCGGCGAAAAAAGCCCACACCGGTAGGAAAACGAGAAACGTGCGTATACCGAGGAAGCAGAATGCGACACCCAACGCCAGCGCAAGCGCTGCAGCCAAGATGATCGTAGCCATGAAACGCGCCTTTCTTCCCTGTATGTGGGACTGTCTTCTTGAGTAAGTCAGACTTCTAAACCGCAGGCTTACTTGCGCCGAGCTGTATTAGTCGATCTCTTCGACACTCAGCAGAATCAATGATTCAATCCAGAGATTAAAAGCGCCGCTTTGCTCAGGCCCGGCGGAGGGCTGCCAGTGGCAAGGCAGACGCTAATGGTCGCAAATTGTAACACAGATCTGAACATTTTGGTCTTGGCCCCGCTGCACTTCATCTGAACGAGGACCTGCTTCATGCCGCACGATAAGGGGTTCACCTTGCTCTCCACGCCATGCAGCGAATCGGCCCCCCGATCAACGTTGATCCCACCCAACTTGACCGCATTCAGATTGGCATTGGCGAAATTCACGTCGCGCGCAGCGACACGGCGACTGTCCGCACGAGGGCGTGCGGACTGGGCAAGAAGTCTGACTCACCCGTTGTCTGCCATGCCCGCTTCGTGAGCACGCCCCGTGCGAGCGGGTCGTTTTTTTTTGGGGGGGGGTGTGGTCCTCAGGACTATGCTATACTGGATGGGCACCAACAACCCTCAGCCAACAGGCGCCATCCTCAACTGCCCCGGACGGCTCCGTCGGCCCGCCCAGCGCGAAGGAGAACCGCCATGGGACACGCTACCAGTTCAAACCGCACCTATCGCCTCCTGCAGCAGCGGCTAGACCGCAACGTAACGGGCGCACCCGACTCGCCGGCGCTGATGAAGATCCTGCAGCTGCTCTTCTCGCCGGACGAAGCCGACCTTGCGCGTCAGATCCCAACTCGCTTCATCTCTTTGCGCAGCCTGGCGCGTAAAAGCGCCATCCCAGAGGCAAGCCTGAACGAGAAAATCGACGCCATGGCCGAACGCGGGCTCGTCGTTGACTTGATGCGCCATGAGCAGCGCTATGTTTCGCTGGCGCCGGTCGTCATCGGCTTCTTCGAGTTCACCTTTATGCGCGTGCGCGATGAGGCAACCCTCACCGAGCTTTCGGCACTCTTCGAGGCCTACATGTTCGAAAATGAAGCTTTTGCCCACGCCGTCTTCGCCGGAGAGACCCAGATCGGCCGCTCGCTCGTCCGCGAAGAGGCCCTGCCAGAGCAGGATCACACGGAAATTCTCGACTGGGAGCGGGCCAGCTTTCTGATCGAATCGGCGCGTGATCATGCGATCTCACTCTGTGCCTGCCGCCACCACGCCTACCATCAAGAGCACGCCTGCGACAGCCCTATGCGCACCTGCATGACGCTCAACGGCGGCGCGGAGATGCTGGTCCGATCGGGGGTGGCGGAACGGATTACCACAGGCGAGGCCATGCAAATCCTGGAAGCGTGCAAAGAGGCCGGCCTGGCCCAGACGGGCGACAATGTGCAGCGCGACGTCTGCTACATCTGCAACTGCTGCGGTTGCTGCTGCGGCATGATGAATGCCATTCGGCGCTATGACATCCGCAATGCAATTGTCACCTCCAACTGGATTGCCGAGATCGACCCGGAGCTCTGCAAAGGCTGCACCCGCTGCGCCAAGGTCTGTCCGGTCAATGCGATCGAGATCGTAAAAGGGGAAGTCAACGGACGCAAGCGACAGTGGGCCATGCGCGATCCCGAGCTCTGTCTGGGTTGTGGCGTCTGCTACGGCGTCTGCAAGCACGGCGCGCTGAGCATGGCGCCACGCGTGGCAGCGCGTGCTCACCCCAGAGACGACCTTTGACCGCATCGTGACCATGGCGGTCGAGCGGGGCAAGCTCGGCGACCTGCTGCTGGACAACGTGGACGGGTGGAGTGCCCAGGCCCTGGGCCGCGTCGTCCAGGTTCTGGAAAAGACGCCTGCGCCTCAGGCGATCAATGCGATTCGCCCGCTCAAGTCGATCTTCTTGGGAACGATTGTACGCGGCGCCAAGGCGGGCGCAGGGCCAACTGCCAAAATGGTCTAACCGCAACGCGTGACCGCCCGCAAACCGGCGGCGCTTCGACACGTCCAGGCAACAGTGACCGCGAAGACGCCAGCATTCAGACCTGAATTCAATCCCTCACCAAACCCCAAACGCCGCCGACCCGCGGAAAGAGACATATTTTGTACAAAATATGTATACCTTATGCACAGCAATGAAATCGAGAATACTGACGAGATGAGCGAGCTTGGTTACTCTTTCGTCATGCCGAGAAATATTGACTTATAGACACATTATTCAAACTTTGGACAATGTTCCTCGTTCAATTACCGAGCACATTGTCCAAAGTTCGAGTGTCATCTCTATTAGTTTCTCGCCTTATGTGGCACTTGTGACTACGTTGCTTCGGTGATGTTGAAGGGCAGTGGTAACGGACCAGCGATTTGTTCACTCAGGATGAGTGCCGGAGAGAGGATTGAACGACGATATGATGAAGCGATCCGAGCGGAGATACATCTGGCGCCTGGCCGTGACCGCACTGCTGACAATTATTTTACTGGGCGCTTACACGGCCACGCCCGCGCAGGCCCAAACAGTGACGAGCGGCGAAATACCCAATGTCGGATCCATTGCGCCTCAGGATGGAGGAACATCCTATGCGATGACCGATACCAGTCTGGAGGGGCGTCTCATTGCGCTCTACGAGTCTGCAAGCCCCTCGGTTGTCCAGGTCTCGAGTCGAAACTATGTACGCTTCATGGGTCAGATCATGCCGCAGGGTGGATCAGGCACTGGTTTCGTCTACGATGCCAACGGTCACATTATTACGAATTACCACGTGATTGAGGACGCGGACGAAATCCTGGTCACCTTTGCCGATGACCGGGCTGTCAAGGCCGAAATCGTGGGTCAAGATCCGCTGAATGATTTGGCGGTTCTACGCGTCGAAGTCGATGAAAGTCTACCTCCGCCACTGGCGCTGGGCGACTCTTCGGCCCTGCGCGTCGGGCAGTTTGTCGTAGCGATTGGCAATCCGTTTGGTCTTGAACAATCACTGACGATCGGCATCGTCAGCGCATTGAGTCGTGTAATCAATAGTCCACAGGATAATCGCTATATTGGCGAGGCGATCCAGACTGACGCGGCAATCAACCCAGGCAACTCTGGCGGTCCCCTTCTGGATTTGGCCGGCAACGTCATGGGCGTGAATTCGCAGATTATTAGCGCCAGCGGCAGTAGCTCCGGCATCGGTTTTGCCGTACCGGCGAGCACGGTGCAGAGAATCGTGCCTGACCTGATCGACCAGGGCTATTATGCCCATCCGTGGATCGGCGCGCAGCTGTTCGAACTCAACCCGTTCTTGGCGGACGCATTGCGCGAAGCCGAAATGAATCTGCCGGTCGAACGTGGCCTGCTGATCCTACGAACGGTAGACGATGCGCCTGCGGAGACAGCCGGCTTCCGCGGCAGCACGATCACCACCGTGAACGAGCGGCGCCTCCCCTTGGGCGGTGACGTGATCGTCGCCATCAACGGCGAGCGTGTCAACACGCTGCAAGATTTTTCAGTCTACTTGCAGACAAAAACGACGGTCGGTGAAACCGTTGCCATGACCATTATCAAAAATGGTGAAGAGCAGCAGGTAGAGGTAACGCTGACTCAGCGGCCTCGAGATTGACCAATGTGCGGATAAATGCTGAAAAATGAGGTAAATGCGATGACAAAGGTTTGGTTGGTTGCGACCCTGGGATTGCTAATGACCGGATGTGCAGGCGAAATGCCCTATTCAGCCACTCTAATCGAAGATCCAGCAGCAATTGAAGCGGTGCCGGCGGATGAAACAGCCTCCACCACACAAGCGCAACCCGATCCTGTCAAGCCCGCGACCGAGGCAACCGTTGAGCAGGCCACAACCGCTGATTCATCTGAATTGCCTTCCCCACCCCCATCAGAATTGCCGGGCGTGCAACTTTTTAATTTCATCGCAGGGGAACCGCGTTGGTTTAGTCTCGACGACAGCGTGATGGGCGGAATCTCCAGCAGCAGCCCCGCCATCGTGGAGCCAGACCTGCTCGCCTTTTCAGGCACCATGTCGCTCGACAACAACGGCGGGTTCGCGTCTGTCCGCTCTGAATGGCAGCCCGTCGACCTGGGTGAGATGGATGGGATTCTGCTGCGCGTTTATGGCGATGGACAGACCTATCGTCTGCGCATCCAAACGGCAGCAACGGGCCGCGATATCTCCTACAATGCCCTATTTCGTACCACGCCCAACGAATGGCAGATCGTCTACATTCCCTTTGCGGAGATGGTGCCGACCTACTTTGGCTACGTGGCAGACGTGGGACCAATTGACAGAGCGAGTATTGGCTCCTTTGGCTTTATGCTCAGCGACAATCAGCCCGGTGAGTTCGAACTCTTCGTCGACTGGGTGCGCGCCATTTCTGAACAGGAGCTACAAGCATTGGGCGGTTGACTGGCGTTTTGGGGTCATCGGACACCGTAGATCCAATGGCCCGATGATCCCCGCTGTTTCTTGACAGTTCGATATTTGCATCCTCGCACGACTCGAATTATGATAGACTCCACTTTGATATTCATTTTCAAATCATAATAATTCCAATTTACAGGTGCCATGGAATGTCTGCAGCGAAACAAGCTGATCGACTCCGAGAAGCCGGTCTTGAAGGCCACTGGTCCCCGGGTGGCGATCCTTGATGCCATCGAGCGGAACCACAACCACCCCAGCGCAGAAGAGATCTACCAGGAACTGGCCGAGAGCCATCCCACCCTCTCGCTGTCGACCGTATACGGCACGCTAAACGCATTTGTCCGGGCCGGGCTGGTGCGGAAGCTCTCCGAGGTCGACGGGCGATTGCGCATTGAGGGCGCCACAGAGACCGCACGACCATGCGATCTGCCGCATATGCGGCGCCATCTTTGACGTCGCGCCGAATCCGGAGAGCGTGCCGACGCCGCCGGCAGAATTGCCCGGCGGTCTGGTCGTTCTCGATATGCGCGTCGAATATGATGTTGTCTGCGCAGAATGTGCGCTCCTCGCCTGAAGCGGAAGACGCGTCACCTGTCCTGGAGTTCATAATTCGGTCATACGTCATACAATTCAGTTGCTTACGCGATGATAGAAGGCATGCCCATCAACTTCTCGAAAGGAACGAAAACATGAATGAAAATGGCACAAGCACGAATGGGAAATGCCCGGTGATGCACGGCGGAAACACCGCTGCAGGCGCATCGGCCGTGGGCTGGTGGCCGAATGCGCTGAACCTCGACATTCTTCATCAACATGATACGAAGACGAACCCGATGGGCGCGGACTTCGACTATCGCGAGGAACTCAAGAAGCTCGATGTTGAGGCGCTGAAAAAAGACCTCCATGACCTGATGACCGACAGTCAGGAGTGGTGGCCGGCGGACTGGGGCCACTACGGCGGTCTGATGATCCGCATGGCCTGGCACGCGGCGGGCACCTACCGGCTGGCCGACGGTCGTGGCGGCGGCGGCACCGGCAACCAGCGCTTCGCACCGCTCAACTCCTGGCCCGACAACGTGAGCCTCGACAAGGCGCGCCGGCTCCTCTGGCCCATCAAGAAGAAGTACGGCAACAAGGTGAGTTGGGCCGACCTGATCATCCTGGCCGGCAACATCGCCTATGAATCCATGGGCTTCAAGACCTTCGGTTTCGGCTTCGGGCGCGAGGACATCTGGCACCCGGAAATGGACATCTATTGGGGCGCGGAGAAGGAATGGCTCGCGCCCTCGGACGAACGCTACGGGGACGTGAACGATCCGGCCACCATGGAAAACCCGCTGGCCGCCGTGCAGATGGGTCTCATCTACGTCAACCCTGAAGGCGTGAACGGCAAGCCCGACCCCATGAAGACCGCCGCCCAGGTGCGCGAGACCTTCGCCCGCATGGCGATGAACGATGAGGAAACCGCGGCCCTGACCGCAGGCGGCCACACCGTCGGCAAGACCCACGGCAACGGCGACGCCGCCCTTCTGGGGCCCGATCCCGAAACCGCAGGCCCCGAAATGCAGGGCCTGGGCTGGGACAATCCCGAGATGAAGGGGCTGGCCAGCCGCGCGGTGACCTCGGGTCTGGAAGGCGCCTGGACAAGCGAGCCGACCAAGTTCGACATGGGCTACTTTGACATGCTCTTCGGCCACGAATGGGAGCTGCGCAAGTCGCCCGCGGGCGCCTGGCAGTGGGAACCGGTGGAGATCAAGGAAGAGGACAAGCCGGTCGACGCCAGCGATCCCTCCATCCGGCACAACCCGATGATGACCGACGCCGACATGGCCATGAAGGTTGACCCGATCTACAACGCGATCTGCCAGAAGTTCATGGCCGATCCGGAGTACTTCAAGGACACCTTCGCCCGGGCCTGGTTCAAGCTCACGCACCGCGACATGGGGCCCAAGGTCCGCTACTTCGGTCCCGACGTGCCGGAAGAAGACCTGATCTGGCAGGATCCGATCCCCGCCGGGCCCACCGACTATGACGTGGCGGCAGTGAAGGCCAAGATCGCCGCCAGCGGCCTCAGCATTGCCGACATGGTCGCGACCGCCTGGGACAGCGCCCGCACCTATCGCGGCTCGGACATGCGCGGCGGCGCCAACGGCGCGCGCATCCGCCTTGCCCCGCAGAAGGACTGGGAGGGCAACGAGCCTGAACGTCTGGCGCGCGTGCTGGGGGTGCTCGAACCCATCGCGGCCGAGAGCGGCGCGAGCATCGCCGACGTGATCGTCCTGGCCGGCAATGTCGGCGTTGAGCAGGCGGCGCAGGCCGCAGGCTACGCCGTCGAGGTTCCCTTCGCGCCGGGCCGTGGCGACGCGACCGACGAGATGACCGATGCGGATTCCTTCGACGTGCTGGAGCCGCTGGCCGACGGCTACCGCAACTGGCTCAAGAAGGAGTACGTGGTCAGCCCCGAAGAGATGATGCTCGACCGTACCCAGCTTATGGGTCTCACCGCCCCCGAGATGACGGTTCTCGTCGGCGGGATGCGCGTGCTCGGCGCCAACTACGGCGGCGCCAAGCACGGCGTGCTGACCGACCGCGAGGGTCAACTCACCAACGACTTCTTCGTGAATCTGACCGACATGGCCAACACCTGGGCGCCCACGGACGGCAATCTCTACGAGATCCGCGATCGCAAGAGCGGCGCGGTGAAGTGGACGGCGACGCGCATGGACCTCGTCTTCGGGTCGAACTCGATCCTGCGCGCCTATGCTGAAGTCTACGCCCAGGATGACAACCAGGAGAAGTTTGTCAAGGACTTCGTGGCCGCATGGACGAAGGTGATGAACGCTGATCGCTTCGATCTTGCCTGATTCGTAGCCATTCAGCCATCGTCTGGGTGGACCGCAGTTGACACAATTTTGGCGGGTCGATGCAGATCTCTTTAGGGATCCGCGTCGACCCGCCTCATCGTTCGACGGCGTTCACGACGAAGTCCCCGGCGTACCCGATCATCTCAGGGCAGGGCTGGTCACCCAGGCGAACATCTGGGTCGTTTTCTACTCTCGAAGGAACCCAACTCGCTTGGCGATAGACATTGTAGTGCGAATAATCGACGGCAACCGCCGCATTGGCCAACACTAGTTGACCAGATTTGTGAGAAAGCATAGACTTCTCTCGGTAGAAGTAGGCCGTCGTTGCAATCAACGCTAGATTAAAACCCTGTAGCCTTGCGTGCAATTTCTTCTTAACCAGGTACATTGCAGAACGATACTCTGATCGAGTCGTTTGCCAATCCATCGTACCAGACTCCAACGATTCAGATTTTATGCCGAAAATCTTCGACAATATTGAAGTAAGCCTGCTGCCACAGCTACGTACCACACTTGAACATTCCTATCGAGCCGATTTTTGCGTAGGCTATTTCAATTTACGCGGTTGGCGCGAGCTCGACAAACGGATAGAAGATTGGACCGGCGAGGCCGGTGCGCAATGCCGCGTACTGGTAGGCATGCAATCCCGCCCCGAAGATTCGTTGCATGATTTGCTGGCATCCAGTGAAGGCAACAGCCCAATCACGAATCAGCGGGCGCTACAATTAAAGAAAGACTTGGCCATAGAATTCCGCCGCCAACTGACACTAGGGATTCCCACGACCCAAGACGAAGTAGCCCTACGGCGCCTTGCACAACAATTGCGAACCGGTAAAGTAGTCGTCAAGCTATTCTTACGCCACGCTCTCCATGCGAAACTCTATCTCCTCTTCCGGGACGACGAAGTCACGCCCATTATCGGCTATCTGGGCAGCAGTAATCTGACCTTTTCTGGATTGTCATACCAAGGCGAGCTCAACGTCGACGTCGTCGAACAAGATGCCGCTGAGAAGTTGAGTGACTGGTTCAATGCCCGCTGGGAAGATCGCTTCTGTCTCGATATCTCACAGGAACTGGCCGAAATCATCGATGAGAGTTGGGCCGGGGAAAAAATTCTGCCGCCCTACCACGTCTATCTCAAGATGGCGTACCATCTGTCCCGCGAGGCCCGCGAAGGGCTGAACGAGTTTACCATTCCGCGCCAGTTCGCAGACCAGCTTTTCGATTTCCAGAAGGCCGCGGTGCAGATAGCCGCGCGCTATCTTAACCGGCGCGGCGGTGTGCTCATCGGTGACGTAGTCGGCTTGGGCAAGACGATCATGGCAACCGCCGTGGCCAAGATTTACCAGGAAGACTTTGGGGCATCGGCGTTGATCATTTGCCCCAAAAATCTTGTTCCCATGTGGGAGGCCTACCGTGAGCAATATGATCTATCCGCCAAAGTACTCTCACTAAGCCTAGTACGCCGCGATCTGCCTACGCTACGCCGCTATCGTCTCGTCCTGATCGATGAGAGCCACAACCTGCGCAACCGGGAAGGCAAGGCGTACCGAGCGATCAAAGAGTACATTGAACGCAATGACAGTCGCTGCATCTTGCTTACGGCTACGCCGTATAACAAAACATATATCGATCTTTCCAGTCAGTTGCGCCTCTTCCTTCCAGACGATGCCGATCTAGGCATTCGGCCTGAGGCGCTATTGCGTGAGATGGGAGAACTGGAGTTCAGTACCAAGTACGATGTGCCCATACGCTCGTTGGGCGCATTTGAACGAAGTTCTTTCCCTGATGACTGGCGCGAACTAATGAGTCTTTTCATGGTACGGCGGACGCGTAGTTTTATCCGTGCCAACTATACTGACTTCGATCCCGATCGCAGCCGGTATTACTTGTCGATGGCGGATGGCGAACGGCGCTATTTTCCTGAACGAATCCCGCAACGTATCGATTTCGCGATTGACGAAATGAATCCCGACGATCAGTATGCTCGGCTCTATGCCACTGATGTGGTAGATACCATCAATAACCTGAACCTGCCCCGTTACGGACTCAGGAATTATGTGCGCAGTACGTTCAAAGTAGAACCGACGGCTGCCGAGCGCAAGATCATCGAAGATCTGTCGCGTGGCGGACGGCGACTCATGGGTTTCAGCCGCACCAATCTGTTCAAGCGCCTGGAAAGCAGTGGCTACGCCTTCTTGCTCTCGGTGGAACGACACATTCTGCGCAATTTCATCTTCCTTCACGCCCTTGAAAATGGTCTTCCGCTCCCTATCGGTACCCAGGACGCCGAACTGCTTGATACGCAGGTGCAGGATGAGGACGCAGACCCGTCACTCAGCCTCTTTGATGATCTAAACGGCGACGACGAAATAGCAGGAATCTACGGGCGTGAGCTCTACACCATTGAGCAATTCGAGCAGCGGGCTGCCGATGTCTACAGCCGCTACAGCACCACGCTCAAACGTCGCTTTCGCTGGCTACCAGCGGCCCTCTTCCAACCGGCCTTGAAACGAAATTTACGCGAGGATGCCGAAAACCTGCTCTTGATTTTGCAGGAGTGCGGCGACTGGGATGCAGATCGGGATGCCCAACTCGGTGCGTTGATTCGCCTGGCCAAGCGCCAACATCCTGATGAGAAGCTATTGATCTTTAGCCAGTTTGCTGACACAGTACGTTACCTGGACCGAGAGTTGAAGCGAGCCGGTGTTGATCGAGTCGCAGCGGTGACGGGAGACGCAGCCAATCCAACCCAACTGGCCTGGCGCTTTAGCCCGGTAAGCAACGAAAAACGCGAACAGGTTGCTCCAACGGACGAACTACGCGTGCTGATCGCGACCGATGTACTGAGTGAAGGCCAAAACCTTCAGGACTGCGCCATCGTCGTCAACTACGATCTGCCCTGGGCAATCATTCGCCTGATTCAACGCGCCGGTCGCGTCGATCGCATTGGTCAGATGGCGGATACGGTGCTCTGTTACATGTTCTGGCCAGCTGAAGGTGTGGAACGCATCATCCGTCTGCGTGAACGGCTAACGACTCGCCTGCGCGAAAATGAAGAGGTCGTCGGCGCGGATGAGGCGTTTTTCGAGGCGTCCAACGACAGCCAACTGCTTGATCTCTATCACGAGAACGCCGGCGCGTTGGATGATGACGAGGGTGAGATTGACCTGGTCTCCTATGCGTATCAGATCTGGAAAAACGCAATCGACGCCGACCCAAGCTTGAGCCGCACGATTCCCGGTCTGCCCGCCGTCAACCATGCCACCAAGAGCAGCAGCAATCTGCGCCTGGATGGGCCGACCGGCGCGCTGGTCTATGTCAAAACCGGCGAGGGAAACAGCGCGTTGGCCTGGATTGACGAAGAGGGTAACAGCGTGACCCATTCTCAGCGAAAGATCCTGGACGGCGCAGCCTGCAGCAGCGATGAGCCGGGTTTACCCCGCCAGGAGAACCATTATTCGCTGGTACAAGCCGGCGTCAACCACATCTTGACCGAAACCAGCGCAGCCGCCGGTGGACAATTGGGTCGTCCTTCCGGCGCCCGCTATCGCACCTACGAACGGCTGAAAAATCATCTGGCATCGCTTACTGGAACGCTCTTTGCCGACATGCCCCAAACTCATATAGCTCGTGACACGTTGGAGCAAATCTACCGCTATCCCTTGACCGAAAATGCACGGGATTCGCTCAATCGTCAGTTGCGCAGCGGCATCACCGACGAAGTCCTGGTGGAGTTGGTCGCGGGTCTATACGAAGACGACAAACTCTGCATCATTCACGAACAGCAAGCCGTTGGCGAAGCGCAGATCATCTGTTCGCTGGGGCTGGCCCCATAGCACAAGTATGGCACGAGCCCGGCCTCCGGGCGCTCAACAACTCTGGAGAGACTCCTGATGCCCCTCAATCGTACTCGCACCCGCAACTATCTGCACCGCGGCGATCTGCGTACCCTGTTCTTCGAAGAGTTAGGCTGGGACGAAGCCGATATCCAGCCCCCGACCTTCGATATCGACGGGCAACGATATTCGTTGACCCCGGTAGCGCAGAAGCGCGGCGTCTACGTCTTCCAGCTGGTGCTGCCCACCATCCCCGATTATGCCCGCCGCCGTAAGATTGAAAGTCAGACGACCAAGCGCTTTCGCGAACACTTTATCGTCTTCAGAGATGAGGCAAACACACGCCAGATCTGGCAGTGGGTACTCCGCGAGCCGGGTCGCACGGCCGGACGCACCCGCGAGTATCGCCCCAACGATCACGGCGGCGAATCGCTGATTCAGAAGCTGGAACGATTGGCTGTGCCGCTGGAGGACGAAGAGGCAGCCGACTTCCTGGACGTTGTCGGCAACGTCCGCGCTGCATTCAATGTTGAGCGGGCCACCAAGAGATTCTACGACGGCTTCAAGAAGGAACGGGACGCGTTTGAGAAGCTGCTCGACGGTATTCCCGACGATGAGTTCGAACGCTGGTATGTGTCGGTGATGCTCAACCGGCTCATGTTTGTCTATTTTGTCCAACGCAAGGGCTTTTTGGACGGCGACGAGGATTACCTGCCGCGACAAACTGGCCGAAATGCGGCGCAAAGGTTCCGATCTCTATTATCGGGATTTTCTCTGTCCGCTCTTTTTCGCCGGGCTGGCCGAACCCCAGGCCCAGCGCACGCCTGAGATGAATGCCCTGTTGGGCACGATCCCCTACCTCAACGGCGGCATCTTCGAACAGCATGAAATCGAGCAACTCTACGGCCAGACCATCCAAATTCCTGACCAAGCCTTCAAACGGCTCTTTGATTTCTTTGATGACTACCAGTGGCACCTCGACGACCGCCCTCTGCGCGACGATAACGAGATCAACCCCGACGTGCTCGGCTACATCTTTGAAAAGTACATCAACCAGAAGCAAATGGGCGCCGTACTACACCAAGGAAGACATCACCGAGTATATCTCCAAGAACACGATCATCCCCTATCTCTTCGATGCCGCCCAGAAGCGCTATCCCGCCGGTTTTCGGGGCGATGATTCGGTCTGGGCGCTGCTCAATCTGGATCCCGATCGCTACATCTATGAAGCGGTACGCACAGGGACGGACCTGGCGCTGCCCGATGAGATCGCAGCCGGTGTCGAGGATGTAAGCCGGCGTGGCGAATGGAACCGACCCACGCCCGAAGCCTACGCCCTGCCCACTGAGATCTGGCGCGAGACGGTGGCGCGTCGCCAGCGCTATGAAGACGTTTGGCTTAAACTGGCCGGCGACGAGGTCCGGAGCGTCAATGACCTCATCACCTACAATTTAGACATTCGCCAATTCGCGCAGGACGTGATCGAAAACACCGATGATCCTGATCTGTTACGAGCGTTCTGGCGTGAGGTCCGTGATGTGACTGTATTGGATCCGACGTGCGGCTCGGGTGCATTTCTCTTTGCCGCGCTTAACATCTTGGAACCTCTGTACGAAGCCTGCCTCGATCGCATGGCGACCTTCGTCGACAGTCTGCCGCAGGATGCCCACCCAGAGAAGTTCAAGGATTTCCGCGCCGTGTTGGACGAAACCGCCCGGCACCCCAACGAGCGCTACTTCATCTACAAGTCCATCATCGTCAACAACCTCTTCGGCGTGGACATCATGCACGAGGCGGTCGAGATCGCCAAGCTGCGCCTCTTCCTCAAGCTGGCCTCCCAGGTCGATATCGACCTAGGCAGGCCCAACCTGGGCATCGAACCACTGGTAGCCTACATATTGCCAATTTTAGTTGGCGACCAGGCAAGCTATTTGACGGTGTGAACTTACAACTTTCAATTCTGCTTCAGAAGCTTGGTCGAAATACTAGTCCAGAAATCCAATCATCCCAGTACATTCTATGGGAAAGCCTTGCACGACCTGAGTTATTTTCGAGAATCGAATTTCGACAGATTTCTGTGATTCGGCTTTCTGGGTCAATACCGAAACTTGGTACACCTATTGCAGAAAGCATATACGAAAAATTGGAGACACAAACTAATCTGTTGGGAGAAACATTTGTGCGCAGTAGCACGAATCGAGTCTACTATCGACGCGGTGGGCTCTACTGGAAAGTTTTCGTTGATTTCGAAACTGAATCGAACGAAGAAAAAATCATTAACCTAGCACCCGATGTTGATCGGTATACGATAATAGCCATTCTTAGCAGCAACCTTTGGTGGTGGTATTTGATGACTATCTCTGATTGCAGGCATTTGGCAAATCGTGACATCTCGTCCTTTCCGATCAGTCCGCGGTCTATGACACCTGAAATACGAACAAACTTGGCCAATATTGGGAGACTCTATGTTGCAGATCTCATGAGCCACGTTACAAATCGCGTCAGAGTTTATAAGGGTAAGAATGCTGTCGAAGTATATTCGTTCAAGATACTCCGATCGAAGGCAGTGATTGACGAAATCGATAAGTGCCTCTGCAAGTACCTGGGCTTCTCCGACGAAGAACTTGATTTCATCATCAATTACGACATCAAATACCGCATGGGCGATGAGCTAAACGGCGACGCGGACGCATAATTTGCCGATGAGTACGCAGTTACAAGGATATTGTTATGTGGGAGAAAATCCGCAAGTGGTTTCGAGATCTCCGGCAAAAGCAGGGCCATTCTGCGCGCCCATCAACTCCGCTACCACTCCTGCCTACACCATCGCACTCTATTGGAAACCCAGGCCCACCTGTGGCGGCCGGCGAAGCTGAGGCACGGCCCAATCAGAATGTCCAGTCTTGCCATCCGACAAGACCGACCATCGTGAAGCAAATAACAACACGCTGTCCCCACGGAAAACGGCGACGTGAATTCTGTCCAATTTGCGATCCTGACGGCTTTCGACAGAATTTTGGCGATTGGACGTCCGATTGAGATAAGCCGAGAAAGGGCATCAGAATGTTTGCAGACCCCCACCGCAACATAGCGGGCGAAGACTCATGCACCCTCAATGATCTATTTCACATCGGCGACCCTGCCCTGCTCAAACGCCCCAGCCTGGCCCTATTCTGCTCAAGCCACGCCCCAGCAGGCATTCTGCTGGCCGTCCACGATCTGGCCCAGACTTGGCGACAACAGGGCCCGGTCATCATGAGCGGCTTCCAGTCCGTCGTGGAAGATGAAGCACTGACCGTGATGTTGCGTGGGCCACAGCCCGTGGTGCTCTGGCTGGCCCGAGCCTGTACAAGCAGGTTCCAGCACGCCTTCGCCCGGCGCTAGACGATGGCCGCCTGCTCATTGTCTCGCCCTTTGCAGACTCAATCCGTCGCGCCAGTCGAAGAACGGCCCACCAGCGCAATCGACTTCTCTGCGCCGCGGCGGCTAACATCCTTTTCGCCCACACCGAGCCGGGTAGTCACAGCGAAGTGCTGGCCAGGGAATCGATCGCTGCGGGCAAACCGGTCTGGACCTTGGCGCATGAGGCCAACGAGGAGTTGATCAGAATGGGCGCGTTATTGTATCCACTGCAAACGCCTGACGTTTGAATTCACAGCCAGCAGCAAGCCCAGACCCGAATGGACCGCCGACCATACTCGGCACCGGCAGATCATTCATCTAGCATACATACTCGGCATTATTTGAAAGAGAACCCTGATGGAAAGAATTGAACCGACCAATGTCCTCACGGCATTCGAAATGCTGTTGGAAGAAGTGGAAAACGAGATCGAATTTGTCAACAGCACTGGTGCGCGTGCATTTCCAGACGGAGACTACTCACAAGTTGATTCCATGCGTACGTTGGCAGAAAAGCTAGCAAGAAAATTCCGAGAACGTGCCGGGCACCTGCGACGGGACTGGCAAACGCTCGCCGCCGAGTTCGAACCTGCAGTCGATCAGGATGAATCAACACAGGCTGAGCGGCGCAATCTTGGTCGCCTCGAACGCGGCACACGCACACCGGAAGATGCCTATCGCTTGCCCATTCTGGAAGCGTTGATCGAGGTTGAGGGCTCGGGGCAGACAGCCGAAGTGCTTGCCATCGTAGAGCAAAAGATGAAGTCGCAGTTGAAGGATGTGGACTATGAGCAATTGCCCTCGAACCCGAACATGCTGCGCTGGTACAATACGGCGCCATGGACAGCGCAACGCACTAGTCAAGGAAGGTTTGATGTCGAAAGACTCGCCGCGTGGCGTTTGGGAGATCAGCAAGGAAGGTCGGCAATATGTCGCTGCCGCAGGATAAAGTCACCACCATCATTGACCTGATTCGAGAATGGTATCCCGATTGGCAGGATCTGCAGGATCCCAAATTCCAATTGCTCGATCAGATCATGACGAGCGCGTCCCGGGGGCGCTGCTCGTCGAATTCATGCGGATGGCGAATAACCTGACACCTTGAACGCAAAATTCAGAAGTCTGCTGAAGCACCAACCGTTGGACTTGGGCTTGCCGAGCCCTTTTCGCATATTTTCGCAGACTATCCTGAGGCCGATTGGGCGTTCGATTTTATGCGCCGCTCCTTCGAGCTGCTTGGCATCAATACGGCCGATGATCGGCGCTGCGCCATCACGATACCAAAGAATCACGATGGAGATGTTCTGCGTGTCAACATGGGCACGTGGGCCATGATTGACTTCCGCGGGTCAGAATCTAAGACCGGCAGGGAAATCGGCCTTACGATGCTCGTTGATGGCCTCGATCCAAATCGATATCCACGATGGGATTGACGGTTCAAAGACGAGACAAAAGAAGGTCCCGCTATCTGCTATGCCCTGCAGTTCGAGCAAGTGCGTCAGATGGCCTCCCGACCTTGAGGCGCATTTTGAACGATCGTTGCGCGCTATCGGTGAGATGTATTCCGCCTGGAAAGGGACGCCCTCCCGCCACGCCCACCAACAGGCGATCATGGAGGCAGTGTTCGACATGGAGAAGCGCAAAGACTTACTCACCAATGGCCTACCACCAGCGGTGATGCCGGACAATTCGACAGTCTCAGCTCAAACGCCTCCGCATCCCGACTGTCCGTTCTCAATCCAAGCCTTTGAACTCCTGATGGAACTTGACGACAATCCCACCAAGGACTTCTACGACGCCAATAAGATTGCCTTCCAACAAGAGGTTGAAGAACCTTTCAAGCGCGTGATGCGGCAAGTGGCAGACCGTTTGCCTCTTGCCGTACGAGATGTAATGGAAACCCAAAAACGCATCTTTGCGCGCTTCTTGAAGAATGACTTCGGTCAGGGCGGCGCCTGGCCATTTTACTGGGGAGCCTTTTATCCGATTGGAAGCAAGCGCTCACTGGATGCACAGTTGTCGATGTGGATCAATCGTGACTTCTTGGAATTCGGGTTCTACATCGGCAACTATGGCAGTACACAGCGCGTAGCGTTTCCAACGCAACTGCGAACGTCACCATGCTGCCCTGGAACAGGTGCTGGAGAGCACTTTGTCCGCAAGTCACATTCTTTACGGCGATCGCACCACCTTCGAAGTAGCGCCAGACGGCTTCATGACTCAAGAGAATCGCCTCTGAAGGCCACCTGGAAGGATTTCCTAACGTAATCCCTCAAACTTCAACTGCGATGTGTCAGTTGCACTGCCGCGAAAATCGGTTACTTCAAATGCCAGCGGATGAGCTAGTTGATTACATTGCGAATGTACACACCCAGTTGTTCCCGCTGGTGATCCTAGCAGTCGAGGATGACCCCTTGCCCGCCATCGCCGACTATCTTGAAGGTGAAGACCCAGGGCCTACGGTGAAACATCGAGTATTCTCTTGCGCCAAATTTCCGATGATTCAGGCTTCGAAGAAGAGAAGCTGGAACAGTGGACGCATGCAATTCAGCGCAAAAAACAGGCCATACTATATGGCCCGCCGGGCACCGGCAAGACCTATATCGCAGAAAAATTGGCAAGACACCTGATCGGCGGTCGAGACGGCTTCAGCGAACTGGTACAGTTCCACCCGGCCTACAACTACGAAGACTTCATTCAGGGAATTCGACCACAGTCTAGAGATGGGCGGCTGGACTATCCGATCGTTTCCGGTCGCTTCCTCGAATTCTGCCGTCGCGCCAGACAATGCCAAGGCGACTGTGTACTTATTGTCGACGAAATCAACCGGGCCAATCTAGCGCGCGTATTTGGCGAGTTGATGTACTTGCTTGAATACCGAGACAATTCGGTACCGCTAGCCGTCAGTGGCCAGTCATTCAGTATTCCAAAGAACGTATTGATTATCGGCACGATGAACACAGCAGATCGTTCCATTGCGCTAGTCGATCATGCACTGCGGCGCCGTTTTGCATTCCTTCCTCTCTATCCACACATAGACGCGTTGAGACGCTACTATGAAAACGTGAACACACAGATCGACATTGAGAACATCATCGACGTATTAGGGCTGATCAATCAACAGATCGGCGACCGACATTATGAGCTCGGGATTTCGTTCTTCATCGACGAGAACATAGACGAGAACCTGGAAGGGATTTGGCGCATGGAGATCGAACCCTACCTAGAGGAATATTTCTTCGATCGGACCGAAATCTATGAAAGCTTCTGTTGGGAACGTGTGAAAGCGACGTTGATGGCATGAGTGGCTTACCCACACGAGTGATTCGGTTAGCTGAATACAAGTCTGTAAAAATCGCCGAAAACGAACTTGAGCAAGACCTGGTAAGGCTGATTTGGGAACGGTATCGAAAACAGATTGATGTTGTAGGACCTTCTTTCCAGAACGAACATCGCTGGGAACTCACATCGATAGGCTGGGTCGGTCAGATTCCGCTGACCGATAGCTTGGTGTTGGCGCTCGAGCCAAAAACTCCGATTCAGAATCTCTTTGGCATGTTGGAATATGCCTATCGGCTACAGGGCATACATCTACCACCGGATCTCGTTCATACCGATTCTCTGCAGCATTTCTATGAACAACTGGCCAATGTTCTGGCGAAGCGCATAATCGACCGTAGCAGGCGCGGTCTCTATCGCACTTATCGCCCCGAAGATGAAAGGCTACCCTACATTCGTGGACGTATAGACCTGGCTAGGGCGTCGAGAAGTCCCTGGGACACAAAATTGCACTGTCAGTATGAGGATCATACTGCTGACGTCGATGACAATCGCATTCTAGCCTGGACACTCTGGCGCATCGTGCGTAGCGGCTACTGCACAGAAAGAGTGTTGCCAACCGTCCGTCGCGCATTCCGAATTCTTCAATCTGCGGCAACATTGGAACCGTACTCATCAGACAGTTGTGTCGGCCGTTCCTATCATCGGCTCAATCAGGACTATCAACCGCTGCACGCCCTCAGCCGGTTCTTTCTAGACCAAGGGGGACCCAGCCACTACATTGGCGATCGAGAAATGACGCCATTCCTAGTTAACATGGCATCACTGTTCGAAATGTTCGTTGCTGAATGGCTAAAGGAACACGCCCCCAAGAACTGGCGCATCAAGGATCAGATGATGGTGCCATTTGGAGTGGAACGACAACGCCACTTTCGACCGGACATCGTTGTAGAGGATATCAATACCGGGGAAGTTCTACTCGTGCTGGATACCAAGTACAAAGTAACCGAAGAAGCAAGCAATGCAGATATTCACCAAATGGTGACCTACGCCCACCTGCTGAACTGCGATACCGCAGTACTGATTTTTCCAACCCTGCCAACCTACTCTGGCACATTCGACATGCGTGACATTCACATCCACAGCCTCTCGTTTGCCATTGATCATGATCTTGAGAAGAGCGGACATTTTTTCCTCGGCGAATTGGAAACAATCTTATCGGGTATGCTCTCGCGTTGAACCAACGGCTGGTTCAACTAGGAGCTACAGCGCCGAAATCGCCGCCGGCTGGCGGCGCTAGCGATAGACATGACGACGGTGACCAACTTTTACGATTGTCACGGTAATGACGTCATCGTCGATCGCGTACAAGATCCGATAGTTGCCTTGCCGAATTCGGTATTTCTCGTCGCCGCTCAGTTTCTCAACTCCGACCGGTCGTGGCTCATCAGCCAGGCCTTCGATACGCCGCAAAATCCGCAGGACATCTTGCTTCGGAATGCTGCGCAGGTCTTTCGCAACAGATTGTTTGAAGACAATGCTATAGCTTGCCATGGGCCCGTAAGTCTTCGAGCAGGCTTTCGTAGTCGATCACTGGCTCATCTGAGCGTTCCCGGAAGGTCTTTAGATCGTCGGCATCTTCCGCCAATTGATCCCGTATCATCTCGTTGATTAACTGGGAGACCGACCGGTCAGTGACGGCCGCCTTCAAGCGCAGGGCCTGGTGCAACTCTTGTTCAAGATAGACCGTTGTTCGTTTTGTCTTGACTGTCATCATTTGCCTCCAGGTAATACGAATGACAACATTATAGCGTCATAACGTCATAATGTCACCTGTACCGAAGCTGGGCCATCTCAACTACACTACGCAATTTCCATCCATGAAAGGACCATCATGAACGACGCTGCCGACACTCAACCGACCTCCCCGACCATCGACCAGATCAATCGCCACGCAAGCGTGCGCAGCTACCGGTCCGACCCGGTTGCTCCGGCGCTGATCGAGGCGATCGTTGCCGCGGGCCAGCGCGCGGCGACCTCGTCCAATCTGCAGATGACCAGCGTCGTGGCCGTGACCGATGCCGAGAAGCGACAGACGCTCGCCGAACTCTGCGGCGGCCAGGCCCATATCGCCCAAGCGCCCTACTTCCTGGCCTGGTGCGCCGATCGCGCCCGGCTCGACCGGGCCTGCTCGCTACGCGGCCATACTCAGGACACAGAGTTCATCGAGAGCTTTCTCGTCGCCGCCGTCGACGCGGGCATTGCCATGCAGAATGCAACGCTGGCGGCTGAATCGCTGGGCCTGGGCAGCTGCTACATCGGCGCTATCCGCAACCGGCCTCAGGAGGTGATCGACCTGCTGGAGTTGCCGGAGCTGGTCGTGCCGATTGCCGGGATGACCGTGGGCTGGCCGAACGTCGAACCGACGATTCGCCCACGGCTGGCGCTGGAGGCCGTTCTGCACTGGGAACGTTATGACAACAGCAACCTGGATGGTCTTTTGGCAGCGTATGATGCGGCCATGATCGCCACGGACATCTATGCCGGTCGGCAGGTGCAGGTCCCTGGCCGGCCAGGCGAGATGGAGGAGTACGGTTGGACAGAGCATTCCGCGCGCCGGGTCTCGCAGCCGAATCGCCCCCACCTCAGCGGCGTGATCAAAGGGCAGGGCTACGGGTTGCGGTAGATCCGTACCATGGCTCCGCCGATTGCGCCGTGGGTCGTCTCTTTCGGTAGGCGGACCACTGAAGGCGGCGGACAGTCTGGCTAGAATGACGGCGGAAAATACGCGCCGTTACAGGTCATTTCTTGTTCCTGACTTCGTCGTCGAAGCGACTGCATCGACACAAAGAAAGAGCGATCTCATGTTTCGCCGAATAGCCCGCGCATTGTTGCTCATCATCCCCCTCGTCTTCGTCGTCGCATGCTCTGCGGATTCGGACTGGACTCCGCCAACGGCATCGTCGGACCCGTCCCAGTTGACCCCGACCGTCACGGCCCTACGCCGTCCGCCGCCGAGACGGAGGCGAGAGGGAGGCAGAGACAGAGGCGGCTGCTGCCGATCTTCAGATAGTCGAGGCCGTGCCGGTGCTGGTGCCGACCCCGACCGCCTACTTCTCTACCGCAGGAGGAAGAACCCGCAACGGCAGTGGCCAGCCCTGCGCAGACGCCGGCGCCAACCTTTGACGTGGGCAACGAACTCACCATTGCGGCCTTGCGGGCAAAGGAGATTGTAGGCAGCGACATCATCATCGAGGAGACGCTGGCCAATGGCGCCAATTACGCCCGCTATATTGCCAGCTACCAGTCCGAAGGAAACAAGATCTACGGACTGCTGACGGTGCCGCTGGACGATGTTCCGGCAGGTGGATTTCCGGCCATCGTCTTCGTCCACGGCTACATCCCGCCCGAGGTTTACCGCACCACGGAACGCTATGTAGCCTACGTGGATGCGCTGGCTCGCAACGGATTTGTCGTCTTCAAAATCGACCTGCGCGGTTTCGGCAACTCGGAAGGCGAGCCTTCAGGCGCCTATTTCTCGCCGGACTACACAGTCGACGCCCTTGCGGCGCTCAAGAGCCTGCAGCGGCTGGACTCCGTGAATCCAGAGGGCATCGGCCTGTGGGGTCATAGCATGGCGGGGAACGTGGTGCTGCGGGCCATGCTCGTCGAGCCGGACGTCCAGGCAGGCGTGATTTGGGCAGGCGCGGTCTATTCCTATGACGACATGGTGCGCTATGCCATTCAGGACCCGTCATTCCGCCGCGACCAACAGACCACGACCGTCCGGCGGGGAACCATCCTGCGTGAGACCTATGGAGCGCCGGATACGAGTGAGCCCTTCTGGCAGGCTGTTTCGCTGACCGAGAATATCGAGTTCCTGGAGGCGCCGCTGCAGATTCACCATGCGCTGAACGACAGCGTGGTCAACATCGGCTATTCCCAGGATCTGGCGGCCGTGTTGCAGGAGGCGAACAAGTTCTATCAGCTCTACACGTACGAAGGCGGCGGGCACAACATCGAATCGCCCTACTTCGGTGACGCCATGCAGCGCACGATCCAGTTCTTTCGCGATCATTTGTGATCGGATACACCGACCCGGGTAGCACTGCAAACGAGCGTGCATCATACGAAGCCACACTGGCAGACGATTTTCCTGGGCGTGTGGTCTGCGAAACCGACTCTGGTCTCTCCATCACGATACTGCTCCTATGCACCGCAAGATATCAAGACGGCTCGTAGTCTTCCCCAGTTCCCGATAATGACCTCATTTTGATTGCCAACGACCTGCTGCAAAACCTACTAACTTTCTCCTCAGCTTCGCGCGTGGAAAAATTGAGCGTCATGATCATGCCTCTGACCTTCCTGCTCTACTCCCGACAGATGCCCAACTTTGATGGGTCCGCCCTCCCCTGCGGCTCTCTCCAATAATCGCTCTGCACTTAACCGGTCGGTAATCAACACATTGATTCTCCCTGCGCAGTGCGCCGTGAATAGCGGCGATCTTGCGTGCTCCTGCGGAGATTTTTGATATTTCGCCCCTTGACAAAGGGGAGAAGCTCATGTAAGGTAGAAACGTGAATAAGATTCCTTGATAGAATATTTATTCACATACCCAATATCCCACAATTTGATGCCTGTGGCAAGTGCCAATTTCGGACGCTCCCTCTTCCTACGTCGATCGCATTGGAGTGCGCCACCAGTGGGGACAACCCGCATGCTATCACGTCAAGAACTCGAGTTGAAGTCGATTGAATATCGCAAGACAGTCTTGCGAATCATCGTGCAGGCCAACGCGGGTCATACCGGCGGCAGTCTCTCCTGCGTCGATATTCTGAACGTCCTCTACAACCGGGTGCTGAACGTCTCACCATCCACCTTCACTAGCCCGGATCGGGACCGCTACATTCAAAGCAAGGGCCATTCAGTGGAAGCGCTCTTCACTGTCTTGGCCGACGTCGGCTTCTACGACCAGCGCGAATTAGATACGCTCAACCAATACCGCTCCCACTTCATTGGCCATCCCACGCGCAAGGTGGCGGGCATCGAGCAGAATACGGGCGCGCTGGGCCACGGTCTCCCCATTGCGGTGGGCACAGCCTTGGCCGGCAAGCTGGACAGCCGGAGCTACCGCGTCTTCACCCTTCTGGGCGACGGCGAACTGACGGAAGGCTCCAACTGGGAGGCGTCCATGGCCGCGGCCCACTACAAGCTGGACAACTTGATCGCGATCGTCGACCGCAATGGCCTGCAGATCACCGGTCCGACTGAGACAGTCAACGCGCTTGAACCACTACATGACAAGTTTGCGGCATTCGGCTTCGCAGTACGCGAGGTCGACGGGAACAGTATTCCGGATTTGATCGCCTGCTTCGACCAGCTGCCGTTCGAGCCGGGCAAACCCAATCTGATTTTGGCCAAGACCACCAAGGGCCGCGGTGTCAGCTTCATGGAGAACGCCGTCTCGTGGCACCATCACGTGCCCACCGCCGACGAGTATGCATTGGCCCTGCATGAACTGGATCAGACACGACAAGCGCTCATGGAGGCGCCCTCATGGAGCTAGGACGCCCTAACCTGGAGGAATTTGGCGCCATCCTGGTAGAACTGGGTGAGCAGGATCGCAACGTGCTCGTCGTCACCAGCGACTCGCGCGGGTCGGGCAAGCTGGGGCCCTTCGCCAAGGCGTTGCCCGCGCAAATTGTGGAGGTCGGTATTGCCGAACAGAACCTGGTCGGCGTTGCCGCGGGTCTGGCGTCGGCGGGCAAGACAGTCTTTGCCGTCTCACCCGCATGCTTCCTCACTGCCCGCGCGCTGGAGCAGATCAAGAACGATGTGGCCTACTCGGACAATCGGGTCAACGTCATCGGCATCAGCGCCGGCGTCAGTTACGGTGCGCTGGGATCTACTCATCATTCGCTCCACGACTTTGCGGCTTTGCGCGCGGTCAACAACATCAGCATCATCGCGCCGGCGGACAACTTCGAGACTCGAGCTGCACTCCGGGCGGCAGCGGCGTGGCCCAAGCCGGTCTATCTGCGCTTCGGCAAACGGCCCATGGCCCATGTGCACGCGGATGACGCCAAGTTCGAAATCGGCAAGGCAATCACCCTCGCGCGCGGCACGGATGTGACGTTCGTAGCCACTGGGGAACCGGTTGTGCCGGCTATGCAGGCACGCGCGCCTCCTGGAGGCCGATGGCATCTCCTGTGGCGTGATCAGCATGCACACCGTCAAGCCGCTGGACGAAGCCGCTTTGCTCGACGCGGGCCGTAGCAGTCGCGCCGTCATCACTGTCGAGGAACACAGCGTCTTCGGCGGGCTAGGTGGCGCCTGCGCGGAGGTCCTGTTGCAGGCAGGCGTCTTAACCCGCTTCAAGATCGTCGGCATTCCCGACGAGTACACCGTGACGGGCAGCCAGGCCGAGATCTTCGCCCATTACGGCATCACGCCGCAAGGACTGGCGGCAACAGCACGCGGGCTTCTGTTATGAGCGGGGATATCTGCCCGAGGGTATCGTGACTGATTCGACCAACAGACGCCCATCGACCGGCCCGTCCTGTCGTAGAAACGAGGGATGAAATGGCCTTATTTTCATGGCAGAAGCCGTCTCAGACAGCATGCAAAGAAAGAGTGGAGTACAGGCCGATGAACTAACGCTGATATAGCAAAAGTACCGGAAAACGGGTAGAAGTGACGACAGACTTGGCGAGAATGCGCATGCTGCAGTCATTTTGATCGGGATGTCGTTTCTTTTCCAACCGTGAAGCCTAGCAAACACCAAGCGTGGAGGGGACAGAACCATGAATGGTCTATCGTTCCTGGAGATGGCGACCAACCCTAATTTTGCTGTCCAAACCTGTCGAATATAAGTCTGATGCTGCTTACAAACGCGTATCTTGCCCACACCGCAAGGTCGATTCGGATCACCCGGAGGCGCCAATGATCTTGATTGCAGGATTCTGAAATCGTGAACGACCGTACCACTTGCTTCCCACGTATACAACAGGAGGGAAAGGACCATCATGAAGACTGTTCATTTGTTAGCAAAATTCCTTGCATTGACCTTGGTCATCATTGCCTTGGCGGCGTGTCAGGCTCCGGCGCCGCAAGAGGGTGCTTCCGAGGAAGCGGCGTCCGCCAGCGATGGCGTGATGACCGACGTCGGCACTCCGCGCAACGAGACCCTGATCTTCCAGACATTCGACCGACAAACTTCAAACCCGGATCAAATGAATCCGATGTTGGCCTATTCGGTCTGGCGTGGGTTCAGAGAGCTTGGTTTTGGCTATCTCTGGGAGACGGATACTGGAACCGGCGAGTCCTACGGGGAACTGGCGGCCGGACCGGCTGAAGCGCTCAACGACGAACACACCAAGTTTAGAATTAACCTCAAAGAGGGGATCTACTGGAGTGACGGTGTTGAGTTCACGGCCGACGACATTATCTATTCCCTGGATACATACTTCGCATGTCAAGATGTAGCGACACGCGTAGGCGGCATTGTCAACTATGTGAAGGAAGATAGCTGGGAGAAGATCGACAACTATACGCTCGAACTAGAGACGAATAACCCGGCTTACGATATCCAACAGAACCTGGGTGTCCGCACCTGGGGGTCGAATTTGGTGCCGCTGCCCAAGCACGTGTTTGAGACCTATGAGAACCCCTGCGAGGACAAAAACACCTATCCGGTTACCCTGGGGCCCTACACGGTCAAGGAATTTGACGAGACCGGGTTCTGGCAATTGTGGGAGCTACGTGAAGATTGGGAACGTTCAGCATGGGCCGACCTGGATCAGGACGGCTACATGCCTCAATATGTGCTCTACAAGGACTTTGGCCCGGAAGAAACGCGCTGCGCTCTCCTTTGTCCAGAACGCCTATGACGTTGATACCTTCATGAGCCCCGACACCATCAAAGCTTCGCAGGATCGCAACGACTCGATTACTACGTTCTCGCCCACCATGCCGTACCACAACATGGATGACGCCTGTATCTACGGCATGTTGATCAACAATCAGAAGCCGCCCTATGACTTGAAGAACGTCCGCTGGGCGATGGCCCTGTCGCTTGACCTGAAGTCAGTCGCCATGAACGCCCTAAGCGGTGAAGTGATTGTCTCGCCATGGCCGATGGCCGACACTCAGATTCTGCACCCCATCTACTACGATCCCAACCAGGAGTGGCTGGAAGAATTTCACCCTGGACGATGGGTACAAACCGTTTAACCCCAACTTCGGCGCAGAGCTGGCCGAAACAATCTTGGCAAGCGGCGTGGATGAGGCGGAACTCCCCGAAGACACCACGGACTTTGGCATCGGCTGGTGGAATTACGATCTCGAACAGGCTGCCAAGCTGCTGGAAGAGGAGGGCTTCACCAAGAATGCCGATGGCAACTGGCTGCTGCCCAGTGGTGAAGAGTGGGTTGTCAACCTGACCATCCCCGGCGACTGGAACAAAGTCATGCAGCGGACCGGCTTTGCGGTTGCCGACAGTTGGCGCGATGCGGGTATCCAGGTGAACGTCCGCCAGGTCGACAACGCCGAACATGGTGCGGTTCAACGGATCAATGCCCTGCTTGACGTTCAGTACATGTGGACCAACTGTATCTTCACGCCAAGCTGGATGGGCGCCTGGCAGGAGATTGAACCCGGCCATATCAAAGCGGCTGATTCTCAGGAAACGCAATGACGGCAACCGCTTCCAGTGGGACAACGAAACCGTCTATCAGTTGGTTGCGGATTCAAAATCACTGGAACAGGATTCGGACGAGTTCTTTGCCAATGGTCATGCGATCATGAAGGAATTCGTGACGGATATGGCCTGGATCAACATGATGAACATTCCGACCACGATCCCCACCAACGAATACTACTGGACCAACTTCCCCAAGGCTGACAACTACTACGCAGTACCCTATTCTTGGTGGAGTTCGGCCAAGGAGATGGTTGCCGGTGTAGAACCAACAGGGAATTAGTTAGCATCGTATCACAAGGGAGCAGCTCGGTCTATCTGGGCTGCTCCCCCTGAGTAACTGTCCGCAAATAACCTCCGGGAGGTGGTCACGAAACGCCGGTCATTCGAAGTGGACTGACCACCTCCCGGAGGTCGAACCGCCAATTTTTGGCTGGCAGACTGCTAGGACCTACCAAGGAAATAGGACATGGCATTATTACAGTATATTGTCGGCAGACTTGCATCGTATTTTGTGGTGCTATTTGTCGGCCTAACAATTACCTTTTTTTTGCCCAGGTTTATGCCGAGCGATCCAATTGAGCAATACATTTTTCAACTCCAGTCCCAGGCCGGGCAAACCATGTCGCCTGAGGAGATAGCGGATCTGCGCGAGACGCTGAGCCAGATTTATGGCCTTGAGGGCAGTCTCTTTTCTCAATATCTGGGTTTCCTCGAGCGCGTCATCCTGCATTTTGATTTTGGCCCTTCATTGGCATCGTTTCCCACACCTGTAATGGACGTTCATTCTTAGAGCGCTGCCATGGACATTGGGATTATTGGTGACAACAACCTTGATAGCATGGGTGATCGGCAATCTGATTGGCTTGCTGGCCGGTTACCATCACAATAGCCGTGCCGCAACCGCGTTGGAGGTTGTCGGGGTCGTCATCTACCCGATACCTTATTATATTGTGGCGATCGTTCTGATTCTCCTGTTTGGTTACGTATGGTCTCTCTTTCCATTGACGACGACCATTCGTCCAGGGCCGTTGACCTTCGCAAAGATGCGCCTCATTCTCTACAATTCGTTTCTGCCCGCGCTGTCCATTATTGTGGTCGGCCTTGGCTTCAACATCCTCAGTATGAAGGCGCTTTCATTCGCACATAAGGAAGAGAGCTATGTAACCTTTGCCAGGCTGAAAGGGACACCTTCCAATACGATCATGACCAGTTACGTGGGCAGAAACTCGCTTCTGCCGCAAATCACCGGGCTTACGCTCTCTCTGGGCGCCATTTTCAGCGGCGCCTTGCTCATTGAAATTCTCTTTTCCTACCCGGGCATGGGCTTGCTCATGCGATCTGCCGCAAGTAGCGGTGATTACAACATGCTCTATGGCACGATCACGATGACTATCGTCGCCGTTGCCACCGCTACGCTCGTGCTTGATCTGATATATCCGCTGCTTGATCCAAGAATCCGCTACAGGTAAATGTTATGAAAATGAACAACCGTTTGAAAATCGGTATCATTATTCTCACGATCATGGTCTTGGGAAGCTTTCTTCTTCCCTTTTTCAACGACGTTGACCCAACCAAGCAAGGCACATATGCCAAGAATTTGCCGCCCAGCCTTGAGCATCTGCTGGGGACCAACAGTCTGGGGCAGGATATTTTCTGGTGGCTGGTTTACGCTGTCCGCAATTCGCTGATACTTGGGATCTCGGTGAGTATTTTCACGATCACGTTTGCTGTCATGGTGGGACTTGTTTCAGGATATGTTGGCGGCTCGTTTGATCAGGGTCATTATGACGTTGACCGATACAATTATCGCTATCCCCGTGTTCCCGATCCTGATCGTATTGGCCTCACTCGTGCGCGGACAAACGTCCTTCCTGATTGTAGGCGGTATCCTCGTCTTCTTTGGCTGGGCCTGGGGCGCCCGGCGGATTCGATCCATGGCGCTATCCCTTCGAGAACGGGAATTTGTCAATGTGGCGAAATTTTCAGGTGCAAACACGCTGAAAGTCGTTTTCAGGGAGGTGTTTCCGTATGTCTTTGCCTTCATCGTCGTTGATTTTATCAATGCCATCCTTTGGGTGATCAATACAGAAGCAGCGCTGGCGGTGATTGGTTTGTCGAACATTGAAATTCCCACGCTCGGTTCAATCGTCTTCTGGGCATTGAGCTATAACGCCTTGTTTACCGGACAATACCTCTGGGTCGTGGCTCCTGTTGTTGCTACGGTAGTCCTGTTTCTGGGGCTGTTCCTGACATCGACGGGCTACAATCAGATGTATGCAACCAGGCGGGGGCACGCATGATTAAGCTAGATAATATCGTCGCCACCTATACCACCACTCGCGGGCAGGTCAACGCGGTTGACGGCGTCAATCTTGCAATCCCGTCGGGAGAAATCGTCGGCATTGCCGGAGAATCCGGCTGCGGAAAATCGACGCTGCTGAAGGTAATCTACGGCGACTTGACCTATCCCCTCTCGCTCAAGACAGGCAGCGTGCACTACGGCTTTGACCGATTCGGCAATGCGGCAGAAGGCGGCGAAGAGATCACCACCAGCGACATCCAGGAGTACTGGTTCAAGCGCATTTCCTATATTCCGCAAAGCTCAATGAGTTCGCTGAATCCCGGTCATTCGTATTCGCAAGCAGTTCGTGGATTTTCTGGGGCCGAACCAGGACAAAGACAAGGTGCTTGAAGAGGTCAGGGCGTACATACAGAAGCTGGATCTGCCGCCCGAGGCGCTGGATGCCTATCCGCATCAACTTTCCGGCGGCATGCGGCAGCGCATCATGGTGGCCATGGGCACCTTCTTCCAGCCGGACATCATCCTGGCTGATGAACCCACCACGGCGTTGGACGTGGTCGTACAGAAAGGCATTCTGCTGCTGCTGATGGATCTTGCAGGAAGAGATGAAAAACACCATCTTCTTCGTGTCGCACGACATGGGCGTGCACTACCAGATCACCCACAAGATGCTCATCATGTATGCGGCCAAGGTGGTTGAGTTCGGCGACCACGACGCCATCTTCGCCAATCCGCTGCATCCCTACACGCAGATGCTGATCGAATCGCTGCCGACCATCGGCGACGACCATCTGCGCGAGGGCGTGTCGGGTCGACCGCCGAGTCTGTGGGAAGACCTGCATGGCTGTCGCTTTGCGCCGCGATGTCCTTTGGCCACTGAACTGTGCAGAACGATCCGAGCCCGAGTTTGATGGAAGTCTTGCCCGGGCACTTTGTAGCCTGCCACTATGCCACGTGGCGCAGCCTAGTAGCATGGAAATACGAAAATAAATGACAACCATTCTGAAGACTGAAAACCTGAAGAAAGTCTATAAGCTAGGCGGCTTTGTCCGCAGAGCAACATCAACGCGCTGGACGACGTCAATCTGACCAGTTGAGAGCGACGAACCGGTGATTATCAGTGTGGTCGGCGAGTCGGGCAGCGGCAAAACCACCCTGGCCAAAGTGATTCTGCGCCTGGTCAAAGCCCACGTCGGGCAGCGCCGTCGTCTATGATCGATTGGTTGCAGGAAAAGGCGAGAAGCCATCAGACCGTGAATTCCTGAGCACGGTACAGCCCATCTTTCAAAACCCGTTTGAGGCGTTTAGCAGTCACCGCACGGTAGATACCTATCTGACTGACACGGCTACTCGCGTCGCCAGCCTCAATCAGACCGAAGCCGTTGATGCGGTAGCCGAAGGCGTTGGCTCATGTGGGGCTGGAATATCGAGACGTGAAAGGCAAATACCCGAATCAGTTCTCCGGCGGTGAATTGCAGCGGGTTTCCATTGCCCGCGCCTTGATCCCGGATCCCGAAATCATTGTCGCCGACGAACCGGTCAGCATGATTGACGCCTCTCTGCGCATGAACATCATCAATCTCTTCCTGTCGCTAAAGGAGGAGTTCAGACGAAGTTTTCTCTACATTACCCACGACCTGGCAACGGCCTATTACATCAGTGACTATCTCGCCGTCATGTATCGGGGCGCCATTGTTGAATTTGGTGATGCCAAGACAATTCTCGGGGACCCGCAACACCCCTATACCCAATTGCTCCTCGACTCCATCCCTGAGATCACCCAGAAGTGGCGCAGAGAAGAAGATGTCGCCATGTCTGACATCGAGGCCAAAGAGTACCAAGTGACGGATGTCGCTTCTACAATCGTTGTCCGTTGGCCGAAGAGATCTGCCAGCATGAAAGGCCGGTCGCAACGCATCAAAGACGATGGGCGAGAGGTCTATTGTCATTTTGCTTGTGCAGGAAATCGTTCTGATCTCAGTGGGCAGCCATTCACTGCACCAGGAGTCCTGACATGAAGACGAGGCTCGATACGATTGCTCGCTGGTCGAACAGTGGAGCATGTTCGAACTAACCCTGGACGGCCCGACAGACGGCAATCCATTTCTGGACGTGACTCTAAGCGCCGAGTTTCGCGCCAATAACGCGTCCTGGAGCCGGACGGCTTCTACGACGGCGACGGTGTCTATCGTGTGCGCTTCATGCCGGACACGCCGGGCGAATGGACCTACGTGACCCGAGAGCAATGTGGACGCGCTCGACGGCCAGACCGGTTCCTTCGTCTGCACGCCCGGCCAGCGAGGGCAATCACGGCCCGGTCGGTGTCCACAACCAGTTCCACTTCGCCTATGCCGACGGCACGCCCTACTATCCGTTTGGCACGACCTGCTACGCCTGGACCCACCAGGGCGACGAACTTGAAGAGCAGACGCTGGCGACGTTGGCGCAAGCGTCGTTCAACAAGATCCGCATGTGTGTCTTCCCGAAGCACTATCCGTTCAACCACAACGAGCCGGTCTATCTACCCGTTTGTGCGCGACGAAGACGGGGGAAAGCGATTTCACCCGTTTTGATCCAGCCTTCTTCCACCACTTCGAGCAGCGTCTGGCTCAGCTGGGCGAGATGGGCATCGAAGCCGACATCATCATCTGGCACCCCTACGATCGCTGGGGATATGCCAGATGGATGAAGAGAGCGACTTCCGCTATCTGCGCTATCTGATCGCCCGACTGGCGGCCTATCGCAATGTCTGGTGGTCGTTGGCCAACGAGTACGACTTCATGCTCTCAACCAAGCCCATGGAACGGTGGGATCGATTCTTTGAGATTCTAATCGAAAAGGATCCGTATCAGCACCTGCGTTCGATCCACAACGGCTATCCCAAAGACATGTACGATCACACCAAGCCCGGCGTGACCCATGTCTGCATCCAGCACTCGGATATCCGCCAGGTGGTGGAATGGCGCAAACAATTCGGCAAGCCCATCGTCAACGACGAACTGGAGTACGAGGGCAACATCACCTATACCTGGGGCTGCATCAGCGCCGAGGAAGAGACGCACCGCTTCTGGATCATGGTGATCAACGGTGGCTATGCCGGCCACGGCGAAACCTACATGCACCCGGAGGACATCCTCTGGTGGGGCAAGGGCGGCGTGCTGCACGGCGAAAGCTGGAAGCGCATCGGCTTTCTGCGCGAGATCATCGAGAGCCTGCCCGTCGACGGCTTGTCGCCGCTGGCCAATGCCGATACCAGTCTCTTTGGTCCGACAACACGAGTCAAGGTGGCGGAAGTTTTCCGGCGGTGTGAGCGGCAATGTCCAGTTGATCTACCTGGAAAACTACCAGCCGACGCGTCTGCCCGTCTGGCTGCCGGAAGGTGAGGTTGAGATCGACGTCATCGACACCTGGGCCATGACCATCGAGCCGGCCATGGTCAACAAGCTGGATGGTTTCCTCCCCTACAGCTATGACGCATCACCGGACGCTGTCCATCCAACCCATGAGATCGAACTGCCCGGTAAGCCGCGGCTCGCGATCCGGATCAAGACGAAATTCTAAACTACTGGAGTTTACCCAATGAGTGATTTTACAGTTTTCGATGTGGCCTTTCCGCCCGAGGCCAAGCAGCGCGTCATCGTCAACACAGACGCCAAGAACGAGGCAGACGACCAATTCGCCATCGTCCATGCCGTGTTGACGCCGTCATTCGAGCTGCACGGCATCATCCCGGCCCATTTTGGCACGGGCAAGTCCGCCACCAGCATGCAGGATAGTTACGATGAGACCATGCTGCTTCTGCGCCTGATGGGTCTGGAAGACGACATCCGGGTCGAAGCCGGGGCCACCCACGCCATGCCCGATGAATCGACACCCGTCGACTCGCCCGGCGCCCGCCTGATCATCGACGAGGCCATGAAGGACGATGATCGACCGCTTCACATCGCCTTCTATGGGCCGGTGACTGACATCGCCTCTGCCCTGCTGCTTGAGCCAAAGATCGAAGATCGCGACATCCGCGTGATCTGGATCGGCGGCGGCGCCTGGCCCAACGGGGGACGGGAATACAACCTCTCAAACGACATTCACGCCGCCAATGTGTTGATGAAGTCGAATCTGGAAGTGTGGCAGGTGCCCCGAAGCACCTATCGGACGATGAGTGTCGGCTACGCCGAACTGATCGAAAAAATGTATACCCAGGGCGAGATCGGCAAGTACCTGATCGATCAACTCATCGAGCACAACGCCAGGACGCGACCCGAGATGGAATACCGCTCTCTGGGCGATTCCCCCTGCATCGGCATCATCATGGATCCCGAGTGCGGCCAGTTGTCGTGGCGTCCTGCGCCGACGTTTGACCAGCAGATGCACTACATCCACACCGGACAATACCGTCCCATTCGCGTCTACGAGAACGTGAATACGCGCTTCATCCACGAGGATCTCTTTGCGAAGCTCGCGCAGTTCATCCGGCGTGGATCGCGACTCTAGCAGCCTGCCAGAGAGACCACCTCCGAAGGGATCAAGTGACTAAACCATGATTGCCGCACCGCAGATTGTTCTAGAGCTCTGGCTGGCATGTATGGCGCCATGCAGACTAACTTGTCGCTTTGGCGGCGGACACGAAGAGTCCGACGGCATTGTCTATGCCTATCCGTGCGCTGGACGAAGGCTACTGCTGAAGATCATGGCGATTCCTACGCAGGGGCGAAGGGCCGGGATCTTCTGCCTGGACGAACGGCTGCGGTTCGTGCGCTTTCTGGGCGAGAACGGCGCACGTATCGTCTTCCCAAGCGTTCGCCGCAGGGAAACCTATATGAGACTTTCCTCGTTCGAGGCGCACACATGGGTGGGCTACGGCATGGAGATTGCCCCAGGGAAGTCTATGCCAGAGACCACGTGGGACCCTGAGATCTTCCGCAACTGGGGACAGGCGATTGGAGGGCTACATCGTCTAGCAGGCAATATCCCTCATGTGAAGCGTCCATCGAACCCGAGAGTGGTGAAAGACTCCTCACTTGGGAGCAAGAATGGTTCGGCTTCCATCGCTGGTGTCCGGATGAAGATGTGAAGCGAAAATGGGGCGAGATCAAGGAGCAGTTGGATGTCTTGCCCAAAACACGCGAGGTCTTCGGATTCGTTCACAACGATCCGCATTGGTGGAATCTGATGGTCGATGATCGATCAGATTACGCTCCTGGACTTCGACGTTGCCAATCATCGTTGGTTTGCCAACGACATCGCTATTGCCTGCCAGAGCATCCTCGCCTTTCACGCTGGCGGTATGGGCGGACCCGTTCAGGACCAGGAGAAGCTACACGAGTTTCTGCGCTGCTTCATGGAGGGATATGAGCGTGAACACCATCTCGACTCAGAATGGCTGCGCCGGCTGAACCTCTTCATCGCCTATAGGCGCATCCTGATGTTCATCGTCATGAATGACTGGATTCAGTCAAACCCATCGCTGCACGCTTCGTGGAAACAGATGATTCTGTCGCAGCCCGATGTTGTGGGTGCTTTGCCGGAGATTGCTATCGGGTAAACGTACCGGTCACAGGATGGACGCTTACGGAGATCGCGCAAGGATGAATAAACAGGTCACTCAGGCCGGGCTCGATATGCAACAGCGCCCGGCCGACGAAGCTGAAGCACAGGTCCAACAGGAATTGGATCGGGCGCGCCGGACAAATCGCCGTCTGCGCCGATTCAGCCTGCTCTTGGTTGGGATTGCCGCGCTGGCCATTCTCGCCTTGATCTTTGCCATCTGGCAATCAACCCTGGCCCAGGCTCGCCAGTTGGCTGCCAACGCCCAACTGGCGTTCTACGAGGGCAACACCCATCTGGCCGTTCTTCTTTCCTTGGAAGCGCAGAATCTAAACCCGGCGGCCGGCGAACGACTGCTCAACCAGACCATCCCGACGCAAGCGCGTCATGCGCCCGGACAACTGATCGGCGAACACAATAGTCCCGTCTTGAGCGTGGCCTGGCGCCCCGACGGCGCCCACCTTGCCTCGGCCTCTTTTGACCGGACCATCATCATCTGGGACACTGATACCTGGCAGCAGGAGACCGTCCTCGAAGGACACAATGGTGCGGTCTCGAGTGTGGCCTGGAGTCCTGATGGCACCCGCCTCGCCTCTACGTCTTTGGACCGGACCGTCATCATCTGGGACACTGGCACCTGGCAGCAGGAAGCCGTCCTCCGAGGGCATAAGGATGCGGTCTGGGACGCGGCCTGGCATCCCGACGGCGCCCACCTCGCCACCGCCTCGTCTGACCGAACCGTCATCGTTTGGGATACCGACACCTGGGAGCAGGAAACCGCCCTCACCGGACATACCGATGCGGTCTGGAGCGTGGCCTGGCATCCCGACGGCGGCGCACCTGGCCAGCGCCTCCTCTGACGGGCGTGTTTTCATCTGGGACACGGGCGCCGGGACACTGCGCCTGGGAGCAAGAAACTGTCCTCAATGGACATACCGATGCAGTCAGGAGCGTAGCCTGGCGTCCCGATGGCGCCCAACTCGCCTCCGCCTCTGATGACCAGACCGTCATCATCTGGGATGCCGAACACTTGGCGACAGGAAGCCGTCCTCACCGGACATACCGATGCGGTCAGGAACGTGGCCTGGCATCCCGATGGCTCCCACCTTGCCTCCGCCTCTGATGACCAGACCATCATCGTCTGGGAGACGGGCACCTGGACACTGGCACGTGGCAGCAGGAGACCGTCTTCAGCGGATATAGCGATTCAATCTGGAGCGTGGCCTGGCGTCCCGATGGCGCCCAGCTTGCCTCCGGCTCTTATGACCGCAGCATCATCGTCTGGGATACCGACACCTCGTGGAATGAAATCGTCCTCAGGGGACATACCGACGCCGTCACGAGCGCGGCCTGGCATCCTGACGGCTCCCAGCTTGCCTCCGCCTCTGCTGACCGAACGATCATTGTCTGGGACACCGGCACGTGGGAACAGGAAACCGTCCTCACTGGACATACCGAAAAGGTGAGGAGCGTGGCCTGGCATCCCGATGGCGCCCATCTCGCCTCGGCCTCAGATGACGGAACCATCATCATCTGGAATACCGATACCTGGGCGCAAGAAACCGTTCTCAATGGACATACCGACTCGGTCTGGAGCGTGGCCTGGAGCCCCGACGGCAGCCGCCTCGCCTCGGCTTCGTCTGACCAGACCGTCATCATCTGGGAGACTGGCGCCTCGGACACGGGCGCCTGGCAGCAGGAAACCGTCCTCAACGGACATGAGGGGTCGGTCAGGAGCGTGGCCTGGAGTCCGGACGGCGCCGCAGCTTGCCTCGGCTTCGTCTGACCAGACCATCATCATCTGGGATACCGACACTTGGGCGCAGGAAACCGTCCTCAGCGGAGAACATGGCACGGTACTGAGCGTCGCCTGGCGTCCCGATGGCGCCCAACTCGCCTCGGCCTTTTCTGACCAGGCCGTCATCATCTGGGAGACCGGCACCTGGCAGCAGGAAACCGTCCTCAGCGGGCATACCGGTTCGGTCTGGAGCGTGGCCTGGCGTCCCGACGGCTCTACCCTCACCTCCGCCTCGTCCGACGGCGCCATCATTGTCTGGGACGCCGATACCTGGCAGCAGGAAACCGCCCTCCGCAGACATACCGATTCGGTCTTGAGCCTGGCCTGGCGCCCCGACGGCGCCTATCTGGCCTCCACCTCATCCGACCGGACGATTCGGGTTACGCCGCAGGTTTTCACGCGTCAGCCATGTTACTGGCTGTTGGGCGGCAATCTATCCTTGTGGCAGTGGAAAGAGCAGCGTAACCTGGCCCTCTACCGGCCAACCTGTCCCAACCTGGCCTTTATCCCCATCCCGTTTGGCCTCAATGCGGATTATCTGGTCTACACGCTGTCGGGTCGTCTGTTGGCGAGCGGGGTGATTTTGATTGGGCTGGCAATGATCCTGTATGGACTGGGCGTGATCCTGATTCGGGCGAGACGCAGGAGCCGCTATGTTACGGAAAGGTACACGTCATGGGAATCAATAATGGACAAGCTTGAAAACAATCGTATCAGCGCCGCGCGTCATCGCCATGACGGATTTTCCGCCGATCGACGTGATTCCCGGATCAACCTTCAAAGAAGGCGAACCACGTGAAATGTACTCCGACCCGGATGACGTTCAATCGATGATCCGGCTGCTGCTCTATGCCAATGAGTTGGAGATTGAAGGACTCGTCGCGTCTGCCGGCTCGCTTGCCAATATCGCCCGCAAAAAGAACATTCTGGATGTGCTGGATGTCTATGAACAGGTGCAGCCCAACCTGGTCAAGCATGATCCCAGATATCCGACGGCAGATGCCCTGCGTGCGGTCACCTGGGAGGGGCTTGACGGCGCTTGGGGTTCGCCTTATTTCGGCCAGCCAGGAATGCCGCTGGACGCGCTTATCGGTGAGGGGAAAGATACAGAAGCCTCGGAGGCAATCATCCGTGTTGTGGACAAACCCGATCCCCGCCCGGTTTGGGTTTGTGTCTGGGGTGGGTCGTGCGAGGTGGCCCAGGCCATCTGGAAAGTGCGACATACCCGGGACGACGAAGCCTTCGCCCGCTTCCTTGGCAAGCTGAGAATTTATCTGATTTGCAGACAGGACAATACCTCTGACTGGCTTCTCGACACCTTTCCCGAGTTTGTTCATTATCCTCTCGGAGAGCAATTACAAGGGCATGTTTTGGAATTCGCCCGGCTCCGATCCGGCGCTTTCTGACCTGGCATGGGCCAACGAAAATCTACGTCAGGGCCACGGCCCCTTGGGGGCGGCCTACCCACGGAGCGGCTGGAATCACGAAACTCCGGGCGTATGGGAGGGAGACACACCGTCGTACCTGCATCTGGTCAGCGCCGTACGCGGCGTCAACGATCCTGAGCAGCCCGACCAGGGCGGCTGGGGCGGCAAGTTCGTCCAGCCCGATCCGGAGAAGAACCACTGGTTCGATGACCCGATGGGTCCGGAAGCGGTCTATCAGTGGCGAGCCGACGTTCAAGCGGAACTCAAACAGCGGGCCGACTGGATGCTGTCGTAAAAAACGAATGGGCATGTTCAAAGTCAGTTGAAGCATTCCGGGATTCAGGCCAGAACGAATGAAAGACAAAATCAAAAACACGGCGAATGTTGAATCGCTATTCGTATCAAGCAGAGGCTCTGGATCTCATGACCGAGAAAATTGTCAACACCACAGTCGAACAGTGGACCATCTTCGAAATCGCTCTGGACGGTCCGGCATCCGGCAATCCATTTGTCGATGTCACTTTAAGTGCCGAATTCCGCCAGCAAAACCGCGTGCTGGAGCCGGACGGCTTCTACGACGGCGACGGTCTCTATCGCCTACGCTTCATGCCGGACACGCCGGGTGACTGGACCTATGTGACCAAGAGCAACGTGGACGCGCTCGACGGCCAGACCGGCTCTTTCGTCTGCACGCCGGCGGGCGAGGACAATCACGGTCCTGTCCATGTCCACAACCAATTCCACTTCGCCTACGCCGACGGCACACCCTACTACTCGTTCGGCACCACCTGCTATGCGTGGGCGCACCAGGGCGACGCGCTGGAAGAGCAGACCTTGGAGACGCTCAAGACTGCGCCTTTCAACAAGATGCGCATGTGCGTCTTTCCCAAGGACTACATCTACAACGAGAACGAGCCGGTCTACTACCCGTTCGAACGCGACGAGAATGGCGTCAGTGACACGACTCGCTTTGACCCGGCCTTCTTCCGCCACTTCGAAGAGCGGGTCGGCGATCTGCTCGATCTGGGCATCGAGGCCGACATCATCATCTTCCACCCCTACGACCGCTGGGGCTACTGCGAGATGGATGCCGAGAGCGACTACCGCTACTTGCGCTACCTTGTGGCGCGGCTGGCTGCCTATCGCAACGTCTGGTGGTCCATGGCCAACGAATATGACTTTTTGCTGGACGCCAAGCCTATGTCACAATGGGATCAATACTTCAAAATCGTCCAACAAAAAGATCCCTATCAGCACCTGCGCTCGGTTCACAACGGCAATCCCGAGATGAACTACGATCACACCAAGCCGTGGATCACCCATGTCAACATTCAGAACTGGGATGTCAAGCGTACACGTCGAATGGCGAGACGCCTACGGCAAACCCATCGTCAACGACGAGTGCGAGTACGAGGGCAACATCCCGCGGCCGTGGGGCAACATCAGCGCCCAGGAACTGGTCGCACCGTTTCTGGATCACGTTTGTCAGAGGCGGCTATGCCGGCCATGGCGAGACCTACGTGCACCCCGACGATATTCTCTGGTGGGGCAAGGGCGGCGTGCTGCACGGCGAGAGCTGGCAGCGCATCGCCTTCCTGCGCAGCATCATCGAGGATCTGCCGCCCGGCGGCCTTGAACCCATGAAGCGGTCGATGGGAGTGGACGCGGGTCTCGGCGGGCATAGCCGGCGACACGCGCATCCTCTACTTCGGCGAGCACCAGCCCGTGCAATGGGCCATTGGCCTGCCCATGGAGGACGACGACTACGAGATCGACATCATCGACACGTGGAACATGACGATCACGCCGACCAAGCCGGGCCCGCTGCCGGTCTCGCCGCCGACGCGTGGCGACCAGGCCCGGCGAGAAGCCGCCTTCGGCGTAACTTGCCGGGCAAGCCGTACCTGGCGGTGCGGGTTCGACCAAGAGAGAACGCTGTCACGGCGTGACCGATCATTACTGACAAACGAGTCACCGGATTCAGAGGAGATCCAACCCATGAACATGTCTGACAAACCAAAACTGGGTGTCATCGTTACGAATCGCAACTTTTTCGCCGACAGCCTGGTCCAGGAAGGGCGCACCCAGATCCTGGCCGCGTTGGAGAAGCTGGGCGTCGACGCGGTGATGTCACACCCGGAGAGACATCGCTGGGCGCTGTCGAATCCTGGGAGGATGCCAGGAAGTGCGGCGCGCTCTTCAAGCAGCATCAGGACGAGATCATCGGCATTCTGGTCTCGCTGCCCAACTTCGGCAACGAGAAGGGCGTGGCCGATGCCATCCGTCTCTCCGGTCTGAACGTGCCAGTGCTAATCCATGCCTTTCCCGACACCACCCAGCAGTTCACCGCGGCCGGCCGGCGTGACGCCTTCTGCGGCAAGCTCTCGGTGACCAACAACCTCTACCAGTACGGCATCCACTTCAGCCTAACCCAGAACCACGTGGTCGATCCCGGCCTCGGATGAGTTCGCCCAGGAGATGGACGCGCTTCAGCGTCTCTGCCGGGTGGTGCGGGGCATGCGCACAGTGCGTCTGGGTGCGATCGGCGCGCGTCCGCAGGCCTTCAACACCGTGCGCTATTCGGAGAAGCTGTTGGAAGCCAACGGGATCTCGGTCACAACGCTGGATCTATCGGAGGTCTTCGGCTGGGCCGAGCAAGCTGGCCGACAATGATGCACGCGTGGCAGGACAAGCTGGCCGAGATCCGGGGCTATGCCAAGGCCGACGCCGCGCCGCCGCCCTCGCTGGTCAAGATGGCCAAGCTCGGCATTGTCATCGGCGACTGGATGGACGAGTTCGAGATCGACGCCACCGCCATTCAGTGCTGGGAGACGCTTGCAGAACAACTACGGCATCAACGCCTGCACCATCATGAGCATGATGAGCGATCGCTTTATGCCCAGCGCCTGTGAGGTTGACATTGCAGGAACGCTCTCCATGGTCGCGTTGCAGTTGGCCTCCAACGCACCGGCCGGGTTGGTCGACTGGAACAACAACTACGACGACGAACTGGACAAGTGTCTCTATTTCCATTGCGGCAACTGGGCCAAGAGCCTGGTCTCGGAGATCGAGATCATACCGGCCGAGGTGCTGGGCACGACGCTGGGCGAAGAGAACACGTGGGGCGCGGTCAACGCCCGGGCGCTGGCCGGGCCCATGACCTACGCACGCATCGACACCGATGACCGCCGCGGCGTCATCAAGACCTACATCGGCCAAGGCCAGTTCACCAATGATCCACTCTCACTCATCTCCGGCACCAAGGCCGTGGTCGAGGTAAGAGAGTTGCAGGCCTTGCTGCGCTACATCTGCAAGAACGGCTTCGCTCACCACTGCGCCATGACCCACGGCCACGTCAGCGGCATCCTGGACGAGGCGTTCAACACCTATCTCGGCTGGGAAACCTATCATCACCAAGCACAGAAAGCAGATTGATGAAGTATTCCGAATTGGGCGCCACCGGCGTCCGGCTCTCGGCGCTTACGCTGGACTGCATGAGTTTGACTCCGGAACGAGAAGAGGATAGCCACGACGAGTCCGAGCGCATTCTGGGCGATGCATAAACGACCAGAGGCATCGCCTGCGAGGACATGGTCCTCCAGGAAAATCAATTTTGCTCCATCATCCAGCCAATGGGAGGTAACTGAATGAGTGACTTTACCGTTTTCGATGTAACCTATCCGCCCGCGGCCAAGCAGCGCGTCATCGTCAACACCGATGCCAAAAATGAGGCAGACGATCAATATGCCATCGTCCATGCAATACTGACGCCGTCCTTTGAGCTTCACGGGATCATTCCAGCCCACTTTGGAACCGGTAAATCAGCCACCAGCATGCAAGACAGTTATGATGAAACCATGCTGCTCCTACGACTGATGGGCCTGGAAGACGAGATCCGGGTTGAGGCCGGGGCAACACACGCCATGCCCGATGAATCGACGCCGGTGGACTCGCCCGGCGCCCGGCTGATCATCGAGGAGGCCATGAAGGATGATGACAGACCCCTCCATGTCGCCTTCTACGGGCCGCTCACCGAAATGGCTTCCGCCCTGCTGCTTGAACCGAAGATCGAAGAGCGCAACGTTCGTGTGCTCTGGATCGGCGGCGGAGACTGGCCCAATGGGGGACGGGAATACAACCTCTCAAATGACATTCACGCTGCCAACGTCGTGATGAAGTCAAATCTTGAGATGTGGCAGATTCCTAAAACAACCTACCGGACCATGAGTGTCGGCTACGCTGAACTAATCGAGAAGATGTATTCCCAGGGCGAGATTGGAAAATACTTGATCGACCAGCTTATTGAGCATAACGCGAGGACGCAACCCCATATAGAATATCGCTCTTTGGGTGACTCCCCCTGCATTGGGATCATCATGGATCCCGAGTGCGGCCAGTGGACGTGGCGGCCGGCGCCGACGTTCGATCAGCAGATGCACTACATCCACACCGGACAATATCGGCCGATTCGCGTCTACGACAATGTCAACACGCGCTTCATTCACGAAGACTTGTTCGCCAAGCTCGCTCAGTTCATCCGCCGCGGATCGCGACTTTGAGTCCAGGGACAAAACCGTATTGATTGGCATCGACTGGGGCGGCACGAGAATCGAAGGCGTCGCAATGCAGGAAATCGGTGTCGAACTGCTGCGTCTGCGGCAACCGACGCCCAGACACGACGGCGCGGCCTGCATCCAATGTACTCAATGCGAATTATTTGGTCTATACGCTGTCGGGTCGTTTGTTAGCGAGCGAGGTGATTTTGACCGGTTTGGCGATGCCGTACGGATTGAGCGCGCTCCTGATTCGGACGAGACGAAGACGCCGCTACGGTAGACAAGTAACCGCCAAAGGAATAAAGAATGGACAATCTTGAAAACAAACAAGCAGCACCCTCACCGCGCGTCATCGCCATGACCGATTTTCCGCCGATCAACGTGATCCCAGGATCAATCTTCAGAGAAGGCGAACCACCCGAAATGTACTCCGACCCGGATGACGTCCAGTCAATGATCCGGCTGCTACTCTATGCCAACGAGTTGGAGATCGAAGGATTAGTGGCCTCTGCTGGCTCGCTCGCCAATATCGCCCGCAAACAGAACATTCTGGATGTACTGGATGTCTATAAACAAGTACAGCCCAACCTCGCCAATCATGATCCCCGATATCCGACGGCAGATGCCCTGCGTGCGGTCACGCGGAACTCAAACAGCGGGCCGATTGGATGCTGCCCTAACACAAGTCAAATGACAAGATCGTGACAATCTTTAGAACATACGCATTTGATGTAATCGAAGCTTTGATCATGCGCGTGGCGCACGAGAACCCTCGTATGGGCTACCGCAAGAGCGAATTCTACTGCTGAACCCTGGATCCGGTCGGTACGCAAAGAGTATCTCCTCTCACAACCTACTCACCTGATCGCAGCGTTGGCCGCGGCGATGCTATCGAGAGCGACTGTCAATGCAGCAACCTCGTCAGGATTTAGTTTCAGCGGACAAATACGCTCCCATCCATCTACGCCCAAGATCACTGGCGCAGCGATAACTCCATGTAGTCCTAGCCATTCACCATCCAATTCAACCTGTGCGGGCAGAACCCTCTGGTCGCCTTTTTCCAAAGCGGCGACAATCTCTACAACCGCATGGGCCGTGGCCATCTCAGTGGTTCTTCCTGCCGTAAAATGGGTAAAGAAGGGCTTCACCGCTGCACGTAGGTCGGGAGAGAGCGACTGAACCAATGTATAGGCCTCCGCAACTTGCCCATTCTGCACGAGGTTCAGCATTTGTGACTTAGAGCTGCGCACCTCTTGTGGGAAGTCTGCCAGCATCCGACCAGCGAGAGTGCGTGCGACCATCGCTTCTACGTCGGCAGTGGCAACCCCACGAACTTGAAGCTGACTCCATAAAGGGGTCGCATAGTCTCCATGTTGCCCTAGCATCCACGCATGCACTTGAGGCCGACTCACACCTAGTTCAGCAGCGATTTCTGCCCTCAACCTCAAGGTGTCTGACCAAGCACCCGCACCTAGAACACGGTGGCGGCCCAGCCGCTCGGAAAACACCTGTACACCCAATTCCACCGGGTTGGATTGAACAATGACTGTTGGGGGCGATCCCGAGAACCCGGCTAGCGCATCCGCATACTCGACAAAGATTTGATGATTGGTATGGCCGAGTGCAGCACGGTCAATCGGCGCGTTCGGATCAGTCGATATCGTGGCGCCGGCAAGCATCACAACCAGATCCGCATCGATGGCGGATGGCTTGAGTACGACTTCAATTGAGGGTGCGTTGTCCACGAACGCATCCTCAAGATCAGTTCGTAGCCCCCAGAGTTCGTGTTCGCTACGTCCTCCTTGATGGCTCACCAGCTGCAAGCGACTGGAAGTGGGTAGAATCCGCTGTTCCAGAAGTTGCGCCGCCAATTGCCGTCCACAACTTCCGCCAGCGCCAACAATCGCTACGTTCATGGGTTCCCCCTTTTCGTACACCTCAGATTGAACTATGGGGAGAGTTCAGGATCCTGATGGTGCCCCGGTATTGTCTGTCTCGATGATGGATCCTGATTTCTGCGCTCGGACCACTATGTTTGCTCGCCGTATAATAACCTTTGGTGCTAGTTTGAGGTAGCCATGAGAACGGCACAATATCTCTTGAAAGTGCGACGCAACAAGAGATTGGAGCCGGTTCAGGTTCATACGGATTGCTTGCGGAATTTGTAGCGCTCGAAGAGCACGCTGATGCCGTCGTCGTCCAAACGGAATTCCACCACCATGTTGCGACCGTTCGAAAACGTCTGGAAGCGCGCGAGATCCTCGCTCAGGTGGAGGGGAATGAGAATGGCGGAACGGTCCTCGTGGTGGTAGCGGATCGTGAAACGCAGTAGGTCCCCCAGGGGTGTCACCTCTGCCCGGATTGTATTGCGAAAACTGGTATACGATCCGGCGAGGCGCGCCAGCACATGCTCGATGCGCAGAAAGGGGAGATGCTGCGGCGACTCGCCCAGCATGCGCGCCAGGGCCACCATGGAGAGCTGCGACATCGGGTAGCCATGTGCGTTGGACAGCAGCACGGCGCCGACGCCACGCTCCGGCATCAGGGCAAGATAGGTTGTGCCGCCCATGATGCCGCCCCCATGCCCAACCAGGTCATCCCCATAGAAATTGCGCAAAACCTGCAAGCCGCAGCCGAAGTGACCCTCGTGGACGGGCGCACCGTTTTCCACATGATCTGCCTCGTCACGGAAGGGTCCCAAGGTGATGCTGGTGTCCGTTTGCGGCAAAGGGACTCGAGGCGTTCGCATCTGCTGCAGGGCCTCCCTGCTGATCAGTTGCGTACCGTCTGGGAGCTGGCCGTTGTTCAGCAGGGCGACGACGAGTTGCGCCATATCTTCTGCACAGCTCACCAGGCCGCCGGCTGCCGGCATCTCGCTGTAGAGACTGGCGCCCACGAATAACCTGCCGTCGCGATCACGCATATATGGCGTTGCCGCGTCCGCGTCCGGCTCGAAGCGCGTGCGGGCGAAGTGGGTCCGCTCCATTTGCAGCGGCTTGAGGATGTGCTGCTCCACGTAGGTCGTGTAGGGTTGGCCGGTGCGTTGCGCGATCAGACGACCGAGCAGAAGGTAGCCTTCGTTCAAGTAGAGCCAGCGCTCGCCGGGCGGGCTGACAGCCCATGCGTCCGCGCCCTGCAAGAACGCCAGCAAATCTGCTTCCGTGGCGATGGGAATCCCACTCATGAACCACTCGTCCGACATCTTGGATTCTGAGTAGCCAAGGGCAGGAATACCGCTCGTATGGGAGAGCAGGTGCCACACGCGGATCGGCTCACCACGGGGCTCGAGATCGATATCCAACCACCGGTCGATCCGGTCATCGAGATCCAGGAGGCCGCGATCCCAGAGTTGAAAAATGGCCAGAGCTGTAAAGACTTTGGTGATGCTCCCGAGGCCGAATTGGGTGCGCGGCGTAACCGGCCGGCGTGTCTCAATGTCACGAAAGCCGAAGACGCGGTGATCGCACGCCGCACCCGATGAGACGAGACTGAGGGCCATGCCGGGAAGATGCGTCTCCTGCATCCGCTCCAGCACGAACGAGTCAAGTGCTGCTAGATTCTCACGATCCAAAGCTCTGCTCCTTTCCGTCCATCCAATAATCCTCTTCTACCGACTGGGGCGTGATGTAGCCGAACGCAAGGTCGCGGAGAATTCGATGGGAGGCGCGTTTTTCCACGGGCCCGAAGCCACCTCCACCTGCGATGTGTAACTCGACCACATCACCTGGCCGGAGCTCGATGGGCGGGAAGCGATAGGTGCGCTCGCCATTGATGTACACCTCACCAATCCGACCGGGCTGCCCCCCATTCAGCCCCTGGGGGCGCGTCGTGAGGCGATCCGGGGTGAGGTTGAGAATGATCGGGTCGCTGCCGATATGCTGAAAGGCAATGACCTGCCCAAGCCCCCCGCGGAACTCTCCCGGTCCGCCGCTATCGGGCCGCAGCTCCTTCTTCAGAAAGCGGATCGGCGCCTGGCTCTCGATCACTTCGCAGGGGGTGATTGTGCTGTTGTTCGGGTAGGAAACGGGCAGCATGCCGTCCATTGTGGGCAGGGCGCCGCGTCCGCCATGGGGCAGCATGTCGATGAGGAAGCGTCCAAATTCTGCGTCGGCGCCGCTGAGCACGAACGGCCAGATCGCGCCGTTGCTCGCCTGGACCCGTTCGCCAAAGATGGGCCAAAGCGCCCCGAAGAGTACCTGGTTCAGGTTGTTGGTTGTCTTGGCGCGCGCCTTCACGGCGGCGGGAAAGGCGGCGTTCAGGATCGAGTCAGGCGGTGCAAAGACACGGATCGGCCGGAAGAGCGCCTCGTTGTTTGGCATGGCCGGCGCCAGCGCGCATTTGAACGGATACATGCTCGTCGCCAGCGTGCTGCTAAAGGGAACATTGATCGCGCCGTGCCGGCTTTGGGGCGAAGTGCCCGTGTAGTCGATGAAGACCATGTCGCCCCGCACCTCCACCGTCACTTGGAGGTGCACCGTTTCGATATAGCCGTCGATGTCCAGTTCGTATTCATAGCTGCCGTCCGGTAGGGCAAGGATCTGCCGGCGCATAAAGGCTTCGGAGCGGGTGAGAATGGTGCGGGAGAGCGTATCCAGGTCATCCATATTGTAGTCGACCAGAAACTCTTGGAGACGCTCGGCGCCAATTTTGGCGGCGCCGGCCATGGCCCGCAGGTCGCCCAGCAGCAGTTCCGGCACGCGGCAGTTCGCGCCGATAATGTCGAACGCGACGGGATTTTCGTGCCCCGCTTCATAGAGCTTGAAGGGCAACATTCTGAGCCCTTCGCTGAAGACATCATCGCCTTCGATCTCGCCCGGATGTCCGCCCACGTCCGACATGTGCGATACGGTCCCGATACAGGCCACCACCTGGTCCTTCCAGAAGACGGGCGTCAGCAAGATGTAGTCCGGCAGGTGGCCCGTCCCGATCCACGGATCGTTCGTCGCCAGCACATCTCCCGGCGACAAGGTCTCGACCGGGAAGCGTTTGAGGAGCGCCTTCGCGGTCCGCGGATAGACGGCGGCGAAGTTCGCCGTACTCAGGACGGATTGGCAGAGGGAGAAGCCGTTGGCGTCGGTGAGGATGCAGGCGAAGTCTCGACTCTCGCGCAGGATCGTCGAAAAGGTTGTGCGCACGATAATCTGGTCCACTTCGTCCATGATCGAGATCAGCCGCTGCCACAGTATTTCCAACGAAATCGGATCAATGCTCACTGGAGGCGTCGGGAAACCGCGTGGTGAAGGCTCATGGTCAGAGGTCATAGGTCTCGCTTCCAGAGGATGGCGGTGGTCGCTTTCGTCGGCCAGGGGGGATACCACAGACTTCAGTCGTTCCCGATTTGAGGACGAAACGTGCGACAGATTTCAAAGAACCTTGCTTGGCCGGTTGAGTGAGGTTGACAACCCCACCCACCAATCCAACCAGGGGAGCACATCATAGCGCAGAACGAAGTAAACGCCGAAGGGATTCGCAGGGCGATGCAAGAGCTTGGGTCAGAAGCATCGGCCTTTTCAGGCGAATGGTTCGTAGGGTCTCAGAAATCCATCCGCCAATTCACTTGATGACCGGATATCACACGTTCCACAGGGGCTGGTAGAATGAAGTACCAAAATCCCAAAGAACCCATTTCTTGAGGAGGGAGCATGACAATCCGAGCGGGTATTGATGTGTTGCTGCGCACTCGACTTGATGAGCTTCAAGATCTGCGCGTTGGTCTGGTCACCAACAACGTGGCAACAACCATGGCGCCCCAGGCAAATGGACATGTCTTGACGCCCATCCGCAGCGCGTTACTTGACGCGGGCGTTGATCTGGTTGTGCTCTTTTCACCCGAACATGGCATGGGCGCAGCTGCGGCCGACGGCGCGGCCATCAGCAATGATATCGACAGGCTGACCGGCATGCCGATAGTCAGCCTGTACGGCGAGACGCTTCGCCCCGGTCGAGAGGCGCTGGAAAAAATCGATCTGCTGCTCTTCGATATTCCCGACATCGGCGCGCGTTTCTATACGTACATCTGGACGCTCTCCCATGTCATGGCGGCTTGCGCCGACGCAGGTCTGCCGCTCTGGATACTCGACCGACCCAACCCGCTGGGCGGTGATCTGGCCGCTGCCGAAGGCCCTATGCTCGATGAGGCTGTACTCTCCACCTTCGTCGGGCGCTGGTCAATGCCGATCCGTCACAGCCTCACTGTGGGCGAACTGGCCCGCTACTGGAATCACTCACGCAACCTGGGCGTAGACTTGGAAATCGTTCTCGTAGAGGGTTGGCAGCGTGGCCAACAGTGGCCCGATACCGGTCTGCCCTTTCTGCCGCCCTCACCAAACATGGCCAACTTCGAGGCGGCGCTGCTCTATCCCGGCGCCTGCCTCTTCGAAGGCACAAACCTGAGTGAAGGTCGTGGCACCGGCAATGCCTTCCAGCAGTGCGGCGCGCCATGGCTCGATCACATTACCGTAGCCGATTCCTTCAACGAGATCGGGCTGCCAGGCGTACGTGCCCGCGCCGTTGAATTCACGCCGTGCGGCGGCAAATATGCGGACCAAGCCTGCAATGCCGTCATGCTGCATGTGCTTGATAGATTCAGGCTGCGCCCGGTGAGCGCTGGTTTACATCTGATGAACTGCATCAGGAGCCGGCATCCGCAAGAATTTTCGTGGCTTCCCTACCCAACCTCCGCCAATGCAACGGGCCATGGACATTTCGACCGTCTAATTGGACAGGTCGATGTGCGGCTCCAGTTCGAATCCGCTGCAACCATCGGCAGCGCAACCATCGAGCGTTGGACTGCGTGTGAGCGCTGGGCGGAGCGCGTGCAGCCATACCTCTTCTATTCTTACGCCAGTGGCTAAACCATCGAAGTCGAACTCTCCTCCCCAAGAAACGCCAAAGAAGGCCGCATCGACGAATTGCGCGCCTAGCTGGCCGACGGCGATACGCTCATCGTCGCCGAGCCGATCCGGCTGGGTCGCAACATGTTTGAGACGCTCAATATCATCATAGAACGCCTTTAGAACGCACCCCTTGTCATCATATCGTCACAGCTGCCCGATCTCAATCATCATCGTGGAAGGGAGGCGACGATGACCAATGACGATAATCCACATCAGCCTGAGCCTCACTCCCAGTTGTTCACGCTGCGCATCTGGTGCGACATTGAGCAAGCTGGCGATCTTGCGCCCCACATGCAGATCCGCCACGTGTTGACCGGCGAGACGCGCTACTTCAATGCCTGGCCGCCGCTCATCAATTACGTTTTGGGTTGGTTGGATCCATCGCATCGTCCATGAGACTACGAGGAGGCGATGGGAGGAGTTCGTATACGTAGTCCGTTCTGTCTGTTGTCTCCAAGGAGGAAACCGCATGAAACGCTGTCTATTCTGGTTCAGAGTCCCGATCGCGCTTGCCTTGCTGTTCGTCAGCTTTGGCACAGCACAGCTTGCCCACGCCGCACCGCCGGCAGACGAGGAGATTGACGCGTTGATCGCCAACGCCGAGAGTGCCGGCATCACCGCCATTACCCAGGATGCCACAATCATGGATTGGGACGAAGAGGGCATGCCGTCTGTCCTGTTGCGCGAAGGCACAAACGGCTGGACCTGTCTCGCCGACTGGCCGGCGTCGCCCGGCAACGATCCCGCAGTGCTTCGACACGGTCTGGGCGGCCTGGAATGATGCTTTCATGGCCGGCGAAGATCCGGAACTCGACGGTCCCGGTCATCGGCTACATGCTGGCCGGCGGTTCAGACCCGTCCAACACCGACCCCTTTGCCATGGAACCGGCCGCAGGCGAGGAATGGATCAGCACGCCGCCGCACATGATGATCCTGGCCCCCGGCGGCTTCGATGCGGCAGATTTCGCCACCGAACCCAAACAAGACGAACCCTACATCATGTGGGACGGCACGCCCTACGAACATCTCATGGTCCCGGTTGTGCCCATGTCAGCAGAAGATGCAGGCGATGCCGATGCCGAATTGACCAGCATCATGAGTTCAGCGCCGGCCGGCATCATCCACAAGGCCACGATTCTCGGCAATCCCGACCGAAGAGGGCGGCGACATGGTCGTGCTTCAGGAAGGCGACAGCGGCTGGGTCTGCTACGCGGACCGCCTCGTGTCGCCCGGCAACGACCCGGCCTGCTACGATAGCATGTGGGAGGAACACTTTGGCGCGGCCGAGCCGTCCGAGGTCACACGGCCGGCGTTTCCTACATGCTGGCCGGCGGTTCCGACGAGAGCAACACCGATCCCATGGCCACCGGCCCCGCCGAAGGCGAAGAGTGGATCACGACGCCCCCCCATCTGATGCTGCTCATGCCCGGCGGCTTCGACGCCGACCTCTTCACGACCGACCACGGCTCCGGCTATCCCTACATCATGTGGGACGGCACGCCCTATGAGCACCTCATGGTCCCCGTCGCCGATATGGACGCCATGGAGATGGGTGATGAGACGCTCGCTGCACAGATTCTCGCGGCGGAGATTGGCACGTTCGACGCGCTGATTGCCCACGACGTGGCCGGAACCGAGGCTGTGATTGCCGAAGACTTCATCTGGATCAACGCAGACGGCGCGCGATTGGGGCGTGAGGACCTGCTGGAAGTGGTCAGCGACATGGCGCTCTCCTTCGAACAGCCGGTGCGTGACAATGTGGAGGTGCAGATCCTCTCCCCGGACGCTGCCGTGATCGTCTACACGATTGAATTTGACGGCAGCTATGCCGGGGATTCCTTCTCGGCCGATGAGTACACCACATCGATCTGGCAGTTGCGTGACGGCCGCTGGCAAAACACCCTTCTGCAAAGCACGCGACGTCCGGAAAGCGAAGCCGATGCGCTGATCGCCAACGCCGAGAGCGCCGGCATCACCGCCATTACCCAGGATGCCACAATCATGGGTTGGGACGAAGAGGGCATGCCGTCTGTCCTGTTGCGCGAAGGCACAAACGGCTGGACCTGTCTCGCCGACTGGCCGGCGTCGCCCGGCAACGATCCCGCAGTGCTTCGACACGGTCTGGGCGGCCTGGAATGATGCTTTCATGGCCGGCGAAGATCCGGAACTCGACGGTCCCGGCATCGGCTACATGCTGGCCGGCGGCTCGGACCCGTCCAACACCGACCCCTTTGCCATGGAACCGGCCGCAGGCGAGGAGTGGATCAGCACGCCGCCGCACATGATGATCCTGGCCCCCGGCGGCTTCGATGCGGCAGATTTCGCCACCGAACCCAAGCAGGACGAACCCTACATCATGTGGGACGGCACGCCCTACGAACATCTCATGGTCCCGGTTGTGCCCATGACCGCAGAAGAGATGGCCGCAGAAGATGCGGGCGACGCCGATGCCGAATTGACCAACATCATGAGTTCAGCGCCGGCCGGCATCATCCACAAAGCCACGATTCTCGGCAATCCCGACCGAAGAGGGCGGTGACATGGTCGTGCTTCAGGAAGGCGACAGCGGCTGGGTCTGCTACGCGGACCGCCTCGTGTCGCCCGGCAACGACCCGGCCTGCTACGATAGCATGTGGGAGGAACTCTTTGGCGCGGCCGAGCCGCCCGAGGTCACACGGGCCGGCGTTTCCTACATGCTGGCCGGCGGTTCCGACGAGAGCAACACCGATCCCATGGCCACCGGCCCCGCCGAAGGCGAAGAGTGGATCACCACGCCCCCCCATCTGATGCTGCTCATGCCCGGCGGTTTCGACGCCGACCTCTTCACGACCGACCACGGCTCCGGCTATCCCTACATCATGTGGGACGGCACGCCCTATGAGCACCTCATGATCCCCGTCGCCGATATGGACGTCATGGAGGAGATGCCATAGCGTCCGGTCTTGACCGGTGAATGTGAAAACGAGCGGCTTGGTAGTGCCAAGCCGCTCGTTTTCACATTCAGGCCGATCCTCCTCCCCTCACCGTTGGCATTACCCCGGTTGAAATCTGCTTCATGAGCATCCCGGATTCTACATGTACGATACCGAACGCCCGGAGAGCGTGTTGGGATGCAACCTGCAGTTTTTCCCTGATTGCACCGTCAACCGACCTGTGCTACACTCGCCTACTGCCAACAGTCTTCATCTAGGTACACTACGGCGCAAATAACACGGCGTAAATTCGGCCCTTCTACCACTGGTAGAAACTGTCGGTTCATTTCCGCCGGCATTTGCTAATCCAATTTCCAAATTGTTCTGCTCACAAGCACGATCTGCTGGCGATTCGGGTCGACGGGTAGATTGCGAGGGGTTTCCGACTGCGGTGTGGGGCAACTGGCGCTATGACCGAGGAGCATCTACGAATACATCTGTTTGGCACGTTCAATCTCTTTGACGGCGACCAGCCCATTACCTCGCTGAATGCCGCGCGTCTGCAATCACTGATCGCCTATCTGCTGATTCATCGCGCTGCGCCGCAGACGCGCCAGCAGATCGCATTTCTCTTCTGGCCCGACACGTCGGATGCCCAAGCCCAGACCAATCTCCGCCAACTGCTCTACAGGATCAGAAATCGACTGCCAAAAGCCGACGAACTTCTGACGGTGGACGAGCATACCGTGGGCTGGCGAATCGACGCTGACTACACGCTGGACGTAGAGGCGTTTGAAGAGGCGCTGCAGGAGGCGTCAGATGCGGATGGCCCGGCCAAAATCGACGCCCTGGAGCGAGCTGTGGCCGCCTACGCCGGGGATCTGTTGCCGAACTGCTATGACGACTGGCTTATTCATGTACGCGAACGTCTAGCCCAAGACTACGTGGCCGCGATGGAGCAGCTTGTCCTGCTGCACGAAGAGCAACGCAACTACGAAGCGGCCATCGCCCACGCGCGAACGCTGCTGCGCTATGACCCGCTTCACGAGGCCTCAACCCGTCGGCTCATGCGCCTCCTTGCCCTGACCGGCGATCGGACGGCTGCGCTGCGCGTCTATCACGCCTGCGCCTCGTTTACTGGAGCAGCAACTGGGCGTAGAACCGAGTTCAGCCACACGCGAGGTCTATGATCGCTTGCTCCATCTCGACGGTGTGCCTTCGCCCATCCGCAGCAAACGCATGCCGCTGGTGGGGCGTCGAGCCGAGTGGCAGAGGCTGCAAGCGCTCTGGCGCGCCGTGAACCGCGGACGCCTAACCTTGTCTGTATCGAGGGTGTGGCGGGCCTGGGCAAAACGCGCCTTGCCGAAGAATTTATTCACTGGGCACAGTCGCAGGGCATCAGCACGCTTCATGCCCGTGCCTACGCCGCCGAAGAGGGCCTCTCCTACGGGCCGCTTGGTGGAATGTCTGCGCAGCGCACCTCTGCAAACCAGACTGGAGCGCCTGACGAACGTCTGGCGCAGCGAACTGGCGCGTTTGCTGCCCGAATTGCTCAGCGCCGACCCATTGCTGGCTCCACCTGAGCCGCTGACCGAACGGGGACAACGCCGCCGGCTCTTCGAAGCCCTGACCCACGCCATCCTGATCGAAGATCGTCCGCTGATCTTGGCATTGGATGACCTACAGTGGTGCGATGAGGAGACATTGGCCTGGTTGCTCTTCATCGCCCATCACCACATACACGCACGGCTCTTGATTGTGACAACGCTGCGGCGCGACGAGTTGGCGCGTAGCCATCCTGCAACCACCTTCCTCCTTGAACTGCGCCGGCTCGACCTGCTGGTAGACCTTCCCTTGGCCGCGCTCGACGCCGCCGAAACCACAGCGTTGGCCGAAAGTATCGTCGAACGCAAGCTAGACAAGGCCATGGCTACGTCGCTCTTCGCTGCGACCGAGGGCAATCCGCTCTTCGTCGTCGAAACCATGCGCGCCCAACTTTCTGGCGACGGCGCTCCCAGCAGTTCGCTCGCACTGCCGCCCAAGGTTCATGCCGTCATTGGGGCGCGATTGGCCCAGCTTTCAGCGCCCGCACACGACCTCGCCCGATTGGCGGCCACCATCGGCCGCTCCTTCACCGCGGATGTTTTGAGCGCCGCCTGTGAACAGGATGACGAGACGGTCGCACGCAGCCTGGACGAACTGTGGCAGCGGCGCATCGTGCGCGAGCAAGACGTCAACGGCTACGACTTCACCCATGACCGGCTGCGCGAGGTGGCCTATGCCGAGCTTCAGCCGGCACGGCGGCGTCTGCTGCACCGTCGCGTCGCCCTGGCACTGGAACAGGTTCACGGGCCGGCGGACGACAGCATCAGCGGTCAGATCGCGGCCCATTTTCGTCTGGCCGGGGATGCCCAGACGGCAATCGGCTGGTATCAGCGAGCCGCGGAAAGGGCGTTGCGTCTCTTTGCCTACCAGGACGCCATCACGATGCTCGAAACCGGTTTGTCGATGATGCGATTGCTCCCGTCCAGCCCGACGAGCGTCGAGTTGGAATTGGAGTTGCAGATACGCCTCTGCACCGCGTGGGCATCCATCACCAGCTATCATGGCAAAGAAGCCGATGTTGCCTATGCCAGGGCGCTCGAATTGTGTCGCCAGGTTAAACAGACGCCGCATCTCTTTACGGTCCTCTGGGGCCTGCATGAGGTCGCGCTCTATCGAGCCGAATATGTCGAGAGTTTGGCCCTCGCCCGCCAATGCCTGGAGATTGCCACGGATCTGGGCGATCCGGGGCTACTACTGGAAGCGCATCATGCGATCTGGGGACCCTGTTTCTTCCTCGGCGACTATGAACAGGCCCTCGCGCACATGGAGATCGGCCTGGCCATCTATGATCGGGCCGAACATGAACCGCTGAGCGTTCACTATGGCGTGCATGATGCGGGTTCGTGTGCGCTCTACGAGAGCGCACTGGCGCTTTGGAACATGGGCTATCTGGATCAGGCGCGTCGCCAATTAGCGCGTACGACGGGCCTGGGACAAGAACTGTCCTTGCCGGCCAACATTGCCGATGCGTATGCGTACGCAGGTCTCTGCCACCAGTTGCTGCGCGATCCGTCGGCCGTGCAGAAGTTCGCAGAACCCGCCCTGCAGATCAGCATAGACAAAGGCTATCCCTACTCACGAATTTTGGGTATGGGGCTGCTGGGCTGGAGTCTGTCCATGCAAGGCCAGACCGCCGAGGGCCTGACCTTGGCGCACCAGGCCATGGCCGCCGTCGAGGAGTACGACCAGAAGGTCCACTACAGTCAACTGGCCGCTATGTTTGCGGAATGCCTGATGTTGGCGGGGCAGTACGCCGAGGCCGTTGATGTGGCAGACAAGGCCCTCGTCTGTTTCGAGAAGTTCCGGGATCTGCTCTGCGCGCCGGATCTGTGGACAATCCGCGGCGAGGCCCTGCTCGCGTTGGGCGCAAGCCAAGACGAGATCGAAGCCAGTTATCACTCGGCCATGACGCTTGCCCAGGAGTTGGGCGCCAAGACCTCCGAGTTGCGCGCCGCCGTCCATCTGACCCGGCTACGGCAGATAGACGGTGACGCCTCCGAGAGTAGATTGATGCTGAGTGTTGTCTACAACTGGTTCACCGAAGGGTTTGACACGCCAGACCTATGCGTGGCCAAAGAACTGCTCGACGAACTGTCCGCTCAGGACGATCCCCAGACATAGTCTCAGACTATTGTCACATTTCAATCCCGTGCTGGCTACTTAACTCATCTGTCCGTCTTTACACAACTGCCCCAAGGCTTCCGCTGACCTAGTACACGGCGGCCTAAAAAGGCCAAGAGTCAAACGACAAGCGGCTTACCCTGATAGGTCCATTTGAAAGAAGAGTGGGTCTTTCAGGAAACGAAAACCACGCTCCACGGCACTCCCCTGCTCCTTGCAGATGTTGAGCAACTAGATGCCTGCCACGATCCCCAGATGACGGGAACCCTCTGGGTGCCGTTCTGTTGTGTATTCAATCCCTGCCGTGTCCATACCCCGTAGCTTACCGGAGTCCTGGAACTTCCGTCTATATTTGCCGTCGCCTTATTATTTGCCGTCGCCTTATTCCGCATTACCTCCGTTTCTTGCTGCGGAATGTGGGGTGTTGGAAAGTGTCAGGGAAATTGAAACGCCTGGTCAACGGCTGGACCGTCTAAAGTGGTTGGTGCAGAACTGGAGGCTAGTGCTGGAGGAAATGCCCACGCTACGCGCCAATTGTTCATGGATTGCGGTCCCGCATGATGTCAGCATTTTCCACTGGAACCCGTATCTTCTGCAGCCTCACGAGTCGACTGGGTGGGAATGTCGCAGCGGCATCTCCGTGACGTCCTTCATTTCGGCCATATCGCCTTCTTTGGCAAGTGCCATACTGCGGCCATACCACTTTGCAGCGGGCGCAGCAGTGATGCCATGAGCGAAGATGCTAAGAAAAACCGTAATCATCGTAGCGGTGTAGATGAGGGTTTCGTTCACAATGCCTTCTGTATCAAGCACCGTGTAGATGTAAAGGATTGAAGCGATGCCGCGTGGGCCAAACCAGCCCATAAAGAGCGTGGTGGCCAAACGAACATGGGCGCCGATCATGCTGATGAAGACGGGTAGCATGCGCACAACCGTCAGGCTGAGGAGTGCGTAGATGATGACGCTGCTTTCCAGATTTCGCAATGCAGGTTCCAGTAGAACTGCGCCAAAAATCAAATAGGTCAAGACCATCAGCAGTTCAACCTCAACCTCCATATGCTCACTCAAAGGTTTGCGATTCACCCTAACCGGCACATTCCCCGCGGTAGCGCCAAGGAGAAACGCGGCAATGAAGCCATTGCCGTGGACCATCTCGGCGATGCCAAACGCTACGAGCGGCAGCGTAATTGCGGCAATCTTGCTGTACTCCCCTGTCATCCACCCGGACTGTAACCCCCAAGCTGTGAAGCGAATTCCAATATAGCCGACGCCCAACCCGACCAATGCACCGAAGACAATCTGCTGACTGCCCCATAGGGTCCAGCCGAGCAATCCCTCGGGACCCGCTTCGGAAGCCAGCGCCAAGGAGATTGCCAGAAGCAAAAAGGGCATGGCAATGCCGTCGTTGAGGCCGCTCTCAATATTGAGCGTCTGGCGAATGCGCGCCGGCACCAGCGGATTGCTGACGACGGCCTGACCCAGGCTTGCATCGGTTGGCGTGAGAATGATCGCCAGGATCGCCGCCTCCCAGATAGGAAATTCAGGAAAAACGATCTTTGCTGCTACCGCGCCACTAAACATGGTGAGCGGCAGGCCAATGGCCAGCAACCGGACGGGAAGCGAATGATCTTTGCGGACGCTGCGCAACTTGATCCGCGAGGCGTCGGTCGCAAGCACCATGACGAGTGTCACCTCAGCGACGATACGAACTGCTTCATTCTCGACCGGAATATCAACGAACCCCAGCCCGATAGGTCCGATAAGCAGCCCCAAAACTACGCAGAGCATTGGCACGGTGATGATCGTATTGTGAATGCGGCGAGAGACCGCGGCCACCAAGAGGGTGCAGAGTAGCAGTGAGACGTACGAAATGGGTTCCATGTGCGATGCTCAGATTCCGTTCAACCGCAAAGAAGCAAGGGGTCAATGATCGATCGATGCGGCTTTCAGCGCAGCAATCAGGTCGCCCCGCAGCCACGACATCTTATACGTTTTATACGTTGGGATCCAGAAAAGAATCAGAAAAAACGATTTTAGGCTTCTGCGCTTATCAATCTGTTCGTGCGATTTTGCCGCCGTCAGTCACGTCCGTTATGTACAATTCTCACCCAGCCGTTACCTTGACGATAGTCTTAATGAAGTTGTACTTCAGTCACCAAGGTAGGTGCAGGCTGAGCCTGCGCTGTCCTGAGCTTGACGATCAGATGGCGCCCTCATTGCCCATACGCCCCCGTGGGCGCATCGCCAAGTGCGCGCACCAAGTCGGCCGACCGCATGATAATCGTCGTGCCGCGTACACCTGAACCCAGCGAAACCTCGTCATAGACCAGGACGCTCTCATCAACCAGCACGGGAAGGCCTTCTGGCAGACCGAAGGGCGCTACTGCGCCGATGGAGTAACCGGTCACGGCCAGGACTTCCTCCTTGTCCGCCATGGTCAGGCGCGAACGGTTGAATGCCGTCCGCAACGCCTTCCATGAAACCTGCCCCGGTCCGGCGATCAGCACCATGGCATACTCTCCGTCGCCCAGGCGGAAAAGTATGCTGCGCACAATTTGGCCCGGTACTTGCCCGCGCTCTGCTGCGGCTTGCTCTAGCGAGTGAACCGGGCCAGGATGGGTGAAGGTGCGATACGGGATACCAAGATCGGCTAAGATTGCCGCTACAGGTGAATTCATGATCGTGTGGTCCCATTGACAATTGCCCATCGTCAAATGTCGATGGGCAATTCGTTTTTCAGCGTCTTGCCGTCTTGCATCACCAGCACGATGTTCTCGGTTTTTTCCAGACTGCGAATATCGGCCAGGGGGTCGGTTTTGGTAATGATGAGGTCGGCCAGTTTGCCTGCTTCCAGGGTGCCCAGGCGATCCTGCCAGCCCAAGGTTTCCGCCGCGGTCTTGGTGGTGGCGACGATGGCCTCCATGGGCGAGAACCCCACATTGCACATAAGGCCCAACTCCCGCAGATTGGTGCCGTGGGGCATGACGCCGGCATCGGTGCCCATGGCGATCCGCACGCCTGACGCGTAGGCTTTGGCAATGCTCTCGCTGTGAATCTCGATCGTCTCCCGCGCCTTACGCACGCCATATTCCGGCATCGTACCCGAGAGTTTCGCCTGCTCCAGCACGGCCAGCGGCGCCAGCAGGGTGGGCACAAGATAAGTGCCGTGCTCCAACATGAGCTCGATGGCTTCGTCATCCAGATAGATGCCGTGCTCGATGGAATGAATCCCCGCGCGCACGGCGTTCTTAATCCCCTCCGCGCCCTGGGCATGGGCCATGACTTTGAGTCCGCGCCGGAAGCGGGCTTCCTGCACCATCACTTCCAACTCCTCGACGGTGAACTGGGTGAATTCGGGGTGGTCGGTGGGGCTGAGCACACCGCCGGTGGAGCAGACTTTCACAACTTCGGCGCCGGCACGCAGCACCTCGCGCACCTTGCGGCGCACCCCTTCCACACCGTCACAGATCGGATCAGGCATGCCGGGATAGGCCGGCAGCAGCTCGAGGCTTTGTCCAGAAGGCATCCAGCCGTCACCGTGACCGCCCGTGGTGGAGAGCGCCTGCACGCTAATCTGCATGCGCGGGCCGACCACCAGCCCATCCTGCACGGCTTGCTTCAGGCCCAGGTCGGCTCCGCCGGCGTCACGGACCGACGTAATCCCGGCGTCGATGGTGCGCTGCATGCGCCCCACCGCGGCATAGAAGTTGTAGGAAAAAGGCGTTGTCAGCATCTTGGCCGGGTCGACGCCCTCCAGCATGAGGTGGACGTGGGTATCAATCAGTCCGGGCAAAATGAAGCCGCCCGCGGCGTCAATGGTCTGGGCATCGGGCGGAACGTTGAGTTGCGTGGCCGGACCGACCGCCACGATTCGATTGTCTTCAAGCAGAAGTGCGGCCTCAGAAAGCGCAGCACCGCCACGTCCGTCGATCAGGGTGCCATTGTGGATCAGCGTCTTTGTCATGACCTCGAGAACCTGTTGAGAAGATGTATGTTGCTGGCTTGGTCAAGTTGATGCAAGCATCATACACCATAACATGAAAGAAGCCGTAGGGCCGTCGAAAAACGACGGCCCTACGGCTTCTTTCAGTTGGACAATCCAGTCGGTTAGCGGAGGGCAGGGATTGCTGCAATGGCGGCAGCTATCGTCCGCTGCAACTCCGTCTCCTCACGCACCTTCAGTTCGAAAACCGAGTTGGTGCTGATGGATTGAGAGAGAACAGATTCAGCAATACTCTCGCCCACGATGTTCTGTGCGATTCCGCCTGGAGCCAGATACTTGGCATCATAGGAAGCTGCAGTCATCACACCCTGGTTTGCGTAGAAGTCTGCCATGGCGTTCCAACGCAGGGCCTGCGCTGCTTCGGCCTCGGCGACGAAGTTCTGTGCGATTCCGCCTGGAGCCAGATACTTGGCATCATAGGAAGCTGCAGTCATCACACCCTGGTTTGCGTAGAAGTCTGCCATGGCGTTCCAACGCAGGGCCTGCGCTGCTTCGGCCTCGGCGACGAAGTTCTGTGCGATTCCGCCTGGAGCCAGATACTTGGCATCATAGGAAGCTGCAGTCATCACACCCTGGTTTGCGTAGAAGTCTGCCATGGCGTTCCAACGCAGGGCCTGCGCTGCTTCGGCCTCGGCAAACAGGTTGTGGGCCATGGCGCCCGGCAGGAAGTACTTGACATCGTACGATTCAGCGGTCGCCTGGTTTCGATCTGTATAGAAGACGGCCGTGGCTGCCCAACGGGCGGCTTGGGCTGATTCTACTTCGGCGAGGAGGTTGTGAGAGATACTGCCTGTGATCCAGTAATTGCCGTCGAAGGCTGCAGCGCCCAGATTTGCTGCCGCACGCTTGACAATCGACTCAATGCCGCTGTAGGCGATGTAGCCGGCATCGTAATACTTCGCATCAAACGTAGCGGCTTGTTCTTCCGCCGAAGCCGCTGCCATCGGTCCTGCACTCACGTGCCCAACCAAGACAACGAGCATCATCACAGACAAAGCCACAACCGAACGAGTCCGATTCAAGCAATTCATATTGAGCCCCCTTTAGGGAATCGAGAGATCTCCGATGTGATCTCTCCGCGCCCGCAGTATAGGCAGGGGGCGTCGCGCAAACGTCGCGGAATCTCGACCGCCGATTGCGTGTCGGAAGCCGTCATCATAGTGAACGCTCACGTCGCACAGATCGTTCCCCTCATTTTGAACTGCAGCGCCAGATCGCCCCTGAAATTGATTTTTCGCACGTCGCGCTTTATGCTATTCTGGTGATGTTCTATTCCGAACGGATGTTCCGGAGTGTATTTCAGCATCCGATGGTTCAGGAGCGTGCGTATTGGCCGTCCAGGCGCTAGATCAGAAACGCGAATTCACCGTCGAGAACGAAGTTGAATACAATCGTTCGTCGCCGACGCGTTGGATTCTTTCCCATCTGATGCAGTATAAGGTCTATCTGCTGGTCTTTGTGATCGCTAGCTTTGTGACCGCGATCCTCTTTTCAGCCATCCCGCGCCTGACCGGGATGGCATTCGACGTGGTGCTCCAGCCCGACGCCGGCCCGCGTAGCCTGGGCCTCATCGCCCTGGCCATCTTCGGCGTCGTGATTCTGCGGGGCATTACCGATCTAATCAACGCCTTCTCGATTGAGACGCTTGGTCAGCGGCTCGAGCGTGATCCGCGCGAAGAACTGTACATCAGCCTGCTGGGCAAGAGTCAGACCTTTCACAACCGGCAGCGGGTGGGCGATATCATGGCGCGGGCCACGAACGACGTCCGCCAACTCAACCCCATGATGAACCCGGGCGTGGCGCTCATCATGGACTCGTTGATGGGCATCATCGCGCCCCTGCTCTTCATCGCCACGATTGACCCGGCCTTGCTGCTGTCGCCGCTAATCTTTCTCTTCGTCTTCTACTTTTTGCTGCGCGATTATATGCACCGTTTGAATCCGGTAGCCGCCAGCATCCGCGAGGAGTTCGGCCTGCTCAACGCCGGCCTCAACGAGACAATCAGCGGCATCGAAGTCGTTAAGTCGACGGCGCAGGAGGCCCAAGAAAAGCGCAAATTTCGCGCAGCAGGCGTCGATTGTGCGCGACTACTACGTCAAGGAAGGGCAGGTCCAGGCGCGCTATCTTCCCTTGCTCTTTTTTGCCTTCGCCCTGGCGGGAGCCTTCGCCCACGGCTATTGGCTCTTCACGCAGGGTCAGATCGAGGTAGGCGATCTGGTCGCCTACATGGGCCTCATGGGCATCCTGCGCTTCCCGACCTTCATCTCGATCTTTACCTTCTCCCTCGTCCAGCTGGGGCTGGCGGGGGCAGAACGCATTCTCGAACTCATGAGCGAAGAGACGGAGCTGGACGAGAACCGGGCAGGCTATGGCGAGGCCATGCTGGGCGAAGTGGTCTTTGACCACGTCACCTTCGGCTTTGGCACGAAGCCGGTGCTGCACGATATCTCCTTTCGCATCGAGCCAGGCCAGACCGTGGCGGTCGTCGGACAGACCGGGTCCGGCAAGAGCACGCTGATCAAGCTCATCAATCGCATTTATGACGTGGACGACGGCAACATTCTCATCGATGGTATCGACGTGCGCCGTTGGAATCTGGATCGGCTGCGCTCCCAGATCTCGACCATTGAGCAGGATGTCTTTCTCTTTTCCCGCTCCATCAGCGAGAACATCGCCTTTGGATTGGGTGAGCGCGCAACTGAAGGTTCGATTTACGCGGCCGCGGAGGACGCGCAGGCCCACGAATTCATCAGCGGCTTCGCCGACGGCTACGCCACGGAGATCGGCGAGCGGGGCGTCACCCTCTCTGGCGGCCAGCGTCAGCGGCTGGCCATTGCGCGGGCGCTGCTTACAGATCCGGCCATCCTCATGCTCGACGATTCGACCAGCGCCATTGACAGCGCCACCGAGGACCGGATCCAGCAGGCCATCAACCGGGTGCAGGATGGGCGCACCACGCTGCTCATCACCCACCGTCTCTCGCAGATCCGACGCGCCGACAAGATCCTCGTCCTCCATCAGGGTCGCCTGATCGATCAGGGCACGCACGACGAGCTAATGGAGCGCTGCCCGCTCTATCAACGGATATTCGCACGGTACGAGTGATTGGATTTGGGATTAGGGAGTGCGGATCGGGGGTTCTGCGTTCGTTTGTCACAGAAT
>CAVVOJ010000006.1:0-954010 GCA_963749845.1 uncultured Chloroflexia bacterium | reverse complement strand
GATCAGCACGCAAGAAGCCTCGGAGATCGTCGGCGTAACGGGTCAAACGATTCGTGATTGGTGCACTCTCGATTTAATCAAGCATCGACGAGTCGGCCGTCAGAAGGTCTACATGATTGACCGTGAGGATCTGATTCGGTACGCGGGTGAACTGGGGTATTTGCCTCAACACGACCGTGAGGAATGAGTTAGCGACGCCCCTCCCGCCAAGAAGTGTGCGTCGCCCATCACATAGTAAGTACCTTAACAACCGAACAGAACGATAGAAATCATCGGTCCAGCTGCATGTTTCGGGGGTTTAGGGGCGCCTAGTGGGGCTTGAACCCACAACCTCTTGATCCACAATCAAGCGCTCTGCCATTGAGCTATAGGCGCCATAAGATTAGATTGTACAGTAACCAATGTGATAAAGAAGCCGGGGCAGATACCCCCCCGCCCCGGCAGTGGCTGGGGGACAGGGATTCGAACCCCGATTGACGGCTCCAAAGGCCGCAGTCCTGCCGTTAGACGATCCCCCAAAGCAATAGAGAATGGTGAATGCAGAATCGAAAACGAATAATGGTCGTCGGCAAAAACCATTAGCCATTCATAATTCTCAGCTCTCAATTATGAATTAGCAAGGTGCCGGGGCCCAGACTTGAACTGGGGACACCTGCATTTTCAGTGCAGTGCTCTACCAACTGAGCTACCCCGGCAAAAAGGCCGACCAGATGGCCGGCCTCTTGAGAGCGGGCGATGAGATTCGAACTCACGACCTTTTCCTTGGCAAGGAAACGTTCTACCACTGAACTACGCCCGCATCCTGAAATTTACTTTACAACATTTGCCCACAAGCGGCAAATTTGAGCGGCAACAAATCAACGGCATTCACGCCCGCTCAAGTGGACCCGGTCGGATTCGAACCGACGATCTTCTCCTTGCAAAGGAGACGCCTTCCCGCTAGGCCACGGGCCCGAAACAATTGACAATTTAGATTGCTAATTGACAATTATCAATCATCCTGGTGCCGACGAGAGGACTCGAACCTCCACACCCTCGCGGGCACTAGATCCTAAATCTAGCGCGTCTGCCAATTCCGCCACGTCGGCGCAGACTTTCTAACGAGTGCATATTGTAACGAAACTTAATCAGCTTCGCAAATATGCGGGACAGATTTCGTACCCCCGATTCTGTCAGCCCGTTGCCGGACCGTACCGTCATCTGTCTCATCATTCACCGGCCGAACGACCGGGTGATGGCAGATTGTGGTCTGCTGGGTATTACCCAGCTTCGCCCGCCCTGCTGCGACGAGATCGCGCTGACCGGCTTACGCCGTTGCGCGACCCTCTCGCCTTGCTCCCAGCTGCACGCTCGCCTAGCCGGGTACATTGCTGGACCCGCTGGTGGGCTCTTACCCCACCCTTTCAGCCCTTACCTCTGGACCCGAAAGCCCAGCGGCGGGATTGCTCTCTGTTGCGGTTGTAGTCACACAGCCGTTACCGACTGCACGCCCACACTTACTGTTTCGTGTGGCAACCGTTTCGAACCGGCCAACGCCGGCCCAAATGGGAGTCGGGAAGTTCCTCTAGCCGTGCTCTGCACGACCAGCGACGGTTTCCATCCGCCCCGCACTATGCACGTTGTTAATGAGCAAAACCGCTCGTTATCCAACTCAAAAATCATACCACGGAACGGATGTGCTGTCAAAAAAATCGGCAATTAACAATAGACAATTGCCCATTATCAATTGTCCCCGTAGGACAGGTCCAGGTCGGGCTGGCGCGGGCCTTCCACCCACACCTGACCGTCCGACCAGTTTTCTTGTTTCCAGATCGGCACGATGGCTTTGAGCCGCTCGATGGCGTAGCGGCAGGCCTCAAAGCAACCGTCGCCTCGATGAGGCGTGGCCACGGCGATGACAACGCTCGCCTCGCCAATCTCCAACCGGCCCAGACGATGCAGGATGGCCACGTCCTTCACCTGGGGCCACTGCTCCATGATCTCCTGAGCGATCCCGGCGAGCATCTCCTCGGCCATTTCAACATAGGCTTCGTAGACCAAAAAATCGGTTCCGCGTGGGTCATCGTCCACCTTCGTTTCGCCACGCACAACGCCGGCAAAAGTGGTGATGGCGCCACAATCCGGACGGGTAACGCGCGCCGCGGCGTCATCCAGCGACAAGGGTGCGTCGGTGATTTCAAAACGTTTGGACTCAGCCATGCATAACCTCCCCGTGCGTACCACCGGAGACCGGCGGAAAGATAGCCACGGTGTCACCATCATGCAGCCGATCGCTCAAATTGGCGTACTGGCGATTGACTGCCGCATAGACAGAGCGATCGGCCAGGTCCAATCCTGGATTGTCCGCCGCCAGCGTGGACAGTGCCGCCTCTACCGTCGCGCCATCTGCCACTTCGATCTCCATATCTGACCATCCCGCCTGTTGACGCAGCGTGGCAAAAAGCTTTACCTGTATCTTCATATCACTCGCAATCCCTCAAAAGAGCGAACGCGGATCAAGCGGATTTCGGCGGATCAGGCTTGCAAAAATCCATATTCATCCGCTTGAACCACGTTCCATTTCATTATATCTCTCGTACATAGGCTCCGGATTTGCCCCCCTGCTTCTCCAGAAGGCGAATCTCACCGATAACCATCCCCTTTTCCAGCGCTTTGGCCATGTCGTAGATGGTCAACGCAGCGACGCTCACTGCCGTCAGAGCCTCCATCTCCACGCCGGTCTGGCCCTTACAGCGAACTTCAGCCGTAATGATGATCGTATTGGCTGCTTCGTCGACTTCAAAGTCGACGGCCACTTTGCTCAACAAGAGCGTGTGACAGAGAGGAATCAGTTCGGGCGTACGTTTGGCGGCCATAATGCCGGCGATGCGCGCGGCAGCCAAAACGTCGCCTTTGGGTACTTCACCCTCACGAATGGCGGTCAGAGTCGCCGCTTCCATATGCACTGCGCCCTGTGCGACCGCGGTACGGCTGGTCACATCCTTGTCAGCCACGTCCACCATGCTTGCATGGCCTTTTTCATCTAGATGGGTCAGCTTGCTCATTTGTCTATTTCACCAATCACTAGCGCACTGACGACTGCACCAGCCGGAAGTTCACCCGCAGCCTGAGGCAGTTCCAGCAGCGCGTTGGCAGTGCGCATGCTCAACAAGCGACTGCTGGCCTGGCTGCCGGTAGAGTAGGCCCAATACCCCCCTTGCCCGTCACGCAGCGTCACATCCCAGTGCAGCGCGGCCCGGTGATATTCAGGCCTGGCGGGATCAAGCGCCAGCGGCTGGGCCAGTTGTGCCTGCACGCGAGGCAGTTCCGGTGATCGATAGCCGGCCAGCTTGCGCAATGCGGGCGCAGCCATCAGGTAAAAGGTCACCAGACTGCTTACCGGGTTGCCCGGCAGGCCGAAGGCTAGACGCTGTCGCCCACCGATTTCGACAGTGGCAAAGGTGAGGGGCTTGCCCGGCTTCATGCGGATGCGTCCGAAATGAACTGTGCCGGCGCGGTCCAACAGCGGCTTGATCAGGTCGAGGTCGCCCATGGAGACGCCGCCTGAGGTTAACAGCATGTCAGCCTCGCGCAGCCCTCGCTGCACGGCAGCTTCCAGTTCTGTCCGATCATCGCCGGCGATACCCAAGTCGATGACCTGACCGCCGAGCTGGCGCACGGCTGCGCGCAGCATGGCGCGGTTGGCATCGCGAATCTGGCCGGGACCGAGCGCTTCGCCGGGCTCAACCAGTTCATCGCCGGTAGATAGAATCGCCACCCGTGGCCGGGGATGACATGCAACCTCTGTGGTCCCCACCGTGGCCAGCAGGCCTATCTCGGCCGGACCCAGCCGTTCACCGGCCTGCAGGACGATTTGTCCGGCGGTCACGTCCACACCAATCGGCCGCACATCATCACCCTGTGCCACCCGGGCCTTGAGCGCAACACGCGCCACGCCATCCGCACCTGTAAGCGCAGGCTCGCTCTCTTCCACCATGATCACCGCGTCGGCGCCCGGTGGCAGAGGCGCACCAGTCGTAATGTAGGCGACCGTGCCTGGCTCAACCGTGAAGTCGGCCACCCTTCCCGCCGTCGCCTCACCAACGATCGGATAGACGCCCGGTCCGTCCCCAGCGACGACTGCATAGCCATCTTTGATGGCTGCGGGAAAGGGCGGCAGTGGCTCCCCCGCCCGCACATCCGCAGCCAGGATCAGCCCCACGGCATCGTCCAGCGCCACCATCTGCGGTGCAAGCGGCGCTGACTGCTCCAATACGATGGTCAGGGCGTCACTGACCGGCAACATTTCATAGGGCGATTCAGACATAAGCTGCACTCCGCTCTTGCGTTGCATCATGGCCATGGCATATGCACGGCCGGTCTACCGGCGGGCGACTTTTTAACAGAGATTCGTAGCGATACGGCTCACCGATAGATAGAACGCGGATGTGCCGGGATTGGGCGAATTGACGCTGATTTCCCTGCCAATATCTGCGCAAATCCGCGTTCCATCAAACGGTCGTCCGCGCATGGCCCGGATCATCCTACGTGACATCCCGCACCGGCATGTCTGAAATCCGTTCGAGTGGACCGATTTCTTTATTGCTCTTGTCGAGGAAGCTCTCGATAAATTCGATCAGCGTGTAGGCATCGTCAAAGGTGGTGGCGATGCCCAGCGAGATGCGGATCGAGCCAATGCTCTTCTGGTACTTCTCGATGACGGTGCGGCGCAGTTCCTCAAAGCTAACGGTGCGGCTCTCTTGGAAAAAGGCCTTCATTTGATCCCGATTTAGACCGTGGGCGATTTCGCCGGCGCCCGGGTTGCAGAAGCAGCCTGTACGCAGCGAGATGCCGGCACGATTGGCCAATTCCTCCACGCGACGCTCATCGATCCCTTGACCGTCACGATCATAAAAGCTGACGGTGATGGTACCGCCGCGAGCCTCGGTCGTTAGCGGGCCGTGCACAAAGATGAGCCGTCGCCCATTGCTGTGGCGCAGCGCCGTCAGGCTATCGAGGAGCCATCCGGAGAGCGCAATGACGCGGTCGTGAATCTGATCGATGCCCACGCGCTGGATGTGACGCAGACCCGTTTCGACCGCGGGGATGTTCAGGTAGTCGACAGTGCCGTCCTCAAACGCGGCCTCGCCCTCTTCCAGGTGATGCCCATCGCCCTGGACGGAGGCGATGCTGATGGTACCGCCGGCAAACCAGGGACGGCATAGCTTCCTCAGCGTCGTGCGTTTGGCAATCAGCGCGCCGAGGCCAGTGGGGTATCCAAAGATCTTGTAAAAGGAGACCGCCACAAAATCAGGCCGCCACTCGTTCAGATCGAGGCGATTGGTGGGCACAAAGGCCGCAGCATCGAGCAGAACGTCCCACCCGCGGCGCTGGGCCGCTTCGATCAGCGAAAGCGGATGCTGTACGCCCGAAAAATTCGATTGGGCCGGAAACGCAAACAGATGGGGATATGTCGAGTCGATTCGGTCCAATTCTGCCAGCAGGTTGGCTTCATCAAGGCGTAATTCGGGCAGCGTCACGCGGGCGTAGGTGATCTCCGCGCCTTTGCTGCGTGCAAACTCACGAATGCCATTGACAGAATTGTGATTGTCGAAAGTCAGCAAATAACGACTTCCCGGTCCAAATGGATAGGATTCACCCACATGCTTGAGCGCGCCACTGGCGTTCGCGGTGAAGATAACCAGATACTCCTCAGGATCTGCGTTGAAGTAGTCGAGTACAGCCGCACGGGCGTGTTCAACCAGTTCGGTCATGGCAAGGGAGGTTGGATTGTGGGAGTGGGGATTGCCCAGCACCTGCGTCGTCAACAGCTCGAAGTGACGACGTACCTGACTCTCGCCGTGAAGGCCGCCGCCCGTGTAGTCGAAATAGATCTGTCCTGTCTGATCCAAACGACCATACTCCTCGGCGCGCAATGTATGTAGCGCCGCTTCATTGAAGTCGGCATGTTCGGCTAGAAAGGCAGCACGCGCGCTTTCTAAATCCGCAGCAATGGCGACGCCGCCGAATGCTTGAGTTGCCTCACCCATGATGTTTTCCTCGCTGAAACAAGCTGTTACAATTTTAGCACTCAATACCGTAGCGTCCCTGCGACGAGACAGCGGAAACACTACTCAGGATTTGGATGTCAGCATCTTAGCATAGGTTACACGGACGCGACCAACCGCTACCAATTGCAGCAATGAACGAGGCGTAGCGATGAATCAAAAATAGTCAATCGCAATTGGGTAAGGGACAGCGACGCCAGCACCCATTCGCCGTTCTCGGTTCTCGATTAGCCGTTTCAAAAGGGCGCGCTTGCGCGACGCAGTGATGATGACGTCTCAACAACAAATCAACGACGAGCGCTTAGTGACTGACCTCCCGCCCTGGGTACGCATTGCCGGGATTGATCCACCCGCGGGCATGATTCTGAACGCAACTCGGTTCGCGGCGGGTAGCGTTATCAGCTTTGCTATGGCGCCCCAACCAGAGATGGAGGACGAAACGCTGATCGATCTGCTCCTGGCACGGGCGCCTGAACCCAGCACACTCGCACCCCCCCACAACGCAAGTTACGGAGCCTTTTCGCCTGGTCAGCGCATCGCCTGCATCGAATGGCTATACGAAAACACGCGCCTCGCCCCGACGGCATTCCAGCATTTGGCTCTGGCCCATCTTGAGATCGGCCTCTTCGCCCAATCCAGCACCGACACGGCCATCGACCAGCTCTTGTCGCTATACGAAAACGCCGAGTGGCGGGACGAGCCAAGCCTGGAACGGGTGCTCCTGCTTCACTTCTGGATGCGCCAATCCGGAGTGGAACTGACCGATTGGCTCAGTCATGGATCGCTCCGTCCCGAGCACTGGGGTATGGCATTAGGTTGGCAAGCGCTGCTGGGCGTTCCCCTTCAGGTCGGCGAGCTGGCTGCGGTCGCACGCGCCTGGGGCTTGACCGACGTTGATGAACGCGACATTACACATCTCCACCTACAATCTCTATGCGAAAATCTCGCGACTGATCCGCTGGCCTATGCCCTCGCTGAGTTGGGGCCGACCGCGCACGAACCGATTCTCTGGCGTGGCGTACATCGCATGGTACGCCTGCTCTTGCCTCAGCCCGACTTGCGCCCCGTACTCGAGCCCCTACTTCGTGACATGCTGGCAGTCCGGGACGTACCCCCTCCCCCCACTCCACGTGTGCCGGAAAACGAGGCCGCGTCCCCCTCCTCCAACCGCGTCGAGGATGAAGGCTGGCACATCATTCTTGAGTTTGGCCAGAGCCGCTCAGAGTATTTTGATTTTGCCCTCACGTTGGCCCAACGCATCAGCACCTTCAGTCAGCTCGTCGACGAGAATCGCAATGTCGTCTATCGGGTCATGTTTCGCAAAGACAAGCTGCGCGATTTCTGGCGCCTCTGGAACTACGTAGAAACATGGTCCGGCACACGCGTCTACGTTCGCGGCGAAGAGATTGAGAAGCGGAAGGTTTGGCGTTACTCCCAGTATCTGCGATGATGCACCTCATGAAACGCGACCTTGATCTCTATATTCGAGCACGCTACGCCCTGCTCTGGCTCGTGACGCCGGAGGAGGAACGGGCGCTGGCCGAACTAGATGCGCTGGCCCAGCTGCAGCGCAAGCGCATCCTCTACTGGAGCTACCCATCGGGCGTGACCAATCCGGCCAAACCGGACTGGGCCGATACGTCCCTGCGCGAGCCGAGCAAGCTCCTGCGTGCCATCGAGGCGGAACCGGACGCCAGCATCTGGGTGCTGCGCGATTTCCACCCCTTTCTCAAAGACCCCGGAGTTGTACGCCTCCTGCGTGAAGTCGCGCTTGCGCTGGAGAAGAGTAGCAAGACGATGGTCTTGCTCAGCCCCGTGCTGGAGATTCCGCGCGAAATGGAGAAGCAGATTACGGTTGTTGACCTGGAACTGCCAACGACTGACGAGCTCAACGCACAGTTGGAGGCCATCATCGAGCATGCGCAGCGCCATCAAAGCATCCAGGTCGAGCTCGACCGGCGCCAGCGCGCGCGGCTGGTGCAGGCCTGCCTGGGCCTCACCGCACGCGAGACGGCCAATGCAGTCGCCAAGGCGATTACGCAGATGGAGGGCCGGCTTGACGGCGATGCGTTGGAGATCGTGGCGGCCGAAAAACAGCAGATTATCCGCAAGAGTGGACTCCTCGAATTTTATGCCAGCGACGAAGCGCTGAGCACTGTGGGCGGACTCGACACGCTCAAGGAGTGGCTGCGCAAGCGCGTGCGCGCCTTCGGACCCGAGGCCCGGGCCTTTGGTTTGCCCGAGCCCAAGGGCATCTTACTGGTGGGCGTCCAGGGCTGCGGCAAGTCGTTGGTCGCCAAGTCGGTGGCCAACTCGTGGCGCCTGCCCTTGTTGCGGCTGGATGTGGGCGCGCTCTTTTCGTCACTGGTCGGCTCATCAGAGCAGAATTTGCGCAACGCCATCAAGCTGGCAGAGAGCATTGCGCCGGTCGTGCTCTGGGTCGATGAGATCGAAAAGGGCTTTTCGGGCGTTGGGTCCAGTAACGTGAGTGATGCCGGCACCGCCGCGCGCGTCTTCGGCAGCTTTATCACCTGGCTGCAGGAAAAGAAGGCGCCCGTCTTTGTAATCGCTACGGCCAATGATGTCCGAGCGCTGCCACCCGAACTCGTGCGCAAAGGCCGCTTTGACGAGATCTTTTTCGTCGATTTGCCCAGCGCGGTTGAACGCCAGGAGATATGGCGCATCCATCTGCTCAAGCGCAACCGAGATCCCGCCGACTTCGATCTCAACCAGCTCGCCATGGCCTCCGACCGCCTGTCGGGCGCGGAGATCGAGCAGGCTGTTATTGCCGGCCTGTATGATGCCTTCGATGCCGGCCGCCCCCTGCAGATGGACGACCTGCTCAACGTGCTGCAAGAGACCGTGCCCCTGAGCACGATGATGAGCGAAGAGATTGACGCACTGCGCGCCTGGGCCGAGCGGCGGGCGCGACCGGCGACGTTGTGAGCGCGGAGCGCGGATTGGGGATTGCGGAATGGGGATTGCGGATTGCGGCGGATCATGTCGGCTACGATACACCGAGATATGGCTCTCTGAGTACGCCCCGTGCGAGCAGGTTAGTACGATCCCCTGAAAAAAGCTTAGTGAGCACGCCCCGTGCGAACGGGTCGGCACGAAACACCGGAAGAAGTTCACTGAGCACGCCCCGTGCAAGCGGGTTTGATGTACATGCGTCAACGAAACCAGCACACTCACGTTTCACGCATCACCAGGCACACCATAAACCATGTCTCTCGAACGCTTTGAGTGGTTAGAAATCCCAGAAGAGCAGACCAAGCGCCGCCAGGTTGACCGGGAGGGCGGCCATGCCGTGCTGGGCAAACGCTGCCCCCAATGCGATTGGCTCGACGAAGACACGGCGACCGCATGCTTCCGTTGCGGTTATCGGTACAACATCGACTATGAGATGAACGAACGCATCACGCAGCTCGGCGTGACGCTGCCGCCGCGTGTGATCGAAAGCAGTCAGAACCTCGAAAATTTTTTCCGCACCCATGGCCGCATTCGCCCACCGGAGCCAATGGCGATGTTCCGGTTGCGCACCCAGGCCGAACAACTGCGTTTGAGCCGGGGCTTCGACAAGCTACTCTGCGTCGAAGAGCTTGACCTGGATCATTACGACCATCAACTGGCCGCGTCGCTGCGCGCGCTGCGCGACATGCGCGGCCGCGCCCTTCTGGCCGATGAGGTTGGGCTGGGCAAGACCATTGAAGCCGGTATCGTGATGAAAGAGCTGATCCGCCGGGGCCTGGTACGCTCCGTCCTGGTGTTGACGCCGGCCTCGCTGACCGAACAGTGGCGCGAAGAGCTGAGCAGTAAGTTTCACGAGGAATTTCAGGTGATCACCAAGCCGGCTGAGTGGCGGAAGGCCGCCGCCGCCGAACAGGGGCGCTGGCTCACCAGCCTCGACCGCGCCAAGCTGGGCCGCCACAGCGAGGCAATCCTGGCGCGCGATTACGACCTGCTCATCGTTGACGAAGCCCACAAGCTCAAGAATCGCAGCACGCTGGCCTGGAAGTTCGTCAATCAGATCCGCAAGCGCTACGTGCTCATGCTCACCGCCACGCCGGTCCAGAACGACCTCATGGAGCTCTACAGCCTGATCACGATTCTCTCGCCCGGACAGTTGGGGACCGTGCGAGCGTTTCGCCGCCATTTCGTGTCCAGCGGCGACGCCCGCGAACCCAAGAATGCCCGCGCCCTGCGCCGTCTGCTCAACGATGTCATGATCCGCAACCGGCGCAGCAAGGTCAACATCCAATTCACGCGCCGCCGCGCCGCCATCTACCACCTTAGCCTGAGCGAGGATGAGTGGCGACTCTATGCCGACTTCAGCGACTACATCCGCCGGCGCTATCGTACCGCCGAAAATGACAAGGCCTTGCGCCTGACCCTGATCACGCTGCAGCGCGAATTGAGCAGCAGCCCCCAGGCCGTGGCCGGCACCCTACGCAAAATGATCGACGATCCCGGCTATGGCGACGAGACCCGGGCCGAGCTGCGCGACTACCTCGAGCTGGCCGAATCGATTGCTGTGGGCCGCAAACTCGAGGCCGTACGCGAGATTATGGCCGAGTTTCCCGGTAAATTTCTGATCTTCACCGAATTCCGTCGCACGCAGGACGTGATCATCGAGCAGCTTGCCAAGTGGGACGTCAGCAGCGTTAGCTTTCATGGCGGCCTTAGTATCCAGCAAAAAGAGGCCGCAGTGGCAACGTTCCGCGATGATGGCCCTGCCGGCGCGCGGGTGATGGTGAGCACCGAGAGCGGGGCCGAAGGGCGCAATCTCCAATTCTGTCACCAATTGATCAACTACGATCTGCCCTGGAATCCCATGCGCGTGGAACAGCGGATTGGCCGCCTCCACCGCCTCGGCCAGACTGAGGACGTAGCCATCTTCAACCTGAGCTGCAACGAGACGATTGAGTCCCACATCATCAATCTCCTGGCGCGCAAGATTCGCATGTTTGAGCTGGTAATCGGTGAGGTCGACCTGATTCTGGGCAACATCGAAGGGGCCAAGTCATTTGAAGATTTGCTGCGCAAGGCATGGGAGAGCGCAAGCGACGAGCAGGACCTGCGTGAGCGTTTTGAGGCGATTGGCGATGTCCTGACCACTGCACGCGAGCGCTTCGAATTTGTCCGCGAGAGCAACGCGATCCTCGACTATTCACTTGAGTAAGGACCCAATTGGGAGTAGATGACCATGACGACTGAATCACCCTGGCAGCAAGAGGCAGATGCGCTGGCCGAGCAACTTGTCGCCTGGCGGCGCGATTTTCATAGGCATCCGGAGATCGGCTTTGAAGAGGTGCGCACGGCCGGTATCGTGGCCGATCACCTGCGCGACCTGGGGCTGGAGGTAAGCACCGGGATTGGCCAGACAGGCGTCGTGGCGCTGATTGAGCCCGATGATCTGCCGGCCGGCGGACCGACCGTGATGTTGCGCTTCGACATGGACGCGTTACCCATCAGCGAAGAGAACGATGTCCCCTACCGATCCCAGAATGATGGCGTCATGCATGCCTGCGGTCATGACGGCCACACAGCCATTGGCATGGGCGTGGCCACTTTGTTGACGCGCCGGCGCAACGAACTGCCGGGTCGCGTTAAGCTCGTCTTTCAGCCGGCGGAAGAGGGACTCGGCGGGGCCAAAGCCATGCTGGCCGACGGTGTGCTGGAAGACCCAGCCCCTGACGCTGCGTTCGGACTCCATCTATGGAGCCGTCTGCCGCTCAATCAGGTCGTCGTGCAGCCCGGTCCCCTTTGGGCAACGGCGGGCGGCTTCACCCTGCGTGTACACGGCAAGGGCGGTCACGGTGCAGAGCCCCACGAGACGGTCGATGCCACGCTGATCGCTGCCCAGATTGTCGTTAGCTGGCAGAGCATCGTGGCGCGGAACGTCCGCCCAACCGATCCGGCCGTCATTTCGGTGGGACAGTTCCACAGCGGGACAGCGCTTAACATCATCTCAGAAGCGGCCGAACTCGCCGGCACCTACCGCGCCTTTTCCGATGACGTGGAGGCCTTGATCACCACGCGCATGGGAGAGATGGCAGAGCAGATTGCCGCGGCCTACGGCGCCAGCGTTGAGTTCGAACATTGGCGGGGCACTTCAGCCACCGTTAACGATGTCGAGCAGGCAGCCTTCATGCAGGACGTGGCGACAGAGATCGTGGGTCCGGAACAGGTCGTTCAGATCGAGCCGATGATGGTGGGTGAAGACATGGCCGAGTTTCTGCGCCGCGTGCCGGGTTGCTTTGTCCTTGTCGGCGCGTCGGATCCCGCAGGCCCCATGCATGCCCCCCACCACAATGTGCGCTTTGACTTCGATGAGCGCATGCTCCCGACGGGTACGGCGCTGCTGGCCGCAGCCGCATGGGAATACTTGAGGCAGAATCAGTAGACTAGTACAGTTGGGCGTACATACCACGGCAGCAAATAGGGCTATGTACCTCGAGTGGAAGCAGCCTGGAAGCTATCGCCCTATTTGCGCCGGGATGTACTAGCATGACGCGTATGACAAGGAGACAACCATGAACTACTTTATCCAGCCGCTCGACCACGTTGGCGTGCGCGAAGGAAAGCCTTTCAAATACACATTTTTTGAGAGCGAGAGGCTGCTGACCGGTCTCAACTCCCTGCAACCGGGCCAGGAACAGCCCATTCATGACCATGCCGAGCAGGACAAGTTCTATCTCGTGTTGGCCGGTTCGGGTCTTTTCACCGTGGGCGATGAGCAGCGGCGCTGCATGGCCGGCGAACTCATCCTGGCGCCGGCCGGCGTGCCCCACGGCGTCGTCAATCAGGGCGACGATCCGCTCACGTTCCTGACGGTGATTGCGCCCTTTCCCGCATGAACAAATCAGAACGCCGGATGCGGCAGGTGCGCCGGGGTCTTCTGCAAGCCGGGCCAGAATTCCGCGCTTTGCGTTCTGCGTTCGACGTTACGATTTTTGACAGAATTGCCGCGTTTGTGGTCTAATGAGTGATAACGATCTGATTAATCGGATTAATCAGATTATAAATTTTGCAGGCAATCAGACATGATACTATCGCAGATTGATTCGAACCTTCTCCGTCATGTTTTGACGGAAGGCTATCAACCTGGCGACCGGCTCCCTTCTCTCAACGATCTTAGCGACGAAATTGGCGTCAGCATCGGCAAGTTGCGCGAGCAGCTCGAAGTCGTGCGCATGCTCGGGTTGGTAGAAGCAAGTCCGCGTCGGGGCATCACCCGCACCGAATATGCATTCCAGCCGGCCGTGCGCCTCAGCTTGCTGACCGCTATGGCGCTGGATGATCACGCCTTTGACCAGTTCAGCAGCTTGCGCGGCCATCTGGAATTTGCCTACTGGGATGAGGCCGTTGCGCTATTGACAGTCGAGGATAAGGAACACCTACGCCGGCTAGTCGCCGATGCCAACGTCATGCTCAACCAGCCGCGCATTCAAATTCCCTTCCGCGAGCACCGGGAGTTTCACCTATCGATCTTCAAGCGATTGGAAAATCCCTTTGTTGTGGGACTGTTGGAAGCCTATTGGGACGCATACGAAGCCGTTGAACTCAACACCTTTGCGGATTATCCATATTTACAGGAGGTATGGGCCTACCACGAACGAATCACCGAGGCCATCTGCGCCGGCGACATTGAGGGCGGAAAGCAACTCTTGATTGAACACATGCAGTTGCTCAGCCGGCGAGGAATTTCTGTGGAAGGCAGTACAGCCTCCTTGCCGGTCGAATTATCATCCAAGGCCGTTTAGACGCACCTGGATGCGTTTTGTACCGATTCAGTACTTGATAGTTTGAACGAATGTTTGCATAACCGACAGAATGTGTGATCTACCGAGTGGAGGACATAGAACGATGAGTGTAGCAGTACAAGATCCACAGGAGCAAACCACCAGTCAGCCCGTTGTGAACGACTTTAACATCAACGTGGCGACGGCCAATGGCTCCGGCTCGCAGACAAGCAATATTGTGCTCATCCGCGCGCTCTTTAATATGGGAATTCCCGTGACGGGCAAGAATCTCTTTCCCAGCAACATCCAAGGGCTGCCAACCTGGTATCAGATTCGCCTTAGCAAGGAAGGCTACCTGGCCCGGCGCGAAGGCATCGAAGTGGTCATCTGCATGAACCCGGCGACGGTCGCTGAAGACATGGAAGAGGCCCTGCCCGGCGGCGTCATCATCTACGATGATTCGCTGCCCATTGCCAATCACCGCAAGGATGTTACCTATGTGCCCATGCCGGTAAAGGATCTGGTCAAAGAAGCCGACCTGCCGCAGAGCCTCAGGGATTACGTGGCCAACTTCGCCTATGTCGGCACCGTAGCCTATTTGCTCGATATTGACATGGATGAGATCCATGCGGCACTGGACTGGAACTTCGGCGGCAAGGGAAAGCCCATCGCGCTCAACTTCAATATGGCAAAGGCGGCCTACGACTGGACCAAGGCCAACGTTGAGAACACGCAGCCCTATCGCGTGGCGGCCATGAGCGGCTTCAACGACGACAAAATCATGACCGACGGTAACACGGCTGCGGCGCTGGGTGCGCTGTACGGCGGTGTTCAGTTCGTCTCCTGGTATCCGATTACGCCTTCCTCCAGTTTGGCGGAGGCCATTAACAGCTACGGCCCCCAGCTGCGCGTCGATCCGGAAACGGAGAAAGCGACCTACGCCGTGATCCAGGCCGAGGATGAGTTGGCCGCGATTGGTATGGTTGTAGGCGCTGGCTGGGCAGGCGCACGCGCCATGACCGCAACCTCTGGCCCCGGCATCAGCCTCATGTCCGAGTTCGTAGGTCTGGCATACTTTGCCGAGATTCCGAGCGTCATCTGGGACATTCAACGTATGGGTCCAAGCACAGGTCTGCCCACGCGCACGAGCCAGGGTGACATCATCAGCACCTACTTCCTGAGCCACGGCGACACCCGCCACGTGCTTCTCTTCCCGGCCACGCCAAAGGAGTGCTTCGAGTTTGGCGGCACGGCGCTGGATTTGGCGGAACGGCTACAAACCCCCGTCTTTGTGCTCAGCGACCTGGACCTGGGCATGAATCTGGCCATCTCCGAGCGCTTCGATTATCCCGAAGAGCCGTTGGATCGAGGCAAGGTCTTGGATGCCGAGGCGCTTCAGGAGCTGGGTGGGCAGTGGGGTCGCTACAAGGACATGGATGGCGACGGCATCCCCTACCGCACGATTCCCGGTAACGAGAGTCCGCTGGCCGCATACTTCACACGCGGCACAGGTCACAATGAATACGCAGTGTATAGCGAGCGCTCCGACGACTGGGAAGAGAATCTAGAACGCTTGGCGCGCAAGTTTGAGACCGCTCGGACCCTTGTTCCCAAGCCAGAGGTGATTCGCCAGGATGGGGCACAGGTCGGCATCATCAGCCTGGGCAGCAATCATGCTGCGATCCTGGAGGCCCAGGACCGTCTGAGTGCCGAAAGTGTCGCCACCGATTACCTGCGGTTGCGTGCTCTGCCCATTGATCAGACCGTTCGTGATTTCATCGCGCGCCATGACAAAGTGGTCGTGGTCGAATCCAATCATGACGGCCAGCTCCACCAGATTCTGAAAATTGAAGAGCCGGCTACAGCGACCAAGCTGATTTCAGCTGCCAAGTGTGACGGCATGCCCCTCTCTGCACGCTGGATTGCGGAGAGGGTTATGGCAGCCGTCGCAGCGTAGTAGGCAATGGTAGAAGCGCGCGCCGGCCTGCGCGCGGCTTCCGATGCAGACTTGATTCTAGACTTGTTTAGATACGGAGAAACATTTCACCATGAGTACAACTCCTGCCTCCAAGCGGCCTGTACGGGCGCCCAAGGTAAACGCACTTGGTATGGAGAAGACTGAATACCGCGGCCGTAAGTCGACGCTGTGTAAGGGCTGCGGTCATGACAGCATCAGCCAGCGCATCATCAATGCGGTGTGGGACCTGGGCCTGGATCAGCGCGAGGTGATCAAATTAAGTGGCATTGGCTGTAGCTCCAAGACGCCGGCATACTTTCTGGGCCATAGCCACGGCTTCAACTCGGTACATGGCCGCATGCCGTCCGTGGCGACCGGCGCACTGGCCGTCAACCGCACGCTCAAAGCAGTCGGCGTTTCGGGCGACGGCGACACTGCATCCATCGGCATTGGCCAGTTCAAGCACGCGATGCGCCGCAACTTGCCCCTCGTTTACATCGTGGAGAACAACGGCGTCTATGGGTTAACCAAAGGCCAGTTTAGCGCCACGGCAGACATGGGCCAACAACTCAAGTATGCCGGCGTCAATGAGCTGCCGCCCCTGGATATTTGCCTGGAGGCCCTGGCCGCCGGCGCCACCTTTGTGGCCCGCAGCTTTGCCGGCCACGCCCAGCAGGTTGAAGCCTTGCTCAAGGCTGCACTCAACCATCGCGGCATCGCGCTCATCGACATCATCAGCCCTTGCGTGACGTTTAATAATCACAACACGTCAACCAAGAGCTACAGCTGGGGCAAGGAGCATGAGATTCCGCTCCAGGGCTTGAGCTTCATCCCCAAGTACGAAGAGATCGAGATCGACGATTACGACGACGAGGTGGAAGTGCAGATGCACGACGGCTCCTGGATCGTCCTCAAGCAGTTGGACAAGTCCTACGACCCAACCAATAAGATCTCGGCCTATGAGATGCTTGTCAACGCACGCGATAAGGGCGATTTCCTGACCGGTCTCTTTTATGTGGACGAGAGCCAGCCGGACATGAATGAGCTGCTCCACACGGTGGATGCGCCGCTGGCAACCCTGGGTGAAGCTGCGCTTCGGCCTGCTCCGGCTACGCTTGACGCTGTAATGGCCAAGATGTAGTCGTCTGGGCGCTGAAGAGGGAATAGGAAAGCCGGACTCCTGAAGGGGTCCGGCTTTTTCCGTGGGACCTGCGGATGGAGCTTGAGCGTGGGCGCGCCGGCAAAACGGCTAGGCGACGCCGATTACGGATGGAGCAACTGCATAGGCGCCACGCCGTTCAGGGGGCAGCAAAGCGGCGATCTCGCGCATGACGATTTCGGTGTTGCGGCGCACGTCATCAGGATTTTCAATATCTCCCTCAAGCAGGAAGGGTTCACCAAAGCGCACAGTGACCACGGGCCGGTTCCATGGCAGCCATTTGCGCGGAAACATCTTTTCGCTATTCACAACGGCCACCGGCACGACGGGGGCATTGGCAGCCATGGCAATGCGAATTGCGCCGGAACGACCCGGCTGGAGCTCGCCAGTGCGGCTGCGTGTCCCTTCTGGAAACATGCCCAGCGTTTTGCCGCTGCGAACCAGCTCGACCGCACTCGACATGGCGCCATTATCGCCTGCGCCGCGCTGGATGGGGAAAGTGCCCAAGCTGAAGAGCAAGCGCGTCAGCCACGGCGAGATCTCGAAGATCTCGCTCTTGGCCATGAAATAGACCTGACGCGGGCTGAGCGCGCCCAGGACAACGTAATCGGGGCCCATATTGTGATTGCAGGCATAGACAAGGCCGCCCCGACGCGGTACATTGGCCCGGCCTTCAACCTGTGGAATACAGAAAAATAGCTTGAGGAAATGGGCCAGGACAACCATGTTATTCCACAAAAATGACCCATCAGACGGGAAAATCACAAGAACACACCTCTCCCCTTGTGCAAGAATTGGAGGCTCATTTTACCCGTAGCACTCCATTCGAAACGTGCTCGCGTGCCAGCTTCCGCTGCCGGCCAATCTCGTTTTCAAGAATGCGGTTGAGCACGGCAATGGAGGTAGCATAGGTGGCATCGACCCCAAAGTAGCTCAGGCTCTTGCTCAGCAGGGACTGGCGCTTGCTGATGGGCGTGTCGCTGGCGTAATGGATGAGGCCGATGTCGTACGGGGCGTTGATAAATAGATTGACGATCTCATTGATCGGGTAGCGCTTGGGATAAATATCTTCGTACAAGCTACTGAGATAGGGGCCAGCCTCCATCTCGATATCTGTATAGCCCTCTTCGTAGAAGACATGCATAAAATCCCGGTTCTGCAGCATAGTACCGCGCACGGTCACGGCCTTCTGATTGTCAAAGACCGTACCAAATTTCAAATAGGGCCCCACGTCCTGGGCGGTGAAACAGTTGCGGAATAAATACGAATTGCGCGAGTGCTCATCATAGACCACATTCGGGATCATGACGTCGCCGACGCGACCGTTAAGGGACGCGGCCTTGCCTACGATGTAGACGCCCAAAATACGTCCGACGGCGGTCGACAGTTGGCTAAAGATATGATAGGCCGCCATGCCCAGCGGGTAATCGATGTTGATGATGACGGCGTCACTCTGGCGCAACAGTCCCCATTCTTCGTCGGTGAACCGGGTAAGGCGTGGGTCGACTCGCTTGGCACGAAGCCGGTTCATCTCGATCACTTGGGCCTCTACGTCCAAGCAGTGCGGCTCTGAGATCCGCGTTACGCCGGCCTTACGCTCGCGATGGAGAATGCGCTCCTCAATCTTGTGGACGCTGTCGGCATAGGCGGCAAACGGGCGCATAGCGTAGTAGAGGAAGTTGCCAAGCGCCCCCACATCATTGTCGGGCAGTTGCTCAAAGACGCGCCACATCTCCTCCGGGTTTTCGCGCCGCACGAAATCGATTAGCGCTTGCTGCATCTCCCACGCTGCACCAGAGACCAGGTTGACCATGCTGTGGATGTTGCTGCTAATGAAGTAGACAGGGCGCAGATTCAGGTTGACGCCCTTCTCGCTCGTCGCCTGCTCGATTCGTCCCCACCAGTACTGGACGCTGCGTCGATAGTCACTGAGGCCACTACCAAGGACCGTAATATAGATGTCAAGACGCTTACCGGCCGCCAGTTGCAGATTCCTGAGCAACGACTCGCGCGGCCAGAGCTGATTGAGCTTGCCAAAGTCATCGGCGTTGAGTCCCAGGGCCTCGCGAATGTCGTCGAGCATGTCGATGGGCATATAGCCGTTGACGCCCTGGTAGTAGGTTAGGCGGCGACCGATATCGCTGCTGTTGAGCTTCTGGTAGATCTTGTTCCACTCAATCTGAAACGCGGTCAAGCAGGGAATAATATCATCAATGTCGCTAACGCTGGCGATAAATGCAGCCAGGTGACCGTCTTCCGGGCGGAAATAGAACTTGCGACGTCGGGCCCGCGCCCGCACGGGCATCCATTCATCGACCGCTCCATACCCCTCGCGCTCAAAGACATCCTCCATCTGCCCCAGAATCATGAGTTCAGTACTGGGGATGCAGTCGGGCAGCCGCAGCGCAGAGTAGACAAGCGCAGTGATGTCAAGATCGGTGCTGTCGGCGTGGTAATGGAGATTGGATTGCATGGCCATGTGCGTGTCTTCGAGACTACGAACGCGCACGGGCGCACTGCTTCTCAAGAGCGAATAATACGTACGGATATAGAGTTCAATCTCTTCGTTATGAGCAACGGGCGTTGTTCGATCCATAATGACCTCAGGTGATGCTATGCCTTGCGGATAGCAGGATGATTCACAGACAATTTGGCCGCGAGGTACGCTGGTTGGCACGCAGGCGTGGCAGTGCTCCTGGCGGCTGACGGACGTTCCAGATGTCGCTCGGTCCCTAGCGGTCGTCAAAGAGTGAAAGCTGACTCGCAGCTGGCGCTGGTGCCGGGGGTTCGGGATGCCACTCGGTCAGGGGCATTCGCTCCTGCAACCGAGCTTCCAGACGGCGCACGCTGGCCGGGGAATGGCCTTCATATGGATTGTGCATGTAGCCAAAGAGATCGAGCCCCAAGGCCGAAACAGAAGCCAGGCGATCCGCCCAACGGTCGAGTTCTCCATCGCGTGGGGCCGACAGCTCACGGTCACCGGTCGGTCCGTTCTTGTCATCGCCGATCCAGCGCACGATGGCGTGGCTGGGTCCTACCCCCTCCTCGGTCAGCGCCAGCCACGCCGGGAACAAATCAGGCGTGTTGACCCGATCGACTATGACAGGCGCTAGCCCCAGTTCCATCACGTAGCGCAAAAAGGCCGGCGTCATCAAGTCTGGCGCACGCACTTCGACAGCGAGCCGCAGGTCGGATCCCAGCTCGGCCAGCCAGGCGAGGTAGTCGGCCAGCGCGCGCCCGGCAGTGGCCCTGCTCAAGCTGGGCGGAAGCTGCAAGAAAGCCGGCGCTGCCGCCTCACCCATGCTGCGCAGCAGCGCTAAGAACGCTTCACTTTCCGCTTCGCAGCCGACCAGACGCTTCTCGTGGCTAATCACACGCGGGAATTTCAGGCAAAACGTGAAGCCTTCTGGCACGGACATCCGCCAATTCTGGACTGTCGAGTCTCGCGGTTGGCCATAGAAGCTGGTGTTCACTTCCACCGTGCGAAACTGCAGCGCGTAGTGAGCCAGGTACCCCTTGCGGCCAAGATCCGCCGGATAGAAGGGGCCACGCCAAGCATCAAAGAGCCATGAAGATGTTCCAAGTGCGATCATTTTAATATGCGAACGTTTTGCATCTTTCCCTATGCCGGCAACCGCTTACGAGATCGCCATGGGAGACAGTCTATCACAACTCTTGCGTCCGATACAGCCAAATTCGGCAGATCCCGGCAATTCCAAATCTGTGCGGAGCGGACCGCAGATTCTAACGGATGCAGCGGACGAAGACGGATTCATTCTGAAGAAGCTTTTGAAGCCCAGTTTATGATCTGAGTAGGTCAACTCTGAAGCAGGTGGGCCGTGGACTGCTGCGGCTCCAGCAGATCCGGACAGATCAATCGCTTTGGAGCTCCAGATTGCGACGCTGTACCTCCGTTGTCCTGTGGATTGCTCCACGCCTGAACGCGGTGACGAATCGGCGCGTTGTGCTGACAATGCCTTGCTAATAGACACCGCATCACCCGATTTGACGATGATTCAAAATCGCTCACCCTCAAAAACTGTGCAGAAAGAACATGTTCCGAGCGCAAGACCCGTCAATAGGTACAATCTTCACACTACAACAAAAAGATAATTTGTGCAGGTTGCACATTGTGGAGACGATGCCCTTTTTTTATCATGGGTCCAAGCTTGTGAAGAACGCAACAAGTAGATCTATCAGCAGTTATCGATTCAATGAATGGAGGATAGAGAACAAATGGTATCCAAACTCATGCGAGCATTTCCCCTCGCACTCATCTTGACAGTTGTGGCCGCTTCGGCGGCCTTTGCACAAGATGGTGACATCGGCACAGGCGAACTGGCTTACGCCATCGATAATATCGTCTTACTCTTCTCAGCGGTCTTGGTGCTCTTCATGCAGGCGGGCTTCGCCATGGTAGAGACTGGCTTCAACTCTGCCAAGAATGCCGTCAACATCATGTACAAGAACATTATCGATCTGGGCGCGGGCTTGATCATCTTCTGGCTCGTCGGCTACAGCATCATGTATGGGGCCAATGCAATCATCCCGGGCTGGCTGGCCTTCAGTGGTATTGGCATCGGCTCGACCCCGCCGGAAGCCTTACCGGGCAACCTGAATCCCCAGGTCGACTTCCTCTTCCAGGCTGCGTTCGCCGCCACGGCCGCCACGATCGTCTCGGGCGCAGTGGCCGGACGCATGAAGATTTCCGGCTATCTAATTTACAGCATCGTCATCACCGCCATCATCTATCCCATCTCCGGTTATTGGAAGTGGGGCGGCGGCTGGCTCGACCAGTTGGGCTTCTACGACTTCGCCGGTTCGATCGTGGTCCACGCTGTAGGTGGCTTCGCCGCTCTGGCAGCGGTACTTGTCCTCGGCCCGCGCATTGGTCGCTTTAGCAGTGAGAGCAAGGCGAATCCGTTCCCACCGCACAGCATGTCCCTCTCAACCTTGGGCGTCTTTATTCTCTTCATCGGTTGGTTCGGCTTTAACCCCGGCAGCCAGCTTGCCTTTACGGGCGCGGCCAATACCAATGCCGTCATGCTGATCGCCACCAATACGGCCTTGGCTGCCGCGGCAGGCACCCTGTTGGCCATGTTCTACAGTTGGATCCGCAAGGGGAAGCCAGATCTAGGCTACACGCTCAACGGTATGTTGGCCGGACTGGTTGGCATCACCGCCAATTGTGACCTGGTCCAAAACTGGGAAGCGTTGGTCATCGGTATGGTCGCCGGTGTTCTGGTCGGTATCGGCATTGACGTGCTGGAAGCGGCCAAAATTGATGACACGGTTGGCGCTTGGCCTGTTCACGGTCTGGTCGGCATTTGGGGTGGTCTGGCAACGGCTCTCTTTGGCGGCGTGGCCTTCATGCCGCAACTTATCGGCTCGGTTGCCATTCCGGCGTGGGCCTTCATCACCTCGTTCATTCTGTTCTCGATTCTCAAAGCGGTCGGTCTCCTGCGCGTTTCGCCGGAGGAAGAACAGGCCGGTCTGGATCTGTCCGAGCACGGCATGGGCGCCTATGACATGCCTGGCTTTGGCGCCGCCGGCGATGACTAAACAATGAACAATTGACGATGGCGAATTGACAATTGTCATTGCGCCAGAATTACATAGAATTACATGAAGGAGGGGCGACCGGTGGGTCGCCCCTCCTTTTTTGGTCTTACCTTTAGCCAAATTTTTCTGGAATGGGCCAGTGATCCCGTGTCGTTCACCAGGACAAGCGCGCCGGATCTACCGTTGCACTGTGCCCGAAAACTTATGCGTAGAGGTAAGTTTGTGGCGGGGGAAGGTCTGCTACGTAAGCAGCTCCTATCCGGGCCGAAGTACGCCCATTTGTGCATTCTGTCTGTTTACAAGGGGCTATCTCTTGTATATAATGCACAAAGCTTGTGTCATCCAACCGCGTGTACGCACAGCCCATGCCCAGCACTGCTGTTCACTACAACGCAGCCAATGGAATGCCGCCCAACCGCTTTGGCGCCTATCAGATTGAGGGGCCGCTGGGGCAGGGTGCAGTCGCGCGCGTCTATCGCGCCCAGGATCGACGTGGGCAGCCGGTCGCGCTGAAGGTTATGTTACCGGCCGCCGCCAGCCAGGCACACCTGCGCGCCTGCTTTCAGCTCGAGTACCGCGTGCTCTCGCGGCTACGCCACCGCGGCATTGCTCGCGTTTATGATGCCGGCGAGGTCAACGGTCTGCCCTACCTGGCCATGGAACTGATCAATGGCGAAACGCTGGAAGACTTTCTCCTCCGCAACAAGACGATCGGCGAAGCAGCTGCGATTGGCATTGTGCGGCAGATCGCCGATGCATTGGACTATCTCCATGCAAACGGCTATGTCCACCGCGATATCAAAACCTCCAACATCATGCTGACCCGCGATGGGCGTGCCGTGCTCTTTGATTTCGGTACGGTGTATGACATCGAGAACCCGCCAGAGCATGAGATGGGCATTTACGGTACGCCGGCCTTTCTGGCGCCCGAACAGATCGACCCGGATCGACCGGTTGACGGCCGCGCCGATCTGTATGCCTTGGGAATCGTTCTCTACCGCATGCTCTCGGGCCAAAAGCCATTTTACGGCGCGCGTTCCGAGGTATTGGACGCCCACCTTACGCAGCAGCCTCCTCCTCCCTCGAAGTACCATTGGCTTTCGCCTGAACTGGAGCGAATCATCCTCAAGGCCATCGCCAAGGATCCCGCCGACCGCTTTCAGACCGGTCAGGAATTCATTGACGCGCTCGACGGCGCTCCCCTTGAACCGGAACCCGCCAAACCAGAACTGGGCCAGCGCCTCTTTGGCTGGCTGCGCTCAGGCTCCTGATCACGTCTCGATAGACCGCGGATCGCGCGGATGCAGCAGATTCGCGCTGATTTTGTAAGACAATATTTGTGTGGTCCCGTTTAATCGACAGCCGATTCAGCGCTCTCTCCACTCGGTAAACAACTCAGTGTCGAGTGCCAGCAATTCGGCGCGCCAGCGATCGGAGTCAATGTAATAGTTGGTTTCGGGGTTGCGGATGACCTGGGGAGCGCCGCCGTCGGTCCGTTCAAGGAGAGGGATGGTGCTGCCATATGCGTGATGATAGGCTTGTTGGGCCACATAATCGATCGCATTGGCCAAACGATTGCGGTCAAAGGAAAAGACACCATACGATTCTTGCCAAGCAAAGCGGGGCGCCTCGGGAAAGGCGCGGTTAAAGCGGGCTGAAGAACTACTCTTCACCTGACCGACGAAAATCGATAACGCCAGCTTGGGCGGAATCGCAGCAATAAGATGGACATGGTCGGGCATGCCGCCCAGGGCAAAGACTGTGCCTCCCAATGCCTGGATGCGAGCCCGCATATAGTCGTACAAAATCGGGGCCTGCGTCTCATCCAAAAAGGGCACTTGCCCGCGCGTCGACCAGACCAGGTGGTAATAAAGCTGCCAGTAGGGTTCCATATGGATGCGCCTGCAATGATGTCGAGTGGTTGTCTCATTGTAGCACGGCCAAGTAGGGCAGGCAACGGTTTTGCGTCACAACCCAATCACACGTCAAACAACTCCATAGTCAATCAGCGACTGACCGGTTGCCCGCACGGCTTCCGCCGAAGGCCGAAACGTTACGCCAGTGAGTTCGGTGACGTAGCCGGTCTCGGCGATCGGTATCACGCCAAGATCGGGCACAATCGTCTGCAGAGTCCGCTCGAACCTGGCGGCCATCCGGACGAGAAACGCCGGCGCCGCAACCGTCGGAATCTGCTTGGCATACGCCGGGAACGCCTCGCTGAGAATTGCGGCAACCTCAGTCAAGTGCAGGGCATCGCCAGCGGCAAGAAGGCGACGGCTGCCTGTTATCGGCATCGTCATCACCCGCGCGTGCAGTTCGACGACATCGCGGATGTCTACCATCAAGAGCGTTAACGGGGGCAGCAGCGGATACGCGCCTGTCATGAACGCGCGGATGATCTCGGTTGAGCTGCCGGCATAGGCATCCAACGTCGGACCCAGAATCACGGACGGGTTAATCGTCGTCACCCGATCGGACCAGTCGTGTTCATGCGCCCACTGCCAGAGCGCTAGCTCGGCGCGGGTCTTGGAGACCACGTACGCCGTCGCCTTCTCCCAATCGGGATCCGACCAGTCGTCTTCTGAAACAGTCACGGGGTTGGATCGATCGGCGCGATTCATCATGGCAGCAACCGATGACGTCACGACAACATGGTCAACGTTGGCCGCTCGGGCCGCCTCCAGCACGCGCAAGGTGCCCTGTCTTGCCTGGGGAACGAGCGCCTCACGATCACGCGGTTGGGCAATGGGCACCGGCGAAGCAATATGCTGAACATACCGGCAGCCGCTTGCCGCCTCTTCCCAGCCGGAATCTGACTCAAGATTGGCCTCTACCAGGCTCAATTGCGCAAGATCTGCACCATGCGCTGCCATCGTCTGGTACACTTCGTCTGTCCGAGCCAGTGACCGTACCGTCCCCCGTACGTGGTAGCCATCGGCAAGCAGCCTGAGTGCAACATGCTTGCCGATAAACCCGCTGATACCAGTGATAAGGACTGTTTCACGCATGGCTCTCCTCTGCTTTCTCGACCATAAAAAGGGCGGTACGCCGAAAGAAATTTCGACGTACCGCCTCAGGAAATCAAACTCAGCAAAGTGAATTAAGCGGACGCCACTTGGGTCCGAATATCAGCTGTTTAGCGATTGCCTGCCCCGCCAAAATAACCACCGATCAGATCCCGGTTCATCATGGCGATGAACTCCAGGCTGATTCCTTTGGGACAAACCGCCTCACACTCGCCAATGTTGGTACAGCCACCAAAGCCTTCCTCATCCATCTGGTTGACCATCAACACGGCCCGGTCATAGCGCTCGGTCTTGCCCTGGGGCAAGGTGTTGAGATGCGAAACCTTGGCGGCCGTGAAGAGCATGGCGGATGAGTTGGGACAGGCGGCCACACAAGCCGCGCAGCCAATACACTGAGCAGCGTCCATCGACTTGTCGGCCACACTCTTGGGAATCAGGACGTTGTTGGCGTCTTCGGCGCTGCCGGTGCCGACCGAGATATAGCCGCCAGACTGGATAATGCGTTCAAAGGCCGTCCGATCCACGACCAGATCTTTCACGATCGGGAAGGCAGTCGCACGCCATGGCTCGACCACGATCGTGTCGCCATCGCTGAACTCGCGCATGTGAAGCTGGCAGGTTGTAATCGCCTTCTTCGGGCCATGGGCAATGCCATTGATGACCATGCCGCACGTGCCGCAGATGCCTTCGCGGCAATCATGATCGAAGGCAACAGGCTCTTCGCCGGCGTTGATGAGGTCTTCGTTTAGCAGGTCGAGCATTTCCAGGAAAGATGAGTCCGGACTGACATCATCCAGTTCATAGTCAACCAAGCGGCCTTCGTTGTTGGGGCCATGCTGGCGCCAGATACGTAGCTTCAACTTCATTGGTTTGCTTCTCCTTCAGTTAGTCAAGCAGCAGGACAGCGACAACAAATCATGCGTCACTGCCCCGCAAGGCCACAGTTACTTGTAGCTGCGTTGGGTCAGCTCCACATTCTCGAATTCCAGGTATTCTTTGACCAGAATCGGTTCGTTTCCATCCCCGGTGTATTGCCAGGCAGCTACGTACGCGTATTCTTCATCGTTGCGCTGGGCCTCGCCTTCGGGTGTCTGAAACTCTTCCCGATAGTGCGCGCCGCAAGATTCTTCTCGATCCAGCGCATCACGCACCATCAACTCGGCTACGTCAAAGAAGTCGGCCACGCGACCTGCCAGTTCCAGACTTTGATTGAAATCATCCGCTGAACCCGGCACGCGCAAATCAGTCCAGAACTCTTCCCGCAGCGCAGGGATGAGCTCCAACGCCTTGCGGAGACCGGCCTCGTTACGGGCCATGCCGCAATAGTCCCAAACGATCTTACCCAGTTCGCGATGGAACTCCGTCGGCGTACGCGTCCCATTGATCGAGAGTAGCTTGTTGACCCGCTCATCCACCTCACGCTTCACCTCGACAAATGCCTCATTCGTCGGCGTGACCGGGTTGAGTTTGACGCTGCCCAGGTAGTTACCGATGGTGTAGGGGAGAACGAAGTAGCCGTCCGCCAGCCCTTGCATGAGGGCGCTTGCGCCCAGACGATTGGCGCCGTGATCAGAGAAATTGGCTTCGCCGATGACAAATAGGCCGGGGATCGTGCTCTCCAGATTGTAATCGACCCAGAGACCGCCCATGGTGTAGTGGGAGGCCGGATAGATGCGCATGGGCACTTCGTATGGATTCTCGCCCGTAATGTTCTCGTACATGTCGAAAAGGTTGCCGTAGCGATCGGTGATGACCTTCTTGCCCAGACGATCAATGGCGTCGGCAAAGTCGAGATAGACACCGTTCTTCAATTCGCCAACGCCATGACCGGCATCGACCACGTTCTTGGCTGCGCGCGAGGCAATATCGCGAGGGACCAGGTTCCCGAAAGCCGGGTATTTCTCTTCCAAAAAGTACCAACGCTCAGGCTCGGGAATATCCTTGGCCGCCCGGTTGTCGCCCGCCTTGCGTGGCACCCAGATGCGACCATCATTGCGCAGCGACTCGCTCATGAGCGTAAGCTTGGACTGGTGCTCGCCTGCCGGCGGAATGCACGTGGGATGGATTTGCGTGAAGCAAGGATTGGCGAAGAACGCCCCCCGCTTATAGCAGCGCCAGAGCGCCGTCGCATTGCAGCCCTTGGCATTGGTAGACAAATAAAAGACATTGCCATACCCGCCGGTCGCCAGTACGACGGCATCGGCGGCGAAAGACTGAATCGTACCGTCCACCATGTTGCGACAGACAATGCCTCGGGCGCGACCGTCCACCACGACGAGGTCGAGCATCTCCATACGCGTATGCATGGCGACCTTGCCGGCGTGAATCTGGCGCGCCAGGGCCTGATAGGCGCCGAGGAGCAGCTGCTGACCGGTCTGGCCGCGGGCGTAGAAGGTACGCGAGACCTGGGCGCCGCCAAACGAACGATTATCCAGCGTGCCGCCATATTCGCGTGCAAAAGGCACGCCCTGAGCGACACACTGATCGATAATGGCGTTGGCGACCTCGGCCAGACGATAGACGCTGGCTTCGCGCGAGCGATAGTCGCCGCCCTTGATCGTATCATAAAAGAGGCGCCACACGCTGTCGCCGTCATTCTGGTAGTTCTTGGCGGCGTTGATGCCGCCCTGGGCAGCGACGCTGTGCGCACGTCGAGGGCTGTCCTGATAGCAGAAGCACTGGACGTTGTAGCCCAGTTCGCCCATACTTGCCGCAGCCGATGCGCCGGCCAAGCCCGACCCGACTACAATCACATTGAATTTGCGCTTATTGGCCGGATTGACCAGCTTGTAATCAAATTTCGCTGTATCCCACTTGTCCGCCAGGGGTCCGCTTGGGATCTTGGGGTCGAGGGTTACCTCGGTGAAGGTGGGCATTGTTTTCACATCAGGCGTTACCTGAGTTGCCATAGTCAAAAATCCTCCGCGCTTCTAAACGAGACCAAAGGTCACAGCAAGGGGCACAGTCGCAAAGCCGAGTGGAATGACGACGGCCAACAGGGCGGCAAAGCCCCGCACATAAGGGTCATATTTTCGATTCAACAGACCCAACGTCTGGAACATGCTCCACGTGCCGTGATAAAGGTGAAAACCAAGGGCGACCAACGCTACCAGATAGAAGATAGTGACCGGCAGCGACTGGAAGCTGTGAACTACGTTACTGTAGGGATCTTCGCGCACGAAGTTACCGGCGTCGACGACGCCCCAGGTGAGCTGCGCCAGATGAAAGAGGATGAACAACAAGAGCACGATTCCGCCATAGCGAATTGTCTTGGCAGCATAATTTGCCTGGACAGTGCGCTTCATTTCATAGTTTTGGGGACGGGCCTTGCGCGCTGTGTTGTAAAGTGAAACCGCAGCCCATACGTGCAAGAAAATGGCCGCCAGCAAGACGATGCGGGCAATGGTCAAAAGATGCAAATGGCCAAAAATAGGCGCGCCGATCTCGCGCAGATCATGGGCATAACTGTTAAAATAGGCCTGCCCATTAAACATTTTCAAGTTACCGTACATATGGATAGCAACGTAGCCAATACCGATCAGTCCCGTTACAGCCATGATCGCCTTCTTGCCGATCGTGGTGCGGTGCAGGGTCAGCACACTTGTGGCCTGCATATGCGACTACCTCCTGAGAGCTTGTAAAGAGTTATGAACAAATGGCCTGCAACCTAGCGCATCTGACAACGCATGTATTGCGGCTATTCTTGCCAGGAATCGGGCTCGGCGCGAGACAAAGGGGTTCCTCCCACGCCCGGCGTCATCATAGCGTAATGTAAGGCGAAATACAATTTTTGGCCGAGCGACAACACTCGTTTATTCTTTACGCAAAGATCATACATCATCATGCCGAGGCAGTTTGTAACAGATTTCACAGAATCGACCGATACGTTTCCGGCGCGGATAAGCAGAATGCAAACTGCCGTGTCGAACGATTCACCCATGCGGGCTAAGCCGTTCGACACGACCAAGAGCTTACTGCCGCTCGCTCTACATATTATCGATCAGGGCTTGACCAAAGGCGCTGCAGCTGAGGAGTGTTGCGCCGTCCATCAGGCGATGGAAATCGTAGGTGACCTGCTTTTCAGCAATCGTCTTCTCCATCGAGTTGAGAATCAAGTCAGCGGCGTCGTTCCACCCAAGGTGGCGCAACATCATTTCGCCGCTCAGAATCACCGACGACGGATTGACCTTGTCTTGCCCCGCATACTTGGGCGCCGTACCGTGGGTCGCTTCGAAGATGGCGCGACCTGTCTCATAGTTGATGTTCGCGCCCGGCGCGATGCCGATGCCGCCTACTTGCGCGGCCAGGGCATCGCTGATGTAGTCGCCATTGAGGTTCATGGTTGCGATGACGTCATACTCGGCAGGACGAGTCAGTATCTGTTGAAGGAAGGCATCGGCAATCACGTCCTTGATGATGATGCCGTTGTCGAGCACGTGCCAGGGACCGCCATCGAGCGGCTTGGCGCCAAACTCTTCGGCCGCCACCTTGTAGCCCCAGCCCATGAACGCCCCCTCAGTAAACTTCATGATGTTGCCCTTGTGGACCAGGGTCACGCTCTCACGATCGTTGTCGATGGCGTACTGAATCGCCGCCTTGACCAGGCGCGTCGTTCCCTCTTCACTGATCGGCTTGATGCCAATGCCGGATGATTCGGGAAAACGAATTCCGGTGACGCCCATCTCGTCCTGGAGGAAAGCGATCATCTGCTTGGCGCCTTCGCTGTAGGCCTCCCACTCGATGCCGGCATAAATATCTTCCGTGTTCTCACGGTAGATGGTCATGTTGATCAGCTCAGGCTGTTTCACTGGACTGGGCACGCCCGTGAAGTATTGAACGGGGCGCACGCAGGCATAGAGGTCTAAACGCTGGCGCAGGGCGACATTGATCGAACGAATACCGCCGCCAACCGGCGTGGTCAAGGGTCCTTTGATCGAGACCAGATACTCATCGATGGCATCTAGAGTTTCCTGGGGCAACCAAATCGGCTCGTTATAAATCTCATTGGCCTTCTCGCCGGCATAGACTTCCATCCACACGATCTTGCGTTCGCCGCCGTACGCCTTCTCGACTGCAGCATCCAGCACGGGTTGACTGGCCGCCCAGATATCCACGCCGGTTCCGTCGCCCTCAATAAACGTGACAATAGGGTTGTTGGGGACCTTTAGCTTGCCATCCTCCAACGTGATCTTCTCGCCCTCGCTGGGGACGACGATTTTGTCATAAGCCATGTTGGGTGTTCCTCCTAAATCAATTCGGTTTGGGTGATCTTGTCCGCTCACCGACCATAAAAAGGCGGCGAGCAATAAGTAATCAGTGATCGCTGCGGGAAGAGTGCAATCATTTGGTGATAGCAAATCGTAGTCGAAACCGACATGGGCTGAGCTAGGCCGACAGGTCTTGCTCTACCTGCCTACGCCAGTCGTCGTCCTTGGTCGTGAAGATATGGCCGTTGAACGCACGACCCCAGGGTCCGACAATCCAGTAAATCATGCGCGCTATGTCAGCCGGCGCCGCGAGGCGCCCTGCGGCATGGGCGTCTACCCACGGGCTAAAGTCCAAAATGCTTTCGCTCGTGTCAACATCGCGAATTTCAGCCTGCATCTCAGTATCGACCAAACCTGGATAGAGTGCATTGACGCGAATATTGCTCGCGGCCAATTCCTGGGCTGCAACACGGGTGAACATGTCTAGTCCGGCCTTGGCCGCGCAATAGGCGCTCCAGCCAGAAATCGGCCGGGCAGCCGCACCGCTGCTGATATTCAAAATGCGGCCATACTCCTGGGCTTGCATGAGCGGCAGAACCGTACGCGTCATATAGAACGGGCCGACCAGATTGACGTGAACGTTATAGGCCCACTCGTCCAGATCCGCTTCGGCGATTTCATCCAGCGGCGCCAGGATGCCCGCGTTGTTGACCAGGATGTCAACGCGCTTGAAGCGCTCCAACGTCTCTTCGATGAGCGGTTCCAGTGAATCGGGATCACTGATGTCGGTTGGCACATACGCCACGAGCCCGCCGTCCTGGCGAATCCGGGACGACACGGCATCCAGAGCATCTTCATCCCGAGCAGTGAGCATAACGGCAGCTCCGGCTGCGGCCAGACGCTGAGCCGTTGCCGCGCCTATGCCGCGGCTGGCGCCCGTAATCAGTGCAACTTGTCCTTGGAGCTTTTTGCGTGCCATAGGCGCCAGTGTACCAAAGGTGCGGTGCAATGGTCCATTTTTCAGCGCCCTAGATGACGCTATGAACCATGGGCGCGAAAACGTGACATCGTCCGAATTGACAATTGCCGATGACCGATTGAAAATTGTCCAATATCGAGCATATAACGTATGGTGAACCCTTATGGCTATCAAAGACATTTCGCAAGCAGAGTTTGCAGAGCGCGTCCTCCAATCGCAGCGACCGGTGGTCGTAAACGTGTGGGCGCCCTGGTGTGGGCCCTGTAGGACCATGGCTCCGGAACTGAAAGCGGCGGATAAGCAGCTAGGCGGTCAGGTTCAGTTCCTCAAGGTCAATATCGACGAAAATCTGCGCCTGCTGTTTCGGTATATGATCGTGGGCATTCCCACGCTCCTTTTTTTCAGCCACGGAAGACTGGTCGATCGCAAAGCAGGAATGCAGAATGCCGACGCAATCATCAAACGGGCTGAACCGCTTCTAACCATGGATGAACAAGTAGCGGCCAAGCGCGCAATGAAGGGTTGGTTCCGCTGGCCGTTCTAACATCGCTATCAAAACCATCGTTTCAAGGAGCAATATCGTCATGAACATGACCCAAATGATCTTCTACACGCATTCGGGCTGGCGCTATGTGGTCCTGCTGATTTCGGCCATTGCACTCATTAAGTTCGTTATCGGCTGGATTGCCAATACGGAGTGGTCCAAGTGGGATCAATGGCTTCTGATCGGCTTTGCCGGCGCGATCACGATCCAGTGGTTGCTCGGCGTCCTCTTGTGGATTACGTATGGATTTCCAACGGCTGGCTACTACCTCGAGCACATCATCACCATGACGCTCGCCGTGATTCCAGCCCATATGGGGCTGGCCCGCGTTGGCCGCGCCCCTGATTCCAAGGCTAAGTACCGAACGGCGACCATCTTTACCGCCATTTCGGTGGCATTGGTCTGGTTAGGGGTTGCTCGCATCACAGGCGTACTCTAGCAGTTGGATAACGATTGGCGCGGGTTTGACCAATGCACCCTTGGCCCAAACGCCCTCTTTTTGCCGATATTGCATGTAATGATCCTCGGCGAACGCCGTGCACGTTGCACGCGTCATAAATGATGAAGCATAGAAGGCGAGAATAGCATGGCTAGCCTACTGGCGATTGAAGCTGAGCAGTTGGAAAAGCGCTATGAGACCGGCGACGGCGAAGCGGTCCATGCTGTGCGTGGCATCGATCTTGCCATCCCCATAGGCGAGATTTACGCCATTCTCGGACCCAATGGCGCGGGCAAGACCACCACAATCTCCATGCTCACGACGCTGCTGACGCCGACGGCCGGTTGGGCGCGGATTGTCGGCTTCGACGTCGTGAACCAATCGAGCGACGTGCGGCGTCACATCGGCGTCACGTTTCAAGAGCTGGTATTGGATGAGGAATTAACAGGACGGCGCGTGCTTGACTTCCATGGTCAACTCTACGGCATGCCTAAAGATGCGCGCGCGGCCAAAATTGCCGAATTGAGCGCATTGGTCGAGTTAGAAGATGTGCTCGACCGTCACGTCAAGAGCTATTCCGGCGGCATGAAGCGCCGGCTTGAACTGGCGCGCGGGCTGATGACCTCGCCGAAAGTGCTCTTCTTGGATGAGCCTACGCAGGGGTTGGATCCGCAGAATCGTGTCGGTATCTGGCGCTACATCCGCAGCCTGCGCGACGAACAGGGAATCACCCTCTTGCTCACCACCCACTACATGGACGAAGCTGAGATCCTGGCCGATCGGGTCGGCATTATCGATCACGGCAAATTGATCGTTGAAGGCACGCCCCACGCGCTTGTTCGCGCGATGGGCGCGGACGTGATTCATTTGGTTGGCCGGGGCGATGTCGACCGCATCTATGAGCAGCTCGAAACGCTGGCTTACGTGGAACACATTACCCACAATGAGGTTGAAGAGGGCGTCAGCCGATTGCAGATCGGGGTAGACTCAGGCGATGTCCGCCTGGCAGCAATCATTGGTTTTGCCGCGGATGCCGGATTTGCGGTGCAGGAGGTCAATGTGGCCAAGCCGAGCCTTGGCGATGTTTTCATGACCCACACGGGGCACGCGCTGCGCGACTGAGGGCGCACCTACTGCCAATTGGGCGCCAAAGGCAAAAAGACGCGTGGCGTCATTTCTGTGATACGGAAGCGATAGTCTGTATGGTGACCATAGGCGTGGGTATAGAGTGGGTGAACAAGCACGTAGTATACGCCATCATGCGGCGCCTGCCAGACGATGATTGACGCTCGATCGTCATAGCGACTTGCTTCGTCAGGCGGTTGAAACCACGGACGGTCATCGTTATAACCGAGGACTGTCAACTGATCCTGGTCGTAGAGCCACATGACGGTATCGCTCCGTTGTCCCAACTCTTCGGTCAACAGCACATAGCGCACACCTGCTTCAGCAGTGAAGCGAAACCAATCGTTGTCCTGTGGCCGATGCGCGTTATGAAATTCACCAGGTTTGCCCGGCATGACGGACCGGCTGATATCGATGTCACCGTCCGGTTCATAGTCGTCACCTACGAAGCCAACCCCGCGACACGCGAGCGCCATCGAATCTTCTTCGCAGGCGCGAATCCACTCACGAAAACCCGATACACGCGTGTAGACATTGTAGAGCAGATAGCCCGAACAGGTACTTGAGCCCCAGCTCACGACGCCTACCTGCGCCCAGCCGGGCTCTTCATCAATCGGAACCATCAACGGGCCGCCGCTATCACCGTAGCAAGCGCTACGGTCGCCTTCATCAAAGCCGGCACAAATCATCTGATCCGTAATCATGTCGCCCCAGGCTCCCTCAGCCGCGCACTGCTCGCGGGGCACAAGCGGCAATGCGACCTGACGCAGTTCGTCACTGCCCAGCGCCAGCTCCGGCATGAAGCGTCCCCAACCGGTAACCGTCGCCATCGCGCCGTCAGCCTCGAGCTGACGATCTTCCGGTGCGAATAGCGAAATGGGCTGCTGGGTCGACGGCGCCGCCAGACGCAGGAGTGCGAGATCCGAATCTCTTCTGAGCGTGTCGTAGTCAGGGTGGATAATGATCAAATCGACGGCGATACGTTCCCCTCCGCCAGCCGAAAGTCGCGTGCGGCCCAGGACGACGTCAACGACGTTCGGTGCGCTGGGCAAACCATAGACACAGTGGGCGGCGGTCAGCACCCATGATGGGGCCACCAACGTGCCCCCGCAGTAGTGGCCATAGTAGGCATTGTCACTCCCGGGCCGAACCAGGGCAGCCTGCCACGGCCACGCGCCCGCCGCGGCAATTTCGCCGCCGATGATGTCCGGCTCGTCTCCCTGCACATCGGCAATGCCCGACGTAGGGCCAACCACCTTCACGTGGCGCGGCTGTTGCTTCTGTAGATATGGTGGAAAGGTAGGCGGCGGATCAGCTTGTGCAACCACCGTGGCTGGCAGTAGGCAGGCAGCCAAGATGAACCCAACCAGAGACGCGCAAAGACGCCAGCCTAACACCACTCTTCTTTCGCTTATCCAGTCTTGGAGCGGTCCCCAATTCATATGCAAAAGCCTTCTTCAGGCAGGCCGGCCACGGCGGCGCGCTGGCCTTATTCGCCCACTGCGGCAAAGACCGCTACAACGTTCTGCCCGCCAAAACCGAACGCATTCACGAGCGCAACCTTCGCATCAACCTCCTGGGCAACATTCCCCACAACGGGGATAGTCAATTCAGGGTCAGGCGTGTAGTTGATCGTCGGTGGTACGACATTGCGCGAGAGCGTGCAAACCGCGGCCACTGCCGATTGTGCACCGGCCGCGCCCAATCCATGGCCAATCATGCTCTTGATACTGGTGATCTTCATCCGATCCACCGCACTGTCAAACGCCCGCCGGATGGCGCGGGCCTCGCCTGCATCGTTGAGAACCGTGCCGGTCCCATGCGCGTAGATCACATCCACGTCATCTGGCGTCAGCCCCGCCATCTGGATTGCGCCCGTCAGGGCACGGGCTGCACCGTCACCGTCAGGGTCTGGTGCGGTGATGTGGAAGGCATCGCCGGTGAGCTTGCCGCCCAGCACTTCGGCATAGATCTTTGCGCCACGCGCGCGTGCATGCTCTTCCGTCTCCAGGATCAATGCACCTGCGCCTTCACCGCTTACAAACCCGTCGCGGTCGATGGAAAAGGGACGGCTGGCGTGGATGGGATCGTCCGTACGGCTAGAGAGCGGACCCATGCGCCCGAACGCTGCCATGGTTAGAGGTGAGATCGCCGATTCGGTGCCGCCAGCAATCATGACATCGGCTTCACCGCGTTGGAGATAGTGAAAAGCCTCGATGACCGAATAGTGGCCGCTGGCACACGCCGCGGTGCTGGTCATGACAGGGCCGCGTGCCCCCGTTTCAATCGAGACGAGGCAACTAACCGCATTCGCCATGGCGCTTGGCACGACAAAGGGGCCAATCGCACGCCAGCCCCGGTCCTCGTAAATGTGGGTGGCCGTCTCGATCTCAGTGATGCCACCGCCGCCTGTCGCCATCATGACGCCGACGTTGTACCAATTGCTCTCATCAATCGTGAATCCGGCGTCAGCCAGGGCCTGCTTGGCGACCGCGATGCCGAATTGAGCAGAGCGGGCCGTGCGGCGGGCCAGCTTGCGACTCATGTACGCTTCAGGGTCAAAATCTTTGACTTCACAGGCAATGCTGTACGGCATTTCACCTACATCAAAGCTCTCGATTGGCCCAGCGCCCGACTTGCCCGCGACCAAATTGGCCCAGTAGGTTTCGACATCATTGCCGATGGGCGTTATCGCACCCAAGCCCGTTACAAAAACTCGCGTCATCACAAATCCTTCTCATTCTCGATAATCGGTGAAGTTCCGTACCCGGTTGCAGACCGCACCAGCGGGGCAGCGGCCCCAAACGGAAGCATTGATGCATACCTCAATCACAGGCCATCAGTCCAACTGCGGCGACCAATTCGAGGTGCACGCGGAGCATACAGCCGATAATCAGCGGAGTCATTAGGCAGAGACAGCCTGCCGTCAGTATACCAGAACACCGTAAATTCCTGTGCGTCGCGGCACCAGGCGCTCATGGCGCGTCCGGCGCCTGGATTGACAACCCCCTTCATCGCGTGTATCGTTTTTTCTCCTGACGCCGCGCACATTCGCCGGGTCTGCGTTCACGCTCATGCCTACCTCAAGCGGTAGTTGTGACCGTCCAACGAGAAAAAGCCCGCCATGTCTGCCAAGCAAGAATCCTCAGCCAATCACGCGCAAAGCCTGCTTGAAACGCTGCACCTGCCCGCGGAACGAGTGGGAGCATTACCGCCCGAGCTCCGGGACGCGCTCCTAGACTATGCCGGCGCCTGGGGGGCGCCGGCGGATCTGCTAGCGCTGACGGCCCTGCTGCGGGAGGCCCATGGTCCGCTGCTCTTTCTCTTGGACCATCAAGCTTCGGGCTACCTGCGGGCCGGCGAGCCCGAAGCAGCGCTGGAGATCATTGAGCGACGGCAACGCCGCAGCACGACCATCGCCTCGCAGGCTCTGGAAGCCGACGCGCTGTTGGCAGCAGGTCATGACGCGCACGCACTTGATGTAGCGAACGATATCCTCCAGGCGGCGCCGCGCAATGTCACGGCCCTCACCACGGGCGCCTCTGTTCTGGCGAGGCTAGGCCGCTTTGATGAGGGGGCAGAACTTCTCCAAGCCTATTTGGCTGATCGGCCGCGTGATTTGCAGGCGACATTGACGTTGGCCATCCTCGCCACTGAAGCCCAAGCGCAGCAGCTTGCTACGGAGTATATTGAACGTCTGGGCGCCGGCATTCCGGCCGGCATTACCCCGCGACAACTGCAAAGCTTTGCAGCACTAATGGTTGCGGCAGAGCGTCCGGAGAGTGCACGCGCCGCGCAGGTCGAATTGGAGCGACAGCGGACGATCCACTTCCAAGAATTGGCCGAGATGCTGGCCCCGTTTACCGGTCACGAGCCCGTGGCCGAGGAGGATCTGCAAGCGATTTACCGTCACCTGGGCGGCGCATCCACCATCGAAGTGGATCGGCGCGAAGAACGCAAAATCCAGATCGACATGGCGCGCCACTTCGGCTATATGAAGCTACGCGAAGGCCAGGCAGAGACGATTGCCTCGGCCCAGCGTGGCGAATCAATCCTCACTGTCATGCCTACCGGCGCGGGCAAGTCAGTCTGCTACCAACTTCCCGCCCTCACGCAGCCCCGTGCAACGCTGGTCATCAGCCCACTCATTGCGCTGATGAAAGACCAGGTTGAGAGTTTGCCCACGACGGCCAGAAAGAAGGCCACCTTTATCAACAGCACGCTGAGCGATGAAGAGTTGGCGGAACGGATGGCGGGCATTGCCAGGGGTGACTACAAGCTGATCTACGCCGCGCCCGAACGCCTGCGGCAGCGTGGCTTCTTGCGCGCGTTACGTGGGGCAGGGCTCGATCTCTTTGTGGTAGATGAAGCACACTGCGTTAGCCTCTGGGGCCACGACTTCCGGCCCGACTACCTGTTCATTCAGGAGGCGCGGGCTGAACTTGGTAACCCGCCGGCCCTGGCCATGACGGCGACAGCCCCGCCCCGCGTGCGCGACGAGATCGTCGATTACATGAGCGATATCGGTGAGATAAGCGACGCTGAACGCGCCCCAAAGCGCCCCCACGTTCTGGCGCTGGACATCTTCCGTGACAACCTGCACCTGTCGGCGCTGCGCTTCCACAATGAGGAAGAAAAGCTGGCGGCACTGCTCAAATTCGTCACCGAAACTGAAGGCAGCGGCATCGTTTATGTCAACAGCCGACACCGGGCGGAATCGTTGGCCTTTCATCTGCGCGAAGCCGGCGTGGCGGCCGAGGCCTATCACGCTGGTATCAGTGGCCGCGGCGCCGTCCAGGACCGGTTCATGAGCGATGCAACGCGCGTGGTCGTGGCCACCATCGCCTTTGGGATGGGCATCGACAAATCCGACATTCGTTTTATCGTTCATTTTCACCCGTCGCGCAGCCTGGCAGCCTACTATCAAGAGGTCGGTCGCGCGGGCCGTGACGGCGTGCTCAGCCAGGGCGTGCTCTTCTATAGTAACAACGACTGGGCCAATCTGCGCCGCTGGGCCAAGTCAGACGAGTTTACGGTCGAATTTCTGGAAAAAGTCTACGTGGCCGTTGCTAACCAGCTTGACGTGAAGCTTGACATCGATAAGATCGAAACCGCAGCGCCCGACAACACACACCTGACAGCGATCGGCCCGGTAGACGCACGCCGGTTGCAGCAGGTGCTCAACACGGATGAGACAAGCGTGCGCGTAGCCGTAAGTCTCTTGGAGCGGGCCGATCTGATCAGTCGCACCTTTGACCTTCCACGCGAATTGTCGATCACCATGCCTAAAAAGCTGGCGAAAAGTGCGGCAGACGACAGCGATTTTCTGCGCCTTCAGCGCGGGCTCGCCCTCCGACCGGGCAAAACCGCGGTGTTTCAAACGGGGGACGTTGCCGCGTTTATGAACTGGCCCCTGGCCGAAACCGAGGCGTGGCTCTATGACATGCAGAACGAAGGCTGGCTCCAGATTGAGGGTGCAAAGCGGGCCATGCTGATAGAGTTGCCCTCTCCGCCGCTCGACATCCGTGCCCGCTTGGAGCGTCTGCTTACCCAGTCTTCGGCAGTGGCCCAACGCCGTATCGATGACGTCATCGGCTACGCCACGGCCGAGACCTGTCGCCATGGTTACATCAGCGCCCACTTTGGCAGCCCGCCGCGCAGCAAGTGCGACGTCTGTGATAACTGTACGGGCATACGACCCGACATTCCAGAACCAGAGGCGCCCGCGCATCCACTCCCCGACGATGTAGACATCGCGCCTATGATCCTCGACTGCCTGATCAGCCTGCCCAAACCCGTTGGACGCAGTGGCCTGGCGCGTATTCTGACCGGCAGCTTGCGTGCGCCCGTCAAACCCAACGAGGCGCGTCACCATGGACGGCTCAAGGCTCTGGGCGAGGCCATGGTCATGAATTATGTGGATGATTTGCTCGAGGGAGGACAACTGCGCCAGTATTCGCGCTCAGGATATCCGGTTCTGGCCGCGACGATGCGCGGACGCGCCCAGGCAGAGGCGTGGCTTGAGGGTCATCCTGAACTGGCAGACTATGGCAAGCCACCGGAAGAACCAGAACCAGATGAAACGCCGGTCGAAAACGCTGGCGACAAGTACACGGCGCTTCAGAAAGCGCTCTGGTCGTGGCGCCGCCGCTCGGCGGAGGAGCAGGGTCAGCCGCCCTATGTCATCATGTCGAACGAGATCATGCTGACGATTGCGGAGCAACGCCCGCAGACGATTGACGAGTTGGCGCTGGTGCCGGGCATGGGCGCGCAACGGCTCCAGCACTACGGGCCAGTAATTCTGGATCTCATCCGCCTCAATCCGCCCCAAGCGGGAGACGAAGAACTGATGACCGCCCAGCGTACTGAGCTACAGACGCAGGCCGGCGCCGTGCAGGCAAACGTACAGGCGTTGGGTCCAGGCGTTTCTCCCCGCTGCGAGCGGCTCATTTTCATCAAGCTGCAGGAGTTGCGCCAAAAAGAAGCCGTACGCCGCGACAGCAAGCCTTCGTATATCGCCAACAACTCCCTCCTCAAGGCAATCGCCGCCCAGGGGCCCGAGAGTCAGGACGAGTTGGAGTCTATTCTGGGCTTCCGCAGCAGCAGCTTGCGCGACGCCGCCCCCCAGATCCTGGCGCTCGTGGAAGCAGCCCGTCAAGAGACGGCATTAAGTGTTGAGGAACAGGAATAGTCTCTACACCAGTCATGCTTACTCGTGAATGATAATTGATGAATGGGTAATTTGGCGTGGTCGCCAAATAAGCATTCTTCATTCTCGATTAAGCATTTGATGATCCCCCTCTGTGTGAGCAATCCCGGTCTACCTACGCCACGCCGCGCGCCTTATAGTGAATCTCGCTTTGCTCGCGCAGCCTCGCGGCAGCCTGCTCCGCCGTGATGTCGCGCTGGGGCATGGCAAGCATCTCATAGCCAACCATGAATTTCTTCACCGAAGCTGAGCGCAACAGCGGTGGATAGAAATGTGCATGGAGTTGCCAGTAGGCGTAGTCGCCACCGTCTGTCGGGGCGCCGTGCCACCCCATGGAGTAGGGAAAACTCGTCTCAAAGAGATTGTCATAGCGTGTGAGCATACGCTTGAGCAGGGAAGCCAGCGCATCCCGCTCCTCAACCGTCAAGTCGGGCAGATCGGTGACGTGGCGACGCGGCAGCACCATGATCTCAAAGGGCCAGACTGCCCAGAAGGGAACGAGCGCGACCCAGTGCGCATTTTCGACGACAATCCGTTCGGTTGACGCCCGCTCGTCGGCGAGATAGTCAAGAAGCATGATCGTACCCCGTTGTGCATGGTAGCGCTGTTGGTTGGCATCTTCCAGCATCGGGATCACTGGCACAATGGAGCTAGACCAGATCTGGCCGTGTGGATGGGGATTGGAGCAGCCCATCACCGCGCCCTTGTTCTCAAAGACCTGTACATAGCTCACATCTTCGCGTTCGCCTAACTCTGTAACCTGGAGGGCCCAGACGTCAACGACTTTGCGGATATCGGCCGGCTCCATTTCGGGCAAGGTGAGGTCATGGCGCGGACTGAAGCAGATCACGCGACAGACGCCGGTTTCAGCCTCAAGATAAAAGAGATCGTTGGCGTCCTCCACTGCACCGCGCGGCCCGTCGGGCATGAGTGCGGCAAAATCGTTGGCAAACACGAAGGTACTTGCATAGGCTGGATTACGATTGCCGCCGGCACGTTCATTGCCGGGGCAGAGATAGCACGTTGGGTCATAGGCAGGACGCGTGTCTGGCAGGGCCTTCTCCATTTGCCCTTGCCACGGACGTTTGGTGCGGTGGGGCGAGACAAGTACCCATTCTCCCGTCAAGGGATTGCGCCGGCGGTGGGGGTGCTCGGTGGGGTCAAAAATCAGATTTGTCATATGTCGATTCGCTTTTCTTGACTCGTGTCGGTTCGTCCGTCAATTAGCGGTCGCATCCTGGGCCAAGGCGATTGCCCCCAATACGCCGGCCTGATTGCCGAGTCCCGGCGGGACAATATATTGATCGATCTGCTCCAAAATTTGCGGCGTCTGGATATAGCCGTTCAGAAGCTCCTGGACGTTCGCCCGTACCATGGGAAAGAGTTGTTCCTGGTCCATGATGCCTCCCCCAAGTATGATGCGCTCGGGCGAGAGGATGGCAATGATATTTGTGACCCCAAGGGCCAGGTAATGGGCTTCGAGTTTCCACGCCTCATGATCGGGCGACAGTTCGTAAGAATCCTGCTGCCACCGATCGATGATGGCCGGCCCGCAAACAAGTCCTTCGAAGCAATCGTCGTGGTAGGGACAATGGCCCGTATAGGGATCGCGCTGGGAATCGCGAGGCAAGAGCATATGGCCCATCTCCGGGTGCATCATGCCGTGCAGGAGCTTGCCATTGACGACTGCACCGCCACCCAATCCGGTTCCCACGGTCAAGTAGACGATGTTATCCAGTCCCTGACCGGCGCCCCAGCGGTACTCGCCCAGCGCGGCACCGTTGACATCCGTGTCGAAACCGATCGGCACACCCAGCGCAGCAGCAAAGGGCCCCGCCAAATCGGTGTTGTGCCAGCCGGGCTTGGGCGTCGTCGTGATGTATCCCCACGTGGGGGAAGCCGGATTGGGGTCGACAGGGCCGAAGGAGGCAATCCCTACGGCGGCGAGGGGGGCCGCACGGTGGTGATGCGTAAAAAAGTCGACGGCCTGGGCGATGGTCTCTTCCGGCGACGTCGTCGGGAATCGAATCTCGTCGGTAATCGCGCCGGGACCCTCCGCAACGGCGCAGACGAACTTTGTGCCGCCCGCTTCGATGCCACCATAGCGTGTCATAGCATGCTCCTTACTGAGTATTGAACGAATACGGAATAATCAGATCTCAGATTCAGCGGAGTGAATGGTCTGAGCAAGCTGAGCAAAGCCAGCCTGAGACCAGCCGGCCCGCTCCCCCATGTGCGCCACAAGCCAGGCGTACAAGGCCCGGGCCTCTTCCTCGGCACGCCAATCGTCCCATCCTAGTTCTGCATAGCGTGCGGGAATCTCCGTGCGGGCCGTGCGCGTGCCGCGTTGACCGTCGCCGCTGGCGTAGCTATCCACAATTACTCGTCGACCATGGGCCATCAGCAGCCGGCCAAACTCCTCGACGCTCGAGTAGGGCATGCAGGGACTCACGGTAACTTGCACATTGAGACCAGCTGCTTGGGCAGCGTCCAGCGTGTGCAGTCGCTGGAACACCGATGGACAGCGAGGCGTGATCGCCGCTCGCACTTCATCGCGGTCAGTTTCCAGCGTGAAGTTGAGCCAGCAGCGTTCACCCAATTGCCGCAAGCGCGCAAAATCATCGGCGACAAGGGGAGAGCGAGTCTGCACGATGAGCAGACCCGGCGGATATTCCAGGAAGACGTCCAGACAGCCGCGTGTCAGCCGCCAACGCCGCTCCAATCCCTGGTAAGGGTCGGTGGCGCTCGACATGAAGATCGCCAATTGGTCCAGTTCGCCCCGCCGCGCAAATCCCGCCATCTGCCGGCTCAGTCTTTCGACTATTCCGGTGCGCGGGTGCACATAATCGCCCCATGCCACGGTCGGGCGATGAAATCGGTGGACGTTGAGTGCCTTCACGTAGCAGTACTCACACGCAAACGTGCAGCCGATGTACGGTTGCAGCGTATGGGTAAACCCGGACAGGAAACCGCCCGTCTTGGTCAACGCGCCGGACGCGGGGCGAGGGGAAAGATGCGGTGGCTTCATTCTCGTGCCAGCCAGTCCTCAAGTTGGGCGCGAGTCTGCGCCCACTCCCGGTGGACGACACCCGTCATCCCCACTGCATTTGCGCCGGCGATATTCTCGGCAATGTCATCGACCATCAACGCGCGGTCAGCAGGGAGGTCCAGCAATTCAAGGGCCAGTTCAAAGATCGCAGGGTCAGGCTTGGCCAGATGGACCTCGTTGCTCATTATCACCAGATCAATTTCGGCCAATTGAGGCACATTGGCGTCCAGCCAGGACACATGCAGGTCAATGGTATTGCTGATCACGGCCACTGTCACGTCGTCACGAGCCTGGAGAGAAAGGGCGTAGTCTAGTGCCGCCTCATCCGGCGTAATGCCGGTGCTGGCAGCTCTGGCAAAATCGGTTGTTGAGGGAGTCATGCCGACGCGTTCGATCAAGAGCTGATGGAGGTGATCTCCGCTCAATTCGCCGACGGTTAGCAAATCGCCTACTTCATCCAAGATCGTCGCAATCGCAGTTGCATCACTCTGGCTAATGGCGGCCAACGCCTCCAGATTGGCTGCGCGGTCGTAGCGAACCAGCACGTTGCCTAAATCAAATAGGATTGCCTTCATCGTTCCTCCCCATCCGTTACCGGTTATTCGGACCGCATGCGACGATTGTGCAAGGCTAGGCGTTCCGGGCGACAGTAGTTATCTTCGCACAATTTCGGACAGATCAGAAAAGGGCGCTCTCCTTATGAAGAGCGCCCGAATTCGACGATTTGTCAGAGATTGGCGGCGACCGCGTCATCGTACCAATGTGCGATTGGCAAGGAGCCAAATACGCGCAACTTGAGCTTCTGCACCTTCCCTACGACAGAGTGAGCGGGCAGCTTAGTGTCGCGTCAAGCGTGACCGACGATTCCCACTAATTTGTGATTACCGAGACGCTAACCGCTGATTAGCAGCGTGAGGATAATGCCAAAAAAAACGACCGTGCTGGCGATACTAATAAAGAGGGCAAAAAAGAAGGGCCACCCGTAGCTGGTTCGCTTTTGATGCGGGCGCGTTGATCTCGGGCGTGCCTGAACAGTAACGTCGACGGCGCGTTGCGCGCCGGTGGCGCTGTTTTCTATATTGGTGGCCAAAATAATTTCTCTATTCGATAATGGTCGGCGACGAGTCACCGAGGGGGCAAGTATCGATGCGTCCTGGGCGACTCAATCTTGACCGTCCACGGAACGCGATAGAATAGAAAGCTGAATGTGCCAATGGTGAAACAGCTACCAAGTTGCGCAAAGTCAGTTTGCGTCAGGCAAAGCAAAACCGTTCGCGCGCCGCTGGGCGACGCTCACAAGTCGTTACAATTCAAGTTGAGTGCTGCAATCCTACTTGTCGACGAAGTGCGCTGTCGTCTTGCGGACAGTCTGCCGACGTATGGCGGAGGTGTCGTACATTACGACCCTAAAGCAGATGGCATTCCTGCTGTGCTGTGATCCGCAAGCGATTGACTGCGGCATCGTGCCGGCGGCAACACACCCCATCTGCACAGTGCAGTATATCACAGGTCTGATGATCGTGACGCCTCAATTTGGCGCGACTACCTTAAAATTTCTGACCGTCGGCAAGAGGCCATCGGTGCGGATACGTGACGCAAAAAGGATAAGAACGAGGCATTCAATCGCCAGGCTCAACGCCGGTACTGTTGATCGCTGTACGAAACGGATTTCGACTCGATTGTGTACGTGGCTGCCAGTTGAGCAGGGTGATGCCCACAAAAATGATGCTGATGCCGGTCACCATGCCCAGCGTAATCGTCTCATCAAGAAGAATTGCGCCCAAGATAGTTGTGATTACGGGAATGACGTAGGAAGTTTGAGAAGCGGAAGTCGCGCCAAAGTTTTGCACAATGTAAAAGTTGAGCCACATACCGCCGAAGGTGCCCACGAGCGATGCATAGATGAGCACCAAATAACCGGTGCGAGTCACGTTGCTCATGTCATAGCCGACGGTAAAGTAGGTGACGGGAAGGAGCACTAGGGCTGCTGTAAACATGCGCACGCTGGCCACATCCCACGCATCAAGGTCGCGGATGAAGCGCCGGGCAAAGATACCGGCGGACGCGCCAGCCAACACACCGAGCAAGACCCAAGCGTAGCCGCGCCAGTCGGCCTGGGCAAAATCGGCAAGCCCAGTTTCGCCCAATAGGATGAGCAAGCTGGCGCCGGCCAGCGCAATGGTCACGCCGAGGGCCTTGCGCCAGGTGAGCAGTTCATCCGGCAAAAACAGCTGGGCCAACAGGACGGTCACGGCCGGGTTGAGCGTCAGCAGCATGGAGGTAACGCCGCTGCTCTGATATTGGAGCGACGAGACGATCGACGTCATGGGGATCGCCGTACCGATAATGCCCAGAACGATCGCAAGCCGCCAGAGGCGCCCCCACTTGGGCAGGCGACGGCGGGTGATGCCATAGAGGAAGAGATGGGCACTGGCGGCAATAAGTAAGCGCAGGCTGATGTAGGTGCGAGGATCATACTGTCCGACGCTAAAACGAGAGCCAACCAGCGTCGACCCATAGAAAAAACCTAGCAGCAACACATACGGCAACGCTCGGGTAGACCACTTCATCCTACACACCTTTCAGACGCCAAACAAGAAACTGGCCAAGCTGACAGCAGCGATCCAATCGCATGAGTCGTGGAGACCAGGATTGGCGCTTGTTGGCCGTGCGTCAATCGATGCCGAGCAATAAGATCGTGGCACTTTTGAGCTGGTACCGCTACCGCATGGTGTTCCCAACAGGGCACTCATTGCTTGCAGAATCCACAGCCCTATTGTATTCTAGATGGCGTCATTTTTGAATATTCTCCGACAGCGCCGTCGAGCACTGCGCCATGATTGGCCCACCCTTTCCTATCGGACCAGGCACCGCCGCCTGATGATCTGACCCTCTCGACGCCACAACAGGAATCACCTGTGCCAGCATTGCTACTCTGTCTGTTACTTCTTGCCATCACAAGCCCAATTTTATGGTTTTCTCGCCCCGAACGGTTTGCTTTTTCCGGATGGCTGGCGGCCATTCCCCCCGCCCTCGTGACCCTTTGGCAGATGGCGCAAATGCCCGCCGTATCTCAGGGAATTTTTCCTGCGGAAAGCTATGCTTGGGCGCCCCAAATTGGTCTGGAAATTAGCCTGCGCCTGGACGGATTGGCACTCTTCTTTGGTTTGATCGTGACAGGCGTTGGCGCAGCAGTTGCGCTCTACACAGGCTATTATTTCGAAGACGACAAGAATCAGGCCCGGTTTTACGGACTGCTCTTTCTCTTTATGGCGAGCATGCTGGGCCTCGTCTGGTCGGACAATCTGCTGACACTCTTTGTCTTTTGGGAAGGGACGAGCATCGTCTCTTACCTGCTCATCGCGTTTAAGTACCAGTATCCCGACGCCAAGGAGGGCGGTCGTCGCGCTCTCATCGTTACCGGGATGGGCGGGCTGGCCATGTTGGTGGGCATCTTGCTGCTGGGCATGGCAACGGGCACCTATTCGATTAGCGAAATTAACGCAATGCCGGGGGTAACTGAAGACCCGCTTTATCCGTGGGCGTTAATCCTAATTCTGCTGGGTGCATTCACCAAGTCGGCGCAATTTCCTTTTCACTTCTGGCTGCCGGGCGCGATGGCAGCGCCCACTCCAGCGAGCGCCTATCTGCATTCCGCCACAATGGTCAAAGCAGGCATCTTTCTGCTCGCCCGCATGCATCCGGCACTAAGTGGGACGCCCCTCTGGTTCTGGACGCTACTGATTGTCGGCGGTTTCACCATGCTACTCGGCGCAATCAGCGCCCTGCGCTACTATGATTTGAAGGCCGTTCTGGCTTATGCGACAGTCAGCCAGTTAGGCATTCTCGTCATGCTGTTGGCGTTTGACACGACCATCGCCTATAAGGCGGTCATTGTCGGCATTCTGGCCCATGCCCTCTACAAGGGCCCGCTCTTTCTCATTGCCGGCATTGTCGACCATGCGACGGGCACACGCGACCTGCGCCACCTGGCCAACCTCTGGCGCGGCATGCCCTGGGTGACAGTGGCCGCAGTTTTGGCCGCTCTCTCCATGGCCGGCATTCCGCCCACTTTCGGCTTTCTGGCCAAAGAATTCTTGCTCGACACCTGGTATCAGACTGCGGAGCATGGCGAGCGTATCTTCGGCTTCACCGGCATGGCTGCGGCCGGCATTACGGGCGCCTTTTTTGTGGCCATAGCGGCCACGTTGACGTGGGAATCTTTTTTCCGCAAGCGAGCGCCGCGGGAAACAGCATCGATTCATCACGCACCTTCCTTTGGCTTTGTCTTTGCGCCAATGCTCTTGGTCTTGGTTGGAGCAGCGATCCCATTGCTGCTCGGTCCGCTCAACAAGCTGTTATTCTTACCGCCCATCTCTGCCATCGCCGGTGATCCAGTCGACACCTACGTTTCTCTATGGCACGGTTTCACGCCGGTACTCGTTGCCAGCCTGGTTGCGATTGCGGCAGGCATTGTGATCTTCTTCTTGCGCGCACCACTGCGAAGCGCCTTGCGCAGTCTACCCGCCAAACTCAATGGCGTCGTCATCTTTAACCGCATCAACGACGCGGTCTATGCCCTGGCAAACTGGGTGACGCGCCATGTCCAAGGCGGCACTATGGCGACCCAGGCCAGCATCATCTTCTTTTCCGCTGTCGTGGTCCTCATATTGGCCATGATCCAAATTCACCCACAATCCAATCTCGTGATCAACTGGACCGAGCGTCCGCTGTTGCCGGAGACGATTATTGCCCTGTTGGCCGTTGTTGCGGCAGTTGTGACGGTGCGTGTGAAATCGCGGATTGGCGCCATCATCAGCCTCGGCGTCGTCGGCGTTACGGTCACGCTTTTCTTTGTCTTCTTTAGCGCGCCCGATCTGGCGTTGACCCAGTTGCTGATCGAGGTACTGACCGTCATCTTGCTCGTCCTGGTTTTCTTTCGGGTCAAGCCAACCCAGTTGCCGCCTTTGCCCATTTCCCGCCAGGTTCGCAACATCGTCGCGGCTGTGTCTATGGGCATCTTCGGCTTCCTACTCGTCATCTTTAGTAGCGGTATCCAAGTGGGCGACTCGATTAGCGAAGCCTTTCTCCTCTATTCCGTGCCCCTGGGCAAGGGGACCAATGTGGTCAACGTGATTCTGGTCGACTTCCGCGCATATGACACGATGGGCGAAATCGCGGTGCTGGCCATTGCTGCCATTGGCGGCTATGCCCTACTACGGGCGCCGCGGCTCAAGAACCTGCGCCGACGCTATCTGACTCGCCACGGCGGACGAACAGAGCTCGAGCAGAGCGCCGGCACGCAGGAAGGTCAAGCCTAATGACAGAACTTTATCTTCGCCTGCTCGAGCGGGTATTGACGCCTGTCTTGCTCATGCTCGCTATCTACTTTCTGCTGCGCGGGCACGACCTGCCTGGTGGCGGCTTCATCGCCGCGTTGATGGCTGCGACTGCATTTCAGCTTCAAATTATGTCGCGCGGCAGCGAAGTTGTGCGCCGCGAGATCGGTCCTTTCCTACAGCCGGCCCTTGGGTTCGGACTACTCCTTGCCATCGGTACAGCGATCTTTGACGTCTGGTTCGGTGGCTTTTTTGACGCAGTGTGGGGACCAGAATTTGGCCTGGGGACGCTGACGGTCAAGCTGAGCACGCCGTTGATCTTTGACATCGGCGTCTTTATGACCGTGCTGAGCTTTAGCGCTACTTATCTGATCGGCTTGAGCGAGGCCGCGCCTGAGTTCTTTGAGTCCGACGAATTGGATGGGGATCTGCCCGATGGAGGCAGCCAATGAGTATCACGATTCCCCTGACTTCGGTCCTCCTCGCGGTGATGGTTGCCGGCCTATTGGCCAGCGGCACCTATATGATCCTGCGCCGCGGGCAGATTCAACTTATATTGGGGCTCGCGCTATTTAGCCATGGCGTCAATATGCTCCTCTTCGGTTCCGGCCTGCTCACGCGCGGTAATCCGCCGATCTTCCAGGAGGGGGGCAACTACATTGAGCAAATCCCCAAGATGGCCGATCCCCTTCCCCAGGCGCTGATTCTCACCGCGATCGTCATTAGCTTTGGCGTGACCGCGTTCATCGTGGTCCTGGTTTCCCGACGCGATGCGCTGACCGGCTCAGACGTCGTGCCGGGCGAACTCAATCGCTACCTCAATGCGATCGACCCATTTGCTTCGCCGCAGCAGACGCAGGCCAAGCTACAGAGTAACGCCGACGAAGATTACGATCTCTTGCAGTATGAATTGGATGAGGTGTACGACCGGCCCGGCGTTGAGTTGCCTTTCCACGAAAGTGCAGGCGACTACCTGGTCGATTCGGAGATGGATGAAGAATTTGAGGACGTGCTTCAGCAGGATCAACTTAACGAAGATGGGGAGCAGTTGTAGGCAATGAATCTTGACCCCAACTTCCTAGCTGCGCCGGTAGCGATTCCGCTGGTCGCAGCAGCCACAATCCTGGCAGTCTCGCGCTTGGGCGGGCGACGAAACGGTGCGCTCCAGCAAACGCTTACCGTCGTAGCACTGTCGCTAAATCTGTTGATCGCGCTCTTGATTTTGGTGGACACGCTAAGCGGCCAGCGGATCGTGCTGCAAATGGGCAACTGGGAAGCCCCTTATGGCATCACGATTGTCGCTGATTCGCTTTCTGGCATTATGCTTGTATCCGCCGGTATTGTTGCACTCTGCATTGTGCCTTTCGCCATGAGCACCCTTGACTTCCATCGCGAACGTATGGGCTTTTACCCCTTGCTGCTTTTTCTGATGATGGGCGTCAACGGTGCGTTTCTCGCCGGAGATTTCTTCAATCTGTATGTCTTTATCGAAGTGCTGCTCATGTCCAGCTTCGTCCTCATCACCCTGGGCGGGACGCCCAACCAAATCAACGGCGGCATTCGCTATGTCGTCTTGAACTTGCTTGCTTCGTTGTTGCTACTGACAGCGGCCGGGGTAGCTTATGGCTCGTTGGGCACGCTCAACTTTGCACAGATGGCCGAACGCCTCCAGGATGCGCCGGAGATCATCGTCTGGCTCTTGGCCGGGCTCACGCTGATCGCCTTTGGCAGCAAGGCTGCCATCTTTCCATTCTTCTTCTGGTTGCCGGCCAGCTACCACACACCCCACCCGGTCGTCACCGCGCTCTTTGGCGGGCTGCTGACCAAAGTGGGCGTCTACACCCTTTTTCGGCTCTTTCCCCTCCTCTTTCCGGAACTGCTAACGACATGGCGCCCAATGCTCCTTGTCATCGCCGGATTGACGATGGTCATCGGCGTGCTGGGGGCCTTTGCTCAGCCCACCATTCGACGGTTGCTCAGCTTTCACATCATCAGCCAGGTGGGCTACATGATCATGGGGTTGGCGCTGGCCACCACGGCGAGCAGCTTTGGCATTGGCTTTGGTTTAGCTGCAGCCATCCTTTTCCTCGTCCACAACATGTTTGTCAAGACGGCGCTGATGATGGCTGGTGGCGCAGTAGAACTGGAGATGGGCAGCGGTACGCTCCGAAGCATTGGCGGCCTTGCTTCGCGCTATCCCTGGCTCGCGACGCTCTTCTTCGTTGCGGCCTTTTCCTTAGCCGGCATTCCGCCGTCGAGCGGCTTTGGCGGGAAGCTAAGCTTGCTTCAGGTCACGCTGGACAGCCGCCACTTTCTCATCGCAGGCGTCAGCGTATTCGTTAGTCTACTCACGACCATGAGCATGATTCGAATTTGGCAGTATTCATTCTGGGGCGAATACCCGGGAACCAAAGCCGCCGCGCCGCCACTGCAAAACGCGCGCCGGCGCGGCCTGATCATCGCCCCCACGGCTGTGCTGGTGGCTCTGAGTTTGGCCATCGGCATCTTCTTGGGTCCAGCGCTGAGGATGACCAGCTTTGCCGCAGAGCAGGCCATGGATCAGGCCGGCTACATTGAAGCTGTCGCCCCATCAGATGAGCCTCTCCCGCCGGCAGTATTGGTCGCGGAATAATGGAAAATCGCTCAATGTCCATGCGATTGCTCTACGTCATCAATGTATTTCTGGCCTTCCTTTGGGTCATCCTCATGCAGGCCTTCAGTCTAGGCGACCTGATTGTGGGCTTCATCATCGGCATGCTGATTTTGACTCTGGTGGAGCCCCAGTATGGTGCGCGTGGCGGTCGCATCCCATTCTTCCTCGTCTATATTCTGTGGGAAGTCCTGGTCAGCAGCCTGGTGGTTGCAGGGTATATTTTACGTCCTAATCCAGCACTGCAGCAGGGCATCGTGGCCGTGCCGCTGGATGTAACAACGCCACTGGAGATCGCCACCCTCGCATCCATCATCACCTTGACGCCAGGCACGCTGACCATGGATATCGGCTTGGACAAAGTGAGCGGCGAACGAGTCCTCTTCGTCCACGCGCTCATGTTGGAAACGCCCGAGGAACTGGTAGCCAAGATCAAAGGGGGATTCGAGCGACAAATTATACAGATTACACAGGGGACCGCATGATTACGTCTGAAGCCGCCTTTAGCTTTGCGTTGGAGCTGTTGATCATATTACTATGCATTTCTCTAGTCGTCTGTTTCGTACGGCTCTATCTCGGCCCAAATCCACCGAACCGGGTTGTTGCCTTTGATCTGATCGCAATCCATGCGGTCGGCATTTTGGCCCTATTCGCCGTACGCAATGACGCACAAGTCCTGCTCGATGCAGCAATCATTACTGCGGTTCTCGGTTTTCTGGGAACCGTTATGTTCTCCTATTTTCTCGAGAAATCAGATGGCGCCGACTGGCGCGACTTGCGGGACGAATAATCGACGCCGTCTGAAGATAGGCAAAATGGACTATGTCTCACGATTTTCTGAACTTCATACTTGCGGTCGCGATCATCATTGTGGCGGCAAAACTCAGTGGTTATATCAGTATTCGCCTGGGTCAGCCTTCCGTGCTGGGCGAACTGATTGCCGGTCTTATCCTTGGCCCTACGGTGCTAAACATGCTCCACTGGCCAATCTTTGGCAACAGTGAAGCGCTGGGCGAAACCATCAAAATGATGGCGGAGTTCGGCGTAATCTTGCTCATGATGCTGGCCGGTCTGGAGCTGCACCTCAACGAACTGTTGGAGTCTGGCAAAGTGTCTGCTCTGTCCGGCACCTTGGGCGTCATTCTGCCGCTCTTTATGGGCTGGGGACTAGCACTGGCTTTTGGCGCCCCCAATTCCGAAGCGGTCTTTATCGGATTGGCCCTGTCAGCCACCAGCGTCAGCATCTCCGCTCAAACACTAATGGAACTCAACGTTCTGCGTAGCTCGGTCGGTCTGGCCTTACTGGGAGCGGCCGTCTTTGATGACATTCTGGTCATTCTGCTCCTCTCCATCGCCGCGATTCTCTTTGTCGGCGGAGCGGGTGGCTTGGGCGAGATTACCATGACGGTGCTGTGGATGGTGAGCTACATTGCCGTAGCGTCGCTCATCGGCCTCTTTGTGATTCCCACGTTGGCGCGCTGGGCCAATCGCCTGCCCGTGAGCCAGGGCATCGTCGCCTTCGCCATCGTGCTGGTGCTTCTTTACGCCTGGGCCGCTGAGGTGATCGGCGGCATGGCTGCGATCACCGGTGCGTTTCTGATCGGCCTCTTCCTGGCCCGCACGCCGTACAAATCGCGCATTGAATCGGGCATCGTGGCCCTGGCTTATGGCTTCTTTGTGCCAATTTTCTTTGTCAACATTGGCCTGGAAGTCAACATGCGCGGCATCAGCGGCAGCATGTGGTGGTTTGCCATTGCCTTAACGGTGGTTGCGATCTTTAGCAAGATCATCGGCTGCGGGAGCGGTGCGCTCTTGAGCGGATTTAGTCGCATGGATTCACTCCGCCTGGGTATTGGCATGGTCTCACGTGGGGAGGTGGGTCTGATCGTCGCTTCCTTTGCCGTCAGCCAAAGTCTGCTCACTCAAACGAACTTTTCCATTGTGATCTTCATGGTGATTGTTGCGACCCTTGTCACGCCGCCCATGTTGCGGGCGGTCTATTCGTCGGAGAAGTCAACAAATCAGCCGGATCAAACTCCAACCCCGGCCTAATTCCCAAGAGATCGAGGTGACCTATGTATCACATGGTGGTATTGGTTCTAGATGAGTTGGAGGCTTGCTCGGATGTACTCGACGCGTGGGAAGCAGCCAACGTTTCGGGCGTGACGATTATCGAGAGCACAGGCCTTGGCCGTGCGCATGAAATGCGTTGGTTGCGCGATGATTTTTCGCTCATGCCAAGCCTGTCTAGTCTTTTACAATCACGCGAGGAGCAACACCGGACCATGTTCACGCTGGTCGACAGCATGGAAATGGTCGACAAGCTCTTCGCCGTGACGACCGCCATCACAGGCGATCTGGACGGACCCAACAAGGGGATCATGTTTGTGCTGCCGGTCACACGGGTCGTTGGAATTGTTCCGAAAGAAACGACAGAGTAATCATGAAAAAGACACCGGTCGAAAAGGTGAGCCAGATCTCGACGATGAAGGCGCTGGTCCTGCCCGAGGATACGCCAATCGAGGAAGCGATTGATCGCTACGCGTCCAACCAAGGGCAGCATGGCATCTTCCTAACAGGGTCTGATGGCCGTCTCACGCATGTGGTCAACAATAGCGACATCCTTGACTGGGCGCGGCTCCAATTCGACCTCGTGCCGGGCAGCTTGCCGTTGCCGGTGGGCAAAGTACGCCGCCTGCTGTCAGCCAAGATCATTTCTGATCTTGCCGTGCCCAATAGCAGGACCATGACTGTCCACCTCAATGAGACGATCGATGAGGCGTTAAAGAAAATGGCGCGCTACGATCTGGAAGATGTCGCCGTGGTCGACGACGACTATCGCATTGTCAACGACTTGCGCCTGAGTGAAGTGGTCTCCTTTGCCCTCCACATTAGTCAGGACGCAGCCAAAACGAAATAACGATCCAATTGCGTAAGCGTTTGAAGAGGGATTCATGAGCGTTCAGGAATGGCTGATCATTGGCTTAGCCGCCGGTGGAACAATCTTCATGTTGATCAGTGCTATCGGGATTGTCCGCATGCCGGGCGTCTATGCGCGCATGCACGCCGTAGGCAAAGCTGCGACGCTGGGTGTTAGCATGCTGCTGCTGTCAGCGGGAATCTTCTTTGGCACGTACGAAGCCTGGCGAATGGTTGCGCTGATCGTGCTCTTCTTTGTCACTGCGCCCGTCGCAACAACCGCCATGGGTCGGGCAGCCTATCGCTGTGATCCGCGCCGAGACCACCAGCTCGGGATCGACGACATGTCCAACCCGCGGTATCGGCCGTTGACGGTAGGCGAGATTAGTCGCGTGGAATAGGTTGGCTTCTGCCGCACGACGTAGCTTCTTGCGGCGCGGATGCTGTAGTCGAGGAGACTGCGCATCCGCGCCGTTTGCTTTGATCAACGAGTAGCATAAATTTCCCGGTTTCCCACTGTCCAAGGAGATGATCGAACCGATGGCCCCAACGTATGATTTTGATCAAGTGATTGACCGCCGCACCAGCGACTGCACAAAATGGAGCCGCTATGGCGATGCCCTGCCCATGTGGGTGGCTGATATGGACTTTCGCTCCCCCCAGCCGATTATCGATGCACTGCAGGAGCGTGTAGCGCATGGTGTCTTTGGGTACGGCGGCGACGAGATAATGTTGAAGTCAGTCGTTATTGACCGGTTGCAGCGTCTCTATGGTTGGACTGTCACCCCCGAGGAAATCGTCCCCCTGCCTGGCCTTGTCTGCGGGCTTAACGTGGTGTGCCGGGCGATCGGTGAACGTGGCGACGGCGTTCTCGTCAACACGCCGGTCTATCCGCCCTTTCTCACTGCCCCGATCAATCAAGAACGAGAAGTCCACGCAGCCGAATTGTGCCTTGTTCGTCAGGTCGATTCGCCCTACTATCAAGTCGACTACGACGCTCTGGAAGCGGCTATCCAGCCCAATACGCAGCTCTTCATTCTGTGCAACCCTCACAACCCCACAGGACGCGCATACAGTCGCGAAGAACTAAAGCACATCGCCGAAATTTGCCAGCGTCATGACCTTGTGATTTGCTCGGATGAAATCCATGCTGAGCTGCTGATGGAGGGCACAACGCACATACCGCTTGCCACACTTGCGCCGGAGATCGCTGACCGCACCATCACAGTGTTGGCCCCCAGCAAGACGTTCAATATCCCCGGTCTCGGTTGCAGCCTGGCCATCATCTCTAATCCTGAACTACGCGAGCAATTCGTCCAAGCTGCGAACGGCATTGTGCCCCACGTCAACCTGTTGGGTATTTCGGCCGCCATAGCCGCTTACAGCGAATGCGATGATTGGCTCGGGGAACTGCTGCACTATCTGGAAGAGAATCGTGATTTTGCTCACAATTATGTCAAATCACACTTCTCTGGCATCCACGCAACCCTGCCGGAGGCCACGTACCTGATGTGGCTTGACTGCCGAGAGACGGGCATCGAAGACCCATACACCTTTTTTCTGGAGGAGGCAGGGGTTGCACTCAATGACGGCACGACCTTTGGTCCGGGCGGTAAGGGATTCGTCCGCCTGAATCTGGGTTGTCCGCGAGCAATGTTGGCGGAGGCTCTGCACCGCATGCGCGATGCGTTGGCGCAGCGTGAATGGGCGATTACGGATCAATCAAGACAAGTTCGCGCGCGACAGCGTCCAGTTCCTGCTCCAACTGGAGGATCACCCGATCAAGGGTGACCTTGTCGACCGCATTCAGCGTTTGGTTACGCTGTTCATGGGCGGCCTTGAGCTTTTCGACCAGTAGCTGCTGGCGCTCCTCAAGCAACTGACGCTTAACTTCTGCCCTTGACTCGCTGGCGGAGCCCGCCGGAGTTGCATCGCTGCTGCGGGCTCCGCCGCCCACATTGATGTTGAAAGTAGAGCCATGGATACTGGAGTTGTCGATGTCTACAACGACGGCGCTGTCCGGTCGCGGCGGTCCTTGTTGGCCATTGTCCTCCGTTGTATCCGCTTGTGCATCCGTTGCTGCCACCGCCGCACGCAGGCGAAACAACTCCGGGCTTTGGGGACGCTCAGCCAATGCGGCGTCGATCAGATCAGGTCCGCGGCCGTGGCGCTCGGCCCAATAGACGAGATTGAAGACGATATCGGTCAAGTTGGCGCCACCTGCGATGGCCGAGAGATTTTCGTCCAAATGCATGCGCACCATTCGCGTCAATTCGGGACCGTCGAAAAGGGCCAGGAGGAGTTCATTCAGTTCGATGCGCTGCTGCTTTGTCAGGGGCATAAAGCTTCCTCTAGACGTCCATGAAGCTGGCCGCGAGCGTGGCGGCCAGACCAAGGCTGATGTTGTAAACGGCGTGGGTAACCATGGTGGTCGTCGTGTTATAACGATTGCGCAAATAGCCCAGCAACAGGCCGAACAGGAAGACGACCAGCGTTGAAATCGTGATGCCGTAGTTGCTGTGCACCAGGGCGAAGAGCAGCGAGGTGACCACAATGCCAAAACGGGGTTGTACCGCTCCCCGGAAAAGCGTTTCCTCCCCCAGAGCCGCAGCCAGGCCCAGCGTCAGAATGCCCCAGGGCGAGCCAAAGAGCGGACCCAGAAGTTCCTCAGTCAGAGCATCAACATCAGGGTCTGGGCCGAAGCCCAGCTGAGTAGAGATGGCGCCGGCGATCATCACAGCCGGGACCATGGCCAGGCCAACGCCCGCGCCAATCAGCACCTGCCGGCCGGTGGGTCGCACAATGCCCGTGCGCTGCAACGTCTCTGACCAATCACGCCGCGACAGCCACCCAACACCAACAAAGGCCAGCGCCGCCATGAGCAACTGCTGCGTCCAGAGCGTAAGAATGGTGATGTCAGCCCCCTGGGCTGCGCTTTCGGCTTCAGCCTGCAGCGCCTCGGTCAGGTTACCCAGGCCGACGCCCAGCGTCATCATCAGATTGACGACAACGAACATCGACCAGGAGAGCGCAACGGCATGGACCGGGCTGTCCGGATCCAGAGGCATGAAACGTCCGACCAAACGACGAACCGGTGGCGTCAGCAGAATTAAGCCAATCAGCGACGGCAACCATAGGCCCAGGGCCATGAGTTGAGGAGACGTAAAGTCGTCAAGCGGGTTGCCCTCACCAAACGCCAGGAAGAACTCCTCCACAAGTTCGGGCTGCTGTGTGGCAGCGGTAGCAAATGCCTGGAACGCCAGACCGGCAAAGAGACCAAAGAGGAACATGAGGGCGGTCCCGGCATAGGCAATCAGGGCGACGCCTTGATAGGGCAGGCCCTCTTCCCGCTGGCGTTCCGCTACATTTGCCAGGTACATGATGAGAAAAAGTGGTGCAAAAGTAGCCAGCAGGCCAAATAACTCCGTCATCCGATCTCTCCACGCTCGTGTCGGCGGCTGCGCCCGGAGTGAAGCGGCGCATGGGGCAAGTCTAACAAGAGACGGGCTCAGTAACAAGCAGGACGTATGGTCGGATGCGCGTCACGTCGACCCATAACAGACAAAAGTCCGACCTCTCAGCGAAGTCGGACTTTATCAAACCCAAATCTTGCGCAAAAGTACGCCGAAATTCACTAGCCTAGAATGTCGGCGACAGCCTCGCGTTCTTCAAGCAGTTCAGCGCCGGTCTTGGCAATCATCGCTTGGTCAAAGTCGCTCAACGCCAACCCGTCCACGATCTTGTATGTGCCGTCGGCAATCGTCACGGGGAAGCTGAACATCACGCCAGCAGGCGCACCATACTCGCCCTTGGAAGGGATGGCCATGCTCACCCAGTCGTTTTCAGGCGTCCCATGATACCAGCTTTGCACGTGGTTGATGGCGGCGTTGGCGGCGCTGGCAGCGCTGCTTTGACCCCGGGCCTCGATGATGGCAGCCCCGCGCTTCTGCACCGTAGGAATAAAGGTCTCTTTGATCCAGGCGTCGTCGCCGATCACCTCGGCGGCAGGCTTGCCGTCGATCAACGCGTGATAGGCGTCGGGATACTGTGTGGCGCTGTGATTGCCCCATATGCTCACATGGGAAACGGCAGTTCCATGGACACCGGCCTGGGACGCGAGCTGTGTAATCGCCCGATTGTGATCGAGGCGAGTCATGGCCGTAAAGCGCTCCATGGGGATGTCCGGCGCGTTGTGGGCTGCAATCAAGGCATTGGTGTTGGCTGGATTGCCCACGACCACAACGCGTAGGTCCGATGCGGCAACCTTGTTGAGCGCTTCGCCCTGGGGCTTGAAGATCTGACCGTTGGCCCCAAGCAGATCCTTGCGCTCCATGCCCTTGCCACGCGGACGCGCGCCGACCAGCAGGGCCCAGTTTGCGCCATCGAACGCAACCTCGGCCTGGTCGCTCAACACCATGCCCTGCAGCAGGGGAAAGGCGCAGTCGTCCAGTTCCATTGCGACGCCTTCCAGGGCGCCCATGGCCGGCGCAATCTCCAGCATCTGCAGGATGACCGGTTGGTCGGGGCCAAAGAGGTCGCCGTTTGCAATGCGGAATAACAACGCGTAGCCAATATTACCGGCCGCGCCAGTTACTGCGACACGAATCGGGGTTGTCATTTTTCACACTCCTCTTTCGTTGATTACGCTGATAGCATTTCTGAAAAACCGCAACTTCCGAGACGAATTTTACGTTTATCCATAGAAGGCGGTATCCCTTCTGCAAGCAACTACATGAGCCGCAACGCATGTAGTATGGGTCAAAATGCAGCCGGGTTGGGCGGCCCGCTGCGACCTGAGGTACAATAGACAGTCGCTGATTTGACTGCTCATAAGCATACCGTCAACTGTCAGTTTTTCCAAGGTTTGAAGGTGTTGGAACGGCGTTCTGCGCTCAAACCCCTACCGGAGTCAAAGGAGCAATTTTCTTATGATTGGCATCCGCCAACGTTCGACGCAATTTACATTATTTACCCTGCTGGCATTGCTGTTGGCTGGCCTGCCGCTGGCTGGTGCTGCCCCCATGCCGCTCGTGGCGCAGGCGACTAACTCAGACGGTGACGAAGAAATCGTCTACATTGACGGCGATGGCTTCGTGCGCGTGCTCGATCCCTATCAGGCGCCGGGAAGCCCTGAGATCCGGTTCGTCAGTCCCGACCGGGGCTGGGAATCGGTGGCTTTGGGCGATTTCAATGGCGACGGCGATATGGAAATCGTTGCCGTCGGCGGCGGTGACGAGGGTGACAACGACGATGACGGTCAGATGGCCATCTGGGATCCGGTACCGGCCGGCGGCGGCGGCGCCGTAGAGCTCTACCGTCGCTCGATTGATGGCAAGGCGACGATGGTAGCGGCCGGCAACTTTGACGACAACATCAATGCCGACGAGATCCTCTTTGGGTATCTCCTACAGGATGAAGCCCAGGCGCCGGGCAAGGATGAACTCTTCCGACTGACGGTCATCAAAGGCACATCGGTCAACCCCGATGGACGCGAGTGGACCGACCACATCCCGCGCAAGGATGATGGCAACGAATGGAATTATGTAACGGTTGGGAATGTCGACGGCTTCGGCACGGACGAGGTCGCGCTGCTCGATGAGGAAGGCGGTGAAGTCAACCTATATCGCCTCGATGACGGCTTCAACCGCATCTGGGGCGACTCTAGCAGCAACGACCCCTATCGTGGCGTTGCAATCGGTGACTTCTATCAGGGCGGCGCGCTTGAGGTTGCAGTTTCTCGCAACATGGGTGCCCCGAGCAACCTTTATGTTTACCGCTACGATGCTGAGAATGACACGATGGAAGGGGATTATCCTGGTTGGAACGCCTTCTTCCGACCCTATCCCCGCTTCTTGTGGCCGGCCGATATCGATGGCAGCAACGAAGACGAGGTCTTCTTTCTGCGTCGCGACCAGGATCCGCGCTTGATCGGCCTCAACTATCCGCCCAAGCGCGTTGTGCTGGAAGGCACGCTCAACGACGATGACTTCCGAGTCGGTGTGGGCGGCGACTTCGACGCCGACGGGCGCGACGAAATTGCGATTGCCAGCGACGACAGAATCCTGATCTATACGGAAATCGAAACCGGCAACCGCACGCCTGTGGAATATGGGTTCACGACTGACCGCCGTTCGCTGGATGCTGGTGACCTTGATGCCGATGGCGTCATCGGCGCACCCACATTTGGTCTCTCTCAAATTGGCGGCTCCGGCGATGTGCTCTCTACGATTGATGTGACCATCGCCGCCGGCGAAGAATCCGGTGCACGCGGCTACTACATCCTGAATCTGGGCAGCGACGCCACTGTATCGCTGGAAGTGACGGCCTCAAATCAGCCCACCTGGTTCTCCTACGAAGTGAACACAGGTATCAGCGGCGAAACCGACGCCGGCACGATTCTGGGCGCAGTTTACGCCAGCTTTGATGCCACAGGTCTTGCGCCCGGCGCCTATCAGGCGACGCTCGTTGTTCGCGACACCAACACACCCTCTCAAATCACCAACAGCCCATGGACTGTGCCGGTGGCATTGACCGTGGAACCGGCCGCGTTGATTCCCGTACCCAATGCTGCGTCCTTTGTTTATGCACCCTGTCCCGCCGATCCGCCTGCCCGCAGCATCGACATCCGCTTGGGCGGGCTGGAGGGGTTAAACTACAGCGCCGCCGTCATGAAGGTGCCAGATGTGGAAGCCGCCCTGGCAGCGCTTGAGGGTGAAGTAGTCGGCGCCCGCATTGGCAAGAGTGGCGAACTATTCCTCCTGGACGATGCCGGTAACGAGGGCCGACTGGACTTCCCGACCGAGGCATGGACGGGAACCAGCCCCGCACTCCGCTACACCGACTCGGTTGATGAGGTGCAGGTCACATGGCCGTCAGATGCGTCCTGGGTGTCGGCCAGCTCGGAAGACAGCATGATTCCTGACGTGCTGACGCTCGCCATCACCCCGGCTGCGACAACGGCGAATCCAGATCAGGCGGTGCTCATCATCGTAGCAGATCGCCGCGCCGGCAGCCCGCCGGCCAACGTGCGGATCGTCCCGATCCAGTATCTCTGCGCCGCTGGACAGATTCACTTGCCGATTATCGAACGCTAATCGGCCATAGTTGAACCACAAGTAGACCATAATGTCACAGGGGCGGTTGCCGTACGGCAACCGCCCCTAATCTTCTGTACGAGCGCGAGTGCTTGACTATAACTCGTCCAGCGGGTAACATGCGAGAGAGTAGGAAACAACGCGCAGTCGTCCGTCCGAAATCAGCATGTTGCAGACGACGCTACCAACTTCTGCAAAGGCAACAACCATGTTCTCAAGCTTTGGACGCCGCCTGCTGGCCGGTCCACTGAGCAAGATCGTACCGTTTCTGGAGTCTACGGGCATTACGCCCAACGGCTTATCGGTGATCGGGTTTGTCTTCTCGGCGGCGATCGGTTTGCTCTTTGCCTTTGGCTATCTCCGCATCGGGGGCTTCCTGCTCATCTTTGCTGCGCTCTTTGATACGTTGGATGGCGCCTTGGCCCGTGCGACCGGTCAGGTGAGCGAATTTGGGGCTTTTCTTGATAGCTCCCTCGACCGTTATTCCGAAGGCGTGACCCTTGCCGGCCTGGCTTTCTTCTATGCTGAGCTGGGCAACAGCACAGTGGAACTCATGCTCCTCTTTGCGACGCTGCTGGGTTCGCTTATGGTGAGCTACACTCGGGCGCGAGCTGAGGCCGTTGGCATTGAGTGCAAAGTGGGCATCATGCAGCGACCCGAACGCATCATTGTGCTCGTCATCGGCCTGCTGACCGGATGGGTCACCATCGCACTGTGGATTCTGGCTATCCTGACCAACTTTACCGCGCTGCAGCGCATCTTTGACGTGCGCAAGCAGACGCAACTGGTGACCGAACATAACTCACCGGGCAAGGTGCAATGAGCCAAGTTGCATTGGTTTTATTGCCTTCAAGTACGATACGAACACCCTCCGCACCCCTCAACCCGTCGACGAATTATCACAGTTCGCCGTAATTTTCCGAGTCTTTCATCGTCATCATGTTTGGAAAGCTGTTTGCCCCTGCTCATAGTCCCCCCCCGGAGTCGCTCCGCGACGTGCCGGAAGAGCAGTTGCTGGTATTGGCTAGCAGCTTTAATGAGACCGCGCTCGGCGAACTGTATGATCGGTATGAATCCAAGATCTACAGCTACATCTACCGGCGCACCAATTCACCGGCGCTGGCTGAAGATCTGACGGCGCAGGTCTTTTTGAAAATGCTGGAGGCGATTCAGAACGACAAGGGGTGGCATAGTTCATTTTCCGGTTGGCTCTATCGGATTGCCCATAACCTGGTCATCGATCACTATCGTCGGCGCGATCGACGTCAATATGTGTCGATTGACGATGCGCCGGTCATCCCGGCAACGGGCTACGATCCGGTGGAGGCAGCCGAGCTTACCCTGGATTCGGAACGCTTGCAGGCGGCGATCCGCCGCTTGACAGAAGAACAGGCGATGGTCATCAGCCTGCGCTTCTTAGAGGGCTATAGCATCAACGAAGTCGCGGTCATGATGGATAAAACTGACGGCGCAATCAAGGCACTACAGTATCGTGCCGTATCAACACTGCGCGAACTGCTCGAACGCGAATTACGCTAAAGAGCAGAGAACGCAAGGCAGATAGAGAATGAGTCGCGATCAACGCTTTCCCGAACTAGAGATGCAGCGCCTTTTCGACGATGCAGTCGAGCGTTTCCTCGCGGGTGAGCCCTTTGACCTAATCATCGAAGATGCGCCGACCTCGCTCCAAGCCGAACTTGCGGCTCGTTTGAGTGTGGTTCAGCAAACCCAGCGCGTACGCACGATCCCCGTGCCTCCTCCCCGACGGAGCGAGCAGAATCGAGCGGCATTCTTGGCGCAGGCTGTCGCCATGCGCAACGGCGCCCAGCCGCTGCCTGCCGCCGCGTCCGAACCTGTACCGACCAAGCCTGCAGCGCAGCCCACCCCGCAACGCCGCCCTTTTGGCGATTTGGTTGACGGCCTCTTTGAAGGGATGCGCGGTGGCTTGCAAACCCTGCCAGGCAGCGCGGTGGCACTGGTCGTCCTCCTCATTGCCGCGATGGGCGTCACAACAACGGTGAAAGCCGCGGCCGATGAGGCGGTGCCCGGCGAGACCGCCTTCGCGGTGCAGGAATGGATCTGGCGCCAGGAATTGATGCTGTCGCCGCCAGCGCGCGTGCAGGAAGTGGAAATTGCCCAGGAGGCTGCACGCACGGAGGCGATCCAAGCGGCTGCGGCACAGGCAGACTTGAATAACATCATCATCGAAGAAACATCAGTCGTGCCGCTACGGGCCGCGCTTTCCGGCTTCTATGACGTCGGCTCTATGATCGTCTCGCCAACCTATCAGCCCGATCCGAATGTTCAAGTCTTCGAGAATATGGAAATCATCGGAGATTTGGCGCCGGGCGCATACGTCGAGTTGACCTATCGCATTTTGCCCGGCCAGACCGGTTCCCAAGGCAAGCCATTGGTGCAAGGCGTACGCATGCGCGTCCTTGCGCCACCGCCGCCTCCCCCGGTTCCAACGCCGCAATCCGTCCAAGCCCCGCCCCCCACGCTGACGCCGACGGCTGCAGCGCCCATGATCGTCGTCACACCGGTTGACGATCCGGGCTCGTTTGAATTCGTCACGCCCGCAATACCTGCCACGAATGTCGGAGCGAATGCTGCGGGCGGGCAGCAACCCGTGGTAACGCTGACGCCGCTGAGTCCGCCCAGCCAGCCTGTACAACCGCCGGCCTGCCAGCCCGCACAACCGCTCGGATGGACGAACTATGTCGTTCAATATCGCGATACGCTTACTTCATTGGCCGGCGGGGATCCGCACGTGTCGCGGCGGCGATTATAGCCGCCAACTGCTTGCCCATCGACAAAGTGATCGCCGGCGCGACCATCGTCGTTCCGCCGTCGGCCGCGAATCCGCCTACGGCCACACCGGTTGTGCCGCAGCTTCCGCCCACGCTCACGCCCATGGGAACGCAGCCCGGCGGCTTGAGTACAGTTACGCCGGCACTGCCGCCAACCGTGATCCCGGATGCAACGCCGACTGTGCTGCCGACGGACGACGGCACAACAACAAATCCGACGGTCGGACCGACGCCGGAAGCGACCGTGGGTACCGTCACGCCTCTAACGCCGACTGGCGTGCCGCCGGTAACCGTCACGCCACCCGAGCAGACGCCGGGCGCAACTGCGACAATGATGCCAACCGGTGGACCGACCGCGCTGCCCACGCCTATCGCCACAGGGACAGGACCGCCCACCGATCTGCCGCCCACGCTGACGCCTGCGACGACAGCGGACGCAACGCCGGGCGTCCCCCCAACCGGCACACCGTTGCCAACAACGCAACCAACTGCGCTGCCGACAGGTCCGGTCATCGTGCCGCCAACGGGTGAAGCGACGACACAGTTTCCGCCCACGGTTACGCCCGGGCTGACGGTTGAGCCCACTCAGTTGCCACCGGCGACGCTGCCGCCTAACCCAACGCTGCCGCCAGAGGCGCCAACCGTCGCCCCGCCCACATTAACGGCAACGCCGGGCATGGTGACGCCGGGACCGAATGCGACAGCGACGGATCTGCCACCACCGCCGGTGGAACCGGCAGCCACGTCGCCGCCAGTGCAGTCAACGGCTACCGCGGTCGTGCCAGTCACGCCGACGAACGTACCGACGTTCTTGCCGCCTGACTTATCTACTACACCGACCCAGCTGCCCCCGCCGGTCGCCACCAATACGCAGCCGCCTGTCCCGCCGACAGTGCCGGCTGCAACTGCGCGTCCGACGCTACCGCCCGCCCCGCTTAGCACCAATACGCCTGTTCCGCTGCCGACTTTGCTGCCCACTTCGCCGCCACCGCCGACTGCGTTGCCGACCCTGCCGCCGCCACCAACCATGCGACCGACACTACCACCGCCGCCGCCAACCGCGCTTTCGACCTTGCCGCCGCCAACCGCGCTTTCGACCTTGCCGCCGCCAACCGCGCTTTCGACCTTGCCGCCGCCACCGACCGCTACGGCCTATGCGCCATAGATGTCGGTTTTATTGAGCCCGACGTGGATGAGTGGACGTCGGGCTGCGGCAATTCTTGCGCCGCCGAGGGAAGTGGCCCGTACGCTTCATCAAGCATGAAAACCCGCAGTCTGTCTTCAATTTGACGACAATCCATTGACCGCCTATAATTGAAGAGTTGTCATGTTCCTAGAGAGGTCGGCCGCTTTGGCCCTCCCTCCAGGTGCATATTTTTTATTGGTTTGCATGACCCGTCCGAGCGTTTGAGACAGCGTCAGGGGTACTTCCGTGTTCGAGAGTCTGTCTGAAAAACTGCAAAACGTATTTGATAACCTGGCCAAACAAGGCAAACTTTCTGAGGCCGACGTCAATACGGCCATGCGCGAGGTCCGCCTCGCCCTACTTGAGGCTGACGTCAATTTCAAGGTTGTCAAAGATCTTGTCAGTCGCGTCAAAGCGCGCGCCATCGGCTCTGAAGTAATGGACAGCCTGACGCCCGCACAGCAGGTCGTCAAGATCGTCAACGAAGAGTTGATCGACACGCTGGGCGCACCAGCCCCGCTGAACACGTCCGGCACGCCGCCCCACGTGATCATGCTGGTTGGTCTACAGGGCGCAGGCAAGACGACGATGGCAGCCAAGCTGGCACTCCGGTTGCGCAAGAATGGCCAGCGTCCGCTGATGGTGGCGGGTGACATCTATCGCCCCGCAGCCATCAAGCAATTGGAAGTGCTGGGAGCGCAGATCGACGTGCCGGTGCACAGTGAGGGGACAGAGACGCCCCCATCGACCATTGCCAAGAATGCGCTCAAGCTCGCCCGCGAGAAAGCGTATAATGTCATCATCATGGATACGGCCGGTCGTCTCCAGATCGACGACCGGATGATGCAGGAACTGGAGCAGATTCGCATGGTCACCCGACCGGCCGATATCCTGCTCGTCGTGGACGCGATGACCGGCCAGGAAGCCGTTCACGTAGCCGAGGGGTTCAACGAGCGGGTGCCCCTTACCGGTCTGATCATGACCAAGATTGACGGCGATGCTCGCGGCGGCGCGGCGCTGAGCGTCCGCCAGGTGACGGGCGTGCCGATCAAGTTCCTGGGCACAGGCGAAAAGGTGCCTGACATTGAGGCTTTTCAGCCTGATCGACTTGCCTCGCGCATTTTGGGTATGGGCGACGTGCTGACGCTCATCGAGCGCGCGCAGGAAAACATCTCGGAAGATGATGCCGCCAATCTGGAGAAGAAGCTCCAGGAAGGCGACTTCAATTTTGAAGATTTCCTCGACCAGCTCACGCAAATCAAACGCATGGGGCCGATCGGTGACATTCTGGGCATGATTCCCGGCGCCAGCAAGATGATGAAGGATGTAGACGCCAATTTTGCCGAGGATAACCTCAAGCGCACCGAAGCCATCATCAATAGTATGACCCTGCAGGAACGACGCAATCCGGACGTGTTGAATGCCAGCCGCCGGCGCCGTATCGCAACCGGCAGCGGGACCAAAGTCGAAGATGTCAATGCACTGGTGAAACAGTTCCGCGACATGCAGAAGATGATGAAACAGATGGGCATGATGGGCGGCGGGCGCAAAGGCAAACGCCGTGGCCGGCGTCCCAACATGGCCGGCCTGATGGATATGTTTAATTCGTAAATCGCGTACACCGTTCAAACTCATTGCAGGTCCGTTTAAGGAGAAAATATCACGTGGTTCGTATTCGCTTGCGCCGCATGGGCGCCAAAAAGAAGCCTTTTTACCGTATCGTTATTGCCGACAAGCGCTCGCCGCGCGATGGTCGTTTCATTGAGACCATCGGCACCTATGATCCGTTGACCGAGCCGGAGACCGTTGAAATTGAGTTGGATCGCGCCGCCCACTGGCTGAGCGTCGGCGCACAGCCGACCGAAGCCGTGGCCCGCATCCTGCGCCAGCGCAACCTGCTCGACCTCAACGGCAAGCCGATTCCACTGGCCGAGAGCGTCGATGAGGTCATTACCGAGATTGTCGAGGAGGCCGTGGTCGAAGCAGTCGAAGAAGAGATTGTGGCTGCTGAGGTCGAAGCTGAAGAAGCGGCTGCATAATCATGGATACGCAGCTGGAAGACCTGGTTCGCTTTCTAGCCGAAGAGCTTGTGGAAGCGCCGGAGGAAGTCAAGGTCCTGCGCAAAGAGACGCGCCGGACGACGATCCTCAAGTTGCGAACAGCGCCCGATGATACGGGGCGGGTAATTGGCCGCAATGGCCGCGTGGCCAACGCCATGCGCTCGCTTCTCCATGTGGCCGCGCGCGACTACGATCGCCCGGTTATCCTGGAAATTGATTGAACAATTCCGGCGCAAGCGCCCTTGCACACGCAGTGCATCAATTGATCAGCCCAAAACAGCGGAAGCCTGGGCTTCCGCTGTTTTGCGTCATTAGTTTCGAGTACAGGCAATGAATTCACCAAAAAAACCTGATTCCAGAACGGACAGCACCGCTGGAGGCGACGTCCAACGCTATACCTATCGCAACCGCGTCGTTGAAATTCCGACAGGCTACCTTGCTGTTGGACTCATTGTGGCGCCCCACGGTCTCAAGGGTGAAATGCGGGTGGAGCTGCATACGGATTATCCGGACCGCTTTACGCCTGGACTCGAACTGTTCGTCGGGCCGGAGCTGGCGCCCATTACCGTCCGTTCCAGTCGCCCCCACAAGGGCCACTTGCTGATTCACTTTGAGGACGTGTACAATCGAGAAGACGCTGAATCACTGCGCAACCAGTGGCTCTTTGTGGCCGAAGAGGACGCAATGGGTCTAGAAGAAGGCATCTATTACGTCCATGATCTGATCGGCCTGACAGTCCAGACAGCAGAGGGAGAAACGCTGGGCACGATTACCGATGTGCTCTTCACCGGCGCCAATGAGGTCTATGTTGTAAGACCCATAGCGGCGAGCGAGCGCAGCAAGGATATTCTGATTCCGGCGATTGCCGACGTGGTGCAGACGGTCGATTTAGAAGAGGGTGTGCTCACCATTAAGGTGCCGGAAGGATTGCTTGACCTGTAACCGATAGAAGAAGCAGACCATCACAACCAAATCCCCCGAGGGTCAGTCGATGAACGAAAAAGCTTTTTGGATCGGGTTCAATCAAGTGCGTGGAATTGGCCCGGTGCGTCTCGCGGCATTGCTTGACAAGTTTGGCTCGCTGGAAGCCGCCTGGTACGCGCCGATTCATGAACTCCAATACGCGGGCTTGGATCGACGCTCGCTCGAGAATCTACTCAGCGCACGCCAGCAGTTGGATTTGAATGCAGAATGGCAACGCGTCGAACGCAGCAAGTTCCGTATGTTTACGTGGGCCGATGAGGATTACCCTATCGCCCTGTTGGGTGTGGAAGCGCCGCCCCCCGTACTGTACGTCGACGGCACGCTGGATGAGCGGGATGCCTGGGCAGTTGCCCTTGTGGGTACCCGCCGGGCTACCGCCTATGGTCGGGAAGTGGCGCACAAGCTCGCGACAGAGTTGGCCCGCCACGGCGTCACGGTCGTCAGCGGCCTGGCCCTTGGCATCGATACCATTGCCCACAAAGCAGCCCTCGATGCAGGCGGACGAACGATTGCTGTGCTCGGCAGCGGGGTTGACTATATCTATCCGAATCAGAATCGCGGCCTGGCGCGCGAGATTGCCCAAGCCGGTGCTGTTGTCAGCGAATACGCGCTGGGCACGCGACCGGAAGCCAACAACTTCCCACCGCGCAACCGGATTATCTCCGGTCTGAGCCAAGGCGTGATCGTGGTCGAGGCCAGCGAACGTAGTGGAGCCCTGATCACGGCTAAATTTGCTGCAGATCAGGGGCGCGAGGTCTTTGCCGTGCCAGGCAGCATCCTGAACCCCGGCAGCAGCGGCTGTAACCAGCTTATTCAAGCGGGCGCCATTCCCCTGCTGTCGATTGAAGACGTACTTGACCAGCTCAACCTCAACCGGCTTGGCGAGCGGCTCAATGAGCAGCACGTCATACGTCAAGCGGTGCCCGATGATCCGTTTGAGGCGGAGCTGCTGGAGAAAATTTCGTTTGATCCGCAACACGTCGATGAACTTGTTCGTCAGTTTACGCTGCCTGCTGCTCAAATCAGCAGCCTGTTGGCCATCATGGAACTCAAGGGACTCGTACGACAGGTTGGCGCAATGCTCTATGTTCGGGCGTGACTGCGCAACCAAGTAGGCTGTATCCCAATGGAGGGAACCGTAACGAACCCATGAGTATTCCACACTTTTATGCCGCCATTTTGGCCGGTGGACGCGGGACGCGTCTTTGGCCGCGCAGCCGTGAGAGTCACCCCAAACAATACGCCGATATTACGGGCGCTGGACGCACAATGATCCAGGCGACAGCCGATCGTCTGGTCGGCCTCGCCGAACAAGATCAACTGTACGTCATCACCGGCCAACAATATGCTGACCTGACTGCGGACCAACTCCCGCAAATGCCCGCTGCGAACATCCTGGTGGAGCCGAGCGGTCGCAACACGGCGCCGGCCATCGGTCTGGCCTGTATCCATCTCCTGCGCCGCGATCCGGATGCCATCATGGCGATCTTTCCGGCCGACCATGTAATCACCCAGACCGACGCCTTCCAGATCGCGGTGCGCCGGGGCATTGAAGCAGCCCAAGCAGGTCACCTCGTAACGCTGGGCATTGAGGCAACCGAGCCCCACACGGGCTACGGCTATATCAAACGTGCGGCGCTCCTGCAGCCGGCCGAAGGGGAAAAGCCGGCCATCTTTGCGGTCGACAATTTCCTCGAGAAGCCCGATCGAGTCCAGGCTGAACGTTTTCTTGACGAGGGCGGTTACTACTGGAATGGCGGCATCTTCATCAGCCGGGCAGATGTTATGCTCGGTGAAATGGCCCGCCAGATGCCGCAAATGCATCGTACGCTCGTAACGATCAGTGAAGCGTTGGGCACGCCGGAAAGCGCAACCGTGCTGGAGCGCGAGTGGCTCCAGATGCCCAGTACAAGCATAGACTATGGCATTATGGAAGCAGCAGGCCAGGTTGCCGTCGTCCCGCTTGACGCCGGCTGGAACGATGTCGGCAGTTGGGATGCCCTAGAGAGTCTGCTAACCGCTGATGCCACGGGAAATATCACAATCGGCGATGACATTGTCAGTGTCGACAGTCAGGGCAACATTACCTACGGTAACCATCGTCTGATTGCGCTGGTGGGCGTCACGGATTTGATCGTTGTTGACACAGGCGACGCAGTCCTGATCGGCCACCGCGACCAAATGCAGAAGGTCAAGGATGTCGTTGACGCGCTGAAGACGCGTCAGCGTAACGATTTGCTGTAGCGCTGGACCAATTGATTGACGCAGTCGCGCGCTTTACGACTCAATCCAGAGAAACCCGACGCCCCGTTCGCCGGGGAAGCAGCGAGGTGAATTTGATGGCAACGCCGCAGTCCGACTACTCCACTACGACCATCGAAGAACGCTATGGCTCTGACTGGTCTCAGTACATGCCCCAAGATCCAGAGACCAAGCGCTTTTCGCTGCTGGGCCTCATCACGGGGCTAATCTTAGGCACTCTCTTTGGCTGGTTTGTGCTCGGCTGGCTGCTCTTTCCGGTCCAATACGAAGACGGGTACCCCACCCAACTTACACTCGACTCCCGCTCGGATTACGTTTCCTCGGTAGCGGATGCCTACGCAGCCCGGCAGGATGAACTGGCGCTTGATCTCGCCCGCTACCGCCTGCGCTCGTTTATCAGTGAAGAGGAGTTGACGCAAGTCCTAGATGAGACAGCGCAATATTTCGCCCAAAATTATGGCGTCAACGACCCAGCCATCTACCCTCTACCGGTCGATTTCAACAGCAGGGCCCGCATCGCCAATCTTGAAATCCTGGCCAATGACCTCGGCGTCGCCCTTGCCACGACAGTGACGACGGGGGCCGCGGCGGCAGAAAGCGGTCAGGAGACGACGGTGACCTCTGTGACCACCGGTGAGCAGGTCGTGGTCGTCGAAACCGATGACAGCGACAATAGCGGGCGGTGGTTACGCTGGCTCCTTGCACTCTTGGCAGCAGCAGCGTTAATCGGCTTCGCCATCTACCTGTTGCGCATGGTATTCGGACGCAACGACGATGAGGTTGAGGCGGATGTGCAGGTGAGCCAGGAAAGCAGTGGTTACATTCCACCCGCTAGCCAAGTTGCTACCCAGCCAATCGTCCCACCGACAGGCGGTCAGAGGGGCACTGAAGAGAACGAGCATAGCTACCGTGCTGCCTATCGCGACGAATGGACGGAAGATGCAGCCAGCGGTCAGCGCGGCTACACCGATGTCGCAGACGACGATGTTGACGACTTCGACGACGATTTCGACGATCACTACGACGACGGCTTTGTTGAGGGCGAATTTCGACCCGTTGACCACAGATCGAATGACATCGATCAGGGCGCTGAGGCGCCCCGCGTGCTCTACGCCGCGGTAGATGCACAGGAACACGCGGACTACATATTCGACCCTGAAGATGGGTTTGATGCAGACGATACGCCCGGCGCGGACATTCATGTCGACGTGACCGTTACAACGACAACCGAGAGCAAGTCCACAACCGATGCCATGGCCGTGCCGTCGCCTCCCGCAGCCACTGGCGCAGGGAAGGGGACAAACCGTCCGCGCAGCGTCAGCGGCACCTTGCTGGCGAAAGAGACGCTTCGCTATCACATGGCTACGGGTGGAAGCGACTACGACGAATCCTTCACGCTTCGTAATGACCAGGGCAACACCATTGGCTCCTTTGGACTGGGCGTCAACCTGGGAAACGGCACGGTCAAGTCAAATCCGGACCAGGTAATTGCGCTGGACGCATGGCTCTTCGACAAAGTGGATAACCGCCAACCCAGCGATCACCGGCGCATCCTAATCAGTGAGTATGTAGTAGATCATGAGATAGAAGACCAATATGGGAAAGATCCGACCGTCGTTGGCCGGCCCATTGTGGCCCAAACCAGCACAAGATTCTCGATTGACAGCGGCCGCCTGCTCCTCCACTGCGAGATCGTTGACGCAACCTACGACAAACAGGGCATTTTCGTAAATGTGGAAATGAATATGCAGGTGTTGCTCAAGGACTGACGTCGTTGCAAAGGTAGGCGTATGTTAAAAAGTCCGGCCGGATCAGCTGATCCGGCCGGACTTTTTCGTAAAGGGGTGAGAACTATGTCAGACCCGCTCCTCATGATCAAACAGACGATTGTACTCCAGGATCGCATAACGATCGGTCATACCGGCCAGATAGTCACAGACGACGCGGTATAGACCGTAGTTACCTTGGGCGACACGTTGCTGCACTTCGGGCGGCAGTTGTTCGGGTATGGCGATATAGGCCTCAAAGAGTGCCCGCAAGAGGCGTTCCGCCTTGGCAGCCATACGTACGACACGATAGTTGCGGTAAAAATTCTTGTACAGAAATTCACGCAGCTCCGCATTACAGCGATTCAAGTCCGCGGAATAGGTGGCGACATTGGCCGGCTGGTTGCGCAAGTCCGCCAGCGTGACGATCCCTGCCCCATCGATGGTAGCCTGTGTCGCCTGCACGGCGTCGGAGACCTGAATACCTACCAGGCGTCGGATAAAGCGATGGCGCTCCATGTCAATGCTCAGGTCGTAGGGAGGCGTACTGGCAAAGGTCGAACGCACGAGTTCGGCAATCTCCAACTTGCTGACTGCGTCAGGATCGAGGATATCGGCGCGCAAGCCGTCGTCAAGATCGCTGGTATTGTAGGCGATCTCATCGGCTAGATTGCTCAGTTGGCATTCCAACGTACCGCGTTCCTGCGGTGTAAAATCACGGGCATCCACCTCATCATAGATTGTGTCATGCTTGACCACACCCTCCAGCACCTCGTAGGTTAAATTCAACCCCATAAACTCAGGATACCGATTCTCCAGTTTGGTAAGAATGCGCAAGGTTTGCTTCTGGTGGTCATAGCCGCCATGGTCACGCATGAGATCATTGAGCGTGGCCTCGCCCACGTGGCCAAAAGGCGGATGGCCCAAGTCATGAGCCAGGCAGATGGCCTCCGTCAAGTCTTCGTTGCTGGCCAAAGTGCGAGCCAGGGTCCGCCCAACCTGCCCCACCTCCACACTATGGGTCAGCCGATTGCGATAGTGGTCACCTTCAGAGTAAACAAAGACCTGTGTCTTGTAGTCCAGACGACGGAAGGCGGTGGTATGAATGATGCGGTCGCGATCTCGTTGATACGCAGTGCGATAGTCAGGTTCCTGTTCAGGCACGGTGCGGCCACGACTATCTCGACTGCGCATCGCATAAGGCGCCAGCTCGTTATCTTCTCGAGCTTCCAGCATTTCTCGGGTTATCATGATCCTCGCTCACAAAAATGGATCCAGCAGTTCAATGCCCATAGGACTTATCATACACGCGCCAGGCGTTCCCCGCCATCGACGAAAAGGATTTCCCCGGTCACATAGTTGGCTTCGATCAGATAGCGGACGGCATGGGCGACATCACCCGGCTCTCCCCACCGCTTGAGCAGCGTCTGCTGCGCCAGGGCCGCGTGCCGACCATGCTGCATCTGCTCGGGCGGGAGGACCGGGCCGGGCACAACAGCGTTGACGCGGACCGAGGGGGCAAGGTCCAAAGCCAGTTGGCGGGTCATAGCGGCGAGGGCGCCCTTGGCTGTGGTATGCGCCAGGAAATTCGGCCACGGCTTCCACACGCTGCCGTCGAGAATGTTGATGATCACGCCTTGGTCGCGTGTTTGCATGCCGGGCGCAAACGCATTGCAAATGTAAAAGGCGCCATCAATGACAACACGCGTAATGCGTTGCCAGGAGTCGATGTCGTCAGAAGGGAAGGGCGTCGCTCGAAAGAGGCTGGCGCTGTTGACGATGATATCGACTGCGCCCCACTGCGCCTCAACTTGTTCCGCCAACGTGCGCACCGCGGCCCAATCGGCCACGTCACACGAAAATGCTTGGGCGGTCGCACCGGCGCCCTGCAATGTCCGCTCGAGTTCGCGAGCAGCATCGCTTGACGTGTGGTAGGTAAATGCCACCTGTGCTCCCGCCGTACTCAATGCGCGTGTGATTGCGGCGCCGACCCGTTGGGCGCCGCCGGTGACGAGCACAATCTTGCCTTCGATCTCCATCCGGTTTCCTCCCGATCATGCACAAGCAAATACAGGCAGATGCAAGATTGACGAAGCTGGGGTGGCGCCCTTCACCCTCCCCGCCAGACCTGCTTTTCCGGCCGATCACAGCGCGCGTTCACCACAAAAAAGAGCGACAGGATCAAGTTCCTGTCGCTCTTGGTCAAACAAATAGTCACGTGGGGAATGCTAGCTACCGTTGTCGGTATTGAGTGTACGCGAGACGATTTCGTCCTGGATTGCGCGCAGTTCATCGCGACGAGTGCGCTTGCTGCGTTTCTTGGTAACGCCTTCCACGTCGTCCTCGGCATCTTCGGACATGGCCTTGCGAAAGGCCAGTTCCATAGGCGAGAGCACTTCAACGTTGGCAAAGGGATCCTCGACCTCTTCCTCGATTTCCTCTTCCACGACCGGCTCGGCAGCTTCCGGTTCAGGCCGCAACCCCTTCAAACTCAGATCGATGCGGCCACGTCGGCGGCTGATCTCAATGATGCGGACCTCAAGCTCTTCGCCCTCACTTACGACATCTTCCGGCTTGGCGACGAAGCCCTCGGCCATCTCACGTACGTGGAGCAGGGCATCTCGACCTACGCCGATGTCGACAAATGCACCGTAGGGCACGATGCGCGTGATCTTACCTTCCACTACTTGATCTTTCTCCAGGTCGCGGATGGTCTTGGTTCCCGGCGAGATCATGGTCAGGCTGATGCGATTACGCGCTCGGTCCAACTTCTTAATCCATACGGTGACCGGCTGGCCTTCTTGCACCACATCGGAGACTTTGCCAACCCGCCGGACGTCAAGTTCAGAGATATGAATCAAGCCATCGCGTCCGACGCCAATATCGACAAAGGCACCAAAATCGGTAATGCGTTTGACCACGCCTTCGATTTCCTGGCCAACCGCCAGACGACGAACGACGCGGGCCTCGCCGTCAGCATCGTCATCCGAGTCGTCCTCTTCTTCGGACGCGGCCTCTTCGGACGCAACTTCTTCAACAACCGCTTCTTCAAGTGCAGCTTCCGCGGCAATTACCTCTTCGACAGCACGCTCTTCGAGCGCACTCTCTTCGGCCACAACCGCTTCCGTAACCGCTTCTTCAAGCGCAGCTTCCGTAGCAACCACCTCTTCGACAGCACTCTCTTCAAGCGCACTCTCTTCAGCCGCTACCTCATCCGCAACCGCTTCTTCAAGCGCAGCTTCCGTAGCAACCAGCTCTTCGACAGCACTCTCTTCAAGCGCACTCTCTTCGGCCACGACCTCTTCGGCAACCAGCTCCTCAACCACAGCCTCTGCAGCCGCAACCTCTTCGGCGACGAGCTCCTCAACGGCCGCACCCTCAGTCTCAATTTCTTCCGCGGCAAGTTCTTCAATCAAGGCTTCTTCGGTCGCAATTTCTTCAACGGCAGCATCTTCAAGAGCAGCCTCGACGGCCTCGACTTCCTCTGCGACGATCTCTTCAATCATGGCCTCTTCAGCCACCACTTCTTCGACAGCGTCGTTTTCGAGCGCAGCCTCGACGGCCTCGACTTCTTCTGCGACCACCTCTTCAATCACGGCTTCTTCAACCGCGACCTCTTCGACAGCAGCTTCTTCAGCAACGAGTTCACTCGCCTCGAGCGCATCTTCTACCGCTTCTTCAGCCGCGACTTCAACCTCCTCAACCGCTGCGACATCGGCCTCAAGTTCACTTTCAGCAGCCGCAGCTTCAGGTACAACGTCTTCAGCAATTGCGTCTGCCTCAACAATGGCCTCGACATCGGCTTCGGCAACGAGCGCTTCGGCCTCGGTTGCTTCCACGTCACTGGCAATCGCTTCGGCCGCACCCTCATCTTCATTCGTAACGGTAGATTCAATATTATCGCTCATGATGCCCTCCCAGACGACCAGCACCGGTCTGTCGAATCACAGAGTGTCGATGCTGCGAAACCTCTTATATAAGTTAGATCAAGCAACATTATACCTACTCGCAAGAGGAACGCCAAAGATTTGGCCCTCTGGGATACGATGGCTTTAAGGCATCGAGTGTCGAGACGAATGATCACGAAACCTGGCCAAAAATTGCATGAAACACGCAGAGTAGAGCTGATCGACGTTGGTATCGCCGGAACACTGTCTTCTCGTCTGCCCAATGCGAGTTTCACCAGCGCAAGGTGATTGAAGTCTTTGCCCGAAATGGCCTATACTGATGAGTGAAGATCACGATGGTCCGACCTGATGACCCACTGTCAGCGGAAGCTCGCCAATCAACCCCATTTGGAAAAGGAAGCGCTATGGACCCACTACCGAGCCAACTCGACGGCGGCGAATACGCAACGGCCCGGGCAGACTTGCTGACGCGTCTACACGAAGTAAACGATCTCAACAGCGCCGGCGCCGTTTTGGGCTGGGATCAAACCACCGTCATGCCGCCGGGGGGCGCCGCAGCACGGGGGCGGCAAATCGCCACGCTGACGCGCCTCGCACACGAGCGCTTCACCGACATCGCCATTGGTCGCCTACTCGATGAACTGACGCCGTACGCTGAAACGCTGCCCTATGACCACGATGATGCAGCGCTGGTGCGGGTAACGCGCCGCGAATACGAACGAGCCGCACGCGTACCGGCCGACTTCATGGCCCGGACGGCCGCCCATACGGCCGCGGCATACGGGGCCTGGACACAGGCCCGTCCTGCAAATGACTTCGCCGGCGTCGTGCCTGCGCTGGAGGAAACGCTACGCCTGAGCCGCGAATATGCGGGCTACTTTGACGGCTTTGACCATATCGCCGACCCCCTCATCGACCGCTACGACACGGATATGACGGCCGCACAGATCGAGCCGCTCTTTACGGCGCTTCAGGCTGCCCTCAGCCCCATGGTCCAGTCCATGAGCGAGCAGCCGCCGATCGATGCCAGCCCGCTCCATCGTTACTTCCCGCAAGCCGCACAGCATGATTTCGGTATTAAGGTCATTCGTCAGATCGGCTACGATTTCGAGCGCGGACGGCAGGATATCTCCCCCCATCCTTTCACCACATCCTTCTCAATTGGCGACGTGCGCATCACGACCCGCTTCAACGAGTATGACCTCAATGAGGGGCTGTTTAGCACGCTCCACGAATGCGGCCATGCCGTCTACGAGCAGGGCATCGATCCGGCGTTAGAGGGCACGCCGCTGGCGTCCGGAACATCGGCCGGCATCCATGAAAGTCAGTCGCGTCTGTGGGAAAATCTGGTGGGACGCGGTCGGGACTTCTGGCAGTACTGCTACCCGCCGCTGCAGGCTGTTTTCCCCGATCAGCTCGGCGACGTGAGCGAAGAAGACTTCTACCGTGCGATCAATAAGGTGGAGCGCTCGCTTATCCGCACAGATGCAGACGAGGTAACCTATAACCTCCACGTGATTATTCGTTTTGGGCTGGAACTCGAGTTGCTGGAGGGCAAGCTGGCCGTGGCCGATCTGGCCGCGGCCTGGCACGACCGCTATGAAGAGGCCTTGGGCGTACGCGCACCCACCGACGAGGACGGCGTGCTGCAAGATGTGCACTGGTATGGTGGTCTGATCGGCGGTGTCTTCCAAGGGTATACCCTGGGCAACATCATGGCATCGCAATTTTTCGACGCTGCGATCAAGGCGCGACCGTCAATCCCCGCCGAGATTCGTGGCGGAGACTTTGCGCCACTTCACGACTGGCTGCGCAGAAACATCTATCAGCATGGCAGCAGGTTCACGGCCACGGAGTTGCTGAAACAGGTCACCGGTAACCCTTTGACGCTTGACCCTTACCTGACCTACCTAAATGAGAAGTTTGGTGATCTCTATCTAACAAGGTGAGATGCGGAGCGCGAAACGGGGCGCGCGGAGTAAAATTCCGCGCGCCCCGTTTCGCGCTCCGCGCTACAAATTGAAGCGGATTGACATCACATCACCGTCGTCGACGACGTATTCTTTGCCTTCCAAGCGTAATTTGCCCACTTTCCGCGCTTCAGCCATGCCGCCGGCGGCGATGAGATCGTCGTAGGCGATGACTTCGGCGCGAATGAAGCCTTTTTGCAGATCGCTATGGATCACGCCAGCGGCTTCGGGCGCTTTGGCGCCCACCCCGACAGTCCAGGCGCGAACCTCATCCTCGCCCACGGTGAAGAAACTGTGCAGGTTGAGCATGTCGTAGCAGAGACGAATCGCCCGATTCAGGCCTGGCTCGGTAATACCAAAGTCTGCCAAGAACTCTTCAGCCTCGCCGGCTTCCATCTGTGCAATCTCCGCCTCCAACCGGCCGCGTAGGAAGATTGTGCGGTCGTCCAGCAGGGCGCCAGCCGCGGATTCGTCATCATCATCGCCGCCGTTGATCACAATCAGCAGGGGCTTCAGCGACATGAGTCCAAAACCGCCCAGCATCTTGCGTTCGTCCTGGCTCAGGTCAACTTCCCGCAAGGGGGTCTCATCCTCCAATGCCTGCATGAGACGCTGAAGCAAGGCTTCTTCCACCGCCATCTGCTTGCGCTCGTCGGGCGTACCACGGTTCTTCATAGAGGCCAGGCGCTCGAGGCGGCGATCAAGAACGGCCATGTCACTCAGCATCAGTTCACCTTCCATGAGCATGAGGTCACGGGCCGGATCGACCGTGTCTTCCGGATGGGGCACGTTTTCATCCGCAAAGGCACGAACGACCAACATAAGTGCTTCGTTGGCAGCAATTGCGTTGAGAAGGGGACCGGCGATGCCCGACTTGGCGGCGCCTTTGCCAAAGCCGGCAATATCATTGAAGGTCACCTGTGCGTAGGTCGTCTTCTTCGGGTCAAACATCTCGACCAAGACCCCGACACGCGGATCGGGGACAGCGACAACCGCAGTGTGCACCTCCACCTGACCGCTGGAAAAGGCCTCCGTCGTCGTGTCACTACCCGTTAGCGCGTTGAAAATCGTGGTTTTGCCGCTGTTGGGCAGGCCAATAATGCCGATCTCCATAAGGATCTCCTCAAATGAAAGCCACAGCGGGTGCGGCATTGCGCTTGCCCCTGCTGTGGCTCAGTGTCAAATTTCCAGAAAGGCGGCAACACCACGTGAACCGTGGTGACAGCCAACAGCCTATCTTACGCACCGCCGGAGGAGTTGCCAAATTGGCTTGGCTGCCGGAGTAATCGGCAGTCTTTGTCCGGTATTTTCGATTACGGGATCGGTCTCGCTATACTAAAGGCTCGAATCTATCATCCGGATCACCATGATTGTCGTCCGTCGCCATCTCGAGATAGAGCAGACCCCATGAATCTTGGCAGTTTTGAACTAAAACGCAGCCCCTTCGTTTTTCTGAAAGCGCTGGTCCTGATCATCGCCGTCTTTGCCCTCCTGCCGCTTGCCGTGGATTGGCTCTTTGGCGTAGAGGCGACCTATACGGCGAGTAGCTTGAATCGCAGCTTGCCTTATGATCTGCTGGTCACGCTACTCGTCACCGGGCTGGAGTTGTTGATCATCCTGCTCTATTTTTTTGCCTGGTATGTCACAATCTATCAGGTCAACGAGGAGGAGATTGTCCAGAGTCGGGGCGGGCTCATGGGAGAGCATAAAGTCGCTGAAACCCAGCAAATCAGACAGATCGATATCGAGCAGGGGTTACTGGCCCGTCGCTTCAACTATGGCACGCTCATCTTGCGCGACGATGCCAGTACAAAACTGGGGCAGATACACAATGTATCCAGTCCAGCCCTCACCGCCGATCAGATCCAGGAACTGGTCGACCCGCCTGCGGTCACACCAAGTGAATTGATCGACTCAGCGCCGCAAGAACTGGTTGCAGGTGGCGAAGGCCAATACGTGGAGTTTAAGTCGAGCTTGATGTGGGACTATCGCCAGGAGCGAGTCAACAAGGATCTCTACGAGCCGGTCATGAAAAACGTGACGGCCTTTCTCAACTCCCGGGGAGGCATCTTGCTGATCGGCGTGGCCGACGATGGCACTATTTTGGGGCTTGATCCGGACCTCCACGGTTTGAAGCAGCCGGACCTTGACCGCTGGGAACTGGTCTTCAACAATGCATTCAACGCCATGATCGGCGTCCAATACCGCCGCTTCGTGGAGCTTACCTTTCCTCACATCGAAGACAAGGTAATCTGTGCGGTGAATGTGCGACCGGGGACAAAACCGGCCTTTCTCACGCAAAAAAATACAGAATACTTCTACATCCGTGCTGGCAATGGCACCCAACCACTCTCCTTGAGCAAGGCCACGGAATACATTCTCGACCATTTCGAGGAGTAAGCGGCAAGATTTGCCGACACGCCCAAATGGGAAAGGCCCTTGTCACAAGTGACAAGGGCCTTTCCGGTGTGTGTCCGGTAGCGAATTTAGAGGGTAATCCTCTGAGGCAACGCTACCGGACGGATACTAGTACTACAATCCATTAGCATCACCTCCTTTATTATAGGATAGCGATTTTAGGCTTGGATCATCACACAAATCAGCGATTTGATTCAGAACAAACGTGCGATTTCACCTAGCTGGCTAGAGTATCTCATAAATTAGAATTGGTGTCAAGTGGGATTTCTTACACCTCGCCGAACTCCGAAAAGACTCATGCTGATGTGCCTTTCTGCACGACTGCGCAGACCAGCCGCTGGGTTCAAGATTGGACAAAGCACTCAACTCTCCTGATCTAGCCTCTCCATCCATGTCATTGTGACGCATTGTCCTACCGTTTTTCCACGCATTGTCTCTCGACAATGCCAGATTGTACCGATACAATAGGCAAATCTGTATCACATTGGACCCAATGCGAGTATTTCGACGACCCATGTCCATCAATCTAACCTTACAGCGGGACGGCGGTGGCTCGCTTTATGAGCAGATCGCCGGCCAAATCCGAAATAGCATTGCCGATGGGCGCCTGCCGGCCGGTACGCGCCTGCCCACCATACGACAATTGGCAGCCGATGCCGGCGTCACGCGCCTCACGGTGCAAAACGCATATCAAGAGTTGCAGAACGAGGGTTTGGTGGAAGCGACAGTCGGGCGCGGAACCTTTGTTAGCCAGGCAGCCACAGAACGGCACATGGTGACAACCATCGGCCAGGACACGTCTCCTGATGCCGTCATCAATGACATTGTCCAACTGGATCAGGCTGCTGGCGTCCAATCCCTGGCCAACGCGTCGCCTGATCCAGCCCTCTTTCCGGTGGCGGAGTTCTGGGCTGCACTTGAGCGCCAGAAGCCGGACACGCAAGCATTAACGACCTATAACTCCTCCCAGGGGGATCCTCGGCTGCGCGTGGCGCTGGTGGCCTGGCTGGCAGAACGGGGCATTTCACTAACGCCGGATGATCTGCTGGTTACTGCCGGCGTGACGCAGGGCCTTGCCCTCATCAGCCAGGCGCTGGCCCGACCGGGTGAGGCAGTACTGGTCGAAGAACCGACCTACGTTGGCCTGCTCCATACGCTGCGAACGCTTGGCTTGCGCCCGGTTGGGATTCCAATGGACGGCGAAGGTTTGGATTTGGCTCAGGCCGAACGTGCGATCAGCCATAAACGCCCCCGTTTCCTCTACACCATTCCCAATTTTCAGAACCCGACCGGCAATTGCATGTCTGGCCGGCGCCGGCAGGAGCTCTTGACTCTCGCCCGAGCCCATGGCCTTACCATCGTTGAGGATGATATTTACGCGCGCCTGTCCTACGATGGACCGGCGCCAGGCACGCTCAAGGCGCTGGATGCAGATGATCTCGTGATTCACGTCAGCAGCTTCGCCAAGCTCTTTATGCCTGGGCTGCGGTTGGGCTATGTAGCAGCACCGACCGCCCTGCACGCTCGCCTGACCTCCCTACGCCGCGCAGCGGATCTTTGCGGTCCGTCCTTACTCCAGCGCGCGCTGGCCGAAATGCTCGAAGACGGTGTGTTCAAACGCCATCTGCGCCAGGTGCTGCCCGTCTATCGAGAACGGCGCGATAGTGCGCTGACTGCCCTACAGCGACATATGCCCAAGGAGGTACGCTGGTCCGAACCAGCCGGCGGCTTCTGTATCTGGCTGACGCTGCCGCAACAACAGCACTGCGCAGGCATCCAGCAAGAGGCGCTGCGCCGAGGCTGGGCCTTTGCCCCCGGCAACGCCTTCATGAGCGCGCCGGATGGCCAGGTCCACTTGCGTATCAGCTTCGGCCACCAACCTCCTGAAAAAATCCGCCAGGGCATCGCCCTCCTCGCCGAGCTGGTACGGCACCGCCTACAGAAGCCGGCCACCGTCCAAGACTGGACGCCGTTGGTCTGAACTGCACACACGTAGAGAGACGATTTGACGAATTTAAGGGGTCAAACATGCAACATTTCGCCATCACCAGCCTACAGCAAGCGCACGCCGCCTCAGACCAAAGCTATCTGGAATTCTTACGCGTTCCAAGCCTGAGCATGGGTCTCTACGTTCTCGAGTCAGGGGCCGCCGATCCGCAACAGCCCCATCGTGAAGACGAAATTTACTACATCCTGTCCGGTCGCGGCACACTCTCGGTCGATGGAGAAGATCAGTTTGTCGAGCCTGGGTCAATCGTCTACGTTGCCGCCAACGCGGCTCACCGCTTCCATTCGATTCAACAACAACTTCAAATCCTGGTCTTCTTTGCGCCTGCTGAAAGCGCCTGAGTTCGCCAGGGAATCCACTCTGCCGCAATGACCGCACCTACCCAATTGCCTCAATCAGGAGAGACCGTTATGACCCGCTTTGCCTTCTTCCAGGGCGCAATCGTGCCCATCGAGCAAGCCCAAATCAGTATCATGACCCACACCTTTAACTATGGTACCGGCTGTTTTGGCGGCATTCGCGCCTATTGGAATGAAGAGGCGGAAGAGCTCAACGTCTTTCGGATCGAAGATCATTACCGTCGCTTTCTGCAGAGCGCTAGCCTGCTGCGTGCCGAATTGCCCTACACGCCCGCGGATCTGAGTGAGATTACGCTGGCGCTGCTGGCACAAGAAGCATGGCACCAGGATGTCTATGTGCGTCCACTCGCCTATAAGGCCGACGAACTAATCGGCGTGCGCGCCCACAATCTCAGAGATGCCGTGGCAATCTTCTCGGTGCCCATGGGCGACTATCTGCCACGGGCCGGCATTCACGCTGGTGTCAGCAGTTGGCGCCGCGTCGACGATAACGCCATACCCGCCCGCGGCAAAATCATCGGCAGCTATGCCAACAGTGCTCTGGTCAAGAGCGATGCGGCGCTGAACGGCTTTGACGAGGCCATCGTCCTCAACCAGGATGGCCACGTCTCTGAAGGCAGTGCGGCCAACGTGATGCTGGTGCGCGACGGCGTTCTGATCACGCCGCCCACATCGAGCAATATCCTCGAAGGCATCACCCGCCGCACCATGCTCAGCCTCGCCCGCGACGTCTTAAGTCTGACCGTAGACGAGCGTGAGATCGACCGCTCTGAGCTCTACCTGGCTGACGAGGTGTTCTTCTGCGGTACGGGCGTCCAGATTGCGCCTGTCACCAAGATCGACCATCATACCATCGGCGCCGGCGTGATTGGGCCTGTCACCCAGCGACTCAACGATCTGTACTTTCGCATTGTGCGTGGCGAAGTGCCCGCCTACACCCACTGGCTGACTGCGGTTCCCCAGTTTGCTCAGGAGCCTGCATGATGGTCTCCATGCAGCGCTCGCTGACCGTGCCGGGCGCAAGCGTAGTTGTCCACTTCATCACGCGCCTGACGGAACGTCGGATACAGATTTAGCAAAGGGAACACTATGACTCATCAGACTAACCCACCGGCAGCTCAATCATCTGCCGGCGTAAAAGAGGGCGTAAACCGGCAATTTAGCCGTGCCGCCGGCAACTATGCAACCAGCCGCGTTCATGCGGCGGGTGAGGATCTGCAGGAGATGGTACGCTTTGCAAGCCTGAGCGGTAGCGAACGGGTGCTGGATGCCGGCTGCGGCGCGGGTCATACGGCCCTGACCTTTGCGCCGCACGTGGCCGCGGTCGTGGCGCTTGACCTCTCCACAGCGATGCTGGCCCAGGTTGAGGCGTTGGCGGCAGAGCGGGGTCTTGCCAACATCTCCACGGAAGAAGGCGATGTGGAAGCGCTGCCCTTTGCGGACGGCAGTTTCGATCTGGTGACGTCGCGCTATAGCGCCCACCACTGGCCTGCGCCGGTACGTGCGCTCACCGAAATCCGGCGCGTGCTCAAACCGGGCGGGAGGTTCCTGCTGTCCGACATCGTCTCGTTCGACGACTTCACGACCGACACCTTTCTCCAGACCATGGAGCTACTACGCGATCCATCTCACGTGCGCGACCACACCATCGCACAATGGCTGGCCATGCTCGCTGCCGCTGGATTTCCAGGCGAGGTACTCTTTTCCTGGTCTGTGCCGCTGGAATTCGAACCGTGGGTGGCGCGCATTCATACGCCGCCGCAAAACGTTGCCATGCTGCACACGCTGTTGGATGGGGCGCCACGCGAAGTGCGTGACGCGCTCCAGATTCAACCCAACTACGATTATTGCTTCACCGGGGCACTCTTCCGCGCGACAGTGTAGGCAGTTCAATGAGGCCAAAGGGGATCTTCCCATGTCTCCAACAGCATCTCGCCGCGTAGTGGACACCGATGGAGCAGAACAGATCGAGACTACGTCTGATGCTGGACGCATCACCGAGTTATGGCGCGGCGTTCGTGCGACATTCCCACTGGTCGTGGGCGCCATTCCGTTTGGCATCATTTTTGGCGCCGTTGCGATTAGCAGTGGCCTGTCGGCGCAAGCCACCATGGCCATGTCCCTTTTTGTTTTCGCTGGCTCGGCACAGTTCGTGGCCGCGGGGTTGGTTGCCGCCGGCGCTGGCGTCGCGATCATCGTGCTGACCACTTTCGTCGTCAACCTGCGCCACGCGCTCTACGCAGCTTCTCTTGCCCCCCATATGAAAGAGCTGCCCCAGCGCTGGCTCCTGCCCCTGGGCTTCTGGCTGACCGACGAGAGCTATCTCGTGGTCATCGATCGCTACACGCAAGAAGACGCTTCGCCCTACAAGCACTGGTTTTATCTGGGTTCGGCGCTCTTTATGTATCTCAACTGGCAGCTCTGCACCTTCATCGGCATCCGCGCCGGGCAAGCGATCCCCAACCCGGAGTCCTGGGGGCTCGAATTCGCGCTGCCCGTGACCTTCATCGGCATGCTCGTGCCCATGCTCAAGGATCGTCCGATCATCGCCTGTGTCACGGTGGCGGCCGCGGCCGCGGTGCTCTTCAGCGGCCTGCCTAACCAATTGGGACTGATCGTCGCCAGCCTTCTCGGCGTGGCGGCCGGCTCGCTCCTCCAACATTATCAGGAGGCCGCATGACCACCCAGGAAGCATGGATGATCGTTGGCATGACGCTGGTCACATTTGGCGTGCGCTATCCTGTGTTGGCGCTTGTGGGGCGCACGGAGTTACCGCCGGTATTGCTGGAAGCGCTCAAATTCATCCCGCCGGCCGTACTCACCGCGATCATCGTGCCGGCGGTGCTGATGCCCCACGGCTCAATTGCCTTAAGCTACACGAATGCCTACCTGGTTGCCGGGATTGCGGCAGCGCTGATCTCCTGGCGCACGGGCAATCTGCTTCTAACGATCACCTTGGGGATGGCGGTCTTCTGGCTGTGGCGGTTACTGCTTGGGATGGTCTAATATTTCTGGGGGCGGTCAAACAGGTGACGGACTGATTAGTTGCGCAAGTTGCTTAGCGTACCTGCGTCAAAAGGCATTTCACCCGCTTGCAGTGTGTCAATCCACGCTTGTACCTGAGCTCGATTATAGGGCGCATGCGCTGTGCGTGGGAGATCGTCCAGCCACGCGAGATAGGCATTGAGTTCCTCGACAGCGTCATCGCTTCGTCCCAGCAGCGCATACGTGATGCCCTTGGCGCCATGTACGGGGATGCTTGGCTCCAGCGCTTGCGCCCGGTTGCAGGCCTTGAGCGCGTTGATCGGCTCGTTCTCCATGAGGCGGCCGCGACACAGTGCTGCGTGAACTGCGGCGCTATCAGGGGTCCGGTCCAACGCACGCGCCAGGTCATAACGCCACTGATCATCTCCCCGTCGGATACTGAGCAAGCCGCGATTGAAATAGACTGCATCCGAATTGGGCGACCGAGCCAACGCGCTGGTCATGTCGGCATAGGCCGGTTCAAGATCGCCGGGACGATTGCGCTCGTAGCGCGCAATGCCCCGTTTCAGGAAGGCATCGCCAAACGCGGGCGCCGCGGCGATGACCCAGCTAAAATCGGCTATTGCTGCGTCGAGGAGATCAGGCTCACCGCCGGCGAAATAGCGCTCCAAGTAGGCGCTGCCCCGGTTGTAGCGAGCGTTCGCCCAATCCGGCCGGAGGGGAATGGCGCGACCATATTCGGCAATCGCACCGGTCAGAGCGGGCGGGGTACTGCGCTCCAACGCTGTAGCCAGGAGAAAATGCAGCAACGCTTCAGTCTGAGGATGGCTCGGCTGTAGGTTGAGTGCACGCGTAAACGCGGCTTGAGCCGGTTCATACTCTTCGCGCTGGCGGTAGAGCTGCCCGAGCGCCGTAAGCGCCAGCAGTTGCGCCTCGCGGGGCTGATCGGCCCGGACAAGTGGCGCAAAGTCGTCCGACGTGGAGAGCAGGGCGATCCAGCCGGGTCCTTCATCAGCGCCAGGTTGAGTGAAGCGAACACGTGTGCTGCCCTCCGCAGCCCCGCCCCAGATCAGCCCGGCAGCCCCACTCTCAGCCAGGGCTGCGTCAGCCGAGCGGGCATTCTCGACGACCTCCGGCCAGCGCGCCACCCGCGTCGAGGTCATAGAAAGTTGGTTGATTTCGCCGGCGAGCGCTTCGTGCAGGGTAGCGGCTATGTTTGCGTCCTGTCCGTCGTCATCACCAGCGAAGGCTGCGACCAGCAGCAGTGTCTCGCCCGGCTGTGCCACGAGCGGGTCAGGCGGAGTCGCTTGCGCAGCCGGTTCTTCTGCCGGACGCATACTCCACAGCAGAATGAGAAACGCCAGTGCCACTGCAGCCAGCACGCTGCCAAGCAACCATTTGGGCACGGACAGCGGACGCTGATCCGGCACCTCGGTGGGTACAAGTGGATTCGCCATTTCCGTCAACTCGCCGGCATCGAGGGCTGGCGACGAACCTTCTTCAGACTCTGTTTGCACTAAGGCAGAATGCGTAGCGTGAGCCGGTGGCAGTACAACCGCTGGCACGTCAACTGGAAGGGTCTGCGCCGCAGCCAGCGGCAAGGTCACGTCAATAGCCGGCGTCGTGCCGGCTGCAGGCTCTGCGCCACGCACTGCCGCAGGCACGTTTCCTGCGGGGTCATCGTTCGGTTCCTGGGGCCTGTCATCTGGTTCAATCCCGGATGGGGCACCAGTCTCGGTGCGTAAGCCTTTGCCCGCCACCTCCTGGTGTGAGGTCGTTTCGTTCTCCACATCATACCCGGCTGCAGCCAACAGCGTATCACGTTCCGCAGCGGTCAGATCCAAGTAAGCGGCGACACCTAAAACCGACTCGCGCGATCGGGGTCGCTGTACGCGCCCGGTGCGCCAGCGTGTTACAGTCTCGGCGCGAACACCGACAGCGCCTGCTACGTCGGCGTCGGACAGGTCGCTACGCGCCATGTGGTCGCTCAGTTGTGCGGCGAAAGAAGTCATGGACTGGGCAAGATGATTGCTGAGACGCAGCCGCAGGGCTGCGAGCAGGGAACACTACGTTGAAGTCAGTTAAGCATAGGGTGCCGGAAGATTTAGGGACAGGTTGACGCCAGTGATATAATATCCGATGGATTAAGTATATCAAAGTCTTATGCACGCAGGCAGGGATGGCCTGCGGCTGCTTAATCCATCTAGATTGAACTGGAAGACCGTTGCAAACTGGCGGCGGTCAATTGTTGATAGATAGCTGAGACCGTTCGACGTTCCAATTACGCAACGGCTGCACTCGGGAGCGTCCTTCAGGATCGCATCGGACTGGTGCGATCTATTGCCACGTGGCGAGCACTTACGATTACCGCGACGGATGAGCAGCGAAGTGTGCAACCTCATGGCAGCAAGAAGCGGGTTGGTCGCGCCGGACGCGTGGGCAACGTGCTTTCCTCAGCGCTTCAATTGATCCTCGAAAAGCAATACGCGACCTGGGCACTACCCTCATCGTGCTGGCAAGATGCCGACGTCTCCCAGTCAATTCTAAGTTTGATCTGTCGTCAATTCATGGGAGTTGGCCAACAGACGAACGTGGACAGTGCGCGGGCCATCGCCTGCACCGTTGAAGTCAGGTACCCGTCGGGGCTGCGGCGTAGCAACCCGTTGAACGTTGACAACTATTGATTTCTTTATTGAAACACAAGGAGTATTTGCGTATGGCAACAGAATTAACCACAGAGAAAAAGAATGAGTCGGCCGAAGAATTCGGCGCGACGGAAGCGCCCCTGCTCAGAGTTATCCCGCTGGGCGGGTTGGGCGAAATCGGCAAGAACATGATGGTACTGGAGTCGGATGAGAAACTCATCATCATCGACTGCGGCCTCATGTTTCCCACCAGCGACATGCACGGCATCGACATCATCATCCCCGATGCCGACTACGTTCTTCAACGCCTGGATCAGGTCCAGGCAGTCTTCCTAACGCATGGTCACGAAGACCACATTGGTGCGCTCTCCTACCTTGTCAAACAAGGGCTCAGGGCCCCTATCTATGCCACGGGGTTGACGCGCGGCCTGGTTGAGGTCAAGCTCAACGAAGCGAAGGCACTCAACGTCGCCACGCTCGAAACAGTAACCGAGGACAGCGTTGTTGAGCACGAACCGTTCACGGTTGAGTTCTTTCACACCTGTCACAGCTTCCCCGACAGCGTCGGCTTGAGCATTATGACGCCGGCCGGGCGGGTGATTCACACGAGCGACTACCGCTTCGATCCCACGCCGGTCGACAACAAGCCGACCGAAGACGAGAAGTTGCGTCGTTGGGGCGATGAAGGCGTGCTGCTGCTCATGGGCGACAGCACCAACGCCGAACAAGAGGAACAGACTCCGTCCGAGCGCATGGTAGAGACGATGCTGGACAGCGTCTTTGCTGAAGCGCCGGGACGTGTGCTGCTCTCAACCTTTGCCTCCAACGTGGGTCGGGTCCAACAGATCATTAACGCGGCACGGCGTCACAATCGCCGCGTCGGCGTCATTGGGCGCTCGATGGTCAACAATGTGCGCATTGCGATCAAGCTGGGCTATCTTGACATCTCTCATGATGAACTGCTCACGACGGACGAGATGGAAAATCTGCCGGCCAAAGAAGTTGTCATCGTCGCCACCGGCAGTCAAGGCGAACCGACCAGCGCCATGGTGCGCATGAGCGTCAACGATCACCGGCAGATTACGCTGCGCGAGGGTGACACGGTCGTCCTGAGCGCCACGCCGATTCCCGGCAACGAAGAACTCTTCAATCGCACGATTGACAATCTCTTCCGCCAGGGCGTCGACGTGCTCTACCATCGCAATGGCGACGTTCACGTCTCGGGTCACGGTGGTCGTGCAGACTATCGCTACATGCTGGAACTGGTGCGTCCTCAGTACGTGATTCCGGTTCACGGTGAGTATCGCCACCTGGTGCTGCATGCCCGGCTCGCCGCCGATACCGGCGTCGCCGAGGAGAATATCTTCGTGCTGGACGACGGCGACACGGTCGAATTCGGTCACTTCGACGAGGAGAGTGACGAGATCCAGGCACGGCGGGGCGAGCACGTCTCGGCCAGCCATGTCTTCGTCGACGGCTTTGGCATCGGCGATATCGGCAATGTGGTGCTGCGCGACCGCAGTCATCTCAGCCAGGACGGCTTCATCGTCTGCATTGTGGTTCTCGACGAATTTGACGGCGACATCCTGTACGGCCCCGAGATCATCAGCCGCGGCTTCGTCTACATGCGTGAGAGTGAAGACCTGATTGAGCGCGCTGAAGCGGCCGTGCTCAAGGTGCTTAACAAAAAGAAGAAAGTGCCGATTCGGGTGTTGGAAAACAAGATCCGGGACTCGCTGGGCACCTTTGCCTCTCGTGAGATCGGCCGCCGTCCGATGATCCTACCTCTGGTCATGGAAGTCTAGCCGCAGTTGACCAGACTATAGCGCTTGATCGTTAAACCGGCCTGCAACCCCACGAACAACGGGTATTGCAGGCCGGTTTTTCTCAGGTACCGGCAACCATTGAGAGAATGTCCGGGGGCATTTCCAATTGTGGGGCAACATGTGCCGGGGACGATCCTCCCCTTTCATGAAATTCACCCGGAATTGGCCGGGCACGTTGGCAACCGGCCAAGCCCTATGATATAATTTTGCTGAACGTTTGTTCGGAATCATCCCCCGGCTCCTCTTTCCGACGAGTGGCATGCGCAAAATGCGCACCGTCCAATTGGCTCTGCGGTTCACGACTGATCATGGCGAAATCCAAACGGAAGAAGCAACAGAAAGGCGGCAGCAACCCGCTGTCTGATCTCTTCGGAGTCATTGCGCGCCCTGAGGTGATCGGCTCCGTACTCATATTGATTGCGGTCTTCACGCTCCTGAGCCTGGTCACCGAAAGCCGTGGCGCCCTCACCGGCGCATGGATTGATGCGCTGGAAGCTCTTTTCGGCGTGGGCGTTTGGGGGATTCCGTTAGTCACAGCGGGCATGGGTTTTTGGCTCATTCGGCGCGCCTTTGATCAGACCACGGACATGCCCTGGCAGCGTCCGGTCGGTATGGGTCTCATCTTCCTGGCTTTCGTGATCGGGGCCGCACTGATCGGGGCGCGCTCCAATGCGGAAATTGGCGGCGAAATGGGCAATGCCGTCGCCGACGTGCTCAGCAGCACGATCACTCCCGTGGGGGCCTGGGCCTTCGTCACCTTTCTGGCGATCGCAGGACTGCTGTTTATAACCGATCGGCTGCTAGTCGACGGCGTCTTGGGCCTATGGGATGGCGTAAGCGATTGGAACGCCGGGCGGTCAAGCTACCGGCAACCGCCCCTACCGATACGTCCCGATGTCCCCCTGGCCACGGGTGAGTTACCCTGGTGGAAGAGACTGCGCGAACGCTGGAGCCGCCCCCCGTCCAGCCCGCCGCCGATTACCCTGGCGGGCAGTAACTTGGTCACGCCCGAGCCGTCTACTTCGGGCGCAGCTATCGTGATGCAGCCGACTCCCATGAAGAAATCGGGCGTGCAGCCTCCTGCTGCGCCAAAAGCAGCGTCGACAAAACCCCAGGAGGATGGGGGGATCCTTGTACCGCGCATTGTCGGCGGCCAGGATTGGCGGCTGCCACGAAAGGAGACCGTGCTACAAGATTGGGAACGTCAGGCAGATTCTGACACCCACATCCGTGATCAAGGACGCCTCATCCAAGATACGTTGGCCAGTTTCGGTGTACCGGCTGATTTTGAGGGCGCCTACAAAGGTCCGGCCGTTACACAATATCTCATTAAGCCGGGCTATATCGAGCGCACCGTCCGCGGCGAGCACAAGCGACAGAAGGTCAAGGTAAGCAAGATTGCCTCGCTCGCCAATGACTTGGCCCTGGCGCTGGCTGCGCCGAGCGTGCGCATTGAAGCGCCGATTCCCGGCACAACCTATGTCGGCGTCGAAGTACCCAACCGAGAGAGCAATGTCGTCGGTCTGAAGGAGCTTATGGATTCAGAAGCTTTCCAGGAACGCAAGGGCAAGTTGCTCGTGGCGCTGGGCGAAGATGTGAAGGGGCAGCCGATCGTCAGCGATTTAACCCGCATGCCTCATCTTCTGATTGCCGGCGCCACAGGTGCGGGCAAGTCAGTCTGCATCAATTCAATTATTGTCGGACTGCTGCTCACCCACACGCCGGACTCATTACGTTTCCTTATGGTCGACCCCAAGATGGTGGAACTGAGCGTCTACAATGGCGTACCCCACCTCCTGACACCGGTAGTGACCGAGGTGGACAAGGCGGCCGGCGTCCTCTTTTGGGCGGTCAAAGAGATGGAACGGCGCTACCAACTCCTGAGCAAGGTAAATGCCCGAGACCTGGAGCGCTACAACCAATACCTGACGAAACGGGGCGAAAAGCCGCTGCCTTACATCGTCGTGGTTGTCGACGAGATGGCCGATCTGATGATGGCCGCCCCCGAAGAGGTGGAGAAGCATATCTGCCGCCTGGCGCAGATGGCACGTGCTGTCGGCATTCATCTGATTATTGCCACGCAGCGGCCATCGGTCGATGTCATCACCGGCCTGATCAAGGCCAACTTTCCAGCCCGCATCGCCTTTGCCGTGACCAGCCAGACCGACAGCCGCGTCATCATGGACGTTACCGGCGCTGAGCGTCTGCTCGGGCGTGGGGACATGCTCTTTATGGCGCCCGATGCGTCCAAGCTCGAACGCCTCCAAGGCACCTACCTCAGCGACAACGAGATCAATGATACGGTACGTTATTGGAAAGGTGCGCGCAGCCTCGAGGAAGAGCGCGCAACGACCGTCGAGTCGACGATCGTCGGGGCCTCTCCAAGCGCACGCGATGGCGACGATGAGACGGATTGGGAGAGCGTGCCTGCACGCACGCTCGGAGAAAAGACCGTACGGGGCAACAACGCAGTCCAAACGTCGCTCTTTGAAGAAATCGAAGAGTTGAAAGCCGTTGACGCCCGCGATGATCTGTTTGATGAGGCAATTCGAGTCGTTCAGGAAGCGAAGCGGGGTTCGGTCAGCCTACTCCAGCGCAAGTTACGCATCGGCTACAGTCGTGCTTCGCGGCTGGTTGAACAGCTAGAGGAAGCGGGCATCCTCGGGCCCGATCAGGGGGGCAGCCGTGGCCGCGCCTACCTGGGCGCTCCTCAAAATCAGGCCGGCGGCGAACCCGGGATTCCGCCGCCTCGTATCATTGGCGACGACGATGCGAGCAGCTCCTATCAGGTCTGGATGTAGGAAACCACTGGTGAACCTGGGTAATCTTCCGATTTCGGCCGACGATCTAATTGTGGTAAGTGCGCTCTTTTATCTTCTGGGGTTTGCCACGCCGCTGATTGTCATGCGAGGTTTGGTGCGTGATCGCGAAGACGGCTGCGCCCTCAATTTTTTGCTGCTTGCGATTGCGACCATGCTGGTGTTTCTCATCCTGATCATGATCATCAGATAGGCAAGCGCCTCCTTCAGTCGGGTTCTGTGCTACACTGTCTGCCTTACACCTACCGCAAGTAACGAACTGGCGGCTCAGCACTACTTAGGCAGACAACGATCACCATGCAGCAGTCCGATACGCCCGTCCATGCGCCCGCCCCACAGCCTTCGCCCCTTTCGTTTCGGCGCCTCATCAGCACCAGCGTCGTCACCAAACTCTTCGTCAACACCAGTATCCAAATTTATGGACCCTTTCTGCCCGTCTTCGCCGCGGGCTTGAACACGACGCCTGTGGTCATGGGGCAGCTGGTCAGCATTCGCAGCGCCATGGGCATCTTTGCGCCTCTCTTTGGCAGTGCGGCCGATCGTGACGGCTACCGCCGTGTGATCCGCCTCTCACTGTGGATCTCCAGTCTGGGATCCCTCATCATCGGCTTGAGCCCCAATGTGCTGGTGGCGCTGGTCGGCATCGTACTCAGTGGACTGGGCGCCTCCGGCTTTGTGCCAACGGTGCAGGCCTACGTCAGCGCGCAACTGCCCTACAATCGGCGGGCACGCGGGATCGGTATCCTTGAATATGCCTGGGCCCTGACAGGCATTTTTGGCCTTTTTCTTATGGGTCAACTCATCGCGGTGGCCGGGTGGCGCGCCCCGTTCTTCGTGTTGGCGGCCGGCACCTTTACCATGAGCTTCGTCTTTAGCCGCATGCCCTCGGCCGGCATCGAGCGCAGCGAGCGGCGAGCCGCCAGCGCTGAAGTCGGCGGGGCGTCGCCTGGTGAGCGCGTGGCCGGTTTCTTCCGCCTCGATAACAACGCCCGCTCAGCCTATGCCAGCATCACGGCGTCGAGCTTCTTCTACTTCGCCGCCATGCAGCTCATGATCGTCTACGGGCTCTGGCTGCAGACCGACTACGGTCTGGGCGCGGCCCAGCTCGGCACCGTCGCGCTCATTCTGGGCATTTTTGATCTCACCGCAAGCGTGACGGTCAGCGTCATTACCGATCGGATCGGCAAACGGCGCAGCGTCGCGTTGGGATTGTTGGCCGGCATCGTCACGTGCCTCATGCTGCCGTGGATCAGCCGCTCACTCGTCAGCGCGGTCGGTGGCCTCGCGTTGACACGCGCTTCGTTTGAGTTTGCCATCGTCAGCAACCTGCCCCTGCTGAGCGAACAAGTGCCCACGCAGCGCGGCAAGGTCATGACCCTGGGCTCGGCCATCAACCTCATGGGCGCAACTGCCGCGGGTCTGACCGCGCCGCGCCTCTTCGAAGCCGTCGGCATCGGCCTGGTGTCGTGGACGTCCGCCCTTTTCGCCGGAATTGCGCTCACGGTACTGTTACTCTTTGTACGCGAATATGGCAGTGACAGCGGGTGGGATCGACTGCGCCGCGCACGAATTGGATGAGGATGTGCCCAATGGATGAAACGACCATTCTGGTTGTCGATGATGAGGTCAGTATTGTTGAGATCGTCACGCTCTACCTGACCCAAGCCGGATATGCAGTCCAGAGCGCCCACGACGGGCGTAGTGCGTTAAGGGCGATGGGAAATCGTATGCCCGATCTTGTCATACTCGATGTGATGCTGCCCGAGGTAGATGGGCTGGAAATCACTCGACGCGTGCGCGCTGAGGGGGATACGCCCATCATTTTGCTCACCGCCCGGCGCGAGGAAGCCGACCGGATCGAGGGCTTAGAACTCGGTGCGGATGATTATGTAGTCAAACCCTTCAGTCCACAAGAGTTGGTCAGTCGGGTGAAGGCCGTCTTGCGTCGTACCCGGGCGGGCAACACCGAAACGGTTCCTGCAACCAAGTCTGTCGTTCACGGAAACCTGATCATCGATCCCCGGGCGCGGGTCGTGCAGGTCGGTCCGGACACAATCCAGCTGACGCCCAAGGAGTTCGATCTGCTCTGGCTGTTGGCGACCCATCCGCGCCAGGTCTTCAACCGCGATGAGCTGTTGGATCGTGTATGGGGTGAGAGCGAGTACCTCGACCCCAGCACGGTGACTGTGCACGTCCGGCGCCTGCGCGAAAAGTTGGAGCTTGATCCGGCCAAACCCGAACATATCCTGACCGTATGGGGTGTCGGCTACAAGTTCGAACCGTAGTCAGCGCGCCACTCTTCGTTCCACCGCAGGAGACCGCCATGGTCATTCAACCGCCCCAACAACCGCTAGCGCTCGTGCTGCGCTTCATGGCCGGCATCATTGCCACGCTGATCGTAACGCTGCTCATCTTCTACGCGGTCATGCGCCCGCCCGCGGCCGAGTTCCAGAGCATGGTCCTCTTCCTGTCGGTCACCGCCTTTATTTCCTTTGTGGCGGTCTATGCCGCCTACCGCTACGGCTGGCTGACGCGCACGCCCAGCCTCAAGTGGACGCTGATGAGCAGCTATGCGCTGGCGAGCATTTTGACCTTCCTCAACGTCTGGATGACGGCGCGGCTCATGTTCATCAACCAGCACGACCTTACGCTGGCGACCATCCTCCTCATCTTTGCCAGCGGCATCGCCATTGCCCTGGGTTATGTGTTAGCCACGGCCATCACCGACAAGATAGCGGCCGTCAACCGGGGCGCCGAAGCAATTGCCCAGGGCCGTTTTGACGCACGTCTGGATGTAACGGGCAGCGACGAAATGGCGGCGCTGGCCGACGCCTTCAACCACATGGCCGCCCAGCTTGAGGACGCGGATCGGCGCCAGCGCGAGGCCGAGCAGTTGCGCCGCAATCTCATTGCCTGGGTAGGCCACGATTTACGAACCCCGCTGGCCTCCATGCGCGCCATTGTCGAGGCCCTGGACGACGGCGTCGTGACCGACCCGACCACGACCTCGCGCTACGTCAGTACGGTCCGGCGCGACATCGGCGCGCTTTCACTGCTGATCGACGACCTCTTTGAGATGGCTCAGATCGATGCCGGCGGTCTCACGCTTGACCGCCAGCCCAACGCACTCTCTGATCTGATTTCCGATACGTTGGAGAGCTTTTCGGGCAGGGCGCGGGCCAAGCAGGTAACGCTGGCAGGCAAGGTCGCGCCGGGTGTCGATCCGGTGCGGCTGGACGCACGGCAGATTGGACGTGTGCTCAATAACCTGGTGGACAACGGTTTGCGCCATACAGCGGCGGGCGGCAGCGTGCTGATTGAGACGCGGCTCGACGGCCGCACCGTCCAAATTGACGTGCGCGACACGGGCAGTGGCATTGCGCCTGGCGATCTGCCTCTTGTTTTCGAGCAGTTCTACCGGGGTGAGAAGTCGCGCAGCCGCGCGACCGGCGGTTCGGGGTTGGGTCTTGCAATTGCCAAGCATATCGTGGAGGCCCATGGTGGCCGCATCTGGGTCGAGAGCACACTGGGTGAGGGGAGTGTTTTTCGGGTCGTGTTGCCGAAGGGGTAGGGTTGTGGGGTTTCGGGGCGAGTTGGCCGGGAGGGGTGAGGGCGAATTAACCGTTCAAATCGTGAGAAAGTCTTTGATGATGGGGGCGAAGTCGGTGAGGGCGCTGACCTGGCGGGCGTAGGCCTGACGACGTGCGCCCAAGAGTAGCGTTAAGGCCGGGTTCTCCGTGTGTTTGCCGTGGCTGCAATCTTCCACGTTGCCGTGATCGCTCGTGATGATGATCAGGGTTCGCTCCAGGTCGGCAGCGTCCAGGAGGCCGCTGAGAAAGCCATCGAACACGCCCAGCATCTCCACCGCCTCAGCCAATTGGCGGCGGTGGCCCATCAAGTCGGTCATCCAATGCTCAAAAAAGAGAAAGTCATAGGGTTGAGCTATGCGCCAAAGCGCTGCGCCGGCCGCTTCAGGCGTGAAGATGGGCACATCTTCAATGCCCAGCACATCACGCCACCCGCGATTGGTGAAGTCAGCGGCCAGGGCGCGTTTGGCGCGCAGGTCGGCAAGATCGGCCAGCCGCTGACCGCCTACGGTCGCTGCGTAGGGCACGGCGCTTAAAAGCCGCTTGCCGCGCCGCACGGCTGCAAAATAGCCTTCAGGGTAAGCGTTGCAGAAGTAGGTCTGGCGCCCCGCTTGATTGAGTGTACGGAATAGGCTGCCCTCGTCGAGCAGCGCGCGTACCGCGCGCGTCAGGACGCGGTCCGTAGTGTTCGCCCAGGCGCTGCGGTGCGTTGATCCCGGTGACGAGCGCGGTCTGCCCCGTTGCGCTTTGGGGCCGGCCGGGAATGCCCATCTGGGCATCGGTGGGGATCAATTCGGCGTACGCCGTCGTCAGGCGACCCGTTGCGGCCGTGGCGGAATGACCGTCGAGCAGCAAATTGAGGGTGGGAAAGACGCCAGCCGCCAGGGGGTTGATCGCTGGATCGTCGGAACCGAGACCGACGCCATCGAGAAAGAGAAAGAGCACGCGCGGCTTAGACTGGACAGCAGGCATTGACGCGTCGCGATCGATCATCGCCGCGCCTGACTGCCGGCTAACTCGTCCACCAGCGCTACGAGGCGCGACTCTAGTTCCATCAGGCCGGTTTCCGCTTCTGTATAGATCAATCCCAGCTTGGCGGCGGCCGCCTGCGCTCGCATTGTTTCACCTGCGCCCTCGGTCTGCCGCAGATAGAGCAGTTCGCTATAGTTGCCAAAGTAAGTATCGCGCAGGTGGGGAAAGCGGTCGAGCCCAAGCCCTTTCCAGACCAACCCATCAAAGTGCCGGGCCAAAAAATCGGTGAGGAAAAAGGTGCCCGGGTTGGTGTTCTGCTGATCGTCAAAGGTCTTGCCGCCATAGAACTCGTAGCAGTGAGGGCCGGGAATCCGCACAACATGGGGATACCGGGCAATCAGCTCGTCCAGCGCGCCGGCGGTACCGCAGTCAGCATACCCAACGAGAATCACGTCAAACCGCGCGGCCCAGTCATCCAGTTTGCCGGCGACGGCGGGCGCGATCTTGCGAGGCGTGTTGTGCAATTGTGCGGGGACGGCGGTCAACTCGTAGTCCCACGCCTGGCGCTTGGCAATCGCGATCAACTCACGCACGATGGCCCCGCAAGCGATGATTCCAATCTTCATGAGGTGGCCGGCCCAACCTTACTCGCCACGCTTGCGGCGCGCGCGTCGACCGTGGGGTTCACCTGCCGCCGATGCCGCGGTGGCCGCTTCCGTAATGGGCGGCGGGCCGGCAATGGGCTGGTCCTTGGCCGCATCGAGCGCCGCGCGCATCGCGGCGATGTGCTCGGGCGTGCTGCCGCAGCAAGCGCCAATCACGTTGATGCCCAGGTTGCGCGAGGCCAAGGCATTGTCGGCCATGACGGTCGGCGTGCCGTCATACGCAATCCTGCCGTCCACAAATTGAGGCAGTCCGGCATTGCTCTGGGCAATGAGGTAGACGCCCTCGGGCCGATGCTGAGCCATCTGCGTCATAACGATCTCAATCTCCTGGGGCCCGTTGCCGCAGTTGGCGCCAATTGCGACCGCGCCCATGGCGGCAATGGCTTCGACCGCAGCCTGGGGCGTGACGCCCATCATCGTGCGATAGTTGGTATCGAAGCTCATGGTGGCCACGATCGGAATGCCGGCGTCGACCAATCGCACACCGCGGATGGCGGCATCTACCTCATTGAGATGGCTCATCGTCTCAATCAAGATGAAGTCGGCGCCGCCATCAATGAGCCCTTGTGCCTGCTCTGCAAACATAGCGACGGCCTCGTCCATGGAGAGCGGCCCGACCGGCTCAATCAGTTCACCAGAGGGGCCGATGTCACCAGCCACCAGTGCGCCGAATTCGTCGGCTACAGCGCGGGCGACTTCGGCGCCGGCCTTATTGAGTTCATAAACCCGGTCCTCCAAATTGTGCATCTTCAGACGGGCAGTTGTGCCACCAAAGGTATTGGTCGTGACGATCTGTGCCCCGGCTTCGGCGTAGGCCTGATGAATGGCGCGAATCGCTTCAGGGCGCTCGACGTTCCACAACTCGGGCGCGCCCCCGTCGGTCAGGCCTGCGTCTTGCAGCATGGTCCCCATGGCACCGTCACCAACGACAACCGTACCTTCCTCCAGCCAATCCACCAACGTGTTTTCTGCCATTTTCAACCCGCTCCCCCATTCAAATGGTATGCGTATGTCGTTGCAACAAGTCATCCTAATGTCGGACACGTGATCGAACGCTGATCATCTGCGTCCATTGCGGCGTTATGCATCCTTGGCTGCATCCAGGATGGCCCGCACTCGCTCAGGCGAATACTCGGCCTCGAGCTCTGCCGCCACGGCCGCGGCCACCTCCTCGGGTGAGCCCGCTCGTTCCTCCCACGGCGTACGGCGCCATGCCTGCAGATAGGCGTCAGTGCCGGTCATGCCTAAACGCATAGCCAATTCATCGATGGCAACGCCAAAGCGGGGTGCAAGCTCGACTTTGGCGCGCTGTCGGCCGGCCTTGGCCGAAACCATGGAAGGAATATCCTCCCAGTAGGTAATGCGATATTCGGTCATGATGATTGCGTCTCCTGTGCAGGCTCTTTGCGCCCCCGTCGACGCCGACCGGCTGGGCGACTGCCATTGCGTGCGGCTGCGTTGGCCGCACTGCGTTCCGTCTCCCACTCCGCCTGGGCAGCGGCCAACAGGGCGTCAACCTGGGGGAAAGGATCTATGGCGTTGGGGATGTTGATCGCAGCGACGAATTCGTCTTGGAAGGAAGGCTCAATGGCCGTTTCGATGTAGTTCACCCAGCGTGCTGCCCAGTCAGCCTCGGCGCGTTTGGCCTTGTCAAGCAGAATCATGCGGGCGCCATCACCCGCTGCATTGCCCACAGCCTGCACGTGGTCCAGATCGCAGGCCGGAATCAACCCCAAAATCATGGCGTGCTTGGGGTCGATGTAGCTGCCAAAGCCACCGGCCAGGACAATCCGATCAACGGTGTCGAGGCCCATATGCTGCATGAGCAGCTTGGTGCCGGCATAGAGTGCGGCTTTACCCAGTTGGATGGCTCGAATGTCATCGGAATGGACAACCACAGCGGAACCTGTACCGGTCTCGTGGGGCCAGGCCAGCACAAACTCGGCCTTGCCGCCTCCTTCGCCTAAGCCCGTACGCAGGCGTGGGTGATTGATGGACACAAAGCGACCGCTGGGAGCAATCACGCCAGCCAGATAGAGTTCGGCAATCGCCTCGATGATGCCGGAGCCGCAGATGCCGGCGGCCTTGAGTTCCGGATTGAGCAGCGCGTCGCGCTTGGCCTTGCGCCGTTCCGGGGCGGGCAGCGCGTCCAGATTGACCATACCATTTGTCGGCGCGTCCGTTGACGGCGAATCGATCCATTCTTCCCGGCCGATGATGCGGTAACGCACCGCAAGCGTAGCTGGATCAATGCGCACCCGCTCCATTGCGCCCGGTGCAGCGCGCATGCCGTGACGGATTTCGGCTCCCTCAAATGCCGGTCCCGTCGGGCTCGATGCGCTCAGAACCCGCTCCCGGTTGCCGAGCAAGATCTCGCCGTTGGTGCCAATATCGATGACCAGCGACTGTTCGTCCCGGGCATAAGGCGCCTCGGCCACGAGTACGCCCACGTTGTCGGCGCCGACGTGTCCGGCTTCGCAGGGCGGAAAATGCACGTTGGCCCCTGCTGCCAGGTGCAGCCCCAACTCGCGCGCCTTCACATCAACAGAGTCGTGGGTCACCAGGCTGAAGGGCGCGCCGCCCAGTTCCACCGGGTTGACGTTGAGCAGGATGTGGTGCATGGTCGTGTTGCCCACCAGCACCATCTCCACGATTTCATCGGGCGAAAGGTCAGCGTCGGCGCACGCCTCGGCCGCCAGCTCATTGAGGCCGTCGATGATGGCATCGTGCATGCGCTGGGTGCCGGCGTCATTCATCATGGCATAGCTCACCCGGCTCATGAGATCCTCACCAAAGGGCACCTGAGGATTCATGCGACTGGCGCTGGCAATGATCTCGCCCGTACGCAGATCGCAGAGGTGGCCGGCTACGGTGGTCGTGCCAACATCGACCGCCATGCCCACAACCCGGTCATGAAAGCCAGGCTGGACGCGCACGACCTCCCGGTCATTGAAGAGCGTAACGGTGACGGTTCGTCCCGCCTTCGCCAAGACCGGCTGGAGTTCCTGCAATGCGCGCCAGTCGATTATGAGATCGGTCAGGCCATGTACCTCTTCAAGCTTGCGCTGCAGCCGTTGCCAGTCGCCCTGGCGATCCTCCATCGTCGCCGGCGGCAATTCCACATAGTAGAGGCGCATGGGCGCATCCACATTGATCTGCCGGGTGACGCCGGCGGCCTTGCGCACGACCTGTTTGCGCGTCTGGCTCTCTTCCGGTACGCGGATTACGACATCATCCAACACATGACAGGCGCAGCTCAGGCGCATGCCCGGCGCGAAGTTACGGTCGCGGGCATACTCTTGTTCGCGCTGGCCCGGGGGCGTCAGGCTCGCCGCCGTAGAGGTGACGGCAAACTTTGAGAACTCACCCTCTTCGACCTGAACCTTGCACTTGCCGCAGGTCTGATTGCCACCACAGATCGACTCAATTTCGACACCGAGACCGCGGGCGGCATCGAGCAGGGTCGTACCGGGGGCCACATTGCCCTGGCGACCGTTGGGCTGAAAGACGACTTTAACCTGCGCTGGGGATTCAGAGATGGAGGCAGTGGGCGGGCCGGCGGAAGATTGCTGTTGATCGGATGACATGAGACACTTGCTTCGGTAACAATTTCACAATAAAAATCAAGCGGCGGCGCTTTCAAATCGGCCGAAGTCTCTATCGCAAGCATTGCGTTTAACCTTCGTCAAAGCCGTCAGTGTTAGGCTCCGAGCCATTGTATCATCGAGTCATGACCCGCTACAATAATTCCAGATTGGCAAAGGACCAGAGGCTCGCATCCCATTTAGAAGAAATGGCCTGACTGGGTTAGACTCGAGACAACGCATCAGATCACCCCCGTACCCAACACTGGAAAGGCACGCGTGATGAACCAAGTCACCAGGCAAATTGCTGAAGGGATTCTCTTCACCGATCAATACCAGCTAACCATGGCCCAACTCTATTTCCGTACCGGCGTCCACGAAATGGAAGTACAGTTTGACCACTTCTTTCGCCGCAATCCCAACTACGGCAGCCATCAGGCCGGCTTCTGTATCAGCGCCGGGTTGGAAACCGCGCTCGACTGGATCCGCAGCGCGCGCTTTGGTGAGACGGAAATCGACTATCTGCGCAGTCAGCGGAGCGCTACGGGCGCACGTCTCTTTCACGATGATTTTCTGAACTGGTTACGCGCCCACGGTGACTTTAGCAGTCTCTCCATCGACGCCATTCCGGAGGGACGCGTCGTCCATCCCAATACGCCGCTGACGATCGTACGCGGTCCGCTGGCCATGGCTCAGATCGTGGAGACCGGACTGCTCAACTACCTGAATCATCAGACCCTCATCGCCACCAAGGCAGCGCGCATGGTTGAAGCGAGCCGGGGCGGCCCTGTGCTTGAATTCGGTCTGCGTCGGGCTCAAGGTCGCGGCGCGATCGAGGGTGCACGGGCCGCCATCATTGGCGGCGCGACCAACAGCTCCAACGTGGGCGCTTCGTACGCCATCGGTCGCCTGCCCAAAGGCACCCACGCCCACAGCATGGTGCAGATGTTCATGGCATTGGGCATGGGTGAACTTGCCGCATTCCAGGCCTATGCCGACCTCTATCCAGACGACTGCTTGCTGCTGGTTGACACGGTCGACACGTTGGAAAGTGGGGTCCCCAATGCAATCAAGATCTTCAACAAGCTCAAAGCCGCGGGGCACCAGCCCGTGGGCATTCGCCTGGACTCCGGCGACCAGGCCTATCTGGCAATTCAGGCCGCCCAACAGCTCAACGAAGCCGGCTTCCCCGAGACCTCAATTGTCCTGTCCAGCGATCTGGACGAATTGGTCATTTGGCAGATCAACACCCAGATTTTACATGAGGCGCCCCGCTACGGCCTGGACGCGCAGCAGGTCATCGACCGGCTGGTCTATGGCGTGGGGACCAGATTGATCACATCCTGGGGCGACCCGGCGCTGGGCGGCGTCTACAAGCTCGTGGCGGTCAATAAAGACGGTGACTGGGCATCGGCCATCAAGATCTCGGAGACGCCGGCCAAAACGCCGAATCCCGGTCTCAAGCGCCTCTGGCGGATCTACGACCAGCGGGGCATTGCCACGGCCGACTTACTCAGCCTGGAAGACGAAACGCCGCAGGATGCCGGAGCGCTGATCTTGCGCCATCCGATGGATCACACGAAGTATCGAGCGCTGGCCAACCATGACGTAGCCGAGATGGAAACGCTGCACGTGCCTATTCTGCGCCAAGGCAGCCTGGTCTACGAGTTGCCTACGCTGGAGGCGATCCGTCAGCAGCGGCGCGACGACATTCAGCGGCTCGACCCGGGCGTGCGTCGCCTGGTCAATCCGCATATCTATCACGTCTCGCTCACGCAACCGCTGTGGGACCTCAAGCAGCGACTAATTGCCGAGGCGCGAGTGCAGACCGAGCAAGCGCCAGGTGATTGACAACACCGTTGGTTATGCACGATAGACAAGTTGTTTCGTAGCAAACGCCTGCATTCTACACATCCCCGGCACGCACTGGTTCCAGACATAAGAAAGGGAGGCGGCTTTCGTTAAAAGCCGCCTCCCTTTTTTTTGTTGATCGCCAAGCGTTGACCGTTACGATTCCGCCCATGACTCCACCACCAGCCGAAAAATATCTGACTCAGTGATGATGCCGACCAAGTTGCTGCCGCTAATCACAGGCAGACCGCTAATCTGTTCGTCAAGCATGCGTTCCGCGGCGTCCTGAATCGTGTCTTCGGGATTGACTACAGATGGGCTCCATGACATGACGCTACGTACCTTGCGCGCCGACAGGAGCAGTTTGGTCTCCACGTCGGCCTCGGCAAGCAAGCTGGGAATGCTACCCAGAATGTCGCTCAACGTGACGATGCCGACCAGTTCATTGGTCACGACCGGCAAGCGACGAATCTCGTTATCGGTCATCATTTCATACGCATCAATCAACGACGTGTCGGGCGTTACGGTGAGCGGATCACGAGTCATGATGTCTTGAACGAGCGTCTTTTTGGCCATGGCTATGCTCCTCTTGACGGAGGGAAACGAGGCGTACAATGGACGAACTTGCTACGATTCGGGAGCGATTCAGAAGATCTGACAAGCAGCGAGAGTTGATGCTGCAAACGGTTACGGCGGCGCTACGAATTGAGCGGTGCGGGTGTCCCCATCAACCCTGGGTGCTGGTACGCACGATAAAGACTGACTGTTCGGCAAAGCGGACGACAGCATTGGCAACGCTGCCCAAAAAATGGCCCGGCCCGGACTGACTGCCAACGATGATCAGATCATAGTTACCATTTTGGGCATAGTCGAGAATCCCTTCAGGCACATTCCCGGGGCGAATGATGATCGCGTCGCGACCATAGCCCTGGTCCTGTAAGCGCTCAATCCACCGCTTGGCAGTCTTGGAAAGACGTGTACCCTGTGTCAGCACGTCATCAAGGGCGATTGCGCTGGCGTCGGCAGTCGCCAAATATGAAGCCGCTGACGGCGGTACGACGTGGAGCAAGTCCAAATCTGCGTCGACGGCACGAGCGAACTGGGCCGCCACATCCACTGCGACAGCGTCGTCAACCGCGGCGCAAGCAAGAATGCGGCGAATCGGAGCAGCTCGGCCCTTTGTCACCAGGACCGATGTCGGTGCGTGCTGCACAATTCGCTGGACAGTCGGGCCGATGGCCGTGGCTGAGCCAACGCCCTTGTCATGAAATGCCCCCGTCACTAGGAGATCGACATCGTGATCAGCCACGTACTGGAGTAACTCCTCGTCTGCATAGCCGACCAGCGGTACGGCCTCTGGTCGGGGCTCCATGTTCTGAATCTGCCGACAGGCGTCGCTCATCACCTGCTGGGCATGGGCTGCCCCTGCCTGGTCGCCTGCTGTCACGAGCAATGTGACCTGCATGCCGATATGGCGGACCAGATCGGAAACCAAATCGATGGCCTGCTGGCCGTGGACCGAACCGTCAGTCGCCACGGCAACATTGAGACCATGGCCATTGCCCAGGCTTTTGACCAGCATCTCCCCTGGCGTCGTCGTCTCTTCCGCCTCAGGCGCCGAGCGCATGAGCAGCACCGGGACGCCTACGCCCCGTAGCACCCGCTCAGCCACGCTGCCCAGCACAATACGACCCAAACCGCTGCGACCGTGCGTGGCCATGGCCACCAGGTCTACATCGTGAGCATTCACGTAGTCGATGATGCGCTGAGCCGGGTCGCCGAAGTGAACCTCCATCGCAACTGTGTAGCCAAGTTCGCGCAGACGATCGGCGTCGACGCGCAGTGCATCCTGCAGCTCGACGCGATAGAGCTCGCGTTCACGATCAGCATTGTCGTAGGTAGTTTCCAACGAGCGGCTGTAGGCTTCGTAACCGCCGCTCATGGCCATACCGCCAGCATAGACATCGTGGGATGTCATTTCAACCGGCATGGTGGGAGCTGATGCGGCCCGAAACAAAACGAGCGAGACATCTTCGGGGGCAAAAAAGCCGCGAACAACCTTTACAATTTGACGACTGAATTCAGAGCCATCCAGTGGAACCAGCACCTTGCGTTTTTTCATCATCAACCTCCTTCATTCCCCATGGGTTGGCGCCAGTGGGGTGAAAGACGCTGCCTCACGCCGGTGGAGGGATATGAGGCAGCGCGTCCTTTTCAGCTAACGCATCAGTACGCCGGTCGGATCATGCTTCCAAGACTGAAGCACACGCATATAGTTGGCACGCTCGAATGCAGCCGGTTCAGCCACATTCTGCTGGCTCATGCTGCCCTGCATCTGCGCTACCGAGTCATATTCACGGTCTTCCATCCAAGCCTGCAATTCATCGACGATTTGACCGATGCGCTCGACACCATTGCGCAATAGCTCGGACGTCATCATCGTCACATTGGCGCCCGCCATGAGCCCCTTCAGCACATCGTCGACCGTATGCACGCCGCTGGTCAAAGCAAAGTCTACCGGTACCTGGCCATAGAGGATGGCGATCCAGCGCAAGGGCAGACGCAGGGCCTGCTGCGTACTCAGGGTCAGGTTGGGTGAGACTTCCAGTCGCTCCAAATCAAAATCAGGCTGATAGAAGCGATTGAAGATCACCAATGCATCTGCGCCCGCCTGATTGAACTGCATGGCCATATGGGCAAACGAGCTAAAGAAGGGACCGGTCTTGACGGCCACAGGAATGGTCACGCTATTCCTGACGTCGCGGACGACATCCAGATACATCTGCTCCACCGCGGTCCCGCTCATATTGGGGTCGGTAGGAATATAGTAGATGTTTAGCTCCAACCCATCGGCCCCGGATTCCTGAATGCGACGCGCGAAGTCGATCCAGCCGCCTGTGGAAACACCATTGAGGCTGCCAATGATGGGGATGTCGGTCGCGGCCTTCGCCTGCTGGATTAGGTCCAGATAGCTGTCCGGCCCCACATTGTAGCTGTCCATCTCGGGGAAATAGTCGAGGGCTTCCGCGAAGCTCTCGACACCGTAGGTGAGATAGTGATCGAGCAAGTGGCTTTCGCCCTCGATCTGCTCCTCAAAGAGCGAATACATGACGATGGCGGAGGCGCCGGCGTCTTCCATGCTTTTGATGCCATCCAGCGTCTGCGATAGCGGCGAAGCAGATGGCACAACTGGATGCTTCAGGGTCATGCCCATGTAAGTCGTTGTCAGATCGGTCATTTCGTTGCGCTCCTAGCACATTGCGGCGTAAATGCCCTGGCAGAACCTGTAGATCCACTCGTGCCGGGGTTTACTAGCGTCTGTTGCGTGTCGGGAGCCGCGTACGGTGTCGCGGCTCCCGCTTCTCCTACTCCGCCACTTCCTGTTTTGCTAATTCTTCGTACTGATGCCAGCGATCCCAAACGGCCTTTTGCGCAGCCGTCATCAACTCTGCCGCTGCGGCCGGATCAGAGGCGGCCAGCATGCGATAGCGATTCTCGTTGTAGGCGTATTCCTTAAATGGAATGCGCGGCGGCTTGGAATCCAACTGCATCGGATTCTTCTTTTCTTCCACCAGACGCGGATCAAAGCGATATAGCGGCCAGTAGCCGGAATCGACTGCCAGCTTCTGCTGATCCATTCCCTTGGCCATGTTGATGCCATGGGCGATACAGTGGCTGTAGGCGATGATGAGTGACGGTCCGTCATAGGACTCAGCTTCGATGATCGCATTGAGCGTTTGGCGATCACTGGCTCCCATGGCGATGCGAGCGACATAGACATTGCCGTAAGACATGGCCATCATACCCAGATCCTTCTTGGCCGTCGGCTTGCCGCCGGCGGCAAACTTGGCAACGGCGGCCAATGGCGTGGCCTTGGACGCTTGACCGCCTGTGTTCGAGTAGACTTCTGTGTCGAGCACGAGCACGTTGACGTTGCGTCCGCTGGCCAGGACGTGATCCAGGCCGCCGTAGCCAATGTCATAAGCCCAGCCGTCGCCGCCAACAATCCACATAGACTTCTTGACCAACTTATCGGCCAAGCTATAAAGATCGCGTGCGGCCGTCGAATCATCGCTTTCGAGTACGGCGCGTAGCTGTTCGACGCGGGCGCGTTGTGCTTCGATGTCAGCGTCGCTCTTCTGCTCAGCTGCCAGCAAGGCATCGGCCAAATCCGCACCGATGTCGTCCCGCAGGCGGTGTACCAGCTCTGCCGCGTACTCAATTTGCTTATCCAGCGTGATCCGCATGCCCAGGCCAAACTCTGCATTGTCTTCAAAGAGCGAGTTCGACCAGGCTGGGCCACGGCCTTCACTATTCACGGCCCACGGTGTTGTGGGCATATTGCCGCCATAAATGCTGGAACAGCCAGTGGCGTTGGCAATGAGCGCACGATCGCCAAAGAGCTGGCTCACCAGCTTCAAGTAGGGCGTTTCACCGCAGCCGGCACAGGCGCCGGAGAACTCAAAGAGCGGCTGCAGGAGCTGAACGTTCTTCACATTCGTAAAGGCGAGACCATTGCTGCGCGGCGCCTCGGGCAGCGAGAGGAAGTATTCCCAGTCACGCACGCCCTTGTCGTGCACTTCCACTTCCGGCGTCATGTTGATGGCTTTCAGCCCGACCTGCTGCTTGTTCTTGGCCGGGCAGACCTCCACACAGAGTTGGCAGCCCGTGCAATCTTCCACGGAGACCTGGAGCGTATACTGCTTGGGGTCATCTTTGAATTCACGGAAGCGGGCGTCCGCCACGAGGAAGCCGTCCGGCGCGTCTGCCAATTCCGCCTCACCAACCACCTTGCCGCGGATGACCGAGTGGGGGCAGACCATGACGCACTTGCCGCACTGGATGCAGACATCGGGGTCCCAGACCGGCACCTCCAGCGCAATATTGCGCTTCTCCCACTGCGTTGTCGCCGTGGGATAGGTGCCGTCAACCGGTAGTGCGCTCACGGGCAGGTCGTCGCCATTGCCCGAAATCATGACCGCAGTCACGTCCTGGACAAATGTGGGGGCGGCAGCCGGGACTGGCGGCAGCAGGTCGATATCGCTGGTCACCTGGTCCGGCACTTCGACCTCGTGGAGGTGAGAGACAGCGGCGTCGACGGCGGCAAAGTTCTTGCGCACGACCGCTTCACCGCGCTTGCCATAAGTCTTGCGGATGGCTTCTTTGATTTTCTCGATCGCTTCATCGGCCGGCAGTACGCCGCTGATGGCAAAGAAGGCCGTCTGCATGATCGTGTTGATGCGGACGCCCAATTCGAGCTCTTTGGCCACAGCATAGGCGTCGATGGTGTAGAGCTTCAGCTCCAAGTCAATGATCTGCTGCTGCACCTTACGGGGCAGGTTATTCCAGAGTTCGTCAGGCCCGTAGGGAGCGTTGAGCAGGAGAATCGCGCCCTTCTTCGCCGGAGCCAGAACGTCGTAGCGCTGGAGAAAGCCAAACTGATGAACGGCCACAAAGTTGGCCTGCTCAATCAGATAGGTGCTACGGATCGGACGTGGTCCAAAACGGAGATGGGAGATTGTGCGGGCACCTGACTTTTTCGAGTCATAGACAAAATAGCCCTGGGCATAGTTGTCCGTGCCCTCACCGATGATCTTGATCGAATTCTTATTCGCCCCCACAGTACCGTCAGAGCCGAGCCCCCAAAAGACGCCACGCACGACATCGTCCGCCTCGATCACAAAGGCGGGATCGTAATCAAGGCTGGTATGGGTTACATCGTCATTGATACCGATCGTGAAATGATTCTTGGCATTGACCTTGGCCATTTCGTCGAAGACACCCTTGACCATGGCCGGCGTAAATTCCTTGGAAGAGAGACCGTAGCGGCCGCCCATGATACGCGGCAGCGTATCGAAGGGCGCATTGCCGGTAGCCATCCCCTCAATCACGCCCGTGATGATGTCTTGATAGAGCGGCTCACCTGCGCCGCCCGGCTCCTTGGTGCGATCAAGGACCGCAATCGTTTTGACCGAAGCGGGCAGAGCCTGCATCAGATGCTCGACAGAGAACGGCCGATAGAGACGCACCTTGACGAGCCCGATCTTTTCACCCTGGCCAGTCAGATACTCGACCGTTTCATCCGCCGTCTCGGCGCCGGAGCCCATCATAATGATGACACGCTCGGCGTCAGGAGCGCCAACGTAATCGAAAAGGTGATATTGGCGACCGACAATTTCAGCAAACTTATCCATCGTCCGCTGGACGATCTCCGGTGTGCGCAGGTAGTAGGGATTGACCGTTTCACGTGCCTGGAAGAAGATATCGGGATTCTGGGCGGTGCCACGCATGACCGGTTGATCGGGCGTAAGGCCACGGGCGCGATGGGCGCGCACCAGATCGTCATCGATCATGGCACGAATATCATCTTCGGTCAGCTTTTCAACTTTGCTGATCTCATGGGAGGTGCGGAAGCCATCGAAGATATTGAGGAAGGGGACGCGCGTCTCCAACGTACTGGCCTGGGCGATGAGCGCCATGTCCATGACTTCCTGAACGGAGTTCCCAAAGAGCATGCCCCAACCCGTCGAACGGGTCGCCATGACATCGCTGTGATCGCCAAAAATGGAGAGAGCCTGGGCGGCAATAGAACGCGCGGCAATGTGGAAGACGGTACTGGTCAATTCGCCCGCAATCTTGTACATGTTGGGGATCATGAGCAAGAGCCCCTGGCTGGCCGTAAAGGTTGTCGTCAACGAGCCGGCCTGAAGTGCACCATGCACGGCGCCAGCCGCCCCGCCCTCGGACTGCATCTCGACGACCTGGGGGGTTGTGCCCCAGATATTGGTCTGATGGCGGGCCATCCAATAATCTGCGAGTTCACCCATAGGCGAAGAGGGCGTGATGGGGTAAATTGCAGCGACCTCATTGGTCTTGAAGGCAACATAAGCAGCAGCCTCATTGCCGTCCATCATTACTTTTTCACGTGTCATTGTGCTTTCTCCCGGTGGCGCAAACCGCTTTGAGTCCGCATCCGCCGCTAGACTGGATTGAGTGGGTAATTTGATACTTGCGTCGCTGTGGGGGAGCATTGTCGTGTGCAAACGGCTGAACAATCCACGTTGACGGATTATCTTTCCAAATCAGGAGCCAAACACCGGCAATGACAACCAGTAACTACCGGGTGTCGATGCAGCCAAGCGCAGGGCCCGCATACAACGCATAAACGGTGGGTCGGGCCTGGTTCGCAAGGGAATGCGTCCGTCAGCCTCGACCCACCGGTGTGGGGCATCCGTACTCTGCCTACACTTCTCGAGCGTCAATCACATGATCACCGATCTCTTCTAATGCGTTGATCAATTCCTCTTTGCCAACCCCACGCACTTTGATGAGCAGATGGCGATTCGAGGCGCTGTCACGATCAAGCGAGCCAACGCTGACAATATTCCCGCCAAGATCAAAAATGGTCTTTGAGAGGCGAGCCAGGACGCCCATCTCAGAGGGCACTTCCAGGGTAACCCGCAGGCCCGATTCGCCCGTACCGAGCATTTCCACAAAAGTCTTGAAGATGTCGGTCTCGGTAATAACGCCCACGACATGATTCGTATCGTCCACAACGGGCAGACCGCCGATCTTGTTGGTCACCATCAGATGGGCGGCCTCTTCAATCGGCATATCCGGTGAGACGGAAATCACTTTGCGCGTCATCAGCTCTTCAATCTTGAGCTTCCAAAGCAGATAATTCATCTCCCAGATGCTCAGCGACGTAGCGGGTGAGGGGGCGGCATGCAACAGGTCGCGCTCGGAAATAATGCCAATCAACTCGTTCTGCTCATTGACAACCGGTAGGCGGCGATACCCTTTTTCGCGCATCAATTTGACGGCATCCTGAAACGGCATGTCCTGCCGAATCGTTTGTGCCGGTGCTGACATGCGATCGCCAACTAGCATTTCATTTCCTCCCAAGCTTCGAATGGTGGCGGAGACGCACAGCGGAATCGTCGGGTTCAGTTGGCGTCGTGGCGATTGCTTCTGCTCCTCCTCCCAGTGTGCAGGAAGCAATCGGGCCAGATCTTCCTCTGGTAGACCGTAGCAAGCGTTCTCAAATCCGAGGCGCCGTGCGGTCTCTGTGGCACCTCTAAGAATACGTCGTGCACAGACAATCTGCGCCATGCATATGGGGAGAATATCAGCTATACCCAGGGTCGGTTTTGTACCTAGCCAGTTGACCAGGAGGAATGTTGAGAGGAGATGAGGGGGTACGGTAGGGGACGTAACAATTGCTAATCATCTTTGCTGCGGCACGCAAACACCCAGGCCCGCTCACCAAAGTAAGTTGGCCTGGGTGCTCGTTCCTCGTTCAGCATTCTCTATGGTTGTGGAATCGTGCCGCCCGGATCTGCCGGTTCTTTACCGCCATCACCGCCGTCCCCACCAGTTCCAGAAATTTCACTTGGCTCCACCTGGCTGGATGTTACGCCAACGACCTCAAAAGTTGCAGACGCCTCATACTGGAAGTCGTTAGTCGATACCAGCACCAGAACCCGACCATTCTCTACCGGCGCGCCGTCGGGCCACTGCGTCGGTATGGCGAAGCTGACGCTGTACCCGCCACTTCCGTCACTGGTCGTCGTCGCATAGCGCTCCGGCTGGCCCGAGCCGCCGGACTGATCGAAGCGCCCCAGGAAGACAGTCAGATTGACGTTCGGCGGGAAATTCCCGCCCCGCACGGTTACGGATGTACCGGGGCCGCCCGAACCCGGGCTGACATCTGCCGTGGTCGGCTGGGATGGCGGCACGGGTGTTGGCGTGGATGTGGCAACAGGCGGCTCAGTGGGCAGTGGCGTAGCCGTTGGCGGTTGCGGCGCCGTCGGAATGTAGTCGAAGGTAGTACTCACACGCACGCTGTAGTCAACCGTCGTCACGACAATGACCAGTTCTTCGTTTTGAATCTGCGTGCCGTCCGGCCAGGTCGCCGGCATGGCAAAGGTCATGCTGTAGTTGCCGTTGCGATCAGTGACGGATGAAGCATAAACCGCCGGATCAAATCCGGCGCCCACCTGTTCATCCAGCGTCGCCAGCAGCAGGATCACGTCGGTGTTGGCCGGAAAGCCGCCGCCGCGCACGCTAACCTGCGTACCAGGGCCGCCGAAGAGCGGCTGTGCGCTAATGGACGGGTTCGGCCGCTGGACGAAGTAGTCGAAGGTCGCGCTGGCCTCCACGCCAAAGTCATCGGTGGCCGCGACCACCGCCAGCTTGCCGCTCTGGATCGCACTGCCGTCGGGCCAGTTTGCGGGCATGGTGAAGCTGACTCGATAGTTGCCATTGTTATCGGCCACCGTCGAGGCGTAGGTCGCCGGCGTCGCGCTGAGTCGTTCAGTTTGAATCAAGCCGGCAAGATGAATGTTCACCTGCGCGCCGGCAGGGAATCCACCCCCCTGCACAGTGACGTTGGTGCCGGGGCCGCCCTGACGGGGATCGATCTCGGCAGAGGGTTCGGTCACCGGCGGCAGTGGCGCTGCCTGATAGTCGAAGAAGGTCGAGGCAGAGACGATGAAAGCATCCGTAGCCGCCATAAGTAACAGACGACCGTTCTCAATCGGTGCACCGTCCGGCCACGTGGCCGGCATGGCGAAAGCGACGGCGAAGTTGCCGCTCCCATCGCTGATCGTCGTCGCATAGCGATTGGCCTCGCTGCGCGCCACATCGCTGGCCTGAACCGGGGCGCCCAGATAGATGCTCAACGTCGTGTTGGCCGGGAAGCCACCACCCGTTACCGTCACTTCCGTGCCGGCGCCACCTGAGCTTGGCCGCACGTCCACAAAGGGCTGCTGCGGTCGATCCGGCGTGGGGGTGAAGGTCGGTGTAGGCGTAGGCGTGGGACTACCTGTCGGTGTCATCGACGGTGTCTGCGTCGGCGTTTGGGTAGGCGTGCGCGTAGGCGTAGGCGTCGATGACGAGATTCGCTCATACCAGAACTCGATCAACGCCCCCCCCGTGTGCTCATAATATTCAATCTTCACACGCTCATCGCCGTCGATATAGAGATCGCCGGTGTGAACCGTCTCGGCACGCTGATCGTACCAGGCGTCAATGACTTGATCGCCCCCCACCCAAACACGCACGCCGTCATCGGACCGGGCATAGAACCGATACCATCCATCATCAAAATCGATGGTCCGCGTCCAGCGTACGGAGAAGTCGTCGCTGGGGATACGCGGATCGGGCGAGCCGGTTCCCCAATTGAAGTCGACATAGCGATCATTGCGCACCAGCCGCGGGCTGCCGCTCAGGTTGCGATTGGTCCAATACTCGCCCTTCCAGTCTGGGAACGACGAGGGTGTATCATCAATGCGGGTCCAACCAAAGCTCACCTCGGCCAGGCCGGTATTCTCGTAGTATTCGACCTGGAGCGAATGATAGCCGCCCGAAAGATAGAGCTCTCCAGAACGGCTGCGCGCGCTGCCATCATTCCAATCGTCGATGATAACCTGACCGTTTACGTAGGCGCGCATGCCGTCGTCGTAGCGCCCGGTAAAGCGATAACGGCCCTCGTCGAAGTAAACAGAGCGCGTCCAGCGGATCGAGAAGTCATCGGCTCCCGATACCGGCCGCCGGCGAACCGTAGCCCCAGTTGAAGTTGATGACTGGGTCATTGCGCACCACCGTGGGCGAGCCGTAGAGGGTACGATTGTTGTAGTACTCACCGCGCCACTCAGAAATGCTCTCGCCACCAATCAGCTCCCACCAGACCTTCACGTTGGCAAGCTGCGTAAATTCAAAGTACTCGACCCGTACGCTATAGGTGCCCGGGTTGAGCGAGCGATCGGCGCTATAGGTGTAGCCGCTGGCCAAGTGCCATTCGTCAATAACCGGCTGGTCATTGATAAAGACACGTACGCCATCATCTGCGCTGGCGTAGAAGCGATAGGTGCCGCCGCTAAAATAGACTTGCTGGGTCCAGCGTGCCGAGAAGTAATTCACCGGGATATTAGGGCTTGGTGAGCCATAACCCCAGTCGAAGTCTATTGCGTTGTCCGTCCGGACCAGGACCGGGGCGCCCTGCAAATCGCTATTGGCAAAGTATTCGCCTTGCCACGTACCGGTTGCCGGCGGCTGCGCGGTTGCAGTTGCCGTTGGATAGGGCGTTGCCGGCGTTCCTGAAATCGTTGGCGCCTGGCCGCGATAATCGGTGTATGGCCGAGCAACCCAGCCTTCCAGTCCGTACGCGGCGCGGACAAAGAGCCAGTATGCATTGGGGCTCTGTCCGAGCACGATTAATTGGTCACCCCGACGCAGCGTGCGCAAAATGGCATACTGATTCGACGGTCCGCTACGCAGATTGAGTGCGGCGCTTGTGACAGTCGCGACATTAGACGTTGTCGGCGGGGTCGTCGGCACCGCCGTTGCGGCTGCCGTTGGTGTGGCAGTTGCAGCCACCGTAGGCTCCGGTGACGGCAGCGGCGTCGCCGTCACGGGAAGGCCCTCACCGACCACAAAGGTAACGGTCGCCGGCTCCTCACGCTTCAGAGAAGTGGCCAGGATAACCACATTCGTCTGCTCGGCCCAGAAGCCTTCAAGCGGATAGATGAACGAAGTATCGAACCGGCCATTTTCATTGACGGTCACAACGGAGACCGTTAGCTCTTCAAGCGCGGGATCCGCATTCCCCTCGCTGTCGGCCAGGGCCTCTAGCTTCAGCGTGACCACTTCGCCCTCATCCCAGCCAGCGCCAGAAACGGAGATGGCCGTGCCAGGCGGGCCGGATGGCGGCGCCACCGCGATGACAGGGACTTCGACCGCAACAAAAATCGGCTCCGGCGTTGTCTCAATTGCGACGACCGGCAGGCAGCCAGCCATGAGCACCGTCACCAACGCCAGAACGAGTAACAAGACGCGACGCCGGGCCATCTCCTGTATCGGCATCTGAGCTCTCTTCAATACCTTGTTCATGTGAACCATCATCCCCACCATTTCCATTCATAGTCATTGCGCTGCATTCAAGCGACCCGTCGGCAACAGTGATGGCAATCCATGCAGGCCGCGTCTTCCCCCATTGTAGTCAGAATCAGGCTGTCTTGCCGGACCAACTCTCAATGATCCGACGAACCTGCTCTTTTTAGAGGACGGAATCGGGGATTGGAATGTTCCTGCAAAAAAATGGGCCAACGAACAGCAGGGCAGCCGCGACAGAAATGGAACGCGGATCTGGCGGATGAAACGGATTTGCGCGGATATTTCTGAAAAATATCCGCGCAAATCCGCTTCATCCGCCCAATCCGCGTTCTATCCTTCCCGTCCGTATCGATCTTGTCCTAGATATACCCCAATTCGCGTGCGGATCGCATCAATTCCTCCCGAAAACGAGGATGGGCGATGCTTACTAACTCGTGTACGCGTTGGTTGACGGTCTTGCCATGGAGGGAGGCGACACCAAACTCCGTAACGACATAGTGAACGTCATTGCGCGAGGTGACAACGCCTGCCCCCTGCGTCAAGGTGGGTACGATGCGACTGATCGAATCGCCTTTGGCAGTCGACGTAAAGGCGACGATCGGCTTGCCGCCCTTGGAGCGCGCTGCGCCGCGGATGAAATCAACCTGGCCGCCGACGCCGCTGTAAAAACGGGTGCCAATTGAGTCAGCGCAGACCTGACCGGTGAGGTCAATCTGCAGAGCCGAATTGATGGCGATCATCATGTCGTTGCGCGCAATGTTAAAGGGATCGTTTACGTAGTCGGTCGGATGCAGTTCGATGAGCGGATTATTGTCCACAAAGTTGTAGAGTTGCTTCGAACCGAACAGGAAGCCCGCCACGATCTTGCCAGGATGAAAGGACTTACGCGAACAGGTGATGACGCCATTCTCCACCATGGCAATCAGTCCGTCGGAAAAGAGTTCGGTATGAATCCCCAGATCCTTGTGGCTGCCCAGGTTCTGGAGTACGGCATCCGGTATGCTGCCGATCCCCATCTGCAACGTTGCGCCATCCGGAATCATTTCAGCAATTTGCGCGCCGACTTCCATAAAAACGTCGGCTGCCCCACCCTGGGGCGCTTCAGGCAGGGGATAGTCGACCTCGACGATGGAATGAATGCGGCTGACGTGGATGAACGAATCGCCCAGCGTGCGCGGCATCTGCGGATTGATCTCAGCAATGATAATGCGCGCGGCTTCGGCCGCGGGTTTGGTAGTGCCCACCTCAACGCCAAAGCTGCAAAAACCATGCTCATCTGGTGGCGAAAGAGAGACCAGCGCTACATCCAAGGGGAGGGTGCCGTTGCGGAAGAGATCAGGAATCTCCGACAAAAAGATCGGCGTAAAATCGGCCCGTCCGGATTGAACTGCTTCACGCACGGAGCCGCCAATGAAGAGTGCATTGTGGCGGAAAGAGTCCGCATATTCAGGTTTCACATAGGGCGCGTCCGCGAAGGTGAGAATGTGAGTAATCTCGACGTTACGCAGCTCATCAGCGCGACCGACCAGTGCGTCAATCAACACGCTGGGCACGCCTGAACCGCCGCCCACATAGATGCGCTGGCCTGATTTTACGGTGGAAAGCGCGGTAGACGCGTCCATTACTTTGCGACGATAGATAGCTTCCCAGTTCATGCATCGACTCCCGCTGTCAGATCATGCTCCAGCGGACGCCCCAATGCAGCGGCCACGTCAGCGTTGGCAAGTTTCCCCTCATAAAGATTGACGCCGCGCCGCATGGCCGACATCTCTGCGATCACGCGTTCGCGCCCCAGTTCACCAAAGGAGCGGAGGTAGGGCAGCAGTGCGTTGTTGAGCGCATAGCTGGCCGTCCGCGCGACGCTGGAGGTCAAGATTCGGTACGCAGTAGTGCAATACGCCATGCGTCTCATAGACCGGGTCGCGCAGGGTCGTCGGCCGGCTTGTTTCCACACAGCCGCCGCTGTTGATCGAATAGTCGATGATCAGCGAGCCCTTACGCATTTCCTTGACCATCTCCTCGGTTACGATCATGGGCGCCCGACTACCCGGCGTCTGAATCGCACCAATGAGGACATCGGCAAAGCGTACGGCCCGGCGAATATTATAGGCGTTGGAGACCATGGTGGTGGCGCGGCTGTCGAGCAAATCATCCAGCTGCTGCAAGCGCAGTAGTTCCCGATCCAAAACGGTCACCTCGGCACGGAGTCCCAGAAAGGCGCGCGCGGCATTTAGCCCCAAGACGCCAGCCCCCAGAATCACCACTGCGGCGGGTGGCACGCCAGGAATGCCGCTCAGGAGCACCCCGCGCCCGCCCACGTCGTTGGTCAACATCCGTCCGGCAACGATAGGCGCAAGACGACCGGCCACTTCGCTGGTGGGGAGCAAGACTGGCTGGCGACCATCGTCTTCCTGGATCATTTCATAGGCGATGGCCGTGATTTGCTGTTCCTGCATGGCATGGACATGATCGCCGGCTGCGACTGGCAGATAGAAAAAGCTAAAAATGGTCTGGCCGCGCCGGAAGTAGATCCGTTCCTCGGCGGTCGGACGCGCAACTTTGACGACTACATCAGCTCGCCCGTAAGCTTCAGCCGGCGAATAGACAATTTGTCCGCCCGCCTGTCTGTATTCGTCATCTGCGAAGCCAGCCTCTTTGCCGGCATCGCTCTCCAAGTAGACTGTATGCCCTGCCCGCTTCAGACTAAGCACGCCAGATGGCGTCAACGCAACCCGTCGCTCTCGATCGCGGATCTCCCTGGGCACGCCAAATTCCATTGACGCGATTCCTTTCCTGTGTTTACTTTATGTCAATTATTTTGTTTGCACGATCCAGCGGTGGCAAATGAAACAGACACTCGGCCTCCTTTCCGAAACGCCGGTCATCAACCATCCACAATTGTACCGATCGAACCAATCACGCGCCTCCGGCATCGGCATAGACTTTCTCCTGGTCAACTGGGTAGGGTTTGAAAGGGAAATGAAAGAAAACGAAAAAGCCCGTGTCGACCGTCTGATCGACACGGGCTTTTTGCAGATTACAGCGCCACGCTAGGCGCGTCCCGCGCTCAGTCTCAACTTTGGCCTACAGCGGCAGGATCCAGAAAAAGAACATATTGCAGAGCGAGAGAACGATGGCCCCAAAGAATGCGCTCAGGCAACCATTAATTCGAAATCCCTTCACCAAAGCTGCTGCCAGCCAGAAGAGGAAGGCATTCACGACCAGGCTAAAGAAACCCAACGTCAGGATCTGCAGGGGAAACGTAAAGAAATTGACGATTGGCGCCAAGAACGCGTTGATCAGGCCGATCACCAACGCGGCAACTACCGTCGTCCCAAATCCGCGCGATTCGACGCCCAGTGGGAGAAAAGTCACGACAAATAGACTCAAGCCGGTCACGAGCCAATTCAGTAAGAATCCTTCAAGCATTTCGGGCATGGATTACTCTTTTCATTTCGTTTCTTATCATGTTCCTCGCCATCTTACAGAGAAATTGATTTCTCTGTAAGTCGCGCAATTGCGCATCGGCGACATGCAACACTACGCAGAAAATTGCCAATAGTTGCATGACAAAGTTGCATGACAAAGTTGCATGACAACGAGTTGGTCCGGGGAACACTCTTTGTGCAGCGACCACAGTGCGCGCAACGATTTCTTACGACGGGTGTGACGATACAGCTCGTGTGAATCAACCGAGCCTCACCCTGCTCCGCCGCTCTTTCCAAAATTCGACTAGGCGGGGGCCGTACGCTCACTTTGGGTGGCGGCGGGGAAATGAGAGTGAGATCCACCCCAGAAACGGGCCCCGTAGCGATCAATCCCCTGCACCCGACCACTGGTCACGAGTTGAACGAGTGCTTCCTCCACCTCATCAGGGGCCCAGCGATCGAGTGTTTCTAGGAGCTGGGCATGGCTCATGGGGTGACGGGTGATGATGGCGACGATGGCGTCCACGACGCTTGCATAACCGCGCAGGTCAAAGTAGCCGGCCGTGGGATGGACAACGTGCGCGATCTCGCCAAGAATGGCGGTCGCACGCAGGAGCCCTTCGTCATCGCTCGGCACGACCCAGGTCTCGGATGGCGGTCGAGTGGGCAGGGTGATGTGGACCTCGTCCGGCCCGACGAGCGCGAGCGCATCCGCCAGCTCACGCAGTGCTGTCTCCGTGTCATTGACGTCATGCAGAAGCATGACTTCGACCCAGAGCCGGCCCGCATACTCGGCTCGAAACGCACGCAAGCCGGCCAACAGACGCGCAAAGGTCGCTTCAGGATGCGGCCGGTGAATCAGGCGATAGAGCTTGGCATTGCCGGCACAGAGAGTAGGCATAACCACGTCGGCGCCGGCCAACTCCGTGCGCACGTCGGCACGGTGGAGCAACGCCCCGTTGGTAATGACGGCAACGGGAATATCGCTCAGCTCTTTGGCTTTGCGAATGAGCCAACCGAGCCCACTGTGCAAGGTTGGCTCACCAGAACCGACAAAGCTGATATAGTCGATCTCACCGGGTCCGTGCGCAGCCAGGACCTGAACCAGTTCGGCGACAATCTCCTGGCGCGGTACATACTCGGCCCGCTCATTGATCAGCGGCATGCTGCGCCCGAGTTGGCAGTAGACGCAATTCCAGTTACAGGTCTTCAGCGGGATCGGATCGACGCCCAGCGACTGCCCCAGCCGGCGCGACGGAATCGGACCATATAAATAGCTCATACCGATCCGTTGATCCTATTCCTGACTCGAGGCGCGAATAATGAGCAGCGGGCGATCAGCCTGATGCAGGACGCCCGCGGCAACGCTGCCATAGAAAACACGGGCCAATCCCGTGCGTCCGTGACTCGCCATCGCGATCAAATCGACATTTTCCCGCTCTGCAATGTCCAAGATCGAGCGTACGATCGGACCCTGGACCACGACCTTGCGCGTGGCGATACCCTTCTCGCGAAACTCGTCGGTAACGCTCTGTAGGTACGTATCGGCCTCTTCGCGGCGCCGTTCTACCTCTTCGGCGTCAAAATAGGGCACCATGTCATAAGGTGTCACCAGAGCGGCCGACGGTTCGAGTACCTGTAGAAAGATTACTTCCGTCCCCAACTCCTTGGCCAACTGCTCCACGTGCTCCACGATGAGTTCCGCACGTCGGGACCCATCGAGCGGCACCAAGATTTTCTTATACATGCTCTCCTCCGATCCGAATGAGCTGCGAGCACTGAGACTGCCGCATCTCCCTCCACGGCGTCCGCCGCAGCCCATGGCGATGATCCGGCGCGCTTCTGTGCTAGCGCTTCCGGCCAATAGTGAAGTAACTGATTGGTCCGATAAAATTGACGAATGAGAATGCGATCCACATGGGCTTGTTGCCGCGAATCTCCTCGGCCGAGCGACCGCGTATGTCCCACAGGGCAGCAAACAACAGCGCCACCTGGACCAGGCCGCTCATGACCATCATGAAACGAGCGAACGGACTCAGGTCAGACCACTCTCTACGTTTAAGGCTATTCCGCTGCATGATCTACGTCTCCAATCTTCCATACAGAAGTTGATTGATTACGAAGCATTACACCTCTCCGTCTCACGCTTTGATGATGAGCGATTTTTGCGAAACGAGCGGTCAAGGCGGTTCCGCTTTCGGCCATCTATTATCGTTTCGGAACGTTGAAAACAGCTGTGCGCATAGCGGCAAACGCCTCAACTTATCCCCTCTCATTGTATCACATACCCGCATGACTTGGCGCGTCAAAATAGGGACAATTCTGGTTGCGACATGTACTGATGACTTCGAAATCTTTGGTGAGGGCAAACTCTTTGCGCACAGCGGGAAAACGAATGCAAATTGGGGACGATCAGGTCTGCAGTTGAAATGGCTGCCCGCCCAGCACTTGACCATTGACTTGAACTTCCAGTCGGTGCGCGCCGCTGTAGTATTTGCGCGTCGTAATGGGGCGAAAGGTGTGAGACTTCGTTACCGCAAGCGACTGGCCGGCTGCGAGACTCCGCGTGGTCAGCTTGAAGACTTTGGCGCCGGTCTTGCCATTCGCCAAGGCAAAATGGATGATGTAGTCGATCACCAAGTCTTGATCTCCGTCACTTTCGCTCTGGAGAACAAAGTTGATCACCATGGTATCGCCGACGGCAACGTTCGTTGGTTCCAAGCGCAAGTCCGCAAGCGTCACCAGTGGCGGCCCGTAGCCCAATACCGCCAGCGCGGCCGGGTCGCCTTGCTTGACGAGCGTGCGCAGTGCGTGGCGGATGATCCACTGCCGCTCCGGACCGGCATCTTCGCGCCAGCACGCAAGCGTTTCCACGATCAACTGCGGATGGTCCTTGCTGATGTCATTGAGATGGTTTGCCACCGACTTGCGCACGTACGGCGATGGGTCGTCTTTCAACCGTTCCAGTAGTTCCAGCGTAGGCGATGGATCGACAATGAATGCGTCCAGCCGGCTGGCCCACGGCAGACGCGGACGCGTGCCTTCGCTGACCAGGCGGCGCACGTGGGGACTCTCGTCTTCCACCCATTGATGCAGCTGGGCCATGGTCTGTGTGGGATAGCGCACCAGAAAAGGACGGATCGCAAATTCGGCCGTATGCCGCTTGGTGATCTCATACATCGCCTCCATGGACGCATCAAAGTCGTCAAGGCCATACGCTTCGATGAAATGAGCGATAGGCCACAGCCCGAAGCCGTCGCTGAACATCCCTTCTTCCGCGGCCAACTCATCGTCCAGCAGCGTTTCCAGAATCGCCCAAGCTGCGGGAAATGAGTCAAGCAGCCGTCTCTGCAGCGCGCTGCTAAAGAGCGCAATGCGATCCTTGAACTCCAGTGCGTCCACCTGTGCCGCGATGTCGTCTACAAACCCAGCCACATCGAACGACGGGTCGCTCAACTGGATCCGTTGTCCCATGTCTCGCGCCAGGTCTGCGTTGTAATACAGCTTGAAAGGTTGCAAGTCGCTCATGGATTGGTCAGCAGCTCCTCAATGATGGCTGCAACCCCGTCCTCGTCATTTGAGTGGGTCACGCGGTCGGCCACGGCGTGGACCTCTGGCACGGCATTGGCAACGGCCACGCCCATGCCGCTCTGTTCCACCATGCCGACGTCGTTCACATCATCGCCAAAGGCAACGGCATGATTGAGCGTCAGCCCCAATCGGGAGAGCACAATCTGGAGCGCTTCCACCTTGTCGGCCGTGTGCGACATGAGCTGGAGCAGACGATAGCGGGTCGAATGCATGGGGCGAATGGAGGGCGGCAGGTGCGCCACGACTGTTTCGAGGAGCACCGTATCCTGATTGATGTCGAGCTCGCGCGAGACGGGTACAAAGAGGATCTTCGCTGCGGGCCGGATGGCGACGGCAAGCAAGTCCTTCGTGAGCACAAAATTCTTAAAGCGATCCGGCGGGCGATTGAGGTAGAGGCAGTCATCGATTTCCAAGCCGATGGTGTAATCGTCGCTGACTTGCTCGGCAGCGGCCAGCACGTGCTGCACGTCGGCCGGCGCAATCAGATCGGCATGAAGCAGCTGACCAGCCTGACGAGCGTCAGCACCGTTATAGCAGATGAAAGGCACGTCGTGCAGTACCTCGGGCAACGAACCAGCCACTGCGCGCGGTGGCCGTCCGGTCGCAATGACTACTTGACCGCCACCGGCGCGCCAACGCAACAAAGCGTCCAGCGTGCGATCGGACATGGAACCATCCGAGCGTAGCAGGGTGTCATCCATGTCCAGGACAACAGCCTTGATCTGATCTTCAACCATCATCGTACCTCATGGGAGACAAACGACATCGATTTGTCGCTTATATTGGCGACCAACTGCCGGGCAATATGCCCGCTATGCTAGTGGGTTGCAAGAAAACCCACCTTTCCAACCTTTACGCAACAGAACGCAACACAGTATCCCCTATGCCATCCAGTCTACCACAGGGTGGTGACAAGAATCGTTGCGCTTCTCCCCAAATGCGCCGGGCATTGCATGACGTGACACGCAACCTGCCGCAAACGGGTCATCCGCCCCTGGCAGAGCGGGCCGGCCTGCGCGACGATGAGGGCCCCACCACCTTATCCCTTCAAGGAGGAAGGCATGAGCAACCCGAAGCGCGACCCGTACAGCAACCGCATCGGCGGCAAGACCATGCGGCCCGAAAGCCTGATGATGAGCTACGGCTATCGGCCGGAACTCTCCGAGGGTGCGATCAAGAGTCCGGTTTTTCAAACATCAACGTTCGTCTTCAAGACGGCCGAAGAGGGCAAGGCCTTTTTTGAGCTGGCCTATGGGCTGCGCCAGCGCGAGGCAGGCGAAGAATTGGGGCTGATCTACAGTCGCGTCAACAACCCTGATCTAGAGATCCTGGAGGATCGCCTGACCCTGTGGGACGAAGCCGAGGAAGCCGCGGTCTTTGTCAGCGGCATGGCCGCCATCAGCACGACGCTGCTGACCTTTCTGCGCCCGGGCGACGTCATTCTCCATTCAGAGCCGATCTACGGCGGAACAGACTATCTTCTCAAGCACATCCTGCCCGAGTTTGGCGTCCGGCCGGTGAGCTTCCTGGCCGGGCCGGAGAACACAGGCCTGGAAAAGGCCTTGCTGCAGCAGGACGTGGCTGACAATGTGGCCATGCTCTATATCGAGACGCCGGGCAATCCGACCAATGCGCTCGTCGACATCGAGGCGGCGGGCAATCTGGTGCGACAACAGGCAGCGCCGGGGCGCAGCCCCCTGGTCGTGGTCGACAACACCTTCCTCGGCCCACTCTGGCAGCACCCGCTCAACCATGGCGCCGACCTCGTTCTCTACTCCGCCACCAAGTATATCGGCGGTCACAGCGATCTCATCGCCGGGGTCGCGTTGGGGTCCAAGGCGCACATGACCGCGGTGAAAGCGATGCGGACCATCCTCGGCACGACCACTACGCCGTGGACGGGTTGGCTTCTCATGCGCAGTCTGGAGACGCTCAAGCTGCGCATGACGTCGCAGATGAAAAACGCCCGCTACGTGGCCAATTTTCTGGAAGATCATCCCAAGGTCGAGCGCGTCTTCTATCTGGGACACCTGACCGAAGACGATCCCAGCTATAGGGTCTATCGCAAGCAGTGCCTTGCGCCCGGCGGCATGATTTCCTTCGAGATTGTCGGTGGTGAAGCTGAGGCGTTTGGCTTTCTCAACGCGCTGCAACTCTTCCACTTGGCCGTCAGTCTGGGCGGCACGGAATCGCTGGCCGAGCATCCGGCGTCCATGACCCACTCGGACGTGGACCCGGAAGAGCGGATGGAGATGGGCATCACACCGAACATGGTGCGGCTCTCGATCGGCGTCGAGCATCCTGAGGACTTGATAGAGGATCTGAAGCAGGCGCTGAACGCCGCCTGAATCTCGCACCCGGCTTTTCGTAAATTTCCCATTGCGTACCGGCGTTGCGTAAAATTCCGGGCATGACTCAACGCCGCGCCGTACTCTACATGGTTGTGGCCGTGGTGCTCTTCAGCACCAGCGGTCTTATGATCAAGCTGACAACCTTGGGACCACTGCCGCTGACCGCCGGTCGCAGTTTGGTAGCCGCTGCGGTGCTGCTGGCCTATCTGCGCCGTCCCACCTTCACCTGGTCTGTCGCCCAGATCGGCGGCGCGTTTGCCTTTATCGGCGCCACGGTCTTCTTCACGGCCGCCACCCAGTTGACCTCCGCGGCCAACGCGATCTTGCTCCAGTTCACCGCGCCGATCTACGTGGCGCTGTTTGGGGCATGGTTCCTGCATGAGCGAATTCGGCGCGTCGACTGGCTGGCGATGATCGCCATCGGCGCGGGCATGACGCTCTTCTTTGCCGGCGGCCTGACGACTGAAGGCTTACAGGGCAACATCTACGCCATTCTCTCAGGCATCTCCATGGCGTGGCTGGTCCTCTTTCTACGCAAGCAAAAGGATGGTTCCCCATTGGAAACCATCCTTTTGGGCAGCCTGATTGCAGGCATCCTGGGCGCCCCGCTAATCTTCCGCAGCCAGCCCACGCCCGCAGATTGGGGCATCATCGCCTTTTTGGGCGTCTTTCAACTCGGTCTGCCCTTCATCCTCTATGCCAGCGCAATTCGCTATCTCGACGCCATCGAAGCCATCCTAATCCAGGCCTTGGAGCCGATCCTCAACCCACTGTGGGTCTTTCTCGTTATCGGCGAGCGCCCGAGTCCCCAGGCCATGCTTGGCGGCGCAATTGTGCTGGGTACAGTCATTGCACGGTCGCTGGTGATGGCCCGGGATGGTCGGACTGAGCGTGTGCCGGAAGCGGAAACCGCCGATATCCCGGCCTAGCAGGCCGTTAGAGGGAAACCGGATAGAACGCTGATCTTGCGGATTGGGCGGATTTCCGCGGATGAAAGACGCATAGCCAAACCGCCGAGCTGGAGGCGGGAACGCACAATCACCATTGGCCATTCTGCATTCACGAATTCTGCATTATTCCACCTGCCTAACTCCACCCAGTCCTGTAACGCTTTGCGTCACCCGCGGCGTGCCGCGATACCTGACTTCGCCAGGACCGGAGATATCGATGTCCAGCGCTTCGGTCACCCAGACGGTGGCCGAACCGGTCCCAGAGACGCGAATGCGCGCGGTTTCGCTGCGCAGCTCGCCTGCCTCATACGCACCCGCGCCACTGATCGAAACAGCCTGATCCGCGGCGACACCGGCCATGGTGACCTTGCCCCCACCGGAAAAATTCACGTCGATGGCGTCGACAGTCATCATACCGACATCGACCGATCCACTGCCGCGTACCGCCAGCTCAAAACGATCTGTGTCGATTGCAGCGGCACTGACGGCTGCAGCACCGGTGAGGTCAAGGGCCCGCAGCTCGGAAACCGTCACCACATAACGGATGGATTGCGGACGCGGCCCCAAAGCGGCCATCCAGTCCTCACGATAGTCGACGTGCAACGTGTCATCCGCCACATAGATGCGCAAACGGCTGAGGTCGCGCGGGCTGGCGTCAACCTCAATTCCAGCGCGATCACCCGCCAGGATCTCCATCTCACCAATCGCCGTCATGGCAATTTGGTTGAATGAATCCAAACTTCCCCAATCGGCCGCTCTGTTTCCGCCCAAGACGCCCAAGAATGCACCAAATGCCAAACCCCCGCCCAGGATCAGCATCAGCAGCAAGACAGCGGCCAGGAAGCGCGTGCGGTTGTTCATGAGGTTGCAGCTCCGGCATTCGGATCGCTATAGCAGTGGGACTCCGCCATACGCCTCACTCCCCACGCATTATTGCTTCTTCAAGACCCGCGTTACCCAAAGCTATGCGTCGTCCAGATCTTCGAGTCCCACGGCCATCAAGTAGCCGCGCGCACGCTCGGTTCTGGGATAGCGATTGACCAGCTTCCAGAAACGCGGCCCGTGGTTTGCTTCCAACAGATGGGCCAGCTCGTGGACAATCACGTAATCGACCACAAAGCGCGGAAACTGGGCCAGTCGATGGGAGAGGCGAATCGTGCCGTTGCTGGGCGTACAGCTTCCCCAGCGCGTATTCTGGTTGGCGACCCAACGGATCGACTGCCAGGTTAGCCGCCCGTCGAAGTGGGCCTGGTTGAGCGCCTGCGCACGCCGCTCCAGCGCCTGATCGTCGAGCACGGCTTTGGCCTTGCGCCGCGTGAGTCGCTGCTGTAGTTTTTCGACAATGGGCGTCAGTTCGGCATCGCTCATATCGTGGGGCGCGCGTACTTCCAGCACGCCATCCACCTCCCGGGCCGAAACCGTCTTTTTGCGTTTGCGACTGCGAATGATGCGAATGTCCATCGCTGTCTGAAGATCCTATCTCACGATCAGCCAGGCGCCAAGGGCCAGGACCGCCATCCCGAGGATCCGCCCGGCGTCAAGGGGGCGAACCTCTGCACCCAAGAGGCCATAGTGATCAATCACTGCGCCGGAGATGTATTGCGCGGCCAAGATCACGCCAAACGCGGCGATTAGCCCAATGCGTGCGGTGGCATAGCCAATGGAACTGACGATGATCAGGCCAAAGACGCCGGCGAAAAGCGCATACGGCGGCACGCTGTGCCACTCGGCCAGGTTGCCCCCACGCCAAACGAAAACCATGAGCAGTGTAATGATAAGGCCGCCACCGGCATAGGTGATGAAAGCACTCTCACGCGTGCCCATGATTCGATCCATCGTGCCCATGAATTGAGCCTGGAGCGTCACGGCGATCCCGCCGACGCTCGCAATGAGAATGACCAACCAGGTGTTTGACATTTGCCTAGATTTCCGGTTGTGAGTCTGTTTGAATCGCGAAAGCCGCATCAGTTTCACACGGCAGGCTGCCCCAAGGCACCGACCGGTATTATACTCGAAGTCAACGCCCAGAGCCCATGCCGATGAGGAGACGGGTGCGGTTCTGATCGGAGGCAAATCATAATTGAAGCGTAACTGTACAGCCACTGTGGGTGGGAGTGCCGGTTGAGCTTGCTTCGACCTGAGTCTGCCTGTACTGAGCCTGTCGAAGGATCAAAGGGTCGTAACCACGGAGACGGTCGGCATCAACCCGCTTGGTTTCGACAAGCGCAACCGGCGCTGCCCCCAGTGGCTGTACAGTTACCTTGAATCCGACAGGCAATGCCTCTCACCATTTCGTTGCGCATTAGGCAGACGCGCCGGCTAAATGATACACTGACTGTGCTGAAGGCATGTGCAAAGTGCCAAATTCTTGCCCAATTACCACAGACTTTTCGGTCGTATCGTCCAGAAAAGCGCAACGAAACTTGTTCAAGCCGCACATTCTCCAGCCATCCCATTTGCAGTAGACTGCCATAGTTGCCCAACCGACACAACGCCACGGAGCTTCCCTGCATGCCGGAGATTTCCAACCGTCAAAAGGCAATGAACCTACCGGCCCCATTTGATACCTACCAGCTCGGCGCCGCCTACGACGAAATGTTTCAGTCCGACGGCACGTTGCGCCCCCAATACGCACGTCTCTATCGCCGGCTCAGTACGGCTGCGCCAGAGGAGATTTCGCTCAAGCAACAGGCGGCCGACCTCTACTTTCTCCAGCAAGGCATCACCTTTACGGTCTACAGCGAAGCAGAGGGCGTTGAGCGCATCTTTCCCTACGACCTGCTGCCGCGCATCATTACGCAAGACGAGTGGCAGACGATCTCCAAGGGGCTCAAGCAGCGCATCCATGCGCTCAACGAGTTTCTCAAGGACATCTACCACGCCGGCCGCATTCTTACCGACGGCGTCGTGCCCCACGACCTGGTCTTCAGCAGCCGCCACTATCGTCGCGAGATGCGCGGCGTCCACGTCCCGCGCGGCATCTATATTGCGCTGGTGGGCACAGACCTGATTCGCCTGCCCGACGGTCAGTTTGCGGTTTTGGAAGACAATCTCCGCGTGCCCAGCGGCGCTTCCTACATGCTCGGCAATCGACGGGTCATGAAGCGGATCTTTCCCCGCTTGTTCAATGCCTTTGGCGTTCAGGCGCTTGACTCCTATGGCCAAGATCTGCTCGGCACCTTGCGTGCGCTGGCGCCCCAGGAGCGGAGCGACGCCAATATCGTGCTGCTGTCGCCCGGCGTCTTCAACTCGGCCTACTTTGAGCACACCTTTCTGGCACGTGAGATGGGTATTCAGCTGGTCGAAGGACGCGATCTGGTCGTTCATGACAACTATGTGTATACGCGCACGACTTCCGGCCTCAAACGGGTTGACGTGATCTATCGCCGGATCGATGACGACTTCATCGACCCCCTGATCTTTCGACGCGATTCCGTACTCGGCGTGCCGGGTCTCTTCAACGCCTATCGCAGCGGCAATGTCACCCTCGCCAATGCCATCGGCACCGGCGTGGCCGACGACAAGGCGATCTATGCCTATGTGCCGGCAATCATTCGCTATTACCTGGGCGAGGAGCCGCTCCTGCCCAACGTAGAGACCTATCTACTAGAAGATGAACAGCAGCGCCGCTATGTGCTGGAGAATATGGAGAAATTGGTCATCAAGGCGGTGGGCGAATCGGGCGGCTACGGCATGCTCATCGGTCCCCACAGTAGCGCTGCCGCGCGTGCCCAATTCCGTGATGCCGTGCTGGCCAATCCGCGCAACTACATCGCACAGCCGACGATCATGCTTTCAGCCGGACCAAGCTACATCGACGGCCGCGTCGTGCCCCGTCATGTCGACCTGCGCCCGTTTATCATGTATGGCCGCGAGATCACCGTGCCCCCGGGCGGCCTGACGCGGGTGGCGCTCAAGGCCGGCTCGCTGGTCGTCAACTCGTCGCAGGGTGGCGGCAGCAAAGACACCTGGGTCTTGGGAGGCTAAGGCGGAACACTCATGTTATCACGCGTCGCCGATAATCTCTACTGGATGAGTCGCTACCTGGAGCGGGCCGAGCATACCGCGCGCCTGCTCTCCGTTCACCTGAATCTGGTCCTTGATCTCTCCGACACGGCGGCCCAGGCACGTCGCATTCGCATGCTGACTCTGCTCAATGCACCGATCGAACGGGTGACCGACGATGACGAACTGTTTCACGTACTGGCGTTTGAACCCAGCAACCCCAACTCGATTCTGACAGGTGTCCGCGCGGCGCGGGAGAACGCACGCCAGGTGCGTGAACAGATCAACCAGGAGATGTGGCAGGAGCTGAACGAGCTCTATCTACGCGTCGGCAGCGCCGATCACTCCCTGGATTGGAGCGAACGCAACATTGAGCTTTGCGAAGATGTGATCGAGCGATCCCAACTCTTCACCGGCATCACGGATGCAACCATGAACCATGGTCAGGGCTGGCAGTTCATCCAGGTCGGACGCAACCTGGAGCGATCCGACGCAACCGCACGCCTGCTGGATTTGGAATCGCGCGTGCTGTGGGTCAAGCCGGAGAGTCGCCTCAATGCCGGACAGCCGGTCTTTCTGGAGTGGTTGGCGCTGCTGCGTTCGTGCGCAGCCTTTGAAGCGTACAGCAAGATCTATACCTTCGACGTGCAGCCGACCAGCATCGCTGAGTTTTTGCTCCTGAATGGGGAATTTCCGCGTTCGGCCGCATTTTCAATCACGGCGATTCACAATGCGCTGGGCGCAATTTCCGAAAGCGCGGGCGCCGGTCGCAGCAACCCCCCCAGCCGTCTAGCCGGTCGACTGCAGGCCAAGCTAGAGTACACTGACATCAACGAAATCATTACGGGCGGCATGGGCAAATTCCTTGCCGATCTGCAACACGGCTGCAACGAGATCCACAATGCAGTCTATGATCGCTACATCGCCTATACGCCGGAAAAAGAAGGAGAAATCTGAGATGGACTATCGCGTGCGCCACACGACCCGTCATATCTACGATGCGCCGATCAGCGAAAACGTGATGGAGGTGCGTCTGCATCCTCGGATCGATGCAAGCCAGCAGTGCAGCCAGTTTGCGCTGGCAACGCAGCCGCGGACCAGTCCATCCAGCTTCGTCGACTATCTGGGCAATACGGTTCATACCTTCAATGTACGCGCCCCCCACAAAGAGTTACTCTTTGTAGCCGAATCGGTCGTGACCGTATTGGAGCAACCCACTCTGTCCCAAATGCCGCCGCGCAACAGCGTCGACGATGCTTGGGCGGAGCTGGATGCCCTGGTCCGGTCGCCCGAGTATTGGGACATGCTGAACCCGACCGAACGCACGGCCAATACCCCTCTGCTGGAAGGGCTGGCGCAAGAGTTAAGAATTGACCGCAGTCGTGCGCCGCTTGACGCGGTGGAAGCCCTCAACCAGCAACTCAATTCGCTGCTGGTTTATGATCCGGAAGCGACCCATGTCCACTCCAATCTCGACGACGCCCTGGCGACACGGCGCGGCGTCTGCCAGGATTTCACCCACATTATGCTAGCGCTCTTGCGCAACTATTTGCGCATGCCCTGCCGCTACGCCAGCGGTTACCTCTACCACAGCGGGAACGACACGTCCGTCGACGGCGCCAGCCATGCCTGGCTGGAAGCGCTGATTCCCGGTCACGGCTGGATCGGCTTTGATCCTACCAATAACCTCCGCGCGGGAGAGCGCCACATTCGCGTCGCCTACGGTCGCGACTATGGCGATGTTGCCCCAACACGAGGCGTCTTTAGCGGTGAAGCGATCAGTGAGCTGAGCGTGGCCGTCTCCGTGAAACGAGTGGAGACCCCTGTTGGGCAAGATGAAGATGAGAGTTGGCTGCTTGCCCAACGTCCGTCGGCGCAACCGGATGACACGCTGCCGCTCGACGAAGGAATTCGCAGTCAACTACAGCAGCAGCAGCAACAGCAGTAGTCGTGCTGGCTACTTAAGCCATCTGCCAGCTTTCTGGTCAGGCAACGCGTCGATAGTAATGGTGTAGTCCACCGAGAAATCGAATTCTTGCACCGGGCGGCGCTCGCAGCAAGATTCAGAAATTGCTGCGAGCGCCGCCCGGTGAATTGGATTTCGATGAGCAGAAGTGTGGTGCTTCCAACAATGAACGCTGGCAGCGCATCAGCACCTCTTCCAGGCAAACTTAGCGGGTGACCATAGGCAGGAATATACGCTGGTCCATGACGAGGCTACGAATCTGGGTCGCGATGCGACTGCCGCTGTCATCGCTGTAACTGTTGACCGACACTGTTGTCCCAACCTGGAATGGCGCAGCCGCATCGTTCAAATTTGTTGCCGATGTGACCTGATAATCCTCTCCATTGATCGTCCAGATATCTAGCTGGACAGTCGCTGCCGATACATCTTCTCCCAAATCATCAATCGTGCCGATCGAGTCATCTGGTCCCGCCCCCGGCGGGACATGAGTTTCCAGCTCATGAATGAGACGCTCACCGGCCTCGATTGAATATTCCACGGCGACATACGCACCGAGGGCAAAGATACCGTGCTCTTCCTCGAACCGACTCATCGTGTCGGCGAGGAAGCCGGAGTCGTCAATCGTCCAGTCACCGACGAAGCCATTTGCAGGCATGGCTCGTACGAAGCCGAAGACTTTGGCATGTTCGTCATTTGAGACGTCGCCGTTCTCTGACGTCGTCTCGATATTCAGCGCGAGTCGGCCTGATTCCTGGGCGACATATTCGACTTTGACCCGCATACCGACTGCCAAGTCGCCGTCATCATCTTCAAACCTTGTCTGGCTTGTTGCACTGTAGTTGATGCCGCCGATGCGCCATTCGCCGAGCAGATTGCCTGGCATTTCATCGACAATGCCGTACGCGTGGCCTTCTGCACCTTCGAATTCCCCATCGCCATCATCGTCATCATTGTCGGTCTCAAAGTGGGTTTCAATCTCCCTTGCGCGGTTGGTACCGTCGTCTTCTACCTGGAAGTGCACTTCTACGGTAACGCCGATTCCAAAAGCGCCATCTTCTTGGTCGAATTCGGTACTGCCATCAGTGACAAAGGTCATGCCGCCAACATTCCAAGCGCCAATCAGTCCTGCCGGGAAGCTCTGAATGACGCCGAACAGTTCCGCCTCTGGCATCTGCGGCGGGGTGAGGCCATCGCCACAGCGGAAGGCGTGTTCGGTCTCGATCTCACGGATGGTAGCCGGCGCCATGCTGGTGTCGGCATGAATCTTGACGCAGGCATCGGCTGCAAATGGGCCATGCTCTTGTTCAAATTCTGTGTCAGCATCGGCTCTGTAGGTCGTACCGTCGACCACCCAATCGCCGAGCAGACCGGCCGGGTACGTATCAATGCGGCCATATATCTCGGTTTCATCACCGGGCGTTCCGGTGGGAACCGGCGTCACGTCTGGTTCTGGTGTCGTCGGCGGCGCTACATTGCACTTTGACATCTCCTCTGTTTCGATTTCGTCGATGACAGCTGGAGTGCCCTGTGAGCGAATCTCCACTTCAACACAGGCGCCGACGACGAAGGGGCCATCATCTTGCTCGAATTGAGTGCTGGCCTCTGTGAGATACGCAACGCCGCCGATCATCCAACTACCGATTAGTCCGGGATTTGGCATGCGTTCGACGATGCCGATTACCTTGTCATCATCACTCCCGTCATCCGGCGTCGACGTCGGTTCCGGTGTCTCTGTCTCACCGGGCTCTGGCGTTTCCGTCTCGTCGGGGTCAGGCGTCGCAGTGCCGCCATCACAGTCCGAATCAATTTCCGACTCGATTTCTCGGATTTCGAAGGGGGATGTGTTGGGGATGTAGGTGACCTTTACACATTTGCCGACTGCAAAGGGGCCCTCCTCCTGTCTGAACTGGGTGTTGTCATTGGCGACATACGTGACGTTGTCGACAACCCATTGTCCGACAAGACTTGCAGGAAAACTGTCGATCCGCCCATAAACATCGACATCGCCATCATCGATAGGGTTCGCCAACACGTTAGTCCAACTCCATAGCGCGGTCAGCAACAGGATGAAGCCCAACCCGATACTGACGAAATGGTGAATCTGAAAGTGGAAGCCTTTCCGTGCCATTTTTTGCTCCAATCGCTCTATTCTCGAATCGTGTAGCCTGGGCGCCGATCGCCCCTCGCTCTATAACTGCATGAATACGCCGAGAAAAATACACCAATCTGAAAATCCATTTCGTTGCATTCAAAACAGACTGAGCATCGATCGCTACTCGATGCTCAGTCTGCAGAAAGATTGGGGGCGGGAATCAGGTTGGCGGAGGTTGCGAACGAATCGGATCAATTGTTGACCAAGGGAAGGTAGATCATCTGGTCGAGCTGTGGTTCTTGGGGACCATCGGGGCACTGGTCTGCCTCTCGACTGCGAATTTCCAGCGCCGTATAGGGTGACGTATTCAGGTATTCGACATCGGCACAGACGCCTGTGGCCAGCGCGCCTGCATCTTGCCGGAACTCGGTGCTTGCATCTGCAATATAGCTGTGGCCTCCGATGATCCAGTTGCCGAGCAGACCTGCGGACGGTCGGCTCTCGACGACGGCCCTGGATTCCAGTATGAGCGTACCGGTCACATCGGGCGCACTGCAAACGCCATTCTCTGCGCAGATGGCGCGAATGCTGCCGCCGATATTGATGCGGCCTGCACCAAGCCCTCCGCTCACGTCTGGGTTCAGAACGTCCAGAGATTGGGCTGATGCACGGATATAGGCCGTAATTTGGCCTGCATTCATGCTCGGGACGGCGCTTTGGAGTAGGGCGGCATGTGCTGCGACAAACGGCACGGCCATGGATGTACCGCTCCAGGCGGCATGGTCACTGACCGGAAACGCACTGATAATGGCCTCGCCGGGCGCGGCAACATCTATCCATTCGCCATAGTTGGCGAACTCGGATTTGTGACTGTCTGCATCGATGGAGGTAACGGCCAACACCTCATCCTCAGAGGCTGGGAATTGCTCGGCCTCGCTGTTGAGGTTGCCAGCCGCAGCAACAACCACGATATCCTCGTACTCGACAACGTCTTCCAGGATTTCGCCCATCAGTTCCGACTCCTGCGGGGAACCCAAGCTAAGGTTGATGACATCTGCGCCGTTGTCGACCGCGTACTGTATGGCTTCCGCAATCACGAAGATATTGCCCCGACCATCAGCCTCAAGGACACGCACCGGCATGATGCGGGCATCCGGCGCTGCCAGGTGGACAATTCCGGCAACATGCGTGCCGTGACCGAAGGCTTCATCCACGTGGCCATCGCCGTCATTGTCTTGACCATTGGCGACATCTGTGGGATCTTCGTCATCCTCGATGAAGTCGTAGCGCGCCGTGGTCCAGCTGTTGACCAAATCTGGATGATCCAGTTGAAAGCCGGTGTCGAGCACCGCGACAACCACGCCTTCGCCCTGGGTGAACTCATGGGCATCGGCCAGCCCCAGCAGATTCAGGGCAGATTGCTGCGCGAGCACGTCGTCCACGGGACCTCCCCAGGCGCCGATGTGACGCGGGTTGCCTTCTGGCGCCTCGCTGTTGTAGTTGGGTTCAGCATAGAGCACACGGGCGTCATCTTGCAGATCTTCCGCGACATCTTCCGCGTCTTTACCGTCCGGGACGCGTAACCGATAGATTGCGGACGTGCCGACAAGCTCTTCGATGGTCGTCGTGCCAAATTCGGCATTGATGGCTTCGATGGTCGTATTGCTGGCGAGATTGAGCTTGACCACGACCTCTGAAGTCTCTGGATCGTCGTCGTGATAGACATCGGCATGAACGATTGGTGCGCCGGCGGCCCATGTCACGCCGATGGCAAACGCCAGTACTAGCCAGTTATAAACAAAACGCCGCATGGTTCCTCCTGCAGATAGATAGGCCAATGTTCAAATCTTTGGATCGGCCCTGTTGCCGATCAACGCAAAAGGCGCCCAGTGATAGGGATGGGGATGGCTGCTCTTGATGGCAAGCTGTGCTGCTCGTAGGGCTGTCGCTGCATCCTGACCGCGTGCAAGCCTTGCATACCACTCCGCCATCAGCATGGCTCCGGTGTCATCTTGAACCAACCAGTGACTGACGACGACAGTGGTCGCGCCCGCGCCGAGAAACGCCCGGGTCAGCCCGATCGTTTCATCGCCGGCGAGTACACCAGTACGACCGGATTCGCAAGCGCTGAGTACGACGAGTGCACCATCAAGATTCAGATGATTCGCCTGGTCTGCAGTCAACCACCCATCATGAAGTTTCAGGGCCGAAAAGTTGGGATTGTCGGTACGAAAGATGCCATGACAGGCAAAGTGGACGCCTCTATATGAGTCCGTAATATCGAGTAGCGCGTCCAGCGTAGCCGCCTCCTCCATGCGCAGATCGGCTGTCGTCAGCACTTGTGCAATGGCGCGTGTTTCCACTTCCACCGCCGGGATGGCCGGATCGGGAACACCGAGCACCAACATCTTTGACGTCTTACGCCGTTGTCGCCGCTCGCTCATTGTCAGTATGGAAGCGCTGGGCGCATACGAGAGTTCTGCCGATTCGATCAGGTAGCGTTCGCCATCGTGCAGCGCTTGAAAAGGAACCTGATGCAACAGTCCATGGGGAACGATGACCAGCTTATCCGGGAATGAACTCTTGTGAAGACTTAACAGAGGTTCAAGCGGAGCCACGAGTTCGACATAGAGCTGATGCAACGGGCGCACTGCATTTTCAACCAGTCGATGAATGTGACGTTCCACAAATTCACTGTCACCCTTCAAGTGCCGCCATTGGGCTTCCAGCAGAGTCAGTTGTGCCTGGACGGCCGAAGGCGTGCTGAGACGGCGTACAGACTGAATAGCATCACGGGTGATGAGGAACGCCAATATCTCATCTCCGGCCACATGATAGTAGACCACAGTTAGGTCGCGGGACAGATCGGCCTGAATCTGTCGCAAGGGTAAAGGATGTTCAAATGCCGCTGTCGTCGCGCGAGAAGCATGCTGTAGACGCCAGTGAGACAGTTCCCGTTCCAGAGCTGCGGCGCGTTGACTCAATCGGCTACGGTGCATAGCGCGATCACCACTCGTGTCCCGGGCGTCTGGCGAGTTCGTATCGTTGCCAAGCATGTCATTGTAGATAGCATTCAGTGCCGCCTGCAATTGTTCAAGTTGCCCTTCCATTTCTCCATCTACCGTTGTCTCGGCTGTCACCGTCCTGGCGATTCGTTCCACTAGCGCACGAGATTTGGCGCGTTCGATCAGGTCAAACACCTGCTCAACGTCTTCCCTGCGGGCATGGCGACCCGACAATCTGTCCAGGTGAAGCTGGATGAGATCCTCGTAAACGCGTATCTTGTCCTGCTGAAAAGAGACGAGCATGGTCTCATTGATCAGCGATCCTCTGAGACGCTCGATCTCAGCGATGGCCGCCTCAAATCGTTCTTGTGCAGGTTCATCCTGACCTTTCAATCGTAACAATCGTCCTTGTCGATGCAGAAGACGAAAACGCAAGTGGGGTAATGTCAGATTGGTCAGCAACACATCGGCCCGGCGCAGATGATCTTCCGCAGCTTCGACGGCGGGAGCCAGCAGATCAAAGAGGCGCAGGTGAGCGAAAACCTTTTGGACAGGCCATCTGGCTGGATCAGCATCCCACAATAAGTCAATGGCTTGTCGCGCGCGTTCCAGTGCCGATGCATGGTCGTCCTGCGCACCAAAGAGCGCTGACTCCTCCAGCATGATCTGGGCGACGAGCGGCCTGTTATCCAGAGCGCTGAAGATTTCAATGGCTTGTGCGTAGGCTCGACCGGCTTCATCCAGTTCGGATAAGGAGAGATGGATCGAGCCGATACCCAAGAGCGCCTTGCCGAGATGGTAGCGATATTCCGTGCTCTGCAAGCTTGAGATTGCACCTTGATAGAGGGTCAGCGCTTCTGGCAGCAAATTGAGTGCGAGATAGGCATCTGCCAAGTGAGCCGCGCATATTTGTTCATCGTACTCAGCATCCTGACGTGTAAATTCGCGCCTCGCTTCGGACAGAGCGGTCAAACTTGCCTGATAGTTTCCCAACAAGAGATGGGCATCACCGATGTTGTTCTGGAGAAGCGCATAGGCATAACCGGACGTGGGCAGCAGGGACAGCGCATGTTCATAAGCCGTCAGCGCTTCGTCCACACGTCCGAGATAGCGGAGCGCGACACCACGGTTGCTCAGAACCAACACCTGGTCTTCATTCATGCCCAATGCGGCATAGATGGCTTCGGCACTGGCATAGGCCGTCAATGCCTCGTCGAAACGCCCCATTTCGCTCAAAGCTGGACCCTGATTGACAAATATCTTGGCCTGAATGAGCCGTATGGCTGAGGCGTCGCGCTGGCTTGCATCCGATAGGATGCTGTCGATCTGAGCCAGTGCATCGTCTCCTACAGAAAGCGTTTCTGAATACCGCCCTAGAGCCGTCAATGTGGTCATTGCACCAACATCTGTACGCAGGGCGTCAATCATGCTTCCGGCTTCGGCATAGAGGGCACGCGCGGCTACGATTAGGTCAAGCGCTGTCTGTGGATCACTACGCAGGACATAGGTCTGCGCACGCAGATAACGAGCACGCGGCGTCAGGGTGGGCGCTCCGAACTGTTCAGCGAATCTTTCACATAGCCCAGATAACGCTCGGGCTTGAAGGGGATCGTGGCGTGCAGATCGCTCGGCAAAGGTTAGCAGCGCATCCAGCCCCACAACATCGGCTAGGCCATTGTCTACCAACAGTTGCTCTTGCTGTGAAGACGAAGAGAGGGCAAGCAACTCGTCTACCAGTAGGTCGGTGATTGATATTTCGGCCATGATCAGGCGCGAAGGTCAATTGCTTCGACCTGAACACTGATACCTTCGCCAGACACGACGAACTGATAGAGACCCGGTCGAACGGCCTCGATAGAGAAGATTCCGTCTGCGTTGACCGTGCTCTGCGCGAGCACATCATCTGCTTGCTGTAACCTTGCCTCAAACGTCTCAAGTGCCATTGTCTGTCGGGGCAGAATCTGGCCGTCGATGTACAGACCTTCTGAGCGCTGCAAGATACCCAAGGAGATATCGAGCGCGCTGCTCGAGAAAATCAGCTGGCGGGTACTGTCGATTTCGCGTGCTCTTGCACCTGCCATGCCAACTTCCAGGCCGCTGTCGAACGTCAATACTGCCACCAGTCGTTGCAGCAGATTTGGTTCATCAACAGCCTGAGGATTCGTTTGGTCCGCCTCGCTTTCTCTCTGAACAAATTCGTGATAACGCGCTCGCAGTGCCAACCGTAGATCTGCAGGCGGCTCATCCAAGACAATGGTCGTGCTGGAATGAAGAAATGCGCGTAACCAGTCGACATCCGCCCGGAGTGACACGTCAGCGTGGTCGACCTGTTGTTGGACACGTTCTGCTTCTTCTGGAGAGAGCCGGCCCTCAAGCCAGTCTATCAACTGCTGCCGTGAAGGCGTTTCCCGGTTACTCATGATCGAAGTCCATGCACCCTATCGATTCGTCTCTGCTTCATAACTGCCCGCAACACATACAAAAAATACACCAATCGCGTAGATTCCGTCGTTATGACGTCAGGTCTGAATAAATTCTCCTAGATATTGTCCTGTTCATCGGCCAGCACCTGACGCAACCGGTCTAGACACCGCGCGGATAGGACCGACACTGCCTTCGGCGATATCCAGTCGCGTCGCCACCTGTGCGTATGATGGTTCGCTTGGATCGAAATAGAGGGCGCGTAGAAGCTGACGGCACCGTTCGTCAATGCGGTCCAGACCGTGTCGCAGCCATTCGGCGAGTTCCCATCGATCGATCTCGTTTAGGTTGGTCCGATCTGGCAAAAAGCCAGCCATGATCTCTTCATCGACCTCTGCGCTCTGATACCTGAGTTGCCGGACCAACAGTCGCCGGCTGTGGCGTTTGGCGACGGTGGCCAACCAGGCTCGTAAATTGCCTTCATCTGTCATCTGGCCAAGACTCTGCAACAGATAGCCGAACGTGATCTGTGTGATATCGGCCGCATCTTCCGGGGAGAGACCGTTATTGCGTGCTATGGAGTAGACGAGTCGCTCGTAGCGATCCAATAACTGTTCCCATGCCAGTGCGTCACCAACTCGACACGCGCGCAATAGCGATGCATCATCTGCTGGTTCGGTTGTCGCGATTGGGCCGCGTTCAATATTTTCCATGGGTTCTGATCCCGTCGCTCTATCCACCACACCTATCCTCGTTCAATTGCTCGCTGCCCATGGTCTCGCACTGGTTTGGGTACTCTGAGCCGGCGCAACTACGTTGCCATATCAGACTCGAAGATCAAAACGGCCATTAAGACCTTGGCAAACCTGAAAAACAATTCCAGGAGTACAAACTGCGCTGTTGGTGGATTGTTATCCGTGTGTGAAAGCTCTGACACAAAGGTCCAGTGTCCAGTGATTGACAATTTATCGTATTTGCCTACAATGTAAAAATGCTATACCTATGATATCTGTACGATTTCTATACGGCATTTCAGTACACAGTCGATACAGGGTTGGAAGTGCGCCGCATTTTTTAATTTTGCATAACAAGATGGCCGCTCGATAGTTCTGTTGTTTACAGATACTCAATAGATTGCAAGGTAAACATTCGTCCAGAAACTTTATCGTGTCGGCTGGATTGTTTTAATTGAAAGCAGACACCCACACAATTATGTCTTATCGACCAAACTCTGCCCATGGCTGCCCATATCACTTATTTACGGAACGGTTAGGTCTTTACCAATCCGCACCCTCGACAGACGACCCCTATAGTGGGCAGGCAGATGTTACGTGTCCGTTCTGCGATGAAGGTTGTCTCTATGGGCAGGTCGGTGGATCGGGCCTAGAAGAAACAACGATGGCCACAACACAAGCTTTTGTGAAATCGATCGATGCGTGGCATGTCATCTATCCCCTGCTTGGCGAAGCAAATGTTGAGCGAATTCTGGATTTGCTCCCGACGAGCGTTGCATCCTTGATAGAAACGGACACGGTCCATCTCTGCCAACAGCCAGAAATATCCACGATCAAGGTCGAAAGGACAGAGGTGCAGCCGCTTGTGGTCAATGCACGCGTCGCCCAGATGCTCGTGCGTGGGGAGATTCAAGTGCTCGAAAGACCCTGCGCAAGCTGCGTGTTGAAGGCGCGTGACGGACAGTGCGTGGTTGCACCCTTACAAAATGGCGCGGCGGACTTGGGCGTGCTCTGCACGCAACGCAGTACGTCGGATCCGTTGGAACCCGCCGAGGCTATGGCCTACTTGCTGTTTTTGCGTGCGATTTCGACCGCACTGGGGAATGCCCGACAAAACGAGGCGTCATTCCAGCAAGCGACGGAGCGTGCAGTGAGCGCGGAGAGCAAACGAATCGCATCCGACCTGCATGATTCCGTTGCGCAATCGCTTTCCCTCTTAAACTTGAAGATTGACCAAGTTGAATTTGCCATCAGCGATCAAGAATCGGCCCTGGCAGATCAAGCGGTTAGCGACTTGAAGCGGGTCGCAAACAGCGTCTATGAAGAATTGCGGACATTTCTGACTCGGCTCTATGTCGGTCAAACGCAGAAACTTGACCTGATGGCAGAGATCCGATCCATGGTTGAAGATTTTCAGGGCTACATGGAAGCAGAGATCGAGCTTTCATTCGATGACCTAGGAGGACGTACGCTGCCACCTCAGGCATGCACGCAGATTGTGCATGTGATTCACGAAGCATTGTCAAATGTGCGCCGCCATGCCCAGGCAACTCGGGTCAGTGTGCGCGTCGAAGAACGCGACGGCGATATCCAGTTCCTGGTCGAGGACGATGGGCAGGGATTCGACATCAATGCTGTGGACTGGAATCAACACTTCGGACTGAGCATTATGCGTACCCGGGTCGCCCGGAGCGGCGGACATTTGCGATTGGATACTGAGCCCGGCATAGGCACGCGCATCGCAGTAAGCTTTCCGATTACAGAGTGGCAAGCGTCAGCGCATCCACCGACAGACGAGTGAAACCGTAGAGAACGGGTTCTCGCCGCGGTTGATTCCACTGCTACCGGTCTTTATTACGTGTGACGTCTATGAAATCGATCCAATACGGGGAAGGCAATGAGTAGTAAACGCATTATGATTGTCGATGACCACGATCTCTTCCGCGAAGGGATTGCCCAACTCATGAACAGCCAGCCGAACTGGCATGTGGTGGCCCAGTGCCGCAACGGGATCGAAGCGACTGAGATGGTGCACAAGGTGCGCCCGGACCTGATTTTGATGGACGTGTCGATGCCTGGTAGCAGCGGATTGGATGTAACGCGTCAGATCATCGGGGAAATACCTGACATAAAAATCCTCATTCTGTCGGTACACGAACAGTCGGATGTGCTTTTCGACGCCTTGCTCGCCGGCGCCGTCGGCTATGTAAACAAGGCCGCCCATACCGAGACCTTTCTCCGCTCTGTTGATCAGGCGCTGACTGGCAATGCTGTTCTCTCGCCCAAGATGGTGATGAGCCTAGTGCGCGAATACCGCCGACTAGCCCGACTGGCGCCTGGCTCGCTCGAATCTGGCGCCGCTGCGACCGATTTGACCCAGCGTGAAGAAGCCATTCTCGTCATGATCAGCGCTGGCGCAACCAATGCTGAAATTGCCGAAGAGCTTTCCATCAGCATCCATACCGTCAAGAGCCACGTACAGAACCTCCTACGCAAATTGGGCGTCGCCAACCGTCGCGAGGCGGTGGAAGCGCGCGCCAGGTAAGCGCACGCGCTTTCGCCAATTCTGTCTCAACGCCTGATAGGCAGCAGTCGCGTTACTGCGTACCAGCCCCGCCCCGCTGAAACCCTTGCTCCCCAATTCGGTCGGCATCTCCATGGGACTAGTCCTTTTTCCCGCATCCGTTCAGAACAATCATTCTTTGTTCATCCCAATGGTATGAGAGTGACCCATAGAAATGGTTTCTGTCTTTATGGTAATCTAAGATCACCCTCGAAAGGCAGTTGATCTACACCGTCCCCCATACCGTCTTCCCGATCTCGCTCTATCGCCGAAAGCGTGTGCGATGCACCGAGTATTAGTCGTTGGTGAAGGGCTCTTTGCCGACACCTTAAGTGCGCTTATGCAGCAAGATAGGGCACTGGGATTGGTGAACCGCATTCACTCAGAAGATATCGGTGACCTGAACCCGAACGAAGGCAAATCAGCGGTCGTAATTTTTGTCGATGGAGATGGAACGAAGTTAACCGAATGTGCTCTGCTTCTCAGCAAGCTGCAACTGCCCATCATCTATGCAACCCCCGGGCAGACACATTTGCGGATTTTTCTTCAGCACAAAGTAGCGGCTGAGTTCTCCAGCTTGGTCAATCAAATATCCATGCTTGTGGGTTCTGCTGATACTCATAATCAGTAGTGACCACTGCAGATCAGAAATTGTCGCTCTTGCGTTGGTTCTGTGACATGGCGCTTTCGAAAGCAAACCAAGTTACAGAGTAATGTGATTGTTCGCCTGGGAGGGAAGAACGAAGATGCAAACAATGATGCGCGTTCCAAGACAGAGAGGAATCATTGTATTTTTCTGCTTGCTAGTCCTGAGCCTGGTGATGGTGCAGGGCGCGGCAGCTCAGTCTGATGATGGGCCGGTTCTTCTACCCATTGTCGAAAACCAAGCGGAAGTGTCGCCGGCAGTGGTGGAGTCCTCAGCGATGTCCGAAGCTGACATCATTCGTCCCACAGAGATGGGCGCTTCTTGTGTGCGCACCATCCATGCCGACGTAGTCGCTCTGGATCAGCCGTTCTATTACAATCGCCTTGGCGCGCTCAACGCCAACGGCATGATGTATGCCCTGAAGCGTGATGTAGTTGCAAAGATTCCTGGGACGGAAATCGGACCGGGCAATGTCATGCTTCGGCCCGATAAACGCCCCCGGCCCATTGTGCTGCGCGCCAATGAAGGTGACTGTCTGGAGATCACCTTCACCAACTGGCTAGATCCGAATCCATTTAAGTTGGACTTGCCGGCTGAATTTCCTGCGATTCCCGGGCATCCTAGCAATCAGATCGATGATCAGCCCAACACCCGGGCCGCCTCGATTCACATCGACGGTATGTTCCTCGTGGGCGGTATCAGCGCCGATGGTTCAAATGTCGGCGCCAATAGCGGCAGCGGTCTGGTGAATCCCGGCGAAACTACGACGTACACTTATTTTGCCCACCCCGATTACCTGGGTGCCCACCTGATGTACAGCATGGGTTCTACTGTGGGTGCTGAGGGAGCGGGCGGTACGCGGGCCTTTGGTTTGTTTGGCGCGGTCAATGAGCAACCAGCCGGATCGCGCTGGTACCGCAGCCAGCTCACGCGTCAGGAAATGGATTGGGCCACAACCAGCTTTACTCCCGGTTCCGACGGGATTTTGATCGACGACCTGACCACTGAGATTGACGAGGCAGCCGACAACCAGCCGATCCTGAACTACGAGGCCGTCTATCCTGAAGAAGCCGGTCCCGACAAAGCTGGCCTGCCGATCATCAACATGCTCAACGGTACCGAACTTGTCCACAGCGATCTGAACGCCATCATCAGTGGTCAACAAAACGGCAGTTGGAGCGCTGACACGTGGCCAAACAACCGTGATTTACCGGACCGAAACCGGGCTTTTCGTGAGTTTACGGTCATCTTCCATGATGAGACCTTTGCCGTCCAGGCCTTCCCCTCCTTCTACAACGATCCGACTCTGAGCCACACCCTGCACGGCGTGGTGGACGGCTTTCCTATCAACTACGGCTCGGGCGGCATCGGCTCCGAAATCATCGCCAACCGCCTCGGGGTAGGCCCCATGTGGGACTGCACCGAATGTAAATATGAGGAATTCTTCCTGACTTCCTTTACCGTGGGCGACCCGGCCATGATCGTCGACATCCCGGCCAATTTTGGCGTAGACCAGGGATGGGTTGGCCCCAAAGCCACGGCCGTGGCCTACCCGGATGATCCCTCAAACGTGCACCACAGCTACCTGAACGACCGGATCATCTTCCGCAATCTACACGCCGGGCCCAAAGAGCATCACATTTTCCACCTGCATGCCCATCAATGGTTCTTTAACGAGAACGAAGCCGGTTCCAACTATCACGACAGCCAGGCCGTCGGCCCGGGTAGCGCCTACACCTATGAGATTGCCTATGGCGGCTCCGGCAATCGTAACAAAACCGTCGGCGACTCGATTTTCCACTGTCACTTCTATCCCCACTTTGCCCAGGGTATGTGGGAGCTGTGGCGCACTCACGATGTCTTCGAGCGCGGGACTGAAGTCACCGCGATCAACAATGGTGGCCAGGGTGTCGATACCCTCTTTTTCCAGCCTGTGGCCGGCGCCCGGGCTCTGCCCGACGGCGAAATTTCCGCCGGCACCCCGATTCCGGCGGTAGTACCGCTGCCCGGCTACGCAATGGCGCCCATGCCCGATCCTGGCGCCCAGGTGGTACCGGGTGAAACCGTGATGGCCACCGACAGCAATGGCAACATCATCCCAGTAGCCGGCTCCAGTCAATTTGACGCCGATGGCAATGGCACCGCGGATATCGATGAGGCCTGGGTTAATGCCCCGGCCAGCAACCCCGGGTATCCCTTCTTCATCCCCGGCCAGGTCGGCCACCGGCCGCCTACGCCGATCTATGACATGGATCCGGACATGGATGGCGACTCCACCGGCTTCGACGGCGGTCTTCCACGCCACGTTGTCACCAGTGGGCCGACTGATTTTGCCGGCGCGGTTGAACAGTATCAAACTCGTCTTGACTTTAACAAGATCCTCCATATGGCAACAGCGGTACAGCTGCCGGAGTGGGGCACGGCTGTCGAACAGGTGGCCATGGCCTTCCACGCAGACCGGTGGCACCCGACTTACGATACGGCCGGCAATCCCATGACAGGTGATGGCACCGGATTTGAAACCAACGGGCTCCCGCCACAGCCGGGCGCGCCCTTCGCCGACCCCTGTCGCAACGACAATGCGGGCGCCATCAGCGTCAATACGACCTACAAGGCGGCCAATATTCAGATGGACGTGACCTTGAACAAGGTCGGCTGGCATTTCCAACAGCAGCGCTTTGAAACCCTGTGGAAAGATGTTTTGTCGACCCTGGCGGGGACGAGACCGCCGGAACCGCTGGTCATGCGCCTTAACTCCAAAGACTGCGCCGAGTTCTGGCACACCAATCTGGTCCCCAACATCTATGAATTGGACGATTACCAGGTGCGCACCCCCACCGACATCATTGGCCAGCATATCCATCTGGTCAAATTTGATGTCACGAGCGCCGATGGTTCCGCCAACGGATGGAACTACGAGGATGGCACCCTCAGTCCAGATGAAGTGCAGGAGCGCATTCATGCCTTTAATGCGGGCGGATTTACGGATCTGTCCGGAGATCCCGTCACCCTGGAGGCTCAGCCCCACCCGGAATTTGGACTCTCGGGCCAGGACGCGAACAATAACGGTGAGGACGATTGGCTGGGCGCCCGAACCACCATCCAACGCTGGTATGCGGATCCACTCCTGGAGCGCTCGTGGGACGGTGGTCTGGGCACGGTCTTTACCCACGACCATTACGGTCCCTCCACCCATCAGCAGGTGGGTCTCTATTCGACCGTCCTGATTGAGCCGTATAATTCAGTCTGGCGCGACCCCGAAACCGGCGTCACCATGGGTACCCGCGTTGACGGTGGCCCTACCAGCTGGCGGGCTGATATCTTGACCGAGGATCCAGCCTATAGTCATCGCGAATTCTACCTCGAATTTGCGGACTTCCAGCACGCTTATGAAGCGGGCGGAGGGCAGTTATCCAGTATAGACAATGGAGCAGGCGTGCCTATTGCCACCTATGCGGACTTCGACAACGCCATCAACCCCTCATTCAGACAAGAGCCGCCGCAGAACCGTCTGGCCGACCTGTTCTTCTTTCCAGAAGTGTGTCCGGGCGGAGGACCGCGACCTTGTCCGGAAGCAATCTCAGCCGACGACCCGGGCACGTACGTGGTCAACTATCGCAACGAGCCCATCGCCCTGCGGGTCTTTGATCCGCAAACGGGCACTCAGGCCACAGGGCAGGCCGGCGATCTTGCCCACGCATTTTCGTCCAATGTCCCGCGCGCAATCGATGCGTTAAATAATCCGCCCGATTGGCCTGGAGCCCTACCCGGAGATCCTTACACCCCACTCTTGCCGGTCTATCAGGGTGATCAGGTACGCATCCGGGCGCAGGTAGGTGCCCACGAAGAAGAGCATAACATCACTTTCCATGGCCTGAAATGGAAGCAGGAACTCTTTGTGGATAACTCGGGCTACCGCAACTCGCAGTTTGCGGGCATTTCCGAATATTTCAATCTAGACGTGCCAATCAATCCGGATCAGCAGGGCGGTAGCTTCGTGGACTACTTTTACACGATGGGCGCCCAGGTGGAGGATCTCTGGAACGGCATTTGGGGCATCATGCGGGCCTACAAGGGCCAGCGCAACGATCTGCTGACGCTGCCCAACAACCCTATCGGTCGGCAGGGGCTCAAGATATCGAACGCCAATGACTTCATCCAGGCCTGTCCAAAGACAGCCTACGATAGTCGGGATACATTCGACATTACGGTGGTAGCGGCCAAAGACGTATTGCCCGGCGGTACGCTGGTCTATAACTCGCGCGGCACGTTGCTCGACAATGGTCAAAGCGGTCAACTGCACGATCCAACGGCCATGATGTACGTGATGACCGAGGATTTAACCTACAGCGCAGAGGGCCGGCCGAATGGCCTGAAACCAGGCACGCCTGTTGAGCCACTGGTCCTGCGGGCAAACGCCGGCGCTTGCATTGAGGTTAACCTGCGCAATGGTCTGCCAACCGACTATACGGACATGCCTGGCTTCAACGCCTTACCGCCGATCGTGGCCAAAGACAAGAGCGTAATCAACAATGGCGTTCGGGGCATCGTCACCTTCAACGCCAATGACCTCCAGCCCTCTCTGGACGTTGGGCTGAATGCACAGCTCGTGAGTTACGACGTGGCCAAGAGCGACGGCGCCAATATCGGAGCGAATGGGACGGAAACAGTAGCGATTGGCGCCACCCCCAAGCGTTACCTCTGGTACGCTGGTGACCTCAGCTTCAAACCGTCGCAGCAGAAAAAATATGACTACGACATCATCGCAACCCCGATAGAGTATGGCACCATCAATCTGCGTCCGGCCGATATGATCAAAGGCTCCAATAAGGGCCTGGTTGGCGCCCTGATCATCGAACCGCTCGAGTCATGTTGGGTGACCGACCCCGGCAGCCGGGTCTCGGCCAGTGTCTGGCAGGGCGCCGGTCTGAGTGGTGAATGTGCCTCCTTGCTACCAGCTACCACGGCCAGCTTCAGGGAGTTCGTCACGATCTTCCAGGATGACGTCAACCTGCGCTACAGCAATTGTGGCGCTGTAAGCGACATCAATTGTGCGGTGGCGAACATCGCCGGCGAGGGGCCGGGCGTCCCCGAAGACCCGCAAGATTCCGGTCAGAAGGCGATCAACTACGGCACCGAACCGCTCTGGTACCGGTTGGGCTTGGCTCCGAATACAGCGTGGAACCTAATCGGTGACAAAGAGACCAAGGACGTCTTCTCCAATGATCAGGTTGGCGGCGATCCGCAGACCGCAGTCTTCACAGCTAGTCCAAATGGACCCAACGGCAAAGGCGGGATCAGAGTCAGGCTGCTCGAACCCGGCGGCCACGCCCGCGGCCATGTATACACCATGCACGGTCATGCCTGGCAGCGGCAGCCCTATATCAACGGCGGCACGGCGCTCGGCGAGCATCCCAACTCCTGGTGGATTGGCGCTCAGGAAGGGTTTGGGCCCTCCAGTCACTGGGATCTCTTGATCAATCCCGGGGGGCCGTTCGATGTTATCGGAGATTTTCTCTTCCGTGATCAAGCTTCTGCAGGCAGTCTCCAGGGCCTGTGGGGTCTCTTCCGCTACAACACCTCACCGCCCATGGCCGGCGCAGACGTCTTCACAACCGACGAGAACGTCGCTCTGGAAGGCAACGTCCTGGTCAACGATATGGATCTGGATGGTGACGGGCTGGCCGTGCAACTGGACGGCAACGTACCCACCGGGGCGCTCCAGCTCAACGCCAACGGTACCTTTCTCTATACGCCGGTCGAAAACTGGTCGGGTATTGAGAGCTTTACCTACAGAACCTGCCAAACGGATGGGCAGTGCAGCAACCCGTCTACGGTGACGATCACCGTCAACGACGTTAACAACCCGCCTGTGGCGAACGCTGACGATTACACTACCGACGAGGGCTTCCAGAAAACCGGGAACGTATTGACCAACGACACCGATCCGGAAGGCGACCCGCTGACGGCAATATTGGCCTTGGGCGTAAGCAACGGCGCGCTCGAGTTCAATGCGGACGGTACCTTCACCTACACGCCGAGCGAGAACTGGTTCGGTTCCGACAGCTTCGCTTACAAAGCCTGTCAAACCGCTCCGGCTGAGCCGAAGTGCAGTGCTGACGCGTTGGTAACCCTCACCGTGAATTCGGTCAATGATGCTCCCGTGGCAAACGATGACACAGCCACGACTCCGCCCGGCACTGCGGTCACGATCAACGTGTTGGCGAATGACTCCGACGTCGACGGCAGTATCAACCCGGGCACCGTGGCCATTGGAACTGCGCCGGCGAGCGGTGAGGCAGTTGTTGCCAACGCTGACGGCACGATCACCTATACACCGGTCTCCGGCACGACGAGTGACAGTTTTACCTACACCGTTGCCGATGACCTTAGCGCTATCTCCAATGAGGCCACGGTCACCATCACGGTCGCCGACGTTCCAAACCAGACGCCGGTGGCAAACGATGACACAGCCATGATGGACCCCGACAGTCCGGTTACGATCAACGTATTGGTCAATGACGCTGACAGCGATGGCGCCATCAATTCGGATAGTGTGACCGTTGCGACTGCGCCGTCGAGTGGCGCGGCAGTTCCCAACGCTGACGGCACGATCACCTATACACCGGTCTCCGGCACGACGAGTGACAGTTTTACCTATACCGTTGCCGATGATCTCGGCGCCACATCCAATGAGGCGACAGTCACCATAACGGTCGCGACACCGAAGATACATGTCGGCGACCTGGATGCCATCTCCAACAATGTCGGCAAGACGTGGCACGCCACCGTCACTATCACCATCCATAGTGAAAGTGGAGGCCCCGTATCAAATGCCGTCGTCAACGTTGACTGGAGCAACGGCGATGTGGCCTCATGCACCACAGGCGACAATGGCCAAGACGGTCAATGCTTCCTCACCCTGACCGACATTCCCAAGAAGGCGGCCAGTGTGACCATGACGGTGACCAATGTGTCCCTGGCTGGACACGACTACGATGCGGACGCCAATCGCAACCCCGACAATGATAACAGCAATGGCACCAGTATTACGGTGGGGAAACCCTAGTCTATCCTGACAACCTACACGTTGATCTCTCCGTTTGCCCGGCGGTTCTCCGCCGGGCAAACGGAGCTTCTGCATGACATCAATCTTGCCGGAGTGTGCATCTTTTGTTCGAAGCGCAGGCTTAGGCAGGCAAAGCTACAGAGGTACGGTACGGCATGTCAAAACTTACAAGCTCTTCAAGACTCGTCTATCTGGCCGCCATTTTCATTGTTTTTGCCATAATTATTGGCGTTACCTTGTTCAACCGATTCCGACCGGAACCGGTTGAACTGGCCGGCACGGAGCCGGATCGGGCGGCAATAGTTGCTAGCGACTCAGAATCAAAAACGCTAACGGCTGATGCCGACGTGGAAACCGAGTCCGCTTCAGAAAACGACGGCCCAACGCTGGCCGACTCCGCCCCTGCAGAAGAAGCCGGTGGTCTTCAGTACGACCATCACGGCAATCCGATCCGCGAAGATCCGGCCTATGAAGAAGTCGTCGAAGAAGGGGCATCGGTTGAGTTCACCGTCGAAAACTTCTTAGGCGCCGGTGGCCGTGGCGGCGAGTTCGCAGCGGAAATCTTCGAGGGTGAGTATGCGGTCTTGAAATTCAATATCAGCGATGCCAACACGGGCAGCCCGCTCTCCGGGCGAAATCCGGCCGCATGGATGGACTTGACGGCTAGCGCAGCGGGTAACCAAGAGGCCCTGAGCTGCCAGGATCAAGTCAAGGCATATCTTAGCGGTACAGTGGGTACCCGGCCGCTCGTAAATTTTAATAGCTACTTCATTCTGGCCATGAACGAAGAGGCGACGATCTCCGTGATCGACCCCATGATCGACGTTGCCGGCATGACCAATCTCTTTACAATGATGGACCTGCCTGCGATCGGTGAAGACTGGCTGATGACCGACGATCAGGCCCGCCTCTTTGTGACCATGCCCGAGGTCGGTCAGGTGGCCGTTGCCGACTTGGAGAAGTTTCGCATCTTCGACACGATCGAAACCGGCGGCCGGCCGGTCCGCCCGGTCTTATCACCCGATGGTCGCTATCTTTGGGTTGGCAACGATTCGGAGATTGATGACCAGAGCGGGGTGACGGTCATTGACCTGGAAACGCTGGAAGTCGTAGCCCAGATCCCGACGGCGGCCGGCCACCATGAGCTCGCGTTCTCGGCCGATGGTCGTCATGCCTTGGTCACAAATCGTACGGGCGGCAGCCTGTCCATCATCGATGCAGAGAAGTTCAGTATGGTGAAAACGGTGCAGATTGGCCAGGAGCCAGTAGCCGTTGACGTTTCGATGGCCAACGGGGATGTCTATGTGGCCAACGCGGGGGACGGCACCATCGCCATTATCGACGGCGAGCGGCTGGAGCCGATGGCCAAGCTGGAGGCAAAACCCGGATTGGCCGAACTGCGCTTCGCGCCGGACGGACAATGGGGCTTTGCAAGCAATACCGCCCAGGGTGAAGTCTATCTTCTCGATGCGACCAACAATACTATCCGCTACGTACTGCCAGTCCAGGGCGCACCGGATCAGATATCCTTTGGCCGGGATGCCGCCTATATTCGGGCCAGGGGCCTGCCCTCGATTACCAGCATTCCTTTGGCCGATCTGGGTGAAAGCGACACGCTTACGGTGGTCAATTTGCCGGTTGGTCAGAATGCTCCCGGTGTCTTTCCGACGCTGGCCGCGGCAAATTCCATCTTTGCCACGCCGGACGAAGGCGCAATGCTGATGGCCCATCCGGCCGACGACCAGATCTACTTCTATGTGGAAGGCGCGCCGTCCCCGTCGGGCGGATTCCAGGGCCATGGCCTCAATCCCCGGGCGGTATTGGTCGTAGACCGCAGTCTGCAGGAAGAGGCTCCTGGCGTCTATGCCGGCCGGGTCAGAATCCCCGTCGATGGAGAAATGCAGGTCGCTTTCCTGCTGGATGATCCCGAAATTGTCCACTGCTTCACTTTTGCTGCCAAATCCAATCCCAATGTAGTCCAAAGTCAGGCGACGGCTCCGCCCAAGATGGAACTTCTGACTGATTTGGAGCAGCTCAAAGCCGGCGAGCCCTTTGCGTTTCAGCTGTTGCTGACCGATCCGGTCAGTGACGAACCGTTAACCGATATTACCGATTTGACCATTCTGATGATGCGGGCCGGCGGCACCTGGAACCAGCGCTATCTGGCTCAGCCACAAGGTGAAGGCCTGTATGAAGTCGAGCTGACCCCGCCCGGGCCCGGGCCGTATCAAGTACTTCTCGCCGTGCCTTCGCTGCAATATCAGTACAAAGAGTTGCCAGTCTATCAATTCATGGTTGCGGTCGAGGAGACCACCTCCTGATTGAACGGACAGAACCAACGAGACTTCCCCATCACACACCGATCGCAAAGTCTCATCGTCACAGCTTCGTCTCGTTGGGTTATGAAATACTAGTACGCATTACGATCCCGCAATATTAGTAACAAGGAGCACGTCACGATGAGCAATCGCAAGCCTTTCTGCGTCCCCACGTGGAGTATGATGGCCGTATTGGTCATTATACTCACGCTGAGTTCGATGACTTTGGTTTCTGCACAGTCCGATGTGGACAACTCAGTATTTCTACCGATAATCACATCCGGTTCGTCTGAGAGCAGTGTCGTACAAGCGGCTGACCACAGCTTCAATCCAGATGCCCACCTGGCAGCCGTCGGGCCGATCAGCCCTGACTATGGCTTCCCGTTGTGGTATCGGGACAAGGGAGTTGCCGGCACGCGCGGTCCCTTAACCCTGGAACTGTGCCTGGATCCCCTCGATCCGAACTGTAACATTGCCGGTCCCTTTCCGTCCGACTTCGATCCCGCTGCCCCGATCTCCTTCCCCGACAACTTCCTGGACGAAGCTTTCTGGTGGTCCGGTGAAGTGATTGGTCTAGATACGGGCGGCGGTACCGGAGATCTGGTAATGGCGCTGGAGGGGGCTTTTGCCAACGGCCCGGTTGAAGTTGGCCAACAAATCAGTTTTGGTCGAATTCGCTACCGGGTCGATCTGGCCATAGCCGGCGATTATACCGTCACCCATCCCTTCGGTCAGGATCTGCACGAAGGCGTTACGGCCGGCGCAAAAGCGATCAATTTCACCGAGGACATCGGCATTGGTGCATTGGGCGATTTTAGCGGCGCGCTGAACAGCCGGATCGGACCGTTCCTGACCTGGGAACCGATATCCGCAGCACCGGCCGGCTATGTTGGTGATCCGGCTGTGGAACACCCAGTCACCGGTAGCCCATTCGGCACCAATGTCTATCGGATCGAGGGGCCTGACGGCGCCTTCACCGGCAGCTCAAATCTATGCACGGACATTACGCTGGGGGCAAGTCAGACCAGCTTGACGGACTGTGTTGAAAAAGATCTGTTCTTAATCATGGGCAAGGTCGCTACAAACGCCGGAGCCGGTATTGCTCTGGCCACCTATAACAATAGTCCCGGTCCGGGCCCGGAGTCGCTCAATGTTTTTGCCTTTTCCCAAGCCGGCGAGATGCTGCGTGTCACCGGAACGGGCCTAGCGCCTACCGATATGGTGGGAGACGGCGTTGGCCGGTATTTTGCCCGGCTTGATTACGACGGTTCGGCCCCCCCGCCCGACATCATCACAGTAACCAACTTGGGGGACGATCCGCTCTTCTCGGTGGACGCGACTGTGGTCGATGTGGTCAAAATCACCACAGCCGAATATGACGTAGGCACCGACACGTTGACAGTGATCGCTTCATCCAGCGATGAAGAACCTGCGCCAACACTGACACTCTTCGGAGACGGTGGCACTGCGTTGGGATCTGTGCAGTCCGGAACTGCCTTTACACAAGAGATGTTGGTCCCGCCCACCAAGATCCGTGTTGAATCCAGCCGCGGCGGCGTGGCTGAAGAACCGGTTACGGTGATCGGCGCGGGCTTTGCTCCGGCCAACCTACCGCCAGTCGTTACCATCACTCAGCCCACCGACAGCTTGTCCATCGTCGAGGGGGGGGCGGTCACCTTCAGCGGTACTGCCAATGACCCTGAAGATGGCGACCTGAGTGCGAGCCTGATATGGACCTCGAGTATTGATGGGCAGATCGGCACTGGAGCTTCCTTCTCGACAGACGCGCTCTCTGTCGGCGTTCACACCATTGTAGCTTCCGTAGCGGATAGCGGCGTTCCTCCCTTGGGCGGCTCGGCCTCTGTCGTGGTTACCGTCACCAGCGTCAATGGCAATACCGCGCCTACGGCTGTCGATAATGGTGCGGCTACCTCGGGCGTCATCCCGGTGACAATTGATGTCCTGGCGAACGACACGGATCCGGACGGACTAATTGACCCAACGACCGTGGAAGTAAGTGCGCCCCAAAACGGCGGAACGGTTTCGGTCGATCCGACGACCGGGGCAGTTACCTTCACCCCCGATGCCAATAGAGGCACCTCCCCAGTTGCCGTTGGGCCCGTTCATCCGGATCATGGCTTCCCTGTCTGGTATCAGGATTCCACGCCGGGCCAACCTACGGATAGTTTTACCTACACGGTGCAGGATAATGCCGGTGCCACCTCGAACGTGGCCACGGTAGCGATTACTCAGAATCCCTTGATTCTGGAACTCTGTCTGGATGATCTAACCTTTTGCGCTTTGCCCATCACCCCACCTTTTAGCTTCCCGGATAATTTCCCTGACGAAGCCTTCTACTGGGCGGCGAATGCCACCATGCCCGTCGGGAACGGCGGCACCGCTGACCTGGTCTTGGCGCTGGAAACCGGCTTTGCCGGGACTGGCGCGGTGGTTGACGGCCAACAGACTGTCTTTGCTCGGCTGCGCCTCAACATTACCGGTCTTAATCCTAATACAGCCTACACAATTACCTATCCTTATGGCGCAGAGGTGTTTACAGCAGATAATTCCGGAGCAATCAACATCACCCGTGATCTCGGGGTGGGAGCCCTCGATTTTACAGGCGTGCTGAACCAGTTGGGCGGTCCTCTCCTGGTGCCGGATGAAACCGCTCCAGCGGCACCGGCCGGCTACATCGGTGATGGGGTGACCCCCTACACCGTCACCGGCAGCCCCACGGGCAACAATTTCTATCGTATCGAAGGGCCCAATGCCGGGCCGACCGGCGTAAATGTCGCCGAAGTCAATCAATTCACCATCGTTGGCAAGCTGGCTACTGCGGCGACCGGTCCGGGCAACACTGCCCCGACTGCAGCCATCTCTGCTCCATCGACCGGCACGACCGTCGGAGAGGGTACCTCGATCGTCTTCAGCGGCTCGGCCACGGATACCGAAGAGGGCGACTTGAGTACCAACCTCGTCTGGAGTTCTGACACCGATGGACCCATCGGTACCGGCGCTTCCTTCTCGGCCATTCTATCGGTCGGGACCCATACCGTCACCGCTACGGTCGTGGACAGCGGTGGCTTGACCGGTTTCGATTCGATCACCGTCAACGTCACCCCAGCTACCGGCAACACGCCCCCGACGGTGGTAGTCAGTGCACCTGCAAACCCGGCCACCGTCACCGTAGGCGACTCAATCAGCTTTGAGGCAATCGCAACCGATGTCCAGGACGGTTCCTTGCCGTCGACGACAATCCTGTGGAGTTCCCATATCAATGGACAACTCGGCTCCGGCAGTCCTTTTGTGTTTGCCGGGTTGACCGAAGGCACCCACACCATTACCGCCTCGGCCACCGACAGTGGCGGCCTGATTGGCTCGACCAGTATCACCGTCATCGTCAATCCGCCGAATAATGCGCCGGTGGTGAGCATCACTGCGCCGGCGGACGGAGCCTCCTTCTTCAACACCGCTCTGATCAGCTTCGAGGGGGCCGCCAGCGATGTGGAAGATACGAACCTGAATGGCGCCGATCTGATCTGGACCTCGAGTATTGATGGGCAGATCGGCACTGGCGCTTCTGTCGCAAGGACACTCTCGGCAGGAGTCCACGTCATCACTGCTTCGGCTACCGATAGCGGCGATCTGTCCGGCTCGGGTTCCATCACCGTCAATGTGACGGCAGTGGACAACATCGTGATCGACAGTGCCCAATATCGGGGAGGCCGGTGGCGCGTTGAGGGAACAGGCTCGGTTCCGGGAAATACCATCACCGTTATTAGTGATGGCGTCATTGTCGGCACCACGAACGTCAACAACAATGGCAGTTGGCGAGTCCAGACAACAAGCGGACCTGCCCCTGCTCCAACGAACCCAAGCGTTCGAGCAACATCGAGTGGTGGCGGCGTCGCCGGTCCGTTCCCGGTTGAAGTAAGGTAGCGGCATAGATAGTCGATTTTTGCAGGGGGATGGCCATACCTTTCACCTTCGCACTTGTTGTAGTGAGAGATATGACCCTCCCCCTGCAAAACCTCGTTTCTCATGTTAGACCATCGAAACAAGGCTTCAGGAAGCAGGAGGAAAGGAAAGCTATGGCTTGGTCAGTCTCCATCCGCATGTCATCAATAATTCCGATCGGCATCATGTTGGCCATTCTCCTTCCAAGTGTCGTCAATGCTCACGAAGGAGAGGAGATCGGCCCTTACGAGTTCGTGGTTGGCTTCAGTGTTGAGCCGGCCTACGAGGGCATCCAGAACGGTGTTGACCTGCGCGTACACATTCCGGCGGAGAACGCGGGTGAAGAAGCGACGCCGGTTGAAGGGCTTGAGGAGACCCTGCAGGTAGAGGTAACCCACGTGCCCAGCGGCAAATCAAAGACGTTTGCCCTGCGCTCCCTCTTTGGTGACCCGGGCCACTATACGGCCGACTTCATCCCCACGGCTCCGGGCCAGTATCGTTTTCGCTTTTTTGGCACGGTCGAAGGCATGGCGATTGATGAAATGTTCGAATCGGGCCCAGGGCGCTTCAGCGACATTGAGTCCACGACGGAGCTTCAATTTCCTGAACAAGTACCGGCACCGCGCGAGATGGAGAGCGCCATACGCGGGGCACAACTCAGTGTGGCAGAGGCTCAGGACAGCGCCTCTAGCCTCTACACGCTGGCCATTGTCGCCATTGTGCTGGGTGGAATTGGCGCGGTGTCCGGCCTGCTGGCTGTCTTCATGCTCACGCGTCGGCCGGCGGGTGCGGAGACGGTTGTCGAGAGTCGAGGCCAATGAAGTTGAACTGCAAGCCCTTTGGGCACGTCTTGCGTTTGATGATCGCGGGCGGTCTACTGCTGAGCCTGCAGTTGGCGTATATGGGATCTGCGTCGGCGCACGCCAATGTGGTCCGCTCGGATCCGGCGTCCAGTGCAGTGGTGGAAGAGTCGCCAGCGGCGGTTACCATCTGGTTTACCGAGCCCCTTGAACCGGATTTCAGCGAGATCCAGGTCTTGGATGGCGACGGCAGGCGGGTTGACGCCGGTGACAGCGTTGTCGACAGCGAGAACCCTACCGTTCTCTCGGTCACGCTGCCTTCGCTCACGGACGGCACGTACGTCGTGGCCTGGACGAACGTATCGACGGTCGACGGACACAAGGTACGGGGCTCGTTCCTCTTTTCCGTTGGGGAACCAATCAACGCAGCTGCGCTGGCTGATCTACCAAGCCCACCGCTCGTTCCGTCGCCCTATGAACCTGTGGTGCGCTGGCTTACTCTTCTGGGCGCCATGGCGGCCGTGGGCAGCCTGAGCTTCGTGGCGCTGATTCTGCGCCCTGTCTTGAAGCGCGAGGACGGGGCCGGCGAACTGGCCGGGCAAACGAACGGCCGCCTGCTCAAAGCCGTGTGGGTTGCGCTTGGGTTGCTCTTTGCGGCGTCATGGGGCCATCTGCTGCTGCAGACGGTCAGTACCTACGAGGTACCGGTTGCCCAGGCGCTTGGCCGCCCATTGGTGTCCGTGCTGTTTGACACGGGCTGGGGCCGGCTCTGGCTATGGCGTATGGGGTTAATTTTGCTGCTTCCGGCTGTGCTGGACCTTGCCCTGCGCTCTCCGACCGCACCAGAAAATCACGCGGGCAACGCAGTTCTAGCCCATCACGTCTCACAAATGTTGGCTTTGGCGGCCGGTCTGGGCATCTTGTTGACGCTCAGCCTGGGCAGCCACGCTGCGGCAACGCCGGAAATCCGTGCTGCCGCGATTTTCAACGACTATGTGCACCTCCTGGCGGCCAGCTTCTGGGTCGGTGGTCTCATCAGTTTTGCACTAGCGATTCCGCTCATCCTCCGGGTCCCGGACGCGCCACAGCGCAGATCCGTGCTGGCGGGTTTGACCCCGAGGTTTTCGATCCTCGCGCTCGCGAGCGTGGCCGCGTTGGTGGTCACGGGGCTCTATAGTTCCTGGGCGCAGGTGACCATTCTGGCCGCGATGAGAACCGCATACGGGCTTACGTTGGCGGCAAAACTGAGCCTTTTCGTGCTGACTCTAATTTTGGCCGCGTTCAATTTGTTGTGGATCCGGCCCAAGTTGGCCGAAGTGGACGGGGCAGGACGTCGCCTGAGACAATTCGTACTCGGCGAAGTGATCCTGGCCGTTCTCCTACTGGCATCCGTCGGTCTGCTCACCACGCTGGAACCGGCGCGTCAGGTCGCCTCCCGGGCAGGGATCGGTCAGGAAACAGGGGTCTCCTTCCTTGAGAGGCTGGAAGGTGCGGAGATCAAGCTGGAGATTGAGCCGGCCCAGGCTGGCGCGAATCGTGTGCTCATCACGCTGGTGGACGAGCGCGGTAACGCGATCGACAACGCATCCGACGTGAGTGTGCGCGCGACCTATTTGGAGGCCGACCTGGGTGAGGGTGCGCTGTCGGCAGTCAGGCGCGGCGAGGGTCAATATGAGATCGAGGCGTTGCCCCTGACCATTAGCGGGCCCTGGCAGATGGAGCTCGTCGTCCGCCGCCCCGATGCCTTTGACGCCAGGACCGCGTTTCGCTTTGCAGTGGGCGGCGGGGAGAGCGGCAGCGCCGTAATTGTGCCCTCGGCACGGATCAGCCGGTGGCTCTGGTCCGGAGAGCTGGCCCTGTTCGGCATGTTGTTGCTGGGCGTCGGGCTGTTGGCCGCCGGTGGCTGGCGCACGCGGCGGGGCCTGGCCCTGAGCTTTGGTGGAAGTGTCACGATTGTCGGTGCATTCCTGCTCATCATCAGCCCACAGTCCATTGATCCGGTCCAAGCGGAAACGATTGCCGTCCGCGCTATGCCGGCGGCCGTCGATACCCAGGAGTCGCCCCAGCAATCGATCAATGCCGCACCGGAGTCGTCCCCAAATCCTTTGCGCAATCCATTTGCTCCCAACCCGGCTTCACTGACCCAGGGCCAGGCGGTTTTTGAACAGAATTGCACCCGCTGCCACGGCTTGACCGGACGCGGCGATGGTCCCGAGGGCAAAGGACTTGAGCCACCCCCCGCCGACCTGTTGACGCATATTCCTCTCCACGCTGATATCGAACTATTTCGTATTGTGCGCGACGGCAAATCCTTTTCCGCCATGCCTGGATTCTCGGAGGTCTTAACCAAGGATCAGATTTGGCACCTGGTGAACTATCTACGGGCATTTCACGTGGACCAGAGCCTGGCCGAGGAAACCTACCGGCGTGGCCTGGAGTTCGTCACGCAAGAAGACGAGGTACAGGCGCTGGCCGCATTTGACGAGGCCATCGAGCTTTCGCCCAAGCATGCCCTCGCCTACTACGAGAGAGGCCGCGCCTATCGAAGACAGGGTGAATTCGAGCTGGCCGTTGCGGACCATACCAAAACCATCGAGTTGAAACAGGATTGGGCCGATGCCTACTATCAGCGCGGCGTTGATTACAATGAACTGCGCGAACCGGGTCGGGCCATTCTTGACTACGACAAAGCAATTGCGCTGGATGGCGAATTTGCCGCGGCTTACTATGCCCGCGGGTTGGCCTTCGCCGATTCCGGAGAAATGGTGCGGGCAATCCAGGACTTCGATGCGGCCCTGGAGCGATTCCCTGAATACCTGCAGGTCTATCTGGATCGGAGCCTCGCCCGCTACGCGACGGGTGACTGGGCGGGCGCGCAGGATGATTTACGACAGTACCTTCAACTTGCGCCGGAATCAGAAGAGCGGGCAGCCGTCGAAGAACTGGCGCGCCAGCTAGAGGCGCAACTCGCATCGCAGTCGGACATGCGGTCACTCACTTCATATTCTGCCCTTGACTTGCAGGATTTCCCGGCCGGTTTCGAGGTCATTCCTTTGGCCGAGTTGGGTCTGACGGAGGGCAAGAGCGTCGGCAACGGCATTGTCATTGGACAGGGATTTGCCTATGGGAATCCGGAGCAGTTCGAATTGGTTTGGGGCTTCACCACGCCGCTGACCACCGGGGACCAGCAGCCCGCAGGGGAGATAGAGGTCCGTGTTGAGGAATTATTGACGCTCCTGCAGGCGGGAACCGGCGGTATCGGCATCCTGGAGCAAGATGAACTCTCGCTCCCGGCTGCGCTCGGCAACGACAGGGTCGGCCTGACGGTCGTCACCGCTGCTGAAACTAGAAAAACGCGCGTAGATGCTGCCTATTTCCGGACTGAAGGTGTCGGTTCATTCATTTTTCTGATGTACCCCGACGGCGCTGACCCCGCGGTAGAAGTGGGAGACCTAGCCAGCAAACTTTATGACCGGATCACGCAGCAGCAAGAAACGAAATGAAGATTCGAAACGACAACCAGAGCATAGACATGAGGAGTGAATGAATGTTGCTTCAAGACACGCGGCGCGTACTGACAACGGACAGCCAACGATCGGCGGGCAAGCGTACTCTGTTGCGGGCAATCAGCCTGCTATTACTTGTGGCGCTCCTGGCCGGCTGCACTCGTCAGACCGACGAGGTCGCCGATGCCGGTGACTTCGAACCGGCGCTTTCAAATCAGGTCACCGTGCATGCTGAAGAGGCCCCGGGCGAGGAAGAGCATGTTCATCTGGAGATGGGCGCAACTACCGATGAAATTGAGGCCGTCGCCGTCCCATCTGAGCTGGTGGTGGGTCCGAACCGCTTCGCAGTGGGTCTCTTCGATGCCGACGGCACGATGATCCACGATGCGAATGTTCACTTCCATTTTGTGGAGCTGAACGATCCCGCAGCAGCCACCCCCATGGGCGAAGCCGATGCCGAGAGAATCCAGACGGCCGATGGCCTCACCACAGTCTACGCCCTGGAACGGGATTTCGACGTGGCCGGAAACTGGGGCGTCGAAGTCCAGGCCCACTGGTCGGACGGCCGCACCGCACTGAAGCGGATCGGCTTTCAAGTCCTGGCCGAGTCCGATTCCATCAGCCCGGGCGAGAGTGTGCCCGCGGTCGACACGCTGACACTGGCCGACGTCGAGGGCGACCTGGGTCTACTGACGTCCGCCGACGCGCCCAATCCGGCGCTTCACGAACGGAGCCTTCCCGATGCGTTGGCCAATGACAGACCGACGCTCCTTCTCATTGCCACACCGTCCTTCTGCCAAACCCGCTTCTGCGGCCCGGCCTACGAACTGGTCGACGGGCTGCAGTCCCGCTATGGAGACGACCTGAATTTCGTCTACGTAGAGCTCTTCCCCGATCTCCCTAATCCGGCCGAAACGGGCTGGCAGGTTGCCCCCGCAGCCACGGCCTTTGGCCTCAATACCGAGCCCTGGCTCTACTTGATTGACGCCGAGGGCCGGGTCGTCTATCGGGTGGAAGGTGTCTTCACCACACCGGAAATTGAACGCCAGCTAGGATCGCAGTTCGGTCTGTAGGTGGCGCTATCTCACGCCAAGCCTTCCCTCTGCCACGCGCGCAGGGTGCGCCGGACGATTTTGCCGGTGGTCGTCAGCGGCAACGCATCCGCGAACGCGATTTGCCGCGGATATTCGTGGGCGGCAAGGCGCGTTTTGACATAGGCCTGAATCTCCTGTGCCAGCGCGTCATTTGGCTTGCGCTCGGGCTCTAGCACAATGTGGCGACAGGGTAGGCGGCAAAATGGACACGCCGGCTTCCCAGTTCGATGAAGAACAGCACATAGATGGTCTTCAAGAAGGTCGTCTCTACGGTAAATAAATCGCGCCCAGAGGGCACTCGCAGGATTTGAGCTTTGCAGTGCCTCATCAGGTGACGCCAACTCGGCGAACTGCCCCGATCCGTGTTGGCGGAATATTGTGTCTCTTCAGGATGCGTACGATGGTTCCTGGTGCAATAGTGTACCCAAGTTTCTTGAGTTCTCCGCGGATCTTGTCGTATCCCCAGTCGGTATTCTCTCTGGCGAATCGGACGACGAGGCGTTCAAGCTCTGGATCTACCTTGGGCCTCCCTCGGCGGCCATCGGGATTGTGCGTCCATTTTCGTCGCACCAGCTGGCAATGCCAGCGCAGAACGCTCTCCGGCTGGAAGATGCGGATGACTTGACAAAGTTCCAGAGCTATTCGGCCAGTTGCTGACTTCAGTGATGAATTCGATGCGGTTGCGCATTTCATCCGGTACGAACATTGGGGGTAGGCCATGGCTCGCTGGATCAATCTGGAATTCCTTGGTTCAGAAAATAATCGTTTGACGCCAAAATTTATGGGATTATAATGATGACCACTCCGAGGCGCCGATTTCTACCTTCTTGATCCGTCCCACGATTTGCTTTTGTCGCAGCAATGGAAAGAAACGATGATGCCAAATCTACAAAGCTCGCATCGACTCCTGCCCGCGGTTCTTGCGATCATTCTGCTGCTGTTGTTGGGCGCTTGCGGCGGTATTGGTACCCAGGGCGGGCCACCGCAGGCTGCGGAAGCCGCGACCGAAGCGCCGGCCGATCCGACTGCAGCGGCTGAGGCGCCGGCAGCGGAGGAGGCTGAGGCGGAGGCAGGCGCGACAGCTGCGACAGCCGAGGATCTATCGGCAGAAGAACCGCCAGAAGAACCAGTGGCCACGGAAGCTGCGACGGCCACAAGTGAGACGACTGGGGGCCGACCGACCTTTGCCATTGATGCAGACCGCTCTGAAGCCCGTTTTCTCATCGATGAAGTGCTGCTGGGCAATGACAAGACCGTGGTCGGCGTCACGTCGCTGATCACGGGCACGCTCAGCGTCGATCCGGCCAACCCCACCGCTGCCGAGATTGGCCCCATAGAGATCAATGCACGCGATTTGACCACTGACAGCAGCCGGCGTAACCGCTCCATTCAGCGGGAAATTCTGCTCTCTGCCCTGGATGCCAACAAGTTCATCACTTTCGTTCCCACGGCCATCGAGGGAGTGCCGGACGCGGTGGCCATTGGTGAGCCCTTCGCGTTTAGCGTTACGGGTGACCTCACCGTGCGCGGCGTGACCCAACCCGCGACGTTTGCCATGAGCGTGACGCCGATCAGTCCGACCGAGATTCAGGGATCGGGGCGAGCAACTGTGCTGCATGAGGACTTCGGCATTCGCATCCCCAATGTGCCCATCGTCGCCAATGTGGCTGATGAGGTGCGTTTGGAGATAGATTTTGTGGCCGTACCGGTCGAGTAAACTGCGCCCCTGTAGGTTCTGCCTGGATTTTACCTTCAGGTTTTTCAACCGAGTTGTATCCACCCATCGTTGTTCGTTCGAAGACAAAGGAGGCATTATGACTAGATGGAAGCGAAGCAGATATCCGGGCGTGACGTCATTCCCATTGACACGCATGCTCCTGATTGGTTCGCTGGCGCTGCTCGTAATCGCGTTGGCCGGCTGTGCCGCTGCGCCGACTGCACCGGCGACCGGCGACACGGCCCAAGCCACCGAAGCGCCCGCAGAGGAGGCGCCTGTGGCAGAAGCGACCGAGGCTCCGGCCGAAGAAGCAACCGAGGCTCCGGCGGAAGAAGCGACAGAAGTCCCCGCCGAAGAGGCAACGGCTGAGGAGACCGAAGAGGCAACGGAAGAAGGCGAAGCCCTTACGGGTACGGCGGAAGCCGGCGCTTATATCTTCAATGCGGCGTTGGGCTGCGGCTGCCATTTCAACCGTGACCTGGGCGCGCTGGCCGGCGGCAACGCCTTTGAGGGGCCATTCGGCGCCGTCTACAGCGCCAATATCACCCCCGACGAAGCGACCGGCATCGGTAGCCTCTCCGACCAGCAGATCATTGATGCATTTCGCATTGGCAAACGCGCCGACGGTGATAATCTTTTCATTATGCCCCACTACGCGGGCATGGCCGATCAGGATGCGGCCGATCTGGTGGTCTATCTACGCTCCCTCGATCCAGTGGAGAATGCCGTACCGGCCCGTGAGCTGAACATGGAAGTGGCGGAATTCACGCCGGCCGAAGCCCCGCCGGCGGTTGCACCCATGGAAGGCGCTGAGCGGGGCGGTTACCTCGCTGCCCTGGCTCGTTGCGGCTTCTGCCATACGCCCAGCAACGAAGACGGCAGCTCCAACATGGACCTCTTCCTTGCCGGTGCGCCCTTCCGCGATATCGTGGCGCCCAATCTCACGCCGGATGAGCTGACCGGTCTGGGGGCGTGGAGTGAGCAAGAGATTGCTGACTTCCTGGCTACGGGCATCTACTTCGACGGCACAGAGGCCCATCCCGGCATGAAAGGCGTTGTGGATCGGGGCATCGGCAAGCTGACCGACGAGGATCGCCTGGCCATAGCGGCCTTCCTTACGTCGCTGCCTCCCATCGAGAATCTGCCTCAGGCCAACCAATAAGGGAAGTGGCCCACCGGGCAATTGCACGAAGTCGTTCTATATCGCCTTCTGCAATGCAAACCGAGAGACCAAGGGTTTCCAGATTGTGTAAGCTACTGAATGAGGTGCCGAACGCTTGGATCCGCAGCAGAGATAGAAGTTGAGAGTACTTTACCGGAACATGCAGATAGTGCAAGATCATAGCCGTACGGGTGCACGCACGAGTTGTTAGTACCTCTGGAAAACAAAGGGGTTAAAGGCGGAATTCCCTCTGGTGCAAAGCCGTTTCGCCCTCTGGATGCGAAACTCATTTACAACTCGTGCGTGCACCCAGCCGCACAAGGTGCTAGACAATCAGAACGTCGTCGTTGTTGATGCTGAGAGACCGAGAGCAATGGCATTGGCCCGTGCCTGGATACCTGTGATTTCTTCGTTTGCGAGAGGTAGCACCTCACGCGTGATGGCGTCGACATCGAGCGTGTCCAGAGTGGCGACCTTTCCTAAACCTCGCTGATACAGATTGATCTGAAGTCGCCAGACAGGGCGCTCCTGCCATAACAGCACAGGATCATTGCTCTGGATCGCCATACCGACGTGGCTGCCGAGAAATCCATTTGCCCGCTGGCGAGCGGAGTCTGGCGACACTTCAATCACGCCTGTGAAATCTACGTGTGCATCCATCCACAGCGGCCCTGACTCAGGCCAGTCGGCGGCATGTTCATACAAGATTTTGACCGTTGATGCCTATTTGCCTTACTCCGTCATGTACGGGAATATTGAAATACGATGAGGTTCAGGCTGATCCATATGCATACAGCGAGACGGATGCCAATCTCATCGCCTACCTATACGAATGCTTTCTGGGAAACAGGCTACCGTATCTTGGCTGTATCATGCAAGAGCAACGCGAAATCCTGCTCGGATCTTCCTGCGATATGCCTCGGGACGAATCTGACCAGTCTTGTACATGTGAGGGGCCAACTCCCGTCGTCTCCGCGCTGATCGTCGTCGCACTCCTTGCTGGCCGATCCGGCCAAGGAATCCCTATTCATAGCGCAATGCCTCGGCCGGATAGATGCGCGCAGCTTGATAGGCCGGGATGACGGTCGTCAGGAGCGCAAAGAGATAGGCCAGCAGCACAACCCCACCAATTTGCAGCCAGGGAATGGGTAGGACAGTGGCGCCAGCCAACAGTGCATCCAACTCCGCTATTCGCTCCACCGCCAACCCGGCCAGGGCATCGGCAAAGAGGCTGAGATCGCGCACAACCTTCGTATTGTACTCGGGCTCAGGTCGCGGATAGGGGAGATCAACGTTGGCGCAGGATTGTGCAAATCCTCCGCTGCCGGCCGTAACACCCAGCGTCTCCGGTGCCAGGGTCGAAGGCAGATAAATCACATGGCAACTACCGGAATTGGTCAATAGGACAAAGGCCGTGGCAGACTCGGGAACAAAGAACCAGACGGACTGGAAGCCCGCCGTCTGGCCGGCATGGCCAAGGGCGCTGAACCCATTTGTCTGAAAGTCAATGATGCCCAGCCCATAGCCAGCGAAAACCCCGCCGCCTTCCGATATGTCCAGCTCCCGGAAATCAAACATGGCATCCAGGGATGTTCCCTGGAGTAGTTCGCCGCCAACCAAGCCACCGATAAAGCGAGACATATCCTCAGCCGTGCTGACGATGGCGCCTGCGGCGCCGCCCTGGGTGGCGTTCCAGTTGGTCATGTTGGTCAACTCATCGCCAGAAATCGCGTAGTAGCCGTCGACAATGGACCCCGGCTCAGGCGACCCCTCCAGGTAGCTGGTGCTCGTCATCTCCAGCGGGTCGAAAATGCGTTCCTGGTAGAGTTCGGCCAGCGATTTGCCCGTGGCAGCTTCCACCACCATGCCCAGCAGGATGAAGTTGGTGCTGCTGTAGTGCCAACCTTCGCCTGGCGCGAAGTCGGGTGAGCCGTTGGCAATGGCATAGTCGACCAACTCTTGCGGCGTGTAGGATTGGGCCAGACCTTCCTGATCGTTGGCGTCAACGATCGGCTGCATGAGCGGATCGGCATAATCCCAGATGCCGGAGGTGTTGCCGGCCATCTGACGCAGGGTCACCTGATCGCCGTTGGGGATCTGCGCCGCCAGCTCAGGCAGCCATTTGCTAAGGGGATCATCCATGGACAATACGCCCTCGTCCTGCAATTGCAGCGCCAGGATGACGGTAAATGCTTTCGTGTTGCTTCCGATCTCAAAGCGGTCGTCCACCTGCACAGGGCGTGGGTCTTCCAGACTGGTCACACCTGCCGCCTTGAGATAGCGACCTGTCGGTGAATCTACCAGCAGCACAGCGCCAGGTGCGTCACACAAGCCGTTGCCTGGCGTCATCCACTGGTTCAGGAGATCATCCAGGGGCGACGGGCTTTCGTCTGCCGGAGCCTCAGCAACCGCCGTCTCTATGGGTACCGCCGCGGCTTCGACAACGGGTTCCTGGGTCAGCCGTGCAGGCGGCACGGGGGTGGCATGCGGCGCATTTCCAGCACAGGCCGATACAACGAGCATGGCTAGAATCATCAGTATGTATATCGAGAAAGCGTTTCATTTAAGATCATGCTCCAATCAAAAGAAAGTACGATGCAAGTTTAGCGAGTACTATCAACTTGCGGTGCGACGAAAGGAAGAGGGTCCTTGATGAGCCGGGCACACTATATCACATTGATGGCTTAGCTCGACTTTGTACAACTTTCAGGCGGCGTATTCACCGGGCTATCAGAGTGATTCCACTCAGGAGAAAAGCGTCAATTCTATTCTTGAACATCGCTGTTCTGGCCTGATATTCGATAATTATGCGACGAGCGTGTAAATCATCTGGCACGATCTAGCGTTGCCTCCTCTCTAAAGGCCGGCTAATCGCGCAAGTTGACTCGATCGAAATTGCGTTCAGAGGTGACCAAAGTTGTACAAAGTCGAGCTAATCAAATACAGTCCACAGTTGAAAAAGTAAGGAAGGACTGACGGCCGATTCAGTCACGGATTTCAACGTTTAGTGCGCACGCCCTTGGTGCGCACGGGTCTCGCCCAATGGCCTGCCAGTCGCTCTCTGATGTTCGCACGAAGGGCATGCGCACTGAACAATGGCCGACACGCACATCACTGAGTTGTTTGATCGCCAGTCATTAACTCTTGTACAAGGGTATACCCGATCGCTGGAGCACGGATCGAGGAATACAGGCCGGACCGACTAGCGCAAAGCACTTGAGTCTGGTCAACAAACGGCGCGCTGCCAATCAAAAGTAGAGCCGACCGGCGGGATCTAGCGCAATTCAAGCTGTCCGCACATTTCAAGATTTTGACAGACCCGGAAAGGGCATGTCTCATGTCCATAAGAAAAATCGCCGGCTACATCGCCATCGGCTTCTTTGTCTTTTGGCTGCTAGTTCTGGCAGCCGGCGCCGACAAACCTCCTCCGCGCGGTTTTTTCTGGATCGCTCTCGCCGTGGTCGTTTGCGCCGCCGTGGTCTACTGGAGGATCCCAACCTATATCGTGTGGCAGCGCACGCGCCGGTCAAGTCGCTACTGGCGCGTGGTGCTTGACAGGTGATGATAGATCAGTTCCAGCACTACGCGCCCCTGTGTACAGATCACGGCATTATCTTCGACGAACAGTGCTACATGGGACAATGCGGGAACAGGTCCTGCGTCACCCGGGCACCGAAGACAGCGTTGCTGGCGAATTGTCACGATGGCGTGCTTAGATTCCGCGATGATGGAGAAAACCGGGAGGAAGCCTACCTTGAACAGCAGATGGACTGCAATGGCAGTGTTGATTGTTGCGTTTGTGCTGGCAGCCTGTGCACCAGTGCCACCTGGTGATGCTGCGCAGCCTTCCGCCGTGACAATGGGTAGCGTCGGCGACAAGGCAGTACAGAGATTGGATCGCACCTGCGATCTCTATTTCCCGAAGGACGAGATTGAGGGCGAAACGATCCAGTGCGGCTACGTGCGCGTTCCCTGGAACCGCGCCGTCCCGGACGGAGAAGCGACCGATCTGGCCTATGTGGTTCTGAAGGCCACTGGGGCGAATCCGGAACCGGATCCCATCGTTCATGTGGCGGGTGGACCGGGGGCTGGCTCCACCTTGCGTGACGTGGTGTTGGAGTTCATCCAACGTTACGCGCCGCTGCGGGAAGAGCGTGACATTATTCTCTATGACCAGCGCGGGATGGGGCGGAGCGTCCCATTTTTCGCATGCGCGTATCCTGATGATACTGAGGCGATGTCAATTCGCCAGGCTCTGCAAGCCAAGACCAGTGAGGATGTTACCGACGCCGATATTCTGACCGTCTTCTGCCAGCAGGACCTGACCGTCCAGGGCTATCCGCCCTCCGGGATCAGCACCGCCGCCAGCGCAGCGGACTTGACCGATCTCCTCACAGCGCTCGGCTATCCGGCCTACAATCTCTACGCCATCTCGTACGGCACCCGGTTGGTGATGTCCTTCATGCATTACTTCCCCAATTCGCCGCTAGTGCGCAGTGTCGTGCTGGATTCGACCTATCCTCTGCCGGAGGACAAGGTCAATGATTATCTGGCCGAGCCTACACTCTACGAGTGGGCTATGTTTGAGGCTGTGTTTGAGGAATGCGCGGCCGATTCGGCTTGTGTGGTGGCGTATCCGGAACTCCGGGCGCGCTTCGATCGCCTGGTCAAGAAGCTGGACACGGAGCCGCTTGTCCTTGACGACGGCCAGACTTTCACGGACGAAGACCTCTATCGTTCCGTCTATCCGTATAATCATGCGATCAACTACATCCAGTTTCAACCGCGGCTGATCGCAGAGTTGGAGGCAGGCAACACGGAGTTGCTCGCCCGGCTGCGCAGTGGCAGCATCCCCGCCCGGGACACGGTCACGGGTTACCCTGCCGAAGTAGAAGGCTTTGACGGCCTAATGGATGCCTTCCTTACCTGCACGCAGGATGTTGCGGATTTCGACGGCATGGCGGCGATGTTGGTCACGCTGTGGGATGCTGACGCGGCCGACGTGGCAGCTTATCTGGAGAGTGTCTGCCCCGGCGACACCGCTGCCGCCCTCGCCGGCCTGCTCAACGCCATGCCGCCCGGCGCGTTCAACGGGATCATCATTCGCTTTGCACCTGAACTCATGCAGGGGGTCAATAGCGCGCTGAACAGCAAGTTGAGTTGCACGGAGCAGTACCCCTTCCGTGTCCGGCCGGAGCAGATACGCGAGACCCTATCCGCAGTAGGTGTGCCCGATTTCTTGATCGAGGAGGCATTGTCCACCATGGCCGCCCGCGGCGAAGGTTGCGCTGCCTGGCAAGATGCTTTGACCGCGCCGACTCCGACCGTCTTTGGCGAGTTTCCGACCTTGATCCTCAGTGGCCAATTTGACAGCATCACGCCGCCCGAAATGTCCCAAATCGCAGCCGACCAGTTGCGCGTCGGGCAACTGGTCGACGTGCCGAGCGCCATGCACAGCATTCTCGGCAACCACGGCGAGTGTCCAACGCAAATGGTGCAACAGTTCCTGGCGGACCCTGACAGCCAGGTGGATGCAAGTTGCACGGCGCAAATGCAGGTGGAGTTTGTGCTGCCGGATACCGTGATTCGCTAGACACGGCTTGCGGTTCGAACCAAGCCAGTTCGGCTGGAACGCGCGCGTAGGATACAAGTTGACCTTAGCTGTCCTTTGAACGGGATATGGCTGGAGACAACGACTGACAGCGACGTACAATAGGATTGAGCATATATGCGCAGGTTGATCATGCCGAATGCTTCACAGGATTCCCGCGCCGAGGCTGCGGGTCTGTCTAGAGAGCAATTGACCCAACAACTGCGGCTAAGTGAGGCCATGGCCCAATATTCGCGCGTGCTACATAAAGGCTACCTGGGTTCGGAGATCAATTGTGGGGTACTCAGCGAAGCGCTGGCCTCTCTGCTTGTCGGCAGCGCGCCCGGCGGTGGTTGCGGGCCTGGCGGCCCGACGCATGTGGGGACGGGCAATGGGTAGGGGACGCTGACACCTGGTCCTGAGAAACCGCTTGCTGATACTGCCCCATTGACCGACAATCGCGGTATGGTGGATTAGCTCTTTCGATGTGCATGACATGAACCATAGGGAGACAAATAACCAGTCATTCGCTTGATAATCAACATTGGGTGCCTATATGAGAACATTTCTACGATCCGTGGTTTCAGCTATTGCCCATCTGTGTAAGCCTGCACCGGCGCAAAACCTCGAGGATTTTGGTGATGCGATGTCCGATTTCTATCTTGATCCAACTGAGCAAGCATTTAGAAAATTCCAGAGCGATGCCGATCAGCTCAGAAGTCAACTCGAAGGTGACGGAAATGGAGCGGACTTGCTTGTCGCGGTAATGATTGCGCGCATCTCTGCGAAATACAGATGGCCAATATCGGATGGAGCCTTTGGGGTTCGCGCAAAGGAACTGTTGAATGGTCAATCAGTGTTGGCAAAGTACATTTCAAATGATACCCAGGTAGACCCAACAAAGCTTGATGTGTGGTGGGCAAGTTATTATGCCACAGGCGAGGACCGCTACTTGGAGAACATTTTTCAATACGCTGGCATTGAGTTGCCGAAGGGCGACGTGGGGAGGATGCAGGTTGTCGGAGCTGCAACCTGGTCATTTAAGGCCAATTGCCGGCAACACAAAGCGGTGCTCGCTTCTGCCAAGAAGAGATTGGACGATTCATCACTTTCGGACGCTCACGCGAACTTTCTCAAAGAGTGTATTGCAGGCGCATAGACGGACGACGCCGAACAACGCGTTCATCCCGACTTCGGGGACGCTGCGCGCCCTTTTGTGGGTTAACGTAGATGTTCGGCGCCCGACTAGAGGAGCTACAAGGGACTCTAACCGCAGCAGGAGTGCCCGACTTCTTGATCGACGAGGCGCTGTCCACCATGTCCGCTCGCGGGGAAGGTTGCGGCCTGGCAGGATGCCTTGACTGAGCCTACGCCTGCCGTCTTCGGCGCATACCCTACCTCCCACCACGACACCCAACCTAGAACTCGAACCCGCAAACCCGCTTGCCCAGAACTGTACGTGCCCATACAATCAACAGGACGACACCAACCACAAAATCCGTGTAATCCGTGGTTCCATCCATGAAACCCGCAGCACCTGACTCATAAACTCATGTTACGCAGTAGCTAGACATAGTTGCTAGTACTACAGTTGTGTTTTAGCCTGTCTGCGATCCGTTTGTCAGCTGGTTTTGGCGGCGAATGAGTTAAGTAGCCAGCACGAGTCTACGAATCCGAACATTGATGCATTCCTGAGTGTCAGATACATTCGCTCGCAGCCAGTGCTGTCTGCGTTCTGGTCGCTAGAATATCTGATCCACCGAGATAGGCGCAAGTCTTTGAAGAACGCGTCGATTCTGTGAAAATGGTGATGTTATTCATAGCGCAATGCCTCGGCCGGATAGATGCGCGCGGCCTGATAGGCCGGGATGACGGTCGTGAGAAGCGCAAAGAGGTAGGCCAGCAGCACAACCCCGCCAATTTGCAGCCAGGGGATTGGCAGGACAGCGTCACCGGCCAAGGCCGTATAGAACGCCAAGACGATCTGACGCCCCAGCGAAACGCCGGCCATCGTCCCGATCAGAATGCCCGACAGCGCGATAAAGCTGGCTTCAAAGAGGAATGAGAAGGCCACCATGCGCGGCTGAAAGCCAATCGCACGCATGACGCCCACCTGCTGCCGGCGTTCGACCACAGTCCGGGTCATGATGACGCCCAATGCGGCAATGCCGACGAGCAGTCCCAACGCCATGAAGCCTTGGAAGAGGCGCAGGATCCCGCGCGTCAACGCCTGCCCTTGGGCAAACTGCTCTGCCAGAACGAAAGCGTTGAGCCCGCTGCTCAAAAAGGTCCGCTCGACTTGCTGAGCCACTTCACGCACATCCGCGTCGTCCACCACCTTCAGATAGTATTCATCCCCCGTAAAGGGCGCGCCCGTCACCCGCGCCCATGCCGCAGGACCAAGCTGTACGCCGCTGTCGGCCAGGACGCTCGGGTTCTCCAATACGCCAATGATCTCCACATCCTGGGCTGGAGCTGCATCGGCGTCAGCGGTGTCAAACTCAAATTCGGCCTCAAAGCCGTCCGGGAGCGGGCGCAGGCGCAGCATGACCGGCGGCAGCGCCTGGCTGTCCAGGGCAAAATCGTCAAACAGGCGGCGTTCAGGCTGAAATTCGCGCTCGAACTCTTCGCGATCCTCCGGTTCGACAAAGAACGGTAGATCATCACCTTCTGTGCGGTTATCGAGCGTGGCAAAGACCAGGTCCCGCGTCAGAATGGCCACATCATCACGCGTACGCAGCGCTTCCCACACCGCGGCATCGTCGGCATAACCCGGGGCGCGCAGCGCGAAGGCATAGGTTGCCTCAGCCTGGTCCAGATAATCCTCGTTTACCCCCACCATCTGCAAGAAGCGCCAGGGCTCGTCATTCTGGTCGCTGCGCTGGGCCTCCACAGGCGCGGTGGCGATCGCGCCGATCGCGGCCACCTGCTCGTCCGGGAAATCCGGATTGGCCGCAATGGCCGCGCCCAGATCGTCCAGCGGGTTGAAGAAACTGAGCAGCGAGAACGAGGTGCCGATCTCAAAGCCGGCATTGCGCTCGCTGTCCGGCGTCACCAGCGTCTGGGTGGCGTCGATCACCACCGCCATGAGCGTGACGGTGCTGATGACCATGGCGAAGAGCAGCATGGCAATCCCGGTGCGAAAGCGCGTGCTCAGCGGGTAGGCGATGGCCGTCTTGAGCACAGGCGTCAGCGCGCCGATACCGCCCAGCAGCCGGCTGATGGTCCAGGTGAATGCGTCAGCATTGAACATGATGACCAGGATCGCGCCCAAAATGATCAATGGCCCCGTCAGCCCCAAGCGGATTAAGACCCAGGGGCCGTCTGAAGCAAGTTGTGCGATTTCTTCGCTCCCCGTAGCGTCGAGCACCGACCACCAGGGCACAGCCCAGATCAGCAGCAATCCCAGGCCGATCACGGTGTAGACCAGCCGTTGAATCTGCTCGCGGCGCCACGAAGTTCGTTCTAACAGCCAGCCCAGCAGCAACATGCCGCCGACCAGGAGCAGGGAGACGCCAACCAGAATCAGGCTGAATCGACCGTCCACGCCCACCGTGATGGCATAGAGGCCGCCACCAACCAGCAGAAGCTCGAGGGCTGTACGGCCAATCAGACTCAGGGTTGACGAGCGGCCGACGCGCTCGGGCTCGGGCAGGTCGCGGATGGCGGCGACAATGTTAAGACGGCTTACGCGCCAGGACGCGATGGTCACGACGACGAAGGTAAAGAGCACGCCGATACAGTAGGCGATCACAATGAGCGGCGTTGAGGCGCGGAAGCGGAAACTGAAGACGCCGCCGTAGTCGCTGAACTGACCGGCGACGTCGTTGAAGAGGCCGCCGATAAAGCCGACCATGGCATAGGAGACGAGCAGCCCGACAAGTACGCCCACGCCCGCAGCCACAAAGTCGTATACGAGGCCTTCCGTGGAAAACATCTGCACCAGGTGTCGCCGCTGCACGCCGATGGCGCGCGCCATGCCCATTTCGTTGCGGCGCTCCGCGGCCAGCATCACGAAGATCAGAAAGATGAGCAGGATGGCCGCCAGCACAGAGAAGAAGCCAAACAGTGAAAAGACCGAGCTGAAGATCGTTCCGCCGACGCCGGCCACGGTGACGACAGACGACTTGCTGAGCGGGTCGATGACGTCAAACTGGTTGAGGGAACGGATGGCGGTTCGTAGCGCTTCCCGGTCGTCGCGGGGAATGTCGAGCCCAAGCAGCCACTCGCGCACCATGGTGTTGGTGAGGGCCAGGCGCAGCGCTTCGTTCGCGCCTGGTTCCACCAGTGCGGCAGGCAGTTCGACGACCAGTTCATTGAACTCGCCCAGATTAAACAGATCCTCAATCACCGTGCCGATAAAGGCCGGGCCATCGAATTCCTGCTCGAAACCGGAGAGCGCCGCAGGCGCCTCACTGTTGATGGCCGCACGCACGGCGGGCCGCCGCAGAATCTCCGTGGTCGCGGCCAGGGCGCTTTCATCAAGCGCCAGTACGCGCAGACGCCGGCTCACGTCGTCCGTGTGCACCAGTCCAGAGAGTTCGTCTCCCTCATTCGAGACAAGAATGTTGTTGACCCGATCGCTCATGAAGAAGAGCTGCTGGGCCTCCGCCAGCGGCATGACCACGACGGGCGTTAGGGCCGCCGTCGGCCCGGCCTGCTCGACGATGCCGGCCACGCGGTAGGGGACCGGCACCGGTCCCACGTAGATCTCAAGAACGTCGCCTACGCGCGCGTTGAGGCGCTCCGCGCCCAAACGGTTGAGGTAGACATCGCCCTGGCGCAACTGGAGCCCGAACTGGGCCAGCACTTCGTCAAGCTCCCGGCCCAACGTATTGAGGTTAAGGGAGCCGAGCAAATCGGTCGTCACCTGGCGGACTGCATCGACGTCGACGCCGGGAATGTCAATGGTTTCCAGTAAGCCGCCCTCGCCGGTCACGCCAGCTTCATCCAGCGCTTCCGGCGTGATGCCGAGCGTCTCCAAACTGAGCGTCTCAATGCCGGCTTCTTCCAGCGGCGTGGTGTCGATGCCAAGCTCACGCAGCGTGGCCACATCAATCTCCAGCGCGGCGGGATCAAAGTTCTCGTCGCCGATCACCGTTGCGGCCGCACCCACGGCCGCGGTCAGCCCCGCCACCTGCGACACGCTGACATTCTCCAGCCCGACACGCTGCCCCAGTTCACCGGCCAGGTCGAAAAGGTTGGTTGCCTGGGCGAAGATATTGCCCACACCGGGCTGCAATCGTTCCAGTTCAGCAAGCTCCCCATCCACCGTTTGGAGGCCAAAGGCCTCGTCGTAATCGTCATCGACGGCAAAGACAAAGCCCAGCGGCTCACCCTGACCGCTGTTGATGTCACGAATAATGGTTGGGAAAAGAATAGAGCCGGCCACGCCGTCAATCAGCGGTTCGTCTTCGGCCTGGGCCTTCAGTTCGCGGAAGCGCGCCTCGCTGATACTGGGCAGGCCGCCATCCAAAATGGAGAGCACGGTCGTCAGACCGCCGGCAGTCAGTTGCGAAAACTCCTCCTCCATCTCCGCCAGCGCTTCATCATCGCCATCCTGGATCCCGGCCAGCAGGGAAAAAACCGGCGGGGCCAGCACCTGATCAATGGCGCCATAGGCATCCACAGCCTGGCGCTGCACCGAGTAGTTCAGCGTGTCGCCAAGGGCCAGCGAAGCCAAAATAATCACCGTGCTCAACGTCAAGCCAATCACGATGAGGATCGACTGCGCGGGCCGGCGTGGAATATTGCGCAGGCCGATTTTGATCAGGACCGGGTTGCGCACAAAGAGAAAGACAAACCAGAGCAGGATTAATCCGACCGCAACGAGTAGAGCGAACATGTAGTTGGTGAGTGAGAACATAACGTTTGTCCAGGTGGTTGGGGGGAATAGGGTCGTAGGAGAGTGTGGTGGTAGGGATTTGGGGCTGGAGAGTGTGAATGATTACCTTGGGTGCTCCGGAAGGCTTGGTCGTGCCTTCGCATCTTCCAGGCCACTTCCCCACAACCCCACCACCCTACTCCCCCACCGCCCTCACAACCTCCCCGTCCTGCATGCGAATCACGCGGTCGCAGGAGTCGCCGATGGCGGCGTCGTGGGTAACAATGACAAAGGTCTGGCCCTGTTCCTGATTGAGAGAACGCATGAGGGCGAGCACCTCCTCCGCCGATTTAGAATCCAGATTGCCCGTGGGCTCGTCAGCCCACACGATGGCCGGATCATTTACCAGGGCGCGGGCGACCGCGACGCGCTGACGTTGGCCGCCCGACAACTCGGCGGGCCGGTGGTCGGCGCGATCGCCCAAGCCAACCTGGGCCAGCGCTTCCAGCGCGCGGCGCCGTGCATCAGCCGGCCGTACGCCGCTCACGAGTAGGGGCAACTCCACATTCTCGACCGCGGTAATGACGGGCAGCAGATTGAAGGTCTGAAAGACAAAGCCCATGTTTTCGGCCCGATAGCGGGTGCGGCGCCGGTCGTTCATGGCGAGCAGATCCTCGCCATCGATGTAGACCTGACCATCGTCCACCTCATCCAGACCGGACAGGCAGTTGAGCATGGTCGTCTTGCCGCAGCCAGATGGCCCCATAACGGCCACCATCTCGCCCGGATCGATGGCGATGTCGATGCCGCGCAAGGCGTGAACGGCAATCTTGCCGCTCCGATAAGTTTTGTGTACATCTGTCGCCTGAATGATCGGTTGGTTCATGAAATTCATCCGGGATTAGGCCGCTAAGGCAAAGACGCGTAACACTGCCATGACGCCCAGAATAAAGAGGACGGCGAACAACCCGACCATCGGCCACTGCTTGCGCTGGGCGAAGTAGCCGGCACTGTTCGTGACCGAATAGAGCAGGGCGCCGATGCCCAATAGGTAGATTGCAAGCCCCCAGCGATAATCCATCAGCAGGACGATGCCGCCAATAATCAGTGTAAAAGCAGTCACCAGTTCGGAGAGCAGATGAAAGCCCAGCTCGACGGGTTCCGTACGCAGTTCAGTGGCCTTGCCGTTAAGCAGGTAATAGACCCACTGACCGATCATCAACACGCCAACGGCGATTGCAAAGGCTGCCCCTATAGTCATGCTGATTGCTCCTGGGTTGGCTGCGCTGCCCCATATTTTCACAGTACGCAGCGGGAAAGAGTTAAGTTGCAAAGATTCTAGGTGACAAGGCCGCGGCTGTAGAGCAACCACATCCCGGCCAGGTAGGTGATACCGATGATAAATGCGTCAATCTCGATAAAGCCCAAGCGTCGCTCGATGCGGGCGACGTTGCCAAAGAGCCCCATGGATGTTAGCAGCAAACCTAGTAAGGCGGCAAGTGTCATGTCGGGCGTGATATCGCCCAGGAAGCGACCTTGGGTGTAAAAGATGTCCGTCACGCCCAAGGCAAAGATGTTGAAACAGTTGCTGCCAAATAGATTTCCGATTGCCAGATCATAGGCGCCAATGCGCACGGCCGCAATCGTTGTCACCAGCTCGGGCAGTGACGTGATTACGGCGACTAGCGCTGCGCCGATAAAACCGGTGCTAACGCCCAGGAGCGCTGCGATTTCGGTCGCGCTGCGCACCAGGAACGGCGTGACCACTACCAGCGCCAGCGTGGCCAGGGCAAAGCCAAGCAGGCCCGTGCGCAGGCTGGGCACGTCGACAAGGTTCTCAGGCAAGGTCTCCTCGTCCGCACTGCCAACGTTGTTGCTGTTGAGCACCCAAACGCCGCCAATGTAGACCGCCATGAGCAGCAGGCTGTCGACACCAAGCCACCCCAATCGATAGGGTAGATCGGCCAGGATGAAGAAGATGGCCAACGCTGCCAGCAGAACAGCCAAGCTGCCGCTGATCGCGTGATTCAACTGCACGGCACGCAAGATCCGCGTCCGCCGCACGACGAGATCGAGGATGGCGAGCATGAACATGTTGAACATGCAGCTACCAAAAATGTTGCCGGCAGCCAGCGCCGGCACAGCTTGATTAATCGAGTTGATCGTCGTCAGCAGTTCAGGCAGCGAAGTGGCTCCGGCCAGGAGCAAGGTGCCCACAAACATGCCGCCGAGGCTCGTGCGCACGGCAATCACGTCGCCATATTCCGCCAGCTTCATGGCAGCCAAGACGACTATCCCGGCGCTAGCGACAAATTGTAGCCAGATCAATCGTCCTGCTCCAGATTCCCATGTCCATGCACCTGAACTCCCTTTACCATACCCAGTGCCCAGGTGGCAAAGACACCAGTGTGCGGCTGCTTGAGATCACCCACAATGGCCTCAGCTGCGGCTAAGCAACGGCTCGCCTCGGCCTCATCGCGTACAATCACGAAGAGCGAATAGTGCCCCTGCTCGATGCGCTCGACAATCCGCGGGAAGCCAATGGCATAGCGTGCGCCCAGCATCTGTGCGCGACGGCGATAGAGCCCTGAGCTTTCTACAATCGTCACACCGGAAACACCGGCATCTTGCCAAGCATCCAGAACTTTATCCAACTGCTCAGGGTCGTCAAGTACGAACATTACCATCTGCATGCGCTGCCTCCTCTTGCTGTACAGCCTCAAAGCCGCTGACGATGTCCAACAGTTCAGCCGTGATGGCATGTTGACGCTGATGGTGATAGGACGCGGTCAAGGTATCAAGGCGCTCCTGAATGTTGCGCTCGGCATTCTGCATGGCACTCAAGCGACTAGCATCCTCGCTGGCGAGTGACTCGGCACAGGCCCGATAGAGCGTAACAAAGAGATGTTGGCGCACCAAGGCCGCAAACACTTCCGCCCACGGCATCGTGAAGGTCGGCAACGAGCGCGTGTTCCACGGTGCATGGCGCAACCGGTTCAGCCACTCACTGTCCAATGGCAGGAGCACGATGTGTACGGTGCGGTAGGTGCGTCCAGTATCTGGACGGTTGTACACCAAGGACACCTGACCGATCTGACCTTCACTGCGCCAATCGTCAATCTGAATGAGCAACGTCTGGACCAGAGGGAGAACGCCGGCGAGGTTGGTTGGCGTGGCCACGGTTGAGGCAATGGCATAACCGGCCTCTTGCAGCAGGGCCGTCGCGCGTTGCCCGACAACCAGTAAGGGGCGAGATACGCTTGTTCGACCATCTGCGGGCAGGATCTCGGCGGTGCAGAAATCGGTCAGACGCTCGTTAAATTGCCCACACAGCCCCTGATCAGAGCCAAAGATGATAAGCCCTTGACGTTGCGCATCACGGACGCCGGGTGGCGTCATGGGCGCGTCCGGATGGCGCAAGAGCGCCTGCAGGCCCAGTTCAACTGTCTGATCGTAAAGCACCAATGATGCCACAGCACGCTCATAGTGGCGGATATTGACAGCTGCCAACACTTTCATCGTCTTAACCACGTCAAGCAGGTCACGCGCACCGGCGATCTTACGCCGCAGGGCCTCAATGCTTTGCACAGCCAACCTCCTCTGCGAACGTGTCGACGACCCTGTGCATGAGTTCCACAATTTTACCAGCCAGTGACTCATCCAATGGCATGCCGGCTTCAATTTGCGCGCAGGCGTCAGGCAGTTCGGCACGCACGGCATCGCGAATGAGCGCTTCAACGGCAGGAATTTGGGCGACAGCTGTCTCATCCAACACACCGCTCGTGACCGCAAGCAGCGCCACAACTTGATCGGCCGCCGGCAGGGGATGGTACTGAGGCTGCTGCAAGACGGCGCGCACGCGCCGTCCCCGTTCCAGCGTACGGCGCGTCTCCTCATCCAGGCGAGTGGAGAAGCGCGAGAAGATCTCCAATTCTTCAAACTGAGCATAGGCCAACCGCAAATCCCCGGCCACGGCGCGGTAGGCGCTGAGCTGCGCCTTGCCGCCGACGCGTGAGACGGACCGCCCCACGTCAACTGCGGGCAACATGCCCTTACGGAAGAGCAGCGGCGAGACATAGATCTGTCCGTCCGTAATTGAAATCAGATTGGTCGGAATATAGGCCGACATGTCCTGAGCCTGCGTTTCGATGATGGGCAGGGCAGTTAGCGAGCCACCGCCAAACTCTGGTCGTAGATGGGTTGCTCTCTCCAATAGGCGTGAGTGAATATAGAAGATGTCGCCAGGATATGCCTCACGTCCAGGCGGTCGACGCAGAAGCAACGAAAGTTCCCGGTAAGCTCGGGCGTGATGGGTCAAGTCGTCGTAGACAATGAGGACATCCACCCCCTGCTCCATGAAGTGTTCCGCCATCGCCGTGGCAGCATAGGGAGCGACAAATTGTAGACCCGGCTCGTCTTCGCCCGTGGCGACCAAGACGATGGCATAGCGCAGGGCGTCATGACGCCGCAAGTCGTCAATAAAGCGCGCCACCGAGGCGCTACGCTGGCCTATGGCACAGTAGATGCAGATCACATCCCGGTCGGCTTGATTGAGCATGGTGTCTAAAGCGATGGCGCTCTTGCCAGATTGGCGATCACCCAGAATTAGTTCGCGCTGCCCCCGGCCGATAGGAATGAGCGCATCAATCACTTTGAGTCCGGTTTGCAGCGGCTCCGTAACGGGCGCGCGTCGCATAATGGCGGGGGCAGACTGTTCAATGGGTCGTCGTTGACTTGTGCGCACAGGCCCCAGTTCATCGAGCGGTCGACCGACTGCATCGACGATGCGTCCAATGAGCCCACGTCCCACGGGTACGTCGAGCACGCGCCCCGTACGGAAGACCTTGTCGCCCGCGTGCAGAGCACTGCCTTCGCCCAAGAGTACCACACCCACCTCGCGCTCATCCAGATTGAAGGCCATGCCCAGCAGATCGTCCGGAAACGTGATCAACTCATCCAGATAGGCGCCCGGCAGACCTTCGACTCGGGCGATACCGTAGCCGACATAAGTTACGATGCCGAATTCGTGCTGAGTCATCGCCGGACGACGCTTCGCCAACACCTGGCTGAACCCAGCAAAAGTCTCATCCAGAAACTTCGTCAGTTCCGGCATGGCGTCTGGCGGATCATGAACTATCGCCATATCAGGCCAGCTCCGATTCGAGTACGACTGCATCGAGTAGATCTTCGTTCAGCGTCGCCAGATAGTCTTCTATACTCCAGGCAACCCGCCGATCGCGCACAAGCAACTCCACTCCGCAGATTAGGTTGTCAGCGCGCTCGAAGCGCACACCTATCTCTTCGATGTGGCTGTAGTCAACGTCATTGCCCTGGGCCTCCAGCACGAGTAACTGTTGAAGCGCCCGAACGATCTCCTGGCGCCCCTCATCAGAGAGATCAAGCGTGCTACGAACGATCACATCTTCCTCAAACGCTGCCCCGGAAACGATAAGTGCATGACGATCGGACGCACTCATGTTGAGCAGGCGGCGGGCAAAACTGCTGACGATCTGATCCTCTAGCTCAGCATCGCCCAAATCGGCCAGCGCGCAACGAGCGACATCCACGACCTCCACGCCAATCCGCTCGCGGACGACTTGGAGAAAAGCAGCCTTCTCGCGCTCCACACCCGCAAACCAGCGGGCTGACAGCGTGTCAACCTCTTCCCGGGCATCGGCCAGCATGCGCTTGCGTGCATCGGTCGCTTCAGCGATAGCGTCGTCCAGTAGCGCCTGACGCGCAGCGTCAAGCTCGACACGCTTTCTCTGGAAGAGGGTAGCCTCCTCTTGGGCCCGCTGCTGGGCAAGTTCAGCTTCTTTGAAGCGGGCCGCCAATTTCTCCTCACGCGCTGCCATGGCACTCAGAATGGGGCCGTATAGAAAGTGCCGTAGGAGGCCGATCAGGATAACGAAATTTACGATCTGGGCGAAGAAGGTGAACCAGTCAAATGACAAGGTTATCCTCCCAGCAGCGCGATGACTTGATTCCAGAAGGGATTGGCAAAAATCAAAATCATGGCAACCACAAAGCAATAGATGGCGGTCGACTCAACCATGGCCAGCCCCACGAAGAGCGTACGCGTGATCGTGCCTGCTTCATCGGGTTGCTGGGCAATGGCGCTGAGCGCCTGTTGCAACGCCCGTCCCTCCCCCAACGCCGGCGCAATGGAGCCGATGGCAATTGTCAATCCTGCGGTGATAATCGACGCCAAGCCGATCATATTGATTGAATACAGCGCATCCATCGTCTTCTCCTATTCTTTTTTTTATCCTACCAGGTCTTTACCTTGTCCCTTTTCTGAGTAGGTCTCGAAACGCTGCTTCGCATGAACCGACAGAAATGGACAGCGTTACTTCGTTATTCTGACTTTGCCAACCTCGCTTCGGCAGACATAGTAGCCGACGCGATATAGACCGTAGCCAGGACGGCAAAGATGTAGGCCTGAATGATACCTACGAACATCCCGAAGAGTTGCATCACTACCGGAAGAAAGAGCGGCACGACAGCCAACAGAATCGCTACGATCAGTTCGCCGCTCATGACATTACCAAAGAGGCGAATCGCCAGCGCCAACGTGCGTGACAATTCACCGATAATGTTGAAAGGCAGCATGAAGACGGACGGTTGGGCATACTGGCGCAGGTAGGGCCCGGTCCCCAGTCGGGTCACGCCAAAGACCGGGACGGCGACGAAGACGCAGGCGGCCAGGGCAGCTGCCGTCGAAAGCGAACCGACTGGCGAGCGATAACCGGGAATCACCGCCAGCAGGTTGGCGGTCGCTATGAAGAGAAAAAGCGTCCCGACGAAGGGAATCAGAGCCAGGGAACTGCGCTGGATAATCTCTTGAATCTGCTCATCGATCAGCGAAACGATCGCCTCCAGCAACTGCTGTAGTATGCTCGATTGAGGCCCCGTGCGCAGCCGTCGCGTAACCGCCCAGGAGCCCAGCGTCAAGACCGCCATAGCTATCCACGTATAGACCAGCGTGGCATTTATGGTGACAAAACGCCACTGCCAGAAAATGGTCTCATCCGGGCTTAGCTGCATCGCTGCTTCCTAACGAATGACGCTCACTGACCGGACCCCACCGACGCACTGTGAACAAGCGCACAGTGAGGAAGGCAGCCAGCGCCGTGAACAAGAGCGGCCAACGTCCGCCAGTCGCGATCAAGAAGCTGCCGACTGTCAGCACGGTCCGTAGCCAGAAGCTGACGAGGAAGAGCAGGCCGGGTTGCCGGACGGTTTGCAGGCGGCTTATGGTCCACCACAGACCGCCAAAATAAAAGGCGCCGAGGAGTGCACCTACTGCCAACGCCAACGCATACCGCCATGGCTCGATGCTGGACAATTCGGTCAACAGATAGAAATTGTTCACTATTCCTCCGTCCTCAGAATCTCTGAAAATTAACCATGCGGCTTGACCGCTCAACTGGGCAGCATCCGCTCCAAAGCGGAAAGCTTGCCGAGGCGAGGCTGTTCAGGGAATCTATGGCCGCTCTGGCGCATCATCAGGTTCACGTAACTCCGCCTCGATCTGACCACGTTCCCGATTGATCCAATACCAGGCATTGAGGCAGCCCAAGCCAATGCCGAGCAGCAGCAACATCAATGTCCACGAGTAAGGACTAGGCCAGCGGCGGTCAATCCAAGCGCCCAGGGCCAGCAGCGCCAGCGTCGGAACGGCCACCGACCAGCCAACCATACCGAACATGCCCAACCCAAACCAGACGTTATCCTCGCGCTGACGACGCGCCCGCAACTTGCGCGTCTCTTTTTCACCGACAGCCGTCGCCAGCCCGTTGGCGTCCTGTGACGCCCCTCCTCTTCCATCAGTGGCGTCTCCCATGATTCGTCGCCCCCTATTCACGCAGTTCCAGGAACCTACGTACGAAATCTGCTTCAAGGCGGGCCAACGCGCCGCGTGCACGCTGGTCCTGCTCAGTACGCTGACGAAACTCCTCGCGCACTGCTTGCCGCAATGCGCCTAGTTCTGCACCCCGTACGGCCTTGACCGCCGAGATTCGGACTGCTGATCCTTGTTTAACCAGTACGCCATCGGCGATGGCCACAAACTCCTCACGTTCGTCGGGATGGGTCAAGGCCAGCAGGCCTGGCACGAGCGCAGTCACAAAATCGATATGACGCGGCAGCAGGCAGAACGAACCATTCGCCGCCTCAGCGATAACTTTGATGACAGGCGTATCAACCAAGATTCGCTCAGGCAACATGAGGATAAGGCGCATTTGGCGTACAGAAAGGACAGGGTTAGAGGTCATGCTGCACCTCGTCGATGCTGCCGATCATGTAGAGCGCATTTTCCGGTGCTTCGGCCAAATGATCGGCCAGGATCCGTTCGCAACCTGCGAGCGTATCCTCCAGGGTCACGAAGCGACCGGGCTGGCCGGTGAATTGTTCCGTAGTGAAGAAGGGTTGGGTGAGGAAACGATCGAGTCGTCGCGCACGATTGACCACGCTACGATCGGCTCGGGACAGTTCCTCTAGGCCCAACATCGCGATCACGTCCTTCAGCTCATCGTATTGAGCTAGGGTTTCGCGAACGTGCCGCGCAATCTGATAATGACGATCGCCAACAATGTGGGGCATGAGCAGCGTTGATTCGGACTCCAGGGGATCGATAGCTGGGTAGAGCCCCTGGCTGGCCCGCTCGCGGCGAGGACGATGGACGTCGACAGATGGGTGAACGTGTGAACGACCGCCGGGTCGGTGAAGTCGTCCGCCGGCACGTAAACCGCCTGGACGGCGGTAATCGCACCGCTGCGCGTGTTGCAGATGCGATCCTGAAATTCGGCCAGTTCCGTACCCAAGGTCGGCTGATAGCCCAATTGGGACGGCAGATTTCCCATGAGCGCCGAAACCTCCGCGCCAGCCTGAATGAACCGAAATACGTTGTCAATCAGTAGCAGGACGTCCTGATGGGCTTCGTCGCGGAAGTACTCGGCCACGGTCAGCGCGGCGTGACCGACGCGGAAGCGAGCGCCGGGCGGTTCATCCATCTGCCCGAAGAAGAGCACCGTGTTGTCGATGACCCCAGAATCGATCATAGCACGCCGCAATTCCTCGGCTTCCCGACACCGCTCGCCAATGCCGCAGAAAATACTGACTCCCTCGTAGCGGCTTACCATGTTGTGAATCAGTTCCGTGATGAGTACGGTCTTGCCGACGCCAGCGCCGCCAAAGAGCCCGGCTTTGCCACCACGCTCGAGTGGGGCCAATAGATCAATGGCCTTGACGCCCGTCTCTAACAATTCTTGGGTGGTAGCCTGACGCGCCAGAGGGACGGGTGCATGATGAATCGAGTCGTAGACGAGGTCCGCCTTTTCCTGGGTCGACAAGACGAAGCCGTCGATAGTCTCGCCGAAGACATTGAGCATGCGCCCGAGCAACATAGGGCCCGTTGGAACACGTAGGGGATGGCCGAGAGCATGCACCGACGCACCACGCGCTAGTCCCTGAGTTCGCGTCAACGCAACACCACGAATGCGCTCGGCATCCAGATGAGCGGATACTTCAATCACGATCTCCCCGGTGTGTCCAGCGCGTAACTCATGTCGGATCTCCGGAAGCGGCGGCGCAAAACGTGCATCCACCACGCTGCCCCGCACTGCGACAATCTGTCCCCATTGCGAACCGTCACTTGTCACGGCTGGACTCCTTATTTGAGCCACGGGCAAGGCCAGAAAATAATGCGTCCCCCGGATTCGCCCTGCTCTTCTTCCCCTTGTCGATCTACAGCTCAGTGCTCGAACAAAGACAAAACTCCCCCGATGCCATCAAGGCGCCAAGGGAGTTTTGAATCGCTGCAGGGGGCGACGTATGCTCCCCCGGTACGGTATGTGATTATGTCAGCCGCTAGCTATTGCGAATCTTTGCCTGAGCAGCCGCCAATCGCGCAATCGGCACGCGGAAAGGGCTGCAGCTCACGTAGTTGAGGCCGGCCAGATGACAGAACTCAATGCTGCTGGGGTCGCCGCCGTGCTCTCCACAGATACCACAGGAGAGATCCGGGCGTGTGCTGCGGCCGTTCTGAACCGCCATCTCGATCAGCTTGCCCACGCCGATGCGATCCAGTTCCTGGAACGGATTTGAGGGCAGTACGCCACGCTCGACGTAGTCAATGAGGAACTTGGCTTCTGCATCGTCACGGCTCATGCCGAAGGTGGTCTGGGTCAAGTCGTTGGTGCCAAAGCTGAAGAATTCGGCTTCCTTGGCCATCTCGTCGGCCGTCAGCGCTGCCCGCGGAATCTCGATCATCGTGCCGTAAAGATAGTCGACGGTCATGCCGGCTTCGGCGAAGACCTCAGCCGCCACCTCTTCGACTACTTTCTTGAGCACCGTCAGTTCGTTGACGTGGCTCGAGAGCGGGATCATGATCTCGGGATGGACGTCGATACCAGCCTTCTTGACAGCCACAGCTGCTTCAAGGATGGCCCGGGCCTGCATGGCAGTGATTTCGGGCATCATGATGCCCAGGCGGTCGCCGCGCATGCCCAGCATGGGGTTGGATTCACTCAACGCTTCGACGCGGCTCAGCATGTCTTCCTTCTCACGGACCTGCGCCAGGGCGTCATCGATCTCGCTGAGGGTATGGAAATGCTGGAGACGCACCTTGAGGTCGGCCAACTCCGAGACCAGCTCATGGTAGGAGGGCAGGAACTCATGCAGCGGCGGATCGAGCAGGCGGATGATGACAGGTTGGCCGTCCATGGCCCGGAAGAGGCCTTCAAAATCGCTGCGCTGCATGGGCAGCAGCGCATCCAGCGCGTTCTGACGGCGGGCCTTGCTGCGAGCCGTGATCATCTGCTGAACAATAGGCAGACGCTCTTCTTCGAAGAACATGTGCTCCGTACGGCAGAGGCCGATGCCCTCAGCGCCATAGCGGCGGGCGCGTTGCGCATCCTGCGGATAGTCGGCATTCGCCCAAACACCTAGCGTGCGGATCTCATCGGCCCAAGAAAGGAGCGTATTGAGTTCAGCCTCATTTTCGAAGTCAGGGTCCTGGGTCTCCAACTGACCGACAAAAACTTCACCGGTGCCGCCGTCGATGCTCAGCCAGTCGCCTTCCTTGACTTCCAGTGTATTGTCACCGACCTGTACGGTGAAAAGGCGCTGATTTGTCTCAATCTCTAGTTCTTCCGCGCCACAGACAGCCGGCGTGCCGAACTGGCGGGCGACCACAGCGGCATGGCTGGTAGCGCCGCCGCGGCTGGTCAGAATACCCCTAGCGGCAATCATGCCGTGAACGTCGTCAGGCCGCGTTTCTGGCCGCACCATGATGACGTCTTTGCCCTCTTTGCCCCAAGCTTCAGCCGTATCGGCATCAAAGACGGCCCGGCCAACGGCCGCGCCGGGGCTGGCGTTCACGGCCTTGGCCACGATGCGCTTGCCTTCACTGGCAGCCTGATTCTTCACGGCTCCGCCAAATTGGGGATGGAGCAGCATGTCGACCTGCTCTGGCTTGACGCGCATGACCGCTTCTTCCTTGGTGATCATGCCCTCATCGGCCATGTCAACGGCAATCTTAATGGCGGCACGGGCGGTGCGCTTGCCGTCACGGGTCTGGAGCATCCACAGCTTTTCGCGTTCAATGGTGAACTCGACATCCTGCATCTCTTTGAAGTGATTCTCAAGCTTGGTGCAGATTTCGTCGAACTCAGTATACACAGCGGGCATATCTTCCTTGAGCTGGGCGATGGGCAGCGTGTTGCGAATGCCGGCCACAACGTCTTCACCCTGCGCATTGAAGAGATAATCACCGTAGAGTTCCTTATCGCCATTTACTGGATTACGCGTAAAGGCGACGCCGGTACCGCTGTTCTCACCCATGTTGCCAAAGACCATGGTTTGAATGTTAACCGCAGTACCCAGATCGTGACGGATGTTGGTGGCGTTGCGGTAGTCGACCGCACGCTTGCCGAACCAACTGTTGAAGACGGCGCGGGTCGCCAACTCGAGTTGCTTGTAAGGATCCTGGGGGAACTCACCGTCCGTATAGGAACGAATCAGGCCCTTGAAGCGCTCGGTGATCTGCATCCACTCTTCGGCCGTCAGCTCAACGTCATGCTTGACGCCGCGTTCTTCCTTCACCTCGGCGATGACTTCTTCAAACGGCTCGTCGGGCACGCCCAAAACGACCGAACCAAACATCTGCACCAGGCGGCGATAGGAGTCGTAGACGAAGCGCGGGTCGCCCGTCAGCTCAACCATACGCTTGGCGGTCTCATCATTCAAACCGATGTTCAACACGGTGTCCATCATGCCGGGCATGGAGAACTTGGCGCCGGAGCGGCAGGAGACAAGGAGAGGATTCTCGGGATCACCGAAGATCTTGCCGGTCTGCTCTTCCAGCTGGTGCATCGCTTCCACTTCCTGATCCCATTGACCGGGCGGGAAGTTGCGTTCGTGGTCCATGTAGGCGTTGCAGGCCTCGGTGGTGACGGTGAAGCCAGGGGGCACCGGTACGTCCAAGCTGGTCATATTGGCCAGGTTGGCGCCTTTGCCACCCAACAGGGAGCGCACTTGGTCCCAGCTCTCCGGCTGGACGATCTCGTAGAGTTCGTCCAAATCGCTGAAGAGATAGACCCAACGTTTGGTCTCGCCTTGGTCTTGAGACTGGTTGGTTTCCGAAACTGCGGTTGCCATTTTGGGATCTCCTTTAATTGACACAAACCTATTGATAATCAGGAACAAAAAAAGAGAAACGGAGCATTTCCGAGGATCGTCAGGCGCCCCGGCTCCATTTCTCGTCTCTATCGTTTACGCTGCAATAACAGTTCAATTGAGTACTGGTCCACTGACAAACAAAAACGGCCAGCGTTTGGGCGATTGGGCCCCATTGCCGATCCGCAGAAGATGTTCTTCACATGGTCTGACCACACAACGGCCGAATGGTCGTCGTTGGCACTCCTCCAGTCTAACGAAAAAACTCCCCACGTGCGCCGGGCACGTGGGGAGTTTGTCGCTAGTCAGTGGTTTGGTTGACCACCTAGTCAGGTGGCTAGGTTGACCAAATTCATGGCGTCACCAGACCCGCCAGGGCGGGGACCACATGGTCATGTCGCGTACGAGCTGATAGAGCATCGGGCCGTAGGCAAAGACGACCAGGGCAATCGCGCCAGCGACCCAGGGGGTCCAGTTGTCGAGCCATTTGGGCGCCGGCGTCGGATCAAGCGGCTCGGCGATCGGCATGCGAATCGGCACGGTAAGCTTGCGATTGAAGAGCGTCCCGATGATCACGACGAAGAAAAGAATGCCACTCACCGTCAGCACCATCACGCCGACGGCAGACTCCATCAGGAACGGATTCCACTCGGGCGTGGCATAGGGTGCAGCCCCGAGCATGCTGCGACGCGGCGCACCCGTGTGCAGGCCCAGCAGATGCAGCGCATTGCTCATGAGCAACATGCCAACAAACCAGGTCCACGCCTGGGCCAGCGCGAGCCACGGGGCGAAGAGATTGCGCCCGGTCAGCTTTGGCACCAGCCAGTAGGCAATGCCCATAAAGGTCAGCGTCACGGCCGAACCAACGGTCAGATGAAAATGGCCAGGGATCCACATGGTGTTGTGGACGGCCAGATTCAGGTTATAGGAAGCATTGGTAATGCCGCTGATGCCGCCAAAGGCAAATAGAATCATGGCGAGATTTTGGGAGGCATAGGAGGGATTGCCCCAATTGAGCCTGCGTATCCAGCCGAAGTAACCCTTGCCACCACGGACACGTGCGCCGATCTCCAGCGAGGCGACGACCGTAAAGGCGGTCACCAGTGACGGGAAGGCCACACCATAGGTCAACATGGCATGAATATATTTCCATGCCTGGGGAATGCCGGGGTCCGTATATTGGTGATGGAAGCCCACCGGCGTCGACAGCAGGAGGAAGAGCCAGAAGACCAAGCGGCCCAAGGGTTCGCTAAACATCTTGCCATCGGTCTGTTCCGGCAGCATGGCATACCAGGAGACATAGGCCGGCAGCAGCCAGAAATAGACCAGCGGATGACCAAAGAACCAGAAGAGCGTACGGCCCAAGAGCGGATCAGTGCCGGGTACCCAACCGAGCGACCAGGGCAGCAGCAGAAAAAGGATCTCGGCCGCAACACCCAGCGTGGCCAGTTGCCACATGGCCATGGTGATGCAAATGGTCAACGCAATAAAGGGCTGATTCTCGCCGGGATGCTCTTTGCGCCAGGCGTGGAGCGTGAAGAAAAAGCCATATCCCGCCATCCAGGAGCCGACTACGACAAGCGTCAGGCCCATGTAAAAGGTCCAATCGGCCTGCAGCGGCGGGTAAAACGTATATAATACCGTTGCGTTGTTGGTCAGCATGGGAACAGCTGCCATCAACAAGCCAAAGATCATGACGATCAATGACAGCATGCTCAGCTTCGGATAGCGCAAGGGGCGCTCGAGGCTGCGAACCAGGGCAAAGGTAAAGAAGCCGACGATAAAGAAGGTCGTCCAAACCAAGGCGTTTAGCACGCCATGCATGGTCAAGCCATGATAGTAGGATGCGACCCACGGCTCCACATACTGGTAAAGATTGATGCCGACGTGCTCAAGCCCTTGCATCACGCCCAAGCTGATACCAACGGCGAGCGCCGCGGTTGCAATGGCGATGCTGGTGCCGGCGATGCGGTCGGCCACGTTGAGATCCGCCTGCGTCAGCGGTACGGGCTGGATTTCATCGACAACGGCTGTGCCGGGTGCAGTGCTTACTGCCATACGTTCCTCCTCATTGCTTCAACCCAAGTGTTGAGGTCGTGTTACCTGTTGTTTGGATCCCAGGCGATTACTGTGCATCTGCCACCGGCTCATCACCCTCCACATAAATGGTGGCATACATGGTGTGATGAAGCTGCCCACAGTATTCGTGGCAGATGATCTGATATTCGCCCGGTTCCTCGAAGGTATGCTTCAAGGTCGAGACCTGCCCCGGCAAAACCATGACGTTCACGTTCGTTTGTGTGATCTTGAAGCCGTGCTGCACATCCTGGCTCGTGACGTAGAATGTCACCTCTGAGCCCGCCGGAATCGTAATCTCGTTTGGCAGGAAGACCCAGATCTGGCCCCGGTAGTAAGCCTCATACTTGCCCGGCGCCAGTTCACGCAGACCAGGCTCGGCAAACGGGTTGCCCGGCTCGTTCAGCGTGTTGGGATCCATGCGTTCGTAGGCCCCCGGCAATTGAATGCCGATGGCCCAGCTGGAAATCGAGATGGCGATGAAGAAGACAATCAGTACACCGACGGAAATTCGCATCCAGGCCGCTTCATAACGATCAACGTGGATCGACTCTTCCCCGGCCGTGTCGAGCGAATCATCGACGACGACTTCATCCATATGCGCATCACTTTCTGTATGCGCATCATCTTCGTGCGTCTCTTCTTCCGAAAAATCGGCGATGAGGTCTTTCTTCTCCTGCTTGTCTTGTTCGTTCATTGGGTCACCCCGCGCGACAAGACCGTGAAGTACGCATTACCCCACAGCAACGCGATGAGAACCGCGTAGGCTAGCAAGAGTGCAATCGTCCCCATGGGCGTCTTAACATCTTTCACAGTGACAGTCCTCCTCAAATCGTGCCCTGCAATCAAATTTATGAATAACCAAAAAGCTTGTAAAGCACATCTCCAGTTGCGCCGCGGACCCGCTCGTCACCTAGCGACGCATCATATAGCGCAAGTCGGCGGCGATGTCTTCACCCGGCGTCCCATACGGAAAGACCATGCGTACATAGCCGTCGTCGTCGATCAGCGTCACCGTACTGGTGTGGTCGACCAGGTATTCGGAGGCGCCCTCAACTCTGTTGTGCTCGTAATAGACCCCGAATTGCGTTGCGGCAGCGTCAATATCCTCCAGCGGTCCGGTCATGCCGATGAATGTCCGGTCAAAAAAACTCATGTATTGGGCAAGCCGTTCGGGGGTATCCCGCTCCGGATCAACCGAGACCATCACGACCTGGACATCTTCCATGGTCTTTTCGCCGAGATCCTGGGCCATCATACGCAGATCGGCCAGCGTGGTCGGACAGACGTCCGGGCAAAACGTGTAGCCAAAGTAAAGCAAAACGTGCTGTCCGCGCAAGTCGCTGAGGCTTAACGGCTCGCCGGTCGAAGCGGTGAGCGTGAAATCGGCAGCGCGTTGGGGCGACTGAAGCACCACGCCATGTAGCTCCGGCGGACGCATCCGCCACACGACGAGGCCGCCAAGAGTCAGCAAAAAGACGGCGAGAAGCGCAACCCACAGCATGCGTGGGACACGTTGTATCCCCATGCGCTGATCAGTCGCTATCGGCTCAGAATGGTTCGGGTCATGCAGGCCGGTTGTAGACATGGTTCATTATTGTTGAGACCGCACACCAGGCAGAATGATGCAATACTGGTCGCTAATCGGGATAGCAGAGAAACAGGTGGGCAGCTTCGTAGGCGAAGCGATTGACACCCTCGCTGTTGTTCAATTCCTTGGCCAGCAAGCCGATATCCCGCTCAATGATCTCGGGATCGGGCGCGGCCGTCTTATATTTGGAACGAATAATGCCCCACCCATCGACGAGTACGAAGGCCGGATCAAACTTGAAGGATCCGTCTTCCATCTCTTCATAATACGTGCTGAACCCGCCACCGATGACATTTTTGAGACGGGTCGGATCGCCGGTAACAAAATGCCAGTTGGACAGGTCGGCGTTCAGAGACTCAGCGTACGCTTGGAGTTTTTCGGGGGTATCGTTTTCCGGATCAAACGAGATGGTGACGAACTCGACTGGGAGACCGCCGGTATCCAGTCCAGCAACGAGTTCCTGCATCTCACGCATCGCAGCGCCCGGATCGGGACAGTCGCCAGTACAGTTGGTACGCGTAAAGGTATAGAACACGAACTTACCGCGCAAATCCTCGTTGGTCAGCCGGTTGCCGTCCTGATCGGTGAAGGCAAAGCCTGGGGCCAACGAGATTCGAGGCAAGACTTGAATCGGTTGAAAAATGGCGAATCCCATAACGGCCAAGATGGGCAAGGCCAGCAACGAAAGCCAGAGATAGGATAGTTTGAATCCGCCTTCGCGCCACTGCGGGTGATCAACTTGAGCGATTGTGCGCATAAATCGATGGCATACCAAACAGATCGTCGTGTCTGTAACAAAGCGACCGTAGTGTAGCCTACAAAGCAAGTCATCGCAACTGCACAAGCGTGTCGTTGCGCGAATGCAGCAGTGGATGAAATCAATGAGGTTGACTACGGCGCGCGCCGCCCCAATAAACTTAGCGTTTTACGGGGCCAGACGGACATGCGGGACAGCCTACCGGCGGAAAACGAGGGCAAACACTGGCCACTAGCAGAGTTGTTACCTGGTCACTTGGCCAGTATTCTGTGCGTATACGGCAGGTCAGACGACGGTCGAGGGCGCAAGGACACTTTGTCCACGGCAACGTAGGCTAGCGGCGCGTACGGCCCCGGATATGCTTACAAACCTGTTTGTCGAGCTTTTTCGCCGTAGCCGCTATACCATCCTGGCTGAGCAGCGCCTCAACGGCCGGACTCAACCCTTCGCCAAAGGAGAAATCATTGCCGGGAACCGTCACGATCCAGGCTGGGGGACGCTTGCGGTAGAGCAACTCCCCATAGGTCATAAGTTCGGCCGCATCCATGTGGTGACCGAGCCCGGTCTTTGCATAATTTTGGGGAATGGGTTCGATGCGGATCTTACGCGCCGCCGGGTCGTCTGCTTCCAGGGCGATTCGGGCATCGGTAAAGATGGCGGCCACGACATCGTGGGCAGTGATGTCGTAGGCAAGGTCGGGCGTCAGCTGCTGAACCAGCATGTGCCGGACGTCATACCCCTGGCTCTCCCATTCAGCGGCCAGATACTTCGCCAAGATCAGGCCTGCGCCGTCATCACGGCGCAGGCTGTTTCCATATCCAATGATCAATCGGTAGCGTCGTTGCGTCATTGATCCTCAATTGCGGATCGTTTCATCCTCCAGCGTTCCGTCGGGGCCAAAGAGCTGCACGTGCAGCGGCATCTGGCCTACGGCATGCGTCGAGCAACTGAGGCACGGGTCATAGAGGCGGATGCCGTGCTCAATGCGATTCAGGACCCCTTCAGTCAGCTCGCGCCCATCGATGTGGTGCTGGGCAATCTGCTTAACTGTGCGATTCATGGCCAAATTGTTCTGACCCGTCGCAATGATCATGTTTGCGCGCTCAAGGATGCCATTATCATCCACGTGGTATTCGTGAAATAGCGTACCACGGGGCGCCTCGCTTACGCCAATCCCGATGCGCTGGTTGACTCCGGCTTTGGAACGCACGTGTTCGCTCGTAATGGTGGGATCTTCCACCGTGGCGGCGATCTTTTCCAGGCAGAAGAGGATTTCGATCAGGCGGGCATAGTGATAGTGAAAGCTGCTCGTCACCAGCTTGCCGCGCGGTGCCAACCGCCGGAACTCGCGCAGTTCGTCATCGGCGCGGGGCGTCCCGGCGAAGTCGCAGATGTTGACGCGCGCCAGCGGTCCGACTCGATACATGCCATTCCAGTAGAAGTTATCCGGCCGTTCGCCGCCATTGTAGCCGCGCTCAGCCGCCGGCCGGTAGTAGGGGAACTTGAGGTAGGACCAGGGTTCCACGGCCTCGCCAATAATCTCCCGATACCGGGCGGGGTCAAGGCCCGGCTCCACCACCGTGCCGTCGGAGTCGACGACGCGCAGCACGCCGTCATAGTGTTCCAGCCCGCCATCGGGCGTAACCAATCCCAGGAATAGACTGGGGAAGTTGCCGTACATGACGCTCTCGTCGTGATAGGTCTCCATCGACTCCTTAAAGAGATCTAACGCCAGGTCGACAATATCAAAGGCCTCGGGCAGCATACGGCGGATGGTGCTGCGGTCTTCGTCGCTGAGCGGCAGGCGCACACCGCCGGCCACCGTCCACGCCGGATGCACACTCTGCCCGCCCAGGAGGCGAATTACCTTCTGGCCAAAGCGACGCAGGCGGATGCCGTTGCGCGCCACGTCGGGATATTTGGCGATCAGCCCCATTACGTTGCGTAACGCCGGATCACTCTCCATGCCCAGCAGCAGGTCGGGGCCACTGAGGTGAAAGAAGCTCAGCGCATGGCTCTGCACGATCTGTCCCCAGTTCATCAGGCGCCGCAGCTTGTCCGCGGTGGCGGGAATCTGCACACCGAGGATGGCGTCGCCGGCCTTCGAAGAGGCCATCAGGTGGCTGACCGGACAGATGCCGCAGATACGGGCCGTGATGCCCGGCATCTCCCAGAAGCTGCGTCCCTCGCAGAATTTTTCAAATCCCCGAAACTCGGTTACGTGGAAACGTGCATCATCCACCTGGCCGGCATCGTCTAAATGAATCGTAATTTTGGCATGACCCTCAATGCGTGTCACAGGATCAATAACTACTGTTTGTGTCATCACATATCTCCCGATTACATACGGAATGTGGAACGCGGAGCGTGAAGTCCGGAGCGAGTCGCTGTCTAGGCCGCACCCTGCGATTGGCGCTAGCCAAACGTCCGCATCTCCGGCTCTAGCATCACCGGCTCGCCCTGGAGCAGTGCGCTCACCGCGGTCCAGATCCGATCCGGATCGGGCGGGCAGCCGGGAATGAAGGCGTCGACGGGTACAACCTGATGCAGCGGCAGGACTTTGGGCAGCAGCCGCGGCATGATCTCATCAGCCTCGCCGCCACGCGGGACGCTGCCCGGCCCTTCAGCGTAGACCTTGGTCAACAGATCGTCGACGCCCAGCTTATTGCGCAGGCTCGTGACGTTGCCCGTCACCGCGCAGTCGCCGAAGCTGACCACCAGCCTGCTGCGCGCCCGGATCTGCAGGGCCAGTTCCAGGTTGTCTACGTTGGCAACCGCACCCTCGACCAGCGTCACGTCCACGTTCTCCGGGAACACCTTGACGTCGGCGATGGGGCTGTAGACCAATTCCACTGCATCGGCCAGATCAATCAGGAGTTCATCCAGGTCGAGAAAGCTCATGTGACAGCCGGAACAACCGCCCAGCCACGCCGTGGCCAACCGCACCTTTTTCTTCTTACTCATCAGTCACCTTCCCCGGCATAGTTCCACATATTCTTCTCACGCCCATCCAAAATCCAGCGCAGGAAGTCGTGCTGCTTTTCCATTTCCGCCACGGTCGCACCCTTGTTGGAAAGTGCACCGGTTGGGCAAACGGCCACGCACTTGCCGCAACTTGTGCAGGCCATGCTGGTGCCCCAAGGTTGATTCAGATCGGAAATAATCCGACTGTTTACACCCCGCCCCATGACGTCCCAGACGTGGGCGCCTTCAATCTCGTCACAGACCCGTACGCAGCGCGTGCACAAAATGCAACGATTGTGATCCATCACAAAGCGTTCGTGGGACGCATCCATGGGCAGATCCGGACTCAAGTAGTCGAAGCGTACGTGATCCATGCCGATCGTTGCAGCCTCCCACTGGAGTTCGCAATTGCCATTCATGACGCAGGCCGCACAGACGTGATTGCGCTCGGCAAAGAGCAGTTCAAGAATCATTTTGCGATACTTGACCAGGCGATCGCTGTGGGTATAGACGGTCATCCCTTCCTGCACCGGCGTCACGCACGCTGCCAACAGCTTATTGCTGCCCGCCATCTCCACCATGCAGAGACGGCACGCGCCGCGATCGGAAAGTCCGTCCAAGTGGCACAGCGTCGGCAGCTCGATGCCATTCTCACGCAAGACAGCGAGGAGCGACTCCCCTTCCTGCGCGCTGACTAGTTCATCGTTAATTGTGAGTGTGACAACTGCCATCAGTCTGCCTCCTCCTGGGCGTCGACGGCTCCCGCCGGATCGCCGCCATTTGTCTGCGCCACAACCGCGACGGCCGGTTCACGCAGCACACCGACCAATTCCTGGACCGGCACTTCGGTCATCTCGCACACGCCGGCCGGACACTCGCGTCGCTCGATGTGCGCTTCATATTCGTCCATGAAGTAGTGAAGCGTACTCAACACCGGATTGGGCGCCGACTGGCCCAGCCCGCACAGGCTCGTCTCCTTGACCATGACGCAAAGTTCACGCAAGGTTTCCAAATCGGTCTGGGTGGCGCTGCCGTCGGTAATCCGGTCGAGCAAACGATACATCTGCACCGTCCCGACGCGACAGGGCACGCATTTGCCACAGCTCTCATCCATGCAGAATTCCATGAAGAACTTGGCCACATCGACCATGCAGCTCTTCTCGTCCATGACGATCAGACCGCCCGAACCCATGATGGAGCCGAGTTGGCGCAGGCTCTCGTAGTCAACTGGCGTGTCCAAGAATTCGGCCGGAATGCAGCCGCCGCTGGGTCCGCCGGTCTGCGCGGCCTTGAAGTCGAGCCCGTCGGGGATACCGCCGCCGATGTCGTAAACGATCTCGCGCAGGGTGATGCCCATGGGCACTTCGATGAGGCCAGTGTTGACCACATCACCCGCCAGCGCGAAGATTTTGGTGCCCTTGCTCTTCTCCGTCCCGATGCCGGCATACCACTCCGCGCCGCCGTTGACGATGGGTGCAATGTTGCCAAAGGTCTCAACGTTGTTGATCAGGGTCGGCTTGCCCCACAGACCACGCTGGGCCGGATAGGGCGGCCGCGCCACCGGCTGGCCGCGCCGCCCCATGATCGAGGCCATGAGCGCGGTCTCCTCACCGCAGACAAAGGCCCCGGCGCCGATCCGGATGTCGATGCGGAAGTTGAAGCCGCTATCGAGGATACGGCTGCCGAGCAGACCGCGTCGCTCGGCGGCGCGAATGGCCCGCTCCAGCCGTTTGGCTGCCACCGGATACTCACCACGGACATAAAGGAAGCCTTGCTCGGCGCCCACAGCGTAGCCGGCAATGGCCATGCCTTCGAGCACGCGATGGGGATCCGACTCCATGAGCGTGCGGTCCATGTAGGCGCCCGGATCGCCCTCATCGCCATTGGCGACGACGTACTTGCGGTCGGCGTGCTCCTTGCGCACCATCTCCCACTTGAGGCCCACGGGGAACCCGGCGCCGCCTCGCCCGCGTAGACCGCTGGCCACGATTTCGCGGCAAACCTCCTCGGGCGCCATCTCGCGCAGGACATGGGCCAACGCGCCGTAACCGCCTTGGGCAACATAGTCCTCCAGGCGTTCGGGGTTGATGAGGCCGCTGTTGGAAAGTACGACCTTTTCTTGCTTGGCAAAGAAAGGAATGTCACCGGGCAGCATATGTTCTTGCACCGGCTCGCTCTGCATGACGTGGCGGGTGACGATTGACTTGGCCACCTCCGGCGTCACGTTTTCATAGACTGTGGCATTTTCCTCACCATTCTGTACAGTAACGACCGGGCCCCTACTGCACGGCCCCATACAGCCCGTCGCCACCACTTCAACTTCAGCATCCAGCCCCTGCTCGGCCACGGCGGTCAGCAGCGCTTCCTGCACGGCCGTCCCGCCTGACGAGAGACAGGGCGTACTGGCGCAGCAGAGCAAGCGGCAGCGGAAAGCTGATTGCTTCTGGCGTTCGCGTTCGCCCATGAGCTCTAAATCGGCGCGATTCATACGATCTTGCCTCCGAAAAAAGATGATAGAACGCGGATCGGGCGGATGTAGCGGATTTTGGCGGATCGATTCAGAGATCGGCCGAATCGCCATCGCGCAAATCTGCGGGATCCGTGGGATCTACGTACTATTGCTGTTGCACTTCCACGATGCCCAAGAGCTCCCGCACCCGCGCCAGCGCAGATTCGGGCGTCTCCCGGCCCACTACTTCCCCATCCACCACCAGCACGGGAGCCAGACCGCAACTGCCGAGGCAGCGTGCCGTAGCCAGGCTAAATTGACCGTCCGCTGTGGTCTCGCCGGCCTCGATGCCAAACGCGCGCTGCAGCGCCGCCACGACCTCGGCCGCGCGCTTCACGTAGCAGGCAGTGCCCATACAGACAATGCAATTGTGCTCGCCCTGGGGATCCAGCGAAAAGAAGTGATAGAAGGTCGCCACGCCATAGACCCAACTGAGGGGCAATTTGAGCTGGTGCGCGACGTAGATGAGCAGGTCGTCCTCTAGAAAGCCGAACGCCTCCTGCGCGGTGTGCAGGACCTCGATTAGCGCATCCTGCTGATATTGGAAGCGCTTGAGCGTTCGGTCGATGAGCTTGAAGCGCGGATCACCGCTCGGGTGCGCCTGCTCCACGCGCCGCTTGGGGTGACTCCTCGCCACACTACTTGCAGCCATAGGTTAGATCTCCGATCAGTGCATAAAAAATCGGCCTGCTTGTGAATCAAATCACAAACGATAGCAAAAAAAGACGTTTGGAGAGCTTTTTCCGGCTATATGTAAGGCTAATAGAAATCGTTCGAAAGCGCGAGTGACAAATGTCCCAACTTATTGGGCATCATGAAAGGAAAGCCGCCAGATGCGTGCGGGGAGTGCAGCAGGTTGCAGCACGGCATAGCGGCTATGATGATTATGGACCGATTGTAGACAAAACCAGGGGCGCCCGGCACAATTTTTTTACCCACCCGAAGTCACAAATCTTTGTTCACACGTTGCCGCCGGGCGCCCGTGTCACAAGGAGGTCATTCTGCATGGCTTAACCATGCGCGCCCACAGTGTAATCGATTTCGGTGGGGGCGGGATCGGCTAGGTGGGGAGTTTTTCGCTGGACAGGGGATGAGGTTCGTTCCTGGTCAGATGGACAGGTGTGGGGAGTGCGGAATGCGGAGTGGGGAGTGTGTTGCGGTTTATGATTGAAGAGAGTGGAGTTCAGTTGCGGTGAGAAAACCGTCCGATGCAGAGGCGGCGCGGAGTTTGTGGCCGGCGAAGATGATCGCGGTATGCAGGGATTGGTAGGGATCGTCGTGTGCGTATGAACGCTGTGGAGAAAGCTGGAGAAGAGTGCATCGCCTGCGCCGATGGTGCTGACGACGGGGACATCGCGAAAGCGGGCAGGCGTTCAACAAAGCCATCGCCGGGCACGGCGAGCAGCGCACCGGCCGCGCCCAGACCGATCACGAGGATGCGCGGCCCGTAGCGGGCGATGACGGCCTCCGCCCATTCTTCAGGCGCTACGGGGAGCAGGTCATCGCTCATGAAGAGGATGTCGGCTGCGGCCATGAATCCGGCGTTGTAGGGGTCGTCGAGATCGCTGATGGCGTGAACGTCCGTGGCGATGGGCACGCCGGCCTGCTGGACCACAGGCAGCAGCGCCCGCGAGAAATTAACGTTGCAGAGCACGGCCAGAGCGCAGCCTTGCAGCGCCGCGGTAAAGCGCTCTGGCGGATAGCGATGATCTTGAATGTCTTTGAGATCGGTATGAATCTGTCGCCGGCCGTCCGCATCGTAGAGGATGACGGATTGGGCCGTTGCGTCCAATTCGTCGCGCACGTAGCGATCGTCTATGCCAGCAGCGGTTAAGGCTGCCCGAACCTGTCCGCCGGCCAGATCGCGGCCTATCAGCGAGCAAAAGCGTACGGGATTGGCCAACACGGTCAACGCTTTGGCCACGTTGTAGCCCACGCCTGAGACGGAGCTATTGACGCCAAAGAATGGGTAGTTGACCGGGTTGTAGGCCAGCGGGAAACCGTCAATGCGCAGGGTGGTTTCGACGTTGATGAGCCCCGAGACCAGGATCGGTGCAGCCATCAGAGCGCAACAACCATCTTGCCCAAATTTTCGCCGCTGAAGAGGCCCAGGAAGGCGGGCACCGTATTCTCAATGCCGGTGTAGACCGTCTCTTCCCATTTGATCTGGCCGGAGGCAATCCACTGGCCCATGTCACGATAGAAATCGCCCATGCGGTCGCCGTGATCCGAGACGATGAAGCCCTGCATCAAGAGTCGCCTGGAGATGATGAGGCCCAAGTTGCGTGGCGCCGGTGTCGGCGCGGTGGCATTGTAGTGGGCGATGGCGCCACAGACGGGAATCCGGCCGAAGTCATTCATGCGACCGAGGGCCGCTTCCAGATGGTCGGCGCCCACGTTGTCAAAATAGACATCGATCCCGTTGGGGCAGTTTTTGGCGACACCGGCGGCGACCGGCGTCGTCTTGTAGTTGAACGCACCGTCAATGCCGGCCGTCCCGAGCAACCAGTCGACCTTGGCATCCGAGCCCGCACTGCCCACCACGCGACAGCCCTGGATTTTGGCAATTTGGCAGACGACCGAGCCAACCGCACCGGCCGCGCCCGAGACAAAGACCGTCTCCCCCGCCTTGGGCTGCCCAATGTCGAGCAGCCCCACATAGGCCGTCAAGCCGGGCATGCCGATCACGCCCAGGTAGGCCGGCAGCGGCGCCAACGCCGGATCGATGGCGCTGAGCCCCCGCCCGTCGCTCACAAAATATTCGCGCCAGCCCAGCATGCTCTGCACGGTATCGCCGACCTGAAACGGGCCGCCGTTTGACGCAACGACCTCGCCAATCGCGCCACCGGTCATGGGGGCGTCGAGCTGAAAGGGTGGGACATAGCTCTTGCGATCGACCATGCGCCCGCGCATATATGGATCTACCGATAGATAGAGGTTGCGCACCAGCACTTCACCGGGTTGGGGCGCAGGCAGGTCAACTTCAACCAGACGAAAGTTTTCATCCGTCGGCATGCCAATAGGACGTGAGGCGAGATGAATTTCGCGGCTGCGGGTCATGGAGAGTCCTTTCAAGTTATCGCTTGGTCATCAATTCTGGCCGGCGTAGGCCTTGTGCACTTCGTCGGCAATCATCTCAATGCCCGCCTGAAGCACGGCGGGGTCGGCAGCGTAGGAGACGCGGATGCACTCATGCCGGTGTGACCATTCGTCAGCGAGGCCGGGAAAGAAGTAGTGGCCGGGCACAACGATCACGCCCCGGGCCTTGAGGCGCGCGTAAAGCATCTGCGCGGTGATGGGCATGTCCTTCAACCAGAGCCAGAGGAAAAAAGCGCCTTCGGGCTTGTGAATGTAGCTGTCGGTGCCGGCCAGCGCGCTGCGCATCCAATCTACCGCCTGGGCAGCCTTGCGCGCATAGTGGGGCTTGACGATTTCGTTGGAAACACGCACGATGTCGCCCGATTCCACCAGCTCGCGCACGAGGCTGGCGCCAAAGGAGCCCGGCGCCAGGCTGATGACGGCGTTCATGCCGATGATGGCGCGGATGATCTCTTCCTGCGCGATGACGATGCCCGTGCGTGCACCGGGCAGCCCCAGTTTAGAAAGACTCATGCACATGATGACGTGGGGCGCCCAGCTTGGTGTGGCGTCGGTGTAAATCACGCCCGGAAAGGGGGTGCCGTAGGCGTTGTCTACGATCAGCGGAATGCCGTGCGCTTTGGCCAGCTCGCTCAGTTTGGCGATCTCTTCCTCGGTCAGCACGTTGCCCGTCGGATTGGTCGGGCGCGAGACGCAGATTGCGCCGATTTCGTCGGTAATCTTCAGCGCATCGAAGTCGACATGATACTTAAAGAGCCGATCGTCCAGGAAGGAAATCTGTGAGCGGGCTGAGATAAAGATATTGTCTTCGATCCCGGCGTCGGCGTAACCAATGTATTCGGGCGCCAGGGGTAGGAGGATCTTGCGCTTGCGGCCATCGTCGTACGTACCGGCGAACATGTTGAAGAGGAAATAGAACGCGGTCTGGCTGCCGTTGGTCAGCGCCACATTTTCCGGTCCGATCTCCCAGCCGTAGGTCCGACGGAAGAAGTCCACCAGGGCGTCGATCAGCGGCCGATCACCGGCCGGCGAGCTGTAGTTGCCGATGAGCGTTTCGAAGTCCCGTTCGCTGTCGAGGATGCGGCCCATGCGCGCGGAAGAGTTCCTGCACTGCGGGGATATGCGCGGGATTGCCGCCACCCAGCATGATCACGTCCGAATTGGTGACGCCTGTCCCCAGATCGGCCATGAGCTGCAAGATGCCGCAGTCGCCCAGATATTTTTGGCTGTAGGTAGAGATCTTCATCGCTGGCTCCCTAGCTGGTTTCTGTTCATCTTACCACCGGCCTCTGATTGGCAAGAAAAACAGCTCAGACAGCCTGATCACGCCTGCGAGCGCCGGCTGCGTGAGGCGAGCGCAGCGAGCCTCGTATCGAAGCCAAGCGGCTCCACCACAGCGCGCGATGCGACACGCCTGATTTCACTTCGACAGGCTCAGCACAAGCGATACGCTCTCCGCAAGCAGCCCGACACAATCGTCTCCACCTATCCATCACGCCTGCGAGCGCCGGCTGCGTGAGGCGAGCGCAGCGAGCCTCGTATCGAAGCCAAGCGCCTCCACCACAGCGCCATGCGACACGCCTGCTTTCACTTCGACAGACAACCGTTTAGGCGAGCATCAGCCGTCACGGCGCATGAGGTTGAAGCTCTGGGCCGTGGGACCGACAGCAGGCTGCGTCGCCAGAAAGAGGGCCAGGGGCACGACATCTTCCGGCTGCTTCTTCCATTCGGAGTCAATGGCGAAGACGCTGTTGTCCTCGTCGGGTTGGCTCGTCATGGAAGTCTCAACCGGGCCGGGAATCAACTCGTTGACGCTGATATTGCAGGGCCAGAGTTCCTGGGCCAGCACGCGGGTAAACATCCAGAGCGCGGCCTTGGAGCAGGCATATGCGCCCAGCCCCGCCTTGCCGTTGTGGCCCAACCCGGAGCCAACGGTGATGATCTTGCCGGCGCCGCGTGCTTTGAGGTGGGGAATGGCCGCCTGCGCGCAGTGATAGGCGCCGTTGAGGTTGATGTCGAAGGTGCGCTGCCAGTCTGCGAAGCGGCTCTCTTCAAGTGCGCGACGGTCCAGATTGACGCCGGCATTGATGACGAGGATGTCCAGCCCGCCGAAGGCAGCCGCAGTGGCATCGACCATCGCCTGAACTTGCTCTCGATCCGCAACGTCGGCGGCAATGGCCAACGCACGTCCGCCCGCCTCGCGAATGGCGGTTGCGGTTGCGTCAATCTCCTTTTGCGTGCGTGCGGAGCAGGTGACGGCCGCGCCCGCGCTGGCATAGCCCATGGCAATGGCCTGACCGATGCCGCGCCCGGCCCCCGTGACGATGGCAACTTTGTCGGCAAGCGGAAGAGATGCAAGTCATAAGAAGTGGCCTCCGGATGTGGTAATCGGTCGTTTGTTGAAAGCGACGGAGAAGCGAGCGCTGCGCCCACGGGCATCCGGCGTCGTCCAGACGGCAGTCAGCGTTCGCCGACCGCCTCTCTCCGTGGCGGCAGCGCTAATAAACTTTCGTGCGTGCGCGCGACTCTAGCAGAGGTGGAGAGAGACTGCAAACAAGCAGAGAACTTAAGGCAGCGGGCACAGAGCGTGCAGAGTGCACGGAGTCCGGCCTGTGCATGTCGTTATGGTATGATCAACTTCACATAGGACGATACATGAGGTCGGCGCCAGGGTGACCACATCTGTGGGCACACTGCGTGCCGGCCGCCGGCCATGCAGCAAGGGACTATGAAGCTATTTGCCATCAGCGACCTGCACCTCGGGTACGCAATCAACCGTCAGGCGCTGCAAGATCTACCCGAGCATCCCGACGACTGGCTCATCCTGGCCGGCGACGTCGGCGAGACCGCCGCGCACCTCAACTTTGCGTTACGGATTCTCACCCAACGCTTTGCGCGCGTCATTTGGACCCCGGGCAACCATGATCTGTGGACGATGCCCGATACCGGGAGCGGCCTGCGCGGCGAGCAGAAATACCAGCTACTCGTCGAAGTCTGCCGCCACTATGGCGTCCTCACGCCGGAAGATCCCTACATTGAGTGGCCCAACCACGGCGTCGAAGCCGTGCTGGCGCCCGTCTTCACCCTCTATGACTATACCTTCCGGCCCGCCGATGTGCCCGCGCAGCAGGCGCTGACCTGGGCGGAGCAGAGCGGCGTGATCAGTACGGACGAGGAGTTGCTGCACCCGGACCCCTATCCGACGCGCGCGGCATGGTGCGTGGCGCGCTGCCAATACACGGAAGCGCGCCTGACCGCGATTGCGCCCGGCAAGCGACTCATTCTGATCAATCACTTCCCTTTGCGCGCGGATCTAGCCATCTTGCCCCGCATCCCGCGCTTTTCGATCTGGTGCGGCACGCGCCGCACCGAAACATGGCCCGCGCGCTTTCCGATCCACATGGCCATCTACGGCCACCTGCATATGCGCAACAGCCTGCACCGCGACGGCGTGCGGTACGAAGAGGTCTCACTAGGCTATCCCCAACAGTGGGATCAAGATTTTGGCATTGCCGGCTATCTGCGCGAGATCGAGCTGGCGCCAGAGGGCTAGACTCAAGGCGCAGTGAAGTCATGACTTCTGCTGTCCAGTGCGCACGGGGACGTGCGCACTGGACGGACGCGGGTATCGAAGCGAATGAGCCGGTGCTGTCGTCGGTGCAGGCGATCCGCGGGTGACGATCGCGCCGGTTGATTGGCGATCAGGCGAGTTCGTTGGCCGGATCGCGCAGATAGTCCTGGAGAAAGTGATGCGTGGCCCCGATTGCTGCGCTATTGTGCGAGACAAACTCCACGGGATGAATCATAACGTTGTTGCCAATCAACGCCGGTAAGTGCCTGCGGATGGCTGTCTCCAGTTCGGTGAAGAGTTCATCCGGCAGATAGCTCAACAGACCGCCGATGACCGTTGTCTCCGGCTGGACGACAATCATGACATTGGCCACAGCAACCGCGAGCGCGGCAATCAGGTCATCAACAATGGCGGCGCAGAGGGGCAGCGACGGGCCGGCATTGCTCAAGATGAGCCGAAAGCGCTTGCGCGGATTGGTTTCGACGGCAATTTCCCCATAGGCTGAACGCGCTGCGGTATGGAGATCGGCCAGGCGCGTCTCGAATATCCGGTTGACGCCCTCTACGGTCAGCAAGCTTTGCGCATCCACGCCCTGGGGCAAGCCGTCGACCCGTAACAGATGACTGCCGATCAAACCGGCGTTGCCCGTCGCCCCCTTATACAAATCACCCTGAAAAAACAAGCTGACCTTGACGCCCTCGTCGAAGCCGACGTAGGCGAGCGTGTTGTCGCTCGGCCAGCCGACCTGCTGAAACTCGGCAAAGGCCATGCAGTCGACATCGTTGGCAATCCGCACCGGCAGGCGCAAGGCAGCCTCGAGCCGGCGACAAATCGGAAAATTCCCCCAGCTCGGCACCCGTCCGATTGAAATGATATCGCCGGTGACGGCATCGATAAAGCCTGGCGCGGCAATGCCCACACCCAGCAAGCAACGGTCGGGAAACTGCCCGCGCATGGCGGCAACATACTCAGCAATGGTCTCCATGGAGTGATGGGGCGCCGGGATCTCGTTTTCAAAGAGCTTCTGCTCATCGAGGACCGTGCGGCCACTCAAGTCCGTGGTGATCAGACGCATGCCGGGCAGCTGGATGTGGGCGCCGACCTGCATGAAATGCCGGTCGTCTAGCCCAAAGAGCATGGCCGGCCGGCCGCCATTGGCCTGGGCCTGCCCGACGACGCGGATCCACTGGGCGTCGGTCAGTTCCTGGACAGCGCGGCGCAGCGTTGGCAGGCTGACCTGACCGGCGGCCTGCAAATCTGCCAACGAGAGCTGCGTGGTCAAGAGATTCTGGATAATCGCGCGTTGCAATGACATGCCGGCACTCACTTCGTTGAGGGTGCGTACCACATTTGGAGCGCGCCCCTTCATTGATTCGATATTGACAATATTTTTATAAATGATATTATAAAAGTGTTGTCAATACAACTACGCTTTTACGGCTGTAGTTCGGCTTTGAGATAGGGTTGGCCTCACCCTGCCCCAGCGTGCAATACGCCCTGATGCAGCCAGGTTACCCGTGCAAGAAAACGCAAAGCCGTTCGTGGCGTGCATTCTAGCCTAGACCCAGATTCAGCGACAATTGATGGCCGCAAGCCGTAGACTTGCCATCCATCCACAAGAAGAAGAGACGCATGGCATCGTTTCAGCTCAGCCCCTACCAAAGCCTGACCGCCTACTACGGTGATATCCACAATCACTGCGATATTAGCTACGGTCACGGCCCGCTCGAGGATGCGCTGCACAATGCCCGTCTCCAGCTCGATTTTGCCAGCGTGACGGTCCACGCGAGCTGGCCCGACTTGCCGGAAGATGACCCGGAACTGGGGTATCTAGTCGACTATCATCGTCAGGGCTTTGCCGACGCGCAAGCGGCATGGCCCCGCTATGTTGCGGCGATGGAGGCCGCCAATGAGCCGGGGCGCCTCGTCACCTTTCCCAGCTTCGAGTGGCACTCTCTCACATATGGCGATTACTGCATCTACTATCAGAACGGCCATGACAGCCCCCTGATTGAGGCCACAGATCTGCCGGCCATGCGCACGGCGCTACGCGCTGGCAAGACGCCGGCGCTACTGATTCCCCACCATATTGGGTACAAGCAGGGGTCGTGTGGCATCAACTGGCAGGCCTATACGGATGAACTATCGCCGGTCGCGGAAATCTTCTCCTTTCATGGACTGTCGGAGAGCAGCCAGGGGCCCTACCCCTACCTGCACTCCATGGGGCCGCGCCATGGGCAGAGCACGGCGCACTATGGCTGGTCGCAGGGGCACCGCTTTGGCATCATTGGCTCGACCGATCACCACAATGCCTTCCCCGGCAGCTACGGCTATGGGCGTTTGGGCGTGTGGGCCGAATCGCTCACCCGCGAGGCGATTTGGGACGCCATCGCCAAGCGCCGCACCTATGCGCTCACGGGAGATCGCATCGAGCTTGCCTATACGCTAAACGAACATTTGATGGGAGATGTTTGTCGGCCTGACACAGAGCGCTGGCTGGAGGTGGCGATCAGTGGCGGCGATTCAATCGATTATGTCGACCTCGTGCACAACAATCAACTTATCCATCGCGAAAGCGTCTTGCCCTCTCGCTCAACGAGCGGAATCTTCAAAGTGGCGACAGAATTTGGCTGGGGAGAACGGAGTGGTTTTACGCCTTGGAAGGTAGAAATTGAGGTAATCGACGGCCACCTGCGCCAGGTTGAACCGCGGTTGCGCGGCTATGGACCCACGGATAAGCCTGACGACGAGCGCTTTGCCGCCAGCAGTTGGGAACAACCAAGCGACAAGCGAGTTCGCCTCCACACGCGCACGCGCCAAAATCCGGCACTGCACACGGCAGGTACGGAAGGAGTGATGCTGGAAGTCGAAGGCAATCAGAATACGGTGCTGCGGGCAACGGTCAATGGTCAAGGCCAGGAAATTGCCCTGGCCGAGTTGATGGACGGAGCGCGCACCTTCTACCTGGGCGGCTTCGTCTCGCCGGCGTTCTCGTTTCACCGCGCAGTGCCCAAAGAAGAGTACACGCACCGATTTGGCTTTTTACACCGTGACGCCAGCGCTGATTCGGGCTGGTACTACGTGCGGGTCCGCCAGCGCAACGATCAGTGGGCCTGGGGTTCGCCAATCTGGGTAGAGGGGCCGGCTGGATGACGGCTTTCTTCTCGACTATGAAACGACTGAATCTGGTCTTGCGCCAAACGACGAAGGCCCATTCGACCTGCTCGCTTTCCACCCGTCGACAGGCTCATGTCGTCTCAAGCGCGAATCGGCGCTGAGGAATCGCCGACGTCATTACGCTGGATCTTCGCAGGGCGTGCGAACTGGACAATCCATCATTTCATGCTTGACACATCACCACGCGATATTCAACTGTCAGAAAGGATGTGATCATCAAGACAAAGCGGCTCAACAAGCTCTATATTTCACGATTTCATGCGTACCATTCACACTGAAAGGACAACACGATGCGAAGACTATCTCTGCTAACGATGATGCTGGTCCTGGCGCTGGTTGCGAGCGCCTGCGCCGCGCCCGCAGCCGTGCCCGCCGCGGCGCCGGAGACCCCACCCCCGGCCGAAGAGGCAGCCGGTGAAGATGCGGCTGGTGGAGCAGGCGAAGCGTCTGTCTGTGGCACCGATGAAGAAGTGACGATTACGTTTCTCGGCGACCCGGCCGGCAGCCACCCCGATGCTGAAATGGCGACCATCGAGCGCTTCATGGCGCTCTGCCCCAACATCACCGTGGAACGCGTGGACAGTCCTGCCAACGTGCAGGAGCTGTTGGCCATCTACCTGACCGCGTTTGAAGCGGAAAGCCCCGACTTGGACGTGACTCCGCGTTGACGTAATCTGGCCGGGTCTGCTGGCCCCGCACCTGCTCGAACATGGCCGAATTCGTGCCGCAAGAACAGATCGATTCCTACCTGCCGGCGCTCGTCGCCAACAACACGGTGGACGGACAGCTGGTGGCCATGCCCCTGCGCATCGGCTTTGGCATGCTCTACTATCGCACCGATCTGCTCGAGAAGTATGGCTTTGAGGCGCCGCCCGCAACCTGGGACGAGCTGGAAACGATGGCTCAGACCATTCAGGAAGGCGAACGAGCGGACGGCAATGCCGAATTCTGGGGCTTTGTCTGGCAAGGCAACGCGTACGAGGGTCTGACGACCAACGCGCTGGAGTGGCAGGTTTCAAATGGCGGCGGCTCCATCGTCGGCTCGGACGGCTCGATTGAGATCAACAACGACGCCACGGTTGCCGCCTTCGAACGTGCGGCCGGCTGGGTTGACACCATTAGCCCGCCAGGCGTTACGTCCTATACGGAAGAAGATGCACGCGGCGTCTGGCATGCCGGCAATGCGGCCTTCATGCGTAACTGGCCCTATGCCTATAGCACCTCGCTGGAGAGCGAAGCAATCGGCGACGTCTTTGACGTTGCGCCGGTTCCGGCCGGCGACAGCGGCCAGGGCGCGGCCACGCTGGGCGGCTGGCACATTGGCGTCTCGCGCTACTCTGCACAGCCGGCCGCGGCCGCGGCCTTTGCCGCCTTCATGACCGGCGAGGAGAATCAGAAACAGTATTCCATCGACACCTCGTCGCCGCCGGCCATACTCTCGCTCTATTCGGATCCCGACATTCAGGCCGCCATGCCTTTCAGCAGCCCTGAAGTTGTGGAAGTCACCACGGCGCGCCCCTCTACGGCCACAGCCGACAAGTACAACGAAGTTTCGACGCTCTACTTCACCGCCGTCCACTCCATCTTGACCGGCGAAGAAGATGCAGCCACTGCACTGGAACTGCTGGAGCTTGACCTGCAGGACCTGCTTCAGTAGCAGCGGTAGATTGACATGAGCGGAGCAGCAGTATGCTGCTCCGCTCTCTCATCGACAATCGTCATCGCATATCGGTGTCCTCCGTCTTCCCCAATGATTGAGTAGACATGACTTCTTCCTCGCTTCAGCCTCCAATGCAGGATCCAGGCAGGTCAGGACGTTTCGCCGCCACGCTCTTTGGTGCGCTCTTCGTCGTCTTGGGCATTCTGATGATTGGATGGTTAGGCCATGGCTATCGCCCGTGACGAGGGTATCCGCATGGCGCTGGGCTTGATGCCTGCGCCAGATGGCGAGACGCCGTCAGTCATCATGGCCTTTCTCACAGAATTCGGTATCGTCCTGCCACTGTTGACCCTCGGTTTAGGCGGCCTCTCCATTGCGCTGGGCTTCTGGCTACACACGCAGAACATTGTTGCTGCGCGCTGGGCGCGCGTTGTATTGGGCTGGCTCATCGTGGGACTGCTTGTCGTCGCCGGCTTCAATCTGGTGCGAATCCTCGCCGAGAGCGTCTCCCGCGGGCCGTGCGACTCGATTCGGCCTTCCTGACGCCGCTGGTCGCGTCGCTTGGCGCTGCACTGCTCTTCTATGGCGCCTATCGCTGGCTGACGCAGCACATGGAAAGCGCCTTCTACGGCCTGGAAGGACTGGGGTCACGCGAGACGCGCCTGGCGTGGACGCTCCTCATCCCGACCCTGGCTGTCTTTGTGCTGGTGGCGGCGCGCCCGTTGGAGCAGACCTTTATTCGCAGCCTGACGGACAAGCGCTTTGCCAGCGCAGAGATCCCATCCTTTGTGGGCCTGCAAAACTACCAAGAGTTGCTTAGCCTCCGCCTGGACATCGTTCCCTGTCGCATCGACGAGGAAACAGGCGCCTGCGACGTGGGGCGAGATGGCTCGATCCGCTGGCAATCCATCGACCGCACCTATCTGGAGGAGGGCTTTCGGACCGTTTGGAATATTCCGCTGCCCACAGGCGACCCGCCGCGTTCGCTGGCGATCAGCGGCCTAGATGCCGAGTTCATCCAGAGCATTTGGACAACCGTACTCTTTGCAGTCGTCTCTGTCAGCCTCGAATTGGTGATCGCCTTCTTTATTGCGCTGACGGTCAACTCAAGCTTTCGCGGGCGCGGCATGATGCGCGCCGTCATGCTCATTCCTTGGGCCATCCCCACGGTGGTCGCGGCACGACTCTGGGAGCTGATGCTAAAAGACACGAGCGCCGGCATCGTCAATCGCATCCTCATGGACCTTAGCATCATTGATGCACCCCTTGCCTGGCTGTCGGACGTTTCACTCCAGCTCGCCACCGCGATTACGGTCGATGCCTGGAAGACAGCGCCCTTTGTGGCCCTGCTCTTGCTGGCCGGGCTCCAGTCGATCCCGTCAGATCTCTATGAAGCGGCCGACGTCGACGGGGCGACGAAGTTCCGCCAGTTCTGGGCCATCACGCTGCCGCTCCTGCGGCCCACGATCGCCGTGGCCCTCGTCTTCCGCACGTTGGATGCGCTGCGCGTCTTCGACCTATTCAATGTACTCTTTGGGCGCCAGCAATTGTCCATGGCGACCTTTAACTATGAGACGTTGGTCAACAACCAGCAGGACGGCTATGCGTCGGCCGTCAGTATCTTACTCTTTCTGATCATTTCAATCTTCGCCATGATCTATGTCCGGGCGCTAAACGTGGAGGCCGACTGATGAAAAATTGGCAATGGAGCACGCTCTTACAGCGCACGTTCTTCTATTTTCTTGTGATCGTCATCGCGGTCTATGCGCTCTTCCCATTCTATTGGGCCGTCTCGACTTCCTTTAAGACCGAGGACGAAATGTTTAGCACCGCAACCTATCTGCCCCAAGCGCCAACGCTGGACAACTACCGCTTTGTGCTGCAAGACAACACCTTTCTGCTCGCGCTGCGCAACTCTGCCTTTGTGGCCGGCTCGACAACCGTTTTGGCATTGATGGTCGGCTCGTTTGCCGCCTATGCGCTGGGCCGACTGCGCTTCCGCGGGCGTACGGCATTGCTCTACCTGGTTCTGTCGATGACCATGTTTCCGGCCATTTCGATCCTCTCCGGTCTCTACACAGTTGTGCGCGAGTTTGGCGTCTTTGGCACGCCCTTCGCCCTGATCTTGACCTACCCGGTCTTCACGCTGCCCTTTACTGTCTGGGTGCTGACCAGCTTCTTCAGGGGGCTGCCGGCAGAGATCGAGCAGGCCGCGATCGTCGACGGCGCCAGTCCGTTTCAACGCTTTCGCTACATCCTCTTGCCTCTGTTGGCCCCGGCCCTGGTGACGACCGGGCTGCTGGCCTTTGTCACCTCTTGGAACGAGTATCTCTTTGCACTCAACTTCACCATCACCAACCCATCGGCGCAGACAGTAACGGTAGCCATTGCCCAATTCAGCGGCGTGGAAGCCATGCAGGAGCCCGTTGCCGAGATCATGGCGGCGGCGGTCATCGTCACGCTGCCGCTGGTTGCGCTGGTGCTACTCTTCCAGGATCGAATCGCCGCCGGGCTGACTGCCGGCGCGGTGAAAGGCTAGCCCTATGCTCAACCTCGTCCTCATTGACTGCCACGATCTGGGCCGGCATTTGGGCGCCTACGGGCAGGCATCGGTACCCTCGCCGCACCTCGATCGTCTGGCAGCCGAAGGCGCTTGCTTTACCAACAGCTTCTCGACCGCGCCCCAGTGCAGCCCGAGTCGCGCCGCGCTTTACACGGGGCGCTATCCCCATGCCAATGGCATGTTCGGCTTGGCCCACGCGCCCTTCAACTGGCGCCTGCACGCCGGCGAGACGCACCTGGCACGGCTCCTGCGCGACGCCGGCTACTGGACCGTTCTGGTCGGCGTTCAGCACGTGACGGCCTGGCAGGATGACGCTGTCGCCGAACTTGGGTTTACTGAGCGCCGTCCCGTGCAAAGTGCGCGGCAGGCAGCGAACCAGGCCATCGACTTTCTTGACGAAAGCCCGCCCGAGCCCTTTTTCCTCAACATTGGCTTTGATGAGCCTCATCGAGACAGGCACGGCGCGTACAAGCAGGCGCCCGCCGATCGCAGCCGGGGCGTTGCCATTCCGCCCTATTTGCCGCCAACGCCGGAAGCCGAAGCAGAATTTGCGGACCTGCAGGGAGTAATCGGGGCGCTGGATGAAGCCGTCGGCCGCGTTTGGTCCAAGTTGGAAGAGGCGGGGCTGATGGAGAGGACGTGGTTCATCTTCACGACCGACCACGGGTTGGCCATGCCGCGCGCCAAATGTACGCTCTTTGACCCTGGGATCGAGACTGCGTTGCTTATGCTGGCGCCGCCGCTTGGCCTCACGGGCGGTCGCGTCATTGACGAGCTGATCAGCCATGTCGATTTGGCGCCGACCATTGCGGAAATCTTGGGTTTACCGGCGCCGGCGGACGTGCAGGGCCAAAGCTTTGCTCCGCTCTTGCAGGGGGCGCCCTACCACGCACGGGAAGAGCTCTTCGCGGAGAAGACCTTCCACACCGCGTATGAGCCCCAACGCGCCATCCGCACGCGCCGTTTCAAGCTGATCTGGAACGTGGAAGCATCGATCATTAACGTGCCGGCCGACGTCATGAAGAGTCCGATCTACCCGCAGATGATCGGTGAAATCACGCGCGAACGGCCATCGTTCGAGCTGTACGACCTGATTGTTGATCCGCTTGAACGCGTCAATCTGGTTGGGGATTCAGCGCACGCGTCGATCTTTGCTGACCTGAAGGGGCGCCTCTTGCAGTGGATGGAAGAGACAGGCGACCCGATCTTGGATGGCCCCATTGCGTCGCCGTTTTATACCCAGTCTCGCGAGCTTTTGCGGAAATAAGCGGGCGTTGGGAGAGCCTTGAGGCCAGCGCCGGTTGAGCTTGTCGAAACCAAGCGGGTCGCTGCCCCGCCACCAACGACCAAGCCGCCCGCACAACCCGTTCGCACGGGGCGTGCTCACAGAGCAGGCGTCGGGCGGACGGCGCGGCCGGGCGTGGCGTCGGTGTGGCGTCCGTCGGCCACGACGCGCACGCCGTTGACCCAGACGTCGCGCACCCCGGTTGCGAGCTGATGGGGTTGATCAAACGTGGCGTGATCGGTGATGGTTGCGGGATCAAGAATCACGATATCGGCAAACATGCCCGGCGCCAGCAAGCCGCGATCGCGCAGGCGCAGGCGCGCGGCCACGGCCCATGTCATCTTGCGCACAGCATCTTCCAACGAAATGATGCCTTCTTCGCGCACGTAGCGCCCCAACACCCGGGGATAGGTGCCGTAGGCGCGGGGATGATAGGGACCTAACGGCTCGGCCCAGATTGGATCAAAACCGCCGGCATCCGTAGAGAACTTAATCCAGGGCTGCTGCATCTGCACGCGCAGATTCTCTTCACTCATGGAGAAGTAGATCGTACCAATACGCTGTTCCTCACTCACCAACAGATCAAAGACCGTATCGACCCAGATCCTGGCCACGCGCGGCCGCGATATCCGTGAGGCGGCGCCCCACATACTGTTTGTTTTCCGGCTGCTCAAAACCAATCGGCATGACGGCAGAAGGATCACGCGTGCCCATGGGCTCCCAATCGCCCGAAGGACGGATCATCTCGGCTTTGATACGCGCCCGCATCTCGGGGTCGCGCAGGTTATCATAGAGCTTGCCTTCAGCCATGGCCCACGGTGGCAGGACCGCGCTCAGGCCCGTGCCGGAGGCGGCGTAGGGATACATGTCCGCGGTGATGTCAATGCCCTGGGCCCGCGCCTGGTGGATCTGCTCGATCACGGCCGGCATCTTGTGCCAGTTGTGCGCGCCGGAGGCCTTGAGGTGATAGATCTCCACCGGCACGCCGGTGCGGCGCCCCAGTTCGATGGCCTCGTCCATGGCTTCCTGCAGGCGGTCGCCCTCGTCGCGGATGTGGGTGATGTAGAGACCCTGGTGCGCCGCCACAACCTCACAGATGACGGCCAGTTCGTCAGTGTCCGTGTAGGCATCGGGCGGGTAAATCAGCGCATAGGAGACGCCGAACGCGCCGTCCTCCATGGCATCGGTCATGGTCTGCTGCATGAGGGCCAGCTCGCCGGCTGTCGGCGGCCCCATCTCGAGGCCCTTGCCAACCGTACGCAGGGTGCCGCCGCCCAGAAAGGAGCCGATGTTGGGCGAAACGCCATGCTCAACCATGGCGTCCAACCAGTGGCGAAAGCGCGACCACGTCTGAATGCGCGCCGACCACTCCTCTCCGATGTCGAGCGAAAAGTAGACATCGGCCAGGGGATCGGTATTGCGTCCAATGATCGGCGCCGGCGTCCATCCTTCGCCCATGATCTCGGTCGTCACCCCCTGAAGCAGCTTGGAGACTGACCGTCCGTCCACCATTAGCGGCAGGATGGAGTGGCTCTGGATGTCGATGAAACCGGGCGCGACAACGAGGTCAGTGGCGTCGATCACATGGCGCGCAACGCCAGATTTCTCCGCGCCAACGGGCGTACCCCCCACGATGCGGTCGCCGCGCACGAGCACGTCGCCGCGGTACCATGGGTTGCCGCTGCCGTCGATGATTTTTCCGTTACGGATCAAGAGATCGTATTCGTACATGTGCACCTTTGCCCGTCAGCGGGATGTGTCGGCTAGTTACATCACAAACTATCGAATGATTGGCAGCGTAAGCTGATTTTTCCGCAGCAATTGAGGCGGTGCCGCATAATAGACCCCCTCGGTCATGCCGCCCGCAACCGGCAAAATCGTTCCTGCGCCATTTAAGACAAAGAGAATCAGATTCGGCAGATCTTCCGGGTTCACGGTGGTCCTCTCTTGCTCCTGATCGATCCCAGCACTGCTTGCGCCCTGATCCAGTTTCACAAACAGACGTTCCGCTCCCTCAAGAGAGCGCAGTTCCAGGAAGCGATCGCCGGCGCTGTCTTGGAGCATGCGAAGATCCGCCGTACCACGCTCTACGCCTTCGTTTGCGATCAAATAGAGCGTGCCCCAATCCGTTTCTACGGCGCGGTACGTTGACCCGGAGATATCCGTGAGGCTCACCTCACTGAGGAGATCGGCGTCTGCCGTCATGGCCTCTCTTGCGACGGTCGCGACCGACAGATCCAAGATCCCATCTTGCGTCCCATCAGATCGGACAGTAGCATTCTGCGCACGGCCGCCATAAGCCCCAACCTGGACAGGTTCCATGGCAACGGTACTGATACTGCCATCAGACCAATCGTACTGAACGCCAACGAGTTGCGTCGCTGGCAGGATTTCCTGGCTCACGGGAAAAAACGTTAGGCGCATAGTTGCCGTCAAAGGCATAGCGTCACGGGGCAACACGATGATTCTCATGGCGCCTGCGGTGGAATCGGCGACCCCCAGCAGCGGCACGCTCCTGATGCCGAAGTCAAGCCCAAACGGATACGGAACGTCAATAAAGACCGGCTCATCTCGCGCGTTGTCGCCGACGTAATCACTGTACGTGGGCCAGGAGTCCGCATATTCAATTGCCAACCAGCCGCCGGGAACAGCTTCAACGCGAGAACGTGCAGTCACTTCCCATTCAGTGATCCAGGCGCCGCCGTCGCCTTCGTCGGGAACCCAGACCGGCTCGGTCGTAATGATGGTTGGAACGTTGTAGCGCTCGACCAGATCTTGGGGAATGGTCTCGGGGGACGGCGGAAGTTCTGGCGTTGGGGACGCCGCAGGCGTGGGTTGGGGCGTCGCAGGAATCGTCGAACCTGGCGTAGGCGGCGACGTCGTTGTCCCAACTGGCGTGACAGTGGGCGTTGTCGGTGGCGGCGTGGCGGGGATTGTGCTCCCGGAAACAGGTTGCGGATCAACTGCCCAGTGCAGCACCGCCGCAACAAGGAAGACCCCCAACAGCCCCACCCCCCATGCAATGCGTGTGTTGGAGTGAGGTCCAGATCTGTGTTCGCTCATCTTAGTGCCCTCGCTCAAGTCTGGCGCTGGACGTCATGCAGCGCAATCGATCGCCAAGCCTTACAAGACTTCTCGCGAATCGTCTGGCATACCCGCTGCAGTAGGTCCGACGAAGCTTGCAGCATTGTGCTCATGAAGTACATCTTCGAAGGCCGCCAGTCTGTGCGGTACGATTGGCTGGCCAAAACGATCAGCATAGAGTTTGGTAAATTCAGCACCGAAAAGGAGAACCTGTGCTGAATAATAGACCCAGATCAGCAGAACGACAATCGACCCGACCGTACCAAAGAGCGCGCCAGTGCCGCTTCGCTCGAGATAGAAGGTGAGCAGCACGCGGCCCAAGAGGAAGAGGAGCGTCGAGACCAGTGCGCCCACCGCCACATCGCGCCAGCGTACATGGGCGTCGGGCAGCCATTTGAAGATGACGCAGAACGTGACAAAGGCCAGCAGTGGGATAATCAGCCGGTTGATGTGAAGCGAGAGATCGGGTAGCTGAGGCAGAAATTCGGCCACGAAGCTTGAGAAAAGCCCCAACAGCGTGTCGACCATGATGCTGGAAGTGAAGAGCAGTCCAAAAAAGAAGAGCACGATAACTGGTGCTGCCCTGCGGCGAATCAGGATCATGCGTTCGCCAATGCTCTGGGGGCGAACGGCTCTGATGCCCCAGATTTCATTTAGTGCCCTGTCGAGCTGATTGAAAATGCCAGCAGCGCTGAAGATAAGCGCGAAGAGGCCGAGAATGGTTGCACCGGGGCCAAAGGTTCGCTGGTTGACGGCTTGGGCAAGTTCGGTCAACAAGTCAGTTACCTCAGGCCCCACCAAATATTGAATCTGTTCATTGATCTGCTCGACGGCAGCCGAACGCCCAACAAAAATGCTGGCTAACCATATGATGAAGACCAGCAGCGGCGCGATGGCAAAGACCGCATAGTAGGCCAATCCCGCAGCATAGATGGACGCCCGGTTGGCAAAATAGGCCTTGATTGCATCTTTGAATAGATGGAACGTTGCCGTTGCGAAGCCCATAGTCGTTTCTACTTCTATGCATTGCACCCTGCGGGCCAGATGAAATCGCCCGGCGCGATCCAGCACGCCGGGCAAGCCTACCAAGAAAGGCAATGAATACTCACTGGTCAGTTGCTAGAGCACGCACAGGTTAGGTCCGTTGACATTTGGTCGTAACGTCCCCGGCACGGGCGGCGACCAGTCTGCTAATCGGACATTCTGCCGCCCGTGCCGGGGACGTTGAAGGCGTAAAGTCGGTGGTCTTCGACATGTCAACAAAGCACTAGCTTCTTGTCACAACACGCCCTGGCGTCGCGCCGGTGTGCTCACCGTCCGCCAAGACGCGCGTGCCGTTGATCCACACATCGCGTACACCGGCAGACAAGCGGTGTGAGTCGGTGTAGGTAGCATAGTCGATGATGGTAGCGGGGTCAAAGAGCACGACATCCGCCAGCATGCCCTCGCGCAAGAGGCCCCGATCGCTGCATGCCCAGTCTGGCCGCGACCGCGCCGCTCATCTTGCGCACGGCATCCTCCAGCGGGAGCACGCCCTCTTCACGCACATAGCGGCCCAGAATGTGCGGGTAGGTACCATAGGCGCGCGGGTGGGTCGGGCCCACTGCCGCGGCCCAGGCCGGGTCGAGTCCGCCGGCATCGGTGCCGATCGTTACCCACGGTTCCTGAATCTGACGACGCAGATTCTCTTCATCGACCCAAAAGTAGAGGGCAGAGATGCGCTGCGCCTCCGAGAGGAAGAGGTCGATGGCGGCATCCACCCAGAGCTGTTCGCGCCAGCGCGCCGATCTCGGCCAGCGACATGCCCACATAGGCCTGGTTGTCAGGATTTTGCAGCCCGATCGGCATGACGCCCTCGGGCCCACAGAGCGCGGCCAGCGCTTCCCAGTCGCCGGTGGGCTCGAGCGCCTCGGCGCGAATGCGGGCACGGGTCGCAGGATCGCGCAGATTCTCCAACAGCCGGTTGCCCTCGGCGGCCCAAGGCGGCAAGACCGAAGCCAGGCCGGTGCCCCCGGCGACGTACGGATAGAGATCGGCCGTGATATCGAGACCTTCCTGGCGCGCCCGGTTGATTCGTGCGATGGCCTGCGTCATCTTGGGCCAGTTGCGCTTGCCTGCAGCCTTGAGATGATAGATCTCAACCGGCACCCCGGCGGACTCGGCCAATCGTCCATGGCCTCGTCGAGTGCGGCCAGGAAATCGTCTGCTTCGGAGCGCAAATGGGTGATGTAGAGGCCGCCATATTGACCCACGACCTTGGCGATTTCGATGATCTCGGCGGTGTCCGTGTAGGCGCTGGGCGGATAGATGAGGGCCATGGAAACGCCAAACGCGCCATCCTCCATGGCCTCGGCCATTACACGCTGCATGATGGCAAGCTTCATCCGGCGTCGGTTGGCCCATATCGTAGCCTTTAGCGATGGTGCGCAGCGTACCGCCGCCCATGAAGGCCCCGACATTGGGCGAAACGCCCCACGCAACCATCGCCTCCAGCCAATCGCGCAGCCGTCTCCATTCCTGGATTTGCGCCACCCACTCAGGAATCAGGCTGGAGAATTGATGACGCGTCAGCTCCTCGACCGTGCGCCGACCAATGAAGGGCGCCGGCGTCGAGCCCTCGCCCATAATCTCGGTCGTGACGCCCTGGGTGATCTTGGAAAGGGCTCGCCCATCGACCATGAGGGGCCAGATCGAGTGGCTGAGAATGTCGATGAAGCCGGGGCTGACGACATGACCGGTTGCGTCCACGAGTTCGGCTGCGTTGCTTGGGTCAATGGCGCCCGACGGCGCCAGCGCGGCAATGCGGTCGCCGGTCAGCGCTACATCGCCGTAAAACCACGGGTTACCGGTCCCGTCTACAATGCGGCCGCCTGTGATGAGACAATCGTACATAGGATTTCCTGGTTGCAGATGATAGGTTTGAGGATGGACGAATGCCGGACGACGCTGCGTGCGCGGCTTCGCTAGAGCGGGCGCTCATCCATCAGCGATGGGCCAGAGCGTGCGCCGAGCCCGCTGATACGGCAACTGGGCAAAGTCCGTTACGAGCGCGCCCGGCGCCGCCACGTAGAGAATCTCGGCAGCGATGGGCGCAAAACCGGCGTAGAAGTGCTGCATCGACTTGACGATCAACGCCTGCTTCGCGGTCGGGTCAATGCCCAAATTGGTAAACGCATCGGGATTGAAGGTCTGGGTGCGCAGCGTGTTGACCACGATCTCCGCGCCCTCGTCCGTGCGCAGGGCGGCCGAGGCGCCCATCCGCCATTGGTTGGTATCGGGCGGCAGGCCAAATGTTTGGGTCGCATCCGCCACGATCTTTGTCACCGTCACCGTCAGATCCAGAGGCGGACCGGACATGGGTCCCACTTTGCCGCCGATGCGCATGGGCAGGCGCGCACCCTCGCCCGCTTCCATGGCCAACATGACCGTCACGGGATCCCAAATGGCGGCGACGGCGACATCGTTGACATCGGCGTCCAGCAACGCACGCAACAAGAAGGTGGAGTCGTTGGGTGCGCCGCCGCCGGCATTGTCGGCGACGTCAGCCAGGACGACAGGACCGCGATCGGCCGCACGCACGATCTCGATGGCCTCGGCCATGCTCTTGTAGTCCGGCTGTGTCACCGCACGCAGATCAAAAATCTGCTGGCCCAGGTCAGCGGCCAAGCTTGCCGCCAATGCCGGCTGATCGTCCGTCACAACCAGGACGCGCGTGCCCATCTCGGCCACGTCGCCCCAGGGAAAACCATGGCCCAACGAGACCGAGAGCACAGCGTCTTGGCTTTCCAGAGCGATCATATCGTCGACGAACTGGCGCATGGGCTGGCGGCTGGTGTGGAAGACACCGATCATGGCGCAATCGTAGAGCGCCATGTGGGGCTTGACCTCGCCCGCCAGCGTTGCCGCAATCAGGGCAAAGAGCTCATCGGCGCGCGCCAGATAATCGGTGTGGGGATATTCTTTGTACGCAACCAGCACGGTGGCCGCCTCCACCATCAGTTCGGTGAGATGGCAGTGAAGGTCCAATTCCCCGCCGATGGGCACGTCGGGCCCGACGATGCGGCGGACGGCGGCAATCAGGTCGCCCTCACAATCCTCGTATCCGTCAGCGACCATGGCCCCATGCAGGCTGAGCAGCACGGCGTCCACGGGCATGGCTGCCTGCAGATCGGCCAGAATTTCATCCCGGTAGCCCTCGTAGACGTGGCGTAAGGTCAGCCCCGCCGGCGTGGCGAAGGCGCAGAGGCTCTCGACGACTTCCCAGTTCTTGGCCACAGCCAGCTCGCGCCAGCGCACGAGGGGCAGGGCGAACATGTTGGGCGTAGCGCCATGGTTGCCGCCCCGCGCGACATAGGTCTCTTCAAAGGTGCGGTAGCCGGTGACAAAGGGGGAAAAGGTATTGGTTTCGGTGCCAAGACAGGCGAGAAAAAGTTTCATTGAGAGGAAGTACCCAGCGATTTAGCATCCATGTCTCTGGGGTCGAACGCATCGCGTAGGCCGTCGCCGACGAAGTTGAAGGCCAGCACCGTAATCACGATCATGATGCCGGGGAAGATGGAAATGTGGGGATAACGCAAGATGTAGGCGCGTCCGTCAGCCAAGATGCCGCCCCACGATGGTGTGGGCGGTCGCACGCCCAGGCCCAAAAACGAGAGCGCAGCCTCCAGAATAATGATGCTGCCGACGCCCAGCGAGGCCAATACGATGACTGGGCCCAATACGTTGGGCAACATATGGCGCCAGATGATGCGCCAATTCTTGACGCCGGTGGCGCGGGCCGCCGTAATATAGTCGCGCTGGCGTAGGCTCATGACGTCAGCGCGTACGACCCGAGCATACCGGGCCCAGACCGTCATGCCGATAACGACGATCGTGGTCGTCAAGCTCGGGCCGATCACCGCCGCCAGTACGATCAGCAGCGCAATGATAGGAAAGGCCATAAGTGTGTCGATAATGCGCGACAGCACCTGGTCGACCCGACCGCCGAAGTAACCGGCCATCGCCCCGACGATCACGCCGATGACAAGAGATGGTGGTGGCGACAATGCCGACGAGCAGCGCCACGCGTGACCCGTAGATCACGCGGCTAAAGAGATCCCGCGACAGGTGATCAAAGCCCATGGGATGGCCCAGCGACGGTCCTACGCCGCGCATGCCACGAAAGACATCCGTAATCGGATCGTACGGTGCAATCAACGGTGCAAAAATTGCGAGCAGCACCAGGAAAATGGCGACGACCAGCCCTACAAGAGCAATCCGATTGGCGCCGAAACGACGCCACGCCTGGGACCACTCTGACCGGTGATGGGTCTCAGTCGTCAGCAGTGACGTTGATCGGATGATGCAGGAATTGCAGCCATAAGGGTTACGATTCATCAAAGCGAATGCGAGGATCGACCAGCGCGTAAACTAAATCCGTCACCAGGTTCGCCGCCACGACGAGGACGGCCAGCAAAACGACCAGCGACTGGACGACCTGATAGTCCAGCCGAAAGACTGAGTCCGTAAACAGACGCCCAATTCCGGGCAAGGCAAAGACGGTCTCAACAACAATCGTCCCGCTCAGGATGAACGCAATGCTGAAAGCCAATCACGGTGACGATTGGCAAGCAGCGCGTTGCGCACTGCGTGCCGCGTGACAACCGTTCGCTCATTTAGCCCTTTCGCCCGGGCCGTGCGCACATAGTCTTCATTCAGCACCTCCGCCGTCGAGCTACGCATCACCCGCGTCGACACAGCCATCTGCTCCGTTGCCAGTACGATCACCGGCAGCACGTAGCCCTGCCACGAGCGCAAGCCGAAAGGTGGCAACCAGCCCAACAATCAGCGAAAAGATCACGATCAGCATCAGGCCCAGCCAGAAAGTTAGGCGTGGCAATGCCCACCGGCTGAAAAGACTGAGGTAAAGTAGTCAACGGTGAATTGCGCCGAATGCCGGCGGCGATCCCCAATGGGATGGCCATGAGCATCGCGATCAACAGCGCGTAGAAGTTGAGCGTGGCGGTCACCGGCAGCGCCTCAAAGATCATCTGGCGCACGGGCGTGCCCTGGCGAATTATCGATTCGCCAAAGTCGCCGGTCAGCATGTTGCGCGGCCCAGGTCAGGTACTGCACATGTAGTAAGGTTCGATCAAGTCCCCACTCGGCGCGGATCGCCTCCTTCTGCTCCTCGGAGATTCGCACCTGTCCTTCGCCAAAAGCAGATAGACCGGATCGCCCGGCATGAAGCCGCATGATGACAAAGGTGGCGACGCTGATCAGAAAAATGACAATTGCGCCCTGGAACAGGCGCACGGTGATGTACCGAGCCATAGGGCATGTCCCGTCACTCGCATGAATTTGGAGATGCAGTGGGATGTCAGAAGCCGTCCGGGCTTCTGCTTGAAGCCCGGACGGCTTGCTTCAATTGCGGTCTGACGCCCTACGGCACGTATGAGGTCAACGTCCACTCATGGGCGCCCGGACATAGATGGGAGTCGCCGCTCGGCGGATCTCTCCGGCAAACCCTCGGCATGCTGGCTCAAAGACATTCATCCATTCGTCGAACTGGAAGAAGAGGCAGGGAACCTCGTCGACGAAGATCGCCTGGACTCTCGTCGTAGATCGGCCTTGCGCTGCTCCGGATCGACGATCTGCACGCCCTGATCGATCAGCTCGTCCATGCGCGGCGTTGCTGAGTAGTTGCAGAAATTGTTGCCGCCGTCCGTGTGCAGCGTGGAGAAGGGATCGGGTTCCGCGCGTTCGTGCCGTAGGTCCAGTTGAAGAGCGACGCATCCGTAGCGTTCCTGCGGGCATCGCCTCGAGGATGGACTGCCACGTCGGCGCTTCTGCCAGTTGCATGTCCATGCCGACGTCGGCGAAGCATGAGCTGGGTCAACTCGGCGATGGGTCGGCGGGCCTGGTCGCCGGTGATGGTCGTGCAGGTAAAGGCATAGCTTCACGCCGTCCTTTTCGCGGATGCCGTCGTCGCCCACCACCCAGCCAGCTTCGTCCAGCATCGCCGCAGCCTTCTCCGGGATCAACTCGTATTGGGGCAGGTCGGCCTGGTAGTAGAAGGCGTTCGATGGGGGACAGGTTGGAGTGGGCCATCTGCGCTGTCGCCGGACCACAGGTCATCGATGATGCGCTGGCGGTCCATGGCGTGCATCATCGCCTGACGCACTTCCTTGTCGGCAAAGCTGCGGCAGTTGGTCTGTTGATGCGGGAAGTGCTTGATCGAGTTAGCCAGCGTGCGGTAGACCAATGTAGTTTTCGTCTCGCTTCAGCTCGATGCTGTCCTCCACCGAGCAGCGGCCAGCACGTTGGCATCGGCGTCGCCGGTCTGCAGGGCGATCATGCGCACCGACGGTTCGGGCACCACCTCCTGGCGCAAGAAGTCAATATTCGGGCGTCCCACGGAAGTGAGTCGTCGAACGCTTCCAGTCTCAGCCAACTTCGGCTGCACTGCCACTCCGTCAATTTCGCAAGGTCCCGTGCCGATTGGATCGGTGCTGATAGCCGTCGTCGCCGACCGCTTCCAGCTGGTGCTCGGCGTTGGACGATTGGGAACTCAGCCCCAGGTGTGCCAAAGAAGCGGCATTGGGCGCGTCCATGTTGACGATGACGGTGTAGTCATCCGGCGCTTCCACGCTGCCGATGCCGTTCGAAGTCACCGACGCGACCGCTGCCGTTGTCCGGATTGCGATAGTAGTCCAAGGTCGACCTTAACGTCGTTGGAGGTCAGTTCTTCGCCGTCGTGGAAGAGCACGCCTTCACGTCAAGTTGATCGTATAGTTGGGAACCGTCTTCCGCGACGTCATATCGATTCGGCCAGGACCTATTCCAGCTCATCGAATTCGTTGTAGTAAACGAGCGGGTTGTGAATGTTGTCGATCATCACGTACACTGGACGGTGCGGGCCAATCGTCGTCCGGGCTCAGGCCGGCGACCTCCTGGTGGCCCATGCCAGACCATGGTGCCGCCGCTACAGTACGCTCGCCTTCTGCTGCCGCAGCAGCTGCGCCGGCGTCGCCTGCTGGGGCTCTGGCTGGGCACAGCACATGCAGCCAGCAATGCGGCGGCACCGCCACCAACGACCGTCATGCGCATGAACTGGCGTCGGTCCAGCTTGGTAGATCCGATCTGGGCTCTTCTTCGGCTCGTAGGCCATGCTGATCCTCCTTGTGATCAGTTCAAATGGGTAAGCGTTTGTGCGAATTATTGAGGGAGTAGGCGGCGCAATGTCGCCTCAGAAATGCGGCTTCGACGATGAAGGATATCAAGTCAATAGGGTGATCTGTCACGGCTGCAGGCCCGATCATGCATCGGGAATGGCTGACGGTCAGCATGCCGCTGTTGTCTCGCTGTCAAACAGGCATCAAAGGCTAAAGAAAACGAGCATGCCAGACCGGCTAGTGAATTGCGTCGGTAGCGCCGCGCGCCATCCGCGCCTGCAGCTTGGACGGCCACCGGGCAGGATCCTCGGCCGGATAAACGGCTAGGGCAGGACCAGGAACCCGTCAGCAGATCGCGCATGCGACAGTCGAGCACTTTGGCCGCCGCGATCAGGCCGGAGACGACGACGCCCTGGACGCCGTGGGAGAGCGTGCTGGCGCCACAGAGATAGAGGCCGTCAATCTCGGTTTCGGCGGCAAACGAGCCCTGTCCCGTCTGGGCGACGGTCTTATCGATGCCGTAAATGTTGCCCCGATAGCCGTTGACGTAATGGGCGTTGGTGAGGGGCGTGCCCAGTTCACGGAAGACAACATGCTGACGGAAACCGGGGATGATCGACTCGGCGGCATCGAGCATCGCCTCGGTGAGTTCCTCCTTGAGGGCCAGATAGTCGGCATCACGCGCGCCGGTAGGCTGATCGGCCCAGGGCGCGAAGACGTCGTAGCCGATGAAAGTGAAGAGCTCGATCGTGTGGTGGCCGCTGTGCATCTTGGTCGGATCCTTGAGCGTGGTCACCGTGAGAAAGAGCAGCTGAGGCTCGAGATCGCTCGCCAACGCGCTCGTCTGGCTGTAGCGATAGAGCCCATCGACATCGGGCGTCTGGTAGAACCAGTAATTGCCGGAATCAAAGCCCGCGGCGCGCAAATCCATGTCGACCGCGGCGTAGAGGCTGAGCGAAGAGGTAGACCAGCGCAAGCCGTCCAAACGCGTCTTCAGCTTGCTTGACAGATGCTCGCGCCCGATCAAGCGGTCAAAGGTGACGTGGGGATCGGCATTGCTGATGACCGTCTGCGCGCGGATCTCTTCGCCATCTTCCAGCACGACGCCGATCGCCCGTCCCTCCTCAACCATGATGCGCGCGACCGGTGTAGAGAGGCGCAATTCGCCGCCGGCCCGCTTGAGCGCGCGTACGAAGGCCTTGGGGATGGCCCCGCCGCCGCCCACCGGATAGTAGCCGCCGTTGAGATAGTGATTGATGAGCATGGTGTGCATGACGGCCGACGCCTGGGAGGGCGGCGTAGCGTAGTCACCGGCCTGCGCGAGCAGCACTGCCTTGAGATAGGGGTCAGAGACAAAGTGATCGACCAGTTCCTGGGCCGAGCGCTTGTGCCAGCGAGCCAGATTGGGCGCGACAAAGGGCATCTTCAACGCCCCGACGGGTCCAGAGAGGCCACGGGCGCGACGCAACTCGTCAGGCATGAGTTGAATCAGCTCAAAATAGCCGGCGATGCCCGCCTGCTCATGGGGAAACTCGGCCACGAGTCGCGCCTGGTAATCGTCCACGCCCTTGGGAATGTCGAACCGAAAGGGATCCCCGTCCGGTCGCCCGACGATCACGTGGTCAAAGCCGGCCGGATTGAGTTCACTGAAGGTCAGATCGGCCGAAACGCCCAGCGCTTCGAGAATGCGGCGCATAGATTCGCCCGGCCCCAGTTCACCGATGTAATGAACGCCGGGGCTATAGCGGTAGCCCTGGAGCGTAAAGGAATGGCACCAGCCGCCTGGCACCTCGTGCTGTTCCAGTACCAAGACATGCTTGCCCGCCTGCGCCAGCGCCAGCGCCGCAGTCAGACCACCGGCGCCCGAGCCGACAACGATGATATCGGGTTGATGAGTCATGATATGTGTCTTCTCTCTTCACGATTAAGCATTCCTTACCGGCATCCCGTTCGTAGCATCCAAAAAAACGCCCGGACTCGCTTGAGCCCGGGCGTCTTCATACAAACCATATCAGCTGGCGTGAACTGGCTTATTCAGCCGACTCCAGCATCTGCACAACGGTCTCACCCGGTACAACCATAGCGTTCTCAGGCGGCGAGATCGATTCAATGGCGTTTTGATCACCATAAAGGACTTCGCTGTTAAAGCCGATGAAGGTCTGGGTGCCGGCAGGCGCAGGCGGCAGCGCGCCGGTCATGGCGGCCATGGAGAGCAGACTCGTCAGATCCCACTCGAAGGTCGTGCTGGCGCCAACGGTGTAGGCCGTGTCGCGATCAATCGCCTGGAGACCGTAGCTACTCAGTCCGCCGAAGAGCATCGGGGCGACCATGGGCAGCATCGACTGGGCCTGCTGGATGTCGCCGGCGCTAATGGGCGCGCCTTCAGTCGCTTCGATCTGACTCACGATCATCTCAATGAACTCAGGGCTGGTCACAAAAGCAGCCAGGTCAAAGGTCGTGCGGAAGATGGCCGGATTGTCAGGGCCGCCAGATTCGATATTCAGATATTCACCGAAAAATTCCATCTGCGCTTCCGGTGACGCCATGGCCATCATGGGAGCCAGTTGCGCCATATCGTCGGAGCTCGCCGCTTCCAGATCGGCATTGGCCAGCGCCCATTCCAGGACGGGGCGCAATTCGGTGCCGACCCAGCCGGTCATGCCGGCCATCTCGGGCACGATCGCAGCAAGGTCATCCAGATTGATGTAGCCGATGCCGTCGACGATCGTAAAGCGCAGGACCATTTCGCTGGGCAGCGGATAGCCGATGTTGGCCGAGAGCAGTTCAGCGGTCTCGTCACCGAGCACGATCGTAGTCTGCTGCTCCGTGTCGATGGCATCAAACGCTTCCATGGCAAACATGACGGCCGCTTCGGGATCGCTGGCCATCGCCATGGCGTCCTCATCGCTCATCGCAGCCATCTCTTCGCTGAAGGCCGGATCGGTCACGTACGCGGCTTGCTGATTCCAGTTGATGGCCAGTTCATTGAAGGGCACTTCCGGGAGACCGGTTACCAACAGGTCCATGGTAGCGTCATAGGTGCCGGAGGTCATGCTCTCCATTGCCAGCGCCGATTCTTTCAGGAGGTCACAATCTTCTTCGGGGAGGTCGCCGCAAAAGACGACCGGTTCGTCCATATCTTGGGCAAAAGCAACCGTGCCTGGGACGAGGGCGATAGCAAGAACGAGTAAGAACAACAGCAGAGTACGCATTCTGCAATTTACTCCTTTCGAGTAAAAGTCATATGGATGGTGGGTAAAGCAGGAATGGGTATGGATACAGTTGACGTCCAACGGGCATGCAACGCTATCCATGGTACCTCAGGTTCCAGAACAAAGCATGCCTGCGCCCATCTTACCAAAATCGATTCAGTTTGAAAAACAGTTGATACGACAATGACATTCTGTCAACTGGTCGTGTAGCAGCCGTGGCGCATTCCTGTCGCGTCGGGAATGTCACGATCGCTGTTATGCACCAATCGCGTCGCGGAATGCACAGCTTGGAGGGATAACATGAAACCACTAATTCGCTATTTCGATGCTGATTCAACCGATGTGGTTGAACCGGGCGAGATGATCCACGAGTATGCCGGCGTGCCGCCTTGGCTCATGAAGAGCTACCTCGCCGACCTGGGTGCCACCGAGGAAAACGCTGAGGTCATGCAATGGCCAACGGGCTGTCGAGCGATCGTGCGCCAAGCAGAACCGCGGCAGATCGGTTCGCTGGTCATCGGCGGTTCGACTGTCGAGTTTTGCGGCTGTCAAGGCAAACTCGAGTCTCTGATAGAGGAGCTCGAGTGGAAGACGCTGCGTATCGGCGCTTAGCAAGAGGCAACGCACCGCGTCCGTTAGGCGACTGACCGGAAGATCGAGTAGTCTGACGGACGTGTCTGCGCGGTCATATCCCCATGCTGCCGGCGCCGCCTGAAAGATCTTCTGGTAGCACTTCATCCTTGGAGGTGCAAAGAAAAGGCGCGCGCTGGCCACCGCTATGATAGTTGTAAGTCACGCCGTCAACTTCGAGTTGAATAAACTGGCCCGGAACCAATGCCTGGGTATAGGCCATGCCAGGTTGGGGGCAGCCCACGCCGCCATTAGGCCAGGTTACCTCCTCCACACGAACAATCTTGATCGCGCCGGGGTCCACATCGAGACGTTGTGCCAGATCGGCTGTCGCCTGCTGCACGGGGGGATAACTAGCAAGATCGGGTTGGGCCATGGGCTCCTCCGGGCTGGACGTCTGGGTCGGGTCGGTGGCGGGCGCTTCGACAATTGGCTCGGAAACTGACGTAGAAGTCGGTACCATCTCGACCGGCGCGTCTAGGGCCGGCAGTGTCGCGTCCCCCGCCGGCTCGAGATGGGGCCCAGCACTGCACGCAGCGAAGAGCGCGATCAACAGCGTGAAGACGATTGTTTGCAATAGAGGTCGTTGCTGGTGCATCTGTTATCCTTTGCGTTCTTGACGAGTGCCTTGCGGTCGACGAAAGGCCCAAGCCGGAAGGCCTGCCCATTTGATACGAAGTAGACCACCGACAAACATAAGACGATCTGATCGCCGCCGCTGCAACTATACTCAGAATCGACTGAATCGTCCAAGACCCTTTTCGAAGTTTCGGACCGATTTTGCAGGACACCCTCACTCATCTATACTGCTGGACACGCCAAGTTGCCTCAGCATCCCAGCCCCAAGTGCCGCGATCTCCCACGAACGCTTCTATCGACTGTGATTCGTCGGGCAAAGGCAAGGAAAATCATACCCTGAGAAAAACAGGCGGATATCATTTACATCGGCGGGCCTATTATCACCATGGAAGAAGACCGTCCCGAAGTCGAAGCGATTGCCGTCGCGGACGGATCATCACAGGGCGATGGCCACAACCACATGCGCGGTCAGGATCATCTTTTGCCGTGCGTGACGCGCAGCTTCAGCAGCCGCTGACTGGCCTACATCTATAGGCGGAGCACACGATGCATCTCACCCTCACCGAAATTACCCAAGCCGCTCCACAGGTTGCCAGGCAACTACGCGCCGACGGTTTTGACAATGCGCACAGTTTAGCCGAGACGTTTGCGGACTCGGCGTTGCGCAGCGCTGTGGCCAACCGCCTGGGTCTGACTGCCGAGGCGCTGCTACAATTGGCCAATCGCATTGATCTGCTGAACGTTCGCGGAATCGGAACAATTTACGCTGAGCTGCTGGAATCGGCCGGCGTCGATTCGCTTTCTAGCCTGGCGCGTGAGGAGCCAGATGCCCTACACGCTCGCCTGCGGATCTTGGCGCAAGATCACGAGCCGCCGGTCTTTCACTCGCCAAGCCTGCGCGCCGTCACTGCCTGGGTCGATCAAGCTCAAGAACTCGAACTGCACGGATAACCAGCCGCATCTTTCAAACAGTATCCGTCTTCAGAGGGGGCGAAGGCGGACAACTGAGCAGGGAAGATACCGCCACCACGGTCACCATGAAAATGGCAGATCGGGAAGCGGCGTACGATGATTTAATGCGATTTTAAGTCCGGCAGATGATTCAAGTACCGGCAGATCAGACTACGGATTCGGCAGATTAGGCGAATCTGCCCAGAGAAGAGCAGAATGAGCAGCGTCAATCTAACCAATCCTGGCCCTCAGCATTCTATCCGACAACAGGCAGATTCAGCACAGCAACTTTTCGATCACGAAAAGGCAGATAAGAAACCGACTATGTCCAAACTGATTCGCATCGCTATCATTGCCCTACTCTTTGTCGTCGCCGGCGCGTCCGCCGTCAACGCGCAGTCAGATTCACCTGACGACGGACTGCCGACAGAGCCCCTACGCGTCGTCACCAAAGAGATCGAACCCTTTGTCTTTCTCGGCGACGAGTTAAGCGGTTTCAGCATCGACCTCTGGGAGGAATTGGCGCAGGCCGCCGGCTTCGAGTACGAATTCGTGGTCGTCGAAACGGTGACCGACCAGCTGAACACCGTTGAGCGCAACGAAGCCGATGCAGCGATGGCTGCCATTAGTATTACCAAAGAGCGCGAGGAATCGGTCGACTTTTCGTTTTCCTACTTCGATTCTGGGTTGGGCATTCTCGCCAGTACCGCCGATCATTCGCCCGTCTTGACCGCATTACGCACCGGCGAATTCATTCTTCCGCTGCTCGGACTATTCGCCTTTCTTGTCGTTGTTATCGTCATTGCCGGCCACATCATCTGGTTGCTGGAACGAAAACGCGAGCGGGGACTTCCCGAGGGACTATCTCCACGGCGTTTGGGAAGGCACCTGGTGGGCGGCCGTCACCGTGACCACGGTCGGCTACGGCGACAAGACACCTCGCGGTATCCTGGGGCGCATCTTTGGCCTGGTTTGGATGTTTGCCGGGCTTTTCATTATTGCCAATTTTACGGCTAGCGTGACCCGCGCGTGACCGTACAGCAGATTGAAGGAGCGATCAACGGGCCCCAGGATCTGCCCGGTAAGATCATCGTGACAGTCGAGGGCAGTACGGCCGAAGCATGGTTGGACGGCGAGGGGCTCCCCTACCGCACGGTGACCGCTATGGAGGAGGCGTACGAACAGCTCGAAGCCGGACGTGTGCAAGCCGTTGTCTATGACTACCCCGTCCTGCTTTATTATGCGCTCAATTTCGGCGAAGGGAGAATCGGCGTGGCCGGTCCCCCCTTCAACGAAGAGTCGTATGGGATTGCCTTTCCAAGCGGTAGTCCACTGCGCGAGGAATTCAATCGGGCGCTCTTGCAGGTGCAGGAGAACGGCACCTATCACCGCGTCTACACCGAGTGGTTTGGGGATCAATGATGCTCATGTACAAGACGAATTCAATTTTGCTGCCGACATGAGTTCAGCGTAACGGCAACGAGTCAGTACTCAACGAATCGGACCCATCTTTTCCCTTGTCTGAGAAGGACCTTCCATGAAGAAAATTGAAAGCAACCTCCCGTTGATCCTGGCCGGCATCGGGCTGCTCCTGCTGCTGGGTATGATCGCGCAGGTGGTGTTTACGCTCCCGCCGCGTACATTCACGATGCTCACCGGCCGGGTTGGCGGCGCCTACTACGAAGGCGCAGTGCTCTACCGGGACTTTGCCGCGGAGAATGGCTTTACCATTGACATTGTAGAGACGGCCGGTTTGCGCGAGGCGCTGCGCATGCTTGAAGCGGGCGAAGGCGATGTCGCCTTCATTCAAGGCGGTGTAGCGGCGGAGGGTGATCCGACCACCGTCAGTAGCCTGGCGACGGTGGGCTATGAGCCGGTCTGGATCTTTTACCGGCGCGAGCTTGCACCGACAGGCCCCCTCACTTCGCCACGGGAGTTGGCGGGGCTGCGCATTGCCATCGGCGAGACCGGCAGCGGCACCAATCCGCTGGCGCGCTTGCTGCTCGAGGACTATGGCATCACAGAAGAAGACGCGACCTTGCTGGAATTGCCGTCCACTGACGCGCTGGCTGCACTGCGTGCCGGGGAGGCGGATGCGGCGTTTTTTGTGTCAAATGCCCTCTCGCCACTCTTGCGGGAAACCATCAATGATCGTTCGCTGGAATTGATGAGTTTGGCTGATGCGGAAGCCATCACTCGCCGTCACCGCTTCCTGACTCAGCTAAAGTTGCCCCGAGGCACCGTCAATCTCCTTGATGGGGTGCCGCGTGTTGACATCAACCTCGTGGCGCCCGCCGTTAACGTCGTCGTCCGTAACGACTTGCATCCGGACATCTTGCGCTTGCTGGCCTTCGCATCGGTCGAGCTCAGTAGCCCCGGCGGTTTCTTTTCCGCACGCAATGAATTCCCCAACACGTTGAACACCGATCTGCCGGTCAGCAAGGAAGGCGAAGCCTATCTGCAGCGCATCAAGAACGGCGAATTCATGCTGGACCGCTATTTGCCCTTCTCATTGGCGGCCCTCTTCGACCGCTATATGCTCTTTGTGGTGCCCCTCCTGTTAATCGCACTGCCACTTCTTTCGCGCAGCCCGGTCCTTTACCAGGTCTACATGCGGCGCAAAGTCAACCGCTGGTACAAGGAGGTGCGTAGCATCGAGCAGCGCGCCGAATCAATGGGATTGACTGAAACCAGAAAGGCTATCACAGAGTTAGAAAGCATCGATGCTCTCCTGGGCCATGAACTGTCCGTGTCGAACGAATACATGCCCAACGTTTACTCGCTGCGGATGCATGTCGATTACGTCATTCGACGCTTGGAAGAACGCGAAGAGGATTTGAGCGCCGATGGCGCTGACGAGGGTCCGGAAACGGGCCCTGACAGTTCCGGCACGCCTTGATGCCCTATCGCGTGATCCACGGGTCGGCGATTGCGAGTAGGACAGATGGAGGCGGATCCTTTACTGATCTGCCTCCGTCCGTGAAAATTCTCAGTCCATCTCCTTCAAATGGAGCACTTTTCGCGCAAACAGTTCTTCACGTTGAAGCAAGCGAAGTTCTGCGCTATCCTACAGATTGATGATTCTACAGATTGATGATTCTACTGTGATACTCGTTCTGTCACGATGGCTCGACGTCATCAAGCGCAGCAGCGTGCACGGCATTTCACCCACACCCGGCGCCGGAAAGCCAGCGCCGGCCACTTCAGGCAAGGCACTTTCATGAAACTGCTCACCTATCAACAATCCGGCCAGACCGGCTACAGTCTTGGCGTTAAGCTGGCGGATGGTATTCTCCCCGTCGCCGGGACCATTGCCGCAATCCTAAGCGGCGATGCCGCGCTGCCACAGGTCAACGCGGCGGGCGCGCCCGATCTGCTTGACGAAGCCGAGCTACGCATTGGCCCGCCCGTGCTCAATCCCGGCAAGATTCTGTGCGTGGGGCTCAACTACGGGCGTCACGCCGCCGAGTCGGGCATGCCGGAACCGGAAACGCCGGTCCTCTTCTCCAAGTTCAATAACAGCGTTGCCGCGCCAAACGAGGAGATTCCTCTCCCGGCAAGCGCCGTCAAATACGACTACGAAGTCGAGCTGGCCGTGGTCATGGGCCGCCGCGCGCGTGATGTGAGCGAAGCCGAGGCGCTGGATTACGTCTTTGGCTATACGACGGCCAATGACCTGAGCGCCCGCGACCTGCAGATGCGCACCAGCCAATGGCTGCTGGGCAAGACGCTGGACAAGTTCTTCCCCTTTGGGCCCTATCTCGTCACCAAAGACGAAGTGCCCGATCCCCAGGCGTTGGCGCTGCGCACCTGGCTCAACGGCACGCTCTACCAGGACTCCAACACCGCAGACATGATCTTTTCGGTCGCCGAAATCATTGCCTACACCTCGCGCTATATGACGCTGGAGCCGGGCGACGTGATCTCGACGGGCACGCCGGAAGGCGTGATCATGGGCTGGGCTGAGCCCGTCTGGCTCAAGCCGGGCGACGTGGTCGACGTTGAGGTCGAGGGTCTCGGCCGGCTCAGCAACACGATGGCGGCGGCATAATGGCAGCGGAACGGGTCCTCATCACCGGCGCGCTGGGCTGCATCGGGGCCTGGGCGGTCCGTCTGCTCTTGGCGACGGACGCAGAGGTGACGATCTTTGATCTGGATGACGATGCCCACCGCATGCGCCTGATCATGGACGACGAAGAGATCCGTCGCGTTCGCTTTCTGCGCGGGGACATTACTGATGAGGGCGCCGTGGCTGATGCGTTCCGCTCCGCTCGCCCGACCCACGTCCTGCATCTGGCCGGCTTGCAGATTCCGGCATGTCGGGCCAACCCGGCGCTGGGCGCACGCGTCAACGTCGTCGGCACGGTCAACCTCTTCGAGGCGGCCCGGCAGGCTGGCATCGAGCACCTGGCCTATGCCAGCAGCATCGCGGTCTACGGTCCGGCCGAGGAGTATGGAGCGGGCCTGCTGACTGCGGACGCGCCCCTATTGCCGCGCACGCTCTACGGCGTTTTCAAGCAGGCTGACGAAGGCGTCGCCCAGGTCTACTGGCACGAGCACGGCCTGAGCAGCATCAGCCTGCGTCCCTACATCGTCTACGGCGCGGGGCGCGACCAGGGCCTCACCTCCAGCCCGACGGTGGCCATGTTGGCCGCAGCCGCCGGGCAGCCCCATCACATTCCCTACGGCGGACGGGCCGACATGCAATATGTGGCGGATGTGGCGGACATCTTCGTGCGGGCTATGAGAACGCCCCTCCCCGGCGCGGCGGCCTATAATATCCAGGGCAGCATCGTCAGCATGGCGGAGGTCATCGCGGCCATCGAAGCGGTTGTTCCCGAACTGCGCGGTCAATTCACCTTTGACGATCAGCCGCTGCCCTACTCGGCCGGCGCAGATGACAGCGCCGTGCGCGCGGCGCTGGGCGATCTGCCCGCGACGCCGCTGGACCAGGGCGTCGCCGCAACCATCGAGCTCTTCCGCACCGCGCTCGCGAAGGGCATGATTCGCTTCGATGGCGCGGGCTAAAGAGCAGATGGTGCGCAATAAGCATTGCCCAACCTGCAAAGAGTGACGTCTCTTCATCAGCTTCCAATTCACGCGAGGTTTCGAACTCATCATGAATCCATATGAGCGCATGACGGCCCGATTGGCCGGCGAACCCGTCGATCGCCCACCGAATTTCGACATCTTTATGCAATTTGGCGCCCGCAAAACGGGCAAGAAGCAGCGTGAATACTATCTCGACCACCGCGTGCTGGTAGAGGCCAACATGCAGGTCATCGAGCACTTCGACGTGGACATCGTCCAGGCCATCTCCGACCCCGTGCGGGAGACGGCCGATTTCGGCGCCGAGATTGAGTTCCCAGAGGACGACATGCCCCTGAGCATGATCCCCCTCATCAAGGAACCGGAGGACCTCAAAAAGCTGGTCAAGCCGAGCCCCTACACCGGCCCGCGCATGAGCGACCGCCTGGAGGCAATCCGTCTCTTCCGCGAGCAGGTGGGCGGCGAGTATCCGATCATGGGCTGGGTGGAAGGCGCGCTGGCCGAAGCAAGCGACCTGCGCAACATCAACAACCTCATGCTCGACGTGATGCTGCGCCCTGAGTGGGTCGAAGAACTATGCGAAATCTGCGTCGAGGTCGCCATCGACTTTGCCAGGGCGCAGATCGAGGCCGGCGCCGACATCATCGGTCTGGGCGACGCCGTGGGCTCGCTGATCAACCCGGACATGTATCGCCGCTTTGCCCTGCCCTACGAGCAACGCATCTTCGCCGCCGTGCACGAGATGGGCGCGATCGCCCGGCTGCACATCTGTGGCAACACCAACAAGATCGTCGACGCCATGGTCGACAGCGGTGCGGACATCATCGATCTGGATCACATGGTCGACATGGCGTCGGCCGCGGCCAAGCATGGCGACAAGGTCTCTTTCTGCGGCAACTTCGATCCCGTAACCGTCATGCTGCAAGGTACGCCGGAGGCAGTCTATGCTGCGTCCACCCACTGCATGGAGATCGGCGGGCCGCGCGCATTCAGCGCCGGCGGCTGCGAGATCCCCATGTGGACGCCTGACGAGAACCTGCACGCCCAGGATCGCGCGCTGGCAGATTGGGGGGCGGCTTAATCCTCATGACTGAACACGCAATTCCCGGCTTTCGCCGCGTGCCGCGCACCGGCGTGATTTACGTAATGCACCGGGCTCGTCTCCAGGGTTTTGAATATGGCGATCCGGACTGGGCCAATCTGGGCCAGGGCATGCCGGAAACGGGCGAGCTGCCCGGCGCGCCGCCCCGCATCGATGCGATCACCATCGATCCCCGGGCGCAGGAATATAGCCCGATTACGGGCGACATGGCTCTGCGGCAAAAGGTAGCCGATCTCTACAACACGCTCTACCGTCAGGGCAAGCCTTCTCAATACACATGGCGCAATGTCAGCATCGCCGGCGGCGGGCGCGTGGCCCTCACGCGGCTGGCAGCTGCCCTGGGCAACATCAACATGGGCCACTTTTTGCCCGACTACACCGCGTATGAGGAATTGCTCAGCGTCTTCAAGGCCTTCATTCCTATCCCCATCCTCCTCGACCCAGAAGAGGGCTATCAGGTTTCGCTGGCCCATCTCAAAAAGGAGATCCAGGGCCGCGGGCTGCAGGCGCTACTGGCCTCCAACCCGTGCAATCCCACCGGCCAACTGGTGGAGGGCGAACGGCTGCGTCTTTGGGTGCAGATGGCGCGCGAACTGGGCTGTTCACTCATCTTCGACGAGTTCTACTCGCACTACATCTACACCGGTCATCCCGGCGGCAGCCCGCCCAAGATCGTTTCGGCCGCGGCCTACGTGGAAGATGTCAACGAAGATCCGGTGATTCTGGTCGATGGTTTGACCAAGAACTGGCGCTATCCGGGCTGGCGCATCTCATGGACGCTGGGGCCGGAAGAGGTCATCGGCGCTATCGCCAGCGCCGGCTCCTTTCTGGACGGGGGCCCCAACCACCCCTTTCAGGCCCAGGTGCTGGACCTGCTCGAGCCGGAGCACGTCTACCAGGAGACCGCGGCGATTCAACGCAATTTCCGCCAGAAGCGCGACTATATGCTGGCGCGCCTGCGTGCCATGGACATCCAGCCAGATGCGCAGCCGGGCGGCACCTTTTACATCTGGGCCAATCTCGCCCAGCTGCCCGAGCCGCTCAACGACGGCCTCGCCTTCTTCAAGGAGGGTCTGGCGGAGAAGGTGATCACCGTGCCCGGCATCTTCTTCGACGTAAACCCGGAGCAGCGTCGCGCGCTGGGGCGCTATGGCAACTACAGCCGTATCAGCTTCGGGCCGGCGATGGCCGAGCTCGAACGGGGACTAGACGCGCTCGAGCGGATGATCGCGAAGCATTAGATCCGCGATAACGACGCTGGTGAGTGGCAGCGACGCCGGTTGAGCTTGTCGAAACCAAGGAGCAGGTGCCAGTAATGCCGGTTGAGCCTGCGCCGTCCTGAGCTTGCCGAAGCGTCATAACCAAGACGCAGGTCTACGTCAACCCGCTTGGTTTCGATACGCCCTCCGGGCTACTCAACCGGCGCTAGACTCATGGCCTCTCGAAGATCTTGGCTTCGGCACTTCGTTCGCCCGCATTGCTTGTGGGCAACAGCAGATCAAGGCTGGGCAACCAGGGCAGCGGCGATCTCTTCGGCCCAGTCATCGATGGCGGCCCAATCACGGAAGTCTCCAGTCGGCGCCTTGACGTTCTTGATCATGAAGCGCTCCATGAAATTGAGTTTTTCCACATCCACGTCGCCGTGAAAGACGACGATCTCGCGCGGCTGGATGCGAGCGGCCACTGGTTTGAGCTTGTCGGGGAAGGTCCAGCCGTCCATCTGCTCGACCGGATCGCCCTCGCCTGTCGGACCGGAGGAAAAAAGCCAGACCGGCCGTGTGGCCAGCGCCTCTTCGTTCTCCTCTAGAAACTTGGCCGCCTCCTTGCGCCAGCCACCGATATAGACTGCACTGCCCACGACAACAGCGGTATAGGCTGTCACATCGGCAACCTTGTCCACGGCCAGCACCTCGGCCGCAACGCCGGCGTTGCCCAGCGCCAGGCCGATGCGTTCGGCGATCTCTTCGGTTGCGCCATATTTTGTGGCGTAGGCCACAAGCACCCTCTGGTTCATTGTTGCCTCCTCCATTGAGTCTGTGAAATCGATCCCAAAATCACTACGTAGCAAGATCAAAGGTGAATTCTGCGCCTTCACTGCGACCACGTTGCGGCATAGCCACGCACCGATGCGGTGAAGCACAGGCCGACAATCAGCATGCCAACGCCAAAGTAGAACGGCTGCAACCAAGCGGCGTAACCGACGATTAGCACCTGAATAACGATCCAGGCGACCAGGATCATGCCCTGGAGCAATGCCGCTCCCCAGGACCAGTGGCGACCGCCCCAGCCAAATACTCGTTGGAGCCAGCCCCAGTTCGGCCGCTGCCATAGGCCGTAGGCGACGAGCAACGACCACAAGCCCAGCACGCAGAGCAGGAAGAGGCCTGGAATCAGGTAGTCTGACAGGAAACTGCCGGCCAGCCCCTCGGTCGTCATGCCCAACGACGCGCCGCTTGGGTCAAGCGCAAACGCGAACCCTGCCGGTGCAGCACTGATACAGAGAAAGACGAGCAGACCAATCAGGCCCCAATATGTCGGCGGACGCCCATTTGTAGAAAGCATCATGGGCAACGCTTCATACTGGGCCATCTACGACCACGCACGAACCAACCCAGCGCCAACGTCAGCGTTGCAAGTGGCCAAATCCAGGCCAGGTCGCCCGGCCCGCCAGGGCCTGTACGCGCGCTGGTTAGGCGGATCCGAATCAGACGGTAGTCGGCAGCGATCATCGCTAATTCAGCGTCGCTGGCTTGTTTGGGGTTAATCCCAGCGAAGAGCGGAGCGGCAAAACCGCTTGCAATCAGCACCTCTCGCATGAGCTCATCCCTTCGTGGATCAGCAGACGGCACTTCCGTCGCAACGCCGGCATACCAGCCGTGGGGTAACCAGACCTCGACATTAGGATCCGCCAGCATGTTCCTGTACCAGTCGGCCGTTGTGCCAAAAGCAGCGGTACAGTAGAGATCATCGCCCGCCTGCATGAAGTTGACTGGCGTAGAACGCGTCAGACCTGATTTGCGTCCTGTGTGTCTCAAAACCATGACCTGGCTCGTCTCCGGCCAGTTGCCCCAGGCGCCCAGGCCAAGCCGAAAGAGCAGAACCATGAAGCGATTAACCTGTTTGAATGCCTGGCGCAGCAGTTGGTCAGGCGTAGTCAGTGAATGAGTCATCTCTGGGCGCCTCCAAATCGCACGTGCAGAACTCTCAATCTTGCCAAGTGGAAGAGTTCGGAATGACAGAGCGACTCTCCCTTTTTATCGTAACGTCCACATATGCGCCCTCGGTTCAGTCCCTGTTGCAGCCCGGCTTGGGGGAATGCTGAATGATGAATCGAAAATCGAAAATGGTTAATGGTGGTGATCCCGACCATTAACCATTTTCGATTCTTCATACGCTATTCAGCGTTCGCCAGACGACGCCGAGCGCTAGTCCATCGTGCGGTAGAGCGAGTTGACGAAGAGATCACGTCCATCTTGCGTCATACGCTCGGGCCCGTCCTGGAAGCCCCAGAGCATCCACCAGTCGCCTTCCAGAACCAGATCGGCATAGCGCTGATCATCGTCGTCGAAGCCGAAGATCTGCACGCCTGACGGCCGCTCTTCCACAAAGATGCCCACGACTTTGCTCTCCTCCTGATAGAGCTTCACGGTCTTGCGCTCCCTCAGATCGATGTCATAGGGATAGTTCCAGATGCGATCGCCGTAGCTATCGACCAGGATCGTATCCTCGGCACCGTGCGCGCCGTTGGCAAAGCCGATATTGAGCTTCAGCTTGCCGAAGAAGGCATAGCCGCCCTCGCCGAGCCCCATGACGGGGCGCTCGTACTGCACGATGTGGCTCAGCGCCGCATCGGTGCCCCAGTCGCCGAGGTTGCCCGTCTCCGGACCGATGACGACCAGGCTGTACTTGCGCAGGTCGACGCTTGGCACATCGCCCACCCGGGTCGGATCGACCACGGAACCGTTGGCTTCGATCAGCCGCTCGTAGTCACGGGCCGTCTCGCGATCATCCGAGTAGACGTAGAGCACGCGTGGCTTCATGCGGAAGCCGGTGTTGGCATAGAGCGTGAACGCTGCGCCAAGGCTGTCGTTGCCGGTGGCCACGCCGCGCACGGCGTAGGCGCCGATGGCGTTGCCGCCCACATAGTAGCCGCCGTAGACGCCATCATCCGCGGCGCCGTCGCCATGCTGGCCGTCATCCTTGAACTCGACCTGCTCCACAGAACCGTTGGGCGCAAAGACGTTGGCCACGACCTGCTGGCTGCCCAGGGGTTTCTCGCCCTGGCTCAGGAAGCCAAGCAGATGGATCGGCGTTCCCGGCGTGCGCTCGTTGGACGGCGTTGCCACGGCCAGGTCGAAGTTGACGCTGGTGCGGGCGCTGGCCCAGACCACATACTCATTGTCCTTGTCCGTTTCGACGAACTGGACGAGCAGCCGCCAGCTGCCGGGCGTCGGATCTTCGATGATGCAGGTCTCATGGGTCGCGTCCGTGCGGCAGAGCGGGTTGCTCGGGTCGACGAAGTACTCCTTGCCATTCGGATCGACGGCCACCAGGCGCAGCATGTGCGCCTCCACCGACCAGTTGACGGCCACCGTCAGGCGCTTGAGGCCGCTCGGTACCACCAGCGGCCACGCTGCGTTGCGCTGATTGGGATCGACTGCACCGCTGGCCTGGAAGAGACGCTTCTCAAAGAGAATGTTCTCTGCCACCTGCTTGTAGGAATCGGCCATGCGGTTGGGCAGCGTCGTCGGCCATGCATCGATGCCGGTGGCGGCAGCACTGGTTGCAGCAGTACGAGCTGCGATCAGCGAACCGTCTTCCGTCACCACATAGTCATCGCCGCCGTTGTCGTCGGCAATCTCTTCCATCAACTCGTGATGGGCGGCGCTGGCCGGGCCGACGGAGACCGTGTGCACGATCGTGTCGCTCGGCTCGATCACGCCCTTGACCGCCGGCGTGTCGTAGCGCGGGTCGATGTTTTCCATACCGTCGGAGAGCAGCACGATCACGTCGGCCTCAGAAGCGTTGGCCGTGACCTGGCTCTGACCTTCCAGCAAGCCCTTGCCGATGGCGGTCATGTTGGTGGGCGTGAAGCCGTCCACCGCGTTCTTGGCCGCGGTCAGTTCCGGATTGCCCGGATTGGCCGTCACCGCGGTGCTGCCATAGGGCGTCGAGGTATTGGTGCTGAAGCCGACCACCGCGATGCGGTCGTCCACCAGCGACTGGTCGATGAAGAGGCGGGCCGCGTTCTGGGCCGCACTCATCTTGTCGTAGCCGGACATGGAGCCCGAGTGATCGAGCACGATGGCCCGGTCGGTCTGCTCCCGTTCGGTGAAGAGGATGGAATTGGTCTCGGTGTCCTGGCCATGGCCGTCCCATCGCACTGTCAAGTCGTACTTTGAGCCGGCGCTGTAGACGCCCGAGGCCGGCAGCACGTTGAGCCAGAACTGATCGCCCACGGGCAGGCCGCTGATGATCGAAGCAGGCGTGCCTTCGATCTCCACGTCGAAGTCGCCCACGGCCGCGTCGACCAGCGAAGAACTCGTATCCGTGGCGTAGGGCTGGACGGCTTCCACCGTCACCAAGACCACGTTGGGATTGTTGGGATCGCCGGCTTCGGCCACGTCACCCGTCTGCGGGTTGACGATGTTGAGGGTTCGGAAGTCGCCGGCCAGGCTATAGGGCTGGGTGTTGCCGTTGGGCAGCGCCGCGGCCGTCACCCGGATCGTCCACGTGCCGACCATGGGATTGTCGACCACCACCTGCTCCACATTGTCGCGGTTGTTGACGTCGCGGCGGGCAGGGTTGTCGTTGATGTCGGCCTGATCGATAGGATCGGGCGCGCCGTCACCGGCCGTAGCGGTCATGGGCAGGGCGTCGAGCACCCAGGGGAAGTGCTGCGTGTTGTCCGGCGCAATCAGGACCAGATTGAGGTTGTTGACCAGCTTGGCCGCGGTCTCGGCCGTAGCGATGTCACCCGGCTCGTCGTCCCAGGCCAAGGTGAAGCGCAACTCGGGCATACCCGCGGTCACGTCGATGGTAAAGTTGTCCTGCGTGTTGCCGAGCGAAACCTGGTCCTCGATGAAGCTCTTGCTGCGGATCGCGGCCACCGCGGCCTGTGCATCAACCAGACCATAACCAGTGGTCCAATCGGGGCCGGTTTCGTATTGGAAGGTACAGCCGCAGTCTGGATCGTTGAAGGTCGACGTGCCGACCTGATCCATGGCGGTGTTGACCAACAGTGCCTTGACCGTGCTGGGCAGGGCGTTGAAGCCGGCGCCGAAGGTGTTGCGGAATTGCTCGAACATCAGCGCAGTGACGCCGGTGACCACGGGCGCGGCCATGGAGGTACCGCACTTGGTCGTGTAGCCGCCGCCCTGCTCGGTGGAGACGATGCCGTCCGAGGGATTGGTCTCGCTCTCGCGACAGCCAGGGGCCACGATGTCGGGCTTGATGCGACCGTCGAAGGTCGGGCCGCGCGAGCTGAAGTCACTGGGCTGGCCGTCGGTCGTGTCGGTGGAGCCCACCCCGATGGAATTCTTGGCCGGTGCGTAGATGGCGTAGAATCCTTCTTCGTCATCATACTGGGCGCTTACGCCCTGGTTGGCCACCGCGAAGATCGACGTACGGGCCGGAATGCTGTTCCCATTGGCGTCCACGCCATCACCGCGCACGATCTGATCGACCGCGCTGGCCGTGCCGTCGTAGGTGCCCCACGTCTGCACGTAGGAGTGATTGCTCGACTGGGCGCTGTTGCTCACGATGGCGTCGTACCAGTTGTCGCCATAGGCAGTCGTGCCGGCGTCGGTGCCGTAGCTCTCGGAGACGAGGCGCGCTTCGGGCGCATGGCCCCGCCACTGGAAGGCCGAACCGCCATTGTTGGCGCTGTCCGCACCGCTGCCCAGGATGATGCCGGCCACGTGGGTGGCATGGCTGGAGGTGTTGGCATGGGCTTCGCCGCCGATGATGATGCGGCCGCTCAGGTCGGGATGGCTGGTGTCGCCGCGGCGCTCGAACTGGGCCACGGTGACGCCCTGACCGCTCAGGCCGAGGTACTGGGCCGAGCCGCCGTTGACGAGCAGGTTCTGCACGTCGTCCGTGTTGATCGGGCCGCGGGACGTGCTGTTGAGATCCTGAGGCGGCGTCAGCGGCGCAATGAAGCGTACGGTCGGTTCCTGGGCCAGCGCGGCGATGATGCCGGCGTTGTTGGGCACGAACCATTCGGTTGCGACCGCGGCCTGACGATAGCCTTCACCCACGATGCGCTGCAGGGTCGCAGCGATGGTAGCAGGCGTCACGTCGCTGAAGAAGACGACGTGGGCCTCCACAACGGGTGCGGTCTCTGCCGTTGCACTGGCACGGGCCGCATTGCCCAGGGCCGGATCAACCTTGTAGTCGGGCTGGTAGACGCCGGCGAAACGCACCAGGGCTAGCAGCGCCTCTGAATTGGGATCGAGGCCGGGGCTGAGCAGGGCGCTGTAGGTGTTGTTGGCCATGTAGGTGAGCAGCGTCACGCCCAGCTCGGCCAGCTGCGCACGCGTCGCCTCGTCGGGGATGGCGTAGAGCTGCACCAGCGCGTACTGGGCCTGACCGCCGGCCAGTGCTGCGGCCAGTGCGGGATCGATGCCGGGCTCCGGCGTCAGCGAGCCGGTGGCCAGGGGGATTTCCACGGCGTCGTCGGTGAGCAGGCGCGCCAGGTTGACGAAGAGCGCGCGGCCCGTTTCGGTCATGGCGCTCGGTCCGCCGGCGAAGCCCCAGAGGCCCCAGCGGTCGTCTTCGGTGGCGATGGCGATCTGGCCGCTCTGTCCGGCAAGCTGGGCCAGACGCCGAATGCCCGCCTCGGGCTCGGGCAGAACTGCCACGACGGTGGGCTGGCCGCCGTTGTAGAGCGTCAGTACGCTGTCATTGGCTACCGGATTGGGACCGGCATAGAAGGCCGCGCTGGCGTTGCCTTCGGGATTCTCCGTCTGGCTGCCGGTGGCCTGGGCGCCGTTGCTTTGGCCGAGGCTGGCGCCTGCGGCGGCAAGGAACTGCGCGCCGCCCTGGCCCATGGCCACCACCGGCCGACCGCTGGCGATGATCTCGCCTGTGCGCGTGGTGCCGAGCACCGCAGGCGTCATGTCGGCGCTGATCACAATCAGATCGTATGCGGTCATGGCGCCCAGCTCGTCAGCCGTGACGCGCTCCACAGTCTGGCGCGCGGCGACGCCCGCTGTCACCGCCTGGACGATGGGCAGGAAGACGCGTGTATTGGCCGGCTCGGGCGGCAGGTCGGCCAGGCGCGCCAGTTCAACCGTCATGCCGTTCTCGCCCAGCAGCGAGCCGACCGCGGTCGCCGTGGCGTCGTCGTCGTCATACAGATAGAGCGCCTGGATCGGATTTTCCGCGTTGACCCGGGCCGGCGCGGCCAATTCCAGACGCGGCGCGGCCTGGACCATCCTGGCAGGCATGCCGCCTATCATCATGGCCAGCAGCATGAGCACAGACAACAATCGGTTTGCAGTCGTTCGTCTCGGTTTCATATCTCGTTTCCTCCGTAGAGTCGATCAGAATGAGGGGACAACGGGTTCACGTTGAGCCGCCTGGCGGCGCCGGTCGGGCGGGCTCTGTAAGTAGGATAGATGAGATGAATGAAGACGGCTGCGCGGTAGGGGACTGGCGGGGTGTGCTGTGGGACACAGGGTGAAGAACTGGGCATGCATGGGTTTTTGTCCAGTCTCCTTCGGTGCTATGATGGATTGGCGGTACCTCAAAGCCCCCGGTTTGCGCGATTGCATGGCTTACCCCCAACGAATCCAACCCAGTTTGTCATAGACCCAGGTCGAAGGAGAAACGCTCATGATCCTCAGTCAGGCAAAGCGGTCCCTGTTTGTGCTCACCCTCTTGCTTGCCGGTCTCGCCTTGCTCGTGAGCGGGTGTGCGCCGGCTGCCGCGCCATCAACCCAGGAAGCCGCGGGCGACGCCGCCGAGGCCAGCGCGGCCGAGCAGACGCTCACCTTTGGCATGGCCACCGAGCCGGTCACGCTCGATCCCAAGGACGGTCTCTTCATTGCCGAGCGGCTGATTCTCATGAACCTCTTCGACACGCTCACGACGGTCGACCAGGCGGGCGATATCTTCCCCGGGCTGGCGACCGCGTGGGAAGAAAATGACGCGGCCACGGAATTCACCTTTACGCTGCGCGATGATGTGCGCTTTCATGACGGCACGCCCCTGGACGCGGCCGCGGTCAAGAACGCGTTTGACCGCATCGTTGCAGCCGAGAGCGCAACGCCGGCCGGCACTATCCTGGCCGGCTACGACAGCGCCGAAGTAGTCGACGACCAGACGCTGACCGTGGCCTTCAGCGATCCCAAACCGACCTTCATCCGCGATCTGGCTCAGCCCTGGATGGGCATCCCGGCGCCGGGTCCGGCGGCTGACGAGACTTTCGGACAGAACCCCGTTGGCTCCGGTCCTTTCGTCTTTGTCGAATGGGCTCCCCAGGATCGCCTGGTACTGGCCAAGAATCCGGACTACGCCTGGGGCCCGAGCTTTCTCGGCGCCAACGGCCCGGCTCAGCTGGACGAGATCACCCTGCGCTTCCTGCCCGAGCCGGCGACGCGGCTGACCGCGCTCCAGACCGGCGAGGCGCACGTTGTGGAAGATCCGCCCTACCAGGATGTGGCCAGCCTCATCGACGGGGGCGACTATGTTGTAGAGACCTTCTCCGCGCCCGGCATGCCGTCGCACATGATGCTCAACACGGCCAAGGCCCCAACCGACGATCCGTTGGTACGCCAAGCCATGAACCTTGCCGTCAACCAGGAGGAGCTGGTCCAGGTTGCGTTTGACGGCCTGCAAGGTCCTGCCCACAGCGTCCTGGCGCCCACGACCTTTGCCTTCAACGAGGAAGCGGCGAACCTCTACAGCTACGATCCCGAGCGCGCGGCCGAACTGCTGGACGAAGCGGGCTGGGTCGACGAGGATGGCGACGGCTTGCGCGAGCAGAATGGCGAGCCCCTGACTGTGACCTACATCGCCTCGCCCGTCTACGAGGGTGCGTTCATGGAGTTGCTGACGGCCTACCTGACCGCGGCCGGCTTTACCGTGGACCTGACGACGCTGGACGATGCCGGCATCTTTGAAGCGGCCTCCGCGGGCGAGCACAACCTGATCAACATGGGCTGGACCAGCGCCGACCCCGGCGTACTCGGCTTTGTCTACGATTCGGCCAACATTGACGGCGGTTCGGCGTTCACCCGCTTTGTGGACGAGCGGCTTGACGAGACGCTGCGCCAGGCGCCCGTCACCATCGACGAGGCGGAGCGGGCTGCACTCTATGCCGAAGCGCAGCAGATCATCATGGAGAACGCACTGGCGCTGCCCATCCACCTCTACGACCGCGTCATGCTGCGCCAGGCCGGGGTACAGGGCTGGCAGTTCGATTCCGAAGGCTATCCCTGGCTCTACCTGGTCGGCCTGGAGTAAATGGGCGCGTATCTGACGCGACGCCTGCTGACATCGCTCTTGGTGTTGGTAGGCGTCTCGCTGCTCACCTTTTCCATGTTACGGCTCGTGCCAGGCGACCCCGTGATGGTCCTGCTGGGACGCCAGGCAGTGCCCAAAGAGCAGGCCGAGGCGCTGCGTGAGGAACTGGGGCTCAACGATCCGCTGCCGGTGCAATACCTGAACTATGTGCGCGGCGTGCTCCAGGGTGACCTGGGCACATCGATTCGCAGCGGACGGCCGGTCTCTGAGATGATCGGCGAACAGCTGCCCAGCACGATCCAGCTGACGGTGGCCGCCATGTTTCTGGCCGTCTTCCTGGGGATGGGGCTCGGCATCGTGGGGGCGCTGCGCCACGGCAGTTGGGTCGATACCGCGATCATGTCGCTGGCCGTCTCCGGCATCTCCATCCCCAGCTTCTGGCTCGGGCTGATGCTGATCATGATCTTCTCGGTCAGGTTGGGCTGGTTGCCCAGCGTGGCCAGCAGCGACGACTGGCGCGGGCTGATCCTGCCGGCGATCACGCTGGGCATTGCCGAAGCCGCGGTCATCGCGCGCGTGGTGCGTGCGAGCATGGTCGACACGCTGGATCAGGACTACATGCGGACGGCCCAGGCCAAGGGCTTGCGCCACCGGCAGCTGGTGCTCCGCCACGCGCTGCCCAACGCCTTGATCCCCGTGGTGACAATCGTCGCGCTCCAGGTCGGCTTCCTGCTCGCCGGTTCGACGGTCGTGGAGACGATCTTCGCCCGTCAAGGCATCGGGCGACTGGCCGTCACCGCGGTCAACAACCGCGACTTTCCCGTGGTGCAGGGCGTCGTCCTGGTCATCGCCGTGATCTACGTGCTGATCAACACCTTTACCGACATCCTCTACGCCTACCTCAACCCGCGCATCCGCCTGCAATGAGCGCGTCATCCTCTGCCCTGGCGGATCTGGGCCCGAGCAAGCGCAGCAAGAGCCGCCTCTGGGCCTTGCGCCGCCAGCCGAGCGTCGTCTTCGGCGCACTGCTGCTGATTGGGTTGGTGGCTCTGGTTTTTCTCACACCGCTACTCATGCCGGAACTTGACCCCGTACAGGTCAACCCCGCCGCCATCTTTCAGACGCCGACCGAAGCCCCGCCCATGGGCACGGACAATCTCGGGCGCGATGTCTTTGCGCGCTTCGTCTATGGCGGGCGCGTCTCCCTGCTCGTCGGCTTTCTGGCCGTCACGCTGGGCGCGCTGGCCGGCATACTCCTGGGCATGGGCGCGGGCTTCTACGGCGGCTGGCTGGACGCCGGTCTCTCCTGGGTCACCGAGGTGCTGCTGGCCTTTCCCGGCATCCTGCTGGCGCTGGTGATTGTCACCATTCTGGGGCCCGGCACGCGTAATGTGATCATCGCGGTGGGCATCGGCTTTGTGCCGTCGTTCATGCGCCTGACGCGCGGCACGGTCTTTGCCGTGCGCGAGGCCGACTACGTCAGCGCGGCCCGGGCCACGGGCGTGCCCAACAGCCGCATCATGCGTCGCCACATTCTGCCCAATATCGCCAGCCCTCTCCTGGTCCTGGCCACCATCGGCATCGGCGGCGCGATTCTGGAAGGCGCGGCCCTCAGCTTTTTGGGCATGGGCGTACAGCCGCCCGATCCCGAATGGGGCGCCATGCTCAGCGGCGCGCAGCAGTACATCCGCCGCGCCTGGTGGATCGGCCTCTTCCCCGGCGTGGGCATCTTCATCTGCGTGCTGGCCATCAACCTGATCGGTGACGGCCTGAGCGACGTCACGGGACAGGCGAAAGATAATTGATAATGGGCAATTGACAATGATGAATTTTCAATGATGACAGAATCTTCTTCGACTGCCGAATCTTACGATGCGTTGCAGCGTTGTTTGACGCGCATTTCGCCGTGGGTGGCCGCGGTCATTGACGGGCGGGAAGAGGCGAGCGCGGTGGTGCTGTTGCGCAGCCACGTGCTGGCCACGCTGCGCCTGCTCAATGGGGGTCACAAGGGGGTTCTGTTGGAATTCCTCTATCAGGCGGGGCTGATCGGCGGCTTTGGCAATGGCTCAGGCAGTGACCCGGCCGCCCGCCTGTCCCTGAGCAGCGCCGATTTGCGCTATGCGGAGCTGCGACACCTGGGGCTGGGGCGCGCGCAGCTGATCGCCACGATCCTCAACGAGGCCGATTGCCGCCACTGCTACCTGGCCGGGGCCAATCTGGGCGGAGCCGATCTGATCAACACCAACCTGGCCGGGGCCGACCTGACCGAAGCCAACCTGGCGCTGGCCGATCTGAGCGGGGCCAATCTGGCCGGGGCGGTGCTGATTGGGGCCAAGGTGACGCCGCGTCAGTTGGAGCAGGCGGCGGATGTTGAGGGGATTGTGGGGGTGTAGGGGTGTGGGGTCTTAGGGTTGTGGGGGGATGTTGAGGAGGAGATTCGTTGCCGTGACAAGCAATAGCGCTGCGGGGTTTTGTTGGCGGGGCGGGCGTGAGCCAGTGCCAGTCACGGTGATGTGGCGTGCTGGCTCTAGGCCCTTACCCAGATGGGGGAGGACCACGCCCATTGGCCGTTTTTCTGGCGGACGCGGACGTAGTACCAGTCCCGCTGCTCGCCTGTGCCATTGTGGGTGAGGGCAAAGCGCCCGGTGCTGTCCGCGCGTGGCACGGCGCGGCGGAAGCGGTAGGCCGGCGTCAAGAAGCCGCCGAGATAGCCGGACTGGGAGCCTTGCACCAAGTCTGCGAGAGATGCCTCGATCTGCTCGCCATTGACGGTGCCGACCAGCTTTGTTTGGGCAGTGCCGAGCACGGACAGACGAGACGCCCTGGGTATTCGAGGTCGTGGTCGTCGGATTGCCCCACGTTCGAGTGTGGAAAGTGAGACCCTGTTCGCCCTCACGCTGCCATTGGCTGAAGGCATAGGTAGCTTCTTCCTTTGCCTGGGGCGCCACCGTCTCATAGCCGCGAAAACGGGGCTCGACGGCCAATAGCTCACCTTCATCCACTGCCAAGCGCGACCTGCCCACTCAACTGGCTCATTCCGGTTGCCCCAGCCCACTTCGAAATGGACCTGCAGCGGTTCATCCCAGTTGATCGTCTCCGATCGGCTGCCGTTCCAGCGCTGGAGCACGCGATTGTTATGCAAAATCTCCACGTAATCGAGCGCATCACCGCCGGCGACTTCAATCTCGATCTGCCGCTCGGGCGTCGCGTCCACAACTGCGCCCAGCGGCTGCCCGTTGAGCGCCAAGGCCAGGGCAATATTGTCGCCGGTCAGCGCTACCGTACGTCGCTGCTGGATCGCCTCCCAGATCGCCGTTCGCGTCAACTGCTCTGACCAGACGGCCAGACGGCCATGACCGTAGCTGCCGGGATGGGCGCTATGATGATCGGTCGAGCCAAAGACGCCCGTCACGTGTCCCTGGGCGAGCCCATACTGGTAGGAGCTATGCCAATCCAGCGGACCCATGGTGTGCAGATATGGCTGCGGCGCGTCGTCGCTCTCTGACGTGCCGTGCATGGACATGATCTCCACCGCCGGGCTGAACTCCGGCGTAAAGGTGGACCAGTTGATGCCGCGGTAGCCTTGGCGGTAACCGATATGGTGGGGCAGCAACATGCTTTCCAAGCCTTGTGTCCGGTAGTCGCGCGAGCTGTGCGCGCATGTCTTCAAGCGAAGTCGCCCGCACAATGTCGCCGCCTGCTTCCCGAAAATAGACGTTGTGATCCCCATAGCGAAGACTGTGCCACTCAAATCCGTGAAAGGTGACAAAATCGCCCGGGTCGTTGTTTGCTTCCACCACCTCGGTGAGACGCTGCCACTGCTCGGCCGTGCGCGTAAAGCCGCGCTGATGATAATCGACCACCGACGCAAGGCGCGGGGAGCGCTCCGGAATATCAGGCCAGTGGGCGTGAACCGTGACGCAGGCGAAGTCCAGCTGCAGGCGTGCGTTCTGAAAGGCGTCTTCGATTGCGCCGTGGCCGTACCCGACATTGCAGTGGCTGTGAATGTCGCCCCAGAAGGGACGCAATCCTCGGTATGCAGTCAGCACTTATGGATCAACTTTCTTGCCTAGTGTGGTGGCAACCGGCTGCCATTGCCCCGTGCTGGCAGCAGCGTAGGCAGCCTCGATCATCGCCAGAGACTTCCAGCCCTCATCCAGCGATACGACCGGCTCCACTTCGCCGCGCAGGTAGCGCAAGAAGTGGAGGGGTCCATTTTGATGGAAGTGGCCCGTTCGGAAATTCGGGCACTGTGGGTGAGCCCTGCCAAACGCCCCGCTCGTCACCGCGCTTGAAGACTCGCAGGTAGGGCGGCTGGGCAAACTCACGCGACGCCAGGTCCACGCCGGTAAGGAACGCGCTCCCTTCCGTCCCAAAGAGTTCGATGGACTCAGGCGCGGCCACGAGCGTGCCGCTGGCGGTAATCTCCGCGATCGTGCCGCTCGGATACCGGAACAGGGCAATCCCCGAATCGTCGAGCGGCAGCCCCAGGGTGGCGTTGGAGACGGCCGCACAGGCGGCCTCGGGCTCACCCAGCAACCACAAGAGGAGATCGGCGGCGTGAATGCCTTCGTCAAGCAGTGAACCGCCACCGGCCAGCTCAGGCGAAGCAAACCATTCGTCCGCCGCGGTTTGACCCAGTTCGAGCAAGTGGTAGTTGGCGTGACGCACGCGCACGAGCGCAAGCTTGCCCAACGCGCCGCTATGCACGATCTGCGCCAGTTCGGCGTTGATGGGATCGTAGCGCTTGGGAAAATTCTGCATGAACTTCACGCCGGACGCCTGGACCGTCTCCAGAATCTGGCGACATTCGTCCAGATTGCGCGCCATGGGCTTCTCCAGCAGAATGGCGCAGCGACGGCGGGCAGCCGCCTCCACCAGTTCCACGTGCTTGCTCGTCTCCGAGGTAATCCCCACGGCATCGCTTGCGGCCAGGAGCGCGTCCAGATCCGGCCAGAACTCAGTGCCGTAACGAGCGGCGGCATCGCGTCCGCGTTCCTCGTCATCGTCCCAGATGCCGCTGAGCACCGCGTCCGGCGCATCGTTGATGGCTTCACTCCAGAAGTTAGCGTGAAAATGGGCAAAGCTCAGCACCGCAAATCGGATCGGGTCGGTCATGGCTTCTCTACCTCCTCCCAGACGCCGCTCTCCGCGGAGCGGTAGACGGCTTCGCAGACGAGCAAGGTGGCCAGCCCGTCCGCTGCCGATGTATCGGGCGGCTCCTGGCCGGCGACCATGGCCAAGAAGTGGCGATGGTGACGCAGGCCCAGCGGAAGCGTCGGCAGCGTGGGCGCAAACCAGCCCTCTTGACCAAAATGGTCCGGAGCGTAAAGGGCCAGATCGCCCCGTTGCGTACGCAGCCAGGCCGTGCCTTCGGCGCCATAGATCTCCATGCGAAAACGATCCGTCCCGGCCACCTCGTTGTAGCTGCACTCGTGGCTCACGAGGGCGCCAGAGGCCAGTCGATAGGTCGCCAGCACGAGATCCTCGCTGTCCGGCTCGACCACGGTACCGTCGCGCAACGTCCGTTGCGGACGCATGAGGGCGGTCGTGGCCAGCACGGCCTCGATTTCACCAAAGAGATAGCGAACCAGGTCGATGCCATGGACGCCGAGCTGCATCATGGCGCCGCCGCCCACGTTCTCGCGTTTGAAGAACCAGGCGGCCCAATCTGCGCCGGGCGTGGCGTTGCGCTGACGCACGGAGTAGATGGGACCGAGCGCGTTCTCGCTGAGCAGCCCGCGCATCTGCTGGACTTCCTCAAAGTAGCGATGCATGAAGCTGACAAAGAGGGGCACGCCGTTCTGTTGCGCCGCCTCCATGATGGTGCGGCACTCAGCGCTGTTGCGCGCCATGGGCTTCTGGAGCAGCATGGCTTTGCCTGCTTCCGCACTCGCCACGGCAATCTCCTGATGGGTGAAATCGGGCGTGGTGATGACCACGGCGCCGATATCGTCGCGTTCGAGCAGGGCACGATAATCGTCGGTCGCATCCGGGATGCGGAAGCGTTCAGCTTGGGCCTGGGCGTTGGCCAGGGTGCGACTGGCGATGGCCACGACGTCAGCACCGGCAGCCTGGAGGCCGCGGATATGATAGTCGCTGATAAAGCCGGCCCCGATGATCCCGATGCGGTTTGCGTTGTCTATCACGCGTTTGGTTCCTTACGGTTTGAAGCGCACAGCGTTTGATGCTGACATCATGCGCAGTTCGTTCTGAGCGAGCGAAAAAGACTTGACGCCCGCACGTCATGTAGACGAGTCCGGGCGACGCCTTCCGCCGTCGACAGGTACAGAGCAGCGTGAGGCGTGACAAGCTGCATCACGCCACACGCTAACCCTGCCCTGGCGCTGAGTGATTGTCCGGAATCAAGTTCGCAACCTTCCTGGAAGCTGTACTGGCAGATAGCCAGCCTGATGGAAAGCTTCCAGGAAGGTGAAATCGCTACGTTGTCTGCGGACAATTACTTATTAGGGCTGCCAGTTGCCCGTTACGCCGGCATAGTCCGGGTTGTAATTCTCCAGGAAGCCGGTGTAGGTATAGTCCAGCGGATCCATGGGATCGCCGATGCGGCCGGCTGCGGCAAGGAAGTCGGTGTAGGTCTGCATGTCAGCTACGTAGGTTTCGTCGATGTTGGGCGTGAAGGGATACTCCTCCCACATGGCTTCGAGCAGTTCCAGCGGCTGATCGTTCCACTCCGCCACCATCTGCACGACTTCTTCGCGGTTGGCAGGATCACGCACGTACTCCTGCGCCCGCAGCATGACGTCCATAATGGCCTGGGCCGCGACCGGGTTCTCGCGCACGAACTCTTCGCCCATCACCCAGACGGAGAGCGTGTTCGAGGTCTGGCTCTCCGTCCCCTCGTCCCACGGGAAGGAAGCGACCGTGCCGTTATGCATGATCGTCACGTCGAGCCCCTCCGTGGCCAGGGCTTGATAGGGCCACGGATTCCAGACGATCATGGCCTGAACGTCATTGTTGATGAGCGAGGTCAGCTGCTCGGGCGGGGGCAGGTTGACGACCTGCATCTGGTTCACGTCCAGCCCATAGTCTTCGGCGATATTGGCCAGCACGGCCGAAGCAGTCGAGCCTTCCAGCAGGCCAATGCGGATGTCGTAGAGATCTTCCGGTTGCTCGAGTCCGGCATCGTTACGGACGACGAGCTTCTCGATATAGGCCGGCGTGTTCACGCCTGTGATCAAGATCGGCATGCCGTTGTGGACCATGCTGATAGGCGGGACATTGCCGGGCGTCCAGAGCTGAATCTCACCGGCGGCCAATGCTTCGCCGGCCAGCGCGCCGGCCGTGAAGGAAGGCGTCTCGACCGACGTAAAGCCGGCCTCATCGAACCAGCCTTTCTGAATTGCGACGATGTGGGGCGCAAAGACCGCATCCACGCCAAAGCCCAGCGCGATGTCGGTGACTTCCGGTTGGGCGTCAGCCGCAGCGTCGGTGTCGGCTCCTTCCTCGGCGGGCGCTTCCGTGGCGTCCGCGGGCGCCGCGTCTGGCGTGGGCACAGCCGGTGCGGTGCAGGCTGTGGCAACGAGCATGACAACCAATAGCAAGGCAAATAAGCTTGAGGGTACGCATGGAAATCCTCCTTGTGATGAACGGGTTGCAAATTGGACCAACAGCTTGTGTTCTGATGGGTTCAATACCTCCTGAGTTAATTTGTGGCCAGCCGTCAATCGCGCGTATGCCAGCGCAGCTGCCGCTTGAGAAAGAGCGCATTGAGCAGATAGTCAGTCAGAAAGGTCACCACGCCGATCGTGATGATGCCGAAGACGATCAGGCCGGTCTGGCCGAGCTCGCGGGCATGCATGATCATGTAACCCAAGCCCTCTTGCGCCGCCAGAATTTCAGCCGCGACCAGCGACCCGAAGGCCAGACTCCAGCCGATGCGCAGGCCGGTGGCAATGTCCGGCATGGCCGCAGGGATGGCCACGCGCAGGAGTAACTTGGGCCCCTTCAACCCCATCATCTGGCCGGCGCGGATCAGCATGGGGTCGACGCTGAGCATGCCCTTGTACGTGTTTGTCACGATGGGAAAGAACGCGCCCAGGAAGATGATGAAGATCTTTGACTCCTCGCCCAGCCCAAACCAGATCAACGCCAGGGGGATCCACGCCAGCGGCGGAATCGGGCGTAAGACTTCGATGGGCGTCCAGACGATCTTGCCCAGCGTCACATACCAACCCGACGCGATGCCGATTGTGATGCCCAGCATCGTCCCCAGGGCGAAGCCCAAGGTGACGCGGGTCAGGCTGGCGCGAATGTGATTGGCCAGTTCCAGGGCCGAAAGATCGGTGACGGCCGACTGCAGCACCTGGGCCGGACCGGGAAAGATCGCCGGATCCAAGATGCGCAGGGCAACCACTACCTGCCAGAGAAGCAGCACGCTCGCCACCCCGATCCAGGGCGCCAGGTGGAGAAGAGTAGGACGCGCTTTGCTCATCGCTCCACCTCGTCGAGATCGGTCGACCAGGGCATCAGCGCCCGCTCAAGCCGGTCCAGCCCCTTTGCAAGCAAGAAGCCAAAGGCGGCGATGATCAACATACCGACCATGGTCATGTCGGTGCGATAGAACGTGCGCGCCTCCATCACCAGCGCGCCCAGTCCCTCAATCGTGCCGATCATCTCCACGGCCACGATGACGAGAAAGGCAAGCCCTAGCGCAATCTTCATGCCGGCAAAGATGCGGGGCAGGCTGGCCGGCAGCATCACCCGGTAGAAGATCTGGCGTTCCGAAGCGCCCAGGGTCTGCGCGGCGCGCACGAGCACAGGGTCGACCGACTTGTAGCCGTGGATGACCGCGGTAAGGATGACCCAGAAGCAGGCGTAGGTGATCAAAAAGACGCGGCTCAGTTCACCCACGCCAAACCAGGCCACAGCCAAGGGCAGCAGGCTAATCGAGGCGACGGAGCGGGCGAAGGTAATGATGGGGTTGGCGGCTCGATCCAAAAATTCGCGGCTGCCGATGATCAGGCCCAGCGGAATGGCCAAGAGGGTCGCCAGGAGATAACCGGTGAGGATACGCTGCATGGTGGCGCCGATATGCGAGAAGACCGTGACGCCCCGTGGAAACCCCTGCGTCGTAAGATCACCCAAGGCAACGGCCAGCTTGGAGGGGGGCGGAAAGCGGAAGTCATTCAGCAAGTCGGCGCGCACGGCAGCTTCCCACACGATGAGGATGACGAGCAGCGTCAGCACGCCGATCACCCAGTCCGGCAGGTGCAGGGCCGGGCGGGTTTTCAACGTCTGGTTGTCCTCTTGCGGCGGCATCTTCGCGCTAGAAGATTGCACTGTGGATATCCTCGTAGTAGGCCAGGAACTCTGGAGTCGTGCGCTGGCGGGGGCGGGCCAAATCGACGCCGACCTCTTTGCGCAGGCGGCCGGGATGGGGCGAGAGCACCACCACCCGGTCGGACAGGAAGAGCGCTTCGGTAATGCTATGGGTGATGAAGATCACGGTCTTCTTGCGCGCCTCCCAGATGCGGAGCAGTTCCTGCTGCATCTCGGCACGCGTCAGTTCATCGAGGGCGCCGAAGGGCTCATCCATGAGCAAGATGTCGGGATCCATGGCCAGCGCCCGAGCAATGGCAACGCGTTGCTGCATGCCGCCGGAAAGCTCATGGGGATACTTCTTTTCGAATCCCTCCAGCCGCACCAGCTGGATCAACTCCTGGGCCAGGGCGCGGCGGGTCTTTTTGTCGACCCCCTGATTGCGTGGACCGAATTCGATATTCTCAATCGTCGTCAGCCAGGGAAAGAGCGCAGAACTTTGGAAGACCATGCCTCGGTCGGGCCCGGGACCTGCAACGGGCCGGTCGTCGATCAAGATTTCACCCGCCGTCGGCTTGAGTAGACCCGCGATCATATTTAGAAGCGTGGTCTTGCCGCAACCGCTCCTGCCCACGATGGAGACAAACTCATTGTCGCCGATCGTCAAAGAGACGTCACTCAGCGCCAAGCCGTCTCCGTCAGAGTCGGTCGCCGGAAAGCGTTTCGTGACGTGATCGATTGCGATCTTGATGCTGCTACCATTGTTCATGGCCAACTCATTCACTTTGCGTAGTAGAGTCCACGCTTGCGCGTGCGGCGCGTTGCCCTGGCTGCCGCACGTCAATTCAAGAGAGTGACATCGGTTACGACGTAACGCTGTAGAAACATGCGCGCCGCACCTTTTGCGGGGGCAAAACGGCCGGTTTCGCTCGCATAGCGAAACATGAGGTGGTTGCTGAGCAGCGCGGGCAGCTGGGCGCGCACAGCGCGCTCCAGGGAGGCGCTGATGGCCGGCGGCGCCTTGCTGAGCGCGCCGCCCACGATGAGCACAACAGGCTGCAAGATATAGATCAAGTCGCTTACAGCATCAACCAGATGGTCAATCATCTGCTGCACGATCTCTGCGCAGAGCGGCTCTTTGGCAGCCGCGGCATCGAGAATCGCATAAAACTTCTTCTTTTGATCGTCCATGTCCCGAATGCAGGCCAGCGCATCGTCAACTGCCGGGAGAGCGTTCACACGCTCATCGAACGCCAGGCAGAGACCGCGCACGGAGGCAATCTGCTCCAGCACTTCAGCATCCGCAGCGCTGGCATCTGCCGCGCCCGGGCAAACTTGCGTCCGGCCGATCAAGCCGGCATTGCCAAAGCCGCCGCTGTAGATCCGTCCGTTGAGCAGCATGCTCACCTTCAGGCCCTGGAGCATGCCCAGATAGACGGTGTCGACGGAGCGCTGCACATTCAGGTTGAACAACTCCGCCCGGATCAGACAGTCGGTTTCGTTTTCCATAAAGACAGGGAGATCGAGCTGATCCTCCAACTGCGTCTTCATGGGGAAGTTCTCCCAGCCCGGCGCACGCGCCACATACAAAATCGTACCGGTGGCGGCATCGACATAGCCGATCGTCGCCAGACCGATTCCGAGTAAGCGACGGGCAGGGAATGCGCTGCGCACCTCCGCCACGAAGTCAGATAGCACCGTCACCGCTTCGTTGGGCAGCAGCGGGCTTATGAGGGTGTGCTGGCGCTGCGCCACAATGACGCCGTCCAAACCCACCGCGACCATATTGACCGTTGGGCTTTCAATGTGGGCCCCGACGATCAGATGGGAGGAGGCGTCAAGCCCGTAGAGCACGGCCGGTCGCCCGCCCGTCGCCCCGTTCTTGCCCCGGGCTGAAATCCAACGCTCCTCCGTCAGTGATTGGAGCGCGCGGCGCAGTGTGGGCAGACTCGCGCCCGTCCGTTCCTGCAAGCCGGCCTGCGTCAGATTTTCCTGCTGCAGGAGGTCGATGATTGAAGCCTTGAGTGGTCCTGCGGGACTGCCAACCATAATGAATTCAGGGTGATGATTGATTTACTGAAAGGCTTTTGCAAAACTCTCGCTGGTCTACGCCACCGGCATCGTCAGCCCCGCCGCGGTGGAGCAGTACGGCGAAGACTTCACCCGCAATCCGGTCGGCACCGGGCCCTTCAAGTTCGTGGAGTGGCGGACCAACGACCAGATCGTCGATCGAGCGCTTCGACGACTACTGGGGCGAGCCGGCCAGCCTGGACCAGGTCGTCTATCGCGTCATCCCCGAAGAGAGCGCACGCATGCTGGCGCTGGATACCGGCGAGGTGCAGATGGCTCATGGCGCCGGCGCCCTCCCAGCTCGACATCTACCGCGACGACCCCAGACTTCACTCTCTACGAGACGCCCGGCGTGCGCGTCATCTTCTTCGGCACGATGACCGCCGCGCCCCCTTGGATGATGTGCGTGTGCGTCAGGCCATGGTCTACGGCTTCGACAAGCAGGCCGTCCTGGACAACATCGTCGAAGGCGCCGGCTACTTCCGCCACCGCCTACATCTCGCCGCCGGTCTTCGGTTTGACCGACACCAGCGAGTTCTTCCGCTACGATCCCGAGCTGGCCGCCAGCTCTGCTTGACGAAGCCGGCTGGGTCGACAGCGACGGCGACGGCATCCGCGACAAGGACGGCGAGAAGCTCAGCCTGCTGCACTACAGCCCGCGCGGCCGCTATCTGAAGGACGCCGAATCAGGCGAAGCGTTCCAGGCCGCCATGCTGTGAGCTCGGCGTCGAGGTCGAGTTGGAAGATCCTGGAGTGGGCTACGCTCTTCGAGCAGATTCGCCAGCCCGGCATGCCCGCCGATCTCTTCACCCTCGGCTGGTCCACCGCAACCGGTGACGCCGACTACACCCTTGGACCGCTCTTCGGCTCCAACAGCATCCCGCCCGACGGCTGGAACTCCTTCGAGTACCAGAACGACCGCGTTTGACGAACTGGTCGCCACGGCCGGCACGAGCACCGACCAGGAAGAGCGCGCCGGTCTCTACGCCCAGGCGTTGGAGATCCTGGCCCAGGACGCGGTGGTCGTGCCGGTCTTCAACACCAAGGAGACGATCGTCACCAGCGCCGACGTCACCGGTTTCGCGCAGCATCCCATCGACTACTATCTCTGGCTTGGCACGACCAGCCTGAGCCAGTACGATGTCCAGCCGTGTCGACCATGTCCGAGGACAGCGGTGCCTGTCCGGACGGTTGCCGCCAAAGATACGCCGGTCGATTCTATGTCCCGCTACTATCGTCACCCGCCTACTCGTCATCATCCCGGTGCTGCTGGGCGTCGTCTTCGTGGTCATGCTCACCCTGGACCTGATCCCCGGTGATCCGGTGGCCCTCATGCTGGGCGACAACGCGCGGCCCGAGGAGGTCGCCGCGCTTCGCGCCAATCTGGGGCTGGATGACCCGCTGATCGTGCGCTATGTGCGCTATCTGGGCGACGTGGTGCGGGGCGATCTGGGGCGCTCGATCCTCTCCAACCGCCCGGTTGTCGACGAGATCGCCGACGTCTTCCCCAAGACGCTGCAGCTGGCGCTGGCGGCCATGGTGCTGGCCGTGATCCTCGGCGTTGCTACCGGCATCATCTCGGCCATGCGGCCCGGCGGCGCGGTCGATGCCGTTGATGCGCCTGTTTGCGCTGATCGGGCTCTCCATGCCCGTCTTCTGGCTCGGCCTGGTGCTGATCTATGTCTTCGCCTACTACCTGCGCCTCTTCCCGGTGGGCGGCACCGGCACCTGGAAGCACCTGGTCCTGCCGGCGGTGGCTCTGGCTGCTGCCCAGCATCGCCATCGTCTCGCGCATGACCCGCTCGACCATGCTGGAGATTCGCCTCGAAGACTACGTGCGCACCGCCCGGGCCAAGGGGCTGGCCGCGGCCATGCGGTCGTTGGCCGTCACATGTTTCGCAACGCGCTGATCCCGATCATCACCGTCATCGGCCTGCAGTTCGGTCAGCTTCTGGGCGGCGCCGTGCTGACCGAGACCGTCTTCGCCTGGCCTGGTCTGGGTCGGCTTGACCGTTGCGGCCATCTTTGCCCGCGACTACGTGTTGCTTCAGGGCTGCGTGCTGGTCTTTGCCTTGAGCTTCGTGCTGATCAACACGGCCGTCGATATCTCCTACGGCTACATCGATCCACGCACGCGCAGCTGAGGAGCTCGGCTCGGCCGCTGGAAACGCGCCGCTGATCATTCACTTGCCGATTGAGAAGAGTTGTCCATGGCAGAAGTTCGACTGACGCGAGGCGTCGTTCGCCGCTGGGCGACGTGACCCGCCAGTTCTTGCGCAACAAGCTGGCCCTGGCCGGTCTGATCATTGTCGCTCTCCTCATCTTCACCGCCGCTCTTTGCGCCGGTGCTTGGCGCCCCAGGATCCGGCCCAGCAGCATCTGGAAGACAAGCGCACGCCGCCCGGGCGCCGAGTATCCCGCTGGGCGCCGACGAGTTCGGCCGCGACATCCTCAGCCGCATCATCTACGGCAGCCGCGTGGCGCTCTTTGTGGCCATCACCGCAGTGGCCATCGCCCTCGCTGCTGGGCGTGACGACGGGCATACTGGCCGGCTTCGTCGGTGGCTGGCTCGACACGCTCCTCATGCGCGTCACCGACGTCATGCTGGCCTTTCCCTACCTTTTGTTGGCCATTGCCATCGTGGCCGCGCTGGGCACGGGCTTGCAGAACACCACCCTGGCCGTGGGCATCTGGGCCACGCCCGCGTTTGCCCGCCTGGCGCGCAGCCAGGTGATCAGCCTCAAAAATCAGGAGTATGTCACCGCAGCCCAGGCGCTGGGCGCGACGCCGACGCGCGTCGTCTTGCGCCACGTGCTGCCCAACTCAATTGCCCCCATCATCGTCTTTGCCTCGCTCTATATGGCCAACGCCATCCTGCTCGAGGCTGCGCTGAGCTTTCTGGGTCTCGGCATTCAACCCCCACAGCCATCCTGGGGGCTTATGGTGGCCAGCGGACGCGATTTCTTGCGCATTGCGCCCCACATCGCCACCATTCCCGGGGTCGCCATCATGCTGGCCGTGCTTGGCTTCAACCTCATGGGTGATGGATTACGCGACGCACTCGATCCAACCCTGCGCGGGCACCAGTAACGCGTGCAGCCCGCCTCATTCGGAGATTCAATTACTATGCCAAATCACTATTTCATCATCGGCGCGGGAGCCATTGGCGGCACGGTAGGCGCCTACATGGCCCGTGAAGGCGTCGACGTGACCTTTGTTGACATCGACCGTGATCATGTCGCGGCCATCAACCAGCAGGGCCTCACCGTGCGCGGCTACGACGAGACCTTTACCGTACCCGGGCGCGCCCTCATGCTGGATGACTTGCCCGATACGCTGGAACAGGTCATTCTGGCCGTGAAAGCACCCGCCACCCAGGCCGCCATGGCGGTCATTGCCCCGCGCCTGGCCGCGGACGGCTACGTATTGTCGGCACAAAACGGCCTCAACGAGCTGGCCATTGCCGATCTCGTCGGGCCCGAGCGCACGCTCGGCTGCTTCATCAATTTTTCGGCCGACTACTTGGAACCGGGCCTGATTCACTTCGGCGGGCCAGGCGCGTTCTACATCGGCGAGCTTGACGGCGCCATCACGCCGCGGCTGCGCACGCTTCAGGCCGACCTCGACGCCTGGAGCGGCGGTGAGGTGCGCATGACCGACAATATCTGGGGCTTTCTCTGGGGCAAGCAGGCCTATGGCGCCGTGCTCTTTGCCACCGCGCTGACCAACGAGAGCATGGCCGACGGCATCGATGGCTACCGTGGCACGATGGTGCGCCTGGCGCAGGAGGTGCTGGCCGTGGCCGCGGCCGAAGGCGTCACGCCCATGGGCTTTGACGGCTTTGAACCCGACATCATCGCCGCCGCCGATCCCGATGCACTCGACGCGGCGGCCAACGCTTCGCTCGATCGCCTTGTGGCCGTGCGCCGCCGCGATCAGAAGACCCACAGCGGCGTCTGGCGCGACCTTGCGGTGCGCAAGCGCCGCACGGAGATAGACGAGCACTTTCCGCCCATCATTGCCCTCGCCGACACACACGGGATCGAGACGCCGCTGCTCAGCAAGATGGTGGCGATGATTCACGAAATCGAGGAAGGCGAACGGCCCCAGACCAAGGAGAATCTGGATGAACTGGGCGAAGCCGGCGGCCAATCGCTGTAAAGAGATGCCTCCGCTTCGGCGGCATGAGAGATAGCGGCTTGTCGTACCCCGACCCGTTCGGCCGGCATCCAGGGTCGAGCGAGAGATCCCGCACATGGATGACGGGACGAATTACCATCTACGAACACCGATAAAGGATGCGCACCCATGGCATTTTCAGAGCTGGAGCAACAATTAGTCGACGCCGTCTCCGCCGAAACCCTGATGGAGAACAATCGCGCCATCGCGCAGTGGACGCGCCACTCCGGCACGTCGGAAGAGCGCGAGGCCTTTGCCTACGTGCAGGCCAAGCTCGGATGAATACGGGCTGCGCACCACCCTGCTGACCCACCCCGCACTCATCAGCTATCCGCTGGAGTCGAGCCTGGCCGTGATCGACGAGCAGGGAAGTGTGCTGGCCGAATACACGACGCTGGGCACGGCCTACAGCCCGAGCGCTGACGCACTCGAGGGGGATCTGGTTGATGTTGGCTTTGGTAGCGCCGGCAGACTTCGCGGCCCAGAACGTGGCGGGCAAGATCGTGCTGATCAACGGCCTGGCCACGCCAACCGCGGTCTACGCGGCCGAGCAGGCCGGCGCGGTCGGCCAGATCTTCATCAACGACGATCATCTCCACTACATGATCGTCAGCACCATCTGGGGCACGCCCACACCGGAATCGGCGCCAGCGCATCCCGACCACGCCCGTCCCTCTCCGTGGTGGAAGCGGACGGTCACGATCTGCGCGCGGCTCCATGACGGACCGCTACGACGTGCGGCTCGCCACCAACAGTCTTCATGGCATGGCAAGAGACGCCCATCCTCATCGGCGAGCTGGACGGGCAGGGCGAGGACAGCTTCGTCCTGTTCAGCGGCCATCTGGACTCCTGGGAGGTTGGCGCCATGGACAACGGCAGCGCCAATGCCACCATGCTGGAGGTGGGCCGCCTGCTGGCCCAGCAGCAAAGAACAACTCTACCGCGGCCTGCGCCTCATCTTCTGGAGCGGCCACAGCCACGGGCGCTACTCCGGCTCCACCTGGTATGTGGACAACCATTGGGAGGAACTCTACGATCGCTGCGTGGCCCATGTGAATGTGGATTCCACCGGCGCCCGGGGCGCAACCTTCTACGGCAGCTTTCCGGCCAATCTGGAGTTGGGCCCCTTCGGCGCGGAGATCGTCACGGCCCATACCGGCCAGGCCAGCCGACGCCCGGCGCATGAGCCGCGCCGGCGACATGAGCTTCAACGGCGTCGGCATCCCGGCGCTCTTCATGAGCCTGAGCCAGGTGCCTTTCGAGCGAAGAGGACACCGACTACGTCTCCCTGGCCTTTGGCAAGCTCATCGGCGGCAAAATGCCCTGGTGGTGGCACACCAGCGATGACACCATGGACAAGGTCGATCCGGACGTGCTGCGCGCTGGACACCCAGATCTACGTGAGCACGCTCTGGCGACTCTGCCATGCGCCCCTGCTGCCCATGGACTTCCGCCCCGTAGCGGCCGACATCCAGCGCACGCTGGCCGAACTCGCCGAGGCGGCCGGTCCACACCTGGACCTGAGCCGCGCCCGGGCACGCGCGGCCGAACTGGTTGCGCGCCACCGCTGCGCTGGCGGCACGCCTGGCTACGACCGATCCGGCGGACGCAGACCAAACGCATGCGCTCAACCGGCTCTGCATGACGCTCTCGCGACGCCTGATCCCGGTCACCTACACGCTGGCAGGACGCTTCGACCATGACCCGGCGTGGGGGTTGCCCCACCTGCCCGGTCTGGCGGACGCCGCGCAGCGCTGGCGAAGCCTGGATCCGGGCAGCGACGACTATCACTTCCTGCGCACGCGCCTGGTGCGCAACCGCAACCAGGTCGACTTTGCGCTGCGCGAAGCGCTGGAAACATTGACTGCGGCCGGTTTCGCAGCTGGTGGAGAGGAATAGGCCGTGAAGATCGCATTTTCCGGACAAAACCGTCATCGTCACCGGCGCGGCCCATGGCTTTGGCCGCGCCATTGCCCTGGCCTTTGCCGAGCGCGGCGCGCACGTCTGGGCCTGTGACGTGCTGACGGACGAGCTACAAGAGACGCAGGCGCTGGCCCGGGCCGCGGGCGGGCGCTGCACCGTGCGCACCGTGGACGTGGCTGACCGGGACGCAGTTCGGGCCTTCGTGGTCGAAGCTGCGGGCGACGGGCAGGTCGACATCCTCGTCAACAACGCCGGCGGTGTGCTGGGCCAGGTCGGCCGCCCCTGGAAGAGGTATCGCCCGAAGAGTGGCAGGCCATCTACGACGTCAACGTCACCGGCGCCTTCTGGTTCGCCCAGGCCGTTGCGCCCGGCATGAAGCGGGCCGGCTGGGGGCGCATCGTCAACATCTCCAGCGGCGCGGGTCTGGGCGTGAGCCTGACCGGCATCCAGGCCTACGCCTCGGCCAAGGCCGCGCAGATCGGTCTGACCCGGCAGCTGGCCCACGAATTGGGCCCCTTTGGCATCACCGTCAACAACATCGCGCCCGGCTTCGCTCGCTCCAACCCCAGCAGCGAAGCCCAATGGCAGGCCTACGGCCCGGAGCGGCAAGCCCAGCTGCTGCAGGGCATCGCCATGCGTCGCCTGGGCACGCCGGACGACATCGCGCACGGCGTGCTCTTCTTCGCCTCGGATTATGCAAGTTGGATCACCGGCCAGGTGCTCTCGATTGACGGGGGTCGGTGAGCGCAGCAGATTAGATGTTATGCCGGGCGGCCTATGTACCATAGGTCCGGCTGGTAGCCGGACGGGCTTCGGGTGCCTGTACCCGACGGGTTGGCGAGATTCGTCACGCTGGTAGCGTGACCTACGAGGTACTTGGTCTCATTGTGCCGACAATTTAGACGGCGGGTTCAGGTTGATCCGGTTTCTGTAGCAGGACGTCGGCCGGAATGCCCAGCCCTTCGTGCAGGCGACGGATCATGGTTAGACTCAGCGGACGCTTACGGTTCAGGACCTCGGATACCTTGCTCTGACTGCCGATGTAGGCAATCAAATCCGTGCGCGTCAGCCCTTCCTGCTCCATGCGAAAGAGCAGGGCGTCGACCGGATCCGGCGGGGCAATGGGATGGTGCTCTTCCTCAAATTGTTCAATCAGCATGGCAAAGAGCTCCAGCTCGTCTTCTTCGGCAGATCCAGGCGGCGCATCCATCAACGTAGCGACGTAGTCAAGCGCTGCCTGATACTCGGCTTCGGTTCTGAGAATCTTCGCTTTCATTAGATGGTCTCCGCATCAATCCGGTCGTATTCCGCATGGGTACCGACGAACCGGATATACACAATGCCGGTGTTGTAGTGAATCTTGACAATCAGGCGATAGTGGTTGCCCTTTACATTGAAGACTACCCGATTGCCGGGCAGGATATCTGCGGTGGGATAGCGGGCAAGAATCTCCTGCGGCGTTTCCCAACGGGCCGCTTTGGCTTCCTGATACCAGGCCCGCAGTGCTGGCTCTGCATCGCGGTAGCGTGCCCAGAAATCACGTAGTTCCCTGACTGAAATAACGCGCACGTCGCTCAGACTCGCTGGTTGCTTATGGTTGCAAAGTTATCCCATTTTGGGAATTTTATCATCATTGAGTCTTGACGACAAGACTCGTTTTCCGTAGCAGCGTATCGGCCACGCGCCAGAGTTTGTCTTCGAAGCCGAGATTAAACAAACTACATATAAACCCTCCCAATAATTACATCTTTACCTTTTTAATCCCTAGCCATTTCATATACACTTCATTAATTTAATTATATTCTCATCGTTACATTTGCCTTCGTGCCAGATGAAGCAATGTCCATCGGTGAAGTCATAGGCGCCATACCAGTTGATGCGATTGTACAGGCACGGTGCAATGCTTATGCGCCAAGCAGGTTCGCCTTTCGGCGACCAGGTATAGCCCAAATCCATATCCTGGTGTATATGAACTTCATCGATGTAGATGATCGAATAGTCTTGTACATACCTTTAAAGAGCTGAAATTGTTCATAAACTGATCCTTTTCTGGATTGCTTTGCACATCGCACTTTTTCAGCCAATCGCGGCCGTTCCATTCTTCTGAGCCATGGGTTGCTTTCGATTGGTGGCTGAGGGCGGCTGGGGAGCGGGGGTGTGTGATATGCTAGCGACACGCCCGCTGCTTCCGGCCAGGAACTCAGCAGTCGGGTGAAGCCGAACGGGTGCAAGCACCCGTCCGGCTTTCTTATTGGATTCGGGTTCGGGGGAATAGGGCAAGTTTACGCGGGATTATCTGAGCCGTCAAGAGACGTTTGTCACCTGCTCCCGGGCTCTGGTTTGTTGTGAAAGGTCTATCGTGGGGTTTGGGGCGGTTCCTTCGGGGCTCTTGCGGAGCGCAAGGACGCGCCGCGGTCATGAAGCGCTCTCGGCCGGCGCATGCCAGAATTCGACCCAGACGCGTACGGGGCCCAGAGGCTCAACCGCGTGCAGCACCTGGGAAATCACGATGCCGGGGCGGGCCGACGTGAGGTCGACGGTCATGTTGAGGCTGGGCACGCGGTAGCGCAACGTGCCTTGCTCGACGTGGATCTTGGCCCAGACGCCGGACTTGGTCGAGTGATCCCGGCGCAGCGCGGCGGGCAGGGTCGTCTCGGTCCACGTGGGCGTGCGCTTGTAGGCGACGAAGTGGGACGGAAGCTCAAAGCGGTCGCAGCGCACGCAGTTGAGCGACGCGCCCAGGCGGCTGGCCCGGCCTGCCTCGCTCAGCACCCAGGGCCGCGCCATGAGCGGCGGCTCGTGACGCACGTGCTGGGGATGACCGCAGTCGAGCCAGGCGATGGGGTCGCCGAGTTCGTCAACGCCGAAGTCAATGATCGTGCGCTGCATGGATTTCTCCTGAGTGGACAGAACTCGGATCTGGCGGATTCAGGCGGATAAATTTAAGAAAATCCGGCTATTTCAGCCCCATCCGCCCGATCCGCGGTCTAACTTTTTGGTCTCTCCGACAAGCTGCTCGTACGTTGCGGCGTAAGTAAGCCGGTGGTTGGGCAGGGTACGCTACCCGCGAAAGCTTCAATTACCGGACAGATCCAGAGGGTAGTGACCTCGTCCGGCGGGTAGCCGGACCTGCCAATCCATAGAGATAGTTGCGCCATCGTGTACTAGCCCGCTTGAGCGGGCGTTGCTCTGTAGCCCCGTGGCTTTAGCCCGGGGTGGGGGGCGGGCATCCCGAACAGTCAGGTCACCGGACGCCGCCCCGGGCTAAAGCCACGAGGCTATGGAACAGCACCCCGTAAACGGGGTTTGAGTACAATAAACTATCGGCTAACTTAAGCCGTCCTGTACTAGCGTGATGGGTGGCGGTGGTGTAAATGACAATCAGGCCAGCGCGCTCTCGTGGCCTGAGTCCCGCACAAAGATGCAGGTCGAGTTGACCATCTGCGACCACGAGTGGAGACGCTCTACATTCACTTCGTCCTGCAGCCCAAAAATGTTGAGGTCGGCCTGGGGCGCCTGTGGAATAAACTCCTGTACCGTGCCCAGCGCGACAATCGCTGTGGTGCCGCGCGGCATGCGGCCCAGATCAATGAGCTGCTTCATAAAAACCTCTGCCTCGGCCCGATCATCTTCTTCACGCACCACCGTGATCAGATTGACGTGCCCGTGCCAGTTGCGGGTGAGTTGATAGGCCAGGAGCAAGGCCAGATCCAGGTTGCTTAGACGCAGGCCGACCTCCCAGTTCGGGCTCTGTTCGCGGATCCACACATTGATGACCTGCTCGTGTCCCAGCAACGTTTTGGGGTTGTCCACATAGAAGATCAAGCCGATCTGATTGTCCCTGGCTCGATCGGCTACATATTGCACGCTTTCCGTCTGCTCTCCTTCGTCGACGGTGAGAAAGAGCGTGTTAGGACGAAAGAACGAACTGCTCGATACCTCCATGGTGGTTTGCAGCGTTTGACGCAGGTCGCGTGACTCGACCAGTGCCACGCGCGCAAAGATATTGTCCTTGCCAAACGTCTCCTCGTAGGTCTTCAGGCCCTCTACCTGCTGGCGTTGGCCGGGGTCATAGATGGCGACGATATGCAGCGAACCATTGGGACGGGTAATTGCGGTGAGGAAGCGATAGCTGCGGCGCAAGGATTCGGGAGAATCCACCGGCACCAAGAGGCTGGGTTTCCAGGCGCGATCGAGCCCGGAAGGCATGGCCATCACCCGTTTGGCCGCCCACTCCGCCAGGGTGACGAACATGCCGCTGCGCACGTCGCTCCACGGCGCCTTCAGCTGGCGCAGCTGCAGGGCTTCGTAGAGTAGGAAGATCGTGATGAGCGCTACGAGGCTGAAGAGGGGGTTGATCAGAAACATCGCCACGAGCGAGCCGACGAGCCCCACAAAGGGAACCAGGCGCGGGATAGCAAGCAGCGGGCGAAAGCTGGTCAGGGCCAGTGACTGTTCCAACAGGACGACGCCATTGAGGACGGCATACGTAATGAGAAAAAACATGGTCATCAACGGGGCAATTTGGTTCAAGCCGCCCCCAGAGAGGCCAAACAGGAGCGTGGCGATGCCAATGCCGATCGTCAGCAGCATGGCAGCACGCGGTTCGCCGGCCGCCGTCTCTTTGGCCAGGGTGCGTGAAAAGGGCACTACGCCGTGCTGGGCCATGGCCTGCAGCACGCGCGGCGCGCCGACCATGGAATTGAGCGCGGCCGAAAAGGTGGCCGCCAGCAGACCGGCGAGGACGGCCCATCCCCAAGCCGCCTTGTCGATCATCACCGTGAAATTCGAGAGCAATTCTTCGGGCGTCGCCACGCGCGACAGCCAGTAGGCCAGCGCCATGTAGATGGCAAAGGAGAGCAGAATGGCCGCCATGGTGCCCCGGGGAATGCTGCGCCGCGGGTGGCGTAGCGTGCCGGACAGGCTAACGCCGGCCAGAATGCCGGTGACGGCCGGGAAGAAGACCGCAAAGATCGCCCAAAAATTGCCGTCCGGAAACTCTCCCCACAATTGCGGCGTATAGATGGCGCCGGGGTGACCAAAGCGCGTCGTTGCGCCAAGCAACACGCTGAAGAGCGAAAAGGTCACCAGGAAGAGAATCAGGTAGCGGATGCGCGAGGCCAGCCCGACGCTGACGAATGAGATGATGGAGATCACGGCAAAGGTGACGAAGACCACCACTGCCTCGGGATGGGTGGGGAAAATCACCTGCCAGCCTTCGGAAAACGCAAAGACATAGAAGGCAACGGAAATGGCCTGCGCCAGATAGAGGGGGACGTTGACGCTGCCGCCCACTTCCAACCCCAGCGACTGCGAAATAATGGAGAAGGAGCCGCCGGCCCCGACGCGGATGTTGGTTGCCACGGAGGAGATGGAGAGTCCGGTCGCAATCGTGATCACGTTGGCGAGGATGATGATCAGGAAAGCGCCCAACAGCCCTGCGTTGCCGACCACCCAGCCGGTACGCAGGTACATGACTGCGCCCAGAATCGTCAACAACGTCGGCAGGAATACGCCCTCGAAGGTGCCAAAACGCTTCACCGTTTCAGGATCCGATTGCGAACGCGTCCAGCGCGCTTTTGCGCGATCAATCAGTGCTGACAAATTGCTACTCTCCCTGCTGCCTTCAAATGAAATAGATTTTGGCTGCCAATCAAGCCGGAGACCGTCCTATGCGGATTTCTGTGGTGGAAGTTACGCCGAAATGTACTAATGCCGACGTGCCCCTGCATATCCCGCCATTGCTGCCATACCCATGCCAAACAGCAGCAGCGTCACCGGTTCAGGGATCGTCACCGGTTCAGGGATTGGAACAGGTTCTACGGTGGGTAGCTGGCATATGGTCCCGCATCCTCCAGGGCACCCGCTTGGATTGCCGCAGACCAACGTGCCACCTGTTGGGCAGGGCGGCGCCGTACAAACTGGCTGTGGCTCAGGCGTCGAACTCGGGGTCGGCGTCATGGCAAACAGGGCTGACGCTGGCAGAAGGAGCACGATGGCGGCAAGTAGCGGGATCAAATAGCGTCTCAATGATGGTCTCCTAGTGTTCCTGTATTGTCCGGGCAGCAGCGTCGACGAGCAGAGCGCGCCGTAGAGCACACCGGGTGTCATCTGCCGGACCGTGCCGGTCAGCGCTTCCAGTCGTTCGTTGGCGTTCTGTCGCCAGTCATCCAACCTCATGGCGGGGCTCCTGCGGGCGTCCTATGAGTTGGATCTGCCGTGGTGACTGCGTTGGCGGCGTGTGGTAGGGTCCATTGTAGCACGGGGCGCAGGGGCGGGCAATGGATTTTTTGGGAGCGAATTTCAGTTGCTCAAGCGCACACGCTGCAGACATCTTGTAGCCAATCTGTTGTCACAATGTAGCCATCTCTCTGTCAACCTTTCAATTGGCGTTCGGAAGCGCCCCAGCCAGTCCAACTTGTTAGTCTCGGCGTGCCAATGAATTCGCACGAATACTGCGCTCAAGAGAAGAGTTGATTCTTCCGTGAAGATTGTTGGAGCTGTATCGCCGTACCATAGCTATCCTGAAGTTTCGTCACAGGTGATAAGAAAGGGGAGCAAATATGCAATACGGCAAGATTGTGGTTTCGGCACTGTTGTTGTGTACGTTGCTACTGTGTGGATGCCAGCCGGTGATGCCAGTTGAGCCATCGGCAACTGAAACGCAGGCGGAGATTCTCGTGCAAGGCGCACCGCTGCGATGGCCTGAAGGACTTAGCGTTGACGCCGAAGGACGATTGGTCGTCGCGGATTTTCTAAACCGCTCCATACTGCGCCTTGATCCAGATACGGGTGAAATTCTCAGCCGTCTTGGACCCGATCAGGGGGTCGACGTTCCCGAAATGGTGGCGGTTGGCGCCGACGATTCGATCTATTGGACCGCATGGAACAACAATGATCTTTGCCGTCTCCAAGCTGATGGGACGAAACAGTGCCAGACTTTTGATGCAGGCGTCAGCGCCATCGGTTTCAGCGAGGATGGACGACTGTTCGCCGGTGTCAATGACGCACTGTATGAGGTTGACCCAGAGCTTGCATCGCCGCCGGTCCACGTCACGACTATCGGGGGGTTCATTGCACCCTTTGATTTCGGCCCTGACGGCATGCTCTACATTCCTCTCAGGGACATCGAGCAGATTGTCCGCGTCGATGTAGACGCTACCAAACCATCTCCGGAGACGGTCGCGTCATCGGACCTCCCCTGGGCTTTCGCAGCCAGCTTCGATGCGGAGGATCAGCTTCACTGCGTCGTATCCTATGACGAATATACCGACGCCCTTGTCCGGGTTGACACGACAACGGGAGAGGTCCATGAAGCGTGGCGCTCGCCGGCAGGATTAGGCCAGCCGATACTGACGGAGGACGGCCGACTGTTCGTCGGTGACATTCACAACGGGGCAATCCGTGAGTTCTTGCCCGACGGCAGCTTGCGTACAGTGAGCCCATCCGGGATGGTAGCTCCAGGCGGGCTAGCAGTAAGGCAACGCCCGGACGGCGGTGAATCCGTCTTCGTGGCTGACCTGCTCACAGTACGCGAATTCGACGGTGTAACCGGCGAGGAGATAGATGCTTTCCACCTCAATCCGCAGTCAACATCAATTGTCCCTGTACAGACCGTAGCCATTGTCGGGGAGAACCTGATTCTTACTTCGCCATTTATGAGTGCCGTGCAGTTTTTCGATCCTCAAACGCGAGCATCCGTGGATATGTGGATGGACCAATTTGACGGAGTCGTCAATGCCATGCCGTTTCAGGACAAGATTATCGCGGCCGAATTAGGTTCCGGACGTGTGGTGGGCGTGGATCCCGCAGATCCGGCCGAGCTCGAGGTCTTGGCCGCTGGTCTGGAGGCGCCTGCCGGCCTGGCTGTTACCGATGACGATGTGTGGGTCAGCGACTATGCCGCCGGCACAGTGTATCAAATCGTGGCAGACGGTGCGACTCTAACGCCAATGGTGACTGTGATATCTGACCTGCTGCAGCCGGAGGGCATAGCCTTAGCTCCAGACGGCCGACTCCTGGTTGTCGAAACAGGCGCTGATCGTCTAATTGCAGTGGATCTTAGCACCGGCCAGTTCGACACGATCGCTGAAGGGCTAGGCTTCACAAATGAGAATCCCGAGAACACCCTGGCGAATGCCTACTGGATATTTAGCGACGTAGCAGTTGGGCCGTCGGGCAATGCATACGTTTCCGCCGATGCGAACAACGTAATCTACCGGATCCCGCTCGGTTCATAGCCAACCGGGTGTTAAGAGCGATCGCCCCGCCTCTTGGAAGAGGGGCGGGCGGTTTTTTCCTCGAATGGTGGCGCCAGAGAGTTGGAATGGCCCAGGCTCTGCTCGATGGGTGCGCGGGCCTGGTGGTGGCTAGAGCCAACGGTGGTTGCCTGGCGCTCAGCCAATCCGGCTGCAGAGAGCTTCCGCTTCTTCCCGGGCGGCAAAGTTGATCTCAGGCTGTCTTGGTCTTGTCACCGGCTGCGGTCAGAAGGCGGAAATAGGTCAGGAAGAGCAGGGCGCCACCGGTGGCGAAGTACATGAGCTGAATGGCGGACGTATTGCTGTCTGAACCCGTCATGATGCCATGGACCATGGCCAGCGTGAAGGCAAGGTAGCTGGCATAGTGGAGCAGGCGCCAGGTGCGCCGGCCGAGCTGGCGGCGCACATAAAAACTGGCGATCAGGACGATGCTCAGGTAGGCTGCCAATGTGCCCAGCCCCGTCCAGCCCGGTCGGTAGGGTCCGGTGAAGGGAATAAGCAGATTTCCCACGGAGAAATCGAAATAGCTGTCACCCAAGAGCGCCGCGGCGTGAACGCCGGTGAAGAGCAGCGCCAGGAGGGGCAAAAATTCGTGGAGGCTGAAGACGAGCGCCGGCGGCAGGACCGCCCGCGCCGCTTTGCTGCTCATGATGATGCCCCAACAGCTTGCGGCCCAGAGTAGCAGGTAGGCGAGCAGCCCGCCCGCTCGGGCCAGATACCAGTAGGCAGGTGTATCCGCCGTCAGAGGGAGACCCATCAGGGCGGCTTCCCGGTTGAAGCCTTCGTGAAGCACGGAGGCGAGGCCCAGTTGGGCTGCCTGGTAACCGAGAATGACAACTGCACCGCCGGCCGCGATCCCGCCGGCAATCCAAAGAGTATCCAATATAAAACTGCGCTTGACAGATGCTTGCGTGGTCATAAAATTGTGCTTTCTCTTAAAATCTCTCACCTGTGGGGAGATCAACTGATTACGATCCGCCACTTTTGTGGCTGCTGCCGCCGCTGCTCTGACCGCCGCCGCTGTTCGATGGCGCCACGGGCATGGCCGGTATGGCTGGAAGCGGCTCAAAGGCCGGCAAGGGCGCCAGCGCCGGCACGTCCGGTACGGTGAAAGCGCCTGAGGATGTGTCAGCGCTGCCTGCGAGTGCGGTCAAGACGGTGACATTTCCGGCCGGCGGCAGGGTTGAAAGCGGTGCAACTGCCGGCGCAGGAACAGTCGGCCAGGGTGATGGCGTAGGTGTCAAGATATAAGCGGTCGTCGCTTCAGCTGCAAAGGCCGCATCGTCTCCCCCGGCTTCCACATGGCCGACGACGTTCCAGCCGCCGACAAGGGCGAGCATGGACAGGGCCGAGATCGCGGTCTTGCCATGAAGATTCAGCTTCGGCGGTTTCTTGCGTCGGATTTGGGTTGCTTGTATTGGAACTGACATGGATCAATCTCCCTCGATAAAGGCAGCGAAACCGGGTGTCCAGGCCAGGCCGCCATATTTGTCAACAATCAGACCTTCCACATCCGGCAGCCGGTGAAGGTACGCCAGGCCGTCTGCGACGCCGAGAATCAGCGCCACTTTGGCATGCACCTCGGCGATCATCGTCCGCGTTGCGATGACTGAAACGGACAGACAATCGGTCTGGGCGGGCTGTCCTGTGCGCGGATCGATGATATGGTGCTGCATGCTCCCGGCCTGCCCCCAACGCCGGCGGGCAATGGAGGAAGTAGCCAGCGCCCGATTTGCCAGCCGAATTCGGAGTGCGGATTGCGCCGGGCGCCGGGGATCTTCGATTTCTATGGACCAACCCCTCCCTGTGCCATCCGGATAGCCGTGGGCATAGAGATCGCCGCCGGCATTGAGGAGGAAGGGGCCCACCCGGTGCAAGCCGTCGGCCGCCCGATCGACGCTCCAGCCCTTGCCCATTCCACCCAGGTCGAGTCGCGTTGTGGAAGAACGTCGGATTGAGCGGCGATTACGGTCGAGGTCAAAGGGCGCCGCCGTCGGGCAGGCGTTGCCGGCAACAGCTTGAGCCCCCGACTGGCGAAAGGTCTCATTCCGTACCAAGTCTACAATCTGCTCAAAAGTCCGGTCATAGCCCGCTCGCTCAAGGGCGGGGAGGATGGCCGGATTATAGAATCCGTCTGTGGCCTCCCATGCCCAGCGCGCCGCTTCCAGGACGCCGTAGAGTTCCGTGCTGACCGTTACGTCGGTCCGGGCGTCCCGATTGAGGCGACTGAGTTCGCTTTCCGGTCGAAAGCGGGAGAGACGAGCCTCATTCTGTTGAAAGAGTCGCTCCACGTAGATTGGCCAGCCTATTTGGTCACCATAGAGATCAAGCGTAATTGTTGTATTCATCGCTCGAAAGGCATGATGCTGCCAGCCGGGAGCGAAGCTCGTTTGGTGTTGGTCGACAAGAGAACCGGACAAATCTGTCGTGATCATTTCGTCAGCTTCTTCGTCAGCTTCAAGGTGTTGCGCTACAGCCTGTCTGTGGGCCACGGTAGGCGTGCGGCATGCCGAGAGACAAGGCGCAATCGCTAATCGTCATCGTCGTGGCCGCCGTGTTCGCCATGGTCATCGTCATCTTCTTCGTGTTCCTCGTGCTCCTCGTGTTCTTCATGATCGTCGTCATCCTCATAAGAGCTGCCGGAGCTCCCCGAGCTGCTGCTCGCCTGGGCGCTTTGGCGGGCCGCGATCTCTGCGTAGGCAGCCTGCAACTGGCCGACCGTCTCATTGAGCTGATTGCGCAGGGTCGTGTCGCGGGCCTGCAATTCGGTCAACTTTTGCTGCTGCACAGCAGCGTCCTGTTTCAGGGCCTGCTGCAGTTCTGCCAAGTCCTGCCCCTGTCCACTGATTTCGGCGCGCTTTGCCTCGAGCCTGGTCGAGAGCTGGGCGATTTCCGCCTGCATTTGGTCTACTTGCAGACCGTGACTGTCGTCCAGCACTTGAATCGCCGTTTCCGCCTGCTTAATCTGGGTGGCCAATGCGGCATCTCGTTCTGCATAGACGCGCACGGTATCGTCTGCAAGAGTCGTTTCTGGGACAACCTGATTCTCGATCTGCGCGCTGGGCGGATCGGCTGCGGCTGCGTCTAACGTAAAGCGACCGGTCATGAAGCCGACGGCGGTCAAAACAATGGCTGTCAGTATGCCTGCGAACATAGCGGCGTGGCTGCGTTTCATCGATCAAATCCTTTCTTGCTCTCTGATGTGTCTAAAGGAGGCGCTGGGCAAGCTAGCGCACTGTGATGTCAGTATTTCGACAGATATCCGACGCTTCTACTCCTCATAGCGTTGCGATGAGGATTCCCGGCGAAACTCGCTAACGACCCAGGATTGCATTCGCTTCGGCAAGCTTGGCCTCAGCTTCAGTCAGCTGCTGGGCCATCGCGCCATAGCGGGCGTCATATTCCGCTTGCGCTTGCTGCACCTGGGCTTGATAGACGCCCAATCGCTCATTGCGGGCAGTCTGAACAGTTGCCACTTGTTGGGCAACCTCAGCGGCTTGGCCTTCGGCCTGCTCCAGGCCTGCGACCAGCGCTGTCCTACGGGCGTCCAGCTCGGCAAGCTGCTGTGCGTAGGCCGTCTGGCGCTCCTCCAACGCATCTGCCAGCTGGCTCAGTTGTGCCTGCATTTGGGCTTCACGGGCCTGGTAAGCCGCGACTTCCTCGGCGGCTTCGCTCTCCACTGTTACCGCCGTCGAGCCCGCGACAGGAGTCTCAGCCAGTGCTCGTTGGCCTTGGGGCAAGCCATAGATCAGCAAAAGCGCCAGAAAGCCGGCTGTTAGCGTCAGGGTGAAAGTCCATTTGAACATCGGGTTAGCTCCTCTCTGAGTAGCACTTGGATATTGACTGCCCGCCAAGTGTATGTGAGAAGCAGTTTGCTTTGGTTAAGTCGGATTGAGGGCTCTGTTAAGGATAGCTTAAGTAGCGGGGAGGATGAGGGTGGCTTCGACGGGTTTAACCGACGGGTCGCCTCCAGCCAGAGCCTGAGCTTGTCGAAGGCGGAGGGGGGGGCAACGATATCCTACGCGTTTGCGCTGATGGGGAATTCGACGACGAAACGACTGCCGTCTTCGTGCTGGAGCGCGTCTGATGCGACCACCGTTCTGCTCGACCAGCGTCTTGACAATCGCCAGACCCAGGCCGGCGCCACTTCCAGCCCCATCACCCGGACCGACTTTGCGGCTGCGCGCCTTATCGACCCGGTAGAAGCGATCAAAGATCAACGGAAGTTCTTCGGACGGTATGCCAATGCCGGTATCGCCAACCACGATGCGGCAGAAAGCATCATCTGCACTGGCAGTCAGGTGGATCGTTCCGCCCGCAAGCGTGTATTTGATCGCATTGTCGAGCAAGTTGCTCACGATCTCCTCCAAATCCTGAGGCCAAATCGGCACGGGCGGCAACGTTTCCGGCAGTTGGACGATAAAGGTCAAGCCGGCTCCGCGCATGCGCACATGAAACCCCTGGGCCAGCGCCAGCAAGAGTGGGGCGATATCCGTGGGATTGTCCGGCGGTGTACGGTGGCCTGCATCCAGGCGCGAAAGATCCAGAAGCACATTGGCCATGCGCGCGAGACGGTCGGCTTCGCTGTCAATTTCGGCCAGGTAACGGCGTCCTGTGGGATCGTCGGTAAGATGCATCGACTGGAGCGCTTCACTCCGCAACTTGATATTGGTTAGTGGCGTACGCAGTTCATGACTGGCGTTGGCGATAAACATGCGTTGTTGTTCCATGAGGCGACTGAGCTGGCGTGTCATCGTGTTGAAGGCGATGGCCAGCGCCCCCAGTTCGTCGGTTGTCTCCACCGGCACGGAGTGGGTCAGATTTCCTTCACTGACGGCCAGCGCCGCCTCTTCCAGCCGACGAACCGGCTGCACGACACGGCGGGCAACGCCAATGCTGGTCACGATCGCGACGGCCAGCGCCAGCAGGGCTGCCAGCGTCAGATCGCGTAGTAACCGCCTGCCCGGGGCCCGGATCTCGCTGACCGACGCGGCCAGACGTACGACGCCCAGCGGATGATCGCCCTGCCAAATTGGGGCTGCAGCGTAGAGGGTCTCTTCGCCGGTCAGGGGATCAATGCGCACTGCGTGCTGTTCCTTGCCGGTCAGCGCGGCTTGAACCTCGACCTGATGAAGCTGGTTGCCCACCTCAAGTGGCGGAACGGCGCTATCGGCGATGACATCGCCCCCGATTTCCAGGATGGAGACGCGGGCGCCCGTGTCTTGAGCATACCACTGGGCAAGCTGTTGAAGGCGTAACGCGGTGGGGGCCGTCAGGGTAGTGGATTGGGCGGGTGTTGTGCGATTGACGCTTGAGACGTCGCTGTCATCCTCATCCTCATCGCTTTCATGTTCATCCTCTTCGTCGCTGTTCCGATGGCTTTCGGCTTCGTGTTCTTGTTCATACCGCTCGTATTCTTCAAACTCAACCGCATAGCCGCTCAATGGATCTTCCAGCGCGTTGGCCACCAGAAACGCTTCCACCTCCAGCGCATGCTCGATCTGGTCGAGTTGGACGCGGTAGACCGCCCTGCCCACGTAGAGCATCAGCAGCACGAGGATGGCCAGAAAGATCAGGCCATAGGTGAAGATGAGGCGATTCAGGAGCGTGCGCTGCCAGGGCCAGCGTCCCCGCGGCGGCGCGCTCCTTTCAGGCGGCAGGCTCATCGTTGACTATCTCATTGTTGGCAGGCTCATTGTTGGGCATTTCATCGGGGGCAATCAGGCGGTAGCCCACGCCCCGCACCGTCAGGAGGAGGCGGGGCTCGGCCGGTGTTTCTTCCAATTTCTCACGTAGCCAGCGGATGTGCACATCCAGCGTGCGGGGATCGCCCACCCATGCTTCGCCCCAAACCTGATCGAGCAGATCACCCCGTTTCACGACTGCGCCACCGGCTTCCAGCAGCGCCACCAGCAAATCGAACTCTCGGTTGGTCAGATTCACGGCCTCGCCGTTACGCGTTACGATGTGGCGCGCTCGGTCGACGGTGAGCGGACCAATGCGGGCGAGAGTGCGGACGACCGGTGCGCTTTCCGGCTCCGGGGATTGGCCGAATGTGACCCGGCGCATGTTGGCCCGGATGCGCGCGAGCAACTCCCGGAAACTGAAAGGTTTGACGATATAGTCATCAGCGCCCAGTTCGAGACCGAGGACTCGATCCATCTCTTCACCCCGGGCTGTCAGCATGAGGATGGGCACCGTGCTTTCGCGCCGAATCTCCCGGCATACTTCCCAGCCTTGGCGCTTGGGCATCATCACGTCGAGCAGAATTAGATCGGGTGCGCTCCTGCGCGCCAGACGTAGGGCCTCCTCGCCATCGAAGGCTTCCAATACGATATATCCTTCCTGACGCAGCTGATACCCCAAGACATCGACGATCATTTCGTCATCGTCTGCCAACAAGATTGTCTCTTCCATCTCCGTCCTTCCACAAACCGGCGCGCCGTCCCGGATCCGCCAGTATCAGGTATTTGTCATTTTGTTTATTGTAGCATCTTCGTTTGGAATCAGGATGCAGGATATCGGCTCCGTCCCGGTGAAAGAGGCGTTGTGATCAGGTTAAGATCAGGTTAAGGACCTGGCTGCAAATGGGGGAGCAATGTGCTCCCCCATCCTTTTTCATTCGCTTACCGCTGGTCAATCAGCCACGGACCGGCCTGTGACTCGCACCAAACGGTCACTCCTGCACGCGTTCCACCAGCGGCAGATATATGGCGTGATCCAGCGGATCTGCATCCACGGCGGCCCCACGGATTGTGGTTCCGTCGGTGGAGTCGAAGCGTACTTGACTGTCAACCGCGGCCTTCCCCTTGTCGTGCGGGACCGCAACCGTAACCACGCCGCTACATTCCTCCTCTTCCGGTCCACTGGTGACGTGGAGAAAGTAAATCCGTCCGTCACCGTGTGCGTCTCGTTCAGCCCGCAATTCGACAGTTGCCGCGTCGACGATGCGGCCGTCTGGTGCGCTGTCGCCAACCGCTTCATCTTGCATGATGTCTGAGATACTTGTGGCGCCGGCTAGCGTGACGACGACAAATTTATGGTTGGCAGGCCACAGTTCGTTAGGCGAGACAATCACCCCGCACGACTCGCCAGGCGCCGTCATCTCAACCGGCCCGCCCAGCATTCGTCCTTCGTCATCAGCATCGATAAAGAAGCCGCTGCGCTGTGTGTCTGGTCTGTATTCGTCGCCGGCTGTCTCTACACTCGTCGCTTCGAGTCGACTCGCCGCCGTCGTCTGACCGAGCGGCTGCAAAACGACGTCGTCAATATGATAGACTTCGCCGGCCACATCCTGATCGGCCAGCCAGATGCGCAGACGTGCATCGCTCACCGACTGGCTGAAACCGGTGGTGGTGAACTCTACAGGAAACACCTGCCACTGAGGCGTCAGGTCCAGCTCCACACCGTTGAGCCCGTAATTGGTGTACGGTGAGGTGTGCTTGTGGATGAACAGCTTCACGTTGCGCCCCGTCGTCGACTTGGCCGCTAGACGCAGGCGATAGGTTGTATTGGGCTGTAGCGACAACCACGGCTGGTAGAGTTGTACGTTATTACCGGCAACATTGATGTTGACTTGCCCGGCATAGGTGCACTCGTATCGATCCGTGTCGGTGGTCAGCCCTGCGGACGCATCGGAGTAGAACAGCCACTCTGCAGTGCCGGACTCGAAGCCGCTATTGCGCACGATGTTGCCCGGCGCTGCGTCGCAATGACCGGGTGCCGGCACGATCGGCTCTTCAGGCTCAGGTAGTGGCACAGGCGGCGTGCTGTCCGTCATCTTCTCCAGGAAGACATAGTCGATGTGGTAACTTGTACCGGCCTGGTCATACGGAGCGAACCAGAAGCGCAAGCGCGCGTCAGTGACCGGCGTGGTGAAGTTGGCGGTTGAGAACGGAATCGTATAGGCCTTCCAATTCGTATCAAGATCCGCCTCGTAGCCGTTCAAGCCGTAGTTGGTGTATGGCGCCCCGTGTTTATGCAGGAAGACGCTCATATTTTGTCCGTTGTTGGAATAGGCGGCGAAATGGAGGCGATATTGCTGGTTGGGTTCCAGCGGTATGTCGTACTGGTAGAGCTGTACATTGCTGCCGTCGGCGAATATGTCAACCTGCGCAGCCCACTGTGCGTTGTAGCCCGGGGCGCTGGTGAAGAGGTTACCCGCCGCGTTTGTGAAGAACGACCATTCACCTGTACCGGCCTCGAAGTCGCCGTTGCGGATCAGGTTCGTAGCCGGTGGCATAGGTACGGTCTCTATCTTCAATTCGTACGGCATATCCGGACCGTACTTGTCGTCAAGACGGTGTATCTTGAGGTAGTAGCGCCCCGATACGGGCATCAGTTTGGTCGCAATCCAGGGATTGATGGGATATCCTGTGCCATCAAACGGGATTTCGCCGCCACCGGCGTCATACAGTGTGTAGCCCACTTTCAGCGGTGATGGAATTGGTGAGTTGTCCGTTAGTTTGAAAATGATCCAATGACCGGCAGTAGCGTCGAAAGCAAAGATGTCGACGTCGTCGGAAGGGCAGAAATCGCCAGTCAATGCCGGCCCATCGACCGTGATCGGCGTGGCCGTAGTCCAGGCATTATTGGGCTCATATGCGTCTCCACACACGTACGGACGCAATTGGAGATCATCATACCAGGCGGAACCAGTCGTCGTACCCGACCAATACCCGAGTCGTGCTGCCACGGTAACTTGGTCGAGGTCATCAGTGTTGAAGACCAGGCGACGATAGGTCCAGTCGTTGGTGCCGAAAAGCGGCTCACTGCGCTTCCACGTGCCGTCGATACTGAGATTCGCACCCGCCTGCGTCTGCTGCGCGGAAGGGGCCACATTCTCAGTCTTGATCCAGCCGGTCAGCAGATAATCCTTATTGCGCGCCACGCGTACATCTTGCTGCCAGCGGGCATCATTGGGCGTGGTCTGGTGGATTGCCGCGCTGTGGATGCCGCTGTGCGCGGTGTTGATCGCCCATTCAAAGCCGCCAAAATCGTGGTATGCGTAAGTCCGCCAGAATGGCGGTGAGTAGGAAACCGGCGTGGCGTAGTCGAAGCTACTGTTGCGCAACATGTTGTCCATTGGATACTCGACGATGTAGGAAGGCAGGAGATCCGTACGCTCGCGCTCCACCCACAATGACCCCCGATTCATGGCGATGGCATCGACTAGGTGCCCCTCTCCATCGGGTTCACCGGCGGCCCACATACTGTGATTGAAGGGTTCAAGTGTCACCCACCCCCATGCAACCGGGAACGCTGGGAAGGGAAACAGCTGCTGCCCTCCGATCCATGCGAAGAAATCAGGTGGGTTTTGATCGCCAAAGCCAAACGTGACGTAAATGAACTCGTTCTCCACATCAGATGCGATCGTAGCTAGATGTCCTGCGACACCTTGGTGCATTCGGAGTTGCGCGGCAGCATTCGCATCATCCCAATTGATACCGCCTGCAACATCGACCCGCTCGTAGCAATGGTTATTTTCGTCCCAGCACACGATCGAAGGAGAATTGGCGTCAACCGGTGTAGGTGTTGACACAAGCACAGAGACTGCGAAAAACGCTGCGAGAAAAAGTATCACCCCTAGAGCTTTCATATGTCGCCTCCTGGCTATCTCTGGAAACAAACACTGGATCTACCCGGCACATCCAGCATAGCAAGTTCTGAGCGCCAAAAAAGCGACAAAATGGCGACAAAATGGCGTGGCCCTGTCGCAAAAACCTTCAACACAGCGAGGTGTGTCAAGCACCTAAAATTCGCTGCTGAAATTCCGCGTGTGGGGATTTGCCTCGTTTTCATCAAGGGTGAGAAGCGATACGCGATTGATCAGACGGCGTAGACGTCAAGCAATTGCAGACGGGTTGCTTGCAGTCGCTCCGCCATAATGCCCGCGAATCGTTTCATGAGGTCATAGCCGAAGTCATGATCCTCTTCACACTTGTTGCGCAGGCAAACTCCGTTGAAGGCCAGAGCCCGCACAGGTTCAATTGCTTTGGCGCAGTAAAACCAACCATACGGTTCGAGAAGCCATGACCAGCCCAGGACATCGCCTGGTCCCACCGTTTGGATCGGTATCAAGCCGCGCCCTGGGGCAGATATGCAGAGTGTTGCTCGGCCTTCTCGAATCAGAAAGAATTCTTCGGCTTTTTCTCCCTCGCGAAAGAGGAATTCCCCTTCGTCAAAGCGCCTGTTGCTGGCACAGCCCGTGACCAGTCGCAGGTACTTTGGTGCAAGGCCACTGAAGAATGGGTGACTCTCGATAACCCTCTCCAACGTGATTAGTTGCATGATTTTTTTTCACCCGTCTGTCGAGATGCCAAATTAGCGCACGCACTGCGCTTTGATCGGGGTCTGCAACTGGTATATCACACCCCAGGCGACATGGTGGCGACACAATGTAGACTATGACGCCACCTGCCTACATGCCAGAGCGCGTTGACAGGAACACTGCGGATTGAGCAACTGACATTGTTGCCACGCTTTATTCGTCGAATCTTCGTTCCGATCGGCGCAGATATCTGGATTCACGTGGATGACCACAACGCCGAGATCTAGGAAAGAAGCAATATCTGCCGCCAGTTCATCCATGGTGTCCAGCCTAAATGCTGTATTGGCAACACAACTCGCGTTGCAATCTTGTAGCCATTGCGTACCCTATCTGCAACCAGGACGGCGCGACAATCTATCAGGTTGCGATGATCAGCACCGAGCAGGCATAGCGGCATCGGGACTGCCAATGACAAAATGATTGCTATTTGCGTTAGAGAGGAGTTCTTATGGGTACGCATGAAGCGGTAAGTTCAGCTATGGCCGCAGAGTTGGATGCTCGCGTTGAGCAAGCGGATGGCGACATCGCCGTTGTTCGTCATGAACTCGAAGACAAACTCCGTGCGATGGAAGTAGACGATCAGCAGGTGGATCAGGTCCAAATTGCCTTGCTACTCGCCGAAATCTCCTACCTGGATGAGATGGCACGGCAAATGAAGCAGGATGTGCCGGAAAAACATGCAGGATTGTTAGAGCAGGTTCGAGGTCTATTCAGCGGGCATTCATGACGTTCACGATCCCCTCGACGGTTGTGCTGCAAAGAATCCTGGCATAACTATTGAGGGCAGGAGCTTGTGGCACAGCCGACCGGGGTCGATCCGGTTAAGCAAACCGGCTCCAAGATAAACTGATAGTGTCAAATCATGGAGTCGGCCAGCAGTACTTACCAGGCTCTGCCCTGTGCCCAACACAGCAGGCATCTACGCGTAGTATTTCCGCGCCATACCCCTTGACGTACCGATTGACGACTCCACATGCATGACGGCTTGACGCTGCTCTACGTGGGGATTGCACCCAGTCGTGCAACAAGCAAGAACACGCTGCGCCGACGCATCCGGGGCCATTACGCCAACCAAGCATCTCGCTCCACGATGCGCCGGTCGCTGGTCTGCCTGCTGGAAGATGAGTTGGGCATCCAGTTGCGCCTCAATTGCTCCGGTTGCTATAAATCCGGATGACGAATCAGCGCCAACCGCATCTTGAGTAGCTCGACCCGCTCAGGGTCTGACAATCGGGCGCCCAGCCATGCTCACCAACGGTCAGCGAGGGTGATGGATGATGGGAAGAGAGGATTCCCTCGCCCTTCGCTCCCTCCAGTCTAGCATGGCAGCCCACTTGTCAACCCGTTCGCTCACCGTCATCGGGATTCAATATTCAATTGCTCGGGCTCAGGAATCAAGAAAGAGAGGAACTTCAGCCACGCCAACTACACATTTCACGGTGGATCACTTTTCGATGATCATTTACTCGTCGAACCACCGACAATCACCTTCTGATGGATCTCTTTTCAATGATCAACTGGCTCACTTTTCAGTTGACAAACACACTTGCCCGTCGACCTGAAGCCTCGTCGTAGTCGGTAGATCTCACGATGCTAATTTACGCTTTTGTCGTGCCCGGCCCATTCCTGGTCGCGCAGCACATACTTCTGGACCTTGCCGGTGGAGGTCTTGGGCAGTTCCACAAAATCGACGGCGACCGGACACTTGAAATGGGCAATCTGCTCACGACAGAACCCAATGATCTCCGCTTCGGTGGCTTCCGCACCCTCCTTTAGCGTCACAAACGCCTTGGGGCGTTCGCCCCATTTTTCGTCCGGAATGGCGATGACTGCACACTCCAACACGGCCGGATGCGCGGCCACGGTCTGCTCCACCTCTATGGTGGAGATGTTCTCGCCACCTGAGATGATGATATCCTTGGCCCGGTCACGTAACTCAATGTACCCGTCCGGGTGCCAGACAGCCAGATCCCCAGAGTGGAACCACCCGCCCCGGAAGGCCTCGGCGGTGGCTTCGGGTTGGTTGTAGTACTCCCGCATCACGTTGTTGCCGCGCATGACCACCTCGCCCATGGTCGTGCCATCCTGCGCTACATCCTGCATCTGTTCATCGACCACACGGACCAGATCGACGCCGACGTAGCCCTGGCCCTGGCGTGCAGCCAGCCTGGCCTGCGCGCCGATCGGCATGTCATCCCAGGTGGGGTTCCACTCGCAAATCGTGTGGGGGCCATATGTCTCCGTCAGCCCATAGACGTGTACGGCACGCAGATTCAGACGCTTGAGCTCAGCCAGCAGCGTTGGGGAAGGCGGCGCACCGGCCACGGTGGTGGTCACCTGACGTGCCAGCGGGTGTGCGTTTGGATGATTGACGAGAATGATCTGCACTGTAGGTGAGCCGTTGTAGTGGGTGACGCCTTCCGCATCGAGAAGATCCCAGATGGCGCCGGGGTCGATCTTGCGCAGGCAGACGTGGGTGCCGGCAACCGACGTCACGGCCCACGTGAAGCACCAGCCGTTGCAGTGGAACATAGGCAGCGTCCAGAGGTAAACGCTGTCAAAGCCCATGCCCGTTTCTATGACTTCACTGAGCGCATTGAGATAGGCGCCGCGGTAGGTATAGAGCACACTTTTGGGGCGTCCGGTGGTACCGGACGTGTAATTCATCGAGATGGGTTCTTCTTCGTCAGCCAGCCAGCTCTCCACCGGCGTCGGTGAGCCGGCGGCCAAAAATGTCTCATACGGATCGTCGGAGGCTCCGGTATCGTCTACACGCACCACTTGCAGGGTGCTGAGATCCAGCGGCGCAACCAGCGGGTAGAGTTCGGCATCGACAAAGAGGTAGGTGGCGCCTGAATGCTGCAGAATATACTCGATCTCCGTAGTGTTGAGACGCGTGTTGATGGCGACCAGAATGCCCCCGGCTGCAGGTACGGCGAAGTGCGCCTCCAGCATCGCCGGAATATTAGGGCAGAGAAAGGCAACTCGATCATGCTTCGCCAAGCCGGTCGCCCGCAAGCGCGACGCCAATCGGTTGACTCGTTCCTCCAACTGCCGGTAGCTGTAGCGGCGCGCGCCATGTACGACGGCGGGCTTGTCCGGGAACACATAGGCACTGCGGCGCAAGAAATCGACCGGCGTCAATTCCGTGCGTGAAACTTGGTCAGGTAAGATGGGCATGCGGCCCTCCTTTGGTCTGAATATGGCGTCGTGTTGCCGTCGCCACGTTGTATTCGGCTGTGAATGTGCGTCGGCCTCTTATGGGGTTTCACCTCGGTTCTCGCTAACCGAACCGGCACTGTTCCGTTCAGATTTGGGTACTCAGTCGTGCCACTCGATGAAGGTCACCGCTCAGGTCGGTCAGGATGCGCACATTTTGGCCGCCTAGAATCTCATTGACAATCTCTGCACTGCGCTTCATGCCTTCTGCAACCTCGTGGGCCTTGCCCCATTTCGTGTTAAAAACTTGCCGTACGCGAATCATGTGTTCTTCCTCCTTTGCGCAATCAGCCTGAGATATCCACCGATCTGAGCACCCTAATCGGTGAAATCTAGTGAAACGAAAAGACTTTGTCAACCCGAAAATTCAGGTTAAATTCTTGTGCCTGTATGGGCTCTGGGAGCAAGAAGGGTTGACTGCTGAATGGCCCTTTTGTTCTTCCTGGCAAATGGCAATTCATCTGGGTCTGGCAACTGACGGGTCAGACGTGACAGGCACAGACGCCACACCCAGCGGGTTAGATGAGCGGCTGACTGATCGTTTCCAAAGTTTGGGAATAACCGCCAAGGTACGGACTACAATTCTCGCCATTGCCCCCGGCCTGATTGCGCTTGTCGGAACAGTTGGCATAGGCTGATATGCTGATAAGTTGGCAAACCAATCCGTGGCGACAAGTGCAGTAACAGGAGTTCGATAATTGGAAGTCTGGCGATGGTTCCCACATCGTTGCGCCAGCAGACCACCACATCACACCCATCGACGTCATGATTGAAGCGAGAGGCTCTATACTCCAGTTCGGTCCTGACAGGGATTGTATCTTCCTCGTCTGAGTCTTCAAGAAGCGCGTCCGGGAAGCCTTCTGAGCCTTCTGACAAGCGAATGTTTGTTCCTTTCAAGATGGCGCCGAGCAAGAAAACCATCACCCATTCATTCAACACGCGCAGCAACGGCAGAGCGCCGGCGCCATGGCCGGAAACCTAAAAAAATCCAGCCTTTTGCGTCAAATTTCCAAAAAATAGGATTGATAAGGAAAGTAAGATCGTGCAATGAAAAGCAACGGACGACGCCTCGCCACGCAAGGAAGTGTGCGTCGTCCATCAGAAGTACCTTAACAACCGACAGAAGGTCGGACAGGTTTCTACCAGTTGTTTTAGACTGGGGGACAGGGATTCGAACCCCAACCATCTGATCCAGAGTCAGACGTTCTGCCGATTAAACTATCCCCCATTACATCTCTGAAACCAACCACGTACTATACAGCAAAAGAACGAGAGTCAGATGGTCTAATTATATCCACGGTTTCCGGTATCACCAAATATCATCTTTCCCAGGATCTACTCATTTACAATGCACTAGAAAAAGCTCTATGACGCCCCGAGATCGTCATAGATGGCATTTTACCGACCGAAGCCGTATTGATAGCCCTGTGTGTCTATAATGGGTGAGACAACTTTGATCGAGAAATTAGTGTAGACTATCAGGGCGAAGGAGGAATGGATTCATGTCTCACCGTCCAATCGATAGTACGAATCGCAACGGCAGTAGGCCTGCGAGTCTGCCCGACCCAGAGGTCAAGGCAAGAGCTAGACGTCGCGTTTTCACAAATGAATACAAGCTGGCCATTCTGGATGAGATAGAAGCCCGGCGAGAGAGCGGCAGCATCGGCGCCTTTCTGCGCCGCGAGGGGCTCTATTCATCCAACATCACAGACTGGCGTCGTCAACGAGATGCTGGTGAACTGACGCCAGGTAGGGCAAAGAAACGCGGACGCAAGGCCAATCCGGAAGCGGCTGAGCTGGCGAAGTTGCAGCGGGAGAATGACCGGCTACGCGCCCAGTTGCAACAGGCCGAACTCATCATCGGCGCCCAAAAAAAGCTTGCACAAGCCTTGGAGAATGCGTTGAGCGAACAAGAAGACGAACCATCCTGACCGAGGCGGTCGAGTCACTCGAAGCTGAGATGCCGGTGACGACAGCCTGTCGCATTTTCGACTATCCGCGCAGCTCGCTCTATCGTTTGCGCCAACCAAAGCCAGCGCATTCAACCTGTCGACGCCGGTCAGACCGAGCCCTATCGGCGCAAGAGCGCATCAAGGTGCGTGATTTGCTCGATAGCGAACGGTTTCAAGATCTGGCGCCGAGGCAGGTATACGCCACCCTCCTTGATGAGGGCACCTATCTCTGCTCGGTCAGCACCATGTATCGCATCTTGCGTGAACATGGCGAAGTGAGAGAACGTCGTCGCCAACGAATTCATCCGGTTTACACTCGGCCCGAGTTGCTGGCGACGGCGCCCAACCAGGTCTGGTCCTGGGACATCACCTGGCTGAAAGGGCCTGCCAGGTGGCAGCACTTCTATCTCTACGCCATTCTGGACATCTTCAGCCGCTTTGTGACCGGCTGGATGATCGCTGAACGAGAAGGCGGTGACTTGGCTGAACATCTGATTGCACAAAGCTGTCAGAAACAGGCTGTCCAACGAGACCAGTTGATTCTGCACGCCGACCGGGGAGCGCCCATGAAATCTGCCCCTGTGGCAAACTTGTTGGAACAGCTCGGTGTGACCAAGAGTCATTCCCGGCCCCACACGGCCAATGACAACGCCTTCTCGGAGGCGCAGTTCAAGACCTTGAAGTATCGTCCCGACTATCCGCAACGCTTTGACAGCATTGAACACGCCAGGAAATGGGCCCGTGACTTCTTCAACTGGTACAACCATCAACATCGTCACAACAGCCTTGGCCTGATGACGCCGGCCACTCTTCATGCCGGCTTGGCCGACGATCTGTCTGCTCAGCGTCAAGAGGTGCTGCAAGCGGCGTACCAAACTCATCCCGAGCGCTTTGTCGCCGGTAAACCAAAGCCGCCTTGCGTACCAGATGCTGTTTGGATCAATCCCCCGAACGTGGTTAGTACGACAACGTTAAATTCGACGAACTGAGAGCGGATGTGGCAAAAAAGCCACATGGATACAGAGCAAAACGGAACAGAAATCGAACGTTGGGGGCTCTCGCTCGAAGAGATCATGGGCCTGGAGAAGCGGCTGAGCGATTACTACGACCGCTATCGTCTTTATGTGATGACAAAAACAGGTGATACAAGTGATTACGGGTTCCATTATCTCAGTTGCCTGATGCGATTGGAAACGGATCGGACAATGGCGAATATTGCACGCACCAGTGGTGTACCGATACAGAACATGCAACAGTTCATCAGCGACTCACCGTGGTCAGGTGCTCGATTAGCCGAAGCAGTTTGCTATGAAATCGGCATGCGTCCGGAATTTTCCAGAGGTAGCGTCCTGATTATTGACGAAAGCGCTGATGCGAAGTCGGGCGACACGAGTGCTGGGGCTGGTCGCCAGCACAATGGTCGAATGGGTAAAGTAGACATGTGTCAGGTCGGCGTCTTTCTGGCTCTGACCAATGATGGCTATCAGACATGGATCGATGGTGAACTATACCTGCCTGAGGCATGGTTTACGGCAAAGAATGGGGCCAAACGCAGGCGGATCGGCATTCCTGAAGAACGAGTGTTTGCCACCAAATTGGAGTTGGCGCTCAAAATGGTTCGCCGGGTTCACGAAAATGGCGTGCCCTTCGATGCCGTTGATTGTGACTCGCTTTATGGCCGCAAAGGCTGGTTCCGTGACCAAATCGACCACTTGGATATCGAGTATTATGCGGACATTCCAGAGAATACTCGAATCTATCTCGAACTCTAGTTTTGGCTAAAGGTTGCCTATGGCAGGCAACAGAAAGTGACCAGCTCGGATATAAGCAGGTCAGATGACGGACGGAACAGATTGAGAAAGGGCGAATTATCGGCGCGAGGCCGGTCAAATCGGTGGTTTGGCCATGCGACGAGCCTCAAAGCCCTTGGGCAGATGGTCGGTATAGGACTGCTTTTTGCGAAGTTGACCATCAAACGGGTAATCATGGGGAAAATCAGTCCGCGCCAAGAGGCGACGAAGGCGACCTGGCGTTTTTTTGGCTGTCGATCCCAGAAACCGGTGGGCAGGGGAGGCAACGTCGCCGCCAGATAGGTCAGGATATTGGCGACCAGCAGGGCCAAGGCCGGCAGACGGATGCAGGAAAGCAGCGCCCAGACGAAGTGACGATGGAGACCCAGGGTTTGTTTGGCCACCAAAGGCACCTGTTCCACCGGCCAGCGGTCGAGATAGAGACGAAAGATGGTGGAGGGCAGGGCCGAGAGATTGGTGCCGAGCACCAGCGGATTCTGATAGAGTGGGTCAAAGAAGACCCAGATGGAGTAGGTCTCGAGGTCCTGGGACACCTTCTGATCTCGGCGCACCAGACCGTGCCACCCGTGGACAGGAATGGTCCGTTCTTGATAGGTGAACTCGGTCTCCACGTCGGGGGGCGTGGCAGGCAAGGTGTTGCCGTTGTGTTGACGAGCCAGCGGACGCACAATCTGGCCATACTCGGCTGGACGTCCTCGCTGATTGCCGGGCAGTTCATTGCGCCGTGCCGTGCAGTTCCTGGCCAGACGCAGGACAAAACGGGGCATGGCGTTCTCCTGCATATCGGCGACCGATGCGCCGGCGTCATGCACTGCGACCTCGTCTTCAGCCAGGATCCGTTGGGCATGCCACAGGACCACATGCTTGAACTCATCTTGGCTCTCGGTATCGAAACCGGCGGGAATGATCGCTTTGAGAAGGGGGAGCCGATGACCATCCACCTGGCCTACTTGGACCAGCAAGCCAAACCCGACCCCTTTGAGGGCTCGTTGCGCGATGCCATGGAAGAACTTCCCTTGCCACCCCTGCAGCCGGGGGCGCCAAAATGCAGTGACATCAATCGCCAGAGCACGATAGCCTTCATAGCTGTTGGCCTGCCATCGCCCTTGACCCATCACGTAGCTACGCCAGTTCTTGACCAACTGCCCGATCCCCCAGGTGCCTTCGGCCATGGCCTGCCAACTGCGGTAGCTTTCTTCCGCACTGAATCCACAGCGCTGAAGAGCAGGAAAGATCGCCCCTCGGCTACCCAGAAACGAGCCCGTGATGATCGCCCATAACATGTGCAACAACGCCAGATTCGTCCCCACTGGCAATCCTTTTACAACCTGTTCAAGAACGTGTATAGTCTTCTCGGAAGCGGTTGACATGTGTCCTCCTAATTGTAGCTCTTTTGCCTGCCACAATTATGGACCTGTCGCCGCTTCTTGTCTTGTTTCGTTTACCACTGTTAGCCAAAACTAGAGTCGAAAAACCTCTGGTTTACTATCCACTAACCAAACAAGGCAAACCTGCCAAGAATCCCGAAATAGTGGGCATCCCGTATTTGGCCAAGGAATTCGTTGCCCACTCCAGTACCGAATGGCGGACCTTCGTTTTGCGTCCTTGCGAGCGGGGCATCCTCAAAGCTGATTTTGCTCGCCGCCGTGTTTGGACGGTTGACGCCGATGGCACCCTGCGCCAAGAATGGTTGCTCATTCGCAAAGACAGAGTCAAAGTCACCTATTCCCTGAGTAATGCCCACGAAAATAGCTCGTTTCTTACCATGGCTCAGCGCAAATCGCAGCGCTACTTCATTGAACGCTCTAACCAAGACGCAAAATCAGAACTCGGCTGGGATGAGTTTCAAGCCATCAAGTACCGTGCGTGGGAACATCATCTCGCCTTCACGATTCTTGCCAGCTGGTTTATTACCGAAACCCGACTCGACTGGGCTTCCCGCCATCCCAGAGATCCTTTGTTGCTCGAACAGTACGACATCGACACATTGCCCAACCTTTCCCTTGCCAATGTGCGTACTTTACTGCGAGCGGTCATGCCTCTACCGCGACTTTCTCCCGCTCAGGCCGCTGCGCTCGTCGTTGAACATCTCGATAACCGCACTCGTTCTCGCAAATCTCGACTCAACAAACTCTCAGAACCCTGAATTTAACGTTGTCGTATTAGTCACAAACCAGAAGGGGCTCACATCGAGACGACATCCAGGGTGAGCCTAATTCCGTCACTCGACCTGTTTCATTCTTATTGACACATTCCGCCCATTATAGACACACAGGGGCCCTACGAAAATGCGTAGAGTCCACCTTCGGACCGCTCAACCAGGATTCAACCTGACAAATGTTTGATAGATTCGTCACCCCCAGAATATGCCAGTCGTGGCCCCTCAGGTAACAGGCAGACACGCCTGACAAATCGCTTCCATGTGCGTGTGATCGGTACCGCAACAGCCACCCATCACGACCAGATTGGGCAATTTTTCAGTGCGTAACTCTTGGTACAGGGCAGCGAGTTCTTTTGGGTCTCCAGTGTCGAGTTCCTTGGACTGGTCCAATTCAGCGTGACTCATGCGGGACGCATTCGCACGCAGGCCGCGAATGCGTCGGGTCCAAGCGCTTTTGCTTTTCAATGCATGGGTGAAATGAACGGGATGGGCACAGTTGATCATGTAGTAGGCCGGCGCGTTTTCGGTATGCGCATCCACTTCACCGATGGCTGACTCAAGCGATTGCCCATTGGGCAAGCAGCCGTCTGTCTCAACGGTGAATGAGATGACCACCGGGATCGATTCTGCCGCTGCCGCGCGGGCGATACCGATGGCCTCCTCCGTATAGGTCATGGTAATGACTGTGACCATATCAGTTGGCCGCGCTGCAAATGTTTGGATCTGTTCGGCGTGATAGGCCTGTGCGTCAATGGCGCTCATCATCTGCTCCGGCGAATAGCCGTCGTCTGCGGGGCCGATGCAGCCACTGATCACCATCGATACGGATTCAAGTTCCGCCCGGATGCCCTGAAGCATGTTAATTGACTGTGCATTGACTTAGGCAAGAGCTGGACGATCATAGCCGAGCTTGCGTCCCCAGTGGGGATTGGCCCGCCAGGTCGGCGTTTCCAGGATGATGCCCGCACCGTAGCGTTGAGCCACGCCGGTGTAGCTGCGGAAGTAACGAAGTAGCGCCTGAAGCCCATTCTCAGAGCGAAGCAGGTCGAAGGCTGCGAACTCCGGCAGGTCAAGGCCCTCTTGGAAAATGAGCGTCGTCTCAATACCACCCTCCGTGAGGAAGAAGTCACTGTCGAGTTGAGGTAACCTCTGACGGTACAGCGATGAACCATTTACATTATGGGTCGGCATTGCCCGGGTTCTTTCGTAAGAAATTTGCGTGTGCGTATCCGCAATCTGTTGCTGAGTGCCAGCATAGAGTGACTGCGTGATTGCAGCGCGACTGAATTTTGCTGCCCGTTTCTATGATCTGCATCTCTGAACGTCACTCTGTACGTATCGCAACCGTAGCGGGTTGGCCAATGTTTCCAGACGAAGTACACATCGGGTCATTTGCCAACATCTTGGGTTCCATGGGAGCCAAGAACCTCCTCTAGTGAGATTTCCATGGTTGACTCTGGAATATAGGCAACATTGTTGTCGTCCCAATTGGGGACGTAGCGGTGCAGTTCACGGGTCATAGTCGATTCGGGGATGTAGGCCACGGGATTGGCGTCCCAGTTGTGTGAATAGCGCAGATGACGAAACTCCATGGTGGATTCGGGAATGAACACCGATGTCGATTCGTTCCAGTGTTGGATCGAGTTTCGTACATACTCAAGGAATTCAGCACAGTCGGTTGCGCCCACCCTACCTTCATGCGCAGCACACGGGCTCGCCGAAGCTTGGACGTTGACGGCACCAACGCCGGAGAACAGAGTCAACAGCGCCGCACAGATTACAGACTGATGGATAGAGCGAATCATGGTAAGTCTCCTTTGTTGGTTGTTGCACCAAGGTTTACATCTGCGTTCGTGCTGATGAGAGCAGTATGCCGGCCAAACCGGCTTGGTGTCACCTAACAAAGGTTAGGTTTGAGGGGTAGGAATTGGGGTTAGGGGAGGAGGCCAAACCGGTGTGCTGCGTACGCAGCTTCACTGCGATTCTTCACATCCAGTTTGCTGTAGATCTGATTCGTGTACCACTTGACGGTACCCACAGTGAGGACTAACTCTGCGGCGATTTCCCGATTTGTTCGCCCCCGACCGATCAGGCGAAGGACATCTATTTCGCGTTCAGTCAGTGGTTCAAGCCACTCCAGCAAAGTAGCGGAGTCCGAAGACCTTCTGTCGGCAGACTGAACTGGTTCATCTTCGATCCACCGTGCAACTTCTTCACGCGCAAGGGAAAGCGCCCTCGTCAGATCGAGAGATTCCGTGTCCGTCGCAGTAGCCGCATTGCCATCCAGTTCCTCCCTGGATCGTCTCTGCATTTCTAGCGTACTAGCCGGATGACCGCTTATAAACGTCATAAGCTCGACCCAATCCGCCGTGTGCGGTTGTTTCTTTGGTGTTTGGGATAGGATGATGATCGCAAGTTCCAGGAATGTCTCAAGCAGGACCGGAGTGATGCTGAGTTCCGTGCCAATATCCAATGCATCACGGAAATACTTGCCAGCCTCAACTCGGCGGCCCGGCTGTCGGCCAAACAGCGCGCCCAAAGCAGTGGACACTGTGGCGACACCGATCTGATGACCAATCTGAGAGAAGATCTCGAGACTATTGCGCAGGAATTCCTCAGCATTTTCCAAGTCGCGCTTTAACATGGCCAAACGCCCAAGATTCAGACGCGAAAGCGCCTCGCCGCGGAGTTCGTGTACCTCCTGGCTGACAGCCAGTGCCCGCTTGTGGTACGACTCCGCCTGTCTATAGTCACCTTGAAGGCGCAGAACAGTGCCAAGCGCATCCAGCGGGAAGACTGTGTTTCCATGCGCCCCCGTTGCCTTGAACGCATCTAGGCTCTCCAGCAAATACGCTTTGGCGTCCGTATAGTCGCCTTGAGCGATGGCGACGTAGCCAAGTTCGCGCGTTGAATACCCGACACCCCACAAATCGTCTAGATCGCGTCGGATCGTCAGCGTTTCATCCAGAAATTGACGCGCGCGTGCGTATTTGCCCTGTTCCAACGCGATGCGACCACGACCCCAGACGCAGAATGTGAACTGCCTCTGTTCACCTAGCGAACGCAGCAACTGCTCGCCCTGTTCGAAATGGCGCTCTGCCTCCGTGAGCGCACCTTGATAGCTCAGCGTCGTTCCCAACATGTTGTGTGCGTAGCCCAATCCCCATGTGTCTTGGATAACGGTGTACAGATCTGCGGCTTCTTGAAGTGCCTCTCTGGCCACGTCATACCTACCTTGAAGTACACAGCTGTGACCGAGCCAGAGAAGCGCAAGAGGCAGCGAAGGGTTAGGCGGTTCTGTCCTTGAGCGCAGATCTTTCACAGATCTCTCCAGGATCGCATTCGCCTCTGCGACATGACCCACGCGCATCGTGCACATGCCTTCACCAATCTGCAAGTGGGCATGGCAATGGACATCCTCATTCTCATAATAGCGATCAGTGGCAAGTCTGAATAGAGAGAGACAATCTAGGAAGCGACCACTCAGTTCGCAATATTCAATCAATCCACCAGTTGCTTCCATCAGCAGCTTGGCTTGTAGTTGCGCGACGGCCCGATGCCAGGCTGCCATGATGTTTTGAATGTCAGCGTTGAGGACTTGTCTAGCCTCTTTTTGCCGACTTCCCTGCAGTTCAGGCAACAGTTTGTTTACCAGTACCAAGTAATATTCTGCATGCTGGTCAATTACCTCCTCCCGTTCGGCTGGAATGGCGTCCAGCTGTTCTGCGGCATATTGGCGGAGTAGTTCGTGCAACTCATACCTGCCGTTCTCAGTGCGGCCTAGCACTGAGCGATCGATCAGATGCCCCAGGATCGGGAGAGTCGCCCCGGCCACGGACTTGGCAGCCTCGAGAGTGCAGCCCCCAGGGAAAACTGCGAGGCGCCGTAGAACAGTACGTTCCTCTTTACTCAAGCCTACCCATGACCGATCAAAGACTGCCGTTATGCTCATGTGATACTGTGGTACATCGCTGTGACGGCTGACAAGAAAACCAACGGTCTGCCCAAGTTCATCGGCGATATCAGAGCACGAAAGCGTGTCTGTCCATGACGCAGCCAGTTCCAGGGCAAGAGGATGACCGTCCACATGACGGCAGATGCGCTCAATCGCGTCGCGGTCCTGTGAACTGGTCAGATCTACACCGGTACGTTGCGCTCTTTGCACAAAGAAATCCACTGCCTCACTCGTCTCACCATGTTCTTTTGGCATGACAGGCAGGCCGTGTACGCGAAAAACCCACTCTTCCTGGAGATGTGTTACTGTGCGCGATGTGACGATCAACATCGACTTCGGCGAGGCCTGATGAAGGCCAGTCAGGAGCTGAATCAGCGAATCTTTGCCAACGTCATCCAGCAGTTGCTCAACATTGTCTATGACCAATAGCAGCTGCTTCTCGTTGAGTCGTTCGAGAAGCAGTTTCAGCGGATCCTGTGTGCCGTGAAAGGACAAGTGAAGGGCGTTGGCTACCACGCTGGCCAAGTCGCTGCCGCTTTCGACGCCAAGGAACGACACGAAAAAAGCACCGTCCGAGTAATCATCGGCGTGCTGTTCTGCGACGGCCAAAGCTAACCGAGTTTTTCCGACGCCGCCAGGACCTGCCAAAGTCAGCAAATGACATGCCTGGTTTGATATGAGCATGCCGATCTCTGCCAACTCCTGTTGTCGACCGAAGAACGGATTGTATTGCGCTGGTAAACTGATCACGACGCGCACTCCGCTTGTATCCGAGACTATCACTCCAGGGGTGTTGTTCTCCGCTTTCAGGAAATATCCTAGGACAAACCGACTGGAATTGCAATGTTGCTCCAGATAACCAGTTCTGCAATATCAAACTCATTGAAAAGAATTCGATCTCAATCCCGATTACGAAGAAATACTGCTTTCTACCCGTTTCAAGTTTAGAATCGTAACTGTCCCGATTGCGTACAGGGCTCAGTTTTTTCCTCCAGCGTTAATATGCAAATCGTAGAGCAAAATCTGCCTCCGTTTTACATGTATGTCTAGGGGCAAACATACACAAAGTTAGCGTTTCAAACGTCGTGGTCAATTGCAGAAATTTTCCAAACCACTTAGCCTAGTTTCGCAAACGTCTAACCCTAGACATACATCCCACATTCCGCAGCAAGAAATGGGGGTATTGCGGAATAAAGCGACGGGATGAAATAGACGGAAGTTCCAGGACTCCGGTAAGCTACGGGGTATGGACACGACAGGGATTGAATACACAACAGAGCGGATGGATCATCTGGGGATCGTGGCAGGCATCTGCCAGCAGATCAACCTGATCCGGATCATCGATGAGTCGATTCTCATGCCCACGGGGCGCAAGGTGAGCTGTGGACAGGCGGTGCAGGCGATGGTGCTCAATGCCCTGGGGCTGACAGGGCGAGCGTTGTATCTGATGCCGGAATACATGAGGAACAAGCCAGTCGACCTGTTGATTGGGGAGGGGTTGGTGGCGGATGATTTCAACGACGATACGCTGGGGCGAGCGTTGGATGAGGTGCAGCAGGCCGGAGTGACCGAGCTGTTTGCCCGGGTAGCCAGTGAAGCGGTGCGGGTGTTCGAGGTGGAGACAGAGTATGCCCATCTGGATACGAGCAGCTTCAGCCTACACGGGGCGTATGAGTCGGAGGCGGCCCAGCGCGCCGTTGAGGTGATGGAGGCGGTGGAAATCAGACATGGCTACTCCAAAGAACAGCGGCCAGACTTGAAGCAGGTGGTGGTGAGTCTAATCACGAGTCAGGCATCGGCGTTGCCGTTGTGGCTGGAAGTGCTGGATGGGAACAGCAGCGACAAGGAGAGCTTTCCCCAGACCATCAAGGCCTACTGCCGTCAACTGCAGGAGGGAACGCCGCCCTGGTTTGTGATGGATAGCGCCGCATACAGCCAGGAGAACCTGGCTGGCTGGCAGGAGATTGGCTGGGTCACTCGGGTGCCGGAAACGGTGGGTGAAGCCAAGGCCGTGCTCCAAGCCGTGGAGACAGAAGCGATGGAGGATGTGGGCAACGGCTATCGCATCTGTCCGTCTGTGCAACACCTATGGCAACATCCGCCAACGCTGGTTACTGGTCTATTCCCACCAGGCCTATGAGCGGGAGAGCAAGCAACTGGACAAACGGGTGGCCCGGGCCGAGGAGACAGCCGAGAAAGAGTGGCGCGCCCTGCAGAAGATCACCTTTCAGTGCCAGGCCGATGCCCAGGCTGCGGCGGCTCAGCTGAGTGAGAAGCTACCGTGGCATCGACCCCAAGCCCAGGTGGTGTCCGCTCAAGAAGTATGCCAAACCGGGTCGTCCGGCCAAAGATGCCGTGGCCCAGATTGTCGGCTGGCAGGTGACTGGCCAACTCAGAGTCAAAGAGGAGGTTGTGGCCGCGAGGCGACAGCGACTGGGGCGATTCATCGTGGCGACCAACGTATTGGACGAGGAGGAGTTGTCCAACATGCAGTTGCTCAACATCTACAAGGAGCAGGGGAGTGCGGTGGAGCGTGGTTTTCGTTTCCTGAAAGACCCCCTCTTCTTCGCCGACAGTCTCTTTCTCAAGAGCCCTGCCCGCATCATGGCGATGATCATGATTATGGGGCTGGCGCTCCTGGTCTACGCCCTGGCCGAACGTCAGATTCGTCGCCAATTGGCCGCCCAGAACGAGACCATTCCAGACCAGACAGGCAAACCGACGCAGACACCGACCATGCGCCGAGTCGCACAGATCTTTGAGGGCGTCGACCTCCTCACCATTCGCCAGGATCACCAGGTCGTCGCACGCCACATCCTCAACATGACCGACGTCCGCCGCAAGATCGTCAGCCTACTCGGTCCCGAGGTCGAATATTGTTATCTCGTCGATTTTTAGCTGCGGAATGTGGGTCATTGCATTCGACGACATACACACCTACACCCGGTTGATCGCTCACCCAGCGTCCACGCAGAGTCAGGGTGGCACAACCAGTAGCGTCTTGCTGCAGAATCTGCCAATCGGCCCGACCTGTCTCGATGATTGCGCCTGTTTGAGGTACAGTCATTGGGGTCCCCGTTTACAATGCCTTGATTTTGGGCATAAGCTCCTTCGCCACCAGGCCAGCAACATCAGGATTCGGCAGACCGGCGATCCGCAAGATGAAATAGTCGACGCCAATGTCGATGAATTCAGCCATGTTCGTAGCGATCTGATCGGGCGTGCCAACGAACGGTCCGCCACCGCTAAATTGCTCGCTATAGCGCTGTGCCTCTGCTTCGGTCTGGCCAATCGTCATGGTTCCGGTCCATGTCAGCCGCAGCGTGGTTGGGTCACGTCCCAGATCATCGCAGTGTTGTCTCAGCATGCCGACCAACTCGGCGTATTGCTCAACATCACACATGCCCCAGTTCCATAGATCGGCATATTGAGCGGCGAGACGCATGGTCTTTTTGCCGGATCCACCAACCAGAATCGGAATCATAGGGTCCGGTTTGGGTTCGCACCAGGCGTCCACGATCTGGTGATGTTTGCCCGAGTAGCTGACCTGTCCTGGCTCTGACCATAGCTTTTTCAATATGTTCAGGACGTCTTCCAGTTGTTCCAGACGAATGCCGGCGCGTGGGTAGTCGTAGTGATAGGCCAGGTATTCGTCTTCCTTGTAGCCGGCGCCAATCCCCAGAGTGAAACGGCCTTCTGAAATCGTCTGCAGCGTGGTCGCCATGAGGGCCAGCAGCGCAGGATTACGATAGCCCTGCCCCAATACCAGTGAACCGACCTCATAGTTCGGGAAGTGAGCCGCCAGGAAGCTCAAAATAGTCCAGGCTTCAAAGGCCGGCGCATCATCGTAGAAAAAGTGATCATAGAACCACAGGCTACGAAAATGACCCTGCAACAATTGGGTGCTGGTCTCGACATCCGCCAGCCAGTGCTTGTAGTCATCTTTCTGCGGTCCAACCGGTACCGCCAGTCCAAAATCAACTCCCTTCTTCATGGCATCTATTCCTCTGTGACACGTAGCACGAATTTGCCGCGCGCATGGCCCTGCTCCAAGCGTTCATGCGCGGCCCGGGCCTCGGCCAAGGGGAAAACCGTGGAGACAATCGGCCGCACATGGCCGGCATCGATCAGCCCTGCAATCTCGGCCAGATCGGCTGTACTGGCCTGGACAATGATGCCGAGCCCGTGCACGCATTGCGCTTTCGCCGCTTCTTGGTCAGGCTGCCCCATGAGTGTGACCAACGTGCCGCCGGGCTTCAAGACGCTCCAGGAGCGAGCCATGACCTCGTCGCCCACCGTATCCAAAACGACATCCACATCGCGCACCACTTCCTCAAAACGGGTTGTCGTGTAATCGATGGCCTGGTCGACCCCCAGTTCCTGCAAAAGGTCCATCTTGTCCGTCGAGGCCGTGCCCAACACGTGCGCGCCGCGCTGGCGAGCAAATTGCACGGCAAACGAGCCTACGCCGCCGCCGGCCCCATGCACCAGCACCGTCTGGCCGGCCTGGAGGCCAGCAGCGGCAAGCGCCTGCCAGGCTGACAGCCCGGCGATGGGCACGGCCGCAGCGGCGACAAAGTCGGCTGTTTTGGGCTGGGGGGCCACCTCCGCGGCGGTGACAACGGCATACTCGGCGTAGGTGCCCTGACGCCCCAGGTCAGAGAACCCATATACCTCGTCGCCGACCGCCAGATCCGTCACGCGTGGGCCGACTGCTTCCACCACACCGGCCAGATCCAGACCGGGGACGAACGGAAACCGGAAGGTAACCAGACCCTGCATGTAGCCTGCGCGTGTGGCCACATCGACGGGATTGACGCCGGCGGCATGCACCTTGACCAGGACCTCATCGTCGCCGACGGCAGGGCGTCGCGCCTCTTCGTGGACCAGGACTTCTGATCCACCATAGGAATAGATGCGTATCGCTTTCATTTATTTCACCTTGTATGAAACACCAATGGACAGAGGGTTGGGTGGTGAAATGGCGGTATCTATCGTCGCCCATTTCCCTTCAGTTCCTTCTTGAACCTGGAGTTTAAACATTCAGACTCAGCGATGAATGCTCAAAGCTCGACGTACTGTGTAAATTCGCCGTACCATTTCTCGTCAAAAAAGCTCATCAGCTTCTGCCAGACCGGGTTGGCCGTCCATTGCTGCCATTCTTCGCTGCCGGTCGCGTCCCCCAATGTCGGGAACAGTTCATTCAGGCGTTCGACGCTGTCAAAGTGGCCGACGTACATATAGCGTTCATTCCTGGCACCATTGATGCCTTTTTGCAGCGTGACCCGGTATCCCGGCAGATCACCGATGTTGGGCAGGTATTCCTCAATCCAAAATTTCTCCAGATCAGCTCCTCTCAGGCCGGTCTTTAATTCCATTGGCGCTACGAATGTTGTCTTGGCCATGCGACTTTTCTCCTTGCGTATAGAACACTTGCAATCCAGAATTTACTTGTGATTTGGGGTCGGCGTTGACGATTTTTCAGAGGCCGGCTGCCCACCCTTGCCCCAATGCGTCATCGGTTTGACATTGCCGCGAAGATCGCATGTCAGATCACATTCATGCACCGAGAGTGGTGTATTCCGTGTAGACTTTGAGCATCTTGTCGTAGTCGAAATAGCTCATCAGCCCTGTCCAAACCGGGTTTGCTGTCATCCACCGCTGGAACTCGTCACTCATGGCACCATCGCCGGGGAAGAGTTGCCTTGCCCGCGCCTCGCTCTCGAAGTAGTTGATCATCAGATACTTGCCTGGCCGCTGGCCGTGGTTTCCGACATGCAGGGTCGGCGTCCAACCGGGCAACTCGGCCGCATTGCCAAGGAACTCCTCTACAAAAAAGGCCTCAGCGTCCGCCCCACTCTTGCCGGGATTCAATGCAAGTTCGGCGACAAACAGCACTTTGGACATGGTGTTTTGCTCCTTTGGTGGACGCTAAGTCAGGACCTGTTTGGTTGTCTACGCCTCGCGGCCACCGTCGACGTGCCAAACCAGCGTCGAACCAATGACACCGCTCAACTCCATATTGGCGGCTGCCTCCGGTGTTGATGAGAAGGCCGTCATCCCTTCCATGTCGTGAACATTCGTGGACACGGCGACCCGGTTGCTTCCATCTACAGCGGTATAGGCGACTGTATCTGTCGCGAAAGGGGCAAAAGCACCTTGAAGGGCATCCATACTGGGCTTGGATGCCCATGCTTCGATATCCTTGACCTCATGGGTAATCACGAGTTTCGGCATTTGATTTCTCCTTGACACTCAGTGTCGTTAGGTGCATGAATGCCATGCAAAGTTGCACAGATACTGACCCGTGCGTTTGCCAAAATTCAACCCAGTGACGATTCGGCGCACATTCCCCATGTGGTTTGAACCTCCATATTGGGAAGAAGTGACTTGGGTGTTCGGCGAGTTGATGTTAGGCTGTGCCAATTGTATCAAGTGTCTGCCTCGTGAACCTATGCGCCGTGCCTAATCAGGCTGCATATCGTGCCTAATGAGGTCACGTGCGCTGCCCATCAGGCTGTGCGAACAGGGCAGCGAAAAATTCAGATTGCAGGCGCTTCTGATGGATTGCTAGCGACACTGGCCGATCCATCCTCTTCCGCCGACGCCCGATGTTCCGTTCAAGGAAAGCATTCGAGTGAGTGAATACCCCATGGAAAAGGCACTGATCTATGCGTTCGGTGAACTGCTCAAGGGATTTCGCCAGCGGGCAGGGCTAACTCAAAGTCAACTGGCCGGCACCCTGGGCGTCCACCGCAATAGCATCGGCGATTGGGAACGCAGCGCCTATCTGCCCAACACACCGGAGATGGTCCACGACCTGGCCGACGCGCTGGCGCTCGCGCCGCGAGAACGCGATCAGCTGTTGCGCGCTGCCCAGTATCCGACCGAATCGTCTGCTCAGGTGGAACGGGCACTGCCTGCACAGGCACCACAACCAAACCCGCAGCAAGATTGGGGAGAAGCGCCCGACGTCGAGATCTTTTTCGGCCGCAAGGATGAGCGGTCGACCCTGACCCATTGGATGACTGCAGAGCGTTGCCGGCTTGTCTCGGTGTTGGGCATGGGCGGCATCGGCAAGACCACGTTGGCCACCAAAGTTGCCCATGACGTTGCCGGGCACTACCAATACGTGGTGTGGTACTCGGTGCGCAATGCGCCACCCATCGACGAGACATTGGCTGATTTTATTCGTTGTCTATCCGGACAGCAGGTTGTTGAACTGCCTTCCGGGGTGGACCGGCGGATCCGGTTGCTGCTCGATTGTTTGCGCCGGAATCGCTGCCTGTTGATCCTGGACAATGTGGAGGCAATTCTCCGCGGGGGCGAAGGGGCCGGCCATTACCGTAGCGAATACGAAGGGTACGGCCAACTGCTACGTAGCGTGGGCGAAAGCGACCATCAGAGCTGTTTGCTTCTGACCAGTCGGGAAAAGCCAAGAGATGTAGCACTGCTGGAAGGCGGTGATACACCGGTCAAATCGTTTGACCTTGCTACCTTGGATCCGGCTGCAGGCAGAGCAATTCTGGAGCGCGGCGGCCTCAATGGCAGCGAAGCGCACTGGACAGCCCTGGTCGACCGCTACTCCGGCAATCCGTTGGCGCTGAAGTTGATCGGCGAGACTGTACGTGAGCTATATGATGGTGACATCGCCGATTTCCTGTCCGAAGGCGTACTCATCTTCGGGGGCGTGGCCCAGTTGCTGGATGAACAATTTGAGCGACTTACGGACCTGGAACAGTCGCTCCTGGTCTGGCTGGCCGTCGAGCGCGAGGCAGTCGAGCCGGATCATCTCCACGAACGGTTGTCGCGGCCGGTCTCCAGGCGTCATCTGCTCGAAGCGCTGCACGCCTTGCGACGCCGTTCGCTGGTGGAGAGCAGCGGCGGCAGTTTCACTTTGCAAAACGTGGTCATGGAGTACATCACCGAACGGCTGATCGACTCGGTCTGTCAGGAGATCGGGGCGGAATCGGCGGGCATGAACCCATCCAGCACATGGTGGCTCAACCGGTTTGCCTTGACCGTTGCGCAAGCCAACGATTATATTCGTGCCAGCCAGACCAGGCTGCTACTTCGCCCGGTCGGTGAACGACTGCTCGCCCAATGGGGGGAAGCAGGTTTGACCAACCGATTTCGCTTGTTGTTGGACCGGCTGCACCGCTATCCAATTCCACAACAAGGCTATACCGCCGGGAATCTGCTCAACCTTTTGAGCGTGTTGGGTGTCGATCTACGTGGCTGGGACTTTTCCGGCCTGGCCGTCTGGCAAGTGGACTTGCAGGGTTCGCAGCTCCAAGATGTAGACTTCAGCGGCGCCGATCTGAAAGATGCGCTCTTTACCGGCACCTTCGGCAACGTGAACATGGTGACTTACTGCCCGCACGGTCGAATGTTCGCGGCCGCGACCAGTTCAGGCCAGATCTGCCTGTGGGATTCGGTCGATAGTCGACCTTTGCTGACTCTGCAGGGGCACACAGGCGAGGTCATGACGTTGGCATTCAGCCCTGATGGCCGCACATTGGTCAGCGGCGGCCACGATCAAATGGTGCGTCTGTGGGACGTTGACGGTGTTGGCGGGCAGGACGGCCTCAGTGGTTCGCATGCCGGCCGGCCCATCAGCACGCTCGCCGGTCACACCAATGTCATCTGGGCAACAGTCTTTAGCCCTGATGGCCGCATGCTGGCGACAGGTTCCGCCGACCAGACGGTGCGGCTATGGGACGTGGCCAATCTGTCCCGCTTCAGGCAAGATGCGACAGTGGATGTCGGTCAAGCCATCGGCCTGCTTGAGGGTCACACCAATGGCGTGCTGACCGTCGACTTCAGCCCCGACGGCAGAAAACTGGCCAGCAGCGGCGGTGATCGGACCGTGCGCGTGTGGGATCTGTCCGGACGCCCGGCACGCTCAGATGACCGCAGTTGTACCGTGCTGACCGGCCACAGCAACGCGGTCTGGTCTGTTCGCTTCAGCCCGGATGGTCATACGCTGGCCAGCGGCAGCAAAGACCAGACCATCTGCCTGTGGAACGTCAGCGAAATCGCTGACGCAGGCAACGGTGAAGAACTGCTCATAGCTCAACCTCGACAGCGATTTTCCGGCCATGTCGGTTGGGTCCGGTCCATGGCTTACAGCCCTGATGGCTTGACCCTGGCCACAGGCAGTACGGACCAGATCGTGCGTTTGTGGGGAATCACAGATGCAGAGAGCCTGGACAATCATAGGCCGCTCAAAACGTTGGCAGGCCATACTGCTTGGGTCATGTCCGTGGCCTTCAGCCCAAACGGCCGCACCCTGGTCAGCGGTGGTACGGACCAGACGGTACGCTTGTGGGATGTCACCAATCCCAAAGCGCCGGGAGCAGTGCAACCAGTCAAGACATTGACCGGCTATACCAACGAGGCACTGGCCATCGCGTTCAGCCCGGGCGGCGCGGTGCTGGCCGCCGGCAGCACAGACCAAGCCGTGCGTTTGTGGGACGTTGACAGCCTACGCACATCGAGTACAAGCCAGCCGATCAAGACATTGGCCGGCCATAGCGGTTGGGTCACAGCACTGATCTTCAATCCTGATGGACGTTCGCTGGCCAGCGGCAGTACGGATCAGACGGTTCGCCTCTGGGACATCACCCGACAGGATGAACCCGACAACGCGGCGCAGCGGGCCACCGGCCGGTGTCTAAACATCCTGAGCGGCCATACCCACGCCATCAAGGATGTCGATTTTGACGCCGCTGGCCGGTTCCTGGCCAGTGGCAGCGGCGACCAGACGGTACGGCTGTGGACCGTTGCTGCGCTGGGCGGATCCAACCTTGACCGTTGCCTTGACGTCATCAAAGGCTTCCGACAAGAAGCGATGGCGGTCTCGATTGGCCAGAATGCTCAGGGCTGCGGCAATCCCATCGATTTCTTGGCTTGCGGGAGCTTCGATAGGACGATTCGAATTAAGCGACTGCTGTCGCTGTCTGAACTGTCTGCAACTGACGACTCACGTACCGCCATGCCTCTCCATATCTTGTCCGACCAGGCCGGCCGGGTCCACTCGCTTGCAGTCAACGCACAGGGCACATTGCTGGCCAGCGGTAGCGATAGCGAATGCATTGACCTCTGGGCATTAGCTCCCTCAGGGGACGGTGAATCCATTTCCGGTCGGCAGGTTGCGAAGCTGTCAGGTCATGAAGGACGAGTGAATTCCGTGGTTTTCAGCCCAGATGGCCGCTTTTTGGCCAGCGGCGGTTTTGACCGCATGATTCGGTTGTGGAATCTGTCCGATCTGACCGGAGATCAGACGATCGAGTGCCACAGCATCCTAGCCGGCCACACCAACGAAGTCAACGCCGTTACCTTCAGCCCTACTGGCGGACTTCTGGCAAGCAGCAGTCGGGATGAGACTATACGGCTTTGGGATTCGCAGACCGGTGAATGCCTGCGAGTTCTACGACCTGACCGGCCGTATGAACGGATGAAGATCGGGAGAACTTCCGGACTGGGTGAAGCCCAAGTGGCGACACTTAGGGCCTTGGGTGCCGTAGAGTGAGTGCCTGATTTATATTGAACTGCACTATGCCCGTCGCACAGTTTACCTCGCATGGGCAGGTGCACCGGATCTCCATACATCTTTTTGCCCTATCAGGCCGACGGGGTGGCTGCGTTGACGCCAGGCAGCATGCCAATCTTTGTGAGACAGATTGAGTGACCAACATTGAGGTGGACTTGTAGCCTGTGCATCGGTCATAGGGCATAGAACTATCGAAGACGGCCCTCAATTCACCGCCTTCTTCGGTTAGCAAAACCCACGTCACAAATGCCAGACTGTGAGTATCCCCGTCCATGGGGATGCTGTGAAGGACAACAATTTTGGCTGATTTGACAGCATGTGAGGGTTGAAAACAATGCAGGGAAGGACTACGTGACTACTTTCAGAGAGGGCTATACATCATATTGTGGCGACAGATTGGTTGATCACAATATGGACGATCTGGCTTCAAACCTCCCATCGAAGGCTTCATAATCCTTAAATCGGTGGTTCAAATCCACCCGTTGCCACACCCACAAGATATAGGGCTTTTGCGCTGAGAGGATACCGCATATAGAGGTATCGCTCTTCTTTTTACACCTCAAAAACTTCGCGAGTCCTTCGCTCACCGAAGGACCTGTTTACAGCCTAAATTTTGCCCCAAGTTGCGCTTCCCGTTAAACCGATTTCTAGCAGGCTGTCAGTATAATGATCCCCAATAACTGGACCACGTGCTAAGGTGTAAAATGGAGGCAAAACCAAGAGCACGTGGAGGACAGAAAGATGTCAAGGAAACGCCGGCAATACAATCCGGAATACAAGTTCAAGGTGGCGCTGGAAGCAGCCAAAGGGCACGAAAACCGTCAGCGAGATCGCAGCGTTGCATGAGATTCACCCGAATCAGGTACGGCAGTGGAAGCGACAACTGCTGGACGAAGGCGGCCACATCTTCAGCCGTAACGGCAACGGCGGACAGCCGGCCCAAGAGACGAACGAAGCAGAGCTATACGAGCAGATTGGTCGCCTCAAGATGGAGTTGGAGTGGCTGAAAAAAAAAGCTGCCCAATTCAGTTGACGCCAAACGACCGATGGTCGAGGTGACGCATCCGCATCTGAGTGTTCGCCGTCAGTGTGAGTTGCTGGGACTGAATCGCTCGACGCTCTACTACCAACCGGCCAGAGAGTCATGTCTGAACCTGGAACTGATGCGGCTCATCGACGAGCAGTACATGCGGACACCGTTCTACGGTTGGCGACGGATGACGGCATGGCTGCGTCGCCAGGGATATGAGATCAACGGCAAACGTACTCGGCGCTTGATGGGCAAGATGGGTATTGAGGCCATCTATCCCAAACCAAGTACCAGTCAACCAGGCAAAGGCCACAAGATTTATCCTTATCTGCTGCGAGGTCTCGACATCACCCATCGTCATCAAGTCTGGAGTGCTGACATTACCTACATCCCCCTCTCTGGTGGTTTCATGTATCTGGCGGCGGTCATTGACTGGTTCACTCGCTACGTCCTGGCTTGGCAGTTGTCGAATACACTGGATGGTCACTTCTGTTTGGACGTCTTGAACCTGGCATTGACCCAGGGCAAGCCAACGATCTTCAACACGGATCAAGGCGCCCAGTTCACGGCATCGGCTTTCACCTCGATCTTGGGTGACGCTGGCGTTCGCATCAGCATGGATGGTAAGGGCCGGGCGCTGGACAACATTTTCATCGAACGGCTTTGGCGGGCCGTCAAGTATGAAGAGGTCTATCTCAACGCCTACGAGAGCGTATCCGACCTAACCGTAGCACTGGAACGGTACTTTCACTTCTATAATCATGAGCGACTGCACCAATCTCTGAAATATCGGACACCGGCAGAGGTCCATTTTGGCGACCGTGCCCTTTCTCCCGGTATCTGATTGTCTCTACGACAGTCGCCTTTCGTCAAGACGGCAGATTTTCTTCTTTTTCTGTTTCATCGGAAAAATCTGCCATCGACTGCCCGCATTGAGCCTGACTGAAGCAGCGAGGGGTCGGCCACGCACACCTTGATGATGTCGACACGATTGACAAAAGTCGCCTGTCGTGAGGTTTTGCCGATACCGAAAGAAAGGGGGCGAGTGGACAACCACACCGCAGCGAGAGTCACACTACCGAAGTTGTCATAACGACGAATCGTTGCCTTTCATTTTGCACCTTATTTTCAGCACTTTCTGGTCTTGACATTGGGGCCCACAATCTCATATGGTCTATAAAATCCGTCCACACAGTGTTAGCAAGCCCGACATCGTGTCTACCGCTGGTAGAATGAAGCACGCACTACTATCGGAAAGGCCGCGAGGGTCCGATCCAGCGTCGAGATGTGCTTGGAGGCATCATCCACGACTACTATTGAAAGGCCGCATAACTCTGCTTTCCTGGCCTGACGGAATTTTTAGACCATACGGGAATAAATGAAAACAAGGCTACTCAATTATTGGGAGATCGTCCGCTCCAGTTACTGGTTTTTACCGACCTTGATGACCGGACTGGCGATCGGGCTGTCTTTTCTGACAGTTACCCTTGACCATTTTGCAGTGTCTGAGCATCCTGAACTACTGGTGTGGTTTTATACCGGTGGGGCGGATGGTGTCCGAACCCTTCTTTCCACGCTGGCTGGTTCGATGATTACGATGGCCAGTGTCACCTTTTCCATCACAATCGTGGCCTTGTCTTTGGCTTCCTCACAATTTGGACCGCGCTTGCTGATTAACTTTATGCGAGATACCGGTAATCAGGTGGTTTTGGGGACATTCATTGCCACCTTTGTCTACAGTCTTCTGGTGCTGCGCTCGGTCCGGAGTGTTGATGAATACACATTTGTGCCCCATATCTCAGTCACAGTGGCCGTTTTTCTGACGTTAGCCAGCCTGGGTTTATTTATTTACTTTATTCATCACGTGTCGATTTCCATTCAGGTTCAAAATGTCATTGCCTCGGTTGAACGGGAGTTGAACACATCCATTGAACGACTGTTTCCGGAGAAAGGGAGCTCGCTGGCATTTGAATATGAATTAAGAAATGAAGATGATGTGCCGGAGAATTTTGACCAGGCTGCAGGGCCGGTTACAGCTACGCACAGTGGTTATCTTCAGTCCATTGATAACGAAGGCCTAATGAAGTTGGCGATAGAGCACGATCTCCTGCTTCGTCTCGAACACCGTCCGGGGAACTTTGTCGCTTCAGGTAATGATCTGGTCAAGGTTTGGCCCAACGAGCGTTTTGAGGAGGGGCTTAGCGAAAAGATCAATGATGCTTTCATTTTTGGAGCACAGCGTCTGCGCTTACAAGATGTAGAATTTGCGATTGACCAGTTGGTGGAGATTGCCTTGCGGGCGCTTTCGCCTGGCATCAATGATCCGTTTACCGCTATGGCTTGCGTTGATCGACTGGGTGTGGCGCTGGCTCACCTGGCCGAGCGGCAGATTCCCTCCGGCTACCGTTACGATGACGAGAACAAACTACGTCTGATGGCTGACTTGGTCACGTTTGAGGGTTTAGTTGAGACAGCGTTCAATCAGATCCGGCAATATGGCCGTTCGAGTGTAGCGGTAACCATCCGGTTGCTAGAAACAATTGCCGTGATTGCGGCTCATGCGCACACGCAAACGGATCGGGAGGCTCTGCGCCAGCAAGCCAAGATGATTAAACAGGGAAGCGAAAATGCTATACCGGAGGAACATGACCGCCAGGATGTTGAAAAAAGCTATCAGACAGTCTGCAGGATACTTGAGCAGTCCTGAGACTCCCTGAAGTGAAACCCAAAATCATGCTGTTGTTTGGCAGGATTCAGTCGAAATCGATCAGTTGGCTGTTCATAGGCCGTGACGGTATGCTGTTGAGCGTTCAGTGATTAAGTGTGATGCAGATGCCTCAATCATTTGCCCTGACCGCCTATCTTGTCAAGCAGCCCGTCCTTGCTGAATTTTCCGTCGTTCCCGTAAGAAGTACCTCCACCTAATTTCTGTCGGTTCGTGGTCTTGACATTGGGGTCAACTATACTTTTTCCCGTATTGGCGGCGGCTGCGCAGCAAGAGGACACTGTCTTGATTCGAAGCGTGGACGAATTGTGGCGGCGCCGCATCATGCGCGAACAGAGCCCGGATGCCTATGACTTCAGTCACGATAGCATCCGGGAGGTCGTCTACGAACAGTTGAGTCCGATCCGGCAGCGTACGCTGCACCGCAACAGCGCACAGGCAATTGAAGTCGTTTTCTGGGACAAGCTGGAAGAGGCATACGGCGAATTGGCCGTACACTTTGAATATTCGGGCGAGCATGAGAAAGCCACGGCCTACCGCCTCCTGGCAGGTCAACAGGCGCTGGATACTTATGCCCTATCAGACGCGGTTTGGCACTACGAACAGGCCCAGACACTCGCCAAGGAGCGTAACGTCCAAGTGGATGCCTATTTCGGACTAGGCCGCGCACAGTTTGCCGTCGATCAACTGAATGATGCCCTAACCAGTATTCTTCAGGCGCTGCAACTACTGGAAGAGCATGATCCCCGCGTCGCAGGCCTGTTTCTGCTTCAGGCCGAAATCCTTTTCGCCCGTTCTGAGGTGGATGCGGCGGAGTCGGCAGCGCGTGCAGCGCAGCAAGCTGTAGAGGCGATGGGCGAACAGGAGGCAATCTGCCAGAGTCTTTCGCTATTGGGATAGATTTGCAGCGCCCGTGGGGACCTCAACCTGGAAATAGACGATATTTCACAGGCGCCGTCGCTTAGCCGTCAAACGCACAATCGCTGGCGAGAAGGTCGTACGTTGGCAGATTTGGGGTGGCTCCAAGCACAACGCGCCGACTTCACTGCCGCGATCACGGAATTGGTCGAGATACAACGGCAGATCGAGCGCAATGCTTTTGGGTTTCATGCCTGGCGCTGGCAACTCCGGTTGCTGCATTCACAAGGGCTGTGCCGGCTGGCGCGCCATGAACCAGAAGCGGCCTCCGAGCTGGCCCGAGAAGGGATCGTCCTCGCCAACAGGACGAGTTCATATAAGTATGTTGTACTCAACCAGGCGCTGCTAGGGATGGTCCACGCACAGCAGGGACACGTACAAATGGCGATCCCAGTCCTGAAGTCGGCGATTGAATTGGCCGACGAAATCGGCTATCAGCCGTTGCGCTGGGAAGGTCGGTGGCATCTCGCCGAGCTAGCAACAGAGACTCGTGACGGCGACGAACCGCAGTGGCTTCAGCAGGCCGCACAAATTGTTCGCGACGTCGCAACCGGACTAGACGACACCCCTCTTCGCGCCACTTTCCTGGCCGCGGCACCGACCAAGGCCATTCTCCAGGCCATCGAGACTTCGACCCGGTAGCGCCATGCATCAAGCAACGGTATAGAAACGCTATGCTGTTGTCAGTGGTACGACTCCTCTCAGATTTGCCCCTCGCTCGCAACGATTTGTTCACACCTCCTCGTCTATCCTGACGAGGGAATAGTCAAAGCTGTGCTTGTCGCGAGCAGCAGCTCCGAATCTCTGTCAGGCGGTTGCCATGGATAACACCCATCAACACCATTCGCACTTGTTCACCGTACGTCTGTGGTTAGAGCCTCTTGGCCATCAACAACGCGAAGTGCGTAGTCGGGTACGCCATGTATTAAGTGGTGAGACACGCCATTTTCGACGTCTGTCGGACTTGATGGAATGGCTGGTCCGTTATTGTGACGGAACGGAACAGGAGGATGAGATGTGACGCCACACATGGATGATTGTATGTCAAGAGCCTAGAGTCAGGCTCCAACGTTCGATGGACACAACACTTCAAGGAGGAAAATCATGCACAAATGGACGATTCCAGTGGTGATGGCGCTGCTGTTTGCTGTGGTTGGTCTGAGCGCGTGCCAACCGATTGTGGCGCTCAGCGCGATGGACCAAGCCGCGACCGCGGTCGAGACAAGTGACTCAGTCGGCAAGGTTCTCCAGATCCACTTCCAGTATGACATCACCAGCGATGAGTATCGCGCCGCAGCCACCTCGCTGGCCGACACCTTCGCCCAACTTGACGGTCTGCGCTGGAAGATCTGGACGCTCAACGAAGAAACGGGTGAAGCCGGTGGCATCTTCTTATTTGATGATGAGCCGTCGCGCCAGGGCTATCTCGACGGCCTCTATGCCGAGGTGATCGGCAGCAATCCGGCCTTCCATGACTCGGTCATCAAGAAGTTCGACGTCATCGAAGACGCCACCCAGGTGACAAACGGACCCGTCGGTACCGTCATGGAGTAGTCTGTGAGATTCTTCAGCGATTAGGGGCAAGTCCAGCCGCCGTACAATGGTGGCTGGACTTGTTCATTTTGCAGCCGAGGAATTCTTGATTTGAAGTGCTGACCTTGCACAGCGTATGACAAGGATCCCAACGGTGCACCTGAGAGTCAAGGAATTGAAAGCTGTCACTCGCGGGCGGCGCCCGGCAATGGATTGCGCGGCGAACCGCCCCGTCAGTATGCAGCCGCCGAGAAATGTCCCTTCCAGCGAGCGGCGGCCATGGACGCCCCCGCCCCCGAAGCCTGCCGCTTCGCCTACGGCATAGAGGCCCTCGATGGCGTTCCCTTCGCGATCCAATATCCGCGACTGCAGGTCTGTCTGGATCCCGCCAAGGCTCTTGCGCGTGACAATGCGCTGGCGAATGGCGATGAGCGGCTGCGCGGTGCGGTCGTCGATGGGGGCAGATTTCAGGATGCGGTTGCGATCGCCGCGATATTGTCGTGCGTGGTCAATTCGGCGCAGTTGGTCATCGTTGCGCAACGTGCGCACGCGAAGGTTGGAGGCCTGGGCATGCTCGCTGAGATGTCCGCGCAACCACCTTGCCGGTGAGTGCGCTGCGGAAGAGCGAGAAGAAAGCGCCGGGTTTGCGTTACTGCCCGTGGTGAGTCAGACTATGGTCTTCACCTATGTGGTCACGATTAAATAGGAGAGATACTGTGTTCAAACGATTGTTGGTCATCGGTTGTTTTGCTGTATTGGCTGCCGCATGCGCTACAGCACCGACAAATCCAGACGCCGTCCTGAACTCAGGTGCTGTTGACACGCCCGAAACGTCCACGGCGGAACAGACGGGCGAAGGTCCCGCAAGCGACGAAGCGGATCATGATGACGAAGCTGACCGCGAGGACAAGCGTCGCGAATTGGGCGTGCACGAACATGGCGCCGCCGAGTTGACCATCGCCGTTGTGGGTGGCGAGATCGCGCTCGATCTGCAAACCCCGGCCTTCAACGTGCTCGGTTTTGAATATGCGCCTAGCTCCGAGGAAGAGCAGACGCTGTTGAGCGAGAGCGTTGCGGCGCTCGAAGCCGGTAATCTGCTGCAGCTTGACCCAAGCGCAGGATGTACTCTCGTCGAGGCTGACGTCGATTCTGAGCTGCTGGGAAATGACCACGGCGACGAAGACCATGGCGACGAAGTGCACAACGATATGACTGCGGCCTATCTCTTTATCTGTGAGCAGGGAGACGAAGTTCGCTCGCTGGATGCAAGTCCGCTCTTTGCCCGGTTCCCCAACTTCGAAGCCATCCGGGTGCAGTGGCTGTCGGAGACGCAGCAGTCTGCAGCCACCCTGAGCCCAGAGGAGCCAGTGCTTTCTTTTGAGTAGGCGAGTGGGGTAGAATGGCGTGCGGTGCGCGCCGAATAGAAGGCCCCACACCTGTGTGCTGTTTGAGCAAACGCTCATCGAATGATCGCGCAAGCAATGTGCAAGCCAATTGTTCAACTCGATCAGGTCCGCTTTCGCTGGCCCCAACAGGATCAGGATCTGCTTGACATCGCCGAGCTGATCGTCAAACCGGGCGAGCATCTCTTCATCCAGGGGCCAAGCGGAAGCGGCAAGACGACCTTGCTCAACCTGATGACCGGCATCATGCTGCCCAGTTCGGGCACGGTCTCGGTGTTGGGTACGCCGACAGCTTCCTTGAGTTCGATCCAACGTGATCAGTTTCGCGCGGATCATCTTGGCGTTATCTTCCAACAGTTCAATTTGCTGCCCTATCTTTCACTGGTGGAGAATGTGCAGCTGCCATGTGGCTTTTCACAGCGCAGGCGGCAGAACGCCGGCGATACGGAAGCTACGGCGCTGCGTCTGCTCGAGCACCTCAACATTCCCGCGACGCTGCTTGGACAGCCGGTTGCGAAGTTGAGCGTCGGCCAGCAGCAGCGCACAGCGGTAGCGCGGGCGTTGATCGGGGGCCCCGAACTCATCATTGCCGATGAACCCACGTCTGCCCTCGACAGCAACAATCGCCGGCGCTTTTTGGAACTGCTCTTCCGCGAGACAGAGGAACAGGGCAGCACACTGATATTTGTCAGTCATGACGAGCAGATAGCCGCGCACTTCCCTCGGGTGGTTGATCTGACCAAGCTCAATCGTGCGGGGCATGATGCATCATGATCATTCTCCGCATCGTGCTCAAAAGTGCATGGCACCGGCGCGTCAGCCTGCTGCTCACCGTCCTGTCTATCGCCATCAGCGTCTCTCTGCTTCTTGGGGTCGACAAGATCCGAAAAGAAGCGAAGAACAGCTTCATCAACACCATTTCCCAGACAGATCTGATCGTCGGCGCACGCAGCGGCCCGATCAATCTGCTGCTCTACAGCGTCTTTCGCATCGGCAATGCCACGAATAACATCTCCTGGGAGTCGTACGAGGAGATTCGCGCGCTGGGCGAAGTCGCCTGGGCCATTCCGATCTCGCTGGGCGATTCCCATCGGGGCTTTCGCGTCATGGGTACGAGCGCAGACTACTTCGATTTCTATCGATATGGGCAAGACCGTCCCCTAACGTTTGCCGCAGGGCGCGCCTTCGCAGACGTTTACGATGCGGTGCTTGGCGCCGACGTGGCCCGCACGCTCGGCTACGAATTGGGCGATGAGATTGTGATTGCGCATGGGCTCGTCGCGGCCGAGTTTGCCCAGCACGCTGACAAGCCCTTTGTCATAACCGGCATCCTGGCACGAACCGCTACGCCCGTCGACCGCACAGTACACGTGTCGCTCGAAGGAATCGAGGCCATCCACGCTGACTGGCAGGGAGGCACCCGTTCGCCGCTACAGCTGACTGCCGAGCAGGCGCGGCTCATGGATCTGCGGCCTCAGGCCATCACGGCTTTTTTGGTCGGTCTTGAGAATCGCATCGATACCTTCCGCGTACAGCGCACCATCAACGATTATGCGGAGGAACCGCTCTTGGCGATTCTGCCCGGTGCGGCGCTGGCCGAACTCTGGCAGACGATTTCCATCTTCGAGCAAATTCTCTTGATCATCGCCGGCTTCGTACTGATCGCCGGCCTCCTGGGCATGCTCACGACCCTCCTGTCAACCCTCAACGAGCGACGACGCGAGATGGCCGTCCTGCGCGCCGTCGGCGCTCACCCTTATCACATCGTGCTTCTATTTGTGCTGGAGACATCTATTGTTGTATTACTAGGCGCGCTGGTAGGCGTTGCGCTTCTGCAGGCGCTCTTGGTTGTGGCAAGGCCCCTTCTTGCGGAGGCTTACGGCGTCAACATTTCGCTTAGCGCGTTGGACATGCAGCAATGGAGCATGCTGGGAATCGTATTGCTTCTTGGCATTCTGGTAAGCTTGATCCCAGGCTGGATCGCTTACCGGCGCTCACTGCAAGATGGACTGGCAATCAGGGTCTAGTGGCCCTTACTCGAAAGCGAAAGGAGAGCTCATGCAACGTGGAAGACGATGGCAACTGCTTCAACTCATAAGTCTGCTGGCGCTGGCGGGCTTGGTTGGTTTTGGCCTTGCGGCCTTTGACAGCGGCGCGGGCCGCGGCGAGCCGAGCACGGGGAATGTCGCCTCGCTGCTTCCGGAACAAGCGCCGGTCGAATATGGCGCGTCCCTGGCTGAATGGGAAGAGGCGACCCAAGGCAGCGCCGAAGAGCCGGCCGCGGCTGCTGTCGCTACCGAGGCCCCAGCAGCAAGCACGGGCGACGCGCCTGACACGGCAGCCTTCGGCGTGCCCGTAACCTTTGGCGATGTGGTCTATGATGAGATTTTGTGGGATGGGCTGCTGCCACCCGAATATTCGCCCGATGCACTGATGGCCAGGTTCAGCGATCAGCTGGCCGACCTGCAGGACGGTTCACCCGAAGCACAGCTGATCTATACGGAGATGCAGGAGGAGTTGAACAACGCCCCGGTTAACCAAGCGCTGGATGGGACGATGATCAGGCTGCCAGGGTTTATTGCCCCGCTCAATTATCATGATGGGGTCATCACGGAATTCCTGCTTGTGCCCTACTTTGGCGCGTGCATCCACGTGCCGCCCCCGCCGATCAATCAGACCGTGTTGGTGCAAACGGCCGAGGGCCAAGGCATCAAGACCGAAGAATCCTTCGATCCGATCTGGGTCATGGGCAGGCTCAGTGTAGAGGAGAGCCAAACTGAGCTTGCCCCTGCGGGCTACTACGTCGGGGAGGCGCTGATTGAGCGCTATGACCTAGATCTACCCCAGTAGTCGTTCCGCACTGGCGATGTCCACACTGGCGAAGCAGCGGAGCGATCAGATCGAATCTGCCCCGCAGTGACGATGGCACGTGCGTCGATCCCGCCGTTCGCTCTGCCGCAGTCAACAGGGCGTTGTGCCCATTTTACACCGCGCCCATGTCCCTGTTTCGTCGCTTTGGTGATGGATCTCTGACCACGGTCGCCGACCATTTGCCCGACCGTTTTTCCCTGGTCCAGAGCGATGGCCGCAGGGCCAATATCCAGGGCTACAACGCGGTGGCCAAGACCTTACGTCCGGTGGCGCTGATTATGGCCGCGCTGCAGCCCGCGTTTGACCGAGGTGGACATTTACGGGATGATGCAGCGCATGACGACTCCCTTCATCACTTCACTGGCCGTTGCGGCAGGCATCGCGCTGGGATTTGGCCTGCTCTATCTCTTTATCGCCTGGCGGCGCGTGCAGCAGAAGAGCCTCTACCTTACCTTCTCCGTCTTCGCCCTGGCCTATGGCGCTGCGACGCTGGCAGCTGTTGCCGGCTACCAGGCGGTGGATGCGACCAGCGCGCTGGCGGCCAGTCGCTGGATCGCCTTCTTCGCGGCACCGGCCTACGTGGCGCTGCTTTGGTATGTCGCCATCTATGCTCAGGTATGGCCGAAGATCGTGCTCTGGTCATTAACTGCGGTCTTTGTTGCGTTAGGTCGTGGCAAATCTCTTTGTGCCTGATCTGCTGCACGACCCGAACGTGCAAGTCGTTCCCTATACGATGCCGTGGGGTGAAAGTGTGATGCTGGCCGAAGGGAGCTGATCCTCCCCTCGTTGCCCTGCTCATCGTGGCTCAACTTGCGACGATCGGATTTATCCTCTATGGCTCTGTGCGCCAATTTCGCCGCGGGCAGCGCCAGGCCGCGGCCGCGCTGGGCATCGGCATCTTGTGGTTCGGATTGACGCTGGCGGTCGACATTCTGGTCGACACCAATGTGATCGATTTTGTCTACTTGAGCGATCTGGGCTTTTTGGGCTTTGCGGTCACCATGAGTCTGCAGATGGCCAATTCGGTGATCGAGACGGAGAGAGAACTCAGCGCGCTATCAGACAGAACTGGAGTCACTTGTTGCAGCGCGGACTGCCAGCTTGGAAGAGGCCAATCAGCAGTTGGTGACGCAAGCCCGCCAGGCGGCAACCGCAGAAGAACGCCGCCGCCTGGCCAGCGAGCTGCACGACTCCGTCACGCAGACGCTCTATTCCGTCACGCTGGTTGCGGCGGCGCTGCCGCGCCTGATCGAACGCAGCAGCAGCGAGGCCGAACGCAGCGCGCTCCATCTGCGCAACATGACCCAGGGGGCATTGGCAGAGATGCGCTCACTGCTCTACGAGTTGCGTCCCGAGACATTCACAAACGTAGAGCTACTGACGCTCCTGCAGCAAAGCGCCGATATCTTCACCGGGCGCACGCACGTACCGGTTGCGCTCACGGCGCAGGCCAATCCCCGGCTGGGGCACGATGTCAAACTCGCCTACTACCGTATTGCCCAGGAAGCGCTGAATAATGCGGCAAAGCACGCCGATGCGCGCCACGTCTCCATCGAGCTATTTGAGCAAGATCAGACGTTGACGCTGTGCATCACGGATGACGGCCAAGGGTTCGATGCCGCCAGCCAGAGAAAGGCCGGCATGGGGCAGACGATTATGCAAGAACGCGCGGTAGGGGTGGGGGCCTCGCTCGACATCTTGACGGAACAGGGCAGAGGAACCACCGTGCTTGTTCGTCACCCACTATCTGCAAACAGCTAGTCAAACCCGGCGAAAATGGACCTACAGCTGCTATCAGCGGTACAGACGCCCAATTTCCGTCGTGGTAGGCACGCCGCACTGTACGGGAGGCAGAGCGTATGTCCGATCAACAGTCAATTCGAGTCATGGTCGTTGACGATCACCACTTGGTTCGAGATGGTCTGAAGCTGCTCCTTTCCACCTTTGACGATCTGACCGTCGTGGCCATCGCAAACGATGGTGTTGAGGCGATCAGCCTCTATGTGACGCATCAACCAGATGTTGTGCTGATGGATCTAATGATGCCGCGCATGGATGGATTGACGGCTATGTCCACCATCTTGGAGAAGGATCCAGGCGCCAAAATCATCGCGCTGACCAGCTATGTTGAAGACAAATCTGTCCGCCAGGCCATCGATACCGGCGCGACGGGCTATCTTCTCAAAAATGCCAGCCCAGAACAGCTGGCAAGCGCCATTCATGCTGCGCACACCGGGCAGCCAACAATCGATGCCGAAGCCGCACGGGCGCTGCTGCGCGCCGCAGAACCGAACGCGTCCGCCGCTGTCCAGGTCGAGCTAACCAAGCGAGAACGCGACGTTCTCGGCCTGTTGGTGGAGGGCAAGACCAATAAGGCCATTGCCGAAACGCTCTTTCTCAGCCCCTCCACTGTGCGCGACCACGTCAGCCAGATCCTCGCCAAACTGGGCGCCGGCAACCGCACAGAAGCGGCGATCATTGCCGTCGAGCAGGAGCTCCTCAAGCGCTAGGCTGTCGTTCCCTTCCGATACACCGTCCAGATCTTCCTCCTCAATACCCGACATCTGTCGGGGTCATTTCCGCCTGTCTGACGCTATCCGCCTTCATTGCCCCGTGCTAGGGTGAACTCGAGCTGATTCACCACACATCGTATGGACGGCCTACCGTGAATGTCTTAATCATCAGCGACAGCGGAGATCTGCGCGTTGCACTCCAAATCCTGCTGCGCGAGGAGCCAAATTATTGCGTTGTTGCAGCAGTTCGGCACTCCGCAGGCGCACACAGCCTGATCGAAGACGAAGCAGTAGACTTGTTGGTCCTCGACTGGGACGCCCGGCCGCCGTCATCGCTGCTGATTGAAGCGATCCGTCATCAGCAGCCCGCCCTGCGTACGTTGGCGCTTTGCGCCGATGCGTCGTCCGCGGAAGAGGCTGCGCGCGCAGGTATGGATGCGTGCGTGCTCAAGTATGAGTCGCCCACGCACCTTGTGGCCGTACTACACGACCTCGACGAAGCAATCAAGCAGCTATCACCTGGCCAGGGGCAGTCGCCCCAAAATAGAAATGAAGGTAGCTAATGCCAACCGACACATCTTCTTCAGCTCCCGCGCAGCTTCGAATGGTGGATGATCTCCAACCTGGCCATCGGCGCCGGCTTTTCGGCCTTCGTGGCGCTGCTGATTCCGCCCTACGTCACGGAGACTACGGGCAGCGCAGCCGAGGCCGGCGTCATCATGGCGGTCATGAGCCTGGCCGCCGTGCTCGGCCCCGTCTTGGGCGGTCTTGCCGATCGCTACCGCGCCCACCGCCTGACCATGAGCGTGGGCATCTTTGCCATGGCCTTTGCCTTTGCGGCCTTTGCCCTGGCGGCCGACAGCGGTACCTTTTTCCCCATTGACGCCATCATCATGGGGGTGGGCGTGGCCGCTGTCAGCGCGGTAGCGCCGGCCTACATCGTCGGCGCGGGGCTGGCCGAAAAGGTGCAGGCCAGTCAGCTGACGGTCTTCAACCTGATTGCGCCCGTGGGGCAGGTAGATGGGCGGCGCGCTGCTGGGCGCAGCGGCCACAGCGGGCGTTCCCTACAGCGGTCGCTTCTGGATCGCCGCCGGCGTCATGCTGCTGGCCGCGGTCGTCACCTGGTTGAGCAGTGGCAAGGCGACCCAACGCCTGCATGCCAATCTCTATACAGAGGATGGTTCGATCGCGAGCGACAACGCGGCCAAGGCCAAGTCGGCCGGTTTGCGGGCGGTCCTCTTCTCGACCTTCGGCGTCTACCTGCTCGTCCTGGTCATGAGTTCCGTCGCCAGCAACGGCATCAACAACCAGATCGCCAACATTCTGCCCAACGTCTACGGCGTTGATGAGGCAACCACCTCGGCGCTGATCTCGCTGGCCGGCTTGCTCAACATCGGCGTCTTCTTCCTGGCCGGCTGGTGGATGGGCCGGGGCGGCATGATCGGCCCCTTCACAGCGGGCCAGGTAGCACGGCTGGCCGGTTCGCTGGGTCTGGCGGTTCTCGGCCTCGACGACCCAAAATGCGCCCCTTATCTTCGTGGCCGTCTCCATGCAGCTACTCTATCAAGGCCTGCCCTTCGTGCGGCTCAGCCAGCCGGTGGGGGCAATTCGCTTCTCGACAATCTCTGCCGGCCAAGCCAGCGGCTGGGTCATCGGCGCATCGGCCGTGGGATCGTTTGTGGGCAGCGTGCTGGGCGGCTGGCTGGCCGACGCGGTGGGCTTCAACGCCATCAACTGGATGGCGGCCCTGGCAGCCGGCGCGGCCGTGGCGCTGACCGTCATTGCGCTGATCCCCGCAGACCGGCGCTTGGGCAAGGAGCAATAGCCCGTGTCATTTAGCCTGCTCGAAGCATTCCTTGCGCTCTTCATCGGCATGGGCCCGGTGAAGGTACTGCTGGCCTACATCGCCGCCACCGTCGATCTGGATGCAGCCGTGCGCCGGCGGATGGCGCGCCGCATTGCAATCGTCGCCGGCAGTGTGGGCGTGGCGCTCTTTGTTCTGGGCGCTGCGCTGCAGTCCATCCTGCACTTCTCCATCGGCGCGCTCAACATTATCGGCGGCTTGATCCTGCTGCTGCTGGCCCTCAAGATGGTCATGGGCGGCGGCGGCGGACATGGCGGTGAGACCGGCGCCGATCCCATGAGCATGGCCATTTCGCCGCTGGCCATTCCGTTAACGCTCAATCCGGTCGGTATCGTGACGCTGGTGGTGGCCTCGTCGCAAGTACGCGACATCCCCAGCTCCATCGTCATCGTGGTCATGATCGGCGTCATCGCGCTCATCGACTACGGCGTGCTGCTGCTGTCCGATCGAGTATCGCCCTACCTTTCCACGGCGATTGTGCAGTTGTTCGAAGTAGTCCTCGGTATTCTGCTGGGCGCGCTAGCGGTGCAGCTGATGCTCAATGGCCTGTCGGAGTTGGGCATCATTACCATGAGCGGCGGCCATTGACCGTCCTGCAACACTCAGACTTAAAGGAGTCGGAAAACGAATGAAGCGAATGACAGTGATTGCCCTCAGCGCAATCCTCTTCCTGACAATGACAACCGCAGCACTGGGAGCATTACGACGTCCTGGATAGCTGCGTCGAGGAGCCTGTACGATGTGGCCCCCCGCTGCATCATCACGAACGAGCAGCAGATTGCCGATTGTTCCTCGCGCGCGAAGTTGCTGGAAAATGCGGACGGCGCCATTGACCTCTCCTTTGGACCGAATGCGCCTGTGGACCAGGAATTCTTTGGCAAATCTTGGGTGCTACCAATTATTGGGAGAGCAAAGTAACCAGGTCGAACGTAAGACAGAAAGGATTGCCACGTGCCACAGAACCAGACAAACCACTGGGATGAGCTTCGCGCCTTGCACTTCCCGGAAAACTATCCAACCGCAGACGCCTCCCAGCGGCTTTATGATGAAATGCTTTTCCAACGCGCCTGTCAGGTTGTACTCTGGGCCATGCCCGCCATGAGCGTATACGCCATGAAAAAGGGGTCAGAGGCCACTTTTGGCGCCGGCAGCAACGTGCTGGTGGTCTGGAAAGACCGCCTGAATCCCAAGACATTGGTCAGCACGCCCAACAGCGACGTAATTTACGCCATGGGCTATATCGACCTGAAGCAAGACGGCCCAACCGTGATCGAGGTGCCGCCCAAGCAGCAGGGCATCCTGGATGATTTCTGGCAGCGGCCCATCACCGATGTGGGCTACGTGGGGCCGGATCAAGGTGAAGGCGGCAACTACTTGCTGCTGCCGCCGGACTATGCCGGCGAAACACCCGATGGCTACTACACCTTCACCTCGCCGACCTACAATGTCTTCGTCTTCTGGCGCGCCTTTATCCCGGACGGCAATACGGCAGAACCGGTGGCGCTCATGGAGCAGACCCGCATCTATCCGCTGGCTCAAAAGGAGAATCCCCCAGAGATGGTCTTCCCCAACGGGTCGGGCGTGGCGGCCGATATGCTCTTCCCTCAGGATTACCGCTACTTTGAAATGCTGGCCGAATTTGTAGCGCACGAATATGTGGGTCCGGAAGATTGGGCCATGCGCGGCATGATGGCCTCACTGGGTATTGTCAAAGACAAACCCTTTGCCCCGGATGAACGGATGCGTGAAATCCTCAGCGCCGGGGCCGAAGTGGGCATCAAAATGGCCAAGTCTCTCCGTTTCGGCGACCACCTGCCCGGAACCTTATACTACCAGGACCGGCAGTGGCACAATGTGCTCAATGTATTTGACGTGGAGTACAAGGAGGACACATTCCTCAACGTCGACGCCCGGATGGGGATGTTTATCATTGGCTACTCTACTAGCGCCGCCATGGTTATGAACATAGTTGGCAAGGGATCAAAGTATCCCTTTGCCTACCGCGACGCCGACGGCGACTACCTGTCGGGCGGCCAAGCCTATCGCCTGCGACTTCCAGCCAACGTGCCCGCAGCCAACTTCTGGTCGGTCACGCTCTACGACGCTGCCAACGCCTCTGGCTTGGACAACGGCCAGCCGTTCCCGTCCATTGGGTCGCTGGACGACCTGCAAACCAACGACGACGGCTCTGTAGACCTTTACTTTGGGCCCGAACTGCCGGCCGGTGCGCCGCAATCAAACTGGCTGCGAACCGTGCCCGGCAGGGGCTGGTTCACCCTGTTGCGGCTCTACAGCCCGACCGAACCATTTTTTGACCAGAGCTGGCGGCCAGGCGACTTTGAAAAAATCGGCTAGATGGTCGTTGCGGTGATGGCACCGTATCCTCCACACAAAAAGGAGTCAACTAAACCCATGTTCAACAGGAACCGGAAGTTTTCACACGGGGATTTCTACCGGTTTCTGCTGAAACTCAGTTTAAAATGACAACAACCGAAGAATTTGGCGGCAAGATTGGCCGCAGCTACGAGGAGTCTGAGGAGTGGTGGCCCGAGCCAATCCGCCCCCATCCCGATGCGCCCAACGTGATCATCTTCCTGCTCGACGACGTCGGGTTCGGGCAGCTCAGTCGGCAGTTTGGCGGGCTGATCAACACGCCGAACATCGATCGTCTCGCCGAAAACGGGTTGCGCTTCAACGATTTCCACACGACGGCACTCTGTTCGCCGACGCGCGGCTCGCTGATGACTGGTCGCAACCCGCACACGATTGGCCTGGGCAGCCACTCGCTGACCGCAATGGGGTTCCCCGGCTACAATGCGATGGTCCCGCCCTCCTGCAAGACCGTTGCCAACTACCTCGGTGAGGCAGGCTACGTCAACTACGCGCTCGGCAAGTACGACCACACCCCGCTCTACGAGGTCTCCCAAGTCGGGCCGTTCGACCGCTGGCCGAGCGGTGAGGGCTTCCACCACGCCTGCTGCTTCATGGCGGCCGACGTGCACCAATTTGTGCCGGTCATGTGGAACGACCACCACCCCGAGCCGCACCGCATTTCGGACCACCACGACCAGGACCTGGCCGACCGCGCCATTGAGTGGATCACTGGCCACAAATCGCTGAAACCCGACGACCCATTTTTGATGTTGTGGGCCTCGGGCTCGATGCACAGCCCACACCACGCCCCGCCCGACTTCATCGACCGCTACAAGGGCAAATTTGACATGGGGTGGGATGTCGCCCGCGAACAGATCCTCGCCAACCAGAAGCGGCTGGGGATCGTACCCGAGAAGACCAAACTCACGGAACGCATCCCCGAGATCCCGGCCTGGGACTCGCTCGACGAGGAGCACCAACGGCTCTATGCCCGGCAGATGGAGGTGTTTGCGGCTCAGCTCGAGCATGTCGACCATCAGATCGGGCGCGTGGTCGCCTGCCTGGAACGGGTTGGCGAGCTCGACAACACGCTGATCTTCGTCACCTCCGACAACGGTGCCAGCGGCGAGGGTGGACTCGATGGGACGTTCAACGAGACCTACGTGCTGAACGGACTCCAAACACCCTTCGAGGCAAGCATGCGTCACCTCGACAGGTGGGGCGAGACCGACACCTATCCGCACTACCACGCCGGATGGGCCATGGCGGGCAACACCCCATTCCGCTACTTCAAGCAGAGTGAGCATCGCGGCGGACAGCATGACGCGCTCGCCGTGCACTGGCCCGACGGCATCGAGGCCCGCGGCGAGATTCGCACCCAATACACCCAAGTGTCTGACATCGTCCCGACCATTCTCGAAGCCGCCCACGTCGAGTGGCCCGAGGTCTTCCACGGCGTCGAGCAGAAGCCGCTTGACGGCCAGTCGTTCCTCTACGCCTTCAACGACGCCGACGCCCCGACCGTCAAGGTGCGCCAGTACTACGAGATGTTCGGCAACCGCGCAATCTGGTCCAAGGGCTGGAAGGCGGTCACACTGCACGCCAATCGCATGCCCTGGCACCTCAATAAGATGCTGCCCTTTGTCGATACCGTCGAGCAGACCGCTGAGGAATTAGAACCCGTCGCCTTCCCCAACTAAGTGTTTCGCCGGCGTCGTTGCCAAGCAGATCGATTTGGTACTCGTCCGAAGATTAGCGCATCAGCTCGTAGCTGACTTGGCCGCGGCCTGCAATGCCTGCCGTCCGTTTTGCACCCGGGTCAGGGTCTCCTCCCGCCCCAGGACAACCATGCTCTCGAACAACGGCGGCGCGACCATCTTGCCGGTGAGTGCGCCGCGGAAGGGCGAAAAGAAGGCGCCGGGCTTGAGTTCCAGCTCGACCGCTTTGGCGCGAAAGGCTGCCTCCAAAACCTCACCGCTAAAGGGCTCGACGGTGGCGATGATTTCCTCGCCGATCGTCAGCATTTCCGCGCTCTGCGCCTCGTCCAGCTTTTTGCCCAATAGCGCTTTGGTGTCGGAATAGTCGATCTCATCGGCGGTCATGAAGGCCCAATCAACCTTCTCCGCCGCCTCGGTGAGCACCTTGAGCCGCTCCTGGATCAGCGGCACGAGCAGCGGCAGGCGCGGGTCGTCGGCCAGCTCGGCTTCGGGGATGCCCAGACCCTGACTGAGGAAGGGCACCAGCCGCGCCTGCAGCTCAACCGGGTCCATGTCGCGGATGTAAACGCCGTTGATCCACTCCAGCTTGGCAAAAGGCAGCGCCGCAGGCGACGGGTTGATCTCGCTGAGGTTAAAGCGTGCGATGGCTTCGTCCTTCGTGAAGACCTCGCGCTCGGCGTCAAAGTTCCACCCCACGTTGGTGAGAAAGTTAAAGAGCGCTTCGGGCAGATAGCCGGCCTCCACATACTCCTTGACCAACGCCGGCACTTCCTTGCCCTCCACCACGCTCTTGCGTTTGCTCATCTTGCCCTTGCCGCCCGGATCCAAAATCACGGGCAGGTGCACGAAGACCGGTGGCTGCCAGCCAAAAGCCTCGTAGAGCATGACGTGCAGCGGCGCCGACGAGATCCACTCCTCGCCGCGCAGCACGTGGGTGATGCCCATAAGGTGATCGTCGACCACGACGGCTAGATGATAGGTGGGCATGCCGTCACTCTTGACGATGACGGGATCGCGCACGCTCTCACTCTCCACGGTAATGTCACCGCGGATGAGGTCATGGATGGTCGTCGTGCCCTCTAAAGGCGCGGCAAACCGAATGGTGTAGGGCGTGCCTGCTGCCTCGTACGCGGCCCGCTCCTCGTCGCTCAGCCAGCGGTCGCGACGGTCGTAGCCAGGAGCTTCGCCGCGCGCCCGCTGTTCCTCACGCAGTTGGTCCAGCTCCTCGGATGTGGTATAGCAGCGATAGGCGTGGCCGCTGGCGATGAGCTGATCGGCATATTCCTGATAGAACGCCTTGCGCTCGCTCTGCACATAGGGCCCGACCGGGCCGCCCACGTCCGGCCCCTCGTCCCACTCCAGCCCCAACCAGCGCAGATTGGTCATCAGATCGTCCAGACTGTCCTCCTGATAGCGCTTCTGATCCGTATCCTCGATGCGCAGCAAGAATTGGCCGCCGGTGTGTCGGGCCCAAAGCCAGGCATAGAGCGCCGTGCGCAAGCCGCCCAGATGCAAATATCCGGTCGGACTCGGCGCAAAGCGGGTGCGTGCAGGAGACAGGTTGTCGCTCATCATCATTCCTTCCAAGGGTGGGCCTTGCTAAAGGCGTAACACAGAGGTTCACGAGAAGAGCCGGTGCAGCAAAGAGATAGCCGGGCAATCATGTGCCCGTTTTGCCTCACCCTGCCATGGCGCCTTCAGCGCCATGGCAGGGTGAGGCTAGTCTGATCTGCACCAGCTGTCTCGTTGCCAAAACCCCAAGGGTCTCTGTGAGCCGCTGTGTCACGTCACGCAATCTCGTACCAAATCCAGAACCTGAAGGATAAAACAGAACAGAGAGAAGCAAAAATCTCCACACGATCCACCTGCGTCAAGCGCTATAGGCCAGAATAGATCATGAAACGGGGCAAATTGATCTCCCTTCCAATCGAAGGGCGGGCAGACCCGCCCCCTCCGCACAAATCCGCGGCCCATTCCCCCCAGATCCGCAATGAGCCGATTTCTCTCCACCCTGAGCCATTTTTGGGGCACTTGACCGGTTACGCTGATTCCGGCACACTCAGTGGGGTTTTCCTAGGCTCCCATTGCCACAGAGATTCGTTTTCGTCACACCTGTCACAAGGAGGCAACTATGCAAGTTAGATTCATGAAAAGGGTTCAACCAGCCCTACGCATTGCGTTGGCGCTGGTCATCGCACTGGTGGCGGCGCTGCCCGGCGCCCCAACCAATCTCTTCGCCGCGGTCAACGCGGCGTCGGACGCCGATCTCGGTTTGGAGATTACAGCATCGGCAAGTCCGATTCTGGCCGGCCAAACAGCCACATTCCGGGTCGAACTGAAGAACACCGGTAGCAGCCCTCTGCCCAACCTGGAGATGCGTCTGCCCATTAGCGGACCCGTCGATCGCGTTCGGGCCCGCATTGAGACGGAGACCGGTGCGCCCCAAAGCAACCTGGTCGTACGTAACGCTGGCGTGGCATGGCGTGGCGGCCTTCAGGCAGATGGCATCATTGCGATCCTGATCTCCGTCAAGAGCGATGCCCTTGCGGACGGGGGCGAGATCGTGATCAACGGCGAGGCCGGTCCGCGCGACGGCGCTGCGGCTGCCACAGACATCGCAAGCGTCACGGTCAATCCGCTCGGCGACGTCAATCTCAATCAGATCTCGCTGAGCAAATCGGTCATCACCCCTGCCGGGCAGACCGACGTGACGGAAAACACGTCCCTCGATGTCGGCCCGCGCAATCAGATGGGCATTGAGCTTCAATTCAAGAACAACAGCGACCAGACGGTCTATAGTCTCCTCGTCGACGAACTCAAGCCCTCCCGCGGCGAACTGGCTGCCGCCAGCGCGGAGATGGGCGTCGAGAGCTGCCAGGTACGTTTCCAGAGCCCGCGGGTGATCGAAGGCCGCGGTATGCCAGTAGCGCCCGAAGCGCTGGCCAAGGCCGGCTTTGGCGGCTCGGACACGTTCACCTATGGCTTCCTGGTCGCCACGCCGCCCGATGGCACGACGACCGTGCGCGTTCGCGCCCGCACCACGGGCCAGGTCGGCTGCCAGTTTGAAGGCGAGGCCGCAGCCTATGTGACCAACCTGCCACCCGCTGAGAATGGCGAGTTCAATGCCGAGACGGCCCTGGCGCTCCTGCCCCAGTTCAAGGGCTTCCCCAAGCTGGGCGCTTTCATTCTCTTTTTGATCATTGTCAGCAACGACCTGGGCGACGCGCCCGACTCCACAAATCACGATGGCGTCCCCATGGATGCCTATGCCGGCGTGCCCAATGCCAACTTCCCCACGGTCTTTGATCCGGCCACAGGCGCGGAACAGGGTCCGATTCACCGCAACCCGAATCCGCTCCATCTGGGACCGGGCGTAGACTGGGAGCTGGAAGCGGATCGCTTTGCCGGCCGCAACCTCATTCCCACCACCAACACAAACAATCTCGACGCTCTGGACGACGGCCTCGACGTGACATCGCTCAACTTTACCCACTGCATGCCGCCCCAGAATATCGACTACGAAATCACGGCCAATCAGACGGCGGTCAACCTGCTGGCGCCCCAGGGCGGCGTTGCCTATGTCAACATGTGGTTGGACGGCAACCATGACGGTGACTGGAAGGACACGCTGAACTGTGACGGCATCACCGCCTACGAGCACATCGTGGTCGATCAGCAGGTCTTCATCACGGCGCCGGGTACCCTCAATCTGGTCTTGACGACCGGCAACATTCCGATTCCCCAGAATGGCCAGGATCGGGCCATGTGGCTGCGCCTGACCATCAGCGACGAACCCTCGGTCAAGGTCCCGGCAGGAAGCACCGTGGGTGATGGCCGCGGACCGGCTGGCGGCTTCCGCCTTGGTGAGACCGAGGACTATCTCTACAAGCGCAATCAGGCCAGCCCGCCGCCGCCTGGCCAGGGCCCCGACGCCTGGCTCGATCTTGAAAACTTCATCGAGGTGGAAGCACTTGCGCCGAGCGGTGCGGTCACAGCCGCCTCCGCCACGGCAGGCAACGGGCGCTATCTCAACTCGGTGATGAAGCTGCGCAACAGCGGCAACTTCCCAACCGGCAACGTGCGCCTGGTGGTGGAGACCACGCCCTACCTGGGCCAACCCACGACGAGTGACGCCAAATGCTGCCAATGTCTCACCTGCACGGTCGCCAGCGCGCTCACCGTCCCGCTGACGGTGGAAGATCTCCAGCGCACGGCTGCGGCCGCGGCCACAAATGCCCGCGTGCCCTTCGAAGAGATCTGCGAAGGGGGCAAATGCCGCCTGGAGGCCGATCTGGGCTACATGGAGCCGGGCGGCAGCGGACGCATCTTCACCCGCTTTGCCCTGCCCGATGATGTCGTCGAAAATGTGCAGGTGGAAGCCCGGATCATTACCGAAGGCGACGTGAATCCCGACAACAACGTGCAGGACCTCCTGAGTCGCCTGCCCCTCCGCACGCCTACCATCACGCGACCAGGCGAGGTGACGCTGGGCTGGACCGGGTGCCTGACCTGCACGGTGGCAGCCGGCGGCGGTGAGCTGCTGGAATTTGAAGTGGCCGGCTTTGCCGAGCCAGGCAGTACGCTGCGCATCTTCAGCCAAGGCAATGAGACCGAAGTCACAGCCGACGCAGACGGCTTCTGGCAAGGTCTGCTGGCGCTGCCCGACGGCTCGCATCAGATCGTGGCCGAGTACCTGAAAATCCCCGACATCGACGGTGAATCAGTCAAGGTGATCGACGCCTCGACGCCCAAATTGCTGGAAATCGTTGCCCAACTGCCCTGGAATCCGGCGACCTTCGGCTTCACCAAGATTGAATCTCCGGGCGGTGATCTCCTGCGCATCAGCGAGAACGACGATTCCTGCGGGCCCTGGGGCTTCCAGGATGTCAACGGGCGCACCGATCCCAACAACTGGCGCATTCCGGTCTGGCGCGGCGCCACGCATGAGATCGGCATCGATCTCAACTGCAGCGCAGGCAGCGCCCAGCTCCAGTGGGGCGAGAACACGCTCGATCTGACCGATGGCGATGGGGATGGCCGCTACACGGCGAGCTTCGAAGCGCCCGTCCTCGACGGTGAGCTCGACGTTACGCTCGTCGTCAGCTGCGACGGTGTAGAGTCAGCGTACAGCGGCTTCATGATTCCGGTGGAGCCGGCGCAGGTAGTTAACGCCGCCACGGGCGATCCACTAAGCGGCGCGCAGGTAGCGCTGTGGCAGCGCAATCTCGACGGCGCGGGCGCCAAGATTGCGCCGTGGCAGGCGCAGGCCTACGGTCAGACCAATCCCCAGAGCACCAGCAGCCAGGGCGAGTTCAGCTTCATCGTCCCGCCGGGCGGCTATGGCCTCACGGCGCAGATCGACGGCTTCCAGCCCTTCCGGGGCGGCCCCTTCACGCTACAGGGCGCCTTCCCCAGCCGCACCATCGCCCTGACGCCGAATGCCCCTGCGGGCCCGGCAGCCCAGGTGCGCATGACGGCCGATGGTTTCGATCCGCCGGCGCTGCAAATCCCCATTGGCTCGACCGTAGAATGGAGCAACACCGGTCTGCTCACGGGCAGCAGCGTCGCAGCCGCCGCGAGCGTGGCAGCGGCCGGCGCAGCCAACATCGCGTGGGATAGCGGTCAGCTGGCGCCGGGCGGCTCCTACCGCCTGCGCTTTGACCAGGTGGGCACCTACACCTACGTCAATGCCGAGGACCCCAACCAGGAGGCGACGATCATCGTCACCGAGCCGGTGGAGATGAGCACCCGGGTCTTCATGCCGATTGTGACGAAATAAGCGTAGCGCATGCAGCCGATGTGATGGTCACTGGCAACAAGAGATCTTAACGAAAAACGGCCGGACTTCTGGACAAGTCCGGCCGTTTGCGATTCCATTTCCGCAGTCGTAACGATACAAATGAGTGGGAGCGACGCTGCTTGAGCCTGCAGACAGGTTCGTTGCTTTCAATCTGAATGGGAAAGCTGGCCGATGTGACTGCGCACTGCGGTCGTGAGGCGGCCGAAGTGCTCGGTTCCGGTCTGTTCCAGGCGGCGGGGACGGGGGAGATCAATGGTGACCTCGCCGATGAGCCGACCGGGCCGCGGGCTGAGCGCCAACACGCGGTCGGCCAGAAAGACCGCCTCGGCAATGCTGTGCGTGACCATGACGACGGTGGTCTGCCGCAGGCTGTGAATGCGTAAGAGCTCGAGGTTCAATCGCTCTCGCGTCAGGGCATCCAGCGCGCCGAAGGGCTCATCCAGCAGCAAGAGGCTTGGCTCCTGAATGAGCGTACGCGCGAGAACCACCCGTTGCTGCATGCCGCCCGAAAGATGCTTGGGATAGCTGCGTTCGAAGCCAGCCAGGCCAACCAGCTCGAGAAGCTGGTCGGCCTTCGTCCGAGCCGCGTCGTCAATCCGGCCCTGCTGCACCTCCAGCGGCAACAAGACGTTCTCCTCCGCCGTGCGCCAGGGCATGAGATTGCCGCCCTGAAAGACAAAGCCAATCTCCTCCTGTGGCCCGCCTAGGGGGCGCCCGGCAAAAGTAACCGCGCCGCTGTCCGGCATCAAGAGGCCGCCGGCGATGCGCAGGAGGGTACTCTTGCCGCTGCCGCTGGGCCCCACCAGACAGACAAATTCACCCGGCATCACGTCGAAGCTGATCGGTTCGAGGACCGACAGCGTCCCTTCACGACTGGTAAAGCGCTTGGTGACGCGGTCGAGCGTGAGCAGGGGTAGGGTTGAATGAATCATGATGAATGGTACTCGGACGCTCGCCTATTCAGGCAAATAATCATTCGTAAACAACTCTTCGGCCGGAACGAGCGTGTCGACCAGGCCGATGCGCCGCATGAACTCCGCTGCAGCCTCCCAATCCGCCAGCGCGGTGGCGCCCGGCTGCTGACCGGCTGCCGGCGTCCAGAAGGCGAGGGAAGCATCGAAGACCGCGCGGTTGGCGGCCTCGTTCTCACCGCCGGCCTCGGGCACAAATTGCAGCGCAATCTCAAAGGCCTCGTCGGGATTGGCCAGCGTATAGCTCAATCGCACGCAGCGTGGCCCGGACCATGGCCGCGACCAGTTCCGGCTCCTCGCGCAGAGTGACCTCATTCGTGACCAGTCCATTCGCCGGCATCGTCAAGTAGCCATCGAGGCCAATCTGCGTTGTGTCGATGCCTGCCAGGGCCAACACCACCGGACCGTTGACCGCGTAGTCGAGTGCGCCGTCGACAGTCCCCTCACTAACGGCCGCGGCCTGGGTGAAACCGATGCTCGCCAAGGTGACGTCTGCTTCGCTCAACCCCGCCGCTTCCAGCAGGCCGCGAAACGCAACATAGGTAGCGCCAAAGGGACCGGGAAGGCCGATCGTCTTGCCGGCCAGGTCGGCCGGCTCGGCAATGCCGGCCTCGGGCCGAGCAAAGAGCACGACCGGATATTGACTGTACCAATTCATGAAGTAGCGTACCGGCAGGCCCTGCCCGCGACCGAGGATGACCTGATCGCCGCTCCCAACCATGAACTGGCTGTCGTTGGTGCCGACCAGCTTGAGATAGTCGTTTTCAAAACCGTAGTCGAGGCTGAGATCTAGTCCCTCGTCGGCATAGAACCCCTTGTCGATGCCCACATAGAAGGGAGCAAATTGAACGCTGGGAATAAAGCCCACGCCCAGAGAAAGCGGACGCAAGACAGCTTCTTCTGCGGTCGTCGTCGAATCGCCACTTGTCTGGCCTGCGGGTGACAAGGCGGGCGCGCAGGCCGTCAAGACGGCTGAAAGCAAGAGCATCATGATTAGAGACAGTCTGTTACGCATGCAAAAATCTTTCTAATGGTTAACAATTATTCGAGAATGAAGAATGATTAATGGTCGGGTGCAGAAATTCATTAACAATTTTCCATTCTCTATTTTCGATTAGTCATTGAACAGGGTTCATTTCTGCCAGCGGAGCGCCACGTGTTCCAGCAGCGAGACCGACAGATAGAGCAGCTGCGCGATGATGACCAGGGTGATGACGGCCACAAACATAAGCGGCGTGTCCAGGACGCCGCGCCCGAGGTTAATCAAGAAGCCAAGGCCCTGATCCGCACCGACAAACTCGCCCACGACTGCACCAACCACGGCCAAGATAACGCTCAATTTCAGACCGCCAAAAATGACGGGCAGGGCCGCGGGGAGTTCCAACATGCGAAAGATCTGCCAGCGCGACGCGCGCAGGCTGCGCATGAGGTCGTAGAGATCGGGATCGACGTTGCGAATGCCCACGACGGTGCTGATCAGCGTCGGGAAGAAGGCGATTAGCGCGCAGACAAGCACCTTGCTGGCCAGCCCGGTGCCCAGCCAGATGACGAGTAGCGGCGCGATCGCCACGATCGGCACACTCTGGCTGGCGACGATGTAGGGTGACAGTAAGCGATCGGCGGTGCGGTTCTTACCCAGCACGTAGCCCAGCACCAGCGCCACGCTCAAACCGATGGCCAACCCCAGGGCGATCTCGGTCAGCGTCACTGTTGTGTGACGCAGGAGTGAGCCGTCGGCCAGTACGATGCCAAACTTCCGCGCCACCACGGCCGGGCTGGGCAACACGAAGGCCGGGTACTGCTGCCAACGCACGAGCAGATCCCACAGCACGATGCCGGCAGCCAGCACGACAGGGACAAGTAGCCGTTCGCGATGACGCAGCAGCCAGGCACGGCCTCGCCGCTGTGCACCCGCAGAGTGGAGCGTTGCTTCCTCGGACAGGTCATGGCCGGCTGGCGATGGTTCGTAGATGGATTCGTACATAGTACGGATTCTCCAACGGATTTCTGATCACTGCCTGCATAAAAAACGCGCGCCGTCGATCAATTCGAGGCGCGCGGGGAAGGGGCTTGAAGGCAGCGTCGCCCGGCAGATGCGGCACGGCAGCCACGCGCCCTGTCGTTGGCGCAGTCCAACCCGCTGGTAAAAGAAAACCCGGAGCTATGAAAACTCCGGGGCAATCACAAACGGGTCGGCATGCTAAGACGCATACCAACTCTTCGCCCTTCTCTCATCCGGACTATACCGTCGGCGTCGGTTTCTCACCGAACTCCTGCTCGACTCGGTTGCTGCCTCATTGCAGCAGAAAAGTCGCGCTCGCGGGCTTGTCGATTTCACAGCAAAACTGTCTGGTCATTCCGGTCAACGCAGCAGAAAAGAATCTTGGGCTGCGCACATGGAAGCTGTACAATCGCATGACCGCCGGTCGGGAATTGGGTCGCCCCTCACCCTGCCCCGAAGGGTAAATTATGCAGTTATGCAAGCAGTATAGTTTGCCCGGTACGGGCGGTCAAGTGAGCGCCGATACCGTCAGGGACTTACAAGGCGAATCCCATTGCGATCGCTCTGAAATCAGTCGTCCTCGTGATCATCGGGCGCGCTGTGCTCTATTGCGTCTTGCTCTTCCGGCGCCATGGTACCGCCGTTCGCCTCACCAAACCACTCTATCCGGTTAACGTTCTGATACATTTCCAGCGTCGTTGTCTGATCGCGGGTACGGTCGGAGATCACTGCAGCCATCTCGCTCACGACTTTGTCAACGTAAGTGGTGCCGTCTTCGAGCTTTGCGTTGGCATCCAGGTAGCCCCCTCGCCCTGTATGGCCCATGGGGCCCAACTCAATATCGGTAATGCGGCCTTGGCGACGGGCGCGATTCCACTCGGAGGTCGCAAAGACCGGCCAGCGACGGGGAATAAGAATCGCAACCCCCAATGCCCGATCCTTGGTTCCATAGAAATGATAGATGTGTTTGGCGGCAAAAAGGCCCACGTCGCTGGCAAAGACGCCGCCAAGGGAGAGTACATAGACCGGCCCGTTGATCCATTCGTCCAGATAGGTGGCGGCGCCAACGGCCATCTGGCCACCGGCGCTATAGCCGATGATAAAGACGGGAATATCGCTTTCGACCGGGTAGTCATAGCGCAGCAGGCCGTGGAGCATGGCCTGGGCCATGCCCTGGTTGTAGATAGGACCATAGCGGTTGTCGGCGGAGACCCAGACCTGAAAGGCGTTGCGAATATTGATGAGATTGCCGGCCATGGCCGGACCATCCAGCTTGCGCCGCAACGCCCAGCGCCAGATGCGGGCGAAGAAGGGCTGACCGGTCAGGGCAAGGTTATTGACCGAGTACGGAAAGATATCGTCAATGATCACGGCGTTGGGAAGGGCCACCGAGAGACGGCGTAGGAATTCCGCCTCGCGGTAGCTCAAGGTCTGCCCCGAGACGCGTCCGATGCCAGAGAGAAAAATGATGTAGCAGGTGGCGTTGGGGCGGATCATGCGTACAAGGCCATCGGACGGCAGGTCATCGTGATAGATCTTGTCGCCGAACCAGCCGGCCCACCAGCCCAGTGTCTCAAACGGCGAAAAAGCGGCCCAGATCAAAATACCGAGCATGAGCAGCCCGAAGAGCAGCAGGGCCTGACTCATCAGCGATTCAAACACGATCACTCTTCTCCGTCGGCGTCTGAAGCGGTTTCGGCGTCGGCGTGTCATCTTTGTCTTCCGCCGGCTTCTCAGCCTTCCTGCCGCCTGGGCGTCGGTTCAGGTTAAAGTTGAAGCCTTCCGTACGCACCATCTCACGGAGTTCTTCCCACTTGGCGTTGGAGAGCATTTCGCGCCACTTTTCGACGTTCTCGGTAAGATAAAACTGGCGACGCAGATCTGGAATATCGCGCAGGTTGAACTGCATGGGCGACCCGGCGACGCGCTGCTGGATCCAATTCCCTAGCGCATAAATGGGCACGCCCAGCGTGCGTCGAAATAGCTGGATCAGGGCCCAGCCCATGGCGCTGGCCAGAGCTGCCTGCCAGATCGTCAGCGGGGCCGTGGCATTGATGGCCACGGTGATGGCGAGCATGGTCCAGAGGGAAAGGATAATGCCAAAGGGATTGCCCCAGTAGGGCAGCAGTTCGAAGAAGCCCAGCAGTTGCGGCGCATAAGCCAGACCGACCGCGCTGGCCAGCAGCACAACAGCAGTGTTGATATCGTAAACATAGCGCAGGACGACCCAAATCACGCCAACCCAAAGCAGGTACCCAATCATGTTGCTGATGGCGGAAATGGCGAGCGCCAGGGCAAAGCGCCTCGGGCGCACATTGTTGAGGAAGAGCACGATGCTCTGCCCCATAGCCTCCGACATGCTGGCCAGTGCGACAATCCAAATTGCGACGCGTAGACCATTTGGCGCCACCACGATCGCTTGATAGATCGCAGGATCCAGGCGCATAGCCATGCGGATCGTTTGTCCGAACGAGGGCAATTCCATGACGTCCATCATCACCTTATCTAACCGATGCGCCAACGCGGGAGCAGGCAGGCAGCAGGCGCGGATATGATGTCACTCATTATACCGCTTCGGTCAATTTTCGGTAACTGATTGCACCAAAATGGCGACTGCCGCCAGATTGGGCGAAAAGAAACCGGCCTAGACACAGTGGGCACTGCGCAGGATGGCCTTTTGCACCTTGCCCAGGGCGTTGCGTGGGAATTCATCGACAAAGCGGACAATACGCGGCGTCTTATAGGCGGCCAGACGCGCGCGGCAATGGGCCATGATCTCCTCAGCCGTGGCGCTGCAACCGGGCGTCAGGATGACCAACGCGACGACGCGCTCGCCCCACTCTGCATCGGGACAGCCGATCACGGAGCTGGCTGCCACGGCCGGATGCTCCGCCAGGACAAGCTCCACCTCGGGCGGATAAATGTTGTAGCCGCCACTGATAATCAGATCCTTGGCCCGCCCTTTGAGCGTGAAATAGCCGTCCGGCGCACGCAGGCCCATATCGCCCGTACGCAGCCAGCCGTCCGGCGTGAAGGCGGCTGCGGTCTTGTCCGGCTGACGCCAGTAACCTTTGCACACGTGGGGACCGCGGATCTGCACTTCGCCTACCGTGTCATCGGGCAGGGGCGCGCCGGTTGCAGGATCGACGATGCGCGCTTCCACGCCGGGCAGCGGCAGCCCTACCGAACCAACTCGCCGCTCCCCATCGAGCGGATTCGAGAGATTCATGCCGGTTTCCGACATCCCGTAGCGCTCCAGCAGCGTGTGGCCGAAGGTCTCGGCAAAGCCGAAGAAGAGATCATCGGGCAGGCGGTCGGAGCCCGAGGTGAGCAGGCGCATGCGGCTCAGATCGACGGTGCGGGCATTGGGCGCCACGAGCAGACGCCGGTGAATCGTCGGCACAGCCATAAAGACGGTACAGTTGCGCACATCCAATAACTCGAGCGCCCGTTGGGCGTCAAATTTGGTCAGCAGGAGCGTTGTGGCGCCGGCATTGAGCGCACCGTGGAGCGCCACAACCAGCCCGTGGATATGAAAAAGCGGCAACACGTGGAGCAGCACGTCATCCGCGCGCCAGCCCCAAGCCTCGTCCAGCGCGTCGATCTGGGCGGTGAGATTGCCGTGGGTTAGCTCCGCGCCCTTGGGCCGGCCGGTCGTACCGCTGGTGTAGATCATGAGGCAGGTCGCATCCAAGTCCTGCGGCAGGAGATCGTCTGGGGCCACGCCGGCTCCATTGCTCGAAATCAGCGCTTCAAATTGGTCTGGATCGGCGCAATCAATCAGACCGATTTCCTGCAACGCCGGCAGTTCCACGAGCAGCGGCTCGACGAGCGCCGCATCGGCCACATCTGCAAAGAAGAGCTTGGCCTCGGCGTCCTGTAGAAAATAGGCCAGCTCGCGCGCCGGATAGGCAGGATTTAACGGCAGCGATATCGCGCCCAAACGCATAATGGCCAGGTGCAGATAGATGAACGGCAGGCACTTGGGCAGCTGCAGCGCGATGCGGTCGCCTGGCTCGACACCCTGCGCCAGCAGATAGCGCATGGTTTGCGCCACCCGCGCCTCGAGTTCGCCGTACGTCACCTGCCGCCCTGGCGCTGAATCTTCACCAATCAACTCCAAGGCAACCTTGCCCGCATACGTGTGGCAATTGTCCTTTAACCGCGAGAGAAAAGTCATGATATGTTCCGTGATGCGTGAATCTGCAATCCACATTCCGCAATCAATTCAATCGCACATGCACCGTCCACTGCATGTGGCGGAAAAGATCGAAGCGCCCCATATGGCGCAGCGCACCAAGCTTGGGCTCGTCTTCATCAAAATAGGACCATTCATCCAGCAGCTCAATGCCGGCCCCCCACGTCTCCACCTCGCCACTGCTGTGGATCCCGGAGCGGAAGCGTGCGTCATCGTCCAGCGAGAACGCGCCCTGGAGCTTGCTGCGCGTGATCCGGCCGCGCCAGCCCTCCAACCAGGCGGCGTTGAAGACCTCACAGACCAGTTCAGCGCCGGGAAAGCGGTGTTGCAGCGTGCGGACCAGCTGTTTGACTGCGTCAGCAGGCAGGTACATGAAGAGTCCTTCGGCCAGAAAGAGCATCGGGCGGTCGCTGAGATCCGCCAGGGCATCCAACCATTCCCGCTCCAGCACCGACGCCGCCAGCAGGCGGTACCGATCACTTTCGGCGACGAAGCGACGCTTGAGTGCGATCACCGGCGGCAGGTCTACGTCGACAAAGTGCAGACGCCCGTCGTCGATCCGGAAGAAGCGCGTGTCCAACCCGCAGCCCAGGCTGACAATAACGCCTCTTGGGTGGGCGGCCAAAAAGTCGGTCGCAAAGCGATCGAAGCGCCGTGCCCGCAGCGCCATGCTCACTACGAGGCGCGGGTCGAAGTCGCCGGTCGCAAGATCGCGGGCAAGGGGCGATGGCGAGACTGCCAGTTCGGGCCGCAATACCGTCCAGATCTCCACCGCCATGGGGTCGTCCAGAATTGGATCGTCGGCTTGCGTCTCCATGGCCCGGGCGCCCAGGGTGATAAACATTGTGTTGGACACGGCATCCAGTTGTACGTTGGACGTAGTCATCACGGATCTCCGGGGATAGTGGCAGATCTTGCCATGGTGCATGTACGTGCGGCCAACAGAAGCCGTCACCTCCAATCATCCCCGCCCGATCCTGTTGCGTCAAATCATCACAACCGGCGCACAAAACCACCAGCTCTGAAGCGACAGGCCACGGATCAATGCTGATCCAGCGGATCTCGGCAAATCACAAAAAATCTGCGACGATCCGCGATATCCTTCGACAAGCTCAGGACAAGCCCGGCTTTTTCCGCGGCCCACCGTCGATCAATCGAGATTTCCTACCTGATCCACGTCCACGTTGCGGAGCGCGCGGCGCTAGGTTATACTGCGGCGGTGCGCGTCCGCATGCCTTGGGCCGCCCTAACTTTCACTAATTGATCCTGATACCTACTGCTCACTGCCCTATGCAATTTGAAAATCTTCCCCGTCAGGCACAAATTCTTTTGAGCGTTGTTCTGCTAGTGGCCGGCCTCGCGCTCTTCGTCTGGGCGCTCTCGAATATTCCGGGCGTGGGCGACAGTCCGGCCGCGACAGCGCTGACGCCCGAGGCGCAAGCGGCGGCAACCACTACGCCGGCTGACTCCCCATCCGCGGCCGGAGAAAGAGCCGCTGGCGAGCCCCAAGTCACCAGCACGGCGCCGGAGAACAATAACGATGAGGTCCAGCAGAATCAAGAAGAGGCTGCGCAACCATCTGCGCCGGCGCAAGCACCCATCACGGTACGCGTCGACGCCGCACCGCCCACGCTCCAGGGGCTGACCAGTCAAATTGCGATCTCCCAATCTCTCGTCGTCACCACGACAGCACCGACCGCGGCGCCGGTCGTGGAATTAAACTTCAAGGGTGAAGGCGAGCCCGTTCACGAAGTGGTCTTTGCAGCAGCCTCTCGCTTTGACACGATCCTACCGCTCACGACCTGGCCGCGCGTCCAGGCTGCCTGGTCCGGCGCCCCCCTCGAGCCGGTCGAAGTCGAGCTGCCGGCTACGGGCACCATTACCGGCACGGCGACACTACCGGCCTTCGAGGCCGTCGCTGTCTTGAGCGACACGTTGCCGGCGCTGGTCTCCCTCCTGGGTGAACCAGGCGCGACGGTCCAGGGCTATGCATCGATGGCAGACTTGACCAGCGCGGCCTGGAGTGAAACGCCGACGCTGGCCTTTGTCCCCTTCGACCAGCTTGAGCCGCGCCTGACTGTGTTGGCCATCGACGGCCAGAACCCGGTAGAAAACGCCAATCGTTTTGACGCCGAGTCCTATCCCTTCAAGACGATGGTCTATGCCCGGGTCGACGCGGCCAACGCCGAGCAGCAGGCTCAGGCCGCAGCCTATCTGGCCCAGATTCCGCCCACCAATCGCGATCCGGAGAAGCTAACTGTCCTGGCGATGACGGGCGTGACCGCCATGGTGCGCCTAACCGCAGCGCAGATCGACGAGCGCGGTCCCGAGTGGGTGGCGGAAGTGGTGGGACCGGAGTTGGCCGCAGCCGATATCACCCACATCAGCAACGAAGTGCCCTTCGTACCCGATTGCGTGACCAACACAAGTATGGACAACTTCAACTTCTGCAGCCCGCCCGAGTATTTTGCTGCACTGGAGGCCGCTGGGACCGACATCATCGGCCTGACCGGCAATCATCAGAACGATTTTGGTCGTGACGATGCCCTGGTTTCGATCGATTTTTATGCGGAAAAGGGGCTGCCCCTCTATGGCGGCGGACGCAACAAAGCGGAGGCTTTTGCACCGTTCTTCCTCGAGCACAACGGCAACCGTCTGGCCTTCCTAGGGGCCAACAGTTACGGCCCCGAATTCGCCTGGGCGACCGATACCCAGCCGGGCAGCGCGATCTTTGATTTGGCCATCATGTCGGCCACCATCCGCAACATCAAGCAGAAGGATCTGGCCGACATCGTCCTCCCCGAACTGCAATACCAGGAATCGTACGCGGTCCAGCCGCTCGGCGACCAGCGGCTGGACTTCAATGCGCTGGTGCGCGCGGGCGCCGATATCGTCACCGGCGTACAGAGCCACGTACCCCAAGCCATGGAATTCACCGATGACAGCATGGTGCTCTTTGGGCTAGGCAATCTCTTCTTCGACCAAATGTGGGCCGAAAACACGCGCGAGGGCATGATTGTCAAGCACACGCTTTACGATGGCCGGCATATCAGCACCCAGGTCCTCACGACGCTGATCTACGACTTTGGCCAGCCGCGTTGGATGTCGGCCGCAGAACGCGAGGCGCTCCTGGAGCGAGTATTCGGGGCGAGTTATTGGTGAGAGATTCAGGGCTGAGGAGTGGTGGATTCGTCACGGTGCGGTTGACCCCGCCGGAACTGTTTGAGCGTATTTGGCGTAGGCAAGTTCGCTGGGCATGGTTAGTCGCATCGGGCGGAGGCGAGCCCGCCGGGCATGAATGCCCTTGCTGGCAAGGGCGCCCCATGAAGTGGGGCTACAATAGCAGCCCAAGCATGCAAAGAACTACAACACAAAAGACGGTCTCCTGCGCGGATGCGATTCGCGCAGGAGGCCGTCCCTTCATTCTGAATGACATTGGCGCCACTCCGGACGCTTAGTCGGCCGAGATTCCGACAACTTCGCTGACGGCCACGATTTCGCTCTCGCTCAGTTCAAAACCATCGCTGCCCCGCACGACCAGCCCCTTCTCCACCGTCAGAACCGTCATATCCGCCGTAAAGTCACCCAGCAGGACGACATCCCCCTCATCCGTGGTCTCGCAGTTATAGTTGACACGTTTGCCATCGAACGACAGCGTGGCGCCCTGCCCCGCATTGAGGCAGACCGTGCCATCGGCCAGCGTGACTTCGCTCATCAACATGGTCAACAGCGTGGATGAATCCAGGTTAAACCCATCATCGCCACGCGTAATCAGGCCCACGTCCACGATCAGCTGATCTAGCATGGGGCTGGCTAAGTCACCCAGCAGAACGACATCGCCGATGTCCGTCGTAGCACAGGTATAATTGACGCGCACGCCGTCGAAGGCTAAGGTCGCGCCCTCACCGGCGTTGAGACATTCCGTCCCGTCGGGCAGAGTGATGGAGGCGACTGGTTTCATTTCGCTCATGTCGGCGGCCGGGGCCGCGTCGGCCGGCGCGGCGCTCTCTTCAATCGGCGCGATACAGGCACTCATCATCAGCGCGACCATCATGGTCACGGCAGAGAGCATCAGCGTCGGACGCTTCCTTGCGGGCACTGCATTCATGGAGAATACTCCTTCAATTGAATATGTGGGTTACCGAATAATCGCTGATCAATCGTTCGTGATTCAACTCTTTTGAAAACGTTGGTGTGGCAAAAATGTTCCCTGTTGCGTGTGAGCGGAGGACAGTTGGCACGTCATCATAGTGCGGCTTTGTACTCCATGGCCCGCTGATAGAGATGCAAATATTGACGTGCGCTCTTATCCCACGAAAAATCCTGGACCATGGCCTGATAGATCATCTGCTGCATATGGTCTGGAACGGTCATAGAAGGTGCTGACAGCCCACCCAACAGTATAATAAATGGCCGTGGGCGAGAGTTCGTAGAACTTGAAGCCGGTCCCCGTTCCCGCCGCTTCGTCATATTGCTCAACTGTGTCTTCCAGACCGCCCGTGGCGTGGACGATGGGCAGCGTGCCATACTTCAGCGAGTAGATCTGATTGAGCCCGCACGGTTCGTAGCGCGAGGGCATGATAAAGAAGTCAGCCCCCGCCTCAACCAAATGGGCCAGTTCATTGCTATAGCCGATGTAAGTCCCAATCCGCCCAGGATAGAGCGTCGGCAGCGTCATGTAATAGGCCTCGAGCCGTTTATCCCCCGACCCCACCAATACAAATTGGACACGCATGTCGGTTACAATACCTTCTATCACCGACGCCAAGACATCAAGTCCCTTCTGGTCGGCCAGACGACTGACGACACCGATGATGGGCATCGTCGGATCGATCTCCAGACCAAAGCGCGTCTGAAGCTCGCGTTTGCAATGCGCCTTGCCGCTGAGATCCTCAACCGAATAGGTGGCAGGAATGAGCGTATCCGCGGACGGACTCCATTCGTCGTAGTCCACGCCGTTGAGGATGCCGACGTACGTGTCGCCACGATCATTGAGATAGGGGGCCAGACCATAGCCCAGCTCAGGCGTGCGCGTTTCAGCAGCATAGGTCGGGCTGACCGTATTGACCATATCGGCATAGACGATGCCGCCCTTGAGAAAGTTGACCGCGCCATAGTCCTCAAACTTGTCGGGGGTAAAATTTTGCCAGCCAAGACCAAGGTAGTCATAGACGCCGGCGCCGTATTTTCCCTGATAGGCGATGTTATGAATGGTCAGCACGCTGGCAGCGCCACCCAAGACCGGATCATTCCAATCCCAGATTTTCAGGTAACCGGCGCCCAGCGCGGACTGCCAGTCATGGAGATGAACGATGTCAGGCGCAAACCCCATGTCGTGACAGAGCTGAAGACCTGCTCGTGTCAGAAATCCAAAGCGCGCCGGATTATCACCAAAATCGTTGTTGGCCGCGTCGTGATAGAGGCCGTCGCGACGGAAATACTTGTCCGACTCGATAAAGTAGACGGAGACGCCGTTGTTGTCCGCCCGGTCCACCGCGCACCACTCCTGCACGTTGCCCATCCAGACGCCCAGTGAGTCGAAGTGGCGGTGCAGGCCAAATTTCGTGGCATCGATGCTGCTGTACTTGGGCATGATCACGATTACTTCGTGCCCCAATGCACGGAGGGCATGAGGGAGCGCGCCAACGACATCGGCCAGCCCGCCCGTCTTGGCATAGGGTACGCACTCGGACGCGATCATCACGATTTTGAGGTCAGTCTTCACGGTCGGTCTCCCGATGGCGGTGAATAGAGTCGGCAGCCAGCCCGTTCGGGCAGCGCGGCCGCTTGTCACTGGGCTTGCAAACAGTGGTTCCGATTATACAACACGAGTGCTGTCCACAGGGATAAGGGCTTATGCCGATGGCGCAAACTATCGGCCCGACGTTTTTGGGCAAACGGCCAATGGCTGTTTACTATGCATGCTAACACAGTCAGACGCGATGAAGACGCTTGATTCAGCCACGCAGCCGGCAGACCATTTTCTGCGACTTCGATCAATAGGCGAGCACACGTACACAATGTCATGGTACAGAGAACGAGGATTCACTTCATCAGGTCGTCACGATCAAGCGCACGGCTTACGCGCTGTATTACGGCGGTTGCTGGCGGGAACGTGGCTGCTGCTTGTGCTCTTACTGGTCGCCGGCTGTGTGGGGACGGAAGTGTCCGGCGGCGGCTTGGACGCCAACAACATTCTCTTGTGGCACAGCTGGCCACGGGCACAAGCCGATGTCCTCGAAGAAGTACTGACCCAGATCGGAGAAATCGACCCGGATGTCGGGGTCATCACGATCTATGTGGAGCCGGACGAAGTGCTGGAGCGCTATGTGGCGGCGATCGACCAGGGCATTGGGCCCGATCTTTTGCTCGGGCCAGCCGATTGGGTTGGCGCTCTGGCGTCGGCAGAGGCCGTACGTTCCATCCCCGACGATTTGCGTTTCTTGCTCGAGTTTCGCACCAATACCCTAGACGCAGTTCGGGTCGATGATACGATCTACGGCATCCCCATGGCAGTGGGGCCCAACGCACTCTATGTCAACACCGAGCTGGCAAATGATGTGCCTACCGGGCTTGGTGATCTTCCAGGAATGACATCGGCAGATGCGCCCTTTGCCATGGTACCGCGGTTTGTATCAGCCTACTGGGGCATTGCGACATTCGGGAGCGGGCTTTTCGACAGCAAGGGACGCTTCACGCTGGCCGACAGCGGCTTCACAGAGTGGTTGACCTGGCTGGAGTCAGCGCAACATAATCCAGGTATCATCCTGAATTCAGATGAAGAGGCGCTGCGCGATCTCTTCATGCAGGGGCGTGCAGCCTACTATGTGGGCGGACCGGATGAGCTTGCCGCGATCGGGCAGCGCATCGGGCAAGCTCAGCTAGCCGTCGTGCGGCTTCCCAATGGCCCCTTTGGCCCAGCCGGGCCGCTACTTTCGGCAACCGCGGTCATGCAAGGCACAAATTCGTCAGATTCACAGGCGGAAGTTGCGCAGTTTGTTGCCAACTTTCTCACCAATCGGCAGCAAAGTACGACCTTCATGCGTGAATTGGGACATATTCCTGCGAATGCCGATGTTGCGGTCGACCCACGCATCTATCCGATTTTGGGCGGCTTTGCGCGCCAGGCAACAACCGGTGTCACCCTACCCAACACGCTCGATCTAGTGGCCATGGAAATTTCCGGTAACCGGGCCTATATCAACGTTCTATCGGGTTTGATGACGCCGGAAGAAGCGGTCTGCGTCTTTGGCTTGCAAGTGATCGAGCAGCAAGGCCTTGACGAAGCCGAAGTAGATTTACCACTGGACTGCGAATACCTCCAACCGCCAACAGAAGACATGCCGGCAACGGACTAGCCTGAAAGCGAAGGATCCATGGATGGCGTAACCAATCTAGACGCCTCGATTGACGTATCGTTAGAAGAATCGATTGATATTTTCAGCGAGCAGTTGAAGGTGATGGGCATTTATCTTGAGCGCCCCATCGTTCAACGCCAGATCCTAATGCTTGCTCTCATCCTCTTGGTTGCATGGCTCATTCCGGTCGCGGTGCGCTATTGGCTGCGCCGTCGCAGGTCATCAAGACGGGTGGCGCAGGAGTGGCGCAATCGGATCAATGCCGCCTCACTGATCATCTCTCCAATTTTGGCACTAGTTTTCACCCAGGTATTGACCGCCGGGCTCAATGCGATTGACGTACCAAACGGCATTCTCGTTGAAGCACTCTCCCTGCTTTGGCTCTGGCTCGCCTACCGCGCCCTGCTTATGGTCTTCTACGCCCGCTTCGGCAAGGCCTTTACCCCTTTTCACCGCCGAATCTTTGCGCCCATATTCTTGCTCATCTTGGGCGTTCGCATCTCACGTAACTTCGTCAATATCCGCCTTGTAAGCGACTATCCGCTCTTCACGTTCTCTGATACGGTTGTAACCGTTCAACGATTTTTCAGCGCCGGCGCTGTGCTCTATGCCTTTGCCGTCGCATCGTGGGCACTGGCACTTGGCCTACGCCGGATTATGCAAGAGCGCAGTACAGTTGATCCCGGCGTGATCGAGTCAGTTGTTACGATCTCACGCTACGTAGTCATCGGCATCGGCCTGTTGATCGCTCTCTATCTGCTTGGCGTCAACATGGCCACGCTCGCCCTGATTGGTGGCGGCCTTTCGATTGGTGTCGGCTTCGGTCTACAGAATATCATCGCCAACTTCATCAGCGGCCTGGTGCTGCTGTTCGAGCAGTCAGTATTGCCGGGCGACGTCATCGAAATTGACGGGCAGATCGGTATCGTCGACCACGTCAATATTCGCGCCACCACCGTGCGCACGTTGGACAACATCGAAGTCCTGGTGCCCAACGAGACGTTTATCACCACTGAAGTCACGACCTTGACGAAAACGAACCGGGAAATCCGCTCGCTCTTGCCTGTCGGCGTGAGCTATGGCAGCGATCCGCAGGAGGTCCGGCGCGTTGCCTGCACCACGGCCAAGCGTCATGGGCTCATTCTGGATTACCCAGAGCCGGAATTGCTGTTCCGCGGCTTCGGCGACTCCAGCCTCAACTTTGATTTGGCCATTTGGATCGACAAGCCCCAGCAAGTGCATCGCGTCAGGAGCGACATTTACTACATGCTGTGGGAGGCCTTTGCCAAGAACAATATTGAGATCCCGTTCCCCCAGCGCGACCTCAACCTCGGCAATGGTTGGGAGAAGATTCGCGCGCCAGTAGAAGAACCAAGTTCCCTGGGAATCCGGGTAGTCGACGAAAATCGCGCCGGGTGATGGCCTCGGGCAATGTCTGGCGGCAAACTCAGGTCTGATCGAGCGCCCCTCCAAGAGCGGATTCAATTGGCTTGGCGCCTACTTTGGCCGCACTTCTGAGTCTTGGCTCCGACTTTCCTCCACAATCTTGCTCCTGCGTCTGAAAAGCCGTATACTTCGTGGACGTACCCAAAATCAGGGTACATGGTCTGCTCAAAATCGACCATACACAATGCATAGTTGATGCTGTGCATTTACCGACAATCACGTCTGACCTTCCTTGATCTTGACTGAGGTGATCTATGCCCAAATATGCCAAGCCCAATACCGAAGCCGCCAAAGCGGAGAAGCGATCCATGACCCCATGGATTATTGGCGCCGCGGTGCTGTTTTTAGGGTTAATCGCCCTGGCGGTCTTTATGAACAGCCCGCGCCGCTCAACGTCGTCGGTCGAAGCGCCCGACGTGCCGGTCGAGTGGGTTGACCGCAACGTGCTTGGGAACCCTGAAGCTGTGGTGACCGTTCAGACCTGGGAAGACTTCCTGTGCCCGGCCTGCCAGCAGTGGGCCACACAAATGAAGCCGCGTGTCATGGAAGAGTACGTGGATACCGGACTGGTTAAGCTCGAGTTCCGTCAATTCCCGCTACAAATCCATGCCCCGGGGGCACAGATGGGCGCCATGGCGACGGAATGCGCGGCGGATCAGAATGCCTTCTGGCCCTATCATGACGTGCTCTTTATTGAAGCGGCCAATCGCGGGCAGGCCGGCGTGACGCTGGAACGGCTGACGGGCTATGCACAAGATCTCGGGCTCGATGAAGGTGACTTCCTCCAATGCATGAACAGCCAACGCCACTGGGACGCGGTCAACGCTTCGGTTTCCGAGGCCTTTGCCCTCGGCCTGACCAGCACGCCAACGATCGTGATCAATGGGCAGCCCATGGCCAATCCATTTGACTACAACGAATTCAAAGCGAATGTGGACCGCCTGCTCGAAGCGTCCGACAGTGGCGGCTGAGGCCGAATAGATCCCTATGACGCGCTTGCTTGATCGCTACAGTCTTTATATCGCGCTGGCCGCCGCCTGGACCGCCATGCTCGGCAGCCTTTACTTCAGCGAAGTGCGCGGCTACGTACCCTGCTCACTTTGCTGGTATCAGCGCATACTCATGTATCCGCTGGCCGGCATCCTGGCAATCGGCCTGCTGCGAAAAGATCGCGGCCTGCCTTACTACGTGTTGCCTTTTTCGGTCCTGGGCATCGCCATGTCGACCTATCACTATCTGCTTCAGAAGACGCAGATCTTTGACAGTGGCGCGGTCTGTCAGGCCGGCGTGCCCTGCACCACCATGTGGATCAACTGGTTTGGCTTCATCACCATTCCCTTTCTGGCCCTCACCGCGTTTGTGATTATTTCTGCCATGGCTGTCGTTGCCCTCGAAGCCAAAGAGACAGAAGACGAAGCAGAGACTGTGGGCACGCCCTGGCTTGCCGTGGGCGGAACAATCCTGGCGGTGGCTGGGGCGATTGCACTGCTCGCTGTTGTAAACCGCCCCACCGAGACGGCGCTGGACACCAGCAGCGTAGCCATTGCCGCCGAAGTGGAGGCCAACGCTGAGGCGATGAGCGATGCCCATGACGGTGCAGCACTCTATGCCGGCGCCTGTGCAGTCTGCCACGGACCGACCATGGAAGGCGTCCCCAATCTGGGCAATGCGCTGACGGATAACGCGTTCATTACCGAACGAACTGATGAAGAGTTGATCGCCTTCATCCGGGCCGGCCGGGCGCATGACGATCCAGAGAATAAGACCGGTGTACTCATGCCGCCCAGCGGCGGTCAACCCAATCTGACCGATGCTGAACTCCTGGCCATTGTACGCCATATGCGTACAGGTCAGACGAGCAACTGAGACTGATGAGGATGGATGATGTGACCCGACGCCCCATGTGCTCTGCACAGCTGACAAGCCGCTTTGGCTGGCCGGGTCGTTCGCGCTTTGCCCAAGTCATCGGCCTGCTGGCGGTGGCAGCGCTCCTGCTCTTGCCAGGGCCTTCGCTCCTTGCGCAGACGCCCGGTATCAGCTCGCCTGCAACCGGCTCATCGGTGGGCGGCGATGTACCGGTCATGGGCACGGCAGTGATTGAGACCTTTCAAAAATACGAGCTTCACTACAAGCAGGAGCCCAGCGGGGATGACGCCTACATTTATTTCGACGGCGGCACCACGCCGGTGCAGAATGGGCAGCTAGCCATCTGGCGCGCGTCAGGGCTGCCGCCTGGCGCCTATAGTCTGCGCCTGCGTGTCGTCAAAGCCGACGGCAATTACGCCGAGTATTTCTCACAAAATATCAACGTCAACCAAGGCCCGACGCCTACCCCGACCTCGGATGAACCGACCGAAACGCCCATTCCAACCGCAACCTTTACGCCTGCACCCCAACCAACCCCAGAGGTCGGTCAAGTGGTGCAGCCGGGCACGCTCGAGGAAGAAACCGCAACGGAAGAGCAGGCCGCGGCTGAAGCAGAGCAGCCGACGATTCTGTTGCCCACGCCTACGCTGGCCGCAGTCGCCGGCGTCATCGTCAACCCCGGTGATCAAGCTGCGAACGTTGAAGAGGTGACGGCAGGCAGCGTCACGCGCGAGTTGGGCGAAGCGTTGGCGATTGAACGCTTGCGCCAGTTCTTCCTGCAGGGCATGCGCATCAGCGCCACGATCTTTGCGCTCATCGGCCTGGTCTTCTTCGGACGTTGGCTATTCTCATACTTGCGTAACCGCTGATTCCACAAGCAAAAAAATGATTTACAGCAACGTCCGGCTTCACGGTGAAGCCGGACGTTTTTTGTTGGCAGCAGGCTTTTCAGTGGCCGGTTGTCATGGCGTCGCCCGCGTTCGTTCAGGATTCCGTTAACGTTCACATTATTTTGCTTTCAGGGTATAATGAGGACGTCAATCGTCATGCACAGATTGGAAGAAAGCATGAGCGCCCGCAATTTGAGCAAGAAAGTCACCATCAAAGACATCGCCAAGCGCTGCAACGTCTCAGCGCAGACGGTCTCGCGCGTGGTCAACCAGCGACCAGACGTGGCGCCGGCCACGCGGGCCGCCATCGAACAGGCCATCGCCGATCTCGGCTACCAGCCCAGCGCTCTGGCGCGCAGCCTGGTTCACCAACGCAGCCGCACCCTGGGCGTGATCACGGCCGGCCTCAAGTATGTGGGCATCTCGCTGACGCTTCACGGTATTACGGCCCAGTGTGAAGCTGCGGGCTACTCCCTCCTGCTCACCGAGTTGTCCCAATTCCGGCCGGACAAGCTCCAACCGCTCATCGATTCACTCATGGCCCATCACGTTGAGGGAATCATCATCTTCGCCACCGAGTTTGACGGCAACTTCGATGCCACGGCGGTTGAATTGCCAATGACCTCGACGCCAATTGTTGTGCTCAAACACCGCATCAACCCGAACTTCACCACTGTGGGGGTAGACAACTACGGTGGCGGTCGCGCAGCAACAGACTACCTTATCGCCCAGGGCTACAACCATATCGGTCTGATTTCCGGGCCGCTGGACTGGCCCGAAGCCGTGGAGCGAAAGCGGGGATGGGAAGACGCGTTGCGGGCCGCAGGACGACCGGTTGATGACCATGCCTGGGTAGAAGGCACCTGGTCATCTGCCAGCGGCGAACGGGCGCTAGCCGCTCTTGTGGCCGCCTATCCGGAACTCGACGCGGTTTTCGCCGGCAACGATCAGATGGCCTTGGGCTCGCTCCACTATGCCAATACCCACGGCATCGCCGTGCCGGAAGAGCTGGCCGTCATCGGCTTTGACAACATGACCGAGTCGGCCCATTTCTCGCCGGCGCTCACTACGATCCACCAGCCTCTGCGCGAGTTGGGCATTCTGGCCGTCAAGACGATCCTGGCCGAGATCGACGGTGCAGAACCGCCTCACGACAACGTACTGACCCTCGACACCGAACTTATCGTCCGTGATTCAGCCTAGTGTTCCGCCAATCTTGAATTGACGACTCGTTTTTCTGTAGCGGACCCTAAATGCATCGGCAAGAACAAGTTCGTAGACTCGTCGAATAAAGATTGCCGATGCACTAGCTCCCTGCGATCTGAGCGGCAGCCTATCACACCAAATATAGAGGGCGCCTGCACACGTGTGCGCAGGCGCCCTCTATAGGTACTGAGCGAGAGGATAACATGACCTACGACCCACTGTGCGCTAGCCCTTATTGGCCCGGTTGCGCACGTCGAAGAAGACGGCCAGGAGCAACACCAGGCCCTTAATCGCCTGCTGCCAGTCGATGCCGATGCCGATGATCGACATGCCGTTGTTCATGACGCCCATGACCAGCGCGCCGATTACCGCACCGAGTACGGTGCCTACGCCGCCGGTGGCCGATGCGCCGCCGATGAAGACCGCGGCGATCACGTCCAACTCGAAACCGGTACCGGCCTTGGGCGTAGCGACGTTGAGGCGGGCGGCAAAAATCAGGCCGGCCAGCGCAGCCAAAAAGCCCATGTTGACAAAGGTATAGAAGGTCAGCCGTTCCGTGTTGACGCCGGAAAGCTTAGCCGCCTTGGCATTGCCGCCCAACGCATAGATGCGCCGCCCGACCACAGTCTGCGTTGTGATAAACGTGTAGAAAACGATCAGCACGAAAACGATGATCAAGACGTTGGGCAACCCCTTGTACGAAGCCATGAGATAGCACAGATACATGATCGCCCCAACGACGGCCAGATTTTTTAGAATAAAGAGGCCAATTGGCGGCACCTCAAAGCCGTATTTTTGACGGTTGCGGCGGGCGCGCAAATCCAGATAGACGAGAGCCAGGGAGAAGATCGCGCCGATGAGCAGCGTTGTCAGGTGCAGCCCGTCATAATTGAAGATGTCGGGAATAAAGCCCGAGCTCAGCTTCTGGAAAGCCGGAGGAAAGGGGCCAACCGACTGGCCTTGGAGCGTTACCAACGTGAGGCCGCGAAAGATCAACATGCCGGCCAGCGTGGCAATAAATGAAGGGATCATCTGATAGGCGATGAAATAGCCTTGGGCCGCGCCGATGATCATGCCGACCACCAACCCAGCCAGGAGCGCCAGGGTCCAGTGAACGTGGAGATTGACCATGAGGACGGCCGCCACCGCACCGATGAACGCGGCAATAGACCCAACCGACAGATCGATGTTGCCGCCCACAATGACCAACAGCATGCCCAACGCCATGATAACGATATAGCTGTTCTGCAGCACCAAATTGGTGATATTGACCGGCTTCATGAGGGTGCCGTCGGTCATGACTTGAAAGAAGATCATGATCGCGATTAACGCAATCAACATGCCATACTGGCGAATATTGTCTCGAAGTAACGCCATCGTACTCTTCATGATCAAGCAACCTCTTCTTGCTGCATGATGCAGCCCATAATTTTTTCTTGCGACGCCTCTGTCGCTGCCATCTCACCAACGATCCGTCCTTCGTTCATGACGTAGACGCGGTCACAAATACCCAAGATTTCGGGCAGTTCGGACGAAATGATGACAATGCCTTTCCCCTCAGTGGCAAGCTGATTGATAATCGTGTAGATCTCATACTTGGCGCCAACGTCAATCCCGCGAGTCGGTTCGTCAAGGAAGAGCATCTCGGGCTGGGCAAAGAGCCATTTGCTGAGCACCACCTTCTGCTGATTGCCGCCCGACAAATTGAGCGTCTGCTGCAGCACGCTAGAACACTTGATATTGAGCCGGTCGCGATACTCGTTCGTGAGTATAACCTCGCGCGGCTCGTTGATGACGATCCCATTCGAGGTCGCTTCCAGATTGGCCAGCGTGATGTTGTTTTTCACGTCTTGAATCAAGACCAGACCGTAGGTCTTGCGATCCTCTGTGGCATAGGCAATGCCGTTCTGAATTGCCTTGTTGATCGTGGAAATATCGACCGGCTTCCCCTCCACGAAGGCCTCACCACTGATATTGCGCCCATAGGACCGGCCGAAGATACTCATGGCCAATTCTGTCCGCCCAGAGCCCATCAGGCCGGCAATGCCCACGACTTCACCCTTGCTTACGTGGATGCTGACGTCGTCAATTACCTTGCGTTCATCGTGGATCGGATGGTAGACGTTCCAGTCCTTTACTTCAAAAATTACGTCGCCAATATTGGGTGTCCGCTCGGGGAATCGATTGGTCAAATCACGACCGACCATGCCGCGGATGATACGATCTTCGGTAATGATGTCGGTGCGACAGTCAAGCGTCTCGATGGTGGCCCCATCGCGCAGGACCGTGATTGAATCGGCAACTTGGGTGACTTCATTAAGCTTGTGGGAAATCAGAATCGAGGAAATGCCCTGCGCCTTAAACTGCAGCAAGAGCTGCAGCAGCGCCTCGGTGTCAGTCTCGTTGAGGCTGGCGGTCGGTTCATCGAGAATGAGCAGTTCGACTTCTTTGGAAAGGGCCTTGGCAATCTCGACAAGTTGCTGCTTCCCAACACCCAGGTTGGTAACCAACGTAGTAGGCAATTCGTTCAGGCCGACGGTTTTGAGCAATGCTTGCGTCTTCGAAATCGTCTCGTTCCAATCAATGACGCCGCGGGTAGCCTGCTCGTTACCCAGAAAAATATTCTCTGCAATCGACAGGAGAGGCACCAGCGCCAGTTCCTGGTGAATAATCACAATGCCCAATTCTTCACTCTGGGCAATATCACGGAATTCGCATTCTTCGCCCTTGTAATAGATTTCGCCCGTGTAGGTGCCGTGGGGATGGACACCGCTCAGCACTTTCATCAGCGTTGACTTACCGGCTCCGTTTTCACCGACGAGGGCATGAATCTCACCCTTTTGCACGCTAAAATTGACGTCATCCAGCGCCTTCACACCGGGGAAGGTCTTGGTGATATTGCGCATCTCCAAAATCACATCAGACATACTCATTGTTCCTTGGCGTACACACACGTCATCCCCGAACGGCTCGTCCGGGATCACGGCCAACGAAGCTGGGGATGCGGGCCTCAACGCCTCGCATCCCCAGCTTCAGACAGCTTAGTTCTGAATCTGATCGGCGGTATAGTAGCCGCTGTCAACCAGAACCTCTTCCCAGTTGTTGACGTCCACGCTGTAGGGAATCAACAACGAGGAAGGCACAATCTTGACGCCGTTCTCATAGGTCTCGGTGTCGTTGACCGGCACCTCTTCACCCTTCAGCGCGGCATCAACCATCTGCGCGGTCACGCCGGCCAATTCACGCGTGTCCTTAAAGACGGTCTGCGTCTGCTCGCCGGCGATGATCGACTTGACGGAGGGAATCTCAGCATCCTGTCCGGTTACGACCGGCATGGGCTGGTCATCGGAACCGTAGCCAACGCCCTTGAGCGAAGAAAGAATGCCAATGCTCAGGCCGTCATAGGGAGAAAGTACGGCATCCACACGCTCGTCAGTGTAGTAGGCGCTCAGCAGGTTGTCCATGCGGGCCTGGGCAGTCGCGCCGTCCCAGCGCAGCGTCGAGACCTTGTCCATGCCGGTCTGGCCGCTGAGAATGTTGAGTTGACCGTTGTCCAGATAGGGCTGCAGGACGGACATGGCGCCATCGTAGAAGAAGTAAGCGTTGTTGTCGTCGGGTGAGCCGCCGAAGAGTTCAATATTGAAGGGGCCTTCGCCATCCTTCAGACCAAGGGCCTCTTCGATATAGCCTGCCTGAAGCACGCCTACCTGGAAGTTGTCAAAGGTCGAGTAATAGTCGACGTTGCCGCTGTCACGAATCAGGCGATCATAGGCAACGACCAGAATGCCCTGGTCAGCGGCCTGCTGCAGCACATCGGAGAGCGTTGTGCCGTCAATTGCGGCGATGACGAGCACGTCAACACCTTTGGTGATCATGTTTTCGATCTGGGCAAGCTGATTGGGGATGTCATCTTCAGCATACTGGAGATCAGTTTCATAGCCCATCTCATTGAAGACGGCGACCATGTTCTCACCGTCGGCAATCCACCGTGCGGAGGACTTGGTCGGCATGGAGATGCCGACAGTCTGGCCGGTTGATTCGGCAGCTGCCTCACCGGAGTCGGCTTCGGCGCCAGAGTCGGCAGCAGGCGCAGCGGCCGGCGCACAGGCGCTCAATGCCACAGCCAGGACCAGCATCAAGGCCACAAGGATAAACGGGAAACGCTTCTGCATGGCAGTGTTCCTTTCAATTCAAGAATAAAAAACGTTTATATGATTAGCCGGACGACCCGGCGGTACAGCCGATTGACTTCACGGAGGAAGAACGAGGATTCGCAACGCCGGGCATGGGAAGCTTCGGACACGCTGCAAATTTCAGCGAACAAACTGGCGCCAGGAATCGGGTGCAGTTAGCTGTTAACGATCACGTTAACGTTCACGAAACAGTCTACCCTGTCTTGATCAAGTTGTCAAAATTAAAGTAAGAGGGCTTACAAAGAGGGCCGGGGGCGATTGTCGGCAACGTAGAGACTTGTACGGTGAGGGGACCGGTAAGAAAGGCAACAAGGGTCAGGGCACGCCCTCTTCAAAGGCGGCAGGCAGGCAATCGGGCGTGCCACCCGCGGCCAGCGCCAGGCGATAGGAGCCGTCGATCATGGCGCAGAGTTCTACCTGGGAGAGGCTGCCGTCCAGCGCCACCGTATTCCAATGCCGCCGGTTCATGTGGACGCCAGGGCGAATCGTCGGGTACATCGCGCGTAACATTTCGGCCCGCTCCGGTTCGCAGCGCACCGTCAGATGAAGCGGCGTGGCCTGGCGGCTAATCAGCGCAAAGACCTGGTCGCCGACGCTGTAGACGAGCGTATGAGGATCAAAGGGCGCACGCTCAACGGCGCCAGTCTTGTCGAGTAGATACGTGCGCAAATCATTCGGGTTCATGAAACAGATCCAATGGTCCTGGAATAGGGGAAGCCACGCGCGAGCGTAACAAGGGCATGTGTTGACCGAGTTGTCGAGGCGGCATGGTTTGATTGTGGATTAACGGGGGGCGTTCTACAATGGGGCCTGCTGGATCAATCAATTGTAAGGAGATTATGATGGAGAATGCATTACGGTGGGGATTGCTGTCGACCGCGGAAATCAATCAGTCACTGATCGAGCCGCTGCGCGGGGCGACGCGGAGCAAGTTGGCGGCGGTGGCCAGCCGAGACTTGGACAAGGCCACGGCCTATGCGGCAGAATGGGCCATACCAACCGTCTACGGCTCCTATGAGGAGTTGCTGGCCGATCCCAGTATCGACGTCATCTACAACTCGCTGCCCAACAGCCTGCACGCAGAGTGGACGGTGAAAGCGGCCGAGGCGGGCAAGCATGTGCTCTGCGAGAAGCCGCTGACGCTCACCCTGGGCGAGTTGGACCAGGTCGAAGCGGCAGCCAAGGCCAATGGCGTAACGGTTTTCGAAGCCTTTATGTACCTCCACCACCCCCAGATGCGCGCGGTCCAGCGCATGATCCAGGCGGGCGACATCGGCAATCTTCGCCTCATTAACGCTTGGTTCAACTTCTACCTGGACCCGGCCAACGCGACCAACATTCGCCTCCATCCAGCCTTGGGCGGCGGGTCGCTGTGGGACGTTGGCGTCTACCCCAATAGCCTCGCCATCTTCATGGCGGGCGCCAATGCCCCCCTGGAGGTCTGGGCCCAGCAGGTGACGGCGGAGAACGAGGTTGAGGTCATGTTTACCGGGCAGTTGCGCTTTGAAAACGAGGCGGTCGCGCAGATTTCCTCGAGTTTCCGCACACCCTATCGCGGGGAAGCCTATCTGGTAGGCGATGCCGGCATTATCCACATACCCGATCCATGGAAGCCGGGCGTAGATGGAGAGCCAAGCCAGATCATCCTGACCGGCTCCGACAACCAGCGTGAAGTCATTGAGTTTGAGGGCGTCACGCCCTACGTCTACGAAGTCGAGGCCATGGAGGCATGCGTTCTGGATGGCGCAGAGCCGGTCGTACCATTGAGTCTCAGCCGAGAATTCCTGCGCAGCATCCTCGCAGGGTATGAATCGGCACGCACGGGCGTCAGCGTGAAGCTGTCAGAGTAGGTCAGAACATCCTCGCGATGTGAAAAACAAAAGGGGCTGGAGAGCGTTGTTGCTGCTCTCCAGCCCCTTTCCTGCGTCCATTTTCCCTATTCAATGCCACGGTCATGCGAGTGCTCAAGGCCATTCCAAGATATTAGCTATCCGACCTTCCTGGAAGCTGTGCTCAGGAAGGCATATCGACAAGAGAGCTTCCGGAAAGGTGCAGCGTACAGTTATTTATCTGGATTGACCTAAGCGTTCTGTTTCGCCAGCAGGTCGCGGATCTCCGTCAGCAACTGCTCTTCTGCCGGCACTTCTTCCGCGACTTCTTCCTCCTCTTCCTCGCCAAAAGCCATTTCGTTCGCCTTATTGACCGCGCGCACGATGAAGAAGATCACGAGGGCGATGATGAAGAAGTTGATCACGGCCTGGATGAAGTTGCCGTACAGGATCTCCGCATTGCCAACCGTAAACGAGAGCGACGAAAAATCAATACCTCCCAGCAGCACGCCGATTAGGGGCATAATGATATCGTCGACCAGCGAATTTACGATAGAGGTGAAGGCGGCGCCCATGACGACAGCGACGGCCAAATCAATCACATTGCCGCGGCGAATAAACTCACGAAACTCTTGGATCACGATATTGCTCCGTTATGCGCTTGAACTGATGTTAGATAGACTGAGGTCGCTAACATTATGAAGAACAATTGGACATCCAACCCGCTTCCGGGCGCAATTCTAACCGAGATTCTCCATCCTGAGCAAGTCTTGGCCGCTGGCTGCCTGGGAAGCTGCCACCTTGCGCCCTTTCGCGTGCTGCTCCAGGGCAAGTAGCGGTTACGTGGGCAAACTAAACTGAATCCCCTTATCCAAGACCCGCCGCACCATGGCCTGAAAGAGACGAAGGCTTTCGTGGTGGCCATCATGATCGTGAAGCACAAGGACATCGCTGGAACTTGGATCATTCAAAGTCAGCCCCTTGGCGGGGTCATGGGCATCCATGCGCTGCAAGAGCGTCTCGACCCGATCTTCGCCGTCGGCCGGCGCGATATGGACGAGCGACCAATCTCGCGAGTCATAGGTGCCAAACACGTCGAGGCAAGCGGTTGCATATTCGGTAAAAAAGGGATAGCGCACGCCATAAAAAGTGGGCTGTCGATAATTCAGCTTGCGCAGATAGCGCTGCAATGCGGCCGCCCGTTCCAGCGTCGTTGGCTCTACGCCGTCCAGAATCTGCTGCATAACCGAACAGCCGCTGCCGTTGTCGAGGTACGGAAAACGAAAATACTTGTGCGTCCACGGCACGCCGGCCTGATCATGGAGTTCAGCCAGAATCGCATCCGTGGCGCGAATCTCAGCACAGCCTTGATCGACGCTCAATTCGGAAAAGTACGGATGGCTATACGAATGATTGCCCAGCAAATGGCCGGCCTTCAGCGCACGAATCATCATCTCCGGGCGCTGTTCCATGAAGTTGCCCTGGCAAAACCAGAGCGCTTTGATGCCCTGTTCCTCCAGAAAGTCCAGCTTGTCGAGAAAGAGCGTGGAGGGTGCATCATCGATGGTCAGATAAGCGAGTCGTGACATGATCTTGGTCTCCTTCAGGGGACGCACCCTCCGAATTCCAGGCACGGCCTTAGCCAACGGCAACCTGCGGCCACGCAACCACGGGTGTTACGACCGCGAGTAAACGTAGCATCAGTATACCAAAAGGGAGATGGTCTGATGAACGCCGAGAGAGAACGACCGATCCGTGCCCAGTCGTCAGAGCGGAGCCAACACCACATCCCCGGTCTCGAACTGAGTCGTCGCTTCTACTGGGAAGCGGTGCGCCCCCAGCTCGACGCCTACGCGCCCGGCCTGCGCCACGCTGCCGCGCTCATCGGCCCGGGCTCGGAAGTGCTGGGCTTTGACGACGAAACCTCGACCGATCACCACTGGGGCCCGCGGGTCATGCTCTTTGTGGACGCAGCGGACCATGCTGTCCACGCCGAGCGCCTGCACGGCTGGCTGGCAGAACGTTTGCCATACCAGTTTCTGGGTTATTCGACCCACTTCACGCCGCCCGACCCCGACGACAACGGCACGCAACTGCGCCAAACGCTCACCCAGGGGCCCATCAATCATCGGGTCACCGTTGCCGTGCTGGATGCCTTCATGCGTCACTATCTAGACTGGGACGGGACACAGCCGCTCACACCGGCGGATTGGCTCAGCTTTCCGACCCAGAAGCTGCGCACGCTCACCGCAGGCGAGGTCTTTCACGACGACCTTGGTCCAAACGGCCCGTCCGCGCTGCAGGCACAGCTGGCCTACTATCCGCGCGACGTCTGGCTCTACCGGCTGGCGGCGGGCTGGGCGCGCCTGGGGCAGGAGGAACACCTCATGGGCCGGGCCGGCAGCGTGGGCGATGAGCTGGGCGCGGCGCTGATCGGTTCCCGGCTCGTGCGGGATATCATGAATCTTGCTTTTCTCATGGAGCGGCAGTACGCGCCCTACCCCAAATGGTTTGGCACAGCCTTTCGCCAACTGACCTGCGCCCAGGCGCTGTTGCCATCGCTAACGCAGTCGGTAACAGCGCCGACGTGGGAAGCGCGCGAGGCAGCCCTCGTACCGGCGTATGAGGCGTTGGCCGTCATGCACAACCGGCTCGATCTGACGCCAGATTTGCCCACCCGCGTCACCGAATTCCATGAGCGCGGCTTTCAGGTCATTGCGCTGCATGGCTTTGCCGACGCCCTGCTCGAAGCCATCAAGGATCCAACCGTACGCGCATTGGCACAACGTGCACCGATCGGCAACATCGACCAGGTGAGCGACAATACAGATCTGTTGGAAGATGTGCGACGCTACGCAAGCATCCGCGCCCTCTACGAAATCTAACTTGAAATGGTCGGCAAGATCATTGTCCAGCCATAGATCAGATCATTGCGAATGCCTGCTATCCTTGGTGGCGTTCGCTAGTTCGTCAGTCCGCCTGCCGCCTCGTCGAGACGCGTTAGTTCCTCATCAAGCGTGTTGTCCGGCATGACTGCGCCGGCGCGTCCGTACCAGTAGCGCGCGTTGCCCAGATCTCCCTCCACACGATGCAAATAGCCGTGAATCATGCAGGAAAGCGGATCTGACAAAGGCTGCACCACTTCATGTGCGCTCTCCCATTCGCCGGCGCGGGCGAGTTCTAGTGCTTTCTGTTGCGGATTGGCCATTGCTCTCTCCTTTTGAATGGTGGGGATACCGATCGTGCCCAATTCTTCCCCGCGGGTCGCCGATTGTCAATTCGTATCCACGCGGCAGTGCCGTGAGCGATGGACGCAGGCTCGATCTGTGAGTTGGGTGGTCAATTCGTCGGCGAGCTGAGAGGGGACGGGATCTGCAACGGACTGTTTTTCGACCCAGCGGCGGGCGGTGTAATTGCTTCAAAGCAAGTCCAGAAGTCTTGAAAAGGCGTGGTGATGCTGCCGATGCGCTGCTCGCCTAAGTGGATGGCATAGGAACCGGGCGCAAGGTCGTGCGAGGCGATGTCAAATCTAAACGCGCCGCCACCGCCACAGTCGGCCAGCAGGATCATTGCCCGCGCCGATATCCAATTATGAAGGCCCAGCATTTCATCTCTTTCACGCAAGGATGATCGACAATTGAGAATTGTCAATCGTCAATTGTCAACGCGATCGAGCGCGACGTCATCCCACGAAACGGGGTCGTCATTCGGTTCCAAGTGAATGAATATGGTGGCATTGGGTAGTGATTGGACAACGTCTAGCTCAATCTCCTCGGCCAGTTCGTGACCGCGCTGGACAGTCCAATCGCCTGGGACAAGGAGATGCATCGAGGCAAAGCGGCGCGCCCCGGCCTGGCGGGTGCGCAAGGCATGATACTCGACGCCATCGTGCAGATATGGCGCCAAGAGCGCATAGAGTCCTTGCTGCTCTTCAGCAGACCAGGCCACATCCATCAAGCCGGCCACCGACTTGCGCATGATGCCAACGCCTGACCAAAGGATGTTGGCCGCTACCAGCAGCGCCAGGAGCGGATCGAGCCGCAGCCAACCGGTCAACGACACCAGAACAATACCAACCAGCACGCCCACCGTCGTCCAGACATCGGTCAAGAGATGGCGCGCGTTGGCTTCCAGGGTTATCGACCGGTACTGGCGCGCTGCGCGCAGCAAGACAAAAGCCACGCCTAGATTGATCAGCGCCGCAACCACCGAGATCACCACCCCCAACCCGACCTGTTCGAGCGGCACGGGCGCAATCAGACGCGGCACGGCGACAACGGCGATACTGATGGCCGCAATCAGGATCAACGTTCCTTCCACGCCGCTGGCAAAGTACTCGGCCTTGGAATGGCCGTAGGCGTGCTCGTCATCAGCGGGCCGGATGGCGATCGTGAGCATGGTGAGCGCCATCAGCGCACCCGCCAGATTGACGAGCGCTTCCAGCCCGTCGGAGAGCAGGCCGACCGAACCGGTCAGCAGATAGGCGCCGAGCTTCAGCAAAATTGTGAGCACGGCGGCCGCGATGGAAAGCCAGGCAAAACGGGTCAAGTTGGGCATACGCTCGGGCTGTTCAGCGCCCGCGTCATGTGTCGTCACAGCGCAAAATCCTTCCGCATCCAATACATCGCGCCGCCGGGCGGATAGTCGTCCAGCACGCCTACAACGCGATAACCCGCTCGTTCGTAGAAGCCGCGGGCCTGAAAGTCAAACGTACGCAGCTGGCCGCGCAAGCAGCCGCGTCGACGTGCTTCCGCTTCAGCCATCCCCAGCAGTTCGCTGCCCACTCCCTGACCGCGCAACGCTTCGGGCAGCCAGAAGTCGTCAATGTCGAGCCACTGCCAATAAGTCGATCCCGTTAAGCCGCCCATCAGTTCACCGTCATCGTCGTGGACCGCCACGTGAAGCGGCTCCGCGCCGTGGGTGCGCACGTGCAGATGGTGGGATGAGTGGTGATTGTTGAATTCACGGATGCGCTGTTGCAGCCACTGCCCAATCTCGGGATTCGCGTCGTTGCTCACCTTGATGGTATAGCCGCCCCCGCTCGACGACTCGGATTCACGGTCCGGCAACAAATTGCTTTCGCTCGAGTTGAGGCCGAGCCACGTGAGTACCTGGCGCGCGACGGCATAGCGATTCTGGTGGGACGTATCAATGCGTGTAGGGATGACGCTGCGCAGGTCGGCGGCATCGGCCAAGGCCTCGGCGATCATTGGCTCGGACCAACCGGGACGCGCGGCCAGGCGCCGGCGTCGGATCGCGTCATCACAGTCGAGCAAGAGCCAGTTTGGTCCATCGGTGCTGACGGTGGCGCTCTGGCCGGGCGAGCAGGCCGCAGCAAGATCGTCTGGATCGATGGGCGTGAAAAGCAGCGCTTGCTGCTCATTGTTCTGGAGCATCTTCAAAAAGGCCAGCCAGAGTCCATTGTAATGCGGCCACGTGGACGCCTCGGTGGCGACATCTTTACCAGCCAGCGCGGACGCCGCCGGCAGCAACCAGTCCATGTCGAAGACAAGTACGTCGTGCGACAGCCCTTGCAGTGTCTCGACCACGGTCGATTTGCCGGCGCCTGGTGCGCCGGTCACGATTGCGAGCGGCTTGCGCCCCGTTGCGCGGGCTGCTTGAGAAGAACCGAACAACCCGGCTTGCTCAGCGCGCGTTGCCGTCTCTTCATCTAGAAGCCGGCGGAGCGCCACGATCAGCGGATCATCGGCCGTATATTGGCGGCCGTAGTGCAGGTTGAAGCAGTAATCAAAATCAGCCGGATTGGCGCCCTGGTTATGCTGGAGAATGGTCTCAAGCTTGTCAAGCGCCTTGGCCAGGCGCGCAGCAGGTGTTGCAGCCGCTTCGTACTCATCCCAGAGGGCGAGTAGCTCCGCCTGTTGGGGCGGCGGCAGTGACGCAATCAACTGGGCGAAATCACGCCGTTCATGACCAGTTTTGCCCCCAACAGCGGCCTGCTGTGGCGCCGGAATGTCGCCATGGACGGCCTCGCCCAGGTCGTGAATGATGCACATTTTGACCAGATGCGCTACGTCTACGGCAGGGAAGTAAGGGCTAAGGGTCAGGGCCATGAGCGTCAGGCGCCAACTGTGCTCGGCCACGCTTTCCGGCCTGCCATCTGACGTGTAGCCGGAGCGAATTGTATGTTTTAGTGCCTCGGCACGCCGCAAGAAGTTGAGGAGACCGATCAACTCGGCCTGATTGGGCAGATCCGCCATCATGTACTCCCATTGTCAATTGACGATGATCAGTGGTTACTTGCTCGCTTCCGATCATAGCGCTGGTGCAGGGCAAACGCAATCTGAGCGGTTTTCGACTGCTACCTGGGCGAGCCGGTCGCGGCTGCACATCCAGAGTAACCCTACAGACTTTCCTGCATAGGTATCATAGACTGCGGGCACCTGCCGCGTATAGCCGTGGGGCTTGTCCTTGAATCGATGTCTGGCCGGAGAAAATCGCTGATGAAATTTTACCGCTTTCTGCCACTGATCCTTGTTCTGATGACGGGCGCCTGCACCGGTTTGGAGGCGCCGCCAGCCGCAACGCTTGATGCCGCGCCGACGGACGCGGCGGCGCCAGAGAACCAATCCGCGCTTGCCGTCAGTCGCGCCCAGTTACCCATGGATTCCCTGCTGGCGCCCTTTGCCGAGCCGGCGCAGGCGCAGGGCGACGTCGTGCTGCTCTACGGGCAGGTTTTGGAACAGTCCGGCGCGCCGCTCTCTAACTTGGCAGTAGAAATTTGGCAGACCGACGCAGGCGGCGTCTACGATCATCCCAATGATCCCGGGACCAACAATCGTGACACGACATTTCAGTTTTACGGAACAGCCGTAACCGATGACGCGGGCTGGTACGCCTTCCGGACCATCTTGCCAGGCGAGTACGAGCCACGCCCCCGACATATCCATTACAAGGTCAAAGAGGGTGACGAAACGCTGCTGACGAGTCAGTTCTATTTCCGAGGAGCGGTGTTGGATGACGCAGCGATGGCAAGCCAGACCGAGATCACCACGGGCGAAGAATTGCTTCAGGTGCAGCTAATTCGTGACGGGGACATCTTGCTCGCCAACGCGCCCATCGTGATCCGCAAAAGCGCGCAGAATGCTGCGGCGAACGACGCCACGCTACCCCTTACGCCGGCCCAGACAGAGGGCCCGTATTATCCGGTTGTCGCACTGACCGACTACGACAATGATCTTACCGCACGTTGATGCGGCTGATCTGGGTAGCGACTCAGATATTGTTGCCGCCCACAATGCCTACCACACGGGTGAATTGGGGATCCTGCGCCAGGTCATGGAGCTGTGGCCGGCAGATTCATGAAGCAGCGGGCCGGCGCCGGCGGCGCTTGCCCTTGTCCACGGCGGAAACAGAGCCTTCTTCCATCTGGCTACGCGGGATCGCGACAGGCTCCAACTCGGCAATGCGCGCCTGGATCGCGTCCAGGTCCAGCGGGTAGCTTCCATAGTTGTGACAGGTTTCAAAGACTTTGTGCACATTCTTGCTGGGAATGGCAGCGTGATAGGAGTGGTCGGGCGCCATGATATAGCCGCCACCCGGCGCAGCATCGCGCAGGCACTCCAGCGCTTCCAGTTCGACTTCCGTCACGCCGCGGTGGGGCAACGTCAGCGAAGCGGAGATATTGCCGATCAGGCAGAGGCGGTCGCCATAGTTCTGCTTGAGCCGGGCCAGATCCATGCCGGCGTTGCGCTGGAGCGGGTTGAAGGCTGAGATCTGCATGCCCACGATGTCATCCATGATCGCGTTGAGGTTGCCGTCGCTGTGCATGATGATAGGCGTGCCGGTTGCGGCCAGCGTGGCCACCTGCTCACTGATATGTGGCAGAACATAGCGCCGCCACTGGGCCGGCTGGATCATCAGCCCCATGTTCATGCCCCAGTCGTCGTGAATCATAATGGCATCCACGCCGGTTTTGACGAGGTTGAGCCCCAATTGCGTGTTCCAGCGCGCAAACTCGCGTAGCACCTCATCCAGCAAGTCAGGGTCTTCATAGAGCCAGCGGCTCATGTTGACCATGCCCGCGGCCATCCACGTGCCGGAGAAAGGACCGCGTACGGCGCCGACCACGGCCAGCTCGCCATCGACCAACTCGAGCGCACGCTTGGGCTGGGCCATGCGCGCCGGCAAGTCAGGATCGGGAAACGTGAGCGCGTCGCCACTCTGCCCGGTCGTTGAGAACCGTCTGCTCGCCCCACGAGCCAGGCCAGGAGCTTTCGTCCGAACCGTACCATGTACCCCACTCATCCTGATAGCGCTCGCCATGTTGCTGGATGTTTGCGAAGGAAGTAAAGCCCAACGGCGCGCTCCAGACCATGTCGAGGCCGACCGCACGCGCCACCGCGACTTCATCGTCTACGTTATGATAGGGGGACGCGGCTTCGCCCATCACCTCACGCATAAAACGCAGGCAAAAATGGGTCTCAAAGAGCGGCACCCGGTCCGGAATGCCGCCCTGGAGGGCAGTTAGAAATCGTTCTCGGCCATTCACGGCTTCACCCTATTCATAGATAAATCACATTTCTACCATTCATGATAATGGAAAAAACACTTCTGGCAACCGCCAACGAACTTACGCGCTGATGCTACAATGCGGCCACAGAGTCCCGGACACAGTTTCTTCGGTCGTGCGAGTAAGCAGCGCCTTTGGGCCCAGTGGACCATCCAGGTCCGTGCTGCTTCACGCCACAGTCCACGCGCACTCTGCCCCATTTCACACAAATCTGGAGGCCCTCATGGCACAGCTAGACAACAAGATCGCTATCGTCACCGGCGCGGCGGACGGCATCGGCCGGGCCTCGGCCATTGCCCTCGCCGAAGCCGGCGCCCAGGTCCTCCTGGCCGACATCGATGACGAACGCGCCCAGGCAACCGCAGACGCCCTGCTGGCAAATGGCAGACTCGCGGCTTTTCGCCATGCCGACGTGCGCAGTTCGGCCGAGATGGCGGAGCTGATCAACAGCACGGTTACACGCTATGGGCGCCTGGACGTGCTGGTCAACAATGCCGCAGTTGCCATCCCCGGTACGGTAACGGAGATCTCTGAAGAGGAATGGAACTGCGTCCTCGACACCAATCTGACCAGCGTCTGGCGCGGGATGCGCTACGCCCTGCCCCACATGCTGGCGCAGGGCGGCGGCTCCATCATTAATATGAGCTCTGATCAGGGACTGGTAGGCTTTGCCGGCTGGTCGGCCTACGCCGCGGCCAAGGGAGCCATTAACGCACTGACGCGTCAGGCTGCGGTCGACTACTCGGCCCACAACATTCGCATCAACGCCATCTCGCCCGGCACCATCATGACGCCCATGAACGTGCGCATCTTCGAGGAAGCGGAAGACGGCGATGCGCTCATCCGCCATTGGACCAGCCGTCATGCCGCCGGTCGCTTTGGTGAGCCGGAAGAAGTAGCCGCGCTGGTTGTCTTCTTGGCCGGCGACGGCGCCAGCTTCATCACCGGCGAGGTGATTCGGGTCGACGGGGGTCTTGCCATTAACGGTGGCTAGAGAAGCGCATGGCGCCACCTATTGGCGCTCATTGCCGCGCTTGAAGTGGCCGGTATCTGTTGCGAACCACTCGGATTTCGTCAATTCGAACTCAAGATCATCGCCGTCCCACACGTCGGCCGAGTCGACATGATGGGTATCGGAGCCGAGAATGTCGTCAGGCGTTAGCCGAAATGAGCGCACGTGGCGCATGCCCAGCTTCTGCAGCACGCGCCTGCGACGCAACGTTCTCTTCGTAGGTCGTGGCGACGACCCGCACAAGTTCGGGGGTGCGGAATCCGTTGTCGATCACCGCACGCGCGCCTTCGGTCGCGTAGCCTCGTCCCCAGGCCGCTTTGTGCAAACGATAGCCGAGATAGGCCGTGCCAGGGTCATCGTCTGATCGTCGCAAGGAGAACCAGCCGATGAAGTCGCCGCTTTCTTTTTCGATTGATGCCCAGAAACCAAAGCAGGGCGCTTCTCCTGCTGCGGGCAGAAAGCCAGATAGGATCACTTTGTCAATTACGTGACGGGGCGTGGGCGTACCGCCGTTGATGTAGCGCATGACGGCTGGGTCATTATCAAGCGCATAGAGGTGATCGACGTCAGCTGGGGTAAAGCGACGCAGGAGCAGGCGTTCCGTTTCCAGGCTGGGTGGCAGGGATAATTTCATGGCGTATATCGGTCTTCGATGCAAGCCACTCCGTAAGCTTTTGATTTACATCGCGGCTGCTCAGGAGGCCCATGTGATTTGTCCGGTAGGCGGTCCACTGGCGATCTTCGGCAAACGCCAGGCTGTGCCCTGCTTCCTCATGTTTACCCTGCGCACTGGGAATGGGGACGAGACCGTCGCCAATCAGTGAAGGCTTTTCCGGCCGTGAGCTGGCTTCCGTGGTTGCGGCGATCGCATAGCAGTTCACGGACGGGGGCAAAGGCACAACTTGACGGCTGTCGGGGTGACGATGAAAGCGGTCATGACCCGCCCAATCCGTGTCAAGCAGATGACCGTAGCGCAAATCCGTCACGCCGGCGCTACGCAGTTGGCCAAGCCGCACGAAGGGCGCGGTATAGGGCGTCGAGTCGAGGAATGCATCCACCCAGTGCCCGCCTCGGGCCAGCGGCGCACCGTGATGGGGCGTACCCAAGAAGAGCAGATTGCGCAGATGGTCAGGCCATGAGAGTGCGTCTTGTTCCGCGTAGTAGACGGCGCTGCGGGCGAGCAGTCCGCCCATGCTGTGCGCCAAGATGGTCAACTCTTCGATCGGTACGGGCCAGTGCGCGATCAACTGCTCGAGCTCGGTCGCCAATTCTCGCCCATTGAGCGAGACATGCAGGCCGGAGTTGTAACGCAGGTAGACAGGCGTATACCCAAGCGTCGTCTCGAGCGTGCTTGCATGGTCCACGATGTGCAAATCGCGCACGGTATTCCACTGCAGATCGTTCATGCAGAGACCGTGAATCAGCAGCAGCACCTTCCCGCCGGCATCGGGCATAGCAGGCATGGCTTGCCAATCCAGCGCACGGCCTGCATAGCGGATGGTCATTGGCAGGGCAAAGGGGCTATCGTTGGCGACCAGACTGTCACCCATCACGCCGTTGAGCACCGACAGAATCGCGGCGCGCTGTGGCGTGGCCGGTTCGAAATCCTCATCAATTTCCAGAAGCGGCTCTAACTCGGCAAGCGCCACGTCCAGTCCGCGGCCTACAAGTTCCGTAATGCCGTAGATATTGCGATAGACGAGGCCAGTGATTCCCGACGTTCGACCGGGCGTGCCCCTGGATGGAAGCGGAAGCGTATCCAACACGGCGCGGTGTACGCCTTCCACAATCGTCGTCACGCTTGTCGTGGCCTGGGTCGCCAGCTGCGCGACCCCACGCAAGTCAGAGGGACGCAAGTGCCTGCGCAATTGGCCAAGATTCGAGTTCATCATTGGGTGTTCTGACCCTTCGCGGAATTGATCCGCAGCATCTATCTGGTTTTCGACCCGTGCTCTGGCTGACATACTCCTGGAGGAGCTTCCGGTGCGAGCAGTATACCATCTTTACGCACTACACTTTGCATGCGAGCCGACAAACGATTAGTGCCCCTTGCAGCATCAACCGTAGGCCTTGCGGACGCGCAACGCGAGCAACGTATTCCAGCGGCCCGGGCCGCCCGCCGCTTCCATAACGAAATGAACCTGGCCGGGATGGGCAGCCTGCTGTGGCCATCGACCATCTTTGCGCCGCTTGCCCTCCAGCACAGCCATGGCCGCGCCCGTGCGTTCATCCCACGGCACGCCGGCGCACTGAAGATAGTCCAGGGCGCGCAGGATGTTGTACTTCCAACGCGGCGGAAACGCCAGGCGCAGAAATTGCTTGTGGATGATCTCTCCCGTGCGGTCGGACTTAAAGAGCTGGTGTTGGAGCATGAACTCGCGCCCGTCTTCCGCCGCTTGCTGCAGTTCGAACAGGCGATAGCGATAGCCGTTAGCCACATATTCTTGGATCCCCTCCAGCACCGAAAGCGTAGAGTGGAGCGAGCTATGGCGGGCGCCCGAGCGGTTCTTGCGACAATTGAAGCCACCGTCAGCCATGCGCTGGTCCAAAATGAAGTCCACGATGGAATGGAGCGTCTCCTCCGGCTCGCCGAAGTAGCATGCATAGTTGAGAAACATGCCGTTGACGCAGACATCGCTCTCCTTGATCGTACTCGACGGGTTGACGCCGCCATCCGGCCCCTTCTGCTTCGCGCGCAATCTTGTCCACGCTGGCGCGGATCAGGGCATGATCGGGCGCGATGGCCAGCGTCCTGAGATCAAGCAGGGTGTAGTGGGAGCTGATCCACTTGGGCTGATAGAAACCGCGGCCCCAGGAGCCATCCGCATTTCGTGCGGCCAGGAAGTGCGCGCCCCACCCCTCAGTCGCAATCCGCCGCTGAAGGTCCGGCCGCTCCTCGTCCAATAAATCACGATAAGTTTGATACTGAATCGCAACATCACCGTCCAACAACCAGTCGATCAGATTCTGCTCCATCATTCACGCTCCTCCACCCACTCATAGCGAATGTCGGCCATGCCGGAGTTCGGCTCAGCGCCCCGGGCAATGATTACGAAACCGTGCTTCTCATAGAACTGTTGGGCAGGCATGTTGACGGCAAAGGTGTAACATTGCAGCCTGCCGGGCGAGAGACGCTTGGCCAGATTGAGCAGGCGTGTGCCCACCCCCATACCCTGATAGTCAACATGGACGTAGAGCTGATCCAGCTCCGTGTCGCCAAGGACCATCAATCCGACCACCGCGTCCGCTATTTCATCAAGCGCCAGGTAGATGCCGTATTTCCCGACCAGCGAGTGCAGGTAGGCCGCCTGTTCGTCGAGGCCGTGGGGATCTTTGACGCCGAGGGCCTGCTCCATGCTGGTGCGCCACATCCGAACCGTCTCCATGGTGCGGGATGGATCATAGTCGACGATTTTGATGGGATCAACGGGCAAAAAATCGGTCATGACATACTGCCTTTCAAAGCAATTCGGACGCTTGACAAGGCAGGCTGCTTGCCGTGAGAATTGCGCGCATTGATCTGTCCCGTCTCTGTCCGTTTGCCTACCAACTTCCGGAGCCACCTATGGTCAACCCATCCGCGATTGAACACTTTCATGCGCAAGGCTACGCGATCGCGTGCGGCCTCTTCTCCCCAGAGGAGGCCGCACGCTACCGCGACCATTTCACCGACCTGCGCCAACGCGGCGCCTATCCTGGTGATTCCGCCGGCATCGATATCGAAGACCTCACCGGGGCTGCGGATCCCCTCAAGCGCTACCCGCGCATGATCCACATGCACCGGTGGGATCCGACGTCTCTACAGTGGCTGCTCGACGTCCGCCTCAATGCGTGGCTGACCGCGCTAACTGGCGTGGAGCCCTTTGCGGTGCAGACGATGCTCTACTTCAAACCGCCTGGCGCACGCGGCCAGGCGCTGCATCAGGACCAGTACTATCTGCGCGTGCAGCCCGGTACCTGCATGGCCGCCTGGATGGCGCTGGATCCCTGCGATGAGGAGAATGGCTGTCTCCAGTTCGTCCCCGGCACCCACACGCTGCCGCTGCTCTGCCCGGTGGAGGCGGACGTCGCGGAGAGCTTTACGGACGTCACGGTTCCGCTCAGCGCAGAGATGTCGCCCATTCCAGCGACGCTGGCGCCGGGCGATGTGCTCTTCTTCAACGGCCAGATTATCCACGGCAGCTATCCCAACATCAGCACCGACCGCTTTCGGCGCTCGCTGATTGGTCACTACATCGTAGGAGATGCGCAACAGGTGGCCGAGTTCTACCACCCGGCGCTACACATGGACGGCAGCGAAGTAACCCTGGGCGTCAGCGCGAGCGGGGGCGAATGCGGTGTCTGGGTCGAACGATCCGGCGAGCACGCGTTGGAAATGCAGCAGCTATAGCAAACAATTCGAAACTCGATCAACAAAGTTGACGTCCCATAGCCATCACGCGTTGCGACCGCCTGCGCAGCTTCGGGCAGTCCCTAATCGCTCATGTGATGTGAAAATCTGCACCGATCAAACGCGCGCCGAGCCGCGCGGCGACGCCTTGAGATGCCTCGTTCTCCCAGGACGTGCTGTAGAGCGGCAGGGCACCCAGCGCGGCGACGGCCCTGGCCCAGCCAGCTACAGCCGTCAGCGCATGACCGCGGCGGCGATAGGCCGGCAGCGTCTCGACCCCGGCGGCATGTGCCGCCGGGGTAATCCGCACGCTGGCACAGACCGCCACCGCGTGGTCATCGGCCAGGGCAACATGAAACGGCTGTTGGTGGGGCACGTCGGGAATCCAATCCTCGAGACCGCCGCGCAGAAGATGAGCGGTCGACGTATCAAGCGCAAGGCTCTGCTCCGCTGGCGCAGTCGATGACGCCGGCAACCAATAGGCCGGACCTGCCCAGACCTTCTCAACCGGGGCATGATCTTTGAGCAGTTTGAGATACGTCGCCTTATACGCGGCACCCTGGTTGGATCCTCGACAACGGGCTCGGCCTGACAGTATGCTTCCAGTTCAGCGACGACGATATCGGGTAAATCGGCCCGGAAGCGCCAGAGATTCCCGGCACTGGTGCGTCCCAAAAAGAAACGCGGTGCAGGTCCACCAGCCCAGTCATTGACCGCGAGGAGACGCTCTCGGTTATCGAAGGTATAGAGCGCCTCAACGTGCAGACGCATCAACTCGAAGGGGTTGCGCTTCATCGTGAGTTGCCCTGATGCATGGTCAATTGTCGACATTTCCGGGTGACTGAAGATCGGCATAGAGATTCAAAGGATCGTCGATGTTGTCCCAGGCACTGGTATCAAAGCCACGGTCACGACAAGTCATCTGTGGCTGGTGCACGACCTTGGCTCGATCACTGAAGTCCCGAAAATTATAATCGACTGTGCTCAGCACGCTAATCACGAGGCGGCCCGTTGTGCAGTTGATGTGTAGATCTGCCGCCCGCCCATCAAAGAAGAGACCGGTGGGCGTTGCGTACCAGGCGTCATAGTCTGTCGGCGTTCCGGTCCAGCCCTCAAAAGGATATTCATATCCTCCGGAGGTCTGATCAATCACGCTCACCTCGTTGATCGTTTCCACGATGAACCAAAGCGAGAAGATCAACCCAATTGCCGCCATGAGATAGACTGCACCTTGAAATATGCGCCTGCCGATCGTCGGTCCATTGTCCTCTTTGGTACCCATCAATTTGCTCCCATTCCCTCTTTTTTTGACGTACGCAATCGTTGACCAAATGCCAAAACTGCGTGCCGGCGCATCAACAGCAAGATTGCGCAGGCCCGCCCGGATCGCTTGGCCAGTGGGTATAGCCTACTCTCTGACACAGTGTCAGAGTCAAGAGGCAATTTGGGAGCGGCAAAGAAAGAAGCATCGTCACGCAAGCGCTCAAATCCAGCGCCTAGCCGGACAGCATTGGCGACATCGATCGCAGCGCACGGATCGTTTGCGGGTACGTCCCAAACAGAAGCGCGTCATAGCCCTGCCCTACCTTTGTCAGCCGTCTCAATACCCTGTATCATAACAGACCGTGCGCTAGGCGGCCGCCGTAATCGCGCACGGTGACATCCATCCGATCGTGCACGCAAAACCTATGTCCACCAAGATGATCGTCGGTCTGGGCAATCCAGGTCCGCAGTATGTCAAAAATCGCCACAACATCGGCTTTCAATTCGTTGATCTCTTTGCCGCACGCCACGGTATCGATCTGCCGCGGATGCAGCTGAAGGCGCGGGTGGGCGACGGCTGGGTCGAACAGCGGGGCGACGTGCTGAGCGTGCTCCAGGGCGGTCTGCCCCAGATCCAGCGGCAGAAGGTGCTGCTGGTCAAACCACTGACCTACATGAACCTGAGCGGCGAGGCAGTCGGTCCCCTGGTGCGCTACTACGACATCCGACCCGAAGACGTGATCGTCGATCCACGACGACCTGGATCTGGAATCCAGGCCAGCTGCGCCTGCGCCGCAACGGCGGTTCCGGCGGCCAGAACGGCGTCAAGTCGATCATGCGCCACCTGGGCGAAGACTTCCACCGCGTCCGCGTCGGCATCGGCCGCCCCCAGGGACGCATGGCTCCGGCCGACTACGTGCTGCAGAACTTCAGCCCGGCCGAAGAGACCGACATCTTCGGCCCCGAACGCGAACGCACCGCCGACGCCCTGTCCGTCTGGCTCTTCGACGGCATCGAAGCGGCAATGAACCGGTATAATGGTTAATGAATAATGGTCGATGACAAATGGTCAATTGTCGGTGAATCCGCCTCGGCTTGCGTGATCGATAGTTGGCCATTAGCAATTGCTCATTGACGTTCGACAATTGGCACTTCACTATGCTCTCTGGACTACTCACCTACCTCACTGGCCTGCCCGCGTTTAGCGACCTGCTGGCGCGGCGGCCGGACGAGCCGCAGGCGCTGCTCACGTCGGCGCGGCCTTATGTGGCGGCGGGACTGCGCCAACATGGCGGGCAAGCGCTCGTCTTGCTCACTGCGCGCAGTGAAGTCGCCAACCAGTTGGTGGCAGAACTTGAGAGCTGGCTGCCGCCGGTCGATGAGGGCGGGCCGCCGGTCTATCTCTTTGCCGAGCCGGACGCGCTGCCCTATGAGCGCATTCCCTGGAGCGGCGCGACGCGCCAGCGTCGCCTGACGGCATTGGCCGCGCTCCAGTCCGAAACGGCACGCCGCCGGTGGTCGTGGCCAGCGCCCGCGCCCTGATCCAGAAGACGCTGCCTGCCGCGCGAGCTGCGTCTGGCCCTGCGCCCGATCAAAGTGGGCGGCATCGTCCGGCTGGAGCAGATGGCCATCAACTGGGCGCAGACCGGCTATCAGGCCGTCGAAGTCGTCGAGGAACCGGGAACCTTTGCCCGCCGCGGCGGCATCGTCGACATCTGGCCGCCCAATCTGCCTTCACCCGTACGCATCGATCTCTTCGGCGACGAAGTCGAGAGCCTGCGCATCTTTGATCCGGCCACCCAGCGCACCATTCGGCAGGTGAACCAGGTCGAGATCGGCCCCGGCGGCGAGGCGTTGAGCAAGTATGGACCCACCGCATTGGCTCGCCTGGGCATCGAGGGCGAGCGACTGACAGCGCCGGAGAACCTGGGCGGCGACGGCGCCACGCATCGCCCCTGCTCGACCCCAAGCTGCTCCTGGCCATTCGTGAGGAGCTGCGGCGCGAGGTCGAGCATCTGGCCGAAGGCGCAGAGCTTTCACGGCATCGAGTGGTACCTGCCCTATTTCTACGACCAACCTGCCAGCCTGCTCGACTACCTGCCCAAGGACGGGTTGCTGGTAATCGACGATGCAGCCGAACTGCTCGATACCGTACGTGACCTGGAGGCGCAGGCCGAGGGGCTGCGCGCGGAACTGGAGCGCACGGGCGAGTTGCCGCGCGGATTTGCAGCGCAGCTAGCTTTCGGCCAGGCAGCCCTGCGCGAGCGGCTTCAACAAACGCAGCCCATCATTCTCGGCCTCGGCGATCTCGATGGCACGGCGCGCAGCGCCAACACGCCCCTGGCCCGGTCCTTCGCCCCGGGCCCCCGCTATGGCGGCAAGACCAAAGAGATCGTCCGCGACGTCGCGGCACTGCGCGAGGAAGGCCAGCGCACAGTTCTGGTCAGCCGCCAGGCTGCGCGCACCCAAGAGCCTGCTCGAACGACGCCAAGATTGATCGTCCCACGTGCAGAGCGACGTGCTGACCCCGCCCCCGCCCCGCAGCATCACCCTGGTGCAGGGCGTCTACGGCGAGGGCTTTGTCATGCGCGGCGTGAAGGTCAAAAGCCGGGACGGAGAGCGGAGCACGGCGGCCGAATCCGCAATCCCCAATCTCCAATCCCCAATCTTCAATCTCCACTTCTACACCGACACCGAACTCTTTGGCTGGAGCAAGCCGCAGGCCCGGCGCCGCACGCCAGAAGCAGAGCAAGGTGGCGCCGAGATCTTCTTTGCCGACGTCAAGCCGGGCGATTTTGTCGTCCATCTCGAGCATGGCATCGGCCAGTTCGACGGCCTGGTCAAGATGGAGATCGGCGGCATCGAGCGCGAGTACCTCCAGGTCGAGCTATGCGAAGAACGACAAGCTCTATGTGCCCGTCCACCAGGCCGACCGCCTGAGCCGCTACGTCGGCGCGGGCGAGATCACGCCGCCCGTCACCCGGCTGGGCACGGCCGACTGGGCAGACGGTCAAGGAGCGGGCCAAGCGCGCGGTGGCCGACATCGCCGACGACCTGCTCAAGCTCTACGCCGAGCGCGAGCTGATCACGGGCCATGCCTACAGCCCGGACGGACCGTGGCAGGAGGAGCTGGAGGCCAGCTTCCCCTTCCAGGAGACCGACGACCAGCTCCACGCCATCGACGACGTCAAGCGCGACATGGAGTCGGAGCAGCCCATGGATCGGCTGATCTGTGGCGATGTGGGCTATGGCAAGACCGAAGTGGCCGTGCGCGCGGCCTTCAAGGCGATCATGGACGGCAAACAGGTCGCCGTGCTGGTGCCGACGACGGTGCTGGCCCAGCAGCACTTCCGCACCTTCAGCCAGCGGCTGACGCAACTTCCCCGTCCAGGTCGAGATGCTCAGCCGCTTCCGCACGCCGGCCCAGCAGACGGCGCATCATCGAAGGGGCTGGCGCGACGGCACGGTCGATCTGGTCGTCGGCACCCACCGCCTGCTGAGCCGAGAGCTGGAGTTCAAGGATCTGGGCATGCTGATCATCGACGAAGAGCAACGCTTTGGCGTGGCCCAGAAGGAGCAGCTCAAGCAGCTGCGCACCAAGGTCGACGTGCTCACGCTGAGCGCCACGCCCATCCCGCGCACGCTGCACATGAGCCTGAGCGGCATCCGCGACATGAGCACCATCAACACGCCGCCCAAGGAGCGCCAGCCCGTCCACACGGTGCTGGCCGAGTATGACGACGTGCTGGTGCGCCAGGCCATCCAGCGCGAGCTGAGCCGCAACGGCCAGGTCTTCTTCGTCCACAACCGGGTGCGCGGCATCCGCATGCTGGCCGACCGCATCCAGCGCCTGGTGCCTGAAGCCGATCGTCGCGGTCGGCCACGGGCAGATGGGCGAGCGCGAGCTGGAAGACACCATGATGCGCTTTGCCGACGGCGAGATCGACGTGCTGGTCTGCACCACCATCATCGAGAACGGGCTGGACATTCCCAACGCCAACACCATCATCATCAACCGGGCCGACAAGTTTGGTCTGGCCCAGCTCTACCAACTGCGCGGGCGGGTGGGGCGCAGCGCGCGCCGCGGCCACTGCTACCTGCTCTACGACAAGAATCAGGCCCTCAGCTTCGACGCGCGCCGCCGCCTGCACGCCATCATGGAGAGCAGCGAAGAGCTGGGCGCGGGCTTCCGCATCGCCATGCGCGATCTGGAGATCCGCGGCGCCGGCGACCTCCTCGGCGCGCGCCAGCACGGCCAGATCGACAGCGTCGGCTTCGACCTCTACACGCGCCTGCTGGCCCAGGCCATCAACGAAGCACGCCGCAAGAAAGACATGTTCGAAGAAGCCGATGAGAGAGGGCGAGAGCTGCGCGCCGAGACGAGGCGACGCCGCCCCACACCCCCACAGCCCACACCCAACAGCCCCCGAGCCTACCACTCCACCGACGAATCCGCCTTCGACCTCAACGATCCGCTGGCGCCGCCGGTCACGCTCGATCTGCCCATCGACGCCAAGATTCCGGACTCGTACATCGAAGAAGAGGATCTGCGCCTGCAGATCTATCGGCGCATTGCCGGGCTGACCAGTCGGCGAAGCCATCGACGAGATGCGCAGGAGTTGATCGACCGCTTCGGCGCGGACGCGAGACCGAGTCGGTGCCGGAAGAGGTGGAGAACCTGCTCTTCCAGATCCGCATCAAGATGCTGGCGCAGCGCGCCGGCGTGCAGAAGATCGGCCGCGAGCTCGACCAGCTCGTGTTGCGCTCCGAGGCGCTGGAGAACATGAACCGCCCGGCCATGCAGCGTCGGCTGCGCATGGGCCTGGGCCACCTGGAGGACGACATCTTCATCCCCGAGGAGGCCGCCCGCGTCGGCCGCCGCGCCATCTACCTGCCCGTCGATGAAGAGGGCCGCTGGCGCACCGCGCTCCAGCGTACGCTGGAGATCATGGCGGTTGGGTAGTGATGACGACCCCAAGTCCGCGCCGGGTTTGGGCCATCCCGGCGTTGGCGGCCTGCGGTCTCACGCACCACAATCCCCTACCGTATCTGGCTGATCGCCGTCATGGCGATTTCGATCGCCTTGATTTGGGCCTGCGCAGCACGACGGCGCTCGCCCATCCCGATTTTGCCAGCCACGTCCCCCAACACCATGCTGACCGCTATCTCAAACAGCCGGAACATGCAACGCCCCTGGTCGCGCTCGTCAACGAGGGCCTGGTAGTACACGTCGACGAAGAAGCGCGCGCGGTACGGACACACGCTCGCCCGCAGTGGATCACGCTGACGCGACGATAGGGCTCGACCGGACCACCACTGATCGGATAGATGGGCTTTTGGCTAGACGATGGTCATGTTGAGATTTGCCACTCGTTCGCTGGCCGACGCAACGTCCACGAGTCCGCCGCGCGGGCTACCGCTTTGGTTGCCAACGTAGACACTGCTTCCCGCCAGCATGATGCCGATGAAGGTGGCCGCGCCACCCCGCCCCACAAGCTGATTGGTCTGCATGGGTGCGGCAGCCAGGTTGAAGTCGTTGGCATCGACGGTCAGCCGCCGCGCAATGAGGATGTTGTCATTGCCCTCGATGACGTTGTCGGCCAGCAGGCAGCGCCCAAAGACGTCGGCCCCAAACGAGCTGTTGCCGTCGCCATCGCCCTTGGCGCTCAGTTCTTCAATGAAGCCTTGCGGCAACGCAATGCGAGTGATCTGATTTCCCCGCACCTGTAAGCTGCCAAAAAAGCCACTGGCGATGGCCAGCCGCGAGCCGATGGGCGCGGTCCCGTCATCGCGTGCGGGAGGCTTCAACCCTTGAATGCGGGACACGGCCCGGATGATAATGGAGGCCGCAGCCGGAAAGCCGTAGAGGCCGACGATGCCGGCGATGCGGTTTTCGCTCACAAAGATGGTGTCATCCTCATCTATATCCTCAATCACGCGGAATAGGCCCTCTTCCCCTTCCTCATTGATCCGGCGCTCACTTTCCAGCACGAGCGCTGTCCCAGGCCGGGTCTTGATTGCCGCCAGGCGCCAATCGACCAGGATGTCATAGAATGTCCTCGGTTTTGGTTCCGGCGCACCGAGGGACAGGCGCAGCTTGGCAATGGCCAACTGCTCAAGCCGGCTCAACGCCACGCCGTTGTCCGCTCCACCCAATGCTTCGGCCAGGGCTTGTTGAAGCGCAGCGCGCTCATTTGGATCGAGGTCGGCCATCAGCTTGGCACTCTGCAGGGCAGCCTCCCGCCACTCCAGCCAGCCCAGAACGCCCTGCATGGCCAGTTCAAAGGGCAAGGCCAGTTCCGGCCGGCCAATGGCATCTCCAGCCTTGAGCAAGATCGCAAATTCCGGTTCCATGCTCTCCGCGATGGCCACTTCAAACGCATTGTCGCGCAGCGTAGACCGATCACTATCCGTCAACATCATCAAGGCGCTGCCGACCGCCACCATGCCGCCGAAGTCGCGTCCGGGTTCCACGACCCCCATGAAGGAACATCCCTCTACCGCTATGCCCGGACAGTGATCGAAGAAAAAAGCGCTGGTGCCTGGCTCGGGCACAAAGCCCAGCTCCCACGCGACGTTGCGCAACGTTGCCGAGCGCACGCCGCGCAGGAAGAATGGCCCGGTCATCAGGACGCGGCTGCTGGATCCACAACCGCTGATCGTGATGTGCAATTCTGGCGCTTCGACCGGCCAATCGAGCGAAAAGCCCTCGAACAGATGGAACGGCTCGCGATGGTTGGCCAGCAGGCAGAGGCAGAAATTCGTCTCTCCCCGCTCCAGCAGCACCGCGATCGCCTCGGCCAGGCTCTTGAATTCTCCGCCCTCTCCAATCGTGACGCAACAACCACCGCCTCGTGTTCGGCACAGGATGTCGAGCGCCTCCTGAACCGTGGAGGCGCCAGTCAGACTAGCGCATGCGGCCGAATCATACGCGACTTGCGCGGCAATGCTCAGGTTTGCGCCAAAGCTGATCCGCTGGCCTGCCACGGGCTGATCGGCCGAATCGAGCAGAGCGGCCTCCACCTGCTGCGGTCCGGACGCGCCGAGCGTCCATACAGTCGCGGCGACACCCTCGGCGTCGGTCGCGATGATGGCGGCGGGCGCCAGCGTGCCGCCACCCGCGTTGATTGTGAAAGCGACGCGCGCGCCGGCAACTGGCGTCTGGCCATTGACCACACGGACGGCCAATGGCAGCACAAGCGGCTGACCCGGCATGGCTTCCTGGCCATCCCCACCGGCATAGAGCAACGTAGTCAACTGCGTCAGCGGCGGGAAAAGCGGCCGGCAATCCTGTACGACAGAGAAGCCCGTCCCGTCTTGGTGCAGAATGGCCAGCTTACAGTAGTGGTGATCGATACCCAGGGGCGGCTGCGGATCGGAGAAGGGCCACTCGACATCGCCGGTGGCCGTGCGCGCCGGGATCAGCCAATAATCGCCGGCATTGTAGAAGCCGTCTTCGAAGAAGACCTCAACCCCATCTTCCAGGACCAACCAACCGTCGTTAACGGTCAAATCTTGTTCGACAACGGTTTCGCCGTCAGAGTCCCAACGACGCACCTTAGGATGATTGGGCAGACCGCTTGGGGTCATCGCGTCGGGAAAGTCGGCCTTGTCGATCGTGGACGTAACCGGATCGACCGGATCTAGCGCCAACAGCTGGCCTTCAGCATCCTTCAGGCGTGCGAGCGTTCCTAGCGGACCGGTGTATGCGCCCGGTTCCAGACGCAGTTCCCGTGTTTCATCGCTCAGTTCGACGGTCTGCTCAGGACCGAAGCCCAGCACCGCGTCGCGCCCGCTGCTCTGGACGATGAGATTATCGTCGGCTTTGTCCAACCAGCGCGTTACGATGCTGCCGTTGTCGCGGCTCCATTTGAAGGTGGCCACACCGACAGGACCGGGTCGATGGATCTCGACGCGGTAGAGCTGGTTCTCCAGCCGCTGATAACCCGCGCCCGGCGGCACGATACAGGGCTGATCGCTCGACGGTCCGGGATGACTCCGGGCCCGCAGGGCGCCAGTCTTGGCTGCGAGCAAGGTCTGCCACGTGGGCGGCTCTTCCGTGCAGTTGGGCTCGTTGGCAATGGGGCCGAGCAGCTTCACCTGCCAGATTGTCTTGACACGCGTCGCGGTATCGGGGCCACCAAGTGCGACCTCACGCATTGCTTCATCTTCGAGCGCGGTCACATGGCGCCGCCAGACGTCCAGGTATGCCAGATAATAGCCGACCGTCAGCGGCGCCTCATACGCGGGCAGATCTGGCTGCTGGGTCAGCTCTACGGGCGCGTCATTCTCGCAGAGGATGCCGTCAACATAGAAACGGCCCGCGCCGATTTGCGGCGGTGCGCCCGCAGAAAGGGCAAAGCCCGCAGCGTCCATCGGCGCGCCACAAAGACCGATGACGTCAACCGTTTCAAGCGTCGTCCGGTGATCGGCGATGTCGAGCTGTTCATTCCAATCGGCGTCTACCTGAACGCGCCCCTGCTGGATACGCACGGCGGCATAATGCTTTTCCTGCCGAAAGGTGGATCTTGAAAAATCGCCTTTCATCGTCCCCTCCTTATCAAGTTACGAAAAAAATGCCCGCTTCTAGTCCGAAGCGCAGGTATTCGTCCAGAGCATTGCGTAGATTCGCCTCGCGTTGGGGCTGCATGAGTTGGTTAAATGCGCCCATTTCGCTGCCGTTTTCAGCTCCGCGACCTATCTCAACGGAGCCGCCCAGTCGCAATTGTCCATAGGCCGGGTCGCCGAAACGGGTCGAAGTGAGGGAGGGCGTGAGACGGCCAAGAATTTGTGCTGTGATTTGCGCCTCTTCCGCGGGCAACAGGGTCCGGCCTGCACCAGACGCCGCGCTTGAAATCGCTTCCGTAATTGCCAATTCCGGTTGGCACTGGAAGCGCCTGGGCGTGCGCGACCCATCCGGCACAAAGCTGAAGCGCAGGCAACCAACCTGCCTGCGATCTGCTGTCACCGCCCCCCCAAAGATCGTCTCCGATGCCAATTCAATTGCCTTCACGTGGACGGGCCCCATTACGGTCGTACGCACCAGGTGTATCGGCGGACCCGGTACAACACCGCTCCCGTCGGCCGCAAGCGCGGCGCCATCCGCCGCGAGCTTGAGCCGCCCCAGCGTCGTTGCGTCAAGTGCGGAAGGGTCAAAACGGGGCGTCAGCGCGGGATCGCCCGCCAGTACTACCAGTCGCGCCTCGTCCGGAATTGCCGCAACCAGCGCTTGAGAAAACGCGGCATCAGCCGGATCCGCATTGCGAATGGCTTCCTGCAGACGATCACGAGCCTGGGCAAGAGAGGCAGGCACGGCAGTCAACGTTGCAATCTGCGTAGCATCGCCCAGCGTAATCAACAGCGCCGGATTCGGCCCATCCAGAGCGGGGAAAGGCGCAAGCGGCCCGCTCAGCAATGCAGTCGTAGCTTGGGCTTCGCCAGGCGTGAGCTTGAGCGAAGCAGCCGAGTCATCAACCACCACCCCGGTACCATCGATCACATTCCCCATGCGTACGACGCCGGGGCGCCCCGCGATCACTATCAGACGGTTCGCGGCGGCAAGAACCCGTGACTTTTGAAATGCCGGCCCGTCGTGCGCGGTGCGCAGGGCGGCCTGAAGCAGCTCACGGGCCTGTACGATGGTGGTCGGCTTGGCGCTCAGGGTCAGCACGATGGGCCCGTCATTGTCGATGGTGACTGTCAGGCGCGGATTGGCCGCGGCGAGCGTTGGAAAGGTGCTAAGCGAACCCGACAACAGGGTGGGCGTTGCAACAGCAGGCTGGCCACGCACCGGCGACTCGACAATGCTATCACGTACGCTCAGCCCACCGATATCTTCAGGCAGATGCAGCGGTCCCGTGATGCTATCGGCGACGTTTACCTGCAGCGCATCATTGGGGGCGTCGACGCGCACGCTGGCCTCGCGTGGATGCAGGGCCTCGCCCGCGCTATTCAGGCGGACTCCGGGAGTGAGCGTGCAGTGAACGATGTCCAACTGACGCAGACAGTCGGCCTCTGCAACAATCACCCGACCGGCAATTTGCAGGCCGTTGAGCATCAGTCGTCCACGCTGACTGCCGCGCACGATCACATCGCCGACCAATGTAGGACGCATGAAATTGGCGGCCTGAATGACCAGATCCGTGCTGCCCATCAAAATATCCAGGTCTTCCACATAGGTCTGGTTGTCCGTCACCTCGACAACCGTCTGAGGCTGGCTGGAATCCCAGGCTGCGACCGCCGCAGCGGGCGTGGGCAAGGCTGCGGTCGGGGTCGCGAGCCGTGCGTCAAACGCTTCAGGCGCTGCAACCGAGTTTTCGTAGACCGTAAGCAGCGCGTCTCCGGCGCCAGCACGCACGCGGCGGTCGTACGGGCCGCCGCCGATGTCGGCGCTGAAGCCATAGGTATAGCTGACGCGCAGGCTGGCAGGCGGATCAGTGATGTCGCGTAGGAGCACCAATCGTCCCAGCATCGGGTCTACGGCTACTTTGGTCTCGAAAAACACCGGTGGGTCGGCCGGCCGGGCGGTCAACGCAATGATCTCGCGCTGGGGCGCCTGCCACGCTGGATCGTCCCACCCGCTCAAGTCACAGACGACGATGGCTTCGGGCGGCAAGGGCGTGGTGCTGTCGTCAAAGTAGACGGCAAGAATTGGCTGATTGCCGAGATAGCGGCAGAATGGCGTGCTGCCGCGCTGCATAGCAGCGCGAACCGCATTCAGATCATCATAGAGCGCACGGCGGCGCATGCGTCCGGGCACATTGTGCTCTTCAGCCAAATGCGCAATAAGTTCCTCGGTTTGAGGACGATTGAAGATTGGGGCATCAAGGCCTAGCGGGTGAAACGTGAAGCGGTCCGCTGCGCCACCGACCACCGGTGCCGGCGTCGTACGTGCCATGAAATAGGCCTGCAGGCGCCACAAGAAGAGCCCGACATTGGGGATGTTATGCTTGCCACGCTCGCTTGCAATCCGCCGCACATCCGCAGTGTGGGCAATCGTGTCGAAGGGTGAGTTCAGCAGCTCGAGCGAATTCGTCTGGCGCAGATCGGGCGTGGCCGCGTTGTGAAGACGAATGTGGTTCATGTATTGCGACGTTGCGAGCAGTTCAAAAAACTCGACCGCGCGTGCGTTCCAAAGCGTCGTGTCGCGGGCAAGCTGCTCAAGCACGGTGGCCGTACCCTTGCGCCGGCGGTAGCCCAGTGTATTGGCCACATATGCTCGCTGGGTGAAGCCGGCAGCCGCCAGCGCGTGCATGCTGCCGGTGCCCAACAGATCGCCAATATAGGGTGTGACCCATTCCTCGCACGTCTCGATAAACCAGTTGGCATAAAGCTGATCAATGTCCGCCTCAACGATGCCAATCTCACGCGCCATGACGTCCAGCAACATCTTGAGCGCATACCCCTGCTCCGCGTCACGAACACGATAGATTTCAGGCAGCAGTTCGTAGAGCCGTTCTGTGGTGTAATTCATGCGCTTACCTCCGTCAGAAAGAGGCCATTGGGGTCAAGCAGGAGCAGTTCAGCCGCGGCGACCTGCGCACCATGACGCCTGGCGCCCTGCGCGCGCACTTCATGCTGACGGGTGGGCGCTTCGCCCTTGAAATAGAGTTCATCTACAAAGACCGCGGTGACACCGGCGCTGCGCTGCATTACGGCCATTACCTCGCTGGCGCGCACCGGCTGCACAAAATCCCGCTGCGTAAATGCAAAGGCGCCGCGCAGCGCATCACCGACCGCATCCAATACCGTCTCCACGACAAACGCGTCATCGATTAGCAGACGGCCGCGCAGTCGGAAATAGCGGGGCGTGTAAGAAGCCAAGACCATCGGCTGCACGACATCGCGTGCTTCATCCATCGCTTTGCGCAGATTGGCATAGAGGTCAGTGGTCGCCTCGATTGTGTGATCAATGCCGTTGCTCGCTTCGGCCGCAATCGTGACGTGGACGAGACGCCGCTCGCCGTCCCAAAGCCAGGCAGCCTGCGCTTTGCCGATGCCGGCAAAGGCCCGGGCAAAATTCTCGAAATCACGCAGCGAAACGATGCGATCGAGCGTGAGCACCGTGAAGGGCGCGTTGCGTCGTGCATCCTCACGCGCCTCTGGATCCGCCGCGCCTGCCGGTGCAAGCGGATTGTGCACCTTCTGTACCCCGAGCGGGCGCGTCATCAGCAAGGAGAGCTGCCCGGCCTGGGTCATCCCCTCGTTGCCGATACCAGTGCGGTATGTCGCTGCCACATTCTCAACGCCGGTAGGCAAGCGTGCGCCCGTAACGCCATCGCCAAACTGGACGGTCACCTTGCCATCGTCATCGCAGCGGGTAACGTACACTCGATCCCGCGGTCCTGCCTGGTACAGGGAAGGACGCTCCGCCCATAAAATGTCATCAATTCGTATGCGTAAGGTCGTTTCCGATCCGGCGGCAACCGCGGCCGAGGTAAAGGTCAAGGGCGTCTGTTTGAGCACAAAGTGTTGGAACGGACGCGCGCCGTCGCCGCTCCCCAGAACCTCTTGCCGGCTTTCGCCGTGGGTTGCCCGGGCCACGTTGCCGTAGATGGTCACGCTCAGTCGATCATAGACGTTGGACAGTGCCGCCTCAAGAACGATTTCAGTCGGATCCGAGTTGGGCGTCACACTCTTGATGAGTACGACCTCGCTGACCACATCATCTGCCGGCTCTGAAGGAAGTGATTCGAATGTGTCTGCTGCAACATCTGCACTGCCGACGAACCCATTGGCGTCCTGCAGCACCCATTGTTGGTGGCCATTGGCGAGCTCTACCTCCGGCTCCAGCATGATCAGACTCGACTCCTGTGGCAGTAAAACGAGCAGCGCCCCATCGCCCGACGTCAGGTAGAGGAGATCGGCATCCAGAATCAACTCGCCGCGGAAGCCGCGGGGATCGATCACGTTCCAACGAGTACGTCCGCCCTTCAAGCTCTCCGGGCCGGTCACGATATGCAGGGGCTCGCCCGGCGTTACGGGAACCGAGTTCAGGACTGAGGATGGGACAAGCGACTTCTTGGCGGCAGCAACGATCTTTGCTTTGGTTGGATCACCCGCCGTGGCCGTCGTACGCACGCGCATGCGCCGTCCACTGACAATGAGTGTCCGGCCGGTAGGGAGCGAGGCAACGCGCCGATCCAGGATGATCTTGTTCCCGCGCACTGGCGTCGTTACCGGTCGGGCGGCCAGTTGTAGTTCCTCGGCCTCACCGAACAGCTGCGTCTCGCGCACAGCAAAGTCGAACTCGCGGCGCAGATTCTCACCTAGCAGGGTCAAACGCGTACACTTGGCCGAAATTCCATAGCGCGTGCGTGCAGAGTCAGCCGCCTCCTTCACTTGAAAGACCTCTTCGTAGTCAGGTGAAGAGAGCACCACCCAACTATCCTTTACGATCTTGGGGTAGAGCGCATCGAGATAGACGGTATCAATCTCTCCTGTTGCTGGCGGCGTTTCCATGGCAATATGCGCAAGCGAAAATTCCGGCCACTCCGTCGCAGTACCGGGTCCTCCGGTGTCCGGCAAGTAGCGATTGCGCACTTCGTTTGCCATGGCGCGCCAGTCGGGCGCATTGTACGCGAAGAGATTGGTGCGGGTGCGCAGGGCAAAGACGCGCGGGTGCTTGCTGGCCGGCTCCACGTGCGGCGTGATCGAGCCGAGTCCGCGCTCCAGCGTTACCACTGTGTAGCTTTCTTTTGGCATCAATGTCGTCACAGTTTCGACTGCGGTGAGAATGCGAAAATCCCAATTTTCGTTGCCCGTATCTAGTGCGCGTTCATCACCGATCAACAGGATCGCATCACCCGCCTTCAGATTGGTGCTCGTCCCGCGTAGGTAGAGGTGGCGATCGTCAAACTTGGGCAAGATCTGCTCGCTGCGCTGGGGCGTCATACGGTTCCACGCGGCCCAACCGTCGATCGCTACGGCGGTTTCAAACGTCTGGGGCTTCTCGTCCTGACCGGGTAGGCTCTGCACCTTGGTCCCGACGGGGATCGCGGCTACGCCGGGCGCGCCGGGCGCGGTCTCCAATTCAAAGACGAGATGGACGCCAGCAGAGACGCCGGGATTCAATTCATAACCGATCGTCCGGGCCAACTCCAAGACGGAGAGTCGTTCGACCGCGGTGCGTAGATAGCCCTCATTGGCAATGCGTTCCTGGTAAAACGTGAGCACGTCGAGCATGACGGCGCACGCGTCGAGCAGAGCGATGGCCGGATCATCATTCCGCCGTGCCGTCAGCCTTGGCACGCCTGCCAAACTGGCCAACATGGTCTGCTTGAAAGTCCCATGCGTGCCCGTCCGATAGGCCAGCGATGGCAAACCGGGGGCATTGTAGACGCTGCCTGGCGTCAAGGCATGCACGCCCTCACAGCAGTTGCACGTATGCAATGTCGTTGTTGATGCGCTCATAAGCCGCCCTGTACGATGAACTCAAGCCTGCCGTTTTCCGGGAAATTGGGGTCATTGTCCAACTGGAGAACCTCGAACGGACCCGGCGTCAAGAGACCTGCTTCTTTCTCGCCCTGGTCTACGCCCCCCCAACGTTGGAAGGTCACCACGGATATCGACTCAACGCCGGGCACCTTCAGCGCCCGGGCATAGAGATCACTGAGGTAGAGCGGTTGACCAAAGGTGAAGTTGTCCGGATGGAAGAAACCACGCGAGCCATCGGCAAAGGCCGTAGCGCTGAAGCTGCGGAGTAGCGCTTGCTTAACGTCTGCACGAAACGAGCCGCTGCGCGCACAGACCTGCAAAACGATCTCCAGCGGCAGAAAGCCGGGTGCATTGATCTCCAGGTCATAACCGGCCAGCCGATAGCGATTCAAGTAACGCCGCAGCGCCACCTCGAACCGGGCATCTACGGGCCGGCCGCCAAAGCGATCAACCGTTACAAATGCGGTATACCAACTGCCCGTCCAGCGCAGGGTGGCTTTGGCCTTTTGCACATCTGCGCGGCGCTGGGTGACTTCTTCATAGTCCGCTTCGGTAACCGCGCGCTGCTGGGTGCGAAACGCCTGGGGTGCAAATTGGACAACCTGCTCCATCTCCTCAGGATCGACGCCGCCCACAGCCGGAAGCGGGTTCCATACTCGCTTCACGCCCGGCTGAGCGGTGACAACCCGGGTGAGCGCGTCGGCGCCAACATTGCCGGCGCGACCATTGCCGATGCGGTAGTCTGCCAGCATAGGAACGTCGGCCCGCGGCCGCTGGCCCAGGATGTCGTCACCAAAGCGAAGCTGGGCTTCGCCCGCTGCACCGACCTCCACCACAAGCTCCTTGGCGAAACGGTCGCTGGCGAGCAGATCGCGCAGGGGCGTCCAGCGCTGGGGGGATCCGTCGTCCAGATAAATGACGGGGAGCGCATCACCCACCGCCCACTCGAGGGCCGAACGTGCCGATCCAGTGGGGTCAAAGACGACGCGACGGTTGGTCACCGGATCATTGACGCCGCCCTGTTGGGTAACCGGTCCAGCCGTCAGGCGCGGCGCATAGACGCCGGTTGACGGCACCGTCGCCAGCAGCTCGGCCTGTCCCGCCGTGAGGGTGGACAGGGTAACGCCATGGTCGGCAAGAACGACGTTGGCGCAGGCGATAGTCACATCTTCTACCGTCAAATTGCCCTCAATGACCGCCGAGAGGCAGAGCGAGAAGGGGAGTGCGTCTTCGGCGCCCCACTCAACCTCGACGAGATCGATGGCCGTCGCGGGCAATGTGTCCTGGACAGTGTTGTCAACCCGCACCAGGCGCACAGCATGGCGGCGGCCGGGATCGGCATCCTGAACGAGCCCGGTTGTCGGACTTTTTACCTCGGCGAAGACAAGTACATCACCCACCGTCAGAGTGAGGGAAGGGAGGGAGGTGTCGCGCTGGCGGTACAAGGTCGCCCGGGTCGCACCGCGCGGCAGGCAGCAGTCCGCTTCTTGCCAGGTATAGAAGGTGACTGCATTGCGCTCGACCCGCAGGTCTACGGCGTAGATTGTCTCGAAAATGACCGGGCGCTCGTGAGGCAGCAGTTGGCGCATGGTTGCCTCGTCAAGGCTCGGATGATCCTCTGTGCCGCGCGTGAGCAGCGGTGTATGCGCCGGCACGTGAACGGGCGAATCATCGGCAGCACAGTTGAAGCAGACCCAGGTGCGGGCGTTCGAGCCGTCGTGCATGGCGTAGTCGAGCAGTCGCGCGTGGCGTCGCACGGACGTGCGCCGACGGGCCGTGCCCAGATAGGCTTCCGTGGCAACCGCGTCCTGGGTATAGCTGAGGTGATCGCCCACGTAGGCAAGCAGTTCTACGAGGGCCACACCGACATCCGCGGCATTACGCTCCTGCCAGTCGGGCATGATCACACTCAGCCGGTCAAAGAGGAGCCGGCGAAGGCTGGTATAGTCCTTGGCCAGATAGTTGATCTCCGGTTCATCTAGCGTGGCCGGCGGACAAAGATCATCAGGCGCACAATCGAAGTCGCTCGGACAGTCGACCTTGAACGAGAAATCAACCGAAGCCAGTTGGCGATCGAGCCAGGGCGGTGCATCCAGGTTCGTGGACGAGGTCACCACATGAAGAGTGTAGGTCGAAAAATCGCCCGGTTGATTGAGGTGCACGGTCATCAATTTGGCGGCAACCGTCACCGCAATCACGCGCAAGTCGCCGTCGATACTTACTTCGGGCACGCCGTCTTCGTCAGAGTCGAGCGTCGCGCCGACCACGCGCACGCCGCCCGTGACGACCACGTTGCTGCGCGTCACCGCCGGCGTAATGGGCAGTTCATTAGCAAAGTGCAGCTGAAGCGAGCGCTGATCGCTGGCCACTTCAAGAAAGTCTATGCCATTCACGCCGCTCTTCTCTTTGACTAGCTTGAGGCGCTGCTGGTTACGGCAGCGATACTGGGTCGCCATCTAGAGGCTCCTCTCAAACTCAGCTGTCTGGCGCGCCTGGGTGCGACGCACGACGTAGCGCACGGTCACACGCAGCGTGCTGTCAACACTCTCTACCGCCACCGCCTCGACCTGGATCAGATCGCCCAGCCACTGCTGCAGTGCACCCTGAACGGTCATCTGTGTGGCTGCGGCCAGCCCACTGCCGCTTGGCTCAAAGACGAGTTGGAGCAAGCCACTGCCAAAGTCGGGCCGATTGACGCGTTCGCCCGGCGCGGTGAAGAGCACCTGCTCAATCAGATCACGAATATGCTCGTCCATCGTTGTTTCTGCCGTACGGCCACGGCCGTCAAAGTGAAGCGGATAGTTTATTTGCATCATTGTCCCCTGACCCGCACTTGGGTCATGACGATGGTGACCGGCGTGCCATTCGGTGCACAGATCGCCTGGCTGTCCTGGAGTAACACCGGTTGACCGCCCACCCGGACACGCAATGCGCCCGTCACCCACTGCGCGGTGACGCACGGGCTTGGCGCCACAGGCACAAAGGGACACCCGGCTACCACATGCGGCAGCGGCTGGGTGACCACGGGCTGACCGCCGACACGCACACGCGGATTGGGCGCCAGCGCCTGGACCTGACCGCCGTGGCTGCACAGAATCATTGCGTTGGCATGGAGCAGAAAGCCGGGCATCAGATTACCTCCAGGGCGCCGCCATTGATCGAAACCTGGGGACCCGTCATTTTGATCGAGCCGCCCATGCCGTTGTCGATTTCGACGCCGACCGCCGACAACACGAGCTTCTGGCCACTCGCCGTCTCCAACGTGATACCGCCAATGCCGGGCGTGTCATCCAGCGTGACGCTGTTGCCCCCCTCCGTCACGATCATCAGCTTCTTGTAGGGCGGCGCCAGCAGAATCGGCGGCATCTCGGCAACAGAGCCCCACCAGCAGCCGCTCCAGATGGGATAGTCTGGATCACCGCCCTCAAACTCGATCCACACGCCTGCGCCCACTCCGGGCAGGCAAAAGAAGCCCATACCGCTGCCGCCAAAGGGCGCGCATGGCATGGCCCAACCGCTCTCCCGATCCCCCATAACGTCGGGCACCTCGGCCTTGATGCGCCCCATCATAAGAGGGTCATTGATATCGGTCACCTTGCCACGATATTTGCCGTAAAAAGCATTTTCTCTACTCATCATTCTGCTGTCCTCAATGTCAGAGTTTGCCGTTGTCTTAAGGTACGACAACGGGCAGCAAGGCACCCGACCCTTCACGCGAAAGCTCAAAACTCTGGCTGTATTTTCCCGCTTCAATGTCGTGGGTTACCTTACTTACCTTGTAGAAGCCATCGTGGCGCAAACCGGCCCCGCGTACGCCAACCAGTCGTCTTGCACGCAGGACATAGCCGTAGCGCACGGTCTCCAGTTTGCCCGTTGCTTTGACAGAATCAGGCGAATTGGTGGCCGTTGCCAACGCGTTCGTGGCCGCCTCAGCTGGATTCTGCCGGGCCGTACTGCGCATAAGGCGGGTGCGGCGCGGCGCGGTCGGCGACAGCGCCAATGGGGGAATCCGCAAGGAGGGCAGCGGCGGAATTGGAATGCTCGTCTTTGTGATTGGTTCGACAAAGACGCCCTTGGTCCCCACCGGACTGAGCGCATCAGTCGAAAAGTTCAGGTCTTCCAGGTTGGTTGCGCTCCCCATGTCAATGCTCAGCGCGGACTGAAGTTGGCCCACGCGATTTTCCGGACCAAAATAGGCCCTGCTCACCCCCAGTGTCAGCGGCTCTATGTAGAAAACAAATCCGTTCCGTGCTGCCATACGCTGGAGGAATCGCAAATCAGTCTCCTGCTGTCGGGGAACGCGTAGCAGTTCGATGGGCACATCTGACGTTGGCATGGCCTGGGGCACGATGCCATACTGGGTGTACTCGGGTCGCGTCAGAATTTCGGTCGCAATCAGAAAATCGGGGCGATTCTTGTATTCGGCGTTGCGTTCTTCCAGGTCTAGTAACACGCTTAGATTGCGTCCGCTGACCGTCAGCTGCGATGTGCCGGGTTCAGAACCGGGCGTCACCTGATGGTGATAGATGATGCCGTCTATCAATGGTTCAGGCATGACGCCGAGCAGCACGCCAATCGAGACCCGACTGTCGGGATCGAGTACGCCGCTGCGCAACAGTGCGTAATCTCCCAGCTTGTCCTTGCCGAGCGTAAAGGTAAGCTGAAAGCCGTCATCGCCCCGGCTATCGTTGATGACGCGCACGCGGCTTAAGGCGTTCATGACCTGAGCCGACGCCGGTAGGGGCGCCTTTTTGCCCAAGAGCAAAATGAGTCGAATGCCAAGCAAACTCGCAAGCATGATTCTTCCGATCGATGCTAAATGTTCGGCTGGTTGTCACCCAAAACGGAACGCCACTGACCGTGAGCCAAACCTCGAGGGTACGCTGACGGCGTTCGCAAGTAGATCAATGTCGCCAGCACAACACCTAAATGCCGGGCAGCGCCAAACGGATCACACTGCCTGGCACTTCCAAGGCGGCCGGTTTCAGCACGAGATTGGCGTCGCAGATACGCCAGAATTGGGCGGGATCGCCAACATAGCGCGCAGCAATGTTGTCGAGGCGCTCGCCCTGGCGCACCGAGTGTTCTGCCAGGATCGTTTGACCTTTTGTATCTGGCACGAAGCGCCGCCGTTTGTAGACGATGACCCGTTCCCGACCATCGGGGTCGGACACAGTCAGGGTGGCCGTAGCGATCTCCGCATAGCGGCTGGTTGGTTCGAACATGGTTACGCTCCCGCACTGGCGCTGAAAGAACCCGAGGCAGAACCGGCCATTGCGCCTACACTGCCAATCGTCGCCGTCACTTCCTTAACAATCTGGTGGGCCATGAAGAGCGTGCCGCCAGGACTCAGCAGCCCCAAGTCCCGATAGGTGAGCACGCGCAGCCCCACACTGACCTTGGCGCGAATGGGATTGAGGTCGGGATCAAATGCTTCTTCGGTAATGCTTAAGTCGGTCAGGCGCACGGGGAGTACGCGCTGGGCGCCCCAGATAAAGAGCGTCAGCGGCGCCTCGGGCGGAATGATTTCGATGACGCCAAGATTCAACAGCACTTCGTTGGCGATTACGAGACCGCTCTTGGGATAGAGCATCATTTCCAGCGCAGCCAACGTTGGATGGATCCCCAATGCGGCCACCACGGCGTCATTGCTCGCCAGTTGATCGGCCGCGTCAATGGCCACATCGAGCTTGATTGCTTCCTGGGGCGGCCCCTTGAGACGCAGCGCCTCTCCCTTGTCCGCGTCACCGCCAGCGGCCTGGGGCGTGATCGTACGCGTCATCGTTTCAGGGTTGTATTGAAATATGACAATACTTGCCAGCGGACTGAATGGGTCCAGTCCGACCAGCGCGCCCTTGAAAAGCTTGGGCGAGTTGGAAAAGCCAGTCATGAATGGCGCTCCTCAAATGGGCTCAAAATCCGAATTGCGGTTTTTGCGGTAGGCGCAGATCGTGTGGCGGCGCCGGCATGTGTTGGACTGCCCAGGTTCGCGTATCCGCGTCACAGTCGCCGAGCGCCACGCTGTGCGCCGGGACCGGACGCTGCTCGGTCACGCGCGGCCGATCTAGCTCGACTTCTGCCCGGCGCAGGAACGGGAAGATGCGCTCCCAACGCGGTCGCGTTGCCAATGCCCGCCCGCCCTGCTTGCCCTGTATAAAATCCTGGATGCGCTCGCGCAGGTCCGCCCGTCCGGCATCGTCCAGGGCAGCCGCGTCCACCCCAAGCAGGGCAAATTGCTCAGCTTCTGACAGCGTGCCCAGTCGAGCGCTAATATCGGCAATGATACGGTCATTCCGGGGGCTGCGTCCGGTCTCGCTCTCACCCAACAGCTCTCCCTTGGCTGTAGGCGTTGGCAGCGGCGCCGAGATCGGTGGTGTTGCAGCTGCAAGACGCGCTCGAATGTCCGCTGCTGCTTGGCTGGCTCGGCTTTCGGAGAGGCGTTGATTGTAGGCCCGGCTGGCCTCGGGCGAGGCAAAGCCATCGATCTTGCGCACCGAGTAGTTGTTCTGTACCAGGCCTACGATCTGATCGAGCTTCTGCTGGTAGATGGACGGGTCGGCTGGCGCAGCCGTGTCGTAGCCGTAGTGCAGCTGCACGACACTCTGACCGGGACTTTGCGTCTCAACTTCTACGTTGTGCGCCGCGTAGACACGCAGGCAGGCATACGTTACCGTTGGCGGCGCGCAATCGCGCGTAAAGCATTCGGTGCGCGGCGCCTTGGGAATCGACTGAGATTTGTCGACGGTGCCAAAGGTAATCGAAAAGGTACCGCCGCCCGCAGAAGATCCAGAAAGTGAAAAGCCAAGCCCGCGACCGGTGGCCACGCTCACCGTGCCGCGCACCGTTGTGGTACTCGCCGGTGTACCGCTAGAAGGTTGCCGGTTTTCATGCTCAATGCCCACGCCAGCCTGCACAGGCCCTACGTTCACCCGCGGTGTAAAGGAGACGGTCTCAATGCGCCCACTGAGCTGGTCGGTTACATGGCGATACTTTGCGTCCAATTCCAGCGCCCATCCGCTCGGGGTCAGACGCAGCAGACCGCCGACCTCGTAGCTGCGCGACTGCAGGCCCTGTTCTGTGCTGCCGCGCAGTTCCACCTGCAGCGTACCGCTAACCGTTAACGCAACCGTCGCGGAGGCGGTGACCGAAGTTTGGCGGACAGTTTGTCGAATCTGGTCAGCGATATCACCGCTGCCCAATATGGTTTGGGGTAGGTTTTTTAGCAGCTTTTCTGCGTCTGCGCGCAATTTGTCATAGCGGAGTTGGGAGTCAACGGCAATCGCCCCCGTCCCCCGGCAATAGCGATAGCGAATGCCGAAGGCGTTGGCCTGCGGGTCAAAATAGATTAAGTCGCCCGTCGGTGTGGAACCAGAAAATGGTATTTGGCGACAGCTTTGGGGTTCGATCGTACGCGTAACCTCAATATAACCATCGGGCATGGGGCGACGGGCTTTGTGCTGGGTTGATGCAGTCTGGAGCTGGGCCCGTTGGCGGCCCACACGACCCCCAATTACGGGTTGGTTGCCCGCCATAATGTGCTCTGCGGCTTGCTCTGCTTCCCGCTCCAGCGGCGCGTCGGGAGTGTCGACTGCCGAGGCCAGCTGTATCGGGCCGCCACCGGCGCCCTGCTGCTGTACCGTATGGGCCAGTTCGTGGGCCAACAGACGCCGTCCATCGGGCGTCGCGGGATTGTATCGGCCCGCCGCAAAGACAATGTCTTGACCGACCGTATAGGCAAATGCGTTGTACGCCCGGGCAGATGCGGCTGCTGCACCATCTGTATGCACGCGCACGCCGCCGAAATCATGGCCAAACCGCGCCTCCATGTCGGCACGCGCCGCGGCCGGCAGCACATGCCCAGGTCTGTGTAGCGCCACAGTCCCCAGAGCTGGCGCACGGGCCGCTAGGGTCGTGTCAGGAGCAGCGGCGCGCCGCTGCAAGCGTTGCTTGCGACACGCCGCACACTCACCGTCTAACCCTGGCGCGCCTCCGCATGCACACTTTCGTTGAACGAGCACCGCAGCGGCAGGCAGCGATGAAGTTGGCGCAACCCGACTCTGTAGTTTCATGGTGGCTTACTCCTCTCTGTCCATGAGACCCTCAATCAAGCCACCGGCAGCGCCAGAAAGCGCAGCGCCGATATCAGAAACGAGTTCGCTTTGGGCTTTCGAGACTGCCGCGCCACAAGCCTTGCCGACACAGAATGGGACGGCCCCTTTTACGCCGGTCAGCGTGCGGATAGGCGCAAAGACACCGTCGTCCAGCGACTTCACGCAACCACTGCTGACAGCATCGGCCGGATTGCCGCCATGGATATAAAAGCCGTCGCGAAAGACCTTCTTGCCCGCAGGCGTTACCACTGCCTGGCGCCCTTCAATCTTGATACGATGGGAGCCCCAACAGTCGTTGGGCGTAAAGCACTTCTGCGTCGCGTCACCGGCGGTGGGACAAGGAATGTTGCAGTAGTGGGCCGAATCGCAAGGCGTCTTGTCCGTACTCGTGATCGCTTGATACCCCGACGGGATGGCGTTGGCGCCGCAGACGCCGCCTTGGGCCTTGGCAACGGTCGAACGCGTGATTTTGGGGTGGATGACGTAGCGGCCAGTCGGAATTGGGCCCTCGCTTGGCTCATTCTCACCATGTCCAGGATGGCCGGAGACAGCGGGGGAAACGGAGATCAACTTGCCGGCTGCGACGACAGAGAGGGTGCCGCTTTGACCGCCGGAGTAGGCAACCAGATCGTCTTTGTGGCGCTGAAGCTGGGCGCCGCCAATGCGCTGGCGCACCGAGTAGGTTCCACCACTCATGACTCGCTGCGCGGCCACCTCAGCCTCGCGCTCGGTTTCGTGTCCTTCCGGCACGATGGCATTGCGTTGTGTCGTCGACGCAGCCCCCGACTGCTGCACCACATGGGCAAGTTCATGAGCAATCAAATGCCGCCCTGCATCGCTTTTGGGCGCATATTGGCCGGTGGCGAAGGCGACATGTGTGCCGTGGGTATATGCTCGGGCATTGATTGCGGCTGCATGGCCGGCTGCGGTCGCGTCCGTATGGATGCGTACGGAGCTGAAGTCATAACCAAAGCGCGGCTCCATCAGCGCACGCGTCGGTGCGTCCAGGGGTCGGCCTGAAGCACCAAGCACGGTATCTACTGCCGACTGCGCAGTGCCTGCACCGCCATTGACCGCCTGGCGCTGTAGACGCCGCTTGCGACACGCAGCACACTCCCCGTCAAGACCGGGCGTGCCGCCACATGCGCACTTGCGCTGCAGCAACGCGTTGTGCGATTGGACAGGTGTTACAGCAATTTTTGACTGCGTCTCCCACAGGCTGGCTGCGCTCATTGTGTCAACTCCCGGTAGATTGCCTGACCGATCTGGGCGCCTACCTGCGCAGGCCGAGCATCGGCCCCGATTGAAAAGGCGCCACCATCGAGGCGAAGCTGCTCTCCGCCGTGCCGCCAGTGAGACGGCATCTCCCCTTCACCCAACAAGCGGGTGAGTTCCCGCGCCACTGCCACGCCAATCTCGCCACGGTCGCCAGGCGCAAAGCCGTACAGAATTAATTCGTCAATCGCTACGGTCAGGTTCATGGATCCGCCAACTTCCTAAGAGTCTATCGTTCGATTTCTTTACGTTATGTCAATCCCAATCGATAACGTCGCGTTCCGAAAGTGTCCGCTCCAGCTTAGAAAACTCAATCTGTGCAGCATGGCGCAAATGGCGCATACCAAGAGATTCGCCGGCATCTGCGGCCAGAAACGCGCCGTTGAGTGCGATGTTGCGAATGCTGCCACCGGCGACGTTGAGACGTGCAAGCTTGGCATAATCCAATGCATCCAGCGGCGCCTCGGCCGGAAAAATGCGCTGCCAGATGAGCGCTCGCTGATTCACGTCTGGAAAGGGAAAATGGACGATAAAACGGATGCGGCGCAGAAAGGCGGTATCCAGCGATTCCTTGAGATTGGTCGTGAGGATGGCCAATCCCCGGTAGGACTCCATGCGCTGGAGGAGATAGCTTACTTCGATGTTAGCGTAACGGTCATGACTATCCTTGACTTCGCTGCGTTTGCCAAAGAGCGCATCCGCCTCGTCAAAGAGCAGCACCATACCGCCCCCGTCAGCAGCATCAAAGACGCGCCCAAGGTTCTTCTCCGTCTCGCCGATATATTTACTGACGACCTGGCTCAGGTCGATCCGGTAGAGATCGAGACGTAAGGCCTGGGCCAGCACTTCGGCAGCCAGCGTCTTGCCGGTGCCGCTGCTGCCCGCAAACAGCGCGCTGATGCCCAGCCCGCGTGCGCTCTTGGCCGCAAATCCCCACGTCTCGTAGACCGTGGCGCGCTGCCGCACCTGCGCGACGAGTGTGCGCAAGGTGTAAAACTGCGCTTCAGGCAAGACCAGATCATCCCAAGCAGCCTGAACGTTGATGCGCTGGGCCAAATCGTCCAGTTGCGGGCGATTCTGTACCCGGCAGAGATCCCACAGGCGCGCGCCGCCAGTGGCTGTGTCAACCGACGGATCGTTGGCGAAGCCCTCCACGGTCGCAGCGATGGCGGGCAAGCCAAGGTTAAATTGACTGACGAGCTGATCGACCTGACCGTTTAGCGAAGCGGCCCGATCACCCAGTTCAGCGCGCCAGCATGCAGCTTGCTCTGTAGGCGTAGGACGCATTACAGGGTAGGTCATCACCGTGCGGATCACGCCCGAGAGCGGCTGACGTCGGCTGAGGAAAATCAAGCCACTGAGCTTCTCAATCAATCTGCGCAATTGGGTCGTCCCGGCAAGCTCCCCGGCTTCCTCATGGCAGTCGATCAGGAGGGCAGCCTGGCTCAAGGCGGCCTCACGCTCCCACAAACGCAGCAAGGCATCGAGCTCACGCGACTCTTCTGGAATGGCAGCCACGGGCAGGAGATAGAGAGTGATCCCCAGTTTGCGGCAAACTTCGGCGGCAATCGCGCGCTGCTCCGCCCTGTCCGTGCCGCACAGCTGCACCGCGGGCAGGCGCACGCCCGAACCAGTCCAGAGCTGAACGATCTCATTAGCCAGCACAGCGTGTGATGGCGCGAACGCGCCCTGTAGCGTAATCGGCTCCACCAGGCCGACAAGACGGTCATCGAGATGATAAATGCCCACGAGATAATGGAGAATGCGCTCATCAATGCGCAAGAGCGCACGCGTGGGGGCGTCATCGCCACGCAAGTCGACCAGCCGCCAATAGCGCAGAGGTGCGTTGGGGGCCTGAGCAGACCAGTGTGCGCCAGGCAGCGCCGCCAACGCCAGCGCGAAGGTCGGTCCGGGTGCGGCGTCGCTGCCAGCAGCCTCGGCGACCATCTGTCGCAGCTCGTCGTCCAACTCGACGCCGGCACAGAGCAGCAGCAAATCGCGCTCAAAAGGCGTAAGACCGAAGGTTACGCAGAGCGTCTCAAGCGCAGGGGGCGCAACCATCTCAGCGGCCAGCGCGTCGAGCTCGACGCCAACCGTTGCCGGCGCCTGCGGATCAACCAAGTGTGTCAACCAACTGCGCACAGCCGAGAGCGCCGCCGTCAGATAGCGCTGATTGGCCACGGACCAGCTTTCGCTGATGCTCCTCTCTTTTTCGATTGGTGGGCTGGCTACATCTTCGAAACTCATTGGGCTCACGCTGGATGAATCGAGTTAGATGGTGATCAACGGTGCGTTGTACAGTCCGGCGGCATCGACAGCAAGCGGGCTCTCGGCCCCATCAACCTGCACACGCGCCAGATACTGGCCAGGGAAGAGTCGATGGACGTCAAAATCGATCACGTCCGTCTCGGTCTGATTGGGCGCGGCAATCCCGTTTTGGGCCGGTGCAGCGAACTGATAGGCCCGGCCCGGGCGCCCGGCGGGTGGAGACAATTCGTTCAATAAGAGAGACGTTCGCTGATCTCGCCCCACGGCAGGTGTGAAGTTGACGCGTACTTGGGCCGACTGCAACACGACTCCTTCTACGACCACCTGGCTACCATTGGCGTCCCGCGCGGGCGCAACATTGCTCACTGCGGGGGGCGCAATGGTGGGCTGAAGCATAAATGGCACTGCGTTAGATTCGACGCCACTGTGAGCAACCGGCGGCGCGCCCATCGTCTGCGGATGGATGACTTGCAGACTATGTGCGCCGGCCCGCAGCGTATTGGGCAGCGCGAGCCGAATCTCCTCATCCGCGACCTGGGCAACGGGCGGTGCCACAGTAAGATCATCAATGCGTACTTCGGTCGACTCTCCCCGCAGCTCTTCGCCCAAGATCTGCACAGTGTCGCCAGCGGTGATGGGCAAATGTAGTCCCAAAGCCGCGCGAATCTGAACAATGCGGGGCTGGCGGAATTGAAGGACGTGGAGCGCCCGTTTGCGCACCGGCAGGGCGCGTTGGGGTGTGCGCACGCTTTCAATCAGTACGACGGTACCTTGATAAGCAATCGATAGCATGTAGGTTGTCTGGAAAAAGACCGACCAGAGCTTAGAGAGTTCCTCCAGCGAGAGGAGTAGCGGCGTAAATTTCACCAGTTCCACTTCGCTGTCCAAATCGGCCGGGGCCAGAAAATGTTGTGGATCCTGGAGCACCGCGGCGTTGATCACGCTACGAATCATGGACCGGGTGAGAAGTGGTTGGTCGTGCAGGGCGCGCACCGCGCTGCCAAGCACGCGCTGCGGTTCCAAGGCACCGTCATTGCCATGAAACGTCAGCAGGTAGTGGAGATCGATGGCTACACACGGACGCTGCATGAGTCGCCCATCAGCTTGACGCGTCGGGATGTCGGCATTGCGCCAAGCTGCGTTGTGGCCAACCTGGTAGAGGTAGGCGTTGACGCCCGGATTCGGTAACGTGTTGGCTGGCGCATCGGGCCGTACCATGGTCGCCACCGCACCCGGGACATCTTCCTGAACTGCATCATCCAAGATCTGACGGAGGGTGGCCGTCGCCGCGGCAATCGCCAAAAAGTTGCTCATTGACTCGCCTCCTGCTGCGCCTGCAGATATGCTTCGAGGGAGAGCTGCGGCTGCGCCGGCTTGCGCTGCTCGACCGTGGGGACAGGCGGCTGGATCGCCCGCACTTCGATACGACCGATGGAAACGTGGATAGAGGGCGGCGCTTCAGACGGTGGCGTCGGGCCTAGCGTGGGCGCTGTGGGTGGCATCTCCGCCTGCTTCACGATCCGTTCGGCAGACTTTGGTCGGAGCACCGTTTCCACTCCTCGCGCGGACGAGCCGGCCGCGCGAGCCTGCTGCGCGGGCGCAACTGGCAATAGATCGTCCTGCTGGATCGTCTGTCGCTCGGTTGGCGCCGCAGTGGGCGACGATGGAGAGACTGGCGCGGTGATTGGGACCAAGCGCGGCTGCGCAACCGGTTGGGCGGGCGGCTCCGTAGGCGGCCAATGGGACGACGGCGTCGGATACAGGTCACTGTTTGCGCCCCGCGCTGGCTGAGCATTGGCCGCCAGTTCTTTCCGAGGCGGTAGCACGAAGGCATCTGGGGCATCTGGGGAATCGGAGGCCGGACCGGCAGAGTCCCGCCCCACGCCTGCGTCTGCAGCTGGTACTCGTGTTTGTTGTAGAACTGACCGCACGGTACGGCGACGGTCAGCCGGCGGTTGGTCCAACTCTCGCAGTGGATTGTGGGCGGGATTGGCTGTCGCTTGCACAGCCGGTGGATCCGGCTGACCATCCATCACTTCATCGCCGTTGTCCACCGGTGTTTGCCAATGGTTGTCATCTGCGTGAAGTAAGAACCCGTCAGCCGCAACCCCATAGGTGAGCGGCACGAGCGGTTTTACCAGCGGCGCGGTACCCAGTGTTCGATTGACCAGCCGGATCAGATAGTCGGCCATTGTGCGATCAACTCCAAATAGTAACGTCGCCGCTGTCCGCTCATGGTGAGGATTGCACGCTCGCTCCAGCCATAGGCCCACGCGAGGCGATGCACATCCTCCAGTAGCCGTCGCGCCAGGGCAGAAAGCTGTGTCCACATGAAGTCGGCTACGTCAAAATCACTCGTGAACTGGGCAGCGCATTCAGGGCAGGTGAGCGTAACACCAATTTCAGCCAGTGGATCGAGTGCATCCATGGCTTGCGCCAGTGCCGACAAGCTTGCCGCCGGCAATTCGTCGCCAGCAATCGCATCTCCATCGCGCGCCATCCGTTCTAAACAGCGGCGGGCCAATATCTGGCGGGCTTCATCCGGGTCGGCAGCATCGACGATGGCGGCCAGATCGCGACTGTGGGGCAGGCGGAAGTGAAGCAAACAATCGCCAACCCTCAGGCTATGATCGTCGACTGGCTGCGACCAGAGGTCGTCAGCGCCGGCTAAGGTCAAAAACGTCGTCGGTTCCAGCGTGAATTCAAGCACCGATGCACACGCCGGGCAGGCAGCCTGTGCATCTACGTAGCGAGCGAAATGGGTGGCCTGGAGGCGAATCAGCCAGGCGTCGCGCCGGCCGATGGGCAGGAAGGCCCAGTCCATGTCCGCGACCTCGGGATAACCGGCGCGCAGCAGCAACAGCGCCCGATCAAGCGGGTGCGCTGACGCACCCTCTTCCCAAATGCGCAGGAGCGTCTCAGCGGAGAATGGCATGATGGCCTGCGGCTACACCGGCGGTTCGGTGAAAGTCGGTTCAGCCGGTTCCGTCACATCGTAGTCCCGTTCCCACCCTTCATTTTCGAGCTTGAGCGTCTGGATCGCCACGGCATTGGCGTTGGCGTCCAAATCGGGCATGGCCTGATACTCGGAAACCCAGCAGCGAAAAACCTTGTAGGCGAGGGCAAGCTGGCCGGCCTCGTTGTAAATCTCAATGATGATGTCCTTGCGAAAATCCTTGAGTGAGACCTCGGCGCCGAGACCTGAGCCGAAGTTCCAGACTTTGTTGGCCCACTTTTCGAACTCGGTGTCGTGGGTGACGCCGCGCTCGAGCGTGATGGCCTCGTACTTGGTCCGACCAGGCGACTTGCGACCGGTGCTGGGATCGCCCCCTTCGCGATGCTCGACTACTTCCGTGCTGCGTTTGAGCGCGCCGACTTTACTGACGCCGGCAACATAACGTCCATCCCACTTGACGCGAAATTTGAAGTTCTTGTAGGGGTCAAAGCGTTGTGCATTCACGCTGAACTGAGCCATCATACCCTCCCCGGATATCAACTCGTCGCCAGACTCTACGCCTGGATCTGGCCGGCAATCTGCTGTAGCTGGATGATCACGAATTCGGCCGGCTTGAGCGGCGCAAAGCCCACCAGGATGTTGACAACACCCAGATTGATGTCGTTTTGGGTCGTCGTCTCGCTGTCGCACTTGACGAAATAGGCCGCACGCGGCGTCGCGCCCTGGAACGCGCCCTGACGGAAGAGATTGTTCATGAAGGCGCCTACGTTGAGGCGAATCTGCGCCCAGAGCGGCTCGTCGTTCGGCTCAAAGACAACCCACTGGGTGCCGCGGTAGAGGCTCTCTTCAATGAAGAGCGCAAGCCGGCGGACGGGCACATATTTCCACTCGCTGCCAAAGTCATCGTCGCCGTCCATCGTGCGGGCACCCCAGTTGACGATGCCATTGGCAAAGACGCGCAGCGTGTTGATCCCGCGCGGGTTGAGGACGCCGTTCTGTTGGTCCGAAAAGGCCAGATCGAGGCCGACAATGCCGCGAAGATCAGCTTCGGTCCCCGCAGGCGCTTTCCAGACCCCGCGTGCGCTATCGGTACGCGCCATCAGACCGGCAATTGCGCCGGCCGGGCCCACCCGTTTCTTCAATCCATTGTCATTGATAATGAGGCCCGGATAGTAGAGCGCGCTGTGGTCTTTGACGAGGCCGACGCGCAGAGAATTGACGCCGCCCGAAGGAGACGTAGCCGCCTGCGCGGTTTTCCACTCGCTCGGCGCATCCATGATAAGAAATGCGCGACGCTGCTGACAGAAGGCGCTGGCCGGCCCCCACAGGCTTGCACGCGTGGCTGCGTCATGCTCGGCGTCGGCCGGCAGCAGCAGGAGGTTGAAAAGGTCCACCTCTTGGTCAACCTTTACGTAGGCCGCGGCATAGTCGCTGATCTTGGGCTTGTTGCCGTCAAGCGCCTGAGCTAATGCAGGCGTCTGACTGCCGGCTACGCCACCGATGCCGACGCTGTAGCGCGTGACGTTGCGTAAAAAGTCGCCGCTAATGTCGGTTGCCGCCGTCGTCAGCGTACCGATCTCGTTGTCGCCACCGTCAATCGGCAAAATGGCCAGCCGCGACCCCCACACTTCAGCACGCCACTTGAAGGTCGGGTCGTTGGCGGCCTGCTCATTGACGGCCGCCTGAAGCAAAGCCAGCTTCTCACGGACACCATCATTGTTGCCAGTCACGGAGCCGCCGTTGGCATCCTTATACATCGGTGTCGCTGCGCCCACTGTCTGCAAATCTGTCCCCAGTGCAAGGGCTGTGCCGCCAACCGTCAGCGTATTGAAGGCATCCTGCCGGCGTGCGGCGAAGCCAATCAGTGCGGGCGCTTGCAGGACCAGGCCATTGGCCGCGGGTCTTGCGGCGGCGTGACTGCCGACTTCAAGTCCGCCCTGCGCGGTCCCCAGCATGAGCGATGCCGCCAGGTCACCGTTTGCTGCGGGTTGAATATAGACATCGCCGTTCGCGGCGCTGATACGCAGCAGCGAGGTAGCGTCGCCGTCCGCGGCTGGCGGCGTCGGGCCATCGACAAAGGTGACGTCGACCGTATTGCCCAGAGGCAGCGCCGCCTCCACTGCACTCTTGATGAGTGCCCCAAGCCCTGTATGCACCGTGCCCGGATTGGTAGCTGTGACCGAGTTGACATCAATTCCGCTCAGATCCACGTCCACGTAAGGCGCACCAGCGACGCTAATCCGGCAGCGGTTGGTTGTTGTGGTCGTGCCTAGTCGTGCAGCCCAGGCTGCACGCAGCGTGGTCGGCGTGGCCGCGGTGTAGGCGATGGGACGACCGGATTGGGAGTAGCCTGGCGCGGCCGCCGGCACCGCCGCGCCAGGTGTCACGTCTACCAGCGCGGAATTCTGAGTCACATAGGTCGGCGCGTAGCGTGCCGCCAGCGGGTTCATGGAAAGGTTCGACCAAAGTTCACGATCCAGCTTGACCAGCGCGCCGCCAACGTTCGCCCAGCGGAAAAGCTCCAGGTTGAACGTAGCCTCCGGCTGTTGACCGTTGTAAGTAACGACGGCGCGAATTGACTCACCGATCAGGCCAAGATTGCGTGCGGTGAGCTTCAATACGTCCGCACTGCTCTCCGATTTGAGCGTTACCGACGCCGCGGTCGCGCCGTCGGCAATGCGCATGACGTAACAAGTAGCGCCGCCGTTCTCAAAGAAGAGCCGTACGCTGTGCGGCAATTCGCTCAGACTTGCATCGCTCGAAAAAGTGCGTACAAAATCCGTGTAGTTGAGGACCAGCGTTGGCTTGTCCATTGGACCTTGCTGCGTACGACCCACGAACAGAGCAACTGACGTACTCACACCAGCAATCGTGCGGACGCCGCTGGGAATCTCTTCAATGTAGACCCCTGGATAGGATGGCGATACGGGCATAAAAAGTCTCCTTCACACAGCAGTGCGATACATCAGGGCAACCGATAACGAGTTCGAGTCGAGTGAGTCAGTACGAGTTCAATTAGGGCCGGGAAGTGTTGATGCCCCACTGGGCCAATTCCTCGGTAACAAAATCGCAGGCTTTTTCCAGGTCTTGGAAATAGAGACGACGACCCGAGGCGACGTGGATGACCTGAGCGTGCCATCCCGGCGCCGGCGAGACGGACGTTGGCCTGTCGGCCCAGACGCGAATGATGAAAGAGTGCATATACTCATCGGTTGAAGTCACTGCCCGCTCCTCACTAATGACTTGCGCCATGCGCTAGCCTAGCAGAGCCCTGTGGCACGAACTGTATCCCGCTCCGTATCCCGGCGCGTTCAATCGTCTGTAGCAAGGCGCTCCAGTTCGTGCGTCACGTCGGCCCGGAGTTGGGCCACCGAGCGGCTGACGTCATCGAGGGTGCGCAGCAATTCGGTCAGATGCTGGGTGTAGTGAAGTTCCCGGTGAGGCAAAGCCGCGGCGGTAAGATTCTGAGTGCGTAGGGCGTTGTAGAGTGCTATGGTCTGCGCCGCAGGCTCCACGTCCAGTTCTTCACGCAAAATGGCACCGCAGAGCTCAAACTGATTGAGGACTGCTGTCCGCTCACCGGCCATAGCGTAGAGGCACATGAGGTCATAGTGGGTGCGCTCGCGGGCGCGATCCCAGCGTAATAGCTGATTGGCATAGTCAATGCCGCTCTCGTAATCACCGTGGAAGAGCGCGTAGGAGACCAGCTTGTCGAGCATGATGAGATTCATGCGCAGCAGGCGCTCGCGTTCCAGCAGGCACCAGTCTTGGTACCAGCCCTCCAATAGTTCACCGCGATAAAGGGTGACAGCGGCCTGAAGCCGTCGGCGCGCCTCATCGGTCAAGCTCTGACCCTCCAATCCTCGCGTCGCCTCATAGGCGCGCTCAAATTCCGCCAGGTCAAGCCAGCAGTCGACGCCTTGTAGAGCCTCAATCCATTCGGTCTCGACGCTGAGCATGGCCCGCTCTGCCGGCAGCGCAGATTGGATCTGCCAGAGGGCCTTGCGCAGGTAGGTTCGCGCCTGTGTGGGTGAGGCGTCTTCCCACAACAGCGCTGCGAGCCGGTCGCGGTGATGGGGCGCCTGACGAAAGACGAGCAGGTAGGCAACCAATTCACATGCCTTCTGCGACGTTTCGGCGGTCAACCGCTCTTCATTGCACCAAATATCAAAACGGCCCAGCATGAAAATTCGGGTGGCGTCCATTTCATCCTCCGTTATCTAATCGAACAGAACGGGGGAGACCAAAGCCGTATCCGCTAGACCGCTCACTCGCCTGCATATGATGGTTGCACCTTCCTGTTCGACCGCGCTGTGCGCCACTTCACAGGCATCCTGTGATCTAACGCACAGTACGCTATGTGCTGAAGTTGATCCTTCGCCAAGAAATAAACAAAAACGGTGATGCCAAAGCGCTCTCCATCGTATTGCGAATAATGCCAATCTCTTGTAAGGTTCCGTAGCTATGAGCGCCTACATCATTCGCAGACTCCTGCAGGCCATTCCAACCTTCTTTGGCGTGACGGCTCATCGCCTTCCTGCTCATGCTCTCCGCGCCCGGTGATCCCATCGATCTCATTACCTTCAATCCGACCAGGACCGACCCGGCGGCGACCGAAAGTCTGCGGCGCAAGCTGGGGCTAGACCAGCCGCCGCTCATGCAATACGTCTACTGGCTGATCGGGAATGACTGGGCGCAATTTGACGTCAACGGCGACGGCGTACCCGACACCTATGGCGAGCGCAAGGGTCTGCTGCGCGGTGACTTGGGCGACTCGCTGAAGCATCGCCGCCCAGTGAGCGAACTGATCGTCGAGAAGATTCCTGCGACACTGCTGCTGACCTTCAGCGCCCTGATTGTGGGCTATAGCATGGGGATCTTTCTGGGCGTGCTCTCCGCAGTCTACCACAGGTCCTGGGTTGATCAAGGCGTGCGCGTTCTCACCGTGATCGGCAACGCGATGCCGCAGTTCTGGCTGGGGCTACTCCTGATCGTCTTGTTTAGCGTTACCCTGGACGTCTTGCCCATGAGCGGTATGCGCGATATTACTCGCGCGTGGCCAAGGCTTCAACCTTTTCGACACGGCGAAGCACATGATCATGCCGGTCTTCGTCTTGTCCTTGGGCACCGTCGCTTTCATCTCCCGCTTTACGCGTACCGAGTTGCTGGAAGTGCTTGAACAGGACTTTGTGCGGACGGCCCGCTCGAAGGGGTTGGCCAAGGGTCAAATCTGGTGGCTGCATGCCCTGCCCAATGCGTTGATTCCCGTCGCCACCTTTCTGGGACCGGCGCTAGGCACCCTGCTGGCCGGCGCCGTGATCGTTGAGAAGGTCTTCAACTGGCCGGGGATGGGCCGCATGGTGGTGGACGCGGTTTTCAATCGCGATTATCCACTGGTCATGGGAACCGTTGTGGTTGCCGCACTCATGTTCATCATCGGCTTGCTGATTTCGGACATCCTCTACACCCTGCTCGATCCGCGCATACGCCTAAATAGGACGAACTCACCAATGACTGTCGCCAATGCGGACATGCTCGCCGTGCGAGCGCCCAAAAAATCGCGGACGTTGTGGCAGAATGCCGTGTCCCATATCCTGCACGACAAGTTGACCCTGACCGCGATAGCTCGTGCTGGCGATCATGACGACTGCTCTGTCTTTTGGGTCCGCCCGTGATTGAGAATGTGTTGGGCGTCGACGTGAACCGGGTGGACATTCCCAACGGTTTCTGCCGCCCGGCACGGATGGGCATATTCTGGGTACCGATCATCTGGGACGCGACCAGTTGATCCGCCTGCTCTACGGCGGGCGCGTCTCGCTCGCCATTGCCTACAGCGCCAGCATCATGACGATTGTCATCGGTGTCGTTCTGGGACTTATCGCCGGATACTACGGCGGCCCCGTCGATGATCTCATTACGTGGGCCGTCACGACGCTGAGTTCAATCCCGGTGCTCTTTCTTGCTGTTGATTGCGGCCGCCTTTTGGACTCCGTCGGCGGCATTGCTGATTGTGCATTCTGGCTTTATTGGGCTGGGTTGGCACCTGCCGTCTGGTCCGCGGCGAGGTGCTCTCGCTGAAGGAGCGCGAATACATTTTGGCCGGACAAGCCGTGGGCGTCTCCAATATCGCGGCTGCTCGTTCACCACATGCTGCCCAATGTGCTTCCGATCGTCCTGGTTACCATGACCATCATCGCCGGCAACCTGATTCTGCTTGAATCCGGGCTCAGTTTCTTGGGCGTTGGGCGTGCAGGCGCCGACGCCGACCTGGGGCAACATGCTCACCGACGCACGTTCCTATTTCAACATCGGCACCCATCTCGTGATCTGGCCGGGCGTTTTGATCATGGTGACGGTGCTCTGCTTCTATCTGATCGGCGACGGCTTGCGCGATGCGCTGGACCCGCGCAGCTCCTGGCGATTGCCGAAGTAAAAGCAAAACGGCCTCACCGCTTTGGCGGTGAGGCCGTTTTGCTACTTTACAGGATCTTTGCTCAAAGCGCCTACTCTTCGATGACCCACTCGTGCGGATGATCCAGGTAGCCGTAGTAGACCCAGGTAGCGCCCGGCTCGAAGCCCGCCAATGCGGCTGTTGCTCACATGGAACATGTTGGGCGCAAAGAGCCAGACATAGGCCACATCCTCGTGGGCGATGCGCTGAATCTCGTGGTAGAGTTCGGCCCGCTCTTCCTGGGCGCAGCCCGGTACCGACCGCGCGCTGTCGATTAGCGCATCAATCTCAGGATTGACGTAAGAGGTGATGTTGTTGCCGGAGCCGGGGACATCCTGGCGGCTGAGGATCAAGCTCATGAAGGTATTCGGTTCGGCGGCGGCGCATCGCTGTTGGTCATCGGCGTCGCGTCAAACTTCTGGCCGAAGTAGATATCTTCAAGGTAATTGCCCCATTCATAATGCTCCACAGCGACGTCAAAGCCGATCTGATTCAGTTGATCCTGAATAATCAGGGCTTCACTCTCAAACATCTGTAGAATGGAGCTGTACGCAATGGTGAAGGCCAGCGGCACGCCATCCTTCTCGCGCACGCCGTCGCCGTCGCTGTCAACCCAGCCTGCCTCTTCCAGCAAAGCAATGGCCGCTTCCGGATCGTACGGGTAGGGGTCGAGATCTTCATTGTAGGCCCAGCCCGGACACCGGGCTGACCGCGCCCACCAGCGGCGTACCGCCATCCTGCCCCATGGTGTCGATCATGTCCTGGGTATTCGTGCCCAGTGGCAACCGCTTGGCGCACGCGCACATCGCCAAAGAGCGGGTGCGGCGTCTGCTCGACCGGATTTCCATCGTCATCAAAGGCGGGCTGCGGGTCATTCGGATCGGCCCAGTTGAGGGCCAGGAAGCCGACTGACGTCTGGGGATAGGAACTCCAGGTCAGATTTTCGAGATTCGAAATCTGCTGGAAGAGGTCGCCCTGCATGGTCATATAGTCAACTTCACCCGCCTGGAGCGCCTGGATGCCGATGGTGGGATCTTCCATCACCATATTCAGCAAGTTGGGGATCGCCGGCGCGCCGTCCCAATAGTCCGGATTGGCGACAAAGGCCTCGAACTCGGTGGGGGCCCACTCGTCGAGAACGTAGGGCCCGCCGCTGACATTGGGATTCATGTTAAAGTCGCTGCTCTCAAAATCACTGAAGTCCGCAGCGTACATGTGCGAGGGCAGCAGGCGAATGGCGCTGAGACCCGGCAGGAAAGCGCAGTTGACCTCATTCAGCACCAATTCATAGCTCTTGTCGTCGATGATGTTGACGGCCACAATCTGTTCCACGTCCGACTCGTAGACGGTTTCGATATCCGACTGGATCGCCTCGATCATGAACTTTACGTCGGCTGACGTGATAGGCGTGCCGTCGCTCCAGACAGCGTCTTCTTGAATGGTGAAGGTGTAGGAGAGCGTATCTTCGGAGACGTCCCAGCTCTGCAGGCCCGGCACCGGCGCGCCGGTGGCATCATCCGTGTTGACAAGCGGCGGCCAGAGCAAATTCCGTGCTTGAATGGACGCGCCGTCGCTGGTAAGCGCCGGATTCCAGGAGGTTAAGTTGCCCATATTGCGAATGACCACGGTTCCTTCCGGTCCCGCGGCTTGCGGTGCGTCTGCGCTTTCGGCGCTTGGCGCTGGCGCGCCCGCCGGCGCACAGGATGTCAGCAGCATGAGACTGACAATGCCAAACAAGACAAGGTTGCGAAGTTTTGTCATTGGTTCTTCTCCCGAAAAGTTTTGCGCGAATAGGTAGCCAAAAAAGCGAGGCTAACCATAACATGCAAACCCTGTTCCGGCAACGTCTACTGTGTCAATGCACCTCTACCGGATCGTCAAGCTCGCCAAGTCGCGCGGATAGTAGGTCATCATTTCGATACCGTCCGCCGTGATGGCCACCGTGTCGGAGTGGCGGAAACCGCCGAGTTCGGGCACATACAGTCCCGGCTCTACGGTAAAGACCATGCCCGGTTCGATGATGGTCTGATCGCCGACGTCGAGGAAGGGGCCCTCGTGGTAGCGCAGTCCAATAGCGTGACCCGTGTGGTGCTTCCAGTACGGCAGCAGATCATGGGCTTCGTAGTAGGCGCGCACGGCCCGGTCAACCTCCGCGCATGAGATACCGGGCTTCATGGTGTTGAAAGCTACGTCTTGTAGCGCGACCATATGGTCAAAGATACGCCGCTGTTCGTCCGTCACCGGCTCGATGAACATCGTGCGCTCGAGCTCTGAGTGGTAGCCCCACACGGGCGCGCCCGCCCCGGTGACCAGCACATCGCCCGGTTGAAATGTAACGTTGTTGGCCAGGGCATGGGGGATCGCCGCGTTGCGCCCAATCTGTCCGCGATAGCCGGCGCTCGCGCCGGTTGAAAAGCCGCTTTGCGCACGATAGATGGGGCCAATGGCGTCGAGCATCGCCAATGTCGCCTCGTGGCCGGCCCGGCTACTGACTTCCGTTTCCGTCGCGCCCGCCTGGGTATAGCGTTGCAGCAGGACATGGGCCAGGTTTCCCCATTTGACGCTTTCACGGATCAACGCCAATTCCGCCTCACTCTTGATTGCCATGCGATCTTCCACGAAGGCCGTCACAGAGTTGACGGGAAGTCCGGTCAACTCGCTCAAGCTCGGGCCGCGATAGCCCATCACCCAGGGATATCCATCCGTATCGGCTCCCATGGCGGCCCCATCCACGCCAATGCCCATCTCATGCAAGAGCTGCTTAAAAACCGTCATGGGGTGGGGATCGTCCGGATATTCCCGGTAGTGGGCCACCCGATCGATTAGGGCATTCGCCTGGGCGTGCTCGACTTCAAGCCTGGGGACGAAGAGCGCTTTTTCACCCCTTGCATTCATGGCAAAGGCAATGGGCCGCTCGGTGGGAATAAAGGCAAAGCCGGCGTGGTAAAGGACATAGAAAGCGTCGAAGAGCACGACACCGGAAAGGCGCCGAGCATGTAGGTGTTCCAACAGGCGATCGGCACGGGTTTGAAACTCAGCTTGGGTAATGGCGATGGAAGCTTGCACGAGATAGTTCCTTTCAGCTAAAGAATGAATATGGAGTTGACCGGCTGCGGACTGTGGGCAACTTTGCCCAGCGGCGTCTGCCGCTCGTCCAACGTACGACGTACGACAATACGATTGAAGCGACGGTCAATCAGATCATTGCCGCCCACCAGGCCAATGACAGATCAGCCCTGTCCCTCTACAATTCCCTGCTTGCGACCGCCGGCTCCGGCGCGGTTGCGCCGGCCCGCCTGCGCGACAGCATCATCACCCTACTGACGGCCGGCCACGAAACCGTCGCGGCCGGCCTCATGTGGAGCTGCGGTCTGCTTTTCGCTCACCCCAAAGCGCTGGCTGCGGTGCAGGAGGAAATTGCCGGGCTGCCCGTTGAGCCGCCAAACCTGCACGAGGTGAGCGACTTGCCCTACGTCAACGCGGTGATCCGCGAGGCGCTGCGCCTCTATCCACCGGCTTGGCGCATCACGCGCACCGCGCTGTGTGCGGATCTCATCGACGGCTACGCGATTGCGCCGGGTACGTCAATTTTGCTTTCGGTCTATGCGATGCAGCGCCACCCCGCCTTTTGGCCGGCAGCCGCCAGCTTTCGGCCCGAACGCTTTTTGAAGGGGGCTGCCGTGACCGGCTCGCCCCTTGCCTGGCTGCCCTTTGGCCGCGGTCCGCGCACCTGCATCGGCGCGGATATGGGGTTGAAGCTGTCGGCACTGCTGCTGGTCATGCTGCTGCAGCGCTATGTCATCACCCCGCGACAGCCGCTGAACGACCAGCGGGTGCATCTTGACGTCACGCTGCGTCCGGCCCAGCCGCAGTGGGTGACGCTAACGCCCGCAAAATCTCCAGCGCACCCTCGATCTGCCAGCGACTTTGGGCTGCGCTAGTGCTGTGGCGGCGGAAGGGGCGGCGCACCGCGGCCGGCGTGACGTTGCCGAGGAGTTCCCATCGGTCCGGCGTGGCGTTGCCAAGCTCTAACGCCTGACAGTAGGCCAGATAGCCGATCTCTTCTACCGCAAAGCCCATGAGATTGGCAACCAGCGCATCCACAGCCAGCGCGTCAGTGCCGGCCACAGCCAGCCGCCAGTCGACCGGATCGCCATAGACCGGTCCGTCGCCCTCCATGGCCACAAAACCATCATGCAGCGCCACATGGGGCATCACCAGTGGGGCCAGCGCGGCCAGATTCAGGTTTATAATCGGGTAGCTCTGGTGCATGGCGATTTTGTCGCTGCCCCAGTGATTGCCGTGCCCAACCACCAGCCGGCCCAGCCGATCCAGCAGGTCGGGACGGTCGGGCGCGGGCGTGACCCGGCGATTGACCAGCGAGGCCATGATCATGTTCTTGATCGCGCCCGTCATCAGCACCGTGTCATGGGTCTTGGGCAGGGTGAGAGAGATGCGGCAATCGCTGGCGTAAACGGTGCGCGCCAGGCGAATGTGCAGGGGGTTGTGGCGTCGATCCAGCACCGTCACGTCGACGACCTCATCCTCGTTGAGATCGACCAGTTCACAATCAAATTCACGTCCCAGACCCGCGTAGTCGTGGTAGACGAACGCAGCCTGACTCGACTGAATCGCACAGCCCTCGGCGATCGTCAAGGGACCGGCGTAGCGCGCCCGTACTGCGGCGAGCGTCGCAGCCAGCGTGGCGCGATGGGTGATGGCGTGGACTGCATCGTAGATGACCAGGTTGGGCTTGACCACCACATGCCGGCGGCTGGGCCAGTCGATTTCATCCAGCACGGGCGCAAGCGCGGCCTGGACATTGGCCACCCGATCCTCGCCGTGCACGAGGGCAATGCGTGCGCGGCGATCCTTGACGTGCGCGGCTGCCCCAGACTCCGCGTCGGTTCGACGGACAGTCGTCATGCCCATTGCTCCTTGTCCAATAATAGAGAACAACCTTCCATGGCCGGCTGCACCTTCAGGCCCAGCGCATGCAGTGCAGTGGGCGCAACGTCGAGGAGCGAGTGTGGGGGACCGGGACCGAAGGTCACGCCAGGCGCCCGCACGATATAGGCGCCACCCGGCTCGTGGTCGCCGGTGATCAGCTCGTGCAGCGCGGGCAGCGCCAACTCGGGGTTCCAGACCAGGCGCAGGTCGGGCGGGATCGCGCCGAGGTGCGGCAGCGAAGTCGCGGCGTCGGGCTGCAGCTGCACGTCGCGGATGTAAGGTGCGCCGGTCGTGGGCTCACACCACTGGAGCAATCGCGCAGCGACGTCTGCACAGAGCGTATCGTACTCGGCCTGCGTCACGCATCCCTGGGCTTGCCGTCCCGTCAGATTGATCCACAATTCGAGGTGATCCATGGCTGCGTAGACTTGGGTACGGGCGAAGTCAATGGTGCCGACGCGCAGCTCGGTCTCCACGCGCTCACGCAACCACGGAATGCGAGCCAGCAGTTGTTGGCGCCGGCGAAAGCTCATCCGGGTACGCATAGCAGCACGGGTGCGGCGCACCAGGCCGCCCTGCGCTGACGGCGCTTTCAGCGCAGCCCAACCCTGCTCCGCCAGCCAGCCGTTCAGCGCATCCCGCGTGGCGTGGAGCGGACCAAAACCATGATCGGAGCAAATCAGCACCATGCCGTCGGCAGGCAGATGGTCGAGCAATCGTGCCAGGTGCGCATCGATCAGCCGATGCGCAGCGCAGATCTGCTCATGCCCCGGCGAGCCGGGCGGTGCATCCCAATAATAGTGTTGCCAGACGTCAGGCAGGCTGTATACTGTAACAAAGAGATCCCACGCTGTATTTGCCAGTAGCGTCTCAGCAGCGCGTGTGCGGCCCTCTGTCTCGCGCTCCACCGCACGCCATGCGCCCGCGACGTCGCCCTGCTGCATGAACGACGCCATCCCGCAGTCGATAATGTAATCGACGCCCTGCTTCCCCAGCCAGGCGTGGGTTCCAGGTGGCTGCTCAAAGCCGGCCGCGCGCTCACTCGGCGCGTCGATACCGGCAAGGATCACGCCGTTGAGTGGCCTGACCGGATAGCTCATGGGCACGTTGAGCACAACGACGCGCCGATCTTGCTCCGCCGCAACTTCCCAAAACGGCGCAACTTGACAGTGGCGTCCTTGGGCCGGCGTTAGTCCATAGCTGGCGTCGTGGTAGAAGTCATGCAGAATGCCGTGGCGGCTGGGCGAGGCGCCGGTGGCAAAGGAAGCCCACGTCGGCCCGGTGGTCATATTGGTGACGGAGGTGAGTTCGCCGTACATGCTCGCTTGCAGCAGGCGGCTGAAGGCCGGCAACGCGCCCGCTTCGACCAGCGGCAGCAGGCGCGTCAGGTCCAGCCCATCCAGGCCAATGACCATGGTTTTCTGTGGGGCACAAGAGTGCCCCGCACGTGCGGAGACGGATCGAGTCATGGCATCAGTCTATGGGAAAAGCGAACGGTCGCCAAGCTGCAGGCCGGCCGTCCTACAAAAACACATTTATCCCACACTATCCCACAGACCGTGTGGGATAGTGTGGGATAAATGTGGGATAACGACGCTTTCTGTGTGGGAAAGCTTTGGGATAGCGTGGGATCCGTTGCTCAACTTGAATTTTTCCTCCCCAAAAAAGTCGTTGACAGTGGCAAACGGCACTGCTATGCTGATACAAGCTGCCGCTCTCGCTTGCGGTCCGCGTTGGCGATTCCCTCGCCCCCCGTACCACGCTTCCGCTTTGCCATGGAGAAATGAGCGCATAGATGCACAAAGTCAAGATCCTCTCGCTTCTCTTCATCCTGTTGCTGGCGATGTTGACACTTGGGGCCGAACCGGTCCAGGCCTCTGACGCTGACACTGGCTTCATCGGTCCGCTTGTGGATCAGCCGTGTAGCTGCCATACGCTGATTGCAGCGCAAGCCGTCGACGGCCTGCTCTATGCGGCGGGCGACGGGGCCGGCGTCTTCCGCTCCGAGGACGGCGGCGCCACCTGGACGGCCATCAACGATGGGCTGCCTGCGCGCCGTATCCGGGCGTTGGCCGTCGCCCCGGCCCGGCCCAGCACGCTCTATGCCACCATCGGCGTCACGCCTTACCGCAGCGACGACGGCGGCGAAAGCTGGCGTCAGATGGCCGCCAGCGTGGTACCGGCAAGCGATGGCGACGCCAATCATACCCCCATGCTCCTCGTCCACCCGACTGACCCGCAGATCGTCCACGCGCTTTCTGCGAAATTCCGACTACTTTGGTGCACGCCAGATCTTGACCTGGTCGACCGATGGCGGCGCAACCTGGCAGGTCAGCCGCAGCGGCAGCATCGATGATCTAACCTATCTGCCGGGACCCGAAATCAGCCTCATCGCCACAGTCGTGGCCTATCCGGAAAGCGTTTTGGAACAGAGTGACGACCTGGGCGAGACGTGGCGCCCATTGGGGGCGAATCTGCCCGCGGCGGTGCGCCACGTCCGCTTTGCCGACGCCATGACGGGCTACGCCGTGGATGCCGAAGGGCGCGGCGTCTATCACACGGCGGATGGCGCCGCGACCTGGGCGGCCATCAACGACGGCCTGCGCAACACCTTCGTCCAGGCCCTGCTCGTCGTGGATGCAGAGACTGCCCTGGCCGCGACCGCCGGCGGCGCACTTGCCGGCTACGATCAGGCCACAGGCCAGTGGACGGAGCTGGCGTCGCGCGAAGCCACGCCCTTCACCGAGGTCTCGGCCTTGTCCGCCAACGCCTCCGCAACGCAATACTATGCGGCCACGGACCGCGGCATCTGGACCAGCCTGGACGAGGGGCAGACGTGGCGGCCCACAAACCAAGGCTTAACCACAGAGCGCTTTGCCATCAACGATCTTACGTTTGATGCCGCCAATCCCGGCACGCTCTGGACCGCGGCTGACGAGGGCCTCTTTGTCCGCAATGAGGATCAGACGTGGCAACGGGTTGAGCTGCCGCATGACGTGCAGGCAATGGCGGTGCGCGCAGTTGCAAGCGCAGCCAGCGCACCCGGCACGATCTTTGTGACTACAGATCATCAACTCTATAAGAGCAGCGACCGGGGCGCTTCCTGGCAGGAGCGCGGTGCGGGCATCGAGCCGCCCCTGCTCCCGGGCGCACGCCAGAACGGGGCCACGGGCGTTACGTTGCGCGCCGTGGTCGTCAACCCGATCGACGCCGACCGCGTCTTTGTCGGTTCCGATCAGGGGCTCTTTGTCAGCGAGGATGGCGGCGCAAGCTGGCGCAATGTACCTGAATTGGTCCAGCTCAAGAATTGGCCCCTCTATCCCGTGGTCAGGCAGATTGTTATCGATCCAGTTACGCCCACGGTCGTCTATGTGACCGTGCGGCTGGACATCGGCTTGTCGGATCAGACGGAGATCTTCAAGAGCACAGACGGCGGCGCGAGTTGGACGGTGCCAAGTCGGGGCGGCGCCGGCATGCGCACGCCCCAGGGCGTTACCCTGGATCCCACGGGGCCCAATCGCCTCTACGGCGCCGCAGCCAGCGGACTCTGGCATAGTGAGGACGGCGGCTTTCGCTGGACGAAAGTCAGCCGTGCCGAAATAAATTTCATCGAAGTCGTCGTCTTTCCGGGGCAGCCGGCGATGTTGGCGGCGCTGACTGCGGACTATTCCTTTACCCTCGAACCAGATGCCCTGCAGCTGTCAGCCGATGGCGGGGAGACGTGGACGCTCATCGGCGCAGAGTTGGCCGACCTGGAATCTACGCGGCTCTTTACCGCGCCGGACGATCCGACCGCGCTCTACGTGGGCACCCGGTACGGCGGTCTCTTCCGGTTGGATCTGCGCGCAAACCAGGTCTATGTGCCTCTCGTCAGAGAATAGGATATTGGCCATGCGGACAGAATCGAAGCTCATCATCACGCAAATTGCGCGCTCGCTCTGCTGCATCATTGGCTTGATTGGCTTGAGCCTGGTGGCCACGCCGGTCAGCGCCCAAGCTGTGGATGCCGGCTGGATCCCCATCGGCCCCGATGGCGGACTCCGCGGCCGCGTTGTCTTACACCCGGAAGACCCAACGCAACTCTTTGTGTTTGAGCGCTATGTGCAACAGCCTCTCTACTACAGCGCTGATCGCGGCGACAGCTGGCAGCCGATCAGCGAAACGGGCTACACCCGCTTTTTCTTCATCGAGCCGTATGCGCCCTATCGCCTGATCCGCGGAGCAAGCGAAGGCGTGCTCGTCAGCGCCGCCGCAGGCGACACATGGCAGCCGCTCAGCGCTGACCTTGAGACCATGCGAATCAGCGGCATGCAAGCGGCGCCCAGCGCGCCGGGTCGCCTCTACGCGCACACGCTGCGCCAGGCCCTGCGCAGCGACGACGGCGGCGCCACCTGGCAAGCGATTGGCACAACCAACTTCTCCATCTTCGACATCATCGTCTCACCGCTGGACGAGGATCTGCTCTTTATTACCACAGAAGATCGCCTTCTGCACAGCCAGGACGGCGGGCGCACGTGGCAAGAGCTAGACTCAGGCCTCAATGGCCCTTCGTCTTTGGTTGCCAGCCCCTTCGACCGGGGGACGCTCTACGCCAGCACATGGCGTGGCGCCGGACGCATGAGCACAGATGCCGGTATCTCTTGGCGTAGCCTCGACGTAGGCTCGGGAATTTTCGTGCTCCATCCGACGCAAGCCGAGACGATCTTCTTTATTGCCACGACTGGGCGTCCCAATAACCTCTTTATCAGCGAGGATGGCGGCGCAAACTGGCGCGTGCTGGAGCATGGCCTTGCGCCCACGCACAGCATCGACACGTTAACCATCGATCCCACCGATCCAGCCGACTGGTATGCCAGCGCTTCCGTCAGCTATGACCGGGATTCGCTCTTCAGATCCGATGACGGGGGCGCATCCTGGCAGCCGATCAACAACGGCATCAGGGCGCAGCAGGTCGAACGCTTTACCTACAGCGCGGACCGGTCGCAACTCTACGCCGCGACAGAATTTGGCTTCTTCCGGCGCGACCAAGCAGACGGCGCGTGGACGGAAAGTGCGCTGCCGGCGCGCTCGGGTTACAATGCCAAATTGGATGTCGATGCTGCGGACAGGCAACGAGTTTTTCTACTGACCCAAGGATCGCTCTTCCGCACCGACGACAGCGGCGAATCGTGGAGTGAACTCTGGCCGGACGCGGAAGCACAGCCATTGGTAGATTTCATTGCCCTGCCCACCACGCCGACGACGCTGATTGCCACGCCGGGCGCGCCCAACCTCTGGATCAGCCGCGACGGTGGCGAGAGCTGGCAGCAGACGCTCGATCAGCCAGGCCAGGGCGAAGCGTGGCCCGGTTGCGCCCCCACTGTGTCGCTGGCCCATCATCCGACATTGCCCGCGACGGTCTACTTCTTCGCTGACGGAGAGGTCTTTCGCTCGCAGGATGGCGGCGCGAGCTGGCGACAGACGGCTGCCTTTCCTGCCGAGATGCCCGATACGCCTAATGGGTGGTGTAGCGCACCGATGGCCGTCGAGGCAGATACGGGCATGCTCTGGCTGGGCAGCGAGGATCAAATTTGGCGCAGCGATGATGAAGGCGTAACGTGGCGCACGCTCTCCGCCGCTCGCTTCCGAAATGTGCGTGCCATAAGCCTGGCTGCCGCCAAACCGGGCGCGGCCGCGGTGGTCGACGGCGGCCGCATTCTGGTCAGTCACGATGGCGGCATCACCTGGGCGGCCATCACCAATGAGCCAAACGGACCCTATCCGCAGCAGATCGAGCTTGCTCCGGACGCCGTGGCGACTCTGACCGCTTCATTTTCCGCCGATCAAGGGCTCTTCACGCGCGTGGTTGAGCTTGAAGCTTTGTATCTTCCACTGATAAGACAAGAGTAGGGAAATTCCTTACAAGACAGGAATCTGCTGCATCTGGCCATCCACGCGGCGCAAGAGGACGTACATGGGCACGCCCTGCTCGGCCCAGAAGCGCGTGGCACCCTGGAGAATCGAGAGTGCGATCGCCCACTCCTTGGGCGAATTGGTGGCGAAGTTTTGGGGATACTCATAGAGCAACACATACCCCTCGGCTCGATCCCAGTTGAGGTCGCGAATCATCTCCTCAAACGCGTCCCAATTCTGACCGCCGTATGCGGGAAACCCCATGGCCTTGCCCGTCTCCTCAATGAAGGAAGCCTTGTCGGTGATCAGCCGGCCATCGAGATAGTAGAACTGCCAACCAAAGTCAGCCAGGGCATCGGCCATTTCACTTGGATGGGCGTCGCCCCAGTAGCGATAAACTCCAGGCTCAACCGCGCCGCTGACTAACTTTTCCGCCTGCCACATTAGAACGCCACCTCGCTAAAGCTGTCGTAGTGATCGTCAGTATAGTACATTTCGCCATCCTCGCCGGTGACGATACGCCGTGCGCCCCGGTCATTCTCGCCCGGCGTGATGACCGTGTATTCGTGGTAATAGCCATAGTCCTCATCAGGCAGAATCCCTTCCCGGTTCTCAAAAACGACGCCATCCCGATCGTACGGAAATGGACCGCCCTGCTCGATCAGTTCGATGGTGTCCTGAGCCTGTGACGGCAGCTCTTCGTAGAGAATCACGGGCAGGCCGCTCTGCGAGACGGGCGCGTCGGGCCGATCAACCTGTGGCACACTGCTGACGCTATCGGGGCTTATCTCGCCGATGCGAGTGGCCAAACCACGTACGTCGCCGCCCATCGCGAGCACAATGGCTCCGATGATCAACAGCACAACGATTCCGGCACAGCCCAGATTGCGCTCGCGCTCACCGGATGGGTTTTCTGACATAGATTGGTCCTTCATTTCTGTGGTTCGTCGGGCGGGGGCGCCCATTATCGTTATGCAGAATAGTATACCCTACGTTGGATGAAAAACAGCGACTGCCCGGAAACGCCATCGTTAGATCCATGCGTCCACGCGACCTGTTCGCACGGGCAGTCAAAGTCGGTATCCCACCATTTCATCCACGAGAAACGTCACGCCCCGTGCGGACGACGGTCGTCACGAGTGGCGCTCCCCTGTGGGCAGATCCAAAAAATGGCCGAGTTCATCGAAGAGCCGTCGCACCGCGTCCGCCTTGATCTCGTGGCGCGCCTGACGGCCCACTTGGCGCGTCTCGATGAGGCCCGCTTCGCGCAGGATTTTGGCGTGAACGCTGACCGTCGGGCGTGCGATCTCTAGAAATTCGGCCATCTCCGTGTTGTCCATGGCAAAATTGCGGATCAGGCGCAGGATGATGAGCCGGGTCGGGTCGGCCAGCGCCTTGGCACCCGCGGCCAACTCAGCGGACGCCTGGCGAAAGAGCTCATATTGGAATTCCGGACCGCCAAAGGTGGCGTAGAGCCAGGCGTCGTCGGCCATAAATAGGTCGATCAGGCCAAAGGGTTCCACCTGGAAAAAGACGCTGCGCTCGCCTTCGGTGACGGTGCGACGGACACCGGCGCGGCTGCGCAAGGGATTCTGGGGAGCAAGCCATTCAAGCTTGGGAATGCCGTAGCCTTCGCTGCCGCCCAGCGCCTCAATCGCCCGCAGCGCCTGCGCCTGCATGAACGCTTCCCGCTCCACGCGCCAGGGCGCATAGCTCTCGTAGTAGAAGCGGTCCATCCAGTGCCAGAAGCGGGCGTGCAGATCGCCTCCAGGCATGATGTGCAGAAGCTGCGCGGCCCAATCCGTCAGCCGGCGCGTCATGGCATGGGGGTCGCTGCTCTCCAAGCCCAGATCGGCATGCACGCTACGGGTGAATGCATCCAACCCTGTAGCAAGCTGCGCTGCGACATCGGGCGAGTCGCCAATCTCAGCCCCGGTCGCGGCCAGCGCAGCAACGGCATCGGCGGGGGCCAGCTGGCGCATGGCCAGCGTGGCGCGGCTGTACTCTTCCTCCTGCAGGACGCCGGCAAGTTGGCCCAGGGCAGCAAGATAGGTGTCGGAACCCGGGCGCTCGCGGCCAAAAACAACGCCAAGCTCGGTCAACAGATCGGGCTCCATCCTGGCCGTGAGCGACTCGATCAGCGTGTGGGTGGCCGTCAATCGATCGCGTTCACCGATCAGCCAGACCGCGGCGTTGAGTTCGCCAACGATTGAGCGGCCGACACGCCAGGTGAGGGGTGCCTCGACCTCGGCGCCCGCGGTTGCAGGTAGTATTTCCGCCATCATCGCACGACCCCTATTTCCGATGCCACAACCGGTACACGCTCGGAATCGACGGGCGGATAGCGTCGCAACATAAGGGCGGTGACCACAGCCACCAGCCCCAGCGCCAGCGTACTCCAAGAGAAGAAGCTGCCGATGGAAAAGAGAGCAGGTACGATCAGCGGCGTTGCGACGATGGTAATCAGCTGGGCCGCGGCAATGGTGCTCTGAAAGATGCCGCTCACGCGGCCCAATTGGGTTGGCGGCGAGAGCAGTTGGAGCAGGGTGCTGACCTGCACAATGATGAGCCCGTTGCCCAGACCACCGACAAAGGCGCCACCGGCTACCAACCAGCGAATCAAGGCGGGATCCCCAAGGCGGGTTCCAAGGGCGATACTCAAGGGCAACACCGCAAGCAGCAGCAGGCCGGCAATCACGTCATACCATGGGTTGACTGTACGCTTGCGCAGCATCAGCGCCAGCCCTGCCAGCACTGAGCCCAGTCCCACGAGACCGATTAGTATGCCAAAGAGACGCTCGTCGGCTTGGAGGACGTCGCGCACGGCAATAGAGGAGAGCACGTCGAAGCCCATAATGACCAGTACCCCCAGGAAGGTGACTACAAAAACCATCTGCAGGGCGGGCGTCGATCTGAGCGTCTGCCAAACGCGCTCACCGCCGGACTGCAGCGGCGCCCCGGTCACCGCGTCCAGCGCCTCCGCCTCGGCCTGGACAGGCGGCAGCGACGGCAGCTGGGTCAGCACCAGCGCGGCCAGGCCAAAGGTCGCGATGTCAAGCAGCATCGCCCGCTCCGGCCCCAGCCCGGCCACGATCACGCCGCCGAGGATCGGCGCGCCGATCTTGACGAAACCGGCCAGTTGCTGGAGCAAGGCATTGGCCTGGGTGAGGTCATCGCGGGCGACCAGTTGGGGCACGCTGGCCTGTCGCGCCGGCATCATCAGCGCCGCAAAGACTGTATGGCCCATGAGCAACGGATAAATCAGCAACGAATTGCCCACGAGCATCAGGCCGATCACGGGCAGCGCGGTCAAGAGTTGGGAGGCAATCATCAACCGCTTGCGATCCTGCCGGTCGGCCAGCCACCCGGCAACGGGCCCCATGAGCAGCATGGGCGCCAGCCCTGCCAGCATGATGCCGCTGGCGTGGAGAACGGTCCCCTGCCCGTCAAAGACGACCACCGCAAAGAGCGCCATCATGGTGACCCATGTGCCCACACCGCTGATCGACTCAGCCAGTCCGATGATCCACAGTGAGCGGTTGTGCAATACGGCTTGCATGTTGTCCCCTTCCTAACAATGCGTAGTCAATTAACTACGATTTATTGTAGCGAACGCGTGGTTTGCTGTCAACCCCCAGTTTTCGAGCATGGGTAAATGCGCTACAATTCTTGACAGGGCACACAAGTTAAGCGATGCGCCAAATCACACCGGTTGCAGCCGCGTCAGATCACCACAAGAGGAGACCCCATGGCCATTGAAGATCAACCCGCGCGCCGACGTGAGCTTTACGGGCTCCTCGGCGAGCTGCCGCCGCGCGACCGCCCCATCACCGCAACAACCGTCGACGTCACCGCGAGCGACGGCTATCAGCTTGAGACGCTCGTACTCGATCTCAACGGTGAGGAAGCAGTGCCGGCCTACTTCGTCAAGCCGCTCGGCGCAGAGGGGCCCCTGCCCTGCGTGCTCTACAATCACGCACACGGCGGTGATTACAAACTGGGCAAGGATGAATTGCTTGAAGGGCGTGGCGCGCTGCACGCTCCGCCCTATGCCCAGGCGCTCACCGCGCGCGGCTATGCGGCCCTCTGCATCGACCATTGGTGCTTTGGCGAACGGCGCGGCCGCAGCGAGAGCGCCACGTTTAAGGAGATGCTCTGGCGCGGACACGTGCTCTGGGGCATGATGGTCTACGACAGCCTGCGCGCGGTCGACTATCTGGTCTCACGTCCCGATGTGAACGCAACGCAGCTGGCCACGCTGGGCCTCTCCATGGGCAGCACCATGGCCTGGTGGCTGAGCGCCATCGATGAGCGCATTGGCGTCTGCATCGACCTCTGCTGCCTGACCGACTTTGACGCCCTGATCGAGGCCCAGGGACTCGACAGTCACGGCATCTACTACTACGTGCCCGGTCTGCTCAACCGCTTCAGCAGCGCGCAGATCAACGCCCTGATTGCCCCCCGCCCCCACCTAAGCCTGGCCGGCGAGTACGATCCGCACACGCCTGCGGCCGGCCTGACCCGCATCGATCAAGAGCTCCGCAGCGTCTATGCCGAGCACGGCGCACCGGAGGCTTGGCACTTGCAACGCTATGCCATCGGCCACTTTGAAACCGCGGCCATGCGTCAGGCAGTGCTGGCCTACCTTGAGAAATGGATGGGCTAGGCAGAATGTTTCTTGCGGCTTTGGCCAAAGTTCTGCCCATCCTGCTCGTCATTCTGGTGGGCGTCGGCCTGCGCCACCTGCGCTTCCTCGCACCGGCGACAATCGACGACCTGAAGAAACTCATTGTCAACATCACCCTGCCGGCTGCCCTCTTCCTCGCCTTTGCCCGCGTCACCATCGAGGCGCGTTACGTGCTGATCGCGGCGAGCGTCTTCGGCGCATGCTGGTTGGTATGGCTATTGGGGCGATGGCTGGGGCCGGCGCTGGGAATCCGCTCGGTCTATTTCCCTTCACTCATCACCGGCTTCGAGGCGGGCATGCTGGGCTACGCCATCTACGGCGCGGTCTATGGCGCAGAGAATCTCTATAAATTCGGCATCGTCGATTTGGGTCAGGTACTCTTTGTCTTTTTTGTGCTCGTGCCTGGTCTGGCCCGCATGAGCAGCGGACCGGTCTCCTTCCGTGCCACCCTCCTCGGCTTTCTCAAGACCCCTGTGATCCTGGCCATTGTGGGCGGCCTGCTCTTCAATCAGCTGGGGTTGCCCGCAATCTTTGCCGCCTCGCCGCTCCTCAACAGCATCCTGGAAATGTTGGGTCTGCTCGCCAGCATGACGACGCCCCTGGTTGCGTTGGTGATTGGCTACGGGTTGGCGCTTGAGCCAGGCGCGCGGCGCGGACCAATCGTCACAGCCGGCGCGCGGCTGCTGATCTGGCTAGCGTTGGGTATTCCATTCGCCGTCTGGGTCGTCGGGCGCATGCTGGGGCTGGACACCGCGTTTCAGGCTGCGGTCGTGACCATGGCGCTTCTGCCTGGTCCTTTCGTCATCCCCATGTTCATGCCCCACGCCGGTGAGGATGAGTATGCCTACGTCGTCAACACCCTGACCGTGGGCACGCTGGTGACGCTCTTTGCCTATGCGCTGGTGCCGGTCATCTTTCCGCCGGTTGGGTAGTGGCCCCGGTGAATCATTGCCGAAAGCAGATCTACTTTCGTATCACGGGAAGCCAAAGGTTGTGGTCACTCTTCGATGCTTGCGGACGAGCGTACAAAAAGCCGCCTGAAACCTTGTAAGTTGAACTGGACAAAACCGCAGTCGAGGGCTGACCAATGACCGTCACGACTGAATAGCTTTCCGAGTTGACAGCGGCCCCACTCATTGCAATGGTGCGCTGCACGACCGAGGTATTGGGCGCTTGCGCGGCTGCCAGGCCGCAGGGAAGAAGGAACATGACCAGCGCAAGCAATGGAATGATACGCTTCATTTCAACCTCCCCTAGTCGATGTCAACAAATAGCGGCACCGTGCCGGCTGCTTCATCAAGCGCACCGGCCACTTTGCCAATGGCGGGCCCGTCAAATTCACCGGTCGATCGCGCCAGCTCACCGCTCGTTGATAGAGCCACTTTGTCACCGATCTGCCAGCCTGTGGCAAATGCAAGACTGTTCAGGTTAACTGCCGGGGCCAAGCCGTCGGTGATGATAACCAGATACCCATTTGGTTCGCTTGCGCCCATGACCGATGTAAAATCGATCTGTTCGGATTCGTCCTCGAGAATACGTGTGGCAATAGACATCGTTTCGGCGGCCACGCCGATGACGGCGTTGCGATTCTCGGCATCGACCTTGGCTACGGCTAGCATCGGCTCGGATCCTTCAGGTGATGGCGCGACCCCGACCATGGCAACCAGATCTCCGGGTTCGATGGGCACCTGCCCCAGGTTCACCACGAGCGATCGACTGCTTGCCGAGCGGTCAACGATGCCATTCGTATTGATGCCGCCAATGCCGCCAAAATAAGCGTCGTACGATGAGCCGTTGCCCTGCACATACATGCCGCGGTATTGAGTGCTGAAGATCCGCGCCCCGTACCCGCCTTCGCTCGCAGAGTCAGTGCCGCGCGCGTAGAGACCCTTGCCGCCTTCAAAAAAGCCGCCCTCATTGTAGAAGGTGTGACTGTTGGAGGTATCGCCACGACCGTAAACGCCGACGCCCTGGTTACTTTGACCATAGACACCCGGCGCCAAAATATTTGGATGGCTGCGATCTCCGTTGCTATACCCGTAGACGCCAATGCCGTTGGTGCTATAGAAATAGCCAGCGTAGCCCCGGTTTGCGTCGCTGCCGCCATCAAAGCCATAAATTGCAAATCCATCTTCGGTCTGACCATAGACGGCACGCCCGCTTGCGGCCAGACCATAGATCGCATTGCCGGTGGTTGATTGCCCGAAGATCGCACCGCGGTTGAACGCGAATGCATCGTTGTTCATCTGCACATCAAGAACGTAATTATTGGGAAATGCGTTGGCTGTCCCTTTGATGATGGCGCCCGGACGCAATGTGTGGGCCATGGGGGTAGGCAAAATTTCCTGACGCGGCGTCAGCAATTCGCCGTTGATAGACTGGGCGACCCATAGCGCTTCGCCATTGAAAACATCCGTCGTCGTGTCGAGTCTCACCTCAAACAGGCCATCACGGACGGCGACTTCCATCAGCCCGCTATCCCAAAGCAGTTCACCGTCAGCCGGAGCGTTATAGAGCTCGAATTGCATGAAAAATGGGCCATCAAGCGGCAGATCGTCGCCATCGGTAAGGTAGCCTTGATAGGTGATGGCGTCGCCGATGATCGAACTTGAGGCAAGCAATGATTCCGCTGGAGCAGCCCCCACCCAACGGGGCCAATACGCGCCGAGTAGGCCGAGCAGCAATAGGCCAATGGTGACCACTAGCAGTGGAAAAAGCTGGCTTCTTTGGTTCATCTCTGCTCCTTTGGTCGGTTACCCGCCGAGCGAATCGATCACTGCTGCAATTGTACTTGCAATGTCAAGGCAGGAGCGTACCCTCCGTCAAGAGTCAAGCTCCGCTGCACGGTTCGACGGGCCGCAGCAAGGTCACCCTGTTCAAAGTAGACCGTTGCAAGGCCAAGGTAATACTCGGCGGAATCGGGTTGCCATTTGGTTGCCTGCTCGAACGCCGCCAGTGCAGCGGATAGATTGCCCGCTTGCAGGTGCGACCAACCCATAATCCCAAATGAGATCGCATCCGTTGCGTCGAGATCAACTGCCTGTTGCGCGAGGGCCAATGCCAGCGCGCCGTCACCCGAGCGCAGCGCCAGGTCGGCATACTCTTGATAGGTCAACGCAATCGTTGGCGCCAGTAGAATAGCCCGTTCATAGGCGCGATAGGCCGGCGCAACACGTTCAGGCGTGCCAGCCGCCGCACGGCCGTAGATCGCAGCAAGATGGGTGTACAGAACTGGATCAGTCGGACGCAGCCCGATTGCCGCGTCCATTGCGCGGTAGGCCTGGTCATAGTGGCCCACTTGGACTGCAGTCAGCGCGCCGGCAACATGATAGGCAGCGCGCTGGGGCTGAAGCTGAATCGATACAGTATATTCAGTCAATGCCCCAAGCGCATCACCGCGGCTCAGTGCTTGTGTACCGCGCCAGCTATGCATGTCCGCACGCAAGGGACGAACGCTGCCCTGCCAGACAATCCAGCCTAAGACAAACACGCTAACCAGTATCACGGCCTTACGGCCCCAAGCCGGCCAGGAGTGACCCGATGAAAAAGAACTGACATCGGCGTCCCGGCAAGTTGTGGTCGCCGTCACGATCGCCAAGAGGAGCCAGAAGACAACAGCAGTAGCCGCAACATCGAAGAGGAATAGATTTCCGGCAAGCTGGGCACAGAGAGCCGCGATACACGCTGTCTGCCAGGAATGAGCAGGGTCTTGGTCGATGGGCAGACGTTCGTCACCAGCCTCTGTGGTCGTCAATTGGCGCCAGCCGATCCGCAAGATGAGGGTAACAAGGAGGATGAACAACCCCGTCGCCACAATGCCAAAATTGAGCGACCAGTCGAGCAGCCAATTGTGGGCGCGATCCACAACGATCCCGCGCCCCTGATAGTAGACGAGTTCGGGCGGATAGACGGACGGAAAGTACAATTCCAAGGTATCAGCCCCGTAGCCAAGCCAGAGGCGCGGCCACAGCAGACGCAAGGATGCCCGCCAAATCGTCAAGCGCGCAGCGATTGACCCACCGGCGTCAAGCGCCTGTGGCAACAAGAACAGCAATCCGCCAACGACCACCGCTCCCCCGGCCAACCCACTGAACCACCGCACGCGCGGGGACCAACGCGGTGCCGCGCGCAGCCAAAAAAGTGCGCATATTCCCACAGCGGCGGCGATCCATGCCGCGCGCGCCTGACTCAAGGCAATGACCAGGATACTGAGAGCGAACAGCGCAGCATAGCCGTAGCGCTGCGCCTTCGTCTTTGCCATCTGAGCCGCTGTCAGCGTCAACGGCAACAATAGTGTCAGATAGGCGCCGGTGAAATTGGCGCGCCCGAGCGTTGTCGTCATGGGACTGCGGGCATCGGTTAGTAGGAGCAATGGAGGCCAGCCAGACGCTTGTAGAAGACCGAGCAGAACGATGGGCACGCCAGTCAGCACGATGGCATGCAGCAAGCGTTGCCCTTGCTGCGCGTCAATTTGCGTTGCGACGCAGGCAAAAAGCAGCAGGTAGCTGATCTGTGTCAGAACGCCATTTGCACGATCAAGCGTGCCAAAGATCGCAATATAACGATTGGGGCTGAAGAGCGTAGAAAGGATTAGAACGAGAGCAAGCCCGATCAGGACCGTGCGTACTTGAGGCGGGAGTGGCTTTGACCGACAGCCGCTGATCCAGCCGGCCAGCCACAAAAGGACAAGCACGGCGACCAACGTCCGCAACAACCATATTTTCGACGCCTCGAATTGCTGCTCAACCCACAGATTGACAAAGAGCGGCGTCATCAGGGCGATCAAGAGCCACGTCGCCTCCTGCCACGCATGCAGCGGATGCCCGGTTGCGTCGCGTTGTAGAATCGTCAAGCGCTGAGTCTCGACTTTCTACGGGGAAAGTCAATCAAAAAAACGGTTCCTTCGCCGATGCGGCTCTCGACGCTGATCGTCCCGTCGTGAGCTTCAACCAGCTGGCGCGCGATGGCCAACCCCAGTCCGCCGCTGGCGCCATCGCGGTGGCTGCGCGCCGGGTCGCCGCGCCAGAAGCGGTCGAAGATGTGGGGCAGGTCCTCCGGCGGAATCCCCTCGCCGGTGTCGATGACGGAGAGCTGCACTCTGTCATCGGCTGGCGCAACTTCCAGCATGATCGCGCCGCCGGCAGCCGTGTGGCGCAGCGCATTGGTGACCAGATTGGTCAGCACCTGATCGATGCGGCCGGCATCACCCTCAATCAGCAGGTCTTCCGGGGTACCACTGATGACGCAGCGGAGGTCGATTCCTTGCGCTTCGGCCAGCGGCCCCAGCGACGTGACCAGGTCATTTGCTACCTCGGCCAAGTCGACCGGGCCTGTTACCAGGGTCAGCTGGCCCGCTTCGGCCGCGGCGATGGTCTGCAAGTCCTCGACCAGGCGCGTCAGGGCGCGGGCCTCTTCCAACGTCGCTGCGATGTGGGCATCGGTGGGTGCGTAGACGTCATCCAGGATGCCCTCGAGGTTGCCTTGAATGATGTGCAGGGGGTTGCGCAACTCATGGGCGACATCGGCGGTTAGATTGCGTCGCAGCTGATCCGTATGCGCCAACTCCTCGGTCATGCGGTTGAAGGAACGGGAGAGGCGGGCAAACTCGCCCGTGCCCCGCTCGGGGACGCGTACGCTCAGGTCGCCGTCGGCCACTGCATCGGCGGCGGCCATGACGTCGGCCAAGGGCGTGGCGTAGCGCCGATAGGCACGAATGCCCAGCCCCAGCATCAGGACAGGAATCGCAAAGAGCAGGCCACAGCCGCCGATCCAGACAAAAAAGATGTCGCTGCCGTCGCCGCCAAAGAAATTCGTGATCAGGAAGGCCATGGCGGCCATGCCGCCAAAGATGAGCGTAGTAAAAAGCAGGAGGAGCATGACGAGCCGCCCCAGCAGAAAGCGGCGCTTCTGCTGCGCGGCGGGACCGTGGGTACGCCATGGCGGCGGTGAGTCGCCGTGCCAGTCGGACTTCCCGCGCCAGGGCGGTGGCGGCGGTCCATGCCAAGGTCCGGGCATCAGGCCTCCTCGCCGATGAACTTATAGCCCACGCCGTAGACCGTCACAATATAGCGGGGATCGGCCGGATCGGCTTCGAGCTTGCGGCGTAGATTCTTGATATGGGCGTCGATGCTGCGATCGTAGCCGGCATGGCTGACACCGTGGAGCCGGTCGATGAGTTGGCCGCGTGAGAGCGCCTGGCCCGGATGGCGCACGAGAATTGTCAGCAGATTGAACTCGATGCGCGTCAGATCTACCGGTTCGCCGCCAAGCTGGACCTGGCGCCCCGCTTCATCGATGGTGAGCGCGCCAACACGCAGCACGCTCACCGCTTGCGTATCGCCCTGGACGCGTCGCAACACAGCCCGTACGCGTGCCACGAGTTCACGCGGCGAAAAAGGCTTGGTGATGTAGTCGTCAGCCCCCAACTCCAGCCCAATCAGCCGATCCATCTCTTCCACCCGCGCCGTGAGCATGATGATGGGTACGGTAGACTCGCGCCGCAGCGCGCGGCAGACGTCCAGACCATCCATGCCCGGCAGGTTCAGATCGAGCACAATCAGGTCGGGACGATCGCGCCGGGCAGCGGCCAGGGCCGTCGTCCCATCGGCCGCTGTTGCCACGCCAAAGCCATTGCGCTCCAGGTAATCCCGGGCCAATTGGGTAATCTTCGCTTCATCATCGACGACCAAAATGAGTTCGTTCATGTGTTTCCCAGTGTAATCCGGCGTGAATACCGCGACAGGAATCAGGGACGTCATTTCCGGGATGCACTGCACCAGGAGTTCCGCCGGGATTCCCTGAACTGATGCGCGGCTCGCTGCGCCATTATAGCAGATGCGGGGCAGCAGCTACACGAGCCACCGCCCCGTCTGGTTCTACGCCGGCTGTGCACCTTCCGGCTCGGTTGTTTCTACCCCTGACATCGAACGATCTGTATCGCGCTCCATGCCCTGACATCCCCAGCGCCCCCAAGGCTCACCGCCTGGACCACCTGGGCCACCCCGGCTGCGCCACATGGCCATGCGTCCCATGCGCATCAGGGCGAAGAAGCCGAAGATCATCAGGCCGATGAAGAGGACGCCGCCAAAGCCTGGCCCCGAATTGCCCAGCGCACCGTTGTTGTATAGCAGATACTGGGAGAGGGTGTCGCCTTGGCCGCCGCCAGCGATCAGGCCCAATGCGTAGCCTTGAGACCAAGCCGCCTGCTGAACGCTCGATACGACCAGCCCGAGCAGCAGGGCGCCGATGAGAACGACGATGCCAATCCGGACCAACTTGCCGGGATGACCATGTTGCGTCATCATATGATTCTGTTCGCTCATGAAAACCTCCGTTTTCAGTGGATACTGCTTTGGACGAGGTGCGCAGACCCAACTGCCTGCGCACCTCGAGTATCCCGCCGAGATGTGAAGAGATTGTGAATTTGTTGCTGAGGAGTGGTGCGAGGCCCGATGGGACTAACGCTATCAGAGCGGGATGAACGCATGCTGGCCGGTGAAGAGGGGCCGGCAACCCAGATGGCCATGACAATCCTGACGCGCATGGCCCCGGTCTATGGCGCCAGCGCGCTCATGGATATCACGGGTGCGCACATCGACAGCACAATCTATATCGGTGATGCGGGGCTGGAGTTTGCCGAACGGCTGGCCGGCATGGGTGCACGGGTGCGGGTGCCCACGACGCTCAACGTCAGCGGCCTTGATGAACATCACTGGCAGGAGTGGGCCGTACCCGCAGAGTGGGCCGAAAAAGCTCACCGCCAGATGATTGCCTACCAAGGAATGGGTTGTAACCCAACCTGGACCTGCGCACCCTACCAAAGTGAGTGGAAGCCCCACTTCGGTCAGCAGATCGCCTGGGGGGAATCCAATGCCATCGCCTTTGCCAACTCGGTCATCGGCGCGCGGACGGAACGGTATCCCGATCTGCTGGACATCTGCTGCGCCATCACCGGTCGGGTGCCTGCCGTAGGGCTGCATCTGACGGAAAACCGGGCGGCGACGATCCGCCTGCGGCTGGTTGACATTCCACTTGCGCTACAGGCCGATGACTCGTTCTACCCCGTATTGGGCCACCTCATGGGCAAACTGGTGGGTGATCAGGTGCCTGTCATCGAGGGCATTGCGGTGGAGCCGGCCGAGGATCAGCTCAAGGCGCTGGCCGCGGCGGGCGCATCGTCGGGGGCCGTGGCGCTCTTTCACATCGTCGGCGTCACGCCCGAAGCGCCGACGCTCGACGCGGCCTGCCAGGACCACGTGCCCGAGCAAAGCGTTGCGATTACCATAGCCGATCTACGGCGCGCGCGCTGTGATTTGACCACGGCAGCCGATGCCACGCTCAACATGGTCGTACTCGGCAGCCCTCACTTCTCTCTGGCTGAGTTTGCCCAGCTTGCGCCCCTGCTTGCCGGCCGGCGTCGTCATCCAGACGTGCGCTTTCTCGTCACCACCAGTCGCGCCATGGCCCTGCTGGCCGAGCGCGCCGGTCACCTCGATGCGCTGCGTGCGTTTGGCGGCGAGCTGACCGTCGACACCTGTATTCTGGCCACGCCCATGCTGCCAGAGAAGATCAAGCTACTCATGACGAATTCGGCCAAATATGCCTACTATTCGCCCGGCATGCTTGACACCCAGGTCACCTTTGGCAGCCTGACAGATTGCGTGCGCTCGGCCGAATTGGGGCGCGTCATGCGGGATGAATCGCTATGGAATGGGTAGCGCAGGGCGAGGTCATCATTTCGGGCACGGCGTCGGGTCAGCTTTTGGTCAGCCAAGAGCCGCTCTCCTTCTGGGGCGGTTACGACTACCACAGCGGCACGATTATTGATCGACGCCACCCCCTGGCCGGTCAGGTTGCCGCAGGGCGGGTCCTGGCGCTGCCATTTACACGCGGCTCGTCGACGACCACGGCCGTGCTGCTCGAAGCCGTACGCGCCGGAACCGCGCCCGCAGCCATTCTGACGACGGGCCCCGACAGTTTTTTTGCCCTGGCCTCAATCGTCGCCGACGTACTCTACGCCAAAGCGATCCCCCTCATTGTGCTTTCAGTCGATGACTTCCGCCGCCTGCAAACCGGTGAGCATGCCATCATTGAAGCAAGCGGCCGCCTGCTGATTCGCGGCCTTGCCCCAAACTCCCCGTAACTTAACGTACGCCATCACGTCATCAGCTATCAGAACCGGCAAACGCTGGCGCAACCGAATCCCGATTCGCACTCATCATGACCTCCTCACCAATGCCTGAATCGGATTGACGGCACCCGTACGCAGCCTTCCGCTGATGCTTTCATCATTGCTCTGTTTGCCTCTGCGCGTACGTCGAGGATGCCGGTCTCGCGCGGGTGATGTTTTTGACAAAGGGGATCTCCATGGATGACGCAACAAATGATGTTGAGCAAGTGATGACGGCGGTCGCCGGCGATGTTGTGGCAGAAGATGTTGTGGCGGAAGATGTTGTGGCGGAAGATATCGTAGAGGCATCCATCGATGGATCGAACGCAGCGATTGACGCGACCACAGATATCAAATTGACTGGCCATGCGACAGCAGAAGACACTGCGTCTTCGCTTGATCGTGAGGAACCCGCCGCCGTGACTGCGGCGCAGGTTCGCCCCCTGCGGCCGGGCGCCCAGTTGGGGCTGCGACCTGGTATGCCGGGTTAATCCGTAGACGACAACCGCAAAGCTGGCGACGCAAAATGCCCCGATTGACTCGAATCGGGGCATTTTGGCGTGCGTGCCATCCCACAACCGCTTAGTGAGCACGCCCCGTGCAAATGGGTTGTTTGCACACCTGACCCTCGGCTGCGTGGCAACGTGGACGAAATCATCTTTCAGGGCGGCGACCGTCCGCACGGAGCGTGCGGGCTGAGCGAGGGGATCCATCCCACAACCGCTTAGTGAGCACGCCCCGTGCAAATGGGTTGTTTGCGCGCCTGGCCCTCGGTTACGTGGCAACGTGGACGAAATCATCTTTCGCGACGGCGACCGTCCGCACGGGGCGTGCGGGCTGAGCGAGGGGATCCATCCTACAACCGCTTAGTGAGCGCGCCCCGTGCAAATGGGTTGTTTGCACGCCTGGCCCTCGGTTACGTGGCAACGTGGACAAAATCGTCCTGCGCGGGGCGTGCGGACCAAGGGACGGCGCTCCCCGCCAAGGTCGCCTGGCAACCAATCCCACCAGACCGACGTAGTGTCTTTGGAGGCTGCATACATGCAATGTGGTGACGTCCCTAAGCACGTTTGACAGAAGATCGTTTTCGTTTGATGATTGGAAATGGTCCGGCCCGCAGCGCGCGGGTTGGCAGCCAAGCAGCGAGGAGTCAGCCATGTTTGCCGGCCTGCGCCAGCGAAAAGAAGCGGAACCCGAACTAGCAAACGGCGTGTACCGCTATGGGAATACCCATTTCATCGAATTGCAGGACATTGTCAAGACCTACCAAACGCCCGCTGGTGATTTCCCCGCGCTCAAAGGGATCAATCTAGACGTAGATAAAAGTGAGTTTGTGGCGGTCATTGGCAAGTCGGGCAGCGGCAAATCGACCCTCATCAATATGCTGACTGGAATTGACCGGCAGACATCCGGCCGCGTCCTAGTTGGAGACACGGATCTGGCCACGCTCAATGAAGGCGGGCTCGCCGAGTGGCGAGGCCACAACGTAGGCATCGTTTTCCAGTTTTTCCAACTCTTGCCCACGATCCGCATCATCGACAACGTGATGATGCCCATGGATTTTTGCAACACCTACCGTGGGCGCGAGCGGCGCGACCGTGCGCTGCATCTTCTCGACCTGGTGGGCATCGTCGAACACGCATATAAATTACCGTCCGAGGTATCGGGCGGCCAACAGCAGCGCGTGGCCATCGCCCGTGCGATGGCCAACGACCCGCAGATGCTCGTAGCGGACGAGCCAACCGGCAATCTCGACTCCAAGACGGCCAATGAAATCTTTGATCTCTTTGAAGTGCTGGTCGATCAGGGCAAGACGCTCATCATGGTGACCCATGATCGGGATTTGGCCAGCCGCGTCTCCCGTACCATCGTCCTGGCTGACGGCGAGATTATTGACGAATTCCTGGCCGACACCTTCTTCACGCTTTCCGAAGAGCAACTTCTGAAGGCCATGCGCACGCTGGAAAGCCGCACCTATGCACCAGGTGAGGTCATTCTGCGTGAGGGGGAACATCCAGACGGCTTCTACATTGTGACCAAAGGACGGGTTGAGATTGTTGTCAAGGGGAAGCAAGGTGAAGACGTCTTTGCCGCCAACCTGACCGAAGGCCAATACTTCGGCGAGATTGAACTGCTTCACGGAGGGACGAATCGGGCGACGATCATCGCTGCGCCCACTGGCGAGGTCGAAGTCGCCACGATGAGCCCGGCCGACTTTGCCACGCTGGTTGAGCAAGACGACGAAGCGGAAGCCGCGCTCCGCCGCGTCGTAGAAGATCGCCTGCAAGAAAATATGGAAAGCCGTAACAACGGTCAGTAGGTATCCCCTCAGTCCAGACAAAAGAGCAAAAGGGTGCATCCCATTTTGGGAGTGGTGGACGAACGGACTGGTCGCTTTCTCTAGAGCAGCTCCCCCAATGTGGTATGCACCCAGAGCAAAAACTGAGGGGATACGAATCGGCAAAAATGTGGTATACTATATATATCATTAAGGCCAGCCTATGGATGTTTTGATGAGGCAACACTTGCTCACGGATTCGCCGTCCGGATTGTGGATGGGGCAGTCTCCGCAAGGCAAGAGGGATGGCTTAGGGATAGGTTGGAGCGGCGCTCCGTAAATGCCTATCGTGTAAGTCAAAACATCTATGACTGACAGGAGCCAGCCGGACATCCGGCTGGCTCCTTGAGTTTTGTAGCATAGTGATTCTTTGTTGGCCCTACCCCATCGGCATAATGCCATATTCAGCACGGAGCTCGCGTAGCGACCAGCGGCGATACCAGGCCGGGTCCTGGGTGGCTTCAAAGCGTTGCTGATAGGCCTCCACCTGCTGCGTCCCGACCTCTACCGCTTTCTCGAAATCATGGGTCGACAGCATGGTCGTTTCCAGATAGTGCCACTTGTCGCTACCTGGATTGGTTTCCCAGCCGACGATTGCGTGGCGTGGCAGCACCACGAGGCATGGATTCACGCTGATCCCCTGAATGAGGCTGGCAAAGAGCACCACGCCGTCAATGCAGTTGGCAAGCCGATCGCCCAGGCTCTCACTGGGCAGACGCACCCGCTGGCTGTGGGCCTGTGCGCCCGGATTGAAGTCCAATACCGAATCCACATAGACAACCCCATGGGCCTTGAGCGCGTTGTAGATTGCCTCAACTTGGGTACGGACGCCGCTCTGATAGCCGTCCAACCGCTTCTCGGGATGATGATCGACGACAGTACGCAAAAAGCGAATCACCTCGGGGGTATTCGGCGTGACGAACGCACCCAGGAAGCGGGTCAGATCGTTCCACTCCCCGGTTTCAGGATTGCGCACGGCCTGGGGCGCCGAAGACTTGGCCAGCAGCCAAATTGGCTCAGTCGACTGGTTCTCGAGAATCCACTCGCCAGAATCAGCCGCTTTTTGGCGTTCGATGACAACATGGAGCGTTGCCCGCGTCAGCTCATTGAGATGCTGGATCCGCTCGGGGATCAGCGTCGGCAACTGGCGGATGCTTCTTTCCTCCCCACGAGCGAGGTCGACCAGATCGATTGCGGTCGCCGAAAAGTGCTCGATGAAGGAACAGACCCGATAACGCAGGACATCGTTGCGGCTATTCATCGCATCCGTCGCGCCCGCGCCGTCGGCAGACGGGCTCTTAAAGCGGCGCTGCTTGCTCGGCCCTGCAGACGCGTCGCGACGGAATGCAACGGTGATCAGGGGTTCCGTTTGCGCATCAAGAATGTTGTAGACGCTCGTCGGCACACGCGGCAGGTTGATCGTGTAGGTGATCTCAACTTCTTCGCCGTAGGTAGGCACCGAGCGGCGAATCTCCTCGCCAGTGAGGCCACGCCGCGTTTTGTGCCGTTTAGTGACCGGCGCTTGTGAGGCAATTTCAAGCGTTTCAGCTTCGACAACAGCAGGCTGCCCTTCCGCTTCAATTCTGGCGTCGACGACGGCAAGTGCTCGCTGCAGCTCGTCCAGCTTCTCCAGCGCTTCGATCTGTCGCTCACCGACTTCGGCGATGGAGAGCAAATCTAAGCGCTGGACTTCCAACTGTTGATCATAGATCAAGGCACTCAGCTGCGTGTAAAGCGCAGTCAATTCAGTAAGCGTAAGGTCAGGATCATCGGCTGCACTGAGGGCAGCTGCGTCGTGCGTAGAATCTTGCACTTGACTCATGCCGTCCCTAGCCCTGGGCAGCCGGATAGCACTCGGCAATAAAGCGCTTGTCCGTGTCCGAGAGCTGATAGTTTTGCCAGTCAACCGGATGTTCGGCGGCCCAACTGGGATCGGCCAGGTGCTCACGCGGAATCGGATAGCGCATGATCGAGTAGAGGTCGAAATCGGTAAACTTCGTGTGGTCCTCGGCGTAGGCCTGGAAGATATTGGTCTCCACCTGATCAGCCCGCCAGTAGTTGGGTGGACCCATGTAGTATTGCATCACGACCGGCCGGTTCCAGGGGATCTCATTGGCGGGGTTCTGGTGCTCATGGATCATGCCCAAGGCGTGGCCGAACTCGTGGAGCACGACACGGGTATACTCCTCGTCGTCGGTGTCGGGCGTGAGCCAGCCGAAATTGATCGTCGGGTTGGGCGGCTTGATCATCAACGCGTCGGTGCCGATGTAGGACCAGGAGCCGGGCTGCTGGAACGAAATCCGCAGCTCTGCGTCGGGATCATCACAGAAGTCGAACTGAATATTGGCATACTTCGACCATTCCTGCGCGATAGCAGCCACTTTGTCCTGGACTCGCGCATCGCCATCGAGAAAGCAGACGCTCAGCACGCGACCGGGCGCCCAGAGCTTGTGGGCATCCACTGCACCAGACAATGGCGCCGGCGCACCGGGTGCGGGCATATTCATGGGATTCTCGGCAATTGCCTTGGACTCCGCCTCGCGCTGCAAGTCTGACGGCAGCACGCGGTCGATGCAAACCTTGATCTCGTTGCTCATGGCTCTCCTCCACATGGTTGCCTTCATTGAGCGTCTATTCCAGCCGAACACTGCCGCGAACAAAACTGGGGGCGGGTTCGTAGCGTACTGCTCATGCTAGATTGCCCGCGCCGCTTTGTCAAACGGGATTCATACGGGTGATCGCAGGCAGACAGCAGGCCAGGACAGCGATTGGGGCCCATCCGTTTTAGTTGGGATGCTGGGATCCAAAAGGAGAGATTTAGGCGCCTACTTTGAGCGGCACCCTGGTAGCGGCCTCTTCCTGCATCATGGTCAAGAAGACGCTCTCCAGGCTGGCATCCGTGCGATGCACTTCTTCGATGTCGGCGCCCGATTCAACCAAAAGGCTGATAAGTGGAGAGGAGTGGGCGCCGGGGTCGCGGAGTTCAACCAGAATACGATGGGGATGGACCTGGATATTTGCGACCTCGCGACGGCGAGCCAAGAGTGAGATTACCTCGTCGCTGAAACCCTCGCCGCTGATTTGAAGCAGGGGTACGCCGCCGAGCGAGCGCAGTTCCGCGGTAGAGCCTGCCGCCAGCAGCCGGCCGTCACGAATGACGCCGACCATGGCGCAGAGTCGCTCGGCTTCAAAAAGCTTGTGGGTGGTGAGAAAGACGGTCATCCCCTCTCGGGCCGCCAACATCAGCAGTTGGTCGTGTAGATGGGCTGACGCGGCCGGATCGAGACCACTGGTCGGTTCGTCCATAAAGACCAATTCAGGACGATGAAAGAGCGTGCGCGCGATGGCCAGCTTCTGCTTCATACCGCGGCTCCAGGTGCTCACGGTCTCATTACGCCGATCCCACAAGTCAAGGGCTTCGAGCAATTCCTGACTGCGCGCAGTGCGATCTGCCGGCGTCATCTGGCGAATGCGGCCGTAGTAGTCCAGATTTTCCGCCGCCGTCAACGAGTCGTATAGGCGATCGCTCTCAAGCAAGACGCCCGCGCGCTCGCGGATCTCCGCCCCCTGCCTGCGTGTGTCCATGCCCAGGACCCAGGCTTCACCGGCCGATGGCTCCAGCAGGCCGAGCAATAGGCGGATCATGGTCGTCTTGCCCGCACCATTGGGACCCAACAAACCGTAGACAATGCCGCTGGGGACCTGAATACTGACGTCCTCCATGGCGCGTTTCGAGCCGAAGCTATAGGAGAGTTGCTTGGTTTGGATCGCCAGTTCGGCCACGGGATGCTCCTGGGCAAGACACTGTGCATGGGGTTCGCGCAGTGGAACAGGAAATGATGCTACTGGCAGTATAGCGATCGTTAATTCGCAAAGACAGGGACAAACGTCCTAGCCCCGTCGTGACACATATCATGTAAATTCGGGCACATTCGGCGGCATTTTTGGGACGTCGGCAATGACAGATGTCCCCTGGGCAGGACTCGATAGGATGCGCACGCGCCCCCCCAACGCCTGCGCGCGGGCGCTCATATTGCGCAGGCCATTGCCGGGTCCATCGGCAATCTCATCGCGAATTTCAAAGCCGTGGCCATTGTCCTGGATGCAGAGCGTAAAGCTTTCTTCATCCTGCGAAAAACGGATGGAGACCGTCGAGGCCCTCGCATGCTTACGTATGTTGGCCAGCGCTTCCTGGGCAATGTGGAGCAACTCGTGGGCCTGTTGGTGGCCGACCTGGTCAAGGGCAGCGACCTCGAGATCCAACTGAACGTTGAGGAACGAGTGGGCGCGCACTTCACGGCTTAGGCTTTCCAGACCGGTGGCGAGGTCTTGCTCACTAAAGCGCCGGGTACGCAGGTTGAGAATATAGCTGCGGATATCGGCAATGATCTCGTTCAGGCCATGAATGGCTTGATCGAGGCCACTGCGGGCCAGATCAGCATCGCGATCGAGCTGATAGCGGCTTTCGTCCAGCGTGAGGCCCACGCCATAGATCGACTGGATAATGCCGTCATGCAGATCCATGGCAAAACGCTCGCGCTCTTGCGCTACGGCCAGTTGGCGACTCTGTCGATGGAGCAGTGCGTTTTCGATGGCAATGGCTGCCTGCCGGGCAAAGAGCTCGACCAGTGCCTGATCATCGGGCGTGAACGGCAGCGGCGTATAGGTCTCGTCATCTGCGGCAAGCTCGTCCACCTTGTCTGTCAGGTAGAGGTTGCCAAACGCCCGCCCCTTGGAGACGATGGGCACGCCCAGCAATGACGTCATGGGGGGATGGTGAGGCGGAAAGCCCACCGCACGTAAATCGTGGGCCATGTCCGCGACGCGTAGAGGCTGCCGTCTCTGGATAATGTGACCCAGCAGGCCGCGGCCCTGGGGATAGGGGCCGATTTGACGGCGTACGGCATCATCCATGCCCGCGGTAATGAACTGCTCGATGGCGTCGCCGGTTTCATTTAGAACGCCCAACGCGGCATAGCGCGCCTGAACCAGACTGCGGCTGGCTTCAACAATTTGCTGAAGAACTGCCTCCAGTTCAAGCCCGGAGGTAACGGCCTGCATGGCCGCTGCAATCGCCTGCAACTGTTCCGCTTGTTTCATTCAGGTATGATACAATACCTTTCGTTCGACGCGCTACTCGATGTCTGTAGCCTCCTTGCCTATACGAGTGTTCCCATCGGCTTGATCGGAGGGCGTGTCAACTTCGAGCTGCTTGTGGAGATTGCCTGACCTATGCGATTGCGGATTCTTCTCGTCGATGATCACGAAGTGGTGCGCATTGGCCTGAAAACAGTGCTTTCACGCTACAATCAATTCGAAATCGTAGGGGAAGCGTGCAATGCGCAAGAGGCATTGGAGAAGACGATCTACTGTAAACCAGACATCGTGGTCATGGATGTGCGCCTGCCTGGACAGAACGGCATCGAAACAACGCGCGAAATTATCGAAAGCCACCCCGACACCAAAGTCATCATTCTCACCTCGTACGCGGACGACGACCTGCTCTTTGATGCCATTGCCGCAGGCGCGGCCGGTTACGTACTCAAGCAGATCGGCAGCGAGGATCTGGTGCGTGCGCTGGAGACAGTAGGCCGGGGCGACTCGATGCTCGATCCAGCGGTCACGCAGCAAGTGTTTCAACGCGTACGCGAGAACGCGCGGCGGGCCGAAGATGAGACATTTGCCTCCCTCACAGATCAGGAACTCAACATCCTCTCGCTGATCACCGAGGGGCTGACCAACAAAGAGATTGCCAACCAGGTCTTCTTGAGCGAGAAGACAGTGCGCAACTATGTCAGCTCAATCCTCAACAAGCTCAATCTCGCCTCGCGAGCGGAAGCGGCAGCCTACGCCGTGCGTCACCATATCCAGAACCATCTCCCCAAATAGATCCAATCTACCCATCTAAAACGGAAAGAATGGGTAATGGATCGCTGACCCATTACCCATTCAGAATTCTTCATTCTCGATTGTCTATTGTGGTAGCAGTTCCTAGCGTGCAAGACGTCGGCGTCTGCGTGATGCGTAGGGCTTTTCAGCCAGGATTGGCAGAGCGAGATAGCCGTTGGCCGCAGCAAGACGTTGCGATCCAATCTCGCGGGCACGCCGGTCGAGCGGCGTCTCACGTGCGTCACGGTGGAACTCTTGGTCAGCTATACCGGCCATGATGCAACTGCTCAAAACGATGAGCGTTGCCAGAGCACTTAGTCCGAGCCAGATCGTCAGTAGAAGCATAAACAAGCGGATCTCCCTTGCTGTCACAGTAACAGGAACCTGCACGGGCGTACCGTTATTGGTGCGATGTCGGTGCGACGATGGCCCCAGCATATCACATCAAGATAATCTGTCTTTACGTCCGTTCTACAGAGGTCGGACCAAAAACCTACGCTTGCATTTCACATCATCACCGGGTTGCCCACAGGGACGATCCGCAACCAGACTGCCAAATCTTCCCGATGGCGTTAGCGACCGCGCCACCAGTCTTTACGCGAACGGGGATCAAAGAAGACGCCGCGATCGCGCACGGCCACGCCGATTTCCTCCTTGAGCGCCGTGCCAATGATCTCGCCATTGCGAACAGCCGGCAGGGTACCGCGCCCGCTTGCATTCGCTTGACGATAGAGTGCCAGCAGGTTGGGATCGACACAGATGTGCTCGATATGCACCGCATAGCCATTGGCCACGCTGTCGTCGCGTGTGTAATTCAGCGTAATGCGTTCAGCGTCGGCGTAGAGGACCAATACCTTGAAGTCCTCCGGGTAGATGCGAGCGCCGCGGCTTGGAATACTGAGCGGTTCCCCCGGCTGCACGCCCAGCCCGAGCAGCGTAACCTCCCGCTGATCCAGCGGCTCGGTGGCACAGCCCCGTCCGCCGCACGACCAGTTCCAGTCGCGCACGGCGTGGGCGCTGACAAAAGCCGGCGTCCGCCCATCGCCAAACATACCGGCCAATTGGGGCGGATCGCTGTCGGTGGGACCGTTGATGTTGACGATGGTCAGGTCTGCCGCGGCGGGAACATAGCCGCGCAAGGCCAGATTCAGATCGCCATGTTCGAAATCGGGATGGTCGGTCACGCCGCCGGTGATTGGGATCAGCGCAAATGTGCGCTCCGAGGCCGTAGGGCAAGCCCAGTCCGGCGCCGCCCGCTGCGCCACGGCTGCCTCGGACGCCTCGGACGCGGCAGCCAGGGCAACCGGCGCGGCTGGGGGGGCGGCTTCTGCCACCGGCGTTGCCGTCACTGCGGGTGTGGGCGTGGGCTCAGGCGTTGCGGTCGGCTCGACCAGACGGGTGACTTCCACCACACGCGTCACTTCAACAACCCGCGTCACTTCGATAATGCGGGGCGTAGGCGATGGCATGGCGTGGACCGTAGCGCGCACGGCCAGATCGACCATGGCCGGATCGGTACGGGGCGTACGGCCACACCCGCTCAACGCCAGCGTACCGACTATGAGAAAGAGTCCAACAAACAGACGCGACATAAACTACGATTCAAACCCCTGTAAGTCCGGCGCATGGCGCGCCGGACCTGCCCGCAAGCAGCCACCGACCCCAAGAAACGCCATCAACTTCCTTCGTGTTCCCGTCCCACACGATCGCGATTGCCCGAAAACGTGCTGCGTTTTGTCCCTGCAAGCAGCGCTCACGTCGCGACAGGGTTCCTGTTGGTTCAACCTGCCCCGTCGATGATGGTGCGGGCATGGTCAATTTCGTCATCAATGATCGTGTGGCCCATGCCGGGATAGATGATCTTGGTCACATCGGCTCCCATGGCGACCAACACCTCAGCCGTCTCATCGACCCGTTCCTGCGGGATGTGCGCGTCATGGTCGCTACAGCCGAGAAAGACCGGTACGCCATCTAGACGGCCCGGATAGGCGCGTGGCGTACCGGGTGGTCCGATCAGCCCACCACTGAAGGCGAGCAGTCCGCCATAGGCACGCGGCGTGCGCGCCACAAATTCAGAAGCTAGACAGGCCCCCTGGGAAAAACCGCCGAGCAGAATCCGTTCGACAGGCACGCCCGCCACTTCCACCTCGGCGACCAACGCACCAAGCAGCGCCAATCCAGAGCTAAGGCCGGGTTCATTGACCTCCATGGGTGAAAGGAAGCTGTAGGGGTACCAGGTATTGCCCGCAGCCTGGGGCGCGACATAAGTCAACTTCGGACGTTCAAACGCATCGGCCAGCGTGAGAATGCTCGCTGCGCTGGCGCCCCGGCCATGGACGAGAATCATGGTTTGGCTTGCTTCGCTCAGCGGCGGACCGGACACCAGAATGGGTTGTCCACCATGGGGAGGCGGAACGGCGGCAGGAGAGAGGTTCATAGGAGGTTGATCCTTTCATTATTCACTCAGGAGTTGTGCCGGCGGCAATAACCGGGAGAAAGACACGCCCAGTCAGGCTGCCTTCAACACGCCAATTGGCGGGATCATTGCCATAGTCGGCCACGTCAATGCGGACAAGAGGCGGTCCCAGGCCATCAGCTTGGTGCGGCCAAGGCGCCGCATCATCGTATGCGACCGCATCAACTTCATAGTAGCTTTGCTGACCGGTCAATTCGGGCGGTGCAGGCATCAGCAACGCGAGGCGTTCGCCATCGTTGGCGAGCGCGCCTTCGTAGGGGCCAAATATTTGCACGTCGGCCGGAATGCTGTGGCGGGCGCGAAATGTGGCGGGCAACTCGGGCACGACCAGCACCCGTGCGCCGGCTGCCAACGTGGTCCCTGCAGGGAAATCGTAGCGTACTGCATCGCGCAGCCGCCACGTCAGCCAGGGACTTGCGTCCAGGTAGAGGTTGACGGGCTCGCCACCGATGTTCTGGAGTTCGATATACTCGTCCTGAATCGCGCTCGTTGCGCCAGGATGGTACATGATGCGGCTGATGACCACTGGGCCGACTTGCGGCGCGGCGTTCTCAGCGCCGAGCGTGGGGCGCGACAGGAGAGGAAAATGGATCACGCCAGTGCTGGTTGCGTACCGCCCCAGGGAGACGCCATTGGGCGAGGGGCCGAAGTTACGCGCATGACGGTAGCCTGTCGTCTCTCCCTGACAGGTTGCCGCAGTGATCACGGCTGACTCACCATGCTCTGAAAAGCCAAAGCCCGCGTCGCCGGCGCCAAACTGAGACTCCGTAAGGACAAGGTAGCCGCCGGCCGGCACGTAGAGCCCTTCAGGGATCTGATAGCGTTGGGGCGCAAACGGATCGTCACTCAGAAACCAGCCGCCCACGTGCGCGTCAGATGTCGTCGGATTGTAGAGTTCGACAGCATCCTCATCAGGCGGATCGGTATGGGCCAGAATCTCGCTGATCACCAGCTCTGCAGTTACAGTCGGCGGCGGCGGATCGGCAGAGCCGGGTGAGCCACCAGCGGCACTGCTGATGCGCCAGCTTGCGCCAGCGGCCGGGCGTGCGCCATTGACCAGCACCAGCGAGAAATCGCCGCCGTCCGGTCCACAGGGCCAACTAGCATCATCATCATAGGTCTGGGCGAGGACGACTTGTCCGGCGCTATCCTCCAAACGCAGTAGTTCGCCCCCGTTGTCGAGCTGACCGTCGTAGACATCAAATGGCGGGGCGCCATATTTGGCCGTAAAGCCGGCAACTGATGAGGCCAACGTTAGATAAGCGCCCGGTTGCAGGATCGCGCCAGCGGAAAAACGATAGTCGATACCGGTGCTGAAACGCAGTCCACCCAGGGCAATTGGGGTCGGGCCATCGTTGTACAACTCGATGAACTCCAGGTCCCGGCCATCGATGCCGCCTCGTGCCGGCGGATTGTACATAATCTCCGTGATACGCAGCGCGGCAACGGGCGTCTCCTGTGGCGTACCCCTTGCGTGCACTGCGGCAAATCCCGCGAAAGGTGCCGCGCAGAATAGAATTAGGGATAGGACAATCAACATACTGCGCATGATCACGCCCCCTGCTCGTCAGGCCCATACTCGTAATAAATAGTGAGTTGGGCCGTGTCACGCAGAAAGTCTATCTGGCGGATCTCGCAGCGAATGACATTCAACCCTGTGCGCTCACTCAGATCCTCCAACAGCAGACGCGTTATTCTCCGGCTTGAGTAGGTCGACCCGCTCGTAAACAACTTCCTGCTCGCCCTGATAGTGGACGCCCCACCCCTTCTCTAGGACCAGCACCAATGTCACCACCATGACATTGATGATGATCAATTCATTGAAGGTGATGCGCGTCGCCATGAAGAGCGTATTCATGAACGGGACGGTAATCGCGATGAAGAGATAGGTCATATCCTTCACGCGGATCGGCTCGGTGCGGTAGCGCAGGGTGGAAAAGACGGCCAGCAGGCCAAAGCCGAAGCCAATAGTCAGTTGAACATCACGCAACAGACCAGAGACGAAGTAGATCAGAATGTTGAAGGCGTAGAAGGTGAAGACGTAGTCCTTCTTGCTCCGGTTCGCCGGGTAGTAAATGAAGCCGATAATGATCGTAGCGACAATTAGATTGACGATAAAGCCGGGAATCAGCTCACTCAGTGCACTCACAGCGTACCTCGCTTGCGCAACAAGCGCGCGATCAGCAGCTCGCGGCGCTTGAATCGGTTAGCCTTTAGGTGGGGATAAACATAGGAAATGCCGGCGCAATATTTGCTGAAGCCAGTGCGATAGATATGGTGGCGGCGCAGTTCACGCACGAAGTCGGAATCGATCGAAAACTTCCGCTGCTTCACTTCAGCAATGGCAATGCCCTCAAGGCCGCCGATGCGGTCGCCCCAGCCATAACGCAGACCCACGTCCAGGGTAAGTCGCTCGCGCCGAAAGTTACTCACCAGCGTAATGCGGCGAAAGGTATTCCAGATGACGGCCTGCAGCGCCCACGCATCGGCTGGATAATGCTCACGGACAAAGGCAAGATTGGCGCCCTCCAAAACGTCGGGTATGGAAGGAATCTGGCAGCGCATTTTCGAGGTACGCCGCTTATAATTTTTGCGCTTGATCTCCAAGAACGTAATCCCGGAGTCCACGTACGTGCGGCTCCGCACCTTATGCCGATTTTGGCGATCGTTATGATGTTCGAGATAGAGGGCGAAATCGGCGGTATCATAATACTGGGTGCGATAGCGGTTGGCGCGAGTGCCGTCTGCCTCCAGAATGCGGTAGTAGGGCACGACGGCCCGTAGTATCTCCAGCAACTGCTCCTCAGTCATGAGGAACTTGGTATCGACGCGGTCGAGCAGCTTCACCTCTTCCATCTCGGCAAGAGAGATCGCCTCAAATTGATTCAGAATGATGGGAAGCTGGTCCAGCATGGTTGGTTGACGAGGAATTTTGTAGACGGCGCTGCCGTTCAGCACGCGTGCTTGACTCATGGCAGAAAAGTGCCGTGCAGATCTGCGCCCGACAGGTCCGCACCCGTCAACCGCGAGAGACGCAAGTCCGCGTTGCGTAGATCGGCGCGCCGAAGAACCGCGTCGCGTAAATCAGCACGACGCAGATTGGCGCCCTCCAGATTGGTCTCGGTCAGCGTCGTAGCGATCAACGTCGTCCGCGAGAGATCGGCGGCGCTGAGCACGGCCCCGCGCAAGTCAGAGTTGCTGAGATCTGCGCCGCGCAGGTCGGCGCCGCGCAGGTCGACGCCGCGCAAGTTGGCATCACGCGCGTCTGCCCCGCGCAAATCGGCCATACCCATGGTAGCCTGAGCCATGTCGACGTTGCGCAAGTTGGCATCACGCAGATTGGCCTCGGCGAAGTTACCCAGATAGAGATCGGCGCCGCTGAGGTCTGTCCCCTGGAGGCGGGCGGCATAAAAATTGACCCCGCGCAGGCTGGCGCCGCTGAAGTCTTGGCCGGACAGATCGGCATAGGCGCATTCTGGTGCGCAGGCCGGTCCGTTCTCTTCCGGATAATAGTAGCGGGAGACGACGAGCAGCAACCCGCCCATGGCAATGAGCAGCAACAGCCGCTTGAAGAGCGAAGCGGCGGTGCGACGCCGCGGCCGTACCTGCGGCTGCACCTGCTGCCGCACATCCTCCGCAGACTCGACAGTTTGGCCACTGCGTCCCGGCCAGAAACGGGCAAACAGGCTCTGTTGTGCGTTCTTGTATTTGCCCTGTTCTGAGGTCGCTGTCATTCGGTCAGACTCACTTGCCAATGGTATGTGGAAGAAGGAACAAAGATATCGGATGTGATGCGGTCAGCGGCGGCGGGCGCCGATCCAATTGCTGCCGATCCAATTGCTGTATACTGTGAGTCGATGGTAGCAGGCTGACCGTCAGCCGATTAATCGATCGTTAACACAATCGGCCCAGATTATAGCATATCAGAAGCGCTGCAAGCACGCATTGTCGTCGCTCGCGTGGCATATCTAATCAAGACGTATCTGTCACATCGAGTGCGACGCTATCAGCATAGACGTCTAAACTGGGTGAAACGAAACGCCTATCCGCGCCTGTGCCCAAGCGCCCATCTCTAAAGGAACGCCTATCATGCACGATCACTTTGCGACAACGACGCGTGGACTTCAGCGTACATCGCCGCCCATGCACCTTTTTGAAAAGGCGAAACGGCTCGGCATTTGGAATCCCAGTGACATCGACTTCACCCAAGATCGCAGCGATTGGTTGGCGCTGGACGCGACTGAGCGTGACGTACTCATGCGTCTAACGGCCCTCTTCCAGGCCGGCGAAGAAGCGGTCACAGTCGATATTTTACCCCTCATTCTGGCCATTGCCAACGAAGGGCGTATTGAAGAAGAGCTTTTCCTGACCACGTTTCTCTTCGAGGAGGCCAAGCACACCGACTTCTTCCGGCGCTTTTTAGATGACGTTATGCAGGTTGACGAAGCGCTCACTCGCTTCCACTCGCCCAGTTACAAGGCCCTTGTCTACGAAGCCCTGCCGGCAGCGATGTCGCAGTTGCTCGTCGATCCTTCGCCGGCGGTCCAGATCCGCGCTGCCGTCACCTACAACATGATCGTCGAAGGCGTCCTTGCCGAGACCGGCTACCACGCCTACCTGTCGGCATTGGAAGCCAATCAGCTCATGCCGGGCCAATGCCAGGGCATACGGGCGCTCAAGCAAGATGAGTCTCGTCACATCGCCTACGGTATCTTCCTGATCTCCCGGCTGATTGCCGTGGAGCCTTCACTGTGGGCGGTGGCCGAAGAGACAATGAATGAACTGCTACCCCACGCACTGGGTGTCGTCGGTGAGACCTTTGCGGCCTATGACGTCATGCCCTTTGGTCTGGACGAGGAACTCTTCACGGCGTTCGCACTCAGTCAGTTCCAAAAACGTCTGGCCCGACTCGAGCAGGCGCGTACCAATAGCCTTGATGAGGTCATGCGCATCACCGCAGTCGTGATTGAAGCAAGCGACGGCTGATGTCCCGGTTGGTTGGGGAATTTCGGTCGGGCTGTGATAAAATCGCACCTTGTGGAAATCATCGTTGACCTCTTACGCTCACCGATCGGTCCGGCCCTGATCTTGCTGGCCGGGGCATTGGTGCAACTGATTGCCGGACGCTGGATGCGTCGACCCGAATGGTTGACCGGGTTGGCGCTCTTTTTTGTGGCCGCCAGCGGCTTGCTGTGGCTAGGACTGCGTTTTCAGGAAGTCGTACCCGTCTACAGCCGCCCCTGGCAACCGCTGCTCCAAAACGGAGCCAATCTCCTCTGGATTGGCGACGGCTGGAACTGGTACATTTCGGGCCTGATACTTGTGCTCGGCGGCGCCGGCATTCTGTTGGAGCTAAACAACCGGCGTCAGCTTGCCGTCGCCCAAACCCGCGACCGCATTCACACCAATCTCGCCATCCATCTGAGCGTACTCGCCGGGGCCCTGCTCTTTGTCGGCAGCGGCAATCTGCTGACTGCAATCCTGACGTGGGTCATCATGGATCTATTCATTCTTGTCCGTTCCGCAGCAAGGATGGATCTCAACCCGGGGCTCGACGCCCGCACGCAACTCCAGCAAAGCCAAGCCAAGGGGTTGAGCTTGCTGGGCGCTTTGCTGTTGCTGATCGCCTTGCTGCCTGCGGGCCCTACAGGACCTGGTCAGGCCTTTCAGGATGGCGTGTTGCCCCTAGAGACGGTCGCGCTCATGCTGGCAGCAGCGGCGATCCGCGCCGGCATCTACCCTTTCCATCTGTGGCTACTTCCCACAGACCGCAATCATGTCAACCTGTCCGAGCGCCTGCTCGATCACATGGTCCCGGTATTGAGCGGCCTTTGGCTGATGGGCTGGACAATGGGCCTGGGTGCAGAGGTAATTTTGCTTCGTCCAGACGTACTCACGCTACTGGTGCTGTCGCTGGTCGGCAGCGCATTGACGGCCTGGACGGCATCGGATCAGCCGACCTATTCGACCTACGTACTGGTCACGTCCGCGGGTGTGGCGATGTTGGCGGGCTCGCTCTCTCTAAACCGTGGGCCGGGCGCCATGATTTGGCCCACGACGGTCTTTGCCTTGGGCGGCGGCCTCTGGTTGATCGGCGGTCAGGTCTGGCGGCGTATGGGCTGGCAGCTTCCCGTGAGCGTCGGCGCGCTGGCATTGGCCGGCGTTCCCTTCACGCCTGGCTTCCTTGCCCAACCGGCGCTGGCGCGCCTTTGGCTGGCAGGCGGCGTCTTTTTCCTGCTCTTTTTCTTCTACGTAGTGGCGCAGAGCATGTTGATTGCCACCACGTTGCGCAGTTGGGAAGGTCACTGGCAGCCGGCGCCCGATGAAAAAGCGAATGGAGATGTCGTTCGCCTGCTCATCGCTGCCATCGGCCTGGGCTTGCCGCTGGCTATTGCCGGATTTCTGCCCAGCACGGTTGCGGCCTTGGCCAGCTTGCCTGACGCTTTGCCGGACATGTTGGGCACACCGCCCAGCGTCGTCGCCGAAGCCCCAGTGTGGATTACGCTCGCCATTCCCCTTGCCCTTGGCATTGGCCTGGTCTGGGTGCGGCCGCGACTCTGGCCCTATTTGGGCGAACTACCCGGCACGATCAGCCGCTTCGCCAGTTTAGAATGGCTTTTTGATCTCTTCTGGTGGTTCATCGCTCGCGTCAGCCGTATTTGGGGCAATGTAGTCGGCGTGATCGAAGGCGCGGGCTATATGGGTTGGGCGTTGATCGTCTTTCTAATTCTCTATCTGTTGCGATAGGCGCTATGGAACAATTATTTACTGCGCTTAACTTTTTTGCGACCGGAACCGGTCTACTCATCATCGCAGCCAGTGCCGCGCTGATCATTCTGATCTGGGATTGGCGCGCCGCGCTGGTCGGCCTCTTCCTGGTCCAACTCGGGACTGTGACGTTGGGTGTCCAGCGCTATGGCCTCGATCCACAGTGGGCCGTGCTGGAACTAATCGTCATGTTGCTCATGCTAACCATGCTGGCCATGTCGGTCGTGCAGGTGGAGAAGCCGCGCTCTCTCCACCAGGCCGGCAATTGGGTGATGCGCGTCCTGGCGCTGATTCTCATCATACTGGCCTGGCGGGTGATCGAAGTGAACGTGCCTGTCCCCATCTTTGGCCCCAGCGCTGTCTCACTCTTCGGCTGGCTGGCGCTCTGCGCCCTGTTAATTCTCGGTCTGGGCGACAACCCGTTTTTTAGCACAATTGGGCTGCTGCTCTGGTTGGTTACAGCCCAAACAATGTTGGCAGTTCTCATTCCGTCTTCCAATCTCTTTGCGTTGATCGGCGGCGTCGAGATTCTGGTGACGCTGGCATGCAGCTACCTAATTCTCTTCGATCGCGTGCCGGGCAGCGACCGCCGCCCCGTAATGACCGACATTGTCTTTCCGGAAGAGGGACAGATGATCAATGGCGACGCTGCCAACGGGTACACCGCCGCCGATGTCGACATGGCAGTAGATGCGCTACCGCTGCCGGGTTTCATCCAGCAAATGGTGGAGGACGCGGAAGCATCGGCCGCGCGGAATCGGTCAACCGGCGCAGCGAAGCAGCCATCCACGCGCCCGGCCGTTACCCCACAGGAACAAGGGCGATAAGGATTATCCAATGCTATCCTTGCCCGTAATGCTCTCCGGCTCGCTCCTGTTGCTGGCCGCGCTTGCCTACATTTTCCGCAGTTGGGAAAAGATCGTTGCCGGACTGGCCGCAGCGTATTGTATGGTGTGGGCCATCCTGCTCTGGACGGCCGACTTGAGCATGCCGGTCTGGACGCCGCCGTTGCTCGGTCGCCCGATCGATCTAGCCGCACCCGTCTCCTACCTAGACTTCACCTTCCAACTGACTCCGGCTGCAGCGCCTGTGATCGCCTTGGCATTAGCAATTGCGGCAGCAGGCTTTCTACTGGCCATGCGGGTGAGTCAAGGACTGACCTTTGTGCCAATGACGCTTGGACTCGTAGCCGGCTATACCGCGCTCTTCTTGCTCTCGGGCGGTCCCGTCTCCCCCGTGCTCTTGGGGCCGCTCTTTCTGGCAGCACTGAGTACGCTGGCCGTCTTTATTGTCCAGGCCGGTCGCCACCATAACCCTGCCGGTGCGTTGCGTATGTTGGTGCCGCCGCTTCTGGCCTTTCCCATCGTTCTGATGGCCAATTGGTTCATGGGCCAAGCCTATCTTGATCCTCAAAACGAGATGTTGCTCTTGGCCGCGCAGTTTATTGCTATCGGCTACGTGATCTTGCTCGCACCAGCGCCGCTCCACGGCTCGCAACCGTCGATCGCCCAAACCGCGCCGCCGGTGGTATCTGCAGTCGTGGGCTTGCTCTATCAGCTGGCCGCGCTCTTTCTCCTCTTTCGCATGCTGGCAGAACTCCCCTTCGTGGCTCAGAATTCCGCGCTGGCGCTTTGGCTCGATTGGGCCGGGCTGATTACCGCCATCTGGGGCGGCATCGCCGCATTTGGCACGCTCAACGCCGGGCGCCTTTGGGGCTATTCTGCGCTGCACGATTGGGGCTTGATTCTCATGGTCATGGCCGTGGCGGGCGTGCGCAGTCTGCCCCTGGCCCTCTTTCTATTCGGCCTGCGTACCATCAGCATGCTGACAGCCGCCTCCGGTCTTTCGGTGCTGGAAGAACATGCGGGCGGCCTGGGCTCGTCGCAGCTACAGGGGGCGGGCAATCGGTTGCCCTGGAATAGCGCCGCATTCTTGTTGGGCGGCTTGGGTTTGGCCGGCTTCCCACTTAGCGCCGGCTTCACCGGCCACTGGGCGGCGCTACAGATTCTGGCGGAAGCCGACTGGCGGCCTGCTGCCGTCGTACTGGTGGCTTCAGGCGGTGCGATCTTTGGATACATCCGCCTGGCGCGTATTCTTTTTGGACCGTTGGAAAACCGCAGCTTGCGCCGCGAAAACGCCATCAGCGCCAGCGTGGCAGCAGCGATTCTGTTTGTTTCAATTGGCCTGGCTTTTGCACCTCAGCTACTCGACGGTCCGGTCAGCCGCGTCCTCTTGGCGTTTAGCGGCTGAGGTTCAGAACACTTCATCCATGAGATGTGATGCGCTGCACGCATCGTGCGCTAGACTGGACGATCATGAGCTCTCAAGACGTGTCGCCACGCAATTCCCGACTAAGCGGTTTCTATCAGAAAAGTATGGCCGAACGGGTCGCCATCATCGCCGATTGGGCCGACCTGACCCCGGATGAAATAGCGGTGCTCCACGAAAGTCTCAGCGTGCCGCGTGCCGACAAAATGATCGAAAACGTGATCGGTCGCTATTGTCTGCCGTTGGGAATTGGGGCCAATTTCAAAATTAACGACCGCGACTATCTCGTCCCCATGGTGGTTGAGGAGCCTTCGGTTGTCGCCGCGGTGAGCTATGCGGCCAAACTGGCTCGAACGGCAGGCGGCTTCCGTACGGGCAGCACGCCACCGATTATGATCGGCCAGGTTCAGCTACTCGACGTGCCCGATTTCGCTGCGGCCACGGCCGCGATCCTGGCCGAAGAAGAGGCGCTCCTCGAACTCGCCGACACCAGCCCGACGATCAAACGGTTGGGCGGCGGACCAGTCGATCTAGAAATATGCGAATTTGCGTCTACGCCGACTGCGCCCATGCTGATCGTGGACTTGCTCTTTGATACGCGCGACGCCATGGGGGCCAACGCCGTCAATACCGCAGTCGAGGCCATTGCACCGTCGTTGGAACGCTTGAGCGGCGGTCGTGCCCTGCTGCGCATTCTCAGCAATCTGACCGATCGACGCCGGGCATGGGCCGAGGTCGTGATTCCCGCCGCTTCCTTTAGCAGCATCAACTACAGTGGGGAAGAGGTGATCGAGAATATTGCCCACGCCAATGCCTTCGCCGTGGTCGATCCCTACCGGGCCACCACGCATAATAAAGGCATTCTAAACGGCATCGACGCCGTGGCGTTGGCAACCGGCAACGACTGGCGCGCCATCGAAGCCGGCGCCCACGCCTATGCCGCACGCGACGGTCAATACCGGGCGCTCACCGACTGGTCCGTCGTCAACGATGCCGACGCGCTCAAACGCAAACTGGCCTCGTCCACCAATCCCGAATCCCAGATCCCAGATCCCCAATCGACCTTCCCCGCGCTCTACGGCTTCCTAGACCTGCCCCTGGCTACTGGCATCGTAGGCGGAGCCACCCGCGCCCATCCGGCAGCACAGGTCGCGCTCAAGATCCTGGGCGTCGAAAGTGCGCGCGAATTGAGTGAGGTCATGGCTGCGGTGGGATTAGCCCAAAACCTGGCCGCGATTCGAGCGTTGGCCACCGAAGGAATCCAACAGGGCCACATGAGCCTCCATGCCCGCCAGGTGGCAATCGCCGCTGGCGCGCAGGGCGCACAGGTCGACCGCATCGCAGCCCAGCTTGTCAACGAAGGGCAGGTGCGGGTAGAGCGCGCACGTGCGTTACTTGAAGACGCAGAGTAGTTCGACCGGCCAACTGCCCCAAGCGGAGGAGGGAGCAATGCCAACCAGTGAGTCGGGCCGGCCAAACATCCTGTGGATTCTGGGCGAGGACATGAGTCCGGACCTCGCCTGCTACGGCAACGCCGATGTTGCCACGCCAAACCTGGATCGCCTGGCTGCCCAGGGGCGACTCTATCGCCACGCCTTTGCCACTGCGCCCGTCTGCTCGCCGTCGCGCTCAGCGTTGATCACTGGCATGTATCAGACCAGCATCGGCGCCCACCACCATCGCAGTCATCGCCACGACGGCTATCAACTGCCGCCCAATGCCAGCCTGATCACCGAGCGCCTGCCGCGAAGCCAATTACTTCTGCGCTTGCATCACCCGTTTTCCAGAAGGCCGCGAAGTCAAAACCAGCCCCAAGCAAGATTGGAATTTCACGGCACCGGAGCCCGTTTGGGACTCAAATTCGTGGGCCGACCTGAAGGCTCAGCAGCCTTTCTTTGCCATGATCAACCTGCCGGAGACGCACCGTCCCTATCGCAGCCATGCCGGACCGAAGATCGATCCAGAGCACGTTACATCATTGCCGCCCTTCGTAGCCGATCATCCACTGGCGCGCGAGGACTGGGCCGCATATCTGCAGGCGGTTCAACTGGTCGACGAAAAGGTCGGCAAGATTCTGGCCCTCTTGGAGGAGGACGGATTGGCCGAGCAAACGGTCGTCGCCTTCTTTAGCGATCATGGCCGCGAAGACTTCCGCAGCAAGTCATCCGCTTTTGACGGCGGCACGCGTGTGCCCCTCATCGTACGCTGGCCGGGACAGATCGAACCCGGCATCGAGACGGACGAACTAGTCAGCCTAATTGATGTAACGGCCTCGTCGCTGGCGCTGGCCGGCCTGACGCCCCCAGCGATCCAAGGTGTCGATTTCCTGGACGCAACGGCGCCGCCGCGAGACTTTGTCTTCACCGCCCGCGATCGGATCGAGGAGTCGGTCGACCGGGTGCGCACGGTCTTTGATGGGCGCTTTCGCTACATCCGCAACTTCCTGCCGGACCAGCCCCACCTGATCGACCGGGCCTATTACGATCGCACCAATCCCGTGCGCGGCCTTATCCGCGAACTATATGCGGCCGGCGAACTCACACCCCAGCAGGCGCGTGTCTTTGCGCCCCAGCGCCCTGCTGAAGAGCTCTATGATCTCAGTCAGGATCCCCACGAGATGGAAAATCTTGTCGCTTCATCCACGCCGTCGGTGCAGGCTGCCCTGGCGCGTCTGCGCACGGCGCTCGACATCTGGATCATTGAGACTGGCGACCAGGGCGGTGAGCCCGAAAATCCTGAAGCCCGTGACATCGGCGGCGGCCCTGGCGGACGCAAGCGAGGCGGCGCGCGGCCACAAGAAGGCGCGCAAGACGGCTCTGGAGCGGGCAGTGCCGGCTCGCAGGCCGCAACGCCATCGCCGGCTGCTTCGCCACTCGTCCTGGCCCAGGTAGGTGTACGCTTTGCCGGTGGGCGCAACGTTCCCGTCGATGCAGCCGCCGCCGAGCCGATGAGCACGAACACAATCGGGCAGGCGCCAGTCCACTTCCTCGTTCCCCAGGATCTCCGCCACGCGGCGCCGGTCGTCATGCTGCCGGGCATGGGATTGACCTCGTATCTCTATCTGAGCACCCCGGACGGTCGCGAGGGCTGGGCCCAGCGCTTTCCGCGTGCAGGCTTTGCCGTCTACATCATGGACCAGCCTTCGTACGCGATTTCGGGATTTGATGTCCGACCGTTCACCGCCGTGCGCGCCGGGGCCGCCGCGCCCGATTCATTGCCCGGCATCAAGCTGTGGGCAAACGAAGCGACATGGCGCGACTGGGGCTTCGGCCCGGAGTACGGCATTCCCTTTGACGATGCCCAATACCCGCTTGATCAAGTCGAGCAGCTCTATGCATCATTTAGTCCAGTGATCAGTCCCAGTACTGAGGGAAGAGGCGCCGCTGGCGGCACGCGTGGTACGGCCAGCCAGGGCCGCGGCCGAAGACTGGCAGGAAAATCTTCGGGTCTGGACGGCGGCGACCGCTTTGGTGCAAGCCGGGGCGCAAGCGCGCTGCTGGCCCTGCTGGAGGAAATTGGCCCAGCGACACTGGTCCTGCACTCGGCAGCCGGCGCAACGGGTATCGCGGCTTTGCAGACGCGGCCCGAGTTGATCAACGCCTTGGTAATGATCGAGCCGGTCGGCGCGCCGACCGATGAAGAGCTGGTGGAGTCGTTGCTGGCGGACAAAGCCTACCTGGCCGTCTTCGGCGACCATTTTGACACGCGACACATGCAGGGGCGCTTTGACGCCTGTCTTGAAACAGCGCGTCTCGTGGCGGCTGCCGGCGGCAGGGCCAAGATGCTGCACCTGCCAGCGCAGGGCGTGCGCGGCAATTCGCACCTGCTCATGCAGGATACAAACAGCCACGCGATTGCAGAGCAGATTACCGCCTGGCTTGCGGAAGAGGCGTAGACTCAGACGTCAGATCGGTAGATTTATGAAGGGCGCGTGGATTCTCGACGCAACTGCGCCAGGTCGACGGGGTAGAGGAGCGGTTCGCCCTGAAGAAAGCGGGCCACTTGCTCTTCAACGAAACGCTCGACCCGTTCCTGACGTTGGGGCGTAAAGCTGGCCATGTGGGGTGTAATCAGTAAGCGCGGCGTCTGCCACACCGGATCGTCCGGCCCGGCAGGCTTGGGCTCGATTACGTCTAGAGCCGCACCACCGAGTTGGCCGGCTGCCAGCGTCTCGACGAGCGCCTCGGTATCAACGACTTGACCGCGGCCAACGTTGACCAGGACGGCATGGCGCGGCAGCACGGCCAGGGCCTGGCGGTCGATCATGTTGCTCGTCTCTTTGGTGGCGGGCAGGGCGACGAAGCAAAGGTCGCTGTCAGAGAGGGGGGATCGCCAGTTCGCCGTCGGCACGAATTCATCGACGGCCGCGGCCTTTTCGGCCGACCAACTCTTGGCGACGCCGCGCACAAAGACGCCAAGAGCGCGCAGGATGCGGGCGATTTCCCGACCAATGGCGCCCAGGCCCAAAATGAGCGCGCGCGTCGGCATGGGCAACAGATCGGCAGGCAGCCGCCAGATGCCCTGTGCCTGCTGGCGAGCCGCTTCCGGAAGGCGGCGGACGAGCGAGTAGGCCATGGTGACGGCGTGAACCGCAATCACGTCGGAGAAGATGGGGCAGCGCGTCACCTGGGGGTTACGCAGGAAGAGGGCCGGAGTGGCCAGGTGATCGACACCGGCCAGCAGGCTCTGGATCCAGACTACCTTTTTTGCCGCGGGGAGCGTACGCTGCAGGTAGCGATGACCGAGAAAAAGGTCCGCATCCGCAGCGTGAGCCACGGCATCGGCCTGATTTTCCGCGACCGCCAGTTCGACGCCATCATCGAGCGCCACAAGACGGTCAAGATGGTCACGTGTGGGTTGCATCTTGCCATACACCAGCAGGAATTTGGTCATACAGAAGCGCCTCGGCTTGGTGGGGTCGACGAATTGATCACGATGGAAGCCATCATAGCGCATGATAATTCAGAAGATCCATTTTTGGGATGCGTCGTGGGGGATCGTATAAGCAGCGGGGCAGAAGGTCCGGCGGATCAAAACAGCTAATGTAGGTTTGGAGGTAAGGAACAATGCTCAATCAACCAGCACATCCAGTCGGGTTTGTGGGATACGGCGCTTACGTGCCCCGGTACCGCCTGCCGGGCACCGAAATCAGTCGGATCTGGACGGGCGACAATGCGGATAGTCCGGTGCGAGAGAAATCCGTACCGGGGTTGGACGAAGATACTGCCACCATGAGCGTCGAAGCCGCACGCAATGCTATTGCCCGCGCCCAGGTGGATCCGAGTCGCATCCGTGCGGTTTGGGTTGGGAGCGAAAGCCACCCCTATGCGGTCAAGCCGACGGGCACGGTGGTCGCGGAAGCAATCGGCGCCACACCGGCCACGCTGGCCGCGGATTGGCAGTTCGCCTGTAAGGCGGGCACCGAGGCGATCCAGGCCGGCATCGGTCTGGTGGGCAGCGGCATGGCCGAGTACGCGCTGGGGATTGGCATGGACACGGCGCAAGGCCGGCCCGGCGACGCGCTGGAGTACACGGCCGGCGCAGGCGGCGCGGCTTTCCTCATCGGCCCCGCGCAGGAGGCGCTGGCAGTGATACAGCGCTCCTCCAGCTACGTATCCGACACAACCGACTTCTGGCGACGGCCATCGACCCACTATCCGAGCCACGCCGAGCGCTTCTCGGGCGATCCGGGCTACTTCGCCCACGTGATCTCCGGCGCGCAGGAGATGATGGCGACAATGGCAACGACGCCCGCGGATTATGACTTTGCCATCTTCCATCAGCCCAATCCCAAATTCCCGACGCGGGCGCTGCGCGAACTGGGCTTTCGCAAGGAACAGTGGGAGACCGGCCTGCTCGTGCCGGAGATCGGCAACACCTATGCCGGATCGGCCATCATTGGGCTGACGGCCGTGCTGGACATCGCCCGGCCCGGCCAGCGCATCCTCATGGTGAGCTACGGCAGCGGCGCGGGTTCCGACGCCTTTGACCTGCTGGTGACCGATCGCATCAGCGACGCACAGCAACGTGCGCCATCGACGCGTGACTACATCGCCCGCAGGGTCGAAGTCGACTATGCCCAATACGTGCGCATGCGCGGCAAGTTGGCCACCCATTAGTGCAAAGCGGAGAGGGTGGCCCACTTGTGTGGCTAGCTCTCCATTCATGCTGCGGGTCTCCATATTTTTTAGTACCTGTCACCATACAGCCTATGGAGCCAACGCCGGTTGAGCCTGCATAGGGTTCCCGACAAGTCGGCAGAGAAAGCGTGACGGGCTTCCTGGCGCGTTCGATAGACCGATCCTGCCGGGCATGAATGCCCTTGCTGGCAATCTGCGCCCCATGAAATGGGGCTTTGCTAATCAGCCAGCTCGTGGGCGTTCATGTCCGAGCGATTTCGAGAAGCCCGCGTTCTTACACGGTTGCCCGGTTGTACGAAACAAAGAGCTGTCCCAGGCCATCGAGGGCCGTTGCGTCGAGGTAAATCGTGGCCAGCTTCATGCCGATTGCGGGGTTTACCAGGTCGCCGGTCACGATGGAGTCGAAGGGCTTGCCGCCGAGCAGACGGTGGGCATGCGTGAGGTAGAGGCGATCCAGCACATCATCACTCAGCAGCAGGTGATTGACCAGGGGACCCGTGGCGTTGTAGATAAAACGATAGCCGCGTGCAGCCAGCGCGTCGATTAGCGGTTTGCCGCGTACACGTTCGTCGCCTGCCAGCACCACGTCGGCGCCTTGGTCTGCAAGCTCACGGCGGCGGTCGGGATCCGACTGCTCGACGGTGGCGACGATCACTCGCCGTCCTTCGCCAGTCAGTGCCTCGGGCACGGGAAAGTCCAGGCTGGCGCTGATGACGGCGAAATCTGGATAAGCTGCCAGCCCCTGGTCCAAGCGCCACTGCTTGAGGTCTTCGAAGGCCGGGTCATCGTAAACGCGTAACAGTTCCTGGGCGTCGCCACGGGCATAGTCGCGCAGGTAGCGCCCGCTGGCCAAAATGATATCAGCCTGGACCGCGAGTTCCTGGAAAAGACGCCAGTCGCGATCATTAGCAATTGCCTCAGGAACGTTCATGCCCGATCCATCGGCCCGCGGCACGGCAATGCGCCCATCCAGGCTGACCACATAGTTTGTATAGACGAACGGGTGCGAACGGTCTGCCGCTTGGCCGCGCAGATCGTGACCCAGATAGAGACCTTCGAGCGGCAACTCCTGCGCCGGCGGCGGGTACAGCTTGACGACAGGTTTCATAGCAATCCCTCCAATTAGAATCTAACCATACAAGTAAACGGCGAGCGCCACCGGTTACGCCTGCTTGGACTGAGCCTCTCGAAGTGTTGAGACCAAAGTGCGAGTCGGGTTAGGATGCCGCGCTCGATATAGCAGACGTGCTGCCCTCGGTTCCGGCGTCCGCCTCGGGTCCATTGACTGGCGCCGGCGGCAGATCGACGCCCTGGCCGGTCACGATCTTGGCGATCTCTTCGACCGTCTTGTCCATGTATGAATGGACGCCATCGACCGTTAGCTCCGTATCGAGATAGGAGCCGGGGCCGTTGTGCACCATATCCCCCATATCAATAAAAGTGACCCGTCCATCGGCAACAGCACGATTCCAGTGAGAATTCTTCATGAGCCGCCAGTCACGGCCAGGCTGAGCAGGAAACGCTTCGGCTTCACCCGGTTGGCAAAGAGCACGACGCTCTGGCCGATGGCTTCGGATAGCCCGGCCAACAGGACAATCCAGAAGACCAATTGATCCCAGTTTGGCGCCGAGGCCACCAGCGTCAAGGCACTGTCAGACCAGGAGAAGAACGCGACGAGGACATCCCAGAGACGCACGGCGTCGTCCTGGAGCAGAAGCGCGAACATCATACGCCCTCCATGCCGCCGTTGGCGAGCCACTGGCGGATCGGATCGAGGGCATAGTCGTAGCCGGTCTGCACGACTTCATCAAATGCATCTTGGGCGCGCGCGGCAAGAGTTGTTGCAGGGTCGTCAGCGGCAGCGTGTAGACGTTGCTATCCTGCGCGGCGTAGGCCGTGGTCGACCGCGGCTCGTCTAGCACCAGCGAACGCTCGCCCAGCAGGCTGCCTTCGGTCACCGTGCCGACCAGGATCGGCACGCCGCCGGCATCGGTCCGCACCAGATGGATGAGCCCGTCGACGACGATATAGAGCGTGGCGGCCGGATCGCCCTGGTTGTAGAGTGGCTCGCCACGCCGCACGGGTTGCCAGGTCAGCGCGTCGGCCACAAGTGTGACCAATTCGTCATCGGTGAGCGAAGCCGCGGCAGATGCAGCATCAGTGTCGAGGTGTGGGGCTGGCGGCGCGGACGATTCGGACGGCGTATCGTCCGCATCCGGCCGTTCACCCGGCGACAGAAGCGCCCACAGGACCGGCGCGGCCGTTTGCATATCGGGGGACCGCTCTGCCAGCAGGTCGCGCAGCGCTCGGCGCACGGCGGGATCCTCGGGCAGCAAGCTACGCCACGCATCGACGCTGCGTGCCAAGTCCGCCAACGACACAGTGGTAGGATCGATCGCGACGTCGACGGGCAGATCAAGCAGGATTACAGCGGCCTGGCGCTGCTTTGCATTGACCAGCGCGATCCGGTACTCAATCAACTCCAATAGCTGGACTCAATCAACTCCAATAGCTGGGCTGGATTTTCACTTAGGTAGTGGCTCAGTAGATCCATGGAAGGCCGCAGGCATGAGAGATGTAAAATGATGATGACGCCATTGTGCCGCGTCTACTGGGGATCGTCAACTTGGCCACGTTGCGGGCCACATTCCCATCTGTTCGCTACATGCAGATTCACGGTCAATCCAGTTCAGAATTGAAGTTGCCAGACGGTTCACTCCTGGATTGACAAAGCGGACGCACCCTTGTATGTTTGACCGCAGCTCGTTCCAATGTCAATCATCGACCGCGATTTACCGCGCCCGCCAGCCGGCAAGAAAGGCTTTTCATGGACTACAGCAACCTCTTTGATCTCACTGGCCGTACGGCGCTTGTCATCGGCGGCGGCAGCGGCATTGGCCAGGCCGCGGCCGAGGGCATGGCGGCGTACGGCGCGCGGATAATCTGTGCTGACCTCAACGCTGAAAGCGCGCAAGAGACGGCCGCGCGCATCGTTGCCACCGGCGGGAGCGCGACAGCCCGGCAGTTTGACATGACCGATCCCTTTCAGATTACGGCCCTATTCACGAGCCTCGACGAGCTAGACATCCTGGTAACGACCCCGAGCATCAACGTGCGCAAGCCCATGCTCGACATCACGCCGGATGAGTTTGACAAGGTGGTCAATCTCAACCTTAAGGCCACGTTCCTGGTGATGCAGGAGGCGGGCAGACGCATGGCGGCGCAGGGCCGCGGCAGCATCATCGCCTTCTCCAGCATTCGCTCGCAGGTGGTGGAGCCGGGACAAAGCGTTTACGCAGCGACCAAGTCGGGCACGGTGCAACTCGTGCGCACGCTGGCCGCGGAGTTGGGTCCCCAAGGCGTGCGCGCCAATGCCATCGCACCGGGCGTGGTGGAGACGCCGCTCACGCAGCCGATCAAAGACCATCCCGACTGGTACAACGCCTATGCCGAACGCAACATCCTCAAGCGCTGGGCTCAGCCGAGTGAAATGGTGGGCGCAGTCGTCTTCCTGGCCTCGGATGCTTCCAGCTACGTCACCGGCTCGCTGCTCTTTGTGGACGGCGGCTGGATGGCGGTGGATGGGCGGTTTGCGCCGCCGTTGTAGAATGGTGGGGTTTTGGGATGGTAGGGTTGTGGGGCGAGTACGGATGGCCCGGAGCTTTGATGGGGCACCGGGCTTTGAGTGGATGATAGGGCTAGACCGCGCGGCCGGTCCAGGGGCCGACGCCGGTGACGGTTTCGACCTGAATGCGCATGATAAAACCGGGAGGCGGCTCATCCATGGGCGGGAATTTTACATCCGGCCCCAGGTAGACGGCAGCAAAACTCTGGAGCAATTCGGGCGCACCGCCTTCTTCAATTTCGGCCTGGCCGTAGATAACCAGATATTCGGTTAGGCCCATTTCGCTTTTGGTCGGGCTCTCGAAACTAATGGCTACGCGACCGTCACTGCGCACGTTGCGCACCTTCTTGCTCTCATATAGATGCGCGGCAACGATGTCGTCACCGTCGACGCCCGCCCAGACCAGTGTGACCTGGGGACTGCCGTCGGCGTTCAACGTGACAAGATGGGCATGAGCGCCCCCTTCGATCAAGGTACGGGCGGATTCAGGAATATTCATTTCTGCTCTCCTTAGATGGCGCAAACTCAATCATTCAGCGTGGCAATAGTGGCAATTCAGTCACTCCCACTATAGCCGTGAACCTGTGCTTGTCAACTTACGTAGAGCCAGTCAGCTAGTGCGGGATTCCGGGAAAATCGTGCAAATGCACGAAGTAGACGCCTCATGAGAGCCGTCTACTTCGTTCTTCATATCGATTGGTTGACTAGAAAATCTAGGTCTCTGATGAGATTAGCAGCTAGGGCGTGATGGCGAAGTCGTCCAGGAAGATCGGCGCCGCACCGAATGGGCATCCGCCCGGTCCGCCGGCCTCCCAGTCCGGACCACAGGCGAGCGACGTGTCCGCGTTGGTGATCTGGACCTCAATGACATCCACCACGTAGGCCGAAACATCCCAGGCCTGGTTTCCCGCCATACTGTTCCACTGGAACCATTGCCCGCCCAGCGTCTTATAGCGGAACTTCACCGGCGTATCGCCCACGTTGACGAAGGAGTGCATCGTGAAGGGCTCAATCACGCCCCCGCTGGAGAGCCGAATTTGCAGCACCTCGGAGCCGTGATGGGTGCCCAGGTAGCGGGGCTCCTGCGCCGGATCAACCAGCGCCACGCAGTTTCCCGGCTCGCCCCGGCCAAAGTGACCGGTATTCGGGTCGATACAGTCAATCGTCGCATCCTCGTAGAGCAAGTGGTAATGGTTGTAGACCGTAGGCTCTACGCTTACCTGTGCGCTGCCGCAGAATTCTTGCCAGTGTGGCGGTGAGCTAAAGGTTGCCTGTGCTTTATCAAAGAATGTGTTGAGCACAGCCGGGTTGTCAAAGTTGATCAGGCACGCACCCCCTTCCCCATGACCAATGGTAAAGCTAGGCCTCACGTCCATGCCCACAGCGTTGTAGGTGCGAAACAACGCCTGCGCATCCGGATCACGTGGCCCAATTCCCCGTTCGTGCAGCGCTGCCATCGCCATCGCCATCAGTTGAGCGGCGCCGCGGCTCGTGCGTGCAGCGTCAAACCATTCTCTCATCCGGTTTAGATCAGCCTGACCGTGATGACCCTGCTCGCGTAGAGTCGCCACTTCTTTCTCAACCTCTTCCGCAGAAATCTCGGCAGGAGGTTCTGCAATCTGAATCGGCGACCGTGGCTCCTCGCCAGACCGTCCAGGTTCCGCGGTGTCTTGTGCCGCCAGTGGAACAGTCAGGCAAATCGACAGAACAATCGTAGACAGAACGGTGGCCATTTGCTTCTTCATGAGATTATCCTCTTTCTGTATCTGTTGAATGTGTGCCGTCATTGACACGCAACACCATCAGTGTGACACGGAATCACACCGGTTGATGCCTCACAGAAAGAGGCGCATGCATCATCTTGCAGGGTTGGGCAAGAAGCCGTGCAGCCATTATGCTTACCGGCGAGTCAGATTCGCACGATGGTTGGCGATCACTACGCGGGTGAGAATCGAGACTCGTCCGGCCGCTAGCCGGACTTGCAAATGATTGGGTCATTTGCGCCAGGATGAATGGTCCAAACCTCGGAGGGTCAGACGATGAACGTAAATTCGATTAAGCACTACTTTGAGCAGCGTGAAGCGGCGGGGACCTATGCGGGCGTGGCGCTGATTACGCAGGGTGAGCAGACGCTCTTCCAAGGTTCCTACGGCTATGCGAATCGCGAGTGGCAAATTCCGAATGCGCTGGACGTCCGCTACGATACCGCATCTATCACCAAGCTCTTTACTGCGGTTGCCGTGCTCCAACTGATCGAACAGGGACGGCTGAGCTTCGATACCAGCGCGATTGATTTTCTGGGATTACGAGGCACGGCGATCTCACTCGAGGTTACCGTCCGCCACTTGCTGACCCATACCTCCGGCATTGGCGATGATGCCGACGAAGAGGCCGGTGAAGAGTACGCCGATCTGTGGATCGAGCGCCCCAACTATGGCGTCCGGCAGACGGTTGACTTCCTTCCCCAGTTTATCCACAAGCCGCCCAACTTTGCGCCGGGTGAAGGCTGTCGCTACTGCAATTGCAGCTACGTGTTGCTGGGCCTTCTGGTCGAAAAGGTGACGGGCGTAGCCTACCGCGATTATGTGCGCCGCCATGTCTTTGCAGCGGCCGGCATGACCCACAGTGACTTCCTGGCCATGGACATCGCCAACCCTCGTACAGCCACAGGGTATGAACCGATACAGGACGATGCCGGTTCGATCACGGGCTGGCGCAAGAATATCTATTCCTATCCGCCCATCGGTTCACCCGACGGCGGGGCCAATGTGACCGCCGGCGACCTGGACCGTTTCCTGCGCGCCATTCATGCCGGCAAGCTCCTCTCGCCGGAGATGACCGCGGCTTTTTTCACGCCGCAGGTTCACTATCGTCAGCATGACGGCTGGAAGATGGAGTATGGCTACGGGCTCTGGTTCTACGTCGAGCCGGATGGTCATGTGGTCTGCTACGAGAAGGAGGGCATCAACGCCGGTGTCAGTGCCGTTGTCCGCTATTTTCCGGCCCAGGACATCAACGTCGTTTTGCTGTCGAATCTCTCGACGGGCGTCTGGGAGCCGATCTGGCGGATACACGAGGCCATTTTGACGGACTAGGGAGTGCGGACTGTGCCTAAGCCCGCATAGCGAGCACGCCCCGTGCGAACGGGTTGCGTGGACGCGTGACCATGGTTGGGGAGCGGTTTGAATTAGATTGCCGTCGGGGCGGCGACCCGCTTGGTTTCGACCCTTCGACAAGCTCAGGACGGCGCAGGCTCAACCGGCGCTGGACGACTTGTGACTAAACCGAAGACATTACGGAATCACGAGTTTTGTAGGTCATCGCTACCAGCGTGACTTCTTCGGTCACCGAGACCCGTCCGGATGGTAGCCGAACCTACGAAACTCATGTTTTAATTGTGTCAACAGTTTAGCTCAGCCGGCGCTGGACTATTTGCTAGTCCATTGCACTGTTTCTTGGTGGTCATGCCGGCGCGGCCCGTTTGCCCAAAATCCCCGCTGCCAGGAAGAGGATGACCAGCCCGACGACGCTGCCGACCAGCACGATGAGAATCACTTCCGGATCGGTAAAATTCGTGGTTGCCACCAGCAGCGCAGCCGAGATATTTCGTTGTCCCGTACCCAGCCCCATGACGGAACGATTGGCGCTGCCGCCGCTGCTCAAGAGCAGACCGGTGAGCAGCGCACCGCCAATCAGCAGCGTCGCGGCCGCAAACGCGCCGGTTCCAACTGCGGCGAGCAGTTCCTGATAGCCGACCAAAAGCACCAGCACGCCCATGGCGATCAGGCTAAAGCCCGAAGTCTGGTTCATGATCGGCGCGAGCGAACCCGCCATGTCCGGCGTCCACGCTTTGACAAAGAGTCCAATAGCGAGCGGGATGAGCATGATCGTAATCAGCGGGCGTGCAATATCCCACGGGTTGACAGCCACGCCAGGGATCAGCAGCGGCAGAACAATGGGCGCAAAGCCGACCGTCACCACCATCAGCAGAACCATCAGACCCACGGAGAAGGCGAGATTGCCTTTGGCCGTCGCCGCCAGTTTGGGCAGGAAGGGCGCGCCCGCGCACGCGGCGAGGATGATCAGTCCGGCGCGCAGGCCCTCACTTAAGTTCAAGACCAGGGCAATGCCATAGGCCAGGGCCGGCACAATCACAAAGTTGGCCACCAGGGCCAGGAGCACCAATTTCCAATCCTTGAGCGGTTTCAGAATCTGGGGCACGGTCAGGCTCAGGCCAGTCCCAAACATGCTGGTCAGGACAAAGACCAGGACGAAGAGGTTAATGAGTAGCATGATGAATTCTTGCATGCGTGGTCCTTTTCCTTGGTGAATGGCATGGACGGCGACGCGTCTGCATGCATGGAGCCGCCACCGGATTGCAGACGAATGAGTACGATTATACGCCAGGCGAAGATTTCCTGCCACAGTGAACCGGCCGGCCGAGCTATGAGCATTCGATGTGGGGTTTGACGCCAAGAAGATTTTGAAAGCACCGGGGAGAGCCTACAGGTTGACCGCTGTACATCGTGTAAGTTGCGTCGGGGTTATGGCAACGGACAGCCTACGACTACACCCCATGCAACCCGCTCCCCCATACGGCAACTCAACGACTATAATACGATTACACTACAGTATCCGTGCGCATTTGTCAACCGCCTTTTTTAGACCTTTTAGACTTTAGCCGAGATTAACGATACCGCAGCAGGGATAGTCATAGGCCTGTCCTAGAATTCATGTACCCGGCACGGGCCAAACTCTATTCCGGTCAGCACGAATTACGTGGCCTGTGCCGGAGACGTTCGAGAGATTCAATTTCTTGGCGCGGCCTTATTGCGTTGAATCAGATGGTCAATGCGACGAATAGGGCAACGGGCATGATCAAATGGCACACAAAATGCCTGCGCGTTCCATAATCAGGCTGCAGTGATGTCGCTGGCTGTGCGATGCAGGATCGAATGGCGCCGGGCGAGCAAATCGCGGTCGTCCGCATAGCCACCGCCGATGACGCACGCCACCGGAATCCCACGCATGACACACGAGTCCAGAACCAAGCGATCGCGCCGCGCCAAGCCGTCGTCGCTCAGCGCCAGCTTGCCGAGCAGATCGTCGGCGTGGGGGTCGACGCCGGCATCGTAGAAGACGAGGTCGGGGCGGAAAGTCTCCAGCAGGCGCGGCAAGTGATGCGCGAGCGCGGCGAGGTAGGCGTCGTCTTCCAGATTGACGGGCAGCGGCACGTCGAGATCGCCGGGCGTCTTGCGGAAGGGGAAATTCTTCTGGCAATGCATGGAAAAGGTAAAGACACTGGGGTCGTCGGCAAAGATTGCGGCAGTGCCGTCGCCTTGATGGACGTCCAAGTCGACGATCAGTACGCGACCGACGCCCTCATCGCGCTGAACGACACGTGTGGCGACGGCCAAATCATTAAAAATACAGAAGCCCGAGCCAAAATCCGGATGCGCGTGGTGGGTGCCGCCGGCCGTGCTGCAGGCCAGGCCATGGCGCATGGCCAACTGCGCGGTCAGGACCGTTCCGCCGACCGCGGTGCGGGTACGCGTGACCAGCGCCGGGCTCCAGGGAAAGCCGATGCGGCGCATGGCCTTGGCATCAATCGAGCCGGTGAAATAGGCCTCGACATACGCGGGCGTATGGACCAGTTCCAGCCAATCGCGTCTGGCGACCTCGGGCAGGTGAAACTGCTCCAAGCCCGCTACGCCATCACGCAGAAGCACTTCGTACACCTTGCCAAATTTGGGCATGGGGAAGCGATGCGCGGGCGGCAGCGGGGTGACAAAGTCGGGGTGAAAGACGATGGGGAGAGGCATGAATGGCGATAGACCGCGGATCCAAGGTTGGCGACGAAAGCCGGACGGCGTCTGTTGGCTCGGCGGGCCGCTGGTACAAGCAGTTAAAGTCGGTTGGCCGCCATTTCATCGACAAGAAACGTAACCCATCGACCCGCTTGGTTTCGACACTTCGTCAGGTTCAGTCCAAGCAAGCTCAACCGGCGCTGGCCTATCGCCTAGATCACTACGCTGTTTCCTTGTAGGGTGTGCTCAAAAGCCGGACGGCTCGAGCCCGCAATAAGCGAACCACCCTGCCCGACCCGGCCCTAATCTGCTGCGATCACGCCATGTGTCTGTGCGATGGTCGGATGGCCCGGCACGTCATGACAGTTGCGGCAGCGCGCTTCGTAGCTCTCGCTACCGCCGACCAGAATCACAGGATCATCGTACCGCGCGGGACGTCCGTCGATGAGGCGCTGGGTGCGGCTGGCCGACGCGCCGCAGATCACACAGATAGCGTGTAGCTTGTCGATGCGCTCGGCCCGGGCCATCATCTCGGGCATGGGGCCGAAGGGCTCGCCGCGGAAGTCCTGGTCCAGCCCGGCAACAATCACGCGCATGCCGCGGTTGGCCAGCTCATCGCAGACGTCGGCAATCGCGGCGTCGAAGAACTGCACTTCGTCGACCGCAACCACCTCGGTCTCCGGGCGAATGAGTTCAAGCAGATCGCGCGCCTGCGCGACGACATGGACGTCATCGTGAGCCACGCCATTGTGCGAGGCAACCCGCGTCACGCCATAGCGGCTATCGATACGAGGCTTGAAGACCTGGATCTGTTTACGGGCGATTTCCGTCCGGCGGATACGGCGCAGGAGTTCCTCCGTCTTGCCGCTGAACATGGAGCCGCAGACCAGCTCGATCCAGCCGCCGCTGGGTTGGTAAAGCATGAATTTCCTCCAAAAGTGCGCTATAGAGATTGGGGGAAGCGTCCCCGCACGGCCGATATTATAGAGCTTTGTTTGAAGAGCGGCAAAAGCGTCAGCGACAGGGGATCCCTCCACGTTGGTCGGAATGACGACCGACCGCCGCCCCTGAAGCCACGGGGCTATGGAGCAGCGCCCCGTCAACGGGGCTAGGGCATGACGAGCGGATGGGTTATCAAGCCCGCTTCAGCGGGCGCTGCTCGATAGCCCCGTCCGTTCACGGCGGGGCGGGCCACGGTGGCAAGAAGCGTTCGGGATGACCGACTGCCGCCCCGGGCTGAAGCCACGGGGCTATGGGGCAGCGCCCCGTCAACGGGGCTAGGGTATGATTGGCGGATGGGTTATCAAGCCCGCTTCAGCGGGCGTCGCTTGATAGCCCCGTCCGTTCACGGCGGGGCGGGCGACGGTGACCGGAAGCGTTTGGGACGACCGACCGCCGCCCCGGGCTGAAGCCGCGGGGCTATGGAGCAGCGCCCCGTGAACGGGGCTGGGGCATGACGAGCGGATGGGTTATCAAGCCCGCTTCAGCGGGCGTCGCTCCATAGCCCCGGCCATTTATGGCGGGGCGGGCCACGGTGGCAAGAAGCGTTTGGGACGACCGACCGCCGCCCCGGGCTGAAGCCGCTCCACGTTGGTCAGGATGACGACCGAAGGGGCTTGGTTGACCCCGACCGCTTCTCGTGTCATGCCGACCGAAGCGGAGGCATCTGGCCGCGTTACAAAAAGGCGTCCGCCAAGCATTGCTTAGCGGACGCTTCTGTCTCTTTTTCAGCTTAACTACGAGGTGCTTATTCCTCAGCAGCTTCGTACTTGGCCAGCACTTCGGCAGCTGCGGCCTCGGGATCGTCGCCGCGGGCACGCGCTTTGCGCGCGGCCTCCTCGGCCTCGGCACGCGCCTGGCTCTGAATCTCGCGCAGGGCGCTCTTGCTCTGGCGGCGTTCGAGGCGCTTCATGAAGCGCTCGACCTGACCGGCCGTATCGACGATGCGCTGCTCGCCGGTATAGAACGGATGACAGGTGCTGCACACGTCGGTGCGGATTTCAGGAGACGTGCTGCCCGTTAGCCAGGTGGCGCCGCAGGAACAGGTCACCCGGGCTGTCGGGTAGTACGTGGGATGAATATCAGGCTTCATTTTTAACCACCTTCTCCGGGTAAACGCTGACTTGGCTCTTGCCCTTCTTGTACCACTCAAACGTCACATAGCCATCGCTGGTCGCAAAGAGCGTATCGTCCTTGCCCCGCCCAACGTTGGTGCCGGGATAAATCTTGGTGCCACGTTGGCGAACCAGAATATTACCGGCCGTCACGAACTCGCCGCCATAGCGCTTCACGCCAAGGCGCTGGCCATTGGAATCACGGTTGTTGCGGCTGGAACCGCCACCTTTTTTGTGAGCCATTGTAACTTACTCCTCTTGTCAAGACGCCTGGTCAATGCTAGCTGCCGGCTACGATGGATTCAATCTCGAGCCGGGTCAGATACTGGCGATGACCACGGCGGACACGGATACGCTTCTTGGGGCGATAGCGGAAGACCATGATCTTCTTACCCCGATGCTGCCCCGTAATCTTCGCCTGAACCGAAGCCCCTTCCAGCATGGGCTGGCCGACGCTCAATGTATCGCCATTGGCAATGAGCAGCACTTCATTCAGAGAGACGGTATCGCCTACATTGCCCTCGAGCTTTTCTACTTCGAGGATGTCCCCTTCGGCAACGCGATATTGCTTGCCGCCGGTTTTCACTACTGCATACATCAGGTTTCTCCCTTTCTGAGCCGCGTTTGAATGAACCAATCGCCCATCCAAAACTTTGCGGAGCGGCCTCGCGCCCCAAAGGGTGGGGACGAAAGATAGCTCAACAGTCGTAATTGTGTGTGCAAACGGGCTGCAAGCAGCCAATGGGTCAGGTAAACCCACAAACAAAGAGTATACATGATCGGCTGCGCTTTGGTCAAACCGGAAGTGCGGTAATTTGGCCCTCGAATCTTGACCACGATCGGCTACGGAACCGGTCGCGTATCGGATGGCGGACTTTTCTCGGCGATGGATCCGCGTCAATTCGCCAAATCCGCACCAAATCCGCGGCCCACCCTCATCAAATCGACCGGAATCACCCCCAATAATCCGAGGCTTGACATTCGCCAATAAGCGCATTACACTAGGTTAGTAAGGTTACTTAATTAAGCCTCGTCAATGCTTCCCACGTCAGGAAGATACGTACCGTCCATGAAAAAAGCGACGCGCCAGCAGACAAAAGATCACAACACGCGGCTGATTCTCAAGACGCTCTTCGACAACGACAGTTTGAGTCGGGCCGATATCGCACGCGTCACGCGCCTCACGCGTCCAACCGTTTCCAACATCGTCGCCGATCTGATTGACGCCCAGCTCGTGCTGGAAACAGGCATTGGCCCATCTGCCGGCGGCAAGCCGCCCATCTTGCTCGAAGTGAATTACGACGCCCATCACATGTTGGCCGTCGACCTGGGTAGCCGCGACTACCGCGCCGCGCGCATCAACCTACGCGGCGAAATCGTGCACCGCATCGAGCAGCGGGGCAACGGCGGTCAGAATGGCGAGGAAGCCCTCGCCCAGACCATACGCATGATCGACGAGATCCTGGCCGCCGACGACACGCCCGTCCTCGGGCTTGGGCTGGGCGCGCCGGGCGTCATCGTACCGAGCACGGGCATGGTGCGCAATGCGGTCAACCTCGGCTGGTACAATGTGCCCGTACGCACGCTGCTCGAAGCGCGTTACGATCTGCCCGTTTACGTAGTAAACGACAGCCATGCTGCCGCGCTGGCCGAGTATACCTTTGGGGGCGAACGGGAGAATGACAACCTGATTCTGCTCAAGGTCAGCCAGGGCATCGGCGCTGGCATTATCCTGGGCGGGCGGCCCTTCTCCGGCGACGGCTATGGCGCCGGCGAGATCGGCCACCTGGTCGTTCAGGCCGCTGGCAGTCGCTGTACTTGTGGCAATCACGGCTGCCTGGAGACCATCGCCGGCACCCGCGCCATCCTGCGCCGCGCCGGAGAAGCGCTTCATACAGCTGACGTCGACGCAACCGCCATGGAACTCTCCTGGTCAGAATTCGCGCAGCGTCATACGGCCGGCGAAAGGCCGTTGGTAGAGGTAGTTGCGGAGACGGGCCGCTACCTGGGCGTTGCCCTAGCCGGTCTGGTCGCCGGCTTCAACGTGGAGACGATTGTGATTGCCGGCCGCGTTACGGACGTGGGCGATTCCCTGCTGGAGGCCGCCCGGACGGAGGCCCGTCGCCGCGCCCTGCCCAGCATGGTCGACGAGACGATAATTCGTTACTCGCCGCTCGGCGTGGAAATGGTCCTATTGGGCTGTTCAGCCCTGGTCCTCCAACAAGAATTGGGGATCGTTTGATGGCGTCGCCGGATAATGGGTCCATTGCCGCCGCGTTGGATGAATCGAACCCGCAAGCCGCAGGCATAGCTTATGATGAGTGATCAACGACGCAGCACTGAACTGCTGCTGGTGGGACTAGACATCGGCGGTACAAAAATTGAAGCGCTTGCCGTCGACCGGGAGCTGACACCCCGCGGACGCGCCGTCGTCGCCACGCAGACGGACTCGCCCGCGGCGCTGGTTGAGAGCATCGAGCGCGCCGTCGACCGCGTCCTGGCCAAGATGGACGCCTCCCCCGCGCAGATCGGCGCCATCGGCTGCGGCATTCCCGGTCAGGTCGAACATGTGACCGGCATGGTGCATAACGCGGTCAACCTCAATCTCACCAGCTTTCCCCTGGGCCCCGCCCTGAGCGACCGCTTTGGTTGCGCGGTCGTGCTGGAAAACGACGTGCGCCTGGCCGCCATTGGCGTCTACCACTGGCTGCGTCGTACGGACTCGGAGCGCTATCGCGCGCTAGAAGATCTGGTCTATGTTAGCATCGGCACGGGCCTGGCTACCGGACTGATCCTCAACGGGCGCATCTATCGCGGCAGCCGGGGAATGGCCGGCGAGCTAGGCCACATCCCGCTGGATCCGGGCGGCGCGCTGTGCAACTGTGGCGCCCGGGGTTGCCTGGAGACGATGGTTTCGGGTCCAGGGCTCCTGCGCCAAACGGAGGAGGCGCTGATAAACGCACCACAGAACGCGCCACAGAGCGCACTTCATACTGCCAATCCGCTGACGACGTACACTATTTTCGCCGCCGCGGCCGCCGGCGACAGCCTTGCCGTGGAGATGGTCGACCGTTTCGCAGAGGAGGTCAGCCGTCTACTTTACAGCGTCATGCTGGCCTATGACGTGGAGATCATTGCGCTCGGCGGCGGCATGGCCAAGGCCGACCCGATTTTCCATGCTGCTCTAAACCGTCACATCGACGCCCTGCGCGACGCTGTGCCGTTGGCCCGCTCCCTACTAAATCACGATCAAATATTACCCATCACCGAAGACAACATGGGCGCCTGGGGCGGCATCATGCAGGCCGCCGACGCCCTCTTTCATCAGGAGAAAAAACGCGATGAGCGCCAGCTCAGGATTGCCGCTAAATGAGAGCAACATCTACCGCGAGATTCATGAACAGCCGACCGCACTGACCCACTTTCTGGGCAACGCGCCGGTCGCCATGGCCGCTCTGGTCGAAGAGATCCGCGCACGAGAGATCACGCATGTGGTGATTGCGGCACGAGGCACCAGCGACAACGCCGGACGCTATGCCCAGTATGTATTGGGTGCGTACAACCGGCTCACCGTCGCGCTGGCCACACCGAGTCTCTACTCGATCTATGAGCAACCGCCCCTCTTCCACAATGCACTGGTGCTGGGCATCAGCCAGAGCGGCAAGAGTCCCGATATTGTCGGCGTGGTGGACGAGGCAAGGCGCCAGGGCGCGCTCACGGCCGTCATCACCAACGCGCCGGACTCCATGCTGGCCCAGCACGGCGATCACGTCATCGACATCATGGCCGGGCCGGAGCTGGCGGTGGCCGCCACCAAGACCTATACCAATGAACTGGCCGCCATCGCCCTGCTCAGCACGATGCTGGCCGATGATGAAACGCGCCATGCCGAACTGATTGCCGTACCCAGCGCCGTTACCCAGACCCTGCAGAACAACGAGTTGATCGCCCTCAGTGCGCCCCGCTATCGCTACATGAACCGTTCGGTGATCATCGGTCGGGGCTTCAACTACGCCACCGCCTTCGAACTGGCGCTCAAAATGAAGGAACTCACCTACACGCTGGTGGAGCCCTACAGCAGCGCCGATTTTCTTCATGGCCCCATGGCCATGATCGAAGATGGCTTTCCCGTCATCGTCATTGCGCCGTCGGGCGCGATGCTGCCGGAGATGCGCACCTTCGTCGCCGCGCTGATCGATCGGCGGGCCGAGGTCATTGCCATCAGCGATGATGAGATGCTGCTGGAGAGCGCACGCACGCCGCTGCCCCTCGCCCGGCCCGTGCCCGAATGGCTCTCGCCCATTACGGCCATCGTTCCCGGTCAGCTCTTCGCCATGCACCTCGCCCATGCCCGGGATTTCAACGTAGACGCCCCGCGTGGACTGCTTAAAGTCACCGAAACACATTGAGACGAGCGCGGAAAGCGGAGCGGGGAGCGCGGAATGATCATTCCGCGCTCCCCGCTCCGCTTTCCGCGTTTGGCGGATGGGAATTTGGCCCACGCAAAAATATAGTTCGGTGGCGTACAATTCTGCACATGACGAATCGTGTAGAGGTACCGATCAACGAAATTCAGCCGGAGGCAGCGCTGCGCGCGTATCTGGCAACGCAAGGCGTCAGCGACACCAGCGGGCTCGAATTGCTGCGCTTGGTGCGGGCGGCGAGCTATGCCTACGACGCCATTCTCACCGAGCAAATGCGCGATGCCCAGCTTTCGGGACCGCGTTGGCGCCTCCTGCTCCACCTGCTGCTGGCGGAAACGCACGGTCACTCGGCAGTCAACCCCACCCAACTCAGCCGCTATCAGCGTGTCAGCAAGAACACGATCAGCGCGCACCTGCGCGCCCTCGAAGCGCAAGGGTTGATCGAACGCGAGCTGGACCCAGACGACCGGCGCCAGTTTCGTATCCGCCTGTCAGAGGCCGGGCGCACGCTGATCGAGCGTTCAACGCCCGAGCACATGGCGTTCCTGAACGGCCTGGCGAATGAGCTTTCGCCGCTCGAGCGCTCGACGCTGACGGAGTTATTGACTCGCCTGCTGGCATCCCTGAAGGTGAATGCAGCGTGTGGTGCACACGATGAAGAATAACCCTTCCGCCGTGTGCCCCAGTCCCTCACAACTACGTGAAGTAAGGAGATAGCAGTGGCCAATCGTGAAAAAAGCGGGCGCGCCAATTTCAGCCAGTTGAGCCGGGCAATTGGCTATTTGAGCAATTACAGACGTATCGCCACCATCGCGATTCTTGCCCTGCTGCTCAGTCTGACGGCCCAACTGATGGTGCCCCAGATGATCCAGAACATACTGGATGCAATCGTCAACGGCATGGCCATGCAGCAGCTCTCCGTGCTCCCAGTTGACCAGCAGCAGGCTCTGCTCGACCAGTTCGGCATCAGCGCAGAACAGGCTCAGCGTCTGGCTGCTGCGCCGGTAAATGCGATTCTCTGGTCGGTAGCGTTGATCCTGATCTTTGCCGTCATGCGCGGGACATTTGCCTTTACCCAAGCCTTCATGGGGCAGACGTTGAGCCAAAATGTTGCCTTTGATCTGCGCAATGAGCTCTATGCCAAGATCCAGCGCCTCTCCTTTAGCTATCATGATCGCAACCGCACCGGACAGCTGATGATTCGCGCAACCGATGACGTGGAGAAGCTTCAAATCTTTCTGGGCCAGGGACTGCTGCTGGCGCTCTCGGCCATCCTCCTGCTCTCAGGCGCGCTGATCATGCTGCTCTTGACGAACTGGCAGTTGACGCTGGTCATCTTGCCGATTCTGCCGATTGCGCTGGGCCTTTTCATGGTCTTTGGCATGGTGAGCCAACCGCTCTTCACGAACGTGCAGGTCAAGCTCTCGACCTTGAACACCATTCTCCAGGAAAACGTCGCCGGCATTCGCGTCATTCAAGCCTTCGTGCGCGAGCAGCCCGAGCACGACCGCTTTGATAACGCGGCGGAAGCGCTCATGCACCAGCAGATCACCGTCGCCCGCGTCTTCAGCTTTCTCTTTCCTGTGATTTTCCTGATCGCCAATCTGGGGCAGGTCGCCGTCCTCTACTTCGGTGGACGCCAGATTCTGGCCGGAACCCTAACCATCGGCGAATGGCAGAAATTTAGCCTCTATCTCGTCTATGTTTTCTTTCCCATCGGTCAGCTGGGGTTCATTATCAGCCAGATGAGCCAGGCCGCGGCCAGCGCCAACCGCATCTTTGAGATTCTTGACGCCGAAAATGCGGTCACGGACAAGCCCGATGCCATCGAGCTGCCGCCGGTAGAGGGACGAGTCGAGTTTGATGACGTCACCTTCCGCTATTTCGACAGCACCAGTCCAGTGCTGAGTCACATCAAGTTTGCCGCCGAGCCCGGGCAGACGGTCGCCCTGCTTGGCTCTACGGGCAGCGGCAAGACGACCATCATCAACCTCATCCCGCGCTTCTATGATGTGAGCGAAGGGGCAGTGCGTATCGACGGTCATGACGTACGCGATGTAACCATCGAGTCGCTACGTCGCCAGATCGGCATCGTGCTCCAGGAGACAAACCTCTTTACCGGCACGATTCACGATAACATCGCGTTTGGCCGCCCGGATGCGACCGAAGAGGAGGTCATCGCTGCTGCCCAAGCCGCGGCTGCCCACGACTTCATCGTCGGCTTCCCGGAAGGCTACGCAACGCCGGTGGGCGAGCGCGGGGCGACCCTGAGCGGTGGCCAGAAGCAGCGCATCGCCATCGCCCGCGCCCTGCTGATGGATCCCCACGTGCTCATCTTGGATGACTCGACCAGCAGCGTGGACGTAGCGACGGAGGCCCAAATCCAGACGGCGCTGGATCGGTTGATGGAAGGCCGGACCAGCTTTGTCATTGCCCAACGCATCAGCACGGTGCTCAACGCCGACCAGATCCTGGTGCTCGACAAGGGTGAGGTGGTCGCCACGGGCGCGCATCACGAGCTGGTCGAAACCAGCCCCATCTACGCTGAAATCTACCAGAGCCAACTGGTGGATGATGCGACCGCAACCGCCGTTACAGCAGTCGAAGAGACGAAAGTGGAGCTACAGGAATAGCAGCCGGTCCTCGTATAGAAAGGATTCGCTATCACGCACGTGTCCGGCTTTCCCTTACTCATTTCCGCCTTATCATTCAGGAGCGTTCTATGTTTGGACCTCGAGGCATGCTCGAGCAGGAGACCAGCAAACCACGCAGCACGTTTGGCACGCTGGCTCGCTTTGGCGTCTATTTCAGGCCCTACTGGCCCATCTTGTTGGGTATCCTGGTCCTTTTGCTGGCCAACGCCTGGGTGCAAGTCATTACGCCCGAGATGATCGGCCAGGCCGTGGACTGCTATCTCACGCCCGGCGCCGTGGAGTCGACCGTGGAATCGTTGCCCATGGGAATCGACTTGTCGGCATTGGGCATCGAGACGGAAGAAACGTCGGCCAGCGCCAGCAACTGCTGGTTCTCCGATCTGCCCGCCGACGCGAGCATGTCCGACTATCTGGCCGGTCTGACGCGCGTGGTGTTGATTCTGATCGGGCTCTTCGTGCTGGGCGCATTGGCCGGCGGTCTCATGTTCTTTGGCATGAGTTGGGTGGGCCAACACGTGTTGCGCAAGCTGCGCGTTGAAGTATTCGATCACCTGCATCGCCTCACCCTGGGCTTCTATACGCGCAACGAAAGCGGCGACCTCATGAGCCGCATCACCAACGACATGAGCGCAATTGAGCAAGCCATGAGTTTTGCGCTGATTCAGGTATTGAGCGGCGTTGTGCTGCTCGTGTGGATCGCCTACACCATGCTGTCACTCAATTGGGTCTATGGTCTCATCAGTCTGACCGTCCTGCCCTTCATGGCACTCACGACGATCTGGTTCAGCAACCAGGCGCGCAAGGCATTCCGCCGTACCCGAGCCGAGATCGGCAACGTCAATGCGGAGCTGGAAGAGGGCATTTCGGGCGTGCGCGAGGTGCAGGCCTTTAGCCGTGAGGATGCCAACATCGAAAACTTCCGCCAGAGTAACGCCGCCAATCGCGATGCCAACATCCGCGCCGTGGCCTACACATCGGCACTGGCGCCCGTGTTGGAAGCGTTGGGCTATGTCGCGCTGGCCATCGTCGCCGGCGTGGGCGGCATTATGATGCTGCGAGGCATGAACATGGGCGGCGCGGCCATCTCTCTGGGTCTGATCATTACATATATTGGCTACGCGCAACGCTTCAACCAGCCTATCCAGCAGATCAGCATCTTGTGGACCAACATCCAGAACGCGATTGCCGGCGGCGAGCGCATTTTCGATCTATTGGACACGGTGCCGGAGATCCAAGACAAGGACGACGCCATCGAGATGCCGCCTATCATCGGGCACGTTCAGTTCGACAACGCCTGGGCCGAATACAACCCGGGCGAGCCGGTGCTCAAGGGCATCAACCTCATCGTCGAGCCGGGCCAAACTGTGGCCATTGTTGGCCCCACCGGGGCCGGCAAGACCACGTTGGTCAATCTTCTCCCGCGTTTCTTCGATGTCTCCGACGGCCGCGTGCTAATCGATCAGTATGACGTGCGCGACGTGACGCTGCACAGCCTGCGTCGCCAAATCGGCATTGTGCTGCAAGACAGCTTCCTCTTCTCCGACACCGTCATGAACAACATTCGTTTCGGCTGGCCTGAAGCCACTGACGAAGAAGTCCTCGCTGCGGCCCGGCTGGCCAAAGCCGACGAGTTCATCGAGCGGCTGCCTGAAGGGTATGAGACGATTTTGGGCGAGCGGGGCGGCGGTCTGAGCCAGGGCCAGCGCCAGCTCATCTCCATCGCGCGGGCGGCGCTGGCCAGCCCCAATTTGCTCATTCTCGACGAAGCGACCAGCAGCGTCGACACCCGGACCGAACGTCAAATCCAGACTGCGCTGGACGAGCTCATGGCCTCACGCACCAGCTTTGTCATCGCCCATCGCCTCAGCACGATCCGCAACGCAGACCTGGTTCTCGTCCTGGTGGACGGCCAAATCATCGAACAGGGTACCCATGACTCGCTCCTGGAAGATGGCGGGTTTTACTACGATCTCTACATGAGCCAGTTCCGCAACCAGGAAGAGATTCGCGCAGCGTAAAGAGGTGGGGGTAGTAGAGTCATTGCAATGCAACATCTCTACTCCGACGGTGACGAAGATTTGGGCGCCCATCCATCTTCCGCTCCGAATTGTCGGATTGTGCGAGGACACAAATCATTGTAGACTTATGGCTCACCAGAAAGATGAACCTATACCGACATCAACGGTCGGTTGGCCTTGACGGCATTCGTCCGATAATCACGGTATGTAGTCAAGGCGACGATTAGCAACAGAGGCGTCATGGTCTGCGCCCACCCGATAATTGATGAAAATGGCGCTATTTTCAGAGCAGTCCCTACCGTGCCGGTTTGACCAAAGTCGGCCTGCCCGGCGCGAAGCTCGACCTCCAGAAAGAGGATCCGACACTGGCTAAGATGCTCAAGCCGCATGGCTATGCCACCGGTCAGTTCGGCAAGAATCATCTTCGGCAAGAATCATCTGGGTGACCTGGATGAACACTCCCCCACCGTCCATGGCTTTGACGAATTCTTTGGCAACCTTACCATCTTAATGAGGGGTGTGCATAAGTGGTCACTGGAAGGCGGTGGCCATTTCAGAGACATTCCTGTGTGGCAAGCGCTGCTGCCAATTTGATCGGTATTGGTCTCCTGAGCTGCGTCATCGCAGCTAGCCTCGTCCGCTAATTTTGCAGCGTAATTGGAATGATTCCCTTGTCGAATTCAGGCAGCGGCCAAAGCAAAGACTCCCTTCAGAATCTGAACTCGGGTTATATCGCACCACCGCGGCCACAACTCCTCGTCGCTGCGTGCTGCCTTGCCGGCATGGCCAAGAGCCTCGAACCACAATTCTGGGTCTTCTATCCGCCCCACGCCGCGCCATTTGGTGCGGGATGGGTTGAAGCCCGTCAATTGTCCAGCATTTCGGCGCTACTGCTCGTCATCATGATGATTGGCGGAGGTATGCTCGGCGATTTCTATGGTCGCCGGCGCTTCCTGCTTCTGGGGCTCGGCCTCACAATCGTGGCCAATGTGGCGGCGATGATCTCGGCCGAAAATCAGTGGCACATTTTTATGCATGTGCTGACCTTGCTGGCCGCCGCCGTCGTCTTGCCGCTCTCTCTGGCGCCGCTATACATTCATTTCCGCGGCAGAGAGCGAGTGATGGCCTTTGCCTGGTATATGCTGGCGACGACCATCGCTGCGGTCTTTGCGTCGAGCCTGGCCGACCTTGGCATACGGTATTTTGGCTGGCGCGGGGCCTACTATCTTCCGGCAATCACCGCCGCGGTCGCATTTTTACTCATCTACCTGTCGTTGCCGGAGAGCCATGTACGCAGCGAACGATACATTGACGCCATCGTCTACGCCGGCTGGACGCTAGTCGTCCTCGCCGTGATCTTTGGCATCGTACAATGGGGAATTGTCGACGAGCGTGTCAGCGTACTGATTATACTGTCCGGTCTGGGATGCTGTCTCGGCTTAGCGCTCATTATTTGGTGGGATGCCAAGGCGCCGGGAAACCTGTTTTACAACTCAACAATCCGCATCCGCGACATGACGATGCTGATCATGATCGGCGTCATCATTCAAATTCTCCTCATGGGCTTTTTCCAGCCTACCTATCAGTATTTCGATGTCGTGAAGGGCTACCCGCTGATCCAGCGCACGCTGGCGCTTCTACCCATGGGCATCGGCATGTTACTGGGAACGCGCCTCGTCGGCAAGGTCTGGAAGTTTCGCCGGGTACGCCGGCTGATGACTGGCGGATTGCTCACGGTCGGCATCGGCATCGCAATGATGTCTATCTATCCCAAAGCCATGCCGTACGCAATTCAGATCATCCCCCTGACGCTCTTCGGCTTCGCCTATCTCGGAACCAAGACCGTCTGGACCAATAGCATTTTTCAGACCGTGATCGACGATTATACGGGTCTCAATGCGGGTATCAACAGCGCGACCCTCTCGATTGGGGGCGCCTTAGGTAGCGTTCTCGCCGGACAGTTACTCGTCGTCTTCGGCCAAGCGGACTTTCAGGATCGACTCACCAATTTCGCTTTGCCGAGCCAGATCGACAGTCTCTTTGCTCTGCTCACCGAAATATCGCGGCGTGACATCTTGGCTCAATTGATCGACCCGACGTTCGTGGGTGATGCCGTCTGGCAGGTATATGTCGCTAGCTACGCGTTGGCATACAGTCGCACTTTGTGGGTCATGGTCGCAATTGCCTTCGTCGGCGCGACGACGGTCTGGTTTGGCCTGCGGCGGAGCAATATTCGCTTCACCGATGAAGAAGTAGCGGTTGACATTACAGCTTCAGTCTTTGAGGATATCCCGGACTTGGACCGGCCTGAAATTCAGAGAGATCGCACTCAATAGGCCCAGCAACAAGAGTTCGGCCTTCGGCGATCTCCCTGATCATTGAGGTTCACTCCTCTGAATCGATATATCAAGAGTCATGAGCGAGCTCTTGCATAAACGCAATACTCGTCGCAATGCCTCGATAGAGATTCTCCAGATCCAGCTTTTCGTTTGGCGCATGCAGGTTATCGTCGGGCAGCCCAAACCCCATGAGCACAACAGGAATGTCGAGCGCCTGTTGGAAAACCACGACAACGGGAATGCTGCCCCCCTCCAGCGTATAGACCGGCGCAGCGCCAAAGACTCGCGCGTAAGCGGCGGCCGCGGCCTGCAGCGCCGGTACATCCAGCGGCGTGAGAAACGCATGGCCCACGTGCCCGGTCGTCACTGTGATTTCAACGGTCGGCGGCGCCAACGTACGCAGATAGTCCGCTACCAACGCACCAATGCGATCGGGATCCTGGTTCGGCGCCAAGCGGCAACTGATTTTGGCATGCGCCTGACTGGGTATCACCGTCTTGAAACCCGGCTCGATAAAACCGCCCCACATGCCATTGATCTCCAGTGTCGGACGCGCGCCCGTGCGCTCCACGACTGAGTAATCCGCCTCCCCCCACAGCGCAGGCGCGCCCGTTTCGCGTAGGACCTCCGTCTCACCATAAGGAACCTGAGCCAGAGCTGCCCGTTCGTCTGCGCCCAGCTCACGCACATCGTCATAGAAGCCGGGCACGGCAACGCGTCCCGTACCATCATGCAGCGCCGCCAGCATCTCGGCCAGCGCCTGATTCGGATTGTGGACTACACCACCGTAAGTGCCGCTGTGCAGATCGGTTGCAGGACCCGTAACGGTCACCTCGCCGGTCCAGATGCCGCGCAGCCCGTAGAGAATGCTGGGTTGATCTGGTGCGAGGATGTGGCTGTCGGAGATCAGCCCGACGTCGGCAGCCAGTTTCTCTTGCTGATTGGGCACGAAGTCCACGAGTGCCGGCGAACCAACCTCCTCTTCGCCTTCGAGCAGAAACTTAACGTTGACGGGCAATGCGCCGGTCGCGGCCAGCAGCGCCTCGACGGCCTTGAGATGGACAAAGGTCTGGCCCTTGTCATCGGACGCGCCGCGTGCATAGAGCCGGCCATCGCGAACCGTAGGCTCGAACGGCGGCGTCAACCATAGCTCCAACGGATCAACAGGCTGTACGTCGTAGTGTCCATAGATGAGCACCGTCGGCTGTCCGTCGCCGGCATGAAGCCAATCACCATAGACGATGGGATGGCCCGAGGTCTGGATGATTTCCACATTCTCCAGGCCTATGGAATGCATATGTTCCTCGAGCCACCAGGCCGCGGCGGCAACATCCTCCTGGTGCGCGGCGGTGGTACTCACGCTGGGGATACGCAGCAGGGCCATCAACTCATCTAGTTGGCGCGTGCGAGCACCGGTCAAATAATCAGCAAGCGGCTGAGCCATTGATGCATCCTTTCGAGCAATTCTGCCGATTGAACAGTTGGTTGGCGGTCACGTTCACGCGCGCCATTGCCTTAGCCAAACTCGATCCCCTGGGCGAGGGGTAGCTCACGAGACCAGTTGATCGTGTTGGTTTGACGACGCATGTACCCTTTCCAGGCATCGGAGCCCGACTCGCGACCGCCACCTGTCTCCTTCTCGCCACCAAAGGCCCCGCCGATCTCGGCGCCGCTGGTACCGATGTTGACGTTGGCAATACCGCAGTCAGAGCCGCGATGAGAGAGAAATTCCTCCGTTTCCAACAGATTGGTGGAGAAGATTGCGCTGGACAGTCCCTGGGGCACGCCATTGTGGATGGCGATGGCCTCGTCCAGCGTCTCATACTCCATGACGTAGAGGATCGGCGCAAAGGTCTCTTCGCAGACCAGCGGCGACTGCTGCGGCATCTTGACGATTGTCGGTTCCACAAAGTTCGGGCCGATCTCCGGCCGGGCCTTGCCGCCGGTCAGAATCTCGCCGCCGTCGGCCACTGCCCGTTCCAGCGCCGCGTGCATGGCTTGCACCGCAGCGCCGCTGGCCAGTGGTCCGACCAACGTGGATGCATCCATGGGATCGCCGATGGGGACCGATTCGTAGGCAGCGACCAGGCGGGCGGTCAGTTCGCCTGCAATTTCTTTGTGGACAATCAGGCGGCGGGTAGAGGTGCAGCGCTGGCCCGCGGTGCCTACCGCGCCAAAGACCAGGCCACGGGTGGCCAAATCAAGATCGGCATGCGGGGTAACAATGATGCCATTGTTGCCGCCCAGTTCGAGAATTGTCCTGCCCAGCCGGCCGCCCACGGCCCGGGCCACAATCTTGCCGACGCGCACCGAGCCGGTGAAGCTGATCAAGGGCAGGCGTTCGTCATGCAGCATGCGCGTGGCCACATCGTCGTTTGTGCCAATTGCCAGGTTGAAAATTCCGTCTAGACCGTGATCCATAGCCACCTGATTGGCGATGTGCTGGACGGCTATGGCCGTCAGCGGTCCGCTGGGCGACGGTTTCCAGATCATGGTGTCGCCGCAGACGGCGGCAATTGCGGCGTTCCAGGCCCAGACCGCCACCGGAAAATTAAAGGCAGTGATGATGCCGATGGGGCCCAGGGGGTGCCACTGTTCATACATGCGATGGCCGGGACGTTCCGAATGCATGGTCAGGCCGTAGAGCTGGCGCGAGAGGCCAACGGCGAAATCACAGATATCGATCATTTCCTGGACCTCGCCGATTCCCTCGGCGCGAATCTTGCCCATTTCCAGCGTGACAAGTTCACCCAGGGGCTCCAGATTTTCGCGCAAAGCGTTGCCCAAGTCACGCACGACCAGACCACGCTTGGGCGCCGGCACCATGCGCCAATCGGTGAAAGCAGTCTGCGCGGCTGCGACGACGCGATCGTAGTCCGCACTCGTCGCCTGGACCACGCGAGCGATCGGTTCATTGTTGGTGGGGTTGTAGGAAATTAGCTCCGGACCGCTAACGTCGTTCAGCCAGCCGTCGGGGCCCGTGCACGCACCGGCATTGACCGGGCGAATGTTGAGTTTGTTGAGTAGTGCTTTCACGATCGATCCTCCTTGATCGGAAGTGGAATCAGGTTGAGTCTTGAAAAGAGCGGAAATATTATCGCGCAGAAGCAGGCAAAGCAGAAGAAATTCCGACAGTTTACCGGGAACGATCAACCACTGGGCAGGGGCTGCAGCAAGATAGGTAAAATGGGGCGTAGAGGATATAAGGCGGGGGGGCCGTAATGTCCGACAACGTAAAAACGCACTGTTGCCAAAAGCAACCGTACACGCTTCCTTATCGCACAGGCAGGTGGTAGCGCGCGACGATCTCTTGTCCGGCCGGGCTCAGCACGAAGTCGGTAAATTGGCGCACCACGCCCGTGGGCGCTCCCAGGGTAACGAGATAGAGCGGTTGAGGCAAAGGATAGGCCTGCTCACCAAGCGTGGCAAGGCTGGGCAGGGCGCCATCGACGGCCACAACACGTACGGGCGGCGTGGCGGCCTCCCCGTCCTCATCCAACAGGCCGCGTACAAACGCCCGCGAAACGTAGCCGACCGCGCCGGGGGTCTCGGTGACGTAGTTGACGACTGCCCCACTCGTCGGCATGACCACCGACGTGAGGGAGACCGGTTCATCGCCCATGACGCGCGTCTCAAAGAGGCGCCGCGTGCCGCTGCCCGCCTCGCGGCTGACCAGCTTCACGCTCGCTTCGGCCCCACCCAAGGCAGACCAGTCGATGATCTTGCCCGTGTAGAGATCATGGAGTTCCAGCAACGTCAGCGCCTCAACGCCCGCGGTAGGATGAACGATAACGGCGATGCCGTCCAGTCCCACCGGCGTGCGCACCAGCGCATTGGCCGCTGTCCCGTCATCCTCATCTGCAACGAGGAGTGTGCTGGCGGCCACATCAACGCGTCCATCCGCTACCCACCCCTCGCCCAGTGTGCTGCCCCCGCCGCGCAGGTCAAAGACCACATTGGGGTGTTGAGCGGTAAAGGATGCAGTCAGCTCGCGCAGGAGCGGGCGCATAGCTGTCGCTCCCGCAATCGTCACGGTTGTCGACGGCGTATTGCCCACAGTGGCCTGGTCGCATGCGGCCAAGAAAGTTGTCAAGAAGAGAATCAAGGCAGAGAGCAGTGCACGATGGAGGGAGCGATGTAGCATCATTGGAATCAAAGGTCTTCAGTGAGGCCGGTTGGAAACTGACTCAGAAGCCGGCAAGATTGAGTGCGATGACCGTCAGTCCCATAATAATGCAGTAGATGGCAAATGGATAGAGGCTGTGGGTGCGCAAATAGCGGAGCAGAAAGCGAATAGCAATCACACCGACGATGGCTGCGGCGAGAAAGCCGACGATTAATTCGGGTACCATGGCCGCGACCTCCGCGCTGTCAGTGGCCAGCGCGTCGCCAAGCTGGAGCAAGCCGGCCCCCAAGAAGGTCGGCGCGCCCAGAAAGAAGCTAAAGCGCGCCGCTTCATCGCGGCGAAAGCGGCGAACCAGGCCGGCAGCGATGGTGCTGCCACTCCGGCTCACCCCGGGAAAGAGAGCAAAGGCCTGGGCAAAACCGATGAAAATTGCGTCACGCCCATTCATGCCGGTGAGGGAACGGTCTACGTTGGCGTTGCGCGTGATCAGTTCGCTGGCGATCAGCAGCGCAGCGGTCACCAACAGAAAGATGCCGGCAGCCAGAGGGCCGGCATCTTCGCTCAGCACCAGACCCTCAAAAAAGTCTTTGAAAAAGAGCCCAAAGAATGCGGCCGGAATCGTGCCGATGACGATAAACCAGCCCAGACGTGCGTCCGGATCGGCTAGAGAACGGTTGAAGATGCTGCTCATCGTCGCCTTGAAAATGTCCAGAAAATCCCGCCAGAAGACAATGATGATGGCGGTCAAGGTACCCCAATGGAGGATGGTATCAAACAGTAGCGGCGAAGGCTCCCAACCAAAAAGCCACGGTACGATGACCAGGTGGCCACTGCTGCTCACGGGAATGAATTCGGTTGCACCCTGAACAATGCCCAAAATTAAGGCTTGAATGATCTCTTGCACAGCATACCTCGCGTAACTGTCTAGCGAGTACCGGCGACGCCGCGCCGAATCTCGAGTGGCTAAATGGTCTTATCGTCCGCCGGGCCACCGTAACGTGGCACAGGCAAACGCAGCTCAGAAGCTGGATGTCAGATAGTTGGTCGGTTCGAGATGGGGAGATCCTTCTCTGTTCGATCAGCCACACTTCGTTTAGCTCGCACGCATGGCGGCCTGGCGCTTGGCGCGCTGCTCGTGACGCTTGGCCTGATCGGTGATGGTAAAAGCAGCGAGGAAGTCGTTGCGGAAGACGTCAAAGCGTCCAGCCTCAATCGCACCGCGCATTTGCTCCATGAGGCGCAGCATGTAGCGTATGTTGTGAATGGTGCCCAAGCGTAGGGCCGTAATCTCGTTTGCCTTGTAGAGATGGCGGAGATAGGCCCGTGTGAAGGTGCGGCACGTATAGCAGTCACAGCCCTCTTCAACAGGACGCGGATCCTCGGCAAAGCGGGCATTGCGCAGGTTGATCCGCCCCTGCGCCGTGAAGAGCGAGCCGTTGCGGGCAATCCGCGTCGGCAGCACGCAGTCGAACATGTCGATCCCCCGATAAACGGCCTCGACCAAATCCTCGGGCGCGCCCACGCCCATGAGGTAGCGGGGCTTCTCTTCCGGCAATAGGGGACAGGTCACGTCCAGCGTGGCGTACATCTGCTCCTTGGTCTCACCGACCGCCAGCCCGCCAACCGCGTAGCCAGTGAAGTCCAGCCGGCGCAAAAATTCTGCGCTCTGTTCGCGCAGGTCGGGAAAGATGCCGCCTTGGACAATACCAAAGAGCGCCTGATCGGTCCGGGTATGCGCCTCGCGACAGCGCGCCGCCCAGCGATGTGTACGCGCCAGGGCCTGCTCATTGTAGGCCCGGTCGAGGGGTTCGGGACATTCATCCAGCACCATGGCGATGTCGGGACCTAACGCCTGCTCGATCTCCATCACCGACTTAGGCGTGAAGCGGTGGGTGCTACCGTCGATATGGCTGCGAAAGGTCACCCCGTCGTCGTCCACCTTGCGCTGGTCGGCCAAGCTGAAGACCTGGTAACCACCGGAGTCGGTCAGAATGGGCCCGTCCCAGGCCATAAAGCCGTGCAGCCCCCCAAAACGCTCGACCAGTTCATGGCCGGGGCGCAAATAAAGATGGTAGGTGTTGGCCAGGATCAGTTCGGCGCCCAACTCATGCAGGTCACGCGGTTCCAGGGTCTTGACATTGGCCAAGGTACCTACAGGCGCGAAGGCCGGCATCTGGATGGGACCGTGGGGCGTCTCGAATGTGCTGCGTCGCACAGCGCCATCCGTTTGATGGACGGTAAAGCGAAACGGTTGGTTGCTCATGAGCCGATCATAGCACAATCGGCCCGGAAACCATGTTTTTGGCAGTGAGGAAGCGCCTAGCACAGGTTCGCAAGCAAGCCCGCCGGGCATGAATGCCCTTGCTGGCAAACTGCGCCCCATCAAATGGGGCTTCTCTATCGACTCGTGAGTAAAGGCAATGACATGAAGGGGACCAGGAGCCGATCACCGGTATTGCCATAATGGTGAATCCGCTACGCGGCCGCAGCGACGGTCTCGGTCTCTTCCTCAACCACGGCGCCGTCTTTTTCCTGCGCTTCGTCCTCTTCGACTTTGGCCGCTGCCTTGGGTTCAAAATTAACCACCAGGCCAAAAGACTCGCGCAAGAGCCCGTCGATCTCGCCAGCAATATCGTCGTTCTCGGCCAGAAAGATCTTGGCGTTTTCACGCCCCTGCCCCAAGCGCAGATCTCCGTAGTTGTAGAAGCTGCCCCGCTTGTCAATGATTTCCTGCTCGACGCCGAGGTCGATCAGGTCGCCGGTGGTGCTGATGCCTTCGTTGTACATGATGTCGAACTCGGCCACCTTGAAGGGCGGCGCCACCTTGTTCTTCTTCACCGTCACTCGCGTGCGATTACCGACGACATCGCTGCCCTGCTTGATGGCCTGGATGCGCCGGATGTCCAAACGCACGCTGGCATAGAACTTCAGCGCCATGCCGCCCGATGTTGTCTCCGGATTGCCAAACATGATGCCGATCTTCTGGCGCAGTTGGTTCGTGAAGATCAACGACGTGCCGCTCGTCTTGACCGCACCCGTCAGCTTGCGCAACGCCTGGCTCATCAAGCGAGCCTGCAAACCGACGTGGGAGTCACCCATCTCCCCCTCGATCTCGGCGCGAGGCACAAGCGCCGCCACCGAGTCGACCACCACCACATCCATGGCCCCCGAACGGACCAGCGCTTCGGTGATCTCCAGCGCCTGTTCGCCCGTGTCCGGTTGGGAGATATAGAGGTTTTCGATATCCACGCCGATCTTGGCCGCGTAGGCCGGGTCCAGCGCATGCTCCACATCCACAAAGCCGCAGATGCCGCCCTGGCGCTGGGATTCGGCGATGATGTGGAGGCAGACGGTCGTCTTGCCCGAGCTTTCCGGGCCATAGATCTCGATCACGCGCCCCTTGGGAATGCCGCCGATGCCCAGAGCAATGTCCAGACTGAGGCTGCCCGTGGGAATCGACTCGACGTTGAGCTTGGTCGCCTCCCCCAGCTTCATGACAACGCCGTCCCCAAAGCGCTTATTGAGGTTATTGAGCGTTGTTTCCAACGCTTTCTGCTTTCCTTGATCAGTCACGATTGGCTCACTTTCCTGATTCACCGATTGCCGCTTGCCTTTGCCGCTCTTTTGCCTGGCCACTACAGATCCCTTCCACTAAAGTCTTACCGTGAGGGCGCAAATGCCACAGCGGAAATCTGATTGAGTACCATTCGGCTCTACTCATTCGAGAGAGCTCGGTGGGGCAATCCGCCGAGGTTCACTCTGAACAGTCGCCCGATTGGAACAAATGTTCAATGTCGACAATTTAGCACATCCGTTCCCCACTGTCAACTTAAATATTCTGGCGATTAGCAAGCATGTTCGATCTGCTAAAGTTGAGCCGTGGATTCACCCTCATACAGGGGATCGAACCGGATTCTATGCCCTGATCCGCCTGTCTCCGGCCGATCGACGCCGACCTGCTGTCGATCCGTCTCGGGCGTGGGCGCTCTTCGGGCGTGTTCGAGACCACGTAAATTTTGAGAATTTTGGAAGGGTGCTGTTATAATCCCGGCGCTGCCAAGAGCACCCTGAATCGATAAACCGGCAATGTGACAGACAAATCCAACCGCTCTCCACGATCCCGACGTTGCCACCGAGCCATTACTGGACTGAGAACCGTGAACCGACGCAAGTTGAACCGAGCTTGGGAAACCGTTCGATCCATGCCGATGCCTGCCATCGCGTCGGACCGTCTGGTTGATCTGCACAATGATCTTACTGACTACGATACAATCATTGCCCGCCAAATGCGCGAGTATTTGCGCGGTCGCCCGGTGAACGTGAACAAGTTGCGCGTCGACGCAGAGTTGGAAGAGTCGCTGCGCACCTTCAAAACCGAGAGCAGCGCAGAAGTTGAATGCCGCCGCGAAATGCTGCGCTACAAACGGCGCATCGACGACGTCGTACGCGAACTACAGAAGGCGACCCAAAACTCGCCCCAACCCTGACCGCACCACACAAAAAAGGCCGAATCTCGTAGCGAGATTCGGCCTTTTTTGTGTGGTGGATGATGGCGCCAATGACAATTATCAATTGACAGTGGCCAATTGATAATTGTCAGTCGATCTGCGCTGCGGGCGGGAGGGGCAGATCGCGCCGCAGCAAGTCTTCCACCCGTTCGCGACGCTGAATCAGGTGCGCCTTGCCGGCGTCCAGCCAGAGGACGGCGGGGCGGAGCGAGCCGTTATAGTTGCTGCTCATGGCCAGATGATAGGCGCCGCTGGCGGGCACAGCCAGCAATTCGCCCGGCTCAAGCGCAGCCATGGGTAGCGCCTCGATCAAAAGATCGCCGCTCTCACAGTAGGGTCCAGCCAGCCAGGCGGGACCAACACTGGCCCGCGCCGGTTGCGCCACGGGCAACGCGGAGTAGCGTGCGCCGTAGAGCGCGGGCCGGATATTGTCGCTCATGCCGCCGTCAAGCAGCAGCCAGCGGCGACCGGGCGTCTCTTTGACAGCGCCGACGCGATAGAGCGCCACGCCGGCCCGGGCCACCAGACTGCGCCCTGGCTCAACGTGGAGCACGGGCAGGGGCAGGCCATGCTCGGCGCAGCCCTCCATGAGCTCGTGGGCGATATAGGCGACATAAACGCTCACCTCCGGTTGCGGCAGGTCGTCCTCGTGATAGGCCACGCCCCACCCACCGCCCGGCGACAAATGACGGGCGGTCCACCCGGTGGCGTCACGTACGGTGGACAGCATCTGCAGCACGGCACGCATGGCCGGGCCAATCGGCTGCGGGTCGTGAAAGTGCGAACCCTGATGAAAGTGAATCCCGGTGATTCCCAGGCCGTGGCTACATCCAAACTGGACGGCGTCGACCGCCTCTTCGAGGCTCATGCCGAACTTGGAGTCAATTTGACCCGTCTGGCGAAATTCGTGGGTGTCGACGGCCATGCCGGGTCGCACGCGCAACCACAGTTCTGGAAAGGGTGCAGCTGTCCCTGCACGCAAGGTTGCCAGACGCGCCAGTTCGGTGAGATTGTCGACGACGATGACGCCGGCCTGGACAACCGCCGCCTCTAAGTCGGCAGGTGACTTGTTGACGCCATGAACCAAGATCTGGCTCCTGTCGACGCCGGCTGCAGCTGCGACTGCCATCTCCCCCTGCCCGGTGCAGTCGAGCCAGAGGCCGCGGTTGGCCGCCCACTGCGCCAGCGCCAGATTGAGCCCCGCTTTGCCCGCATAGGTGATGCCGGCCGCTGCAGGATATGATTGTGCGAGCGCGACCTCATAGGCGTCTACGCTCGCGTCCAGCGTTGCGCGGTCGTACAAATAGAGCGGCGTATCATATCGCTCGGCCAGGTCGACAAGATCGCAAGACGCGACAGTGAGGCGCTCGGCCGCATCAACGGCGATCTGCGTCGTCAAAGGGAAGAGCGCAAGACGTTTCAACATGGGTCGTCCAACAGTTATGGCAACGAATTTTGTTTGCGGAGCAGGCGTTTTCGCGTATGGGCAACCAACCGACGAGTCGAGGATTTGCTCACGCCTTATGCACGTGGCAACGCGTTTTCAGCGACCCGCCAAAGCTTGTCATCCGGGATCAATAAGGTGTCAGTGCCACAGCTACCAGACCCAAGACCATGCTGATCACAATTAGAATGCTGAGTGTGTAAAAAATCTTCTGGCTACGGGTATATCGTTTACGCGCCATGATCCATTCCTCTGAAGTTCAATGCGCCTCATGCAGCGCAACAGCTACTAAATTGACAGTGGCTAACCGTGCGTGAAATTATAGCACAGACAACTTTTGCCTGTCAGCTTTCCAAAGGCCAGCGCAGCAATCCAACTTTTAAATACGACTCCGCACCCCGCACTCGCCGCTCCGCACTCGATTGACTTGGCGCCCACCTTGCACGGTGCTACACTGGCGCGATGAGACGCGGACTCTTCTGGTTGATCACGGGGGGAATGCTGGTGGGTGGGCTCGCATTGCTAGGCTATCTGCTGCTCAGCGTTCCGCCAACCGACAGCAGTGGCGCGCTGGACGTTCCGGCCGTCGTGCTCTTCTTCATCGGCCTGGGGCTGGCGGGGGCGGGCTTTGGCAGTCTGGTCGCAGCGATTTTACAGCGGCAATGGCCGTCCCTGGCCGGCGGCGCCGCCGCCGACGATGGTCCAGCCTGGGGCGTGGCCCTGCGCCAGGGTCTGCTCTTTGCTGCCGCCCTGCTGGTGCTGGCGGGACTGGCCCTTTTTCAGCAGCTCGACATTGCCTTTGTCGCAGTCACGCTGGTGATGGTGGGCCTGGTTGAGGCCTTTATCCAGAGCCGCGGCTGAGTGGGACGCGGATTGGTCGGATCAGGCTGATCACAAAGTGGGCGCACAGCGCCATTCCAGCCCATAGAAGTGAAAGAATCCGCAAAGATTTGCCCACTCCCGGTGCATCCACGTTCCATCCGCTGTTTGGCCAGAACAATCACCACGAGACGAGTAAACCGACCATGACGATTGGACATCCCACGCTTTCCTATGCTGACGCGTTGGCGGCAGTCGGCATCGATCCCGCAGCCGGCAGCCAGTTGGTTACGGCAACGCGCATCGCAGCGCAACACCATCCTCTGGTCGACGTAGGCCTGCCGCTGCTCATCACCCAGTTCGAGGATCGCGCGCTTGCCCCGCGGCTGCAAGCCACACTGGCCAACGCCTATCCCGACACCCACCCGGTGACACTCTTTCATACGTCCGTCGCGCCGGCCGCGGGACAGATCGAGCTATCGCTCACTGAGTTGGACCAGCTGCCGCCGGCCATCGCGCCGACCATGCTCTATCTGCCACCGCTGGAGAAGGCCAGCTTCACCGACCTGCAGGAGATCGTCGCTTACCTGCGCGCGCCCGACGGCTGTCCTTGGGATCGAGAGCAAACGCTTGCCTCGCTGCGCGAAGACTTGCTGAGCGAGACCATTGAAGCCATCGAGGCCATTGACGCCGAGCAGGACGGCAACGACAACAGTGCGCACATCGCCGAAGAGCTGGGCGACGTGCTTCTGCTCGTTACCATGCTGACCCAGATTGCCACAGAAGAGCGGCGCTTCAAAATGGGCGACGTGATCCATCACATCGTCACCAAGCTCATCCGCCGCCATCCTCACGTCTTTGGCAATGCCGATGTCGACGGCGTCGACCAGATCTGGGCCAACTGGGACGCGATAAAAGCCCAGGAAAAGGCCGACAAAGGGCTGCCGGCACGTCATCCCCTGGACGATGTGCCCGAGCGGCTCCCCGCGCTGGAGAAGGCACGCGTGCTCCAATCCAAGGCGGCCAAGCTTGGTCTGCTGAATCGAACGGAGTTGGCCCAGGCCAACGCTCAGCTGGTTGCGCTGGTGGGCGATGCCCCGGATGAACGCACGATCGGCAAACTGCTGTGGCAGCTCGTCGCATTGGCAAAGGAGCATGACGTCAACGCGGAGAACGCATTGCGGACGCAAAGCGTGCGTTTTCGGCGGACCGTTGACGGCAGCGCCTAATGCAACCTGGCGCCAATCAAACTTTATGTTGACACAATAGAGTTTTTTATGTAGACTGGCAGATAGTTGGTTATGTAGACTATTTCTACGAAAAATATGACCACATTGTCGAGCTCGGAACGTCCTCAGCGCTCCAAAAAGTCGTCGAAGCGGTGCAACGCTGTGCCGAGAGGGTCGCCTTTTCCGAAACGGTCGCTGAGCTTTGGGAGCAATTTCTGTGGTTGGGTGTGCTGGTGGGTCTGCGCAAAAAGGTCACAGATGTTGAGGTTAGCGAAGCAGTCAGAGCCTATCTGACCGAGTTGCACATTGCCGACAGCCAATCGTTCGACGAGGCGCTGCGTGATATGCTCCGGTTCTTCCAAGCAAGCGCAGGGGAGCTAGACATTCACCAAATCATCGCCATGATCGAGCGTCCTGGCGCTGCATTGGACAACCCGGTCCGCCTCTCAACCACGCGCAGTCTTGTGGAGGATTGGCTGCGGGCGCAAGGCCAACAAGTTGTGGTGCTCATGGACTCCTTGGACGATTTCCGACTAGACATTGCCTCTGTTTCCCATGCGCTCCAAGGATTGTTGAAATGCATCGGCCAATTTAACGACGCCAACGCCGTTGTCGACATTCGCTTCTGCTTGCCGTCAGAGCTCTACCATCGCTTTCTGGGCCTTTCATCCAATCCCAACAAGGACTTCCGCCGCAACCTCATTTTGCATTGGACGGCCGCAGAACTCATCCTCATGAGCGCCCAGCGGTTGGCCATTTTCCTGCAGCACTATGAGCCCGAGACCTATCAGCAAATGCGCGCACAGACGCCGGATACACGCGCGGAAGCAATCGCGCTCTTTAGTGCGGTGCTGCCGCCGACAATTTCCGGCGAAGGCGACATGGACGAGCCGAGCATCTCCTACATCCTTCGCCACACGCAGCTGTTGCCGCGTCACCTACTCATTTTGTTCAACGCAATCTTCTCGCGGCACCAGAGCAACGGCAACCAGCGCTACCTAATCAATCAGGAAGAAGTCAAGCAGGGTATCGACGCCCAGGCCGCCCTGCTCGTGCGCGAAATCTTCAGTGCGTTCCAGAACGTCTACCCCAATGCCCATGACGTGTGCAAGCGTTGCCTCCCCGAACTGCATCACGTCTTCACACAAGGGGATTTACAGCGAATCTTTCGGCGTCACGGGAAGGCTGCAATGGGAACGGACGACTACTTCGAGTTCCGCACGCTTTTGATCGAAATCGGTGCGGTCGGCGCGGTGCGGGAGAAAACCGAACGCTACATCGTCGGCGAGTTTGAGTACACAGTGCCCGACCGCCTGATCTTCAGCGCCGATGACGAACTCTGCATTCACCCGCTGTTCTCCAACGTCTTCTACACCAAAGCGAGTGATGGCTTGCCCGTCTATCCAAAAGGCACAAGCATTGACGCGCCGGATATGCGTTGCCTTTAATCGCGCCAGCATGAAAAGGCCGCCCAGTTTGTTGCTGGGAGTCGGGCTATAGTACACTGATTCTTGACAGATTGATCTTACGCCCGTAGCTCAATGGATAGAGTACCTGACTTCGAATCAGGTGGTTGGGGGTTCGAGTCCCTCCGGGCGTGCCACTTCCCCCGATGCACATAATCACGTATGCCTCTACTGGCTATGTGGTTGTTAATGTACCTTGTGATGGGCGGCGCACACTTCTTGGTCGGAGGGGCGTCGCCCGGCGTATACCACGGACCGCCCTCCCCGGCCGTGACGTTGACTCGCGCCCGCACGCGAAAGCGCGTCCCCGCGCGCACGGCCTGCAACGCCTCCGCTCGCGCCACGGCCGGCGCAGCGCCGTCGATGACCACGCCGCCCTGGCTGATTTTGCGCTCTGGCATGAGCACTTCCTACGCCCCAATGTGTCCACACTTTGGACACCCGCAAATCTGGTGAGTGTGACCCGCCTGATAACGACTTGTGGCATCAGCAGCAATTTGCCAAGCGACCTGTAACCGCCGTGGATTAGTTTCAAGCAGACACATATGCCCGACGGGTTGGCGGTTCGTTGCCAACTGAGGCGCAATGGGAGAAGGCGTGCCGAGGGACCGAAGGCTGGGTATATCCTTGGGGAAACGATTCTGCCGACCCCAGTCTGTTCAATTACTACTACAGCGGTCCGATTGGGATGATTGAAGTGGGTGGCTATCCGCCCGGAGCGAATGGGCTATACGATATGGCGGGCAATGCGTATGAGTGGACGGCAGATTGGTATGATAGTGAATATTACGCCAATTCTCCCAGCGAGAATCCGCAAGGGCCGGAGAGCGGCGAATACCGCACGTTGCGCGGGGGCTCGTGGTACGTCGGCCGCGTGAGCCTCTTGCGCTGCGCCAGCCACCACCTCGGCCCTCCAGGGTTTGGCGGCGACGTCTATGGCTTGCGCGTAGTGTCCCCCGGCTTTTGACCTCTGGAGCCTCTGAACGCTGGTCTCTGGGAAAGCTGTTCTCTGGCTGAGGTCCGGGGGCGCAACGCCCCGGATACAAAAATCGGCGTTAGCCGGTCGCCGATTTTTTTGACTGAATTTTTTTAACTGAGTCGTGTACCGTCCCCGGCACTGCCCTGTCCGCGACTTGGTTGCCGGGAAACGATGTGGGCAGTGCCGGGGACGTGAGGACCGCATGGTTACCCAAGTCACCGCCACCTACGCCGACCTGCACACGTGGGACAACCTCTACGCCGCATTTCGCAAGGCGGCCAAGGGCAAGCGCGGACGCATCGTCGCGGTGGCCTTCGAGTACCGCCTGGAGGACAATCTGCTGCAACTACAAGAGGAGCTGGCGACGGAAACGTATACCCCAGGCTCCTACACCAGCTTCACGATCCACGAACCCAAGCGCCGCCTCATCAGCGCGGCTCCCTTCCGCGACCGTGTGGCTCATCACGCGCTCTGCCGCCTCGTCGAGCCGGCCTTCGAACGCAGCTTCATCCACTATTCCTACGCCAACCGTGTGGGCAAGGGCACCCACCGCGCGCTGGACACCTGCCAGTAGTGGGCCCGGCGCTTTCCCTACGTGCTGCTATGCGATGTGCGCCAGTTCTTTCCCTCGATCGATCACCGCATCTTGCAGTACGAGATGGTCTACTTCCCCGATGACGACATCATCGATGTCTTCGCCATCGGTCTGCTATCGGGCGATGCCAACTTCCCGCTGCAACCCGCCAACACCACCGGCTTCAATCTGGCCCCGACAAGTCTCAATCTGGATCGCAGCATCTTTCTACCGGTTGTCACATCCGGTCCGTAGCTGGGATTGGTTCCGTATAACAGCCTCTGCTTTGAGGTCACCGGCGCAGGGATCACCATCGACGGCGGCTGGACGGCTTATTGATTCGTGGCCTCTCAGAACTCTGGCTTGAAAGTACATCCAGTGATGTGTCAATGAACGCTATTGTGCTGACAGCGAAGCGATTGCAAATGGATTGAATCCCTTTACGATAAGCCAGATGCTCAGCGTAATTTCAAACAACCCGCCAGGAACAACACTGGCGACTTCAACGACACCGTTGGGTCCGGACAATAGCAGAATCGAACCCAGCAGAAGCGTTATGTATCCGATCATGCCCCAGACTGACATCAGTCGTGGGATAAGCCTTGAAATATACAGAACAGAGACGAACAGCAATCCACCCAGCGCCCACAGCGCCATGCCCATGTGGTAAGAAAAATAGTTACCCTCTATCAGGAGCGTGCCGATGGTTTCCAGATAGGGCGCGGTGACAGAGCCTGCCTTGACATACTCATCACTGAGGGGAAGGAGCAACAGCACGAAAATCGTCCCAACGATCAGCACGGTGGTTGCAGCGATGGCTAGGCTCAGAAAACCGTAGGCCAGATTGCTGTTGAATGGCTTCAGGATTGGTAGCAAGATCACTGGCAGTCCAATATTCACGAACGAATGAAGCAGGGCCATGAGACTAACTCCAACAACAATCAGCCACTGGTTGCTATAGACGTTGGCCAGAAAATCTGGAACCGTGACAATCGAGTCCACAATTCCACTGCCAATGCCATAGGACAGAAATGCGATGATGAAAAATATGCCAAACGTTCTAGCAGCCGTTTGATGCGTATTCATTTTCTATCTCCCCTTATTGAACGAAGTAAGTTGATCGTCTTGTCGCTGGATGCAGGCATTGCTTCTTGATTTATGGCTACTCTCCTTCTGTTTGCGGGTTGACCGAAATGATAGCCAATCCCAGATTGCGAATCTTTCCAAATATCCCATGCAAGGCAGCTTGGTCAACGACTTCGCCGCTCAGCACGGTGTTGCCATCATCCGTCGGGGTGATGGTCAAGCCATCGAACCAATCTTGCCAACGAGGTTCCAGATAGCCCTTGATTCTGATGCGATAGTGGATGTGTTCGTTCGTCATGCCCACACGATAGGGCAATGGATGCGATGAATCCCCACAAGAAACTGTGGTTGTTGGGATATCAAACTGTGGTTTGGAGAGGGGTAGGACTGTAAGTGGGGGTGGCGTTGAGACGGATGAAGAGCCGATCGGCAATCTCTTTGTTTTTCAATCCAGCGGCGATGAGGGTCAGAATTTCTAGCTCACGCTCGCTGAGGGGATCAACTAATGCCTGGATAGGGCAGTGTATCAGATTCTTTCTTCTCCATTTCAAACACAGCTAACAATCTGCCCACATAGTCAGGCATAATCCCCCGAGCAGCGGCTTTGGATAATAGGTGCTCCATCGGCGCTCCTTCATCCACAAAGGTACGAACGAAGTTTTCGGGCTCGCCCAGCGCCAGTGCCTGAGCAAGATGTTGCAGAGCCGTATCCGTGTCGCCGAACGCGTGGTGAGCGACCGCCTGAAGAGTCATGACCTTGAGCTGTTCATCTCCCCAGCCCTTTGCGTCCATCTGCTGGCGCAAGGGTTCCAGCACGGCCAACGCTGCAGACGGATCTCCCTGGGCCAGGAAGACCCGAGCCTGATCAAGAGAGAGGTCATACTTCTGCGCTAGACTCGCGGCTGCCATCAAATCGCCTTGGTGAAGCAAAGTAAGTACTTGGACGGCAGCAACTTTGGGCATCCGAAACTCAAACTGATACCGATGCACAAACGCTTCGGCCTCCGCCAAGACCGAGACTGCACCAGGCACATCTCCCCGGGCAAGCATCATGCGGGCGAGAAACACTCCATGCGAAGCAAACGAATCGACATTTTCCATCTGCTTCGTCAACTGGAGACACTGTTCCCCATACTGCTGGGCGGCATTCAAATCGTTCCGCTCGTAGGCAATCCGGGCCAATCCCAAATACGCTTCACAGGCGATCATATGGGGTGGGTCGCCGGCAAGGTTCAGGCCGTTGTCGTAGGTCCTCGTGGCCGCAGACAGCTGATTGTCTGATTCCTGTATTTGACCCAGCGTAATTGTGGCAGCCGTGGTGTAGAGAGAGTCCCCGTCGATGGCAATTGTTTCTGCATAAGCTCGACTGGCCGCCGTACGATCTCCCTTCAGTTGGTACGCAAATCCCAGCGTCCAGGTAGCGATTGTGCGGAAAATCGAGTTGTCGTGATCCAGAGTTTCCTGAGCACGAAGCGATTGCGCAATGATGGTTTCCGCATCGTTCTGAATGACAGCCAATGTCGCTCGTATTGCCGCTATGCGTCCAATGAGGTCCGTGGTTGCGTCGTCTGCTCCTGTGCCTTGCAGAGCGGCTTCGGCAATTTGCAATTTCTCTTCGACAGCCGTGTGTTGACCGACAAGCAACAATGTCGATGCATAGGCTGTCACAGCATGCTGGAACGCTTCAATCTCCAGGCCATTGGCTTCATACCATTCGCTGGCGCGGCTGTGCAATTCAGCAACATCTATCTCCGCCTCGTGCTCCGTTGTGAGGCTGGTGCTCTGGTACAGTCGCTGACGCAGCAGATCGGCAAAGAGATGATGATAGCGGTACCAACGCCGCTCGTTGTCCAAAGGAACAAGAAACAAGTTATTCTGTTCGATAGTTTCCAGTGTTGCTTGCCCGTTGGCGGAGGTGTCAAAAAGAACGGCAGTTCCTTTAGATCTGCTTGCTGTTCCCACGGAACAGACGGCATCACATAGGGGACCGCACAGGCGGTCGAGGATAGAGGTCCGTAGCAAGAAAGCCTGAACGCCCTCAGGCTGCTGCTGTAGGACTTCTTCAACAAGATAGTCCAGCACGAAATGATGTCTGCCGGAGAACGACTTGATGACGCCACTAGGGTCGCTATGCCCCTGCAGTGAAATCGCGGCCAATTGCAGGCCGGCTATCCAGCCTTCGGTACGCGTTTCCAGCACAGCAATATCTTCTGCTGACAGAGTCAGACCCATGACGTGATTCAGGAATTCCGTCACTTCGGAGAATGTGAACTGGAGGTCACTGGCTCGCACTTCAGTCAATTGGTCCCGAGCGCGGTACCGTGCCAGTGGCAGTGGCGGATCCTCGCGGCTGGCGATTACCAGATGCATCTGCGACGGTAGATGCTCAAGCAGGAAGGCGAGGGCATCGTTAACTGGTGCAGCATCGACCAGATGATAGTCATCCATTACGAAGACAAACGGATCCTGCAACGCAGCGATTTCGTTGATCAGCGTTATCAGTATTGATTCGGCTGGCGGTGGCTGCGGAGATTGGAGCTGAGCCATTGCCCTTTCTCCAAGTTTCGCTGCAATTTCGTCGCCCCCATCCAAGGCAAGCGTCTGTAGTGCAGCAACGAAGTATGTCAGAAATCGCGTACTGTCGCTATCCCCTTCGTCCAGCGACAGCCATGCGACCGGTCGGTCGCATCCCGCGGTCCATTCACTGATCAGCGTGGTCTTGCCGGAACCGGCGGCGGCAGAAATGAGGGTTAGTTTGCGGTGCACGCCTTCATTGAGTCGCTCGATCAGATTGAGAATTGCGCCCGCTGGCGACTCCCCTTTTCCTGCTGCGTATTATTGATTAGAATAGAGGGAGTCCACGGGATGGTTTTCCGCCGTACCTCGCCGGCCATGGCCGCCCGATACTGCCATAGCAACGCTTGTCTTCACAAACTGAGGGATAATGACGATCGAATCGAAGCCGCAATCGATCATTCAGTTGAACGACGTTCTCAAGCGCTATTTTGTCGGTGAACGGGAGATCGTCATCCTGAATCACGTCTCCCTGACGATTCAGCCGGGCGAATTCGTCTCCATCGTCGGACCGTCCGGCAGCGGCAAATCGACGCTCCTAAACATGATCACCGGCATCGATCATGCTGACGCCGGTGATGTAGAGGTATTGGGGTTCCCCATCCACACGATGAACGAAAATGCCCTGGCTCGCTGGCGCGGCGATCACGTCGGGATCATCTTTCAGTTTTTCCAGTTGCTGCCGGCGCTGACGTTGCTGAAAAACGTCATGTTGCCCATGGACCTGGCCGGCAAATATCGCCCCGTCGAGCGGCGGGCGCGTGCGACCCATCTATTGGACTCGGTGGGCCTGAGCGACCAGGCGGACAAGCTGCCGGGCATGGTCAGCGGCGGACAGATGCAGCGCGCGGCCATCGCCCGGGCTCTGGCCAACGACCCGCCTCTCCTCGTGGCCGATGAGCCCACCGGGAATCTGGACTCGGTGGCAGCGGGCAAGGTGTTTGCCCTCTTCCAACAACTGATCGAGGAGGGCAAGACGCTGGTCATGGTGACCCACGACAAAGAACTGGCCCGGCAAATGCCCCGCCAGATTCGCATCAGCGACGGCAACATCCTCGACAGCGGGGGAACGTAGACCATGGGCGTCTTGCGCGACAAAGTCTGGTACGATCTCTGGGAAAACAAGGGACGCACCATCCAAGTCGTCTTGATCATTGCCATGGGCGCATTTGCCATCGGCATGATCATCGGCACCCGCAACTTCATCATCCAAGGCATGCAGGAATCCTGGCGATCTTCGGCGCCGGCCATGATCAGCCTCTGGAATGATCCGGCCGTCGACGACGACACGCTCGCCGCACTGGGCCGCGTCGACGGCGTCACTGAGATCGAGGGCCTGCTGCAGACCTCCATCGAGTGGCGGCTGTCGCCCGATGACCCCTGGCGCGCCGCCGGCTTGACGGCCCGGGAAGACTACGCCGATCAGCGCTTCGCCGTGGTGACGCTTCAAAGCGGCAATTGGCCGCATGATAAGGTCTTGGCCGTCGGGCAAGGTGCGGACACGGTTTACGGCATCGAAGCGAGCGCAGTGGTGGAGATTCGGGTCGATCGCCAGGTGCATGAGGCAACCGTCGACGGCGTCCTCTATGACCCCAATGTGCAGCCGCCCACCTTCGGCGGTCTGGCCCAGTTCTATACGACTCGGGCCCACTATGCGGAACTGACCGGCGAGGAGAACTTCAACCGCATCCACGCCCGGGCCGCCCGCTACGAACCTACAACCGTGACCGCCATCGCCGACGAAATGCAGGATCGGCTGGAGAAAATGGACGTCAGCTCCGGCGGCTTCTCACCTCAAGGCCAACGGACGTCAAATCCCGACAAACACTTTTTCCAAGATGCAATGGATGGAATCTTTTTCATTTTAGGCCTGCTGGCATTCCTTGCATTGGTGCTCGGGCTCTTTCTGGTCTACAGCACGGTCACCTCCATTATCGAACGCCAGACGGACCAGATTGGCATGCTTAAAGCTGTGGGCGCGAGCAACCGCCAGGTCTTCATGCTCTATTTCAGCATTGTGCTGGTCTACGGTCTGCTCGCCCTGCTGGTCGCGCTGCCGCTGGGGGCCGTGGGTGCACGGGCCCTGGGAACTTTTCTGCTGGATGCTTTTGATGCCGAAGGAACCTTCGCCCTTTCCCCTCTGGCAGTGGTCGCCCAGGTCATCATCGCGCTGGTCACCCCATTGCTGGCTGCCCTGGGCCCAATCTCCACGGCCGCCAACATCACCGTGCGCGAGGCCATCAGTAACTACGGCCTGCAAGCCGAACCCAGCGCCCTCGACCGCCTATTGGCGCACTTCCGCCGGCTGCCCCAACTGCTCTCGTTGACGCTCTCCAACACCTTTCGCCACAAGCGGCGGGTCGTGCTGACCCAGATCACCCTGGTGCTCAGTGGAATCGTCTTCATGACCGTCATGAGTGCGCGGGATGCCACGCTCTACACCTTTCAGAACGTCGTTTTTTCCATACTGCGTTTTGACATTAACCTGACCTTGGAAGATGCTGAGCGGATCGACCGGATTGAGCGCCTGACGTTGAGCCAGCCTGGCGTGCGCGAAGTGGAGCTATGGCAGCTCAACGGCGGGACCGTGCGTCCAGCCGGCCGACCTGAGTCCAACGACGATGAAGGGGTAACGCTTTTGGGCGTGCCGCTGCCCACCGAGCTTTACCGGCCCCAAATGCGGGCCGGTCGCTGGCTGAATCCGGAAGACACCTATGCCATTGTCCTCAACCAGAACCTGGCCAGCGATGTCGGCGTCGGCGTCGGTGACACGGTCATCTTTTCTACCAGGCTGTCAGAGGAATCGGCATGGCAGGTCGTGGGGCTGCTCTTTGACCCGATCGTGACGAATTCAGCCCACGTACCTCGCGCGATGCTGCTCACGGAAATGGCGACGCCCAATCGGGCCAACACCATCTGGATCCAAACCGATTCATCGGACCCGGCGACCGAGGAAGCCGTCGCCCGTGCTTTGCGCGACCTCTATGCCCACCAGCAGGTCGACCTATCGGCCACTTCGGTCTTTGGCCAGGACACGGCCGCGGAAATCATCGACAACGTCATGTCCCAGTTCAACGTCATCATTACGCTGCTGGCCACCATGGCCGTCGTTATCGGGGCAGTGGGGAGCATTGCCCTGGCGGGCGTACTTTCGCTGAACGTCATCGAGCGCCGGCGAGAAATCGGCGTTCTGCGCGCCATCGGCGCCACGTCGCGCATCGTATCGGGGCTCTTTGTAGGGGAAGCGCTCCTGCTGGGCTGGTTAAGCTGGCTGATTGCTCTGCCGCTGAGCTTGCCCGCCGGACGTCTGATGGTAGAGGGATTGAGTGCCGCGGTCGATCTGAATTTGGTCTACATTTATCGACCCGCCGGAGCGCTGGTCTGGCTGCTGATCATCACTATACTGGCCGTGGCTGCCAGTTGGCTCCCGGCGCGCGTGGCCAGCCGCATCAGCGTGCGCGAGAGCCTTGTCTACGAATAACCATTCAAGGGCTTTCGCGGTATTACTCACTGCTCACTGCCGGCGACAGGGACGAGCCGACATCAGCAGTCATTTGGTACCCTTCGATCACCGTACGCTGTGTCCCCTGGTGTACATGCCGACGCAACAGTCAATGACCGGTTTACCCTTTCCCTCCGCCCCTGACCCACATCAGGACGATTCGCACACCGGTCACAGCGAAGTGATCCAATCCCCCAAGCATCTATGTCGTCCATCCAACCCGAACCAAGGAGCAAATGATCTCATGTTCACCTTGCGCCGCATCCTCCACTCGTTGCCCGTGCTGGGCCTCGGCCTGCTGCTCTGCGCCAGCGTCGCCCTGGCCGGCGGCGCGCCGGACTCGTCCACGGTCACAGGTCAGCCCCTGCCCCTGCAAGAGGGGTTCGATGACTGCCGGCTGACCGATTGGTCGATCATCAGCGTCGACGAAGACACGGAGAATACCTGGACCTGTTTTGCGGAGTTCAGCAATATTTCGGCCAATGGCTTCGGCAATGACGCGCCGGCCGACGAATGGCTCATCACGCCGGCGCTGAATCTGGATGCACAGGAGAATGATGCCTTGAGCTTCCGCACCCAGACGCGCTACACGGATGCAGGCCTCCCCTATCCACAGCTGCGTGTGCTCTATTCGCAAGACTTCGATCCGTTCGCCGACAGTGAGGATCCGGCGGCAGCCACATGGATCGAATTGAACGAGTTCACGCTCTCGGCCGAAGATTCCGATATCTACACGGAGTCGGGGATCGTCGATCTTTCCGCAATCGAGGGCGAAACCGTCTATCTAGCCTTCCACTATCGCTCCTCGGGCACGGAGAACGGGACCGCAGCCCGCTGGCGGCTGGACGATATCTACGTACGCGAATACCTGCCGCTTCAGATGGGCGCCTGCGGCGATCCCGCAACCCTGATTAGCGCCATCCAGGACAGCGGAACCGCCAGCCCCGAGACGGGCAGCGAGCATGTCATTGAGGGCGTGGTCGTGGGTGACTTCCAGTCGGCGCCGGGGAATCGCGGCCTGCGTGGCTTCTTCGTTCAGGAGGAAGATGGGGACCAGGATGGCGATGATACAACGTCTGAAGGGATCTTCGTCTTTGATGCGGGCGACGAATTGGCTGTCGATGTCTCGCTGGGCGAAACAGTGCGTATTGCCGGGACCGTGGCCGAATTTGACGACCGCACCACGGGCGACGCGACGCTCACCCAGCTGGTCGCCCCCGTGGTTATCTCCTGCGCCAGCCCCGGTGAAGAACCGCTGCCGACCGCCGGCGTGCTTACGCTACCCGAGACGGTCGACGGCGAACTGGAGCGCTTCGAAGGCATGCGCGTACGGGTCGATGGACCCCTGACGATTTCACAGAATTTCTTCATCGGCCGCTATGGTCAACTAACGCTTTCAGCGGGCGATCGCCTCTATCAGCCTACCAACCTGGCCCTCCCTGATTCTGCCGAAATTGACACGATCATCGACCGCAATGCACGCAGCCTGCTGATTGTGGACGACGGGCTGGCGTCAAGCCGCTGCGGCGACAATCCGGACCCGGTTCCCTACCTGGGCGGCCCGCCTCCGGCAGTGATCCGCGCCGGCGACACCATTTCCGACGTGATCGGCGTACTCGATTATGGCCAGATCAACGCGGGCTCCACCGGCTCCTGCGCCAGCCAGGCCACGCGCTTCGCCGGCGACTACCGCCTGCATCCGACAGCGCCGCCCACCTTTATCACCGCCAACCCGCGCACCGAAGCGCTGGAGGAGGTTGGCGGTGACATCCGCGTGGCCAGCTTCAACGTGCTCAACTACTTCAACGGCGAGCCGCGCGGCGCCTTTCCCACCTCGCGCGGGGCCGATACGCCCGAGGAGCTGACGCGCCAGACCGCCAAGCTCACGGCAGCGATCCTTGCGCTCGATGCAGACGTGCTTGGGCTGATGGAGCTGGAAAACGATTACGCCGACGGCCCCGATAGCGCCGCGGCCGATCTCGTGGCGGCCCTCAACGCCGCGGCCGGCTCAGAAATCTACGCCTATCTCGATCCCGGCGCCAATGTGGGCACAGATGAAATCTCGGTTGGTTTCCTCTACAAACCCGGTGTGATCACGCCGGTCGGACCGCCGGCGATCCTGGACGATCCGTCGTTCACCGATCCCAACGAAACAGGGCAGGCCAAGAATCGACCGGCACTGGCCCAGACTTTCACGGTCTCGGCCAAAGAGAATCCCAGTGCGGGCGAGTCATTCACCGTGGTCGTCAATCACTTCAAGTCCAAGGGCTCTGACTGCGGCGGCGCGCCTGACGATGACCCGCTGCAGGGCAATTGCAACGGCACGCGCACGGCGGCCGCGGCAGCGCTTAGTGAATGGCTGGCCACCGATCCCACCGCCAGTGAAGATCCCGACCTGTTGATCCTGGGCGATCTCAACGCCTATGCCAAAGAGGATCCCGTGACCACGTTGGAGGCAGCCGGCTTCTTCAATCTCGTCGCCTATCACGGCGGCGCAGCGGCCTATTCCTACATCTTCGACGGCCAGTCCGGCTATCTCGACCATGCATTGGCCGGGCTTTCGCTCATGCCCCACATCAGCGGCGTGACCGAGTGGCACATCAACACGGATGAGCCGCCGGTGATCGACTATGACGAGGATTTCAACCCGCCCGGCTACTTCAGCCCCGACGCGTTCCGCGCCTCCGATCACGACCCGGTCCTCGTCGGCCTCACGCTCGCCGATTCGGCGCTGGAGCCGTCGATCTATCTGCCGATCATCGTTACGGAGTAGCAGGATGGGCTGCGGATCATTGCTGATCCGGCGGATCGCGGTAGATCATTCCAATAACATCCGCGGCAATCCGCTCCATCCGGCTCTTTCCGCGGCACATCGTGGACAGTTCACGTATTCCCGGCGTACTACTGCGCACCGGTTGACCGATCTTAGGCCGTTCAGTTACACTCACCCGCAACCGCCAAGACGATTCGTTGTGACCTCCCTCCCGTTGGGGAGTACGTGGAAAGGATATGTGCATGCGCTCATCTTTGCGAGATCTCACGACAGCACTCTGCGTGTTGGCGTTTGTCATGACGGCCGGATCGATGCCCGCAGCGCAAGCTGCGCCCGCGGCCCAAAGTGCGGAGACCATCGTCGATCTCGTTGCCGGCGACGATGAGTTGGCGACCCTGCGCGGCCTGCTCATGGCCGCCGGGCAGATCAGCACGCTGGGCAGCGAGGGTCCCTACACCCTCTTTGCGCCGAGTCAGGCTGCCTTTGCAGCGCTAAGCGAGGCCGAGTTTGAGGCGCTGCTGGTCGATCCTGAAGGCGCGCTGGCTCAGACGCTCCAGTTTCACATCGTGCCCGGCAGGCTCAGCGCGGCGGATCTGGTTGATGGCTTGGAGATGGAGAATCTGGCCGGCGCACCGCTGGATGTTGCGGTCGACGGCGACACCATCCAGATCAACGGCACGCCGGTTGTCCGGCGCGACATTGTTGCCGCCAATGGCGTGATCCATGTCGTCGACAGCTTGCTAACGACCAGTGAGGCACCAGCTGCGGTAGCGGAGGCAAGCAGCGAAGAGACAGCGACTGACGAGACGGCGACTGACGAAACTGCGACTGACGAAACCGCAGCTGACGAAACCGCAGCTGACGATACTGCGGCTGACGAAACTGCGGCTGACGAAACCGCGGCTGACGAAACCGCGGCTGACGAAGCGCCCACAGAAGCGGCAGCAGCTGAGTCCACAGCCACCGAAGAAGCAACACCTGAAGCGACTGTGGCTGAAGAAGTAGCCGTCGCCGCGCCCGCGGCCACGGCAGAGGCGCCGGTCGCGCAATCCAGCGATGAGGATGGCGGGCTGCCCTGGTGGCTCTGGCTCCTGCTGGCTTTGCTCGTCTTTGGCCTGCTCTACTGGTTCTTTGCGCGCCGCAAGGCAGCCGAAGCGCCGGAGCAGCCGGATCTAACGTCCCAGCCCGATTCAGTCGAGGCCGCGGTTCGGGCGGTCACGCCGGAGCCCGTTAAGGCCGAAGTCGACACGGTTGCAGACGACACGGTTGCAGACGACACGGACGCGGATTCAAGGACTGATGATGTCGCTGTTGATCAGACCGAGCCTGTTGAGCCAGGCCCTGCAAGCGTGGCACTTGCAGCGGTCGCAGCATCCGAAGATCCGACCGCGGATGAGACTTTGGTGGCGAGTAGCGCCGGCGAAGAGGCTTCCGCCGACGAGCGTCCGGTGGACGAAACGGACGAAGCAGAAGCTGGCGTAGCGGGGGCGTCAGCACAAGATACAGCCATCATGCCTGCGGTCACGGCTGAGACGGCTGACGCCAGCGCAGAGGACGCGGATCTTTCGCCGGCGGCCAAAGCGACCGGCGCCGTTGCCGCGGCGGACGCTGCGTCGCTGGCCGGGCCGGCTGCACCAGATGAACCGTCCGATCCCGACGTTTGGGATCCGGGTAACCATCCCGACGATCTCACCCAAATCCTCGGCATCGGTCGCGTCTATGAAGAGCGGCTCTACGCTGCCGGCATTGCCACCTGGGACCAAGTGGCCGCCACCAGCGTGGCGAAGCTGGAGCAGGCGACCCAGGCGGTGGCGGGGGCCAACGCCGCAGGCTGGCCGCGCCAAGCTCAGGAATTGGCAACAGCCAACGATCGCGTCGGTGCGCAATATGTGGGACCCACACCGCAGAGGCTCAGCCTCATCCCCGGCATCGGCGAAGAGACTGAGCAGGCGCTCTATCAACAGGGCATTACGACCTACGCACGCCTGGCCGCGCTCAGCCCGGCTCAGCTTGCCGAGCTGCTGCCGGAGGCCAGCTCGATGCAGATTTCGCACGCTGGATTGAGGTAGCGCAGATGCGCAGCTGAGTCGACAAAGCGGTGAAGATGAAGACCATGCATCAAATCATGATGAGGACAAACTGCTGCCCCATAATAGAGAGGGCGTAACTATACAGGCTAACGGCTAGCGAACGCTGCGCCCAGTGGGCTCCCGGTAGGCTGGGGCAGTATCCAGCCGTATCGAAACCAAGGAGCGGGTCGACCCGTTTGGTTTCGATACGTCCACAAACCACAGTGGACTACTCAACCGGCACTAGCCTGTATAGTTACGAGAGGGCTTAAAAAGTGGAGAATGGTTACTGGGCGTGAACTACCCCCAGTAACCATTCTCTATCCTCAATTAACCATTCACCCCTCCACAAGGCGCAGCGTCACAATCTGATACGGCTTAATCGGGAAAGTCACCTGCTGCCCCTCCACCGCCAGTTGCGTCTGGTTCTCTTCCAGCAGATTGGCTTGCCATGCCTCGGAGAGCGCAGCATCGACGGTCAATGTGACCGGCCCGCGCTGGCGCTGACTCTCGTAGAGCCGTACGATCACGCCGTTGCCGTCTTCCGCACGCTTGACCGTTTCGATCACCACGTTTGGGCGGTCAACCGAGAGGAAGGCCAAGCGGCTGGCCGCTGCCTCATGGTCAGATTCGGGCCGCGCGGCTACCAGGAGCGGATCATTCAAGGCATAGGCCGCACCAATCGTCTCAGCGCGCCAGGTGCCGGCGTGAGGCAGCAGGCTATAGGCAAAACGCTGCTGGCCCTGGTCTGCCAGGGGGTCGGGGTAGGTGGAGCTGCGCAGGAGGGTGATGCGGATCACGTTGTCCTGAATGTCATGACCGTATTTGCAGTCATTCAGCAGGCTAACGCCATAGTCGCCTTCGCTGAGATCGACCCATTTTTGCGCACAGGTTTCGAAACGCGCCCAGTCCCAGCTCGTGTTGCGATGAGTTGGCCGCTCCACGTTGCCCCACTGAATCTCGTACGTGGCCGTGGGCGCAAAGACATCCACGGGGAAGGCAGCTTTGAGCATCATGCTGCGTTCCTGCCAGTCGATCTCCGTGTCGATATCGAGGCGCGGGCCGGCATGGCTGAGCGAAATGCGCTGCACGTAATTGCTTTGACTGACGCGCCGCTTGATTTCCAAGGTGGCGCGCAGGGGACCACGCTCGACGACCGTGACCGAGCTGGCCGGTTCGGCCAGCCACACGCTGTCATCATAGAAGATGTCCACATCCCAGCCGTCCCAGGCGAGGGGACGGTCTTGGAAGAGTTGGAACTGGTTGGCGACGACACCCGCCGGCAGCACTTCACGTGCCTGCACCTTGTCATAGATGCGTGTGATGTCGCCGGCTTCGTCCAGCTCGACCCGGACGTAGTCGTTCTCCAGCAGCCTCGGCGTGGCCGTCAGCGGACTTTCAGCATCCACAGTGTCCGGGTTCCCCGCTTGTGCGATCAGCGACGTGACGCTGAAGGGCGGCAGCTTGCCGGCGTCAAGCCAGACGCCATCGGCCGTGGGCTGGACCGTCACGGGCACACCGTCCGGCGTCACCAGACGCGTGCCCGCGTCCAACGCACCGGGCCAGAAGGCCAGATCGCGCCGGGCAAAGGATGATGGATTGGCTACCACCAGATCGCCACGCAGGCGCGCGGCGATGGCGGCCAACGCGTCATCGCGGACAGCCTCACCCAGGGCCGCGACCTCCGCGTACTGCGCCAACGATTCGGTATAGACCGGCGCAATGCTGCTGCCGGGAATGATGTCGTGAAACTGATTGAGGCAGACCAATTCCCACGCCTTGTTCAGATCGGCTTGCGGGTAGACGTACTCGGCATCGACCTGGCTGGCCAACGTGGCCAGGAACTCGGCATCATGCAGCAGGAATTCGCTCTTGCGATTGGCGCGCTTGTTGCGGCTCTGAGACGTGTAGGTACCGCGATGGAGCTCGAAGTAGAGCTCGCCGTTCCAGGTGGGCAACTGCGCGCCGCTCGTGGCTTCCAGCTTTTCGAAGAATTCACGCACGCTCGCATTGCGTACGCGCGGGGTGGCCGGGAAAGCGCCCATCTCGCGAATGTTTTCCAACATCTGACGCGTCGGGCCACCGCCCCCATCGCCGTAGCCGTAGGCCATGAGCATCTCCTGCTCAATTTCCTTTTGTTGGAAATTGTTCCAGGTTGATACGACCTCTTTGGGCGTGGCTTCAGCATTGTAGGTGCTGGGGCGCTGGCCCGTGCCCGGCAACACGAAGTTACCCTGCGTCGTGCTGAAATGGGTCAGCACCTTGGTACCGTCCAGTCCCTGCCACCAGAAGCTGTCGTACGGCAGCCGGTTGTATTGATTCCAGCTAATCTTGATGGTGAAGAAGTACTCCAGCCCCGCCTCCTTGATGAGTTGGGGCAGGTTCCAGGCGTAGCCAAAGACATCGGGGAGCCAGAGCACCGGCGTCTCCGCGTCTGCGCCAAAATGGTCCCGGAAGAAGGTGCGGCCAAGGAGAAACTGGCGCGCCAGCGATTCCGGTCCGCTCAGGTTGCAGTCGGCCTCCACCCACATGCCGCCAATCGGCTCCCAACGCCCTTCCTCGATCCGCGCCTTGATAGTGTCCAGCAGTTGCGGATAGTCCTGACGCAGGTAGTCGTAGAGCTGGGGCTGACTCTGGGTGAAGTGATAGTCGGGAAACTGCTCCATGAGGCGCAACACGGTGTGGAACGTGCGCCCCGATTTGCGCCGCGTCTGGCCCAGCGTCCACAGCCAGGCCACGTCGATGTGGGCATGACCGCTGGCAACGATGTCGACATCGAGGGGTGCGCCGGCCTGCTCGACGCCGGCGCGCAGAACCGCGTGGGCCTCTGGCACGCTGGCGTAGAAGGCGTCGCCGAGCGGCTCGCGCGTATCCAGCACCTTGAACGCCGCGTCCAGGGCGTTGAAAAGATGGCCCTTGGCCGGCTCGTTGTCGTCCAGCTCGTTGGCGATGCCCAGGGCGACCCGGGCCGTGGCGATGAAGTCGCGGGTCGGCTGATCGATTTGGACGACCAGGCACGGACGCATGAAAAGCTTGCCGGGCAGCGTCTTGAACTCGCCGCCGATGCCGGTCCAGCCGTGGAGCGCCAGGCGGTGGGCCTTTCCGTCACGCCATTCCGCGGGCAGCTGAATCTCCTGATGATGGCGGTCGCAGGCGGCGTAGGATTGGCCGTCGATGTAGGCGAGCGCTTCGGGATGGCTGAAATCGCCCGCTTCGCCCAAGGGCAGGTAGAGCGCGACCGGTGCGTCCTTGGGCCAGTCGGCGGGTACGGTGAAGCTGGAGCGCAGCATGAAATTTGTACGCCATGCGCCCCAGTAGGTATCGGGTTCGATACTCTCCCAGTCGCTGTCGTCAATGTCGGCGTCGATCAGCGCTTCCTCTTTGGAACTCGCCAACGCCCTGTAGCGAAACGTGTCCAGCGGCACGGCGCGGCGATGTACGAGCGGCTCAATCAGCTCGAGTCGTTGGGCAATTTTCAAGGGGGTCCAACGCATTGCGTGCAACATAAAGAATCCTTACTATTTGGTGAATGAAAGATCAGATAAGCGTGAGCTGCACAACCGCAACTTCACGGGGGCCCAGGATCAATTCCAGTGCGCCGCTGTTGAGTGCCAGCTCTTGGCCTGGCTCCTCGAGCAACGTACAGCGACGAGCGCCGACGATGCGCAGTTGGCCGGAGCCAAGCAGCGCGCTCTGCGCTTGATCGCTGGCGTTGAGCAGACGCACAATGACGCCGGCAGCGCCGCTCGCCGGCTTGACGTGAAGCGTCAGCACGGGCGAGTCGACGCCATCGCTGCCGGGCAGGTTGAGCAGAGGACCCTCGGTTGCCAGTCGAGGCGCGTCCACTTTCGCTTCACCCAGATGCTGAAGCAGCGGCTGCGCGTTGGCGGCTTCCAGACCAAAGCGGTGCGTGCGGGCCTCATCGAAGCCCCCGGCGTAGGGTAACAGTCGGTAGCGCGCCTGCACCTGGCCCGGCTGATGGGCGCGGAAGTTGGTCTCCCAGTAGTTATTCGTCACCCAGCCGAGCAGCATTGCCCGCTCCATGGCAAAGGTCATCTGGTGCTGGGCGAAGTGAAAGTCGCCGAACTGCACCATGGGATTGTCCGGCGTAGCGATCGTCATGCCGCGGGCGCCGTCGTTGAAGTCCACCCACTGCTGCACCGTGAAATAGTCGCGGCAGACGCCGGGCAGCTGTTCCTCGCCGGCGACCAGCGCCTGTCCGCCCAGGTCCAGACGGGCGGCGGCGTCGGGCAAGTTGCAGGGAAAGAGCAGATAGTTGGCCTCGGGATGGGTGTCCAGCCCCATCTCCCAGCTCGACTCGCACTCGATGTAGTCGTCGTACGCGGGCAGGAAGACGCGCTGGGTCAGCAAGCTCGCACAGCCCGGGGCCTCCAATGTCTGTACCACGTAGGCGCCCAACGGTGTCGCATAGACCTGATGGCTGACGACTTTCGTGGGGGACTGACGTTGCGCTTCCCAGTCAGGCTTCCAGCCGTCGCTGCGCTCGATCTGGGTGTCATCCCACAGCATCTTGAAGAGCAGGTGGCGCGGGTATTCGTGGGCCCGGTCGGCTACCTCCTCGTGGACAAACCCATGCATGGGATGGCCGGCTTCCGGGTCCACCCATTCCACGTCCAGCTTCTTGTCATACCAGCTGCGGATGCCGCCCCGCTCCAGGTCAAACTCCAGCCGATGGCGATGATTTTCCACAACGGCGGGCGCGGCGCCCGCCTCCGCAACAGGTGCAAGCACATCATTGAGCTTGATGAGCTCATCAGATCTGACCACTTTGTAGCCAAAGCCGGGGACTTCCGTCGGCGGCAAGGCGTAGAAGTCTTGCACCGTCTGATTGTTGGAAAACTCAGTCTCCCGCGCAGCCGTAGTAGCCGCGACAGTATCCAGATCGCTCACGTGGTCCTGGAAATGGCGGCTGGCGGTGGCGTCGTCGGGCGTGCCGCGTGGCGTCGCCACATTGGGCCCCACACTGCCGCTGATCTGTCGCGGCCAGGGCAGGGGATTGAAGAGCAGGAGGTTGTCCGTTCCGGTTGCGGCGACCTGCCTGGCCAGTGCGGCCAACCCATCGCGTTGCAGAAGCAGGCTGAGGCTATGCGCCTGATAGGCATAGTGTGCCTTGTGATGCCACTGCACCACCGTGTCGTTGAGATACGGCGCACGAATCGATGCATCCGCGCCCCACGTGTGCTCATCCCAGAAGTGCAGGTTGCGCCAGGCGTCTGCCCGATGCAGCTCGACCGCGCGCGGAGATCGGCGTCATCCGGGCTGATTGCCGCCAGCGCGTCGGCCGAACGCAGACGCTGGCGACTGACGCGGTTGAGGGTCTGCTCGCGTGCGCTGCTGCCGCAGCCAAAGTTCCAGTAGTCGGTCCAGTCACCGCGGTAGGTTGGCAGGCGATCCGCTTCGGTCCGCACAGCGGCCCACCACATGGCAGGGGTCGCGAACCGGATGCGCGGCGTTTTGCCCGCAGCGTTCCAGCGCTCGATAAAGCGCGAGAATTCGCCAAAGGCCGAGCCGTTGTCGCCGAAGGGATGATAGCTCTGGATCATGACGCTGGAGAGAGGATAGTCGGCCTCGTCCAGATAACGTGCGACGCGCGGCCACCAGACGTTCTCGAAATCCTCGGCATCGCGGCCAATGCCATAGCGCCAGCCGGTGTCGTAGGGCCAGCCGTTGTAGGCCAGGAGCTTGCGGCCGCTGGGCCCCTGCCACCAGAAGGTGTTGGGACGGCGAAAGGGCGCGCCGCCAAAGTGGGTGTTGATGGCCATGGTGAAGCCTTCGATGCCGGCATCGAGCAGGGCGTCGACCAGCGGCCAATTCTGGCCGTTGACGTCACAATTCATGGCGTGGCGGATCGTGAAGCCATACTCGTCGCGCAGCTGTGCAATGGGCTGCAGGCTTTCGATGAGCTGATCGAGGTCGTAGAGCGGCGTGATGTTGGCCAGCATGCCGGTGACTTCGATACGCCCCGCACGCTCTAGCTCCACAAAACGGTCGCGCTGTGCGGGCGAAGCCTGGCTCAGCCAGTGGCGCAAGACATCGGTCGTCTCGACGGTCCAGCGGAACGCGCTATCGCCTTCCTGATCGGCCGATGCTGCTGCACATGCGAGCGCGTCATCAATAAAGCGTGCGTGGAGATCCCAGACAATCGGCTGGTCATGGGTATAGCCGATGTCGGTATGACTGTGATGAATAAAGTAGATGGTATCGATAGAAGCCATATCGTTCTGTTGTTTCTTTCTCCTGCAAGAGCAGTGGTCAAAAGTCTGATATTGCCAAAGACAATATTGCCAAAGAATAAGAAGTCGGGCTTTTTTCAAAAGCCCGACTTCTTATTAAAACGCTACACAGTCACCCACGTATGATCGGCGGCGGCTTGGTAGAATGCCTCCATGACTGCGCTGCGGGCGGCCGCCTCGTCAGCCGTTACCAGGGGGGCATGGGGCTGCCCGTCGACGGCGTCGAGAAAGTTTTCGAAGGCGTGGGGCCAGGCCGGGGGCAAATCGGTCCAGGCTGCCTTGCCGTCAGCGCCCGGCACGTGTTCGCTCTGCAAGAAGAGCTCTCCGTCACGCACGTAGGCGTGGCCTTCCGTACCGCTCAGTACCATGCTGACGGGATGGGCGACATCGACCCAGCCGGCGGCGATGCTGCCCAGCACGCCATTCTCGAAGAGCATCAGCCCCTCGCCGTATTCGTCGCAGCCGTCGTAGTTGTCGACCGCCACGTCCACATGCGCGGTCACCTCGGCCACGTTACCCATCAGCCACATCATGATATCGAGGGAATGGGTACCCAGGTCGCCAAAGCCGCCAATTCCGGCCTGCTCCAGGTCGGTCATCCACAACCAGCCCTTGTCGAACCAGCGGCCGAGTGAACCGGAGTGGCAGTTTGTGTGGCGGAAGCGGGTAATCTGGCCGAACGCGCCGGCCGCGATCTGCGCGTGGACAAATTGATTGACGGGATCGCCGCGCATGAAGTAGCCGGTCTGAAAGAGGACGCCCGCCTCGTCAATCGCCGTCGCCATGCGATGGGCATCAGCGGCGCCCATGCCCAACGGTTTTTCGACAAAGAGGTGCTTGCCTGCAGCGGCGCGCGGGCAGCACCAACTGCTCGTGCATGTTCGTTTCCGAGCAGACAATGACGGCATCGATTGCTTCATCGGACCAGATGGCGTCGGGGTCATCCACCGTTGGCGCATCGAGCGCGGCTGCATTTTGCGCCGCACGGGCTGCGTCATGATCCCAAACTGCGGCAACTCCTATGGCGGGCCGCGCTTGCAGCCGTTTGACAAATCCGAGGGTGTGAATGTGTGCACACCCGACTAGAGCGACCTGCGTGGTCATAAATAGATCTCCTGCTTTGGGTGAGTCAACTGTAGGTGAGAGTGCGCGGAATGCGCCCGGTCGCATCGTTGACGGTAGCGTTGTGCTGAATGGAACTGATGTCGCCAAGCTAGACAGCAATGATTTGCGCGACTTCCGCTGGACCAACATGGCCTGATTCCGCAAGGAGCCATGAACTCGCTGAATCCCTGTCATGCGCATTCGCGACCAGATCGGCGAAGTGATCACGACGCACGAAGGCAAAATGCTCCAAACAGGCCCTCAAAGAGCGGGTCATCAATCTGCTGACGCTGGTCGGATTGCCCAGTCGCGTCACGATATGTATCCCCACGAGTTGAGCGGCGGCATGAAGCAGCGCGTCTGTATCGCCATGGCCGTAGCCTTGAACCCGCCGCTGATCATCGCCGACGAGCCGACGAGCGCGCTCGACGTCATCGTGCAGCGTGTCGTCGTGCAGAATCTGCTCGACATCAAGGAGCGCCTGGGCGTTTCCATGATCGTCATCGGCCACGACATGGGACTTATGGCCCAGCTGGTCGACCGTCTCGCCGTCATGTATGCAGGGCACATGGTGGAGATCTCCCGGGTCGACAAGGTCTTTGAGGATCCACTCCATCCCTATACGCAACTGCTGATCGAATCCATTCCGTCGATCAAGGAACGCAAGCCGCTGCGCATCACCGAAGGCATTACGCATGACCTGCGCAATCCGCCCCCCGGCTGTATTTTTCAGGAGCGCTGTCCCCACGTCATGGACATCTGTCGCGAGGTACGGCCGCTGCCTGATCGAACCCAAGCCGGGACAGCAGGTAGCATGTCATCTATATGAAGAAGCGCCGGCCAGTACGCAGCGTGTCGCCGAAGTGGAAACGACCGAGGTCAGCACGTGGCAAACCTAGGAATGCCTGTTTGAGCGCACCGAGCTAACCCGCACATTCAATTGATCGAAGAGCCTATGTCTGCTTCACTGCTTGAAATTCGCAACGCAACCAAAATCTATGGCGGCGGCTTCCTGTCGAGCAGCCCCACGACGGTCGCCCTCCAGGACTTCAACCTGGTCATTCCAGAGCGTCCGGCCAGCATCACCACAATCGCCGGCGAGAGCGGCAGCGGCAAGTCGACGCTCGCCAATGTGGTCTTGGGCTTCACGGAACTGACGTCGGGCCAGATCATCTACAAGGGCACCGACGTCACCTCCATGACCAGGCGCCAGCTGCACGACTACCGGCGCAACGTGCAGGCCGTTTTCCAAGACCCTTATGCCGTTTACAACCCGTTCTATCAGGTTCAAGCATATCTTCGACATGGTCATCAAGAACTTCAAGATGGCCTCAAGCAAGGCGGAGGCGCGCGAGATCACCGAAGAGGCGCTCAACGTGGTGGGGCTGCGCGGGGAAGAGGTCCTGGAGAAATATCCCCACCAGCTGAGCGGCGGCCAGCGCCAGCGCATGATGGTCGAGCCGTGCCTTCTTGCTCAAGCCGGAGCTGATCGTTGCCGACGAGCCGGTCTCGATGGTGGATGCTTCGCTCCGGGCCATGATCCTCGATATCATGTTGAAGCTGCGTGATGAGTACAACATTTCGTTCCTCTACATCACCCACGACTTGAGCACCGCCTATCAGATCGGCAACCAGATCTACCTGCTCTATCAAGGCACTACGTCGGAACGGGGACCGACGACGCAGGTGATCGAAAACCCGAAGCATCCTTACGTACAGCTGCTGATCGATTCGATTCCCGTGCCCGACGCCAGCGTACGCTGGGGCAGTGGTGATATCGAATCCCTCGACGACGAGGAGATGCGGGTCAGCGAAACGGGCGGCTGTCGCTTCTACAACCGCTGCAATCAGCGCATGGATCGCTGCCTTGTCGCCCACCCGCCGCTCTACGAGATCGACAGTGAAGGGCATGAGGCGGCTTGCTATCTGTACGATGAGAACCCGGTGGCGGAAGGCCAGAAGATTCAGACAGAGGCGTAGGACAGAGGCGCGTCGGGGACAATGATGACGTTTGCGCGCGGATCCCGCTTGGCATGAATGCCCTTGCTGGTAGGATGCGCCCCATAAAGCTGGGGCTTCTCTACCAACGACCCAGCCCTATTTGATGGGGCGTCGCGCTCTAGCCCACGCCATTCATGCCTGGGCGGTCGCCATGGCGAACGGCGCCGGATTACCGGCACACTCAAAAAAAGATGTGGATAAAGGTAAGCCACCGTGTGCGGGTGGGCAGATTTGACGCTTGATTCGTCAAATCTGGGTGAGGCAAAACAGTGGCATTTCCAAATCCAGCAAAGGCTACAGCGTCGCATCCACAGCCACTTCTCGGCCTTCAATCTGGCTGCGATAAATGCCATCCAGAATCGCCATGACCTGGAGCGACTGCTCGGGCGGCACCGGCGAAGCTATCGCCCTCGGCCACGGCGCGGGCAAAGTCCACGCATTCCAGCGCGTGGGGCTCCATCACATCCTTGACCAGTTGAAGCTTGCTGTTGTAGAACTGCCGCGGTCTCATAGTTCGCTGTGGAGGAACTCGGCCTTGGGCCAATGACAGCCGCCCTCGGTCCCGTAGAGCCACATCTGCATGTCCTCGCCCAGCGTGTCGTGGTGCAGCAGCCAGCTCACCTCCACGACAAGCGTTGCGCCATTGTCGAAGCGGACAAAGGCGGCGGCAAAGTCCTCTACGTCGAAATCGGGCGAAACCGGCACGTTCTGCCAGGCCCCGAATTGGCCGGGCCGGTGGGCAAGTTCGGCGCGTGCGACGCCGGTCACGGAAACTGGATTGGGATTGCCCATCAACCAGAGCGTCAGGTCCATGATATGCACGCCGATGTCAATGCAGGGGCCACCGCCGCTGTGCTGCTTCTGGATAAATGTCGGCGACACGATTAGGCCATTGCGCCGCATCATCCAGCTTCTAGCATGGTAGATCTCGCCCAAAACGCCCGCCATCAATCTCTCGCTTCATCGCCTGCGCTGTCCCCGTATAGCGGAAATGCTGCGCTGTCATGAGCAGCTTGCCCGACCGATTGCGCGCCTCGATCATGCGACGCACGGCGTCCGGCGTCGGAGCCAACGGCTTTTCGCAGATCACGTTCTTGCCCGCATCCAGTGCCGCAATCACTAGGGGCTCATGATACATGTTTGGCACGCAGATATCGATGATGTCGATGTCTGGATCATTGATGATCGTGGCTGGATCCGTGCTGAAGTTTTCGATATTATGTTTTTGCGCCCATGCGGCCAGGACCTCGCCATTGATGTCACCGCCAGCTACCACCTCCGCGTGCTCCGATGCCGCCCAGCCAGGCATGTGCACGCGCGAGACGCCACCGACGCCGATGACGCCGACCTTGAGTAGATCGCCCATCCTTCGCTCCTTACCATGTTCGTTTGCTTTTGAATCGTCCATTTGGGGTCCGGTCGGAGACCGGTAGCAAGAGCGGGTTTCGAATAAACGTATCCCGAAGCAAGAACGCCATTGCCGGGTTCATTATCCCTCAGAAACCTATGCATTCAAACTCAGGATCAATGCGTGGGTGGCACATGCAGGAAGGATGAAGCAGCGCCCAAGAGTGCGGCGCTAGCGCCCAACTCACCCGCGACAACCGGCACGGGCAAGGCGGTGACAAGATTCGATTCCAGTAGATCAAACGAACGGGCAATGCCGCCTTGAAACAAGACAGCGTGGGCCTGGAATTCTTCAACCCACGGACGGAGAAAGGCACCGAGATCATGCGCAAATTGATCGAAGACGGCGCTGGCGCGGGGCTCGCGCCGGCGCGCGGCGGCCGCAGCAGCCTGGACGCTGGCAGATGTCACGCCTGCTGCGGTCAGATCTGCGTTCAGCCCGCGAATCGAAAAGCGGTCGTCAGCTCTGAGACCGTTGAAGAGACACGGATAGAGCCAGCCGTTGGGCGGCACACCGGGCCCGTCAACCATTGCCACGCCATCAACCAAAAATGCCGAACCGAAACCGGTGCCCAGGGTCACGCCGATGACGCGGGCGTAGTCGCTGGCCGCCCCATAGAGCGCCTCGCCGACGATGGCGACCTCGGCATCGTTACGAAAACGAATTGGCAATTCTGCCAAGTCAGGAGGCAGGCGCCGGCGTAGCTCATCGCCCACGTTGAGGCCATAAAGCGATTCAAATTTGGTCAGCCCTTTGATCCAGCTGATACCGGCCGCATAATCAAAGGGACCGGGAAAGCCGAAGCCGATGCCAGAGAGCCGTGCCTCATGCTGCGCTGCCTCGTGCGCGTGATCGACGATGACGGCGACCAAGTCGGCCAGGATTGCGTCTGCCGGCCCGCCGGCGTCGAGCGGCGACGTCCGTGGCGGTGACGCAAGCGTTCCGTTGGCAAAAACAAGGGCGCTTTTTACTGATGTACCGCCAACGTCCAGGGCAATGACGCCGGCCGAAGTTTTTTCTTGCTGCATTGATTCTGCCTCCTCCGGCATTTCAAAGCCGAAACGCGTCGGTTTTCTGCGCATTTCGCTGTCCAGCTCGTAACTATACAGGCTAGTGCCGCGCCCGAGGGGCTCCCGGTAGGCCACAGCAGTTTGTGGCCGTATCGAAACCAAACGGGTCGATCCGCTCCTTGGTTTCGATACGGCTGGATACTGCCCCAGCCTACTCAACCAGCGTCGCTAGCCTTTCGCTGTATAGTTACTCCAGCTCTATGAAATGAGCCAATTCCTGTTACATAGTAACACAGGGGGATGCGCCCGTCGCGTACCTGATCCTGGGCACAACACCGGTCAATTGTCCCATGGGTCTGTGACTTTTTCGGGACACCTGTCCCGTGCGCAATTCCGGTAATTTTGATACACTTCACTAAGATTTCCATAGGATTCAATGTAAGCTGCAAGGAGACGCCATGTCTGTCGCCCCCTATCCACCGCCCCGGCTCATCTTTTGGGAAAGCACGGCCGGCTGCAACCTGGCCTGTATTCACTGCCGGCGCATCACGGTTGCCGACCAGTTGATGCCTCAGGATCTGAAGACCGAAGAGGTCTTCAACCTGATCGACCAGATGACGGCCTTCGCCAGCCCGATCTTTGTGCTCTCCGGCGGCGAGCCACTCTTCCGGCCCGACATCTTTGAGATTGCCCAATACGCCACCGACGCCGGCCTCATCGTTGCGCTGGCCACCAATGGCACGCTCATCGATGCCAACGTGGCGCAACGCATCAAGGACTCAGGCGTGCGGCGAGTCTCCGTTAGCTTTGACGGCGCAGACGCGGCGACGCACGACATCTTTCGCGGGCCCGGTGCGTTCGATGCGTCCCGGCGAGGCATTGAAGAGCTGAAGAAGGTCGACGTACCCTTCCAGATCAACACGACAGTGGCGCAACACAACGCGCATCAGATGCCCGAAACGCTGGCGCTGGCCAAAGGCATGGGGGCAGCCGCGCTCCATCTCTTCCTGCTCGTGCCGGTCGGCTGCGGCGTCGAAATCGCCGAAGACCAGCAGATCCAGGCCGACAAGTACGAAGAGATTCTCAACTGGATGTACGATGCCGAGATCGAAGGGGGCATTGAGCTCAAGGCGACCTGCGCGCCCCACTATTTCCGCATTGTGCGCCAGCGCCAGGCCCAAGAGCGTCGTCAGGGAATCGTACGCGAGCGTCCCGCCTCCATGCATCGCCAGCACAACGCCGGCGGTGGACATCCAGGCGGACATGCCGGCGGCCACCCTGGCGGGGGCGAACGCCACGCCATGAACGCCATGACCAAGGGGTGCCTGGCCGGCACCGGCGTCTGCTTCGTCAGCCATCGCGGCGAGGTCTTCCCCTGCGGCTACCTGCCGGTCGAGGCCGGCAACGTACGCCAGCAACCGTTCCAGGAAATATGGGAGACTTCGCCCCTCTTTGCCGAATTGCGCGATCCAGACCTGTTGGGCGGCAAGTGCGGCCTGTGCGAGTTCAAGAACTTGTGTAGCGGCTGCCGCGCCCGCTCCTTTGGGATGACGGCCGACTACCTGGCGGAGGAGCCCTTCTGCACCTATGAGCCGCGCCACGGCCAGGTCCCCGTGGAATTCTAAGATGACATTACCCAATAGAACCGACGTCGCCATCATCGGCGGCGGCATCGCCGGCCTGAGTACCGCGTACTTTCTCCAGCAGCAGACGCCGGCGGTCGGCTACACGCTGTTGGAGCAGTCCTCACGCTGGGGCGGCAAGATCTTCACCGAACGCGTGAGCGTGGACGACGTGGGCGAATTCATCGTCGAGGGCGGTCCCGATGCCTTTATTACGCAGAAGCCCTGGGCCATGCAGCTTGCCACCAGGCTCGGCCTCGAAGCGCGTCTGCTGCCGACCAACGATCGAGAAGCGCCAGATCTACGTCATCAACAAGGGCAAGCCCACGCCCATGCCCGACGGCGTTCTGCTCATTGTGCCGACCAAGTTTACGCCCTTCGCGCTCTCTCCGCTGATCTCGCCGGCGGGCAAGGTGCGCATGGGGATGGATCTCTTCATCAAGCCCAAGACCGACGGCGAAGACGAAACGCTGGCCGACTTCATCACCCGTCGTTTGGGCAGCGAAGCGCTCGACAAGATCGCCGAGCCGCTCATGTCCGGGATCTACAATGCCGAGGCCGAACGGCAGAGCGTCCTGGCTACCTTCCCGCGCTTCCGCACCCTGGAAGCGCAGCACGGCAGCCTGATCAAGGGCATGCTGGCCTCCCGGGCGCAACGCACCGCTACCGCGCCGAGCAATGGCGGCAAACCCAAATCGGTCTTCATGTCCATGCAGGACGGCATGACTGAATTGGTCAGCGCCGTGACCGCCGAACTCACCGGCGATCTGCGGCTGGCGACCACGGTCCAAGGCATCACGGAGCAGGAAGACGGCTATTTGCTCACGTTGAATGAGGGCGAGTCACTGTTTGCTCGGTCCATCGTGTTGGCCATTCCCGCACACGCCGCCGCCAAGCTGCTGCAGGCGCCTGCGCCAGCGGCCGCCAGCGCTCTGGAAGAAATCCGTTACGTCAGTACCGGGACCATCTCTTTCGCCTTCCGCGAAACGGATATCCAACACCCCCTCAACGGCTTTGGCGTCGTGATTCCGCGCAGCGAAGGCCGCGCCATCAATGCAGTCACGTGGACCTCGACCAAGTTTGACCACCGTGCGCCGGCAGGCGCCGTGCTCTTGCGCTGCTTCTTCGGCGGCTCGCGCCGGCCGGACATGATGAAGCGTGCCCGACGACGAACTGACGACCATTGTCGTAATGAGTTGAGGAGTTGTTGGGAATCAATGCCGAGCCGCTCTTCACACGCATCTATCGCTGGTTTGATGCCAATCCTCAGTATGACGTCGGCCACCTGGATCGGGTTGCGGCCATCCAGGCGGCATTGCCCGACACGCTCTTCGTGACCGGCAGTCCATACGACGGCGTCGGCATTCCCGACTGCATTCACCAGGCCGAGCAGACGGCAGCTGAGGTTGCAGCGGCCCTTCAAGAACAGACACCTGCTCGATAGCGCACACGTTGTGGCCCGTGTCGCCGCAGCAGGGTGGCGACACCGCACTTGGCGCGATGCAAATCTCCTCTTGGCGGAGCAGCTCCGCATATGCACAGGGCCACAAACCCGCGCGCTAGTAGACGACGGTGTGAACAACCATACGGATGGCAGGGCCCGTATTCGGCCCCTCAACGTCAAACCTGGGCTACCCTTTGCACACATCTTGTTTTGGGCACGTATCGATGATCCTGCACGATTTGCCACGGCGATCGCCCAGGCATAAGTGCCGTGGGCTAGACTCCTGCGCCAGGCACTGGCCCATGTGCGCAAGCAGGAGGACGGAAACGCATAGTAGGACAGCCTCGAAGCCCGACCTGTGGAAGAAGTCGGGCTTCTTCAGTACACAAGAGCGGGGCCCAGGGGGGCTCCCCCGTTGAATACCTCGTTTATCCACGCAGCTTCACCTTCATCGAAACTGAGCAGGATGTCCAGCCGCTGCGCTGCGAAACCCAGACCTTCAAACAGAATAGCAGATTTTGCCGCTTGACAACCAGCCAAGGTCGCGGTATCCTTTCAGAACAAATGTTCTGTTTGTCCTCCTCCCCCGGCCGATTCCTAGAGGTGAGCATATGGCGTACCGCAAACGTACGCTGGAGATGCAGGCAGATCGCATCGAAGCGGTGCTGGCCAAGCACAAAGTCGAAAGCCGGGTGCGCGGCGGCACGGTCACCCCGCGGTTCGTCCGCTTCGAGATCGCCATGCAGCTCGGGGCAAAGGTCAATAAGGTGACCTCGCTGGCGGAAGAGATCGCGCATGGCGTTGGGGAAGAGCGAGGCGCGGGTCTATCGTCAGGGTGACACCGTCAACGTGGAGATTCCTCGGACCAAGCCGGAGCCCATTCGTCTGGTCCCGCTCTGCACCCGTCTCGCTGCGATTCCACCGGTTACGGCGGTGCTGGGAGTGGAGCAGAACGGCACGCCCCTCCTGCTGCGCTTGAGTGCCCCGGATGTCGCCCACATCCTGCTCGCTGGAACGACGGGGTCGGGCAAGACCGCGTTGGCACGTACGTTGCTGACATCCCTGGCCATGCACAACCGGCAGAGTGAGGTACAGCTGGTCTTGATCGATCCAAAAGGGCGAGGTTTCGGCCCCCTGCAGCGGTTGCCCCATGTCTTGGGTGGATTGGCTCGCACACCGGAGGAAGTGTCAGCGCAACTGAGCTGGCTCACCACGGAGATGGAGCGGCGCGATCATTTGGGTCAGAGCAGACCGGCCCTGATTGTGGGGGTCGACGAGTTGGCTGACTTGATCCAGATTGGCGGTACGCCGGTCGAGCAGGCTCTGGCGCGTATTGCCCAGCGCGGGCGGGAGGCCGGCATCCACCTGGTAGCCTGCACGCAGAAACCGACGGCCGCACTGATCGGCGGGTCGATGAAGGCCAACTTTCCGATTCGACTGGTTGGTGCAGTCGCCAGCAAGGACGAGGCACGCTTCGCCGCCGGGATATCCGACAGTGGGGCGGAAAAGTTGGAGGGCAAGGGCGATTTTTTGCTCGTCGCACGTGCAGAGTCGGTGCGCTTTCAAGCCGCTTGGATCGGTCCGGCCGACTTAGAGCAGGTCATCGTGAGCCTGCACAGCGGGACGAACCCGACACGGCGCTGGCGTGTGGAAGCGCCTCCCCAGCCGCAGCTGGCGTCGAAACGCCCCCCGGTTGATCATCGCCGCAAGTCCTCGCTGCTGCAGCGGCTCTTCGGCCGCTAAGCACGTTGGCGCTCGAACAAGGTCGGGTTGAGGTGTGTGAGAGGTGCCAGACGGGCAATTGGTTTCATCTGGCGCAACCTTCAGGGTTATGTGCGCTACTGTGGCGCCGTCCCACTGAGACTTGGAGAGATAAGGATGAAGAAATTTCTGCTCATTTTCATGCTGATCGCGGCAGGAACCCTGATTTGGTACATCAGTAGTCGCCTCAGTGCGGACGCGATCGGCATGGCCATCGGCATTCTGCTCGGCGTGCTGGCCGGGCTGCCCGCGGCGATTCTGGTCATGGCGTCGGGGCGCCGCCAGGCAGATCGCGAGGAGTCCCGCGCCAGCCGTCAGAATCCGTACGGTCTGCCCGGTCAGGCGGCGCCCGGCGCGCCCATTATCGTCCTGGCAGGACACGGGTACCCCAATGGGTCGCCCATGCCGGGGCAGCAACAAAGCAACGGCTTTGGCGCTCCGCAGCAGTTGGCGTTGCCAGGTCCTCAGGGGAACACACAGGAGCGCCATTTCAAGGTCGTCGGTGAACGAGAAGAATGGATTGACGAGTGGTAGTCCGCTGTGCGCTTAAGCGTGCCCACTGAGTCCTTTCATTTGCCTGGTTGGACACAACTACATTTGTTGGCAAGGGAGGTATCTGTGGCGCGGCCTGGCTCCGCCGCAAGCAGATGCCTCCCTCGTCGCGTTGCGATGGCTAGACAGCCACGACGACTTCCATTTCTGTGTTCGCTTGGGTGGAGGACCGTGCAGATCGTCGATTTAGAACGCGCTTGTGGCTTTGGTCGTGGGTGCCGGAATGTCGGACGCTTGGGGCGGCGTGACCATCCGCGTATCGAAGTTGAACTGATAGCCCCTCCCCAAGACATGAACCTTCACGCCCAGGACGCTCATGGGGCCCTCTTCTTCATAGGCATGGACGTCCGTGTATGAAATCTCCGCGCCGTCAACCACAAGACTGCTATTGACGCCAAACACTTCCATCGTTGTATCCGGATAAACCACCACGCCCGTATCGACTTCCAGGCTGACTCCGACCAGGAACGGGTTGTACGCGACGGCGGAGAGCAGGCGGCTCAAGCGCATCGCCAGGCCTTGTATGGGATCGTTGGAACTATCGAGGAGCAGGCGATTGACAATGCCCAAACCTGGCGCAAATTGGATGAGGCGGCGGTGGAGGAAGGGATGGGGCATAGATTTGCGGTTGTCATAGGCGATCATGTGCTGGCAGAGGATCGACGCACACGCACCTGCGCCGCAGATCACCTTGCCCCGAGCGTTGGCGCGCCGGATCGCAGTGGCGAGGATGGTGCCGCCCATGGTACTGGCCATGCGCAGGGGGCTATCACCCACGAGCAGAATACCCGTGGCATTCTCTACGAGCGTCGCCGCGCCGTCTCGCTGGGCGTCCTGGCGGCTCTGTAGCGACAGGTGGGTCAGCGAGTCTGACTCCCATTCGGCAAAGCGCCTGCCGTAGCGTTCCGGCAGCGGATCCTCACTAATGAAGTTGGAAAGGATGAGGATGCGCGAGCCGTAGGCCCCGGCCTCATCCCAGAAACGCTGAAGCAGAAGGGCTTCGCTGCTCTCGTCCTGCATGGGGCCGATAAAGAGAATTGCGCCGCGCGTGTAGCCGGCTGGTACTTGTGAAGGCACGTCATTCCTCCTCGCATCCGTGCGGTGGTCAGATCAATGCACGCACAATAATCCTCGATTCTGCGCTCAAGGACAAATCAGTTGCCGCCGGCCAACACGTCAACTTCGGGGAGCTGACCGTCTTCGGCGGCTTTGCGCAGTGCCAGCTCGGCGCGCACCTGCCGATGCTTCTCACGCGTAATGGGATAGAAATAGGCGACCACGATGCCCATGACCAAGATGACGGCTGGAATCGGACCAATGAAGAACCGAATGGCATTGAGTGCACTCTCGGGTTGCGTGGGCACCGGGACGGCATCGGTCGGGGTAATGTAGCCCGTGCCCGCCAGCACACGTCCGACCATAAAGATACCGATCGCAATCCCCGTCTTCTGCAAGAAGACCATGAAGCCATAGAAAATGCCTTCGCGGCGCTGGCCGGTCTTGAGTTCATCAAATTCAATGACATCGGGCATCATCGCCCAGGGAATGAGATAAGCCACTGCAACGCCGGCCCCTGCCACCATGGAGACTGGAATGATGATGCGCGTCATGCCCGGCTGAACGAAATAGAGCGCGATCTGCATGGTTAGCCAGATTGTTGCGCCGATTATGTAGACGTAACGTTTGTCCAACCGCCGGCTGACCCAGGCCCAGATGAAGAGAAAGACAAAAGACGTACCCTGCAGCGCCAGCAGCACGAGGGGCAACATTTCGGGGACACCCATGTAGTAGGTCAGATAGTAGATCAACACGGTGGACACGAGTTGCAGCGCCAACCAGGAGAAGAGGTAGAGCAGGATGACGTAGCGATAAGGCTTGGAAGCAAACGCAACCCGGATCTGTTCCATGAAAGTCATTTCATCGTGCTGGGAGCCCACCATGCTGTCGGGTCGCTCGCGTGTGCAGAAGAAGACAATGAAGCACGGAATCGTGCTGATCGTGGCCCAAATCGCGCCCGACACCATATAGCCGACACGGACGTCGTCAAATTGGCCAACAATGATGGGGTGCAGGACCGCCACGACGAGTGCGCCGCCGATGGAAAATGCAAAACGAAATGAGTTGAGGCTGGTACGTTCGTCATAGTCCCGTGTCAGCTCCGGCGTGAGCGAAACGTAGGGGACGTTGATCACCGTGTAAGCGGTATCCAGCAGCAGGGCGACGACAACGTAGTAGATAAAGAGGCCAGTAGGTCCGAAGGGCGGGACCAGCCAGATCATGAAAAAGAGAATGCCGAAGGGAATCGCGCCAATCAGCAGCCATGGCCGGCGCCGACCCCAGCGCGTAACGGTATGGTCGCTTAGCCAGCCAATTACGGGGTCGTTGAAGGCGTCCCAAACGCGGTTGATGAGGAGGATGGAGCCGGCCGCGGCGGGATTGATCCGCGCGACGTCGGTCAAGAAGAAGAGCAAAAAAAAGGCCCGCATGGCGGCCGTGATAGCCGTGCCCAAATCGCCGGAACCGTAGGCGAGCTTGGTCCAAAAGGAGAGTTTTTCGCTGGAGTTGTCGACGATTTCGACGGTTGCAGTCATTTTGAGTAAATCATTTGAATCGGCAGCGGCCAGAGGCGTCACCCACCTACCCGCGGGTTGATTTTTGATCTACCTCTTCTTCAGCGTGGAAACCGGTCAATCATAGCCCAGGGGAAAGAAATGGACAAACGTTGGGCTGAAATCCTCTCCGGCGACGGGGTTCAGCGTACCGCCGCTGGACAGAGATCCGCCAGGATGCAATTGGCGCAGTCGGGTTTGCGCGCATTGCAGACGCGACGTCCATGAAAGATCAAGAGGTGGGAGAGGTCGATCCACTCGTCCTGCGGCACAAGCGCCATGAGGTCCCGTTCGATTTTCTCGGGCGTGCTCTGCTCGGTCAGACCGAGGCGGTTGGCAAGGCGTTTGACGTGGGTGTCTACGACGACGCCCTCGGCTTTATCGTACCAGACCCCCAGCACGACGCCGGCGGTCTTGCGCGCCACGCCAGGCAGCGTCAGCAAGTCATCCATTTCATCGGGCACCTCGCCGTCATACTCAGTCACGATGCGCTGGGCCGCGCCCTGGATGTTCTTGGCCTTGTTGCGATAGAAGCCTGTGGAACGTACGGCTTCTTCCAACTCTTCCCGGTCGGCTTCGGCAAATGCCTGCGCTGTCGGATAGGCTTCAAAGAGCGCCGGCGTCACCTTATTGACACGCTCGTCCGTGCATTGGGCCGAGAGAATGGTTGCCACCAACAGTTGCAGCGCGTCCTCATGCTCCAATTCACAGCAGGCATCGGGATGGGCAGTGCGCAAGCGGCGAATGATCTCCCCGATGCGTACCTCCGGCGGGGAATCGGGCGTCAGCGGTTGCGTCGACATGGTGGCGCTTTTTCCTAGGAGAGCGGCATCACCGGATTGGCCGGGATGCGATAGTCGGAGTCATCGATGCGCTGCCAGGGATAGTGGATGAAGTCTTCGGTGGTCTCGACGTAGTAATCGGGTTCTTGATCGGGAAAGAGACTGCTACCCTGCTTCCAATGAAGCACGGCCAGTTCCGGGAAACCGCCGGCAGTCTCGATGCGGCCCTTGACGGCCATGATGGTGCGTCCGCGGAACCAGAGATTGTCGACCACCAGAATCTTGCGCCCATCCAGAATCGGGTCGGCGGGAAACTGCAGAAAGCGCGGCCAGCTCAACCGCGTTTTCTGGCCGGGATCCTCATTGAAGAGCACGGCAGCGGTCAAGATTTCCTTCATCTTGAGGGCCTCGGCAATCATGCCGCCGGGGATCACGCCGCCCCGCGTAATGACGAGAATCGAGTCATACGGCGGATTCAGCTTAAACGTGAGCTTGGTCATCAACTCTTCGGTGTCATGCCAGGAAAGATAAACGTGTTTCATGTGTAATCCTCGACGGATGTGTAGATAGCGCCGCGTGACGCTCTGCGCCCCAGGCTCTTATTGAACCGCAAAGCATAGCATCTGCGCAAAGATCGGTCCTTGGCAGCGGCTATTCCCAGCCGGTTACACCACGGTCACCCCTCATCGGGGTGAGCAGCGTGCAAGTCCTGGTTGTATCGTCGTCGCAACGACGCACCAGCGGTTGAACGATGACGGGCTCACCGGAATCAATTGTAATCGGGCGACTGCCGGGCAGAACGTCAAGCCCGCGTGATGGATCAAAAGCCAACGTGTAAACGCCCGGATCGACGCGCCAGAGGCGAAAATCGCCCTCTGGATCGGTCTCTGTTTCGGCAACGATCAGGCCATTTTGATCGACCAGCGCCACACCCACGTCAGCCTCGGCAAGGTTGCCGCCGATCCAGCCTGCTGCCTCGGGACGCACCGTAATCCCAACCGGATCGTGATCGCTGGCATGATGCACGCTGGTCGGATCTACTTCCGCCGGGTAGGCGTAGTCGGCATTGATGCGCACCGGCTCGACGGCCGTCACATCGGCGGCCAATGCTGGCGACGCCAGCATATGGTCCAGCACCTGACTGCCGCCGTTGAAGATATAAGTGTAGCGATTCAATGGCGGTAACGCAGCATAGAGATGGCGTAGCGCCGGTGTGACTCCTGCGCGCACGGTCTCAACCGGCCCGCTCTCGTAGTAATCGTTCAAGTCACCGGTTACCAGCACCTGCGCCGCGGGATCAGCATCGAGGCGGGTCTGGACGATGTCGGCCACATGCGCGGCCTGGGCCGTGCGGCGCACAACGTTGATCGACTCATCGCCCCCCTTGCTCTTCCAGTGGTTGTCAATCACGGTGAGGGAATAGGGCTCTCCCCAGGCTCCATCGATGGCCAAATCGACCACCAGGGGCGGCCGGTTGAAGAGCGGATACTCGCCCGGTCCGCAAGCGCGCAAAGTCGGCGCAACGCTGTAGTTCTCCGCCGAGCAACCTTGGATCAGTTCGGCATTCAGAACCGCCACACGTTCTTTTCGCGTCAGCAGGGCATTCGTCAATGGGAATTCAACGCTCACGGTGCCGGGCCCTTTGAGCGCAGTAGCCACATAATCCAGGCCAAGCTCTTCACGCAGCACCGCGGCCAGGTTTTCGGCATCTTTGGGTGTGCCTGCCTCTTGCAGCGCAATGACGGTACAACCGCCCAAGCTTTCGGCGATTGCCCGGGCGCGCTTGGAGAGCTGCAGGAGGTAGCTGTCGCCATCCCGAAACTGCTCGGTCCCCCGTCCCATGCCAAAAAGATTCAACGTGCAAACCGTAAATTCATCTTCCATCGCCGGCGCCATAAATGGACCGCGCGGCTGTGCGCCGGTCACCGTAGCAGTAACGGTCTCACCGGGGAGCAGCATGAGCTGATACTTGCCGAAGTTGTAGTCAAGGACTGCGTTCACAGCATCTGCATTCCCCGGCGCCGCGCCAAGGCCAATACGGTCGCCCCAGTTGAGTTCGGGCAGCGTGGCGCCAAAGCTGCCACTGACAAACATCAGCCCCTGCATGGCGTCAGGCTCGGCTTGAAAGACCCGGGCGCCCGGCAACGTGTCCGGCCACGGATCGGGCAAAAACGCAATCTCCACATCACCGTTGCCAAAACGCTTGGTGGGACCCTGAACCGTGCCGACCAGATCGTCGACGCGTACGCGCATACCCTCCAGCGGCTCAAAGCGTGCGACAGGATCGCTGCCCGGCGCCGCTGGCGGGACTGCTGCGGCCGCAGGCAAACCGCCGGGCACGCCGGTCATCACCATGCAATAGTCAACAGCTTCCGGCGCGTTGGCCCGTGATAGTTCCGTTTTTTCGTAGAACTCATCTACAAAGCCGCGGGTGACCAACACGCACACGCCGACTTCTACCCGCGGGCGGGTGCGGGTGTAAACAAAAATGCCATCACTGGTGGCTTCATCGTTGTCACCCACGGGATCCTGAAGATAGAAACCAGTATTGGTTACGCCGGTGACGACGCCATAGGTATCGACCCATTCACCGAGCAATGGGGTCGCGTCGCCGTCACCCTGGATGGCATAGATGGGGATTACGTTGTTGGGAATCTCGTTCTGGGCGAACGTGACGCGAGGAGCCATGGACAGCCAGACTAGGAGCACGTAAAGCAACGAGCAGAAAATGCTGAGAGCGGGGGAACGCAGCATTGGACGGCCTTTCTACGTATGCCATAATGGAAAGATTGATGGCAGAATTGTACCCGAGGGTCGGAGGAGCGTCAACCATGAAGATGAAGGTGAGGGGAGCGCACAGATGGCGACGGATTGCGCCCACGTTGGTGCTGAGCGCGCTGGCGCTGGTCAGCTTTTGGGCCACGTTGACGACCCCACACGCTCGGGCCCAGCAAGCGTCAGCCACGCCCATCGCCGTCGTGGTCGAGCTTGCCGAGTCGTCGGTAGTTGAGCACCTGACGGCTTTGGAAGCGTCCGGCGGCTTAAATCGTATGGCGTACCGTCAGGCGGCCCAGGCCCAGCTAGCACGCGTTAACGCGAGCCAGGCTGCCATGGCTTCACACTTGCGCACCTTTGGCGCAGCCGAGATCTACCGGGTACAGCGCGTCTACAACGGGATCGCGGTGCGCGTCGACCCAGCCCGGCTGGACGAGCTCCTGGCCATGCCAGACGTTAAGGCCATCCATCCCATCATCGCCAAGTATCCGACCCATGCGACCAGCGTGCCCGCGATCGGCGCGCCTGCGCTCTGGAGCGGCCTGAATGGCAACTTGTCAGGCGCCACCGGTGCGGGCATCCGTATTGCGGTCATTGATACGGGCATCGACTACCTGCATCGCGATTTTGGCGGACCGGGCAGTGGCTATGACAGCAATGATGTGACGATCGGCGGCGACGTGCCCGGCTTTCCCAGCGCCAAAGTCGTAGGCGGCTATGATTTTACCGGCGACGCTTACAACGCTGATCCAAACGATGACAGCTACCAACCATTTCCGAATCCAGACCCTGACCCCTACGACTGCTATGCGCATGGCACCCACGTTGCGGGAACGGCCGCCGGCTACGGTGTCGATCGTGACGGGCTCACCTATCGGGGACCCTACGCCGAGGCTCTTGACCTCGATGAGATGATCATCGCGCCTGGCGTAGCGCCGGAAGCCCAGCTCTATGCGCTTAAGGTCTTTGGCTGCAGCGGCGCCACCGAATTGACCGATCTGGCAATCGAGTGGGCCGTCGATCCGAATGGCGACGGCGACCTCAGCGACCGCGTGGACGTAATCAACCTCTCACTCGGCTCTGCATACGGTACGCGCATGGACACCACCGCACTGGCCGCAGATCGTGCGGCCGCGGCTGGCGTCGTCGTCGTCGCTTCGGCCGGCAACTCGGGCAGCAGCTATTTTGTTACGGGCAGCCCCGGCGTGGCAGACCAGGCCATCAGCGTAGCCGCCGTCGAGTTGATTGCCGCACCAGGCGGCGTCACGCCCGCCATGGCCAGCTTCTCTTCCCGGGGACCGCGCGCAGGCGATGGCGTGCTCAAGCCGGACGTGGCCGCGCCAGGTCGCGCCATTCGCTCAGCTCGGGCCGGCACCAGCACCGGCGCCATGACGCTCTCCGGGACCTCCATGGCCGCGCCCCATGTTGCCGGCGCAACCGCGCTCCTGCGCCAACTCAACCCGACGCTCAGCGTGGCGGAACTCAAGGCCTTGGTCATGACGACGGCCAGCGAGCGCGTGGAAGAAAGCGACGCGGGCTGGGCGGGTCCGACTCGCGCCGGAGCCGGGATGCTTGACGTGCACGCAGCGGCGGCTTCACCCTTACTGGCCTACGCCGCGGAAGAGCCCGGCCGGGTCTCCCTCTCATTCGGCAGCGTCGATGTGCACGAGGCGGTGACGCTGACCAGGCAGGTTCGCGTGGTCAACCGCGGCGACGAACCAGTCGAGGTCACGCCGCAGCTTGACTCATTGGTCGAACTGCCCGGTGCGGAGTTCACGCTGGCGGCCAGCGCCCCAGTCACCCTCGCCGCCGGTAGCAGCTACGATTTTCCCGTACGGCTCACCATTGATGCGGCGGCCTTGCGTCACACACATTTCACTGCCGGCAGCCCGCAGCTCGGGTCAAGCCAGTGGCTTAGCGAAATCACTGGCATGATGCGCTTCTCCGCGCGCACGGCAGCCGGCGAACTCCTGCCGGCGCTACACATACCGATTCACGCAGCGCCGCGTCCCATAGCCGATCTTGCGGCGACGTCTCCGCTGGCCGTGAGTGCCGAGTTGACAGCAACGCTCGTCATCAGTGGGCAACCGCTCGTCGGCTCTGAACCACCGACTGACGTGCTTTCGCTGATTAGTCTCTTCGAATTGAGTCACATTAGTGCCAAGAAGCCGGTCGAGGAAAATCCGGCCAACGGGATAAAAGAATATGCCGATCTTTCCTACATTGGGGTGAATAGTGAGATCGGCAAGGACCAGTCCGGCGCTAACGACATGCTCTTCTTTGGCGTGGCCATGCATGGGGCCTGGTCGTCACCTAACCAGGTGGAGGTTGCGGTCTGGTTTGATATCGACGGAGATGGGCAGGACGATTATCGGCTCTTCAATGGCAATAGCGAGGGCTATAGCGATGATCGAGGTTACAGTGACACCTTCTTGGCAGTGGTTGAGGACATGAAAACGGGGGTGCGCTGGCCGGGCGTTCCGCTCAATCTGCATCCTGCGGACGAACTCGAGACCCGCCCGTTTGGCAGCAGCGTTATGGTTCTACCCGTACGTGCCGGCCAGATCGGATTAGGTAGCGGCGATCGCACCTTCACCTATCGCGTCACAACGCACATCGACGGCGACCCGATGCCGTATGATGCAAGCCCGCGGCTCGTATACTCGCGCACCAAGCCAGGATTTACGCCGGCGATGGACGGACCGACGCCGATTCTGTTGCCAGTTGACGGAGAATGGGCGCTTCCATTGACGATCAGTGCCGAAAATCTGGGCCGCAACCGTAGCAGGGGCCTACTGCTCTTCAGTCATCACAATGACGTTGACGTCCAGAGCGAAGCAATTGCGTTGGATTTGGACTTGCCGCCACGCATCTTCCTGCCATTGACCGCAGGTGAGTAAGAGTTCGTCCAGCATGCAGCGAGGGGAATCTTGGTAAGCACGCCTGCGTTAGGTGGACCGGCATGCGTCGAATGTTGCGTTTGTTCCTGCCAAACGAGACGCTGGGCGTCTGACTGCGCTACGGCTTGTAGAGAAGGCGGCCGCAGCTCGGGCAGGTGACCAGGCCATTGCCGGCCAGGGCGGAAACTGTACCCGTGGGCAATTGTACGTGACAGGCGGAGCAGTTGCTGTCTTGAACTTCGGCGACGGCCACGCCCCCCTTACGCTTGCGAAGATGCTCGTAGTTCGCCAAACTTTCCGGATCCATGGTTGCTGCGGCTTTTTCGCGGCGACGCTTAAGGATGACGTAGTTCCGCTTCATCTTCTCTTCTGTCTCGAGGAGTTCGCTCTGAGATGAGCGCCACGCTTCTTCCAGTTGGGCCAAGCGCGCTTGCTGCTCGGACAGCGACTTGGTCAGTTCTTCCACCTGAAGCAGCGCTTCAACGGCTCTTTCCTCGACAGACGTTTGCTGGCGTTTGAGCGCGTCGAGACTGGCTTGAAGCGCCTCCAGTTCCTTGGGGTTGCTGACACTACCGCCCATGAGCCGCTGCTCGGTGTCGACAATGCGTCCCTTGAGTGAACGGGATTCAAGGTCTGCGTCAGTCTGGCGTCCGTGCCACTCGTGCAGCGCCGCTTCCGTCGCCGTGGCCTGGGTGCGTGCAGCCAGCACATCTTCGCTTTCGCCCAATTTGTTGCGAATTGCAAGTAACCGACGGCGCACCTGTTCCCAAAGCGTGTCTGTCTTCTGAAGCTCATATAGTTCAGCGGGACTAGCCACGGCACAACCTCCTGCGGCGGATGAAAGACGAATTTGAGAGACAACCGGCTTGGTGAACACAACCGAAATCAGCGTCCTGTCAGTATAGCATAGAAGTGACCAAGCCAAGCCTCTTTCGGCTCTTGAGCAGCGTCACCTTCCGGCAAGCGCAAGCGGGGCCTGGCCGAGTCTCCGAGCCGTTGTCGCCAACGTGTATCGTCGACCATGGCTTTCACACGATTGGGGCAGAGTGCGCGAGGTGTTATACTGGCAAGCCAGCGGTACGGGAATATCACATGTGGGAAAGGTCAGAACCGTCCATGTCGCGCCTACCATCAAACCAGAGTGGACAAGGCTTTGTCGAATATGCGTTGATCATCATCCTCTTCGCCATCGTCCTACTTTCAATCTTGCTGATTTTGGGCGATGATTTGCGGACGTTCATCAACGATCTCCTACAGACGTGGTTCCCAGCCCAAACCGGCGTCAACTGGCCCTTCCAGATCTAGTCCGCTACTTTCTCTACCAGGAAAGATGCAGAACACCAGGCATTCCCCCGACCTGATTGAACGCTGGCGCACCCTGGCTTCGGCTGCGCTCGATCTGTTCTTTCCGCCGGTGTGCGTTAGCTGCGGTCAAGCCGGCGCTACGCTCTGCCCGGCCTGCGCCCAGAAAGTCCAGCCCGTAAGCGGCCCGCTATGCAACCACTGCGGCCGGCAGCAGGCCCAACCCAGTTCGCGCTGTACCCTCTGCCGATCCGAGCAGGAACCGCCCACCATCATGCTGCGTGCAGCTGCGCTCCATACCGACCCCCTACGCAGGGCCATCCACGCGCTGAAATACGAAGACCGTCCCGAACTGGCCAGTCCGCTGGCCCGCTATCTCACTGCGGCCTTTGCCACAGTTTGTTGGCAACCGTACCGGGCAACCATCGATGCCGTTGTGGCCGTGCCGCTTCATCCAGAACGACATGCCGAGCGGGGTTATAACCAGTCGGAACTGCTGGCGGCGTTTTTTGGTCGGGCGGTAGGCCTCCCCTGTCGGCCCGACTGGATCGAACGCCACGCATCGACGCGGCCTCAAGTGGGACTCAACGCAGAGGAACGGCGTTCCAATGTGGCTCAGGCCTTTGCAGCTGCCCCTGCAGTTGCCGGACGTACGATCCTCCTCATCGATGACGTGTATACGACCGGCTCCACCCTAAACGCCTGCGCCGCAGCCGCGCGCGTGGCCGGCGCACAGGCGGTCTTCGCCCTCGCCCTTGCTATCCCATCCGGCGGTGGCATCGAAACGTAGTCCGAATCATCGGCGCACGTGGCTTGTCCCAAAATTGATGGGACAAAAGTCAGTTGACAAGCGGCAAAGTTGGCCCTACAATTGGTGCATGACTGCACTTGGCACGCAAGGCTCCCGGCAGATCGTAAGCAGACAGACTTCTTGGCCCCACTCGATTCATATCTCCTCTTGCGCGGCAGCCATCCGAAAGATTCCAACTCCAGGCATTCTTCCCCTGCTCTACGAACACTTCTGATTCGTAGGGCGATTACTTCCTTCATCGGCGCAGTCTCTGCCAACTCTCTGGCAGAAACGATCCAAACGTAGTTAGAAAGGAGACAGACCATGGATTTGATCATTCATGGCCGGAACGTCGAAATCAGCGACTGGATCCGCGAATATGTGGAGAAGAAGGTCGGCAAGCTTGAGCGCTATCTGCCCAAGATCACCGATGTGCGCTGCGAGCTGACCCACAGCCCCACACGCTCGGCGTCAGATCGCTATACGTGCCAGCTAACACTCTGGGCCGACGGACAGATCCTGCGGGCCGAGGAGTCGACCAGCGACATTTTTGCCTCGGTCGATGCCACAGTGGATAAGGTCTACAAGCAGATTCGACGCTTTAAGGGACGACGCTACCAGAGTAAGCGGCGTGCATCGGCTGCGGCAAGCGCCGAAGCGGAATTGGCGGCCATGGCCGCGATCGCCGAGGCGATTGCCGAGGACGAAGAAGAGGAGCCCACCGGCACGTTGATTCGCCGCAAGCAGTTTGTACTGCAGCCAATGGATGAAGAAGAGGCCATCGAGCAGATGGAACTGCTCGGCCACGATTTCTTCGTCTTTTTGAATACCGACTCCAGCGTCGCCAATGTAGTCTATCGTCGGCGCGACGGCAACTACGGGCTGCTTGATCCCAAAATTGCATAAGTTTCGATAGAACGCGGATTGGGCAGATCAGGCTGAGTTTCCACGGATCCAATCCCCGCAAGGTGGAAAACAGTCTGACCTGCCCAATCCGCGTAACGTTCCTGCCTCGCAAGAGTTTGATGCGAACTACTCGAACCGCACGCCCGCTACCCCGCTGACCACCGAACCAGTATAAAGCCAAGAAACCTGACGCAACGTTAGCGCCTGATCGAATTCGGTCAGTGCAGAGACGCCATCTGCTGGCACGACGACGTGAAACCAGCGCAAGCCTGCCGAGGCAGCCGTATGCAGGACGCAGATGCTTGAGACAGTGCCCACGATCACCAAGTGTTCGACCTGCCAGATGCGCGTCAGATAATGATCGAGCCAGGTATCATAGAAACCGTCGTAGCGGCTCTTGCGGCAGACCAGATCATTCGGCTCCGGGCGCAACTCGTCAACAATTTCCCAACCCCACGTCTTCGCGCGACAGTGTTCCGGCCAGATCGTCCACTCCTTATCGCCTTCATAGTGGGTGTCTTGCGTGTAGGCCACTGGCACACCGGCCAGCCGAGCCCGCTTGAGCAGGTCGGCAATATTGGCGATCGTGTCGGCTGCGGCGTTCACGCGCAGCGTCCCGCCATGCTTGACGAAGTCGTTCTGCATGTCCACGACGATGACGGCAGTCTTATCGGCCGGCAGAACCAACGCGTCTTGAACCGGAATTTCCGGAATCTCTACCATACCGGCAGGCAGATAGTTGAATGACATTGCTTGAATACTCCTTTGTTTTCTAAAGGGTGCTCGCTGCACCTGCTGCCTCGGGCACAATCCACGGTCATTGGTGCGACCTGCGGAATCGCTGAGGCGTCATCTCATCATGTTTACCGCCGCACACTTATGCTAAAATAATGAAGCATTTGCAACCAAGTATATGGTATATGCGTAGTAGAGTACACAGCATTGACCACCAAATCAAGGTCAACGGCGATCGGCGACCCATTTTTGGACAGGACGCATGTCGACTTGACCCTTGAGCGGATTACAGGCTCAGCCTGAATCATGAACCCGTACGGATTTCGCCACTAATTTCGGACGAGCTGAATCCAGCATCAACTGCGATAGATGGCTGCCAGATTTACGTGCCAGAGCGCCGAGTGAGAAGAGACGTTGGAAAGATTACTAACCAAAGAGCATGATACGCTGCTGCGCAGGGAGCGCGCGCTGCTCGACGAGTTGCGTGTTCATTTGGCGCGTCTGGACGCGCCCGACGCCGATCTGGCGCTGCTCAAGCGCAGCCTGAGCCAACTTGACGAACTCTTTCTGCTCGTCGTGGTCGGCGAATTCAACGCGGGCAAGTCGGCTTTCATCAATGCCTTGCTGGGTGAACGCATCCTCACCGAGGGCGTGACGCCCACCACGGCTGATATCCACGTCCTGCGCTACGGCGATATCCTGACCCAGCAGCCGTTTGGCGAGGACTATCTGCTGATCCACGCGCCCGTCGACTGGCTGCAAGAGATCAACATGGTCGATACGCCCGGAACGAATGCGGTGATCCAGCGTCATCAAGAGATCACGGAAGAATTCGTGCCGCGCAGCGATCTCGTCCTCTTTGTGACCAGCGCCGACCGCCCCTTCAGCGAGAGCGAGCGCAATTTCCTCGAGCGCATCCGCCAATGGGGCAAGAAGATCGTGATTGTCGTGAACAAGTTCGATCTGATCGATGACCCAGCGGACCAGGCGCAAATTCTCGACTTTGTCCGCTCTAACGCCACGCAGCTCTTGGGCGTCGAGCCGGAGATTTTCCCGGTCAGCGCCCGCATGGCGCTCAAAGCCAAGCAGAAAGCGTTGGCAACGGGCAGCGCACCAGCCGGTGACTTCTGGGATGAGAGTCGCTTTGAACTGCTGGAAGAGTATGTGCTCGATTCACTGGATGCAGATCAGCGCCTCCAGCTCAAGCTGAACAATCCCCTGGGAGTGGCAGAGCGCCTGATCGACCGTTATCAACGGTTGATTGACGAGCGGCAGGCGTTGCTCAAGGGCGATTTTCAGACGTTGGACACAATTGAAGAACACCTGGCGGCCTATGAGCAGGACATGCGGCGCGATTATACCTATCAGGTGAGCCACATCGACAACGTGCTCTACGAAATGGCCGAACGGGGTGATCGCTTTTTTGATGAAACGATGCGCGTCTCGCGCATCTTCGATCTGGTGAATAGCGAAAAGATCCGGGGTGAATTCGAACGGCAGGTGGTGGGCGATACGAGTCGGGAGATCGAACGCTACGTCAGCGATCTAATCGACTGGATGGTGGATAAGGATTACCGTCAGTGGCGTGACGTGAACGAGTATATCAACGATCGCGCTTCGCTTCATGCCGACCAGATGGTGGGTCAGGTCGAGAGCAACTTCGAGTTCAACCGCCAGAACCTGCTTTCGAGCATCGGTCGGGACGCGCGCGAGATCGTTGACACCTATGACCGCGAGGCCGAGTCGCTCAAGTTGGCCCAAGATGTACAGCGAGCCATCATGCAAACTGCTGCAGTGGAGGTCAGCGCACTGGGCCTGGGCGCACTCATGGTGGCCTTGCTCCAGACGACCATGCTCGACGTGACCGGTCTACTGGCGGCCGGTTCATTGGCGGCCATGGGCTTCTATGTGTTGCCCTATCGACGCAGTCGCGTCAAGAAGGACTTGCGCGAAAAGATCAACGAGCTACGCCTGCAGCTTCACGCCGTGCTGGATAGCCAGTTTGAGACAGAGCTCAACAACAGCGTGCAGCGCATTCATGAAGCGATTGCACCGTATACCCGCTTCGTGCGCGTTGAACGAGAAAAACTCGCCAAGCTTGACGCAGAGCTAAGCGCCGCCAAGGCGGAATTAACTCAGATCCGTCGCGACGTCGAGCAGCTGTCGCCCACTGTATGAGCCATCTGATCAGGCTGCTGCCGCTTGAACTCGAGTCGCACACCAACGCCCTGACGCGTCTCTACCGTGCTTCACCCGGCTATCGAACGCTCCACAATCTCACGGGCAACCCCTACCAACAGGCCCAGCACGATCTGACCGCGGTTGCGGCCACGCCCGGTCGAGCCATGCTCGGGATCGTGCGGGCAGCCGATCCGGCTGATCCGTCGAATGGCGCCGAACTGGTCGGGCTGATTGACTTTCGCCGCGACTGGCCGGATGCGGGAGTCGTCTACGTGGGCCTGATCCTGGTCGCCGACGCCTGGCAACGCCAAGGCGTCGCCAGTCAGGCGTGGGGTTTGCTCGAGCCATGGCTGGCGGAAGGTGCAGCCATGGCCGTAGCCCGCTGCGGGGTCGAGCAATTCAACCCGGGGGCGCTGCGTTTCATGCAGCACCTGGGGTTCCAGTTGACGGGGGAGGCCGCACGCGTCCGACAGGGCGAGCGACTAATACGCCTGCTCACTATGGAGAAGGCCCTCAAGCAACCCCTCGCCTAATGGTCACATCATTTTGACTCCGAACAATCTTCTAGGGTAAAAACCAGCCAGATTGTACGGAGTCAAAGTGACATCTCTATAAGCGGCCGTCAACAGACTATTCAGCAATCACAAGAAAGCGCGGCGTGGCCGTCAGCGTCATCGACGCCTGACCTTCTTCGGGCGCGACATCTGTGATCAGCCCGCCTTCGCGGTCGAGCAGCGCCATCGTTTCGTTCGTCTCCACCATCAGCGTAGCCGCCCCTCCTTCCGTCCATCCGATATAGACGGGTCCGTTATCCGTCGAAAACCGATACGCCTCTGCGCCTGGCGGCACGTCAGCCATGGGGCCAAAACAGTAGCCATTTTTGATACGTGCGTTGTAGTGCGCATACGTGGCGTGCGCCTGCGCCGGATTGTGGTCGGCGTCAATCAGCCAGCGATGCAGTGTAGGCGGATATTGGATATCCTGGCGGATGGCAAACCAGAAAATATTATCGACGCCGGCGCAGTAGGCACGGGTCAGTTCCTTGACGACAAAGTCCTGTTGCGCGGTCAGGCCATCGTCGCTGTTCGCCCACATGGACATCTCCGTAATCCAGAATCGCTTCCCGGTCACGCCATGGTCGGCAAGGATCGCCCGCAGTTCGTCGAGCTTGTAGGTAACATTGGGAAACTCCGCATCGTTGATCGGATAGAAGTGGAAGCTGAGTCCGTCGAAAAAGTCGCCTGCACCATAGTCGAGTGTGTTCGCCAGAAAACTACGGTCAAAGTTGCCCCAGGAGTCATAGGCAAGCCCCCCATAGAAGACAAGGGCATCGCGGTCTATGTCCTTCACCATCGCATAAAACAATTGGAGTGCTTGGGCATAGTCCTCGGGATAAGGAGCCCAGCAACCGATATACGGCCCGTAAGGGTGGGGGCGCAAGCCATCAGGTTCGTTGATGAACTCCCACGCCGCGGCTGTCGCTTGATAGCGCGGTACAACTTCGTTGATGAAGCGATCGAGCGTATCGTAGTCTGCAATCGGGCCACACGCCTCATCTCCAGCCCACGGCGGCACATTGTAAACCACGACGAGCGCCTTCATCCCGAGATCATCGAGCTGGGCGAAGACCGGATCATAGGCCGACCAATCGTACTCGTCTGGACTGGTTTCGATTTCGGCCCAGGGCAGCCAGACCCGAATCCAGTCGCCGCCGAATTGTTGTACAGTGGGGTAATCGGTGGCAACGACATCGGCATAGGTCGTCATGTGGCCGAAGTCGGCCCCAACCTTGGCTTCAGGCGAGCGGCGGTTGATGACGGTCGGCAGGTAGACCGTCCCGGTCATCGGCACGGTCTCGGCCAGTGAGGCGGAGGCTTCGGCGCCAGGCATCCAGTGCACTTGTGAGGTGGCCCGGGCATTGTGAAGGGTAAATCCAAAGCCTGACAACAAGCACAACGCAAGCAGGAGGGGAGCCGCGACGCGGCGTGTGTTCGACATGACATTTGTCTCCGACTGAATTAGGCAATGAACAGGGGACGCGCGCCCTGATGCTCAGTAACGATGGCCGCGCCGTGAATGTTGCAGTGGCGATGGTCAACAACCATAGCAGCCGTGTAGAATCAGTGCCAATCAGACAGCACGCCAACTACGCATGCGTATGCCCTTCTGCGCCAATGGACAGGCGCTTACGGCTCCCCAAGGCCGGATCTGCTATGATTGTCCGGTTGACATCGATTCGTGGTTGATCTTGGCGTCAACTTCACGTACAATAGGGCGGCCAACCGAACAAGCGTTCGCATCCCCCCGAACCAACCGCCCGTTTGAAGGAAGCAACTTCATGGCACTGGATAAACTGGTCGTGCGCGGGCGCGCGAGCACAATCTCAAAGATGTGGATCTCGAGATCCCACGTGACAAGCTGGTCGTCATTACGGGGCTGTCGGGCAGTGGCAAGAGCAGTTTGGCCTTTGACACAATCTATGCCGAAGGGCAGCGGCGCTATGTCGAGTCGCTCTCGGCCTATGCACGCCAGTTCCTGGGGTTGATGGAGAAGCCCAACGTCGATCAGATCGAGGGGCTTAGCCCGGCGATCTCCATCGACCAAAAGGGCTCGGGACGCAATCCGCGCTCCACCGTCGGTACAGTGACCGAGGTTTATGACTATCTGCGCCTCCTCTACGCGCGGGTGGGCATTCCCCACTGCCCCGAGTGCGGCGAGCCGATTACGCAGCAAACGCCGACCCAGATCGTTGACACGATCATGGAGATGGAAGAGGGCAGCCGGCTGCTGATTCTGGCGCCCATTATCAAGGATCGCAAGGGACAGCACCAGGGCGTCTTTACGGAAATGCAGAAGCAAGGCTATGTCCGCGCCCGCGTCAACGGCGAAATCTATGAGGTGAGCGATGCGCCGGAACTAGATCGCTACAAGATGCACACGATTGAGGCCGTCATCGATCGCATCGTCGTGCGTCACGCCCAGCCGGAGACCGACGATGAAGAAGCCCTGCCCAGCACCGATCTCAGCCGCCTGAGCGACTCAGTCGAGATTGCCCTGCGATTGGGCGAGGGCGTGATGCTCGTTTCTGACGTCACCGACCGCGATACGCCCCTCGATCGCATGTTTAGCGAGCACTTTGCCTGTGTCAAGTGCGGGCTGAGCCTGCCCGAAATCGAGCCGCGCACCTTTAGCTTCAACAGTCCCCACGGCGCCTGCACCCATTGCAGCGGCCTGGGCACGCTGCAAGAGTTCGATCCGGACTTGATTCTCAATCCGGACTTGTCGCTGCGGGATGGCGCAGTGTTGCCGTGGACGCGCAAAAATGACGACGGCGGCGACGGCTACTACGATCAATTGTTGCACGCGGTCAGCAAGCAATTCAGCATCCCGCTCGACTCGCGCGCAGGTGACCTGAGTCTCAAGCAGCGCGATCTCGTCCTACACGGGCCGCCGGCCGGGCGCGACAAGGTCCGCATCGAATACAAGACGAGCAAGGGCGACAGGCGCTTCTACGAAACCCGCTTCCATGGCGTCATTCCGAATTTGCAGCGCCGCTACCAGGAGACGACCAGCGACTACATCCGTTCCAAGCTCGAGGAGTACATGAGCATCCGTCCCTGCCCGGTCTGTGAAGGCAAGCGGCTGCGCAAAGAGGCGCTTGCCGTCACGGTTGCAGGTCGCAACATCTACGAAGTGACGGAGATGGCAGTCATCGATTCCCTGGCCTGGTTTGAATGGCTGCGGGGCAACGGCGGTAACGGCATCGCTTCGGCCAAGTGGAACGAAAACGCCGAGATCCTCGAGCGCAATGGCCACGCGCCCACCGCTTCAGAAGCGCTCCAGCGTGTGCTCGATGCCGAGGTAGTGCCGCTCTCGGCGCGAGAGATGATCATTGGCGACCAGGTGCTCAAAGAGATCGTTGCACGACTCGGCTTCATGGTCAATGTGGGGTTGGACTACCTCACGCTCAACCGCACGGCCGCGACGCTCTCTGGCGGCGAAGCCCAGCGCATCCGCCTCGCCACGCAGATCGGCTCGCAGCTCATGGGCGTGCTCTACATTCTGGACGAGCCAAGCATCGGTCTGCACCAGCGCGACAACGCACGACTGATCGAGACGCTCCAGGGCATGCGCGATCTGGGCAACACGGTCTTGGTGGTCGAACACGACGAAGACACGATCCGCGCCGCGGACTGGGTGGTGGACATGGGGCCCGGCGCCGGCGAGCATGGCGGCGAAGTGGTCGTCTCCGACTGGCAGGACGCTTTTGTCCATCACAAGGAGTCGCTCACGGCCCAGTATTTGCGTGGTGAACGGAGAATCCCCGTGCCAACCGAGCGACGCGACGGCACCGGCAACGAACTGCGCATCACCGGGGCCACCGAAAACAATCTCAAGAACGTCGACGTGAGTTTTCCTCTGGGCAAATTTGTGGCCGTCACCGGCGTGAGCGGCAGCGGAAAATCGACGCTGACAGTGGAAGTGCTCTACAAGCGGCTGGCACAGCTTATGTATCGTGCCAAGGCGCGGCCGGGCAAGCATCGCAAGCTCGAAGGCATCGAACACCTGGACAAAGTGATCGACATTGACCAGTCACCGATCGGGCGCACGCCGCGCAGCAATCCGGCCACTTACGTCGGGCTATTCACGCCGATCCGCGAGCTCTTCGCCAGCATTCCGGAGGCCAAAGCCCGAGGCTACAAGCCCGGACGCTTCAGCTTCAACGTCAAGGGTGGTCGTTGCGAGACCTGCCAAGGCGACGGCATCATTCGCATTGAAATGCAGTTCCTGCCCGACGTCTACGTGCCCTGTGAGGAATGCAAAGGCGCACGGTACAACCGGGAGACGCTGCAGATCAAGTTCCGCGGCAAGTCAATCGCTGACGTGCTCGACATGACCGTGGAAGAGGGTCTTGAGTTCTTCGAGAACATCCCGCGTCTGCGCAGCCGGCTGGAGACTCTTTACGCCGTGGGGTTGGGCTACGTCAAGCTCGGCCAGCCCGCCACCACGCTCTCGGGCGGTGAAGCTCAGCGCATCAAGCTGAGCAAGGAGCTCAGTCGGCGGGCCACGGGCAACACGTTTTACATTTTGGACGAACCGACTACTGGCCTCCACTTCGAAGACGTACGAAAACTGCTGGACGTGCTCCACGAACTGGTGAACAAGGGCAACACAGTTCTGGTCATCGAGCACAATCTTGACGTCATCAAGAGCTGCGACTGGGTCATCGACATGGGTCCCGAAGGGGGCAACAAGGGCGGTGAAGTCGTGGTAGAAGGTACGCCCGAACATGTGGCCGAGCATCCGCGCAGCTACACGGGCAAATTTCTGAAGCCAATGTTGCTCGAACAAAATTATACTGTGATTTGACATCGTCAAATGACGGTATTGACGAGATGGACGAATCAGAGATGTCGTCCTGCGCCGCCTTTCAGCTACTGGAAATGGAACGATGAGCAAAGCAAACTGGATAATCGTTAAAGAGTACGAAGACATCACCTACAAAAAAGCAGATGGCGTGGCGCGCATTGCCTTCAACCGGCCCGAAGTGCGCAATGCGTTCCGGCCCAAGACCGTTGCCGAGCTCTATGAAGCATTTCTCGATGCCCGGGAGGACACGTCAATTGGCGTTGTCCTGCTCTCCGGCGAAGGGCCGTCGCCCAAAGATGGGGTCTATGCCTTCTGCAGCGGCGGCGATCAGCGCTCACGCGGCCACCAAGGCTATGTGGATGACGAGGGCATGCCCCGCTTGAACATTCTTGAGGTGCAGCGCCTGATGCGCTTTATGCCCAAAGTCGTCATCGCCGTGGTGCCTGGCTGGGCCGTGGGCGGTGGTCACAGCCTGCATGTCGTCTGTGATCTGACCCTGGCCAGCAGGGAGCATGCGATCTTCAAGCAGACCGATGCCGACGTCACCAGTTTTGACGGCGGCTACGGCTCAGCCTATCTAGCCAAGCAAGTGGGCCAGAAGTTTGCGCGAGAAATTTTCTTCCTCGGGCGCAACTACTCGGCGGAGGAAGCCCATGCCATGGGCATGGTCAACGCTGTGATTCCCCACGTTGAGTTGGAAGACACCGCATATGAATGGGCTCAAGAAATTCTGGCGAAATCGCCGACATCGATCAAGATGATTAAATTTGCCATGAATCTGACCGACGACGGCATGGTCGGCCAGCAGGTCTTTGCCGGCGAGGCCACGCGCCTAGCCTACATGACCGATGAAGCCAAAGAGGGGCGGAACGCATTCTTGGAGAAGCGCAAACCGAATTTCAAGACGATCAAATGGATACCGTGATGTCCAGTGCGGACTCGGTTTGAGCGCCAGTCGCTGTCAGCATTCATGGGGCACTGCAACTTTTCAATCAGCAGAATCAGACAGGCAATTCGGGCCAGAAATGCGTCCCTGAATCGGGCCGCGAAAAGTTGCAATCTTGTGCACCCTGTGCTATAGTTTTGTTGTCGCAAGCAGATGATTGCTTGCACCTCCAGTCGAGTGTTGCTGCGGAAGTGGGGAATTCCCCCACTTTCTTTGTTGTCCGGGGGTAGTGAGGGCGCCAACGTACCACAAGGCGCGCTCAAAAAAGGAAACGGGTGGAAAGATTGCGCCGTCACGAGCAACAGGCTCGAAGGCAGACCGACCACAACGTTTCATGTGTTACGCATTCCATAGCTGGGAGTTCAGGAGCAGACAAGCACTATGTCAAAAGCGCTGATTGCGGGTATCAATCAAGTTGCCACCGATAAAGGTCTCGACCGCGAGGTCATTTTTGAGGCCATTGAGGCCGCGCTGATTTCAGCGTACAAGCGCAATTACGGCTCGGTCGCCAACGTGTCGGCCGAAGTTGACCGGGTAACCGGTGAGATGCGCATCTTCAACGAACGCGAAGTCGTAGAAGATGTCATGAATGAGCGGACCGAGATTGCTGAAGCAGACGCCAAGACGGTTGTGCCCACGGCGGCGCTGGGTGACGTTATCAACGTCGAGACGCAGCCGGGCGACTTCGGTCGCATTGCCGCACAGACGGCCAAACAAGTCATTCTGCAGCGCATCCGCGAGGCCGAACGTGACACGGTCTACGAGAATTTTGCGCATCGCGTGGGCGAACTGATCAATGCCCAGGTACGGAGCGTGGACGTGGGATCAGGCGCCGTAACCGTTTTGCTGGATGAGAAGCACGAAAGTCTCCTCATGCGCGACGAACAGATCCCGGGTGAACGTTTGAACCGGGGCAATTACGTGCGCGTCTATGTGCTAGACGTCCATCGCAGCACACGCGGTCCCGTCATCAAGTTGAGCCGCACGCACCGCAACCTGCTGCGCCGCTTGCTCGAGCAGGAGATTCCTGAAGTGCGCGATGGCGCTGTGGAGATCAAGGCAATTGCCCGCGAACCGGGCGCACGCAGCAAAGTTGCGGTCTCGGCTACCCAGCCCGGCATCGATGCCGTCGGCAGTTGCGTCGGCTTACGCGGTCTGCGCATTCAGAATATTGTCAACGAACTGAATGGCGAAAAGATCGACGTGGTCGAATGGCAGCCGGCCTTGAATGACTATATCGCCAACGCCCTGAGCCCGGCCAAAGTTAACAATGTGCTGCTCGACGACTCCGGCAACATCAAGACTGCAGTCGTGATCGTACCCGATCGCCAGCTGAGCCTGGCCATCGGCAAAGAGGGCCAGAATGCCCGGCTGGCCGCGAAATTAACCGGTTGGCGCATCGATATTAAGAGCGAAAGTGAAGCCATCGAAGAGGGTCTGGATCGCTTGGCCCAGGCTCAACTGCTCACCATGCCCGCCGATTCGGCTGAGGATTTGCTGGCGAAAGCCGAACGTCTCCTACAAGCAGAAGGCAACGAAGGCGGAGAGATCAACGAGGATCTGCTCACGCGCGCGGCTCGGGCCCTGGACGACGAAGCTGTGGCAGAAGGCCGCGTCTTCACCCAGGAGGGTCCGTCGCTGGAAGATGCGCTGGCCATGCTGGAAGCATCCGACTCTCCCGTTGGTGAACAGATCAGCGCGCCTGAGTTCCCGGTCTTTGATGATCTCCCCGAAATACCGGTTTTGCCGGATGAGGATAGCGTGGAGATCGAAGAGGTAATCGAGGCCGAGGTTGAGCTCGAAGTTGAAGCGGAACTGCTTGAGCTTGAAGAAGAACTCGTTGAAGCAGACATTGTCGCTGAGGCCGAGGTCGCCGAGTTGGAGACGGAGAGCGACGAAAGCTTTACCCAGGTGGAGGAACTGCCCGAAGTGATTACAGCCGACATGCTGCGTGAGCGCATGGGCCAACGCCGCGAGATCGACTTTGACGACGTAGATTTTGAAATCCCGGCCGAATTGCTCGTCGGTCTGGAAGATTATTTGGATGACGACGACGAGAGCGAAGAAGACGGCGAATGGGTTGAAGGCGGCAAGGGCAAGAGCAAGGCGAAAAAGAAGCCGGCCAAAAAGAAGTCCAAACGCCGTACGCCCAAGGATGACGACTACGGGGACTACTTTTAGACCGATATCCGCCCAAAGCGGTAAAGCGATTGAGATAGGCTTGTGACCAAACAACCGCCGCGACGCAAGCATGTTCCACAAAGAACGTGCATTGCCTGCCGTGAAATCGCAGGCAAACGGGGGCTGATCCGCCTCGTCCGCACGGCTGACGGCCATGTAGTCGTCGACCCAAGCGGCAAGCAGGCCGGTCGTGGCGCTTATCTACATCCGGACCAGAGGTGTTGGTCCGCAGCACTGGAAAATCGCCAGATAGAACGGGCCCTACGCACGAAACTTATCGCCGCGGATCGGCAAGCGCTGGTTGCCTACATGGAGGCGCTGCCAGCGACGGCAGACGAGCAGGTCGAAGAACAACTTGAGGAAAACGAGGAGGGCTAAGCAAAGAACATGTGCAACGACAATGGCGGCAAAAACTGATGGATCGAGACCGATACGCCCTGACAGAACGTAGTCATGGACACGCGTAAGCAGTTTACTGGTAGACGCGCTGCCGTGGAGCGGAGGGTAGCGACATGGTAGGCTGACAGTGCTTGAATGCTGCGGCAAATGTGCTGCATAGACACGCTCTCCCTACCTCGTTGACGCTGAACGACGTCTGCGCCATACGGTTTTGGCGCAGTTGGACGAGGTTTGGCGCCCCTCTATTGCTTGAGCTACTCCAAGCGGCTTGAGTTCGCTCCATCGCTGTGACTGTCATCGACTACCGTCCAGTTTTGCCCACTAGCGGCATCTCGTGCGCACGCCCAATCGGCGAACGATACTTGACTAATTTTTAATTAACGACGGCCGAGAGCAACACTCAGGCATCGAATAGAGAGGGAATTTCAGCCTATGGCGACCAAAAGTAAGAACCCGCAGACCAAGAAGGAAAAGGCAAAAAACGGCGCCCAACCACCGACAGAAGTGGTTGTGGAGGACTACATTACCGTACGTGACTTGGCCACATTGATCGATCGAAGTCCGATCGATCTAATCAAGATTCTCATGCAATTTGGCATCATGGCCCCCATTACCCACAACATTGACCATGACACTGCGGTCATTTTGGGTGAAGAGTTGGGGGTGACTGTCAAGTGGCCCGAGGTGGAGGAAGAGGAAGCCGAAGAATTCGTCGAAGAGACGGAGGCCGCAGCAGCCAAACCGGCGCGCAAGTCCTATATCGAGCGTGCGATCGATAGTGAAGACGAAGCCGATCTGGTCGATCGCCCCCCGGTTGTGGCCGTGTTGGGCCATGTTGATCACGGTAAGACAACACTACTGGATCAAATTCGTCACACAGATGTAGCTGGTGGCGAGGCTGGCGGTATCACCCAGCGCACCGGCGCCTATCAGGTAACGGTCAACGGTCAGAAAATCAGTTTCCTGGATACGCCCGGCCATGAGGCCTTTACATCCATGCGCGCCCGTGGCGCGCAGGTCACCGACATCGTTGTGTTGGTGGTGGCAGCCGATGACGGCGTCATGCCGCAGACTCGCGAGGCAATCAATCACGCCAAAGCTGCTGGCGTTCAGATCATCGTGGCGCTGAATAAGGTGGACAAGAGCAACGCCAATCCTGACCGCGTCTTGGAGGAGTTGGCCAACGAAGATCTGCAACCCGAGGCCTGGGGCGGCGACACCATCGTCGTGCCCATGTCGGCGCTGGAGGGAACGGGCGTCGACGAACTGCTGGACAACATCTTGGTCGTGGCCGAGCTGGAACAATACCAGGCCAATCCCAAGGGACGCTGCATCGGTACAGTAGTCGAATCCGAGTTGGACAAGCATCGGGGCGTTACGACCACGCTGCTCGTCCAAAATGGAACGCTCAACAAAGGCGACACGATCATCGTCGGTAACACATGGGGTCGTATCAAGGCCATGTTCGACTATGAGGGCAATGCCATCAAGTCGGCTGGCCCCAGCACGCCGGTGGTCATCTTGGGGTTGAATGACTCCCCTGATGCCGGCGAGGTCTTTGAACGGGTCAAGACGGATCGTGCGGCCAAGCGCATCGTTGAAGAGCGCATCGCCGAGACTGATCGCACTGCGGAAGCGCCGGCGCGCCGCATGTCACTGGACGACTTGTTCGCCCGCATCGAACAGGGCGAGACCAAGACGCTCAACATTATCGCCCGGGCTGACATGCAAGGAACGCTGGAACCCGTGGTCAACAGCTTGCAGGAGATCAAAAACGAAGAAGTGGAGCTCAAGGTGCTCCAGGCGGCCATCGGTGATATCTCCGAATCCGACATCATGCTTGCTGAAGCCAGCGATGCCATCGTGATCGGCTTCAGCGTAGGTGTGGACAAGGCGGCCCAAGTGCGCGCTGAGCAATCGGGGATCGAGATCCGCAAGTACAACATCATCTACAAGATGATCGAGGATATCGAAGACGCGATCACTGGCATGCTTGAGCCTGTGTATGAAGACTTTACCATCGGCCATGCCGAAGTACTCAAGCTCTTCAAGCTGCGCCGGGGCATGATCGCCGGCTGCCAGGTACAGGACGGTATCGTCAGGCGCAATGCTTCCGCCCGCGTGCTGCGCAACGGTGAGGTTGTCATCCAATCCACCAAGATTGACACCCTGCGTCGATTTGAAGAAGATGTCGCGGAAGTGCGCGCCGGCTTCGAGTGCGGCATTAAGCTCGCCGACTCGCGCGATCTGCAAGAAAACGACGTGATCGAAGTTTACGAAGAGCGGCGGGTTCGCTAACTAGAGCGGATGTGAAGGGTGCGCTGATCGGCAGATGACCGGTCAGCGCACCCTTCCGCTGTCTTTTTCCAGCCCCTTTCAAAGCTACCGGCTCGCACGACCTGCCCCGCCAGGAGTTATCCATCATGTCAACTAATATTCGTCAGGAACGTATGGCGCGTATGCTCTTTGAGGAGCTGAGCATCATCGTTGGCTCTGAACTGGAGGATCCGCGGCTATCCCTGGCCCGCGTCACCGATGTGAAGGTCAGCCGCGACCTGCGCAACGTCAAAGTATTCGTCTTTCACGACGACGACGAAGTCAGCCGACGCGACGTACTCGATGCGCTGCGTCAGGCCCAACCTTACGTACGACGCGAGATTGCCACACGCTGTACCATGCGCGCGGTACCGGAACTGCTCTTTTCCTATGATGAATCGCCCCAGCGCGCGGCGCGCATCAGTGAACTGCTGGCCCAGATCGCCGAGGAGCGCGCCGATGAAGCGATCGCCGATGCCGAGGATACTGATCTCGTTGACGCTGACGAGTCTGGCGATGCCGGCTCGGAAACGGGGCATTAGCCAATCATGCAAATCGACACGACTGTGCTAACGGAGGTCGTCGCTGCGATTGGATCCGGTGATCGTTTCCTGTGCATCAGCCATGTAGGGCCAGACGGCGATGCCGTGGGCAGCCTGCTGGCCATGGGCGAGATACTGCATCGCTTGGAGAAAGGCGCGACCCTCGCCCTGCAAGATCCTGTGCCGGAGGGACTGCGTTTTCTGCCCGGCGCTAATGAGATCGTCGGCGCTGCGGATGTGGCTGATCACTACGACAGGATACTCGTGCTCGATGCGTCCAGCGCTGACCGCATGGGAAGCGTCTTCCGCGCTGATACCCACGACACCATCCCCATGGTGGTGATCGACCATCACATAACCAACACTTATTTTGGTGACATCAACTGGGTCGAACCCGGCTGCGCCGCCACCTGCCAGATGCTCGTCTACCTGGCCGATGCCCTCAGCGTGCCAATTGACGGTGCGCTGGCCGAGGCGCTTCTCACCGGACTCGTAACCGATACGCTCTGCTTCCGCACGAGCAATACGACGCCGGCCGTGCTCGCTGCGGCAACCCGGCTCATGGAAGGCGGGGCAAAGCTCGCTACGATCACTGCGCAAACGCTCAACAGCAAACCCTATCGATCACTCAAGCTATGGGGCGAAGTTTTACCCGGCGCGGCAGTTGGCAAACCGCGTACTCTGGGTCACCGTTTCGCCGGAGCAGTTGGCGGCAGCGGGCGCCAGTGGCGAAGATTTGGAACTGAGCAGCACGCTGAGTTCGATCGCAGAGGCCGATATCAGCGCGACCTTCATCCAGAAATTTGAGAATGGCGGTGCGCCGATCGTCGAATGCAGCTTTCGCGCCAAGCCCGGCTATAACGTGAGCGACGTCGCCTTTGCCCTGGGTGGTGGCGGCCACCCGCCGGCCGCGGGATGCACGGTTCCCGGCACGCTTGACGAGGCGGTGCCGACCATCGTTGAACAGCTGCAGAGAGCCCAAGCTGAGCAAGCAGCGATTACGAGCTGACGCAGCCATAGCCACCATGCCCAAACAGTCATCACCACTTTCCGGTCTGCTGATCGTTGACAAACCCGGACTCCCCTTTGACTGGCAAACTGCCGGTCGCGATCTAAGCGAATATGACCTGCCCACAAGCCATGATGTCGTCCAGCAGGTGCGGCGCGCCAGCCGCCAGCGCCGCATTGGCCATACAGGCACGCTTGACCCCATGGCCAGCGGCGTGCTTGTGCTCTGCCTGGGCCAGGCGACACGACTGGTCGAGTACTATCAGGGGCACGCCAAGCAGTATCAGGCCGAGATCACGCTGGGCGCTGCGACCGACACGTACGATGCGCTGGGCGAAGTCACGGCGCGCGGCCCCGTTCCGCCCCTGACAGCTGCTATGATCGATGAAGCGCTGGCTAACTTTCGAGGCGAAATCGATCAGCGACCGCCCATCTACTCCGCGCTCAAGCAGGGCGGCGAGAGCCTGCACCGCAAGGCGCGGCGCGGCGAAACGGTCGAAATCGAGGCCCGCCGGATTACCATACATGACTTGACTTTGGTAGACTGGATAGAGCCCAATCGACTGCGTGTGCAGGTACGCGGCTCGGCCGGCACGTACGTGCGAAGCCTGGCCCATGACCTGGGCCAAGCGCTGGGCACGTACGGTCATTTGAGCGGGTTACGCCGTGAAGCAGCAGGCCCGTTTACCCTTGCCGATGCGCACACGCTCGACATGATTGTCGCAGCCGATCAAGCGATAGAGGAGTTGCTGTTGCCTCCAGGGTGGGGCTTGACGCTGCCCCAAGCAACGATCGACAGTACGGCATTGCAGCGATTCGGCTTTGGCCAGAAAGTCTGGCTCCAGGAAAGCGCAGCCGCCCAGCCGGCAGGAAGCCTGGTGCAGGCGATCGATGAGCAAGGGGCGTTTGTTGGCATTGTACGCTGTCTCGAGGCAGGAACAGACGCTGCGCCGGGCGGCTTGTGGAAAGCCGAAAAGTGGTTTGCCAACGAGTAGCGAATCGTTCCGGAGAGAAGGGCCCGGACTCCGGGCATACGGACCCCGGGCATACGGACTCCGGGCATACGGACTCCGGGCATACGGACTCCGGGCATACGGACCCCGGGCGTGGGATTCATGCGAAACTGAGTTAGACTGGCCACTTATGCAGATTTTTGACGACATTCGCGGTGCGCAGGTGGCAGGACCAACCTATCTGACCATCGGCAATTTTGATGGCTTGCATCGGGGGCACCAGGCGCTGTTGGCCTATATGCAGACGCTCGCTGCACAACACGATTCCGTTGCCCAAACCGCGCTCGTCACATTTTCACCTCACCCGCTGGCTGTTCTCCGTCCCGAAACTGATCTGCAACTGCTGACGACGCCCGCCGAACGGCTGCGTCTTGCTGCTGCGCAAGGCATCGACGTTGGCGTTATCCAGCCGTTTGATGCCGCCCTGGCAGCGCTCTCAGCGCGCGAATTTGTAACGCTGCTCAAAGACGAACTCGGTATGGTCGGACTCGTCGTCGGCCCCGATTTCGCGCTGGGTCGTAACCGCGCCGGCGACCTGCCAACGCTCCGTGCGCTGGGGCAGGAATTAGGCTATGAGCTCTACACCATTGAGCCCATCGACCTGGCCGACAAGGCCGTGCGCAGCAGCGTCATTCGCCAGGATTTGCGCACGGGCGATGTCTGCGATGCTGCGGATCTGCTGGGTCGCGCCTATCATGCAACCGGCGTCGTGGTTGAAGGCGACCGGCGCGGCCGCACGATCGGCATTCCCACGGCAAATATTCAAACACGGAACGACAAGCTGCTGCCGGCCGACGGCGTCTATGTCACGCGTGCCTACATTGTGCCGCGTAATGAAAACGATGAGGCGAGCATGGACGTGTCTACCTGGCAGGCTTATGATAGCGTAAGTAATCTGGGCGTCCGACCGACTGTGGATGGAGAAAACCGCCGGTTGGAAGCCCACTTGTTCGATTTTCCGCGCGCCGGACAGTCGAGCGATCTTTACGGCGAGACCCTGCGGATCGAATTTCTCGCTCGCCTGCGCGGTGAGCAGCGCTTTGACGGGCTCGACCAGTTGCTGGCCCAAATTCAGCGCGACATTGCAGCCGCGCGTACCCTATTTGAGACGGTGAACTCATGAAACCCATTGGATTCTCACTATTTTTTTCGACGGCAATCGTGCTTTTTTTAACAAGCTGCACAGGGCCTATTGTCAGCGGCCCCCCGCCCCTGCCCTTCGAAGACCCCAATATTCTCGGCATTGAACGCGTCGACCAGCGCTCCCTCGTCAGCATTGAGGACGCCGTGGCCTGCTTGGCCTCCAAGCAACCGGTCTATGGCGTCATGGCTGAAAACACCAACGTCCGCCCCGAAACACGCGTGGGACAGTGTCGGGTTGGACGGGTCCCCCAAGGCACAATCGTACGCATTGACGGCCTCTTTGCCGCTGGTGAAACGGAGCCGCTGGCCGACCTCAGTGGCGCCAGTATCTCGCTGGAGACTGGCGCAATCGGCTATCAGGAAGATGTGCAGCCGATCTTTGAGCGCACGTGCGCCTCTTGCCACAGCGGGGTCGTTCAAACCAAAGGGCTCCAGGTAACGGCCTACGACCCCCTGATTGCCGGCAGCGAAAACGGCCCCGTCGTTGTGCCGGGCGATCCTGACGCCTCCCAGCTTTGGGAAATGATTAAGACCAACACGATGCCTATGGTGGGCGAGCTTTCGGAGCTCGACAAGGAGACGGTGCGGCTGTGGATCGAAGCGGGCGCGCCCGAGCGACGCAGCGCTCTGCCCACACGGGACAACCTCTGGGCGTCCATCGACGCCATGGATGTGGAGGCGGTTTCCAATGGCTGTGCGGACGATGCCGTCGAGAACGCCGGTAACTACATCAATGCCGAGCTAGTCATCCCCATGTCGTGTGGCGCCAAGCCATTGCCCGCGGCCGTCGCCAGCTTGGCCGAAGGTTTCACGCCGACCATCGTCAATGGCGCCGCGGCCCCGGCCAGCGCTGCGCCCGACGCCAGCGCTGATGCGGACAACGGCGAAGCCGTCGTAGCGGCCGCGGTTCCGGGTCCGGTTTACAGTGGTGGCGCCAGTGCGGCCGCAGCCGGCATTCAGGCCAATGCGCTCAATGTGCCGCCACCCAGCGACGATGACGGCTGGCTCGATGCCCGGGGCGGTTTCTGCGTCGAGCGCCGGCTCCCCGATAACGGCCGCAGCATTACGGCCATTACCTTCGCACCGGACGGGCGCATGTTCCTGGCCCTCGACTCGCCGCCGGTGGGCGAAGTCGATACTTTGGTGCTCTATGACGCGCATCATCCCAGCCGTTCCATTGCCACCTACGATTATCTGAGCGACTCGAACTTCAACGAGATTTTCAGCGAATCGACACGCATCACCGGCCTGGATTGGTATGATGGCGCGCTTTACCTGAGCCGGGCAGGCGAGATCGGCCGTATTCCAGATGGCGGCGAATATGAACCGCTGGCAGGTGGCTTCGCCGTCAACAGTCAGCTTTTCCACGCCAACAATGGCATCGTTGTCAGCGACGGCTATATTTACGTCTCGGCCGGCGGCGTGCGCGATGGGTATTCCGACGGCCCCATCGAAGGCATTTCTGAAATTGCGGCCGTCAATCTGATGGCGGGCGGCAACCCGTTCTCGGCACGGATCGTACGCGCGCCATTGGGTCAACTGCTCAGCGAACGCTCGATCAATGCCTTCTCGACGGCAGCCATGGGCGTCCGCAATCCCTATGGCATCACCGCCGATCCGTCCGGCCGCATCTGGTTTACTGACAACGGGGCAACCAATGTACCTGAAGACGTGAGCGCCGGCGATGAGGTCAACGTCCTCGACCCGCGACAGGCCACGGGCAGCGACATCACAGCGCCTTTCTATGGCTTTCCGTTGGCGCTGACGGGCAACTACGGTACGCGCTACGTCGGGCCCGTGGCCACGCTGCTCAACACGGCTGCGCCCACCGGCATCACTTGGGCCTATGGCACGATCTTCTATGGTCAATACGGCAAGGAGCCTGGCCTCTACCGCCTCAGTCAACGCGGGCGGTCAGGTTACGACCGAGCGCGTCATGCTGGTCTGGCCGCTGCTGGCGGTGGCCACAGCGCCCGACGGTGCGCTCTGGCTGGGCACGGGTGACGGCGGCCTCTTCCGCGTGACACCGGGCTGCGGAGGCTAAGCGACGCCCCATGCGCGTGCTCTGCCTCTCAGCGCCGCTCTCAGGCCATCTAGACTGGGGCGGCTACCTGGAGACGGCACGCGCGCTGCAGCGCCGCGGGCATGAGGTGCTGTGGGCGAGCGGCGCCCCCGTCCAGGCGCGCGTGGAGCAGAGCGGTCTCACCTTTCATGCTCTGCCCGAGACGGGCTGGCGCTGGCCACCGCCGCCGCCCCTGCGTCCTGACGACGCCGGCGATCCTCAGAGTTTTCAGCGCCTCCGTCAGTTGCGCGCCCTCGACCAGTGGTTGGACATTGAGCGGGTCAGCAATGCGGCAGTAGCATTGAGCGAGCTTGTGAAGTCGTTCCAGCCAGATGTACTCATCAGCGAAATGTTTATCGCCGCGGCAGGCATCGCTGCTGAGCGGACAGCGACGCCGTTGGTGGTGGCCGGCTGGCCTGCACCACCCCGCGCTGTTGCCCACGCGGCACGTCCACCCGATCCCATGGTTGCTACCGGCCGCGAACGGCTGGCGAAGTTGCTGGCTCGCTTCGACATTCGGGGACTCAACTTCGAGCGCGGCGGGCCCTCCGGCGCTCAGCGCGCCGGACCTTCACCTCAGCTACTGGAGCCCAAGCTGGTTTGCCGATTCACCGATCGGCCCACAGACGCGCCACGTGGGTGGCCTTCCTGGTGTGGCAGGCGCCATGCCCATCGGCTATCCAGATCCGGCCGTGACGCCTTGGGTCTTCATCACGCTGGGCACGGCCTTCAACAACGACCCCAACTTTTTTATCGCCGCCAGCCAGGCCGCGGCGGCGTTAGGCGCTACGTCCATTATTGCTCTTGGCGGCACGGAAGAAGAGCGTTTGAACGCTCTCCTAAAAGGCCGGCTGCCCGGCCACAGTCAGGTCGTTTCTACGGTCGATTTCGCCAGCGTGCTCCCCTATTGTGCAGCAGCCATTCATCACGGCGGTGCAGGGACAACCCACGCGCTGGTCACCTACGGCGTGCCGCAGATCGTTGTACCCCACGCAGCAGACCAGGCCAGACAGGGCCAGGGCGTGGCCCGTACCGGCTGCGGCTACCACATGAGTCCGCGGCAAGCGACTCCAGACAATCTACGCAATGCGCTGGCCCAACTCTTACCCGAACGCTCGCCCCAACGCGAGCAGGCCAAAGCGCTGCAAGCGGAGTTTGCCGCCCTTGGTGGCGTGGCGCGCGCGACCGAGGCGGTTGAAGCGATTACAGAACGTTGAGCGCAAGACGCTAGACTCGGAAAACGGGTGAGTTGTATACAATCGAGTCAAAGGATCTAAAGTGAAGGCGCTACGAGATCATGATTTCTGCTGAAACGCCCGTCCAGTGCGCATGTGAGCGTGCGCACTGGACGGGCGCGGGTATCGAAACCGGTAAGCTCGTACCGTTCGTCAGTTTCGTAGCAACGATTAATTCACCGGAGGAAAGAGCATGCAGGCGCTTGTAGAGCGAATTGAGGCAGAGGGGCGGAACCTTGGCGGCGGCATTCTAAAGGTAGACGGTTTTATCAACCATCAACTTGACCCGGCGCTCAGCTTTGAGATGGGCCATGCCTTTGCCGCCGGCTTCACCGCAGCCGGCGTGGAGGGGATTAGCAAGGTGATCACCGCTGAGGTCAGCGGTATTGCACCGGCGCTCATGACCGGGTTGGCCCTGGGCGTCCCTGTTATCTATGCGCGCAAGACGCGACCGATTACCATGCCCGAGGGGTTCTACAGTGGTCATGCGCCAAGCCATACGAAAGGCGGTATCGTCGAACTCATCGTCTCGCCTGAGTACTTGCGGCCTGATGATCGCGTGCTGCTCATCGATGATTTCTTGGCCAGCGGCAAGACCATCGGCGCGCTGGTAGCGCTGATTGAGCAGTGTGGCGCAACCCTGTGCGGAATCGGCTGCATCATCGAAAAGGCCTTTGAAGGCGGGCGTGAATTACTCAAGAATCTCGGCGTACCCATCGTCACATTGGCTGTGATTGAGCGCATGGACGGAGACGGCATTGTCGTGCGTGACGGCGATGCGTAAGGACAAACCATAAGGGGCCTGCATGGCGCCTCCACAAGGTACGTACCGCGCAAGATTTGGCAAAATGTCGGATTCCTGCACGCTATCCCTCATCGTCGGGGTCGGGAAGAATCTCGACGGACGTCCCCGGTGCTGGACGCGTGTATTCACCCAACGCTGCCCGCGTTGATAGGGCAGTGGCGGATGGCTCCGTCGATTCAGGCAGGGCAGCCGGGCGAACGGCGGTCGGCGCTGCGTGGACGGTCAAGCGTTCGGCCGGTTGACGCCGCCAGGCCGCAAAGCCCATGCCGATGCCCGCCAGAATCAGCAAGACCGGCCACCAGCGCAACCAGACGGCCGTACCGGTTTCACTCGACGTCAGCACGAAGAGACCGAAGACGAGCAAAACGCTGCCTGGCACCAAACTCCACCATTGACGACGACGCGCCGGCAGCAGATAGAGCGCAAAGAAGACCAACCCCATGCCGGCAAAAAGAACGGCCGCCAGCGTTTCGGCCCGGGCAATGCGTACGCTCAGCGCAATCACGACAGCCAGGACCAGCATAAAGCCGCCAGGGATGACGGCCCACCAATTTTCTAATCGTCGCAGCAAATAAATATGAAAAAAGGCGGCCGCCAAACCGATGAAGAGAATGGCCGCCGTAAGGCGCGCGTCCAGTGTTTCAATCGTACTGGACAAGATCATCCCGGCGAGCGCCATGAGCGTCCACGCCGGGATCAGTTGGCCCCAATCACGCGGCATGCCCGCATAGGCGGCAAAGAAAAAGCCCACGCCTGCCAACCCAAAGAGTGCGGCCAAAATAATTTGGGCCAAGGGTTCGTACGGAGCGAGTAGATCAAAGTTGAAGAGCAATAGGGTGACGCCAAGGACGCTGAGTCCGACAGCCCATAAGATTGGTCCTAGGCGGTAGTTCGAGCGCAATCGTGAGTTCACAATCCAACCTCCAGGGTAAATCGAAAGCCCCTGACACGCTGGCCGCGTCAGGGGCTCTTTCTATTGTTGTAGAATAGATTGACGGGCGCTATTCGACGTCGGGCAGCGTCTCCAACGGCACATTGAGCGAGATCGAGCCGGAGAAGATCCAAGCCGTGCTGCCGTCCTCCAATTCGACCTGCACCCAGTTGCTGTCGGCGCTGCGTCCCAGGGCCGGCAATTCGGTACCGCCAGGCACAAAAGCCGCCGTCTCCGCCGTAGTAGACGGTTCGGTACGGGCATTAGAGCCGATCAGGTTATCAATGGTCACCACAGGGTCAACATCTTCAGCAACATCCTCAGCTGCCGGTTCAGTCGTGGCAGCGGGCGCTTCCGCTGCGGTCTCCGATTCCTCTTCCGGTGCCGCAGTGGCCGCGGCAGGCGGCGCAGTCAAGCTGTCTAGTTCACCCTCGACGGTAACCACCTCGGTTGAGATCCATGCTGCTTGCCCATCTTCCAACGTCACCTGTACCCAAGCGCCATCATCACTGACACCGATCACAGGCAAGGTCGTACCGTCGGGTACAATCTCGAGGACCTCGCTTTCGACGCTTGGCTCGCTGCGGGCATTGACGCCGGCCGCGGCATCGATGCTGACTGTAGGACCGCCTTGCGGCGTTGGGGCTTCGTCCGCCGGCGCGACAGGCACTTCTTGCGCACCTGGCGGCGCTTCACCCTCGGTTACTTCCACCATCTCCGTGGCGATTTGAACCAATTCTGCTGAAGAAGATATCCAAAAACGTTCGCCAGACGCCAACTCAATTTCAATCCAATCTCCCTCTTCATTCACCACAACGCCGGTCTCGCCTTCGTCCAGGATACGTTCGACGTCGCCATCGCCACCCGGTTCAAGACGGGCGTTGAGGCCGTAAGGGCTAAGAATTGTGGCAACTCGTTGAGCCACCATCACGGCGGTGGGTGCGGCTGTCGGCTCCGGTAGCGGTGTGGCCGTCGGCGGTAGTGGCGTGGCTGTAGGCGGCGCTTCCGTCTGGGTCGCCACCGCGACGACACCAGGCTCCGATGCGCCGCTCTCGGCCGGCTCCGTGACGGGCGGTGGGCTGGCAGGAACGCCAATCTCGAAGCCGTTGTAGGCAAGCCAGCCGATATAGCCAAGGACCGCGAGGAGCGCGGCAATAATCATCGAGGGCAAAATCCATCCCGTCCTGCGGGTGGGCGCTTCCTCGTACGCAACGGGCCGCCATTGCTCGGCGGCCCCGGCAGGCGCCTCCTGCAATTGCAGGTTCGCAGACAGATTTTGCTCCTGATCGAGAAGCTGCCACTGATCGCCGGAATCGGGAGACTCTTGGAGTTGCCAGTCATCCATGGAATTACGATCGCTCATGGTTTCTCCCTTCTACGGGTGTGTCCCAGCCGTAACGAGTGCCCGCTACGCCATATATGATAGTCTGTACGCCAAAGAGAACGACAAAGATAGACCAAGCAACGGTTTCCCACCACGGCGCCTGACGAAAGGCAGTCAACCCACTTGCTGCCACGCCGATGCTAAAGAACTCAAGACTCAGGCAGAGCGGCGTTAAGAAACGAGGCGTGCGGAGCAGATCGCTCATGCGCCGTCCCCGAGCCGATGCGTACCACGCAGCATAACTGATGGTTGCCAGCAAACCGGCCAGGCCGAGGATCCAAAACGCGTCAACAATCAGTGTCTGCCAGTTCATGCCTGTCAATCATTTTCAAAATGAGCATGCTTCAACAATTTGTAATCAGCACCCTATGGACGTTTGGTGTGCGGAACGCGTTCCAGATAGGATTAGAATGGCCTGGTTCGTTGGGCCGAAGGGAAATTGAATCTGCCTATGCGTATTAGTTTGACGCGCCAATCACGGGCTGCTACTATGCACGTCTGCAAGCCAACGAAGCGCTCGGGTATTATGGCAATCATTCTAGCACAGGAAGCGACAAATTTCATAGCACCTGAATTTCTGGCAAAGATGGCTCCCAACATGGCTTGGTTGGCCGTGCTGGCCGGCGAGCATTGGGGCGCCGGCGCCCCCTAATCGGGCCGGTGATCGTCATGATCATCGGTATCGATGCATCTCGCTCACTACGCGCAACTTTAACCGGCACGGAGCGCTATTCGCTGGAAATCACGCGTCATCTGCTGGCCTTGCCCGAGGCGTCCGCGCATGCCTGGCGCCTCTATACGGATCACGATGTCGACTTGGAAGCCTTGCTCGTCAGCAAGACGCAAGCAGCGCGCAGTGCCGAAATCCGCCTCTTGGAGGCCTGCCCGATCTGGACGCACCGCGCGCTGGGCCCCGAAGTAATCCGTCGCCCGCCCGACGTGCTCTTTGTGCCTGCCCACGTGCTGCCCGTTCTCGCCCCGCCGGCGCGGCGTTGCCGCCCAGCGTCATCACGGTCCACGACCTGGGATTTCGTCACTTTCCGGAGGCCCACACCCGGCGTCAACGCTGGTATCTGGAAGCCGGCACGCGTTGGAGCGCGCATGCGGCCACGTCAATCATCTGCGTGAGCGAGGCGACGGCACGCGATCTGCAGCGTGCCTATGGAACCCCGACCGAAAAGATTCACGTTATTCATGAGGCCGCAGCTCCTCGACCACAGACGCCAGGCAAAGGGAACGTGGCTGACGTGTGCGCAGCACTGGGTTTACGACGCCCCTTTGCCCTATTTCTGGGCACAATTCAGCCACGCAAGAACCTCCAGCGCCTGATGGAGGCCTATGCTGCGCTCGCTGCCCAGCACGACCTGCAGTGGGATCTCGTCCTCGCCGGCAACCTGGGCTGGCTGAGCGAGTCGCTCCTGGCCTTGCCCAACGCCCTGGGGCTGGCGGACCGCATTCACTTCACCGGCTATATCAGTGAGGACGAACGGGTTGCGCTGCTGCAAGCGGCCGATTTTTTCTGCTTTCCGTCGCTCTACGAGGGCTTTGGCCTGCCCGTGCTAGAAGCGCAACAGATGGGAGTGCCCGTCATGACATCCAATAATTCCTCCTTGCCCGAAGTGGCCGGCGACGCCGCGCTGCTGGTCGATCCAAACGACATTGAAGCGATGGCTGCAGCCATGCTGCGCCTGAGCCAGGACGAGACCCTGCGCCAGCAATTAATTGCCGCCGGTCACGAAAATGTCAAACGCTTTTCCTGGGACAAGGCCGCCTCTGAGACGCTGGCCGTGCTCGAAGCGGCCGCCGCGCAAGGCAACAAATAGCCGCAGATGGCCACATCCCCTCAGCTGGCCGCTGGTACAGTGCTGCCGCGCGTCACCCGTAGTACGCATTGGCGGCGTCGACGTTCACGGCGTCGATTTCCCTGCAACGCTGGCGCAAATTGAGCGTTGGCTTGTCGAATCCAAGCACCCGCAGCAGAGCTCGACCTGCCGGCAGATCTGCACCGTCAACCCCGAGTTCATCGTCGACGCGCAGCACGATCCCGCCTTTGCCGCGGCGCTGGCGCGGGCCGATCTGCGCGTGCCGGATGGCGCTGGCATCCTGTGGGCGGCTCGCCGCCAAGGCGTGGTCCTCAGCGAGCGGGTCACCGGATCGGATGGGGTCTATCGAATCTGTGAGGAGGCCGCGCACAAGGGCTGGCGCGTCTACTTCCTTGGCGCGGGCCTGGGGGTAGCGGCGGAGACGGCGCGGCGGCTGGTGGCGCGCTATCCGGGGCTGCAGGTAGCCGGCACGCACAGCGGATCGCCGGCTGCAGCCGATTGGCCGGCGATTCACGCACGGCTTGCCGCCGCGCGGCCTGATATCCTCTTTGTGGCGTATGGCCACCCCAAACAGGACCTGTGGATTGACGTGCACCGCGCCGAGTTGCCCGTGGGTGTGGCCATGGGCGTGGGGGGTGCGTTTGATTTCGTGGCCGGCATCACGCAGCGTGCGCCGGCATCGCTGCAGCGCATGCATCTGGAGTGGCTGCATCGTCTGATTCAGCAGCCGTGGCGCTGGCGCAGAATGATGAAATTACCGTTGTATGTGGGCGTGGTGCTGGGAAATAGGGTCGGGAACTGAGGGGTTACCTCACCCTGCTCCGGCTCCTGAACGGAGCCTTCGCCTCCCTCTCCACCGGGTGGAGAGGGAACGCTTTGACGCCTTCAGCGTCAGAGCAGGGTGAGGCCGCTTAACTAGCCCTTTACCGCACCCGCGGTCAGACCAGCAACGATACGCCGTTGGAAGATAAAGACAAGTATGACCAGCGGAATACTTGAGATAACCCCAGCAGCCATGATTTCACCAAAAGGCGTCTGACGAGAGATCTGCGCCGGGAAGTTTGCGATAACGACCGGCAAGGTGCGGGCAGCTGGCTGCACCGACGTAAAGGTCAGCGCAAATAAATACTCATTCCAGGCGCCGATAAAGGCCAGCAACCCGGTCGTAACCAGAGCCGGCATCGTCAACGGCAGTAGAATCATGTAGAAGGTCTGAAACGGCGACGCGCCATCCACTTGGGCCGACTGCATGATCTCTAGCGGCAGTTCCTTAAAAAACGCCGTCAACACCCAGGCCGTAAAGGGCAACGAGAAGAGCAAATAAGTGATGATCAAGCTAGGAATTGCATTCCAGCCCAAATTGTTGATGATAGCGTAGAGACCGGTCAATACCGCAATTTGGGGAAACATGGTCATGGCCAGAATGATGTAGAGCGTGGCCCGTTTACCCCGATAGCGCAGCTTACCCAATGCAAAGCCGGCAAATGCGCCAATTGCCAGCGAGAGCAAGGTAACGCTCGTAGCAACGATGGTACTGTTAACAATGGCGCGCAAGAATGCTTCGTTGTTGAAGACTGCACGGTAATTGCGCATGGTAAAACTTATGTCCCCCTGCGCGTCACGAGGAACCATGGTCGTGGGCGTCATCTGCAGCTGGTTTTCGGTCTTGAACGAAGAATTGATTGCCCAGTAGAAGGGAAACAGCATCCAAATGGCCAATATTATGATTAAGACCCAGAGCAGGGCGCGGTTGACGCGATGTTTCGTTTGACTACTCATCAGTTTGCACCCCCAGGCTCATCATGTAGATCACAGCAAAGACGGATAGCACGACAAAGATCACCATACTGCTGGCTGACGAATACCCCATGGCACGATTCTGAATCAATTCGTAATAGGTGAAGCTAGCCATGGAATAGCGAGCCTGCCCCAACACGATCTGAAATAGATCAAAGACGCGCAGGGTATCCAACGTACGAAACACGAGGGCCACAGCAATCGTGCCACGTAGAAGCGGCAGCGTCAACTGGAAGAACTGAGTAGCGGCATTGGCTCCATCTACATCAGCCGCCTCATAAATGTCCTTGGGGATCAACTGTAGGCCAGCGAGAATCAACAACGCCATGAATGGCGTCGTCTTCCAAACGTCAATAGCAATCATGGAAGGCAACTGCAGGGCAGGATCTGTCAGCCAGGCGATTTCACCATCACCCAATCCTAAACGCCAGAGGACAGTGTTGAAGAATCCTGTACGATTAGGCTGTAACATGAATGCCCAAATCATGGATGAAACTGCAGTGGGAATCGCCCATGGAATCAGGATAATCGCCCGCATAACCCCCTGTCCCTTGAAACTGGCGTTGATAATCAGAGCAACAATAATACCCAACACTAGTTCAAGGGCGACCGCAACAATCGTAAAGATAAGGGTATCCCATATAGACCGAATAAAGTCTGGGTCGGTGGCGCCCAACACGTACTGGTTTCCAAAAAGGGAAAAGTCGTCAGGGGACGAAATCGGAACCAGCTCACGCGGCAGAATGCGTGCAGGGTTTTCGAGGGTCGGCTCTCCTGTATCGGGGTCTAACACTGGCTGACCGCTATCCTCGTCGATTGAGACGGGAATCTCCTTGATAGTCATGCTCAGTAGCGTGCGGTAGTTGTCGAGCCCCACAAACTCAGACGGTTGTGCACTTGCAAAAATGCTGTTCGTAAAGCTATTAACAAACACCGAACCGAGCGGATAGATGGCGATCGCAATCAAAATAATGAAGGTGGGCAACAAGAGAAGATAGGCGAGGCGCTGCTCCTGTTTGCCAGGTCACCCGGCTTTCCTTACTATCCCTGTCAGCCATGTGAAGTCTCCTCTACCGGGACAGGCCTTATTTGTGAACAATATGGTTAGGCCAATCGACGCTGCGGCCATTCCGGCTCAATTTTCCGATGTGCTACGTCGAAGGCTATGCGACAGTTGAGATGAGGATTTGGAGGTGTCAACTCTGAAGTACCGCCACGGAATCTCACTTGCGGCTTCTCCAGAAATCGAAGTTATCTACGCAACAGTCTGCCTGTGCAAAAACGGCACAGGCAGACTGCTTGCGGCAACATGAGCTGAGTCCTACAGCTTACGGCTCCCCAACTTCAAAGCCGAGCAGATCTTCAAGATCCAACGAGATATTGATCACCGCATCTTCACCGCTCTGCTGTCCAGTGAGGACATCGGATACATTCGAGAAGAAGATGGTCGAAACCTCGTTGTAATTGGGTGCTGTGGCCGTCGAGGGACGCGCCACCGCACTCGTAAAGACGGGAAGTAGGTTGGGCATGAACGGAATGACTTCAGCAATCTCAGGATCTTCATAGAGAGCTGGAATCGTCGGAGTCAGTGAGAGATTTAGCGCGCGAGCCTTCTGTTGCTCTTCAGATGTCATCCAGAGGGCGAAGCGAGCGGCTGCCTCAGGATGTTCGCTGTAGTTAGACACCGACATCTGCCAACCACCCAACGTAGCAGCGCTTTCCTCCTCGGTTGCGCCAGGTAGCGACGTAACCTCGAACAGATCCTTGATGGCGCTATCATCTGCCTGTCCCAGGCTCCAGGCATAGGGCCAATTGCGCATGAAGGCGGCATTGCCACCTTGCCACACGGCACGGCGAGTCTTCTTCCAAGAACCCTGTCACGCCGGGCGGACTAATATCACCAACCCAACTGGCAGCTCGATCTAACGCCTCAATTGCAGCCGGATTGTCGATTGTAATCACGCCATCGGGGCTGACAATTGTGCCGCCACCACTAGAGTAGATCCATTCCAACGCGTCACAGGTCAATCCTTCGTAGGCCTGACCTTGCCAGACAAAACCCCAGAAGTCCTGGTTACCGTCAGCGCGCTCACCTTCCTGAATCGTTGCGGCCATTTCCTCCAACTGATCCCATGTCCTCGGCGGTTCGTCATAGCCATACTTTTCTAGCAGATCGGTGCGGTAATAGAAAATACCGCCGTCCGTGAACCACGGAATGCCGACCAAGGCGCCGTCAACCGTGTTATTCTCAACGATGGCTGGGAAATGATCGGGCGTAACCTCTGCCGCACCGTATTCATTCAGGTCGACTAGATGCTCAGCAAGATCACCGGGCCAGATTACATCGATCTGGAACACATCTATGTCAGTGCTCTGAGCTTGGAAGGTTTGAAGCAGCAAACCATAGCGATCAGTCGCTGACGTCGGACCTTCAACAAACGTCACTTCGATATCAGGATTCTCGGCATTAAACTGTTCAACCTGTTGTCGCTCAAACTGGGCGTTGGTGGCATCACCACCCAAAAAGGTAATTTGAACAGCATCGCCAGAGGCTTCCTCAGCAGCCGGCTCCTCTTCCATCGCTTCCTCCGTAGCTGCTTCCTCGGCGGCCAGCGGGTTCCTCAGTGGCAGCCTCTTCCGCGGCAGGCTCCTCGGCAGCCGGGGCAGCCGGGGCAGCGCCACCACCACAGGCGGCCAGGACAAGCATGGCCACCAGCAGCGCGCTGAGCAACAAATAGAACTTTCGGTTCATGTTTCGTTTCTCCTTGGTAAAAGATGGTTGTGATCAACTTGTCCTGTCATGGAACAGGCAGGACAAACAACAAAACGCTACTCTATGTGAAGCCGACACGGCATTCACGCTACGTGGATCGCGGCGCCCTGAGGGGGCCAATCAACAACTTGGGGGAGGGGATATCGTTCTCAATCTTCAGGATGCCCGTACATCGTTAGCCTAGCCCACTACGCCAAAACTTGCAACCGTTATTTAACGACTGGGTGCATACCACATTTGGGGGGCTCTGCTCTAGAGCAAGCGACCAGTCCGTTCGTACACCGCCCCCAAAATGGGATGCACCCTTAACGACTATTGGCTGCCTTTACAGGAGCAATACGGCAAGACTGGCCAAAAATTTGTATGAATTTTCTTTTTTTGTCAATTTTGTGTAAGATATTACATATATGGTAGCAAAAATGCCAAATGGTGTCAACCTGCCGCCAGCGCTTTTCATCTGGTGTGTGTTCAAAATCCATTGCATAAATCGGGGAATCACGTATGGCCGCGACAATTGAAGATGTTGCGAGAACGGCCGGTGTCTCCACAGCGACGGTGAGCCGGGCGCTGCGGGGGCTGCCCAACGTCGCACCGTCGACCCGAAATCGCGTCTTTCAGGTGGCGGAAGAGTTGGACTATGTCATTACCCCCCATCTTTCACGCCTCATCTCCGGGCGCCGGGTGATTGGACTCCTCGCGCCCCTGGTCGACCAATGGTTCCACACAAAGCTGCAAACGGCCATTGAGCTCGAATTGATCAACCTGGGCTATGACGCTGTACGCTACAGCGTCGACACACCGGAGAATCAGACGGACTTGCTGCGCCGGCTTGCCAGCGGTCGCCTTGTCGACGGGCTCACCATCATGAGCCTCTCCCTCACCGGCGAAGAGGCGGAGTTATTGGCCAAAGCCGATGTGCCCGCCCTGACCCTGGAATCAATGAGCGCCGGCAGTGATTCCATCATGATTGACAATGTGGCCGCGGCAGAACTGGCCACACGCCACCTCATCAACTTAGGGCACAGGCGCATCGGCGCGATTACCGGTTCGCGCGCGGCGTTAGAATTTAATATTCCCGCGCAGCGCGCACAGGGCTATCGCCAGGCCCTTGACGCAGCAGGAATTGAGCTTCGACCAGAGCTAATCCAACGCGGGAACTTCTCCTTCGAGGGTGGCGCGGAAGCGATGAAGGTGCTCTACTCAGTGGAGAATCCACCGACAGCAGTCTTTGCCATTTCCGACGAAATGGCGATTGGGGCGCTTAAGACGATTCGGGATCACAATCTGCCGCGTACCAGAGGATGTCTCCATCATTGGTTTTGATGACCATGATGTTTCAGCTTACGTCGACCTGACGACGATCCGCCAGCCCGTCTCCCACTTTGGCACCCTCGCCGCACAAATGCTGGTCGAGCGGCTGGAGAGCGAAGAACCCATAGAGATCCGTCACGTGCTCTGCCAGCCGGAACTCATTCTTCGCGCCACAACGGGACCTGCGCCGACAAACCGCTGACGACCGCAGGGCATTCGCCTCTACGGGTCTCGATCGACGAACGTCCCATTTTTCATCTCGCCATTGCGAAAATAATGCCAGCGACGCGCCGCGAGCGGTCAACGCCACATGTTCAGCCGCGCTCAGCTGGCCCACCACCGTAATCTGCCTTGCTGCGCTGGCCTGTTCGACATCGCTGCCAACGAGCGGACGCATGGTAGCGGCATAGCGCAGCAACGATTCGAGGGGAAGATCCTCCAGTGGCTCCGCAGCAATATAGAGATAATGTGTCCCGTCCGTCGGCTCGCCGGCGCCAGAGGCAATGAAGGGGCGCACAAGAGGGGGCGTCACCGGCTCTTGACGACGGCGGAAGGTGACCCAGAGCGCCTCCAGGCCAGTCAGATCCACGGCAACCACCTTGTCAATCTCATGCGGGCGGACCATGTATCGGCCAGGCGCCAACGGCTTGAACTCCGCGACAGAATCACCCAACTCGGAATCGTTGCCCGTCCGCACGATCACTTCGTCGCCCTCTTCCTGCCACACACTAACGGGATAGTCCGCCATGCCTTCTACTTCGACACGCAACGCACTAAAGCCAGGCATGGAACCTGCCTGGCTCACATCAGCCTCCCACTCAAGAGTCAACGGTGAAAAGAGGACCTCAACGGCCGCTCTGCCGTCCAGCACCAGCGGCTGCTGGACGTAGCCGCCGGTTACGGTCAGCGAATAGATTTCGGCCGGCAAACGGTCAAAGTGAAAGCGACCATCTTCCCCAACCAGACGGGTATAGACATTGCCGACCGTGTCGGTGAGCTGAGCCGTGGCCCCAACGGCGTCGGGGACATAGCCGGCGACCGCGCTCTGAGCATTGGCCGATGCTTCACCCCGAGCAGAAAGTAGTAGTTCGACACGCGTTTCACTCTGACCATCCAGGGCCACATCGGGACGGCTACTCGTTTCCTCATGACCGACAATCTCTACCGTGTAGAGCCCACCGGGCAGCCCGTCAAAGCGAAATTCCCCAGTTGCGCTTACCGCGGTGATGCGGCGACTGCCGGCATCGTCGATCAGAGCGATTTCCAGCGGCACGCCGGCCACGAACCCCCCAATCACATGGCCGGTGAGGACTGATTCGGTTGCGGCGGCGCTGGCCTGGGGCTCGCTAAAGACGAAGTCAACCAGCGGGATCCGCTTACCATCAACACGCACACGCGCTTCCGCTGTCGATGTCGTTCCGTCTGGCAAGGGCAAATCATTGACGACGACAAGATAGCTGCCCGGCTCCACTTTGGTGAAAGCGCACATATACGGCCCTAGCGCCGGTGCGCTGCCCGTGCGCGCCACGTCGCTTTCCCAGTCCGCACCTACGACTTGGACAGAGATATCATCATGGCCCTGGACACGGCAATGAATCGCAGTGGCCAGGCCGTGTGAGCCGGGGTCAACGGCATGGACCGTGTGCCCCCACCCAAATGTCGTCAGATCAAACTCCACGCGGTTGCTGCCGTCCAGCACAATGTTGTCATGGCGGCTGCCGATTGGATGAATGCGGGCGTTGTAGAGACCGGCGGGTAAATCCACAAAGCGGAAGCTGCCGTCTTCCTTGGCCAGCGAGACAATCTCCTCGCCGTCGCTAACGCGCAGGAGCATAACGATGGCGCCAGCGCCGCCCCGAACCGTGCCGGCGACGATGCTGTTGCTGCTGCCGCCCTCAGCAGCCATGTGCAAGTCGAAATTAACGACGACCACGTCACGCGCCGGTGAAAGCTCGACCGTGTGGGCAGCATCCCGACCTTCGACGCGGATCGTATAGCGACCGGGCATGAGGTCATCAAAGCGGTAGCGGTGGTTGGCATCAAGCATCGTCCGTTTACGATCGCGTCCACTTTGGCTCAGGACGATGGCCTGATCAGGATCGGCATTAAGCACCAGTCCATGCACCGCGGCCAACTCGCCTACCTGTCCAGCCCCGTGCCAGCGGCGAACGGCTTTCTTCTCAGCACGCAACGCATGCACAATGGGTAACATGCCGGACGGCCAGCGATCGCTATACCAAGCCTGCCCCTCCCACCATGAACTGGAACTCCCCAACTTGGCGTTGGCGAGGAGGCGAAAGGCGGTACAGAAGTAGTAGTCCGGCGCAGGCTCAAAACGCTGGCTCGTGCCCATCATCACGCGGCATGCTTCCAGCGTCTGCGCCATATGGAGATCTGGCGTCGTGGCGGGATAACGCGGATCCACATCCTCGCCGACCAGATAGCCGCATTCGGTGGAGAGAAGGGGAATGCTCCGGCCGAGATGGCGCTGGTTCAACTGATCGAAGTGCTCAAAACCAAGCCAACAGGCATGGTCATCGGCAATGGTCGCACCAGGATTGCTGCGATTGAGTCGCAAACGATTTACTTCGACGAGCGTACGGCCGCGCCAGGCATTTTCACCCCAATCCTCCTCCGCCACCGCACGGTAGAAGCGGGGCGTGTAGGCTGCGCCTTCCTGGTTGCCGATGTCGTATGGATAGTCCAACGGACGATTGAGGGAATAGTTGTGCAAGGCCTGCCAGACAGGTCCATCAAGAAGGTCCCGCCGCCCCTTCTGGACGATCCTGCCGACCAGGTCCCAGCGACTGCCATTGGCGACAGCAGGGATCGCCGGCATGCCGCCCCGCTCCAAAATGACTTCCAGATTGGCGATCGTATTCTCCGTCACCAAATCCTGACCATCGGCCGGCACGCGGCCGCCGCGCCAGGATTCGTCCCGATCCGGCTCGTGGTTGAACTCGAAGTAGCGGACGCCGGCGCGGATCAGCGCCTCGACCAGAACAATCTCCTTGAGGCCGAGGCGGCTGGGATTGGGCGTTGGCTGAAAGATGCGCACCACGGGCATGATCCCCTCGGCGAGCAGTAATTCAGCAAAATCAATCGCCCCATCGTGGTTGTAGATCTTGATCCATTTCACGCCCAGGCTCTTCAGTTGCGGAATCCAGTACTCGCGGATACGGGCGATGCCGACGGCAGTAGCGTAGCCGGCTACCCAATGAAGACCGATGCCGGTATCGTTGTCTGGCCTGGGATATTCATGCAATTCCATATCGATGTAGCTCTGCTCTGGCGGGCGCTGTGCATTGGCATCCCTCTCAGGCAGAGGGACGCGTCTCAGCCATTATAGCAGGATTCATCCAGAAATCCGAAGATGACCCATAAATCCCGACGGCGTCTGTTCGAATCAATGTTGACTCGCAAAGAGCGCCCATGATAAAGATCCGTGAAAACCACTGATTGGTTTGCCCATGCCCTACAAGTAGGGTATTGTTACGGGCCAAAGCGCCCCACATTGTACCGCCGGTAACAGCGAGTAAATCACATTCGATGGTAGACCTGAAAGATCAGGCAGCGTGGTTGCGTCAGCGCCTTCAACGTGGACTGCCTGCCCACCTAGGAATCGAGCTCGTCGACCTGTCGTCCGGACGCATTTGCTTGGCAATGAGACTGCAGGATCATCACATTGCAGCCAATGGCTATCTCCATGCTGGATCGGTAGTAACCCTGGCCGACACGGCCTGCGGATTTGGATGTCTGGCAAACTTGCCAACCGGTAGCAAGAGTTTCACAACGCTGGAACTGAAAACCAACTTTCTGCGCACGGCTACGGCCGGCATGATTCATGCCGAAGCAATGCTTCAGCATGGCGGAAGACGCACACAGGTTTGGGATGCCATCGTACGCAATGAAGCGGAACAGACCCTGGCGCTCTTTCGTTGTACGCAGATCATCTTATATGATTGATCCTAATGACGTTTGATTTTCATCGCCTCGAAGCAGGCTTACCGTAGATCAACGGGAAAAAAGAGGTCAAGAATGGAAAACGCGCAATCGATTGCCGACCGCGTGTTACAGAATGTTCGTCAAGTCATCGTCGGCAAGGACGATGAAATCCGCATGACGCTGGTGGGTCTGCTGTGCGAAGGCCACTTGCTGATTGAGGATGTGCCCGGCGTCGGCAAGACCATGCTGGCTCGCGCCATTGCCCGTAGCGTCGGCTGCTCCTTTCGCCGCGTTCAGTTTACGCCTGACATGCTGCCGAGTGACGTAACCGGTGTCAGCATTTTCAACCAGAAGACCATGGAGTTTGAGTTTCGCCCCGGCCCCATCATGGCGCAGATCGTACTCACCGACGAAATCAATCGAGCGACGCCCAAAACGCAGTCGGCTCTGCTCGAGGCCATGGAAGAGCGCCAGATTACGGTGGACGGCATCACCCACGAGATGGCGCGCCCCTTCTTGGTCTTGGCAACCCAGAACCCCATTGAATATGAGGGAACCTTTCCCTTGCCCGAAGCGCAGGTTGACCGCTTCATGATGCGCATTCGCCTGGGCTATCCGAGCAAAGCCAATGAAATCGACGTGCTCAATCGTCAGGCCGAACGCCACCCCATCTCTGCGCTTGAGCAGGTTGTCACAGTGGAAGAATTGATTGGAGCACAGCGGGCTGTCCGCACCGTTTACGTGGACGATCTGGTCAAGAGCTATATTGTTGACCTGGTTACCATGACGCGCGATCATCCGGACATCTACCTGGGCGCCAGTCCGCGCGGCAGTATTGCTCTCTTCAATGCCACTCGGGCGTGGGCGGCTATCGAAGGCCGCGACTTCGTTTTGCCCGACGATGTCAAGCTGTTGGCTGAACCCACACTCGCCCATCGCCTTATCGTCAGCCCTTCGGCTCGTATCAAGAACGTCTCAGCCCAACAAGTAGTCGACGACGCACTCCGCCATACGCCCGTGCCGGGTGCACGAGCAAAGCTACGCTAGGCCGGCCTCTTGATAGATAGAGAGCCGGAGGGTCGCGCATTATGTCATCCCGACTAATATTCTTGCTTGCGGGCACGTTGACGACGTGGATCCTATCATTTAGCACGGGCAGCCGGCTCTGGTACAACATGGCCTATCTATTAACGGCCATCCTACTGCTGAGCTATATCTGGGCGCAGCTTAGCACGCGCTCGCTCACCCTGCGGCGCTACACGCGCACACGGCGCACCCAAGTCGGTCAATTTGCCGAAGAGCAGCTTGAGGTAACCAATCGCAGTCGCTTTCCAAAACTGTGGCTGGAGGTTGAAGATTTTTCAACGCTGCCCTGGCATGATGTCAGCCGCGTCATCAACACGCTGCGCCCCAAAGGCAGCTTTCGCTGGCAGGTCAAAACGCTCTGCCTCCAACGCGGACGCTACCGTCTGGGCCCAATCATTGTGCGCAGCGGCGATCCGCTGGGCGTCTTTGACGTAGAGCAGCGGCTTCCGAGTTCTTCCTATCTGCTCGTCTTCCCCCCCACGGTCGAGCTGCCTTCCTTTGAGCTTTCCATTTCGGAAATGGCCGGCGGGGAAGCGCGTCACCAGCGCACCTATCAGACCACAACCAACGCCGCCGGCGTGCGCGACTACATGCCGGGCGACAGCCTCAATCGCATCCACTGGCCGACAACCGCGCGCACCAACCGCCTGATGACCAAGGAATTTGAACTGGATCCGACTTCAGACATTTGGATCTATTTGGATCTCTTTCACGAGACGGAGGTTGCGCTGCCGTGGCAGCCCCAGGCGCCGGAGCAAGGAATTTTCTCGTTGGAAAGCGGGCGACGAAGGGGAAGCATCGAGTTGCCACCGAGTACGACCGAATATGGCGTCACGGCGGCGGCCAGCCTGGCCCGCTACTTTCTGTTGCGCAACCGCGCCGTCGGCATGAGCAGCCAGGGTGGGACCCGCGAGTTTCTGCAGACGGATCGCGGGGAGCGGCAGCTCAACAAGATCCTCGAGGCGTTGGCGGTTGTGCAGGCGGAGGGCGATCTGCCCTTTGGCCATCTCGTCGCAACTGACGGCATGCGCCTCAACCGCAATGACACCGTCATCGCGATTAGTTCAGATCCGTCACCGGAATGGGCTCGGGCGCTACAACACATTCAACGACGTGGCGCCAACAGCATCGCTATCGTCATCGACGGGCGCAGCTTTGGCGGGGTCCAAAGCTACACACCGCTGCTAGTCGAACTGGAAAGCGCCAATATTCCGACGTATATGATCCACCGGACTCAAGACATCGGCGATGCCCTGAGTGAGCCCATTACGCAGAGCAACCGCTTGCGCTAAAGCGTGGCATTGACGAGCGCTTCCTGCTGAGCGGCCAGCAGCTCGCGGACTCCTTTATCAGCCAGCGTCAACATCGCATCCAGCTCAGCCTGGCTGAAGGGGCTGCCTTCCGCGGTTCCCTGCACTTCGACAAAACGGCCATCGTCAGTCATGACAACGTTCATGTCGACATCGGCAGCCAGGTCCAACTCATAATCGAGATCGAGGGTGGGCGTGCCATCGACCATGCCGACGCTGACCGCGGCGACCGCGCCTACCAGGGGATCATCGGCGAGCGTGCCGTTGGCGAGCAACCGCTTGATTGCCAAGGCAAGGGCCACATAGCCGCCCGTAACAGACGCGGTGCGCGTGCCGCCGTCGGCCTGAATAACATCACAATCAACGATTATCTGGCGCTCGCCCAAGACGTTGAGATCGACGGCGCCGCGCAGGCTGCGACCGATGAGGCGTTTGATCTCCTGAGTCCGGCCCTTGGGCGTAGCCGTCTCACGATTGGTGCGACGTTGCGTGCTGCGCGGCAGCATGGCATATTCGGCCGTAACCCAGCCGTGCCGGTCCGGCCCATAGCGCAACCAGCGCGGCAGCGAGTTTTGCACGGTCGCGTTGCACAACACCTTGGTATTGCCCATGCTCACCAACACAGAGCCCTCGGGATAGACGACATAGTCCAATTCGAAGGTGACGGGTCGCAATTCATCCGGGGCACGCATTGGTTCAGTCATGAGATCTTCCTCTTGTTGATGTTCAATCATGTATTCAATAGGGCCTTATGCGATGGTGCGTTGATGCGGCAGTAAGCACGCAATAGAAGGCAGGTAAAAGAAAAAGCCCTTCCGTGCGGAAGGGCTTTTTGTGGACCTAAAGGGACTCGAACCCTTGACCTCTACAATGCCATTGTAGCGCTCTCCCAGCTGAGCTATAGGCCCGTGAAGGAACTTTTCTATTTTAGCGATTTCGTCCCCAAAGTCAAATTTCGGTTGACTCTACCGCTTAGACTTCCCTGCGGATATCGGCGAAATCCAGTGGAGCTGAGGGGATTTGAACCCCTGACCTCTACAGTGCGATTGTAGCGCTCTCCCAGCTGAGCTACAGCCCCTGGCGACTCGAAAAAGTATACCATGGCAGAACAAAGAAGGTCAAATTTCGGGCCTGGATATCGGTTTTCGGGTTTGCTCAAGTCGGGGCTCGGCTCTATAATGACAAATCGGTTTTGAGGAGTCATGGATTTGATATTCTCGCTGGTGGCCGGCTAAGGCTGAACAGTCGTTTCACGCTTGCCGGAACGGCTCATCGGCATGATGATAGAATCATCGAACTCAGTCTTTAGAAAGTTGCCACGCTGATTTCAGGTTGTCACGAACAGGGTTTACAATCCTTGTGAAACGGTTTTCGCTACGTCGAGATGTTGCAGAACAAACGGAACAATCGACGTCCCAACTGGACCCAATCGAGAAGCAGCAGGCGCAACAAGCGCCGGAACCAGAAACCCCGCCTCGCGTGTCAAAGAGTGAGCAGGCGGAGGAGGCTACTTTGATCGAAAACGCGCGCACCGATCCCGCCGCGTTCGGAGAGCTCTACGAACGGTATGTGGATCGCATCTATGCCTACATTTATCACCGGGTGGGCAATTCCCAGGAAGCTGAGGATCTGACCGCACGCACTTTCTATCGCGCGTTGGATCGTCTGGAGACCTATGAAGATCGGGGACTCCCCTTTTCGGCCTGGCTTTTTCGCATTGCCCACAACCTCGTTGCCAACTGGCACCGCGATCAGAAGCGTCGCCGTTTTTTGCCCCTCGACAAGCTCTGGACCGATGGCGGCAAATCGCCCGAGCTCATGATCGAGCTGGAAGAGCGCCACGCCGAGCTGTGGGCCGCCATCCAACGCTTGCCTGAGGACCGGCGCAACCTTCTCATGCACAAGTTTGGCAATCGCCTCTCCAACATCGAGATTGGCGACCTGATGGACAAGAGTGAGACAGCGGTCAAGTCGCTCTATTTCCGTACATTGGCGGCGCTACGCAAAGATCTGGAGTCACGCGGCTGGGGCCGCAGCACCGACGAGGAATGAGTGAGCGTCGATCGGAGCCGAGCGTCATGGCGTTAGTTCAAGAAGAGAAGTTGATGAACGCCGTTCAATGGTCCAATCGAAAAGCATCTATGGCCAGTACAAAACCCTATGCGTGCCTGCCCTTCGAGCTGCGCAACGTAGTCACGATGCGCTTTGATGCCGCTTCAGCAGCCCGGCTTGGCGCACTCTATAGCAGTCCCGAGATCAAGCTGGCCTGGGTTGAACTGCATGACCAGCACTTTCCGGTCGTCATCGAAACAGGCAGTGAGCCGCCTCCCCCACCTGTGACGACGAGTTCGCCCACAGTTGCTGAAGCCCTGGCGGCAATGCAGCCGGCATCAAGTTTTCGTCGTGAATTGCATCGGGCGCTGGAAGAATCGCACCGGCAGCAGAATGCCCAGCGCACCCTGGGCACCCATGCGCCCGTCGATTGGCGCGAGGCGGAGCAGGCCCAAACCTTTCAATCGCGGACCTGGTCACTGGCTCTGATGGCGCTGACGCTTGCATTCATCTGGCTGCTTACGGGGAAGCGGGTCAGATAAACCCAATCAAAAGAGGGGAGTGCAGATGCACTCCCCTCTTTTGATTGGCGGGTTATTCATCAAGTGAACCGCGGTTGGGGTGTAATCGTCCAACACAAACCTACATGGCCGTGCGATCGCGCAGTGCCTGGGCGTAGCGCTCCTGGTCGGACAGTGGCTGATCCTCACCCGCAAGAGAATCGTCTCCCACGGGCGTTGGTGCACTCATCGGCGTCAGACCCACACCCGGGACATCGACCATGCTCTGCGTCTCGCTCTCGGTCAGCTTTAGCACACCATCAGCGAAGGCGGAGCCGGCCAACTCGCGCTGGCGAATAGCGCTCTTGTCCAAGAAGTCCTTGAACTTAGTCAGGATGCCCAATAGATCATGGATCGGTTTGGCGCCGGCGCCGATGATGGCGCCCGTAACGATGATGTCCCAGGAGGTGGGGACGTCGGCTAACAGGCTCGGAGCCAGCGGCTCGAACTGTTGAAAGACACGCATGCTCATATAGTTGGCGATCAGAATGCCAAACACCACCCCCAACAGCAGGCTGGTGCCGCTCTTGAACTGGACGTATTGGGGTGATTTCAATGCCGAAGGCTTCATGTTGCGGAAATTTAGCAGGCCCCAGTCGATATAGTTCCAGATCAGTTCGATTGCGCGCTCAACAGCAAACGACGCTGTCATGAGCGGCAGCAACACCGGCCAGACGCGGTTGGTCTCCACGATGACTTCCTGGCCGGTCGGCGCCGCCGATGCAACGGCTGTGGTAGCCAAGAGAGCCGCGATCAAGCCCAGGAGGGCCCAAATCGTGCGGCGCACCGGCTCCAGCTTGCGGGCAATGTCAGCACGATGCACTCGATCGAGCGTCTCTCTAGCATATTTCTTCATCGTTGATCCTCAGCTCATCAGTAGGCATTGACAAAATCGACCAAGAGGCGTACGCCAAAACCGGTGGCTCCCGCCGGGGTAAAGGCGTTTGGTGCAGCGTCGGCCCAAGTCACACCAGCGATGTCAAGATGGGCCCACGGATAGCCTTCCGTAAAATGCTCCAGAAATTTTGCGCTGGTACCAAATCCACCTGCACGCCCGCCGCTGTTCTTGACTTCAGCCATGTCGCTCTTGATCGCTTCCATATATTCGTCGTAGAGCGGCATGGGCCAGAGCCGTTCACTGCTCTCTTCTGCCGCCGCCAACAGGCCATCGCGCAGCGCGTCATCGTTGGCAAAGAGCGCGGCGGCCAATTTACCCAGAGCAATCGTTACTGCACCGGTAAGCGTGGCCAAGTCGACCACGGCCCGTGGATGATAGCGGGCCACGTAGCCGAGCGTATCGGCTAGGATCAGCCGCCCCTCGGAGTCGGTGCTAATGATCTCGGCTGTCTTGCCGGTGATGCCGGTAAAGATATCGCCGGGACGGTAGGCTCTGCCATCGGGCATATTCTCTACACAAGCCGCCACGCCAATCACGCGCTTGGGAATGGCCAACCGAGCAATCGCTTCCATTGCCCCCACAACAACTGCAGCCCCGCCCATGTCATCCTTCATGAGCTGCATACCCGCCGCCGGCTTGATGCTGATGCCGCCGGTATCAAAGGTGACACCTTTCCCGACCAGAATCAGCGGCTCATCCTCCTCCGATCCGACCGGTGTGTGTTCCAAAATCACCAGCTGCGCCTCGCGCTCGCTGCCCTGGCTGACGGCCAAGAAAATGTTCATACCGAGCTCGCGCATGGCATCCTCGCCAAGAATGGTACAGCGCAGCCCCACACTGTCAGCCATGGCCGCGGCCCGACCGGCAAACTCTGTTGGGTAGAGCACATTGGCGGGTTCGTTGACCAAATCGCGCGAGCGGCTGACGGCGCCGGCCATGATCTTGCCGCGCGCCACGCCTGCCCGTACCGCATCGAGCTTGGCAGCATCATACTCGACGACCGTACAGGTCTCAGGCGTAAGGGGTTCCGCTTCGCGCTTGTATTGCGGCGCGCGATAGAGGGCTAACTGCAGCCCTTCAACCAGCGCCTGGGCAGCCTCCGCCGAGTCGAGATTACCGGCGCCTGCGCCATGCACGACCGTGGCGAAAGAATTCACCCCCTTGAGTTCGGCCAAGCGCTTGGCAATAACAGCGCCTGTCTTGCGAATGCCATGCAGATTCAGCGCTTCCGCCGGTCCCAGGCCGGCGAGCAGCACACGCGGCGAAGCCACGGCGTCACGGGTATAGAGCAACGCCGTGCTCCCGGCCTCACCGGTAAAGTCACCCGTCGCAATCAAATTACGAATCGCGCCGTCGAGTGCTGCGTCGAGCGAGCCGGACGCGCCGCCGGGTTCGGTAGCGCCTTCAAAAAGGTTTACAACCACGCAGTCGGTTGACTGGTCAACAATATTGCCCTGCTCAACATGAATGTCCATAGAGTGCCTGATCCAATCTGAAGCCGCAGGGTTTGCGTCCTGCGGCTTGCGGTTAATGCAACGCTTGCTTGAGCCGTCGGACAGCTTCATCCAGCATGTCGTCAGTCTTGCAAAAACAGAAGCGCCCCAGGCCATCTGTCAGATGCTGGTGGGGCTCGCTATAAAAGGGACTAGGCGGAATCGCGGCCACGCCAACCTCCGTGGTCAACCAGCGACAGACGGCCACGTCACGCCGCACGCCGGCGGGCACTGGCACATCGAGACTGCTGGTATCAAAGAGCACGAAATAGGAGCCGTCCGGTCGCACTGGCGCCAGGTTTACCTCGTCCAGGCCGGCCAACAGCTTGTCCCGCTTGGCCTGATACATGGTGCTGAGCCAGGTAAAATAGCCCCGCTCGTCCGCCTCCTCCAGGCCGATGGCAATTGCCTCTTGCAGCGGCGTGGCCACCGCAAAGGGAATCCACTGATGCGCCATGAGCACTGCGTGGGCCAGGGCCGGCGGCGCGATGGCCCAGCCTATCTTCCAGCCCGTGGCTGAAAAAGTTTTCCCGGCGCTGCCCAACGTCACCGTTCGGTCCCACATGCCGGGCAGGGTAGCGATGCGCACGTGGTCCACCGTCCGCACCGGATCGAGATAGACCATCCACTCGTAGACCTCATCGCTCAGGACCAGCACATCGTGCCGCTGCACCAAGCCCGCAATCGCTTCCAGCTCCCCCAGCGAGAAAACCTTGCCAACGGGATTCTGAGGCGTATTCAGGATGAGCAGACGCGTGCGCGACGAGAAGGCCGCAGCCAGTTCGTCGAGATCCAGCGTCCACTCCGCCGATGTGGTTGCGCCGGCGGCCGCGCGCAGCGGCACATAGACGGGTACGCCTCCAGCCATCACGACTGCGGCCGGATAGCTGTCGTAGAAAGGCTCAATCAAGATCACCTCATCGCCCGGATCGACCAGCGCCTGGATCGTGGCGAAGATGCCTTCCGTTGCACCGACAGTCACAACGATCTCGGTCAGCGGGTCGAGCGTACGGCCAAAGAGGGGGCTGTAGACGTCAGCCAGCGCACTGACCAGGCGGGGATGCCCTGCACCGCGTGCATATTGATTCAAATCCTGCGCGATTGCGCCCTGGGCCGCGGCCTTCACAAAAGTCGGGCGCGGCGAAATTGGGGAAGCCCTGCCCCAAGTTGACGGCATCATGCTGAATGGCCAGGGCAGTAAACTCGGCGAAGACCGTTGCCCCAAAGCCCTGGACGCGCCGGGCGGGCGTGAACGTAGTCGTCGCGGATCTCATGGATGCGGATCTCATGGATGAGGTGTGGCGGGTCATCAGCTTTTACACGGCATGGAGTCATTCGGCGGATGGTAGATTGATCAGTGCGGACACGATGCGGACAATCCATGAGGCACATTATAGCCCAACAGCGGCTTGGGTAGAAGTCCGACCAGCGAATTCACGGATTGGCACGTCCAAAACACAAATCTCCCGCTGCAAACGGTTTGCAGCGGGAGATATTTCAGACTTTCAGTTTGTTCATCCAACTCGCTTGAACGAACGATGCGCGTTGCAGTCGACCAGACTATTTCTGTATAAGGCGCGGAGCAGGCATTGGCCACAACGCGGGTTTGCCCTTACCCAAATCGCTGATCAACATGCCGATCAGAGCGATACCGGCCAGCGCCGCCACGAGCCAGGCAATCCATCCGGTGGTGACGGGGGTAGATTCACCGGCGGCCTCATCGACCAACGGCTGCACCGCGAGCTCCGTCGTGGCGATCTCAGGCGCACGGCCCATGGCCAGCGGCGCCCGGCTGTCAGCCATCAGCGCATAGACTGCGCCCGTTTGGCCAGGAATCGGCATCAGTTCAGCCACGGCTACGTTCGTCAGGGGCTGAACGGGCGCCCAGACTGCTGCGCCGTCGGTGCTCATGGCCACGCTGACGGGCGTTTGGTGAAGCGTGGTACTGCCAAAGAGATAGCTCGTCGCTGCATAAAGCACAGCGGGCTGCTGCGGGTCGACCGTCAGCGCATCGATGCGCAGGCGACTGCCAGGCACGAAGCCTAACCCAGCATTGGCCAGCGTCCACTCCAGACCGTCCTGGCTCTTGACAACGCCGCGGTCAACCGTACCCACGTAGATCGTAGCCGGAGTCGTATTGGCGAGGGCCAGCGCCGTGGGGCTGCTGCCCAAGTTCTCGACCGGAGTCCATTCAAGACCAAAATTGTCAGCCCGGTAGAGCGTCTCCGCCGTACGGGCAAAGGCCAGGCCATTGCCGCTGCTGTCAGCGACTAGCTCGACGACCGGCTCGCTCAGCAGCTCATGGCCACTGAGAATCATCGATGACCCAACGTCGCGCACGCGGAAGATACCGGCCGTATCGGTCCCGGCGTAGAGAATGCGCTGCGCCTCGTCCAGCGCCAGGCTGGTCACTCCACCGATGTAGTCGGTGCTCAGAGGCACGCGCAGCCAGTTCTCGCCGCCATCGACTGAGCGGTAGACGGCCAGTTCATTGGCAGCGCCGACGTAGAGCGTCTCTGGTGCATTGGCGCTAGCAATGACGTCATTGACAATCACACCCTCAGGCGTGTCGAGTAACAGCCACTGCTCGCCATCCTGTACAAAGAGCAGGCCGCTGTCCACGGCGTAGGTTGCGCCGCCTGTCGCAGCTGCAGGTGAATAAGCCCGCACGTTGGCCAAACCGGAACGCACCATCTCTGTCTTGGGTTCGGCGACCACGCCCATATCGGCCAGGCTGCCAACGCCCAACAAGACGGCCCCAATCAAGATAATTGTCAGAGTTGTGATAATCAGATTGCGCAGATTCATGGTTGCCTCCGGTTCGAGATGAAGTCTTGGTGAATTCGACTTCCTAGACACAGGATAGTCTCTTTCTCATTCCGTTGCTGGACACAAGTGACAGCAAAGTCGGACCGTTTTCCGACGCTCTAAAATTCCTGAGTTGGAATTCTCAATCCTGTTGGGGTATGCTATACTCTGGGCAGAAACGAAACCACGTTCACGGCCGCGTCATGCAGATTCGCACACAGCGTCAATTGAGCGTTTCAGCCCCTCGTCACCTTTGAAAACGGCCAGCGAAGCAGGCCTTCACCCCCAGGAGGCGAGCCGGCATTCATCATGCACAAATCCATCGCAATATAGGGAGGTTCCCGTGCGCGTAAGCTGTCTTCAGGAAAATCTGGCCAAGGGCCTTTCAATCGTTGGCCGTGCGGTCTCTTCGCGCAGCACGCTCCCCGTCCTAGGCAATATCTTGCTCGAAGCCAAGGACAACCAGTTGCGTCTGGCAGCAACCAACTTGGAAATCGGCATCAACTGCTGGATCGGGGCCAAGGTAGAGGATGAAGGTTCCATCACCGTCCCCGCGCGTCTGCTGGCCGATTTTATCAACAATCTGCCGCCGGAACGAATCGACATGGAATTGTCCGTGCGCACCCAAACGCTCAATCTGCGCTGCGCACGCTATACGGCCACGATGAAGGGCATCGATGCCAGCCAGTTCCCCTTCGTCGCCCAAGCTAAGAACGAAGACGCTGAAGGCGCGATGACCGACACCATCGATGGCGTGCAAATTCCGGTCGAGGCCGAGACTTTGCGCAAGATGATTGACCAGGTCGTCTACGCTGCGTCGACAGACGAGAGCCGTCCCACCCTCACCGGCGTGGAGGCCAGCTTCAAGCCCAGTGAGTTGCGCATGGCGGCCACCGACGGCTATCGGCTGAGCGTGCGCAGCGTACGTTTTGACGAGCCAGTCGGCCCCAACGAAGAGATGACGGTGGTGATCCCGGCCCGCAGCCTGGCCGAACTGGCGCGCATCAGTTCTGACGCCAGCCAGGAAAAGCCCATCAACGTAATCGTCGCCCAATCGCGCAACCAGATCCTCTTCCAGATTCCCGGTAAATCCGACGAATCTCGGGGCAACTATCAGTGGGTTGAACTGAGCAGTCAGCTGATCGACGGTCGTTTCCCGGACTACCAAGGCATTATTCCCAAGAGCCACGACACGCGCACTGTCGTCAACACAGCTGAGTTACTCAAGGCCGCGCGGGTCGCCTTTCTCTTTGCCCGTGAAAACAACAATATCATCCGCTTGACGGTCATCCCCGGCAACGGCGACGGCGAGGGTCAATTGCGCCTGACCGCAACGAGCATGGAGATGGGCGACAGCGTCAACGATATTGACGCCATGGTAGACGGCGATGAGATCGAGATTTCCTTCAATGCCAAGTACCTCATCGACGTGCTCACCCAGATGGAGCAGCCGCAGATCGTACTCGACACCACCCAGTCGACGCGGCCAGGCGCGCTGCGGCCGGTCGGCGTGGGCGATGAAGAGTATCTTCATGTCATCATGCCCATGCATCCGACCAAGTAGCAGGGAACACCTTTCCGATTTGAGATCCAGCATCATCCCAGTATTATCAAAAGGGGGGACGACCGTAAACTGGTCGTCCCCCCTTGGTTTTCTGTTTGATTGTCGATCACCACTGAATGTACCCCGTTATTCAAATGGCGGCAGTTTGAGCACCATGCCAATCGTTAGCGACTCCGGCGAGGCCATGATATCGCGGTTGGCGTTGTAGACGTCTGCCATACGGTCCATGTTCCCGTAGACGTTGTAGGTGATGCTCCACAGGCTGTCGCCGGCGGCCACGGTATAGGTAGCCGGCGGCCGGATGTAGAGCTCGGTTGCGCTGACCGACTCGATGCCGGGCACGACTTCGGTCAAGGCAACCAACTGCTCGCGCTGAATGAAGGTTTCCACAAAGCCGGTTAGCAGCAATTGCTGATCATCTAGCTGTGCGGCAACGTCCAGCGCAGCAAGCTCGCTGTTGCCCAACTCATCCAGATAGGCAGCGAGGTCAAACTGTGGAGCAAGCGCGGGATTGGCCTCCTCGGCCGCGGCCAGCTGTTCAGGCGCGCCGGGCGGCTGGACGAGATCGGGCGGAATCGTCGGCGTGGGCACGAGCAGCGGCTCAGCGGTAGGCACAACAGTGGACTCATCACGCTCGACCGGCGCATCGCCGGCAGGTTCACCGGGAGCCTGGACCGGAGTCGCTTCGGCGACCGCAGTGGCCGTTGGCGTAGCTGGGGGAAGTTGGGCCAAATCCTCGCCGGGTACGAGCGAAGTCCAGGCCCAGAAGGCGCCAGCACAAAGCGCCAGCACAGCAGCCAGGGCAGCCCACCGGCCTCGCCGGCGCTTGGACGACGCAGGCGGCAGCGATTGGGGCGGCGACAGCAGCGCGGTTAACTCGGGGTCTTCAGCGCCATAGCGCGTCTGCACCGGGCTCCCCATCCCCGCGCGCTGGCTCTGCGAACGCAGCAGCCACTCGGCTTCGCCGCGCAGGGCGTCATCCACGGGGATGGCGGCTACGTGTTGACGCATGGCATCGGCCGCGCCCATGCGGCGACAAAGTATCGCCGCCAGCAGATGGAGATCGGGCGTGTCGTAGCGACTCAAGCCTTGCTGCACGACGGCCAATGCACCAGCATCATCGCCGGAAGCGGCCAGTTCGCCGGCGCGTTGGTAGTAGAGGCGAGCGTTGTCGCCTTCAACCGGCCAGGCCGCGCCGCAGCGAGGGCAACGCGAGGCGACGGCGGTATCTCGATACCCACACTGGGGGCAAATCAAAACAGGCATAGGATGGCTTGAGTGGTTGCGCTAGGTGTTCTGGAGCCGATTGAAATAGCCGATTTTCAGTCTATCACGGGACGCGCGGCCGGGCAAGCAATTATTCGCTCGCCGGCGATTGTCGATTGGATAAGAATGGACCGCCAATCTACGGCGGTCTTACCGATAAAGGCGACCGCGTCGGAGGCATCTTCGGTCCTCCGCAGCATCATCCGTTTATCGTTACAAATACCGATCAAGAAACGCGGCCATACGCGTAAAGCTGTCGATCCGATTGGTCAGCTTGCTAATTTTATGGCCCTCGTCTGCATAGTGGAGAAATTCGACCGTGCCGCCGGCGTCACGCACGCGCGCTACCACCTGCTCCGATTCATAGAGTGGGACGCGCGGATCATTGTCACCGGCTACGACCAGGAGCGGCATGGTGATGCGTTCGATTTTATGGATGGGCGAGATCTGTTCCAGCAGGTCGCGATGCTGGCTGAGACTGCCATATTCCCGCTCACGATGGGCCCGTCGCCATGGGCTGGTCCGTTCCAAAAACGTCACCCAGTTGGCGATGCCCACGACATCGATGCCGGCTTTGAAAAGTGCCGGATATTCGGTGAGGGCAGCCAGAACCATATAGCCGCCGTACGAGCGGCCGTAGATGGCGATGCGGCCGCTGTCGATCTCCTCGCGCCCATCCAGCCACGCTACTGCGTACTTCAGATCGGCCACGCTGTCCATGCGCAGATCGACGTCATCCAGCATCATGTAATCGCGCCCATAGCCGGTGCTGCCACGCACGTTGGGCACGAGTAGGGCATACCCGCACTGGAGAAAATACTGGAAGCGCACGTCAAAGTCGGGATGCTGCTGACCGGCAGGCCCACCGTGTACGTAGAGAATACAGGGATACCCCCCGGCCGGGGGCGCGCTTTGAGGGCGATAGTAGAAGGCAGGGATGGATCGCTCGTCAAAGCTCGCGTAGTGGATCAGTTGCGGTGTGGTAAAGGTAGCGGCATCGATGCCGGCACGATTGGAAAAGGTTAGTTGGCGACTGGATCCCGTGTTCAGGTCAACTGTCCAGATGTCGGCGTTGCGGTCGGGGCTCTGCAGATCCAGCACCAACCGGGTCCCGTCTTGGCTGAAGGAGAGTGCGCCGATGACGCCTTCCGGCAAATTGGCCACATGCCGGTATGCGCCGCTGGCGAACTCAAGTAGATGGAGGCGGCTGTAGCCCTCCACGTTGAGAATAAAGGCAGCATGGGTATTGCTGCTGGCCACGATGTCGAAATCGATTTCTCCGGTCTGCCCGCCAAAGTCTGACAGCAGATCATCGGCACTCACCAATTCTGTGAGTTCGGCCATCTCCACATTCATGCGGCAAATCGCACCCCGATCCCGCTCACGGTCCGTGATGACATAGAGCCCATAGTCCGTCCACGTGATCGAATGGTAGCGCGCCGGCGCCATAGCAGCAGTCAGGTGTCGCTCGCGGCCGCTGGCGACATCCAAGACGTAGAGTTCGATTTGTTCGGACGCTACGGCGTCGAGCAGCAGCAGTTGGCCGCCGTCTTCCGACCAGGCCACGATCAAGCGGTTGCCCGTGGTCTCAGCCAGGCGGCGCCGCGTTCCTGTCATCAGGTCCATCCAGAAGGGATCAAAATCGGTACCGTTGCGGACGTTGGCCGTGTAAACGATCTGCCGTCCATCTGCGCTGAAGGCGCCAAAACGATGAATGGCCTCGTCATCTGTCGTCAAGCGGCGGACGCTGTGCACGCTGTTGGCGTCGCCCTGTGCTGCGGGTCGATCGACGGTGATCAGATAGAGCTGCTGGCACTCGTTGCCCCCGACGTCGCTCGTCGCGACCAGGTGGTTGACTGCCGGCGTGCCGTGGATTTCCCACACCTTATCAGCAAAAAACGTAAGTTGTTCTGGCCAAAGCGGCATGGCGTCCGGCGCGGTCGACACGCGCCAAACCTGTTGATTACCGGTCATGTCGCTGAGGAAAGCGACTGAGGCTCCGTCTGGGGATAGCCAGGGCGCGGTGGCGCTGCGGACGTTTAGATACCGGGCAAAGTCGAGGGTCATTTTGGCATCTCACTTGGTTAAGTTGCGGCTTCATTGAGTTCTGAAAGCTCGAACCAGCGGGTCAGCACGGCGTCGGTTTCCTTCTCCACCCCAGCTAGTTGGTCGGCCAGGGATTGCAGAGCCTGGTAGTCTTCCCCCGTCGCGTTCATCTCTTCGAGCAGATGAGCTTTGGCCGCCTCCAGTTCATCGATGCGACGTTCGAGTGTCTCCAACTCGCGTGCATCCTTCCACGACAGCTTTGGCGCGCGCTTGCGGGCTGATGCCGTGGCCTTGGATGCGGCCGGCTTGACGGGCGCCGGTGCGGGTGCGCTAGCGGCCTCCTGACTCAGACGCACAGAACGTTGCGTAGGGCGAGGGATAGCGTGGCCCCAGTCGGCCATTTTGCATTTCAACCATGTGATCGACAGTACGGTCAAGGAAGTAGCGATCGTGGCTCACAACGATGAGGCATCCAGCGAAATGATCCAAGAACTCTTCCAAGACGGTCAAAGTCTGAATATCGAGATCGTTTGTCGGTTCATCCAGGAGCAACACGTTGGGTCGATGGACCAACGTGCGCAACAGGTAGAGGCGTCTTCGTTCGCCGCCGCTCAAGCTGCCGATACGCGCCCACTGCATAGGTCGCGGGAAGAGAAACCACTCCAGCATCTGAGCCGCTTCGACGCGCTCGCCATCCTTAGAAAGAATGAGCGGCGCTTCATCCTGAATCAGTTCGATGATGCGCTTGTCGGGATCGAGATGTTCGCTACGCTGATCGTAGTAGCCCAACTCTACGGTTTCACCCCAGCGAATCGAACCGGAATCCGCCGGCATCGAGCCGGCCAACAGATTAAGCAGGGTGCTCTTGCCCGTGCCGTTGGGCCCCATGATGCCGATGCGATCACCCGGCTCCAGATGCAAGTCGACCTGGTCGAGTACTGCCTTGCCGTCAAACGCCTTGCTGAGCCCGGTGGCGGTCAGCGCTTGCTTGCCCATGCGCCGTCCAGCCAGCGCCATGGAGACGCGATCCTCACCCAGATCGTAGCGAAGCTCCATCATCTCCGCAACCCGTTCCTTACGCGCCTTCTGCTTCGTCCCCCGGGCCATGGGCATGCGGCGCAGCCATGCCAGTTCGCGCTTGAGCAACTGGTTGCGCTTCTGCTCCGCTGCGGCCAGTCGTTGATGGTGCTCCTCGCGTTCGGCCAGATAGTGAGTGTAATTGCCGGCATAGCTCACCAACTGACGACGATCCAGCTCAACAATCCGGTTGACGATGCGATCCAGAAAATAGCGATCATGGGTCACCATCAGCAGGGCGCCTGGAGTAGTCGCCAGATACTCTTCCAGCCACGCAATGGTCTCAGCATCGATGTGGTTGGTCGGCTCGTCCAGAACGAGCAGATCGGCTCGATCAATGAGCGCACGCGCCAGGGCAACGCGTTTGCGCTGGCCGCCGCTCAACGTACCGACGCGCGTCTCAAAGTTCTCGACGCCCAGACGGCTCAGGATCGCCTTGGCATTGGCTTCGGCCGCCCAGCCGCCGGTCTGGTCCAGCTCATGGCTCAACTCGAGCAGACGCGCTTGGAGCGCTGCGTTGACCGGCGTGCGTTGGAGCGCATCGCTCGTCTCCTCATAGGCGCGCAAGAGCTGCATCTGGGGCGACTCACTCTGAAAGATCGTCTCCAGAACGGTCAAATCGTCTGCCAGCGCCGGCTCCTGAGGGAGGTACTCGATGCGCACGCCGCCCGGCGATGATACCGAGCCCCGGTCAGGGCTTTCCAGCCCCGCGACGATACGCAGCAGCGTACTCTTGCCGCTGCCGTTGACGCCGATCAGGCCAATGCGGTCACCTTCGTTGATGAGCAGACTTGCATCTTCAAAGAGCAGGCGCTCACTGAATTGTTTGGTTAGATTCTGGATGGTCAGAAGATTCATATAATCACAACGTATGGAGCCAGCAACGGCTCACGACCACTGCTCGCGCACATAACGCAACTGGGCAAGATTCTGATGCGATTGTCCGCCCTCATGGCGGTTGAATGGCCAAACTTCGATGGACTTGGGCGCAGCGTAATGATTGTAGGCCGCAAAGACGGTCGATGGCGGGCAGATATCATCCATCAGCGCCGTGGAAAATAATGCCGGCGCGGTCGCCCGGGGCGCAAAATTGACGCCGTCAAAGTAGGCGAGCGTATGGAAGACGACGTCGACCTTGAGGCGATGAATCTTACAGTACTGGACGATTTCGCTGTAAGGGGCGCTATCAATCAGTTCAACCGCACGTCGATAGTGACAAAGAAAAGGTACGTCGGGCATAGCGAGGCGCACTGCGTTATCAAGCAAAGCCGGCGCCAGGCCGGCGACGGCCAGGGCAATACCGCCGCCCTGACTGCCCCCGGTCACGGCGATACGCCGCGAGTCTACGGCAGGATGAGCTTGGGCCGCCTCCACGGCCCGCACTGCGTCTGTAAAGACGCGCCGGTAGTAGTATGATTCCTTGTCTAGGATACCACGCGTCATAAAGCCGGGGAACTGTGGATTCGTTGCAAGTGGCTCGGGATCGGGTGTATCGCCCTGGCGCCACGCGCTGCCCTGGCCGCGTGTATCCATTACCAGGCTGGCATAGCCGGCACTGGGCCAGAAGAGCCAATCGGAAGCAAAGCCGCGACCTCCGCCATAGCCAATGTACTGCACGATGCAAGGCAGTGGTTCTGTGTGATGAGCAGGCAACAAGAGCCAGCCCTTGATCGGCTGGCCGTCAAAGCCGCTGTAGGTGACGTCAAACGTTTCGACCGTCGTCATGCCAAAGTCAGCCGCCACAAAGCGCGCGTCGAGCGGTGAGCGACGCGCTTCAGCCAGCGTGTCGGCCCAAAACGTATCGAAGTCGGCCGGTTCGACGCGTTGGGGAAGATAGGTCTCTAATTCCTCCAACGGCAGATCAAAGAGTGCCATAGGGATCTCCTGGTGATAGCAGTAGCATCACAGTTGCGAAACTGTCTAGATGGTCAGCGCCGGTTGAGCCTGTCGAAACCGAGCGGGTCAAACCACCCCACTCCTTGGTTTCAGCAAGTTCAACCGGCGTTCCGAACCATTCATTTGAACAATTGCGACTGGTGGAGGGTAACGAAATAGCCTCTCTCTCCAAATCGCTGGCTGTGAGCTCAATCGCCCTTGGCCAGCACAGCCGGGCCGTAGCCCAGCAGGAGCGGTTCGCCCCAAACGGCCCAATTCCATTGATTGTCACCCAGACCATCAGTCATTAGCTGGATGATCATTTCCTGGCCGCCGAGGGTGGGTAGGTCGATGAAGAAGCGTTCCCAGTCATTGCTCTGTTTGGTTATGCTCCAGATGCGCATGCCGTTGACGTAGATGCGAAAGGCGCAGAGGTTGTCGCCTTCCATCAGCGCGCCGTCGCGAATGCCGACCGCGTAGCGCATACGCAGGCTGGTGACCGCGGCCGGGGCCTGCACCGTATACTCGCAAACGGCAGCGCCAAGCGTGGGCGGATGAGCCCAAAGCGCCTGTTGTTGCACCATGCCGCAGGTGGCCGGCGCAACCTTGAACTCCATCATGTCCCGCTTACGGGTGGCCGCCTGGCGCGCGCCGGGGAAGCCCTCCAAGAAATCGTAGGACCAGAGGATAGCCTGATCGCTGCCGGACGGTTCAATCTCTTCGTCCAGGAGACCGTGCCAGAGTTCCTCCTGCCACTTCAGGTAGCTGATGTATTGGGAGAGCTGATTGAGTGATTGGTCTTCCAGGTCGGAAATGCGACGCACGATGGCGTCGATAGTCTCTTTCCGGGCATTGAAATCGGTCATAGTACCTCTCACGCTGTCCGCCTGGGCAAGCGGGCAGCGCAGTGGGAATCGGGAAGGAGCAAAGTCGCCGGTGAATTCACAAGCGCACTCAGGCAAAGGCTGCGTCGTCGGCTGCGCGCGTCGAACGCGGCGATTGTGCACGACTCATGCCCATGAGGCTTTCCCAGCGTTCGGCCGCCGTCGGATTGCTTAGCAGCACCAAAGCGACATAACTTGGCTCGAAGGGCTTACTCCGTAGGGTCATCATGGCCTCGTCCGGCGTCAGCGACCCCTTCTTCTGGTTGCAGCGCTTGCAGGCGGTGACAAGGTTCTGCCAATCATGGCTGCCGCCGCGACTGCGCGGCACGACGTGGTCCACCGTCAGCTGATTGCGGCCGGGCGTGGCGCCGCAATATTGGCAGGCAAACGTGTCCCGTAGCATGACAGCCGTGCGCGTTGCTGGTACGCGTCGATGGGGCAGCCGCACATAATGCACTAACCGAATCACCAAGGGTACGGGAATTGCTGTGGCCTGGCTGCGCAACATCTGCTGAGTCGCTTCCAGCATTTCGGCCTTCTCGCGCAGCAGCAGCACGACGGCGCGCCGTACCGAAACAAGACTAAGGGGTTCATAGCTGGCGTTCAGCACCAGAACCTGCTTCGACATGGCTCTTACTCTTTGTGAAAAGGTGCACGAAAACAGTTATCACAAGAATTGAACGCATTTTAGCAGCTACAAGTAGAGGCTACAAACTGTAAGAGAGGGGTGTAGAAATGAATGGGGGGCTGCAGGCGCCGGCGGGCTACTTACTCGTGGGCAGGGGAAGACTCTTCGCGTTTCAGCGGCAGACTTGTGCCGCAAAAGGGGCAATTGGCGCTCAGGGAAGCAGTCCAAACCGCGCTCTTGACCGTAACAGGACTACCACAGCTGGGACACTTATCGGGTAGGGCGTTTGCTCGCTGTGCTTCCAAGTCAGTTTCGATTGCGGCGGTGGTCTGTTTCTCCTCTTGATTCTTGAGAAAATAGCGAACGGCCGCTTCGGTCAGCAAGCTGATGGCCACGACAATCATGATGCCGGGCCACCACCAGCCCGTTACGGCCAGGACAGCGATCCCAATCATCCAAATGGCGCCCTGAACCAAACCCCAGTGCTCGGGCAATTCATCTTTCCCCTGCTCCGCGTGATCAGTGGCTTGCTTATCGGATTTTATACGTGCTTCTTTTGCTTTCGACATCGTTCACTCCAAACGTATCAGTAAGACAACTCGACTACACCGAGCTTGCCGCGTCCGCCCGATCACGACGAATCAGGCCAAAAACAGCGGTGGTGGCCAACAGGTTTTTGTACTTGCGCACCTGGATGCGCTTGGCATTAGCCAGATAGATCTGCTCATCAATCTTGATGCCAAGGTCGCGGCAGTAACGGCCAAAATCCGTGATCGTAAAAGCCTGCCAGCGCGGCACCTCGAACCACTCCTGGGGCAGATCGGGGGCGGGGGGCATACGTCCGGTCAACAGAAGTTCCAGCCGACAGCGCCAATATCCCCAATTCGGAAAGCTGATCACGCCCCGACGACCCACCCGCAGCATTTCGTTGAGAATCATAGCCGGATCGTCGAGGAAGGGCAAAGTCTGGGCGAGGATTACATAGTCAAAGCTGGCGTCGGGATAATCGGCCAGTCCCTCCTGCAAGTTTCCCTGACGCACGCTCAAGCCGCGACGCACGCAGGCCAGGACGCCGCTTTCGCTTAGTTCGATGCCACGGCCCTTCACCTGCTTGATACGCACCAAATACTCCAACAGTTCGCCATCCCCGCACCCCAAGTCCAACACGCTCACGCCGGCAGGGACCAGCTCGGCAATTAAAGCAAGATCAGGGCGCAGTTCCGGCGGGGAGAGGTCGAAATCTGTGCGGGTTGGAAACTTACTGCCAGGCGCCTGCCCACCAGGATGGCTATCGCGCGCAGCGTGAAGAATTACGCCGCCCGAAGTGTTGGAGATGGCAGTCGACCCCTCGAAAGAAAGTACAGTCATGCACGCGCCTCGATCGGCGGCTGCAGGGGCTGCCCAGAAGGAGCGGCCAATTCGGGCGGCTTGACGCCCTCTTCGCGCACCAGCCGTTCCAGAAAACTCCCCAACAAATTGGTCATGGTCTCTACTTCGAGCAGAAAGGCGTCATGGCCCCAAGAGCTTTCGATATCCAGATAGGTGACATCGGCGCCGACCGCAGTGAGCGCGCTGACCAGACGCTTAGAGTGATAGGAAGGATAAAGCCAGTCGCTGGTGAAGCTGACAACAAGGTATTTAATCGCGGTCGAATTGACAAAGGCCGCGGCCAACGCACCCGTGGCTTGGGAGAGGTCAAAATAGTCCATCGCTTTGGTGACGTAAAGATAGGAATTGGCATCGAAGCGGCGGGTGAAGTTGTTGCCGTTGTACTTGAGATAGCTCTCCACTTCGAACTCGGTCTCGAACTCGTAGCCGTAGCGCTCGATATCCTGAAGTCGACGGCCGAATTTCTGCTGCATCGACTCTTCACTCAGATAGGTAATATGCCCCACCATGCGCGCCACCGCCAACCCAGCATCAGGCTTTGCGCGCTGCGGTGTAGTAATCACCGCCATTCCAATACGGATCGGCATAAATGGCCTGGCGTCCGACTTCACTGAAAGCGATCAGCATCGGGCTGTGCTGGGCCGTAGTGGCCAGGGGAATTACGGCCTTGATCCGTTGGGGGTGATTTGCCGCCCACTCAAGGACCTGCATGCCGCCCATGGAGCCACCAGCGACACAGAGCAGCTGATCGATGCCAAGATGATCTACAAGTTCGATCTGGGCACGCACCATGTCACCGATGGTAACGACAGGGAAATGAAGCCCATAGTGCTTGCCGGTCTTGGGGTTGATATCTTGGGGCCCGGTCGAACCATAGCAGCTGCCGATGACGTTGCTGCAAATGACGAAAAAGCGGTTCGTGTCAAACGCCTTCCCCGGCCCGATGCAATCGTCCCACCAGCCCGGTTTGTCGTCACCGGCGTGATAGCCCGCGGCATGGCCGCTGCCGCTCAGCGCGTGGCAGATCAGGATTGCGTTGGAGCCGTCAGCATTCAGCCGCCCGTAGGTTTCGTAGGCAAGCGTGATCGGCCCCAACGTTGCGCCGCTCTCCAGTCGCAACGGCGCGTCCCCAGCAAAAGAAAAAAGCTGAGGCTCCACCAGGCCGACCGAATTCTTCATTGCGGAAATCATTGTCGTCATGGACGGTATTTGATCCTCGTTTCGCAGGCGGTCGGATGGTGGGGGTGTTGGGTGTTGGGGTCTTAGGGCCTTGGGGTGGCGGGGTAGTGAATGCTCGATTTCTTGGAAGAAAGCCCGAGTCTCCCCCCACAACCCTACTGCCAGAGACCCCCAATCCTACCACCCCACTACCCCACACCCCACGCCCCTAACTCGTCGCAACACCCAACGCCTGATCCAGATCCCAGAGAATGTCCTCAATATCTTCGATGCCCACACTGAGGCGGATGAAGTCGGGCGAGACGCCGGCTCCGATCAACTCCTCGTCAGTGAGTTGGCTGTGGGTCGTGCTGGCAGGATGAATGGCCAGACTCTTGGCGTCGCCGACGTTGGCGACGTGGCTGAAGAGCTTCAGGTTGTTGATGAAGTCCTGGCCCGCCAATTGACCGCCCTTGATGCCAAAGCCGAGAATCGCGCCTGCGCCCTTGGGCAGATACTTCTTGGCCCGCTCATGATGAGGGTGGCTGGCCAGACCCGGGTAGCTGACCCATTCGACATCGGCGTGGTCGTTCAGGAACTCGGCCACTTTCTGCGCATTGCTCACGTGGCGATCCATGCGCAGGCTGAGCGTTTCCACACCCTGCAGCGTCTGCCAGCTGTTAAAGGGCGCTTGGCAGGCGCCGATGTCGCGCAGGATCTGCACCCGCACCTTGATGCCAAAGGGCGGCAGCCCGGCCCCGGCAAGATCCGCGTAGACGAGGCCGTTGTAGCTCGGATCGGGCGAGGTAAAGTTATCAAAGCGACCGCTCGTCCAGTCAAAGTTGTTACCGTCGACGATGATACCGCCAATCGACGTCCCATGACCGCCCATGAACTTGGTTGTGCTGTGGGTAATGATATTGGCGCCCCACTCGAAGGGACGGCAGAGATAGGGCGTGGCAAAGGTGTTGTCGATCATCAACGGGATGTTGTGGGCCTGGGCGATCGCGCTGACCTCCTCAAACGGAAAGACGAAGATGTCGGGATTGCCCAGCGTTTCGCCGTAGATCAACTTCGTGTTGGGCTGGATCGCCGCGGCGATGCCGTCCACATCGCTGGGATCGACGAGCGTCACGTCAATGCCGATGCGCGGGAAGGTGTAGTTGAACTGGTTGAACGTGCCGCCGTAGAGTCGGCTGCTGGCGACGATATGGTCGCCAGCTCCACAGAGCGTGAGAATGGCCATAGTCTGTGCGCCGTGACCGCTGCTGGCAGCGATCGCTGCCGCGCCCCCTTCCAGTGCCGCCACCCGCTGCTCCAGCACATCCGTCGTGGGGTTCATGATGCGGGTGTAGATGTTGCCAAACTCCTTCAGCGCAAAGAGGTTGGCGGCGTGCTCGGTGTCGTCGAACTGATAGCTCGTGGTCTGATAGATCGGCACGGCACGGCTGCCGGTGGCGCTATCGGGCGTCTGTCCAGCGTGAAGCTGCTGGGTGCTAAAGCCATATTGGCGTTCCTGGTCACTCATTTCAGTCTCTCCTTTATACTGTTATACTGTTCGGTTGATCGCGGCGCCTTCCAGACGCGCTGTAAAGCTCAAAGCGCATTTTTCCGTACAACTCTGTGTAGCAGATGGTGGTTCCTCACCGTGCAAGCCGGCCGCAGATACAAAAAGACCCGCTCGTCTGCAAGATGAGAGGGTCGAATTAGGCACGGGCTCGCGATGAGGATCAGCGCCCGGTTCTCCCATCTTCCAGAACTTGTCTGCCGGAATTGGCACCCTGGCGCTTCGCGGGCATCGTTGCCGTTGATACCGGGTTGCCGAGGTTTCACAGGGCCGGTCCCTCCACCTCTCTGGATAAGAGTCGCATATGAAATTGTAGTGGCGAATATAGCAGCCGCACCCACCTTTGTCAAGTCATGCCGAGCGATGTCCGTTGACGTCAGCGACCCAAAACAGTCAATTCAGCGCAAGGGCAAAGGCCGTTAATGATGCCCCAGTGGTGTGTTACACTAGAGGAAGAGGCCAGCGCTAAGTTTCGGGCTGCACAATTTGCTCACCACGCTGGTACGCCCTGAACCATTGCCGTCTAGTCGGCCATTCCGACGCCTCATTGAGGAGAGTAGCACCTATGCAACCTGACACGGAATCTGTACCCGCAAACGCCGGGACGCAGGCCCGGTTAAGGGGTCCGGAATCGGCGCTCTTTGCCGATCGGGCCCTCATCATTGCCGCTAACCGAGGCCCCGTCACCTTTCAGACCAGCGCCGATGGCAGCCGCACCTTTGATCGCGGCTCTGGCGGCCTTGTGACCGCCCTCATGGGCCTTGCCCAGCATGTCGATGCAACCTGGATTGCCTGTGCCCGCACGGATGAAGATAGCAAGTGGGACCAGGGCGACGTGCCATTGTGGGAGGACGGCAATACGATCCGGGTCAATTTTCTCTCGCCCGAGCCAGAAGCCTACGAAGGCTATTACAACGTCATCGCCAACCCGTTGCTCTGGTTTCTCCAGCATAGCATGTGGGACGTACCACGCCAGCCCGTGATCGATCACGCTACGTGGGAGGCCTGGGAAGGGGGCTACGTCGCCATCAACCAGCAATTTGCCGACGCCATCATCGGGGAGGTACGCGAGTCCTGGCGGGCGCACAAGCAGCCAACCATTGCCATGCTTCACGACTACCACCTATACCTAGCGCCGCGCATGATACGTTCGGCCATGCGGCCCCACGAGCGGCCAGTCATCACCCACTTTGTACACATTCCTTGGCCCGGTCCCGACTACTGGCAGATCCTACCCCCCACGATGCGCACAGCTATTCTAGAAGGGCTGCTCGGAGCCGATGTATTGGGCTTTCAGACCCACGATGACGCCATCAACTTCATCCGCACTTGTCAAGGGCATCTTGATCGAGTCGGCGTCCGCTACAAGGAAGGTCGGGTGTGGTTTCGCAACCATGCCACGCAGGTCGAGGCCTATCCAATCTCCATCGACGTCGGCGCATTGCGCAATTTGGCGGCTTCGGAAGAGGTCGCTGCCCATCGCGCCGATATCGAAGAGATGGTGGGCGACCACAAGATGCTGTTGCGCATCGAGCGGATCGAACCAAGCAAGAACATCGTACGCGGGTTTATCGCCTTTGAAGAGTTTCTGGAAAGCTACCCAGAATACTTGGGCGCGATCAATTTTGTCGCCATTCTTGTACCCTCGCGCATGGATCTGGGCGAATATATGAACTACATGGACGAAGTGATGGCCATCGTCGGCCGGGTAAACGCTCGGTTTGCTACGGCCACCTGGGAGCCCATTCGTGTGCTGGTCGGCGAGAGCTATGCCCGTGCGGTGGCGGCTATGCAGCGCCATGACGTGTTGCTCGTCAACTCAATTGTCGACGGCATGAATCTAGTCGCCAAGGAAGGGCCGATCGTCAACGAACGATGTGGCGGACTGATCCTTTCAGAGCGCACCGGCGCTCGCGAACAATTGGAGGCAGGCGCAATCGTCATCTCCCCGTGCGACGTCCACGCGACGGCCGATGCGATCCACGCAGCGCTCACGCTGCCCGAGGAGGAACGCTGCCGGCGTGCCCGCTACCTACAGGAAGTGATCGAGCGGGAGGACATCACGTTCTGGCTGAACAGCCAGTTGGAAACGATTGAACGTCTACAGCTGTAGTGGTTAAAACCTGTAAACGAAAGCAAGAGATTATGAAGCAAACACTTGAATCCTTGACTGAACGCGTCCTGGCGGCGCCGCGCATCCGCCTCTTCCTTGATTATGACGGTACGCTGGCTGAGTTCGCGCCAACGCCCGACATCATCGAACCCGATCCTGAGCTAGCCGACTTGATCACACGCGTGGCCGCTCATCCGCGGATCCTGACATCAGTCGTCAGCGGCCGGAGGCTAGAGCACGTGGAGGAACTTCTGCCAGTCCCCGGCATCCTCAAGGCGGGCACCTACGGCGTCGAGATGACGCTGCCCGACGGCACGCCGCTGGCGCGCGTGGATCATGCGGTCATCCGTCCTGTGTTGGATGAAGTCAAGTCCGGCTGGTCAGCGCTGCTGACTGGGCGCCCGGGTTACTTTCTGGAAGACAAGGAGTGGGCGATCGCTATCCATGGGCGCCACGCCGAAGACGGTGAGGAGGAAGAGGTGCTGGAAACGGGCCAAGCGCAAGCCCAGGCCGCACTGGCACATCTTACACCTGAAATCGCCGAGCAGTTCCGCATTCTGGGCGGCTACAAGTTTGTCGAGTTAGGTCCCAATTTGGCCAACAAGGGCAAAACCATTGCCTATCTCCTTGACAAACGCCCATGGGAAGATGCCCTGCCATTGTTTTTGGGCGATGATGATAAGGATGAAGAAGCCTTTGAAATCATCAAGCAACGCAACGGTATGGCCCTGCTCGTCAACCGCACAGAGCGTGAAACGCACGCCGACGCACGCATTGCGACGCCACAGGATGCGCGGAACTGGCTGGAGACGCTGCTGGCTCGCTATCCTATCGACACATAGACCAAATGTGAAGATACGATCGGCCATCAGATAGAACGCAGGTGGCACCTGGAGGGAGCGGATTGCAGCCAATTTTCCCTGCCTTGATCTGCACAAATTCGCCCTATCCACGCTATCCGCGTGCCATCGTTCGACATCTGAACAGCTACAAATTTCGGTAACTGGCAAAGAAGCCAATTCCTGCTATACTAAATAGAGGTCGTCTGCGGGTAGCCGGCCCATTAGGCGACCTCTATTTCATAGGTTCAACAGCGCAACCGAAAAAGGAGTAACGTATGGACTTCATTATTGCCATCTTGGCCATTCTGATTGGTTTGGCAATCTGCTTCGCCGGCTATCGCTGGCTATGGATCCTCCTGCCATTCTGGGGTTTCTTTGCCGGGATCTGGCTGGGCTTCACGGGCATCCAGACGATCTTTGGTGAGGGCTTCCTAGCAGGGGTCAGTGGCATCGTGGTCGGGCTCATCCTTGGCGTGATCTTTGCTGTCTTGTCTTATCTCTTCTATTTCGTGGGTGTGGCGATCCTCGGCGCGACCGTCGGCTATGGCCTGACCATGAGCCTCTTCACCGGAGCGTTTGGGATGGAGCCGAACTTCCTGATCTGGCTGATTGCTATTGTCGTTGCCGTAGTTGCTGCCTTCCTCACGCTGGCGTTGAATCTCCAGAAGTATGTGGTCATTGTCATTACCGCCCTTGCAGGCGCCAGTGCGACCATCGCCGGCGTTCTCTTGCTCTTTGGCCAGACCTCGTCCGAGGATCTGTCGGGGCAGATCGGCGTCTTTGCGCCTGTGTCGCTACAGGAAGGCGCGATCTGGTGGATTCTGTGGGCCGTGCTGGCCATTGCCGGCATCGTCTATCAGATTATGGCCAATCGAGTCTACGTGCTTGAACCGCCGCCAGCGCGTTATTGAGTGATTCGACGTAGGACGGCGCTACACAGAACGCCACAGAGGGAGAATACACCGAACGCAGGGCTGCCGTGTCCTGCCAAAAACGCCTTGTGGCGTTCTGGTAATTCTCCCTGAGGCGCGATTTGCACCGTCTTATCGTGCAAGAACTCAGGGCTTGCCTGCACAAACACCGGCTGTTTTGATAGAATAGAGGCGCACTCAGGTGCGTCTCTTTCCGCGTTCCATTGCCGCCAAATTTGAACGCCCGAATATGTGCCGCGGTCTTGGCGTTTCACTGCCGTAGCGATGTACCCAACCGTCATCGGACCTGAATTCAACATGAGCGATCCACTAGACTTCACGCTTGATCACCTGGGGCCTTGCACCTATTCCTCCCCCATGCAAGGCATCTATTTTGTCGCCCCGGGCGATTCCGTACTCTATGCGAAGCAGCAATCGACGCTCCAAGCATACCTGGACCAAGGTCTCCCTCCCCCCACGATGGCGATGGCGGGGCCACGGGCTCAGCTATACTTCAATCCTGGCGAGGTCAAAGCCGGGATTGTGACGTGCGGTGGTCTCTGTCCGGGGCTCAATGACGTTATTCGTGCGCTGACGCTCAGTCTCCACTTTCATTATGGGGCAGAAGCGGTCTACGGTTTTCGCTATGGTTACCAGGGTCTCAATCCCGCTTGCGGCCACGCGCCATTACTCCTAACACCGGCGCTGGTCGATACGATCGGGGAATTGGGCGGCACCATCCTCGGCTCATCACGGGGCCCCCAGGACGTAGGCGTCATGGTTGACACACTGGAGTCGCTAGGCATTAAGATACTCTTTACGATTGGCGGCGACGGCACGCTACGCGGCGCCATGGCCATTGCCAATGAAATCGAACGGCGTGCCGGTAACATCAGCGTGATTGGCATTCCCAAAACGATCGACAATGACATTTCGTTTATCCAGCAATCTTTTGGGTTTCAGACGGCCGGATCCAAGGCCCACGAAGCTGTCGCCGCGGCCAATGTAGAGGCCACCGGCGCCCTGAATGGCATCGGATTGGTCAAGCTCATGGGGCGCGAGTCGGGCTTCATCGCGGCGTACACCTCGCTAGTCGACAGCATGGTCAACTTCTGTCTGATTCCCGAAGTTCCCTTTAGCCTGGATCATTTCCTCGCCGCGCTCGATACGCGCATCGCCCAGCGTGGCCATGCCGTCATTGCCGTGGCCGAAGGAGCAGGCCAGAACCTCTTCGCGGAGTCACTGGGGACCGACGCATCGGGCAATCAAAAATTGGGGGACATTGGCCTCTTCCTGCGCGACGCCATTAAGACCTACTTCGCATCGACGGATACTGCGGTGAGCGTGAAATATATCGATCCCAGCTACATGATCCGCAGCGTGCCGGCCAATGCCTTCGATTCGGCCTACTGCCTGCTGCTGGGTCATAATGCCGTGCATGCCGGCATGGCGGGCTTCACCAACACGGTTGTTGGCAACTGGAATGACGAATTCACGCTGGTGCCCATCCGTATGGCCGTCTCTACACGCAAGAAAGTCGATCCTGCCGGCCGGCTTTGGAATAGCGTGCTCGCGTCAACGGGTCAGCCTGCTGATTTAACTTGACGAGGCCCGGCAGTTCACCGTTGACTTCAACCATCTACCCAGGAGCATCCACTGTGGCATCCGACGAACAGACTATTCAAGCACAGCCGACTTCCTCAGCGCACGTCTGGTATCAGATGACAGTGGACGAGGTCGTTACGACGTTGGAAAGTGACATAGAGACTGGTCTGTCCAGCAACGAGGCTGCGCGCCGGCTGGAGACGTACGGGCCCAACGAAATCGTCGAACGCGGTGGACGCACCAAATGGCAGATCTTGGTAGAGCAATTTGCCAATATTCTGACTGTTATCCTGATTGCAGCAGCGGTGATTTCCCTCTTCCTGGGCGACGAGATCGAGGCCATTGTCATCATGGCCATTGTCGTTCTCAACGGTCTGCTCGGCTTCTATCAAGAATATAAGGCCGAACAGTCCATGGAAGCGCTCAAGCGCATGTCGGTGCCAAGTGTGCGCGTGCGGCGCGATCGCCAGGTCCGCGAGGTTTCCGCCATTGAACTAGTGCCCGGCGATATCGTGCTGCTGGAGACAGGCAACGTGGTGCCGGCCGACGGGCGCGTCGTCGAGAGCATCAACTTGCGCGCCACAGAAGCTGCTCTCACCGGCGAGTCCGAAGCGGTCGACAAGAACCCCGACCTCGTTTTTGACAGTGACCTGGTGATTGGCGACCAGCGCAACATGCTCTTTTCCGGGACGATCATCAATTACGGCCACGGCGAGATGATAGTTACCCAGACGGGCATGGAAACGGAACTCGGCCACATCGCCGACATGATTCAAGGGGTCACCGATGAACTGACCCCCCTCCAGGAACGCCTCGACAAGCTGGGCCGCATCCTGGCCATTGCCGCGATCGTGCTCGTGCTGGTCATCTTCACCTTGGGCGTACTGGCCGGTAATCCAATTGAGGAGATGCTCTTGACGGCCGTTAGCCTCGCCGTCGCCGCCATCCCCGAAGCGTTGACCGCTGTCGTGACCATTGCCCTGTCGCTGGGCGCCCAACGCATGCTCAAGCGCCAGGCATTAATTCGCAAGTTGCCGGCGGTAGAGACCCTGGGCTCGGTCAGCATCATCTGTTCCGACAAGACGGGCACCCTCACCCAGAATCGCATGACGGTGATGGCCATCGACATCGCCGACCAGCGCATTGAGTTGGCCCAGCCATCTGATGACAACGATCGCTTCGACCTGGAGCCGATCAAGGCGCTGCAGCCCGGCGAGGTGCTGATCCCGACGTTGGATCTGCTGCTCGTAACCGGTGCGTTGAGCAACGATGCCAAGCTCGCCGAAGACGAAGAAGTCGCGGGCAATTACTACGCGATCGGGGATCCCACCGAGGGTGCGCTCATTCTGGCGGCGGCGGAATATGGGATCATCAAGGATGATTTGGATGCGGCCTTCCCCCGCGTGGCGGAACTGCCCTTTGACTCGGTACGTAAGCGCATGACGACGGTCCATGCCATGCCCACGGGCGACGATGTCCCTCAGAGTCTGGATGACGTCTGGCAGCGGCGCGTCACGCAAAACCCGCCCGCCTATATCGCCTTTACAAAGGGTGCAATCGACGGCTTGATGACGCTGGCTGACCGAGTGTGGGTCGGCGGTGAATTGGTGCCGCTTGATGAGGCTTGGAGTGAGCGCATCATGGCGGCCCACGATGAGATGGCCGGCAAGGGCATGCGTGTGCTGGGCGCGGCCATCCGGCCGCTGGACGCAGTGCCAAGCCAGGACGAGATGGAGGATGTGGAGGACGATCTGATTCTCGTCGGCCTCTTTGGCATGATCGATCCGCCCCGCCCCGAAGTCACCGAGGCGGTGGCTAACTGTAGGACGGCCGGCATTCGCCCGGTCATGATCACCGGCGACCATCCGCTCACGGCCCGCCATATTGCACAACAGATCGGGATTACCAAGAGTGATCGCTTCATGACCGGCCAGGAGTTGGACAATCTCACGCCGGAGGAGCTGCGCCAGGTGACCGAAGAGGTGTCAGTCTTTGCCCGCGTCTCACCGGAGCACAAGCTCGAATTGATCGAAGCGTATCAGAATGAAGGGAACATCGTCGCCATGACGGGCGACGGCGTCAACGATGCGCCAGCGCTGAAGAAGGCCGATATCGGCGTCGCCATGGGCATCACCGGCACCGATGTCTCCAAGTCGGCAGCGGATATGATCTTGCTGGACGACAACTTTGCGACCATCGTTGCGGCGGTGGAAGAGGGTCGCATCGTCTATGACAACATTCGAAAATTCATTAAGTATCTGCTGAGCTGCAATGCGTCTGAGATTGCGGTGATGCTCATCGGTCCCTTCCTCGGTCTGCCAATTCCGCTGCTGCCGCTACAAATCTTGTGGATGAACCTCGTCACAGACGGCTTACCGGCGCTGGCGCTGGGCGTGGAGCCGGGCGAAGACGGTGTGATGCGGCGCCCGCCCTATTCCTCGGAAGAGAGTATCTTTGGTCGGGGTATGGCTACCTTCATCATCGTCATGGGCGTGGTCATGAGCATCGTCGCACTGGCCATTGGCGTCATCGCCTATCGCAGTGGCGATCCCGCCTGGCAGACGCTGCTCTTCACGACATTGATCTTCGCACAGATTGTGCTGGCGCTCGAAGTGCGGTCAGAGTACGATTCGCTCTTCACAATCGGATTCTTTAGCAATATGCCCATGGTGTGGGCCTTTGTCAGTACGCTTGTACTGCAAATGCTGGTCATCTACGTGCCCTTCTTTCAGAATATCTTTGAGACGCAGGCGCTCAACCCTCGCGATCTCGCCATTGCGTTTGGGGCCAGCCTCTTCGTGTTTGTCTTTGTCGAAGTATGGAAATTCTTCATGCGCCGCAGTCTGGCGCGTCAGGCTACCGCATAAGGCGCAAATGTTGGGGGAACGCTGCCGGCCAAGTAATGCGTTGAGAAGGCACAGCCGCCACAGTCGGGAATTACTATCGCTTCGAGCCATCCTGTTACGATCAATGACCTATGCGCATATTGATTTTGTCTGACATTCATGGAAACCTGGTAGCGTTGGAGACGGTGCTGCGCGATGCTGCCGGCGCCTACGACGCCATCTGGTGCCTTGGCGACGTAGTGGGCTATGGCCCGCGGCCCAGCGAGTGCACCCACATCATCGCCGAGCAGGCGGATCTATGCGTGATGGGCAACCATGACTGGGCGGTGCTGGGACGCCCAGGCGTCAACGTGGACGAATTTAACCCGCACGCCCGTCAAGCGGTGCTCTGGACGCGTGAGCATTTGGATGATGCAAGCAGGGAGTATTTGGCCAGCCTAGCCGATAAGCCGGTCCAACCGGGGGGGGCGCAAGACATACTCATCACCCACGCCAGTCCGCGCGAGCCGGTATGGGAGTATATTTTGACCCCGAGCACTGCGCTCGAAAATTTTGCAGTGTTTTCACAGTCGATCTGCCTGGTGGGGCATACCCACAAGCCGGCCGTCTTCCGCTGGCGGCTGCATAGCGAACCGGATCCCATCGATGAAGAGATTCATACGGTGGCTACGGTCGATTTCCTGCAGCCGCCAGTAAACAGCGCGTTTCACCTGGAAACATCTCACCAGGAACGCCTCATTATCAACCCGGGGAGCGTCGGCCAGCCGCGCGACAATGACGCGCGGGCGGCCTATGCGATTCTCGATTTGGAGGAATTTACGTGGTCTTACCGCCGCGTACCCTACCCCATTGAGTTGACGCAAAGCCAGATGCAGAACGCCGGTCTCCCCAAGCGGCTGATCGACCGCCTCAGCTTTGGCTGGTGACAATGGTGAATTGACAATTGACGATTTCCACTTGACCATTGACCATTGTCACGCTGCCTCGCGGTCCAACGTACGATAGACCTCAAACCGATCGGGCAGTTCTTGGGCGCGCTTCTGTGCGGCGTCAGTCTCTTCACGCCGGCGATAGCGCTCCATGCGCGTCTGGATTTCATCAGCTACAGCCCGGGGATCGGGTACGGACTCAAACACAAAGGCGCCGTCTTCCGCCGCTGTCTGGCAAATCACGTTGCCAAAGTTAAAAAACCATTCAATCGGACTGTTGATGCGCATCTCCACGTTTTGCAGGCGCCCCAGGCCGGCGCTTCGCCGCGTCTCGACCAAACTGAAGGGCAGTTTCTCGACGTGAGCAAGTTCATCATCAGTGACTTCATACGTATCGTTGTGCCAATTGGCGATGACCCAAGCAACCCGAGCCAGGGCGATCAGAGACGAGACGACGCCAAGAACGACGAGAGCCGTACGCAGTGCCGGCCAGCCGTCAAGCCACGAAATTACAAAGGGGAAAATGGCCTCGAACAGCCAGAAGCCCAATACAACGAGGGGCAACCAGAGCTTTGGCAACAACACGATCCAGTGCTTGCGCCAGACGATGCGATCACTGCTCTCCGCCGGCAACATCACGCCGTCGGCCTTGCGTTCGCTCCACGAGGCTCCGGCAGCCGCAACTTGTTCGCCGCGCAAGACCTGACTCGGCAACACCATGGCCTGACCCAACCGCGCTTCTAACATGCGGTGGATATTCAACTTGCTCTCGGCTGCCGAGTGGCGTCGTCGCTGCTCGCGCTGCGCATAAATCGTGCTGCGCAGCTCATCGAAGTTGGTCGTGTAGTTGAATTCGATCACACCCGACGTGCTGGCAGTCTGGATAATCATGGTACCGTAGTTAAGCCAGTTGCCGATGAAGTTGGTCTGAAAATCGACATTCTGAATATGTTCGAGCGGCGCTTCCTTGCGCCACTCGTTGACGAACAAGACCTTCTCTTGATGCACCACACGCCGATTGGTCACCACGATCCAATCGTTAAAATAGTCGACGGTACCCCAAATAAAGAGCCCCAGGGAGATGATTGACATGAAGAAGAAGGGAATAGAGATCCACAGCTGAAAACCAGGCAGCTGGAGCCCCAAGAAGCCCAGGCCGAGCAGGACAAGAAAGCCGATAAAGCCTGGAATCCCCTTGCGCAGATAAGCAATCCAATGGCGGCGACTCAGCACGATCAGGCGCTCGCCTGGCTGCAACCATTCATACTTACTGCGTTGTTCACGGTCGGCCACGCTGTGTCGTCCCTCGGCATCGACGACCAGATCAGCGCGCAAGTCGGCTTCCTCAAATCGAGACAGGCGTTCAAAATCGCGCCAGTGCAAGCGCAACCACTCACTGCCGATCATGGCTTCAATCGTTGAGTCCTGGCTGATCAGACCCAATCAGCGCGGTCTCGGCGAAGTAAGTGGGCCCTTCACACGATGTTGGCAGCAGCTTGTTGCCGTTGGCATCATTGGCGTGAAGGATCGCCTTGCTGCCCGGCATCAAGATCCACATCGAGTCAGCCTCTTCCCCCTGCTGAATGATGACGTGACTGTATGGAAAATAATAGTGGCTGATAAAGCCGGCCATGTGATGATCGTATTGCTGATCGAGTTTGGAAAAGACCAGCAGGTTCTCCAACAAGTGTTCACGTTTGCGAATCTCAGCCATGGCAATGGGGTCAGGCGAAAACCCGGTAATGGCAGCAAAGTCGGCATGAGGAATCACAATCAATTTTGTGCGCCCCGTCGCTGTAGCCTTATGGTCCATCCGGCGATCGCCCGGCACAACCCGCTCGCCTTCCTGCATGCCGAATGCAGCGCCGTTTCCCAACCAATTGTCCCGGCCGTCACTCCAATCCAAAACGATTTGACCCCGATCAATCAGATAGATCAGGGCCGACATCTGGCCAGCAGGATAGACGATTTCGCCGTGAAGCACCTCAGCTTCGCTGGCGACCGTAGCCAAAAAGCCCAGGGTCACTTCATCAAGGCGGCCCACCAAAGGAATTGTTCGCATGCGATCAATCAGGCCCAGTGGCGCCAGCCGCTCGCGCACATCGGGATGGTGGAACAGGAGCCGGTTCAGTGCACTCGTCTCGATGGTGAGCACAGTGCTGGTCTCAAGCGCCTGCGCTTTCGTCCGGTAGTGATCACCAAACAGAAAATCTTGAACGCCCAGAATGATACCTGGTCCAACTTCGCGCTCCAGACGACGCGTCGTGTGACCGTGTTGATCTGTCTCAATCCGGCTTTGCCAAAAGCGGCCGGTGAGGATGATGTAGAGCTGGTCAATCGGCGCGTCTTGCTCAAAGAGGACGCCGCGCATGGGAACCGTTAGCTGCTGGGCCGATTTTTCGAAGATCTCAAGCAGTTCCTCAGTCGGAATATCGCCGAGAAAATTCAGTTGAGCAACGACAAAATCCGGGGAAACAGGCTGAGGTTCCCAATAATATTCGTCGGTCATAGTTGCTCCTTAACAGCCTGGGCTGAGCGACGCGTCATGCCTGGTACGGCGGCCAACTCATCAATTGTTGCGTCCCGGATCCTATCCAAATCGCCGCCAAAGTAGGTGAGCAGGGCTTTACGTCGCTTGGGGCCGATACCCTGGACGTCATCCAGCCTGGAGTGCGTCTGCTCCTTGCGACGCAGGTTGCGATGATAGGTGATCGCAAAACGATGCGCTTCATCGCGTATGCGCTGGACGAGGTGCAACCCGTCACTGCCGCGGGCCAACCAGACGGGTTCCTTGCGCCCCGGCAGAAAGATCTCCTCCTCGCGTTTGGCCAAGCCCACGACCGGCACACGATCCCGCAGGCCAAACTCGTCCAGCACTTCAAGCGCAATGCCCAATTGCCCTTTACCGCCGTCGATGATGACCAGGTCGGGCAAAATGCGCCAGCTTTCATCTGCCTTGCGGGCGCGTTTGCCCGGATCTGCCGTACCCAGCTCCTCGACGACACGGCGGAAGCGGCGGCGCAGCATTTCGCGCATGCTGGCGAAATCGTCGGGCTCGCCCTGGCTGCCCTTGCCGCGAATCTTGAAGCGCTTGTAGCCCTTCTTGAACGGTACGCCTTTGGCAAAGACGACCATGGACCCAACGGTATTGGTTCCCTGCAGGGTGCTGATGTCATAGCACTCGATGCGCGCAGGCGGCCTCTCTAATTGGAGCGTCTCCTGCAGCTGCTGAAGCGCTTCGGTCTGTCGATTGGTATCGGCCGCACGCGTGGCCATCTGCACGCGCAGATACTCGTCGGCGTTGACCTCTGCAATCTCCATGAGCTTTCGCTTGGCCCCGCGCAGCGGCACGCGTAGCTCAACGGCAGAGCCGCGGCGGGTTGTGAGCCACTCTTCCAGCACCTCAGCATCTTCCGGCATGGCCTGGACCAGGATCAGCTTGGGCACAAAGGCGGCGCTGTCATAGAAGCGCTGGATGAAGGAACCGATGAGCACCCCACGTAAGTTGACCTCGGCGTCGGGCACATCAGCACCTTCCAACATGAAATTCTCGCGGCCGATGAGCCGTCCGTTACGCACCTTAAAAATCTGCACGGCGGTATCACCGATGGTGGGCGCCTGGGCCACGGCCACATAATCGGCGTCCTCCAGGCTCGCATCCATGATCCGCTGCTGTTCAGCAATGCGCTGCGCTGCCTGGTGGCGGTCGCGATAGAGCGCAGCCAGCTCAAATTGGAGATTCTCAGCCGCTCGCTCCATCTGACGCTCAAGCTGGCTGAGCACGCGATCCGTGTCGCCCTCTAAAAAACGCATGAGTTGGCGGACAGTGGACCGGTAGCCACCCTGGTCCTGCTTGCCGATACAGGGCCCCCCGCACATCTTGATGTGGTAATAGAGACAGGGGCGGGCATCCTTGCCGGTGATCTCGCGATCGCAGTCCAGGTAGGGAAAGATGCGGCGCAACGCATCCAGCGTCTGGTAGCAGGCCGTAGAGCTGCTGTACGGGCCAAAATAGCGTGCGCCGTCCTTGCGGATGCGACGCACAACCTCGACCTTGGGGAAGTCATCCTGCCAGTTGACTTTGATGTAGGGGAAATTGCGATCGTCCTTGAGGCGGATGTTGTAATGGGGCTGGTAACGCTTAATCAGCTCATTTTCGAGCATGAGCGCTTCCAGCTCAGTTTGGGTCACCCACCAGGTGATGTCGGCAATCTCGTTGACCAGCGCAGCCGTTTTGGGATGCTGCTGGGCCGCCGCGTGGAAGTAACTCCGCACGCGATTGCGCAACACGATCGCCTTGCCGACGTAAATAACCTTGCCGTCGGCATTGCGCATGAGGTAACAGCCCGGCTTGTCGGGCAGCGTCTGCAGTTTTTGAGCAACTCGCTCTGGTAGCGGTCCGTTCATCGGGCCGATTTTAACATAAGACGCACATTTGTTTCAATTCAATCTGCTGATATCCCGGAGATTACCAATTGCACGACGATAGACCGCGGAACAACATTCATCTTTCGCTGCAAACAGCAGCGTTGCAGCATCGGCCTTGGCGTCATTCTGCTCAAAATCCGCATTCGCTAGGCGCATGAAAATGGCCAACCTGGAGTGAGTGGATGACAACCAACAATGGCAAATTTGCTCCTTACAGCGTTTCTCGATTTGGGCCAAAATGGCGATAATGATCAGATTGACTTGAGCGCCCCACACTGTTCAGAGCAAGCTCGTTTTGATTCGAACGACAGGAGGGCGTGATGTCCTGTTATACACGGTGTGCCCAATTGGGGAGGAAGCGTGGCAACATCTGTTTTAAGCCGGCAACGGCGTCAATCTGCCGGCGTACCGGAAGCCTATCGCAAAAACTTTCATCATCTGTACTGGGATATTGCCTGGTACGGACTTCTGGCCGGCAGCAGCATCGCCTTTCTGGCCGTGTACGCCGCCCGTATCGGCGCGACCGCCCTAGAAATTGGTCTGCTCACGGCCGGGCCAGCAGCGATGAGTCTCCTGGTCACCATGCCGCTGGGCCAGTGGCTGAGCCACCAGCCGGTGGGCAAAAGCACCTTCTGGATGTCGGTCCTCTTTCGCCTGGGCTACTTTTTCTGGATCTTTGTCCCACTCATCGCAATCGAGTCACATCAACTTTGGGCGCTGATCCTGCTGGTGCTCATCGCATCGATCCCCGGCGCTGCCTTTGCGATTGGGTTCAACGCGCTCTACGCGGCTGCTGTACCGCCGGAGTGGCGCGGTCACGTGGCGGGGCGACGCCATGCTTTGCTGGCCATTTCGTACATTATTACATCCCTACTCTGCGGCTATCTACTCGAGGAGTTGCCATTTACCCGCGGTTATCAGGTTGTCTTTGCGATCGGCTTTATTGGCGCCATGATGAGCACCGTTCACCTCTTTAGTCTTCGTACCGTCCAAGACCAGGCGACGCCGCGTGCAGTTGCTTTCTCGACCCAGGACTTCGCCCGGCCAGGCAGCGTGCGTGGTTTTACGCTGGCTCCCCGTGTCTCAATTGGCTTGCGCAGCTTCCGCGGTTCTCATGAAGGCAAACGCGATCTGTTACAGCGCGATGTTCTAAAGACAAACGGGTATGGCAGCGTTGTCTTGGCGCTCTTCTGCTTCCATTTCGCCCTCTTTCTACCCGGTCCGCTCTTCGCCCTGCGCTGGGTCGACCAGCTTGGTTTCAGCGATCAGACCATTAGCTTGGGCACAGCCGTCTTCCACATGGCCGTGCTCGTTGGTGCACTACAACTAGGCCGTCTGACCAAACGCTATGGTAACTATCGGCTTACGGTCGTTGGGGCTTTGCTGCTCAGTACCTATCCGCTGCTGACTGCGCTTATGAACGGCGCGCCGATGTATCTTGTCGCCTCAATTCTTGGCGGACTCTCGTGGGCGATCGTGGGCGGCGCGCTGGCCAACTATCTGCTGGAACGGATCCCGCCGGAAAACCGCGCCCCGTATCTTACCTGGTACAATCTCTCGCTGAATGCGGCGATCGTCGCCGCCTCGCTGCTGGGACCACTTCTGGCCTATGCGATCGGTATCGTCCCGGCTCTGTTGGCGGCATTTGTGCTGCGCATCATCGGTGGTTTGGCGATCTATCGGGCAGGATAGAGGGTTGATTGACACCGGTGCGGCGCATCCACGTTGATGACGCTGCGAAATGAATTACACGCCACCGCACCCCGTCCCCGTGCCATCCTTTGGTGTCGAATCTTAAGGCACCGGACGCCCTCGGGCTCATGCTTGCCATCGCCTGGGATCAGTGCTATCGTCTTCTGGACCCAAGCATTGTTGCATCCACGCCACCGGCCCAGGTACGATGCGGAAGAGGGCTTGCGGAAACGCCCCGAATCTTGCCCCATCCTGCAGTCGGAGATGGGGCCCAACCATACTCATCATACTTGTCAAAGTCTACCATGCCAAGCCCTGATTTTCTTATCCTGCTCGCGGTGCTCTTGCCGCCGACCTCTTTGGCCGCCCTGGGTGATGTCACCGAGGAGCAAGTCTTTTCGACACCTTATGGCGATGTCGGCCCCCTCGCCCGGCGCGTAACCGCTACTGGCATCAACGTCTGGATTGCGCCCTATGCCGGTCTGCCCGATCGAACCGATCCACGGGCCACGATCTACGCGGCGCGTGAGCTTGGCATTCAGCGCATTTTGGGCTGGGAGTTGGGTGTGGCCATCAATCCAATATTGGCGCCGGGCCAGCGCGTGATTGTGCAGGACTACGTCGACTGGAGCCATCAACCGGTACACACGTTTGCTGATTGCCGTCAGATCGAGTTCGATGCCGATGCGGTGGCGCTGCGATCTGCGTTCTGCCCACAGATGAGTGCAGCCCTCCATGCCGCGCTACCTGGCGCGCCTGACGCCGTCTATCTAGCGGCGGAAGGACCGCGCCGCGAAACGGCGGCAGAAGCGCGCGTTTACCGAGCATGGGGCATCGACGTGCTCGGCCAGAATCTTGCCCCCGAAGTGAGCCTGGCCCAAGAAGCCGGCCTCTGCTTTGCTGGGCTGGTGACTGTCGGTGCGATTGCGGCGGATCAGCCTCAACCACCCCATCGTGGCGAAGTACGCGCCAGCCTTCACGCGACGCTGGACGCGCTGCCGATCTGGATGCAGTCGCTGAACGGGCCTGTCTCATGCGCCTGCCGCGGCCCGATTCCTTTGACGTAAGGCAGCCACGTGTCTTGAAAGAAATCTGATAGGAGTGACAAGATCCCATGGAAATTACCCACGGCTTTGAGTTGGTACGGGATGAGTTTGTTGACGAATATAACGTGCGCGCCCTGCTCTATTGCCACCAGCAGACCGGGGCCGAGTTGCTCTCGGTCATTGCCGATGATGAGAACAAAGTGTTTGGCGTCTCCTTCCGCACGCCGCCTGCGGACTCGACCGGCATTGCCCACATCATGGAGCATGCGGTGCTAGGCGGTTCAGAGAAGTACCCGCTTAAGGAGCCCTTTGTTCAGCTGATCAAAGGCTCGCTCAAGACCTTTCTCAATGCCTTCACCTCGCCGGACAAGACAACCTATCCTGTGGCCAGCACCAACCTCCAGGATTTTTATAATCTCGCCGATGTTTATCTTGACGCTGTCTTCCATCCGTTGATCACGCGGCACCACCTCGATCAGGAAGGATGGCACTATGAGTTGGAATCGCCCGCGGATCCGCTCATCTACAAGGGGGTTGTCTTCAACGAGATGAAGGGCGTTTACTCTTCACCAGATGCCGTGTTGGGGCGAACGAGTCAACATGCGCTCTTTCCTGACAATGTCTACAGCTTCGATTCCGGTGGCGACCCCACCGTGATTCCGGATCTGACCTACGAACAATTCACCGATTTCCACGCCACCTACTATCATCCATCCAACGCGCGCTTCTTCTTTTATGGCGACGATGACCCCACCGAGCGACTGCGCCGCCTTGATGCCGTCATCAGCGCATTCGATCGCCAGGAGAGTGACGGCAGCATCGCCCTCCAGAGCCGACCTGCTGCCCGCCGCCGCGTGGTCGAATCCTACAGCGTCGACTCGCCGGATGACATGACGGGCAAGAACCGCATCATGCTCAACTGGCTGCTGCCGGAAAAGTCGGATCCGACCCTCAACATGGCCTTCAGCATCCTCTCCTACGCGCTGATGGGCACCCAGGCCGCTCCCTTGCGCAAGGCGCTGGTCGACGCCGAGCTAGCCGAAGACGTGATTGGCGGCGGACTCAGCGCCAACTTGCGCCAGATGACCTTCAGCGTTGGTCTCAAGAACGTCGCCGAAGAGAATCTAGCACAAGGCGAGGCGCTCATTCTTGACTCCCTGGCCGAACTGGCCGAGACAGGCATCGATGAGGACATGATCGAGGCGGCCCTCAACTCGATCGAATTCAGCCTGCGCGAAAACAATACGGGCTCGTACCCAAGGGGCCTCATCCTGTATCTGCGTGCGTTGAACACATGGCTCTACGATGGCGATCCCCTGGATGCCATCCGCTTTGAAGCGCCGCTCAGCGAGGTTAAGCAGGCATTGGCTGATGATCCCGGCTATCTAACCGATCTGATTCGGACCTACCTGCTGGAAAACGAACCCGTCACCGTGATTTTGGAGCCGGACCCGGACCTGCGCGATAAATTGGATGAGGCAGAACGCGCGCGCCTTGCCGCAGCCAAAGCTGCCATGTCGCCGGCAGAGATCGAAGCCGTGATCAACAACACGGAGACGCTCAAGCGACTTCAGGAAACGCCCGACCGTCCCGAAGATCTCGCCAAGCTCCCGTCGCTGGCGCTCAGCGATCTTGAACCGGCGATCAAGACCATTCCCAGTGCTGAAGTCCAGGGCGATGATGTCACCCTGCTAACCCACGATCTTTTCACCAACGGCATCGTCTATCTCAAACTGGGCTTCAACATGCACGTGCTGCCCCAAGAGCTGCTGCCCTATGCGCGATTTTTTGGCTTGGCCCTGTCGAAAATGGGGACCGAACGCGAGGATTATGTCAAATTATCGCGCCGCATCGATCGCAAAACCGGCGGCATCAGCCCGTCCAGCTATGTGACCCCGGCTTTGGTTGCCCCCGAAGGTCTGGCGCGCTTCTTCCTCAGCGGCAAGTCGACGGTGGAGCATGCGCCTGAGATGCTCGACATCATGCGAGAGATGCTGCTCACGGTGCGATTGGATGATCCGGTCCGTTTCCGCCAAATCGTGTTGGAGAATAAGGCCCGGCTGGAGTCAAGCCTGGTACCCTCGGGCCATGCCTACGTTAACACGCGCTTGAGCGCGCGATTCAACAAGGCGGATTGGGTGGACGAGCAGATGAGCGGCGTCGCCTATCTTCAATTCGTGCGCCGCCTGGCCGACGAAATTGAGCGCGACTGGCCGGGCGTGCTGGGCAAGCTCCAGGCCGTGCAGCGACTGCTCGTGAATCGCAGGGGGCTGCTGGTCAACGCCACGATTGACGAGTCAAACTGGCAGGCGATTGAGCCTGCGCTGCAGGCGATGCTGGCCGAGTTGCCGGCCTTTGATGCGCCGGAAGCGGTCTGGGTCGACGCAGCCCTGCCGGCGAACGAAGGGCTGGCAATTCCTGCACAGGTCAACTACGTGGGCAAAGGGGCCAATCTCTATGAGTTGGGCTACGAATATCATGGCTCCGTACAGGTAATCACGAATCTGGTGCGCACAGGCTGGCTCTGGGACAAGATTCGGGCGCAGGGCGGCGCCTATGGCGCCTTCTGCCGCTTCGGCAAGCAGTCAGGGATCTGGTCGTATCTATCCTACCGCGATCCGAACTTGCTCGGTACGTTGGACAGCTACGATGCCACGGCACGCTATCTGCGCGAACTGGACTTGAGTCAGGACGAGTTGACGCTGGCGATTATTGGCGCAATTGGCAGTATGGACGCCTATCAATTGCCTGATGCCAAGGGCCATACCGCCATGATTCGCTATCTCCTTGATGTCAGCGATGAAGAACGTCAGCAGACGCGTGACCAGGTCTTGGGTACAACGGTCGCCGATATCAAGCGCTTCGCCGACGTGCTGCAAGCCGCATCCGAGCAGGGTAATGTCGTCGTCATGGGTGCGGCTGATACCCTGGCCAAGGCCGATGAAGCGCGCGGCGGCAACTGGCTGAGCGTCGAAAAGGTGCTTTAATTGTCAATCGTCAATGGACAATTGGTAATTGACCATTTGATGGGAGGAGTTGATGAACAAGATTCGCCATTTGCGCGTCTCCGGAACGCCTTATGAGATGGGCTATGCCCATGGTAAGGCATACGGGGATGAGATTGCCGTCCTGACCGAAGAGCGACTACGCCTGAGCAGCGATCCATTCTGGACGGGCGGTTTGGTTGTCAGTCATGACGACGTGCTTGCGTTGGGCGAGGCCTGTCTTGCCGCGCACGAAGCGTTTGCGCCGGAGTTGATCGACGAAATCCGCGGCATGGCGGATGCCACAGGCTTAGGCGTCAACGAATTGGTCATCATGAACGGCTTTACGGACTTCGTCGACCTGATGGCCAACCCGCGGATCGTTCATGGTGCGGGCAATACAGCGGACGAAATTGGCGACGGCGGCGGCTGCACGGCCTTTCTCGCAGATTCGACCATCACTGCCGACGGTCGCGGCTATGTGGGGCAGACCTGGGACATGCACACCACTGCCACGCCCCACGTGCTCATGCTCGAGGTGCATCCGGCTGCTGCGCCGGCGGCCTGCTGCTTCACGATCACCGGCTGTGTGGGCATGATCGGCATGAATGAACACGGCGTGGCCGTAGGCATCAACAATCTGCTCGACAAAGACGGACGGGTTGGGGTGCACTGGGTCTTTGTCATCCGCAAGATGCTGGCGCAGAGCACGGTGGACGAAGCCCTGGCCGTCTTGCAGAATGCCCCGCTTTCCGGCGCACACAACTACGTGCTCATGGGGCCAGACGCAGACGGTGCGCTCAAAGGGTACAACATTGAAGCCATGGCCACCCGGCAGACCGTTACGCCCGTGAGCGGTCAATACGTGCACACCAATCACTGCGTCGTCGATGCCAATTGCGCCATAGAACGGCCGCGCAAGGCCTATTCGCTGGCCAGCACCCACGCGCGGCTGGACCAGGCCGAGCAATTCTTGACCGATCATCATGGTAAGATCACGCCAGACACCCTCATCGAGTTGACGCGTCTCCATGTTGACGATGAGCCGTCAGTCTGTGCCCACGCGACGCCCGACTATCACATTGAAAGCTCGGGCGCCTGCATCATGTCGCCGGCGACGCGTGAACTCTGGGCCGTTTGGGGCTTGCCCTGCCAGAATGAATACGAGCGCTTCACCGTAGAGCGCGTGACGGCGATGGACTGCGGATAGCGCGGATCAACGCGGATCATTTATCGAATCAAGATCCACGTTGATCCGCCTAACCCGCTAACATCCGCGGTCTATTGGGAGTGATTATGCAACGCGATGTTTATGTACCACCAGGCGGACCACCGAGGGTTGAGCGGCCGGACCCGTCCATCTATGCGGCCATGGGCGAAGAGAAGATTTTTGCCATGCTGGAAGCGTTCTATGAAGAGCTGGGTCGCTCATCGATTGCCCACATGTTTCCGCAAGGCAAGGAAGCACTACGTGCGGCTTCCCAAAAATCGGGCGCGTTCTTTGTCGGTCTGCTGGGCGGACCGCCCCTCTACAACATGTATTTTGGCAACCCCGCCATGCGCGCCCGGCACATGCCCTTTCCCATCGACGAGAGCGCACGCCAGGAATGGTTGGCCTGCTTCGACCGCGTGCTCGAACAGGCGCCCCAGGCGTATGGTTTCCCAGCCGAGCATCTGCCCGGCTTCCGCGCATTCCTCGACGGCTTCTCGGGCTGGATGGTGAATACCGCGCCGTCAGGGTGATGGAGATACCCTACTCCGGCGTGACATAGGCGGCGGTGATGCCGCCGTCAACTACGAACTCCGTCCCCGTGACAAACGAGGATTCATCTGAAGCCAGATAGAGGGCGGCCTGGGCCATCTCCTTGGCTTCGCCAAAGCGCCCCATGGGAATATGGACCAGGCGACGCTGCCGCTTTTCCTCCGTATCCAGAAATTTCATCAAGAGTTCCGTCCGCAATGGACCCGGACAGAGTGCGTTGACCCGAATATTCTCACGTGCATGAACCACGGCGAGCTCACGCGTCATGGCCAGCACGCCGCCCTTGCTGGCCGTATACGCGATCTGCGGCGTGGCTGCGCCCAACAGTGCGACAAACGACGCCGTGTTGATGATCGAACCGCCGCCCGCCCGAAGTAATGCGGGGATGCCATACTTGCAGCCAAGCCAGACCCCCTTGAGGTTGATGGCCATGGTCAAATCCCAGATCTCCTCGTCCGTACTCACCGCATCGCCATCTTCACTGAGCATGACCCCTGCATTGTTGAAGAGCACGTCGAGCTTGCCAAAGGTTTCCTCGGCATGGCGGATCATGCCGGCGCAGGCGTCCGCCTCGGCCACATCAGCCGCAAAGTGCGTGGCCAGTGCACCGGCGTCGCGACAGGCGCTTGCGGTAGCCTGAGCGCTCTCAGGATCGATGTCGACGGCGACAATCTCGGCGCCCTCCTGGGCAAAGCGCAGGCAAGTCTCCAGCCCAATCCCGCTGCCGGCGCCGGTGATCAAGGCACTCTTTCCCGCAAGTCGCATAGGGTTCTCCTCATTGAGCTGGGCCGGCGGTCACCGGCCAATTAGTTGGCAAATCACAACGGAATCTCATCATCGCGACGATCATCCGTCGGATCATCGTCTAGCCAATCGTCTTCAGGGGAATTCTCCCAGTACTCCTCGAAGAATTCCTCATAAATGAAGTGAGTGCGCCATCCCTCAAAACGCGTGGCTGCAATCTCTTCTTGCAACAGATCTTCGACGAGAAAGCGATAAATCTCCAGATCATCAACCTCGGCCGGAAAGTCGATGCAGATGCCATGATGGCCGAGAAGTTCGAGCAAGCGCGTGGCCTCTCGTGATGCCTGCTCCGCATTGAGTTCGTCCGGGGCAATCAACTGCGGACTGCCGATAAACTCAAAAATCGGCAGAAACGGCCCATTGAGCATAGCGTCCTCAAAGGCCTTCATCTCCGCTTCAAAGGCTGCGCAGCCTTCTTCATCGTCCTCGGACGCGCTGCACGCGTCGTCCAAAAAATCGTCAGCCACAAAGAAGAGTGAGATCCCGCCCTCCCAGTGTGCAATGGCGAGTCTGGCTGCCAACGTCCTGGCAAACCGCATGCGCTGTGTCGCTGGTGTATTGCTGGCCGCAAGGGCCTGGTCAATCAGATGGTTCGCGTCGTCTGGGTGGTTGTAATTCATGCTGGCGCCTCCTGAATCATGTGGGGGAAAGATGGTAACAGGCTGAGTCAGTTGTAGTCCGATCAAATGGGCCCCGTCAAATGGGCCGAATCAGATCCGTTCAAAATAGCGTTTGCGTTCCCAATCCGTGACGGCGTTGTCAAACGCCGCTTGCTCCACCTGGTAGAAATGAGCGTAGTGATCTACAACTTCGTCACCAAAGGCGGTCCGGGCAAAGTCACTATGCTGAAAGAGTTCGGTAGCGGCACGCAGGGTCTTGGGTACATGAGGCAATTCTTGCGCGGCGTAGACGTCACCATCAAAGGCCGCAGGCGGTTCGATTTGATTGGCGATGCCATCCAGCCCAGAGGCCAGGGCCGCGGCGTACGTCAGGTACGGATTGCAGTCTGCGCCCGGGACGCGGGACTCGATGCGCAGGCTCGGTCCAGCGCCGACCACACGGAAGCCGGCTGTGCGATTATCATAGCTCCAGGCGATGCGCGTGGGCGCCCAGGACCCTGGCTGGTAACGCTTATAGGCATTGACCGTCGGCGCATAGAAGACCATCACTTCGGGGAGATGGTGAAGCCAGCCGCCCAGAAACCAGCGAAAGATGTCCGTGCACCGAACCGGCCCGAAGCGCTCGTCGCCGGCAAAAGCATTATGCGCGCCGTCCCACAAGCTGAGATGAATGTGACAGCTGGAGCCGGCCAACCCGGCATCAAACTTCGCCATGAACGTGACACTGATGCCCTGCTGATCCGCAACCTCTTTCAGGCACTGCTTGTAAATCGTGTGGCGGTCGGCCATGGTGAGCACATCGGCATAGCGCACGTTCAGCTCATGTTGCCCCGGTCCCCATTCGCCTTTGGAGTTCTCCACCGGCACGCCCGACGCTTTGAGATGGCGACGCACTGCGCCATTGAAAGATTCCTCGCGGGTGCCCTGCAAGGCGTGATAGTCCTCGATATACCAGCCGGCCGTTTGCAGATTGGCGTAGCCCTTTTGCGCAGCCTCACGATAGGAATCGGTGAAGATGAAGTATTCCAATTCTGACGCGGCGGCAACGCCGTAGCCCATTTCATCGGCACGGGCGATTTGCCGGCGCAAGATGGAGCGCGGCGCCACCTGCGTCGGCCCATGCGCGGCTTCGTCCTCCACGTCGCAGAGCACCAGGGCCGTCCGATCCAACCAAGCGGCAATGCGTAGGGTATCTAGGTCAGGGACGAGATGGACATCGCCGTAGCCCTGTTCCCAGTTAGCGAATGCATAGCCGGGCACCGGCTCCATTTCCATATCGACTGTCAGGAGATAGTCGCAACCATGGGTGCCGGCGTGGCCCACTTCATCCACAAAGAATTCCGCGTCGAAACGTTTGCCCATGAGCCGGCCGTAGTGGTCCGTGAAGAGCACAGCCACCGTATCAATCTGCCCGGCGTCAACCTGAGCGGCCAGATCTGCCAGCGAGAGCATCCCCTTTTCTTGCGCCATGCTTCCCTCCGTTCAAGCTCCAGCTCAAGCTCAATATGGGCCGGACGGTTCGGCATTTTCGCTACGCCCCAGTTCGGCCAGGGCCTGGCGCGCAGCGGTCATCAAAAAGCCGCTGTCGGACGAAATTGTGGTCAACAGCCAGCCCTTGTCAATCATCTCGCGTGCGTAGGCCGACGCGCCGACATGGATACCGGCCGGGATGGCATGTTCCTGCGCCTTGGCCAAAATCAAGTCAAGCTTGGAGACAAGGAACGGGTCGGTCAGGTCCATGCGTGGCGGATAGCCATATGAACGACTCAAGTCGGCCGGTCCGATGTAGATGCCGCCTAGCCCCGGCACGCTGAGGATATCATCCAAATTCTCAACGGCCTGCGCCGTTTCGATCATGGCAATGGGCAGGACAAAGTCATTGGCCTGGGCCGCGTACTCTTCGCCCACGACAATTGGGGCGCGCCGCGGACCATGGCTGCGATAGCCGTCTGGCGGATAGAGACAGGCGCCAACGAACGCCTCGGCTTCGGCTCGACTGTTCACCATCGGGCAGATGATGCCAAAGGCGCCGGCATCCAACATCTTCATGACAATGCCCGGTTCATTCCAAGGCACGCGCACCAGCGAACCGATACCGGCCACGGAGATGCCCTGGAGCATGGAGATAGCAGTTTGGTAGTCGACCAGCCCATGCTGCATGTCGATGGTCATACTATCGAACGGAAGATGAGCCAGGAGTTCGGCGACAAACGGGCTATCAAAGCCGACCCATCCATTGATGACAGCTTTGTCCTGTTGCCAACGATCCCGGATTGGATTCGTACGCATGAACTTTCCTTAGATTTGAGTAGCGGATTTGAAAAGAGACAGAGGCATTGTAACGACTAATTGAACATCGGCAAAGCGCAAAAAACCTAATTGAATTTGAGGCGTCAGAAATTTGACCGGAGGCCCAACTGTGCTATAATTTCAAATCGTGCATGTTTGTAAAGCGCATAGCTTAGAACCATATACCTGACCAGCAGGTATGGTGTGAGTTTGTGCCGGCGTAGCTCAATCGGCAGAGCAGCTGTCTTGTAAACAGCAGGTTATCGGTTCAAATCCGATCGTCGGCTCTGCCGTCTGTAAGATGCGGCGCGAAGCAGGGTGTGCAGGCAGTAAATCTGGGCGGGTGCCCGAGTGGACAAAGGGAGCTGACTGTAAATCAGCCGGCTATCGCCTACGGTGGTTCGAATCCGCCCCCGCCCACAGACAATTGATAATTATCGATTAAAAGTCCGCAATTATCAATTTGATCTGCCCACATAGCTCAGTCGGTAGAGCACATTCTTGGTAAGAATGAGGTCATCGGTTCAAGTCCGATTGTGGGCTCCTAACGAGCGTGGTAGCTGTCGAAATTACGGTGAGCGGCAATCAGTCCGAATGTAGCGTCTCAGCGTATGAGTCCCAGTCGACAGAAACTGATTTTAAAAGTCTTTGGCCGCCCTTTTTCGGGCGGTTGCTAATTCACGGGACAAGAATCTACTGGATTGCAGCCAAAGCAATTAGCCCCAAGGAGGCATTGATCAATGTCTAAAGAAGTATTTGAGCGGACAAAGCCCCACGTAAACGTGGGTACGATCGGTCATATTGACCACGGCAAGACGACCCTGACGGCGGCGATCACGAAGACGCTAGCCCTGAAGGGCTGGGCGGACTTTTCCAAGTTCGATCAGATCGACAATGCGCCGGAAGAGAAGGCGCGCGGCATCACGATTGCGATTTCGCACGTGGAGTATGAGACGGAGAATCGTCACTACGCCCATGTGGACTGCCCGGGTCATGCCGACTACATCAAGAACATGATCACCGGTGCAGCGCAGATGGACGGTGCGATTCTGGTGGTGGCGGCGCCCGACGGCCCCATGCCCCAGACGCGTGAGCACATCTTGCTGGCGCGCCAGGTGGAAGTGCCGGCCATGGTTGTCTTCCTGAACAAGGTGGACATGATGGACGACGAGGAGCTGTTGGAGCTGGTGGAGATGGAGTTGCGCGAGCTATTGGACAGCTACCAGTTTCCCGGCGACGACATTCCGATCGTGCGCGGCAGTGCGCTGCAGGCGCTGGAGAGTACGAGCGACGATCCGGAAGCGCCCGAGTATGCGCCGATCTGGGAGCTCATGCGGGCGGTGGATGAGTACATTCCCACGCCGGAGCGTGAGACGGACAAGCCGTTCCTGATGCCGATCGAAGATGTCTTCAGCATCAAGGGTCGCGGCACGGTGGTGACGGGCCGCATCGAGCGCGGCGTGGTCCACCCGATGGAAGAGGTGGAGATCGTCGGCATCCAGCCCACGCGCAAGGTGACGGTGACGGGTGTGGAGATGTTCCGCAAGCTGCTGGACGAAGGCCAGGCTGGCGACAACGTCGGCTGTCTGCTGCGCGGCATCAACCGTGACGAGATCGAGCGCGGTCAGGTGCTGGCCAAGCCGGGCAGCATCACGCCCCATACCAAGTTCTCGTCTGAGGTCTATGTGCTGAAGAAGGAAGAGGGCGGTCGTCACACGCCGTTCTTCAAGGGCTATCGCCCCCAGTTCTATATCCGCACCATGGACATCACCGGCTCCATCGAGCTGCCTGAGGGCGTGGAGATGGTCATGCCGGGCGACAGCGTCAACATGAAGGTCGAGTTGATCTCGCCGGTGGCGTTGGAAGTCGGTAGCCGCTTCGCCATCCGCGAAGGCGGTCGCACCGTCGGCGCCGGCGTCATCACCGAGATTATCGAATAGGGTAAGGTCGAGGCTGGGGCGAAGCGGGCAAGACCACGCTTCCCCCGGCCTTCAATACAGGCGTGTAGCTCAATTGGTAGAGCAGCGGTCTCCAAAACCGCAGGTTGTGGGTTCAAGTCCTGCCACGCCTGCCTGAATGACCACCGGCTGGAGTAGCCGGTGGTCATTTTGAGCCTGAAAACAGAGATAGAGGGAGCCGGCCAACCGGCATTTCACCTCAATAGCAAAGGATGCACCATGAGTCCTGCGACAACGCCGAAGTCGAAATCGGGTAATGCATTTACCCGCTACTTGCGCGAAACGTGTGCGGAAATCGCCAAAGTTCATTGGCCAACGCGCGAGGAAGTGTTTCGCCTGACCTGGATCGTATTTGTAGTAACGGTTATCTCAGCGATCGTAATTTTTGGAATCGATACCTTCTTCAGCACGGTAATCGCCTTCATTCTTGGTCTGGGTGGTTGAGCGCCCAACGTCAAGCGGAGCTTGTTGCGTCATCCGGCACCTGCCGCGACTTTTGCCCGAGACCAATCGGCGTATCAGGCAAGCGTCTGATCATCCGCTCCGTGGCGAACCGAGTGACGGCCAATCGTGGGCCACTGAGTGCCAAAGGAGGCAAGAATGAGCGAAGAACAAACACCGAACAGCGGCGAGCTAACTGAGGAAGAACTGGCAGTCCTGGATGCTGAAATTGCCGCGCAACTCGATGCCGAAGAGAGCGGCGAACTCGCGACCCAGTGGTTTGTCGTTCACAGCTACTCGGGTATGGAGAACAAGGTCAAGCGCAATATCGAGCATCGCGCGGAATCCATGGGCATGACCGATCGCATCGTCGAGGTTGTTGTCCCGACCGAAACCGAAATTGAGATCCGCAACGGTGTGCGTAAAGAAGTTGAACGGCGCGTCTTTCCAGGCTATATCCTGGTCCACATGATCATGGACGAAGACAGTTGGTACGTCGTGCGCAACTCGCCTGGCGTGACCGGGTTTGTCGGTATGGGCAACAAGCCGACGCCCCTGAACGAAGACGAAGTCAATAAGATCATGAAGCGCATCGAGTCTGACGAACCGCGCCTCAAGGTTAGCTTTGAAGTCGGGGAGCATGTGCGCATCACCGGCGGTCCCTTTGCCGAATTCAACGGCATCGTCGACGAGATCTATCCGGACAAGGGTAAGGCCAAGGTGCTGGTTAGCTTCTTTAATCGGGAAACGCCGGTTGAAGTTGATTTTCTACAGTTAGTGCGTGACGCGTAGACGCCGTTTCACGTTGACGCGATTACACTATTCTTTTTTGTTTTGGATGCGTAACGGCAATCGCCGCAAAGCGTCATCCGCAATTGCTGGCATTTGGGAGCTTGGGAGCGATCGCCAATCGCTGCATCATAAGCGTTCACCAAGTCCAGAAGGAGCAAGAACATGGCAAAAAAACTCAAAGCAATTGTAAAATTGCAGATCCCGGCCGGTAAGGCGAATCCTGCCCCCCCGGTTGGCACGGCTCTGGGCCCGCACGGCGTCAACATCATGGGCTTTTGCAAAGAGTACAATGCACGGACCCAGCAGGAAATGGGTCAGATCATCCCCGTGGAGATTTCGATCTTCACCGATGGCTCATTTAACTTCATCACCAAGACGCCACCGGCCTCGGACCTGATTCTCAAGGCGCTCAAAGTCAATAAGGGCAGCGCCGAGCCAAACAAAGAGAAGGTGGGGCAGTTGACCCAAAGTCAGGTACGCGAGATTGCAGAAATCAAACTCAAGGATCTGACGGGCGTCAGCGTGGAAAGCGCCATGAAAATGGTGGAAGGCACTGCCCGCAGCATGGGCGTTACCGTTGCAGATTAAGCATTGATCGTCTGAACAGTGGGAGGGATGCGTCCCGCCAGAACCACGGAGAAAATAACATGGCAAAGCATAGCAAGCGCTATAACGAGATTAACAGCAAAGTTGATTCCACCAAACAATATGAAGCGAACGAGGCCGTGAGCTTGGTCAAGGAATTGGCTACAGCAAAGTTTGACGAGACGGTCGAAGTCCATCTGCGTATGGGCGTCGATCCCCGTCACGCCGACCAGCAGGTACGCGGCGTTGTCACCCTGCCCAACGGCACTGGTCGCGAGGTGCGCATTCTGGCCTTCGTCGGTCCCGAGGGGCAGGCGCTTGCCGAAGAGGCGGGCGCCGATTACGTAGGCAGCGACGAGTTGGCCGATCGCGTGCAGAAGGGCTGGACTGAATTCGATATCGTTGTGGCCACCCCCGACATGATGCGCGTCGTCGGCAAGTTGGGTCGTGTCCTAGGTCCCCGCGGCTTGATGCCCAGCCCTAAGACGGGCACGATCGTGCCGGCTGAAGATTTGCCCCGCGTCATCCAAGAAGCTCGTATGGGCCGCATTGAGTTCCGGGTCGACAAGACTTCAAACATTCACGTGCCGATTGGCAAGGCGAGCTTTGAGGCCGATGCGTTGTTGGAAAACTTTGGTGCGTTCATGGAAGCCATCCTTGCCGCCAAACCGGCCGGGCTGAAAGCCAACTACATTCACCGGATTACCATGACCAGCACCATGGGACCGGGACTTATAATCGATCTTGCCAGCGCGACGACAGCGGCGGCTTCGATCAACTAAGCATATGACATGCTGAATCGGCAGTTGTAGACTGCCGATTCAGCAACACGTTGCGCTTTCGCACCGCTCAAATTTGGGCGAATTCTGCGGCTGCCGCTATAATTGGTGTTTGGCAACAACTGAATAATGTTGTCCATTGTGCTTAAGACAGTAGGCGTTACGGCTTAATTGCCCGGTCTATCCGGCGGCCTACCGAGGCGAGAAGGGACAGTGTACGCAACTGCTTGGATTAAGGTCCATCGGTCGCGACATGGTCACGAACGTCTCACGTCTTCACAATTCTAGTGAAGACGTTTTTTGTTCCTGCCTCATGCAGGGCAAAACAAAATCCTTACGGAAAGGAGGAATAACGACTTGGCCATTACAAGAGCAAAGAAAGAAGCGTTGGTCGCCCAGTACAAAGAGCTAATCGAAAACTCGCCGGCGTTGGTCTTTACCAACTATCGTGGGGTTTCCGTATCGCAAATCCAATCGTTGCGCGCCAAGCTGAGCGAGACCGATGCCACGTACATCGTCGTCAAGAACTCGCTGCTGGATTTGGCGCTCAAGGAGAGCGGCTACGATCTAGCTGAGGCAACGCTTGAAGGGCCCAATGCCGTCATCTTTACGGGTGAAGACATCGGCCGCAGTGTGACGGCGCTGAATGACTGGATCAAGGCAGAGAAGATCGTCGAGGTCAGTGGCGCCTTTATGGACGGGACATCGCTCGACGCGACTGAAGCGGCGAAGCTATCGGACCTGCCCACCAAGGAACAGGTCCTGGCGATGATCCTGGGAACGATCAGCGCGCCGGCTCGCGATGTCGTGGGGGTGATCAACGCTCCGGGTTCCAGCCTGGTGCGTGTGCTCAACGCCTATGTGGAAAAGCAGCAGGAGGCCGCATAGTTTACAGTGCGCCCTGCTACACGTCTTATGATTGAAAACACTACTTGAATACTGATCAAATTATAGGAGAACTCTCAAAATGGCCGATTTACAGGCAATCAAGGAACAATTGGACGGTCTTACCCTGGTCGAGGCTGCTGAGTTGGTGAGCATGCTTGAAGAAGCATGGGGCGTTAGCGCTGCAGCTCCTGTGGCGGTGGCTGCAGCGATGCCGGGCGCCGCCGGCGGCGGCGAGGCCGAGGAAGAAAAGACCGAGTTTGACGTCGTCTTGAAGGACGTGGGCGCCAAGAAGATCAACGTCATTAAGGCTGTCCGTGCCCTGACCAACTTGGGCCTCAAGGAAGCCAAGGAACTGGTCGAGAGCGCCCCGGCGCCTATCCTGCAGGGTGTTGGCAAGGATGCTGCAGAAGATGCCAAGGCGCAGCTTGAGGCTGAAGGCGCTGGCGTTGACGTCGTTTAATTGAGACGTTGGTCAGCACAGGGATCATGCTCCCCCTCGTGGGGCGTGGTCAATCAAAAAACGGGCGATTCCTTTGCGGAATCGCCCGTTTTTTGATTGACCACGCCTTTGGTTACGGTCCAGCACGCACTTCAAGCACTGCCTCAGCTGGCGTTAAACTTCCGTTGAGCACCCCGCGCAGGGCGTCTTGTAGCCGCACCGTGAACTCCTCATAGAGCCGGCCATTGGGCGCTGAGATGGCCACAGGAACCATCCGATCGCGTAGATAGGCGAAGTAATCACTGCCGCTTGTCCATTCGTCCAGGGCGGAGCGCTGGGTTGGCAAACGATGGACGAACTGGCTCCACGCACCGTGAACAGCGGGATCCAGCACCATAGCAAGTAACTCGATTGCCAGTTCTCGCTGTTCCGGATCGGTCGTTAGGATTGCAAAGGCCCACGTATTCGCCAACGTGACAGGCTCGCCGGTCAGTGTCGGGACCGATGTGTATCCCAACTCAGCAATGGGATCCCCTTCACTCAGCAGTAGCGTAGAAGATGTGTCAACCATGTCGGCGCGGCCGTCCCCAAATGCTTGCCAAACGGAGTTTAGGCCTGCGTACTGTTCGACTTCGGCCGGGATATTGCCTCGCTGGATACCGCTTAGGTAGAATTCGAAGACGGCCTCCAGTGCGTCGGGGTTACTCACTGTACCATCCTCCAAGAGCTGCCCGCCAGCGCCAACGTATTGCAGGAGGACGGAATCGTTTGCGTAGCCGTCACGGCTGCCAGCTGGGAAGAGATATGTGCTGTCTGAGGCGAGTAAATCAGCCCAGGTCAAAATTGGTGCGTCTGTGGCGGCGCGCTGATCGGCGGCATGAAGCAGATCAGTTACATAAGGAACGCCCCAGATTTCGCCGTTATACGTCACAGCCTGGGTAGCAAATGGGTAGAACTCGGCCATCCCAGCGACGTCGCTCGGGGTCAGGGATGAAATTAGCCCCAACTCAGCAGTCTGCCAGAGTTCAGACGCGTTGAGCAGTACGATATCAGGCAGAATGTCCGGCGCCACCCGCTGCGCACTCCGCAGATAGGCAAAAACGCTCGTTTCGCCCGTGAGCGCCTTGGACTGTATCTCAATACGCGTGCTGGGATGCTTCTGCTCAAATTGAGCAAGCGCCGCATCCATTACCCGGTCTGAGGAGGCCTCACGGTTGCGCGAAAGGAAGTCGGGCGCCCAGATCACCAGTTGGCGATCTTCCCTGGGATCGACCAGATCGTTTGCGTCGGTCACGATAGCCGCCGACTCTGCAATCGCCGGCACGCCGGTGGATGTCACAAACTCGTTCCCAACTGGCGCAGAATCGCCGCCCTGGCACGCACTCAACAAGCACGTGCTGAGTAGCGCCAGCACCAACCAATAAGGTAAGAGCGATCGAATAGATATCGTTGGTTGCCGTGGACGAAAATTAGGCATCTTTAACTACTTTGCATCGTCTATGCAGACCGGAGCAGGCCATCACTATCTCTCATATTATAACATAGCGTCCTGCCCGACCCCGGGAGATTCCCGATCTGGTCAACTGATTTGGCAGGCCTATTGGGCTATGATACAATCGCCCCAATGCCAAGCGACACTTCACAGATGGCTGTAGACGCTTGGGCCGTCTTCGGCCATGAGTGGGCAGTTCGTCTGTTACAGCGAACAATCCAAACCCAGACAACTGGCGCCCAATCTCCGGGCAATCTCTTGCGCCATGCGTACCTGTTCCTGGGGCCTCAGCAAATTGGCAAGACAACCCTTGCCCGAGCATTTGCCCAAGCGCTGCTCTGCACAAGCACAGAGGCCCGGCCTTGTGCCGTTTGTCGTGCGTGCAAGCTCTTTGCGCAAGGCAACCACCCGGATTTTCGTCTGGTACAGCCAACGGACAGCCACGGCAATGTCGACCGAGACGGTGGTGTGTTGCGGGCAGATCAGGCCAGCGACATCATCCATGACGTCGCAACAGGCCCCCTGGAAGGTCGTTACAAGTTCTTCCTCATCCAGGATTTTCAGCGCGCGCACCCAAACTTTGCCAATCGCTTACTGAAGACGCTGGAAGAGCCACCAGGCTATGCGATCCTTTGCCTGACGGCCACCGATCGCAACAGCCTGCTGCCAACCATCGTGAGCCGCTGCCAGGTGCTCGAACTACGTCCGTCCAGCTCGGCGGAGATTGCTACGGCGCTGGAGGAAACGTGGCAGGTTCAGACGCGCCAGGCACAACTCCTGGCGCGTCTGAGCGGTGGACGTCTCGGTTGGGCAGTCAGCCAACTGAAACACAGTGAGGGCCTAGAGGGGCGTACGGAAGCGTTGGAAACGCTGCAACAGCTAGTTGGCGCCGATCGGGTCGAACGTCTCGCCTATGCGGAGAATCTGGCGAAGCACCGTGACAATGAAAGGCTCTTCGGCCTGCTCGAACTGTGGACGGGATGGTGGCGCGACGTGCTGCTGGTGCAGTCGGGTTGTGCCGATGCCTGCAGCAACATCGATTGCATGGCTACGCTTGAGCGACAAGCGCAGACGCTTTCAAGCGACAGCGTACGCGCCTATATGCGCACGCTGAAGCGGATTGAAGGCTATTTGCATCACACAGTCAACACCCGTCTGGCCCTGGATGTACTGCTCCTCGAAATACCAAAAGCGGGTTAGCAGCCAGGGGCACGAGATCGTTTGTCGCTTCTGCGCCATATGCAGGAGAGTGGAGCAGACGTACTTTAACAACGTGCAGCAGCAATGTGTTGCCGCACAACATAGTAACCACGCTTTGCGACCACCGGAACGGACCGTTGCCCTGTGGCATGGCCGTTCCGTTTATGCATAGATTCGCGCTGCGCCGTTGCGTGTTGCCTTGCGGCAGCACCTTGACGCAGCCACTAAGGAGGAAAGATATGCCTACGGTTGTTGGGGTGCAATTTGGCCCCGTTACCAAGGTTTACCACTTCGACCCAAACGGCCTGCTCGACCTGACGCAGATGGAACACGTCATCGTCGACACGGCCAAAGGACAAGAAGTCGGTCAGATCGTTCTGCCGCCCCACGAGATCACGTCCGACGACGTCGTTGGCGAAATGAAACAGGTTGTACGACGTGCCAATGCCTGGGACATGATCCAGAAAAATCGGTGGGAGCAGAAGGAACAAGAAGCACTGGTCATCTGTCGGATCAAGGCGAAGGAATATGGACTGCCAATCAAGGTCGTCCGCTGTACCTACAACTTCACCGGTGGACGACTCATGGTCTACTTCTCGGCCGAAAAGCGTGTCGACTTTCGTGCCCTGGTGCGCGAGCTAGCCCGCATCTTCCGCACTCGTATCGAGATGCGCCAGATCGGTGTACGTGATGAGGCCAAGCTGTTGGATGGCGTCGGCAAGTGCGGCCGTCAACTCTGCTGCACGAGTTGGCTGCGTGAATTCTCACCCGTAAGCATTCGCATGGCAAAGAATCAGCAATTGCCGCTCAATCCGGATGAGATCAGCGGTGTCTGCGGTCGCTTACTCTGCTGTCTCTCCTACGAAGACGCACACTACCGGGAGCAGAACAAGAAGATGCCTAAGTTGGGCGCTGAGGTAGTAACTCCCCAAGGCATCGGCCGGGTTCGTCATCTCCATCCGCTCAAGGAGTCGGTGACGGTCCTGCTTGAGAGCGGTGTCTTCACCGAATTCATGTTGGATGAGCTTATCACGAGCAAAGGCAGCGCCGGTGGCAGTTGCAGCACGTGCGGCGGTTGCACCGTCAAGCGCCGGGCATCGGCTGAGCAGGACAATGCCCAGGCGCGCAAGAAGTCAAAGCGGCGACGCAATAAGTCGACATCTGGTAGTGAATCGAGCAAGCAAGAGGAGAACGCGGGCAAGAAACGGCGCCGGCGAAAACGAAGCGATACGGATTCGCCGAAAAGTTCCTAGTGCTGCGTCGGTATGCAAAAAAAGCGGGGTGGAAGCCAAGTAATCAAGGCTTCCACCCCGCTTTTTTTTGTTGATTATGGGGTAGCTACTCGCAGTACATCAGGAGGATGCCCCCCAAGCCGCGAATCGGATTCGCCTACCCCATTCCATTACACTACGGTCTCTACAGCGTTGCCGTTGCTGTGCGCCAAAGGGGACGGTCCCGGCATCGCCAGCGAATTGGGGCGTTTAAAAATGGCCAGACGCACAGCCGTGCGCTCGTTGCCTTCGATTTGAACCTCTGTGAAGTTTGGAATCACGGCCAGATCGATCTGGTCCTGCTCCAGATAGCCGCGGGCGATCGCAATCGCCTTGATGGCCTGGTTGACTGCACTGGCGCCGATCGCTTGCATCTCGGCATACCCATGCTCACGCATGACGCCGGCGATGGCGCCTGCGACGGCAGTGGAGCGAGATTGGGCAGAAACCTTAATTAGTTCAGCCATGGTGGGGACGTTGCCTCCTTCAATCACGATTAGTCTGCAGGGAAACGCTGGTATGGCGCATGACACCTTGGCCCAGCCGTCATAGACCATGCTCAACGCCTTCTGCCCATGAGCAGATTCCCCAATTTCGCCACGAGTACGGAAGTACCATCGATTTTCCGACCTGGTGTGATGCAACGGAGACGAGTGCAATGAAACTGCTCGAAACCGGGAGTTTCTCAAGGGCCGACGCTAAAACAAACATCGACGCAGAGTGGACTTCGTCAACTTCTCTAGCGCGTTCTACTCACTTAATCGAACTGTGAGGGGCAATCCTTCGCGTGGACGCCGAAAACGCAACAGCAAATCATAGATAAAGAAAACCGGTAGCGATCGTACACTCAGGAACGATCACCACCGGTTAGGGCCTTAAACGATACAATTGTGTGCCTTCAACAGCTATTTGGCATACTCCACAGAGCGGGTCTCGCGCACGACAGTCACCCGAATCTGACCGGGATATTGGAGGTTGTCCTCAATCTTCTTGGCAATCTCTTTGCTGAGCTCAATCGCGGCCATGTCGTCGACCGTATTGGGCTTGACCAACACACGAATCTCCCGGCCAGCCTGAATGGCGTAGGTTTGTTCGACGCCTTCAAAGCTGTTGCCGATATCTTCCAACTCGGTGACGCGTTTGATATAGGTCTCCAAAGACTCGCGACGCGCGCCCGGTCGGGCGCCGGAGATGGCATCGGCGGCGGCAACAATCACCGCTTCAACCGACTGCGGTTCGATCTCACCATGGTGACTGGCAATGCAGTTGACGACCGGCTCACTGATGCCATAGCGCTTGGCGATTTCAGCGCCAACAATAGCATGGGGTCCGTCGATTTCATGGCTGACCGCCTTGCCGAGATCATGGAGCAGCCCCCCCAGCCGCGCTACCTTTACGTTTGCGCCCAGTTCAGAAGCCATGATGGCCGCAATATGAGCGGTCTCCGTGGCGTGGTCCAACTGATTCTGACCATAACTTGTGCGGAACTTCAAACGACCCAACAATTTGCGAATCTCGCGGTGGAGGCCCTGGTTGTTGGTCTCGATCATGGCCTGCTCGCCCGCTTCGATGATGATTTGGTCGATCTCCTGACGCGCTTTGTCCACTTCTTTTTCGATCCGAGTCGGATGAATACGGCCGTCGGCGACAAGCTTGCTCAACGCCATGCGCGCCACTTCACGCCGTACAGGGTCAAAGCTGCTAATGATGATGGCTTCAGGCGTGTCATCCACGACCAAATCAACACCGATGGCCTGCTCGATGGCACGAATGTTGCGCCCCTGGCGGCCAATAATCCGTCCCTTCATCTCATCTGAAGGCAGCGAGACGCTACTGATGGCATACTCAGAAATGTGATCACTGGCGACCCGTTCGATGGCGAGCGTGATGATCTCGCGGGCGCGGCGATCGGCTTCTTCCATTACCTCAGCCTCAACCTCGCGCACGGTACGCGCCATCTCGGTGCGGGCACTCTTCTCAACGGCAGCAAGAAGCACCTCTTGGGCCTCTTCCTGTGACATCTGCGCAATGCGCTGGAGTTCGACGGTACGCTCTTCTTCGAGCTTGGTTAGACCTTCCTCCATCTGATCGAGCTTGCTGGCGCGCTGGTTGAGCTTGCGTTCCCGATTCTCCATCTGTTCCAATCGTCGCTCAGCCGTATCCAGGCGATTCTGAAGCCGTTCTTCAATCTTCTCCAACTCTTTCCGACGTTTGTCCAGCTCTGCATCCATTTCGTTGCGACGACGCATCTCGTCTTCTTTGATCGCCAGCGCCTGCTGTTTCACCTTGGTCTCGGCATCAGCCAGGATACGGCTCGCCTCGTCCATGGCGCCTTGACGCAGTTGCGCTTGACGCTCATGTTCGGATTCGACGCCGGCTTCAATGCCTCGTTTATAGAAGAGAAAGCCGGCGAGTCCGCCACTAAGCAACGAAAATAGGATAATCAGAACAACTGTTAACAACATACTTGTACCGCTGTCCATGTTGAATCCTACCTCATATATGAAATTGATACGTACACGATGACCAACCTGTGCTACGAGAGCGTCTTGCTCACCCTTCGCAATATCGAAAGAGTTCAAGCAAGCGGCTCGGTATGAGCAGGTGGTCGACCGACAATGACCAAGAAACGGTCCAAAATGGCAATAAGATCAGACGGATCACAATTGATCCGTTGTGCAGCGTCATTCCTGCAAGGGCAAACACGGCGAAGAGTCAGGGTCATCCCCAATGCAAAAAACGCTGCAGCAACTGCTCCAGCGCAAGCATGACACAGAAGATAGCAAAATACTCAAGCAGAACTACGCATCGAGTCGCGTATGCGGTCCGTTACTCTTCCGCTTCGGCGACCGCCTCAACTTCTTGAACGGCGCCCGCATCGAGCGGAACGCTACGCTGTGGCAGGCCGACCTCTTCCCGAATCTTGCCGTCAATTTCACTGGCGATATTCGAGTTTTCGGCCAGAAAGACCTTGGCGTTTTCACGCCCCTGCCCCAAGCGCAGATCTCCGTAGTTGTAGAAGCTGCCCCGCTTGTCGATGATGTCGTATTCCACACCCAGATCGATCAGGTCGCCGGTGGTGCTGATGCCTTCGTTGTACATGATGTCGAACTCGGCCACCTTGAAGGGCGGCGCCACCTTGTTCTTCTTCACCGTCACCCGCGTGCGATTACCGACGACATCGCTGCCCTGCTTGATGGCCTGGATGCGCCGGATGTCCAAACGCACGCTGGCGTAGAACTTCAGCGCCATGCCGCCTGATGTCGTCTCCGGATTGCCAAACATGATGCCGATCTTCTGGCGCAGTTGGTTCGTGAAGATCAACGACGTGCCACTCGTCTTGACCGCACCCGTCAGCTTGCGCAACGCCTGGCTCATCAAGCGAGCCTGCAAACCGACGTGGGAGTCACCCATCTCCCCCTCGATCTCGGCGCGAGGCACAAGCGCCGCCACCGAGTCGACCACCACCACATCCATGGCCCCCGAACGGACCAGCGCTTCGGTGATCTCCAGCGCCTGTTCACCGGTGTCGGGTTGGGAGATATAGAGATTGTTGACGTCCACGCCGATCCTGGCCGCATAGGCCGGGTCCAGCGCATGCTCCACATCCACAAAGCCGCAGATGCCGCCTTCACGCTGGGATTCGGCGATGGTGTGGAGGCAGACGGTCGTCTTGCCCGAGCTTTCCGGACCATAGATCTCGATCACCCGCCCCTTGGGAATGCCGCCGATGCCCAGAGCAATGTCCAGACTGAGGCTGCCCGTGGGAATCGACTCGACATTGAGCTTGGTCGCCTCCCCCAGCTTCATGACAACGCCATCCCCGAAGCGCTTGTTGAGGGTAGCGAGCGTCGTATCTAAGGCTTTTTGGCGGCCGTCATTTGCCATGCTGATACTCCCAGCGCTGTCGTGTCAGGTAGTGACGAACGGACAAATTCTTGAGCGGAAATCGCGTGCAGAGAGGCGGTTTCGACGGCTTTGACATGCCGCCCAAATGATTGGGTTTGGCCTCGATCACGACTGGATACCGTACTTTTACTGTGTGTCAAACTTGCAATGATTACAATCAGCGTAAGTGTACTTTACTTAAGTTCATTATGCAAAAGACCCAGATAATCAAGATACCTCTGCTACGCCCATCTCCATACCATGACGTAACAAAGGTATCCGCCGGGGGAAATGGTCGTTTTCTCAACGTAACGAGATACTACAGAAGTGGCGTGTAGATCTTCTCGCGCAGCTTGCTAATCTCTAGTCGTAACCTGTCGTCATCTTGAAGCTGCGCAACAATCCGATCTGTCCCATAGCGCACCGTGCTATGGTCGCGCTTGCCGAGTTCGTCACCGATCTGCTGGAGAGAGAGACCGTTCTCTTCCCGCAGCAGATACATGGCAATCTGCCGGATATGCGCCAGCGGCTGCTTACGCGAGGAACCGATCAATGCCTCGGGCGTAACGTCAAAATGATTGGCCACCACGCGGATTACATCGGGCGGACTGGCCGGGCGTCGTTGGGGCGCCAGGTTGTCGACGATCGTCAGAGCAGTCTCATAGGTCAGCGGAATACCGGCCAGCTGGGACTGCCAGTTTAGCTGGTTAAGTGCACCTTCCAGCTCGCGGATATTGCTGTCAAAGCGCTCTGCCACAGCCATCAACACCCGCTTATCGACCACCATGCCCAGGCGCGTGGCCTTGCGTTGCAGAATCGCCACACGCGTCTCCACGTCCGGGGGGGCAATATCGGTCTGCAAGCCGCCTTCAAAGCGACTACGCAAGCGCACCTCCAGCGTTGCCAGCGCCTTGGGTGGCCGGTCGCTGGTTAGCACAATCTGGCTGCCTGCTTCATAGAGGTGATTGAAGGTATGAAAGAATTCCTCCTGCGTGCGTTCTTTGTTGCCGATAAATTGGATGTCATCGACCAGAAGAACATCAACGCGCCGGTAGCGCGCGCGAAATTCGTCGGTACTGTGATTGCCAATCGCCTCAATCAATTCGTTTGTGAATTGTTCTGACGAGCGATACAGCACCTGACGGTTGTGCCGGCGCGCGCTGTTACCGATTGCGTGCAACAGATGGGTCTTGCCCAAACCAACACCGCCGTAAATAAAGAGCGGATTGAAGGTCTTGCCCGGTGACTCGACAATGGCAGTGGCGGCAGCATGGGCAAGCCGATTGTGGTCACCAACCACAAATGTGTCAAAGGTATACTCGGCCTGGAGGCGACTGGAAGGCCGCTCAGGCGCGCCGTGACTGTTCCTGGATTCGAAGAGGTCGGCTGGTTCATAATCGACGCGTTGCGTCACGCGCTTGCCAACTCCGCGGTCAGGTTTGCTTGGGCCAGGCTCCGTCCCTTCCTGCGCAGACGGCTCTTTGGCCGATGGCCCTGTAACCGCCGGTGATCCGCCAAAGAGGGGCAGTGCCGCAATTTCCGCATCATCGTTGACGGGCAGGGGCTGCACACGAAAAACAATATCGATCGAGCGCCGGCCTAAATAGCGCCCCAGGCCACGCTTAAGGTTCTGCCGCAAGCGTGCGCTGAGCCAGTCAGCGGTAATCGCATCGGGCACGGCGATAATGAACTCGCCATCCTCGTAGGCCAGGACCCGTGCCCGTTCGACAAAGCGCTCATACGATTCTCGCGGCAGGCTCTGCAAGAGATCCTCGCGCACCATCTGCCAAGCCTGCTCAGGATCGCGACGTCGGGCAGGCTGGTCTACGTCGCGATTGTGTGATGCATCCGGTTGAAAGCCTGGATGGGGAGGATAGTCCGCGGCAGTATTTGGGACGGGATTGGGCACAACCGCCTCATCGGCGGGATCGCGTTCGGGCAATGATCGCGCGCGATCTTCCTCATAGCGAGGTTCCGGCTGCGGTTCAATTTGCCCCCGCACCGCTGCGTAGCCAAACTCGTGGCGATCATCATAGATTTTGCCCAACTCCGCTGTCTGATAGCCAGACAACGGCTCCTTGCCATAAGGCCGCGATGTACGAGAAGAGCGCGTCAAGAGCCGTTCCCTCCCAAGATATGATTGCAAAATAAGGCTGCTAAATTGTCTTGGCAAACCAAAAGCCGGTGCGGGAAAAAGATGAAAAAAAAGTCCCTTACCGCGCAAAGGTTGCCCGATCTTAGTCAAAGTATGTCTGTTATTTTGTGTTTTCGTATGCACCTGGTCAGGTCTGCGACGCTGTGTTCACAACATTCTGACCGGTTGCGGGGAGATGCATCAACGCATCCGAATGCCGATTCCGAAATTTCGCTTGGCAGCAGCGCCTCGTTTTGATAAGTACGAAGGCGTCAGAATCGAAATGATTGTACCAAATAGTCTAACAGAACCGCTTTGAATCCGCAATATGAAAAGCACGCCAAACCCTGCCCCTTTCTTGATATTATCGTCAACATGAACGCCAAAAACATGCGTTCTACGCAAGATGTAGCGGCTCGCTGTGTTCGATCCACCACATCTTTTACCGGGAGCCGTTTGAAACCAATTTCTAATACAGGATATCTTTAAGGTATTTCAATGTGTTGAAAACATGGGCTCAATCAGCAATTAACATTGCCAACATCCGTCCCCAAGCTTTCCCCAAAGCCCCCCTATTTATCCCCGCACTTATCCCCTTTTTTGGAAATCCGCACATAACCATTCAACATAATACGTAAGACCAACCGGCAGAGAGAATCCGTCCGTCGCAGATCCGGTGCACCATCAGAGTTGCGGGCGTCACTTGAACGTATGGCGAAGAAACCAGTACAATAAGGCTCCGATCCCATAGGTGTTCGTCACAGGTCGGCTGGAAGGAATAGGCAGGTGGAGCGCGAATACTTCAACTATTCAACCAAAATAACCTTGCAGCACCCCGGGTACTGGGCGCGCCGCGAGTTTGTTCAGCAATGGCGAAAGATCTATGGCGGCGACAGACGCTGGACTCCGCCCAGCCATCCCTGGCTCATGCGCAGTCTGGAGACTGATCGTGCCCCCTACCTGGCACGTCAACGTCCGGTTCTACTCCACTTGACTGCACTTGCCCGGCGCAGACGCGACCCGCGCAGCGCAGACTCGACCCTGCCCCTGGCCGGCAGCATGGCCATCGAAGGATCGATGATGGAGAAGGCCGTCTGCGCGGCCGTACTCCTCTCTGACCCGCGGAATCAGGATCGCACCGGGGCACTGGCGCTCCTCCAATGTGTCAACGACACCGAAGTACTCGAACGCTTCATCTGGACGCTCATGGAGCAAAGCTACGCGCTGGGTGTACGCCGTTTCGTGGGACCAACAGGGCTTTCGCCGTTGCTCCACAACGGCGTGCTCAAGAGTCACTTTGCGGATAGCCCGCCTATCCACACAGCGTATAACCCGCCCTATGTTGCAGAGCTCTTTGACTCCGTGCTGGAAGAGGTGGCGGAAGCGCGACTTTTCACCGTTGAGCTCACGGACGCAACGTCTCTGGCGCCAGACGGGGACATTCGCTGCACGCGTGTCTCGCCCCAGGCGCTGGACGCACCGCTTAAGACGTTCATGGCGGCTGCCACAGACACAAGTTCTTTCTTTCTTCCTCCGGATGAAGCAGAGATCGACTTCGTGCTCGGAGGATTGGGAGAATGGCCGTTGGAGCTTTGGGTAGCATATCAGGAAGATGCACCAGTCGGCTACGTACTCCTACAACCGGACCTTGGCGAAGCCGTGCGGCGCGCCGGCGGTGGTCGCAATCCGGCATGGCGGGCTTGGCTCCACTGGCGCAAGGAACGACCAACTGACGCCGGTCGTATCGTATTGGGTGGTGTGTTGCCAGAGTGGCGACGCCAAGGCATTGGTCGCCGCCTTTGGCAGCAGGCGCTTGAGCGCGGGCGCAAACAAGGCTGGCAACGCCTGACCGTCGGTCCAGTTGACGTCAACTCCCCCGCGGCCACCTTCCTGCAAGAAATGAACGCAACCGCGCGTCAGCACTATGGGCTCTACGCCGCCGATGTCTAGGTCAACGCGTCTATTGGTAGCTGACGCCATAGTCAAGAGGCACGACGCTCACCCAGGTACGCCCTGGCTTGAGCAGGATTTCGCGACCGTCCTCGGTATAGAAGCGGGGAAGGTCTCCCCGGCTCTCGCTGCGCCACACGCCCTCATATGCCACGCCATCGCGCAGCACGATCGAGCGACCGCTGCCAAACAGATTGAGGCGGATACTCAAACTACCCAGTGAATCCTCGACAATATCGGTTGTCTCGTGTGGCACGTATTGCACGACGACATTCTCTACGCCCACCTGGGCGCCGCTGTTGCCATCCAGATGGGGCGCATCCCCCAAGCTGCGCAGATAGCGCCCGCTACCCGGATCATAGCGATAGGCAACCTGGCTGGCTGTCGCGCGCGGGTAGGGGATATTCACTGCCGTGGCCGGCACGCCCCCTTCGGGAGCTGCGCCGAAGCTGAAGCCACGGACGGCTGCCGGCTGCTCTACGCCCCAATCGGCCAACCAGCGCCGCAAACCAGCAGTACTTGTGCGAAGGCGCGTTCGATAGTCGCTGCCCACGCTAACGGAATAGCGAGCGTTGGACGGATCATCGAGATCGATGTCCATGTAGGGAAAGGGCGCCTCTTCTTTCAGCGTGTAGCGTACGCGATCACTCGCGCCGGAACAGGCCAAGCCGGCTTCAAAAAGCGCGCCCATGTAGTAATTGATGAGCCGGGCGCTGCGAACGGGACCGATCTGTCCCACGTCATCACCGTAAAACAGACCGCTAAAGCGAGTGATACCGTATCCCTCCATGAGGTATTCGTACATAATGTCAGCCTGGCTAATGCCAAACTGGGGCCGCGCCGCAAAGTCATTATTGATACAGACAATCAGCGGCCGCTGGCCCGTCCGTCCGCCGTCCAACCCCAGGCCCGTCAGCGGATTGGTTCCACCCGGCGCGCCAAATCCACCGCCCCCAGGAATGCCTGGCGCGGGCGCGGCGGCGAGCCGCGCGGCGTCGCTTTGCCCAGCGGCTGCAACTGGCGCCGGCGCTGGTTCGGGCAACGGCGGCGCGGTAACCACAGGGGCGGCATCATTGCCGGCAGCCGTCACGAAGTCGGCGCTAATCCAAGCCAGGGTCTGCTCGTCGTCGAGGCAGCAGATTTGCAGCCACGTACCGTCCTCGCTGCGCCCTTCCAGCGCGTACGCGTCCGCTGAACCGGCCGTGGCCACCACGGGATAGGCTGTGTCCGGCCCGCTACGCACATTGACAAGATCGGCGTCCACCTGTACAACCGCAACCCCACCCGCAAATGCTTCATTTTCGGGTTCGACGTCGCCAGTCGCTACCCGCAATGCTGCGGTGGGCCCGGCGTCAACGAGCGCGGCGAAGTCCCCGTCGATCAACTCAGCGCTCACCCACAGCGAATCGCCACCTTCCGCGACGCCCGGCACACAGCAGACCGCCAACCACTCACGTGTAGCGTCTACACCGATGATGTCGAGCACATCTCCCGCTTCCACCATAACGGCGATCGCGCCGTCCAGCGCGGGCGTACGGCGTAGGTTGGCCAGCGATGCATTCACAACACCGGACACGCGTGCGGGTGCAGCCGCTTGCTCTGGCGTAGGCGTGGGCACGAGCGCTGCGAGTGCAGAGGCAGGCTCTCCTTCTATTGGCGTTGCTCCCGCCGGCGTCAGCGAGCGAGCGTCGGCAGCCAGCGGCGTTTGCAGCAACTCCGCCACCTCCGCAGCACCCTTCCCCCCGGCTACGGAGGTGGCCACGGCCGGCTGGTCAATCGAAACGACTGCCTGTGTGCCAGCCGGCGTGCCGGCGCCTTGGTTCACAAGGTCTTGGGAATCGCCCTGACGGTTGCATGCAACCAAAAGTAGCATGATAAGGGCGGCAACCAAGCGGGTCGAAACAGGGCGAAAATTGATGACAGATCGGTGAAGCGGGGCAGCTGCGGGGGACGGATTGAATTGAGTCATTGTCAGCGCTTTGGTAGATTACGGATTATACTTCGGGTGATCAGATGCGGCGGAAGACGGCAACTCTCTACGCCGCGCCGCCCCATCTTAACGTCGTCTGCTAGGGGTGCAAAATCTCATTTCGGGTAAGTTCGTTGTGTCCACTCTTGCCGGGCGTGGTCATCAGACAGGTTGCCAGCTTCAGCCATGCTATACTAACCCCGTTGAGCGCAGCCGAGCTAAGAGTGTTTTGAGGAGAAGAGCATGTTCGACGTTGGCAGTCTAGTCCTAATTGTTATTCTTATTGTCATCATCTTTTTATTCGTGCGCGCATCGGTGAAGATTGTGCCGGAGTACGAACGGGGCGTCATCTTTCGCCTGGGTCGCATCCAGGGAATTAAGGGTCCAGGACTCTTCTTCATCATCCCCTTTATCGATCAGATGCAGTTGGTCGACCTGCGCGTCGTCACGCTGGACGTGCCAACTCAGGAAGCGATCACGATGGACAACGTAACGATTCGCGTCAACACGGTCTGTTACTTTCGCGTGATGGATCCCGCTGCCGCAGTCGTCAATATATCCAACTACCTGCTCGCCACCCAGCAGATCGCGCAGACCACGTTGCGCTCGGTAATGGGGCAGAGCGAACTGGACGAATTGCTCTCGGAGCGGGATAAGATCAATCGTCAGTTGCAGCAGATTATTGACGAACAGACCGAACCCTGGGGGGTCAAGGTCAGTATCGTCGAAGTGAAAGATGTAGAGTTGCCCCAATCTATGCAGCGGGCCATGGCTCGCCAGGCTGAGGCTGAGCGCGAGAAGCGAGCCAAGATCATTGCCGCCGAAGGCGAATTCCAGGCGTCCCAACAGCTAGCCGAGGCAGCCGCGATCATGTCCGAGGCGGAAGGGACGTTACAGTTGCGCTACTTGCAGACGCTCAACGCAATTGCGGCGGAAAACAACAGCACGATCATCTTCCCGCTGCCCATTGAGCTGTTCCGCGGGATCATCGACATCGGGGGAGACAAAGAGTGATGCGTGCGTTCGACCCACAAACTCGGCCGGTCAATATCACGATTGAGCGCGAGGCTGCGCTGCTGGAGATTGCGTGGCAGGACGGACAGCAGAGCGCCTATCCCCTGCGCTGGTTACGCGCCAATTGTCCATGCGCCACCTGCAATGAAGAACGCGCCGAGGCCGCGCTGGAGACAAATTTGCTGCGCCTTACGCCGGGTCCGCCACCAAGCACGGAGATCGCTGATGCCGAACTAGTCGGCAATTATGCAATTCGGTTCGAGTGGCGTGACGGCCACACGACCGGCATCTACACCTTTGCCCTGTTACGAGCGGCGTCCGAAGCGGCGCAATTTGATTCCGAGGCGCTGCCACCGCTCGAGGCCCGCTAGGCTACGGTCATTCAGGCAAGTACCAATACAGAGCGGCGTGAATACCACGACAGAAATCCGGCGAATCTATCTCTAGGAGAAACTGTGTAAGGATTTCTGCCGGGATTCACTAGAGCTACAAAGGAGATAGCTTGGGCACTTCACTTACCCTCTTCCAAATACGTGGGATTGACGTGCGGGTACACTGGTCATTCGCTCTTATCCTCGTCTATGGCGCGGTGAGTTATGCCGCCAGTGGCAATACATTCATTGGCGGCGCCCTCTACGGCGTCCTGGTTATCCTGCTACTTTTCCTCTGCGTAACGCTCCATGAGTTCGGCCACGCACTGGTTGCCCAGCATTATGGCATCAAGGTGCCGACGATTACGCTGTTGCCCATCGGCGGTGTGGCCAGCCTAGAGCGCATGCCGGACAAACCCGTCCAAGAATTATTGATTGCCATTGCGGGCCCTCTGGTCAACTTTGCCCTCGTCTTCCTCATGGTGCCGATCCTGTTGCTTGTCGCCGGCTATGAAGTCTACTTCAACGGCATGACGCCGGACGTTGGCCTGTTGATGGGCAATATGCGCACGCCAGGCGCGCTCAATCTGGTCAGCTATCTTCTCATCGTCAACGTCATGTTGGCGCTCTTCAACCTGCTGCCGGCTTTCCCCATGGATGGCGGTCGTATCCTACGTGCCCTCTTGGCCATGACCATGCCCTATGTGAAAGCGACCCGCATCGCCGTCTTCGTCGGTCGTATCATGGCCGTAATTTTTGCCATCTGGGGCATCACCAGCGGCAACCTTTTCCTGCTGCTAATCGCGTTTTTCGTTTACGTCGGCGGCAAGGGCGAATTGGATAGTGCGCGGACGCGCCGGGCGCTTAATGACGTGACCGTACGCACAGTCCTCCGCCCCAACAATGTCCGGCTCTACACGAGCGAAGTCCTGGGCCGTGCGGTGGATCTGATCAGCGCGACCTATCAGACCGACTATCCGGTGATGAATCTCAGTGGAGAGCTGGTCGGTATCCTCACGCGTGATCGCTTGATCGAGGGGCTGCGCGCAGTCGGACCGCTGGGCCGGATTGTCGACTACATGGTTCCGGTTGCGGACATTCCACGTGCCAGCATCGACGATCCACTGACGGACGTGTGGGACGCCATGGCCCAATCCGGGGCGCGAGATGTTGCGGTCTATGATGATGCCGGTCGCTTCATCGGCCTGATTTCGGCCGATGAGTTGCTGGAACTCGTGCGCAATGCCCAGTCCGGGCCAACGACGCCATCCCCCACAGCCGACGTCGCATCAAGTGCGGTCGCCAACGACACGGAACAAAAGCAGACGATAACGTCCCCGGCGCAGGAGCGCGGTGCTGATGGCTGAGTTCAGCACTGCAACCGGGTACCTCTATTATGAAGTGTATGAGCAAGCTCCGGCTGGTTCGACCCAGCGCCACGCAGAAAGTCCCATTACCCTAACGCTGCTGCACAATTTTATGAGTACGGGCGACACGGCTTGGGGCTCGATGATCGAAGCCCTCCGCCGCCACTATCGCGTCCTCGTGCCTGATCTGCCCGGCCATGGTCAGTCGATCGGCTACCCCATCGGCTTTCACCATACTGTCATGGCCCAACAGGTCGCCGCGCTCATGGAGGCCGAGCGCGCGGCGAACGGTCACCTTGCTGGCTGTAGCAGCGGCGGCATGATTGCGCAGTTGCTGGTCCACCACGGAATGGTTACACCTGCCAGCGTCACCCTGGTCAGTACGACCTATACGGTCGATCACGCCAAGTTAGCGAATGACAGCGAGCCGTTGGAGACGGAGAATTTCCGGGCCGGCGCGCGCTGGCTGGAGGCCACAGCCAGGCTCCACGACCCCTTTCATTATGACGGCTATTTTGAGGATGAGCTCCTGACCGGCTTTCGCAAACTGACGCCGCGCACGGCCATCGACCTGCCCCTCAACGCATACAAAAGCTGGCCGATGCCGGTCTGCATCATTCACGGGGCCGAAGACGAATTCTTTCCGGTGGAGGTGCCCCAACAGATGGCAGCCGTCCTCCCCGATGCGGAACTGAACATCATCCCGGAGCAGAGCCACACCTTGATCTTTCGCCGTCCGTGGCAGGTCAGCAATCTGCTCGAAGCGTTCCTGGTACGAGTCGATTCTCCGACACGTGATCCAGACCAACCCCAGATTCTGCACGAGGAGTAACGAATCGGTTCTCTGTCCAGGGTCAAGGCTAGTTGACAGCCATGATTGACGGTCTGCCCCAAGTGCCGTACACTCTTCATCATAACATTATGCAATCATTCCAAATCTGCAGAGGGAAGGGATTCTCCACATGAGCACTTTGCCCGGTGTCAAGCTGGCGCCATCCATTCTAACAGCTGATTTCGGTCACCTGGCCGAGCAGCTGCAAGCCGTTGAAGCCGCTGGTGCGGACTATATTCACCTGGATGTAATGGACGGGCGTTTTGTACCCAACATCAGCTTCGGGCCCATGCTTGTACAGGCCGTGCGCAACTACACGACTCTACCGCTCGACGTTCACCTGATGATCGTCGAGCCGGATCTCTACATTGACCAGTTTGCTGCGGCCGGGGCCGATCTGCTCACCGTGCACGTTGAGGCATGCCCCCACTTGCATCGCACGGTCCAGCGTATCAACGACGCTGGCTGCCGCGCGGGTGTTGCCCTCAACCCGGCGACCAGCATCGAGGCTGTACGCGAGGTGCTGCCTTTCGTGGACATGGTGCTGGTTATGAGCGTAAATCCCGGCTTCGGGTCTCAGCGCTTCATCGAAACGATGACGAGCAAGCTGCGCCGCATGCGCCGCCTGATGGATGAGCTAAATCCGATCGCCGATCTGGAAGTAGATGGCGGCGTCGGCGTGCACAACATCGGCGACATCGTGCGCAGTGGCGCGAACGTAATTGTCGTGGGCAGTGCCGTCTTCAATCAGGACGCACCGGTCAAGAAAAACATCGCCGCGCTGCGCGCCGGTTATGCCGGCCTAGGCCTCGCGACAATCTAGGTGAGAAGAGGAATTCAATGGATGTCTTGCTGATCGGCGGCGGCGGTCGCGAACACGCGATTGTGTGGAAGCTTGCCCAATCGTCACGCGTGGATAGGATTTTTGTTGCACCCGGCAACGGGGGCACTGCCACGCTGGAAAAGACGGAGAACGTGGCGATCGCGGCCGATGACCTGCCAGCCCTACGCGATTTTGCAGTCGAACGCCAGATCGATCTGACCGTGGTCGGTCCGGAAATACCGCTGGTCGCCGGAATCGTGGATCTTTTTCAAGATGCGGGTCTGCGCATCTTCGGTCCGACGAAGGCTGCAGCCCAGCTTGAAGGCTCCAAGGCCTTTTCCAAGCGCTTCATGGACGAGCATGGCATTCCAACGGGGCGCGCCGGTACCTTTAGCGATTTCGATGAAGCGACCCGCTACATGCGCCAACTTGATAACGTACCCGTCATCAAAGCCAGCGGACTGGCCGCGGGGAAGGGAGTAATTCTCCCTGAGACGATGTCGGGCGCAGCGGCTATCGTGCGCGAAATGTTGATTAACAAGCGCTTCGGCCAGGCCGGCGAGACCGTGCTGATTGAGGAGCGCATGAGCGGGCCCGAAGTGTCCGTCTTGACCTTTACCGACGGCGACGCTTTCGTCCTCATGCCTGCAGCCCAGGATCACAAACGGCTGTTCGACGGCGATCGAGGACCCAATACCGGCGGTATGGGCGCATTTGCCCCCACGCCGCAGGCCACGCCGTCGCTACTCGACCAAATCACAACCGACGTGATTGCACCGACGTTAGCCGGCATGAAGGCCGAAGGCACGCCCTTTACGGGCATTCTCTACGCCGGTGTCATGCTCACAGCGGAAGGCCCCAAAGTGCTGGAATTCAACTGTCGCTTTGGCGACCCGGAAACGCAAATCATTCTGCCGCTGCTCGAGGGCGATTTGCTGACGCTTTTCGAAGCGTGCGTTGATGGACAGTTGGCCGGCGCAGCACCCACATGGAGTGATGAGGCTGCCGTGACCGTTGTCATGGCAGCCCGCGGCTATCCCGGCGACTACGCGACAGGCCACGAAATCACTGGCATCGAAGCTGCGGAAGCCAAGGGCTGCCAGGTCTTTCATGCGGGGACCAAGCTGGTTGACGATCGGCTGGTGACGTCTGGCGGTCGCGTGCTCAACGTGACGGCACGGGGGGCCACCCTGGCCGCAGCTGCAAGGACTGCGTATGCCGGCGCACGGGCCATCAGCTTCAATGGCGCGCAATATCGGAAAGACATTGCCAAGGGCAAATAGGCGCAACGGCACGTAGTCAAAGGCGAAATCAGCGGCTGGGGCGGATCTACGCAGAAACAATCTGCGTAGATCCGCCCCAGCCGCTGATTGATTTCTACAACTTTGAGCACAAACCAATCAAAGCTCAAGCAGGCTCGCCGTAAGCAGCGCGGTACTGGCAGCCAATTTGTCGACTTCGATGTGCTCGTGGTCGGCGTGGGCACCGAGGCCGGGTGTGCCCATGCCGTCAAGGGTTGGAATGCCCAGCGCGCCCGTCCAACTGCCATCACTGCCGCCACCGGTGCTCCCATCGGTCAAGTCCAGTCCTAAACGGGTCCCGACTTCCTTAACGCGTGCGAAGAGCTCTGCCGTCGCGCTGCGCTCTAGCGGCGGCCGGTTGGGTGCGCCGCTCACGTCAACCCGGGCGCCGGGTATGACCGGCGTCAATGCGCGCAGCGCCGCCGTGACGCGTTCAACCTCGTCTAGCGACCAGGCGCGGAGATCGATCTCGGCCCAAGCGTTCGCCGGGATCACGTTGTGGGCAGAGCCGCCGCGCATCACGCCGACGCTCACAGTGGTGCCCTTTTCCGGGTCGGCCAAGTCTTGGATGGCCAAGATCTGGTGCGCCATCTCCGTAATGGCGCTAATGCCCTTCTCCGGCTCTACGCCGGCATGGGCCGCACGGCCGGTGATCGTCAGTTCAAAATGACCGCCTCCCTTGCGCGCCGTCTTCAGGACGCCGCCGGGCAGCGGCGACTCCAGCACAAAGACATACTCGGCTCGTCGGCCTTCCTCTTCGATTAAGGTACGGGAGGCAAAGCTGCCGACTTCTTCATCTGACGTGGTCAGCAAGGTGATCGGGCGCACCAGCTCGCGTCCCAGATCACGAATGGCGTGGAGGGCAAACTCAATCATCACCAGGCTGGTCTGCATGTCGAAAATGCCCGGCCCATAGGCCTTGCCGTCTTCGATGCGGAAGGGATGGGTTTCCAGCGAACCGACCGGCCAGACCGTATCATAGTGACAGAGCACCAGGGCTGGCTTCACAGTTTCGTCAAATTGCTCATGTCCAAAGCGGGCGCGAACATGATTGCCCCGTTCGGCACAGGGCACAATTTCCACGTCCGCCCCGGCCTGGCGCAAACGGTCGGCATAGTACTCGGCAAAGGCGTCCAGGCGCGGCTTGTCTTCTGTCGGCGTCTCAAGGCAAACGAGATTGCCGATCACCTCCAGCATCTCCGGCTCTTTCTCTGAAAAGTAGTTCAATAAAGCTTGGTATTCCATCTGGAATCCTCTTCTGAAATAGCAGAAGAGGGCGTACGATCCGCAATGGATGACGCCCTCTTCGGGTTATAGACTGACTATCAAAATTGGCCCAATGTAGCAACTAGGCAGTCAGTTAGTCATCCAAACTGCCACCCACGCCGCCACCAGAGCCACCACCGGTGCCACCGCCCGAGCCACCGTTGGAGTGGCGATACCAATTCACCCGGACGAAGGCAGTGCCGCCACGTTCATAATACTCGACGCGAATCTCATGGTCACCAGCGCCAACGCCCCAGAAGGTATTGGCCGGCTCCTTGAAGCCGTCTGACCAGGCATCGATCACACGCTGACCGTCGATATAGACGCGCACGCCATCATCGACTCGCGCCTGGAAAACATAGTCGCCGGCATCAAAGTAAAAGCGACCGGTCCAAACCGCGGACCAGTTGTCGTTACCGATGACGCCAGGAACAGGTGAGCCGGTTCCCCAATCGCGATCCAGGGGCGCGCCACTGTCGCGGGCTTCCTGGCGTGTTGTGGACGGAGCGCCGGACAGACTGACGTTATTATAGTAACTCGCCAGCCAAGCATTGTTGGGCACGTTGCCGCTCCCGGATCCGCCACCGGTGCCGCCGCCAGTGCCGCCGCTGGCACTGAGGAAGTCAATGTTGACTACCAAGCTGGCGCTGGCGCCGGCCTGGAAGTACTCGACCCGGACATTGTGTGCGCCTGAAAGCGTGCGGTCAGCGGTGTACTGCGTGGGTGACTGCTCGCGCCAGCCATCAATGATGCGCTCGCCATCCACATAGACGCGCACGCCGTCATCGCTCACGGCCGAGAAGCGGTAGGTGCCCGGGCCAAAGTTGATGACGCGATCGAAGCGAGCCGACCAGTTATTTGGCGGCATCTGTGGATAAGGTGCGCTCGTGCCCCAATTGAAGTTAATGGTCGGCACGCAATCGACTACGGTCGGTGAACCGAGCAGATCGCGATTGGCAAAGAAGCTTGCATTCCAGCCGGCGCAGCCAGCCGGTGCAGGCGTAGGCGTAGGCTGTGGCGGTGGGGCGACGTTGAGAATGGGCACATTTGAGGTACTGCCTGTCGTGGCGACCAGTTGGCCGGCTACCCAGCCAGAAACGTTATTGGTGCACGCAACAAGCCACCAGGTGCCGGCGCGGTTACGCCCTGTAATGTCGCAAGACTGTCCTTCGTTGAGTTGGCCAATCACAGGATAATCGGTGCTGGGACCAGCGCGCATGTTGACCACAGGCGCCGTCACCGTTGCCCGCGGCGTGGTGGGCGTGGGTTCAGGCACCGGGCCGCTTACCTGAACCGCAGAGACCACGATTTCGGGTGTGGTGGTCAAGCGGCCATTCGGATAGAGCGTGCCCCAAACCTTGACAGGGACCGGCGGCCGGGCGTCGCGGGCGCCGTCCAGTTGATCCTCCACCGCAGGCGTTTCCCCGACAACCGCGAAGACATCCCCGTTGGCCGTGACCAGCTCTGTGTCATAGGGCTGTCCGATGGCAGGGCGCAAGACGCCGGGCAGCGCAAAAATCTGCTCGGTTTGCAGGTCGGGCTCAAAGCGTAGCGTCGCAGCCTCTGCCTGCACGCCAGGCACAAGCAAGGCCAGTACGGCAGCCAGCAGCAAAGCCACAGCTATTGGCGTCCGTTGAAGGATTTTTCGCATCATATCCACTCCTACCTGTTGTTCGACCAGTCTTAACGTGCCGCGCCTGCCGAAGCCACGTGGGTTTGGCACATGCATGTACAGGCACGCAGCCTGGTCGTTGTAGCGTAATTGGTTTGCATTACGAATTCGATCTGTACGGTACCACTATGGGACTTATCCTCAAAACTAGGAGCCCCTTCGTGAGCCCACCGTCCCTCAAACTGTGAAAGAGGACGCTGGGTCACTCCCTGCGAACGCCCCGTCAATCGTCTGGAAATTCTCTGGGGTACGTGCGTCTCTCTCTATCGACCTCGAGCTAGAAGTTACAGGTGCGGACTGAACGCACGAAGTTTTGGATGATCGGTAAGAAGATCACACCGTCCTCCGCAGCCTCAGCGGGTACAACTGAGCCGGCATCGGGCATGCGCACACCGGTCGCCTGCTGCGACGAAAAGTTCTGTACCACGCCGGACCGCAGCGTAAACTGGCCGCTCTGCGTCTGGCCGACGGCCGTTTGCCCCGTCGCATCGCGCAGCGTATACGAGCCGGATTGTCGTTCACCGCCGCCGCTTGTCACGGCTGCCCAACAGCCCAAGTCGAATGCCTGAGACGATTGAGCGAAAGCGAGCCCGGCCACCGATAGCAACCCACCGACGATGACCAAGACCAACACTGCTTGCCAGAATCTCCACGCTTTTCTCATTGCTTGCTCCTTTTCCAAGTCGGATTGAATGACTCAACCATTGCCAACTGCTGAGCCACTGTTACGGAGCAAAGGTGACAAAATGGAACTTGCACTGCACATTGCCGCCGCTTGGCCGTTCCAAGTCAACGATGAGCCGACCATCGCGGCTGCCCGTTGCGGCAAGCACGGGATTCTGACATTCGGGATTGACAACGGGTGTCACCACCGTAACGAATTCATTGACGTTGTAGTTAATGTCGTTGATTGCAATGACGTATGCACCCAGGCTATTGTCATAGCCGCTGGAGAAGTTCCAGCCTCTTTCGCGACCGCCGGTTTCCCGCACTATGCCAAAGGCGATGGGATCGCGACGACGTTCACCATAGAAGTTCGAATCGCGGCCGTTGAGCAATTGTGAATTTTCGGAATAGATGGCATACGGGACCGCGCCGAAGGGCTGGCGGGGCGTCATCTCGCCATTGCTGTTCACCTCGACACCCAACCACAGGCGCTGACCGTTGAAATCACCCAAATTCAGCGACGACGTGTCGCCCAAGAGCGTGGAAAAGAGGCCGTCGCTCACGATGATGGACTTATTTTCTTGCCAAAGGGGTGTGCCGCCATTTTGCACGTTATAGAGACGGAATGCCATCTGGTAGGTGCCATCGGCAACGGGTGCGCCACTCTGATTCGGATCCAACAACTGGCCTTGATAGGGGATGAACTGAGCGTCCAGCAGAACGCCATCCAGCGAGAAGGCTGCCTCACCATCCTGGGCAACATCCGTGTCCTGGGCAAACGCGCCGCTGGTGAGCAGCACAGCCGCCACCAACAGACCGCCGACGATCATTGCTGCACTATAGCGAAGAAAGTTACTCATACGAAAGTCTCTCCTGTGACATAAAACTGAATTTTGACAGAACCAGATCCCGCATACTGCTATCGCAAAGACTTATAAAAGTTGATCAGTCCGTTGGTCGAGGTATCGTGACTCAAGACTGGCTGATCGCCGGCCAACTCGGGCAGGATTGCTTTGGCGAGCACCTTGCCCAGTTCAACGCCCATTTGGTCAAAGGAATTGATCTCCCAAATGACACCCTGGGTGAAAATTTTGTGTTCATAACAGGCGATAAGGGCGCCCAGGGTTTCGGGTGTGAGACGGCGGAAGAGGAATGAATTGGTTGGCCGATTCCCCGTAAAGGTCTTGGCCGGCGCCAGCGCCGCAATCGCGTCTTCATCCAGGCCTTGGCTACGCAATTCCGCCTCCACTTCCGCCGTATTTTTCCCTTTCATCAGCGCTTCCGTCTGGGCAAAGTAGTTGGAAAGCAGAATGGCGTGATGATTGCCCATGGGGTTCTGGCTTTGCGCCGGCGCCAAGAAATCACAGGGGATCAGCTTGGTGCCCTGGTGAATCAGCTGATAGAACGCATGCTGTCCGTTGGTGCCGGGCTGCCCCCAGATCACCGGCCCAGTCTGGTAGTCGACCCACTCACCAGCCTTTGTGACGGACTTGCCGTTGCTCTCCATGTCACCCTGTTGGAAGTATGCTGCAAAGTATTCCATGTATTGATCATAGGGGAGAATGGCTTGACTCTCAGCACCCCAAAAGTTATTGTACCAGACGCCCAGCAAGCCCATGATGACGGGAATATTGCGCTCAAATGGCGTGACGCGGAAGTGTTCGTCAACGCGATGCGCACCGCCAAGAAATGCCTCGAAGTTTTCCATGCCGATGTAGATCGCCACGGAGAGGCCAATCGCCGACCAGACCGAATAACGGCCCCCCACCCAATCCCAAAAGGCAAACATATTCTCGGGATCGATGCCAAATGCAACCACGCCTTCCGTGTTGGTCGAAAGTGCGGCAAAATGTTTGGCGATGGCTTTTTCGTCTTGCGCCGTCTCCAGAAACCAGGCCCGAGCCGTCTGCGCATTGGCCATGGTTTCTTGTGTGGTGAAGGTCTTGGAAGCGATCAGAAAAAGGGTCGTCTCCGGATCAACGCGCTTGAGCGTTTCCGCAATATCAGTTCCGTCGACGTTGGACACATAATGCACATTGAGCCCCGGCTGTGCATAGGGCGTTAGTGCAGTGGCAACCATCTTGGGGCCCAGATCAGAGCCGCCAATACCGATATTCACGACATCGGTGATGGCTTTGCCCGTGTAGCCGCGCCAGGCACCGCTACGCACGGCATCGCTGAAGCGACGCATTTTGGCCAGCACTTCATTGACCTCGGGCATAACATCGACGCCGTCGACCTCGATGGGCCGATTGGAGCGGTTGCGCAGCGCCACATGGAGCACCGCCCGCTGCTCGGTGGTGTTAATCTTCACGCCGCTAAACATCGCGTCAATCGCATCCTGAAGCTTGACGGCGTCAGCAAGTTCCAACAGCAGCGCCAGCGTCTCCGTGGTGATACGATTCTTAGAGTAATCAAAAAGCAGATCATCAAAGGTTATCGAAAACCGTTCAAATCGCGCCGGATCCGCCTCAAAGAGGTCCCGCATATGCTCGTCGGCAATTTCACGCTGGTGAGCGGCCAGCGCTTGCCAGACAGGGAGGTCAGTCAAACTCGGCATGCAGTGTCCTTTCGTTTGCCGGGGTAATCCGTTTGCACAGAAGCGCGGTCGCTGGGCATTCCATCGGCTTCACGCGGGTCCGAGCCACTATGGCGATCCAAACCATTTGGTAAAAATTTGATCGTAGGTACCGTCGCTGACGATCTGAGCCAGCGCGTCGTTGAGCATTGCCAGCAGTTCCGGCTCGTTCTTGCTGACAGCGATGGCGTAGGTCTCTTCCGTCACCGGACCGCCGCTGAGTTTGATACCGGCGTTGGGATTCTGGAAAATATAATGGGTGATCACAGGAGTATCCAAAACCACGGCGTCCACTTCGCCGGCAGCCAGCGCGTCCAGCGCGTCATAGGCCTCGTCATAGCGGGCAAAGTTGCCGCTGGTCTGATCCACGACGAAGCGCTCACCGGTTGTGTTGGCCTTGACACCCACGCGCACCGCCTCCGTCAAATCGTCAGGTCCCAAAATAGTCGTGTTGTCAGTGCGGACAGCGAGACCTTGGCCCGCGCTCAGATAGGAGACGACGGCCTGGCCTGAACCAAAGTATGGCTCAGTAAAATCGACCATGCGCTTGCGTTCGTCGGTCACAGTAATGGCACTGATTGCCGCATCAAAGGAATCCGAGCTGATTCCCTGGAGCAAGCCGCCAAAAGAAGTGTTGATGTAGCCGAACTCGAAGCCGGCAGTGCTCGACAGGGCATTGAGCAGGTCAATGTCAAAGCCGACCATGTTGCCTGCTTCATCCATAAAGACAAAGGGCCTGAATTCAGGATTGACGCCCACGAAGAAAACCGAAACTGGTTCTGGCGTGGGCGCAGGCGCGGCAGCAGTCTCTTCAGTCGGGGCCACGGTTGCAACGGGCACATCCTCGCTGGCCGGATCCCCGGGTGGCGTACTGGGTGCGGGGGTACAGGCGGCAAGCAAGAGAACCATGAACGAAATCACGGCAGCGCTCACCTTGCGCAAGGTAAATAAGTTCTGTCGTATAGTCATAGGATCACTTCCAGATTCAAGAAATTCAGGGTAAACCTACCACGGGCATAGAAAATGTGGGCACATTATAGCATTACGACAAAGGATTGCATGACCAGCGGGCTACGCTTATTGGATATTGCCACTCCCAACCCGCTGCCAACCAAGCATCACGAGTGCAGTGCCAGTCTTTTCGTAGAACTCAACCCGCACATCATGATAGCCCTCGCCGACTGCACTCAGACGGCGAGTCTCTTCCTTATAGCCGTCCGCCCAATAGTTGAGGAGAAGCTGACCATCAAGATAGATGCGTATGCCATCATCACTGCGCACGCGGAGATCATAGGCCCCGGCGGCAAAGAAAAATGTGCCTTCCCAGCTAGCAGACCAGAAGTCGCGCCCGACCCGGTCAGGATAAGGCGACTCTTCCCCCCAATCGCGATCCAACTGAACGCTCGAACCGCCGGGTTCGACGTTGATGTAGACCGGATTGCCGCTCAGGGTCACGTTGTCGAAGTAATTGACTTCCCACTCTCCAATCCGAAGCTGCTCAAACCCGAATTGAAGCTCGGCCAGACCGGTGGCCTCAAAGTATTCAATCAGAATTCGTGCGGGACCGGCCAGGTACTGATCAGCACGCAGATCACGCGCGCCGCCTTCCTGCCAGTCATAGATGATTGACTGACCATTTACGTAGACGCGTATGCCGTCGTCCGCTCTGGCAAGAAAGCGATAGTTGCCGGCGGGAAAGTCGATTGTGCGCTCCAGGCGCATGGAAAAGTTGTCGGGCGGCACATTGGGATGCGGACTGCCGGCGCCCCAATTGAAGTTGACTTCAGGCAGGTCTGCAGCTTGCCACGGGCGTCCCCGCCAGGTCTCGATTATTGAAATAGGATGTTTCCCAGTTCACATAGGTGGACGGCGCCGGCGTTGACGAGATAACGGGCGTCGCCGTTGGCGCAGCCGTGACAGCATCGCCATCGCCTTCCAACCTAACCAGCTGGTAAGAAACCCAGCCGGAGAGATCATCCTCACAGGATATTCGGTACCAGTGGGAATCTGCCGTGCGCTCGATGGCCCGACAGCGGTCACCCGCGCGCAACTGCCCCACTGGCGGCGCGTTGACGTCAGGCATGCTGCGGACATTGATGGGGCCTCGGTCCACCACGACAAACGCCTGGTTGCCCGCTGCCGGCACGTCATCGCTTGCCTGGATCGCGGACGCCACAATTTCCGGCAGCGTTGTGGCACGCCCGCTGGGGAAGAGCGTTCCCCAGACCTTGACCGCCACACCTTGCGCCAACAGGGCTTCAATTTGATTCTCAACTTCCACACTTTCGCCGACTAACGCATAGAAGAAACCTTGGCGATCCACAAAAAAGGTCGCGTAGGGCTGGCCTTGTGCGGCTTGAAGTGTCCCCGGCAGCGCATAGACAGGCCTGCTTTCCTGGCCTGCCGGCGCCGCCATAACGTACGCTGGAGCCAGCAGGATAACGAGTAAACCAGCTACTGCCAAAATGGACAGCGGCAACTGACGAGTGATGAACATTACGTGTGATATACCCTCTTTGCACGCGCAAGAGGCAATCGCCCTCTTGGTGAGGATCACTTGGTGGGGAGCTGTTGCTGATTGCCGGGATTAGGGCGGTTCGCCAGAGCTTGACGGGGCCGTCGTTGCTCAGTTTTGCTGAGCTCGCCGGCCTCACCAGATTCCATCCTTTGCACGAGGATAGCATCTGGCCAATCATACAGCACAAACGTGCCGGCTAGTTTATCGTGCCAGCCTTGGCGTTTTGCGTCCAAGAGAACCCAGAAGAACCCCAGCAAGAAGATTGCGGAAATATAGTAACCGACGTAGCGACGTACCGCATTGCCAAGTGTAAGTTTGCCGCCGTCCTCACGGACAATAATTAAACCCATGATGCGCTTGCCAATCGTCATACCAGCCAGCACCCAGAGCAAAACGAAGTAGCCAACGAAAATGGATGCGCTGGCAATCAGTGACAATACTTGCACAAACGTCAGCATTCTGCCGCTGAGACGCAAGAAGTCTGTGACCAACGAAGCTGCGCTACCGACGATCGTAATCGTTACGCCAATCAGTGCGATATCGATTACGAACGCGACCAATCGAGTGACGAAGCCAGCGTATTCCCCAAACGGTTTGCCTACCATCTCAGCGTCAGCGCTTTTCTTCGCCAATTCGTTGCTCGCCCAAGAGCTTCTCCGAGGAGCCGGTGTGGGTGACCCATTTGTTGATCCCATAGTCATGATCGATTACTCCTGCACAGTGCCAGGCGCGACTGATTCATCCATGCTATCTGTCACGGAACTGTGAACTGATCCGGGTTTGCCCACAAAAGGTGAACGGGGCATTTCGCTTCGTTTCCGCATGCCAAGCCAGCCGCGCAGCTTGTCTTCGATCGTCAAGTCTGCATGCCCCGTGATGTCGCGACCGGTCTCTGCCACGGCTGACGCCATGCCGAGGCTCTGCTGTCCAATCTGCTCGCTGACCAGATCCGCCAGCTCGGGACTTTCTGAGATATATGCAATGAATTCGTCCACCATGTCGAGCGACGCTTCGCGCACAAGCACACTGCCATCGACAACTTCCTTATGGCCGACGACAACGCTTTCATTGATCTCATTGGCCAAGCGCTGGGCAAGCCGTTCTGCAGGCCAACGGAGGGGGCGTCCCAGCGGATTATCAGTTAGGCGGTCCATAATCGAAAACGTCGTGCGGACTGCGCCCACTGAGAAGCCCGATGCCACGGTTCGCCGTCTTTAAGGCGCCACGTTGCGCACGAACGGCAGCGCCCACAGCCAGGTAGCGCACAAGCTGTTCTCGGGTTGCCGCATCAAGATTGGCATTGGGAGCGGAAGCGCTCAATTGATCGATCTCTGACTGATAGTGGCGCAGATGGTCAAAGAGATAGTTTCCCCCTTCGGTCAACGCGCCGATTGCCACCCGTGTGATCAGCTCAATGCGCTCCATATCCAATCCGCCCGGCTCCTCCAGGCGTTGAGCCGGCGTCACATTTGTCTTCGGCACAACCTGTCCAGGAACCTCTTGGTTGCCGCTCATATAACGCTCCCGCAAAAAACAGATAGAGCTCGTCCCAAGATGAAGTCATCAGAAGAAACGAGTTTCTGTATGAACCGATCGCATGAGAACCGGTCCGTCAATTTCTGGCAGGTCCCTAGTATAGCATGAAGCTCAAAAAGAATTCGAAGAGGGCAGACGTCGCGAGGTTGCGACGCCTGCCCCTTAATGCGAGTGGTTCTGCTATCGTGGACGCTACCGCTCTTTACTCAGCCGATGCATTCAGATTGAGCGATTCGATCAGGGCATCGATCTGCGCCAGATCGGGCCGCCACTCGTCCCCGGATTCAGTGATTGGCCAGCGCACGGCAATCAGGAATTTACCGTCATTGTCCAGTCCCTGGAAGGCATAATTGGCTGGCGCACCGTCACCTTGTTCAGCCGGAGCGACGTAGCGCAAGCCTGAGAAGCCGGCTGCCTCCAAGAAAGCAGCCTGCACGGCAGGATCATTAGCGACGAGCGAATAGGGCAGCAACCGAAGCGGCGTCACCGGCGCCGCAGGCCGCTCGGCCAGCAGCGCTTGCAATGCGGCTACCTGCTCGGCCACGTCATCACTGCCTGCAGCTTCTCTCAGCGCCACGTACTCGGCCACCGGAATGATGTGAATCATGGGACCATTTTCACCCACGGCCTGATCCGGCGTCTGACTGTCGAAGGTAATCACGACATGGGCAGGCAGACCCGTCGGGCCGGATGCAGGCGAGGCGTCTGCGTCAGAAGCCGGCGCTACACGCCAGTGATAGGAAGTTGCCAGCACGCCAGGCTCGAGTGCGATCGCATCAGAAGCGGCCGGCAATTCGGTTGCCGCCACGTCCACAGCGACGCCCTCTTCGGCCGTAGCCATTGCGTCACCCGCCACAGCCGCGTCATCGGACGCCCGGTAATCTACCTGAAGCGCGCCATCGGCATCACGCAGCTGCAGGCGGTCACCACTGAGGCTGAAGGTCGTCGCGTTGCTTAGCGCCGCCAGGTAAGCCGCTTCCTGCTCCATCACAGGCTCGGGGCACATCATGCGCGTGGTGATGGCTTCGCCGATCTCAATAGCGTCGCCGTCGACGGTGTAGGGGGCGCTGTACTGATTGCAGCCAGCGCTACCTGCCACTGTACCATCGTCGGCAAAGAGTGCGGTAATCTCGGTCTCAGCCACGAGCGACGCCACACCGCCCCGGCCATTGTTGACGCCCAAAGCGCTCCACGTCGTACCGGCCAGTGCCGGCATCTCCTGGGCCACGAAGCTTACTTGCAGCGCGCCGTCGGCGTCGCGAAGCTCCAGGCGATCGCCATTGATGCTAAAGGTCGTTGCATTGCCCAGCGCGGCCTGGTAGGCAGACGCCTGCGTCATGATCTCCTCGGGGCAGGCCATCAGCGTCGAGGGGCCCATCATGATCTCAATGGCGTCGCCGTCGATCATGTACGAAGCGTTGTAGTCATTGCAGCCGTCATTGCCTGACAGCGTGCCGTCGTCTGCAAAGAGCGCAATGATCTCCGTTCCGAGTGCCAGCGACTGCACACCGCCCCGGCCGTTGTTGACGCCCGTGGCGCTCCACGTCGTGCCGACCAGCGCCGGCATCTCCTGCACGACAAAGGTCGCGACGATCTCGCCGTCAGCATCGACCAATTGCAGCATGCCATCCTCTGTCATCTGATAGCCCGCTACCTGGTCAAGGGCAGCCTGAAAAGCCGCCGCCTGCTCGCCGACCGGGCCAATACACGCCATTGCCGTGGAGGCCAACGGACCAAACTCCACCGCACCATCGGTGATCGTAGCGCTGCCAGAGAAGCTATTGCAGCCGTCGGAGCCGCTCACCTGGCCGTCGGCAAAGGTAAGGGTTGGCGCCGCATCGGCCAGAACATCAACCGTCTCGCTCTCTGCATTGACAAAGCTCGCGGCCTGCCACGTTACGCCTTCCATAGCGCCATCTTCAGCTGCTGCTTCCTCTGGCGCTGGGGCTTCATCACCCACAACATCTTCGCCGGTTTGAACCAGCTCGCCATCTTGGAGCGCATAGGTGCGGATGACATTCTGGGTCGGACAGCACATGGGATCGTCCGGACCCTGGTTGATCATGTCGACCACGATCTGATCATCTTCAATCGTCAACGAGTTGATCTCGACACGATCACCCAGCGGCGCGCTGGTGAGTACGCTCGGGTTTTCCAACGTACCCTGCAGGGCGACCAGGTCGTAGAAGCTGCCGCTGCCGCCGGGATCGACGACGAGTATCGCAGCCGTAGTTGCTACGCCGTCTAGTTCACCTTCCGTCACAAAATCAGTCAGAGTGGCTGTGACACGAGTTGCCGAGCCGGGAGCAATCGGCGGACCAATGAAGACGCCGTCCTCAAACTGGATCTGACCATCCTCGCCAAATTCGCTGGGCAGGGCCATATCACCCAGGTCAGTTACTTCATCGCTGCCCGCCTGGGCTTCTTCGCCCGGCACGGCAACGAATTCGACGGCACGCGCACCGTCTTCGGCAAAGAGCGTCAGGGTATCGGCCTGAATATCATAGGTCGCGGCCATGGCCAGCGCAGCCAGGTAGGCGGACTCCTGGGTCATGATCTCTTCGGGACACATCTTCATGGTCGTAATCGCCAGACCAATCGAAATCGTGTGACCATTCGTCTCATAGCCGGCCGAGTAGTTGTTGCAGCCGGCGCTCCCGCTGACGTTGGCATCATCAAAGAGGGCCGTCAACTCGGTATCAGCGAGTACGGACGTGAAGCCGCCCGTGCCGTTGTTGTAGCCGGTTACCAGCCAATTGGTATCGACCAGCGGTAGCTGTTGCTGTGGCGCCAGAACGACCACCGGATTCCCGTCACTGTCCAGCAAAGTTAGCGTATCGCCGTCCAGCGTGTAGCTCGCTACGCTTCCCAAGGCGGCCAAGAAAGCCGTTTCCTGGTTCATGAGCGGCTCGGGACAAGCCATCATCGTGGCGCCAACCTGCTCAATCGTCAACTGATCGCCGTCGAGTGTGTAGCTGCCAAAGTAATTGTTGCAGCTACCGCTGCCGCCAATTTGACCGTCTTCCATGCGTACGGTCGGCTCGGCGCCCGGAATCGGTTCGACCATTTCGCCGTCGACATTGGCAAAGCTCGTCACGTCCCAAACGATTTCTTCCAACTGTGCGGCGGCTTCAGCATCAGCGGCGGCTTCAGCATCAGCGGCGGCTTCAGCATCAGCGGCGGCTTCAGCATCAGCGGCAGCCGCATCATCGGCCGCCGCGTCAACTGGCGTTTTGCTTACCACTTCAATCAACGTGTATTTGAGCGACGAACCGTCGGCCGGTGGATTCTCTACTGTCTCCACCAACACCTGCAACTCATACTCATATCCGGGCTCAAACTCAAAGCCGTCGATCTGTGAATAGAAATACTCGTATTCGCCGCTTGGATCGGTCTTCACCAGCATGCACTCCATGGGTCCTACGCCCACGCACTCTGCCAGCTCGGGACCAACGTAGAGAGTGACCACTTCGCTCGTCGGCCTCCTCGCCGCTTCCCGCCGCGAGATCGCCGGGTTCAATCGGCTGGATGCACGCCGTCAGCGTCAGCACAGCCATGAGTAGTGCCGCCATGACCATGGTAAATGATCGATGCATGTTAGACTCCTTGTTTGATTTGTGTGTCCCGATGCGTTGCAAAAGGACGGGCGGGAATGTCCTGTGATGGCTCAGTCGGAAAAACAGCACCACGCGCCAATCTCACGCCCGAAATGGATATCATCCGTAATTCTGCCCGAGATGGCAGTCACGTAGTGATATAACGAGTCGCGATCAAGCTTTGTTGCGACCGAATTCAGACCATTTGCCGACGGTCGTGCTGAATCAAGAAATTTAATAACGACAGCGAATGCGCGTAAGATTGTAGCACAAGTTGGATAAGAGCCAGATTTGGTATGGCCTGTGGCAGCGACTCTCGAATTTGCATCCCGACCGCAAATCTTACTCGTCACAACTTGCGTCTCGCCTGGCTCTTCTGTATCTTTAAGTCAGTCTCATTCATATCTCTCCACCTGGCTGCTACGCAAAGAATGATGGGCCGCTTGTCATGGATTCACTACGCACGTCACAGATCGCCGTCGAACCCAATATGATCGACTTCGGTCTTGGTCAGCCCGGCTTCGACCTGCTCCCGGCCGAACTCATGCGTCGCGCGGCTGCCCAGCGCTTGGACGGACAGGACACCACCTTCTTGAATTATGGCTACGAACAGGGTGGCGGCTATTTCAGGCAAGCGCTGGCCGGCTTCCTCCGCAGCCAATACCAACAATCTGTCAACACGGACGATCTCTTTGTGACCACCGGCTCGTCCACTGCGCTTAGCCTCATCTGCACGTTCTTTACTCGACCGGGCGATGTTGTCTTTGCCGAGGAGCCTTCCTATTTTCTGGCGCTGCGCATCTTTGCCGATCATGGGCTGCGCGTCATTGGCCTGCCGCTGGACGAAGAAGGTGTCGACCTGGCAACCCTCGAAGCGGCGCTGAGCGAGCATCACCCGGCCTTCTTCTACACGGTGCCGACCTTTCAGAACCCAACCGGGATCACGCTAAGCGCCGCCCGCCGCCAAACACTGGTCGACCTGGCCGTCCAACACGGTTTTCTGATCGTTGCCGACGAGGTCTATCATTCGCTTGGGTATCGCGCCACCCCGCCGGCGCCACTGGCCGCGTATGCGGCGAGCGAACGCGTCCTCTCGGTCGGCTCATTTTCCAAAATCCTCGCGCCGGGTCTGCGCCTCGGTTGGATCCAGAGCTCGCCGCCATTGTTGAAGCCTTTTGTTGAATGTGGCCTGGTCGACAGCGGCGGCGGCTTGAATCCCTTCACGTCGGCGCTGGTGCAAACGGCGCTCGAAGCCGGGTGGCAAGATGAATTTTTGGCCGGACTCATCCAGACCTACGGCGAACGTAGCGCGGCCCTGGGCAAGGCGCTTGAGGCCGAATTAGGGGAGATGGCCGACTTCACAGTGCCGGCGGGCGGCTTCTTTTTCTGGCTAAAGCTGCAGGGTGCAGCGGCCAGACTCAACACCGATGAACTGCTCGCAGTAGCGCGGGCGCACCATGTCGGTTTTCAACCCGGCAAACGCTTTTCCAGCCAAGGCGGGCTAAGTCAATCCATTCGCCTCAGCTTTTCATTTTACGAGACGGCCGCGCTTGTCGAGGGTGCCGGCCGCCTGGCCGACGCCATCGCCGCAGCCGTTGCGCAGCAAACATAACGTCAACCAACCATCCTACAAGGGGCAAAATCAACAATGTCCGCACTTCCCAATCACACGTTGCTTATCGAGCAAGACGCGCACCAAATCCATGGACTCCATCATCCCTCCCGCCACGGTGACCCGCTGATTGTCGAGCATGCCGAGGGCGTATGGCTCTACAGCGATGACGGACGCAAGGTGCTGGACGCAATGGCCGGTCTCTGGAACGTCAATGTCGGTTACGGCAGCGAGGAGCTGGCGCGCGTCGGCTATGAGCAGATGAAGAAGCTCGCGTATACGTCTGGCTTCGCAGGCATGAGCAACGTCCCATCAGCTGAACTGGCAGCCAAACTGGCCGGTTTTGCTCATCCTACCCTCAACTCGATCTACTTCACGTCGGGCGGCTCTGAATCCAACGAGACAGCGTTCAAGACCGTGCGCTACTATTGGCGCCAGTTGGGGCGGCCGGAGAAGACCAATATCATCTCGCGCTTTAATGCCTACCATGGCATCACCCTGGGCGCGACCAGTGCCACGGGCCTCGACAAATACTGGAAGATGTTCGGCTTGCCCCTGGAGGGTTTCTCCCACATTCCCGCGCCCAATCCGTATCGCTACGACGGCGACATGCTGGATGGAGAGACGGTCAGCGATGCCGCAGCCCGCGCGTTGGAGGAGCAGATCTTGGCGCAAGGCCCCGAGACGGTCGGGGCGTTTATCGCCGAGCCGATCCAGGGTGCGGGCGGCTTGATCGTGCCGCCGGCCGGTTATTTCGCTAAGGTACGCGAAATCTGCGATCGCTATGAGGTGTTGCTCATCATCGACGAGGTTATCACCGGCTTTGGCCGCACGGGTGACATGTTTGCCATTGAACACGAACAGCTGCGGCCCGACATTCTCTGCTTTGCCAAGGGCGTGACCAGCGGCTACATTCCCCTGGGCGGCATCATGGTCTCCGATGAAATCCGAGCAGTCATTGACAATGCGCCAGAAGAGATGGCCTGGAATCACGGCTTCACCTACTCAGGTCATGCCGCGGCGTGCGCCGTTGGGCTGCGCAATATAGAATTGATCGAGGAACTGGACTTGCCGGCCAATGCCCGCGTGATGGGCGAGCGCCTGCGCGCCGGGCTGGAGACGCTCAGGGAATTCCCCTTTGTGGACAACATCCGCGGGCGGGGCCTGTTGAATGGGTTAGAAATCGTCACAGATCGTACCTCACGCGCCCCCGACTTGGCGCTGGCCGGCAAGATTGGGTCGCTGGCCATGCAGCGTGGACTGCGGGTCCGCCCGCTAGGCGCAACGCTTGCCTTCTCGCCGCCGTTGATGATCAATGAAGAGGAAATCGACCTGATTGTTGAGATCCTGGGCGGGGTGATGGACAGCCTGTAGGCAACAGTCTGGTCAGCGCAGGGAATACCGGCGAATCTCGTCGCAATGTAGCCCGTGTGGCCAACTGGGGAAAGTCACTGGCGCTCTTTTCGCAGCCAGCTCAGCATCACGGCAACAAGCGTCGAGAGAAGCACAGGGCGTATCGTAGAAGGCCACAGAGAAACTAAAGGACCAAAGAATCTCTGTGGCTTTCTCATGTCGTCTTTGTCTTCCCCTGTCGCCGGGAAGCCTACGATGGGTTACCGATGCACAACCAGGGTGTTGTGAAAGACCTCACAGCGCCACTGATTGCCCCGCTTGGTGACGAGGAAGAGCGCCACGCCTTCGACAACGCCCCGCTTTCTGCAGGAATCTGCGATTGGTGCACCGACACCCGAATCCAGCTCCACGGCGACGTGAACCGCGGCCACAGTTTCGCTCAAAAAGCGGATGTTGCGGACATCCACGGAGAGCCGTCCATCTAGGTAGTGGCTGCCAAAAATGTGGCGATGGTTGCGCAGAACGGCTTCACGACCATGAAAATGGCTGCCGTTCCACGCCGTATAGTCCACATCTTCGCGGAAGAGCGCGGCAAGGTCATCGTTCGCCGCGTGGTTCCAAGCCTCCTGCACCTGTTGAATCAACGCATAGATGGCGTCACTCTCTTCGGCCCAGGCGTGGCTGTTGGGAATGGGGGCAGTCGGCATCGTTTCCTCCAGTATGCGTCGACCTCGCTACGGGTAACCGTTGATTCGATTCCAGCATAGCAGCCGCCGAGCGCAAATAGAGGGTGTACGGGTCAGCAATCGGCTCAGTGCGGCTCGCACGAACCGGAGAGAGATCAGGCTGCCAGGCCAGCGGCGATTAGAACGCGTCCCATCTGGTCGAGATGCGCTTCGCCATGCCATGCGTAAAGGCCCAACTGATCTTCCAGCGTGACGACGCGCCCTGAAGCATGCTGCCCCGTTCGTGACCAGTCATCGTCCGGCAATGTTTCCCAGAAGAGCACCCACCGGGCATGAAGCCCGCTAAGCAGCGCCAGGGAAGCGGCTAAGTCTGCGGTAGAGGCATCGGGCAGCTCGGCCCATTTGTCTTGATCATACGGCTTGAGTGGCGGCTGATCTTCAGTCGCCATGAGCTTGCAGCGCACATAGCTGTTCATATGCGAATCGCACAGATGATGGACATTCTGGGCGATGGTCCACTCGCCTTCGTCGTAAGGCGTGGTCAATTGCTCAGCGGATAGACCTTCGACCAGGGCAGTCACTTGCGCCGGCAACGCCGCGATGCGTGCGATGGCGTTCTGGCGTTCCTCGAGATTCATCAGATTCTTCTCCTTTGGCTTCACAGTAAGGCTGCGTCTGGGCTATCCGAACAGAGCCGGCGAGAAGCACCCGATCATCCAGATGGTCGGGTGCGCAACTGAAAGAAAATACCGAGTCCGGCCAGAATGAAAGCAAGGAGGGGGAGGGAGGCGCTTGCTTGGAGCTCTGGAAACATCCTCTCCAGCCCAGTCACGGAAAGCAGTGACCCCGCCAGCGCGGTGATCACAATAATGCCGACATCGAAGACAAAAGCTTCTAGTCCGAGACCGACCAGGCCGCCAACCAGAAAGACAATCACGTTGCTCCAGCCGCTGACGTCCATGCCCAGGCCCTCAGCTATCACTTGGGCAACGATGCCCATCAACACAAAGGCGGAGAGGCTCACCACGAACCGAAAGAAGCGCGTCGAAAGGAACGAGAAGACGAAACCGGTTAAGATGCCCATGATCAGTAGTACGATCTCTTCCGTTCCTTGGAAGAGCATGCCCGTCAGCCGATAGCCGAGTAGAAAACCAGCCAACCCGATGACAAGAAAAAAGAAACGACGCCCAAAAAAAAGCATCGTGATCCCCACGCCCAGCAGGATGAGACTTTCAAGATTCACCAGTTATTGCTCCTGCGATGCTGTTGATACGTATCACTTCACACCAGAAGTTTGTCTGTTTGTCCGAAGCAGTTGCATAGTCAAAACTCCGGCGGTCCAGACGGAGCGGATCCTATTATACATGAGGCGCGGCGATTATCCGTCTCGGTGCGCAGAGAAGGGCTCAACCATCGGTGTATGAATCAGTGTACGAAAAAGAGATCGTATGCCGTCGGCGATGCCAACAGCGTACGATCTCTGGATGACAGGTGACTGCTATGATACTGACGTCAAGAATTAGCCGTGGAATTGTGCCTCTTCCGTCGAGCCGTGCATGGCCGTGGTGGATGCAGCACCACCCGTGACGGTCATCTGCACCGCGTCGAAGTAGCCGGCCCCCACAAAGCTTTGGTGACGCACGGCCGTGAAGCCTTCCGGTTCCATGCCAAACTCCTTCTCCTGCAACTCAGAGAAGGCCGCCATCCCGCGATCGCGATATCCTCGGGCCAGTTCGAACATGCCGGCATTGAGGGAATGGAATCCGGCCAGCGTCACAAAGAAGAACTTGTAACCCATTTCCGAGAGCTGCTCCTGGAAGGTAGCAATGGTTTGCTCGTCCAGGTTTCGGCGCCAGTTGAAGGAGGGAGAACAGTTATAGGCCAGCATCTTGCCGGGATACTTCTCATGAATGGCCTGGGCGAATTCTCGCGCCTCGCCCACGTCGGGGGTGGAGGTCTCGCACCAAATCAGGTCGGCGTATGGCGCATAGGCCAAGCCGCGGCTGATCGCGTTCTCCAGACCGCCCTTGATGTAATAGAAGCCCTCCATGGAGCGATCCTGACCGACGATAAAGGGCACGTCATAGGGATCGACGTCGCTGGTGATCAACTGCGCCGAATCGGCGTCAGTGCGGGCAATGACCAGTGATGGTACGCCCATGACGTCGGCGGCCAGGCGCGCGGCCTGAAGCTTCTGCACAAATTCTTGTGTGGGCACCAACACTTTGCCGCCCATGTGGCCGCACTTTTTGGCGGAGGAGAGTTGATCCTCAAAATGGACGCCGGCTGCACCCGCCTCGATCATGGCCCGCATCAATTCAAACGCGTTCAAATTGCCGCCAAAGCCTGACTCCGCATCGGCGACGACGGGCGCCATCCAGTGCACGTCATGCTGACCATCCATGTGGGCGATCTGGTCAGCGCGGATCAGGGCGTTGTTGATGCGCTTGGCCAGATTGGGCGCCGCATCGGCAGGATAGAGACTCTGATCCGGATAGGTTTGGTTGGCGGTATTGTTGTCACCCGCCACCTGCCAGCCGCTGAGATAGATCGCCTTGAGCCCGGCCTGTACCATCTGCACGGCCTGATTGCCCGTAACCGCGCCCAGCGCACGCACAAAGGGATCGGCGTGCAAAAGATGCCAGAGCCGCTCTGCGCCCATACGAGCCACGGTATACTCGATCTGGAAGCTGCCGCGCAGACGCAGCACCTGTTCCGCTGCGTAGTCGCGTTGGATGCCGGTCCAGCGCTCGGACGTCTTCCATTCGTTGGTCATATCGGCTGCGAGATCTTTGTCATACATGGTCGTTCTCCTCCGTCTGATGAATACACGAATAGTACAGAACAACAGGATGGCGGATGAAACTGTGGCGTTTGGTCTTGCAGCGGTCACCCGACTCTCAATCAGGCACAGGCCGGGCGTCAGGCAAGAAAGCACGCCTTCCTCATCTGGGCAGAGATGCCGTAGATCATCGGACTACGTCGAGAATTCGCCCCCAATAGCGAATATTTACTTTTTAGCGAATTTTCGCTGTTGGTGAAAAGATTCTATCCATGTTAGAATACGCTGTCAAAATTCCAAAGCGGTTGTGTGCACGTTTTGAGTCAATCCCGCCGCAAGACAAGGATCTTAACTTGGATACGCAACTGGTCAATATCATCTTTGGGGTCAAGATACGTCAAGCGCGCATGGAAGCGGGCCTGACCCTCTCCGAATTCGCTCACCGCTGTGAGATCTCTCCCTCCTACGCCACCGAGGTAGAGAAAGGACGGAAATACCCGCGGGTCGACAAGATCATGCGGATGGCCGAGGTGTTGAACCTGTCCTACAATGATTTGGTCTCGATCACCTTGGCCCCGCCGCTCCATCAATTGGAGGATGCCCTCTCCTCGACCCTCCTACGCGAGTTTCCCTTTGCCGAGTTCGGGCTAGACGTCAGCGACCTGGTCACATTGCTGACCAAGGCCCCGACCAAAGCCAGCGCCCTGCTCAGCGCCATCTTCGAAATCGGCCGCCAGCATGATTTGCGCGAGGAGCACCTGCTCCTGGCTGCGCTGCGCTCCTATCAAGAGCTGCATGACAACTACTTTCCCGAGTTGGAAGAGGCAGCTGCGGCCTTTGCTGCCAAACATGGGCTACGGGACGGCAGCCCGGTCACCCAGGCACGCCTGGAGCCGCTGCTCACAACCGGCTTTGGCTATCAGCTCGACTGGAAAGCGCTGGCCTCTGTCCCGGAGTTGAGCGGCTATCGCTCGGTCTTCATTGATGACGCTCAGCCAGAGTTGCTCGTCAACCCTGCACTGCAGCCAAACCAAATCGCCTTCATCCTGGCTCGGGAGATCGGTTACCAGGTACTTGGGCTGGACGAGCGTGCGCAGACGTCGGCCCCCGATCGCGCGCAGTCCTTCCAGCAGGTCCTGAACGACTTCCGCGCCTCCTATTTCGCGGGGGCGTTGATCATGCCCCAGACAGATTTCCTGGCCCAGATGCGCAGCTTTTTTGAAAGGCCGACTTGGGAACCTGACCGCTTGCTGGCCATGCTGACACGCTACGAAGTCACGCCGGAGATGTTGCTCTATCGCTTTAGTGAACTAGCCCCCAACTTCTTCCGCCTCAAGCTGCACTTCCTGCGCGTCCAGGGGAAGAACAATCGATATCGGCTGGTGAAACAGCTCAACATGAATCGTTTGCTCATGCCCAGCGGCTTAGCCCTGCATGAGCACTACTGCCGCAGATGGCTGGTGATGCGTCTGCTCCAGGAGGTGGAGGCCGCGGCCGGGCAGTCAACTGCCCACGCCAGCATGCCCCACGTGGGCGTCCAGCTTTCCGAGTTCCTCCAACCACGCGACCGCTTCCTCTGCTTTGGGTTCGCCCGCCCATTGGCCCTTGCACCGGACACGCTTAGCAGCGCTATTATCGGCTTTCAAGTCGACGAGCAGGCTCGCGAGACGATTCACTTTCTCGATGATGACACCGTGCCCTTTACGATCATCAACGAGACGTGCGAACGGTGTCCGCTCAGCGCGGAGGCGTGTGACGTGCGGGCGGCTGCGCCCAGCGTCTTTGAGGCAAGAGAACGTCAAGCGGCCCGCCATGCCCGCCTGCATGAGATCCTCGCCGGTCGCTGACAGCGGGAAAGCACGCTCCAATGCTTTTGCTGCCTCCCCATGCGCGGTATAATTTGGCCCAATCGACTCGCTGATCAATCCAGCCCGTCCATCTTCTGATTCCTATGCGCACGCCTGAGTCCAATCCCCGGCCATCGCCGATACTTACCATACGTCTCCTTGACGCCTTCTCGGTCGATGTGGACGGGGAACCAATCCAAAAATTCGCGACGGCCAAAGCCAGGGCACTCTTGGCCTACTTGGCATCGAATGGGGCGACGCGCCGCAGGTCGCGACCGCATTTGGCCCCGAAGATCACATGATTCGTCTCTGGCAGGTTGACTCCGGAAAGCTTCAACTTGAACTGACCGGCCATACGAGTCGTGTCGATGCCGTCGCATTTACGCCTGACGGTGCAACACTCATCAGCGCCGGCGAAGATCAAACCGTCCGCCTCTGGGACGTAGCCAGCGGGGCGTGCCGCCATGTCTTGACCGGTCACGACGGTTGGGTGCGTTCCGTGGCGGTCAGTCCTGACGGCACGCGATTGGCCAGTGGCAGTCACGATCGCACGGTACGCCTGTGGGATCTGGCCAGCGGCTCAGCGCTACGCGTGCTGGACGGCCATCGCGGTTGGGTAACATCCGTTCTCTTTGCTGCCGACGGCCAGACGCTCTTCAGCGGCAACAGCGACGGCACCATCAAGCGCTGGGACCTGGAGACAGGGGGCGTGCATACATTCAAGCAGTCCGGCCCGTACGACGGCATGAAGATTACTGGCGCCGTCGGCCTCTCTCACGCGCGGCGGACGGCACTCCTTGAGCTTGGCGCAGAGGAATGAGCTGGTTTTAGGACGCCGTAAGGAGTACGTTCACCCATGTCGCCCCAATGCATCCTGATTGTTGAAGATGAGCGGGCCGTTGCCCGCGGGCTGGAATATGGCCTGCGTGATGCCGGCTTTGAGGTTCTCTGGGCAGCCAATGGCGAAGCCGCATTGGGCTACTTGGCAACGCATGCCCCGGATCTCATCTTGCTCGACGTGCGCATGCCGGGGATGAATGGCTTTGACGTCTTGCGCATATTGCGCGCCGAAGGACATCGTCAGCCAGTCCTCATGCTTACGGCGCGTGATGAGGAAGTAGACAAAGTGCTTGGGCTAGAATTGGGGGCGGACGACTACGTCGTCAAGCCCTTTGGCCTGCGGGAGTTGCTCTCACGCATCCGCGCGCTGCTGCGCCGTGCGTATGGAGAGCTTGCCGCGCCGGCGCCGGAAAGGCCACTGCGCTTCGGCGATTTTGTTCTGGACGTGAGCCGCTTTACGCTGCGCAAGGGCGATCACCTGATCTCCCTAACGCCGACCGAGTTACGGCTGCTCGCTCAGCTAGCGGCGCAACCCGGTCTTCCGGTCAGCCGCGGTCAGCTAATCGAGGTCGTGTGGGGATATGACAGCGAGTTGGGCAGCGGTCGTACGGTTGACGTCCACATTCGCCATCTGCGTGAGAAGATCGAAGACGATGCGGCCAACCCACGTTGGATTGTCACTGTGCGTGGCGCCGGCTATATGTTGAGCAAGGGCAACGAGTGACCGAGGTCAGTAAAAAACAATACGGCGCGCCGTTTTTAGTCGACCCCGAGGTACGCCTTCTGCACTGTGGGATCTTTCCGTAAATTGGCAGCGCTGTCGCTGAGGATAATCTCGCCCGTTTGCAGCACGTAGCCGCGATCAGCAATCTGTAGCGCCATGTGTGCGTTTTGCTCGACGAGCAGGACTGTCATGCCCTGCTTGTTGATCTCCTCTACCGTCTCGAAGATCAGCTCAACCAATACAGGAGCTAGCCCCATCGATGGCTCATCCAGCAGGAGGAGAGTCGGGTGAGACATCAGTGCGCGGGCCATGGCCAGCATCTGTTGTTCACCACCACTCATCGTACCGGCGAGTTGCTTGCGTCGCTCGGCCAGGCGAGGAAAGATCTGATAGCCCCGCTCCAGGTCGGCCTTGACGCCTTCCTTATCGTCGCGGGTAAATGCGCCCATTTCCAGGTTTTCCTGCACGGTCAACTTGGAAAAGATGCCTCGCCCTTCCGGCACCATTGCAATGCCCTTGGTCACCAGCTCGTGCGGGGGATAGTCAGCCACGATTTCGCCATCAAAGGTCACACTGCCGACCGTCGGCTTGAGCAGTCCACAGATCGACCGGAGCGTCGTCGTCTTGCCGGCGCCGTTGCCGCCAATCAGCGAGACGATCTCCCCTTTGTCTACCGCAAGGGAGATCCCCTTCAGGGCCTGAATTTTGCCGTAATAGGCTTGAATGTTATTGACTTCCAATAGTGACATGGTCTCTCGGTTCCGTCTTTAATCAAGATGATACCGGTATGCACTTCTACGAGGCACGAGCGCATCAGCCTTCCGCCACTCGTGTCATAGATCAGGCACTTGGCGCTGCGTATCGTCACCGGATGCCCGTTTACGCGGCGACCTCGACTGTGGCGCTAGCGGCAGCACCCTTGCCCAGGTACGCTTCGATGACCCGCTCGTTGGATTGAATCGCTTCGGGCGGTCCTTCAGCAATCTTTTCGCCATAGTCGAGCACAGTGATATCTTCCGAAATGCCCATGACCACGCGCATGTCATGCTCGATCAGCAGAATCGTAATCTCGAACTCATCGCGCAGCTTGCGAATAAAGTTCGTCGTCTCGGCTGTCTCGCGCGGATTCATGCCGGCAGTCGGCTCATCGAGCAACAGGAGCTTTGGCCTGCTGGCCAGAGCCCGGCCGATTTCCAGTCGGCGCTGGTCACCGTACGGCAGGTTCTTTGCCAGCAGATCGCCCTTGCCGCGCAGGCCAACAAAATTGAGCAGGCGATTGGCATCTTCCTCTGACTCCTTCTGTTCCGCCCGCGTCTTGGGTGTGCCAAAGACAACGCCAAGCCAGGTAGACGAGAGATGCGACTCCTGCCCAACCATGATGTTCTCAATTGCGGTCATATTGCTAAAGAGGCGAATATTCTGAAACGTGCGGGCAATTCCCAGGCGCGTAATCCTGTCCGTGGTGCGCCCGTTCAGTCGCTGACCATCAAAGTAGATATCGCCTTCGTCAATCTGGTAAAAGCCGGTAATGCAGTTGAAGAAAGTCGTCTTACCGGCCCCATTCGGCCCGATGATGCTGACGATGCCATAGCGCGGGATCGTGAAATCCACATTGTTAACGGCAGTCAAACCGCCAAAGCGCTTGGTCACGCTGTCAGCGACGAGAATGTTGTCTGTCATCGTAACGGGCTCCTAATCTGCCGCGGCCGCGGCATCGGGCAGATCTTCAGCTAATTCGCGCTGGTGAACGGCCGAGGGCCACAGACCCTGGGGGCGCACCAACATCATCACGATCAAGAGCGCGCCGTAGATAAGCAGGCGGTACTCCGAAAACTCGCGCAGGAGTTCGGGCAGGCCGATCAGCGCGAGCGCACCCACAACGATGCCGGGAATACTGCCCATGCCGCCCACGATGATGATGGACAACACGTTGATCGAGATGAGCAAGCTAAAGCTATGGGGGAAGATGGCCCCCAGCTTGCTGGCAAAAATCGCGCCCGCCAAGCCGCCGCTGGCCGCACTGAGCGTAAAGGCCAGCAGTTTGGCCAACGTCGTATCGATGCCCATCGCGCCCGCAGCATCCTCATCCTCACGCATGGCCATCCATTGACGGCCAGTGCGCGAATTGTTCAAGCGCACGGAAATAAAAAGCATGATCATACAGGCAGCCAAAATTAGATAGTAGAATTTCTGGGGCGTGTCGATCGCAAAGCTGCCAATCTGTGGCTTGGGGATAAAGAGAATGCCCTGCGCGCCGCCGATATAGGGCGCAAGCCAATCGGAGAGGGCCAAGAGGCGGATAATCTCCCCAAACCCCAGGGTGGCAATCGCCAGGTAGTCGCCGCGCATACGCAAGACAGGCAACGCCAGCAGGAAACCGGTGATCATGGCCGAGATAATGCTAACCGGCAGAATGAGCCAGAAGCTGAATTCGCCGCGCCCTAACGGTCCCGTCGAAGTCAGCAGGCCCATGACGTAGGCGCCCACGGCAAAATTGGTGACATAGCCCAGGTCGAGCAGACCAGCCAGACCGACGGCAATGTTTAGGCCCAAAGCCATGAGTACGTAGAGCCCAACATTGGAGAGGACCTCACTGAGGAAGGTCCCCACAAGCCAGGGCAGCATGAGCAAGAAGACGCCCAGCAAGCCGTAGCCCGCACGTTCAATGGCCCGTTTCTGGGACTCACCCAAGCCGTCGTAGCGAGCCTTGGCGCTGCTACTGCGCAGACTCCACAACAGCGAGAGGAGCGCTGCCACCACAAAAATGATCACCGCCGGGATCGGTCGGAGTGCGCCGGACTGGAAGATATTCCGACCGGCACTGTTGCCGAAAAGATTGCGCATGATCTGAATCAGCAATTCACTGAGCAAGCCGACACCGATCACCCAGGACGCGCCCATAATGACGGCACGGCGCACGTCGTCGGGCAGCAAGACGAGCCCACCGCCCAGGAGCGCGCAGACGAGGCTGACCGCCAACAGGTAGACATACCCAAGTGGCGTGCCAGCGCCAAAGGTCAATTGCTCTATCAAGGCCGGCGAAGCGTTGACGAACATGTTGCGAATATCAAAAGTGGAGATAATGAAGATGAGCAGGATAGGCAATAGGGCGCTGATCAGGCCAACGAGGGCGGCGTTGAGAACCGAGCGGCCTGCGCCCAACCCCCGGCTGCGACGGGCAGCGATAAAGCCGGCAACCAGTGGCGGCAGAAAAATCAGCAACTGTCCCAAAGTGAGAATGCCGTAGATAATGCTGCGCTCGCTGAAGACCTGGATCATGCCAATCAGGCCGGTATAGACAGTCGTAAGACCGGCGAGCAAGCCAATGTTGAGTAACGTGCGGGGAGAAACCTGCAGAACGCCTTTCATGCTTTCTTCTCCTTCAAGCGCTCGCCCAGGATACCCTGTGGCCGGAAGATCAACACCAACACCAGCATTGTAAAGGCGATAACGTCCTTCAACTGATTCGCAGACGGAATACCGAGACCGTCTAGAACCAAGTTGGGGCCAACTGACTCGATGATCCCCAGGAAGAGGCCGCCAAGCATCGCGCCCGGCACGCTACCGATACCGCCGAGCACGGCGGCCGTGAACGCCTTGATGCCCGGGAAAAAGCCCATAAAGAAGTTCACGCCCTGGGGACGATAGAGGCCATTGATGACTCCGGCCGCACCGGCCAAGGCGCCGCCCAGCACAAATGTGAAGACGATCACCTTATCGATATCAATCCCCATGAGTCGCGCAACCTCTTTATCTTCCGAGACAGCGCGCATGGCCTTCCCCATCTTGGAACGTTCAACCAGCCAATAGAGTCCGAACATCAGAACGAGGGCAGAGGTAAAGACAACAATCTGAGGGATGGGAATACTAAAGCGGCCGATCTGGACGTTGCCCTGAATCATGGCAACGGTGGGATAAGATTTAAAGCCCGAGCCATAAAAGCCGCGGAACGTGTATTGCAGAAAAAAGGATGCGCCAATCGCAGTAATCAACGGCACTAGGCGGGGCGCCCCGCGTAACGGACGATAGGCGACCCGTTCCAGCAGCACCGCAACCCCCATGGAGACCAGCGCCGCAACGGCCATCCACAATAGAATGGCCAAAATTGGCACCGAGTCCAGCATCCCATTACGTGCCGTCCAGATCGGCGACAAAGTAGGCCGTAAATGCACCAGCCATGTACACCTCGCCATGGGCAAAGTTGATCATCAGCAAAATGCCGTACACCAACGTGTAGCCCAAAGCAATCAGCGCATAAATGCTGCCCTGGGCCAAGCCGGACATAATCAGGCTGACCCATTGTTCAATCGTATATTTGCCTGACATGAGCGTCCTGGTTGCGCCGACGACAACCAGGACAATAATGATGATACGCAAGGCATTGAGTACCCAATCGACCCAGGTGAGTCGTTCGAAATAGTCTTTACTCAAGAATCCCGTACGCGCAGGTTTGGCCGATGTTGCCATAGATAAGCCCCGTCCGTCATGAAAGTAAGCCAGGGAGGTGGGTCCTCCCTGGCTTGAGTTTGCAACAAGCGCTCTATGCCGTCTTCATGTAGTTAAGGGGAAGACGCTACATCCAACTTACGGGGTGTAGATGATCGCAGGGGGCCAGTTGCCGTCAACCTCGGCTTGCGTCACTTCATAGATGCCCAGTGCTTCGCCGGTGGCGCAATCGCCCGTCTCACCGCAGGTGAGCGTACCGGTCAGGCCATTGTAGTCGGCGACAGCGCTCAGCGCATCGCGCAGCGCCTGGCGACCAATGAGAAGCGTACCGTCAGCAGATTCCTGACCGACTGCTTCCACCGCGTCCATCAGCATGTTGGCCGCATCATAGGCATGGGCGTGGAAACCGCTGGGCGGCGTGCCGCCAAAGGTCTCTTCCCACTTGGCCAAGAATTCAGCATAGGCCGTGTCATTCGGATCCAAATAGGGACCGGAGAGGAACATGCCTACAGCAGCCTCACCTGTATTCTCGGGAAAGGAGTCTACCAGTGAGCCATCGGCACTCATCAGGATCGTATCTTCCAGACCGGCAATCTCGGCTGCCTGGGCGCCAATGAAGTTGCTTTCCGGCTCAAAGACAGGGAAGTACAGCGCACCCGGCGGGTTGGAGGCAATCTCGGTCAGGATCGGGCGCATGTCGGTATCGCCAACGTTGACGGCGCCCTCAAAGGTCACTTCGCCACCCAATTCGGTGAAAACATCGACAGCGACAGCGGCCAGGCTCTCGGCGTAGGGACTGCCGTCATGGATGGTAGCCAGGCTGGTGATACCCAACTCATTGTAGAGGAACTCGGCAGCCACGCGACCCTGGAAAAGATCATTGTGGGCGGTGCGATAGTAGCCGGGCTGCCAGATGCCGCCGGCGTCGGTATCAGCGCTCGTCAGCGTTGGGCTCGTGTTGGACGGCGAGATAAGCGAAAGACCGGCCGAGCTGATGATGGGCAAGGCCGCAGCAGCGGCGCTGGAGCAGTTGGTGCCCACAATGCCCACGACAGTGGGATCGGACGCCAGCTTCTGAGCGGAGGTCTGACCACCCTCAGCAGAGCAGAGAGAGTCTTCGACCTGGATGTCGATGTCGCGCCCCAAGATCTGACCGCGATCGGCCACGGCGATTTCCATACCGCCGCGTGAGTCTTCGCCCAAATAGGCAGTTGCACCGGAAATGGTCAGCATGCCACCGAGCTTGATGGGGTCACCGGGTAGGACTTCAACGCAACCGAGCTCATCTTCGCAGACGGCATCGCCAGCCGTTTCGCCCGATGTCTCGCCGCCCGAATCGGCAGCCGGCGCATCGGCAGCAGGTGCGGCACAAGCCGAAAGCACCAACGTCAAAACGACTATTAAGATCAACAGCAGATTGCTACGTTTCATAGGATACTCTCCTTCCATGAAAACAAAGGGATGGTGTAATGCGTTCCGTTCTGTGGTTGAAACATCTGTGGTTAAAACACTGGTTAAACAAGGTTAGGTCAGTAATCCGGAGTGGCATTGCCGGTTACTGAACCGATTGGAGCTGAAGCCTTCTGGTCGGGGCGACTATGTGAACTTCAGCCTAGACTACAACGGTTGATTATTAAACCATCCTTGCCCAATAAATCCAAATCTTTCTTATTCCCGTACAGGTAGGGCGCACGACAGAAATGGATCGCAAGAATCAGCCGGTCTTTTTCCAAAACGCGTGTTGCCTATGCTATAATGGACGGAATTGTGATTCAGTCTCTGACCGTTTCGTTCTGAATCTTGATCAGAATTTATGGCCACGACTTTTTAAGCAGATTGGAGGCGCAGACGTGATAAAACATGACGCGCCGCTTTATATCGTTGGACTGACTGGAAATATCGCTACCGGAAAGAGCACGGTGCTCGCCTATCTGGCGGGCAAAGGCGCTCACATCATCGATGCCGACAAAATGGCCCATCGCGCCATGGCCCCAGACGGTCCCGCCTACGAAAAGGTAATCACCGAGTTCGGGCGAGAAATTTTGGCGCCCTCCGGTGAAATCGACCGCGAACGTTTGGGCGCGATCGTGTTTCGTGATCCAGCCGCGCTACAGCGGCTGGAGGCAATCGTGCATCCGGCCACATTTGAACTGACGCGCTGGGACATCGCTGAATCCGAAGCAAAAGTCGTCATATTGGAAGCCATCAAATTGCTTGAATCGGGTCGCATGATGAGCCTCTCCGACGAGATTTGGGTCATTACCTCCAGCCCGGAAGCGCAGTTTGAGCGGCTGATCAATCGACGGGGCAGCAGCGAAGAGGACGCGCGCATGCGCATGGCTGCCCAGCCCCCCCAGGCAGAGAAAGTTGCGCGAGCCGACCAGGTAATTGTCAACGACGGTGAGATCGAGACACTCTATGCACAACTGGATGCACTTTGGGATGACATCCAGGAGAAGCTCGATGCCCGCCGGATGGTAGAAGAGCCACTAGACATTTAGGGTTTTCAGAACTGTGAAACGTTTTTGGTCCGAACACCAAGTGTTATCCAATTGGGCCGTATTGGCCGTCGGGATGCTGGTTATCCTCTTTTTCAGCGCACGCCATGTGGGCTTCGAGCCAACACAGTGGCTCGCGCTGACTGGAGCGACCATTGCCCTGGCTGGCCTTTGTGCATGGATCATTAGTTGGGAATAGTTAAAATCAGATGACGCAGCGAGATTATTATGAAGTGTTGGGCGTCCCCCGCAATGTGGACAAAGCAACGCTCAAGCGAGCTTTTCGCCAACTAGCCCAAGAGTACCACCCCGACGTCAACAAGACGGCCGAAGCCGAAGCACGCTTCAAGGAAATCAACGAAGCGTACCAGGTGTTAAACGACGACCAGAAGCGCGCAGCCTATGATCGCTTTGGCCATGCCGGCGTCAGTGGTGCGGGCGGCTATGGCGACTTTTCCGGCGGTTTCAGCGATCTGGGCAGCATATTTGAGGATCTCTTCGCCGGCTTTGGCGCCAACACGTCACGTAGCCGGCGCAAACAACCGCGCCGGGGCGCCGACCTGCGTGCAGATGTGACCCTTACATTCGAAGAGGCGGCCTTCGGTACGGAACGCGAGATGGAAGTGCCGCGCATGGAAGCCTGCGACCGCTGCGACGGTTCAGGCGCCGAGCCGCCGACCCAACCGGTCACCTGCGCTACCTGTAACGGCAGCGGCGAAGTTCAGCGTCGGCAGCAGAGCCCGCTCTTCGGCGCCGTGATCACGTCATCGCCCTGCCCTACCTGCAATGGGAGTGGAGAGGTGATCGCCTCGGCCTGCAAGAAGTGCAATGCTCGCAAACGCATCCGCGTGACGCGCAAGCTTAACGTGCGCGTGCCGGCGGGCGTCGATGAAGGCACGCGCATTCGGCTGGCTGGCGAAGGCGAAGCAGGCCAACTGGGCGGTCCAGCCGGAAATCTCTACGTGGTCGTTTCGGTCGAGCCTCATCCGATCTTTGTCCGTGACGGCTTTGACATTCACGTGGAAATGCCGATCAATATTGCCCAAGCCGCACTGGGCGCGACGGTGGACATTCCCACGCTCGACGGTGAAACCGAGCCGTTGGATATTCCTGCTGGCACTCAGACGGGCAAGACCTTCGTGATGAAAGGGCAGGGAATTCCTCGCCTACAGCGCAACGGGCGTGGAGACATGCTCATCTCCACGCGTGTGGTCACGCCCGTCAACCTGGGTCCTGAGCAAAAAGAGCTGTTGCGCAAGCTGGCCGAGACGCTGGGCGATTCGCCGGTCGAACCACATAAGGGCTTTTTCAACCGCATCTTTGGCGGCAATGATTGATCCTGCTTGATCCAGTTGCCCGCAGATTGATGCAGACGGCAGGAGGTTCCCGCTACCGATCTGCCCCCAATCTGCGGGCATTTCTTTTTTGAGGCATTGACAACTCCGATGCAAGCAGATGATGCATTGACCGAAATTTCCGTCGTCGTGGATGCTGAAGCTGCCGAAGCCGTCAGCGAGCTCTTCAACCGCTACAACGGTGGCGGTTATGATGAAGACAGCGAGGCCGGCGAAGCCAGTGGCGGTGGCGCCGTGATTGAGGGCACCGGCTTCGACCTCTCGGAAGAGATTGCGATTCCCCTGGAAGCGGCCCAGCAATTCACGGTCAAGACCTACATCAAACCTGGACGCCGGGGGGAGGCGATCCGTCAACAAATTGAAGAAGGGCTATGGCGTCTGAGCTTGCTCTACCCCATTGCCGAGCCGGAAATTCGCACCATCAGGCAGGACGATTGGGCCAATGCCTGGAAGAAATTCTACAAGCCCCTGCGCGTCGGCCGGCACGTCGTACTCAAGCCAAGTTGGGAAGCCTATGCCGGTGGACCCGGCGATATCGTCATTGAGTTGGATCCGGGCATGGCTTTTGGCACCGGTCTTCATCCCAGCACGCGGCTCTGCATTGCGGCGCTGGAAGAGCGTGTGCGCGCCGGCGACCATATGCTTGACGTGGGTACGGGCAGCGGCGTGCTCTCGATCGTGGCGGCCAAGTTGGGGGCAACCCAAATCGTGGCCACGGACATTGATCCATTGGCCGTCCAGGTGACGAAAGAAAACGCTGCTCTCAATGACGTTGGCACGGAGACACTCACTGTGGCGCAGGGCAGTATCCCCGAGCAGCAGTGTGGTCGTTTTCAGGTGGTGGTGGCCAACATCCTGGCGGAGGTGCTGGTAAAACTCTTCGACAGCGCCTACGACAACGAGCCGCTGGCCAGCCCCCTTGCAGAGGACGGCGTCCTGATTCTCGCCGGTATACTCGCCGATCGCGCCGACATGGTGGCTGATGCCGGCACGCGTCACGGACTGCGCCTGCTGGAGACCAAGCGCGAGGGTGACTGGGTGGCCCTTGTCATGAGCCGGTAGCCGGCGGCAGCACTCTTCACATGCAGCGATTTTACGTCCCCACAGCCGAACTTACGATTAACCATACCGTCGACCTAACCCCGCTGGCACGGCAGATTGGACGCGTCCTCCGCTTGGCGCCCGGTGCGCAGATTGTGATCTTCAACGGTGACGGTTTTGATTACGTGATCGAAATCACCCAGATTACACGAAATTATTGCGATGGAATCGTGTTAGCACAGCAAGCTACGCAGCGCGAAGCGACGCCCATACTCACGCTCTATCAGTGTAGTCTCAAGAGCGACAAGTTTGAATGGGTGCTGCAAAAAGGAACCGAGCTAGGCGTTGCCAGGTTTGTGCCGGTGATCAGTGCTCGCAGCATTGTGCGTCCTGCCGCGGCGCTCCTCAAGAAATTTGAACGCTGGCACTTCATTCTACGCGAAGCAGCCGAACAGAGCGGGCGATCGCGTGTGCCCACGCTAGATGAACCGCTTGCCATTGATGACGCGCTGCTTCAAGCGCCGGGCATGCGCCTGCTGCCATATGAGGCAGGCGCCGGCGACGATGACACACCCGGATTGCTGCAGGCGATGGCGCGTGGAGACGTTGTAATACAACGTCTCCACGCGAAAGATGGGGCGGGCGAGGTGAGTCTGCTGATCGGGCCGGAGGGCGGTTTTGAGGCGGGCGAGATCGCCATCGCTCGGGCAAACGATTGGCAAATCGTCTCGCTTGGCCCCCGCATCCTACGGGCGGAGACGGCGGCGATTGCGGCAACGACGTTGATAACGTTGCACGATGTGTAGGGACGTTGCAATGTGTAAAGTAGAGACGTTGCAATGCAGCGTCTCTACTCGTGGTGCGATCGTTATGAGAATTTTGAAAAATCGGGCTGGCGACGTTCCATGAAGGCCGTGAATGCCTCCATGGCCTCGGGGGATTGAAGCAGTTCGGCGAAATGACCTGCTTCGACCCGAACGGCTTCGGCTATCTGCGGCTGTGAGCCACGCTTGAGCAACGCCTTGGTTAGGCGCAGCGCGGCCGGCGGCTTGGCGGCCAACTGCCGGGCCTTCTCCTCCGCGACAGCGATGACCTCATCATCCGCACAGATCGCATTGACAAAGCCGGCCTCGCTGGCCGTTTGCGCATCAAATGGTTCGCCCAACATGAGCAGTTCTGCGGCGCGCTGGTGCCCAAACATTTGCGGCAGCATGTAGCTGGAGCCAGCCTCAGGGACCAAAGCCAGATTGACAAAGGGTAGGCTGAAGCGCGTGCCCTCGCCGGCGTAGACCAAATCGCAATGGAAGAGCATCGTCGTGCCAACGCCGACAGCCGGCCCCTGCACGGCCGCCACAATCGGCTTGCGGGCGTGGATCAGCGTCATGAGAAAGCGGACCACCGGGCTTGACTCATCAAAGGGCGGCCACTGCAGAAAATCCTGAATATCATTGCCGGCGCAGAAGACCCCATCCGTGCCCCGCATGAGCATCACGCGCACGTCGTCATCTGCATCCGCGGCCTGGATGGCGTCGGCCAGCCCTTCATACATGGCCACAGAAAGCGCATTTTTCTTCTGCGGACGATTGATGCGGATGGTCATCACGCCGTCTTCGATCTGACGGACGATTAACTCGGTCATGTAAGGTCTCCTCGTCATTCTGGCAAGCGCTCTGAACGGTAATCGCTACGTCGACGGGCGACTCGGGCCGACGCTACGGGCACAGTACGTGCGCCACATTTCGAGGTCGTTCCGCGATGGTTGCCAGCACATGGCTTCACCCGGCTAGAAGCTAGCTAGCCGGGCTACACCAGTCATGACGACATCGCGACGATCCTGCTCGTCAAGAGATCTGCGCTGATCCGCCCTATCCGTCAAAGCTGCGGCCTACTACCGGTTGCGCCCATACTGCTCGTGACTCGAGACCCAGTCTGATGACGAGATAGCCGACGCCAGGGAGATTTCACCGGCCAGCACGACGCCGCCAATGATTTCAGCCAGCTTGCGAACCTTGTCGCGGCCATAGCAGTTAAGAATTTCCAGACACTCTTTTTGGGTTGCCAGCCCCGTTCCACCACCGTACGTGGCCACGATGAGCGATGGAATCGTGATGCTCACATAGAAGTCGCCTTCGGGCGTCAGTTCGGTAAAGAGGATGCCGGCGGAAGACTCGGCCACGTTGGCAACGTCCTGACCGGTGGCGATGAACATGGCCGTGATGCCGTTGGCCGAGTGGAGACCGTTGTTGTTGGCGCCGGAAAGAATCGCGCCGACGTTGGAGACATTGTAGTGATAGAAGAGATTCTCCGGCTCGACACGCATGACCTCAACCAACACGTCACGCTTGAGCGTACATTCAGCCACGACGCGCTTGCCGCGTGTTTTCATCAGATTGACTTGCGACGCCTTTTTATCCGTCGCCAAGTTTGACTCAAGATAGAAGTGGCGAATCCCCGGATAATTGTCCAGAATCCAACCGCAAGCGGCAAACGTTGCGCGACCGACCATATTCTGACCGGCCGCATCTCCAGTACTGAAATTGAAGCGCAGATAGGCGAGTTTACTCGCCAGATAGGGGTCAATATATTGCAGTTTGGCAACGCTGGAAGTGGCTTCCGCTTGTTCGGCGATCTTGTCAAAATTGTCCTGGACCCAAGCGACGAAGTCACGCGCCTCCCGGGCGTCGTCAAAGACAAAGACCGGCGCCCGCTGCATGGCGTCTTCCACCACGGTCGCTTTGACGCCGCCCGACATGTTGATCACTTTCATGCCCCGGTTATACGACGCCACCAGCGTTCCTTCTGTGGTCGCCATTGGCACGATATAGTCGCCTTGGGCATGCTCACCGTGAATCAAGAGGGGACCGGCAAAGCCGATGGGAATCTGTGCCACGCCGGTGAAGTTTTCAATATTGCCGGCAGCGATATGCGGATCGAACGAATAGTGCTTGATATGATCGAACTCGGCGCCTGAATACTCGGTCACAAAGTCCTGGCGTTCCGCAATGACCTCAGGAGAATAGTCGTCCTCGCCATTGCGTGGGATCTTGACGACCGGCGCGCGGTCCTTGGCAATTGAACCATCGACCTTCATCTTGAGTTTGCCAAATGGATCTGCCGTGAACTGTACTTCGATCCGATGTTTCCCGTCAGCCAGCGGCTCAATGTCGCAGCGTATCATGATCGTTTTGCGGAGCGGGAAGTCTACAGGATTCCCTTCCAGGTCGGCCGACGTTAAGGTCTGCCCGTCCCCGAGATCGATAACGATGCGATCGAGCGGTACAGGATTGCCGTCAAAGGCGACGCCCAGCAGGCCAGTCACGGTCGTATCGCTGAGGCGATTCTTGAGTTGGAACTGGGTGCCGGCGGCCGTGTTTTCGAGACTACCAAAGGTGTAGAGTTGTTTGAGCAGGATGCTGGGAATCGGGAAGGCCATAGGATCTCCTCTGTAGATTGACGCGGACGAATTGCAATGGGTAAAGGTGGGAAGTCGGTTGAAGCTGCTGGCAATTGATAGCAGTAAGCCAGGCCATTGTCAAATACTGCTTACATGCCCGGCTCCAGGATCACCTTGGCTAAATCGAGTTCACCCTTGGCCAGCGCTGTGATGATCTCTGGACCGTCCGCCAAGGGCGCAATGCGTTCAATCAACGGTACCACGTCGATGCGGCCTGAAGCCAGGGCATCAATCGCGGCCTGGAACTCGATGTTGAAGCCGTAGGTGCCGCGTACGGTTAGTTCCCGGGTGACAATCTCCTGCATATTCAACTCTACCATGGGCGCGCTGTTGCCGATCCAGGTCACATTGCCGCCCGTGCGTGTCAGGGCCTGCGTCTGCTGTACGGTCGGCGTGTAGCCCACCGCCTCGAAGGCCACATCCGCACCCAAACCGTCGGTTGCGTCCTTCACCACAGCAATGGGATCATCGTCTCCCACGTCGATGGCGATATCGGCCCCCAGCGCACGGGCCAGCTCCAGACGATGGGGCTGCCTATCGGTGATGAAGACGCGTCCTGCCCCACGCAGCCTGGCGCCCAGCATCGTCAGCAGACCGATCGTGCCCGCGCCCACAATCGCCACGTCGCCCATGAGCGGAATGGGGGTGATGGCCACGGCGTGCAGGGCGACCGAAAGGGGTTCTACCATGGCAGCCTGATGCCAATCCAACGCCGGCGGCTTGGCAAATACCATCGACTCCTTCACAGTTAATTGGTCCGCATAGCCGCCGGGAATATTTACGCCCAGGACGTAACGGTCGATGCAAATATTGGTCAGGCCGACGCGACAGTTGGCGCAGTAGCCACAGGCTTGAATAGGCGAGAGTATGACCTCGTCGCCCGGTTGAAAGCGCGTGACCGCGGCGCCCACAGCGTTCACGGTACCGCTGAGCTCGTGTCCCATGATCATAGGCGGCTTGCGCCTTCCCGTTTCGCCCATGAAACCATGCACGTCTGAGCCGCAAATGCCCACGCTGTGCACATCGACAAGCAAATCATCATCACCCACCGCCGGGGCCGGAACCTCCTCCACCGTCATCTGCCACGCGCCCTGATAGACCAATGCTTGCATAAGATTTCCTTTCAGACTCGTTTGATATTTCAATCGTTTGAAGGGTAATGAATAGCAATCTTGCCAATACGTCTAAGCGATTCACACAGCAAGACGTTGGGCTTTCATCCACGGCGCCGAGTTGTGGAAGTTGGCCACAGCCGTGCCCGGTGGAACCAGGTCATCACAGGCTGCACGCAGTGTCTTCAGATAGCGTCATCTCCATGACGGGCAGCAGACGGGTGAGCTGCTCAACTGTCTTGGGTCCAATGATGGGCGCCGTAATGCCGGGCTGATCCTTGACCCAAAGAATTGCCAGCTGCGCCGGATCGATGCCGTGCTCCTGGGCCAAAGCGACGAAACGGCTGCCCACGTCGATGCCGCGGGCGGTCACCCGCTCCGCGTAGATGCCGCCGCGCAGCGTCGCCCGGGAGCCGGTGGGGTAATCTGCCGCGTCTGCGTAGCGACCCGCCAAGATGCCCATGGCCAGCGGCGACCAACAGATGATGCCCAAACCGTGGGCCTGACACATGGGCACGAGTTCGTTCTCAATGCGCCGGTCGAGGAGGTTGTAGGGCGGCTGGTCGGCGACAAAACGGGCCAACCCCTTGCCTTCGCTCACCATGATCGATTCCATGATCTTCCAGGCCGGTGCGGTCGAGCTGCCTATGTAGCGCACTTTGCCTTGCCGAACCAGATCGGTTAGGGCGCCCAGCGTCTCATCTTGGGGGATCTCCATATCGGGCCGGTGGACCTGATAGAGGTCGATGCAGTCAGTTTGCAGACGACGAAGCGAAGCCTCGCAGGCGCGCATGATATGGAGTCGAGAGTTGCCCCGCTCGTTGGGCCCGGGACCAGTCGGATAGTGAAACTTGGTGGCGATGAGCGTCTCATCACGACGCCCATTGGCCTTGAGCGCCCGGCCAATGATCTCCTCACACTCTCCTTGCCGGTAGCTGTTGGAGGTATCGAGCAGGTTGATGCCCGCATCCAGCGCTACATCAATCATGCGGACGGCGTCCGTCTCGGGCGTGGGATTGGCAAAGTTGTCGGTCCCCAGGACCAGCGGTGAAAGCTTGACACCCGTGCGGCCAAGCGTGCGATACTCCATCTTTCTCTCCTTCTGTGTGGCTCTGGCGTCGTGGCTGGAATCTTGATTTGGCCAATTGTCAACGCGCGGTGAAGCCGCCGTCGACCGTCACCAGCGATCCCGTCATATAGGAGGCAGCGTCGGAGGCGAGAAACGCAACAACCCGTGCAATCTCTTCGGGCTGGGCCAGCCGCCCGACGGGGATCGTGCTGTCGGCCAGTTGATCCAGAAACTGGCGCGTCGGCGGGGCGGCACGTTCGGAGGAGAGCATGGGCGTATCGACCTCGCCAGGACAGACGGCCAGAATGCGGATGCCGTCCCGCGCGTGATCGAGGGCCATAGCGCGCGTCAAATTGTGAACCGCGCCCTTGGTTGCGCAATAGGCCGCGACACCCGGCGACCCGATATCGCCCCAGATGGAGCCAAAATTGATAATTACCCCGCATTGGCGTGTGCGCATGTGGGGCAAAGCGGCCCGGCACAGAAAAAAGATGCCGTCCACGTTGACGCCAAAGATCTGGCGCCACGCCTCATCGCTTGTCTCGATGACGTCCGTGCGCTTGATAATGCCGGCGGCATTGATCAGAATGTCGAGCTGTCCCTGTTCACGGAGCACCTGATCGACTACCTGATCGCAAAAGGCGGACTGGCTCACATCGCCAATGATGGGTGATGGGGCATTGATCGCGGCAGCGGTTTCCTCCCCGCCGGCGGCATTGCGATCCACGATGACGACCGTCGCGCCGCGCCCGGCTAACTCACGTGCAGTCGCGGCGCCCATGCCCGACGCGGCGCCGGTCACGACTGCAACCTTGCCGAAAAGATCCATCGCTTCTACTCCCTCGTTTGAATGTGTTTGGGCTTCTTGCGCTGCGCACTGCCATTGTAAGCCCACATGCCGCGCCAAACAAAGCGCATCCGTCCGGCGTTGCGCTCAATGGGAGAATCTCAATTTGGACAAGATGGACCGCGGATGAACGCTGATCCGGCGGATATCAGAGCGGATTAAGATGATTTTGGATTTTCAGCGGTCGATCGTCGTTAACTTGAGAAGCGGTGTCGCGAGAGATTTGGCAAGCGGTTGGCACGCTTCCGACGCGATGCTATACTGGTAACCTAAACCGTAGTTACAATTCATCCGAGGAGATTCCCAATGGCAGACCATGTGTACAAAAAGATCGAAATCGTTGGCTCGTCCCCCAACGGACCCCAGGAAGCCGTCGAAAATGCCATCGCCAAAGCGGCAGAGTCGATCCACAACATGCGCTGGTTCGAAGTCGTCGAGACCCGCGGCCAGCTTCACGAAGGCAAAATCGCCCATTGGCAGGTGACGGTCAAGATTGGCTTTACGCTTGATTGATCCGATTGTGGATTGGCGATTGCGGATTTTGGATTGCGCGAGTGAGGATGATCCGATTTTAAGTGACTACTCTATCCGCCGCGTGGCAGCACGTTGATGTGGCTGATCAGGCTGATCACAAAGTGGGTGCATCGCGCCATTCCGGCGGAGAAAAGCCAAAAAATCTGCGAAAATCCGCCCCATCCCGGTCCATCCGCGTTCCATCTGATCACTACCTGAACCGTCACCTGTTCGGGTTGCCAAGACAAGAACTTCATGAAAGCTGCACTCTATACTGAATTTGCTGGTCCGATTGCGGTGCAAAACGTGCCCGATCCAACGCTCGGTGCAGATGCCGTTGTGGTGCAGGTCATGGCCAACGGCATCTGCCGCAGCGACTGGCATGGCTGGCAGGGCCACGATCCCGACGTTGCCTTGCCCCACGTGCCCGGCCATGAGCTGGCCGGCGTGGTGGCCGAGGTCGGCCGGGACGTGAAACGATGGCGCGTCGGTGACCGGGTGACGGTACCATTTGTGAGCGGCTGCGGCCGCTGTAAAGAGTGTCTATCCGGCAATCACCAAGTCTGTGATCATCAGTTCCAACCCGGCTTCACCCAGTGGGGCGCGTTTGCGGAGTATGTCGAGATCAAGTATGCCGACGTGAACCTGGTGCGCCTGCCCGACGAGATCGACTTCGTTACCGCGGCGAGTCTGGGTTGCCGCTTCATTACGTCTTTCCGCGCCGTGGTGGATCAAGGGCGGGTGCAGGGCGGTGAGTGGGTGGCCGTTCACGGTTGCGGCGGCGTGGGGCTTTCGGCCGTCATGATTGCCGCGGCGTGCGGCGCCCGGGTGGTGGCCGTCGACATCAGCGCCGCCGCGCTGGAGCTGGCCCGGCAAATGGGCGCAATCGCAACCGTCAACGGTGCGGAAGCCGATGTGGCCGCGGCCGTCCGCGAGATAACGGGCAGCGGTGCGCACCTCTCATTGGACGCCCTGGGCAGCACGACCACCTGCGTCAACTCGATCGAGAGCCTGGCCAAACGAGGGCGCCACGTCCAGGTGGGGCTCATGGCCGGACCGGATGCACTGCCCCCCATACCCATGGGGCCGGTCATTGCCAACGAGTTGGAGATCGTGGGCAGTCACGGCATGCAAGCCCACCGCTATCCCGCCGTGCTGGCCATGATCGAAGCCGGCGCGCTAGCACCGCAGAAGCTCATCCATCGCACCGTTACCCTTACAGAGGGCACGGCGTTCCTCCAGCGCATGGGTACCTTCCCCAGCCCCGGTGTGACGGTAATCAACGACTTTAGCCACTGATCATGCCAGGGCGTCGCACAGACGTTCGTTGCACGCAACGCCTGCACCGCAGAGATCGAGCTACTCGTTTTTCCAGTCAGCGAGAAACTTGAGGAGCACCGCCAGCACGTTGTCGAAGACGCTGAGGCGGGCAACTTCGTAGCCATGACTATTTTCGCGTACGTGACCGATGCAGGCGATGCGCGGCGCAAGTCCGGCGTAATGGACAAGGCTGGCGTCGGTAGCGGCGCTATCGTAGGCCGCATATTGGAGCGAAGTCCCCACCGCTTCGGCCAGCCCGCCAAAGTCGCGCACAAGTTGCGCGTCATACGGAGCCAGGCGGTCGCGCGTCCACATGCAGGGCCGGCCATCGATCTGCACGTCAACTTCCGGCGGAGTGGGCGAACCGTCTACGGCAATAAAAATCTCCGGCCGCTCACGTAAACAGAGCGATTTTGCGCCCAAACCGCCCACTTCCTCGCCAACGGTGAATGCAATCAGCGTCGGCTGCTGAGGCCTGATGCCTTCTTGTTGTCCGGCCTCCAGCAGGCGTAACAGCGTCATCACCCCGGCGCGGTCGTCGAAGGTCCACGCCGCCGCCAGGGGATCGGCCGGATCACCAAAGAGGACAGGGCCGCGCATGGCCCGCCGCGGAGCCAGGGTCGTGCCGGGGCGGATTCCGGCTTCGGCCAGCTGCACCGGCGTCAGTCCGGTGATCACGCGTACGTCGTCCCATGTGACTGCGCGCTGGGCCGCGTCAGCAGTGTGGGTCGAGCCCATACTGATCACGCCGAGCAGTGTGGCGTGATCCCCAATGATCTCCACAGGCCCTTCGCCTAGCTTATAGGGGTACAGCCCGCCCGAGCGTTTGACACGCAAGCCGCCGTCGGCTTCGATCCGGCTGACCGTCATGCCGATTTCGTCCATGTGCGCGGCGAGGCAGACGAGCGGTGCATCGAGGTTGTGACCAGGTAAACGGACAAGTACATTGCCGGCGGGATCCGTCTCATGAGCGATGTGCCGCTCATCAAGAAACGCGCACACGATGGTCGCTACGGCGTCCTCGTTGCCGGAGACTGACGATGTAGCCAGCAGACGATCAAGGATGGTCAGGGCTGGATGGGCTTGGTCCATGCAACGACTCACTCTCTCTCCGGGAAGCCGGCAACCGAGCCCGGTTCGATGCCGTGCTCAGTAAGGATACGGAGGGCGGCTTTGCCAGGCGCAGCGCCCTGATAGCGATCTCGAACCACGCCGGCAGCGTCAACATAGACCAGAGCCGGCGCGTCGCCAACGTCGTCGATGCCAAAGCTGCGCGTCACACTGCCGTTCCAGTCGGGCAAAATCACCACGTAGTCCACGGGGCTTAAGGTCGGGGGCAACATCTTTTCAGCCTGACCGTACCCATTGCTCATAGCCGCAGAGGCAAGTGGACGCATCAAGCGGGGCACGCCTGACAGATCCACGACGCTGGCCAGGAAGGGCTGGTCGGGCGCCTGGTACTCGTAGCGAACAGCCTCCTGCACTTCCTGAGCCGCACTAGCGGTCACATGATTGTGAAAGAGAAGCAGCGCCGGCATACCGCGCAGCGTCTCCGGCGTCACCAAGCGCCCGGAACTGACGGCGTTAAAGGAAAAATCTGGAACTGGTTGCATGGTCATCGTCTGTCATCGGTAAACGGCGATCAACGAGCTGGCTCCACCCAGGACACATTCAGCCGGCCCGCTGATAGCCGGAACGCATTCCCCACTCCGCGCTGCTCAATCGCCGGCCGGCAACGGCTCGCCACCGCTCGGTTCCTCCCGGGTGTTGCGGTCATCAGCCTCACGCTCGGCAGCTTCTTTTGCTTCTTTCGCTGCCCGACGTTTCGCCGACCAGATGTCGAGACGGCCGACCACCATGCTGTACCCGACCGGCACGATCATCAGCGTCAGCAGCGTGCTGGTCAGCATACCGCCCATGATCGCGGTCGCCATGGGCGACCGGAACTCGCCGGCAGCGCCCAACCCCAAGACAACGGGCACCATGGCCAAAATCAACGAAAAGGCCGTCATCAGGATGGGCCGCAGGCGTACGGGACCGGCGATGCGCATGGCTTCGTCGGCTGTCTTGCCCTTGGCCCGCTCTTTGTTGGCAAAGTCGACCAGTAAAATCGAGTTCTTGGTGACCAAACCCATAAGCATGATGAAGCCGATGAAGGCTGTCATATCCAACGGGCGCCCCGTCACCACCAGCGCCAAGATCGCGCCGATGACGGAGAGGGGCATGGCCAGCATGATGATCAGCGGCTGAATGAAGCTGCCGAACTGGCTTGCCAGCACCATGTAGACGAAGATCAGCGAGAGCAAGAGCGCCAGGGAAAGATTCCGGAAGGATTCCTGCTGAATCTCGGCGTCACCGCCCAGGCCAATCACGACGTTGGAGGGAACGTCCAGCGTCGCCAGAAATGCGCTCACCTCAGTCTGGGCTTCGGCCAGGTCTCGCCCGACGATGTTGACGCCAATCGAAACCGATGGCTGCCGATCGACGCGGGTAATCTGCGTCGGGCCGGTGGTGAAGCCGGCATCGGCCACATTGCGCAGGGGAATAAATTGTCCCGTAGGCGAAGCCACCTTGATATCCATCACGCTTTCAACGTCGTTACGCTCCGCCTCATTCAGACGGACGACGATGTCAGCCTCGTTGCCCTCGCCGCGGAAGCTGGACGCGGTCTGACCGCTCACGAGCGTGCGCACGGTCGAGCCGACCTGGGCGGCGCTCAGTCCGAAGTTGGCTGCCTTGGTGGGGTCGACGTTGATCTGCATTTCGGGCTGCCCCGTCTCATAGCTAACCGAAATATCGGTCGCCCCCTCAATCTGGGCGAGTTGCGCTGCCACTTCCTGGGCGGCTAGCCCCAATTCCTCGTAGGTGCCGCCATAGGCGACAGCCTCAAGGATGATATCCCGATTTCCCAAGAATGCATCGCCGCCCGTCACGTTGTCGTCCAACTGGAAACTGATGCCGGGTACGTCAGCAAGAGGTACACGTAGCTGACCGATGATCTCGCGGCTCGAAACCGTGGCATCGGCTCCGCCTTCGACCTGCACCACAAAATTGGCTACATTGGGCGAACTCGTGGCGCCGATCGTGGTGAAGACAGCGTCGATGTCCGGATGGCTGCGAATGATCTCTTCCACCTGGATTGCCTCTTCGATTGTCACGGCAAGGGGCGTGCCCGGCGGCAGCTCCATCCCCACGGTAAACTGGCCCTGATCGATATCGGGCAAGAAAGCCTGATTGATAAAGCGCACGCTGTAGAAGCTGACGGCGATGACGCCAATCGTGGCCACTACCACCAGCCACTTATGATTCATTGCTTTGTTCAACGAATAGGCATAGGCGCGATCCAGGAAGCTGCGACCTTGTGCCTCGCTAGCAATGTCGTCATTGATTTCGCCCACATGTTTGGCGGGCTTGAAGAAATAGGCGCTCAACATGGGGGCCATGGTCAACGCCTCAAAGGTCGAGACCACAATGGCAATCGAAACGGTGAGGCCAAAGTCGCGGAAGAAGCGGCCGATAATGCCTTCCGCATAGGCGACCGGCAAAAAGACGGCCAGAATCGTTGCTGAGGTGGCGATCACGGGCAGCAACACCTCTTGCGTGCCCTTACTCGACGCTTCACGCGGCGTATAGCCGCGCTCGATCCAGCGCATGATATTCTCACGTACGACAATCCCGTCATCAATCACCAGACCGACGACCAGAGCCAACGCCAACAAGGAAATCTGATTCAGGGAGATGCCAAACATATCCATGAAGAAGAGTGTCGTGATCATAATCACCGGCAGACCCGCAATGGTGATCAGCGTGCTGCGGATATTACGGAAGAAGAGCAGAATCACCAGACTCGCCAAGAGCGAGGCCCAGAGCAAATCTTCAATCGCGCCATCGGCCGCGGCCTCAATCTGATCAGCCAGGTCACCACCAACGACGATATCCCACGTCGGATTGGCGGTCTCAATCTTGGCCAGTTCATCCTTAATGGCTTTGGAAACTGCCAGCGTATTGGTATCGCTGGCTTCCCGTACGCTGAGAACGATCGATTCTTCGCCGTTGAGGCGCGAAATCACATCCCGTTCTTCAAAGTCATCGATCACCGTAGCAACGTCGCGAATATAGATGGGGGCCGCGCCGTAACGCACGACGGTGCCCTCAATTTCGTCAACGCTTGCATATTCGCCCGGTGTACGGACCAAAAGTTGGGTATCCTGCTCAACCACCGTGCCGCCAGGGATGTTGACGTTGCGTGACTGGAGCGCGCGCACGATCTCATCCGATGTGACGCGACGGGCTTCCATCGCATCCTTGTTGACCTCGACGCGAACCTCGCGAACATCGCCGCCCTCGACGTCAATACCAGCGACCCCATCGATCCGCAGCAGCGGGGTCTGGACAAACTCCTCCACTTGCGCCCGCAAAACATCGGGCGGCGTGTCACCGGTATTGTCGGCGATGGCCAGTAGCATGATCGGCGCTTGGGTCGGGTTGAAGCGTCGAACAATTGGATCCTCTGCGTCCGAAGGCAGGCGGTTGCGCAGGATGCCAACTTCTTCCCGCACATCCTGCACCGCTTGAATTGCCGGCGTATCAAGATCGAAAGCCAAGATCACGGTGCTGACGCTTTCAGCCGAGATGGAGGAAATCTCATCCAGTCCAGAGACCGCGCTAAGTTCCTCTTCAATGATATCCGTAACCTGACTCTCGATCTCTTCCGGACCGGCGCCGGGATAGACCGTCGTCACCACAACGACCGGGAAATCCACATCCGGGAAGAGGGTCACCGGCATGGTGAAGTAAGATAACGTTCCCAGCACCACGCCGGCAAGGAGCAACATGCTCATAAAGACCGGCTGACGGATGGCAATGTCCCAAATTTTCATAAAGAACTCGCTTTTTCTCTAAAAGTCCCACGGAAAGCGTCCTGCAAGCACTATGTAAGGCAGGCCGGTCTCGATTCCGCTGCGGCGCCTCCGCCGCAAATGACTCGTTATTGACCAATTTCCACGGTAGCAAACATACCCGGGGCCAATAAGCTCTCCTCATCAACCGGCTGGATCGTCACATCAACTGTGCGCGTGGCGGCATTCAGTTCCGGCGCGACGCGAATCACCTGGCCGTCAAAGGTCTGACCGGGATAGGCATCGACGCGGATGATGACCGGCAGGCCAATTTCCACGTCGCGCAGGCGGGATTCTTCAACCGCAACCACAATCTCAGTCTCCGGCGAAAGCAACTCGATTACCGGTGCGCCGGGCGCGACCATGGCGCCCTCGGCGACGTTGAGTCCTGATACAATGCCATCGATCGGCGCCGCAATACGCGTCTTATCAAGCTGGAGCTGGCTCAGATAAAGCGCAGTCTCGGCTTGCTGAACCTGAGCTTCCAATGCGCGAATCTGTGCATCTTCCGGTCCACGCTCCAGGCGTTCGAGTTGCGCCCGCGCGTTGGCGAGTTGCGCATACGCGCCCGAAGTCACGTCCGCAGTCGAGCCCCTGAGCACCTTGTCATACTGCGCCTGCGCTGCTTCGACGGCGAGCGTTGCCTGCTGAAGTTGCAGGCTCTCCGGCAGGGCGGCAATCAGTGGATTACCCTTGACACGATTGTAGCCAGCCTGGGCAACGGTCACTGCAGCCTCGGCCTGCTTGAGTTGGGCCAGGGCCGCGCGGCGATCTTCTTCGGTCGCACCCTCAAGCGCACGATTGTAGGCTGCCGCCGCGGCGTTGACTGCAGCCTGTGCAGCCTCGACATCAGCCGCTTCGGGCTCAACCTGATCGAGTACCAGATCGAGCTGGGCTTGGGCGGCCGCCAGCCCGGCCAGGGCCTGGGCGCGTTGGGCTTCCAGCGTCGACCCGTCTACCTCTACCAGCAGATCGCCCGCGGCGACTCGATCCCCTACCTCCGGGATGAGATTGAGTACCATGCCGGAGACTTCGGCTACGACGTTGACCCGATTCTTGGCCACGACCTCGGCCGTGTAAGAAGAAGGCGCCGAACCCGCGACCAAGGCGACGGTTTCTGGTGTCGCTGGTGGGGCAACAACGTCTCCAGCGGGCGTTACTGCTACCGCAGTTGCTGCTGGTGTAGCATCGGCTGCCGCTGGTTGCTCTGCACTGGAAGATTCAGTTGTTTCCGCTGCAGCCGCGCTACGCACACTCTCGCCGGCAACGTAAGGGGTCGCCTCAAACTCCGCAGCGGCACGCTCTTCACCGCCAAACTGAGGCATAGAGCAGGCGGCCAACACGATTGAGGCAAGCGTCAGGGAGATCATCAGATACCCTACGCGACTGATATCGGGAAATTTTCGTACTAGATTCATGAACGCAACAACTTTCAATCAGTGGACGGTTCTTGTGTTTGAGTTTGCCATTCGACAAACGCCCGTAACGGATGCTTGGGACTATTTCTTGGCCGCACCCTGCAAATAGAGAGTCAACGTATGTTCGACGATTCTCTCCAGAGGCGGCAGGATAAAGGGATCCCCATGATCGCCGCCAAAGAGCAGACGCTGGCCCACAAAGCTATTCATCATGCCAAGCAGGCTCAAGATCGCCAACTCGATGTCTAGATCCTCGCGTAGGAGACCCTCTTCCACACCCTCCTCTAACAGCGTGCGGAAGGGCTGGAGAAAGGCGTCACGCCGTTCGCAGAAGAATTCCTGCATTTCAGCATCGAAATTGCCCGATCTGCGCAGCGCGTTGAGCGCAATCACGCCCCGTTCTAGCACGGCGGTCAAATATGTCGAGATGACGGCACGGAGGCGATCTTCGACATCGCCGCCCGCCGACTGGGCCGCCTGATCGAGCTCTTCGGCCAGCGTCCGAAAGTCGCGCTCCAGCACGTTCAGATAGATCTCGCGCTTGTCCTGGAAGTAATGATACAGTGTACTTTTGGCAACGCCGCTATGCTTAGATAGTTCACGCATGGAGAGGCCCGCGTAGCCATGAATGGCAATGAGCTGTTCCGCCGCCTCCAGAATGGACTCTTTTGAATTGATGCCTTCCGGCTTAATCGTCATGTTTCTCACATTGGCACTATGGCCAGAGTTCATTCATCAATAGTTTCAAGTCAATCGCACCAGACATACCTGATTGCGTTCCAGTTTTGACATGTTTGATCAATATGGCCCATAATATAGGCCGACCGACCGGTCGGTCGGGAAGGGATTGTACAGTTAGAGCAATCCGAAAGTCAAAAGTCCGGTACCAGCAGATTCGATAAAGAGCAGGCCCAGGGGGTAAAATTAGTGTGCCCCCTGATCTTCGTTCAGTGAATGAATCGGTGCCGTTACAACAGTGCACGTAAATCCAGCGTAGAAAGTAAGGATTGACCATGTCACGCTTACGCCGTCATCAAGTAATTAAATTCGGACTATTGGGCCTGCTCTTGCTGGCGCTGGCGGCGGGACCTCTTGCCTTGAGCCCGGAGGTCGTGGCCGCCCCAGTCGTCGCTCCAGCAACGCAAACCGGCAAGATTGCCGTCGTTGGTGCGGGCGGCGCCGACCTGCTGGATGCACCCGCCGGCGAGACGCTGGACCAGCTTTCGGTCGGTACCACGCTGACTGCGACCGGTCGCACCGACGACAACGCCTGGATTCTGGTTACGCTACGCAACGGTGACGAGGGCTGGGTCGACGTCGAAGAGTTGGTTATCTTCGGCGTGGATACGTTGCCCGTCGTCGATGACGTAACTGGCGGCTCGGAGACACCTGCAGGCGAAGCCACGTCCGCACCTGAACAAGGGCCAACTGAAGAAGCAATGGAAGAGGCCACGCCGACCCCCCGCCCAACCAACACGCCGGCCCCGACCGCGACGCCAAGCCCGACGCCCGAGCCCACGGCCACACCGACGATGACGCCGTCACCCACCCCCGAACCGACGGCAACCCCAGAGCCGACGGCGACGCCGGCTCCCGTGCGGCGGTCAGTTGGCGGTAGTCTGGCCGTTGTGGGCGCCCGGGGCGCAGACCTGCTAGACGCTCCTGACGGCGAGATGATTGAAGAACTCTCGATTGGCAATTCGCTGAGCATCGACGGGCGGAGTGAAGATGGCGCCTGGCTTGCGGCGATGAGCAGCACCGGCAACAGCGGCTGGGTGGACGCCACCCGCGTCGTCGCCTTCAACGTTGACCAGTTACCCGTTATCGAGGCGGGCGCGACCGAAGCGGCAATGGCCGCGGCAACGGCAGAACCTGAGGAGGAAGCGTCTCCCGAGGAGGAAGCGTCTGATGGCGAGGCGACTGATGCACCGGCAGACAGCGCGACCACAGTACCTGACGAGGAAGCCACAGAAGAGGCCACGCAAGAGGCCATTGAAGAAGCGACACCGGCCGCATCCAGCCAGCCGACGCCTCGCCCCACGCCGCAACTGGAAGAGGGCGCAGTGGCCGGTACAGTCGTGCTCACCGGCACCCGGCTTAACGTTCGCTCTGGACCGGGCACGGCTTTCGGGATCGTGACCAAGGCTTACCCGGACGAGGAGTTCAAGGTGATCGGTCGCAACGGTCCGGCAACCTGGGTCGAAATCGAGCTGCCCGACGAAGGCTTCGACTCCGGCTGGGTCGCGGTAGACTTCATGCGCCTGTCCGATCCCGTAGCGGATCTACCGATTTCCAGCGACGATGTGGATGTTGAAACTCAAGCAACACCGCTACCCCCCCGCTCCCAAGACGACGGTGAGGCAACACCGGCTCCCGGCGGGGAAGGAACGCCGGAACCCGCTGAAGAGGCAGCAGCGCCGAGTACGCAGCCGCTGCGCACTGTCTCTATGGGGCCGACAGGGCTGAGCGGCACGCTGGCCTTTCAAACGAAGGTGAGCGGTGACATCTATCTTTATGACTTCGATACAGGTGACCTGCGTTTTTTAACCAAGGGCTATGAGCCCGATATTAGCCGCGATGGCAGCAAGGTAGTCTTTACCCGCTATGGCAACCAGGCCGGCATTTGGTCGATCAATGCGGATGGCTCTAATGAACGGGCGCTTTTCAGTGAACGCAGCGTGATCACTTCGCCCAAATGGAGCCCGGACGGCAATTGGATCGTCTTCAGCCGTCGAGGCGGCACCTACCAGTGCTACGACTTCGGCTTTGGTATCTGCGTGACTGAATCGCAAGTCTGCCCCGCCGACTTCCCTCAGTGTCTGGACAACGACTTGCGCGTCAAGAGAGACAATTTTGCGCTGGCACGCATCAACGCGGATGGTGAGGAATATCGTGATCTGGCCGTACTGGACTCGGCACGTTCGCCTGACTGGAATGAAGCGGGCATCGTGTACGACTCAGCGGCAACGATCGAAATCACCCAAGACGAGCCTACCGGCGAAACGCGGCAGATCTTGGCCGAACGCTGGACGGACGACGCCGATTGGGCGCCCAATGGTGGGCTGATCGCCTTCCACGCCCGTCAGGGCCCACACTGGGAGATCTTCACGATCCCGCCTGAGGGCGGCGAAACGCCCTATGCGCTCACCCGGCCCGTCACTACGCTGGTCGACCAATTGCCCAGCAACGTGGCCCCGACCTGGAGTCCTGACGGTCAACACATCGCCTATTTGAGCAGTCGCGATGAAAATGAGAATCTCGGTCCCTGGCGGATTTGGGTGATGGATGCTAATGGCGAAAACAAGCGCCCGCTGCCGATTGACGTTCCGATTGAGTTTGGCTTTGGCCACGAACAGGTATTGAGCTGGGGAATGTAAGAGATGAGGCGTGAAGCATAATTCGTGAGTGAGTTGCGCTTTGCGCTTCTAGCTTTCCACAACAATTTCCCCGCTGCGGATCTTCGCCCAGCGTTCCATGGGGATTTCTGCATAGAAGATACGGGTTTTGGGTACCCGTTTGATGTCAAAACCCAACTTTTCACAGACACGGCGCATGCCTTCATTCTCCGGCAAGATCTCCGCCATCACTTTGTCTACCCCCTCGATCAACCCGATATCAAGCAGGCGTGCGAGGAGTTCGGTCCCAAGACCGGTGCGCTGATAGCTGTCATTGATCAGGATGGCGAACTCAGCGTCGTCGCTGCCAATGAGTTTTGTCAACTGGCCCATGCCAACGATCTCGGTGAAGCCGCGCGGATCGCTGTACTCCGCCACCAACGTCATCTCCTGATCGTAGTCAATGAAGCACATGCTGGCCAGCTCTTCATGCGACGTCAGCTGTTGGGGCGAAACCGGATGGAAGTAGCGCAGATAGATGCTGTGCGGCGACAGGGTGCGGTTAAAGGCGCCCATCATCGGCTCATCTTCCGGGCGAATCGGGCGAATGAGCACGTCCGGCCCCGTGCGTAAGGTAAAGGTCTCGACATACTGTTCCGGATAGGGCCGAATCGCCGGCGGCGTCAGTTGATCGGCCGTTACCTCCGGACCATAGAGGACGACACGAGCATCCAAAATGATCAGCTCGTTGCCGGCTGCCAGCAGCGGGTTGATGTCGATCTCCTTGATCCATTTCTGTTCCACGATCAGGTGGCTAAAGTGGACGAGAAAACCCTCCAATGCCTCGAGATTGACCGGCTTGCGCCCGCGGACGCCCTGCAACGCATCAAAAATCTTTGTGCGTTCCATGGTGCGCCGGGCCAGCGTCGTGTTGAGGGGCGGGAGGGCCAAGGCCAGATCCCGATAGATTTCCACCAGCACGCCGCCGGTGCCAAAGAGCATCACCGGCCCAAATTCAGCGTCCGGGGTGCTGCCGACAATGAGTTCGTAGCCGTCCAGCGTCATCATCGGCTGCACCATCACACCCTGAAACGCATCATCGCCCAGCTTGGCGCGTACATTGCCCTGGATCGTCTCAAAGGCCGTACGCACCTCGTTGCCGGTGCGCAGGTTGAGGCAGACACCGCCCACATCGCTCTTGTGGGTCAGCGACGTGGAATGGAGCTTGACCGCAACCGGGTAGCCGATGCCATTGGCCGCCAACACCGCCTGGTCAAGCGTTTCAGCCAGGCGCGTTTCCAGCACCGGCAGACCATAGGCCTGGAAGAGCTGCTTTTCCTCGTGCTCGGTGAGGAGCGTGCGGCCGCCGGCCCGAATCTCATCGATCATGCGTGCCACGCGCTGCTGATCTTCCTGCTCCCCCTCGGAGCTGACGGGCAGCGAGGGCGTCTCATAGATGCTGCGCACGTTGCGGGCGTGTTGCCACATGTAGTTGAAGACGCGCGCCGCCATGTCAGGATAAGGAAAGGTCGGCACGTTGGCGCGATTGAGCACGTTCATGCCCGCGGCCACGCGTGGCCCGCCCATCCAGCTCGTGAGAATCGGCTTCCGCTGACGCTCCTTGCAGATCTGCACGATCTCTTCAGCGGTCTGGGTGGGTCGGGTTGCGTCCTGCGGCGTAAGGATCACGAGGAGGCCGTTGCTGTTACGATCCTTGCGCGCAATCTCGACCACATTGGCATAGCGTTCGGGTCCGGCATCGCCCAAAATGTCAATCGGATTCTCTTCCTGCCAGGCGGGCGGCAGTTCCTGGTCGAGCGCAGCCAGCGTCTCTTCGGCCAGGGGCGTCAATTTGCCACCACTGCGCAAGAGTGCATCCACCGCCATGAGACCGGGACCGCCCGCATTGGTCACAATGGTCAGATTGGGGCCGGTAGGGCGGGGCTGCTTGGCCAGCACCTCGGCCATGGCAAACATTTCGCCAATTCGTTCGACGCGCAGCGCGCCGCAGCGCCGAAACGCAGCATCCAGGACGTCATCTGGGCGCACCAAGGCGCTGGTGTGGGTTGTGATCATAGACGGCAGCGCTTCCGTGCGTCCCGCCTTCATGATGACAATCGGCTTGTGAAGGGAGATCTCGCGTGCAGCGGAGAGAAAAGCACGCGCGTTGTGGATCGTCTCCATGTAGACAACGACCGCGTTGGTATGATGATCCTCGCCCAAGTAGTAGATCAAGTCGCCCCAGTCTACATCGATCATGCCGCCGGTCGAGACGAACGCGCTGAAGCCGACGTTTTCCTGAAAGCTCCAGTCGAGCACAGCGTTGCAGAAGGCGGCGCTTTCGCTGATGAAGCCGATGCTGCCGGGCCGCGCCATGCCCTGGGCAAAGGTAGCATTGATCCCGGTCAGGGGGCTCATGACGCCCAGGCTGCCAGGGCCGATGATGCGCATCTGGGCTTTACGCGCCTGGGCCACAATCTTTTCCTCCAGCAGGCGGCCTTCGTCGCCAATCTCGCGGAAGCCAGCCGAATGGATGATTGCACCTTTTACCCCGGCGGCAATGCACGCTTCGATGATGCCGGGCACGGTCTGCGCGGGTGTGGCGATAACGGCCAGATCTACCTGTGCCGGAATGTCGGCGATACTGTCATAGGCCAGGATGCCAAGCACGTTGTCACGCCGGGGATTGACCGGATAGATCGTACCGCCAAAGGGATGGCTGATCAGATTCCAGAGCAGGGCGCGCCCAAAGCTGCCCTCTGTTTCGCTGGCCCCAATCACAGCAACATTGCGCGGCGAGAAAATGACGTCGAGAGGATGGCGTCGATAGGCGCTGGCTTCTTCCTGCATGGAGTTTGGTCCTGTTCAGCTGGGGACTTAGAGCGTCCGCATAACGTTGCGCTCATGATAGCATGAAATGACGCGGCACGCAGGCAGCAACGCGTGTGCGGGTTGCCCGCCTTGGATTGTCTCCGCAACCCGTCGGGTGTGAGACGGACAACCGTACACCGTGCGCCTTGCTTACGCCAAGCGAGCATGGGCAAACAGTCCGGCCTGCGCGACACCTCCGCAATCCTGTTTTGTTCGCTACGTCGGCTCCAAGGCGCCCTTATGTCCCCTAGATGTCACGCAAGACACCCAAAAATCGAGTACTCTAACCGCCTCTGCTCTGCGCTCTGGCGGGGTTACCCGTTCTGGAATCGGTGCAGACGCTGGACTTGTCACGCATCTTTGCTGATCAAGGAGGCATACCATGGATCTAGCAAACCTATTCTTGGGTCTGCTATCGATAACGGCCCTGACATTGGCGCTTGTTCTGGAATTCTACAAATCGATGGGCAAACGGCGTCACTCAATCGAGGAGTTTGAGGTCATTGCCCTCAATTTCATGGGCTGGGGTCTGATCTCACTCTCTGGCGTTCTGCTTGGGATGGTAATCATGCGCAGCGTGATCGTCGTCTAGAGGCAAGGCGCGCCATTCCCAAAAGCGTACGAGAAGAAAATGAAGAGCCACAGAGGAGCCGGAAACGATGGAGAATCCGTGCTGTCTCTGTGGCTCTTCAATTGGCGCTGCGTATTGCAATCCAACAGACATTTGCCTTCGGACTCAATTCCCCCACACCTGAGCAAATTTTTCCTTCTCCTGCAATTCAATCAGCGGAATCGGCGTTGAGAAAGGATAGTCACCTGTAAAGCAGGCATTGCAGTAGCCTTCCTCCGCCTTGAGGGCCTTCATCATGCCACTGATCGAAAGATAGGCCAAAGAGTCGGCGCCCACATGCTCGCGAATTTCTTCGATGCTCTTCGTGGCTGCGATCAACTCTTCTTGCGAGGCCATGTCGACGCCCATGAAACAGGGAAACCGCAAGGGCGGGCAGGCCACGCGCATATGAACCTCCGTCGCACCAGCATCGCGCAGCATCTGCACCAGCGGCCCGGACGTATTGCCGCGCACGATCGAGTCATCCACCAAAACCACGCGACGCCCTTCGAGGTTCTCCGGCAGCGGGTTGAACTTCATGCGCACGCCGACTTTGCGCAACTCGTCGGTAGGTTGAATAAAGGTCCGGCCAATGTAGCGGCTCTTGATGAGTCCTTCACTGTATGGGATGCCGCTCTTCAGCGCGAAGCCGATCGCATGGGGCGTTCCGGAATCGGGTACGGGCACGACGATATCGGCCTCGGCCGGGGCTTCCTTGGCCAGCTGCCGCCCTAGCTTCTGCCGCACCCTATGGACCAACTTGCCGTTGAAGGAAGAGTCGGGGCGGGCAAAATAGATCTGTTCAAAGGTGCAGAAGGCCAGGTTTTCCGGTGGCGCGCCCTGGATGATTTGATAGCCATTCGCATCGAGCTTGACGATCTCACCCGGCTGCACTTCTTGGACCATCGACGCGCCGATTGTCGAGAAAACGCAGCTCTCCGAGGCCAGGACGTAGCCGCCGCCATTATCGAGCTTTGCCCAACGCCAGCGGACGCAGCCCCCATGGATCGCGTACGCCATAGACGGCGTCGCGCGTCAGCAGCGTAAGCGTATAGGCGCCCTCAGCCTTGGCCATCAAAGTGCGGATGCGCGCCATCCAGTCGGTGCCGCCCGCTCCCGCCAGCAAGTGAATAATCACCTCGCTGTCGGTGGATGTTTGCAGACCGACGCCTCGTTCCAGAAGCTCGCGACGCAGTTGCGGGGCGTTGATCAAATTCCCGTTATGGCCAATGGCCAGCGGACCATCCAGCGTCTCAACAATGTAGGGCTGCGTATTGCGCATCCGCGGCGAGCCGGTCGTCGAGTAGCGGGTATGGCCGATGGCCATGTGTCCCTGGAGGACGCGCAAGTTATCTTCATTGAAGACTTGGGAGACCAGCCCCATCCCTTTGTGCACGTGTGCGACGCGTCCGTCGCAACTGACAATCCCAGCGGCCTCCTGGCCCCGGTGTTGGAGCGCATAGAGCCCAAAAAAGGCCAGGCGCGCCACGTCCTCACCGGGGGCATAGATGCCAAACACGCCACACTCTTCATGAAGCTTGTCGTCTTGATACATGGCTGCTCCTGATAGTTGGCAAAGGATCGACAGATGCCGCCCTCACCTCAAACCCACACCGACCCAAGTCCATATTTCAGCACCGAAAGCGTCAGACGGAGCGAAGCCCGCCTGACTCACTATACCCCAGGATCAACTTGTATGCGCGCCGTCTTCCCCCGTCAACCTGTTACGCGCCTTCACGGCAATCGACAGGGCCTCAGCGATCGAGTCGGCCAGCACGGTGATATGGCCCATCTTGCGCCCGGAACGCGCCGCATGCTTGCCGTACAGGTGGAGCTTCACGCCGGGCAAGCGCAAGGCCGCGGCCCAGTCCGGCTCACCTTCCGCCCACAGATCGCCCAGGAGGTTGACCATGACCGCAGGGCGCAGGAAGTCCGGTGCAGCCAAGCGGCAGCCCGCATGCCGCACGCGCCTGCTGTTCAAACTGGCTGGTGATGGCGGCATCGATGGTCAAGTGGCCCGAGTTGTGCGGTCGCGGCGCAATTTCGTTGATCAGCACATCCCCATTGGCCAGAACAAAGAATTCGACACACAAGACCCCGACCACATCCAACGCAATCATCACCCGTTCGATCAATTCAACTGCCAGCACCGCCGATTTGATCCGCGATGCGTGCGGGCGCAATGGAGATATCGAGAATGTGGTTGTGGTGAATATTCTCGATGACGCCAAAATTCGCAATAGCGCCGTCGACGCCGCGCGCCGCCACGACCGACACCTCGTCGGCGAAGGGCACAAACGCCTCCAGCACTGCCGGCTGCTCTCCCAGACGCTTCCAAGCATCTGCCGCTTGATCGACCGCCTCGATCAGGACCTGTCCCTTGCCGTCATAGCCAAAGGCCGCGGTCTTGAGCACGGCAGGCAGCCCAATTTGAAGCAGCGCCTGCTCCAGATCCGCCCGGGAATGGATAGGCACATACGGAGCAACAGGCAGACCGGCGTCGACCAAGAAACTTTTCTCACGCAGGCGATTTTGTGTTGTGTGGAGAACGTGACCACCGGGCCGGACAGGAACACCTTCCGCGGCAGCGATCTGGGCAACATGAGCCGCAACATTCTCGAATTCAAAGGTGACAACGGCCACCCTGCGCACAAAATCACGCACGGCATCCAGGTCATCGTACTCCGCCACAACCTCGCGGTCCGCAACCTGACCAGTGGGCGAGTCAGGCTCCGGCGAAAAGGTATGAATGCGATAGCCCATGGCCTTGGCCGCCAGCGCCAGCATGCGGCCCAGTTGCCCGGTGCCGAAGACGCCGATCGTTGCAGGTGGGAGAATAGGGGGAAGGACAGTCATGGTTGATGGTTGATTGTCAATCGTCAATTGTTAATTCCTCTTGCAGGACGGCCTCGGCGCGCTGGCGCCGATAGCTTGCCAGTTCTTCACGGAGCGCAGGTCGGGCAGCGCTCAAGATCGAGACGGCCAGCAGGGCGGCGTTGATGGCGCCGGCCTTGCCGATGGCCATGGTGGCCACGGGCACGCCGGCCGGCATCTGCACGATGGAAAGCAGCGAGTCCATGCCGCTGAGCGCACGGCTCTGCACGGGCACGCCGATCACGGGCAACAGCGTGTGGCCGGCCACCATGCCGGGTAGATGGGCGGCCCCGCCGGCGCCGGCAATGATCACTTCCAGCCCGCGCGCTTCGGCCGTGTGCGCATATTCAACCATCCGGTCGGGCGTTCGATGGGCCGAGACGACCTGCGCCTCGAAAGGCACGTCAAAATCGCGCAGCGTCATCGCCGCAAACTGCATGCATTGTCTCCCAATCGGAGCTACTGCCCATGATAACACCGACAAGGGGGGTGGATTCAGTCATGATGATATCTCTACTCTCTCCCACGCCCGTAGCGATTCCTCTGATGCGCGCTTCCGGCGGAAGCGCGCCCGGTTCAAACGTGCGGCCGGTGAGCGCCTCGTATGTTCGAATGTAGCGCTGTGCGGCCTGAACCGCCAGTTCGTCCGGCAGCGGAAACGGTTCGCCGTCGCCGCGATAGCCCTGGGCCGCGTAGTAAAGGCGCACAAATTCCTTATCAAAGTTCTCCGGCTCTTCGCCAGCGGCCATGCGCGCAGGATAGGTGTCGGCGATCCAGAAACGGCTGGAGTCGGGCGTGTGCACCTCATCGATGAGCACAAGCGCGCCACGCTCGTCCAAGCCAAACTCATACTTGGTGTCGACCAGGATCAACCCGGCGTCGCGTGCGATCTCCTGGCCGCGCAGGAAGACGGCGATGGCTGCATCCTGCACCTCCGACCAAAGATCCCCGTCCATCAGCCCCATTTCCACGACCTGCGCGCTGGTGATCCGCTCATCATGGCCCGTCTCACCGCCCTTGGTCGTCGGCGTGATAATCGGCGCCGGCAGCGCTTCGTTCTTGCGCAAGCCATCGGGAAAGTCAATACCATAGATCGTTCGGTTGCCTTGGCTGTACTGATACCAAAGCGCCGTCTTGGTCACGCCGGAGATATAGCCGCGCACCACGACTTCGACCGGGATCGGCGTACAGCGCTTGCCGACCGTCACGTTGGGATCGGGTACAGCCAAAACATGGTTGGCAACGATATCCTGGGTCGCCTCGAACCAGAACGCAGCGAGCTGATTGAGCACCTGCCCTTTGTATGGAACCAGGCCGAGGATACGATCAAAGGCGGAGAGCCGATCGGTCGTCACGAGGATCAAACGCTCATCCTGCGTGTAGATATCGCGTACCTTGCCTTGGGTACGCACGCCCATTGCGTCCAGGTCCGTAGCAGCCAATGCGTTGGGTAAAGCCGCAAAAAGTTCGGTCTCTGAGAGCATCACGTGTTTCCCAAATTGTAGGCGCTTAGCGGGCGGCGCCAATGAAGGCCTTGAAGAGGGCTAGACCGGACTGCCCTGCCTGTCCCAGCGGGTTTTGGATCGGCACAACGTGGTCTTCCGGATGGGGCATGAGTCCGACTACATTGCCCCGGTTGTTGCAGATGCCGGCGATGTCGGCCACCGATCCATTCGGATTGAGTGGATAGACGCCGCCAGCCGGCGCGCCCGTACGATCTACATAGCGAAAGGCAACGAGGTTGCCTTCTTCCAGCGCCGCCAGGGTCGCCTTGTCCTTGACCTGGAAGTTGCCTTCACCATGGGCTACCGGACAGAAGATCAGCTCATCGATCTCTCCCAAATAACCGGCCTGCGCCGCCGCGTTAACCTGCAAATGCACCCACCGGCACTCAAAATGCCCTCTGGCGTTTTCCGTTAGCGTGGCCGTACGCCGCCCAATCTCGCCCAGCGGCAGCCCGTCGTCCAGCGTCGCGTTTCCCGCTCCGCGCGTGGCGTCGGGCAAGATTCCGGCCTTCACCAGTACCTGAAAGCCGTTGCAAATACCCAACACCGGTTTTCCGCTGTCGACAAAGGCGTGTATCTGATCATGGAAAAAGACTTGCAGATCGAGCGCCCAGCGTACGCCAGCGCCGAGCGCATCGCCATAGGAGAAGCCACCCGGCAACAGCAACAAGTCGTAATCAACCATGCGCCGTTCGCCCGCACGCAGCTGGTTGAGATGGACAATCTCCGGCGCACCGCCGGCCAACTCACATGCACGGGCGGCTTCACCATCGCGGTTCGTGCCCGAGGCGTGGAGGATCAGAATCGAAGGTTGGGTCGCCATCAGAGCGCCTCCCCTTTCCAGGCCTGAACCAATCGGGCCACCGGCAGGTCGATTTCAGACTCCTTTCCGTTGCGGATCACCAGACGTTCGTCCGTCGTCACCTCACCCAGGCGTGTGAGCGTTACGCCATCGAAATGAGCCTCAAACGCCGTCGCATCCTCCGGCGCAACTTCGAGTAGGATGCGGCCATTGGATTCGGAAAAAAGGGCGAAAAGCGTTGCTGAGGTTGCCGTATCTGCCGCAGATAAGCCCGGCGCGATTGACTCTGAGATGGGCGAGACGAGGGGGATGCGTTGCAGGTCTATGTGGGCGCCGGCGCGGCCGGCAAGGCACATCTCCGCCAGGGCCACGGCCAGGCCGCCTTCACTGAGGTCATGGGCGGACCACACCAGGCCGGCAAGCATCGCTTGATGTAGCATACGGTAGCGCGTACGCGGTGCATGGGGCATGGCGGGGGCAACACCGTCGGTGACACCGAGTGTCTGATAAAGCAGCGAGCCGCCCAACTCAGCTCGGGTTTCGCCGACAAGATAGAGCAAATTGCCCGCCTGCTTGAGATCACTAGTCGTGACGCGCTTCATATCAGGCACGATGGCGATGGCCGAAATCAGCAGCGTACCGGGAATGGGCTTGCCGTTGAACTCGTTGTAGAGGCTGTCCTTGCCCGAAATGAAGGGCGTGCCGTAGGCAACCGCGCCATCGTAGCAGCCTTCACACGTACGCACGAGCGCGCCCAGGCGATCTGGATAGGTCGGGTTGCCCCAACAGAAGTTGTCCAAAATGGCGATACGATCGGGATCAGCGCCTACGGCCACCGCGTTGCGTACGGCCTCATCGATGGCGCTGATCGCCATCGCGTAGGGATCGCAGACGCCCAATCTGGGGTTGAGTCCGTTACTCAGAGCAAAGGCGCGGTCATGATGCCAGGTCCCCAACGGCTTGAGCACGGCGGCATCGGTCGGGCCATCCATCTCCGACCCGGTAAAGGGTCGGACCAGCGTTCCCCCCCGCACTTCGTGATCGTAGGTGCGCACGATCGCTTCCTTAGAGGCCACGGATGGATCGGCCAGGAGCGTCAGCAGCAACTGGTTGAGGTCGCCTACCTGTTGCAGCGCAAGATCGACGCTCCCACTCGGATCGGCGAGTTCCACGCGCTTTTCCCGATAGAGTGCCGTCATCTGGCGCTGGGGCAGACCGTCGTGCAGGAAGGCCATGGGAAGTTGGGCCACAACCTTGCCAGCATAGCGCACGGTGAGCTGCTGATCGCCTGTGAAATGGCCGAGGACGCTCAGTTCCACATCCCACAGCGCTGCCACTTCCGCCACACGGACCAGTTTGCCCGGCGGCACGGCAATGACGATGCGCTCCTGGGCTTCCGATAACCAGATCTCCCATGGCGTTAACCCAGGATACTTCAGGGGGGCGTGGGTCAATTCGACATCGACGCCCAACGCTTCCCCCATCTCGCCCACGGCCGAGGAAAAGCCGCCGGCGCCGCAATCGGTGATCATGGTGTAGAGCTCTTCGTTGCGCGCGGCCTCGACAAACTCAATCAGTCCCTTCTCGGCGATGGGATCGCCGATCTGGACCGCGCTGCCCGAGGTTTCGCTCGTCTCGTGGGTCAGTTCAGCCGAGGAAAAGGTTGCGCCGTGGATGCCGTCACGGCCCGTACGCCCGCCCAGCGCCACAACGAGATCGCCGACCTGGGCCGCGGTCGGATGAGCGCCGTGGGGCAGCAGCCCGGCGCAGCCGCAAAAGACGAGCGGGTTGCCCAAATAGCCTTCATCGTAGATCACGGCACCATTGACGGTCGGCAGGCCAAGCTTATTGCCGTAATCGCCGATACCGGCTACCACGCCATTGGCAATTCGTTGGGGATGGAGGATGCCATCGGGCAGTTGTTCATGGGCAAAATCTTGGGGACCAAAGCAGAGGGCGTCGGTACAGGCAATGGGCCGTGCTGAAACGCCCAGAATGTCGCGCACGACACCGCCGATGCCGGTGTTGGCCCCACCAAAAGGCTCCAGCGCCGAGGGATGATTGTGGGTCTCGACCTTGAAGGCGAGATCGTGCGTTTCATCAAAGGCGATGATGCCGGCATCATCCACAAACGCGGAATAGAGCCAAGTGGGACAGACTGCTTCTGTGGCCGCTCGTATAAACTGTTTGAGCAGACCGTCGATCTCTTCCCGGCGAATCTCGTTGCCGTAGGCGTCTTCGTGGGTGAAGTCGATCCGGGCGCGGAAGGTCTTGTGCACGCAGTGCTCGGACCAGGTTTGGGCCAGGGTTTCCAATTCGACATCGGTTGGCTCACGCCCCGCATCTCGATAAAACCGTTGAATCACCCGCATCTCGGCGAGATCGAGCGAGAGCAAGCGTTCTTTGCTAATGCGCTGCAGGGTCTCGTCGTCAACCCCAGTGATGGCGACCGTTTCGACCTGATCGCTGGCCATAGCGTCAGCCCCAAACTGGGGATAGATCGGCCCCAGGCTGAAGTGCTGAATCGTGGGATTGCTCAGTAGCTTCTCGGCCAGAAGATGCAGCTCGACATCGCTCAGCTTGCCGTCGAGCTCGTAACGCACAGCCGTAGTTACCTCGCAGTCGGGCAGACCAATCTCGACCATTCCCCGACGCAACTCGCGCGCCGCGATGTCGGTCACGCCCGGCCGGGGCGCAACCTCCACCACATGAGCCGAAACGGCGTCCGCCGGATCCCCCAGGAGGCCGTTTCAGTGACGGGATCGGCCAACAAAAAAGTGCAGAGTTGCTGGAGCGACTCTGCACCGGGGTTTTCTTCCAGAAAATAGATTTGAGTAATGCGACAGTCCGTCAAGCCCTGCACATCCAGCGTGGCGGCGTCGCGCAAAATCTGCTGGGTTGCGGCTGCGTGATGCCCTCGGACTTCAATGCGTACGCTCATCGCGGCTCCCCTCTGGCGGCGGATGTGGGCATTTACTTTGCGTCGCTTACAGGGTATCACTGCGCGATCGATTCGGCAAAAGTTTGGAGGAAATTGAGCAGGGATGGACCAACGATGGAACACGGATTTTGCGAAAGAAATGGCATCACTCCGTCGGCTCGATCCAGGTTTCGTGAACGTGGAGCCAGCGCAGACCATTGGGCGCGTCCGAATCTCTCTCGAAGAGCACGGAGCTGAAACGCACCGTCTGCCCTGCGGGCGATTCTTGCCATTCCTCGTACGTTGCCAGACAGAGCGTAGGTTGGTAGTACAGCACGGCTACCTTGTCGACCCACATACGGGCAGTTGGCCTGGCGCCGTGGATATCCCAGATCCAGGCTGCGGCTTGATCACGGTCGACCATCGCGCCGGCGGGCGAGACGAGATGAAACTCGGACGCGGTGACGTCGATGAAGCGCGCAAAGCGTGCCTTGCTCTGCTCGACGCTACCCCGAAACCAATCTTCGAAGAATTGATGGAGTTCGGTCACTTCTTGCGTTACGCGCTGTGTGAGTTCATCCATCTCTATCACGGTTGTTCCTTTACACCCGAACGGCGGCGACCGCCCAGCTTGCCCGCAATCCAGACCAGAAAGCCAGCCACCAAAAGGAAAGCGAGAACCGGCACGGCGATGGCCATGATCGACATGCCCGTTGAGCCGACCAACTCCGTGGTGGCGACCGCGAAATTGCCCATCCCACCCGTGGTGAGGGAGGAGGCACCGCGCAGCAACACCGTACTGCCCTGGACAGCGGTGGCGACGCCACCACCGGCAATTGCGGCCAGTACCCATTGGAACAAGGGTGACATGTCGCCAAACATGGAGGCTGCGGCCAGGGTGCCGGCCACTGCAGCTGCGGGTGTGGCGACGCTGTCGAGCAGGTTGTCCAGCCATGGGATGTAGTAAGCGCCAATTTCCAACGCGGTGGCGACAGCCAGCATGATGGCGGCTGCCGGTGTGGCCAACCAGACAAAGCCCGGCGCCAGGTCGATATGGCCGGTCAGCCCGGCAATGCTTAGCACCAGGAAAGGCACAAAGAGTCGAAAGCCGGTTGCGGCACTGAGGCCGATGCCTGCGGCGATGCTCAATCCGATTTCCATGATTTCTCCGACTAATTCTCACCGATGAATCGATGATGAAGGACCAACGACAAGGAATGAACAATCATTCATCATGTGGCGCTCGCTATCCATTGCTAGTCAACCACGTTCGTCTGGCGTCCAATTGGGCGTTGGATCAAAGCCATTTTCGATTAACCAGGCCATGCTGGGGCCGGGCCAGCGCACGTCTTTGAGGCGCACCTTATGATCGGGGCTGAAGCGCACGCCCTCTTCCTCCAACAGTTCTTGCTGCACTGACGCGCCCATGTTGTCTCCGCGCGGGCTAATCTTGCCCTGGGCATTGATCACGCGCTGCCAGGGCACGTCGCTGCCCGACGGCAACGAGGCCAGAGCATAGCCGACCATGCGTGCAGTACAATGACCGACGATCGCGGCCACCTGACCATAGGTTGCAACCTGCCCCGGCGGAATCTCCCGCACGACGGCATAGACGCGATCATACGTACGTTCGGTCGATCTTGTCGGCTCCGTCATGACAGCCTCCTCGTATCGTCAATACGCAGAGCAGCAGTAGAAGTTGTAAATTGCTTGGCCAAGCGCAACAACAGGCTCTCCCACCACTGTTCTGGCCACAATGCTTCCGGCAGGGCAATCCTTTGGAGATGGGTTGCCCCCGGCGCGTCGGACGCGCCCAGCCCTGATGCCGGCGCAATCGTGTGGGGATCGTCGGCAACGAGCTGCGCCAGCGCTGTTTCGTGACGCACCGGGCTGGGGAGCGCAATCACGCCGGCTAGCGTGGCCGCTGATTTATCGAGCAAGTAATCGACATGCCAGTGCAGGGCCTTGCTTGCGGGCGGTCGAGCGGATGGAGCGAGCAGGTTAGCCTTAACCAACGCCGCCAGCAACTCGGGACGCAGGGGCTGAGGCGGCCTCCCGCTGCTGCGCGTGGCATGGCGCAACAGGCGCCGGGCCAAACTGCTTGCACCCTTCAGGCCCATGGCCGAGCCGACGTAGACGTACTCGCCTGCGGGCAAAGCAACCGGCTCGCCGGCCTGAAAGCGTCCAAAGACAACGGCAAGCGGCACGTCGACGCGGATGCGCAAGACGTAGGCGCCGCTTGCCGTCGATTCTCCCAGAATGGCGATGCGCTGCATTGACCATCCGCCCGCTAAGGCCGGGCCATCTATTCGCTATCGAGCTCGGGCTGCACATCCACCGACAAAATTTTGTCGCCCTGGCGGATGGCATACACGACATCCATGCCGTCGGTCACACGACCGAAGACGGTGTGGCGACCGTCCAGATGAGGCTGCGGGCCATGGGTGATGAAGAACTGGCTGCCGTTGGTGTTGGGGCCGGCATTAGCCATGGAGATGACGCCCGTCTCATGCTTGAGCGGATTGCCGTCGAACTCGTCGCCAAACTTGTAGCCGGGGCCACCCCGACCACTGCCCGTGGGATCGCCACCCTGGATCATGAAATCATTGATGACACGGTGAAAGGTCACGCCATCATAGAAGCCTTCGTTGGCCAGAAAGACAAAGTTATTCACCGTCTCGGGTGCAAATTCAGGATAGAGTTCCAACACGATCGTACCGCGCAGAGTTTCCATCTTGACCTTGTACTTGATGTCGGTATCAATCTGCATCTCGGGGGCGGAGTTCCACTGTTTGTCAGCCATCATATTTCCTTTTCGTAGCATTAATCATTGATGAAGCGATTCAAAATCGATGGTGGAGAGAATGAATCGCCGAACGCTCATCCATTCTACCATCGCTGCCGACCATTGCGGAGTTTTGGGCTCGTAAAAATGGAACGCGGTTCGGGTGGATGTGGCAAACGGATATGGCAAACGGTTGTGAAGCGGCCGGCCGCATTTGCCCTAATCTGCGGTCCGTCGACGTCAAGAGGAAGAAACGCGCACCTCATGTGAAGTCGCCCATTGTTCTGCGCGTGCCTCCAACTCCTTGATGAGACCGTTCTTGCCATCCATATAGGCATTGGCATCGTTGGGATGTGCGGCAGCCAACTGGTGCTTGAGCGCACCATAGCGCGCCGCTTCATCAGGGTGAGCAGAGAGATAGGCCACAAAGTCGGCATGACGCGCCACATCCGGATCGTTCTGCGCATAGATATGGACGTGGTGGGTGCGCAGACCATCGACGCTGCGGCGGAAAAAGCGCCGTCCCGGCAAGCCAAATTCGCCCATGGGTTCGTAGCCAAGGTCGACCATCTGCGCCGTGGCAACGTCGACAAGGCGAATGTCGCGCACAATGGGCATCATGTCAATGATAGGTTTGGCAGCCAGACCCGGTACCGACGTACTGCCCACATGGCGGATCTCGAGCAAGTTGTCACCCAAGGCCGGAGCGATACGCGCCGCTTCCGCGGCAAACTGATCCGGCCAGTGCGGGTCGTAGGGCACAACGACCACCGCAAAGGGCGACGTTGGGATTGCGCCCCGGCGCTTCTGCATGAGATACCAGGTGGGGAACTCGTAGCCATCATGGATGCGGGCCTCGACGATCCGATAGCCCAGGTCGAGGTAGAAGCGATGGTTATCGGTGAGGGGAATGCGCACACCCAGCGTCACGGATTGTGCGCGGGCGGCCCAAGCTGCGGCCTCGACGCCGGCCACGAGCTGTGCGCCAATGCCCTGGCGCCGATGCGCAGGCAAAACGGCCAGGCGGTGCATCCAGCAATTGATCGCACCATCATTGTCGGTCAGTTGATAAAAGACACAGCCGACAAGACGACCACCCTGGTCAGCGACGAGCGCGGCCTCGCGAATGCGCAGATCGCCAATGCTGGCAATCGATTCGCGAAACGCGCCCGACGGCGGATCAAGCCGGTCGCGGTATTCGGCATAGGCAGCATGGAGCAGGTCGACCAGCGCGGGCACATCGCCCGCCGTCGCTAGACGAACCAAGATTCTTGCTGTCATAAACGTAGTCTTCAGCAGTCGAAGCGCAGAAAGTTAGCTTTCACTTTCCAGACGCTTGACCAGATCAATGTAGGACTGCATGGCTTCATCGGTCGAGGTTCCCTTGAGCTTCGACCATGCGTCATACTTGGCACGCCCCACCAGGTCGAACATGCCAGGGCGATCACTGCCGGCGTCACCTTTGGTCGCCTGCTTGAAATAGGCATAGAGCTCAAGCATGTCTTCCTGGCCCGGCTGACTCGGCAGATTCTGGACGCTGGCCGCAGCGGCATCAAATGCGCTCTTCAGGTCACTCACAATTACGTCTCCTCGTGCTGGTTGGAAGGGGATTGGCGAGCAAAGTCCACATCAAGCCACATTGTAACACCGTCGCTTATGTGAAGCCAAGAGCGCGTTCGCCTCTTCATGCAGCGGACCAAGCAGAACGGTCGCAGATCCTACAGGATTGATCCGGCAATATCCGCCGGTCCTCCGTTGGCGCTGCGTTTGTCCGCGACTCATCTTACTCATCGTGCGAATTCATGGTTCGCATGAAGGCGCGGTGGCGAAGTTGTGTTTGTGCATGGTAGACTCTTGAAGCATACCACTGCAATCTCCTGCCGCGCGCATGCAGAATGCCAAAACCGCGCTGCTGAAAAGGATGTCCGTCATGACCCGCCCAAAGCATCTTGCATTCTTTGCTCTCGTCTTCTTCGTGCTGACCCTGGCCGGCTGTAACCGCGCGCCGGCGGACGCCAATCCGCCGACCGCTGAACCGACGCCGGAGCCGATTCGGTATAGTAACGAAGCTGGCGGCTTTTCGCTGATCATGCCTGCCGGTTGGCGTGCGGATGAGCGCCAAGCGACGCCACTAGGCACGGAGATCCGCTTTGGCGACGAAGAAGCAGACGACAGCGATCTGCCTAGCGTGATCTACTATGCGCCCATGAGCACGCTGGATCGAGATGCGGTTCTGGCCCACCTCTGCGCCGGGTGCAGCGAGCTGCCCGCGGTGACCGAAATCATCCTCAACAATAGACCGGCCTGGAACGTCGTGATCGAAGCCGGCGATGGCCGTTCTCGTCCGTGGTGGTTCGTCGACAATGGCGATGCCCTACTTACCTTCTCGTTTGTGGATCCCGCCAGCATGGAGCCACTGACCGAGGTTATCAGCTCTCTGCGCTTCACGCCGGTTGTCGACGCCGAAGCGCGCACGACGGAGATGGCCGAAGCCATGCGCGTGGCGATAGCGCGACAGCGTGACGACGACGATGCCGTTGTCACGATCAGCGAGACCGAGGCGGTAACCTGGCCCGACGCCTGCCTGGGCGCCCCTCTAGCCGACGAAATGTGCGCCCAGGTCGCAACGCCTGGCTACCGTGTCACCATCACGTCACCGGCCGGCGACTACGTCTTTCATTTTGATCCGGTCACGACACAGATCCGTCTGGCCGAGGCGCCAGAGGTCGAGATCGGGCGTACGCTGGTCGAATGGCGCTCACCCGCCTCTCCGTGCGAAACCGCGCTCGTGGGGACCGATGGCGTTGCCTTTGGCGCCTGCAACAGCCCAGTTCTGTTGTCGACAGCCACTGCCAGTCCGGCCCGCTATGAATTGTTGCTGAACCTAGTCGCCACGCTGGCGCCGTTTGAAGCCGAAACACCCGCCGGCTTTGTCCGTTTCGCCGGCCGAGGCGCACGCGATGCAACGCCAGCCGAGCAGCGCCAACTTGCTGAAGTCGCCCGACTCCTTCAAGTGGAAGCGGCCGGTGGTTCAGACCTGTTTCAAAGTACCGGCGCAGCCGTCACCTGGCAGCGAGACGGTGGCTATGCGAATTATTGCGATACGCTCACGCTCTACCTAACCGGCGAAGTCGAAGTCGGTTCGTGTCGTGAGGGCGGTGATCCTACGGTCATCGCCGATGTCCTTACGCTTGAAGAACTTGTGCAGCTTTATGCATGGGTCGATCTCTTCGCAGCGGGTGAACTTGCGCTGGGCAATGATGACGGTCGTGGCGCGCTGCACGTGGCCGCAAGCCTGGCGGGCGACGGCCCCCAAGCGCTGGGCGACAGCGGATGCCGCGCCCCTACTCACCTATGCCGCCGGCGTCTTCGGCGCCCGGGCCGCCGCGACCGGACTCAAGTCCAGCGCCGGCGGAACTGCCGGCCGGTTGCCCTGCGTGGACGGCAGACAGTGCCGCCCTTGCCGTACCCGAGTTGGGCTTCTGCCTACTCTACCCGGCTGCGTATCTCGTCGAACAGCCGCTGCCCGACCAAATCGTGATTGCTGTAGACTCGCTGCTCAATTTTGTAGATCCACGCGTGGAAATCACTGTCGAGCCGGCTGCCGGGCAGACGCTAGACGAGATCGCGGCCAAAGCCGCCGAGCGTCTCGATGGCGAGATTGCTGCAACGACCATTGCCGGAGAGCCCGCACGCCTTGTCTCCGCCGCACCGGATGCAGAACTCGGCCGCGAGGCGCTGCTACTTTCCGCGGATACCCTCTATCGACTGGCCTTTTCGGCATTCAGCACAGACGATGACGGAGCGGATGCGTTGGACGCGCTTGCCGAGACGGTTCTCGGGAGCTTTACGCTTCTGGAGTAGTCCGTTTGGGCAGAAGGACAACGGATCTCGGAGCAGACGGATACTGCCTTCGGCTCGATCACAATCCCGTCCCGTAACCTTGCAGCTGGCGGATCCGTTTTCTTCACCATCCGTTCCATTTCCCATCCGTTGTTATGTCCCGCCCCCACTTCACGCGGTCGATTCGCCACCCTCTAACAAAAGACACGCGACTTCATAAGCCGGCGCCATCGGCTGAAGCTGGGGATCCAATTCGCGGCAGCGATCAACAGCCAGCGGGCAGCGGGGATGAAAGCGACATCCGGCAGGCAAGTTGATTGGGTCGGGCGTCTCGCCGGTGAGGATAATGCGTTCCTGGCGCAAGCGCGGGTTGGGAACCGGCACCACGGAGAGGAGCGCACGGGTATACGGGTGTTGCGGATTCTTCAGCAAGCTGACGGTTGGACCAATTTCAACGATGCGCCCCAGATACATGACCGCAACCCGGTCGGCCAGGGCGCCCACTGTCCCTAGATCGTGCGTGATAAAGAGAATCGAGATACCCCGCGTGACGCGCAACTCGGCCAGCAGGTTGAGAATCTCGGCGCGGATGCTGACATCGAGCATAGAGACAGGTTCGTCGGCCAAGAGCAGCGTTGGCTCCAGAACCAATGCGCTGGCGATGACCACGCGCTGGCGCTGGCCGCCGGATAGTTCATGGGGCAGGCGGTTGAGATAGCGATCGGCCGGCTTGAGGCCGGCATCTTCCAAGGCACGAATGACCAGCTCCGTGCGCGCCTGGGCGTTTGTACCGATCTTGTGCACCAAGAGCGGCTCGGCCACGATTTCGCCAATGGTCATGAGCGGGTTCAAGGACTCGTATGGATCCTGGAAGATCATCTGCATGTGGCGCCGCACCGGCTTCATCTGACGCGGCGAATAGTCGCTGATCTCCGCGTTTTCGAAACGGATGCTACCGCTGGTGGGCGCCTCCAATCCAATCAGCGTGAGCGCCAAGGTCGATTTGCCGCAGCCACTCTCGCCGACGAGGGCTAACACCTCCCCTCGACCCAAGCTCGAAGCTGACGTCATCGACGGCGTGGACAAACGTATCTTCACCTCGGCCGAAGAGTCCTTTGCGACCCACCCCAAAGAGTTTCCGTAAATTGGTCACTGAGAGAATGACATCGCCGGCCGGTTGATTGCCGTTGACTGGCTCGCTCACGTGGCCCCTTCCTCCAAGAGAAAACAACTTGCGACGTGCTCTTTGCCTACCGTGTAGAGGGTAGGGGTCTCTTCATTGCACCGTACCATGGCTTGGGGGCAACGGGGCGCAAAGCGGCAGCCCGGTGGCAGGTCATCCAATCGCGGCGGATAGCCGGGAATACTGGTTAGCTTGCCGGCAGGTTTGGTTACGTCGGGGAAGGCCTTGAGCAGTTCCTGAGTGTAAGGATGGCGGGGCGCATTGTAGATCGTATCCACATCGGCATACTCGGCCGTGACGCCGCCATACATGACCAGGACCGAATCGCACATCTCGGCCACGATGCCAAGGTCATGGGTCACAAAGATAATCGATAGCCCGAGTTCGCGCTGCAGGTTGGCCAGCAGTTGCAGGATCTGGGCCTGAATCATGACGTCGAGCGCGGTGGTTGGTTCATCGGCGATCACAATCTGCGGATCACACGCCAAAGCCATGGCGATCATGGCGCGCTGGCGCATGCCGCCTGAGTATTGATGGGGATACTGATTGGCCCGATTGCCCGCAATTCCGACCATGTCGAGAAGTTGACGAACGTGGGCGTCGATTTCGCGACTGTCGGACATAGCCGTGTGCAGACGAATCGCCTCGGCAATCTGATCACCGACCGTACGCACGGGGTTGAGCGCATTCATGGCGCCCTGGAAGATCATGGAGATATCCTTCCAACGTACTTCGGCCATCTCTGACTCGCTCAAGGCAAGCAAGTCGCGTTCTCTGAAGCAGGACCTGCCCGCCCACAATACGCCCTGCTGGCGGCAGCAACCGCATCAAGCCCAACATCAGGGTCGATTTGCCGCAGCCGCTTTCTCCCACCAAGCCGAGAACTTCGCCGCCGCGCAGCGTGAAACTGACGTCGCGTACCGCCTCGGCCGGGGGTTGATTCTTGCTCACGTAATCAATCGATAGTTCCTGGACATCCAAAATGACGGGTCGATTGCTCAACACATCGGGCAGCGCATCAGCCATGGTCGTTGTGTGCTCGCATGTTCAAATTGTGTCGCGTCGACTGCCCAAAGTTTTCGGACCAGTGGTAGTCTTCTGTTCAGCAGGCTAAGGCGAAACGTGGACAGGAATGCGCTCATCCGCCGTTTCGGTGCGGGCCACCGGATTGTGTCGCAGCGCAAGGTGATGGGCCTCAGTCCGCGGGTTGAGCACCTGCTCCATGCCTTGACCGAGCAACGTGCAGGCCAGGACGACCCAAACGATCCCCAAACCGGGCGCAAGCAGCGCCCACCATGCGCCTGCGCTCATGGCGCCGCGGGTGAAAGCGTAGTTGAGCATCTGCCCCCAGCTAAGCGTCGTCGGATCGCCCAGGCCCAGGAAGCTGAGCGCACTTTCGTTCAGAATGGCCAGGGAGATAACCAAGACCGTGTTGACGACGATCAGCGGCAGGACCAGAGGCAGAATGTGGCGCCGGATGATGTAGGGCCGTCCTGCACCCACCGCAGCGTGCGCGCAAAACGAATTTTCGTTCCTTCACCGACAGGGTTTGGGCGCGTACGAGCCGTGACGTTCCGGTCCAGCCCAGGAGTCCGATCACCAGAATGATGTTGGTCAGGCTGGGCTTGGTGAGCGCAACAATCACGACGATCAGCGGCAGGTCGGGAATGACGAGCATGATATCGGTGAAGCGCATGAGCACGTTTTCCGTGCGACCGCCCGAGAAGCCGGCCAGTATGCCGATAGTGCCGCCAATCGCGATGGAAATGAAGGAGGCAAAAAAGCCGACAGTCAGCGAGACCCGCGCGCCATAGACAAAATTAGAAAAGACATCGCGTCCGGCATCGTCCGTGCCGAACCAGTGTTCGGCGCTCGGCGGTGCATAGATGTCGTCAATCGTCACGCGGATGGACGCGTTGGGATCATAGGGCGCGATGACGGGGGCAAAGACCGCGGTCAGCACGGCAATGGTCAGCATGATGAGGCCGACCATTGCCATCGGCCGGTGGCGAAATGTATGCCAAAATGAGTTGAGATCGGTAACGCTGTTGTTTTCCATGTCAGTCGTTCCGAATGCGCGGATCGAGATAAGAGTAGAGCAGCTCCGCCCCCAGGTTGGCGAAAATCACGCTGATCGCCAGCAGCAGGAATGCGCCCTGCAGCATGGGATAATCGCGCCGGCCAACGGCCTCGAAAATCGCACCGCCCAGCCCCGGCCAGGAAAAAACCGTCTCAATCTGAACGGCCCCGGCCACCGTAAAGCCAAGGTTCAGGGCAATGATCGTCACCATCGGGAGCATGGCGTTCTTCAACGCATGGTCCTTCAAGATCTGGAAATGGTTGAGCCCTTTGGCGCGAGCGGTGAGGATGTAGTCTTCCGAGAGCACGTCGAGCAGCGAACTACGCATGATCAACATGTACTCGCCCAAAAAAACGATCGTATAGGTGAGGGTGGGGAGAAACATGTGACGCATCAAATCGACCAGTTGCTCCCAGCGGCTGTCGAAGGTCACCCCGGGCGTGACCATGCCGCCCAGGGGGAGGTTAAAATTATTGCTACCCCAGAAGAGCAGAATGATCCCCAACCAAAAGGTGGGCAGACTCCAAGCCATGAGACTAAAGAGCAATGCGCCATAGTCGAGTGGCGTCCGGGCCTTCCAGGCCGCCAAGATCCCCAACCCCATGCCCAGAACGATGGCCAGAATCTGCCCCACGCCAATCAGCAACACGGTATTCCACAAGCGCTCGGCAAGCGTGATGTTGACCGGGCGATTGGTATGATAGCTAATGCCGAGATCACCCCGTCAGCAGATTGCCCACGTAGATGAAGAACTGCGTCTCCATGGGATTGATCATACAGCTGCCCGTCTCAATCGGGTTGAGCGACTCAAAGCAATTGATCACCGGCTTGTCAAGCCCAAAGCGTTCCCGGATGGCCTGCTGGGCCTCCTGGGTCAGACGAGGATCGCGCATACCCGCCCGCACGGGATCGCCCGGCAGCACGCGGAAGAGAAAGAAATTCAGACAGATCACAAAGAAGATCGTAAAGATCGCCCAAAGGATTTTTCCCAACAGGTAGGATGCGCTCATTGGCTTTGTGCTCCGCAGTCATTGCCGATCCGCTACTCGCTCAGGTGCGGGTACGGATCGGCAATGGGCGATAGATTCGTGGCTGCTTACTGAACCGGCTCAATGACGCTCATCGAGGTAATATCCGACAGTTCAATCTTGCCGGCGTCGGTGATCCATCCTGTGAAGCGATCGGTGCGATAGGCCTGCACATTCTGATCATAGAACGGAATGATGTAGACCACATCGTCGTGGACAATCTCCTGCATGCGCCAGACGATGTCACGCCGCTCATCGGTATCCAGGGTAATCGCCTGCTGCTTGAACAACTCATCATACTCAGGATTCGAATAGCCCGTCTCGCTGTTCCCGGTCGGAATCTCATCCGTAGTCATCACGCTCAGCAGAAAACCGGGATCGGGATCCGATCCCCAGCCCCAGAGGATGACGTCAAAGTCAAAAGTCGGGCAGCAAACAGAGGTGAGCGCATCAGGATCGAGCGCCTGAAGCTCGAGGTTGACGCCGGCCTGGGCCCATGTACCGCTCAAGATCTCGGCTGCGCGTGAAGCCCACGTGCTGTCGCTCGGCCAATTCATGCGGAAGGTGAGCGGCTCGCCGTCCGGCATCTCGCGTACACCGTCGCCGTCACTGTCGACATAGCCGGCATCCTCCAGGATCTGATTGGCCTGATCGATGTCGAATTCAAAATCCTGAATCGAATCGTTGTACCAGATGCCCAGGCTGTCAGGAATGAGGGTCAAGCCAGGCGTGCCAAAGCCAAGCAGCACCACATCGACAATCTGCTGCTTGTCGGTGGCATGAGCCAGGGCCACACGCACGTTTCGATCCTGCAAGCGCAGGATGGCCGGAACAGACGCCATCTTCGGGCGGGCAGGTCTCTTCGTTGGTCAGATTGAAGATGATATCGGCCACGCTGGGCGAGCCGGGCGGCCCGTTGATGACCTGAATATCGGCTTCATTGCGCAGTGCGGGCACCGCCGGATTGGGCATCTCCGTAATCATATCAACCTGGCCGGTCCGCAATGCCTGCACCAGCGCGTCCTGGTTGTCAAAGGTCTGGAAGACAGCGCCGTCCACTTTGGGCGGGTAGAGCGGATGCGCTTTGTTGGCTTCCAGGCTGACAAATTGATTCTGAGCATAATCGACCAGCTTGAAGGCGCCGCTGCCCACCATCTCTACGTTCTCAAATTCAGCCGCATTCTCGACCTGATCGGCCCAAATGTGCTCTGGCAACACAAAGAGATAGATAAGCTGACTCTCCATGTTGGGAATGGCATCGGTTAGGGTAATGACGACGGTCTTGTCATCCGGCGCTTCGATGGTGTCGAAGAACTCGGTGTACACGTTGAGGAAGGGGAAATCGGTCTGTTCTTTATAGAAATTGTAGGAAAATGCAACATCCTGGGCCGTCAACGGCGTGCCGTCGCTCCACTGAAAGCCATCACGGAGCGTAAAGGTCCAGGTCTTGCCATCTTCAGAGAGTTCGACGGTTTCGGCCAGTTCGGGCGTATAGGAGCCATCGAGCTGCAGCTGATACATGGAATCGTAGACCAAATCAAAAATCGTATACGACTCGGCCAGCACGGCAGTACCCGGATTCAGCGTGTCAGGACTGCCGGCCCAGCCAACCCGCACCTGTGTGTCGCCGGCTGCAGTGCTCTCCACCGCAGAGCCCGCGGCGCCGTCAGCTGGGGCTGCACCTTCACCGGGGGCAGAACCAGGCGCACCGCAGCCGCCAATACCGACAGCCAGCACCAATGAAAAGACGACAAGCCAGACATGCTTGATCATGCGTTTCCTCCATTTTGGGTTGTAGCGAATCGAACAAACAGGCAATCAAGAAGAAGAATTGCCATAGCGTGCAGAGCTACTTGCACGTCTACCGAACTGCGTTAAGCTCTGTCAGTATGTCGTAAGGGAGAGGGCGGTTCATTCCTGCCTCTGCTCACGACACGGGAGCGACAGCATACGAACGTATTGAGTTGCAGTAACAGCAGAAAACCTGAGGAGCGGCGTGGGCCATGCCGCACGAAATACGTAGCAGAAGCTAAGTCACGTAGATTATACGCCAACTGGACGATCAGGCCAATCGACGCAATAGAAATGTGCCGCCCCATGCATGTGCCTGCCGCGGTCAGCCCCGTTTGATCAGTTTCAGCAGTTCACGACTTCAGGACAATTGCCATTCCGACGGAGCGAAGCGAAGAGGAATCTCGACTGTGCGAACCTAAGATTCCTCTTCCCTCCGGTCATGGCGCAAGCGCCCACTTCGTGAACGGAATGACGAATCGTGAACGACTGAGTTTCGCTACGGTCGTCCTACACCATAAAATCCTTGGCCGGATAGACTTCGCGCAGAATTGAGCGATCGAGCGCAAAAGGTGCAAGGTCAATCTCCGGACCGGTGCCGCCCACCAATCCGCTCAAAAGTCGGCCCATCACCGAAGCAAACTTGAAAGCGTGACCTGCGCCAACTGCAACCGCAACATTGGCATGGGTGGGTACCGTATCGATGACAAAATCACGATCCGGAGTCAGCGTGTAGAGGCAGGTCTTATGATAGAGAACTGGCCCCACTGCAGCAGGTAGGATACGCCCCGTGAATTCAGCGACTCGCGCAGCGGCCGCCGCATCGGGCTCGAAGCTGCGCGTGGCCGCGGTCACTTCGGCTCCGCCTACGTCCTGTGCGACCTTGGTCGCGGCTTCGCCAAAGACGGGAAAGCCGTAATACGATGGTTCATCCATCCAGATCCAAACCGGAAATCGCTCGGGGGCAAAATCAGCCAGATGGGGCGTCGCGAAATAGGTCACTTGCTCTTGCGTAACCGTCAGTGGCAATTGCAGGCCAAAGTGACGCAAATGCGTGTTGGTCCACGCCCCACTCGCAATGACCAGATACCCACAGCGAAAGGTCTGCCGCTCGGTGAGGATCTCGATCTCACCACCGGTCGGATAAATGCCCAACACGGGGGTACGGTCCAGCAAAAACGCGCCGTGGGCCTGAGCCAATCGTTGGTGGGCGGCATTACACCGCGCGGCCGGTACAATGCCGGCGTCCGCCTGATAGAGGCCGTGCACGTCTTCGTCTAGTCTGAACTGTGGCCAACGCTGCATGATTTCCGCTGCAGTGAGCGTTTCATACGGAACACTGGTCGCAGTCAGGCTGGCGGCATAGTCCGCCAGGTCAATCGCGCCGGCAAGCGGACCAAGATCCAAACCGCCGGTCTTCAGAATGAGCGACTCTCCCAACTCGACCTCAACCTCATGCCAGGCCGCGTACGCTTCTTTGGCCAGCTCAACGTAGGCCGGCGTGTGATAAGAGAGCCGAATGATACGCGAGTGATCTTGTGATCCGCCGCGCACATGGCCCAGTTCAAACTGTTCAATGCCCAAGACGCCGGGCCCAGCCTGCCGCGCCAGCCAATAGGCCGCGGCGCTGCCGATGCCGCCCAGACCAAGAACGATATAGTCGTATTCTGTCCGCATTACATTCGGCTCCATGCACTGTTGATCGTGAAATGATGGCGTAACACGGGCGTCCTACCCGTATAGCTCGACGCCGGTCAGCTCGCGTTCGCGCCGGGCCACGAAATCCTGGAGTTCCGCCAAGTCGTGCATCCTCGAATGGGGGCGGCACGTACTCATCCAGAAGCTGCCTGGCCAACGCATGGGCGCGCCGGGTGACGTCCGGCTCACCTGCTTCCAGCCAGGCCGTATGGGTGCGCCGGTCGGCCATCGCCGACTTGGTAGTGTTCTGTGCGGAAATGGGCCATGGTGTGAGCCGTACCAAAGTGATGACCGCCGGGACCGACCGTACGTATCGAGTCAATGGCCAACGCATCCTCATTCACCTCAAAATCTGCCAAGAAATGGGCGAACATGGCAAGGTTCTCGGCATCAATGATAAACTTCTCCAGCCCTGCCGTTAGCCCGCCATCCAACCAACCAACAGCGTGCATAATCAGATTGCTGTGTCCCATCACCGCCGGCCAGAGAGTCCACTGGCCCTCATAGGCGGCTTGGGCGTCGGCAAGCTTGGCGTTGGTCAGGCTGCCGCTGGCGCGATAGGGCAGACCATATCGACGCGCCAACTGCGCGCCCACCAGCAGCGCCCAAGCCCCTTCGGGCGTACCAAACGCGGGCGTGCCGCTACGCATATCGACATTGGTCGTGAAGCCGCCGTAGAGCACCGGCGCGCCCGGCCGCACCAATTGCGTGAGCGTGATGCCGGCCAGCGTTTCGGCATTCTGTTGGGCCAAGGCCGCCGCCATGGTGATCGGGCTGGTCGCCCCGGCCAAAATGAAGGGGGTGATAAAGGTGGCCTGCCCGGCCCGGGCGTAGGTGATGAGGCCGCCGAGCATGCGATCGTCAAAGCGCAGCGGGCTGTTGACGTTGATCACGTCGCCAATTGCCGGATCATCGGGCAACGTACCGCCAAAGGCGATACGCGTCATCTCGATGCAGTCGGCGGGGATCACGCGACCATGGGCAGCTTCCATGACGGGCTTGTCGGTAAAGGTGAAGCCGGCCAACAGGCGGCGTAGATGACGCACATTCACCGGTACATCCTGGGGCGCAACCTGTTCCCAGGCGGCAAAATGGAGCACGTCGCACAGCTGCGAAAGCTTCATAAACTCAATCAGGTCGGCCATGGTACCGGGCCGCCGTCCACGGGCGATGTCCTGGGCGAAAGCCATGCCCCCGTTTGGTCCAAAGGCGATGGCATTCTCACCAATCAAGACGGGACGTGCGGGGTTGCGCGCCTGCCACGTGAATGCAGCGGGCGCGCACACCAATGCCTCTTCGACCAGCCCGCGGTCGATCCAGACGTGCTGGTTGCTATGATCGACTTTCGCGCCGGCTGCGGCCCAAATCGACAACGCCTCCTCATCAAGAAAATCGATCCCCACATCTTCCAAGATCTCCATGGACGCGGCATGAATCTGCGCCAGCGAGTCGGGATCCAGCCAGTCGTAGGGCGGGCGGGGATGGCGCAGCCGCTGCAGGCGTGGTGCAATCAGGGCGGGGGGCGCCTGCCGACGGGCAGGACGCGGGGCTCGACGACCGGTTGCGGGCATCTCACACCTCTGTCTGGCAAGATGTCAGTGGAATCAATGTGACGCGATGACACTGCGCAATTGTAGTAGATAGCCGGGCGGCAATGCAATTCCTATGCTGCGCGTTGGAAGCCGCCGGAATGCACCTGCCATGCTATACTGCGCAGAGTCGCGTTACGGCCCGCCCACCCACATGCAAACGAGGCCCCATGGTCAATAACCCCTCACCGCCCGTCTATCAGGTTGAGATTCTCCGCAATGTTGCGATTCCCGTGAGCGATGGGCTGCAGCTGTCAGCCGATCTTTATCTGCCGCAGCCGCAGGAGAGCGGCGAGCGCTTCCCGGCCGTGCTGGAAATGATCCCATATCGCAAGGACGATTGGCGTCACAACACCGACTTTCGCGCGCATGACCTATCTGGCGCAACGGGGCTACGCCGGTTGCCGATTGGACATCCGCGGTACGGGGAGCAGCCCTGGCATCGCCGAAGACGAATACTCGACGGCCGAAACCCAGGATGGCGTTGACGCAGTAGCCTGGTTGGCGGCCCAGCCGTGGTCCAACGGCAAGGTGGGCATGTGGGGCATTTCCTACGGCGGTTTCACGGCCATTCAGGTCGCCAAAACGCGCCCGCCCGCGCTCAAGGCGATCGTCCCGATGTACGCCACGGACGACCGCTACACGGATGACGTCCACTATCTGGGCGGCTGCAAGACGGTCAGCGAGATGGCGCAATATTCGGTCAGCCAGGTCGCAATGAATGCGCTGCCACCCAGACGTGACTACCTGGGCGATACCTGGTCTGACGTCTGGCGCAGGCGCCTGGACGATACGCCCCCTTGGACACTGGGTTGGATGCGCCAACAGACAGATGGCCCGTATTGGCGGCGCGGTTCCCTCGCGCCCGACTACGATGCAATTATCTGCGCCATGTTCCTGATCGGCGGCTGGAACGACGGCTACACCAATCCGGTGCTGCGCATGTTGGCGCATTGTACGAACGCACCACGCAAGGCGTTGATTGGCAATTGGGTGCACGCCACGCCCAGTTCGGCCTATCCTGGTCCCAACCTTGACTGGATGCATGAAATGGTGCGCTTTTTCGATTACTGGCTCAAGGGAATCAAGAACGGAGTGATGGACGAGCCCATGCTCACTTACTTGCGACGTGAGTACACTGCACCGGCTGCCTTTCCTGCTCGCCAGCACGGTTCCTGGCAGAGTGAGACAACCTATCCGGTTGAGGCAACGACTGCCCAAAGCTTCTACCTGGCCAATGGGACACTGGCGCCGGAGCCACCCGCAGCAACCCAGATCGATCATTACCCCCATCGCCCCACGGTGGGCGTTCACGCCAGCCTCTGCTATGGCGGCGGCATGGGTCCGAATGGCCTCGCGCGCGACCTGCGTCCCGATGAGGCGCTGAGTCTCACCTATACCAGTGCGCCGCTCACAGAGCCGCTCGACGTACTGGGCTTCCCCAAGGTAACCCTCCACCTGCGCGCAACCGCACCAGAGGCCCACGTTGTCGTGCGGCTCACGGACGTGGCCCCGGATGGGACCTCCGCCCTGGTGGCTACCGGCGTCCTCAATCTGACCCATCGCAACAGCCACCGCACACCCGAGCCGCTCGATCCGGACGCGATCTACGAAGTCACGGTGCCGCTCAAGGCAACGGGCTATCGCTTTCTGCCCGGCCAGCGGCTGCGCGTCAGCGTCGCCAGCGCATGGTGGCCCGCCATCTGGCCGTCACCCTACCCGTCCGATCATTTCCTTCACACCGGACCGGAGACGCTTTCTCGGCTGGTGTTGCCGATCCGCCCCCTGCTTCCGGCGCCGCCCGCGCCGCCAGTCTTCAAGACCACGCCCCCCGAGCTGCTCGAGATTGGCGCCTGGCGCGGCATTCAACCCGTCTGGCAGATCGTGGAAGACGTGATCCAGCAGACGGTCACGGTGAAGGTCCGAGACGGCGACGAGACGACATTGCCCGACGGCATGTTGATCTATACGACCGAAGAGTTAACCATGACCGCGCACAAAGAGGATCCGGCCAACGTCCTCCTGCACAATCGGGTTGTCTATCGCCTGAACGAACAGGGCTATGAGACGGAAGTGCGCGCCCGGGGCTCTTTCCGCAGTGACGCCACTCACTATTACTTTGACCTGCAGCTGGATGTCGAACTGAATGGCGGACTCTTTGTCCACAAGAGCTGGCTGGAAACAATCCCACGCGCTATAGCCGGCCGGCTTACGACGATCCTGCCCAGCGGCCCCAGCCGGCTCTGCGCCGGGCTTCACGCCGACGCTGCTGCTCGTCAATCTCAGCCACGTGGGCAGCCTTCTCTTGAACTGCGGCGTCTAGCCAGAGGCGCCCGTTTTCGGCCGTCGCGACGCTGCCTGCGCCATACGCGCCGGTAACAGAGTCATCCTCCCAAGGTGGATTGGCGGCCAGCGCACCGCCTTCAATCCAGTCCATGTAATAATTGGGCGTCGTCACAAAGTCTATTTCATCGACAACCCGCGTCATATGACAGAGATCCGGCCGCAGGTGCAGCATCATGGCCGTCTCCAGTTCGCCGGCGTGGCCCATGCCGCCGCGTGCGGAGACGCGATGTTGCTCGATGGCCGGGGCGCCGATGTGGCCGGACGTATGCAGCCAGGTGGTGACGCAGAGGGCGCGCCGATGGCGTTCGCCGGCATACTTGATCACGTTGACCAGGAACGAACAGTTGCCGCCATGGCCACTAATCAGGTAGATGCGGTCAAAGCCCCGTCCGATCAAGACGTCGATCACGCCCAGCCAGAAATCCTCAAACGCGCGACCGCCGCAGTTGAGCGTGCCGGCATAGGCCGGTCGATGGGTGCTGACGCCGTAGGGAAAGACCGGCAACGCGGTTGCTGCCGTGGTGGCCTCCGCAACGGTACCACGGGCGATGGCGCCAATGATCTCTGTGTCGGTGGACAGGGGCAGATGGTAGCCGTGCTGCTCGGTGTGACCGATGGGGATGAGCACGACCTTCTCTTGATCGGCAGCGGGCGGCACCGGCAAAGCGGATTGGTCAAAGATGCGGGGGCGTTGCACGAGTACGGCCGGCCCCATGTCCAAGCGCAGATCAGGCGGCATCAGCGCGTAGACGCGGCTGAAGCCATCGTCGCGCAGGCTATCAAGCAGATTGGCGACGAGCGCACGTAGCAACGAGTCGGGTACAGCCAGCCCGCTACCGCGCCAGCCAAAGGGAAGCGGCGGCAAGAGACCAATGCGCGGCGGTGCGCCCAATGATTCAGCCAATAGATTCAGATTGTAGCCGTCGCCCAGGGGCAGAACCAGCGGACAGTCGCGCGGTAGCGCTGCCACGTCTGGCCAAGTGAGAGTTTCGTACGCAAAGATTTCGGTCATGGATTTAGCCTCTCGGCGTATGTGGAGAGTAATACCAGCGCATAGCGATCCAACGACACAGCCCCCTACCTCACCAGCAAATACCAATCCAAGAAGCGCTCAATGCGCCCCCAGGCGTCGAGTTGATTTTCACGATATAGAAAGCCGTGGGGCTCGATGGCATAAGTCTTGTATTCAAAGACCTTGTCGTGCCGGCGCAGCGCCTCGACCCACTCCTCGGAGGCCTCGGGGGCGACGACATCATCCTTGAGACCGTGCAGGATCAGCACCGGCTTCTGCACCTGCTCCACCTGATGGATGGGCGAGGCTTCTACGTAGACCCGCTCATAGTTGCCCGGATGGCCAAGGAAGCGTTCCACGTAGAGGCGCAAATCGCGATTGCACTGCGCCCAGGAGCTAATCAGCTGGGCGTCGCCATACTTGGCCACGCCACAGGCAAAGCGGTAGTCGGGATCGCGCGAGAGCGCACACGCAGTCATGTAGCCGCCGTAGCTGCCGCCATAGATCGCCCGCCGCGCCGGATCGATCCAATCCAGACCGGCCAGGTAATCCGCACCGGCGAGACAGTCCTGCAGATCGCCCTTGCCCCAATCGTAAAAATTGGCATGTTCAAACGCAATGCCATAGCCGGTGCTGCCGCGATAGTTCGGCGCCAGCCACGTATAGCCTTTGGCGACAAAATATTGGGCCACGATATCCCACTCGTCCCCGTACTGGGCCGATGGTCCGCCGTGGGGATAGAGCACTGCCGCGCCATTAGGGTTTGCAGGCCGAAAGAGATAGGCTGGAATCTCCAACCCGTCGGCGCTGGGGTAGCTGACTCGTTCCGGCATGATCAATTCGTTGGCGGCCAGCGCCGGCGGATTTGAGAAGGTCAGCTGTGTTGCCGCGCCGTGCTCGGCGTCGACGCGAAAGAGATCGGGCGGCGCCAGCGGACTTTCAAACGCGACGATGAGCGCGGCGCCGTCCGGGGTCCACTGGGGCGCACTGTGAATGCCGCGCACCTGGCGCAGATAGCGCACCGCGCCGTCGTCTACGTTGATCACAGCCAAGGCATAGGTACCGTCGATGTTTACAGTGCAGGCAATGCGCATCCCATCGGGCGACCAGGCCGGATCAAACATCTCATGATTGAGATCAGCCAGCGGACGCAGGTCGGAACCGTTGGGCCGCACCAGCCACAAGTTGCCCCACCCCGAACGCTCGGACCGGAAGACGACCCATTGGCCATCCGGCGACCAAACTGCACCGCCGTTCTTCTCGCCGGCCTGGCCGCAGAGTAGGCGCTGCTCGCCCGTCGCCGCCTCAACTGCCATCAGATCCACTCGGTTGAGGTCGTCCTGATGACGACGCTCGAACGCAACCAACGCACCGTCAGGCGCCGGCGAAGGCGCCCAATAGTCGTCTGGACCCGTCACGAGCGAACGGGGGTAAGCGCCCTGGCGGTCAGTCAGAACCAACTGGTCGCGCTCATTGCGCTCCACGCTGACAACCAGACCGACGCTGTCCGGCATCCACACAGGGCCGGATGCGTCGGGCGCGAAGTCGCTGATTTTCTTGGGTTCGCCACCGGACGCGGGCGCCACATGCACGTGACCGTCAATGCAAAAGGCCAGCCATTGGCCGTCCGGCGACCACCGGGGCGTCTCATCGCTCCAGTAGGCGACGAGCTCGCGGTTGGTCGAGACACGGCCCGGCCAGCCCCCCGCGGCCGGCATGATGTAGACGTCAGACAGATTAGCCCGATCCCAAATGAAGGCGATCCGGGCGCCGTCGGGCGAGAGCCGATGGCTGCGAATGCGATCCACGCCGGTGATCAGCGAGAGGCTCCAGCCCGACGGCGGCTTGAGGTCGGGTCGTTTGAGAGAGGGCCAGCCGTTGCGTTCGTACTTTTCTTCCAGCTTGATGGCTTCATGCATGATCGACTCCTCCGTCGCTGCAAAGGAAATCGCCGTCCCTAGTAGGAGGGCGGACAATCGGGTCATTCAATAGATCTACCTGACCTGAGCCAACAACCCATCGACCATCTCTTCGGGGGAAACGGGCAGGAAGGCCTCCTGGAAATGTAGGGAGCTTAGCAGAGGCAGATCAAGCAGAAAGCGCATCAAATCCATGCCGCTTGACTCCGGTTCCGCAACGTTGTCGCCTTCCTCACTGCCGGCCATGGCCGGGCCGAACTGACTCATCATCTGCTGCATGAAGGGTTCCAGCACTTTCCGGCCGCGTGGGTCGGCCAGCCACTCGTTAATAGTCGATTCGCGGTCAAGGAGGCTGGGTAAGCTCAGCGTCGAGCGCAGGGTGACCGTCATCCGCTCGCGGATATCGGTTGCAGAAGACGCAAAGAGAATGTCAAAGTCGCCGTCCTCGGTGATCCACTGGCCATGGCCGGGATGGTAGTAAGCGAAGGCCCGCAGATCCAGGGTGATGGTGACGGTCTTCGTCTCGCCCGGCTGCAGGTCAACTTTGGCAAAGCCCTTGAGTTCCTTATGCGGACGCACCAACTCGGCGACGTGGTCGTGAACATAGACCTGAACGATTTCCTTGCCCGCCATCGAGCCCGTATTGGTCACGTCGACCGAGACGGTGACGCCGTCGATGTCATCAAAGCTGGTGGCCGAGACCGTCGGATTGGTATAGGCGAAGGTGGTGTAGCTCAGCCCGTGGCCGAAGGGGAAGCGCACTGGCATCTCCTTGGCGTCGTAGTAGCGATAGCCGATAAAGAGGCCCTCGCCATAACGAACCGCCCCGTTATCGCCGGGGTAGTTGAGGTAGGCTGGCGTATCAGGAAGCCCGTGGGGGAAGGTTTCGGCCAGCTTGCCCGAGGGATTGACCTGGCCGAAGAGAATATCGGCAATTGCTCCCCCGCCCGCTTGCCCCATGAACCATGCTTCCAGCACGGCGGCGGTCCCGTCGATCCAGGCCTCCATGGCTACCGCCGATCCACTGTTGAGGATCACGACCGTCTTGGGCTGGACTGCGCTCACGGCCTGAATTAAAGCGACTTGCTGCGGGGTGAGATCGAGATTCCCACGGTCGTAGCCTTCGGATTCGATGGCGCCCGGCAGCGCAACGAAAACGAGCGCGACATCTGCGGCGCTGGCTGCGTCCACTGCCTCCTTGATCAGCGCCGGATCCTCGCTGACGCCAGAACCATAGCCCAGGGCATAGGTCAGTTCACTCTCGGGTGCAAGCTTTTGGATCTCGTCAAAGGGCACGTCGACCCGGGTCGGGTTGATGTGCGAACTGCCGCCGCCCTGGAAGTGGGGCTCCTTGGCCGTACGTCCGATCACGGCGATCCGCGCCGGCTGCACGAGTGGCAGGAGACCATCGTTCTTGAGCAAGACAATGCCCTCGCCGGCGATCTGGCGCGCCAGCGTATGATGCGCGTCCGCATCGAACTCGCCCCCCTGAGGCGTCTCCGCCGCACGCAGGATGATGGTCAGGAGTCTGCGTACGGACTCATCGAGGAGCGACTCATCCAGCGCGCCTGCCTCCACGGCATCGATCACATCCTGCACGCGCCGTGGCTTGGGTCCGGGCATCTCCAGATCAAGGCCGCCGGCCAGCGCCGCGGGCCGGTCGTGGACGGCGCCCCAGTCCGAGACGACCAGGCCCTCGAAGCCCCACTCCTCCTTGAGAATATCCACCAGCAGCTCATGATGCTCGGAGCAGTAGATGCCATTGACCTTGTTGTACGCACACATGACGGTCCACGGCTGAGCTTCCTTTACGGCCATTTCGAAGGCCGGCAGATAGATCTCGCGCAGCGTCCGTTCGTCGACGAGGGTATCGATGCTGAAGCGCTGAAATTCCTGATTGTTGGCCGCAAAGTGCTTGAGCGACGTGCCGACGCCGGCCTGCTTGCACTGCCTGAATGTAGCGGGTCGCAAAACCGGCCGGAGAGATAGGGATCTTCAGAATAGTACTCGAAGTTGCGGCCACAGAGGGGCGTCCGCTTCATGTTGTTACTCGGTCCCAAGATCACATGCACGCCCAACGCCTTGCACTCCTCGGCAATCACCTGACCCATGGCCGCTACCAGGTCGAGATTCCAGCTTGCGGCCTGGCAGGAGGCCGTTGGGAAGCAGGTAGCCGGGAAGCTTTCGCCGCCCATGCTGGCGCCGTCCATCAGTTTGCGCACGCCGTGCGGCCCATCCGAAAGAAGCATTTCGGGCACGCCCAGGCGTTCGATCGACGTCGTGGTCCAGGCCGTGGCGCCCGTGCAGAGCGCGGCCTTTTCTGCCAGCGTCATCTGCTGGATGATGGCGTTGATTTCAGGCATGAATGGAGTCCTTTCGATGGAAATGAGTGATCGATTGGAATCATTGTCGATGGTCGAGAGTCGGTTGTCAATTTCGCCTCGATCCGCGGTCTATTCCTTCTCGCAGTTCGAAGCGTTGGCTATCATTCATTTGGATAGTCCACGTGCCAGGGTCGATGCTATACTGAGCGTCGCGGGCTAACACGAAGGGGATTGACCAGACTCTCAGATGAGTTGACACCGATTGCGTTGGCTGAGGCTGCCAACGCAGATTCTGCATCGTATCGAAATCAGGCGACCCCACGGCGCAAGGATCGTGCGAGCCACAACGGGAAGGACGAAGTGATGAAAGCCGACCAAACGATCAACGCCTTGCGGACGCGTACGGCCATGGGCATGCTGCGTGCGGCCGCGATCTCGCCCGAGCTGCGGGTGGCGGATGTCGACTTCAATGTGGCGGAGATCACGGCGGCGATGGCGCAGGCAGCGGCGCGGGGCGTCCAACTGGCGCTCTTCCCCGAGCTCTGCATCACGGCCTACTCCTGCGGGGATCTCTTTTTTCAGACCCAGCTGCATGAAGCCGCCGCGGCCGGCCTGCAGCGCATTGCCGAGGCTACGGCAGCGCATGAGATCGCCGTGGTCGTTGGCCTGCCCGTGCCGGTCGATGGCCGCCTCTATAATTGTGCCGCGCTGCTTGCCCAGGGCCAGATCATCGGCGTCGTGCCCAAGGTCTTCTTGCCCACCTACAACGAGTTTTACGAAGCGCGCTGGTTTCGCTCCGGGGAGGCGATCCGCAACGACACGCTGCGTCTGGCCGGCGTGGATGCCGTGCCTTTTGGCGTCGATCTGCTCTTCCGGCCCGACAACATGGCAGATTGCGTCATTGGCATTGAACTATGCGAAGACCTCTGGGCCGTCAATCCGCCGTCGGGCGACATGGCGCTCAACGGCGCCACCGTGCTGCTCAATCTCTCGGCGAGCAATGAGCTTTTGGCCAAGGCCGAGTATCGCCGCGACCTCGTGCGCATGCAGGGCGCGCGCTGCCTGGCCGCCTATCTCTACGCCGGCGCCGGGGCCAGCGAATCAACCACCGACACCGTCTGGTCCGGCCATTCGCTCGTCACCGAGAACGGTCGTATCCTGGCCGAAACCGAGCGCTTTCACTTTGCCACGCAGATGGCCGTAGCCGATCTTGATCTCATGCAGCTACAGCACGAGCGGCTCAACAATACGACCTTCGGCGACCAGGATCCGGGCAGCCGCTACCGCAGCATCCGTTTTGCGCTGCCACGGGTCGAGGAAGAGTCTCCTCTGGAACTGATCAACCGCTTTATCCCGCGCACGCCCTTTGTGCCCGGCGATCCGGCTCAACGCGCGCATCATTGCGAAGAAATCTTCCACATCCAGTCGCTGGGGCTTGCCAAGCGCCTCAAGCACATCGGCATTGAACAGGTGACCATCGGCATCTCCGGCGGCCTCGACTCCACGCTGGCGCTGCTGGTCACGGTCAAGGCTTTTGACCGTCTGGGGTTGGATCGGGCCGGCATCGTCGCTGTGACCATGCCCGGCTTTGGCACGACCCAACGTACGCGCGGCAATGCCGAGCGCCTAGCCGTCCTCCTCGGCGTTACCCTGCGCATCATTCCGATTCACGATGCGGTCAAACAGCATTTCGCCGACATCGGACATCCGGAAGAGCTCCACGACGTCACCTATGAAAACGCCCAGGCGCGCGAGCGCACCCAAATCCTCATGGACATCGGCAACCAGATCGGCGGCCTGACGGTGGGCACGGGCGACCTGTCCGAGCTGGCGCTTGGCTGGTGCACCTACAATGCCGACCACATGAGCATGTATCACGTCAACGCCGGCGTGCCCAAGACGCTGGTCCGTTACCTGGTCGAATGGGTGGCCGAGAGCGAGTTCTCCGGCGAGACGTCCGCCGTGCTCATGGACATCAGCGCCACGCCCATCACGCCAGAGTTGTTGCCCCTGGACGAGAACGAGGAATTGGCGCAAAAGACCGAAGAGACCATCGGACCGTACGAGTTGCACGACTTCTTCCTCTTCCAGGCAATCCGCTATGGTCACCCGCCGCGCAAAGTCTTCTATCTGGCGCAGATTGCCTTCGCCGGCCACTACGACGACGCCACGATTCTGCGCTGGCTGCACACCTTCTACTGGCGCTTCTTCGCCAACCAGTTCAAGCGCTCGGCCATGCCCGACGGCCCCAAAGTCGGTTCGGTCGCGCTCTCTCCCCGGGCCGACTGGCGCATGCCCAGCGATGCCGTGAGCAGGGTGTGGCTGGCGGAAGTCGAGACGCAGGCGGAGACAATTGACAATTGACGATTTTCAATTGTCAATTGTCAATTTGGACGCGCTGGCGATGACCTTGTCGACGCGGCGGCCGTCCATGTCAACGACTTCGATTCGTAGGCCTTGCCAGCTGAAGGCGTCGCCTGCAGTGGGCACGCGACCGAGGGTGGCCATGACAAGGCCGCCGACTGTCTGGTAGTAGCTTTCGGCGCCTTGCGGGAGATCGGTCAGGCTAAAGAGATCCTTGAATTCGTCTAGTGGGAAGCGGCCGTCAATAAGCCACGAGCCATCCTCGCGCTCGACGGCTTCGATTTCGCTCTCTTCGTCATGATCGGGCAGATCACCGACGATGGCCTCGACCAGATCGTTCACGGTGACGATGCCGAGCACGCCCCCAAACTCGTCGATCACCATCGCCAGCTTGGAGCGTGAGTTGCGAAAGCGCTCAAGCGCTGCGAGCGCAGGTACCGTGTCCGGGACATAGAGAGCCGGGCGCATGATCTCGGTGATGTCGAAGCTATCGTCCGTCCACTGCTCGTTGGTCAAGTCCTTCACCAGGAGCTGACCGACCACATTGTCCAGATCGCCATCGGCCACGGGATAACGCGAATGATTCGTGGCGGCAATTTTGCGTCGCACCTCTGCCAGCGAGTCAGTGACATCCAGCCAGACGACTTCCGTGCGCGGCGTGATCAGCGCATCGATGCTGCGGTCGCTCAGGCGGAAGAGCTGGCGCACGATTTCCTCCTCGATGGGTTCAAAGACACCCATTTCCGCCCCCTCCTGGAGCAGCATCTCAATCTCCTCATCGGTCACCACCGTTTCGCCATGCTCGCCGATGCCCAGCATGCGCAGGACGAGGTTGGTCGAGCCAGTGAGCAGGCGCACGATGGGCTGCATGAGGCGGGAGAATGCATCCAGCGGCGGCGCCACGATGATGGCAATGCCTTCGGGATTGGTAAGCGCAATGCGCTTGGGCGCAAGCTCGCCCAAAACAAGCGAAAAATAAGTGATGCCGATGACCACCACGCCGACCCCGATGACGTCGCTATAGGGGGCCAGCACGGGCCACTGCATGGTCCATGAGCCGATAGCTTTGGCCAGGGTCGCGCCGCCAAACGCGCCGACCAGCACGCCCACCAGCGTGATGCCAATCTGCACCGTGGAAAGCAAACGACTCGGCTCCTCGGCCAGGTCCAGCGCGCGCTGGGCTCTGGCATCACCGTCGCTCGCACGCTGCTGCAGCACAGACTTTCGCGCTGCGACCATGGCCATCTCGCTCATGGCGAGCACGCCGTTGGCCAGAATCAATAGCAGAATGATGATCAATTCGAGGGCGATGGTTTGCATGATGGACCTATAGTTGGCGGACAGGTGGATCTCGATAGTTGTGCCGTCATCATACCGTTAACTTTAAGGCCCACGCAATCCCATAGGGCAGTGCTATTGCGTCTTGGGTTCATGGTCAGGAACGCAAGATTTGCCCGCAATGGGTTGCGGATGAAACCGGATTTGTCCTGAACCTGCCGAGGACGCCGGTAGATGACCGCAGAATCTTTGGGGTCGAATTGCGGGGAATGATTACAGAGGTGAAACGGTGGATCGGTCAGAATGGATAAGATCAATTCTGACTAGGTGTAGCGACGTGATGTATCACGAAGGGATAGCAACATGACAAAATGGACAACGGGCGAAATGCCCGATCAACACGAACGAATTGCCATTGTGACCGGGGCCAATAGCGGCATCGGTTTTGAAGCAGCAAAAGAACTGGCCGCAAAGGGCGCACTCACGGTGCTTGCCTGCCGCAACTTGATCAAGGGCGAGGAAGCGGCCAGGGCCATTCGCGCCGCAACGCCCGATGCCTCGCTCGAACTCTTGGCGCTCAATCTGGCCGACCTGAGTTCAGTACGCGCCTTCGTCGATGACTATCTGGCCCGCCACGACCGGCTGGATCTCCTCATTAACAACGCCGGCGTCATGGCGCTGCCTTACCGCCAGACGGCCGATGGCTTCGAGATGCAATTCGGCACCAACCATCTGGGCCACTTTGCCCTCACTGGCCTCTTGTTGCCTACGCTACTGGCGACGTCCGGCTCGCGCATCGTCACTGTCAGCAGCACGGCGCACCGGATGGGCACCATGCGCTTCGATGACCTGAACTGGGAGCAGGACTATAGCAAGTGGCAGGCCTACGGCATGAGCAAGCTGGCCAACCTGCTCTTCACCTATGAGCTTCAGCGTAAGCTTGACGCTGTGGGAAGCGAGACCATCGCCGTGGCGTGCCATCCTGGCTATGCCGCGACCAATCTGCAAACGGCCGGACCGGAGATGGCCGGCCAAACGTTCACCAAGCAGATTTCGGCACTGATGAATTCGGTCGTGGCCCAGGACCAGGCCGCCGGTGCGCTGCCGACGCTCTACGCCGCCACCATGCCCGACGTGGCGGGCGGCGACTATTATGGGCCAGACGGCTTCATGGAAATGCGGGGCGCGCCCAAAAAGGTTGAATCCAACGAGAAGTCTCACGACGAAGCCGATGCAGTCCGCCTGTGGGATGTGTCTGAGCAGCTAACCGGCGTGGTCTTTCCGCTCCCAGAACGGGCGGTCAACGCGTAGGGCATCCGCCTCTGCCAGGAAAACGGACCTCATATCGGTCAACAAAAAAGCGGGGCGCTCTCACTTCGGAGAGCGCCCCGCTTTGATTTCAACCGTCGAGCGTTAGGCCGACTTTGCTTCCAGCTCCCGTGCCGCGGCGACGACTTCGGCTGCATCTGCACGACTGCCAGCAGTCTTCAGCACAGAGGCCAGAACAGCCGGATCGGTCTCAGCAATCTGCGCATAGGTCACCAAGCCGTGCTCATGCAAGACTTGTTCTGCACCCTCGCCAATCCCAGGCAAAACAATCAATCGATCTGGCATGGGACCGACGTAGACAGCACCGACGCGACCATTGGCTTCGGCCAATGCACTGGCCTGGCTGGGCCAATCAGCAGCGTTGGCGCTTTCGGTGGCTTCCGTGATGGTTGACAGTTGCTCAACACCCGTCGTTGCGACTTGCGACCAGGTAAAAACACCGGCCTCGTAGAGTCGTTTCTGATAGACCGCACCAATACCGGCAATCTTGGTCAAATTGTCCGGATAGTTGTTGATCGCATCCGCCACGATCGGGAGAGCACCTGTGACGTCCGCTGCCTCGGTTTCGATGACGACTGCCCGAACGGCATCATCCGCTTCGGCGACTTCACTGGCTGCCGCCACAATCTCGCTTTCGGCCGCAGCCTCGACCGCTACGCTCGAATCGACGGCTTTGTCGGTCGTCGCATCGATCGCTTCGGCCGCTTCCTGAATGGCTTCAGCCGCTTCGGCCACGGCTGCGTCGGCAGCATCAAGCGCGTCTTGGGCCGTGGCAATGGCTTTGGCGTCGCCCAACTGCGCTTCCATTGAGGCCTCGGCAGCTTCAGCTACCGCAGCAGAGGCTGCGGCCACGTCGGCGGCCGCATCGTACTGGGCTTCCATCGCAGCGACGCGAAAGGGTGCGTTGTACGTTGCGCCGTGCGTTGCGGTTTTCGTAGCCGCAAGATCATCTGCGTCCACATCGCCGTCACCGTCGACATCACCGCTGGTGGGGATGCGCATCGTCTTGAGCACAGTGTCATCATTGGCGACAAAGATCAGCCAAAGAAGTACACCGAGCAGAGCAAAGGCCACAAGCGACCAGAAAAAAATCATCGGTATCGACCTCCCGGTATCCTGGAATCTGTTGATTATATGACGAAATATTCCCAAAGGTTCAGCGCTGGACTGGACTTTCGGAACCGGCCCTGCCTCAGGTAATCCCGGCAGGCTCCGCAATTCCACGGTCAGCAAGACCGTCCTTCGGACAGGATTGGCGCCCAGTTTTAGCGCCAATAGTGTAATTTGAAATGGGGTTACTGGCAAGTAACCCGCGGCTTCAATGAGCCATCCGAAGACAGAAGATGGATAGACCGCGGATCTGCACGGATCGAGCGGATTGCAGCAGATCAGTGCGGGCTAGATCTGCGCAGATCTGCTGCATCCTGTCTTTCCCGCGATCTATCGCTACGCCGGGCCTAGGCCGGCTGCTGGATGCGCCCGGCCAGCCAGCCATCACGCTGCCTCACAGAGTCCAGGAAGATATCGTGAATGGTGGGCAGGACCGACTTGCGCACGCTGGGGCGAGCCAGCAATGCGTCACGCCAGGCGCTTAGCTTGGGAAAATCGGTAAAAGCCGAGTATTCGGGCGCAAGCTGCTCAATCCAGGTCAGGCGCATAAAGGCCGGCGCGGCTGCGACATCGACCATGCCAAAATGCTCGCCGCGGAAATAGGGGCCGTCGACCTCGGCCTCGAAGCCGGGCAGCTTGCTGCGTAGCGTCTCAAGCTGCTGCTGGGCATCGTCTTCGTCACGCGTGAAGTAAAGCATGAACGTCGGACCGTACAGATCGGCCATAAAGTCGCGCCACATACGATCTTGGGCGCGGTCGAGCGGCGCAGCAGGAAGCAGGTGCGGTTCATGCATTTCGTCCAAATACTCGTTAATCACAGCCGACTCAAAGAGGTTGACGCCATCAGGCGTCTGGACGACCGGTACCTTTCCCGTCGGGGAGATTGCTAGAAACCAGTCCGGCTTGTTGCGCAGGTCGATGTAGTCGATTTCATACGGCACGTCCTTCTCGTTTAGGACAATGACGGAACGTTGCACAAAGGGGCAAAGGTTGAAGCTTACAAGCTTATACATAAGTCGGTGAGAGTCCTTTTCAGTCAATGTCTTATGGTCTTTGAGGCAGGCGACATAGCCAGGAGGTTACATCCATTTGATTCCCATAGGGTGACGGGCCAAGGCAATTTCGTCTGTGGGAGAGGGCACATTCGGAGCGAAGTGGATGGGCGCACGAGCTGGGGTAGTGAAGAATGGAGAATTGACAGCCAAAAAGCGAGCCGGCGTCAACCCGCTTGGTTTCGACTGGCTCAACCGGCGCTGACTCTGTGGGTTCTATAGGACTTTTTGCTTTTTCACTTACCCATTCCCACGAAGCCACTACCCGATCACGCGCTCCCATAGCAGTCGATTGGCTTCTTGCTCAGCGGCGTAGATGCCGTCGAGTTCAATCTGCATGGCGGCGAAGAGATCGGCAATCTCCGTATCGTTGAGGGGGAAGTTGTCGGCCAGCTCGGCATCCAATGCATCCAGCTCAGTCGTGATGGCGCGCAGTTCGTCGAGTCCGTCACCGCCCAGCGCGGCAAAGGTAGCCTGACGACGGGCCAGCAGTTCTTTGGTTGCGGCCAACGCTGGAATCTCCGTGGGCAGGGCCAATTCTCCCAGATTGCTCCAGCGAACACCGATATATTTATAGTGGTAGGCGATTTCATCCAGCGCCGGCAGCTTGACCAGCGGCGCGGCTTCGTTCAAAAAGGCGGCATAGAGATCGCGCAGGGAGCCGCCCTGGGGTCCGCCAGGCGAAACGCCCTCGTAGACCGACTTGAGCGCGCTGTAGAGGCCGCGGCGATCGGCAAAGACGACGGGCCAGGCCTTCTTGTTACGCGTGTCGGTCATGAGCCGGGCCCATTTCCGAATGGCCGGCAGCGAAAAGGAGTCGGATTTCTTGTGCAAGTGCTCGGCGCAATCGACCAGCCCCGCCATGACCGCCTCCGCCAAATCAAACTCGCCCGGCTCGCCAAAGAGCACGACTCGATTCTTGTAGGACGGGATGCGCGCCCGGGCAGCCGCAAATTCAGCCGCATCGACGGTGAAGAGCTCGGCAGCCCGATCGTCGACCAGGACATGGCCGGCGGCGTCTATGCCGGCTACCGTGACCACGTGGCCGTAGCAGCCGTCCGCTTCTGCGGGCAGCATGGTGTAGGCTAACTGGGCAGGATCGACCCAAACGACGGCGGGCACGCCGGCGGCCAGCGCAGCTTCCACGTTTTGACGTGCGCGCTGTTTGCCCCCTGTCTCCAAGACCTGAACGGGCATGTTCATGCGGCCGGCCAGCGCCTCCACGAACTTCACCGGATATTGCCAGTTGTTGCGCATGCCCAACACGAGGATCTTCAGATCGCCCTGCTTGAATTCCCAGAGGATGTAGCCCATCCCCAATCCGCCACCGATGCCCAGAAGCATGGCTTCGCTATAGGGTGCGCCGGTGTGGGGCGCGATGACGCCCTGGTTAGCCAGGGCTGCGGCAAAGGCTGCGGTTTCAGGATGCTGTCCGCCATTGGGCGTGTAATTGGGTAGAATCATCATGAGATCTCCTTGTGGGCAGTCTTGCGATGGGGTTGATGCGTTAAACGGCGGACAGGCAAACCCAACGTTCAGTGAGTACTCTGTTGCGCTAAAAGAAGCCGCGACAGCATGAGTCTCAGGCAACAGATGGGTACTCTTGCTGCAAAATAATATTTTGCGTAGGATATGGGGAGACGACGCCATGTTCATCGAAGGCCTTCTGTAGCGCCGAGTTCACCTTGTCGACCATACGCCTGGTATCGGCGTAGGTCTCGATCCACCAGCGGACACGGAAGACCATGCCCGAGTCGCCCATTTCCAGGTAGAGCGCGTCAACGCCTCTTTCCGGATAAACGCCTTCAACTTCTTTGACGGTATCTACAATCAGCTTGCGCACGGACTCGACGTCCGTGTCGTAGGCAATGGCTAGATCGAGTTGAATGCGATAAAACGGATCAGGATACGAGTAGTTGATGACCTGATTGGAGCCGATGATCGAATTTGGCACGATTATGAGCCGGTTATCGGGGGTGAGGATGCGCGTAGAGCGCAGACCAATTTCAGTCACGTCGCCCCAAGTGTTGGCTTCTTCGATCTCGATGCGATCGCCCACGCGGAAGGGCTTATCGAAGAGAATGAGCATACCGGCAATGGCATCGGCGATGGTATCCTTGGCCGCCAATGAGAGCGCGAGTCCGACCAGGCCGACGGCAGCCGTGAGGGCCGCAACGTTGATCCCGAAATGAGCGAGCGTGATCGTGACAACGGTGATGGTGAGGAGAATGCGTGCCAGGCGCGTTAACAACAGAATCGCCGGTTCAAGCTCGGCTTGTCGCTCAGAATCGGCAATTCGGTCTCGATAGGCCGTGACCAAAACGTCCAGGGTGCGCCATAAGACCACGAACGTCACCACCGCGCCGGCAAGAAAGAGGATGTCCAGCATCGCCCTCTTCACAAAGTCTCCCGGGACACGCAGCCGCAATATGGCCAGGTACAAGACGCTGATCAATATCAGCCAGCGTACTTGTGCACCGATGGCCTGCTGCAGCTCTGCACCGATTTTCGGTGCGATGCGACTTACAACCTTGCCCAGCAGCAGATTGAACAGCCATACCCCAAGGAAATAACCGACCGCCACAAGGAGGAACGCAAGAGCAGTATTGATCAGCGGGCCAAGTGCGTACGCTGCGAATCGGCTGTCCGTCAACCCTGCGGCATCCGCAGCCTCAATGATTTCCTGTTCCACCACACCCGGCGTGGATTCAGGCAGCGGCGCGCGTGTGCTGATGATCTCAACGTCACCCTCGCTTGGTGCATTGGCCTGGCACGCAGCAAGGAACGAGAGCGCAAGCATCAACAGCAATAGGCGATGCCATGTTCGTGATAGCGGCCGCTGTGCCTCTGCACGAACGCAAACGCGGTTCTGCCCTAGAGTAAGCCGCCATCTGAATAGGAATGACGGCATCGCGCCGAGTACCAGTGCGAGCGCAGGCGCCCAATCAGGTTGTAGGTTCATTACAGGACTCCACCGACTGCGAATTGAATGCGCCTATGCACCTAATGCTCGACAATGCGTCGACTGTCTCAGCCGGAGAATGCCGGTGAGTCGTGCCTTGCGCACAGATTTCGATCAAGTGCCAACGCGAAGGCACGTTTGTGATCAGACAGTTCTGCTCGACGCGAATCATATCATAACCAACAAGCCAAACTCCAGTGCGTAAAACATAAGAAACTGGAGTTTGGCTTGTTGGTTATTGCGTATAAATCCGAAGTCGAGCGTCGGATAGAGTAGGCGGGTGACGCCCCTGTGGAGTCTTGGTAGCTTCGCTGCCTGTCACAGTCTCCTTTCAGAGACGCTTCATCGGCGCAATTCTCACTGGCCGCTTGGCGTGATCTGCCTGAGCAGGTCCGCCATCGCGCTTTGGTTAACGGTGAGCAGTCCGCCCTGTGGCCGATCAAGATCGACTATGATGATCAATACCGCTACAAAGACCAGCGCAAACAGGACCATGGCTGCGGTATCCCGCTTCCGGTCGGCGCTACTAGCAACGCCGACGAGCAGAAAGCTTAAGATTGTCGCAATGAGGAGCACGATCCCTAGAATTCTCGGCAGGCGTAGATTGACCGCAGCCAAGCGCAGGGAATGGACGTCGATCACATTATTGATCGACTCAATCAGCAGCCCCATGATATCTGAATCATTTCCCTGGCTGACATTTTCCTCCATGATTGCCCACAGCTCACCATGAATTTCTTCAGAGCGGACGATTGCGGCAGGGAGCTGCGTCGTATCCTCTGCGGCCTCAAGACGTACTTCGACATATTCACGTAGGAGGTCGCGCAGCGCGGTCTCATCCGGCTCGTCGAGAAATCCGGCCCGGAGCCAGGCGGTGCCCACGGCGTTGGCCTCATCGACGACCATCGCCCTGCGCTCACCTTGTTGGCCGATGGCGATACCAATCGAGAAAGCCATCAGAAATGCCATCAGCCCGAGCATGCCGCCAACGACTGTACCCGTCATGCGCGCTTCAGTCGGCTCGGGATCCCGATCCTGCAGCCAGATCCCGATACGAAAGCCTATCTCGACAGCCACTAGCACAACGATCACCAGTCCTACGTACACCGCCCAGATTGGAAATTTATCCAAAAGCACCATAGTTTGTTTCCTCGAATTCGATCCTGCTGCATGTTGTGTCTTCAGATGCGGCAAGACACGGAATAAACCTCTATCCGAGCAACGGAGGGGATCTCCACTCAGCTAGCCGATTCCTCCACAGCTTCGTTGATGGCATCGATGGCTTCCTGAGCCTCCTGCGCGGCCAGCAGGGCCGTCCTCTCCGCCTCGGCGACAGCCATGGTGGAGATCAGCCCAGCTTCAACCAAGGCTGCAAGGGCCTCTTCGGCTGCATAGTCTTCAATCAAATCCGCCACGATCAAGGCCTGGAGCGCTTGGGCCGCCGCGGCCGCCTTGATCTCCTCGGCCACACTCACGGTAGCCAAGGCATCGAGCATAGCCGCGCCCTTGATGGCATCGGCAATTTCGATCGTGGCTTCGGCTTCGACGATCGCTGCGACCTCGCGCCCTACCATGAGAAGCGCCTCTGGTGTGAGAATCCCCTGTGCAATCGGGTAGCCGCCGGTACTGCGCAGCGCATACTTAAGGCGCGACGCCCACACATGCTCGAAGAGCAACATGGCAACCGAGTCACCCGGCGCCAGCCCGGCCGCAATCTCCATGATATCGGCCGTCTCTAATCCATACGCGCGCTCGCCGGCAGCAGCTGTCTCCCCTACCGCGTCTGCGTCTTGACCGCCGTCCAACCCTATCAGTCGGCTGATGACGGCGCCAAATTCAAGCGCTTCCTCATCGCTCAAATCGGACTGTTCCAGTGCCAAGAGGTCGCCAGCGACCGTCTTCATCACAAACTGCAGGTCAATCACGCGGATGAGACCGCGGGAGGTTAAGTCGTCGAGTTCATCGAGCACGGCGCCACGGAACTCGGCGTCGGGGCCGAACCCCACGACCAACATCTGAATCGGGCCTATATTTTCAAAATCCATCGTTGTCTCCTCTATGAATGATGTCTCGCCCGCGTTGTCTCAGCGTCGCGCACGCGTTCGAATATTGCTTGTGATTGCGGCGATTTACCGGCCTGCATTTGCCATCATGTCAATGACGACGGTGATGGCCAACATCTTGACGGCATCTTCTCCCGGCGCCACCTCTACCCCATAGCTATCGCGGACGCGGAACCATTTCTGGGAAACGGTTGCAATCGTCTGGCGGCCGCGTTCGATACGGTATTCGTGATGCAGGATATTGCCTTGGGTAGATAGGTTCTGACCGCCGGGAACGTCGATCTGCCACCGATCGCGTAAGGGCGTCACCATCGCATTGTGAACTTTGGCAACGGTGCCGCCGGCGGCATTTTCGATGTCCATGGTGTCGCGCACGCGCGCGATCCGCTCTTGAATTTGCAACAGCTCACGACCCTGGGCGTCTTCGAATATGAGGGTGCCGCGTACGCGGATGGCTTTGCCGTCGACCTTAAAAACCTTTTGCCCGCGGTCATTTTCGATCCAGAAATCCTGACCGATGGAAAACATCCGCTGCTTCATCATGAACCGCGTGCCCAATGCTGCGGTCGACGTCGGACTGACTGGCGCCGCTGTGGCGCTCGGTGTAGCAGCGCCACCTCGTTGTGCCGTACGATTCTGTTGTCTTGCATCTCTTCGTCCACGCATATTTGCCTCCTTGGCAAAAAATAGATAGTGGGTCGCACGACCGTGAAGTTCTTCCGAAGGTTGCCTGTCAACCCCAAACTTGTCCAGGCGAACCTCATCGGTCGCAACCGCAGTTTCTCGAACAATTGTCATTGTTTACTGATGGTACGCACGGATAGCAGCGGCAGATTTAAACTGTAGATGCGGTCCAGGAGTCCCCGTAGTTCTGCCTGGTCGCGAACGGTGGCCGTCAGCACTGTAATGGAACCGCCCTCCACATCAGAAATCACAGAGACGTTCTCGACAGACATCTGCGTAATCCAACTCTTATCAAGCTGTCCTTGGACCCGCACTTCGTACATGGCCGACCCATACATTGTGACTCGACGCGTATCCAGCATTTTCGCACCTCCGAGCTTAGGTCCATTCAGCGCCTCACAGCCTGAATTGCCCCGTTCACCGCCTACGCCACTCGCGAAGAGATGAGATCGATGTCTACCAATTCAATTTCGCCAGGTCGCCAGGTATGGTCGAACCAGGCTTCGGTGGGGCTGTAGAGCCGCAAGAGAGAGAACCAGCCTTTACCGGGAACCGTTTGAATCCAGTTCGCTTCCTTGCCAGCCGGCGCCTCAGGGCCGAAGTAGAGATCGATTGACCCATCTCCGTTTTCGATCAGTTCGTCGCGGACGTTGTTCTTGCTGGGATACGGCTGGCCGGTCTGTAGCTCGGAGCGGGTCTGCGGGTCATAGACCACCACGGAAACGAATTTCAACGCGGGCGGATCCTTGGGCAGATTGAGCTTATAGGTCTTGCTGCCATCAAGGGCATTGCCGCTGGCGTCCAGATAGCCCCAGGCATACTGCGAACCCGCGCCGACGATTTTCATGGCCATGGCTGGCGTATTGACGGTGGCCATGTAGAAGGTGTGAGTCCGCGCGTCCAGATGGCGGCCGCCCATGCCTTCGTCTTTGAGGAACTGATAGTTGCCGCCGACGAAGCCGCGTTTCCAGTAGCTGTCTTCATACAGGAATTCTGATTGATCGCGTTCGTACCAGAAGAGCGCGCGGGCGGTGGCGTTGGCGACCGCAACCGCATCGGTCAAAATCTTCTTCATGCGCGCGTCCGGGTCAAAGGGCTTGCCTTTCTGGATGCCGATGGAGGCGAAAAGTCCGCGCAATTCAGGATCGAGCATCTCGACTGGCTCGCGATCGATGACGGTGTGAAGCTCTTCATAGAACTCGAAATTATTGGCATGGATCGTGTTGGTCACCGACTCGGAGCCATTGAAGAATTCCATCGCCGGCGGATTGGCCACCTGAGAGAGGGGGTAGACCTTCAATTGTTCCCGCCACATTTTGGACGCGGCGTCGGGCTTGCCGTCAACCAGGAAACCGCGGAAAATGACCCAGTTGACCCAACTCGACGACTTAGCGGCGAAGTAGCCTTCGGGGGCGTCGCCCTCGTAATCAGGCGGCAGCAGCAGGTACTTGCCCCCCTTGCCCCGATCCGGTCCCGGCGCGCCCATGTCGATCACAAAGCGAAAAAAGGCATCGTCGACCGTGCCGGGGCCAGCCCCGGCCGGAACCTCAACCACAGTCGGGCCGTCTTTCTTCAGGTCCAGAAAGACTGAGCAGTAGACCGTGTCCGTGTTACCGGTAAGCCATAGGGGATTGCTGTCCATCAGATTATCGAAAACGACGACCTGGTGGCATTCTGTGGCCCCAAGTTCCGCCTGGCCGAGGCGAAGCGCTTCGACCGAGGCGGCGGGTACGCCGTTCAGGAAGGTCTCGACGCCGCGCAGGAAGTCAAGGTTGTCGTAAACCAGGGCTGCGGTCTCCTTGGTAGGGATGCCGTCAAAGAACTCAAGTGTTCCAATTCGTGTTTCAACCCTGTCCGGCGTCATGATCTTGGCCGGAATCTTGGTGTTGTAATTGGGTGTTGGGTCAGTCATGTATGTCTCCTTGTGTAGTTGGCATATTCGTCGACGATTGTCGTGTTGCAAGCAATATATAGACGCTCACGAGGAGAACCCAGGTAGGAAAGAGCAAGGTAATCCAGACGTTGAACGCGATGACGATAATCAAGATCAGAGCAAGACCGTACGTTACCATTACGATCCAGCGTGGCATGACCTGTGTGCGCAGCCAGATCGTCCCCAACGACAACATAAAGACGCCGGCCATCTTGATACCGTAGATGTTGATGATCTGATAGATAGCGGCTCGATGGACGGCATAGGTGCCGGTCTCCAGCAAGAGTTCAGCATTGGCCGAGTAAGCTGTCAGCAAACCGCCTGCCAAGGCAGCGCTGATAAAAAACATGGCAATCAGCAAGATGCCGCTGCCGAAAAAGACAGTAGAAAAGAACTGATCCTCTTGGTGACCAAGACGATCGCGAATGACGCCCATGAACCAGAGAAACGCAATCCCCGCAAAGGGAATAAGCGTAAGACCAATTCTAACGGTATTGACGTGCTGCGCCAGCCATTCGCCGTCGGCGCCGATATTGACCGGAACCGAGATCCGGATCAAAACGATTGCACTGCCGTAGAGCAGCGCGAACGCAATGCCAGCCCAGGCGGCCGCCCGCGGCGTTTTCAGTCCCGGTCTGGAAATATTGCTGCTAGAAACATACACATGCTTTGTCAAGCGATCGCCTCCGTTGGCAGATCAGTGAATGCGCCTCGCGTGCGGCTATGCCAACACGCACCCAAAATCAGCACACAAGGCGAAAATTGCCACGTCAATATTGAATTGGCGATTAGCTAAATATCGGCGAGGCAACCAACATAACTTTACCTGCCGCTATCGACCGAAGATCTTGGCCTACTGGACGTCACTCCCATCCTCAGCGACAACCCCTTTCGCCAACAAGTTGCCATACGTTCTACCTACGAGATTATAGCCGCTTCCGGCGCATGCCCTACACAGACTTATGAATAAGTCGCTGCACTATCGCTTGCACAAAGGATAGCAGCTCGGATGGATTAAGAAAGGCCCATAAAGATGTAGAAAAGGTGTAGATATGCAGATTCACAGTCTTTCTTGCTCGACCTGAACATCGCCATCAGGTGGTGGGCGGTAGTTGACCGATTGCCTGGGCTTTGAGGACGGCAAGTCGCCGGTTGGTCACGTCCAGCTTCTGATAGATGTTGGCCGTATGACGCTTGACCGTTGCCACGGAGATGACCAATTTCTCGGCAATCTCGTAGTTCGTTAGGCGCTGAGAAAGCAAGTCCAGAATCTCAGATTCTCTCGCAGTCAATAGCTCAGGGATCTGCTCTGTGTCGACTGCCACGATCCGCATAGAGGGAACTGGGAAATTGGCAAGCAGCCGCGCGATGAATGCTTGCTGTGGATGACGTGGTCCGGCTGCACGCAACAGATCGGCAATGGGCGTTCCGGCGTCGACAAAGGGGCGGATCCAGCCGCTAGGTACAGCCTGGTCGAGCGCGTTGTCCAGCGCTTTGTACGCCTGCTCATCTTGTCCGAGACGCTGATAGCCCGCGGCGCGAAGCACGTCAATACCGATCAAGTGGCAGGTGTTGTGTGTAGACAACGCGGCGTCCCGCAGTTGCCCCAGCCGCTGCAGGCCAACGCGCACGTCTGCCGGATCTTGACCGCCGATTAGCAGCCGGCATGCAGTGATCCGGGGCACTTCCAACCACAAGAAAAGAATGCCGACATCGGTTGCCAAGTCCCTCTGTTGCAGGCGGCTGGCCGCGCGCGCCGGATCGCCTTGCAGCAACGCCAGCCGCGCCTGACAGGAATGAGCAATCGTAAGGTAGCTGAGGTCACCGGTCGCGGTCGCGAATTCCAGGAGGAGGCCAAGCGTCGCATCCACTTGTTGCGTTTCACCCAGCGCGTGATGCGTCAAGACCAGCCCGACGAGGCTGTCTACAGCTGCACGCGTATGCAGGACATAGCGCATCTCAACTGCATTCTGAAAATGCTGCTTCGCCTCATCAAGTTGGTTGCGTGCGTAAAAGTAGAGGCCAAACAAGTAGTAAGTCCATGCTTCCACGTAGGCATTCTTGTTTGGTTTGGCCAGTGCGAGTGCCTGCTGGGTTAACTCATAGGCCTCGTCCAAATCCCCAGAGAGCAAATGCACGAAAATGAGTGACGCCAGCATACGTGTCTGCCGAACTGGCAGATTGATGGATGAACCATAGAGCTCGCGCATGATCTCTTGCACGGCTGCGTCTTTTTGGCCCGACATTTGAAGCGCAACACGATAAAAAAGCTCGGCTTCGCCTCTCGCCTGCTGCGCAGACGGTGAAAAGCGGGTCAGCCCAGTGCGCAGCGCGTCTACTGCGGCAGTACCATGCCCCATCCAGAAGAGCTCAAGTGATCGAAAAAATTGGATCTCCGCATTAAACGCTTCATCGAGTGGCTGGTCGTCTCCGAGTTCGTCAAGCGCCGCCAAGATCGATGGTATCAGTGCGATCGCATGATGATAAAATGCGACCCAGGCGCGCGCCAGAATCAACTCAGGCCGGGTCCGTTTGATGGGATCCGGCAACTGAGCCAACCAGCGCGCCACCACCTGCCAGCGATCTTCATTCATCATCAAATGGCGATTTCGCTCAAGCAATGATGCTGCGGCATCGATATTGCCGGCGGCCAACGCATGTTCAAATGCCTCATCAAGAAAACCATTTTCAGCATACCATGTCGACGCGTGGCCATGTAGTTCGCAGATCTCCTCTTTGCTGCAGTGACTATGGAGCTGATGCTGCAGCAATTCCTGAAAAAGGTGGTGATAACGCCACCAGTGCCGCTGTTGGTCAAGTTCGACCACGAACAAGTTGGTACGCATCAAGGCATCGATATACATTTGGGTATCAACAAGTGGATCGCGATTGTCCACCAATGCGTCGCATAGTCCAACGCTTAAACGGTCGCAAATCGACGTCCTGAGCATAAACTCATTCATGCCCGCCGTAGTTTGTTCCAGCACTTCCGCAACGAGATAGTCGACGACCAGGCCCCCGCCGGCACCAAAGCGCTCGGCGTAACGATGCACATCATCTGACCGATGCATGGATAGCACGGCCAGGCGAAGTCCAACAGGCCAGCCTTCTGTCTTCTCCAAGAATAGATGGGTCATTTCAGATGAGAGTGATTTGCCCAGCGATTGTTGCAGAAAGATCGCTGCTTCTTCTTCCGAGAAGCGCAACTGCCCCATGCGAATCTCTGACATCTCCTGCCTTGCGCGCATCTGCACAAGAGGCAAGCCAGGATCCGCGCGCGTGATCATGACGATATGAATCTGGCGTGGGAGGTATTGGAGCAAAGTCTCCATCAACTCAAGAACTAGCGAATTTTCGATCAGATGGAAATCGTCTAAAACCACCGTTAACTCTGACTCGATCTCATCCAGGTCGTTGACGAGATGGGCCGCAACATAGTCAATAGGCGGCAGATTCGGGCTTTGTAGAATCTTACTCAATCTGGAGCAGGAAGCAGGTGCCGCCTGTTGAAGACCACCCACCAGATAACTTAGGAACTGGTTAATGTCACTGTCAGATTGATCGATCGAAATCCAGACATGTTTGTGTACAGCCAAGTCCAGCCAGGAGGCCACGAGGGAACTTTTGCCATAGCCTGCGGGTGCAGAAATCAACGTCATTTTTCCGTTGCGCGCTTGATCAAGCGCACGATAGAGGTGCTGGCGTTTAAGGTAGTCTTGCGCAACGCGTGGGCGCTGCAATTTCGTAGCAATCAGCATAGCGGTTCTTGTCGGCTGCGAGAGATGGTCATCAGTGACTCTTTTGGGACAACTCTGGACGTAACTATACACAATAGCCGATGACCGCAGCGAGTTCAAGTTGGCAGCACTACACATTTTGGTCAGCGCATGGTAGATTCATGGCCGACGACTGGGCATAAGCTGACAGACGAAAAAGACCCTGTGCGCCTCACTGCGGTTTCCCGCAGATGAGACGCACAGGGTTGTCGTCTAATCATTTGGTTGTGGCGCTGCCGGACGATTGGCCTAGCAAGGACCGCCGTTACAGCTGTCTTCACCAGCGCCGCCCAGCATGAAGCCGGTCTCACCGTCGGTGATCAGCGTATCGTCATCTTCCTCGCCATAGAGTTCATTGTAGAGCCCATCGCCCACCAGTTCATCGTCACCCGGACCGCCGACGATGGTATTGAAGTGACCGGCAACGCAGATTTTGTCATCGCCGAGCATGCCGTCGACAGTATTCCAGCCGCCTTCGACGTAGATTACTTCGTCCTCGTCCGTGCCGACAATCACGCCTTCAAAGCCGATGAAGACGAGGTCCGCGGTCTCCCCCTGGCAATCATAGGCCGGCTGAGCGGCCACAGGGGCGAGCAGTGTCGGTGACAGAAGCACGAGCAAGGCGACGACGAGAGTCAGGGTCAAGCGCTGATCACGAATCCGGTCAAACGTTCCAACCATTGCAGAGTACATACAAGCTCTCCACAGAGTGAAAAACAGCATTCATGAGGAGCAAATTGCGGCCACGGTGGCCGTCCAGCGTCCAAATCTGGCCCCCTCAAGCATAGACTCAAACGCCTGTTATTATACCCTATTGAACCAAAAAGCAAGATCGCGACTGCTCTGCACTTCTTCAACGATTTACACACTGTTGCCCGTTAGACCATCAACGGCACGGCTAAATCAGAGTTTGCGGGGCCGGTCACGGATGCCACTCAGTCTCTGGCTTCAATTGAATTTCGGAGGTCCGGCAGCATTGCGGTCAACGTGCGGCGTCTGCCAGCTAGGGGGAAGCAGGCGATTCGGCGTAGCAAGCGCGGGCATACTCATCGAGAACGAGTTGAATATGATGCATGACGATGGCGTGGGGCGCATTGTCGATGATTTCGGCGCGAATGGCACGATATTCCGCCGGCGCATACTGACTGAGCAGCGAGAGCGGCAGGGGTCCGTCGCCAAGATTGGCAAAGAGCTGCGCCAATGCGGCTTGCACGCTGGGCGCCGGCCAGTAGTAGCGAATCCGATCACTAAAACTGTAGCGCCGGGCAAAGGCCCGATCCGCGGCGTCACCACCATAATATTTGGCCCAAGCGGCGGGATTCGCCAGCATTGCCCCCTCAAGCGCCTCACGCACGTGGGAGGGCGACGCCCCGGCCCGATCGGCCAGGAGCGCCTCTTCCATCATAGCCAGGGAAAAAACCGCTTCGCGCAGGGCAAACGTCAGGGCAGGACCGACTTTGAGAATTGCGAAGTGGTCGGCGACCAGATTCTTGAGTGCGTCTGGTGTTTGATAGTCCGTCGAGTGGGCCTCAAAGATCAGCTGGGGATCATCTTCGATCAAGCGCGCCAGGCCTTGAGCCGCTGTTGGGTCATATTCAGCCAGCAACGTATCACCAAATTCAACGCCCGGTTGCGCCACCACTGCGATGACGCGTGTCCAGGCGTCGGCCAGGCCCTCATTCAGAAAAGCCTGGTGCGTAATGGAGATCGTCTCTGCAACATCCGCGGCATTTGTAACGCTGACATGCACTTCGTCCTCCTGCAGACCGCCGGGAACGGGCACTTCGGTGCCAATGACGTAGACGGGCAGCGTGTCGGCATCCCGCTCGGCAGCCGCCTCTTCAGCAGCCCGGGCCATAACCGCCGCGCGCCGTGCCGACACCTGTGGCGCCAGGGGCCGTGCAGGGTCATCATCAGCGCACTTCATACTGGCGTCCAGGTGAATTTTGGCGTAACCAGCCTGCACATAATCCCGGACGAGCGCATCGGCTTTGGTCATGGCCTGTGCGGCCGGCTCCTGTTGCCACGGGCTTGGCCCAAGATGATCGCCGCCCAGCAAGAGGCGGTCGATCGGAAACTCGAGCGTCTGCGCAATCCGGGTGACGAATGCCACAAATTCGCTGGGCGTCATGCCTGTATAGCCGCCAAACTGATTGACCTGATTGCAGGTAGACTCGATCAGAACCGGCTTGGTCCCGGCCAGAGCATGGCGCAAGCTGGCTTCGATCACCAGCGGGTTGGCGGAACAGATTGACGTCATGCCCTGCGCCTGCCCCCGCTTCTGGGCCGCGACCAGTTCGATAAATGGTGCAAGAGCCATCGTTGTCAAGGCCTATTCGGAAAACTCGCCATACCAGGTTTCATCTACGGAAGGCATGGTATAGAAATCAGTCCACGGCTTGGCCAGCGCTTCGCAGAGCGCGGTGACGCGTGCCATGCGTTCTCGTCCCGTGGTCAGGAGAAACGCTTCGCGTTCAGGGCCCTGCACCTCGACCGCCTCTTTCCAGACTGCGCGGCCAACCGCAACGCCCGAGGCCCCGGCATTGCACGCAATCGTCACCTGCCGCAAATAGGTATCGTAGTCGACCGAGGCAGAGAGCAACACCCACGGCGCGGCGCTGGCAGCAGAGAGTTCGGCGCAGGCTTCGGCCCACACGGTTTCATCCGGATTGGCTTTGAAATCAAGCGGAAATTCCGCTTTCAAGGCGTCAACCCCCGGAATGACCAGCCGCCGTGCTGTTTCGACCACCACCCACCGTCGCTCGTCACCAGACAGCTTGGGGTTGGCCGGGTCCAGTCCATAGGAGAGCGGCTCCAGAAAGAGCGGAATATCGGCGGCCGCACATTCCTCGACCACCTGTACCACCAGCGCTTCGACCTCGCCGGCCGTGGGCGATTGGGGGTGATAGTAGACGAGCAACTTGACCGCGCTCGCGCCCATACGCTTGGCCTTGGCAACGCTCCAGCCCGGCAGGATGCGGCTTTGGCGCGCGGCGGGATCCCCGGTATAGCCGGTGGCTTCGACGGCCATCACCAACCCTCTACTACCAGGCAAGGCGCCGGTCGCCACGCATTGGGCGCCGCCCACCTCGGGGTCGAGCAGGGCAGCAGTCGCCGCAGGGGCGAGCGTGGCAATAACCTGCTGCTTGAAGGCGGACATGTCGGCGGTGCTGACGCTGTCCGGCGCCGCGGGATTGAGCGCGCGCCGCAGGTTGCCGCGATGATCCAATGCGAAGACGGCAATTGCGCCACGCGACGTAGCGCACTGCTGCATGCCGCGAATTTTGCCGATGGAAAGAATCGGTTTCATAAGAATTCACAACTCCTCTTGGCGAGTATGGGTTGATGATGGCACATCGGGCGCTGCCCGGCGTCAGATTTCGAGGTCCAACTCCACAACTGCCGTCAAATTTTCGGGCCGATCCGGGTTGAGGCCCTTGGCCACCGCTCGGTAATAGGCGGTCAGCTGGAGGGCGGGCAGGTAGAGTACGTTGCGCACCGATTCGGGCAGGCCCGAATGAAACGCGACATCGGCATCCCGCTCGCCTAACGAAAAGACCCGTCCGCCCAACGCTGCCATTTCCGTCAGCACCTGGGTCTCGGCGCTGCGGTTGCTGTCCGACAACAAGCCGATGACGGCGGCGTTTTCGTTGACCATAGACATGGGACCGTGGCGGAATTCAAAGAAATGGAAGGGCTCACTGTGAGTGAGCGTCATCTCCTTCATTTTCAGATTGACTTCGCAGGCCAGACCATACCGTGGTCCGCTCCCCAGGAAGTAGATTCGATCCAGTGTCAGGTTTGAACCCAGTGCGCTGGCCTGTTCCCCGGCGGCGGCAATGAGCGCGTCGCCCGCTGCAGGCAGCTTCTCCATTTCCACCAGCAGGGTGTCCTCACCGGCCAGGAGTGCGGTCAAGGCAGTCGTCGCCACGTACATGGAAGCAAAAGAGCGGGTCTGGGCCACACTCTCTTCTTGCCCGGCGGGAATGGCGATGGTGACATCCCCCAACTCGCCCAAGGGCGTCGCGCCATAGTTGGTGATGACAATCACTTTGCCCGCATGGGATGCCTGAAACTGGCGTACGGCGGCAATGGTTTCACTGGTCGTACCTGAGCGACTGACGGCCACCATCAGCGTCCGCCTTCCGCTTGACGGACCATAGGCGGTTTGGGGATAGAGATAGAGTTCGCCGGCAGGATATGCCCGCGCCGGGACATCCAGCATTGACTGCCAGAGGGTGGCAGCAGCAATCGATAGATAGTAGGTTGAGCCACAGCCCGTGAAGACCACCTCGTCGAAGCTTTCGCCTGCAGCCCACAAAGTCTGCAGGGCAGATGCATGACGCTTGATGAGCTCGATGGCCTCCCGCCAGGCCACAGTCTGGGTGATGATCTCGTGATAGGTTACGTTTTCTGCCGGTGCGTCGGTGGCGCTCATGACGGCTCCTCATCTGATTTTAAACCTTGTCGCAAGATGATTCGTCTTGCGTTCTGATTGTAGACTTTTTTCAACACACCGTCTGGCAGGTCTAACCCATAGATGCGCCAGCGCCCTTGCCCCGGGGGCTCTTCCGTCGCGTAGCTGAAGTATTCATCCCGCGTCTCCAGAAATCGATAGTGGAGGCGATATAGGTCAGCATTGGCCGGGCTATCGGTGCCAAACAGGATCCGATCGGCATAGGTAAGAAAAAAATCACGGGCGCTATAGGGCTGTCGTCCCAGTTCGCTGATCCGCGCGCTGATATCGACGTAGAAGTTCGGACAGCGGTCAAGCAGCTCACCGACCCAGCGGAGATTTTCCGCGTAGCAGCCCACGTGTGCGCCGACAAAGTCGGTGCCGGGATGGCGCGCCACCACGTCGGCAAACTGCTCCATAATGGTCAAGAACGCGGGAAATGGCGGGCTGAGAAATTGCCAATCGGGATGGGCCTGGAGTTCCTCCCAGCGTTCGTTGCACTGATCAACGGGATCAAAGAACGCGACCGGATCGGCCACGTGAATCACCACGGGAATGTTTAAGTCACCGGCAGCCGCCCAGATCGGGTCAAGTCGAGGATCATTCACCGCTACGCGGCGTCCGTCGGCATCGGCAGTCTCCAAGCCAAGATTCTTCCAGATCTTGAGCCCTTGCGCGCCCCAGGCAACCTGCGCACGAAGACGCTCCGCCGACCATTCACCAAAGTCATGGGGATGTTCGGGCCAGGCCGACCAATCGACGCCGCCAAAGACCACGAAGCGCTCGGGCGCAACCGCCTTGAAGTGATCCAGATCCCGGCGCAGCTTGGCCTCTCCCCAGCCTCCATCCAAAGAAACATAGGTGTCAACGCCTGCCTCGTCCAAAATGTCGAGCAGTTCGACGGCTGACCGCTGATGCCAACCATCCCAGGCGATGCCGGCGAAATCACCCAGATGGTTATGCGCGTCGATCACGGGAAAACGCGGTCTGGTTATCGTGGTTTCCGGAACGACAAGCCTTGGTTGGGGACGAAAGTCGGAAAGCTGCATGATCCTCTCTTCCTTCGTGATTCCATTGAGGTGTTGCGGTCGTCAGCGTTTTGTAATGCGTCAACGGGTCAGTACAGTCCATGGTGCGCCAGCGCTTGCTGCGCCTCTGCGAGGGTTGGCTGACCCTCGACGCCGCCCGGGCGGCGCGTCGACAGCGAACCGCACGCGATGCCCAGCCGCAAGCACGCCTGGAGTTCCCAGTCGTGGAGAAAACCGTAGAGGAAGCCGGCATCAAAGGTGTCACCTGCGCCCACGGTATCCGCTACGTCCGTCACAAGCGCCCTCGCTGTTGCCGCCTCTGTGCCGGCGACAGCGAGGGCGCCCGTCTTGCCCTGCTTCACGGCCACGACGTCGACAGTCCCAGCCAGGGCGCGTGCGGCGCTTTCGACGTCGGTCTTACCGGTCAAGGCCAGGGCTTCGGCATCATTGGGCAGAAAGACGGTCGTCTCCGCCAACGTCTGCTCCACGCCCGCCCAGCGCTCCTGCGGATCCCAATTCGTGTCGAGGGAGGTGCTAAGCCCGTGCGACCGTGCACGGGTGAAGAGTGCCGGTAGATCGGGGCGCAGTGCGTCTTGCAGGAAGTAGCTGGTGACATGCAGATGACGCGCCTGGCGCAACAGATCGTCGGGGACGTCGGCAGCGCGCAGAGCGCCGATTGCTCCTACATGAGTAAGGATAGCACGGTCTCCTCCCCGACTCAGAATCACGCTGAGACCGGTCTCCTGGGATGAATCCACGATGACATGGCTCACGTCCACGCCGCGTGCCCTCATCGATTCGAGCATGTAGCGGCCAAAGAGATCGTCGCCGACCACGCCAACAAAAGCGACGCTCAGACCGAGCCGGGCTGCGCCACAGGCGAAGATAGCCGCGGACGAGCCGACGGTCAGGGCGGCCGTTTCGACAAGCGCTTCATGCTGGCCGAAGCGGACGGTCAAGTCTGGGTCAGAGAGGATGAGGTCCGGGTTGATTTCGCCGGCAACCAGCAGATCAAAAGATGAGGTCATAGGGTCTTTCACGCGGTTCAGAGAATAAAGCGTTGAGCAGTGAGTTGAGCAGGTTCTATGCTTGAATGAACTCGGGCAGATGGGCCGCCTGAACGCCCGCCATCTCATCAAAGAGCGCGTGCGCTTCGGCCAACGAGCAGACCGCGGCCGTCAGCGGATCGATCATGAGCGCATGGACAGCAGCCTCTCGATCTTGCTCAAGGATCGCCGTGGCGACGAGGTCGTGGAAAGCCATATGCTGTGCGTCCAATATGGCAAGCTGCGTCGGCAAGGAGCCAAAGTGTGTTGGCTGAATACCCTTGCGATCCACCAGACAGGGCACCTCTACAACACCATTCTGAGGAAGATTGTCGATCAAACCGTGGTTGGCGACGTTGCCGTAGATCACCGCCGGGACATCGGTCTCGATGGCCTCCATGATATATGAGGCAAACTCAGGCCCCCGCTCGAATTCAAACGCTTGTGCGCCGGAGAGATAGGCGCGGATTTCCTGCTCTGCCTCCTGCCGTTCGATGGGCCAATGTTTGGCATAAAAGCCGCTTTCGCCCCGGTATTCGGAACGCGTGTACGTCTTCACCAGATCGGGTCGCTTGCGGTAGTACGCAGTGTACTCTGAAACGTGACCGCTGGATTCGGTGGGAAATGCGCCCAGGTGGCGCATCATGTCGAAACGCACGGGATCCTGCTCATAAATGTCCGGATCTTTGATACGCTCGAGCAGAACCGGATATAGATCCTCGCCGTCGTGTTCCAACTGTACAAACCAGGCCAGGTGATTGATGCCCGCTGCCCGCCAGTCGATCTCACTGACCGGCATGCCAAGATAGCCGGCCAATTGGTCGCTGGTATGCTGAATGGAGTGGCAGAGACCCACAATGGGCAACGATGAGGCGCGCAGCCCGGTCAACACGGTCAGCGACATGGGATTGGTATAGTTCATCACCAGCGCATTGGGCGCAAGTCGCTCCGTATCGTGCAGGATGTCGACCCACGCCGGCAGGGTGCGCAGCGCCTTGAAGAGTCCGCCCGGACCGATCGTGTCGCCGATGCATTGATCGACCCCATATTTCATGGGAATGTCGTAGTCATGACGGACGTTCGCCAGACCGGCCACTTCAATCGTGTTGATCACATAGTCACTGTCTGCGAGCACTTGGGTGCGGTCGACGCTGGCCTTCACACGCCACTCCTTGCCGCTCTGGTCGATGAGAAACTCGGCCATCTGATGAGAAAGTTCCAGGCGCTCGGCGTCAACGTCGACCAGGGCAAATTCGCCACTGGCCAAAGCCGGGGTTGACAGGATATCGGTCATCAATTCTGTGGCGAAGACGGCACTGCCTGCGCCAATAATGGTAATCTTCATAGTGCGACACGTCCTTATTATGTGACTTTTTGTCGTTGTTTTGGCCTCACCCTGCTCCGCCGGGCCTTACCTTTCCACACATCTTGTTTCTGGCACGTGCCGTTATTCCGGCGCCGTTCGCCAGGGCGACCGCCCAGGCATGAATGCCGTGGGCTAGAGCGCGGCGCCCCATCAAATGGGGCTGGGTCGTTGATAGAAAAGCCCCATTTGATGGGGCGCATCCTGCTAGCAAGGGCATTCATGCCCGGCGGGATTGCGCGCGAACGTCATGATTGGCCCGACGCGCCTTCGCTGTCGACTTGTCGGTAAAGATAAGCCGCCGGGCGGACTGACTTGAAGCCTCGAGCGTCAAATCAGGGGGAGGCTAACCTGTCCCGCGCAAGCGCCAATCAGCTAATTGGTGATGTACTGATACTCGTCCGGTGAACGACTGGGCTCAAACCCCGGGTTGATACGCAGACGGCCCAGAGAGCGATCGCCCACATAAGGCACAAAGCCGTTGTCCAGCGAGCGTTGGTAGGCGTCGGCAATTTGCTCCGGCTTGGCGGTATAGTCGACCGTGAGCACGAGTTTGTCCGCGGCCCGCCATTGACGCAGAGTGGCTTCACGCTCGGCCGTCCAGCCGGCCGGGCTTGCCGCGTGATCGCGCGGGTTGCCGTAGTAGAGATCCTCAACCCCAATCCCGGTGACGGCAGCCAGGTACTCAGGAAATTGAAGCCCCAGCTCTTCGCCATTCTGCGGAAAAACCCCAAAGCCGGGGACTCGCTGCCGTGCGTAATCCGCCAGCGCAATCACAAAATCGGCCATCTCGCGGGCAGCATTCGTACGACCCTGCTCGGCATAGTGTTCAAAGGCATCGACACGATCCAGGTAGACGCCGTCACACCCCAGTGCAATCAGCTGGTCCAGATAGCTATCCGCCCTGCCAAAAATAATCTGTTGCCACTCGGGATCCCAGTACTTCACCCAATAATCGCCTTGCCATTCCGGGTCGGCCTGGTCCAGCCAGACCGGTGGGTTTTCTGCCCACTCGGCGCGCCAGTAGCTGCGATAGTCCTCCGCCTGGCCGATGCTCATGTAGCAGAGCACGATCTTTGGACCGCCGGGACTCTCTTTCAACTGCGGGAAGGTCTGGGGCGAACTGCCGGCGGTCGAGATGCTCACCACTACAAGATCAAACGCACTCTCGCCGATGCGTTGGGCATTGGCGCGCTGGAGCTGATAGAACCAGTTGTCGACCGCCAGCCAATCAGGCATCGTGGCACGCGCCGGAGGGAGTTCGGACGGGACCGTTGGATCTTCTTGCAGGGCGGACTTGGCCGGCGGCGCAGTCCCGCCACAGCCGGCAGCGATGACCGCAGCCAGAAGCAATAGGATGAGAATCGGAAGACAGCGCATCATTGGTGAACAGTCTCACTTACTTGACGCCGGTCAAGGTAATGCCCCGGACGATCCAGCGTTGCGCCAACAGGAAGACGAATAGGACGGGCAGGATGACCAAGACAGACGCGGCCATGGTCAATTGAATCTGGTTCGAATGCTGATTCGAGTACCAGGTCAGAATGATCGGCAGCGTGCGGACGCGGTTCTCGGTCAGAACGATGAGCGGCCACAGATAGGCGTTCCAGTTGAACATAAAGGTCAACATGCCAAACGTCGCCAGCGCCGGCCCCAATTGGGGCAGCACAACGGACCGATAGATGCGGAACTCGGACGCGCCGTCGACGCGGGCGGCCGCAATGAGATCGTCCGGGATCGATTTGCAGAATTGGCGGAAGAGAAAGATGCCAAAGGCATCGATGGACGCGGGGATGATGAGCGCAATCAGCTTGTTGAGCAAGCCCAGTCTGGCCAAGATCAGATAGCCGGGCACCATCGTCACCTGCGCCGGAATCATCATCGTGGCCAGGATGAACCAGAAGAGCACGTTCTTACCGCGGAACTCAAATTTGGCAAAGATATAGCCAAAGAGAGAGCTGGTAAAAAGGACCTGCGACCACGTTGGCAAAGGCAATGATGGCCGAATTGCGGTAATAGAGCGTCGAGGGGCAGATCCTCGTCCTGGAAGATGCGCAGATAGTTCTCAAAGGTGAAGGTCTGGGGGAAGAAGGTCGGCGGCATCTGGCGCAATTCTCGGCCCGTCTTGAAGGAGCCCAGAGATCATCCACATGAAAGGCAGGAGCGCAATCAGACCCAGCAGCGCCAGGATCACAAAGGCGACGAAGCGGCGCGTGCGATGGCTGCCCGCACCGGCGACAGGGTACGTACGCTACTCATCCTAGTACTCCCACTCCGATTCGAGCAGGCGACTCTGCACCAACGAAATGATCAACACCAGCATGAAGAGCACGAAGGCGACCGCCGAAGCCCAGCCCATGCGCTGGAAGCGAAACGCGTTGTCATAGATGTCGATCACCAGCACGCGTGTCTGCCCGTTGGGCCCGCCGTCGGTCATCACCTGGATGATGTCGAAGACCTGGAAGGCCGAGATCATCGTCAGGATGGCGGCCAGCAGAATGGTCGGTCGCAAGCAGCGGCAGGGTGATGTGGCGGAACATCTGCCAGAGTTGACGCCGTCGATTCTGGCCGCCTCTCGATGCTCTCCGGAATCCCCTGCAACCCGGCGATAAAGATGACCAGGTTGTAGCCAAGATCCTGCCAAAGATAGGCAATGATCACGGCCAACAGCGCCACGGGAATGCCAAACGACAACCAGGCTCTGATCGCCCGTCCAGTTGATGGCGATCAGCCTGCCAAAGATCGAAGAGAGAATGCCGTTGACCAGGCCGCGCTGGGGATGAAAGACGTAGCCCCACATGATGGCGACGCCGACGGCAGGGGCGAGGACGGGCAGAAAGAAGATCGTGCGAAACATGGCTTTGAGGCGGCCATAGACGCTTTCGATCAGCACCGCCAGCGGCAGGGTGATGGCCAGATTCAAAGGGACAACCAGAAAGGCGAAAAGCAGCGTCGTTTTCAAACTGTTGTGAAACTGGCGAACGATGAGCGGGGCGTCGTCCGAAAAGTTGAGCATGGCTGATGAAGTTCTGAAGGCCAATGAACGGATTGTCGCCGCCCGAAACCGAGGAACGGGCCGCCGGCACGGCGCGAACTGTAGTCGAAGAACGAGCCAGCGTGAAGCCCCATAGGAGTGGGAAGAGCGTCCAAAAGGACATGTAGAGCACCAGTGGAATGACGGTCCACGTGAAGAAGCGGCGTTGGGCGTCGTCGTGGTGCGGTTTTCGGGCAAAGAGACTGTTTCTGGCCATGGAGAAAGGGCTCCGATTGGACATGGCGCCCGGCACGGACCGTGCCGGGCGCCATGCATCTAGCGGGTATCGCCGTCCGCTCTACATTGACTCATTCACTTCCCGCGTCAGCGTCTCAAGCGTCTCTTCAGCCGTCGCGTTGCCCTGCAGGAAGTTGAGGATGCGCGGGTAGGTAATCTCATACCAGACCAGATCCCGATCCGGGAACGCGCCCTCGGGCTGCGCATATTCGAGCAGTTCCAGGAACGGCGCGAAGTGGGGGAAGTCGGCGACCAGTTCGTCGGCCGCCGCGCCCGTGGCGTTGGCCTTGAGGGCGGGCAGGGTCGCAGATGTCAGGTTCCACTGCACCGCGTTGGCGGGATCCAATGCCGCGAACTGGATAAAGTCCCAGGCGGCGTCCTGGACAGCACTGTTCTCCGAAACGGTGAGGCCCCAGCCGGAGGCGGCCACCAGCGCCGGCTCATCGCCAACAACCGGCAGTTTCACATACTCGGTCACCTCAACGACATCGGGATAGTCGCCGGCATAGTCGCCGATCACCCATGGACCAACGAGACCCATGGCGCAGACCTCATCAAAGTAACAGTCGCCAACCCAGTTTTCCTCGTCGCTGAAGAGGACAGGATCGACAACGCCCTCATCGACCATCTTCTTCATGAGTTCCAACGCGGCCAGGCCTTCGGGCGTGTTGACGTCGTAGCCGGCGTCGCTGAGATATTGCCCGCCGTTCTGCAGAATGAGCGAATAGAAGGTGGCCGGAATCGCGTCGCTGGCCGTGAAGTGATAGCCGGCGCGGGTCATCACGCCATCCTGCACGGTCGTCAGTTGCTTGGCATCGGCAATGAAATCATCCCAGGAATCCCAGCCCGCCGTGATGTCGGCGATGCCGGCTTCCTCTGCGATGGCCGTGTTTACCAGGGCAGCGCCATATTCGATATTGAACTCTTGGGGAACGCCGTACAGCTTGTCGTCACAGGCATAGCCGGCCAGCTGCGCGGCAAAGATCGCCTCTTCGGCCTGCTCCATGGAGAGCACGTCCGCCGGAATTTCGGCCAGGTTGCCGCCCTCAGCGTAGCTGCAGACCCACGAGCCGAACATCTGCAGAATGTCTGCTTCCGTTCCCGCGGGCAGGGCCGTCTGCAACGTCTGAATATAGGTATCATAGTCAAACGTCTCGAAGGTAATCGACACGTCGGGATTTTCCGCCATATAGGCTTCGGCCAGCGCATCCAGGCCGTCGTTGAACGCGTCATCCTGGTGCGTCCAGACGCGTAGTTCGACCGCGGCATCGCCGCTGCCCTCCCCGCTTGCGCCGCCAGGGGCAGCCGGGGCCGAGGCGCCGGCACAGGCGGCCATCAGCGCGACAGCCAGCAACAAGACTGGCAACACGATAAATCGCTTCGACATAGTTACATCTCCTTTGTTGGGAATGACAACTGTTTGGAATGACAACCGGAACAGATCGTTGGTTCGATCTCAAACCGTCACAACGTTTACGCCGGCCAGTCGGCTGGCATTCACGAAAGCAAGGGGCGCCTGATCATCGGTGATGAGCATATCGATTGCGCTGAGGGGGGCCAGGAACGCAGTGGAGACGCGACCGCACTTCGAGTGATCGGCGACAATGATCACGTCGCCGCCCTGGCCAAGAATGGCGCGGTCCGTCATCGTTTCGGGCAGAAAGTCGTTGGTCAGGCCCTGTTCTACGTCGATCGCGCGGATGCCCATAATGATCTTGTTTGCGCGGACTTCGGCCAAAGCTTGCTCGGTAATGTGACCGATCATCGACATCTCACTGCCGCGCACGATCCCGCCCAGGCTAACCAGGGTGATCGTCGGCGTCCTGGCCAACTCATTGACGACCAGCACGGAATTGGTGATGACGGTCAACTCACGGTGGTCGTGGAGACACTTTGCCACCTCCAAAACCGTCGTACCGCTCCCCAAAAACGCGGTGTCGCCATCCTCAATCAGGGCGGCCGCGGCTCGACCGATCCGCGCCTTGTCCTCAGCGTGCTCGGCGCCGCGCTGGAGCACCGGTTGCTCCGGCGGCGCCTGCTGGACGACCATGGCGCCGCCGTGGAAGCGCGCCACATCGCCCCGCTCCTCTAGTACATCGAGGTCACGCCGAACCGTGGCAACGCTCACGTCAAAGTGCGAAGAGAGCTCAGCGACCGTGGCGCGTCGCGCCTGTTCGATATAGCGGAGCAGCGCTTCCTGACGTTCTATGTTGGAGAGAGAGAGGCTAGCCGTCATGATGGGTGTAAAAGAATGGGTTACCCGACGTCAAGTCATTATATGGCGACAAAACACCACAAACAAGCAAAAAGCGCCATATTTGATCACATAATATCTGATGTTTATGATTTTTTCAAGCCCCATTTTCCAAATACGCGCAAATTCACTCAAAATAGAATCAAGCCATCAGAAAGTTCCGACCAGGCGTACGGGCGCGAAGTGGGAGCAAAGCAGCGGGGTGTCACGCAAGCGCAGCCATGGCGATTCGCTCACCGACGCACTATGAATTTGAACTCGTATGGCGTGTCGCTGGACAACCGATTGGGTGACGTATGAAGAATTTCGGACGAAGGTGAAGGCGGGCCCTTGCCATGCCGGCGCTTCTGCTAACACCGGCGGCTCTTGGAGAGAGGCAAGACGCGAAATCCCGCAGTGGGGATGAGGCAGAATACGGATGAATGGTCGATTGGCAATTGCCAAACGACCATTCATCTAAGCGGTGACCGCAGTCCTGGCCCGGGCCTGATGAAGTTCACTAAAGCGAATCAGCCGCTGCTCGTCTTCGTCCCAGAGGGTGAGAAAGACCGTGCGCAGGCTGCTCCAGAGCGTCAGCTCGACCACTTCCTGGAATTCCGAATTTTCCAGGTAGACCTGTTCCAGCTTGTAGTTGGGAATGCGCGGGCTCAGGTGATGGATGTGATGAAAGCCGATGTTGCCCGAGAACCACTGCAGGACCTTGGGCAGCCGGTAATAGGAACTGCCGCAGAGCGCAGCCACGGTATAGTCCCACGCCGGCTGATATTCCCAGTAGGTATCCTCAAATTGATGCTGCACGTAGAAGAGCCAGGTACCGAAGCTGGCGGCCAGGATTGCGCCGGGCAGAAAGATCAGCAAGACGGTCTTGAAGCCAATTGCCAGGCCGGCCGCGCCAAAGATCACGGCAATCGCCAGGTTGTTCCACCAGACCGAGCGGCGCTCTTCCTTGCGATACTTCTCGTTCGCAACCAGCGGGAAGCGATGCATGATCAAGAAATGAAAAGCGGGCGCAATGGCAAAGAGAAAGACCGGGTTGCGGAAGACCCGGTAGGCGATGCGCTGGTGGCGCGGCGCAGCCAAGTATTCTTTCACCGTCATCGTCCAGACATCGCCCATACCCCGTTCACCCAGGTCGGATGAGTGGGCGTGATGCAGCGCGTGACTCTTGCGCCAGTAGCGGTAGGCAACAAACGAAAAGGCGCCACAAGCCGTGCCCACGTAGTCATTGGCCTTACGCGAGCGGAAAAATGATCCATGCCCGCAATCGTGCTGAATGATGAAGATGCGGACCATGAAACCCCCGGCCGGGATGGCGAGGAGCAGCGCCAGCCAGATGTTCACCTGCAAAGCGAAATAGATCGCCACCCAGCAGGCCAACAGGCCGCCAAAGGTGTTCACCAATTGAATGATGCTCGTGCGCGTGTCGGGATGCTGGTATTCTGCGACCATCTGTTTCCACCGCTTTACGGTCAGATTGCGGTGTGCTTCTACGTGCGGGTTCATCAATTACTCTCCTCTTGGGAACTGCGGCAAGGGCGCCGAACTGGCGTCTTTTTAGCTGATCCCTGCCGTATTGGCAAAAAATTCAAGCGCCCGCAGGTGTTCTGCGGGCGTGGAAAAGCCGCAGCGCATGGTATCGACAGAGAGATGCGTGGCCCCAACCGCACGCCAGCCCTCGACCAACTCAAGCAACCGGTCCGCGTCGCCGGCGCCAAAATGAATACGCGGCTCAAGGCCGATATCGGCCCGTGATCGGCCCGCTTCCTCCAGAAAACGATCCAGCTTGGCCAGAGATTCTGCAGCCCCGGCAGCCGTGCGCTCGCCGGGCAACCAGCCATCGCCCATGCGCGCCACGCGCTGCAAGACCACGTCGGCATAGCCGCCGATCCAGATGGGGATCGGGCGCTGGACGGGCAGCGGATTCAGCCCTGCATCGTCGATGTGATGCCATTCGTCGTCAACCGTAACCAGCGGCTCGGTCCACAGACGGCGCAGGAGGTCGATCTGAGCCTCGACCCGCTTGCCGCGCGTGTGGAAGTCCTGATTCATGGCCACATACTCAACCTTGTTCCAGCCGATGCCGATGCCGAGACGCAGGCGGCCGCCGCTGAGCACGTCCAGGCAAGCCGCTTGCTTGGCCACGAGCGCAGTTTCGCGCTGGGGAGAGATGATGATGCCGGAGACAAATTCCAGCGTGCCGGTCAGCGCAGCCATGTGGCTGAAGAGGACAAAGGGTTCATGAAAGGGATCGCGATCAGTATAAGGTCCATCCCAGCCGCCGGGCCGGTTCGGATTTGCACCCAAGATATGGTCATAGGCCAAAAGATGCTTGTAGCCGAGCCCTTCGGCGGTTTGCACATAGTCACGCACGGCAATTGGGTCAGTCGGATATTCGGTTTGGGGATAGACAACGCCGATCTTCATAAATGATTTCCTCTGGAGTTGATGCGCGAATGAATTGATGCGTGAATGAAGTAATTTTAATCGAACCGCGCCGGACCGTCAGTTGTGATCCGCCCGATCTGGGGGGCGCACCCCATTTTGGGGACGGTATACGAACGAACGGGTCGCTTGCTCTGGAGCAGCCCCTCCAATGTGGTATGCACCCTTAATCTGGGAAATGATTCGCACGATCATCTAAAAGCGGTTAGAATCAACTTCCGTGTGATTCTTGACCGAGCAGTCTGATCTTATTTGATAGAGCGCCGAGCCAATCCCATGCCCGAACAGACAGCACGTGCCTATCCCCTCGCCCGTCTTTGGCAATACGGCGACCAATATCGAGGTTCGGTCGCCCTGGCCACGCTTTGCTCCGTGCTCAATAAGATCTTCGACCTGGCGCCGCCGATTCTGATCGGCGCGGCCGTCGACGTGGTCGTCAACCAGCAGGACTCCTTTCTGGCCGATTTGGGGATCTCCTCGGTCGTGCGCCAACTCATGGTCCTCTCCGCGCTGACGGCGCTGGTCTGGGGGCTGGAGTCGCTCTTTGAGTACTTCTACCGCGTCTTGTGGCGCAATCTGGCCCAAACCGTGCAGCATGACTTGCGGCTGGACGCCTACGACCACGTTCAGCACATGGAGATGGCCTATTTCGAAGATCGCAGCACGGGCGGCCTGATGGCGGTCCTCAACGACGACATCAACCAGCTCGAGCGCTTTCTGGACGAAGGCGCCAACAACATCATCCAACTCATCACCACGGTCACCGTCATCGGGGCCATGTTTCTGATCATTGCGCCTCAGGTCGGCTGGTTGGCCATCTTGCCCATGCCGCTGATCATCTGGGGCTCGCTGCGCTTTCAGCGTCTGCTGGAGCCGCGCTACGCGGGCGTGCGCGAGCAGGTGAGCGTGCTCAATAGCCAGCTGGCCAACAATCTCGGCGGCATCGCCACCATCAAGAGCTTCACGACCGAGGAGTATGAGCTGGCCAGCGTGCGCGAAGCCAGCGATGAGTACCGCCGGCGCAATCAGGACGCGATCAAGGTTAGTTCCGGCTTTGTACCCATCATTCGCATGGTCATCGTCACCGGCTTCATCGCCATCATGTTTTTTGGCGGCCTCATGGTGATCAACGGCCAGCTCAACGTGGGCGCGTACAGCGTGCTGATCTTCATGACCCAGCGCCTGCTCTGGCCGCTGACCAGCCTGGGCAACACGCTCGATCAATATCAGCGCGCCATGGCCTCCACCAATCGAGTGATGAATCTGCTCGATACCGAGGCCGAAATCGTCAGCGGTACGGCGGCCCTCCCCATAGAAGAGGTGGCCGGCGAGATTCGCTTCGAACAGGTCGATTTCGAGTATGGTTTGGGCCAGAACACGCTCGCGGCCACGGACGCACGCAATGGCAACGGCGATGGATCGATCAGCCAGCGCCGGGGCGTGCTCCACAACCTCACGCTGGAGATGCCGGCGGGCGAAACCGTCGCGCTGGTCGGCGCCACCGGCGCAGGCAAGAGCACCATCATCAAACTGCTGCTGCGCTTCTATGACGTCACGGGCGGGCGCATTTTGGTCGATGGTCATGACCTGCGCGACCTCAACACGCAGGACTTACGCCGGGCCATCGGCCTCGTCAGTCAGGATGTCTTTCTTTTTCACGGGACCGTGCGCGAGAATATCGCCTACGGTCGCCAAGACGCGACGGACGCCGAAATCGTGGAGGCCGCCAAGATTGCAGAGGCCCACGACTTCATCATGCAGCTGCCCGATGGATACGACACGGTCGTCGGCGAGCGGGGGCAGAAGCTCTCCGGCGGGCAGCGGCAACGTATTTCCATCGCCCGGGCCGTCCTCAAGGATCCGCCCATCCTGATTTTGGACGAGGCGACTTCGTCCGTGGATAACGAGACCGAAGCCGCGATCCAGCGCTCTATGGAACGTATCGCGGTCGGACGCACCACCATCATCATTGCCCATCGCCTCTCGACGGTGCGCAATGCCGACCGCATCTACGTGCTCGAACAGGGTGAATTACGCGAGCGCGGCGATCACGAAGCACTGGTCCATCAAGCCGGCATCTACGCCGGGCTCTGGTCGGTGCAGACGGGTCAGCAAACGATGCAGCCCGCAACCAACGGCCACTGAGCAGACGCTCCCCCACAGCGCACGATCTTCCGCCCACCGGGCAAGGAGTACAAAGATGACCAAAGCCGGCAGCGCCCTGACGGGAATCGATACGGCCCTCTTGCAGATGGAACGCCCCACCAATTTGATGATGGTCACAGGCGTTGCCATGCTCGACGAGCCGATCACGCTGGCTCAGCTGCGTGATACGCTGGAAACGCGGCTGCTGACGATCGATCAGCGCTTTCGCATGAAAGTGGTCAAAGGTCGCTTGCCGGTGGGGACTCCCCACTGGGAAGAAGATCCGGACTTTAACTTAGACGCGCATCTACAGCATCTGGCCCTGCCGGCGCCAGGCGATGAGGCGACATTGCGCAGATTGATCGGCGATCTGGCCAGCAGACCGATCGATTTCTCCAAATCGCCCTGGCAGATGCACCTGGTCGACAACGTCCAGGGCGGCAGTGCGCTGGTCGTCCGCTTTCACCACTGCGTGGCCGACGGCACGTCTATCAAGTACATCATGGCGCATCTGATGGACACGGAGCCCGCGCCGGCGCATGCTCCGATTGCGCCGGCGGCCCAAGCCGCGGCACCGCGTCGCAGTCGGGTGGGGCGGCTCTTTAGCCCCGTCAAGGGTGCGCTGAACCTCTCAAAGAAGACAGCCGGCCTCTTGATCGACGAAGGGCGCGAAGTCATCCAGGATCCGGGACACCTGCGCGAGCGGGCGGGACTGGCGGCAGAGAGCGTGGCCGTGATCGGACGTCTGCTCGTCGACGCCCCCGACCCGGCCACGCCCTTTAAGGGCGCGCTGGGCGTGCAGAAGCAGGTAGCCTGGACCGCCGCGCTGCCATTGGAAGAAGTCAAATTTGTGGCGCAGGCGCTGGATGCAAAGATCAACGACATTCTCATGACCGCCATGGCCGGCGCGCTGGGCGCGTATTTGCGCGGTCGCGACGTGGAGGTCGCCGACCTGAAGATTCATGCAGTCGTCCCGGTCGACCTGCGTTCGCCCGACAAGGCCCACGAGCTTGGCAACGGCATTGGCCTGGCCTTTGTGGGCCTGCCGCTGGGAATTGAAGATTCAGCCCTGCGTCTGGCCGCCATCCAGGAGCACATGGACGAGATCAAGCAGTCGCCCGAAGCCGCGGTCTTTTTGGGTCTGCTCAACGTCTTTGGCTATACGCCGCCGCTGGTGGAAGAGCAGGCGCTCAAGCTTTTTGCCGCCCACGCCACCGCGGTACTGACAAATGTTGCTGGACCGCGCGAGACTCTCTATCTGGCCGGCAGCCGCATCAAGCATGTGCTCTTCTGGGTGCCCCAATCCGGGCGCGTGGCCATGGGCATCAGCATCATGAGCTATGCCGGCGAGGTCATTCTGGGCGTCATTACCGACGCCAGACTAGTGCCGGATCCGACGACGATCACCGATCTCTTCGACCAGGAATTTGTGGCCATGAGTGCCCTCGCCCGCGACGTCACGGCCCCCTAGTGGCATAGTAGTCAGGAAAGGAAATGAATCGTGACTGGGAAAACGAAGTCCATGACTGGCGTTGATGCTGCATGGCTCCACATGGAAGATCCTACCAATCTAATGATGGTGACGGGCGTGGCGATCCTGGACGAGGCGCCCGATTTTGCCCGCTACCGCGCGACCATCGAAGAGCGCCTCACTGCCCTGGACCGCTTCGGCATGCGCGTCGTCGAAGGGCGTATGCCCGTTGGCACGCCCCAGTGGGAAGTCGACCCCAATTTCGATATTGACGCGCATGTGCATCACATTGCGCTGCCGGCGCCGGGTGACAAAGCGGAGTTTCAGCGGCTCCTGAGCGACTTGTCAAGTACGCCGCTCGATTTTTCCAAACCGCCCTGGCAGATGCATCTGGTAGAGAACGTGATGGGCGGCGCAGCTTCCGTCGTCCGCTTCCACCACTGCATCGGCGACGGGGCCTCGATGAACTATGTCATGTACCGGCTCATGGACACGACACGCGCGGGCAGTGCAGCACCCGTGAACACACCGATCGGCAAGACCAAAGAGAGACGCAGCTTCTTTGGTCTGTTGACAAGTCCGGTGCGGGGCGCTTACGGACTCACCAAGAAGACCGCCGGCCTCCTGCTGCATGAGGGCAAAGAGACGGTCCTGCATCCTTCGCGCCTGGTTCAGGGCGCCAGCATGGCCACCGACAGTGCCGCAGTTGTGGCACGCATGCTGCGCTATCCGCCGGACCCCGACACGCCGCTCAAAGGGCCGCTGGGCGTTCAGAAGCGGGTCGCCTGGTCGGACGCGCTGCCCTTCAGCGCTGTCCAGCTCATTGCCCAGACCTATGACGCCAAGATCAACGATGTCCTGATGAGCGTCGTGGCCGGTGCGCTGCGCAACTATCTGCAGGCAGAGGGTGTGGACGTGACGGGGCTTTCCCTGCGCGCGGTCGTTCCCGTTGACCTGCGCCACCCGAGCAAGGCATCCGAATTGGGCAACAACTTTGGTCTGGTCTTTGCAACGCTGCCCGTGGGGCTGGACGCCCCGTTGGAGCGGCTGGCGGCTGTGCGCGGCAAGATGACCGAGATCAAGCAGTCGCCCGAAGCCGTGGTCTTTCTCAGCCTGCTCAATCTCTTTGGCCACACGCCGCAAGCCGTTGAAGAGCAGGTGGTCAATCTCTTCGGCGCCCGCGCCAGCGTGGTGCTGACCAACGTTGCCGGACCGCGCCAGCCCCTCTACCTGGCCGGCAGTCGCATCGAGCACATCCTGTTCTGGGTGCCGCAAGCCGCGCACTTGGGGCTGGGCATCAGTATCTTTTCCTACAACAGTGAGGTGCTGATTGGGATCATTTCCGATGCCGGCCTCATCCCCGAGCCTGACGAGATTGCGGACCGCTTTAATCAGGAATTTACCAGACTGCTGGCCCTGGCACAGGCAGAGACGGCCTAGGCCGGCCGCCGCACGCGAAAGGAGCGCGGAATGACCACAGACTTGTCGGCATTGCAGCGGAACGATATGCCGCCGCCTCAACCGGAAATCAGCGCCGTCAATCGGCGGCTGGTGCGTCTGGTGGCAGCCCTGTTGCTGCTCCAAGGAGTGGGATTGATGGCCATGGCCTACTGGCTGCTCTCCGGCGTCGACTTTCCGATCGATATTGCCACACTGCCCACGATGTCCGGCATAGTGGAGACCATCGTCTTTGCAGGCATCATCGGTTTTCTGGGTCTTTTGGTCTTTCTGGCCAGTATCGGCCTGTTTCTGATTCGTCCCGGCGCGTGGCTCGTGGCCCTGCTCTTGCAGGTCTTTTTGCTGCTGATTGCGCTCAACGAATATTTCTTTCCGAATGAGCTATGGCAACCCACCAACATCCTCTACGGCATTATGGCATCGTGCATCGTCCTCGTCTTCTATCTCAACATGAATGACGTGCGGCAGTCGATCAAGCAAAAGTTGGGCAAACAGGAAACGGATCATGCAGAACGTAGCGCCTGATCTGGCCCATGGCCTGTTGCGTCGCTTCGAACCGATCATACACTTCACCAGCGGCGAGCGCTTCTTCCCCATGCCCGTGCAGCCCTACGTGGAGTCGTCCAGCTTGTGGATGCAGGAACCCAAAAAAGATGCGGTTCTCCTGGTCGCGGAAGCCGACATGACGCTGGATCAACTGGGCCGGCCCAGACCAGGAAGCGAGGGAACAATTCACTATTTGAAGTTCATAGAGCCCTTGGATCTGCGCGAAATGGCCGCGCAGACCTTGAGCGGACACGGTAAGCCGGGTCGTGGCGGCGAGTTCAAGCCGGACCGGGCCCGCCTCGCCCGGGTGGGCTACCTTTCGCGGCTGGCGGATGCAGGCTACTCGCTGGCGCTGTTGGCCCACGGTCGCGTCCGCGGCGACACGGCCGCCGCGGCGGCGATCCGCTACGCTGAGATGATGGCCGAGGAAGAACACTACTGCTATCATGGCCGCGTCGTGCGTCAAAATGGCTGGACGGTGCTCCAATACTGGTTCTTCTACGCCTACAACAACTGGCGCACCGGCTTCTCCGGCGCCAATGACCACGAGTCCGACTGGGAGATGATTTGCATTTACCTGGCCGAAGACGAGGGCGCTACGCCGGCGGGGCAGGCGCCGGATGAGCAGCTCGAACGCTTCACGCCCGAATGGATAGCCTATGCCTCCCACGACTACTCCGGCGACGATCTGCGCCGCCGCTGGAAAGATCCCGAAGTGCGCAAGGAGGGCGAGCATCCGATCATCTATGCCGGCGCCGGCTCCCATGCCAGCTACTTCAGCCCCGGCGAATATCTGACCGAATTGGAACTGCCCATCGTCTCCCCCGTAGTCCGTACGATCAAAGGGACGCGCAAATTTCTGGGCGAGAACTTGAATCTATACGTAGGCGATGGGGCGCATGAACAGGGGACAGAGGGCAGCCTCTTTCGCATCCCCTTCATCGACTATGCCCGGGGCGACGGTTTCTCCCTCGGCCCCGACCAGGAGCAAACGTGGGACAGCCCCGTTCTAATCAGTCCAGCGCCACCCTGGGTGAATGAATACCGGGGCCTGTGGGGACTCTTTACCAACGATCGCTTCAACGGTGAGAACGCGCCGTCGGGACCTAAGTACAATCGCGATGGCAGCGTGCGGCGCGCCTGGTTTGACCCCGTCGGTTGGGCCGGGTTGGACAAGGTGCTGCCATCACCGGCGACGCTGGCGGTGATCGATCTGCAAATCAGCGACTTGGACCGCCGTCAGCACGAGTTGAATGACGAGGTCGAGAAAATCAGTCAGGAATTGGTGGGATTGGGCACGCGCATTGAGGCCATGCGCAACCTCCCCTACCTGGATGAAGTGCGCCGCCAGCAGGAAAAAGACCTGACGGAAATCTCGTCCAAATTGGAGCAAGTGCGCAACGAAATCACGATCAACGAGGGCCTGCTCGAAGCCTTGCAACTGCATGCCGACCAGTTGCAAGACGGCATACCTGCCCCCCTGCGCGATCATATTCGGCGCGCCCACACGCCTATTCCAGAGAAGCGGGTGGGCCGGGTCACTGAGGTCTGGGCGGCAGTCAGCGTGACGGTGATGCTCTTTTTGATCGTTGCCGTCATTCTCTTTGCCCGGGGCTACCTCTTCGAAATGCTCGCGGCCATGCTGATTCTCTTCCTGCTCCTGGAGGCCGCGTTTCGCGGGCGCTTGCCCCAGCTCCTTTCGAGCGCGGCCATACTGCTGGCCGTCATCGCGGCCGGCGTGCTGATTTTTGAGTTCTTCCCTTACGTGATTGGGCTGGCCATCCTGGGCGTTGCCGCATATGTGCTGCTGGAGAATCTGCGCGACTTGGTGCGTTGATGACGGTAAGTATCGTTTACAGGTTTGGAGTTCACCATCTAGCTTTTCTATTCCTGGTTATGGCTGGCGAAGACTTCGATGTCGCCGGCCTGATCAAAGGCAATGACATCAAAGGGTTGCGGGGCATAGCCGTCCATCTCCATGCCCGGCGAACCGACCGGCATGCCCGGCACGGCAAGGCCAGTGACAGCGGGGCGGTCGGCCAGCAAGCGGCTAACATCCTCGGCCGGCACATGACCTTCAATTACATAGCCGTCGACGATGGCTGTATGGCACGACTGGAGTTGGGACGGCACGTTGTTTTCCGCCTTCACAGCGACCAGATCGTTGGTATCGTGGGCGTCGATCACATAGCCATTCTCTTCCATGTGCGTGATCCAATCCTCGCAACAGCCGCAGGTCGGCGACTTGTAGACGGTGACGACCGGCAGGGCAGCCGCTGCCTCCTGCCGGACCGCTTGCGCGCCTGCTGCCTGTGGGTCCGGTGCAGCGCAAGCGGCAAATAGAAGCAGAGCGAACAACAGTAGGGGTGGTACTTGCCATTTCATAATCAGTTGCTCCAAAAGGTTCTACGCCAAAGAAGATTGACGCGTGCTCGCGTCAAAGCGTGATCTCTAGATTGGTTCGTCTCAGCGTCTGCGCGTTCATCGCCACAATGATCGTGCTGACAGACATAAGTATAGCGCCCAATGCGGGGGCATGAAGAATCCAATGGGCGCAGTTTTGTTCGTTCCACACGCCCGGCTTGGCAGATGACGGTGCATTCGCTATTGTTTGTATGATAGGCGCATGTTCCATCAACCAACGCCGTCCCGCCAGTGAGGTGGAAGGGAACGCATCCCATATCCTTGGGACAATCTTCCCACGGATATGTGACCCTGGCCTGATGACATTGGGACGGCAATCCCGTACGATCTCTTTGTCAACGAAGTTCAATCGATTAGCAAACAAGGAGATGCAAAATGAATCAACTGAGTCGTTCAACTGGTCTGAAGATTGCGGCGGTCATTCTGTGGACGGTGGCCTTACTGGGTATCGTGACGGTCGGGATTCCCTTTCTGACTGGTAGCAGGCCGGATGCGGAGGGCGCCATTTTCTGGGTGTTTGTCCTGGGTTTTGCCGTTGATACGATAACGCTCGTGGTCGCCTATGGCGTGTGGCGGGCGGAGCGCTGGGCCATCATCCTGGCAATCGTCATCAGCGCTTTCAATGCAGTCCTCAATACGATGGGCGCCCTTGCCGACCCCGATATGGCGTTCAGGCTGATGGCCGGCAGCTTCGTTGTGGCATCGCTCAGCGTAATCTATCTTTGTCTACGCCGAGAGCCGGCCGCGCTGGCCGAATCCGCCTGACACCGGTAGCATGATCAGAACCTGCTAGATTGAGTGCAGCATCCGTTGGAGAATCTGAACGGGTGCTGCGCTCCTCTACATTTTCAGGAAGGTGATATTGGCTGACAACAAGCGCTGGACGGATGGCAACAAGCTGCTTTTCCACTCTCTGCTGGTCGTGATTCTGTGCGGCTACAGCATCCCCGTTTACATGGGGATTACGCTGCTTGTTCCGGTCACGAGTAACATCATGACCTGGATACTCAATATCCTGGCCGTGATCGTTTTGGCCGCCACGCTGAAACCTGTCTCGAACTGGGTGCAGCCGCGCGTGCATCACCTCGTCTACGCCATGGATGACCCCCAGCTAGAGATAATGGGTCAGATGAGTGATTCCCTAGCCTCGGCTTCGCCGGAGGCATCGATGCTGCCGACCATTGCCGAGACCATTGCCCGCACCGTGAAGCTCCCCTACGTGCAACTTGAAACTTCCGACGGCACAATTGCGGCCTATGGCGTGCCGCCGAATGGCAGTGAGCTGACGTCCATGGCGATCACCTATCGCACTGATGTCGTCGGATGGCTGCATGTGACATCACGCCTGCCCCAAATGCCCTTGACCAGTAGTGAGGGGGCGTTGCTTAATAGCTTGGCCCGGCAGGTCGGCATCACGCTCCACGCTGCCCAGATGAGTGAGGCCCTGCAGGCTTCGCGCGAGCAATTGGTGATGACGAGGGAGGAAGAGCGCCGCCGCATCCGCCGCGACCTGCACGATGGTCTCGGTCCGACGCTCGCCTCGCTGCGCATGCAGTTGAGCGCCGTGCGCCGTCTGCTACGTGAGCATCCAGATGAAGCCGAACAGTTGATCGACGAGTTGCGGGATGATGTGAGCGCGGCCACGGCCGATATTCGCCACCTTGTCTATGAATTGCGCCCGCCGATGCTTGACGAGTTTGGCCTGATTGACGCGATCAGAAACTTCAAGCTAGGAGATTCAGGGCTTCGGCTCGACGTCATTGCGCCCGAACCGATGCCGCGGCTATCCGCTGCCGTGGAGGTAGCCGTCTATCGCATTGCCAGCGAAGCCATTCACAATGTCATCAAACATGCTGACGCCACAGCCTGTGGCGTTGAAATCGAAATAGAACCGGAACAACTTATCCTCACCGTGAGCGATGACGGCCACTACGTACCGGCTGACCAGCCCGATGGCATTGGTCTCTCATCCATGCAGGAGCGGACCGCCGAACTGGGGGGCACGTTTGCCATCCAGCCCGGCGAGGCAGGCGGCGCCTGCATCACGGTTCATCTACCACTGGGGGCTACACAATGGACACCCTAACCGTTCTGATTGCCGACGACCATCCCGTCTTTCGCAAGGGCCTGCGCGCGCTGCTGGCTTCTCTGCCCTCGACTGAATTGGTCGGAGAAGCTACCAACGGCGAGGAAGCGATCGAGTTGGCCGAACAGCTACAGCCGGACGTCGTGCTGATGGATCTACAGATGCCCGGCGGTGGCGGTCTTCCCGCCATTCGGCAGATTGTTCAGACCAGCCCCCACATTCGCATTCTGGTCGTCACCATGTTTGAAGATGATGACTCGGTCTTTGCGGCCATGCGCGGCGGCGCACGCGGTTACGTGCTCAAGGACATGAACGACGAAGACATCGAGCGCGCCATCCTCGCCGTCGGCAATGGCGAAGCCATTTTCAGCCCGGCCATCGCGCAACGAATGATGAATTTTTTCTCCGCCCGTCCTGACTTGCCAGCTGACATTTTCCCCGAACTAACCGAAAGTGAGCGCAATGTTCTGCGCTTGATGGCGCAGGGCATTAGCAATGAGGCGATTGCCCAGCAGTTATCCCTGAGCACCAAAACCGTCCGCAATTATGTCTCCAACATCTTTAGCAAACTTCAAGTCGCTGATCGCGCGCAGGCGATCGTGAAGGCGCGCGATGCGGGGCTGAGCTGATAGATGCAGCGAAGCGTATGCTCCCCCTGCGCTGGAAGAATTGTTGCCCGATCCCGAGGACGATAGTGCGCTGGGCTGGCTTTAGTCGCCTGCACGTATCCCCCGGTCGGTGAGCAGGTAGAGAATAAAGGTCGGCGCCCAGTGGGTCACCATGTAGTCGTCGTTGAGCGCGGCAGGCAAGCCGACTGTCCGGTGGCGCTCGGCCAGCCCGGCCAGCCCTTCGGCACGTCGATCATCCACGGGGAGTGCCGTGCGAATCCCCTCCAGCATCCAGGCACGGCTCATGTTGAGGCCGGCCAGGTGGGCCAACTGCCCGTTGGCAAAGTGGGTGACCTCGACCGGCTCAAGGTGGGTCTCCAACCGTCCGATATCATCACCCAGAAAGCCGTCGAGCCAGTTGCGGTAGGCGTCGCCGCGCAGGACGCGCCGCATGAGATCCGCTTCGGCCAGCGTGGGCGAGAGAAAGTCGATGGCGGCCGGTTCGTAGGCCAGCGGCGCGTCGACGTCTGCGCCGAAGTATTCGAGTGCACGCGTCTCGATCTGCGCCCCTAACTCAGCATCGCCCACCGTCCTTGCCCAGTCCAGCGCCAGCCCAAGCGAGAAGGCCGTCTGGTTGTGGAGACCGCCGCGGACGGGATAGGGCAGGCTCGCCAGGTAGTCGTGGAAGCGCGCCGCAGCGTGCGCTTCCAGTGGCGCCAGCGCTTGGCGCCAACGCCGGGCCGCGGCATTGCCCTCTTCGTGCGCATACTCGAATAGTTCCGCCGCCAGTTGGAGCAGCCACGCCATGCCGTAGGGCATTTCGAAGCGAGGATGGTCCGACAGGTAGGCCAGTTCGCCGGCGATCTTGTCGTGGGTCAGCGAGCGGTCGAGGGCAGCCATTGCGTCTGGCACGAAAGCTGCGTCGGGAAAGCGCCGAACAGCCCGCACCAGCTGCCAGTGGGAGTGGACCGATGAGTGCCAGTCCAGGCAGCCATAGAAGGCCGGGTGCTGTGTATGGGGCGAGCACAAGTCTTCATCGCCCCGCAAGAGATGGAAGTTGCCGTTGGGGTATTCCCGATGCAGAATCCCAATTGTGCCTTGGATCATCTGTTCAACCAGCGCCTGGTTTGACAATGAACTGCCCTCTCAATGTAGGCGCCGTCATCGGCTTTGATTGCCGTCTCCCACAGTCGATATCAACGATCATAGGAGACGGCAGTCTACTTCATCAACAATTCGCTGAATGATTACGCGCTATCAGAAGCATTGTCGTCAGCAGAGCCAGTCGCGTCCGCTGCATCAGCATCGCCAGCGTCACCAATGTTTACTGCCTGGACGTTGGCCAGTTCACCGGTCAACTGGCTGCCAAGGGTCACGGAGACGAACTGACCTCCGCTATCACTCAACTCATCGGTGAGATTTTCCACGACCTTGTCTTCGGCAATAACAATCAAGCCAGAGGTATTTGGCTCCATGCTGGCAGCCAGCGCCTTGATCTCATCCGAATCAAACTGGTGGCCCATGTACTTACCGGCCAATCCACCCACCAGCGCGCCACCCAATGCCCAAACGAGAAGCCCGGCAGGACCGCCGATGAGGCCGAGCAATGCGCCAATACCCATACCTGTCGCGGTGCCAACGCCACCATGACCGGACTGCTTCACGTGGGCCTTGCCCTTGTCGTCAACTTCGACAACTGCCCAGGCTTTCACCTTGATGCCGGCGGATTTCTGGTACTTGTTTACCAAGTCAGCCACCTGCTTGGCACGATCCTGACCGGTGAATTCGATCGCAAGAACTCGATAGGCCTGTGATTCTTCGTTTGACATATTCAATTCTCCTGTACATGAAACGGTAGACTGAAACGGTAGACTAAATCGATCGCCTGTCCTAATCCACCCTGACGCTCAACCCTAGTTCCTCGGCTGAAGTCATCTGATTCACGATAGACAGACAGGGCGAGTATAGCATTATGCGGGCAGTGCCGCAATCGCGATGGCCACTGTCCGGCCACTGTGATGACAGCAGCCAATCCCCACAGTATAAGGAAGAAATAGACAATCTTCAGTGCGTCAGGGTCTCCGATCCGAATAGAGCGGCGTTGTATGACTCTACGAACGACAATTCCCCAGATGGCGCTCATTCTACCACTCCCAACCCCCTCTGTCAGCAATTGAGGTCGAATTTGCAATTTCGTCCAGTTGGCGTATGTCAGACCAACCAGCGAGTCAAAAACAAATCTCCCAGCCTTTCGATGCTTCACGCTTGCTGCTTGGGCCACGTCCACGCATAACCGACAATCAGGGCCAGAAGTATCAGTTCAAGAGCTGAACCAAGAAGATAATAGGCCCAGGTCTCGCCGATAGCACTGCCGATCACCACGACCATGTACAGAGCGCCGACGATGATGTTTGTCCAGCGATTAATTCCGGCCGTCAAGACCAGGGACAAGAAGATCATCAGCGTAGGGATCGCCATCAAGACCATTGCTGACAGCGCCCATGCCTGCGTGATGTCGAACTGCCACACGACACCCGCCAAAATGTCGTCGATGGCGCCCGGCGTATAGAGTGCAAAGTAATCCACATATATGAAAAGAAACATCAATGCGACCCAAAGTGCTGAAATCTTGAACTTCACATCGATTTTCACATTCTCCAAGCTCTTTGCGGACTCTTTGGTTGTCGTCATTTTCGATTCCCCTCTTCACAAAGCTGTTTGATTGACACTGTTTGATTGGTAGCTGAATACTGATTGGTGACTGAATCGCTGCGACTATCGTTGAGAATGTAGCTCAAAGCACCCTCGCCACGCCGGGGATTCTGCGGATGACGTACGCAGCAACGAAGCAGATCGGAACAATGATCGCGGCCGCCATGCCGAACTTGAATAGAGGACCAAGCTCTATTCCCCTCGTTGAGAGCGCAAGGTAGAAGGCGTACGCGAGCACAACAATAATCGGGCTGTGGATAACGTAGACAGCGTAGCTCTGGTCGGAGAGAAAGCGTCCGAAGTGGCTCTCATCGCTGAAATAACGACGAAAAAAGGTGATTGCGGCGAGCGTCATACCCACGGCAAAGATCGAATCCCAGAGCGCATAGACCGCAGACGGCCAACTCCCATTGCCCAAGAAGCGCATGGTGCCGCCCAGGATGCCCAATATCGGAATCGGAAAGAGCAGAAGCGTCGCTATGACCGCAGCACCAAAGCCCGCTTGCCCCATCTGCCCCGGGAGCGTTCGCAGCCAGTTTCGTCGATAGGCAATGACACCAACGATAAAGAAGCTAAGGTACTGCGGTAGGTAAGCCAGCGTAGGGAAGTCGAGCACTGGTCTGCCGATCGGAACGATGATTCGCACGAGGTATGTAACCAGCGCTAGCCCCAGCGTGAAGATCACGACGCCGAGGTAGCTTGGGGGCGAGCCTTCGCGGACCGAAGACGACTGTCGACTGCGCGTCAACCGCCGCCAGATAACGTACCCAATGCTGAAGATGAGTAAGAGGGCGAGGAACCATGCCACGCCCAGGCCGATGAATTCGGGATACATCTGCCAGTAGGACTGCCAGGTAAGCGGTCCTGGGATCCACACGGCTGGTTCAAGATAAAGACCGATATTGGAAAATGGGTTGAGAATCAATAACCAGACGAGAAGCGGAATACCAAGCCGAATCAACCGTTCTTTGAAAAATGAACCAGCCCCTTTGCGGTCAAATGAAGCTGGCGTAAAGTAGCCGGCCAGCAAGAAGAGCGCGCCCATAAACCAGGCCTGGTTGAAGAGCACAAACAGTACCAGCGCGAAGCCAGCCAGAGATTCGGTTCTTGGCGGGTCGACATACCAGAACGATATGCCCTCCCCATAAACGACCGCCAAATGGTGCAGCACAACAAGGATCACCAGCGCAGCGCGCAAGTGATCGACAAAAAATAAACGGGCAGGCTGTCCGGCAAGCGACGCTTGCGACGTTTGTCCCGCGGTTTGCATACGAGCCTGGGTCATTTTGTTTCCTCTGAATTTGTAGTCTGCTGACATTTCAAAAAACCGCCGACTTTGCGTCTGCCACGTTCCCGGCACGGGGGGCGACCAATCTGTTAATCGGATGTTCTGCCGCCCGTGCCGGGAGCTTTACAACCAAATGTCAACGGGACCTGTCGTTTGCCTGCGCCATTCGAATCAGTAGAACAAGATGTACTTCCATCTGGCCTACGTCAGGTAGAGATAGGTCGCCCCATTGCCGCTATTGGCGATCCAGATCCACGTCACAGAGTGGGAGTGGATACTTCCACGCCTGTCGCCACATGAGTCCGCCGTGAATCTGATCGTCGACCAGATCAAAAGGAATCGTGAACGATTTACGCTCAATTTCGTCCTCTCCAGCAACGATAGGTCCCGTGAGATAGCCGTCAATGATGATGTAGTCGCTGGCAACGTTCAGATTGCGGCCCAACTCGCCCCGGTTACGCTTGAGCACAGACTTGGCCAGCAAAGCTTCCCCCACCATGCCATCAACGCTTGCGTCTTCCTGGATGATGATGGTTACTTCCACCGCCTGTTGCGAGCGCGTAACGTCTTCTGGGAGTTGCGTTGGGTTAAACGCGACCGGCAGGTTGATCTCACATTCGCCTTGCCAGGTACCGATCAGGGACGGAGGCGCCTCCCCGATAGCGGTGGCGCCACAGCCCGCAACCAGAGCGCTCAACACAATGACAATCACCACATATGGTCGGTTTTCTAGCCACCTCATGGCATGATTCCTCTTAAACTTCAGGTAGAAACCCCTCGACAGAGCGTTACGCTTGCTGCAGTCGCAACGTACAATCAGCGTACCGCCAACCGGATCTGCAAACTAGATACTAAAGTGTGGTTCGAGGTATGATTTTGGGTCGAGTGGCCAGTCTCTTTCGAAGAAAGGAAAAACGAAGATGGCGCGCACGAGCGTTTACCTGAATTTTGTGGGCGAAACAGAGGCGGCGTTTGCCTTCTACAGGCAGATCTTTGGCACAGACTTCACCGCGCCCATCCAGCGCATGAGCGACGTGCCAACGGATGCCCGACAGCCTTCGCTGCCCGAGGATGAGCAGGACATGATCATGCATGTGGAACTCCCGATTCTGGGCGGTCTGGTCCTGATGGGCACGGACATGCTGGCGTCAATGGGGCACTCGCTGACGCTTGGCAACAATGTTTCGCTCAATCTGGAACCGGACAGCCGAACCGAAACGGACCGCTTGTACAATGCGCTCGCCGCAGGTGGCGATGCCGGCATGGCGCCCCAGGAAATGTTCTGGGGCGGTTACTACGGCAGTTGCGTCGACCAATTCGGGATACGCTGGATGTTTAACTGCGCCGCTGAAGCGTAAGGAGAACCGCTATGGTAAAGCAGAAAATCACACCCCATCTTTGGTTTGATAAAGAAGCAGTGGAAGCCGCATCGTTCTACAGCACGGTCTTTCCTGATTCTGAGGTTACCTTCACAACCCAGATTCGCGATACGCCTTCTGGTGACTGTAACATCGTAGGCTTTCGGGTCATGGGATACGACTTCATGGCCATCAGCGCCGGGCCTGTATTCAAGATCAACCCCTCCATCTCCTTTCATGTCCGGTGCACAGCGGTTGAAGAGGTGGACGAAATCTGGGAGAAGCTCTCACTCGATGGCACCGTCATGATGCCGCTTGACGCATATCCATTCAGCAAGCGCTACGGCTGGATTCAAGATAAGTATGGCGTCTCATGGCAGGTGATCCTCACTGAAGGGGAGGTCACGCAGCGGATCATGCCGGCGCTGATGTTTACCGAAAGTGGCTGCGGTCGCGCAGAGGAAGCAGTAGCGTTCTACGCATCGGTCTTCCCCGCTTCAAGCGCACAGATCCTGGCGCGCTATGAAAAAGGCGAGGAGCCGGACGCGGAAGGGTCCGTGAAGCTTGCGCAGATGGTGCTGGCAGGCCAGGAGTTCGGCGCCATGGACTCAGCCTGGCCCCACGGCTTTGCGTTCAACGAAGCGATCTCGCTAATCGTCAACTGCACAGACCAGGCCGAAATCGACCATTTCTGGGACAAGCTTTCCGCCGTTCCGGAGGCTGAACAGTGTGGCTGGGTCAAGGACAAATACGGTGTGTCATGGCAGATCGTGCCGGAAAACCTGGAGGAACTGATGGCCGTCAACCCTGAAAAGACGACACCGGTTATGCTTGAGATGAAGAAGATCATCATCGATGATTTGATTCAGGCCGGGTCAGGGGGCTCGGGGCAATAGGAGCAGGACAACACTTCCAGAGATGAAATGATGGAACGCGGATTGGGCGGATTAGGCGAATCTGCGCGGATAATGGCGGAAAAAGATCATCGTTACTCCGCTCAATCAGGGTAGATCCGCGTTCCATCTAACGCCCAGCCGATCACGCTGCGGGCAGGGAGAGGGTGAAGACGCTGCCGCCCGCTGCACGGTTGGCAGCCCGCACCGTGCCGCCGTGGGCTTGCACGATGCTCTGGACGATGGCCAGGCCCAGGCCGCTGCCGCTCTTCCCGCTGGCCGGGCTGCGGTAGAAGCGCTCGAAGAGGAGAGGCAGGTCCTCCTCGTTTAGCCCCGGTCCGGTATCGGCCACGCTGAGTTCAACCGCTTCCGGCTGCTGCTGGACATTCACCACAATTTCGCCCCCGCGCGGCGTAAACTTACAGGCATTGTCGAGCAGATTGGCCAGCGCCATGGCCAAACGCGCCCGATCGCCGCGCAGCGTGATGCCGTCCGGCGGGACCGTCACCGTCAGCGCAATGCCGGCCTCCTGGGCCTGCAGGCGGAAGGGAGCGACCACTGCATGGATCAACTCGGCCAGGTCGATCTCGCCAAGCTCCAAATCGACCAGTCCCGCGTCCAGGCGGGAGAGGTCAAGCAGATTGGCCGTGATCCATTCCAGGCGCACAATCTGGGCCGCGCTCTCCTGCAAAAACTCTTGTTGGGCCGCAGCATCGTGGGCGGCCGGGCCCTGCAGCAGGTCGTTGAAGGTGCGCAGCGCGGTGATCGGCGTGCGCAACTCGTGCGACGCGTCGGCGATGAAGCGACGGAGCGCGTCGCGCTCCGCCTCCAGCTCGGCAAAGCTGCGCTGCATCTCATCGGCCATCTGGTTAAACTGGCCGGCCAATGCGCCGATCTCGTCCCGGCTGCGCACGGGCGCGCGCGCGCCCAGGTCGCCGGCGTGCATCTGCGCCGCGGCCCCGGTCAACGCCTGGAGCGGCCCGGTCAACGAGCGGCTCATAAGCAAACCGAGGAACGCGGCCAGCAAAGCCACGCCCGTCGCCGCAATCAGAAACGCGCGACGCACGGTCTCCAGCGATTCTGCGCCAAAGTCGGGACCGTTGCTCAATTCCACAAAGCCGGCGGGACTGCCGGCGACCAGGATAGGCAGCGTGACCGTCTGGGTCGAGCGCGCAATGGCCGCCGTCTCTTCGCCGGCGCCATCAGCGGTCATGTCGTCTGCGCTCCCGGCAGACGATGGCGACGCCACAGCAGACGCAGGCTCTCTGTCCACGTCTGCATCGTCCAGGTAGAGTCCATATTCAAAATCGAGCAGATCGCCCCACGGGCTCGAAGAGCGCTGCACGACGATCACGTCGAGCATGTCGGACAGGGGATCTTCCAGCGTCCCGCCCCACTCGGAGAGCATCAACTCTTCCAGCAGGCGCGGATCGAAGGGAAAGAGTCCATCCAAGCCGGCAAAGCCCCGCTGATCAAAGAGAAAGAGGGGCGGCGCCTCGCGGCCGGCCGGCCGGCCGCGGGCCGGGGGTGGGACGATCCAGGCCATCTCCTGAAGTTCGCTCGGCGCGCCCGAATCGACGAGCACGCTGCCCTGTTCATCCAGAATCCGCACCTGCACGTCGCCCAGGAACGCGGCCGCACCGGCCAGCTGCTCCAACTCAGCCGTACGGGCCCCCGCCTCAATGGAAAGCGCGGCCTGGCGCGCAATCGCCTCGGCGTTGGCGGTCAGATAATCGACTTCCTGAGCTTCCAGGCGGCGATCGATCAGCGCTAGCGTCAGCCAGCCGACCATGGCCACAGAGCCAAAGGCCAGGAGCATATAGCTGAGTACGAGGCGCCAACGAATGGAACGGGGCATAGGATATTGGTGGGACAGCTAGCTTGCCGTCAGATGGAACGCGGATTGAGCGGATTCGGCGAATCTGCGCGGATAAAGGCGAAGAAAATCAGCGTCAATCCGCGTTCCATCTAATTTCGAGTCAGCTGACTACAGGCTTTCGCGCTCCGCGTCGGGCTGGAGCTGATCCGGGTTAAAGAATTCGGGCGGCAGGAACTGGAAATCTTCCGGGTTGAACTCGCCGCCAAACTGCTCGCGCAGCTGATCCAGAAATTCTTCAAAGCTTTCGGGCATTGTCTCGGGATTGACGTCATCGAAGCCGAAGAAGAAGGGCATCATGCCTTCATCATCCATCATCCCTTCGCCATGGTGGTGGAAGTGATGGCGCTCGTGGTCGTGATCACACTCGCACTCATCGTCTCCCTCTTTCATGTCGGCATCGGGCTGGGGCATCGGCACGGCCATGCCGCGCTCGCCCGAGAAAGGCATCATGCGCATGCCACCTGTGAAGGGCGTGTACTGGACGCCCAGCAGCGCCTTGCCCGCCACCTCAGGATTTTCACCCAAGGTCACGGCAAGGGTGCGCTCGTCGCCCCCCATCATGTCCGTCACCGTGATGGAGATCTCGTCGCCGGGCGCATACTGACCGATGAGATCGGCCAAATCCGCGTCCCCATCTACGACGACATCGTCGACCGCGATGATCAGGTCACCGGCTTGCACGCCAGCAGCTTCGGCAGGGCCGCCAGCGACAACCTCGACCACGAGCGCACCGGCCATAGCGGCAGGCATGCGGTCAGCAGATTCGGCTTCTTCAGCTTCCTCTTCAGGCTCTTCGGTGGGAACCGGCGTGGCGCGCTCGGGCTCCATCATGGTTGACAGCATGCCGTAGCGCACGCCCAGGAAGGGCAGCGCTTCATCTTGCGGATTGGCGGCCAGCGTGGCGGCGAGTTCGCGTACGGTGTCGCTGTTCAGGTTGCGCACCGACAGATTCACGGTGTCACCGGGCGCGTATGCGCGGATCAGCGTGGCCAGATCAGCGGTGGCTTCCACAGCCACACCGTCAACGGCCAGGATGACGTCGCCGACCTCCACGCCAGCCAGCGCTGCCGGGCTAAAGTCCACGATTTCGGTGATCAGGGCACCGTCGCCCTCAAGTTCTGAAAGCGCCCCAGCAGCAGGGCTCTCTTCTTCGGGCATGGGGGTCGGCGTAGCTGCGGGCTCCTCTTCAGGAGCGGGCGTTGCGGTTGCTGCCGGCGCCGCCTCCGACTCTGCGCCGTCGTCGGCCTGCAGGGCCTCGGGCCGGGTAAAGCGGATGCCCAGGAAGGGCAGCGTCACGTCCTGGGGATTTTCACCCAGGGTTGCCGTCAGTACGTTGTCAACATCGCTTGCTGCATTGCGCACGGTCAGTCGAATCTCATCACCGGGGGCGTTTTCGCGGACCAGCACGGCCAGGTCGGCCGCATTCTCCACGACCTTGTCGTTGACGGCGATGATAATGTCGCCGACCTGCAAGCCGGCCGCGGCGGCCGGACTGTCAGCCAGCACCTCGGCGATGGCCGCGCCGACAGCCGTGAGGGGGCGAGGCGCGGCGTCAGGCGTTGCGGTTGCCGGCGCTTCTTCGGTTGGCTCTTCGGCAGCTTCCTCGGTTGGCTCCGCTGTCGGTTCTTCTGTCGGTTCTTCTGTCGGCACCGGCGTGATGGCGGGCTCAGCGTCGCCGGGAAGCTCGACCGCGTCGGCGATTGCTTGATCGACCACATATGGGACGACGCCCAGATACGCGCCGCCGGCGCGATCGCCAAGCGTTACGCTGATCGCTAACGTTTCACTGCCATGTTGGACGGAGAGTTCGACCTCGTCGCCCGGCTCGGCTGCGCCGAGCAGGTCGACCAGTTCATCCACGGAATTGACGGCCACGCCGTCCACGGCAAGCACGATGTCGCCGCGCACGAGTCCGGCCGCATCAGCCGGGCCATTCTCCTGCACGGAGACGATGAGCACGCCGGTGGCTTCGTCTGCCGGAACATCACTTTGTGATGCAGGCGCGGCCAGCAATACGCCGCCGGCACCCACGACCATGAGTGCAGCCAACAGAAACGAAAGCAGGCTGCGACGTACGTTTGGTTGTTGCATATGTGTACCCTCTTGATTCAAAATGAGTAGTGACTGGCCGGCGACCGTCTAGCGAAATGCGGACTGAGCCGCCGGCTCGTCACAATCGAAATACCAACGTGACTACCTACCAACTACGCATCAAGCACAATATCTCAAAGTTTACCGCTCAATCGTTACAAAATCATTGCCGCCCGGTTAAGATTTCGTAACATTGCACCACAACAAGACTCACGCAGAAAGGAACGGATTCGCATGGCCAACTTCCCGCAACAGGCCCAAATCGTCGTGATCGGCGGCGGTGTCATGGGCGCCAGCGTCGCCTATCATCTGGCCAAACGGGGCGCAACCGACATTGTCTTGCTGGAACGCGAGCCCTTTTGGGGGGCCGGCGCGACCGGCAAGTGCGCCGGCGGCATTCGCTATCAGTTCAGCACCGCCATCAACATCGAACTCTCCAAACTGAGCCTGCCCGTGCTCGAGCGCTTTGAAGAGGAGCTGGGTCAAGCCATCGACCTGCGCTGGCCCGGCTACCTCTTTCTGCTCACAAACGAACAAGATGTCGCCAAGTTCGAGCACAACGTTGCGCTGCAGCGGCAGTTGGGTGTATCCACCGAGTGGCTCAGCGGCGATGAGGTGCGTGCCCGCGTCCCCCTCCTCAACGCCGGGGACGTCATTGCCGGGACCTTTCACGCCGGCGATGGACTGGCCGACCCCAATGGCGTCGTCATGGGCTACGTCAACGGCGCCAAGCGCCTGGGCGTTCAGGCCTTTACCGATGTCACCGTCACGGGCATTGAGGCGACCGGCGCAGGCGTCAGCGGCGTGCAGAGCAGCGCCGGCGCCATTGCCTGCGAGATCATCGTCAACGCCACGGGACCATGGGCCGCCCCGATCAGCGAGATGGCGGGCGTGCCCCTGCCGGTGACGCCTATCCGGCGTCAAATCCTGACCACGACCCCACTGCCTGAGCTGCCAGACGATTTTCCTTTCATCATCGACTTTGCCCAGAGCCTCTACTTCCACCGCGAAGGCGAGGGCATCCTCACGGGCCAGTCCAATCCCGATGAAGCGCCCGGCTTTGATGAAAGCGTCGATCAGGCGTGGGAGTATGCCCACATGGAGCGCGCCATCGAACGGCTGCCGATCTTGGAGCAGGCCGGCCGGGCATCACACTGGGCCGGCCTCTATGAGGTGACGCCCGATGCGCACCCCATCATCGGCGGTGTCGCCACGCTCGACGGCTATTACGTCATCACCGGCTTCTCCGGCCACGGGTTCATGCATGGGCCCATCGCCGGCCTGCTGCTGAGCGAGATCATTCTGGATGGTCAAGCCACGACGCTGGACATCTCCATGCTCGACTACGCGCGCTTTGCCGAAGCGCGGCTGATCGAAGAGTACAATGTGATTTGAGCGCGGAGAATTCTGCCTTTATCCGCGCAGATTCGTCCAATCCGCCTTATCCGCGTTCCATTTTTCAGCATTTAACCGGTACGAGCAGGTAATCCTCCCGATAACGGTCACGGCGTCAACACGATCTTGCTCACGGCTTGATCGGGATCGCGCAGGCGTTCAAACGCGTCGGCATAGTCATCGAGCGGCATGACGTGAGAGATGACACTGTCGGCGTCGATGGCGTTGCGCGCCAGCAGATCGAGCGCGATAGGAAAATAGTGATTGGGGATGGCGTGGGACGCGCGCAGCTGAAGCTTTTTGAAATGAAAGTCGTTGACGTCAAACGTCAGGTTGGCGCCGGCGCCAAACTCGATGCCGATCAGGCCCACAATGCCGCCAAAGCAGGCGATCTGGAAAGCCTGCGTGAGGGTGCTGGGCGGCGCTGTGACCAACACGCGATCCACGCCCTGGGGCACGGCAGCCATGATCTCACCAACAATATCATCCTCGGCAGCACTCAGCATGACGTCGGCGCCCATGCGTTCGCCCAGCTCCAGCCGGTAACGGCCGCGCTTCGTCGCTCTCGTCGAACCGGTGAGGAAAATGCGCCGCGCGCCCCGCAGCTTGGCAACGGTGACCGTCATCAAGCCAATCGGACCGGGCCCAAAGACCGCTACTTCGTCGTTGAAATCGGGATCGGCCCGTTGGACCAAATCGAGCGCGACCCCCAAGGGTTCGGTCAGGGACGCCTGTGCCGGGGTGATGCGGCCGGCCTCGTAGGCATGCACCATGTCCGCCCGGACGCGTAGAAACTCGGCAAAGCCGGCCCGGTCTTCCATGTACGTGGCAATCTGCTCGCAGTACTGCGCGCGGCCGTTCTTGCACTGCCGGCAGACGCCGCAGCCGACGTGATTCTCCACCGCCACAGCCTCGCCCCCCTGCCAGCGCGTCACCTGCGCGCCCACGGCGTGCACGACGCCCGCCACTTCGTGACCCAGCGGCGTCCAATCCGCATTGTGGTGCAAGAAATGCAGGTCCGTGCCGCAGATGCCGCACGCCGTCACCCGCACCACCACCTCATCCGGACCCGGCTCCGGCATGGGCACATCACGCATTTCAAACTGAAAGGGCGCCTTGCCCCACAAAGATCGCATCCTCACCCCCCAACTCCACAATCCAAAGATTAAACCCACTCACCCTCACGCCGGATTCAAGCGCGCCAAAAGCTCCTCATTCGTCTCCGTCATGTCGATCAGCTTGAGCATGCCGCGCATGGCCGGGGCCGGCTTGGCTTTGGCTAGCCAGCGCCGCAGCGTCACAAGCCGGGCCATCTCATCTTCGGTGTAGAGGAGCTCTTCTTTGCGCGTACCGCTGGAAATCAGATTAATGGCGGGAAAGATACGCGCCTCGGCCAGGGAACGGTCGAGCACCAACTCGCTGTTGCCCGTGGCCTTAAACTCCTCGTAGACCAGGTCATCCAAACGCGAGCCGGTATCGACCAGCGCCGTTGCAATCACGGTGACCGATCCGCCATCTTCGATGTTGCGCGCCAGGCCAAAAAAGCGACGCGGGATCTCCAACGCTTTGGCATCGATCCCGCCCGACATCGTCCGCGCCGCGCCCCGTCCGGAGAGATTGAAGGCCCGCGTCATGCGCGTGATGCTGTCGACCAGCAGCACGACGTCGCGGCCACACTCCAAGTCACAACGCACGTGGGCCATGGTCAACTCGGCCAGATTCACGTGCGCCGCCAATGGCTGATCGCTCGAGCTGGCCAGCACCTCAGCCGGCACGGCACGACGGAAGTGGGTCACCTCCTCCGGCCGCTCGTCGATGAGGAGCACGACAATTCGTGTCGCGGGGTCGGTGGCATGGATCGACGCGGCCAACTCAGCCAGGATCTGGGTCTTGCCCGTCTTGGGCGGCGCAACGACGAGTCCGCGGGTCCCCTTGCCGATTGGCGCAACCAGCTCGGCGATGCGCATGGTCGTGTTGCCGGTATCCCCCACCCGAAACCGTTCGGTGGGATTGATGGCGACCAATTGATCGAAGGGCGTACGCGCCTGAAATTCTTCCGGCGGCAGGTCGCAGATTGAGTCGACGCCTGCCAATTCGCGTCCCTTCTTACCGGAACGGCTCGGGCCGGAGACCACGGCGCCCTCGATCAGCCCAAAGCTGCGCATGAGTTTGACCGGCACCCAGACGTCATCCGGGCTGGGCTGAAATGAAGACTCGACGGCGCGCAGATAGCCGCCCCCGTTTGGCAGCGCCTGTAGAACTCCGTTCACTATCTCGGGCATGACAGAACTCGCTTCGCAAATGGAAGAGTTAGTCCACCATCACCATGACATTGGATGCCTTGATCACAGCGTAGGCTTCTTTGCCGGGAGCAAGCCCCAGCGCTTCGGCCGAACTCTTGGTGATGACGGAGACGATCTCGACGCCGCCGGGCAGCTCGATCACGACCTCATCGTTAACAGCCCCTTCAATGACCTGCTTGACCTGACCTTTGAGCATGTTTCGTGCACTAATCTGCATGAGCCACTCACTTTCTCGGTATGGAAATGACAGTAGTTGGGAGCCGCTCTCCATTATGCCATGAACGCGTCAATATGCCTGTGAGAGGGGATCCGTTTCTTCATGGCCGGCAAGGAAACGGGAGAGGCCATGCACAGACGCCAGCGTGACGGCCGCAATGCCGATCAGCAAGACCCCCGTCCACAGCGCGGCATCGAGGTCACGTTCTAGCGCACCGTAGACGAGCAGCGGCATGGTCTGGGTGCGCCCCTGTAGATTTCCGGCAAAGAGAATTGTGGCGCCAAACTCGCCCAGCGCCCTGGCCCAGCTGAGCAGCAATCCGGTGAGCATGGCCTGCCGACTCAGGGGCAACGTGATGGAGCGGAAAATACGCCAGCTGCCGGCCCCGTCAATACTGGCGGCATCTTCAATTTCGGCGGGAATCGAAGCGAAGCGGTTCTGCACGGCGCGGATGTAGAAGGGCGAGGAGACAAAGACCTGGGCCAAAATGATGGCGGCCGGCGTGAAAGGCAGAGAAATGCCAAAGATCGCCAGCGTCGAGCCGAGCAACCCCCGGCGGCCAAAGGCCATGAGCAAGGCCAGGCCGGCGACGACCGGCGGCAGCACAATCGGCAACTCCACGAGTACATTGAGCGGTCGCTTCAATGGAAACTCGTAGCGCGCAAAGGAGTAGGCCAGAGGCGTCCCCAGCAGCACAATAAAGAACATGCTTATCACAGTCGTGGTCAGGCTCAGACGCAGTGCCTGAAAGACCGAACCGTCAAAGAGCAGCGCGGAGAGGCGCAAATCGCCCAGCGCGCGCAGGGTAAGCGCCAACAGGGGAATCAGCAGCAGCCCAAGCATGAGGGCCGAAGCCACCCCCATGGCAATGCGCATGGTAAGCGCGTCGCGGTCACCATGCCAGGCGCTGGTCGACGTGTCAGATTGGGTCGTCATTCGGGCCTCTGTTCAAATCCCCACTGCTGCAAGATAGATTGACCGGCTTCGCTCAGCACAAAGTCGATGAAGGCGGCCGCCGCTTCCGGTTCGCGTGCCGCGGTCAGCAGCGCCAGCGGATAGGCCGCCGTGATGCTGTACCCGTCGGGCAGGGCGAGCTCGGCAACTGCCTCAGAGAGCTGGGACGTCACGTCAGAGGCGTAGACCAGACCGGCGTCGGCCTCGCCTAGGGCAATCTTGGCCGCAACCTGCCGCACATTGGCCTCTTCAGAGACCACGTTGGCATAGACCGCATCAACAAACGTAGGGCCAAAGGCGGGATCCTCGCGCAGGGCAGCCAGCAGTTCGTCCGTGTAGGCGCGCACGGGCACACCCGGAATCGCCAGCACCAGTCGCACGTCGGGACGGGCGAGATCGCGCCAGGATGAGACAGCCGCAGGATTGTCTGCCGGGACGATCACCGTCAGTCGGTTGCCGGTAAAAAGACGCGGCTCAGATGCCAGCAGACCGGCGGCGGCCACCGTCTCCATTTGATCCAGATTGGCCGGCGCAAAGAGATCGGCCGGCGCGCCTTCCAGAAGTTGAGCCGCCAGACTGGACGAGCCGGCATAGTTGGTGACGACAGTCACGCCGGGCGTCTGCGCGACAAATGCGGCGGTCAACGCATCCAACGCGTCGGTGAGCGACGACGCCGCAAAGATGACCAGCTCGCGATTCTCCTGCTGCGCTGCAGGCGTGGCCGCATCCCGCGTCGGCGTGATGAGCTGCACGGCGCAGCCGGCCAGGACCATGCCCACCAGGGCAACGAGCAATAGCAGCGATGCGCGCATTACGATGCGCTGCCTTGCTGAACCTGGAGCCGGCATGCTTCCAGCCAATCGATGATGAACTGGGCTTGACGCAGGCGAAAGTCATAGACGACCGCCATGAAGGGATCCTCGTCGCTGGTCGCGGCGCGCGTCAGCTCCTCATCCCAGAGATTGCGCGTGGCCCGGGCGACGGCAAGCTGTTCGTCCAACAGTTGATCGACGCCCGACAAGCCAAGCAAGTCAAAGAAGCGCAGCTTGGCCATAAATTCGACCCGCACGGCACGCATGGGCGTCACAGGACGCTGCAGCCACGCCTCGAAATGGTTACGCCCGGCCGGCGTCACCGCATAGACCTTGCGCGGCGGCCGGTCGCTCTGGTACTCGGTTGTCACGGAGAGATAGCCGCCCTCATGCAACGCGGCCAGGGCTGCGTAGAACTTGCTGCGCCCCACCTTCCAGATCGAACCAAACGCGGCTTGATAGGCCGCATAGAGCTGATAGCCATGCTTTGGTTCGGCCAATACCAATCCCAAGGCAAGCTGTTCAAGCGAAAAGTTGGCAAAGCCCTTGCGGGTCTTCGTCATACGGAGAGCTCCTGTTCACACCCTGGCTATTCACATTCTGAATAGCGCAACGAATTGTAGCCAACCATCGCAATGAGAGCAAATAGGCGAGGACAAGACCAGCGATTCGCAGGAGAGACCAATAAGATAGACCGCGGTTTACGTGGATTGGGCTGAAACAGCCGGATTTTCTTAGGCTCTGTTGACATTTCGAAGACCACTGGCTTTACGCCTTCAACGTCCAACTGTCAACGGGATTTAGTGCTCTGTTAATCAGAATTTTGTCATTCCGTTCACGTAGTGGGCGCAAAGCGCCATGAGCAAAGCGAAGAGGAATCTCAGGGCTGCCAACGCTAGATTTCTCGCTTTGCTTCTAAGAAATGACAATTCCCACCGTAACAGAGCATTAGTTTTATCCGCTTGAATCCGCCAGATCCGCGCAATCCGCGGTCTATTCATTGCATCTCCAACAGCCTGCTAGACCGCGGCTACGGTCAATGACGCGGTGCGACTGTGGACGCGCAGGGCCAGGTAGTAATAGTCGATCAGTTGGTCCATGGTGGCGCGCCACGATTGGTTACGGGCATGGGTCAGGGCATTTCCGGCCAGTTCATCGCGCAGGGCCGGGTTCTCACGCAAGCGGCACACCAATGCGCCCATCTGCTCGGGATGTTCGGGGTCGAAATAGAGGCCGTTGTAGCCGTCACGCACGGTGTCGACGATGCCGCCGCTCTGCGCGGCGATGACCGGGACGCGGCAGGCCATGGCTTCCAGCGCAACCAGGCCAAAGGTCTCGGTCGTAGAGGGAAAAATGAAGGCGTCGGCAGCGCGGTAGGCGTCGACGAGCTCTTGCCCGCGCAGGTAACCGGGAAAAACGGTGGGCGTGCCGGCGTAATACGCTTTCAGCTCTTCAAGCGCAGGGCCGCCGCCGATCAGCGCAAGGCGAACGCCCTCCTGGGGGAAAATGGCATCGCGCAGGCCAAAAAGGCCTTTCTCGGGCGATTGCCGGCCGACGTAGACGATGAGAAAGTCGTCAGGATGGCCGTCGCTGAGCCGGTTACGCATGGCCATGTCAACCGGGCCCGGAGTGAAGAAGTCGGTGTCGATGCCGCGCTTCCACCAACGCACGCGGCGGAAGCCCTGTGCACGCAGTTCGTCGCGCACCGCGCTGGAGGGACAGAGATTGACGTCCGCGCGGTTGTGCATGGAGCGGAGGTAGGACCAGAGCGCGGGCTTGGTGAAGCCAAAGCCATAGTGATCGGCATAGCGGGCCATGTCCGTGTGATAGGAGGCCAGTGTCGGCGTATCGAGCCGCCGGGCGCAGTAAAGGCCAAACGCGCCCAACACAAAGGGATTCACGGCGTGGATCACATCCGGGTGGAACTGCTTGACGCGCTGGTAGATCCAGGGGCGCGGATAGTTGAAGTTCAATTCGGGATAGAAGAAGACCTTGGGCCCGCCCACGCCGACGATCTCAGCGCCCGCAAATTCGTCCGGTCCGCCCTCGGGGCCAAAGAGAATGACCTGGTGCCCCCGCTCGTTGAGGCGCTGGAGCATCAGCTGGAGGACGCTGACGATTCCATCGATTTTCGGTAGAAAGGTTTCCGTGAAGACGGCAACACGAAGGCGCTCCGGCAGATTGGGCATGGCTGACATCCTCATAAGAGTAGCTTCAGAAGAAGCCGGGCAGATCAAGTTTGATCCATTGTAGCACAGCCCGACCCGCATTTTGGCCGTCCGAACCGGGCAGCAATTTATTTCACAAATGGATTAAATTTGTCTGGAAAAGGAGTTTGCCCGATCCCTCAAAAATGGTTATGCTCATCAGGTTACGGTGCGTTTTGTGCAGGGTGAGTGCCCAAAAATTCAGGCTACGATCGCACTGTCGCGGCACGGCTGCATTGAACGAGCATTCCACATTGAGAGGAACTCCATGAGCGACAACAACCGAATCATCGTGCTGGGCGGCGACGGCTTCTGCGGGTGGCCCACCGCGCTCCATCTTTCCAACGCCGGCTATGATGTGACCATCGTCGACAATCTGTCCCGGCGGAAAATCGATGTCGAATTGGGCACCCAATCCCTCACGCCCATCGAAACGATCGGCAATCGGCTCGATATCTGGGAAGAGATCAGCGGCAAACGCATTGACTACGTCAATATCGACATCGCCCGGGATTACCGACGATCTGGTCGATCTGCTTGCGGCGGTCAACCCCCAGGGCATCATTCACTTTGCCGAGCAGCGCGCCGCGCCTTACTCCATGAAGACGCCGAACCACAAGCGCTATACCGTCGACAACAACATCAACGGCACCCACAACGTGCTCTGCGCCATCGTGGAAAGCGGGCAGGACATTCACCTGGTCCACCTGGGGACGATGGGCGTCTATGGCTATGGTACGGCCGGCATGGCGATTCCCGAAGGCTATCTGGATGTCAAGGTCGACGTGGAGGGCACAGAAGTCGCCATCGACATCCCCTATCCGCCCCATCCCGGCTGCATCTATCACATGACCAAGACGCTGGATGCGCTGCTCTTCTACTACTACAACAAGAATGACGGCTCCGCATCACGGACCTGCACCAGGGCGTGGTTTGGGGCACCAACACCGAAGAGACGCGCCTGCACCCGGCCCTGATCAACCGCTTTGACTACGAGAGCGACTATGGCACGGTGCTCAATCGCTTCCTCATGCAGGCGGCGATCGGACACCCGTTGACGGTGTACGGCACGGGCGGTCAGACCCGTGCCTTTATCAATATCCAGGACACGGTGCGCTGCATCAAGCTGGCGGTCGAGAATCCGCCGACGTACGGTGAGCGCGTCATGATCTTCAACCAGGCGACAGAAACCCATCGGGTGAGCGCGCTGGCTGAGCTCATCGCCGAGCTGACCGGCGCCGAGATCCGCTACTATGTGGATCCGCGCAACGAGTCGCTCGAGAATGAGCTCGTCGTGCGCAATGATCAGTTCCTGGCGCTGGGCCTCAACCCCATCACGCTCAGCGAAGGTCTCATGACCGAAGTGATCGAAGTGGCGTCGCGCTACAAGGACCGCGCCCGCACGGACGCGATCCCGCCGGCCTCGAGTTGGCGCGCCGACATTCCCCTGGACAAGGAAGGCTCCAGCCAGCCGGCGGTGGTGGAGCACGGTCTGCCGGTCAAGGGATAGGCGTGGATTAACGCCATCAAAATTGTCACCGTCCGGGTCGGGCTCCGGACCGGAGCCCGACCCGGACGGTGACAGCCATGACTGCATTCCTGAGATTCATGCTTGACAAATTTCCAAACGTCGCTTATAATCCGAACACTGTTTGGAATCAAACCGAAGTTAGGGCAAATGATGAGTGTAGAATTCGAAGAACTCAGCACACGGGAACGGCGTCACCTGCGCACGCACCAGGCGATCCTGGACGCCGCCCGGCGGATCATCAGCGAGAAGGGCATCGACGGTCTCTCCATGCGCGCAATCGCCCGCAAGATTGAGTACAGCCCGGCCGGTCTTTACGAGTATTTTGGCTCAAAGGATGAGATCGTGGCGGCAGTCTGCGCGGAGGGCAACGAGCGTCTGACCAGCTATATGAAACGCGTGGATCCAACGCTTCCTGTCCATGACTATTTGAAGGGCATCGGCGCGGCCTACATCGAATTTGCCGTAGGCAATCCTGACCACTTCATGCTCATGTTCAACACGCCAAAGAGCCTGACCGCAGCGCCCCCTTCGCCCGACACAGCAACCGCTGACATCATGGGGCAAATGGCTGATGAGGACTCTTCTTTTGGGGTGCTGCTGCGGGCGATCCAGCGCGGCATTGACGAAGGTGTCTTCCACACAGCACCGGGTTACGGCACGTTGGAGATGGCCCATACGGCTTGGTCCCTGGTCCACGGCATGGCCACCCTGCGCATTGGCACCCTGCGCGATCTGCCGCTTGATTTTGCTGCCATCGAAGCCGAAGGGCTTGAGCGCATTGGGCTGGCGTTCATGCAAAAGCGTGACGAGGGATAGAGACGCAGGTCGCGCCCGTTCATGGCCGAATGGCCTATTTTTTTACCCATTACCGAACAATGTTCGTTTTTCGTTCTACGTTCAAGGAGACCATACCTGTGGATCAGATCTTTCAGTTCAGTAGCCTGCTCGTCATGCCCTTCTGGGCGCTGATGATCTTCCTGCCCCACTGGCGTTGGAGCAAGCGCATCATCGCATCGCCGCTCATTGCACTGCCGGCGTCGCTGCTCTATGTCGCGCTCTTTCTGCCGCAGAGCCTTGAGTCTGCTCCCAGCCCTGGCCAACCCCGGCCTGGAGCAGATCGCCACTGCGCTGGGCGAGCCGACCGGCGCCACCATCGCCTGGGTGCACTTTCTGGCTTTCGACCTCTTTGTCGGTCGCTGGGTCTATCTCGACGCCCGTGCGCGCGGTCTGAGCGCCTGGCTCTCGTCGCCCATTCTCTTTTTCGTCCTCATGGCCGGACCGCTCGGTTTCTCCCTCTACCTGGGTATCCGCGCCTTGACCGGTTGGCGAAACGCCCAGCCTGAACCCGCGACTTCGACACTTCATGCCAGTTCCTAAACCGCTACGCCTTCATTCAGAAAAGGACAAGTCCATGTTTACCCAGATCCAACGCCCATTCCCAGCGGTCGGCCAACTGCTTCAGCGTGCCTGGTCATTCAATCGGCTCTTGACGCTCACGATTGCCCTCTCGATTCTGCTGATTCCTGTTGCCCTGCTGGGCATGCTGGTTGATCCCAAGGTCATCACGGGCGTCAACGGCTGGATCAAGCCGCTCAAGTTCATGATCTCCATCGCCATTTACTGCGCCACCTTCCTTTGGCTGCTGACCTTTGTCAAAGGACGCCGGCGCTGGGTGCAGACAGCGGCCAACGTCACGGCAATCACGCTCCTCATCGAGCTTGTGCTGATCACCATGCAGACGGTACGCGGCACGACCAGCCACTACAATATTGCCACGCCTTTTGATGCCACCGTCTATAGCATCATGGGCATTGCGATTATGGTCTTGGCGACCATGAATCTCGTGCTGGCGATTCTGCTGCTCATCCAGCGACTGGATGATCGGGTCTTGGCATGGGCACTCCGCCTGGGCGTCATCGCCTCCCTCGTCGGCATCGCCATGGGACCGCTGATGACCTCGCAGGTCACGCCGGAGCAGCTGGCCGTCGCCCAGGCCGGCGAGCCGATGACGACTGCCGGCGCCCACAGCGTCGGCGTGCCCGACGGCGGCCCGGGTCTGCCCCTGGTCGGCTGGAGCACGGTCGGCGGCGATCTGCGCGTGCCCCACTTCGTGGGACTCCATGGGATGCAGATCATCCCCCTGCTAGGCCTGTGGCTGGCGAGCCCGACCATGCGCCGTCGCTACGGCGCAGGGCAGCGTCTGGCCCTGGTCTGGACTGGCGGCGTCGCCTATGTCGCCGTGACGCTCATTCTCATGTGGCAGGCCCTGCGCGGTCAAAGCGTTATTGCACCGGATGCATTGACGCTGACAGCCTTTGGTGCTGTGCTAGCCGTAGCGGCCATTGTTGCACTGGCCATCACGGCAAGACAACCGCAGCAGGAACTAACAGCCAGCCCCCGCCATCCCTAGTTTCACAGACCCGACAAGTCTTCGTGCATTTGCCATCCAAGCGCCCACTGAAAGAGGAAAGTCCGATCATGAATACAAAGCCGCAGTCAGGGCAGGACCTGCGTGACGCCCCGTACCTCCCTACCTGGGGCCGGCGGATTGGCTGGAGTGCACTCGTCGTTCTGGCGAGCCTGTTCCTGCTCCTGATGGGCACGGTCACATGGGACAGAAGCGCTTCAGTCCGTGCCGAAGCGCTCTATCCGGCACGTGGGAGCTTCGTAACGGTCAACGACTCACAGATGCACGTCATCTGTCAGGGCCGGGGCGAGCCGACGCTGGCATTCCAGGCCGGCATTGCCGGCGGCGCCATCGACTGGCTGCCCGTCATGGCGGAGCTGGCGCCCTCCCACCGAGTCTGTGCCTTTGACCGCCTGGGCCAGGATTGGAGCGATCCGGCGCCGACGCCGCGCACCTTCGCCACAGCAGTGGACGAATGGCATATTGCGCTTCAGGCGCTCGGCATCGAGGAGCCGGTTGTGGTCGGCCATTCGCTGGGTGGGGCCGTCGTCCAGCTCTACGCCGCCCGCTACCCGGTCAGCGGCGTCATTCTGGTCGACGGGCTCACGGCTCATGCGGCAGAGGAGGTCGTTCAGCGTTTGGGCGTCTATCAGGTGCTGGATCCGCTGGGCAGAGCGGGCATGTTGCGCCCGCTGGGCGCTCTCTTCGCCGACGATGCCTATCCGGCCGAGTTGCGCCAGGAGATGGCGGCGCTACGCGCCCGCAACGACGCCCTGCTCGCCGTGACCGCAGAAGGCGCGCTGGCCGCGTCAGATCTTCCCGCAGCGCTCGTCAACGCTGAGGAACTTCTGGAAGCACCCTTGTTGGTCATTGCAGCGGGAAAGAACGAACTGCCCGAAGCCGAGGCGTTCCTGTCTGGTCAAGAACGTCTGGTTGAACGACACCCAGCCGCCCGCTTGGTTGAGGTGGCCGGGGCCGATCACTACGTCCTGGCCAGCCATGCGCAGCTGGTTGCGGAGACGATTGAAAGCTGGCTAAATGAGGGTGGGCCGGTACGAGAGGCCGGGTAAGCATCGTTGCGCTGCAGCAACGATACAGGTGGGTGGCGGCGACAACGGTTGAGCCAACATCGTGCAAGCTAGTTCAACCGACGCCGGCATCATGAAACGTGCAGTAGGATAATTTTTTCTGCGACAATCATTAGGGGAAAACGATGGCGACGATTACAACCGATCAGGTTTGGGAAGAGATCGAAAAGAACATCTTTGCGGTGCTGGGAATGGTCACCGCGCAGCAAGAGGCGCGCACGGTGGGGATCGTCTACGCAACCCATAAGCGCATGCTCTACATCAGCTCGGTCAAAGAGGCCTGGAAAGTGAAGCATGTGGCAGCCAATCCCCATGTCTCCATGACGGTAACAATTCCAAAGAGCATTCCGCTGATGCCGTGGATCAAAATTCCGGCGGCGACCATCACGTTTCAAGGGACGGCGCAAGTCTTGGGCATTGACGAAGTGAGCGATGAAGTCTTGAATGTCACCTTCCGGGGCATGGAAATGTCCGAGGAATTGCGCGCCAAGACGGCCGTTATTGCGGTTCAGCCCAAGGGACAATTTGTCACCTATGGTGTTGGCGTCTCACTCCAGCAGATGCGCGACACCGAATTTGCACGTGGGCGGGTTGCGGTCTAGCTTCCACGCCAAATATATAGCAGCCGAGACCGGAGTTGCCTGACGCCGCGTCATCACCGCGCGAGCACTTTTGAGAAAAGCGGTGCTTGTGCTTGACTTACGGTATAATCGGTGCGGATCATGCCGTCGATCCCAACCATCATCCGCCAGTCAAGCAAGAGACCATGGTCAGCAACCTCGTCAACGTCAGATCCAACGTCAGGCGTCTCAACCAAATCACGCGTATTCTGACCAAGTATGGTCTCGCCCAATACATTGGCGACAGTACGCCCGGTTTTCTGCGCAGGCGCTTCGTAGAGGAAGACGGCACCGACCTGAGCGAGCTGCCCTTCAACGTGCGCTTACGTCTGGCCCTGACCGAGCTGGGTACCACCTTCATCAAGATGGGCCAGATGATCAGCCAGCGGCCCGACATGGTGGGGCCGGAACTGGCGGAGGAGCTGGCGTCACTCCAGGCGGACACGCCCGCCGATCCGCCTGAGGTCGTGCGCGAGACGGTTGAGACAGAATTGGGTGAGCCGGTCGAAGATATCTTCCCCTGGTTCAATTTCGAGGCGTTGGCCTCAGCCTCGGTGGGCCAGGTCCACGTTGCGACACTTCAGGACGGCTCCGACGTGGTCGTAAAGGTCCAGCATGCGGGGATCGAGGAAAAGGTCCACGACGACTTGAGCCTGCTCATGACGCTGGCCAAGACCGCGGAACAGAACAGCAAAGAGGTGGCCATATACAAGCCCACCGCCACCGTCGCTGAGTTCCGCCGCAGCCTCCTGCGCGAGCTCGACTTCACCATCGAGCTCAACAACCTGCTTCAGTTTACCCAAAACTTCAAAGACGACCCGGAAGTTCACTTCCCCATCGCCTATCCGGACCAGTCGTCGCATCGGGTGATGACCATGGAGCGGCTTGCCGGCTACAGCATCGCCGACACCGCACGCATGGACGAAAACAACGTCGATCGCGAAGCCTTTGCCGAGCGCTTCGTGGGGGTCATGCTCGATATGATCTTCCGCGACGGCTTCTACCATGCCGATCCCCATCCGGGCAACGTCTTCGTGGTGACGGGTGAACGTGTCGGCATGCTCGATTGCGGCAAGGTGGGGCGGGTCGACGAACAGACCCAGGACGACTTCATCAACATCGTCACGGCCTTTATCACCGGCGATGCCGAGATGCTGACCGACGAGTTGATCGACATGTGCGAGGTGCCGCCCGACCTGGATCGCAATGCCTACCAGGCCGATGTGGCTGAATTCATCGCCGAGTTTGGCAATGCGCCTGGCGGCATCGATCTGGGTGCGGCCTTCGAAAGCATGTTTGGCATCATCCGTACGCATCACTTGCTCGTACCCGCCCGGGTAAACATGCTGCTGTTGGTCATCGTCCAGACCGAAGGCACAGCCAGGCTCTTGGACCCGAATTTTGACATGGCCAAGGCGCTACGCGGCTATGGCAGCGATCTGGCCCGGCGTCGCTTCTCCCCCAAACGCGTTCAAAAAGAGCTGACGCGCGCCTACCGTGATTGGACACGCCTGATCCGGGCGGTGCCGCGCGAGGCGGTCGCCCTATTGGAGCAAGCCCAGCGTGGTGAGATTCAGATCCATGTCCAGCAGCATGGCATGGAACGGCCCATGAATCGCCTCAACATCGGCATCATGACCTCGGCGTTGCTGCTAGGTTCGGCCATGCTCTGGGCTGCGGGCGCACCGCCCACCCTCTTTGGCATCTCCGTGTTTGGCGCGCTGGGCGTTGCCCTGGCGCTCTTCATGGGTTTTTTGGTCTTGGTCCAGATCTGGCGTTCGAGCCTGTAGCGCGCTGACCACCTCTGATCTCAACAAAGCCGATATAGTTGTCAAGAAAAATGGCGAGGCGATTTACATCAGCGTCCAGGTCGTGGCCGCAGTCGTGGCAGCACTGCCGGCAATGTGTCTCTATCCAGGCACATCGGATCCTGGGCAGGACCGTTACCAGAGCGTGATCACGCGCTCGTCCTGGGTCCGAATCTTTTCACGATTGTTGCGCAGGGCCACCAAAACCGAGAAGAAGGCGATCGCGCCAAAGATGATGTAGGGCCAGGGCGAGAGACGGTTGACGCCCAGAATCAGAAAAATTGCGAAGGCGCTGACGCCCACCGCAAAGGTGCCGACCGAGGCAATGCGCGTCCACCAGATGAGGATGCCGCCAATTAGCCAGACCATCCCCCCGACAAGGGGCGAAATGGCCATGGCCGTGGCTGCCGAGGTGATGCCGCCGGCGCCGCCCTTGAAGCCATTGAACATGGACCAGTTGTGGCCGATGATAGCCATGCCGCCGGCCAGGGCGGCCGCCATCTGCACCGCGGTGGAGCGCATAACAGCCTCATCCACAGCCATCACCGACGGGTCAGGAAAGAGGCGGTAGAAGAGCCAGCGCACCAGCCAGACGGCCAGTGCGCCTTTGACCGCGTCACCAATCACGGTGGGCACCGCGGCCTTGAGACCGGCCGCGCGCCAGGCGTTGGTCCCCCCCGTGCGGCCACTGCCCACGGTGCGAATATCCACGCCATAGAAGCGACAGACCCAAAGCCCCACGGGAATCGAGCCCAGGAAATACCCGATTGCCGCGGCGATGGGAACCATAATCCAGTATGACAAGTGACTGACTCCTATTGGATGGGATACGTATCAAATGAGATACGCAGGGCGCGAACCGTCTCTACCTGATCTCCGACGGACGTTCAATGTAGCACACGAGAAACGAGAGACAGAGGGTCATCACCTGGATAGAGCTCACTTCTGCGTTCGTCCTGGCGCCTGTATTTGTCCATCGGGATCCGTGACGTCGTTCCTCCCCCTCCCGGCGGTTGACCGCAGTTGGGACACGCCGCACAAGACCAAGCGCGGCGTGTCCCAACTGCGGCGTGTAAATCTGATTGCGCGATCGTTTCGACAACCCGCGATGTTACAGGGTTTCGCTCAGGGCGGCGAGCGCGGCGTCGTAATCAGGATGCTGGGCGATTTCCGGGACATATTCGACATAGCGGACAATGTCGTTCTCATCGATGACAAAGATCGCACGCTGGTCGATACGTGCGGCTTCGACGTAGGTGCCGTAGGCATTGCCGAAGTCCATCGCTCGATGATCGGAGAGCATCTTGACGCGATCGACGCCGGCGGCTCCACACCAGCGCGCCTGGGCAAAGGGCAGGTCGGCGCTGACCGTCAAGACAATCACATTGTCGGCCAGGCCGCTGGCTTCTTCATTCAAGCGTCGAGTTTGAGCGTCACAGATGCCTGTATCGATACTCGGCACGACGCTAACCAGCCGCACCATGCCGGCGGTGTCGCCTAGCAGGTCGAAGGTGCTGCCAAAACCGCCGTCATCCAGCGTTACCTCGGGCGCTTTGTCGCCCACAGCAACGGGCGAGCCCACTACCGCAAATGCAGTATCGCCTTTTAGCGTAACGACGCGATCGCTCATTTTCAGTTTCCTTTCCAAGAATAACGAGTTCAGTTCAGGTGGCGGTATAGACTCTCGCCTACAGGCCACAGGCCACAAAAATGTTCCATGGACACTACAGCAAAGCCTCGCTCCATGGCAGCTTCTCCGCGTCAACTATCTCCTCGGGTTTACGATCACATCCGAAGGCGGGGATCCAACGCATCGCGCAAACCGTCGCCGAGCAGATTGAATCCCAACACGGTCAGCATGATGGCGAGGCCCGGAAAGAGCATGACCCACCAAGAGCCGGAGAGGATAAACTGCAGGCTGTCCACGAGCATTTTGCCCCACTCGGGGTAGGGTGGCTGTTGGCCAAGCCCCAAAAATCCCAGTGCGGCGGCATCCAGTACAGCAATGCCCATGCTCAACGTAGCCTGCACAATGATGGGGGAAAGGCCGTTGGGCACAATGTGGCTAAAGAGGATACGGTGCTGCTTGGAACCGATGCTGCGCGCGGCCAGGACATAGTCTTCATTGCGCAGGGAGAGGGCAACCGAGCGGGAGAGCCGCGCGTAGACGGGAATGTAGACAATACCGATGGCGATCATGGTGTTGCGCAGGCCAGGCCCCAAGGTCGTCACCAGGGCAATCGCCAGCAACACATAGGGGAAGGCCAGCATAATATCCATCAACCGCATGAGTACGCTGTCGCTCCAGCCGCCCGCCATGCCCGCCACCAGGCCGATCATGGCGCCGAAGAGGAGTGAAATCGACACTGATAAAATGGCGACCTGGAGTGAAACACGCGCGCCATGTAGCACGCGGCGAAAGACGTCGCGACCCAAATCGTCGGTGCCAAACCAGTGTTCAGCCGATGGCGGCTCCAAACGCGACGAAAGATCCAAATCCCGGCGAGCGTCATAATCGTCAAAGATGGGCACAAAAATCGCGATCAAGACAAAAGAAACAACGAGAAAAAGCCCAACCCGCGCATTGGTTGAGCGAAGAAGGCGGCGAAAAACGCGCTGGGTTTGGCTTTCGTGCCGGCGCATGGGTTCGGCGGCGGCTAACTTCAAATCATTCGCAACGGCCATAATTCAACCAGTTTTTGATAGCAATTGTGGCTCTTTCGGATCTCAGGGGGTTGGTAGATCATCGCCGGGCTAGCGCCGGTTGAGCTTGTCGAAACCAAGCGGGTTAATCCCCTAGGATCCTGAACAGCCGTAATCGTAGAAAACGCTTATTGGTAGCGGATGCGCGGATTGAGCCACGCATAAGAAATGTCGACCAGCAGATTGACCAGTACGAAGGTGAAAGCGATGATCAGCGTCACCGACTGGACGATGGTGTAGTCGCGGGCGCCAATCGCATCGAAGACCCATTTTCCAATCCCCGGCCACGAAAAGATCGTCTCCGTCAGAATCGCGCCGGCCAACAGTCCGCCGAATTGCAGACCGATAATGGTTACCACCGGCATCATGGCATTGCGCATGGCATGGCGACGCACCTGGGTGCTGCGCGATAGCCCCTTGGACTGCGCCGTACGCATGTAATCCTGGCCGAGCACGTCGAGCATGGAGGAGCGCGTCATGCGGGCAATGATCGACAGGGAAATGGTCGCGAGCGTGATCGCCGGCAGGACAAGATGACGCAGGGCATCCCAGAAAGCAACCCAATTGCGTGTCAGGATGCTGTCCAACACATAAAAATTAGTGATCTTGTCGAGCTCGACATCCGGACTGAGCCGACCGCCGATCGGGAACCAACCCAATTGCAGACCAAACAGCCACATGAGCAAGATGCCCAACCAGAAGACGGGGATGGAAACACCGGCCAAGGCCGCAAACATGGTTGCGGTATCCACCAGTGAGTTGCGCTTGAGGGATGCGAGCACGCCGGCCGGTATGCCGAGCAAGACGGCAATCGTGATCGCAAATAAGGCCAGCTCAATCGTGGCAGGAAAACGGCGCTGTAGTTCTTTGCCGATGGGAATATTGCCCTGGATTGACCGGCCCAGATCGCCCCACAGGATGCCGTTGTCGTGGCACACCATGAGGCTTGCCACGCGATTGCAGGTGACTTCCTGATCCTGCTGACCGATCCATTTGCCTTCGGGAGAGCGGCACGCGACATGGTCAGTGCCGTCGATCTCAACACACTGTTCGCCGCTGGAGGTCGTGTAGGCGTTCTCTTCGCCGACCACCACCCACTCAGTTTGGCCAAAAAGAAAACGCACGTACTGCACCGGTAGCGGATCGTTGAGACCGAGCTGTTCGCGCATGCGCGCCACGTTTTCTTCAGTCGCGCGTTCGCCCAACATGGCCACGGCCGGGTCGCCGGGAATCAGATGGATAAATGAAAAAACCAGCAGGGAGACCCCGATGAGGACAGGGATGGTCGCCAAAACGCGACGAAAAATGAACTGAAACACGGATTGACTCGCTCGGGTGAATTGATAGGAACAAAGGTCGCCCCGACTCGTTCGTGCGCACTAGGCGACTGAACGAATCGAGGCGACGGTTCGCAGCACAGCGTCTCATGGTGTCCGCAAGACGCTGTGCTGCAGTATAGATCTTACTGCTCTACGGTCACATACTTGTAGAGGTCCGTCCCGACTGCATTGGGAATATAGCCGGAGACCTCATTGCGGAAGATCAGCGGCGTGCTGTTGTGGGCAATCCAGATGCGGCCCACATCCTCGTAGAGCATCTGCTCAGCCTGCTCGTAGAGGGCGGTGCGCTCGGCCTGATCGGTATTCGAGCGGGCTTCGACCAGAATAGCGGCCAGTTCCGGATTGACAAAGAAGCCCTCAGCCACCTTGGGCACGTCGGCGTCGGCGAAGAAGTAGCCGAGGAAGTTATCCGGGTCGCCGTTGTCGCCGCCCCAGCCAAGCTGGTAGAGACCGACCAGTTCGCCATTGCGGCGCATGTCCAGATACGCAGCCCAGTCACCGGCCAGTTCCAGTTCTACGTTGATGCCAACGGCGGCCAACTGCGCAGCCATGGCCTCGCCAATCGCCTCGGGATCGGGATAGTAGAAACGCACCACGGGCATGAAGAAGAGCTTGAGCGGAATCTTGCTGCCGTCTTCCAACGTGACTTCACTAATCCCGTCGGGGAAGCCCGCTTCGGTCAGTAGTTCCACTGCTCGATCAGGATCGTACTCAACGCCCTTCAGATCGGGGTTATGGCCCCAAACCAGCGGGGGCAGGAACTGGGTGGCTGCCTCGCCGTAGCCGCCGTAGAAGGCGTCGACGATGCCCTGCTTGTCAATGGCCGCGGCAATGGCTTCACGCACGAGCGGGTCATTGAATTCCTGGATGCTGTAGTTGAAGGCCAGGTAGCCCGTGTTCAGAGCCGGTCGCGTCAAGACATACGCATCCTCGGATGCTTCCGCGGTCCCCAAGTCCTCGATGTTCGCCTGCTCCAGCGCATGGACCTCGCCGGCCTGCAAAGCCAGGAAGCGGGCCGAATTGTCAGGAATGGTGCGGATAATGATGCGGTCTACATTGCCGGGATTCTCACCCCAGTAGTCGTCGAAGCGGCTCAGGGTGATGCTATTGCCCGTGACCCACTCTTCAAATTGGAAGGGGCCCGTGCAGACATAGCCGACTTCGGGCGTGCCGTAGTCGACGCCATATTCCTCGATTGCAGCCGGGCTGGCGATGCTAAACATGGGCATGGCCATGTTGGCCAGGATCGGGGCCAGCGGTTCACTCAGAGTGAACTTGACGGTGTAGTCGTCCACCTTCTCCATATCGGTCACGATCGAGTCGCCCTTGAAGCCGGCCCACATGTAGTCCCAGTATTCGAAGACTTGCTCTTCGAAATGATAGGGGTTGGCCGGATCCCACCAGCGCTCGAAGTTGAAGAGCACGGCGTCGGCGTTGAGATCGGTGCCGTCATGGAACTTGACGCCCTCACGAATCTTGAAGGTCCATTCCGTGCCTTCTTCATTCGATTCCCAGCTCTCGGCCAGGCTCGGGACCGTGTTGGTGGTCTCCTTGTCGTAGGCCAGGAGTGACTCGCAGCCCTGGTTGATGACGCGGAAGGACTCGCCATCGGTAATGACGGCCGGGTCGAGACCGACACTGTCGCCGCCGCGCCCAAAGATGAAGGTTGCGCCCTCACCTGCTGCGGCCGCTTCGCCTTCAGCTGCGCCAGCCGCAGCTTCTTCTTGTGCGGCCGGTTCTGCCGGGGCCGTGGCTTGCGGACCCGCGCCGGCACAGGCGGTCAGTGCGAGCATAGCTACCAGCAAAATCGCCAGCAGCGAAAGGGGACTTCGTCCTATTGAGAACATGGATACCTCCTATCTCAACATTTGAAAAAAAGAGTTGGTACTTCTGGTGCGATAAAGCGTAAATGCCGCGGCGGGTAATCGCACCAAGTGATCGCTGATCCATCAATTGAGCGTTGCCGCCGGGTTTACCGAAATGAGTGAATGGCGAAAGGCCTAAGCCTCCTTTGCCGGATTGACGACTGGGATCTTGGCGTCCTCGCCAGGTTGCGCGGGCAGGACCGTCGCCTCGGCTGGCGCATCTTGGATGTTGAGTTCGGCGCGCATTTGCACGCCGTCGTCCATAAAGAAAGTCTTGACGTGAAGCGCGCCATGCACCTGGCTGCCGCGCAACAATTCAACGCGTTCCGCGCGAATGATGCCGTGGAAGTGGCCGCGGATACTCACGGTCTTGGCGATGACGTTGCATTCCGCGCGGGCCGTTTCCGTGAAAATCACGTTGGCCGGCGTCTCGATCTGTCCGCCCTCTACACTGCCGTCAACGCGGATGCTGGCGTCGCAGCGCAGCGTGCCACTAAACGTAGCCCGCGGGCCAAGAATTACTTCGATTGCATCGGCGTCAGGCCTCTGGACGCGACCAAACATGCGCAAACTCCTCACCTGATAACAATACAAGTCACGCTGATACGCCCCACCGCAACAGGCGGTGCAAACGCGGGTGAATCAAGGCATTACGACAAGATCAACCGCTCTGAAATACTCGTTCCCTTGTAAATGCCGTAGATGATCTCCGCTAACAGCGGCGCAATCGACAGCACTTCGAGTTTGGGGTGCCGCTTCTCCGGCGGGACCGGGACTGTATTGGTGACGACCAGCTTGGCGATGCGGTCGTCGGCGTCCAGCCGCTCCAGCGCCGACGGGAGCAGCACGGGATGGGTCACGGCAAAATAGCAGGCGCCGCTCGCCCCTGCATTATACAACGCATCGACCTGCTTGAGCACACTGCCGCCAGCCATGATGTCATCAATGATGATGGGGCTGCGTCCCTCGATGTCGCCGACGACATGCGTAGTCTCGGTCTGGTCGAAGCTGGTGCGGCGCTTGTGCATCACCACCAGCGGTAGGTTGAGCTGTTCGGCATAGCGTCCGGCCATGCCGGCCCGCCCTACATCCGGGCTGACGATGGCCGCATTGGCATACTCGGGCTTGCGAAAGTAATCGGCCAGCAGGGGAAGTGCGCTCAGCGGATCGACGGGAATGTTGAAGAAACCCTGGATGGCCCGGCTGTGGATGTCAACAAAGATGACCCGATCGGCGCCTGATTCCTCCAACATATTGGCCACCACGCGGGCGCTGATCGCTTCACGACCCCGGGCCATGCGCTCCTGGCGTGCGTATGGAAAGTAAGGAATCACCACGCTGATGCTGTGGGCGCTGGCGCGACGCAACGCATCCAAATAGAGCAGAAGCTCGATCAAATTGTCATTCACCGGCACCGAACAAGGCTGCACGATGAAGATGTCCTGATCGCGCACCACCTCATCAATCATCACGTGAATTTCGCTATCGGGCAAATTGGTGGTTGTCGCTTTGCCAAGTCCGACGCCCAGAATGTCGGCAATGCTTTGGGCCAATACCGGGTGAGCAGAGCCGGCGAATATCCGCAACGGATGATAGGAATCGACCATGAAAGATTTTTCCTCGGCTGATATGGATTGCGGCATGATCTTGATCTTCTCAAAATGTAGAAACAATTTTCAATCAGCGTCGATCAAAAATGCGGATATAGGGTTGGTTGCACTTGGCGGAACTGACAAGGCAGTTTGAATCGGAGGTGGACAGACAAAATCTCCATCGTGGTATCGAGTGGGCAATCATGGAAGCCTAATTCCGACCATCCAATCCATTATATGATAGCATAGATAGCGTGGGTCAAAAGAGTCGTCCCCCTTTCGGAGAGCTGCCGAGCCTGCACGATGAAGCGCCGTCGCATCTATTCCTGAGCCGCAACGATCCAGGGGCAACGCCACGACTGAAGCGAGATACGATGAAGAAGCTGCTTATCGCCACACACAACACAGGCAAGGTGGAGGAATATCGTCAGTTGCTGGCCGACCTCCCGCTCACCATCCGTTCGCTCGATGATGAAGGGATCAGCATCGATGTTGAGGAGACAGGGGTCACCTTTACCGAAAACGCCATGCTGAAGGCGCGTGCCTACGCCGAGATGACCGGGCTTTGGACGTGGGCGGATGATAGCGGGCTGGAAGTGGATGCGCTCGACGGGCGACCCGGCGTCTATTCTGCCCGCTATGCCGGCCCGGGCGCCAGCGCGGCTGAGCGCAATGCCAAGCTTGTGCGCGAGTTGCAGGCCCTGCCGGTTACGGACCGCTCGGCTCGCTTTCGCTGCGTAGTCGCCCTCTGCCTGCCTGGGGCCGGCACCGACGACGCGTCGGACGAGTTAATCCTCACGACAGAAGGCGCTGTCGAGGGAACCATTCTTGATGTACCCCGTGGAGATTATGGTTTTGGTTACGACCCAATCTTCTTTCTGCCCCAGTTCGACAAAACCATGGCGGAACTGGCCCCAGACGCGAAGAATGAAATCAGCCACCGCGGCCACGCCGCGCGCAAAGCCAAGGTGCTGCTTCGCAATGTCTTTGAAAACATAACGAATGAGTAAAAGAGGAATTGTCGAGCAATTTTCGAAAGTGTATTGTAAAAGCAGGCGAATGTCGCTACAATGCAGTAGAATGATCCAATCCGGTCGCCTCAGTTGCCACCGGGCTTTGGATGTTGCGTCACCAGGCTCGATCGCCGCATCCGCATGCGTTCGGCCCTGCGTCTGAAGAAATGGCTGTCAATGACCCCAATGATAACCACACCAGATCAACAACCGGATGCGAGTCCACTTCATCCGGCGATGCAAAAGAAGCTGATTAACAAGCCTCGCGATGTGGTCAGGGAAACGTTGGAGGGTCTGGCGCTCGCCCATCCAGACCTCTTGAACGTTCAATACGACCCTCATCTAGTCTGGCGGAAGGATGCGCCGGTCCAGGGCAAGACGGTCATCATCAGCGGCAGTGGTAGCGGCCATGAACCGCTCAACACCGGCTACGTCGGCCCGGGCATGTTGGATGCGGCCTGTCCCGGTGGCGTCTTCACCAGCCCGACGCCTGACCAGTACTTTGCGGCCCTCGATAAAGTCTATGGCGGCAACGGTGCGCTCTTTGTAATCAAGAACTATGCAGGCGGCGTGCTAAATATTAAGTTCGCGATGGAGATGGCCGAGGAAGCGGGCTATGAAGTCAGATCCGTGCTCGTCAATGACGACGTGGCGCTGGAGAATCCAGCCAAACGGCGGGGGATGGGCGCGACAGTTCTGGTCGAAAAGATCGCCGGCGCCGCGGCAGCGGCCGGCATGCCTCTCGACAAGGTGGCCGATCTGGCAGATCAGGTTACCCAGCACGCACGCAGCATGGGCGTTGCCCTGAGCAGTTGCACCTCGCCCAATATCGGTTTCCCCACCTTTGAACTGCCGCTTGACAAAATAGAGTTGGGCGTCGGCATCCATGGCGAGCGCGGCCGTCATCGCATGCCGTTGACTACGGCCGATGCCATGACGGACATGATTTTGGAGCCCATCGTACAGGATCTTAAGCTTCAGCCAAACGATCGGGTCCTGGCGCTGATTAGCGGACTCGGGGGTACGCCCCTCCAGGAACTTTATATTGTCTACCGCCATCTCTACCATGCGCTGGCCCGCAATGATATTCGCATCGAACGGCGTCTGATCGGCAATTATGTCACGAGCCTCGATATGGCCGGTTGCGCCATTACGCTGCTGGTGTTGACGCCAGAACTGGTCGAATTGTGGGACGCGCCGGTGCAAACGCCGGCCCTCAGCTGGTGACTGGCAGAGCGCGCAAAGGCAATCGCTGCCAGGGGTCGCTATACAGATCCCGACCCCCAGCACAGCGCTATATGACGACCCTTGCAGGTTGTGAAGGATAGACCTATGCCTGACGTTGTAACGCTGACGCAATTGCGTCAATGGATGCTGCTTTTTGCTGACCGGATCGACGAAGAGAAAGACTTTCTTACCCAGCTGGACGCAGCAATCGGTGATGGCGATCATGGCGTGAACATGCAAAACGGCATGCGCAAAGTGCGGGATCGCGTCGAAAAAATGGAGGACTGTCAACAGATCAGCGTCTTCCTGCGTACTGTTGCCATGACCCTTATCAGCAGCGTCGGCGGGGCGGCCGGACCGCTCTACGGTGCATTTTTTCTCCGTGCAGCCAAGGAATTCGACACCGGCAGCACGGCTAGCGTTGATCAACTGGCCATCATGTTCCGAGTTGGCGTCGAGTCTATTCAGCAGCGTGGCGAGGCCCGCCTGGGCGACAAAACCATGGTTGATGCATTGGTGCCGGCCATGGCTGCGTTGGAAACGGCGGCAAGCCAAGATCATACTGTGGCCGACGCGCTGAGAGAAAGCGCGCCAAGCAGCAGAGAAGGGCATGATAAGCACCATCGACATGGAGGCGCAAAAGGGTCGCGCCAGCTACCTCGGCCCTCGCTCTGTCGGTCATCAAGATCCGGGCGCCACCAGCAGTTATTTCCTGGTCGAAACTGCGGCGCAAACGCTGGGCCAGGGCGCCGAATCCGGCCAAGACGACGATGGAGCGTAGGGGAAGCAGTACATGGTCAATCTGGTAATCGTCTCCCACTGCGCCAAGTTGGCGGACGGCGTCAAGGAACTCGCCGAGTCAATGACCGATGCCGGGGCCAGCGATCAGACCAAAATTATCGCCGTGGGGGGCATTCTTGCTGATGACGGCGCCTATCGCCTCGGCACTGATGCCCTGCGCATCTGCGAAGCCATCAATGCAGTTTGGACCGAAGATGGCGTGCTCCTATTGGTTGACCTGGGCAGTGCCGTACTCAGCACAAAGCTTGCGCTCGAGCTACTGCCCGAAGATCTCAGAGCCCGCTGCCTGATCAGCAATGCGCCCCTGGTCGAGGGTGCGCTCGTGGCCGCATTGGAAGCGAGTCTGGGTCACTCCCTTGAAGCAGTCAACCGGACGGCTGAAGATGCCGGCTCATTTCCGAAAGTGACACGCACCGAACCATGACGCATGGGGACGAGAGAGAAACAAAATCGACGACCCGATCTGCTGCAAATGAGACGGCGCTGACTACCGAGGTAATGATCAGCCATCCCCTTGGTCTGCACTTGCGCAAAAGCAAGGACGTCGTTCAAGTCGCCAATCGCTTTCAGGCCACCATCACGGCCCAGAATTTGACGCGGGTCTCGGCCGAAGTGGATGCAAAGAGCATCCTGCAACTCATGCAGATCCAGGCGCGCCAAGGTCACACCGTCCGCCTTGCCGCCGACGGGCCTGATGCGTCCGCAGCGTTGTCCGCCCTCAGCGCGCTCTTTGACCAGCGCCACTATGACGTGTCGGCTTCAACATGAGCATAACGCTACATGGCTTACCGGCCGCACCCGGCATCGGGATCGGCACGACCCATATCTTCCATGCGGTTGATCTCCAAACCGAGACGCTCGTTTCCGAGGTCGAGACCGGCGTCCATAGCCCGCGCCATGAATGGCAGCGCTTTCTCACTGCGCAGGCAGAGGTTGACGTTGAGCTTGAACGGCTGGGCCGCTCGCTCAACCATGTGGCCGCGGACATTTTCTCCGTCCATCGACTGATTCTCACCGACAAGACGCTCACCGAGAGCATTCGCGATGCGATCCAGCTAAATCAAGCAACCGCAATCGGGGCCACGCGTCAGGCCGTGTTGGACATGGCCCAGCTGTTTCGCGAACTGGACGACGATTACTTTGCCGGCCGCGCTGCCGACATCCTTGACATCGGACGACGACTCCTGCTCCACTTGGGCGCGCCCATTGATCAGAACGAACTGAGTGACCTTCCACCGGCAACGTTGCTGCTGGCCGAAGATCTTACGCCAACGGATGTGGCACTGCTGTCGGTGCAAAACATCGTCGGGATCGGTCTAGCCTACAGCACGCCGACCGCCCATTCGGCAATCTTGGCTCGCAGCCTGGGCTTGCCCCTCGTCTGCGGCCTCGGACCCAAGCTAATTGCGCATCCCGATGATCAGCCCGGCATCATCGATGGCCACCAGGGCCAACTCATCATTGCCCCATCACGCGCGGAGATTGATCAATTTAACGATGCTCACGCCCTTGAGCGCAGCCAACAATCTGCCGCAGAGGATCACGCCCACGAACCCGCGATCACGCGCGATGGTGAACGCATCCCCGTCAATATCAACGCCAATACGGCTGAGGATGTGGCCGCTGTCGCGACCTGCGGGGCGGAGGGCATCGGTCTTACGCGTACCGAATATCTCTTTCAGGGGCGGGCAACTGCGCCCACGATAGAGGAGCAACAGGCGGTCTATTCCACATTCATTGGTCAGGTCGGGGAGCGGCTGCTGACGGTGCGAGCGTTGGATGCGGGCGGTGACAAACAGGTCGAATATCTGATCGGTCATAATGAAGAAAATCCGTTTCTGGGCCTGCGCGGGCTTCGTCTGCTGCTGGCCCACCCGGCCTTGCTTCGTGATCAATATCAAGCCCTGCTCTTAAGCGCGCGTGACGTGTCACCGGCAGCGCGTCTACGCTTCATGTTGCCCATGGTCAGCACAGTAACCGAGATGGAAACGGTTCGTCGCCTACTGAACAAAGTGCGCGAGCAGGTGGAAAAGGAAACGGGGGAGCCGCGGGGCGCTTTGGTTGAAATCGGTGCGCTCATCGAAGTCCCGGCTGCCGCGCTCATGGCAGAACGGATCGCAGAGCTGGTCGATTTCCTGAGCATCGGTACCAACGATTTGGCCCAGTACGTCATGGCAAGCGATCGCACCAATGCCAGCGTCGCAGCCCTGGCCGATCCGCTCCACCCGGCCGTGCTGCAGCTTATTGCCCGGATCTGCTACGCAGGTAAGTTGAACGAGTTGCCGGTTTCCCTTTGCGGTGAAATCGGCGGCAACGTGCGGGCTGTGCCGCTCTTGCTGGGCTTGGGCGTCACGGAGCTAAGCGTGCCGTTGCCTGCCGCTCCGCTTGTCAAACAAGCCATCCGCCAAAGCGACATGCTCCACTGCCGGCAAATTGCTGAGAGCGCGCTGCGCTGCGCGAGCGCAGAAGATGTGCGAGCCCTTTTGGCCACACTCTAGACCGCCAATACCTTAGCGAAGGCAAAACAGGCACGTGAATATACTCATCATCGGCGCGGGCGCGATCGGCTCGCTGGTTGGCGGTAAGCTGGCATTGGCCGGCGAAACCGTCACCTTTGCAGGCCGACCCGGTTTCGCCGAGGTCGTGCAGCGACGCGGTCTGCAACTCGAAGATGAAGCCGGCATACACAAAATTGAAAATCTGCGCGCTGCCGACAGTATTACCGATGCGTTTGCCCGCCCTGCCCCTTTCGACATCGCCGTGATGACCGTCAAGAGTTACGACACGCTGGCGGCCATGGAAGAATGTGCGGCAGCAGCAGGCGCCAATGATCGCACCTTGCCCGTCTTTCTTAGCCTGCAGAATGGCGTCGGTAATGAGGCCGCGATCGCCCAAATCGTTGGCAAGGACCGCGTGATCGCCGGCACCATCACCACGCCGGTCTCATCGCCCGCGCCGGCGACGATCCGCGTCGATCGCCCCCAGTACGGATTGGGGCTTGGCGATCCTGCGTACGCGGCCCTAAGCAGCTACGGCGATGAACTGGCGGATGCGCTGGGACGGGCCGGCTTTACAGTGACGCGTTATGCCGATGCAGAAGGCATGAAGTGGACGAAGCTACTCATGAACATGGTCGGGAACGCAACGTGCGCCATTCTGGGCGCGCCGCCCGAAGAAGTCTTTGCGCAGGACGCGATTGTCGACCTGGAGATTGAGGCATGGCGCGAAGCGCTGCGTGTGATGGCCCAAGCAGAGATCACGCCGCAAAACGTGGGCAGCTATCCCTTCCGCATACTGGCGCCGGCCATATGCTATGCGCCCAAGCCGTTGTTGCGCGCTGGTTTGCGCAAACAAATCGGTGGCGCACGCGGCGGCAAGATGCCCAGTCTCTATCTTGATTTGGCAAGTGGGAAGGGAAAAAGTGAGGTGCCCTGGCTCAACGGCGCAGTGGTCGACTTGGGGCGAGCTGTGCGTGTTGCTACGCCGGTCAATAGCTGTCTGACCGAAACCTTGTTGGCGCTCGTTGCCGATCCAGCACTACGGCCTCAGTGGGAGCGGAACTATGGGCGTCTGGCGAGCTGTGGTGCAGCATGAGGTCCGACGTCCAAACCGGCGGTAGGATGAAACCATATAGCCGGCCCTACGAAATTCGTGATCTCGAAGAGCTGTCAGCTTAGAAACGAACCTGCTGCTGAAAACCGGGGCCAACCAGTGCGATCAGCGCCAACGCAATGAGGCCAAAGAGGGCGAACTCAAGTAGCACGCGCCGAGTCAGACGTCCTTGCAGACCCTGTTGGGCGATGCCCGTGAGCAGATAGAAGATGAGCAGCAAGAGCAGTCCGCCGGTCAAATCCGGCAGCAGCTTCCAATAGTTCAGCGCCCAGGTCACCTCCCCCAAAATCAACCCGACAATCAGGCCGTAACTCAAGGTCAGGCCTACCTGATCGCTGGCGCCGCGCAAGAGCTCAACGGCCAGGAGCAGCGCCGTAAAAGCGATCAGCGATCCGGACAACAGGCTGCGGATGCCGGTTTGATAGACGAAAAGAAAAAGCAACAGCGCCGAGCCATAAACGAGTGCATCAAGCAACAGACGGCCGCGGCGATAGCCGGGTCGTCCGGGTTCTACTGTACTGTAGAGACTGAAAAAGGTCAGTGCGAGCAGGGCGCCGGCAACAACGAGGCCCAGGACCTGGAGTTCACGCGTTTCAGCCTGCAAGAGCACGAACGGAGCGATAATGGCGAGTGCCATGGGCAGTGCCCAAAAGACCCACGTCCGCGCACGTCCGCGAATGCGCAAGTAGGGATGAATCGAGACGACGCTCTCAGTAACTGCAGCGGCCAGGAGCGCCAGGAGCGCGGCGGCGAAAATCGCGTCGTCCAAGGCAATGTTGAGCGGCGTACGAAAGACGCGCAGGTTGAGCGGCACGGCCGGCAGGTCGATCAGCAAGCTCAAACCAATGCCAAAGACCAGCAGCCACGTACCCACACTGATCCGATCGCGGTAGTCGACGTAAGCATGGCTGCGGGCACTCGCCCGCTGGCCTATTTTTGCCTTACCCAAAGCTGATTTAAGATCGAATACGCTCACGTTTCACGCATCTCTTGCCAGCACGTCAGAATCACAGCGACAAATGCTTGCAGCCCACACACAATGACCTGTAAGCCAAGTTGAAGCATCATTCTAAGTTGCCTAGAAAAACGTGTCAATATTATGGCTAATTGCCAAACGCACATAGTCGGGCTGAGCGTTGCCCCAGATCCGTACAAGCGCTATGCCGCCGATTGATGCTTCGCCTGCAGAGGAAGGCGTAAGCCGCGACCGGCAACGCCTCGCCCTGGTGCGGCTGACGCTGCTCTATGGGCTCGGTTGTGCTGCAATCGTCATCGGCGGCCTGCTGTGGCGGCAGATCTTGGAATCGGATTGGGGGCTGCAAGCGGCGTCCCCCGCTGCGCCGGCGCTGTCCGCGGCCGGCATCAGCATCGATCTGCTGGATCACGACGCTCCGGCGCAGCGCGCACGGATCGGCAGGTTGCACAATGATGGGTTTGACTGGGTTCACCAGCGTTTCGCCTGGGACGAGCTGGAACCAGATAAGGGGCGCTATGCCTGGCAAGCAAGCGATGCATTGCTCGCCGCGCTCGGCGAAGAAGGGCTCGAAACCGTTGCCTTGCTGGACGGTAGTCCCGCCTGGGCTCGTGAAAAACGGGATCGAGAACCGGTCGATAACGCACTGGCGCCACCGGCGGATTACGCCGATTTTGCCAGCTTTGCCGGCGCCTTTGCTGCCCGCTACGGGGATCAACTCCGCTACTATCAGATTTGGCATGAGCCCAATATCGCGCCGCACTGGGGCGCGCGTCATATTGATCCCGTTGGCTACACGCAGCTTCTGCGTGTGACGAGCGCGGCGATCCGCGCGGCCGACCCCGATGCGATTATCATCAGCGCGGCCCTGGCCCCAACGGCCGACCGCGGCCACCAGGCCCTGGATGAAGTGGCCTTCTTGCAGCGCATGATTGCAGCCGGTGGGGCAGGAGCGTTTGATGTTATCGCCATCCAGCCCTTTGGATTTGGTTACGCCCCCGAAAAGCCGGATCAGCGTCAGCACGTACTCAACTTCGCCCGCGCGGGCTGGATTCGCCGTGCTGTCCAGGCCGCAGGCCAAGGTGAGACGCCCCTCTGGGCGACGGCCTACGGCTGGAATCGCCAGATGAACACCGTGTGGGGAACCGTGAGCCCGGTGGATCAAATCGCTTACGCAGAGCGGGCCATCACGCTGGCCCGCCAGCGCTGGCCATGGCTCACGGCAATGGCTTGGCCGGCAGGCGCGGTTGCGCCAGGCTTTGCGTTGACGCCGGACTTGACCACAAGCATTGTCCGGGCTGCGCGATCCGCTCCCTCCCAGCCGGTTGCTGCTCCTTTGCCCCAGTGGTTGGGGCTGGCAGCGTTTGGCGCGGCCGTGAGTGTATTACTCTGGCGCGGCGTGGCAGCCGCACGCCTCCTCGCCTGGCAAAGCTGGATGGATGTCTTTCGATCAAAGCCATGGCCCGTCCAACTTACTGCCTGGGCAAGCCTGGCACTGGTCTACCACTTCGCTGTCTGGCCGCCCCTCATTGCGCTTTGCTGGATCATGGCATTCCTTCTAGCGACCGCCCAACCGCGTGTAGGCCTGGGGCTGGCCCTACTCCTGCTCCCCTTTTTCTACCAGCACAAAGAAGTCGTGCTTGTCAATCGCACCATCACCGTGCCGCCGGCCTATGTTCTCATCCTTGGCCTGTTGCCCACACTCTCTTCACAACTGTGGCAGCGGATCGGGCAGCGTGCCCTGCGCCTTGATGCTCTGGACTGGCTGGCTGGCCTCTGGCTGCTGGTCAGCCTCGTGACCGCCGCCAATGTTTGGCACTGGCCCGGCTATGGTCGGGGCCTGCTCGATCTGGTCCTTATGCCGCTCATCCTCTACCTAGCCATTCGTACGCTATTGGACCAGTCCACGGCATGGCGCAGCGCTGCCGGCGGGCTGGCGGCCGGCGGCGTCCTGGTTGCGCTCGTCGGTATGGGCGGCTGGCTACAAGGCATGGGCACGGCAGCCGACAGCGTGCTGCGCCTGGTCGGCCCTCACTTTTCACCCAATCACACAGCACTCTATCTGGAACGGACCCTCCTATTGCTGGCCGGCATCGTCTGGGCCAGCCGGGGAAACTGGCGCGGGATCAGTCTTGCGGCGTTGGGGTGTACGTTGCTCGCGCTCGTGCTCACGGCGAGCCGGGGCGCCTGGTTGCTGGCCGTGCCCGTGGGTGCGGCTTGTTTTGCGCTACTGGTCGGACCCGGATCAGCAGAGACCGAGTCAGCTGCTTCAGCCGGCCAGCGCACGGTGTGGCCCGGCGTGGCTGCGCTGGCGTTCATCGCCATCATGGCGATTGGCGTAGTCGGCTTTGGCTGGGAACGATTGTCGAATCAGGCAACCGTGCTGGAGCGCATGGCGATCTGGCGCAGTTCGGCAGCCCTTTGGCGTGATTTCCCGATGACTGGCGTAGGCCCTGGCGGCTTCTATTGGCACTACCCGGCCTATCTCCCCCAGGGATCGACCATGGACCCCGACCTGCGCCATCCGCACAATCTGTGGTTAGAGTATGGCAGCACGTGGGGCGTGATTGGATTGGGCTGGATCATCTTCGTCCTGGGCATTGTGTCGCTCTCACTGAGGCGGCTCTGGCGCCGTTGGCCAGCCGTCCAGCGCGAGTGGATGGTCTGCCGGCCTATTGCGGCCGGTCTGGTCGCCGGTCTGGCAGCGGGCGTCGCTCATGGACAGGTCGATGCCTTTGGCCTGCTGTCAGACCTGGCCGCATGGAACTGGGCCGCGCTGGGATTACTCTCGGTACTTGTGATCCGCGTGGATGGAGAAATCTATGAAGGATCGTAGCTATAGTCGAGGTTTGGCGGCCGTTTCGTAAAAAACAGGCCGGGCTTCAAATTGAAGCCCGGCCCACTCGCTGCGTTGGTCGTCCTATCGTCTGAACTACTGCAGGTTGATCGTCACGTCCAGATTGGTCCCAGGCACGAGCGGCAGCACAACGTCCTTGATGAAGGCGTTGAGCGCGGGATCGGCGAGCGGGGAATCGCTTTGGAAAGCTGTAGCCAGATCAAGCGCCGCGCCCAGGGACTCTGCGTCATGGGCAATGGTCAATGCCTCATTGCCGTCCAGCAGCAATTTGAGGTTGTTCGGTTCACCCACAATCTTAATCTCGTTGGCCCCAAGTGCAGCAAGCGTCGCCATGGCTTCGGCAGGCACCAACTGACCACTCACACCTAGGGAGGCCAGCGTTGCCGCGTCCAGACCAGCGGCCTCGACCAGGCTGCCATCGCTGCCCAACGTTGCCTCCAGCCGAATCAGCGGTGCAGAGAGGTCGCCCATTTCCGCCGGTGCGTAGGTGAAGTCGAGATCTTCTGGGACCTCGATCGCTTCTGCACCAGCCGCCATCGGCACTTTCACGCTGGCACTCAAACCCGCATTGCGGGCAATGCCCAATGCGCTGTCAATCAATCCAGGATCTATGCCGGCCATTGGGGCAACAACGCCGGCCAAAGTCTCCAGTGATGCGTCAGTCCAACTAATCGAAGGAAGCTTCACGCCGTTGGCCGCCAGGTTGAGGCCGTCTTCACCGACTGCCACATCTAACTGCTGGATATTGGCCTCCTGCAGTTGCTGCAGCGTCGCAGCATCGATGACCGGTTCGGTGGTCACCGGCAGGCCGAAGACAGCCAGGTTACCGTCATCCTGTATCGTCACAGGAACCTTACCAAGGGTCGTCTCACCAGTAGGTTCGCCGGTCAACGAGATATCGAGGTTGATGTCACTCGCTGTCAAGATCGGCGCTATTTGCTCCAGCGTTGCCCTGGTTTCATCGTCAACAAACGCGCCGGCCACGCCCAGCATGCGGCCCAGCGATTCTTCGCTAAATTTGAGGCCGGGCAAGGTTTTGTCATTGTAACCGAGGGTCACACCGCTGGGATCCGTATCAATCGTCAGTTTGTCGATCCCCAGCTGATTGAGCGTTGCCAATAGTGCCGGCGGCAGCGCAACATCGGCGCCCAATGCTGAGAGCGGAATGCCGGCGAATGAGGCGGCGCCTTGGTCATCAAAGGCCAGACCGCCGATATCCATGGGACCAATCGCGGCTTCTCCTGCCGCGGCAGGATCGACCGTCACTTCTGTGCCGTCCCAGTTCGGGATATTTTCCCCGCCAGGCAGCTTAAGCGCGGCGCCCAAGCCAAAAGTGCGCAGCATCGGCAAGGCGCTGGAAATCAAGCCGGCATTGGGTATATTCGGCGTCGCTTCCACAATCTCCTGAAGATTCTGAACTGAACTTTGATCCCACCCGAGGTATGGTAGCGCCTCGCCGTCTAGATAGGGTTGGATTCCTTCATACCCGACGCGTACGTCAAGCTCGTCGACGCCAGCCGCTTGCAGCTGCCCAACCACGGCCGGATCCACAACTGGACCAAGATTGAAGCCATAGAGTGAGGCAGAACCATCCTCTTGTACGCGTACGGGAACAGAGGGGACGTTAAACCAGGTCGAGCCGGTATCGCCGCCGCCACAAGCGCTCAGCAATAGGATCGTGGCGAGCCCAACCAAAAAGATTGGCAGAGTCTTTAATCTTGCCTGCATATGCAGTCTCCTTCTGGGAGGTTTGAGTCTCGGATATCGAGGATTCATGGGAAAAGAGCGACCATTGACGGCCCCCAGCTTCCCGAATGATACACTAACTTGAAGCATGGCACAAGCGATTTGAACGAATTTTGGACCCGAAGTTTGGCTATGCGCACACACCAACGAACAACGCGACACTTGCTGTGCATTCAGCACAGAACTCCGCCTGCGAGCGGACCGATTGCGCTCCGGCATCGCAACGGACGTTGGTCCGCATCATTCACGCCCCATCCGACGCGCCAACGCATCCAGCATCGCCTGCTGATCGCTCCATGGATACTCAATCTCGCCAAAGCACATGCTGCGTTCATGGCCTTTGCCAAAGGCACAGACCACATCGCCCGCCTCAGCCATATCGATGGCAAACTGAATAGCCTCGGCCCGATCGGGGACGATGACGAACGCATCATCCGCGGCATATTCACGCAGGCCTGCTTCGATCTCGGCGTTGATCAAGGCCAGGTCTTCGGTGCGCGGATCTTCGGCAGTCACGACAGTAAAATCAGCCAACCGCCCGCTAACCGCACCCATAAGGCGGCGTTTGGTCTGATCACGCAAGCCGGCCGACCCAAAGACTGCGATCACGCGGCCCTTGCCCCCCTCTCTATCCTGATCAACCAGGCCACGCAACGTGTGTAGCGCCCGCTCCAGGCTGGCGGGAGAATGGGCGAAATCGACAATGGCCAAAAAGTCCTGGCCACGATCCATACGTTCCATGCGGCCGACAACGCCGGACAGCGTGCCCACGCCTTCCTGCACGGCAGCAGGCTCCACCCCAAGCCCTAACGTAATGGTCGCCGCGCAAAGGATATTTTGAATATTGTAGTCGCCGATGAGGCTTGTTGTTATCTCCCATGATTCGCCCTGCCAGTGGAGAACGAAGCTTGTCCGATCAGGCCGATAGTCGACGGCTGATGCCGCTACGTCAGGCCATTCGTGCATAGAAGGCGCAAAGCCGTAGCGCAGCAGCGCTACGGCGGTCTCGGACCGAGCCTGTTCTTCCTCAAGCACAGCCATGAGTGCATCATGGCTGCCGGCGTCGTCGGCATTGAGCACGGCAAAGCGGGGGATGTCCGGTTTCGACGGCGTAGCAAACAGCATGCGGAAGAGCTCTGCTTTGGCTGCAACGTACGCCTCGCGTGAGCCATGATAATCGAGGTGTTCGTGGGTGATATTGGTGACCGCCGCAACGTCATACGCGACCGCAGCCACGCGACGCTGGGCCAGACCGTGACTGGTGCTTTCAATGATCGCATAGGCGCAATCTGCGTCACGCATTTCAGCCAAAAAGGCCTGAACCGTGGGGGCATCCGGCGTTGTGACATGAAAGCCAGTGTCGTGTTCCTGACCTTGGATGCGTGCGCTCACTGTCGTGATGACGCCAACTCTGCCCTGGGGGGCGGCAGCACTGCGACTGGCCGTGGACAGAATCGATTCCAAAATGGTAGCGGTGGTTGTCTTGCCGTCGGTGCCGGTGATGCCAACGGTAGCCAAATCGCGGCTGGGAAAGCCGTAGAACGCCGCGCTGGCAATTGCTAACCCCAAGCGGGGATCAGCAATTTGGATGTAGGGAATTCGCGACGAGATTGCCCCAACGTCTGCCAAAGATTGACTGCCCATCACCGCTACGGCACCTGCCGTCAGCGCAGAAGGAATATAGCCATGGCCGTCAAAACGGCCGCCAGGAATGGCCACGAACAGGGCGCCCGGCTCCACCATACGATCATCGGCAGTGACTTGGGAAATGGTCAAGTCGGCGGGGTCAACCGTTGCCGTGCTTGCCAGCGGCGAGAGTTCGTCCAGGAGTTGCGCCAGGGTGCAAGTCATCAACGCGCTCCTCAAATATCACGCGGGCCGCGCACGATTGAAACACCGGCGGCCAGGACGGCCAAGAAGAACAAGACACCAGCAGCAACAAAGACCGGCGGCAGCCGCTTGTAGACTTCGGCCCCGATGTCGATTGGTATGGGCGTCAGTGTCGGCGTTGGCGTATCAGTGGGCGTCGCCGTAGGCGGCGGCGGTGTGGGCGTTTCGGTAGGCAAGGGTGTTGCGGAAGGAGTATTTGTCGGCAGCGGTGTGTTGGTCGGCGTGGCGGTTGGCGGCTCCAGCGTCGCTGTGGGCACGGAAGATTCCGCCGTGGGCACGGTGATGCTGATTGCTTCTGTCACCGTCAAGTCAGTCGCTGGCGTAATCGGTACGGTCGCTGTGAGCGTGGCCGCGTCAATGATCTGTTCGCCGGGCTCAAGTGCCGGTACGCCGGTAATTGTCTCTGGAACCGTGATTGCTTCAGGCGCCGTAATGACGATGGTGCCGGTTAGCTCTGCACTTGCCGGCGGAATAATGATGCTAATGCCGATCGTGTCGGTCAATCCCAAAGTCTCAGTCACTGCGTCGTCCAGACCCACAAGTGGAATCACCTGGGGCGTGGGTGAGGGCGTACGGGTCGGCGTTGGTGTGGGCACAGGCGTTTCCGTCGATGTTGCTGTCGGGGTCGGCGTATTCGTCGGCACCGGGGTCAAGGTCGGCGTACTGGTTGGTGTCGCAGTCGGTGTTTCCGTCGGGGTGTTGGTCGGTGTCGCGGTATTGGTCGGAGTTGGTGTGTTGGTAGGCGTCGGCGTCGGCGTTGCCAGCGCGGCGCGGACATCGAGATCGGGCATCTGGGAGAGAGAACTGAAGCTACGTCCCTCGTCGTCACTGCGGATCACCCACATGCTTTCAGTGGCGGCATAGATGGTGCGCGGTGCTTGAGGAATATTGGCCACGGCGTAGACTGTTTCCGCAAAAGGTTCCCCATTGAGCGATGCAGCCGTCCATTCTTCGCCACCGCCAGTGATGAGGCCTTGATCTGTAGCCGCCACCACCTGCCCGCCAGTGGAGACCACATCGTAAACAATCGTATTGGGAAAATTGGGCACGCGCAACCACTCATCACCATCTTCACTGCGGTAGAGGCCGCTGGCCGTCCCGGCATAGAGCGTCTCGTCATCGGCCATCAGGCTGAAAATGATCGTCACGAGCGGGAAAGTGGAAACAGGTTGCCACACTTCGTCGTCGTCCAGGCGATAGAGGCCATTGTGGGTGCCGGCGTACGCCACACCGTCATAGTCGACCACCTCGCGAACGCGCCGCGCTTCGCCGGCTAGACCGGCCTCGAGATGAGTCCAGGTCTCACCACGGTCGTCGGTTCGATAGACTGCGTCATATCGCGTCGAGACGTAGAAAAGGGTCTGCCGGCCGTCACGAACGGCATAAACTTCCCCCACCGCGCTATTGGTATTGAGTAACTCGCGAAATCCCGGCACTTCCTCCCAACTTTCACCAGCGTCTTCGCTGCGATACAGGTAGCCAAACGCGCCATCACCGGCCATGATAAACTCATCATCACGCGGATCAAACGCGAGACCTGCGACACTGATATTGACCTCCGTCCCCGCGGCGGAAGCGGTCCAGTCCACTGCGCCATCCTCGGACCGATAGATGTTTTCCTCATCAGGCGCGTTGAGCGTCCCAACAATCACCCAGTCGGGTTCTCCTGGTCGCACGGCAAGGCTAATCGGCGTATTGCGGGTCGGTACCGTGCCTTGAGCCCAGGTTAGCAGCGGCAGCGCAAACGACGCGACAAGCGCGACAATGACGACTCCGCCGAAGGCTGCAGGTTTCAGAAAACGCCAAGCTAACATGAAGTTCATGTCCAAGGTGAATGACTACCAGCGGTGACTACTACCGGGATTATAGTTCAACTCCAGGTGCACAAAAAACGTCAAGGAGGGCTTGAATGCTCCCCTTGACGTTTTTGAATGCTTTCAATCGCCCTGCACCGGGCGGCGGGTTTGGCGTCTCGAAAGCGGCTAGAATGCCGATGTCAGCAGGAACTGGGACGCATCGTTTGCCCAGTTAATCAGGCTGAGCGGATAGATGCCCAGCCAGAGCGTGGCCGCGACGCAAACCACCACCACGAGCTGTGCAGCCGGCGCCACGGGTCCAGTCCCCAGCGGGGTCGCCTGACCGCTCTCATCCAGTTCCGGATCCTCGAAGAACATGGCACGGACGATATTCAGGTAGTAGAAAGCGGCGATACCCGTGTTAATCATGGCCAAAACGGCCAGGGCAAAGTATTGATGTTGAATCGTCGCACCAAAGACAAAGAATTTGCCCATGAAGCCGCCTGTCAGCGGAATGCCCGTTAGGCTGAGTAAAAAGATCAACATGGACCAGGCCAAGGCGGGCGAGCGCTGGGCCAGACCATTGAATGCATTGATATTGGTGCTGCCCGTTGCTTCTTCCACCAGCATGACCACAAAGAAGGCGCCAAGGTTGGTGAAGAGATAAGCGAACAAATAGATTAGTACGCCATTGAGTCCGTTATTGGTCAACGTGGTCAGGTCACCCTGGCTACTATCGACGACAGAAACCAAGCCGAGCAGAATATAGCCTGCTTGTGCGACTGAACTGTAGGCCAAAATGCGCTTCACATCATCCTGACGGAGCGCCATCAGGTTGCCGGCGAACATCGTTAGCACACTCAAACCGGCCAAGATCGGCACCCAGCTCGTCTGGAACGCGCCCAAGCCTTCGATCAAGACGCGGGCCATGACAGCAAAGCCCACCGCCTTGGAAGCTGTCGAGAGATAGGCGGCAATCGGGGTCGGCGCGCCTTCATAGGTATCCGGCGTCCACTGGAAGAAGGGCGCCAGACTGGTCTTGAAGCCCAGGCCGACCAAGGTCATCAGCGTTGCCGGGACTACGACCAAGGCGAGATCTGGATTACCCGTGAACGCATCAGAAATTTCGCTTAGGAAGAGTGACCCGCTGGCGCCATAAAGCAAGCTCATACCATAGAGCATGACCGAAGAGGCGACGGAGCCGTACAGGAAATACTTGACGCCTGCTTCCGTGCTCCGGGCATCCTCGCGCAGAAAACCGACCAAGATGTAGCTCGTGATCGACAGGAATTCGATTGCCAAGAAGATCATGAGCAGGTTATTGGCGCTCACCGCAAAGCCCATGGCGATCGTGACGAAGACAAAGAGCGTCCAGAACTCACCATGACCAACCAACCGCCGGTTCATGTAGCCACTACCGGCCACGGCGACCAACGTCATGCCGATATAGACAGCAATTTTCAGAAATGACGAAAAAGGATCAACGGTCAACACGCTGAGCGCAACGTGCGGCTCTGTATCGAACTGTAGAATTGCGGCAATCGTGCCGGCGGCAAGAAACAGGATGGCGATGAGGGCGAAACCGCGCCCCGAATTTCCACTATCCTCGGTACCGTCGCTCTGAACCATATCCAAGATAAGGATGAGCAAACCGCCCAAGAGCAAGATCAATTCGGGCAGGATCGATCCTAATTCGCCGAATGTTACTTCGTTCAAAGCATGCCCCCTTACTTAGAGTAGGGTCTTGATAAACTCGAGCAGCTCGACAGAGAAGCTGTTGAAGTAGTCGAGAACCAACATTGGGAAGATACCCAGGACAAACATGGCAATAATCAGCGGCCAGAGAGTAATTTTCTCGAAGGCCACCATATCCGTTGGACCGTCAGCATCTACGCCCGTTACAGTCGTCCAGTGCTCAATCTTATCGGGATCGTACTCACCCAGGAAGAGGCTCTGCATGATGCGCCATAAGATGTAGACTGCCGTCATGATGATACCAATGACGCCGAAGGCCGCCCATAAGGGCACGATCGCAAAGGCGCCGCGGAAGGTGAAAAACTCCGCCCAGAAACCGGCCAGCCCCGGCAAACCCAAGCTAGCGAAACCGGCTACGAGGAACATGCCGTAGAAGTAGGGCGTCAACGTACCCAAGCCGCCAAATTTGCCCAATTCACGCGTGTGGGCCCGCTCGTAGATGACACCGACAAGCAAGAACAACGCGCCGGTGATGATGCCATGCATGAACATTTGCAGCGTGGCGCCGTTGATGGCCATTGCTGCACTGTTGAACACAGCCGGGTCATCGAGCATCAGCGTGCCGTCTGGGTTGCGTCCGAGCGTGTGAGCCGCCGCGCCGATGCCCAACATGACGTACCCCATATGACTCACGGAACTGTAAGCAATGAGTCGTTTGAGGTCGGTCTGCGCTACACAGACAAAGGCGCCGTAGACGATGGCAATCGCTCCCAACGCCACAATCCACATGGACCAATACTGGCTGGTGGTCGGGAATGTCGGCAGGATGATGCGCAGGAAACCGTAAGCGCCCAACTTCAGCAAGACGCCGGCCAGGATCACACTACCAGCCGTGGGCGCTTCCGTGTGGGCGTCGGGCAACCAGGTGTGGAAAGGGAAGCTGGGCACCTTGAAGGCGAAGCCCAGAAAGAAACCCCAGAAGGCCAAGCTCGACAGCAACAGGGCTCGATCCGCCGGCAGATTCATAAACGGTTGGGCCACAGCCGCTTCCACAATGTTGAACGTACCGGATGCATAATATGTGCCAAGAATCGCCAGCAGCATGGCTACCGAACCGACCAACGTGTAGATAAAGAACTTGATCGAAGCATAATTGCGGTTCTTGCCGCCCCAGATACCAATCAACAGGTACATGGGCACCAGACTAATTTCCCAGAATACGTAGAAGAGCACATAGTCAAGCGCCATAAAGACGCCAAACATGCTTAGTTCCAGCAATTGGAACATGATGAAGTACTCTTTGACGCGGTGGTGAATTGTGCCGGCGCTGTAATAAATGCTCAACGTCGACAACAGCGCCGTCAGGAAAATGAGTGGGATGCTCAAACCGTCAACGCCCAGATGGAAGCTAACGCCGAGCGACTCGATCCAAGGGAGTTGCACTTCAAACTGCATCCCTCCTGCCGGGATATCGTAACCGACCATCATCCAGGTGGCGAGGCCCAAAGGCAGCAAGCTAGCCAGAATCGAGCCCCACTTAATCATCCGCTCATCGCTCGAAATGAGTATCAGCAGGGCTGCCAATGCAGGCCAAAACAGAATTATCGGCAAAACCCAACTGTTCAAGAATTCCATGGACATTCCCTCCGCAGACCCTTGTTTTGGAATCTAGGTAATCCCGACGGAGATGGCCCCCAAATGGCAAATAGGGCTAATCTTCCGTCATGGTGTTTACGCACGCAACCGGTGCGTAAATGAGTCCGAATCAATTTAGACCAATGTTAAGAGAAGCGGCAAGGCTTCTAACAGAAGCCAGATCGTAATCGATACCGCCAGAACCAATAAGTAAACCTGGACATGACCATTTTGCGTTCGGCGGAGCATGCCGCCAGTCCAGTCCGAGACGGAAGCCGCCCCATTCACAACGCCGTCTACCACATAGCGATCAAATGCCGCCAACGCACCGCCAAGCCACACGCCAAGCCGGCCGATGAAATCAACGATTGGATCAATCACCCAGACATCATCGAAGTAGGCCAGGAACCGTGAGAGGCCCAACGTGAAAGGAACCACCGTGACGTTATAGAGTTCATCGACATAGTACTTGTTGTGGAAAAGCACCCAGACCGGGCCAAGCCACTTGCGCATCGGATCGATTTGCCCTTTTTGCAAGCCGTTGCGGTAAATCAACCATCCTACAAACAACCCGCCCAACGCAACGGTAAAGCCGACCAGCAGTGGAAGGTAGACGAAGTCAGGGTGGGCCAGGTGAACCCCCAGATATTCCGCCATGTAGGGCTCCTGCCACTCTTCCATGTAATTGGGTATAACACCCCCGATCACTGGAAAAGCCTTGGGGATGCCGATCCAGCCCAAAATCACCGCAAACGGCGTAATCAGAATCAACGGCAGCGTCATCTGCCAAACGCTCTCTGGCGCGTTCTCTGCACCCTCGGATCGCGGTTTGCCCAAGAAGGTCATACCGATCTGACGCATGGTGTAGAAGGCGGTCAGGAAAGCAGCAATTGCCAAGACCCAGAAGACCCAGCGCGCATTTGAGTCGTATGAATAGGCAAGAATCTCATCCTTCGACCAGAAACCGGCCGTAAAAATGGGAAATCCGCTGAGTGCCAAACCACCGACAATGAACGTCCATCCGGTGATCGGCATGCGACTGAGGAGACCGCCCATGTTGCGCATATCCTGGGGATCTTCCGGATCGAGATCACCGTCAGGTCGCCGTTGAATGGACGCATGGTGATGGCCATGATCATCGGCGTGCTCGTGGGCATGATGGAAGCCGTGCTCCACGCCGTGAATCACGCTACCAGAACCCAGGAAGAGCAACGCCTTGAAGAAAGCATGGGTAATCAGGTGGAAGAGCGCCGGCACATAGGCGCCCACGCCGATCGCTGCAACCATATAGCCAAGTTGGCTAATCGTCGAGTAGGCAAGCACGCGCTTGATGTCCCATTGCGCCAGGGCAATCGTTGCAGCAAAGAGCGCGGTAAAGGCGCCGATAAAGGCCACAAAGGTCATCACGCCGGGCGTTACCTCTCCCGCCACGGCAAAGAGGGGAAACATACGGATCAGCAAAAAGACGCCAGCCGAGACCATCGTCGCAGCATGAATCATGGCGCTGACAGGAGTAGGGCCTTCCATGGCATCCGGCAACCAGACGTGGAGCGGGAACTGAGCACTCTTGCCTACGGTGCCAAAGAAGATCAAGACAGCGATCACAGCAATAATCGGCAACTCTGCGCCGATAATCGGCACATTGACGATCGTCTCTGCGAGATGGTGCAAGTTATCCGGCCGCAGAATCGTTTCAAAGGTCAGGCTGCTGGGTACGCTGTAGACATAGAGCAGCATCATGCCGATAAACATGATCGCGTCGCCGATGCGGGTCGTCATGAAGGCTTTAATCGAAGCCGCCTGTGCCGACTCCTTCTCATACCAGAAGCCGATGAGCAAGTAACTGCACAGCCCCATGATTTCCCAAAAAATAAAGAAGGTCAGCAATGAGTTGGAGACGATGAGACCAAACATCCCCGTGGCAAAGAGGCTGATATAGGCCATAAAACGGCTGTAGCGCGGATCCTTATTCTGCGCGTACGAGACTGGATACATCTGAGGATCCAGGTGCGCGGGAAAGGTCATGTAGCCGCTCGAATAGATGAAGATCATCAGGATCAGGAATGAAGCCATAAAAAGCATTATGGCGTTGGCCGGATCCACCTGGTAGCCGATCTGAATGGCGGTTGTTCCGGTCGGAATGGTGTAAAGCACACCAAAGACCGGATGCTCGCCAAAATGGGGCGTCGTGAAAACCCGATAGGCGATCGGCCACGCAATGACCAGGCTTACCACTGCCCCCGTAATGGCGGTGAGCGCGCTCACAGTCTTGTTGCGATTTAGAAAGAGAATAATCGCAACAAACGCCAAAAAAGTGGGCACTGGAATAAACCAGGCTAAGTTCAAAAATCCGTCCATAGCTCAAACCTCATTCTCGTGGTTTATGCCACCGCACAACTGTGCGATATGAGAGCGTACGAATGCTGGTACAACCAATTCAGCACGAACCGCTGCGGTCGTAATTAGCGTGCTGCGGCCAAAAATCATGAGCGGCGATAGCTATAAAACAAGTTGCCAAATGCGTAGCCGCCAAGAGCGCCGGCGCCGGCGTAGACAAAAAGCAACAGGTCATTGGCAACGCCGACGGTCGAACCGACAAAGACCCCGACGGAGAGACCTAATAACGCCAGCAATACAAGAGTGCGCTGTTCAGCCTTCCGCTGCCGGGCCTCCGCCAGCAACTCTTGTGCACCTGGATAATCCGGTGCGTACTTGACAATTTCCTTCAAGACATGCGCTGCGCCGGTAAAGTTGCCTTGAGCCATCTTGTCGACGGCCAAAGCATAGAGAAAATCACACTGCTCTTCAAGCGTACCGGTTAATTCCTCTTTGGGCATGAATCAAACGCCGGCTATCCGCGCAAAGTATCCAACTCATCCAATTGGACCGTCTTGCGGGTTCGATAGACCGAAATAATCAGCGCCAAACCGACGGCTGCCTCAGCTCCGGCAATCGCGATCACAAAAATCGAGAAGACTTGCCCGGCCAGTTGATCGACGTTGACGCCATAGCGCCAAAAGGTGATCAAGTTGATGTTCACGGCGTTGAGCATTAGTTCGATGCCGATGAGCACGGCTATGGCGTTGCGCCGGGCCATGGACGCATAGAGGCCGCAGCTAAAGACAAAGGCTGCCAGTGCCAAGTACCAAGTTTGTTCAATCATCGGATGAGTTCTCCGCGTTTCAGACCTTGGGTCCAGTCGAATCGATGATGACGAATGCTGGTTGCACTTCCGCAATCAGACAAGAAAAGTCGTCCCTATACGCCGTCTAGTTCCGGTCGCGGGCCAGCAAAAGCGCACCGGTCAGCGCAACAAGTAGCAAGAGTGCCAGCAATTCAAAAGGGACCAGGTAGGTCGTGACAAAAAGTTCACCCAACCGCGCAATGATTTCTTCGCCATCGCCCAAGACGACATTGCCCTCTGGCCAGGGAATCTGGAAGGAGATACCCATGACAACCAAAAAGAAAAGGGAGGCAATCAGTGCGCTAGCCAGAGCCTGGCGGTTCAATTGCGCCGTTTCACCAAACATCATGCCCCGCGTAAGCATAATGGCAAAGGTGATCAAGGTGGCAATGGCCCCAACGTAGACCAGTACCTGGCTGACGCCGACAAATTCGGCCTCAAGCATGAAATAGAGTCCGGCCACGCCAAAGAGCGTCGCCACAAGACCCAACGCGCTGTGAAAGAGATTACGGGCAACGGCAGCCAACAGGGCCGAGCCAGCCACAAAGATCGCTAACGGCGCAAAAATCATCTGCTGTAGCGTCGGCACGGGTAAGTGCTGTAGAAACTCAGGCATGGGATTAACCCTCTGCAGAAAATTGCGGCATGTATCTCACATGCACAGCTGATTAACGCTTAAATTCCAAAACAAGAGCCGACCAGCAAGTTCTGCGTCGGCCGACTGTAGATGAGTACACGTCTGTTAATCGCCCAGCGAAACCGGCTCCATGACCCCAATTAGGGACTTGGGTTCGAATGCCCGCTTGGTCACAACACGCTGGCGTCGAACGTAGCTGCTCAGCACATTGAGCACAATAGCGAGCACAACCAGGTTACCGGCCAGAATCGACAGGTTGCGCGCCCATCCTGCATCGAACAGCTTCATGGCGACCATCTGCCACAAGACCAGCGCCAGCACCAAGGGTACCAGAACTTTCCAAGCAAACTGCATCATCTGATCGACACGCAGGCGTGGGAAGGTCCCCTTGATCCATTGGATCGCAAAATAGACGGCAAAGGCCTTGGCCATGAAATAGAAAAAGCCCAGAATGGGCAACTGATCGACAAACGGGCCCTGATAGCCGCCGAGAAAGAGCATGACGGCGATGGCGCCCAGGAAAAAGCTGTTAAGAAACTGAGCGAGAAAAAACATCGCAAACTTCATGCCGGAGTATTCAATGTGGAAGCCGGCGATCAATTCTGATTCCGCCTCCAGCAGATCGAAGGGCGTCTGTTCAGCCTCAGCCAAAGCGCTGATGAGATAGATCAGCGCGGCGGCGGGAACAATAAAGACAAACCACCCCAAACCGACGTTGAAGCCAAAGATTCCAAGATCCTGGGCAGCAGAAATCGTGCCCAGCTTCATGCTACCGACGAGCAGCACCGGTACGTACATGGCAAGCACCATGGGAATCTCATAGCTGAGCAATTGGGCCACGACGCGGAAGCCGGCCAGCAGGGCATACTTGTTGTTGCTGCTCCATCCGGCCATCAGTGCCGACATGATGCCGATTGCACCCAACGCCACCAAAAATGGCACGCCGACATTAAGATCCGCGCCGACGACGCCTGGCGCCCAGACGATTACGACGAGGGTAAGAAGTACGCCAAAGACATCCAAAATTGGGGCGAGAGTGTAGGAAGGCTTGTCAGCGTGGGTCGGCGTGATATCTTCTTTAGAGAGCAGCTTCAGTGCATCCGCCACCGTTTGGAAGAGACCATACGGCCCTTGACGATTGGGACCGATGCGATCCTGGATGCGGCTGATCACCTTACGCGTGATCCAAATCAGCAGCAAGGCAAGCACCAGCGCCCCGTTGACCAGAATAAACGCGCCAACGCCATAGGAGACAAGGCGCGCTGGTCCTTCCGGCGCACCCAAGTTGACCTGTAGCTGCGTGAGAGCGTCACTCCATTCCCACATACGTAATTCCTCCACGATAGTCAGTTGCAGAAACTGCATCGGCAGCAGAGGCTGCCTCTGCCGATTATTCCCACTCGAGGGCGCCCTTCCGCCACTCCAACAGCAAGCCTAGCAGCAGGATCAACACAAAGACCATTACGGCTAGCGTCGAGAGCAGATTCAACTGCTCAAATGCCAAGGCAATCGGAAAGAGAAAGATGACTTCCACATCAAAGATCAAAAAGATGAGGCCGATGAGATAATACTGGGCACGGAACTGCACCCACGTATCACCAATCGTCTCCACACCACTTTCATAGGTGTCATTCTTGACGGGATCAGGTCGGCGCGGGCCAAGAAAGTGGCCAATCGTAATCGCGGCGATCGGAATAATCAGCGCAACCGTGCTGAGTATCAGAACAAATAGATAGTTTGGAAGCATACCTATGCACCCCTACGGTGAACCTAAGCTAAACGTGTTCTTTCGATCCCGGATGCCTTAATTCCGACCACGAAGCCGAGACAAATGTTGACGCCGAAGCGCCCTTGCGGTTTGCCATCGTGTGAGACGGAAGCGCTGTTTCAGGCTGGTTTGTGTAGAAATGAACAATCTTGGCGACATCATAGCACACGGGTTTGATATCCGGAAAGATCAGAACGCAATAATGGCGTTTATCATGCTGCATCTTACCGGCTACCGGACAGCAGGCCACTTGCCGGTACGAACCGGAATCAGATGTCAAGGATTCGTTTGTACCAGGTGACACAAACGAACGCAGGCCATTGTAGCACAGCCTACAGAAGGGCTCAAAAATTTTTCGTCCGATCAATTACAGAAACCTGTACCAATTTTCACGAGGTTCGCGCTACAAAATTGACACTCGACACGCGCTCGTGATAAAATCTACAATCGTTGTTCGAGTAGGCGAGAAGCACGCTGACTTGTACGACAAAAGACGGTGTAAAGACGAAAACATTGCCTCCATTTGCTGCCAATGACGGTCGCCCAGGTGGAGTAACGCCGTACCAATCATCGGTTACCCCGCCTGCTTCTTAGGTGCCAGCCGGTACTCGTTATATACTGTTGCAATATCGTACACAGATGTGCCGTATTGACTCAACACAGACACAGTGTGTTGGGTCAATTGTTTGCTTAGCAGCCATTTGCCATTGCTTTGCCAGCCTGCGCTGAGGCGTCTCTCTTCGGTAAGTTCGGCTCGATACTACTACGTGGTTATTGTGAGGTGAATTTGTGGCCATTGACTATCTTCCGTTGTTGATCCTGGTGATTGTAGCAGCCGTATTTGCTGCAATCGCCGTCATTGTCCCCACGATTTTCGGTCCTCGGCGCGATAACAAGCAGAAAAAAGAGCCCTACGAATCCGGGATTATTCCCTTTGCCGACGCGCGCCGGCGCTTCCCGGTCAAATATTTCTTGGTCGCCATGCTCTTTATCCTCTTTGATATTGAGGTGATCTTCATGTATCCGTGGGCAGTCGTATTGCGTGACCTGCGTTGGGCGGCCATGGTCCCAATGCTTCCCTTCCTATTTATCCTAATTGTCGGCTTGCTGTACGAATGGAAAAAGGGCGCACTCGACTGGAGTTAGGCGTCCACACAGTAGCCTGATCCCTTCACCGTCCCCACTTTTCGGGGTTTGTAGCTGAGGTAGACAGATGGGTCTTGAAGACAAAGTTCCAGAAGGCATTCTGACAACATCACTGGAAAACCTCGTTAACTGGAGTCGCCAGAACAGCACCTGGCCGCTTCTCTTTGGTCTGGCGTGTTGCGCTATCGAAATGATCGCCAGTGGCACGGCGCGCCACGACATCGCTCGCTATGGCTCTGAGCTCTTTCGGGCCAGCCCGCGACAAGCAGATTTGATGATCGTTTCTGGACGCGTTTCCAATAAGATGGCGCCTGTGATTAAGCGCATCCATGACCAAATGCTCGAGCCCAAATGGGTCATCGCCATGGGTATTTGCGCCAGCGCCGGTGGTCCGTTCAACAATTATGCCATCGTGCAGGGCGTGGACAAGATCATCCCGGTCGATGTCTATGTCCCGGGCTGTCCGCCCCGGCCGGAAGCGCTGCTGTATGCCCTCGACAAGCTACGCGAGAAGCAAAAGAACGAGACATTTGCCCAGTATGCTGCAGCGGCCAATCAGACGATTGTCGTGCCGGAAGATATCGACTCGTTGACGGCGTTAAGCAAGAAGCAGATCGCTTAAGTGAATCGGAGCCAACCATGTTGAATGTCTCTCCTGCTCGCCGAGATTACGAAACGCTGCCCGGCCTCAACGACCCGTCGATTCCCGCCCTTGCGCCTGCACCCGAGAGCGACACCGAAGACACGCGTCGCATCGTGGAGCGCTTTGGCGAGGACATCCTGGCGAGCGGTCAACAGAACGGCCAGCAAGTCATTTATGTGACGGCCAATCGTCTGGTCGAACTCGCCCAATTCGTGCGCGACGAACCCAACCTGGCCTATGAAGCCCTGATCGATGTTTCGTCAATCGACCGCTCCAAGTTGCCAATCGGCGCAGACGCAGAGCGGTTCCACACCGTCTATCAACTGCGTTCCTATGATCGCAAGCAACATTTGGCGATTGTCTGCCCGCTAGACCATGGTGAGGAACCGGTGGCGCCGTCATTGACGTCCGTTTTCCAAGGCGCTACCTGGCCGGAACGAGAAGTGTTTGACCTCATGGGCATACGCTTTGATGGCCATCCAGACCTGCGCCGCATTCTGATGCCGAGCAGCTGGCCCAATCATCCCCTGCGCAAAGAGATCCCTCTCGGTGGTGAAGAAGTTCCCTTCTCCATGACGTTTGACGATCCTCTGTTTTCTACGTTTGGAACGCAGATCCTGCCGGCGGAAAGCTTGCCGCCCGTCCTGCCCCCGGGCATGAACCGGGAAAACATGATCATCAACATGGGGCCGCACCACCCCAGCACCCACGGCGTCTTGCGTCTTGTGGTTGAGCTGGATGGCGAGACAGTCGTTAACGTCGATCCGGACCTGGGTTTCCTCCATAGCGGATTTGAGAAGACGGGCGAAAACAAACGCTACAAGGACTTCGTCTACTACACTGACCGCATGGACTATGTCTCGTCCATGAACAACAACTTTGGCTATGTGCTCGCTGTAGAAAAGATGCTCGGTGTGGAGATCCCCGAGCGTGCGCAGGTGATTCGCGTGATGATGAGCGAGTTGCAGCGCATTGCCTCCCACCTCATCTGGCTCTCCACCCATGTCCTGGACGTTTCGGGCACGGGCATGAGCCTGCTTATGTATGCCACACGCGAACGCGAGCGAATTCTCGATCTCTTTGAGATGGTCTGCGGCGCGCGCCTGACCCTAAGCTATATTCGTATCGGCGGCGTATGGGCGGACCTGCCCCCCGCTTTCGTGCCGGAGCTGCGTAAGTTCCTGGAGGTCATGCCGGGCTACATCGATGACTACGAGCAGATGCTCACCCATGGTCCGCTCTGGGAGGAGCGCCTGCGTGATGTCGGCTACCTAAGCCGTGAGGAGGCCATCAACATGGGGCTCACCGGTCCCATGCTGCGCGGCAGCGGCGTTGATTGGGATTTGCGGCGCGATATGCCCTACAGCGGGTACGAAGATTATGATTTTGAGGTGCCTGTTAGCACAGACGGTGACTGCTACGGGCGTTACGTCATTCGCATGGAAGAGATGCGCCAAAGCCTGCGCATTATCGAGCAGGCAGTCCAAAAGTTACCTGAAGGACTTTACAAGACGGATGACCGTAAGATCAGCCTGCCCCCTCGCGCCGAGTTGGATGTCAGCATGGAAGCACTGATTCACCACTTCAAGCTGGTAACCGAGGGCTTTCACGTACCGCCCGGCATGTTCTATCACGGCATCGAAGCGAGCAAAGGCGAGTTGGGTTTCTACGTCTACAGCGACGGTTCCGGCAAACCCTATCGGCTCCACGTACGCGGGCCAAGCTTCAACAATCTCTATGCCATCAGCAAAATGAGCCGGGGCCACATGCTCTCCGACATCGTCACCAACATCGGCTCGATCGACATCGTCCTCGGCGAAGTAGACCGGTAATAGAACGCGGATTGAGCAGATTTGGCGGATAAAGGCAGATCAGATCGAACCACTCTTTACTTACCCCTGAGAGTAAAGAATCATGTTGCGACATTCAGATTTAACGAAAGAGATTATCGGCTGAGAGCAATCCGCTGAAATCAGCCCGATCCGCGCGATCCGCGGTCTATTGTCTCGAGAATTTAGGAATTAATCATGGTGCTATCAGAAGCAGTTCGTGCCGAGATTCAGAAGTGGATTGACCTGTACCCGGAAGGTCGGGGCCGGTCGGCGATCCTGCCGGCGCTCTATGTCATTCAGCGCGAATTTGGCTACTGTCAGGTGGACGCACAGAACGAGTTGGCCGCCATGCTCGATCTGGAGCCGGCCGAGGTCGGAGCCGTTGTCGACTTCTATCACATGCTCCATACGGAGCCCAAGGGCGAGTATCACGTTGAAGTTTGCACGAACGTGCCCTGCATGTTGCGCGGGGCCGGCCAGTGCATGAACCACTTTGAGCAACAATTGGGCATTCACCACGGTCAGACGACCGCGGACGACCAGTTCAGTTTGGACCACATGGAATGTCTTGGCTCGTGCGGCACCGCGCCCATGGTTTCGGTCACCGAACGCAGCACCGGCAAGATTCGTTACTTCGAAGAGTTGGACGATGCCGAGGCAGTTGCTTCGGCGCTGGATGTGGTCAAAGCAGGCAAGGGCTTCAAGACGCTGGAACGCTGGACGCCGCAAGGTGATCGGCGCAAGAGCGGCAAGGCGGCTGGTCCCTACCGTACCGGCGGCATGGAGCCGCGCTTTCTGATGGCGCGGGTCAACGAGGAGAACAGCCACAAGCTCGACACCTATGTTGCCGATGGCGGCTACGAAACAGCGCAGCGCGTACTCACCAAAATGACGCCGCAGGAAGTCATCGATGAAGTGAAGGCCAGCGGCATCCGCGGGCGCGGCGGCGCGGGCTTCCCAACCGGCGTCAAATGGGGCTTTCTGCCCGAGGGCTCCTTCCCCCGCTACCTCGTCGTCAACGCCGACGAGTCGGAGCCGGGCACCTTCAAAGACCGTATCATCATGGAGTATGACCCGCATCAGCTCATAGAGGGCATCATTCTGTCCGCCTATGCGATTCAAGCAGAGCGGGCCTTTATTTATATCCGCGGCGAGTACTATTTCGCTTACACGCGTCTGGTTGAAGCCGTCCAGGAAGCCCAAAAACAGGGCTACTTGGGTAAGAATATTTTCGGTACCGACTTTAGCCTGCAGGTGGTTGTCCATCGTGGGGCCGGCGCCTATGAATGTGGCGAAGAGACTGCGCTGCTCTCCAGCCTCGAAGGCTATCGCGGTCATCCGCGCATGAAGCCGCCCTTCCCTGCTGTGGAGGGACTCTATGCCAAGCCGACGATTGTTAACAACGTTGAGTCGATTGCCAACGTCCCCCACGTTATGCGCCACGGCGTGGAATGGTATCGCCAGTTCGGGACCGAGAAGAGCCCAGGCATGCGCATGTTCTGCCTGAGCGGCAACGTCAAGTATCCGGGACTCTACGAACTGCCCCACGCTGTCCCTCTGCGCGAACTTATCTACGAATATGGCGGTGGACCGCAGGACGAGAATGCGCCCATTAAAGCTGTCGTGCCCGGCGGACTCTCCATGAAGCTACTCACCGCCGAGCAGATGGACACGCCGTTGGACTACGAATCGCTCATGGAAGCCGGCTCTATGCTGGGTTCGGCAGGCGTTATCGCCATCGACGAGAACATCTCTATGGTCGACATCGCCGTGCGCACCCTCGGCTTCTATCGTGAGGAGAGCTGCGGCAAATGCACGCCCTGCCGCGAAGGCACCGGCTGGCTTGAGGACATCCTGTTACGCATTCAAGCCGGCGGCGGACGACGCAAGGATCTCCAGTTGATGGAGCACATCACCAAGTTCATTTCGGGCAAAAGTTTTTGTCCCTTCGGCGATGCTGCGGTCTGGGGATTGCAGAGCAATATCGCCCTCTTTGAAGGGGAGTTCACTGAGCTCATCGACGCCACCAATCCCGGAGGCGAAGCTCCGCTGCAGCCGGTTCGTCCCATCTATCGGCCGGATGCCGGTCAGCTGAGCCGGATCAACGACAGCACACTGAAGCCGACGGGCGAATCACCTTTGAACCGCGACCACCTTGTGGGCGCAGACGACTAGCCAGGAAATGTGATTGCGGCGCGCCTTGGGTCAACGCATCTTGCTCGCACCCCTTTCCATTTCGCTTTCCAGAGTCTTTAGCAATTGAGAGTTCACATGAGCGACGAACTGGTCACGCTGACAATTAATGACAAAGAAGTGAGTGTTCGCCCCGGCACGCTGGTGGTGGATGCAGCCGACGAACTCAATATCGAGATCCCGGTCTTTTGTAGCCACCCCAAGCTCGACCCGGTGGCCTGCTGCCGCATGTGCCTGGTCGAGATCGACGGACCGCGCGGGGCGATGCTGATGACGGCGTGCTCGGTTCCCGTGCGTGAGGGCATGGTCGTCCGCACCGATACCGAACAGGTCAAGGCGACACAAGAAGCGAATCTCGCCTTTATTCTGCTCAATCACCCGTTGGACTGTCCTATCTGTGACAAGGGCGGCGAATGCCCGCTCCAGGATCAGGCCATGCGCTTTGGGCCGGGCATCAGCGAACTGGTGGAGCCGAAACGGCACAAGAAAAAGCACCACCACATTTCCAACACCATCGTGCTGGATCAGGAGCGCTGCGTAGTCTGCTGGCGCTGTATTCGCTATCTGGAAGAGTGGGAAGATAAGCCGCAGCTTGGGCTGTTCCAGCGTGGCGGCGAGACGCTCATTGACATTCAGCCGGGCCAGCCGGTGGACGCCAAAACCGGCGGCAACATCATCGATATTTGCCCGGTCGGCGCGTTGACGGGCCAAGTCTCGCGCTTTGCCTATCGTCCCTGGCAGGTTGAGCGCACGCCCAGCATCGATCCCCATTTTTCGCTGGGCGACAACATTCGCATTGACACGCGCACCTACAAGATCCGGCGCATCGTCGGCCGCGAGAATATGGGCGTCAACGACCAGTGGATCGCCGACAAGACGCGCTTTGCCTACGAATGGGTCAACAGCGACCAGCGCTTGACGATGCCTCTGGTGCGCAAAGACGGTGAATTGCAGCCCGCTACCTGGAGCGAAGCGATCCAAACCGTCACGGACCGCCTCGGTGCAATCAAGGAAGAGCGTGGCCCGGACGCGATCGGCGCCATTGGCAGCGCCAAGCTGAGCAACGAGAGCAACTATCTGCTCCAGCGCTTCATGCGTCAGATCATCGGCTCAAACAATGTCGATCACCGCAATGGCGGTGACGTGGCGGCTTTACCAACCGGCATTCCCGCGCTGGCCGGCGTGATGAAGCCGCAGTACGGCCCTAATCCTCAGCACGATGTGATCATGCTCTTTGGTGTCGATCCCAGCGAGGAGGCGCCCGTGCTTGACGTGCATCTCAAGCGGGCCGTGCGCCGCGGCGGGGCCAAGCTGATCATCGCCCACCCGCGCAAGGTTGAGCTGACACGCTATAAGGGGCCCTATCTCGGTTACAAGCCAGGGACCGAAGCAACCTTGCTCAACGGGCTGACCCGGCTGGCGCTGGCGGCGACGGGTAAAAAGATCCCGGAAGTTTCAAGACTGGTCACTGGCTCTTCCAAGGACGCGCTGCACAAAATTTGCGGCGTCGATGCTGATGCAGTAGAAGCCGCAGTTGAATTGCTGGCCAAAGCCGAAAACCCCCTGATCATCTACGGCCCTCTGGCGGCCCAAGGTGAAACGGGCGTGCAGGTGCGCAATGGCCTCACCAATTTGGCGAGCGTGATTGATCATTACGACAATTTGGCCTATTTGGGGTTGGATGCCAACAGTCAGGGTTGCCGCGATGTCGGCATGCTGCCCGATGCGCTGCCTGGCCACGCTGCCTTGGATGATGACGAGGCGCGGGGTCGTTTGGAGGCGCTATGGGGCAGCGCTATCCCGACGACGCCGGGCAAGACGTACAAGCAGATGCTCGATAGCGCCGGCAGTTCGGTTAAGGCCATGATCATCATGGGTGCGGATCCGTCCAGCGAGCGGCCGGAGTGGGCCGTCAATCTACGGCAGCTTGACTTCTTGGTTGTCCAGGAACTCTTTTTGACCGAGACGGCGCAGGCGGCCGATGTCGTGTTACCCGCGGTCTCATGGGCAGAGGGTGACGGTACCTTCACCAATTGTGAGCGCCGCGTGCAGCGTGCCCCCAAGGCCGTCGCCAATCCCCAGAGCAAAGCCGCCCAAGACTGGTTGATTCTCGATCATATGGCCGCGCGCATGAACATACAGTGGCCCTATGTCAGCGCGCAGGGCGTGCTGGAGGAAATTACCAAGGCCGCCCCCATTTACGCCGGTCTCGACTGGACAGCGTTGGGCGATCAAGGCTTGCAGTGGGATGCCGCCGGCATACGCCTGGAGGCCGTCTACCAGCCGTGCGAACAGCTTACCCAGCCCGCGCAAGACGCCGAGGAACTGGCCCTGGTTGGCGGCGCCGTCGCCTACGACGCGGGCAACCTTTTCCGCTTGACTACGGTAATGCGCAGTCTGGCGCGCGGTGCAGTCGTTGGCCTCAATCCGGCAGACATCGAGCGCATGAGCCTGGACGCGCAGATGCCGGTTACGGTGCAGAGCGCCAATGGAGCACTTGCCCTCACCGTGCAGGTGGACGAGCGGGTGCAGCCTGGCACGGCGTGGATTCCCGAAAGTCTTCCTGGCGCGCCGGTGGGTGCGCTGCAAAACGGGCGCGACGTTGAGTACGTGCGCATCACGACCCGCAACTAATTGACAATCGTCAATTGCCAATCGTCAATTAGCGATTAGGACATTGCTCATGGACTGGTTCAATCTTCTAGCAATTCCACTGGCTCGCTCGGTGGCGCTAATCATCGTGCTGCTCACCTCGTTTGCCTATTTGACGTGGTTTGAGCGTAAGCTGCTGGCACGCTTTCACGCGCGCTATGGCCCCAATCGCGCTGGTCCCAAGGGGCTGCTCCAGCCGATTGCCGATGCAGTCAAAGCGGTCTTTAAGGAAGAGTTCATTCCAGACCATGTGGACAAACCAATCTATATCCTCGGTCCGATCCTGGCGTTGATCCCCGCGCTGGTTATCTGGGCGGTCATCCCCGTCGCCAAGGGCGTGCCGGCAATCGCCGATGTGAGCATTGGCTTTCTGTGGATTCTGGCCATTGCCGGCGTCGAAAGTTACGGCCTGATTTTGGCCGGCTGGAGCAGCAACAACAACTACTCGCTGCTGGGTGCACTGCGTTCTTCAGCCCAGATGATCTCTTATGAACTGCCGCTGGGTATGTTTCTGGTCAGCATCCTGATGCTGGCCGGCAGCTTCAGCCTGGTCCAACTGCTTGACGGCACCCGCGCCTGGTGGGAATGGATCTGGCTATGGGGTATGTTCCCGCTCTTCTTCATCTGCATCCTGGCCGAAACCAATCGCAGCCCGTTTGACCTGCCCGAGACTGAAAACGAACTAGTCGCCGGCTATCAGACGGAGTATGGCGGGATCAAGTTCTCGCTCTTTATGATGGCCGAATACATCAATATGATCACGACCAGCGCGATCATGGCCACCCTCTTCTTCGGTGGCTGGCGCCTGCCCTTTGGCATCCTCCAGGACGTTACCTGGATTGGGCCCTTCGTATTGGCCGGCAAAGTTATCTTGCTACTCTTCTTGTTTGTGTGGGTCCGGGCCAGCATTGGCCGCCCCCGCTACGACCAACTGATGGGTTTCACATGGAAGACACTGCTCCCCATCAGCATCGGCTATATGTTTATCACGTCGATTTTGGTCATTCTATTTAAATGATGGCGCATGCCTGAAGCACGATGCGCGCAGCCGCATTTGCGGTATACGCATCTCCTTTCACGCATCACGTTTTTGTCTGAGGAACCCAATGGCTCTCAACGACTTTTTTAAAAACGCAATCGAGATTGGCAAGGCGATGGGCGTCACGCTCAAGACGCTCACGGAAGAACCTGTAACCGTGGAGTATCCGCGTGACCCAGTGCCCATATACCCGCGTTTCCGTGGCAAGCACGAGCTGCGTCGCTATGAAAATGGCATGGAACGATGCATCGGCTGCATGCTCTGTGAAGCCGCCTGCCCGACCGGCGCAATCTACGTCGACGCGGCTGAAAATGATCCCGAGCATCCGACCTCGCCCGGTGAACGCTATGCCAAGACGTATGAAATCAACCTGTTGCGCTGCGTCTTTTGCGGCGATTGCGAAGAGGCTTGTCCCACGGAAGCCATTGTACTCGGGCACGATTTTGCCATGGCCAACTATGACCGGCGCGACTTTATTCTGACCAAAGAAGAATTGCTCAATCCGGACGAGCCCTACGTTATCATTCGGCCCACCTGATTGACTTTGACACCATCTGCTTGAACAATGGGCGGTTACGCCGCCCGGCGCTGCCGATGTCGCGCTGCTCTGCTCATGACGCAATAGTCAGAAGAGCGTCGTCGGGCAGTCAACCCGGAATACGTTTACACGAGGATTGAACTTATGTCGTGGCCTATGATCTTTTTTATTTTGACCGGCGCTGTGAGTATCGCGGCCGCCGTGGCGGTGGTGGCAAGTCGCGAGCCGATCCACAGCGCGCTCTTCCTGTTGACCCACTTCCTCACGCTAGCCGTTCTATATATCACGTTGGAGGCGCAGTTCCTGGCCGCCATCCAGGTCATCATCTACGCCGGCGGCATCGTTATTCTCATCCTTTTCGTCATTATGCTGATCGGATCGGAGGAGGTAGATGATCCGCGTATGGGCTCATCATGGACATCGATCGCAGCCCTGGGCTTTGGGGCATTCATGGTGGCCACGCTGCTCTACGCTTTTACTGCAGGCGCGCCCGGCGAGCCCAATGCGGGCATGATCGATGGTGGTGCGCCCTATGCCGTGGGTATCACGCTCTTCACCGAGTACATCCTGCCCATTGAAATGACCGCCATTCTGCTCCTCGTTGCGCTGATCGGTGCGCTCTTGTTGGCCCGTCAAGGGCGCGATCCTTTGCCCCTCAGCAGCACCATTCTGCGTTCCAACGCGACGAATCAGCCGCCTGCCTCGCCGATCGAGCAAAGCTTGCCTAATGACAAACAGCCGGTTGCAGCCGACTAGCCTGTACCGCTCTTTGTGGAGGAAGAGACTCGTGATTCCAACTACCTATTATCTGATTCTCAGTGCACTAATCTTTGTCATCGGCGCGATTGGCGTCTTGTCGCGGCGCAACGTATTGGTGATTCTGATGTGCGTTGAGCTCATGCTCAACAGCGTTAACCTGACTTTGATTGCTGCCAGCCGCCAATGGGGCAACCTCAACGGCCAAGTTTTTGTCTTCATGATCATGGCGGTTGCCGCCGCCGAAGTGGCTGTGGGCCTCGCGATTATTATTTCGCACAGCCGTCTTTCCGACACGACCGATATCAGCAAAATCAACCTGCTGAAGTGGTAAGCCTGCGGCCGCCGGCGCGCCGTACGCACACACAGAGGACGTTCTCATGTTTGAGTATTCCTGGATCTTATTAGCTCTGCCCGCAGCAGGCTTGTTGATCAATCTCTTATTCGGCCAATATTTCTCGCGCACAATCATTGGCAGCATTGCCACCGGTGTCGTGGGATTGGCCTTTCTGGTCAGCGTCGGGCTCTTTGTCGGCCTGTATCAATTGCCGCCAGACGAACGCATCGTCACGGTTTGGCTCTGGGATTGGATCAACATTGGAGCGTTTGAGGTCGATGCCGCGCTGCTGATTACGCCGCTCACCGTAACAATGATTCTGATCGTTACCGGTGTGGGTGCGCTCATCCATCTCTATTCGATGAGCTACATGGAGCATGACGAGCGCTATCGGCGTTTCTTTATCTACCTCAACTTCTTTATCTTTGCCATGCTGCTGCTGGTTCTGAGCGACAACTTCCTGGGCATGTTCGTCGGCTGGGAGGGTGTAGGCCTCGCTTCCTTCTTGCTGATCGGCTTCTGGTTCGATCGCCGCGACGACCTCTATGGCTGGTATGCAGATGCCGGCAAGAAAGCCTTTCTGGTCAACCGCATCGGTGACTTTGGCGTCATCCTGGCCATGATCATGATCTGGGCCAACTTGGGCACGCTGACCTTTGTCGACGTCAACGCGGCGCTCCACCATGGCGGGCTGGCCGTCGGCACGGCAACGGTCATCTGTCTGCTTCTATTATTGGGCGTGGCCGGCAAAAGCGCCCAGATTCCGCTCTTCGTCTGGCTGCCCGACGCCATGGCCGGCCCAACGCCAGTCTCCGCACTCATTCATGCCGCGACCATGGTAACGGCCGGCGTCTTCCTGATGGTACGCACGGGCGAGCTTTGGCACATCGCCGTGCCGGCCGCAACGATCGCCGCCTGGATCGGCGGGCTGACGGCCTTCTTTGCCGCCACCATCGCCTTGGTCCAAACCGACCTGAAGAAGACCCTGGCCTACTCGACCATCTCGCAGCTTGGCTTCATGGTCCTGGCGGCCGGCGTAGGCGCTTACGGCGGCGCGATGTTCCACCTGACGACACACGCCTTTTTTAAGGCACTGCTCTTCCTGGGCGCCGGTAGCGTCATGCACGCCACCCACGATGTCCTTGATATGAACCGCTTGGGCGGTCTGCGCCACAAAATGCCCACGACGCACAAGACGTTTGTTATCGGCGCGGCGGCGCTGGCCGGCCTGCCCCTCATGTCTGGCTTCTTTTCCAAGGACGCCATCATGCTGGGTACGTTGGTCAAAAGCCCGTCCCTGTACGTGATAGAGTTACTGGCCGCGCTCCTGACGGCGTTCTACAGCTTTCGCATGGTCTTTCTCACCTTTTACGGCGAGCCGAAAGATCAGGAGATCTATGACCATGCCCACGAAAGCCCGCCATTAATGACGATTCCGTTGTGGATTCTGGCTGTACTCTCTATCGTTGGCGGGGTGATCAATCTACCCTTTGTGCTCACGATGGAAGTCTGGCTGGAGCCCGTGATCGGCTACCACGAAGAGCCGGCGTTGACGCTTGAACTGTTGGCGATCACGCTCAGCGTCATCATTGCACTGCTCGGCTTTGCCATGGCCTACTCTCGCTATATGACAAAGGAAGGGTGGGTTGAGCGGCTGGCCGCCAACTTTGACTGGCTCACCCCTTGGCTCGAGAACGCTTATTACGTAGACGAGTTCTACAACAAGGTGATCGTCCAGCCACTGTGGAGCCTCAGCAACTGGTTTGCCGGGTTTGACCGCAAGGGCATCGACCGCGTCGTGAATGGCGTGGGCACAACCACCATGGCCTTCAGCGATCGTCTGCGCTATTTCCAGAGCGGCATGATTCCCATGTATGCCCTGGGCATTTTCCTGGGCGTCGTGGCCGTGCTCGCCTTTTTCGTCTTTGTCGGCTAACGAAATCATTGCCTCTGTCCGACCGCCGGCAACTGCGCCGTCGACCAGATACGCACAGTAAGGATAGACAGCTATGTCACTCGCTATCCCCAATCTTCTCAGCGTGCTGATCAGCATCCCCATTGTGGGTGCGCTGATCGTCTACTTCGTGCCGGGAGCGGGGCTGAAGAAATGGATTGCCCTGGGTTTCAGCCTGGTTACCTTTCTGCTCAGCCTACTGCTCTGGGTCGGCTGGCAAAATGGCTTTGCCGGGATGCAATTTGATCAGTTATACATGCGCATTCCCGAACTCAACCTGGCCTACCATGTTGGCGTCGACGGCATCAGCCTCTTTTTAGTGCTGCTGACAACTTTCTTGATGCCGATTGCGATATACTTTAGCAATCTGTATGTAGAAAAGGATATCGGCGGTTACCTGGCCCTGATGCTGGCGCTGGAGGCGGCCATGATCGGCTGCTTTGTGTCGCTGGACATGGTGCTCTTCTTCGCCTTCTTTGAGTTCACGCTCATCCCCATGTATTTTCTGATCGGTCACTGGGGAGGTCAGAACCGCCGCTATGCCGCGCAGAAATTTTTCATCTACACCTTTGCCGGTTCAGCCTTCATGCTGGTCGCCATCCTGGCGGTCTACGTGCAGACGGGCACATTTGACATGCTGGAAGCGGCCCGCATCGGCATCGACCCGGCCGCCCAAACCTGGATCTTCATTCTCTTTGCCATTGCCTTTGCGGTAAAGGTGCCGCTCTTCCCCTTCCACACCTGGCTGCCCGACGCCCATGTCCAGGCGCCGACGGCCGGCTCTATCATCCTGGCCGGCGTCTTACTGAAGCTGGGCACCTATGGCTACGTGCGGATGGCGCTGCCGATCTTCCCCGATGCCGCCACGACGCTTGGTCCCATCATCGCCGTGCTGGCCATCATCGGCATCCTCTACGGCGCGCTGGTGGCGCTGGTTCAGGAAGATATCAAATCGCTCGTGGCCTATAGTTCGGTGGCCCACCTGGGCTTTGTCATGCTCGGCGTCTTTGCCATCAACGAACAGGGCATTAGCGGTGCAGTCTTGCAGATGGTCAACCACGGGCTGAGCACGGGCGCGCTCTTCCTCATGGTCGGTCTGCTCTATGAGCGTCGCCACACCCGCATGCTCTCCGACTATGGCGGTCTTTGGAAGAGCATTCCCATCTTCTGCGGCTTCTTCCTGGTCGTGGCTATGAGCAGCGCGGGGCTGCCCGGCCTCAACGGCTTTGTGGGCGAGTTCACGATTCTGCTGGGCATGTGGTTGCGCCAGCCCATTTTTACCATACTGGCGGCGCTGGGCGTCATCCTGGCAGCGTGGTACTTGCTCACCGCCTTCCGCCGCATGGCGCAGGGACCGATCACCAATGAGGCCAACAGTGCCGAAAACTTACCCGATCTGCGCTGGAACGAGATCATCATGGTGCTTCCGCTGATCCTGCTCTTTTTTGTGATCGGCCTCTTCCCCAACTTATTCTTGGACAAGATCAACCCTTCAGTCGCAGCGTTGGTGGAGGGGATGGAGCAATCCCAATCCGCCGTGGTGCTCCAGGTGGACGAGCATCAGATCGGCGCACTGACCCTTGATGGCATGGAGGCGCAGGAATAGACCATGCAGCCCACGCTTGATCTCTCGACCTTAGATATTACTGTCCTCCTGCCCGAGCTGGTGCTGATCGGCTTCACCGTCCTGGTCATGTTGGCCGACGCATTTGCTACTGACGAGCGTCCCGCCCTGCGTCAATGGACGCCGTGGATTGCCCTGGCTGGCGTCGTTGCCGCAGCGTTTGCCAATTGGTCAGTCTCTGACGAAGTCATTGCGCTCTTCCAGGATGCTGCGATACTGGATAAGTTTGCCGTCGGCCTCAACTACATCATTCTGCTGGCCACCGGGCTGGGGATCCTGCTAAGCGTTAACTACATCCCCCAGGTGAATCGGCAGATTGGCGAGTACTATGCGCTCACGCTCCTAGCCGCCGCAGGCATGATGATGATGGGCGCAGCCCTGGACATCATCGTGCTCTTCCTGGCGCTGGAGATCTTCTCGCTGGCGCTGTACATTCTATCCGGGCTCAATCGCACGAATCCGCGCAGCACCGAAGCCGCCATGAAGTACTTCCTGCTTGGTGCATTTGCCAGCTCCTTTTTCGCCTATGGCGGCGCGTTGATCTACGCTGCGACGGGCACGACCCAGTATTATGAAATTGCAGCCGTTGTCGGCGCCGGCGGCGCCGATCTCATCATTCTCTACGCCGGTATTGCCCTCCTCGTGGCCGGATTTGGCTTCAAGGTGAGCTTGGTGCCCTTCCACTCCTGGACGCCCGACGTCTACCAGGGCGCCCCCACTCCGGTTACGGCCTTTATGAGCGTCGGCACCAAGGCCGCGGCCTTTGCCGCCTTCTTTCGCGTCATGTTGGTGGCGTTGCCAGCCGAACAGTCAACCTGGAGCTGGGTGCTGGCGGGTCTCGCCGTACTGACCATGGTGATCGGAAACTTTGCCGCCTTGCAGCAGCGCAGCCTCAAGCGCATGCTGGCCTACTCCAGCATCGCCCACGCTGGCTATGTGTTGACCGCGTTGGCGGGCGGCACGGCCCAAGGCGCGGATGCAGCGCTCTTCTACCTCTTTACCTATGCGTTTATGAACATTGGCGCGTTTGCGGTTGTGATTGCCTTGGAAAATATGGGGGCAGAAGATGCCCTGCAAAACCGGGCCGTCGGCCTGGGCAAGACGCAACCACGGCTGGCCTTCGTTATGGCCCTCTTTATGTTTGGACTCAGCGGCATGCCGCCGCTGGCGGGCTACTACGCCAAGCTGATGGTCTTTGCGTCAGCAATTCGGGGTGGCATGGCGTGGCTGGCGATTATTGCCGTGGCCATGACGGCTGTCGGCGCGTTCTATTATCTGCGCGTCATCGCCAATATGTACTTCTCCGACCCGGTTGATGAAACAGCCACCGAGCTCAACGGCTCGTGGACCCTCTACCTCGGCATCGCCATTGCTGCGGCCGGTACGGTGCTCGTCGGTCTTTTCCCTGGCGGCTGGCTGAACATCTTTCAGCAGACGCTGACGCTCTTTGGCGGGTAGTAGTTCATGCGGCAAGCCAAGGAATGCTATGGGCGCCAAATCACTGAAATCTTCATCGTGTGGGTCGAGTGAGTGAATGAGACGACCAGCTCATGCTCGATGCCACGGCAAGCACTGGAAGTAAAGGAGGGGGACCCGAAATCCGGTCCCCCTTTTTGTTGTTCCATGGCAGCTATTACGATTTAGCCGAAGAATCTAGGTGGATGTCCAGCTGAGGATAGGGGATTGCAATACCGGCCTCGTCAAAACCGGTCTTGATCAACTCCGGTAAAGCCCATGTGACCGCCCAATAGTCCTCGTTTTTGACAAAACCGCGCACATCCATTTGAATGGCGCTGTCGCCCAATTCTCGAATCAACACCTGCGGCGCCGGATCGTCAAGGATACGGGCATCTGATTTGAGAATCTTCTGGGCGATCTGCCGGGCATTGGCCAGATCCTCTTGGTAGCCGACCCCCACGGTGCATGCGACGCGCAGGACCGGGTTCTGTGAATAGTTGATGAGCCCTTGTTCCTGGATTTTGCCGTTGGGTAAGACGGCCTTCTTTCCGTCCGCCTTGCTAATCACCGTATTGAAGAGTTGAATCTCTTCGACCGTACCTTCCACGCCGCTGGTTTCGATATAATCACCGACGCCAAAGGGCTGAAAGATAAAGAAGATAACGGTGGCGGCAAAGTTGCTGATCGACTCTTGGAGCGCAATGCCCAAGATGACCAGTGCGACACCGAGGATCGTCAATATCGCCGTAACCGGTACGCCAAGGAAGGCCAATGCTGTCAAGACCGCAAGACCCAGGATTCCGTAGTAGGTTGCGCGTATGGCTAATTCCTCAAGGTAGTGGCTTATCTCCGTTCGTTGAACAAGGTGCGTCGCCCACCGTCGGGCGCGTCTAGCCAGCCAGCGACCTACCAACAGCGCTAATAGAGCCCCGCCAATCCTCAGCGCAATCGCCAGCAAAGGAGAATCAATGGCAAATTGTGAAAGCATATTGGTGCAACCGCTTCTTCCTATTGGACGTGTGACGATTGAATATCGACGGAAGCCACGCTCTGGGATAAGAACCGTCAGCAAGAGAGTGCATTGATGACGTCTTTGCCGAGTATAGCGAGCGGAAACAGCATAACATTGGTGTCAGGATGAAGCTAGAGACTGTACAATCATTTCTCAAAATGACGAGATACAGCTAGAGTGAGGCGTAGGAACTCCATTTTGAAAGTGAGAGAGCCGTGAAAAATCAAGATTCTACGACTTCAAACGATGATCCATGGATCATTGACGCAAACTATACCATCTTTGTGTATGCCGTCGTCATTCTGACGATCATCAACAGTGCCTTATTGCTCTTCGTCGATGGGGAAGCACAATCTGTAATTCAGTTCATCAATTACTGTTTGAGCCTCTTCCTCGTCATGGATGCGCTCAATAATTTGCGCAAGCAGCCGAAGCGCCTCCAGTACTTAACGCGTGGGCGCGGCTGGATGGTCTTTATCGGCAGTCTGCCCTTTCCCTTTGCCGGGGTTTTTCGTCTACTGTACTTCGGGTTGGGAATTCGGATGTTGCGGCACGACGACTGGAGAGAAGCCCACAATGTCATCATTACCGAACGGGCGCAAAGCACCTTGCTTATGGTTATCTTGTCGGCTATTATTGTCTTCGAAAGCGCCGTGCTTCTCGTACTTCAATTTGAACAAACCGACGCCAGCGCAAACATCCAAACCGCCAATGACGCACTCTGGTGGGGAATCGTAACGGTGTCGACCGTCGGCTATGGTGATCAAGTTCCGGTGACGTTGGCTGGTCGTGCAGCAAGCGTCCTACTGATTGCCATTGGTGTTGGATTGTTTACCAGCATCACCAGTTACATGGCAGATTCGTTCGGCAAGCCGCGACAGCGCAGACACTCCAGGACCGCTAGCCTAGAAAAGCACCCAACCGACTCGATCAAGCTGCTCGAAGATATGCGCAAATTGCTAAACGAAGAGGAGCATAAACTCCAACAATCGATTACTGCGCTTCAAAGCCGCATCGACGAGCTTGAGCAGAGAATCATCGATGAGCGCACGCATAAATAGATGTGTTCGCACGACGTCTTCATGCCGGATTCAAACAAGCTCTCCAGAATAAATTTGCTTCCATGCGCTTCATCCTTACAGAATCCCGCTCCATCCAGTACAAGTGGCGCTTTTGCCGGTAACGAAATAACATGGACGGCTAGACTCGGAACGAGTATAATGCGCTCAGATATCCACCATCACGATTCGTGAAGACACGATCCTACATTACGGACAGCATCTTAACGCCATGGCATCGCCCAGAACCGACAATCGCATCCATTACCGCTGGCCCGAAGAGCAGCAAGAACGGCTCTTCAGCCTGTTGATGCAGGGAGACGAGCCCCTGGAGGATCTGCTCGGTACGGGGCGTGCCGGTCGCAAGCTCTTTGGTCCAGGGAAGTATTTCGGTGCCGAAGCTGGCTTTACGAACGAGGGTCGCTGTTATTACGACACCTTTGACTGGAGCCTCTACCAAAACGGTCTGGTGCTAATCGTCAATCAGGCCGATATGTTGCTGCGAAATGCTGAGACGGGCGAGACGCTGCTCAGCAGTCCGTTTGCGCCGGAAGAGACCGGGGTCGCCCATCAAGCGAGCCTGGGGCTTGCACAGGAACTGCCGGCTGGCCCCATCCGCGACCAGATCGCCCGGTTGACCGGTATTCGCGCCCTGCTGCGCGTGGCCTGCACACGCTCGGTCATGCGACGCTATCGCATTCTCAACGAAGACGAAAAGACGGTTGTCGAATTCGCCCTACGCGAGCTCTCGTTGGAAATTCCAGCCCCACAATCCGTCCCCATGCTTGATGCCATCATATACCCCGTGCGCGGCTATACGGACGAGCAGCAGAAGCTCAGCAAGGCGCTGATCAGCCATGGATTCGTCGAACATCCTGTACCGCTAGACTTTGTATGGATCCTGGAAGAAACCGGCCAGGCGCCGGGCGTCTACTCAGCCAAGCCCTCCTATCCGATTACGTCAGAAATGCGCTCCGACGAGGCGACCAAGGCGATTCTATTGCCTCTCTACGACGTCATGCGCGCCAACGAAGCGGGCATACTCGCCGATCTTGACACCGAGTTCCTCCACGACTACCGCACATCGATCCGCCGCACGCGCTCAGCTTTGAGCCAGATTAAGCACGTCTTTCCGAAAGAGACCACCAACGCCTACGGGCAGGCGTTTGCCGGGCTTGGAGATCTTACCAACGAGCTACGCGACCTGGACGTCTACCTGCTCGAACGCAAGCGCTACCGCAAAATGCTGCCCAAACATCTACGTAAGGATATTGAGCCACTTTTCGATTTCCTGGCCGCCAAGCGTGCGGGTGCGCTGGCGTCTGTCACAGCCGGGCTCCAAAGCGAAGAGTATCGGCAACTCATGCACGACTGGTCGACCTTCCTCATGGAGGCAGTTCCCGAAAACCCGACCGCAGCCAATGCCCAACGGCAGATCAGCGATCTGGCACGCGAGCGCTTGCTCAAACGCTATCGCAAGCTCCTCAGCGAGGGCAACCGCATTTTGGAGGAGAGCGACGACAAGCTCCTGCATGCCTTACGCATTGACACCAAGAAGCTGCGCTATCTGCTTGAGTTCTTCGCCGAAGTGCTGCCCCAGAAAGAGAGCAAGGCGCTGATCAAGCAAATGAAACGGCTGCAGGAAAACTTGGGAACGTTTAACGATCTTTCCGTGCAGCAAGCCTACTTGCTGCACGTGGCCGAAGAACTGCCCCTGGACGATCCCCGCATACGCCGTACTTTGGTTGCCATTGGCAGTCTGGTTGAAAAACTGGGTGCTGAACAGGCAACGGTACGGGAAGAATTTGCCGACATTTTTAGCAAATTCGCCTCACCAGCCAATCAGCATATCTTTGCCAGGTTGCTCAACGGTGCGGGGGAATGAGAGCTGCTGCATGACCACGATTGCGCTCTATAGCAACAAAGGCGGTGTCGGCAAAACCGCTGCAACGGTAAATCTCGCCTATCTGGCCGCCCAGGCCGGGCTTACCACCCTCGTCTGCGATCTCGATCCTCAGGCGTCCAGCACGTTTTACTTCCGCGTGAAACCTACGCTGAAAAAAAAGGCGCGTGGCCTGGAGAAGAACAGTGCTGCGCTCGATGCCAGCATCAAAGGCAGCGACTACCGGAACCTCGATCTCTTGCCGGCTGACTTTACCCACCGCCAGCTCGATATCCAGTTCAGTAAACACCAGCAGAGCGGGTCAATGCTGCGCGAGACCCTGGCTCCCTTACAAGAGGAGTACGACCTGCTGCTGCTCGACTGTCCGCCCACGATTAACTTGCTGGCGGAAAACATCTTTCGAGCCAGTGATTACCTATTGACGCCGCTCGTGCCAACGACGCTCTCGCTGCGCACCTACGACCAGCTGCGCACCTTCTTGGCCAAGACGGACGAAGATCCCCAACGCCTGTATCTCTTTTTTTCCATGGTGGACCGGCGCAAGAAGCTACACCGGGAAACTGTGGAAGAGGTTCAAGCAACCTACGATGCGGTGCTGCCTACGATGATTCCGTATTCGTCGACCGTTGAACAGATGGGCCTGTATCGCGAGCCGACGCTGGTCTTTGCCCCCAAGTCACCAGCCACTCTGGCCTATCAATCCCTTTGGCACGATGTTGAAACCCACATGTTGGGGCGTTCGGTTTAGGCGCCGAGCATTGCCGATCAGTCCTATTTGCAGCGTCGCGATTTTGGGGAGCCTCCGACTCCTCATCTCCCCCTTTCGATTCAATTCAGAAATCAGGCACAAATTAAGATAAACGGGGAGCACTGATGCCAGAACTGCTCATTATTACGTTCGAGCATGAAGAGGAAGCAGAGCAGGCGAAGGATGCCCTTAGAAGCCTGCCCGAAGGTGAGCTCTTACAAATTTCGGACGCGCTCACAATTCAACGGGATGGGGTCAATGCACTCCGGTTCCAGGCTGTACGCCGCAACTCGTCCGTACTCTTGTCTGTGCCCAGAGCGCTGGCGGCATCGGCCTTTGCGGGCATCTACTTTGCTGCTGCCTGGGCTGTGACCGCCGGCAGCATGATCACGGGGGCAGTTCTGCGCGGCCGGGGCCCCATGAAGAGAGAGACAGCTGCACAGCTGCAGTCCCACCTCTCCACAGCCGCATCAGCCCTCGTGCTGATCGTCAATGAACGCGCGTCGGCAGATATGATAGCCAGTCTGGAGACCCTCAGCACCGGCAAAGAGCAGGTTCAACCAGGAGAAGAGAAGAGCCTCAGTCAAATCATCCGAACGCCCATTTCGGCAGAGAATGCGGCCACGCTGCGCCGCGAACTGAGACTAGCACAGCAGGCCGAGCCGGCGCCGGATGACACGAGTGTCCCCCCACCCAGAGCTCATTCATCGAACGACTTCTCCAACACGTAGCCCCGGTAGTTCAACTCAACAAAGCCATGCTGTCTCAATAACGTGATGGCAATGGGGCGACTGAGCGGCACATGAGCCAGCATCTCCGCATAGCCCTGAAGCGTCGCATCGTTGATCATCCGCCTCAGCAGCCAACGCCCCACATTGTGATGGCGCCACTCGGGCGCCACCCAGATATTGGTCAAATAGGCTACTTTTTGTGGCGGCGATGCGTTTTCCAGTGCTGCTCGCACGAGCCTTGCCTCGCCGATGCGCTCTGCGCGGCGTCGATAGACCTCGTAACGCCGATCGACATCATCACCGCGGTGGACCAGACTGACGTCGGCCATGGGCGTTTCTTCTTCAACCAGACTGGCCAGCGGTCGATAAAACGCGTAGTAGCGGTTTGTCAGGTGATAGCCGTAGTTGGTGAGTAACCGAAACTGCTCCGCCATCTCGCTTGGCAAGAGACCAGCGCCGGCCTGAAAAGAGGGATAGCCGGTGCTGATGTGAAAGGCCCGCACGTGGCCAATGGCAGCGCTGCGCCAGCTCTGATGCGCCGCACGGAGCAACTTTTCGGCCACCTCACTTACCAGTTCGGGATCGCTGGGCAGGGCCAAGAATCGCAGCAGACCGATCGGTTCATAGTCGGCCAGTTGCGTACTATCAGAATCCTGGCCAGTGGCAATATCGATGAAGCCGACCAGTTGTCCGGCCCGCCATGCGCCCCAGCAGCGGTTCTGCTGCCAGCGTACGGGATAGACGGTAGCCGGCTCCTCTCCCAGTATCTGTTCGGTGACCATGTCCAGCGTGAAAGGCGCACTGTAGGGAACCGCAGCCAAATTGTCGTTCAGCACATCGCGTACCGATGCAGCATCACCCTCGTCCAACGGCCGCACGGTAATCTCAGGCTTAATCGGCCTCATGCGGGCACGCGCGCTTCAAGTGCTGCCAGAAAACCGTCATGGTCATCGACTTCGGGTACGATGAGACTGTCGGCGCCGTCAAGATCGACAAGACCGTTGGCTTGGAGCGGATGAAAGACGATCGTGACCGAGCGCCCGCCCAACCGGCCACTTTCGCTGACGCTGACCATCTGGCGAAATTCAACCGTTTGGGTGCGCCCAGGGCGCTTTGTTACGCTGAGCGCCCTGGGCGAAAGCGTGACGATGCTCAGCATCTCCCAAGCGTACCAGAGGGTCACGGCCAGCGTCACGAGGAAAAAGAAGAGATAACCCCACGCGTAATCGCCGCCGGTTTGCAGCGAGCCTGCGCGCCACAGCTCCCAGCCCAGCAAAAGTGCCAGCAGCGCGCCCACGCCGACCAGAATTTTGTAGCGCGGGCTGGTCGTGTACGCGGTTACCTCATTCAGGGGAAGGTGCGGCATCAAGCGCTCCTCTCTTCAGCGCAGCAGCTGTCCAGCCTGCCAGAGCAACAACAAACCCAGTACCAGCAGCAGCAAGCCGCTGGCCGTCATCAGGCGCCGATACCAACTATCCGTTAGATAGCGCCGCCCGCCGGCCACGGCAAAGGCCAGTCCGACTTTGCCGCCGATCAGCAGCACATAGAAGCCAAAGAGAAAGGCCGCTGCATGCCATGGACTGGTCCGATACGAGGCGGTGAGCAGCGGACTGCCGACGCTGAGCCAAAAGAGCCAGGGGTGAGGGCTCAACGCGTTGACCATGGCCCCACGCCAAAGATCTTGTGTCTGGCTCTCCACAGCTCCTTGCGACGCCAGGCGAGCATGACGTGCACTGAGAACTGTCTCCAGCCCGAGATACATCACGAACAGTCCACCCGCCGCCGTCAAAGCGACTTCGGCCCAGGCGGGCAGTGCGCTAAAGATCAGCATCGTGGTCAGGATGATAGGTGCGTCGGTGATCAACGGCGCGACGGCCACGCGCAACCCGGCCGCCAACCCGCGCGCCAGCGTCGTCGTCATCACCAGCGTCATGAGCGGGCCAGGACTGATACCGGCGCTAAAGCCCAGCGTGAGTCCCACAATGAGGGCGGGCATAATGGATCCTTCGTAATGCGGATGACTAAATGTTAGACTGATGCGTACCGCGTGAACCTAGTGTAATTCGAAATCGTAATTTGAAGAAACGTAAGGGAGAAAATAACATGCCATCCACCAGCGTACCCACCTGGGGCTTTATTGGCAGCGGTAACATCGGCAGCACAGTCGCGCGTCTTGCCATCAATGCGGGACACAATGTCGTCATGAGCAACAGCCGAGGACCGGAGACGCTCACCAAACTAATCGACGATCTGGGTCCACAGTCTCAAGCAGCGACTGCGGAAGAGGCCGCAGCAGCCAGCGACGTGGTCGTTGTCACCATTCCGCTCAAGCACTATCGCGACGTTTCCGCCGCAGCGCTGCGCGGCAAGGTCATCATGGACACGATGAATTACTACCCCAAGCGGGACAGCCAAATCGCCGCGCTGGACGACGAGTCGACAACCACGTCCGAACTGCTCCAGGCGCACCTGCCGGACTCAAAGGTCGTCAAGGTTTTCAACAACATCTATTTCGAGCATCTTGCCGTGCTGGCGCGTCCGGCCGGCGATCCCCAACGCAGCGCGCTCGCTATTGCCGGTGATGACGCCGAGGCCAAGGTGACGGTTATGGCGCTGCTCGACGCGATTGGCTATGACACGGTTGATCTCGGCCCGCTCACCGAAGGCTGGCGCACCCAGCGTGACACTGCGGCTTACGGCACAATGTACGCCGCCGATCCCGCAGATTGGTCTCAAGGCGCGCGTCCCGCTGATGCAGAGACGGTAGCGGCGGCCGCGGCCGCCGCGCAGCGCTATCGAGATATGGATTGAGCCGCATAAGGTAGAACGCGCCAACAGGGTACAGCATTCAGAAGGAAGAACTATGTCTTGCCGACCCTTCAGTTTTGGTCTTGGTCACTACCTTAACCTCAGCCTCCTCATAAAGGTCCACCGTCCGCATCGCGACCTCCTCTATCGTCGGCGGCCAGCGGGTGGCCGCGCCCAGGCGTGGCAGCAGCTCAACCTCGTCAATCGCGCGCTGAAGTGCATTCCGCCAGGCCGCCACGTCACCCGGGGGCAGGAGCAGACCGTCAACGGTGTCATTTACTGCGTCAGCCAGCGCCCCGAGGTCAGATGCAAAAACGGGCCGCCCCACGGCAAAGGCTTCGTGGGTAAGAAGCGAGTAGGTCTCATACCAGAGTGAGGGCACGGCGATGACGTGAGCCGCACGCATGGCCGCCCACACCGCGGTGCGATCCAGCCGGCCAAGGAAATGAACCCGTTCATCGGCCAGCTCCAACAGTCGTATGCCGTAGTCGCTTTGCGGATCCAGATCACCAGCGATCTGGACCTCGATCGCCCCCACTACGCCCTGTGTGGCCTCCAAGAGCACATGCAGCCCCTTCTGCCAGGCCAGGCCGCCCACGTAGAGTACGCGCAGCGGATCGTCAGCGGTACGACGCGGGCGTTCGTCCTGGACCGGGGGCGGCGCGTCAATGCCCAGTGGGACAACCGTTGTGCGTGCGGCGGGCGCACCGTGATCCACGTACCAACTCTGGACAAACGGACAGGGCGCCAGCAGCGTCGTGGCATATTCCATGACCTCGCGCAGCATGCGGTTGCGCCAGCCGAGGAGCGGCGGCAGAGCCGGTAGCGTGGCCCAGCCAGCGCTACGCTCACTACGCGCAATCACGCAGCGGGCACAGTTGATCCAGCGATCGGGGCCGTCACATATTTCCTGACTGTAATTGGTCAACAGCTGCGCATTGGCGCAGACCCACCAAAAATCAAGCAGCGTGATGAAGACCGGAATGTCGGCGGCGCGGATGCGGTCGAAGAGCGCCCTGGGCTGGCCCATCATCTGTTGGATGTGAACCACGTCGGGCACAAATTCCGCCAGCGCCTGGGCAAACTGGGCTTCGATTTCGGCATCCCCCCACGTGGCAAGGAAGCGCCCCGTGGGGCTGGGCGCGCCATGGGTGGCCGCATAGACGCGCACTGGACCATCCCGGCGAATGCGCATCTGCGCGCCGTCGCTGGGCACACGCGTGAAGACCGCGACCTCGTGACCGCGTGCGGCTTGGGCTTTGGCAATGCCCTGTGTGTGTAATTCGGACCCGCCCACATATTCCGGCGGATATTGATGAATTAGATGCAAGATGCGCATGCTTGTTTACTCACTCTGCGTCAACGTCTCGTACACGTCCCGCGTGACAACATATTTCTGATCCCACGTATGCCTGGCATAGACCTTGACCTGGCCGCGCTGCCCCATGGCTTCTGCCTCGGCCGGATCGCCGAGCAAACGCGCAACGGCGTCGGCCAGCGCCGCAACATCACCAAAGGGCACGAGCAGACCATCCACGCCGTCCTCAATCACGTCGTCAATTCCCCAGACGCGTGCGCCGATCACCGGCTTCCCATAGAGCCACGCTTCCAGATAGGTGATGCCGAATGAGTCAGTGCGGGACGCCATGGCCAACACGTCTGTCGCGGCCAACAGATCGCGTTTGGTCGCTTCGTCAACCGCGCCCAGCAGGCAGATGCGATCCCGGGTCTCCGGCGCAAGCTGAGCCAGAAAATGTTCAAATGGCCCCAGCACCGCGCCCGCCAAGACCAGGCTCACGTCGGCACCCTGGGCCCAGAGTTGCTCGACGGCTTCCACCAGCGTTTCGGTGCCCTTGTCAAAGGACATCGACCCGATCGCGGCCACAATCGGCCCATTGATCCCCTGCGTCTGGCGGAACCGGTCACCATCGCCGCCCAACACCTCCCCGGGATTGACGCCCGGCCCGGCCACGTACGCACGCGCAGTGGCCAAGCCCCGTTCAACGTAGAAACGAGCCTCAGTCGGCGTCTGTAGGATCGCTGCGTCACTGCTAATAACCAGTTCCACCTGATGGCGCATGGTATAGAAGGTACTCACAGGGTCATCGCCGGGCCTGCGCCCGGCGCCCAGGTGCGTCAGCGGATAAGCAACAAAGGGAATGTCGCGCGCGTGGGCAAACTCCTGCCCGGCGGCCATGAGCGGCTCAAAGCAGATGGTCATGCCGGCGACGATATCGAATTCCTCGTCGGTGAGCCGCAGCCATCTTGTCATGTCGGGAACATAAGGCGTATAGCGGGCCAACCGCTGGATAGTCGCTGTGGGCATGACGCCGCTCTTTGAACCGGACCAGAGCAACCGCCGCCAGGCCGGATAGCCAAGCTGCGCCACCGGCAGATGATGTACGGGCAGACGGATGATCTCCACACCGTCGTGAAACTCATGCACGACGTCGACCCGGCGCATGCGGGCGTTCCAAAAGAGCTCGATATCCAGTGCGTCGGTCGTAAGGACGGTGACGTCGTGGCCGTCGGCGACCAAACGGCGCGATAGCTCACCCATGTGGCGTTCGGCCCCGCCTTCGGCCGGCCAATAGCGCTGGACAATGTGCAGAATGCGCATGAGGTCTATTGCGCCTCTCGCGCGGCAGCCGCTTCTAGTTCGGCCACCTGCGCGGCCATGTCACGCACTTGCCCACGCAGACGCACGACTTCTTGGGCCAGGCGGCGATTATAGTTCACCTGCTGCTCCACCGTACGGTCGAAATAGGCCTCTTTGACGTGGGTCGTGCTGTTCACCCGCATCCACTCAATCGCCGGCCCAACGAGCGGCACGTCCGAACGCACACGATAATCGCGGAAGGCAATGTCGGCGGCATCGAGCAGCGGGTCAATGGCGACCAGATCAGCATCGACTCCGGTGCCGGCGAGGGCCAGTGCTTCACGTACGACAGTGAGGGCACGGGCATTGAATGCAGCCATTCCAAAGTCCGTTGCGCGCTGGCGGCCCTGTTCAGCCAGCGCCGCAGCAAGTCCGGGCGCTTCGATTAGCCGACGCACCTGTGCAGCCAAGTCAATGGCGTCACCGGGGACAAAGAGCAAGCCGGCGGCTGCATCTTCCTCACCGACCAGCCACGGCATGGCGCCGCTCGCGCTGGCAACCAGGGGCACGCCCGCGGCCATGGCCTCCACGAGCGGCACGCCAAAGCCCTCGTGCTCGCTGGCCTGGAGGTAGAGTTCAGCCAGGGCGTAATAGGGTGCAACGCTGGGCACGCGGCCGGTAAACAGGACGCGGTCGGCCACGCCCAATGCATCAGCGCCTGCACGCAGCGCGCTCACATGCTCACGAATCTCTACGGTGCTGTCCGTGTCGCCCACGATCAACAGCGCCAGGTCAGGATGATCGAGTGCAAGCGCGGCCAGCGTCTCAATCATCAAGTCGATGCGCTTGTGCTCCACACAGCGGCCCACATAGAGCATGACGCGCCGTCCATTGATGTCGAGCGTGCGCCGCAGCTGTGCAACCGCCGCCGCGTCGGGTTCTTCAAACGCGGCCAGGTCGACGCCTAACGGGACGACGTGCACGCGCGCAGCCGGCAGATCGGCATGGCGCTGCAACTCTGCCGCGGTGTAGGGGCTGGTCGCCACGGCCAGCGTGGCGTGCCACGTCAGATTGGTGCGGGCGATGGAGGTCACCAGCAGATCGGTGTCCTGACCGGGCCAGAGCACGGGATCGGTGACGCCGTGATACCAAAAAAGCGTCGCGCCGGCTGCCGCGGTAATCTTGTCAGCCAGAGGATACCAAATGGGGTATTCGACGATGGTTAGGTCGGCGTCTGGCGTATAGTCGGCCAGATGGGGTTGGCTGATTATGCTGCGCAGGTCGTCGGGCACGGGGCCGGGACGATGGTTGACAAGAATGCGCACGCCGTAGCCTTGGGCCAGCAATGCCCTGGCCAAATCAAAGACATGGTGACTGGCCGCGTCGCCAAGCCGCAGATCACCGATGAGTATGTCGATTCGCGCGCCCCCAGGATTATCCATGGCTCGAACCGCCATCCGACCCCTGATCACGCGCAGCCAGCGCCGCCAGGCGTCCCTCCAGGCGGCGCAACTCGGCATGCAGATACTCTACTTCAGTCGAGAGCAGGCGATTATAATGGACTTGACGCTCGAAGACCGGATCAATGTAGGGTTCCTTGAGATGGCTGGTGAGGTGGCGGCGCACCGTCTCGATGGCCGGGCCAACGACGGGCGCATTGGAGCGCACGACATAGTCGCGCAGCATCGTATCAGCCTGGGGATAGAGGCTCCAACCCACGCCGGCGTTGAAGGCCGTGTCGGTTTCGTCCATCGCCATGATTTCGTCGACCAGGGCCAACGTGTTGGCATTGAACGCGTCAAGGCCCAAAGACTTGGCCCGAGCGTAGCCGTTGGCAATCAACCGTGCGCGCAAATTATCGTCATCAAGCATACGCGCCATTTGACTGGCCAACCCTGCGTCATCTCCCGCTGCGAAGAGCAGACCAGCCGCACCATCCCCCTCACCCACAACCCACGGCATTGCACCGCTGGCGCTGGCGATGACCGGAGAACCCGCGCTCATGGCCTCAACCAGGGGGATGCCAAAGCCCTCGTGTTCCGACGGCAATACGAAGAGATCCGCTACCTGGTAGTACGGTGCGAGATCATCAACACGACCCGTGAAGATGACGCGTTCGGCCAAATCAGCCTCATCAGCCTGTCTCTGCAGGTGGGCGAGCAGCCCTTGCGCCGCCTCGTTGTAATAACCATCACCCACGACGAGCAGAGACGCAGCAGGATGGCTTTGGCGCAGTCGGACCATGGCATCGATGAGCAGATCGATACGTTTGTTGCCGGCAATGCGGCCGACGAAGAGCACGACATTGCGTCCGTCCAGGCCCCAACGCTCACGGAGCGCCGTCAGCGCATCCTCGTCCGCAGGCGTGGCGAAGCGGCTAAGGTCGAGCCCCAAGGGCACCGTACGCAATCGGGCGACCGGTAGCCCACTGAGCGCGACCAGCTCTTGGCCGGTGTAGGGGCTGGTCACGGCAGCCAGGTGGGTATGCCAGGCCAGCGCCGTGCGAATCTGCGAATTGCGCAACAGATCCACGTCCCGCTCGCTGCCCCACAGCTCGGGCGGGGTGACGCCGTGATACCAGAAGAGCTTGTGACCGACCGTGTCGCGGATGCGCTCGGCCAGCGGGTACCAGAGCGGGTACTGAACGATGCTCAAGTCGGCCTGGGCGTGTATGGAATCACTAACCTGCCGTACCGAAAGCGCGACGTCGTCCGGCAGGGGACCGGGCGCAAAATTGCAGAGTATTTGGACGCTGTCAAAGCGCTGGTGAAGCACGCGCCACAAGTGCAGCGTGTGCTCACCGGTTGCATCGCCCTCACCGACTGCCGGCGTGAAGATCTGGGCCGTACTCACGAGGACGTACTCCCATCGTCGCGTCGAGCAACCTCGGCGCGTAGTGTAGCAAGCTCCTGCTCCAACTCCTCGATACGCGCCTGCGCAGCCGCCAAAGCATCTGGATCGCCCTGGACGCGCGTGAGCTGAGCGCTGAGCAATTGCATAGTCTGGACCACCTGCCAGTTAAAGAGTTCCTGGCGCTCAAAGGTCGGATCCACATAGGGCTCGCGCAGGTGAGACGTAATATTGCGCCGGAACCAGGCCAGCAGCGGACCAAAGAGGGGCAGGCGCGAGTGGACGACGTAGTCGTGCTGCATGGTGGCAGCCCGGACTTCGAGCTGGTGCAAATCGTCGTCCAACAGCGAGCCGATGAACTCCACGTCGATGGTCTGGCGACGACGGGGCGGCGCGTTTTGCGCTTCCACAAGCGGTCCCGGATAGGGTCCGGCGGGCAACCACTCGGTGACTTCATGGACGATCTGGGCCCACCCATGGGCGTACCGCTCGGGCGAAAAGTCGACGACCCGCGCCAGCCCACGCTGCACAAGATCTCCATAGAGGCCATCATCCATGAGCACACGCGCAGCCTGGCGCGCCAGATCATCGGCATCGCCAGGTATAGCCAGAAGCCCAGCCTCACCCGTCACGTCGGGGTGGGCGGCAACGTTGCTCACGACCACGGGCACACCGGATGCCATGGCCTCCAACACAGGCACGCCAAAGCCCTCGTGCAGGCTGGCGCTGACGTAGAGATCCGCCAGCCGGTAGTGGGCGGCCAGGTCATCGACCCGCCCGACAAAATGGACATCGTCCGCCACGCCCAGCGCCATAGCCCGGACCTTGGCATTGGCCACTACCTCGCGGAAGGAGGCGTTGGCGTCCGTATCGCCTACGAGCAGCAGGGCGGCATCGGGCACGCGCTCCTGCAATGTGGCGAGCGCGTTCACCAGGAGATCCACACGCTTGTTGCCGGCCATGCGCCCCACGTAGAGAAGCACCCGCTTGCCGCGCAGCCCATAGCGTTCCAGCAGCGCCGGATCGGCCGGTCCTGGCGCAAATTCAGTCAGCGGCACGGAGAGCGGCAGCACGCGTACGCGGTCCGCGTCCACGCCGTGATCGCCGATCAAATTGGCGGCATTGAAGTTGGAGTCGGTGACGATCAGGTCGGCAAAGCCGGCCAGAGCGGGGATGCTCTCCACGCTCACGCGCAACTGCTTGACCACTTCGTCATCGCCGGCAGCGTGCCAGAGCTCCGGCGGGGTCACGTTGTGGAAGTAGAGAATGACGACGCCGCGCGCCAGGGTACGCATGCTGTCGAGCAGCGTGTAGCGGCCGGGATAATGGTAGATATAGAGATCGGTGGCGCTGAAATGCGCATCACGGCCAGCGAGCAGATCGGCCAGCGTGACGACGCGCGTTAAGTCAACAATGTCGGAAGCTACGCCCTGGGGCGGATGCTCTGTGAAGATGCGCACGTCGTCGCCATTGCGACGAAAGAAACGCACCTGTTCGAGGATGTTCTGGCCGATGGCGTCGTGACCGACCAGGTTGAGGTTGATGATGCTAACGCGCATGATATTCTCGATATTTGTGGCAATAACGTTGCCAAAAAGACGTTGCGTGTAGAGACGTTGCAATGCAACGTCTCTACACCGCCGATGATCACGTCCCGGCGTGGCGCAAAACGCGATGGTACAATGCTTCCACGATGTCACCCATGCGCGTGTTGGTGTAGCGGGCCAACAATTTCCGGCGGCCGCGAGCGCCCATTTCGTGCGCGAGGGCGGGATCATCGGCCAGGAGAGACAAACGCTGCGCCAACGCCTCGCTGTCCTGGGCATCGATCAGAAAGCCGTCGCGTCCATCTTCTACCAGCGAACTGACGGACTGGATATTCGCCCCAATCACCGGCTTGGCATAGGCCCACGCCTCCAGATAGACGATGCCAAACGCCTCGCCCGTAGATGGAACTGCCAGCACGTCGCAGGCGGCCAGCGCCGCCAGCCGTTCCTCGTCGTCGACCTCATCACGCACGATCAACCCAGGCAAATCGCCAACCTCGGCCCAGAGGCGGCGTGATTCTTCGGTCTCGCCGCCTACGGCCAAGAGGTACACGTTTTCATGCGTCTGCCGCAAGATCTCAAAGGCTGCCACCGTTCGATCCAATCCCTTGTAGCCGACCTTGCGCCCCAAAAAGAGCACGACAAACGCGTCATCGGGCAGGCCGCAGCGTTGGCGCGCCTCCGCAGGATCGAGCGCCGGGAAGTCTTGTAGTGCCAGGCTGTTGCCGCCCACTACAATGCGTGAAGCAAGTCCGGCCTGGATCATGAACGCCCGCTCGGCCGGCGTCACGGCCAGCACGGCATCGCTCGTGCGCAGCATGGTGCGCAGGTAGCCCACATCATACGTTTCCCGCTGCTCGGCATGCAAATGGGGTGTGATCACGATCGGCAGGCCCGCTGCCCGGGCGGCCCGAAACGCGGGCCAGGCGTGGGCATAGTGGAGTTGGCTGATGTGGATCAGATCGAACTTGTCTGCATGACGCCGAATGGCTGGCCCCAGCCCCGGCATGACCGGACCATTGCCGTACCAGACCAGCGGTTCCCACAGCCAGGCGGGCCCGTTGGCGTGATTGCTCAGGCCGATGTCGAGCGCGCGCCAAGTGGAGCCCCGTCGCGGCAGCGCGCGAAAGCGCCGGATATGCACACCGTTCCGCTCCTCTGAGGGCGGCAAAATGTTGGCCCAGGTCCGGTAATCAAGCGAGCGGCTGGTGAAGACGTCGACCTCGTGACCACGCCGCGCCAGCTCTTCGGAAAGCAGGGTGATGTATTGCTCGGCGCCGCCGATGGCCGGAGCATATTGGTGGGTCACATGGAGAACGCGCATCATGCCCCATCCTCGCTCGCTCCGCCATTGTCCAGCACTTCGGCATAGACGGCCAGAAGCGCGTCCAGATGCTGATCGAGGGAACGCTCGGTGCGCACCCGTTCAACGCAGGCTTGGCGCATGCGGCGTCGTTCTGCCGCGGGGCGGGCAAAATGTGCCGCGATCGCGTCGGCCAGCGCAACTGGGTCGCCCGCGGGCACGAGGTAGCCGGTGTGGCCCGGATCGATTAGCTCGGGGATGCCACCAATGCGGCTGCCAACGACCGGCGTGCCCACCTGATGGTTTTCGAAGATGGTCACAGGCGAGTTTTCGGGCCAGATCGACGGCATCAGTGCGAGATCAGCTGCCGCAAAGAGCTGACGCATCGCCTTGAAGGGCAGACGACCCAGCACAACGGCGTTGGCGCGCTGCTCCTGGAGCGCGGCCGCCATCGCGCCTTCCACCGGGCCGGCGATGGCAACACGCGCAGCAGGCAAGCGCTCCTGCAGGTGCGGCAGCATGGCCAGCACAACATCGCCCCCTTTGATGACCACACTGCCGCCGCTATAGGCAATCAAAGGTCCTTGATCTGCGGTGTTGATTAGCCGCCGTAGCCCCCGCTCTTGGACCGGCTGATTGGCTGGCTCGGCAAAGCCCAGCCGCACCAGGCGGAAACGAGCCGGGTCGTACCCACCGCGCACGTGCAGGTCGATTAGCGCCTGGCTGGGCGAGACAAAAAGAGCATTGACCGTCAACCGGGCAAAGAGCTGCCGCCGGCGGGGCACATCAGCCCAGTAGTCATAGCGGCGCAGGCAATTGGCGCAACCGTGCGGGTGTTCGGCTGGATCGCAGACGGTGAAATCATCCCGCAGGAGCATGTTGTTGGGGCAGAGCAGCCAGTGATCGTGCAGCGTGTTGACCACTGGGATTGCGGCCCGGCGCGCAGCCGTAAACGGGGCCAGCGACGCGCCCGAGGCGTTGTGAATGTGAACAATATCGGGCCGCACGCGCTCAATCTCGGCCCGGACGGCGCGCGCCACGCGCGGGTCATAGATCTCGCCACCGGGCAGGGTCGAGCCGAAGCGCACGCGGTGCACATGCAGCCCATCGAGATCGTACCAATCATCGGCGCTCTCCGTCATGCGCGTGTTGATCGTCAGGATCGAAACGCTCACGTCGCGGGTCATGAGCCCCCGGGCTGAGTGGTAGAGAGAAACCTCCGCGCCGCCGGTGTAGTCGGGCGGGAAAAAGGGCGTAATGAAGAGGATGCGCAACGGTCGGTTGGCCATCAAGAGCCCTCCGCCGGCAGCAGTTCAAGCACGGCCGTGCCGTCCGCCTCATACAGAACGCGCACCCGTTCCGACTGGCGCAGCAGGTCTACATCCAGCCCCGGCCCGGAGAAGTCACCAGCTGCGCCGATGAAGAGGTACTCCATGCCACGCTCATAGACCTCATCGACTGCAGCCAGATCGGTTTCTAGTCGTTCCACGGCATGGGAGTCGTCAATGAACTGCTCGACCAGGGCCGGATCGGCTTCGCCGTAGAGTAACATCGCTGCGGCATTGGTCGGATTGCCTGTCAGATAGGGGAGCCAGTAGCCTGCGTCCACGCCATGAGGTGCACGCGGGAGCCAGAAGTAGGTGTTGATACCAAACTTGGCGTCGGGGGGTACATTGGCGGCTACCCAGGCCAGCGCATCCAGATCGGCCTGAGTGACAAAGTGGCGATATGCTTCGACTGTGTTGACCCGCGCCCATGCGCCCCACACGCCGAACACTAACAGCGCTGCGGCGACCGCGGCACTTGCAGTCGTCCGGCGTCCATCCGGCAGAAGCATCACCAATTCCTGGGCCGCAGCGCCGAGAATCAAGCCCATCGGCAGATAGAGCATGATCAAGATAGCCCCCAGATTGGTCACGCTGAGCATGAGGATGCCGGTGAGGTAGGCGTTGCCAATCAGATAAAGGGTTGCCGTCCAAAGCAAGGCAACAATCACTACCGTGTTGCGTCGTAGCAGGCCAAAAAGAGCAGCGGCCAACGTAGTCCAGAGCAGCCAGCGGGGCGCCACCAGATAGGGGACGCTGCTCCAGGGAAAGACGTAATAATTCTCGGCCGTCGTCTCTACTTCATCGGCCGTGATGATTTCACCCGCTGCGGCAACTTTGCCGGCAAAAGAGCTGTAGGCCTCCCAGAAAGTGGGGAGCACCAGCACCAACGCCATGCCACCGATGACGACCAGGCCCACGAGCACGCGCAGCTGACGCCCCTCCCCGCGCAGATACCAGAGTAGCGCGCCAGCACAGAGCGCCAGCAACGGCAAATAGAAAAGGGCGACGCGGAAATGGAGCAAGAAGACCCCGGCCGAGAGCAACGCGGCAAAGAAGGCATCCCACAGCAAATCACTGCGGCGCAACGGGGTACCGGCGGTGAACGGATCCGCCCACCTGCGGGTCGCTTCTACCACCGCCACGGCGCCGATCAACAAGATTGCCTGGCTGGCAAGCTGGGTGAAGCGGCCCCAGTTGGCGTAGAGGGCCGGCTGGACCGAAAAGAGGCCAACGACCGCCGCCCCCACCAGCGCGCCCGTACGACCCACGTAGCGATCCAACGCGAGGTAGACGCCGAAGGCACAGACGGCGTTGAGAAATTGCGCGGTCCAGAGCAATGCGGCGGTGGCCGGCGCCTGGGCGAGTTGCATCGCCGTAGCCGCCAACGCGTAGAGCCCCAGGTGATACATGTCGAAGTCCACAGGGTAGTAGGGCGCTAGCGAGGTAGGCAGTGCTCCCTGTTGTGCGGTTAACTCCGTCAACATGACATGGTGGAGCGAATCGGACCAGGCAGGGAAGGGATACTCCACCGCGAACCAGAAGCGTGACAGTGCAGTCAGGGCGAAGATCGCAAGCGCGACCCATTCCAAACCGTGCAGGCTTGTCAATTCGCCCCGATAGCGCCAGATGCCCCAGGCAACCACAGCTGCAGACAGCAGCAGCAAAACAGCCAATCCGGGTCCACGCAGCTGCAGCCACGGCAGCCAGAAGCGTGCGGTATAGAAGAGAACGGGAAAAAAAGCAATGCTCAGCCCGCACGCCAGGACATAACGTTGCAGGCCGTCCCAACGCCGCCAGCCCCCGCTGAGAATCAACAAAGCCGCGCCGGGCAGGAAAAAGACGGCAGCAAGCGTCAGGATCAGCCGTACGTCCGTAAACATGCTTGGCTATTGCTCCGGCGTGGCGGCACGGGTTTCATGGGGAGGGAGTGTCTTGCGCGGTTCGTCACTGAACAGGCCCAATTCGCGGGCGCTTTCCGTGGTTAGCGCCACCAGTTCAAGCGCCATACGCTGCTGTTCTTGCTGCAATTGATGGAGCGTTGTGCGCAGGGCGCGATTGATCTCCTCTTGCTGGGCCAAGCGGGCATAGACCTGGGGATCGGCCCCGATGTGGGACCACTGCCGACGCAGCCAGTCGATGAGCGGACCAAAGAGCGGCACGGCCGACAGGGGCAAAACTGGCTGCGCGGCCATGCGTGCATCGACTTCATCGAGCGTCGCCGCATGCTGCTTGGCCGTAACCGATAGCGCGTCCACGTTCAGCGCTAGCAGCAATTCCAACAAATCCTCGCGCGTGCCGGCGGCTGCCCCCAGGGTCGCAGTACGCCGCGCCATCAATTCGCCCAGATGGAGCATCTGGTAGGCATACGCGCGCCGCAGCGCCCCAAGAAAGTCAGCAGAATGAGGCTCAGCGAGCCAGGCTTGCTCGGCGGGCAGGAATTCGTCGCGCAGACGCCGCAGTGGCCAATGTTTGAGCAGCAGGCGCAGGCGATTGCGTTGGAAGCGGTACATCGCTTCCGGCGTGTCCGCTGCGGCGCGACTCTCTTCGTAATGGATGAGACGCGACGCCGGCACAAAGGCGAGTTCAAAGCCGGCTGCACGTATGCGATAGCACCAGTCCACGTCTTCAAAGTAGGCGCCGGCAAAGCCCTCATCCAGCCCGCCGACCGCGGCATAAGCCGGGCCGGAAATAGCCAGGGCAACTCCCGAAAGAAAATCGAACTCAGCAGATGCATCAATGCACCCGTCATCAGCGTCACCGAGCCCGAGATGCTGCCCGCCGTTCTGGGGATCAAGCAACGCACCGGCGTGCTGGATCGTGCCGTCGGGATAGAGCGCTTTGCTGCCGGCCAGTCCGACACGCGGATCGGTGGCTAGCGCACCCATCAGCGCGGCCAGCCACCCCGGCTCTACCTCCGTGTCCTGGTTGAGAATGACGCGTACATCTGCCGTGGCGTGACGCAGCCCGACATTGCAAGCGCCGGCAAAGCCCAGGTTTTCGGTCTGACGCAACAGCGTGACTTCCGGATAGCGCTCGGCGATCAGCGCAGCCGAGCCGTCGGTGGAGGCATTATCAACGGCGACAATCTCCAGCGGCGCGCACGCCTGGGCATGGAGCGCGTCCAGACAGCGTGTGAGATACTCACGCCCATTCCAGACGGGGATGATGACCGCCGCACTTGGTCTAGCCATTGTCGCCTCCGGTCAGGCGGCTGCGCCAGCGGTTCAACCCGTCGAGCGTGCGCATGATGCGACCATTGGCGTACCCATCGACAAGCGCCTCTAGCTCGACTATGCGGGCGGCGTCTTCTGCCGCGCGTTGGGTGTAGTAGGGTGCGCCGGCCGCAGCACCATCGGGGCGATCAGGCGCGCGCCCGGGCGCCTGGCAAAAGGCGACCAGCGGCGCCGCGGCCCGTTCCCAGGTCAAGGCGGCACGGGCTTCGTCGAACCGGAGGGCGCGACCGGCGTCAACCTCGGTGAGCTGCGCCAGGATCGCGTCAGCCACCTGAACGTCATCCTCGTAGTCAACCACTTGACCAATGGCATATGCGGCCACCAGATCACTGGTGGCATCGCCGCGGGTGGCCACAGTCGGCAAACCGGCCCAGATGTAGTCAAAGAGACGGCTGCGAAAGGCGAGTTGGGTCTCGACCGTATCGAAGTGGAGCGTCAGCGCGACATTGCATTCCAGTAATAGGCTCGGCCATTGGGCGTAGGGCACCCAATCGCCAAAAAAGACGGCCCGATCGCGCAGCCCCAGTTCATCAGCACAGGCAAAGGCCGCCTCATTCTGGGTCGGCATCGTCTCCATGACAGGATTGGGATGGCGCGTGCCGGGAAAGATGAGCTTGACGTCCTGGCGCGTCTGCCAGATGCGACCGATGGCTCGAATGGCGGTCACCGGATCGAGCCAGGGCCAGAGCCCTCCGCCCCACAGCACCAGCTTGTCGTCCGGTTCGACGCCGGGCCAGATGCCGCGTACGACTGGCGCCGCGTGGCGTGGCGGGTCCGTGCGCAGGCCATAGGGCACGATCTCGACCAGGTTGTGCAACGACCGATCCTGGGCAAAGGTCGCGGGATGGAGCCGACCGGCGGCTTCCAGTTGCCCCAACCACCAGTAACGTTGGCGTTCACTGGCGCAAAGGTAGAAATCACCCACAAGATATTGGCGATGCAGTTCGGCCATGCGTCGTGCCCAGGCTTCACTCCGCTCCGGCTCGGGCAGGTTGTAGAAGAGCGCCAGCCATTCCGCCAGGAGTGGGTCGTAGCCGTCGATGACCAGCGCGGCCGGCAATTCAGCAAGCTGGGGAAACTCGGCCGTGGTGTCAGTGGGCAGAATGATCACGTCAGCTTGACGCGCTGCGCTTGCGAGGGAGTCCCAGTCGCCACGCCGGTAGCCGGCGACCTCAACGGCCAAGTCGCCAAACGTTGTGGGCGCCGTGCTTTCTCCTTCATCCATGCGCACAGCCAAAGTGAGGGCGACGTGAGGGGCTAGCTCGCGAGCTAGGTGGTAGTAGCGAATGCCCGGCCCGGCCATGGCCTTGCCGATGATGTCGTGGCTGATCAAGAGCACCCGCGTGGGCTGGGAACGATCAGCCATTGTCCGCCACTCGGGTTGATGCAGGGGTTGGTACTGGGGTGGGATCCGCCGGCACCGCGGCCGCTACGTCCGGCTGCCACGACCACTCGCCCCCCAGCGTCACCAGCCCGTGGCCTTCCAGCGATTTGCCCTGATAGACGCGAAAGGGATAGGCCCGGTCATGATAGTCGTACATGACTGAGTCGGAACGATTGGTCACCGCCACAGAGAGCGCATAAGCGCCCTCAATGAGGGACAAAGCGGGTATGCGATAGACGATCTCACCTTCGCCGCTCAGTTCGGCCACATCGAGGCCGCCGGTGCGGGAATTGGGTCCGGTGACGTGAATGCCGCTCAAGGTGTGCACGGCAATGCCGAAGATCAAGTCCTGAAGCGGTTCTAGTGCCCGATAGCGCATGCGCACGAGCAGCGGCTCGTCGGTGTAGAAGACCGAGCGCGTCTCACCAGCTGCGTTCTCCAATACCACGTCGGTAATCTGCACCGCGCCCGTTCCCCAGCGCCGCGAATCGTCCAACTCCAATGTGATGCCGGAGCCGTCGGCATTCTCTTGCTCGGCCACGAAGTTCTTGTACTGCATGATGACATCAACGGGGACGCCATCGGCCTGCATGTAGCCATCCTCAAACCAGAGCGCGCGGTTGCAGATGGCATGGATCGAGTTCAGATCGTGGGAGACCATGAGCAGGGTGCCGCCCTGGTTGCGAAAGGTTTGGATCGCGTCCAGGCACTTGTTCTGAAAGTGGGTATCCCCAACGGTCAGCACCTCGTCGACGATGAGGACCTCCGGCCGGGTATGAATGGCGACCGAGAAACCCAGCCGCACATACATGCCCGAAGAATAGTGCTTGACCGGCGTGTTGATGAAATTACCCAACTCCGCGAAGTCGATGATGCTGTCGATCTGCTGGTCGATCTCGTCCCGGCTCATGCCGTAGATCGAGCCATTGAGATAGATATTCTCGCGTCCGGTCAGCTCCTGGTGAAAGCCGGCGCCCAACTCCAGCAGCGAGGCGACTTTGCCGCGTACGGTGACCGCGCCGGCGGTTGGTGTCAGGATGCCGGCGATCAGCTTGAGCAGCGTACTTTTGCCCGAACCGTTGGGGCCTAAAATACCGATGGCGTTGCCCTGATAGACGTTGAAGGAGACATCACGCAGGGGCCAGAAGTATTCGCTGGGGTCGCGTTGGCGACGCGTCACGTGGCGGAAAAGATCGCGCCAGGAGCGTTCCGCGTCCTGCATGCGAAAGCGTTTGGAGACGTTATGCAATTCGACCAGCGGCACGGCCGCGGTCCGCTCTGCAACAGGTTGTTCGATGGCCATAAAATCGGTTAAGCCGCGTGCCGCGAGCGGGAATTGTGCAGAAGAATCATTCGGCTATTCTACCACCAACGTGCGACGCGGGCCATTGTTACCAGCGAGGTATCCAAGGAGTACATGGCAAGAACGCCGACGAGATCGCCGGCGTTCTTACGTAATCTGTTCAGTTGCAGACGACCACACTCTCGACCCGCAGCGAACTAGCGGCGAAACAGCGGCATAAAGATAGAGCCAACGGGTGTGACATAGGGAACATCCTCCAGCTGCAACGTTGCGTTGATGCGATTGTTGCCCGCATTGACCTCTTCTACGCTGCTGTCGGGATTGACCACGGCGGTCACGTTAATGGACGGCGGCGGCCCGTCATTCCAAGGTACCTCGATGGTGATGCGTGCCAAATCGCGTTCGCCGCAGCCCGAGACCTGGGCGACACCATTGTTGAGCACCTGGTCATCGGCGGCCGGCCCCTGATAGAGACGTATGGGGGCATTCACTGGATAGAGATTGTGACCTGCATTGGCCACATCAACGCCGATCACGATCAGGGCGCGGTCTCCCAGGACGAAGAAAGGCGATTCAATCGAAAGGCCAAGAGGCTGGAAGTCATGATCGTAGGTCACTTGAGCCGCATAATCGCGATAGTTCTCACCCATAGGCGAAATGTTATACCCACGCTCGGGATCAAAAAGAAAGCCATTGAACTCGCCCGGTCGGTCAGTATATTCATACTTGCCGCTCGTGCTGTACCAAGAGAGGTATTGGACAAGCCGGTTACCGTCGAGGGGATAACCGATCTGATCATCTACGCCCTGCTCGTAGATAAAATCAAATGTGCTCGTCATGAAGGCATTTACGCGGTCCGGATCAAAAGGCGGACTAAAGTTCCAGTCACCGACGCCATCTCCGTTGCTGTCCGGGCCGTAGTTGTCGGGCATCAAGACGCCATATTCGGAGAGATAGAGCGGTACGTTGCGATAGCCGTTATCGGCCATCCACTGGCGCATGCGCACAATGTTCTGCTGGAAGATCGCGAGGTCGTCGTTATCCTGCGGGCTAATGATCAAACCAGTCGCTTCATCGACGCCTGGCGGAATCTCTGCGCCCCAGCAGTCAAGCCCATCGGGGCGATTGGCGCAACTCACCTCATTGAGAATAAAGCCGTGAATCGCCCAGCCGTCGACCTCCATGGGTGTCCCATACCGCGCTTGATGGGCAGCAAGGATCAGATCAAGGTACTGCATGCGCACCTCCGTGGCCTGGACAATTGAACCGGCCAGGACGCGGGCCGTTGGATCAATCGCCTTGATGCGGGCGCGCAGTTCATGGTACGCCTTGGCATAGACTTCAGGCTCGATATCATCCTGGTAGATGCCGGGGCGATCGGGTTCGTTACCGATTACCCAGGCCGTGCCCCGGCCCGCATAGTTCCGGATGGCATCATCCAACCTAGTGCCCGATGGTCCGGTATTGTAGTCATCCCCCTCTTGCACCAGGCGAATCACCGGCGTAAAGTGCATGCCCTGGGGCTGTGGCGCATTCTGGCGCGCCGTGTAGTCAATGTACCAGCCGATGCGCAGGGGCGCGGTGTCAAATTCGGCAATACCGGGCTCGAAATAGTAGTGATTCGCGTTCACGCCCATGCGGCAGAGGGGGGCCTCCGCGTCGCTGGCATCCGCTCCATCAGCACCGACCGACTGCGCCAAGACGTCACGGGTGCCGAAGAGGAAGAGCAGCGCCCCGATCACGGCCAATAGCAAGCCACGCTGGGCAAGATCGGCCAAGAAATTGTTGCGTTCTGTAAGCATTATGGATTTACCTCGATAATAAGCGGCCGGTTTGTTACCTCAAATTGTAAGGTACCACGACCACCGTCGTTCACTGTATTGATGGTACCAAAAATGTCCAAAACCTGTGCAGAGACACCGGGCAGTCGCAACATGGCGTCTTGCTCGTCATAGAGTGGCGCCATCCAGACGACATAGACGGTCTGCCCGGTTCCATCGTTCGCAAAACGATAACCGAGCATCCGATCGTTGCCCAATTCATCGGCGCCTAAAACACGTTCAAAACGCAGGTGCGCCAGCCGCTCTGCCGTCCGTTGATAGGTCTGATAGGCCAATTTCACGGCCGGGGGATTCTCGTTCGTCATCAGGCCGTTCTTGTTCGGATACCATTCGGGCGGATCGTAGAGCATGAACCAGATCATGGCGTCAACGTCGGCCGCCAGCGACTGGGTGTAGAGGGCAACCACATAGCTGGCCTGCTCCTCGGGCGTTCGCGGCGTCGTGCCATCGGCATTGCTGTGCGAGCCAGCCTCTGTAATCATCATTGGCTTTTCCAGGCCATACTCGGCCAGCAGGCTGCGCAACGCCTGGCTCTTTTCCAGCAGACCGGGACCGTCGCTCGGCTCCGCCACCCAGTTGGGCGCAAAAGCCGGGTAAACGTGGAAGTTCATCACATCAAAATTGTCGCCGCCGCCGGCAGCCAAGACGTCGGGCACGAAACTGCGCACAAAAGGACCAGGCTGCTGCGTCTGGTCATCGAACCAGTCATAAGCAATGCCACCCAGCAGGATCTTGGCTTCCGGATCGGCGGCCTTTACAGCCGGATAGACAACGGCCAGCATCTCCGCATATTCCGTGCCGAAATTGCCCCAGCGCACATCGCCGGGCTTGGAACCGCCATCCGGCTCGTTGTACAACTCCCAGTGCTTCACCACCCGTCTGCACGGGTCGTCGTCAACGCCGTCGCCGTCGTAGCGTTCCACCAGCGCGGCCATGAATTCGCCGAAATCGTCCAGGTGGTCGGCATCAATCGGTCCCTGCTCGTGGGGCGAAGCCCATTCCGGATTGCGGCCGATGGTCGCGATCATGTTGGTACCGCCTTCGATGGCGGCGGCAAGGACCCGATCCGACGCGCCCCATTGGAAGCTATCTGCGCTGCGGTTAGTCGGTTCGATGCGATTCCAATCGATTTCGGCGCGCACCCAGGCGGCGTTGAGCGCCATGAGTGGCTCAAAATAGGGTGAGCGCGCACTCGTATTGCCGTACATCTGCACGCCAAAGACCGTGGCCTCCTTGCGCGGTGCGGCAACCGTGCACGGGCCATTGTAGACGATGGGGAGGAAAGTCTCATCCTCGGCATCGTTGGGCGGCGGCACCGTCCCAAACGCCGTAGGCGTCACCGTACTGGCGCTAGCGGCCACAATCGCGAAGACCGCGGCAATGCCTAAGAGCTGGGCGCATCGGGCGCGGAGAGGTCTCAGTCTGATCATGGGGAATCGATTTCCATAGATGCCGACCGCCTAGCGCCTCACAATCGGCAACAGAATTTGCGGTTCGTCCAAATGGGGCGGCTGCCAGCCGGCGAGGGTATTGTTGCCGCTGACGGCGAACCAGGCCTGGCCGTTCTCATCCACTGCTGCGCCCCACGGCGCGGCGGATGCCCCCAGCGCGACCTCAACTGTCCCGCCGATGGCGCCACTGGTCAACGCTGTCAGGCGCGCTACCTTGCCTACGGCAGATTCGCTGTAGAAGAGAAACCAGCGGTCGCCGGCATCATAGAACGCGATCTGGGCCGGACCGGCGTTGGGCGTCACGGTGGGCGTGGTGCGCACGCGGAAGGTCGTAGCCGGGGCATAGCGTGCGATGAGGCTTTGACTGCCGTCTCGGCCAAAGATCGTCATCCAGGGTCGGCTGGCCGTGTCAATGGCCACGCCCAGTGGACGGTTTACCGGTGGTGTGCCGGGCGGACCGGAAGTCTGTTCCACCTGAAAAGTCTCGCTGTCCGGCGTGAATTCGACAATCTCGTTGCGATCCTCCACGGTCATCCAGACTGAGCGGTTATTACGCGTGGCTATGTCGCCTAGTTCGCCGTTCCCGCTGTTATAGAGATATTCGGTGATGACGCCGCTGGAGGGATCGAGCACAGCCAATCGTGTAGCGGCTCGCTCCGTAAACCAGATCAACCCATTGGGCATGGCGGCAATCGCAGTCGGCGCACTGTTGGCGGTGGGAACGGGATAATAGGTGAAACTCTCGGTCCCGATGTTGAATTGGCCGATGCGGTTACCTGTGCGGTCTGTGAACCAGACAGAACCGCGCGCCACGACTAGATCATAAGGCTCGCCGCCGGCGGCGAAGGTTTCGGTCGTGCTCGTAGCGCCGCTGGGTAACAGCAGGCCGATCTGTCCGCTGGCGGGCAGCGTATACCAGATACGGCCCGGCGCCTCGACAGCCACGTTCTGCGGGCTGCCCGGCACAGGATACTCGACCAGATAAGGTTCACCCTGGGCGTGCAATAGAGCCGACGGCACCAGCATCAGTCCGGCGGCGATCAAGATCGCGCCGATCACGTTCCAGCCATGAAGCTGTTTCATACAAGTCTCTCCCATGTTCAATACAGAATCAAGAGGGGGAATGGTTGCTACACTTCTTCGCCGAAGCGGTTGCTGTAACGGATGAAAAACCAGTATCCAAAGGCCAAGACGATTAGGGAGGTCAGTGCCGTGCGCAAGAAGAAGTCCAAATCCGTGCGGTACCCCCAATAGAGCAAATCGCGGTACATGTTGATGATTGAGGCCATGGGGTTCAGGATATAGAGCAGGCGGCGCAGATCGATGACCATGTTGCCGATTTCCATGGTCGCAGGCACCAACTCGATGCTATAAAAGATCGGCGTCAAGAAAAACCAGGCCAACATCACGACATCCATGACCATCATCGTATCCCGATAGAAGACGTTGATCGTGCTGAGAAAAAAGGCGATACCCAGCGTGAAACAGGTCTGAATCAGGATGACCAGGGGCAACATCCAGAGCCACGGACTGAAGTTTGACTGGAAGACGATCAGCACGCCAAAGAGCACGATGAACGCCAGCAAAAAGTTAACAAGATTGGCCAGCACGGTCGCAATGGGCAAGACTTCGCGTGGGAAATAGACTTTCTTCACCAGATTGCCGTTACCGACTATGCTGTTGATGCTACTCATGACGCTATTTGAAAAGAACTGCCAGGGCACCAAACCACAAAGGAGAAAGAGCGGATATTTCTCGATGTCGCCATTGGGCCAGAGTACGCCAAAGACAAGCGTAAAAACGATCATCATGGCAAGCGGGTTGAGCAAGCTCCAGACAAAGCCCAGCACGCTATTTTTGTAGCGCACCTTCAGCTCACGCATCACCAGATTGTAGATCAGCCCGCGATAGCTGAACAGAGTCGCCACACGCTGGAGGGCGCCCTGATTACTGCCAGCGGGGGTAAACGTACGCACTTCAACAGTTTGGCTCATCGTCCCTGATTATCTCATCGTGCAACATGCTTGACATGCATTACGCCGGCGCGGCTGTACCCAACTTGACAACTATGCCTCTGACGCGGTTGCCTCATCGACAGCCGCCGGGTCTATGGCAGCTTCACCGAGCACCTCGGCATACGTGTCGACAATCGACTGGCCCGCCATGGACCATTCGTAGTGGCGGATGGCCCGTTGGCGCAAGCGATAGCCCAAGCCGTCAGTTGCTTCATCATCAAACAGCGCCGTCTCTAACTGCTCGGCCAGGCTCTCGACACTTCCCCGTTGGGCATAGAGTCCGTGAGGCCCCAAATACTCACGCGCAACCGGCGTATCGAACGCCACGGTCGGTAGGGCCATAGCCATATAGTTGAGCAGTTTGCCTGCGCCTTCCGTCAAGCTGAGCTTGGGGGCAGCGGCCACATCGCCCAGCGCCAGATGTTGCGGTGCATCAGCATAAGGCACGCGTCCGGTAAAACGGACATTGGCTGCAATGCCCAAGTCTTGAGCGCGCTGCCGATAATGGTCCACGTCCGGGAAGCCCATCAACAGCAAGTATACGTCAGGATGGCGCGCCACGATACGCTTCATTGCCTCCAACAGGTGGCCGGTTCCCTGGTATTCGGCCAGCAGGCCGAGGTAGACAATGACCTTGCCATCAACCGGCAGTTCAAACTTGGTGCGCAAAGTCGCCAACGTGGCCGGATCAAACGTGGCCGCCGGCCGAAACGTGTCCGTATTGACACAATCGGGTAAGGTGCGGATTCGTTGCGGATCACAGTCAAACTGGTCAATTAGGATCCGCTCAGCGTTGGTCGAACTCGTAAAGACAACCGACGGCGTTTGATCGAGCCACTCTTCCAATCGACGGAGAGGCGAAAAAAATCGGCTCTTGCGGTCAAGAAAGCCGTGATCGATCATCTCTTCGGTGAGGCTGCCCTGAAAATCAAAGAGTACCGGAATGCGGAAGAGCTTACCCAGCACCAGGCCAATCAACGCGCCTTCATGGAGATGGGCATGGATGACGTCGTAGCGATTGCGTGCCAGCAACGCGAGCGTCTTCCAACCCAAAAGGCCGTCAAATGCAATCTTGTGGCGGCTGGAGCCCACTTCGTATTCGGTGCGCCACGGGATAGGCAACGTACGCTCGATGTGCAGGTCGGGCACGTCCGCACCGTTGCGATAGGTGACGATCGTCACAGCGTGGCCGAGCTTTTGCAGGACGCGGGCTTCTTCCAAAATTCGCACATGACAACCATAGTCGGCGAAAAAGCTCGTTGGCGCGATCATCAAGACGCGATAGCGACGTTGCCGGGCTCGATCCTCGAGCTCGGAATGACTCATTGTTGACTCCGGTCAAAGCGCATGGGCGCAACTCCATCTCTTCATGCAACCACCCATTCTACAGAAAAGCGCAGGGGAGGTCCAATAAGCGGTTGCAACGGATAAATGACCATTGCTCATTGACAATGGACAATGAGCAATGGTCATTTCGGTGACGCGCGCGTTTGCGGGCATCGGTTGTCTGATACAACGATACCCGGAAGGCGGCCGGTTAGGGCGCAGTCGGGGCTTGTTCGGGGGCGGTTGAGCTGTGCTCCGTTGCCAGCAGCGCCCGGCGCAGAAGTTGTCGGTCACTGGGCGCAAAGACGCCGGTGATCCAAATCAACAACAGGTAGAGAGCGGTTGCTGTCAACGTGCGCAGGATCCACGGCATGGGCAAAAAGATATTGACGGCCCCTGCCAGCAGTGCACTGGCAATCAGCCACCCAACCTTGCTTACGCGGGCTGGGATGCCCTCTGTATGCAACAGATATAGACCAATACAAGCACCTGAGGCAGTGGCGATTAGCATGGCAATGGCGGCCCCCACTGCGCCCATTTGCAGCGTCAACGGCGGCAGCAGCAGGGCAACAGCACCGATGTGCAGGAGCGTCAGCAAAAGGCTTTGGCGAGGGTAGTGTTCGGCCATCAGCAGGGTAATGGCATAGGTCTCTACCAGAAAGAAGGGTGTCATCCAGACCAGCACCTGAAAAGTGGTCGTTGCGCCTTCGGCTGCGGGACCATAGAGCAAGGTCAGCACGTTACCAGCCCCACCAATCGCCAACGCCGCGCCGGGCAGCACGACCATGAGTCCATAGCGCAAACTCAAATCCGCCAAGCGCCGATAGTGAACCATCGACTCCTGCTGGAGACGGCTGAAGGTAGGATACAACGCCTTCCAGTAACTCTGGATCAGCTTCACGACGACTCGGACGAGGCTGTACGCAATGCTGTAGAGACCGGTGACGTAGTCGCCGGCCACGACGTTCAACAGCAGAATATCCAGGCGATGCAAGAGCACGTCGGCCAGGGAAAGCCAATAGAAGGGGCGCGCTCGGGGCCACAGGTCTCGCCAACGAACGGTCACCGGCTCGGTTGAGTCGGCCAGAAGACCGGTGCGCAGGACTAGAAAAAGACAAAGCACGGCAGAAATCGCCTGCGTCACGACCATCACGCCAATCAAGTGCTGCACTTGCCCGCCCAGAAAGAGTACCGCCAGGCTAAGAAAGAGGATCAACGTGTTGACTACACCTTCTACGCCCATCACCAGTTCCATCCGCTCGCACGCTTGGAACAGCGTCTGGCTGACGGAGGTGACCGCATAAAAGGGCAACGATGCCCCTGCCAGCCAGAGCGAGATACGCAGTCCGGGCGAAAGGGGCAAGAGAATGCTCATCCCAATCAGCACCAACCAGGTGACGAAAGATGAGATGAGTTGAATCCGCAACGACGCCATAAAGTAAGAGCGTCGCTGAGTCGGGGCTTGAGCCAGGTCTCGCACGAGCAGGTTGGGCAGTCCCAGCTCCGCGGCAATCTGCGCTACGTTGAGAAAGGCCAACGCGCTCACGTATTGCCCAAACTGGGCCACACCCAGCACACGCGTGATCAGCACCTGGAGGACGAAACTGATCGCGATGCGCCAAATCGACGAGCCGGCCAGCGCGCTGGTGTTGACCAAAACGCGCCGCCCCGTACCGCTGGTAGAGCGGGTGGAGGCGGGCGATGTGGAAGACGGTGACGCGTTTGAATTGTCTGACGGTGAAGGCGGCGGCGCGACTACTTCAGGCGGCGACTCAGACGCCGAGGGTGACTCTTGCATGACGCGATTGTATCATGGCGCTTGCACGCCCGGTAAATGACCGCTACTGCGGATACTTACGCGGCCGCCCTGTCAAGACGAAGGAGATGAAATTGGCGCGTTTCCACAGCCGATAGCGCCAAACGAAATAGCCAAGCGCCAGCAGACCGCCGACTTCCCAGCCCCACAGGTCCGGCCGGCGCGTAAACGCGTACCAATAGGCATGACTGATTTTTTCTTGCTCCGAGCCCTGTTTTTTCCATGTATGAAACCGCCAGCCGCGCAGAGGCCAGTAGAAGGTATCCCGAAACATCCAGATTCGATCGAGGAGCGCGTGACCGAGAAAGGCCACGCCCAACAGGCGCCAACGGGGAAAGCGACGCAGCGTGAGCCAAGCCACTGCCGCATAGGCAATGAGCGTGTGGGCGAAGAGAACGGCCGATTTGTGCCTGTCGTAGAAGTAGGCCCAAGCCAGGGGCTTGTCGACCAGATCTGACCCCATGGCCGCCAACGCGACCAATCGATAGTCGGCGTCGGGTGCGATGTCCAGCGTGTCTTGGGCCAAGCTTAGCGTCAGCCAGGTATAGGCGACGTGTGATTGGGGTAGCATGGATCAACCCTGGAACAGAAAAAGTGAGGGGGTGATGTGGGCAATGAACATGGCCTACGAGCCCCGCTCTTCACGCACGTAGGGCACGCCCAACGCTGCCGGCGCACCGGCGCGGTTGCGCATGGATTCACGCGAGCTTAGGATCAGAACGAAGATCGTGAAGAGATAGGGCAGCATATTCATGAAATAGCCCAGCGTCGGATTCTGGAGGAAGAATGGCAGATTCTGGGCATCCAGCGGCAACCGGCGAATCGCTCCAAAGAGATAGGCGCCCAGCGCGCCCCGAATGGGATCCCAACCGGCAAAGATAACCAAGCCCACCGCAATCCAGCCGGCGCCGGCAGTCATGCCCTCGATCCACAGCGGCGTGATGGCCAGGCTTAGCGAGGCCCCGGCCATGCCCGCCAGCATCCCGCCCAGCACCACATAAAAATAGCGCTGACGGATGACGTTGATGCCCAGCGTGTCGGCAGCCGCGGGATATTCACCGATAGCGCGCAGCTCCAACCCCGGCCGCGTGCGGTAGATGTAGAACCACGAAATCGGAATTAGCAAAAAGCCTAAATAGACGACCACATTGTGGTCGAAGAAGATCGGCCCCAACACGGGAATCTGTGAAAGAACGGGGATCGGGAAGGAGGGCAGTCGCGGGGCCGTATGAACCTCGACCAATGGCGCCCCCAACACGGCGCTCATGCCCGTCCCCAGGAAGGTCAGTGCCAGACCGCTTACGACCTGATCGGCGCGCAGGGTCACGGTGACAAAAGCGTGCAGCAGCGCCATGAGCCCGCCGACGCCGATAGCGGCCAGCAGGCCGATCCAGGCGTTGCCTGTGCCGTACGCCACACCATACGCCGACATTGCGCCCATGAGCATCATGCCCTCCACGCCCAGGTTGAGGACGCCCGAGCGTTCGGCAAAAATCTCGCCGATGGTGGCAAAAAGAATCGGCGTACCAGAACGGATGCCGGCAGCGAGCAAGTTGACCAGAAGGGCTAATTCCATGGCAAGGTCACATTCTGAAAGATTGAAAGACGATACGTCATTACCGTTCGATGCGCACGCGGTAGCGGAGAATCATCTCACCGCCGACGACCACGAAGAGAATGACGCCCTGCAAGAGTTGGGCGATACCGGCTGGTTGGATTTCATCACCGCCAACGAGCAGGCCCGCAAAAAGATACGAAACAACCACGATGGCGAGCGGGTCTAGCTTTGCCAGCCAGGCCACAATGATCGCAGTGAAGCCATAGCCGGGCGAAAAACGCTCTTGGAGGCGGTGGACAACGCCTGACACCTCGGTCATGCCGGCCAGACCGGCAAAGCCGCCGCTTAGCGCCATCACAACCATGATCTTGCGCGAGAGATTGATGCCCGCGTACTTGGCAGCCTGGGGATTGTCACCAATGATGCTCACTTCAAACCCCCACTTGGTCCAGCGCCAGACGACCCACAAGACCAGAGCCAACGCCAGGGCCAAAAAGATGCCAAAATGGACCGTCAGGCCCCGAAATGCAGGCACAGTGTCGCCGAAATCCGTAAAGCGAGGCAACCAGGCGTTACGCGGAAATTGGGGCGTGAGGCCAAACCCCCGTTCACTCCAAGGTCCGTAAATGAAGTAATTGTTCCAGAGAATCGCCACGTAGTTGAGCATCAGCGTCGTGATAATCTCATTGACATTGAGCTTTGCCTTGAGGAAGCCAGGAATGAAGCCCCAGAATGCGCCGCCCACAAAGCCGGCCAGGGCCATAGCCGAAAGCAGGATCCACGGCGACGTTTCAGGCGTGAAGACGAAGAGCGCCACACCGGTGGCAAAGAACGCACCGATGTAGATCTGCCCCTCGGCGCCGATGTTCCATAGCCGCATGCGGAAGGCAATGGAGACGCCCAATGAAGCCAAAATCAGCGGCGTGGCCTTGATGGTGGTGTCTGACCAGCCGTAGCGAGTGCCGAACGCAGCGGTAGCCATGCGCCGGTAAACCACCCACGGATCGGCCCCGGCTATGGCGAGCAGCACCGCGCCGACTAGGAGCGCGGCAGCAATCAGCAGGACCGGCGACAAAATCACCAACCAGAGCGGCTGCTCCTGGACGCGCTCCACCCGCAAACGCTTGCGTGAAGAATCCGATTGGGATGTAGAGTCGACGCTCATGTGGCCAGCTCACAAATTCAGAAGATTGGGCAAATTGCCAGGTACTGACAGAATGGAACTACGACCTACGTGCTTTCTGATGAGCCGGTTGTGGCCGACTCGCCCGCCATCATCAGCCCCACCGTCTCCCGATCGGCCTCAGCCTGCGGTAAAATACCCACGATTTCTCCCTCGTAGAGCACCGCAATGCGGTCGGAGAGGGCAAAAACCTCATCAAGGTCTTCGGAAATGAGCAGAATGGCGACGCCGTCGTTGCGCTCGTCAACCAGAATGTTGCGCACATTTTCGGTCGCGCCGATGTCCAGGCCGCGCGTCGGGTAGGCGGCGATAATCACCTGGGGGCTGCTGGAGATCTCCCGAGCCAGAATCACCTTCTGCAGGTTGCCGCCGCTTAGCTTGCGCGCCGGCGTTTCGGGCCCAGGCGTGGAGATGTCGAATCGTTTGATCAATTCAACGGCGCGCTCGCGCATCGTCGTGCGATTGATAAAGAGTCGTCCACCGATCGGCGGCCGTCGATACGATTTCAGCGCCATATTTTCGGCGACAGAGAGATTGGGTGCGCTGCCAACCGCACCGCGGTCTTCCGGCACATAAGCTACGCCAGCCTCGATCACCACAATCGGCGGCGCATCGGCCACCTCATCTGCACCGACCTCGATTTGGCCGGCAGTAGTTTCGCGCATGCCACAAATGACTTCAGCTAGTTCACGCTGCCCATTCCCTGCCACGCCGGCGACCCCCACGATTTCGCCTGAACGCACGGCAAGGGAAAGGTCGACCAGTGCGGGCAGCCCCTTGTTATCCAGCGCATTGACCTGTTCCAGTACAAGGCGCGGCTCCCCTGGTTTTGTGATAGGCTTGTCGATATGGAAGAGCACCTGCCGCCCAACCATGAGGCTGGCCAGCTCGGGTTTTGTCATCCCTGCGGCAGGAACGGTGGCCACATTGGCGCCGTGGCGCAGAACCGTGATGCGATCCGCAATCGAGATCACTTCATCGAGCTTGTGGCTGATGAAGACAATGGTTTTGCCCTCATCCGTCATCTCTTTGAGGGTCTTGAAGAAGCCTTCCGTCTCTTGGGGTGTGAGCACGGCAGTCGGCTCATCCAGAATGAGAATCTGCGCGCCCCGATAAAGCATTTTGATGATTTCGACGCGCTGCTGCTCGCCCACAGAGAGCTGCCAAATCTTGGCTTGGGGATCAATGGGCAGGCCATACTGGGCGCTGATGCGCGTCACCTCGACGTCGATCCTGGTGGTATCGAGCACGAAGCTAACGCCGTGGAGGCCCAGAATAATATTTTCGGCCACGGTCTGCACGGGCACCAGCATGAAGTGCTGGTGGACCATGCCCACCCCTGCGGCAATGGCGTCGCCCGGCGAATTGAAGCGCATGCGCTGACCGTTGATGTAGATCTCGCCCTCATCCGGATGATAGAGACCAGTGAGCACATTCATCAGAGTCGACTTGCCGGCGCCATTTTCGCCCAACAGTGCGTGAATTTCGCCCTTTTCTGCCGAAAAGCTCACGTTATCGCTGGCCAGCACACCTGGAAAACGTTTGGTAATATGGCGCATTTCAAAGGCCGGGACTCTGTCGGGCATGGCGTGGTCCAGTCAACTGACGGGCAAGAATTCGAAGGTGCTGCTGTGCGGTGACCAGAACGCCGATCTGGCGGGGCGGACGAAGTGTCCCGATCACTGGGGGACCGGCAACCATCCGCTCGATCCGCCAAATCGGCGTTCTGTCATCATTCAATCCGGCATACGAACGGTAAAACGGAGCCGTTACTCAGGGATCTGCGCGTCGGCAACAATGCCTTCAGCCAGCCAGCCCATGCAGATGGTGCAATCTTCACGCCCTTCAATGCCGCTCAGACCCTCCAAATCCGACTGGGTCAGAACAACACCTTCCGGCACGATAATCTCTCCCTTGTTATCATTGATCGGGCCGGTGAAAACATCAAAGCGGGTAAAGTCGCCGGCCTCCATCTCAGCAAGCAGCGCTTCCACCTGGGGAATGACGCTTTCGGGGACACCGGGGAAGGGTTCCTGACCCTCCATGAAGCCAAGCAAGCCCAGCGCCCCACTGTCGACATCGAAGTAGATGTCATCGCCAACAAAGCTGCCATCGATCATAGATTGGACCAGTTCGACGTAGAAGGGGCCCCAGTTCCAATAGGGCGTGGTCAGACAGGCGTCGGTATCCACTTCGCAAGCGTTGCTGGAATCGTAGCCGACGCCATAGAGGCCGCGTTCACCGGCAACTTGGACCGGGCCGGGCGTGTCGGCGCCGGTGATCACAACGGAGGCGCCGGCGTCGAACATGGACTCAGCCGCCTGGCGTTCCAGGTCGGGATCGAACCAGGTGAAGATCCACCGAATGTCCATTTCACAGTCGGGGCAGGTTTCACGCATGCCGAGCGCCGCCGCATTGGCGTGGCGAATCACTTCGGAGATGGGGAACGGGGCCACGTAGCCGACGCGGTTGCTGCCGTCTTCGACCGCGCGTGCGCCGGCGATCATGCCGGTCAGATACTTCATGCTCTCCATTGCACCGAAGAGATTGGAGAAGTTCTGATCGTTCTTCTTAAAGCCGGAGACATGCACAAAATAGCTGTCCGGGAATTCTTCTGCAACCAGTTCGGTGGCATCCATGTAGCCAAACGAAGTCGTGAAAACGGCGTCAAAGCCCTTGCGGGCCAAGTTGCGGATCACACGTTCTGCGTCAGCGCCTTCGGGCACGCTTTCCAAGTAGGAAGTCGCCACCTGGTCGCCCAGTTCGGCTTCCAGATATTCGCGGCCTTCATTGTGGGCGTAGGTCCAACCGCCGTCGCCGAGCGGTCCTACATACACAAACGCCACATTGAACTTGCCTTCTTCAATCTCGGGGATCTGGACGCCCGAATCGGCTGCGGGTGCTTCTGCGGCCGCGCCAGCCTCACCGCTGCTGGCCGGCGCTGCAGGCGCTGCACAAGCACTGAACAGCAAGCCAAAGACGACCAATAAGCTCAAAACAAGCCAAAGTCGGTTACTGCGCATCGTATGCTCCTCTCGATGTTGATACGATTCAGTTGATTGAAGGTTGGTAAAGAACAGGTCTAATCGTCCTCGATCGAGGCCACGACAATGTGGAGGGCAAGACGCCCAACAGTAAGGGGCGTAACAAGAATGCACCGAACGTGAAGCAGTGCTGTCAAGCGATGAAGTGTTGGTTGATTGATTTCCGTTGAAGCAAAGCTGCTTGATTCGAACGGCAAGCGGCCCGGCGGATCGATCTGAGGCTATCTAACGATTCGGTTCACACGGACGGCAGTATACAGGCTCGTACTTTGCTTGTCAACGCGGACGCAGCAAAAAGAATGAATGCGGTGCTAGAGATTGTGTCTAGCACCGCATTCATTACTCAATCTTCAATGACATGTTCCTGCATACGAGTCATTGCCAGGAATTCCCCTATTCTTCACGACGGCGGGTGACGAAGGCAACCCCACCCAGGGCCAGCGTGACGAGCAAAACCGTGGGTATCGTGGCAGCGCCAGTGGCCAAGCTCATGCCCGTTTCCGGCAATTCACCGGGCGAGCTCTCTTCCATGGCTTCCTCGGTCGGCGCCGGCGTCATCTCTGCTTCGGCCTCTTCCATGGCTTCCTCGGTCGGCGCCGGCGTCATCTCTGCCTCAGCCTCTTCCGTGGCTTCCTCGGTCGGCGCCGGCGTCATCTCTGCTTCGGCTTCTTCCATGGCTTCCTCGGTCGGCGCCGGCGTCATCTCTGCCTCAGCCTCTTCCGTGGCTTCCTCGGTCGGCGCCGGCGTCATCTCTGCCTCAGCCTCTTCCGTTGCTTCCTCGGTCGGCGCCGGCGTCATCTCTGCCTCAGCCTCTTCCGTGGCTTCCTCGGTCGGCGCCGGCGTCATCTCTGCCTCAGCCTCTTCCGTGGCTTCCTCGGTCGGCGCCGGCGTCATCTCGGCTTCGGCCTCTTCTGTGGCTTCCTCGGTCGGTGCCGGCGTCATCTCGGCTTCGGCCTCTTCCGTGGGCGCTAGGGCCGGCACAATAATCTTGTCGATGACGTGAATTACGCCATTGCAGGCTTCAATGTCGGGAGCGGTCACGTTGGCATCATTCACCATCACGCTGTCGCCGTCCATGGTAAACGTAACGGATTGACCTTGTGCAGTCACGCTCGAGCCAATCTTCGCAATGTCATCGGCCATGAGCTTGTCGGCCACGACATGGTAAAGCAGCACTTGCTTGAGCGCGCCTTCGGGATCGGCCAGCAATCCTTCGAGTGTGCCCTCAGGCAGCGCAGCAAACGCCTCGTCTGTGGGTGCGAAGACCGTGAAGGGGCCTTCGCCCTGGAGCGTCTCAACCAGACCAGCGGCCTGAACAGCTTCGACCAGCGTGCCGAACCCACCGGCGACTGCTGTATCAACGATGTCCATGCACGCAGCCTCTTCGGCCGCTTCAACGGTCGGCTCTGGCGTCATCTCTGCTTCAGGCTCTTCCGTAGCTTCCTCGGTCGGCTCTGGCGTCATCTCCGCCTCGGGCTCTTCCGTAGCTTCTTCGGTCGGCTCTGGCGTCATCTCCGCTTCGGGCTCTTCCGTGGCTTCCTCGGTCGGCTCTGGCGTCATCTCCGCTTCGGGCTCTTCCGTGGCTTCTTCGGTCGGCGCCGCCGTCATCTCCGCCTCGGGCTCTTCCGTGGCTTCTTCGGCTGCAGCGACGGCGAGCGCGACATTGAAGGGTTTGGTTACCGGCGACTGCTGGAACATGGCGACGGGATCGGCATCCGGATACTCGAAGACACCGATTTCACCATCATCCACATGCAAACTGGCGTGGACCAACTGACCTTCGCCCAGCGGGGTTTCCAGCGTCACTTCCACGTCTTCGCTGACGCCGGCAGGCACCGGTGCGTAGCCCAACACCGCACCGGGCTGGAAAGCTTCATCGGCGCGAATGGCGACCCAACCATCAGCGGCCGCTTCGACCATGTCCACCGTCAGGATGGCGCCGTCGGTCTCCTGGAAGCCGGCTTCGATGCTGGCCGGGACTTCTGGCTCTTCCTCTTCTTCCTCGGCTGCAGCGGCCTCTACCTGGCCCAGCAATACATTGAAGGGCACCGTAACCGGCGACTGCTGGAACATCGCAACCGGGTCGGCGTCAGGATACTCAAAGACGCCAATTTCACCGTCATCCACATGAAGGCTGGCGTGGAGCAATTGGCCTTCGGTCAAGGGCGTGTCCAACGCAACTTCAACACCTTCGCTAACACCGGCGGGCACCGCGGCATAGCCCAACACTTCGCCAGGCTGGAACGCTTCGTTAGCGCGGATGGCAACCCAGCCGTCGACCGCCGCTTCGACAGCATCGACAGTTATGGTTGTGCCATCAGACACCTGACCGCCGTTGCTGATGCTGGCCGGTACCTCAGGTTCTTCCTCTTCTTCTGCGGACGGCGCTGCGGCTTCGGCGCCCAAGCCAAGGGCCTCAGCAATCGCCGGGGGAAGTATCAGCGAATCAATCACGTGAATAATGCCGTTGGACGCTTCAATATCGGTAGCGGAAATCGGCGCACCGTTCACCGTTACGCCATCCCCAACACCAAATGTAACGTTTTCGCCCTGGACAGTGGTGGCTTCGGCGCCGTCGGCAATGTCAGCCGCGGTCAAGCGCTCCGGCAGCACGTGGAAGTTCAACACTTGGGTCAAACTGTCTAAATCCTCCAGCAAACCATCGACAGTACCTTCCGGCAGCGCAGCAAATGCGTCATCGCTGGGGGCGAAGACCGTAAACGGACCCGCACCCTGGAGCGTCTTAGTGAGACCAGCTGCGTCGACTGCCGCCAGTAAGGTGCTGAAGCCGCCGGCTTCCCTGGCTGTCCCGATGATGGTATCGGCAACACCGGTCACTTGGAATGACGTGACAACCGCTTCGTCATCAACCAGTACCGGAACGTCGGGATCGGGGGCCTCGAACTCGCCCGCTACGCCCTCGTCCATATAGAGCGCGGCATAGAGGGTATCTGTCACTGCGTCAGGATCGACCTCGACCTTGACATTCGCGTTGACGCCATCCATTAAGTGCGAATAGCCGATCACATCACCGGGGGCGCCATCGGCATCCACATGAATCGCTACCCACCCGTCGCCGTTCACGGTCGCGCGGGTGATATTGACCGCACCATCCACGACATCCTGGTCTACAGCAAAGACCTCGGGCGTGAACTGAGCGGAGACGATCATCGGCACTGCTGCCATCAGCACCAGTGCGATGACGGCAATCAGAAAAGCGTGACGTCTAGCCATGTTGTATGGACTCCTTCAATAATTATAGGAACGAAGCAATTAAGAGGTCTAGTTTTGAATAGACTGATTTCTGAAATAAATCAACCACGTTTGCACGCGCAATAAGCGGCGGCGCAGCGCCATTGGCGGCCAGCATCAAAATACCAAGGGCCACGTTCTGCCGTAAGAATGTCAACAATGAATTCCTAACACCGTGGGGGTCACTGTTCGTCTTTACTTGATCTTTGTACCGGTCCGCATACCAAGATTGACCTACTGGCGTGATCGCCACAAGCGTGGTGATGACCGGGTGATGGAGTGATCCGATTGGGACAGCGACAAGAAATCGTCACCGTAGGGCCAAAGAAGACATAAGCGCGCTGTTTTCGACCCACAATCGTCTATGAGATTGTAGCACACTCCCTATAATATGCCAACGAGAATTGCAGGAAAAAGAGAGAACGCCGATTGCCGACTCGGAATCACTTCTCGGCTTCTCGACGTCAGGAGATCCGTTTTCTATCCGCCATCCGGCAAGCAATAACAAGCGTTTCGGTTCGGATAGTGCAAGCGGCCATACAGCTTTAGATGACAATTGGGCGTACCGTAGCAAAGTTTGATAGAGTATTTGGCAGATTGCTCATGCCGATTCACAGACGCGAGGAATAATTCATGCGTGATGATGCCCCAGTGATGGCGCCCTATGCCCGCCATGTTCTCATTTGCGGCGGGCGCTACTGTGATCCCGAAGGCCAGGCTGCGCATATCTATCGCTTGCTGGCGCAAAAGCTCGGCGATCTGGGCGAGTACGACAACCCGGTTCGCGTCAAACGAAGCGTGACGCCTTGTCTGGGCGTTTGTTTGGGCGGGCCCATCGTGGTCGTCTATCCGGACGGCATCTGGTATCACCACGTGGATGAAACCGCGCTGGATCGCATCGTCGAGGAGCATCTGATCGGCAATGAACCGGTGGAGGATCTGATCTTTCACCGCCTGTCACCACCAACCGCGGAGGACGGCTTCCAGGCAGGCGCTAACCCCGTTTAGGCAGCGCGTTGGCTGCAGCCAGTGCTTGATCGACGGCGGCGGCCAGGTCGATTTGCTGGTCGTCGCGGGTTCGCAACCAGATCAGAAACTCGACGTTTCCGGCCGGCCCCGGCGCAGGGGAAACGGTGATGCCGGCCACACTTAGCCCAAGCTGTTGCGCGTTGGCGGCCGTTTCCAAGATGACTTGGCGATGGATTTTGGCCTCACGCACCACCCCCCCCTTGCCTACGGCCCCTTTGCCTGCCTCGAATTGAGGCTTAATGAGCGCGACAATTTCACCATCCGCGCGCAGCAGCTTCAGCGTCGGCGGCAAGACGAGCGCCAGGCTGATGAAGCTGGCGTCAATGACGGCCAGATCGACCAGCACCTGTCCGGGGAGCGATTCCAGGTAACGAATGTTGGTACGCTCCAACACAACAGTGCGTTCATCCTGACGCAATTTCCAGGCCAACTGACCATAGCCCACATCCACCGTATAAACGCGAGCAGCCCCCCGCTGGAGGAGGCAATCGGTGAATCCGCCGGTGCTTGCGCCCACGTCTATCGCGGTCAATCCCGTGACATCCAACTGAAAATCGTCCAACGCGGCCGCAAGTTTGAGGCCGCCCCGGCTCACGTATTGCGGCAGGGCGCGCACGCGCAGATGCGCACCGGTTGCGACGGTGCGTCCAGGCTTGTCGATCACCTGCTCGTCTACCAAGACGTCGCCGGCCATGATGACACGGCGCGCCTGTTCGCGACTCTCAAAAAGTCCCCGCTCAACCAGCAAAAGGTCGAGACGCTGCTTGGCTGCTTTGGATTGACGGGGAGTCGGACGTTCATTGCTCATGGCGCGAGCATAGACCGACGAAGCGCCACTGTCAAATGGAAGTCCGCAACGAACCGATCGCCGAGTTTGACCGTTGTGGTTGGGTACAGTAGCATGAACGCTTACCTTCGAACAACCTGATCCAGCAAGCACGCCGATTTATCATGACATCATCGACCGCGAGTTCGCCCAGCTTCAGCGCCAATCTACGCGGCCTAATCCGGGCCATGCGACCCCAGCAATGGGTCAAGAATATCATTATCTACGCGGCGCTGGTCTTTGACGGCAAGCTCTTTGTGCCCGAGCTCTTCCTGCGCGTCACCGCGGTTGTGGTCTTGTTCTGCCTGGTTTCCAGCAGTGTCTACTTGCTAAACGACCTGGTGGACATCGAGAAGGACCGCCAGCACCCGCGCAAGCGCAGCCGACCTCTGCCCAGCGGCCAGCTTTCGCCGCGCGTCGCCCAATTTGCGGCCGTATCGCTGGCCGTCGTCGGTGTCGGCGGGGCCTTTCTGCTCGATCCCTGGATCGGCGTAGTCCTGGTCGTTTATCTACTGGAAAACATCGCCTACAGTTTCTGGCTCAAAAATGTCGTCATCATTGACGTCATGGTGCTTGCGCTTGGCTTCTTGCTGCGTGTGTTGGCAGGCGCTATCGCCGCCGATGTCAGCAATTTCAGCCCGTGGCTCTACGTTTGCGTCGGCCTGCTTGCCCTCTTCCTCGGCTTTGGCAAGCGGCGTCATGAGATTGTCTTGCTGGAAGGCGATGCCGCAGCGCATCGATCCAGCCTGGGTCAGTACAATATTCCCTTGCTCGATCAGATCATCAGCATCGTTACCGCAAGTACGGTCATCGCCTACACGCTCTACTCCTTTGAGGCACAGACAGCCATCGTCGGCGGCGGGCGAATGTTGCTGACCGTTCCCTTCGTACTCTATTTCGTCTTTCGGTACCTCTATCTAATTCACGTCGAAAAGAAGGGCGGCGCACCCGACGAACTGCTGATGAAGGACCGGGCGCTGATGATCAACAGCGTACTTTGGGCCCTTTCGGTGGTCGTGCTGATCTACTTTGACGGTCGCGTGTGAGCAGAATAAAAAAGAAGACGGTCGTTCGCCAACTGTGCGAACGACCGTCTTTTTTGTTTGGCTACTGTGGGCGACGCCTACTCGTCCTGGATGAAGCCGGACCACTTGCCTTCCATACCATCTTCGGTAACGCCGTAAAAGACCCGTACGTTGCCGTTCTCGCGTAGGGCGAGATCGTAACGAACCTTGCCGGCGCGCTTCTCCGCACGGATAAGCCCCACATTACCATCCCAGGTGACTTTCTTGGGCTCGACCGGGTGATCCTCATGCTGGGCGATGGCGTAATTCCATAGCTTGCGCGCGCCCTTACGCGTCACGTTTTTGATCACCGTGTTGTTGCGCAGATCGCAGATGCTATGATAGGTATTGCCATGACGCTCTTCCGAATCGACGATTTCCACCCCAATTTGCGGCAAGTAAAACGCATCGCCAGCGTCGTCGGCGCCGGACTCACTCGGAGCGCCGCCATTGTTGGGAGAATCATCGTTGGATGCACCCTGTTTCTGCCCGCCGCGACGGCTGCGCGAACGGCGCCGTCGACTGGAACCCGAACTGGACGTCGAGCGACTGCCCGATTGGTCTGCGCTTTCTTTGGGCGCATCGCCCTCTACTTCCAATACCTGGCGGATCAATGCCACGATTTCATCCCGTACGGCCAAAGAGGTTTCACTTTCGTCACGCACGTAGAACTTGGAATCATCCAAACAGTAGGGTCGGTCCGTTCCTTTGGGAACGTGAATCGCCAATACCTTGGCCCCTTCGGTCTCGACAATCTCCGTCCTAACCTGTAGCGGCGGCATCATGCGCTCATCCAACGCGGCCAAGATTTCTTTTTCGACCGCTTTCGGGTCGCCTAATCCTTTGGGCTTGCCCTTACGAGAACCTACGCCCACGTAAATTGTGCCACCCAATGTGTTGGCGAAGGCGCAGATGTCGGTCAAGATGGCAGTCAAGCGGCCGCCGCGTGCGCTGGCAGACTCGCTAAAGCTGAGCATCAGTGACGGACCTTCTTCTCGCGCCACGGCCACGGCATCAAAGGGCTTGTCCTTGGCGCGGGCAGGACGCGTGCGGTCAAACTGCTTGCTGCGAAGCACCTCGGCAATCGCCTCAAAGGAGGCATCGTCCAGCAAAAACTCCGTGGCGCGCTCACCGATGCCCAGGCGTTTTGGATTCTTGGCGTCAGTCTCCAGCGAATGGGCATCTGAGCCTTGGATGCAGTGCATTTTACGCGGATATTCGGTTTTCGAGCCATTGAAGAAACGCGCGGTGGAATGTCCCCGCCGGTCAAGGTCGGTGACTTCCAGTGCGTCCAGGTTGGCATCCTGGGTATAGGCAATTTTGGTCTGACCGCCAAACGGAAAATTGCGCATGGCGACGCCGTGGGTGCTATTGGCGTGGGCAGCAATCGCAAGGCCGCCGGCTTCATGAATCAGGCGATAGGCCGTCAACACATCGGTAGCGGATCCAGTTTCGGTGGAACCTGCATCGAGCTTTTCAGGCGGCACATTCAGCGTCAACAAAACGTGCTCTAGCTCTCGGACCGACGTCTCAGGCGGGAAAATGCCCAGAATGTGAAACCCGAAGGTGGCCGTGAACTCAAAGCCGGGCAATACAAGTACCTTCTTCGACAATTCGCGCCACTCGGTGAGCCGAGCCCGCTCCTCATCAGTCAGACGATCCGCCTGCTCAAGCCGCGTCAACCACTCAATCTCCCGGCGAATCGCGCTGACGCCGGCAACGGTATTATGGTCGGTGAGCGCAACGACATCCAGCTCTTTCTCTGCAGCGGTGCGCAGCCAATCCAAGTACGAGGCCTCCGGGTTCTCGTAGTCTCCCGAAGCAGGAGAGTGCAAGTGCAGGTCTGCGCGATACCACTTGCGCTTCGAGGACGACTTGTCGTCTCCTTGTTCGTCCGGCGCTGACGATTGCGTCTGGCGCCCACTATTTGATTTTCGTTTTCTACTCACAACAGACTATCTACCTCCAAATATTGAATCATGGGTTGCGTGCTTTTCCGACCCAACCAAATGGCAGCCGCCTCAAAAATGCAATTGCACAGCGGCGCCAATCAAAACGGCCGGACCAACACGTGCGATCCAACATGGATTGCGCTTAAACAGTCGAACCAGCCAGAGATGTCCAGGCCGATTTGACGATCACAATCAATGGTCGCACACTCCTATTATATACCATTGAACGAAACGAATCGTAATTTGTAAGGCAAGTGTGTCTCAGTGAGACCACTTGCTATTCGTTCGCTTCTCACTTTGCGGAACGCAATGGCTGCGTTTCCCAAAATGACGGGAGCGCCCCATGGGGCGCTCCCGATTCAAAAGCCTCGGTTAAAACCCTACGACTCTGGCGAGTCTTGCTTACTAGCAAAAGGTAGTTCGACGGCGATAGCCTCTTGCTCCCCCTTGGTAAAAGTCAAGCGGACATCTGCGTCTTCGGCCTCGGGATCATAATCAACGATGACGTGATCGCCGGTCTGATACTCACCGCGCAGCAGGCGCTTGCTGAGCTCGTTCTCTACCTTGCGCTGAAGTACCCGACGCAATGGGCGGGCGCCGTAGCTGGCGTCGTAGCCGATTTCGGCGACGTGACCCACGGCCTCATCCGTTAGTTCAACGGTGATACCAAGTTCATCCAGTCGCTGGGCAATGTCGTTCATCAGCAAGACGACGATTGAGCGAATCTGCTCCTCGCTCAGGCTCTCAAAGACAATCGTCTCATCGATCCGATTGAGAAACTCTGGTCGGAACAGCCGCTTGAGCTGCTTGCCGTACTGGTTCTCGGCAAACTTGCTCTCGTCGAATTCCGGCGTGGCAAAGCCAAGCGAACCGCGATTGACCATTTCCGCCCCCACATTGCTGGTCATAATGATGACCGTGTTGCGGAAATCCACCGTACGTCCCTGGCCATCGGTCAGGCGGCCGTCATCCATGATCTGCAGGAGAGAGTTCCAAACTTCTGGATGGGCTTTCTCCACTTCATCGAAGAGAACCACCTGGTAGGGCCGGCGGCGAACCTGTTCGGTCAGCTGCCCCCCCTGATCGTAGCCCACATAACCGGGAGGCGCCCCAAAGAGACGGCTCACCGTGTGTGCCTCACGATACTCGCTCATGTCAACGCGCACCAGGGCATCGTCGTCGTCGAAGAGATAACCCGCTAGCGCCTTGGCCAGCTCCGTCTTGCCCACACCCGTCGGTCCCATAAAAAGGAAGGTGCCGATGGGACGATCAGGGTCTTTGAGGCCGCTTCGAGCCCGACGAATGGCGTCACTGACGGCTACGACGGCCTGCTCCTGACCGATGATGCGTTCACGCAGCGCGTCTTCCATGTGGAGCAGCTTCTCAGCCTCTTCCTGCAGCAAGCTGGAGGCCGGAATGCCCGTCCACGAATGGATGACCTCGGCAACGTCCGTCGCCTCGACCAAATCATCCAGGCCATGCTCGTCGCGCCAGCTTGCATAAGCGTCTTCATACTCCTCTTCGAGGCGGACGCGATCAGTCTTGTACTGAGCGGCGTTTTCATAATCACGCTGGGCCCAGGCTTCTTCTTCGGCTGCTACGAGTTCATCCAACTGGGTCTTCTTCTGCTTCAAGTCGGCCGGCATAGAGTAGATCGCCACACGCAGCTTGGCCGCGGCCTCATCGATCAGATCGATGGCCTTGTCAGGCAGGCGGCGGTCGGTCACATAGCGATGGCTCAGCTTGACGGCCTGGATCAAGGCCTCGTCCGAGTAGGTCACATGGTGATGTTCTTCATAGCGTGTGCGCAGACCACGCAAGATCTCGATGGCGTCATCCACATTAGGTTCTTCGACGTAGATGGGTGCAAAACGGCGCTCCAGTGCCGAATCCTTCTCGATCGACTGGCGATATTCGTCCAGCGTCGTGGCGCCGATACACTGTAACTCACCCCGGGCCAACGCGGGCTTGAGCATGTTGCTGGCGTCAAGCGCGCCGGCCGCGTTGCCTGCGCCGACGACCGTGTGCAACTCATCGATGAAGAGCATGATTTCGCCTTCGCTGCGCAGCACCTCGTCGATGCAAGCCTTGAAACGCTCTTCAAACTCACCGCGGAAGCGGGTACCCGCCAGCAATGCGCCCATGTCTAGCGAAACGACGCGCTTGCCCATCAACGGCTCTGGCACATCGTTGGCCACGATCTGTTGCGCCAGCCCTTCGACGATGGCCGTCTTGCCCACTCCGGCCTCGCCAATGAGCACCGGGTTGTTCTTGGTTCGGCGACTCAGCACCTGCATGAGGCGCAACACCTCGGCCTCACGTCCGACAACCGGATCGAGCTTGCCGGCTACCGCGGCCTTGGTCAGATCCTGACCATACTTCTCCAGCACGCGAAACTTGCTTTCCGCATTGGGTTCAGTAATCCTTTGCCCGTTGCGCAGCTCTTCAATGCTCTCGTAAATGCGCTCTTTGGTGACGCCTGCCTCGCGCAAAATGTTGGCGCTCGGCGTATTGCGTTCACTAGCCACAGCCAGGAAAAGATGCTCGGTACTGATAAATTCATCTTCGAGCTTCTTCGCCTCTTCGTTGGCCACGTCCATCACGCGTTTGAGCCGCGGCGTGATAAAGACCTGGGCAGTCGGTACAGCGCCTTGAGGCATGCCGGAATTGGTCGGCATCGCCTTCAGCACGTCTTCCAACTTCTGCACCATGGTCTCAATTGGTGCGTCCATGCTCGCCAGAATCTGGGGCACAGCGCTGTCAGTTTGTTGCAGCAGGGCCAGGAAGACATGCTCAGTGTCAACCTGCGTGTGCTTGTATCGTTGGAGCAGCTCATACGCACGCATGGCTGCTTCTTGAGCTTTTTCGGTAAATCGATCAAATCTCATCATGAGGGACTACTTGCTCCTTCACTTTCTCCAATAGTCATGACTCAGTTTTATATCTACTATACGATTCTACGCGTAGGTATGATTCCGAAAGAGTCCAACACTAATGGAATGCAAATGGGGCGTCAACGAAGCGCTAACGCTTGTGCAAGAAACGGAAGAGGAGCAGTGCCTTGGGCAAAGGCGGAGGGCACCGCAGCAAGCCGGATTTTAGCGAAATCACGACCAAAACAAAGCGGATTGTGGCCGACTCCCGGCATGCTGCACAGGCCGAATGGCTACGGCGCTAGTCAGTAGCACGCGTCAATGCGCCAATGTGACCGGCTGCCGCCAGTCCTTCATGCTCGTCGAGAATGGTGACGGTGATGCCCTGCACCAGCGCCCGTCGCAGGACGCTATCGACGGCGTCCGGCAATTTTTGAATGCGACCGCTGCCCAACTCGGCGTCTTCTTCCAGGTCCAGAACAATATAGCCGCTGTCGACAAATCGATAGGCCGGATGGGAGAAGCTTGAGAGCGCCACCACATGCTGCGCGCGACCATTCTGGACTGCTGTCAGTGTCTCAGCCAAGCCCGCTACGGCGTTGCCGCCCTTGTGCAGCGTGGTCACCAGTCGATTGGCGACGTTCTGTTCCTCGGCCGCGGCAGCTTCCTGGACCAACTCAACGGCTTTGTCACGTATTTCATCTGCGCTGGCATTGGCGTCAACCGCAATGTTGCCGACGACCATGTTGCGCAAGCGATGGCTCAGCAGGTCGGCAAAGCGTGCCGTGTTCTTTTCGGTGCCGGCCAGAATCAGGTGGCGGGTATCCGTCTGGCGATAGAAGTCCTCGGCCATTTCGGCTGCGTCCTGCAAGTTCTGGCGTGCGGTCAGCTTCTCGCCACGCTGGTAGCGGGGTGCTGCCCAGCCGCCCGCTTTGTGATGCTTGACTTCCTCACCCAGATAGCCCTGCACATCCTCCAAAATACCCAAATGGAAGAGATAGAGTCTGGCGCCTTCCTGATCCACCTGAATGACACCCCATCGGTCATAGGTATCCATCAACGTCGCCAATTGGCGCACATAGGGACGATGAGCCACCATGACACTGTCTTCCACTGGTGTCATTAGGCTCGTTGACCACCAGAAATCCTCTTCGGCGCAGCTAAACATCACAAGGCCGCGGCCTTGCCAGTTGTAGCCCATCTCGATAAAGCTCTGCATGCGCTTTACATCTTCCGGATCCGCATCTTCTGCTTGGCGCAGCAAACTACGCAGCGCAAGCTTATATTTTTCTGCAGATCGGCGGTGGGGATCAACATTGAGGTAGACGCTGAGGACGGGATGCTCGTGACTCTCGAATTCAATGGCCTGGCGGACATCAACATCGGTTAACATCGAACTATCCTCTCTTCAATTATTTAAGGTATTGGCGTGTACGAACAAATCATGGCGGACAGTCAGCCATGGGTCGCACAGAAGGTCGCAAGCCTCTTTTCCGCTCCAGGCGGTACGCTGTCATTGGCGTATGATGGGAGCCTTTCTGGATTCAACAGTAGCACTTCGTATTGGGCTTGTCAATACGAATATTTTTGGCTAAAAGTGTACAGTCAGCACGGTGTTGGATCGATTTCTGGAGTTGACGAATCTGGGGATGCGTGTCATGATGCAGAATAAGTCTAACATCGTGTTCCGCGGCACAACGTGCCGTGACGTTACCACTAGGAATGCACCCCACCAGCACACCAAAGCAACATTTTTACCATCACGAGCGAGCACTCGAACCAAACGACCATCAAATCTAGCGTATGCGGGTGATTGCTCACTGCAATCGTTGACCAACGCTTCAAAAATTACTTAAAAAAGGAGGCGCACATGGACGCTGTCTCACAATGGATAGCCTGGGCATCACAAGGCAATAATTGGATCGCATTCTTAATTGTTGGCCTCATCGGACTCTTTTTAGGCTGGCTCTTTACACGCATCCCAGCCTCAAAGAAGAGAGGCGAGCTAGAAGCACGCGTGGCAGAGCTGGAAAGTCAGCAGCGCAAATCCACGCGGCTGACGGATGACCTCACTAAGGCAAACGACGATCTCCGCAAGTCTTTCAACCAAGCGCAGAATGAGTTGGACCAAGCAAAGGCGGAGCTAGAGACGACCAGTGCTGAACTGGCGCGCGTCAACAAAGAATTGGACGCAGCCAACCAGACGATCGAAGAGCAGACAGCCGAGCTGAAGTCACAGGACGAAGCCGCCAAAAAAGCGCAGTCGGCACTCTCCGTCTCCCTCGATGAAAGCGAACAAGCCCGCGGCGAGGTGCTCACCCAGATCGATATGCTCCGTTCAGAGTACGAAATAGCCGTGGCCGACGTTCGCGTCATTGCGCAACGATCTGGAAGAGACGGAACAAGCGCGCGCTGGCCTCCAGGGCGAAGTAGAGCGCCTAACCGGAGAGGTCGATAGCGTCAGCGAAGCACTAACTTCTGCTCAGAAACAGGTCTCGGACAAGGAGATTGCGCTTGACCAAGCGTTTCTGCGCGTTACCGTGCTCCAAAATACGCTGGAGGCGCGTGAGAATGCGCTCAACGAGACGGAAGCGGAACTTGAAATGTTCCGTAATCGCATCGAGGAAGTCGGCAGCGTACGCGATGAATTGGAGCAAAAGTTGACCAGCGCGCGGGGCGACGTTGCCGGCGAACTGGCGCTGCTCACCTCTACTATGGTGCGCATGAAGGAGGACGAACTCAAACAGGCCAATCGTCGTATTTTGGAATTGACGGCCGAATTAGAAGCACTGAACGACCAACGCGCAAGCGAATAAAGGAGAACCTACCATGCAGGCAATGCAGAACCTGGATCAGATCTGGTTTCTGGTCGGCGCATTTCTGCTCGGCTTCCTGCTCGCCTGGCTCATTCTGCCCTTCTTCTTACGTCGCAACGCCAGTCGTTACGAAGAGCAAATCGAGTCAATTCAAACCACGCTTCGGCGTCGCGAGCAAGATCTGATCAGTGTCCGCAACCAGCTTGATCGCAAGAGCGACGATCTCCAGGACCTCCAAAGCAATCATGCGGCGCTCGCCGCTAATCTTGAGACGACCCAAGCAGAGCTTGACGCCGCCACCCTAGCGCTGGAAGAGACGCAGGCGGCGTATAGCGATGCCGTGACTGACCGGACGATTCTGGAGGCCGAGCGAGCCGAAAACGCCTCTGAATTGAGCGCCCTACGCGCCGCCTCAACCGATGCCTATAGCAAGTTGACCGTTGCCGAAGAATCGCTGGCCACCATCGAACCCGCGCTCGTTGCTGCCACGGAAGAGCTGGCAGCTGCTGGGGCAGAGCTGGCTGTGGCAGAGGCTGCGCTGGTTGATAAGCGTGAAGAGGCAGAGATGCTGGCCGCCAAAATACAACTCTTGCAAGAGACGAATCTGGCCCTGGAAACCACGCTGGCCGACCAGCTGACGAGCCAAGCGCCGGAAGCCATCAGCGGCGAAGTTGAAGGACTCGACGATGAGTTCGACGGGGATGAGCCATATCTTACCGCCCGCATGGCGATGACGCTCCAGGAGGATGAGAAGTTTGAAGAGGCCCTCTGGCAGCGAGAGCTCGATCTCATTGAAGCCCGTGACGAAATTAACTACCTGCGCGCCAGCCTGAGTGCGCTGACCGCCATCAGCGCGGAACTGGCCAGCAACATCGACAAGCGCAACCAGGACTATAGCGAGATGATCGCTCAGCTCGCCGATTTCCTGGCGGGCGAAGGTGACGAAGAGAGTCTTGCACTGCTCACCGGCGATGTAAGCGAAACAAGTGCACCGGCAGATACTGAGGATATGCAAGTCCACCGTCTCGTCGCGCTGAGCGATGCGGCGCTCCAGGAGGAGCTAGCGGGTGAAAAGCCGGCACTCAGCTTTGACGAACTACGCCGACTGACGCTGCGATTGGAAGCGTACAAGCGCGATTCGGCCCGTTATCAGCACGAACTCGAAGCCGCGTTGGCGGCCAAAGCCGCGCTAGAGACCGAATTCCTGAGCCGAGAAGAAGAGCTTGACAAAATCTCGCAGCAGATGGCTGGATTGGAAGCCCGCCTGGAAAGCGTCAACGACGATCTGGTCGGCATGAACGATGCAGTTACCAAGCGCAATCAGGACCTTCGTGACGCTCGCAATGAGCTGGCAGCCATGGGTCCCGAGCTAAACGAAGCCGTAGAACGCCGCCAAGAGTTGGAGGCTGAGGCCGCACAACGCGAAGCAGATCTGGTTGACCTCCAGCAAGAATACGCCGCCCTGCAAACGGAGAAAAGCGCACTCGAAATCAGCCTCAGCGAGCGCGTGGAAGAACTTACTGCGCTGCGCGCCCAGTTCGACAGTCAAGCTGAAGCCATGGATGCCCTGCAGACCAGCGTGACCAGCGCCCAGACGGAGCTTGATCAGGCGCTGGCGGCGCTGTTGAACGATGCACCGGGTGAAACAAAAGGCGACGCTGAAGGCGCCGATGTTGAAGGCGCCGGCGCAGTACGTAGCAACAATCAAGATCTGGCTGAGCCGGCCCAACTGACCGCCGGCATCATGGCCGTAAGGGCAGAGCTGACGAGTCTGCGCGACGAGTTGGATGCGCGCGATCTGGCACTGGCTGAGACGCAGGATGAGCTTGACGCTCTCACCGTTGCGCGTAGCGCGCTGGAGAATGACCTGTCCGATCTACAGGCGAACAGCAGCGCCACCGAAGCAACGCTCACTGCACAGATCACGGAAAAAGAGGCGCAGATTGAGACGTTGACGGCGGAGAAAGCGCAGTTGGAGGCGCAAGTTGCCGACCTCCAGGAACAGGTGGCGTCACTCCAGAGCGCGCTGGCCGAAGTAGAAGCGGCCAAGGCCAAGGCCGAAACTCAGCTTGCTGCAGTGGACGAAAACATTGCCGCCGTGCGCAGTCAGCTGGTCGACGCGCTGGGCCCAGACGCCGAGACTGGCGAATTTGATGTGGATGCCTTGCGCGCTGATGGCGCCAGCGAGCATGCGGTAAATCTAAAGTTACTTACGGCTGGCAGCGTTGCCGTGACCCAAAAGCTAAGCGATCAGCAAAGCACACTCGATCAGACTGCCGGGCGCGTCTCGGAGTTGGAGGGAGCGCTAAACGATCGTGAGCAAGCCCTTGACAACGCCCAAACGCAGCTTGATGAACTGACCCAAAGCCGCACGGCGTTAAACGAACAGATTACTGCGTTGACGACGGAAAGGAGTGAACTGGAGGCGACGATCGCCGAGCGTGAGAGCGCCTTGGAGGCTGCCACAGCGCAAGCCGCGATGCTGAGCGACGGCCGCAACGAGTTGGAAGAGAGCATCAGTGGGCTGCGTGCGGAACTGGTAGCGCTTCAGGTCGACAAGGATGACCTGTTGACCGGCTTGCAGGAAGCCGAAACTGCCCGCCTGGCGGCAGAAACCGAACTGGCCGAAAAGACGAAGATCCTCGACAGTGCACCGGCAATGGTCGAGCTGGCCAGCGAAATCGAAGCTTACCCCGCGGTCAAACGCTTTGCGGCCAATGAAGCCTTGCGCATGGGCGCCATGCCCGTATTCGGCGCTGTGCCGCAGAATCTTACCGAGATCAAGGGCATCGGGTCCGCTTTCCAGCAGCGCCTCTATGACGCCGGTGTGGGTACCTATTGGGAGTTGGCAAGCTTACCCGATGACGAGATGCGGCAGGTTCTCGAACTGACCGATTGGCAGTTGCGCAGCGTCAGCTTTGACGAGATTCGCGAAGACGCCCTGCACCTTGCAGAATCGACTGATACGATCGGCAAGCTCTGGAACAACCTGGAACGAATCGACGATTTCGAGCCGATTCCCGGGATTGGCCGGGTCTTCGAACGACGACTCTATGACGCAGGCATCTACACCTACGAACAGTTGGCCAGCGCCACGGTCGAGCAATTGGCCGCGGCTTGCCATGCCCCCAAACTTCACGTCCCCGACTACGCAGCGTGGATTGAAGAGGCAAAGGTACGCATGGCGCAGGAAAATGGCTAAACGCGACGACTGAGTGGTTTTGGTGCAACGGGGTACCCGCTGGGTTTCGACACTTCGCCAGGCTCAGTCCAAGCGGGCTCAACCGGCGATGGCCTGATGGACTGCTTATGGTCACATCATTTTGACTCCGTACAATCTTCCAGGGTAAAAACCAGCCAGATTGTACGGAGTCAAAGTGACATCTCTATTAGGTACACGACAGGTGATAGAGAAGGCGGCGTCCCCGTATAGTGGGATCGCCGCCTTCCTCTTTAATCTGTGAGATACCTCAACCCGACGGCAAACTCCCGGATTGAGAGTGCAGACGACCAGCTGTCGCTTATTCTAGGGGCGGGCCCAATTCCACCCACAGCGGAAAATGGTCGCTGGCCGCTGTTTCACGCCAAACCCCCCTGGCCAGTACAGTCACGTTGCTGCCAAAAATATGGTCCAGGGGCAGGCCCACTCCGCGCACGTTCACCGTATATCCGGCCCCTTTGGAAAGACGCACCAGGCCGAAGCGGGCCATGCGCTCCTCAGCCGTGTTGATGCTCGCTGGCGTAAGCGTATTAAAGTCGCCACCGACTACCACATAATCATAGTGAAAGTCAACCGTTTCCGCCACGGCCTCGACCTGCGCTTCGCGTCCCTTGGCGCCCAGCCAAAAGGTCTCCGTGTGCACGCTGTAGGCGAGCACATCGATTTCGCCCAAGGTCACGATGGCACGCGTTGCCGTGCGTAACTGCCCGTTTCTCGGGTTGCGATTGGGCAATATCACCTTTTGGGGGTGGGTGATGGGCCAGCGCGCCAGAATTGCGTTGCCAAAATTGCGGCCGTGTCGACTGTGCACCGAGGCTGGGAAATAGACATAGTTGTAGCCAAGCGTGCGTGCGATCATCTCGGTACCCTCTTCATCCATCTCTTGCAGCAGATAGATGTCGGCATTGGCAAGCTCGGGCGTCTCGCTCAGCACTTCAATCGCCTCGCCCACGTTTTCACCAAATTTTATGTTCCAGGTAACCACCCTGACGCTGGCCTGGTTCGGAACAACTTGCCCAACCGGCGCGTACTCACCGGCGAAAAACGGTTCTGAGGGATGCTCGTAATTTTCCATAATCCCAGTACACGATAGTAGTAAGACGAGGGTCAAGACGAGGACCGAACTTCTTATCGCGGCTTGACCAGACAGGGTGCGGCCCATTTGAGAGCTAGCGTCGAACACGAAAGGCAACGACGATCAGCGCAAGCCCGCCAATGATCGCCAGGACGCCCAAAATCAGCGTCAATACGCTAACCACTATGAGCGGCTGGGTGAAGAGCAAGAGGCCAAAGCCAATGCTCAGCACGCCCCAGACGCCTGGTCCCCAGCCGCCGCCGCGAAAAGCCTGAGCCAAACCGAGGAGGCCGATCAACACGCCCAAAACGCCGATGATAAGAACCAGCACAGTCGGCACAAGCAACGATGCGATCAATGGACGCGATAAAACCACGAGCCCAGCTACGATACCGAGCGCGCCGCTAATCAGCATCCATAATCGTTGATCATCTCGTTCACCGAAGAGCGCGCCGGCAATGTGCAGAATACCGATGCCAAGCCAGTAGACGCCCAGAATCGTGACGATTAAGACGATCGTCGGCCTGGGCCAGAAGATCAGCAACCCGCCCAACGTAATAGTGGCAACTCCCTGCAGGAGGTAGACCCACCAGTACTTGCCCATGGGCTTGGGCGGCTGAACAAGACTTGGATCTGGCGCCGATTTTGATACAGTCATGCGTCTAATCCTAAGGATGTAGGAGCGAACTCACGGGCTGAATTATATCGCTGGTCGGGGGTGGGGCGGCAGTGTCGGGGCATACAGCCACTGGCGCACCACCTCCTCCGCAGCGCTACCGGCCATCTCCTCCACGACGGCAAGAAAATCGGCCGTTGAGGCGTTGCCGCCAGCGTGACGAAGATAGTAGGTACGCAGAAGGTCAAAAAAGAGCTCGTCATCGTCGAGGGTCAAGCGCAGCGCATGAAGCGTCCACGCGCCGCGAAAATAGACTGACCGACCGAAGAGCTCACGTGGCGATTCCGGGATGGGCGGGCCGGCATTGGCCCGCGCCAGCTGGTCATACAGATTGTCCATGACCGTCGTGAACGTTGCTTCATCTTCAGTCACCGTTAGCCACAGAAAATGAAAATAGCTGGCAAAACCCTCGTTGAGCCAGATATCTTCCCACATGGCCGGGCTGACGTCATTGCCGAACCACTGGTGGGCCAGTTCATGCATGACCGTGCGCTCGTCGGCGCCCCCCACGGGAAAAATCGAGAGCGTCTGCGTCTCCAACGCCCAGGGTACATCCTGAGTCAACAAGACCGCACCATAGACGTCAAATGGATAGTCGGTGATCGTTGCCACCATATACGCCAGCATTTCGGGAGTTGGATCGAAATCCCGTCGGACCACGTCCGGCGTGTCGGCCGGGAAATAGTTGCGCAGCGTCACGCCCTCGGACGTCGATTTCGTTTCGATGTCATAGAAGCCGATATGAATGGTGGCGAGATAGGAGGCCATAGGATAAGCCACGTCCCAAACAAAGGTGGTTTTGGCCTGGCCCTGTTCTTGGCTGTCAATCTCACCAATCAGTAGACCATTCATGCCGACCTGGTACGGTTCAGGCACAGTGATGCGAAAGGTATAGGTTGCCTTGTCGCTGGGATGGTTGTTGTTCGGATACCAGTTCATCGAGCCATTGGGCTCACTGGCGGCAAAAATACCGCCCGGTTGAGTCTGCCAGCCCAGGGTGTCAATGCCCACGCTCGTGTCGCTGAGGGGCATGGGCTCACCGTTGTACGCGACGACGACCTGGAACGGCTCGTCCGGCAGCAACTCGGTTGCCGGCGTAATAATGAGTTCGCTGCCATCGCGTGCGAAGCCGGCATCAGACCCGTTCACCGTTAGCGTCGTGATGTCCAGGCCGGCAAAGTCAAGGTTGAAGCGACGCAGCGACTGGATCGCAATCGCATCGATCGTTGTGGTGGCGTCGACCATGTTCTGCTCGACATCCACGTCCATAACGATATCATAGTGGGTCACGTCATAGCCGCCGTTTCCCAGGAGCGGATAGAGGCGGTCGCCGACGCCCGGGGCACCGATGGTCGGGTCAGCGAGCGTCGCTTGGGGCGCAGTCAGGGGCACGGGCAGCGGCGTCACACAGCCGGCGAGCAACAACAGCGGCACAAGCAGTGCGACTCGCACGTTAGCCGGGAAGAACAATCGCTGCATTACGGATTCATTCATGAAGTATGCTCTCCGCCATTCAAATCGTCCGTGGCCAGCGTCTCATTGGCCACAGCACGCTCGTCCGCCGGTTGTTCGGGGAGCGCAGCGGATGCTTGGCGGGCTCGGCCGCGCCGGTCAACCCACCACACGGCTACGCAACTCAGCACGAGTACCAGGGTTACAGCCAGCCCCCCCTCCGGACCGAACGCGCCGCCGGTCAGCAGATCAGGACCTGATTCGTTGAGGTCGAGCAACGAATCGCCGCCAAAGGCATTGCCGCTCACCTCAAATCCAGAGAGGTTGCCCTGCGCCCAGTTCCAAACGGAATGAATGGCGAATATCCCCCAGAGCCCCTCTTCCCACAGCGTGTAGAGCGCAGCGAAAAGGCCAAACAGAATCAGGTTGAGCATGGCCAACCAGTTTAGATTGGGGTTGAGCAGATGAAGCAGGCCAAACGCCGACGATGAGAGCAGGACGCCGATCCACGGTCGCCAGCGTGCGCCGATGATTGGCAGCATGAAGCCGCGCGCCACGACTTCTTCGGCCGCACCTTGGACAATCCAGCCAATCAGGATTGTGCCGACGCCAATCCACGCGGCCAGGCCAAAGTCAGTGGCTGTGATCTCGATGTAGCCGAGCAGTCCGAGAATCGCCACCGCACTGCCAAACATGAGCAGGCCCAGCAGCAGCCCGCGCCCATATTGGCTTGCTGCATGGCCGGTGTCCAGTCCAATCGTGCGAAACGGACGCCGCTCAATAAAGCGCAGCCACAACCAAACCAACAGGTAGATCGGCGCAAAGCTAATGACCAGGACGACCATGCCCTGAAATGACGTGGCTTCGGTCGTGAAGAGCGCCATTGGATCGCCGATCAGGGGGCTTGCAGCGATAAAGAAGGGGATGCTCAGCAATTGCGCCAGAAACGGAATGACTACCCCCGCAATCAGCACGACAAGGGGGTAAATCGAGCGTAACGACTGGGGCCAACGCAGCGGTGCGTTGCGCGCGATACCAAAAAAGTTGGTTATTGGGGTCAAGCAGACCGGTCGTGTGTTTCCCGCTCACCAAGAGGGCCTCACTCTAGTTGATTCTATGGTCAGGATACCACAAACACCTGATCTTCGGCATCTATTCCGACTGCCTGCCTTGGCCGGAGTGGGTTACACAAGCGTGGCTGTTGACGCATTGATCTTCCGGCGCGAGAATTGAGTCAAGGTATCCTACCTTGGAAAGCAATCATGATCTTCAAAAACTTGTGGCGACGGGCCACGCGCAGCATCCTCACAATTTTGGGCATTGCCGTCGGCGTAGCCGCGGTCGTCGCGCTGGGGGCCATGGCGGCAGGAATATCGCAGAATTACGGTAGCGTCCTTGGCTTGAGCAACGATTTGCTCGTCACCCAGTCAAACTCTTACGACGTCCTCTTCAGCAGCCTGGACGAAGGGCTGGCGGATCAGATCGCGGCTGTGCCCGACGTTAGCGGCGTGGAGCCGGGCGTTTTCACCTGGATCGCGGTCGAGGGAACACCCTACTTTCTGGTCTATGGCTATGAGCCCAACACGGTGGCCATGGATCACTACCGCGTTGTCGAAGGTAAGCCGGTGACCGGTCCCAAACAGATCGCGATTGGGCAGCGCGCGGCAGATTCTCTCTCTCTGGGCGTGGACGATACGCTACGCGTCTACGGCACACCCTATCGCGTCGTTGGCATCTACGAAACCGGTCAGGCCATGGAAGAGTCTGGCGGCGTCGTGACACTGGAAGATGCACAGACCATCGCCCAAAAACAGCGCCAGGTTAGCCTTTTTCAGGTCGGCGTGCGTCCTGGTTCCGACATCGAGCAGATCAAGGCGCGCATTGCCATCATCGACGATGAACTCTTGGTCACCGAGGCGAGCGGCTACGACGCCAGCGAAGGCTGGACGGCCACCCTGCAAGGGTTCGCCTGGGGCGTCTCCGCCATTGCCATCCTCATCGGTGGCCTCGGCATGATGAGCGCCATGGTCATGAGCGTCATGGAACGCACCCGTGAGATCGGCACTCTGCGCGCAGTTGGCTGGCGCCGTCGCCAAGTAATCGCCATGATTCTGGGCGAAGCAGTCACCCTCAGCCTGATTGGCGGCGTGATCGGCGTGCTCCTGGGTATTGTCCTCTCCTGGTCGGCGGGCCAGATTCCTGGTGTGGGCGCATTTCTGGAGGGCAGCGTGACGCCCGGCATCATCGCCCAGGGGTTGATCACCGCGCTGGTGCTCGGCCTCATCGGCGGGCTCTATCCGGCCTGGACCGCGGCCAATCTGCGGCCGGTGGAAGCCTTACGCTATGAAGGCGGCAGCGCGTCCGACTCGGAAGGCCTTCTGACCCGGATCGGTAGCCAGAGTTTCCGCAATTTATGGCGCCGGCGCACGCGTACGCTCATTTCCGCGGCGGGCATTGGCATTGGCGTGGCCACGCTGGTGATGCTGGGCGGGATGATTGACGGCATGATCGGCGAGCTCAACGGCCTGGCCGGTAGCGGCGACGCGGGGGACCTGACGGTGATGCAGCGTGACGTCGCCGACATGAGCCTGAGCAGCCTCGACGAACGAATTCTGCGCCAGATACAGGGCATGTCTGAGGTCGAGTCAGTAAGCCCATTTGTGCTGGGCTTTATCAGCACGCCCGAATTGCCCATGTTTATTCTGGCCGGTCTCGACCCCAACAGCCCGGCCATGGCGCATTACAAGTTGGTGGAAGGGCGTTATGTCCAACGCCCCAACGAAATCGTACTGGGGACAGTGGCGGCCGATTCGTACAATCTGGGCATTGACGACACCATCGTCCTCTACGACAACCGCTACAAGATCGTGGGCATCAGCGAAACCGGCAACCGCTTCGAAGACGGCGGCGGCACCCTGGCGCTCAAGGAAGCCCAACGAATCCTGGGCCGCCCCCGTACGGTCACCTTTGCGTTTGTGGACGTGAAGGAGCCGAGTCAGGCCAATGCTGTCATCACTGCGATCAACCGGCGCTTCCCTGAAGCCCGGGCCAGTATTTCCAGCGAATTTGCCGAGAGTACCAATGATATCCAGTCGACCTATGCCATGACCAACGCGATTCGCTTTCTGGCGCTGCTGGTGGGCGGCATCGTCGTGGCCAATACCATGATCATGTCGATCTACGAACGCACGCGCGAGATCGGCACCCTGCGCGCCCTGGGTTGGAATCGACGACGCATTCTCAATCAGATCATGCAGGAGAGTCTCTATCTCTGTCTGCTGGCCGGACTGTTTGGCTCAGCACTGGGTGTACTGGCCCTGACCGGAATCACCAGGCTGCCGGTTGCCCGCCAATTCATCAACCCCTCGTGGTCGATCGAGAATTTTGTCGTCGCCATCGGCGTCGCTATGTTCTTGGGACTGATCGGCGGCCTTTATCCGGCCTGGCGCGCCAGCAAGCTCCAGCCGGTCGAGGCCCTGCGCTACGAATAGATGGCAGCAAGAGCGCCGAGAAACGATTTGTGGCTCGCCATACAACGTTGTTGAATCATTTTTCGAAGTCTAGAGCCATCCCTTCACACAGAAAGAAGTCTTCCCATGAAGCGCTGGATCTGGGTGCTTATCCTTGTCGTCATTGTTGGCGCGGTGGGCTACTTTGGCTATAGCACCTATCAGGAACAACAAGCGGCTGCAGAGGAAGCAGCTCGCGTAGCCGAGACGCCCGACGAGCTCGACAATGTCGTGTGGGCGTCCGGCACGCTGCTGCCCCGCACGCGGGCCGAGCTCAGTCCCATGCAGCAGGGCGCAGTATCCGCTATCCACGCAACTGAGGGCGCGTGGGTCGAAACGGGCGACCTGCTGGTTGAGCTGGACAATATCGTGCTTCAGCGCGACGTGGAGAGTGCTGAAGCTGCGTTGGCCGAAGCCGAAGCCACGCTGGACAAGCTATTGGCCGATGCCACGCCCGCCGACATCGCCGCGGCCCGGGCCGACGTCGCAGCGGCCCAAGCCGCGGTCTCCCAAGCCGCCGGCGCCATGATGGAAGCCCAGGCGGCGATCGACTCAGCGGAAGCACTGGCCGAAATGGCCCGGCGCGAATACAGCGAATTGGCCAGCCATCCCACGGCAGCCGAGGCAACCGCAGCCGAGGCCGACGTAGCGATCGCCGAGGCCAACGTTGCGGCAGCCCGCGCCGCCTACAACCTGGTGCGGGGCAACCCCAATATTGGTGCGTTGCCGGAATCTCAACGTCTGCAGGAGGCCACCGCCGCGCTGGAAGCCGCCAAGGCGCACCGCGCCGTCACCAGCGGCGGCCCCACGCCCCAACAGCTTGCGGTGGCCGCCGCCGCGATTGACGCAGCGCAGGAGAACGTGGCCGGCGCAATCGCACGGGGGCCCGGCGTCGAAGCTGCGCTGCAGGCAGCCATGGCTCGCCAGGAGAGCGCACAGGCGGCACTGGACAAATTGCTGGCCGGCGCGACTGCAGAAGACATTGCGATTGCCGAGGCTCGGGTGGCTACGGCACAAGCTGCCGTCAACACCGCCCTGGCTCACGTCGCCCAGAGCCAGATCAGCGCCCCTTTTGCAGGCGAAGTAGGCGAGATTAACGTCCACCTTGGTGAGCAAATCGTGCCCGGGGATCCAGTCGTGCTGCTTGGTGACACCGGTCAGCTCTTTGTAGAGACAACTGATCTACGTGAGACCGACGTCGTCTACCTCAATGAAGGCATGCCGGTCGAAATCACCTTCGACGCCCTGCCTGACCGCATCTTCGATGGGACCATCACGCGCATTGCGTCAGTGAGCAACACAGAGAAGGGCGGCACCAACTACACGGTTGAAATCGACGTCGATGAGTTGGACGAGGCGCTGCGCTGGGGCATGACAGCCTTTGTCAACATCCAGGTGGAGCGTTGAGCATGGCTGAGAAAAACGAACAAAGCGATCCTCGTTCATCGCCGGCTGCGGCGATAGAACCGCTGATCGCGGCTGAGGGGCTCACCAAGATCTATGGCAGCGGGGATACGGCTGTGCATGCCCTGGATGGCGTCACCTTTACCGTGGCGCCGGGTGAACTGCTTGCGATCATGGGACCCAGCGGCTGCGGCAAGAGCACGCTGCTCAACATGATTGGCGCGCTGGATCAGCCAACCGAGGGCACAATCTGCGTGGCTGGTGAGGATTTGGCGCAGCTCAAGAATGTCGATCGTTTTCGCGCACGGACCGTAGGATTCGTCTTTCAACTTCACAACTTACTGCCTACGTTGACCGCTGCTGAAAACGTAGAGGTCCCCATGTACGGGCAACCCGTCAGCGCCCGCGACCGTCGCGAGCGCGCCCGGCATCTGCTCGATCTAGTGGGGCTGGTGGAGCGGGGAGACCATCTGCCCAGTCAGCTGTCGGGCGGCCAGCGCCAGCGCATTGCCGTGGCCCGTGCCCTCGCCAATGACCCGGCCCTGCTATTGGCCGACGAGCCGACCGGATCCCTTGATAGTCAGAGCGGCCAGGAGATTTTGGAGCTGATGCAGGCGCTCAACCAAGACCACGGCATGACGATTGCCATCGTCACCCACGACCGCCAGGTCGCCCAGGCCACCCACCGCATCCTGCGCATGTCCGACGGCCGTATCATCGACGATCACCGGCTGCTCGATCCGCTGGAGGAGGATTTGCACATGCTAGCGGCCAGCAAGCTCGGCCAGGCCATTCTCGACCCCGATGACGAGCCGTTGCCCTACATTTCGGACGAGGAGGAACGGATCATGCGCGGTATCCTCAAGCGCATCAACAATGTTGGATCCGCGCCGGCAGATCTAGGCGGTGATGGAGTGAGTGTCGAAGAGTCGGCAAACTGATAGTAGATCGGCGAACAATTGACGCCGACGAAGTTAGGACCACCCAAGGCATCACAGTTATCGATGCCGGTCCCATTTCTTACGGATTTTCAACCATCAAAGCCCGCCAGTTGACGGTTGACGCAAAATTTAGCTTGTCTGCGACGGCGCTGCAATCGATCGGTGATGCAAAGCCTTGCACCTTCTCCGCGACCCAGGGCACGCCGGGGAAGTGCTTTGCGAGCAACGTCATGGTCTCCTCATCCATGAAGGTGTCCGGCGCTGCAACATAAAATGACTCATGTCCGGGCAAAGCTGCCTGCAGCGCTTGTCGAATCACCGCCGCTGCGTCCCTCACATCCAGGTATGACCAGAGAATCGACGCCCCTGCTTCCGGATTATTGCGCCAATGCTTGAGGGCGTTCGACGCCTTGTTCGGTGCGGTAAGAAAGGGGAAGCGGAAGCTGGTTATGGAGAGATCGGGGCAACGCCGGGCAAAGCCATCAGCCAGGGTTTCGCCAATCTCCTTGGAGATACCGTACACGTCCTGCGCCAAGAGCGGGTGAGCTTCATCGATAGGAAAATAGGAGAGTTCGACTGGCAGCAACTTATAGGCCAGTCCCAAAGCGGAGAGGCTGCTGGCAATCACAATCTGTTTGACGCCAAGCGCGGCGCCGGCCTGTAGCACGTTGAATGTTGAGAGCACATTGGTTTCGAACACAACGTCCGGAGCATGGCCACCCGGCGCCGGAATCGCAGCCAGATGCACAATCGCATCGACGCCCGCGACGACGCCGTATACCTGCCCGAGATCGGTTAGATCAGCCCGCACGGTATGGATCTGAGGGGCGGGTTGCAGGTCAACATTCTTGACCCGATAGCCGTGCTGCTGCAAATCAACGACAACCGCGCGGCCAACCATGCCGCTCCCTCCCGTTACCAGTACGACCCCCGCTTTGCCAGGGCTAGTAGCCATGTACGCTGCCATCCTCTCGGCGCGGGATGGGCAGATAGTGGCGTCCATAAGGATATTGCGCAGCGAGCGTCTCATCAATATCGACGCCAAGTCCCGGTGCATCCGGCAATTTCAAATAGCCGTCGTCGAAATAGGGGCCACCGCTAACGATCTCTTTGACGGCGTCAGGCTGTTCGGTCCACTCTTGAATGCCAAAATTCTGGATTGCCAGATCGACGTGGACCGAAGCGGCATCACCCACCGGTCCGACATCACCAGGGCCGTGAAACGCGGTCTTGACCTCAAAAGGCTCGGCAATGGCAGCCAGTTTTTTGGCAGGGGTGATGCCGCCGATATGAATTGGCGAACAACGCATGTAGTCAATCGTCCGGTTGATCACCATGGGCAGGATTTGATCGGCGCTGCTGATCACTTCGCCGATGGCGATGGGTGTCGTGCTGGCCGCGCGAACCTGGGCCATCGCCGATGCATGTTCCGGACCGATTGGATCTTCAAGAAACATCAGCCGAAAGGGTTCAAGCTCTTTGGCCAGTTGGGCCGCCTCTGTGGGCGTGAGTCGCCCATGGGCATCGTGCAGAAGTTGCACGTCCCAGCCGACCTGCTGGCGCACAACTTCAAACAAGGGCGCGACGGAGCGCAAGTAGGCATAGGGTTCCCATACACCCTCAAAAGGCAGGCGCTTGCGGCGCGCTTCTTCTTCTCTCAGATCCTGTACCGCCGCGCCATAACCTCCGGTTTGCCCTTCAACCGCGACCTGACAACGCACAACCCGATAGCCCTTTTCGACCGCTGCGATGACCCGCTCGGCGGTCGCTTCCGGCGTGTCGCCCGAGGCATGATAATAGGTCAGCACCCCCCTGCGGGTTGGACCGCCCAACAATGAATAGACCGGCAAGCCAGCCACTTTGCCTTTGATGTCCCACAGCGCCATATCGACTGCAGAGATAGCGGCCATCTGCAGCGGACCGCCGCGCCAGTAGGCGCCCTTGTAGAGCAACTTCCAAATATCTTCGATTGCACCGGGATCACGGCCAATGAGCATCGGCACAATATGTTCTTGCAGCAGGGTGGCCACAGCGAGTTCACGACCGTTTTTCGTGCCTTCCCCGATGCCGTAAACACCTTCATCCGTGACGATCTTGAGAAAGACAAATGGCTGCTCGAGCGGGCACGTGACTATTACCCGCGCATCTGTAATGATCATGGAAGTCCCTAACTTTTAACCGACCCGGTCAGGCCGGCGACGTAGTAACGTTGTAGCAGAAAAAAGACGACGATCACCGGCAGTACGGTGAAAAGCGAACCGGCCATACGCACATCCCATTGGATGACCTGCTGCAGATCGAGTTCACGCAATTTGAGCGGAAGCGTCTGCCATTCGGACTTGGTCAACACAATCGACGGCCAGGCATAAGCATTCCAGGCGCCGATAAAGGTGGTGATGGCAATGGTCGCGATCGCGGGTAGGCCGAGGGGCAGATAGATGCTTCTGTAAATGCGTAATTCGGAAGCGCCGTCAACAACTGCAGCATCGTGTAACGCTTGAGGGACGGATTTGAAATAGTTGCGAAAGAGGAGCATGGCAAATGGGCCAGTTCCATTCACCATGGGAATCGCCACGCCAATGAATGTCAGCCAATAGGGCGAGTTGGGGCCAATGATGGGCACTTGCAATCTGAGCATTATATAGAGGGGTACCAAAACCGTGACCCCGGGAACAAGCAACATGGATAGAAAGAAGCCCAGGATGATGTTACCACCTTTGAACGGCAGTACAGCAAACCCATAACCGGCCATAGAATAGATGATGACGGTGCCAAGGATGACGATCATGGTCAGAAAGAGGCTGTTCCATGAGTGCAGAAAGAAATCAAGTTTCTGCCAGGTTTCGATAAGGGTCGTGAAATCCGGATTTTTGGGAATCAGCGAATTGCTGGTGACAACCTCGAGCGGCTCTTTGAGGGTGGCGGAGACCATCCACAGAAATGGGTATACGCTTAGAATCGTATAGGCGACAATAAAGACGTAGCTCACCAGCGCACCAATCGAAAACGATTTGAAGGGATTCGAATTGCGCCTGTTCATTCGATTTCTCCCTGTCCGCGGCGATTAACGTAGAGCGATAGCAATGATAAGCCGATGGCGAGGACAAATAATGACCACCCGTAGGCGCTGGCAAGCCCCATGTCGGGCGGTCCCCAGCCGCCAAAGGCGGTGTTGAAGACGAGGAGTCCGACGACGTTCGTGTGCTCCGCCGGTCCACCATCGGTCATCAACAGCGGGAGTTCGAAGCCTTGCAACGCGCCGCTCAGATTGAGAATCACCACGATCAGTGTGATCGGGCTTAACATGGGCCAGATGATGTGGCGCATGCGTCGCCAATAACCGGCCCCATCGACCGTCGCCGCCTCCAGCACTTCTTGGGGAATGGTTTGCAGACCAGCCAGATAGAGGATCATGGCGAAGGGGACGCCACCCCAGATTGAGACGGCGATCAATGCGCCAAGCGCGGTGTGGATATCGCCAAGCCATCCGCTTTCAACCACCAGTGGCGTCAACCCGAGTGTGGCAAACGTCTGATTCAGAATCCCCGTCGGCTGATAGATGAGCTTCCATACGTAATAGGTGGCGATGCCCGCCGTGGCCATGGGCAACAGCAAGAGGGTGCGGAACACCTTGTTGCCTCTGACCGCGCTGTTCATAGCGACAGCCAACGGCAGCGCAATGATGATCACGCCGATGGTGCCAAAGATCATAAAGCCAAAATTATTGCCCAATGCATTGAGATAGCGGTCCCAGCCGGGCGTGCCGGGGGTCAGGAAACGCTCAAAATTGCGCAGCCCTACAAAGCGACAGGCGGGCGGCTCACATATATAGCGTGGAAAGATCGAGAATTTCGAAAAACCTGTCCAACGGTGAAAGGCCAACGCCATCGAGAAGACGACCGGATAGAGGCCGATGAACAGCCAGAGCAAGACAGCCGGAAGTACAAACCAGAACCCTTTGTTTTTCCGATTGGCATTACGGAGTCTAGTCCCAAAAGACGGTTCGATTTCATTCGTCGGAACCGCAGAATCAACTGACATACGGATCATTCCTTACGAATCACGGGGATGAAATAGTCGGCAGAGGGGAATTGCTGATGATGACCATCGACAATTCCCCTCCCGTTCAGACCCAGCCGATCGCAATCGGTCAGTCCCGTCACTCTGAGGCGTAGTTTGCCAAAGACCCCCCCTGAAGGTAACCGAGACTCTTCGTTCCTTTCCTCCACTCAGAATGACAGCGCGGTCTGCTGAGACTGTCGTGCTAGGGCACTATTCTTCGCCGCGATTGCTGCGGTCGAAAGCGGCCGCTTCATCAGCGGCTTCAAGATCGGATAGCAGATCGCTTTCACCGGTCACCTGATGGTTGGCAACGAGGTCTAGGGAAGCCCAAGTATCATTGCCGGCGCGAATGCCCCCGTTCCAGACGTCGGTGGCGCGATAGGCGTCAGAGGCGCTGCCATAAGCGCCGGCCAAGCTGGCCATGACCTCACCCACAACCTCGGGATCGCTGGAGATGGCGACTGCCGGCAGGTCCCCTGTGATGCTGGCGAATTCGGCGGCGGCGTCCGGGCTGGTCAGGTAACGAATAAAGTCCAGTGCCGCTTCGGGGCTAGCGGAGTTCTCGGTCACAGAGAGGCCGATCAGGCTAAAGGGCGAGAGTGCAATCGGATTCTGCTGTGATGTGGGCAGTGCGGGCAGCGTGATGACATGGATGTCCTCCGGCGCCATGCCTTGCTGGAGGAGGAAGCCCAGCGTGAAGCTGCCACCGAAGAGGAAGGCGGCTTCGCCCTGCGCGAAGGAGATGTCGGCTTCGTCAATGGTCAGCGTCTGGAATCCAGGCTGCCAGAGGTTGCGCTCGGCCATCTGACCGACGAAACCATAGGCCTGCTGGGTGCATTCGTCCGTGAAGGTCGCGCCTTCTTCGGCGTTGAGCATGTCCACATATTCCTGGACGCCACAGTTGGTCATGGCCAGATCGTTCACGACCCAGTTGCGAATGATGTCCGAGAATTTACCACCGATGGTTGCGCCCTTGCCGGTCGCTTCCTGGACCTGCTGCATGACGTCCAGAAATTCTTCGGTGTTCGCGGGGACGACGGCAGGGTCAACCCCGGCTTCTTCCAACATTTTGGCGTTGGCGTAGACGATGCCAAAGGAGCCTGCGGTGAACGGAACGGCAAAGACATCGCCAACTTCAAGGTTTGTATGGGCGCAATCGGCATTTGCCGCGCAAGAGTCATAGCGCGTCTGTGTCCACACTGATGAGTTCTCATAGGTGCCGGGCAGGAACGAGCCGGCCCATTCTTCGTCGACCTGATCTGCGATATTGGTCAGGATACCGCTGGCGGCAATATCCCAATCACCGGCCCAGTACGCCAGTACATCGGGCAATTCGCCAGATTGGGCGGCAGTCTGGACGCGTGTGCGATAGGCGTCGTCGGGGCTGTAGAATTCGAATTCAACCTGAACACCTGTCTCTTCGGCATAGCGCTCGGCCAATGCTTCCAAGCCCGGAATGTGGAAGGCTTTCCAGGTCCACATGGTCAACGTTTCCGGACCATCTTCTGCGGCTTCCTCTGGTGCTGCGGTGGGTGCTGCGGTGGCGCATGCCGAGAGCATGAAGACGACTATAAACAAGAGTACAAGCTTGCGTTTCATTGGATTTCTTCTCCATTGATGGTTACGGACAGACAGACAAGGGCAAATCACAAGACGTAAGCTGGGCTGATCGATTTCTCCTTCCGTACATTCCGAAACAGGATGCTCGTATACACCTCGGACAGATGGAAACTATCTGGCAATTTACAGGGCGAAGCTACATCGTCACTCGCTCGTTCATAATTCAAGGCAGACCGAAACCGCGCATGTACTATGCACCTTGTCCCCTGGTGCGCCGTCCTCATCGTGCTTGCGGTCTGACCGGCACGCAGAATCAAAAACATGAACTGTTGAAGTGAGTCGATCTTTAAGCTTCTAGACGGAATCCGGAAAATGCGGATTCAATGGACGTGATTCAACTTCTCTGCGTGGGGGAGCAGTGGTGTTTCCGATACGAAGTTTGACTGGCAGGCTTATGTGTTTAGGCCGGCGACCAGAATTCTTCATCAATGAGATGACAAGCTCGCCCACCTCATGTCCCAGCGCGGCGAAATCTTGTTGCACTGTCGTCAATTCGAAGGTCAGCAGGTCAAAAAATAGTTCCAGACCATCAAACCCTGCGATTGAAACGTCTTGAGGAACGCGAATGCCGTACTGGTTTAGCACCGAGTGCATTCGGTATGCTGACGCATCATTGTGGAAGAAGATTGCGGTCGGCTGCCGAGTGACGATGAATTCAATCAAGTCCTGGCCCAACGCCGTACCGCTCAGCAGATCGTCGGCGACACCACACTTTTTCATCAGTATAGGATCTAGCCCGACTTCCCTCATGGCTCTCAGGTAACCTTGCTCACGCTCCACCAACGTATTGATTCGCGCATCGTCAGGCGTGCGGATAAATAGGCCAATCCGTTCATGTCCCAATTCAAGCAGGTGGTGCGTCAGTTCATAGGCCCCCCGCTCATTGTCAGACGTAACCCAACTCAGGTTATCCATTGCGCCCGGCACGAAACGGTCGAGGAGCACGATCTGCTTGCCTTGCTCATGAAGCTGCTGAATCAACACGTTGTTCGCCGGGCTGCCCGTACTGTAGAGCACGACAGCATCGATGTCAGAGGCGAGCAGTCCGGTGAGAATCTCTGCCTCGCGTTCAGGATCGTGCTTTGAGGAACTGAACAGCATGTCACAGTTGGCGCTAGAGAGACAATCTTCGAGCGAACTGAGCATCTCCAACCCCATGGCACGAACCATCGTCCAGACAACGGCAACCTTCGGTCGCGTGCCCATGACCCCCACGGACTTCGGCAGAATCAGCGTTCCTCTCCCAGGCTGCCGACTCAAGAGCCCTTCGGCTTCCAGAATTCCCAAGGCCCGACGAATTGTTCCTCGGCTCAGGTCGTACTGGGCAGCGATGTCCAACTCACCCGGCAGGTACGAACCGATTTCGAAGCCTTCGGTCCCCAATCTCGAGCGAAGATCATCGGCTACGCGCACATAGATGGGTAGCAAGTCGTAGTCAGAAAGTGGCTGGATGTTCATGCGATTTGTTAGGAGAGCATTTTGTATAGACAGTATACAGGTTTATTGCATGTACATTTATGTACAAATTAACATCAATCCCTCCATCTGTCAAGACCCAATGGGGAAAATTTATTCACACGCAACGTGAACCGCACACCCAAAAAGCGGGCGCAATCATTGCCCGACCTGGGTTTGGCAATGATTGCGCCCGCTTTTTGGATTATGGGGCCGCCAAAGACGCCGTTGCGGCGCTATCGGTCCACTTCCGCCTTTGTGTACTAGCCAATCACGGTCCACCGCTCATCGCGCGGCGCGGTCGGCTGAAAGTCATGGCGCTCAACGCCCAGGGCATGCAGCGTGGCGCGTTCGAGCAGCGAAAAATCGGCGGGGTCGCTGCGGTTTAGGTCGAGTGGCTCCTTGAGTACTACAGGCGGGTTGGTCATGAAGCGAGCCCGACCGGAATGATTGTTGGACGAGGCGTGCAGCATAAACGAATGCATGATGATAAAGTCGCCCGTCTCACCGGTTACTTCCACAAACTCCTGGCACTGGTCGATCAGTTGACCGAACGCGCCGGGCTCCACCCCTTCAGGATGATCGGCCAGATAGCGGGCGACGATCTTCACGGAATCGGGCGCGATGAACGTACCGCCGCCTTGATGGTCCACATCCGACCAGTAGACCACCGTTAGCAGTGCCTGTTCCCGGCTGTCCAGAAAATGACGAAAGAAGCTGCCATCCTTGTGCCAGCCACCTGCTTCCGGTGCAGGCGCAATCCAGGATTGGTCCGCGCCGCGTCGGAAGTTGACGATGAATGCGTCGGACCACTCGCGTGCGTTGATCGTTGTGAAGTGGCGGGATTCAATCTCCATCACCTTGTCTTCAATGCGATCCGCCCCACCAACGACGTCACAGAGCGCGCCCCAGGCGCGGGGCGAAATCTCCCAGACTGGAGCCACGTTTTGCCGATCCATCCAGACGATCTCTTCTTCCCAGGTGGTGGGATCATCGGGCGCGTAGCCGAGACGGGCATAGGCCTCATCCGTCCACTGGCGGGCGAAGTCGCGGCCAAAGCAGCCCTTGACGACGACATAGCCCTTCTCGACAAAATAGTTTGCCTGCTCGGGCGTGAGTGTCTGGAGCCCATTGTGATTCACGTCTAGTTTCTCCTTGATGATGAACGATTGACGGATTGAACCGTCATGAATCAGAAGCGAAACGTCGCGGCCGGTGCGGGCAGATCGACCTGCGAAAGCGTAACACTCACCTCGTCGTCAGGATGAAATTCGTTACGGCCATAGATGTCGGTCTCGTACGCCAAGTCGGGCAGCGTGATGATGGTACGGGCGCCGCGTTGATCAAGGACAATGGCCGAACCGCGCCACCCTGGGTGCTGAAGCAAATAGACCATGAGCCAGTGATTGATAGAAAGGCGCTCAGTCATACGCACATTGCGCACCATCTCACGCGCTTCGGTCGTCCGTTGCATGACCGTATCTGCGTCCAGCGTAGGGTCACCGCGCAGGTGCGCACGCAGCTGCTGGTGGGTGAGCAAATCGTGGTAGCGGCGCAGCGGGCTGGTGACCTGGACGTAGAGGTCGAGGCCAAGCGCGCTATGCCGACCCGGCTCGCTCACCTGGCGCCCGGGGTTGAGCAAGCGGCGCACCGCGTACATCTCCGCCGGGGTTTCGCTTTGTTGAAGCGAGGCGGGATCATCCACGTTGGGCGCGTCCTGGACTGTAAAGGGAACGGGAATCTCGTGAGCCAGCGCATAGCGCGCGACCGCCTCGCCGGCCATGAGCATTGCCTCGCGCACCAACTCGCGACTGGCCGTGCGGTCTATGGGTCGAATGACGACATTGCCGTGATCAACACGTAGTTTCACTTCGGGGAATGTCAACTCGATCGCGCCGTTGTCCAGGCGGCGTGCGCTGCAGCGGGACAAAATCTTGCGCATCTCGTCGAGCGGCCCCTCATAGAGCAGATCATCGGCTTCTTCATAGCTCAAGCGCGTCACCTGCACCCAACTGGGCGTGATCTGAGTATCGGCAACGTTCCCGGCCTCGTCGATCAAGAGTCCAAACGAGAGCGCGGGCGACCGCTCTTGGAGCCCCAAGCCCAGTTGCGCCGTGGCTTCCTCCGGCAGCATGTGGACCGTACCTTCGGGCAGGTAAAGATTGGCGCCCCGGGCCCGCGCTTCCAATTCGGCTTCGCTCTCCGGTGAAACCAGTGCGGCGACATCAGCCACATGCACCCATAAGCGCTCGCCGTCCCAGCTAAGCGCGTCATCGGGGTCGGTGTTGCCCTCGTCGTCGATCGCAAAGGCCGCGAGGTGGGTGAGATCGCGCCGCGTCTCATCTGGCAGGGACGGCAACGCCATATTCGGTTGAGCCAGGGAGAGACCAAACCGCGTGGGATAAGGATTGACCGTTTCGTCCCAATAGCCAATCTGCAGCAGCAACTCATGGGCAGCCTGGGGCGTCTCTGGTCGCCCCAACTGATTGAGGGTACGGCTGCTGCTGCGCGTGCCCATCGCCAGTTCGACGACGTCGGCAAGATTCGCCTCGTCTTCGGGTAGAAACTCTCCCTGCTCCATGCGTTCGACGAACGCTTGCCAAGCTGCCTCCTCAACAGCCTTGGCCGCGCGTTCGGACAAAACGGTGGCCACCGCTGCTTCGCTCTGAACCTCGATTGCGCCGGGCTCACTGCCCTGAAAATAAAGTCCGTCCTCGACCATTTCCCAGATGGCCCAGGCTGTAGCCGGCGTGAACGTATCGAAAGCCAGCTCGGCCAACTCTTCCAGCGTCGTGCGTTCGCCGGCAAGCAGTTCCCATGCGGCATTGACGTCGCCGGTAGCTGTGGGCCGCAAGTCGCCAAATCCCCGCAGGGGGCCTTGATGGAGCAGCATGACATCCTTGGGGCGCACGCTTTGGCGGTCGCCGCTTTCGGTTTGGATCGTGATCTTCTTGTCGCCCGGTTCAATCACCCGGGCTGGACGCTGCTTGTACAAGACGAAGCTATCGACGGGGAGTTGATCAGCGGTCATTTCGTTTGGCGATTCTAGCTCAGACGAGCAGGTGGCGCCGGCGAGCAGACAGTTCGGGGATCGCTGTTCGGCACATTGATTGTCCTCAGAGGTTACCGGCTCATTGTCAACCGGGCGCAGAGAATTGTCAATGTGGAATTTGTCGATCTGCTATCGTCCACGTCACAGGCAGATGGTGCAACCCGCGCATGATGGGATGGGTGTGCCAGCGCAACGACTCGACAGGGGCGGCAAGATGCAGGCCGGGCAGGCGACGCAGCAACGTGGCAAAAGCGACGCGTCCCTCAAGCCGGGCCAGGGGTGCACCCAGACAGTAGTGAATACCCATGCCAAAACCCAAATGGCGATTGGGCATTCGCATCAGGTCGAGCCGGTCGGGCGTAGCAAATTGGGACGGATCGCGATTGGCGGCGGCCAAAACGACGCTGACAGAGTCGCCCCGTTGAATCTGGCAGTCGTGAAATTGAACAGATTTAGCGGCAAAGCGCATGGGCGCACGCTCGACCGGATTGGCAAAGCGCACCAGCTCCTCGACGGCCAGCGGCATGATGTCTGGATCTTCGCGCATCTGGGCAAGGGCCTGTTCATGCTGAAGCAAGGCCAGCATGCCGTTGCCAATGAGATTGACCGACGTTTCGTGGCCGACGACGATGAGTAGCAGGACCATGCTAAAGAGCTCCTCTTCGCTCAGCCGGTCGCCCGCTGCTTCCACCTGCAGCAGCGAGGAGATGAGGTCATCCTGCGGATGAACGCGGCGCTCTGCACAGATGGCCCCCAGGTATGCAATAAAGTCCTCCATGATACGACGCGACCGTTCCAGCTTGCGCAGCGTGCGCGTCGTATCCGCCGTCGGCGCGACAATGGCGCTGCTCCAGCGCCGAAAGCGCGTACGATCTTCCGGCGGCACGCCCAACAGCTCGGCCATAACGATAATCGGTAGAGGAAAGGCGAAGTCTTCAATCAGATCCAGCTCGCCGTCTCTGGCGACGCGATCGAGCAGATCGTCAGCAATGGCCTGGACGCGCGGGGCCAGGCGCTCGACCATGGAAACGGTAAAGGCATCATTGACCAGCGTGCGTAAACGGGCATGATCGGGCAGATCCATGTTGAGGATGTGGTCACTGAGCAGATGCAGCAGTGGCGGCATGGCCGGCAGCTCAGCCCGCTCGGCAGGCGTAAGGGTATTGCGATAGTCCTTAACGAAGTGCGTGTGGTCGCGCAGCACAGCCAGACAATCGTCATAGCGTGTCACGTACCAGGTGGTGGCGCCGTTCCGATTGGTATGGCTGTGGGCCGGCGCGTGCTCACGCATCCACGCATAGGTTGGATAGGGGTCGGATTTGAATTCAGGGCCAAAAAGGCTGGGTATGGACATGATGGATTGTGGAGTGCGGAATGCGGAATGGGTTGGGTGTCATTATAGCGGCGGCGGAAAGAAAACGCATAGCAGCAAAATCGCGTCGCATGTAACCAATGTCGATTGGACCGCATCAAAGTATAATGGAGGTCCTTGCTTCAGTGGCGCTCCACTTCGTGCGGCGCCCCGCCCTGGCCCTCACGCACTGAATTACCGCTGAGCAACCAGCCCTGTGGAACGGGCGCCATGGGAGTATACGATTTACGTGCACGCGGCTATGCGTAGCACGCTCAATCCAATGCCTAGAGGAGGCAGCAATTTCATGTCTATCAGTAAACAAGACGCCCTTGACTATCACAGCATAGGCAGGCCGGGCAAGTTGCGCATCAGTGCGACCAAACCGATGGCGACCCAGCGCGATCTCTCCTTGGCCTACTCGCCAGGCGTGGCTTATCCCGTGCTGGAAATCGCTGAACAGCCCGATACGGCCTATGAATATACGGCCAAAGGCAATCTGGTTGCTGTAATCAGCAACGGCTCGGCAATTCTGGGCCTGGGCAATCGGGGCGCATTGGCCTCCAAGCCGGTGATGGAAGGCAAGGCGGTACTCTTCAAGCGTTTCGCCGATATCGACGTTTTTGACATTGAAGTCGACTCGGCCGATCAGGAAGAAATCGTCAAGTTCGGGCAAATGATTGCACCGACGTTTGGCGGCATCAACCTGGAGGATATCAAGGCGCCGGAATGCTTCTACATCGAGCGCGAGTTGCAGAAGCTGGTCGACATTCCCGTCTTTCACGACGATCAGCACGGCACGGCCATCATCTCGGGCGCCGGCCTCGTCAACGCCCTGGAATTAGTAGAAAAGGATATTGCCGAGACCGTTATCGTGATCAATGGCGCCGGCGCGGCCGGCATCGCGTGCGCTGACTTCTACTGTGCGCTGGGCGCACGCAAAGAAAACATCATCATGTGTGATTCCAAGGGTGTGATTTACAAGGGACGCACGGCAGGCATGAATGAATTTAAGGAAGCTTATGCCAGCGAGACCGACAAGCGCACGCTGGAAGAGGCCATGTTGGGGTCAGATGTATTTATCGGTCTCTCGGTCGCCAACATCCTCACGCGCGAGATGGTGCGCAGCATGACTCGCGATCCCATCATCTTTGCCATGGCCAATCCCGATCCTGAAATCACCTATGAAGAAGTCCAGGCGGCACGCGGCGACGTGATTTTCGGCACGGGGCGCAGTGACTACCCAAACCAGGTCAACAACGTCCTCGGGTTCCCCTTCATCTTTCGGGGCGCGCTGGATGTCCGTGCCAAGTCGATCAACATGGAGATGAAGATCGCTTGCGCAAAGGCCCTGGCCGAGCTCGCCAAAGAAGACGTACCCGACAGCGTGATTCGCGCCTACGGCCTCACCTCTCTGCGTTACGGGCGCGAATCGATCATCCCCAAGCCGTTGGACCCACGCGTGCTGATGTGGGTGGCGCCGGCCGTGGCCAAGGCAGCGATGGAGAGCGGTGTTGCCCGCATCGAGATCGATCTGGAAGAGTACAAGGATCAGTTGGCCGGTCGTCAGGGCAAGGGCGTCCAAGTCATGCGTCACATGGAGCACAAGGCGGAGCGTGACCCCAAGCGCGTGGTCTTTGCGGAAGGCGAGCACCCCAAGATTCTACGTGCGGCCCATGCGTTGGAGAGCGCAGGCATTGCCAAACCAATCCTGCTGGGTCGGCCGCAACAGATCGAAGCGACCCTGCGGGAACTGGCGCTGGACTTCGAGCCAACGATCATCTACCCCAACGAGTCGGAGCAACGTTCAGCGTATGGCGAAGCCTTTCACAATCTACGCCAACGCAAGGGCGTAACGGCGCGCCGGGCCTGGGACGCCATGCGCAACGCCAATTTTTACGGGCCGATGATGGTGCAACAGGGTGATGCCGACGCCTTTATCTCTGGGCTGACCTATAACTATCCAGAGGTATTGCGACCGGCACTCCAGGTTGTGGGTGCGCAGGAAGGCCGCTGGGTCAGTGGTGTTTATCTGATGCTGGTACAGGAACGCATCTTCATCTTTACCGACGCCACCGTGATCGTTGATCCGACAGCCGAGCAACTGGCGGCCATCGCAATGAACGCAGCCGACTTCGCAAAGACCTTTGACATGGAACCACGCGTAGCAATGCTGAGCTTCTCCAACTTTGGCAGCGTACCGCATGAGAAAGCCGTCAAGGTTCAACGCGCAACCCAGATTGTCAAAGAACAGCGGCCCGATCTGCAGATTGATGGCGAAATGCAGGCCGATGTTGCCGTCGTACCAGACTTGATGAATCAGCACTACCCCTTCAGTCAGGTGGAAGATGCCAATGTGCTGGTCTTCCCCGACCTGGCATCGGCCAACGCAGCCTACAAGCTGCTCAATCGCCTGGGGGGAGCCGAGGCCATCGGCCCGATCCTGGTCGGCATGAACAAGCCCGTCCACGTCCTGGAAACGGGCGCGGACGTGCGCGACATTGTCAACGTCGCCACCCTGGCCACGGTCGACGCCCAGACCCAGAGATAGCGGGCAGATAGAACGCGGATGAATCAGGATTGGGCGGATCAGCGCTGATTCGCCCGATCCTGATTCATCCGCGTTCTAATTCGCCGGCGCAGGAATCGTTACGATTCTTGACGAATTCGCGCCCATCCGCTCAATTCGTGTGCGTCCTCGCATTCTGTGCATCCGTAAATCGGTACTCGGTGAAGTCGCAGACTGGACGGTAGCCAATGGCGTGATAGATATGGTTCGAGGTCGGATTGGCTAAGTCGGTAAAAAGGGTGCAGAAGTCATAGCCCTGGCGCAGCAGTTGGTCGCTGTAGGTGGCAACCGCAGCGCTGGCATAACCGTGCCCGCGTCGTTCCGGCGGCGTGTAAACCAGGCTCACCGTTCTGCCACGCGGCGTGGCGCGGGCCCCGGCTACCACAGAGACAGGCGCGTCATTCTCCCAGAGTTGAATCACGCCGGCGTCGACACGCCGGCGTGCATTTTCCTCGGCCGGCACGGGCGACTTGTCTGCGTCTTCCCCCAGTGCCTCGGCATAAAAGGCCCGAGTCCACTGTGCGACCAGCGGCACATCGTCTATCGTTGCCTGCCGCAAACGTCCCGGCGGCAGACGCGGCCAATGTACCGTCGTGAGCTTAAAGACACGCATAGCCCGATGCTGCGTCGAGGCGGCGCCCGTTAGCTCGCTCCACAGTTCAGCAAACTGAGCACTGATCTCGCTGCGCCCGTTAATGCCGGACAGATCAACTGCTGCGTCCCGACAGTACTCGGCAAGTAGGCCAAGCGCCGTCGTCGTACGCGGGTCGGCGTCGGGAGACTGGGTGCTCTGAAGTACGAGGGCATAAGGCGGCGTGCGCAAAGCTGAAGCAATGAGTTCGTCGCCATCCACAACCGTTGCCAGAAGAGGCGGCGTTCCGTAGTAGTCGGGCGCTGCGTCCAGCATCTTGGCCAGCCCGTAGATGAGACCATTGGCAGCTTCCGCACGGCGATAGGTTTCCTCTGTACGCGCCAAGAAGTCGAAGGCGTCTGTGTAAGTAGCCAGCTTCATGAATAGCCCCTCCCAACAGTGGCAAAATGATGCGCACCTGGCGCAGTCGTCTACAAACTATCATACGTGTTGTCGTCCGCGAGCGCTAGCGGCAACAGAACCTGGTTTCCCCGTTTGACGACGCCGGACTCCGAAAAAGGCGGATTTGTCCTGAGCTTATCGAGGGATACAGCAGACCGGCGCAGATTCTTCAAAATTGATCTACTTTGATCCGCTGCATCCGTGGAAATCCGCGGTCTATCCCGCTCACATGCGAACTGCAGATGGCAATGGCAAAATTGGTTGTCGAATCAGGGGGTGCATGATACACTCAGCTGCGTTATTTATTGCCGTGTCACGTCACGTCATTTGACAGGTCGGCACGCTTCCGCACCCAGTCGAACTGCGAATGCCATGCCCACCCGTCAACTCTTCAATCCATTCGAGACACGAACAAACCATGTGCGATTCATTTGATTACGAAGGAGCCTCACTATGAACCAAAAGGCAGATAAGCGCCGGGCGCTGGCACTGCTGACCGGCCTACTCCTGTGCGGGAGTCTGATCGTCGGCTCACTGCAGGCGACTACGGTGCGCGCTGCACCGGCTGGGCAGGAGCAAGATGCAGCATGCTGCACCTACATCGTTGAACGGGGAGACAGCGTGGCCAGCATCGCTGCGAAGTTTGGGATGAGCGTTGAAGAACTGCGCACGCTCAACAATATTGGCGCCCGCGACTTCATCTTCGTAGGCCAGGCGTTGCGCGTGACTGGTCAGGCCATCGTTGTGACTGCCGAAGCTGAGAAAAGTACTGCGGGCACAAAGCCTCACGCACAAGGACAAGCCAGAGCAACTGCGACGCCTGTCGCCGAAGAAGAAGCTGCGGACGGAGCTGACGCCACCGCCACGCCTGTCGCCGAAGAAGAAGCTGCGGACGAAGCCGGCGCAACAGAGACGCCAGTTGCTGAAGAAGAAGCCACAGACGAAGCCGACGCAACAGAGACGCCAGTTGCTGAAGAAGAGGCCACGGACGAAGCCGACGCAACAGAGACGCCAGTTGCTGAAGAAGCTGCGGACGGAGCTGACGCCACCGCCACGCCTGTTGCCGAAGAAGAAGCCGCAGACGAAGCCGGCGCAACAGAGACGCCAGTTGCTGAAGAAGAAGCCGCAGACGAAGCCGGCGCAACAGAGACGCCAGTTGCTGAAGAAGAGGCCACGGACGAAGCCGGCGCAACAGAGACGCCAGTTCCTGAAGAAGAAGCCGAAGCCGACACCACCGCCACGCCTGTCGCCGAAGAAGAAGCTGCGGACGAAGCCGACGCAACAGAGACGCCAGTTGCTGAAGAAGAAGCCGGAGCCGACGCCACCGCCACGCCTGTCGCCGAAGAGGAAGCCGCAGACGGAGCCGACGCCACGCCTGTCGCCGAAGAGGAAGCCGCAGCCGAAGCCACCGCCACGCCTGTCGCCGAAGAGGAAGCCGCAGACGGAGCCGACGCCACCGCCACGCCTGTCGCCGAAGAAGAGGCTGCGGACGGAGCCGGCGCTACCGCCACGCCTGTCGCCGAAGAGGAAGCCGCAGACGGAGCCGACGCAACAGAGACGCCAGTTGCTGAAGAAGAGGCCGCGGACGAAGCCGGCGCCACCCCTACGGGCGCGCGCCTACTGGCGTTGCTTGAAGGCGGCGCTTTTCACAGCCCCGTGAGTATCCACGGGTTATCAGAAATGGTTGCGACGAACGTCAACGTTCGCCTGGTCGACAGCGCTGGCGACGTGCTCGCCCAACGCAGCTTCGCGGCAGGTGAAGATATTAGCGATACGTACCTGCGCTTCACCGTCCGTGAGCGAACCCCCGCCCAAGTCGAAGTGACGACGGCCGATGGCTCATTCGAGCCTGTAGTAGTATCGGTCCTTCTGTTGCCGGGTCAGCAGTTTATTGACATTAGTGCCCCCATGGCCGGCGACAACATCTGTGGCCGGGCGCTGATTTTGGGCTACTCAAGCACCTCGGGCGGCAGGGTCATCGGCGCAGCGTTGGATGCCAATGGTGAGCCCTTTGCCCAAGGCACGGGCACCGGCGGCGAGCGCGGCGAGTATGCGCCGTTTTTTGTGGGTCTCAACCCCGAAGTCGAAGCCGAAACGTCCGGCTTCCTGAGCGCCTACGCAATCGATGCCGCTACCGGGGCAACGCTTGATCAGTCCCTGGTGCCGGTGACCTTCTACCCGACGGGAAGCGACGCCTGCCGCTAGGCGCCGCAAATCTGACGATAACAAAAAGGGGACAGCTTGCCGGTCGGCAAGCTGTCCCCTTTTTGTTATCAGGCAAGCGTTACTATTCGACAGCCAATCGCGCCTTGATTTCGACATCGATGGCCTGCAACAGCGTTACTCGCGCCTTGTGTTCGCATTCGTAGGCCCGCATCTGCAGCATCTCTTCCACGCTCATCCCCGGCAGGAGCCCCTTGAGCTCAGCGACAGTCATCGCATCGTAGGCCGTGGGGTCCATGCTCTGACCATTGGCGCCATTGCTTGTACCGTTGTCACTTCCGCTCTTTGGCATAATGACCGCCAAGACGCGGTCCAACTGGGCGTTGACTTTCTTGCTGCCTGCTACAGCCGGATTTGCCTTGAGCTGCGTGCTGACACGGCGCAACTCCACACCGGCCTGTTCCTCAAGCTGGTGGACGCGGTCGCCCAACTGGGCGGTCAACGTGTGCTCCAACTTTTCGCCCTTCTTCTCGGCTTTTTCTACAAATTCGATGCCGGAAGCAAGCGAGTTAGCGGCTTGGTCGTAGGCCAGGGCGCCGAAGCCAATCCCCGTTCTGGCTATGCGCTGACCGAAATGGACGGTGCCGGATAGGCCGCTGCGCACGGTTTCCTGTGTTGTCTCGTTCAGATTACTCACCTGCTTCCGAAGATCGCCAAGATATTCCTGGACAGGTCGTAAATTGAGCTGCGAAAGATCCATGGTATTGCTCATCAATTGACTCCTTACTGTAACAAGTAGCTGTCTATCTGCGATTAGTCGCTGTGGTGCAGTCGCCCAAGCATCTGCTTCTGCGCCGAGTTTTCGTGAATTGGCGCTGCGCCTGACAATAACGCGGCGCGTCAGAATTAGTATAACGCAGCGCGTCATAGATGTCAAGTAGACCGCTGCGAAAACTATTCAGACGCTGTTTCCAGACGTGCGGTTCTAGACGCCTGGATTTTGTTTTCGTATCGCTAACAACTCAGCTAGAATATTCCCTATAGTTATCGCCCGGTTCTACACCACGCACCGAAAGGGAGCATTTACTCACCTATGTTTTCAACATTTCGCCGTTTGGCCGTCATCTACAAGGGATATCGGCTGAGACTCCTCATTTCGCAGATCCTCCTCCTCATTTCGGCAACGACAACCATCATGCTTGTGACCCAGATTCAGAAGGTGATCGATGATGGCATTGCCGTTGGCAATACGGAAGTAATCGTGCAGACCGGCATCTGGATGATGGTGCTGGCCATGATTTCCGGCCTTTGTTTGGCCGGAACCGCCTATTTTGCCGTATTTTTTGCCCAGGGGACCGCATTCATCGTGCGGCGGGAACTGTATAACAAGATTCAGACCTTTTCTTTTGAGAACTTCGACCAGTTTCGTACCGGCAATTTGATGGTGCGCCTCAACGCAGATGTCAATAACATTGCGAATGCCGTGCTTTATGCGGTCATCCTCTTGCTCTATGCGCCCTTCATGGTCCTGGTTGCCTTTATTCTGACGGTCATCAATACACCTGATTTGGTTTGGATTCTCGTTGTGGTCGTGGCCGTAGTCCTCGGCATCATGGCGTGGCTTGTTCCCAAGATCGATCGCGCGTACAACGAACGTCAAAAGCGCCTGGACGACGTCAATAATCGGCTTCAGGAAAATCTGGCCGGCATTCGCGTGGTGAAAGCCTTCGTGCGCGAAGAGCTGGAAAAGGAGCGCTTCGCCGGGCGAGCTGAGGCCATGCGCCAGCCGGCCTATGAAGCAGCCTTTCGGGTCGCAATGCTCAATCCGCTGTTAACGGGCATTGCCCAGATTGCTATTGCTTGCTCCCTATGGATTGGCGGCGAGCAGGTGCTAAAAGGCACGGGCCTCGATGTCGGCGAGGTCGTTACATTCACCCAATATCTGAGTCTAGTGGTCATGCCGTTGGCGATCATGGCCATCGTCATTCCTTTCATCCTGCGCGGCGCAACCTCGGCAGAACGGGTCTTTGAAGTAATGGATGCCGAGCCGGCCATTGCCAATCTGGGCGACGCCCAGACAGCCGAGCCGGAATCGATCAAAGGGCAGGTCGTCTTCGACAATGTCTCCTTTGCGTTCCGGCGGCCAGACGGAGAATTGGACCCGCCGGCGCTTAAGGATATCAATTTGACGGTCAATGCCGGCGAGCGCATCGGTATTCTTGGCGCCACCGGCGCTGGCAAGACCGCGCTGGTCAATTTGATTCCTCGCTTTTATGACGTGACCCAGGGGCGCATTATGATCGATGGCACAGACGTGCGCGATTACGAGCTAAACGACCTGCGAGAGATCGTCGGCATCGCCCTACAGGAAGCCCTGCTCTTTCAGGGCGACGTGCGCTTCAACCTCAAATTCGGCGCCCCCGACGCAGACGACGAAGTCATGATCGATGCGGCCAAGGCTGCCGACGCCTATGGCTTTGTGACCAATCTACCGGAACAGTGGGATGCGCCCGTTGCGCGGCGCGGCTATAACTTCTCCGGCGGTCAGCGCCAGCGCCTGGGCATCAACCGAACGTTAACGCCCAAACCGCGCGTGCTCATCCTCGATGACAGCACCAGCGCACTCGACGTGGCCACAGAAAGCCGCGTGCAGGACGCGATTCCCCAGTTTCTTGAAGACGTGACGACCATCTACGTGGCCCAGCGCATTAGCGCCGTTATCGATTTGGACAAGATCGTCCTCATGGAAAATGGCCGGATCGTCGCCACGGGCACACATGAAGAACTAATGGAGAGCAGCACGCTCTATCAAGAGATCTACGAATCGCAACTTGGCAGCGGTATCACGGCAAATGGGGAGGTGACGGCATGACCGTTGCAACTGCAAAATCTACGGCTACAAACCAAACGGAGCACCTCACCGAGGAAGGCAAAGCCCGGGCCCTCACACCTGCCATTGAGCGCAAGGATGACACCTGGAGCGTTGTGCAACGCCTGCTTGGCTACATGATCGACGGTGACAGTCGCGACGACTTCTGGCGCGCCATGCTGTTACGACTGGGTGGCATCGTCGGCCTGATTGCATTGCCCTTCTTCACCGGCCGGGCCATCGACGTAATCAGCAGCCCGGACGGCACGCTGGCTGGACTACGCACATGGATCTTCTTTGCGCTGATCGCCGGCGCCGCCTATATGATTCTCAGTCTGATGGCGGAGCGGGTCTTCGCCCGTCTGGCCACGACCGGACTCTATCGGCTGCAGACCGATCTGTTCAATCACATGCAGGCACTCTCCCTCAGCTTTTTTGACCGTCAGCCCCTGGGACAATTGATGAGCCGGGTAACCAACGACACGGAAACAATTGCGCTCTTCTATGAAAACGCGGTTGCGCAGATTATCCGTGCGCTCTTTCAAATCGTAATGATCGTCATCGTCATGTTTCTGATCGAGTGGCGGTTGGCCCTGGTTGCGCTGATCATCGTGCCGATCATGCTGATCTTGACCGCTATCGTCGAGCGGATCTCCTCGCCGGCTTTTGCCAAGCTGCAGGAAGATGTCGGTCAGCTAAGCGGCTTCCAGGAAGAGACCATCGCCGGAGCCAAGGTCATCATCGGCAATCGGCGCCATGAATGGGCGTCTGAGGTCAATGAGATGGGCGCCGGCGAAGTGTACGAAACGGCCAGCAAAGCATTCTTCACGTCGCTGCTCAATTTCCCGATCACCCAGGCGCTGACCATGACACAAATCACCCTTGTGCTCATCGCGGGCGGATTAATGGTCATTAACGGTGATGTGTTACTGGGCACGGTCATCGCGTTTATGAGTTACTCCAGTCTGCTGGCCTCCCCCCTCTCCGATATTGCCAACCTCATGAGCACAACGCTCAACGCCGTAGCCGGCGGACGGCGTGTCTTCAACATCATCGATGAGCAACCTACGGTGGTCGATGCACCCGACGCAACCGACTTTGACTTTGCAGGCGGCCACGTCGTCTTTGACGATGTCGACTTCAGCTATGTGCCTGGGCGCAAGATACTCAAACACAACAGCTTCGAGGCAGAGCCTGGCCAAATGGTCGGCATTTGCGGGCCGACGGGCGCGGGCAAAAGCACGATCATCAACATCCTCACCCGCTACTATGAGATCGACAGCGGCACCGTCTCGATCGACGACCAGGATATCAGCCAGTTGACCCAGGCGAGTCTGCGCCAGCAGGTCGGCGTGGTGCTACAGGAAGCTTTCCTTTTCTCCGACACGGTAATGAACAATCTGCTCTATGCCCGGGCCGATGCCACTGAAGAAGAGGTCATCGAGGCTGCCAAAGAGGCTAATGCCCACGAGTTCATTATGAATTTGCCCCAAGGTTATGACACGATGTTGACGGAACGTGGCGCCAATTTAAGCCAGGGCCAACGCCAGATGCTCACGATTGCCCGTGCCATGGTCGCGGATCCAAAGATGCTCGTACTGGACGAAGCGACCAGCAACGTCGACACGCGCACGGAGAAGCTCATCCAGGAGGGGCTTCAGCGGCTCATGGAAGGACGGACGAGCTTTGTCATTGCGCATCGCCTCAGCACGATCCGCCCGGCCCACAAGATCCTGGTCGTCAATGGCGGCGAGATTGTTGAGCAGGGCAGCCATGACGAACTGATGGCCCGGCAAGGGTTCTACTACACGCTCTTCATGAGTCAGTTTAAGGGCAAGGCCCCCGGTGACATGGCCACTGGAGCAGCCGATTTTGTCAGTACGTAAGCATTGAAATACGTTGATAGATGGTACGTTTGTCGAACACCAATCACGATCTAGCCACAAGGCGACAGCAACATGTTGAGCTTTAAGAAGACCAAGATTGTCTGTACGATCGGGCCGGCGTCAAACGACGTGGCGACACTCGTCGAGATGATGCACGCTGGCATGAATGTGGCGCGCATCAACTTCGCACACGGTTCGGTCGAAGATCACCGTCAAACTATCGCCAACGTGCGTGCGGCGTCTGCCAATGTGGGCCGGCCCGTAGCCATCTTCGGCGATCTGCCTGGCCCAAAGATGCGCATCGGTACGCTTGAGACCGAGCCCATTGAGCTCGTCTCCGGACAGTCCTTTACGATGCAAACGGCAGAAATTCTCGGCAACGCTCAACGGGTCTCCATGGATTTCGATGAGCTGCCGGGCGTTGTCAAGCCAGGCGACAGTATCTACATCAACGACGGCTACATTCAACTCATCGTGGACGAGGTCGAGGACGATGCGGTTCATTGCACCGTCGAGGTCGGCGGCGAGTTGCGCTCCCACAAAGGCGTCAATTTCCCCGGCATCGACCTCGGCATTACGGCCTTCACGGAACAGGATCGGACATTTCTGGCCTTTGCAGCCGCAGAGGAGCTGGATGCAGTCAGCCAGTCTTTTGTCCAGGATGAACACGACATCCTGGCCGTACGAGAAGCGGCCGCTGAGCTTGGCTATGATCCGATGATCCTGGCCAAGATCGAACGGGCGGGCGCGCTGGTGCACATCGACCGCATTTTGGAGGTTTGCGACGGCATTATGGTGGCTCGGGGTGATCTGGGGGTGGAAACGCCCATCGAGGAAATCCCAACCGTGCAGAAGCGCCTCATCGAGCAGGCCAACCGCATGGCCAAGCCGGTCATCACCGCCACCCAGATGCTCGAATCCATGACTCACTATCGCCGCCCCACCCGCGCTGAGGTTACTGACGTTGCCAACGCCATCCTGGATGGAACCGACTGCGTCATGCTCTCGGGCGAGACGGCCATCGGTGCGCATCCCGTCGAGACGGTGAGCGTCATGGCCAGCATTGCCCATGCCACCGAAACAGCCAACGCCGGCCGCTTCGGCCTGGGCCACTCGCTGCTCACCGAGGCGCAACAGGACGGTGTGGACCCCAACAGTCGCTTTGGCTTCAGCGTCTATCGTCTGGCCGAAGGCATGGACGTTTCGATCGTCTTTGTACCCTCGTTCAGCGGCGAAACCGCGCGGCGCATTGCCCGCTATCGCCTGCCCATCTGGGTCGTCGCCATCACGCGCGATCAACGCACCTGCCGGCGTTTGGTCTTCACGTACGGCGTCTATTCACTCACCATCGCCGAAACGCATTTGCCGCAGGACCCCACCCACTGGCGCGACTACGTGTTGAGCTGGATGGAAGCCAACGTCGTGCCGGGAACGACCGTGCTGTTGGTCGAGGGACCGGGCACGCTCGGCGTCACCGATTCACGACGGATCGACATCATCGATCTGCCTGAGTCGACTCGCTAGAAAAGCCTTGCCCAATTGCGCACTCTGTCACGCTGGAGTATACTGTGTGACTGGCGGCACGAAATCGCTGCCATCGCTCCCTCGGTTTCATAAACTAATCGCACTGAACCGAGTCTTCACTTATCTTTACCAAACCATTGAGGAGTCATGTCATGACAGGTCAACGCACAATCTGGATCACCTTGCTCGCCATTTTGGCCGGCATCGCCGGCATCGTGGCCGTCATCGATACGCTACGCTATCTGGGCATCTTGCCCGTGAACATCACGACGGCGCTTGGCGAATACTCGTTTGTCTACCGCAGCTGGTTCAGCGCCCTGCTCTCCGGCATCGTCGCTGCGATCTGGTTCTGGGCCGCGGCTCGCATTTGGGCGCTTGATCCCCAGGGCTGGCTCTTTGCCGTCGTGATCGCTGTGGTCAACTTGATCTTCCTGGGCATGGGTCTCCTGGCCGGCACGCCGATCACCTCCATGTGGCTGGCGCTGGCCGCCAACGGTCTGGCGCTGATCTTCGGCCTGCTGCCCAGCACCCGGGCTGCATTCGGTCAAGGCTAGGCACAGCGGCGGCTGACGCCGCCGGACAAAGGGAGATTCCAACGACGCTGCACCGGTAACGCTACCGGGCAGCGTCGTTTTTTCTTTGTGCCCGCTTCACCCGGCCAGAAACGACCTGTCGCATGACATCATCACCCCAAGCAATCAGCAGTCACGCCTTCAACCGAGCCCCCCACCGCACGATGCTGACGCTCTCGATCCCAGTGCTCTTTTCATTGATTGCCGAACCGCTCACGGGCCTGGTGGACACAGCCTTCGTCGCACGCCTGGGCACGGAGGCGCTGGCGGCGCTGGGCGTCGGCACTGCAGCCCTGTCCAGTATCTTCTGGGTCTTCAATTTCCTGGGCATCGGCACCCAGACGGAGGTAGCCCAAGGCGTGGGCCGTAGCGATGACGATGCGCGCCGCGCGCGCATGATCTATCTGGCGCTCATCATGGCGCTGGCCATTGGCATGAGCCATGCTGCTCTTGGGTCAGCCGCTCATGCGGCCCAGCAGCGCGATTGTTGGGCGCCGAGGGCGTGTCGCCGACCAAGCGGCGCTCTACATGCGCATTCGCCTTTTGGGCGCGCCTGCGGTGCTGGCGCTGCTGGTAATCTTTGGCGCCCTGCGCGGCATCCAAGATATGCGTACGCCGCTCTGGATTGCGCTGGCCGTCAACGCCATCAATATTGCCCTCGATGCCCTCCTGATCACGGGAGCGGGACCGATCCCGGCGCTGGGCATTGCCGGCGTGGCCGCAGCCAGCGCCGCGGCGCAGTGGGTCGGGGTCATCTGGGGTCTGCTCGTCATCCGCCGGGTCTTCCCCCGCCCCCGCGGGCTGGATCTGCGTGAAAGCCGACAGCTCTTGCGCGTCGGCGGCGACCTATTTGTGCGCACCGCCATGCTCAATCTCTACTTACTCCTGACGACACGGGTCGTCACCAGCATCAGCGCCGAAGCGGGGGCCGCGCATCAGGCCATCCGCCAGTTCTGGATCTTCACAGCGCTCGGATTGGACGCGCTGGCCATTACTGCACAGAGTCTGGTGGGTTTCTTCATCGGCGGCGGTGCAGTGGAGCAGGCGCGGCGCGTTGCTGGCGTCGCCTGCCTGTGGGGGGTGGTCCTCGGCGTATTTCTGGGCGCGGCCATGCTGTTGGGGGAAGGAATCATCGCAGAATTGCTCGTACCGGCCATGGCCCTGGGACTCTTCCAGAGCGCCTGGCCGATCGCCGCGATCGTCCAACCCCTCAATGCCCTGGCCTTTGTCACAGACGGCGTCCACTGGGGGACAGGTGACTTTCGCTATCTGCGCAACGCGGTCGTTCTGTCCAGCCTGATCGGAGGTGCGGCGCTGCTTCTGATCAACCAGGAATCGCCCGCTGCGCTTGTTTGGGTGTGGACGATTACGGCGCTGTGGATTGCGATCCGCGCCGGATTAGGCATCGTGCGTATTTGGCCGGGCATTGGCCACGCGCCATTGCGTGTGAGGGCGACCAAAACGGGTTCAGTGACACAGCCATAACATGACAATTGTGGCACCATTGATTTTCACGGCTGCGACCGATAAAATTGGCGAAGCCGGGGTAAAATGATACAACGTAGCATAAGAAATTGAGTTTCCGTAGCCCGTGCCGGGAGAGACCGTAACGCATGCAAAATCTCCGAAAATACTCGCTTTGGGCGCTTGGCGCCGTGCTGATTGGGGCCTTGATCTATCTGCTCTTTGGCTTCATCCAATCACGGCCGCCCCAGGAATTCACCATCGCCACTGGCCGTGAAGGAGGCGCATACTATGAATTCGCCACCCAGTACCGGGACATTGTCGCCGAGGAAGGCTATACGCTGAACATTCGCCCCACTGCCGGCTCGGTAGAGACGTTGGAGCTTCTCAACAGCGGCGAAGTCGATGTAGGCTTTGTCCAGTCCGGCACGGCGGCCGGCATCGACGTCTCGACCCTGCACAGTTTGGCCAGCGTCTTCTACGAACCGCTTTGGATCTTCTACAACCGCGAGAATTACGAAACGCCGGAAATCCTACCCGAACTGACTGATATACGCATCGGCGTCGGCGAAGCGGGCAGCGGCACCAATCAGGCAGCCATGTTCTTGCTCCAAGAGAATGGCATTACCGAAGAAAACGCTCAGCTGATTACGGGCCCTTCCTCCGAGCAGGCTCAACAACTCGCTGACGGCGAATTGGAAGTCGTCATCCTCGTCTCGTCGCCCGAAGCGCCCTTGATCAATGAGTTGCTCAACAATACAAGTCTGGACATCTTTGGCATTCGCCGCCAGGAAGCGTATACGAGCCGCTATCCCGGCATCGCTTCCCTCACGTTGGGTGAAGGCGCGATTGACCTGCGCAACAATGTACCGGACGAAGACGTCAATCTAATCTCCTCGGCGGCGGTGCTGGTGTCGAGCAAAAACTTTCACCCCGACCTGGCGCGTTTGCTGTTGGCGGCAGCCATTGACGTCCATACGCAGGGCGGCCTCTTTGAAGCGCCGGGTCAGTTCCCGGGCACGGAGTTTATTGAAATACCCATGAGCGCCGACGCTGCGAAGTACCTGGAAACCGGGCCAACCGGGCTCGAACGATTCCTGCCCTTCTGGCTGGCAACACGGTTAGAACGCGTCGTCTTCCTCATCTTGCCCGCCCTGTTGCTCTTCTATCCCTTTTTCCGCAGCGCGCCGCTCATGGTGCAGTTCGTCGTCCGCTTTCGCATCGCCCAATCCTACAAGACGGTCCGTCAGATCGAGCAGGAAATTGACAGCTACAGCGTGGAAGAGATTGATGAAAAGCTGGCCTATCTGGAGGGCATGCAGCAGCAGCTGACCGAGAACTTCCGCGTCCCGCTGCTCTACCTCGACAGTTTCTACAACTTGCGCCTTCACCTCAATCTGGTTATTCAGCGCCTGCGCGAACGTCGAGCCACGCTGCTGGGCGAGCCCTACGACAAGCCATCGCTCCCCGAGACAATTCAGTCTCTACAATCCGAACTGCCGGAAGGACTGGCAGGAACATGAGCTGCAATCCAGCCGTTTACTATCCATCCCTTCGCGGATGAACCAACCGCAACCTACTGCGCTGATTATCAGCAACCATACTTAGGAGAAGTGCAATGAAACGATTGATGACCCTTCTGGCGGTGCTCGCGCTGGCGGTGCTTCTGGCATCGACCGTTGCAGCCCAGTCGGACTCGGGCGGCGATGACGCCACGCCCACGCCTGTCGCCGAAGAAGAAGCGACGGCCGCCGAGACAACGACTGAGGCCAACGATGCAGTAACGGACGCGGCCGGCGAGGCCTTTATCACCCTGAATTTGACGGCGGGCTACGCCATGGATCCCTTCCTCGTCAGCATTGAGGGCGGCGGCACAATCGACGCCAGCGCTTTGGGTGAAGGATGCAGCGGCTATGTCAACGAAGCGCCGGCCCTGAGCATGGATTGGGAAGGCGACGCCGACTTCGCCGAGTTCTTCTACCTCAGCGATCACGATCCCGTCATGGTCATCGAGACGCCGAGCGGCGAGTTTCTCTGCGCCGATGACGCCAACGAGCAACTGCTCGATCCGGTCATCGAGCTGGCCAATCCGGAACAGGGCGTCTACAACGTTTGGATCGGAACCTTCGATGAGGGACAGCGTTTTCCCGGCATCCTCGTCATCACCGGTCGCCCTGAGATCAACATCGGAACCTTTGACCTGGCGGGCCTGATCCGCCGCGATCTGATTCCGGAAACCCATATAGAAGCCGAAGCGCTGCGCCCAAGCGTCCGTGCCGACATTGAAGCGGCAAATAGTGATGTCGAGAAGAACGCACGTGACGAAGAGACAGATACGCTGACCGCGGAACTGAGCGCCGAGGGTGAGTTCCCTGCCTTCGACATTCAACTGGATGAATTGGTCTGTAACGGCTTTGTGCCGACGGTGGCTTCCTATGCCTTTACCGAAGACGGCAACGCCGATGACCTGCGTCTCTTCTTCGAGAGCGAACAGGATTCCACACTTATCGTTCTGGGCCCCGATGGCCTCATCTGGTGCAGTGACGATGCCGAAGCGGGCGTCAATCTCAACCCCATCATCGACATTCCAACGCCGGCGGCCGGCGACTACTACGTCTACATCGGACGCCTGAGCCTGGATGAGCCGGTGAGTGGCACGCTCACCGTAACCGAGATTGCCGACAGTTTGCCGGCAGAGCTGGCCCCGGCCATGAATGATGGCGGTTCCGACTGATGAACAAGCTACGAAACAACGCACAGCGAGCGGAGAAACCCAAGATGAAACGACTATGGAGCCTTGTGGCCATGGTTGCGCTGGCCGTAGCTTTACTGCTGCCGAGCCAACCGGCCACCGCCCAAAGCGGCAATCAATGGCGCGTTGATTACTATGCCAACACGAACTGGTCCGGCGCGCCGGTCTACACGCAGTTTGCCAACGTAATCAACTTCAACTGGGGCACGGGCTCGCCTGGTCCTGGCGTGCCGGCCGACAACTTCACGGCCCTCATGACTTCCAATGCCTACTTCTATGCCGGCACCTACCGCTTCACGATTCTGGCCGATGATGAAGTAAGGCTTACGGTCAACGGCATTACGATCTTTGACTCCATAGGCGCCGGTCTCTCGGGCAAAACCTTTGTCGTCGACGTGCCCCTGGCAGAAGGTAACAGCTTTGTCCAGGCCGACTATCGGGAGTTCACGGGCTCGGCCTATGTGAGCATCGATTGGCAATACCTCAAGGATGGAACGCCAACGACGCCGACGACGCCACCGCCCCCATCCAACCCGTCACAGTCAAGCGTTCAAACCAAATATGGGGACTACACGCCCTGCATTCAACAAGGGCTGCATCAATCAAAGTGCTTCCAATCGGATGGCGCTTGGGATTCACCCAATCTCGGTTCAATTGAAATGGAGCCACAGATCCAGATTTGGGAGAACTGCAATGCCAATGAAGTCAAGAACTTTGTGACAGATCCCAACACCAATCCGCCGACAGAAAAGCCTTTCAAATGCTCAAAGACGGAGGCCGGCTGGTTCCCAAATTAGCACAATAACCCCGAAGTAACCCGGGGAACAATCCGAGTGGTCAGATACAAAAATGAAGCGCAAAGCATGACCTCTTTCGCCATGCTTTGCGCTTCATTTTTGTTGGCTTCGCCATCAACAAAGTGGAACTGACCTTGCGAAATTTCATTTAACATGAAATAATTCAACCCTCAATCACCCCGTTCTTCCCTGATATTTGAAGGAGATCGCACATGAGTAGTAAAGATATTGTGAGCAAGAGTGGTGAGATCATCATTCCCGATCCGCCAATTGCCCGTGCGCTCTTCAGCAGCGTGCGCTTTGCCTGGCTCTGGCTGATCGTTCGCCTCTTTCTCGGTTGGCAATGGCTGCACTCGGGTTGGGGCAAGCTCGGCAACCCGGCCTGGATGGATGGCGGCGAAGCGCTCAAGGGTTTCTGGACCAACGCCGTCCAGATGCCCGAGCAGGGACGTCCGCCCATTTCGTACGACTGGTATCGATCCTTTATTCAGTTTTTGTTGGATTCAGGCTCATACACCTGGTTCGCAAAGCTCGTCGTCTTTGGGGAAATCACCATCGGTACGCTGTTGATCCTGGGTGCGTTTACCGGCATTGCAGCTTTCCTCGGCGGTTTTATGAACTGGAACTTCATCATGGCGGGTACCGCCAGCACCAACGGCATGCTCTTCTTGCTGGCCATCTTGCTCATGCTGGCCTGGAAGGTTGCCGGCTGGTACGGCCTCGACCGCTGGCTGCTGCCGGCAATTGGCGTGCCCTGGTACCACACAAGCGATTATGAGATCAGTGAGCGATAGCGGCATCGACGTAAGTGCTGAAAATGTCGTAATCACGTAGAGTTTGAAGTGAAGACAACAGATAGCGGTCAGCAGCCTGCACTTACTATAAGTATGGAGAGTTGATTGCGCAAGAGATGACAGGGGAGCCGGACATCGGGCCCCCTGTCATCTCTTTTTATGTGTGATTGGCAGTGCCGGCCTGGACGCGCTGCAGTTTCGCCCAGCGTCACATGGCGGTACAATGACAGCGTTATGAAAACGCCGATCCTAACCGCCAAACTCTATCAGCCCCCGCCGCGCTCGGAATTGATCCCGCGCCCGCGCCTGACTGAGCGACTGGCGCGTCGGCCTGGCGGGGAAACTGACGCTGATCACTGCGCCGGCAGGTTTTGGCAAGAGCACGTTGGCCAGCGCATGGATGGCGCAGTTGAGCGAGACAAACTCGCCCGCTATCCACCCGGCCTGGCTGGCATTGGACGAAGATGATAGCGACCCCAAACGCTTTCTGACCTACTTCGTGGCGGCGCTGCAGAGCGCCGCTCCCGAGCTGGGCGCCGACGTGGCCGCAGCCCTGCAATCGCCCCAGTCGCCGCCGATGGAAACGATGCTGACGGAGCTGCTCAACGAAATCAGCGCCCGCTCGGACAAGCTCATCCTTGTGCTGGACGATTACCACACGGTCGACGCCGCGCCCATTGATGATGCCCTGACCTTTCTGCTTGCTCATCTCCCGCCGCAACTCCATCTCGTTATCACCACCCGCGAAGATCCGCGACTGCCCGTGGCCCGCCTGCGCGCCCGCGGTCAACTGACCGAGCTGCGTGCGGTCGACCTGCGCTTCACGACGGCTGAAGCAGCCGAATTTCTGCAGCGCGTCACGGGCATTAATCTCGCCGACGACGAAATCGACGCGCTGGCCCAACGCACCGAGGGGTGGATCGCCGGTCTGCAATTGGCCGCGCTCTCCATGCAAGGACGCAGCGACGTCACCGGTTTTGTGCGAGCCTTCACCGGCGATAACCGCTATGTCGTGGACTATTTGGTCGAAGAGGTCCTGGAGCGCCAACCGGCCCACGTACGCAACTTCCTGCTCCAGACGGCCATTCTCGAACAGCTCAGCGGTCCGCTCTGCCAGGCCGTGACCGGGCAAGCCGAGAGCAACACGCTGCTGGAAACGCTGGAACGGGGCAATCTATTCATCATCCCGCTGGACGACCAGCGCCGCTGGTTTCGCTACCACCACCTCTTTGCAGACGTGCTCCGTGCCCACCTGATGGAAGAACAGCCAGAGATGGTGCCGGCGCTGCACCGCCGCGCCAGCGACTGGCACGCGCAGCATGGCACGCCGGCCGCGGCCATCCGTCACGCGCTGGCAGCCGAGGACTATGGGCTCGCCGCATCCCTCATCGAAGCCGCATGGCGCACCATGGACCGCACCTTTCAGGCCCGTACGTGGCTGCGCTGGGTCCAGGCGCTGCCAGAAGAATGCATTCGCGTCCGGCCCGTGCTCAGCGCCGGCTATGGCTGGGCGCTGCTCGACAGTGGTGATCTGGCCGCAGCCGAAGCCCGTCTCCAGGATGCCGAACGCTGGCTTGGTCCAGAACGCGACGCGGTCGCGGTCGAAGAGATGGTCGTGACGGACGAGGCAGAATTTGCCGCACTGCCGGTTACGCTGGCATCCGCACGCGCCTACCTGGCTCAAGCGCGGGGCGACATGCCCGGCACCATCCATTATGCACGGGTCGCACTGGCCCACTTGCCGGACGACGACCCCCTTGGGCGCGCCATTCCCTCTGCTATCCTCGGACTCGCCTACTGGGCCAACGGCGAGCTGGAAGCAGCCTACGAGATGCTCAATCGGGCCATGGAAAGCTTCCGGGAAACGGACAATCTTCTGCTGGCCATCAGTGGCGTTTCGGGCATGGCAGAGCTCAGATTGGCCCAAGGTCGCCTGCGCGCGGCGATCGACACCTACGAGCGCTGGCTACAGCTTGCACTGGCTCACGAAGGCCCTGCCCTGCGCGGCATGGCCGGTCTCTATCTGGGATTGAGTGAAGTGCACCGCGAGCAGGGAAATTTAGAAACCGCCATGGCCTTCTTGCGCAAGAGTGAAGCGCTGGGCGAGCAAGCAGCCGCCCCCCAATGGCCCAGTCGCTTGCGCGTGGCGCAGGCGCGTGTCAGAGCAGGATGCGGGCGACTTGGACGGTGCGCTCGTGCTCCTGGCGGAGGCCGCAGAGCACTTCGTCCATGGCACGCCGCTCCCCAACACGCGCCCCATCGAGGCGATGCAGGCCCGGCTTTGGCTGGCTCAAGGCAAGCTGCGGGCGGCACAGGACTGGGCGCGCCGGCACGGCGTCAGCGCCGATGACGAACTCAGTTACCTGCGCGAGTACGAGCACATCACCTTGGCGCGGATGCTGCTGCTTCAATATCAGCAAACGGGCGCCGATGAGGCAATGGCCCAGGCCCTGCTGGCGCGCCTTGCTGGACGCGGCGGAGGCTGGCGGACGCATGGGCAGCGTGATCGAGATTCTGATCGTGCAGGCGCTCGCCTACGCGGCGCAAGACGACGATACCCAGGCCCTGAATTCGCTCGCGCACGCGCTGACCCTGGCCGAGCCAGAAGGCTACCAGCGCATCTTTGTGGTCGAAGGCCCGGCGATGGCGGCATTGCTGGCGGCGGCGGCAGAACGTGGCCTGGCTCCGGCCTATGTCGCACAGCTGCTGGCGGCATTCCCAAGGGCGGAGCACGGACAACCGAGCAAGGCCGAAGCGATTGTGCAGAGAGCGACATCCAACGAGTCGTTGATCGAACCGCTGAGCGACCGCGAGCTGGACGTACTCAGGCTGCTGCGCACCGAACTGTCCGGTCCTGAGATCGCGCAAGAACTCATCATCTCCCTCAACACCGTGCGCACCCACACCAAAAATATCTACAGCAAGCTGGGCGTCAACAGCCGGCGTGCGGCCGTCCGCCGCGCGGCGGAGCTTGGCTTATTGGCGTAGCTTGCCTGTAGCGATATCGGCGTCGATTAGCGGCCGTAAGGCTCATGCTGGGTTAGCGGTCAGCCTCACCCTGGTTTCGACATCCTGGACGGATGCTTCCGGCCCTCTCCGCCGGGCGGAGAGGGCCCGCTTGAACGCTGTCGAGCGGTTTGAGCTAGGTGTGATTGCCGTAGAACGCGGTCAATCGGTTGCTTCGCACTCCATTCACCCCGCAATCACCCCACCAATCACCACATGATGTGATGACGCCTCACCATGCCCGCCGGTATCCTCTGAACGAAGGCAGCAACCAAGAGAGTCACGGCAAGATCCAAGCCGACAGCTACCGGATACGAGGCGCAGCATGAATGAGCAAGACCGATCCACCCACGGCAACGAAGCCACCATTGTCGAAATACGTATCAAGGGCCATCTGGATGCCCGTTGGGCCGACTGGTTCGCCGATCTCACCATCGCGCTCCAGGAGAACGGCGATACGCTTTTGACCGGCCCGGTGGCCGATCAGGCGGCGCTGCACGGCCTGCTCAGAAACGTGCGCGACCTGGGCATGCCGCTGCTTTCGGTTGCGTCCGTCGCGGCGGGGCAAAGCCGGGATTCACCGGAGGAGTCATCCGGCCCGTTGGATGGGTCAGACAGCTGAACGCCGGCCCAAACGGAGTGGACGAACCTGTGCCGTTCGGGGCGGAGCACGCTGACCCCGTTCGTCTTGATTGCTCTTCGTCGACATGAATCGATCCTCAGAAAGGAAAAACACGATGAGGCGCTTGCTACGAGTAGGTCCCACTTGAGAACCATATTTACTGATCACGAAAGGAACGGAACGATGAAAGCAATTGCGAGCACGAACTATGGCGGTCCTGAAGTCCTGCAGATGCGCGAGGTGGAGAAACCGGCGCCCGGACCCAACGAGGTCTTGATCCGCATCCATGCCACCACGGTCACCGCGGCGCAGACGATGATGCGCACAGGCAAGCCCTATTACGGCCGCCTCTTCACGGGGCTGAGCAAGCCCAAGCAGGCCGTGCCCGGCACCGAGTTAGCCGGTGAAGTCGAGGCGGTTGGCGAGGCCGTGACGCGCTTCAAGCCCGGCGACCGCGTCTTCGGCGCCACCGATTTGGATGGCGGAACCTATGCCGAATACATTGCGCTGCCCAAAGATGACGTGGTAACCACCATGCCGGCCGGGCTAAGCTATGCCGAGGCCGCGTCGATTCAAGACGGCACGACCACTGCCCTGCACTTCCTGCCGCGACAAGGCCAAGATTCAGCCCGGTCAACGCATCCTGATCAATGGCGCCTCGGGCAGCGTCGGATCGGCGGCGGTACAGGTCGCCAAGCACTTTGATGCCCACGTTACCGGGGTAACCAGTACGCGTAACCTGGCACTGGTTCAGTCGTTGGGCGCCGACGAGGTGATTGACTACACGCAGAAAGACTTCACCACGGACCATGAGCTGTACGACATCATTTTTGACACGGTGGGCAAGAGTTCCTTTGCGCAGAGCAAGCAGGCGCTCAAGCCGGGCGGCATCTATCTGACCACCGTGCTGAGCCTGGGTGCGCTGACTTCCACGCTGACGACATCCATGCTGGGCGACAAGCGGGCCATCTTCGCCGCCGGGGCCTGCGCCCCAGCGAAGAAAAACGTCGCGATCTGCAGCTTGTCAAAGAGATGATCGAAGCCGGTGCGCTCCAGCCCGTGATCGATCGCGCCTATCCTCTGGACGAAATCGCAAAGGCCCATCGCTATGTCGACACGGGTCGCAAGCGAGGCAACGTCGTCATCGAAGTCGTGCAACAACGTGAGTCTGTACCCGACTTCATCTTTACGGATGATGGCCCTTGTTCCATAGCGCAAATGGCGTGAACAACAGGAAACACCACGGAGGGCGAGCGGCGACCGCTGATTGCCCTCCAATGAAACCTGAATGTAGATCGAAGTAGCTAGCGATCGAAGCCTGAGGCGTGCAATCCGAACTCCCCGCCAAGCTGCATCTGTTCGGTTGCGTCCTGCAATTCCTGAGGCACATCCCCAAAGAAAAACCTGAAGACGGCGCTGATTGGGGTTGCGGCCAGCCTGCACGCCGAGGCATCACCTGCACAGGCTTGGGCGGCCAAAATGTCGAGACTGGTCTTGTCTAAGTACTTGCGATAGGCGATCAAGCCGAAGATCGATGCGCATAGGAGCCGACCGGCATTCTCATCTATGCCGGCTACCAGTCGATCAAGCCGGCGGAGATTCGCACGGTCTGGAATCCTAATGCTCTGGCGCGCTTCGTCATGTCGCTCACTTTGATCTCGACGCTGGTCCTGCCGGTGCAGCAGGGGATCCTGCCAGGCGTTGTGATCCGGATCTTCCTCTACATCTTTCAGGCCGCCAAACGCATGACGATCATGGAATTAGTCCCCACGGAAGAAAACGATTCTCTCGTGCAGGATGCGCCCAAGTAGCTACCTGACAATCAAGTCACCCTGCTGGTTCCCTACGGTAGTCTCTTCTTCGCCGCAGCACGTGATTTTGAGGAAGAAGCGCCGTCCGC
>CAVVOJ010000005.1:0-288869 GCA_963749845.1 uncultured Chloroflexia bacterium | reverse complement strand
TGGATTTACCTACGTGATTTTCTCGCTAAATTCGTGCACCAAGTATACAGACTTGGCGAGAAGGCCACTAGTACAGCCAGGCGGAAACCGACCAATGGTCTGTAGCAGCCAGACGGGCTCCGGTGCTCCCCGGTAACTCGTAGGGATGCGGGAGCTGTCACGCTGATAGCGTGACCTACTCACCAATTCACGCTTGCCACCTCACTAGGAGCCAATCTTGCTCATCCAACAGAACACGAACAGTTATACAGTCGCGACTTCGGCGTTCGGCGCCAGACTGCACTCGCTTTAGCCTGCCGAGCTGCGGCGCCCGCCACGGCGGATGCGACGTTGGGGCGTGCTGATCAGCGTGGCCTGGGCAAAGAGCAGCCAGGGCAAAAAGGCGAGCTTCGTGTCCCATAGCACCGCATCGACCAGGCCATGAAGTAAGAGACCAGTCAGCGCGGCGATGACGCCCGCGCCCAAAGCCCACGTCAGCGATTCACGGCGCCAGCGCCGCCCGCGCTTGCCAATCTCTTGCCGACGAAGGGTTGCGCTGCGAACCGCCCGGCCGGCAAGGACCAAACTCACGACCACTGTTGCGCCATAGGCAAGCATGCCAACCAATCCCATATCGACCCCAATCTGCAAGAAGAGATTGTGGGCGTGGGGGATGTCCGTCGGCAAGGTAAAAAACGGGTAGAGCTCCGGCACAATCGGCAAGAACTGACCGTGCCCCACGCCCGTCCAGAGAAAATCGCGCAAGGCTAATGTGGCCCGATCCCAGATCTCGATGCGGCCTGAAAGCCCGACCAGGGACGTGTCGCTGGAGAGCAGGTCCAACACGCCACTGGCACCCAGACGCAGGACGGCGTATACGGCAGCTGCAATGAAGAGCGGCAGCGTCCAGACCAGGCGTGGCCAGCGCAGAACCACGAGAACCAGCAGGCTCAGCAGCGTGGCCAGCCATGCACCGCGACTCTGCGTGAGAAAGAGCGGGAACAAGCAGCCAACCACCACCACCGCCGCCAGAAACGGCAGCCAGAAGCGCTTGGTCCAACGGGGTTCAACCACCAACGCTGCCAGAATCGGGACAGTCACCACCAACCCACCGGCCAGCACATTGCCGTTCATGCTCTCGCCCACCAGGGCAGCCAACAGGCCAAGTCGTGCGTAGAGCGCTGGAATGCGAAAGAGCTGCGAACCCTGCCGAAAATCCAACAGCTGGGGCCCTAACAGCGCCAGCGCGATGCCGATCAGGGCAAAGAGGCCGGCGATCCACAGTGGCCGCTTGCGCGCCGGCGGCCAGTTGATCAGTGCCCAGTAGAGTGCAACCCCCAACAACAGATAACCAACCGCCACCCAGGCCACCGCGCGATCGACAGCAATCCACACCGTAAGCGGCGTCCACGCCATCAGGATGCCCACGGGCCAGGCCAGGGGCGTGGCGACGCTCCAGCGGCCGTAGGCAAGACGGCGCAGGGGCCAAAAGACAAAGAGGGCCAGAACCAGATACGGCTGCAGGGCAGGCGCCCAAAAACGACCGGGCAACAGGATCGCCGGCGCCAATAGCGCCAGCCAGAAAGGCTCCAGCCAGGCGATGCGCGCCCAGAAGGGACGGGCCTGCACGCGGCGCTGCGGTGCAGTGCGCCTGACGCTCTCCGGTTGCCCCAGATCTTTCGGCGCAGGCGCGGTCACGTCGGTTGTGATGGATGAGTCGATGTTCATGAATGTAGCACCGGCAGAAACGCGTCACACTTTCTGTGCAGTGTATCGGGATAACCGACTAGAATCCTTCGTGTGTTGACGACCGGGATCGAGACGTTGCGGCGCAACGTCTCTACGGATTGGTTGATCGGCACGAATGTTGATCGGCAATCGTGTTGACGTTCCAGACTTCGTTTGGATACGTTAATCAGGCGGAATTCCGGTCACCGGCTGCAACCGAATCGTGGTTCAGCTGATCGTGGCGGGGGCGGGCTCCAAGTGGATGGAGCTATTCGACGATTGTGTGGCGACCTTGGGTGAAGGCGCCGGCGTTTGCGGCGAGTATTCGGGGACCATGGCTTTGAGCGACTTCACGATGGCGTCGCGATCGTCACGCTGTGCGGCAGAGGTCAATGCATCAACATAACCATCCAAATCAGACGGAATCTGGCTCGCCGCATTAAAGGCGGCAAATATTTTCTCGTGCGCGGTCTGGCCATAGACTTCGCCTTCGACAAAGAGCTCTTCAAAGAGCTTTTCGCCCGGGCGCAAGCCCGTGTACTTGATCTCAATATCCCGGCCAACCTCATACCCGGAAAGGCGGATCAGGGTCTCGGCCATGCCGGTGATCGACACCGGATCGCCCATATCCAAGACGAAGACCTCGCCAGAATGCCCCATTACGGCAGCTTGCAGCACCAGTTGCACAGCCTCGGGAATCGTCATGAAATAGCGCAAGATGTCGGGGTGGGTCACGGTGACCGGACCGCCGGCCTCAATCTGACGTTGGAAGATGGGCACAACGCTGCCGCGGCTGCCCAAGACATTGCCGAAGCGCACGGCCACATAGGGCAGATCGTGCGCACGGGCGGTCTTGAGCACGACCAGTTCCGCCGCGCGCTTGCTGGCCCCCATTATATTGGTGGGGTTGACCGCTTTGTCCGTCGAAATCATCACGAACTGTTCCACACCCGTTGCAGCAGCGGCCTCCACCACGTTGCGCGTCCCCAGCACATTGTTCGTGATCGCTTCGACCGGGTTCAACTCCATAAGGGGCACGTGCTTATGCGCTGCGGCGTGAAAGACGACCTCCGGACGGAGCCGGGCAAAGATGCGGTTGATGCGGTCGGCAAAGCGGATGTCGGCAATCACCGCCACAATTTCGGTGTCTGTGTCGCCCAGTTGGGCCAGCATGCGGCGCAACTCGCGTTCGCTTTCAAAGATCGAGTTCTCGCCATGGCCCAGCAGCACGAGTTGGGCCGGTCCGCACAGCAGAATCTGGCGCGCTAGCTCACGGCCAATCGAGCCGCCGCCGCCCGTCACGAGCACGCGCTTGCCACGTAGCAGATTCCGCACCTCAGCAATATCCGTCTGAATCGGACTGCGCCGCAGCAAATCGATCAACTCTATGTTGCGGAGCTGACTAATGCTCAAGCTCCCATTTAGCAACTCGTAGATGCCCGGAATCGTTTTCGTTTTTATTTTGGCAGCCTGACAGATGTCGCTCAGTTCCCGAATGGTACGTCCGGGCGCGGTGGGCATGGCCAGGATGATCAGATCCAATTGAGCGGCCTTTACCGCATCGGGAACGGTGTTGCGGTCGCCCCACACGGGCACACCGTGTATCTCCAGCTTCTGCTTGGCGGGATCATCGTCAAAGAAGCAGACCGGTAGCATACCGAGGGCAGGGTTGCGCCGCATTTCGCGCAAGATCATTATGCCTGCCGAGCCGGCGCCTATGATGCCAACGCGCTGGGGACGCTGCTGGGGCTGGTCGATGCGCCAACGATCGACCAGACGCAATGAGAAGCGCGCTGCGACTGTCGCGACCGCAACCAGGAGGCTCTCCATGATCGGCACGGAGCGGGGTAACGGGGACCCTGACGGTACCCCCAATAGACGCATGGCTAATGCGATAAAGAGCATCACCAGGCTTGAAAAGAAGAGGGCTAGGCCGATCTGCACCAAATCTTCCACGCTGGCATAGCGCCAGAAGCGGCGATAGATGCCCATAGCGCCAAAAATGGTACAGCGAACCAAGACTGCGATTAGGGTATAGGCGATTAGCGCGTCAAGATAGCCGGCCATGGCGCTGCTGCTCTCAACGCGCAGATAGAGCGCCAGCGCCGGCATGGTTGAGAAGATGATCAAATCGAACAGAAGAAGATGACGGTTGCGGATCGTCAACACCTTTTCGCCCAACGATTTTCGCACGATCGTCGAGGATATATTGAGCTGCATCAGCACTCTGCTCCTCATCTATTCTGCTGTTTGCCGGTGTGAGCCGCGCTGCGCAAGGCGCAGTAGTAGTCAAAGCAACCGCAGGTTTTACGTTTCATTTTTCGCGTACTGCATGCAGAAACTTCGATTGATTGGAGTCACACTGTACTATGATGGTAACTATACTGCCTACGAGGCTAGTGCCGGTTGAGCCTACTGTGTCTGTACGGTAGCCTATGATCAATGATACGCTTGGGACGTGGCCACGGTCAACGCCAAGTGCAGCAAGCGTCAAGTTATCGTCCAAAATTCGCAAAGCCACCACAGAACTCGCCAGTTGGACGATGGCGGCTCTTCCAGAAGACGTCCCCGAACCCCATATCAGACCGATTCGCCAGAGGCCTTGCCGTCTGCGCTTCAAAAGAAATCGCACTTTTGGTTGCTGCGACTTCCGGGCGCTGCCTGGCAAAGCAATCTTTGCCCGTTCATTGATTGAATCGGCTACGCTGGGTCAATCCTTCGACGCGGCTGTGATCCGAGTCTTGACAACGTGAGCCACAAGCCCTATCAACCCCAATCCGTCGCGCGGACCCTGGCACCCACTTCGTGAGCGCTCAATCGTTGCCGACGTTACCCACTAGCCTGATGCTCAGCGGCCGTGCCCCGGAACGGCGCTGCGGTAGCGTGGCCGGGCTGGCTGATGCCTTCGCGACGCAGCACCGTACGGACCGTCTGCAGCAGCGTGCGCAAATCCAGCAGCAGGGAGAGATTGTCCACGTACCAGACGTCGCTGGCGAACTTCTCTTCCCAGGTCAGCCCATTGCGACCGGAAACCTGTGCGATGCCGGTGAGACCGGGACGCACCTGGTGGCGGCGGGCCTGCTCGGGCGTGTAGCGCGCCAGGTAGTCCATCAACAACGGGCGGGGACCCACCAGGCTCATATCGCCGCGCACGATGTTGATCAGCTCCGGCAGTTCGTCCAGGCTCGTGCTGCGGAGAAAGCGCCCGATTCGGGTCAAGCGCTCTGCGTCGGGCAGCAGGGCGCCCGATGCATCGCGGGCGTCGTTCATAGTACGAAACTTATAGATCGTGAAGGGACGACCATGCAGGCCGGGGCGGCGCTGGCGATAGATGACCGGGAAGCCACAGCTGATCCCGACCATGACGCCAATCACCCCCATCACGGGCAACAACAGCAGGAGCGCCGGCAAGGCCAGCAGTAGATCCAGCAGACGTTTTCCAAATGAACGATACATAACTCACTGCTCCACATCGAAAACGGACCAAAGTTTTCAGAGCGGCAAGATCCACGTGCGATGGTGAGGAGGGTGAGTGGGGTAGTACGGGTGTCAATGAGTCCTGTGGGTTGCCTTACCCAATTAATCGCTCTGCCGGCGTCAATCCTTCGCCGCAAGCCAGTTATCCGCTTAATGAGCACGCCCACGTGCGAACGTGCCGGACGCGTGACGGTGATCAACGCCAGGGCCGTTAACAAGGCGAGCGTCCAGCGCCGGTTGAGTAGCCCGAAGGGCGTATCGCTTGTGCTGAGCCCGTCGAAGTGAAACCAAGCGGGTCGAGTAAGGTGCGTGGTCGAGTCCGCTTGGCTTCGATACGAGGCGTCGCTCCGCTCGCCTCACTCAGCCGGCGCTGGCCGAACGCTGCTGGGAGTCGATGAGGAATGCCGGGTCCGTTCGCATGACGAGCGTCCAGCGCCGGTTGAGTAGCCCGAAGGGCGTATCGAAACCAAGCGGGTCGAGTAAGGCGCGTGGTCGAGTCCGCTTGGCTTCGATACGAGGATCGCTGCGCTCGCCTCACTCAGCCGGCGCTGGCCGAACGCTGCTGGAGTCGATGAGGAACGCTAGGGCCGTTCGCATGGCGAGCGTCTAGCGCCGGTTGAGTAGCCCGAAGGGCGTATCGAAACCAAGCGGGTCGAGTAAGGCGCGTGGTCGAGTCCGCTTGGCTTCGATACGTCGCTCCGCTCGCCTCACTCAGCCGGCGCTGGCCGAACGCTGCTGGGAGTCGATGAGGAACGCTAGGGCCGTTCGCATGGCGAGCGTCTAGCGCCGGTTGAGTAGCCCGAAGGGCGTATCGAAACCAAGCGTGTCGACGAGGCGTTGTGGTAGGCCCCGCTTGGCTTCACTTCGATACTTCGACAAGCTCAGTACAGGCAGGCTCAGTACAAGCGAACCAAGGCAATCGCTGCGCTCGCCTCACTCAGCCGGCGCTGGCGAATCCCTCTCGCCCCAACCCGCTGAGCGAGCACGCCCACGTGTGAACGGGTCGGACGCTAGTCAGGGAGGAATGCCGGGACACACCCCACGCTTCCTAATTGGTTTTTGGTAGGCTGCGTTCATGCTATAATCGCAACGGAAGCGGGTTGTTGCCGTTTGACGCTTGATCGACCGTATCATCGATACGAGGAAGGAAGGCAACCATTGGAGACTACGCTCATTCAACGGATCGTTCACAATCCTGATGTGATGGTTGGCAAGCCGGTCATTCGTGGTACGCGAATTCCAGTCGATCTCATTATACGGATGGTTGCCCAGGGAATTCCCCAGCAAGAGATCCTTGACGAATATCCGCGCCTGCAACCGGAGGACATTCGGGCTGCACTCTTCTATGCCGCAGCCATCGTCGCCGGTGAAGCAGTCTTCCCTCTTGCGCCCAGCGCAGCGGCCTGATGGCCCAGTTTATCGTCGACGAATGCACCGGACGCTCCGTGGTACACTATTTGCGCGAAAACGGATTTGACGTCATCGGTGTCACAGAGGTCATGCCGCAGGCCACCGATTCAGATATTTTACAGCGTGCAGTCGATGAGAATCGCATTGTCATCACGAATGACAAGGATTTTGGTGATATGGTCTACCGTGACCGGCGCGAGCATTGCGGCGTCATCCTGCTACGCCTGTCCGATGATCGTGCTGCACAGAAGGTCCGTGTACTGGCAGCCGTGCTCTCCGAACATGCTGACAAGATCAGTCAACACTTCGTCGTTGTGACAGAAGACACAATTCGCATTCGTTCAACAAATCCTTGACCAATTTTTGGACCCAGATCCCCCTAGGCAAGCACGCCCACGTGCGTGCGGGTTGGGCGCGTGACGGTGATGAACGCGGGGGCGTTACCAAGGCGAGCGTCTAGCGCCGGTTGAGTAGTCTGGAGCTTGCGGGGGGCGTATCGCTTGTGCTGAGCCCGCCTGTACTGAGCTTGTCGAAGTATCGAAGTGAAACCAAGCGGGTTGACAACGCAACCTCGTCATCCGCTTGGTTTCCGCCGCGTGCTAACGAGTCGGACGCGTGATGGCGATCCACACAGGGGCCGTTCGCAAGGCGAGGGTCTAGCGCCGGTTGAGTAGCCCATAGCTTGCGGAGGGCGTATCGAAACCAAGCGGGTCGACGGGGAGTCGTGGTAGGCACCGCTTGGCTTCACTTCGACAGGCTCAGTACAAGCGAACCAAGGCAATCGCTGCGCTCGCCTCACTAAGCGGGCACTGGCGAATCCATCTTGCCCCAACCCGCTGAGCGAACACGCCCACGGGCGAACGGGTCAAGCAAGCAAGTCGACCGCCACCACCGGTTCGAAACCGGTGGCTGATACAGAAAGTGCGCTGAAGCGCACTGGCATAGTAGCAAAATCGCGCGTCATGGCAACCTGCTTTAACAGGTTTTCCGTATCGGGCGCCGGTTTTGAACCGGCGTTGGCCTTGATGCGTATAGGGCAAGCCCCGCCCCTATGAAATGGGATATCTATTTCTCTGGATTCGCCTTATCTACGCACGCCCAGGGTATCGATCAAGCAAAGGCTAGGTAATCGGGCGGCGCGTATAGGCGACGACGGCGCAAAGGTTCAGGCGCTGCATCCTGACACAGATCCCGGAGACGACGCATATGAGCCGCCGCCTCAATCAAGCCGTTCGCAGGGCGATAACCGGTCGGGAGGGCGGCCGTCCGCACGCGGCGTGCGGACTGGACAGAGGGTCACCGTACCTTCGGGAGCAACAGGCGGCGGTTTCCAACCGCTGCCGTCTGGCTCGGCTAGAGCGACGTCGGTTGAAACCGACGGCTGCTACGGAAAACGGGCTCAAGCCCGTTGGCCAATCACGCATGGTCTGCAACGACAGATGCCGGCCAGTCGAAAAGTCCCGCGGCCACGTCGCTGCCGATGGACTCACACTTGGCAAAGCGCAGATGCAAGTGCATGGGCTTCCAAACCGGGCGCGATTCGATGTTCTCTCGCTCCAGCGCCAGGCGCACGCCCTCGTGCTTGCGTGAGGCTACGAAATGAGCAGGGGCCCGGCCACCGTAGCTGCACGCTATCAGCGTGCAGGACCCCGGGTGACCCGAGCGCTCGGATATCCGATGATCCTCACGCTGGTAGCGTGAGGCTACGATGTGAGCAGGGGCCTGGCCTCCGTAGCTGCACGTTGGTAGCGTGCAGTTGCCACAATGACGCGACGCACGCGGCTTGCAAGCGATCCCTTCATCAATTTCGTGCAAACAGCGGTCATGTTATAATCACAACCGTACCGTTCTACGATTGAGGCCTTCGTCGCCCCTTTAGCAACATTGATTGAACGCATTGTGTATACATGGTCGCATCCCCGTGACAGATATGACGTTATACCTGAGACGATGCGCTATCTGCAGGTACTGGTGCAGCAATTCAACAGGTCCACCTATGAACATGATGACGCCACAAGTATACAAACGCCTAATTATCAGCGGCATTCAGGATCTACCGCCCGAAGTGCTTGCTGAAGTTACGAACTTCATTTATTTCCTGCGCAAGCAGCTAGACGATCCTGATGCATTTGCAGAGGAACAGTACTCCTTGTTGCTGGGTGAAGAATTGGCCGAACTCAATGAAAATGCGTTACACCATCTAGACACCGAAATTGCAGGCTATGAGCAACGCTTCCCCCACGAATGACTATGTCGTCGATACAGTGGCATTGATTCTACGGCTGGAACGACGCGCCATGGGCAGTAAGGCCCGCGATGCATTCAACGCGATGGAGCAGGGCGGGGCTCGACTATACGTTCCAGCCATGGTGTTCGCCGAGATACTCTATTTGGCGCAACGCAAACGGATTACCGCCACGTTAGACGATGTCAACCAATATGTGCAGGGATTTGCGGATTGCTACGAAACGCCCCTCAATTATGCCGTTGTTTCCGCTGCCCACGCAATCACAGACATTCCAGAACTACACGATCGCCTCATCGCAGCAACCGCAATTCATTTGAAGGCGCCGCTCATCACGAACGATGCGCGCATTCATGCATCTCTCCATCTGCGGACGCTGTGGGATTAGATGGATTAGATGGCTAGCAAGGCCCGCCGGTTGACAAACAGGCACGACCAACAAGCGGTGGACATGGCTAATCCGTGCGGAATCGATGGTCAGCACGGTCAACCAGCGCGTGTGGCGCCCCCAGGGCGCCTCGGGCATGAAGGCGATGCCGGGCAGGTCGCCCAGGTGCGCCTGGTAGTAAGCGAAGTTGCGTCGTCGCGCCTGGGCAATTTCACCCAGCGCCTGGAGCTGGCCGCGTCCCACGGCAGCCAGCAAGTTGCTCATGCGGTAGTTGTAGCCCAGCTCTGAATGCTGGTAGTGGGGCGCGGGATCACGGGCCTGGGTGGCCAGCTTGCGCGCGTGCGCGATGAAGTCGCCGTCGTCCGACACCAGCATGCCACCGCCCGAGGTCGTGATGATCTTGTTGCCGTTGAAGTAGAAGATCCCCGCCTTGCCCAGCGTGCCGGGCGAACGATCCTTGTAAGACGCGCCCAGGGCATCGGCCGCATCTTCGATCAGAGCTACGTCATCCCTCTGACACGCAGCAAGAATGGGCTTGATGTCAGCGCCCTGCCCGTAGAGATGGACCAGCACCACGGCCTTGGGCAAACGGCCCTGCTTAGCACGCTGGGCTGAGCGTCTCCGCCAGGAGCGCGGGATCCATGTTCCAGGAGGCGCGTTCGCTGTCGATAAAGGTGGGGCGGGCGCCCAGATAGATGATCGGATTGACGCTGGCCACGAAAGCGAGGGTGGAGACCAAGACCTCGTCGCCCGGCGCGATGCCGGCCAGATACAGGGCCAGGGCGTGATCCGCGCCGACCTTGTGCGCAAACTCCGCCTCGAACGCGTCCGCGTGGGGGCCGAGGGGCGAAGCCCAACTGCAATTGTCTTGCTACTTGACGTTCTCCCATTCGTCATTGTTTCACGCGTCTCACCTCACCCAGCCGGCACTGACGGACAACCATGCGGCATGTCGACATCTCGACCCATGCCTGCCTAGCGAGCACGCCCACGTGCGCGCAGGCCGACCGCAAGGCGAGGATCGAGCGCCGGTTGAGTAGCCCGAAGGGCGTATCGAAACCAAGCGGGTCGACCGAGAGCGCATGGTTAGCGACCGCTTGGCTTCACTTCGATACTTCGACAAGTTCAGTACAGGCGGGCTCAGTACAAGCGAACCAAGGCAATCGCTTCGCTCGCCTCACTCAGCCGGCGCTGGCCGAACCCAGCTCGCGCCTGCCCGCTTAGTGAGCACGCCCACGTGCGAGTGGGTCGTGCGCGTGGCGGTGATCAACGCCGGGCCGTTCACATGGCGAGCGTCTAGCGCCGGTTGAGTAGCCCGAAGGGCGTATCGAAACTAAGCGGGTCGACGAGGCGTCGTGGTTGGCGCCGCTTGGCTTCACTTCGACAGGCTCAGTACAAGCGAACCAAGGCAATCGCTTCGCTCGCCTCACTCAGCCGGCGCTGGCCGAACCCAGCTCGCGCCTGCCCGCTTAGTGAGCACGCCCACGTGCGAGCGGGTCGTGCGCATGGCGGTGATCAACGCCGGGGCCATTTGCAGGGCGATAACCAGGCGGGAAGGCGACCGTCCGCACGCGGCGTGCGGACTGGACAGAGGGTCACCGTAGCTTCGGGAGCAACAGGTGGCGGTTTCCAACCGCTGCCGCCTGGCCTAGCTAGAGCGACGTCGGTTGAAACCGACGGCTGCTACGGAAAACGGGCTCAAGCCCGTTGGTCAATCATGCATTGTCGGCAACGATAGATGCCGGCCAATCGGTTCGGTGCGCCGTGTGGGTATGTGGGTAAAGATCAGCCAAGCTTGGCGAAGTCCAAGGGGGGCTGGATTGCCCGCTTTTTTGCCTCCCTCCACCACGAAGCGCATCCCCAACTCGAAGACCTCATCCCCGGGCGCATCGACGCACGACCTCAATCACCCTGTCCAACTCAGCCTGAGTCAGCGCCGAGCCAGAGGGCAAGCAGAGGCCGTTGGCAAAAAACTCCTCGGCCACGCAACCGCCCACGGCTTCGCACTCAGCAAAGAGCGGCTGCAGGTGCATAGGCTTCCAGACCGGGCGCGACTCGATGTTCTCCCGCTCCAGCGCTTGCCGCTGGATTATTTGTGGTTCGCGAATTCCAGTCGATCTCATTTTTCTGGTAATTTCGGTGGGATCGCGAACATGTTATAATTCTGTGAAGCAGCTTGCCGCTGAGGTTTTTGGGGGCTTCGCTGGCCCGCATGGTACTGTTCGTTCACCATGGCGTACGTAAAGCCTGCGGTCAAGAAGTCTCAATTCTGGTTTCTGCTGAAACCTTGGGGAGATTTCCTCCGCGATGTACCGGCAACGCTGATTGTCCTTCTTGCGGTATGAGGTACTCATCATGACCACTTACGCTGAGGCTGAAGGTTCTTGGGACATTGATCAGGTTCTGCGCATCTTTCAAGCTCACCCGGAACTCGCAGCACGAGCCCTACAGCAAGCATTGGCACAGGATGCCGAACTGACATGGTCATTAGCGGTCAGCCTCTATTTGGATGAAGAGATCAGCCTGAGCAAAGCAGCCGAGCTCATCGGCGTACATCCGTTGGTGTTGCGTGAACGCTTCTTGGAGAGCGGAATTCCGCTCTGGCTGGGCGCTGCGAACGAGCCGGAAGCCGCCGCCGAAGTCCATGCAGCCCGCCGATGGCTCCAGTCGAATCAAGACGAACCTCGTCCATGAGCATTTTGCTGGACAACACTGTTCTCTCGAATTTTGCGATCACCCAACGCCCTGACGTGATTTCAGTAACCCTGGAGAAACTTGCGGCTACGACTGGCGAGGTAATGCATGAGCACAACGAGGGCGTAAAACTCGGAAGGATTCCTCAGACAGATTGGTCGTGGCTGCCCCTGCTTTCCTTGACCCCATCGGCCCAATCTCTTTGTGCGCAGTTGCGTCTCCGGCTCGGACCAGGAGAAGCTTCCTGTATTGCCCTGGCGCACTACGATGATCACCAGGTGATGACGGACGACCGTGTTGCGCGTCGACTGGCACAACAGCTGCAGGTACCCGTATCTGGCACATTGGGACTGCTTGCGCTCGCAGTCGACAAGGAGTGTCTTTCACTCAGCGCAGCGGATGGCCTACTCCAACAGATGATAACCGCAGGCTACCGGTCGCCGATATCCAGCCTACAGGGAATCGTAGCTCGCTCATCTCGACCATAAAGAAACAGAATACGCGAGCACACTCACGTGCGAACGGGTCGGGCGCGATGGCGATCAACACCGGGGACTTTCGCAAGGCGACAACCACTCCCCAGAAATGCCCGAATTTCTTTGTCGGGACCGATCTTGCCCCAGCGACATGGGAAACTCGGGAGGACCACCGTGCGCACGGGGCATGCGGACTAGACAGAGAGTTACCGTACCTCCGGGAGGCGGATGACGCAGCTCCGTTCACCGCAAGTTGACCGCTCCGCCTCCCGGAGGTGCTGACGTTCACACGGCCCTAGCGCCCATGGACCTAGCTGAGCGTGTGTGCCCCAACTCGGAGACCTCACCTTCGGGCGCATCCGCGCACGATCTCAATCACGCGATCCAACTCAGCCTCAGTCAGCGCCGAACCCGCCGGCAAGCAGAGGCCGTTGGCAAAAAACTCCTCGGCCACACAACCGCCCACGGCTTCGCACTCAGCAAAGAGCGGCTGCAGGTACATAGGCTTCCAGACCGGGCGCGACTCGATGTTCTCGGCCTCCAGCGCCAGGCGCACATCCTCACGTGAGGCGCCAAACGCAGCCGGATCGATCGTCAGCACGGTGAGCCAGCGCGTGTGGCGCCCCCAGGGCGCCTCGGGCATAAATGCTACCCCCGGCAGGTCGCCTAAATGACGCTGGTAGTAAGCGAAGTTGCGTCGCCGGGCCTTCACAAACCCATCCAGCGCCTGCGGCTGGCCCCATCCCATCGCGGCCAGCAGGTTGCTCATGCGGTATCTGTAGCCCAGCTCCGAGTGCTGGTAGCGGGATGCGGGATCGCAGGCCTGGGTCGCCAGCTTGCGGGACAGTGGAGAGAAACGCCCGACTGTGAAGGAGGAGAACGTGATGTTGGTGCTTACTTTGATAAGTAGGCACCGATTTACTCTGCGGAGCAAGGGCACGCGCAGGCAACGGCAACACTGTGCTATAATGCGCAGCAGATGGTCGCATACAGAGTTCACTACGCTCGAAGGTAAAACAGAGAACTAGGGGCGACGACCTTCAGCGATCACTGCATGAGGATTGATAACGAGATGAGCACCCTTTCACCCACCATTTCGAAAACGGCATTGCAAGCGCTCACCGAGCTGACAGGCGAACCACGCGTTAACGTTGCCCTCCTGCTAGCGTTGCAGGACGCCGTCGCCTACCGGTTGGGCATGGTACATGCGGCAATCGCAGCCTTGGAACAGAAGTATGGTATGAGTTTTGAGGAGTTCGAAGCACAGGGCAGGGCGGAAACCATTTCCAACCAATTTGCGTACGACGTTGAACGTGACTACTTCGAATGGGATGGGTTGATCAGCCGCAAGCAGAAATTAGAGACAATTGAAGCGTGGCTGATCTAGACGCAGTTGCCTTTGCACGCGCCATCCAGCATGCGTGCCATGCAGTCGAAATTGTCGCTTCATACGACGTACAATTGTTAGACGATGTCGTCGTCAAGATCCGCGTTGTCCTTGTCGCTGCGGCTTTCATCGACGTATTTTACAACGCGGATTCGGGCAAATGTGCATTTGCGCTTGTCCAGGATGAACGTCGGATTTTTGGCGCTGACAACGCGTATATCGGCTGGCATCTGCACCCTTTTGAAAACCCTGAACAGCATCTTCCATGCGACGAAATGTCTTTCGATGCGTTCCTCCACGCCGTGGAATCAGCGTTCGCGCAGAATCGCTTTAAGTAGGTGTATTTGCCAATCTAATCTAAGCCCACCGGCCTGCGCTTTGACAATTGAAGCCAGACCCGCTTAGCGAGCAGAGGGTGTGCGCGCATGAGGCGACGAAATGAGCAAGGGGCGTGGCCACCGTAGCTGCACGCTAGCAGCGTGCAGGACCTTGGGTGACCCGATGCGCTGGGATAGCCAACGGTCCTCACGCTGGTAGCGTGAGGCTACGATGGGCGCTTGGGGCCCGGCCCGCGTCCGTACGGATCGGGCGCATCGTGGTGATCAACGCCGAGTGCTGGTAGTGGGGCGCAGGATCGCGGGCCTGGGTCGCCAGCTTGCGCGCATGGGCGATGAAGTCACCGTCGTCCGCGACGAGCATGCCGCCACCCACAACCGGCACTGGTGCGGCCTGCCGGCTCATTTTGATAGGGTGATGATTCTTGTTGCCGTTGAAGGAGAAGATGCCCGCCTTGCCCAGCGTGCGGGAGCTGCGTCCCTTGTAAGATGCGCCCAGGGCCTCGGCTGCATCCTCGATCAGGTGAACGCCATATGCCTGACAGGCAGCCAGAATGGGCTCAATCTCGGCGCACTGCCCGTAGAGATGGACCAGCACCACGGCCCTGGGCAACCGGCCCTGCTGGTCGCGCTAGGCCAGCGTCTCCGCCAGCAGCGCAGGATCCATGTTCCAGGAGAGCCGTTCGCTGTCGACGAAGGTCGGCCGGGCGTCCAGGTAGAGGACCGGGTTGGCGCTGGCCACAAAGGTAAGGGTGGAGACCAGAACCTCGTCGCCAGAATCAACGCCATCCAGGCGCAGGGCTAGATGCAGCGCGCCCGTGCCCGAGCTGAGGGCCAGGGCGTGGGCCGCGACGACCTTGCGCGCAAAGTCGGCTTCAAAGGCGTCGACGTGCGGGCCCAGGGGCGAAGCCCAGCTGCAATCGTCTTGCTACTAGACGTTCTCCCATTCATCTTTTGTGATTCCAGCCTGCTTCAGGATTCTGGACAACAATGATCGGCTAATATCACCGCCATGAGGATTGGGGATGTAGAGCTTGAGTTCATTTCTCACCATGAACTGGTGATTGCCACCGGAGTAGGGACCGTCGAACCCCAGGGTTCGCAGCGCCCGAATCAGGTCACGTCGCTTGACCGGGCCAAACGCCGGCATCAAGCGGCCTCCTTACTCATGCGTAGATTGATACCGTTGATCTCTGGAAGTGGATGACCCAACTGCAGACCCAGCAGAATCCAACCCTCCAATACTTCCTGTAACTGCGCTCGGCAAATTTCCAGTGAGTCCGCATTGGCAAAGACCCCTGGGAAAGCCTGGATTTCACCATAGTAGGTACCGTCATCCAAAATATCGTAGCTCGCCTGATTCATCGCAGCTTGGATGTAGTGGGTTAGCATTATCTCGCTCCAGTTTCATGCAGATCTTCGCCAACAAATGGACACATGTCTGCCGGTCAGTATAAGTCGCACACTGAGATCACGTCAATCGCTCAATGACAAGCTTCGAACTGCGGCACCGATTCACTCGTCTCACTCAGCCGGCACTGACGGACAACCATGCGGCATGTCGACATCTCGATCCACGCCTGCTTAGCGAGCACGCCCACGTGCGAGCGGGTCGTGCGCGAGTCTGGGAGGAATGCCAGGGCCGTTCACACAGTGAGCGTCTAGCGCCGGTTGAGTAGCCCGAAGGGCGTATCGAAACCAAGCGGGTCGAGTAAGGCGCGTGGTCGAGTCCGCTTGGCTTCGATACGAGGCGTCGCTCCGCTCGCCTCACTCAGCCGGCGCTGGCGGATCGCTGCTGGGAGTCAGTGAGGAACGCCGGGGCAGTCGGCACGGCGATAACCAGTTGGGAAGACCACCGCCGTCCTCACGCAGCGTGGGGACACTTGTCACCGGACCTCCAGGCGCAACGCAATCGGCTGAAGCCGATTTTCTGTTGCAGGCGGCGGTTTCCAACCGCTGCCGCCTGGCTCGGCTAGAGCGACGTCGGTTGAAACCGACGTCTGCTATGGAAAACGGGCTCAAGCCCGTTGGTCAATCATGCATTGTCTGCAACGATAGATGCCGCCCAATCGGTTCGATGCGCCATCTGGGTAAGGGTAAGCCAAGCTTAGGGAGGTCCAAGGGGGGGCTGGATTGCCGGCTTTTTTGCCACCCTCCGCCACGAAGCGCATCCCCGACGCGGAGACCTCACCCCCGGGTGCAACGACGCACAATCGCAATCACGCGATCCAGCTCGGCCTCGGTCAGCGCCGAACCCGCCGGCAAGCAGAGGCCGTTGGCAAAGAATTCCTCGGCTACACAACCGCCCACGGCTTCGCACTCGGCAAAGAGCGGCTGCAGGTGCATGGGTTTCCAGACCGGCCGCGACTCGATGTTCTCCCTCTCCAGCGCCAGACGCACATCCTCACGCGTGGCGCCGAATGCAGCGGGATCGATGGTCAGCACGGTGAGCCAGCGCGTGTGGCGGCCCTAGGGCGCCTCGGGCATAAATGCTACCCCCGGCAGGTCGCCTAAATGACGCTGGTAGTAAGCGAAGTTGCGTCGTCGGGCCTCGACGAATCCATCCAGCGCCTGCAACTGACCCCGCCCCACCGCAGCCAGCAGGTTGCTCATCCGGTAGTTGTAGCCCAGCTCTGAATGCTGGTAGTGGGGCGCGGGATCACGGGCCTGGGTGGCCAGCTTCGCGCGCGTGCGCGATGAAGTCCCCATCGTCCGACACCAGCATGCCACCGCCCGAGGTCGTGATGATCTTGTTGCCGTTGAAGGAGAAGATCCCTGCCTTGCCCAGCGTGCCGGGCGAACGCTCCTTATAAGATGCGCCCAGGGCCTCAGCTGCATCCTCGATCAGCGGTACGTCATACCTCTGGCAGGCGGTTACAATGGGCTCGATGTCAGCGCTCTGCCCGTAGAGATGGACCAGCACCACGGCCTTGGGCAACCGGCCCTGCTTAGCACGCTGGGCTAGCGTCTCCGCCAGCAGGGCCGGATCCATGTTCCAGGAGAGCCGCTCGCTGTCGATGAAGGTCGGCCGGCCGCCCAGGTAGAGAATCGGGTTGGCGCTGGCCACGAAGGTGAGGGTGGAGACCAGGACTTCATCGCCGGTTTCGACGCCAGCCAGGAGTAGCGCCAGGTGCAGCGCGGCCGTGCCCGAGCTGAGGGCCAGGGCGTGGTCCGCGCCGACCTTGCGCGCGAAGTCGGCCTCGAACGCGTCGACGTGAGGACCCAGTGGTGCGATCCAGTTGGAGGCAAAGGCTCTGCGGCGAACGGCTAAGCATGACTACGACTTCCACCGCGATTTCTCAGGTTATGGACTTCAATCTCGTGCCGCGTCATCCTGCGTTGAGAGGATCACCGCCATCACATCTTCCAAAAAAGTCTCTGTCGAGGCCTCTGGCGTTTGCTTATCGCTAACATGTTTGTGATGGGGAAACGTGCTGAATTGCGTGTGGTGTGGGGCATTGTCCCAGCCAATTATCAGCTGGTTTTCCTCTGTGAGCCAGTAGTAGCTGTACCGTTTGAGCTTGTTTCCTGACCACTGCTCGGCAACGCGCAAATTGGCGCCGTCCTTGAGATAGATGACCAGCCGCAATGTCTCACCGTCTAGTTCGACAATGACAATACGAGAGATCTGGTTGGCGAAAGCGGCCTCAATTTCAATCAGCCGCTCAGTCGCCAACATCGCTGGATCCGTGCAGATAGAGTCCCTGGCTGGCAATCTCTTCCAAGGCAACGATATCCTGGCTCACGGCTTCAAGAACTTCCTGCCAGTGATGCCACATTACGTAGTCCTCGTGCATTTCATACCCGGCATCATCGGGTAAACCGGCTGCCTCAAGCTGTGCCAGGGACTGATGATACTTTTTCTCAAAGTCCTGTATCTTGCGCTCGGCCAGATATTGCCGTTTCTTTAAACTAGAAAGCCTGACCGCTGCGCCATAGCTAATAATTGCCTCTCGCTCCGCACGGGGCAGCGCAAGAAAAGTTTCCTCTAGCTGCATTGCCATGCCAACTGTCACTGGTTCACCTCCTACCGAGCATCATGAGGATGGAACTATATCTCCAGAGAGTCAGAAGTCTGCTGGATCGCGTGTGTCAGGAGCTGGATTATACATCTTCTCAGCCTGATTCTGAAACTCCTGATTCTAGGATCCCCTGCGGTCGGTTGCACGACAACGAGCAAAGCCGTCGGTTAAAACCGACGTCTGCTATGGAAAACGGGCTCAAGCCCGTTGGTCAATCATGCATTGTCTGCAACGATAGATGCCGGCCAATCGGTTCGGTGCGCCGTGTGGGGAAAGGTAAGCCAAGCTTGGGGAGGTCCAAGGGGGGCTGGATTGCCGGCTTTTTTGCCACCCTTCGCTACGACGCGCATCCCCGGGCGCATCGACGCACGACCTCAATCACGCGATCCAGCTCAGCCTCGGTCAGCGCCGAGCCAGAGGGTGTAAACTCCGGTCAAGAAAACGGCACAATTCCGGTGTAAAAATCGGCACCCAAGATCAGGTAAACTTCGTGGTAGAAAAAGGCAATCTGCTACGAAGGGACGCCGAAAAGGATGCTGAGGGGCACGATCCAGTTGGAATCAAACCCTCTCTATGGTCTCGCGCTAGACCTGACATGGCCGGTGTGAAAGAGAGATGCGATCTGCTACTATGGTGACATCATAGCAGATCGTGTTCGATCAGGAGTCCTTCAACCCGAGCCAGAAACTCCAGAATTGGCTTGGGACCCATGCCTTGGGACAGAGGTTCATGGACATCTACTGCCCCAAAGGGATGAACATGCCACTCTCCTGCCTCCCGATCAACGCCATACAGTCGTCTTCCGCCCTCAATCAAGGCCATGAACAATGACCCGGATTTCGTGCCAAGGAACACGTGCACAAAAAGCATCGGCCGGATATGCAAACGCAGAGAGACGGTGATATCGGTGCGTTCAACCTCGTCGATGGACTCTAAGAACCAGATGTCTTCCAGTGCCTCTTTGACTTCAAGCCGCAACTCCTGCAGCTCAGTGAGCACCGAGCTCACGCACCTTGCGCAATTGGCGATCCAGCATGGCTATACCGCCGATAGCAGTCTCCCAAGCCATGGCGTCCTGCTCCACCTCCCATGTATATCCCTTTTGGCGCGCAACGCGACGGGCGACGAACTCCTCGAACGTCATACCGTACTTATCAGTCAGGGCTGAATTCGTGCGCTTATGACGTCCCAATTGCCGCAAGTACTCTGCTTCGATGAGTTGACGCACCTTGTCATCCAGGTCCTTCTTCTCAGGTATGGTTTCGTCTAGCAGTTCTCTCGTTTGTTCCCGTAATTGACCAGCTATCATGTGCTACTCCTGAACGAAGCCTATGCCCATCGATGACCATGGTTCTTCTTGCTTGCGCTTGATCCATGAATTTCGTTTGCTACCACGGCTCCATTATACCCGCCGCATCCGAGAGTCGAAAATGACCCACTTGTCCTCTCTGGTTGCAGTTGCCCGCAACTCTTTCCGGTTTTATCCGCGTCGAGAGCGACCTTGCGGGACGCATATAACGAGCCAATTTTGTGTAACGAGAGTTCGCCGCGACGACAAAGTCCCGTTGAGGGGTGTCGTGGGCAGCCCGTGGGATTTATCCCCAGGCGGAATGCATGCTGAGCGTTCGCTACACCGAGCCTCTTGCCGAAGAGTTCTGCGGCCATCGCCCCCTACGGACTCACAGGCGTAGATGACCGGCGACCGGAGAAGCGCGGTTGATGTGGCAGAAGCCGTACTTCTGCCACATCAACCCATCACCCTTGCGCCACCCCACGCACGATCCCAATCACCCGATCCAGCTCGCCTTCGGTCAGCGCCGAGCCAGACGGCAAGCAGAGGCCGTTGGCGAAAAACTCCTCGGCCACGCAACCGCCCACGGCTTCGCACTCAGCAAAGAGCGGCTGCAGGTGCATGGGCTTCCAGACCGGCCGCGACTCGATGTTTTCCCTCTCCAGCGCCAGGCGCACATCCTCACGCGTGGCGCCGAATGCAGCGGGATCGATGGTCAGCACGGTGAGCCAGCGCGTATGGCGGCCCCAGGGCGCCTCGGGCATAAATGCTACCCCCGGCAGGTCGCCTAAATGACGCTGGTAGTAAGCGAAGTTGCGTCGCCGGGCCTCGACGAACCCATCCAGCACCTGGAGCTGGCCCCGCCCGACGGCAGCCAGCAGGTTGCTCATGCGGTAGTTGTAGCCGATCTCTGAATGCTGGTAGTGGGGCGCGGGATCGCGGGCCTGGGTGGCCAGCTTGCGCGCGTGGGCGATGAAGTCGCCGTCGTCCGAGACCAGCATGCCGCCGCCCGAGGTGGTGATGATCTTGTTGCCGTTGAAGGAAAAAATGCCCGCCTTGCCCAGCGTGCCGGGCGAACGCTCCTTGTAGGATGCGCCCAGGGCCTCGGCCGCATCTTCGATCAGGGCAACGCCATATGCCTGACACGCAGCCAGAATGGGCTCAATGTCGGCGCTCTGCCCGTAGAGATGGACCAGGATCACGGCCTTGGGCAGCCGGCCCTGCTGGGCGCGCTGGGCCAGCGTCTCCGCCAGCAGGGCCGGATCCATATTCCAGGAGAGCCGCTCGCTGTCGATGAAGGTCGGCCGAGCCGCCCAGGTAGAGGATCGGGTTGGCGCTGGCCACGAAGGTGAGGGTGGAGACCAGCACCTCATCGCCGGTCTCGACGCCGGCCAGAAGCAGGGCCAGGTGCAGCGCGGCCGTGCCCGAGCTGAGGGCCAGGGCGTGGCGCGCGCCGACCTTGCGCGCGAACTCGGCTTCGAAGGCGTCGACGTGGGGACCGAGGGGCGCAATCCAGTTGGAGGCGAAGGCGTCTTGGAGGAGAGATGCTTCTTGGCCGTTCATGTGCGGGGGGAGAGAAAAATGCGTTGGGTCATAGTGTGTATCCAAAAATCCACGCCTGAGCGCAGTTTCGCTTTGACACTTATTGAAGGAGCAACGCCTTCAACTCGTCGACCGAGTTCGCTACCATGTCTGCTGCATGCGCTGGCGAAGGCGGAGTCTGGGTTGCATAGTCGCCCTGAGAATATCGAGCCCAAATCGTTGCCATCCCCAAGCGACGCGCCCCAATGAAATCCTTGCCCGGATTGTCAGCGACATAGACGAGACTACCTGGCGCCATATTTAGACCCTGTGCCACAGCTTCAAACGGGACGGAGCTGGGTTTCCAGTTTGCTCGGCCCCACTCATCAGAAAAAACCACCGCGCGAAAAGAAGTCTCGAAGGGTAGCGCATTCCATTTGCGGTGCTGAACGGCCAAATAACCGTCGCTTACCAACCCAAGCGGGATGTCCTCGCTCAACGAACTGATTAGCTCCCTTATGCCGGGAAAAGGCGCAAGTGTCGGTTGATGCAATCGATAAACGGTTACCAGGTCCGGAACTAGGCTGAGCGGCAAGCCGTGCGCATCCAGCCAGCGATTGAACGTGTCGCCGCGCACGCCTGATTCGTGCAGCGCGCGCAGGCTGGCAAACCCTGTCTCAGCAGGAAGCGCGTGATGGCGGCTTACCCAATCCGCCACCACGCGGAAGCCGCCGAGCACATACTCGCATTCGGGATAGAGGGTGTCGTCCAGGTCAAAGACGATGGCTTTCCATTTTGGCAAGATCGGCCTCAGTCAGAAAAAAAGAATCGTCAAAACGGGTCATGTACACCCCAGTGCGATAGCTGCCCAAGGGCGGGATCTCAACCGGAATGCCGGCGATGCGCGCCAGCAGCCAGCGAGGCCAGTCGGCGCCGGCCGCAATACCAAGTGGAGCGCCGCCACCCAGACGGGCATTGATCTCGGTAAAATGCGGTACGCCGTCCTTCATCATGCATTGGACAGTGATGGGACCGATGGCGGGCAGCGCTTCGGCAATTCGGACACACGCTTCGATAATAGTTGGATTGTAGACGGTTACCCCTTTGGCGACTTCACCAGATCGCACCTCGACTCGTTGCCTTGAAACGATGGACAGAATCGATCCGTGTAGATCACAGATGACATCGCTGGTGACTTCCGGGCCAGGTAGATAGTCCTGAATAATGGGGTCTGGCACATAGTTCAGAAAGAACGCCATTTCCTGATCGGATCTGACCGGATAGGTATGTTGGGCAGCGCTACCGTGACGCGGCTTGATAAAAACAGGATAGGTCAAACGGCTACCGGCGATATCTGTGGGCAGCCATGTCGCCGGCGTAGTCAACCCTAACTTCCGAAAGAACTCCGTTGTCAGCCACTTATCGCCAGTGAGCGCAACGGCGTGTGGATCGACAACGACAGGAGAGACGCCGGCTTCCTCAAAGAGAGAGCGATTATCTGCCAGAATCGAAAGATCGGGATCGATAAGTGGGAAGATTGTTTTGACTCGGTCTCGTTTACAGATGGCGACAATAGTCTGCACGTAATCCGGTGCCGAGATTCGCGGAACAAGATAGGGATGATCCACCACCCGTAGCGCAGGCGCCGTGGCATCAATGTCTGTAGCGGCAACGGTACCGCTCAGTCTTAAATCCACATATGCCTGCTTTAGGGCGCGCGATAATTCAACACGTCGCCCTACGCTCGTAAGTAAAATCGATAATTCATTCATTCGAACACCATATCAAGTATTGACCCGCCGCATTGTCAAGTCAACAAGGCGCCGCCCGTGATAGTAGGGAAGCAGCCAAGTTCGAGTGATTGAATAGCGCTCCTGCATCCATTCACTGTCCGGAAAGATACCACGCCATAGTCCACGAAAATCATCATAGAGCAACACGTTGAAGAGAATATAGCCCAATTTTCCGAACTTATGTTCCTGCGGATTCAACAATCCAACTCGATTCAACCAACGAGTGATCAGATCTTCTTTCCAAGTCGGCGGACGCAAGGCATCTAGAACCTCACTGGGAATTGGTGTATCGAAAAGATCGAATGGAATTAGCAGTGAGAAGTAAACTGCAGTCTTGACTTGGAGGGCCTCGACCCTCGTGAGAAACAGATTCCAAATTCAGGTCCGGATAAGCACGCACGATACGTTCAACGTCAAGATGCAACCGAAAACCTGGCGCGCGCACATAGGTATGTTTGGCGGTATGTAAAGCCACTTGTAACAGATTGTCCTCCGGCGCCAGCAGGCGTACCGTGGTGCCCGGGATAGAGATGGACCGGGCCATCAACTCTTCAGCAGACGGCTCTTGGTCAGGGCGAATCCAGCGACCTGCGACCGGGCGCCACTGGAGTTCAAACCAGAGTTTTTCACCATCAGGAAGAATTTTCCAATACTCTGCGCCGCCATCTTCTTCTGCAACAGCAAGTTCAGCCTCTTCTAGCGGGCTACGGAATTCAAAGTGGTACCCTTCTGCCAGCATGACTTCATGTGCAGATCGAAAATGTCGTTTTTCGACCAACACGTCAATATCTCCCATCGGACAACACCCTGGGCAGGAATAGATGCCACATGCGATACCGCTATTCTTCAAAGCAACGACTGGAATGTCTTGTTTCGCCAACCTGTCCGAAATGTATTTGAGCTCAGCCAGATAAGCAGTAATTCGCCGGGAAATCTCCTGATGATCTTGCTGCCATGCTTCGGGCTGTGTGTCCCAGTCTTCGGCATTTGCCAGTCGATGCACCAGCAATGTTTCCACTTCATTCTGTTTGGCGATCGTGTAGACAGCATTTCGCGTCGGCATATCTTTCCAGCACAACGAGGATGCACTGTCGCTCTCGCGTAGAGTGTCAAGAAGTAAGCCTTGCGGAGTGTCAGAATCGAAATCAGACGTCAAGAACGCCATGGGCTTAAACCCCAATCTAGGATTCTCTCAAGGGTAGCACTTTCAGTTCCAAAGTAAACAAGTAGCGACTGTCTCAGCAATTTGAATATCTGGGACTCACGGTAATAACCAGTCCTCCCATAAGTAGGCATCCAAAAACACGGACGCGATGGCGCCGAGAAATATTTTTTGATCGATTTTCGGGATTGAATCAGCGAGGAACTGTTCCAAAGGCGGAAGACAAATTCATTACGCAGGGCACAGTCGTTTTTCGTATTGAAATACAAAGCCCTTGATTGAACTATGCAAGTAATATCGAGAAGACACCAGTACGTTTCTATTCGGTCAAGATTCGAGAGACTCATACCCATCCTTGTAACCTCAAGCATCAATGAATCAGCTAGCACGAGACTCACTCATCAAGGTCAACAGCCTTTCTGTAATCGCGTCCCAGGTATATTGGTTACGCACGAGGGGAATCGCACGTCCTTGCATTGTCAAACGTACTTGGGGATCACTTAAGCTAATAATGGCTTGAGCAATCGAATTAACATCGGGCTCAACAACAATACCTGCGTTCAACTGAGAAATCGTCTGATGCAGTCCAACTCGATCCGTCACTAGCACAGGCAGTCCCACATATAATGCCTCAAGCAAGGCGATGCTAAGGCCTTCAAAACGTGAAGGCAAGACAAACACATCTGAATCTTGTAAAGCTGCTTTCTTAAGTACTCCAGAGATTAGTCCTGTAAAAGTTACGTTTTGAAGAATACCAAGTTCTTCGATCATTTTGCGCAGATTCAATATAGCGTTGTCCTCATCCGGCCCTGCTAACACTAGATGCAAACTATGGTCCTTGGAAACAGCATGTGCAAAGGCAGGAAGAAGCAAATCAAGCCCCTTCTGTTGAATATCCAAGCGGCCTAGGAAGAGAAGAATTGTCTTATTCTTAAGTTCTGGATAATGCAATCGAAACAGCCCAAGATCTGGCAGATCAGTAAATTCATCCTCGTCCACGCCACTGGGAATAACGACACCACGTTCTGAATACAACGAGTGCTCACTTTCTTCCACAGCATTGAAGGCAATAAAGGCCGCTTCATGCAGATTTCTATCTTCCAACACAGATAAGTATAGGTGCTTCAATCGTTGGTTACTATGCGCAACAGCACTGCGATGCAAACTAGAATGCGCAAAAATAGCATAAGGTTTATTAAGCCTACGTGCTAGATATGCGCCTACCCAGTTAGCGAATTGATAATGAGCATGGACGATGACGATGTCTGCAGTGCGCATTTCTATTTCTATTCTGCGATACAATGGAAGTGAAAACCCCCAGTAACGAAATATGCGGACCTGCTCGTAATAGACGTACACTCCATCAACGTTTACCGGCCGATCTAGAGGAACGTTAAGCTTACTTGTCTCGTCCTGCAAATTAGTAGTACAGACAACTACCTCGTTTCCAGTCCGCGCTAGTGAGCGTCCCAATCCATGGGCGACACTCTGTGGACCGCCATATCGGACAGCAGGCCGATAGTGGGGGCATATCTGCAAAACCTTCATGATGTCCAATCCAGACTTGATAGCCGAGTACCACTAACTGGACTTCGTTTGCTCAAACGCGACATTCGGCGTGCAAATAGCCTTTTTTCAGTAACTGCTTCCTGAATCACGAGAAGACCAAGAAGAATAAGAGGGTAATGAAAACCTGGGAAAAGACCACGGAACGTAAAGAACAACCAGACAGTTGCAGTTGCAGCCCAAAGAAGCCTAAGGTATGAATCTCTAGAGGTATGTATCCAGATGTAATCCAAGAAAGCCAGAACAGCACCATAAAATATCGAAATCATGACAATGCCAGCAATACCCCAATTCATGTAATATTGACCTACAATGGAAGGCAACCGGCTAATGCCAGTCAAGTAGTAGATATCAAACCCGTCGCGTGAATAACTGTATTCTCGAATTACGCGAGGATATGGTTTATTTTCCCATAGAGACCTAGGAATTGGATTTGCCAAGAAAACGAGGAGTGTTGATTCGTGAATAGAACCCCATATACTTGAGGTCGCCTGAGTGGCAATTATAGTTTCAACGTAGAAATCATTATCTTTGAAAGCGAGATCCGCCCGTTCGATCTTTTCAAGAGAGAAGCCAGAGTTTCGAAATCCCACTTGAACTTGCGCAACAATTACCACAAATATGATCAATATTGATGGAAGTATCAGTCTTTTTACTGGGAAACCGAAAGATGATTTAATGTGAGTGACGAGCCACATCAGAATTGGTGGCAAGGTCAAGAGCGCAGTCCAAGTTCTAGTTCCACTGTCCAGATACACGATAATAAATGCCATCAAAAAAGACAGTAGCGCTGGTAAATAGAATACTCTGACCCGATTGATCATAATTTGAACCAACGCAAGCCCACCAACCAACACCATACATGACCGGCCAATAACAGCTATCGGATTACTCTCAAATGCAACGTGCTCCCACGCTTTATCGATAGAACGTGAGCCAAGAATTCCTCTAATAATGTTTGTGATACCGTCACCGAAAACGAAGAAAGGGAGTAAGCCTAATACTAACAAAGTACAGCACGTGACGATAAATGCTGGTTGATTAAACAGGCTGCTATTGAGCACGTGACTTAAGTCTAGCGCATTCCTACCCTCCAATATCTTTGAAAAAAATGAGTAAATAATTCCTGTTAGAACGAAAAATACAGTAATACTTACTGTCGCTATTAGCACGCTGTTGTTGGTCAACGGAAATGCGTAAGTTCTATCACCGTACCATACAGCACCATCAAGTTGGAGAACTGCTAAAGTAGCTGGCCAAGCAAACCAATAGACATGACCGACAATAAATACTCCCAATGCAATGCGAGGCGTTGTGGTGAAATTTCCAGCAAAGATAAAGACAATAAGCGAAATCGCTACTAACAGAATATAGAAAGTAACAATTAGTTTGGTGTTAACATTGTCCACCAACGTCAAGCTTGGCAAGAATAAGAAAATCAGTAAAACAAGCGATATTGAAAAGAAAATAACGCACAATATCAAGAATTGAAGCCGATTACCAATATACATAGCTTACCTCTGCATGTAGTTTTCTAACCATGATTGTCATCATGGTCAAAGAGTTCTGTAGCTGCAATAGAGAGCCGAACTGCAACTGTACAGGTTATCAGATCACAATACGCAGGCCAGATTCTGGCAGATACCATAATATGCGGACGCAAAGTGGAACTGGCCGATCAAGCTCAGATATCTAAACGACGCAGAATCTGGTCACCCACCACTACATCTTGTGATTTTCAAAATCGCAAGATGTTATTTAGTGCCAGTATGGCTACGCCAAACTAAAGAACATCATAAGCGCTAACACCTGCCAGGTGGATCGGATGCGACCACACGGATATAGCGCTCGGCATTTGTCACTGCGTTTAGAAACGCAAAGACTGTAGAACATTAACTACTGAAGGCGACCGACGATCATTGATGTTACTTAGCCCAAGTTCTGAACTATCGACTACAAATCGGCACTTTCGGGCTAAAACATCAAATTCTCGGCCAATTTCGCTGTTTTCGACACAATTCCCGTCGGGGACGGCATTTGCTATCACGAAAAATCTTAGGGCTACAGCTTAGGTTACTCGATTTCGGAATCGTTTAGGATGCCACGAGGATACTCTCCGATCAATCGGAATAGCTCCTCTTTCACCACGGTAACCGATCTAGATATCGGCCATTCTTCAGCCGTTTGTCGTGCTGCAAGCTTAGCCACTTGAATCCACTGCGGTTCGTGCATGGCACAGCTTATTGCCGCGACAAATGTCTCCATATCATTCGGTGGGACTACAAATCCGTTTATTCCATTCTTAACACGTTGTTCTACGCTACCGCTAGAGGTAGTTCCAATTACGGGTCTTGACCAACTCATGGCTTCAAGAATGACCAACGGAAATGGATCATAATGCGCTGGATGCAACAGAACATCAATTGCCATGTAAAACGTGTCCATCTCACTTGGTTCCTGCCATCCGAGAAAGCAAACAACGTCGGCAATTCCTAAATCACTTGCCATCTTCTGCAATTGGGAGATTGCTGGTCCAGTACCAGCAATGAGCAAGCCTATCGGTATCTTTGACGCCTTCACGCATTGGGCAAACGCACGTAAACCCAAGTCCTGGGCCTTTTTCTCAAAATCAATTGTCCCGCTCAATCCAAATACTACACCCATAGTATTGCACCCAACGCTCTCTCTCAATGCTCGTGCGCGATCAATATTGTGATAACAGTCAGAAGCTCTTAATGGGCGATCTAAGTCCACAGCAAATTGAAGATCTACAATCTTTTCTCGCTGCGCTCCCAGTCCTACAAGTGCACGGTTAGCTGGTTTTCCCGAGCCAAAAATCACATCTACATTCGACAAAAGCCAGCGTAAGAACACGGCGCGTGGCATTCGCTTCCAAAACGGTCGATCTAGATGCTCCTGAGGCGTATCCACCCATAACGCTACTGGGTAACGAAATGCAATACGCACCAAGAGAAGCAAGATTACTGGAAAATGAGCCCAGTCACCAATCATGAACAGGCTTCTTCGGTCGCATAAAGCCAAACGCAAGGAGTGCCAATCAATACCCCATTTGGTCTGCAAATAATAGTTTGGATAACCGGTGCCCAATTCGCTTTGCCAAGGCCGTCGCTTACTTCCTCGCCATAAATGGAAGACCTGGAGTTGGATGGCAGGGTCAGAATGAATAGCACGAAAAAGATCATCGTTATATGGTGTGGGAAGTTTGTGAAGAATGTAGAGTCGTTTCATCACTATTCAGCGCTCTGCGACTGGCGAGAAAATACAAAGACATCGCCGCGCCTATCTATCACAGTGTATCCAAGCTTGCCAACAATGTCGTTGGCAAGCATCTCACTCGGTAGTTGTGTACCATTAAGAAACTCTGAGTGAATTTCCATGATTATCATTTGGCACTTTCTCATAAGTTCCGTTTCAGAATAGAGTAGTTCCCACTCCTTGCCCTCGATATCAGCCACTAAACAAAATTCTTTGACGTCAAACTGATTGCATAGTTGAGCAAGAGTAAGTGCAGGTACTATACTTCCGAAATGTGAATCGGTAACTTTCGAATCAGTGGTCCTCTCACCGATTTCCAGTGACACCTCGTTCTTACCTGAGTAATCTATTGCCGCATTAATGACATAATGCTCAACCGAGTTTGCATTGATCTTAAGGTTTCGTTCTAGAACATGAATTAGCTGGGGATTCGCCTCCACACAGATAAGTCGCACACCGTCGTGATCCAGCTGCTTTCCTATGCAAGATGAGACAACGCCAATGCTGCTACCCAATTCGATCACATCTAAACTTGACGGCAAGTATTTGTTGACAAAATTCGCCTCTGCCCTTTCATAAATGTTCCAGTATATTTTGGCTACAGTTGGTGAGAGAATTGCAGAATCTCGTACATCTATTTGGCAACCACGACTTGGAATCCGATTATTGTACTTTGCGCGTATGATTTTTCCGATTGAATCATGACATAACATACGGTACAGTAATTGCTTTATTTTGATAATGCTATTTATCTGATTAGTCACTGCTGCTTATCCACATTTGTCAAGAATATCGGTACAAAGTATTCTCGGTTCTGAAACGAACGTCCCAAAATCAAGTTCCTACGGAATCATGGTTTTTGGTCAATCGAACGCGAGCTACGAAATTCACGATTCCGTTTGGCCCTCTGTCTAACAAGGTCAACGTATGGAACGTATCGCCCCATAGTACATACCTGCAGATACGAATGCCACAACCGTCACAACGGTTGCTAGACCATCTAACCCCCAAGTTGAGACTATGGCCTGTAGAAGAAATAGCTTGATCATCAAGGTCGCTGTTGCTATCGCAAAATCAATTCCAACCATTTGATGTGCCAATAGTACCTGTCGGAAGATTGTGGCCAACACATAGGGCGCAAAACCGATTGACAATATGCGTAGAAGCTGTGCTGTTTGACTCGCGGCAGTCGCAGAAAATGCACCACGCCGAAAAGCTAAGTTTATCAACGTGTCACTCCCGAACCAATAGATTGCTGTCACAAAAAGAAATGTTGCGATTAAACTTAGATACTGCTTAATTGAAAGCCCGAACTTCATGCTATTATGGCCGAGTGCTTGTCGTGAGAAATGTGGAAGCAGCACTGACGAAGTTGCAGGCATAATTAAGACCGTCGGCAAAGCTATCAGCGAAAGCGCCAGGCTAAGCGAAACAACTGAGCCAGGCTGCAGGTTTGATACGTAGGCTCTTTCCACTAGGCCTTGAGTAAGGACCACGAATGAAGTCAACGACAGGATAAGTATTGATTTGAATGGCAGATCTGGAAATTGATCAATACTTATATGGTTTTCAGTTTTCAATGCAAGGAATTCTCGCCTCATACCGTGGAGAGGTTCTCCGCAATTTAACATTGCTGTTTGCAGCACCAGACCGACAACTCCACCGGCCAGCAGTCCAAAAGCCGCACTCAGCACACCAATTTCTGTCCCAAATAGGAATACACCGAGCACTAGTCCACTCGTCATACATGCCAGAAGTATGGGATATGCGATATACTTGCCTAGCGAATCTCCGAGTGCCTTTCCTATTCCCGCCAGCCCCAATATTAGAAGTAGAGGCGACAATATTCTGATCGATGACGTCAAAATATCTAAAGCGCGTAAACTTAGTCCCGGTCCAACCAATCTGGCGATGGGCTCCGCAAGCAGAAAGCACCCAATTGACATAGCCGTAGATACAAATCCCAGTTGCTTAATGCCACGCCGAACAAACGAGTTTAGGGAAAGATAGTCATTTTGAGTTAACACCGTGATCAGAACTGGAACTAACGCCGTTGCCACTGTGATCGCAACTAATAAGCCAGATGTTCGCATGAGGCTTATAGCAATATACAAGGCATCAAGTTCCTCAGTTGCCCCAAATTGGGCGGCTAATACAACATCGCGCAGCAGCCCTAAAACAATATTTGCCCCGTAGAAAATTGCTACAAAACCGATCGCGCGTCCCTGTTGGCTAAGCGGCAATAGTCTCCCTATTTTGGCAGCGATGCTCCTGAGAAAGTAATTAACTTCAACGAATACACCACTGTTCACGCTGGTAAAGTCCTAATTCGACGAATCGCATGCTTCAGCGACAAATGATTCTCGGCGATTGTATGAGCGTCAAAAAGAAAGTACGCATACAAATCACTATTGATGCATTTGAAAACGGATCCGTACAATACGAAATCTCGAAATGATGGCGCACCAAACAAAGGATTGGCGTCGGCAAGAAGCAACCTCGAATAACACAACTCTGTCAGAAAATCAATCGCATGAATCAATTTGGTGTGTGGAGTACGACAACTTCGGACAGAAAGTCGATCATTTGTCCATAGACCTTTTTTGTATCACCAGCTTTCTCTGCAAAAGACCGTGCACGTCCACTCATATCGCGAATTCGCATTGGCTTCTCGGCAAGTTCCTTGACGAGTCTAGCGAGGGCGACTGGATCTTCTGTTGGGTAAATTTCTCCAACACGTTCACGGACAATCAGATCGGACATTTCACCAGGCAAAGATGTTAGAATCGGTAATCCAGCTGCAAGGTAGTCAAAAAGTTTATATGTTATGCTCTGAGTCGCATACCGGCTATAGCAGGCAATCCCGACGTGAGATTCTGCAAGGAGATATGCTAGGTCTTCCGCCCCCAACCAGCCCAAGAGCTTGACGTTCGGCAACCCATTCGCCATTTGAACCAACGATTCTGATTTGGGGCCGTTGCCAGCGATCAAAAATTCGACACAATCAAGGCCTTCTGTATCAAGAATTCTGGCACATTCAATGATTGTCTCAACATCATATGCCCTGCTTAACGCACCAGCATACACGAAGCGAATCTTGTTATTATTACTTGCTATATGCTTAGTTTCCATTTGGGCGCCGGTGTGGGCAACCGAAGAAACATCGACGGCGGGATAGAACACCCGCTTCGGTTGATCGGGATCATCAGACAATTTTGCTCCCCATTGGAGATACGTATCAGAAATCGAGGATAACCCTGAAGCTTGCTGCATAATCTTGCCGACCTGACGATAGAATGGCCACAGCAATCTACGAGCCGCGGGTTGTGCCAGCGGAGGTACAAGAGTAACGAAGAGATCGGGCCACGGATCGATCACATCCACGACCACCGGAACATCGTGATGGACACCATACTCTAGAACAGTCGATACAGTACTCAATGGAGGCAGCGCTGCAACAATGACGTCTGGCTTAGGCAAAGACGGCAAATATTCGCGCAATCGTTGTGCCAACTGCCAATCGGCCAAGAAACGCCGAATCGAAATATTCCTGCCGTAACTCCATGAACGCAAAATCACAACTCTATAGTTAGGTTCAACCTCGTAGATCGTATCTTTGTCGAAACGATGAGCTTTGGTATGGTGAAAAAATGTCGTTGTTAAGATGGTTACTCGATGTCCCTGGGTAATCAGTTGATTTGCTAGCCCCATGTACCGCATCGGACGTACGTGGTCGGACGGGATCGGTTCGAAGGCGGTAACCAAGAAAACATGCATTATCGTTGACCTACCGAAGCTTCACGTGCAAGCTCATATTCAACCATTTCAATCAAAATGCTGTCTAGTGGTCGCGTAATTGACCAGTTAGGAAAATCGGTCTGTAGTTTCGTCAGATCCGAGATATAGCAAATGTGATCACCGCGTCGAGGCTGATCCAAATAGCTACAGTCGATTCTCTCCCCCACCAACCGTTCGATTTTTTCAATTGCTTCCAAAACGGAAACACTATTACTACGTCCACCGCCGATATTGTATACCTCACCAGCACGCGGCGTCTCATAAAACTGGTAAAAGGCATTAACAACATCATAGCTATGAATGTTATCCCGAACCTGCTTACCTTTGTAGCCAAGGATGCTATAGTGCTCTTCCCGCACGGCGACTTTGACGAGGTATGATAGAAAGCCATGAAGGGCAACGCCGCTGTGATGCGATCCCGTCAAGCATCCGCCCCGAAATACTCCCACCGGCATTCCGAAGTACCGTCCGTACTCTTGTGCCATTACATCTCCTGCGGTCTTAGACGCACCGAAGAGGCTGTGGAGACTTTGATCAATACGGCAAGACTCGTTAATACCACGATAGTTTTCTGGCCGTGCGTAATCGAAACGCGTATCGAGCTCTACAAGTGGAAGTTCATTGGGTGCATCACCATAGACTTTATTCGTACTCATATGGACGAATGGCGACTCAGGACAATGTCGACGCGCTGCCTCCAACAAGTTAATTGTACCAGTCGCATTGACATCCCAATCATCAAAAGGCATTTTGGCAGCAAGATCGTGGCTGGGCTGAGCGGCACAGTGAACAATGCAATCAAACCGATTTTCCTCGAACAACCGCAATACATCTGAACGCGTCCGAATATCTATATCCATATGGGTGAAACACCGAGTGTTTTGCTTCAGCCATTCAAGATTCCAGCGCGTATCACCTGCTTGACCGAAAAAATGCATCCTCAGGTTATTGTCGACACCGATCACGTTCCAACCCAGTTCATCAAAATAGGTTACTGCTTCCGATCCGATTAGACCACTACTTCCAGTAACCAACACTTTTTTCTGTAGCATCACCCTAGATCCTCTCTGCTTGCCAGTCCGATCGACTTCTGAATAACATCAAAGGAAGCCGACGTTCCGCGTCTGCATCCGTCCAGTATTCTCACCGCGTTTCGAAAATCTCCTTGACCATCCAGTTGACATTTTTTGCTTTTCTCGGTCATTCATGACGCATCCCAGTATTGCCACCAGAGTACGAGTTCATGCAGTAGTATCCTTAACCCTTGACCAAGCTGAATCAGGTCAGGCTGGCTGTTCTCTAGCAAATGGAGATTCAACTCTTCGAGCAGGAAGAAGTGACTCAAACGCCGGCGCATCGCGTTACTGGCATTGGCCAAAGTTAGTCCAGGCCACCCTTCAACTTCGGGCAGAAGTTCTGCCTGCCATCCTTCCATAACGAATTGATACAAACGCTCTGCAAGCCCGCTGGGAAACCGCGCCGCCAAAGACCAGACCAGCAGGTCATAGGCGGCAAATCGTCGACCAGCATATTCCCAGTCGATCAAAGTGATGTCGTCATGGACTAGGACATTACCGGGCTGGAAGTCGCCGTGGGCCAAGGCCAGAACGATCTGATCGTGGGGCGGCGGTAGAGGTGCAACTGCGTCTTCAGCCAGCCGCGTCGTGTGCGCACCGATTTCTTGACGTTGCGCAGACGTCAGCAAATGGTTGGCTTGCACCAACGCATCGATCTCGTGCTGGAGCTGCTGTACGTAACCGGCCACCGTTTCAACCTCCTGGGTTGCCTCCGCCAATCGGCGCAGCGCAGCCATGGCTGTTGCCGTGGCCTGGCCGGCTGCTGCCTGCGACGAGAGGCGGTTGACCGGCGTGCCCACGGTGTACGCTTCGCTGAACCAGGAATGCTCAGCGCTCACCTCATACATAGCGGGTATCGGCAAGCCCAAGCACTCCGCCTGTCGGCGCACGGCGATTTCCTGCGCCAAGAAATCCTGGTTGAAGCCGTCTTTGCAAATTGCATAGGCCCGTTGTTCTTGCCAATCCAGCAAGCGGATCTTGTGGTTGCCGGCCACGATGAGTTTGTGCTCGGCATCCGGCACCGGTGGGTCGACGATCAATTGCGCCTGGGCAAAGCGGGACGCCAACGTCCTTGACAACGCAGCTCGCACGCAGGCGGGCTGGACCACGCGTCGCCAGACAACCGGGCTGTGCGTATACTCGCGCCGGATTGGATCAAAGATCGCCGGCTCGGCGTCAGGACGAAAGATGGCGTTGAGATAGGCATTAACCAACCAACTCTGGGTGCTTGTCGACTCACGTCGACCGGCAAGAGTAAGCGGCTGCCATGTGACCGAGAATTCCCTGCCATATTGCTCGCCCCAGAACCGTGCCAAGGTCCGTTCTAAAATCCGCGGAAAGGGCTCGCGTTCCAGCAACAGGCTAATGCGCATGAGACGCCGCCGCTTCTGTCTCGCCAACTAGAGGTTGCAACGCGTTGGCAATCTCATCGGCCACGGTTTCGACAGGCTGAATGCAGTCGATCACGATCCAGCCAGCCGTGAGGATCAAAGTCGTGTACGCGTCCAGCCGCTGCGCCAGAGTTTCCCGGCTGTCGGGAAAGGGTTCGTGTTTGAGTTCGCCCCGGCGCACGGATTCATCTACGGGCACCAACAGCAGAAATGCGACGTCGGGCTTGGGCGCAGTTGCGCGCAGCACACGCCAGAGCAGCCAGCGTTCCACATCTTCTGTGGGAAAGTTGAGTCGAAAGTCGATCAACGTATCCCACAGATAGCGATCACAGATCACCGGACGTTCACGCCAACGCCACCAACGGATGCCGACTGCGTAGAGCACGATGAGGTCCAGCATCGCCAAGGCCAACCAAAGGCGGCGTGTGCGGGGCTTGGCAAACGCCTGCGCACGCTGCTCGGTGCGGCCGGAGGGTGGGACGATCCGTCCACGCCCGGCTCGCCGCACCAGACGTTTGGCGGCTTCAACGCCTGGCGTGTAACCGCCGCGTGACCAAACATAGACAGGATCTTTGCCGGCAATGCGCAAACAACGTATGAGAATGTCGATCTGGGTAGATTTGCCGGCCCCGTCGATCCCGCTGAATGCAATCAAATTGCTTGACATACGATGTAGATAATACTCCTGCCGAAAACTGTTTCCAGCAACGGAAACATCCCACATTCCGCACCTGAAAATTGCGCTTCTGAAAATTAAGATTCGGGCCATTTTGAGGCGATTTTGAGCTCCAAAACGTCAATTCTCGGCCTCCAAACCGCATTGTCGAAGCTTTTTTCACGAAGTTGCCTACTGCCGAGTCAACATTCACGCAGAGTTGATGTAAATCATTGGTTTTTGCATTCAGCACTGCCAAATCCTTGGCTAGATTGAGCGATTTTGCTATCAAAATCGTTTATTATTCAGAAGTGCAAAAAATATAGTGCGGAATGTGGGAAACATCTTTCAGGTTGTATTGATTTCTGCCAAAGAAGATAGCTCGCTGTTCTCTGCGATGAGTCCAAAGGTCCATTTTAGCAATCGAAGCGTGCCCTTTGCTTCCGTGGCCTTCATTATAGTGAATCGCCTGGTGTCGAATATTCCTTCGCCGGCTTCTTCACAAACTACTCGATCGATGGAACCAAAAATCTCGCGACGGACTACTGATCCAGGTACTTCACCCAGACTGGATCCCACCCCTCAAAGTCGATGCCGCCAATCCGCCGCACGTCGCCGCCGTGCTTGTTCATGATCCAGAGCTGCTGACGTCCCGTTTCACGGTTGGACATGAAGACGATCTCCTCACCATCGGGCGAGAAGCTGGGGCTCTTGTCCCACTCCCAAGTATTCGTGGTCAGCTGGTCGGCCGGCCAGTTCTCAATGCGATTGATCCAAATTTCGTCGTTGCGGCTCTCGTTGGAGACAAAGGCCACCAAATCCTCAGTGGGAGACCAGGCTGGGTCCCAGGCGACGCCGGTGCCAAAGTAAGTGAGTTGGCGCTGGGTGTCGAAGTTGCTGTCACTATAGAAAATCTGGGTGGTACGTGAACCGCCCTGCTCGCGCAGCGCTTCTGCCCGATAGTGGCGGCCACTCGAGTAGCCGTCCCGCTCTTGCGCGCGGGTGTGGAATTCCGTGCTGGTCAGGAGCTGCAGGTCCGTGCCGTCAGGATTGACGGCAAAGGCACTGGGCCGGCGCGGGTTGTTGCTGTAGACGTCCGACAGGAAAAGAATCTTGCCCACCAGCTCAGGCGGGAAAGGCACGGGATCGGCCGGCGTGGCCGTGGGCGTAATGTCCGCCACCGAAATAGCGAGCGGCGTGGCCGTGGGAATGCGGGCGATGGCGCGCTGGGTTGCCTCGACGGCGCGCGCAGTCTGTGTTGCATTAGGCGTGGCGGTCACTACGGTCTGGCGTGGGTCGGGTGTCCCAGTCGTAAAGGCCTTAGCCGTTGCCTCCACCGCCATGGCTGCGGCGGTTGCCTGATTCTCTGCCGTGGGCGTGGCCGTGACCAGCCAGGGCGTGGGCGTACTCGTGGCCAATACCCAATTCAGCGGCACGGGTGTTGGGGTGCCCGTAGTTTCGCGCCTGCACCGTCTGCATGGCAGAGCGGGTGGCGGCGTCAAAGACATCGGCTGGTGTGGGCGTGGCGGTCACCACGAATGGCGTCGCGACATCATTCGCCTGTGAATGAGCCATGTTAACCCATCCTAGTGTTGCCAACAGACCCGCTGCCAATGCGAATACGATGCCTGCCAGCAAGATCGAGGTGATGCCGATCGTTAGGCGACGGAACAGGTTACTCATCTTTCTTTTCTCCTAAGCATTGATGACTGCGACAGACCGCTGGATAGAACGCGGGTGGTTCGGGCCCAAAAGGCTTTGCGCATAACGACGCATATTGATCCGCCTCACTGTACAAGAGTCCGCGGCGTGAACAGCCCACCTTGTGTTCTGCTTTGTTTACCAATAATTCTAGGACAGGCCTATTGACTCGAATCTTGCGCCATTGATGTCGCCCAGGCGGCATAGGTTGCGCGGATGGCCTGACGCGAGCGATCTGCTCGCTCCGCCAGATCTTCCAGGCTCTCCCAAGTTTCGACCGCCTCTTGAAGCATAGTGATAGACTCTGGATAACGTCCCGCTTCCGCATGGTACAGCGCAAACTCATGCAGCACGCCGGCATAGCGAGCGCTCTCACCCAGGTCAACGTAAAGATCGGCAGCTGTAGCAAAAGCCGTCTGAACTGCTTCATCTTGCCCGTCTTGCGCATAGAGACGCGCCAGGGCAAGGTAGCCATTTGCCAGCGCGGCCAAGATCATCAGACGCTCGCCAACGGTCCAAAGCCTGAAGATAAGCCGCAACGGCAGCGTCAGTTTGACCGGCGGCCAATAATGCCTCTCCCTGCCGAAAGCGGGATTGTGCCTCGCGGCTGTCGTTCTCGGCATCCCACAATTCGGCGGCTTCGGCAAAAGCAGCAATCGCCTCGGCGTACTGCTCGTTTTGCAGGTAGAGCGTCCCAGTCTGGTCTGCTACTGCAGCGATGCCGGCTGAGTTTCCCTCACCCTCCGCTATCTGCCTAATGCGCGCGATAGATGCCAAGTGCCTGGTCAAGCTGTTCCAGGCCAATGTAGGCGCGTGCCAAATCTGAGAGGGAACGGGTGACTTTGGCATTTTCATCTAGCCCCTGCCAAATGTCGACCGATTGTATGAGAACGCTGGCAGCTTCCTGATCTTCACCAGCTTGCAGAAGGAGTCGTCCCAGGGCATCCCAGGCGTCAGCAGCGCCGCCCCCATCACCAATTTCTGCATAGCGATCTGCAACCTGGCGGTAGGTCGTCATCGCTTCGTTGGCATAGCCTGACCAGCGCGTAAGCATCAGCGATCTGTGCTTGAGATCCGGCCGCCTGCGCCGCTTCGCCCTGCGCAGACCACAATTGCATGGCTTCAAAATAGGCATCAATAGCGCGAGCAGGGTTCTCACTGGCAAGATATGACCCACCAAGAGCATCCAGCATAAATGCGGTCATGAGATCATTACCCGCCGCGCGATTCTCTTCAATCAGTTCCCGATAGAATGATTCGAGAGCGGCTTCTTGACCGCTAGCTCGATAGGCTTCGGCCACGCTCTGTAGCGAAGCTGTCTGCTGCTCTTCCTCTCCCAACTCTTCCCACAACGCCGCAGCCTCACCAAAGGCTTCCACCGCCTCGTCGTACGCCTCCGCCTTCAGATGCAAGCCGCCCAGCGTGTTCAACACGCCTGCTACTCCCGCAGCATCGCCCACTTCCAGTCGGTACGCCACGACTTCCTCAAATGCTGCGATCGCTTCTGTTACCCGATCCCCAGCTGCATACACGCGACCCTGACTAAATCGAGCCGACGCTGCTTGCTCTTCCTCTCCCAACTCTTCCCACAACGCCGCAGCCTCACCAAAGGCTTCCACCGCCTCGTCGTACGCCTCCGCCTTCAGATGCAAGCCGCCCAGCGTGTTCAACACGCCTGCTACTCCCGCAGCATCGCCCACTTCCAGTCGGTACGCCACGACTTCCTCAAATGCTGCGATCGCTTCTGTTACCCGATCCCCAGCTGCATACACGCGACCCTGACTAAATCGAGCCGACGCTGCTTGCTCTTCCTCTCCCAACTCTTCCCACAACGCCGCAGCCTCACCAAAGGCTTCCACCGCCTCGTCGTACGCCTCCGCCTTCAGATGCAAGCCGCCCAGCGTGTTCAACACGCCTGCTACTCCCGCAGCATCGCCCACTTCCAGTCGGTACGCCACGACTTCCTCAAATGCTGCGATCGCTTCTGTTACCCGATCCCCAGCTGCATACACGCGACCCTGACTAAATCGAGCCGACGCTGCTTGCTCTTCCTCTCCCAACTCTTCCCACAACGCCGCAGCCTCACCAAAGGCTTCCACCGCCTCGTCGTACGCCTCCGCCTTCAGATGCAAGCCGCCCAGCGTGTTCAACACGCCTGCTACTCCCGCAGCATCGCCCACTTCCAGTCGGTACGCCACGACTTCCTCAAATGCTGCGATCGCTTCCGTTACCCGATCCCCAGCTGCATACACGCGACCCTGACTAAATCGAGCCGACGCTGCTTGCTCTTCCTCTCCCAACTCTTCCCACAACGCCGCAGCCTCACCAAAGGCTTCCACCGCCTCGTCGTACGCCTCCGCCTTCAGATGCAAGCCGCCCAGCGTGTTCAACACGCCTGCTACTCCCGCAGCATCGCCCACTTCCAGTCGGTACGCCACGACTTCCTCAAATGCTGCGATCGCTTCCGTTACCCGATCCCCAGCTGCATACACGCGACCCTGACTAAATCGAGCCGACGCTGCTTGCTCTTCCTCTCCCAACTCTTCCCACAACGCCGCAGCCTCACCAAAGGCTTCCACCGCCTCGTCGTACGCCTCCGCCTTCAGATGCAAGCCGCCCAGCGTGTTCAACACGCCTGCTACTCCCGCAGCATCGCCCACTTCCAGTCGGTACGCCACGACTTCCTCAAATGCTGCGATCGCTTCTGTTACCCGATCCCCAGCTGCATACGCACGACCCTGACTAAATCGAGCCGACGCTGCTTGCTCTTCCTCTCCCAACTCTTCCCACAACGCCGCAGCCTCACCAAAGGCTTCCACCGCCTCGTCGTACGCCTCCGCCTTCAGATGCAAGCCGCCCAGCGTGTTCAACACGCCTGCTACTCCCGCAGCATCGCCCACTTCCAGTCGGTACGCCACGACTTCCTCAAATGCTGCGATCGCTTCTGTTACCCGATCCCCAGCTGCATACGCGCGACCCTGACTAAATCGAGCCGACGCTGCTCGCTCTTCCTCTCCCAACTCTTCCCACAACGCCGCAGCCTCACCAAAGGCTTCCACCGCCTCGTCGTACGCCTCCGCCTTCAGATGCAAGCCGCCCAGCGTGTTCAACACGCCTGCTACTCCCGCAGCATCGCCCACTTCCAGTCGGTACGCCACGACTTCCTCAAATGCTGCGATCGCTTCCGTTACCCGATCCCCAGCTGCATACGCACGACCCTGACTAAATCGAGCCGACGCTGCTCGCTCTTCCTCTCCCAACTCTTCCCACAACGCCGCAGCCTCACCAAAGGCTTCCACCGCCTCGTCGTACGCCTCCGCCTTCAGATGCAAGCCGCCCAGCGTGTTCAACACGCCTGCCGCTCCCGCAGCATCGCCCGCTTCCAGTCGGTACGCCACGACTTCCTCAAATGCTGCGATCGCTTCCGTTACCCGATCCCCAGCTGCATACACGCGACCCTGACTAAATCGAGCCGACGCTGCTTGCTCTTCCTCTCCCAACTCTTCCCACAACGCCGCAGCCTCACCAAAGGCTTCCACCGCCTCGTCGTACGCCTCCGCCTTCAGATGCAGGCCGCCCAGCGTGTTCAACACGCTGGCAACGCCGGGCTCGTCGCCTTCAGCTTGGCGCAAGGTCAACGCACGCTCATAGGCTAGCACGCCTTGATCCAAGCGATCAGCGGCGGCGTAAGCACTGCCAAGTTCAGACAGAACTCTCACCCGCAGCGCGCTTTCCGTCTCCGGCGCCACGGCCAACGCTTGCTCCAGGGCAACAATGTACTCTTGCGGTTGGTCTGATAAACGGTATAGATTACCGATGCGCTGTAAGCTCTGGGCCAGACTCAAGTCGATCCTCCGCTGCGAATTGGAGCACCGCAATCTCTAGCCATTGCTCAACGGCTTCTGCGTAGTCACCAGATTGTTGACTCTCTGTAGCGACCGTGCGCAATTCCGCGATCTGATCACTTAGCTCAACATTCGTTTCTGTTGTGGAACGGGAATCGCCGGCTGTCACGTATGTGGCAATGTGTTCCAGCAAGACAACGCCATATCTGCTATCGGCAGCATCATACAGCGCCAGCACTTCATCAAGCGCAGCTTCACCTGACGCGCTATCCAGCGTAGCAAAGGCTTGCGCTTCCGCCGACAGGAGTGAATCGGGGTCGATGGCGTCCTGGGCAAACGCAGCGCGGGAAGGATACCATTGTCAATACAGCACAAAGACAGATCAGGAGCAGACTGCGTACGGGCCAAAGGGATCAACGATTCGTTTTTGTAAGCAAGTAATGTAGAAACTGTCAACACGAAATTTACCTCAATTCAATACAGAGGATGACAAAACTAGGACTACAAGTACGCGTAAAGCATGGGTTGGACACCGGATCAAGCGGGTCAAATGCGTTTTGACGATATGGTTCTTCGCTTCTGCGATCGGTCGACTGTCAGGGTGTCCCTCGGGGTCGTCGTACCTCGGTGACTCACCGATAGAATCAAGGCGTGTCTCGTAGGCGTGCCACCCCTTGCTGAGCCGCGCGATTTTCTGGATCTATTTTCAGTGCGGCCTCATAGGCAGCAAGTGCTTCATCCGTCTCGTCCAGTTCCTCAGCCAACGACGCAGCTCGCAGCCAATAACCGACCGGCGCAGGGTCGCTCAAGCGAATTGCATCTGGCCACTGCCGCCTGCGCCGCCTCCAGGTCACCCGCCGAGCGATAGGCGTCCGCCAGGCCCCAATACACTCGAGCCTCATTCGGCCAGTGGGCCAGGACACTGCTGATAGCGCTCAACGCTGGTTCCATAGGCGCCGGCTCGACGTGCATTGTCGGCATAGGTGATTGCGTAGCCGAGACTGATCAGGTCTCCGCTGGACTGCTTCACGCAACCAGATGTCGGCCTCTTCATACTGCTCCAGCTCTGCCAGCCAGCGGCCCGTCTCGAAGTAGGGCCGGCCATCATAAGGGGCTGCCTCACGGGCCAATTCGCAAGATAAGTCGACGCTGCAGGCAAATCGCCCTCTGCGCTGGCCACCTTGGCCAGACCCAGGTACGCCTCCAGTTGTCGACCCGGCAGGTTGAGCAGTTCCTCATAGATCTTGGCAGCCTCGTCAAAATCTTCCTGCGCAATCAGATAACCGCCAAGCTGATTCATCCAGTTTGCACGGACGATAATCTGGGCTATCGGTCAATAGCGCATCGCGCAGGACAGCAATCGCTTCTTCGCGGGCATCCTGTTGCGACCAAGAACCCAGCAAGCTGGTTCGTTCCGGCCTGCGGATCAATTCGGTAAGGCGATACGCAACCCTGTCATACGCAGCATCAACGTTACCGGCTTTCGTTGAGTTCAGCAGCGGCACCATTAACGGAATTGAAATCGCCTACCTCTTCCCATAGGTCATAGGCAACTGACACATCACCGCGTGCCGCCAACATATGTCCCAGGCCACGTTGGCTGAAGCGATCTCCAGTTGCCGCCAAGTTCACTCAGCCGGTTTGCGGCCTCGATCAGCTGGCCCTCAATCCCAGCCTGCTCAGCCAGCCAGCGCTCGGCACTGGCATGGCTACCGGGTGGCGCTGGAGCTGCAGCGCCGCTGCCCCAGCGCTCATTGTAGGAAGCGCAGCGACCAGAGGTTGTTCACGACAGTTGACCAGCCCAAAACAAGGGCCAACGCGAGGGCCAGTAATCCAACCAACAGCATGCGATGCGGGATTGAGGAAAGCTGCGTTGTCTTCATGATCTGTTAGCTCGATCCGGCAAGATTCTCAGACTAACCCAAACGTCCAGCCACTTAATCGAATCCGTGCGCTGGATCCTTCGCCCAACGCGAGCGTCACAAGTCTACTTACCAGTAGACAGACCCGAAAAGGCACTCCAGCCGTGCCACCCGGAACATGCGCCCATAAGGAGGATTGTTCGAGATCGCTCACTACAATAAATGCGAACAAGGGTATTACCGCCACAGGCCCTGCGCTGTTTTTTGCAGGATGGCGGCTGCGCCGCCAATGCCGCGCTTGCGCACGATACGCAGCGGTCGATACAGGTAGGCCGCGGCCTTTGAGCTATCGGCCGTCGCCATGTCCTGAAAATTCAGGCCAAACAACCACTGACTGGCGAGACGTAGGCGATCCTGCTGTCGGTCCGGCAGCGCTATCTTTAACTTCAGCAAGTCGCTACCAGAGATGCTTGGCTCGGTAGGCTGGTCTGCATAAGCCCATATCTGCGTGGCTAGCCTGCAGACGTCCGCGGTAGGCATCCAGATCACTTCTCTGGGTGCGGGCAGCACGACTTCCATCAATGAGCAGACGAGCTGCACAGCCCGCTCACAGCGCCAACTGCGCGCCCGCTCGTCGATGAGCGCCCAATCCAAGTTCGGTGTTTGCCGGACCAACGCCACCTCATCCGCCAGCCAGCGCAGGGCCTGCCACTGATGCTTGCCGCCATGGATGGCGAGCAGAACGAAGAGATCTTCCGACGCCAACTGCCTGACCGGCACATCATGCCAGACGATGGGCTCGGCTCGCTGCCAGATCCCGGGCCAGTCCACAGCGAAGCCATAGCCTTTCTGCGCCAGTTCCCAATGAATCTCGACGCGGATCCTGCTTTGCGCTTGGGCTAGTCCATAGTGGTGCAGCTGTTCGATGTAGAGCTGCTCCTGTTGCGCGGAATGAAATTTAAAGTCTGGCGCATACCCACGTCGCTCAACGAGCAAGTCCTTCGCCCGCATGACGTCCTCGGGATGCACGATCAGATCAATGTCTTCCGTTGGACGCAGGCTGGCGTCGCCATAGAGCTGCTCGGCCAAAAAGACGCCCTTATAGGGAATGACCGGAATCTCATGCTCGGCCAGCAGCGCCAGGACCTTGCGCTGCTCCTCAATCAGCATCATGGCACGCGCCGCGGTCAGGAAGTGGCTGCGCTGGAGCTCGGCCATGACTTCCTCCGGCGCCCAGCCGGCCGGGCTCGCGCTGAGCACCTGCCGCAGCAGCGGCGCGACGCCGTGGCGATTGGCCAGGGCGAGGAGGTAAGTCCAGTCGATCGGTCGGTCCAGGAAGGGCGTGAGCGCGGCGCCCGGCTCTTCGTCCTGGAAGTGGCCGATGCAGGCAAGGAGGAGCTGTAATTCGGTTGAGAATCCGGCGAGTATCTCTTCCCGGGTCTGCGGCATAGAATACCTCTTGTCTGCTCACTGCGTACTGTCATGGAGTGAATCGTGACGCAGTGGGAAATCCTTCGGCTGGCCGGTCGCGGGGGGACGGTCTTCAGTTATGCCGTCTCCAGCGCCGGCTGAGTGAGGCGAGCGGAGCGATTGCCTTGGTTCGCTTGTACTGAGCTTGTCGAAGTGAAGCCAAGCGGTCGCTTACCATGCGCCTCTGGTATACCCGCTTGGTTTCGATACGGCTGGAAACAGCCCCAGCCTACTCAACCGGCGCTGGGCGCTCTGGACAAAGAGATATCCAGCAATCGACAGCCACCAGCGCCGGCTGAGTGAGGCGAGTGAAACGATGCCTTGTATCGAAGCCAAGCGGTCGCCTGCCACGCGTCTCTGGTCTACCCGCTTGGTTTCGATACGGCTGGAAACAGCCCCAGCCTACTCAACCGGCGCTGGGCGCCTTAGGCAGAAAGACTTGGCAGTCGACATCTCTAGCGCCGGCTGAGTGAGGCGAGCGGAGCGACGCCTTGTATCGAAGCCAAGCGGTCGCTTACCACGCGGTCTGATCTACGCGCTTGGTTTCGATACGTCCACAAACTGCCGTGGACTACTCAACCGGCGCTAGACGCCACGGATGAAGATGCCTGGCACTCAACCGCCCTCCAGTGCCGGCTGAGTGAAGCGAGTGGAACGATGCTTCGTATCGAAGCCAAGCGGTCGCCTATCACGCGTCTCTGGTATACCCGCTTGGTTTCGATACGCCCTGCGGGCTACTCAACCGGCGCTGGACAGTCGACGCTGGGCTGTCGGCGCTACAAGCGGTTGCTCAAGCGTTGGACTTTTTCGACTTGGAGAAACGTTTGCGTGCCAGTTCTGGCAAGGCTTCATAATCACCGCGAATTAAGGCCTCACGCTTCTCCCTGCGCCAGCCTTGGACCTGCTTCTCGGCGGCATAGGCGTCCGCCACATGGCCGAATTCTGCCGCAAAAACCAGCTTTACAGGACGCCGGCGTGCTGTGTAGACGGCGCCCTCACCCTGATTGTGCTGCGACAGACGACGTTCAAGGTCCCGCGTCGAGCCAACGTAGTAGGAGCCGTCGCTACACTCGAGGATATACATCCAAGCCATACTTGCTCCTCTCCAGCGCCGGCTGAGTGAGGCGAGTGAAACGATTGCCTTGGTTCGCTTGTACTGAGCCTGTCGAAGTGAAGCCAAGCGGCGCTTACCACGTGGTCTGGTCTACCCGCTTAGTTTCGATACGCCCTACGGGCTACTCAACCGGCGCTGGACAGTCGGCGCTGGACGCCCTGGGCGAAGATGTCTGGCAGTCACTGCCCTCCAGCGCCGGCTGAGTGAGGCGAGCGGAGCGATTGCCTTGGTTCGCAAGCCAAGCGGTCGCTTACCACGCAGTCTGGTATACCCGCTTGGTTTCGATACGCCCTGCGGGCTACTCAACCGGCGCTAGGCACTCACTACATGATCGTCACTCCACCATGCGCACAATCAACGGGTCCGCGCCCACCTGAATCTCCACACGCCCGTTGTTCTGACCGTCATCCGCGTCGCGCACGGTCGTCACATTGCCGAAGATGTCGAGCACTTCGGCCGTGGCGCCGCGCAGGCGTTGCGTCGCCTGGCCCGACGTGCCCGTCGGGTTGAGCCAGGTGACGTAGAGGTCATCGCCGCCCTGGCGGAAGCGATAGACGTGCAGGTTCGGATCGCCCAACGCGCTGCCGGTCAACTCCTCCACGTAATTGGCGTCGGCCAGCTGCGCCACGGTACGCTGATAGGTGAAGAAGGCGGTTTTGGGCTGGGGCGGCGCGTCGGTGGTGACGAGGCCGTTCTTGTTGGGGTACCACTCCGGCGGATCGTAGAGCATGAACCACGTAAGCATGTCGACGTCCGCGGCCAGGGCCTGGGTGAAGAGCTTGACGACGTAGCCCGCCTGCTGTGCGGGCGAGCTGGGCGAGGTGCCGTCGGCGTTGGAATGGTTGCCGGCTTCGGTGATGACGATGGGCTTTTGCAAGTTGTAGTCGCGTAAGACCTGGCGCACGACCTGGGTCTTCTCGTAGAGGCCCGGCCCCTTGGTCGTCCAGTTGGGCGCAAACGCGGGGTAGACGTGGAAGTTCATGATATCAAAATGGGCCCCGCCGCCGGCGTCCAACACGTCGGTCAGGAAGCTGCGCACGAAGGGACCGGCGGGCGTCTGGTCGGTAAACCAGTCATAGGCGATGCCGCCAAAGACGAGTTGGGCATCTGGATCGGCAGCCTTGATGGCCGGATAGGCGGCGGCCAGCATGGCCGCATACTCGGCGCCAAACTCGCCCCAGCGCACGTCACCAGGCTTTGACTCGCCGTCGGGCTCGTTGTAAAGCTCCCAATGCTTGACGACGATGCCACACGGGTTGTCGTCAACACCGTCGCCGTCATAGCGCTCGACGACCGCGCCCAGGAATTCCGCGTAGTCGCTCAAATTCTCCGAGTTGATCGGCCCCTCACGATGAGGACTGGCCCACCCTGGATTCGAGATGACGGTGGCGTTCATGTTGATGCCGGCCTGGCCGGCCGCGGCCAGAATCTCGTCCGCTTGATCCCAGCGGAAGTTATCCGGCGTGGTGTTGCGCGGCTCGATGTTGGCCCAGTAGATCTCAGCGCGCACCCAGCTGGCCCCGCTCTCGACCATGAAATCGAAGTAGGGGCTCTCCCTGTCAGTCTCCACATACATCTGCACGCCGAAGACGGTCGGCGACCTCATAGGCGTCGATGCGCCACAGCCGGCGCCAGCGCGCACGAGGGGCAGGTAGTTATCCAGGCCCGAGGACGTGGTGGGCGAATCGGCTTGGGCATGGGCCGGCGCCTGTTGGGCCAGCAAGCAGAGCACAATCAGGCCGGCGCCCAGCAGGATCCAGCCCGTTCGGCGGATGTGCGTATGAATTGGTGCAAACATAGTCATTCCTTTCACGATCATTGCAAGCGACTGGCATAGTATATGCAGGTGGCATAGTATATGCGCTTCGCAAGGCATACGCACGTTATTGTTGACGAGAAACGGACGAAAAGGCTACGACTAATTTGCGGTTGTGGAGAATCGGTGGGGTAGTAGGGCGCGGCCCGTAGGATTCGTGTACAGAACGCGACAGGTGTCGCATACGGAGGGGCGGCTTCAGACGGCGAGAGGGCGGCCAACCGCGTAGCCCTTGCTAGTGTGTGGCTTGTACATGGAACTGCAAGCCAAGTGCCCGCACGACTTTACCGGACGCGTATGGATATCCACGTATCCGTCCGGCTGATAGTCGGACCTACGAATGGCGAGCCGTTGTGGACAGCGGAGGTCACGCTACCAGCGTGACGATCGCAATCAACCGGACGTGTAGGGATACCCGAGGCTCGTCCGGCTGGTAGCCGCTCCGGACAACCGTAGATGACGTAACAGCGTGACAGGCGCGATGGCATGTGTATGCACAGTAAACGACTCGACCGACGCATGACGGGCGTCAAGTGTCAAGGCTGGCGGGCTGGCGAAGCTCTTCGTCGATCCTTTCCTGCACAGCCTATGAGCGACTGGTACGGTACGTCCCGCTCATCGGCCAGCGACGAATCTGAGCCAGCATTGATTCAGGCAACCGCAGTGAAATCGTCTTGGTCGACGGCTTCAGTTTCGGAAACACGACTGCTTGCGCTGGCTCCAGTCAATGTAATCGGCCGAATCATGGCTCTCCCAAAATTCCGCTCGGCATCCTCATTATCCACATTGTATTTGCTTGGGCATATATGTTCGCTGCTCCATAGCCCCGGGGCTTCAGCCCGGGGCGGCGGTCGGTCATCCCGAACGCTTCTTGCCACCGTGGCCCGCCCCGCCATAAATGGACGGGGCTATCGAGCAACGCCCCCTGAAGCGGGCTTGATAACCCATCCGCTCGGCATGCCCCAGCCCCGTTCACGGGGCGCTGCTCCATAGCCCCGTGGCTTCAGCCCGGGGCGGCGGTCGGTCATCCCGAACGCTTCTTGTCACCGTGGCCCGCCCCGCCATAAATGGACGGGGCTATCGAGCGACGCCCCCTGAAGCGGGCTTGATAACCCATCCGCTCGTCATGCCCCAGCCCCGTTCACGGGGCGCTGCTCCATAGCCCCGTGGCTTCAGCCCGGGGCGGCGGTCGGTCGTCCCGAACGCTTCTTGTCACCGTCGCCCGCCCCGCCATAAATGGACGGGGCTACCAAGCAACGCCCCCTGGAAGCGGGCTTGATAACCCATCCGCTCGTCATGCCCCAGCCCCGTTCACGGGGCGCTGCTCCATAGCCCCGTGGCTTCAGCCCGGGGCGGCGGTCGGTCGTCCCAAACGCTTCTGGTCACCGTGGCCCGCCCCGCCATAAATGGACGGGGCTATCGAGCGACGCCCCCTGAAGCGGGCTTGATAACCCATCCGCTCGTCATGCCCCAGCCCCGTTGACGGGGCGCTGCTCCATAGCCCCGTGGCTTCAGCCCGGGGCGGCGGTCGGTCGTCCCAAACGCTTCTTGTCACCGTGGCCCACCCCGCCATGAATGGACGGGGCTACTGGTCGCAGGACCAATGTTGTCGGTAGCCGTGAGGCGTGTAGATCCATTAAATAATCTTCAGCTCCGGATCCGGGGCCAGGTTCATCACGCTGATGCGTGCGGCAAGCTTGCGCGCCAGCGCGCGAATCGATTCAGCGGCCGGGCTGTTGGGCGCCGCGATCACGATGGGCTGGCCGCTGTCGCCGCCAACCCGCACCAGGGGATCCAACTCCACGCTGCCCAGGTATTCGGTACCGATCAATTCGGCGGCCCGCTGTCCGCCGCCGCTGCCAAAGACTTCACCCGACATATTCTCTACCACGCCCAGAATCGGCACTTCCAAACGCTGGAACGCAGTTGCGCCGCGCCAGGCGTCGCTCACCGAGACCTCCTGGGGACCGGTGATGATGACGCCGCCGGTCAGGGGCACGCTCTGCGCCAGGCTGAGCTGGGCGTCGCCCGTGCCGGGAGGCAGATCGACGAGCAGATAGTCCAGTTCGCCCCAGCGCACGTCGGTGAAGAGCTGCTGGATCGCCTTGTGCAGCATGGGTCCGCGCCAGACGACGGCCTCGCCCTCGGGCATGAGAAAGCCCATGCTGATGACCTCCACGCCATAGGCTTCAAAGGGGACCATCTTGTTGTTTTCGACGCGCGGCTTGCCTTCCAACCCGAACATGATGGGGATGTTGGGCCCGTAAATGTCGGCGTCGAGCACCCCGACCTTGGCGCCCTCTTGGGCCAGGGCAACGGCCAAATTGGTGCTGATCGTGCTCTTGCCCACGCCGCCCTTGCCGCTGGCGATGGCGACGATATTCTTGACCGGAATGTTGAGCTTGCCGGCAATGCGGCTGTCGCCTCGCACTTGGGCGTCGAAGTTGACCTGCACGTTATTGACGCCCGGCACCAGGCTCTTCACGGCGGCGATGCTCTCCTGCTCCATCTGGCTGCGCAGCGGGCAGGCCGGCGTCGTCAGCATGATCGTAAAGGCGACGTTGTTGCCGCTGATGGTCAGGTCGCGAATCATGTTCAACGAGACCAGATCGTCATGCAGCTCAGGCTCCTGCACGGTGCTGAGCGCCTGGGTGACGGCTTCGGGGCTGATCGTGTTATTTTCAGACATTGACTTTGTCCTTATGGGTAAGTAACTGTATGTGTAGGTAACTGTCCACCATTGAGCTAGCGATTTGGCAGCCCTCCGGCCCCCACAACCTTGGGGGAGCGCTCTGCCAGACGGACTAGGATCTGTTGGCTTTGCGAAAACCACCGACTTTGCGCCTGCAACGTCCCCGGCACGGGCGGCAGAATATCCGATTAGCAGACTGGTCGCCGCCCGTGCCGGGGACGTTACGACCAAATGTCAACGGGACCTAGCAGAGCCAGCGAAGCCTCCCCCATGATTGGGGGCCGGGGGCCGAATCTTCTCATTTAACCACACTCGTTTGCAGCCTATCAAAAAGTAGCCGCTAACGAAGTGGGCGGGCTACAATTTGCCACGCCTTTTTGATCTATTGGCGCTATCGTGGAGACACAGTTGCGCCATCGTGTACTAGCCCGCTTGAGCGGGCGTTGCTCTGTAGCCACGAGGCTATGGAACAGCACCCCGTAAACGGGGTTGAGTACAATGAACTATCGGCTAACTTCAGCCGCCCTGTACTAGCCAAAATCCTCTTGGATCATGGCGGCGGCCTTGCGCCCGATTTCCACGGCGTAATTGGTGCCCCGATCCCACGGGTAGACCTGGCTCATGGAGGCGAAATAGAGGCCGGTCAGCGGGGTGCGGATAGACGGGATCATCTCTGCGTAGCCCACGGGCGGCACGGGCTGTGCATAGGCCGCCTTGTGCACCCAGGCGCCGGTCACCCATGACGGCTGGAAATCCGGGTTGAACTTGCGGAAATGGGGCATGAATTCAGCCAGCAACTCGTCAGCGCTCATGGCAAAGTAGCGATGATCCGGTTCCAGGTAGTCGCCCACGTAGAGCAGATGATCGCCGCCGTAGTGACGGGGATCGATCATATTTGTGTGCTCCACCAGTGCCAGGAAGGGCAGCCCTTCCGGCTTGGGCACGTTGACCCAGTAGACGCCGTCGGTCAGCAGTTGCCGGTCCAGCGCCACGGTCAACACCACTGCCCCCATGCTCTTTAGCGCATTCAGTTGCGCCAGATATGCTGCGGGCAGCTCAGGCGCCAACTGCGTCATGAAGCCCGGGCTGACCGTGGCCAACAGCGCGTCAAAACGCTGCGTTTCGCCAGTCGACATCGTCACGATCCAGCCGCCTTCCTGGTCATGGGTCACGCCCTGTATGGGAGCGCCGGCGTGAATCGTAACGCCGCGGGCGGTTGCGGCTGCGGCCAGTCCGTCCACAAAGGCCTGGAAGCCGCCCTGATAGTAGCCCAGTTTGGGCGTGCGCTTGTAGATGCGCGCCCAGAACCAGGCCAGGTTGACCTCGTCAAAGTGATCGCCGAATTTGCCCTGCAACATGGGCTGCCAGACTTTCTCGTAACCGCTGCGTCCCATCTTTTCGGCCAGCCACTGATCGGCAACTTCCTTGTCAAAGGCGCGCCAGGGCGGGTTGGGATGATACTTCAGGTAGGCCAGCACCGCGCCCATGCGCACCTTTTCCGCCAGCGACAGAGTGGGGAAATTGCAGCAAGCGCATGGCGCTGTCAAACGGGTAGCGCTCGCCCTGGGTATAGAGCACCGTGGTCGGGGCGTGGATCTCCACGATGTCGGCCAGACCGATCTCGTCGGTCAAAGCCAGGATGGCGTCGTCGTTGGTAAAGATGTGATGGTAGAAGTGCTCCAACGGCCAATCCCATTCGGGCCGGCCGCGGAAGCCTGCTGCCAGTCCGCCGAGGCGGGGCGCACCCTCAAAGACCGTGACGCGGAGGGTCGTGCCCTCTGTCGGCGCTACGCCGGCGAGATCATAGGCCGCAGTCAGACCGGCGACGCCGCCGCCGATTACAGCGATTGTGCGTGACGCCGGCCCGTTTTTGCTTTCATTGCTCATGAAACTTCCTTTGATGCGCCCTTCAGGCGTTGGCCTGCGGCATGGAAAAACCAGCGCCATCAGACGCTGGTTCTCGGTCTACTTGATCCCGCGCTTGCGCAACTGGACGGCTACCCCGCCACGGTGAGCACGCCCGGAATGACGCCCTGCTGCAAGTGAAGACTCAGCTCCTGCTTGGAGCGGGTGTACATGTCCAGCAATTCCTGATCGCTCCCCTTGAATGACTGTACAGTCTGGGTAGCGCAGAGGAAGCAGCCGCGCAGAAACTTATAGTTGTTGCTGTTGCACTTCAGGCAACCATCCAGTTCTACCATCATCAGGACGAACGCCAGACTGTCCGGGTGGGTTTCGGGCAGAGCCGCAACCCGGTCGACCAGGGCCTGCCATTCGGGGCCGCGCAGTTCGCGCAGGCTGCTGATGAGGTGTGCCGGAAAGAGCAATTCAGCTTTGGCATGAAGCGCAAATTCGCTCGCATCTGTCATAAAACGTCTCCCAAAAAACCTTCAATGTGTTACGTAGGGCTGCGCGGGTGATTGCCCGTTCGGCCCTCAATCATATCTTGGACGGGATCACGAGTTTCGTAGGTCCGGCTATCAGCCGGACGGTCTCGTTTGTCGGAGACGTCACGCTGGTAGCGTGACCTACGAAACTCATGGTTTCATCCGGTCGTCAGTTTAGATCGTCATCGTCTCGCCTGCAGCCATGATCGTACAATCGATCTCAACCTGGGCCAGCTTCTCGGCAAAGAGCTGGGGATCCTGTTCGATATAGGGCCAGGTGTTGTAGTGACAGGGCACAACGCGCTTGGCCTTGACAAACTCTGCAGCCATCGCCGCGTCGTCGGGCCCCATGGTGAAATTGTCGCCGATGGGCAAGACGGCCAGGTCGACGCCGCCGCTCTCGCCGATGAGCTTCATGTCGTAGGTGAGGGCCGTGTCGCCGGCGATGTAGAGATCGACGCCATCGTTGAAGTTAATCAGAATGCCGGCCGGGCTGCCGCCATAGGAGCCATCGGGCAAGCCGCTGCCATGATGGGCGATGGTGAGCTTGACGCGCCCAAATGCAAAGCTGTTGCCGCCGCCGATATGGAGCGGATGTACGTTTTCGATACCCTGCCCCTCCAGCCAGCCGACAATCTCGAAGTTGGCAATGCAGGTCGCGCCGGTGCGGGAAGCCAACGCCACGGCGTCAGTAATGTGATCGCCGTGCCCATGCGTGATCAGAATAAAATCCGCCTCGACCTCGTCCGCAGTCACGGTCGCGGCCGGATTGTTGGGTGCAAAGAACGGATCGATGATGAGCTTGATCCCCTCCGCATCGATCCCAAAGGTGCTATGGCCATAGTAGGTTAGTGTCGTCGGCATGGTTGATTTCCTCTCTCGGCTGAGCAGTGACCTATGCGCTATGATGGAATGATCCGCGTAATTTGTCAAGCAAATCGTCGCCCATTTTGCGTTCGAACGTTATGGGCCGCGGATTTGCGCGGATGCAGCGGATCGATGCAGATCAATTCTGAAAATCTCATGAATCTGCAGGATTCCAGGGGTTTGACAGGTAATCGCCAGGGCAGCGCCGGTTGAGTAGCCCGCAGGGCGTATCGAAACCAAGCGGGTCAACCCTCTGGAATCCTGCAGATCCAAATCTATCTCAGTCCGCTTCTCCCTACGAGAGGCTGAGGACAAATCAGACCGCTTCCGCGGCCCATCAATCTCAAAAGACGGAGCCAGACTCCCGTGTAGCAAGTCTGGCTCGCAATCCAATTTATCGGTTGCCTGCAAAAGCGCCGGCAGCGCGACGTCGCAAAACCCGTCAGAGTAACTTACAGCTCGTACGGGTCCAGCTATCCTCACCCGGTTCCGTCATCTCGACGGTGACTCCGCGTCCCTCTCCGCCGGGCGGTTTGGCCGTTGATAGAAAAGCCCCACTTCATGGGGCGCATCCTGCCAGCAAGGGCATTCATGCCCGGTGGGATTGCGCGCGAACGTCACGATTGTCCCGACGCGGCTTCGCTATCGACTTGCGGGCAAAGATAAGGCCAGCCGTAGAACGACACATTTGACGCCTCAAGCGTCAAATCAGGGTGAGGCTGGCAGCTACTCGCCGCCTTCTTTGCGCTGCTTGGCGCGCTCGGCCGCCTTGCGTTTGAGCTCTTCCAGGCGAGCTTTTTTGGCGTCGGCGTCGGCATCACCGCTAGCATCGCCGCCGCCCTTGCTTGCTTTCGCCTTGGCGGCAGCCTTTGCCTTAAGCGCTTCCAGCTCTTCCTTGCTGCGCTTGGGCTTGCCTGCGGCTTCTTCCGCCTTCTTGGCCGCTGCCTTCTTGGCCTTCTCCTCGGCCGCGCGCCGATCTTCCTCTTCCTTGATGCGCCGGACTTCTTCTTCCTGCCCATACTGGGTCGGCCACAGTGCGGCGTAATACTCGATCGGCACCGTCAACTCCGCCTTGTTGTAGACCAGCTGCGGATAGCGATCATAGACGGCCAGCTCGAAGTCATGGTTCATCTTGATGGCGTCGAAGGGGCAGAACTCGGTGCAGAAGGCGCAACTCATGCAGACTGCGGCGTCAATATAGAACTCCGCCGGCCGCGTGACCGGCTTCCCGGCCTCATCACTGTCGCGCACGATCCAGATACATTGGGGCGGACAGACCTTGGCGCAGATACCGCAAGCCGTGCAGCGATCCTCGCCCGTTTCCGTATCCCACAAGAGCATGGGAATATAGCGGAAGCGCTCGGGCAGCAGACGCTTCTCTTCCGGATACTGAATTGTGGTCATTCCCTCCAGATCGATGGGCTGGTCGAGAATCTTGCGCTTTCTGTCGAGCGTGATGCTATCTTCATAGCGGCTCGGCACTTTCTCCCGGTCGTCGGTAAAGGTATCGGAGAAGTGCTTGATGGTGACGCCCAACCCCTTCAGCAAACCAGATCCAAACATGGCGATCTTCTCCTAACGATCTACTTCGCCGAGTACGATGTCAATCGCACCCAGGACGACGACGGCATCGGCCACTTTATACCCGACGCACATGGGGCCGAGGCCATTCAGGTTGATGTAGCTTGGGCTGCGCACGTGGTAGCGATAGGGGTTCGCCTTGCCGTCACTGACAAGATAGAAACCCAACTCGCCCTTGGGCGCTTCGATGCGGCCATAGGCTTCGCCTTCCGGCGGGCGCAGCGTGTAGCCGCCCTTGCCGCCGATGATCGTGCCAAAGCCCTGATTGAGCGTGGCCGAAGCATAAGCCGGCGCGCCCTGTACTTCACCGCCAGGGATATCGCGCAGTGCCTGTTGCAAAATCTTGACGGCCTCACGCGCTTCCAGCAGCCGGATGTAGTAGCGGGCGTAGATGTCGCCCTGGCTAAGCGTGGGCACGTTGAATTCGAAGCGATCGTAGATGCCATAGGGCTCGGCCTTACGCACGTCATATTTGACGCCGGCCGCCCGCAGCATGGGGCCTGTGATGCTCAGAGCGATCAGATCCTCTGGGGACAGATACCCCACGCCCGCGCCGCGGGCATGCACAATCTCGTTGTCGCTCAGCAGGCGGTCCAGTTGATCCAACGCCCGCGGCAGACGCTCTGACGCCAGGTACCGGGCCTTCTCCAACCAGCCGGGCGTGAGATCGCGTACGACGCCGCCAAAACGCATGTAGTTGCACATCAGGCGTGCGCCGCTGACCTCCTCGAAGAGATCGAGGATCATCTCGCGCTCTTCGATGGCGTAGAGAGCCGGCGTCTGCAGCGCGCCCAGATCGTTCAAAATAAAGCCGATGGACCACATGTGATTCAGCGTGCGCGAAAACTCGGCCATGATGACCCGAATATACTCGGCCCGTTCCGGCACTTCGATGCCGGCCAATTTTTCCACGGCCAGGGCATAGGCCCAGTTGTTGCTCATGGAATTGAGATAATCGAGGCGATCGGTAAAGGGCATGTTCATGAGCCAGGTGTTGCGCTCGCCGATCTTCTCATGATTGCGGTGCAGGTAGCCCATTTCCGGCTCCAGCGCCGTAATCGTTTCGCCCTCGACGCGGGTCAGCATGCGAAAAACACCGTGGGTGCTGGGATGGTGCGGGCCGAAGTTGATGACCAGGCTCTCGGTATCAATGTCGCCGGGCTTGTGACCCGGCGCCTGGCTCACCGGTACATAGGTGACCGGCTTCTCCCAGGTCTCGGGATCCCACTCGGCGGGGTAGGTCGTATTCTTACCCCAGGGCAGCTTGTCTTCGTGCCACTCATACTCACCCTTGGGATGGCGGCTACGGAAGGGCTTGGTCTCCTCTTCGAAATAGGCTTCTTTCCAATCCTTGCGCATGGGGTGACCATTAAAGCCCTCCCAAGTCAGCACGCGGCGCAAATTGGGGTGCCCGGAAAATGTAATGCCATAGAGATCGTAGACCTCACGCTCCTGGAGATTTGCACCCGGATAAACGCTGATGGCTGAATCAATCGTCTCGTCTTCAGGAACACGGACATGCAAGTTGATCGAGCCGCCGCCTTGCTTGGTGCTAAAGATGTGGTAGACGACCTCGAAGCGCTCCGCCACGCCGGCGCGCTGCTTGCCGCCATAGGTTAGATAGTCCGTACAGGTCACGCTCGACAGAAAATCGTAGCCCTCGCTCTCCTTCAGATGCCGGAGCAAAGGCAGCAAATTCTCCGGCGCCACGATCAGTGCGGCTTCAGTCTCCTCTGCCCACGTGCCGATGATCGCGCCGGGAACGGCATCGTTTAGCGGATGTTCAAATGCCGGAGCCGATTCCGCCACAGCAATTGCTTCTTCACTCATGCTTCGCGCCTCTTTCTCTCTCTTGGTCGGAAACAGGCTGATTAAGCCGGCTGTTTGCTGGCCAGGTAACGCGCCTTGATTTCGGCAAGACGCTGCTTCTGCTCTGCAGTGAGGCGATTGGGCTTCAGGACAAGGCCGCCAGCGACGTCGCCCGTCTGCGCAGCGCCGGCACCCATCGTATACTCGCGGATCAATTGCACCTGGCGCGGATCAAATATGTCCGGACCGAGAATCGGCACGGGAATGAATTCGCTCTGATTTTTCCGGTACCAGGGCACCTGAGAAATGCTCTGGCGCTCCACCTTTTCATGCAGCTTCATGAGCCCGAAAATCAGGGCTTCCGGAGTGGGCGGACAGCCGGGCACATAGACATCCACCGGGATATACTTGTCAATGCCGCTGACCACGCCATAGCCCTCTTTGAATGGGCCGCCTCCAGTGGCACAGGCGCCCATGCTCAAAACGTAGCGGGGTTCGGCCATCTGGTTATAGATGCGCACGATCGCCGGCAGCATCTTCTTCGTCACCGTACCGGAGACGATCATCAGATCGCTCTGGCGGGGGCTGGGACGCATGACCTCCATGCCGAAGCGGGAGAGGTCGTAGCGGCTGGCCGCAGTGGCGATCATCTCGATAGCGCAGCAAGCCAGGCCAAAGAGCAGCGGCCACATGCTGGCCTTGCGACTCCAGTTGTAGACCTTGTCGACCGTCGAGACAAAGACGTTGGACTGGAGTTCCTCGGGCACAATGATCGAGTCGTGCATATATTGCTGCACTTGCGCCTGCTTGAGGACTTGGAAGTCGACTTCAGGAGTTGTTGCCATGAAACTCTTCCCTTTACGCAGATGTTATCGAGAAACAGATCGATCAGCTGGGGATCGAGGACCGCAGCGGAAAATCTATTGCAGCATACTACTTGGTAGGTAGAATAGACCAGCATGAATTGTACCGAAGCCCCGAAGCAGAAGCAAATCTTCGGAACGTAACGCACGCTTTTTGGTGGAACATCAAGTCGTTCAAGCGAACGTGAAGACGCTCGTGTCGCGTCCGCCGGCGCCCGCTGAGTGAGCACGCTCCGTGCGAGCGGGTCGTAACGCAACTGTCTCCTAGTACACGGCGGCTGAAGTGAGCCCATGGTTCATAGGTCCGACTATCAGCAGGACGACGACGGGAACCCTTGGATCACTCTGATCGGCGAGGCTTGTCACGCTGCTAGCGTGATCTACAATCCATCGGCCCACTTGCGCCGTCGCGTACTAGTAAGGCGTGCTTACCAACCAATCGATCAGTTCAGCTTGGCCGTAACGTTTCCGGATTATACTGAGCGGCCAGAAGCGTGTCAAGTAATTTTTTTCACAAAAGCCGGTCAACGCCCGTAAAAATGGGGGGTTAGCAAGCGCTCTGCAAAAAAAGAAGCAGGCGGTCGGAGAGAAGATGGATAGGCCGCGGCCTATCTTTTTGGTCTCTCCGCCAAGCTGCTAGACTCTTCATTATTCGCCCGCCAATAATTATCACAAATTTCATAATAATTGACAGGCATGGGAACCCTTGCTATACTTCCGCGGTTTGTAAGAGCAAAGATTTTGCGAATTATTCTACGGAGGTATGCGACCGTGTCTCGTTTTTGGCCTTGGGCCGCTGAGCCTAAATCGAATATTCTGTGGCTCGATTTGGGCGACCTGGGCGATCTCGTTCAGCCTGACGGCCCCCACGAACAATGGCAGGATCACGGGCTGGGCCTCCTGCGCACCATTTTGCATCAGAACGGCATTCAAACCGACCTGGCTTCCACCCGCACGGTGACGAGTTGGGAGCAGTTGGCGCCGAAGCTCAAGGGCTACGACATGCTGCTCATGAATGTCCGCAGCTACACCTACCCGGTTGCGCTGAAGGCTGCGCAAATCTATAAGGAACTCAATCCCGGCGGATTGGTGCTGACCGGCGGCATGCATGCCACCGTGGCCCCCGATGAGATGGAAGAGATCGCAGAGTTTGACAAGATCTGCCAGGGGCCGGGCGAAGGCGTCATCGTCGATCTGGTGCGCGATCCGGATGCGTTTCCGCGCATGGTCCAGGGCAAGGGCAGTCGCTCCATGGCCGAGTGGCCCATGATCGACCGCGAGCTCTGGCCCAAGCCGGCCGGCCGCACGATCAAGCGTCACTTCAAGTGGAATTGGCCCATGGAGCCCGAGTGCGGCTGGGGCCCTGGCCCGGTGGCGACGATTCTGACCAGTCGCGTCTGCCCGTGGCAGTGCGTCTTCTGCAATGAAAACTCCTATATCCCCAACATGGGACGCCGTCCCGTCGAAGCGGTCATCGACGAACTGAATTTCCTGGATCGCAAGTATGGCGTCGGCTCTTTTGTGATTCACGACTCCATGTTCTTTCAGAATCCCAAGTGGCTGCGCGAGTGGTTGGAGCTCTACCCGGTGAAAGCGCGCAAGCGCTGGTCTTACTGGGCTGCCGGTCGTGCCGACACAGTACGCCAGTGGCCCGACCTCTTCGAGGCGCTGGTCAAGGAAACGAACTGGCGCACGATCTCGATTGGCTTCGAATCGGGCAGCGACCGCATCCTGCGCCTGCTTAATAAAGAAGTGACCGAAGAAGACAACTACTTCACCATCGATCTGGTTAACCGCATCGGCGACGAATTGGAAGCGCAAGGCGAAGCGCCGCCCATCTTCTGGTCGAACATCATGCTCGGCATCCCCGGCGAGAGCCAGGAAGATGCCTTCAAGACCATGCGCATGCTCAAGCGCATGAAGCGCGTCTTCCCGTCGATCTCCTACTATGCGCCCTATCCAGGCTCGGCGCTGGGCAATCAGCTCATCGCCGAAGGCAAAAGCCTCATGTCCAAGGATAACTACCATCGCTTCCCGGATGATGAAAAGGTCAAGGGCGTCGACTATCAGTTCTATCGCGAGCTACTTGCCGGCAAGTATGACGCCGAAATCAACCAGGGACTGGGCGAGGTGCAGTACGGCGCCGAGCTATACGAGGATTCATTGATCAAGGCCTAGACGGTACGTGACTCAGACAATACGTCACGCAACACGGAGCACCCATGAGCAGCTTTAGCAACCCGCACTTTATGTACCTCTTCGAGATGAAGAACGGCAAGCAAAAACTGGCGTACGGTCAGTCACCGGAAGACGCGCTAGAAGTTCTGAGCATCCGCCTGACCCAAGAAGAGATGGCGGAGATTATTGACGACCGCTACATGAAGATCTCTCAGCGCAATCTGCAGCAGTACGTCGACAACCTCGGCTGATGTTTGGCCAAAGCAGGCTCTCTGCGCAGGAACGCGAGCTACTGATCATGCTGGTTCAGGGCGGTGCGCTCAAGGCTCACCGCGACCTGAACGGCGGCAAGGAGCATCGCCTACAGCAGCTCGACGGCGTTGTGCACGGCGTGCCGGCCCGCACGGTTGGCAAGCTGCGCCGGCGTGGGCTTATCGCCAGTAACAAAAAGTTCCCGGCGGCCACCTATCTACTGACCGACAGGGGGCGCCAGTTGGTCATGGAGTTGGGCCAAAGCAATTCCCTGCCCCTCTCGACACGCCGTTACAAAAGCTCGCCATTCGAGTAGGCATCGGGCCGGCAGAAAATATTTATAGTCTTTTTCATAATAATTGACGCAGAGCGCTCGCCTGTGGTATAGTGCCGAGCACATATCAATGCGCCAGAGCAGCCGCAACTTGAGCAGAACGCGGCAAAGGTTACGGGACAGTGCACGCAGTACGCAAACAAATTTTGCAGATTCTAAAAGAGCGCGGCGGCGCGACCGTCGCCGAACTAGCCGATGCGCTGGGCATGGCCGCTGTCTCCGTGCGCCATCATTTGGACATTCTACAAGGTGACAACCTGATTGCCGTAGACCGCTTGGAGCGCAAAGGCAATGTGGGACGCCCCCAACAGGTCTATGCCCTCACGCCCGAAGCAAATGAGCACTTTCCGGACAATTTTGCCGGGCTGGCGGCCGGCATGTTGCTGCAGATGAAGCAATTCCTGCCCGAAGATCAGGTCGATCTGGCCTTCGAGTCGATCGCCAGAGAAATCGCGCAGGAGCTGCCTACGCAGGATCAGGATATCGACCCTGTGGACGTAGAGGCACGCCTGACACGGGTAACGGCATTTCTCAGCGAACGGGGCTATCTGGCGCGCTGGGAGCGCCAGGAGAGTGAGGATGGGCCGTTTTTTCTGCTGCACAAGCATAACTGCCCCTATGCCGGCATCTCAGGCGACCATCCTGAACTCTGTCGTATGGACCAGCGCTTGATCGACGAATTGGTCGGCAGCCATTGCGAGCGCACCCAATCGATGCGCGAAAACGAGCATTGCTGCACCTACCGCGTCCAGCACGACGCACCCGTGGAGATCCTGCTCGTCTGAGTAGAGTAGAAAGAGCGCAGGCGGCGCTGCTTGTGTTCTGTGGCGCTTGGGTCTGCCTCTTTGCCAAGCCTTGCTCACCTCACGCACGATTCGTGAGGTCGATCTGCGCTGATTGTCCGAGTGCCATGAGTTGCTCTATAATCTGGCCCAAGGATCACTGTCCAGGATGGCGGTCTATGCAGAAGCAACAACGGAGCCAAGCGTGACCAGACTGAAAGAATTTCGTTCGCATCCAGAGCAACATGCGCCAATCACGGCTATTGCTGTAAACGGCAGCGGCTTTCAGACCGAGTACGGTCGGGTGCAGGTTGCCGCGACCCCGGTTGGCTTTGCGCCGGCGAATTTTCCCCGCGAAGAGATGCACGATAGCTATGGGCGGCGCATCAACTATATGCGCATCAGCCTGACCGACGTTTGCAACCTTCGCTGCGTCTATTGCATGCCGGAAGAAATGCAGTTTCGCCCACGCCGCGAGCTGATGTCCGATGACGAGATCATCCAGTTGGTCGAGGTGGGCGCAAGCTTGGGCGTCAACAAGATTCGCCTGACCGGCGGTGAGCCTACCGTGCGTCCGGGTATTGTTGAGTTGGTACGGCGCATTGCAGCCGTACCCGGCATCAAGGACCTGGCGATGACGACCAATGGCATCTTGCTCGACAAGATGGCCCAGGATCTTGCCGACGCCGGCTTGAAGCGGGTCAACATCAGCATCGACACCATGGATGCCGAGAAGTTCAAACGCATCACGCGTTGGGGCGACATCGAGGACGTCTGGCGGGGCATTCGAAGCGGCCGAGGCTGCAGGGATGCGGCCCATAAAACTAAATAGCGTGGTCGTACGCAATTTCAACGATGACGACGTCGTCGAATTGGCCGGCCTGACGCTTGAGCGCGAGTGGGAAGTCCGCTACATCGAAATGATGCCATTCGGCGAGATCACCGACTTTCAACAGAGCAACGTCGTCTCCTTTCGGGAGATTCAGGCGCTGGTCGAGCAAGCGTACGGACCGCTGGAAGAAACCAGATATGATTTTGTGGACCCGAGCCGGCCGTTCCGCATTCCAGGCGCCAAGGGCACCCTCGGCTTTATCAGTAGCGTGACGGAGCCCTTCTGCCAGGGTTGCGGGCGCGTCCGTCTGACGGCCGATGGGAAGCTACGCCTCTGTCTTTTGCGCGATGATGAGGTAGATTTATTGACGCAATTGCGCCAGGGCGCCAGTTTTGAAGAGATGCGCACCCTCATGCGTGATGGCGCCTACCACAAGCCGTGGGGCCATGGGTTGGACGATGGCGTCGTCGCCGAAAGCCGATCCATGAACCAGATCGGCGGGTAGTGCAGGACGCGCAGGAATGCGATTGTTGATCGGTCCGGCTTGAAAGAAGAATGGCTTTTCATAGAGATCATTAGTTTTTCAGACATATCTGATTTCTCAGACATTATCTGATGGTTCTATTGACTACGAATAGGGAGTGGGAAAAATGAGTGAGACCAAGGTAGCGGAAGCAAACACGGTAGAACTGACCGAGATTCCCGTCACCGACCAGCGGGGCATTACCATCACCGAAACCGCAGCAGCCAAGCTAGGCGGCGTGATGGCGCAGAAGGAACTGGGTCCGGACCATGCATTGCGCGTCTTTGTCCAGGGCGGCGGCTGCGGCGGCATGCAGTACGGCATGACCTTCGATGAAGCCCGGGAAGGCGATCACGTCTTCGAGCAGAGTGGCATGCGCGTCATCGTCGACGATACCAGCCTCTTCTACATCGACGGCGCCACCATCGACTATGTGGATAACCTGATGGGCGGCGGCTTCCACATCGAGAATCCGCAGGCCACCAGCTCTTGCGGTTGCGGCAGCAGTTTCCGCACCTCCAAGACGCATACCGGCGAAGAGGTCGGCGAACAGACCTGCGGTTACTAGTCCGTAAATTCATTTGGCGAGCGTAATCTCCTAATCTCCAATCTCGCCGGCCTTGCCACAGAGATTGTCGAGATTGGGAGATTATTGTGTCTGGAAGATGGCACGGCTCTGCACGTACAGAGGTTGATTGCATTATGGCAGTTGAAAGAATCGGGACATTAGAAGAGCGCATCCAGCAGGTGCTGGACGATTACCGTCCGACGCTTTATATGGATGGCGGCGATGTTGAATTGCTGGAAGTCGATGCCGACGGCATTGCGCATGTGAAAATGCTCGGCGCGTGCATCGATTGCCCCATCAGCCTGTTGACCATGAAATTGGGCATTCAGCGCTTGTTGACCGAGAACTTCAGCGAGGTTACCGGCATCAACGCGATCACCGACATCGACATTTCGGCCCTGTACAACCGGCCCGTCCCCACCCATATCGCGCTGGGCGACTGAACAGCAAGGAACGCGACACGTGCCCAATCCGTATGGCGCACCGGAGATATCGGCCGCCGCAGTGGAGCAGAAGCGCAACGATGGGGACAGGTTTGTCTGGCTTGACGTGCGCGAGGCGTTTGAGTTGAACCATGCTGCCATTGACGACGACCGCATCATCCTGACGCCGCTGAGCGAACTAGCCCGGCGCCAGCTTGATGCCCTGCCGGAAGCCGCCAGTGACAAAGATGCCGAGATTATTGTCATGTGTCACCATGGCATTCGCAGCGCCCAGGTAGTCGTGTGGCTGCGCCAGCAGGGCTGGACCAATGTGCTCAACCTGGCCGGCGGCATTGACGCCTGGGCTGCCGAAGTCGATGACGCGGTGGGCGTTTACTAGTACAGGGCGGCTACAGTTAGCCGATAGTTCATTATACTCAAACCCCGTTTACGGGGTGCTGTTCCATAGCCCCGTGGCTTTAGCCCGGGGCGAGGGTCGGGCATCCCGAACAGTTAGGTCACCGGACGCCGCCCCGGGCTAAAGCCACGGGGCTACAGAGCAACGCCCGCTCAAGCGGGCTAGTACACGATAACGCAACTATGTCTATGGATTGGCAGGTCCGGCTACCCGCCGGACGAGGTCGCTATCCTCTGGATCTGTCCGGTAATTGAAGCTTTCGCGGGTAGCGTACACTGCCCAACCACCGGCTTACTTACGCCGCAACGTACTAGCCGGCGCAGCGATCAATAATTTTTATCAAAGTCTTCATAGTAATTTGGGCCCTATTGTGGCTCATGGTAAAATTTTGGGATGCATATCTCGTGTGTGGCCCACGGTAGGGCCCACCATGTAGGAGGGAATCACTGTGCGAATTGCACTCATTAATCCAAAATTCCGTCTGCCGATTGACACCCGCACGACGCCTCACCTGGGCCTGGCCTATCTGGCTGCGGTCAGCGAGGCGCGCGGGGACGAAGTCATCATCTTTGACGCGGATGTGGAAAAGCAGAGCGTCGCCGAGTTTGTGCAGGACTTCCGCCCGCACCTGGTCGGCATCACGGCCAACACGCCGCAGGTGAAGCAGGCTTGGCGCACGGCGCGCGCCATCAAGGAAGTCCATGACTGCCCCATCGTGCTGGGCGGTCCCCACGTCAGCGTTCTGCCGGAAGAGAGCTGCGAAAAGCCCTACGTCGACATCGTCGTGCGCGGCGAGGGCGAAGAGAGCTGGATCGAGATCAGCAATCGCCTGGAGGAGTTCCTGGCCGATCAGCCTGAATACAGCACGCAAGCCTTCATGCATCCCGAGAACGAAGTTTTCCAAGGCTGCCTGGGCCTCACCTACAAGACCAGCGACGGGCAGATCCACAATGAGATCGACCGCACGCCCATTGCGGACCTGGACAGCCTGCCGTGGCCGGCCTACCATCTCTTCAAGATGGAGAATTACACCAATCTTCAGCCGGCGACCGATCACGTAGACGGCGCACGCAGCTTCAGCATCATGACCAGCCGCGGCTGTCCCTACCGCTGCACCTTCTGCAGCCAGTCAGCATCATGCCCATCAAGTGGCGCAGCCGCAGCCCGGAGAGCGTTCTGGCCGAGTGGCGTCACCTGGTCGAAGATCTGGGCGCGGAAGAGATCGGCATTCTGGACGACAGCGCCAACATTCGCGTCAAGCGGCTGGAAGAGCTGGCCAATCTGCTCATCGAGAACGACCTGAATCACGTGCCGTGGATCTTCGTCAACGGCATTCGCGCCAACCTGGCCAGCAAGGAATTGCTGCAGCTGCTCAAGGATGCCGGCCTGCGCCGCACCGCGTTCGGCGTCGAGTCGGGCGATCCGGAGATTCTGAAGAGCATCGACAAGAAGGTCGACCACGACACGATTCGCTGGGCCTTCCGCAACGCCAAAGAGGTGGGGCTGGAGACCATTGCCTTCCTGATCATCGGCCTGCCCGGCGAAACGCGCGAGACCATGCAGCGGACCATCGACTTCGCCATTGAACTCGATCCGCTGATCGCCAACTTCTCGATGATGACGCCCTATCCCGGCACCAAGGTCTACGAGATCGTCAAGCGCCAGGGCCGCTTCCTGATCAACGACTGGGAAGATTACGTCTTCTTCGAACAGAAGGCGCGTTACGAGATGGGCGACATGACGGCCGAGCTGGTGGAAGAGATGTATCGCAAGGCCTATCGCCAATATTACCTGCGCCCTTCGCCCGTCATCCGCCGCGTCAAGACCAAGGATTTCTGGTTCAACCTGCCGCGCAATATGCGCATCGCATCGCGTACCTTTATCCCCAAGAAGGAAAAGACCGATCTGCGCAAGGCCGTTGAGGCCGAAGGCGCGATCTAACGCTGGATCAAGATTGAAGGGGAATGCGCGGGTTGAGACGATTGCTCGACTTGCCGCAAGAGGCGCTTATTCTACGCGCTCCTCTTCAATCTTTTTTATGAGGCACTCGAACTATGCGAATTATTCTTGCCAGCCCCGAAGCCAAAGTATGGAGCGCACGCAAGCATATCCCGTTGGGTCTCGGCTATTTGGCCGCGGTTCTGCGCGAAGGCGGCCATGAAGTGATGATCTACGACGCTGCCATTGAAGATGTGGGCGTCGACTACTACCTGGATCTGGCCGAAGCTGGACGGCCAGCCCGTACGAGCTGATCGGCGTCACCGCCACCACCCCGCTGATCGAAGAAGCGTGGGAGATGGCACAGCTCTGCAAGGCGCGCGGCCTCATCACCGTGCTGGGCGGCCCCCACCTGACCATCATGCCGCTGGAGTCGCTGGCAGCGCCCCACGACGACTATGTGGACTACGTCTTTAAGGGCGAGGCTGAATACAGCTTTCTGGAACTGGTCAACACGCTGGAAGCGGGCAAAGAGCCGGGCGTCATCCCGGGCATCCACTTCCGCCGCGGCGGAGGAGATCGATCGTCAGCCCGGAAAGCCCCATGATTCCGGACCTGGACGCGTTGCCTTTCCCGGCCCACGATCTCTTCAAGATCGACACGCTACACCAATCTGCAGCCGCTGACCGACGGGCTGGATCCCAATGCGCGCAGCTTCACGATTCTGACCAGCCGCGGCTGTCCCTACAAGTGTACCTTCTGCTCCAAACCGGTGACCGGCGACACGTGGCGCGCCCGCTCGGTGGAGAGCGTCGTACAGGAGTGGAAGTGGCTGGTCAATGGCCTGGGCGCCACCGAAATCGGCGTCACCGACGACATCTGGAACCTCAAGTTGCCCCGGGCCAAGGAACTCTGCCGCCGTCTGGTCGAAGAGGGGCTGAACACGGTGCCGTGGGTGACCGTCCACGGCATGAAGGCCAACCACGGTGATCTGGAACTCTACCAGCTCATGAAGGCGGCGGGCTGCAAGCGCGTCGGCTTTGGCGTGGAAAACGGCGACGAGCAAATGTTGCGCAACGTGATCCGCAAGGGCCAGACCATCGACATGGTGCGCGAGGCCTTTGCCAATGCCAAGGCCGCGGATCTGCAGACCATGGGCTTCTTCATCTTCGGCATGCCGGGCGACAACGAAGAGACCATGGAAAAGACCATCCAGCTTGCGCTGGAACTAGATCCCAAGCTGGCCAATTTCCTGCTGGCTGCGCCCTTCCCCGGCACCGTCATGTACGACGTGATCATGGACGGCGGTGAAGTCTTTGCCGACAACTGGACCGATTTCGCCATCCATGAGCAGAAGGCCCGCTTCACCATGCACGATTCGGAATACGATCCAGATCTGGTGTTGCGAAAGTGGCGCGAGGCCTATCGACGCTTCTATCTCTACCGGCCGGAACGGGTGTGGGAGAAGATGACGTTCAAGGAAAACTGGACCAATCTGCCCAACACCATGGCCCAGGTGAGGCGATTCTTCATCGGTAACAAGGATCAGTCGGCCAACGTGCAGGATTCGATCGGCGCCTCTACGACCAAGAAAGCGCACGTGGCCTGAGTCGGCGTCGTGGCGTTAATTTGAACTGCAACAGGGTGACAGGGCAACGGGTGATGCTTCATCGCCAGGTCCGTCACCCTGTTTTTTATGAGGAACGCTATGCTTGGACTTGTCCCGAAGCTACCGGCCTATTGGAGTTTTCGCGCCTTTGGCTGGCCCGAAGTAAAGCCCTTTTCCATCGTCATCAGCGTCAGCTTTCGCTGCAACAGCAAGTGTCGCACCTGCGACGTGTGGCGCAAACCCAATGACGACCTGACCGTCGACGAATGGGAGCAGGTCTTTGCCAACCTGGGCACGTCACCCTTTTACATGACCTTCACCGGCGGCGAGCCATTCCTGCGCAAGGATCTTGATGAACTGGTCGTTCGCGCCTATCGCCACTGCCAGCCCGAAGTGATCACCATCCCCACCAACGGCATGTTGACCGACCGTGTCGCTCGCGATGACGGAACGCATGTGCCGCGAGTGTCCCAAGAGCAGCATCGGCATCAACCTGAGTCTGGACGGCGTCGGCGACGAGCATGACGACATCCGCGGCGTGGAAGGAAATTGGGCGCTTTCGCTGGAGACGTGGCGTCAGTTAAAGGAGCTCCAGACACGCTACGAAAACCTCGTGCTGACCGTGCACACGGTCGTCAGCCGCTTCAATGCCCACCGCTTCCACGAAATCTACGAGGGGCTGCAATTCCTGGAGCCGGATTCGTACATCACGGAGGTGGCCGAGGAGCGGGTGGAATTAGACACCGTGGGGTGGGGCATCACGCCCCTGGCAGAAGATTACGACGAGATCGCCGACTTTTTGAGCCAGCGGGCCAAGCAGGCGCCGGCGCGGGGCATTGCCCGCTTCACCCAGGCCTTTCGGGCCCAATACTATCAACTAGCCAAACGAGTGCTCCACGAGCGCGAACAGGTGATCCCCTGTTATGCCGGCTGGGCCAGCGCCCACATTGCGCCCAATGGCGATCTGTGGAGTTGTTGCATTCGGGCCGAATCGGTCGGCAATCTGCGCGAGCACGATTACGACATTACCCCGTTGTGGCGCAGTCAGGCCATGGAAGCTCTGCGTGGCAGCATCAAACGCAAGGAGTGCGCCTGCCCCATGGCGAATGCCAACTACGCCAACATGCTCCTTCATCCGCCCACGGTCGCCAAAGTCATGAGCGACGTGGTGCGTTAATTTGAGCTTCGACAATCCTAGAGCCGATTGCCGAAGCTCGGCAGATCGACAAGCTGGCGTTGCCTAATTCGTGCTCATGTTTGGGCCCGGCATATAGTAGCCCTGACCACGCGCCGTAACAATATAGCGCGGATTGTCGGGATTGGGCTCGATCTTGCTGCGCAGGCGGCGAATGTGGACCCAAAGTGACTCCAGCGACCCGGCCCGCGTGGGATTCCAGACTTGATCCAGCAAATGACTGGTGGACAAAACGCGGCCGCGGTTGCTATTGAGCGCATTCAAGATACGGCTTTCGGTCGGTGTGAGCAGGATGCGTTGTCCCGAAGTCACGGCATACTGCTGTGAGAAATTGATGCGCAGGTATTCGTCCACCGCGTGCTCGAAGTCCCCATAATGGGTCGGGCCTGCGCGCAACAGCACGCGACGTACGCGTGCCAACAATTCCGGTAACTCAAAGGGTTTGGCAATGAAATCCTCGGCGAAGTTGTCCAGCCCATAGACTTTGGTCTCCAAGTCGGCAACGGCGGTGAGAAAGATGACTGAGACGCGCCCCCGACTTTGCAGCGCCTCTGCCAAATCAAAGCCGCTCAGGTCGGGCAATGAGATGTCCAGGATTGCCAGATGCGGCAAACCGTCGGCATCAGCAATCGCCAAGGCCTCCTGACCGCTGGCTGCGCACTGGACCACGTAGCCTTCTTGCTGCAATTGTGTTGCCAATAAGGCACGCAGCGCTTCCGCTTTATCGACGACGAGCACGCACATCGGCTCACCGCCATATCGATCTACCGACGAATTTCCATTATCAATCATTTTTACTTCTCCTACCCGATGCGATGGGTGATCCACTCATTCACATTGGCCCCCAGTTTAGCAGGGAATCCGTCGCAGATCGGTAATTTGATACAGGTTTGCAACATGTTTTACAAATCTAAGTTCAGCCACAGCTGTACGATCTCGCCTACTCATAGTTGACAACCAGCGCCGCGACGGGTACCCTTGACCCGCTTCATTCGCTCGTGCCGCGGCGACTTCTCTCACAAAATTGGAAGTGCAGTAACGGAGTTTTTCGGCGTACGGGTCGAATGATGTCCACCTACAGTTGATGTCCGCTTAATTGATTGTGTTCTCCAAGGTGATCGCACGTGAACTCTCTACCACCCCGTCCTGCCATTCGCAAGCTGTTTGCAGCACTCGTCATTGTTACAGTATTTCTCGCCGGCAACATCACCGGCTACATGGCCAAAAGCGCACGCGCGAATACCGTAGCGCCATCGGAATTCGGACTCTTTTGGGAAGCGTGGGAGCTGGTCGAGCTTTACTTTGTCGACCGCAACGAACTGGATCTCACCGCGATGACGTATGGCGCCATCCGCGGCATGCTCGATTCGCTGGGCGACGAGAATCACACGGTCTTCTTCACGCCGGACGAAGCCAAGCAGCAAGCCAGCAGCCTGGAGGGATCTTTTGAGGGCATCGGCGCCTACGTCGGCACGGAAGATGGCTTCTTCACCATTCTGTCGCCCATCCACGGCTCGCCGGCCGAGGAGGCTGGCCTGCTCGCCGGTGACATTGTGCTCTCCGTCGATTCAGAAGAGATCGTCGGCCGGCCGGACTGGGAGGTCATTTCGCTGATCCGCGGACCCGCCGGCTCCACAGTCACGCTAACGGTCCAACGTGTGGATGTTGCAGAGCCATTTGAGGTCGAGGTGAAGCGTGATCGGATCGACATCGACAGCGTGCTCTGGTCACACATTCCGGGGACTGACCTCGCCTATCTGCAGATCACGCAGTTTGCGAACGACACTGGCCTGGAGTTGGAACGCGCGCTGCTAGAGATCAGCGAAGCCAGCAACGAGGGCAGACCGATTGCAGGCATTGTGCTTGATTTGCGCAACAATCCGGGTGGCTATCTGCACGAAGCGATCCGCGTCGGTAGCCAGTTCCTGGAGGAGGACGAGGTCATCCTCCACGCACGAGACGCGAATGGTGAAATCATGACCTATCGCGCCTATGGCAAGTTCGCCCTGGCCCGCGATCTGCCCATGGTGGTGCTGATCAATGAAGGTTCGGCCAGCGCCGCCGAAATCGTGGCCGGCGCGCTGCAGTCACATGAGCGTGCGCCCCTGATTGGCGAAGTCACGTTGGGAACGGGGACCGTGCTGCGCCCCTACACCCTCAGCGATGGCTCGGTGGTACGGCTGGGCGTTACCAACTGGCTCACGCCGGACTTCGAGTTAATCAAGAACGAGGGCGTCCTGCCGGATCTGCCTGTGGAGCAGGCCGCTTCCGTCGACATGGTCGACAGCATGGTGCTTGAATCCCTGGACGGAGCCGAGCTTGAGGCACACGAGGATCGACAGTTTGCTTCGGCCCTCCTTATGCTGCAGATGTCTCTCATGGATGGGGAGATCGATGCCTTCACCGCGCTGCCGGCTGAGACGACGCCGTAGCGGCGCGAAACACGTAGAGAAAGATAGAACGCGGATTGGGCGGATACGGCGGATCTGCACGGATCTAATCAGAAGGATCGGTGCAGATCCGCCTAATCCGCCCGATCCGCGTTCAATTCTCGTGTCTCAGTATCTGCGCCCGTCTTATAGAGGTTATGCTCGAAGATGTAATCCTGAACGGCGCGGGGAACCATGAAGCGGATTGGTTGGCCGTTGCGCACCCGCCGCTGGATGATGTTGCTGGCAATTTCCAGCTCGGGCATGTCGAGGATGATGACTCGCTCACGAATGCCGGGCAATGCCGCTTCCAGCGCATCCCAGTCCAGTTCGACATCATGACGGCTGAGGGCGACAATGCGACAGTTCTCGATCAGCCAGGCCGCTTCATGCCAGGTCGGCAGGTCGCGCAGGCTATCCATCCCCATGAGGTAGTAGACTTCCGTCCCTACGGGCACCCGCTCCTGCACCATGCGCACCATGTCCGCGGTATAGTGCGGCCCCGGCCGATCAGCATCGATACGGCTGACTCGAATGTGATCCAGGTCATCGGTCGCGATTTGGGCCATGCGAATCCGGTCTTCTACCGGCGAGAGCGTGCGGTCCCGCTTGTGGGGCGGGTCGCCGGCCGGAACGAGGTAGACCCGATCCAAATCGAGTTGTGACCAGGCTTCTTCGACCAGGATCAGGTGGCCAATGTGCACCGGGTCAAAGGTGCCGCCAAAAATGCCAATGCGAAAGGGGTCGGGCGTGGCTTCCGTGGCTGCTGCATCCGTTACGGTACCGTCCGTCATGCGCGTTCAGAATCCTTACTCGCCAAAGGCGTTTTCGTAGCCCCAGACCAACTCAGCCGTCGCAATGCGCACGGTATCGCCGTCTGCCACGCCCGCCTCACGCAGCGCCTCGTGAATGCCCATGGCCTTGAGAATACGCTGAAAGCGCATCGCAGCTTCGTAGTAATCCCAGTTCGTCATCACGGCCGCGCGCTCAATGGCAATGCCTTCGACTTGCCACACGCCCTCTTCTACCTGGATGATTTCAAAGCGCTTTTCATCACTCTCCGGCGTGATCTCAGGCAACTCTTCCACCGGTTCAACGAACTCTTCCGGCAGATCATCAAGCATGGCCTGTACACGGTAGAGCAGCGTTTGCACGTTCTCACGCGTGACCGCACTGATCTCGATTACGGGCAGCCCCATCGCTTCAATCGCTTCCTGGGCCAGGGGCCACATTTCCTGGGCATCAGGCAGATCCATCTTGTTAAAGGCCACGATTTGCGGCTTGTCGACCAGCGCCGGGTTAAAGAGCGCCATTTCCTGGTTGATGGCCTCCAGATCGCCAAGCGGATCGGGGCTGTCGCCGGCCAGCACGTGAATGAGCATTCGCGTGCGTTCAATATGGCGCAGGAACTCATGGCCAAGACCGATGCCCTCGTGTGCGCCCTCCATCAGACCGGGGATGTCGGCCAGCACGATCTGGCGATGGTCGACTTCGGCCACACCCAGATTGGGGATGATGGTCGTGAATGGATAATCGGCGATCTTGGGCTTGGCGGAGCTGACCACGCTGAGCAGAGTCGATTTGCCCGCATTGGGCACACCCACAATGCCAACATCGGCCACCAGCTTGAGCTCCATTTCCAGCCAAAACTCTTCACCCGGTTCGCCATTTTCAGCCATGCGCGGGGCCTTGTTGCGCGCCGATTTGAAGGCATTGTTGCCGCGCCCGCCGCGCCCGCCCTGCGCAACCACTTTCTCTTGGCCCGGCTGGAGGAGATCGGCCAGCACCGCGCCCGTTTCCGCGTCGCGGATCAACGTACCCGGCGGCACGGGAATCCGCAAGTCTTCACCGGCCGCGCCCGTCTTGTTGGCGCCGCCGCCATGGGTGCCCCGGTCTGCACGAAAGTGAACCTGCTTTTTGAAGGCAGAAAGGGTGTTGAGCCCAGGATCCACATAGAAAATGACGTTGCCGCCCCGGCCGCCGTTACCGCCGTTGGGCCCGCCGCGCGAAACAAATTTTTCGCGTCGAAAGGAGACAACGCCATTGCCGCCGTCACCTGCGCTCACATAGATTTTTGCTTGATCAAAGAACATACGCGTCATTGTAACGAGGAGTTCGCCGAAAGACAAACCTTCGGACTATAATGAGCATATGACTGACAAAATCATCCACTCGTTTCAAGCCCGTCGTCAACTGAGTCAGGCCTTCGATGATCTTGCTGCAACTGAATCCGAAGCCGAGCTGACCCAGGTCGCGCGCGACATTGCCGAGCGCTTTGACGACGGGCTGATTTTGGCCGAGCTGATCCGCCGGCTGGAGACGCCAAGCAGCCAGCTGCGCGGCGGCTTGGGCTGGGTGGCCCAACTGCTGCCGTACCAAGAGGTGACGGTCGCGCTGCTAGCCCATGCCGCAAACCGCCAAAACAGTCCCCAGGTACGCGTGACAGCGGCCCTTCTGCTGGAACGATACTTTGAAGTGGAACTGCCGGCCGGTCTTGTAAGCGATCTCGACGGCAGCAACGAGGTAGCGCTGCAAAGCCTGCAAAGTGCAATCGATGAAGGCCGGCGCAATCGCTATGTCTTGCTCGAATATGTTACCCAAATGCGCGAGGCCGATATGGGGGTGGGGCTGGCGGTCATCGAGCTGCTGAAGCAGCTGCCGCCCGCCGACCAGATCGACATGCTCCTGCTAATCGCCCAGGATGCGCGTGCCCCTGTCTCTCGTCAGGCCGTTGAGCAGGTGATCGCACTGGGCAAGAGCAATGCCGCGCCGGCCGCCGCCCGGGCGCTGCATATTTTGAGCCACGTCCTACCGCCGGAGAACGCCGAGCTCGCGGCACGGGGCGTCCGCAAACTCCAATTTCAGGGCGTACGCTACACTCCGCCGCCCACCTTCGAATGGCACGCCTTGCTGAGTCCGGTGGACGTCGCCGGCAACCAGACGATTTGGTTCGTCAACCGACCTGAAAACTCGGCGACCGGCACGCTGCTCGGCTTTGTGATCAACGGCCTGACCGGCGTGTTGCAAATGTTTGGCAGCGATTCAATCACTCGCGTCGTACTGCCTGAAACACCCGGCCAAGGCAGTCAGGTATTGGTCGACGTTGGCAATCCCCAGCCCTTGCTCATGCTGGAAGGATCCCCTACCGTCGCCCACTGGCTGGTCCAGCGAAGCCTTGAGGCGCACTGGCGCAGGCCGGATGCGCCCAGCCTCTCCGGCGATTTTGAATTGTTTTGTGATCTGCTTTGGCAGCATGAGCCCAGACTGATGACGCCGGAGATACAGCGCCATTTTCGAGACGCCCCGCCCAGAGGCGATGTGCAAGATTCGAACCTGGGGGCGCTGGCTGACGAGCTTGCCCGCAACGCGACCGATCTGTTTCGTCAGCCTCTCATGCTGGCCTGGTTTGGTCAGTTTCTCAGCATGCTGGATGCAATGGGCATGGACGTGAGCGAGCTCGCACCAGCAACGGACGACATGGCGGCGCTGGAAGCTGCCACGACAGTCGTACTGCGTCAACTGACGGAGGATGAAGACAGTTTCGCGCCTTCCGGCATTTCGCTACGCGAAGTTCTTGCCGATGCGTTGCGCACACAAGCGGCCTGGCTCGAACTAGCCGGGTACACCGAAGATGCCCAACATGCCGGCAACCTCGCCCGCCACATGCATACCTTTCCCCTGCAGGAGAACGCCTTTCTGACTGCATTGACCGCCGGGGCCCTGCACCAGCTCACTCGCAACAGCTGAACGCAGGTCATGGTCCTGCTCGGCATTCCCCCCCATGGATCCTGACCATTCGGTTGGCCGCCTGTGTCCTCCACCACAGTCAAAATGAAGCAGGCAGGTGCAGATTCTTAGGATTGATCCGCGGCCCATCTTACCGTATTGCGAAGTCCCGCCGCGGTCCGGCCTTTGCTTGGCATTTGATCGGAGATCGAGTAGCATGGCGCTCAACAACCCGCTACCGAGAAATGCTGCCACGCGTTTCGTCATCACTCTCATCCAGCGGCCAAACTATTGACTTTTCAGCAGGACAGGGAGCGCATGATGCAGAAACTTCAGACCCAGGGCGTCCATCACATTACCCTAATCGGCGCGGATCGCCAGACGTCGATTGATTTTTGGGAGGGCGTGCTGGGCATGCCCTTTATCTTCGAGCAGCCCAATTTGGATGTGCCGGCCCAGAACCATCTCTACTTTGACCCCGGCGACGGTCGCTTGATCACGGTTTTTACCAATGAAACGCGCAAGGCCAATGCCACGCCGACACCGGAGGGCGTGGGCAACGTGCATCACGTCGCTTTCAACGTTTCCCGTGCAACCTACACGCAGGTCAAGCAACGGTTAGACGAGCGGGGCATCGAACATTCCGGCGAAAAGGATCGCGGCTTCATGGACTCGATCTACTTTCGCGATCCGCTGGGTCTGCTGATTGAGCTTGCCTGCTACAGATTTGAGCCCCCCGTGGGCGTGACCCATGCCGAAGTGCTGCTGGAGGCCCATCTGCTGCGCACGGAACGCGGGGACTACAACATCAGCGATGTGCATCTGGCCGACGCCATCGAACTTCTGACCGCGCGCACAACCCGGACACTCTCACCCGATCGCACGGCCAAGCACCCGTACTGACAGGGGCGTCAAGCACAAGACATAGATATAGGTTGTCCTAAAAACAGAATGGGACGACACCTGCGGTCAGAAGTTCTTGTGAGTTCACGCGCCTAGAGAAAAAGCGCACGCGCCTCGCGCAGGCCGTCCACAGGATCACGCGTGGGGATGAATTCGTGGCCGATGTACCCGGCATAGCCGGTGGCGGCAATCGCCTCCGCAATCGGCCGGTAATTTAGCTCCTGGCGATCGTCCAATTCGTGGCGCCCCGGATTGCCCGCGGTGTGGTAGTGGCCGATGAAGGCGACATTTTCTTGTAAGGTGCGAATGATATCGCCCTCCATGATCTGCATGTGATAGATGTCATAGAGCAGCTTGACGTTTGGCGAATCAACTCGCCTGCAGACGTCCACGCCCCACACCGTGTGGTCGCACTGGTAGTCAGGGTGGTCTACCTTGCTGTTAAGCAGTTCCAGCACCAGGGTGACGCCGGCATCTTCCGCCAAGGGCGCAACGCGACGCAAACCCTCTGCCGTCGCCTCCGCCCCGGCCTCGTCCTCCAACCCGTCACGGTTGCCGCTGAAGCAGATGAGCAGCGGGATATTCCACGCCACGGCCAGTTCCAGGTTGCCGGCAATTTCCCGCTCGATGCGATCATGATGGGCGCGCCGGTTGAAGCCTTCCTCGATCGAATGGTGCCCGTTGATCGACACAATGGAGAGCCCGCTGTCGCGGATGAGCGGCCACAATTCTCGATTTGGCATCTCAATCCCGTCGTACCCCAGGCGCGCACCCGCTTCGATGAGCGCCTCATCGGAGATGGGCGCGTCCCTGAAGTTCCACCATGAAAATGATTGCCTGTACTGAATCATCGCCTCTCCAAGTTAGGGTAGCGGATTAGATCGTCGTCCCTGAAAGATTAGGGTCTGCGGCTTCGTCAACGCGTGAAATCCGCTTGTGTCCCGCATAGATGTTGAAGCGCTCGCCTCGCAAAAAGCCGATCAGCGTCATGCCAAATCGCTCCGCCAGTTCGACGGCCAGACTGCTCGGTGCGGAGATGGCGCAAAAGATCGGCGCACCTGCCACACGGGCTTTGAAGAGCAATTCATAGGACGCCCGTCCGGAGACCAGGATAATCTTGTCGCTGAATGGAAGATACCCCTGTAACAGGCCCCAACCGATCAGCTTGTCCAGAGCGTTGTGACGGCCCACATCCTCGCGCAGGGCCAGCAGTTCGCCCGCCTGTGTAAAAAGGGCCGCGGCATGCAGTCCGCCGGTTGTGTCAAAGAGCTGTTGCGCCTGGCGCAACGCGGCCGGCAAAGCCGTGAGCACGTCAGGCGATACAGCCTGGTTATCGTCCAGCGGCGGCAACCGGCGCTCGTCCAATTCATCCAGCATGGTGCGGCCACAGACGCCGCATGCGCTGTTGGTGAAGAAGTGGCGGTCCAGACCAGGCAGCTCGGGCAGTGCAGCCGTGCGCAACGCAACCGCCAAGGCGTTGTACTCCTGCAGCGCGGTCTCGCCGTCGACGCAGTAGATCATGTGATCGATCTCGTGCTTGGCCGCAATAATGGCCTCCGTGTAAAGAAAGCCAGCGGCCAGCTCATAGTCATTCCCGGGCGTGCGCATGGTGATGGCAACTACCTGTCGTTCGCCGCCGGCGCGCAGCTGAATCTCCAGCGGCTCCTCTACGGCCACGAGGTCGCGCTTGCGGGCAACCCGCGTGCCCTCCACGGACCGGATCATGCGCTTGGCCTGCTTGCCTCGTGCCATAGGTTAAGGATTACTTTCCGCGACGTCTTCACCATCTTCACGCTGCAACCGCGCAACAATATCACTCGGCCTGCCGACCGGAACCACCGCCCGAACCCGATTCGCCTGTTCCTGGTCCAGGGTGACGAGCGTGGCGTTGTACCGCTTGGCAACGGCAGCATAGACGGCATCACTACCGCGCACCTTATACCGGGCGGCAACTTCAACCGCACTTTGGGCAATTGACTGGTTCAATGCGACAAACGATGCCGTCGGCAGGCGTTCAATCGTACGGGCAAAATCGAGCGCCAGCGCTTCATCACCATAAACGTGCGCGACTGCTGCAGCGATTTCCGGCAAGAGCAGGGTCGGCTCAATCAGCGCAACATCCTGCTGGGCCAGTAGCTTCAGCAGCAGCCGGCTCTCCTCATGGGCAACTTCGTGCGCATTGTAGCCGCTCACAAAAACGCTGGCATCCAGCGTATACACGGTTGACATCGGTAGCTACCGTCGCATCTCAGACAGCGCATCTAGCAGGCTTTGCTCGGGCTTGGGCAGACGCGAAATTCGTTCACCCAGTCTGTCCAACTCTGCCCACAGATCGGGCGCATAATCGGCCGGCAATTCGCCATCCTCATCGACGGGTACGAGCACGCCCATGGGCGCCCCCCGGTAGGTGACAAGATAGCGCGCTCGTTCTTCGCGCACCTTGCGCAGAATCTCCGATGCATGGATTTTTAGCTCACGCACGCCAATCTCTTCCATCTCTGATCTCCCCAAACCAATGTGATCACAGTAGTGACCACATTGTAGCGCGCTTGAAGTCCCGAGTCAATGAAGATCAACCAAGCCCTTTACGCCGGCGCTGACGCCAGCGCCTCGATCCGCACGGGACAGACCTTCAATTCTGCAGTCTGGGTGATGGGGTCATAGCCCGAGCCGGTGAGGATGTTGACCGGGACGTCGTTGAAGGCGAAGCTACAGAAGACCGTGCCCCGGGGCGAGCGGTCGGTCGCTTCGATCTTGATCTCCACCGCGCCACGCCGGCTCGACATGCGCACCCAACCGCCATCGTGCAGCCCCCAGGCCGCCACGTCATCCGGATGCATCTCCAGCGTTTCTTCGGCAAGGAGATAATCGATACCCTGAGCGCGACCGGTTTGGGTGCGGGTATGGTACGACTCCAGGCGGCGGCCCGTGGTGAGCCAGACGGGAAAGTCGTCGTCAATCACTTCCGCGGGATCACGGTAGCCGACCAGCGCGAACTTGCCCAACCCGTTGATGAAGCCGTCCTCATGCAGGCGTGGCGTACCGGGATGGCCGCGGTAGGGAATCGGCCACTGGTATTGGCCGCTCTCGGCCAGATCCCAGTCGATGCCGGCGTAGATGGGCGAGAGGCTGCACAATTCGTTGAAGACCTCTTTGGCCGAGGGGTAGTCAAAGCCGGGCACGCCCATGCGCTGGGCCAGTTGGCTGATGATCCACCAGTCAGGCTGGGCTTCACCCGGCGGTGAGACCGCGCGCCGCACGCGCTGGATGCGCCGCTCCGTGTTGGTGTAGTGGCCGTCCGTCTCGCCCCAGGACGCCGCCGGCAGCACCACGTCGGCCAGTTCGGCCGTTTCGCTCAAGAAGATGTCGATGACGACCAGGTGTTCCAGGCTGCGCAGCGCTTTTTCGCCGTGGACCCGGTCGGGGTCCGAGACGAGGGTATTTTCGCCGTCGATGAGCATGGCAAAGACCTGCTCGCCACAGCGCTCCAGCGCCGTCACTTTGGTGATGCCCTTTTCCAGGCTCATGGCCCGCCCGTATGCGGTGGAGAATTTCGCCTGATTGGCCGGGTCAGTCACGGGCTGGAAGCCCACATAGTTGTTGGGAATCGCGCCGGAATCGCCCGCGCCCTGGATGTTGTTCTGGCCGCGCATGGGGTTGATGCCCGTGCCCTCACGGCCGATATTGCCCGTCATCAGCACCAGGTTGCAGAGGCTCTGCACGTTGTCCACACCGCAGATGTGCTCGGTAATGCCCAGCGTGTAAAAGATCGCGCCCCGGTCGGCCTTGCCATAGAGGATGGCCGCAGCCTCAATATCGGCCGCGGGCACGCCGGTGATCGTTTCGGCCCAAGCGGGCGTAAAGGCCTCAACGTGCGCCAAGAGGTCGTCGATCCCTGCGGTGCGCGTGCGCACGAATTCCTCGTCGATCAGCTCTTCGCGGGCGATGACGTGGGCCATGGCCAGGAGCAGCGCGGTGTCCGAACCGACGCGTAGGGGCAGGTAGATGTCGGCCATCTCGGCCAGGCGAATGCGTCGCGGATCGGCCACGATCAGCTTGGCCCCACGTGCGATGGCCTTCTTGAGCCGCGTGGCTGCGACCGGATGGCACTCGGTCATGTTGGTGCCGATGCAGAAGATCACATCGGGTTTTTCCATGTCCTTGAGCGGGTTGGACATGGCGCCCCGTCCGATGACTGCCGCCAGACCGGCGACGGTGGGGGCGTGTCAAGCACGGCTGCAGTTGTCGATCTGGTGGGTGCCAAAGCTGGCCCGCACCCACTTCTGCATGAGATAGTCGGCCTCGCTGGGCGTGCGGCCCGAGGCAATGCCATAGACGGCCTCCTCGCCATGCGCTTCCGCCACACGCAGGAAGCCGTCGGCCGCAACCTGGAGCGCTTCGTCCCACGTGGTAGCGTGGAGCTGACCGTCGGCGCGACGCACCAGCGGCTGGGTCAGGCGGTCCGGATGATGCACGAAGTCGTAGGCAAACTGCCCCTTGACGCAGAGTGCGCCCTCGTTGGCCGGTCCGTCCATCGCCGGCTGAATGCCGATGATGCGATCGTCCCGCGTCATGATGTCAACCGCACACCCCACGCCGCAGTAGCCGCAGATAGAGCGCGTCTTGGTAATTGAATTTGGTATCATGTGAACTCCTCAGCAAATCGTCATTTGTCGATGATCAATTGTAGATGGTTGGCCGACAACTAATGACAATCGACTATCGACAATTAGCCATCGACAATTTCAAAGCGCAGCGCCTTCCGATCCCCTAGCGCCCCAGTCGGACAGGTCTGGACGCACTGGCCGCAGAAGGTACAGGCAGAGTCGCGCAGGTCACCGTCAAACTCAACCGTAATCTGGGTGTGGAAGCCCCGGTTGGCGACGCTGATGGCGTAGTCACCCTCCTGTTCGGCGCAGACGCGCACGCAGCGGTAACAGGAGATGCAAAGATCATAGTCGCGCAAAATGAAGGGATTGGCGTCATCGAGCTTGCTTTGGCCCGAGCGCGCGCCGGCGAAACGCCCCGTCTGCGCATCGTAGTGAGCGACGAGCTGACCAAGCTCTTGCGACGCATAACCGCGCAGGGGATCGACCTCGACCGTGCCGCCATTCTCCGATGCCACCAGTTCTAGCAGCGTCTTGCGATGGCGCTGCAAGCCGTTCGCTGTCGGTTGAGACTTCCGTGTCGAGCATGGCCAGGGTTGTGCATGAGGCAACCGGGTTGCGTGCGCCCCTCACCTCCACCGCGCAGAGACGACAGGCGCCAAAGGCTTCCAGCCGCGGATCGTAACAGAGCGTGGGAATCTCCTTGCCATGGCGCTGCGCGACCTCGTAGAGCGTTTCGCCCAGCGCAAATGTCACGAGTTTGCCGTCCAGGCGCAGGGTTAGTTCCGGCGTATGCGGGTCCGTCATTTTGCACTCTCCCTGTTGCTTTTCAATATGGCCCGCACACCTCAGCCCCCTGGCCCCCAATCTTGGGGGGGAGCTATGCTTGCTGCGCATTGCTTGCCGAAGTTTGCCCGGTCGAGCCAGATCTTGGCGCACCCAACCTCCCCCAGGACCGGGGGACAGAGGGCCGACCGGCAGTGAGCCATGGTTTGACGAATTATCCCACGGCGATCAGCGCGACCGCCAGGAGTGCGGCAACCACACCGGCGATCTGCGCCCGGGTCAAGCGCTCGTCTAGCACGAGCCGCGCCAGCAGCACCGTCATGCCGGGGTAGAGCGACGAGAGCACGGCCGCTACGTCCAGACGCCCGGCCTGCGCGGCCAGGGCAAAAAAGAGGTTGCCGCCGGCATCGGCCACGCCTGCGCCCGTGGTCAGACCCCACGCCGACCGCGTGGGCCAGAGCGGCTGGTGCGTAGCCAGCAAAAGCGCAAGCAGAGCGAAGCCGGCCACCACCCGAGCAGCGCTAATGGTCCAGAAGAGACCACCGTCACTGGCATAGGCGATTAGCACAAAATAGAAGCCAAAGCCCAGGCCCGCCACCGTCGCAAGCCGCAATTCCTGCCTGCTGGGGCCGAACTCACCGGCGGCGGCCAGCAGCCATACGGCCAGCAGGGCCACGCCGAAGCCGATTAACTGCAAGAGGCTGGGCGCGCCCGCCGTTACCAGGCCGACTACGATGGGCACCACGCCGCCGACGATTGCCGAAAGGGGCGCGATCACGCCCATTTGCCCGGCGGCCAGCCCCTGATAGAGCGCCCCCAGCCCGATGGCACTGGCCACTCCCGCGCCAATTGCAGAGAGGAAGCTGGCGCCCGTGGGCGCCGCTTCTCCCACCGCCAGGGCAAGGGCGACCAACGCCGCCGCGCCGACGAACTCCGTCACCATGACGATGCGCAGGCCAGGGCTCCGCCTGGTCGCTAGCCCGCCGCAGAAGTCGCCCGTTCCCCATGAAATGGCTGACAGCAGGCCAAAGATGATGCTGAGCGGCACCAGCACAGTAAGATTCGCCATTGGTTGCTCAGGTCACCGAGGCCATGTGCGGACTGTGCCGCTCGTAGAGGCGCTCGACGACCGTCTGCTCCAGGCGCGCCACCGCTTCATAGATCTCCACATAGGAATTATAGAGGGGCGCGATGCCCAGGCGAATGTTATCCGGCTTGCGAAAATCAGGCAGGACATGCAGATCGTTGATCAACGTCTGGGCGATGCGCCAGCCCTCGGCATGGCCCAGCGATACGTGGGAACCGCGCTGTGCCGGGTCACGGGGCGACTTCAGCGCGAAGCCGAGGGGCGCCAGCTTTGTTTCCCATAGCGCAATCAGACACTCACTCTGGGCCACGGACTTGGCGCGCACCGCGTCCATGCCGGCCTCCAGCAGCAGGTCGACGCCCGGCTCGACCGCGCTGACGGAAAGCACAGGCGGTGTGCCGGTCAGAAAGTGAAGGATGCCGGGCGCAGGCTGATAGGTGAGCCCAAAATCGAACAGCTCAGCCTGCCCCATCCAGCCCTGAATCGGATTGGTCAGGTCTGCCTGCAACTCCTCACGCACGTAGAGAAGGGCCGGCGCCCCCGGTCCGCCGTTGAGATACTTGTAGGTGCAGCCCACGGCCAGATCCGCATGGGCCGCGGTTAGATCGATGGGTACGGAACCGACCGCATGGCTCAGATCCCAGAGCACCAGCGCACCGACCTCGTGAGCGCGGGCCGTAATCGCGGCCATGTCATAGACGTACGAACTCTTGAACACAGCATGGGTCAAGGCCACCAGAGCCGTATCCTCGTCGACGGCCTCCAGCAGCGCGTCGACCGGGCCGTGGATGCCGTCGGCCGAGGCCACGACTTCCAGGCGGCGAGGTTCGGATGCCTGCGCGCAGATGCCCTGCAAAACGTAGAGATCTGAGGGAAAGTTGAGATCATCGGTAACAATCTTGCTTCGCCCCGGTCGAGCCTGGCGCGCGGCAGAGGCGAGCTTGTAGAGATTGGTCGAGGTCGAATCTGCCAGAATGACCTCGCCCGGCTGTGCACCGATCAGTTGGCCGATCTTGTCACCGATCTGCTGGCTCAGTTCCATCCAGCCATCATTCCAGCCGCGGATCAGCCGCTCGCCCCACTGGCGCTCCACGCCATCGCGCAGCAGCGCGACCGTCGCCTTGGGCAGGCGCCCCAACGAATTACCGTCCAGATAGATCAACTCGGGATCGGCCACGACAAAGCGGTCCCGAAAGCGCGCCAGCGGATCGCTGCGATCAAGCTCGTGAGCATGAGAGAGAGAAAGGAGGTCGTTCGTCATTCCGCGTTCCTCACCTGTTCTGGAAAATAGCGCACCAGGCTCTCCACGACGGCAGGCGCGGCCATGCCCAGGCCGCAGGCGCTCAACTCCTTCATGGTGAAGCTGATGTCGTCGACTTCGGTCAGCCAGGCGTCGTATTCTTCAGGCCCATCGCCGGCGAGGCGCTCGGACAGGCGTTGCGTGCCGATGCGGCAGGGGAAGCACTTGCCGCAAGATTCGTGGGCGAAGAACTCCATGGCGTTGTGGGCCACGGCCACCATGTCCCGGCTGTCGTCGAAGACCATGATGCCGCCTGCGCCCAGGAAAGAGCCCTTGGCGCGAATGCTTGGCTCATCCAGCGTCACGTCCAGGTCTGCACCGGCGAGAAAGCCGCCGGAGAGCCCGGCCATGGTCACGGCCTGGATGGTGCGACCGGCTCGCGGTCCGCCGGCCCAGTCGTAGAGCAGCGTCCGGAGCGGCAGGCCAAAGGGCACCTCGTAGTTGCCCGGCCGCTGCACGTCGCCCGAGAGGCTGATCACCTTGGTGCCGGCAAAGTCGCCCAGGCCAAGCGCCTGATACCACGTCGGGTCGTGGCGCATAATCGGTCCAACCGATGCCAGCGTCTCCACGTTGTTGACCGCGGTCGGCTGGTTCTCGAAGCCGTGGGTAACCGGATAGGGCGGCCGGTTGCGCGGGAAGGGGTGCTTGCCCTCCAGGCTGTTGAGCAGAGAGGTCTCTTCGCCGCAGATGTAGGCGCCGGCGCCGCGGCGCAGGTAGAGGTCAAAGTGAAAGCCGCTGCCGTCGATGTCCTGGCCCAGCAGGCCGGCGTCCCGCGCTTCAGCCATGGCCCGGGCCAGGATCGCTTCGGTCTGGGGATACTCATAGCGTAGGTAGAGAAAGCCCCGGGTTGCACCCGTGGCATAGGCCGCGATGACCATGCCCTCGATGACGGCGTGGGGATCAAAATCGAGCAGCACCCGATCCTTGAAGCAGCCGGGTTCGCCTTCGTCGGCGTTGCAGACAATCGTCTTGGGATTGCCATCGGCTTCGGCCACGGCCTGCCACTTGAAGCCGGTGGGGAAGCCAGCCCCGCCCCGTCCGGCCAGCCCGCTGGCGCGCACATGCTGCAGCACGTCCAGCGGCGACATCTCATGCAGCACCCGCTTGAGCCCTTCGTAGCCGCCCGTGGCACGATAGCCCGCCAGCGTGGCCCGCCCCGGCGTACGAATCTCAGCAAAAACGCATTCCTGAACCGCACCGGGATTGGGTGGTGGCAGGAGCGGCGGTCGCGCGATCAGCGTATCGGCGCTCAGACCGACCAGCACTTCATGGCCGCGCAGCACGGGGACGGGATCATCGCAGCGACCGGCGCAGGGCATCGCGGTCGCACCCTCGGCGTCCAGCGCAGCGAGCAGTTCCTCGCCACCGCGCAGCCGGCAGACAGGCCCGGTGCAGACGCGCGGCGCGCGCTGCGGCAGGTCGGCAGCGCGTGCAAAATGGTGGTAGAAGGTGACCGTGCCGTAGAGATCGGCCAGGGGAATCCGTAACGCGTGGGCCGTGGCGCGTAGCGCGCGTTCAGAGAGATAGCCGTCGCGATCATGGAAGGCGTGGAGCATGGGCAGCAGGGGCGCCGGCTCAGCGCGCCAGCGCGCAATGATTTCTCGATCCGCGGGCGGGGACATGGCAGCAAACCCTTTCGTTGCTGACGGTGAACTATTGCGTACAGCAGCACGGTTGGCGGGGGATCAATGTGGCGATTAGCGCCAACGGTGCGGGCCGCCCATTATGGCCGATTGCGGCGCTCATTGTCAACCGGCATTTCATATTTCATATCGGGGTGCATTTCAGATCGGGGCAGGTTTGTGCTCCCGTTCGCCTCGCACCGGACGCCATGGCAACCGCCCAGGCATGAATGCCGTGGGCTCAAGCGCGCCGCCCCATGAAGTGGGGCTGGGTCGTTGATAGAAAAGCCCCACTTCATGGGGCGCACCCTGCCAGCAAGGGCATTCATGCCCGGCGGGATTGCGCGCGAACGCCCCAATTGTCCCAACGCGCCTTCGCTGTCAAATTGTGGGCAATGGTAAGATCGGCTGGAGCAGGGTGGGCCGAATCATCGCAGAAATTTCACGATTGATCCGCTGATATCCGCCAGATCAGCGCTGATCCGCGGCCCATCGAAAATAGATGCCATCTTTTCTTTCCTCCCGCCTGGTGCTACACTCCCGCAGTAGGCAAGATTGTCGCAAACAGGATGGCCCGCACAAGGAGCAAGCGCATGAAGCATTGGACGCAGATGCAAGGAATAGGGTGGCTATTGCTTGCCCTGCTGATCGCTGGCTGCCGGCCGGCGCTGCCGGAACCGATCACAGTCGAGAGCGAGGACGGCTATCTCATCGAGTATGCCGAAGAGGAATGCCCGTTTGAGATCGCCGCGGATGCAGAGATTACCTGCGGCTACATGACGACGCCGGAAGATCGCAGCAACCCGGACGGGCCCACAGTGGACATTGCCGTCGCGATCCTGCACAGCCTAAGCGACGATCCCGCGCCCGACCCCGTGCTCTATTTAGAAGGCGGGCCGGGCGGCAGTGCGCTGGCCTACCCCGAGGACTGGCTTGTATCGCCCCTACTGGAAACACGCGACATCATCCTCTTCGACCAGCGCGGCACCGGCTTTTCGTGGCCCAGCCTCGACTGTGAAGAGACCGACGCCTACGATGCCGGCGACTACGGCGACTTCGAGACGCGCCTGGACGCGGTCGAAGCATGTCGCCAGCGCCTGCGCGATGATGGCATCGACCTGAGCACCTACAACAGCGCGGCCAGTGCCGCCGACGTTGCAGACTTGCGCCAAGCCCTTGAGATCGATGAGTGGAATCTCTACGGCATCTCCTATGGCACGCGCTTGGCCCTCACCATCTTGCGCGACCACCCGGAAGGCGTGCGCAGCGTGGTGATCGATTCCGTCTATCCGCCCAACGCCAACGGTTACGTAGAGGATGCCCGCATCAGCGTCGACGCCATCCAGGCGTTGCTCGACGGCTGCGCTGCGGACGCGGCCTGCGCCGAGGCCTTTCCCGACCTGACCGCCCGCTTCCTGGACGCGCTGGCGGAGCTGGAGGGAGCGCCGCTGCTGCTGGACGAAGAGGGCGCCGTGCTGCCCCCCGACACGCCACTGGACGATTGGATTTATGAGTACACGGGCGTGGACGTCTTCAACACGCTGGTCGATCTCCTCTATGATACATCAGCCATTGCTACCCTGCCCCTGGCCATCGACGGCCTGGCCGACGGTGATGTAGAGCGCTGGTTTGCGGTGACGGAGGGCACCATTGGCGAGGAAGCGTATGACGAAGAAATCGCCTTTGACGAGGAGATGGAAGCGTTCCTCGAAGAGATCGGCGATTCGCAGGGCATGTTCTACTCGGTTGAATGCCACGAAGAGGTCGTCTTTGGCGATCAGGCGGCCGCGGCCGCGCTGGTGACCAACGCGCCGGAGATCCTGGCCGACCTGGCCCTGGACGAACATGGCGAACTCTATGAGGTCTGCAGCCTCTGGGGCGCAGGCAGCGCCGCCGCGGTGGAAGCTGAGCCGGTGCGCAGCGACTTGCCCGTGCTGGTCCTCTCGGGCGAATACGACCCGGTAACCCCGCCCAGCTGGGGCGATCTGGCCGCGGAAACGCTGCCGGCGGGCCGCCATCTCGTGCTGCCGCGCGGCGGCCACGCCGTCTCGTTTGCCAACGAGTGTGGGGCCGACCTGGTGGCGGCGTTTGTGGATGACCCGACGACCTTCCCCGACGCCGCCTGCCTGGCGGAGAGCGCCCTGCCCTTTGTGCTCGAGCTGGACGAGCTGGAGTAAGGGATGGGCCGCGGATTGGGCGGATTCGGCTGATTTTCGCGGATAAAAACGAAAACACGGGAAAAAAATCTGCGTGGATCTGCCCAAATCCGGGAAATCCGCGGCCCATCAGGTATGAGGACTTATGCACAAGCCGAATATCATCTACATCATGGCCGACGACATGGGCTACGGCGATCTGGGCTGCTACGGCGCGACCAAGATCCCGACGCCCCACATGGATCGCATCGCGGCCGAGGGCGTGCGCCTGACCGACGCCCACTCGTCGTCCGCGGTCTGCACGCCCAGCCGCTACGCCGTGCTGACCGGGCGCTATGCCTGGCGCGGCGGGCTCAAGCGCTGGGTGCTGGGCGGCTACGGCACGCCGCTCATCGAGCCGGAACGGCTGACCGTGGCCTCGCTGCTCAAAGCAGGCCGGCTACCGCACCGCGGCCGTCGGCAAGTGGCATGTGGGGCTGGACTGGCGGCGCAGCGACGGGCAGCGACGAGACCGATCATCGACTTCGGCAACCCGGCCTGGAGCGTGGACGGCTTCGACATCGACCACAGCGCGCCCATCGGCAACGGGCCGACCACGCTCGGCTTCGACTCGTACTTCGGCATCGCCGGCTCGCTGGACATGCCGCCCTACTGCTTCATCGAGAACGACCACACCGTGGGCATCCCCGACCGCGAGAAGGAGGTCTACTACAACCAGCAGCGCAAGGGCATGCAGACGCCGGACTGGCAGGACGATCAGGTCGACATCACCTTGGCGGCCAAGGCCGTCGAATTCATCGAAGCCGCCAGCGCGGCTGAGGATGACGCGCCCTTCTTCCTCTACCTGACCCCGGCGTCGCCCCACCGTCCCTGCGACGTGCGCCCCGACTTTGTGGTCGGCGCATCCGACGCCGGCGACCGCGGCGACATGGTCGTGCTCTTCGACTGGGTCGTCGGCCAGGTGCTCGACGCGCTGGACCGGACGGGACAGGCCGACAACACGCTGATCATCGTCACCAGCGACAACGGCGGCCGCCTCACCTGCGCCGACGGCGAGACCTACGGCCATGCCAGCAACGGCTCGCTGCGCGGGCAGAAGGCCGACATCTGGGACGGCGGCCATCGCGAGCCCTTCGTGGCGCGCTGGCCGCAGCGCATTCCCGCGGGCAGCAAGTCAGCGACGAGCTCGTCTGCCTGGCCGACATGCTGGCCACCTTCGCTGCGATTGCCGGCGTCGACCTGCCCGCAGACGCAGGCGAGGACTCCTTCAACATCCTGCCCGCCCTGGTCGGCGAGGCGGCTCAGCAGCCGATCCGCGAGGCGCTCGTCCACCACTCGGGCAACGGTCTCTTCTCCCTCCGCCAGGGGCGCTGGAAGCTGGTGCTGGGCCTGGGCTCCGGCGGCTTCAGCGAGCCGGTTGCGGAGGACCCCACGCCGGGCGGGCCGCAGGGCCAGCTCTACGACATGGCGGCCGACCGGGCCGAGACGCACAACCTGTGGGCCGCACGGCCGGACGTGGTAGCCGAGCTCAGCGCGCTGCTGGAGCATTATCGGCGCGAAGGGCGTAGCCGGCCATAGATGAATTCAGCACCCACTACGAACTTGTAAAAACGCCTTGCTAACCCAATAGAGAACCACCGACTTTGCGCCTGGAACGTCCCCGGCACGGGCGCCTACAAGTCTGCTAATCGGACATTCTGCCGCCCGTGCCGGGGACGTTACGACCAAATGTCAACGGGAACAAGCAAACATGTGGAAGCCAGCGATGCCGGACTATGGTATCATTCTGCTCATAGAGCGAAAGCACCAACGGACACTTGAAGCAATATTTGGAAATGCCTATGAAAGACTCAGCTTCTTTGCTCGCTTGCCCATGTTGCGGACTCTGTACGCTCGAAGAACGCTACGTCTACGAGATCTGCCCGGTTTGCTGGTGGGAAGATGACGGTCAGGACAACCGTGATGCGAACGAAGTGTTGGGTGGTCCCAACGGGAAACTGAGCCTGACGCAAGCGAGAGTCAATGTGTTGGTCTATGGAATCTCCGAACCGGCCCGCACCGATTTGCGTCATTGCCAAGAATCACCGGACAAATATGTCCGCGGCCGGCGGTTCGTCTTGATTGAGAACGGTCTCGCAGTCGCTGAACCGGCCGCTGGCTGGCGCATATGCTGCTCCCCTTGAAAGTAGAGCCACGCGGCACCGGTCACCATGGCGTTGGGCAATGCAGGAGATACCATGAGCCACGCTGAAAATGTACTTCAGACAGTGTTTCGACGTTCACGGGTCTTTCTTCCGGTCATCCACCCGACGAGCAAAGAGACCGCGCTGGGCAGTATAGAGACAGCGGTCGAAGCGGGCGCGGATGGGATCTTTATCATCAACCAGGGAATGTCTACCCCTCAAGTCCTTGCCTTCATTCCGGAGATACACCGACGGTATCCCACTTTGTGGATCGGCGTGAACCTCCTCGGCACAGAGCCGGAAGAGGTCATTGCGCTTGTCGCCGATCTACCGGTGGGCGGCATCTGGTCCGACAATGCAGGAATTGATGAACGGTCGAAGAACGCACAGCCTGCCGGCGAGCGGTTTCGCCAAGCGCGCCAGAGAAGCGGCTGGACGGGGCTCTATTTCGGCGGCGTCGCCTTCAAGTATCAGCGAGAGGTGCCTGCCGCCCTGTTGCCCGATGCGGCCAGGAATGCGCGCCCGTGGATAGACGTCATTACATCCAGCGGCCCAGGGACGGGTTCCGCCGCATCGGTTGCAAAGGCCAAGGCATTGCGGGCCGGAGCCGACGCCCATCCGCTTGCCTTGGCCAGCGGCGTGAGCCCGGAAAACGTTGCCGGGTTTCTGCCCTATGTGGATGCCTACCTGGTTGCTTCGGAAATCGAAACCGCGAAGTACTCCGGTATCCTGGTGCCGGAGCGGACGCAATTGCTGGCCGCTAGAATTCACGGGCAGTAGGCTGATTCACGACGGGACTGAGCCGAACGGCAGCAAAGAAGGTGGAATACATGAGCGTTAGACAAGCTGAAGAATGTGACCTCAAGCAGATCCTTGAGGTCGAACGGGAAGCGTTCGATGAAGAAGAGATCGCGGAGTTAGTAACAGCTCTGCTGATAGATGAAAGCGCCAAACCGCTAGTCTCACTGGTAGCAGAATGTGATCGTGGGATTGTTGGTCACATCCTCTTCTCGCGGGCATGGATAGAGGGAGCAGAAGAATTAAAGGTGTCACTCTTGGCCCCATTGGCAGTCAAACCCGGTTATCAGCGGCGGGGAATTGGCTCCAGGCTGATCGAAGCAGGGCTGGAACGACTGCAGAGCGCTCAAGTCGATTTGGTCTTTGTGCTCGGACATCCATCATACTACCCGCGGTCGGGTTTTCAGCCGGCCGCAAAATTTGGGTTTGAAGCGCCCTATCCGATCCCCGATGAGAAGTCTGAGGCCTGGATGGTTCAAGCGTTGCGGGCGGGCGGCCTTGAGTCGTGTGGGGGCAGGGTACGTTGTGCCATCGCGCTGGATCGGCCTGAATACTGGCGAGAATGAGAGGTTTGAAAAAAACTGTCCCAATAGTCATCAAGCCTGGAATGCGCGGCTCCCCTTCCGCCGGCACGCCTCCTCATACAGTCGGTTTGATGTTCTGGTTGAGCCGGAAGAGATTCGTAGGATCGTATTTGTTCTTCAGCGCCACCAGCCGTGCGAAGTTCTCGCCATATGTCGCCCGTACAGGATCCTCGCCTTCATCCATTAGGAAGTTGACGTAGGAACCGCCGGCAGCGTATGGATGGAGCGCCTGCCAATACCGACACGTCCAATCCATGCCGGACGGCATGTCTGCCGGATCAGGCGCTGTGGCCGCGATGATGTGGACAAACTTGGCGCGCCGATGACTGTATGCGGTCTCCTGGTCGCCAACCCGTTGCACGGCCCCGTCTGTCGGGTAGATGTGCAGCACGGATTGCACGGTCGGGATGTGGGGACCGTGTTCCACATGAGCCGCAATGGCGCCGTCGTCCAGGTCGAGCATGAAGTCGGCCTTCCAGTAGTGATGCAGCCCGGGTGGAACAATCGGATCAAATGCACTCTGCAAGAACGGATAGGGCACCCGGCCCACATGCTCGAAGAGCGGCGGGCCGAACGCCAGCAGCGGTTTCACAACCTCCTCCCCCTCTTCCAGCGAACCGGCGTAGCAACAGATAATCCCGCATACCGTCTGATCGTGGAGATGTTCGGGGAAGGGTGGTCCCGGCGGCACCTTGAGGAAGGCAAAAAACGCGCCCAACTCCTCGGGGGCGTCGGCCATGAAGTCGCGATAGAAACGGAGCGCAGCATCGCGTTGATCGATTGCGTAGAAGATCGGCCCACCCAAGACTGTGCTCACCGGATGCAGCTGAAATTCAAGAGAGGCAACCACGCCAAAATTACCGCCGCCCCCGCGTAGCCCCCAGAAAAGGTCGGCATGCTCGTTCTGGCTTGCGGTGAGGACACGACCATCGGCGGTGATGACTTGGGCCGAGAGCAAGTTATCGCACGCGAGCCCATACTTGCGGCTCAGATGGCCGATACCGCCGCCCAGAGTAAGGCCGGCAACACCCGTGGTCGAAACGAGGCCGCCCGGCGTCGCCAGCCCAAAGGCATGGGTGGCATGGTCTACATCGGCCCAAGTACAGCCCGCCTGCACCAGCATCCGGCGCCGATCAGGATCGACCCAGATTCCTTTCATCGGCCCAAGATCGATGACCAGGCCGTCGTCGCAGGTGCCAAAACCGGCCACGTTGTGACCGCCGCCGCGTACCGCCAGCGATAGTTCGTTGTCACGCGCAAAGTTAACTGCAGCGACCACATCGGCGACATCGACACAGCGTGCGATCAGTTGGGGCCGACGGTCGATCATACCGTTGTAGACTTTGCGCGCAACATCATAGTCCGGGTCTTGCGGACGGACGAGTTGTCCGTGCAAGCGCGCTGCGAACGCAGGCAGTGCGGCCCCCACGCGATCGTCGCTGTCTCCCATTTCGAGTGTATTAGCTGTCATTCTTATCCCTCCTGAACCTATGCGCAATAATCGATGCATGCCCCGGTCACCGGCATGTTCACGCGGGTCGCCGCAAATCGCTGGCCGCGCACTGCTATCCGAAAAATTATTTCAGGAAGATGAAGGTTTGCGCCACTCGTGGCTAGAGGCGACAGCGTTCTGGATGCTATCGCCTCTCTGTCTCACCTGTACATTCAATAACACAATCTCAACCGAAAAGTTTCATCCTACCGGCCTGCCTGCAGTGTCGCTAGTGTGTCAGAACCATGAGATGCTGATAAGAGGTTTCCGGGAACATAATCCACGGCATTGGACCCGGCTCCGTTGTGTAAGCAGTGAAGCTTGCATTGCTTGCGGGCGCGAAGACCATCATGTGTGGCGGGCTGCCGATCGGACCGCCACCCTGGAGCATGTAGCCGAAACCGACACCGGTGGACGGCGCGTCCGTCAGGCTGCGCTGTGCCAGGAGCACGTCCAGATAGACGTCATTCAAGCACATGGGATCGTTCCCCGGCGTGTCCGGAATGTCGACAATGCAGGTCCAGCCGTTGGTGCCGGCGCGGATCTCGATCAACTCCGGCGCCGGCTCTTCGGGCCAGTTCCCCGGCCAATCTTCCGGATAGTCCAGAATCGTCGCATCTTGGGCAATCGGCGCCGGCCCGGCGCTCATGGCATTGGCGATCTTGTCTTCCTCAGCAGCCACTGCCTCTGCCGGTGGCGGTGTCAGAACCATGAGGTGCTGATACGTAGTCTCCGGGAACATGATCCACGGCATTGGGCCCGGCTCCGTTGTGTAAGCAGTGAAGCTCGCATTGCTTTCGGGCACGAAGACCATCATGTGTGGCGGGCTGCCGACCGGACCGCCGCCCTGGAGCATGTAGCCGAAACCCACGCCGGCGGGCGGCGCGTCCTCCAGCCTGCGTTGAGATAGGAGCACTTCCAGATAGACGGCATTCAAGCACATTGGATCGTTGCCCGGCGTGTCGGGAATGTCCACGATGCAGGTCCAGCCGTTGGCGCCGGTGCGGATCTCGATCAGCTCTGGCGCCGGCTCTTCAGGCCAGTTCCCCGGCCAATCCGCCGGATAGTCCAGGATCGTCGCATCCTGGGCAATCGGCGCCGGCCCGGCGCTCATGGCATTGGCGATCTTGTCCTCCAACGTGAGCGCTGAATCCGGCGCAACAGCGGTCATAGCTTCGCTTGCGGCTGCATCGGCCGCCGGGGAAGCGCCCTCCGTGGGTACTACGATCGGCTGGCATGCACTCAGAAACAGGACGGTTGAGAGCAATACACTAGAATACAGAACATAGACGCGTTGCATTACTACCTCCTTATCACAATCATACACTCGGTGCTGCACCAATTTGGGTATATCCATCAAACCAGAAATCGATTGCTTTGGGGTATCCCCGTGTGATACTATTTGGGATACCCCGGGAGGTACAGTTCCGAGACGGCGTGCACGGATAGAGGCACTTCGCAGGAAAGATAACGATGCCCTCCATCACCTCATTTGACGATTGGGTGCGGCAGCGGCGCAAAGCACTAGACCTGACCCAGGCCGAACTGGCGGCGCAGGTCGGCTGCGCTCTGGTCACCATCAAAAAAATCGAACAGGCGACGCGACGCCCCTCGCGCCAGATGGCCGAGCTGCTAGCAGAGGCGCTGGCAATTCCTGCGACGGAGCGGGAGACGTTCCTGCGTTTGGCGCGCCACCAGTACGTCGGTCCTGGCGCCATGCCGTCCGCCGCCGGTACAGTCGCCCGCGCCGGCGGCGATGAACTGCTCGGACAGGTCAACGAGGACGCCCAACCAGGCAACTTCGTCGGACGCGAAGGGGAGATGACGCAGCTAGAGGCCCATCTTACCAGCGCGCTCAACGGCAGCGGGCGGATCGTCTTGATTAGCGGCGAAGCCGGCTACGGCAAGACGACGCTGATGACCCAATTTGCTCAGCACGCGTTGCAGACCTATCCGAATCTGATCGTTGCCGGCGGAAACTGTGAGGCCTTTGTCGGCGCCGGTACCCCCTATCTCCCGTTCCGCGACATCCTGGCGCTGTTGACTTGTGATGTGGAGACTCCGGGACAATCTTTCTTGTTCAGCCGGGATCAAGCGCGCCGGCTCTGGTCGTTACTCCCTCTTGCGGCGCAGATACTCGTCGATCAAAGCTGGGCTTTGATCGATGTTTTCCTTTCCGGGGCGCGCCTGCGCCAGCGAATATTGACGCATCCTATCGCCGTCGACCGTTGCCGGGCACAGCTCGCCAAGCTGGATCAGGAAGCAGTGCGGCCGAGGAAGGTGCCGCAGCGCAGGCTCTTTGAAGCGTACGCCCAACTGCTGCGCGCGCTGGCGGAGCAGCAGCCGATACTGCTTCTGATCGATGATCTGCAGTGGATCGACCGCGCATCTGCAGCACTGCTCTTCTACATGGTGACGCGGTTGACCGGCAGCCGCATCTTGCTGCTGGGTACGTACCGGGGCAGTGAAGTGGACCCCAGCGCGTTCTCCGGATATGCGGACGGCGAGCAGACAGAAGCGCATGCGCTTGTGCCACTGCTCGAGGAACTGAGACGTCGTTTCGGCGACGTCGAGATCAGCCTGGGCCAATCGACGCCTCAGATAGACAGGGCTTTCATTGATGCGCTGCTCGACAGCGAGCCCAATGCGCTGGTCGAATCCTTTCGCGCCGAGCTGTTTCAACGCACGCGCGGTCACCCCCTTTTCACCGTGGAGCTTCTGCACGACATGCAGGAACGCGGCGATCTCAGCCAGGATCAACAGGGGCGGTGGATTTCAGGGACAGACGTGGACTGGGACGCACTCCCGGCCCGTGTAGAGGCAGTGGTCAGCCGGCGCATCGGTCGCTTGCCGCCGCTCCTCCAAGAAGCACTAAAAATCGCCGCTGTCGAGGGTGAAACGTTTACGGCGGAGGTGATTGCCCACATCCTGGGCGTGGCCGGCTGGGAGATGGTCCGGCAATTGAGCGGTATCGTTGGCCGGCAGCACCGCGTTGTCACAGACCAGGGTACGCAGCGTCTGGGCGAGCAGCTGCTGTCGCGCTATCGCTTTGTCCACATTGTGTTTCAGAATTATCTCTACGGGATTCTGGATCCTGCCGAGCGCACCTATCTACATGAGGCAGTCGGACTCGCTCTGGAAGAATTGGCGGCCGACCGAACATCGGTTGTGGCTGTGCAGTTGGCCCATCACTTCCAGGCCGCGGTACTGCCGACAAAAGCTGTGGACTACCTGCATGAGGCCGGTCGCCAGGCCGTGGCCCTGAGCGCCCATCAGGAGGCCATCACGCATCTGTCCCACGCCCTGACCCTGTTGCCTGAACTACCGGATACAGTAGAACGCGCCCGGCGGGAACTGCAGTTGCAGACCGATCTGGGTGTCTCCTATAAGATCACCAAAGGCTTTTCGGCGCCAGAGGTCGAGCAGGTCTATCGCCGGGCACAGATTCTGTGCGAACCGGTTGGGGATCCGCTCTCATGGGCATGTGTGTTGTGGGGACTGCACAGCGTTTACGCAGTGCGCGGCGAGCTGGTGACGGCTGATCAGACTGCGCAAGTCTGCCTGGCCTTGCCCCAGGATGATCCGATCCTGCGCGTCACAGGGCATTGCATGATGGGGTGCAGCCTGACTCAAACGGGCCAGTTCCGTGCCTCGCGTACGCATCTGGAGCAGGCCAGAGAGAGTTACACGCCCGCCCAGCATGACACCTATATTTTCCTGGCAGGATTCGATCTGGGCGTTTTCAGCCTCGCCAACCTGGCCCATGCACTGGCCTTTCTCGGCCTCTCAGACCAGGCCCTGAAAGTGGCGCAAGAGGCTGTGACGCTGGCCGAAGTATTGGCGCATCCCTTTGGCCATGCCGCGGCGTTAAGCTATCTGGCCATGCTTCACCAGTTGCACGGTGACTGGCACAGCGGCCAGGACGTGGCGGCACGGGCACGCCGGCTATGCGTCGAGTACGACATCCCCTACTATCTGGCGTGGAACATCTTTCTGGAAGGCTGGGCACTGAGTGAACAGGGGCATGTTGACCAGGGGGTTGCATGGATGGAGGAAGGCCTGGCTAATCTGGAGGCGATGCAGACTGGATTGCGGCGCCCTTACTACCTGAGTCTACTGGCCGAAGCCTGTGGGCAGATCGGGCGCATAGACGACGGGTTACAGATGGTTGCGGCCGGGCTTGCACAGGCCGACGCCCAGGCCCAGCACCTGTACGTGCCGGATCTACATCGAGTCCAGGCAGAACTGCTGCGCAAGCAGGGAGCAAGCAACCGGCAGGTGGAAGCGAGCTTGCAGCAGGCGATCGACTGCGCGCGGCAGCAGGAGGCGAAGCTACCGGAATTGCGCGCCGCAACAAGCCTGGCGCGTCTGTATCAGGATCAGGGCAACCGCGACGCAGCGCACCATATCCTGGCCTCAACGGCTGCCTGGTTCAGCGAGGGCTTTGAAATTGCTGATCTTCAGGCGGCCAGGAGCCTGCTGGCAACCTTGACGTGACGCTGCGCTTTGGCGTTCTCAAACAAAATTCGTACCCAGATGCCCAGCCCATCGCCTGAACGGACAGTCGCCGGCGCTGATCTGGGCATCTACCTTGATTTCGTCTCAAGCTGCTTGTGCGAGCCATCGCAGTTGGGGAACCTTTTTGCCTGCCCGGCGTCAGTGCGTCAAAGGCGGTCTTGAAAGCAGGATCTTCAGCGAACTTGTTTTGCAGCTCTTCCGGAACGGCATATTCCGGCTTCGAGCAGTACCTTGCATTGATTTCAGGTGAATGATGATGAAGACGGACATCGTCGTTATTGGGGGCGGCGCAATCGGCGCCGCAGTCGCATACTTCTTGAGGCGCTGCTCGTCAATTTCCACATGCTGGCCGGGTTTTCCGGCCATGGCCTGATGCACGCGCCGGGTTGCGGCCGGGCGATGGCCGAGCTGCTGTTGAACGGCCGTTACGAAACCATCGACCTGACGCGCTTCGGTTGGCAGCGTCTGCTTGACGGCACGCCACTCCGGGAAGAGGGGATTATTTGAATGGCTGGCGCATAACCTACGGCCAGGCATCGGGCGAAACCAAGCACATGCCCCTGGGTCGACGCCGTTATGAACGAAAAGCTTGGTGAGCGTTGCAGGCCCCAAAATTAGAGCCGTTGACAAATCGCCATTTCGCGCTAGACTCCTAGAGTCCCCTGACGGAGGGCCATGATCGAAGCGCTCGGCTGCCGACATGCGTCAGTTGTGGTTGAAGCCCCCTCCCGCTGCGTCGTTGATTGTCTGCTCAGGAGTTCCCCATGATTGCTTCCGGCCGGTCGTCAAGCATCTCTGGTCGTCGTCTTTCTACGCGTGCGGCGGCGTTTCTCCTCCGCTCGCTTCCCCTGCTGATCGTGATGGGGCTGATCCTCGCGCCCGCCGGCGCCGTCTATGGCCAGGGGGCTGTGGATGACAGCGCCCCCACGAGCGTGGACGCGCCCCTGGCGGGCGATCCCGGCGAGTGCATCGATCCTCTCAAGGCCGCCCACATCACGGCGACCGTCATCTCACTGCTGCCCATTCCCGGCTTCAGCGACGGCGGCGATGTGGCCGAATATCTGGCCAATCTGGCGCTCAAGCTCTGCGAGGCGGTGCTGGATCCGTCCGAAGATCTGATCATCAGCAATCCGGCGGAGCAAAGCCTGATCGACAACGATCCCTGTACCTATTACGTGCGTCTGCCCCTTACCGATGACGACATGGATCTGATCGTGCTTGACCGGGAGATGATCCAAGAGATCATTGCGGAGATTTCCCTTGACCCGACGCTGCGTCTTTCCGCAGCCTTTCTGAGCTATCTGGAAGAGTATCTGGCCAGCGAATTTGGCCGTTTCGAAAGCCAGAAGCAGGGCGAGTACTCCGACATTTACGGCATCGTCTTTTCGTCCAGCAGCCACGGCACCGATTGGGGCGATCTGGGCAGCCCGGACGTCTATCACTACAACTCCGACATACGCGTCGAACTCTTTCATCCCGGCGAGCGGGTAGACGAAGACTATATTCGCTTCCTGCCCGGTGATCATGCCCTGCGCTGGGAAGGCAACACGCTAATCTCGGTGATTGACTTTGTCCCGCCCATTCCCGGCCCCTTTGACAACCCCGTGAGCGAGAAGGTCGCCAAGCAGACTGGCGAGAAGAGCTTGCGTGAAGCGTTGCGCCGGGCCGCGCGCGAGGCGATCGAGCAAGGGTCGACAGAGTTCGCCAAAAAGGTCGCCAAGGAGACGGTCAAAGCCTTCAGCGAAGAGCTGGCGAAGAATATTGCCAAGAAGACGCTACAGACCGCGGTCGAAGAGACGCTGGAGTCCTACTTCTCGCTGGGCAAGCCCCACGGTGTGGTGCAGCGTGACGTCCAGCGGGTTGTCATTCTCGACGGCAACGCGCCCGTCATCAGCGGCGCGCAAGATATCACCGTCGAAGCGCTGGAGCCGGGCGGCGCATCCTCCGGCGTGCACATGGCAGCGGAACAGGCCAAGCTCACCGTGACCGATGACTGCGATCCGGAGCCGACCCTGCGCTACGCCACGCCCGCGTTCTGGCCGCTCAACGTCGACGACAACGGCAATCCCCTGCCCTCGTCCGAAATCGTGTGGACGGCCGAAGACAACGGTGCGGCCACAGTGGACGGCGGGCGCAATTCGTCCAGCGCCGTCAGCGCCGTGACGGTCGTCGACACCAAGCCGCCCATCCTCGGTCGCGCCGCCCCCCGTCGTCATGGAGGGCACGGGCGCGGTCGATGTGCCCCTGGGCATGGCCCAGGTCTTCGACGTGGCCGATCTGCGGCCCACCATCACCAACGATGCGCCGGCCCAGTTTATGCCCGGCGTCTATCGCATCCAGTGGCAGGCCATCGATGCCTCGCGGCAACGTCTCGGAACGTACCGACGACACCGAGCAGATCGTCAACATCAAGGCCCCCGGCACGAATGTGTTGCCCAGCGCCTTCGGCCAGACCGGCGCCAACGCGGTCAGCGCCATCGCCGATGAGCCAACCCGCATCACCGTACGCGGTCAGGACGGCAACAACCCGCCCGATCCGCTCTGGTTCTCCATCGAGAATCAGCCCGAGAACGGCTTCTTCATTGCGCCGCTCTACCCCTACTTCATTGATGACTATCGCATGGCCGCTCGCTACAGCCCACAGATCGCGGCCGCCGAAGGCGAGGAGTTTGCGTGGCAGGTTGCACAAAGTCCACAGGCCATGCGCGACTACATGATTCAACTTTGTGAAGAAGATATCAACCGCAGGGATCTGCCCAAAGACTTCGTGAGCGACATCCAGTATCTGGCAGTCGACGACGCCGGCTACACCTACATCTTTGACGAGGCCTATCGCACGCTGCACGCCCGGCGGCAGCACGATCGCGCCCACGACCTCGCCCCGCATCTCGGTCTGGGACCAGAACGGCCTCTACCTGGGCGAACAAGAGCGCCAGCGGCGAAAATCGCCCGCTCCGTTCGATTCAAGTTCAACGTGGCCGGCGGCACCATCCTCACCGTGCGCAGCGACGGCAGTTCCACCGGCAACAGCATGGTCGACATCTGCGCAAATTCAACCGGAGAACGCTGACCGAGCCGATTGTGAGCGGGCAGAGCTATTCGCTCTGGAATGAGATCAACGACATCTTTGTCGGTGATGAGCAGACCAGCGTCGCGGTCCCGAATTCAAGAACGCCGGCGCGGCGGCTTTTGACAACGCCAATGGCGTGCTCTACGTGATTGGCGATCAGGAATCAGAACCTGAAAGGCATGGCCGCCTTCACGCCTGCGCCCTGCAACAATAGCACCGGGTCGCGGACCGGAAGATTGTCTCGATCTACTGGGCGTACAGGTCTACTCCAGTCCCATCGATCAGACCACCAAATGGAGTGACTATCCCGGCATCGGTGTGGACGCCATGCGCTTGCGCCGCATTGCCGACATTGCCCTGGACAGTCAGGGCGCGGTCTACATCATTGCCGAAGAGGACAACACCAGTCAGAACGGCTTTCACCGCATCTACAAGTTTGCTCCGGCCACCGTGAGCGCCGACGGCAGCGTGACGCTGGGCAAGTACATCGGCTGGATGGGCAAATGCGACAGCGGCCCGAATTGCGACTACATCAACCAGCGCAGCATCGGCTATCGCTGCACAAATGAGACCTGCTTCCTCGACGAGGGCCAGGTCATCTTTGGCGACCGCGCCGGACAGTTTAACAACGCCCAGGCGCTCGCCTTTGATCGCCAACGACGTTCTCTACGTAGCGGACACCGGCAACTCACGCGTACAGCGCTTCAGCAGCGAAGGACTCTTCGCCGGTGAAGCGCGCTCGACCGGCGACGGCAGCGGCTTTGTGCTGGGCGACTTTGGCCGCCCCACCAATATTGCCGTCAATCAGCGACAGCTTCTTGATTCTCGACGGACAGCGCGAAATCGTGCACGTCTTTGACGCCGCCGTGATCCACGGCATCGACGACACCTCGGCCTGGGTCGAGTATCAGTCGGACAGCAACTTCCGCGGGCTGGATCGCTTTACCTTCTCCGCCACCGACGGCTTCCGCACGGGTGACGGCGAACTGCTCTCCAGCCCGCCGGCCACGGTCGAGATCAACGTCGCGCGCAACTTCCGCCCGCCCGACGCGGCGTCTGATCTGGCCGCAGCGCTGGACGAGGACACGCCCACACCCGTCACGCTGCGCGGCACCGACCTGGACGGCGACAATCTCACCTTCGAAGTGACGCGCACGCCCATCTATGGCGAAATCAGCGGCACGCCGCCTACCGTCACCTACACGCCCAATCCCCACTACTTCGGCGAAGACAGCTTCGAATTCGTGGCCATCGACGATTCGGGCCATCCCGACAACCGCTCTCAGCCCGAGCTCTTCCGGCTGGTGATTGCGGCCCAGAATGACACGCCGATTGTCAGCTTTGCCGCCGACCAGTTGCGCACGGGCGCCGGCTACCCCCTGACGCTGGCAGCCGACTTCTTTGATCCCGACCCGGAAGAGCAGCACAGCGTGACGGTCAACTGGGGCGACGGCACAGTCGAACGCGACGGCCAGGTGGAAAGCGACGGCACGGTATCCGGCCCCGTCATCGTGGAGGATGAAAATGAGGACCGCCAGGTCGTCGCCTATCACACCTATGCCCAGAGTGGCCAGTATACGGTGGAGGTCTGCGTGACCGACGCCGCCGGCAGCACCGGCTGCGGCCAGATTCGGGCGGTGGTCGAGCCCATGGCGGATCTGGCCATCCGCCGGGCGGGGCCCTACTTTGTCGGCGCCGGCACTACCGGCGTGGCGTACGTGCTGACCGCAGTCAACCAGCCGCCGGAGAATGGCGGCGGCATCAGCGCCAGCAACGTCGTCATCAGCGAGACGCTGGAGGAGGGGCTGCGCTACGCGACGCCGCTGCCGAACGGCTGTACGGCCAATGGCGCCACGCTGCGCTGCACCATCGGCACGCTGGCCCCGGGCCAGGAAGCCGCCGTTGCACTGCGCGCCGAGATTACCACTGCGGCTGCGGCGCGCAGCCTGACGATTACGGCCGCGGGCGACACCTTCGGCGCCGAAGCAAGCGTCAGCCAGAGCGGTCCCGATCCGATTGCGGAGAACAACAGCCTGCGCTATGAGATCACCGTCGTGCGCGCAGCCGACTTCATCGTCGACAGCTACGATGACGACGGTGATGCGGCGCCGGGCGACGGCCGCTGCCGCACCGTGGCCGAAGTCTGCACCCTACGCGCCGCCGTGCAAGAAGCGAATGCGCTGGCCGGCACACAGTCCATCGCACTGGCCTATGGCGTCTATCTGCTCAACCCGCCGCCAACCGGCCCCACCACCACGGTCGAGCCGCAGCCGGAGGACCAGGCCTTCACGGGCGACCTGGATATCCTGGATGACGTCATGATCTTCGGCCTGAGCGCGGACAACAGCATCATCCATGGCAACGGCGAAGATCGCGTCTTTGAGCTGCATCCGGGGGCCAGCCTCTGGCTGGAGGATCTCATGCTGACGGGGGGACGGCCGCTCTTCTTTGGTGAAGGCGGCGCACTCTACAGCCATGGCAACGAAGCGACGCTCGTGCGCACGTCGATCATGGGCAATGCCAGCCCCGGCGGGGGCGGCGGCATTCTGCACACGGCGGGCAGCCTGTTACTTGAGGCAAGCACAGTGATGGGCAACACAGCGGCAGGCGCCGGCGGCGGCATCCACAACGCAGCCGCCATGGAGCTGCGCAACGTTACGCTGAGCGGCAACCGGGCGCAGACGGGCGGCGCGCTGGCCGGCAGCCAGGGCGTCGCGCGGCTGGAGAACGTCACCATCACCGATAACGCGGCCTCGGCGCGGGCGGCGGCATCAGCAGCCCGGGCGACAATGTCGTGGCGGTCAACACCATCTTCCAGAACAACAATGCGCCCATCGGACCGACGTGCAGCAACGCCTTCCGCTCGGCCGGGTACAACTTGATCGATGAGCTGGCGGACTGTTCGGTGTTGGGCGAAACGGGAACGAACATAGTGGGGGCCGGCGTGGATCTCGCCGCACTGGAACTCAATGCCGCCAACACCTTCTCGCAGACGCCCAAGGAAGATGGCCGGGCCATCGATCGGGGCAGCTGCCGCCTGGCGACTGACCAGCGCGGCGTCGAGCGACCGTATGGCGACGGCTGCGACATCGGCGCCATCGAATTCGGTCCGGACGATCTGGTTGCGCCCTTCATCTATCGGCTCAACCTACCGATTATCTTTCGGTAGTCGTTGCCAAATACGCGGCCTTGGGTGTATTTCACGCTAGGGGCAGGATTGTGCTCACGTTCTCCTCACCCTGCTCCGTCACCTCGACGGTGACTTCGCGTCCCTCTCCGCCGGGCGGAGAGGGACAGAACAAGCCCCCGCCGGGGCGAGTTCAGGGTGAGGCCACCGCTGCCTCCAGCGTGAAATGCACCCCGCGGCCTTCCCCCGTTGGCCACTCTCGTCCCCCCTGTGCTATACTCTTTAAGTTGCCCACCAACAGTCTGGGCAGACGTGTTGCAACAGACGGACTCGGATTTGCGTGATGAACAGGGATGGGTCGGCTGTTGAATACAACAGGGGCATGATGCCGCCGGCGGTGTAAACCGCAGCGGGCCAGATCATGCACGACCAATTCATGTTTTCATCATCTACGCACAGAGGAGATCCGTGTGACGAATCATTTTGCGCGTCTGCAGCTGCACCCTGAACTGGTGCAGACAGTCAACGCCCTCGGCTATACCGAGCCGACCCCCATTCAATCCGCTGTCATTCCCGTGCTCATGGCCGGCCAAGATGTGACCGGCCAGGCCAAAACCGGTACCGGCAAGACCGCAGCCTTCGCTCTCCCCATGCTCAACAACCTGACGCTGGGCGCCGATCATGTGCAGGCGCTGGTGCTGGCGCCGACGCGTGAGCTGGCCATGCAGGTCGCCAAGGCGATCCGCGAATATGGCCGCGACCTGGGCGCGCGTGTGCTCGCTGTCTACGGCGGTGCGCCCTATCCGCCCCAGATTCGCCAGCTCAATCAGGGTGTGGACATCGTCGTCGGTACGCCGGGCCGCCTCATGGATCTCATGAAGCGCAAGGTGCTCGACCTGAGCCAGGTCGACATGGTCGTGCTGGACGAAGCCGACGAGATGCTGAGCATGGGCTTTATCGAAGACATCGAGACAATCCTGGGCGCGACGCCGGCCGTACGCCAGACCGCGCTCTTCTCGGCCACGCTCTCGCCCCAGGTGCGGCGTCTGGCCAATGGCTACATGCACAAGCCCCAGGCGATCACGATCCAGAGCGAAAACATGACGGTCGCCAATATCGAGCAACGCTACAGCCTGGTCAACCCGCGTGACAAGACCGCCGCGCTGACGCGCCTGCTGGAAGTCGAGCCCACCGCACGTGCGATCGTCTTCGTCCGCACCCGGGCCGACAGCACGCGCGTGGCCGACGAGCTGTCCGAACGCGGCTTTCCCGCCGAGGCGCTCAACGGCGACATGGACCAGAGCGCACGCTCACGGACGCTCAACCGCTTTCGCAGCGGCCAGGTCCAGGTCCTCGTCGGCACGGATGTAGCCGCCCGCGGGCTGGACATCGACGAGATTTCTCACGTCTTCAACTATGATCTGCCCACCGATCCGGAAGTCTACGTCCACCGCATCGGGCGCACGGGCCGCGCCGGACGCAGCGGCATCGCGATTTCACTGGTCTCGAACGGGGAGCGCAACTACTTGCGCCGCATCGAAGGCTATACCAAGCAACGTCTGACCGAGAGCGCCCTGCCCACGATCGAGGAGATCGAGAGCCAACGGGCCGGACACTTGCAGGAGCAGCTGGTCACCTGGATCGAGCGGGGACGGGGCCAGCGGGAGCGGGCGCTGGTAGAGACCATGATGGCCGAAGGTTATGATCCGATCGATGTTGCCACCGCGGCGCTCAAGTTGCTCAGCCGTGAGCAGGGGCAACAGGCGATTGAAGCGATCAGCGCCGTGCGTACGAGCAAGCCCCAACACGACAGAAGCAACGCTCCTGCCAAGCGCAACGGCCGCCCGCAGCGCGACGACAGCCGCAAAGCGAGGGAAGCCGGCATGGTGCGCTTGACGCTCAACACCGGTCGCAACCAAGGCATCCGCCCCAACGAAGTCGTCTCGACCCTGGCCTACCACGGCGGCATTCCGGGCAACGCCATCGGCAAGATCAACATCCATCCCCAGCATACGCTGGTCGATGTGCCCGAGCAATTCGTGGGGCAGATCTTGGCCAAGAGCGACGCCTACCGCATCCGCCGGCAGGCCGTGCGCGCAGAACTGGCGCAGTAGAGATCGACCGAAGCTTTGATAGAACGCGGATCGGGCGGATACGGCGGATCAAGACGGATTTTCTTTTAGAATCATCCGTGAGAATCCGCTAGATCCGCCCGATCCGCGTTCCATTTTTTCATTTACTCCGCGGCATAGCCCTCCGGGAAGAGGGTGACGCGCACGTGGTTGTCGAGGGTGAGCAAGGCTTGGGCCGCGGCCTGGATCTCGGCCGCGGTGACGTTGGCGATGTCGTCTTCGTAGTCCAGCATGGCAAGGGGATCGCCGGGCTCTGCGGCATAGTAGAGCTGCTCCAGCTCGTCGAGCCAGAAACCGTTTTGGCGCTGGCTCTCCTCCAACGTGCGCCGCGCCTGTTCCTGGACCTTCACCATCTCCTCCTCAGTGGGCCCATTATCACGTAAGTCCGTCAGGATATCGAAGGTGGCGCCCACTAGCTCCTCCACCCGTTGGGGATCCGACCCGAAGCCGATGCTGGCCTCATAGCGCGACGAGGGTTCGACGCTCTGCTCGACGTTGACAAAGGATGCATAGACGCCCGACCGCGCCTCGCGCAGATCCTTGAGCAAGCGGCTGTCCAAAACCGTTTCCAAACCGGCCACGCTCATCCAACTCAATGTTTCGGGATCAAACTCACCGGTGAAGACCAGTTGCGTGATGCTCTGCTCTTCCTGGCCGCGGAAGACGTCATTCTGCACGATGCCCTGGGGCAGCGGCGGCTGGACGTCACGCCAGCTTTCGACGCGCGTGCCGGCCGGCAACGTGCCCAGATAGGTCTGAGCCAGTTCGGTCAGCTCAGCCTCGTCAAAGTTGCCCACAAAGATGAAGGTGAAATCGCTCGCATCGCCAAAGCGCTCGGCGTAGATCTCGTAGGCGCGATCCAGATCGAGGGCTTCGATCTCATCGATGGTGGGCACGCGCGCACGCAGATCATTGCCATAGAGCCCCTCGATCAGGGCGTCCTCCAGCGCAGAAGAAGGCGACAGTTCCCGATTTTCCAGAAAAGTACGCCACTGTTCCTGCCAGACTGCAAAGGCCTCGGCATCTTCACGCGGCGCGGTCATGGTGAGGTGGATGAGCTGAAAGAGCGTCTCGAGGTCGGCTGGGCGGGTTGCGCCCACGAGCCCTTCGTAGAGCTCGCCGATATAGGGCGACACGTTGACGTCCGTGCCGGCCAGCTTGCGCACCAGGTCATCGATGCTGAAGTCGGCCAGCCCGCTCTGATTGACAATGCTGGTGATGTTGTCCGCTTCAAGATAGTCCTCGTCCGCGTAGAGGGACGAGCCGCCCGGGCTGCCGGCTGAGAAACGAATCTCCTCCTCCCGGAAGTCGGTCGGCTTCATCACCACGCGCACGCCATTGTCCAACACGATTTCGGTGACGCCCAGTTCGGGGATCGCGGTCTCCGCTACCACCGCGGCCGGTTCGGGAATGTCGGCCAGAAGCGGCGCGTCGTTGGTGGCATCGGCATAGGGCTCGATAGCCTTGGCCTCGACGCGCGCCACGACGTCGGCCAGTTCGCCTTCGGTGGGCGGCGTCAGATCTTCCTTTTCCGGCGCGATGACGACGACGGCCCGGTTCTCCTCGCCGATGAGCGAATCGATGGCGGCATTCACCTCTTCCAGCGTAATCGCCGGGATCAGCTCCCGGGCCAGCTCGTATTCAGCCTCGATGCCCGGAATCGGCTCGCCGGTCAGAAAGGCTCGCACGTATTCATCGGCACGGCGGCTGCTCGGTATATTCTCACGGTCGCTGTAGAGCTGTTCCCAGTTGGTCAACAGATTCTGCTTGGCGCGCACCAGTTCGGTTTCGGTAAAGCCGTGGCGGTTGACCCGCTCCACTTCGGTGAGCAGCGTCTCCAGCCCTTCCAGGACACGCCCCTCCTTCATCTGCGCGGCCACAACGCTGAGGTCCGTCGGACGCACCAGGTTGTTCTCGCTGCTGACCGCAAAGACGAAGGGCGCGTCGCTGGTGCGGCTGATTTCGCCCAGGCGCGCATTGAGCAACTGATAGAAGATACCCGACGTCAGGCCCTGCCGATAATCGTCGACGGTGCGCAGGACGTTGGCCGGCTTCTTGAAGTAGACCTGGGCCGTGGTGCTCGGATTCTCGGGGTCGGTGATCACTTTGTAGCGCGTCTCGGCGTGATCGGGCAGCGTGCCGGTCGGTCGTGCCGGCGGATCGACGGGGGCCGCCTCATCGCTGAAGCGCTCGACGATCATGGCTTCCATTTCGTCAACGTCAAAGTCACCCACGGCGACGACGGACATCAGGTCAGGACGGTACCAGTCTTCGTAATAGCGCTGCACCGTCTCGGGCGGCGCAGTACGAATGATCTCCATCTCGCCGATGGGCAGGCGCTCGCCATAGCGGGAATCGCCAAAGAGGACGGGAAGCAACTGCTCGCGGATGCGGCCGTTGGCGTTCTGGTCGCGTAGCCGTTCCTCTTCGATCACCACGCCTCGCTCCAGCTCGATCTCTTCCGGATCGAGCGTGGCGTAGAAGGCCCAATCCTCCAGGACATCGAGGGCCGTGGCCAGCAGTTGCGGATCGTCGGTGGGCACGCGCAGCGTGTAGACCGTTTCATCAAAGCTGGTGTAGGCGTTGATATCGGGGCCGAACTCCATGCCCACGGTTTCGAGATAGTCGACCAGCTCCTGCTCGGGGAAACGGGCTGTGCCGTTGAAGAGCATGTGCTCCAGAAAATGCGCCAGCCCCAGCTGGTCATCATCTTCTTGCAGCGAGCCGGCATTGAGGGCCAGGCGCAACTCGGCCCGTGCTTCCGGCTCCGTGTTCTGGCGGATGTAATAGGTGAGTCCGTTGTCCAGCTGGCCGAGACGAACGGCCGGGTCGACGTCGAATTCACTGACCGCCGGCGGGACCGTGCCGGCAGCGGCCGGCATGCCGGCGTCGGGCATGGCGATGGGCTGGCATGCGGCCAGCATGAGCAGGGCCAGCAGGGCCAGGCTCAGAACAATTGAGGTGCGATTGCGCGTTTGCATGAGTGACTTCCTTCTTCCGTTCAGTCTAATGACGAAGCGTGGTCGGGTAGAGCGCCGGTTCGCACATGCGCCGGAGACCTTCTTCGTTAACAAGAGAGTACAGTGGCTCAGAGAGGTTCCCGACACTTGATCGTCAAGCTCTCTGTTGGTGACGTGGCCCATGGCTGACAGCCATCTTCGCGGCTCTGGCCGTTCGCGACTATAATTGCCCCCACGGGCGCTCGTCAAATCGCCGGCGAGAGAAAACGATAGCGGCAGCTGCCACAGAAAGCGCCGAAGCGAGGAGCGGTATCGTTCCAGATCAGACCTCCTGTGGAGCTAGCGCCGGTTGAGCAAGTACCTGATTAAATCCGTTGTCAACACGTCCATTCCATAGGACCGACGACACAATCCTACTGCCTCCATCCGAAGGCAAAGCAAGCGGTGGAACGAGTACGCAAAGCCAGGCGGATCGAGCCAGCAGCGAAATGGCCAATGCCTTCCCCGCGCTCGCTCCCTGTCGGACCCAGCTACTCAACGCGTTGCAGCAGGCAATTGGTTCCAAAAATGAGGCAGCGTTGCAGAAGCTCTAATAATAAGGAGAATCGATGAGTGAATTTGTGGTAACCAACAATGAAGCAGCGAAACGGTTTGAAGCGAGCATAGATGGCCAGGTGGCCTATCTGGAATACATCGCAGCCGGTCAGAATATGGTGCTCTCCCACACCGAAGTGCCTGCCGAGCTGGCAGGACAGGGAATCGGCGGGCGGCTGGTGGGGCAAGTGCTTGATACGATCAGAGCCCAGGACAAAAAAGTCATCGTCACCTGCCCCTTTGTAAATGGCTATATCCAGCGGCATCCAGCGTATCGCGACCTGATCTTTGGCTACCGTCCGGAATAGATGTGATCGAAGCAACAGTTGAGAATGGAGATTGACAGTGAGTGACAAAACATACTCTGGACGTGACATTGACGTCACCTTTGACCTGAAGCGCTGCATTCACGCCGGTGAATGTGGCCGGCGCCTGCAGGCGGTGTTCGATGTGGACAAACGCCCCTGGGTGCAACCCGACAACGCCACCGCCGACCAGGTGCAGGCGACGATCGACCACTGTCCATCGGGCGCGCTCAAATATGTGCGCCACGATGGCGGGCCCCAGGAGCAGACTCCGGACAAGAATCTCATCGTGGTGACGGATTCAGGCGAATACCAGGCTGCATGGCGATGTCCAACTCGTTGCCATGGATGGCGAAGCGCTGACTGAAGAATACCGGCTCACGCTCTGTCGCTGTGGCGCGTCGAACAACAAGCCCTTCTGCGACAACACCCATCGCAAGATCGACTTTGTGGCGTCCAGCCAGGTGGCCGACAACGCCGAAGAAACAGCCGAGCTGCAATCGACCGGCAAACTCAAAGTGGTCACAGCCACCAACGGTCCTCTTCTGCTGCAGGGCAACTTTGAAATTCAGGATCTCTCGGGCGAGCAGATCTTCCGCGGCGAACGGGCGGCGCTGTGCCGCTGCGGCGGCTCGGCAAACAAGCCGTTCTGCGACGGCACGCACAAGACCAACGGCTTTACGGCCGAATAAGCAGCGGATGAAGATCACCACGTGGAACGTCGCCGGCCTGCGGGCCATGATCAAGAAGAATGGCTTTGAGTGGATTCAGGAATCCGACTGGGACGTCCTCTGCCTGCAGGAAATCAAGGCGACGCCGGAGCAGATTGCCAAACCGGATCGAGCGCTCTTTGCCCCCTATCGCGCCTGCTGGAACCCGGCCGAGAAAAAGGGCTACAGCGGCACCTTGATCCTGGTCAAAGACCCCGCCGTGGTCCTGTCAACCGGCCTGGGCGTCGATCGCTTCGATCACGAAGGCCGGACCGTCCAGGCCGAGTTCGACGAGTTCACGCTCTTCAATCTTTACGTGCCCAACGGCGGCCGCGACCACAGCCGGGTTCCCTTCAAACTCGACTTCTACGCCGCGCTGCTGGACAAGTGCGACGCCCTTCATGCTGCCGGCCGCAACGTGATCATCTGCGGCGACATCAACACGGCGCATGAGGAAATCGATGTGGACAATCCGAAGCGCAAAACAAAGATCACCGGTTTCCTGCCGGAAGAACGGTCCTGGATTACCAAGTTCCTCGATCATGGCTTTGTGGACGTATTTCGAGCGCGCAATCCCGACAAGGTTCAGTATACGTATTGGTCGTATATGCAGAACCAACGGGGCAAGAACAAGGGGTGGCGTCTGGACTACTTCCTGGTCTCCGCAGCGTTCGTGCCCAGGGTGGCAAATGTAGAAACGCATCAGGACGTGCTGGGGTCCGACCACTGCCCGGTCACGCTAACCTTGCGATAACTTCGACGAAAATATCTAATCCAACTAGCGGGAGATTCGAGTAGATGACGAATCTCCCGGTGGGGACAACGACGGTCACACAGGTCGGCATCATCGTGGCAGACATCGAGACCAAGGCGAATTGGGTGTGTTCAAATTGAACACACCCAATTCATCTCAAACTGTACGATAGCTAGAAGCAGCTATTGTGTTGGGACTTCTGCACTATAGAGCCAATCTTCAAAGAAGCTTTGCAGGTCTTGACCGCTTACTTCCTCTGCGACAGCGATAAAGTCACTGGTGCTCACATTCTCATACTGGAAACGCTCATAGTAGGTCCGTAAGATGTCAAAGAAAACTTCATCACCGACCAGCTGCCGCAAGGCGTGAAATGTCCAAGCACCACGGACATAGACTGTATCGCTAAGTAGATTCTCAACCGACGGATCGCCGGGTGGAGGAAGCTCTCCCCTTACCATATAATACTGCAACTCACCAAGCATCTCGTCCATTGCATCTTGACCTTCGGTATGTTCAAGCCAAAGGGCTTCGGCGTAGACGCCAAAACCTTCATGTAGCCAGACGTCCTGCCACAGTGCTGGGCTAACGCTATTGCCAAACCACTCATGTGCCACCATATTAGCTACCGTCGCTTCGCTGATAGCATCAACAGCAATGAGCGAAAGGGTTTGATTTTCCAACGATACCTCCAAATCAAGATCCATGACAGCTGCGCCATATGCTTCAAATGGATAGGGGCCAAATAGGCTACTGAAGAACTCGATCATCTCCGATGTCTGGCTGAACGGAGCGATTGTTTCCTCGTCGATACCGACCGGGAAATAGTTGCGGATGGGTAGCCCGTCTGGACCCTCTTCAGTCATGATGTCGAATTCGCCAATATTGATCGTCGCCAAATAACTTGCCATTGGGTCGCTGGCTTCCCACAAGTACGTTGTCGTATCACCGTTGTCGATCGCTTCTTTCTGAAGACCGTTTGCGGCCACCACAAACGGCTTTTCGACCGTAATTCGAAAAGTGTAGGTGGCCTTATCGGCCGGGTGATTATTGGACGGATACCATGACATCGCGCCGGACGGTAAGCCGAGTATAAGGAGCCCGGACTCGTCCATCTTCAAGCCTATTGGAAGCCATGGCACGCCAGGATCATCAACGGGCGTAGGGACACCGCCGTATGCCACAATCGTGGTGAAAGTTTCGCCATTCAAGATATGGCCAGATGGCATGATCGTCAGTTCGCTTCCATCGCGGCTAAACTGGGCCGGCGCATCGTTGACCTGAATATCGCTGACTTCAAGGCCAAAAAAATCGAGGTTCAGTGCACTCAAGTCTTGCGTGGCCAGTGCATCAATCGTCGTTGTCCCGGTAATGGACTGGCCGTCCATATCTACGACAAGGTCAATTGTATAGTGCTGTGCATTGTACCCGCCATTGCCCATCTGCGGGTAGTATGGATCGCCTAGATTGTCGGCGCCAGGACTTGCCTCCTGCGCCGATGACTCGGCAGCATCGGTCGAAATCTCGTCCAAAATCAATGGTTGACAAGCGCTAATCAGCAGCGAAAGCCCGATACATAATAGGATCACTAGGTGGTTCTTTGATCGATCAGATATGGTTCTCACAATCTTCTTTCCATCCTCTCAATTATGTTGAATAACGCTGAGATAAATCTCAGCAATTGACTAACATTGCATCAAGATCTTGAAATCTTGACTGACTCACCCTCCGGGAAGGGATGATTCGTACGCTCGTACTGCATCGATCTGTGATGGTGGCTGGAACAGTCTGATAAGGGTGATTGAAGAGAGAGGAAGACACATGCACCCGCACCAGCGGGGAATCGACGATGACGTCGCCTGATCCGCTCCATCAACGGTGGATAGACGGCGGCAAAGTCTAGTGTTGGCTAGAACGATGACCAAGGCTGAGTTTTCCTATCCGCACCCGATCCCCCCGTTAGGCAATGAAAGCTGATGCCATCAAGCTCTCCCTTCACGTTCATCATCGTTGAGTCGATAGCGGCTCCGGCTGTGCAAAACCCACGTCGGGTTGATTCGCTGCAGATTCGATCTCCGGCGGCTGGCTCTGCGCATCAGGCGTGGGTTTGAAACGGAAAATCTGGCTGCGTAACCAGGCAAACGCATCAGATATGGAGGCAAAGTTCCTGCCGGATTCGGGCAACTGCTTGGCCAGGCGCTGGGCCTCCGCCTGACTGTAGGCATCTTTATTTTGCTCGTGGCGTACAAGTTCGTGTCGTCCGGAAAACATGGCTTCCTCCTGTGGAATCAAGCAAGACGGGTGAGAATCGGTCAGCTTCTTGTTCTGATCTCGTCCCTGCTTCAGAATGAAAGCTGATGTCACCAGTATCGCCGGCCGCCGTCTGCGGGCCGTTTTCCAGCCGTTAACAAATCGGCCAAAACCGTTAGCATTCGCCCCGCTGCTAACGATTCCGTGTTAACATGGTGTGGCTCACCGGTTTTCACGATTCTTGCGGGTAGAACATGCTCTTCGCCGCCCCCTCACTCTGACCTTGCGTCCGACAGCGCAACGTCTACTCCTCTCCACACAATGGAGCGGGACAGCATAGCCTCCGACAGGGAGGGTGTGCTGGGCGAGGGTCCGGAACGCCCCAGCTGCAGAGCAGTGTCGGCGTTGTGCCCTATCGAGGATTCCTTATCGATCAGGTCTTGTAGATTTATTGGAGGAAAGAGCGCATGGAACAGCTAAAGATCTCCCTCTTTGCACCGCTGCAGATTGAGCTACACGACGAAGCACTCGCCGATTTCCGCACCCAGAAGGTGCTGGCGCTGCTGGTCTACCTGGCGGCTGAACCGGAAACGGCCCATCGCCGCGAGACGCTGATGACGCTGCTCTGGCCCGGCATGCCCGACACGTCGGCCCGCGCCAATCTGCGCCAGGTGTTGTTCCATCTGCGCAAGGCGATTCCTGACTTTGCCGTTGCAGATTCGGCCGGCGCGGATGAGGCTGTGCCGTTGCTGCTGGCCAACCGCCATACGGTCCAGCTCAACCCGGCCGCGCCGATCTCAATCGACATCAGCCAGTTCGAAACCCTGATGGATCAAGTGCAAACCCACGACCACCACAGCCTGTTGACCTGCCAACCGTGCCGGGAGAAGCTGGAAGCCGCCATCTCCCTCTACACGGATCACTTCCTGGCCGATTTCTATTTGGACGACAGCAACGAATTTGAAGAGTGGGCGGAGATCGAGCGGCAGAAATTTCTGCGAAGAGAACTCGACGCCCTGGAAACCCTGACCGCCATCGCCCTCCACCAACAGGCCTATGCGCCTGCCCAGACGTATGCCGAGCGCCAGTTGGAACTGGACGAATACCGAGAGGGCGCCTATCAGCAGCTCATGGAAATCCTGGCGCGCAACGGTCAGCGGGGCGAAGCGCTGACCGTTTACGAACGCTGCCGCCGTCTATTCAACGAAGAGTTGGGGATGGAGCCGGCTGCGCGCACCACGGAGCTCTATGAACAGATCTTGGCCGGCGACCTGCGGCTCGATTTACTGAACGAGCAGGGCGTGCGCGGCTATGAGCTACAGGACGAGATTGGCTCGGGCGCGTATGGTGTCATCCACCGCTCCGTGCAGCCCATCATTGGCCGCGAGGTTGCCGTCAAGATCATCCGCCGCCGCTATGCCAATGACCCCGACTTCATTCGCCGCTTCGAAGCTGAGGCCCAGACCATCGCCCGGCTCGAGCATCCCCACATCGTGCCCATCTACGACTTCTGGCGCGACCCGGATGGGGCCTACTTAGTCATGCGCCTGCTGCGCGGCGGCAACCTGCTGACGGCGTTGGCCCAGGGGCCATGGTCTTTAGGGCGGGCGCAGAAGCTGGTGGATCAGATCGCGCCCGCACTGGCCGCGGCCCACAACCAGGACATCGTCCACCGCGACATCAAGCCGGCCAACATCCTCTTCGACGAAAGCGGCAACGCCTATCTCTCCGATTTTGGCATTGCCAAGGATCTGCAAAATGACGATCTAGGCACGATTGAGGGCGAACTGCTAAGCACGCCGGACTATATCTCGCCGGAACAGATCCAGGAAGCGCCGGTCAGCGCCCAGTCGGACATCTACAGTTTGGGCGCGGTGCTCTATGAAGTGTTGACGGGCGAAAAGCCCTTCCCAGACGTGCCGTTGATCACCGTGATGCAAAACCACCTGACCGCGCCCTTCCCCCTCGTCTCGGCCAGTCGGCCGGATCTCTCGCCCCAGATTGATGCCGTGATTCAGCAGGCCACGGCCAAGGAACCGTCCAACCGCTTCCCCGATGCGCTGACCTTCGCCGAAGCGTTCCGCCAGTCCATTGCCGGACGCCTGGATCTGGCCACGATCATTGCGCAGCCGCCCGTTCCCATCGATGTCGTCAATCCCTACAAGGGGCTACGCGCCTTTCAGGAAACGGACGCGCTGGACTTCTACGGCCGCGACAGCCTCACCGGTCAACTGCTGACGCATCTGAGTGACGGTCATTTTCTGGCCGTGGTTGGCCCCAGCGGCAGCGGCAAATCGAGCGTAGTCAAGGCAGGCGTGATTCCGGCTCTGCGCCGGGGAGCGATTCCGGGGTCGGAGAAGTGGTTTGTGGCCGAGATGACGCCGGGCACCCATCCCCTGGAGGAGTTGGAACAGGCCCTGTGGCCGGTGGCGGTCGAGCCGCCGCCCAGTCTCGTCGAGCCCATGTTGCGCGATCCAGGCGGCATGTTGCGCACCATCCGCCGCATCCTGCCCGATGAAGAAGATGCCAAGCTGTTGCTGGTCATCGATCAATTTGAAGAGTTATGGAGTTTAGCAAGCCCGGAGAGACGAGCCTATTTCCTCGACAGCCTGCTGGCCGCGCTCTCTGCGCCCCACAGCCCCCTGCACGTGATTGTCACCCTGCGCGCCGATTTCTATGACCGGCCGCTGCAGGTGCAGTCCCTTGCCGAGTTGGTCAAGCAGCAGACCGAAGTAGTGCTGCCGTTGAACCAGGACGAGTTGACCTGGGCGATTCAGGAGCCGGCGCGACGGCTGGGCGTTGAGTATGAGGAGGGCGTGCTCTCGGCCATCGTGACCGAGGTCTACGACCAGCCGGGCACGCTGCCTTTGCTCCAATATGCGCTGACGGAGCTCTTTGATGCGCGCAGCGGCAACCAGATCACGCGCCAGGCCTTTGACGAGGTGGGCGGCGTGTTGCGCGCCCTGCCGCGCCGCGCCGATGAGATCTACGAAAACCTCTCTCCATCCGAGCAAGTGGCCGCTCGACAGCTGTTTCTGCGCCTGGTCACGCTGGGGGAAGGGGTTGAAGACACGCGCCGCCGAGTGCGCCTCTCCGAATTGGAAGCGCTCGATCTACAAAATGACCCGGCCGCTGATGGCGCTTCATCCATCGAGGGCATTGTGGATCAGTTTGGCGCCGCCCGTTTGCTGACCTTCGACCACGACCCGCTGACCCGACAGCCGACGGTGGAGGTGGCCCATGAAGCCCTGTTGCGTGAATGGGGGCAGCTGCGCACCTGGCTCGAAGAGAGCCGCGACGATGTACGTCTGCAGCGCCTGCTGGCAGCGGCGGCGGCGGAATGGCAGCTGGCCGGCAACGAGCCGGGCTATCTGCTGCATGGGGCGCGCCTGGATCAGTTTGCCCAATGGGCCGATGACACGACCGTGGCCCTGACGGCCGATGAGCGTGCCTTCCTCACGGCCAGCGTCGACGAGCGTCAACAGCGTCAGGCCGAAGAGGCGGCCCGCCAGCAGCGTGAGTTGGAAACCGCGCAACAGCTGGCCGCAACCGAACACCAGCGTGCCGAAGAGCAGGCGACAGCCGCAGATAATCTACGCCGCCGTGCCTACTATCTGGGCGCGGCCCTGGCCGCGGCCGCGCTGCTGGCGTTGATCGCCCTCTTTGCCGGTGTCCAGGCCAACAACAATGCGCAAGCGGCCCAGGCCAATGCCAACGCTGCGGCCACGCAAGAAGCCATTGCAGCCAACCAAGCCGCAGAAGCGCAACGAAGTGCTGATACGGCGGCTACGGCCGAAGCCATTGCCCAGGAGAATGAAGCCGCTGCCCTTGCTGCGCAGGCTGAAGCGGTTGCCCAAGCCGAAATCGCCCGCTTCAACGAAGAGCAGGCGCAGAGCCAAGCCTTGACCAGCGGCGCCCGAGAAGCATTCAGCGGCGGCGACGTTGACCTGGCCCTGGCCCTTGCCGTGCAAGCTGTCTCTGGGGAGCAGCCGCCAACTGAGGCTGTGCGCACATTAAACGATGTGGCCTATGCCCCTGGAACGCGCCTTATCTATGAAAACGAGGACCAGGACCCTTACATGGACTTCGTGGAGATGCTGCCTGGTGACTCCCACTTAATCTCACAAGATAGCGGTCACACGTTGACCGTGTGGGACCCCAACAGCCGCGAGATACTCAACCAATTTGATACCGCCAATGAGGACGCCACTTTTAGACGGCTGGAAAACATCCCCGATAGCACCTACATTGCCACGGCTTACAATAACAACGAGCTGATCATATGGGATTGGGCGACCGGTGAAAAGGTGCAGACATTGCCCGACATTGACATGACCAATGTGGGACTACTCTTTGGTGTGCCGGGCGGGGAAATCGTTGTCAGCACGATCTACCAGGGTGTAAGCGAAACAGAAGTTGACGGTGTGCCCGAAGGCTTTAGTCTGACAGGCTGGGACATAAAAAGCGGTGAACAAGTTTATCGTATCGACGGCGAGCCGGGAGAGAGAATTACCTGGCACATGTCTACGCCAGATGGGGAGATGGCCCTCATTGCCGCGTCGGTTTTAGATGAAGAATATAACTTAACGGGGGAGTCTCGTTTGCTCTTGATTGATCTTAAGACCGGCGAGATTGTGAGCGAGCCGGCGCTTGCTCAATTTAGCGGTAACAATTTCATTGAATCTATTTCTATCAATCCGGCGGGCGATCGTGCTTTTGCGATCTTAACTGACATTGACGATCAGAGCTTCGAAACCGCTGCTGATCCAAGTGGACGCACGGCAGGATCAACAGGCGTTTTCCTTTCTCTGCCTGCGGGTGAGGTTTTGGAAACAGTGGAATTTGACACGGATGTACGTTTCTCAAAATATAGCCCCGATGGCAGTCAAATTGTTGTAATGATACCCGATCCATCTCAAAGATACTTTGCCTTACTAGATGCCACGACCGGGGAAGAACTGACCCAATTGGGCAGCCGCAATGACGGGCATGTAGGTGATGTGTTCACTGGCGCTGTCGCCTTTACGCCCGATGGTAAACGCCTGGTCAGCGGCGATGCGCGTGGCAAGGTACTGCTGTGGGACGCGGAAACGGGCGAAATCATCCAGCGTCTTTTGGGCCATGGTGGGCAATCCGTGTTCAGTATAGCAGTGAGTCCCGATGGACAGACTGCCATCAGCAACGGGGCTGGAGTCGTTGGCAATCTACGCTTCTGGGATATACGTCAGGGCGTGACTGCGCAAGTTTTCGAAGAGCATATGACCGACGTAGTCATCGATGTGGCCATCAGTCCTGACGGCACAAAGGCAATCTCGACTGCTTATTTCGACCCTGCCGAAACAGGAAATGAAGCCATCCTCTGGGATACAGAAACATTTGAGGTCATTCACCGCCTGCCTGGTTTCTTCGCAGCTGCCGAATTTTTACCCGATGGCCGGTCGGCTATCCTTGGTGGCAATGCTACCGGGAATGACGTAGAGAATCCCGAAATGCTACTGGTGCATTGGGATCTGGAAAGTGGTGCAGAGCTTAAAAGGAAAGAGAGCACCGAGATATCCGAAGCATTTGATATCGCGCTGAGTCCCGACGGTAGTTCGCTGTTGTTTGGCGCGAGGGGTCTCATGCAGCAGTTTGATGTTGAGACATTCACTGAAATGACAAGCTTCCTGGCGGCTAATGAAGATGAATGGCTGGTTAGCGTTGCCTTTAACCCAGATGGGCAGACCGCGATTGCCGGCGGTGACTTGGGCGATCTTATCCTGTACGACCTTGATACCGGCGAGGAAATCCGGCGCTACAATCAGGGGGGGGCTTCGTATGGCCTTGACATCAGCGCAGATGGTGAGCGATTTGTGTCTGGCGGCACCAATCATACGGCCGTGTTGTGGGATGTCGCCAGCGGCGAAGCAATCCAGACCTTTAATGGCCATACAAGTGGTGTAGATGGCGTTGCCTTTACGCCGGACGAAAGCCAGATTATCTCAGCGTCCGCCGACGGCACGCTGATCTTGTGGGATGTGGCCACTGGGGAGGCACTGCGCACCTTTAGCGAGCACGGCGTCTACGTCAATCAAGTTGCACTTTCGCCGGATGGACAGTTGGCCTATTCAGCATCGGATGACGGCACAGTTATCGTGCGCCCCATTGCCGAACTACCCGTCGAAGATATTCTGGCCCACATCGACGAAAACCGCGTCCTGCGCGAATTCACCTGCGTAGAACGCAAGCAGTATCGCATCCTCCCGCTATGTGATGCCGATGGCGTTGTGCCCGAAAGCGGCGATTAAGCCAATGCCGGAAAATATGGCTCTCTCAGCCCGGACGGCACGCTCCGCGAATACGTGCTGCCGCTGGACGAGCTCATCACCCGGCCGAGACGCGTCTGACGCAGACGCTGACCGATTCAGAATGCCGGCAGTATCTGCGCGTGGATAGCTGCCCTGCCGAATAGCTGCGAAGCCACGACCGCGGCAGCTTTTGCACTCGCACCGGCGAGGATTGGCTGCCTAGGCCGGCCAATCCTCGCCCTCGGTGTAGCGCGTGCCCTGATGGCCCCGCTTGGGCACCGGCGTCGCCAGCCGCTCGCCGGGCGCCTCGACCACAATCAGCGTGCGCGGTTTGCCCGACTTGGGATTGACCGCGCCGGGAATCAGCGCCTGGATGCGCATCCGCCCGATCAACTCATTCCCATAGATGGTGTAGACGTAATGGCCGACCTCCAGCTTGGAGGGCGTACCGGCCATGTGAAACTCATATTCCGACAGCGAGCCGTCATAGAGCGAATCGACGCGCGCCTGGCCTTCGCCGGCCGGAATCGTCTTTGTAATGCCAAAATTCATCGTCTTGTCTCCACGTTATCTGTTGGCTTCGAGTGACCCATGGTCACGCTGACAGCGCAAAGTATAGCACGACTGGCAACGCCGGATCGAAGAATGCATCCCCACCTCGCCCGGCTGGAACTATGCCATCCGCATGTATGAACCGGGTGAAGAGATCCTTGACGGCTCCTGGACCCTCCCCGAAATCGTGCCGGTTCCATAGCAGACGTCACGCCCTTGATCGGCGTCAAGCGCAAGCCATATGCACGTCCCCGGCACGGGCGCCGACAAGTCTGCCAATCGGATACTCTGCCGCCCGTGCCGGGGACATTGCAACCAACTGTCAACGAAAGCCAACCGGACCAAACTGCCCTGCCGGCAGAACGCTAGTACGCGACGGCGCAAGCGGACCGATGGACGGTAGGTCACGCTACCAGCGTGACAAGCCTCGCCGATCAGCGTGATCCAAAGGTTCCCGTAGTCGTCCGGCTGATAGCCGAACCTACGAACCATGGGCTCACTTCAGCCGTCGTGTACTAGCCAGTCATTGCGATAATTTCTTGATCGAGCCGCGCGCCGATCTCGTCCTCAGCAACATCGAGATCGTAGTCCATCTGCAGTCCAAGCCAGAAGTGCGGCGACGTATTGAAGTAGCGAGCGAGACGTAGGGCCGTGTCTGCGGTAACTCGTCGCTTTTTGTGGACAATTTCATTGATGCGGCGTGCCGGCACACGAATCGACAATGCGAGCTGATTCTGGCTTAGCTCCATCGGCTTGAGAAATTCTTCCAGCAGCACCTCACCAGGGTGGATCGGCTCCAACTTCTCTCTCTTATCCATTTGAACCCTCAATGATAATCAACGATTTCGACATCGAGAGCGTCGCCATCGTCCCACTCAAAACAAACGCGCCACTGGTTGTTGATCCGGATGCTGTATTGACCTGAACGATCACCAGAAAGACGTTCGAGTCGGTTGGCCGGCGGAACGCGCAAGTCCTGGAGACTCTGGGCCCGGTTCAACATACGTAGCTTTCTCAGTGCTACTTGCTGAATGTCAGACGGTAGCCTTCGCGACCGCTGGCGCTTGAAGATCTTTTCGGCTTCCTTGTCCTTGAAGTTCCGAATCATGCAGACAGTCTATAACGCGTGGCGTTAAACGTCAAGCACAAAATTTGAACGGGATTCTATCCCTACACAATTGATTCGTTCTTGCTGCGGATGAAATGGGAGAGGCCCCAAAAGAAGATGCCGGCGCCACTCGCCGAAAAGAAGAAAAACAAGGCAAGACCGAGGGGAGACCCCCAGGATAAGATTCCATATAAGACTTCCATCAATCGCTTCCCCTTTACTGTGAATAGAGATACTGGGCCAAGAACAGTCAGATGCAGCAAGAACCTGGCGTGCCAATGTCAACTAGAAATGGACACTGGCACGCTGTAGACGCACCAGTTCGGCCATGCCGTCCGTGTTCCGCGACAGCGACGAATCTCGGTCTTGCGTGCGTGACCTGCTACAGCGAGAGGATAGCAACCAACGTGGTGAACCGTCATCACATGACGTGGTGATTGTGGAGCGCAGCAGCACGTGATGAGCGGTACGCTTGGTCTCTTGCTTGACTGTCCATCTCGGTGGATAGTCCGCCAACGCGAGGTTATGCGGCGCCACCGAAAAACAAGGTGGCAGCGAGGCGATCAGTGTTGAACTCGGGCATGGTCCTCGTTGCTGCCACAGGGGCGTCCGCACGAATCAATATTGGCGCGGCGGGGTTGATGCACGAATGTGCAGGTTTAACAGGACTTGACTCAGGCTGCTTCTGCTGACGTTGGCGGCATTGTTTCGATCATTGCGCGTAGGACACGATTGACTGCCTCAGCATTTCCAAACACTGCCGCCACATCGGGATCGAGTGCGACGAGAATCTGTTGATCCTTGAGCCGATCTGCAAACCGATTTGGTTTTGCTTTGGCGTAGTCAAATTGGATTTCGTCGGGCAACTCGTCGTTGCTTGCTTTACCGTTTTCGATCTCGTTCATAGCCATCTCGCTCTCTCTTCTTCGCCATCCTTTCGCTGATGATTCGAATGATGTCATCGCGTTCGGTAAAGCTGACAATCAACATCTGAATGAAGATCATCATCGAAAATGGCTGCCATCGGGTCGCGGAACACGGAGGCTGCTTCTTCAAACGTGACGCTGCGCTTTTCCACGTTATCTGCGGCTTTCCAACGATCCCAACTAAACTGAGGTGCCATCTGAATCATCCGAACTGGTGGAATCGTGATTTACGTTGCTATTTTACCATGCAGTTTGCCACAGATGACAGCAAGATATTCTCATTGATTTGACCGCGACCGCCTTATTGACATCGACAGCCCGCCAACCACAGCGTCACCGGCCGGGCGGACAGCGTGCTAATCATTTCTGACCAGACTCATTGAAGCTAGCGGGCAAGCAGAAATCCGATGCCACCTTCAGTGATGCGCTTGCTGCTGTGCGTCTGGATTTGCTCCAGATTCCGAATTACGTCATGTCGTCGGATCGCGACGACCGCTATCTATTTCCGGCGCACTTGATTCGTTCTCTGGCTGCTACCGCAGCCTGAAATGGCTAAAGCCGACATCGATGATTCGGATCAGGTTGATCTGCCGGCAGATGCCTGCCACGTTCCCCAGATGATCCATCCGCTCTGTTGTGTATTCAATCCCTATCGTGTCCATACTCCGTAGCTTACCGGAGTCCTGGAACTTTTGTCTATATTTGCCGTCGCGTTATTCCGCAATACCCCCGTTTCTTGCTGCGAAATGTGGGCCTGAGCGACTGACCCCGGGCGGTTCGGCCGTGACGCACGCAGATACCTATGCCCCCAACTGAGTAAGCCGAATTTAAGCTTTGTAGCCATTCTGTAGACATGCACCTGCTATACAGGTCTTCATGTAGGCGCGCTAGATGGAGTCGTATTCAGCAAAGGAGGACAATCAATGAAACGCCAGTTGTTTTTGATGGTTATCTCCGGATTATGCATTCTTGTACTTGGGCAACCCGTGCTGGCAGGAAGTATCGCCGGGCCCGAAAGTTGCCAAGATATCCTGAATGCGAACCCAGCAGCCATGGATGGAGACTACGTGATCTATCCTGGCTACCAGATGTTCACCGTCTATTGCCACAATATGGATGGTACGCCAAGTGAATATTTGAGTCTTGTGAACACTGGAGGTGATAGGAACTTCTCACAGTATACTGCCGGCGGTTATTCTCAGGGGCAGGACGTTGTGACGCATTACAGCAAGGTGCGACTAGACCCCAAAACTCTCATAGTAAACGTTAATGACAGTACCTTTGCTACCTCCAACGGCGGCCAGATCATAAGTGGTCCAGGAGGCGGCCCGGTGACAGAAATGAATTATGCCGTGGCTGCCGACTGCCGTGCCACGGATTCGTCAACGGGTAGAGCGAATATTGACCTGACTGGGACGCCCTTTGCTGTGAACGACACGTTTGTGCCGGACGGCTATCGTCCAGCCGGCACAGCTACTTTCAGTTCCGACGATCAGGTCGTTGACCTGACGGGAGGTGGGTATTGCGGCTGGAACGCGGCAGGGACGAGGCACGACCTCTATTCCCCCTTCGGAACTACCGATTACTATCCCAACAACGATGTCCTGTCTTTGCAGTATGTTGGGCCATTTCTGGTGATCATCAATGGGTGCAACACCGGTGTGGTTGATGTTGGCGGTTTAAATGAAGCTATTGCGTACGAGGCTGCTAATGCCAGAAATCATGGCCAGTTCGTTAGCGGAGTGTCGGAGTTGACAAACCTATGGAAGAAAACGGGGCTCATCACGGAGGCGGAAAAGGGCATGATTGTTAGCTGTGCCGGTCAAGCCGATATTCCGTAGTAATAGACACACAACGCTTGACATGCTCGAGACTTAAGGCGATACCTTCGCCAAAATTGGCGTAAACAAAGAGATGAGCGATTGAATAAGATGAGATTCGCCGACCAAAGCGAGAACATCATCTAGGTCAATCGCCCATGAAAAACACTATCGCTCTCCTGGCCTGTTTAGACCAATGTGTCGACAAGACGACGATCAAACAAATGAGTCACATTATCCTGGCGTAGTTGACGATGACAGGCCGGGTGACGATGTTAGGCATTTCCCGCTGGACGGAAGCGGGAGGGAGCTACCGAACAGTGCAACGATTCTATACCAAGACGCTGCCTTGGGCGGCGATCACCTGGCTGTTCGTACGCCACCATTTGCTGCAGACAGATCATGAGTACGTGCTGGCCGTCACTGACCATGCCAGCGATCTCATGATCCCGACGCAACCCGCTCCTTCGCGACCGCGGCCGGATCATCGCCGGCCTTGAGCGGACGCAAGCGCACCTGAAAGCGCGTCTGCTCGGGCGTGAGCTGATACTGCTCCAGCACGCCGGGCCCGCAACTGCCGTTGCCCAGGCCGCCCTGCGCATAATCCACGTTGAGGATCACCTCGTCGCGGGGCGTCAGCTCGTAGGTGTGCTGGGCCTCGGTCAGGTCCAGGCGGTGTAGTGCGCGGCGTTGACGTTGAGCGCAGTCTCGCCCAGCACCAGCAGGCCGGCGCCGCTCTCGTCGGTGACGCGCGGCCCAGCGCACGTCGGTCTTGTTGCCGCTCTCCTGGGGCATGATGTAGGGGTAGAGCTGGTCAGCCACTGCGCCGCTGTAGCGCCCGAGCGGGCGCGCTCAGCTTGCGGTCGGCGTAGTTCTCGTGGGGTCCGCGGCCATACCAGGTCAGCGTCTCGTAGCGCGCCGGGCAGGGCCAGGCGTCAGGCCGATGCGGGGCAGCAGGGGCGGCAGCGTGCCGCTGGGCACGACGTGGGTGTCGATCGACGATCTCGCCGTTGCCGTAGATGTGATAGGTCGTCTCCGTGTCGAAGCGAGCCGAGGCGACCGGGCCGGTGGTCGCCCTCAGCTCGTCGCGCGTCTCGTCGAACTGCGTGACCAGATCGGCCTTGACCTTCTCGAGAATGATCCGCCCCCATGGGACCGTCGAGCGCCGCGGTCATCAAGTCGAGCAACGCCGGGCATGCGATCCGGTGGCGCCCAGCACGTCGACCAGCGTGGCGGCCTTGTCCCGATAGTCGTTGCCGGCCAGATCGGTGTAGTTGAAGCCCAGGGCCGCGGCCAACATGCGCCCCTGCTCCTCGTCGATGCGGTGGACCAGCATCATCTTGATGCCGTCGGTCAACGTCGGCCGTGCGCCGTGCGCGCAGCGCGTCCTCATCGACATCGGCCATGGTGGCCGTGCGCACGCTGATGACGACCTCCTGCGGCCGCGGCTGGCGACACGTCGACGCCGTCCACGTGCTCGGCCAGCTGATCGAGACCGGCCTCGCGCCAGCGAATGGCCGCACGCTGATCGCCCCATGTGTTGTCGTCGTTGTCGGTGGGCGCGCGCCAGATGTTGAGGCGCAGGACCGGCTCTCGAGCAGATTCGTGGTCGCCCGACCTGCCAGGAGGCGATGCGGCCGCTTCACCGTCGAAGCGCAGGCTAAAGTCGTCGCCGGCCACGACCATGTCGCCGCCGGACTCGGTCAGCGACAGCGCGGGCAGCGAGGCGACGGGCGTCGGGTCAGGCGCCGGCAGCGTCCAGGGCAGGGCGATCTGCGCCCAGGCGATCTCGTGGCCGGCATCGGCCCAGGCCGTGGCCGCTGCCAGCGCAAAGTGCAGGTTGAGGTGATAGTCGCTGCCGGGCTAGCAGCTCGGGTTCGGCGAAGGGCAGCGGTGACCCGCGCGCTCTCGGCCGGCCGCGGTCGTCAAGCGGCGGCAGCGTCGCCCGACTGGATGACCACGCCGTCGGCCAGCAGCGCCCAGCGCGCCGGCGAGATGGCGCAGGTCGGCGAAGTGATAGCGGTTGGTCACCTCGACCAGGCCGGCCATCTGCGTCCAGCAGCTCGACGCGCAATCGGTTCCTGCACCTTCTTCAGTTCCCACATGGCCGGGTGGGGCTCCCGGTCCGGGCTGACCAGACCGTCGGCCACAAAGTTGCCGTCGTTGGGCGCTGTCGCCAAAGTCGCCGCCATAGGCCATCCACTCGACGCCGTCGTCGGTCAGCCGGCGGATGCCGTGGTCGGCCCACTCCCAGATGAAGCCGCCCTGGAGGCGGCGATGGGCGCGCACGGCCTCCCAATATTCCTTCATGTTGCCGTTGGAGTTGCCCATGGCGTGCGCGTATTCGCACATGATGATCGGTCGGTTGTCGCCGTTGGTCGCCATCTCGATGATGCGCTGGACCGATCGGGTACATGGGGCCGAGCACGTCGATGCACGGATCGTCTTCGGCCGGGTGATAGTGGATGGGACGCGTGGGATCGTGGGCGCGGATCCACGCGGCCATGGCCACATGGTTGGGACCAAAGCCCGACTCGTTGCCCAGCGACCAGTAGATGACGCTGGGGTGATTCTTGTCGCGCTCGACCAGGCGCACGGCGCGGTCGACAAAGGCCGCTTCCCAGACGGGATCCTTGGTGAGGCGATCCCAGACGCCGTGGGTCTCGATGTTGGCCTCATCGCAGAGCAGGATGCCGTATTCGTCGCAGAGCTCGTACCAGCGCGGCATGCTGGGGTAGTGGGAGGTGCGCACGGCGTTGAAGTTGAACTGCTTGAGCAGCCGGATATCGCGCACCATGTTGGCTTCGCTCACCACGTGGCCGTGATCCGGATCGTGCTCGTGGCGGTTGACGCCCTTGATCTCCAGGGCTACGCCGTTGAGGCAGAGCGCACCGTCGATCAGTTCGACCTTGCGAAAGCCGACGCGACAGCTCTCGCACTTCGGTCACTGTTTCGCCGTCGGCCAGAGTCACAACCAGCGTGTAGAGATTGGGGAACTCATCCGACCACTTGGCCGGATCGGCGATCGCCTGGCGAAAGGACAGCGCAACCTCCTCACCGCCTGCTGCACTGACCGTCAGCCGTGAGCGGCGCAAAGAGGGGCTCCTGCGCTTTATCAAGCAGTTCAACCGTCACCGCGCCCGTTGCGCCGGCGCGCGCCGTAGTTGCGCACCTTGAGCGTGAGATCGAAAGTGGCGTCGCGATAGGCTGCGTCCAGATCCGTCTGCACAAAGAGGTCGCGCACGTGCAGCGTCGGGCGCGGCCCACAGATAGACGTCGCGATAGATCCCGCTCAAGCGCCAGAAGTCCTGATCTTCGAGGTAGGAGGCGTCCGACCAGCGGTAGACCTGGGCGGCCAGCACATTTTCACCCGGCACGAGATAGTCGGTCAGGTTGAAGACGGCCGGGCCGCGGCTGTCCTGGCTGTAGCCCACCTGGCGGCCATTGAGCCAGAGATAGAAGGCCGAATCGACGCCGTCAAAGGTGATGAAGATCTGCCGCCCCGCCCAATCTTCGGGCACGGTGAAGGTCGTGCGATAGAGGCCGACGGGGTTGTCGTCCTCGGGCACGCCGGGCAGGCGGTCGATGGGAAAGGGGTAGGTGACGTTGGTGTAGTGGGGCACGTCGTAGGTGGGCTCGCCGTGGAGCACGTCGCCCAGCATCTGCCAGTTGGAGGGCACGGGGATCTTGTCCCAGCCCTGGTCGTCATAGTCCGGCGCCTCAAAGCCGCCCTGCACCGCAGTCGGGTTGGGGTAGTGGGCAAAGCGCCACGTGCCGTTGAGCGTGCGGCAAAAGGGCGACGCCATGCGCTCGCCCTCCACGGCCTGCGCACGTGTGGCATAGGGCATCAGCGTGGCCGCGTCCGGCTCCTTGTTGATGCCGAACACTTGCGGGTTTTCCCAGTCATTGGCGCGTACTTGTGTCATCGTCCCTCTCCTGGAGGTTGGTTACGGTGTGGTTTTATCCGCTTGAATCCACCGGATCCGCGGTCAATTCATGCTGTCTCCGGCAGCCGAGTACACAGGGGCGTAAATAGGCCGGTGGTTCGTAGGTTACGCTATCAGCGTGACAGCTCCCGTATACCTACGAGTTATCAGCGAGGACCGGGACTCGTCCGGCTGGTAGCCGGACCTACAAGCCATTGATCTGTTTCCGCCTGGCTGTACTACTTTCTCCGCATCGAAATCTTCATGTCGTTTCAGTTTGCCACGCAAACCGTTGCAGCCACAAACGGGACATCTGCGGCCCCGACCGCGTACGCCAAGAGAGTAGGATACGACGGATGCCATCAGATTGTGGCGGATGAATTCGTCTCCATCCCCTGCATCCATGCAGATCCGCGCGCCATCGTGCGCAATTTTTGAATCATTGCAGGGGAAAAACAACGTGATCCGATTGACGGTTTTCACGCCCTATGTTACTATGGCATTAATCCTATGTCGGAATTATTTTCCCAACAATTTATTGATTACTCGGACTCATTGGGCGCCGGCTCCCCGCTTGCCTGTCCAATCCGTGTCAAGAAAACTGTACAGTATGCGTTGTCTATGCTCCGTTTGTGTTAAGACTTATGGGAGAGAAAAATGAATAGAAAGATCTTTGTAGTATTGAGCTTGTTGATTCTGGCGGCTCTTGTCGTCAGCGGTTGTGCCGCGCCGGCGCCGGGCGGCAGCGACACCGCAGCGGATGCCCCGGCCGAGGCGACCGAAGCAGCGATGGAAGAAGCGCCTGCCGGCGATGAGGTCGCGCTGCGCTGGCGCACGCGTCCGGACAATCAGGAAGAGATCGATGTCTACCAGAGCGTGAGCGATGAGCTCGACGCCCAGCTTGAGGGCATCAGCCTCACCTACGAACCGGGCGGCAGTGAGACATCTTCGTATCAGGATGTTTTGAAGACGGAAATCGCCGCGGGCACTGCGCCCGATGTCTTCTGGATTCCGGGCACAGATGTCGCAGATTTTGCTACGCGTGGCCTGATTCTCAATGTGGCGGATCTGGCGGCAGGGACTGAGGGGTTTGATGTCGAAGCATATTATCCCGGCCCGATGGAGTTCCTGACCTTCAATCCGGACTCGGGCGCAAATGACGCGCTGTGGGGCTTGCCGCGTGACGTGTCGACCTTTGCCCTCTACCTGAACCTGGATCTGATTGCCGAGGCCGGCGCGCCGGATCCGCGCGAGCTGGCAGCGAACGGCGAATGGGACTGGGACGCCTTCCTGGAGGTTGCCCAGGCAACACGTGGGCTGGGTTCTGACATTTACGGCTACGGCGCCAATGCCTGGTGGGGTCCCTACGGCACCTGGCTGAACGCGGCCGGCGGCGGCTTCTTCACCGAAGATCGCCTGGCCTGTGCGCTCGACACGCCGGAATCGCTGGCGGGCCTTGACTTTGAACGCTCGCTCTATCAGGACTTTGACGTCGCCGTGCCCTATGGCGAAGACAGTGAGCCGCCCTACCGCGCCGGCAAGGTCGCCATGTTCCAGAATGGTCGTTGGGCCACGCCTGGCACGCGCACCGTTGATTTCAACTGGGACGTGGTTGAATTGCCCGAAGGTCCGGGCGGAGACGCAGGCAACTGGCTCTTCTGGGGCGCCTATGTGGTCAATGCCAACACCGAGCATCCTGAAGAAGCATGGCAGCTTGCCCAGTCGCTGACGACGGCGGAGACGCAAGGCCAGATCGCTGCGCTGGGCGCGAACATCCCCAGCCGCGTCAGTCAAGAAGCCCTCGACGCCTTCCTGACCTTCACGCCGCCGGAGAACAACCAGGCATTCCTCAACGGCCTGGCCGACAATCCTGTGGCCGAGGGTCCGCTATGGGCCGGATCGTGGCCGGATTACGACCGCATCATGGGGCCGGCTGTGCAAGCCGTTCTGACGGGACAGACCAGCGTGGACGACTTTGCCGCCACCATCTGTGACGAGGCCAACAAAGCCTTTACGCAGTAGGTTATTTCCCAGCGATGGCATGATTGACGCCGCCGTGCACATGCTCTTTCCGAGCGTATGCACGGCGGTTGTTGCATCTACGCCAGACCAAACAGGACCAAAGATCGCGCGTACCCGCCTGCGTCCAGCCTGATGAAGCGAATGGACAAACTGTCATGACGACACACCCAAACATTCAGCCGACTGCCGATGCTGCGTCAGACCGCACGGCCCTAATTCTCCGTATCCTGACAATCTGGCGGGCGGCATTCGGCACGGTCACGATCTTGGCGGCCATCCTCCTCTGGGTCTTGCCGGTCTTTGCCGGCATGGAGATGTGGATGCGCATATTGGGCACGGTGATCCTGGCAGGGGCAGGCGTCGCCAGCCTGATCGCGGTACCTGCGATCAACCAGCGCAATCATCGCGGACGGACGATTTCGCTCGTGATCGACTATCTCGGCTTTGTGGCCTGTCTGATTGCTGCGCTGCAGTTTTCGCGTTTCTTTCTGGGCATTGACGCGTTGGCCGCAACCTTTGGGCGCGGGCTGCCCTTTTTGGTCGTCGGCTTTTTTGGCTACTTGATCGGCGCCTTTGGCGATCGCTACGAGGATTATCCCGGTCGAAAACGAGCCTTTCGACGGGCGGGACAGCTTGTCATGGGCCTGAGCCTGGTGGCGTTCTTCTTCGCCGTCGACGGCCCACGCGGTATCGTTTACTTCGCACAGCAGTTGCTGAATCCGCTGCCCCTGAGCCTACTCTTCGCGGCCATCGTTTTCGCGCTGGCGATTTGGGGCATGTGGCGCCAGCCGACCGCCCAGGCGATGAACGCCAAAAACAGCGACGAAGAGATGCTCAACGGCTGGCTCTTCCTCTCCCCCAATCTGCTCGGTTTTCTGATCTTTTTTGCCGGACCGCTGGTGCTTTCCCTCTATTTTAGCTTTACCGATTCCGATGCGTTTAATCCGCCCAACTGGGTAGGTCTTGACAACTACAGCCGCATCCTCAGTATGACCGTGCAGCCGCTCGCCTCGCCAGACCAGCTTGCACGCGAGGCATTGGATGTTACGAAATACAGCGAGCTGGGCCGCTTCACGGTGGGCGGGCGCAGCTTCATCATTGGCGCGCAAGACAAGCTCTTCTGGATCGCGCTGCGCAATACGGCGCTCTTTGCGCTGGTGGCCGTCCCTTTGAGCATCATCCCGGCGCTCGTCCTGGCCAACGTGCTCAATAGCAAGCTGCCGGGGATGAAGTTCTTCCGCGCAACCTATTTTCTGCCCAGCATCGCCGCGGTGGTGGGCATTGCATTGGTCTGGCAGTGGCTCTATAACTCGACCATCGGCTACATCAACTATTTCATTACGTTGGGTGTGGAGTTCATGAATAGCGCGCTGGGGCTCTCGCTGATCGATCCGAAAATCCAGTGGTTGTCGAGCAGCCAGACCGCGCTCTTGTCGGTCATTATCATGTTTGCCTGGCAGACTATGGGCTTCAATACGGTGCTCTTCCTGGCCGGCCTTCAGAACATTCCCGGCGAACTCTACGAGGCCGCCACGGTCGACGGCGCAGGGCGCTTCGCAAAGTTCTTCAAGATCACGATCCCCCTGCTCGCGGCGACGACGTTCTTTGTGGTTACAACGACCAGCATTCAGGCGCTTCAGGTCTTTGAACAGGTCTTCATTCTCATGAATCCGCCAGAAGGACCAAACAACTCAACCGTTACGCTTGTGCTCTACCTCTATCGAAGCGGTTTCCAAAACTTCCGTCAGGGCTACGCATCCGCCATTGCCTGGATCCTCTTCCTGGGCATCTTTGCCCTCACGCTCTTCCGCTTCCAGCGTGAACGCGCCAACGCCATCTAACGTTTTTTGTGATTGAGGAAACCATGGGATCAAGACGCTTGTCGACGTGGATATCAAATGGCATGATCTACCTGCTGCTGAGTTTCTTTGCCGCAATCATGCTCTTCCCCTTCATTTATATGGTCACGACGTCGCTCAAGACGCCGACCGATACGTTTCGCTATCCGCCCCGCCTCTTGCCGCGCGATCCGATCACAACGGAGGTAGCGGGGCTGGAAGGAGAATTCCCCCTCTACCATGTCGATTACAATGGCGAAATGCGCGAGTTTGCGCTGGTCGAGAGCAATATTCGGGTTGGCATCTTTGTCGACCCCAATAACCCCGAGCTAGAGGTGACCCGTCGCCTGACCGAAGTGCGGCCCACCGGCGGCGCGATGAACCAGGAAACGGTGATTTATGACGGCGAAGAGCAGCGGCTCTTCGATGTCGAGATGGATGGCCAGACCGTCCCCATGGTCAGCATCCAGCAGACAACCGTGGGTGAATTTGCGGATCCTGCCGACCCAACGCTTACAGTCGAAGCCAACGTGCGTTTGAGTGACCCGGTAGAAGAGCTCACCTGGCATCCTGAGAACTACACGGAAGTGCTGCGGCTGCGCAGTATGGACCGCAGTCTTTCCAATACGGCGCTGGTCACCATTCTCGTGGTGATGGGCCAGCTTGCGACCTCCGTCGCCGGCGGCTACGCCTTTGCCCGCCTGCGCTTCCCCGGTCGTGACACGATCTTCCTGCTCTACCTGGGCACAATCATGATCCCATTCGTGTTGCTGATTGTGCCCCTCTATCAGTTGATGGTGCGGATTGGCTGGGTCGACTCACTGACGGCGCTGGTGATGCCGTGGATCTTTACGGCGTTTGGCACCTTCCTCATGCGTCAGTTCTTTGTCTCGGTGCCCAAGGAGATTGAAGAGGCCGCGCTCATCGACGGCGCTTCCCGATTCCAAATCCTGGTCAGAATCTTTGTGCCGGCCAGCCTGCCTGCGCTGGCGACGCTGGCAACCTTCACCTTCCTCTATGCCTGGAACAGCTTCTTCTGGCCGCTGGTGATCATCAATACGGGCAACGAAGAGAACCACGTGTTGACGCTCTCGCTCAACGTCCTGCGCGGCCGCGCGGCCGATTCACCCAACCTCATCCTGGCGGGCGCCGCCATCGCCATCTTGCCGCCATTTATCATCTTCATCCTCGGCCAGCGCTTCTTTGTCGAGAGCGCCACCAGCAGCGGCGTGAAAGGATAATTTGCAGAGCTGTTGCAGTGCAACGGCTCTGCAAAAGGGTTGGGGAAACGATCTATCCGCCCAAGAAGGCGTCGATCGCGCTCTTGCTGATGCGATACTGGCTGCCCAGCTGGCGCGCCGGCAGATCGCCGCTGTCGATCGCGGACTGGACGTCGGCGGGCGATACCTTTAGATACTCAGCCGCTTCTTCCACTGACATGACTTCAGGCACAGCGGCCGCGGGAGCCGATTGGCCGGCCGGGGTCGGTTGGCTGGCCGACTGCATGGCCTGGGTGATCATGCCGGCCATGCCCGCGCCCATGCCGATGCCTGCGCCCAGGCCGAGCCCTTCGGCAGAACCGCCGCCGGCTTGCGCGGCATCGCCCATGGCTTGGGCGGCCTTGAACTTGACGTAGGCGTCCATGTTGCCGATTGCACCCATGGCCGCACGTTCGTCGATGGCCTTGGCCGTCTCTTCCGTGGGGCTGAGCGAGATAATCATGAACTGCTTCAACTGCAGACCGACCGCGGCAAAATCATCCTGCAGCTTGGCGCGCATGGCCGCCGAAAGCTCGTCGAACATGGAGGGGAGATCCAGGATGCTGCCCATGTTTTCGCCCAGCACGTCCGTCATGCGACCGATGATCATGCCGCGCAGATAATCCTCAATCTGCCCGGTCGTGTAGAGCCCCTGGGTGCCCACAATCTGGTCGACGAAGAGCTTTGGGTCCGCCACCTGCATGGTGTATTGGCCGAAGCCGCGCAGGCGCACCATGCCCAGTTCTGCATCGCGCAGGGTGATGGGCTGGGGCGTGCCCCACTTCATGTCGGTGAACTCGCGCATGTTGACGAAGTACACCTCGGCCGTGAAGATGTCCTGACCCTGGGTGCCGAGCTTGAGGAGGCTCGTCAGGATCGGGACATTGGCCGTCGTAATCGTGTGACGGCCGGGACCGAAAGTATCGAGCGATTTGCCGTCACGATAGAAGACCGCGTTCTGACTCTCGCGGACGATCACCTGACTCCCGAGCCGGAAATCGCCTGATCCTGTTTGCGGAACGCGCCGCACCATCTCATCCGGACGTTGATCCGGTACTTCAACCACGTCAATAATTCTGGGCATTACGATTCTCCTTGGAATTAGCTGGATGGCGGATCAATTACGCATCCAAATCGGCTTCGTCAGCAGGCAGGTCGTTGAGATCGTCAGTCAGTTCTAGCAGGCGCGGCTCGACAACCGGAGCGTTGGCCGCGTTGAGCAGCGTCGCCGGCGACAGGATGGCGTCGTTGCGCCGATCATAGAGGGCAGTGAGATCATTCACGGCGTCGATGAGTCCGGACGTTGGTTCGTCGATCGGATCACCATTGCGGACGGCTGCACCGAGCGCGCTGATTGTGTCACTCACTTCACCAGTTCGTTCGGCCAGGGCCACGTCAAACTGGTAGAGCGCGCGCAATTGCTCCTCGCGCACGCGCACGGGATCGAAGAAGCCGGCGTAGCCGTAGCTGGCCGTCCGGATGCGATCGCTGAGCGTCTGCAGCTTGGTGACGGCGCTGTCGACTTCATCCATGCTGCGCAGGCCGCCGCTGCGCAAGAGCCGCTGCTGGACGTCGAGCAGCCGCTGCTTGTCGGCGTCGAGCTGTCCGACAATATAGAGGCGCAGTCGCTTGTCCGCATCGCGCCGGGTCTCTTTTTCCACATAGCCGCTGACGCCAGGCAGCCCCTTGATCAGGTGCTCGATGGCCCCGCGCTGGCTCTCCGCCTGGTCGACAAATTGATCGGACGGATCATTGGGTTGGTCTGTCATGAATACTTTCTCCTTGTAAATAGTCTGAATAGATCAGGCCGTGAGAGGCCGTGAGAGGGCCGTCGGATGTATGGTTCAAGCAGTCTGCGCAGCAGCCCGTTCGGTCAAAAAGACCTCGCTGCCGCAGTAGGGACAGACAATCAGCCCCTTGCCGGCAAACTCGACCGTGCTGCCGCAGTTCGGACAGGTACGTCCTTCCGTGAGCGCCTGACTCTCCACGCTATAAAGAATGCCCTTGTCCCAGTTGATGGCGCCGCTAAAGAGCTGTTTGCCCACCAAGTCGCGGATCATCGCCTCCACGTCTTCACGCGGCAATCCCAACTCGACCATGATTTCGGAAACCGTCACCTGGCCCTGGGTCAACACCATGTTGAGAATCGTCTTCTCCTGCTCGACCACGGCAAACTGCTCTTTTTCCACCGTCCCCTTGCGGAAGAGATAGAGGCCGATGCCAAAGACCGGCGCCATGGCCAGCGAAGCAACAAAGATACCAAGCGCCTGTCCGCCGCTGGTGATGTTGCTCTCGGCAAAGGTCCAGATCACAAACCCGAGCCACAAGATGATGCTGCCAATCATGAGAATTGTGCCGACCAAGCGGCCGCTACCGATCATTGAAGAGTCCTTTGTTGCTATAGTTGAGGTTCTCGACTAGCCGAAGCCGCCGCCGCCACCGCCGCCACCGCCGCCGCCAAAGCTGCCGCCGCCACTGAACCCGCCGCCACCGCTCCAGCCGCCACTGCCGCCGGAACTGGAGCTGGCGGGCCGGCTGGTCATGGTACTGTTGGCGGAGGAGAGCATGCTGCCCAGGCCGGCGCTCATGGCCGTGAGGCTCGTGCCCATGTTCTGGCTGCTCTGGCTCAGGCCGCCGCCCATGCTGCCGCTGCCCGGCTGGCCCATGCCGCCGGAGAAGTCGCCCATGTTGCCGCCGCTGCTCACCACGACGGGACCCTGCCAGGGCGTGCCGTAGTAGTAGGGACGCAAGGGGCCATACAGGGTTGGCGATGGAATATACCAGCCCGGCGCCGGGGCGTCGACTTTGGCAAACTTCTTGATGTACTCTTTGTCAATCCCAAAGGCGATGGCATAGGGTAGCCACTGGTCCCAGATATACTTCTGCTGCTCCAAATCGCTGTATTGCTCGATGTTTTCCAAATAGCTGCGGAACGCTTCCCACCGCGCCGCTTCCTCCGCGCCTTTGTCGGTCTTGCGCGGCATGGCACGCGCCAGGATGATCATGCCCAGCGCGGTGATGCCCACGCCCACCGCGGGGAAAACGGCCAACGACGTCAGATCACCAAACATGACGGACAGGGAGATCGACACGAAGAGCGCAAAACCCAGACCAAACATGCCCAGGGCAAGATAGGCATTGCGTACCGTGGATGGGTTCATGCGGAAGAAACCCTCTTCCACGACCGCATCATACATGTCGCCCTTGATGGCCGGAATATTGGCGTAGAACTTCTCTTTCAGGTCCGAAAGACGCACCTCATCCTTTTTCCCAAAGAGCGCCTTGATGATCTCCTGTTCATATTCGTTCAGTTCGGTGTCGCTGCGCTCGCGCCGGTAGATAAAGTCATAGCCCGTGCGAAAGAGGCCGTCCTCCTTGACTTCGGTGATGCTAATCGCCTTGCGCCGGGCCAGATCGACCAGGGTCGCAATGATGTCGTCCATTTCGACGGTTTCATCCACAAGCGTGCCCGCCATGCCGGGCGGCAAGTCGTCGGGCGGTTCGGGCAGGTAGTCCGCCACCAGGGGAACCGGTTTGTCGCGCCCCAGGGCGTACCACAGCGCATAGAGGGCCGCCGGCCCACCCAGGATGAGCATGAAGCCCAGGGCCAGGAAGAAGAGGGAGGCGATCGGCCCCCAGCGATCTTGGAACGCCTGCTCCGCTTCCCGGGCCGCGGCCAATTCGTCCGCCTGCTGCTGCCAGGGCTGGACCGCGCCGGCCGCCACATCGGGCGTAAACTCGACGCGCACCTCGAAATCCTGCCCGGCACGAAGCTCACGAGTCAAGTCAAAGATGACCGCATCGTTGCTCGCGGGTACCGTCGCAGTGGCGACATCGCTTGCATCACGCCCGTTGACGTAGGCCGCATACTGCTGGATCTCGGCCCCTTCGGGGGCAAAGACGCGCACCTGCCCGTTCAGCACGGGAAAGCTGCGGTCCCCATAGATCGCCTTCCACCAGAGCTGGTCGCCGCCGTCGTAGTAGCGCAGACCGTCGTAGACCGTGTAGCCCAATGTATAAGTTTCAGATGCGTTGGCGGTGCGGGGAAAGTACCAGCGAATTTCGTAGCTGTAGCCGCTGTCGTCAATGGTGAAGGTATAGGGCTCCTGGCCAAATGCCGCCTGGCGATAGACGTTGCCGCTGCCATCAACAAGCGACCAATTGTCGGCATACCCAAAATTACGCACGGGCAGTTCCCGATAGCCAAAGGTAAAGGAACCGTCGAGAAAACGGATCGTTTGATCTTCGACCACGTCGAACGAGCCGTCGGCGTTGACGGCGATATCTACGTCGAACCGCTCCCAAACCAACGTCTTGTCCTGGGCGAGGGCCGCCGGGGTTAAGACGATGCTCAGAGCAAGCAGAGATAAAATAACCGCCAGTAGCGAAATTGAACGCCATGGGGTGGACATGAGTTCTCTCCATTCTGGAACGACGGGACGGACCGTTTTGAAACATCCGATTGATCAGTCAAGCGAACGCCAGGTCAGGCTTGCACCCACTCACGGCCCTTCACCTGACATTCTACCAACAACTGCGCCCACACTCAACCTATTTTCCTGCAACCGGTAATTGACAGACGATAAATCAAAGATTTACGCGTTTCTCCCGCACACCAGCACTGAAGCCAGAGGGGTACCGCGGCTCTGCCGTCGACGGCCAGAGCAGAAGTACGAGTGGCTGATTGCCCATATCACTACGCATGGGTTAGCGCAGGGTTGCAGCCTTGCGCCGCCCCAACTTTGCACCTTCTGCCGGAGGATATGCCATAATGGAGCGGGCGTCCGCTGCACAAGACGCAGCTTGCGCAGCGCGGATGCCAGCGCCAGGCGCCCATGCAGATCCGTGTGAATCTGGACGCCCCGCGTTCCATGCGTGCTAACCGCGCTGCAACACGAAATGAACGACAACCATGGTTGAAGCGAAGTCAAACGGTCACCACGCCGGCCGTACGCTCTTGATTCTCGGCCTCCTCTTTTTGGCTGCGTGGCTGCCGCGCGTGATCGCGCTGGATGAATTTGTTACGCCCGATGAACGCAAGTGGCTGGCGCGATCGGCCAATTTCTATCTGGCCCTGAGTGAAGCGGATTTCGACGCAACCTACCAAACCGAGCATCCCGGCGTCACGGTGATGTGGCTGGGCGCGCTGGGTTGGCGGAGCAAGTATCCGGAGTACGTCACGCAGACGCCGGGCCAGATCGCCGATGTGCAACTGGAAGAGTGGCTGGCCGAAAACGGACGCTTTTCGCCGCTCGAACTCCTGGTTGCCCTGCGGCGCTGGATCGTGCTGGCGATTGCCATTGCCATAGTCGCCGGCTTCTTCCCCCTGCGCCGCCTCTTTGGCGAGCTGGCCGCGGCCCTGGCCGTACTCTACCTGGCTTGGGACCCCTTCTTTGTGGCGCTCTCCCGCCAGCTGCATCTGGACGGCCTGCTGGCCAGCCTGATCTGCCTGGCGCTGCTGACCTTTCTCGCCTGGCTCTACGGCGCAGGGCAGAAGCGCTACCTCATCGCTTCGGGCGTTGCCACCGGCCTGGCGCTGCTGACCAAAACCCCTGCCGTCTTTGTCTTGCCCACGACCGGCTTGTTGCTGCTGATCGAGGCATTTCGACGCCGGCGCGCGGGACGAAACGATGTCATAGCCCTCTTTGGCAGCTATGCAATCTGGCTGGCGATCGCGTGCGCACTCTTCTTTCTCCTCTGGCCGGTCATGTGGCGGAACGCGCCCGACGTGCTGCGCACCATCGTCGAAATGATGACCGTCCATGGCCAGGGCCATGAGCTGCCCAACTACTTCCGCGGCGAGGTGACCTATGACCCCGGCCTCCTCTTCTATCCCGTGGCCTTTTTCTTCCGCACCACGCCCATGACGCTCCTCGGTCTGCTGGCTGCGCTGCTCTGGGGCTGGCGCCAACGCTGGCCGCTCGACAGTGCCGACCGGCGATTCAGTGCCTTCGGGCTCGCGCTCTTTGCGCTGATCTTCACCCTGGGCATGGCGCTGGGGGCCAAAAAATTCGACCGCTATCTTCTGCCCGCCTTCCTCGTCCTGGACGTTGTGGCGGCCCTGGGTTGGCTGGGCCTGACGAGCTGGCTCGGCAGTCGCCTGCGCCCCGAATCGCGATCAGCAGCAGGCGCAAGGGCAAGACTTTGCCGCGCCTGGGCAGTGCGGGCGTTGTGCTGCTCATCGCGCTCTTCCTGGCCCACGGCTGGCTGGGCATCCGCCACGCACCCTACTACCTGACCTACTACAATCCGCTGGCGGTTGCCGTTGTGGGCGATCGCGACAGCGTCTCGGACGTGATGCTGGTGGGATGGGGGGACGGGCTGGACGTTGCGGCAGCGTGGCTGAACCAACAGCCGGATGCGGCGACGATGCGCGTCGCCTCCTGGTACAACGATGGGCCGGTTTCGTATTTTCTGACCACAGACAAGCGAGTCTTGCCCTATTCCGACGGAGATTTCTGGCTGGCCGACTATGCCATTGCGTACAGCAACCAGTGGCAGCGTGAAATCCCCTCGCGTGAGGCGACACAATACTATGCATCCCTGGAGCCTGTGCATACCGTCACCCTGGACGGACTGACCATGGCCCGCATCTATGATCAGCGCGACGTGCCGCCGCCGTCATTCACCGGGATCTCGACTGACAGCGCGGCAGCGCTGGGTCCGGCCTTTCGCCTGGTGGCGCATCAGATCCCCAACCCATCGGTGCTGCCCGGCGATGATGCCGCGGTGACGCTCTTTCTCGAAAAGATTGCGCCGGTTGCAGCTGATTACGAGTTGCGTCTGCGTTTGGTCGGCGCTGATGGGACCGAACTCTGGCAGGAAGTTCGGCCACCGGCCGGCGTACAAACATCTGCCTGGCCGCTCGATGAGATTTGGCAGGACCCCTACGAGATCGCCATCCCGCCTACCGCGGAACGGGGGCGCTACGCGCTGCGGCTGACCATGCGTGACCCGGCGACAGGCGAAATCGTGGCCATCCGCCCGGAAGAAACCGATGGTGTACCGGCTGAGGTTGAAGAGTATGAGTTGGTGCAACTTACCGTGCAGCAGCCTGCCGATGTGCCCGTCGATGCCGCCTGGCCCGATGTGGAAATCACGCGTTTGCGGCACCCGCAGCGGCTGACGCCGGGACAACCCTTCATCGTCGAGATGGCAGCCGCAGGTGTGACAGATGGTGCATTCAAGTTGTCGATGCGCTTGCAGGATGAGGCGGGAAAGGTCGTGGCGCAACAGGATGCAGAACTGACCGAGGAAATGCGCTTTGCCCTGACGTTGCCGGATGATGCGCTACCGGGTGACTATGCACTCGTCGCCGTGGTTTATGATCCGGTCACGTTGGATCCATATGCAGACGTGAACGGCGAATTCTCCGTACCAATATCGATCATTCCCGTTGCGATCGATTGACGTTTCGAATTTGCGCCGCGTTCCGGTATTTCAACAGATCTAGTCGGCGGATGCTTGCGCAGCGTCGACGTCGTCGTTTTCGGGGCCGATCTCTTCATCAGCCTCGATGACCTCTTCTTCGTTAATTGCTTCTTCGTCGCTTGCCTCTGCGTCGATATCAGCCACCGATGCAAACTCGGCTCCACCCTCCAACTCGGCCAGCTGGGTCGCCGCCCAGAGCATGTCCGCATCTTCGGCGGCCAGAGGCGGCAGTTCGGTCAATTCCAGTAGTCCAAAATGTTGCATAAACAGGTCGGTCACGCCATAGAGAATCGGACGCCCCACGGTCTCTAGACGCCCCACCTCTTCAATCAGCCCGCGCTGGGTCATGGAGCGGAGCACCCCCGAGCAGTCAACGCCGCGTACGGCTTCGACTTGAATCCGCGTGACCGGTTGGCGATAGGCGATGACGGCGAGCGTTTCCAGGGCGGGACCGCTGAGCTTGGTCGTCAGATCCAGGTTGAGGAAGTCCTCAATCGCACCGGCGCATTCGGGCGCGGTGACCAGCGAATGGCGGCCCTCGCGCGTTTGCAGACGCAGCCCGCGGTTGGTCGTCTGATAGAGCTTGCTAAGGCGCTGCACGCTGGCTTCGACCGCTTCAAGGGAGACGTCGAGCGCTTTGGCGAGCTGAACTGAATCAACCGGCTCGTCGCTGACAAAGAGCAGGCTCTCAATCAACTGGCTCAACCCCATGCGGCGCCCGTAGGACTCCACCATGATTTCGGCTGCCAGTGGATCATCCTCGTCCGCAATCTCCAGCGGCGCCTGCACCATGACCGGCACGCCCGCTTCGTCTACCGCGACATCGACAGCCGCCGGAGCGTCATTCTCATCCACAAGCTCGTTTGCCACGCCATCAATATCGGCACTGTGGACCGCCTCCGCTTCTTCTGCGGGGGCATCGTGCTCATCACTCTCCTGAGTGCTCATGCCCTCATCAAGATCAACGGGCGTTTCGTCAAACTCAGCATCGGCCCCATTGACGGCGTCCCCTTGTTCCGTGGATTCGATGCGCTCGCCAATGCTGATGCTGACCTCACCGCCATAGTTCGGCATGTCGGCCGCAAAGGTACGGACTGGCTCAGCCGTCAGATCATCCGTCGAGGTCGGCTGCGGAGTTGGCGCCTCAAGCGGTGACGGTGGCGCAGCCTGCTGGCCCGACACGGCAATCGAACCAGATCCGGCGGAAAACGCGGACTGCCACAGGGCGCGCAGGTTGTCGATAAGCGTGCGCAGAAAGTCTCGAAAATTCATGCTGACTTAGTTCCACTCCGGGTCATAGGGGGCATAGCGCATGTGAACGTCCAACTTGCTCAGCTTGAGGCCCATGTCTTGTTCGATGATGTCGCGCGTCACGTTTACCACCTCATCGGTCTTCATCGGCACGTCCACATCCGGTGCGGTCTCAACCTCAAGCTTGATGTCGACGGAGTTACCGCGCGACTTCACGCTGGGGATCACGGTGATGACTTCCGCTAACTGGTCCAAATGCCAGACCAGGCGCCGGCCAATGCTGTCGGTGTCCAGTTCAACCGAACTGCCCTCGCCCGTACGCACGCGTACGCCGCGCCGTCGTCCGGTCCAAATCTCGGCGACGAAGAGGCTGCCAAAGACGACCAGTGCGGCCAGTACGGCTGCGATCTGGCCAACGACAAAGTTTGCGCTGCTCTCGCTCTTCCACGTCGACAGGCGCGTCTGCCACTCGATCAGAAAGCTCTGCCCCTGCGTCAATGCCTGGAAGGGCGAGACAGCCACATAGAAGATCACGACAAGCAGCAGCAGCCACAAGAGAGCGGCCACGATGCGATTAAAAAGCGTCATACGGTTTCATGCCCATTACGTAAAGACAGGGCGCGTCCCTGCCTGGAGCCTCCGGCAGAGTGATTATACATCAGCGCCGACGGCCAATCGAATCAGCGCGCCGCCTGCCAGGAATTCTCAATCTACCGAAGATGGGCCGCGGAATAAGCAGGGTTTGTCCCGGACTGCCGAAGAATGCACGGGATCGTCGCAGTTTGTTGAAGATTGACCCGCCTTCATCCGCCGGACGCGCGCGATCAGCGGTCTATCCTCGCCAAATCTGGGCTAGCGGCTGCCTGTCTTGCGCGAGTCACCCCCACCACGAGCAACAGGAGCGTGAGGAGAAGTCCAAACAGGGCCACAAACAGCCCCCGCTCCCAGCCCGCGGAACGGTAACGCATGACCACGCTGTGTTCGCCTGCGGGCACGGGCACGCCCCGAAACAGGTAATTTGTCGCCAGCAGGGGCGCTTGCTCGCCATCCACCATTGCGGTCCAACCGGGATAATAGCTGTCGGTCAGAACGAGCAAACCGGGGGCGTCACTCTTTGTACGGATCTCGACCCGCTCCGGTGCATAAGCGACGATTTCAGCGCTTCCTTGGGCGCCGGGCGTCGGCCGGAAACCAGGCTGCAGCTGGCCCTCTACAACAGGCCGCGCCAGCGCGTTATCAGGTTGATCCTGAAGGTACGCCAGCGCCTCTGCCGGCACTGTGACTTCCTGCCAATCAAAGGCCATGGTCGCCCGAGGCGCGCCATTGAGATTGGCATAGATCTTCACGTCACCGCTGTGAACCAGTTCGAACTCGCCCCGGTCCGAGGGCAGCAGCGCCCTGAACGCGCCGCTTCGCTCATCGATCAACGTGACGGCCTGAATGACTACATCTAGGTCATCGGTGAGCCGAGTAAGCGTCAGTTCTTCGGGCGTGACCGGCCCGGCCAGCGCAAAGCGGGCGAGATATTCCTGCCGGCCCCCGTCCACGTCTCGATCGGCAATCTGGGCACCGCTTGCGGCGGCCATTGAGCTTTCAAGCGCCGGATCGGCGAAGTGCGCACCGGGCGCGCCGCCGGCGAGTAGCGTCAGCTCTTCGTCGACCGCGCCGTCGACCACAACGTCGAGTCGCGCCACCGGGCGATTGCCCGTCGCCAAAGCTGCCAGCGCATCGGCGCTGCCATCAACAAAGCCGATGATGCCCACGTGGGTCGCCTCAAATGGCCGGGGGACGTCAACCTGGACCCGCGGCAGGGCAGCGTTCAGGCGCGCGCCGATCTGGCGATCATAGTAGACGTCATCCACCCAGAGATCACGCACCTTGTCGGTGATGACGTAGACCACGTTGAAGAGCGCCAGCAGATCGCTCCGCGGCATCTGTGTGAGCTGCTCGCGCAGGCGGCCGTCGGGAACGAGTTCGGCGGGCGGGATAAAGAGCGTTAGTCCGCGGAGATAGCGCTGCAAGGGCAAGACGCCGCCATCAAAGCCGTCTACGGCGGGCACGCGCCAGAACATGGGCAGGTTCGGCGCCAGGATTTCCTGTGATTTCTGGGCAATCACCAACTGCTCGAAGGCCTTTTCATCCAGCGTAGCGTTCTCGCCCTCGGCAAAGATTTGGCGATAATCGCCCATGTCGCCCGGATCAAAGGTGAGCGTACTCATGCTGAGAAAACGTCCAGCCGCAGCCGGATCAACGGCGCGCAGCGGGTCCGTGAGCAGGTGGGCCGGCGCCGTGCGTAGATCGTAGACGGCCTCGGGCGCGGTCGTTTGGGTGTGGGGAAGCGCGCGTGCGGCCAACAGCAATTCCGTCGCCAAGGGAAGCAAGAGCAAGGCGGCGATCGCTAATGGGACCAACCCGCGGCCGCGCAGCCCGCGGCTGTCTAGCCGGCGCCCAATGGCTGCCGCGCCGATCGCCGCCAGCACGGCCATACCCAAGGTGTAGAGCATCATCCAGCGCGCGGGCGCACGAAAGAGATCGAAGCCGGGTACGAGTTTGTAGAGCAGGTAGTAGAGCGGATTCCAGCGTCCGACGGCCAGGAAGAGGCCCAGCAGCGCAAAGAGCAGACCAAAGGAATGGGCGCGCCCCCGTCCCTGCCAGGCGCCGACGCCGGCCAGAACCAGGCCGATGACGCCGACGTAGGCGACGAATTCCGTATAGCCAAGGGTACCGAAGACAACGCTCAAGTCAATCAGGCCATAGGAAGGCAGCAGCGTCCAGGGCAGATGCAACGGCTTGAGGCTGAAGCTGCTGGCCTCGCCGTAGCCCAGGCCGCCGGAGCGCAGGCCCAGGCCGCTCAGTTCCAGCGTGGGGAGCAATTGCGGCGCGGCGAGCAGAAGACCGAGCAGCATGCCGCCCACGTAGATGGCGGCGACGGGCGCAACGGCGCGCAGCACCGGCAGAGGCCGGCGGAACGTGTCCAGCGAGACCAATGGCCAGGCCAGCCAGACGCCCGCGCCGAATAAGTTGATGTAGAGCGTTTGGGTGTGACCCGCCAGCAGCATGAGGCCGACCAGCAGTCCAAAGAACGCCGTCGCTATGAGCAGGCGCGACCAGTTGACCGGCGCCCCTCTCGCCTCCGTGGCGTCATTTTGCCGGGGCCAGCCTTGCTCCAGCGTCAGAATCACCCACGGCAACCAGGCCGCGCCGTTGAGTTGATTGATGTGACCGATCAAGCCGCCTACAAAACCGCTGCCGCTCAAAACGAGGCCGCAGACGAGGGCGGGGACGGCGCCGTAGCCCCAGCGCCGCAGCAGTGCATAGCCGCCCAGCCCCAGGAGCCAGGTGTGCAGGGCTGCGCTCCAGTAGATCTGCTTGGTGACGGCGAGCCAGCTCAGCGGCCAGTGCAGCGGATAGAGAACGCCCGATTGCGGGTTGGCCAGGAAGGGCGCGCCCATAAAAATGAACGGGTTCCAGAGCGGGATACGCCCCTCGCGCAAGGCCGCGGCAGCGTAGTCTCGATAGGGGTAGAAGTAATGCAAAATATCGCCGCTGGCCAAGACCCGATTCGTAAAGAGCAGGCGCGCGTAGAGCACCAGAACGAAGCCCAATAACAAAAGGGCCGCCCCCAGATGGACGGCCACGTTTCGACGCTCGATCTTTCTACGCTCGACCTGGTTTACGCGCACTGTTCCTCGGTGGCTGTTTCATGCTCACGCTGCGCCCCAATCCCACGTGGAGCAGGCGTTTGCGAGAAGTAGGCATCCAGATAGTCCTCAAATGTCCCTGTCTCAGTTGCCTCTAGCTCAGCCTGACGCTGCCAACTCTGCGCTGCCACTTCGTCCAATTCTGCCATGCGGAAAGGAGAAGCCGGATGTCGATCAAAATAGTGCTTGTGCTGCTCCGATTGACGACGGGCGAACTCAAAAAAGGTCTCCCTATTCTCTCGCATCTCGCGCAACACTTGGGCCGAAGGCGTCCGCTCAGGCTCCTCCACGGCGGCGCGTTGGGCGGCGACCGCACGGCTGTAAGGCTTGGCAGGATCATCGGCGTCGAGTACGTCCGCCAGCATCGCAATGCGATCCAGCGTCAGCAGAGCCCACTCTTGCAGAGAGATGGCCGTGCCATTGCGCAACAGCTCCAGACCTGGCCGGCGCCCCTGATGCGCGACGCGCGTCTGATTCTCGGCATTGGCCCGCTGTCCTTGGACGTCATGGGGTGGGCTGTCGTGGAGCAGGCAGAAGAGCATGAACGCTTCCAAGAAGTACAGCTGGTCCGCATAGACGCCCAACGGATGGAAGGCGTTGACGTCCAGCGAGCGCAATTCGAGATAACCGACGCCGCGGCTGGCCAGCGCGACCAGTGGCCGCTCGCCCGGTTGGGGCACCTGTTTGGGGCGAACCGACCCGTAGAACTCATTTTCGATCTGCAGGATACTGGCGTTGAGCTGGCGATAGACGCCATCGACGACGACGCCCGTCTCGACGTAAGGAGTGTAGGGTGTCTCCGTCGCACGCCAAAGGCTTTGCACGTAGCCATCGAGCGAATCGTGGGAGACGCGCAGCAGCGATGCAGCCTGGTTCTTGTAGCCGATGTCACTCATGCGCAGGGAGGTGGCGTACTCCTCAAAAAAGGTGTAGCGGTCAAACTCAGCAAACGCATTGGGCAGACCGTCCATGAAGGACTTGCAGAGCGCCGGCGAACAGCCAAAGAGATAGGTGATGAACCAATCGAAGCGCTGAATGTTGCGCACCATGCCGAAGTAGGCATCGGTCACAAAGTCGGCCAAGGGCTGCGTGTCGCGTTCCTGGCTCTGGTAGACGGGCCAAAAGGCTTCGGGTACGGAATAGTTATAGTGCACGCCACTGATAATCTGCATGATACGCCGGTAACGCGCCTCCAATCCCCGGCGATAGACGTGCTTGAATTGGCCGGCATTGGAGGGACCGAATTGAGCAATCGGAACGCTGCTCTCGCCGTGGACGATACAGGGCATGGAGGAGGACCAAAGGAATTCATCCGCCATTTTGGCGTAGGTGAAGGCATGAATGTCATGCTGAAAGTTGAGCACGTCGCGCATATCGGCAAAGGGCGGCGTGACGAACTCAAGCTGAGCTTCGGAATAGTCGGTGGTGATGTAAGGATGGGTCAGCGGTGAGCCCAGCGCAGTCGGATGGGCGCGCCGGGAAAGCTTGTTCTCCGGCGTGACGCGCAGACTCTCGCGCTCAATGCCCTTGCGTCCCGCCCGCAGGAGCGGCGCACAGTGTGAGTCGTGCAGGCGCTGAAGTCGTTCTTCAAGACGTGTATACACAAGCAGTTCCTCAATAGAAGCGGACGTAGACGAGGGGCATCCCAATTGTCAATTGGCACTCGTCAATTGTCAATTGTGGCCGGTCGGGAAAGGCACCAAGTGCAGTAGGGTTCGGACGCACGCCGCAACTCATAGACGGTCATTGTGCCGGCGTGGAAGCGAGGGGCGAACGTAATCCCGCGCATACGCAAATGGGCGTCGAGATCGCGCGTCCGCGCCCATTCCGGCTGGATGATGTAGAGTGGGCGTGCTGGCGTCTTGGCAACATTGTCGGCCAGATAGACGGCCGATGGAAACCAGCGCAGCTCGTACCGCCCGCTGCGCAATTCATCGTAGAGATAGAATTGATGATGCCACCCCAGGCTTTGATGATAGAGCACGGCGCGCGGCGCCCCCGTGACGGCCATCTCCTGATCGAGCCAGGCGAGCGCCTGGTTATAGCCGGCGTAATCGCCATGATCGCCACCGACCGGACGACCGCCTTGTGCTGCGTTCCAGGCTGGCGAGAAAAGGAGCAAGAGCGCGGCCAGCACGAGCAGCGTCTGCTCGCGCGCGGCTCGCTGGCCCAACGCGCCGTCGAGCAACTTGGCCATGAGCAATGCAAGGATTGACGTCAGCGGCAGCAAATAGCGATCCCAGATCGCAACGGTCGTGACAACGTGCAGCGCAATAAACCCGGCGCTCCAGAGCAGGATCCACGTCCAGGGCTGCAGCCATGCCCGCATCAGCCCCGGGCGTCGTGCGCCAAGCGCGGGCATGGTCGACGCAAGCTGGTGCGCCGGGCGTCCTGCGATCGTAACGGCACGACTCGGCGTAACAGCCGTTGTTGCGTGCCCCCCCATATGGCCGATCAGCCAAAGCAAGCCCAAGCCCAGCCAGACGGCCCAGCTGGCCGTCAGTTCCCACAAGAGCGGCAACCACGCAGCCAGGCGAGCGGGCCACAGCGCGGGCGGCGCCAAAGCAAGCGCACCGTAGTTGCGCACGCCCAGGTCCCATGGCGAGGGCGCTACGGCCCAACGCAGACTGTCCCAGTAGAGCAGAGGCAGCACGACAAGCAGCAGTCCGGCCAAGAAATGCAATGCCGCAATGCCTAGCGGTCGTGCCGACGTGCGCGGCGCCAGCAGCAGTGCACCACCGATCAGGGGGACATACAGCATTCCCTGCTGTTTGGTCATGATGGCGACGCCCAACCAGAGCCCTGCCCAGAGACTTTGTCCGCGCAACGCCATGAGCAAGGCGAGGCTGCCCGCCAAAACAAGCATGGGATCGGTAAAGACGGTCGGCGCGAACGCGATCGCAAAGGGACTGAGCGTCATCACGAGCCCGCCGAGCAGCCTCCCACGCTCGCCCCATAGTTCTCGGGCCGTGGCGGCAACGACCGGAATCATCAGCGTGCTCAGCCCGACATTGAGCAGACGGGCGCCGGCCGCGTCACTCCCGAAGGCGCGTAGCGCAGCCGCCAGCGTCCAGAGAAACAGGGGCGGCTTATCCGGCCAGACGGTGAGAAAGTTGGGATCTTCCAACCAGGCGTGAAGGGCCCAATAGCCGTAGACGGCTTCATCTTCACGCAGGGGAAATCGGTCCAGGAGCAGCAGACGCAGGCCAAAACCCACAATCGTCAGGAGAGCGATCAGACGCGGGGCTGGCACGGTGGACAAGCGTGTGGTGGATGGTAAGGCGACAAACGTGTTAGTCGACAAAACGATACTTGATCAACGTGCGCACGGCCACGAAGCCGTCGCGCCAGGTGATCTTTTTGCCTTCGTGGAATTCGCGCCCATTATAGCTGATGGGCACTTCAAAGATCGTGTAGCCCCGCTTCAGCACCTTGGCCGTGATCTCCGGCTCGATTTCGAAGCGACGACTCCGTAGCTCAACGTCGGCGATCACGTCACGGCGGAAACACTTGTAGCACGTTTCCATATCGGTGAGCGATGTACCGTAAAAAACGTTGGTCAACACGGTGAGAAACTTGTTGCCCAGCGTGTGGCTCAGGCTCATGGCCGAACGCGTGCCGCCCATGAAGCGGCTGCCGTAGACGACTGGGGTGCGCCCCTCCAACAGGGGCAAGAGCACTTTCACATAGTCGCGGGGATCGTACTCCAGGTCGGCATCCTGGACGATGACGACATCGCCCGTGGCATGGGTGAAGCCGGTGCGCAGGGCCGCGCCCTTGCCGCCGTTGACGTCATGGTAGATGATCTGCATGTCGGCCGGCTGCTCGGCCTTCCACGCCGACAAAATGTCACGCGTACCGTCCGTCGAACCATCATCAATGATGACGATTTCACGCTCCAGCGTGATCGGCCCGTCCAACATCTGATTGCTGCCATCGGGGTTGATTGTCAGATCGACAGCGCGCACCCGACGGACAATTTCTTCCAAAGTCGCCCGCTCATTATAAACGGGCATAATAATTGATAGACGCACAGTAATTTCTTCAACGCTTTCGTCAGTGCATTTGCCGCTGGATCCATGGAAGGCTACGGCGTCAACGGGCAAGCCCGACGTCTATTCGCTCACCTGGTGGGCCAAAATGATGGCTTCAGCCACCTGGCGCATGGGCTTGCGATTATTCATGCTCATTTTCTGAATCTTCCGGAACGCCTCGGTCTCATTCAGCCCCTGGGTATCCATGAGAATGCCCTTGGCCCGGTCGACCAATTTGCGTGTCTCCAGTGCATCTTCCAGGTTGTCGACCTCCCGCTCCATGGCCCGGAATTCACTGAAGCGGGCCAGCGCGACCTCGATCGCCGGCGTCAGGTCGCTCTCACGGAAGGGTTTGACGATGTAGCCGGCCACACCCGCTTTGCGTGCGCGCTGGACAAGCTCTTGCTGGCTATAGGCGCTCAGTAGCAGAACAGGGGCAACGCGTTCTTTGGTCAGAATCTCGGCCGCCTCAATGCCATCCATATCGGGCATCTTGATATCCATAATAACGATATCCGGCCGCAGCTCGCGCGCCAGGTTGACTGCGCTGCGGCCGTCGCCAATCTCACCGACGACCAGATAGCCCAGATTGGTCAGCATTTCGCGCAAATCCATGCGAATAAGGGACTCGTCATCGGCTATGATGACACGCGTTCGCTCCACAGCGTTTCTCCTTCACACGAGCGTTGATCTCAAAAAAGATCGAGTATCTCGGGTCTTAAGACCCTGGCAATCTGTTAATTGTATGCAAGGGTAGGCAATCTGCAAAAAAACCGGACGGACGGACCGCCTACGGCTTTCATCCGCTCGGTCGCGGTCGTCAGTTGATCGTCCGCTTGGGAAAGGTGACAATCGCCTGGGTGCCACGATGATCGTCAGGCACGGCATGGTTGTTCGTTGACGCCCGCGCGCTGGTAATGATCACTTCCCCCTTCAGGTCATCAGTTGCCAGCGTGCGCACGATCTGCAACCCCAGGCTTTCACTCTGGCCAATATCAAAATCGGGCGGCACGCCTTCACCGTCATCGGCCACGATGATGCGCACGGCGCCGCCCAAATCAGTTAGCTCGATGGTGATGCGGCCCGTCTTGCGATCGCCGATGCCATGTTCCAGCGCGTTGAGCAGCAACTCGTTGACCACCATGGCCGTGGGCGTCGCCTGTCCGGCCGGCAGGCGGATGCTGGGACCATCGACCACAAACTCGATCTGCTGATCCGGTCCGGTCGCCACCTGGTTGACCTGAGCCGAAATGCGCTGACAGACCTCGCGTATGTTAATAGGTCGATGTTCGTCCTGGCTGAGAAATTCGTGGATCACCGACATGCTCAGGATGCGATTGACCGCCTCGCCCAACACCTGACGCGCTTCGTCGGTCTCACAGCGCCGAGCCTGGATGCGCATCATGGCGGCGATGATCTGAAGATTGTTCTTGACCCGGTGATGAACCTCCTGGATCATGGCGGACTTGACATTGAGCTCACGCTGCTTCTGGACCGCCTCGGTCGCGTTGCGCAGCAGCACGAGAACCGCGTCCACGTCTTCTACCTCGTTGCGCGGCATGGCGCTGGACCAGGACCAGTTCTGCCAGTAGTTCTGCCAGGTCACCGGCTCGGACATGAGGGGAATTACCGTGCGGATCCAGATCCGCCCGTCATTTGACTCGCGGCGCACCTCGTTTGGCTCCTGGGTCTGAAAGGCTTGCTCGACCAGTTCGCCATCCATGGGCTCCAGCGTATCGACGGGCTGCTCGCGGATGTCAGAGAGGACGCCGATCGAACGATAGAGATTGGCGGCGATGCCACTCATGTAAGCGACATTGCGTTGGGAATCGACCAGGTAGACGCCGTCATATTCGTTGAAGCGGCTCAAGTTGGCCGTGTTGGCCAACTCGCCGCTGATGCACATCTCCTGCAACCAGCGCACGGCCTGGCGAAAGCTGCGGTTGCGCCGGCGATGGCGCTCGTGGGCCACCATGTTTGTCTCAAAAACGAGCGCGCCAATCACCCGCTTGTCCGCAGCGACGATCGGATAGACGTCCTGGATGATGGGGGCGCCATTGCTCAGGATTTCCCGCTGGCTCCGTCCCCCGCTGCCACTGCGCAGGGTGCGGAAGATCTGCTGGTGCTCGTCGGGATGCAGAATGCGGCCGGTAATATCCCGCCGGTAGAGGGAGGGCGTTGACTCGGGCAGAACGTGACGCGCGACCAGGGCCTGATCCTTATCCAGCAGGCAGCAGAGCATCACGTCAGCCCGGCTCACATCGGCAGTGAGGGCCAGGCCGGCCTCGATCTTACGCAGGGTTTCGATATCGGCTTCAGTAACGCCGGGGCTGTTGTGAACGCGTTTATCCATTGGGCGAATCTAACTGTGTGAACCGTAACCAAAAAAGCGGCGACGTGTTGCGTTATGACAGTGCAACACGTCGCCGCTGTGAGAGTTCACCCGCTCGGATCGACAGCACCAGTCTACGCTGACAGGTCGCAAGAATATCTAATCATCTGATTGGCCAAAGTGTAGCAGAGCGCCCTGTGACTGACAAGTCCGGCGCTAGAGAAGTCCTTCGGTGCGCTTGGCGCTATCTATGGTGTTGCGCAGCAGCATGGCGATGGTCATGGGACCGACGCCACCCGGCACAGGGGTGATCGCGCCGGCAACCTCCATGGCTTCCTCAAAGTCCACATCGCCTACCAGCCGGTACCCCTTCTTCTTGCTGGGATCGTCAACCGCATTGACGCCGACGTCGATCACGACCGCGCCCGGCTGAATCCAATCACCCTTGACCATCTCGGCACGTCCAACCGCGGCAATGAGGATTTCGGCCTCGCGTACGACGCCGGGTAGGTCCCTAGTACGCGAGTGACAGATGGTCACCGTGGCGTTGCGATGAAGCAGCAGCATGGCGACGGGCAGGCCGACGATGTTGCTACGGCCCAAGACGACCGCGCGCTTGCCTTCGATCTCAACACCGGTGCGGTCGAGGAGTTCGATGCAGCCTTTCGGGGTGCAGGGCACGAAGAGGGGGTCGCGACGCTTCATGGAAAGACGACCGATGTTGAGGGGGTGAAAGCCGTCCACATCCTTTTCCAGACTAATCGCGCCCAGAACGGTCTCATCATCGATGTGGTCGGGCAGGGGCAGCTGGACGAGGATGCCGTGGACGGCAGGGTTGGCGTTCAGGTCGCTCACGACCTGCAGCAGGTCATCTTGTGAGATGTCAACCGGCAAATCGTGACTGAAAGAGGTGATCCCAACCTCCTCACACGCCCGCTTTTTCATGCGCACATAGGTGGCTGAATCCTTGCGTTCGCCCACCAATACGGTGGCCAGGCCAGGCACCCGACCGGTCGATTCTTTCATCTCGGCCACTTCGGCGGCGATTTCTTGCCGGATGGTGGCGGCGATCTCCTTGCCATCGATCAAATCTGCAGTCATAAGAATTTCCTTTGCGTCATTGCGAAGTTTTATAGATTGCGCTTTATTCTCAGTGTATCATGGCCGCTTGTCGCATACCAACCAACCACCCGGGCCATGAATTCGCACGCCGACAATCGGCCCTCAAAAAAGACTATACGCATTTCAAAGTGAAGATGGTAGAATTGGGAAAAATGAGGGCTACATGCCGTCCTTGCGTCGATTGACCGCAGCCGTCGTTCTCACCCGGCGCCAAAGACGGGGATCTCAAATCGGCCTCGACAATCCTGGTAATAACGAAGTCGCACCCAATTAACCAACCCCGCTGTTCATTCAGCTTGACTCTACCCATCCAGACCCCAGTAGGATCCATACGCAACCATAACAATAAGGAGCAACCAAGTGGCGTTCAATCTTCGCAACCGCAATTTCCTCAAAGTGATCGACTTTTCCAAGCAAGAGCTTGAGTTCCTACTCAAGCTCTCCGCCGATCTCAAGGCAGCCAAATATGGCGGCTACGAACAGCCCCGATTGACCGGCAAGAATATCGCCCTCATCTTTGAAAAAACCTCTACGCGCACCCGGTGCGCGTTTGAGGTTGCGGCCTATGACCAGGGCGCCCACGTTACCTACCTGGGCCCGAGCGGGTCGCAGATCGGTCACAAAGAATCAACCAAGGATACGGCGCGGGTACTGGGTCGCATGTATGACGGCATCGAATATCGCGGCTTTGCGCAAGAAACGGTCGAAACCCTGGGCGAGTATGCCGGCGTACCAGTTTGGAATGGCTTGACCGACGCCTTTCATCCAACCCAGATGCTGGCCGACGTGCTGACCATGCAGGAGCACAGCGACAAACCGCTGGAGCAGATCTCCTACTGCTACGTGGGGGATGCGCACAACAATATGGGACACTCCCTCATGCTCGTTGGCTGCATCCTGGGCATGGACGTGCGCATTTGCAGCCCCGGGACGCTGGCGCCGGATGCCGGGCTGGTTGCTGTCGCGCGCGAGCTGGCCGAAGAAAGTGGCGCCCGCCTCATGATTACCGACAACGTGGCAGCCGCTGTCGCCAACGTCGACTTCATCCATACCGACGTGTGGGTTTCGATGGGCGAGCCGGCCGAGGTGTGGGATCAGCGGGTCAAGCTGCTGAAGCCCTATCAGGTCAACGGCGCCATGCTGGAGCTGTCCGGCAATCCACACGTCAAGTTTATGCACTGTCTGCCCGCCTTCCACAACCGTGAGACGACCATCGGCGCAGAGATCTTCGAAAAGACCGGTCTCGACGGACTGGAAGTGACCGAGGAGGTCTTCGAATCGCCCCGGTCAATCGTCTTTGATCAGGCAGAGAATCGCCTGCATACAATCAAGGCCGTGATGGTGGCGACGCTGGGCGACTAGGGAATCGGTAACACGCTTGTCGGCAGCCAGCCGGCATCAACCGAAACTCGTGATCGATGCAACCCTTCCGTGGGGTTGCAGTGAACGGTCGATGAGGACCACACTGCAAGGAGGCAAAACGTGGCAGAACTTGGTGTGCACTCTGAAGTCGGCAGGCTGCGCAAGGTAATCGTCCACCGCCCGGACTTGAGCCTGCGCCGTCTGACGCCAACGAATCATAACGATCTGCTCTTCGACGACGTGCTCTGGGTCGACAAGGCCCAGGAGGAGCACGATGCCTTCGTGGCAATGATGCGGGCGCGCGGGATTGAAGTCTACTATGTCCATGAGCTGCTGGCCGAAGCCATGGTCGCGGCCACGCCCGAGTTCAAGCAGCGCTATGTGAACCGAATCATCAATGAGTACACGGTCGGTTGGGCGCTGGTTGAAGAGCTGCGGGCCTACGCCATGAATCTGGATCCTGCCGACCTGGCGCGACACGTCATCGGCGGTCTGACCAAGGATGAAGCGAAGCTGGACTGGGACGCCCTGAGTAGGGTTTCGGCCCTGGCCGCGGCCTCCGGCGAGGACGATTTCATCCTGCCGCCGCTGCCCAACACGCTCTTCACGCGCGATTCTTCCTGCTGGATCTACAGCGGCGTCTCCATCAATCCGATGTACTGGCCCGTGCGCCGCCTAGAAGCGGTCAACATGGCGGCGATCTACCGGACCCACCCCCTTTTCGCCGGAGCCGACTTCGAGTACTGGTACCCGCTCATGGGGGATGATCAGCGCCTGGAGGCGGCCGACTTTGGTCAGGCTTCCCTCGAGGGCGGCGATGTCATGCCCATCGGCAACAAGACGGTGCTCATCGGCATGAGCGAACGGAGCACCGGCCGCATGATCGAGCAGGTGGCCAAGAACCTTTTTGCTCAGGAGGCGGCCGAGCGCGTCATCGCCTGCGTCATGACCAAGGATCGGGCCCACATGCATCTGGACACGGTCTTCACCATGCTTGACGTAGACGCGGTGACCACCTATCCCAAGGTGGTCAACAACATTACCGCCTACAGCATTCGCCCCGGCAGCAAGGAAGGAGGTTTTGAAGTCACGCAGGAGGAGAGTTTCCTCGGCGCCGTGGCCGATGCGCTGAGGGTCAAGCAACTGCGGGTCGTTCCCACTGGCGGGGACAAATACCAGCAGGCCCGCGAGCAGTGGGATGACGGCAACAACACCGTTGCGCTGGAGCCGGGCGTAGTCGTCGTCTACGAAAAAAACACCTACACGATCCAGAACATGCGTGACGCCGGCATCGAGGTCATTCCGATTCAGGGCTTTGAGCTCGGCAAGGGGCGCGGTGGCGGCCACTGCATGACCTGCCCCATCCTGCGCGACCCCATTTAAGCTACCGCTGCGGGCCGACAGCGCCCGACGCGCTGCCCCCAACAACCCTGCCCGCTCAGAAATGAGGAAAACATGGCAGAAAACGATAGCCCTCAAACAAGCACGCGGTACGTCAAGCCGCCCAGCATGATCGACGCGCTGATCCCAGTCGTCACGCTAGTCCTCTTTCTCATCGGCGCCGTCTTCCTTTTTGGCGCCGATGCCCCCCTGGGCCCGGTCCAAATCGGTCTCACCTTCGCCACGCTGGTAGCCATGCTGGTCGGCATGAAGCTCGGCTACAAGTGGGAAGAGATGGGCCGGGCCGCAGTTGAAGGCATTTCCGGGGCCATGGGCGCGATCTTTATTCTCCTGGCCGTGGGCGCACTGATCGGCACCTGGAGCATGTCCGGCACTGTGATCACCATGGTCTCCTATGGCGTTTCCTTCTTGAATCCGGCCTGGTACTACGTCGCCTGCGTGGTTATCTGCGCGCTTGTGGCGCTGAGCATCGGCAGTTCGTGGACCGTCGCTGCCACGCTGGGCGTCAGCTTGATCGCCATTAGCGAGGTCATCGGCGTTGTACCGGCGATTGCCGCCGGGGCCGTGATCTCCGGCGCCTACTTTGGCGATAAGCTCTCGCCCCTGTCAGAAACGACCAATCTGGCTGCGGCGGTGGTCGGGGTGGATATCTTCACCCACATCAAGAACATGCTCTGGACGACCATCCCCTCGATCATCATTGCGCTGGCAATTTTTGCCGCCATCAGCATTTTTGGTGCGTCGCCCGAGGCGGAACTCGACGTCACCGTCGTGATTGAGACGCTGGACTCCATCTTTAACGTCAGCATCTGGACATTACTGCCCCTGGTTGCCGTGCTTGTCATGGCGCTCATGCGCGTTCCGCCCTTTGCCACCATCATGATCGGTGCGCTTCTGGGTGGCCTGGTTGCCATTATTCTGCAACCGGAAATCGTGCTAGCCTTTGCCAACGATCCAAGCCTGAGCACGCCGGTGGCAATGATTAAGGGCGTTTGGATGGCCCTGGCAACCGGCTTTGAGCTGGAAACAGCCTTTCCGGCGCTCACGGATTTGGTCTCGCGTGGCGGTATGTCGAGCATGCTGGAGACCGTCTGGCTGATCATCAGCGCGATGGCCTTTGGCGGCGTCATGGAATATACGGGGCTGCTGGCGCGATTGCTGCAACCGCTGCTCGAAAAGTCACAGGGCGCCAAGTCCCTCCTGCTCTCCGTGAGCGCCACGGCCCTTGGCCTCAACGTGATCGCCGGTGATCAATACATGGCGATCGTGCTGCCGGGCAAAATGTTCGCGGCTGAGTTTCAGAAGGAGGGGATTGCACCGCAAACCCTCTCGCGGCAGATCGAAGATACGGCGACGATCACATCACCGCTGGTGCCGTGGAACAGCTGCGGCGCCTACATGGCGGCAACCCTGGGGATCCCGACCTTGACCTATCTGCCCTACTGTTTTTTCAACCTGGTCAACCCGCTTGTCTCCGTCGGCTATGCGCTGACCGGCTTTCAGATCAAGCGCATCGACCCGGCCGCATATCCGGTTGAGACGCCCGTAGAAGGCGCCTTCTACAACGTCGGCGGCCAGCGACTGGAGCCGACGAAGCTGGCGGAGGATGTGCTCAGCCAAGAGCGGGAAGCAATGGCAGAGTAATCGATTGCCAGGTCGCACGCATAAATCACGTATAAATAAAGAGCGGCGGTGTCAGTGATGACATCGCCGCTCTTCTGGTTGGTCGGGGCGAGAGGATTCGAACCTCCGACCTCTTCAACCCCATTGAAGCGCGCTACCGAGCTGCGCTACGCCCCGAGACCAAGGATTAGTATAGCACGCGCCCGATGCCAGAGCAAATTGCACGGCAGATTGGGGGGTGCATACCACATTGGGGGGCCGCTCCAGAGAAAGCGATCAGTCCGTTCGTACACCGCCCCAAAATGGGATGCACCCGGCAGATTGGTCATATGCCGAGCCGGCTGCCCACAAAGGTTGGCGCACCGTTGAGGAAGCTCGGCAGGTCCATCGCGCGCTTGCCCGCAGGCTGCACCGTGACCAGGCGCAACAGCCCGTTTCCTGTCCCCACCGCGGGTCCGGCCGCAGTCGCCTGGACCATGCCCGGTACGCCCTGACCGGGCAGCGCCTCGGCCTCAATAATCTTGAAATTTTCGCCCTGCCAAGTCGTGAATGCGCTGGGCCACGGCGTGTAGGCCCGGCTCATGCGCTCGATGTGGTTGGCCGGCTGGCCCCAGTCAATGCGGCCGTCCTCTTTCTGAATCATGCGGCAGATCGACGGTTCACCCGGCAATTCGGCCTGATCGACCGGCGCGACGTCACCGGCAAACCAGGCCGGCAGCAGGTCAATCAGCGCGTCGCCGCCCTGCTCGGCCATGCGTGCGGAGAGCGAGAGGGTCGTGTCACCGGGCATGATTAGCTGGGTCACCTGGCGCAGGGCCGGCCCCGTATCCATGCCCTCGTCCATCAGCATGAGGGTGACACCCGTTGTCTCCAGACCGTCGAGGATTGCGGCCGCGATGGGCGACGCGCCCCGGTAGGCCGGCAGCAGGCTGGCGTGAATGTTGATGCAGCCATAGCGGGGCAGATCCAACACCGTCTTAGGCAAGATCAACCCGTAGGCGGCCACGACAAAGAGATCGGCGTCAAGCTCGCGCAGTTCGTCAACGGCTTCAGGTTGCTTACGAAGCTTCAACGGCTGGAGCACGGGGATGTCCTGGCTGACGGCAAACTCCTTAACCGGGCTGGCCAGCAGTTTTTTGCCCCGCCCGGCACGGCGATCCGGCTGGGTCACGGCGGCGATGACGCGCCAATTGTGCACCGGCCCGGCTTCGACCAGGGCCTGCAGCGCGGGCACGGCAAAGTCAGGCGTGCCCATGAAGACAATTCGTTTTTCCTCACCCATAGTGGAGTCCTCTTTCGCTTGGTGGATTTCCCCTATCATACCGCTAATGTCTAAACCAGTATGAATTGATCAAAAGCCAGTACCTGTACAGGTTTCTGATAGCCCGCGCCGGTTGAGCTTGCTTGGCTAGCGCCGGTTGAGCTTGTCGAAACCAAGCGGGTTGATGTCGACAGGCTCCTTGCTTTCGACAGGCTCAACCGGCACAGCCCCAATCGACCGCTGTAAGGGTGCGAAAATCGGTGTCTACACGCCCAACGCACAAGCAACGGCATAGGGTATCCCGCATTTCATCGCGTCTGCAACCTTTCGACCGGGGATGCGTAGTGGTAGGCACAGAGAAAACATAAACCGGCAGGCCGCGACAAGGTCGCCAAAGAAGGATGAAGGTCGAGCCGGTTTTTCAGAATCTGACTAGATGAACCCATTTCGGAGGAACGAGTGATGGAAGACCAGAGTAAACAGCCAACAGGAGAAGGTGTGCCTGTTGAAAAGACAGGAGGAGCCGGGTCCACTTCGACCGGCGGAGCCAATGCAGCGCAAGCAGTTGACCCTACAGTCTTCGAGCGAGCGGTTGACACGGCACGGGAGGGGGCCAATGCAGCGGCAGATTCACTACGCCGGGGCGAAATCATGCAAGATGCGACAATCGATCCCGAGGCCAGTAGCGACGATCGCCTGATCGCCTTTCTCTCGTACGCCTCGCAGGTCTTTATTCCACTGCTGATGCCGATCATCGTCTTGATCAGCGAGAGCAGTAAGAAGCGGCCCTTTCAGCGCTACCACGCCGTGCAGAGTTTGGCGCTCTCACTCACGTTCTTTGCGCTTTTTGTAGCAACCAGCGTGAGCGCAGTCGTGCTGCAGATCATTCCAATCATTGGCACGCTGATCGGCTTGGCGCTCTTCTGCCTCATGCCAATCGCCTATCTGATGAGCATTGTGGCGATGATTTATTACGGATTCCAAGCCTATAAGGGCAAACGCTTTGCCGTGCCTGGCTTGACCGCCTTCTTGCAGGACCAAGGCTGGCTATAACCATTACCACCTCTTAGCATCCGCGGGATCGCTCAGTGCAAGAACGACCTGCACAAAAGTCAAGGGTCTGTCAGTTGCTTCAGCATGCAACTGACAGACCCTTTTTAAATTAATGAGGTCAGAAATCAATTTTTATCAATTTTTCAACCAAAATATCATTTTTATCAATTTTACTATTGACAAATCAAATAATTCTGCTACACTTCTATTAGATTATCGAAGGCGGACACCAATATTACGTAACAACCACCATGTTTTCTTGCTTGTGCATCAAGTTAGGTGGTTTCGTCTGGGCAGCCTGCCTCCGCAACGGAGGAAGACGGAGAAAATGAGGAGCGCACCATGTGGAACAACAGTCACCTGATCCATCAGCAGAGCATTCTCCAGCGCGAGGAACTGATCCGCCAGGCCGAGCGGCGCCGCTGGAGTCGACTCGCCGCCACCGCGACGCCGACCCGCTGGTCAGGCGCGCGCAACCAACTCGGCGATTGGCTAATTTCGATCGGCCAGCGCCTGCGCACGCAGCCTATGCCGGTAGCAGAATGGCGCGATTCACGCAACATGCAGGCCGGCATGTAACCGTGCCGGACTTCATGGGCAGAGGCAGGCTCAACAGCGGTTCGGCTGCGGGCCGACGTCACAAAAAGAGGAAAACTATGCAACCATTACCAACAGCATCCCCGTTTGACGGGGGCCCAATCGTTATCACCCAGTTCTATTGTCCGGAAAGCGACGTCACGGTAGACGGCCGCTTCTATGCGGAGACGCCGTTTGCGGCGTTGACGCCGGAACAGCTTCATTTTGTAGAGGCCTTTGTGCGCTGTGAAGGCAAACTCAGCCGTCTTTCTGACGACCTGGGCCTCTCCTATCCCACCCTGCGCAGCCGCCTGCACGACATTATTCGTGCGCTGGGCTACGAGCCAGGCAAAGAAGAGAGTACGGGGCTGTCAGCCGATGAGCGGCGCCAAGTCCTGAGTGAGTTGGAGAGTGGCGAGATCGAATTTGACGAGGCCATGCGGCGCCTGGAAGGCGGTGCAGCATGAGCGTTGAACAGACCTTCACCACCGGGAGCGCGCCGACGCTGCGCGTTGAACACGTCGCAGGCGATCTCATCGTTCAGGCATGGCCCCAAGCCCAAGTCGCCCTCAAGGCCGAAGAAGAGAACGACCTCTCAGTAGAACAGGCGGAAGATGTCATGATTATCGGCTGCGCAAGCGACCTGCTCCTGCGCGTGCCGATAGACACCGCCATCACCATTTCTGCAGTTCAGGGCGATGGCCGAATCGTGGGTGTCCGGGGGCTTCTTCATATCGAACGTGTGGAGGGCGATCTTCAATTGCGCGATGGCGGCAATACGCGCATCGACCAGATACAGGGCGATCTGACAGTGCGCCAACTGTCTGGCGAGCTTACAGTCGATAATGTCGAGGGAGATGCCGCCATTACCGACGTTACGGGCCATCTGCTGATCGCCCATGTACAAGACGACTTAAGCCTGGCCGGAATTGGGGGCAGCATCGAGGCCCTGGCCGACGACGACGTCTCCATTCATCTAAACCCGCAGGCGGGCGAGCGCTATGTGATCAAAGCCGGCGGCGACATCAGCTGTCGCGTGCCGGAAGATGCGAATGTAGAGCTGTCCCTGGAAGCAGGCGGCGAGATTTCAGTACGCAAGCTGGCCGTCGAGGCGGACGAGGGAGAGCGCATGCTCAGCTTCACGCTTGGTGATGGCAGCGCCCACCTTGCGCTGCAGGCGGGCGGGGACATTGCGCTGGCGGGCCGGCCGCCGGGTTGGGGCGCCGGTCCCGGCCTCCATGGCGACATAGACATCGAGATCGGACAGCAGGCGTCGGAGATGGCCGAAGAATTGGGCCGCAAAATCGAGGTGAAGATCGAAGCCGCCACGCAACAAATCGATGCCAAGCTGGCCGAATTTGACGGTGAAGAGATCACCATCCGTGTACAGGACATGGTGCAGGCCGCACTCAACAAGGCAGAAGGATTGATTGTCCAGGCAGTACGGGGCGTGGAATCCCGTGGCCGCAGTGCCGAGCGCCGCGCCGCCCCCATGCCGCCGCAACCACCCCGACCGCCACGGCCGGGCAAACCCGCGGCGCCACCGGTTAGCGGAGAGGAGCGCATGGCTGTGTTACGCATGGTGGATGAGGGAAAAATCACGGTCAAACAGGCTGAAGAATTGCTCACCGCGCTACGCGGCAAGAGCGCAAAATAACCAATCGTTCCGTTCAATTTGTCCACTTGATTCTGGAGGGGAATCTCATGAGAAGCAGTGAAGAACGCGTGATGATCTTGCGTATGATCGAAGAAGGAAAAGTCAGCGCCGAAGATGGCGCCCGTCTGCTGGCCGCCATGAATGAGGCCGAAGATGCCGCCCTGGTGAATGCACCGTCGATACCCGTTCCTGCCGCCAACAACGGCAACCGTTTCCTCCACGTGCGCGTGACCGACATGAAGACCGGCAAGCGCAAAGTGAGCGTTAATATCCCGATTGCTCTGGTCTCCTTTGGCTTGCGCTTCGTACCGGACTCGGCCGGAATCAACGTGAACGAAGTACGAACAGCCATCGAGAGCGGCTATACGGGCACGGTCGTTGACGTCTACGATGAGGAAGACGGCGAGCATGTGGAGATCACGCTGGAGTAGGCTCCCGCGCTTGGCCGCGGATCAGTGTGGACAGGGCGAATAGCGGCGGATCAGCCTTGCAAGATCGGGCCTGATCCGCCGGATCGCGCCCGGGTTCAAGATTAGTCAAAATCTTTTTGCCGCCCCTGGTCTCGGAGTTATTCATCCTGCCACCCCCAGAAAAAAAATGGCTGGCTTCTGAGTTCCGGATCGGGTATACTAGCCACATGGTTGTCCGGCCGCGCAAACGCGCGTCCGGCAGCACCTGACTCCACCCACGCCAGCGGCAATCGATGAGGCCTACGCATGGAATCGATGCAGTGGATATGGATTGGCATAGCCCTTCTTTGCATGATCGCCCAGATCTTTGTGGCGGGCCAGAGCTTCCTGATTGCGGGGATTGGCGCGCTTTTGGCAGCGCTCATGGCGCTCGGCGGCGTCGGCCTACCGTGGCAACTCATTGCGTTCGTCCTGATCGGTGGTCTTGGTCTGCTGCGCACACCCCGCACCGCCTCATCCGCGGGCGCAATGCAGGAGACTGTTTTTGGCGTTGAGCGTTTGGTTGGCAAGGAGGGCATTGTTGTGGTCACAATTGACCCCGAACGGCTCACCGGCAGCGTGCTCGTCGATCACGAAACGTGGCCGGCCTATTCCGACACCGGCGAACTCATCCTCGACGGCAGTCAGGTCTTCATCCTAGCCGTGCAAGAGAAACGCGTGCGCGTGCGACCAATCCCGAATGAAGCACCTCCTCGACCCCAAAGCAGACGGATGTAATCCAAGCTGCTTCGGCTCCCTAACACGTCCGGCGCTACCCAGTTTCGCTGCTCAATCCACCAATCGCAACCCATAGGTCCGGGCCAGTTGCTCTGCCCGACCGACTTCCTCAGTCGTCAGCGCGGCAGCCAGCGCCCCGTGCGCATGGGCAGGCGCCAGGTATTGGGTCAACAGACTCACCTGCAATGCTGGACGCTGGGCAAGCCAGGCCAGCACGGGCGCGGTGCAACAGTCAAAATGGCCCGGCATGAGCAGATGACGCACGATGACGGTTCCACGGCCGCGTGCAGCTTGGTCGATCGCAGCGGTTACCTGCGCCCAGTAATCGGGCATGCCGCCGATGCGCTCACCACACCCTTGACTTTCTGCTGCGGGTCCAAATTTTAGATCGGGCAAGTAGATGTCGATGGCGCCGTCCAGCAATGCCAGGGCGTCCGGCGTCAGATAGAAGTTGCTGTTGAGCACAGCGGGAATACGCTTCTGCACGCCCAATATGGCGAGCGTGCGCAGGATAAAGGGGATATGGGGAATCGGATCGCCGCCGATAAAACAGATGGCCCGCGCGCCCTCTGCCTGACGCTGGAGGATGCGCGCGGCAAGCTGCTCCGGCGTGACCATGACGCCATAGGTAGGGCGAAAGGCAAATTTAGCAGCGGTACAAAAGCTGCATGTCGCCGTGCAGCCGCTAAAAAAGATGGCGTGGGCCGGGCGCAGCAGGGCCTCTTCGCCCATGTGCAACATCTCGCTGGCGATGAAGCTCTCCTGGCCAACCCGGCAGACGCCCGTGCCGTCACGCCGCCGCGTGCCGCAGCGGTGGGGGCAAAGATGGCAGTCGGCGAGATGACGCTGCGCGGCTTCGGCGCGATCGGATAGCGTGCAGGTCACGACCTACGCCTCCCGCCAGAAGTTGATCCGCAACAAATCATCCAGATCCAGTTCGCGCACGCCGATCACCTCGCCGCCCGTGGGCGTCTGCCGCACGGTCACAACAGCGGCGGACATATACGGACCCCGCCCCAAATAAATGATATACCGCCGATTGCTGAGGCGACGCCACTTGTAATGAGGCGCGACTTGGGCGACCGCAGGATGATCGACGCACGGCTCGTCGGTCAGATCCACGACCTCGCCCGTCTGGTCAATCGACTGGCATGAGGCACAGATTTTTTGCCCGTTGACACAAGTCGAACAGTAATCCAACCGGCACTGCTGGCAGGTCACGCTATGGGCATTGCAGAAGGGTTCTCCGCAGACTGCGCACGCGGGCGCGCAGATGGGGCAGACCGCCTCATGGCCGATGTGGCAGTGCGCAATGTCTTGCGCACAGAGGATATGACCGCAGGGCTCTAGCGTGAAAACGTCGTCTGTGCAGAAGAGCTGCTCGCACCGCTGACAACTTTGGCCGCAGCTTGGACAGCAAGGCGTGGCACAGGCGATACACTCGCTCTCCGTAGCCACAACGGCATTGCAGTTGTCACAACGCATCAGGCAGTCAAGACAGACGGGCACAGCCGTGACGGGATGGCGCTCGTAAAAGCCCGGTCCAACCTGGCGACCGCATTCGACGCAGGCCACAATGCAATTCTCACAGAACCGCTGGCCGCTGGCCGAACAGGTCGCATTCTGGGCGCTAAACTGCTGGCAGCCAGGACAACGCACCGCGCAAGGACGGCAGATCAGAACGTGCTGCCCTGCATCGTGAATACCGTCACTTGCGGGATCTAGGGTGGCCGGCACAGCGTCCAACCGCAGATGGCTTGTACACTGGCGCACGCCGCACGCTGCGCACTCGGCCTGACAGGCGTGGCAGACGCTGTCACCGCAGGTTGGGCAGCGGGTCACATGCTCCGTACAGGCGCGATCGCCGCAGGCCCAACATGCCTGACTGCACCCTGCACAGTTTTCTTGGCCGCACACCGGGCAGACATGGACGCCGCAGGCCGCGCAGTTGGCGTCGCCGCAGGCCGCGCAGTGGCGGAGGCATGCGGCACAGGAAAGATGACCAGCGGCATCAATGGCCACATCGCTGGCTTCGTCATCACAGGCATGGCAGAGGGGGCGCTCAAACTCTCCGGTATAAAGATTGCGCAGCGCGCGCACGTTTACGGCATGCTCGGTGGTGGCCAGCGTCAGATCGGCTACTGCCACCGGCTGCTCAAAGATGGCGTAGCTGCTCAGCACCACACCCACGCGCAGCCGATGGTTCTCGACCTCTTCGGCAATCTTGCGTTCGAGATCGGCCTCCAGCCGCCGCCGCTGCTCAAAGTCGGGGTCGTGCGCGTCGTATACTTCGTCGATCTGCTGCTCATAGTAGCCGATCAACCGGGACAGAGTCTTGTGGAGCCGCGGCAGAATGTCGGCCTCGTGGGTAACGCAGCGCAAATCGGCGTGATAGATGGCGTATTTTCGCGCGGCCTCGGCATGACGAGCCAGGTGGGTCATGGGCGGCAACTTGCGCGTCGCCGCCGCTTCTGCAGCGGGGTCCGCCTCGTCTACAGCCACCAAACTATCCACTCCATCCTGCATGGCGGCGAGTAGGTCGAAGCCTGTCTGGCGGGCGCCCGTGCCGTTATCGTTCTCCGGACTGGGGTCAACAGCGTCACGACCAGCCTCCTGCCCGTCCGCCGCCAACGGAATGCGCCGTCCATCTTCGTCAATGACAACCGTATAGAGCTCTTCGCGCTTGTCATCGGCCCGATAGGTAATGTGCCAGGTAAAGGCAAAGTAGCGCCGGCTCTGCTCAGACAGCTTAAGGTCGGCTACGCGTGCGTTGCGGGGACGTACGGCCTGGAGCAACTCATCTCCGGCATGAAAACGCTTAGGGAGCTGTTGTACCGTGAGCGCGCTGCTACGCTCAACATAGCTCATCATGCGATCAAAGACACGGCTGCCGTAGGCGACCAACTCCTGGCCATCGCCCTGATCGACATGCTGGAAAGCGAGGGTCAACTCCTGCGCGGCGAAGTGTTCAGCCAAATCACCAGGAAGGCTGACACGGAGAGCGCCCGCCTTGCGCCGGTCAGCCTTTTTGGGAGTTGCACCAAACTGAGTGAAGAAGTCTATCGTAAATTGGCGCAAATCAGGGACATCGATTGACTTGCGCTCATTTGTTCTATCGTCCATACTGCCTCATTATAGCATGCAATCCCAAACTGCCCGTTACCTTTTGGGCAATGGTTCGTCTTGAGTGATTATGAAAAGTAATGGTACAATACACGCACATTATGTCATTTACCCGCGGAGGGAACACCAGATGCGTCAGCAAATCGATCAGTTCCTTGAATATCTGGTGGAAGAAAAATCCTGCACTCCCAACACCATTGCCGCCTATCGCAACGATATCGGCCAATTTGTCGATTTCCTCGAGATATACAGCACCCCCGCTGGCGTGGAAGTCAACCAATGGGCAGATGTCGACTCTGCGATTATTCAGAATTATCTTCTATTTCTCAAGGAACGACAGTACGCTTCATCTACCGTAGCGCGTAAATTTGCCGCGGTAAAGAGTTTTTGCGCCTATTTGACTGAAATGGGCTACTTGGCCTCCGATCCGTCGGCCGATCTGGAATCGCCAAAAGTCAAGAAAAACCTACCCCGCTCCATCGGCACGTACGACGTAGAGCGCTTGCTCAAGGAGCCGGCCAAGAGTTCTTCACCCAAGGCCCTGCGCGATCGTGCGCTACTTGAAACGCTCTATGCATCGGGCATGCGCGTGACGGAATTGGTAAGCCTGAATCTTGAAGATATCGACCTGAACAAAAAGACCGTGACCTGCGGCGAAGAGGGTCGGCGGCGGATGGTACCGCTCTATGGCCAGGCAACGACAGCGCTCAAGAACTATCTTGCTGAAGGACGACCGCAACTGGTCATTGACGAGAACGAGTCGGCGCTCTTCCTGAATCACCGGGGGCAACGCCTGACGCGCCAAGGTCTGTGGCTGATTATCAAGCGCTATGTGGAAAAGGTCGGTATCACTGAAGCCGTAACGCCCCACACGCTGCGCCATAGCTTCGCCACCCACCTGCTCGAATCCGGCGCCGGTCTGCGCGAAGTCCAGGAGCGCCTTGGCCACGCCAACTTGAGCACAACGCAGGTCTATCGTCAGGTCACGGACGAAGCGGAACTCAATGCAGCAGGTGGTTCAGTGGTCGTGGACGGCAAGTCTCTCCTGACAACGACTGGAAATTCACAGGGTTGATTTAATCGCGGATTTCGATACACTAAGGCAGCCGGAAGAATCCGGCTGCTTTTTCATTTACCAAAATTTTCTCAAGCTAGACACAAGGGAACCATGGCAACATTTACGCTGGCCGACTATGATGAAGCTGCCCAGTCAATTCTAGCCCGTACGAGTCACCTGCCGCGTGTCGGTCTCATCCTCGGCAGCGGCCTCAGCCCCCTGGCAAATCAGGTTGCCGAAACCGAGTCGATTCCCTATGCGGAGATTCCGTACTTTCCCGTCAGCACGGTAGCCGGTCATGCCGGACGCCTGGTCATCGGTGAGCTAGCCGGCGTCAGCGTTTGCGTCATGCAGGGTAGATTTCACTATTATGAAGGCTACAGCCTTCAGCAGGTGACACTACCTGTACGCGTCATGCAGCGTATGGGCATCGAGACGCTGATCGTGACCAACGCAGCCGGCGGGCTGAATCCAGACTTTTCCGTGGGCGACCTCATGCTGATCGAGGATCACATCAATTTCTTGGGCATGACCGGCGCAAACCCGCTCATGGGGCCGAACCTGGAAGCCTTTGGCACCCGCTTTCCGCCGGCCAATCGCATCTACACGCCTGCGCTGCGTGAACTGGCTGACCAGGTGGCTGCCGATCATCAAATTGATCTGCAGCACGGCGTCTACGTCGTGCTTTCCGGCCCGAACTTCGAAACCGCGGCGGAGGTGCGCATGTTGCGCAGTTGGGGAGCCGACGCAGTTGGCATGAGCACCGTGCCGGAGACACTCGTTGCCCATCACGCCGGTATGGAAGTGCTTGGCATCAGCACCATCACGAACATTGCCATCGATGACCTGAATGCTGCCGACGAACCTACCCACGAAGACGTGACCGAGGCCGGTCAAATCATCGTGCCCAAGCTGGTGCGCCTGCTCATGGGCGTCTTGGGCAAGATGGCGGAGGCGTGACAATCTGAAGACGTGAGGTGGCCAGAAAAGACAGCCCATCACGTATCACATTGCTGTCTCAAACAACTACCACCATCCCCGCATAGGCAAACGCCGCATGATCGAGATCCACAAAGTCATCAATCGCTATAATGAACTGGCCCTGATCGACGATCTCGGTCAAGACAGTTGGAACGTGCTGGATCCGCTCCAGCGCGAGCACAAGCTGGTCTTTGGTGATCGTCCGCTCTGTACGGTGGTGCGCCCGTTGCTTCATACACGGCGCGGCTGGCGCTATCTCACAGAGCGCACGGAGATCCTGCTCAGCGTCTTTCGCAAGACCAGCGAGGCCATGCTGGCTGATCCCGAGATCCGCCGTCAAGTCTACCTCACACCGCTAGAGGAAGAGCTCGTCCAGATTCCGACGGGCTATGGCACCAACATTCCTACGGCGCGATTGGACAGCTTTTTCTGCCGACATGAAGATGGGCGGGTGAACCTCAATTTTGTCGAGTTCAACGGTGAGAGTCCTGCGGGCATGGCCTACGGCGATGTCATGGCGGAGTTATTTTTGGAACTACCGATCATGGAGCGCTTTCAAAACGAGTACCATGTCGAGCCGATTCTGGCGCGCCAGTCGGCCCTGGACGCACTGTTGGGCATCTATCATGAATGGCGCGGCAACCAGAGCCAATTGCCGACCATTGCAATCGTGGATTGGTATGGCGTGCCGACGACCAGTGAATTCCATCTCTTTGCCGAATATTTTGGCAAGCATGGCATCGTCGGCGTCATCTGCACCCCGGACGAGCTAGACTATCGCAATGGCCAGATGTACGCTGACGGACGACCGGTCGACTTTATTTACAAACGGGTCCTCAGCAGTGAGCTGGTCGGCCGCTACGGACTCGATCACCCCATCGTCCACGCCTTGCGCGACGGAAAGATCTGCATGGCCAACCCCTTCAACTGCAAGCTTCTGCACAAAAAGGCCAGCTTCGCCGTCGTCTCGGACGAACGCAACGAGCACCTCTTTACGCCACTGGAACTACGCACCATTCACACCCATATCCCATGGACGCGGGTCATCGAAGAGCGCTTCACGATCAACAACAAGGGCGAGCACATCGACCTTATGCTCTGGGCCAGCCGCAACAAGGAGCACTTAGTGATCAAGCCCAATGACGACTACGGTGGGGCAGGTGTCGTGATCGGCTGGGAGACGAGTGACAACGAATGGGATGCGGCACTCATGCGTGGGCTGAACGAGCCGCTTATCGTGCAAGAGCGGGTGGAGATCGCCTACGAGCCCTTCCCCTTCGTCGATGCCATGGGTGATATCTACGTCGGCCGACGCCTGGTCGACTGTGACCCGTTCCTTTTTAACGGCGACGCGGTGGGCGGCTGTCTGGTACGGCTCAGTTCCGTTACGCTACTGAACGTAACGGCAGGGGGCGGCTCGGTTGTCCCGGCCTTTATTGTCGACGAGAAATAGCAGCGTGCCGTCCGCCGCAATTCATGCTGTCCCAGGGCAAAGGATCTCATCATGTATCAGCCATCCTATAACATCGGCATCGAGGAAGAGTATCAGATCGTCGATCCGGAGACGGGAGAACTGGTTGCCTTCGTTTCCCAGACGATGTCGGATCAGATGCTGTCGGTGCAGGAGCGTTCGCCCGAGTACAGGCTAGCGCAGCAGGTCGTCCAGGACTTGTTGGCGGTTGGCATGCCCGTCTGCAATGACATTCAGGAAGCGCATACAGAGCTCGTTCGCATGCGTACCAAGGTGCTGGAAGCAGCCAGCGCGCATGGTCTATGCGTGATCGCCGCCGGCACCCATCCCTTTAGCAGTTGGGATCGAAACTCTGTGCCTGGCCCACGCTACGTCGACCTCCAGGACGACGCTCAGATGATTGCACGGCGCATGTTGGCCTTCGGCCTTCACATCCACATCGGCGTCGAAGATCGTGAACTGGCGGTCGACGTCATGAACTCCATGCGCTACCTCTTGCCCCATGTTCTTTCCCTGTCGACCAGCAGTCCATTCTGGGCAGGACGCAACACCGGGCTCAAAAGCTATCGCAAGGTTCTGGTCGATGCTCTGCCCCGTTCCGGCATTCCCGGCTATTTCAATAGCTATCAGGAATATCGCAACTACGTCCACACACTGGTCCAGACGCAGAGCATGAAAGATCCGAGCAAGATATACTACGACATCTTGCCCCACCATAGCCGGCCCACGCTGGTGATTCGCATCTGCGACATGCTGCCCGGCGTACGAGACACCCTGGCCGTCATCGCGCTCATCCAGGCCATCGTGGCGTGGATGGTAGATCTGCGTGAACGCAACATGACTTTCCGCATCTATGACCGGACGCTGATCAACGAAAACCGCTGGCGTGCAGTGCGCTATGGCCTGGACGGCAACATGATCGATTTTGGTATTGAAGAGGAAAAGCCGGCGCGTGAGCTGCTCAGCGAGTTGCTGGAACGGGTTGAGCCGCTTGCAGTCAAGCTCAACAGCATGGATCAACTCGACCACATCCGCACCATTCTTGCCCGCGGCACGAGCTCCGACGAACAGGTGCGGCGTTGGCGGGAAGCCAACGAGGAGATCCGCACAGTAGTCGACCATCTTATTCAGGAAACGGAGAAGCTGTCATGATGGAGCGCCCGTCTCTCACCCTTGGTATTGAGGAAGAATATCAGATTGTCGACCCCGAAACACGTGAGCTGCGTGCCCACATCACCAATCTGATCGATGGCGACCGCATGATCCTGATCGAGCGGGAAGTCAAGCCTGAACTGCACCAATCCATGGTAGAGTTGGGAACGCCCGTCTGTCACACTGTGGAGCAAGCGAAAGAAGAGTTGATCAAGCAGCGCAAGTTCATCTGCGATCTCGCCGAGAACAGAGCGGCGTCACCATTGTGGCGGCCTCGACCCACCCCTTTAGCAAATGGAGCCAACAGCCGGTCACGCCCTTCCCGCGCTATCTGGGCGTGTTGGAAGAGATGCAAATGCTGGCCCAGCGCTTGCTCATCTTCGGCATGCACGTGCATGTAGGCGTAGAGGACCGCGCGCTTGGCCATCGACACGATGAACGTTGTTCGCTACATGCTGCCCCATCTTTTGGCCCTCTCCACCAGCAGCCCCTTCTGGATGGGCAGACAAACCGGGCTCAAAAGCTATCGGGCCAATATTTTCGACGACTTCCCCCGCTCCGGCATTCAGGATATCTATCGCACGCCGGCCGACTACGATGCACTCATCAACTCGCTCGTGAATACCGGCTGCATTCCCGACGCGTCCAAAATCTGGTGGGACGTGCGTCCTCACCATCAATACCCGACACTAGAATTTCGTATCTGCGATGTCTGTACGCGCGTGGATGAAGCGATTGCCATTGCCGCTCTGTTTCAAGCCATCGTGCTCTGGCTGTGGAAGCTGCGACGCAAGAATGTTTCCTTCCGCATCTACCGTCGCGAGCTGATCCAGGAGAACAAGTGGCGCGCCATGCGCTATGGGCTAGACGGCAAGATGATCGACTTTGGCAAATCTGCCGAAGTGCCCACCCGTCAACTCGTGCGTGAGCTGGTTGAACTCGTCGCCGAGGAGATCGACGAGCTTGGCACCGCCGCATACATCAAGCCGATCGAAGACATGCTCTACAACGGCACCAGCGCCGATCGTCAATTGCGCGTTTACGACGCAATGGACGACGACCTCAAAGCCGTTGTCGATCATTTGATTGCAGAGACGAGTGAGGGGTGGTCATAGACAGCGTGGGCAGCGGCCAAATATTGAAGCCCCATTGGATCGGTACTCAATACTGAGCCAGGTAGCGATCCAGTTCCCAACGGGTGACATGGACACGATACTCATTCCATTCCTGGGTCTTCGCTTCCACATAACGCTCGTAGACATGTTGCCCCAGCGCGTTCTGGATGACCTCATCCTTCTTCAATTCATCAATCGCATACCCCAGATCGCCGGGCAGCACACCCAAGCCGGTGCGCATGCCATCAACCTGATAGAGATCTTCTTCGGCCGGCTGGGGTGGCGCCATCTTCTTCTCAATACCGTCCAGCCCGGCAGCCAACATCACCGCAAAGGCCAGATAGGGATTGGCGCTCGGATCAGGGCAGCGCAACTCGACGCGTGTACTTCTGTAGCGGCCCTTGGTGATGCGCGGGATCCGGATCAATGCACTGCGATTGGTGCGTCCCCACGAAATGTAGACGGGCGCCTCATAGCCGGAAACAAGTCGCTTGTATGAGTTGACCAGGGGCGCAATGATGGGCGTCATGGCACTGGCGTGGTTGAGTTGGCCGCCGATGAAATAGCAGCGCGACGTCGCTCAGTCCATAGTCATCCTCGGCATCGTACATGGCAGTTTCGCCGGTGTGAGCGTTCCAGAGGCTCTGGTGTACATGCATCCCGCTGCCGTTGATGCCGGCCATGGGCTTGGGCATAAACGTACAGTGCAGGCCGTTCTTCTGGGCCACGGCCTTGAGCGTCGTGCGGAAGGTCATGGCGTTATCGGCCGTCGGCAGGGCTGGACCATAGCGGAAGTCAATTTCGTTCTGCCCGTGTGCGACCTCATGATGGGAAGCCTCAACCTCGATGCCCAGGGACTGAAGCGCATCAACCATCTGCCGGCGAACGCTGTGGGCCAGGTCCGTGCTGATGTCAAAATAGCCGGCGCGATCGTGAGGCTGTAGCGGCAGCAGGCTGCCATCGGCGTGGCGTTCGAAGAGGAAAAACTCGAGTTCGGGCCCCACCTGATACTCAAAACCCATATCGCGGGCACGGTTGAGCTGGCGCTTGAGGACATAGCGCGGATCCCCGTCAAAAGGCGTACCGTCCGGCGTGTAGACATCGCAGATCACGCGTGCTGTAGACAGGTCCATTTCCCACGGCACGACCGCAAACGTATCCAAATCAGGCAAAAGATACATATCGCTTTCGGCGATGCGGGCAAAGCCTTCAATGGAACTGCCGTCGAACCAGATGCCCTGCTCGATCACGTCTCCCCAATGACCGATGGGAATCGTAATCTGCTTGGAAACACCTATGATATCCGAAAACTGGATCCGTACAAAGCGAATGTCGTTTCGCTTGATAAGTTCGTCGACCCGTTCCAACTGTTCAACACTGTAGTTGGTCTCCATCGGATCGCTCCTTTGCGTAGATTGCGGTCGATTCAGGTGAAGAATAGGATGGCGGTGGTATTGTAGCACTGCTTGCAGCGCGCTCCAACGCTGCTGGGCAGGTACACCGAGACAAGGCAAAAGGGCAACGACTCGACTCCTGCACGAGCGTCGCCCCTTTGCCTAATTTCTTTTATGCGGTCATCGACTAGATGCCGTAGTACATCACAAACTCCTGCGGGTGGGGGCGCAGACGGACCGCGTCCACTTCTGCCTCGCGCTTGTAGTCGACATAGGCAGAGATCAGATCCGGCGTGAAGACGCCGCCTTCCTGAAGGAAGTCATTGTCCTCTTCCAACGCCGTCAGCACCTCGCCCAGTGAGCCTTTGACCTGCTCGTACTTGGACATGTTCTCGGCTTCGAAGAGATCCTTCTCCGCCGGTTCGCCCGGATCGATCTTGTTCTTGATGCCGTCCAGGCCGGCCATGAGCATGGCGGAGAAGGCCAGGTACGGATTGGCGCCCGGATCCGGGCAGCGGAACTCGATGCGCTTGGACTTAGGCGAATTCGAATACATGGGAATACGAACGGCAGCCGAACGGTTTCGGGCCGACAGGGCAATGATCACAGGCGCTTCATAGCCCGGGACCAGGCGACGGTACGAGTTGGTCAGCGGCGCCGCGAAGGCCAGAATTGAGTTGATGTGCTTGAGGATGCCACCCACGTAGTGAAGGGCCATCTCGCTCAGACCGACATAGGCGTCGCCGGCAAAGAGCGGCTTTCCGTCCTTCCACAGACTCTGGTGGGTATGCATGCCCGAGCCATTGTCTTCGAAGATCGGCTTCGGCATAAAGGTAGCCGTCTTGCCATGCTTCTTGGCAACGTTCTTGACCATATACTTGATACAACTGAATGTCGTCGGCCATCTTGACCAGCGGGCCGTACTTCAGGTCGATCTCAGCCTGGCCGGCTGTGGCAACCTCATGATGATGCACTTCGACCGTCAGGCCGGCATCGATCATGGTGCGCACCATCTCGGAACGCAGATCCTGCATGGTATCGTAAGGAGAAACCGGGAAATAGCCACCCTTCCAGCCGACTTTATGGCCGCCGCCCGGTACGCCAGAGTTCCACGGCGCTTCCTCGCTGTCAATCGCAAAGCCTGCGGCATGACGATCCTGGAAATAGCTGACCTGGTCGAAGACGAAGAATTCTGCCTCGGGCCCCATGTAGACGGCATCAGCCAGACCGGTCGATTTCATGTAGTCGACTGCTTTGGCCGCTACCGTACGCGGATCGCGGCTGTATGGCTCATAGGTGATGGGCTCAAAGACATTGCAGACCATGCTGAGCGTCTTGTACTCCAGCAGCGGGTCAATCAGCGCCGTCGTCGGATCGGCACGGAGCACCATGTCGCTGGCTTCGATGGACTGGAAGCCACGGATCGACGAACCGTCAAAGCCCATGCCCTCATCAAAGACGGTATCGGCATCAAATTGCTCGACCGGCATGGAGAAATGGTGCCATTGACCGAACAGATCGGTAAATTTGACATCAACCATCTGGATACCGTGGTCAGTGACGGCTCTCACGACATCCTGCGGTGTGCTACAACCTAAGTGCATACTTGCTCTCCTTCGAATTTTGAAAATTTATTCAAGAATGCGAATAAACTCAATGACCGTTAGTAAATGACATCTTTGGGATTCGATTCTTCAGAAGAGAACCGGATATTCATCCCTACTCGGTGCAAAAAAAATCTCCGGTCACAGTGCCCGTCGCGCTGCCATTGGACAGCCCGATAAACGTGGCGGGATCACAGAGTGTGCCGGAGCTGCAAAACCTCAATCAGTCAAAAAACTAACGTACCTCCATCTGTGAAAAACAGAACAGCTTGGGCAAAAGTATAAAAGTCACGCACCAATAACTCCATGACCAATCTGACCAAATCGCGTCAGATGTTGGCTGTGCAGATTGCACAAGACACGCCAAACGAGCAGCCGCTCAGTTCGTTTCAATTTTTCGCATTCTTTGCTACACTGGCGAAATTGTGCAGATCGATGCGAAGGAGTTCGTCATGCCTAAGCTAGAATACCAACACAGCGATTCGGATCTTCAGATTGTAACCGGCGTCTGCCCCCACGATTGTCCCGACACGTGCAGCTGGCAGGTAGCGGTTGATCGCACCAGCGGCGTCGCCCAGAACATCTGGGGACATCCCGACCATCCGGTTACCGACGGTCGCCTCTGCGGCAAAGTCGACCGCTATCTTGAACGCACCTATCATCCCGGACGGCTGACAACCCCGCTCAAACGCGTTGGGGCAAAGGGCGAGGGGCGCTTTGCGCCCGTCTCATGGGATGAAGCGTTGGACGACATTGCGCTACGCCTGCAAAGGATTATTGCTCAATACGGCGCCGAAGCCGTGTTGCCCTACTCTTATGCCGGCACTATGGGGTTGCTCCAAGGCGAAGGCATGGCTGCGCGCTTCTTCAATCGCATGGGCGCCAGCCAACTGGCACGTACGGTCTGTTCAGAGGCCGGGTTTGAAGGCTATCTTTATACGATCGGCGCGGCGATGGGAACGGAAACTGAAGCATTCGCCAAGGCCAAGCTGATCTTGATTTGGGGCAGCAATACGTTGACCAGTAATTTACACCTCTGGCCCTTTGTCCAGGCGGCGCGCAAGCAAGGGGCCCGCGTGATCGTTATCGATCCGATCCAGACCCGCACGGCCAAGGCCGCCGACGAGTGGATCGCCATCCGCCCGGGCACCGACGGCGCACTCGCCCTGGCCATGATGCACGTGATCATTGCGGAAGGTCTGCACGATGCTGACTACGTCGAACGCTACACGGTGGGCTTCGAGGAGTTGGCCGCGCGCGTGGCCGAATGGACGCCCGCCCATGCGGCCGAAATTACCGGCATCGAAGCCGTGCGCATTGTGGCGCTGGCGCGTGCTTACGCCACGACGCAGCCGGCCGCCATTCGCATCAACTACGGCATGCAACGTCACCATGGCGGCGGCATGGCGGCGCGCACCATCACCTGCCTGCCGGCGCTGACGGGTGCGTGGCGGCACGAAGGCGGCGGAATCCAGCTGAGTACGAGCGGTGCGTTCCGCAACCTGGATCTCACGGTGGTGCGGCGGCCCGATTTACTCGCCGGCCGGACGCCGCGCACCATCAACATGAATCGACTCGGTGACGCCCTCCGCCTGAGCCCGGCTGCAGTCGCACGCGCCCACTACCATCCGCGGCCGGTTGACGCCATCCCCGAACCCATTGAGGCAGGTCCGCCGGTGAAGGCGCTGATCGTCTACAACTGCAATCCGGCTGCCATTGCTCCCGACCAGGCTGCAGTGCACGCTGGGTTGGTGCGCGACGATCTCTTTACCGTGGTGCTGGAACAGTTCCAGACCGACACGGCCGACTATGCTGATTACGTTCTCCCAGCCACGACCCAACTCGAGCATTGGGATATGCTTAAACCCTACGGGCATCTCTTCCTGGCGCTCAACCAGCCGGCCATCGCGCCGGTAGGGGAAAGTCTACCCAACAGTGAAATCTTCCGCCGCCTTGCGCACGCAATGGGTTACGATGAACCATGCTTTGACGAAGAGGATATGGCGATTCTGGCGGGCTTGGTACGCGCACAGACTCATTCGGACTTCACCGACATCACGTGGGAGCGGCTGTTGAACGACGGATTCGTGCGGCTCAATCTGCCTGCGCCGTACCGTCCCTTTGCCCAAGGCGGCTTCCCCACCCCCAGCGGCAAGTGCGAATTTACCAGCCAGCGCATGGCCGACGACGGCTATGATCCGCTGCCGGCCTTCACGCCGCCAAACTGGCTGGCCGCCGCTGGCAGCTCGGGTGACGGGCCCACCGAAGATGAAGACGGCCGGCTGCTCTGCATCTCACCGCCGGCGCACTCATTTCTCAACAGCTCGTTTGTCAACGTGGATCGTTTCCGCCAGCGCGAAGCAATGCCAAAGGTGTTGATCCACCCCCAAGACGCCGCGTCCCGGGGTGTAACAAACGCCAGTGCGGTGACGTTGCGCAATGAATTGGGCAGCGTTATCCTGACAGCTGAACTCAGCGAAGATGTGATTGCCGGTACCGTGATGGCGCCCGGCATCTGGTGGGCTAAGTTCAGCCCCGATGGACGCAACATCAACCAGGTCACCGCCCAAGACGAGGCGGACATGGGTGCGGGCGCCTGCTTCTACGACGTAAGAGTGTGGGTAGAGCCCATACAAGCATCAGAGAACGCTCGACAAACAGATTCCGCGTTCCGCGCTCCCCGCTCCGCGCTTACATGACGTTCGCGGGGCGAATGGCCGTTCGACTGAGCAGGCCGGGGATGCCGTCGATCTGAAAGATGCGTCGTATGCGCTGGGCCGGATTGCGGCGCTGCCGGAGCCGTCCCCAGTGTGGGGCCAGGAACTGTTCCTCTCCAAAGCCTCGCGCCTGCAGTGCGTCTTCTGCGCCTTCGAGGATACGCTGCAGAAAGTCCGGCGCCGGCTCAGGCGCACGCAGACCGTGGCGAATGGTCTGCTGGTGGTAGGTCTGCATGATGGACCAGTAGTCAGCCCCCAATTCTTCCAGTACATACGCATTGATCTCGCGTGCCCCTTCCACCAAGCCAAGTCCCAGTGCGGCCATAGCCATGTGCTCCGACCACGGCTGCTGACACGCAGGTCGAATCTCCACGGTGCCGTAGGTGGCGCGCAGGCGGGCACTGTTCCAAATATAGTGTTCGTGAAAAAGGAAAGCGTCAAAGTCGGCTCCATTTTCAGCCAGATAGGCACTGAATGGGCGGGAGCTTGGGTAGATCTCTTGATTCTCGCGGATGATTAGGTAGGTTGATTCGGCCATGGTAGCGACAAAATCAGCCATATCGCGCATGGGCCGGGCCAGCATGCCATGGCGATGCTCATTGGCATAGATTTCGCTCATGCGCCCTTCGCGCGCGCTGCAAAAAGGGCTGAGCTCGCCACCAAACACCGGCGAATTGGCACACAAAGCAATGATGACCGGCGTCATCAGGTTCGCAAAATTGAGTATGTCGACCATCTCCGGCCGACTGACGGAGACCTGGAGTTGATCGCTGGCCGTGACGGTATACCAGAGCCATGATGCCCCCATGGCCCGGTAGAGGCTGAAATAGCGCTGCTTGGGCGACATGATGCGGAGGTCAGGCGGTGTGACCGGCTGGATGCCATAGCCCAGCACGCGCCAGCCATGACGCGCCGCCGCCCGCACCAAACGGCTCATGGCATCCAGCATGATCGCCTCGATCTCAAAGAGATGCTGGCACGGCCGCGTGTTGATCTCCACCGTGCCCTGGCCAACCTCGAGCGCGTACGTGAAGTCGTGCCCTTGCAGGCTGACAATCATGCTGTCGCGGTGATCACTAAGGCGGGGTTCAGCGACATAGACAGGCACAACACCGGACTCGTGGGCCGTCGCGCCATAAACAGGCTCCAAGTCGCCCCGAGCCAGCAGCGACTCCCAGAGGCGACGCAGGTCGGCGCACTCGCCGGTCGCCGTCACAATCGGATATTCCGCTTCACGCCCGACCGTACGGGGTCCGTCAAGCGCAAGGGGAAAGGCGGCGCCGAAACGCCGGGCGAGTTCAGCGACGGCAGCGGTGGCAGCCTCATTCATCGCAGTCGCCTGATGATAGCAGGCAATTCGCTGTAATCCCGGCAGACAGCATGGGCCTGAGTCCGCGCGCTGCCTCGATCAATGATGCCCGTGAAGAGAATAGCGCGCATGCCGACCGAGAGCGGCCCAGTCACATCATTGCTTTCCCGGTCACCGATGTGGGCAATCTGGGCCGCCCCCAGGCCCAGGCCGTTCATGGCCTGACGGAAGACTTCAGTCGATGGTTTGGAAGCCCCCACTTCGTCGGAGAAGATAAAATAGCTGAAATATTGGAGCAACCCCTGCTGCTGCAGCAGATAGCGCAATCCGCGGCCGTGGGTGTGGATGGTGTCGGAAATGATTCCGAGGGTATAGTGGGGCGCCAGCTGCGCCAGCGTCCGGTGAACGCCAGGCGCAAAATCGGGCGGAATGCGGATTTCCATGGCTTCAATCTCGCGCACCAATTCATCGATCTCGCGGACCAGGTCGCTGTAGCGACCGGGCTCCGGCGTCAACCCCAAGTACTCGTACGCATAGTAGAGGCGCGTTGTCACACCTGGTGTGCGATGCTCCTCATGCCAGTCGTGGCGAAAACGACTGTTGGCATAAGCGTAAGCCGCCTCGGCCTGCGCGTACGCAATCTGCGGATGGTGGTGCGTGACCTGCTCGGCAAAGAGCTGAACGCGCGCTTCGGCTTTGCCTGGCAGGCCCAGCACAGCGCGCTTGGGCTCATCTGAATCATCCACGGCAATGGTATCCCAGAAATCAAACGTTATCGCCTGGACCATTCACCCACTCGTATTCTCTGCTTGCCCTTTGGGCAGTGCTTCCATCGAGGGGGCCAGTGCACGCGGCGCGGCGACGGGGCGGACATTTTGTTCTGGCAGCTGCATGACAATGCGAATTGCATAAGGCAAGCCAAAAGATGTGCAATCGCGAACGATTAGCTTCTGCCTAAACAGCGCAGTTTCCTGATAGTCGGGGGTACCGTGAACATGAATTTCAGGCATGGTTCCCTCCTTCGCTTGTATGGCGGGGCATGGTAGGATCATAGCATATCGTGTGGTCTAGCCCAACCTTTTTCATGCAGAAATGCTATCCTGGCTCAGGCGATATTTGGCAGCAAAATCTCTCATCAGATTTAGCCTGACAGACAATACGGAGCATGGCATGTGTGCGACCCGAACCCCTCAAGATCTTCGCCAGTTTGTGGCTGATCAGACCATTGACGCGACCTTTATCGATGGGATCGGTGATACGCCGACGGTACCGGCGGCCGCAGTCGCGCTGGGTGTCGCACCGGAGCAAATCATCAAGACCCTGCTCTTTCTGATCCAGATACGCGACACGGACGAACCGCAACCTGTCGTTGTCATCAGCAATGGCGTCAGCCGGGTCGACAAGCGGGTACTGGCCCAGCGTTTTGGCGTGGGCCGCAAACGCGTCAAGCTGGCAACGTCCGAGGAAGTGGTTGCCCGGCTCGGTTACCCTGCCGGGGGCGTGCCGCCCTTCGGTCACCGCACGGAGATCCCTGTCATCTTGGACACCGCCGTTGTCAACGCAGCCGACGAACATGGCGGCAAGCTCTATGGCGGCGGGGGCGATGACAAAACGATGCTACGCGTTTCGCTTGCGGAGCTATTGCGCGTGGTCACGCCTACGCTTTTGGCCGTGAGCGAAGCATAAAACAAAAAGGCTCCGTGTCGAGACGGAGCCTTTTTGTTTTGCTATCCGCTGCGCCGAGCAAGGCTGCGGGCCTATTCGTGTACGATGACGAGCGTACCGGGGTTTTCCTCCGTGCTGCGCTGCCACACGCCTCGATCTTCCCGATAGGGACCCGCCCACTCAAAGAGCCACTTGGCGTCGGCGTTCGTCATGTTGACACAGCCATGACTCTTGGGCTGGCCAAAGTCCTTATGCCAATAGGTGCCGTGAAATCCATAGTCTTGATGGAAATACTGAACCCATTCCACGTTCGGCAGGCTGTAATCATTGCCCAGGGCAGGATCACCGCCGGACATGGTCTGGCTCCGCACTTTCATCCGAATCCGAAACTCGCCCGTCACGGTGGGCGTGCGCGGCAGGCCCGACGATATGATGAAGGCGCGGACCGGCTTGCTGCCTTCATACGCTACCAGAATCTGATCGCTGAGGTCGACCCGAATCCATTTGTCCTCATCCGGCATGTCAAAGTCAGGCGCCAGCGCTTCCGGCGAAGGCAGGAAGGCGGTTGTCCAACGATCAACCTCCGACCAATCCCACGTTGCGCGCTTGTAGATTGGACCGACCATGGGCTGACGGATGGGCAGCGGCGGCCTGCTCGCAGCCGGCGCAAAACTGGCTGGGATGTCCGTATTCGGATTGATAGCCTCCGCCACGTCAATGCCGGGCGGCAAGCGTTCAACTGCCGTGGTCGACTGCGCCAGAGCCGCATTGGGTGACAGCAATAACAGCAGCACCAGGGCAACAAATGCACTCCCACTAAGGCAGATAAAATATATATTTTCGGATCGCTGGAACCCTGCCATCCGTGATTCCTTTCCCAAGAACTTACACACTGTTACGCAACCGATTTATCGCATGGGCTATTGTAATTCAAGCCGTTCAGATGTGCCAAGCAACAGTTTTCACGGCACTCATTTTCAGTCATCAGAATTAGCAAGACCCCAAATGCAAGCGCTTGCATTTCCCTTGACTTCTGACACAATCGTGTATATATTGAGACGGATGCGCGGCACATCCGCAGATCGTTTCTCCCCGGTTCTCACAAAACACTTACACTCAATTTAAGTAAAAATCAATCCAAAATCAGGCCAGAAAAGGGGCTATACAATGCAATACATGCTGGGAATTGATGCCTCGACGACCGCAACCAAGGCGCTGTTGATTGACAGCGATGGTGTTGTGCGGGGCGTTGCCTCAACGGAGTATCCATTTGACGCGCCCAAACCGCTTTGGAGTGAGCAGGATCCCGACCTTTGGTGGCACGGTGCGGTAGAAAGCATTGCCCGCGTGCTTGAGCAGAGCGGTGTCGATCCGACAGACATCGTCGGCGTGGGTCTGACGGGGCAGATGCATGGCCTGGTCTTGCTGGACGAAAACGGCATGGTCTTGCGCCCGTCTATTTTGTGGAACGACCAGCGCACCGCAGCCGAATGTGATCTCATCCGCGAGCGGGTCGGACGCGAGCGGCTCATCCAACTGACAGGCAACGAGGCGCTTACAGGTTTCACTGCGCCCAAGATTCTCTGGGTGGCCGAAAATGAGCCGGAACTTTTCGCCCGCGCCAAACAGGTGCTGCTGCCCAAGGATTATCTACGCTACAAGCTGACCGGCGTCTACGGCACCGACAAAGCCGGCGCGGCTGGCACACTGCTCCTCGACCTGAAAACACGCGACTGGTCTGAAGAAGTACTGGCAGATCTGGATATTCCGCCTGATTGGCTGCCCCAAACCCATGAGGGCCCGGCAGTCACCGGCACAATATCGGCGGAAGCTGCGATCGCTACCGGTCTGTATGAAGGCACCCCCGTCATGGCCGGCGGCGGCGATCAGGCTGCGCAAGCCGTCGGTGTGGGCGCGGTTGAAGAAGGCATCGTTGCCTTAACCCTGGGGACTTCGGGCGTCGTCTTTGCTACTGTCAATCAACCTTTTGTGGAACCGGAAGGTCGCCTGCATGCCTTCTGCCACGCCGTGCCCGGTCGCTGGCACCTGATGGGCGTCATGCTTTCGGCCGCCGGAAGTCTGCGCTGGTATCGCGACACGCTGGCGCCAGATGTCTCGTATGATGATCTCCTGGCGCCGGTGGAGAGCATTGAGCCCGGCAGCGAGGGGTTGATCTTTCTGCCCTACCTGACGGGTGAGCGTACGCCTCATCCCGATCCGCTGGCCCGGGGCGCGTTCGTCGGCCTGACCGTCCGCCACACCCAGCCCCACATGACACGCTCGGTGCTGGAAGGCGTGGCCTTTGGCCTGCGCGACAGCTTCGAATTGATGAAGGCGGCAGGGCTCTCCGAAATTCGCCAGGTGCGAATCTCCGGCGGCGGGGCGCGCAGCCCGCTTTGGCGCCAGATCCTGGCAGATGTGCTGGGCAGCGAACTCGTCACCGTCAACACAAAGGAGGGCGCCGCATACGGTGCGGCGCTGCTGGCCGGCGTGGGCGGCGGCGTCTGGCCGGACGTGGATACTGCCTGCAACCAGACGATTCGGCTCACGGGCCACACGTCACCCAATGGCGATGCCGTGGCCCGCTACGAACCCGTCTACGCAGAATACCGCAAGCTCTATCCGGCCCTTCAGCCCAGCTTCGTCAGCCTGGCCGAACTCTAGACCGAGTCTGATACCCGACGCCGGACCAACGTTTGAGTTCAAGAGTTTTCGTAGAAAATAGTGGTGGGGCGATTGCGGCTCCGCAATCGTCCCATCGCTGTTTTTGCCCGCTCAGTTCTGACGAATTTGACTCCACGCCCCGGGTTAGTAGTGTACCCAGACCTCCGTGCCTGGAGGCGCCCAATTCCATAGCGCCTCGGCTTCGGCAGGGCGCATGTTGACGCAGCCGTGGCTGGTTGGTGTACCAAAGGCGTTGTGCCAGTAGGCGCCGTGAATCGCGTAATCGGCAAAGAAGTACATCACCCACGGCACGCCGGGAATATCGTAGCCCGGCCCGTACATGCGCTGGCTGGTGTATTTGGTGCCCACCTGGAAACGCCCCGTCACGGTCGGCGTCCCCTGTTTGCCCGAGCTAATGGTCGAGTACATGATCGGAACGTCGCCCTGCCAGGCGGTCAATGTTTGCGTGGACAGATTGACCTCGATCCACTTGCGGCCATTGCCATTGTTGGTGGCGATGCTGTTGAAGGCCGGAATCGCCGACGCATAAACACGCAAGCGTTGGCCGGGATGAATGAAATTTTCATTGGGTAGACCATTGGCCCGCATGAGGTCGCGGACAGTCGTGCCATACTCTTCAGCGATGTCGATCAGGCTTTCGCCCGCGGCGACGGTATGAATGTTGGTCGCGGTTCGGCGCGACTGGAGGTCGTCCTCAAGCGCCAGTGCAGGCGCCCGTGCCGTGACGCGCAACTTCTGGCCGGTGCTGATCAGATTGGGGTTCTCTAGAAAATTGAGCCGCAACAGACCGTCCATGTCCAGCCCATAGGTCTGAGCAATCATAGAAGCAGTATCGCCCGGACTTACAATGTGATACCCGTCCTCTCCGGGCAATGTGACCCCGGCCGGAGCCAATGCTACTATGTCTGACGGTTCCGATGCAATGGTGGTTTCCATCGCGACGTCCTTCGCTTCACCGCTGGCAATCTCAGCTTCACTTGTGTCGACAGCGGTTTCGTCAACCACAATCGGAATCCGGAGCTGCTGACCAGCGACCAGCAAGTCTGGGTTGCCCAGGCCATTGTACTGAATCAATTCTTGGACGGAGACGTTATACTGTTGGGCTATGAAGCCTAAACTTTCGCCATGACCGACCGAATGGACCGGTTCTTCGGCACGTACCACCGCCGGAACGAAGAGCGTGGCCACAACAACAGCCAGCGCGACGACAACCCCTGGAAGATAACCAATCGTACGAGTAAGGGGAGCAGTTGAGCTTTCGGGACATTGGGAGATCTTCATGCTTATGCCTCTCATCAAAATGAAACAGCAGTCGAGCTGGCAACCTCGCACGGCGAAATCCCACATTCCGAAAGATTGGGTGTAGAATTCTTCCGCACTGGCCACAGCCGGACAGGAGTGGATCTCCGGGCGTAGTCTCGGCAGCGGCGCATGGTTGTCAATTGGTTGATCGGGTCGTGCGAATGCACAACCGGGTCTCACATTGGGGGTGCTGTCACATCACAAGAGGGGGTGCGTCTTAAGGTTTAGGGGGGTGAATCACGCTAGGCGATAGGTCGGGTGGGATTCGAACCCACACGGGTTTCCCCGGCGGATTTTAAGTCCGCTGCGTCTGCCATTCCGCCACCGACCCACAGTACTGTGTTATTCTATGTAAAATAAGAGCGATTGTCAATCAACATTTAACGTTAAACTAAATGGAACAACTCCGATACTACCGGTCAATTCACCAATCCGCACGTGAAAGCCCCTTATGCACTTCGACGCCCTGACTCTAGCCTGTTTGACCGATGAACTGCGCGCACGCGTGCTGGACGGCCGCATCCAGCAGGTCTTGATGGTAGATGCTGATCGTGTAGGGATGGAAATCTACGCGGCCCGCGCGCGGCACTACCTGCTGCTGTCCGCCGATCGCATGGCGGCCTATGCCTATTTAAGTGACCAGAAGCTACGGCGGGGCACGGACGCACAGCCGCCACTGTTGCTCTTGCTGCGCAAATATGTACGCGGCGCACGTCTTGCCGCGATCGAGCAGCCCGACTCCACCGAACGGGCGCTTTACCTTTACTTTGAGAACTCAGAGACGGGTGCTTCCCGGCTAATTTTTGAACCGATGGGGCGCATGGCCAATCTCATTCTGACAACCCCCAATGAGCGCATCCTCGACTGCCTGCATCGGGTGCGGGCCGGCACGACCAAGCGCACGCTCATGCCCGGACAACCCTATACGCCGCCACCGCCGGTCGACAAGTTACCCCCACTCGATGACGGACGGCTCGGCTACTACGATGACCTGAGCGCCGTGACAGAGGCCGATGGCAAGCTGTGGCGCGCGCTGGTGGACCAAATCGCCGGCGTCAGTCCGACCCAGGCCCGAGAGCTAGCCTTCCGAGCCGCGGGGAGCAGCGATGCGCCAGCCAGTGCGACCGATGTGGTGTCCGTGGCCGGCGCACTGCAGAGCCTTTGGCTGCCCACCACGGATGGGGGCTGGACGCCGGGCTTGAGTGAAGAAGGGGGGAAGGTGGTCGCCTTTGCGCCCTACGTGCTGCAATTTCTCGGTCACTTTGCGGCCACGAAGACGCTCAGCGAGGCAATTGAGCGTTTCTACACCGCCCAGAAGCATACGACCGACGCACGCGAGACTGCAGTTGAAGCAGTTCCGTCTTCTCCCGTAACCGATGCTTACGCCGCACAACGGGCTGACATGGCCAATCGCCTGCGCCAGGCCCGCGCGCGGCTAATGCGTCAACTAGCCGCGCTGGCCGCCGACGAGCCGGCCCCGGGCGAGCCGGAGCAACTGCGCCGCGACGCCGAGTGGCTCCTTGCCCTCGGCAGTCAGCTCGATCCCGACAAAGCAGCGCTGGTCGTGGACCTTGGCGACGAAACGTTGACCATTCCGCGTGCGCCGGGCAAGAGTGCGGTGGAGCAGGCGGAGCAGATGTTCAAGCGGGCGGCAAAGTTGGAACGCGCGGCGGCATTCATTCCGCAACGTCGGGCACAGCTACAGGCCGACCTCGCCTTTCTGGATCAGCTAGACGTTGACGTGAACGCCGCAGAAAATCAGCCTGAAATTGCCGCTGTGGGCAGCGAACTGGAGAAGTTGGGGCTTACTCGCGCCAAGCGTAAGTCACGTGCCGGTGGACAGCCCACACGCGGCCCGCGCCGTTTTGAGAGCACCAGTGGCTACGAGATTCTTGTCGGGCGCAATGCACGCCAAAATGACCAGGTAAGCTTTCGCGATGGCCGCGCCGAGGATCTATGGTTGCATGCCCGCGGCGCACCGGGCTCCCATGTGGTTATCCGCCGCCGGGGCAGTGATCCGGACGAGGCCACAATTCGTACGGCAGCACAATTGGCTGCCTACCATTCGTCATTACGCGGGGAGCGCAATGCGCCGGTATCGCTGACCCGCTGCCGGTTCGTCAATCGCGCGGCTGGGGGGCGCCCCGGCCAGGTGACCATCCGCAACGAAGAGACCGTCATCGTGCCGGCAGAAATGCCCGATGACGTGACGGTCTTGACGGATGACTAGGTTACTCTGGGCATTAGCGGCGCACAATCGCGCGCATCACGCGGTAATTCTCTGCCCCAAATCGATACTTGTATTCTTCATCGCCTTGCATAAAGTCGAACTTCGTGCAGCCGACGGCGATGGCGTACTGGATGGCATAGCTTAGGATCACCCAGCCCGGACTCAGCTGGGCGTGGGCGTCCGGATCATATCCGGAGTTGTAGAGCAGAAATTCGTGATTGTATTCAAAGGCGAAGAGCGTTGCCGCTTTCTCTCCGTTCAGCGTCAAGAAGCAGAGACATAAATAGCCGGCCGCGGCCATGGTTGCAGCGAGCGATTGGAAAAAGCGCTGCATTTCGGGCGTCATGAAGTCGGCCTTATCAGTGGCGCTGGCCCGCTGCAATGCGATAAAATCCTCCACCTCTGCGGTCAACGAATCGTGTGGCCCCACAATGTGGAAGCCGACATCCGCCTCGCGCTCAGCCCGCCGCTGCTTACGCCTGATCTCGTGGCGTTGCTTCTTTTCTACCTGATCCTGCAAATAGTGTTCGTATCGCATGGGCAGCGAAAATTGCGGTGCGACATCTTCCTGCATCACGCTGACCGTATACCCAGCCACTTCAAAAATCTCGGGCAGCACACGATACGTCGGGCTCTCCTCTGGTAAATTGCAGAGATCGATGCCGTCCCAAGCAGGCGCCTCGGGACCATCAAGCCACCGGCGCAAGGCATCATAGACCGCGGTTTCCCACCCAAAAGCCGCGATCAGATCAAGATAATCGCTAACTTCGATACAGCCCACCAAATGGAAATGACGTCGCCCAACAAGCGCTGGAACAGTCTCATCGACCAGGAAAAAGGGGGCAATCCCGACCAGGCTGTTATCCTCCAGCGCGCGAAATGCCAAAATCCATAATTCACCTTTCCCTAAGCAGTGCCACCAATTGGTTTGCCATTCGTAGGTCAAAAAAATAGTGTTGCTACAGCTGCGGGCAAGCAATTCGTTCCATTCATCCGCCAATGCATCAAAGCCATTGACGTCGGCGTCAGGCCCATAGGCGATGACCTCAATCGCAGTGTGCGGCCGGGTATTTAAGCCTGCACTGGCGACGGCATGAGCAAATCGATCTTCGGCGCAATGGGCTTGCATGCGGGTTTCGTTCCTCGTACAAAAAGTGGACAGATAACGGGGAGAGTATAGCGCAGCGCCTGCGGCTCAACAAGTGACGGTGCCACCTGACAGTATAACAAACCGGTCCGGCTTGATTCGTTTAGCCGGACCGGTGAAACATCTGCATTAAGAGGGGTCGAATATACCTTACCTGCGTGGGCGGAAGAGCGTACGCAGGCCCCAGAAGATGAAGAAAATGATGAGCACAATGCAGAAGAGGATAAAAATCGTGCCCAGTCGGCTGGAGGTCAAGTTGACCCACCAGGAAGGCGAAGAAGTCACCACCGTCAGGTTGCTCTCCCCGGGCGCCGGTGCGAAGGTTGCCGTGGCGGCAACCAGTGGGCGCTCGAGATCGACAGTGGGCACGGCGACGACCGCATCCACCTCAACGCCAACTACGTTGACGACAGGTGTGGCGCTGTTTGTGCTCGTCGTCTGTTGACAGGCCAAGATCGACACATTGTCCACATACATTATGGTCCCCGCGCCATCGTCCGCCACGCTGAAGCGTAAGCGCACCGGCTGACCGGAGAGGGCTGTGAGATCTTCTTCTTTGAGTAACCACTCAGCAGCATCGCTCGATTCATTGAGCACGCGGCGTGCAAGCTGGCCAGACTCCATGTAGAAGACGTCAGCGCGCTGACGGTTCGTCGGTCCGCCAGGGTTTCCCGAAAGCAGGTAATAATCAAACGTGAGCAGGATGCTGGCGTAGTTGTCCGGTAATCTGATGCTCTGCTCGGCGCCGCTTAGCGAGGAGACTTGTGTCGTTTCGGCTTGCCCTATACGTAGGGACTGGCTACCGCCCCCGGTCGGCGGCAGAACACCCCGCTCTAAGCCAACATCAGTCGTCACGGCCCAGTCGGGTACGCTCTGTTCGGCGCCAGGAACGCCATTCATCTCGAATTCGCCATTGCGCACCAATTCAACACAGCCGTTGGCATCAACTGGACCAAGCGTGTCAGGCACGATAACGGCTTCTTCCGCCGGGACAATAGTCGCGACCTCATTCACCGGCGTCAACGTTGGTGGCGGCTGAACGTCCTCAATCGACATGGGCGTTTCAGTAGGCAGCGGAAGCGGCATACTAGTCGGGGGCGGCGTCGCCGTCACGACGACGGTCGCGAACTGAATGATCGGATCCTGAACAGGTGGCGGGACCACGGTAGCGGCACCCGGAATCGTGATCATGGCACTGTCAGCCTGGGGTGTAATAATCTGAAAGACATCAGTCGCAACTGGACAGGGCTGGGGGTACACGTTCGTTGCGCAGGGCTGGGGATATACCGGCGGCGCAAGTGTCGGGAAGAAGGTCGGCTGGATTGGTGGCGGAACGACGGTCGGCGGCCCAGGCGTATACCCTTCCGGGTAACAGATGATCAATTGCACATCATCTACATTTTGCCAGGTACGCAGTCCATTGCCGTCATTATAGGCATTAAAATAGACGTAGAGCGATTTGCCGCGCTGCCCAGTGATATCAACCTGACGCTCGTACCAGCGGTCGTAGTTGCAGCGCGAGCGATGGACGATTTCAATCGGTTGCAGGTTCTGAGCCAGGAGAATTGTGTCATGCCGATCAGTCTGGTTACTCGGCGCGCCAGAGGCAGGTTCCTGCGTCCGTTCCCAGGTTGCCCAGCGCAAGAAGACGGTTGAGGCATCACCGGGGATCGTTACCAGATTGCGAATCGAGGAATAGCTATTCTGATCGGCGACGCCGCTGTCGGGCGGATTGCCCAAGAGCACCGAGCGCAACCCGCTATTACGCGGATCGCCCACATATCTGCCGGGCACGGGATCCAGGCCAAACACCCAACTGGCGTCAGTTTCAAAGCCGCCGTTGGGCATGATATTGAAGCAGTTACCCGCCAGTGGACCCGGTGCTTGCGGCGGTGCGCATGCGGCCGGCGTGACGATGGCGGTCGGAATCGCCGTCGTGGTCGGCGTAGGGGTTCCTGTTGGCGTGGGCGTCGCGGTGCCAAGCGTGTTAAAGCCATTGGGCGTGTCGATCGCCAGCCCGGCTGGCACAGGGCCGCCAAGCTCGTAATTGCGCCGCCATGCGCCGGGTTGCTGTGTCGTATTGCCGTTCGGAATACGCGATGCGCCGCCGACGTAGGTATTGCGACCGTCAAAGTTGGGCGTCAGGCGTACGATGCCGTACGCGCCCTGGCCGGAATTGTCGACCGTCACTGCAACTTCATCAGCGATGGTCGACCACGGCGGACTGCCATCGATGAAACCGTCGTTGTTGCTATCAAGATCATAGCCGGGGCCGACGCCGCCAGCCAGATTCTGCACGAGCAGGAAGGTCGTGTTCTGGCTCGTGATTTCATTGTTCATGAAGGGGGTCGTCCAGTAGCCGCCGGCGGACGTCACGCCGACCGAATAGACCCGCTCGATCAGACCCGGGTTGGGGCCGTCACCGCTGACGACGATGATGGAATAGCTGCTATAGTTGGCGCCAACCTGGCCAAAGACTTCGATGTATTGATTGCTGCGATTGTTGTTGCGTTGGATGACAAACTCATTGAGCACAGGCGCCTGGCCCGGGACCGGGCCGCCTCCGCAATTGGTTACATATTCACCCAGTCCGCTATAGTTGTTCTGACCGATTGCGATCCATTCGTCAGAGGGATTGAAGGGCGCCTCTGCCTGAGTACGGCCGAAGCAGACGTCCGGCTTTCGCACCAGCGTCTCGCCGGTCACGTTGATGCCGCCGCCCTCCCAACCGGAAGGCGGGTTAACGCCGCGCTGGCCGAAAGAGTCGATGCGGGTCGTCCCGTTGACCAAGATCAAGGTAGACTTGCCATTGAAGACCAAGTTCGTACTGGGCTGGCGTGGCATAGCAGGGGGAAGCGCGCCGGAAATCTGATCGCCGAAGCTGTTGTAGATCACCCAGGTCTCACCATTGTTGAGAATCCGCTGCGGATCCAGAACAACGGAGCGTGCCACCGTCGCCTGGCCGGCTTCATAGATCTCAATGACGTAGCCATTGAGCGAGACGGGCGCGCCGGTGCCATTGAAGATCTCAATCGCCTTGTTGAACCCGTTGCCGGCCGTAGCATTCACATACTGCGACATGATGAGACCAGCCATGGGTTGACTCAGCGGCTGCGCAGTCTGCGCCGCGCGCCGAGGATCGAGCGAAGAAAAGTGCTCCGCCGACCAGCAGCATAATGGCCAGGCCCAAGATTGCCGTGTGAACGCGCCAAGGCGCACGATGGGTGACCGCGCGCGTCCAGAAGATTTGGGGTTGTCCCTTTGATTGATACAAAGTGCCACGCTCCTCATTGTGGCTGGACTGGGAGGTGGAAAGATAGTACCACACTCTAAAACACACTGCAACGACAATGCGCGCGGTTTCAGGAATACGCCATATATAGTAAGGATGGGCCGCGGATCAACGCGGATCCGGCGGATATTGGAGGATCAATTGCACAAGATTCTGCGAAGATCCGCTGTGTCCGGCTTTTTCCGCGGTCCATCGTTGTTACGGTGCGAGTTCCTGGCGCGATCCTAGAAGATGCGCAACAAACAAAAAACGTCGCTCGCAGTGGATTGCGAACGACGTTTGATGGTGCCCCTGCTCCGACTCGAACGGAGATGCCCTATTGGATGGGATTAGAAAAGGATTCCGAACGGTAAAGCCCCGGTGGGCAACCGCACCGGCATGACCGACGCCAATGGCCACGCCACCAGCTACAGCTATGACGCCATGAACCGTCTCACCGGCGTCACCGACGCGGCCGGAGGCACGGTGGCCTACGTCTACGACGCCGTGGGCAACCGCTTGAGCATGACCGACGCCAACGGTCACGTGACCGGCTACAGCTACGACAGCCTCAACCGCCTGGTGAGCACGACCGATCCCTTGGGCAACGTCACCAGCCAGAGCTACGACGCCGTGGGCAACCGCACCGGCACGACCAAGGCCGACGGCGCAGTGCTCACCTACAGCTATGACAATCTGGACCGTCTGGCGAGCATCGCCTACGGCAGCGACAGCATCAGCTTCAGCTATGACGCCGTGGGCAACCGCACCCAGATGATCGACCCGACCGGCGTGACCAGCTACAGCTACGACGACCTGGACCGCCTGACCCAGGTGAGCGGACCGAATGGCGTGCTGGGGTATGCCTATGACGCCAGTGGCAACCGCACCACCCTGACCTATCCGGGCAGTGACGTGGTGAGCTACAGCTACGATGCCGCCGACCGACTGACCGGCGTCACCGACTGGGCCAGCCGCGCCACGACCTATGGCTACGACGGAGCAGGCCGACCCACGGCGATTGGCTATCCCAATGGCGTTTCTGCCGCCTACGGCTATGACGCGGCCGGACGTCTCCTGAGCCTGGCCCACAGCGCACCGGACACCACCGTCATTGCCGAGGCCACCTACACCCTGGACCCGGTGGGCAATCGCCTGAGCATGGTCGATACAGACGGCGCCAGCAGCTACAGCTACGACAGCCTGGACCGCTTGACGCGGGTGGTCTATCCCGACGGCGAGCAGGTGGACTACGCCTATGATCCCATGGGCAACCGCCTGAGCCTGACCAGCAGCGTGCAGGGCGTCACCACCTACACCTACGATGCCGGGGACAGGCTGCTGAGCGTCACCGATCCAGGCGGCACGACCAGCCTGACCTGGGACGCCAACGGCAATCTGGCTACCAAGGGAGCAGAAAGCTACACCTTTGATGCCCTGGACCGGCTCACCCAGGTGGTGGATGGCGCAACCAGCGTGGCCTTCAGCTATGACGGCGATGGCGTGCGGCTGGGCAAGAGCGTCAACGGCACTGCAACTGGCTATCTGCAGGACATCGGGGCGCCACTGCCCATCGTGCTAATTGAGACGACTGGTGGGCAGAGTAGCCGCTACGTCTACGGCGCTGACCTGCTGGCGCTGGTGGATCCGGCAGGCGTGCCCAGCTACTACCACACTGATGGGCTGGGCAGCACCCGCGCCCTGAGTAACGCTAGCGCCCAGCGCACTGATGCTTACAGCTACGATGTCTTTGGGGCCGTGCGGACACAGACTGGCTCAACACAGCAGGACTTCCAGCACACCGGCGAGCAGATTGACCCAGAGCTGGGCCTCATCTTCCTCAGAGCGAGATACTACGATCCCGATACGGGGAGATTCCTCAGCCGCGATCCCTGGCCCGGCTTGATTGACGAACTTCAAAGCCAGAATGACTATCTGTACGTTAAGAACAATCCAGTCCGATTTGTTGACCCCAGCGGTAAGATCGCCGTTGTTGCTGTTGTTGGGGTGGCTCTGCTTGCATACGGTACATATGTAACCATCGATGGATTCATTGATCTCTCAACAAAGAAGTACGATGCCTATGTCGAAGCGAAGCGGGCCTACTACGACATCGACACCTACACGGATGAAAACATGGACCAAAGACGAAACGAAGTTCTCTTAGCAACCGCTGATTTGTATAACAGTGCTGCCGACGTTGCCATCAATGCGCAAGGAACGACGCTTACAGGACCCTTGGGAGTACCGCAGTCTTGGCTTGCACTCACAATTCGACAGTCTGGAAAGATCGTCACGGACACTCTATTTCCGCTCGAGTCGGCGTATCGGGCTAACATCTACCACGCATTGGGCATCGACCAAACAGAGAGCTCTGAGAATCGACGTGAATACATGCAAAAATCCGGCAAAGATGCTGGTTCCGATTGGAATGGCTGGGTTAGCGGTTCGAAGTAACTACTCGTGATCGAGACATGGGAAAAGACATTGGTTTATGAACTGGTGGCGTTCGATCGCGAGTGGACTCCAAGAGTTGCACGCACTTCTATTGGGAATGGTGCGATCACCAGAGAAATGCAATCTGATGGCGTTGGGTAGTTCATGAAGATCTGACAGACCCGTGGTATCGCCCCGCTTTGTTCCCGGCAGCCACGCTTCCGGCAGCCTCGACTTACAGCCCCCGCACAGGCGGCGCCTGCTCGCCTTTGGGAATGCGCAGCACCTGCTCATAGCTCCCGTCGAGCAGCTTCACGCTGTACCAGACATCGCCCTGCTTCTCGCGGCGCTGGGCCTGCTTGCCGTCGACAATGAGCCAGGTGGGCAGGCCGTTGTCGTCGGTCGTGGGGCTGCATGGATAGCCGGCAAACGTCGGCCCTGCGTCCAGCTCAGCCGGGCCGGGCGTACTGGGCTGGCTCGCGGCAAAGACCCAGCCGTGCGCGGCGTAGTGCCGGCCGATGGCGTCGGCGCGGTCGAGGAGCGCGGTGATGGCGTCGGAATCGGCGCCGGGCTCGATGGTGAGGGTGACGGGCGTGCCGTGGGGGCTGTTAAATGAATTCAATGCGGTTGCGCATTTCATCCGATGTATAGAGAGCGTGGAGAAGGCTAAGGCTGTTTACCCAGTTGCCGATGTAGTGTAGATCCTGCTGGCCGAAAACGATTCCAGCGTGTTCAATGCCTTCGGCAGCCATCTTTAGATAGTCTGAGTCGTAGGTGCAGAAGACGAAGCCGTCCGCGGTCGCCTTTGAGAGATGGACGGTGTCGGCCGCGCCGAGCAAGCCCAGGTCACGTACGGTAACGGTTTCAATGCCACGCGCCTGCAGCTGCCTGGCAACCGCCACCGGCACATTTTCATCCAGGTAGAAACGAAGCTTGGCCGCCACCGTTTTGCTCCTTGAACTGACGGGCCGTCAGCACCTGGCTGCGAATATCGGCATCGAGCTCGGCTTTGTGCTGGTAGTAGTAGGCCAGCGCGGCATGAACCTGCGCCAGGGTCAGCTCGTAGTCGGCTGCAACCTGATCTGCTGTGCGTTGGTGATACAAATGCGCCATGGCGACATCGGTCACACGTAGCGCCGTGCCGGCAATGCACGGGCGGCCATTCCGAACCGCAGCATCGGTTGTAATCAGGTCAATCGATAGAATTGTCTGCATCTACACACATTCCTTCCACGCACACGCACAGGCTGAAGACGGCGAACCCCGGAGCCACCGATCGTGTCATTCTAGCACATTGGTCCTAGGCCGCATACAGCCAGCGCTGAAGCTCAGCCATAGTCCGGCTAAGCTGCTGGGGATCGTCGCCAAAATGACGGAAGACGCCCCAAACCTCACCCATTTTTCTGAACGGACTGACGCGAAAGATCGCCGGATTTGTCATCTCTCTCAGCCCGTCCAACTCATACTTGTCCACGAGCGCCAAGATGACCTTACGGGCATCGCCTGCCTGAGCGGACAACCTATCCTGCTTGCGGCGGCACAATTGCGCCGCACGCTCCTGATGAGACGGTAGCGGTCGGCCACAGGCGTTGAGCGGAAGCGAGGGTAGATGTCCTGCTGCGGATGGCTTGTCAGGCGCTCAGCGTCGGCAAGGGCAAGCGCTTTGCAGAATCCAGTCTACGGGCTTGCCGGTGGTTGGTCAAGGGCGGATTCTGGGGAAGCGGACGGCCGGCTGCGTCCCCCGATACACGGATCCTTGCGGACCTGTGCAGCGACCTTGCGGTCACCACAGCCGACCTGGGGAAAAGGGTAGCAGGGATGTGGGTTGGCGTCAAAGCTCCCTTGCGTTCGAAATCTCTTTCATGGGGATCAATGTCTACGAATGAAGTCCAGGATGGCTTCTGCAAGCAGTGATACCCTTGACAGGACGGAGATATGATTGGTCCCTGGGACAATCAGTAGTTCCGCCGCAGGTATCATTTGATACTGTTCAACGAATTGTTCGATCGGAATGAGTCCGTCAGCATCGGCGGCAAAGACGAGCACTGGCGCCGCTATGGTCTTCAAGGTTTCGCCATGGTTCCCGTGCGGTGTCAGGTCCATCTCGCACATGAACTCATAGAGCCGTTTCCAGTGCTCTCGTCCATACAGCCAAGCGTGTTCGTCAGCCCAACGGTCTATGTGGCTTCCAAACCTTTCGCCGACCACCGTAAAGTCAACCTCACCCGGCTGAACGTATCCAAAGCTCTTGCCCGCTGTTATGAAATCCGGCGTCAGGCGAAGCCATGCCGCACCCAATACGAATGAAGCAGCAAGGTCTGGGTAACGCAAAGCGAAGTCCAGTGCGACGTTTGCTCCAGACGAATATCCGATGATGTGAGGTCGTTCCAGTTCTAGTCCCTCAATGAACCCCGCCAAATCATCTGCCAGCAACGGATATGAGATGCCGCGCTGATCCAGCTCCGAACGGCCGTGCCCTCTCATGTCGAGCGCATAGACCCGATGTCCGCTTGCGAGGAGCGGCACGAATTTATCCCACATCTTGTGACTTGATACACCACCGTGTAGCAGAACAATGGGATCGCCTTTGCCCGTCATTTGATAGAAGAGCTTGACACCATTTACTTCCAGCTGATTTCCCTTGACGTCTGTCACAGGCTTCCGACTTTCGCTGACCGCATTCGTTGTGGAATACGCAGACCGCTACGCTTGTCGCTGGCCGATTTTCGGCACCCTTCGTTCAGGTTGTCCCCGGGGTAAATGTCGGCGTAGTCGATATCCACAACCACCGTGCCCGTGTTGACGCGCAGAGGGGGCTGCGCCCGGCGCACCCAGCTTCTTTCTGGGGAGGCGAGCTAGTGGTGCGCTTACTCAGTGGTTGCCGTCTACGCTACCCAGTACAGGGTGTGTGAGCGGGCACTGAGCGCCGGAGGGTATCAGGTTTCAGGTCAACCATGCCCTGCTTCGCTTCCCTCCGGCGAAGATGTGCGAATGATCGCCACGATGTCATCGAATTTGCCGTTCATCGTGCGTGCCGTGAAGTGATCGGTCAAGATGACCAGGGTATCTTGATCGCGTGCCACCTCAAATTGGTCGTTGCGCTCGAAGGTGTGGTGCGGGAAGAGTTCCTTGTACTGCGGCCAATACGCTTTGCCGTAGCCGATGATTACTTTGGGCCTGTGCTCCTTGATCAGCTGACGCAGATATCTCACGCGCTGGGGTTCGACTTGCTCGTAGTAATCTTGCCGCGAATCATACTGGGGCATGAGCTGCTCGTAGCCCCATCTGGCTGACGGCGGGCTTGGGAATGGGCATCAGTTCCGTGAGCAAGGTGTTGCCATGCTTCCGCCCGAGCCACTCGGCCTGGTAGTGTCGGATGTTCTCACGCGATGGTTCTTCGCCTTCCAAACGCAACATGACGTAACACATGCCCCACCACGTGCGTTGAATCGTTCGCTTGCCCCAATGATGCTTGGTGATTCCGAGTCGCTTGTGTGCTTCTGCATTGTCTTCTACGGTCCTGAAATCCAAGCGTGCACGAATGTTGGCTTCACCACCGCCGGCTTCCTCCATACCCAGAAACCAGACATCGGCATCGAGCGATCCATAGCCGACGAAGTCGAGCAAATGGGCGAGTTCAGAATCTGTGAGCGCTTGCGTCATAGCATCCTCTGGGCACTTGAGAATCGAGTTACGAGAATCCGTGATCCAGCCATTAACAACATATCATTCTACACGGTGCTCCGCAATGCCGGCATGGGATATCGCTTGTGGCTCAGGATCCAAGATGGCTTCTCAACTCTGCGCTTAGGGCTGTGGTGCGGCGGTGATGACATTGTGTGTGGGCCAGACTTCTGGTTCGGCCATTTGCGCGCGATGCCTGCGGACCACTACCTGAACGGCCTGTGCGTGTTGGTCCAGGGCTTCTTGAGATTCCCAAACCTCAATGACTCGGTAGCCATCATTGACGGCGAAGGCGACGTGATGAAGCCGACCTTTTGGTTGGCCGAGGCCGGCTTGGTTGAAGAGTTCGAGAATTCCATTGTAGTGATGGCCTTGTTAAGCGTTTCACTAGGGCCCTTCTTGAAACTGAACTACACCTTCAGGAAGAACTTCCCACTTTGCTTTTGAGCCGACATATATGTGTTGCCCAATTTCAATCTCTGGATCGCCATTCACGCAACCCAACGTAACCTGCAAGACCTCGCCATTGAATATGGTGCAAATGGTAGATCCGCAGATTTTGCAGAACTGAAAGCCATAACCGTGTTCACCGACATATGACGTCAATAGGGATTCTCCAGAAAGCCACGTGAATTCACCTGGTTCAACAGAAGCGGATGCAGACGCTTGAGCACTGAAGGCTTTTCGACAACGCGAGCAATGGCAAGATATCGCATCGCGCAGCTTGCCATCAACCTGATATCTTACTGCTCCACAAAAACATTCACCGGTTATTGGCACAATTCCCCTCCCCATGATGCATAATTCCAGCAATATGGTGGAGTGTAGATTAGTGCGGTCAACGTGTCAACGTAATGTTCAGGGTTGGCGATTGCGCTGCAAGTCGTCGCGTGACAGTCGCAGTATTCAAGCCAAAGGTCCCATCCTGCCATATGAGTAACGTGATAGACTATGGCCCTGGCTTCATGCTAAGCTAGTGCTCGTGTCCCACACCTTAGATTGCCAAATTCGAGTCCATTGGTGGTACTAGGGTGGTTACCTGAATCCCGTGTGTCGACCAGCAGATAGACATGTGCGCTACCGAATCTTCTGATGGCGGGCCGGTCCGCTTGATGCGAAAGGAGAGAATGCCATGCCCTACGTCGCTGTCTATGATGTGCCCGGAGATGACATCGAAGGTTACCACGAAGTCAATACAGCTTTGCAGAAAGTGGGCAAGTACAACCCGCAAGGGCGTCTCTATCATTTTGTCTACACTAAGAATAGTGGATACGTCGTGGTCGAGGTGTGGGATTCGCTGGAATCACTGGAGCACTTCAAGCAGACCCTGCGTGCCGTGATTCATCAGCTAGGCGGGGAGTTGGTGGAGCCAGACGATTTTCTAGTGCACAATATTATTGAGGGATAGGAAAAGGGTGGGTGACTGCTCGGTATAACCTCTCACATCCCTACACCACATCCAGCCGAATGTAGTCTGACGGCGCATTCTGCAGATCCAGGTCCACGCCCAGGTAGCGTTCAGTCGTCTGAATACTGGCATGGCCCAGGCTCTGCTGGATCTGCTCGATGGGTGCGCCGGCCTGGTGGGCCAGCTTGGCAAAGGTGCGGCGCAGGTCGTGGGGCGCGAGGTTGGCCATCGGCGCGTAGTGCTGCACGACCTGCCAGACGGATTGACTGCTCATGTGGCCGGCCTGGATGGCGCCGCCCTTGCGTAGGGGTGGGAACAGGTAGGCGTCATCGGTGAGGCTCGCGGCGTCCGCCCACTGATCGATGGTGTGCTTGATCCAGGCCGCCATGGGCACTGTGCGCGTGCGACCGTGCTTGCCGGCCAGGTCCAGGATTACCCAGCGGCCCTCGAGCTGCGCCAGGTCCGACAGGTGCAGGGTGGCGATCTCCTCACGGCGCAGGCCGCAGCCGATGGCCACGGCCAGCAGGGCCCGGTCGCGCAGCCCCTTGATTGTGGAAAGGTCGAGCGCGTTGATCATCGCCTCGGCCTGGGCCTTGGTGAGCCAGTTGCCCAGCTTCCGGCCCTGGCGCTTGATGTTGGGCACGCGCTTGATGGCCTGGGCGGTGCTTTCGTCGATCAGGCCGTTGTCGGCGGCTTCCATGGCAAACTTGCGGATAGCGGCCAGACGCTGGTTGATAGAGGAAGCGGTCACGCCGTCGGCTTTGAGGGCGCTGACGTGGGCCTGGACCGCGGCTTTGTTGAGGCCGTAGGGATAGACGGCCATGAAATCGACAAAGGCGTCCAGGGCGCGGCCATAGTCGCACTGAGAACGCTCCGAGACGGTGTCGAGGACGAGGGCTTTGATGGTTGCGATCTTGGTGGCGTGGGTGATGGCAGCGGGGTTGGTGGGGGTGAGTGGGTGGGTTACGGATCATTTTCGCACTATCGGACCTCGAATCAGATCCAAATGCAGCTTAGTCAACTTCCGCATGTCACGGTAAGGAGACAGTACACTCTGTTCGATGCGATTCGATAGCAGCGTCGATGACTTCTTGAACCTTCAATCCATCGTAGAAATCTGGCGTAATCGATAGGTCTTCCGCAATCGCATCTACAAAGAGACGTGGGCCAGCAGACTGTTTGAAGTACGGGGCCAAATTATCCACTCCATCCAGATCTTTGAGAAAGCTATCGGGTATCGATAAGCGGCTAAACCGCTCGTCTTTGTCGCGAGCGCCGCGGATCGTTACGCTGGCATCAGTACCGGTGAAGAGCTGATCTACCTCAAGTGTACCTTTGTCACCCTGCAATTGAACGCTTATCTCAAACCCCCGATCTGCCTGATGCGCAACAGCACTTGCCTGGACAACAGCCTGCGCTCCATTATCGAATTGCAGCATGACGAAACCTGCATCGTTAGATGGATCCAATTGCTCTCGGTCCACACCATTGCGTTCGACAAAGGTGCCCAGACTGGCGCTGACCTTGCGAATATCTCCAATGTACCAGCGGGCAAAATCGATCATGTGTGCGCCCAAATCACTAATGATTCCATTTGAGCGCTGAGAATCGTATCGCCAGCCATAGTCCTGATTCCGTCCAAAACCTCCGACAAAGCTAAACTGAGCTTGATAGCAACGACCGATGTAGTCTTCATCGACCAACTGCTTCAGAAATCGAAAATGTGGTTGCCAGCGCCAGGTAAAAAGTACCATATGCTTCACGCCAACTGCCTCAGCTTTTGCATACATTTCTGACGCATGGTCGGCAGTCAGCGCCATTGGTTTCTCGCATAGAACATGCAGGCCTGCATCGAGCGCATCCATCGTCATCGGATAGTGAAGATCATCCGGGGTTGCCACGACAACAGCGTCGATATTCTTCTGCTCGAGCAATGTGCGATAGTTGGTGTAGACTTCGGGAATGCCATACTTTGCGGCCAGCTCTTCTGCACGGGTTCGATTTCTGCCGCAAATGGACACGACTGCGGCAGAGGGATGGCTCTTAAAGCTCGGTAGAAACATCATGTCCGTCCACCAGCTGGTGCCAATTATGCCGATCCGTACTTCATCTGCCATGTCCTTCCTCCTTGTATGACATAGGCGCCGCCGCTTGTCCGCCAACGCTGAGCATTGCGCTTTGGCGCCCCGGCCGATGGCGTGGATTCATCCCTATTGGATGTCGTTCTCTTCCTTCTCCTTCAGCGAAACACCTTTCGCATCCTTCCATGCAGTCAGGCCGTTGGCTTGACCTCCGTGGATCACTGAAGCTGCTGCACTTGGACTTGAAAACTCGTGATCAACGAGGAAGACAAGGCGATCCTGCTTCTCAACAAGTATGCCATCCGATCGCAGGCCGGCTCGCAGGTTGGCCGCGTACTGGTACTTCTGTGTGGATGGGCGCTCTTCGAGTACGGCCGCAGATCCCTTGAGGACGACGAAGCCGTTCTCAGTTTGTCTGCCGGTTGCCTTGATCCCCTTGATCTCACAGTAGAGCAGATCAGTCCTGCTAGACTTGATTTCATTCTTGACCACCGGCTTAAGAAACTCCTGGCCGAGAATCGGCAAGAGTTGCTCCATGCGGTGGAGGAAGACATCCATGTCTGCCGCATCCGACTCAGGAAGATGGGATCCGCTCGCCTGTGCGTTCTCCAGTTCAAAGCGGCCCACACTCTTGGCCGTCTCGATCAGTTTTCCCTCGAGATACTTGATATGCGCCTTGGTGAGATTCTCGTCCTTGCTCACAAAAAAGACCAGGGTCTTCCAGAAATCCTTGTTCAGATGCCCCTTGATCCGGAATCGGATCACCTCGGCTTCGCCGATGTAAACCCGATCTCGCCCCGACTCTGGGTTGACACCGGAGAGGAAATAGACACCGGGCTTGGTCGCTTCTTCACGCTTCAGTATCTCTTCAAGTTGGGATCGAGGGCCAGCTACTGCCTTGCCAGTCCAGTTTGAGATTTCGGCGGTCCGGACTGATGTCGGACTGCCTTTGGCAAGGAATATTCGAACGGTGGCCGTATCATTCATGGTTTGTCTCTCGGGACGGCAGCGCTTGTTGCAGCTTGTATTGTTCTCTTCACAACTGCTGCAACTGTATCTTCTGTAATCATGCGCGCCTTGCGGTAAGCTGAATAAAGCCAATCGGAGCCATCATCAGTCCCATGTTGGCATAGCATGCTGCGCCGTAGCGAACAGTATTCTTCGGATGGCATCCAAAGTGTCACAACAGACGATTTTGGTCTGCCCAGGCTTGAAACCCTGGAGAAATCTGCTCCATCGCTTCGAGAAAAAGAGGATCCTCATCCTGAGACCATGCAGTCTCCTGCAAAGTGTCCTTCAGCACGCGTACGAAGTCCAAACCATGCGCTCGGAATAGTTCATCGACGCGTCTCTGGAATACCCCTTGATACCAGCTATAGTTTTCGATTCCAACACCCGAATAGAGTGCCTCAAAATCGGTGAGGGTGGTGTGCTCTGGGGAAATCTCTTGGGCCATGAGTTCGGAGATCTCTTGCCATAGAGTGGCTTGTTGCGGATGTCTGGCCTTCATAAAGCCATAGGCCAAGTAGCTGGCCAGAATTTCACTGATCCAATTTGAAGGCGGTTCAATACCATATTGCCAAGTGATGACATGGCCGATTTCATGGAACCCGATCAATGCGATGAAATCATCGGCGATTTGCTCGGTAGGGCGGGCCAGACTGAGCAGAGGTTTGGATTCTGACGTGATTTGAATGATTAACTGGGCCAAAGGATGTTCAAGCGTCGCCGGAAGTACCGTGACATAGGGAGGACCTGAAACCCATGGCAAGCCATATGGGATCTCATCAGCGACCACCCGCCACTCTGTGGGACCGAGTAGCGCGACGCTAGGATCGGCAGTCACCCCCAACTGGTCTTCAAAGAATGAGGCTGCACCTTCAAGCATCGACTGAATCTGTTGGGCGCGTTTGGTTTGGCCAGACACGTAGTGAGCGGAAATCGTGCCAGGCAACTGCGGAAGATTGAGAGATTGAACCCTGTCGAGAACATCAGATTCCATCATGATCCCCTTACAATCTTGAACCGGCACGAAACATGAGGACCCTTAGCTAAAAAGAATCATGCAGCGCACGCAAGGCCACCGTTTTCCCGAACTCAGTTGCCACTGCAGCTTCACGGCGTTTTAGGCTCTGCTGCGTTGTGTACTCCTGGACAAACTGGAGGCCAAGGAGACGTATTGTAGCCAAACAGCACAGGGCCAGCAAGCGTGCTGGCGGCCCGACCCTCTCGCCTGCACTCTTCGGTTACACTAACGACATACTCCGAGCCATCTCAGACCAAGACCTTCCGCTGCCGGTCGGGCTTGGCCTATCGCCCGCGCACGGGCGGCGCCTGCTCGCCCTTGGGGATGCGCAAGACCTGCTCATAACTCTCATCCAGCAACTTCACGCTATACCAGACATCGCCCTGCTTCTCGCGGCGCTGGGCTTGCTTGCCGTCGACGATGAGCCAGGTGGGCAGGCCGTTGTCGTCGGTCGTGGGGCTGCACGGATAGCCGGCAAAGGTCGGACCTGCGGCCAGCTCGGCCGGGCCGGGCGTGCTGGGCTAGCTCGCGACAAAGGCCCAGCCGTGGGCGACGTAGTGCCGGCCGATGGCGTCGGCGCGGTCGAGGCGGGGTGAATGTGCCATCTTCTCAGTCATGTTTGGTATACAAATTGGTGTAACGGTGCGGATTATTTGAGGAAGACCACGCGGCATGTCGGCAGCGATAACGCCATTAATTCAAAATCATTCACCGGCAAGGTTTCTTACCGCATCAACGATCTGATCGCTCAGATAGAATCCGGCTGTTTGGTGGAGGCTTTCCACAAAGGGCATCACGAGGTCGATGAACCCTCTCCGTTTGGCATCCAGCAATATTCCGAGCACGCCGATTACATTCAGCTTGTGTCGCTGCGCGATTCGGCGTCCTTCGTGCTCGTCTAGTAGTATCAGATCGGCACCAATCTCGATTGCAAGGGCGATTGCTTCGGCTTCACCGCGATCAAGGTCTCGCTCGAACGCTACGACTAGCTCCCGATTGCCGGCAGTACGCCGTTCCACCCATGATGCGCCGGCTACTTCGGCGCTGCCGGGCCATGGTCGGTCATCGGCATTCAACTCCGCCCAAACCGAATCAGGGATATAGACTTCCCCATACAACTTATGGAGCAGATCGAACTGCCCGATTGCAGCCAGATTGGTAATGGGGGAGGTATTGCTGACCACAATCACGATTGCTGTAGCTTCTGGAGCGTGGCAACGTCATCTTGCAGATCGTCCAGGCTGAAATGAGCCGGAATTTTACGCGATGCCAGGAGTTGCCGGAATTCCCACAGGGACATGTCGGCAAGTTCTCGTGCCTTGCCGACAGATAGCCGGCCTTCGGCATAGAGATGAACCGCGACCTCGCGCTTCAGTTCTGGTACCGTCAGACGTGCGGAGTCAAGTATATCCTGAGAGATATCGAGTGATATGTTCATGTGAAAATCATACTTTGCCCGACTGCCCTGTGTCAATCTTCGTAATGTGGCTGAAGTGATCCGTGGGAGGCGAAATTCGAATTGCCCGATGGTTCATAGCCCACGCACGGGCGGCGTAGGTGCTGCGCCAAGGAATGGCCCGCAAGACCTCCAGGTTAATCTTTGCCCCAACCACTGACAAGCTCGGGACGTACCAAAAATTGCACCCGTCGCTCTCCAGGAGTGCGAGCCGGATATTCTTCCACTCCGAGATACTTCTTGGCTAGCCGGTTGATCCCTGCGCCAGCGCCCTGCTCTTCACTAATGACCTCGACCACTCGACCGCGCAGGCTGAGGTTACGGTAGGGGTTGTCAGGATCAAGGACACTGAGTGCAACTGGACTCCCGAGGCGCAGGACGTTGGCATTGGTCCGCCCCTCTGCTGTGTTGAGAATAACGACGCAACGGCAGCAAGCGCAAGCAGTGAGCCCGACAGAGCGGCGATGATGGTCGCCCTATTCAAAATTCCAGACGTAAGGCGGAAATCGCAGCGTGCCACACATATACGCCAGCCAGGTTTATCAACCATCAAGCTGGCTTACAGTCCGCGCACAGACGGCGCCTGCTCGCCTTTGGGGATGCGCAAGACCTGTTCATAACTCCCGTCAATCAACTTCACTCTGTACCAGACATCGCCCTGCTTCTCGCGCCGCTGAGCCTGCTTGCCGTCGACAATGATCCACGTGGGCGGGCCGTTGTCGTCGGTCGTGGGGCTGCAAGGATAACCGGCGAACGTCGGACCCGCGGCCAATTCAGCCGGGCCGGGCGTGCTGGGCTTGGCTTCGGCAAAGGCCCAGCCGTGGGCGGCGTAGTGCTGACCGATGGCGTCGATGGCGACTCGTGCGCGATTTGGCAAGTGGAGCGGGGTGGGTTGGGGGTTTTGCGCTGGGCAGCGCGTCCGGGCGGGAAAAGAGGGAGACTCGCCGCCTGAGGGCGAGTCTCTTTCCAGGCGTCCCATTACTTGGGTTCCCCCGATACCTACTAAATGCTGCCGGGCGCGGCGTCGGATCCAGTAGGTTGCCCGCGCCGTGCAAACCTTTGAAACGCCACCGAATTGCGATTCACCTGTCGTTTTCAAAATCTCAGCCGCAGCAGTTACTGCGCTGCTTCATTCTCGCCGACCACGAGCGGGAGGAAGACGGCCTCAGGCATGCTTAGCGTAAGTTCGATTAGACGATGCTCGCTCCACACCCACCAGCCATTCTCGAGCGACATGCCAACGTGCCATGCATAGGCCATAGGAGGCATTGGTTCGCCGTCGAGCGTACCATCATGTGATGCACTGGTGCCAGTCGTCTCGGCAATGAGCCATGCATTTTGCCACTGCCCCGGCTGGCGGACGTAGAGCTTGTAACTCTCGGCTCCTTCCCGTGGCGACCAGACGTACTGAATCGGGTTGCTGGCGCTGATTGCATCGCGTGCGTACGTTTCGCCATCAGCTGGCGACAACAGACCGTCGTACCAGATGTCGATGGTGGGCAGTGTTATATCAGGATCTGCGGAAGCAGGCGTGAGTTGCATCACCCATTCGTGGAGTTCGTTTTGTGACTGATCTCCAAACCCCCGAATTTCATATCTGGTTCCCGTGGGGCGGTTTGTGAACTTGTAATACCCCTCGTCATCAGTATGGGTAAAGGCCACAATCATCTCTTCGGACGTACCTACACCCTGGACGACTTCGACATACTTATTGCGGGCGGCGGCGCCTTGCTTGAGTACATAGCCCTCGAATGAGCCCTCAACCTGCTCGCCCGTAATGATTATCGTGGAAAGCTCGCTCCACACCCACCAACCATTATCGAGGGACATACCCACTTGCCAATCGTAGGTAGACGGAGCAATCCGGCCCCCATCAATCACCCCGTTGAACTCAGCGCTTGTCTCAGTCGTCTCGGCGACCCCCCAAGAATTCGCCCAGTTGCCTTGAATACGCAGCCAGAGATTGTAGCGGACGGCATCCCCCCTGCTCGACCAGGAGAAAAGAATGGGATTGAGCTCACTCACTTCATTTTCATCATAAGACGCACCGTCATTGGGCATCAGCAGGCCGTCATACCAGATCTCTATGGTTGGCAGGACGATGTCGGGGGATGCGGCGGTTGGGGTTGTAATCATGACCCATTCATGGAGTTCATTGGCGGTGGTATCGCCAAAGCCACGCAGTTCGTACACTGTATCGAGCTCGACAGCATAGCTGTAATTGCCGTCAGAATCGGTTTCGATCACGGCAACGATCAGTTCGTCCGGCGAGCCGGCATCCTTCACGAACTCGATGCGCTTGCCTTGGCTGGGCGCGCCCTGTTTCACCACTGTACCAGAGATCGTTGCGCTGTTGGACATGGTGTAGGCTTGGAGACCAGGCAACGAGAGCAAGACAACGCACGCGAGTAATACGATGACAACGAGGAAGAGAGCGGGGCGACGAATGATCATTCGCCAGTGAGCGTTCATCGTTGAACCTCCATAGCTGTTGTGGAAAAATATGGGATTGAATTTATGAGCAACGCTTGAATCAGTATACGGATCGCGGGTTCTGTTTTGGTTTTGGGTCAATCGTTTTGTCTGGGCCGCCAAACAGATTTCTACTTTCGTTGCACCCATTCAGGCGCTTGACTCGCAGGGACCCAATATGGGTGGGTTGGGCGCAGTTGCCCGCCTGCCGTAGGATCTTCTTCGCACTTGCGTCCCAAAAGCGCTGTGTTACAGTCGCGTCGTGGGTTTCTCCTCCTGTGATGGGTGGTGGAAATGCGGGAATCGCCGGGCTGTGCTGGGGGGCCAACCGGCGATTCTGCGCGTTTTGGGGATGGTAGTAGGTTCTCGACGCGTGGCGCTGACCAACGTGCTCAGGCGGCCCAATACGGGGTGCACGCACGAGTTGTTAGTACTTCTGGAAAACGACGGGGCTGAAGGCAGAATTCTCCCTGGTGCAAAGCCGTTTCGCCCTTTGGATACGGAACTCATTTACAACTCGTGCGTGCACCCCCAATACGCCCACTGCTTTTTGACCGATTGTGTTTATGGTAAACTGCCCGTACTGATGGTCCCCCAGCTATTCGATGGCCCCCCGCCCGGATAGCGAGATGGTTTCCCGACGCTTCGTTCCCACAATCTATCTTGTGTCCAACGGCCTTGGCTCGGTACTTGCGCTGCGGTTTGACGCGTACTTTGGCCGAGCTACGCAAGCGCCTGGGCGCCTTTCCTTGCTGCTCACCCTGGCGCCGGCCAGGGTATCCTTGCGCGCCTGGAGTTGGCGCGACGCTGTGCGAGTAGAAACGCCGGATAAGCGGATCGGGCGTGCTTTGATGTCATTATGTCGGACGTGAGTCTCTTGGTGATTACCTCGTGATGAGTGGCAGATAAACAGGATACATCGTAGCGGCACTGGTAATCGTCCACTGGAACTGCACACTGTCCTGCAACTCTCCATCGGAAACGGTGACGACGACAATGTACGTACCCGTCGCGCCTTCCCCAATTGTGCCATGAATCAAAGCTTGTTCTGCGTCTAGCTCAATGCCATTAGGCAGCCCATCCGCTACGAGATTGAGTGCCTCCTGCACACTATCAACATCGTTGACCGACACCAAGAGGGTGACTGCATCACCGATCTGATTTGTTTGGTCGCTTGGTGCAACCAGGATGACCGGTGGATCGTTTACCGAGCGAACGGTAATGCTCACATTGGCAGAGAGCGCGCCGCCGCGCCCGTCGCTTGCGGTATAGGAAAAACTATCGCTGCCGTAGAAATTGGCTTGGGGTAGATAGGTCACTGTTCCATCGGTGTTGACAGTTGCAAGACCATGTGTCGGCAGCACCAATAAATCGACGATCAGCTCGTCGCCGTCAGGATCACTGTCATTTTGCAGCACGTCGATCGTTATGGATGTATCCTCGTTTGTCGTTGCCGTATCGTTTCCCACGTTTGGCGAACGGTTGCCAGGAACAGGCACAGGGGTCGGTGTCGGGCTTGGAACTGGCGTCGCCGTAGGGGTTGCGGTCGGCGTTGGCACGGGCGTGTAGTCAGGTTGCGGTAAGATGAGTACAGAATCCCCGATGGCATTCCCATCGACAGGCTGGCCGGTGGGACCACTCAAGCTGACCGGAGGCTCTGATGAGAAGTCGATGCGCGCGAAAGCGCCTGCCGCGTCTGCCGGCTGGCAGACCGCCGTGAAGCGTACACTGATCAAGCGCTCACTGTCGCTTAGGGTAGCCAGGGGCGGCGAATAGTCTGCGATGATGATATCGATCTCACCATCCGTATCTTCTCCACTATAAGAGACAGACGAGAAGAATTGTGGCGACATGTCAAACGAAATCGCATCGGGCACGCCATTTTCATCTTCATCGGCTTCATCAAAGGCGAGACAGCTTTGGTCAAAGTCGAGCGAGAGACCGATCGCGGCAACTTCCTGATCGGCGCTCTGGAAGCGAATGGGCACGGTAACTGTGTCGCCGGCGTTGACGCTTGATCCACCGGCCACGACGAGCGTTGGAATCTCAGATTGTGCAACGGGCACAGCGTTGATCGCGGCTTTGCCTGACAGATGACCGACACTCCACAGCGCGACGGTTATTACCGTCGCGATCACGAAGATCCTCGCTTGTGTGCGTTTGAAGCACATAGTTGTTTCTCCTCAAGCGAGAGCAGCACGCTTTGCCTGGCGAGCGTGCTGCTCTCGTGGTTCAACAATTCCGATTCAACGGTCCAGCGTAGCAATCCTTGCTAGCGATTGACGAGTGGCAGGAAGAGTTTGGGTGTGATGGTGCCCACGGAATTAGCATTTATGATGGCCGAGACCGAGTTGCCGTTCACATCACCCAGAGAAGCGTCTTGGAGCGAGACGGATCCACCGCCATCAAGCACGCTGAACGTAGCGGTTGCGAATGCCCCATCCTCCAGCGTGGGCAACGGCAGCGTGAGACCGGCCACGGCCACCTGAATGGTCCCGTCTTCAATCTGCGTCCAGGCTTGGACCCCCGCCGGCAGATCGAAGGCCAGCGCGTCAGGCAGGCCGTCGCCGTTAGCGTCAGCGGCATCGAAGCGGAGCGCTGCGGCATCGTATTCGAGCGTGAAGCCGGCGGCCGCAATGGCGTTGCCGTCACTTGCTAGCGAGATGAGCGCGTCCACGGTGTCCCCGTCCTCGTGCGCAACCTGCGCAATGCTGAGTGTGGCCGGAGCAGCCGCAGCCGTTCGCAGTAGGGCACCTGACGTGCAGGTATCGTCGCCGAAGAAGACCAGCACCGTACAGATGATGTCGGCAACGGTCACACTCGGACCCGCTCCGTTCTCCGAAGCGTTGGCATCGCAGCCGATGGGACTGCCGGCATAGCCCTGCTGGTAGATCTCCCACCAGTTGCTGGAGCTATCGGTGTCGAAGAATTCCAGCGCAATGGCCGAGAAATCACCCGCATCCACACCGCCGTTGCTGTTGCAGTCGCCGCGCAGATCGTCGGCCACATAGGTGATGTTGACGGTAGCCGCATTGGAGGAGAGCAGGCTATCGGTGGCGATGTAGGTGAAGCTCTCGCTGCCGTTGCTGTCCGCCGGTGGCGTGTACTCAAGGCCGTCGTCCACGAAAACTAGATCGATAATGGCTGCGTTGGCGCTGCTCACCGACTCAATGTAGAGTAGCGCATCGACATCTTCGTCGGTATCGTTCGCCAGCACGTCCAGCTTAGTCGGCCCCACCGCCACCAGCGTCAGCGGATCGAAGTCATCATCCACAGCCACCGGTGCATCGTTGACGTCGTTGACGCTGATGGTCAAGCTCTCCTCATAGGAGAGGCCGCCGACGTCCGTGGTGCGCACGGTGACGTTGTAGCTGCTCTGGTCCTCATAGTTGAACTCAGCCGCTGTCTCCAGCAAATCGCCGTTGACGGCAAAGGCTGCCGTGTCGCCAGCGGTGAGGGTGTAGGTATGGGAGTCGCCTGCATCGGGATCACCGGAAGTAAAGAACGAGCCGACGACGGCGCCGCTGGGCTGGTTCTCGTCCACGGTCTGGTTGTCCAGCGTGAGACCCGTGGGCGCCTCGTTGACGTCATTGACGCCGATGTTGAAGGCTTTCTCAAAGGTGCCGCCGTTGCCGTCGTCGGTCTGCACGCGGATCGAGTAGCTGCTCTGTGATTCAAAGTCGAAGGCTGCGGCCGTGCGCAATTCGCTGCCCACGATGGAGAAGGAGGCGTTGCCGCTGTCGTTGTCGCCGGCAACCAGGCTGTAGGTGTGGGTATCGCCTGCATCGGCATCGGTGGTACTGAGAATACCTACGACGGTATCAGCCGGCTCGTTCTCACCGACGGTTTCACTGTCCAGCCCGATGTCGGTGGGGGCGCTGTTGTAATCGAGCGTGAGCGTGCCGCCGCCGGCCGTGCCGCTCACCGCATCGCCATTCGTATCACCGAACGATGCCGCCGGGTCGGTTGAGAAGTTGATGGCCGTAGTGGGACAGGTGCTGATGACATCGAATGCAATGGTGGCGATGGCGCCGTCGCTCAGCGCATCAAGCGGGTCGCTCTGGTCGGAGAGGCTGATGTCGAGTTCACCGTCGCTGTCGCCCGCATCGTGGCTGACGCTGGGCACGTAGCCTGCCGGCAAGCCGCTCACCGCATCGGGGATGCCGTCGCCGTTGCCGTCGGTTTCGTCCAGACTCAAGCAGGCTTCGTCATAGTCGAGCGAGAAGGCCAGGGCGGAGATGGAAGCGCCGTTGGCGGCGAACTGCACCGGAATGCTGATGCTGCCCGTAGATGCGTCCAGCGTCTCGCCGGCAATACTCAATGCAGGAGCGCTTTGGCTGCCCTCCACTTGGCGGATGCGATTGTTTTGCATGTCGGCAATATAGAGGTTACCCGTCCCATCCAACGTCACGCCTCGCGGGCTGTATAGGCTCGCGCTGGTGGCCGGACGGTTATCGCCGTTGTAGCCTGGGGGACCGTATCCGGCTACCGTAGAGATGAGACCGCTAGCAACATCCACCTTGCGGATGCGATTGTTGTTTGAGTCGGCGATGTAGAGGTTGCCTGACCCATGCACGACGACATCAACGGGGGAATATAGGCTGGCGTTAATAGCCGGGATCCCGTCGCCGTTGTACCCTGGGGAACCGTATCCGGCTACCGTGGAAATGAAACCGCTGGCGGCATCCACCTTGCGGATGCGGTGGTTGCTTGAGTCGGCGATGTAGAGGTTACCCACCCCATCCACCGCCACGCCGCGGGGGGCATATAGGCCGGCGCTGGTGGCCGGACGGTTATCGCCGTTGTAGCCTGGGGGACCGTATCCAGCCACCGTGGAAATGAAGCCGCTGACTCCATCGACCTTGCGGATGCGATTGTTGATCGAGTCCGCAATATAAAGGTTGCCCGCCCCGTCAAGGGCGACATTGTACGGGCTCGATAGGCTGGCGCTGGTGGCTGGACGGCTATCGCCGTTATAGCCTGAGGGACCGTATCCGGCCACCGTGGAAATGAGACCGCTGGCTACATCCACCTTGCGGATGCGATTGTTGCTCCTGTCGGCGATGTAGAGGTTGCCTGACCCATCCACCGCCACGCCGGAGGGATCGTTTAGTCTGGCGATGGTAGCCAGACCGCCGTCGCCACTGAAGCCTTGTATGCCGTTGCCGGCCACGGTAGAGATGAGGCCGGTGGCGCCATCCACCTTGCGGATGCGCTGGTTGTTTGAGTCGGCGATATAGAGGTTACCCGACCCATCCACCGTCACGCCTCCAGGGAGGAATAGCAAGGTACTGGTGGCCGGACCACCGTCGCCGTTGAAGCCGCCACCACCGATGCCCGCCACGGTCGTAATGTCACCTTCGGCGGCATAGACAGGGAAGGATGGCAGCAAAAAAGAAGCGCAGAGCATAACAATGGCAAGGCCGCGCCACAAAACACAAGTGCCAGAACGGCTGTCGAATAGATGCGTTGCTTCTGATCTCATGAACTCCTCCTAATGATTTGTGAGAATAAAGTTGCGCTGAAAAAACGGACGAACGAGGCGGCACACAGTGCAGCAGAGCATGCCGACTCGCTGACTCTCGCTGACGGTAGATTCGGTAGGTGACGAGTGGCAGGAACAGTCTGGGTGTGATAGCGCCCACGGAGCCGATTGAAACGCACGGATCGTTTCCAAACCGTTTCGTCATGGCCCAAACCGCGTTGCGCAACTCCGAACCCTGTACCATCGCTCTCCCGAACTTGATCGAAAAGGGTTTGAGCAAACTGTCGACACGAGGGAGGCAACACAAGTCGTGCACACCAGCCTGTGGCAGGAAGGGCGTGATCGACGTATTGACAGGGGGCATTCCCCAGATCATGATGAGATTGACTCTCTCCGGTGCTGCTGTACAAGAAATTAGGCACGAAGTAAATGATCGATTCGTGGTTTTCCTACTGTTGACATCGTTTCACACAGCAGCTAACTGCAGACTAACGTGGGTCTAACGTTTCTGTAATCTGAGAACTGCGCACCAGGATCAAGCCACCCACGCAGAAGCCAATCACCTTCGTGTTTCGATCACATAAACTGATAATGATTGAGCTGCCGGCAGATTTCGGTGTCCGTTGACGAACAAAACGACCAGCGCAGGATAGACGTTAGTTGCGGCTTGCGTTGCCCAATCGCTGTCCTCTGATGCGCCGTGGTGCTTCTTGGTTGGAACGCTCACCACTGGGTTTCCGTCGTTCGTCAGCGATCCTCCGCGTCTGGTAGTGGTTCACCGATATTGTTTATGGTAAACTTCACTCGGCCCCTCATCTGACCCAGTCGGCCCCCCGAGTCTGGATCGTCCACCGTGATTGGCTTTACGCAATCTAGCTCGTTTCTCTCCGCCGCGACGGCACGCGCTTTGCGCTGCTGCTGCGGCTTCGGCGCGCCCGGAGTCCGGGGCGATGGCCGATAGCTGGGCGCGGCAGCATGGCGAGCCGGCGCTGTGGCACGCGCGCTTTGTCATCTATCGCGACCTGGGGCCCGACCGCACGATCGAGGCGGCGTATCGCACAGCGGCCGAGCGGGAGGGGCTGCGCAGCGTCCGGCCGGGCTCGGGCTGGTATGGCGCGGCGCGGGATTGGATCTGGGCGGGGCGGAAGGCGGAATGGGACACGGCGCGGCGTCTACCCAGACCCCCGTCGGCAGCGAGAGCGAAGCAACATGCGTGACGACAGATCCGAAAACGAAAAAGACCCGCTGCCTAAGAGCGAGTCTCCTTCTAGGTGCTCCATTGCTTGGGTTCCCCCGAACCTGCTGCACGTTGCTGTGCATGGCGCTGGAAGCCAGTGCGTTGCACGCTCTGTGCACACCCTGGAAACACCCCCGATGGCGAATGCCTCGCTGTTTCCAAGATGTGAGGGTTGGGCGGATCAAGCTGGATTGAAGCTATCGTATGCCGTTGTGGGCGGGATGTCAACGTGGGTTTTGGAATCTCTACGGAGTCCGAGCCCCCCTCGTCTCCTGCTCTACTCAACGATACTTCCTGGACTAGCCTGCGTATTCGACAGTGAAAAACTCACGGTAGCCCGACTCGATCAGTCCCTCCGATTCTGCCATGGCTTTCTGAAGCTCAGGATGGCTGAAGATCTTGCTTTCATTTTCTTCCCACACCGCCATGCTCTCGACCTCAAACTCCTGGACCACTCGATGAAAGTCACCGCTCAGGTCGGTCAGAATGCGCAGATTGCTGCCGCCGAGAATCTCGTTGACGATCTCTGCACTTCGCTTCATGCCTTCCGCAACTTCGTGCGCCTTGCCCCATTTTGTCTGGAAAACTTGCCGTACGCGGATCATCGATTCCTCCTCCTTTGCAAAATCAACCTGAGACGTCCTCCAATCTGAGCACCTGAATCGATGAAAGGTAGCAAAATGCAGGGGCTTTGTCAACACGAAAATTCAGCCAGACATTTGGCAACAATGGGGGGCACTTCTAGCTGGATTGATGCTGTCGCGTGTCGTTGCTGGCGGGATGTCAACTTGGTTTTTCTGTGCTTCCCTCTGGCTACTTGCGGAGTGAACTGTCTATTCACGGTTGGCGGGTTGCCGGCGACCGATCAAGAGCGCCACGAACTCCTCAAGCCGTGATCGTACCATCCTCATCGAGCAGCCCGGGAAGCGCCTCAATCATGCCCAGATGACGATTGATGTGGCTAAGAGGAAACGCCAAGTCTGCGGCTAGCGTGGTTTCCTTGCCACGTGCTTTGTTTATTTGGCCATTGCGGATTTCATATTCCATCACGCTCGTCCGCGCGTCGCCAAACTGTTCTGCATCAAGCGTCTGGAGTGCATCGTCGAGTTGGGCGAATGCGCGTTTTGCGTAATCGACAACGTTGGCCTTGCCGACTTTCACCGGAAGAGCCGCAGCATCTTCATGGTCCATTCCCGATCCTTCTTCAAGCGTACCCAATGTACCGGGATCGAGATCCCATTCAGCAGCCAATCCCTCCTGCTCCCAGAGCCCATTGTTCGGGTTTGGTTGATGGTCCTCGGCGTCGCTTGCGCGGGGCAAGCTTGCCTGCACACGGTCCGCCCATCGAGCAACGTGCCAGAGATGCCAGCCAATCGGCGGGGCGGTTGCACCGAATCTCCGGCTGAAATCGGTCTCGTCAAGTGGCTCTGTGGCCTTCAAAAGCAAGGCGTGTGCCATTATGATGCGAGTAATGATGGCGTTGTCCGCAGCGTCCTGCATTGTGACTCCTCCAGTCCAATATCGGGGTTTCTCAGCTTGTCGGCAATTCGCCCCCGTCGAGGTTGTCCGTGTCCATCACCCAACGGTTGGATTTCGCTCGTTGATGATATACTCAGCTCGATTGCGAATGATCTCGTCTAGATCGCCCAGATTAGGATTCGCAGCTACCTGTGCCTGGAATGCCTTGGGGCCGATGTATAGTCGATCACCACGTAATCCCTCGAAAAGCACGTCGGCGGCTGCTTCGGTAGTGAAACCACTGTCAAACATACCGCGCAACCATGCGCGATTCTCATCGGTCCATCCGTCGCCTGCGCTTGCCTGGAAGCGCTCGGGACGAGGGCGCGCAGTCGAATCAATCTGATCCAGCTCTGTATTGACATAGCCGGGACAGTAGACGGACACCTTGATCTGGGGGGCGTGTTCAGCCAAGTCATGATAGAGCGCCTCGGAGAGCGCAACGACTGCGTGCTTGGAGACACCATAGAGACCGCTGGCCGGCGTTACCCCGCTGAGCGATGACACGTTGACAATGTGGCCGGCTGTGTCTGCAGCGATCATGCGCGGCACAAAGGTACGCACCCCATAGAGCACCCCAGAGAAATTGACCCCCATGACCCAGTTCCAATCATCCATCGTGGCGCCCCAGATCGTGCCTGGCACGCCCACCCCGGCGTTGTTGACCAGCAGATGCACGTCGCCAAAATGCGCATTGCTCTTGTCGGCGAGGTTCTCCACATCAGAGAGTACAGACACATCGCACAGCACGACCAGCGTCTCTGCGCCGAGGTCTCTCAGGTCCGCAGCCGTTTGTTCGAGAGGCTCTGAGCGGATGCCAGATAGCACAACCTTCATCCCTTCCTGCGCGCATCTGAGAGCAATTCCCCGTCCGATGCCCCGTCCTGCGCCGGTGATGACCGCTACCTTACCGCTGAAATCTTGCATCAATTTCTCCTTTTTGGTGTTGGATTTTGCAGACCAACCATGGAGCGTAGACCATCACAAGTGCTGCCGCATCAGCCGGCTGGCACACGCCACCACTTCTGCCGCCCACGCCAGCGCCATGTCGACGAACCCGTCAACCACACCGCCTTGATCGAAACCTGGTGTGTGAACGGCATCGTAGCTGCTACCTTGTTTTGCCTGGATCAACTCGCCAAATGAGAGCGGCATGGGAACCAGGCATTCCTTGATAAAGCCCAGCTGAATTCCCTTTAGAATCTGCTCATCAGTCGACGCCGTGCCGCCCCATTGGCGATATGCGTCAACGTAGTGCGCCGAAAATTCATCAAAGAAGGTCTGAAACGGCACAGACGGCACGTTGCGCAGGTCCACAACACCGCCAAACTGAAGTAGAAGCTTGGCAACGTCCACACCGGCCGGACCAAGTCCGCAGAACTCCCAGTCAATCAAAACCAACCCGTCAGCCACCTGGCTTCCATCTTGATAACGCAACCCCACGTTGCGATCATCCAAGTCCCCATGGAGGAGCGTCTGAGGCAGGGTGAGGATTTCTTGCAGCAGCGAACGCCGATCGACCAGCGCACTGCGCCACATAGGGCGAATGTCATCGGGCAGCCAATCCAAAAAGGCGCGCAGTCGCGCCGAAATCTCTGGGCTCGCCACTTGACCGATTGTCCCACGATAGCGTGGCGCCTCGTCGAGCGCACTGCTGTAGAGGGTTGCGTAGAGCCACATTACGTTGCTGATGTCGAGGAGATTGCGTCCTTGCCGAAGTTCACCGAGCTGCGGATGTGACTCCCAGTGCACATGAAAGCGCGCCAACCACGACAGAATCTGGCGCAGTCTCTCCTCAGCCACCTGATAGGGTCTCTGATGCGCCCGACCGTATTGCGAGAGATCATCAGAGACATCGGACATTGCGATCCAGACGGACTGCTGCCGTCCAACCTGCGTGGCAGCAAGGATCGGCACGTAAATTCCCTGCGGCAACTGCTCAAACAGACCTTGATGGAATGCATACCCCTCAATGCAATGCTCTATCCCAAGATTATAGTACCCCTTTTGTCGAGGCATCCAGTGCCTCAAGATACAGTTCTGGTCCTCAGAAGCACGGTGTTTCGATGGAACCGTGAGATTGAAGAGGGCATGACCGCTGCCCCCATTGTCGGAGCGTGAAGTGACAATCGCATCCGTTGGATTCAAGCCAGAAAAGAGAGGAGACTGCTCGAACAACTCAGATAGGGGAATCTCCGTCGTGTCGATCGCTGACATTCTATCTCCCCATGCAAAATGGTATGTGACTTGCTGCCGGCTGCGAAAATTCGTCCATCTGAGTAGAGTCTCAAGAAAGGCTCGCGGTCAATGCGCAATTGGCAAACACTCTGTTCTGGTCCGCACTATATCAAAGTGCTAAACCAGTCGTCAACCGGGATCCGGCTGCCGCAAAATGACAGGCGGATCGCATCCAGCTTGCACCGCCAAAAGCGCTGTGCTAAGGTGCGGGCGTGGGTTTCTCCTTACGTGGGTTGTGGGGAAGGCAAGAATCGCCGGGTCTTGGTCGGGGGGCCGTCCGGCGATTCTGCGCGTATCCCGATACTTCGCTGAATGTCAATGAGATCGTCTCGGCTGGCAGGCATCTCACCGCTTGCTGAATTACTTGAAGCCACCTCGTTGCGTCAATCTACTCTCAGCAATTTCCAGAGCAACCGTTTGTACTGCTGCGCATTGGGATCGAAGCAGACGTGCACATTGGGAGGCTTGCCCATCACGTCCCACTCATCAACGACCGTTTCCCCACGTGTGGCATGTGACTGTCTCAACGTTTGAGCAGCGGCATGACGCTCTGCGTAGCTACGAATTCCAGCTGTGGCGTCTAGGCTGTAGACCAGGGGTGCAGATTGCTCTGAGCAAAGCAAGCCCCGCCCCTCGTGAGCAGAAAGGGGCGGGGGATTCCCAACAAAACAGAAGGCGACGAGGTTGCTTTCCGGTGAGGCTAGTCGACGAGATCCAGATCAACACCACCTTCGTTGTAGACGGCGAGCCCTCCGGCGCTAAAGCCAATCCAGACATTGTCCTTGTTGTCAACAAGAATGGCCCAGATCCAGTTGGTGGGAAGGTCAGAATTCTCAACGTTGAACACAGTCCAGTCCTCGTCGTCAAACTTGACGAGCCCCTCCCGCGTGCCTATCCACTTGTTACCGGCATGGTCTACGGTAATCTCTTCAGCATAGTTAGTTGGCAGTGGGGAATTGTCCACTGTATAGCGTGTCCAAGACTCGCCATCGAATTTGGCCACACCCCCAGTTGCACTTCCGCTTGAGATCCACACGCCTCCTTCTGAGTCTACGGCGATCCCAGGTACGTCGTTGACTGGCAGCCCAGTACTGTCTTCAGTTTTCGAAAAGTTGGTCCAATTCTCGCCGTCGTATCGGCCTAATGCCTGGGTAGTGCCAATCCACTTGTTATCCTGATCATCGATGGCAAGGCCAATGATGTGGTTGCCGGGTATGTCGGAGTTAAATATGTCGTATCCGGTCCACGTCTCTCCGTCGAAACTGGCAAGCCCCCCACTTCCGGAACAGTAGAAGCAGCCCGTACCGACCCAGAGCATCCCATCTTGATCGAAGGCAAGTTCGTGTACCGATCTGTAGGGTAGATCGGAGTTTTCGGTTGTGTAGACCTCCCAGTTGGTACCGTCGAATTGTGCCAAGCCATTGTCGGTTCCGACCCACAGATTCCCTGAGTCATCCAGGGTCAGTGCCGCTACTCTCTGGTCTGGAAGGTCAGAATTCTCTGGCGTGTAGACCTCCCAGCCGGTACCATCGAACTTGGCTAGACCGTTATTTGCCGCAATCCATATGGCGCCTGATGGGTCGAGAGCCAGATCAAAGACCGAGAATCCCGGCAATTCAGAATTGCCCCTATCAAATGCAAGCCAGTCAGGGGCCGGGATGGGTTCAGGCATGGGACCGTCGCTAGATATGGAGGGATCAATGGGCTGACAGGCACTTAGAATCAGTGCTGTCAGTATCAGAAATGACAATATCCATCTATAGCGGTACATCTTGTCCTCCTTCTGGTCGTCGTCGACCAAAAACTCAAACAATCACTTGGTTATTCGACTCCACTCAAGCAGAGAGACGGATACGCGCTGGCTACAAAACGCAGATCGAGGTGGTCTTCCAGAAGATCCTGAGAATCAAGCCAACGCGAAGGATGCACCTTCGTCGGCTCTTCTGACCCCGCCACGCCAGGCTTGGCTTCAACTTGCGCGCCCAGAGCGCTGTGCTGGGGAAGGCGAGAATCGCCGGGTCTTGGTCGGGGGGCCGTCCGGCGATTCTGCGCGTCTGGCGCTGGTGGATTTGATGGATTGCTTATGGTAAACTCCGCATAGATCTTTTGGCAGGCCCCCTCAATCGTCCAGTCGGCCCCCCGAGTCTGGATCGTCCACCGTGATTGGCTTCACGCAATCTAGCTCGTTTCTCTCCGCCGCGGCTGCACGCGCTCTGCGTCGCTGGGGCGGTTTCGGCGCGCCCGGAGTCCGGGGCGATGGCCGATAGCTGGGCGCGGCAGCATGGCGAGCCGGCGCTGTGGCACGCGCGCTTTGTCATCTACCGCGATCTGGGGCCGGACCGCACGATCGAGGCGGCGTATCGGGTGGCGGCCGAGCGGGAAGGGCTGCGCAGCGCCCGGCCGGGCTCGGGCTGGTATGGCGCGGCGAGGGACTGGAGCTGGGAGGAGCGGGCGGCGGACTGGGACACGGCGCGACGGGAGCTGCTGCGGGCGCTGGAGAGTGAGCGGCAGTTTGACGCCCGGGAACGACGGCTGCGCATGATCGACGTGCTGCTGAGCGAGGTCTTCGCCGCGCTGGAAGTGGCGCGGCTCTCGGAGCTGGATCCGGAGCAGGCGCGCGAATGGGCGCCGACGCTGCGCATGATGTTCCGCGATCTGCTGACCGCACAGCGGGCCGAGCTGGGCCTGCCGGACGTGACGCCGGCCGAGCTGGCCGGCGCCATGCCCTTCACCGCCGACGAGCTGGCGCAAGCCGCGGCGGAGCTGGAGGAGATCGAGACGCCCGACGACCCCGGCACGCTGCTGGTGGCAGTCAGCAAGCAGGCGGCGTACGCGGTCGACCTGGCGGCGCTGCGGGCGGTGCGGGAGGAGACCGGCGTGGGCTTCCATCGCCTGATCGAGTGCAGCAGCGGCGACCTGGACATCTACCTGCGCCGGGAACGCTACCACGGCCGCCCCGTGCGCTGGCTCTACCTGGTGGCGGACGGCACGCCCAACGGGATCGAGTTCGTGGACCAGGTGGTCTCGGGGCAGTGGCTGAGCGAACGGTTGACCGACGTGGAAGTGGCCCTGATCGCGGGCATGTTCGCCGATCGGGTGGCGGACTGGCTGCCGGCGGTGCCCTACGTGGTGAGTCTTGACGTCGACCTGCCCGGCGAAGACGCGGCCGCGCTGGCGCGGCACTTCTGGGCCGGCGTGGTGCAGGGGGTCGAGGTCGACGTGGCGCTGGAGCGGGCGCTGGCGCGCTGTCCGGCGCATGTGGGGGAGAGTGTGATTCGGCACTGGTGAGGCAATGGACAATTGTCGATGGGCAATGATCAATTGGCAATGATCAATTGTCAATTTAATGGAGGGACTTCATGGGCAAGACGAATTTGGATGATCTGGATCTGGGGCGGCGGGGGATTGAGGCGGCGGAGGTGAATAGCGAAGCCGCGGCGGCCGGGGCGCTGCTCACGGCCGATGGGCAGGGCGGCGCGCTGTGGTCGACGACCGCGGGCAAGACGTCCTTTGCCGTGGCCTTCCACGAAAGCGAGGACGAGCGTGACGCTGGGCGCCTGGTACGACCTGCATCAAGCGCCTGGGCTCTATCTCTACACGGCAGGGTGGACGCTGGATCCTGCCACCGGCGCGCTGATCGTGCCGGCCGAAGTCGGCAGCGGCGTGGCCATCGTCACAGTCCAGGTCGGCTTCCTGACCGCGGGCAAGAGCGGGCACGGCCTCGTGCGCGTGCGCCGGGCCCCGGCGCTGTCGCCGGCGTCGTTCTCCACCGTGGGCGAGGGGGCCATGCCCCTGGTCGACAGCGCCGTGGCCACCCTGCGTGCGCAGGCCATCATCGAAATTGCGCCGGGCGACGCCATCACGGCCGACTTCCGGCCCGTGGGCGCGCCGGCCGGATCGGGCTCGCTGGACGTGGCGGCCGGCTGGACCATGGTGCAGGTGGTGGACAACGGGGTGAATGTGGATTGGTGAGGCCATCAATTGACCATTGTCAATTGGCAATTGTCAATTGACGAGGGGAGGCATGATGGCGAAGTGGGCGAGGAAGAAGCGGCGGACGCGGGCGGTGGCGTGTTGGACGTCGACGCTGGCGTGGGATGGGGAGCGGGTGCGGGCGGTTGCGCCGACCACGGGCGAAGGCGTGGTCAACGGCCAGGGGCTGACCGTGGCTCGAAGTGGCGCGGCTGCTGCGCAATGGCCAGGCCGTGCGGGTCACCTGTCATCCGCACTTTTTGGGTGAAGTGGCGGCAGAGATGGAGGCGCAGCGTGATCGCAGTCAATGAGGGCGCGCGGCTGGTCTTCCTGCTGGTGGGCGAGGATCTGGCCACGGGCGTGGAGGAAGCGCAGGAACTGGAGACGCGGATCAGCGTCAATGGCGGCGCGTTTGTGGCCACGGCGAACGAAGCGCAGGAGATCGGCGGCGGCTGGTACTTCGTCGATCTGGAGCCCAGCGAGACCGCGACGGTCGGTCCGCTGGTCTTTGTGGCGCGGTCGCCGGATGCGGCGGTGGAGTGGCGCAACCTGTATGAGGTGGGCGAGCGGTCGACGGGGCTGGATGAGGAAGCCCTGGCCGCGGCGCTGGCCGAAGCGATTGAGGCGGCGCTGGGCGAGTGGGAGATTGCGCTGCGCGTGCCGGTGCGGTTGATTCGGGCCGGGGCGATGGGGTGAGGGGATTGGCAATTGGCAATTGTCAATGGGCGATTGTCAATTTGCGTTCACGCAGTGGTCGCAGAGGGGCATTGACGGCGGCGAAGCTGTGTCTGGGCGTGTGTCGGAGCTGTGTCTCGGGTGTGACTGGGCTGTGTCGGGGATTGTGACTGGCGGGTGTGACTGGGTGTGTCTACTCGAGAGAGACGGGTGAAAGTGTCCAAAGTTTGGACACTCGGGGAGGAGAGACTGATGCTGGATTGGTTGCGGGAATGGATCGAGGGGATTCCTGGCTGGGGGCGGGTGGCGGTGGTGGTGGCCGTGGTGGCCGTGATTGCGTATGCGCTCTACCTGGGGCGGGATCTGACGCCGATCTGGGGATTGTTGGGCGGATGACATCGGAAGCGGTGGGCTGGGTGGTCCTGGGCTTTGGCGTGGGGCTGATCCTCGCGCCGACGTTGGTGTGGGCGTGGCAGCGGCGGCGGCTGTCGCTGCGCATGGCCCTGGCGCTGCTCTGGCCGGAGTACGTGAGCGGGATCTTGCTCATTGCGTGGGCGTGGTGGGAGTTGGGTGGATGAGACCGGATTGGAAAGGCCTGCTTCTGCTGGCCGTGCTGGCGGCGCTGCTCGGCTGGCTGGTGGTGGGCGTGATGCAGCTGGACCTCCGGCAGGGAGATCTGTACGTGATCGGTGTTGCAGAGGCTGCGATGGAGAGAGGGTTGGTCAATGGCCGTTGCGCTTGCGTCTGAGGCGAAGCGTCAAGACGCAGGACGGCCCGCGCCCGGCTCGATCGGAGCGCGTCGAGTGGCTCAAGTGCCGGCGATCGGTCGTCTACTTCGTGGCGCGCTACGTCTGGATCTACAACGCCACCACCACCGAATGGCTGCCCTTTGCGCTGTGGCCGGCGCAGCAGATGGTGCTGCGCGAGATGGCGCGGGCGCTCAAGCTGCTCGTGCTCAAAGCGCGGCAGCTGGGCCTCTCCTGGCTGGTGCTGGCCTACTGCCTGCACGCCGCGCTCTTCCGGCCGCCGGCCACGATCCTGCTCTTCTCCAAACGCGACGCACGAAGCCAAGGAGCTGCTGGGGCGGGTCAAGGAGATGTATGCGCGGCTGCCCGAGTGGATGCAGGCGCGGGCCGTGCTCAAGTCGAACGAATCGCAGCTCGTGCTGAGCACCGGCTCGCGCTTTCTGGCCTTTCCGACCACGGGCGGGCGCAGCTACACCGGCACCATCGCCGTGGTCGACGAAGCCGACTTCGTGCCCGACCTGCGCGGCTTTCTCAACGCGGTCAAGCCCACGATTGACGCCGGCGGGCAGCTGTTTCTGATCACGACCTCGGACAAGACGCGGCCGCTGAGCACCTTCAAGCGTCTCTACCGGGCGGCGCTTCGGCAGAGCCCTTCGGCTCAAGCCCGGAACGGGTCGCTCAGGGCAAGCTCAGCGCAAGCAATGCAGGGCCTGGGCGACTACGTGCCGGTCTTCCTGCCCTGGTACGCGCGGCCGGACCGGGACATGGACTGGTACACGCGCCAGCGGGCGGAGATGTTTGAGCAGCAGGGCACGGACGACGATTTCTTTGCCGAGTATCCGGAGACGCCGGAGCAGGCGCTGGCGCCGGAGACGCTGGATCGGCGGTTGGCGTATGAATGGGTGGAGGCGGGGTTTGTGGAGACGACGGGGGCGGGGATGGCGCAGGGGCGGGCGGCCGCAAGGGCCGCGCCCTACGGGTGGATGACGGCAAGCGCCGGCATTGCCCGGCCTGGTGGTCTTTGCGCGAACCCGTGGCGGGACGCGCGTACGTGGTCGGCGTGGATCCGGCCGAGGGCAACCCGCGCAGCGACGAGAGCGCGGCCCAGGTGCTCGATGCGCAGACGGGCGAGCAGATGGCGCTGCTGGCGGGCAAGGTGGAGCCGACCACCTTTGCCGGCTACTGCATCGAGCTGGCGCTGTGCTACAACGGCGCGGGCCTCATGATCGAGCGCAACAACCACGGGCACGTCGTCATCGCCGCGGCGCTGGAAGACGGACGGGTGCGCGTGCTCGACGGGCTGGACGGACGGCCGGGCTGGCTCAACAACCAGAAGGGCAAGCGCGTGCTCTACGCCGACGCCGCCGAGCTCATGCGCAGCGGGCAGTTCCGGCTCTACGACCGCGAGACGGCCATGCAGCTGATGAGCATCGAGGCGTCGACGCTGCGTGCGCCCGCAGGGCATGCATGACGACCGGGCCGATGCGTTTGTGCTGGCGCTGGTTGCGCCGAACTACAGTGACTTGCGCGTGCCGGTGAGTACGGTGGTTGAGGCGGCGGATCCGCTGGCGGCGTATGATGATCCGCAGGGAGGATGGTGAGTGGAGGCGAAGGATAAGGCGAAGGCGGAGGTCAGGCGCTGGGTGGAGTTGCGGGATGCCAGCGGCAAGTTGCAGGCCAAGTATGACCCGGCGACGGGGGTGTTGGAGATTCAGCGAAGGGGGGTGCGGACGCGGTATGTGTTGGGTCGCTTCAACACGAGATCACCTGGCTATTCGAAAGCGTAGCTCTGACACTGCGTAAGCGGGAAATAGGAGGAATTGCGCTGAGTAAGTCGAACGACAATTGGGCCTGACAGTTGCGATTGAACCGTGCAACTGTGGGGACGCTTGGCTGGCACGCACAAACGCCACGCTACAAGAGATTGCCGCAGACATGGCAATGCTTTATTCCGAAACAAGCCGCTTTAATCTTGGATGTCAACTGCCTTCCGCGAGTAGCCATATTCGGCTCAAGTATCATATTGGCTCAACGAGGCGTCAACGACGCTATCCTCCACGTCGTACATTGAAGTCATCCAGTGGTAGAAGTTGTCTCCTCTGCTCTTCAGTTCGTCATACAACGTACGATATAGTAGACGGCGAATGTCATCGTAAACGGGATTCTCAATCTGGTTAATAAGTTCATGGGGATCGTCGACCAAATCATACAGTTCGTCCACATCCGGCGGATTGACGATCATTTTATGCGTTCTCGTGCGGATCATGCGTTGTGGATAGGGGAAATGATGACCGTGAAATTCAGCTGTGATGTGGGGTCGCCAATCCTCGATTATCTCCGCCCGCAACAGTGGTAAGAGACTGCGACCATCGTACTCATCAGGTATTGGCAGACCGGCCAGATCAAGAAACGTAGCCGGCAAATCAACTAACGACACGAAATGATGATCTACCCTACCAGTGGAACTCCCAGGCAGACTGATGATCAATGGTATGTGGTAGATATCGTCATACATGGCCGGTCCTTTGTCTTGCATCCTGTGGCTGCCAACGAACGCACCATGATCACTCGTGAAGACCTTGACCGTATCATGATCCAGTCCAAGACGGTTCACTGCCTCGAGAATCCGACCGATCTGTTCATCGATCAATGTTACGTAGCCCCAGTACCATGCAATGAGTTTCTGCCAGTCTTGAGATGTAAAGCTCTCCCAAGACCAATGGGCTGAATAATGACGCTGTACTTGCGGTTTCTCAGCGAATGTATCTGCCATTGATGGCGGGAGCGTGACCTTTGACGGATCGTAGCGAGTCGCATAGCTGTCCGGTATGTAGTATGGCAGATGAGGGCCAAACCACTGGCAAGCCAGAAAAAAAGGTGACTGTTGCTCTGCATAGCGTTCGAGGAACTCAATTGTGCGTGTGGCGAGAAAGTATGGGAAGCTTGCTTCTGTCGGCCCTTCATAGACGCCCGCAATGACGTTTCCGGGTTGACCGTTTGGAAACGTCCCCCGGATCTCGTCTCGCACGCTAAACGCGGGAAACCCGTTCTCGGTCAGATAGCGGATATAGTCCGCATGGTGAATGGGCTGACCCCAGCCGGGATAGTGTAACCCGTCAAAGCCGTAGGCGTCGGGCCCTTTCTCCGCACCAACATGCCACTTCCCAACGGTTCCGACATTGTATCCTGCATCTCGCAACAGATGGGCAAAGGTGACGGTATCATCCGGCAGTTCGGTACTATAGCCGACGTTGCGCTCGAAATTCGCCAGCAGCTTGTGCGCAAAAGGCAGTCTGCCTGTGATGAGGGAAGCACGTGCCGGCGTGCAGATTGCCGTGGGCGTGTAAGCGTGCGTAAAACGTGCGCCACTCCTGGCAAGCCGATCGATATTCGGCGTCTCACAGATTTCGTTGCCGTAGCAGCCCAGCGTGTCGACTCGCTGTTGGTCGGTGATGAGAAAGAGGATATTGGGGCGGGTCACCATACTGATTACTCACTTCGTTGAGTTTGATCACGCCACGACATTGACATTCCATAGTGGAACCACGCCAGACAGAGTGCATGAACGTTCAAAATGATTCTTTCATGCTCCAGCTTGATCCGGCACCTGCTAGCGCCACCGTAGCCACGTTATCGATCGGGGCGGAACAACGATGTTCAGTAGATTTCCATCTTGAGTCGGCGCTGCCGTGGGAACAAAACATACTTCTCTTGGCGCAAGTGGCGTGTTGGTCTTGGTCGAACCATCGGCAGTCATCACTTCTGCAGAGATCAGCTCTGAAAAGCCGTTGTCAGCGAACTCAATCGCCGTCTCAACAGCCGTATGAGCATGGCGACTGACGATCACTAAATGGATTTCTCCGTTCTCTGCGCGCACTGCAATTGCATCCAAGTGCGGCACGTCAGAGACAGCTGGTGCAGTGCGAGCCCCGCTTGTTACGTCGTAAGCGGTTCCTTGGAGTGTGATGGGCAGTAGATGGCCTGCAGCCAGTTGGGTGTAGCGTTGAATCACCTCCACTTGGGGGTCGAAGTAGCGGAAAGGGCCAGCCTTTCGAATACATCCTCCATGGAAAAGCGCTGTAGCATTCGCAACGCGGATCCACTCTTTGCAGCGCATGACCATATTGAGAAACAGACCTGCATAGATTGCGCCACCCAGATTGCCAACTTGAGGCTTATTTGTTTGGCCAAGGATGCCCCACTCCGTGATGCTCAGGTCCACGTTGGCGCCGGGCCGCACTTCCTCCACAAGCGCGAGTAGCCCCGGCAGGTCAATCTGCTCCCAACGAGTCGTATGGGCCATAAGTGCATACCAGACGTGGTCGGAAGGCGTACGATCGCTGAATAGATGATCGTTATTAGGCAGAGCGTGCAGGGCGATTGACTCTAGCGTGTCGCCCCCCTCCTCCAAAAGGATCCGATGCCACCCATGTTCAGGTTCAACGAAATCAAAACAGCTGCCCGTTGCGATCAGCTCAATGGAGGGGTCAATAGCACGCATTGCATCCGCCCACTCACGGTAACGCAGAGTATTCTCCTCGGCCCCACAGTGACCGATTTGCCAGGGTCCGTAGATTTCGTTGCCGATCTCCCAAAGTGACACTTCGTACGGTTCACTTCGCCCATTTGTGGCGCGTTTTGCTCCCCATGCTGTGGTCGCGTCCCCGTTTACGTACTCAACCCAATTTGCTGCTTCTTCGGCACAACCATCTCCCATATTGACGCACAGATGTGGCTCTGCATCGATTAGCTCGCACAGGTGAAGGAATTCGTCCGTTCCAAAAAAATTGTCGTCAATCCCATTCCAATCACGATTGGGGAAAGTCTGCCGCCGGTCCCAGGGACCGATACCGTGCCAGAAGTGATATCCGCTCACGAAGTTACCGCCCGGACCCCGCAGTACCGGTGGAGCAAGCCAGCGGCACAGTTCAATCATGTCGGGATCTAGACCGCTGACATGGTCGCTGGGCAGGAGCACGGCTTGATCAATCCAAATCGCATGATCGCCTTCGGCCTCAATCCCAAAATCCACCGGTTCCAGCAGACGCAGTCTTCCCTCAGGCACGTTGAACGTGAAGGGAATTTTCGACCAGCGAGACGTTGGCCATTCGATCGGAGTTGCTACCACGATCTCATCCCCTTCAGCACCGGGCCGGCGCCGCACCGTGACGTTTAGCCGGCCAGAGCCAGACGCCCGCGCCCAAATGTAGCCCTCATAGGCGTGTTGGCGATGGTGCGGCAAGAAGACTCCTTGACAGAGCCGAACGGCTCCTCCATTCAGATCAAGGCGAATCGACTGACCGATACGTCCCGGTTGATGGCCCTGTGCGGCGCCGTGCGGAACGACCTTCCAAGGTAAAGGAATGCCAGAATCAGTCTCATCATCTAGGATCAACAAGCCAAAGCCTGTAACCCGTAGATGAGGGCGCCAGTCTGCATAAGCCAATCGGTCTTCTTCGTCCAAGCGATGTAGCGTTTCAGCGATTTCCCCATTTTTGCGCAGGCCTGCGAGATCAGCCGCTGGTAGATTATGATCACTTGCAAAAGAAGGGTTCAGCAGGAGCTGAGCAAGAATTCCGCCCTGTACAGAGAAACCAAGATGTTCAAAAAAATTGCCGAACAGACGTGGTGAGATCGGCTCTTTTTCCTCTTGACCGGCGTGGATAGTCACACGACTAGCAGATGCTTCAGTGCGTTCGAAGTGAAAGCGGTCTTCGCCTTTTTTTCTAGCCTGGATCATATTGTGGTTAGCCTTTCAGACCCGTCATCATGACGCTCTTAAGAATTTGACGCTGGAACACTGCATAGAAAACGAGGATTGGAACGCTGGCGACTGCGGCTCCAGCCATGACAAGACCCATCTGGCTGACCCCGTATGAGCCGCGCAATACGGTAAGGCCCACGGTAAGGGTTCGCATCTCGAGGCGATTCAATACGATGAGCGGCCAGAACAGATTGTTCCATGAACCTAGAAACGTAAAGATCGTTACGGCGACAAGGCCTGCTTTGGTGAGGGGGAGAACAATCTGCCAGTAGATGCGGAAGCGTCCAGCCCCATCGATGAGGGCAGCTTCCTCCAATTCAATCGGTACGGCTAGGAAAAATTGACGCAACAAAAAAACCGCAAAGACGCTCGCTACACCGGGGAAGATGACACCCTGATAGGAGTCCAACCACCCGAGTTGTCGCACAAGCAAGAATGTTGGAATGAGCGTTACCTGCACAGGAATCATGAGTGCAAAGAGCAGTGAGAAGAAAAGCACGTCACGACCGGGAAAGGTTAGTCTGGCAAAGCCGTAGGCAGCCATGCTACAGACGAACAAAGCAAGCAACGTCTCCGTTGTCGCAATGAACGCGCTGATTGAGGAACCAGCGCGGAATTTGCAGATCCGGACGCGTAAAAATGGCGCGGTAGTTCTCCAGCGTCGGCGTATAGGGCAAAAATCGGATGGGCCATCGATAGATCTCTGACTCTGGCGTAAAGGAAAGCAAAAGCATCCAATAGAATGGGAAGCCGACGATAATGGCCAAGACAATTAAGATCAAGTAAAGACCGATCGGCTGACGCCGCCAGAACCGTAAGCGGCTCGATGCCTTGACAGTCGACTGTGTCGTTGGGTTAGCTGGAATCGACGAACTCATAGGGTGCTCCGAGAGAATCGCAGACGCAAAGCCTCAGCTATCGGCTCCACGCGTGCCAAAGACCCGCAACTGAACGAGTGTGAAGAACAAAATGACCGCAGCCAGACCGATGGCAATCGTTGAACCATACCCCATGCGATAGAAACGCCAAGCGGTCTGATAAAGGTAAATTAGAACCACGTACGATGAGCGGCCGGGTCCACCCTCGGTCATGATGTAGGGCTGGCCAAAGATCTTGAAATGCGAAATCAATTGCGTGACTGCAACAAACATGATGACTGGTCGCAGGAGGGGCAACGTGATATCGTGGGCCAATTGCCAGGAGTTGGCACCGTCAATCCGTGCTGCTTCGTAGAGCGTGTCCGGTATATTTTGAAGACCGGCCAAATAGATGAGCATAGGAAAGCCAAAGGTCCACCAGATCGTGGCCAAGCTCAAGGACGGAATCACCAGTCGGCTGCTCGACAACCACGGCACAGAGGGCAGGCCAACCCATGTCAGCAGATAGTTCAGAACTCCGAACTGGGTGTCCATGATCCAGCCCGTAACGATTGCCATCACCGCAACGGATAGGACGACTGGTGAGTAGAAAATCGTGCGGAAGATATCTCGCCCTGCAATGGGTTGGTCTACCCCTAACGCAACCAATAACGCGAAGAGTGTGTTGCCAATTGCGGTGAGAAAGGCAAAGAAGAGTGTGTTGCGAAGGCTGAGCCACCAGAGGTCATCGCGCAGAAGATCACGATAGTTGCCCAATCCAATGTAGGTATGCTCCTTTGCAAGGATCTCCCAGTCAAAGAAGCTCATGTAGATGCTGTAGAGAATCGGGCCCAGAGTGAAGATGCAGAAGAGCACCATGAACGGCAAAATAAAGAGTGCATTCCCCATCGACCACTGCCAGGTCTTCCATGTCGTGGCATGGCTTGCACTTGAGCTACCATCTCCATTCTGTCCGACAGTTACGTTCATAGGGCCTACTCTCCGGTTGGCTGGATCCTCAATCGCATGCTTGCATGGCGACCGAAGATCCAGCCAGATTGTCTCCTACTGACAGGAGTTAGCGAGCAAACCGATCGAGGACATCCTGAACACGCTCATTCGCGGTGCTCAATGCCTCCTCAACGGTCGTCACACCGTCCCAAGAACCACCAATTTCGGGCTCCCAAGAGGCAGCGATCTCATCCTTGCCCGGGTGAGGGGTCTCCAGACGACCCTGTTCCCTAAAGGCATCAGCAAAGACAATCACCGCGCGATCTTCCTCAGGATCTAGATTGTCCTGCACCGAGAAGCGCGCCGGGACCTGTCCCGAAGTGGCCCAAGTTGCGCCATTGTCTGAGAGATAGGTTATGAGGCGCTTGGCGGCGTCAAGCTGCTCTCCTCCTAGGCCATCTGGCATGTGAAGAACATGACTGCTCATGCGCGTGGCTTTCTCCGGGCCCATTTGAACCATTGGCCAGACGTCCCAGTCGAGGCCGCTATCCTTCATGAAGTTGAGTCCCCATGTGCCGTACGGCAGAATGGCCAACTGACCGGCGCCAAAGGCTTGCAACACGTTGAATCCGGAGGGCGGTGGTGAGACCTGCTCTACGTGAATCAGATCGTAGAGGTACTGGCCGGCCTGTAGAGCTGCATCCTCATCGAGCATTGCGTCGGTGCCGTTGAAGATGTCCCCTCCATACTGCCAGAGAACGCTCTGATAGAGATTCTTGGGATTTGACACCGTGATGCCCCATTGTACAACGTTGTTGACATCAAAATCGGGATCACCCGGGTGGTTTCCATTCTCATCAAGGGTAAGCTGACGAGCCATCTCGATGAGTTCTTCACCACTTGTTGGCTGTACATCAGGATCCAGACCGGCAGCCTCAAAGAGTTCGCGATTGATCCAGACGCCCCACCCCAGATTGTCAAGCGGAACACCGTAGCGAGTTCCATCGAATTCCAATCGTTCCAGCAGTTCGGTCTTGAAATCTTCGTCTGGCAATGTACCACCGCCACTCGCAAAGAGATCATCGGTGGATCTCAGGACATCTTGTCGTACATAGCCGGCTGTGTTGAATTCATGGATGATGAAGACATCCGGCGGATCACCTGAAACCATCGTGGCAAGCAGCTTGTCGTAGTAGATACCCCAGGGCATTCCCTCAATACGCACGGAAATATCTGGATTCTCGGCAACAAACTGCTCGACCATTGCCTGCATCGTTACGCCATCGGGTCCTGTCAATCCATGCCAGAAGATCAGTTGCGTATCTCCTTCGCCGAGTTCCGAAACGATTGGTGTTGGCGTAGGTTCCGGCTCGCTGGCCGCGGGCTCTTCTGCTGCAGCTTCATCAGCTGATTCAGCAGGAGGCGGTGCAGGCTGCGTTGGCGGAGCGCCGCACGCGCTGACTAAGAACAGGGTCAGTGCAACAAAGGCCAATAACAGATGAAATCGTCTCATGGTTCTTCCTCCTCAATGATTTGCTTTAGGTGACATAGACAAGCCCAGCATCAGATGGCGGGGAACAGTAGGGAATTTTGCGAATGGTCATTCGTCGTCTTAACTGAAGAGGGCCTTATATTGTTTTATCAACCTCCTCTCACGTTGGTTTTGCACAACGCACTAGTTGTTGGCAGGGCCGGTTGACTCTCGGACGATCAAGCGCATGTTGAATGTTGTACTTGGATCGTCCGTGACTACTGATGTACCGTCCATTAGTCGCTTGAGAAGGGCAAATGCTTCGAGGCCCATCTGACGACGCGGAAGGCGCAAAGTCGTTAAGGAAGGTGTCGTATAATTGGCGAAAACGATGTCGTCCATTCCCGACACAGACATTTGCTGCGGTACAGCGATCTGCCGACTATAGAGGGTGCGCAGTAGATCGATTGCCATGAGGTCACTAGAGGCAATCACGGCTGTTGGCCGCTGCTCCCTGGGCATATCCATGAGTTGATCCACAAGTGTCGTATCGATGGCTGCACCAAGGCGAAAGTCATTTTCGAGGACCAGCGATTCAGCGCAATGATTCCGACGCGCCTGGACACCGGCAAGAAATGCCTGAGCACGATTTTCGGCCGAGAAGTAGGATGAAGGACCGGCCACAAAGGCCAAACGATGATGTCCAAGTTCAATCAGATGGTCTAGCAAGGCAGCTATTCCGCTGTGATACTGCACGGCTATTTCGCCGATTTTCTCGCGTGTAACGCCCCAGTTAAGGAGTACTGCAGGCAGAGCAGTTCGTTCCAACTCCGCTAATACATCCCAATTGCGTTCAGTCGTGAAGACCAGTAGGCCGTCAACTCGATGCGTGCGCATCTGCGTCAGGTGAGCCATTAACAGGTCGGCGTTGTAGTCGGTATCCATCGTCACGACATCGTAATGGAAATCCCGCGCTGCGCTGGTGACGGTTCGGGCCAGCTCTGCGAAATAGGGGTTAGTGATGTCTGACACAATTAAGCCGAGCAGTCCGCTACGGCCGGATTGAAGTGCCCTGGCCGCCCGACTTGGCACGTAATTTAATTCACGCACAGCCTGCCAAACACGCTCGGTAGTTTCCGGAGAAATCCGACCACCATTGTTGAGGACGAGCGACACGGTTGACTTCGATACGTTTGCTTTCTTTGCCACATCCCGCAGAGTGGGGCCAGCCATGGCTACTCCTCTGGACACGCTACGACAAGGAGAAAACACAGACTTCGCGTGATAGTGAAGGTCGTTTGAGTACATAAAAGGGGTGGTGGAACGTTCCACCAGTACAAAAAGTATACGTTTGATGCACTCCGTTGTCAAGAGGATATTTTCAAAAACTCTGTCTCGAGGGCTTTTTGTTGGATTTTCTGGTGGAGAATTTGGAGAGTACGGTACGAACTTCAGTCTTTCGAGTTCACTGACTTATTCCATGTCTATAAACGCCGCTACAGTTGCATTTCTGCCTGTGCTACAATTTTGGGCGGAAAAGTGAAGATTCCTAGCAGAGCGTCCAGAACGCCGCTTGCCGTGCGCAGATTTTGCGCCGGCGAGCGGCGTTTTTTGATTTCGGATTTGGGAGTTTCGGATTGGGGATCGGTATCCGGGATCGGGTGGAGATGGGGGCGGGGTTTCCAAAGTTTGGAAAGCGCTGGAAAGGTGGGGGTTGGGATGTGGCAGCGGGTGAGCGGGTGGTTGGCCAGGCTCTTTGATGTGCAGTGGTTACGCGGCGCGCCGGGCGAGGAGGCGGCGGCGTTTCGGGGCTTTCGGTCGGGGACGGATCTGGACAAGCCGTGGAGCGAGCTGCTGCAAGAGTTCGGCGATGCGCGGGCGGCGTGGCGGCAGAACCCGCTGGCGCGGCGCATCATCGGCCTGACCACCGCCTACGTCGTGGGCAACGGCTTTCAGGTGCAGGCCGAGTACGGCCCGCTGGATCGCTTCATCCAGGCGTTCTGGTCCACCAACCGCATGGACCTGCGGCTGGATGAGTGGTCGGACGAGCTGGCGCGGTCAGCGGCGAGCTCTTCCCCGTGCTCTTTCCCAACAGCGCGGGCGGCGTGCCCGTGGTCCGCACACGACCGGCCGCCGTCATCCGCGAAGTGCAGTGGCGGCCGGGCGACTACGAGACCGAAACCGCCTACATCGAAGAGCGGCACGGCATGGACGAGCACGTCTGGCGCTCGCCCGCCACCGCGACCGGCGACGAACCCGTCATGCTGCACTACGCCGTCAACCGCCCCGTGGGCGCGGTGCGCGGCGAATCGGACCTCGCGCCCATCCTGCCCTGGCTGCGGCGCTACTCGCGCTGGCTGGAAGACCGGGTGCGGCTCAACGCCGCGGTGCGGTCGTTCCTGTGGATCGTCAAAGCGCCCGAGCGGCTGCACCGGCAGCTGGCCGAGAAGTACACCAGCCCACCCACCGCGGGCTCGGTCGTCATCTCCCACCCCGACGAAGAATGGAGCGCGGTCGCGCCCACCCTGCACGCGTCCGACGCCTCGCACGACGGCCGCGCCATCCGCTGGATGATCGTCGCCGGCGGGCCGGGCACCGCGCTGCTGGACCTGGGCGAAGGCGAAGACTCCAACCTGGCCACCGGCAAAGCCATGGCCGAGCAGCGGCGGCGCTTCCTGCGGCGACGGCAGGCCTACATCACGTGGATGGTGGCGGATCTGCTGCTGCACGCGTATCGGATGCAGGAGGGGCTGGGCACACGCAAGGGGCGGCGGCAGGTGACCCACGCCGACATCGTCGTGGACGCGCCCGGACATCTCGCCGGAAGACAACCAGCAGCTGGCCCAGGCCGCCACGCAACTGGCCGGCGGGCTGGTCGATCTGGCCGGGCTGCTGGGGCAGGGCGCGGCCTATCGGCGCATGGCGCTGCGGCTCTTTGCCAAGTTCCTGGGCGAGGAGTTGGGGCCGGCGGAGGTGGAGCAGATATTGGGCGAGGGGCAGAGAGGATTGGCGGGGAGAGATGACGATGGGGCATCGGGAACTGAAAAAGATGAGGAGGCAGAAGAATGAATGAGATGGTGATGGCGCGGCTGCGGGAAGTGCTGCCGGTGATGACGCTGGCGGGGCCGGCGCAGGGGCTGGAGAGCTCGGCGTCGGTGCTGGGCATGGCGACGGAAGAGCGGCGCACGGCCATGGAAGCCGTGCGCTCGGGTGAATGCGTTGAGCTGCGCTTTCCGGCGCGCACCTTTCGGGCCGCAGTACCCCAACCGCAACTTCTTTCGCTTTCAGGACGAAGAGCTGGCGGGCTTCGCCCAGTCGTTTGGGGGCGTGCCCTTCCTCTACGACCATCGCGCCGGCGCAGTCGGCAGCCGGCACGGCACCGTCGTCGCCTCGGCCCTGCACGGCGACGAACTGGTGCAGGAGATCCTGCTCACCACACAGGCCGGCATGCTCGACTACCTGGAGCGACGCATCGACCGCTTCTCCATCGGCTGGTACTACCGGGAGATCCTGTGCAGCATCACGGGCGAGAACTGGTTCAAATCGCCGCACTGGCCGGGGGAGAAAGTGCAGGTCGACGGGCGGGAAGTGGTGGCGGAGATCATCTGGGCGGGCGTGGAAGGCAAGGAAGTGAGCGCCGTCAACGCGCCGGCCGTGAAGGGAACGGGATTGTTGTCGGAGTTGATCGCATTCAAAGAGGAGGTAAGGGAACGGATGGGTAAGCAAGTGGTGGTAGAGAGAAGGCTGAGGCGAAGGCGGAGGAGCAGGTAGAGCCAGAAGGCTGGGCAGGCGGCTGCCGCAGGTGCTGCGCAAGCAGCGAGGCGGACGGCGCGGCCAGGCTGAGCGAGACGAACCAGCACAGAAATCAGCGTGCGGAGGAGCAGGCAGGCGCTCCGATTGTCGCCGGTGAAGCCGGAGGTGGCGCATGCAAGATCGGCGAGGAAATCCGCCGAGTCAGCGAAAATGGGCACGGCAGGTCGAGGCCAAGCCGAGGCAGACACTTCGGCAGGGCTCAGCACAAGCATTGCCGGGCTGCGGGCGGCCCTGAGCGAGGCGCAGGCCGAGATCGACGCCGTCAAGCTCGACGCGCTGCTGGCCCAGTCGGGGCTGTCGCATGCGGGCCAGGACGCGGTGCGCCTGGCCATGGAAGATGCGCCGATTGCGCGGGCTTCTCAGCTCATCGACGCCCAGCGCAGCGTGGAGCAGGCCGCGGCCGCCGCCCACCAGGTGCACGGCAACGAGCCCATGGATCCGGGTCCGAGCAGCGTGGGCGGCGTGCTCACCTCGCTCGACAAGATCCGGATGGCCACCGAAGCCATGATCGACGGCGTGCGGCCCGAGCAGGGCGTGCGCCCCCTGACCGGCGTGCGCGAGCTCTACACCCTGCTCTCGGGCGACTTCGAAATGACCGGCAAGTTCATGCCCGAAAACGTGGGCCTGGCCAACGTCAACACCACGACCATGGCCGGCCTGGTGGCCGACGCGCTCAACAAGCGCGTCGTCAACATGTTCCAGGCCTATCCCCGCTTCTGGGAGCCGGTCGTCAGCGTGGAAGACTTCACCAGCCTGCAGCAGGTCAAGTGGATCACCGTGGGCGGCATCGGCGAGCTGGACGACGTGCCCGAAGGCGCGGCCTACACCGAGAAGAACTGGGACGACCAGACCGAGATCGGCAACTGGGTCAAGAAGGGCAACTTCCTGGGCCTGACCCTGGAAGCCATCGACCACGACGACACGCGGCGCTTGCAGCAGACCCCGCGGGCGCTGGCCCAGGCCGCCTGGATGTCGCTGGGCAAGGCCTTCACGCGCCTCTTCACCACGCCGCCCGTCATGAGCGACGGCAAGGCGCTCTTCCACGCCGACCACAACAACCTGGGCTCCTCGCCCCTGAGCTACGCCGCGTTCGACGCCACGCGCACCGCCATGGCCGCGCAGACCGAACTCAACTCGGACGAACCGCTGGGCGGGCTGACCGTGCCGCGCTATCTCATGGTCTCGCGGGCGCGGGAAGGGCTCTCGCTGCAGGTGCTGGCCTCCGAGGGCGAACCGGGCACCGCCAACAACGACGTCAACCCGTATGCCACGGGCAACACCCACGAAGCGCGCCTGGCCGCGGCCAAGCGGCGCGTCATCGTCAACGACTTCCTGGCCGCGCCCGACGACTGGTACGCCATCGCCGATCCCATGATGTACCCGTCGGTGGGCCTGGGCTTCCGCTACGGGCGCACGCCGGAGATCATCAGCACGGCCGATCCGGGCGCGTACTACATGTTCACGCAGGACGTGATGCCGATCAAGGTGCGCTGGTTCTTTGTGGTGGGGCCGACGGATTGGCGGGGGGTGTATAAGCACGCGGTTGTGTAGGGGAGTGGGGTTGTAGGGTTTTGGGGTGGTGGAGTGATGAATAGAGCGCTCGTTTCGAGTTGCGCTTTGGCAGGCGAGAGCGGCGCGGCGAAGCGCTTTGAACGGGCTTTATGGGAAAGTGTCCAAAGTTTGGACACTATGACGAGTGGATGACGGTTCGAGTAGACGCTCGACACGCATTGCGATTGTCCAAACTTTGGACAAATGGCGTCGCCGAGTGACTGGCGATTGAGCTCGTTACCCAGCATGCTACATTCGCCACTCGCCATGAGATATTTCCAAACTTTGGAAAGAGAGCGTGTCCAAACCCTTCGACAGGCTCAGGACAAGCTTTGGACACTTCGGGAGGAAATGATGAACGAAGAGATGCAGGAAAAGCTGGCGAAGGTGGTGGACGGCAGCGTGCGCGAGCTGTTGGTGGAGCTGCTGGCGCGGGTGGAGGCGTTGGAGGGTGGTGAGGGCAAGGCGAAGAGTGCGGCCAAGCAGGCCGCGGCGCCGAAGCCGGAGACAGAGGCGAAGAAGTAGGCGAGCACGCGCCGGCGGCAGGGTCTCTTGTGGCAATGCTGCCGGCGCTTTTCGTTTTGCTGCCATAACGAGGAGGATGAATTGTGGCACAGATACGGCATGACATTGTGCAGCCGGCGCGGCCGCTGACCTATGACACCGAATTTGAGGGGCTGCTGCGGGTGGGCGAAGCCAGTGAGGTGCTGGCCCCGTCGGAACGGGGGCAGGCCTTTCGGCAGATCCTGTTGAGCGCGGAGGAACGCACGCGTGTCGAGCTGTGGCGTGAGTATGCACCGCCCGACAGGCGCCAGCTTCAGCGCTGCCTGGCGCAGCAGCAGCGATTGGTTTGTGGGCGATGATGCGGGCAATCTGCACATGAGCACGGGACGCAACGACGTGGCGCGTCGTGCATCGCTTTGGCGGGGCGGTGACCGGGCTCTACTTTGACGAGGAAGAAGAGAGCACGCTCTGGGTCTGCACGGGGGACGGCGAAATCTGGGGCGCGCGGACCAGCGGCGATCCGGAGACGTGGGACTGGCAGCTCGCCTTTAGCGGCGACTACGCCTTCACCGGCATCGGGCTCGCCGGCTCGCGCATCGTGGCGGTGGCCGAATGGACCCAGGACGTGGTGACGGGTGCGGACTTTGGCTACGGCGAATGGTCGGCGGCGGAAGTCTTTCCGAGCGCGCTGCGCTGCTGGGGCGTGGGGCAGGACTATGCCTCGGGCACGCTCTGGATTGCCTCGTACACCGGCGCGCCCTACTACACGACCGACGGCGTGACCTTTGCCCAGACCGCGGCGTCAACCGGCTTCGCAGTGGCCGCGATCGACGCAATGGACGGTACAACTCATCGCCGGCGGACCGGGCGGGCTCAGTCGCTCCGACGACGGCGGTGAGAGCTGGACCAACGTGCTCGTCATGCCGGGTGAGTACATCGCCGCGATTGGCGGCGGATCGGGCATCTGGCTGGCGCTCTCCGGACTCGGCGGCGTCTACGAGTCGAGCGACGACGGTCTGAGCTGGACGCTGCGCGGCGCGCTTCGTCAACAACGGGCTCTGGTCGGGCGTGCAGGAAGCAGGATCCGTTCCGGCCAGCCGTGGCGCTCTACGACGCCGGCAGCGACAACGACCGCGCCATGGCCGTCTTCGCCGGCGGCGTCATGTTCTCGCGCGACCGGGGCGTGAGCTGGCGCGGCGGCGTCATGGAGGACCCGTGGCGGCTGAGCGTGGAAGGCTATCAGCCCGTGCTGCTCGACGTGCGCTACCAGGTGCCGGCCCACCAGCGGCTGGTGGCGGCCGCCGACAGCGAAACCTTCGTGCTGGTGCTCGGCTGATGGCCACCACGCTGGCAGATCTGCGCGCCCAGTGCCGCGCCTTCCTGGCCGACAGCGTCATCTGGCCCGACGCCAAGCTCGACCGCTTCATCAACGACGGCATCCGCGCCTACAGCAACGAACTGCCGCGGCGCATGCGGCAGGTGCGCCTGCTCAGCACCGGCGTGCAGGCGTACGACCTGCCCGGCGGCCATGGGTTTCTACGGCTGGTGGGTGTTGAATGTCCGGCCGGGCAGGATCCGCCCAGCTTTCTGCGCCGGGCGCGGTCGTGGAGCGAGTTCTATGCCGACGGGGAAACGCTACATCGTGCAGCCGCCGCTGGACAGCGTGCCGGCGGAGAGCGACACGGCGGTGGGGCAGCTTGTCATTGCGCGTGCGGTGGCCACTGGTGAGTCGGCCGTGGTGACCTATGACGCGGTGCACCGGCTGCCGTCGGCTGACACAGACATCGTGACCGTGCCCGAAGCGCACCATGAGGCGATTATTGCCTTTGTCGACTTTCGCGCCCACTGGGAGCGCGAATCCAACGAAACGCATACTGCCGCGTCAAGCACGCTGATTCTCTCGCAGCTGGGTGAGAACGGGCGGCGGGCGTGGAATCGCTGGCGTGAGGTCATGCGTCGTCTGGCGCCGGTGGACGAGTGGGATAGGGAGCCGATTGACTGGGGCGGGATTGGGCTGTAGCGCAGGCAGGGCGATGGCTGCGCTGTGCTAGCCGTGGCGTGGAAGGCGCCGTCATACCGTGCTTGCGCGGGATCGAACCTGGCGCTGGAGATCTATGATCTGATGAATGTGAGTTGGACGTCACGCGACGGCTAGCGAGGCTTCACGGAAATCATGACCTGGGCTCGATCACGCTGTGGCGAATGCGCGTCGATTCCATTTTAGAGACGTGGGAGGGGCGGCTGCGGCAGCGGTTGTACTGTGGGGCGGCTGCGTAATTTTCCAAAGTTTGGAAACTTCAATGAGCAATCCTGTGTGTTCGCGCGCCGAAATCAAGATTGACAATCGAATTGAAATCGTGCTACTCTGTACGCCAGTTGCTCTAATTGCGCTAAGGGAGATTGATCATGCGTGACGAGATCAGTACTCCGCAGGCCGCTGAGCTGATCGGTGTAGCGCAACAGACGATCCGATCGTGGTGTCACAGAGATATGGTGAAGCATCGCCGTGTAGGGCTTCGCCAAGCATATAGAATTGATCGTCAGGATCTGTTGCGCGTTGCGGAGGAACTCGGCTACCTTCCCGGTAACGAGACGCAATGAAAAGCAACGGGCGACGCCTCTCCCGCGAAGAAGTGTGCGTCGCCCATTCACGTAATCTTGCACCTTAACAATCGAGAAGACTGTTTTGGGTTGGTGCAATGGTGCCCCTGCTCCGACTCGAACGGAGATGCCCTATTGGGCACAGGCCCTCAACCTGCTGTGTATACCAATTCCACCACAGGGGCATTAACAACTCAATTAGTATACACAGGTCCCGCCGTTGCCGTCAAATTTGGGCTCAAATCGCCAACAGTATAGCTCTACGGGCGGGCGATAAAATCGAGCATGCGACCGTCGCCATCAAACCATCCGCAGGGGCAACCATCCGCCTCGTCCGGCTCTACCGCCGACGCCGTCGAGGCAAAAGGAATGAAGATCTGCTGCACCCGGTCTTCCGCACGGATCTCCTCCAACGCATCTGACGGTGCAGTACGCGCGTAGCCGCGGCCAACCAGGCGTAGTGGAATCCGGTCCAATCCATCTTCAACGCGCGTCACGCGGTAGTAGTAGACCGTGAGATTCATCTGCGCCTGGTAGATTTCCTCCAACAGGTCGCCACTACAGCCGCCGTTGCTCATACACGGGTCGTAACGTGAAGCCGGCTGGCACGAAATATTCGGGAGCGGTCAGCGTATTGACGTTGGTGATCTCCGGCAGAAAGCGGACCGATCCCGACTGATCGGCGTCGCGCCATTGATTGCGGACCGGCAGCCCCATGCTAACCAAATGGTCGGTAGAAAGAACCGACTGCCCATCGGCCAAACGGTAGGTGCCGCTGGCCGGATTGGTAATGGGCCCATTGCCGTATGCGCTGACCGGCGTCTGTGGATAGTTGACGAAGATGTAGTCTGCTTCCCCTGGAATCGAAAGTGCGAACTTATCGTGCCGGTTGCCATAGCGTCTGGCCATTTGGTCACGCAGGGAATCAATTGCCCCGGCGTTGCCTACGCCGATGTAGGTCTGAAAGGTGAAGGTCTGCTGCTCAAGGTATTCCAGCTCGATGGCAGGTGGATGATTGAAGGTGAAGGTCGCGTCCAGTTGCGGATAATCGCCAAACACGGCAATGACGCAGCCACTGTTCGCATCCAAGCGTAGCGAACCGTCATCATTGAACGCGGTCTGATTTTGCGGACCGCGTTCATAGCGGTTGCCGCCCACGTCGTGTTCAGGTTTGATCTGGCCGGCGGGATAGTACTGAATGTAGCGGGCATCGGCGGTGACTTCCTCGCCCTGAAAGTAAAAGCGCACACTGCCGGCCGGCATGATGGATGCCCACTGATCCAAATGGGCCCACTGCCCCAAACAGTTGGCATAGCTCACGCCATCAATCGGCTTGGTGTAAACACGCGCCTCAATCGTGACACGGTCTCCATTGCGGCGACCGGAGAGGTATTGCACCATGCCTTCGCCGCTGTAGACGACCGAGGCGTTACGCAGGTGCCGATCAGGCACGAGACCAACCATGTCGACGATGTTGAGTCCCTTAGGCTCCAGCCAGTCGATGGCCGGCGCGGTTGGCGCTTCCTGCGCGTGGAGGACATGTGGGGTGGCACTGATCCAGAATAGTGTGGCCAACAGGGTAAAGAATAACAGAGTGAAAATCTTTTGCTTCTTCAAGTGGTTTATCCCTCAACAAAGTGTTTGCATATCTAGTTCGGCAAGCCTCAAGGTTTGCCCACTAGCAAAGTTCTAACGTAATGCTGATATAGTTCTTGGCTTTGTCTGCTATAGTGAACGTTTGAGCAGTCCAATCGACAATAATGCGCAACGAAGCCAAGCAAGTGCACATTATAAATAAGTTTAAGGGGGAATTCTATGAGTGACACGGGAATCGGGGTCGAAACGTTGGAGTACCGGACAGAAGTCAAACAGTTATTGGATATTCTGGCCCACTCGCTCTACACCGATCGCGACATTTTTTTACGCGAGCTTATCTCAAACGCGTCGGATGCGCTCAACCGCGTCCAGTTCGAAATGCTGACGAACCATGATGTAATTGATCCAGACGCGCCGCTGGGCATCCGCATTGCGGTCGACTCAGATGCACATACTATTACCATTACCGATACAGGTATCGGCATGAATCATGACGAAATGATCGAAAACCTGGGTACGATCGCCCACTCCGGCGCACGGGCGTTCATGCAGCAGGCCCAGGAAGGGCAGTCGCTGGAAGAGATCATCGGTCAATTTGGCGTGGGCTTCTACTCAGTCTTTACCGTCGCCGATGAGGTTTCGGTCACTTCACGCTCCTTCCGCGATGGTGACACGGCCTGGACGTGGCGCTCCACCGGCGATAGCCGCTTTGAGCTAGAGCCGTCCGATAAAGAGACCCGGGGAACGGAAATCACGATCAAGCTTAAAGAGGACGCGACGGAATATGCCAGCGTCTGGCGCATCGAGCAGATCATCAAGAAGCACTCCGACTATGTCTCTTTCCCTATCTACGTGGAAGACGTAACGCCGGCTGCCGAGGATGCGGATACGGCGGAGCAAGACGAGGAGAAGGCGCAGGCAACACCGGTCAATCGCCAGACTGCGCTCTGGCGCCAGTCGCCGTCTGAGGTTAACGACGAAGAGTACGATGAGTTCTACCGGCAGCTTACGTTTGATTTCAACCCGCCATTGGAGCATATCCACATGGTGGCGGATATGCCGGTCAACTTGCGCTCGGTGCTCTACATCCCAGCCAAACGTGAGGGCAACCTCATGAATCCCAAGAGCGACCATGGCCTGCGCCTCTACTCACGCAAGGTCTTGATTCAAGAGCGCAACAAGGACTTACTGCCCGAATATCTGCGCTTTGTAGATGGCGTAGTCGACTCGGAAGATCTGCCGCTCAACGTCTCGCGTGAGGCAGTGCAGAGCAACCCGGTCATGCGCCGCATGCGCAAGGCCCTCACCGGCCGGCTGCTCAAAGAGCTCAAGAACTTAGCTGAGAACGAGCCGGAGAAGTTCGCGCAGTTCTGGCAGGAATTCGGCGTCTTCATCAAGGAAGGCGTGGCCACTGACTTCACGGATCGGGAGAGTCTGACCGAACTCCTGCGCTTCCACTCGACCGTGGCCAACGACCCCGATAGCTGGACGACCCTGGCCGAGTATGTTGAACGGATGGGCGAGGAGCAGCAAGAAATTTACTACGTCCTCGGCGAGGATCTGAAATCAGCCCAGCGCAGTCCCCACCTGGACTACTTCCGGGCCCATGATCTCGAGGTTTTATTGCTGATCGATCCAATTGACGGCTTTATGATTTCCAACCTGCGCGAGTACGACGGCAAGCCAATGCGCAACATCGATGACGCCGGGCTCGAATTGCCCGACAATGACGCTGACGAGGCAGAGAGCGAAGAAAGCTCGTCGACCGATGAAATGAGTGACTTGGTCGCCCGTTTTAAGAGCGTATTGGGCGAAGAAGTCGTAGACGTGCGCGAGTCAAAGCAGCTGGTCTCCAGTCCTTCGCGGCTCGTCTCGCCCAGCGACAGCTTTGATCGCGACCTGCAGCGGGTGCGTCGCTTCATGGAAGAAGATTACGAGGCGCCCAAGAAGATCCTGGAGATCAACGCACGTCACCCGATTCTTGTGAATTTGAACCGCATGGTGGCGGCAGGCGCTGACGACGAATTAATCGACGTCACGGTCCGTCAGCTTTTTGACAACGCCCGCATTCTCGACGGGCTGCTCACGGATCCCACCGACCTGGTCGCGCGCGTCGAGGCGCTCATGGCCAAAGCAACGGAAAGCTGATACTGCGTCAACGATTGTATCGGCGGAGTTCACATTCAAAAACACAACAGGGGCGCGGTGCAAGCTGCGTCCCTTTTGCTTTCCATCAAACCTATCAAATATTGCAAAAAGAGCGAGAAAATTACCAATCGCTCTGAGGATTCCAAATTTCCAGCCTCAGCGACAACTATAGCGACAACTATGTAGCCAATTTGTCGCCACCGCCTCTATACATTGTCTCTATTCCAGCCAAGAATGCCTTGCTCCCCATCGGTTTGCCTTACAGCTAGTACGGCAGTCTGATCCCTTCATGCGCCCTCAACCCATTCCACGAAAACTCCGAAGACATTTTGACGGGCATATAGAAGTACCAATTCAAACCTGTGGAGCGTAAAGGAGCCGATCATGTGGAAATGGTATTGTCATCGGAAAGCAATCTTCTTCTTAATCGGGCTGTCGCTAATCGTCCCCCTATTTTACGCAGCGGGTCTCTCGGCCGTTGCGCAAGAAGTTGTGCTATTTGAGGTTGATTCATTAGCGGACGCGGCTGATAATGACCTAGAGGACGAGTCTTGTCGAGATGCGACAGGCCACTGTACGCTGCGTGCAGCCATCGAGCAAGCCAATTTCGATGCACAGATTAATCGCATCGAATTTGCGGTCGCGGGCACGATCCAAATCAGCACGCCACTTCCGCCAATCGAGACCCCCATTGAGATCGATGGAGCAGCAAATGCTATGGGGAGGTGCGCGACGCACTATGCTACACCTGCCCTAAAGGTGGTGCTCGCGCCAGCTAGTCCTGCGGATGCGTTTAACGGGCTAGAACTGCTGCCAGGTAGTGATGGCAGTCTGATCAAAGGGTTGGTGATCAACCATTTCCGGGACAATGGCATTTTTGTCGCCAGCAACAGTAACAAAATCCAATGCAATATTATTGGCCTAACCCAGGACGGACAGAGTGCCGCCCCCAATGAAGGGGATGGAATCCTCATAAACAACAGCTCAGACAACCTGATCGGTGGTGAGCTAATCGCTCATCGCAATATCATAGCTGCCAACGGCGGGAATGGAATTTCAATCCTGACCGGATCACCGGAGGAGGAAGAGTCAGCTCTGTTTCGTGCTGCTGACGACTCTGGTGACGACTTGCCCGTTGCAGCGGCTAAGGAAAACCAGATACTGGGCAACTATATTGGCACCAATGCAGCAGGTACAGTAGATCGTGGCAACAGTAGCGACGGAGTTCAAATTATCGGCTCTGGAGTTGACGAACTGGGCAACATCGTGAGTAGCGAACTCAATCTAATTGGTGCACCTGGTCACGGAAATCTAGTTGCCGGCAATGCAGCCAATGGCGTAGCCGTACTGGAAGGCGCTCGCGACAACGTGATAGGCGACAATATTATCGGTCTCAATGCAATTGGAGCCGTGGCATTGCCAAATGACCTTGCTGGCATACTCATTGAGAACTCAGCTGCGAACCAAGCGGCTGATAATCTGATTAGCGGAAACGGTGCGAACGGTGTAATGATCGCAGATCCGCCCAGCAGCATCGCTTCTGAGAACAACGTGGTGCGTGGCAACACAATCGGCCTGGACAGGAGCGGCACAAGAGCGATTCCCAACGCCGGAGCAGGTGTCGGCATCCAGAATGCTTCTTTCAACGAGATCGGCGGACCAGGCGAAGGGGACGGGAACGTCATTTCTGGCAATGGCGGCGATGGCGTCCTCGTCCAGCGTAGTCCAGGGTTTGAGGCTCGAGAAAACCGTATTGAAGCCAATACTATCGGTCCGAATGCCGCCGTAGACGCTGCGATTGGCAATGCTGGCACAGGAGTGTCTATGCTCTACGGTCAGGATACGATTGTCCACAATAACGTGATTGGCGGCAACAGCGCAGGCATCGCCATGAGCGCGCCCGGCACAGAAGGCAATATGGTAACGGCTAACTTCATCGGCACCGATCGAAGCGAAACGTTACGGTTTGGAAACGGGGAACATGGCATTTTCATCAACTCACGTGCCCACAATAACGTCATCGGCGCCTCTCTTGAAACAGATTGCAGCGATCCAGAACTATTTGCCGGCCCTAATGTGATCGCCTATCACAGCGGCCGCGGAATCTGGATGACAGCTGTCGGCACCGAGGACAATACCATCCGCTGCAATCGGATCTATGAAAACCAGGGCGATGAAGTTGAAAACAAGCTAGGGATTGATCTAACTCCCAGTGGCCCAAACCCCAATGATCCGGGAGACGCTGACAAGGGCCCGAATCTGCTGCAGAATTACCCGGACCTGATCGGCGTCTACCATACGCCCGATAACCGCCAAGTCGCCAACGGTTTACTGAATAGCCGACCCAACGCGGAATTTACCATTGACGTCTACTATAACGACGAGTGCGACGGCTCGGGCTTTGGCGAAGGAAAGGAATATCATCAATCGTTCAGCCTGATGACGAACGAGTTCGGAGATGCCGGTTTCACAATCGAATTGGCCGATCTTGTGCCGGCAGATCAGTATGTAACCATGACTGCAACTGACTCTAGCGGCAATACTTCGGAATTTTCACGTTGTGTCGCTCCGATTGGAGCCTTCTTGGTAAACACGACACTCGAAGGCGTTGATAGCGGCTGCACAGTAGAAGACTGTAGCCTGCGTGAAGCGATTGCCGGCGTGAACGAAGACACTGGCATCAATACCATTGCCTTTGGGATTCACCAACCCGGCAGCTATGTCACAGGCGGACCTTATACTATCACGCCTACATCCCCTCTACCGGCACTAACACGATCGGCAATCGTGGATGGATTGAGTCAGCCTGGCGCACGCTGCCCCAGCACAGTGCCGGCCCCAATTCCGCTGGATCCTGTTGCAGATCTGGAATTCCTGAGAAGTGAGAAGAGCATACCGGCTGATGTACTGAGTGATACAGAGCCTTTGCCCACCGCGCCTGCAAGCCTTATGATTGGTTTGACTGCGCCTTACGAGTCATCCGGAAACGATGCAGGCCTCACGCTATCCGGTGGGGACAGCATTGTACGCGGCCTGTCGATTCAGAATATTCCAGGCGACGGTCTAGCACTCATCGGAGCGGGCAACAACCATCTATATTGCAATGCCATCGGTTTGAGCCATGATGGGCTGACAGACAGAGGTAATCAGGGCAATGGTATTCTCATCAGTAGCGTCGGCAATGTAATCGGACGCAACCTGCTGTCTATTACGCCATCTAGTGATTCCGTACCGGTCGAGGATCAGCAATATCGCAATCTGATCAGCGCAAACCTGGGGAGTGGCATTTACATTGTTGGGGCAGAGGCCATAGGCAATATGGTCTACGACAATTTCATCGGCGTCGATGCTACTGGACAAACCGTGCATGGCAACCGCGACCACGGCATTTACATCGAAGACGCCGCTCAGACTACCGTCGGCACAAGCTCAAACCTCGAACGTATCAGCAATCCGCATTTCAATCTTATTGCGGGCAATGGCGGGGATGGCGTCCACGTCAAGGGAACTGACGCCACCGTAGAAGGCAACTTCATTGGCACCGATCTCAATGGAACACTCAACGCCGCCAACCATGGCAGCGGTATCACCTTCGTTACTGCATCGGGTGAAGTGGCCAGCAATCTAGTTTCCGGCAATGGCAACAACGGCATTCGCCTGACTGATTCATCCGATGTGATGGTGCGGGACAACTACGTCGGCGTTGATCGCTGGCGGATAGCCCCCCTGAGCAACGACGCCAGCGGCGTTTTGGTCACCGGTGGAATGGACGAGTCAATCAGTCAAAATGTTATTGCCTTCAATGGCATCGACGGGATCACGATAGCCAATGGATCGGGCGATCCGCCCAGCGCCATCTTTATCCCGGACAATGCCATTTATTCCAATCAGGCATTGGGCATTGACCTGAATGACGATGGCGTTACTCCGAACGACGAGAACGATCTGGATGCCGGCCCAAATGGACTGCAAAACTATCCCGACATTGACAGTGTGGCGGGTGACGATCACAGCGTGACGATCGGCGGATTCCTTGATGTATTGCCCGGGAGTTATGATCTATCCTTCTTTGCCAATATCGTCTGCAACGAGTCTGGGAATGGTGAGGGGCAGATGCTGATTGGCCGCAGAAACGTGACAATTGGTGACGACAAACGATTCTCCGTTACCATTGACCAGTACGTACCAAGTAATTTGGTCATCACCGCTACTGCAACTGATGATGGGAATAACACCTCCGAATTCTCGAAATGTGGCGAAGCTCCTGCACCCTTTGCCGCCGTACAGATCAGTCCAGAACTCAGCACGCTGAGCGGTCTACCTGGCGTCACGGTGGCGTACGAGTTGGCGGTAACGAACTTGGGCAACGTCAAGGATAGCTTCGACCTCACAATTGAGACGGCCTCAGGCGGATGGGACACTACCCTGTCAACCCCGAATTCCGGCACGTTGGCGCCAAACTATAGCACCATGGTCACCGCAATAGTGACGATTCCGGCTGGGGCGAATCTTGGCGACCTCAGTCAAGCAATTCTATCTGCCCGCTCAACGACCGATCCGAACGTCGTGGCAACAGCTTCGCTAACGACGAGCGCCGAGCAATTTGCCGCAGTGGAACTTACACTGTCGACGGCGGCAGAAAGTGGGTCAAATGGAACCCCGATTCTCTATGCAATGACTGTCGCCAACCGCGGTAATGGCGCCGACAGATTTACGCTGGACGTAGAAAGCGCTTGGGATGTCACCATTGCGCCCGCCGAAACCGCCGTGCTTGAAGTCGGTCAGGTTCAGACAATCAGCGTCGAAGTAATCGTCCCAGTTGATGCGCTAGGGCACGAATCTGACACAGCCATTGTTACTGCGAGCTCCGAGTTTGATCCATCTGTAACCCAGCAGGCGGCGTTGACAAGCCAGACCCTGATGAATAAATCAGTCATGTTGACGACGGCAGAGACCGAGAAACTAGGGGTCCCCGGTTCAGAAGTGGCTTATCAATTCCTCATCACCAATGATGGCAATTGGTCGGATAGTTATACGATTACGACAATGAGCCCGGATTGGCCTGCAGAGACGAGCAAGACAACTACAGTACTCCTCCAGCCTGGCGATCAGGCTGCCTTCGCCGTTGAAGTCACCCTGCCGGCTACAGCCGAGCCTCAAGACACTGCAGGCACCACGGTGACCGTCATGGCCGCGAGTGACCAAGCTGTAACGGCTGCAATCAATCTAACCACGTGGGCGAGTCACGTTGCCGGATTGTCGCTAACGCCGCTTCTGCAAAGCGACCGAGGAATGACAGGGGAGACCATCACCTACGAATTGCAGTTGCGGAATACCGGTAATGCCGCAGATAGGTTTGGTGTCTCCGTTACTGAAGGGTGGGCATTGCCGTCGATTCCCGACACGATCGAGCTAGCGGCTGGCGCTTCAACTGCATTCAATGTTGTCGTACAGATCCCGCCAGAAGCAGTCGGTGGCGTTCAAGAGGAAACCGAAGTCACTGTTACATCTGGCCATGACGCGGCCGTTCAGGCTACGGCCATTCTGCAAACAACGGTACGCCCGCAGAGCGGCCCGCTGATTTCGTCAGACGAGCAAACCGCGACGGCCGCTCCCGGCGAGAGTGTCACCTATGTCATGAGCGTTCACAACGTCGGCAACATTCCCGACACCTTCAGCTTGACGGCAGAAGGCGAATGGCCTGCCATTCTGTCGCTAGCTGAAACCGGCGTAGTCGCCCCCGGAGCAAGCGTCGATGTGGCGCTCACGGTTGATATTCCTGCTTCAGTAGCTGCAGGTGACATGACTATCACAATCGTGACCGCAACCTCGGCCCAGTCAGGCGACACCATGAGCCTAGGTTTCCTCAGCGAGGCAGGTACATCAGAGCAGAGAGTTCACATATCGACAACTGCAGGAATGAATCTGTGTGGGCCAGAGGGGAAAGCTTCGTATCGACTGACAATCGTCAACCTGGGCGATGCGAGCGATCGCTACGAAATTTCGGCAGAGGGAAATTGGCCGATAGGTCTCTCCGAGTCGACAACAGGCTCAGTCGACGCAGGCGCGGCCCGTGAAGTCACCATGACCGTATTTGCGCCAGAGGGGTCAGCCAGTGGCATGCAAGACTCGTGCGTTGTCACAGTCCGTTCGCTTACGAACCCAGACATCTATGCACAGACCGAAGTGACGACCGTTAACCCGTGGCGGCAATTCCTGCCAGTTGTAGAAGCGAGGGAAACAGGCGAAGAAATATCTCCGATAGAATCGGCAAGCGGATTACTATCAGAAGACCTCCGAGTCGTTGTCCAGGACTTCTTTCTACCCTTAATCGCTCGCTAGGTGCACAATCAATAGCTGATCGTGCCCTATCCTCGTCATAACCCACGCCCATTTGTGCCATTTGTCACAAATGGGCGTGACATTTGTCCCCCATTCAAGGGTCACATGCCAGTAGGTACTTCTTCCTTTGTCATGTATTCTGTCCGGAGTACCCGTTGCTTGGAGCACGCGACATTTCTATAACGACTTCACAACGGCTTCGCAACCGGTCTGGACTACAACTGCTCGAGATGTGTTCATTGCCTTACGTATAAAGGATGAGAGACTATGCTTACCTGGGTTGAGAAAATCCTCTTTATCGCCGCCGTTGCCGCCTCCCTCTATTACGGCTACAAAGGCTTCAAGAAGGTCTTCGACGTGATTCGCCGGGGCTCCGGCGAGCCGTATAGCACCAAAGATGTGCTCAGCCAGTTTGCCACCAGCGCATTCGAATGGATCACGATGAAGCCGATCTGGCAGACGCGTTCGACTGCCGACGTCTTCCACGCTATGATCGCCTGGGGCTTTATTTTCTATTTCCTGGTTAATTTTGGCGACGCACTCCAAGGGCTCTTTCCGATCACCTTTATGGGTGAGGGGACCATTGGCGACATCTATCGCTTCCTCGCCGACATCTTCACAATGTCGGTGCTGATTGGCATGGTCTACTTCTTGCTGCGACGCTTCGTCTTCAACAGCCCAGCCCTCAAGTATCGCGACAATGTGAAGCTAATGCCCAAGGTGGAGCAAGGCGGCATTGATCGCGATTCCTTGATCGTCGGCCTTTTTATCCTCTGCCATGTCGGCTTCCGCCTGCTCGGCGAGAGTTTCCTGATCGCCCAACACGGCGGTGATCCGGCCCAGCCCTTTGGCAATGCACTGAGCACGCTCTGGAGTGACGTCAGTCCCCAGGGGCTTGAATTTGGCGCTCATCTTGGTTGGTGGGTGGCGCTCGGCCTCATTTTGGCCTTCATTCCCTACTTCCCCTACACCAAACACTTCCACTTAATCATGTCCGCCTTTAACTTCTATACGAAGCCTGAGCGAACATCCATGGGTACCCTCGATCCCATCGACTTCGAAGATGAGAGCATCGAACAGTTTGGCGTGGCCAAGCTGGTTGATCTGCCCTGGACCCACCTGGTCGACGCCTACTCCTGCATCATGTGCAACCGCTGTCAGGACGTCTGTCCGGCCTACACCACGGGCAAGGAACTTTCGCCTTCTGCATTGGAGGTCAACAAGCGCTACTACGTCAATGAAAATCTGACGCCGCTGGCCGCCGGTGCGGAAGATCAATTTGACCTGATCGACTACGCGATTAGCGAGAGTGCAGTCTGGGCCTGCACGGCCTGCGCGGCCTGCATCAACATCTGCCCGGTGGGCAACGAGCCCATGTTCGACATTCTCTACATGCGACGCAACCAGGTGCTGATGGAAGACAATTTCCCCAGCGAGTTGAAGACCGCCTATCGCGGTATGGAGCGCAACGGCAACCCGTGGAACCTGAGCCGCCGCGAACGCCTGGCGTGGGCCGGCGACGTGCCGATCCCGACAGTCGAGGACAATCCCGATTACGAAATTCTTTGGTGGGTCGGCTGTGCGCCGGCGTATGACCCGCGTGCCCAAGAGACCGCCCGGGCCTTTGCCAAGGTGCTCAACGCAGCCGGCGTCAACTACGCCATTTTGGGCGAAATCGAGCAGTGCACGGGTGACTCAGCTCGACGCTCTGGCAACGAGGCGCTCTTCTACGAAATGGCCGTGGGCAACATCGAGGTGCTCAACGAATTCGAAGCCAACAAGCGCCGCATCGTGACAACCTGCCCCCACTGCCTGCAAACCATCGGCAAGGAGTACTATCAGTACGGCGGCGACTATGAAGTCATTCACCACACCCAGCTGCTTTCGGAGCTCACGGCGGCCAAGAAGTTGAGCGTCACCGCAAACGGCGGTGTCGACACCATCACCTTCCATGATCCCTGCTTCCTCGGCCGTCAGAACGGAATCGTCGAGGAGCCGCGCGAGCTCCTGCGCAACATGAAGCTAGCTACGGTGGAGATGCCGCGACATGGCGAGCATTCCTTCTGCTGTGGCGCCGGCGGCGCACAAATGTGGAAAGAGGAAGAGCCGGGCGACGAAGCGGTCAACGAAGCGCGCTATGAGGAAGCAGCGGCCACCGGCGCCAGCACCATCGCGGTTGGCTGTCCCTTCTGCCTTACCATGATGACCGATGCAGCCAAGGGCGCTGACGACGGCGTCCAGGTTAAGGACATCGTAGAGATCATGGCCGATAACCTACCGGAGCAGGCGGAAATCGTCATCGCTGCGGATTAACCAAACGAACACGCACAACATCAGAAAACGGACAGCAGCGTCATCAGAGCGGGGCAGGCCAAACGGCTTGCCCCGTCTTTTTGTTGCCGATGTTATGCCCGGCGTCAATTTTGTGGAATAATGACACCATGATGACTGAGCAAGCGGCGGTCCCTACGTCTCCCTCGACCAATCCCCTCAGCGAACGCGAACTGGAAGTGGCCCAGGAATTGGTCACCGGCGCGTCCAATGGGGAGATCGCGCGCACGCTCATCATCAGCCCCCACACGGTCAAGGTGCATGTGCGCAACATCTTTGAAAAGCTCGAGGTGAACAGCCGCACCGAGGCGACCATGGTGCTGCTGCAAAAGGGTTGGGTGACTGTTCCCGGCGTCTCTCCGATAAGTGATGAAGCGCTGATCCCCGACGCTCCCTTCCTCAATGACGTGGCAATCCGGCCCTTTGCCTGGCAACGCGTCTACATGCTGGGTGCAGTGATCCTGATCCTGCTTGCGCTCTGGGCGCCGACGTTGAGCAGCCGCTCTGCCGAGCCCGTCGACCTGCTTTCCGACAGCAGCCTCGGCGTGATTGGGGCGCCGGTCGTCACCACCCTGCCGCGCTGGGAAGCGCGTACGCCGCTCACCAGCGCACGCAGCCGTCTAGCCGGCGCAGTCCTCGGCGAGACGCTCTATGCCTTGGGCGGTGAGGGGCAAGACGGCGAGACGCTCGATCTGGTCACGGCTTACGATTTACGCGTCAACCAGTGGGCGGATGCCCCCGCCCTGCCCGAGCCAGTCGCCAACCTGGCCGCAGCCGCGCTCGACGGTCACATTTACGTAGCTGGTGGCAGCAGGACCGACGCCACCGGCACGACAACGATCTACGACAGTTTTTGGCGCTACGCGCCGGGCGACGAGGAATGGACCCGGCTGACCGTTCTGCCGCAGCCCGTGGCCGGCGCGGCGCTGGTCGCCGATCAAGAGGCGCTCTATCTTCTGGGTGGTTGGGACGGCGAGCAGATGCGCAGTGACATCTGGCGTTTTGCGCCCGAAGGCACAGCCAGCACCGAAGGCAACTGGGAGCTGATCGACCGTATGGATGTGCCCCGGGCATTCTTTGGCGCCGCCATGTTGGGGCAGGATATTTACGTGGTGGGAGGCTACGACGGGCAGCACGATCTGGATACGGCGTCGGTTTACTCGCTGGCGACCAAGCGATGGCGCGAATTACCGCCCCTCTCCGTACCACGCAGCGGACATGCGTTGGTCTATGATGGTCTGGCCATCTTTGCCTTGGGCGGCGGCTGGCACACGCCCGTTTCAACCCACGAGCGTTACGACCCAGCCACGGGTCTCTGGAGCAATTTCGCATCGCCGGTCGAAGACGAGTGGCGTCACCTGGCGGCTGTAGCGCAGGGCGAGCGCGTGCATCTGCTTGGTGGCTGGAGCGACGACTATCTCGACACCCATCTCCAATATCAGAGCTCCTTCCGTACCCTGCTGCCGGTGATCACGACTGAGTGACGGTTCCTGTGTATGGATAGAACGCGGATCTTGCGGATTTGGCGGGTCTGCACAGATCGTTTTTTGGATGAATTGTCCGGTTGACTTGGCCCGCACGCGCTGTACAGTTATCATTGGGGACAGAAATCAAAAAGCCGCCAACCGTTTATGCAACGGTTGGCGGCCCTGTTTTTGTGGCTGACTTGGGGCGCAGCGCCTATACCTTGAGGAAGCGCTTTTCCTTGAGGCGGGCAGACTTGCCGGAACGCTCGCGCAGGTAGTAGAGCTGGGCGCGACGCACCTTGGCGTTGCGCAACACTTCTACCTTTTCCACCGTCTTGCTGTAGAGGGGGAAGGTACGCTCGACGCCGATGCCGTGCGACGCTGTGCGGCGAACGGTGTAGGTGGCGCCGGGAGATTTCCCGCCACGGCGGGCAATGACTACACCCTGAAACACCTGGATGCGCTCGTTACGGCCTTCGGTAATGCGCTGGTGAACGCGCACGGTATCGCCGGGTTTCAGTTCGGGAATGTCCGCATTCGCTTCCGGCTGTAGCGAATTCATCAGGGCATTGGTCATCAGGCACCGATCCTTCTTCAGCAAAATCGCACTGCTAACCAAGACAGTGCGGAAAATGAACTCGATAATTACAACCAAGCGATTATAGCATAGCGACCACCCAAACGCAAAAAACGTGGGGCAATTTTGGCCACAGGTTCGTTTGGCTTTAAGGCAGCCAGCCATGTTGCTTGAGGAACGCGCGATCCTCTTTGTCGAGGTCAAGCGTGTCGAGCAGCCCCGGCCGACGCGTCAGCGTGCGCAGCAGGGCCTGTTCGCGCCGCCAACGCGCCACGTTGGCATGATGACCACTGAGCAATACATCCGGAACTGACTCGTCACGAAAGCTGTGGGGGCGGGTATACTGGGGTCCTTCCAGCAGGCCCGAAAGGCCGGCTGAATGACTATCCTGGTGCGCGCTGAATTCGAAACCCAGCGCGCCGGGCACCAGACGCGTGACCGCATCCACGATCACCATCGCGGCCAGTTCACCGCCGCTCAACACGTAGTCGCCCAGGCTAATTTCATCCGTCGCCAACTGGCTGCGCACGCGTTCGTCCACGCCTTCGTAGCGCCCACAGATCAGCGCCAGCCGCGGGTATTGGCTCAACTCCATCACAATAGACTGGGTGAGTGGACGGCCTTGGGGCGTCATGAGAATGATGGGCACATTGGAGGGAAGCAGCGGTGCGACCGCCTCGTCCCACGCCGGCAGATTGACGTAGGCATCCTCGCCGGGCAAAGTCCAACCTGCAGGGTGCGCCAGCACTGTTTCTACCGCGCGCACGATGGGCGTCGGCTTCATGACCATGCCACCCCCGCCGCCATAAGGCGTGTCGTCACAGGTATGGTGGCGATCAACCGTATAGTCGCGAATGTTGTGGCGCGCGACCGAAATCAATCCCCCGTCTAGGGCGCGCTTGATGATGCTTTCTGAAAATGGACCCTCGAACATTTCCGGAAAAAGGGTAAAGATGTCAAAATGATTGGTGACAGTGTCCGGTTGTGCAGGCGAAGCAGCATGCTCGTCCGGATCGCTTTGGAAAGCTGTCTGTGTCATGGTTAATGGACTGGCACTTGCGTTCTGGCGGCATCGCCTACGGCTCGCAGTAGTCGAAAACGATGCACGTGATGAGTCGATAATCAAACAGTCAACTATGTCAAAATGGTCAACGTCAACGGCGCGCTTGCGACGCCTTGCTCAACAGAGTTCTGCACGCTTTGATGCCATGGTCGCTGCAGGACTGCTGCGTACCCTTGTCTTACTCGATCAATCGCCGGCCGCAGAGTGGCCCCAAGTGGAGCGCTTGTCACAGGCACTACGATCAGGCGCCAATGAAGCGAATGATGGTCGGTCAGCCGATCGAGATATTGTAACACAGGCCCAAGCGGACATGGTCTCGCCCCAGGCAGTACGAATCCTCTCCGGCGGTGCTCGGGTTGGCCTGGTCGGTATGACGCTTGTACTCTTCGTCTCGGTCTGGCCCGAACCGCCTACACTGCTGACCACCCAGGCCGCGATCCAGCACACCCCTACGCCAACTGCCGTCCTGGCCATCATCAATCCAGCCAATCGAGCAGCTGCCACCGAAGCGCAGAGCCAGCCTTCAATCGTCACGTTAGGCGGCGGGGCCAGCCAAGCCGAAGTCGAAGAGGTGCCGCTGGTATCGGTGGAGACGCTACCCGGCGCTGCCCCCCTTGACACCGAGCCGAACGCCGAGCAAGCTAGCCAAAGCTCGACGTTGCGTAGCGAAGGGCGTGTCATGGTGGCGCAGCCTCGGCAGGCCACGGAAGCGTCGACAAGCGACGCCGGCGAAATCGTCTTGATCGACCCGGCATTGGCGGCCGGCAGCGCCGGTGAGCAGGAGCCTACGCCGGTCGCCCCCATGGTCAATATTGTCTCGACCCTCAATTTCAACTTTACGCCGACGCCCGAACCCCAGCCGACCCTGGCGGTTTCGCCGACGCCGACGCCCGTCCCAGTTGCCTTGGCGCCGGGTCGTCTTTGGTCAAATTTCGCGCCGGTTGGCGCCAGCGATCACTTCTGGGTCGGGCGTCCTTTCCCTGAGTCTGTCGGCAAGCAACTGGCCAGCCCCAACTATCAATTTGGATCCACGGCAGGCGACCGCTATCGCATCCACCACGGCATCGACATTTCGAATCCCCAAGGCACGCCCGTTCAGGCCGCAACAACCGGCGAAGTCGTCCATGCCGGCCCGGATGATCCCGAACTGCTGGGGCCATACAATGGCTTTTACGGCAACGCCGTGGTCATCCGCCTGGACCAGAAGCTGCCCGTTGCCGGCGGCGAGATGAACGTCTACCTGCTCTATGGCCACCTCAGTGAGGTGCTGACCGAGGTAGGCCAACGCGTGCAGCCGACCGACATCGTTGGCCGCGTCGGCATGACCGGCATTGCCATCGGTCCCCACCTTCATGTCGAGATGCGCCTGGGCGTCAATGACTATGAGCATAGCGTCAACCCCTATCTGTGGGTGCAGCCGCTGGACGATGGCGGCGCCGTAGCCGTGCGTCTGTTGACAGCTGATGGCCGCACCTGGCCCGGTGCTCGCCTGACCCTTGCCCGCTTTGAGAATGGCCGGGCAGTCTGGGCCCGCCTCATCGAAACCTATCGAGATAACGAGACGATCGGTCCCGATCCGACCTGGGGTGAAAATGGCGCAATGGGCAGCGTCCCGCCCGGTTACTACGTGCTCGTCGGCAACGTGAACGGCCAGCAGGTCCGGGCCGAACTCACTGTCGAAGCAGGCAAGACGACCTTTGTTGAACTGAGAACCAAGTAGGGGAATTGGGGAATGCGGACTGTGGGTAGAGGATTGCATCCGAGCAAGAGTTGAATCCACCGGCCACGCGCTTGTCAATCCACAATCTCAAATCTGCACGACTATCCAACCATGTCTCAACCTGTAACCATCTACACTGACGGCGGTTGTATCGGCAACCCGGGTCCGGGGGGCTGGGCCGCGCTGCTCTTTTTTGGGAAACACAGCAAAGAGTTGAGTGGACGATATCGGGAGACGACCAATAATCGCATGGAATTACGAGCTGCAATTGAGGGGCTCAACGCACTGACGCGGGCTTGCCAGGTAGAGCTTTACACCGACAGCAGCTACGTGCGCGATGGGATCGCAAAGTGGGTGGTTAACTGGCAGCGCAACGGCTGGCGTACGGCGAGCAAGAAGCCGGTGAAGAATCAGGATCTCTGGCGGGACCTGCTGGAGGCGATTGAGCGCCATGAAGCAGCCGGCGGCGTCACCTGGCACTGGACCAAGGGACACGCCGGCAACGAACGCAACGAACGCGCGGACGATCTGGCCAATAGCGCCGCGCGCAGCGTCACCGAAAATGATCCGGTGGACGCAAGCGCATAGATTTCTGTAACTGAATTGGTATGGGGGACAAGAAGCCGGGCTCTTGACAAAGCCCGGCTTCATTTATTCGGGAGGCTTTTCTGCCTGAAACGCGTAGTGCATGACGCCCGTTTCATCGGCCGCGTAGTGGCCGTAGAAGAACGGCCCGTCGCCCAGCGCACGCGGAATCACCTCAACCAGATCGTCTACCAACGGCACATCGCCCAGCCCTGTGACGGGCAGCCATTCGGGTGCGCCCTCGGCAGTGGCATGAACGCAACGTGTGGCGCTCTCGCCGGTGAAGACGAACATGAGCACGCCAGGACGTGATCCTGGCGCATCGGCCCCGGTATCGATATGCACAACGCCGCGTAGTCGCAGCGCGACCTCGCTGAGGCCGGTCTCCTCGATCAGTTCGCGTTGCGCCGCGGCGAGAATATCCTCACCGGCTTCCACGTGGCCGCCGAGCCCATTGTAGAGGCCGGCCCACAATCGCTTCGTCGGGGCGCCCTGGATGAGCAAAACGTCTTCTTCGCCAGTCTCCGGCCGGCGACTGGTCACAAAGATCAACGTGCGAGGGATGGCGACGTGACGGGATGGCTTAGTCTCACGCGTACCCTGGTCTTCGACGTTCATCACGGTTTACACTTTCAGTTCCCACGTTTCCAGCGTCACCTCATCAAGAAAATCCTCGTCGACGATGGCGCCGCTGCCGGGGATCGTGGGCACCGTAAGCGTGCTGTCTTCCACGTTTAGCGTGAAGGGATTGGTCACAATATCGCGGGCGTAATAGCGGTCATTGGCGCTGATATCTCCCGGCAGCACGAAGTTGGGCAAGCTGGCCAGCGCAACGTTGAAGTAGCGGCCGATGCCCGTCTCCAACATACCGCCGTGCCAGACCGGCATGCTAACCGCTTGGGCCATGTCGTGGATCCTTACCGAATCGGCCAGACCGCCAATGCGGCCAGGCTTGATGTTGATGATGTCGCAGGCGTCCATCTCGATTGCCCAGCGAGCATGCTCGGGCGAAACGATGCTCTCATCCAGACAGAGCGGGCTCTGCAAAGCCGGCTTGAGCTTGGCGTGGTCAAAGATGTCATCGTGAGCCAACGGCTGCTCGATCAGCAGCAAGTCGAAGGCATCCAACTCAGCCAGATGGGGACCGTCTTCCAAACGATAGATGCTGTTGGCGTCGACCTGCAGCTTCAGGTCTGGCCAGGTTTCGCGCACGGCGCGGGTCGGTTCAATGTCCCAGCCCGGCTTGATTTTGAGCTTGATCCGCCGATAGCCGTCGGCCAGGTAGTCGCTGACGACCTGCAACAGCGTGTCGATGTCCGGCTGAATGCCCACGCTTACGCCCACCTCGACCCGCTCACGCGTCCCGCCAAGCATTTGCGAAAGGGGCTGGCCCGCTCGCTTGCTAAAGAGGTCCCACGCCGCAAATTCCAGCCCGGCCTTGGCGAAGTGATTGCCCCGCACTTTGGCAAAGGCCGGCGTCACATCTTCTGCGCTGTTCAGGTCGGCATCAAGCAGCATGGGCGCCAGGTACTTCTGCTGAATAATCATGACAGTATCGGTGCTCTCTTCGCTGTAGAAGGGATGGGTGCCCACGACCGACTCGCCCCAGCCAACCAAACCCTCGGCTTCGAGACGCACAATGATTGGATAGCGCCCCAATTCGCGCCAGCCGCTCGTTTCAAAGGGCGAAACGTAAGGGAGATGAATTTTACGAAGTTCGATGCGTTCAATCCGCATGAATGGCTCCTTGGAAATTGGTTAATCGAAAATAGAGAATGAAAAATTGTTAATGGGAGACACGGTCAATCGTTACTCACTGCCTACGTCAATTGCATAGCCCCCCTTGGTGTACGCAATCCGCAATTAACTACCCAAACTCTTGCACCAGCACATAATGCCAACCCAATTCTTGGATACGTACGCAATCGACCATGGTGTAGCCGGCAGCGAATGCCTGCTCCAGCATCGTGCGCAGATAGAGGCGCCATGCCAACGATAGCCCGCCGTCAGCCGCGTGGATGGCGGCGATGTCATCTGGAATGGGGAGCGCAACGGGGGCGCCATCCAGGCTAAGGCCTACGTCTACCGGTGCAACAAAGTCACCGTGGATAACAGTGGGCAAAATCTGGAAGTCAGCAAATGACCATTCCGGGCGGGGTCGACGGGGCTCGATATCGGCCAGCACGTGAGGGCTGTTCAGCCGCCAATCGACCTGGCAACGGTCGCTGGGCACGCCCCGGTTGAGGGCATCCTGCATTTCGCCATAAACGTTGCGGAAGTAGGTATTGCAGGTAGCGCCCAAACGGTGGATATTGAAAACCCCATTGGCGCGGTAGAGCGGGTCGTAGGTCCAGGTGATCCAGTCGGTGAAGCCTTGGGCCAGCACCGCTTCGCGTTGAGCCAGCTTGAGCCGCAGCCCGACACGCTGGCCCTGCCACGCCGGCAGGACGCCCACAATATGACTGCATACCTTGAGGCGCGGCTCGGTCTCGCCCGTGGGCGTGCCGACGCCCAGCCACCAGAAGGCAGCGCCGATCATGCCGCCGGTCGCCTCCGGTCCATCGGCAGCATAGGCGCCCAACAACATGCCCCCATTCTTAAGCACGGTGATAAGAATGTGACCGGGCACCACGTCAAGTTCCGGGCTGGTCCAGATCATCTGCTCCAGCTCCTGAAAGTGCTGACAGCCTTCAATATCGGTCACGGGACGAATGGTAATCTCAGCCATAGTTTATCCAAAGAGTTTGGTGATTTCGTCAACGGGAAAAGATGGGAAGGGAACGGTCTGGCCGTCGCGCCGGGCGACGAGCCCCTCTTTTTGAGCCGTGACTCGCCCAATGACATTGACGGGATAGCCTAAATCGGACCAGGCTTGACGCAATTTCGGCATCTCAGTGGGCGCGGCCGTCGCCAAGAGCGCGCCTGACGCGATCACGCCTAGGGGATCCAGCCCAAACTCAGAACAGAGCCGCCGGGCCAGTTGCGGAATCAAGACAGCATCGAAGTCGATAGTCAACCCCACGTCACCGGCGAGCGCGATCTCCCGCAAGCCGGTCGCGACGCCGCCTTCGGTGGGATCGTGCATGGAGTGGACAAGCCCCGTGGCCGCGGCAGCAGCGGCAATCGACAGAACGCTGATGCCGGGATTGTGCAAATAGTTGGCGGCCTCGTCGATCTCTTCCGGGTTCCAGCCGCGCGCCACCAAATCGAGCCCCTTTTCGCGGGCGATGATGCTGGCGCCCTCGATCGGAACGGAGCCGACCAGGACGACATCGTCACCGATATGGCAGCCGCCACTGCGCACCAATCGTGCACGCTCGACCTCTCCCAGCATGGTGCCGGCTATCACCGGTTGATTGACCGTGTGGGTAATCTCGCTATGCCCGCCCGCCACGACCACGTTCAGCTGACGACAGGCCGCGCCGATTTGCTGAAAGATGCGCCGGGCGAGATCGCCGTCCGTCTCGTCAGCCGGCAGCAGAACGGTGGGCAGGTAGAAGTGCGGTGTCGCGCCGACGACGGCCAGATCATTGGCGCAAACGTTTACGGCGTAAAAGCCGATCTCGTCGGTGGCAAACGTAATTGGGTCGCTCTTGGCCACCAGCAGCCGATCATGCTCCGGCGCAAAGTCGATCACGGCCGCATCCTCGCCTACCGTAGGGCCCAGCACCAGGGTCGGATCTTCGGTCGGCAGAGCATGGAGCAGCGCCGCCAAGAGCGTCGGCGGCAGCTTGCCCGCCGGCAGCGCGACGTCATCTAAAGGAATGGGATCAACGGGTACGTGTGCGCACATAAGGGAGCATTGTACCGGAGAGCCGGGTGGAGACAAAGCGAGGCCACGGGACGACAGCAAATCTCAATGATAATACAATGATCCGGCGGATGAGGTGGGTTAGGGCGCAAGAATCTGTTCTGGATCGACATTGTGCAGGAGTTCGAGTAGACTCGGATGATCCCACGGCGTAACCTGGGTGGCACACGACTCAACTGTATGCGGAAGGAAAGAGCGGTGGCGAGGCGACTGACATCAACACCAAGACAGGACGGATTCCGCATGCCGGGTGAATTCGAACCCCATGCCGGCTGCTGGATGCTCTGGCCCGAGCGAAGCGACAACTGGCGCCTTGGGGCCAAGCCGGCCCAGCAGGCGTTCAGCGCCGTGGCGACTGCCATTGCCGGCTATGAGCCGGTCACCATGGGCGCCTCAGCGCGGCAGTTCGATGTCGCACGCGCAGCGCTGCCGGCGCACGTTCGGGTTGTCGAACTCTCCGCCGACGACGCATGGATGCGCGACGTGGGTCCGACCTTTGTCGTCAATGATCGTGGTGAAGTACGTGGGATCGACTGGACATTCAATGGCTGGGGCGGTCAGGTCGACGGGCTCTATTTCCCGTGGGATCAGGATGACAAAGTGGCACGCAAAGTCTGCGAGATCGAACGAATCGACAGCTATCGCACAGCCGATTTCGTCCTCGAAGGCGGCGCGATCCACGTCGACGGTGAAGGAACGCTCATTACGACGGAAGCGTGTCTGCTCTCGGCAGGGCGCAATCCCCATCTCGCCAAACATGAAATCGAGGCCATACTCAAGCGCACTCTGGCCATCGACAAGGTGATTTGGCTGCCCAACGGCATCTATCTGGATGAAACCAACGAGCATGTCGATAATATCGTACACTTCTGTGGACCGGCGACCGTGGCCCTGGCTTGGACCGACGATTCTGCCGATCCCCAATATGCACTCTCGCATACCGCTTACGAAATCCTCGCGCACGAGACCGATGCCAAAGGGCGCCCCTTCGTCATCCATAAGCTCCATAGTCCTGCATCGGTACTCATCAGCGCAGAGGAAGCGGCTGGCGTGGATCACGTCAGCGGCACGCAGCCACGCCGGGAAGGGGACCGGCAAGCTGCGTCCTATGCCAACTTTTACATTGCCAACGGAGCCGTGATTTTTCCCACTTTCGACGATGCGCCCCATGATGAGGCTGCGCGGGCGGCGCTCCAAACAATCTTCCCCGATCACGATGTCATCGGCATTTACGCACGTGAAATTCTCCTGGGCGGCGGCAATATCCACTGCATTACGCAACAACAGCCGGCGGGGAAGATGACGCCATAGAAAACGTGCATTGCGCAGAACGGCATGGAAGAAACAGGGGATGCCCTACAGCAGCTCCCGCGCGCTCAAATTCTTCATCAGGGCCGAAGCGCCAAAGGTCCATGGCGGCGCGTCATGGGTGTAGACTACTTGATTCTCCAGCACGCCCAGCTTCTCCGCACCGATCTGGACGATGTCGCCAATCTTGTGGGTGAAGCCCTCACCGGGCGTGTCGCGATCTCGGGTAGGGGCGAAGAGGGTGCCGGTGAAGAGCGCAAAGCCGTCTGGATATTGATGATGCTCGTTGATCGTCTGGCCAACCAGATCGAGTACGTCGCGGCTGATCAGGCTCATGCGGCTCACCTCACTGAGTTCAAAGCCATCCAGTCCTTCAATGCGAAGGGAGACATCGGCCCTTCTCACGTCATCCAGCGTGAAAGTCGCGTCAAAGAGGCGGATGAAGGGGCCAACGGCGCAGGAGGCATTGTTATCCTTGGCCTTGCCCAGTAGCAACGCGCTGCGCCCTTCGATGTCGCGCAGATTGACGTCATTGCCCAGCGTCGCGCCAACCGTTTCGCCCTGCGCGTTGACCAGCAGCACGATCTCCGGCTCGGGATTGTTCCAGGACGAGATTGGCAGGATGCCGATCTGTGCGCCGGGCCCCACCGCGGACATGGGCTGCGCCTTCGTAAAGACTTCGGCGTAGGGTCCAATCCCGACCTCGATATACTGCGACCAGAGTCCCTCACCCTGCAGGACCGTCTTCAACGCTTCCGCATCTGCCGACCCCGGCACGATGCTGGTCAAATCGGCGCCGATCCGCGCCTTGATCTTCTCACGGACGGCTTCCGCCTTGCTGGCGTCACCGCCGGCGCGCTCCTCAATTACCCGTTCAAGCATGCTCACCATAAAGGTCACGCCACAGGCCTTGATTGCCTGGAGATCAATCGGTGCGAGAAAGCGCGGGACAGTGGCGTCGGGTGCTGCGGCCATGGTGTTGGCCATGATCTGGTCATAATCGCCCACGCGCACGAGTTCGGCGAGATCAAGCGCTGCCGGGTCGATCCCGTCATTGAGCAGATCGGTCACGGTAGCGGCAAGGGGGCTCAAATCGAAAACGCCTGCAGCGCGAATGACCACCGGGCTCGGTCCGGCAACTGCACCCGTTTGCACGGCCGGCAGCCACACGCGACCGATCAGCGTGCCGGCAAACTCGTCTTGGGGTAGATAGTGACGCATGTCCATTTTGATGTCCTTAGCATGAATTAAAGCATTGTTCGCTGCGCGCAGGCGGGCTTCCGTACTCGCAACCCGGCGCAGCCGGTGCTGCAGCGCTATTGCAGCACATGAATCGGCATGCCCAGATAGGCGCGATCGAAGAGGACCGCAGCATCATCATTCGCCAGCATGGCGCAGCCAAAGGTGGCAGGCTGACCAATCAAGCCGTCCCAGATCTCTTCGCCGGTCTCCCAATCAATGGGCAGGCCATGGATGCCGTTCTCAAATTCGCCAACGTCATAGATGCCCAGCCAGTAGGGCATGTCCAGTTCATAAGCGCTGCTTTGGGCCATCTCCAACATGGTCTGGACATTGAAGGTGCCCGTGCGCGTGATCCAATCACCGTAGCCGGTGCTGCAGGTCCACCGATAGCGTACCTGGCCGCCCTCAAAGAGCCAGCACTCCTGACGGCTCAGGCTAACCAAAAAACTGGTACCGGAAAGGGGAACGGGCGGTGCGTCCTGGGGCAGGGGCGGCGCGCCAAAGGGAATGCGCAGCTGGAGTCCGGTATAGACCGTCTCTTCGTCGGGCAGGCTGTTGAACTCCAAAAGCGCCAGCATGGTACTGTCAAATTCCTTGGCCAACTCGGACAGCGTATCCCCCGGTTGGACCGTGTAGTAGTAGAAACCCCGTCGCTGGGGGCCAATGGGCGGCGTCTCCACCGCTTCGGCATCGACCGGCGCTGGCAAGACGAGTTCCTGCCCCACATTGAGCTGATCCGGGTTGCGGATGCCGTTGGCGTCCATCAACTCCAGCAGCGTGATACCCTGCTCTTTGGCAATCAGGCTCAGGCTGTCGCCCGGTTCCACCCTATAGAGCTGCGCCGGCTGAATAACGCGCAACTCCTCGCCGGTGGCCGGGAGGATTAGCTCTTGACCCGCAGTGAGATCGGCATTGGATGTGTCGACCAGGCCGTTGATCGCGCGCAGCGCGCGCACATCCACGCCAAAGCTGAGCGCGATGCCGGTCAGCGTATCGCCCGACTGCACGCGGTAGCGTGGGTTGAGGGACGTAGTGGTTGGGACAGCTGTGGCGCCAGATGTCGCTGGTTCAGCGCTTTCTCCAGCGGGGACTTGATCCGAAACCGTCTCGGAGGCAGACTGAGTTGCGGGCTCGAGTTCAACGAGCGTCTCTTCTGCCGGTGCAGCGTCGGTAGCGGCCGATTCAGCATCCGCTCCGGCCGCAGCATCGGTTGTGGCCTCAGTCACCGGCGCTGATTCTGCCACGGCCGGCACGGCAAGCACCTGCCCGACAATCACCCGGTCTGCATCGCTGATGCCATTGGCCGCCAGCAGCGCATCCAGCGTCACGCCAAAATCTTTGGCGATCTGGCTCAGACTGTCGCCTGCCTGCACCGTATGGGTGACAGCGGTCATCGCCGCCGGTGAAGGCAGATCGTCAATGTCGTCATCCTGCTCGGGCAGCGTGAGACGTTGGCCGACGATCAGCGCATCGGCATCGGCAATGCCATTGAGCGCCATGAGTGCATCCATGCCCACGCCGTAGGTCCTGGCAATCTCGCTCAACGTTTCGCCCGGCTGTACGACATGGATCGAGCCGTCCTGCGCGGCAAGCCGTGGAGCAGCGATCAACATGCCGCCCACTATCAGGAAAATCAATAGCAAGAATCTCCTCATGTCCATCCGCAACCCAGACCCGATCTTTAACGCATCCACGAATTGACCATTGATAACTGAAAATTGACCAATGACGATCGAAAATCGCGACTCTTGATGATGCAAGACTTCATTCGCCATGCCACATTCTTCCTTTTCGATTACGCATCACCCTGCGTTTTCTCTCGCCAGCCTACGCGCACGTCGTCCGCTTGTCAAATAGCCGTTGCGATCGCCACTTTGCCTATGCTATGATGAAGCCCCATCATCATGCATTCCCGAGCAGCGTGCAGGAGGCTCCATGCTCCAACCTAGGACCTATCCGGAATTACTCGGCAAAGCGCTTACCTTTGACGCCGATCCTTTCGTCGTTATGGTCGACGACGATGAACCCTGGATCGAAGCACTCTTTATGACCGTACTGATCGGTATCCTGGCCGGCGGCGCGCAGATCATTGGCGGTTGGCTGCTGACGCTGAGCATGCCGCCCTCCGACGCCGTGCTGGAAGCCGTGCTGCGCATGTGGCGTATAGCGGCCGGCAGCCTCAATCCCGCTTTGCTGTTGGAATCCGAAGCGACCATCCGTAACGGTTGGGAGTGGCTTGGATTTGTCACGGGCTACGGCGGTGGCTGGGGACGGCTGATGTTGCTGATTACCACGCCCCTGCTGTTGCTGCTTCAATGGGCGACCTACGGATTTGTCGGCCATGGCATCGCCCGGTTGCTGGGCGGCAGCGGTGCGCTCAACCGCACCTTGGGCGCGGCCGGCCTGATTGTAGCGCCCCAGGTACTGGTCCTGGTCAAGATCATCCCCTTCGTCTCCCTGAGCAACCTGCTGTTGATCGTCTGGTCCACCCTCATCGCCTACCGTGCCTTGGAAGTTGCCCATGAATTGCCCTGGCGGCGGGCGATCATCGCCGCAGTGATTCCGCCTATTCTCTTCCTTCTGATCGTCGGCGGACTGGTCAGCATGATTGCAGCGACCCTCATCTTCCGGAGCGTGTAAGATGACAATATCGGAAACGATGCCAGCCGGCGCAGAAACGTCCGTTCCGCGTGATGAAGAAGGCACCGCACTGATCCTGCTTGACGCGTGTCCGGATGGTGGGTTCTTCGAGCTAGACCAATGGCTGCCGACGCCGGAGCAGATGAAGAGCGCGGTCCGCCTCAATTTGAAGGAAGCCATCGAAGGGAGTCCTGCCTACCGCGCTTCGCTGGGCCCCTGCCCGGCGACCAGCACGCGCCATGGCATGGGCATGATCATGGCCGCGGCCTTGCTGGCAGGCGCGCTGCCCTTTCTCATCAACTGGATCCACGGGACCCGAGTCGGCACGGTTGCGCCCTTTTTGGATCCTGCAAACCTGCTTGCCACATCCCAGTTCTTTGCACTCAGCGATAATGCGGACGCTGCGCTCTTCGCCGACGCCGCGCAAAGCATCGCCGGGTTGGAACCGTGGCTGCCGATCTGGCAAGCGGCCGGGCTCAGCGCGCTGGGGCACTGGCTGAGTTGGCCTCTCCAATGGCTGGCCGTCTGGATTGTCTATGGTGTGGCGGTGATGGCTGTCAGCCACCTTTTTGGCGCCCATACAACGCTTCAGCGTTTCTTCGCTGGCACCAGCTACGCATGCCTGCCGCTCTTGCTCCTGGCCTTCACTCCCATCCCGGTCTTGGGTGGCTTGGCTGCGCTGGTCGCGGCTATCTGGGCGCTCATCGTCTATGTCCTTGCCGTGGAAACTGTCTCACATTTTGACATCGGGCGCGCCATCGTCAGCGTGCTCGCGCCGGGCGTGATCGTGGCCGTGTTGGGGATGCTGGGTTTGGGCGCGTCGATTCTATCCGCGCTGCGGGTAACGGTCTTCTAATCACAGGGCTAGCAGGCTGTCGGAGAGAAAACGGATAGAACGCTGATTTTGCGGATTGGACGGATTTCCGCGGATAAAAGCAAAAGAAATCGGTGTTTAGCTGCAAAACGCTAGATAGTTGACCTCACCAGCCTCTTCGCGTACAATAATCGCACAAATGTTCGGTTCACCCTGAAGAGGATTGACTGTGGCCAAAACCAAGACACGCTATGTCTGTTCGGCTTGCGGCAGCGTGCAGATGAAGTGGATGGGCAAGTGCCCGGATTGCGATGAGTGGAATACGCTGGAAGAGCAGGTCGTACGGGTCGAGAAGGCGACGCGCACGAGTATGCCCGTCAACGGCGGCGGCTTCGCCGCGCAGCCAGTGGCGCTCGGCCAGATCCCGGCCGACGGCACGGAGCGCCTCCCCCTGAAGATGAGCGAGTTGAGCCGTGTGCTGGGTGGCGGCATTGTGCCGGGCGCGGGCGTGCTGGTAGGCGGCGATCCCGGCATCGGCAAGAGCACCCTGCTTTTGCAGATGGCGGCGGAAATTGCCAACACCGCAGGGCCGGTCCTTTATGTCTCGGCCGAAGAGAGCGCACATCAGATCCGCCGCCGCGCCGCGCGACTTGGACTCTCGGCCGACCGCCTCTTCATCCTCTCCGAGATCGTAGCCGAGCAGATCGCGGGCCAGGCCGAGCAGATGAAGCCGGCGCTGCTCATCGTCGACTCGATTCAGGCGATCTACACGGAGAATGGTTCCAGCGCCGCAGGGACGACCAGCCAGGTCCGCGACTGTGCAGCGCTGCTGCTGCGCACGGCCAAGCAGTCCAACATCCCCCTCTTCCTGGTCGGTCACGTGACCAAAGATGGCGCGATTGCCGGGCCCAAGGTGCTGGAGCACATGGTCGATGTCGTGCTCCAGCTGGAGGGCGAACGCTTCCACGCCTATCGCCTCCTGCGCTCCGTCAAGAATCGCTTTGGCTCGACCAACGAGGTGGGCATCTTCGAGATGACCGAGCAGGGCATGGCCGAAGTCGCCAACCCGTCGGAGCTCTTTCTGGCTGAACGTTTGCCCAACGCCGCAGGCAGCGCGATCGCCGTCTCCATGGAAGGCACGCGACCGCTCTTGGTGGAGGTACAGGCGCTCGCCTCCCACACGGCTTTCAGCCAACCGCGGCGCACGACCAACGGTGTCGACCTCAACCGCCTGCTGCTGCTGGCCGCGGTACTCTCCAAGCGCGTCGGCCTCAACCTGAGCGACCAGGATATCTTTGTCAACATCGTGGGCGGCATGCGCATCAACGAGCCGGCCGCCGATCTTTCCGTGGCGGTGGCCATCGCGTCTTCCTATCGCAACAAGCCGGTGGCGGCCGATCTGGCCATCGTGGGCGAAGTGGGGCTGAGCGGTGAGTTGCGTAGCGTGGGCCAGTTGCCCCGCCGGCTGACTGAGGCCACCAAACTAGGCTTCACCCGCGCCATCGTGCCACGCAGCATCCTCAAGCGCCAGGGCGAAGTGCTCGTGCCGGGCATCGAGATCATCGGCGCCCGCACGCTGCAGGATGCACTGGACATTGCGTTGGTGAAATGATTGCCTGACTCATTACCCTGCCGCAAACTTGGCGGTCCGAAAGGAGAATCAGCATGGACACCGAACGAAACAAACCTGCGCCCTGGGGTCACTACGACGCTGTTGACCGTCAGGAAGATCCAGCGGCCTCTGTGCATCACCTGGACTATATCTCAGGCATGGATGCGGTCAAACGCTACAAGCAGGAGACATACAGCCTGCTCGATATTCAACCCGGATCCGTCATTTTAGATATTGGCTGCGGTGCAGGAGAAGATCTCTTAGCCATGGCAGAACTTGTCGGTGAACGCGGCCTGGTTGTCGGCGTCGACAGTAGTACCACGATGATCAAAACTGCCAGGGCGCGCGTGCACGATGCCGGAGAGTCACGCGTCGATTGCCAGCTAGGCGACATCTACAACCTAAAATTTTCCGACGAGACGTTTGACGGCTGCCGTGATCTGCCGTGTCAGCCCGTGATCGTAGAGGTACTTCTGACCGACACGGCAGAACCAACGGTCAATCATCATCCAGCGCAGCCATCTCAAGCGCCGGACAATCACTCTGCCACCGTACGGAGGCGCCGTCATGCACTTCAAAACAATCATCGAACCGTTTCGCATCAAGACGGTTGAACCCATTCGCCACACCACGCGCGAAGAGCGCCTGGCTGCCATTGCTACGGCCGGCTACAATCCGTTTCTTCTCCATGCCGACGACATCTTGATCGATCTCTTGACTGATTCGGGCACGGGTGCGATGTCCTCGCGCCAGTGGGCGGGCATGATGATGGGCGACGAGTCCTATGCCGGCGCACGCTCCTTCTATCGCTTCGAGGCGGCCGTGCAGAAGATCACCGGCTTGCGCCACGTCTTGCCCACGCACCAGGGCCGCGCGGCCGAGCGTATCCTCTTCGGCACGACGCTCAAACCGGGCGATATCGTGCCCAACAACACGCACTTTGACACGACGCGCGCCAATGTGGAATATCGGGGCGCCACCGCGCTAGACATTCCGATTGTCGAGGCGCGCCAGCCCGCGCTCATTCACCCCTTCAAGGGCAACATGGATCTGGCGGCGCTGGAGGAAGCGCTCCAGCGCAACCGGGAGCGCATTCCGCTGGTCATGATCACGGTCACCAACAACTCAGGCGGCGGCCAGCCCGTGAGCATGGCCAACCTGCGTGAAGCCAGCGCCATCTGCCGGCGTTACGACGTGCCCCTCTTCCTCGACGCCTGTCGCTTTGCCGAAAATGCGTGGTTTATCAAGCAGCGGGAGGAAGGCTATGCTGAGACAACGCCGCTGGCCATCGCCCAGGAGATGTTTTCGTACGTGGACGGCTGCACCATGAGCGCCAAGAAAGATGGCATGGCCAATATTGGCGGCTTTCTGGCCATGAACGACGACGAGCTCGCCGACGCGCTGTCGCAACATGGAGATTCTGGGCGAAGGGTTTCCCACCTATGGCGGGCTGGCAGGCTACGACTTGGAGGCAATCGCCGTGGGGCTGGAAGAGGTGCTTGAAGAAGATTATCTGCACTACCGCATCCGCTCGGTGGCATACCTGGGCGAGCGCATGGAGCAGGCCGGTATTCCATTCGTCAAGCCGACCGGCGGCCATGCCCTTTACCTCGATGCGGCCAGCATGTTGCCCCACATTCCGTGGTATGAGTATCCAGCGTGGGCCCTCGCCTTGGCGCTCTACGTGGAGGGTGGCATCCGCGCCGTGGAGATCGGCTCCGTCATGTTCGGGCGTCAGCCTGACGGTACGGAAAAAGCCAGCGCTATGGAACTGGTACGGCTGGCTTTTCCACGCCGGGTCTACACCCAAAGCCACGTCGATTACCTGGCCGAAGTCCTGGAATATATCAACACCATGCGCGACCAGCTTCGGGGCGTACGCATGATCGAAGAGCCGCCAGTCTTGCGTCACTTCACGGCGCGCTTCGCGCCGATGATAGAAGAGGGCGTCATCCTGAAAGCGTGAGGCTGCGAGCGATTCCCAAGTCGACTCCGCCAACCAGCCGCTGACGGGGGGCAGGCAGAGCTTGTAAAGTCCGTCGCCAGGACAACAAAAATACGGCCCGACACTCCTGAATGGGTGTCGAGCCGTATTCGTCATGCCAGAACTGTCATTTTAGAGTATCTGCTAACACCTAGCGACGGCGATCACGTCCGCCGCCACCGCCGCGGCGATCACGTCCGCCGCCACCGCCGCGGCGATCGCGCCCGCCGCCACCGCCGCCCTTGTCTGCGGCTTGGGCTTCTTCCACGGTCCAGCCCTCGAGGACAGCTTGGCGGCTCATGCGCACCTTGCCATTGTCCACAGAGACCACCATGGCAGTCAGCTCGTCGTCCAGCTTGGCGATGTCTTCCACCTTGTCGACGCGGTAGTCAGCCAGCTGGCTGATGTGAATCATGCCATCCACGCCGGGCAGGATGTTGATGAACGCGCCATAGGGCTCCACCCGTACAACCGTTCCGGTGTAGATCTTGCCGACCTCGACCTCTTCCATGATGTGATCGACTTCAGCCAGCGCCTCATCTGCGGCGTTCCCTTCGCCGGAAATATAGACGGTGCCGTCTTCGTCGATATCAATCTTGACGCCATACTTCTCCTGCAGGCCGCGTACAACCTTACCGCCTGGGCCGATCAGCTTGCCGATCTTCTCCGGATCGATGGAGGTGCTGAGAATGCGCGGCGCGAACTCGCTCATTTCGGCACGCGGCTCGGGCAGAACCTCCAACATCTTGGCGAGGATGAAGTTGCGACCTTCGCGCGCCTGGGCCAGGGCCTCAGCCAGAATGCCAAAGTCCAAGCCTTTGACCTTGAGGTCCATCTGCAGGGCTGTAACGCCGTGCTCCGTGCCCGCGACCTTGAAGTCCATATCACCCAGAGCATCTTCCAGCCCCTGGATGTCACTCAGGACACGGTATGTATCTGACTCCTGATCTTGAACAAGACCCATGGCGATGCCCGAAACCGGGGCCGAGATCGGCACGCCGGCATCCATCAGCGCCAGGGTGCTGCCGCAAACCGAGCCCATACTCGTGGAGCCGTTGCTGCTCAGTGCCTCAGACACCAGGCGCAACGTGTACGGGTAGTCGTCAGGGATTACCGGGACCAGGGCCCGCTCCGCCAGGGCGCCGTGGCCAATCTCCCGACGTTTGGGACCGCGCATGGGATAGGCCTCACCCGTGCTGAAGGGCGGGAAGTTATAATGGTGCATGTAGCGCTTCTCGTCCGTCGGTTGGAGCGTGTCCAGACGTTGCGCATCGCCGGGCGTGCCCAGCGTGGCAATGGTCAGCACATGGGTCTCGCCGCGCATGAAGAAGCCAGAGCCATGGACGCGGGGAATGCGGCCGACCTGGCAGCTAATCGGGCGAATCTCCGTCGTGCTGCGACCGTCGGGGCGGATGCCCTCGTCCAAGATGCGTTGACGGATGACGCTCTTAACGACGCCGTTGAACGCGTCTTCAATGTCTTGCGTGGTCATTTCTTCGCTTTCGATCTGAGGCGCAAGTTCCTCCTCGATTTCGGTCCGCACTTCGCGCAAACTATCGCTGCGCGCGTGCTTGTCCAGATCCTGATCGATCACGGCCTTCACCTTGGGTTCGGCCATTTCGGTTACGGTTTCAACCGTCGAAGGGTCAGGCACGAAGAGCTTGACTTCGCTCTTCTCCTTGCCCACATCGGCCCGCATCTGCTCGATCATATCGAGGACGGGCTGCATGGACTCGTGGGCCAGCTTGAGCGCCTCCACCATCAGATCTTCCGGCAACTCGTAGGCGCCGGCTTCGACCATGAGGATGTTGTCGCGCGTGCCGGCCGCAACCAGGTTGAGGTTGCTGCGGTCCAGCTCGTCGGCGGTCGGATTGACGATAAACTCGCCCTCGACAAAGCCGATGGTGCTGGCGGCGACGGGGCCGGCCCATGGAATGTTGCTGATGTGCAGCGCGGCTGAAGCCGAACTGATCGCCAGCGGATCCATGAGGTTCTCGCCATCAGAGCTAAGCGCAGTGATGATGATCTGCGTCTCGTTGCGCATGCCCTTCGCGAAAAGCGGACGCAGGGGACGGTCGACCAGGCGCGAGATCAGGATGGCCTGCTCGCTGGGTCGGCCTTCGCGACGGAAGAAGCTGCCGGGAATGCGACCAGCGGCGTAGAGCTTTTCTTCAAACTCCACCGTCATGGGGAAAAAGCTCATGCCCGGCCGCACATCTTTGCTCATTGTGGCCGTTGCGAGCAGCACCGTATCGCCGTAGCGAATGGTGACGGCGCCGCCGGCCTGGGCAGCCAAGACGCCGGTTTCGAAAGTTAGGGTGCGCCCGCCGACTTCGGCGCGAATACGTACGCGCGCCATCAAACATTTGCATGGGTAGTTTACTCCTTTACATGCATAGGTAGCCGGAACGACGTCTGTCGTCCGGCCTTTCCCGCAATGGGCGGGATCAAATTGGATGAATGGCGACTGTCACTTTGGCGAGGGCAGACCGAGCGTGCAGGCGAGGTGCGGAACTGGAGACCGAGACGAAACTGTGAATGTGGAACCTGTCCACAAAGTTGTCGCTTCGTCGCGCTATCCAATGCCGGACCTCGGAAGACGATGCATACTCAGGTCAACACTAGGTCAAAGCAGAGAGCCGCCGGTACAAATAACGAATAAATCACGCTGATGGTTTCAAAACGCCGGTGTTTCAAACCAAGAAAAGAGCACCTTGCAAGAAAAAGGGGGGAAGAGCGCTGCTGCAGCCCTGCCCCCTCTTCTATCCGGCCATCTGTTCTATTTGCGCAAGCCTAGACGTTCAATCAGTTGCTGGTAGCGAACGCTGTCTTTGCGTTTCAAATAGGCAAGGTGCCGCCTACGCTGACCGACTAATTTGAGCAAGCCTCGGCGTGAGCCTTGATCATGCTTGTGCGTGTTGAGGTGATCGATGAGAGCGTTGATGCGGGTTGTCAACAACGCGACTTGGACTTCCGGGGAGCCGGTATCAGTGTCGGTAATCCGGAAATCCTCGATTAGCTGCGTCTTCTGCGCTTTCGTGATACTCATCTGGTACTCCTAGTCTCCCTACCGCGAAGCGGTAACTTGGTATGCAGTGCACCCCACTGCAAGGTCTATTGGCCAATTCACCGCTGTACCGGGCGTATGACTCAGCACAATAGTTCGGATCATTATACCAGCACTCGGAACCAAAAATCAAATTTTCTGTAAGTCCGCATTTCAAAGGAATCTTATCTTGACAAAACAGGCAAAATCCTGCTTATCGTATTGCCCGGCCCTGCGACAATCCTGGGGCGAGACCCTACAGCTTGCGCCCCAAGGTACTGTGCTATGATTAACATAGAGTTAAGCACGGCATCGACATTTTATTTTCTCTTTGCGCAGCATGGACAAATTACGCGGCGTTGTCGAACGCATTACCTATCACAACGAAGAAAATGGCTATACGGTGGCCAAGCTCACGCCCGAGCGCCCGCCTGCAGGCGGCTTTGACGCGCGCAATCGTGAGGTAACCTTTGTCGGCAATCTGCCCACGGTCAACGTGGGCGAAAGCGTGGAACTCAGTGGACGCTGGACCGTCCACGGTGACTATGGTCGCCAGTTTGCGGTGGAGAGCCTGCGCACAGTGCTGCCGGCCACGGTTGCCGGCATCGAAAAGTACCTGGGCAGCGGCCTGATCAAGGGCGTGGGGCCAGTGACGGCCAAACGCATCGTGGGTCACTTCGGGCTGGAGACGCTGGAAGTCATCGAAGCCGCGCCGGAACGGCTGAACGAGGTACCGGGCGTAGGCGCCAAACGCGTAGCATTGATTACTGCGGCCTGGATCGAACAACAGGCGATCAAGGAAGTCATGATCTTCCTGCAAAGCCATGGCGTAAGCACCAGCCTGGCCACCAAAATCTACAAGGCCTACGGAGATGACGCCATCGGCATCGTGCGCGACAATCCCTACCGATTGGCCCGGGACATCTACGGTATCGGCTTCCTGACTGCCGACAAGATTGCCCAGGCCCTGGGCATCCCGCCCGACTCACCCAAGCGGATTGCAGCGGGTGTAGCCTATGCCCTCAACCAGGCGACCGATGAGGGGCACGTCTTTTTACCGGTGTACGAACTCACCAGCCAAGCCGTTGAACTGCTCAGCGTGCCGCCGGCTCAGGTCGGCATCGGGATTGTCGAACTCTGGCGCGAAGATCTGGTCAAGCTCACCGATACGCCCGGCGGACCAGAAGTCGCAGCGCCGGGCGCCTCTGTGGGGAACGAGACGCCCCAGCTGCTGGCCGAGGGCGGTACGCTCTATGCGCCCGATACGCTGGCCACGGCGCAGTCACTGCTGAGTGAGGAACGTTCCGTCTATCTGACACCTCTCTTCTACAGCGAAACAGGGGTGGCAAATCGCCTGGCCCGCATTGCCGGCGAAGGCAGCAGTCGCCTGACCGCATTCCACGCCAATCGCTTCAACTGGGAGATGGCGTTTTCGGCTACGGCGCGCGCCAATGGTCACGAGCTGGCCGCCCAGCAGCGGAAGGCCGTACGCACAGCCCTCACCAAGCGGCTCACAGTCCTCACCGGCGGCCCGGGTACGGGCAAGACGACGACGGTGCGCACGGTGCTCCAGCTTTGCCAACAGGCCGGCCATCGGGTTCTGCTGGCTGCGCCCACGGGCCGGGCGGCCAAGCGGCTGGCCGAGACGACAGGCCAGGAAGCCAAGACGATTCATCGTTTGTTGGAATTCAAGCCCGGCGAAGGCATGGCCTTTAAGCGCAATGAAGAGGCGCCGCTGGACGGTGATCTGCTCATCGTTGACGAAGCATCGATGCTCGACCTGGTGCTGACCAACAATCTGGTCAAGGCAATCCCACCGGGCATGCACCTGCTCCTGGTTGGCGACATCGATCAGTTGCCCAGCGTGGGTGCGGGCAACGTGCTGAAGGACATTATCAAAGCCATTGAGCACCCGGGCGTCGTTCCAATGGCGCATGATTTCTCCCGGAACGATGCGAATTTGACGGACAATTCCATCAGTGACAATTCGCAAAACACCCCCGGCCAATCATCGATTTTCAGCACGCCGGACAGGCCAATCCCCAATCAAGCCGCCGTCGTCCGCCTCGACACGATCTTTCGCCAGGCAGCGGGCAGCTACATCATCAGCAATGCCCATCGCATCAATGAGGGGCTGATGCCCGTGATCGACAACGAAGGCGCTCGCGATTTTTTCGTCTTTCGCACCGAGGATCCGCAACGTGCGGCCGAACTTTGCGTAGAGCTAGTCGAAACACGCATCCCGCGACGCTTTGGCATCGCGCCCGAGGAGATTCAGGTACTCAGCCCCATGCACCGGGGTGCGGTCGGCGTGAGCGCACTCAATGAGGCAATCCAGGCCACGCTCAACCCGCCCGACCCGCGTCGGGCCGAGCGAAGCGTGGGCAATCGCCGCTATCGCGTCGGGGATCGCGTCATGCAAATTCGCAATAATTATGATAAAGATGTCTATAACGGAGATATGGGCGTCGTTCGCGCGATCGATTCCATTGCACAGGAAATGCAGGTCGAGATTGACGGTCAGCCCATCCGCTACGATTTTCTGGAACTGGATGAGTTGGTGCATGCGTTTGCGATTAGCGTCCACAAGAGCCAGGGCAGTGAATTCCCGGCCGTGGTCATTCCCGTGCTCACGAGCCACTACATGATGCTGCAACGCAATCTGCTCTATACTGCGGTAACGCGGGCGCGCCGGCTGGTTGTGCTGGTGGGCCAACCCAAAGCGATCAGCATTGCCGTACGCAACAATCGCGTGACCGCACGCCACACCGGGTTGGATGTCCGCCTGGGCGCTTCCATGCATTCAACTAGATGGACCGCAGGCTGATACGAAAGGAAGTTATCGCCATGTCTCAGATCATGCCACCGCTTGCGGTGCAACTATATAGTCTGCGCCAAATGAATGAGCCGTTTGACCAGGTGCTGGCCGATGTGGCAGCCATTGGCTATCGCGCCGTTGAAACCGTCAGCGACCATGGTCTGAGTGCAGACGAGTTGGGCGCGCTGCTCGAAAAGCACAAATTGCAGGTCATTTCAACCCACGTCAAGCTCGTTGAGTTGGAGGAACAGCTTGACGAAATCGTCGCCTTCAATCAAGCCATCGGCAATCGGACGTTGGTCATCTCATCCTTGCCCATGGCCTTGCGGCCCACCAATGCGGCCGGTTGGGTCGCCGTAGGGCGCAGACTCAACAAGTTGGGCGCGCGTTGTCAAGCGAACGGAATGCAGCTGCTTTATCACAATCATGAGTTTGAGATGGTCCTGTGCGACGGGCGGCCGGCCATTGAGTGGATGTTCGACGACGCCGACAGCAGCAACCTGGGCTGGGAACCCGATCTGGCCTGGATTGCCGCGGGCCAAGCAGATCCGCTGATCCTCCTGGAGACGTTCGCCGGTCGCTGTCCCCGCGTTCATCTGAAAGATCTGGCCCGACCGGGCGAGAGTGACAATGAGAAAGGCGTCGCTGACGTCGGCTTCGGCACGCTCGACTGGGATCGATTGCTGCCGCTGGCGCGTGCGTCGGGCGCCGAGTGGTTCATTGTCGAACACGATCTCCCCGTCGATCCACTGGCCAGCATCCAGCGCAGCTATCTGTTTTTACAGACTGCATGGAATAACCAGGAACCGCCGTCGCATGCAGATGGCGACCGAGGGTCCACAGCGGCACCCGAAAACTAGCGAAGGGACGAAGGATGATGGCAAATACAGCCATGTTTGGCGGTTTGGTGGTCGATGAAAATGGCAATGCGGCCGAAGTCGCCCTGGTTGGCGTCCGCGCCTGCTACGTCGTTGACGACGATGGCTTCCGTCGCCACATCGACGCCGAAGCGGTTGATCGCCAGGTCTTGGGCTTCATGCGCGGACAGGTCGAGGGGCAACGCGATTTGGCCGTCTCGACGATGCTCGACATGATGGGGCAAGACGACCTTTTCACGAAGGCGGCCATCGAATCATCAATCGACAACATGGAAGACGCGGTGGGCAATCCCATCCCCGAAGATGCCCGTCAATGGCTGGGCATGCTTGGCTTCCAGATTGTAATCAATGACCAGGGCGATGTCGTAAAAATCAACCTGCCGGCGGGCGGGATCGATGAGGAGTGAAGGCAATGGAACGCGGATCAGGCGGATTGGGCAGATTTACGCAGATCTTTTCTGATCCATCGCTTGCCGTTGAATCCGCCTGATCCGCGTTCTACCTATTCGCGCACGACTTCAACTTGCTCCGTGACCGTCGATTCACTGAGCGGTACCCGAACGACGTCGGGGCTATAGCCGCTGATCAAATCGTGGCTGCGGATCACGACTTCGGCGACATCAGGCGGAATCTGCACGCCGCTGAGGCTGCGCGTAAAGGGCTGTTCGTTGACGTGAGGATGGAGCAGGACGCGCGTGCCCAGAATGTCGCCGCCGGGCGTGGCCACATGCCAGCCATCGGCGTAATCTTCCCACCCCGTGTCGGGATAGGCCAGGGTCACATCGAAGGACCAGGCGTCTCCGCTCTGACGGGCGCGCACGAAGCGAATCGCCGGGTGGGTCGACGTGAGAGGCTCAGCGGACACATCAGGCAGTAGCGTTGTTGCGGCGCTCAGATCCAAGTCGGCCGGGCCATCAATCCGTACGGCATTGGCGCCGCCTCGTTGCACCGCCTGCAGGAAGAGCTGCGCTTCTTCACCGGCGCCCAGCAGTTCGCCCTGCCACACGTTTCCAACCGCATCCGTTATTTCGACAAATTGCTGGAGATCGGCGCCCTCGGCAGCATCTTCAATCGCGGCCAGAAAAGTGTTGCCGTTGCCTTCGAAGGTGAGCGCTGCGAGCGTGTATGGTTCGGCGTCCGGTGCGTCTGTTGCCGGAGCAGGCGCTGCCTCTGGCGCGGCAATGCAGCCACTCAGCGAGAGCGCGAGGAGAAGCAGCAGGAGCGTGGGTTTGTGGGTGAGCATGGGCGGTTTCACTTTCTCGGGGGTCCGGAGACGTTGCAGTGCAACGTCTGTACGATTGGCGCCTCTGTACCATCGGTGCGGTTGTACGGGAGATGTGGCTGTACGATTGGCGTACTTATACGGGGGAGGCGGCCGCTCAAGGAGGCGGTTAGGGAGCGTCGATGTGGAGCAGGGCCATGGCTACTGCGGCCGACCAGGTGACAATGCGAAATTCGCCCTGAAGGAGGGCCGCCGTCAATTGGGCCCGGTCGAGCAGGACAACCTCCTGCTCCTCCAGGTCGTCGGCATCGGGCGGCTGCACGGATCGTGCGCCACGGGCAAGAAAGAGATGCCCAACGCCACAGCCTCGATTGCCGTCAATCGGATAGCTACCCAGCGGAATCCATGTAGAGGCGGCGTAGCCAGTCTCCTCCAGCAATTCGCGTTGGGCCGATGCCAGCGGCTCCTCACCCGGTTCCAGATAGCCACCAACGATCGCCAGAGTCGTGCCCTGCGCTGCGTACTTAAACTGGCGAAAGCAGAGAAAATCGCCTTTTTCCGTCTCCACGACAACGTTGATAAATTCCGGCGTGATCACCCACGACCAATCGTCGATGATGGTCGCGTCGGGCAGCTGGACGCGATGATTTTCAACCGTCAAGAAACGACCGCCATCCGGCTCAAGAATCGTCTTGCGTTCTAGGGTCTTCCATGGCTGCATAATGTGACCCAATTCCTTAACTCAGACGGATCTCCGCCACCCATTTGACCTGCCGCAACGCATCGTCCACCTCGTTGGGAACGATGAGGCGGACAAGCCCCTCCGCACGCGTCAAGGGCCGATCATCGATGGTGTCGGCCAGCAGGATAGGGCGAGGCGTGTCTGGTTCATCGATTTCCGCAGCCTGCACACGATTGCCAAAGCCGTCACCGCTGACGACGTCAGCATGATGCCAGACAAAACCGGCCGGCAGGTGAGCGTGTAGCAGATCGCGCAGGGTCACGCCGGCAAACCGAAACGGACCCGAGGTTCCATGTCCCGTGCTAACAATCGTACAGTCGGCGATCTCCGTACGTGGCAACTGCATCAGCTCGTTGGCTGCAATCACAATATCGCCAGCACCTGGCAGGCGGAGGACAAACTCGGCGCTAGGAGAGGGCGGTTCTGGATTCGGTTCATGGGGATGACCGTGGAGCCAGTCAGCGTTGTGGTCGTCGTATGACATGGCGTTTGTCGCTCGTTTCGCTACGCGTCCGGCTCGGTGCTGAAGGTAAGGGGAAAGCCATCGGCGCGCGCAAGGCTGGTCGCTCTCTTGGCCAGCCGTTCAGCTTCGGGCCGGGGGCGAATCACGACAACAGCCTGACCTTGCTCGTGGGTTACCCAGGCAATGTGATCGGCCATCTCGTGCGACAGGAGAAAGATCTGGCCCAAGATGCGGATTACGTAGTCGAACGTCGTCACATCGTCGTTATGAATCAGCACGCGATAACGAGGTTCAAGCTCTAAATCTTCTTCATGAACAACATCGGGCGTGACGGCAGGCAGAGCCAACGGATCAACTGATGACATTTCGCACCTCCAAATCCAATAACGATTGGCGCATGGTAGCATGAATCCCACGCTTTTTCCAGATCAGGAAGCTAACATCAGTGTCAGAAGATGGAACGCGGATGAGGCGGATTGGGCTGATCAACGCGGATTGGCGCACAGAAGGGAGCCAGAAATTGATCCAGAGCGCCCGCAGCAGGGTCAACTTGGGCGCATCAGTTTCCTGTAAGACAACGCGCAGCATCACTACAGCAACAATCGCAGCGGCTCCTCCAGAAGCTGCTTCAAATCCGCCAGAAATGCGGCGGCAACGGCGCCGTCGACAACCCGGTGATCGGCAGAGAGGGTCACGGCCATGACGGGACGGGGCTCAAACGATTCGCCATTCCAATGGGGTTGGATAGCGGTACGACCGACAGCCAGGATCGCAACTTGCGGTGGATTGATGATGGCCGTGAAGTGATCGACGGGAAACATGCCGAGGTTCGAAACCGTGAAAGTGCCCTGGATAAGATCGTCGGGCAAGAGCTTGCCCTCGCGGGCCGCGCCGCGCCACGTCGGCGATGGCCCGGCCCAGATCAATGAGGCCGAATGTCTCGGCCCGGCGCACCACCGGTACGATCAGACCGCCGCCTGTTGCCTTTGGCAAGGAGACGGCTACGCCCAGATTGACGGTGTCGACCGCCTGCCAACGCAATTGGCCGTCCTGTTCAATGAGCCAGCCGTTGAGGGCCGGATGACGCATCAACGCGGCTGCAACCGCGCTGGCAATCAACACGGTGGGGGTAAGTTTCAAGTTGACCTGGGCGAAGTCATCGGCGAGCCGCTCGCGCAGGGTCTCGGCCGCAAGCATGTCGATGGACGAGGTAAGCATGATGTGGGGCGCGGTCTGCCAGCTTGCGCTGAGCCGTGCCGCGATGGTGCGGCGCATGGTGGAGAGCGGCTGACCGCTAGCCTGGCGTTCGCCAACAACGGCTCCAGAGCCTGCGTTCGGCGTTGCCGCCAACGCGGCATCCTCCACGTCCATCACCTGGATGCGTCCGGCCGGGCCACGGCCGATCACCGCTGCCAGGTCCACCCCCAACTCGCGCGCGCGCCGCTTGGCCGCAGGCGTGGCTGCAACCTTGTCTGTGCGCAATGCCGGCTCAGCACGCAGAGCCGCTTCCACATCGCGCTTCATGATGCGGGCGCGGCCATCCTGCGGCGTCAGCGCGGCCAGATCCGTGCCGGTGACCGCGGCCATGCGCTGGGCCACCGGGCTCGCTTTCGGCAGAGAGGCCGAGGATTCAGCGGATGGGGCTGCACGTTCAGCAACGGGCGTCGGATTTTCCTGGGGCGGCTCCTCACCCGGCTTGAGAATGTAGGCAATCACCGCGCCGATGGGCACCGTGACTCCGGGGCCGATGCGGATGGCGGCGAGCACGCCGGAGGCCGGCGCTTCCACCTCCATGTTGATCTTGTCGGTCTCGACCTCGAGGATGACCTCGCCCTTCTCGACCGCGTCGCCCTCTTGTTTCAGCCACTGAGCAACGGTCCCCTCTTCTTGATCCATGCCGAACTTGGGCATAATGACTGCTTTGGCCACAAAAGACTCCTCGGGCTACAGTTCGTAGGCAACCAACTTGCGCGCGGCTTCGGCGATGTCCGCGGTTTGGGGAACCATCGCCCGCTCCAGATTGCGATTGTAGGGCGGCGGCACATCGGCTCCCCCCAGCCGCACAATGGGTGCATCCAGATAGGCGAAGGCTTCGCTTTGCGCGATGGCTGCGGCCAGCTCACCGCCGTAGCCGCCCAGAAGCGGCGCCTCATGGGCCACGATCAGGCGGCCTGTTTTCTGCACCGAGGCCGTAATGGTTGTCAGATCATAGGGCTTGAGCGTTCGCGGATCGATGATTTCGGCGTCAATGCCCTGTTCGGCCAGCTCGGCGGCGGCTTCCAAAGCCCGGGGAATCATGATGCCCGTGCCGACGATCGTGACGTCACTGCCAGCGCGCTTGACGTCGGCTGTCGCCAGCGGCACCACATAGGGACCTTCGGGCACCGGCCCCGTCAGCTTGTAGAGCAGTTTGTTCTCGACAAACATAATCGGGTTGTTGTCGGCAATTGCGGCCAAGAGCAATCCCTTGGCATCGTAGGGCGTACTGGGCATCACGACTTTGAGGCCGGGCACATTGACGAACCACGCTTCCAGGCTCTGGGAGTGCTGCGCGGCCGCGCCCGTGCCGGAGCCGGCAGGCAGGCGCAGAACCATGGGCACCGTGGCCTTGCCGCCGAACATGTAGCGAATCTTGGCTCCCTGGAGGACAAGCTGCTCCATGGCCAGGGTGACAAAATCCATAAATTGCATTTCGGCCACGGCGCGCATGCCGGTCATACTGGAGCCGATGGCCACGCCGGCAATGTTATTCTCGGAAATGGGCGTGTCCCGCACGCGTTCGCTGCCGTACTTTTCGACCAGCCCGGTTGTCACGCCAAAGGCGCCGCCGTAGAGGCCGATATCCTCGCCCAGCATGTAGACCCGTTCATCATGCCCCAGGGCAAGATCCATCGCCTCGCGCAGCGCCTCGGCATAGGTGAGTTCGCGGTCACCCGCCGGCGGATTGATAGGCGTAGCGGCGCCAAAGGTCTGCTTGATCCAGGCCGGCAGCGCTCCGGTCGGGTTGGCGACTACGGCAGGCTCTTCGGCATAGACCGTCTTGGTCAAATTTTCGAGGGGCGGTTCCGTCTGCGCGTGGGCCCACGTGATGGCGTCTTCGATTTCAGCTTCGGCTTCGGCGACGACAGCGTCCAGTTCCGCGGCGGTGAAATGATCGTGATCAATCAGCCAGCCCCGAAAGCGTTCGATGGCATCACGCGCCATCCACTCCTGCACCTCCTCACGGCTGCGGTAGACCTGCTTGTCGCTCTTGGAGTGGCCCCGATAGCGATAGGTTACCAGCTCCAGCAGGGTTGGGCCTTCGCCGGCACGCGCCCGCGCAATGGCACGCTGGGCCGCCGCATAGACGGCCAGCACGTCCATCCCGTCCACCGCTTCGCTGGGAATCCCATAGCCGGCTCCACGGTCGGCGACCCGCGGCACGGCGTGAGAACGCTCCACCGACATGGACATTGCGTACTGATTGTTCTCGCAGATGAAGACGACCGGCAGGCGCCAGATCGAGGCCATGTTGAGGCTTTCGTGGAAGTTGCCGTTGTTGACGGCGCCGTCGCCAAAAAACGAGAGGACGACCTTGCCGTTCTCCTGGAGGTGGGATGAAAGGCCCGCACCGACGGAGAGGGGAATACCGCCGGCAACGATGCCATTGGCGCCCAAGCTGCCCAGAGCTAGATCGGCCATGTGCATGGAGCCGCCCTGGCCAAGACAGACGCCGGCCTCTTTGCCCAGCAGTTCGGCCATCATGGTGCGGATGTCCTGCCCTTTGGCAATCGCGTGGCCGTGACCGCGATGGGTCGAGGTAATCTGGTCATCGGGGCGCAGGGCAGCGATACTGCCCACCGCGGTCGCTTCCTGACCGATGCAAAGATGCATGGTGCCGTGAACGTTACCCATGGCGTATTGTTCAAACGCGTTTTCTTCAAACAGACGAATCGACACCATCTGCTTGTACATCCGACGCAACTGCTCTCTGCTCAAATCACCGGCGTGCCGATCGTCCAAATCCGCGCCGGTACGTACGATTTCCTGGCTGGTGGCCATGAGTCTCCTAATTAATTAGCGATGGTATCGTTCATCAATCTGATCGATCTTTGCCACCTTTGGCGCCGAGCGGCCGCCCTGGAAATCGCTCTCCAACCAGATGTCGACTAGCTTCTTGGCCACAGCCGCACCGGTGATCTGGCTGCCCATGGTGATGATCTGGGCATTGTTGCTGGCGACGGCACGCTCAGCCGTGTACGGGTCATTGACGCAGACTGCGCGCACGCCCGGCACTTTGTTGGCGACGATGGCCATCCCCGCGCCTGTACCGCAGATGAGAATGCCGCGCTCGTAATCGCCCGCGGCCACTTTTTCGGCCAGATCGACCCCTACGTCGGGGTAATCGACTGGGTCGTCGCTGTTGACGCCCATGTCATCCACTTCATAGCCGAGTTCGCGCAGATGATCGCGCACGACATCCTTCAGGGGCATGCCAAAGTGATCGGCGCCGACAATAATCTTATGCGTTTTATCGTACATGGTTCAACCTCCCTCGTTCAATCGGAGCTATACAGCATGTATAGAAATTTGCACGTTCTCTCATCGTACCACCATCTACTTTCTTGCTCTATTTGCGACGATGATTGCCGGCTACTCTGCGCCATTCAAGGCATCACCAGCCGCCTGCAACAGGTAGGTCATGGAAACGGCGCCCGGGTCGCGGTGGCCCAGGCTTCGTTCACCCAGCTTGGCCGAACGACCACGCTGCGCGATCATGGCAGCCGTGGCGTTTGCGCCAGCTTCGGCGGCGGGCAGGGCGTCTTGCCATGCCTCGGCCAGCGGCGCATCACCCGCAGCGCGCAGCTTGTCGACAAAGGGCGCCAACGCATCAAGCATGGTTTTGTCACCGGGTCGGGCCTTGCCCAGACGGGCCACCACGTCCTGCCCCGACTGAAGTGCGGCCGCGACCGACGCAGTGTCATAGGGGCCGTCCCCCAACTGCTGGCCAACGGTGGCGAGAAACATGCCGTAGAGCGCGCCCGACGCGCCGCCGGCCGCATCGCCAAAGGCCATGCCCGCCCTGGTCAAGGGCGCGCCCGCGGCACTTTCACCGGCATTATCCAGCGTCCCAACCGCGGCTTTGAGCCCCCTCACCATGGTTGTGCCATGATCACCATCGCCAGCGGCCGCGTCTAGCTTGCCCAGTTCGGCTTCATGGGCTTCGATGATGGTCAATGCGTTTGTGAGCGTCTGCCGCACCACGGCAGCTGCAGCGGTCTTGGTCACGAGTTCATTCCCTTCAGTTTGGATGCGTCAGTTCGTTCACAAGAACCTTACCCGTCAATCCGCTTGGTTTCGACCCTTCGATACTTCGACAGGCTCAATACAGGTAAGCTCGGTACAAGCAAGCTCAACCGGCGATCCGCTTGGTTTCGACAAGCTCAACCGGCGCTGACTTATCGCTGAGATTATTGTGATGTTGCCGATCATTAGGCAAACGGCTATGCCTGCACATAGGCGGCCGAGGCGCAGGGCGCGTCAAAGAGCGCCTCCAGTTCGTCGTCCAGCCAGAGCAGGCTCAGCGAGCAGCCGGCCATGTCCAGCGAGGTGACCATCTCATCGACAATCGGCCGGTGAATCTGAATCCCTTCGGCAGCCAGGCGCTGATGGACATCCTTAAAGAGCACAAATAGCTCCTCATATTTTGTACTGCCCAGGCCGTTGAGCAGCAGGGCGACACGCTGCCCGGCCCCCTCCGGCACGTCGTCCAGCAGCGTGTCGAGGAGGAGATTGGCCACCTCTGCGGCCGTGCGCATTTCGCTGGAGCTAATGCCCGGCTCGCCGTGGACACCCAGTCCCAGCTCCATCCGGCCCGGGTCGACGGTAAAGAGTGGCTCATGCTGTCCCGGCAGGGTACAGCCGCCAAAGGCCACGCCAAAAGAGCGGGTCCGCTGATTGGCGTGACGGGCAAGCCGCTCGACCTCATCCAGACTCGCGCCCTGGGCAGCAGCCGCACCGGCAATCTTGAAGACAAAAAAGTCGCCCGAAATGCCCCGCCGTTCGGCTTCCTCGCCCTTGGGCGCGGACGCGACATCGTCGGTCACGCGCACGGTGCGGACATCGATGCCCTCCATCTGGCAGCGCATCTCAGCCATGTCAAAGTTGAGTACATCGCCGCTATAGTTGCCGTAGCAATAGAGAACGCCGGCTGCGCCGGCCGCCGCCTTGGTGCAACGATAGATCTGCTCGCCGGAAGGCGAAGCAAAAACATTGCCCATGACCGCGGCATCGGCCAGGCCGGGCCCCACATAGCCGCAGAAGGCCGGATAGTGACCGGAGCCGCCACCGACGAGGAGGGTGACCTTTTCCTGCCGGGGCACGCGCAGCGCCATGACGCCGGATGCGTCGGGAATGCGTTGCACGTACCGCCCGTACGCGGCCACAAAGCCTTCGATTAACTCCTCGCGAAAATCGGCTGGATCATTCCAAAGTCGGGTCATCATCTCTTCCTTGATGGTGCGGATGATCGCACGCGGATGCGGCATCCACGTGCAATCCGCTAGGTGCGGATAAAAGCGGCGACAGCTGGATCTTGGCGCAGGCTTGCCAGGGCTTCAGCATCCGGCAGCTGCGGGCGATCGCGTTCATGATTGACCAGGCAGAGAAAGCCTAGCGGCGCGTCGGCATCGGCCCGAAACTGGTGCCAGGTTAGCGAAGGGATGTAGACCAGGTCGTAGCACGCGATGGGGCTTACGGTGTCGCCCACCAGGACACGACCCTGGCCGCGCACGACCATGACCGCGTGGACGTGCTCATGGCGCTCCAGCGTAGAATGACCGCCCGGTCCCACCTCGAAATAGCGCCATTGGCAGGCCAGATTCGGCACGTCAAAGAGGTTCTGTCGCGTCACGTCTTTGAAAAGGTTGCCATCATTCTTGTAGGGCCGCACTTCAGTCTCAGCCCAGGCGCCGTCGCCTTGATAGCGCCGGACAATCTGGTCATCCTGGGCAGCAGTCATCTCTTAGCCTTTCTCTGTAGCACGAACATTTTCCACAAAGGTGCGGCTGTGGGCCGTGATGTCATCGGCCACCAGTAGGCTGCCGCCGATGAGCAACAGGACATCGCGCCCGTAGAAGTCAATCATCTCGCCAACCCGGTCGACCTGCATGCCGCCGGCCGGCGCGGGAAAGGCGCTACGCAACCCGCCCCACGGCTCGCGCAGGTTGTCGGCAAGCCGGGTGCAGGTGGCCTTGCTGTAACTAAAGCGTCCGCCATAATTCGGAAAGATAGAGGCGTCTGCACCTAAAAGGCGATAGAGCTTGCCCAGTAGAAGGTCGGGCGCGATGCGCAAGGAGCCGGCAAAGGCGGGATGGCCCAAAACCGGCACGCGCAGGACATCATGCACCATCTCATGGAAGACCGGCAACCCGACCAGCATCGGGGCGATCATGACACAGCCTACTCCCACCTCTTCGACCACTTCGGCCATGCGATAGAGCGCACGAGGCGTACCGGCCATGTTGGGCGCGTACAATGCCCGGTGCCCAGTCTCGGCGTAGATCTCGTCCACGGCAGCCTGACAGGCGCGCACCCGCTCGGCAAAGGGCGCATAGCGCTGATCGGCCAGGCCATGATCGTCTTTGATGATGTCCAACCCGGCCCGGGCGAAGGCACGACAGAGGTCAGCCAGCTCCGCCGGACTCAGCCCCATGGGCTTGAGGGCCGTGGCGGTAAGCGGGCGCGTTGCTGCGCCAGTGAGCGTGCGCAGGCCAGCCATGCCAAAACGAGGCCCGCCAAAGGCAGCAAGCAATGAGTCAGACAGATCCACATCAATCAGCTGGACGCTGGACTGAAGGGATGTGTTGCCAAACAGAACATTGGCAAATTGGGCCGGCTCCAGTCCCGTATTATCCACGTTGAAATCGATCGTCACCCGGTAGTGATCGGCCCCGGCATCTTCTACCGCCATCACCTGGCCAACCACATTCTCCAGTATATCAGGCCGTCGAATTGCCTGGAGCGGCACCTCGACGCTCTGCTCCACGGCAATGCCCTTGGCTCGATCCTCAATTTCCGCAGCCGAGGATTCGACGAGATAGGTTACTTGAAAACGTTCCATGTCGGTTTGCCCTTTTTGCTCCAGACTTTTTCTAGCCCTCTTCATCGCCGACGATCCGCATCAATTTGCGCACGGTGAAGCGGTCACGCAAATAGTGACCGTTTTCTTCAGCCAGCGCTTGTTCTTCGGCGCTCAATCCCAGTTCATCAACCGTGATCGGGCCGCCTACCCGAGTCAGGTAATCGGCAATGAGTTCCGGCGGCGGCACATGAGTCGCAATCTCTTGGATGGCATCCCAGTTGTCGAGGATGCGCCGCTTCAGTCTGTCAAAATCGCGCTCCGACAGATCGAGAAACGCGCGATGAGCGCGCATGACAGCTTCTGCCTCGGCGCCATAGGCCGCCTCGATCCGAGCAACTTCTTCCGCTGCGGGGGCAGCACGGCGGCCTCCAGACGATCGGCTGCGTCCACCCGAGAAAGCGATCGTAGCTGGGCGTAGAGATCAGCCACGAGCAGCGTCGCGACCCCCACCTTGGCGCCGTGGAGGATCGCCGGGCGGCCCTCACGTAGAAGCTTCATCTCCCAGTAGTGGGAATAGTGATGTTCGGCCCCCGAGGCCGGACGAGAAGAGCCGAAATCGAGCATGCAATAGCCGGACTCGATCAGTCCCTCCAGGAGCGCACGCACGCCATCAGGCGATGCCG
>CAVVOJ010000004.1:0-498803 GCA_963749845.1 uncultured Chloroflexia bacterium | reverse complement strand
GCCTACATCGCCTGTGTAGGTCGTGCGGTCGGTACCGGTGATGACCAGACGAACCAGGCCATGCTGCATGAGGTGCCCACCCACGTTGTCGGCAATGACCGTATGGGCGACGCCGTGCTTGGCCCAGTTCCCAGGCCGTGAGGCGGGCGCCCTGATTGCGCGGCCGGGGTCGTCGACCCAGACGTGCACGGGGATCCCCCGGTCATGGGCGGCATAGATAGGCGCCGTGGCGGAACCATAGTCGACAAAGGCCAGCCAGCCGGCATTGCAGTGGGTCAACACGTTGACCGGTTCGCCGTTCTTGTGGCGGCTGATCTCTACGATGAGCGCCACGCCGTGCTCGCCCAGGCGCCTGCACCACTCGGCATCTTCGTCGGCGATGGCTTCCGCCTCGCGTAGCGCCGCATCAATTTTGACGCCAACGTCGTCGCCACTCACAGCCATGGCCCGCAGCTGGCGTTTGACCGCCCATTCCAAATTGACGGCGGTCGGCCGGGTGGCTTTGAGCTGCTCCCCTGCCGCAGTGACTGATTCCGTGGTAGGCCGCCGCCGAGTCACGCGGTGCGTGGAGGGCGGCGATATACATCCCATAGCCAGTGTGCTCGATCAGGCCGGCCCCGGCGCACGTGCATGTCCTGGATGGCGGCCGCCATCTCCTCGACGGTGGTCAGGTCCTCGATCACAAATTCGTGGGGCAAGGGACGCTGGTCGATGATTTGTACGACCGTTGGATCACCTTCTTCGACCCAGATCGTGCGGAAGTGCTTGCCGTCTACGTTCATGGATTATTCTCCCTTTGCCAGCGGATGTTGGCATTGAGATTTGGTCTCATATGCGGCAATTTCTGCAATCTTGTCGTTATGGAGCGGACCGGAATCGCCGCAGTGCTTCGACGCCAGGCGAGAACTCTCCGTCTTGCGCAAGTTTCGTATCGGACGGGCCCTCAATCACGTACGCAATGTGTGCGTTCGGCCAGGAAATGATACAAATTGAGGGCAGGAGCGAAGGCCTCAGGGAGCGCTTCGCCCTCCATATTGTACATGGCTTGACCGCCCGAGGGCAATGCGTTATACCAAGGCATGCATGACACGCTGGGAACCGGGTGAGGCGAACGGGAGCAGAGACCTTCTGGCTTGAGTGCCGCTCACAAATGGCCTGCACCCTTCCAGCGTAGCGCCTGCCATATGCTACACTGAAGGGCACTGTTTGGTCTGGCGTGCGGCCGGTCATAAACGGCATGGCGGGGCGGTAGCCGGCTAAGATTTCTCTACATCGTATCGGATTTTTACCATGCGTTACTTCTTGGTTCGTTCGTTTGTGATGACCATCTGCCTGGCGCTCACCTTGTTGGTCGTGCCGGCGTCAACCTTAACTTTATTCAGCCGGGTGGCGTTGATGTATTGCTGGATGAAGTTGTGTGCCTCGAGCTGATCTGGTCGCCAACTGTAACCTATCCCGCCGGCGCGTGGCGTACGCCGATACGATTTGGGAGGCGCAGGCGCCCAGTACCGGCGCCGTACCGCCCGCCAATCGCCGCGTCTGGCAAGAGATCGCACCCTGTCCGCCGCCGTCCATAGATGAGGTTCTAGATAGCGCCGCGTCAGACGGCAGCAACGCCATCGACGAAGAGTTGGCAATCGGAATTAGCGATGGCGATGCGGGTGATGAGACGATTGACTACAGTGACCTGACGCGCATCTTGAGTGTCGGCGCGGTCGTGGCTACGATCCTGACGCTCTATCTCATGGGCCTGATCCTCTGGGGCGTACGTGCCGTTGTCTGGCCCATCTTCCTCTTTCTATCGGGAAGGGTGGTCCTCTGGACCTTTGGGCTTTTCCTCATTATCATCAATATCTTCGTCTTTGTGATTTTTTCGGTTATCAGCGGCGCCTTCAGCGATCAGCCGCTCATCACCGTCGACGTTCCGCGCTGGCTCAACTACACGCTCGCCAGCATCGTTCTGACCGCCCTCATGATTTTCTTTGAATCGTTGACGGGCATTGATAGCCCGGTCAAGGACTCGCCCCAGGAGAGCCGCGCCTACTGGCGCTTGCTTGGTAGTGTGCCCATGGGGCAGCGCAACGTCCTTGTGGAGAATTTGCGCGTCGCCCAACTGATTGACCTCAGCACCCGCTATATGCGTGATATCGTCGTTGACCGGACGGCGCTGGGCGGCATCCGCCAGAGTTTCCAGCGCTTTATCTACACCCGCCAAGAGCCCGTTATCGCTGAGAGCACGCCCGAGACGGTGCGGTTCATGTTGCAGCAGATGGGACCGACCTTCGTCAAGCTGGGGCAGGTCGTTTCCAGCCGGGCCGAGAGCCTACCGGATGATTGGCGCGCAGAGCTCACCAAGCTTCAGAGTTCGGTGGAACCCTTTCCCTACGAGGAGGCCGAGCGCATCATTACGGCAGAGCTGGGTGCGCCGCCCCATGAGCTCTACGCCGAGTTTACGGAGCAACCCTTTGCGGCCGCGTCCACCGCCCAGGTCCATCGCGCCGTCCTGCACGATGGCGACGACGTGGTGGTCAAGGTTCAGCGCCCCGATATCAACATTACCGTGCGCGCCGATCTCAACGTGCTGCGCGAATTGACGCGCATCATGGACCGACGCTTCGATCGGGCCGCCCAGTCTGATCTCAATGGCATTATGAACGAATATGCCAACAATATTCTGCTGGAGTTGGACTACACCAACGAGGCGTTTAATGGTCGCCTGCTGGCTCAGAACATGGCCCAATTCCCCGAGATTCAGGTGCCGGCCATCTATGATGAGCTATCGACTGCCCGGGTCATGACGCAGGAGTTCGTCAAGGGCGTGAAGATTACCGATGTGACCGCGCTGGATGCTGCCGGCGTCGACCGCACGGAGGTGGCGCGTGTCTTCATGCGTGCCATCATCAAGCAGGTGCTCTTTGACGGCTTCTTTCACGGCGACCCCCATCCGGGCAACGTGCTGGTAGCAACCGAAACCGGCCACGTCATCTTCCTCGACCTGGGCATGATGGGCGAGTTGACCAAGGACCAGCGGCTGGCCATGGCCGACCTGATCTGGTCGCTGGAACAGAAGGATGGCTATGAATTGGGGCGGGTTGCGCTAAAGCTCACCCAGAGCGCCGGGCCGGTGGATGAACAGCGTTTTCTGGATCAAATTGACCGTCTGCTCAAGCGCTACACGAGCCTGGGCGGCAGCATCAGCATGGGGGCGGCGATGGGCGTCATGTTGGACTCACTGGCTGACGCCGGTTTGAGACTGGATCCCGACTTGACCATTGCCATGAAAGCGATGGTGCAGGCGGAAGAGATTGTGACGACGTTGGATCCCACCATGCCGCTGATGGAAGTCGCGCTTGTCGAGGCGCGCCAGCTGCTTGTGCAGAGCTTCGATCCCGAGGCGATTACGGCTGCGCTCAAGCGTCAGGCGATCCGTTCTTCCAAAGAGCTGGTCCGTCAGATTCCCGACTTGGAGACGGCTGCTGCCGGCTGGGTCCAGCAGTTCATGCGCGGGCGCTTCACCGTATACGTGGATACGAGTGACGTCAGCCGGCAGATCGACCATCTGGATCGGACGGTGACGGACAACGTGCGCCGGCTGGTGATTGCGCTGCTGCTCGTCGGGCTCATCATCGGGGCCGGCATCGCCGTGAGCGCTGCTGCTACGTTGAACTCAACGCTTCACACCATTGCCTATATCATCTTCTTGAGTGCGTCGCTTGCCGCCTCCGCCATCGTGATTCGTGCCTTCTGGCGCTGGCTGGACCGAGGCGAATTTTGATCGAGCCCGTTTTTCCTACCTTGCTATGAGGACTACCTATGTCTAAGAACAAGCGCACGACCGTCTTCTCTACCGATCCTGAGCCAGATAAGCCGGCGCCGGAGGTAGCGCTCCCGCCCAATCCCGCGGCGCCGATCAAGACGCTCCAGCAAGATCAGCCGGTGCGCGTGCATCGAGAGCGGGGCGGGCGGGGCGGCAAAACAGTTTCGGTCATCGTTGGCGTCAAGACCACGCCCGCCGGCCGCAAAGCGCTGCTCAAGCACCTTAAGGGCAAGCTCGGCACCGGCGGCACGATCAAGGACGATACGATCGAGATTCAGGGCGAACAGCGCGAACGCATTGTGGAGTTGCTCAATGAATTGGGGTACAAGGCCAAGGCGGCTGGCGGATAGGGTGTGTCTCGTGAAGAAATCAGAGATGACGGCCGACGCAGCCGTGGCGCTGCTCCGACTCTTTGCCGAACATGAGATCGCCGTCCATGTCGACGGCGGCTGGGGCGTTGACGCGCTTCTGGGCGAACAGACCCGGCCTCATGCCGATTTGGACATCGCGATGCAACATGCGGATGTGCCCAGGCTGCGCGCCCTGCTTGCCGAGCGAGGCTATCGCGAGATTCCCCGTGATGACTCGTGGACCTGTAACTTCGTGCTGGCTGACGCTGCTGGTCACGAAGTTGACGTGCACTCCTATGAGTTTGACGCTGACGGTGAAGTCATCTTTGGCGTGCCCTATCCGGCTGCGTCGCTGACAGGGGAGGGCAAGATCGGCGATTTGCCTGTCGCCTGTATTGCCCCGATGTGGCTGGTCGAGTTCCATAGGGGATACGAACTCGACTGGGATGACTATCGAGACGTCGCCGCGCTCTGTGCGCGTTTTGAGCTGGAGATGCCGCAGGACTTTGCTCGCTTTCAGGAGGAAATTTCGCGTAGTCGTGATTGAGCGTTCGTAACGACTCGGGTTTCACAGACAAATAGCGTGCGGATTCGGCGGATCGGGTGAATCTGCGCGGACAAAGGATCGAAGGATTGCCCCCTTGTCACCCGATGAAAAGGGTAGGCCCGTGACGCCAGGGTCACAGGCTCTTCCTTTCCACCACGAGGATTGGTATGCAAACCGAACCGTTGTACCTCCACCGGGTTGACGTCCTTTTGGCCTACCTCGATGGCTTCAAGCAGCGCTCAGAGCCCTTTGCCAGATGGCAGGGCGGGCGTCAGGTAGATGGTTCCTTTCGTATGCCGCGGCCGGCCTATGCGCCGGATGTTATTGCTTTCTTTCGCGAAGTCGACCAGCCGTATTGGCAAGATCCTCACTTCAACGCACGTCAGGCCGGCAATTGGCTCGACCATCCTCACTTCATCAACACTGCCGGATACGATCGACTCCGCGCCATGCTGACCTATTGCCTGCGTGGCGAAGCCGAGTCCGCCGGTCACTGGGACCGCATGCTCGTCTCAGGCAGAGTGACCGCGGTGTTGCAGCGTTTGCACGTGCTGCGCAACGAACTGCCCCAGACGCTCGCGCCCCATCAGCCTACTCCGGCGCTGACCAATCGTACACACGCCGCAGCGGCCGACTGAGCGTTGGGACCGGGTGCGGAGTGATCAAGCCCTGACGGTTGGTACGTTATGCGCCAAATTCCGCTTCGGCCAGGCTAACTGCATGCTCAAAGATCGCCAGACCCTCGTTGACCAGCTCGCGTTGGATGACCAGTGACGGGATAATGCGCATTGCATTGTAGCCACAGCCCATGATCAAGAGGCCGTGCTCAAACGCAATTTGCACGATGCGGTTGCGCAGTTCAGGCGCGACGGTCCGGTTCTGCTTGTCCGTTACGAACTCGACGCCAATCATCAGTCCTTTACCGCGCACGTCGCCCATGGTGGGGTGGCGATCGGCCATTTCCCATAGCCGGGCCATCATATACTCGCCCTGCTCGGCAGCATTTTGTATGCCGCCATTTTCCAGCACGTCGAGCGTGGCCAACGCGGCAACGGTCGCCAGCGGATTGCCGCCATAGGTGTTTCCATGCGCGCCTGTGGGCCAACTCATCACGCTCTTGCGGGCAATGATTCCGCCCAGGGGGACGCCGCTGGCAATGCCCTTGGCCGTGCAAACGATGTCAGGTTCCACCCCCCAATGCTCGATAGCCCACCACTTGCCCGTGCGACCCACGCCCGTTTGCACCTCATCAGCGATCAGCAAGATACCGTATCGGTCGCAAATTTCACGCAGGCGTGGAAAGAAGGAGGCCGGCGGTACCACGTACCCCCCTTCACCCTGAATCGGTTCGACCAGAATTCCGGCCACATCCTCAGGGGGCGCCACGCTCTTGAAAATTACCTCTTCCAGATAGTTCATCACTGTCTCGCCATAGTCCTCATCGGTGGGCTGGGCCGCCAGGATCGGTCGATAGGCGTAGGGATAGGGGATGTGGGCCACATTGGGAATGGTCGTAAAGCCCTCGCGCTGCACCGCTTTGCTGGCGGTAAATGCCAGCGAGCCCAGCGTGCGCCCATGGAAGCCGCCGATAAAGCCAATGAAGCGATCTCGTTCCGTGTGATAGTGGGCGAGCTTGATGGCTGCCTCCACCGCTTCTGTGCCCGAGTTGCCCAAAAAGACGTGCGCGTCTTCTGCAAAGGGGGCGATTTCATTCAGCTTTTCAGAGAGCGCCACCCACGATTCATGGTAGTAATCGGAGGAAATGTGCAGAAATCGCTCAGCCTTCTCCTGGATCGCCTGGACGACCTGGGGGTGACTATGGCCGGTCGAGTTGACGGCAATGCCGGAGACAAAGTCGACATAGCGGTTGCCGTCCACGTCGAAGACCTCGCTGCCGCGGCCATAGTCCATGACCAGATCGGCGACTCGACCATAGGCATGGGAGACGACCTTTTCGTCGCGCACCATCAGCGACTGGGCCTTGGGACCGGGGACATTTAGCTTTTCAATCGCTTTGGTCAACACAGATTACGCTCCTTGCTCAACCATGTGAATAGAAAAATTGCCAGGCGGTAGGTAAAAGCACTATGCAGTAATGAAACAAGTTGTCAGATTATGACGCTGAATACGTCTAGCTTGGGTGATAACCCAGACGTCTTGAGATGCGGCGCGCGGCGACCTGGACAGCTGCCACCAGCGCCGTTGGGTCGTTGCCGTGCATGCGCAGGATCGGGCCGCCGACGCTAAGCGCTGCCACGACAGTGCGCGCCTGGTCATAGATGGGCGCTGCCATCGCGGCAAAGCCAATGTCCAGTTCATTTTCAGACGTGGCGTATCCTTGCTCGCGAATGCGCTGCAAGGCCATCTGCAGGTCGGCGGGCTCGACAAGCGTGTGCGGTGTCAGTGCAATCAGCGGGCGGCTAAGGGCCTCGTCGATTTCCGCCTGTGGACGGTAGGCCAGCAGCAGTTTGCCCGTTGATGTTGCGTGCAGGGGCAGGCGGGCGCCGATATCCTGGGAGACCGCCATGGGATCGCGACTGGAAACGCCATCAAGGATTTGCACGTGCTGGTGTGCTAGAATCTCCAGCGTGACCGTCTCATTTGTCTCGCGTGCCAACGTTTCCATAAAGGAGCGGGCCGCGTCGCGCAGGGCGTTGGAACGCATGGCGCAACCGCCCAGCGCAATCAACTCCGTGCCCAGGCGATAGTTGCCGGTACTGGTGCGCATGATCAACCCTTCACCCTCCAGCGCCGCGAGGATGCGGTGGGTCGTCGTTTTGTTAAGGCCAACCGCATCACTCAACTCGCCCAAGCTCCACTCGGGATGGGCATCATCAAATGCTTTGAGCAACGCAATTGCGCGTGAAACCGACTGCGCCCCCGGATAGGTCTCGATTGGCTGTGCTTCGGTCAGCGTGCTCATCTTGAACCCGAATGATTTCATATTGTGACGATCCGTTTCATTTTATGTAATTTTCAACGGCATGTCAAACCGGGGTCGAATGGCGCAGCATCGTGCGGGTAGACGAGGGGGCCGGCGAGGATGGAGGTACGCAGAAGCCAGGCTTTGGACTCAAGCCTAGCCTCGATTATTTTCAGAGTCTGCGTGTGTCAACCGTATCCGCTTAGTCGGCAGTTAATTCTATCGGAGCGATGCTCAAGAGCATTTTCGTGGCCATTGGGGATCGCGGAAGGTCTGGATTTCGATTAGGTAGCCGTTTGGATCGCGGACAAAGAGCTGGTAAATGTTGTACATGGCATTTAGGGTCGGCGGCTTTTCAACGGGGATGGCCCGCCCCTGCAAATACGCGTACCAGGCATCGACTTCACCGGTCACCAGTGTGAAGATGATGCCGTCGGGCTGGTCGGGAGCGGCACGCGCACAGAAGCCGAGAAACGCGTCATCACTGATGCGGTAGATCCGACATGAGCCTTGATCTAGCACCAGCGTCAGCATGAGAATTTCTTCGTAGAACTGCGCGGTTGCCGCCAGATCATTCGTGTAGAGAAAGGTCACTTGCTGGTCAATCGATGGGCGTTGCATCGCGGTTACGCCAGATCACGGGCGGCCATCGCCGCGCCGATGATGCCCGCCTCGTTTTTCAATTCAGCTGGAACGATTTCGGTCTTCAAGTCAAGATACTTAAAAAACTTATCGTGTTTGTTGGAGACGCCGCCGCCGATGATAAAGAGGTCGGGCGAAAAGATGAACTCCATGTGCTGCAGGTATTCATTTAGCCGCTTGCCCCATGCCTTCCACGAGAGGTCCTCTTCCTTACGGACCCGATCCGACGCATAGTGCTCGGCATCCATGTTATGGATCTGAAGATGGCCGCATTCGGTGTTGGGCACGAGCGTGCCGTCAATAAAGATCGCACTGCCGATGCCGGTGCCCAGCGTCAGCATGATGACGACGCCGTTGCGGTGTTGGCCGGCCCCAAAGGTCATGGCGGCCACGCCTGCTGCGTCTGCGTCGTTGAGCACGCGGACCGGACAGCCGGTCGCCTTGGTGAAGAGCTGCACTGCGTTGACGCCGATCCAGTCGTCGTCGACATTGGCGGCCGAGCCGATAACGCCGTGCTGGACGATAGCCGGGAAGGTTGCGCCAATTGGACCGGACCAGTCAAAATGGCGGGCGATTTCTGCCACGACCTCTGCTACGGCGTCGGGCTTCGAGGGTTGGGGGGTAGGTATACGATGTCGCAGTGTTACCAGCTCACCTGTCACTACATCGACCGGTGCGCCCTTAATGCCGCTGCCGCCAATATCGATCCCAAGTATCTCCATGATCGCATTCCTTCCGCGCTGGTTGTGAGGTCAGTTTTTCGTTCGTAAATTGAGGATGAATGTCGCCTATTGTACACCAGGGTGCCATTCTCATCCAGCAGAATGAAACCGGCGTCAGAGCTTGCTAACGCTGCGTCGATGGACCACAGATCGGCGCGGAGCCGACGGATATTGGCTGATCAAAACCTGCGAACCTCATCACTTGCGTGGGTCCCTTTGACAGGCTCAGGACAAGTCAGCCTTTTCAGCGTTCCATGAGCGCAAAGCCGTCAGGATGGGCTGCTTAACCTGTCGCTATGCTAACCTGTCGCTAGATGAGCGGCATTTTGCCCTGTTCCGAATCCTCTCTATAATGCCCCTATGACCAGCACCCGCACGATTGTCCATCTCGACCTCGACGCCTTCTTTTGCGCCGTCGAAGAGCAGCGTGACCCTGCCTTGCGCGGCAAGCCATTTGCCGTCGGGGGGAGTCCTAGCGGTCGCGGCGTGGTGGCCTCATGCTCCTATCCGGCCCGAGCCTTTGGCATCCATTCGGCCATGCCCATGGCGCAAGCTGTCCGCCTTTGCCCGGAATTGATCATTGTGAGCGCCCACTTCGGCGATTATCGGGTCAAATCGCGCCAGGTCATGGCCAAGCTGCGGCTGCTCACGCCGCTGGTGGAGCAGATTTCGATTGATGAGGCGTTCCTCGATGTCACCGGCTTAGCCCAGGAGCCGGCTACGCTGGCCGAGCAGGTGCAGACTTCAATACGCGACGATTTGGGTCTGCCGGCTTCACTGGGCGTGGCGAGCAACAAACTTGTTGCCAAGATCGCCAACAACGTGGGCAAGGCGCGTGCCGGCGCCGCACGGGCTGACCATGGCACACCCAACGCGATTCTGGTCGTGCCAGCGGGCATGGAGGCGGAATTTCTGGCGCCGCTGCCCTGCCGCGAATTGTGGGGCGTTGGACCCAAGACGGCTGAGCGCCTGCATGAGCTGGGTATCGAAACCATCGGCGACATCGCTCGCTTTCCGGCGGCGGAATTGGCGTGTCTCTTCGGCAAGCATGGCGAAGACCTGGCGCGCCGTGCCCAGGGCATCGATCAGCGCCCCATTGTCACCGAACGCGAGGCCAAGTCGGTCAGCGCTGAGACGACCTTTGCACGCGACATCGATGATGGCGTTGAGTTGCGGCAGACGATCCGCCGGCTCGCACAGGGCGTCGCCAGGCGCCTGCAGCGGAATCAACAGGTAGGCACGACCGTCAAGCTCAAGTTGCGGTGGGCAGACTTCACCACGCCGACGCGTCAAACCACTCTTTCGCGCCCCACGCATGACGCGGAACTGATCGGCGACACGGCCGTGCGCCTCTTTGAAAAGCTCTGGACCGGTCAGCCCGTGCGCCTGCTGGGGGTGGGCGTCAGCGGACTGGACGAGCAGCCCTATCAGCCCACGCTGTGGGAGATGGAGACGGACGCTTTCCGACAGGCCGAGGCTCAGTTTCAGAAGCAGGAGACGCTGCGCTCGCTCGTGCGTGACCTGGATGAACGCTACGGTCCAGGGGCAATCCGCCGCGGTAATGAACTCGACACGAAGGAATGAGCGATGGATGGAAGTACCGGAGACGTGCATTTCCGCGAAACGCAGCCCATGAACCGTGTGGGCTGGGTCATGTTTTTTGTTATCGCCCTGGCCGCCCTCATGTGGTACACGCTGATCATGCAGGTCTTTATGGGGCAGCCGGTCGGCACCAGCCCCGGACCTGATTGGATGGTTATTCTCTTCTGGCTTCTCTTTGGCATCTTTTTTCCCCTGGCCTTCTATTTCCTCCAGATGGAAGTGATCGTCGATCCACATGCCGTGCGCGTCAAGTACAAGCCTTTTGTAGACCGTACGATCCCGCTGGCCGAGATCGCCGGCTGTGAGGCACGTACCTACAATCCCGTGCGCGAGTATGGGGGCTGGGGTATACGGGGCATGATGGGGTCCAAACGGGCCTATACGACGACGGGGAACGAGGGGGTAGAGCTGACGCTCCGTGATGGCGAGCAGATCATGATTGGCTCCCAACACGCCAAGCTGTTGGCCAAGGCGATCAATGATCTCCGGGTAGCAAGTCTAGTAAAAAACTTGACATAATATTTGTGCGTGGGCTGCAGGCGCGTCGACAGATTCGAGTCTAGCCTGCTTCATCATCCGTTTGGAAAGAATTCGCTACATCTTTCCGTGGCCGGGCTGGAACGTTTCCCTATACGGGGATGACGCCAGCCATCATCAGGCCCAACTCTTCGGCGTTGGTCTCATCGCGCTCGACAATGCCCATGATGCGTCCCTCGTAGAGCACGGCGATACGGTCGGAGAGCGCCAGCACTTCGTCCAGGTCTTCTGAGATGAGCAGGGTCGCCGTGCCTTCATTGCACTGTTTGAGGAGCCGCATGTGGATGTACTCCGTCGCGCCGATGTCGACGCCGCGCGTCGGCTGCGCGGCGATCAGTACGTCCGGATCGCGCGCCAGCTCCCTAGCCAGGATCAGCTTCTGAATATTGCCGCCGGAGAGATTCTTTACCGGCGTGTCGATGGAGGGCGTCTTGACCCGAAAGTCTTTGACCAACTGCTGACTGGCGCGGGCAATGGCCTGAAAATCGAGGAAAATGCCATGGCTGAAGGGCGGGCGCGTATGGTCCTGCAGCACCATGTTCTCGGAGACGCTAAAGTCCTGAATGACGCCGTCATGCATGCGCTCTTCGGGGATGTAGGCCAGGCCCGACTCCGTACGCTTCCCCGGCGACCAGGCGGTGATATCCACGCCGCCCTTGTGGACGCTGCCCTGCTCCAGCTCGCGCAGGCCGGCGATCACTTCGGCCAGCTCTTTCTGCCCGTTACCGCTGACGCCGGCTACGCCCAAAATCTCGCCGCCACGCACGGCCAGTGAGACGTCATTCAATGCCTTTTGACCGGCGATGCCCAGCGCCGATACCCCGCGCAGCTCAAGCCGGACGTCGCCTTGATCTGACTGGGCGCGCGTGCGATCAAGTATCACCTCGCGTCCGACCATCATGCGCGCCAGTTCGTTGCGCGTCACGCCGGCGTTGACGACGCTGTCGATGAGCCGCCCGTTACGCAGCACGCTGATGCGGTCGGATAGGTCGATGACCTCATGGAGCTTGTGACTGATAAAGATGAGGCTGTGACCGTCTTTGGCCATCTGCCGCAGGGTGACGAAGAGTTCATCCACTTCCTGCGGCGTCAGAACGGCCGTTGGCTCATCCAGGATCAGCAGCGCTGCACCCCGATAGAGCGCCTTGATAATTTCTACCCGCTGGCGCTCGCCCACGGCCAACGTCCAGACGGGCGCTTTCGGGTCGACCTGTAACCCGTACGCTGATGACAGCTCACGAATGCGCGCTTCAACCCGATCCAAATCGAGCAGCGGGCCGCGGCTCGAGGGCAACCCCAAAGCAACATTTTCTGTGACCGTCAGCGTGTCGACAAGCATGAAGTGCTGATGAATCATGCCAATACCCAAGTCGATGGCATCATTCGGCGTGTCGATCTCTGCCGCCAGGCCATTGACGCGAATCTCCCCCTCGTCCGGGTGATAGAGCCCGTAGAGAATGTTCATGAGCGTCGACTTGCCGGCCCCGTTCTCGCCTAGCAACGCGTGAACCTCTCCGGCGCGCACGTCGAAACTGACGTGGTCAGACGCCAGCACGCCGGGAAAGCGCTTCACAATGTCGATCATCTCCAGATGTTCAATTCGGGCCCGCCCGGTAGGCAGGAGATTCGTGTCTTTGGTCATGGTTGTTGGGATATGCGGGGTGGGATGGTTGGGTTGTTGGGTCTTAAGGTGGTGGGGTAGTAGGGTGGAAGCGACCAGATTTAGGTCCTTACCGACCCTACAACCCCAAGACCCTACAACTCTAAGACCCCAAGACTTACCCCCTACTCCAACTCCACCGTAATCGAACCATCAATAATGCCGGCGACAGTGGCCTCTGCCTCTGCCACGACTTCTGCCGGCGTTTCGTAGCCGTCATTGAATTCCACGACCAAACCGCCATTTTCCAGCGTGAGCACGTACGCGGTTCCGCCCAACTCACCGGCCTGGATCTTACCGATCATGTCGCTGATCACACCGGTCCAGTCGTAGAGCTGATTGGCCACGACCAGGTCGGGCGCCAGGGAGGTCTGGGCGCTCTGCGTGCCGAGCCAGGGCACGCCGGCTTCCTTGGCCACGCCGACCGCACCGACCACCTGCTGAGCAGAGCCGGTCAGGATATCAGCGCCGGCCGAGATGTGGGTGTTGGCCGCTTCGGCTGCCAGGGCCGTATCACCAAAGGAGCCGGTGTAGGAGATGTTGACGTCGATATCGGGATTGGTCGCCTGCACGCCACTGACGAAACCGTCAATGTAGAGCTTGGCATCGCCTGCCTCGACAGGACCAACGACGCCGACGACGCCCGACTCATTGAGCAACGCGGCAATTACGCCATTGACATAACCACCCTCTTGGGCGTTGGCTTCATAGGCAAAGATATTCTCGTAGCCTTCATCCGCACCAGTGTCGATGGCGGTGCCCCAGGCGAAGCTCGTCTCCGGGAAATCGGTGGCGACTTCGAACATGGAATTGCCGTATTGCGTGCCATGGGCAATGACCAGATCGAAGCCGTCCGAAGCGTAGTCACGGATGGCCGCAGCCGCGTCGGCAACGTTGAACATGCTCTCCGAATAGGAGATCTCCATGGCGCCCTCGCCGCCCATTTCCGCCTGGACTGCGACGAGACCGTCGTAGATCGACTGACTCCAGGCCAGGTCGGTCGTGGTGCTGGGCATGACAATCGCGATGCGGAACGGCTCAGCGCCCGCTTCGCCGCGCCAGCATCGGCGCCACTTTCAGCTGCGGGCGCCGCGGGCGCGGCACAAGCCGCCAGCGCCATCACCAGCACCCCAATCAGGCCGATCAAAAACAGATGTTTACGCATCATTTTCTCCCCTCAAGGATGTTTGAATACAAAAACTAACGTTGTGTCGAGACTTTAATCAGTACACAGCCAAAACATCAAATGAACCCCGGAGCCGCAAACCACTCCGCACTCCGCATTCCGCACGCCCCTCACTCTCCTCGTTCATACGGCTTGGTCAACGCCGCCGGCTGCTGCACCTGGCGCACCGCAACCGCCAGCGCGACGATGGTCAAGATGTAGGGCAGCATGACCGCAATGTCAGAGGCGATGGGCAGTCCGAGCACCTGGATCCAGAGTTGCAGCGCGTTGACCGTGCTAAAGAGCAGCGCGCCGGCCATGATGCCCAAAGGGGCGCCAGCCGCCGAAGTAGACCAGCGCCACGGCGATAAAGCCGATGCCATTGGTCATGTTCTCCTGGAAGACGTTGAGCAGACCAATGCTCAGCGATGCGCCGGCGACGCCTGCCATGGCCGAACCCAAGATGACGGTGGCGTAGCGCACGCCGTTCACGCTGACGCCCAGTGAGTCGGCCGCTTCGGGATTCTGGCCCACGGCGCGGATCTTGAGTCCGAAGTTCGTCTTGTTGAGGACGAACCAGCTGACCGGCACCATGACATAGGCCAGATAGACCAGAATGCTGTGGTCGAAGAAGATCTCGCCGATCACGGGAATGTCGCTCAGAATTGGAAGATATAGCGTGCTGAAAGCCGGAGACGCTCTCCACTGAGCCGATCATCATCTTGAAGAGCAGGCTGCTCATCCCCAGACCGAAGAGGTAGAGCCCGATGCCGCTGATGCCCTGCTCGGCCTGCATCGTTACGCTGACGAAGGCCATGAGCAACCCCATCATACCGCCGACGATCAGCGCAGCCAGCACGCCCAACCAAAGATTGCCCGTCTCGAAGACGACATAAAAGGCCGAAAAAGCCCCCATGAAGCATGATGCCGTCCACGCCCAGGTTGAGCACGCCCGAGCGCTGGCCGAACATCTCGCCCAGGGACGCAAACAGGTAGGGCGTGGCCAGACGGATACCGCTGTGGGCGATGCCGATCAGGACCGAGAGGGTGAAGAGTTCGCTAATCACCGAGCACCTCCTGGCCCAAGTGAATTCGTCTCGCCGCCGCTCATGTCGCTCTCCATAGAGACCCGTCTGCGCGAGCGGCGGCGGACAAAGATATCGCTGGAGACGACGAAGAGAACAATCAGGCCATTGAGGGCAACGACCAGTGCACTGGGCACCTGCATGGTCCGCTGCATCTTGTCGGCGCCGACCAGCATGCCGCCAAAGAAGAAAGAGGCCGGGATCGCGCCCAGCGGGATGCAAGTTGGCCGAAGAGCGCCGCCACAATGCCGCTAAAGCCATAGCCGCCCGACAGTCCCTCGATCATGCGATGGTGGACGCCGGTCACCTCGACCGCACCGGCCAGACCGGCGAAGCTGCCGCTGAGAATCATGGAGAGCGCCAGGTAGGTGCGCACCGGAATGCCGGCGTAGCGGGATGCGTCGCCGGTTGAGGCCCACGGCGCGGATGCGATAGCCGATGGTCGTACGCCAGAGCAACAGGTAGACCAGAAACGCCAGAACGATGGCGAGGATCAGGCCGCGTGCAGCAGCGTGCGCGGCACGAGGCGGGTGAGCCAGACCTGCTCGGGCAAGGCGGCGCTCTGGGGGATGTTGGTGCCGGCCGCGATCTGTTCCGGATCGAGCATGGGGCCGCGCAGCAGAAAGTTCATCAACTGGAGGGCGATCACGTTGAGCATGACCGTGGTGAGAATTTCGTTGACGTTGAGCCGTGCCTTGAGCACGCCGGCAATGCCGCCCCAAAAGGCGCCGGCCAGCGCGCCGCATCAACAGGGTCAGGGGCAGGAGCAGCCAGCGCGGCCAGGTCGGGAAAGGCCAGCGAGACGGCCGTGGCCGCCAGCGCGCCGACGATGATCTGCCCTTCGCCGCCGATGTTGATCACGCCGCCGCGGAAGGCGATGCAGATGCCAAGCGCCACCAGCAGCAGCGGCGTCATCTTGGTCAGCGTCTGGGTGAGGCCGCTGACGTTGCCAAAGGCGCCGCTGGAACATGGCCCCGTAGGCTTCAAAGGGATTGACGCCAAGCAAGAGCAGCAGCACGCCGCCCACCGCCATGGCGGCGACGACGGCAAGGATGGGCAGCGAAATGTCGATCAGACGATCGACAAAGTCGCGTCTACGTCTCTCTGCGCTTGTAGAATTGCTTGCCATGAACCGATCTTTTTTACGCTGAAGGGTGGCGAGGAAGATATACGAATACCTTACTCGAATCGTAATTCTTCGTCAATCCGCCTATTTGTTCTGTTGATCCCTATGCGAGGAGAAGTATAGCGTGAGTTAAATCGCGCCGCCATGGCAAATCTGCACGAAAACCGTGCAACAATGTGACGACAGCCTGCACCAGAGACGGGCCCCCGGTCTGAATGTAAGTGCAGCCAAGCTGCGCTGACGCAGCAGCCTTTTACGCCGCAAGCTCGACACTGCGTAGACTTGGACAGCAGCTTGTCTCTTTACGTGAACTCGTCGCCGGCGCGTTCTGCGATGCCCCGGGCGCCATCCGGCGCAGCAGGTTTGCGGCGCCCCTTGCGCCGACCGCGACTGTTGCGTTTCGCCGCCCGCTCGTCTGCCCGCTCGATGTCCTGCTTTTCGATAAGTGGATAGGCGGCAAAAACCGCCATATCCGCTTCCACGTTAGTGAAGTAGAGGCGCTCGCGGCGGAGCGTGCGGGCAAAATCATCGAAGCCCAGGGCATCAACCACCTCGTCCGGCCTGCCCGTGGCGCCACCACGCTGCTGTACGCGCAGAAAGATGCGGTGTTCCTCACTCTCCGCATCATAGCCTTCATAGCGCAATTCAAAGACCAGCGGGCGCAGGTTGTAAGCATAGCGCTGGCCCTTGCGCTGGCGCTCACGCCAGATCTCCTCGCGGGCGAGGAAGTGGGCGATCTGCGCCTCCAGGTCGCCCGCGGCGATCTCGCCGGGCTCGGCGTAGATCAGAATGGTGTAATCAGCGCCGAGGAGCACGCTCTGGAGCGCAGTCGTTTTGATCGGCACCTCAGCGATTTCGTTGACCACCACGCCGGGCGGCAGCTTGGCGGTAATGCGTGCGGTCAGCTCATCCAGCGGCAGCGGCGGGCTGAACGTGATGTCGATCAGCTCATTCACGCCGGTGATGCCTACGCCGAGGGGGGAGGCAAACTGGATGTGGGGCTGGGGATTGAACCCCTGTTTGTACAGCAACGGCAGATCGGCCCGCCGCAGCGTGCGCTCCCAAAGCCGAAACTCATCATTGTGGGAGATGAACTTGATCGTCTCACCCTTTTCGTAGGCGACGCGGACGCGCTGGCGCGGCGGCGGGTCGGAGCTAACGGACGGTTGATTCATGGCTGCATTCTATCACGATGTCTACTTGATACCGAGCATGCGCACTTATCGAGATGTCACTTTGACTCCGTACAATCTGGCTGGTTTTTATCCTGGAAGAATGTACGGAGTCAAAATGATGTGACCATTAGAGCGCAGCTTCTTCGCCACAGATGGGTACCCAACCCGGCACGGACAGAATTTTTTGGTAGAGGGGTGGCGGCAGGGCTGCTTCCTTGTCGCCATTTTCGGGCAGCAGGCAGGTGCGCACCGGCTCATCATTGCGGATCTTGCAGGCCCATTCCGGTTCGGTGAGCGCGGCGCGACCCACCGCAACCAGATCGGCGCCCGCGGCCAGGACGTTTTCGGCGTCTGCGCGCGTCCAGACGCTGCCCACGCCCATGAGTGCGGTTCTGCCGTCGATCTCGTCGGCAACCAGCCCGATGCGGCTGCGCGTGTCGCGCTCGTCGCGTAGGGACCCCAGGTTGTAGTGGCTCAGGGAGATGTGCAGGTAGTCGAGGGCAAGATCGCTGAGTGCATCAACCAGCTGCTGCGTATCCTCCATCGTGATGCCGGGCTCTTCGATCTCTTCTGAAGAGAAGCGATAGCCTACCACCGCATCCCGGCCGACGGCCGCGCGCACGGCCTTGGCAACAGCAAGCGGAAACCGCATGCGCCGGTGCAGATCCCCGCCCCATTCATCCTCGCGGCGGTTGGAATGGGGCGAGAAGAACTGCTGAATCAGGTAGGTGTTGGCCCCATGGATCTCCACGCCGTCATAGCCCGCCTCTATGGCCCGTTCGGCCGCGGCTGCGAACGCGGCGATGGATCCGTGGATTTCCGCCTCGGTCATGGGACGCGGCGGCAGAGAATTGGGACGAGGCGCCACGACATCCGAAGCGGAGCGGGGCGTCCAGTCGATGACGCGCGGGTCGGACATGCGGCCGGCGTCATGGATCTGCAACAGCGCCACCGCGCCCTCGCCCTTGATGGCCTCGGCCGCCCGACGCAGCGAAGGCAGATGACGGTCATCATCGCAGGCCCACTGCCCAACAAACCCCTGGCCGACCCGTTCCACATAGCAGGCTGCCGTGATGATCGTGCCCAATCCGCCGGCTGCGCGCCGCCGCAAGTACTCTACTTCGGCATCGGTGATGGTGCCGTCTTCCTGGCTGGAATAGGTGGTCATGGGCGCCAGCGCCAGCCGGTTGGGCAGGGTGACGCCGCTCACGGGCAGGCGATACTCTTCAAACAAATTCACAAGGAAAACTCCTTCATCGTACTCTATGGGTTGATTTGGATCGTGCCTATGCCGGTTGCCGGCGCCACCCCTTCTGGCTGCCGACCGGGTTATCTAGAGCTGCGGTTGCAGATCGCGTGTCGTTTGCTCGAAGAAGGGCAGCAGCACGACTGCCCCGCCGACGGCAAAGAGCGCCGTCGCCCAAAGTGAGACGTTCAAGCCGGCAGCGTCGGCCAAGATGCCCAGGATAAGCGGACTCAGGGCCGCGCCGATCCCACCTGCCATGTTGTAGGCGCCCAGTGCCGCGCCCCGTTGTGCCATAGGGGAATACTGGGTCACAAACGACTGTCCCGCGGTCAAGAACATGCCATAGGAGATACCCTCGACCGCCAGCGCCGCATAGAAGACGGGCGGCGAACTGCCGGCGGCAATGACGGCCAGCGCTACACCGCCCAGCACCAGCGCCAGCAGCATCAGGCGGTCACTCCAGTCGGGCGTGCTCAACGCGCCGACCGGCAGCCGGATCGCGGTGGAGCTGAGGGCGCGCACGGTATAGAGCGTACCGATAGTCAGGGCGCTAAAACCGATCAGCTCCGCCTTGATCGGGACGAGGCTCAGCACCACGCCGTTAAAGATGGGACTGAGCAGCAGATGCGCCAGTGCGGCCAGCATGATGGCCCGGTTGCTCGTGAGTAAGGCCAGCTCACGCCGGACGTTGCGCTTTGCATGCTTGCGCAGCGCCGGGACATCGGTCAGGAAGAGCGACGACAGGAAGAATCCCGCCAGGGCAATCGCCATCACCGCGTAGAGGCTGCTCTGCACGCCCAACCGCCCGCTGATCAATCCGCCCAACAGTGGTCCCGCAGCAAAGCCCAATCCCATGGAGGTGGTCAGGCAGCCAATGGCCAATCCTCGATCCGCAGGCGTGCTATAGTCACCTACCAGGGCCGCGGCCATATAGAAGGTAGCCACTGTGCCCACCCCCAGCAACAATTGTGCAGGCACGAGCAGGAAGGGCGACGCCGCAACAGCCAGCAACCCCGCGGTGATCGCAAAGCAGATCAGTCCGAAGGTGATGAGCCGCCGCCGTCCGAAGCGGTCCGAGATCATGCCCAGCGGCACGGCGACCAGCACCTGCGTGCCGCCGTTGATGGCGGTGAGCGCACCGATGAGCGTGAGCGATGCGCCCAATTGCATGGCCAGCAGGGGAAAGAGCGGCAAAATGTAGCCGACGGCAGTGTCGGCCAGGAAGATGACGAGATAGAGTACAAGCAGCTCCCGCCGCAACAGACGGGACCAGGCGGGCCTGGTGGCGATCATCTAGGGAGTCTCCCGGCACTGCAAAAGAAATGGAAATGCGACATGAGGCGCGAAGGCGTGAGATGTGAAACGTAAGGCTGTCTCGATTACTTGTACTTGCGCGAGCTACGCATCAGGTATCACGCATCACATCTTCACGCCCCCGTCTCCGCAGCGACAAGCCGCCCTCTGCTCGCCTTCACCTGCTAGCTGCGGATGTAGAGCAATTCCTTTTGCGGTGGTGAAACCCACTCGTAGCCGTCTTCGGTGACGAGGATCTCTTCCTCCAAACTGATGTAGCCGAAGGGTGAACGCACGCCAAATTCCAGCGTGAAGACGTTGCCTGCGTGGATGCTGCCATACGGCTTGGCGCCGTAGCGTTCCCAGCGTGGATAGAAGCCGGTACCGCCGTCGTGGGCATACCGACCCACCGAATGGCCCAGTGCGTGGGGGTATTCTTCGAAGCCGGCGTCGGTAATGAACTTGCGCGCCACGGCGTCGACTTCCCAGCCCTTGACGCCCGGTTTCACTGCATCCGCCGCAGCCTGGATGCCGTCGCGCACCGCGTTGAAAACGATTTTGACGTCGTCGGGCGCTTCTTCCTCGCCCGGGCGCAGCACGTACCAGGTACGCTGATTGTCCGAGCAGAAGCCGTCGACCTGGACGCCAAAGTCCATGTTGAGCGTTTCACCCGGTTTGACCGTTTCATCGGAAACGCCCACATGGCCCCACGGCGAGTTTGGCCCGGCATTCAGCCCGGGGCAGTGGCCGGGATCCCAGGCCGTGCCCAGCCCGCGCTCATCTACCAGGCTGTGCACAAAGGCATAGATCTCTTTCTCCGAAACGCCGGGCTGGAGCCAATCGGAGACCGTGTCGAAAATTTCCATGGCGATCGCGCTGGCTCTGCGCATCGTCGCCAGCTCTTGGGGCGTCTTACGACCGCGCAGCGCTTCGATGAAGTCTTCTGCGGAGACCAGGCGCTCGGCGTAGGGCGTGTCGGCCAGATAGCCAGTAAGGTTGAGGTACATGCCGTAGGTCAGCCCGTCGGCGCTGACGTCGCTCTGGCTGTAGTTGATGCCGATACGGTGGGGATCGATCCGTTCGATGAGCGGCACCAGCACATCCTTGATGCTCTGCGTATAAGGAATCACCTCATCGAAGACCTGCTCGCGACGGATGGCCTCGTCATCGCCCTTGCCCGATATGGCGATCTTTTCACCAGCGCGGGTGTAGATGAACGCGGCCGGCCAGGTGGGCGAAAACGGTCCCAGCAATTTGAGCACAGGATCCGTATGCTCGGCCGTTTCACGGACATAGGTGATCCACATGTCCAGGTCGAACTCTGACAGCAAGGCGCACGCCTGTTGTGCTTTTTCTTGATAAACGTTCATGGGGACTCCTCTCAAGAGGGTGGACTGATGGTGAGTTACAATTTCATGCGTGGATCAAGCGCGTCGCGCAGGGCATCGCCGACAAAATTGATGCAGAGCGTGGTAATGAAGATCATCATGCCTGGGAAGAGGGCCACCCAAGGCGCGGTCCACATGAGATCCTGCGCGTTCTTGAGCATGTTGCCCCAACTCGGCGTGGGCGGCTGAATCCCCAGCCCCAGATAGCTGACGGCGGTTTCGGTTAGAATCGCTGCGCCCACGGTCAATGTGGCCGCCACGATAATGGGCGCTGTCGCGTTGGGCAAAATATGCTTCCACATAATGGTGTGGTTGGGCACGCCGACCATACGCGACGCCAGCACAAAATCCTGCTCCTTAAGCGTCAGAAACGAAGAGCGCACGATACGGGCCACGGCCATCCAATTGAGGAAGCCGATTGCCAGTACAATGGTTCGCATCGACGGGCCCAGAAAGACGGAAAAGGCGATGATTAGAAAGATGCCCGGCACGCTGAGCATGACGTCCACCAGGCGCATAATCAGGCTGTCGGTCAGCCCGCCATAGTAGCCCGAGACCGCACCGAAGAAGACGCCGAGCGTCAGGGAAACCAACATGGCCAACATGCCTACCATCAAAGAGACGCGTCCGCCATAGACGATGCGTGCAAAAATATCACGCCCGACTTCATCGGTGCCGAACCAGTGGTCCCAGCTAGGCCGCTGGTTGATGTTGAGCGGGTCGGGACGATAAGCCGCATCGTACGGGATGATCCCCATGGGCCCGATCACAACCAGCGCCACAATTGCCAGCAGCACGATGCCGGCGATCACGCCGGCCCGGTGGCGCAGAAAGCGGCGCATGGCAATTTGCCACGGCCCGCCGGTGCGACGGATGCCGTCTGTGCTTACGCCGGTTGACAGATTCTGCCGCGCGTCAGTAGCGGCCATAAGAATTCCTTTACTGGATACGAATGCGTGGGTCTACCCAGGCGTAGGCAATATCGGCAAAGAGATTGCATATGACGACCAATGCCGAAATCAGCAGGATGATCCCCATGAGCACGGGATAGTCGACCCAGAGCGCATGCTCCCAATACATGCGCCCCATGCCTGGCCAGGCAAAGACCTGCTCGGTGATGAGCGCACCGCCGAATAGCTGGGGAATATCGAGCATGATCAACGTGATCATGGGCAAGACCGCGTTCTTGAACGCATGCCGCCACAGCACGACCCTGGACGATAGTCCCTTGGCGTGGCCGGTGCGAACGAAGTCATTGTTGAGCACCTCGAGCATGCCGGAGCGCAGATAGCGCGTATACCGCGCCACCGATGCCAGCGAAAGCACAATGACGGGCAAAATCATATGCTGGATCAATGACCAGACCGTTGGTTCACCGCGGATCGGATACATGCCGCCCGCAGGCAGATAGGGGAGGCCCATCTCTTTGAAACGCACGGAAAAGATGATGATGAGCAGAAGCCCAAACCAAAAACTAGGCATGGAATAGCCAAAGAATGAGCCTAGTGTAACCAGATAGTCCATGCGCGAATTGTGGTGCGTCGCGCTGTAAATGCCCAATATCAGCGAAAGAATCAGCGTGACGATGAATGACGCGCCCATCAGCAGCAGTGTATTCGGCAGCCGTTGGCCGATCATCGTCAGCACGTCTTGATGGGTCAGAAACGATTGGCCCCAGTTGCCGGTCACCACGTTGCGCAGCCAGTAGAAATACTGGACGTAGACCGGCTTGTCGAAGCCGTACGTCTTCTCGAGACGCATGATGTCCTCTGCGGACAGATTCGGGTTGGCATTGTAGACGGCCATGGGATCGCCCGATGCCTGGACCAGGAAGAAGGCGATCATGGAAACCCCTAGCAAGACCGGAATCGCTGTCAGCAGCCGACGGATGATGAATTGCAACATGAGAAATTGTCCAAGAGCGGAGCAACTCGGCTTTCATCCGCTTCATCTATATGCCGCACCGATGAAAGCCGAGTTGTTTGTTGAATCAGCCTGCCAATTCGTACAGGGGAACGCCTATTCTGCTACAGACCAGTCGGCGTAGTTCCAGCTATGGCCGCCAAAGACCGTTGGCTGGATGCCTTGCACGCGGTCCGAGACCGAATAGACATCGACGCGGTCGTAGACGTAGAGTGCAATCATGTCGTCATAGAGGATCTGTTGCGCATCCATGATGCACTGCAGGCGCGCATCCGGATCCAGTTCGTTGACCGCGCAGGAGAGGGCCGCGTCGGCTGCCTCGCTGTTGTAGCCCCAGGCATTTGTGCCGGCGGGGTTGGTGTCGCAATCCTTGATCGAGCTGCTCAGGAAAAAGTCGGACCATTCCTGGGCCAAATCGATGCTGACGGGCTGGTTGGTAAAGCCCATCATGTCGAAATTGCTGGTGCCGAAGACGCCGTTGTCGGCGCAACCGCCAAAGAGCGTGGCTGACGGATAGTTGTCGATCACCAACTCTACCCCGATGTCCGCCAGGTTCTGCTGGAAGAGCACCTGGAGATTTTCGCGCACCTGGTTGCCGGACGTGGTGGAGTGACGCAGAGTCATGCGCACGCCATCCTTCTCGCGGATGCCGTCGCCATCTTCGTCGACCCAGCCGGCTTCGTCCAGCATCTGGGATGCGGCTTCGGGATCGTAGGGTACCGGCACCAGTGCTTCATTGAACCATGGGCTGTTGTCCAGCTCGGTCACGGCTACCTCGCCGTAGCCCTGCAGGACGCCTTCCACTGCCGTGAAGCGATCCATCCCCATGGCAATGGCCTTGCGGACATTGATGTCACTCAGAATGGGATGTGGTTCAGCCAGATTTTCGGGATTACGCAGGTTGAAGTAGTAGCGCTCAATCGCCAGGCCTGGGATCAAGACCGCTTCTACATTCTCCATCTTCTCCAGTTCGGGAATCTGCGTCTCGCGATAGTCCCAGGCGACATCGATATCGCCGGTGCGAACGAGCGCAACCATGCTATTCAGATCCGGCACGAATTTGAAGATGATCTGGTCGAGCTTGGGCGGCGTTGGCGCATCAGGATTGGCCTCGACGACCAGGCGATCGCCGGGTGTCCACTCCACAAAACGGAAGGGACCGTTGCCAATCGGCGCGCGGGCATAGTCACTGCTGCCGGGATCGGCAACACCTTCCAACGCATGCTTGGGCAGAATCGGGAACGTTAGCGTCGTGGGCACGAAGGGCACATAGGGCTCTTCCAGCGTCACGATGGCAGTGGTGGTGTCAGGTGTCTCAACCGATGCGATCTTATTCCAGCCTGCGGTAGTTTGCGCTGCAGTCGCCGGATCCATGATGAATTCCCAGGTAAAGGCGAAGTCTTCGGAGGTCACCGGCTGACCATCGTGCCAGGTGAATCCTTCCTTGAAGTTCAGCGTAATCACGGTGCCGTCTTCGGAGACGCCACCGTTTTCAAGCGTTGGGATTTCGGTCAGCATCTCAGGCGTCAGTTCGTCATTGGCATCCAACGCAATGGGCTTGTAGAACATGGAGTCGACGATCGCGGAGGTATGGGCTTCATAGAAAATCGGCCAAATCAAACCTTTTGGTTCCTGCCATTCACCAACGACGACTGTGCCGCCGGTTCCAGCCGCTTCACCGCTGGCTTCGACGGCGGCTGCGTCTTCGCCTGCGGGCGCCGCTGACTCCGTCTGCGGCGCTGCACAAGCGACCAGTGCAGCCATGGCAACGACCAGCAACAGCCAGCGCGCCACCAACTTGGGAGAGGAAAACTGTGACACGGTGTGTCTCCTTTCGAATAGGTATGGATAAACGCTATTGGTAGCCATCACAGTGACTGTCACTGTGATGGCGATACAGCCGTCATGAAATGATAAGAGATTATGTACGCTCTGCTGGTATCAGAATTAGCTCGTCTTGGGGTGGCGAGAACCACTCGGCGCCCTCTTCGGTGACGAGCGCCTGCTCTTCCAGGCCAAAATATCCGTACTCATCGATCCAGACGCCCAGTTCCAGCGTGACGACCATGCCTGGTTCGATCGGGCCGAACGCGCGGGTTCCGTAGGAAGGCCAGCGCGGCCCCAGGATCGTTACGCCGCCGTCATGGCAGTAGCGGCCGACGTTGTGACCCACGGCGTGCATGTATTCGGGGTAGCCGGCCCCGGTGATAAAGCTACGCGCAGCGTCGTCAACTTGCCAGCCCAGTGCGCCTGGCTTGAGTGCGTCGAAGGCCGCACGGATGGCGTCGCGTACTGCGTAGAAATGTGTCTTCACGTCCGGCGGTGCGTCTGTTTCCCCTGGCCGCAACGTATACCAAACACGCTGTTGATCTGATGAATAGCCCTCAACCACCACGCCAAAATCGACGTTCATGATCTGGCCCGGCTCCAGCATTACCTGGGGCAGCGGACCGACGTGGCCGCGTCCGGTTTTGGGACCGGCGTTCAGATTGGGGCAATGGCCGGAATCCCAAGAAGTAGTAATCCCGAGCCGCTCGACTTCATCCAGAAAGATGCGCGCCATTTCGGTCTCGGTCATGCCGATGCGCACCGTGTCGGTGAAGTTGTCGAAGAGGTTGACCGCTGTGTTGACGGCATTCTTCATGAGCGCCAGCTCGGCGGGTAATTTGCGCTGACGAAGGTGGCCGATCAGTTGCTCCGCTGACGTAAAGCGCGCAGGGTACGGGGTGTCGGCGAACATCGTCTGCAGGCGCCGATAGAGCCCGACGCTCAGCCCGTCTGAGGAAACCTCCTCTTCGGAATAATTGAGGGCAATCGACTGGGGATCCAGCCGTGCGATTAGGGCAGGCAGCGTTTCTTCCGGCACCTTGGCAAAAGGAATGACTTCCGTGAAGAGGTCTGATTCCTCAAATGTGGGGGCGTCATGGCTGACGCCCGTCGCAATGCGCTGCCCATCGGCCGTGATGATAAACGCGCCGGGCCAGATGACCGCAAAGTCCCACAGAAGTTCCGTAATCGGATCAGGATTGAGCGCGGTCTCCCGCACAAAGATCAGCCAGGCATCCAGCCCAATCTCGCGCATGATTTCGCTCGCCTGCCCCAGTTTGCTGCGATAGAGTTCGGTATAAGGTGATCTGCTCACGAGGTTGACTTTCTAGCCGGCAACTGGCCGGCGTGACTAATTTAATTGAAGGCGTTAGAAGCGAAAGGTCATGTCCTCTAGATTTTCTGTTATATCTTCCGTATGAGTTGGGGCAGCGCGTCGGCGAAGCCGCCTACATGCTTGCGCATGATCGTTTCGGCGGCGTCGGCATCGCCCGCCCGCAGTGCGGCGAGCAGTTGGCTATGCTCGCTCACCATCACGCTGAAGCGGAGCTTGGCGTCCTGACTGAAGCTTTGGCATAGGCTGCGCAGCCGTTCATTGATTTCAAAAAGCCGCCGATTGCCCGCCGCCTCACCAATGGTGCTGTGAATATCGCTGTCAATCTCAAATAGTGCCCGGTGATCTTCTGCGGTTGGCGCGGCCTGGTTGAGGGCTTCCAGCCGTTGCTCCAGTTCGTCTAAGGCGGCGGCGGGCACGCGGCCGGCGGCCAGGCGCGCAGCCAGCGGTTCCAGTGAATTGCGGATCTGGGCAATCTCGAGATAGTCGTGCAAACCCAGCTGCGCCACCTGTGATCCCCGGTGGGGCACAGTCGTGACCAAACTGAGTCCTTCCAACATGCGCAGGGCTTCGCGTACGGGTGTGCGGCTGGTGTTGAGGTCGCGGCAGAGCTGCGAATGGTTTAGGGGCGTGCCGGCAGGCAGTTGTTGCTCCAGAATCTGCACCTTGAGCAGTTCGAAGACGCGCTGCGTTTCAGTTTCGTTGGCAGACTTATTCACGGCCATCGCTCACGGTGGAGAAGTGGATTCAGGCTGTATACAATTTTCATTCTGACGCGCGTGTTGGGAATTGTCAAGTCCCGAAAGGCATACGCACTGCATTTAAAATGGGGGTAGAAATGCGCTCTGCATGGTAGGGCAGGCGTTCTCGAGCGCCGGTCATGCGCAACGACCCGCTTGCGCTCGAGAACGCTCGTCAAATTTGTTTGACTACTCGTCTTCCAGCTCTACTCTTTGCGCCACCGTCCCAAATCTGCGTTGGGGTACGCGCTCGGCAAACTGGCCCGTTAAGTCCGGCGACATGTCGTCATTGAAGTAGAGCGGAATGGGCATAATATCGACCGGTTGACGCTCCTTGTTGCGACCGAGGCTGGGGCAGCCCCAGCCATCGTCGGGCGCTTCCCGGCGCTGCTCTTTGAACTGACCCAGGATGCCGCACGAGAAGCAGTGCTCGCGGCAGTCGTCCACAACGCCGCCCTTGTAGGTGTTCACATACTCATCGACCAAGAATTGCTTCTTCAGCCCGGCTGAAATGTGTTCCCAGGGCAGAATTTCGTCGACCGTACGCTCACGGCGTGCGTACCAGTCCATGTCCAGGCCCAACTCGTCGAACGCGGCCTGCCATGCGGCGAAATTGAAGTACTCGCCCCAGCCTTCGAGCTTGGCCCCCTTGCGCCAGGCCAGTTCGACGACGTCGGCCACACGGCGATCGCCCCGGGCGAGAAAGGCCTCGACCAGCGTCTCTTCCGGGTTGTTCCAGGTGAAGAACATATTCTGGCCGCGCAGTTCTTGCTGGAGCAGCTCAATCTGGTCTTTGATGATGCGCTCCTCTTCCACGGGTACCCACTGGAAGGGGGTGTGGGGCTTTGGCACCAGCGTGCTGACGCCGACGCGAACTTTGGCCCGTCCGCCCAAGACGCGCTGGCCAACGCCCAGCACCTGCTTGGCCAGCTTGGCAATCGCGTGGACGTCATCCAAGGTCTGGGTAGGGTGGCCAATCATGAAGTACATCTTGATTGTGGTCCAGCCCCGCTTGTAGACCTCTTCCGCCGTCTCCAGCAGTTCATGGGACGCGATCGGCTTGTTGATCACGTCGCGCAGGCGATCGGTGGCCGCTTCCGGTGCAAAGGTGAAGCCCGAGCGTCGCCGTCCCTGCTCCAGCAGATCCATGAGATCGACGCTAAAGCTTTCGATGCGCAGGCTGGGCAGGCCGATGCTCAGCTTCTTGGCGCCATGCTTCTCCATGGTCCGCCGTACCAAATCGGCCACCTGGCTGTAGTCGGAACTGCTCAAACTGAGGAAGCTGACCTCTTCAAAGCCGCAGTGCTCGATCATTTCGTCCACGGCTTGCAGCACTTCGTCGGGCGTACGCTCGCGCACGGGGCGGAAGATCATGCCCGCCTGGCAGAAGCGACAGCCGCGGGTACAGCCGCGCATGATTTCGATGGCCGCACGGTTGTGGACCACATCAATGAAGGGCACGATAAACTTGGTCACCGGTGGCGGCATCACCGTCACGACGCGTTTGAGCACTTCCGCCGGCGCGTCCGGGTGCGTCGGCGTCACGGCGGCAATCGTCCCATCCGCAGCATAGCTAACGTCGTAGAAATGGGGCACGTAGACGCCTGGGACAAGAACGAGGCGCTCCCACAGCCCGACGCGCGCATTGACAATTGATGATTGACAATTGTCAATCATCAATTCTTCCCGCCACGCTTCGTACGCTTCGATCACGTCAAAGATCACCTCTTCGCCTTCGCCGATGATCAGGGCGTCGAAGAAGGGGCTGATGGGTTCGGGGTTGTAGCAGCCGGATCCGCCGGCGATGATCAGCGGATGGTCGGCGGTGCGCTCTGCTGCGCGCAGGGGGATGCCGGCCAGGTCGAGCATGGTCAGCACGTTGGTGTAGAGCTGCTCGTAGGGCAGGCTGAAGCCGATGACGTCGAAATCGAGGAGCTTGTGGCGCGTTTCGAGCCCAAAGAGCGGAATCTCGTCGCGGCGCATGATCGTCTCGAAGTCGGGCCAGGGGCAGTAGACGCGTTCGGCCAGCAGATCCGTGCGTTTGTTGATGAGGTCGTAGAGCACCATCAGCCCCAGGTTAGAGCCGCCCAGTTCGTAAATGTCAGGAAAAGCCAGCGCGATTTTGGTGCGGATGGCGGGATCGTCCCACTCCTTGGCAATGCTATTGAGCTCGCCACCGGTGTAGCGGGCCGGCTGCTGCACTTTGTGCAGCGTCCGGTCAAGTGCGCGCGTGATCTGTTTGGGTGTTTGCAGCATGAAACGTGCTCCTCTCCTTCGCAGCTGCCGGACGGGGCAAAACGTGGTCCGGGCGGGATTTGAACCCGCGGTGCGGAGTCTCAGATTTAACTCAGTTGGTATGCAAGTATACCATAGTGCGCAGGCGGTGGCTTTGTCCGCGTGACGATCACCGGCTCAGCAAGATCTAGTTGAGCGGGAGTGCACAAGCCGGTACTCCTCACACGGACAAGGACTGGATACTGTCCCACACTTTTCTACGGGTGTATGTCGATATGGACGCAAAGCCAAAGAAGCATCCCGCAAAGAGTCGAAGCGCCTGCTGAGCACTGCAGCTCGGGCGGATCCAGAAAATCATCCAGGTGACTGTCGAGCGTTTGGACCACATCGCTGTCGCTTAAAGTTCGAGTGCAGCCGGGTAGCCCAATGCCCTGAGCGCCCAGCCGATTGGGTCGACCAGCTTGGGGTGCGGCCTTGCGACCGACCAGTCGACGACGGCCAGCGTCGCCATGCGTTACTCCGCAAACAGTGCCCGAATCGTGCGCAATTTGCCTTGCCCAATGCCATCCAGGGCTAGCAATTCCTCATCGCTGACCTCCACAATCACTTCGGCTTCGAAGTAGCCGCCATCTTGCAGCGCCACAATGACTGAGCTTGGTAGCTTCAGGTAGCGTTGGTGGTCTGGTTCCATTTCCGGCTGGGGATCGGGCGCAACAGTCGTCACCAGCTTCTTGGTCGGCTGCTCCTTGGTGATTGCGTCCACCAGTTCCAGCTTGTCGAGGAGGCCCGCTGCTTCTCGCTCCGTCAGTTGCACCCTGTCGCCCGGCCCGTAATCCGACTGCACGCCGAACGTCTGGCCGGCCTTGACGCGATATGTCTTTTTTTCCGTCATATAGCCAATTCCCTTTGATTTGCAGCACGGGAACGCATGTGCTATTATGCCTGTAGCCGTCCGGTATTGCGTGTGGCTCAGTCCACTATCGGGGGAACGCAATACCGGACGGCCCTCTTTTTTACCCCGCCAACGCCATGACGATGCCTGGCAGTTACTTGACATAGTGCGAGTTTGGTGGATCCTCCGGTGCTATGCTACGCTTGCTATGGAGCCGTCCTGCAGATCGTTGATTTGAGGCAAATTTATCCAGATTTATTTGGGGCTGTAGGACGGCCTTCCCCCTACCTACCCACCATCCAGCCCCGCCACGTGCGCCACACCCACCTTGCCGTGACTCTGCGTCTTGAGGCGCGGGGTAGCTGCCGTCATCACCTTGAAGTTCTGCGACATGTTGTCGTGCGCCATCCACTCCATCGACTGAATAGACATGGCTTGCGTCCAGTCAATCACCGTGCGGCGCAGTGCGACCAGCAGGCCGTTGTCATTGGGCAGCGTCTCTTCGGGCAGCTCGCGCACGTCCTGCTCCTGCTCGTCGGCTTCGTTCTGCTTCACGTCCTGCTCGTCCGGCATAGATTGTTCTCCTTGTGCTTGACACGTACAGTCTGGTGCTTGCTCTTGATTGGTTCCCGGAATGCCGCAGCCGTCCTGCCAGGAACTGGCGACCAGCGGCGCGGCCAGCCACTGCTCGCCCGCCTGCTCGTGGATGCGCAGGTCGGTGGGCTGGAAGGTGATGGCGGCTTGGGTGAACAGTTGCGACACGAATGACTCCAGGAAACGAAAAAGCGGAGCGCAACAGGGATGAACCTGTTGTGCTCCCCTCTGTGTTGACAGCCTGAATGCGGCTGGTCCGATTGCGGTTATGCCAGTGGCGATTAGGCTAGCGGACAGAGTTGCTGATTGTTGACCGGGTGTTGAGACAGATTGTGCGGATTGTCAAATGCCTATTGCTTCGCGGGGCACGCCCGAGTTGAAAATGAGTTGAATACGCAGTCGGCGAAACGGCTTCACTTCAAGAGAGCCATTACGCCCTCAGGTCTGCCAAATTCAGTGGTACTAACAACTCGTGTCTGCACCTTACTGCACTTCATGGTTTCAGGTGCCTGTCAAAAAAGGTCAAGGTAGGTTTCTTGGCGAATCTTGACACGCAGCGTACATCAAGACTGCATTGTAGACGCTCTGGGGGCGTCTCATTGCAGGATTCTTCGCTCTGAGGGCTACCTAGCCCATCAGTCAAGACACTTTTCGGTTGACCGGCTTGGTGTCAACGTTAGCTCGGAAACGCATCATTGCGTTCGTTCACCGCGATCCGCAATAGGTCCGCCACGCTGAACTCGCCAGGATCGGCAGGAACGAGCACCGGTTCCCAGCCAGATGTGTGCACATAGGAAGTCTCTTCACACTGCAGCAGTCGGAACAGCGTCACCGCCACCAGCAGCCCGCCTACAGGCCCGAGCTGGCCGCCGTGGAATTCCGCCTCGCCGAGAATTGCATACCAGAGTGGCGCGTCAGCCGCCGGTATGCCCACGGTGTTCAGTTTTGCCGTTGCAACAGCACCCATGCTGAAACCCACACCGAGGATAGCTGCCACATCTGCGCCGCTTGGCAAGGCATATACCCGCGCCCCGCGCCGCAGGTTGCGAAAAGCCAGGTTGCGCTCACTGCCCGTAGCGAAAGGCAACTGGAACACCTGGGCTGGAAGCCACGTATCAATCTGGCGCGCGAACTGGGGCGTAACAATTGGATCCAGATTGAAAAAGCGCTCCCACTCCACCAGGTCTGTGTTCGGCACCGGCATGAACGAGGCTAGGCCCGGTGGGCGAGGCTCGAACAGGGGCACATCCAGCCGAGCGGCGTTAATGTCATAGCGGCTACGCACCTGGCTGTGTGCAAACCGGAATGCCGCCGCGCTGAACTCCACTGGCATCAACGGGCGGCAGGTAATGGAACCGCAGCAGTCGATGAAAGTCAGCATATCGAAGAAGGCCTTGGCACTGGCGAAGCCTGCCGGCAAAGCGGGAACGGCTGTGCCCTGAGGGACGCCGGTAATCGCATGTGCGGCTTGGAGTGTAGTCGGCTCGATGATGCGCGGCAGGTAGTCGTTGACCACTACCCACTGATAGTGCCAGCGTACCATGCGCCGGGCGAACTCGAAGTCGCCCTTATCATCGTTGGGTTCGGCGCTGAGGTCGCGTTCCCATAGCACGTCCACCGGCGTGTTCTTGATCATTCGCAGCACCCCGTTGTGGAAGTGTAGGAAGTGAAGATGGAGTTGCGACACGATCGTATTCTCGTCATTGCGAGGATCGCCAATGATGGCAACGTCCACATGATTGCGTGCAAGGTCCTTACCGTCTTGGTCGACCAATAGGAAGCCGTGGCCACGCGCTGCATCATAGAGTTCAGGGCTGCCCTCAGGACCATCGGCATACACATTGTCCAGGTCGAGGGCTGGGCTGCGCACATTGAGGATCGTCGTCGGATCGACATCCACATCCGTCAGGCGGGTGGTCGTGTCGAGCGTGATATCGTGGTCGAGGAATTGGCCGAAGAAAATGAACCCGGCCGGCACCGCCGAGTCACCGGCCGCTGTCTCGAACGCTTCGTTCATTTGCGCTGAGAGTGCTAGCAACTGGCCTTCTGATAGCGCGGGCAAAACTGCATCAAAATAGCGGCCGAACGTATTGCGCCGGTAGCCAAGTGCACAGCATAATATCTGGATGATCCAGATCGGCTTGAATTTGAGGGGCAGCGAGACATACAGCTCGATAGATGCGTCCTCTGACCAACCAAACAGTTCCTCAAACAATTCTTTGTCCGGTTCTTCCCTACCCAGATTGGCTACCACCACTTCCCCGACATTTGCGTTATCGCTTTGTTGCCGCAATTCTGCAAGTTCCAGGTATTTCCTGACCTCTTCTTCATTCCCCCGCCGCTCCGCCTGAAAGGCGCTGACGAGGTGGCCGAACCGCTCAGGCCAACGCGGCGTACCCGCGGATTGCGTCGGGCTTCTCCGGCGGTACCTCGTCAAGGGCCGCGAATGCGCCCAGCGTCACGATGCGTTCGAATGACGATGTCCCGTGTCTTGAAGTGAGCCGACCAATACGTGACGCTGCAGCATCGGGACGGTCAAGCCGGTTAGTGACCTCCGCGTCGCTTTGATTCGTGTCGTTTCTGTAATCATTTTCCTGCATGAGGTTTCACTCCTCTCAGTCGATTCCTTCCGCGTACCGTCGGATCACAATCAATGCTAGGTTCCAGAATAGGGGGATTCTTCTACGTCAATTCCAAATTTCTCCAGGACTTATGCATTTGATGCCGTTTTCTGCTCCGAACGCGCAATGAGTATCCTCACGTCGCCACAACCCCGATGCAAATTCCCACGCAGAGAGCTGGATCCATTCCTAACGCGTCTACTGGCCTGACAAGCTCATTGTCATCAATGACGTAGACTCCCGCTTTGCGAACAAGCTGCAGCTGCTCTCAGTAGGAACCGAATATGTCGACTCTTATTACACCTGTATACCGAATCAAGGAATCGGGCATCAGACCTCGATAAACAGGTTGCCTGCGTAGCGATATGGTCGGATCCAGCAACAAACCGTGCTGGGTGGCCCCATCAACGACTACTATCGTATGGCGACATAGGCCATTCTCTCGATTGGACGAACTTTCTTATCTTGCGAGTGAAATCGTAGCACCACAGGATAACGTAATCACCGAAGTAGATGGATCTCAAAAATTGGATTACAGTAGCCTTTTTCGCCGACTCTAGGCCCGATTTGCACTAATGCTCGTCGAGTCCAGCAATACTATATCTTATGATCAGCGCTCCAACCGTGTCTTTGCGCGTATCTTGCCCGCGTTCTTGTTTGGTGTGTGGTTGCACAATTCAGATTGAGTCAGTAGGACAGAACAAACTCAGGCCCTAACAGCATGTGCATTTTCTGCCCGAAATTTGACAACCTACGCGCCCTGTTGTATGATCTTCTCTCGCTAGGCCAGCAACGAATTCCTGCTTGTGGCGCATTCGTCTAGGGGCCTAGGATACTGCCCTCTCAAGGCAGAGACACGGGTTCGAATCCCGTATGCGCTACCAGAAAAAAAGTGCCGCTCGGTTCCGAGCGGCACTTTTTTTATTGCGCCTTTGCGGTCATGCCTTGCGCTGTCCAGCCAGGGCCTGGACGATTTGCACCATCTCGTCCGGTTCGCGCGCCCACTCCATTTCGACCTCCAACGTTGCGCCGGCTCCAGACTTCGCCATGATCGCACCGACTTGAAAATCGAGCTGAATGCCGAATTTGACCCGCATTGCGCGCGGCTGGGCGCCGTCGGGTATGCTCTGTAGCATCGTTTCCGTTTTCAGGGCCATCGTGCGGATGGTCTGCATAGCCGCGTCGATGGCTGCCTGGGAGCGTGCCTGGATCTCCTGGGCCGGCTGGGGCATTCCGGCCGGCGTCGGGACACCGGGTTCGTCGACCGGTACGGCGACCGGGGCCGGCGCACTGTTGCCAAAGTCAACGAGGATCTGAAAGTTGTCGGGTTGTTCCACGTTCAGGCCCAACTCGGAGCCGGAAAACGCGCGTTGTGCTGCTTGGGACATAGCTCTCTCCTTCTGCTTTGGTGGTGCCATGCACTCTACACCGTCGTACGTAGACTGACAAGGGGCGGAGAATCGCGCATTCAGATCCATCCGAACCGCTTAATGAGCACGCCCCGTGCGAAACGAGTTTTGTGGACGCAGGGCTCTCGGTTGGGGAGCAATGTGGACGGGATTGCCTCTTGAGGCGGCGACCCGCTTGGTTTCGACAGGCTCAACCGGCGCTGGCCTATTTGCGACGGGCTCAACCGGCGCTGGCCTACTTACGACAGGCTCAACCGTCGCTGCCCCATGGTCTTGATCAATACGCTGTTTGTTGGCAGAGCGTGTGGACCCTTGCGAGGCGCTGGCCATTCGCATTCGCACGCCGGCTTGACTCGATGCGCTATAATGGCAACCGGTTTCAAACTTGAGTCTATGACACGTTGATTGATTGGAGATCGCACCACATGGAAACACGTACGCTTGGCAGGACCGGTATGGCGGTGAGCCGATTGGGCATTGGCCTCTCCGAAATCGGCTATGAATTGACCCCGGCTGACGTCGCCCAGGCCAGTAGCGTCCTCAACGGCGCGTTGGATCTGGGGATCAACTTTCTCGACACTGCGGCTTGCTACATGATCAGCGAGGAGATGGTCGGGGCAACGGTTGCCTCCCGGCGCGACGAATTTTTCCTGGCCACCAAGGCCGGGCACATTGCCGGCGATTATCAGGGCGAAGCCTGGACCGCGCAGACCGTACGCGACAGTATCGACCGCAGCCTGACGCGCATGCGCACGGACCACGTTGACATCGTGCAGCTTCATTCCTGCGATGTCGACATCTTGGAGCGGGGCGAAGTGATTGAGGCGCTGCAGCAGGCGCAGCAGGCCGGCAAGACGCGCTTCATTGGCTACAGCGGCGACAACGACGCCGCGCAATGGGCGGTCGACAGCGGCTACTTCGACACGCTGCAGACAAGCTTTAATCTGGTCGACCAGAACGCACGACGCGGACTGCTGGCCGCGGCCAAAGCCCAGGACATGGGCGTGATCATCAAGCGACCGATCGCCAACGGGTCGTGGGCGCGTGCGAAAAGCCCCAGCGGTTACGCCGACCAGTATTCGGCGCGCGGCCAGCGCATGGCAGCCCTAGGCGGATTGCCCGACGCACCGGCCAATCCGATCGTCTTGGCGCTGGGCTTCACCATGGCCCACCAAGAGGTCGACACGGCCATTGTGGGCACCCAGAATCCGGATCACCTGGCCGCCAATGTCGAATGGATGACGACAGAACTACCGATCTCGCCGGCGACCGTGGCGGAACTGTACGCACGGTTCGACGAACTGGGCGCCGACTGGCGCCAGCTAGGATAAAGAGCGACCCGAGCCATGTGGAAAGAGCTGCTGGACGCGCTCGGCCATACGGATGAGCAGGTGCGGAGCTGGCGTCAGCGTCTGCGTGCGTTGCGCGGCGAGGTCGCCCAGGTTGAGATTGTGCCCTATCGGGGGTACGGCACGCGGGATGAGCTCTCCTTGCGCGGACGGGTGCTGGTGCAGCGTCAAGAACATGCGGACGACGACGAATCGACTTGGGAAAATGTGCTCGATATGTACCGGCGGTTTGCCAGTGAGGAGCTGCCGGGCGTGCGCGTGCATGCCCGGTTGGGCGAGCAGGTTCAGGAGACCCTGACCGACGAAGAGGGCTACTTCGATACCCGCTTTGAACCGGACGGCGCGGCCTTCGCACCGGGCTGGCACGCTGTTGAGTTCACGCTGCTGGAGCCTATTGATGAGACGGTCAACGCACACGGCGAAGCCCTCGTGCCGCCAGACGACGCTTCCTTCGCCGTGATCAGCGATATCGATGATACGGTGTTGCAGACCCACGCCACCAGTTTGCTACGCATGGCGCGCACGACTCTGCTCAACCGCGCGGAGGATCGACTGCCATTTCCCGGTGTGGCCGCATTCTATCAGGCCCTTCAGGCCGGCCCGAGCGGCGGGGAGGCCAATCCGATCTTCTACCTGTCGAGCAGTCCGTGGAACCTCTATGATCTGCTGGTCGAGTTTATGGCGCTCAACGACATCCCCAAAGGGCCGCTGATTCTGCAGGACTATGGCTTCGATGACGGCAAGCGGCTCAAGCTAAGTCATGCCGAGCACAAGCTCGTGCACATACGCGAATTGCTTGACCTCTATCCAGCGCTGCCCTTCGTCCTGATTGGCGACAGCGGCGAGCACGATCCCGAGCTCTATGCGCAGATTATCGAAGAGTATCCGGGCCGCATCCGCGCCGTCTATATCCGCGACGTGAGCGACGAGCCGCGTGATGGCGCGGTGCAGGCGCTCGCCCAGCAGGCGGCCGTGCGGGGCGTGGATCTTGTCCTGACGCCAGATTCGGCGGTCGCCGCTGCCCATGCCGCCAAGATTGGGCTGATCGACCCGGATGCGTTTGATGCGTGAGCTGGATGTAGATCCAAACCCATAGACACGCCACGCACCTTGCGCATACTCGACAATTTTGGCCTGTCCGACCTGCACGGGCAGAGTAGCGGCACCTTCGTGGTCTATCCCTGATCCTGCTTCCAGCCTACTTGCGCCGCGTTATGGTCCGCAACACGAGCCTCGCTTAACACATTATGCCGTCTACAGGTTAGAGTTCTTTGCTTCTCAATTTGGGAAGGACGTCCGTTGCTACCTGCTCAAATAGAGGGAGTTCATCTCGACTGGACGGGTACTGCAGGATGATTTCATTTATGCCCACCTCCAGCACGCTCTCCATGATTTCGTGGAAGGCCTCCGCTGATTCAAACGGAAATTCCATACCCGATTGTGGATTGAAATGCAGAATGGAACGTCGCAGAGTCGATGGATCTCGGGAAACGTCCTCGCAGTACTGATCCATTGACCTGTTCATCTCACGGATGCTAGAGAGCGTCTCGTCTGAAAAGGGGTAAAGGCTGCGTGCAATGCTCCAAGTGTCTGCATATCGCGCTGCCAGTTTGCGCATCGCCGGACCACCAGCCCCAATCGTGATGGGTGGTCGGGGTTGCTGGATGGGTCGCGGCTGCATTATGGCGTCATGGATTTTGTAATGTTTCCCCTCGTACGTTGTGACCTCCCGTCGAAGCAGCAAATCGATGATCGCTACACCCTCGCTGAAACGTTCTACCCGTTCCCGCGGTGGATAGTCCTCGATGCCTGTCATCGTGTAGCTGGGATCACGTCTGCCTGGAATCCCAGCGCCCAAGCCTAGCTCCAACCGGCCGGAAGAAAGATGATCGACAGTCAAAGCCTGCCGAGCTAGAAACGCCGGATTGTGAAAAGGAATTGGTGAGATGAGCGGTCCAAAACGGATCGTGGTTGTATGCATCGCTAGGCCGGACAAGAGGGTCCAAGCTTCGAACCAGGGCGAGTGTGGTTGCAGGAAGTTGACCCAATGATCTGCAACCCAAACATTGTCGAAACCGAGGCGTTCAATGAATCGCCAGCGTTCGACTAGCTCTTCCCACGAAACCTCCTGAAGCGTGATCACGCCAAATCGGATATTCATAACTGTCGGTCCCTTGGTCAAGCCATCGAGAAATTGGTGATTTAGTCGCTCCGTCGTGAGTCAGAACTGCAACTGCGCAACATGTTCGACAAGCCTGACATGTCGGTGGCTACAAATGGTCTACAAACCGGTTTCATAGGGCGGAAGGCGTCGTGCGGACCGGCAGTCGCTTAGCCGCCGGCAAAGGCATCGCCGCCGGCCGCTCGATAACGCATGACTTCGAGCCGCCGGCGTGTGAGGTTCTCCAATGCCCTTCTCGGTTGCCAGGACAGCGGTCTTCGATATGCGCCGCACTACGTTTTGCATCGCCTTTTCCGAAGCGGACGCACCGTTCGACCTGATGGCCGAGCGCCGAACTGTTTGTGGAACTGATTGTCCCGCGCTGTGAAGTGCGCTGCAATGCGAAATAGGCAGTTTTGCACGAAACCCCGTGCGGCGTTTCAGCGGTCACATTCAACCTGTGCGACTAGTAGAGGAAACAGCAGATGCTCCTGCTGTCAGTTGTCGCCATTTTGGAGCCATTGCCTGTCGATAATGGAGTAGCGTTTAGCGATGGACAGCGGAAGGAGTGGCTATGGTATGGCAAGACCGGCTTCGAGGGGATAGCGTCCGTTGGCTGCTGGACTCCGCTGAGCCCGGTCTACGCTACCTGGCGCTGCGCGACTTGCTGGAGCGACCGGCAGACGCTGCCGAGCTAGGGGCCGCACGACTGGCTGCCCACGCCAATGGCCCCATCGCCACCGTTCTGAATGCGATGGAGCCGGACGGCTACTGGTGCGAGCCTGGTCCTGGTTATCTACCCAAATATCGTGCCACCGTCTGGTCAATCATCCTGTTAGCGCAGCTTGGGGCCCACGCCGGTTGCGACGAACGAATCCGTATTGCCTGCGAATCCCTGCTGACCCATTCATCGACGGAGCACGGCCAGTTCACAAGTACGGGAGCACCGTCCGGAACAGTCGATTGTCTGCAAGGCAATTTGTGCTGGGCGCTTCTTGAACTGGGCTATGAAGATCCACGGCTGGACCGGGCGTTTGCGTGGATGGCACGTACGGTCACCGGCGAAGGATTGGCGTCACGCCACGAACGGAAGAAGTCTCCACGCTACTACGCCGGACAGTGCGGCCCAGATTTTGCGTGTGGGGCGAACAACTTCCTGCCCTGTGCATGGGGCGCCGCCAAAGTCATGCTTGCGTTCAGTGTTTGGCCACAAGAACGTCGAACGCCCCTCATCGACCGCGCAATCCGGCGGGGTATCAAATTCTTATTGAGCGTCGACCCGGCGACTGCAGCGTATCCCACCGGATACGCCGCCAAGCCGAGTGGCAACTGGTGGAAATTTGGCTTTCCGGTCTTCTACGTTACCGACATCCTGCAGATTGCCGAAGCGTTGTGCGGTTTGGGATTGGCCCATGATGAGCGCCTGGCAGCAACCTTGGAGCTCATTTGCGAGAAGCAGGATGCAGAGGGTCGTTGGCCGCTCGAATATAGTTACACGGGCAAGACATGGGTCGATTTTGGCGCCAAGAAGGAGGCCAATCCATGGGTAACGCTGCGGGCGCTGCGCGTGCTCAAGGCGGCAGCCTGATCGAGGAACGACTGCTAAATTCTCGTCGCCTCTGGAACTCTCCAACTCACCCCATATGCTTCACACCTGATCCTGCCAACTGTTCCAGACGAAGACGGTGCCAGACGCTACCGGATTTTTGGATGGGTACGCAGGAAATTACTCAAGTAGTAGACGCCGCCCGTCAACATCAGCACGCCCGGTAGCGCCACCGCTACGGGCACGGGTAGTGCCAATGCGTAGCAGAGCAGCCAGAGCACCAAAGCGGACGTAGCATAGAAGTAGTAGCGGCGCGCGCCGAATGCATAAGCCGGCAACGCGATGACCAGTAATCCGATGCCCATCATGATGAAGGGCCAGAGGTCGTCCATCCATGGTGCGTCAATCTCGAAGACAAAGAGCACAATCAGACCCAGTATAAGCGTACCTACCAGCAGGGAGAATACGACCACTTTATGCTGGCGCGTGCGTGCTGCCGATTGGGTCAGGCTTTGGATCTCCTGGCCAGATAGGCGTGGAGTCGTGAGGCGCTCCTTGATGCTTTGCCAGAGGGTCAGCAACGCGATTGGTAGGATGGCGAAGAGCCAGACGACGTCATACCGCATGGCTAGGGCTGCGCCGATAAATACGGCGCCCAGCAGGATATCGAGCAAGCCATCGTCGGCGTACAGCTTTTCCGGGTGCTGGACGGGATCGGTTAGATTGAGAAATTCGGCCATGTACCGCCTCCTTTTTTCCTGGACGCTGGCGACTGTTCGCCATCCCCGACCGCTGCTTGGATTGTTTTGATACGGGGTACCCGTCCAGTATGGGAGACAGCTGGCTACAAACTGACTACAGATACAGCGGGCCTATTCTATTTGGTCAGCAAGGCCGATCATTTGGTGGTCAATACCTTTTGCTAATCATAGACCGTGCAAGCCAGAGGGGATACCAGCGGCGCAATACACTGCTATTGAGTATTTGAGCAAATGCCAATATGGACGCCTATCAGACGAAGGTTGCAGAATTTGAGGAGTTGAATTGGTGGTGATACTTTTCGGCCAAAACTATACCGGGCACAAGAATGGAATTGTAATTGTGCATCGGAAGGTGAGAGATTCAGGGATCCCACAGGTTGGCCGGCGCAACCGATTTTGACTTTGTTGGCTGCTCAACAAGTATGATTTTTGCCTCTGCGCAGGCGGGCTGCGCGACTTCTTGCTCTGTTCAACCGTCGTACTCCACGCAAGCACTACGTTACCGGCTCTTGGCGCGGCATGGTGCTGGCGGCGAAATCCTCCTCACCAGATCTTTCCAAGGGGGCAAGCATGAAGGAGTATCGGATCGAGTTTCTCGATGGTAGCAGCGCGGTGCTTATCGTCGGTCCGGATGAAACCGTGCAGGAGGCTTTGCTGTCACACTGCCGGGCATACGGCTTGCACCTGGGGCACGTAACGGCTGTCATCCCGGTGAACGAGGAGGCGGTTAACAGCTTGACGCCCAACAAGCCGGATGGCAAGACTGATTGCCTGTGAGAGAGCGGCAATTTGAGTCCGACTTGATGGCTACTGGAAGCTATCACGTGGCTGCGTTGGTGGTTATCGCGGCAACGCCAGATGCACGAAGAACTCGGAGCGGGCATCTGCTAACGGGCTGACTCTGGATGCAGTCGGGGGATGCTATGGACAAGTGGAAAGGCCGGTCTCACCGTCATGGTGGGGCCAGCCTTTTTTGATTGCATTCATGTTCCTGGGCATCTTTGCGCCCATCGTCATCTTGGCCATTACCCATCTGCCAGAACCTCCTGAAGGTGAGTGGCGACGAATATTGAGCGACTATTAGACAATGCGCAATGCTGCCATCGGCGCAATTGTATTTGTCGCAGTGTTCGGCCTAGCGGACTATCTCAATTGGATTGTAAAATGATGTTGTTAATCAATCGACAGGAAGCTGCCCTGCCCCATGCGAGAATTTCATGATGATCAGCTACCGACAAATTTCCCGTAACGAGATCCATCTGTTAAATCAGATTGATCGTACGGAGACAATTGAGCGCGTCTACTACCCTGATGGCGATCAGCTTATCCTGCATGATGAGCACTGGGATGTGCCGGACTGGGCTCTCGATAACAAAAAGGAGCGGATCGCAGCATTGCAGGCAGACTATGACCGGGGCGCTACCGCATTCGGTGCCTTTGCCGGTGATAGGCTGATCGGCATGGGAATCGTCGATCACAATTTTCTTCCGTCGGGAAGTCGCCGGCTCAACCTGATTGGCTTATGGGTCAGCCACGGCTTTCGCGCCAGGGGTGTGGGCAGAACCCTTGTGGAGCTTGCTGCGCAGCAAGCCCGGAAACTCGGCGCAAAAATTCTGTACGTGTCAGCGACACCCTCGGAAAACACCATACGCTTCTATCTGTCGGTAGGATGCCGGCCAACGAAAATCATCGATCCGGCACTCTTTGCCGTGGAGCCGGAGGACATTCATTTGGAGCTACCGCTGGTGAAAGTGCAAAACGAAACGTAGGGATGAATGGTTGTCGCTGACCCATCATCGGGAGCTGCGCTGGCACAACGGGATCATGCTCTGCCCCTTGTCGGTAGTTCTGGCAGCAACGCCAAGTGCAAGAAGAACCGTGGGCCGTCATCTGCAAGCGGTCTGATTCTGGATGCAGTCAGGGGATGCTATCGGCAAATGAACAGGTCGGCCTCACCGTCATGGTGGGCCGGCCTTTTGTTTAGGCAGCAGGTTGTGACTTGTAGAAATGAGCATCAAATTCTGATCAACTGGTCAACAAAGATTTGTGTACAATCTTGGTAAATCCGTGTCGGGAATCTGTCGCCATTTTGTCGCCATTTTGTCGTCTCAGGTAAATCATATTGATTGGTGATTTAGCGCTCGAAAGGGGTAACGCAATGGCAACAATCAACTCGCTCATCGTGACGTGTCCCCATTGCAGAGGAACCGGCAAGCTCTTGGGAATGAACACGTGCCTGACTTGTCACGGAAGCCGTCAGGTGTTGCGCAGCATGATTTGTACTGGCTGTCACGGCAACCGTTCGGTCGGTGGACGCATGTGCTTGCTCTGCGGGGGCACGGGCGTCAAGCGCTGGGGCACTGTCCACCAGCCGCAACCTGGACCGGAATCGCCTCTCTGGTGGAATGACCGGGACCGCGACGGACGGCCGGATCCCATCGACAGATTTCCCAGCGATCCGTTCCGTTGGTGAGCATGTCGTACCCGAGTTGCCCGCACTCTAGGGAGTGTAGACTACCCATTTTGGATGGCCCAAATCCGAGATGACCTGTTTGCGCGCTCTTTGACTGTCTTGCCGCCAGCGTGCTGTTGGCTCTCCTACCTGGTCCCAGTGCCAGAGGACAGGACAGCAGCTTTCTGCCCGCAGTTTTCAAGCAATATCACATTGATCATTGTCAATACTACGTCCGGAAAACTCTATGCAGTGGAAGCCGGTTCCGGTGAAGCAGAGTTTATCCCTGTTGTTGGATCGCCAGACGATAGCGACGTTGCCTTTGGTGATGGCTTACTGCTCATGGGGCCTACTCTGTACGTTGTCCAGAATTTTCTGAACAAGGTAGGGGTTGTGGAGCTTAGCTCCAACTACACTGCCGGCGAATATGTTGGAGCAATTTTTAGCCCGAACTTCCGCATTCCAACAACGGTTGCAGTGCATGGTAAGTCTCTTTACTTACCGAACGCCAGATTTGATGAAGTTACACCGCTTGACCCCGGTCCCGAACCTCATGATGAATTCGAAGTGGTACGAGTTGATCGAAAACCATAGGGTCTCTTTCAGCTGAAACTCTCCCAAAAGAATGTCGAGCGCCCAGATATGTAGCGAGCTGTGTACTCTTTACTCATTGCTCCACGTGAATGACTGACCCAACCGAAGAGTCGCCAGAAGTCTATTGCGACGACTCTTCGGTTGGATCAGCGACTCAGTCCCCCTGCAGGCGACCGTGATTCGTGGTAGCAGCAATGGTTATGGCTGGATGGGACACTTGAAGTCGTTGTCTACAATGCGCGTGACGTCCACATCACCCGCATGTTCTGCCGCCAGAACAGCGTCACCAGATGTCAGAAGGTAGGGAGCGACATTCCACGTCACTTCATGGAACGCCCATTTTCCACCATGGTACGCTCGGTCGCCCGGTCCTACGCCCGCTACTGGCAACTGCCCATCTGCACTGTGCTTAATGACATAGATCGGGTCTACACCGGGCTTCGGCATGGCTGCCGGCGGCACAACTGTACGTACGACCTCCCCGTCATAATAGAGTTGGCCAAACCCTACGCGTGATTGGGCAAATGCAGACGTAGAAATCAAGCCCAGAGCGGCTATTGCCAGTACAAGCACGGCAAATACTCGGATACTACGCATGTTCGTCCTCCGTTAGATAGTCTTGCTGATCGATAGGTACGCTAGCGTATCCACACTGTAAGAAAACTATCTGATCGGAAGATTGGGGAATCGTTACGAGAATCTAAACTCGTCACAGTTTCTTGGTGTGCCCTGAAGGTTGACACGGCGCTGGATGAGAATGGCGCCGCTTGGCCGGAAAGCGTCTCACCGCCAACATGCAACAAGAGGCCTCGCTTCCAGTACAACATTGAAGCGGGGCTTCCTTGAGCTTTCGGATCGTCCTGGCTGTTTTCGCGTCAACTCATTGTCTGCCACTCTCCAGCGTGCTAAAATGCCATCAACCTCCCGATCTGTAATGCGTTACAGACCGCTCCCCGCACCTGCATCCTATGTCCGCAATTGGAATCTATTCGGAGGACAACTCATGCCAGCATCTCAGCCAGCCATCGACATCTATCAGCTAAAAGTCACGCTACAGCACATTCGGCCCCCAATCTGGCGGCGCATGCTCGTCCCCGCGACCATGACGCTGGGCGAACTGCACGCCACCATCCAGCACGCAATGGGCTGGTACAACAGCCACTTGCACGAGTTTGAAATCGAAGGCAGAAGTTACGGCGTCCCCGAGTGGGATGAAATGGGTGACATGCTCGACGAGAACAAAGTGAAGTTGGGCGAACTGAAGCCAACGGTCGGCTACCGGTTCATCTACACGTACGACTTTGGCGACTACTGGCAGCATCTTGTCGCAGTGGAAGCCATATCGAGTTACGAATCAGGCACCTCCTACCCTGTCTGCATCAAGGCCAAACGCGCCTGTCCGCCAGAAGATGTGGGCGGCGTCTGGGGCTATGAGGAGTTTCTGGAAGCCGTGGCAGACGAGAACCATGAGGACCACGCCGACATGCTGGATTGGATCGGCGACGACTTCGACCCGGAGCGTGTGGATCTGGCTGAAATCAATGAGTGGCTGGACGATGAGTTCTACGGGCGGCGCTGGACGATGCGCAAACTGGACGTGTAGCAATCCGTCAGGACATTCCAGAAGATCCACGAATCACGAAGGACCCGTTCCAAGTACTGCATACCGGAACGGGCCCTTCGTTGCTCCTACACCTTGACAACATGTCTAGATGATTCCCAACTCTTTCATAAGCTGCTCAGCGGTGCGTGCAATAACCTTATAGCCGTTCTTATTTGGATGAATATCCGGCATTTCAGATACCTCCTCGCACATCCAAGTAAGCTGGAAAATCACCCGTACGTTGTGAGGCACTCCGCACTGAAGCGTGACGTCAGCCGTATCAAATGCTCAAGTGATATCCGCTACCGGCACGCCAAACGCACCCGGTTTGCTGCAACACTCCGTCAAGGATCAACACAACCCTTATTGATTGTCTCGCCACGAACTCGCCTTCAGGATCTGCCGGTTCAAGCCAATAGTAGAGGTTTGGATTATAGTAGTTCAGGCCGAAAATCGGAATGCCTGGTGCTGCTGCCTGCAATTGCACCAAAGCATAGCCAGGGTTTGTAGGAATGGTCGTCTCTAGCGCCTGCTGGATGCATTCCACAGCAAATCTACACTGCGAGTTGTCATTCGCGCCGATATTGATTGTGATGAACGCGATCTCACCCTCATGGGCGGCTAGAAATGCAAGCGCATCACCGAACTGGACACCAGTATGATAGGCGGCCGCAGAGGGACTGGGGTTGTTCTCCTCATCTTCCCGATAAGGGTTACGTTTGTTTTACCTGGGCAGCCCAGCTTGATGTGTTCCATAATTCTTGATTTGCCCCCTGACGCGCTGACAGATATGATCTATCTTGCCGTCGTCCGTCACGCCACCAATGCCCGTTCTCCTATCGGGTTGAAAGCCGGCAGCGAGCGAATTTCCCAATGAGACCTAATACTTGGGCGTTTTGGCTGGCTGAGCGCTCTTTAGCTTTGTACATCTGGTGAGGCTTGTGTTCGTTTTCTCCCTAAACGGGCACCCATAAGAAGTTCGAGGTGAAAAAATGAAGCGAAGACCGCCCCACAATGCCCTGAGCAGGCGCGATCTATTGCGCACCGCCGCTGCCCTGGGCACAGCGACCGGAGCCGCCGGGCTGCTGGCTGCCTGCCAGGTCTCGCCGGTCGATGATTCACGCGAGGTAGGTGCAACGCCACGGTTTGCTGCAGATTTACGGGCGACAGCACTCACTGTTGACCATGAGATGCCAGACAGCGGGGGCTCGACCCAAGTTGCCTTTGTGAAGACGGAGAGTCGGGTGCAAGGCGTGCAACGGGCATTGGCGTTGCTCGGTCCCGTCGACGCAACGGGCCAGTCCGTGCTGATCAAACCGAATTTCAACAGCGCCGATCCTGCACCGGGCTCCACCCATCCCGAGGTACTGCAGGCTGTCCTCGATGAGATCCGCAAGAGCCAGCCGCGATCGATTGCCATTGCGGATCGCAGCGGCATGGGCGATACGCGTCAGGTCATGGAGCAGTTGGGCGTGATTGAGATGGCGGAAGAGGCGGGCGCCGACATCATTGTCCTCGATGAACTTGAGCGGGATGAGTGGGAGATGGTTCACCTGGCCGACAGCCATTGGGCGCAGGGCTTTCCAATGGCCCGCTGCTGTCTGGATGCAGATGCAGTCGTGCAACTCTGCTGCTTGAAAACGCATCGCTACGGCGGCCATTTTACGATGTCGCTCAAGAATTCGATCGGTTTGGTCGCCAAGTATCTGCCCGGCGACGGCTACAACTATATGAGTGAGCTGCACACATCCTCCCACCAGCGTCAGATGATTGCCGAGGTCAATGCCGCCTACGTCCCAACGCTGATTGTGATGGATGGGGTGGAGGCATTTGTGCGGGGTGGTCCTGCCGCTGGCGAGCGCGTTGCGGCGAATGTGGTGCTCGCCGGCACGGATCGGATCGCGCTAGATGCGGTCGGCGTGGCGCTCCTTCGCTATTTTGGCACGACGCCAGAGGTGAGCGAAGGGGCCATCTTCCAACAAGAGCAAATTGCACGCGCGGTCGAGCTCGGCCTGGGCGTCACCAGCGCCGAGCAGATCGAGTTGGTGACTGATGATGCGAACAGCGCAGCCTACGCCGATGAAATCAGCAGCATACTGATGGCTGGATAGCCGGTAGCTGTCCAAGCCCCCTTTCGTTCATGCCGATGAGGGTCTCCTCGGCAAGCTGATTGCCGTCTAGCGTGGTAGGGTCCGCCATAAAGCGCTGCAAGATTGACATAATGTAAATGCAGGACTGTTCGTCATCCGATATCGCTGCCAAGAAACCAGCCGGCTACCCGGATACTTGGACAGAGGGCAATCGGCAGCATGCTGCGCGCGATAGACAGCCTGGGTGCGCGGATTAACATACGGCCGCACGGCCAAAAATCGTCGTCTGGGCGATCTGTGGCGATCTTGAACTATGGTGCAGGACTACGCACGATAGGCAATAGAACGCTCTCTCTTGACCAGATACGTCCATAGATGTGCCGGTGTTCATTTGGATCGCCGGCAGAATCTCCTTCATAGACAATCAGGTAGCCCGAGCCGCCCGCAGCTATCTTTGGGGTTTCGTTGTTCCAGAACGCATAGTCTGCAACATCAAAGTAGCCGCGCGTCACGTCTCCCCACTGTGTCGCGCGGATGGCCTGACCTGACGGCGTTTGCTCCTGCCAGACGGCCAGGTAATCTCTGTCCCCGCCTTGCTGCGCGGCAACTGCAGGGGAGAGTTCGTCTTCGGATGATGTGGCAATGACCAACATTGTAGCAAGATTGCCGCCCACATCTAGCTCATGCCCGCGGACATCCCAGTCGCAACATGGCCCCGGATAAGCTTCCTGCCAGACGACCACATATCGATGCTGCCCATTCGTGGTGACCGACGGCAGCAGCTGATCTACAGTCAACCCGCTCACAGTAAACACACCCGGTGGATCGACAAGTGCACCGGTATCGCCATCTATCAGCGCCCCCATGATGTCACCGTCAGCTGGCGCCCACATCCGACGCCAGACCATCAGATATTCATTAGACGCCACATTGTAGACAACATCCATCTGATGAGGCTGCCTGTCCGACGTCACGGTGGTGACGGCCAACTGGCTTCCCGTGTCGGAAAGAAGGGCATGAGAAATTTCGGAAGGCACCCCTGACGCAGAATCCAAAGCCGTCCATGCCACCAGATATGTATTGCGATAGCTATTCCAGGCAGCTCTCGGCGTCCAAAGCCCTTTGTTACCGATGGCAGCGACCTGAAACTCCGGCCCCATTGACGCTCCGTTCCAAGCCACGGTCCGACCCCAAATCTCGTAGGTTGAGCCGTCGTCATTTACGTCGTACATCCAGACCACAAGGTACTCCTCGTTGGTCGCATTGAAGGCCAAAGAGGGCTGCAATCGGTCGTTGGAGCCGGTCGTAACCGTAAACCAACTCAACACTTCGCCGGTCTCCGAGATGCGCTGTGCGTAGATGTCCCTACTGGCGTTCCAGTTGTTATGCCACACGACCAGGTACTCATGGCGCACATGGTTGTAGGCCAGGGCAGGAGAGTAGCGATCACAATCAGGTGTTGTGACCTGAGAGACTCGAATCTCACGGCTGGACCAGGCAGCAGCAGCCGTCAAATCGTCCAGCACGGCGGCCTGTTCAAGTGCTTCTAGTGGTTTTCTGTCACCGTCTGGTGGCGTTTCGGTTTGTGAGATAGGAGTAGCGACTGACCGACCACCACTGGCAAGCAGCAGCATTAGACATATGACGAAGGTGGCAAGGCAAGTAAATCGATTTGACATGGGAGTACCTCCGAGCCTTATAGTAAAAATCTAAGGTAGCTAGACTGCGCATCTGCTGCGAGTAAAGCGTACGTGTGGCTACAAGACGTCTACATCAGTCCGAATCTAGCTGTGCGCGCAAGTATGCCAGCGTGGCAGAGAATCGTTGTCGATACGATGTGCCGAAACCAGTGGCCCAATCGATCGCAATACGGCTGCAGATTATCGGCCGTCACTCAGGCTTCATACCTTCGTAGGATCTGTTCCGCATAGTCGATCATCGCAAGACGCAGAGAGGCGGGGCTAAGCACCTCAACCGCGCCGCCATAGCTCAGGAGCGAACTGCGTGCCTCCTCGAACGAACTGAAACTAAGGGTCAGGATTCCCTTTTCCTTCTGATTGCGTAGGGACATCTTATTTTCGAAACTTGTGCCTGTGCCGAAGATTCTGGTCAAGGCTTCGCGATGTTCGGGCATGACACGTATGACAACCTCCAAGATCGGACGACCTTGTTCGAACGCCTTGCACCATGATTGCCAGAAGCGGGCCAAATCGAAGCCTGGCGGGCGCACGAAAGTTTCAGGCCGTAGCTTGATCGCAACGAGATCGGAAACTGCGTAGACACGGATGCGTTCGCCATGGCAACAGACCAGATGCCAAGCGCCGCCCTTCGCAACCAGTCCGTAGGGTGCAAGCCTCAAAGATACCGTGACCGGCGCGTATGGAACGCGGTAGCTGACTTGAAGCAACTGATTGTCCCACAGCGCGCCATGGATGGTCTGAAGGTGCGGGACAGGCTCTAGGTTGTGGAACCATGAAGTTGAGTCAACATGAATCCGTCGCTGCATATCGAGCGAAACGAAGTCACTGGCGCAGGCGGTGGCAGCCGTCAATTTGCGCAATGCAGAACGCAGATCGTCAGCGATTCCCAAATCTTGTAAGGGCGCCGGTATGCTCAACGACAAGATTGCCCGTAATTCGTCCAGCGTCATGCCTGTCAAATCGGTCCGATATGCATCGACTAGGCCGTAGCCGCCACCTTGACCAACCTCGGCATAGATGGGGATGCCCGCCAACGTTAAAGCATCGATGTCACGGTAGATGGTACGTTCCGATACCTCAAGCTCTGTGGCTAGCTGCCGCGCCGTCATTTGTCCTCGAGCCTGCAGAAGCAGCAATAAGCCCAATATTCGGTCTGCACGCATCCCACACCTCCCACTGCCTGCGAATCACTACGCCATATCTCATCTTACCGCAGAATTCCTGACAAGGGATGTCAGGTATACGGGCGTATACTGTGCATGACTGCCAACTATTCAAGAGCACCTGGTTGCAGCACGTTTAGGAGGGAGAGTACAATGAACGAAATGTCGGTGCGAATCTTGCGCCTTGAGCCCATGGAGGTGGCAACGTTCCATGCTTTTGGTCCAACTCCGGAGGCGGAGGCTTGGCGAAAACTACAGACATGGAGCCAACCCCGCAGACTCTTGGGTGAGGAATCATTCCACCGGATATTCGGCTTCAACAATCCGAATCCCTCGGTTGGAAGTCCGAATTACGGATATGAATTCTGGATTGAAGCCGGCCATGAGGACGGGATCACTGACCCATCGGTCGAGTTTAAGCGGTTTGGCGGTGGTCTCTATGCGGTGACCGAGTGCATCGGTGTCGAACAGATCGGGGCGACATGGCAGCGCCTTGTGGCCTGGTGCGAAGACAGCCGATATCAAATCGCCCACCACCAGTGGTTGGAGGAGCATCTCGAGCGCGGTGAGATCGCGCCAGAGCAATTGAGTCTACTGCTCTATCTGCCGATTGCCGAATAGAGATTTTTCCGCTGGATCTTGTGTGGTCAAATAGTCGTATAAAGCTCAGGGGAGTTGACTCTCTCTGCTTCACGTGTCTAGTACGAAAGCACAAGAGGAAGGAGTGACTCATGACCAAGAGTGACAGCCATGCAAGGCTGAGGACCGCTGGCGTGTCGGTTGCGGTTCTACTCTTCGTTACTATGCTCTGCATGGGGATAAGCATCCTGTCTGTCGCCAGGATTCGCACGACTGAGCCATATAGACATAGCGTTGACCTCGCGTTGAAGAGCTCCGAAGTTCGCCAGGCCTTAGGAGAACCCGTAACAGTCGGGTGGCTGCCGCAGGGAGCCGTAAGCTCGTCAGACGGAGGCGAAGTACAGTTACATATCCCGCTCCGCGGTACAAATGCCAGCGCTACGATTCGCGTCAACGGCACAAATAGAGGTGGCGAGTGGAAATATTGGGCGATCCGTGTGGATACGGATCGAGGCGAGCACATCAACCTGCTGGAACGGTAGGCCGGTCTCCGTGTGGAGCCAATCCGTGACGCCGGGAACCAGCCTACACCGGCAAGGGACCCAGCACCTTCTCCACGTCTGCCGGGTCGAAGATCCACGCCTGCTTGCGCTTGCCCAAAGGCTCCAGCCCGCCCTTCTTCACGTCGTACTGCACGTTGGACTCCAAGCAGCCTCACGCTTTTGCGATTTCCTTCTTGGTCATGCCCTCTCCGCTTTCGACCTGAAAGCGCTTGCGGAACTCGTCCAGCATGCGCGGGATGAAAGCCAGCCCGCTCGTCTTGTATGGCTCGATGTGTCCTCTATTCTTTTGGTCTGCCATGTGTCTCAAGATGTAAACGAGGAGGGTTTGGCGACCTCCGAAGCGTTCGCCGTCACGCACAACAATCTCACTATGGCGGGCGGCGACTTCTCCTTCCTGGACATTGCCATCATGTGGGAGCGGGAAGCCTACGTTGAGCTGCTGGGCGTGACGGACGACGACCTGGCCGAATTGCAGTCCCTCTTTGAGTACGTGCCCACGTTGGACGAGTTGGCGGCGGCGCATGGCGAGCCGGACGATGCCGACAACTGGCCCATGATTCGCGTCAAGGTAGATCCGCTGGCCTACAACCCGGAGGGCAACAAGGTAGCCAGGACGTCGGCTCTAGCGCCCATTGTGGAGGCGGGCAACGTGTGGCTGCCCCACCCCAGGGTTGCGCCCTGGGTGTGGGACTTCATCGCCGAGTTCAGCCAGTTTCCCTATGCGGCATATGACGAGCGGGTGGATGCATTGGGCCAACTGGTGCAGGGGGCGCTGGACCGCATGGGCAAGAAGAAGGTGAGGGCGAGGACATGAAGACGATAGGTAGCGAAAGCCACTCGGTCACCGCCCGGATAAGGCTTTTCCGCTTGATGAGACTAGAACCGGCAACCGCTTGCCAAACACCAGTCAACGGCGTGGTCAAGAGGATGCCAGCGGCGATCAGAACAGTGCCCCAGGCGTGATACTGGGCAAAGGGTTCACCCAGCAGCAGTACGCCAAGCAGACTGCTGAAAACCGGCACGAGGTGAATGCTGAAGCCGGCCCGCACCGGGCCGATGAGTTCGATACACCGATTGAAGCAGAAATAGGCAATCACGGACGGAAATAACATGAGATAGCCAATTGTGAGGATTGTGGGCAACGAAATGGTCATGGTATGGCCTGCGGCCACTTCCCACGTCCATACGGGCAGCAGGCACAGTGCACCCACGGAAAAGGTGATGGACATGAGGCTAAGTGGATGGACGGCCGGTCGGTAGCGCATCGCCACGCTGTAGGCTGCAAAGAAGGCTGCTGCCAGGAAGACCAGAAGGTCGCCCCGGTTGAGCGCCAGGCCGCTCAGGCTCAGAGGATTGCCTTGCACAATGACGATGCAGGCGCCGGCAAGCGAGAGCAGAATGCTAACCGCATATGATAACCGGATTCCTTCTCGGAGGACGAGAAACGAATAGAGCATGATAAGCGCCGGCATCAGAGCCATGAGCAGTGATGCGTTAACCACGGTTGTCCATTGGAGGCCTGCATAGAGTAGCGTGTTCATGGCGGCAATGCCCAGAATGCTTAGTAGCAGAACCACGGGCCACTTGCGGCGAATTTCTGGCCAATCCCGCTTCAAGCGGGGCCACGCCAACCCCGTTACGATGATGGCCGCGCCCGTCCAGCGCCAAAAAGCGAGGGCTACGGGCGGTATTTCAGCATGCATGAGGCGTGCGAGTACGAAGTTGCCGGACCAGAAAAGAGCTGCCAACAGAAAGAGCAGGGATGGTGAATGAGATGGACGAAAGCGGCCGGTCAAGCGAGTGATTTGCTTCCTGTCGGTCATAAGAATCTCCTGTCTCTATCGGCTCCTGGAGAGCCAGCACGTCCTATGCCGCCACTATAGCATGGGGCGCTGGCGCAAAAATCTCACAATCGGCGTAATTTGTCTCAACTATTAATCGACCCTACATGGTTCAAGGAAACTGAATCAGGAAGCAGCACCATGAACACACAATCTGCCTTGCTGGCGCTACGCGCTCTGGCGGGCGCACTGTTGGGCCAGCAATATGAGGGCGCATGGGACGTCAACGAGGCGGCAGGCTATCCCAAAACGCTGGCCTTTGAGCACTTCTACGGGCTGCGGCAACGGGGCGACATTGCGGCCAGAATCATCGAAGCGGCCGCCAAGGAGTCCTGGCGCAAGCCGCCCGCTGTGCTGGATGAACCGGACGCTGAGCGGGGGGCGCGACACGACTGCCTTTGCCAAGAGCGTCAAGGCGCTGGTTGCTGGGCGTTCCACCATCGAGGATGAGTTCCTGGGCGTGTGGCAAGTCTTGCGGAAGCTGGACGTGCAGGCGGGCATCGGCGAGTACGGCTGCCTGCTGCTGGGCGCCAATGACGGAGCAGACAGCTCGGACCAGCCGCTACGCAAGGCGCGAGCCAGCGGGCCGGACAGCCTGCGCTACACGACCGACTACAACCAGGGCTATGCGCGCATTGTGAGCGTGGAGCAGGACTCGAGCAGCAGTCGCTTCGGGTTGCCCACCGCCTACGAGTTGCAGCAGGAGCACGGCCCGTCGCTCAAGGTGCACTGGACGTGCGTCATCCACACGGCGGAAGGCGGCATGGTCTATGGCGCGCCCAGACTGCAGCGCGTTTTCAACCGGCTGATGGACTTGGAGAAGATCCTGGCGGGCGGGGGCGAGTCGGCCTGGCGCTTGCTGGTGCCCGTCTTCCTGGCCTCCACCAAGGACGACTACGAGCTGGACCCCGACAATACCGAATTGCAGGCGCAGATCGGCGAGTTCATCCATAAGCTGCGTAACTGGTTGGACGTGGAGGGGCCGGATGTGCAGATGTTCGGACGTTAGGCTACTACCATGGCCGTCAAATTACGCGAGATGGTCATCATCCCATCTTTCGCTTACCGTCTGAACGCGTCAGTTTAACTTTTCTTGCACAAATTACAACGATTCCACTGGTAAGGTACTGTACTGCCAGTCGCCGGTACAGAGGATAGGGCTCTGCTGGGGAGCAACCCGCGCCCAGAGGGCCCCTTTGCCGACTGCATCAGCATCGCAACGCAGACACTCCTCAACCTCGGCTTGAGTAACTGACTTTGGGCAAGGTGCAGCTGCACCTTGCCCATTCCGATGGACTACACCACGACTGTCGGCGCATTGTCCGGCAAAATGCCCACGGTGGACATATGTGTGGCCAGCAAGTCGGCTAGCAATGGTGCGAATTGCCGCCTAAAGAGTTGGCGGCGGCCCGACAACCTCGAAATTGTACGTCGGGCCAAGCGCCAGGAGTTTTTCGATCGCGGGTGCTGCCGGCGGCGGCAGCGTCAGGCTCAATGCAGGCTCACCCAAGTCGACATGAAACTGCTCGAAGCCTCCCGGCGTCGTCATCTGCAAGAGTCGTGCCGGTCGATCGCCTCCGACCAGGAAGGCATGCGGGATATCCTTGGGCAAGAAGACGAAGCTTCCTGCCTGGGCAGCGAATGTCTGGTCGCCACAGAAGAACGTGATTTCACCCTCGATCACATAGAAGGCTTCGTCTTCACGATGATGCACATGGCGCGGCGGCGCAAACCCGGTCGGCAAGACTTGTTCTATAAGGCCGAACGCCCCGCCCGTTTGTGCGTTGGTCGCTTTGAGCGTCACCAGCGTCCCCAGAAACCAGACCGATTGTCCTTCCTCTCGGCCCAGCATGTAAGGCTCAACAGGTTGTTTCATTTTGAAGCTCCTTGTGTTAGAATAGACAGGACAACTGTCTAGATGGTAAGCTTTCCTGTCTAATTTGTCAAGCATGACCTTTCTTGTGCGAGTCACCCAATGACAACACCTTCGAATGACAAGCGCATGATCGGCGCGCTCCTGCGGATTCCGTTTCAAGCCACGGTCGAGCGCGTGCGGCAACAGCTCGAGGAAGCGGGATTTACCGACCTGACTATGGCGCACTTCACAGTGTTCCAGCATCTCCCGCCAGACGGCGCACGCGTCTCCGAACTAGCCGCGCAAGCGCAGATCACCAAACAATCCATGGGGGCGCTTGTGCTGCATCTCGAACGCCGCGGCTATCTCGAACGTCATCCTGATCCGACAGACCGGCGCGCGAGTATTGTGCAGCTGACGACGCGTGGGCAGGCATTGGTAAGTGTCGCGCGTAGTTCGTTGCAGGGAGTTGAAGAAGAATGGGACGAGCATCTTGGCAGCGACCGAATGACACAACTACGGAGCACGCTCCGCGACTTGATTGCCTTGATTGAAACAGAGCAAAGCCAAGCAGTAGACTGATGCGGACACTGGAAAATCCGCTTCTGTTGCAAAAACAGTTCTGTTGCCAGAAACATCTGGTGCCTGATAGAAGGCGCGATAACTCGAGATGGTCGAATCTGAGCTACGCAACCAGGCCAAACAGACCGGCGACAAATTGATTCTGCGCCCTAATGTCGCCTTTGACTCGGTATTTCGGTCTGAGAGACTGAAAATCATCCGCTGGCCGCCTAGCTCACCCTCGCAAGTTGACGCCATTTTATTGACCATACGGAGGCTTGAACACCAACATGATGACAAGCGAATCGGGCGCTGCAAACCTGACCGGTGGACAGCGTTATCGCCATCTGTTCGAACATGCGCCCATCTGCATTTTTGTCATCGACCTTGCTGCGAGTCCGACAGTCATCCTCGAAGCCAACCGGCGCGCTCGAACTGGTCTACGGTTATTCAACTGCCGAGCTGGTGGGGATGCCGATCATCCAGTTGGCGCATGCCGACAACAGGGCGGAACTTCTGGCCATCGTGCACCAGGTGCGACTCAGACGACTTGCGACAGCCGAGAACACACACCGGCACCGGGATGGCACCCGATTCCCCGTGCGCATCATTGCCGCGGCTGATCCCGTTGACGCTAGCCACATGCTTGTTACGGTCGAAGACATCACCGCCGAACGTCAGCGCCGCAGCGAGGCGGAAGCCATTGACGCCGAACGCCGTCGGATCGCCCATGAGATCCACGACGGCGCGGTCCAAAACCTGGTCGGGTTACGCTTTAAGTCGGCGCTTTGGTCGCACCTGGCCAATGAAGCCTCGCCGGATATGCGTGCGGCACTGGACGAACTGTTGAATGTGTTGACAGAGTCGATCAAAGACCTGCGTCGCGCAATCTTTGCTCTGCGCCCGCTGGATTTGGAGTTACTCGGCTTCTTCCCAGCATTAACACAATGGGTGAATGATTTTGGTGGTCACCACCAACTGGCGCTCAGGCTGGAGCTATTTGGACCACAGGACGCGCTTCCGGAAATTTACGAATTGCCCCTTTTTCGCATCATTCAGGAGGCGTTGACCAACATTGGCCAACATGCGCACGCGAGTTTGGTTTTGGTGCGCTTGACAGTGGGAGCCGACGGGAGTGTGGTCGTCTCCGTGAGCGACAACGGTTGTGGCTTCGACCCAAACCGAATTGATCCTGTCAATCCCAGCGGCAATTTTGGGCTACGCCAGATGCGCGAACGCATCCTGGATTTGGAAGGCACGCTGGACATCCACACGGCGTCCGGTCAGGGTACGGAGTTAGTCATTGTCTTGCCGGCGAGTACGCACGAGGTCTCATATGTCGCCGATTAGGCTTCTGATTGCCGACGACCACACGTTGGTGCGTCAGGGTTTACGCCAACTATGCGAGGGGCTGGGCAGCTTCACGGTGGTGGCCGAAGCCGAAGGTGGCGGCCAGGCGGTGGCGCTGGCGCGTACGGTACAGCCGGACGTAATCCTGATGGACATCGTCATGCCCGACATGGACGGGGTAGAGGCGATTCGCCAGATCATCCGTGGGAATCCGACCGCCCGCATCATCGCTCTGACCATGTATCACCAAGAGCAGTACATGCTTGGCGCGATACGCGCGGGCGCACGGGGCTATCTGCTCAAAACGATAGATGCTGAGGAGTTGATTGCGGCCATCAAGGCGGTTCATCGTGGGGATTATCTTATTGACCCTCTCATCGCAGCCCGCGTTCTGAGCGAGTTGCATCTGGGCATGCCGGATTTGCCGCGCATCGAGCCACTGACGACGGGCGAGATGGCCGTCTTACGCTTGGTGGCGCAGGGTGTGGAAAACGAAGAAATCGCGCGCAGGCTAAACTACTCGGTCCATACCGTGGCCAACCGGCTGCGCACCATCTATGAAAAACTACAAGTGGACAATCGTACTCAGGCTGCGCTCTATGCCCTGCGCCAGGGCTGGGCGACATTGGACGAACCGCCCGCGTAGGAGTGCAGCTTCACTTTTTTCCGCCCGTTCCCTTCCCCTCGTTAACCCTCTCCATCAACAAATTATTGTAGCAAACATCCCCAAATAGTCGGTTAATTCGTGCCTTCCTCTACAGAACGTACAGGGCTATGGTGAGAGCGTGATGGTCTATCTGTGTCAATGTGCTGCAGCCATCAATCACTATTTCAGTCCCGCAAGGGAGCGCTATGGCTCAAGCCTCATACAAGATCGTGATCCACGCCTCTCTCCTTGCCATTTGGACGGGAGATAAGTAATTTCGGCGCAGCGGGCCCGTACCTGCACCGCGTTGTCGACTGCACGGCTGACGGCGATGGTGTCGGCGCACAGCGTACATTGGCCTACACCGACGGTAGCACGATCACGGAGCGCCTTGAAACGCTGGATGAGAGCGCCCATCGTTTTTGCTACATTTTGTTGACGGACACGCCATTCCGCAACTGCACGACGACCATGACGGTCCACGATCTGGGTCAAAGTCAAGGCGAAGTGACGTGGTCGGCGACCTTCGAAGCCGAAGGGTTGCCGACGAGTGAAGCTGTGGCATTGCTGCAAGGTGAGTTGGAGGACAACTGCCTGGCGCTGAAGCAGTTCATAGAGGGCGGCAGGGATAGTTGACAGAGACAACGGCCGCTGAACGATTCGCCGTGGCTAGCATCGTCTGTTGATCTCCTTTTGTTGTATCGGCATCGCGATAATTACAAATTATTGTAGCTGGGCTGCATCAAAAGCAGATTGATTCTTGCCTATCGTCAGGCGCTGGATGCGTATAGCCTTAAGGTGCTACAGAGTATAGTCTTTAGGTGCTACCGATACGAGAATGATCGACAAAAAGGAGATCACACGATGATAGATTTGACTCGAAGGTTGATTGCCGCACTCGTTGCTGCAGGGATTGCCTTGAGTTTTCTGGCGACTGCGCCGGCCATGGCGGCCGAGGAACCAGGATACGGACCCAATAGTGCGCTTACCCCCGACGCCGGCTGGCACTCCCTGTCCCCGGGTGAAAGCCGCTGGTACACGTTCCACTATGATTACGATCAGATTAGCGATGTCCCAACTCAGGCGATGGTCAGACTGCAGGAGCAAACTGAGGATGCCGTGAGCTTTGAAGTATGGACGCCGCGTACGGTTCAGCATTGGATTAACGGCGATGACCGAGATACCTGGAACCCTGTGGGGGGAGGCTCCAAGCTGGGCGAGCAGACCGGTAAAGAAGCTGATGACAATACCCTGCTTTGGGCCAGCGATGGCGACGTTTCGGAGACCTACTATGTGATTGTCACCAATGAGCGTGACGCCGTGAGCTACTATTATCTAAGTATCTCAGGCGAGGATGTGACTTTCCCCGGCATGACACAGCCGACTGCGAATGCCGGCGCCATGGCAGAGGCTCCACAGGTGGCTATGGCAGTCGTAACCACAAACGCTGACTCTGCGGCGCCGTCTGTCACCGCTGGGTACGGTCCGTTCAATGCGCTGGCGGTTGGGGAGGACAGCGGAGTATTGGCCCCGGGGGAGAGTCGTTGGTACTCATTCAAGTATGATTACGACAGCAGCAGCCGGGAGACCGATGGGCCCGACACGGTCACAGTGATGGTCAAGGGCACGATGGAAGATGCGCTGAGCTTCGAGATTTGGAACCCGCAGACAGTGCAGCATTGGATCCATGGCGACAACACCGACGACTGGAATCCGGTCGGCGCAGGCTCCAAGCTGAGTCACGATCTCACGTTTGACAACAACCGGCAAGAGAGCCTGAGCAATCCGTATGATAATTCGTTGGTCTGGGTCGGCAGTTCCAGTGCGTCCGATACCTATTACGTGATTCTCACCAACGATATGAACCAGGCACAGAGCTTTCAACTCTCTATCGTCGGCTCCAGCGTCTCGATGTAGGTAAGAGTCGAGTCGTAGGGAACAGATATCGTGCAGACAGGCAGTGAGAACTAAAGTGATGCCACTTTAGTTCTCAGGAGAGAATGTAGTTCCTCATCCTACTACGGCATCTTGTCCGAAAAGTTCGACAGCTGCCGCATAACCAAGAATGGAAAGGATATGAGCATGGATACATCATCTGAATCTATCGCCTCAAGAGTTGATCGGCAGATTTCGCGTGAGAAGCTCGAACTGCAGGGCAGGATTAGCATGAGAAACCTGCTGCATGTAGAACTGGACGATGGCACCTCGGTAACGGCGCCCGAAGCAGTCATATTTAAGGCGGGGTCCTTCGGCAACATTGGGGATATTATCGACATCGCCTGCAAATTGACTGGCTGGTGCGGCGGCGGTGGCGGTGGCGGTGGCGGTGGCGGTGGCGGTGGCGGTGGCTGCACAACGATCACCATCACGAACCCCGACGGTTCGACCACAACGATCAAGACTTGTCCGGCGCAGAAAATCGCGTAGTAACGCGGTCAACTGGAAAATTGGGTTGAGAGGCCCGTAGAAGCAACAGGCCTCTCTCGTCCTTGAAGAGAGAACGCCGGGGAAGACGTACGTTGACAATATCGATCGAGCCATTATCAGACTGACTCTGCCCCTCAGCCTCATGCTATCGATGATCGCCGGCAACCCGCGCTTCGCCCTGAAAATAGGACCGTTTTCATCCTCCCGTGGTGCGCAACCGCCCACGGGAACCTCTTTCATAGTATAGTGAGGTGAGTCATGAGCGCACCAGAACCAAATCCAGAATTCAACATTTCGTTGGGTGGCGGGCTTTACATGGACAGCAACGGCGACGTACATCGCGGCGCATTCCCGGCTGTGCCGATCTACCCGCTGCCCGGCGGGGGGGGCCTGCCAATCACACAGGAAGCTTTCGAGAAGGCGATCACGGGAACGACCAAAGGACTACAAAGCACGGCGAAGGTCCTATCCGATCTTAATGACCCCAAAAGCGACGCCTACAAGCTGCTCGTGGAGTTTGGCGCCTCCAGTAATTTTCTGAACCTGCTGGGCACCGTCGGGGGAGTCGCGGCCAAGTTAGCCAAGGTCATCCCCATCGTCGGGGCGGTGGTGGTCGTCCTGGAGGAGTTCATCAAGCTTTTCGCCTCGAATGGCCCTTCACCGCTGGAGTTGATGATCAAGGCACAGTTCGCCGAAGTGCACACACACATACGAGCGTTGGAGATGCAAGGTAGGCTGGACCTTATCGTGGCCCAGCGCGTCGTCATCTCCGCCGCGATGACTGACCTCAGCAAGTATGTAGAAGCAGCCACTACGTATCAACCCAACCTGGTCGAGTTGCAACGTTTGCGCGCCGACATCCTTCAGGACAAGAGAGACGTGGTTCGATCCGTTGAAACCCTGCTGCAACATGAGACCTGGTTGCTCAGCTACAACCCGGACAGTTTCAAGCTGGTTTGGCCGTGGGTGAGCGGCGTACTGTACCTGATGCCGGCGGGTTCGCCCACCCCTCCACCGCTGTCGGCACCCGCGCTACCGGCTTACGAGAACCGCTTCGAGCATGGTATGATGGTCCCCACCGTCATCCACGCCGTACAGAGCTACCTTCTACTCATCAAGACGATCGTGCCGGAATATCGCTCAACCGGCGCTTACGACGCGGAGCTTCGCAAGTTCACCATCTTCCTGGAGGGACTGACCGACGCGATGCGCGCCGAGACGCTGGCCCGCACGATATATCCCGTCGGCCCGGTGCCGGCTTTCACCGACAGGTTCCAGGTGGTTCTGCGCCCGTGGGAGGTGGTCGATTTTGGTTCGTTCGCCACGGTCTCGCCGAACTGCTCGAGGTTCCCGGTCGGCGCACTCGATCTGTGCATTCACACCGACGCGTTCTTTGAGCAGCAGCGGCAGGCGGCCAGCGCCGCGGGCTTCGCCCTTCCCTGGGTCGGCCCGGCCATAAAGGGTAACATGAACACACGCTGGGTCCCGCCAGCCAAACTGGAGCCGTTCGCAACGACGGTCCTCGGGGTGCCCGAGACCCAATACCGCATCACTAATCCGGAGGAGTGCGCCGCGGCGGCCAACGCACAGTCCGAGGTGGATTACGCCCATCTGCTGCTTTCCAGCGGCTACCTGAACCTGGCGCAATTGACCACGCTCATGCGACACCTGGCCACAGAGCCGGACCGCAGCGAGACTGTGAAGGGAGAGGTGATCTCGCTCCGCGACCCGCAGCCGGCAACAGACGTGATCGTAAAGAGCGAAGACATCGTTTTTACCGGGGTGGTCCAGTCCAGCGCCCGCCGGGAGCCGGCTCGCTGCCGCGCGATTGCACCGCTCAGCACGCAGCCACTGAGCACCGAGCTCATGCTGCCTTACCGGATCGTGCTACGAACGCTGCGCTCGATGGTATCGCCAAATCACTGGCAGGACCACGACTACGGCGATTACTACTCGACCCGCTACGAAAAAGACCCCGCGAACGCCGGTTTCCTCCGGTTGGCTACAGACACGAAGGACCCCTGGGTTCTGGGCGAGTACGAGCTCTGGCCCAGAGATTTGGCAGCGGGAAGCTCAGGCACTAGCCCGCAAGAACTGGTGCAGGTCAACAACCAGTGGGCCACGCTGACCGCTCACACGTTCGACTGGTATGTGCCGGTGGAACCAACCTTCCTGGACGACGATCACCTGGCCGACACGTTCGCCGCTCTGCGCTCTGCAGGGTGGAGCGCAGCCAAGCGCTCGCAGATTCCGCAAAAGACGCCGCAAGGTAACGCGGTCAAGGATCTGCTCCTAAATTCCAAGCTCAGCCTGGCTAATGAGGTCGCGATTGTAGACTCTTATCTCTGGCGCGATGGTGAACAGGATTGGGAGGGACAACAGCGTGAGATAGCGGAGACCAGCGTGAGCATCAAGTACAGCTTGCAGTGGAAAGGCGACCGCTTGCGCATCAGCCTGGAAAACCGCCCGCAGGACCGGAACTACGTTGTATTTCTCGTGATTGAGGAGACATTTCCCCCCAGCGGGCAAACCCTGCACACCGCGCTGCCGGTCCCGATGAACGGGCAGCTCACATACGTGCCTCGGAAGTTCTTCGACGATGAGAGAGCCGCGATCGACAAGGCGAATCACATCGTTCTCGATGTCGCCACCCATTACGCCGAGAGTGGCCCGGTCGGCCCGGAAGACCCGTTCATCGGGGTTGTCCGACCCGGTGACTTCTACTCGACAATCGGATTGCAGCGACTGGCTTATCTCGCCGAACAGCACCAGCCGGCGCTGCTGCAGCAAGCGGTCCAAAGATATCAGACATCAAGTGAATCAATGAAGTAGAACATTCCTCATTCTCGGGCCACTGGCACAGTGTACATGCCAGGATCTCACGTTCGGTGGTCAGCGCCATTAGGGCGTCGTTGAGTTTGGAGAGCTCCTGAAGGGAGTTCTCATCGACATCTTTGTGCAGGCGCTCCACGGTAGGCTTCATTCGCTGGCCGAGCTATGTCATCGGCTCTCGCTTCTGCGACCCTAGGCGGAGGTTGACGGTTCGCAGCGACAAGAGACAGGCGTCCATCGCCAGGACGATCTGCAGGATCAGCACAGAGAGCTCCGGGATACCTCCTACTGCGAAGGGTATTATGAGCAGTGTCAGGGTGAGCAGGAGGACCCAACAAATGCCGGTCCGGGAGGCCAAGACCGAGAAAGCATAGACTGGGTCAAGTCGGAACAGATCGAACTGACGGACTATTCGTACAGTGCGACTCACGAGGCGCAACTGTCGTCCAATGCCTCTGATCTTAGAAATGCCCTTCGTCGCCGCTCTTGGTGTAGGTGTGTTCTGTAACCATAATCATGATCGGATCGATCTGGGATCTGTCGGTGCGACAGTTCAACCCGGTCGAAGTCACCTCGCATTCCTCGACAACGGTCAGCGTTAGTTGGTCGCCATCGAGAACCCAGGCATAGGTGACTTGAACTTGCCCCCCAGCGCCGGTCTGGATGAGCCGATCACCCTCAATGCGGAAGGGTCCCCCGTCCCCATCAGGTACGCCATAAAGTAGCCATAGTTTGTCGTCGAAGACGAAGCCCTGCCACCACCCGTTGTTGTTGAAGCCCATCCGCATACGGATTTCGTCGGCTTTGAGACCAGAGTCTGCCTCGAGGTCATTGAAGAGAGCCGTGTCTTCTTCGGACAGAACATAGTCCCAGGTGCCGTTGAGGATGCCATTGGCGTAGGTCGACGGATCAGCGACTGGTTGGGCGGGTGGAGGCGATGATGGTTTGGTCGTCTGGTAGATCTCGGCTACCTGTTCGGCGGTGAGAGGGGCCTGGTATACGGCAACTTCCCCAATCGCGCCGAGCCAGAAACTGTCTGGGATGGCGTTGCTCTGACCATGTCCAATGACCAGAGCCCCATTGGCTTTCAGGGGTGCGGTAAATCTGGCTTTGGCTTCTTGTACACCATCGACGTACAGGCGGACCATGCCAGCATCCTGATCGTAGACGCCGACCAGATGTGTCCAGCTCTTGGACGGGACAGCTTGTGGAACCTCCAAAGAAACAGCGTAGTCAGAGCCGCTTCTATCCTCTGTCTTCATCCTGAACCACCACTGGCTTGTATCACCGACGCCGAGCGCGAATGCGCAAGTTACCTCACCCAGCTGGCAAATAGCCACGGAAAAGTCGGATACCCTGTCGGCGTAGTTCACCCACGCTGATACGCTGAAGCTCGCCGTTGTGTCGAGGGGTCCGGGTGCAGAAGTCAATGCGTTTCCCGTATATCCATCAAACGAGACGGCTGTGTCAGAGAACGCATATGCTCCGGAAAACTCCAGGACGGAATCGCCTACGGAAGCTGTTCCATCACCGTCCAGGTTCCATGCAGCGACAGGTAAAAGATTCTCGGATGGATTCGGCGAAGCTGAAGCTACAGCAGCAGTTGGGACCTCTGGCGTCAATTCGCTTTGGGTCGCACAAGCAGCCAGTACAACAGATGTAACGACTAGAATTGGAATTAGGCTATGAGTAACGAGCCTGATTCTCCGTACGAATAACGAAAGACGATGGTAAACATTTTCATCTCCCTTGACTTTGAATTGGATCGACGCCGAATACGACGCAATTCTCCAGTTTGGATTCCAGGCCAATCCTGTCTCAGAAACGACTCCGCTACGGTCCGAGGAGCTGCTCGAAATCGCTCACATTCGTTCCATAGCGCACGTTTGAGCCCTCCAGAATAGCCGCCTTCAAGGCGTCAAGTTTTTCTCGGTTTCCGGAATATCGATGTTCAGGAAAGTCACCTCTACGATCTCGATTTCAGGCGGGTGGCCTCCGCGGAGGAATCCGGGAACTAGCTCATCCAGGATGAAGTTGACGCCGCCCTCGCCCAACAGGTCTGGATAGCGGTAGGCGATGGTCATCAGCCCGTTGAGAGCTATGTCGTAGTCATGCCGCGTCCCGGTCTCGCCAGTCTGCATAGGACATTGGTCCTGGATAAGGTTTTTTGACCCTACGAGCATCAATGTAGACGATGGTGGACAGGACAGTTGTTATCATTTAAAGAAGAAATCCTGCATTGTTAAGAGCAATCCCAACACGCAGATGGCAGCGAACGCAAAATAGTAAATCCTTATGTCAGAGTCGGAGGCTGCGGGGAGGGCCAATCCGAGCGGAAGAAGCCAGGTTGTCATCCAGGCCCATTTTTCACCGTGACGGAATGGGATCAAGATGACAATCAATGCGTAAAGGTTGAAGAAGGCGAAGCCGATGAACAGAACGGGTTCATCGAGAATGAATATCAGGCAGAAATGCATCAGCGCCAACAGCGCCGCCAATAGAAGTAGGACGATCCATCCGATCTTGAAGCGGGAATTGTGAGTGAGAGCGGTAGTTGCCGCCATCTTTGTTGCTCCTTCAGAAAACAACGATTAGAGAGGTTCTGGGATAGAAGTCTTAGCCAGAATTAGGGATCGACTTGCCGGCGGTGCGGAATTGAAGAGCCGGCAATCAGCAGAACCATGAGCAGTAGGCCGTATGTTCCACCGAATGCCTTGCCGGCGGCGGACAGTGGTGACTGCGGATCGCCAAAAAAGAGGCCCGCGATTCCTAGCAGTAAAACCGAGCCGAGTGACCCGGAAACCACCCGGGTCCACCACGGGCCGCGGCCCGCAACCGCATATCCCCCCAGTAGACCGATCAGGGCGACTCCGATTGCCCCACCGCCCATGCCCGTGGTCAAGAGAATGGTAAAGAAGTTTTCCGTAACGATCGCCGGTGCGATAGCCAGAAGCAGCGGGGCAAGGATTGCCCACCGCCACCCCTTGCTGCCCCGAGTGATTCGTGCGTGTTCAGCTCCGCCCAGCAAAGCGCCCACCAGCGCAGCGGGCAACAAGATGCCCAAAAAGGTGCCTTCCCAAGTAAGTTGGGGCTGTTCCCCGAATCCCAGCGCCAGCAACACCATCCATCCCCGCAGCGCCGCCGCCCACATAAGACCGAGCAATGAACCGATCACCATGAAGGAAATCATTGAATGTCGCCCGGAGACCTGAGTACCTGCCGCCGCCTGGCTGGCAATGGGTTGGATGGTTGGCCTAATAGTTGTGTCTTCTTTCACAAGAGATTTCCTTTAGCGCAGGCTGATGCAGGTCGAGCCGACCCCAGACGAAACGCCGGTTAGATGCCGTCTGCGGCCAAAATGGCTGTGCGTACGCTGTCCTGCATGGAGAGTGCCAGGCCCAGCAGTGCGAAGGGTAGCTGCCAGCCGGCCAGGGCCCAAGCGTTGTACCCGTCGCTCAGAAGCAGGACTGGAAAGAGGATGAGAAAGGTGTACAATCCGCACAGCAGCGGTGTAAATCGCTGCCAGCCGTCCCAGTAGCCAGCCTGGAGCACAGCAATGCCGGCAAGCGCCAGACCAAGGCCTTGCAACAAGGCGGCCAGCCCGAGCAATGCACCGCCTAGCTCCTCATTCACGGCAACAAACACCTCAAGCGGGAGAAACAGCGCGCTCGCGAGTACGGCGATCCCCAGCCCGCTCTTCGCAAGCCAGCTCTTGCCGGCCGCGCCCGAGTAGGCCAGGCCGATCACGCCAATCAACACCAAAGCATTGGCGATGAAGACGATCCCTTGCATAACCACGTTCTGTAGCGTTCCGAAGGGTGTAGGGAATAGCGCCTCTTTGACGCCAACCCCAACACCCATGAACGCGCCGATGACACACAACCAACCTGCGATACGAACGAAGCGAGATCTGTTCATGACGTCTGCCTTCCTGGTATGTTTGCCCGCGCAACTTTCCTGCGAGTTCATTAGCGCCAAGCGCTAGTGATCTGACCCCGACATTATCGCCCAACAGATATCCATTGTCGTCAGTGTATGTACGGAGAACCGCACGTATCTTTGCCACATGTGCCGGTACGTGGCGAGAGGTTTGATTTGCGCCGCGACCGGGACCGGTGGCGCCAATCAAAATAGCGGCCAGGCATCGATGCCTGGCCGCTTCTGGACCGATATACGCCTGCAATTATGTCAAAGTTGGGCTAAACCGCGCTCAATCGCCCAGCGCATGATTTGTCCGCGGCTGGACAGCTCTAGTTTGGACAAGATGTGGTTGACGTGGGTCTCGACCGTGCGCTTGCTCACAACCAGTTCAGCGGCGATCTGGCCATTCGTCTTGCCCTGGCCGATCAGCGCAGCCACCCCGCGCTCGCGTGCGGTCAACCCGTCCGGCGCTTGCCTGGGCGGCGCTTCGACTCCTGACGCCAGCGGGAGATTCAAGGCATAGTCCACGGCCTGCTCTAGCGACATGGCGCGCCCGGTCGCTTGTTGCGTCTGAAATTCAGCCTCCGTGAGGTTGGCCCGAGCGAGATCGAGATAGTGCTCATACTCCATTCGCGTGGTGTGCCATACCGACGTAGCTGCATTGCGCCGCCCGCCAATGGCGTCTGATGCGCCTAGCAAGCGCGCGCCGGCGACCGGCAATCCTCGCAGCAGTGCTATGGCAGCAAAGCCAATCAAGCATTCTGTCATCCCAGGCACATTTTGCAGCGCCTGATGGGCCGCCATGCTCTCACAGAACAGGGCGTATGAGCGCTCGAAATTCCCAAGGCGCAGGCAGGTGTGGCCAAGATTGTGCAGAACAGAGGCCAGATCGTGCTGAGCGTCTAGCTCGCGCAGCAGCGTTGCACTGTTAACATACGCGGTTTGGGCGTCCTCATATCGTTGCTCGCAGCGCGCCAGATCGCCGACAGCGTTTAGGGTATGTGCAACCCGAAAAGAATCGTCCGCCGCGCGGGCGATTGTCAGACTCTCGTCCAGCGAGGCCCGGGCAATCTCATATTCGCCCAACTCAATTGCAACACTGCCATGCCCAAGCAGGGCCATGCCTAAGAAAAACGGCTGCTCAGGTGATTCACGCGCAAGGTGGATGACGCGCTCTTCCAGAGCGAAAGCAGCTTGGTAGTCACCAGCCACTCGTGCCGCCGAAGCCTGACCGGCCAATGCGATGCCGAGAACGGCGCTGCCTTCCTCGCCTGCAGCTTCGGCATGCGCCACGGCTCTTTGACCATAGTCCTGAGCCATCGTTGCATCACCGACAAACATGGCCAGGAAGCTGGCATAGGCCAAAGCACGCGCATTGACGACCTGGGAAACGCGCTGGTTGGCCTGGGGAAGCAGCCGTTCGAACCACACCAGGCCTTCATGCACATAGCCGCGAATCTCCCAAAACCGGACGAGTGCGGTGGCGATGCGTAGTCCGGCCTCGATATTGCCGCTTGCCAACGACCAGGCCAAAGCAGCGCGGAGATTATCGTGCTCGCCTTCCAGCCAATTCAGCCAGAGTTGCTGGTACGCGTCGTTCAGTTTCGGCGCTGCTTCTTCAACTCGGGCGAGGTATAGCTCCAGGTGTCGGTCGCGCAACTGCGCGATTTCCCCCAACTCTTCCAATTTCTCGAGCGTGTATTCGCGAATGGTTTCCAACAGACGGTAGCGCGCCTGGACGCGGCCAAGTGTCTCGGCCACGACCAGTGATTTGCTCACCAATGCGGAGATCCAATCCAATGTGTGGTCTGAAGCGATCCCCTCATCGGTGCAGATGGCGTCAACGGTGTCGAGGGTACAGCCGGCCTCGAAGACCGCAAGGCGCCGGAACAATATCTGCTCATCAACCGGGAGCAGCGCGTAACTCCAGTCGATTACCGCGCGCTGAGTATGGTGGCGCGGCGCCAATCCTCGCCGTTGGCCGGAAACGAGCATGGGAAAGCGGTCATCCAGGCGTGTCGCGATTTCTTGAACGGTCAACACATTGACGCGCGCGCTGGCAAGTTCAAGCGACAGAGGGAGGCCATCCAACCGCTGGCAAATCTCGACAATCGACCATGCATTTTCGGCGGTGACGGCAAAATTGGGCGAAGCGGCACGTGCTCGTTCAACAAACAGACGAAAAGCGTCGTACCGCATAACTTCTGCAAGATCGGGGCGTGCTTTGGTGTCTCGCCCAACTTCGCGATCCATAGCGGGCCAGTCCAGGCCGGATATCGGATAGATCGTCTCGCCGGCAATCGCCAGGGCCACACGGCTGGTCGCCAGAATTCGTAGTTTGGGCGCATGAGACAGCAACTCTTGGGCAAGTTGCGCACAAGCTTCGATAAGGTGCTCGCAATTATCCAGAATCAGCAGCACTTGTTTAGATTGCACATAACTGAGCAAGGTTTCCAGCAAGGGCTGGTCAGCAATCGGACGCAAACCGAGCGCCTGGGTGACGAGTTGCGGTACGAGGGCAGGCTCGCGCAGTGGCGCCAGATCTACCAGCCAGACACCATCAGCATAGGTTTCGTTCATGGCGTCGGCAATCCGGAGCGCCAGCCGCGTCTTGCCGCTGCCCCCAGCACCCGTGAGCGTGACAAGGTGCGCGCTGAATAGAAGGCGTTGGACGTCAGCTATCTCCCGCTCACGCCCGACGAAACTCGTTAACTGTATTGGTAGATTTGTGGAGCCCATTTCGCTCTGCTTGGGTTCTTGCCCAGAATTTTGACCGGCTGTACATGCCTGACAGGCGATCCCCTCCTTTGGGTACTACCTGCGGGAACATCTGACAATTTCGCAGGGCCTGTCAATTGCCGAGATTGAACAGCTTGACGATCGATTAGAGGATGCTCGGAGCCGAAAACGGGGTTGTGCAGGCTTTGATTCCACAAGGAGGAAATCAGGCAAACGGACAACCTATCCGTTCACTGCACGCTCCCAGGCAGGGCCGGCTTTTCCCACCAAAGAATCACGCCGAGACCGATAAGACCTAGGGCAAAGAGTGTGCGAAAGACAAGAAAGGTCGCCGATTTCGCCTCACCGCCGAAAACCATGAAGCCAACAAGACCCGTCAGTCCCGTGAAAAGGGGCAACCATCGCCAGCCGTTCAACAAAGGCTGACGCATGGTAAGCACACCAAACCAGATCAGACCGATAAGCAAGAACAGCATGCCAACGAGCACAAGGGCGTACAAAGCCTCAGCAAAAGGAAAAAGGCGCTGTACTGCGGACATGAAAGTGAGGTGTCCAACAGCCAGCACAATACCACCGCCGCATAACAGCCGGAGCGCATTGGTGCCTGACCGTCCCACGCGTTGCGCATAGAATTGGTAGTAGGCCACAAAACCAACGATCAGAGCAACCTGCCCGACAAGAATTAGCGCAGTGTCCTGCCCGGAGATTGCATCCGGTATCCGGCGCCCAAGAAACTGACGGCTCATTTCGTCGAGCTTGTTCACAATGAACAGCAGAGTGCCAATCACTAAAGCCGCACCACCCCATTGATGGACCCTACTTCCTGACATGACATTTGTCATTAGTTTCTCTTTCTCAGAAGGATCAGAATTCGGGCAGGAACGGTTTTCATTGTGGGGCAGAATCAGTCCGCCCCACAGTAGTTGCGAAAGGTCTAACTTTGGGTGCTGACCTTAGAAATGCCCATCGTCGCCGCTCTTGGTGTAGGTGTGTTCTGTAACCATAATCATGATCGGATCGATCTGGGATCTGTCGGTGCGACAGTTCAACCCGGTCGGAGTCACGTCGCATTCCTCGACAACGGTCAGAGTTAGTTGGTCGCCATCGAGAACCCAGGCATAGGTGACTTGAACTTGCCCCCCAGCGCCGGTCTGGATGAGCCGATCACCCTCAATGCGGAAGGGTCCCCCGTCCCCATCAGGTACGCCGTAAAGTAGCCATAGTTTGCCGTCGAAGACGAAGCCCTGCCACCACCCGTTGTTGTTGAAGCCCATCCGTACACGGATTTCGTCGGCTTTGAGGCCAGAGTCTGCCTCGAGGTCATTGAAGAGAGCCGTGTCTTCTTCGGACAGAACATAGTCCCAGGTGCCGTTGAGGATGCCATTGGCGTAGGTCGCCGGATCAGCGACTGGTTGGGCAGGTGGAGGCGATGATGGTTTGGTCGTCTGGTAAATCTCGGCTATCTGTTCGGCGGTGAGAGCGGCCTGGTACACGGCAACTTCCCCAATGGCGCCAGGCCAGAAGCTGTCTGGGACGCCGTGGCTCTGACCGTGTCCAATAACCAGGGACCCATTGGCTTTCAGGGGTGCGGTAAATCTGGCTTTGGCTTCTTGTACACCATCGACGTACAGGTGGACCATGCCAGCATCCTGATCGTAGACGCCGACCAGATGTGTCCAGCTCTTGGACGGGACAGCTTGTGGAACCTCCAAAGAAACAGCGTAGTCAGGGCCGCTTCTATCCTCTGTCTTCATCCTGAACCACCACTGGCTTGTATCACCGACGCCGAGCGCGAATGCGCAAGTTACCTCACCCAGCTGGCATATAGCCACGGAAAAGTCGGATACCCTGTCGGCGTAGTTCACCCACGCTGATACGCTGAAGCTCGCCGTTGTGTCGAGGGGTCCGGGTGCAGAAGTCAATGCGTTTCCCGTATATCCATCAAACGAGACGGCTGTGTCAGAGAACGCATATACTCCGGAAAACTCCAGGACGGAATCGCCTACGGAAGCTGTTCCATCACCGTCCAGGTTCCATGCAGCGACAGGTAAAAGATTCTCGGATGGATTCGGCGAATCTGCTGCTGTAGCTTCAGCTACAGCAGCAGTTGGGACCTCCGGCGTCAATCCGTTTTGGGTCGCACAGGCAGCCAGTACAACAGATGTAACGACTAGAATTGGAATCAGGCCATGAGTAACGAGCCTGATTCTCCGCACGAATAAAAAACGATTGGTAAACATTTTCATCTCCTTTGACTTGGTTCGGGAACTAGCCTCTAGCAATTCTGCAGCGGGGATTTCAGGCCAATTCTGTCTCAGAAACGACTCTGCTACGGTCTGAGGATCTGCTCGAAATCGCTCACATTCGTTCCATAGCGCACGTTTGAGCCCTCCAGAATAGCCGCCTTCAAAATGTCAAGTTTCACATCCGCGACAGTGCGTGGGGACACGACTCCGTGCGTATGCTCATAGTTCCAGACGATGACGTCAAGGAAGACCGGGGCCTTAAGCCGCCTTCCCAGAAGAAGCAGAGCCTGTGAAATCGCGGGGTAGGGAGTGAAGAGCGGATTGGCGAGCCAGTCGCGCAGATCTACTTCTGGGACGCTGAAATCTACGTTTATTCTGCCCAGCGCCGCGATGATGGCGGGGGCGAGGTGCGGCCCGTTCTGCTCTGGCTTCAGCCTGAGAAGCTCGTCGTAGAGTTGCACCGCGTCGACAACCGCCGTCCGCCCGTCTGGGCCCCTTTGCTGTTCATCGAACGTCTTGGCGATAGCGAAGAGCGCTTGGGTCCGTTCGATCCACGGTGCCGAGCAGCCGCTCCTGTTTTCACTCCTCACCGGTTGCTCGGCGTTCCGGTAATCGAGCATAACCGATACCTGGTCGCATCCCGGATGACGGATCTCGATGAGGCCATTGTGCCCGCCGACCGACGTCATGTACTCGCCGGAGACGAGCGGCAGCGCGTTGAGGTAGCCGACGGCGTTTGGATCATTCAGGTCGACAACCCGAGCTGTATACTTCAATTCCGTAAACGCGAACCAGATCGCGAAGCGCTTGCCATCCGGTGCGTTGAACACATAATGGCCACCGTTCTCGAGATTTTCCGGGAGCGTCGTGTTGCGCGAGAGCGTTTCCCTCTTGAATACTTCGAAGGTCATCGGCTCGGTCCAGAATGTCGTCCAGACGTGGTTGTCGAACCCGATGACGAACAAATCAAGCTGACCCGGATGGCGCGATACCGCCGTCACATGCTGCTTGTCACGGTCGAACACCGCCTGGCCGGGCAGCGGAAACCAGTCCGGATTCCAGCCGGTCGCTTCACTCCAGAACGTCGTCCAGACGTGGTTGTCGAACCCGATCACGAACAGATCGAGTTGGCCCGGATGGCGCGACACCGCCGTCACATGCTGCTTGTCGCGGTCGAACACCGCCTGACCGGGCAGCGGGAACCAGTCCGGATTCCAGCCGGTCGCTTCACTCCAAAACGTCGTCCAGACGTGGTTGTCGAACCCGATGACGAACAGATCGAGCTGGCCCGGATGGCGCGACACCGCCGTCACATGCTGCTTGTCACGGTCGAAGACCGCCTGGCCGGGCAGTGGGAACCAGTCCGGATTCCAGCCTCCGTTTGTGGGTATCCCTATAGTACTCACCTTGGCCACGTTCAACTGTTCGTCCTCGCCGGTCCAGGCAAGCAATAATCGGCCGCCGTGAGAGATCAGAGCCGGGCTGTACTCGCTCTCGTCCGCAAGGATTCGTTTCTCAATGAAGTTGCGCCCGTTGTCCTCTGAGAAAGCCAGATTCAACTGATCGTTGCCGGAGCCTTTCCAGGCAAGAAATATGCGTCCGTTTTGGGATGCCAACGCTGGCGAGGCGTCGGTCTCTTCCGCCAAAGTGACCACCTCTTCAACGCCCTCGACGCCGTCGATCCCGAGCAGGGTCGTGCTAAGGACCTTGGCGACGTTCAGGTTGTCGTTGCCTGATCCCTTCCAGGCCATCAGCAGCCGGTCGCCATGGAGGGCAAGCGCGGGGGAGGTGCTGGTGGCGTGCTCGAGGATCGTCTTCTTCTCGGCGGGCCGCAGATTGGCGCCCGCGATCAGCCCGCGGTCGACGGCGATATTCACGGCGCTCGAATGCAGTGTGTCGGGATCTTCAGGATCATCCGCGTATGGGTCAACGAGCGGGTCCGGATACGGCTCGAAGCGGATGAGATCGTGGAATTTGGTATCAGCGCGGGTCGGAATGAGCGTGGTCGCCTGCGCGCGTGAAGTCTGCTCCCAGGCTTCTTTGCCGACGTCAATTTCGTCGAACCCGTAGCCGCTGTTCAGGAACGACCCGCCGGCCGACAGCAGGAAGGATGGGGAGTGGTAGTAGATCTCAAGTCCAGCTTCGGCTATGTCAAACGATACTGGGAGCCGCGGCCGCGTTCCATGGTAAAAGCGATGGAGCGAAGGCGGGTTGTCGCGCTTCAGCGCCAGGATGTACGCCGCTGGGGGTGGGCGGTAGGCCGCCGTTCCCGAGACCAGTGCGTTGAAGGTTAGGCTCGACGGGAATCTGCCGGGCCTGCCTTCGGGATCAACGAATCCCGTGTAGGCCATGAAGTAGCCCGCAACCTGATCTCCGGTATCGGCGTAGAGATCGTTGCGAGTATTGGCCTGGTGGTTGATCTTGTGCTGCTGCCTTCTGAACGGACTTACCCTGCGGCCGCGATTGCTCGAGACAGCGAACTTCATCATCGTGTAGTCGAGGAGGATTTGCGCCGCCGTTCTGATCTCTGGGTCACGCGCGAACTCGTGGAGGTTGTAGAGGGTGTACAGTGACAGCCGCGCATATGGACGCGAGTTGAATTCCAGGAAATCGTGCTTAGCGATCGTTTGCATATAGCCCAGCAACCAGCGGCTCAGCCCGTTTGCCGCATTGTCGAACGTGGGATCATGGGGTGAGCGGTCGTGGAGAAGCTGATTTACCAAATACCTGCTGCTCTCAATCATCAGCAGATGGTTCTCGGTTTCTGGAACAGGGAAGTCCACGAATGTCACCTCGACGATCTCGATCTCAAACGGGTGGCCTTCCTGGAGGTATCCGGGAACGAGCTCATTCAGGATGAAGTCGACGCCGCTCTCGCCCAACAGGTCTGGATAGCGGTAGGCGATGGTCATCAGCCCTTTGAGAGCCATGTCATAGTCATGCCGCGTCCCGACCAGGCCGTCGCCGCGGTTGAGCCTCCGCAGCGCCGCCGGAATGTGCTCGCGACTGACTATGCCACCAACCACGAAGCCTGAATCGTGAGAGGCGGCGTGTAGATGCGCGAGCAGCGTGATCGGCTGGTCCTCGCCGGCCTTTCCGTTGACCGTGTCCAGGGGGTGGGTCTGGGCGAAGAATTGCGCAATGCCATTGGCTCTGGCCTTGTGGCTGGCGAATGCCTGGCCGGGCGAACCGTCAAGAGCTGGCGAATCTAGGGGGTCTATCATCGTGTGGTCTCCTTTTGTCGTTCAACCTCATGATTCCAACACCTTAAGATTATACGCATCCACTGCCTAGCGATAGACAAGAATCAATCTACTTTGGATGTAGTTAGCTACAATGATTTGTAATCACTGCGGCGCCGATACCACGAAGGAGATCAACATACGATGCCAACCATGGCGAATCGTCCAGCACCGGTAGTCTCTATCAACTCAGCTGGATATTCTCTACCGCCCTTGATGAACGGCTTCAGCGCCAGGCAGTCATTCGGTGGATCTGAATCGATAAAGTGGACACCGTGAAAGGACCGAACTGGCTACCTTTTCGAAGACCTGGCGCGCCAGGTCTTCATCACGTTGGCACGCCGCCCTCCCCCGATTCACCTGGTTGTCGGCGGAGACACCGCTTGATGACATTGGCCAGCTACACCCCACCCCGCGGCCGGTACTGCGGCGCCTCGGCCAGATGCTCGGTTCGGATCTCCGCCTCGCCGGCCAGATCCGCGATGGCGCTTTGCGCCCACTTCGTGAAGGTGCGCGCCAGCTTCAGCACCCGATGATATGCACGCGCGCTCAACTCCGGCTGCCGCACCGCGGTGTGCATGAACTCCTTGCCGTCGGTGTCGATCGCGTAGAACTCCTGCACTTCATCTGATGCACCGCTGCTCGAAAGCGGCGCAGGCCAAGCCCACGAGTGGGCCGCCCATGTCGCCGTTGACGAGCATGTTGGTCTTGCCCAGATCGGCGAAGCGCGCTTCCTGAACTTTGCGCGCCGCTTCCACCCGGGCGCGGATAACCTTCGACGGTTCGCCATCCTCTAGCGAGGCCAGCTTTTCGAAGGGCACGTGGCGCACGTCTAGGTGGGAGATTTCGGCAGCAACGTTGCAGTAACGTTGTTCGCACAACCGGCCCACCCTCCCTACATTTCAGAGGATGAGCCGGACAGAAGCTAATCGCTTCAACGGGATGTCCTGATGTCAGTTTGCCAGGAGAACGTCGCGAAACCGTCGCGGCCGGATGGGATCAAAGGCTCGCTACAGATGCGTCCTATGATACGCTTTCGACGCTCTGCACCAGCTCGGCCCCCGGGTGTTCACGCCAGTGACCGCGTACCGCAGGTAGCAAACCCGAAACAAAATTGTAAGTGGCGCTGACTATGCCTTTGTGGGCGCCGGCTTCTTTTCCAAGCCGGTGATTGGCTGCTCTCTGCACATAGTCTCTTTGAACTGAAGCTGCTAATTGGAGGTCGTAGCTTTTGCTGATGCTGGACATTGTGATTCTCCTTGTGAGATTCGTTTTGCGAGTGTGCAGTGTGTTGGCTGCGTTGATGGTTCAATTAAACCGGATCTAGCAGGCTCTCGGAGAGAAGATGAATAGGCCCCCCAAAGAGGGATAGAATCAGGGACAAAACCAGGGACAATCGCCTTGTACCCCTTTTAGAAGGTGAAAAATGGACGAAATCGCTTCGTTTGGTGAGTGGGGCCAGGCAAGACGCAATCAGTTGCGACTTTCGCGGCCTGTTTTGGCGCGGCAAGTGGGCTGCTCACCAGGTACGATCAAGAAGATAGAGCGGGATGAAAGACGCCCGTCCATGCAAATTGCTGAGTTGCTCGCCGAAAACCTGCAGATTCCCGAAGAGGAGAGAGGATACTTCATCCGTCGGGCACGGGGGGAGTTTGTGCCCCGGTTTGGCTCGCCGCAAGAAATGTCGCTGGCAGAAGCCCAAGCCCCCGTTGCCGAAGAAAATGTTCCTGAACATAACTTGCCCCCACAAACAACCGTCTTTATTGGCCGTGAAGCAGAAATCGCGGCGATAGGCGCAAATCTGGCGGACCCGACCTGCCGTCTGCTCACAATTTTGGGCGCCGGTGGTATGGGCAAAACGCGACTTGGCATTGAAGCGGCTGCGATCCAACTGCCGAATTTCACCGATGGCCTTGTCTATGTCGCTTTGGCGCCACTCGTACAGTCCGAGTCAACAACGGAGATCAACCCGCTGGTGGGCGCGTTGGCTGACGCACTGAAGTCGATTTTCTGTCAACCAATTTGCGCAATCTCCCTTCGCGTCACCGCAGTATGCGCGCGGTCTTTAGCTATTCGTGGGAAAAGCTGACCGAGAGAGAACAGGATGTTTTACAAAAACTCTCTGTTTTTCGCGGTGGCTTTGAACGGAACGCAGCCAAGGTTGTGGCAGGTGCGTCATTGCGGCGGCTTTCCGGATTGGTCGATAAATCGTTGCTGTCGATCACGGAAAGTGGGCGCTTTCAAATCCATGAACTGCTGCGTCAATTTATCGCTGAAACGTTGGCCCGTTCATCGGTTGCAGAAGATGAGGCTCGTGAATTGCATAGCGATTATTACTTGACGTTTGTTGCCGAGCAGGAACCGAAGATGTCGGGAACGGAGGGAATCCTGTTTCTTACCGCGCTCGAGAAAGATATTGACAATATTCGAGTCGCCATCCGCTGGGCAGTCAGTCATCAGATAGAACTATTTGATAAGTCGTTTGGACACACATTGTGGATGTTCTTTGAAACGAGGAGTTGATATTTAGAAGGGGCAGCCATATTTGCCCAGATCTCGACAAAACTAAGAACCGATTGTCAGGTGGAGAACGCTGCAAACGCGCAAACAACTGTGTCGCCGGAATGTCCGCATTGGGCGTTGTATCATTCATATTTAGGTTGGTTTCAGACGCGTCTTGGGCGGTTACAAAAAGCAGAGGAGACTTGTCGTATCAGTCTCGGGGTCTTATCGATCGAAGATCCGGCAGCCCATTGGGCGATCTGGGGCGCTTGGCCGCCTATCGGGGAGATCTGGCTGAAAGAGCGAGTGAGAAGCAGATGTACTGATTGCGATCGGAGATGCGTCTTCTATAGGCGGCAAGACGTTGGTGTTCGGCGGTTTGCGTCATCGTTTGCTTCGTCCGGTTGCGTGGGGGTTGAGGTGGCCTCATGCCGCATCACTTTCACCGCTTTATTGCAGCGCGTCAGTAATGACCCCCATATTGTGGCGCATTAGCTCAAGATAGCTTGCGGCCGGCCCCGAGTCGTCGCTCAGCGAGCCGGTGTAGAGCGTCGCGACAGTCACACCGGCATCGTTCGCCAGTTGCTCGGCCAGATTCGGGCTGACGGTGGTGCCGACAAAAAGCGCGGGCACGCCTTCGTCTTCGATTTGGTCGAGGAGCGCCGCCAGTTGGGCCGCTGAAGGCGAGGCCAGCGTGCTCAGCGACGGAATGATCGTAGCGACAACCTCAAAGCCGTACGCGTCGGCCAGATAGCCAAAGGATTCATGATCGGTGATCAGCTTACGCCGCTCGACCGGCAACGGGGCGACCATGGCCGCGAGTTCTGCGTCCAGGTCGTCCAACTCTGCGCGATAGGCAGCGGCATTGGCGGCATACGTTGCTTGATTCTCGGGATCCAGCGCGCTGAGCGCTTGCTCGATATTGACCACCCACTGCTTGACTGCGTCAACGCTGAACCACGTATGGGGATCGCCGGCCTCATGGCCGTGTCCTTCCTCGTCATGGGCCGCGGCGTGCTCGTCTTCATCACCGTGCTCGTCTTCATCACCGTGCTCGTCCTCTGCGGCATGCTCGTCCTCATCGTCATGGTCCGCCATCGCCAGCGGCTCAACACCGTCGTTTACCGAAAGCGTTACGCCGCCGCCGTCGAGCGAGTCCAGAATGGGCTGCATGCCCTCTTCCAGTCCCAGTCCATTGACAAAGATGACGTGCGCGCGATTGAGCTCGATCAAGTCCTGGGGCCGGGGCTCGAAGCTGTGGGGGTCGGCGCCGACAGGAAGGAGCCCGACGAGCTCGATCTTGTCGCCGCCCACCTGCGCGACGACGTCGGCGAGGATGTTGGTCGTGGCCACGACGCGAAGCGGTTCATCAGGGGTGCGTTCAATCGCGACCAAGTCAGAGGGGGCGTTTTCACCGGCCCGTTCAGACGTGGCGCCGATCGCCGCGCCCCCTTCTGCGCCGGCATTTGCCGGCGCAGAACCACAGCCGCTAAACAGCAACAGTGGCACGAGTAGCAGCCCCAGCCATCCAACAAAGTATCTCTCCCTCACGATTTTTCTCTCCTCATCGCTTGAAGCAGTGGCAGCCAAATAAATGAGATTCTATCTCATTTATCAAGACGTAAGAAATATCGGAGGCGACGCATTCCGGGATTCGACCCGCGTTTCTCCGCAGGCCGGGCCACCTATGGATGAATCCCGAAATGGCGAATGGATTCAAGATTGCGACTTCTCTTCCTCTTGCATGACGCGCAGGAGTTCAGCCATCTTACTGGCTGGATCGGGCTGGGTGACCGAACGGGCCGCCAGCAAATTGGCAAAGCGGGCGGCCTGCCAGGGATCGCCGGTCTCGTAGAGGCGGATGAAGAAGGCGGTGGCAAAGGTATCACCGGCGCCCGTGGCGTCAACCGCGTCCACCCTGGGCGGCGTGAACTTACGCGTTTCGCCGGCATGGTGCACCGTACAGCCCTTGCTGCCGTGAGTCACGACGATGGTGGTCAGCACCTCTTGGGCGCGAGCAATCTGATCGGGGCCTACAAGGTCTTCTTCGCTGGCGACTATGGCGGAAAGCAGGGGCAAAATGGGGGCCAAGTCCGGCGCGCGCTTTGGATAGACGCGCCCGTCCTCATCCCAGCCGCGCAGCCAGCCCTGTGGCGTCACGCCGATGACGCCTTCTGTAAAAACAGCAGCGACGTCGACTGCGATCTCGTCGGCAATCGGCGCCAGGTGTACAATCTTGGCGTTGCGCCAGGCCGCGGGCACATCGGCCGCACGAATCGTCCGCGCCTGGCTGTGAATGGTCTGGACGCGGTCCCCCTGGGCATTGTAAACGTTTTCGAAGACCGTCGTCTCTTCCGCCGGCAGCGAAACAACCTCAACAGACGCGGGGAACGCAGCGTCCAGGTCATAATCGGACGCCGCGCTGGTGAGGACGGCTGTCTTGTAGCCGAGTATGTGGGCCACGCGGCTAGCAAAAGTCACGGCGCCACCCGGCTTGGGGCCATCGGGCGTTAGATCCGTGCTCACGTGGCCAATAAGTAGGTAGTCAATCATGGCGGGTCACTTTCTGCTTGTATGGATCGCGTCCATGCTGGGAACTCCACTAGGAGCAGGCGATCCGCAGATTGTGACCGAAATCATTTAATTTTGCAACGAGCAGAGAGTCGCGGCGAAGATTTTCAATTTAGGGGCGATGGACTGCGAAACAAGTAGTCCGCGCCGACCCGTTTGGTTTCGACGCTTCGACAGGCTCAGGACGGCGCAAGCTCAACCGGCGCTGACCCAATACGCTATAGCGATATTATTCAGACTTTGGTCAGATCAACTCCCGGTTGAGCGAGGCGAGAACAAGTTGATCGACGCGCAACACCGTGCAGGATGTGCCGCGACGATTCGGCCCGATCTGCATGTAGCGGGCACCTGTGGTATCTTGACGGCTGTCAAATTGCCCGCCACAAGCCCATGAATTGAAACGTGGCAGCTGCACCAATCTCCGGCCAAACTCGACAAGATGGGGGTAACGACGATGAGCTTCATGGGTACGATTATTCGCAAGGTGCTAGAACGCGAGGCGCGCAAGTATCCGCTGGCTGACTGGCCAGGGGTGCTGGCGGCAACGCAGCCCAAGGTGACCGGTCGCTTCGAAGCCGGCGCAGACAGCGCAAAAAACCAAGAAACGGGTCGCCATATCATCGGCATCGAACGCTGGAGCCAGAGCCGCTTGCGTGTCTTTCTGGGCGAAGAACTAGTGATGGATGAGTACGACGCCTATGAGCCCGCGAGCGACTTGGACATGGCCGCACTGGCGCAGGCATTTGAGGAGGCGCGCCAGACATCGGTTGCGTTAGCAAATCAGATCGTAGCGGCGGGGATTGGCGACGAGAAGACGGTGCCCCAAAACGATTTGGGCGATCTGAACGCAAGCACGTGGTTTGCCTATATCAGCGGCCACGCGCTGCGCGAAAGCGGACACATCAAAGCATAAGGGAAGCACAGGACAAGTCGATAGAAAAGCCGGGCTCTCTTCTGCAAGAAAGAGCCCGGCTTTTCTATTTTTCAGTATGCAGTCTACAGCAATGCTTTCATCGCCATCCTGGTCAGGCTGGGGCTCTGCTTCTCAACTTCCTCTTTGCTCTGCTTGAACATCTTATTCAACGCGCCGGCGCTTTCCGGCTCTTCTTCGCTCACGCCCTGCAGGAAGGTAGGCATGAAGAGGCCCATGACGCCATTGACCTCGTCTTCCGTGGCGCCGGTCTCTTCGGCAATGGCCTTATTCATGGCATGGCCCTTGTCACCAAAGATGTTAAAGAAGTCATCTTCCGCTTCCTTGCGCCCCTTGTCCTTCTTCTTATCCTTCTTTTTCGACTCGCCAAAAATTTTGTCGGAAATCGAGGGATCGTCGGCGCCGGCGAACATCATCATCGGGATGCCGACCGCCAAAATACTGTTGACCATGACATCCGGCACACCTAAGATGTTACCGATCGACTTGACCGCTACCGTTGTCATCGTAGTCGTCGCAAAAGATTTGGCCGTATCGACGGCCATGTCTGTCATGGTGTTGACAACGAACTTGCTCATCAAACCCATGGGGAAAACCTCCTTGAAAAAGAATGTTTAGGTACGTAACCAGATAGATTCCTGCAACGCATTAGTGGGTGTTGGTACAATTTCAGTTTACCATTAGCACGTTACGTCCTGCCAATCGGCAAAAAAGGTGGGCGCCTTGCAGCATATGGAGCGGATTACGTACGCACCGTGCGACATGCGCAAGCGGGTCTTGGCGCATGCCAACAATTGATCAGATTGGAGCGCAACAGATGAAAGAGTGGGCATTTCTTGCCGGGGCCATCGTCTTCGAGGTCGCCGGCACAACGTTGATGAAGGTATCAGACGGGCTGACCAAGCTGGTTCCCTCGGTCCTGCTCTTTGTCTTTTACATTATTTCATTTGCCTTGCTCAGCCTGGCGCTGAAGCGTATCGACGTCAGCCTGGCCTACGCCATCTGGTCCGGCGTCGGTACGGCGGCAATTACGGCCATCGGCATCTATTACTTTCAGGAACCGGCGACTGTGCTCAAGCTAGCCAGCATTCTGCTCATCATTTTGGGCGTCGTCGGGCTCAACCTGGGTGGCGGCCACTGATCCCGGATCGATCTAGCAATCGCTCGTGGCGGCACTCAGAAATCAGCAGGCGCAAGACAAGATCTGCGTCAGCTCGTCGTCCGTCAGCGGCAGGGGATTGCCCTGCATGCTGCTGGCTCGCTGCGCCTTTTCGACGATGATCGGAAAGTCCGCCGCCTGCACGCCAAAGGCGCCGAAACTCGGCACGCCAAGCGCGACACAGAGTGCTTCAACCCAGGCCACCCCGACCTGTGCGTCGGCACCCGGGTCGCCCGTGACGAGGCGACCGATCTCATCGTAACGGTCCAGCGCCGGCGAGTCCGGCCGGCGCGCCTGCAGCGCGGCCACATTCGTCGCCATCACAAAGGGCAGCAGGCGTGCGCAGATGATGCCGTGGGGAATGTCGTACATGCCGCCCATGGGCCCGGCAAAGCCATGGACCGCGCCCAGCTTGGCATTGGCCAATGCCAGTCCGCCCAGCAGGCTGGCCAGCGCCATGTCATCGCGTGCGGCCGTGTCCGCACCGTTCTCCACCGCGCGGCGCAAGGAACGAGCCGCGCGCGCCAGTCCCTCCCGGCAAAAGCCGTCGGTCAGTGGATTCGCCTGATGGGAGACAAAGGGCTCCATCACCTGGGTTAGCGCGTCCAGACCGGTGCTGGCCGTGACCGCAGGCGGCAAGGAATCGGTCAGCGCCGGGTCGACGATGACCAGCGTGGGCAGCATGGTCGGGCTGCGCAGGCTGACTTTGACCCGCTCTGCCACAACCTTGAGCACGGCATTACGCGTCACTTCGGCGCCTGCCCCGGCCGTGGTGGGAATGGCGATGCAGGGTGCAGAGGCCACGGTCAACGGCTGGCCACGACCGACCACCTCCAAATAGTCGAGCGGATCGCCAGGGTTGGTGAGCAAGGCCGCGACCGCCTTGCCCGTGTCGATCACGCTGCCGCCGCCCACGGCAATGATGAGGTCGGCATTGAACGCCCGTGCAGCCTCTACGCCGGCCAGGGCATCGGCTACAGTGGGCTCGTGATTGATGGCGAAGCGCTGGGCGGGCATGCCTTGCGCGGCCAGGTCGGCGAGCAACGGCCCGGCGCGGCCGGCGGATGCGCCGGTTACCACCAGAACCTGCGAACCCAGAGCGGCGGCATGCCGGGGCGCTTCACAGATACGCCCACGGCCAAAGCGGATCTGCCCTGCGGTGGCGAAGTCGAAGGGAGAGAGCGTACTCACGACAACGACTCGCTCACGTCCGAATCCCAGCCCCCCTCGCCGGGAAAGATGTTGTGGTAGAAGCTGCACGTGCGCGGTTCGGCCAGCATGTCGGTCACCGCCTCGGCCCAGCGCGCGTAGTGGGCCGTCTCCTTGTGCTTGGCCGGATCATCGGGCGTGCGATAGACCTCAACCAGCACAAAGCGGGTCGGATCCTCCTGTTCCTGGATGACGTCGAAGCGGGCGATGCCCGGCTCCTGCACGCTGTTGCGCGCATTGTCGAGCGTCGCAGCCTTGAAGGCCTCCAAGTACTCTTCTTTGACCTGAATAAAGACATGGACGATATGCATGGCGTTCTCCTGGTGAGAAAAAGTGTTGGTGACCTGGATTGTAGCATGATCGGGCGAGATTTGGCATCAGATCGACGCCCGTGCGTTGCTGAGCCTAGACTGTCAGCCAGCGGTAAGCAACCGGCGCCGAGGCCCGTCCTCGCCCCGTCCGGAAATCTGCCGGACCTACAGGCGAGCGATGCGCGAGATTCTTCTGCTGCATTGCGCCTACAGGTCGATCTCGCCCGCAATCAGCGCGGGATCCACGGCCACGCCCAAGCCCGGTTGCTGGGGCGTCCGGATATAGCCCTCACTGTCGACGACCGGCGGTTCCGTCAGGATGGAAAAGCCATGGCGGTAGTCGCCGATGGGCGGATCATGGAGCACCTCCAGATAGGGTGAGTGGGCCCACGAGGCCGTGAGGTGCAGGTGCGCGATGGTACCCAGACCGCGACCGCCGTGATGGGGTTCGACCAGCTTGTTGAAGAGCTCGGCCAGCACGCCGACCTTGCGCAAGGCAGTAATACCGCCCAGGACCATGCTCTCGGGCTGGAGCACGCCGTAGACGTTCTGTTCGGCCATCTGGCGCAGTTCGTGCAAATAGGGGTTGTTTTCACCGCCGGCCAGGGGCATGCCCACCTGAGCATTGATCGCGGCCAGAGCCTCAAAGGCATAGCGCGGGAGCGGTTCTTCCAGCCAGAAGCAATCGAGCCGATCGAGCGCCTTGGCCGTCTCCAGGGCACGGCGGTAGTCCCAACGTACGCCGGGCTGCCACGGGCCGCTCGACTGCGCCTGGTTGGCATCAACCATAATGGTCATGCGTTCGCCCACCGCCTCGCGCACCGCCTCGACCAGGGCAATGTCCTCCTTCATGGTCGGAAAATGAAGGCGCAGCTTGATCGCCTGCCAGCCCTCATCAGCCAGCCGCACGGCCAACTCCACCCGTTCTTCCAACGTTGAGAGGAGCACCATACTGGCATAGGCCGGCACCTTGTCGCGGCCGCCGCCCCACAGCTTGAATAGGGGCTGGCCACACGCTTTGCCGATGATGTCCCAGAGTGCAATGTCGACCCCGGCTGCGCCGCGGTAGGGCAAGCCCGCAGCATAGTAGGTCAGCCTGGCAGCATGCTGCTCGACATCAAAGGGGTCGGCGCCGACGAGTAGTGCGCGCACTGGGCGCAACAGCTCCGGCGCACAGCCCGGGCCAATGCCGGTGATGCCGGCGTCCGTCTCGATCTCGACCACTGTGCCGCCGCCGTTGGTAAAGGGCATGCTCCCGCCCACATCCCATGCGGGCTCGAGCTCGCCAACCTCGTCGACAGTGCGGAGTTGCAGCAAGCGCACCTGGCTGATCCGGATCTGGTTGCCTCTGTTCATGCTCTCTTCCTTTCCGTGCAAGGGACGAATCGCTATCATGTCACCAGCGCTTGAAGCGCCGGCGCGGTGCGTTCAACAGAGCCCAACGATAGCACCGACGTTCCATGCAAGCAACCGCCTGTTCAAGGATGCGAGGACTTTGCAGGATGAATCGGATGGGCCGCGGATTGACGCTGATGCGGCGGATTTCGGCGGATTAATTTTGAAGAATTGGCGACGGTCAGCCAGCTGATTCATGGCAGGCAGCGCAGACCTAGCGTTGCGGAGGTCCCGGATGGACGGCGACCGCCTGTTGCAGCCTGGAAACCGCGCCCCGAGAACGCATGTGCCGGTCCGGAAAGGGCGCTGTCTTCACATATTCGCCACACCGGGCGAACAGGCGGCGGCTACGCTCTAGCCATGACCGATGTCCGCTGGCACTCTCGCCCCCTGCATCTTCGTCGCCTTCCCCCATCGCCCCACGGGGCATGGCGCGCCGTCATACCGGCGCTTTGTTTGCTGCTCCTCATGAGCATGGCGGTTGCGCAGCCGCTCTATGCCGCTGAGACCCAGCCGTTGCGGCAGGAGCCGCCTGAGCCAGCCCTGGACGGGCTCTTTGCGCTGGATCCAGTGGCCCACGGCGCCTGGCTCTACCACGATTTCTGCTACCGCTGTCACGGTGACTATGCCAGCGCGCGCCAGGGGGCAGAAAACGACCCCCAACGCGTGCTGGACCTTATGCTCGAGGGCACCGTCGGCATGGCGGCCATGAGTCAGGCCGCGGGCGGCCCCCTGACACAGCGTGAAATCGACGCCATTGCCGCCTATATCCAACGTTGGGAAGCGATTGGCGCGCCACCTCCTGTGCCCCGTGCCGTAAACGATGCGATCGCCGCGCGCTGGCCTGAACGGACCGCATCGGGTGATGAAGCGTTCCACCCGGCCGGGGATCTTGCACGAGGGGCAACACGCTTTGCCCAGCACTGTGTCGTCTGCCACGGCGCGACGGGCGAGGGCGGTGTTGGCGCCCCGCTTGCCAAGGAGTGGACCGTCGACTGGCCCGATCGCACCGTGCGCCGCACGATCAGCCACGGTATTCCGCGCAGCGCCATGATCGCCTGGAGCCGGGCCCGCGGCGGGCCGTTGGATGACCAAGCAATTGCAGACCTGACGCTCTACGTTCTCTCCCTCTCGCCCCAAGCAGAGATCCCCGGCTTCCTGCCGGCAACGGCCACGCCAGCGGGATTGCCACAACCGGCAACCTCTCCGTCCGCGATCGGTTCATCGGCGACCCCGCACGCGACGCAACCTGCTCAAGCCGCGCAGGCGCCAAGCCATGCAGAGACGCCGCCCCGATCAGGATTGGTGATCAGCCTAAGTTTGGGGGTGATGGCGATGCTATTGGCCTTGGCGTGGGGGACGTGGCGCATGTCGAGGCGGCGCTAATGCTCAGTTGACATGTCGAAAACCACCGACTTTGCGCCGGCCACGTCCAAATGTTACCAGAACCTGGCGAAAAGTCGGATTAGTTCGCCCCCATCCTTCACCCAAGACGCCCGACGGCGTGGCCAAGCGAAACTGAACGGATCAGGTTCGGTCACGGCGTTCGCATCCGTGGGTTCAACCATTATGGGGCAAGATCACAGTATCATTGATTGCAGTACGAGATAATCCCCGCTGGCTACAATTTAATCGCTTTCACACCCAAGGGGAGCCTGCATGACAACCGTCATCTATTTTGTCACCTTTGTAATGATCGCCCTGGCTGCTTACTTGATCGGCAAGCTCTTTACCCGTCTTGGTCTCCCCTACATTACCGGCTATCTCTTTGCCGGCGCGCTGGCCGGTCCATTTCTGCTCGATCTGTTGCCCAGCGAAGCGGTTACCCAGTTGCGATTTGTGGATCAACTCTCCCTGGCCGTGATCGCGTTTGTGGCCGGAAGCGAGCTCTATCTCAAAGAGATTCGCCCCCGTCTGCGCAGCATCGTCATCAACTCGCTGAGCATTGCGATCCTTGGGCTCGTTCTGGGCACAGCCACCATCCTGGTACTCACTAACTTCCTCAGCTTTACCCAGGGCAGGCCTATCAATGAATTGCTTACGATTGCACTGCTTGGCGCAGTCGTGCTGCTGGCGCTATCGCCCCCCTCAACGATTGCCGTGATCAAGGAAGTTCGCGCCAGGGGTCCCTTTACACGCACCGTGCTCAGCATCACCGTCTTCATGGACGTGCTCATCATCGTGCTCTTTGCCGTGACGACCTCCCTGGCCAGCATTTTCTTAACCAATACCGACTTCAGCATTGCGTTTCTCGGCCAGCTGACGCTGGACCTGACCCTGGCCCTCGTGCTCGGCATCGTAGTCGGCAAGCTGCTGCAGGCGGTCCTGTCCACACGGCTGCAGCAGCCACTCAAGATCGTCCTCATCCTGCTGATCGGTTATGGCGTCTATTTCTTGTCCGATCAGGTGAAGCAGATCAGTCCGGGTCTTGTTGGCTATGAGGTCTACATCGAGCCGCTGCTGATCTGTCTCATCGGCGGCTTTATGGTCACCAATTTTTCGGAACAGCGCCACCAGTTTGATGAACTCTTGCACGTTATCGGCCCCGTTGTCTATGTGGCTTTCTTCACCCTGACCGGGATTTCTCTCAAGCTGGATATTCTGATCGCCACGCTGCCGATTGCCATTGCGCTCTTTCTCATGCGCATGGTCGGCATCTACGGTGGAACCTTCGTGGGCAGCCGCCTCGCCCGGGAATCGGAGGAATTTAAGAAATACGGTTGGATGGCGCTGATTACACAGGCCGGCATTGCCTTGGGCCTGGCGCGCGAGGTGGCCGTTCAGTTTCCTTCCCTGGGCGCGGCCTTCTCCACCATGATCATTTCGGTCATCGTGCTGAATGAAATCTTCGGCCCTATGTTGCTCAAGGAATCGCTCAAGCGGGCGGGCGAGGCTAACTTGCCCGGGGATCTGCCGGAAAAGGAGCCGGTGCGCGACGCGTTAATTCTGGGCGTCGAGCTTCAATCTCTGGCCCTGGCACGAGAGTTGCAGGAACACAACTGGCGCGTCGTCATTGCCGATACCGACGCAGAGCATGTAGAAAACCTAGCTGCCGAGGACATCGATGAACGCCACGTGCCGGCCATCAATGAAGAGACGCTCAGCCAGCTGATTACGGCGGACACGGATGCAGTTGTGGCTATGTTGAATGATGATGATGACAACTTCCGCGCCTGCGAGTACGCCCGCAATAAGTTTAACGTACAGCGGCTGATAGTCCGCCCCCATGATGCGGCCAGCCTTGCCCGCTTTGCAGAAATCGATGTGCTGATTGTCGAGCCGGTGTCAGCCATGGTCAGCCTCTTGGAGCAAGCCGTCATTGCACCGCAGTCGGCCGCGCTGATGCTCGACCGCGACCCTGAGCACTTTGAATTTATCCAATGCACGGTCACCAATCCGGATTTGGACGGCATGCTCGTGCGCGACCTGCGCCTACCCAGCGATGTGCGCATCCTGGGCGTCAAGCGCAACGGCCATTCGATCCTGCCCAGTGGCTATACGCCGATCCATCTCGCCGATGACCTGACGCTCGTCGGCGTGCCCGACGGCCTGGAGGAAGCGACGCTGCGGCTGGGATATTAGGTTGTTGATGCGTTTGCCTTGGATAGGACAAACGCCTAGACTCAGCCTAGACTCAATCGCGCAACAAGCTGCAACCCAATCCACCCAGCTATAAGGACGCTCTTACCATGCCCGACCGCCGGCCCAACATCCTCTTCCTTTTTACCGACCAGCAGCGCCACGACACCATCGCCGCGCTGGGCAATCCCCAGCTCAAAACGCCGGCGTTGGATCGTCTCGCCAGCGAAGGGACCGCATTTACCCAGGCCTTTACGCCGAGCCCCGTCTGCATGGCCGCACGCTGTGCGCTCGTCACCGGCCAGCCGGCCCACGTGACCGGCTGTACGGCCAACAACCCCATGCCTCAGGATCGACCCAGCTTTATGCAGCGGCTCAGCGATGCCGACTACCAGACCGCCGGCATCGGCAAGATGCACTTCTCGCCCGACCCCTACTACGACTGGGGCTTTGAGCAGCGCGTCTACTCGGAAGAGGGCGCCACGCCGGGCGACGAATTCATGGCCTACCTGGCCGAGCAGGGCTTTGGCCACGTGCAGGACGTTCACGGCGTGCGCTCCGAGTATTATTACCTGCCCCAGCCCTCGCAACTGCCGGCGCACCACCACCATACGCACTGGATCGCCGACAAATCGATCGATTTTCTGGAAAATCGCGATCGGGAACGTCCCTTCTTCCTCTGGTCCAGCTTTATCAAGCCCCATCCGCCCTTCGAGAATCCAACACCATGGAACAAGCTCTATCGCGGTCCGGAGATGGCGCCACCCTTCCGCCCCGAAGGCTATGAGAACCTACTCACCTTTTGGAATCGGGTGCAGAATCGCTACAAGTATCGCGACGCCGGCATCGACGACCAACTCATGCGTACGATGCGCGCCGCCTATTACGCGGCCATCTCTTTCATCGACTACAACGTGGGCCGCATCCTGGTCGCGCTGGGCGACGAGATCGACAACACGCTCATTCTCTTTTCGGCCGACCATGGCGAGCTGCTGGGCGATTACGGGAGCGTGGGCAAGCGTTCCATGCTAGATGCGTCCGCGCGCGTGCCCATGCTGGCCCGCTATCCGAAGGAGTTTGCAGCCGGCGCCCGTGTGGCGGCTCCAGTCTCACTCCTCGACATCGGCCAGACCGCGCTGCATGCGGCCGACGTCGATGTCGAGCATGGCAGCGCCGAGGGCGAAGCACTCCAGCGCGTGGCCGACGGCTCGGCCATGCGTGAGGTCGTTTACAGCCAATTTTCCGACGGACCTTTCGGTCTCTACATGGTGACGGACGGCCGCTACAAGTACATCTACTCGGCGGCCGATGAGAAAGAGTGGCTCTTTGATCGCGACTGGGATCCCGGCGAAAGCCACAACTTCGCCTACAACCCGGCCTACCACGAACCGACAGCGCGCCTGCGCGGCTTGCTGCTGGACCGCTTCGACCGCGCTGGCTACACCAGTGCGGTCGAAGCGGGCGCCTGGCGCCGCTACGGGCAGCAGACGTTGCCCGACGATCCTGACTTCGGTCTGCTCTACCAGGACCCGCCCGGCACGCAAGAGGCCGTTGATGCACTGGGGCCCTATGCGCGTACGGTTACAGTGCCGGACGCAGCTGCGTATGCCGCGTTTCGTCACTTGCGGCGCGACGCTGATGAAGAATAGGGTAAGATGAGGGGGAAAGGGAAACGGGTGTCAGCCACCGAATGAATTCGCGGCTTTGCGCCTGCCGATCTGCTCGACGAGCTTTACGCGATGGTGAGACACCTCGTCCACCCCATGCAGTATCCGTTCCTTTCCCCGTCCGTTGTCGTGTTCCACGCTCGGTCACAACAACGGATTGAGAAAGGAGCGGATAGTGCCGGGCTGCTCAGCCGTCTCTACATGGGCGGCGTGACGCGTACCGTGGACTTCTCACGATAGCCCAGCGCAGATTGAGCTTGTCGAAATCAAGAGGGTTGCGCGCTGGGCTCGCTTGGTTTCGACGGGCTGAACCGGCGCTACCTTGGCGGTGTGCCGGCTTTGAGGGTGGCATCGGTGAAGTCCACAAACTGCGCCCAGGCTTCGCCTTGAGCGCCGCCCTCGGCAATGCCTGCCGCATCTTCCACGAAAGCGTGACCAACGCCGTCGTAGACGGTAATTTCATGGGGGACATCTGCGGCGACCAACGCCATCTCAAACCCCGCCACGTCTTCCGGCGAGGGACGCTGATCCTCAGCCCCGAAAATGCCCAGAACGGGACCGGGCAGATCGGCTAGCAGCGCCGGATCGTCGATCAGTTCGCCGTAGAAGACGCCCGTGGATGTGATGTCGGGATTGTGCAGGCTGTAGCGCAGCGCCTTGCCGCCGCCATAGCAGAAACCCATCACCATAACACGCTCCGGATCGACATTTGGCTGCTCGGCGAGCCAGGCATAGACCGCGTCCAGGTCTTCATTCACCCGCTCTTGCGGCGTGGTCAGCGTAAGGTAGATGGCGCGTGGAATCCAGTCTGTCACTGCGCCGCGATAGGTGTCCGGGGCCACGACCACATAGCCTTCCTCAGCCAGCAAGTCTGCCTTGCCGGTGATGGAGGGCCGCATCCCCCAAAACTCATGCAGCATGATGACGGCGGGAAATTGTCCGTCTTCTGCGGGAGCGGCCGTATAGGCGGCAACGGACGGCCCCGCAGGATTCTCAATCTGGACGTTGGTCAGGTCCGCCAGCTTCTCGTCATCGCCAAAGCTATCAAAGAACACGGAGAGCACCAGGAAGAGCGCCAGTGCGCCCACAGCAACCAACAGGCCGATTAGAATATTGCGCAACACTTTCATCTGCCTACCTCGCAAGCATAAGATCAAACCGCCTTCGCCAAACCAAGGTCGAGGGTATCACACTTTTCAATTTCGGCGCATATTGGCGCAGCAAGAGCCTCTCGTTTACCATAGAGATGTAGAGTGTGAAGTTTTGTCTGCGCGTTCGATTATGGCATCACGAGGAAAGCAGCATGAGCAGTCTATACGATAAATTCGATCAAATCGACAGTCGCATCACGGCGTGGATGGCCCGCTACGGCATTCTGATATTGCGCGTCAGTTTGGGCGTGACCTTTTTCTGGTTTGGCTTTCTCAAGTTCTTTCCCGGTCTGAGTCCGGCCGAGGGTCTGGCCACCCGCACCATCGATATGTTGACCTTGGGTCTGATTCCGCCCGAGGTCTCCATCTATCTTCTGGCCATATGGGAAACGCTGGTGGGGCTGGGCCTGATCTTTGGCATCTTCATGCGCGTGACGCTCTTCTTGCTCTTTCTGCAGATGATCGGCACAGCTGCCCCCATTTTCCTCTTCCCCGACGAGGTCTTCACCCACATCCCATACGCGCCGACGCTGGAAGGCCAGTACATCATCAAGAATCTGGTGCTGGTCAGCGCCGGCCTCGTCATCGGTGCGACCGTGCGCGGCGGCGGCATTGTCTCTGAACCCGCGCCCAACGTCGAGTCGGCGACGGCGGCTAAATGATAACTTGGCCCAAAGCCATGCGCATCCACTGGCGCCGCCGCCGGACACAACTGATCTTCTGGCTGATCATTGGGCTGCTGCTGCTCCTGGCATTGCCTCGCCTGTTCACCCATCCAGACACGCTGGTCGCAACGGAAACGAGTCCGGTCGTCATCAATGAGTTTCAGGCCGCGACTGCCGCGGACGCGCCCTTTTTCGATGAGGAGGGTGAGCCGGCCGACTGGATCGAACTGGTCAACCTGAGCCGCGCGCCGGTCACTCTGCGCGACTGGTCCCTGAGTGACGACCCGACCCGGCCCACCCAGTGGATCTTCGGCGACGTGACGGTAGCCCCAGGCGAACACCTCCTCGTCCTCGCTACCGGCAAAGACCGAACGCGCATTGAAATCGATGACAAAACAGGGCAGCCTGGCTTCCTCCACACCAACTTTCGCCTGGATGCAGACGGCGGCTTCCTCGCCCTCTACCCGCCCACCGCGCGCCGCTATCTTGACAGCACCTCCCTGGACTACCCGCGCCAGCTTCCGGGTCTCTCCTACGGTCGCAGCCAGACGCCCAACCGGCGCGACGACGGCTACGGCTATCTCGAGACGCCCACGCCCGGCAGCGCCAATGCGCCTGCTGTCTACGCCGGCATGACCGAGCGTGTCACTTTCAGCCGGCCCCACGGCCTCTTCGACACGCCCTTTGAATTGCGGCTAGAGACCTCAACTCCCGACGCCATCATCCGCTACACGCTTGACGGCAGCACGCCCACGGCAGAGAACGGCCTGACGTACGCACAGCCGCTCCAGATTGACGGCACCACGATCGTGCGTGCAGCAGCCCAGCGCGACGGCTATCTGACCGGGCCGACGGGTACGCAGAGCTATCTGTTCAGCGCTGACGTGCTGGCGCAGCCGGTTGCGCCGCCCGGCTTCCCTGACACGTGGGGAACCCACCGCATCGACTTTGGCGGCTACACCGCGGGCGAGCCGGTGGAGGCCGACTATGCCATGGACCCGCGCATCGTTGAGGATCCCGTCTACGGCCCTATGGCGGCCCAAGGGCTGGCTGAGTTGCCCACACTCTCCCTCGTCACCGACGTGGGCAACCTGGACATCTACGCCGATCCCCAGGCGCGTGGTCCCGAGGCCGAGCGTCCCGTTTCGGTCGAGTTCTTCGATCCGACCGGCGCGGAGCCAGGCTTTCAGGTCGATGCCGGGCTGCGCATCCAGGGTGGAGCGGGCCGCTGGGAGTTCATGCCCAAGCATTCGTTCCGCCTCTTTTTCACCAGCGAGCATGGACCCAGCAAGCTGCGTTACCCCTTCTTTCCCGACTCGCCGGTGCACGAGTTCGACACGCTGGTGCTGCGCGCCGGCGTCGACCGCAGCTTCGCCGGGCACCCACCTGCCCCGGACACGCCGCCCGATAACCCGGTCGATCATCGGGAGACGACCTATACGCGCGATGAGTGGGTGCGGGCGTCACAGATTGCCGCCTCAGGGACAGGGTCTCATGGACGCTTTGTGCACCTCTATCTCAACGGCCTTTATTGGGGCCTCTACAACGTGGTCGAGCGGCCTGACGCCACCTTCACAGCAAGCAATTTTGGCGGCGAAAAGGACGAGTACGGCTCGACCAACCATGGCGGCCCGGTCAGCGGCCCCCAGGACCGCTTTGACGTGCTGCTGCGGTTGGCCCAGGAAGGCGGACTGGCCGATCCCGCACGCTATGCGACTATGCTGGAGTTCATCGACCCGGCTCACTTTGCCGATTATCTGATCGTGAACTGGTACGCTGGCAACCAGGACTGGCCGGAGAACAACTGGTATGCAGGCGTTCACTATCCGGCCGGGCCCAATTACTTCTTTGTTTGGGATGCCGAAGTAACGTGGGATGATGGTGCGGCCATTGTCTTGGGCGGGGACGGCTTCGAGGGCGCGCCCTACCCAAATGTCATCAAGCTGGTTTTCGAAGCGTTGATGGAGAACGCTGACTTCCGCCTGCTCTTTGCCGACCGACTTCATGCGCTGTTGGGCGCAAAGGGCGCGCTGGCCGATGAGGCCGCCCAGGCGCGCTGGCTGGCGCTGACCGAACCGCTTACAAACGCAATTGCGGCAGAGTCCGCGCGCTGGGGCGACGCGCGCGAGGAGCCGCCCATCACTCCCGGCGATTGGGCCGCGGCCCGCGATGCAGTGTTGGAGCAGATGGCGGGCAACGGCGACAAGCTGCTCGGCCTGACACGCGAGGCCGGCTACTATCCGCCCGTCGATCCACCTGTCTTCTCGACCACGGACCGGGTCTTCGATGAGACCATCGATCTCGGCCTGGCAGCCTCGGCGGGCGAGATCTACTACACGCTCGACGGTAGCGACCCGCGTGCGCCGGGAGGCGGGCTGGCTCCGATTGCGCAACGCTACGCCGGGCCGCTCACCTTGGCTGGGGCCACCCAGGTCAGCGCCCGCGTCCTCGATGGGGAGACATGGAGCGCCCTCACGCAGGGGCTCTTCCACCGTGCAGACGAGCAAGGCGATGTGCGGATCACCGAGATCATGTACAACCCTGCCGGCGGCGAGCCCTATGAATTCGTGGAGCTAAAAAACGTGGGCGCGCTGCCGGTCGATCTCTCCCTAGCCTTTTTCAGCGGCATCGACTTCACCTTTCCCTCGGGAACGGTGATCAAACCGGGTGAGTTCAAGGTGCTCGTAGCCGACTTCCGGCGCTTCCGCGAGCGCTATCCGAAGCCGGACATCCACGGCGTCTACGCCGGTCGCCTCTCAGATCGGGGCGAACCGCTGGCGCTCTTTGACGTCGCCGGCCAGGTGCTGACCATCGTCCCCTACGATGACGGCAACGGCTGGCCCCTGAGCGCTGACCAGACCGGCGATTCGCTCGTGCCAATCGACTACGTCAGCGATCCGGCCCTGCCCTTTCACTGGCAGGCCAGCGCCGAAATCGGCGGCTCGCCAGGGGCAGACGACGCGGCGACGCGGGAGTAGGAAGAACAACGGATTTGGAAATAACCGGATAACGTTTGTCAATAACGGAGATGCACAGCGTGATCCGCTCCTTTCCCAATCTGTTGTTGTTTCTCCGTTCCTTTCCTCATCCGCTGTGTTCTGCCTACAAAATTGCCTTTCGCCTTTTTTGCCCGCATAATGGACCATCAAAACGGAATGGGATGCCCAGGGCGCAATGCGGGTCAAAGAGAAGCTGCGTTATGAACTGAAATATGTGCTGACGGCCGAACAGGCCGCGGCCGTGCGCGTCGATCTTGCCAGCTATGTGGCGCCCGACGAGCACGGCGATGCTCAGGGCGCGTATCGCATCACGAGCCTCTACTACGACACGCCCGACTATCGAGCCTACTGGGATAAGCTGGAGGGCCACGAGGTGCGCCGAAAAGTCCGGGTGCGCACCTATGGCGATACCATGGCGGATGGGCATGAAGCGTGCTACCTGGAAATCAAGCACCGGGTCAATCAGCGCATGGGCAAGCGCCGGGCACGGCTTCCCTACACGCTGGCAACTGACTTTGCCGCCTTTACCGAGCGTCCAAGCGAGATCAGCGACGCGGATTGGGCCGTGATCCGCGAGGTCGGCTACCTGTATGCAACGCTGCGCCTCCAGCCTGCCTGCATCGTGCGTTATGACCGCTTGGCGCTCAACGGCGACGCCAGCCATCCGGATCTGCGCATCACCTTCGACACCAATCTGCCGCGGGCGAGCGCGGGCGCTGAGCCTGCTGGCAGCAGAGCAACCGGTTGGCGCGGAGGATCCCTATTTCCTGCCCCCCGACCGAAGCATCATGGAGATCAAAGTCAACCAGACTGCGCCCTTCTGGTTGACGCAGATCCTCAGCCGGCATCGCTGCATCCTGCGCCGTGTCAGCAAATATTGCGGCGCGCTGGAGCATAGCGCCATCATTCAAAACCGCCAACGCATCATGGTAGGGCAGTGAATCCATGGATATTCAAGCACTGATCGACAGCCTGCAAATCTCCACCGAGGTCTTCACCACCTGGGACATCATCGTCACTGTTTTGTTGAGCTTTGTGCTCTCCGTGGCCATCGCTTATGTCTACCAAATGACCTACCGGGGCACTTCGTACTCCCAGTCCTACGTCCAAACGCTGGTGCTCATGGCCATGGTCGTCGCGGTGATCATGCTGATCATCGGCTCGAACATTGCCCGGGCCTTTTCACTGGTGGGCGCGCTTTCCATTATTCGCTTCCGCAATGCGGTCAAGGACACGCGCGACGTCGGCTTCATCTTCTTTGCCATGGCCATCGGCATGGCCTGCGGCACCCGCTTCTACCTCGTTGCGGTGATTGCCACCATCCTCATCTGCACGCTAATCATCGTCATGGTGCGCTTCAACATGTTCGCCCAGCAAGCTGCCCACCAACTCCTCAAAATCCGCATCCCCGCCGACATACCCTATAACGCACTTCTCCAGCCCGTCTTCGACCGCTACCTGGCCGACTACACGCTGGTCGCGGTCGAATCGGTGCAGGCCGGCACGCTCAACGAGCTCGTCTACAGCATCGAACTGCGCAATCCGGACGAAGCCCAGGAATTCCTCAATGCGGTCAGCCAGCTCAACGACAACAACAAGGTTGTGCTGATTACGGGTCAACAGGAAGTCGATTTGTAAATTGTCAATGGACGATTGGCAATTGATGATTATCAATTGTTTCCGGCGTGTAGGGACAAAAAGTCTACGTCCAGGTAAGGGACAGCGTCGTCGATCTTTTCTTTGCGGTCGCGCATGAATTGGGCGGCCCAGGAGTCGGCAATGTTGTCGGCGCCGTAGCTGCGGTGAATGACGGCGTAGAGGTCAATTTCGCGCAATTTGAGGAACCAGGGGATCTCATTGAGCCAGACGGGATTGAGCTCATTCTCTTGCCGATAGCCGCGCCAGAAGGGTGGGAAGAATTGACGGGCGTAGGCTGACGGATCGTCGGTGTTGGTGGCGGCGTAGAAGATCACCATGGCCACGTCGTAGATGAAGTGACCGTAACAGCAGTCGTCAAAATCGAAGAGGGTAAGCCTGCCCCGATCATCGACGAAAAAGTTGCCGCCGTGCGCGTCCTGATGGATCATGCCATAAGCGTCAGGCGTCTGGGGCAGGCGCTGCAGATGGGCGATCGTTTGCCGAAAGGTTTCGGAAGCGACACGGTCAGTCGCCGGTAAGAAAGCCACACTCTCGTTGCTCTCATCGTCCCACGCCGGTCGCCGCCAGGCCGGATCGGCGAGCCGGTAGCTGCGGCTCAACCGATGCAGGCGGCCGATGGTGCGACCATATTCCTCGACAAAGGCCGGCGTCCACTCAACCCGGCCGGATTGAGCGCCCGGCGCCCGCACGAAAGCCGTGGCCAGAAACGCGCCGCCCGCGCCATCATCGATGGTCTCCACCAGCCTGCCCGCCACCGACGGTACGGCCTGGGCCACGCCCGCGCCGCCGGCCGCCAGATAGTTGATCCAGTCGACCTCGCCATGAATTAGTTCCTCGCTCCGGCGCAGGGAGTGGCCGATACGCAAGATGTAGTCGCCGTCGGCGCGGTTGAACTCGTAGATGTAACTCTCAAAGCCGTCGAGCGCCGCAATGCGTTCAGCGTCAATGGCATAGCGGGTGCGGGCTTCGGCCAGGATTTCATCGCTGTAGCGGTCGCGAATGCGTTGTTCCATCTGGAGAACTCAATCCTATGATTCATGACTGGCATTCCGACGCACGGATGACGGTTTAGCATCACAACAACCGCTCCTCTGTCATGCCGACCGAGGTGGAGACATCTTGCGTGGCCCTGGCGAGCCCCGTCATCGAGGCACAAGATCTATCGCTCCGCTTCGAGATGACAGCTGGCGGTTTGGGGTGTCGCCTCATGTCCTTGTGCGCTCACTTTACGGATCATCCAGCCACAGCCCTAGAGTCTTGCTTCCAGCTGCCGATTGATCTCATCCAAGTCTACCGCTTCAGGATCGAAGGCGCCGCCGGCCCACGCCAGCAAATCGGCATGTTCCGGATGGCTTGGATCCGCAATAGTCTTGAGAAAGTCTTCATATCCCCAGAAACCGCCCACGTCTTCCAGCGGGCAGGCGCGCTTGGCCTTGATGCAGATCGGATAGTGAGGGACATCAGGGTCGTAGGACAGAATAGCCTCCACGTTGATAGTATGCCGCCAATCATCGCCAAAATCGTAGGTGTAGATGAACTTGTCGCCCACCGCCAATTTCAAGTCCCCCAGGCGCACCCCGGCTTCGTTCACCAAGTCGCCCATTTCATCCCACGCTGGATCACCGAATCGCGCTGGTCCGATCTCAAACTCGTGAAGATGAGAGTTGTACCAGCCCATAGCAAGCTGGATAGTCATGTGCAACCTTTTCAACGTCATGGTCGCCGGAACCAACACGCGGCGCCAGATAGGCGGTCGGATCCTCTGCAACGTGAATTTGAGCTGGTAAACGTCAATTGCATTTTTTGCCGCAGCCATGGTAAGCGCCTCCGTGGACGATTGAAGAAATAATAGTACGTCTCACCAAAGTTGGAACCCGTGTATAATAGCATTCATTCGTACTGCTTGTCACCCGAGGAGCCCCACATGCGACCCGTCACGACCTTTGACGCGCACGTCAGCTACGTTCTCGATCTGTGCTTCACTGCAGACAGCCGGACCCTCATCTCATGCGGCTTTGACAACCGGGTGCGCACGTGGCGGGTTCCGGAATGGTCGCTCGACCTCGACTTCGAGGCCCACGACAAGAGCGTCAACAACGTCGTCCTGACGCCGGACGAACGGATGCTCGTCACCTGCTCCAGCGACCAGACGGTCAAGCGCTGGGCCTGGCCCGGCGCGGTGCCGCTGGGCACGCTGCAGGATCGCAAACAGACGGTGGCCGCAGTGCGCATCTCGCCCGACGGCGCGTTGATCGGCGCGGCCCAATACGGCGGCAACGTGCCCCTCTGGACGGTCAGAAGCGACTTCGCCTCCCGCATCAAGGCGAGCAAGAAGAACGTAACCTCGCTGGCCTTCCATCCAGACGGCGCGCTGCTGGCAGCGGCTGGGCTGGGCGACGACATTACGCTTTGGTCCTTGCCCAACGGTGAGGCCGCCGGCGTGCTCCCGGGTCACAAAACGGCTGCCGGATCACTCAATTTCCTGGGCGACGGCAGCCGCCTCGTCTCCACCGGCTATGAAGGATCGATCAAAGTGTGGGATATGAAGACACGGGCAGCGATCCAGACGATCCCCATCGAGCACGGGAGTTGGGGCCTAGTTCTCGCGCCGGACCAGAGCCGGGCTGCGCTGCTCGCCAAGGCCAAGGTACAACTCTTCGAGACCGCTGGCTGGACCGTCACCGAGGACCTGCCCATCAGCACCAATTCGGTCAACTCGGCCGCGTTCTCCGCCGACGGGCAGTGGCTGGCCGTGGGCGCGGCCGACGGCAAGATTCGCGTCTTCAAGCAGTGACCATTGATTACACGCGATTCAAGCCATAGCGCGGCGACCCGCGCATACTCTTCATCATAGATTGGTCGAGTAGGTTTCTTGACCAAACGCGGTCTGCATTTACCGACATTTCCGAAAACCTACGCAAGTAGTAAGATTGCGTCCCATCCATGTCAAACGCCAGCCAATTGTGAGGAATTATGACAAACAGTGAACCGAACGATCAGGATATTGTAAAACTTGGACGTCAGTGGACGGCCGACAGTGGTCCCGGTAACCCACAGGATGTAGGCAAATTATCACAAGATTCGCCGACCGGCTTTGGCGTAGCTCCGATAAACACGAAAATACCACAACCTCCGGGCCTTCAGTATGTGGTCGACCCTTCTGCCGAAACACAGTTATTCGTTAATGCGACGCTGACCTGGGGGTTGACATTCAACCTATGGAAATTTACTCCAATTCAAGAGTCAGGGCAGCAAGGAGTACCGATAAAAGTGCTTACGTGCCGAACGGACCCCGCCACTGCGCTACACCCGCCCGAGCTCTTTCAAACAGATCCGGCGGCGATTGCTCCGATTACACTTGGACATCCGGGATCGCCGCCGAAAGCAAAGGCCGATGCAGATTGGACAAAGGCTCATGGCATTACAGGGCCTTATCTGGAATCTGTAAATATCCAAATGGGATTTGATGACACGCGTGCTGTCCTAACTCAGAGTGCCCCAGATACTGATACCGAGCATGGTTCAGTAAGCACCACCATATCCTATTCATTCAGTTTTGGTTTTTTCGGGTCTGACGTAACGGGAGGGTTAACTGCTACTTATAGCCACACAGCATCGATGGAATTAACGGACTATATCATTCGGAATGACTCAGACGACTCAAAAACCAACCATACAATCAAGATGCAAATGTGGGGCGACGGCAACCTCTACGATGGTGACAATCCTTCACCGCACCCATTGACCGAGAAGGCGACCAGCAAAATGCCCTTAGCGCTAGCGGGAGTCTGGGAGCTTCCAGGGGATGTCAATGAAAAGCTCGTGTTCCACCCACGGATCACTGCAACATATGTAATGATCGGACTTTCGGATCATTATGGTTATCGATTACTCCCAAATGGCAAATTCAGCTTAACAGTCGAGAAGGTTGTTTATCGGGTGAATGTAGATTTTGACAACCCCGTAGAGGTTGACTTTGCACACACGGATCCAGTTGATCTCAAACCACCACCTTTGCCATCGTCGGGCGGGAAGAAAGATGGAAATGGAGGGAACTAGGAGTTTTCGACATAATGCGAAAGATACGAAAGATACGAAAGTGTCAATGAGGAGGTGAATGGTGGACAAAATACCCTTGAAAGCTCTATGGGATGAACTAGAAAAGATAAACCCTGAGGAGGATCAGGTTGGTCAGATAGCTACTTGGAGCCTTGACGAAAAAACGAATGATCTTGTAATTCAAGTGTGGGCTCCAGATTCATATGGTGGGCATCTTTCTCTAGGCACCGAGGAATTGACTCGGCTTCCCTCGACGGGAGATGGAAGTGAAGGTCCGGCTTATGAAGCCGCTATGGTGAGATATGTATTTGCATTGACTGGATACGAGCCGTCCGAACAGTTCAGAAGAGATTATTATCCGCGATCAGTAAACGGACAACAAATGCCTCCGGAACTGGCAGAGATAATCGCGGAGCGTGTTCGCCAGATGGAGGAAGATGACACCATATCCTTGGTGGAAGCCGCAACAGCTTACGATGACGCAACAGCGCAGATAGATATGGATAACGCTGACACCGAACACCTATCTAATGAGCAAATACAAGAAGCGGTCGACCGGGCCATTGAATCTATCAGACAGCAGGGTGAAGATGAAGGCGGGGGGGGATAGCGTTGACTCTGATCGGTTGTGCTGCAAAAGGTCGTGGCAAAATCAAGGCGAGCACAATCATGGGGAAACGGCCGGTATCGACCTATGCGACTAGGCTAGACGGATACGAGATGAACTGATTGATTCGGCCTACAAAAAACCGATTGCCAAGTAGAATGACAAGTTGCCGGACCGATTGACAGAACCGGCCGCATGGCACTGGCAAGTTTGCCACAATTGCCCAGTGGCAAAGGGCAATGACAACCGTGAAATTGGCCTTCCTGACGGCATCAAACGGGCCGGCTGCCTGCATATTGCGCACGCTTCCAGCAGGCGGTCGGCTCATTTGTTTGCTAAGCCGCCATAATCACCGCATATCTGCTTTTTGTGCGCTGGGAGCCTCGGAGTCCTATGGCAAGGCGGAGAAAACCGCGTACAGCCCGTTCTAGGCGGTCAAAATCTGATGAAATAGACGGTGGCATTACCCCCCAAACGCCTCAACGAGTTTCCCTAGACTCGCCGACGCCTTGTCGCTGCCCTTGATCTCGATACTCATGCTCTTTGCCCCTTCCTATTCTCTTTGCTTAAAACGACAAGGGGCCGGACGCCTCGCTAGGCGCACAGGGTGTTCTGGGAGCGAGTTGGGGGGTGCGTAGAGCGCGAACCGCCAATTTTCCGGCAGAGGGACTCCGGCTGACGCAACGGGAGGCCTCAAATGAAGAAGCAGCCGATGCGGGTGCTTCTTCATTTGCGACAACTATTCTCAGTTCGTGACTCCTGCAAGCGCAGGCTGTGTGGGGTTCGTCGAGATGACCATCGGACCGATCTGGGCCCAGTCAACACGCCAGCTAAATGGATCGCCGCCGCCTTCGTCGCCATAGAAGACGCTGAGATTGTTTCTGCCTCTCACGACGCCGATGTCCAGAAGTCGATGGTCGCCCTGCTGGAAGTTGAATGACCAACCAGTGAGCAGAAAGTCCGTCCGTGATGGCTGCTCGAGGGGCGTACTTTCGAACGCTGTGGCCGTTCCCCGCTCCACGCCGGTCGTTACGTTGAAGCCGCCTGTCGGGATGACGACGAAATCAACCAGGTAGCCGAACGTGATGCGTCTATTCCGATCGCTCAGCTCGACATGCAGGTCGTTATCGCGGAACCATACGCCGATGTGATCCAGCTCTCGATCTCTCCCGCCCGTGAAGTAGAGCTTGAACCCGACCATGGCGATGAGCGGAGTGCCGAAGGTAATCCAACCCGGAAAGGCACCGGATCCGAAGATTTGTTGGGGCAAAGGCCGCGTGCACCGTCCGATGCATCCCACATCTCTGATCTGAAATCGTCGCGCGCCCGGCGCGTTGAGCAGCGAGTGCGCAACACGATAGCCATACTCTTCACCCGAAGGGTTTGCGTCCTGCATTAGAACGCTCAACCTGCCGTCCGGGATATTTGCGGGCGATCCAAACGCTCCGGGAGAGAGGTCTTCGGAGATGCCGCCGGGCAAGACCTGAATCAAGGTAATCTCGTGGTCGTCGCCCGGATAAGTCAACCGAAAGCTGTGAAGGCCGGGGGTGCGATTGCCGAACGCAGGATAGGGCTCGGCATTTGCGTCAAATGGTACGGCTGTCCCTACTGCTGACACAACTGACATGGTGCTCATTCCTTTCTGAATGGTGAATCTGAATGTTGATGGCACGCCTTGCTACGAGGGTTCTCTTTACACAGTTAGCGTTCTGCCTCCCTGTCCAGACTGATCAAGCCCACTTAGTGAGTGATAATTTGTTCGTTCCTGCCTCACGAACCGCCACAAGATAGCCACGCGGTAGCCCTGCGTCAGCCCCAATGACTGTTACTCGCCAACTCATAACCTTCAGGCGCCCACTTCCTTTGCCATGAATCGCAGTGACGAGCCAATCCTTGGTCAGCGCGGCGGCGGTAGAGCCTTCGATGTCGCCCGTTTCAGGTCCAAGAAGAACACGTTCGATACCTGCACCCCCGGAATGCTGAAAAAGTGCTACGCGCAAAGCATCTGTGCCTTTGCCGTGCAGTGCACAAGCGAACAACTCGTTGTTCGGATTATCCCCAAGCGCAAAACTCGGGGGCAGAATCGTCGGCCGTCCGACGATAGCGCCCATACTCGCTGGGTTATTTCTTGAAACAAGATGCATGATGGTCTCCTTCCATGATGAACTTGAGCGACATCGGGTCGGCTCACCTTTGCGATGACCAAGCAAACCGGATTTCTTGCTGCGATTGACCCCCTACTGGGCCGGCGCTATAATGCGGCAACCCCGAGTGTCCAAATAGGTCAATTGTGAAACCGGCTTGACTTCTCGCAGCTGCTCCGGCTTTGTCGGTACGTTGAGCAGTGTAGAGGAAGTTGATTCCGAAATGGCGGAGTGAGCGTCCGAATTTGCTCCGAATTTTCGGAAAGGGCGCATTGTGAAATCGACGGAGAGCTTTGCACGCCTGCTGACCGAAGGCGTCCACCGCATTAGCCTGCAAGAATCTAAAAATATCGCCGTCATTCAAGACGAATTGGGCTACGCCTTGAACAAGAAGGGCGGGTCGTCCGTTGAGTACTGGCGCAAGGGCAATATTCCTGTCCGTATGGCTGACATCGAAGTCCTGGCCAGAGAATTAACGCGCCGTGGCGGCCTAGAACGCTCGTGGCTGGAACGGTTCCTGAGAAGTGCTGGACACCCCGCAGCCGATACGCTGGTCGACGAACTGTTCCCCGAGCCGGAGACGGACCGGCCCGCCAAGCTGTCGATTGCATTTCAAGATGAAGGTTCGCACCTCTCCATTCCGGTCGATACCGTTCCATTTCCCGCCTCTCTACCACCCGGCTCGTACATGCCTCTGCGCAAGAATCCGCTCTTCACAGGACGGGATCCGGATCTCATGCAGCTGGCTTCCACAATCGGCCAAAACAACGTTGCCACGGTTAGCCAGTTGGAAACTGCTGCCGCAACGGGTCTGGGGGGAATCGGCAAGACGCAGCTGGCCTGCGAGTTTGTCCATCGCTACGGTCAGTTCTTTACGGGCGGCGTCTTCTGGCTGAGCTTTGCGGACCCCGACTCGATAGCAGCCGAGATAGCGGCCTGTGGCGGTCCTGGCGGCCTCGACCTCCACGCCAATTTTGGCTCCCTTACCCTCCACGAACAGTTGCGGCTGGTGCAGTCAGCGTGGCAGAGACCGGTTCCCCGCCTTCTGGTCTTTGACAACTGTGAAGACCCGGAGCTGCTGAATCGTTGGCGACCGGTAAGCGGTGGCTGCCGCATCTTGATCACCAGTCGACGCGGTGATTGGGAACATTTCCTCGGCGTGAAGATGCTCGCTCTCGGCGTACTGAAGCGCGTGGACAGCATCAAGTTGCTGCTACAGCACCGGCCGGATGAGGATATCGATAACCTGGACGGGATCGCAGCGGAATTGGGTGATCTACCGCTGGCCTTGCACCTGGCCGGCAGCTATCTCTATCGATACCGTCGCGTCATAGATGGAGCGCGTTACCTTGAGCAATTGCGTGATCCGGACCTTCTTCACCACCCGTCGATGCTGGGTATCGGCATCTCGCCAACAGGTCACGTTCAGCATGTTGGCCGCACCTTCGCACTGAGCTACGATCGCCTCGACCCTGATGACGCGATAGACGCACTTGCCCGCTCCCTTCTCTTTCGAGCAGCTCATTTTGCGCCAGGGGAACCCATCTGGTATGAGTTGCTCGTCAAGACGCTTGATCTGGATGAGGACGGCACGATATCTGCCATACAGGCGGATAGGGCATTTTCACGCCTGATCGAATTGGGTTTGATTGAAGTGGAAGATGACTTCGTGTTGCGCATGCATCGCCTTGTCGCGGCGTTCGTGCATGACGTTGCCGGTCAGGAGGTTCAGGAGGCTCGGGCGGCAGTGGAGGCCGCCGTCTATGCGGAAACCATCGAGCGGAACAAGGTCGTAGCGCCCCTGCCGTTGTTGAGATGGCAGATCCATCTACGTACGGTTGCAGACATTTCAGCGGTTCGGGCCGATGTGGAGAGCGCCCGTCTGTGCAATGAGCTAGGACAGCATCTCTGGCAGATTGGCGACTACCGGGGTGCGCTTGCATACCACCGGAAAGCCTTGGCAATTCGCGTTGAGCTGCTAGGGGAGGATCATCTTGAGAGCGCAGAGAGCCTGGCCAATCTAGGCAGAACGTTACGCGCGCTTGGCCAATCCGAAGAATCGAGCACCTATTTTGAGCGGGCCTTATCGATCCGTCTTGGCCAACTTGATCAGACTGATGTCCGCATTGCAGAGAGCCTGGATGACTGGGGCCGCTACTTGTACGAGCAGGGGGATTTACAGAGTGCGCGTGACTTTTTTCAGCGGGCGGTCGAACAGAGTCGCAAGCAGGACGGAATTGATACACCGGCCACGGCGGAGTATCTGAATAACCAGGGAGCCTGTTTGCGCGGCCTGGGCGAGTTGGAGGAGTCGGTGGCATGCCTAAACGAGGCGCTGCGTATTAACTCGCTGCTATTGGGGCCGGAGCATCCGCACGTTGCAACAAATTATCACAATCTTGGTACGCTATACAGGCAGCTCGGCGAGACGGAGCGGGCGAAAGAGTACCTGCAGCGGGCGCTTAAAATTCGATTGTCACAATACGGAGAGGAGCATCCGGATAGTGCCCGGACGCTCCTCGCTATCGGTGCGCTCTATTTTTATCAGAGGGAAGAACTGGCTGCTGATGAATATCTGAACCGAGCCCTAGCTGCGTTTACAAATTCGCTAGGAGCCGATCATCTAGATGTAGCGGAGTGCGCGGACATGCTCGGGCGGTACTATCACAGTGTTGATAACCTTGAACGAGCCAGTGCCCACCTGCAAAATGCGCTAAGGATTCGACAGATGCGTCTGCCTCCAGACCACAGGCTCATCGAAGAGAGTCGCGGCCGGTTGGATGAGCTAGCAAAGCAGTGATTGCTCTAATCTTCAGCGGCCGAGGCTGATGCCGCCTGAAGCACCGGGCATGGCGAAGGTGCTTTCTGCGTCGCCAAAGATTACTTCCTCATCATAGTCACCTGCAATCGTTGTGGCTAGCCACGAAAAGGAAACATCAGCATTTTCGCCTGTCGGTCGCCTGGCTGTGATCCCGACAGCGCTCAGAAAGTCGACCAATAGATCCTCGACCGATCTAGTCGAGTCAAGCACAGCATCGGCGCTCAAAGAACAAAGCAAGATGTTCGCGTAGCCCACTGCGTCATTTAGCTCAGGGACTAGCTCAAGCGCTTCCTGCTTCTGCGCAGCCGATTGATTCAGGCTGTTGCGCAACCTGTTTTGAAACTCATCGTTGGGGCCAAACACAACCACAAGGAGCTGGCTTTCGGGCATGGCAACACATCCTTTCTTGCGCAAAACATCAGGAAGCCGCGTCCTGGTTCGGCCAGACAGGGCGGAGATCCTGGCAAACCGCCGTTCCAAGCCTTCATGGTCATCACTCTACCCTAATGTTCGAGAGTCCGTCAATAGATTCTAGAACTGTTGTTGCAAACTGCGAATAAGGTCATGATCCTCTGCGAAGTATCGATTGCGGACTCAGCCGGCTATTCGCACGGAGAAGCTGGCCGGGGCGCTGCAGTACCGGCAGCGGGGCGGGGTGTAGGGGGGGCGGTCTCCTCAATGAATGGTTCTTATAGCGCCACCGACTGGGCCAATCGCCATAATGCTAGCGTTTTGTCGCTGCGGATCATGCTTTGCCCTCATCCTGGCAATTGTGATGAAAGGAGCAATGTTGACGAGGGTGCTATACTTGGCTTCACGAATAACGCCCCCATTTTACACAATTTCATAGGAGGGAGACCTGACCACGGCTTGGACTATTGGCGGTGATGTTTTCGAAACCTGCAACTGTGATTATTTGTGCCCATCCATCAGTACGCACATGACGGTGACGCCCACGCAAGGGCAAGGAGGAGCAACATGTCGCAAGCCATTTATCAGATGTGGATGATGAAGACAAAAGAACCGTGGTATCAACTGTCGGACGAGGAGCAAGCCAATATGCTTGCTAAAATTTCCGAGTCGTTTGATGCTGTCGGCGCGGAGAGCGTCGTGTCGTGCGATTCAAGTTGGTCCGGCGAGCCATGGCAATTCTTCGGACTGATCAAATTTCCCGATATTGAGGCGGTCAAGAAGCACAGGCAGGACACCAATGCAATGAACTGGGCGCGTTATGTTGACGCCATCAGTCTGCTGGGCACGGAGTGGCAGCCGTAGCTCATGCGCATCGGCAAAGGCCCAAATGGGGACCCGGGACGGGCAAGCGGACGGCATTCATCAGCAAGTTTTGCGTGGCGGCACGGTTGTCCAGTCCGTCCCTTTCGGGACGATCCGCACTGGCGCGAGGATCTCCTCTTCTACGAGTACTTTCATGGCGACAGCGGCGCCGGCCTGGGGGCGACTCTCTTGCAGGCGTGGGAGCAATAAAAAAACGCCGGGATGCCAACTCGCATCCCGGCGTTTTTTGTGTTGGCGTTTGAGGCCTGGGTTTTACTGGTCTAGTGCGCCCGATTCCTGTAGCAAGAGCAGCGTGCCCTGGAGATCGTCCAGGCTGCTCAACTCCACACTTGGCGTGTCGATTTCATCCAGGGGCTGGACCGCCGGGTTGAGCGTTACGCGATCGCCGCCTGCAAGCGGATACTCGTTGGTCTCGTTGGCGAAATATTGCTGGGCCTCGGGTGAGAGCAGGAAGTTGAGCAGGGCGACCGCCTCCGTCTCGTTGTCGCTGGTCTCGATGATGCAGGCTCCGGCTACGTTGATCATTGCTCCCAGATCGCCGGCGGGGAAGTAGTAATTTGCCGCCGGGAAGTTGGGATCTTCGGCCAAGAAGCGGAAGAGGTAGTAGTGATTGACCAGGCCAACCTCCACCTCGCCCCGGCCCACGGCTTCGACAATCGCGCTATTCGAAGGAAAGACCTGGGCGTCATTGGCGATCATGCCCTCCAGCCACGCCCGCGTTGCGTCTTCGCCGGCGTTGAGGCGCATGGCGGTCACAAAGGCCTGGAAGCTGCCATTGGTCGGCGCCCAGCCGACGCGCCCGGCCCACTCCTCATTCGTGAGATCGAAGACGCTGGCGGGCAACTCCTCCTCGCTGAGCATCTCCGTGTTGTAGACCAGCGTGCGCGCGCGGCCGCTCACGCCCGTCCACAGTCCTTCGGGGCTGACAAAGCGGTCATCCACTTGGTTGGTGATCTCAGCCGGCAACGCCCGGCAGCGGCCGGCAGCGGCAAGGGCGCCCAGGGCGCCCGCATCCTGGCCGAAGAAAACGTCGGCCGGTGAGTTCTGGCCCTCTTCCAGGATCGTCGCCGCCATCTCAGCCGTGTCGCCATAGCGGACTTCGACTGCAACGTCGCGCGTGGCTGCGTATTGCTCCAGCAGCGGACCAACCAGGTTCTCATTGCGCCCTGAGTAGACAAGCAGCGAATCGCCGGCATCGGCCGCCTGCTCCGCCACGGGGGCAGTGACGGGCAGCGCCTGACACGCCGCCAACAGGGGCAGCACCAGCAAAATCAAGCATCCGACCATCATAGTTTTGATTGACATAATATTATTTCTGTCCTCCATCTTCATCATGTGATTCTCCCAAAACGAGTACGTATTGACTTGTCTCTTGCCATGCCCGCAGCGTTGGTCTGACGGCGCTGCTGCGCGGCCCTCGCGCACCGCTTGGCACGAGCGCTAAGGGTAGCATGGCCAGTTGTGCGTTTCAAGTGGGAAAAGCCGTGAATCAACTCTGTTTGTTGTTCGGTCCTGGCGCAGCTGATTGTTAAGCGTGCTGCCATGGGCAGGTAACCTAGGTTAATTCTATGGCTTAAAGTGCCTTAACGCGCGATGGGTCGAGTCCCAAGATTTCCGGGACATTTGTCCCCTAGCATCCTGCCGATGGCGACGCTATACTCTCGGTGACAAGACGCACGACGCCGGGTAATTGACCGTGTTGATGCCTCCGATTTGTGAAAGAGTCTGCCCATGTTTGCTAGTTCTCAAGATCCCCGACCCGCCACGCCTATACTGACGCTCAACGACCTCTGCGTTGGAGAAAGCGCTGATATCGTATGGCTTGCTTTGCGCGGGCGGGCGCGGCGCCGCCTGCTCGAAATGGGCTTCGTCGCCGGCGAACGCATTCGCTTGGAGCGGGTGGCGCCCATGGGCGATCCCTTGGCGTTGCGCGTCAAAGGCTATCAGCTGGCCCTGCGCAAGGCAGACGCCGAACAGATCTGGGTGACCAATGTCGACTGAGCTTTGTGCACGGCCCGACGCACACGCCCACGGTGTAGGTCGCACGCACGATCGCTGGCGGCTGGCGCTGATCGGCAATCCCAACACCGGCAAGAGTTCGATCTTCAACGCGCTGACCGGCGCCCAGCAGCATGTGGGCAACTGGCCGGGCAAGACCGTGGAAAGGAAATCCGGCGTCTTTAGCCATGCCGGGCGCACGTTTGAACTCGTCGACTTGCCCGGTGCGTATAGCCTCTCAGCCTTCTCCGCAGAAGAGACCATTGCCCGCGAAGCGCTGCTGGACCTGCGCCCTCATCTCGTCATCGTCGTCATCGACGCCTCGAATTTGGAACGCAACCTCTATCTCGCCGTCCAGGTGTTGGAAATGGGCCTGCCAGCGGTCATCGCCCTCAACATGATCGACGCGGCCAAAGGGCGCGGCGTCCAGATTGACACCGCACGTCTGGCCGCCGCACTGGGCGCGCCCGTCGTGCCCACGGTCGCACGCCGTAGCCAGGGAATTGACGCGCTGCTGACAGCCGTGGGCGAGGCGCTCCATCTGGCCATGCCGACCTGTTCGGCTTGCGCGCATGCAGCTGCCGGGGTGATGGTGTGACGAGCTCAGTGGCTGTACGGCAGACGCCCGCCCGCACCACAACTGGCTTCCGCATTGACTACGGGCCGGCGGTTGAGGCGGTGCTGACCGCCCTGGCAGGAGAGATCTCGCTCACGCCGGCCTTGGCCGCGCGCTACGAGCCGCGCTGGCTGGCCATCCAACTGCTGGAACATGACGAGGCCCTCTGGTCGGCAGTCCAGGCAATGCCCGGCGGCGGAACCGTCTGTCAAGCAGCCGCCTCTTACGCAGCGAAACTAGAGGCCGAGTTTGGCGACGAAAGCGATATCCTCCTTGCCGACCGCCGCTATAGTTGGATCAACCAGGTGGCGGCAGACGTCATGCGCCGACCCGTTGAACCCCGTAGGACCGTCTCTGATCACATCGACAGCGTGGTGACGAATCGGATTTTGGGGCTGCCCATCTTTCTGGCTGCCATGTGGATCGTCTTCAAGCTCACGACTGATGTGGCCGCGCCGATGGTCGACTGGATTGCCGAGGTGATCGAGGGGCCGGTGACGAACTGGATGGTGGCGCTTTTCGGTGCAGTCGGACTTGGCGGTAGCTGGCTTGAGGGCCTGGTCGTGGATGGCGTCATTGCCGGGGTTGGCGGCGTGCTCGTCTTTGTGCCGGTGCTGGCCATACTCTATCTGGCACTGGCGCTGCTGGAAGATTCGGGCTACATGGCCCGCGTCGCCTTTGTAATGGACCGCTTCATGCGCCCCTTTGGTCTCCATGGCAAGAGCTTTTTGCCCATGATTGTCGGCTTCGGCTGCACCGTGCCGGCCATCTACGCCACGCGTACGCTCGAACGCCGACGCGATCGTGTGCTGACCGGGCTGCTTGTCCCCTTCATGAGCTGTAGCGCACGTCTGCCGGTATACGTGCTCTTTGCCGCAGTCTTTTTTCCGGCCAGCGCCGGCACCGCGGTCTTTCTGATCTATGTGCTGGGTATCGTTGTCGCTATCGCCCTCGGCCTCTCTTTGCAGCGCGCCCTGCCTGCTTCGGATGAAGAAAGTCTTTTCATCATGGAACTGCCGCCCTATCGCCTGCCCACGCTGCGCAGCATCGGGCTGCAGGCCTGGCAACGCATTCGCGCGTTCGTGCGCAAAGCCTGGACCGTCATCCTCGCCATGAGCGTCTTGGTCTGGGCGCTCATGGCCGTGCAGATCGACCTGCCCAACGGCCGAATCGGGCCTGCCGAGGTCGAGGAGAGCCTCTTTGCAGGATTGGCGAACGCGGCCGCGCCCCTCTTTGCGCCCCTGGGCTTTGGCAGCTGGCAGGCGACCGGATCGCTGCTCACCGGCATCGTGGCCAAGGAAGTCGTGGTTAGCTCGCTGACCCAGACTTATGGCGTTGCAGCGGGCGACAGCACGGGCGCGGCCGCGCCGGCCAACATCATGGCGGATTTGGCTGCGATCGGCCGAGGATTTGTGTCTGCAGTCGGGGAGATGCTGCGGGCCATTCCGGCGATATTTGGTCTGGGCGGTGATGCAAGCGCAGCGGAGGCGGCGCCATCGGCCTTGATGTCGGCCATCTATCTCGGCTTTGAGCAGTCCAGCGGTGGCCATGCCGCGCTGGCTGGGCTCGCCTTCATGGTGTTTGTGCTGCTCTACACGCCGTGCATGGTGGCCGTGGCCGCGTCCCGCCACGAATTTGGCGCCGGCTGGATGTGGGCCAGCGTCATCGGTCAATTTGCTCTGGCCTGGCTGACGGCGCTCGTCGTCTTCCAGGGGGGACGACTGTTGGGGTTCTGAGATGCTAAAGACCGTACTCGACGCAGTGGACCGCCACAAGCAGCCCGTCAATCTTCGAACGCTGAGCAGCGAGTTGGAGATCGACGCCAGCGCGCTGGAAGGCATGCTCGATTTTTGGGTGCGCAAGGGCAAGGTGGCCAAACGCATGCCGGCCGCGCCCGACTGCACGCTCTGCAGTACCCTCTGCAGCGCGGACAGCGCCTGTCCGCTGCTGGCGGCTCTCCCCGTTACCTACATGCGCATTTCATCGCTCCGTCCGTCGCACAGTTGAGATTCCCCACTTTACAGCTGCCATTGTAACGATGTTCGCCCCACCTGAGCCCATTGGCAAACAGACCGTTCAGACGTCGCGTAGCTCCGTCTCCACGCGCCGGACAAATCTCAAGAAATCTGCGACAGTCGCTGAATCCTTCGACAAGTTCAGGCCACGCTTCGATCGGCTCAGAACGGGTCAGGCTTTTTCGTGGCCCATGACCGGTGGCTTGAGAATTCTTGACTGCCGACGGAATTATGAATACCGATTGACATCTCGCGTCTTAGCGCGCTAGAATAGCCTCAATCGCACTTTTCTTCGTACACGTTCACTCGCAGCCCCACCGACAAAGAGCGCTTTCTCTCTGGATGACAAGCCTGTGCCTCGACCACAAGACGAGATCATTGCCACACAATAGCCTTCAGTTACTGGGCGCGTTTCGACTTGTTCAGCACGGCGAACCGGTTGCCCTGGGTCAACCCCGGCTGGAGGAGTTGATCGCCCTGCTCGCGATCCAGCCTGGAACACCCATCACGCGCGCCCGCATTGGCTATGACTTCTGGCCCGATTCCAGCGACAAACAGGCGCGTACCAATGTCCGCAGCCTGCTCCATAAACTCAAGAAAGCGTGGCCTGAGGCGGCTACGGCGATTGCGATTGAGCGGACGGCAATCACATGGCGTGCGGACGGGCCCATCGCGGTGGATGTGCAGCGATTTGGTGCCCTGTACGATCAGGCTGTTGCAAGTCGCGACGCCGCCGAACGTATCCAGCTGTTGACCACAGCGGTGCAAGCTTGTGGCGGTGATCTTCTCCCCGACTGCTATGCCGATTGGGTGCTTGCGGAACGGGAACGGCTACGGGGCAAGTATGCAACGTTGCTCGAGCAGTTGGTAACTGCGCTATTGGAGCAACGCGGCTACGAGGAGGCGCTAGCCCAGGCCAAAACCCTTCTACGCTTCGATTCCCTGCGCGAAAATGCCTATCGCCTGCTGATGCAAGCCTACGCCGCCCTGGGCGACCGCGCTGCCGCACTGCGCGTCTACCATACCTGCGCTTCGACTTTGCAGCATGAGTTAGGCGTCGAGCCTTCGCCCGCCACAGAACAGTTGCGATCTCGGCTGCTCCAGCTACAGGAGCAGCCGAGATCGCCGGATGCGCCCCAGGCCAAAGAACGCCCGCGCCTGGTCGGGCGCCACGATGAATGGCGACAGCTTCACGCAGCGTGGCAGCGCATCCAACAAGGAGAGGCCCGCTGCGTCTTGATCTGGGGGGAAGCTGGCATCGGCAAGACGCGCCTGGTCGAGGAGTTGCTGGATTGGGTGCAGCGTCAGGGCCATGTCTCGGCCTCCAGCCGCTCCTACGCGGTCGAAGGCGCACTCACCTACGCGCCCGTCGCCGAGTGGCTGCGTTCGCCGGGCATCCGGCCTGGGCTGGAGAGCATCGATGATCTTTGGCGGGTCGAACTGGCGCGTGTGCTGCCCGGCCTATTGGCCGACCGGCCCGATCTGCCGCCGCCGGGTCCGATGACGGAGGACTGGCAACAGCAGCGTTTTTTCCAGGGTATCGTCCATGCGCTGCAAGTGACGTCAGGGCCGCTTCTGCTGCATCTTGACGATATGCAGTGGAGCGATGCCGAGACGTTGACGCTGCTCCAGTTCCTGTTGCATGGCGCACGCAACCATCCCCTGCTGTTGATCGGCGGTATCCGCACCGAGGATGCGGGCGACAACCAGGCGTTGGCCTCTTTCGTGAACGCGACGCGCCATGCCGGCCAGCTTGACGAATTGCGCCTCGGTCCGCTTTCAGCACCGGAGACCGCCGAGCTCGCCGCGCAGACGGCGGGCGAACAGATCGGCACGGATGTGGCAGAAACGCTCTTCAGCGTCAGCGAAGGCCATCCGCTCTACCTCGTCGAAGCGGTGCGCAGCGGATTGGCCGTCTCCTTGGAAAAGACCAAGGTGGCGCCGGCCATCTCCTCCGATATCGTTGGCGTCGCCGCCATGCCGGCCCGAATCTACAACCTGCTCACGACACGACTGGCCCAGCTTTCGGAGACGGCTCACCAGGTGGCAAGCATGGCCGCGGTGATTGGTCGCGCTTTTGATTATGAGATTCTTCAGGCTGCTGTATCTCTGGACGAGATGGCACTCATCGACGCGCTGGATGAACTGTGGCGGCGCCGGATCATCCGCGAGCGGGCCGGTGACGGCTACGACTTCAGCCATGATCGCATTCGCGAGGTAGCCTATCAGGAGATCAGTCGGGCGCGTCGCCGATTCTATCACCGGCGGGTGGCTGAAGCGCTGGAGATGGCCCCTGAGGCGGACCTGGACGATATCGCCGGTGAGTTGGCGGCCCATTATGCCCAGGCCGGCGATGCATCGGCCGCCTACCGCTACTATCGTCGTGCCGCGACCATTGCCCTGGAGCAGTATGCGCTGCGCGATGCTGAGCTGATGCTCGATGCCGCGACCCTTTATGTCCCGGACGATCCCGTACAGCGGCTCGAACTGCTGCAGGAACAGGACCGCGTTTTTGAGAAGGCACTCCGAATCGAGCGTTGGGGCGAAAATCTCGACGCGGAGCGGATGATTCTGGAGACAATCAGACCACCTGAGCCACACTTGCTGCTGGCGTATGAATTGAGTCGTAGCAAGCATGATGAGAGCATCAACCGGCTCGACCTTGCAGCCACAGCGATTCATCGTGCGATTCACCTGGCCGAAGAGCTCGATGATGGAAATGCGCTGATCACTTGTTATCAGGTATTCGGCACGCATTTGTGGATTCAGTCGCGCATGGTCAAAGCTCGCCAAGCCTATGAACGGATGATGCACTATGCTCGTCTGTCCGGTGATCGTGCGGCTGAAGGAAGAAGTCTGGTGAGTCAGGCAGCGGTCGGCATGTTCACCGGTGCGCCTGTGGACGAAATCATGGGCCAGCTTCAGCGTGGACTTGCCATTGCAGACGCATTTGTTGATAAGTTCGAACTGGCAAACATCTATGAAAAATTCGCCTACGCACGAATCGAAACAGCCGTCGGACACTGGACAGAGACCGAGCAAGAATTGCAACAAGCGCTTCAGTACGCTCGCGAATGCGGTGATCTGCGACAGGAGACGCTCGTATTGGACACGCTGGGCCGCTTTTATATCAAGGCCGGTGACTATCGATCAGCCGAGCAGGTGCTTGCTGCCAGCGAGAAAATTGAACGCGAGCGACAGCACTATTGGTGGCGTAACTGGGTGACCGCGCACTACGTCGGTGCGATGAAGATGGAGATTGGCGATCTCGATAGCGCGCTTCCCATACTTGCCGAAGCCAGCGAGCAGCTCGGCCGGGTCGGCCACCTGGTTTACGAAGTCCGCGCGCGCTGCGATCTTGGCTTTGTCCATCATCTTGGCGGTGATGATAGACAAGCGCTATCACTATTGGACGATGCCCTGGCGATGATGGAGGGGCTCGGTGAGTTGCGCTTTGAAGCACTGGTGAAAACGCGCATGGGGTATATTTTGGAAGCCGACGGTCGATCCAATGAGGCATACGTTCTCTACGGATGGAGCCGCGAACTCCAAGTCCGGATGGGACAGCACTATCTCGCCACGAACGCGCTGGCCGGTATCGCGCGCAGTGAGCGCCAACGTGGACAACATGACCTTGCGCTCAACCATGCCGCGACCATCTGGAATACCATCGGCGGCCAGGAGGCGGATGCCACCATCGAAACGGCGCGTACCTTGGGTACCTGCTACACGATCTTCGACGCCCACAGTGATCCCCGTGCCGCTGCCGTCTTGGCTATGGCCTGGCAGCAGCTACAGCGCCGCGTTTCAACCATCGATGATCCGGATCTCGTCGAACGGTTCTGGCAGCTTGACGATCATCGCTTCTTCAAAGAGATAGTAACGATACAGGCTAGTGCCGGTTGAGTAGTCCACGGCAGTTTGTGGACGTATCGAAACCAAACGGGTCGATCCGCTCCTTGGTTTCACTTCGACAGGCTCAGTACAAGCGATACGGCTGGATACTGCCTCAGCCTACCGGGAGCCCCCTGGGCGCGGCGTTCGCTAGCCGTCAGCCTGGTTGGTAACAAGAGATAACAGATTCATGACGGAGGGTGTTCAATGAGCAATCGGGGGTATGCAGAGAAAATTGATCTGACTGGCCAGGTTGCCATCGTCACCGGCGGAGGACGAGGTATTGGGCGGAGCATTGCACTTGCTCTGGCCGGGGCAGGCGCGCAAGTGGCTGTCATCGCGCGGACGGCCGAAGAAGTCGCCGAGACCGTAATCCTGATTGAAGAAGCAGGCGGACGTTCGCTTCCCCTCATGGTCGATGTGACCGACGCCGCTGCGATCGAACAAATGGTCACAGAGGTCACGGATGCATTGGGGCCAATCGATCTGCTCGTCAACAATGCGGCTGTTACCGGACCCCTTGGCATGACCTGGGAGATGACGGATGCCGCCTGGTGGCGCTGTATGGATATCAATGTCCGTGGGCCAATGCTCTGCAGCAGCGCTGTGCTGCCAGGCATGATCGCCCGACAAAGCGGGCGCATCGTTGCTGTCGCCAGCAACGCCGGGATCGGCACCATGGCAGGCGCGTCCGCTTATTCCGTGAGCAAATGTGCACTCATCCGCCTGTGTGAAAACCTGGCCGTGGAGGCGGCGCCGCACGGTATTCCGGTCTTCTCCATTGATCCAGGCATTGTCCGTACGGCGATGAGCGAGTCGGCGCTGGCATCTGAAACCCTTGGCGAACAATTCGGGCAATATTTCGCTGAGGGATTGGATGTGTCCCCTGAACTTGCCGCCGGCCTGGTGCTGCAGTTGGCATCCGGTCGTCTCGATCGGCTATCCGGATGCTACCTATCCGTGACGGACGATCCGGCTGATCTGGAGACGAGGGCGGAGACAATCGTGCAAAACGACCTTCATCGACTTCGCCTTCGCACGCTAATCTAAAGAGCGATTCATCCCCCTATCAATTTTGATTGAAAACAGCCTCACCGCGCCTTGCTCCCACGCCAAGTCTCCGCCAAGTTCAGTACGGAACGCTTCTACGCGCCCCAAGGAACGCTAAAGAAGCGCACCCCACGCTACACTCCTGATGTCTCACGCTGGACGCCGGATTGATTCCTAACTGTAAGGAGTTGGAGCGCTGTGAAGGACGCGTCTCGTTCGCCACCCACCAACCTGTTCACGTTGCGCCTCTGGCTAGAACCATTGGGTGACGATCGCCGCGAGTGGCGCGGCGAAGTCAAGCATCTGGTCACCGGCGAGGTCCGCTACTTCCGCCGTTGGGAAGAGATCGCAACGCTCGTGCCTGAGATGTTATTGAGAGATTCGGATTCTTAGAAACCTATTACAAGGAGGAACGAATGAAACACCAAATGATCATTGTTGTAGCGCTCGTGCTGGCGCTGATGGTGGCAGCTGTCCCGCCGGCTGCGCCCATCATGGCTGCGCCGCTGCCCCAAGACGCCACGCCGACGCCTGTGCCGGAGGAAGCGCGCGAGGCCGAAGAAGGTGGGGAAGCGATGGAGGAAGATCTGGAACTTGTCACCGCTACCGCGTTCGCCGATCTTGTGCGCCCGGGACGTGTTCTCATGTCTGCCAGGGGCAATCACTGGGTCTATGATTCAGTGCCGCCGCTGGATGGGCCGAACGAAGAAGTCAACCCACTCGATGGCATGTTGGGTGCGCTGCTCTCCTGTGGCCTCTATATCTACGAAGCGGTCGCAATTGAGAACCATATTCCACTCAACCATGCCTCGGGCACGGTCACCGGTGAGCTGGATACGCGTGGCGTGGCCGGCGCCGACGTAAACCCGCGCGTGCGCGCCTTCCACCTGACCATGAACGTCGAAGGCCCCAGCGCAGAAGAAGCCGCCATGATGGCTGCTGCAGCTTCTGAACGGTGCCCCATTTTTTCAACGCTCAGCCGTTCTGCACCAATTACCGTGACAAACGTCGTCTACGGGCAAGCACAGGAGCCGGTGACGATTGCGGGAGCTCCTTTGGTTGAAGATGCAACAGACGAGGCGGAGCTTGAACTGGCCCGTCCGTCAGCCCAGGCCCGTATGGTGGAATACGGGCGAGCCCTTGTTTCCGCACGCGGCAACCATTGGATCTACGATTCGGTGCCGCCGATCAAGGGTCCCAATGAGGAAGTCAACCCACTCGATGCGCTGATCGGCGCGCTGCCGGCTTGTGGCATCATGGTCTATGAGGCGGTTGCACGGGAGAATGGGATTGCGCTTGACGCTGTCAATGCCACGGTGGAAGCCGATCTCGATCCCCGCGGCGTGGCCGGCGCTGACGTCAACCCACGCATCCGCGCCTTTCGCGTGACGATGAACGTCGATGGACCGACCATGGAAGAAGCGGCGATGATGGCAGAGGAATTTAGCCAGCGCTGTCCGATCTTCACCACATTCATACGGTCCGCGCCGATTGAGGTGACCAATGTGCTGATTGGTTCCGACACGGCGGCAATGGATGCGGCAGGCGAGCAGCCGGCAGACGCGAATGCCGCGCCCACTGTCACCTTCACCGCAGTCGACAACGCTTACGAAGGGCCGGACTCGATCCCTGGCGGCCTGACCCGTATTGAGTTTGTCAACGCGGATGAAAAGGAGCACACGCTTTGGCTTGTCAAACGCGAAGAGGGCAAGACCTTTGACGATGTCCTGGGCGTTTTCATGACCCTTGGCAGTAGTGATCCCGACTTTCCTGAATGGGCCGTCTGGCATGGCGGTGTCGCTGCTGGTCCGGGAGAGACCCGCGCCTACACCATCGATCTTGCGCCGGGCGACTATTCGGTCTACTCCTTCAGCGCGAATGCAGATGGTGTGCCGGAGATGTTCACAGGCATGAGCGCCGACCTGATCGTCACCGAGGCCGAGGATGCCGAGACCCCACCCCCCAGCGCCGATGTCCGCATCGAGATGATCGATTACGCGTTTGTTGTGGATGGCGCACCGGCAGCCGGTTCGGCGATCGTCGAATTGACCAACAATGGCATTGAACCCCACGAGGCCATCGTCTACCAGCTTGACGAGGACGTTTCTGCCCAGGATGCCATGGACTTCATGATGGCCGGTGAGAATGCAGAGGGTTCGCAGCCCTATATGATCGTTGGCGCCATGGCCCCCCTGAGCAATGGCTTGACCGCCTGGTATGAACAGGAATTCGAGAGCGGCGACTACGGGCTCTTTTGCTTTATCCCTGACACGGCCAGCGTAGGCATGCGCCATCACGAACTGGGCATGATTGCACAGCTTACGGTTGAATAAAGGCATCGACCAGACGGCGTGCGTCTGGCCATAGTCAGAACCCAACTCGGCGGCGTCACCGATCCAATGCAGTGGTGACGCCGCCGATGCCATTGCCATTGCAGTGAGTAGCAATGGTGTTTTCTCCAAGGCAGTCGAATCGGCTCTTGAAAGAGTGATGATCCTACCCGTAGCCGGCTGACATTGAGATTGGCTAAAATGCGAACAGTCATTTCAGCGCTGGCTCAGTCGGTGCCAATGGACATGCAAGGCATGTCGGAACAGCAAGCGATGCCCGGCCTTGCTGCGGCGTCGGGATCAGCTGCCCTCCATGTTAGCGGACGACCACGATCATGATGTTGAAGGGGAGATAGGGACAGTAACTGTAATCGTCGTGCCATTGCCCATTGCGCTTTCAATTTGAAGACCGCCGCCGATTCCTGCCACTCGCTCTCTCATCGATTTTAGACCGAGGTGACCGGGAAATTGCCCGGATGAATCAAATCCCTGGCCATCGTCATGGATGGTGAGGGTGAGACAGTCGTTTTCCGCAATCAACGTCACATCCGCGCGAGTGGCGCCGGCGTGTTTTATGATATTGTGCAGTCCCTCTTGCGACACGCGATACAGCGCCTCCTTCACCGGCAGCGGTACATCCGGCTCCGACATCAACTGGGTGACTACTTGCAGATGGTGACGCGCTTCCAGCGCTGCGGTCTGTTTTTCCAGCGCCACGACCAACCCTTCTGTAGTCAATGACTCAGGACGAAGTTCAAAAATAAGGGCACGCATCTCAGCCAACCCCGCCTCTGCCAGCGAGAGAATGTAGTCCAGCGGTTCACTCAACACCTGTTGCAGCGGCTGTCCATCGGCCCGCGAGACCAATGTACACGCCGTGCGTGCGCCCAGGGCAATGCCGTAAAGCGCCTGGGAAACGGAGTCATGCAGTTCGCGGGCTAGTTTTTGTCGCTCCTCCAGAGCGGCCAGTGACTGCGCCTGCTCGTAGACGCGGGCGTTCTCAATGGCGATGGCCGCCTGGTTGGCAAATGCCAGCGCCAGGTCTATGGGCTGGTGCGAAAAATGTCTTGGTTGCGAATGCTGCAAGGTCAACATGCCTATCGTCTCGCCCCGTAAGCGCAGCGGCACCGCCAGCCAGGCTCGCAGGTAACTATTTGCCTGGTAGACTTCTGCCGAAATGGCCGTTGGCGATAAAGCCCGATAGGCCGCAGCAACCGGTGAATCTTCATCCAGATCCTGTATTACGACCGGTTCGCCTTGCGCCAACTGGCTCCAAATGATGCCCAACTGATTGCGGGACGGGCGAATCGTCAGCGCAACTTCCTCCGGCGCCGGACCGCGATAGGCCGCTTGTTGGAGCAGATCACCATCCAGAATGGCGATGGAGGCTGCCGAAAAGTCGACAACGTCGCCCAGCTTTTCGAGAATCAGATGCAGCAGATCCGGCAGGGCCATGATGAGCGTCAGGCTGTGCGAAACATCCAGTAGGGTCAGCAGTTCCCTCGTGCGTTCGGCAACGCGCTGTTCCAACTCCTGCCGGTGTTGCGTTTCGGTCTGACGCAGGGCGGCTTCGGCCTGTTGGCGTTCCGAGATTTCCGCTGTCAGCACTTCATTTTGCCGGCGCAATGATTGGCGGGTTTGGCGTAGCGCGGCCGTCATTCTGTTGAACGACTGCGCCAAACGGCCCAGTTCATCCTGGGTTGTAATGGGAAGGGTGACATTTAGTTCACCAGCAGCAACCGCTTCCGTCCCCTTGACCAGATCGGCAATGGGCCGAGTGAGACGACGGTTCGTGAAGAAGACGCCGATCAGAGCAGACAGAAAGAAAAAAGCAATCAACCCCACGGTGAGCCGTAGGATGCTTGTGGCGTTCATGGCCGTCTGTGCAGCCAAAGTGTCAGCTGGAGCGGTCAATTCAGCCAGCGGAGTGACGATACCCAAACTCCAACCCAGGTTGGGCATGGGGGCATACGCCAGCAACACCGTTTCGCCCCCGATGTCGGATTCGGCCAGACCAGATTGCCCCTGCTGCATGGTGTGGATGATGGCGGCTAACTTGGCATCTTCCGAGTCGGCCAGCGAGACGCCGAGCAGATCGGCCAGTTGATCGGTGCGGCCCATGTCCGGCTGATTGAGCAACTGCGAAATCCCATCGACCGCCGATGCCACAAGACGACCGTTGCTGTCCACGATAAACGCATAACTGCCCGGCGTCGATTGAATCGCCTGCAACTGGGTCACCAGCCGCTCCAGTGACAGATCCACCGAGACGACACCTTGATACACTTCATCAAGGTAAACTGGCGTATTGGCCGTAATCATCAAACCTTGCCCGGCATTGTCCACGTATGGCGGATCCCACACAGTGTGACGATCTGGATCGTTGACCGGCGCAGCCGGTGACTGTTCGGTTACATAGTTGGCGTTGTCGGGCGCAAGACCGGGCGACCGGGCGAGTTGGTCCACTACGCCGATCAGCGGGTAATAGCGGAACACCATGCTGGTTTCTTGATAGTACATCGCGATTGCTTCCGGCACTTGCCGTAGTAGAGAAGGGAAAATGCTGTCTAATGCAGCGGATTGGGCAATGCGCTGCCATTGGGCATCGTCTAGCTGCACGTAGCTGGGAATGACGAGATCGCTGATGCGGTTAGGGTTTGCGTCATATAGCATGCCGTCATTGGGATAAGGTTGAATCTGACTGGCATCCCAGGCCATTTGAGTCGCGGTTGCCGCAGTCGATTCCAGATAGTCGGCGGCAATGCGAGTCATGCTTGCAGCCCTGGTTAGGTCGCTGTCACTGATAGTGGCTTCCAGCAGAGCCTGTTCCTGCAAATGGATGCGGCTCTGTTGGGTAAGGGAGGCTACGCTAAGTTTGGCCGATTCGGATTGCAGGCGGGTGAGACCTAGATCAACCGCCGTTACCACCGTTGCCAAAAGCAGCAGCATGAATGCGGCCACTGCCACTATCAGTTTGATCGACAGACTGTTCCAGCCCGATGGAGTTCGCATTTTGAGGCTCGTGCTTATACCAGCCCAATCCGCGCCGCATAGAGCGCCGCCTGGGTGCGGCTGACCACGCCTAATTTGGCCAAAATATTGCTGACGTGCGTCTTCACCGTTTTTTCGCCGATGGCCAGCTCCGCAGCGATTTCCTTATTGGCGAGACCCTGCGCCAGCAGTCGCAGCACATCCGTTTCGCGGTTGGTGAGCTGTTCCGGGCTGTTCGGCGCGGGCACTTCCCGCAGCAGACGGGCCGCTGCCTCGGGCGAGAGCTGAACCTGTCCGTCCGCGGCAGCCTTGATGGCGCGGCACAGTTCTTCGGCTTCGGTATCCTTGAGCAGGTAGCCGCTGGCGCCGGCGCGCATTGCGTCGAAAACCGAAGCATCTTCCAGCACGCTGGTCAGGGCGATGATTCCGATGTCGGGCAGGTCACGGCGCAGAACGCCGATGGCTGTGATACCGTCCATAACGGGCATCATCAAGTCCATCAGAATGACATCGGGCTGAAGATTGTGGGATTTTTCCAGCGCGTCTGCCCCGTTGACCGCCTCGCCAACGATGATCAATTCCGGGTCCAAACTCAAGAACATGCGCAGTCCCTGGCGCACGACGGCATGATCGTCAACAAGCAATACGCGAATGGCCATTCATACTCCTCCGGCTATCCAGTGCAATGCCATTGTCATGCACTGGATTATAGCATGAGGTGTTCGAACGGTCGCCTGCATCATTCATACGGCCTATGCGACGATGGGACCATCCGCTGTTTGGCTCCACAAGTGATCCAGAAAGGGATTCTTCTAAATGATCACCTTCATGCTGCGGCTAAACTCCGCATAAGGGTCAGAAGTTGGTCGAAATCGCTTTGTTTGCTAACGAAGGCATCCGCCCCAGCGATCAGGGCTTGCTGTCGGTTCGTAGCGCTATCGTAAACGGTAACGATGATGATGGCGCAATGGGGTGCGGCCTGCCGCAGTTGGTCCATTGCGCTGAGTCCGGTAGTGTCTGGCAGTTTGATGTCCAGAAGAATTACGTCGGGTTGGGTGGTTTCGGCTGCGGCAACGGCTGTTGCTATGGTTCCCGCCATCCCGATAACCGAGATGTCCGGTTCCAGTGCCAGGCGCATTTCCCAGCCGCGCCGCACCCGTGGATCATCGTCCACCAACAGAATTCGTATCATGAAAGGGCGCTCTGCAAGGAGGGTTTGGTACCTTGCTCGGTCGCCATGCCCCGCAGCAGGTAGATGCCGTAGAAGAGCAGCATGACGTCTTGCACCACGTCTAATGGAATGGTTGGAAAGCCAGAGAGGTGCAACAACAGGTCGTGGAGCATGTGTAGGGCGATAAGGAACCAGATGGTGTTGGTGCGCAGCCGCAACGCGCCAAAAGCAACGCCAAAACAGAACGCACCCACCATTTGGGCCAGCACGATGGCCGGATTGCGGAAGAGGAAGTTGGTCATATGCAGCAGGGCAAACAGCAGCGCAGAGATGAGCACGGCGCGCACCGCTCCGATGGGCTGCAGCACGCGCAATATGAGGCCACGCACCCACGCCTCTTCCATAAAGCCGGTGATCAGGTAGGCGATGGCGAGGTAAACGACCATCTTGGCATCGACTGCGGCAAAACCGCCAAACAACGGCAGCACAATCGCCACAACAGCGGGTAACCACAGCAGCCGTAGTTCGCGCCACTGGCTGGGGCCATTGAAGCCCGCCTCCCGCCACCAGCGCAGCAGCGTCAGCAGCCCGGCGATGACAGCGGCCAGGGCACACATTGCCACAAAGGCGGGGTCTGCCTGGGGGAGCAGCGCCTGGGCGACGATACCGGACAATACGCCCAGCAATAGGTCGAGGGCGAATAGGGCGACGGCCGCGCCAATGGGATATCGCTGAAACAGGTTGAGAATGGCTGTTGGCGCCCGTCGATCAGGCACAGGTTGGGTCAGACTTGTTTGTACGTTCATTTTGGACTCCCCTCGAATTCTGTGATCTCAGTTGCGTCTCGCCGTTATTCGGTGGCGTGTTCATCAATGTTGAGGCTGATGCCATTGGCCGTTCTACCGTGACTCAAAACAACTAGGATCAGTATAGGTCGGTAGAGATCGGGCCGCCTCCGTCAAAAGTCGGAGGAACGGACCGACCTTTGGCCGATTCGAGCGATGCGGCAGGGGAGTATACTGTGCCGTAGGGCGGAGACATGCTGAGACATTCGGTAAAGGTGGGAGCGTGCGATGACACAGAAGCAGAAGCGGGTTGTCTATAGCGGCAACGGCTCGTTACCAGCCAGAGCCGCACCGACCCAAGCAACCTATGATGGTGACGATCAGTCGGGTCATGACGAGCGTGGATTGGAGCGGATTGTCTTCTTCAGTGATGCCGTCTTTGCAATCGCCATCACTTTGCTGGCGCTGGATATTCGGCTGCCGCTGCTGCCGGAAACTGCCAGTGACGGGGACTTACTAGCGGCATTGGGGAGCGTCTGGCCTCTGGTTCTCAGCTACTGCATAAGCTTCCTGGCCATCGGTATGTTATGGCTAGCACATCATCGAACCTTCCGCTATGTGCGCCGCTATGATGAACGGTTGCTGCTATTGAATCTACTCTTTCTGCTTCTGATCGGATTTGTCCCATTTCCAACCGCGGTGATCGGTGAGTACGGCAATACAGTGGGCACCATCTTCTACGCGGCCACCATGGCAGTTGCCGGCCTGATGTTTTCGCTGGTTTGGTGGTATGCGAATGAAAACGGACGGCTCGTATTAGAACGCTTGTCGCCCCACCGCTTTTGTCGTGTCGGATTGCGCGTGTTGTGGATGCCGCTCGTCTTTTTGATCTCGATTCCGCTGGCGTTCTGGTACCCGGATGCCGCAAAATTTAGCTGGTTGCTGATTTTGGCGACACTTTTTTGGCGATGAGATTCATCGCTTCATCCGGCGAGACCAATCGGTTCAGCGTTTGTAACGCAGTTGCAACATCAGAGGCGCATCGATGGAAGCATTGAGATCGATCAACATGGCAGTTCGGTTCCTGCTTGAGCTATGCATGCTAGCGATTTTTTCATACTGGGGATTCAGAACAGGGGACCGGACCCTGACGAAGATGTTGTTGGGCATCGGAAGTCCGATCCTATTTGCCGCCATTTGGGGTATCCTTCTGGCCCCCAAATCTGTCCATCGCCTGCCCGAGCCTTGGCGGTTGCTGCTGGAACTCGTTCTTTTTGCCCTGGCGACTTTGGCCTTGTACGGCACAGGGCAGATCGCCGTCGCAGTTGTCTTTGGCGCAATCTACATTCTCAACAAAATTTTGATGATCGTCTGGAGACAATGATGAACACAGAAATAGACACACAAGCCCCGTTGTTTGCGCGCAAGACAATCGTGATCGAAGCACCCGTCGACATCGTCTGGAACGTGCAGACCAACATCGAAAAGTGGCCTCAGTGGCAGCCGGATGTTACCGCCGCCGCATTGGACGAAGCGCTGACAGCAGGCGCAACCTTTCGCTGGAAGGCAAAGGGGCTGAAAATCGTGTCCACCTTGCACACGGTGGAACCGCAACGCCAGATCGGTTGGACAGGCGACGCGCTCGGCATGTTTGCCATCCACAATTGGACCTTTGAGGCACAGAATCTTGGCACTCGTGTCAGCACGGAAGAATCTCTATCGGGCTGGCTGGTTCGCCTGCTCAAGATTTTCGATCCGCAGTTCCTAGATAAGTCGCTCGAAGCCTCCCTGCAAACGCTCAAAGCGCAGGCGGAAGGCTCTTTGAATAGGACCGATAATCCAGAATCAACAGCCTAGCTTGGGCCGGCCAGGATGCTGAGCCCGAGCGGCAGGAGTTCGTCGACGATTCAGACGGGCGGCGGGAAGTCGGTGATCGTTTCCTTTCGGGACAGAATCGGGTACACTGCAGCGGGAACATTTGTCCAACCCCAGCCGTCTTACGAATAATTAGCGCTCAGGGCGGCGCATGCGCGCTCCACGCCCTCTATTCATTAGGCCAAACTTATGAACAACGGACCGAATCAATCTTCCTTGTCCCGCAACCTGATCAACATCGGCCTGCCTTTGTTGCTCGGCATCTTTTTGGTCGGGACGGGGATGTTGCTCGTCAATCTCCAGCGCGATCAGCGTGAGCAGGACGCCATCGCGACACAACTGGCGGACTCTTTTGAGGCCACCGGCACCGCCCAGGCCGTCGAACAGGAGAACATCCTCGCCACACGCGATGCGGTCGCTACGCTTCAGTTGCAGTCGGCCGATGCGACGCGGCAATTTGCGCCGACGGCCACCGCAGAGATGTTGGCATCCGCCTACCAAGCGGGCATCACCGCGGCGGCAGCGGGCAATTACGCGCTGGCGCTGGACGAGTTTCGCGCCATCTATGCTGTCGATCCCAACTTCCGGGACGTAGGCGATCAGCTGGCCCGGGCCGTCCTGGCGCTGACGCCGACCGTGGCGCCAACGTGGACGCCGCTGCCAACCTGGACCGCCACCTGGACGCCTGAACCGACCTGGACGCCGTTGCCCACGTGGACCGCCACCTGGACGCCGCTGCCGTCGCCAACCTTCACACCGGGGCCGACCAACACGCCCTTCCACACCCCGACGTGGACGCCCTTGCCAACGCGAACTGCCACCTGGACGCCCTTGCCCACCCAGACCGCCACGTGGACGCCGCTGCCGACACGGACGGCTACCGCCACGTGGACGCCTTTGCCAACCCAGACGGCTACCGCTACAGCCACTGCGACTGAGACGCCGTTGGCAACGGCGACGGCTACGCTAACAGCAACAACGACCGTCACACCGACTGTGACGGCTACCGCTACGACGACGCCAACTGAGACGGCTACTGCGACACCGACTGTCACACCGACTAGCACACCAACTAGCACGATGACACCAACGGCCACTGCGACGGTGACCCCGACTGCAACAGCCTCGCCAACCGAAACGGAGACGCCGACGGCCACATCAACACAGACGCCGACAGAGATACCAACAGAGACGCCGACTGAATCGCCGACAGCAACGGTCAGCCCCACGCCCACGAACTCGGAGACGCCAATGGCTACTGCGACGGCAACATCCGAAGCGACACCCACCCTGACCGTGACGGGGACGCCGCCGGTCGTCATCACGACGCCCGGTCCGACCGTAACGATCACGGCAACGGTTACGCAGGAAGCAACGGAAACGCCCACCGAAGAGCCCACTGAGGAAGCAACGGCGGAACCGACGGCAGAGGCTACCGAAGGGCCGACTGAGGAGCCGACGGAAGAGGCTACTGAGGAACCGACTGAAGAACCGACCGAGGAAGCAACAGTTACCCAGACGCCGCCCATCACAGGGACCGCTACGATCACCGCGGGCACGATCATCACCGGCGCGGTTGTGCCGGCGCCACTGCCCGTCACGCCCGACGAGATTCCGACCGTGACGCTGACGCCTGAAATCGGCGAACCCATTACCGCGGTGGCGGAAACGCCCACATCGCCGGCCGCAGAGGAGCCCGAGCCAACGCCCACGGCCCCGCGCGCGCCCACGGCGACACCCCGGCTCATCGTGACGCTGGAGATTACGCAAACCAACCAGACGCCCACGCCGCGTCCGGGGCGGGCAACGCTTCAGCCTCAGTTCATCAGCCCCCTGGGGACGCCGACGATTACGGTTTCAGGCACGATAACGTTTACATTGACGCCGACGTTCGATCTGACGCCGGCCCGGCGTTAGGCAACGACAGAGTTCCTCAATGAAGAGCCGGACTTCTCGAAGAAGTCCGGCTTCTCTTTTTTGTAACGTCGGTCCTCAAACTATGTGATGGACCGTTACCCCAACGCCCGCAGTGCATCGACGCCGCCCTGGGCGTAGGCGATCCAGGGCAGGGGGCGCGCCGCTGCACGCTGATGGGCGAGATCCGCCTCCCAGCGTGCGAGTTCGTCGCCGAGCGTGGTTGGCGCGCCGTCGGGCGTGACGCGCTTCAGCGCACGCTGTAGGTCACGCAGCGCAACCACCCGGCCTTCCTCATATTTGAGCCCGCCGCTGACACGCCCGTCTTTGTGGAGGGTACAGACCGCTTCCCCGCCCGCCTCGCGCAGATAGGCCGCCTCGGCCTGGGCCAGCAGCGCCGCCAGTCTGGCCTGCAGTGGGCTGTCCGGCTCAACCGGTATCGTATCTTCGTCCATCCCACTTTCTCCCCGATTCCCATGAAGCACATTGGCCGCATCGCGGACAGGCGGATCATCCAGAAAAAAATCCTGCGCGCATCCGCCCCATCTGGCACTTTCCGCGGCCCATCGCCTTATCGTGAATCCACCCCGCGCTCTTCACCTTTTGACAACCGGGTCAACCAATCATTACACTGGCGAGGCGTTTGCGCGACGTGTGTGACGCACGGTTCGCGTCTCATGGTGCACGCATCCCGTTTCAATCTTCATTCTAGTTGAGAAAATCATGTCCGAAAAGATCATTTTTTCCCTTGTGGGCGTCAACAAAATCTATCCGCCCAACAATCAAGTTATCAAAGATATCAGCCTCTCCTTTTTCTATGGGGCCAAAATTGGCGTGCTCGGCCTGAACGGGTCGGGTAAGTCGACGCTGCTGCGCATCATTGCCGGCGAGGAGACCGAGTTCAACGGTGAGCGCATCATCTCTGACGGCTTCTCAGTCGGCTATCTGCCCCAGGAACCCCGGCTGGACGACAGCAAGACCGTGCGCGAGGTTGTCGAGGAGGGCGTTCAGGGCACCATCGACATCCTGCGTGAGTTTGACGAGATCAACATGCGCTTTGGCGAAGAGATGAGCGACGACGAGATGGACGCGCTGATTGTCCGCCAGGGCGAAGTGCAGGACCAGATCGATGCGCTCAACGCCTGGGATCTTGACTCCCAGCTCGAACTGGCCATGGATGCGCTGCGCTGTCCGCCGGCCGACACGCCGGTTTCGGTGCTCTCCGGCGGCGAGAAGCGTCGCGTTGCGCTCTGCCGCCTCTTGCTGCAAGAGCCGGACATTCTCCTGCTGGACGAGCCGACCAACCATCTCGACGCCGAGTCGGTCGCCTGGCTGGAGCGCCATCTGCAGGAATATGCCGGCACGGTCATCGCCGTGACCCATGACCGCTATTTCCTAGACAATGTGGCCGGCTGGATCCTCGAACTGGACCGTGGCCACGGCATTCCGTGGAAGGGCAACTACTCCTCGTGGCTGGGGCAGAAGCAGCAGCGCCTGGCCCAGGAAGAGAAGGCCGAATCCCAGCGCCAGAAGACGCTGCAACGCGAACTGGACTGGCTCAACATGGCGCCCAAGGCGCGCCAGACAAAGAGCAAGGCGCGCATCAATGCCTACAACGACCTCTTCTCCCAGAACATGGAGAAGGCGCGCGAGGAGCGGGAGATCTACATTGCGCCCGGCCCGCGGCTGGGCGATGTCGTGATTCACACCGAAGGCGTCGCCAAGGCCTTCGGCGATAACCTGCTCTATGAGGATCTGACCATCGACGTGCCGCCCGGCGCCATCGTCGGCATCATCGGGCCCAACGGCGCGGGCAAGACGACCCTCTTCCGCATGATCGTCGGCCAGGACACGCCCGATGAAGGGACCTTTACCGTCGGCGACACGGTGCAGTTGGCCTATGTCGACCAGAGCCGTGACGACCTCGATCCCGACAAGACCGTCTGGGAGGAGATTTCCGAGGGCAACGAGCAGCTCAAGCTGGGCGATCGCCTGGTCAATTCCCGGGCCTACGTCTCGCGCTTCAACTTTGGCGGCACCGATCAGCAGAAGAAGGTGGGCGGCCTTTCCGGCGGTGAGCGCAACCGCGTCCATCTCGCCAAGTTGCTCAAGGCGGGCGCCAACGTCGTCCTGCTGGATGAGCCGAGCAACGATCTGGACGTCAACACCCTGCGCGCGCTGGAAGACGCCTTGGAAGCCTTCGCCGGCACTGCGCTGATCATCTCCCATGATCGCTGGTTCCTGGACCGCGTGGCGACCCACATCCTGGCCTTCGAAGGCGACAGTCAGGTCGTGTGGTATCCGGGCAACTACAGTGAATATGAAGAGAACCGCCGCGAGCGCCTGGGCGCCGCCGCCGACCGCCCGCATCGGATTACGTATCGCAAGCTGAAGCGGTAGCGATCGCGCCGGGTAGAAATCTTGCCGCGTAGAAAAATGGCCGTGTAGAAGAACGGCCATTTTCGAAACGGTTGCGCAATTCCGGCATCCCGACTATCATGGTTCCTCGTGGTCACTTTCATCTACGGATGAGTCTTGTTTCCCGTTGTCGCACATGATTCAATCAAGGAGAATTCTGCATGCTTCGACTCAGATCTATGCGCCGCATGACACTGCTCGGCATGGTGCTCGTGCTCGCTCTACTGCTCCAGGCCTGTGGTGCGCCCGCGGCTGCCCCGGCCGCCGACGCCCCGGCTGATGGCGAGGCTGCCGCGCCGGCCGGCGAGCCGGTCGTCAATTCGCTGGGCGTTGAGCTGCCCGCAGACGCCGCACCACTCGATCAGCAGGTGCTGGTTTATCCCTTTAGCGGCTGGCGCGGCCTGCAGACCCTCGATTTCTACGAGGCGGTCTACTCCCGCGCCGACGCCATCACCGACATTCTGTCCGATTCGCTGGTGCGCCTGGACAAGAATTTTGAAGCCCAGCCCGGCGCGGCCACCGACTGGTCCGTGGATGAGAGCGGCCTGGTTTGGACCTTCAACCTCGATCCCAACCTGATGTGGAATGACGGCACGCCCGTCACCTCGGCCGATTACCTGGCAACGTTCCAGTATGGCGCCAGCCCCGATCACGCCTGGGACTTCGCCTGGTACTTCCAGGGCATCATCAACAACTGGACCGAAGCGGTCAATGGCGAGGTCGCCGTAGAAGACATCGGCGTTGAGGCCATCGACGAGCACACGCTCCAGTTCACCACGGTACAGCCTGCGCCGTTCTTGCCGGCCATGCTGGCCTACTCCACCACCTTCCAGAAAGCTGCATTGGAAGAGTATGGCGGTCTCTATAATTCCGATCCCGAAACGTCCGTCTCCTCGGGCCCCTATCGCCTGGTCGAGTTTGACAACCAGCGTCGAGTCGTCTACGAGATCAATCCTGATTACAAAGGCACCAATGTCCCGATGATCGAAAAGCTGATCGTCACCTACATGGGCGAAGCCTCCCAGCTGCTGCCGGCGTATGAGGCCAACGAGATCGATTTCGTTTGGGGCAGCGGTATCCTCTCGCCGGCCGATCTGACGATCATTGAGAATGATCCGGAACTGTCTGCGCAGTACTACCCTCACTATGGCGATTTTCGCACCTTCTACTTCTTCTTTGACGATTCGCAACCGCCATTTGATAACCTGCAGGTACGTCAGGCCTTTGCCCACGCGCTGGACCGCGATGCGATCATCAATGCCGTGGTCAAGAGCCAGGGCGTGCCGGCTTACTCCTTCTTGGCCCCCGGCTTCCCGGCCTCCGACTCGGAAGCGTATGCAGGTATCTATCCGTTCGATGTGGAGACGGCCCAGCAGCTCCTGGCTGACGCCGGCTATCCCGGTGGCGAAGGCTTCCCCCCGCTGACGCTGGCGTTGCGTGGTGAAACTGCAGTGCCGATTGCTGTAGCCCAAGCCTATGCGGCTGCACTGAACGAGACGCTGGGAATTGAAGTCGAGGTTGCCAACGAGGACTTTCGCACCTACATGGATCAACTGCTTGCCGAACCGACGGAAATTCAGTTCAGCCTCATCTCCTACGGCATGGACTTCCTCGATCCCAGTAACATGTTGGGCGTCTTCAACTCAGGCGGTCGCCACACCTGGAGCAATGCAGACTACGACGCACTGGTGCAGGAAGCCGCTACCTTCACCGGTGACCCGGCCGAGCGTGTCCAGATGTTCCAGGACGCCGAGCAGATCCTGGTTGAGGATGTGGGCGGTGTCTTTGTCTATCATCAGACGCCGGGTGATCTGATCAAGCCCTACCTGGCCGGCGAGTCCCTGGAGCCGGATGCCAACGGCGTTGCCGCCTGGCACTGGCCCTTCTTCTCCAGCTTTAGCGATCTGCTGCAGGGCGTATACATCACCGACGAGGTGACCGAGTATCGCCCCAGCCCGCCCCAATAGTTTCGTCACGCCAACCTCATGTAGAGACGTAGCATTGCTACGTCTCTACACATTACGTCTCTCCATGAGGTTGGCCCGTAACGAGTAGCGCCCCGCCATGCTCCGCTATCTTCTCGGCCGCTTTGTCGGTATCATCTTTGTCATCTTCGCCGTCAGCGTGATTGTATTCTTGCTGATGCATTCGCTGCCGGGTGGTCCCTTTAATGAGGACAAGGTTCCCCTCTCGCCCGAGGCCAAGGCCAACTACCTGCGCAAGTATGGTCTGGATAAACCCCTCTATGAGCAATATGCGCGTTACATGGGCAATGCCCTGCGCGGCGATTTGGGCATTCCCTTTCAAAGCCCGAATGAGACTGTCACTGAACTGATCGGACGGACTTTCATTGTCAGCGCGCAATTGGGGCTCGTGACGCTGCTGGTGGCCATTCCATTGGGGTTGCTACTGGGGATCGTCGCGGCCAATAACCAGAATTCATGGCTCGACTACGCCGCGTCCGCCCTGGCCACCTTTGGCCTGACCGTGCCCAACTTCGTGGTTGGCGTCTGGCTGGTCCTGTTGCTCGCCATTCACTGGGACATCTTGCCGACGGGCGGATGGGGCGAGTGGAATAACTTCATCATGCCGGTCATCGCACTGGGCTTGCCGCTGATGGCCATCACCGCACGCTACACGCGCACGAGCCTGCTCGAAGTCTCCCGCGCCGACTACGTGCGCACGGCACACGCCAAGGGGCTGTCTGATCGGCGCGTGCTCATGGGGCACACGATGAAAAACGCGTTGATTCCCCTAATTACCGTAATCGGGCCCCAGATTCCCAACGTCATCACCGGCACAATTTTTGTTGAAAGCATCTTCCGCATTCCCGGTTTGGGCAAGTTCTTTGTGACCAGCATCATCGCCCGCGACTACCCCATGATCATGGGGACGCTGCTGCTCGTCGCCGTACTCTGGTCGGTGGTCTATCTGGTTACTGACCTGCTCTATGTGGTGATTGATCCCCGGGTGCGCCTGGATAAGGGCTCTTCATGAGTACGTCGACGCTCTCCAGCCCGCCTTCGGTTGCAGACGCGGCCGCGCCCCGTCACCGCACGCTGCTGGGCGACGCTTCACGGCGCTTTATGCGCAACAAGCTGGCCATTCTGGGGCTGATCATCGTGGGCGGCTTGTTATTTGTGGCCATCTTCGCCGATTTTATCGCACCCTACGACTATGCCGATGCCGATGTCACCCAGGCGCTCCAGTTCCCGTCGGCCGAGCACTGGTTTGGCACCGATGAAGTCGGACGCGATCTCTATTCCCGCATCATCTATGGGGCGCGTATCTCGCTGGGGGTGGGTCTTGCGGTGGAAGCGATTGCCCTACTGATTGGCGTGCCGCTGGGGCTGGCCGCCGGCATGCTTGGTGGTAAGGTCGACTTTATGGTCATGCGTCTGGTGGAGGTCATGACCGCCATCCCGGCCTTGATGCTGGCGCTGCTCCTGATTGCGGTCTTTGGCAGCGGCCTGTCGAACGTGATCATCGCCATCGGTCTGGTTGCCTGGCTCGACGTGACGCGCCTCCTGCGCGCCCAGCTTCTCTCACTGCGCGAGCGAGACTACGTCCTTGCGGCCCGCACAATCGGCGCGCCCAAGTTTCGCATCGCCACGCGTCACCTGCTGCCCAATGCCCTGGCTCCCATCATTATCGCCGTCACGTTGGGGATTCCCGTCGCCATCTTTGCCGAAGCCGGCCTCTCCTTTCTGGGCTTGGGCGTCAACGACCCGATTCCCAGCTGGGGCAAGATGGTCGGCAACTCGCTCGCCTACATGCGCGTCTACTGGCACATGAGCCTCTTCCCAACCCTGGCCATCGCCCTCACCATGCTCGGTTTTACCTTCCTCGGCGACGGCCTGCGCGACGCCTTCGATACCTCCCAGCAGAAGTAGAAAACATGGAACGCGGATCGGGCCGATCCAGCGGATTAACGCGGATCTTTCAGAATGATCAGCGACCATCCGCCTAATTCGCTCGATCCGCGTTCTATCGGATGCGCACCTGACCCAGGTCGATGGCCTTGCCGCCGACGCGATCGCCCGTATTGGGGTCGTAGAGGCCGGTGAGGAGACGGTAGGTGCCGGGCGGCGTCTGTGATGGGATGAGGAGCAAGATCTGATCTTCGACCGCTTCGCCTGGGATCCAGGCGCTGGTCCGACTCGTGTTCATGCGGGGCAGGCCATCGAGCTGGACGACGGGCTGGTCATCCGCGCCGGCGACGTGGAAGAAGCGCTTGTAGTCGACATCGAGGGGCGCTTGCGTCTGCCAGACCAGGCGTGCGTGCAGCACGTCGCCCGCGCGCACTGTCGCGGGGCTGTAGCCGCCGCTGACGAGCGCCGCTTGCTTGTCCAGCGCGACCTCGCGTACGCTCACCGGCGGTTCGGGCCACTCTGCAAAGGTGGGGCCAAGACCGTCGAAAACCTCGGTAAAGGCGCCGGCGTCGAAGCGCAGATTGGGCGCCGGCAGCGCCTCACGCGACCAGATTTCGATGCGCGGCTCCTCGCGCACCGTGATTTCGCCCGCTTTCGTGTAGCCGTTGAGTTGGTCCGAATTGTAGGCGGGATCCGGCTCCTGTAAATGGCGTGCGACAAAGATGAAATCGGGCGCTTCCTCAAAGGGGACGCGATCAAAGTCGCCCAAATACCAGCGCAGATGGCGCGAACGTTCGTTGGAGGCATAGGTGCCGTTGAGCACCTTCCATTCGGAGAGCACGCCCAGCGTCTTCCAGCCCTCCCAAATCGGAAAGCCAAAGCGGGGCTTCTCGGGCACATTTTCGCCGTAGGGGGTCCAGTAGAAGGGCACGCGCTCGGCCTGATAGTTGATCAGATACTCAGGTTCCTGCCGAAAGAACATCAAGTAGAGATAGTAGCTCGACACCGCGATCCAAAGCGCCAGCACGCCAAATAATACGACGCGTGTTGTCCTATGCGCCGGCGTAAGGTCGTTGGCTGCATCAACTGTGCCCCGCGATCCCGCCCATACCCGCTGGACCCCGCCATACAACCCGATCCCAATCGTGACGGCGGCCAACACGCTCCAACTCGGCATGAGCAGATAGAAGTGAGTGCCGGGAAACTGGACGATGAAGAGGTAGAGCACCAAAAATGGGATGAACCAGAGCGAGAGGGCGATCGTTGCACTGCGTTCCGAGCGCCAGCCGATGAAGATCCCCGCCGCCATGAGCAGAATGAGGCCCAGGAAGAAATAAACCGAGTTGTAAAACGTCCCCATTTCGACAAAGAAGGAGAGGTTGAAGGTGCTGCCCAGGCTACCCAGCCGGGTGTCGAGGTAACTCTGCGTCTGGCTGAAGAAGGGGTTCAGGTAGAGCGGTATGTAGACGGCCGCAAGCCAGATGGCGCCGGCCAGGGTCGTCAGGGTCAATTGCCAGAGTGCCTTCCGCTTGTCCACAACCGCGGGCCACCCTTTCCAGAGCAGGAAGAGCAACGCCGGCGCGACGAGACCAAACTCATAGTGGAGGGTGAGGCCCCACGCACTGAGCAGCGCCGCGAGCACAAGCCAGCGCAGCGCGCCCCGCTCGGCAAAGCGCCACGCCGTCAACACCGCCAGCACCATCAGCAGGAGCACCGCGGCCTGATACTGCACGATGCGCGAAAGACCCAGCGCAAAGCCGTTGAGCGCCAGCAGCAACCCGCTCCAGAAGCCCACCGGATCCGACGCGAACATGCGGCGGCCGAGCAGGGCCAGCGCCAGCACGCTGCCGGCGCTGGCGAGGCCAAAGGGGAGGCGTGCGGTCCCTTCGTTGGCCGTGCCCAGCGTGCGAAAGACCACAATGGATGCTGCAATCTCACCCGGTCCCTTGGTATGCCGCGCCAGCGCATCGTCCTCGCCTCGGATCGCTTCCCGCGCACGGGTGAGGACCAGCACCTCGTCATAGTGAAACTCGTGATAGGCGAGGCCGGGTATGCGTAGCGCCAGCGTGATCAACAGGAGGCCGAGCAGCCACATCCAGGTGTGACGCGGCGACGTGATCAACGGCAGCGCCGGTCGCCAGTGCAGGGCCAGCCCGAGCGCCAGCGCACCCACGGCATTGGTCAGGGCCAGCGTCCAGAAGCCGATTTCACCCGGCAGCCAATGGACGAGCAACGCGCCGGTCATCATCCAGCCAAAGCCCAGGCCGAGTGCGAGCACGAACGCAGTGGGCAGGTCCAGCTCGGCAAGGCGCCAGTGGGCCACCAGCAGTGCGCCTGGCAGCCACCAGGCCAGCACCATCATGGCCGCCCATCGTGGCCAAAGCACAGCGGGGCCCGGCGTCATGGTCAGGGCGAACGTGAGCAGTGCGAGCGCAACAACAAGCAGCGTCACGAGGGGGGCACGCCACGTCGATGGCGAGGGCGTTGACGGCGCGCTGAGGGCATGGGATGCAGACATGCGCGTTATTGTAGCGTTAGAGGATCCCATCGCCCAAGCAACAAGAATGGTTAATTGAGAATGCAAAATATGGCGTGATGATCGAGGCTTTAAGTCAGCGCCGGTTGAGCCTGTCGAAACCAAGCGGGTCAACGAGTGAGCTTGCTTCCTTCGGCGCTACGCATTGCGGATGAGCTGCGGGCGGTTGCCTTCAAAATAATCGTGGTAGAACTCACTGCGCTCCATGCCCGACCGATCACGCAGGTCGTAGAGTTCCTGGCGGGAGTTCACGACCAGAGGCGGGTCCACGATGGTCGTGTATGCAACGCCACTCACGCCGGCCGCAGCGTCCGCGATGGGCTGGCGGTGCCACCAGAACATGTCGCGCGGCAGATCTGCCGGATCAAACCAGGCGATGTCGATAACCTCGTCCGCCTGTGCCTTGATTTCACCACCGACGGGATGCGCAGCAAAGACCGCCAGGTGGATCGTGGGGGTGGCGCCCAGGCGCGAGTAGATGCCCACAATTCGATCCAGCGCCACGTCCAGCCCAACCTCTTCCTTCACCTCACGGATCGCCGTCGCCGCCAGTGATTCGCCCGAATCGTTGTGCCCGCCGGGGAGACACCAAACCTCAAAATCCTCCCGCTGACACATCAACACCCGACCGTCCTCGAGCACCGCCACGGTCGCGCCAACTGCAATCTTGTCCGACATCGGTACTCCCCTCGCTGAACGCTATCCTATTGCCGACCCGTCGATTACCCCGATGTACGAAAGCGCAATCCCCAATCCACACTCCGAAATCCACAATTTCCCTACTCAACCGGCAAACCTTCCAGCGCCATAATCTTGAGCGCGTTGGTCGTGGGACAGGGACCGGCGCGCAGCAAGTAATCAAAGACCATGCGCCCGTCGGCGACGTCGTCGCGGAAATGGAAATTGTTGACCTGCACAAACTCGTCCCCGAGCTTTACCAGTTCGAGGTCATGGGTCGAGATCAGCCCCACGCCGTTTCGCCCCACCAGCCGGCGGATGTAGGCCCGGCTGCCTTGGAGTCTTTCTGTGTTGTTGGTGCCGCGGAAGATCTCGTCGATGAGGAAAAACAGGGGCAGGGGATCCTCAGCGTCCAACGCATCGAGCAGTCCGCGCAGGCGCTGGACTTCGGCGTAGAAGTAAGAGATGCCGCCCGTTACCGAGTCGCTCACCTTGATGCATGTATAGGGGCGGAAGAGCGTCGTGGTCATCTGTGTCGCATCCACCGGCGCGCCGGCATAGGCCAGAATCAAGTTGACGCCGACCGTGCGCAGGAAGGTGCTCTTGCCTGCCATGTTGGAGCCAGTGATCAGCGTCAGATCGCCTAGTTGGTCAATGGCAAAGTGGTTGGTCACCTTGGCTTCGTCGGGTAGGAGTGGATGACCCAGGGCATGGGCCGCAAAGACCGGCGGCTGATTGGCGTCCGTTGTCACGTCGGGCAGAACATAATCCGGATTCAAATACCCCAGATTGGCCAGCGAGCCCAGCGCTTCGAGTTCGAACCAGGTTGCCAGCCAGCCGGGCATGAATTCAGCAATGTCCGCCTTTAGATCGACCAGGCGCAGCGCAAAAAAGTAGTCCCACGGCACCGCCAGATTGAGCAAAACCCAGATGAACGGATTGCCCTGTACGCCCGTCGCGTCCACCACGCGTGAGATGCGGCGCAGGGCGCGTGAGGGGCGTTGCTCACCATCCTGAAAATCCCGGCAGAGGTTGGCCAAGGCAGGGGTGGCTGAGTAATCGTACGATTCAATAACCTGAAAGACATCGGCGAGTTGGCGCAGCGCGTCCTGCAGGTGACTCGCTTCCTTGAAGACGGCGGGGTTGTTGCGCGCCAGCGTATAGTAGCTGAGCGCATAAACTGGCAATGTGACCATCCACGCCCGGGGCACAATCCCCCACAGGAACGAGAGCGCCAACGCACCCAAGTTGATCACCGCCAGTCCTACCAGCAGCGCAAGTCCCCAGCGGCTCGGTCCTGGGCCCGGCTCGGGTTTCCGGCCGAGCCAGCTTTGCAGCGCTGCAGGCTCCCACGCTTCGTCCGCGCCGACGGCGGAGCGGGCGGCCACAGCCAGCCGCTTGCGCAGGAGGATGCGCGGTCGCAACTCGCCTACCAGGGCCTGGCGCGCGGCCGTGCCCGCGGCGTCGGGGCGCTCGTCGGCCAGGAGCGCGTGGAGCCGCACGCTGCCCGGCACAGAGACGGCGATGTTGATCAGCCGGTGGACCGAGTATTCGCCTACAAGGTCGAGATCGGCCTCAAAGGGATGATCGTAGCGGGGCGGCGCAGTGGTAGAGGGCGGAATGGCCGACCAGTCATGAGTGGAGCGGGCGATTTGGGCAATGGTGAAGTCGCGCCACGCCACATGCCGGCGGATGGAGTGCTCCAAACGGCGATGAAAGAGCACCACGGTAACAAAGGCGGCCGTCGCCAGGGCCAGGACGATCAGGAAGGGCCCGAGCCCCCAGGCAAAGAACGCGCCGAAGGACGCCGCGGCGCCGATGAGAAAGGTCGCCAGGCGCGCCCAGGTGTAGCGCGTGTTGATCTGCTCCAGCCCGGCAATCCGTCCATCAAGCCGGTGGATTTCTCGCTGCTGCGCGTGGATGCGCGTTGTCTTGTCAGACATTCACATTCCCATCGGTAAACTGGGGATATTCCCAGCAATTGCGTCATTGAACTTGAGATCCCTCTTCGCTGCGCTCTGTCGGGATGACAGACGGCGCTACGCCACGACCCCACTATCCCTCCGCCAACCGCTCCAACAGCCGACAATACGCCGTCTGCCCGCGACGGAAACTCGCCAACCGGAAGAACTCGTTGGGAGAGTGCTGGAGTTCATCACCCAGCGCAAACGCGAAGTTGACCGTGTAGACGCCCAGGTTCTCCAGGAAGATGCTGCAGAATGGAATGCTGCCGCCGCTGCGGGCATAGTACGGCTCCTTGCCATAGAGTTCCAGGTGGACCTCGCGGGCGGCCTGGTTGCCCGGATGATCATCGGGCATCAGGTAGGGCGTCGCGATGCTCTCATAGGGCGTCACCGTCACGCGCACGCCAGGCAACGCGTGACGCGCCACGTGCTCGGTGATACGGTCGATGATGGCTGCCGGATCCTGGTCTGCCACGAGGCGGCAAGAAATCTTGGCATGGGCCGTGCTGGGAATGACCGTCTTGACGCCTTCGCCCTGAAAACCGCCCCAAATGCCGTTGACCTCCAGCGTAGGCCGCGCCCAGCGCCGTTCCATGGTCGAATACTCCGGTTCGCCATAGAGATCGTCGACATCGACCTGGGCCTTGAACTTCTCTTCCTCATAGGGCACCGCCGCGATGTGTTTGCGGTCGGCAAGACTCAGGGGGACGACATCTTCGTAGAAGCCCTCTACCAGAATGGTCCCATCCTCAGCGCGCATAGAGGCAAGCAAGGCCGTCAGCGCATGGATCGGGTTCTGGATCGCGCCGCCGTACATGCCGGAATGGACGTCATGATCGGGACCGGTCACGTCGATCTGCACGCTGGCCAGCCCGCGCAATCCCACCATCAGCGCCGGCTGATCTTCATCCCACTGACCGCCATCCGCGCTGAGGACCATGTCGCAGGCCAGCGCCTCTTTGTGCGCGGCAATGAAGGGCGGCAAATTCGGACTGCCGATCTCCTCCTGCCCCTCAAAGAAAAACTTGAGGTTGACCGGCAATTTTCCCTCGCTTTCCAGCAACGCTTCGACGGCCAGGATCGGCACGAGCATGTTGCCCTTGTCGTCGCTGGCCCCGCGGGCATAGACGCGGTCATCCTCAATCACGGGCTCAAAGGGCGGACTCTTCCAGAGCGCCAGGGGATCGACCGGCTGCACGTCGTAATGACCGTAGATGAGGATAGTCGGCTTGCCGGGCGCATGGAGCCAGTCGGCATAGACGACCGGGTGCGCGCCTGTGTCCATGATGACCACGTTCTCCATGCCCGCGGCCTTGGCCCGCTCCGCGACCCACTCGGCTGCGAGCAGCACGTCGGGCATGTGCTCGGAGAGGCTGGAAATACTGGGAATGCGTAGGAAATCAAGTAGTTCGGCGGTAAAGCGCGCTTGGTTTTGGTCAATATACGCTTGCCAGGCGGTCATGGTTCTTGTCTCCGTCGTGGGGTGATTGGGTTTGATGAAATGCTATGGGTCAATCTGGATTTGGTTTCGGCACGAATCGGTAAATTCCGGGCAGTCGCTTCAGATCCGTCTACGGCTTCGACACTTCGACGGGCTCAGTCCAAGTAGGCTCAGCCTGCGTCTGGTTTGGTGGCAGAGGAAAGGCCATTGCTTGAGCTTGCAGCCTGCTGATCTTGGCCGGGCGTCGAAGGCAGAGGCGGCCGTGCCACATAGTCCATCTAGGTTAAGCGGGTTTCCACGCCCTTGTGGCAATGTAGGGATCCATGTACTCCGAGAGCGCCTGGCCGGTCCAACGGTCCTCGTAAAAGCCGGTGATAAAGAAGCCGGCGTCGATCTGCCCGCCGAGCTGGTCGCTCAGCGTGTGGCCAAATTCCAGGGCAGCCAGTTTATCGGTATAGCGGCGGCGCTGTTCATCCGAAATGCTGGTCAGGTCCGAGTAAGGCAGCTTGTGTTCGACCACATATTCGCCGCGGTCGGCCCGTTCACTGTCAAAGAGAAAGAAGGTTGGATTCGTAAAGCCGGAGAGCAGGACGCCGCCCGGCCGCAACACCCGGTACGCTTCGCGCCAGACAGGCATAATGTCAGGCACGAAAAGATTGGAGCAAGGGTGAACAATCAAATCGAAGCTCTGGTCGGCAAAGGCGTCAAGCTTTGCCATGTCGCCCTGCACCGTGGTGATCTCCAGCCCTTCCCGCTCCGCAACCAGTCGATCTTGGGCGAGCTGGCGCGGGGAGTTGTCAAAGACCGTTACGCATGCGCCGGCTGCCGCCAGGATCGGCCCCTGTTGGCCGCCACCGCCCGCCAGACAGAGCACGTCGACGCCGGCCAGATCGTCCGGGAACCACGCCCGGGGGACGGCCTTCTCCGGCGTGAGCACGATTTCCCAATCGCCGCGCCGGGCCGCGGCGATTTCGTCCGGTCCGACCGGAACGGTCCAAACGCTGCTTTCGTCGACGGCTTTGTCCCAGGACTTCCGATTGTATTCGGTCACATTCATGGAGCTTACGCCTCGATGCTGCGCAGGAAAGCGGCGCTTTCTTCCGGCAGCGTAGGGTTGATAAACATATCGGCGCCCAACTCGAACCCGGCCACCTGGGTCAGCCGCGGCACCACGGTGACGTACCAGTGCAGGTATTCATTATTGCATTCGCTCACGGGCGCCGAACGGATGACGTAGTTGAAATCGGGGTTACCTACCCCTACATAGAGTTTCTGCAGCAGCTTGTGCAGGACCCTCGCCACGCTCTGACGATCATCGATGCCGGCATGGTGGTAGTGGGCCTCATGGCCATGGGGAATGATCCACATGTGGAAGGGCGAAAAGGCCGCATAGGGCACAAAGGCCGTGGCACGTTCGCCCTCGACAACGATGCGCCGTCCATCCTCCTGCTCCCGCGCCAACATCGCACAGAGCACGCAGTCGCCCGTGTCGTCAAAATAGCGCCGAGCTTCTGAGATGCGTGCCCGAATATCGGAGGGCACGATAGGCAGGCCCATGATCTGTGCGTGGGGATGGGGCATGGAGCTACCGGCCATGGTGCCGTGATTCTTGAAGTAGATCACCTGTTCGATGCGGTCGTCGCGAGCGATCTCAATGCCGCGCTGCTGAAAGGCCGAGAAGACCATGCATAGCTCACTGGCCGGCTGCAATGGGGTGCAGGCGTTGTGCAAGGGCGACTCGACCAGAAGCTCATGATAGCCGACGGCTGTGATGTTGCGGTCGACACCGTCATACGACCGGATGCGGTCACCGTTGGTGCGCAGGGCCGGATAGCGATTGCCGACACCGCGTACCTGCCACTCGCCCCGCTCCGGCATGCGCATCGTTTCAAGATCTACCTCTTCATTGCCCGGACAAAACGGGCAATTCTCATCCCAAGCCGGCAGGCTGAGTGGATCGGTGGTGGATTCGGGTACCAGCTCATTGGGACGCTTGGCGCGCTCCGTTGCGATAATTACCCAGCGTTTGGTCGCCATGTTTTGGCGCAATTCATTCATGACTTACTGCTCCGTACAAGATCGTCGTGGGGAGCACGATTTCCTACCGGCAGTTCGCGGTACTGGGCACACAACTGCTATTCGACGGGCAAGCCGGCCCGTTCCCACGCAACGATGCCGCCTTCCATATTGTGAACATTCTCATAGCCCTGTTCACGCAGGAAGTTGGTCACCTGGCCGCTGCGGTTGCCGCTGCGGCAGGAGACGATGACGGTCTGATCGGTGGGAATCTTATCCAGGTTGGCGGGCACATCGTTCATGGGCATGTGGATGACGCCGGGAATGTGGCCTTCATCGTATTCCCACTGTTCGCGCACGTCGAGGACAATGACGTCGTCCCGCGCCATTACCTCGGCGGTCGTCTGGACGTCGACTGATGCCGGCAGTTCAAGCGCTGCAGGCGCCTCGGCCACTGCGGCCGGGGCTTCCGCGACGGGCGCTTCGGCCGCAGGTGCGGGGGCGCCGCATGCCGCCAACAGCAGCGCAACGAGGACCGACAAGAGAAGGGAAGAGACTTTCTGCATTGGATTACTCCTCGATTGGTACAAGGTCGATTTCATAGAGCGCCGGCCAAAGCTTGCCGGTGACAAAAAGACGATCGGTCGCAGCGTCATACGCGATGCCGTTTAGGGTCGCCTGTGACGCAAGGAATGCCGCCAACGACTGCTCGTCGGCCAGATTGTGAAACGCGCTCAGCTCGGCTCGTGCCTCGTCGTCGAGCAGGCCGCTCAGGTCAATATACGCCGTAACGTTGCCGCTTGCTGGATCGATGATTGCAATTTGGTCGGTCTGCCAGATGTTGGCGTAGATCTGACCGTCGATGTATTCCAGTTCGTTGAGCATCACCACCGGCCCCTGATCATCCTGGACCGTGATCTGGCCGATGATATCTTGGGTCGCCGGGTCAAGAAAATAGATGGTGGGCGTGCCATCGCTCATGATCAGTCGCTCGCCGTCGTGCGTCAACCCCCAGCCCTCGGTGGGATAGGTGAACTGTCCCTCAAGCTCAAAGGTCTCGCGATCGAAGATAAAGCCCGTTTGCGACTGCCAGGTGAGCTGGAAGATACGATCGTCGAGCACGGCGACGCCTTCGGCAAAGTACTGTTCGGGATAGCGAATCCCCTGAAGTACTTCACCGGTCTGAGGATCGACCCTGCGCAACGTCGACTGCCCGCGCTGGCCCGTACCCTCATAGAACATACCGTCGATAAAGACCAGGCCCTGCGTATAGGCGCCCGGATCATGGTCGAACTCATCGACCACAACATAGCCAAAACGAGCCGGTGTCACGGTTTGGTTGGCCGGCGGCTCGGTAGGCAGTTCGGTTGGTTCAGGTGATGGCGTCGGCGTTGCCGCTACCGTGGCTGTCGCCGTAGGCGCTGCGTCTTCCGCCACCGCCGACTGAACAACAGAATCGCCCCGGCAGCCGCTGCCGAGCAGGGCGACCCATAGGAGTAACGCCATGAGAATTGTTGTTCGATGATGAATCATTTTGTGCTCGATCATGACCCGATCCATAGTCCAGTTCATTCTATCATGAACGTGTGATAAGCTTAGATTGTTCATCGATTGTAAACCGATTTCCGAACGAACTGACGCCCGGCACACATCCGTGTTGCAGGCGGCTTGAAAGGAGCGGATTCAGCCATGACCCAGTATGTCGGCGCTGTCGATCAGGGTACCACCAGCACCCGATTCATGATCTTTGATCACGGCGGGAACGTCATCAGCCAACACCAACTCGAACATGCGCAGATCTTTCCCCAAGCAGGCTGGGTGGAGCATAATGCTGAGGAAATCTGGCAGCGCACGCGTCAGGTAATGGATGGTGCGCTGGACAAAGCGGGGCTCACGGCCGCCGACCTGGCCGCCATCGGCATCACCAACCAGCGCGAGACGACCGTTGTCTGGAATCGCCTGACCGGCGAGCCCTACTACAACGCCATCGTCTGGCAAGATACGCGCACGGACAAGATCTGTCAGGAACTGGCACGCACGGACGGCCAGGATCGCTTTCGGGCGGTTACGGGCCTGCCGCTGGCAACCTATTTTTCGGGCCCCAAGATCAAGTGGATCCTGGACAATGTGCCCGGCGTGCGCGCCGCCGCCGAACGGGGCGAAGCGCTCTTTGGCAACATGGACACCTGGCTGATTTGGCATCTTACCGGCGGCATCGAGGGCGGCGCCCACGTCACCGATGTGACCAACGCCGGCCGCACCATGCTCATGGACCTGCGCACGCTGGCGTGGGATGACGACATTTTGGCCATCATGGGCATTCCCCGTGCGATGTTGCCCGAAATTCGCCCCTCGAGCGACCCCAATTTCTACGGTTACTGGCGCAAGACGCCGGTTTGTGGTGATCTGGGCGATCAGCATGCGGCGACCGTGGGCCAGACCTGCTTTGATACGGGCGAGGCCAAGAATACCTATGGCACCGGTTGCTTCATGCTAATGAACACGGGCCATGAAATCGTGCCCAGTGCAAGCGGCCTGCTGACCACACTCTGCTATCAATTTGGCGACGAAAAGCCGGTCTATGCCCTGGAAGGCTCCATTGCCGTAACGGGTTCGCTGGTGCAGTGGCTGCGGGACAATCTGGATTTCTTCGATTTCTCGCACCATGTGGAGGATTACGCCAACTCGGTGGAGGACGCCGGGGGGATCTACTTTGTCCCCGCGTTTTCGGGTCTCTTTGCGCCTTACTGGCAGTCAGACGCTCGTGGCCTCATCATTGGTCTGACCCGCTTCATCAACAAAGGCCACATCGCCCGGGCCGCGCTCGATGCCACCGCCTACCAGACGCGTGAGGTGCTGGAGGCCATGGAAAAGGACTCGGGCGTGAAACTGACCGCACTCAAGGTCGACGGCGGCATGGTCTACAACGAAACGCTCATGCAATTTCAGGCCGACATTCTGGATGTGCCGGTCGTGCGGCCTATGGTAGCGGAGACGACAGCGCTGGGCGCGGCCTATGCTGCGGGACTGGCAGTAGGCTACTGGCAGAGCCTGGACGACCTGCGCCAGAACTGGCAGGTCGACAAGACGTGGACGCCGCAGATGGATGCGGCGGAGCGAGCCGATCTCTACAAGGGCTGGCTCAAGGCGGTTCAGCGCACCATGCACTGGCTCGATGAAGAGTAGAGGACGATGAAACGCATTCAAACTGAAATACTCGTGATTGGCGGCGGCGCGACCGGTACAGGCGTCGCCTGGGACGCGGCCCTACGCGGCTTCGACGTCGTGCTGGTGGAACGTCGCGACCTGACTCACGGCACGACCGGGCGCTACCACGGTCTGCTCCATTCGGGCGGGCGCTATGTCGTCAAGGATCCCCAGAGCGCGGTCGAGTGCATTCAGGAGAACAGAATCCTTCGCCAGACCCATGCCCACTGTATCGAAGATACGAGCGGCTTTTTTGTCGTCACGCCTGAAGATGAAGGCGACTACCCCGATCAGTTTGTGGCCGGCTGCGCAGCGACGGGCGTGCCCTGCAACGAAATCTCGGTGGCCGAAGCCCTGCGCCGTGAGCCCTTGCTAAACCAGCGCATTAGCCGCGTCTTCGAGGTGCCTGACGGCGCCGCTGACAGCTTCTTGGCCACTCACGCCACGGCGCAGGCGGCGCGCATCGCCGGCGCCCAGGTCCTCACTTATCACGAGGTGACCGGCCTGCTCGTCCGCGGCGCCGTCGGTGATCAACGGGTTATCGGCGCGCGCGTGCATGATGCGGCGCGGGGTGAGGATCTGGAGATTCACGCCGAACTGGTCATCAACGCCTCGGGCGCCTGGGCGGGGCGGATTACGGGCATGGTCGGCATTGAGATCAGCGTGATTCCGGGCAAGGGCACCATGGTCGCCATGAATCATCGAGTGATCAACACAGTGGTCAATCGCTGCAAAATGCCCGACGATGGCGACATTATCGTACCCATCCACACGGTGGCGGTCATTGGCACCACCGACGAGCGGGTGGTCGATCCGGAAAATCTGCGCATCGAGCCGTGGGAAGTGCAGCTCATGCTCGACGAGGGCGAGAAGCTCGTGCCGGGCATCTCTCGCGCGCGGGTCGTGCGCGCCTGGGCCGGGGTGCGACCTCTCTATCAGGAGGACTACACCGGCGATTCGCGTGATGCGACGCGCAAGTTTGCGCTGCTGGATCATAAGCGGCGCCAGGGCGTCGCCGGTCTCATCACGATTACGGGCGGCAAGTGGACCACCTTCCGCCACATGGCCGAAAAGACCGTTGATCTGGCTACGGAGCATTTGGGCGCGCGCAAGCCGTGCGCAACCGAGCACACCGAGGTTCCGGGCACGGAGCAGGGTCCCTACTGGCTCGGCCATCGCCTCCATGAAGTCGAGGAGGCCAAGCTCCAGGGCGAGCTGATCTGCGAGTGTGAACTGGTGACGCGTACGATGATCGAGAATGCCGCGCGCCAGAATCCGACCGTGACCCTGGACGACATTCGCCGCGACGTGCGTCTGGGCATGGGACCATGCCAGGGCGGCTTTTGCACCTATCGCGCGGTCGGCATCCTGCATGAGCTGGCGCAACGGCCGGTGGCAGATGACGCCGACGCGCGCACGGCTGCGTGGGAGGTCGCCTATCTGCAATCGCCCAAGCACAGCCAGCATGCCGAAAATCACGGCGGCGGGCCGGCGCTCGAGCCCAATCTCCTCCTGCGCGATTTCCTGCAGGAACGCTGGAAGGGCGTTACGCCCATCCTGTGGGGCCGCCAGCTCAAGCAGGAGCGCCTTGACGAACTGATCTACCTGAGCCTGATGAATGCTGATCACCTACCTGATGCCGGTGACGCCAGCCCGTTGAGCGAATTCTATCGCTTTGATACCACACCGAATGAACAGACGGAGGCCCCGGCATGATCGACCTGCTGGTTGTCGGCGCAGGTTTGAGCGGTTTGATGGCGGCCTATCGCGCAGCGGTTGCGGGACGCAGCGTCAAGGTAATCGCCAAGGGGCTGGGTGCGCTGCATTGGAGCGCAGCGACCATTGACGTCTTTGGCTACGCGTGCCGACGGCGCGCTCGTCCGCCATCCGCTGGAAGAGATCGCCGGCCTGGCCGCCACACGTCCCGATCACCCCTACGCGCTGCTTGGCGTCGATCAAACGCACAGTGCGCTCGACGACTTCTTGGCGCTGACGGCGCAGGCTGGACTGCCCTATGGCGGCGGAGCGTCTGCCAGCCAAAACCTGCTGCTGCCATCGCCAGCCGGCGCAGTGCGCCCTGCATTGCTGGCGCCGGCTGCACAGCTGGCCGGCGATCTGGGACGCAGCGAACCGCTCCTACTTATCGGCTTTGACGGCATGCGCGATTTCTATCCAGCCTTGATCGCCGAAAATCTGGCCAAGCAGGGTTTCGTCGCGCGGGCGGCGCTGCTGCCCTTTGATCTACTGAGCGATCGCCGGGATATCAACACGATTCAGCTGGCAACGGCGCTCGACGACGAAGCACGCTATGCTCATCTGGCTGAGGCCGTACGCGACGTCGTACAGCCGGGGGAGCGGGTCGGTTTGCCGGCCATCCTGGGTCTGGATGCCCATGCCGCGGTGCTGGAAGCGCTCCAGACGACGGCCGACGCACCAGTCTTCGAGATTCCGACCCTGCCGCCGAGCGTGCCGGGCGTACGGCTCTTCAAGGTCCTGCGCGCGGAGTTGGAACGACTGGGCGTTCGAGTTGAAGCAGGCATGGAAGTCATCGGCACAGAGATCATGCTTGATGACGGCGGCGGCCCGCCCCGCATTGCCTGGGTGGCGTCGGAGACGAGTGCGCGCCCGCTTCGTCACCGTGCCGAGAATTTTGTGCTGGCGACAGGCGGCATCCTCGGCGGCGGCTTTGACAGCGACCCGGCCGGTCGTGTCTGGGAGACCATATTCGACCTGCCGCTGACCGTGCCCCAGGCGCGCAGCGACTGGTTTCATCCGCGCTTCCTGGACGAGCGGGGTCATCCTGTCTTTCGTGGCGGTGTGGCGGTTAATCGCGCCATGCAGCCGATCGACGGCGACGGTGCGCCACGCTTCGCCAATCTCCGCGTGGCTGGTTCGACGCTGGCCGGCTTTGACCCCATTGTGGAGCGCAGCATGGAAGGCGTTGCTATCGTATCGGGCATCGCGGCCGCCGGGGCTTGACGAATTATTGCTCTGTTGAAAAGGGTTTCACCATGCATACGACATCTTGGCACTCGGTCGGCCCCTCGCTGGACGAGTGCATCAAGTGCAACATCTGCACGACCTACTGTCCCGTCTCGGCCGTGACCGACCTCTTCCCCGGTCCAAAATATGTTGGTCCCCAAGCGCAGCGCTTTCGCGAGAATGGACAGGCGGACACGCCGGATCATTCGGTCGACTACTGCTCGGGCTGCCGGGTCTGCAACGAAGTCTGCCCCACCGGCGTGAAGATCGCCGAGCTCAACGCACGTGCGCGAGCACAGATTGTTGCCGAGCAGGGGATCCCTTTGCGCAATCGGCTGCTGGGTCGCAATGAACTGCTGGGACAGATCGGCAGCTACGTCCCACACCTGGCCAACTTTGGCCTCCACAATCCGGTCAGCCGCTATCTGGCCGAGAAGGTGATGGGGATTGCCGAAGAAGCGCCCTTGCCTCGCTGGAGTACGAGCGGCAGCTTTGGCAAGTGGTTCAGCCGCAGCAACGCGCGCCGTCTCAAGTCGGACAAGAAGGTCGTCTACTTCCACGGCTGCGCGACCATGTATTACGAACCCTTCATCGGCAAGGCTGCGGTTGCGGTCTTGGAACATAACGGCTATGAAGTCATTGTCCCCGAACAGAATTGCTGCGGCCTGCCCATGCTCAGCAACGGTGAGTTTGATGCGGCTGCCGACTATCACTGCAACAACGTGAACTACTTGGCCGGCTACGCGCGCAGTGGCTTCCCGATCGTCGGGACAAGCACAAGCTGCACCCTCACGCTCAAGGAAGAGGCGCCCGAACTGCTCGACATGCACGACGAGGCCGCCACGACCCTCAAGATGGGCGTTTGGGACATCTTTGAGTGGCTGCGCGAGCTGAACGAGACTGGCGAACTCAAAACCGACTTCCAGTCCATCGAGATGAAATTGCCCTACCATGCGCCCTGCCAGTACCGTGCCCATCGGGTCGGCAAGCCCGCGCTGGACGTCATGCGGCTGATCCCCGGGCTGGAAACGCCCGAGAGCCACGCCGCGCTGCTGCGGCATTGCCGGTACCTACGGCTATAAGAAAGAGAAGTACGAGATTGGCATGGCCGTGGGGGAGGAACTTTTCCGCTTTGTACGTGAGCAGGGCGACGACGTGACCATGACCGCGTGTGACTCCGAGACCTGTCGCTGGCAGCTGGAACACGGCGTTGATCTGCCCAGCCGCCACCCAATCGAGGTGCTCGCCGCTGCCTACGGCCTCTATGATCTGGAGGCTCGCAACCTGCTGGAAGATGCAGGATAATTGTCAATCGACAATGGTCAATTGACAATTGATAATTCGAGTCGAGGGACATTATGGCATTGAGTGACGATCGGATCCGTAGCGTGCAGGCCCAGTTTGGGCCCAATGCAGCCAAGTATGCGACGAGCCGGGTGCATGCGCAAGGCGCAAGTCTGGCGCGGCTGGTTGAGTTGATTGAACCGCAGGCGGCGTGGAGTGTGCTCGATGTGGCGACGGCAGCCGGTCACACGGCCTTCGTCTTCGCGCCGCATGTGGCGCATGTGCTGGCGACCGACGTGACGCCGGAGATGCTCGCGGTGGCGGCCGAGCTGGCCACGGAGAAAGGCATGACAAACGTCGCTTTCGAGGCAGCGGATGCCCAACGCCTGCCCTTTGGCGATAACCGCTTCGACCTGGTGACCTGCCGCATTGCGCCCCATCACTTTCCAGATGTGCCGGCCTTCGTGCGCGAATCCTACCGCGTGCTCAAGGCGGGCGGCAGGCTGGCGGTCGTCGACAACATTGTGCCGGTTGGCGCTGCGGGTGCCTACGTCAATGCCTTCGAGAAGCTGCGCGACCCAAGCCACGGACGCTGTCTGACATTGGATGATTGGGCCGATCTCTTCATCCAAGCAGGATTCGACACGTTGGTGCTGGAGACCGCGCCCAAGCGCATGACCTTTGCGCCATGGGCCGTCCGCCTGGGCGCCACGCCGGAGACGGTGGCGGCGCTGCGCGCTTTTCTGGCAGAGGCCCCGCAAGCAGTGCTCGATTTTCTCCAGCCGCTGGGGGAAGGCGATGATCTGACCTTTGAACTGAGCGAGGCCATCGTCATCGGCGGCAAGCCGGCGGCGTCGGGTCTGGAAAGCTGACGATGATGAAATGGACCGCGGATTTGTACGGATGTGGCGGATAGTGGCCGGATCTGTTTGATGAAATGTGTAGAAGCCGCACCTGGACCAGGAGGATCATGACAGATTTTCAGACAACCGAGCATAACCGCGTCGTGCGCGTGCCCGATCGCGGTCATTATGACCGGGCAACGATCTATCCGATCATCGATGAGGCGCTGATTTGTCATGTGTCTTTCGTCCAGGATGGCCGTCCGTTCGTGATTCCGACCCTCCACGCCCGAGAAGGAGATCGTTTGCTCCTTCACGGCGCGACCACCAGTCGCCTGATTCGCCATGTGGCTGCGGGCAACGAAGTGAGTGTGGCCATGACACTGGTCGATGGGTTGGTCTTGGCGCGGTCGGTCTTTCACCACTCGGTCAACTATCGTTCCGTGGTGCTTTTTGGCCGCGGTGAGTTGGCCGGTGATGACGAAAAGATGGCTCAGCTGGAGCGCTTCACGGAGAAGCTCATCCCCGGCCGCTGGGCGGACGCACGGCAGCCAAACGCCAAGGAACTCAAGGCGACTGCAGTGGTGGCCATACCGATCGATCTGGCCTCGGCCAAGGTGAGAACGGGCGGCCCCCACGACGACGCTGAAGATTATGCGCTGCCGGTTTGGGCGGGCGTGCTGCCCATTGAACAGCACTTCTTGCCGCCCGAGACGGATCCTGCCATGACCAGTGCGACGCCCGTGCCTGGTTACGTGACCGATTACCTTGCACAGCGCAATCGTGGTGATCGGAAGTAAGGCGATTTACCCATTTGTCGACCCCACTGGGCTGACTGTGCGAGCGGTTCTTGCAACATGCTTGACACGACGTGTTCGTCGTATCTTACTTGTCACGCTTCTGCTGTTCGTGTATCGTAGATCTGCATGATTTGGCAGGGCGTTTTCGGATTGGCCCAACACTTTTACCTCAATTCTGACCCCGTGAAGGAGTGCAACCATGGCCGCTAAATTCAAGATTACCTACGCCACCCTCGCCGCGGACAACGAGGAATTGCAGTCCTCTTTTGACCGGGCGCTGGAAACCGTGCGCAACGAATGGCTGGGCGCGGATGTGCCCATGTGGATCGACGGTGAGCGCGTGTACACGGACGCTAAGCTGGCAAGCCATAGCCCTATCAACACTGAGATGTTGCTCTGCACGGGCCAGCAAGGCGACGCCAGCCATACCGATCGGGCAGTGGCCGCGGCCAAGCGGGCTTTCCCGGCGTGGAGCGCCACGCCATGGTCCGACCGCGTCGCCATCATCCGCCGGCTCGCCGATCAGATCAGCGACGACATCTACGAACTGAGTGCCTTGATGTCGCTGGAGGTGGGCAAGAGCCGCCTCGAATCGCTCGGTGAGGTCGAGGAGACGGCCGACCTCTTGCGCTACTACGCCGACGCCATGGCGCAGAATGAAGGGTATGTGCGCAAGCTAGGGCGTCTCAACCCGGAAGACGAAACAGAAAACAATTACAGCATCCTACGGCCCTACGGCGTCTGGGCGGTGATTTCACCCTTCAATTTTCCCATGGCGCTGGCCGCCGCGCCCATCGCCGCCGCGCTGGTCACGGGCAACACGGTCGTCTTCAAAGGCGCACCGGACACGCCCTACCTTGGTTGGAAGACGGCAGAGCTCTTTGCCGGTGCCGATCTCCCGGACGGCGTCTTCAACGGAATTCTTGGGCCGGATGACACGTTGGCCCAGCGTATTCTTGATCATCCCGATGTGGACGGCTTCACCTTCACGGGTTCCTATCCAGTGGGGATGAAGGTCCTGCAGGCCGCGCACCGTGGACCCGTTCCCCGCCCGGCAGTCATTGAGATGGGTGGCAAAAATCCGACCTTGATTTCGCGCCATGCGGATCTCGACAAGGCCGCGCTGGGCGTCATGCGCGCGGCCTTTGGCCTCGACGGCCAGAAGTGCTCGGCCTGCTCCCGCGCGTACATCGAAGAGGCAGTCTATGAGCCGTTCAAGGCCAAGCTACTTGAACTCACAGAGAAAATCGTCGTCGGCGATCCCACGGAGCGAGCGCCCTTCATGGGCACTGTGATCAACCAGGAAGCCTATGATCGTTTCAAGATGGTGGCCGAAAAGGCCAGCAACGACGGCACAATCTTGACGGGCGGCAAGGTGTTGACTGGGGGCAACTTAGGCAAAGGCTACTTTGTGACGCCCACGATCATCGAAGGATTGCCGGAAGATCACGAGCTGGTGCGCGACGAGCTCTTCCTGCCCGTTCTGCATCTGACGCCGGTTTCGTCGCTGGAAGTAGGCATGAAGCTGGCCAATGACACGACGTATGGTCTGACTGCCGGCGTCTTCAGCGAGGATGAAGGGGAGGTGGACTGGTTCTTTGAGAACATCCAGGCCGGTACCACATACAGCAATCGCGCGGCCGGCGCGACCACCGGTGCCTGGCCCGGTATCCAGGCCTTTGGCGGCTGGAAAGCCAGCGGCGTCAGCGGCAAGGCCATCGGCTCCTTCTACACGCTGCCCCTCTACATGCACGAACAGAGCCGTACCATCATCGGCTAACCGTCATTTTCGGCGTACGAATTGAACCATTGGCAGACCATTCACCTACGGTTTCCGCCTAACGCGAATGCGGCCCCGTTCTCACCGGAACGGGGCCGCATTCGCGTTCGTCTTCTCTTTGTCAACTGGGGCCCGGCGCAGGCCGGCACGCCTCATCACGTCATTGGGGAACACTCGTATGCCCGTATTTGTACTGATGGCCACACTCGGAATGGCCACCGGCATGGTGACCGGCGGCCTCTCCGCCGGCATAGCCGGACTCACCGCCGGTGCAGCTGCTGGCCTCATCCTCGGATCTCTGGCTTGGGTCGTCGTCTCGACCGCCGTTCAGATCCGCCGCGAACGCCGTCTAGACCGTTACTTTGACGAAGCCGCCCGCAACGAATAACGGACCGGCCCAGGTGGTGTACTGCCCAAGCAAGCGCAACCGTCGACCCGCTTGGTTTCGAGTCTTCGGCAAGCCCAGCCCAAGCAGGCTCAACCGGCGCTGGCCTATCGCCTAAATCCTGACGCTCTTTCTTGGTCGGGCTTGCTCACCAACCAATCGATTAATCCACCCTTGACACGACCTTCGCGCAGACTCCAAATACCGTTTGCCTCGACCGAAATCCGCATTCCCCACTCCGCATTCCGAGCTCCCCTAACAGTGCTCCAGCGCTTGCGCCACATCCGCCAGCAGATCCTCTGTGTTCTCGATACCGACGCAAAGCCGCACCAATTCGTCGTGAATGCCCAACTCGGCCCGCTCGTCGGGCGGCAAGTTGGCGTAGCCCATGACGGCCAGGGGGCTGACAATCGTCTCCACGCCACCCAGGCTCGGGCCGATCGTGGCGATTTCCAGCGCGTCGATAAAGCGATAGGCGCAAGCCGCATCGCCCTCAATCTCAAAACTGACGACGCCGCCAAAGCCGTGCATGGTGCGGGAGGCCAGGTCATGATCCCGATGGCTCTCCAATCCGGGATACCAAACCTTGCGCACCTGGGGCTGCTGCTCCAAGAAGCGCGCCACGGCCAGGGCATTGGCATTCTGGCGCTCGATGCGTAAGGCAAGCGTCTTCATGCCGCGCAAAATCAGGTAGGCCGTATGGGGATCGATCACGCTGCCAAGCAGGCCCTGCGCCTGGCGCAGCGGCGTGAGCAGATCATAAGAGCCGGCCACCGCGCCGGCCATGAGGTCGTTGTGACCCGCCAGATACTTGGTGACGCTCTGAATGACCAGATCGATGCCGTGGTCGAGCGGGCGCAGGTTGAGCGGCGTGGCAAAGGTGGTATCGACCACCGTCTTGATCTTGTGAGCGGAAGCGATTTCAACGAGCCGGTCGAGGTCGATGCAGTGATTGAATGGGTTCGTAGGCGACTCCGAGAAGATGACGGCTGTGTTGGGTTGGACGGCGGCTTCCAGCGCATCGTAGTCGCCATGGGGCGCAACGGTGACCTCGACGCCATACCGTGGCAGGAAGTGCTGGGCAAAGGTGAGCGTGCTGTGATAGCACTCGTCGGTCAAGATCAGGTGATCGCCCGCCTGGAGCAGGAGCAACAGGGTCGACGTAACGGCCGCCATGCCTGAGCTGACCAGCATGGCTTCCTGCGCGCCTTCCAGCGCTGCAATCTTGGCCTCGGCGGCGCGCACGGTCGGGTTCCCGTAGCGGCCGTACTCTTCCCGCTCTGGTTCCTCCCAAAACATGCGCTCCTCGGTGAACATGACCAGATCTTCACATGAGTCAAAGGTGTAGACCGAGGTTTGCACAATGGGGACAGTGAGACTCTTATGGGCGCGGAAGCGAGCTTCGCCGGCATGGACGCAGGCGGTGGAGGGCAGTTGGGTGGACGCAGGTTGATCACTCATGATTCTTCTCCAAACTGTCTGAGCATAAGGCGGCAAGCCGGTACCAGAGATCGTGCGCTGAAGGTACGATGAAGAGCGTGCCGTAAAACCCGGCCAGGCTACGTGGCGCTTCAGTTGTTTCCTGTGATTCTCCGCGTAACGCTTTGTGCCCCGTGTTCACACGTGATTGTTTTGCACAAAAAATCCCCTCGGCGGGCGAGAGGATAGCGAATGGCTACACGTCTCATCTGCCGGTGCATGCACCGCCGGATTTGGCACCTGACGTTCTGTCTGCCCGTAGTGCGGGAAGAATCGACGTTGGCTGCCGAGGCGTCATCGGGCCGGTCCCTCAGCCTCTCTCGATAAGAGTATTCTGCGTTGTTCAGTTGTTGGCCGCCATCTTACCCAGATTCAGGGCGTCTGTCAATTCAGTGGATGAGCGCTGATTTTTGAGTTCTGGAGGTGTTTTGAGTGCGTTGTCAGTTGGGCGGAATTGTGCTACGATTCGCCTGCTTCACGTTCGCTGCGTTGAAGACCGCTCATTTCATTCACCCTACGAACCATGATCGCCAGACCCAACGCCTTCCATAAAGGCTGATGGACGCTTATTCATGGGGATGACGTAGTCGGAGACAACGCAAAGAACAACCGCCGTCACGCCTGCAGACCGCCATGCTTCTATCTCCCCGCCAACCGTCTGCTCCGTGGGCAGAGCGTATTGATGAATCATCCAACAGGAGGTCAACGGAGAATATGTCACAACAGAATGGAAAGTTTCCCTTTCCCGGCGTTGCCGCAACATCTGACGGCGCCGGCATGGTGGTTTGGGTCGATAAGCATGTGACCCAGGGGGCCTGCGCGTTTCCCATTACTTCATCGACCACCATGGGGTCGGGCTACGGCGCGTACGTTGCCAACGGCGCGACCAATTTGTGGGGCGAGACGCTGCAATTTATGGAACCTGAGTCCGAGCACAGCTCGGCGTCGGCGTGTGAAGGCTTTGCCGTGGCCGGCGGCCGGGTGAGCAACTACACCTCGGGCCAGGGCCTGGTGTTGATGAAAGAGGTGCTCTACACGATCAGCGGCAAGCGTCTACCCGTGGTCTTCCATATCGGCTCGCGTGCGCTGACGAGCCATTCGCTCAACGTGCATGCGGGCCACGATGATGTCATGAGCGTGGCAGACTGCGGCTGGGGCATTCTTTGTGCCCGCAATGCCCAGGGCGCGGGCGATCTGGCGTTGATTTCACGCCGGGCTGCTGAAGATAGCAACACGCCCTTTCTCAACGTCCAGGATGGCTTTCTCACTACTCACACGGTCGAGGATGTTGTGCTGCCCGAGCCGGAACTCATGAAGCAGTTCGTTGGCGACCCACGCGAGAAACTGGTGAATCTTTTCGATCCCTTTAACCCCGTCATGACCGGCGTCGTGCAGAATCAGGACAGCTACATGAAGGGCAAGATCGCGCAACGCACCTACTACGACCGGGTGCCGGGTGCGATTCAGGCGGCCATGGACGACTTCTACAGCCTGACCGGACGGCGTTACGAAATGGTCGAGTGTTACCACATGGACGACGCCGAATATGCCGTTGTCGGGATCGGCTCTTTCATCGAGACTGCCCTGGCCACAGTCGAGTGGATCCGCGAGCACGAAGGCATCAAGCTGGGCGTGGTGCACGTTTCCTGCTACCGGCCTTTCCCTGGCCCACAGATCGTTGAGGCGCTCAAGGGGCTCAAGGGCTTTACGGTCCTGGAGCGCATGGACGACTCCCTGGCCCAAAGTAACCCTTTGACTGCGGAGATCAAGGCGGCCTTTGCCGACGCCCTGACCGGCCATCCCGACTACCCGCAGGTTGATCGCATTCCCACAGTCTATAGCGGTTCCGCTGGGCTGGGCAGTCGCGACGTACGTCCCGGCCATTTCATCGCCATCAGCCGCAATATGGTGGAAGATGGACGGCGCTACTTCACGGTCGGCATCGATCACGAGACCGCGCTGGAGATGTCGATCGATCCGGACGTGCGGCCGGCCGGCGCCTTCTCCATGCGCGGCCATTCCGTCGGCGGCTATGGCTCTGTGACGACCAACAAGGTCATCGCCACCATTGCGGGCGATGTCTTTGGCAAACAGGTCCAGGCCTATCCCAAGTATGGCTCGGAAAAGAAGGGCCTGCCCACGACCTACTACCTGACCGTTGCCAACGATCCGATTCTCACCCATTGTGAGTTGAACCAGGTCGAGTTTGTGCCCATGAATGACGTCAATGCGTTTGTGACCAGCAATCCGCTGGCCGGCATCGCTTACGGCGGCTCGATCTTCGTTCAAACCAACAAAACCACGCCGGAGGAAGTCTGGGCCAACATTCCGCCCCATGCCAAGCAGACCATTCGCGATCGGGCGATCCACGTCTATGCGGCAGACGCCGCGCGGATTGCGCGCGAAGAAGCGCCCGTGGCCGATCTGGAGGTGCGCATGCAGGGCATCGTCTTGCTCGGCATTTTCCTGCGCGTGACGCCCTTCGATGAGGAGGCGGGACTTAGCTACGAAGAGGTCATGGAACGTGCAGAGAAGGCCCTGCGCAAGTACTTTGGCAAGCGCGGTGAAGCCGTGGTCGAGGCCAACTTGCGCGCAGTTCAGCGCGGCTACGAGTCCTGCTTCGAAATTCCGCCCGAGGTCATTGCGCTGGACATCAACGCGCCGATCTACACGGAAGGCGTGGAGATTCAACTCTTCTAGTCCTGATCCGATAAGCTTGGCACGGCAGCGCATTTCCTGTTGTCCTTGACGTCTCACAAGGAGATTCAAACGATGGGTGTTACCACCAATTCAATCGATATTACGAAGATCAGCAAGACGGAGAACGGCGAGCCGGGCTATGATCCAGCCATTGTCGACGTGGAGGATTTCTTTGACCGCGTGCTGGTCGAGTACAACGAAGGCACCGCCGATAGCGGGCTGGCGGCCGACGATCAGGTTGCCCGCTCGATCATTCCGGCCGGCACTGGGGTCATGCGCGACTTTAGCTATATCGCACCGGAAATCCCCGAGTTTCACAACGAAAACTGCGTTGGCTGTATGACCTGCGTCAACCAGTGTCCCGACACTGCGATTCTGGGCAAGGTCATCAAGCTGGACGCGCTGGAAGCGTCGCTGGCGGTCATCGACGATGCGGCCGAACGCGATTACATGGGTGATCAATTTGCCGTGACGAGCAAGTTCTACAAGGTACCCGAGAAGCGCAAGCAGACGCCGGGCAAGTTTGGCATCTTTATCGATCCGACTAAATGCAAGGGCTGCGCCGAGTGTGTCGAGGCTTGCGCCGATCTGGGCTACAACGCACTCTCCATGATCGAGAAGGAAGACAAGACGGTGCCGGCGTATCAGAAGAGTATCGAGTTCTTCCGCAGCCTGCCGCCCACGCCTCAGGAGTTCATCAACGAGCGCGTGGCGGTCGACATGATGCTGGCCGAGGAGTCCATGCTCTATGTGGGCGGGGCGGGCTCCTGCGCCGGCTGTGGCGAAGCGACCGTCATCCGCATGTGGCTCGCGGCGCTCGGCTATAAGTATGGCGCCGAGAACATCGGCATCGCTGCCAGCACGGGCTGCAATACCGTGTACGGGAGTACCTACCCGTATAACCCGTACATCATTCCATGGAGCAACTCGCTCTTCGAGAACGGGCCGGCCTTTGCCATGGGCATCCGCATGCGTTGGGATCAGCTCGGTTGGCAGGACAAGCAACTGTGGGTCATGGGCGGCGACGGCGCAATGCTTGACATTGGCTTCCAATCACTCAGCCGCATGTTGGCCTCCGGCCTCAATATCAAGGTGCTCGTGCTGGATACGCAAGTCTATTCCAACACGGGCGGCCAGACCAGCACGGCGACCTTTACCGGCCAGGAATCCAAGATGTACTCCTTTGGCACTGCCCGCCCCGGCAAGCAGGAGCAGCGCAAGGAACTGGGCCGCATCGCCATGATGCATCCCAACACCTATGTCGCCCAGACCGTGGCGTCCATCCCCAATCATTTCTATAAATCGGTCCTGGAAGCCGCATCCTTTGACGGCCCGGCCATCGTCAACACCTATACGACCTGCCAGCCGGAGCATGGGGTTGCCGACGACATGGCGCGCCATCAAGCCAAGCTAGCTGTGGAGAGCCGCGCGTTTCCGGTCTTCACGTACGATCCGCGCAATGGGGACACGATTCGCGACCGGCTCAACCTGACGGGCAATCCGGCACAAAAGGAAGATTGGTACACGGTGCCCAAGACCGGTGAGACCATCGATTTTCTGACCTTTGCCCGCAGCGAGGGGCGTTTTGCCAAGCAGTTCGATCGGGACGGCAACCCATCGGAGACGCTGCTCCGCGCCCAGCAAGATCGCCTCGCCAACTGGCATCTGCTCCAGGAGATGGCCGGGATTCGTTAGTGCGCTGCGCTACCAGATGGGGCTGAGACAGGGGGCTTGCCGGGAAGAGATGGAGCCTCTTTCAATCGATAATGAAGAATGCAGAATGGAGAATCTTGAATGAGGTCGCGGGGGCGATCTTTCAAGATTCTCCATTCTGCATTCTGGTGGATTGTACATTCTCATTGCTTTATTGGACTCGATGTTACTGCGTGGGCAAGCTTTCCTGCGGAAAGATGGGGAGTGGCCGGCGAGGCGCTTTTTGCGCTACTGTTTGCCATGAGTATAATAACGCAGTTTATGGCCCTGCTGTCAGTTGGCCGGCATCAAAATCGCAGCATCATAATCATTTAGGAATCAGCTATGACAGAATCAACCATTGAGGGCTCTGCCGTCGCTGGAGGCATTGCTGCCGACAGCGTGCCCGAGTTGCCCGTTGAGCAGTTGCTAGAGATGTATCGCACCATGTATCTGATTCGTCGGATGGAGGAATCATTGCTTGAGTTGGCTGAATCCGGCCAGATCGGCGGCGCGATGCATACGGCTATCGGTCACGAAGGTCAGCGCGCTCGGCATGGCTGCTGCGCTGGAGCCGGACGATTATCTGACCTGCACCTACCGCGGCCATCATCATTCGATCGCGCGCGGCATGGACGTCAAACGCGCCATTGCGGAAGTGCTCGGCAAAGCCACTGGCTTTGCCAAAGGTAAGGGTGGCTCCATGCACTTCATCGATCCCTCTCTGGGGTTGATGGGCGCCAATGGTATCGTCGGCGCGCAGGTTCCCCAGGCCGCCGGCATGGCCTTGGCCTCAAAGGTGCGCGGTGACAGCAAGATCGCGATCACCTTTTTTGGCGATGGCGCTATGTATCAGGGCGTCATGCACGAAACTTTCAACATGGCTCAGAAATGGAGCCTGCCGATCATTTTCTATTGCGAAAACAATCGTTACTCGGAGATGACGCCGATTACACGCACCTCTTCGGTCGAGAATATCTTCACCTTCGCCAAAGCATACGGCATGAAAAGCGTGCAGATCGACGGCAACGATGTGGAAGTCGTCTATCATACGGTTAAAGAAGCAGCCGACCGTGCCCGCGCCGGTGAAGGCCCCACCTTTATCGAAGGCATCACCTACCGCCTTGCCGGTCATATGGCCGGCGACCTGGAGACCTATCGCTCGCCCGAGGAGATTGAAGAGCAGCGCCAATATGAGCCGCTGGTCGTGCTGCAGAACAAGCTGCTCAATCGGGGCGTCAGCGAAGAGGACCTTCAGGCGATCCGCAACGAGGTCGAAGTGGAAGTCGAGGAGGCAGTCGAGTTTGCCGAAGAGAGCCCCTGGCCCGATCAGAGCGAAGCCTACACCGACGTTTACGCGCTCTAGGGATATTGGATTGCGAAGTTCGGACTGCGGATTGATGCGTGTGCCACCAGTATGCACGACATGCATCACGATCTAGATTTCATACCACGCACTACGGGTGAGGACATAGAGTCATGCGAAAAACAACGTATATTCAGGCCGTCAATGAAGCGTTGCGTGATGAAATGCGCCGCGATGAGACGACCTTCATGATTGGCGAGGACATCGGTCACTACGGAGGACTCTTCCGGGTGACGCGCAAGCTGATGGATGAATTTGGCCCCAATCGCGTCATTGATACGCCGATTAGCGAACAGGGCTTCATGGGGATGGCAGTTGGCGCCGCCATGGTTGGCTTACGGCCAATTGTGGAGCTGATGTATATGGACTTCTTTATGGTCTGTGCCGATCAGATCTTCAATCAGGGCGCCAAGATGAGTTACATGACCGGCGGCGTGGTCAACGTGCCCATGGTCATCCGCGGGCAGCATGGCGGCGGCAAGGGCTATGGCTCTCAGCACAGCCAGTGCGTCGAGAGCTCCTTTGCCCAGTTCCCCGGCATCAAGGTCGTTGTACCGGCGACTCCCTACGATGCCAAGGGGCTGCTCATTTCCGCCATCCGTGACCCCAACCCCGTTCTCTTTTTGGAGCACAAGATGCTCTATTTCACCCGGGGCGACGTGCCTGACGCCGACGAAGAGTACACGGTACCGATTGGCGTGGCCGACGTCAAGCGCGAAGGGACCGACCTTACGCTGGCGACTTTCAGCTATTCGCTGCTCCAGGCTCTGGAAGCGGCTGAAGAGCTGGAGGCGGAGCACGGCATCAGCATTGAGGTGGTCGATCTGCGCAGCATCGTGCCCCTCGACACGGAGACGGTCTACGCCTCGGTGGCCAAGACCGGACGCTTGCTGGCTGTTCATGAATCACAGTCGAACTGCGGTATCGGCGCCGAACTGGTGGCCCGCATCTATGAGGAAGCGCCTCATCTACTGAAGAGTCCGGCTCGCCGTCTGGGCATGGCCCCCGCTTCGATTCCGGTCTCTCAGCCATTGGAGCTAGAGGTCTTGCCGTGGAAGAAAAATATCAAAGCGGCCGTGCTGGAAATGATGCAGACGCCGGAATTTGCGTAACGCGCGAATCCTACAGAACCTAAGGACAAACTGATGGCGAAAGAACTGATTCTTGCCGAAGTTGCCGGCGAGGGCGCCGAAGACGTAACAATTAGCGCCTGGATGGTCAAAGAAGGCGATCAGGTCCAGGAGGGCGACGTCATTTTAGAGGTTGCCACCGACAAAGTGGATCAGGAGATTCAGGCGCCGGTAGGCGGCACGATCCTGAAGATTTTCTACGAAGAAGGCGCGATCGCACCAACTCACGAGGCCGTGGCCGTCATCGGCGAGCCGGGCGAAAGCGTCGACACGCCAGGCGAGCCGGCTGCTGAACCGGAGGTTGCATCAGAACCGGAAGCCCCGACTGAGCAGGCGAAGCCTGCCCCGGTTGCAGCCGATCAGGCCGGTGGCAAGGCGTCGCCGGTCGCTCAGCGTGTCGCAGCGGATAAGGGCGTCTCCCTGTCGAGCGTAGCCGGAACCGGTCCCGGCGGGCAGATTACCAAGGATGATGTGCTGGCGGCAGCAGAGGCAGGCAGTGGCGCTGCGCCTGCCGGTTTGCCCGGCGAATTGGCCGATGTGCCGACGGCTCCCGTGCGCCGCCTCGCGGCCAATCACAATGTGGACCTGAACGATGTCGCAGCAGGCAAGCCGTTGAGCACGTTGACCCGCTATGACGTCATGAGCTATGTCGCATCGCGCGACAGTGGTGAGAGCGTGATCGTCGAACCCCGCTTTGCGCCGCCGAAGGAGGCGCCGGCCGCGCGCAGCGCAGCCTCCGCTCCGGTCTCTTCAACGACGCCGGCGCCCAAACCGGCGGCCAAAGCGTCTGCACCGGCCCCGTCTGAGCTCCAGCCTGGTGAGGAGTTTGTCAAGCATACGCGCATGCGCTCCGCCATCGCCAAGAATACGAGTTCGAGCCTCTTCACCGCACCCCACGTGACCACCATGTGGGACGTGAATATGGCCTCGGTCATGGCCCATCGCAAGGCGCACAAGAAGGAGTTTTCCGATGCCGGAGTCAATCTGACCATCACCGCTTATTTCGTGGCGGCGATTGTGGACGGATTACGTGCAGTCCCGGCTGCCAATGCGTCCTGGACCGACGAAGGCGTCATCATCAAGCGCTACTACAACGTTGGTATGGCCACGGCCCTGCCAATGGACGAGAATGGCCTGGGCGGCTTGATCGTGCCGGTGATCAAGCATGTCGAAGAGCTCAACCTGCTGGGGATCGCCCGTCAGGTGAACGAGCTGGCTTCCCGCGCCCGGGCCGGGAAATTGACCCAAGAAGATCTGAGTGATGGTACCTTTACGCTGAGCAACTATGGCACCTCGGGCAGTCGCTTCCAGACGCCGGTCATTGTCCAGCCCCAGGTTGGGATTCTCGGCGTCGGTGCAATCGAGAAGCGTCCGGTCGTGATCAGCAACGGCCACCCGCTGGAGGCAAATACCGGCGACTACATGGCCTTTTTGCCCATGACGACGCTTGGCTTTAGCTATGACCACCGCGTGCTCGACGGCGCGACGGCCGATGCCTTCTGTGCTGCGGTCAAAGGTGCGTTGGAGGGTTGGGCAGCTTGATTGCCCCGTAGGGCGAACAGAATCAAAACGAAGGCGGTGCACCATTTGGTGTGCCGCCTTTTAGTTTTGGCCTCAAACGGCGTTTGGGTCCGGATGGACGAATCCGGTATGATGCGCCTGACGCCGGTACTGCCCGACCGGCGTCCACCCTCGGAGTTTTGCAACAGATTTGGATTTTGTCGCTTGTTGGAGCCGGCATTTTGAATACGCGCAGCAATACTGAATGGGTCGACCTCCTCTCGCGCGATGGAGAACCCAGCCAAGTCAGTGCCTTCGAAGAACTCGGTCGCCTCCTCTACGCGGTCGCCAGCGCGTACCTGCGACGGCGTAGCCCAAGCCTGCCTGGCCTCTCCGGTCTCTCCGAGACGGAGACAGTCCGAACTGGCGCGCGATTTCGTGCAGCAGACGCTGGAGCAAGTCTACCGTGAGCTGGACGCCTATCGCGGCGATGGCGCATTCTTGAGCTGGGCCACGACCATTGCCCTGCGCTTTGCCGGTCAAGAGCTGCGCCGGGCCCACTGGCAAACGCAGCGTTTCGACCCGACCAAGGGTGAACGCTCACCCGTTATGGCGCGAATCGATGGCAACCAGCTGCCGGAGAACCAAGTCATTGCCGGCGAAATCCAGCGCGCGGTGAAGCGGGCGATTGAAGACGACATGAGTGAACAGCAGCAGCGCGTCTTTATCGCCCGCTTCGTGCAGGCGCGCACGTATGATGAAATTGCAACCGCCGAAGGGATCTCCACCAGCGCCGCTTACCAACGGGTCCATCAGGCGCGGCTCAAGGTCAAGAACCGGCTGCGCGCGGCCGGCTTTGAAGCGTGGGAACTGGCGTAGAAAACTCGCATAAAAGAATTCACCCGGTCACCGCATCATATAGAGTACAGAGCAGGAACTCATGAAATCAGAAACGCAGACATGGAACACGATACTGACCGCTATTCGCGAAACGCAGCCCTTTGAAGCGTCCTGTGACGAACTCTCTGATGAGCTTCTGGCCGTATTCGCCGAGTGGGAGTTGACCCAAGACGAGCCGACGGGCAAGTTGTTGCGTGTTGAGCAGCATTTGCGTCACTGCCCTACCTGCCGAGAGCTAGTTGAAGAAATCGTGGCATCACTGCGTTTGCTCCAGCAGGAGAGCGCTGATTTCCTGCGCTTGCCTGCCGTATCGTTCGACCTGAGTTTCCTGCCTGTTCCAGCTCCACAAACCGCCATGCCGGCGCGCGTACGAACCGCGTTTCAGGAAGGCGCAGCGTGGATGTTGGAGCAGCAAACGACGCTATGGATCAACCTCGCTGCGCCGTCTGGCTCCGAAGCGGCTTTTGTGACCAAAGGCGCAGAGGCCCCACAAGCTGCTGATGATCCCGCGATCTATCAGGTTGTCGTGGGGGCCGATGCAACGGGTGATCTGGATGTGGAGGTGATAGCCAAACGCGAAGCCGACCCTCACGTTTGCACCTTGACTGTGAAGGCGATTGTGCCAAGTCGCTGGCCACAAGTTGGCGGGATTGACGTGGAGTTGTACTCGAACTCCTTCATCCAACAGACGCAGACGGGGAAAGATGGTCAGGCGATTTTCTCTTCTATCCCAGTGCTGGAATTGCCCGTGATGGCAGTGCGAGTTACGCCGTAGCAATCTGTTATTCCCTCACCGGAGCAACTTGATTCACTGCCTCGATTCGATCTCCCATTAGCACAAAGGGCGCCCAGAAATAGGGATGTGAAAAGATCGCCTGCTCGTGTGCCTCCCCGGATCCATGCGCTGTCATCTCCCCCGATGCGGACTCCTTCAACCTTGCCAACTGAGCCATTGCGTCCGCCTTGGACAGGGTGCGCAAATAACGTTGTGCGTCGTGTAGCGCGGCCGCTATTGGCTGGCCCGTGCGCAAATTGGCGTAGAAGCGCTGCATGAGCAGCATCGTTGATGCTTCGTCAACTGGCCAGAGGGTTACGACTACGGCCGGCGTGCCGGCATAGTGGAAGGCACGCACCAGGCCGATGAGTTCTTCGCCGCGCAATACCTGACTTCGTCCCGTTTCACAGGCGCTGAGGGTCACCAACTCGGCGTTGAGCTTGAGGGACTGCAAGATGTCGGCGGCGGAGAGCGGGCCGTCCGCCAGCAACAGGTGCGAAGCAAGCGGCTCAGCCGTGTCGAAGTGCCCGTGGCAAGAGAGGTGCACCCAGCGTGCGCGGCCGGCCAGTTCCTGGAGACCGGCACGCGTGGCCCGCTCACCAGTAAGCGCATGATCGCTGGCCTGATTGGCAACCGCTTTTGCTTCTGCTTCCGCAAAGCGCAGCCTGGCGCCGTTGAAGCCCAGGGCCAGCGTACGACGAGAGAGAGCGGGCGATTTGTGCCGGCCGTGTTCGAGCAGCACCGTGGCGCTCGGCGCCGTGATGATTTCGAAGTCGTCCATGAGCGCGTGGGGAACGCCGTCCTGTTCGCCACGTGACAGAGCGGGAAAGGGGACAAAGTGCAGCGCTCCGTGGGGCACGATGAGCAGGCGCCGCTTGCCCGTCACAAGCCCGGCCACCGGCCCCACCAGGTGACGGTAGAGCTGCTCCAGCAGCCACGGCTTGTGCAGGCGACCATCCGGACCCGGCATCAGGCGTTGGAGCACACCGCTGTCGTCGAACGCTTGTCGCACTTGTGCCGTCGTTAGGGCAAGCGGGCGGATCTGTATCTCGTCCCGAGTCAGGACGAAGAGCTGGAGCATACTGCCCGTGTCGAAATAGGCCAACATGGCCGTGTCGTCAGGCAAACGCTCGCGTACCGCCTGCTGGGTCAGCGGCTTGGCATCGTGCAAATTGCCGAATTCGTCATCGGGAAGAACGATGGACTGTTCGGTTGTTGGACTTTCGTTCTGACCGGCCAGTAGCTCGATGAAGGTACGGGACCGCGCCCGCTCGGTCATGTCAAACGCTTGGGCCGTCGCGCCGCTTTGGAGCAAGAGGGCGACCATCTCGCCATAGGTGTTGACGACGGTCGAGAAGAAGCCGCTGCGACCGTCGCTGGACGAGACGCCCGTGCGCAGGCGTTCGATCAGGTCAATTGCCTGTTCGTAGTGCTGGCGGGCCAGATCCGGCGCTTTTGAGTCGACATAAAGTCTGCCCAGGTTGCGCCGAACGTCGATCTCTTCGTACGCGTTGCCAAACTCTTGCACCAGTTGCAGCGCCTGCAAATAGGCGGGCAGCGCGGTCGTGCGGATATCGCCACCCTGACGATGACGGATCTCGGCGATATTGTTCAGGGTGATGCCCATCCCGTGGCGGTCATCGAGTTCACGAGCGATTGCCAGATCTCGTTCGTAGTAGACGAGGGCATCCTCCCACGCCTCCAGGTAGGTGTGCAGGGCGCCAAGGGTGTTCCAGATCGAGCCGGTTAGCCAGCGCAGTGTCGACGAGGGGGCAGCTTCATCCAGCGTCTCTAATCCATGAAGTGCCTCTTCACAATGCATGACGCCTTGACGAAGTGCTGCTTTATCGAAATCGCCCTGGATAAAGCCCTTGCAGTAGGTGGCCGCGATTTGACGCTGTGCCTTGATGAACTCCACGGGCTGCTCGTGGCGCTGGGCGAAGGCGGCAAGCTTGCCATATGCGTCAATCGCTGCCTGCCAGCGGGCCTGGACGATGTAAGTTCGCCCCAGGGCGTAAAGCAAACGGGCGTGCAGGGCAGGCACAAGCGGCGTGGCGAGCAGCTCGACAAAGATGCGCTCGGCCGCAGCCCAATCCCGCGCTTCTTCAAAGGCGAGGATGCCGCGGCAGAATCGGGCCCACGGCAGCGCATCGGCATTCTGGACAGCCAGCCCATCTAACTCCGTCAACATCAAGCGGGCTGCAGCTAGCTTTCTCAAATTAACCGCCTGTGAAAACTCGGCGATCAAGTCATCAACTGATGAGTTTTGCGTCATGAAATCCGATCAACAAACTGGCATCGTGGAACCACAATGGGTCAAACCGGAACGGGTCCGGCCGGCGTGGGGCGCTGTGCTGGGGGCCTTGGCCCTCTTCGTGTTGCTGCTCCTCGCTGCAGGAGCGCTGCCCCATTCTAGCGCCAAGGCCCAATCCGGGCCAGACGATCAGCCGGATCATAGTCCTCTTGATGGCGCGCTGGCCCCTTTCTTGACGCTCGTACCCAGCGCGGATGGTCGCGAACTGCTCGTCAGCGCTGGGACCGGGCGCGAACTGGACGAGACGCTCTTCGCCAGCGTTGGCATCGGCGAAACCGGCATCAAGGAAGGCTGGACGGGCATCAAAGAGGGGTGGACCATGACCTACTCGGAGACAGTCCAGGCCTATCTGACCACAGCGACCGGCTTCACGCCCGAACTCTCCCAGGAGGGACAGGTCGCCATCTCCGCCACGACCGGATTGGCGACCGGGGCCACAGCCTTCGTCCGTGCCTACGTGCCCAATGACGGTCCGCAGACCATCCGCTCTGCCGACGGCGCCATGGAACTCCAGTTGCCCGGTCCGAATACCCTTCCGGCTGCCGCTTATATCGCGGTCGTGCCCTCCTACACGCCGCCGGCCGCAGTGCCGACGGGGCATGAGCTAGTGGGACCGGTCTACAGCGTGCGGGCGGCCGGCGCGCTGGCGCAGAGTGACAAGCCGTTTCTCTTGCGCCTCTACTACACGGACGGTCTGCTCGTGGGCCGTGCACCGGAATCCCTCACGATCATCTATTGGGATAGCGCCGACGGCGTCTGGCAGCCGTTGGATGGTCGTCTCTTTGCGGATCAGGGCTATGTCTCGGTGGCCACGGACCAGTTCGGCACGTACGCGCTGATCGCGCGCCAACAAACCGCGGCGGGGGGCGAAGAAGAATCCCCAGCGACAGGGTCATTGCGCCGATGGTTTCAGATTCTATTGGAGTCGATCGACGCAACGGAGAAAAATTGAGGCGTCATGGCAGTAGTGGCTCTGTTCCTCCTGATCTATATGAGCGGCTCAGGCCACAGGCTGTGTGGCAGAATATGATTCCAACCACGCCGTAATATATGCAGCCAGGCAAACGACACATGATCGACACCCTTCTCGATGAAGTCTATGACGGCCTGCACCAAGGTCACGTGGGACCGGCGCTGACCTATCTCTACGCCGGCCTGCACGAAGCACGCGTCAGCTTGGCGCCGAAGGCATGGCGAGCCCAGGTCGATACGGTCTGCCTGCCCCACCGGCTGACGGAACTGATCCACCAGGACCCGCTCATCGGCGGTAGCTTCCGCGCGGCCAGGCGGCGCCGGCCTGACTACCGTTTCCTGGACAGCATCTACTACGGCGTGCCGGTGACGGTCGATGAGATTACGCCGCTGGGCAAGACGATCTTCGCGTACACGATCAACAGCGCGGCGTCGTGGGCCGTGCGCCAGCAGCGGCGGCGGATCGCGCGCCTGGTCGATGCGACGGCGCGCAGCGTGGTACGCCCCCGCGTGCTGGCGCTGGAGCCGGGCTACATGCGTGCAGCGGAACTCTCCTTTTCGTTGGCGTCAGGCGACATCGGCCACTATACCGCGCTGAGCGACAGCAAGGCCCTGCTGGCGCGTGTTGCTCGCATGTACGGCCGTGCCGGGGTGAGGACAGTCCATGGCTCCTTGCCCGCCATCGCCCAGGGTAGCCAGGCGCTGACGACGCTTGGGCGGGGAGAATTGGACCTGATCTATGCGCCGTTGCTCTTTAGCCAGCTTTCTGAGCGGCCTGCCGCAATACTGGCTGCGCGCATGTGGGAGGCATTGCGACCGGGGGGGCGGCTGCTCATTGCCAACTTCTTGAGCGATTGCCAAGATGCCGCTTTCCTCGATTGCTATGCGGGCTGGCGATTCCATTACCGTTCCTTGGGCGAGATCGCCGGGCTGATCGGCGCGATTCCGGGCGATGAAGTGGAGGCCCTCGACCTGACACCAGATCGCCAGCAGGTGCTTGGCACGCTTGTCATACGGAAGCAATAGACGTCTCCACCCGCCCGTTCCATCTGCCCTCCTTTCTCCACATTCTGTTTCCGGCACATACGGGTGATCCTGCGCGGTTTGCCACGACGGCCGCCAGGCATGGATGCCGTGGGCTAGATTGCCACCGTTGACGCGTGACAAAGACTGGCTTCAGTTGTAGACTCCAGTATAGACCGAATCCCCCGCCTCGATCACGAACGCCAGCCGCACCAACGGAGTAAAAAATGCGAGACACGGTATCCCCTCTACGACGAACTCGTCCTATCGCCCCGGTTCGCTTTCTTGTTGCTGCTATCTTCTTCTGCACGCTTGCCCTGCCATTGACACTTTTTGCCCAGGCTGATGACGTACCGCCTGGCGACGCCTATCCCCTGGTTGAGGAATTTGTCTCTCCTGATGGGCTGACCATTACGGATCCTGACAAGATTGCCATCGAGGACGGCCTCCTGCTGGCCCGTCCGGCCGGTGAAGGTCAGCAGTTTGCCTATCGGCCGATTCCATCATTTAGCGGCAATGTGCGTATTACGCTGCGCGGTCAGATCAATGATTGGGAAAACAACTGCGCCGTCCGCACCGGGATTGGCGATGAGTTAAAATCCGGGATCATGATCACGAGCGGATTTTTTGGCGGTGGATGTCCGGTTCAGGGGCCGCTGGTCGATGCTGGTGGCGTCACGTTGAATCATGGCAGCGATGGCTGTGACTGGCTTGGACCATGGCTGTGGGTGGAGGAAGCGCAGCCCTATGAGGCGACGTTGACTGTTGTTGACGGATCGGCCGAACTAACGGTGGCGGATGCCGGCCAGGTGACTGGAACCGTCGATTATGACGGCGTTTACTCCATGCTCTTTGCCGGAGAGACCGGGCGCAACATTAGCAGCAACTATTGCTCTGTCGATATTGACAGCATGACGATCGAACCGCTGGCCGGTGCGCTTATCGCCAGCAGTGATCTGACGGCAACGGTTGCTTATCCAACCCAAATTGACCTGAGCTGGAGCCACGCTGTGGAGAATGCTGCGGTTATCCGTATTGAACGGGCTGAAGAAGGCCGCGCATGGTCCGAAATTGCAACCGTCGATGGTGGATCCATGAGCTATGCGGATAATCGTACAACCTGCGGGATTACCTATCTCTATCGAACAGACATCCACACTGCGGATGGGCGTCGAACTGGCTACTCGAATATCGCGCGTACCACTACACCACCCTGCATCACCCAGTTTGGTGAAGATCTGGGGGGCCGGTTTGCGCGACGAGCTATGGGCAGTTTACGGCAGCCCGGCGCCCCATGTCGAAGCGGATCGCGGACCGGATGGTTCGGCGGCGTTTGAACCCAACGGCGACGGCAATTTTCATAGCGGTATCCTTCTCAAGCGGCCGCTGGACATCACGTCTGGATTGAATATCGAGTTTTCGCTGCGGGGAACGGGAACGATCGGCGAGAAATATTCGAGCCTTGGTGTTGCCCTGACGCCTTGCACCCCTACTGATAACCTGGAAGTGGAGTGTCGCACGCATCTTGTTGCGATAACCGCTTCGACAGAAACCGGGGCAGTCGAGTATCGGGTGCAACATGACGAACCCGAAACCCGCCGCGAAGACTGGACCACACTAGATGGCATATGGCACCGTTTCCGCATCCACGTGAAACCGGACGGACTCGTCGATTTCTATCGCAATGGCCAACAGATTCATCGTACCGAGCAACCAATCGACGTCGCCGGTAATCGGTTGCTCTATTTACACATTGGCGGCAAGTCCGAGACCGGCGACTGGCATCTGGATGACTTACGCGTGACGGCTCCGGCCGTGCCGGCATGGTATGTGAAGGTCGTAGACGAGACGGGTGCGCCGGTCGCTGACGCCCAGGTCTTTGCCGATGGCGAGCCGATTGGGCGCACGAACCAGGCCGGCCTGATTCAACGCGAGCCCCTGCGCGGCGGGGACGGAACTGGTCGCGTTACTCGATGTAGAGACTGCGCCGTCGATCCGGGCCATGCACGACGGCTGGGCCTACACGACGTATTTGACGAGCATCGTTCGCGCTGGCGAGGAACTGGCGCCTCACACGGTCACCGACGCAGGCGAGCAACGGCTCATGCTGCAGCGTGACTATCCGCTGATTCTCTTCAATCTACTGGTTTCAATCGAGTGGGACGCGACCGAGGCGTACATCGAGCAGATTGCGCGCGCCGTCACCTTGGCGTCAGACCATCTCTTTGATCTGACTGACGGTCAGATGGCCTTTGGCAATGTAGAGATCTATGCCAACGCCCAGCACTGGGCTGATGCAGACATTCAGGTCTCGACCAAGAATATCGTACGTCCCCATGCCTATGTCGGCGGGCTCCTGGAAGAGGACACGGCCCGTATTATTCGCATTGGCCGCGGGTGGGACGGGCAAACGGGGAACAGCGGCGCCTGGGACCGACCGGAGGGGTACCGGACGTTGATCCATGAATTCAGCCACTATGCGCTCTATCTTTATGACGAGTATGTGGCGTACGAATTTGATGACAACGGCAACGTCCTGGGCGAAGTGCCGGCCGTCTGTCCCGTCAGCAGCAAAGATGCCACGGACCCCGAGGCAGTTCGCGCCAGCGCCATGTACGATGGCTATCGGGCGACTGAATTCAGCGCCTTCGAAGTCCCCGGCCTCTGGTCCGATGCGTGCGGGGAAACGTTGCACTTTCAATATGCGCAGCAGTCGGCGTGGGAGACCATTGTTGCGGCCTACGCAGACCCGCTAACTGATCCGAATGGCAATCCGCCTGTGCCGTCGCGCTGGCGGGTGATTAGTCCGATCGAGCGTCAGACTGTTTTGGCCGGACCGGACCGGTTGCCGGACTCGCTGCCGGCGTGGCCGACGGTTCAACGCCATCTTGGTGAAGCGCCGGAGCCGCCCCGTGCTTTGACCGTGCTGGGCCCGGCCGGCGGCCCTGTCGCCAATGCCATTGTCGCGCTCTATCGTCAGTCGGGCATCCAGGTGATCGGTCAGGGATTGACAGATGAGGCAGGGCGCCTGGACGTATACGGCGCGAACACCGGCGACACCATCCGTGCGGCGTCCTTTGATGGCGGCTTCTCTGGCGATGTTTTCGTGAGCGACCTACCTGAACTAGTGCTTGTCCTGGAACCTGTAACGTCGGCCGTGGCCTACCGCGCTGCTCTCGCGCCAGACCGCGCTATTCCCCACATGCGCATCCTTGCCGAGCCCAGCCTGGAGAGCGGCCAGATCGACCTGCTCTTTGCCCTCCATAACTTTGGCGAGGACGCCGATTTGGGCATCTCGATCTCTGAACCCGGCGACGAGGTGGAATATGCGCCTGTCATCGCTTATAGTCCGACGACCGGCACATATAGCGGACAGATCTCCTTCGCGGCGACTGAGCAGGGATTGGGACGGGTGCGCGTCTTCGGCTCTATGGCCGACAGCCGTGTGCGGATGCAGTCAAACTACCGCCTCCAGCACGTCGTCAATAATCGTTTTGGTGAGGTCTACTCCGATGACGGCAATCTCCATTTGCAGATTGATGCCGGTAGCCTGCCGGCCAGCGAAGCCTATTTTGTCGTCATGCCGCCTGGTGCGATCCCCGGCCCGCTGCCGCCGGAGATGACTCTGCTGGGCGATCCCTATGACATTACTGCATCGGGTGCGCTGACCAGGCTGGAAAAACCGGCTGTGCTGGCCATGCACTACGACCACCATCTGCTTGCCGATGGTGGTACGGTGGCGGATTTGGCCATCTATCGCTGGAATCCGGCGGAGGAGAGATGGGACCTGGTGCCAAGTGATGTAGATCTGAGCCAGGGAGCGCTTGTCGGCACGATCCAATCGCTGGGGACCTATGCACTGCTCATTCCAGGCGCCGCGCCTGCGGCATTTTCCTGCGCAGCGTGCCGGTCCGTGCAGTAAGTGTGACGATACGAGGAAGGCGCGTCCGGCCTGCTGGACGCGGCCTTGGCTGGCCGTGGGGTCTAGTAGAGCTGTAAGCGGCGCAAGAGTCGGTTCCAGCCTGCATCCAGCGTCGAGTCGATCGTCGCCAATGTCTTGCGATAGGCCTTGGGTCCCTTTCGATAGGGGTCTTCCATGTCGTTGGAAAGCGCCGCCAGTTCGGAGAAGAGCACGATCTTGTAGCGTGCTGCGGGCAGGGAGGCCAGGATCACCTGCCGGTGGGACTCTTCCATGACGATGACGATGTCCGCAGCCAGAATCTCCTCGTCTTCGAGCGGGCGCGACACGTGGCCGCTGATGTCGATGTTGCGCTTGGCTAGCAATTCGACGCCCGGCTGGCTTGCGGGTTCTCCCGTCAGCCCGTAGACGCCCGCTGACGTAATTTCAACCTGATCGGCCAGCCCCGCTTCTTCAAACCGACGCTGCAGGATGCCGCCAACCATGGGCGAGCGGCAAATATTGGCCGTACAGGCCACAACGATGCGCGTGCGCGATTCATCGCTCGGCACAGGTGGCAGCGGCCAGATGGTGACTGTACCCGTTAGGAGCGGAGGACGCGTCACGCCGGGATCGTTTGGGCCGACGGCGGGCAGAGGGCCGGACTGGGGTGTCAGACCCGGCCGGTAATATTGGCGTAGCTCTTCGCTGCGCCGTTCAAAGGGATTGGTAGGTTCCATGCTCATGTACGCAGTATAGCATGCGTCCGTTGGCTTACAAAGACGAAACGTCATCAAATATTCGTAAAGGTGACCATCAAACTGAGCGCTTGAATTCGCGCCTGGAGTGGTCATCAGGTACAATAAGCAGGTTTGCCCGGTCCGCGGCGTGACCTTCGGGCTCTTGTAGGCAGAAGGAGAAGTGCCTAAATGAAGCAGATGCTTCTGCTGCTCGTGACTGTCACCTTGAATGTGGCAGGACAGTTTCTAATGAAACGCGGCATGAGCCAGGTCGGCGTGATTAGCGGCGATCTCAGCCAGATGATTAGCAGCTTGACCATTGCGTTCACAAATCCGTATGTCCTTGCCGGTGTCGGCGCCTATGGCCTGAGCAGCATCTTCTGGTTGGTCTTGCTCAGCCGGGTTGACCTGAGTTACGCTTATCCCGCGCTCAGCCTCGGGTATGTACTTGTGACGCTGGTTAGCGCACTCATGCTGGGTGAATACGTTTCTGGCCTGCGTTGGGCGGGCGTGCTGGTCATTTGCGTAGGCGTCTTGCTGGTGGCGCGCAGTTAATTAGGACACCAACGGGTACGCTACTTTGTGATGACCAACCGGTGATCAGATCTCTTATCACGAAAAAATGGGATGGTTGCGTCAACGCAACCATCCCATTTTCGTTTGTCTTAAGCGTTTGGTTTAGGCTGGCGTCGGTGCAGCGCCGTCCTGGAAGACTTCTTCGAACTGATCGTTGTCCAGCGTCTCCCGTTCCAGCAGCGCCCGTGCGATGGCATGGAGCTTGTCAATGTGGGTAGCCAGCAGCTGGCGCACCCGCTGGTACGACTCGTCGACGATATAGCGAAGCTCTGCATCGATTTGCTCAGCCACTTCCTCACTGTAGTCGCGCTGCTCCGCCAGATCCCGACCCAGGAAGACCATTTCGTCTTGCTGTCCGAACTGCAGCGGGCCCATGGCTTCGCTCATGCCGTACTTTGTGATCATGGAGCGCGCCATCTGCGTCAATTGCTGGATGTCGCCGCTGGCGCCGCTGGAGATATCGCCAAAGACCAACTCTTCGGCCACTCGACCACCCAAGGCCACTGCAATGTTGTCTATATAATACGAACGCGATGCGAGGACGCGATCATAGTCGGAGACGCGCCACACGTACCCGCCTGCCTGACCACGGGGTACGATCGTGATCTTCTGGATCGGATCGGAGTTTTCGCATAGCCTGGACACCAACGCATGACCGGCCTCATGATACGCCACGACTTCCTTCTCTTTGGTTGTCATGAGACGACTGCGCCGCTCAGGACCGCCCATACCCAGTCGTTCGACAGCCTCCTGCATTTCGTCCATACCGATTGCGCGCTTATTGCGTCGGGCTGCCAGAATTGCCGCCTCGTTGACGACGTTCTCCAGATCCGCGCCCACGAAGCCGGGCGTCTGCTTGGCGATCGATTCCATGTCGATGTCGGCCGCCAGTGGCTTGCCCTTGGCATGTACCTCGAGAATTTGGCGTCGTCCCTCAATATCGGGGCGATCCATGGTCACGCGACGATCAAAACGACCAGGACGCAGCAGCGCCGGGTCGAGAATGTCGGGCCGGTTGGTGGCTGCGACCAGAATCACGTTGGTATCGGTGCCGAAGCCATCCATCTCCACCAGAATCTGATTGAGTGTCTGCTCACGCTCATCGTGCGAACCGCCCAAACCTGTGCCTCGATAGCGGCCGACCGCGTCGATTTCGTCGATGAAGATGATGCAGGGACTGTTGCGCTTGGCCTGCTCGAAGAGATCGCGCACGCGGCTGGCGCCGACGCCTACAAACATCTCCACGAATTCCGAACCGGAGATGCTGAAGAAGGGCACGCCTGCTTCGCCTGAGACTGCTTTGGCCATGAGCGTCTTGCCGGTGCCGGGCGGACCGACCAGCAGCACACCCTTGGGAATGCGTGCGCCCAGGGCCGCAAACTTCTGGGGCTCGCGCAGAAACTCTACAATCTCCTCAAGCTCCTGCTTGGCCTCGTCGGCCCCGGCCACGTCATGGAAGGTCACCGTGGGCTTGTCGCCGGTGAACATCCGCGCCTTGCTCTTGCCAAAGGAGAGCGCTTGATTGTTGGATCCCTGCGTCTGGCGGAAGAGCAGAAAAAAGAGCCCGACCACGAAGAGTAAAGGAAGCAAGTTAACGAGCAGCGCGACCCAGTTGCCGCTGTTGCCCGGTTGCTCGTATTGGATCTTCACCTGCGCCAGTTGCTCGGGCGTCACGCCCAGCCCGCGCAGCGTTTCGGTCAACGGCACCGTCTCTTCGCGGCGCGTGATCTGCTCCGGCTGATCGGGATCTGTCGTTACGCTCACTTCGGCGCCATTGACCACGACCTGGGTGACGTCACCATCACGGATGGCTTCGGCCAACTGATCCAGAGAGATCTGGGTCTGTTCCTCAGTTGGTCGGTAGATATTGAAAAAGAGCGCCGCGCCCGCTACCAGGATCAGTAGGTAGACAAAAGCATTGCGGCTCCAGTTGCCTCGCATGCAATTTCCTCCGGAAAATCAATTGTCAGTGGCCATAGTATACCAGACTGTGACCGGCCGTGACTAGTGATGTGGTTTACTGTTTGGAAGCAGAGAGCCGGCAAACGCGCGCTTTGGCTGCACGAATCAGATCGAGGGATTCGTGCAGCCGTGATAGAGCGCCCAAGAACTCAGTGAATCATAAACGTCATTGCGAGTTCAAGGAAAGGCCCAGAAGTTAGGTGGTTTTTCTGGAAGCTGTTCAGAGGATGGCCATCGATGGTGGCAGATGCAATGCTGCAGGTAGCCGGCAACCGCAGATCAATCATTGCAGGCGTGGCGTGTTCTTCAGAGTTGAGTTCGACATGAATCTCGCCGGTTCCCGCTTCATCAACGTTCAGCCGAAGCGAGACGGGGCCAAAGCGAGTAGGCGTTGCTTCGATGACCAGAGGATGTCCCGGGCGAAGCCATTCTGCGGGTAACCCATGGAGCAGTTCGAGTCGGTCATCTCGCTCAAACACAAGCAGATTTCGCACCAGGCGAATAAACTCGACCGAGGCCCAATTGTGAGGCATATCGCCAAAAGGCTGACCATGGCGCGTAGCGGTAGTGCTCTGCTCTTCGCGCCACACTCGCGTCCCGGAAGCATGATTCGCGAAGCTGTAGAGGTAGTCCAGCGCTTTGTCCGGTCGCCCTGCATAGAGCCAAACATGGGCATAAAACGATGCGGCGTAGCTCCACAGCGCTTGATAGGGCAGCCAGCCGGTCCCTATGGGAATCCCCTCATCATCGTCAAGCTGGTCGAGAAGGGTGCAGAAGTTCTCGACAAGTGGTTCATCAGCCGCAAATACTTCGCCCGGATAGATCGCTTGCGCGAGCGCCCACGTGCCGGTGCCCGGATTGATGCGGTGCCACGGCGGCACATCCAGTGGATAGTCAGAAATCCAGTGGTGGTCTCCACTTCCAGTGGGGATGCGCATAGGCAGGTAGGGCGTGCCGTCTGCCTGGATCGCCATATCACGCTCGGCACAGCGGCGAAAATCGGCAAGTAGTGAGTCAAATTCGGCCTGGAACGCAGTTGCGTCTGCGGTCATCTCCAACGAATGAGCGGCACGCGCAATCTCTTTCAGTCCGAAGAGCGTCCAAAGTGGCGTTGAGTACTCGGGACGCTTGCCGCCCAGCCCGCCATCGCAGAATGCCTCGGGCATCAGCCCATAGACGGGATTGTCCGGATCAAGCGCATAGGCCTGCTCGCGCAGGTCGTGAATGTATTGAACAGACTTGCGTATGAGCGGCCATTGCGTGCGCAGACGGCTCCAGTCACCGCTCAATTCGCTCTGGCGGACCAAGGTTGCCAGCGCGATTCCCGTCTCCTTGAAATGGTCTGGAATTATGCCGACCGACCCATCATCCTGGAAGCGACGCAGCAATGTTTCCACGCCGGCGTCGGCGTCGTCTGCATAGCCCAGATAACGGGCGGCCTCGAGGAAAAAGTGACCATCGACCACAAAGAGGTTGCGATAGACGGTTGGGCCGACTTTGAAGACGGGTAATCCGTCTTCGATCTCTCTGGCCTGTAAGATATTGCGCGCGCACGCCTCCAGCATCTCGTTGACGGCGGGGTCAGGCGTCTGCAGCGCGATGCGCTGCAGCGGTAGGGCCTGCCAGAAGGCGCGCTCGCTGGCCAGGGCTTGCTCAGCCCACGCCAGATTCAGTTCGTCGATGTCGTTGTGATTTTGTGGGAAGAAGAGGGCGCCGCTCTCGCTGCGATCCGGTCTGACCGCGAAGAGCGCCGTGCCCAGCCCGCTGGCTGATGTAAACCCGCGAGCGTGCACCGTGTTTAGTGACTGGGGGGCTGAAACAAAGGCCAGCTGACCTTGCGGCTCAAGATCGGGCGGCTCTACGTGGTACTGGGTCATGCGCGCCCAGTAATCGCTCTCCTCACGCTCCTCTTCTTTCACCGCATAGATTTTCTTGCCTGGCGCCAGGGTGGGCGGTGCAAGAAAGTGAAACGGTGTATGCGCGGTAACACGAAAGTAGGTTAGAAACTCTTCTGCTTCCGGTGCGGCCTCGACGCGCCAGAGCACGACGTCCGTCCGCCTGCCCCCATCGTGCTCATGGCCGAAGGCTTGCAGCGTTAGCGTCGCCTTCGGGTAATGGATCCTGGTTGTGACAATGGGGACACGGGCTGACTCTGTTTCTTGCGAGATTTCCAGTGGCTTGTCGGCGCTCTGCAGATCGAACTCATAGACGCGTTGGAAGCGCCAAACTTCAAGGCCAAGGTTTTCGAAGTCATAGAGCAGCGCGCCGTCTTCCCGGACAAGGCTCTTGTAGGGATCGTCCGGTCGACCAATGCAGGTCCAGACGTCAGGCGGGGCATAGCGGAAGTCAATCTTGCGCTCATTCATAATGCGGTAGTGGCTCCTAAACTTGAGAGATAATCATCGATTGCGGCATAGGTTCATTTAAGCCCTGAGAGGCCTGCCATGCCTTCCAGAAAGCGACGTTGCAAGGCCAGAAAAACGATGACGACTGGGGCTGCCGCAATCACGGATCCGGCCATCATTAACTCATAGCGAGTCGTATATTGTTCGACAAATTTCGCCAAGCCAATCGGTAGGGTGCGCAGCGCGTCCCCCGTTGTAACGACGAGCATCCAGAGAAATTCATCCCAATTGGCGACAAACACGACGATTGCTAAGGTGACCAGGGCGGGCTGGACAAGCGGCATGACGATTTGGAAAAAGATGCGGAATTCACTGGCCCCATCCATGCGGCCGGCGTCAATGTAGTCGTCGGGTACCGCAAGCATGAACTGGCGCATGAGAAAAACGCCAAAGGCAGTCATGGCAAAGGGCACGATCAAACCGGGATAGGTGTTGACCCAGCCCAAGCTGCGGACGATCAAGAAGAGTGGAATTAAAATCGCCGTGAAGGGCACCATCACCGTCGCCAAAATGAATATTAGAAGCACATTCTTCCCAGGATAATCGAATTTTGCCAGGCTGTAGCCAACCATCGGCGAAAGTATGAGGTTCAGAATAACCACCGATCCCGTCACAATGATGCTATTCATCAGATAGCGCGCAAAATTGAAGTTGATGAAGACTTCGCTGTAGTTGCTCCATTGAAGCGTACTGGGGAACAAGCGCGCCTGGCTGGAAAAGAGTTCCTGTGAACTCATGAGTGAGGCTGACACCATATAGATAGCGGGAAGCGAAAAGACAATTGCGCCGAGCAATAGTAGAGCCTGCAGGAGAAGCCGGCGACCAACGCGGATCGTTTTGTTAAACATGGTTTGGCTGATTTCTCATAATAGGTTCAAATCTTGCTGGTCGAGCCCAGGCCCAGGGCCGCGGCAACGTAAAGATTTAATCCCCTAGGCGGAGGAAGCGAAATTGAAGAAGACTAACGCCAAGTAGGATGAATAGAAAGACCACTGATGCGGCGCTTGCGTAGCCCATATTCAGAAACTGAAAACCGTTTTGGAAGATGAACATCGACAGTACGCGCGTCGCTGAGCCGGGACCGCCATTGGTCAACAGGTACATGGGCGTAAAGACCTTGAAGGCCTCGATGACAGAAATGACCACGACGTAAAGGAATACTGGTCTTAGAAGGGGTAAAGTTATGTGGCGGAAGCTATCAAAAGAACGCGCCCCATCGACCCTGGCGGCTTCATAGTAATCGCCTGGAATCGCCCGTAAACCGGCCAAGAAGATAATCATGTAGACGGGCGTACCCTTCCAGATACTGAGAATAATCATTGCCGGCATTGCCAACTGGGGATTGTCGAGCATTCGTACATTTGTCAATCCCAGCGCCTTCAAGAACTCGGTGAAGAGTCCGAAACTCGGGTTATACATGAGTAGCCAAATCAGCGACCATACCGTCAACGAGATCACCGCCGGCAAGTAGTAGACGGTCAAATATCCCTGACGGAAACTAATTGCCTGATTGAATATCAGCGCCAGGCCCAAAGCAAGAATCCAGATAATGACGACAACGCCGATTACGTAGTAGAAGGTAACACCGATAGAGTTGATGAACTCTTTGTCATTGAAGAGACGGGTATAGTTCGAGAAGCCGCGGAACGTTGGCTCGTCTAGCAAACTCCATGAATAAAAGCTGACCTGGAACGTACGGAATAGGGGGTAGACGTAGAAGAAACCAAAAAAAATGACGCCCGGCAACGCAAACAATATGCCAAATCGTTGTTTGCGCGCCTCCAGCGTGCTGTGCCAGATGCGGGTTTGGCGCGCTGCCGTTTGCGTTCCAACTGGTTGTTGCATGGCTGGTGTACTCGGTCTCTAGAGCCTATGGGCGCAGCCAGAGAAATGTCTCTCCAAGCCTGTGCCTGTCAAAAATCGACTATCCGCTTGAGGCGTAGGGAGAGACGGCTGTCGCGCAAGCCGTCTCTCCCTACGCTGGATCAGGTTTGACGCCTACTGTTCCATAGCCGCCATGGCCTGCTCTTGTGCTTCCTCAAGAACCGGCATGATCTCCTCGCCCGTCAGAATGCGATCTTGCGCTCGCGTCCAGATATCGGAGAGTTCAAAGTACTCTGGCGAGCGGAATTCAAACTGTCCATAGGGATAGTCGTTGAAAATCGTGGCCAGGCGCGGATCATCTTGCGCATAGTATTCTTGTAGCGTCATGCCGTCGACATCCGTCTTGCGAGCTTGGACGTAGCCAACCTCGTCCCACCATTCCTTCTGCTTGCTGGTCAGCAGGTTGACGAATTCCCACGCCGCCTTTTGCTCTTCCGGCGTCGACTGGCTGCCCACAAACCAAGCCCATGCATAGAGCGTTGTCACCCGATCCTGGGCGTCAGCAAATTGTGGTAGTGGGGCGGTCTCCCAGTTTAGGTCCGGATTCATATCAGCAAGGGGTTTGGCTGCCCACGGACCCCCCATGATCATCGCGGTGCGATTGTTGGCAAAATCCTGTAGGAGGTCGACAAAGAGAGCCGGATCCAACGCATTCGTTTCGCGCAGCCCCTGCAGATAGCTCATGACTTCCACCATGGCGTCCTGCGTGAAGTCTGGCATGCCAGTCTCAGGATCGATCAGATCTCCGCCTAGCTGGCGCAGCATCGGCTCCTGGATGAGCACGGTCCAAATTGGTGTATTGGGTGGATACGTAATACCTGTACGGATAACGGTGCCGTCGTCTTCAGTCAGGACGAGCGCTGCTGCGATTTCGGCAAGCTCTTCCCAGGTAATGGGTTCGTCCTTCGGCAGTGGGTCAAATCCAGCTTCGGTTAAGGCGTCTACGTTGTAGATCAGGCTAAAGGTATTGTACTCAGAGACGCCGCCCGTGTAGATTTGACCGTCTACCGTAAAGGCGTCAAGCGAGCCGGGTTCAAAGAGCGCAGCAAAATCCTCCTGAGTTTCTGCACCAAAGGCGGTCGGGTCGACCGGGGCGACGATCTGGGCGCCAGTGAATTGCGGCACCATCCAGTCGCCGGCCCAGAAGACGTCCGGACCTTGCCCACCGGCAAAGGCCGTGAGCACCTTCTGCTCGTAGTTCTCATGCGGGGCGTTGTCGAAGACAATCTTGACATTTGGATTCGCGGCCTCGAACTCAGCGATGATCGCCTCGTTGACCGGAATCGACGGTGCATGGTTGTGGGTCATATAGAGCAATTCGATCTGTTCACCACCAGCAGCGTCTTCACTGCCGCCAGGTGCGGCAGCCGGCGCAGTGCAGGCGCTAAGCAAAAGCGCCGCGCTCAACGCCAAGGTAAGCATCAGATAAAGCTTGGTCTTCATGTCGATCCTCCAGGTTCTGAAAGTGAAAAAGGGTCCAACAAACGCAAAGAAGATTGGTGATTTCAAGCCGTGGCTTGGTGTGATAATCGTCGTGACACGATTTCAACCGGATAGCGGTTCACGCTGAGTTTCGCTCCGTTCCGTTCAAGCGTGAACACTGCCTCGTACTGTCCTGGCTCAAGAGCCTCCGCAATGACGAGCGTCGGCGCCTGCTCCAGAACGCCGTCGGCCGGTACGTCAAAGGTGGACGGTGCGTTCCAACGGCGCTCCACGCTGCCGTTCGTAAGCGCGACGGAGTAGGTACAGCCCGTCAGCGCTTCTTGACGGTCGTTGACGACCCACGGCGTTACAACGAATGGCCGCAAGTGGCTGCCTTGATCTGCCTCGAGGAGCAATTTGGCGCGCTGCATGGCGTGACCAATCAGAACGGGCTGGAAGACTTCCTGGAGCGTCTGATACGCGGCTTTGGGCGTGCGATCATACTCGACGACCGACCAGGTGATTGAGGGCCAGCAGTCCATGAACATGAATTGGAAGAACCCACCGAGCTTCTCATACTTTACGCGCCGGTAGCCTTCAATCGCGTATTTGAGCAGGCGTGCTTGATATTGCTGGGAGTTCTGCACAAATTCCTGCCAGTCGCGTCCCATCTCGATGCCGGCTACATGAAAGGTCTGATCGTACTGAAAATCGTGATAGGCCATGCGCGCCCAGTCTGGGCGGCCATTGATCACCGCCCATTGGTCGTACGCTCTCTTCTCGGGGAAGGGATTGCGCACCAAATTCGGTGAGCGTCGGTGACGCCGGGCCGTGCGGCATACTCAAAATAGTTGCCGAGATACCAGCCGAGATAGGCGTGCTCCTGAAATTCTGAATGGCTGTGAATCGGGCGGGATCCGTCCTCATCGGCGATGGCTGCGGCCAGCACCGGGCCAAGCACATGGGCGTTGTAGAGCGATGACTCGTTTTGGCAGCACCAGAGGCCAATCGACGGATGATTTGCAAGGAGGCGCACCATATCTTTCACCTGACGCACTGCCTCCTGCATAAACGCCGGCGTCGTAATGTAGCCCCACTGCAGCGCGAAATCTTGCCAGATGAGGATGCCGGCTCGATCACAGGCTGCATAAAACTCTGGTCGGTTGACGTGTACGCAGACGCGAACGCCGTTGATGTGGGCCTGGCGTAGGAGCTTGATATCGCCATCAATCATGGCTTCGTCATATTCGCTAAGCCACAAGGTCGGAATGACATTCGTGCCGCGCACAAAGAAGCGTTTGCCGTTGAGCGTCCACTCGCCCCGCTCTTCGTTGAATTGGATCTCGCGTAAGCCGATGGTCAGCTCTTGCTGATCAAGCTGCTGCTCTGCATGCGCCAGCGTCACACGGCACTGCTCCAGGTGCGGGGCGCCCAGATCCCACGTCCACCAGAGCTTGGGTTCGGGGATCTGCACGATGACGGTTGCTTGCTGGCCTGATCTGACCAACTGCACCTGCTGCGAAACCGGCGGCTCGTCGCCAATCTGAACTGTCACGACATAGTCACCCTGCGCGCCATGTATGGCAGCATTGACCTGAACGATAGCCTGTTGCGGTCCATCTGGATCGAAGCTTTCGCTGACGACCGTGGCGATGTCGAACGCGGTTGGGGCATTTCGGGGCACGAGTTGCGTTTCGACTCGGATATCGTCAAGATAGGCTGCACCGGTCGTCTCCAGGTATACGTCGTGCCAGATGCCGCCGCTGTTCTTGTCCTGACCCGTGGCAAGATCCCAACTGCCTGGACGACAATCCCAGTGGCTCAATACGCCCTTGATGAGTCGTTTCTGATCCGGCCAGACCGTGCCCGGTTCTTCCAGCGGGCACGTTACCTTCACCACGAGCTGATTCTCGCCCACCAAAATGTGGTCGGTTACGTTAAAGCGGAAGGGTTGAAAGTACCCTTCATGCTGACCCAGCAATGCACCATTTAGCCAGACTTCGGCAAAGTAGTCGACAGCAGAAAAGTGCAGCCAGGCGTCCACCTCGTCTTCGTCAAGACCATCAAATTGGAACTGACGCTCGAAACGCACGCGACCATGGAAATTGTCCAGGCCCCCTAACTGCCAGTTCACGGGGATTGTCATCTGGCCGCCGGACGGCAGATTCGTCGTGTCTTCTGCAAATGTTTCATTTGCCTGGTAGACGACATGCGCCTCCGGCGTATGCTGCCAAAGACCGTTCAACGAGATCCGCCGTCTCATGCGGTTCCTTTCGTAGCGCTGCGCGCTTGAATCGCTTGACGTAGAGTTTGAAGCGCCGAAGGATTCAGTTCAACCCCGGCGGCCTGGAGCGCAAGGATGGCCGCGCCGACGGCCGGCGGCAGCTCGGCTGGTATCAGCTCGAACGAAGCGAGACGCTTGCCAACCGCTGCCCGAAACGGCTGCACCATTATCTCACCCGCCTGGAAGAGACCTCCGACCAGGGCGATTTCCAGGTGTTCGTCTGTCATGCCCAACCTCTTTGCCGCTGCTTCGACGCATTGAGCCAACTGCTCTGCGCCCTCTTGGATGATGGCTTGAGCTGCACCATCGCCTCTCCTTGCGGCGTCGAGCACAAGCGGAGCAAGGCCGGCAATTTCATCCTTGGCAAGCCCCTGGACATAGATTCGCGGCATGATGTCGTTGATGTCCGTCAAGTGCAATGCATCCATGACCGCGTCGTACAGCAGCGTACTTTCGATGCGGCCGTCGTAGGCGCAGACCGCTCCACGCATGGCCTGGACGCCGAGCCAGTAGCCGCTTCCTTCGTCAGAGATGAGCTGGCCCCAGCCGCCGACGCGCCAGCCTTCGCCAGCTGCATTGATGCCGAAGGTCGAGGATCCCGTGCCCGCGATCTGAACGATGCCGGGGCGACCGCTCAACCCACCGGCCAGCGCAATGCGACAGTCGTGATCGACGCCGATCCGCTCCGGCGCAGCGAGCTCGAGCGCCACGCCCGTCTGATGGATCAATGCCCGGTCGGCTGCTGAGACAATGGCTGCCAGCCCCAGGAAGGCCCCGTCAACTGCGCTGGGATCGAGATCTGCCATTCGGCGTGCGGCGCTCGCTGCCTCGCCAATGTGGCGCTGCGTCGCCTCGATGCCCACGGCGTTATAGTTTGACGGCCCGCCCAAGCCCCGGCCGAGCACGCGGCCGGCATCGTCGATGAGAATGGCTTCCGTTTTGGTGGCGCCGCCATCGACGCCCAGGGCAATGGTCATATGGGTTGCGTTCTCTGCTAAATCGTGGCCGGCAGGTCTGGCTTGACAAACGCTTTGATAACCTTGACGGGTTGCTCGTCTTCGTTGATTAAGCGATATCTGCCTGCTGCAGCAGGCACAACGAACGTCTCGGCGAAGCTGAAGCGCTGCCGCATGCCGTTGGCCGTTTCGAGCAGGATGGACGTGCCTTCAACCAGGCTCAACACATGGCACGAGCGGCCCGTTTCGACTGTGACCTCGCGCTGAAATTCCAGGCGATGGACGTCATAGAAGTGAATCGGGTGCGTCGGCAGATGGACCAACTGCCAGCCATCGCCCCTTTCGATGACTGCGGGTCGGGAAACCAGCTCCGCTGCTCTTTTCTCCCTTCATCTCAAAGCGCAGATTGGCAAAGGCACGCTCGATATTGAGCGGCCGCGGCCGGCCATCCAGGTCCAGCCGCATCCAGTCATACATCTTGAAGGTGAAGATGTAGGGGGTCGCGCTGATTTCCAGGACCAGGTTGTTGATTCCGGAGCAGTGGATCGTGCCGTTGGGAATGAGGAAGAGGTCGTGCTTCTGTGCCGGCAGGATGTTGACGAATTGCTCGACGTCAATTGCCTCACTCCGCTCGAAGCTCTTTTCCAACGCCGCTCGGAACGCAGCCGGATCGATCTCCTCGCGGAAGCCAAGGTAGACCGTTGCGTCGGGTGCGCAGTCGAGGATGTAGTAGGTCTCATCCTGCGTAAAGCGCTCGCCGAAGTGCTCACGAATGAAGTCCGGTCGCGGGTGGCACTGCAGGGAAAGATTGCCGCCGTCGAAAGTGTCCAGGAAGTCAAAGCGAATGGGAAACTCGAGACCGAAAAAGGACGCACTGTCACCCAGAATTGCCTCACTGTCCTGCATCATCAGCAGGTCAAACGAGACCTCTAGCAAGTAGCCGCCGCTTTCAAAAAGCAGGCCATTTTCGGGCACGATCAATTCGAAAGACCAGGCATAGTTGATAACGTCCTGGGGCAACTGTGGAATCTTCTCTTTGATCCACTGGCCGCCCCATGCGCCGGGCTCAAACCACGGTCGCACGCGGAAAAAGCTGCGGCTCATGGTCGCCAGCCCTTCACGCAGCGCGTCGCCGATCATCCACGTTGGCGCGTCGGGCCGCTGACCGTCGACGATCCAGTCGATCCGGGGCAGCAGCGCCTCTTTGTGGTGATTGAGCGCAATCCAGTCAACGAAGTAGAAGCGCTTGTACATCGGTTTGGGCTCGAAGGGAGCGCTCGCGCCCAGATTGGTGATGCTGCCGGCCCGGGCGCGAAACTGCAATTCATTCTTGGGTAAATCCACATAGACCAGGCGTCCTGGCCAGTTGGCGAGGGCAGCGCCGCACCCGTATAGGATCGTCATCGGCGCATCCGAGGCGGGTTGGAGCGCGGCAAGCGCCTCAGTCTGGAAGAAGTCCCCCAGGCTGCCCGTGAAGCGCGTGCCAAATATGGGGTCATCGCCGCCCTGGAAGGGGGTAATCAAGGCGTCGATCTCGGCTTCGGGGCGTAGCGCCGTGTTGACGTTGACCCAGGCAGCGTTGACGCCCTTGCCCTGCAAAGCACCGTCAAGTTGAGTCCGGAAATTCTCCCAGAATACGCCCACGTAGCCGTCGATGACGACCAAGGTTTCAGTGGCGAGTGCGCCAGCCAGCGTCTCAAAGCCGACCTGAATGGCGCCATCGGCCAAGTTGAAGCTAGGGTATAGGTCATAGGCCCCTGGGGTGGTGGGGGGATGGGCAACCGGAGCCAGGTCTTGCGTTGTGTTGCGCCATGGCATCGGCAGATGGCTCACGCTTCATCTCCTTGCGCGCCGCGGGCATAATCGTCTTCGAAGCGCGCAATGTCTTCCTGTTGCCAGTTCCCGAAAGCCACCTCCAATACGCGCACAGCAGGCCCCGTACTGCTTAACCGATGGCGTCCGTTAACCGGGATCCAGATTTCGTCACCGGCAGCCGGGTAATAAATTTCGTCATCCACTTGGACTGCCGCGCCGTCGTCAAGCACCACCCATAGCTCGGCTCGCCCGGTGTGGGACTGAAGGCTAAGGCGCTGCCCCGGCTTGACCGTCATCAGGCTCACGGTCACATCTGTGTTATGCGCGTACTGTTTAAACGATCCCCAGGGGCGCGTGACCAATTTGGGTTCCGGCTTCTCCGCGGGGATCGGTTTGGTTGCGTAATTGGTCATTGCAGCTTTCGTTTCGACTGGGATTGAGGATCAGGATCGCGTCATCTAGCCAAGCTTGCGAGATAGGTTGCGCGCGGCACTAGAGCGGGGGCGCCGTTTTGATCCACAACTACGTTGCCGAAATTTCGTTCGGCAATGCTGCCATAGTCGTGCCCCGCACCGGCGGGGAAGATGCCAAGATAGACCAGAGGCTCTGTGCCGGTGTTGATGGTGCGGTGGGCAATATGGCCCGGTACATAGAGCGCGCTATTTGGCGTCAGCGGAATCATCTCGCTGGTCGTCCCACTTTCATTTTCCAGCAGCATGACGCCATTGCCGCTAAGGCCAATATAATATTCCGCCGCCGCGCGCCAAGCGTGGAAGTGCCCTTTGGTCATGTAATACTCGGCGCCGATTCGTCCGGGCTGGACGCAACCGATGGCATAGTGCAGGGCGCCTTCGCCCTCGGCCGGCGCGACCGCCGTAACTGTGTAGAGCAGGGGATCACCGGCGGCAAGGGCCATGGCATAGGCCGATTCGTCGACAAAGTAACCATTCATCTCGCGCAACGTCCGACGTACAGGCTCGACGCCTGGGATTTCGCCGGTGGCCGGATCGAAATGACTGAGCAAATCAGAGGGGGTAAGCGTGAGCACGACCAGAGACCGCCATTTCTATTGCGATTGTGACAATGCGTCGCCTGATTTCAGGCTACCGAGCGTTGTGGTGGGGAAATCTGCTACAGATTATGTGAAGAATGATCCGAATGCTTCAACTTATTTGAGTTTAGCCCATTTTATAACACATGTCAAGCGCATTTTATAACAAATTGTAACATTTTGTTACCACTTTTTCCCAGAATTTCGTTGACAGCGCCCACCTCACCTGTTACACTGTGAAAATCTTGATCCTACGGGTGGTCGCCGGCGCTTGTCGTGCTACTCCGAGACCCAGCCCGCGGTCACACGAGCTAAAATGGGCACTACACGCTTGCGAGGCCAGCAACATGTCTGATCTCAAAACAACTGATCGCGAAACAACGATGGAAGCACGCACTAAGCTTTCCTCAGCGCAGCGGCGAAGAGCGATCAGTCGTCTTGTCATCTCTGAAGGCAGCGCCAATACGGAGGAGCTGGCAGCCCGTTTTGACGTGTCATACATGACGATTTGGCGCGACATCACGACGCTTGAGCAGGACGGAAAGCTACTGCGCGTGCGCGGTGGCGCTTTGCCGCTTGAAACGGCCGATCAAATGGAGCCGGCCTATCTCAGCAAGCAACCGCTTCACCACCAGGCCAAGGAGGCGATTGCTCGCTACGCGGCAATGAATTTCGTGGAGGATGGGGATGTGCTCTTCCTGGAGGCGGGCACTACCGCGGCAGCCGTAACCAAGTACCTCACGCAGAAGAATCTGACCGTAGTCACAAACGGCGTACAAACGATCTATTCAACCTTGCCCATGTTGACTTCGCTCACAGTCATGAGCTGTGGCGGCATTTTGCGCGACAAAGCGCATACGTTCGTCGGTCCTCAGGCCGAGCGCTTCTTTGAGGAGATCCGCGCCAAGACTTTCTTCCTGGGCGCAACAGGCATCACGGTGGCCGACGGCATCTCTGACCCCAATCCGTTGGAGGTCCAAGTCAAGCGGGCGATGGCCGCAAGCGCCGAACGCACGATCTTGCTGGTAGATAGTAGCAAGTTTGGTATTCGATCTCTTCTGCCGATCGTATCGTTTGACGCACTAACTGCGTTGGTAACTGACGAGAATGCTCCGCACGAAGATGTGGCGGCAATACGGGCGCTCGGCATTGACGTTCACCTTGTCGCCCCGGCTACATAGGAATAGGGCAAAAGTGGGAGAGAGCTAAATGGATCTATTTGCAGCCCTGCGCAGGCGCTTGCGGGGAGAGCAACCGGCGACATCGTTTGCGCCGCCACCGGTGGAAGAAGAGGAGGAGCCGTACGTCCCCGAGATCGAGGTGCGCACGCTCTTCGATGAGGTTGAGCAGGGCGAAATGCCCTACATTCTCGACATCCGCGAGCCATTTGAGCTAACCCAAGTACATCTGCCTGCCAGTGACGCCTGGACGCTCAAGCATATTCCTATGAACAGCCTGCCCGATCAGCTCGGCGAACTGCCAGTCGATCGGGAGATTACCGTGCTCTGCGCCCACGGCAATCGCTCCTACAGCGTCACCCATTACCTCAATGAGCAGGGCTTCAACGCCCGCAACCTCGCCGGCGGCATAACCCAGTGGCACATCCGAGGCGGTCCCGTCGAAACCGGCAGCCCCTCCCAGTCGTCGTGAGACCGGCGTCGGACCGCTACTATAGCCCATTCGACCCCTTCGCACGGGGCGTGCTCACTACGCTGATGCTGGGATGAACCCGAAGTCAGCGCCGGTTGAGCCTGTCGAAACCAAGCGGGTCGCTACCCCGAATGGCGATTTGAACCAAGTCGCTCCGCAACTGAGGGCCAAACGCCCATCCGACCCCTTCGCACGCGGCGTGCTCACTGAGCCGGATGTTGGGACCGACCTGAAGTTAGCGCCGGTTGAGCCTGTCGAAACCAAGCGGGTCGCTACCCCGAATGGCGATTTGAACCAAGTCGCTCCGCAACCGAGGGCTAAACGCCCATCCGACCCCTTCGCACGCGGCGTGCTCACTGAGCCGGATGTTGGGTGACCACCTTACACGCCGACGGCTGTTTCGTTCACCTCAGCCGCCAGCGTCTGTTCTGCGGCAAACTGGGTGCGGAAGAGCTCGGCATAGAGCCCGTCCGCATCCAACAATTCGCTATGGGTACCCTGTTCGACCAGGCGGCCCTGATCCAAGACGAGGATCTTGTCGGCGTTGAGCACGGTCGACAACCGGTGGGCGATGACCAGGTTGGTACGCCCCTCGAAGAGCGGCTCCAGCGCAGCCTGAATCAGCGCCTCGCTCTGCGAATCGAGATGCGAAGTCGCCTCGTCCAGCACGAGAATGCGCGGATCCTTGAGGATGACTCGGGCGATGGCCAGGCGCTGCTTTTCGCCGCCGGAGAGGCGATAGCCGCGCTCGCCGACAACCGTGTCATAGCCATTTTCCAACCCGGCGATCATGTCGTGAATGTTGGCTGCCCTGGCGGCCGCCTCGAGCTCCTCCTGGCTTGCATCCGGTTTGGCGTAGAGCAGGTTGTCGCGGATGCTCTCGTGGAAGAGATAGGTCTCCTGGGTGACCATGCCGATCTGCTCGGCCAGAGAGACCTGCGTTACATCGCGCAGATCGTGCCCGTCCAGCGTGATCCGACCTTCGGTGGGATCGTAGAGGCGCGGCAGCAGATAGGTGACGGTTGTTTTACCGGCCCCGCTTGGGCCGACCAGGGCCACCAGTTGTCCGGGTTCAATGTCAAACGAAATGTCCCGGAGCGCGTGGGTGCGCCGACGAATGCTGGCCGCAAGTTGTGCGGCATTGCTCTCGGCCGGGGTCGCCCGGTTTCCATTCGTCTCTTTGTCCTCGTCCCCTTCATCAGTGGGAGCGTCTACTTCTTCGGGCGCAACATAAGCAAACGAAACATCCTCGAAACGGATGTGTCCGTCGACCTCCTCCAACACAAACGCGTCCGGCTTGTCCTCGATTTCCAAGGGCATGTCGAGATACTCGAAGACCCGCTCGAAGCTAACCATCGAGGTGGCAAATTCTACCTGGACATTGGATAGCGAAGAGATTGGGCCGTAGAGGCGCGCAAGATAGGCCACGAAGGCCACCACCGTACCGATCGTGATGGTGTCCTGCAAGACCATGTGGCCACCGACCCAGTAGATGAGCGCCGTACCGATGGTGCTGGCAATGCTCAGGCCCACAAAAAAGAGCTGCCCCACCTGGGCGCGACGGATGCCAATGTCACGCACCGCAGCAGCAGCCTCGTCAAATTCCGCCAGTTCCTGATCTTGGCGACCAAACGTTTTGACTAGCAGCGCGCCGTTGATGGTCAACGTTTCGTTGATGACGCTGCTCATGTCAGCGCTGTACTCCATGGCCTCCCGGCGAATATCGCGCAGGGTGCGGGCGACGCGGCGCGTCGGCAGCAGGAAGAGCGGCAGGACGGCCACGGCCAGCAGGGTCAGCCGCCACTCAATGGTAATCATCACCGCCAGCGTTGACACCAGCGTGACGATGTTGGTGACAATGGTCGGGATCGTCCCGGTGATTGCGTTTTGCGCGCCGACTACGTCATTGTTGAAGCGTGAGACGATCTCGCCGGCACGGGTACTGGTAAAGAAGCGCAGCGACATGTTCTCCAGGTGAGAATACATGCTGACGCGCAAGTCATAGATGATGCCCTCGCCCGCCTTGGCGCTAAAGCGCCGCTGGATGACTTGCAGCAATCCACTCAACAGGGGGATGGCCAGCATGGCCAACGCCAACCAGTTGAGGCGCTGAACGTCGCCATCGGGCAAGACATTGTCGATTAGGTCTCGGTAGATTAAGGGTGGAATCAGCCCAAGGAGTGAGATGACGACGATGGTCGTCAGCACGATCAAGACGGATCCGAGATGCGGCTTGGCGTACTCGAATACGCGCCCCAAGAGTGCTCGATCTATCTGGGCTTTTCCTTTGCTTTCGTCGTAGCTGATGTAGCGTCCCCAGCCGCCACCATGCATAGGCATTCTCCTTTTTTTGAAGCGTACAGACTGTACGTGGATTGATCGTTGATGAAAGCCTGCGGCCGAATCCGTCGCATGGACGCATCGTCAGCCCGCACTGCTTTCTATTTCAGGATATCATCAGCTGACGTACTAGACCACGCCAATTTGGGTGGGGCGCGCCCGTCAATTCGGACTGGGCGCGTTTCAGGCGCGCTTGCTGTTGCTGCGCATCAACACTTCGGAGATGCCGCCGGCCAACCCGCAGAAGCCGCCGGCGAGGAGGGCAAACTGCCAGATGCCGCCAAAGGTCAGCAGGGCCAGGAAGGGGATACTGAGCAGGCCGCCCAAGACCACGTGCATAGCGGGTCTTTGTTTTACATAGAGTGCGCTGGCAGCGCCGGCAATGAGGGGCGCGAACATGGTGGCAACGATTTCAAAATTCAAGCCGGCTCCCGTCAGATTCAGCACAAGCTGGGCAGCTGAGACAAGCAGCAGGTTGAGGGCTGCGGCGAAGACGATGCCCGTCCAGCGCAGGGGCGGCTTTGGCGTCTGCTCTTTGCGACGGGGAGATTTCTGCTGTTTTTTACTCACGATACTCCTCGTGACTCCGGATTCAGTCTCGTCCAATCCGGCTCTTCGTACGTCTCGCGCCGCCAGCGATAGCCCGGTTCGGCAATGACGCCCGGCACCTCCGCCTCGCGCAGCAGCATCAGGGCATCAAAAATCAGCGTACGCTGCTGGAGCGGGGCGTGCTTTTCGCCCATGGGATGGCCCAGCGGCCACCGCACAAAAAGGGCGCGGGGCACACCGACCGACTCGGTCAGATCCTTGGTGATGGAGATTGTGACAGTTGGAATACCGACCTCTTCGATGGCACGTGCGATCAGTCCCACGGACCGATTGCATTGCCCTCAAGCGGGCGTGAGAAAGGCGAAATCGACGCCGTCGGCGCGCAACTTGGCCGCGACCTCAGGCGCGCTCTCCTCGTTGAGAACGGTGATCAATTCGGCATCAATGTGGCCCATGAAGCCAACGTGTCGCGGTCCCAGACCGCCGATGACGCCCATCTCCGCCAGATCGCGAAAGTGATCGAGGGGGAAGATCACGTTGAGATCTTCATCGGCGTCACTGTGATCATAATACTTGTGCGTGATCACGATATCGCCGGTAACGACATCGCCAGGAATTTCCCGGTAGCTTGGGTCGCCATCGGGGTTCGTCATGTCAAACGGCTTCTGCTCGGGCAGGTGTATGCCGCCGGTAGTGATCAAGACCGCCCGGCACGCGGCCAATGGCTTATCAAAGGACGTGAAGGGAATCTCACTATCGAGATCGACCAGGGCGTCCGTCTGTGTGGCCGACCGTTTGGCCCAATATTGGGCAACGGCGGGGATCGCGTAGATTCGGTTCAGGATTCGTTCGGTCAGGCTAAGTGTTTCGGGCATGCTTATTCCCAGGTAAAAGAGCGCAATGCCGAAGGCGGGCTGGCCGCCTCCAGCGCTTGACTGCCGTCGGATCCCGGCAAGACGCGGGCTACGGAGACCTGCCACGAATAGGTGGCCGATTGCCCTGCCGGCGGCGCCAGTTCCGTCTCCAGTCGATGGCTGGTCGCCTTGGTCCACACGCTTGGCAGGACCTGCGCCGCACCGTCGGTAGGATAGACCATGAGCACATACCACTCGTTTGGCGCCAGCACGTCAACGCTGACCCAGCGCAGCAAGACAGGTTCATCGAGTGCAAACGTCGCCCGGTTGGGCGGGCCCACCAGCCGGGGCTCGATATAGACGCCCTCGTCGCTGCTTGCCGGCGCAGCTTCCTGGACGATGGCCGGCGCGTCGTCCTGTTCGGCAGTCGCCTCCGTAACCTCTTCGGGTACTGCGCGCACGGGGACGATCAGCTCGTCTCCCGGCCGGATGACATCGTCGGCGTTGAGACCGTTGGCCTGCAAGATCTCCTGTACGGTGCTGCCAAAGAGCGTGGCGATCGAGATAATCGTATCGCCCGAGTCAACCGTGTAGGTGAAGCGCGTTGTCGGCCCAGTCGGACCCGTGCCGGATCCTCCCGCCTCGGCCCGAACCGGAATGGTCAGTTCCTCGTCAGGTCGGATCAGCACGTTGCTCATGTTGTTGGCCTGCTGGATCTCTTCAACCGTCACACCATAGATGCCGGCGATGCCGAGCAGGGTTTCACCCTGTGCCACCGTGTGCGTTGTAAAGGTAGATTCGGCCGCCACAGGCGTTGGTTCCGGCGTCGGCGTCGGGGCCGGCGTGGGCGTTTCCGTGGCCTGCAGAACCGGCACGTTGGTCGGCAGGATCATTTCGACTGCGGCCGCTTCGTCTGCCGGCGCAGCCGGCTGCATGCCCATGCGCCACCAGACCAGCAGGACGCCCAGTACCGCCAACACGAGCAACGCATCCAGCCAGGAGACGCGTCGCCGGCGCGTTGGCTTGATGCGCAGATCGTGTCCGCACATGAAGCAGGTATTCGCATCGCGTGCCACGCGTGTCCCGCAATTGGGACAGCGCCGATCACTGCTTGCATCAGGGGAAGCTACGCGTTCCTGGGCCATTTGGCGCGATTATAGCACTCGATGGATGGTTTGGTCGAACGATGCGTCTAGATTGACGATGTCAGCTTATAACAAAAAAGTGGGTATGACTGGAATCACACCCACTTTGCTCTTCAAGTCATTCGTCTGTCAGGCTGCACCGTACGCAGGAGGCTACTGGCCGTGTAGCGTCAGCAGATACGCAACGATATCACCCAAATCCTCCTCGGAGATCGTGTCGGCGTAGGTAGCCGGCATGACGCCTTGGGGATAGTCGTTCACGACGTAGGCATTGGGCGCCACGATGCTGTTGTGGAGGTAGGAAGCCGGGCCGGCATCGCCACGCGTCACCGCAGTATCGCCGATGTTGTACCAGGTTGGCCCCGTCATCTGCGCCGCGGGATCCAGCGCGTGACAGCCAATGCAACCGTTGACCAGCGAAAGCGTTTCGCCATTGGCGGGATCTCCCGTCTGAATCGCCGTTGCCACTGCGTCATCCAAGCCCGCGTAGATCTCCTCGTCGCTCAATTCGGCCAGCGTAGGCGCAGGTTCTGCTTCTACCGGTTCCGCTGCAGCATCGTCCGCTTGGGCAGCAGCGATCATTTGCGGGCCAAGCTCTGGTGACAGAATCCCCCGGGTGGGATCCGGTGCACAGGCGGCCAGGGTAAAGACAAGTAAGAGCAGAAGGGCTGCGACTCCCACGAGTCGACGCTGCTGCAGCAATTCCATTGCGACCTCCAAAAATACCTTGGTGAGCGACTGTCAACGACTCTCAAAAACCTGCCAAAATCCTAGCTAGTTTATCACAGCGCCAGACAATCAAACAATTCGTTTGTCTCTGCGCGATATTTCACAATGGGTGTGAACTCTACTGAATGGGGGCGCATTGAGGCATGGGGGCATTTTCTCCCTTTCGGTGCTGTGATTTCTCCGCCACGCCCGGTTCTGCATAGCCAACGAACCACAGACGCAATCTTGCGTTGTGCATTGAGTTCAGATTGGAGGGAGGTGACTGATTGCATCCTCCGTTGTGCTGTTTTGAGCTATGCATAGTAATAGGGGAATGGGGCAGTTTTTTGTTGGTTGACAGGCGGGAATACGGTCTGTTAAGATGGACGCATTCCCATTTGCTTGTCCTGCGTGTTATCTTTTGCTCTAGTTTGGGAACGTTCCCATTTTGGTGATGATGGCGCAAAAAAATCCTACGATTCTTGATGTGGCCCGCCAAGCGGGCGTGTCGAAATCTACCGTGTCTCGGGTGCTCCAAGGCGCGGATACTTCGGTGTCTGAAACGGCGCGCCAGCAGGTGTTAAGTGCGATTGATTCGCTGGGTTACGCTCAGAATGCTGTGGCTCGAGGGCTACGTACCAATCGCACGAATATGGTCATGCTGGCGCTGCCCAATATCGACAACCCCTTTTGGCCCGGCGTGGCGCGTGGCCTGCAGGATATGATGGTGAGCGCCGGCTATGGCGTCGTGTTTGCCAACAGTGACTGGAGTTATGAGCAAGAGCGGTCCCTGATGGAGATGGTCAGACGCAATCGTTTTGACGCGATCGCCATCAACCCTGCCAGTATTTCACCGGCAGAGTTGATGAGTCTGGGTATTCCTACGGTTATACTCGGGCTTCGCCAGAAGTATGCGGCCTTTGACATGGCGGGCTCGGATAGCTATCAGGGAACCCTTCAGGCCCTCAATTTTCTGTATGAGTTGGGCCATCGCCGGATCGGGCTGATTTGGGGGCATCGAGGGACCAGCCAGTCACGCTGGCGCGCATATCGTGATTTTCATCAGGGAAAAGGGCTGGCTGAGGACGAGCGGCTGATCGTTCGGGCTCCCTATAGCGTAGAAGGCGGCCGAGAGGCGACGCGTGACCTGCTGAAGCTTCGCCCAAGACCGTCGGCGATTTTTGCTTCCAACGACGTATTGGCATTGGCCGCAATCCAAGTCGCATCGGAACAGGATTTGAAGGTTCCGGCAGATTTGTCGATTGTTGGCATGGATGACATCGAATCGGCGGCCATGTCAACACCGCTGCTTACAACCATCGCCAAAGACAAATATGAAATCGGTCAACAGGCAGCCACGCTGTTATTGAAAAGGCTACAGGGGACAACGCAGGATGCACCCGAGCAGGCGATCGTCCCGTGCAGATTGGTTGAGCGACAGTCGGCTGCCCCATTTGGGCAATGAGAGTGAGGTAAGCAGATGGATAACCCAAGCGCAGCTGGTGACGTTAAGCGCTATCCGGATCGGGCTCTTGGCTGCATGCTCGGGCTTGCAGCTGGCGACGCGCTGGGAGATCTGGGCCGCATGAATGAGTACCGACAGCGGTATGGCATCGTCACCTCGATTTACGATGGCGCCGGCAGCACGGATGACACGGAATTCGCACTACTGACTGCGCGTACACTCATCGACTGCGGGGGAGAGCTAACCGTTGACGCGGTTGTGGATGCCTGGTGCACCTATGTTGTCGAACAGGGCGGCGTTCTTGCTCGGGGCGGACGGCCTCAATATGGCGCAGTCGCCAATCTCCAGCGGGGCATGCGGCCGCCAATCTCCGGGCGCGACAATGTCGGGAACGATGATGACGGCGCGGCCATGCGCGTAGCGCCGATCGGCATCATCTGCGCCGGCGATCCAGTCCGGGCGGCCGCACTGGCCGAAATTGACGCGCAGATTAGCCATTATGCGGACGGCGTCTGGGCTGCCCAAGCGGTGGCGGCTAGCGTCGCGGTTGCCATGACCGGCGCCGATCCCGACGCCATTGTCGCTGCCGGCCTGCAACAGATTCCAAAAGAGAGTTGGCTCGGTCGAGCCATGGCACGCGCCATGGCGATCTGCGACGAAGAAGGGACGATTGAAGACGCGTGGGAACGCCTTCACACCGATCTCTGGACGCCGACCCATTCCGCCTGCGCCGAGGCCATCCCACAGACCTATGCAATCTTCCGCCTGACTCGGGGTGAGTTCCGCCCGGGTATGTTCTGGGCTGCCAACTTCGGCCGTGATGCTGACACGATCAGCGCAGTTATTGGCGCCCTTTGCGGTGCGCGCGCCGGCGTCGACGTCATTCCGGCCGAATGGATCGAGCGGGTGCGCAAGCCGTCCGGCGTCTGCCTGCGCTTTGCGGCCGACGAAGATGTTGTCGACATTGCTGCACAGCTTGCCACGCTCATTCCCAATCAGGCGCCAGGGTCGTGACAACCTGACACAACTCGGTTTTCAGATTTTTTGCTGATGTCTTGCCCGTAGTATTTGTTCATTTCCAACCGTAGACAGGAGGATAGGATGAAACGCAGATGGCATATCATGATCTTGTTGGTGACGGTCGCGATGCTGGCGGCGTGCGCCGCGCCAGTTGCCCCGGCGCCCGGCGCAGAAGACACCGCAGCCACGGACGCTGAAGTCGTTACGCTCGAGTGGTGGACGGTCAGTTCGGAGGAATATTCGGAGGAGGCACAACAGGGTCTGGTGGCGGAATTCGAAGCTGCGAATCCCAACATCAAAGTCAACTTGACGGTCTTGCCCGAAAGCGGCTTTGACGAAAAGATGACGACGACCCTCGGCGCGGGCGACGGAGCCCCTGACGTGGCGTTTTTCTGGAACAACAACTGGTTCCCGGAAGCGCTGGACCTGACGCCCTATATCGAAAACGATCCGGACTTCAGCGCCGACCTCTACTTCCCCGGATTCTGGAACACGCGCGCGGTTTGGCAGGATAAGGTTGTCGGACTGCCCCTTGGCGTGGGCGCAAACTTCGTGATGTACAACAAAGATATCTTTGACGAAGCCGGCGCGACGTACCCGACCGAGGATTGGACGACCGAAGAGTTTATCGCCCTGGCTACCCAGATGAGTGATCCGGAAATCCGGCGTTGGGGCGGCGATCGCCCGCGTGGCCCATTCCGCGCCGTCTGGAACAATTACGGCGCCTTCCCCTACAGCGACGACAGCATGACGGTAGATGGCCACCTCAATAGCCCCGAATCAGTTGCCGCCTATACCTGGCTGTGGGACCTGGTCAACTCGGGCTCCACGCCGACACCGGCCGATATCGAAGTGCTCGGCACCGAAGGGACGGGTCCGGTCGACCTCTTCCTGGCTGACCGTCTCTCGATGGCAACGTTGAATCAAGGGCACATGCTCAACGCAGTGGAAGCCAACGCAAACTTTGGCATCGTGCCGGAACCCGCCGGCCCTGGCGACGAGCGCTATGTCAACGCCTGGTCCCTCACCTCTTCGATTTGGAAAGGGACGGAACATCCGGATGAAGCCTACGAGTTCCTGAAATTCTGGGTTGGCCCCGAGGGGCAGGAATACTTGATGTTGAACGGTAACCTTTTCCCCTCGATTCCGGAGCTGTTTGACAAACATCCCGACGCGGGTGAGGAGTACGTCCAAGAATTCAGGAAAGTGCTGGAGTTGGAGCAGGTGGCAGAATGGCGCAACGCGCATCCTTGTGACAGCACGGTACTGCGTGCAGCCAGCGATGTGTGGGACTTGATCATGCTCGGTGAGATTGAGCGTGATGAAGTTCAGGCAACCCTGGACGCCGCTGTCCCTGCCGCGCAGGATGCCCTGGATGAATGCCGCCCCCGTCTTGGCGGCTGATCGTTTCGATCCGTAGGCGATCGGCCCCGCTGCCGCAGCGGCGGCGGGGCCGATTGGGAGAATGACTATGTCCGTACAACCACGTTCGATGTCGCCACGGGCACGCCGGGAGGCGATCGAAGGCTACATCAGCATATCGCCCTGGCTGATCGGCTTCTTGATCTTTACGCTCGGCCCGCTGCTGGCGTCGGTCTACTATAGCCTGACCCAATGGACCATTACGCGACCGCCTGAGTGGGTGGGGCTTGCCAACTATACGCGCATGTATACGAACGATCCGCTCTTCTGGCAGGCGCTCAAGGTCACGTTCACGTACGTGCTCCTCTCCGTACCGATCAAGCTCGCATTTGGTCTGGCACTCTCCCTGCTGCTCAACCTGAAGCTGCGCGGCATGAGCATTTATCGCACGATCTTCTACATTCCGGCCGTGATTTCCGGCGTCGCCGTTTCGCTGATGTGGATGTGGCTGCTGCAGCCGGACACCGGCGTCATCAACACGATGCTGGCCATGGTCGGCATCCAGGGCCCGGGCTGGTTCTGGGATCCATTCTGGGCGTTGCCTTCGGTGGCCATGATGAGCATCTGGAGCGTGGGCGGGAGTGCGATCATCTATCTGGCCGGTCTGCAGAATATCCCGCCTCATCTCTACGAAGCCGCCATGTTGGACGGCGCCGGCGCCTGGAAGCGCTTCTGGCGCATCACGCTGCCGTTGCTGACACCGACCATCTTCTTTCTGCTGATCATTGAACTGATCGACGCGTTCAAGATTTTCACCCAGGCCTTTGTCATTACGCAGGGCGGGCCGCTCAAGGCAACCTATTTCTACCTCTACTATTTCTATGAAGAAGCCTTTCGCAACTTCAATATGGGCTATGCCTCTGCACTCGCTTTGAATCTGATGGTGGTCATCATGGTGGCGACATTGCTTGTCAACTACACCTCCAAGCGATGGGTGTTTTATGAGAGTGAATAGGAGCCACCGATGACGGCAACTAGCGCACCTCCGGTCTCTAAAAGCAGTGAAGCGCAGGCATATCGTCGCTCGGCAACCATGCGGCAGTGGTTGGGCCCGCTCGCTGCATATGTCACGATGACGCTCATTGCAATCGTTGTCATGATTCCCCTTTTCTGGATGATTTCGACATCGCTCAAAGAACGCTGGGAGATCTTTGCCTATCCGCCCGAGTGGATTCCCAGCAATCCCCAATGGCAGAACTATCGAGAGGCCTTCACGAAGTATCCGCTTGGTCGCTTTATGCTGAATTCAGGATTGCTGGTGGTGGCCAACCTGGTCGGCGAATTGTTGGCTGTGCCCCTGGTAGCCTATGGCTTTGCACGGCTACGCTTCCCCGGGCGGGATTTTTTGTTCATCGTCATGCTCGGTACCATGATGATCCCGATCCACAGTCGTCTGATTCCGCTCTTTGCGCTCTACACGCGGCTGGGATGGATCGACACCTATTGGCCCCTGATCGTGCCGGCCTTTACCGGGAGCGCATTCTTCATCTTTCTCATGGTGCAGTATATTCGCACGCTGCCGCGTGATCTGGATGAAGCCGCCCGAATTGATGGGGCCGGCACGTGGACGATCCTCTATCGCATCATTTTGCCCTTGTGTAAGCCGGTCCTGGCGATTATTGTCGTCTACACGTTCTGGTGGACGTGGAATGATTTCCTGCTCCCGCTCATCTTTCTCAACAGCTTTGAACTCTTCCCGATCCAGGTGGGGCTTGCACTCTTCAAGGGGCGCTACAGCGTGGAGTGGAATCTATTCATGGCGGCCACGCTGGTGTCGATCATTCCCGTGCTGGTCCTCTACTTCTTTGCCCAGAAGCAATTGATTGGCGGCATTGCGTCTGTCGGGTTGAAAGGATAGACGGCCGAATGACTTCCTTAGACTACACTAGACTCGGTTCAAGCGCGTGGGGCAGCCTGCTGGGCGCGGCGATCGGCGACGCCATGGGCGCGCCGTGTGAAGGCCTTGCGTCGGCGGCGATTTACGCCAAATACGGTGTCATTACCGACTTTATCAGCGAGCGCAGCGTCGGCACAGACGACACGGACTTTACACTCTTTAATGCCTACATCCTGCTCACGTATGGGCACAGCGTAACCCCGGAGCAGGTCGAAGCCGAGTGGCGGGATAAGTTGCTCGCCCCCGGCAGGGCTTATCGGCCCGGTGGCTTCAGCGACGTCATTTCAACCCGCAATTTGCAGGCTGGCCTGCATGTGCCGGCATCTGGCGCATTCGGGCACCAGATGTGGAGTGACGGTGTCGCCATGGCCATTAGCTCGGCCGGCATTCTCTGTCCGGGTGCCCCCCATCAAGCGGCTCGGTTGGCCGCAGTCTTGGGGTCCGTTTCCAACGCCCGAGACGGCATCTATGCCGCCCAGGCCGTCGCCGCGGCCATCAGCGCCGCCATTGTGGGCGCTGACCCCATACAGATGATCGATACGGCGATCACGGTCCTTCCAGAGGATTGTTGGACCCGGCGTGCGCTGGAACGGGCCAAACTGGTGGCCACGACCGTGGATGCGGATGAAGAAGGCCTCGCTGCGATCAGTGAAGAACTCGTTGTGGACTTCTGGCCCTGGGCCGATCTGGCGACGGAAGCGATTCCCCTCGCTTTCGCAGCGCTCATGGCGACCCAGGGTGACTTCGCCAAGGCGGTTCCCTTTGGCGTTCGCTTTGGCCGTGACGCGGACACTATCGGGGCGATCGTCGGCAGTTTGGCCGGCGCACTGGGGGGCGAAGCGGCGATTCCTGCGTCCTGGCGCGCCAGAGTTCAAATGTCTACCGGCGCCTGCATCGGCTTCATTGCGAACCGGCAGATCACAGAGATTGCAGATCAACTCACAGCAAAGGCGTGGGAGACCTATGGCGACACCTTTTGAGCGGACATACGGCGCGCTCCTCGGGCTGGCCTATGGCGACGCGATTGGCTTCCCGGCCATGTTCCACCGCTTTCAGGACCGGGCTATCCCGCGCCGGCGCCACGATTTTCTTTGGCGCACGAATCAGGAATTGGATGCGCAGGGCATCGTCACCCTTACGCTGCCCTTTACGCACCGCATTCCAGCCCATGTCCTGGAGCCGTGTCCGACGGATGACACGGAATTCGCGCTCCTGACTCTGCAAGGATTGGTGCAGGGGCCGCTGGAACCGACTGAGGAGAGCCTCCTCTTCCCATGGCTTGAGTGGGTGTTGCCCGCAGCTGATGATGTCCGCAGCAGCTTCTCCGAGCGTGCAGCCATCGAGAACCTGGCGCGCGGCGAGCGCCCGCCCGTGACGGGCAACGACAACCCGCTTCACTATGCCGATTCCGCGGTGCCGCGTGCTGTGCCAATCGGCCTCTTTTGCGCGGGGGATCCCGCGCGGGCAGCTGTGTTGGCCGCCCAGGATGCGCAGATCACCCAAGCTGAAGATGGCATCTATGCGGCACAGGCCATGGCCTGCGCAATTGCAGTGCTGGCCGGCGGCGGTACGTTGGACCGGGCCATGGCAGCGGCGCGCGGCAACTTTCCCAAGGATTCATGGATTGCCCACGGCGATCAGATTGCCCAAGCGTCTCTGGCCGAAGCCGAAACGCCGGAGGATCTCGCATTGCTGCTTGCGACCCGGCTGATCAACACCGTTTACTCATACGGCAATGCTGCGCCAGAGACGCTGCCGGCCGCGCTTGCGCTGGTTGAAGCGAGTGCTGGCAACCTGGTCCGTGCCTGTGCTGCGGCCAATCTGATTCCGAAATCGGCCGATTCGCTGCCGGCCATGGTTGGCGCGCTCTGCGGCGTCATCCACGGGCCATCCGCCGTGCCACAGGCGTGGCATGCCGCGCTGGCCACCACGCGCGGCCTCTGCCTTCCCTTTCTTGCCGGCGTGCGGGTTGAGGCTGCGGCCCAGCAACTGGTAGATCTAGGCTGAGCCATGCGCGCCTACGCCCAATACGAACTGGGTCATACCGCGGTAATTGCGGCGGAATCGGACCGGCGCGCCTCCTATGCGCTCTACGTGCCCCAGCCGGCTAGGGAGTTGGCCGGCCTGCTGGTCTGCATTCACGGTTCCTACCGCGACTTCGAAGCCTGCCGGCAGTCCCCCGGGAATTATTCGCTTTTTCGATGTTGCTAAATAGGGAGATTGTGATGGCGCACGCGTTGCCGCATGACTACGCAGAACGACTATACGCCGGCTGGATCGGCAAATGTATCGGTGTCCGGCTGGGCGCGCCCGTGGAGAACTGGACCTATGACCAGATCCGGGCCAATCTCGGTGAAGTGACGGATTTTTTGCCGCTGCCGCCCGGAAAGCTCTTCAAGCCCGACGACGATACGGCCTTCCCCCTCGTCATGATCCGCGCCTTGCAAGATTATGGACCTGAGGTCACCGCCGCGCAGATGGGCGAAACCGTCCTCAACTATCTCGGCGATCAGCGGGGGACCTTTTGGTGGGGCGGCTATGGAATCTCCACCGAGCATACCGCGTACGTCAATCTGGCCAACGGCATCCCCGCGCCGCAAAGCGGCTCAAGCTCACTCAACGGGGCCACAGTGGCCGAACAGATCGGCGGCCAGATCTTTAGTGATATCTGGGGGCTGGTCGCGCCCGGTCAGTCAGACCTGGCTGCCATGTATGCTGCGCGCGCGGCCAGCGTTACGCACGATGGCGAGGGGCTGCAGGGCGCGCGTTTTGTCGCCGGCATGGTTAGCCTGGCCTTCGCAGAAGAGGATCCGCAAGCGTTGGTCAGACGGGGGATGGCGCTGCTTGATCCGTCCAGCGACTATACGCGTGTCGTGCAGTCGGTCCTAGACTTCTGGCGTCAGGCGCCGGATAGCTGGCATGCCTGCTACGAGCATCTGCGTGAGAACTTTGGCTATGATCGCTACCCGGGCATGGTTCACATTATCCCCAATGCCGGCATCGTGGTCATGGCGCTCTTATACAGCCAGGGCGACTTTTCCCAGGCAGTCCAGATTGCAACGATGGCCGGTTGGGACACGGACTGCAATGCGGGCAATGTCGGTGCGATCATGGGCGTTGCCGTCGGGCTGGACGGCATCGACTGCCGCTGGCGCACACCGATGAATGACCTGCTGATCGCCGCTAGCGTTATTGGCGAGCGCAACCTGGTCGACCTCCCGGCCTGCGCCGACTTGTTTGCGCAGTGCGGGGGACAAATCGCCCGCCAACCGGTGACAGCCAAGCCACGGCTTCACTTCGATTATCCCGGCTCAACCCACGGCGTGGAATCCAGGGTGCGCCTCGCTAAAGTCATCGACCTGCGCCAGAAAGAGGGGACGCTTTCGATTGTCGTGCGCGGGCTGAAAAAGAAAGGGGAGGCTACGGTCTTCCGGCGCACCTACTGCCGCCCTGCTGAGCTAAGTGCGAACTACTACGGTGCAAGCTTCTCACCGACCATCTATCCCGGTCAGACAATTTCGGCGCGGGTTTTTGCCCCCGAAGGCGCAGACAATCTGCTGGCCGCGCTCGGCGTCTGGGACGATAATCAGCAACTGCACCACCAGGGTCAAGCAATCCCGTTGCGTGGAGGCAGCTGGGTCAATCTGACCTTCCAGATTCCTCACTTGCACAACGCGCTGTTGTCCGAGGTCGGGCTGCATCTGCGCACGGTGGGGGAAGCGTGGGATGGTCATCTCTTGCTGGATTACCTGACCTGGGAGGGACCGCCCTCTTTTCGTACCGATTTCCAGCAGGAGCGGACGGAATTTGGGGCGATCAGCCAATGGACCTACCTGCGTGGATACTGGCGGAAGGAAGACGATGGTTATCATGGCAGTGCGGCTGCCACGGGGGAGAGCTATTCGGGTTCGCTGAGCTGGACTGACCTTCAGGTGCGGGTCGGCATCAAGCCGCTGGTTGGCAATCACCACAACGTCAACCTGCGCGTTCAGGGTGCGCGTCGTTCTTATGCGGTAGGCTTAGCGCCTGGAGACAGGCTCGTCATCTACAAGAACGCTGGCGGCTATCGGGAAGTCGCGGCGATGCCGTTTGACTGGACATACGGCAACCGCCACGAGCTGCTTATCCGAACCATTGGCAATGTATTCGAAGTGCAGGGTGCGGATGGCCGCGTGCTGCGGTGGCAGGATGATGCTGCGCCCTATCTCACAGGCCAGATCGGATTCTCCGTCATGCAGGGCAGCCACGCGTGCTATACAGACCTGAGCGTGGAAGGAGTTGCCGGATGAGCGTTTCCGACGTCGCGCGTTTCTTTACACCTCAGAGCATCGCATTGGTTGGCGCATCGGAACGGGGCATGTACCCGGCCGGTATCCTCCAGAACCTGCAGCGCTACGGTTACGGCGGCCGCGTCTATCCCGTCAATCCCCGGCGGAGTGCCGTGTTTGACCTGCCCTGTTTCCCCAGCCTGACGGCACTGCCAGAAAGGCCGGACCTGGTGGTCGTGCTTGTGCCGCGTGACGCTGTCCCGGGCGTGGTTGACGAATGCCTTGACCTCGACATCAAGGCCGCGATCATCATTTCGGCCGGCTTTCGCGAGAGCGATGCTGATGGTGCGATCCTCGAAGAGACGCTTCGTAGCCGCATCACCGGCAGCGAACTGGCCATCATCGGCCCCAACTGCGCCGGTCTCGCCAACATGACGACGGGCATGGTCGTCACGCGACTGCCGGCGGCGCCGCTGGCGGGCAACGTCGGCTTCGTCTCTGCCAGCGGTGCGTTGATGATGGCAGTGCAAGGCGTCTTCGCCGACCTGCACTTGGGCCTGAGTCGTTTGGTCTCGCTTGGCAATCAGATGGACGTTGATTTGGGTGACATGTTGGCCTACTTGGTAGACGACGCGGATACAGCAGTGATTGGCGCCTTCGTAGAGGGGCTGGATGACGGGCGACGCTTTGTGCAAGCAGCAGCCGCTGCGCAGCAAGCCGGCAAGCCCTTCGTTTTGGTCAAGAGCGGCCGAACCGTGGCCGGTCAACAAGCCGCGGCAACCCACACCGCGGCCTTGGCAGGGTCCGATCGCATCTTTCAGAGCGTGTGTCAGCAGGCCGGCGTTGCAGTCGTCGACGATATGAGCGATCTGGCGCGAACGCTGCAGCTCTTTGCGGCCTGGTCGGGACGCTACCCAACAGGTCGACGCCTGGCTCTTGTCACCCAATCTGGCGGCATGGGATCGCTGACCGCAGATCTAGCAACCTTGGCCGGCTTTGTCCTGCCCGATCTATCGCCAGCGGTGCAAGCGCACCTGCGTGCAATGCCCCATCTTTTGACGTTTGATGACTTTGGCAACCCGGCCGATGTGCGGGGCGCCGGCGCCGTCGGCGCAGCGGCCGCGCTGACGCTCGCGCCCTTTCTCGAAGATCCGGCCTTTGATGTCGTCATCGTCTTACTGGCAAAGTCAGCGGTTGAGGAGCGGGAACTGGCGACCGCCCACGCCCTCGCCGAATTGGCGGCAACCACACAGAAACCCTTTTGCGTCGTCTGGGTCGGGCAGCGCCACGTCGCGACGAGTGAGCAGACGGCGCAACCACTGCAAATTCTGGCTGACGCCGGCATTCCCGTGTTCGACCAGTCTTCCGATTGCATCGCGGCGCTAGCAAAGGTGGTCGACTGGGAGGAACGGCGATTGGCTGCCTCCACGCATGATGTCGCGCTGCTTTCCGACAGTCGTGTCGGGGTGATACAAGAAGAGGTCAGGTTCTTGAACTATGAAGAAATCGCAGCCTTGTTTGACACCTATGACGTGCCGCTCATGACCGGTTACCTTGTGACGAATGAACAGGAGGCGATGGCCGCTGCAGAGACGCTTGGATATCCGGTAGCGCTGAAAGGACTGGCCGATCGGTTCACCCACAAGAGTGACGCCGGCCTCGTGAAATTGGGGTTGCAGGACGCAGAGCAGGTTACAGCCGGCATGCGCTCACTTGCGCACATGCTAACTGGCACGCCCAATGTGAATTATCTGGTGCAACGCATGGCCTCGCCGGGCGTTGAGGCGTTGGTCGGTGTTGAAAACGATGATCAATTTGGGCCGGTCATCGCCTGCGGTCCCGGCGGCACGCTGGTCGAGATGGTAGATGACGTGGCCTTGCGCCTGGCGCCGCTGACCGATGATGCCGCGCTGGCGCTGATTGCGGCCACCCAATTGGAACGCCTGCTACGTGGCCTCCGCGGTCAGCCGCCCGGCGATAGTGAAGCGCTGGCGAATATGTTGGTACGGCTATCCAAACTAGCGTTCGAGCATCGGCATCAGCTCATCTCTATGGACATGAACCCGGTCATCGTTCACACTGAAGGTCTATCGATTGTTGATGTGCGTATTCAATGGCGAGGTAACTTCAACCCATGAGCGCCACACGCAAAACCGGCATTTCGCACGTTCACCCTGATCGTATCGAAGTCCGTGGGTACAACATTCTGGAGTTGGCCAGTGAACTTTCCTTCGGTGAAATGGTCTACTTGCTCTTACAGGGTGAGTTGCCCACACAGAACCAGGGAGTGTTGATCGAGGCCATGCTTGTTATCATGGCTGAACACAGCATCAACGCGCCTTCGACCCACGCCGCACGTACGGTTGCCAGTTGCGGCAGCCCGCTCCAGACAGCCGTTGCAGCCGGCATCAGCGCCATTGGCGAGTATCATGGCGGCGCCGGGGAGGCGTGCGCCCGCATCCTGCAAGATGCGGTTCGCAACGCGCCGCAACCTTTTGACGCGAGCAGAGAGGCCGCGCACATCGTGGATGAAGCACAAGGCGCGGGCAGACGCATCCCAGGCTATGGGCACCGCATCCACGACCCTGACCCACGAGCCGTCTATCTGCTGGATCTTGCTCGAGAATTGGGCTTGGCGGACCTGCACGTTGCGTTGGCGGAAGCCATCGCTCGAACACTTCAGGCACGGACCGGTCGTAGTCTGCCGTTGAATGTCGACGGCGCGCTGGCGGCACTAGCCAGTGACTTGGCGTTCGATCCGCTGATGGCAAAGGGATTGTTCATGCTTGCGCGAACCGCAGGCTTGCTGGCGCACACGCAGGAAGAGTACGCGCAGGGCAAGCCAATGCAGTTTGCAGGCATCGCAGCCGTAGAGTATGTGGGTCCGGTTCGGTCTGGGCCGTTGCGGCCTGACGAATGATCAATAGGTAATACCCCCTGCAGGGAATCGGCCATATCGACAACCGGATCGCTCAGCCAGGCCGCGGCCGTTTGGTGGAGATGGCGGTATGTTGTTGGTGGCAGCCTCAGCTGCAGTTGGGCCGGTCCGGTTCCCTGCTGGCTACTTTGCGCATCCGCTCGGCGTCTTGGCGCAGAGACGGTGGCTGGAAGGGCCAGGAAGTGTTATGCTTCTCCGCGTGAAGCCGAGAAGCAAATCGTGCTTTTGCAGCAGTGTACACGTGACCGCTACAGTTGAGGCAAGGAGAAAACCATGTCCATTCTCGATCGATTCTCCCTACGTAATCAGACTGCACTGGTGACAGGCGGTGGACGGGGCATCGGCGCTGCGCTGGCACAGGCGCTGGCCGAAGCCGGTGCGGACGTCGCCATCGCCGATCTTGATTTGGCATCTGCCCAGGCCAGGGCGCAAGAGTTGATCGCGTTTGGCGTACGGACGCTGGCCATCCGAGTGGATGTGGTCAGGGCAGAACAAGTTCAGCAGATGGTGGAGCAGGTAGTCGACGCCTGGGGTCGCCTGGACGTGGCAATCAACAGCGCCGGCGTCGCCAAGATCAGTCCAGCGGAAGAACTTGCTGAGGAGGAATGGGACGCCATTGTGGGCGTCGACCTGAAAGGCATCTATCTTTGCACGCGAGCCGAGGGAGTAGCTATGCTTGCGCAAGGATCGGGATCCATCATCAATATTGCCTCCATGTCAGGTCAAATCGTCAACCGGCCGCAGCTCCATTCCCACTACAACGCCGCCAAAGCCGGCGTCATCCAATACTCGCGTTCGTGTGCCGCAGAATGGGCCAATCGCGGCGTACACGTCAACACGCTCAGTCCCGGCCATACGCGGACGCCGATGACCGCCGCGGCTGAGCCGGCGATGGGGTCGACGTGGATCTCCAATACGCCGATGATGCGGCTTGGCACACCGGAGGATCTACAGGGAGCGGCGCTCTTCCTGGCTTCGGCTGCGTCCGCTTACGTCACAGGGCATGATCTGGTGGTCGATGGCGGCTATACGCTATGGTAGGGGCGTTACCGTTGTGCATGCAATTGGGGCGGAACGAGTATCCACGTATTCGCGATGTTGGGCCTGCTTGCCGTCGAGGCTGAGCCAGGTTGGCAGGCCGTTGGCGTCGGTCGTGGAACTGCACGGATAGCTGGCGAAGGTGGGGCCGGCAGCCAGCTCGCCCGGGGTTAGGCGGCATAGAGACCCACGATGGCGCAATGGATTTTCTCGCGCAACGGATCCCGTTGTGGAATCCGCCATGCCTCCTCGATCACATTGCCTATCTCAAACACAAACGGGTGGGATTCCGCCGGGATTATCGGATCGACAGGGACGATTTGATCCGATTGGCCACGGAGTTAGGCCATACGGTCAACGATCAGCAGCAATAAGAGCAACGGGCAACGCCTCTCCCGCGAAAGAGTGTGCGTTGCCCGTCAACTTAGCACCTTAACAACCGAATGTTGTCAAGGCGATGGCGTCCTCGAGAGGATTTGAACCTCTGACCTCTTCCTCCGCAGGGAAGCGCTCTATCCGCTGAGCTACGAGGACAAGACCAAACATGTACTGAGGCGGGGAGGGAGGGATTTGAACCCTCGAGGGACCTTATAAGCCCCTACCCACTTAGCAGGCGGGCGCACTCGACCGGACTATGCGACCTCCCCGAATTTGCTTACTTGGCGCCGACATCATTCAGGCGGAGGGAGAGGGATTCGAACCCCCGGTGGCGTTGCCGCCACAGTTGTTTTCAAGACAACCGCCTTAGTCCACTCGGCCATCCCTCCGCGTTCGGCGACCTTGTCGATTGACGGGTTGGCAGGCCGGCAGCGAACAAGCACTGCGTAAGCGTTACAACGTTGCGATTATACATGCGGGGCCTGTGGTTGTCAAATTTCCTACGTCAAAAATGGTGTGATTTCCTGCCCCGCGGGCGTCGACGATCATCGTCCACACCGACTGTAGAGACGCTGAATTGCAACGTCTCTACGACCACCATCATATTCGAATTGACCCACAATCGATGACCTGGCGCCAGCGTATCACCCCTACCGCTGCCAGGAAAACCAGCGCTCGGCCACGCCCTGCATCGTGGGCGAGAAGCGCGTGCGATTATAGGCGTCTGCAATCTTCTTGATCGCCTCGGCCTGGGTGGGGTACGGATGAATCACGGTGGCCAGCGTCTTGAGACCGATGCCCGCGGTAATGGCCAGCGTCAACTCGCTGATCAGCTCGCCGGCGTGCTTGGCGACAATCGTGGCGCCGACGATTTCGTCGGTCCCTTGCTTGGTATGGACTTTGACGAAGCTCGTACTGTCACCGTCCGCCCGGCCCCGATCCGTGTCGCCAATCGCCTGTACGTAGGTGTCGATGGCCATGCCCTGCGCGGCGGCGTCGCTGGGATAGAGGCCGACATGAGCAACTTCGGGATCGGTGTAGGTCGACCACGGAATGACCAGATCGCTCACTTTCTTTTTCGGTCCGGGAAAGAGCGCATTTTGCAGCACGATGCGGCTGGTGGCGTCGGCCGTGTGGGTAAACTGATATTTGATTGCAACATCGCCCGCGGCGTAGACGTTGGGGTTGCTCGTTTGCAGCGTGTCGCTGACCGTGACGCCCTTACTGTGATAGTCGATGCCGGCGGCTTCCAGATCAAGCGTGTCGATATTGGGCACGCGGCCGGCGGCCATCAGGATTTCGTCCACCGTTGCGCTGCGTTCTTCACCATCCAGCGTGTAGTCGATGACCTTGGCGCCATCTTCGAGCCGCACCTGGCTGATTTGCGTGCCCAACGCCAGTTCGATGCCTTCCTCGTCAAAGACCGTGTGGATGACCGCGGCTGCGTCTTCGTCCTCTCGGTTCATGAGACGGGGGCTGATGTCGAAGATAGTTACTTCGGCGCCAAAGCGGCGGAAGGATTGGGCCAATTCGACCCCAATTGGGCCCGCGCCGATTACAGCGAGACGGGGCGGCAACTCGGTTAACGACCAGACCGTTTCGTTGGTCAGGTAGCCGGCCTCGGCCGCGCCGGGAATGGGCAGGTGCATGGGGCGCGAGCCGGTGGAAATCAGCGCCTTCTTGAAGGTCAGGGTTTGTCCTGCCACTTCAATAGTGTCCGGCCCGGTGAAGTGACCGTCGCCCAGGTAGACGTCAATCCCCAGGTCAGCAAAGCGCTGGGCTGAGTCGTGCTCGGAAATCTCGGCACGCACCCGGCGCATGCGCTCCATGACCGTGCCGAAATCGACCTGGACCGAGCCCGGTGCAATGTCTACGCCAAATTTATGCCGCGCGCCCGATCTCGCCCAGGACCTTGGAACTGCGGATGACGGCTTTCGAAGGGACACAACCGACGTTCAGGCAGTCGCCGCCCAGCAGATGGCGCTCGATCAGCGCCACTTTTGCACCCAGACCGGCTGCGCCGACGGCGGCCAACAGCCCGGCCGAACCACCGCCGATGACGACCAGGTTATAGGTTCCGTCCGGTGTGGGGTTCTGCCAGGTCGGCGGATGTACGTTGGCAACCAGCTGCCGGTTGTATTTGTCCATGGGCGCAACCTGCAAGCCGTTCGCCATATCGGCGGGATCAGGATAATGACCGTTGCTGCTCGGCACGCTTGAGGGCGCGGTGTGAAGCTCGTCCATGCTATGTTCCTTTCCGGATGTCGGATCTTGTGCTACAGCGGGCGCGGCGTCGTGCCCACGTAGGTTATTGTGCGATTGATGAATCGGCTGCAGGCGCGCTCGAGGCTTCGTTCGCCTGCTCGCGTCGCTTGAAATAGATCGAAAGGCCGATACTGATGGCGAACATCACGGCTGAAAGTGCCAGCACCCGCCAATCCAGACTTGGTATTTCACCGGTCAGAAAAAGATTTTCGATCTCTTGCGGGGTGGCTGATGCGCCCAGCAGCACGAAGGCGATGGTACCGGGAATCGAGCCAATGATCGTCGCCAGCAGAAATGCCTTCCAGTCGATGCGCAGGAAGCCCGACGCATAGTTGACCAGATCGTAGGGCAGGAAGATGAAGCGCATGATCAGCACGGTCAGGAAGCTGTTGTCACGCATGCGGGTTGCATAGCGCTGAATGATGCCGTCGGAGCCATCGCCCTCAAGCACGCCACTGCCAAAATAACGCCCGATCGTATAGGCCACCATCGCCGACGCATTGGCCCCGATCGTCGTGTAGATTACGCCCCAGAACGGCCCAAAGAGGAAGCCGCCGGAGATCGTCAGCAGGGCTGCGGAGAAGAAAGTTAGCGGGCGCAGCGCATAGAGCATGATGTAAAGCAGCGGGCCGTATGTGCTGGTCGAAATCTCGGTCAAGATGCTGAAGACGCCTTCGGCGAGGGTCAGGCCATTGGCGCGGATATACCAAATGAAGCTCCCGATGATTACGACCCATAGCAGCAGCGCAACGATTTTTTGCCAGTGGCGGCCGAGAAAAGAACTCTCTTGCGGTGCTTCGACTGGCAATGGCGCGCTTTCAAGTTCGGAGTTGGTGCTCATGTCAGTTCCTTGCAAACGGTGCGAGTTCTATTGCAGATTCTTCGCCGCCCACCAGACACGCTGGCCGGCGGTGAAGAGGACGAGACTGCTAAAGACGATGAAGAGAATGCCGCTGTACTCGGGCAGGAAGTAAAAAAGCGTATAAAAGGCAATGGTCTCCGCTCCCTCAATGAGGCCGGCCGGCATCTCGATCGTGGTCAGACGCCCGCTGGTCTGCATGGCGCGCTTCTCCAGGATGGTTGAGAGCAGCGTCCAGGACAGGGTATTCAGTACGTAAATGGCAAAGAGCAGCGCCAATGCCCAGAGATTGAGTGGCGTCGGGTTGACATAAACAAATGCTGCCGGGATCGCCAAATAGACAACAAAATCGAGGATCAGATCGAGGTATCCGCCAAAATCACTTTGCTTGCCGTGGGCTCTTGCCACGACGCCGTCCAACCCGTCCAGGATGCGATTGGCGACCCAAAGCGCCAATCCCAGCCAGTAGAAGCGGCCCATGATCGCGGCAACGGAGGCCAGACCGACCACCATCGCGATGACGGAAATCAGATTGGGGTGGACCGAGCCGAGAAAGCGATCGGCCAGCGGGTTCAGGATGTCATCCTTTTTGCGGCGAAGGCTGGCGTCACGCATGTGGCGTTTGGTACCCTTTAACAGGAACAAATTGTTCCGTTGATGTTTCGAGAGATCAAAGAATGCCGCGCGATTCCCGCACCGACGTTCACGGGCATCATAGTCACGCTTCTCATTTGTATCTGTAAGACGCTCTACCTAGAAAGTTTCAAGCGCGGAGTACAGAACGCGAAGCGCGGAATGAAATTGACAACAAATCGACTATTCCGCGCTTCGCGTTCCGCGTTCTACGCTATCACACTGAGGCCACCCATGTAAGGGTGGAGCACTTCGGGGATGATGACGCTGCCGTCGGCCTGCTGATTGTTCTCGAGAATGGCGATGACGATGCGGGGCAAGGCCAGGCCTGAACCGTTCATGGTGTAGACATACTCCGGCCGGCCACCCTCGGTCGGCCGATAGCGGATGTTGGCCCGCCGCGCCTGAAAATCGCGGAAGAGCGAGCAGGAGCTGGCCTCCAGCCACTCGCCCGAGCCTGCGGCCCAGACTTCAATATCGTACTTGATGCAGGCGACAAAGGAGAGGTCGCCCGTGGCAATCGCCAGGCGGCGGTAGGGCAGGCCCAGCAGCTCGCACAACTCTTCCGCATCGCGCGTCAGCGTTTCCAGCTCCTCGCGTCCGTGTTCGGGCTCGACAAACTTGACCATCTCCACCTTCTGGAACTGATGCACGCGCTTGATGCCGCGCACGTCCCGGCCTGCAGCGACCTTCTCGCGGCGGAAGCAGGGCGTCGACGCCACGTACTTAATCGGCAGCGCATCGGCCTCGAGGATTTCGTCGCGGTGGATGTTGGTCACGGGCACTTCCGCCGTGGGAATGAACCAGTAGTCTTCTTCGGCGTCCCGGTAGAGGTTGTCGCCAAATTTAGGCAAGTTGCCCGTGCCCACCATGCTGTGCTCGCGCACCATGAAGGGCGGATAGACCTCCGTATAGCCATGCTCGCTGACGTGCGTATCCAAAAACCAGTTGGAGAGTGCTCGCTGCAGGCGTGCGCCCGCCCCCTTGAGCAGATAAAAGCGGCTGCCCGAGATCTTGACCCCGCGCTCAAAATCAATGATGTCGAGCGCTTCGGCCAGCTCCCAGTGGGGCTTGGGCTCGAAGTCGAAGTGTGGTATTTCACCCCACTCCATCATGACCACGTTGCCTTCCTCGTCGGGCGCAACCGGCACGTCGGGTTCTGGCGGATTGGGGATGCGCAACATCGCGTCCTCAAACGCGGCGTCGACCTCGGTCAGCTTTGCCTCGAGTGCGGCAATCTCCTCACCGACCTCGCTCATGCGTGCCTTGAGGGCGTTGGCCTCGTCGGTCTTCTTCTCGCGGAAGAGCGTGCCGATCTCCTTGGACCCGGCGTTGCGCTCGGCGCGCAGGGTCTCGACTTGGGGAATCAGCGCACGGCGTTCTTCATCCAGGGCCAGCGCCAGTTCCCACGGTGCGTCGGTTGCGTTGAGCTTGGCCATCGCTTCCGCCAGCTCTTCAGGATGCTCGCGCATCCAGCGAATGTCCAGCATGCTTGCCTCCTTTGGCTCAATGAGTGCCAATAAAAAAACCCTTCATCCGATTTCAGGACGAAAGGGTTCGTGGTGCCACCTGACTTTACAGGAACGTGACTGTTCGTCACGCGCTGTCTCATTATGACGATAACGGTGTCGGCCGCCCGACCATTGCCTGCCGGGATCTCGCGAGGCGGAAAATTTGCGGGGTCCAATTGCCTTGCACCAACCGGCAACTCTCTGGATGGATCATCCGCAAATCATGTCCTCGGTCTGCGCTTTTGTGCAGTTAATTGTGAGGCGAATCGTAGCATAGGAGGGCGCAGCCTGTCAATTGTCTAGAGCTCGTCGCCGGGTTCGCTGCTCTCCTCTTCGTCCTCGGCCGCATAGGCTACGGTTAGCGCAGATTGGGTGGTGCTGCGATAGATGTCGACCAGTCCTTGGTAGACGGCCTCACTGTCCTGCTTAAAGGGGGGCAGCCCCAAGCGGCGCAGGGCGACCAACTCGATCACTGGCGGCGCGATGTAGTGATGAAACTCGGTCAACGGTTTGGACGCGCCCCAAAATTGTTCGATCTCTTCATCCAGCGCGGTGAGACTGTGCACGTGCTCAGCCGTCTGCGTTTCAGCCCGGTAAATCGCCGGCTCTTCCGCAATCTGCGGCTGCGAAAGAGAGGGTGTGTTGGCTTGTCCGCTGACGGCGCTGCGGCTGCGCAATTCCCGCAACTCGCGCAGTATCTGCTGGCGATCGCGTCCGCGGAGGCGGAAGAGCAACCATGGATCATCACTTAACATCTCGCCCAGCGCCAGGTAGGTGGCGTGGAGCGGACGACAGACTTCGCGTGCGTTGTCGGTCTGACCTGCGCAGCAGTCGCACGTGTGTTGCAGTTCGTTCAGGCTGGCGGGCAGGAGCGCAATGCCGGCGTCGTGGAAAACCGTCTCGATCTCGGGCGGCATGTCGCCGGCCAACAGCTGCGCCGCGTAGAGCGCTTGTTCGCCCAACATGTTGATGGCGAGTTCCCACTCGGCGTCGTTGAGCGGCTGGACCGCGATCCGGCAGCGGCAATCGCCCTGGTCGCGGTCGCGAACCTTGGCATCGATCGAGCCGATCTGTACCTCAAGCCGCTGCACGCGGCTGCCTCGCATCTGGGTTTGATTGGCCGCGCCCTCTGCGCTGATACCAAGTTCATTCAACCAGCGGTACCAGCGCTTGGACCACCAGCCCGTGGTTTCAATACCGTTTCGTCCCATACAAACCCTCGATTGGGGGAAAGGAAGATCGGAGCAAAAATCCCCCGCTGCGCTCCTCTAGGCGATCGCTTCACGTCGTAACATCAGCAACTGACGCAGTTCGTCATTGTTCAACTCGGTCAGCCATTCTTCACCGCTGCCGACGATGGCTTCGGCCAGGGCCTGCTTGCTCTCAATCATCTCGTTGATGCGTTCTTCCAGCGTGCCGGCAACCACAAACTTGTGGACCTGGACGTTGCGCGTCTGGCCGATGCGGAAGGCACGGTCGGTGGCCTGGTTTTCTACGGCCGGATTCCACCAGCGGTCAAAGTGGAAGACGTGATTGGCCCGCGTCAGGTTGAGGCCGGCGCCGCCGGCGCGCAGGCTGAGGACAAAGACGGGCGGTCCGCCCTCGCTCTGGAATTCCTGCACCATTTGGTCGCGCTGCTTGGCCGGCGTGCCGCCGTGGAGGAAGAGCACATCTACGCCCAGCGTATCGCGCAGGTGGCGCTGGAGCAGATGCCCCATCTCCACAAATTGGGTGAAGACCAGTGCCTGATCGCCGATGCTGAGCGCTTCGTCGAGCATTTCAGTCAAGCGGTCGAGCTTGCCGCTGCGCGCCGCCAGCGGGTCGCCCTCTTTCAAGAAATGGGCCGGGTGGTTCGTGATCTGCTTGAGCTTTGTCAGCAGGCCAAGCACGAGCCCGCGCCGCTGGATGCCGCTGCTGGCGTCCAGGATTGCCAGTGAATCGCGTACGGTCTTTTCGTAGAGGGATGCCTGTTCGTCCGTCAGCGAGCAATAGACGACCATTTCGTTCTTCTCCGGTAGGTCGGAGATGATATTCGGATCCGACTTGAGCCGGCGCAACAGGAAGGGCTGGACCAGTTGGCGGAGATCGGCAGCCCGCTGGTCGTCATTGTACCGTTCGATGGGCACGATGAAGCTCTTGCGAAACTGCTCCCGATCTTCCAAATAGCCGGCGTTGAGAAACTCCATGATGCTCCAAAGCTCGGCCAAACGATTTTCCACCGGCGTGCCGGTGAGGGCGACCCGATTGGGCGCGTCAATGCGGCGCACGGCCTGCGTCTGCTTGGCGCGCGGGTTCTTGATATTCTGGGCCTCGTCGATGATCAGGTCGCTCCACGGGATTTGGATCAGCGTCTCGATGTCACGGCGGGCCGTGCCGTAGCTCGTGATGATCAAGTCGTGGGCGCGCACGGCCTGCAGGAATTCTTCGCCGGTTAGGCGGTTGGTGCCGTGGTGAATCAACGCACGCAGATCGGGCGCAAAGCGATCGCCCTCATGTTTCCAGTTGGCGACCACACTCGTCGGACAAATGAGCAGCGCCGGCTGATGGGGCGCTTCGCCGCCATTGGCTGCGGCCGCCTCTTCACGCACGTGGAGCAACATGGCCAGGGCCTGAATCGTCTTGCCCAATCCCATGTCGTCCGCCAGACAAGAGCCCAGACCGAGTTTGCGCAAGTAGACGAGCCAGCCCACGCCACGCCGCTGGTAGGGGCGTAACTCGCCGATGAAGCCGGACGGCTCCTGGATCTCGCCTACCGGCTGCTGGAAGCGCAGTTGCGCCATCGTATGGCGCAGCCACCCCTCTACAGAGACACTTTCTAGCGGGATTTGCACAGGCAGATCTGACGGTAGGGGCAATTCATCCGCCAAGATTGCCGGCAGCATGGCATTCAACTCGTCAGTCGAACCAACTGCGCTTTCTCGCTCCGCGGCGTGCCCGTTCTCCAGGTCGGCGAAATTTTGGGCCAGCCGCAGCGCCTGCAGAAAGGACATCTTGCCTTGGCTGCGCCGATCGGCCAGGAAGCTGCGCGCCGCATCCATCTGTTCGGGATCCAACTCCACCCACTGGTCATGAAGTTGGACCAGCGGACTGTCGATAGCGGCAAGCTGCTCGAACTCTTCTTCACGCAAGGGCTTGCCGCCCAGCGTTAGCTCCCACTCGTAGCGAACGGGGGCCCCGGGCTGGCGGCGTGGCCCAGACGAGCGACTTTTCAAAAAGCGGGCGTCCGGCTCCTCGTCTTCGGGCCAATCTTCATACTTGTCTTCCCAATCTTCTTGCGCTAGCAGGCGCAGTTTGAAACCGAGACTCTGCCGTCGATCAGGACGCCACCAGTCGGGCAGGCGCACGCCAAAACCGGTACTCTCTAGCAGCGGTCCGATCTCGCGCAGGAATTCATGAGCCTCTTGGGGCGAAAGCAGCGCATATTCCGGATCGGGAGCGCGCAGGCTGCGTTCGATTGGTGCAAAGAGCCGGCTGGCTACGCCGAGCCCGGCCAGCAGCCGTTCCTGCGGTTGATCCAGGCGACGGTTCTCCAGCCGCAACGTGTGCTCCCGCGTCTGCCAGACAAGCGCCGCAGGGATCAGCAGATTGGGGTTGTCCCGCGCCTGGAGATAGTAGCGCAATGTCCATTGGCGAACTGGTGCTTCTTCGGTACTCAATTCGTGCCCGGCGCGGTTGACTTCTTCGGCCAGTGCACCGGCCGTGCCGTTTTTACGGCTGCCGTGGTCGTCCGCTTCAGCATATGGCTCCGTCAGCGCAAAGCAAATGCGGAAGTTGGCGTCTGTCGTCGCCTGAAGTTGTTCGATCCAGGCGCGCCACGCTTGGTAGAGCTCGTGGACCAGCATGGGCGGCAGCGCCAACTGGCGCTGCGCCACGGTCAGGCGTTCCAACCAGTGGCCGGCCGGCGTCATCGCTCCGGCTCCGGCGCTGAACCAATCGCGGACAGCATGGTCAATCATCGCCGCCAGAAAATGCTCCACTAGCGCGGCGGGCGCCGGTGCATCGGCAAGCGCCTCCAGGTCGTAGGCGCGACAGACCGGCGGCATGATGGCCGTCAGGTGGTCGAGCCGCCACGTCAAGGCTGAGTCTAGCAACGCAGGCTGCCAGACGGCATAGAAGCGGCCGTCTGGGCTGGTGCGCAGGGTCGGCAGATAGTGCTGACCCGCTAGGAACTCCAGCGCCAATTTGGCCGCATTGCTCCAGAAGAGCAGATCGTTGCCCAAACGAAAGCGCCGCCACGACCGCGTGCTGCCGCCGTTGTTGATATGGCTGTCCAAATGCCCCAGCGTCGCCAGCACATCGAGCGCTGGCAGCGTGACGCCAGTTACCTGCCACGGTTCCAACGTAACCGCGGGCGGGGAAGCCGGCCCATCGATCCCTGCGCTTTGCAGGGTGGTCGATTGATAGAGAACGCCTCGCCGCGTCACCGGTGCACCGGCTGCCGTGGGCAGCCAGACCGTTGTGTTGTCAGGCTGAAATGTCGCCGTCTTCAGGTCAGGGATTAAATCAGCCAACAGGGCCCGGACTCGTCCGGCCGAGGCTTGAAATGGATGCGATGGGATCTTGGTGGCCCGCTGACGTCCGTTGCCGTTTGAGGGAGGCGAATCGGTCGGGAGGCCGGTTAATCGATCTTCAGAGAGATTATCGGTTGTCTCAGCCCAAAAGAAGAGCTGTCCGTCAGGAAATGGCGCGTCAAAACGCAACCATGCAGCGTGCAAAGTTAAAGGCATAAAGGATATTCTACCGTGCCTATGCCTGTCGCACAAATTTTCGCATTTGATTTATGCATTCAACTTCTTGCCCATCCAGTTGCTCAATCGTGGGCCGTAGCAGCGGGAAGGGTGAAGGAGAAGACTGAGCCGCGGTCGACCTCACTTGTGAAGCGAATTTCGCCGCCATGTTGCTCAACAAGCGAACGCACAATGCTCAGCCCCAAGCCGGCGCCGCCGGCGGCGGTCTGCTGCGCGTTGCCCGCGCGGAAGAAGGAAACAAACAGGTTCTCGCGGTCCATTTCCGGAATCCCCACCCCAGTGTCTTGTACGCTGATTTCAAGGTAGCCTGGAGTAGCAGCCGGTCCGCTGTGGACGTTGATTTCGCCCGCTTCGGGTGTGTATTTGATTGCATTTTCGATCAAATTGGCCAAAACCTGGCCGACCCGATCGCGGTCACAGAGCGCTACCGGCGCCTCCTGCGCAGCGTCAACGCGATGGTGAATGGTCAGACCTTTTTGGTCCAACTGGGGGCGCAGCTCTTCGATCGCTGCGCGAATGACGGGAACAAGCGCGACGGGCTCCAGCACCAACTCGAGGTTGCCCGCTTCAATCCTCGTCACGTCAAGCAGGTTATTGACCAGATTGAGCAGGCGCAGACCACTATGCCGGATCTGATCGACAAATCGTTGCTGGGGTAGGTCTAATCTACCGAAGGCGTCGTCTTGCAACAATTCTGTATAGCCCAGAATGGACGTGAGAGGCGAACGCAGCTCATGGGCCGCTACGCCGACAAAGCGCGATTTGAGTGCGTTGGCGCGGCGCAGTTCCAGGTTGGCGCTGACGAGGCGCTCGTTCTGGCGCGCCAACTCATTGCGCAAGAGTGTGAGCTCGTTGCGCTGCTGCATGATCTGCTGATGGGCGCGGCCGCTTTGCGTGACATCTTCCCAGAGGACGAGGAGCCGCTTCTGCTCTCCCCCAGCCTCAATCGGCGGGGCTGGCATCACGATTAAATTTACATAATATGTTGATGTCGGGTCGTTTCCCCGGTTGATCATGGGCAGCTCGAAGAGTTCGCCGTCATGGTCAACCAGTGTGCGCAGCGTGGCCTCGCTGCCGAGCAGCTCGGGAAAAGTCTCCAGTACAGAGGCGCCAACTGTTGGCGTGGCAATAAAGGCCGGCAATTCACCCCGGATGTGCTGGATGACAAGCCCTAGATCGACTAAGAAATAACCGGCCGCATGGGTGCGCAGTAGCAGATCGACCGTGGCGGCAGCGACGGTTTCGCCAAAGACCGCGCCACCAGCAACTTCTGCACCCTGGGCTCCTTCCCGGCTCACGGTACGCGCTCCACCATGCGGCGGCCGAGATCGCGGAAGAGTGCTTCTACCGCATCACCCTTTCGGGCGCTCGTGAGGTAGTAGGGGGCAGTGAGGCGTTCGGCTACCGCTGCAATCTGCGCTTCGGTGACGGCAAGCTGGTCGGAAAGATCGAGCTTATTGGCGGCGATCACCAGCGGAATGTGCAGGTTGAGCGCATAAAGGCTCTCAACGTACGTTTGCAGCGGGGCGAGCGTCTCCGGCCGCGTGAGGTCGCACACGAGTACTGCGCCCATGGTGCCGCGTAGATAGCTTGCACGCAGCCGGTTAAACTCTTCTGATCCGGCGAGGTCCCAGAGCATCATGGTGAGGTCGACAATATTGCCATCGCTGGACAGGACAACGCTCTTGCGACTGACCTTTACGCCGACCGTGCTGAGATAGACGTCATTGAATCGTTCATGAACGAAGCGACGGACCAGGCTGGTCTTGCCGACCGCAAACTCGCCCAACATGCAAACCTTTTTGTTGATGACAGTCAAGATGGTCTTTCTCTCTGCGAATGGGGTGGGCTTGCCCTGCCGCGGGCGCGTCTACCGACCGGCCGCCAGCCAGGGCATAACGAGGAGGCCGCGCATGATCCACCACGCGGCCAAAACGAGGCCGAGCGCAGTAATCACAAGTAGGATAATTGCCGCAGCCGACACGCCCTGCGCGGCTTCGTGGGGCGTAATGAATGCGCCGTGTGCGATCATGGCGTCAATCTGCTGCTCGGGGGGAATCAAAGTCCAGAGCGCGCGCTGACTGGCCGCAAACGGCGCAGTGTCACCGTTAAACGTGCGCAGCGTCTGCTTCTGCTGCTGTTCAATGTCGTAGAGCACATCGCGCATCTGCGTTTGGAAGCCAGACGGTGCGATGCCGTCAATCACTGCTGCCATATATGTGCGCGCCGCCGTATCAATCAAGATAGAGGTGTCGCCATAGCGGATCGCATCCAGTTGGCCTTCCTGACCCCGGCCGAACGCGTCTTGCGTAAAATCGCGAATGGCCGTCAGCATGCCGCTGATCATGTCCGAATCCGTCTCCTCTTCGCCGGAAGGGCTGAAGGCGTATAGCAGGAGACCACTCTCACGGTGGATCAGAAAGATCCGTCTGATCGAGAAGGGCAGGAGGGTACGGATGGCCATGTCTGCATCAGAGACTCCTAACAGGCGCGATTTAACACGCCGCGTGAGTGAATCCGGACTAAGAGCATCGCGCATCTGCATGTCAATGCGATGGGCCAGCTCGCGCATGGCTTCGCTAACCGACCGCGAGACAAGCTTGCCCATAATTGGGTAGAGCGCCGTAACCATGTCATCCTTGGAGTCTTCGATGCTGTGCTGAATCGACCGGGCCATCACTGGCGTCAACGCTTCAACCATCTCATCTTTGGAGTCATGAATACTCTGGCGAATCGAGCTTGCCATGATCGGTGTGACCGTGTCGATCAGCGCTTGTTTGTCGTTGATACGAGTATCCAACGCATCGATTTGGTCCTGCAAGGCGGTGAGTTCCCCTTGCATTTCCTGAGCGCGGCGACGGTAGTGGCCGATCAGGATTTCGCGGAGCGCCTCAAGTTCCTTTTCCTCGGCCAGGCGCGTTTCGAGCGTATCTAGCGGCTCGTCAAAGTCGCCGCCCGCTGTTGTGTTCGCTGCATTGGAAAGAGAATGTCTATCCGCCACGATGGTCCGCTACGTTTCGCTGTTGATCATTGGCGTTGGTTACCGCTGTGCTGATCGGTGCAATGATGAATCGCTCCAGCCGTCGCCGCCTATTTGTCACCGTCGGTGTCGCCGGCGAGCTCGTCTAGCAATTGGTCAAACATGCCGCTGGGTGACTCATTCTGCAGGCTGCCGCCGAGTTCAATCAGCAATTGGCCCAAGGTGGTGCGATCTACCTTGGCGTGTGCAAGCTCTTCCGCGTTGCCACGTAGCTCACTGCGGATCTCCTCGCCTGTGCTGCGGAGATTCTGTTGGAGCTTGTCAATCTGCTCCGTCGAGAGTTTACTCAGGTCCTGCACGCGCTGCATCAGGCGTGTTTCCTGCTCTTGTAGCTCGTTGCTCAATCGCTTGTCGAGATCGCGCAGCTTGTTGCCCTGCTGTCGATCAAGCTCATCCAGGCGACCGCTGAGATCGCCCGTTGTTTCCTTGAACTTGTCGCCCACCCGCTTATCTAGTTCTTGAATCTGCTCGCTGATCTGGCGTAGCTGAGTCACCATCTGCTCGTTGAGCTGTCCGAGCTCTTGCTGGAGTCTCGAGATGTCACGACCGATGGTGTCAAAGCGCTGGTTGTATTCGCGCATCTGCGCACCAAAGACGATATCGCGAATGCGGTCAACCTTGTTCGCACCGTCCAGGCTGTCGGGCAGCGGCAGCGACTCAGGTGCTTGTTTATTGCTCATGATTGCTCCTCCGTATTGCGGCGATTGGATTGTTGCCGGAGACTAGACGGTTGAATTGAGGGCGCGTTGCAAGTACGCCAATCACGGGGCAAATCGATAGCCCACGCCTCGCTCGGTCACGATATATTGATGCGTCGACTCTTCGGTCTTCAGCTTTTGGCGGAGTCGATGGATGTGAACGCGCAACGCATCCTCATACAATTCTTCGTGAGGCCAGACGCGCTTGAGCAAGTACTCGGAGCGCACGGCATTGTCGCTGTGCCGCACCAAAATATGGAGCAACTTGCTTTCGATCGGCGTCAATCCTCTTTCATTGCCATCGATATAGATCGCCTGGGCGCCGATGTTGATGGCGAGCTGGTCATTGATCTGCTGCACGGGCGTCATGGCATGACCGCCGTCGCTCATCCGGCGCAAGACGCGGCGAATACGTACCAGTAATTCGTTGAGATTGAAGGGTTTGACGATATAATCCTCGGCGTAATACTCGATCGCGTCAATGATTGTCGTTAGATCGCTATCAGCCGTCAGCATGATGATCGGCAGATCAGAATAGCTCAGAATCTCAGCGCAGAAATCCAGGCCGCTACGCCCGGGCATGTGAATATCGACCAAGGCCAAGTGGGGCAAGCCGAGCTTGCCGATGAGGGCTAGCGCATGGTCAACGGCACTGGCTGATATCACCTGATAGCCGGCATGCTCGAGCTTAATGGTAACCAACGCAAGAATTTGGGGATCATCATCAAGCACAAGAACTGCCTCGCCGTAGGGCGTGACGAGTTCGGGTATAAACGTATCTTCGGGGCAATTGTCTGTCATGCGTTGCATTTCTAGCGGTCACTGGCTTCAATCCGAATTTGTTGGATTGAGGGTTGAATTTGTCGATCTCTACGGCTCCCCTGCACCCTCAATGATCTCTTCCATGACAACTTCCATACGCTTGGTTGCCAGTTTCCCCAATGTCTCAAATTCCTGGAGATAGAAATCCAATATGAGCTCAGGCTCTGCGACGAGCTTTTCATCGACCACAATCCCTACCGAAACAGTTCCGTCGTAGCTGATGATGCTAAGTCCAAGGCCAATGTCGCCCGATTGCGGCACCCAGAACATGAGCTGGCGCAGTGGCGCGCCTGCAAGATAGATTGTCTCCTGCGGGCCTGGGACATTGGTCAACACGGCAGAGGCCTTGCTGGCAAAGTAGCTCGTTGCTGTGGTGGCCAGGTCACCTGGCATTCTGCCCAGCGCGTTTAGAACCTGGAACGTCAGAATTGATTCTGGCGAACTCTTCAAAATGTCCATGCGGCGCTTGACCTCGTAGAGCCGCTGAAGCGGGTCGGCGATCGTGATCGGCAGCGAAAGGTAGACCAGGCCAAACTGATTGCCCAGCTCCAATGGCGAATCCGTCGCCCGCAGGTTAACCGGCACCATGGCACGCAGATCACCGGCATCTGGATCTTCGCCTACGAGAATCATGTAGTCGCGCAACGCGCCGGTCAAGACGGAGATCAACACGTCGTTGACGGTGCCGCCAAGGGTCTTGCCGATCCGCTTGACCTCGGCCAGGCTAAAGGGGTCAGACCAGACGACCTGCTTGGTGGAGCCTAATTCGCCGCGGTAGACTGATGGCCTGTCTGGGGGAATGACGATCAAGCGGGTCAGTACGGCTGCGCTGGCGGCGGTGATGATGCTACCTGCCTTGGCCGCGTCCAGAACCCGGCCAGGGTCTTCGATGCTCTGCCGCGTTTCGCGATAGGCCAAGCCGGCGGCTTTGGTCACGCCGCCGGCGGCTGTACGCGTCACGCTAACGAGTGGCTTAAAGGGGCCGAGTAAATTGCGCCTGCGTGCGTCCGCTGGCGCAGGCTCTTCGGCTTTCGCAACCGGTGCCGGGTTGCGTTCCTTGTCGGTGATCGATAGCATCACTCGGATGAGGGCAATGCCATCTGCAATGCAGTGATGGAAGCGCGCGAACATGGCGCAGCCGTCGCCATACCCTTCGATCAAGTAGACACGCCACAGCGGCTTGTTGTGGTCGAGGTCATTGCTCATCAGGTCGCTGACGAGTGATTGAAGCGCCTCGGAATCGCCCGGCGCCGGTAAGGCGATACGGCGGACGTGGGCACGGATGTCGAAATAGGGATCCTCTTCCCAGTAATAATTTCCCGAACCGCGCGGACGTTCGCTCAAGCGCTGCCGGAAGCGGGGAAACGCTTTGGCAAAACGGGTGTCAAAGGTGTCGCGAAAGCGACCGTATTCGATCATTTCATCAAAGATCATCACGCCATTGATGATCATCAGATTCGTTTCCCTGTCCATGCCGAGCCAGGCGCGATCAACACTGCTCATGGGTTCGCTGGTGAGTTGGTCTGCCATGGATCTGTTCTTCCTTCAAAATTGGAACTTTACCCAACGCTGCTGCAGCCCACAGAGTTGTCGCTCTCTCAACAGGGGCGACCATCGGGGAATGATACTCTTCAAATTAACTGCACATTGACTGCGATAGGGGTTGTGTGGATCGCAAGATCATGCTCTCCAACAACTATACTTCATTTGCCTGCGAATGCCAACAGTCTACACACCGTTATGTCATTCTCCCCCAGCCGCCAGCGCTGGCATAATTTTGCGCGGTCAAGGTAGAAAGATCGTTTCAGCTCATGAATAGAACGAAGATGTTGCGTCCTAAAATTAGCTGCACGCCGGCCAGAATCAGGAAGGAATAGATGACCACGTTAAACCATTTATCCGTGAAGTGGAGATTGAGGTAGATCCCAAGTCGCACGCCGACGTAGACAAGGGGCGCCAGGATTAAAATCGTCAAGACGTTGCCGACGCGTAGCAAGCCCAACATGCTATAGGGCACAAGCTTGACGAGATTGATGACCATGAAGATGATGACCGTCGTACCCACGAAGATGTTGCGCGGCAATTTTTGAGGCAACAGATAAATCACGACGGGCGGACCGCCGGCATGGGCAAGCGTCGACGTGAATCCGCCCAGCGTGCCCAATAGCCAACCGGTGGGCCGCGCGAAACGCCGACCCTCTAGCGCCCCAAAGATCAGCGCCTGCCCGGTCTGAAACGCGACAAACGCCAATGCCAGGATGCCAATGCCAATTTCAAGTACACGTTCATTTTGGCTGAATAGACCGAAGAATAGGCCGCCGAGCGCAATGCCGACGACTGCGCTCGGCAGGAGCACCTGCAGGCTCGTCCGGTCGAATTCATTGTGATAATGCGGCAGGGAGAGGATGTCGGCCAGAATCAAGAGCGGCAGCAGCAGCGCTGCTGCATCCGCGACCGGGATCGTCAAGGCGATGAGTGGCGTTGCCAACATGCCGGGACCACCACCGAATCCGGCTTTGGCGATGCCAATCAGAATGACGGCAAGCGATGCCGCGACCCAGAACTCAGGCGGATAGGCGGGAAAGGTCATGCTGAGTAGCTTTCTAGGTGAGCGGGGCCGGGTGAAGGATAGCGGCAGACTGGATCATTGGCTTTCCAGTGTAGCATGTGTTGGCGTGTGACACGATTCGATGCGGGATTGAATTTCAAACAGCGCGGGGCTGGGTCAAGATTTCCTCGATTCCCCTCGCCCGCCGTATAATATTGCGATCAAATTCCACGCTTTGGAGGAACCATGCTGAAAACCCACAATTGTGGCGAACTCACTGCTGAGAACGTCGGCCAGACGGTTGCGTTGGCCGGTTGGGTAAACCGCCGTCGTGACCATGGCGGGCTCATTTTTATCGATTTACGTGATCGCTGGGGTGTTACCCAGGTCACGATTGATTCCGACGCCGCGCCGGAGGCTCACGCCATCGGCGATCAGGTGCGCAGCGAATACGTCATTCAGGTCCACGGCACCGTCCGTCCGCGACCCGAGGGATTTGAAAACTCGAATCTGGCGACCGGCGAGATTGAGGTCATCGTCGATCAGATTGAGATCTTGAACGCGGCCAAGACGCCGCCTTTCTATCTCGATGGCCGCGATGCGGACAGTGTCGATGAGGCGCTGCGTCTGAAGTATCGCTATCTCGATTTGCGTCGCAGCCGCATGGCGAATAATTTGGTCCTTCGCCATAACTTGGTTCGCTTCATTCGCGAGTTTCTTTCCAGCCGTGATTTTTTGGAAATCGAGACGCCGATTCTGCTCAAGAGTACGCCCGAGGGCGCACGTGACTTTGTCGTACCGAGCCGGCTCCATCCCCACAAATTCTATGCGCTGCCCCAGAGCCCGCAACAGTTGAAGCAACTGCTCATGGTGGCGGGCATTGAACGTTATTTCCAGATCGCCCGCTGCTTTCGCGACGAAGACCTGCGCGCCGATCGTCAGCCCGAGTTTACCCAACTCGATCTGGAGATGAGCTTCGTTGATGCTGACGATATTCGAGCGCTGCTCGAAGTCATGCTCATCGAACTGTCCGGCCAGATCAGCGAAAAGCGCATCCAGGCGACGCCCTTCCCCGTTTTGACCTACGCCGAGGCCATGGAGACGTATGGCGTGGATCGCCCCGACCTGCGTTTCGGCCAAACGCTTTCCGACCTTAGTGAAATTGTCGCCGGTAGCGAGTTTGGCGTCTTTAGCGGCGCCGTCAGCGGCGGTGGCCAGGTGAAGGCGGTCGTCTACCCCGGGGGCGCCGACCTCACCCGGCGCGAGATAGACGAACTGACCGATTTTGTCAAGCACTACGGCGCCAAGGGTCTGGCCTGGATCGGCGTTACGGGCTCGCCCGAGGCCGATGGGCAGTATGGTCCCGACGCGCTGCGGAGCCAGATCACCAAATTCCTCAGCGCCGAAGAAGTGCGCCAGATTGTCGAAACGTCGGGCGCTAAGCCTGGCGATCTGATTCTGATCGTCGCCGACCAGCCTGGCGTGGTCGCTCAGAGCCTGAGCAACCTGCGTCTGGAAATTGGCCGCCGCGCCGATCTGATTGACAAAGACGTGCTCGCCTTCTGCTGGGTAACCGACTTCCCGCTGCTGGAATACAACGAGGACGAAGATCGCTGGCAGGCCGTTCACCATCCCTTTACCAGCGCGCGTGATGAGGATTGGGACTATCTCGAATCGGATCCAGGCCGCGTGTTGGCTAAGGCTTATGACGTGGTGCTCAATGGCTGGGAGATCGGCGGTGGCAGCATCCGGATTCATCGCTCTGATTTGCAGGACCGGATGTTTACGGCTCTGGGTCTCTCCAAAGAACAGACAGTGGCGCAATTCGGTCACTTGTTGGAGGCTTTTCAATTTGGTGCGCCGCCGCATGGAGGCATTGCGTTGGGTATCGATCGCATGGCTGCGCTCTATGCCGAGACGCCCAGCATTCGCGACGTCATTGCCTTTCCCAAGACCGCCGCAGGCACGGACCTCATGGTCGATGCACCGAGCCCCGTGAGCGATCCGCAACTAGAGGAATTGCATATTGACGTGCGCCCACTCAAGCGCAAGTCTTGAGACAATGGGACGATTTGCCTTTGCTTGCCGGGTCGTGCCCTTTATGTTATATTATAAGTGACTCTGCGGGTTTCGTGATCGGATTGCATACGGGGCGAGCCAACACTTCATTTCTGGGAGTTCGGCAACGTGGCGTGGATGTGATAGCCTGCTCTTTGAGTAGGCAAGACGGAAGCGTCCAACCGGCACCCACCCTGCGAAAGCAGGTTCGTACCCACTCTCCACACGATCCTGCGGAGTCATAGAAAGTATCCCAAAGAGGAACGCGGACCAAGTCCGCGTTCCTTTTTCTATGCGCCATCAATCTGATATTATGTCTACTTTTTTGACGCAACTAGACCGCCTATGTTAGACTTCTCGGAATTGTTTTGCACGACAAGCAGAGGAGATTCGCGTGGCTATTACGCGTACACGTGTTGCCGATGATACCTGGGTATTTACCAGTGAACTCTATGTGGAAGTAAATGCCGGCCTGGTGGTGACGCCAGAGGGCGGTATTCTGATCGATACGTTGCCCTTTCCGTCTGAGACGAAACAAATCATCAATTTCGCCCGTCGCCTCTGCCCCGCCGGCATCAAGTACGTGATCAACACGATCAGCCACGGCGATCACGTCTATGGCTCCTGCTTTTTCCCGGACGCTGAACTGATTGCCCACGAGCGCTGCCGCGCCATGCTCGAAGAACATGCGGAGTCAGCCCTCGTCCAGGCCAAGGAGCAGACGCCCGAATTGCGCCCGGTCGAGATTCGCCTGCCCAAGATCGTTTTCAACGAAAGTGTCGTCGTGCGACTCGGCGGCAAGACCGTCCACGTCATGCATGCGCCCGGTCCAAGTCCGGATGTATGCGTCGCCCACGTGCGTGAAGACAAGGTCCTCTTTGCCAGCGACCTCATCATGCCCGTGCCGCTCATTTCTTCGCCCCTAGCGGATATCGATCAGTTTAAACGCTCGTTGGAGAATCTCTACGAGTTCAATCTTGAATGCATCGTTCAAGGGCATGGTGACATCCTGCTCCGTGGCGAGGTGACCAGCAGCATTGACGCCAGTATCAAGTATATTGACGACATTCAGCGACTGGTTGATGAGCTAATTGCTGACAACGCCACCAAGCACGACCTCCTCCAGCATGATATCGAAGAATATGACCGTAGCCGCATTCCGCTCGGCGGCCTGGTGCAGCAATTCCACGCTCAAAATTTGCTCTATCTGTGGGAGAAGGCGCGCCAGCGCCAGCGGGCAGAGCGTGCAGCCGCCAAGGCCGTATGATGACCCTCCGGTCGATTCCTTCTGTGGATGCCAGAAATCAATGAATTACGCTGACATCGTGGCCGCGGTTCAGGCCCTGACGCCGGAGAGGAGACGCTCGCTTTACCGCCATCTGCGAGCGGCCGGCCTCCTCGATGCTGACGGGTTTGCCAGCGACGAGCGGCGCCTAACCGTGGCGCCGGCATTGGATGCGAAACGAATTGCACAACTCAGGTCCCGTGCGACACCTGAGTTTGGCCCGCCGCCCACTTCATCTGGCAATAAGCTCACCGAGCCGGCCAAGCCGTCGCTCGTGCCCGCAGCTCCCCGGGCAAATACAGTCGACGGTCGCGGTTCGCCGGTCAGTGGGCGGGTGGTCTTAGGCGTACCGGAGGCGGGCGCCAGCGCAACGAAGGACCCCCATGCCATGTCGCCCTTGCCCGGTCACGCGCCCGAGCAGCCGATCGAAATCATCTTTGACGGCGGCAGCCGCGGCAATCCCGGCTTCGGCTATGGCAGCTACGCGCTGCGCTGGCCTGGCCGCGCCGAGCAGATCGTTCAACTCAAATTTGGCCAGCAAGTGACCAACAACGAAGCCGAATACGATACGCTGATCGCCGCGCTTGAGGCCACGCTCAAGCGACTGCGCGACGCTGGGGCCGATCCCCAAACCGCGCGCCTGATCATACGGGGCGATTCTTTGCTGGTGCTCAACCAGATCAAAGGCGAATGGAAGTGCAAAGAGCCGCGCCTCCGACCGCGGATGATCCACGCCCGCCAACTCCTCGGAAACTTCAAAGAAGCCAAGCTGATCCATCACAAGCGCGCCAAGAGCGTTGAAATCCTTGGCCATTGAGGGCTGTTGATAGTCAATTGCCATCTGTCAATTGTCAATGATGGGCAGCCAGATCGTGCTTGGCCAGTCATTGTCAAAAATCGACACAGTCACGCTGTCGACGGTTCTATCGGCGTAATCTTCATCCTCGCTGATGGTGGCGTGGCGAATGACGCCGGTATGAAGCTGCCCTGGCTCGGTTTCGTTGATGCCGTCGTTGACCGCACTCACCGTGACGATCTGGGGCTCGTTCCAGCTGTCACTGTCGAAGGATAGCGCCACGGCGTCGGCTTGGACCTGGTTATCGGCCATGAGTTCGACCGTTACGGGCGCAACCGGTGCAGAGTTGAGGACCAGGGTGTACTGATCGGTTATCCCGCTTTCGGAGACCAAGACCTCCGTAGGGGTGACCGTAATCCCGGCACTGTCATCGTCCTCAATGGCGGCCGCAACGGCCTCCACCGGGACGGCGTTGTAGCGAGCGTCGCTGCTGCTTGCCTCGTGCAGGATGATCGCAAAGTGATCGCCTTCATCTATAGCGTCATCCACTGCGCTGGCAATGATCAACTGCGGCTCATCCCAGTTATTGGCGTCGAAGCGCACGACCGACGGGTTCAGTGCAATTTGCTCGGCATCGGAGCGCGTGGTGAGAGTGACGAGCGCCACGGGCTCGGTGGCCAGACGTAGCAGATAGCCTGCTTCGTCGCCGTCTTCGCTGATTGCCAACTCACGATTCGTCACGATGACAGCAGCGTCGTCATTGTCGCCAATGTTGATCGTAATGCCATTGGCCGGCAGGCTGTTGTACTGGATGTCGTCGCTGGCGACGCCATGACTGATGTAGCTCGTATGCGTCGCCGCCGCGCTTGACTCGTCAATCATGTCATCCACTGCTGTGACTGAAACCGACTGCGGCTGATCCCAGTTGTCTGGCGTAAAGCGTAGCGTCTCCGCCGCCAGACTGACCTGGGCATCGACGGCAAATTCGATCACAATATCGTCTGCAGGACGTGTTGTTAATACGATGTCGTAGGCGTCGCCGGGACCCCCTTCTTCCAACTCCAGCACACTAGGTGCAACGAAGACGCTGGGACTGTCATCATCGGCGATGTCCACGGTAAGCGTTGCCGTCCCCAGGGCCTGGTAGTTGGGATCGGTGCTCGTTGCCGTGTGGCGGATCCTGCTCAGGTGCGGACCTTCGGTGTCGTCATCGTCGACCGCAGTGACCAGGACTGCTTGCGGCGTCATCCAGTCGCCGGGGAGAAAGGTAAGCGAGTCGGCATCCGTAGACGTCTGGCTGTCGGACGTAAGCGTGACTTCAACCGGCTGTGTCGGTCGCGCCGCCAGGGCCACGGTATAAGAGTCCGAACCGCCTTCCAGTATGTTGATACGCGCCGGCGCCAGAATCAGTCCAGGGATATCATCGTCTTCAATGTTGATCCGCAAAATGTTGGGCTGCGGCGATGGCGTTTGACTCGTGTTTTGATAGATTGCTGCCGGCCCATACTGGGGATCGCTGCTGACTGCGCTGTGTGTGATATCCCCGCTGTGCGGACCTTCCACGATTTCGTCGTCCACGACCATCCCCATGATTGTCACCGGCAAGGACCATTCGGCGGCGGGGATGACAACGCTAGTCGGATCCACGGTGAGTTGACTATCTGCGCTCAAGGTAAGGGTCACGTCGGCGCGGGGACGACTGGTGAGGGAGAGCGTATAAAAGCGCAACTGGGATGAGCCTTCCAACAACGGCGTGCCGCTGCTCGACTCCTCAATCACGATGGCGGCGGTATCATCGTCGGTGACGGCCACCTCAACCGTGCGCGGCGTGGCATCGACGCGGCTCGGATTGATGAACGGCGTCTGATAGCCCGTATCGATATCATCGTAAAGGGGATCTACACTGCTGACGCGATGGTCGACCAGCCCTGGATGGGGCGTCAGTTCATCAAAATCATCGTCTGTGGCCGTGATGAGCACCTGTTGCGGGGTCGCCCATTTCTCTGGCGTAAAGGAGAGCACCGTCTTGTTCACGCGTACCTGACTGTCGGGAAGAATGGCAATGTTGACAGGCGCGCCGGGCATGCTGCGCAATCTGACTTCGTAGCCGGCCTGCAGCCCGGGACCCGCGGCGGCGCCTTCCGTCACCGCGCTGACGCCGTCCGATTCCTCAATGATCACCCCGGGCAGTTCGTTGGTGAAGACGCAGGTCACCGTCTCGCCGACGGCAACGACAAAGGTGGTCTGCGCCTTGGTGAGATCGCCGCTGCTGTCGCCATCGTTGCATTGAATATCGTCGAGCACGAAGCCATTTGGCAGACTCGTTTCGCTTGCTGTATAGATGCCGCTTGCGACCTGCGCGCTCAGTTGTCCGCCCGCGCCAGTCGTGCCGCTCACGTCACCGTCAAAGGTGAAGTCACCGGGAGCATCGGGCGGGTTCGTCGCTTTCTCCACCACAATACGACCGATGCCGCCAATCAAGATCTCGACCTGGGGAACAGAGCCGCCGTTCACTGAGGCCGTCCTATTCAGGGCAGTCGGGGCCGGCAGGGTAATGGAACCGGTGATCTCCCAGGAACCGCTCAGATCGTAGTCACTGACGTGCCAGAACGTCGTCGCATCGGCTGCCCCGTCCAGGTTGCCTAGCGAGTTGCCATCGAGCGCAACCGTTTCCAGCTGCGGTTGCGTCAGGGCATCGGCGGCAATGCTGATCTCAAGATAGTTGGTGCGCGTGAGGGGCGCGTCAAGGTTATAGGAAAAGGGCTCGTTCGCCCCTACTTGCGCGGTGAGGGTGGTCGCGCCATCGTAGCGCAGGCTGAATGGCTGGGTCGCTTGCCAGTCATACTGCTGCGCGTTGCGATTGGCCGGCTCGCTCAGGCTGACCACGCCGAGGTAGATTTCCTCATCTGCTGAGGGCAGAAAGTTTTGGAAGCGGAGCCCGGCTACCAGATCGCTGGGCTGATCTTGGCCGGGCGCAACGCTTTGGGCCTGGACCGGCGCGGCGTGCATCAACCAGACGAGCGTGAGTGCGGCGAGCGCGGGCCAAGCGCCGCTGAGCCGCAGCAAAGCGCCGCGGGCAATACGCAGAGGCTGGGCGTGGGTGAGGGCGAGCATGGGAAACTCCTTATGCTTCCGGGATCGGATGATGAACAGGGAGACAATACGACTTGGGCGATTGAAGCGATGCAGGGGGCGATGAGGTCGCTGCTTGCAGGCGTAGCCAGGCAGACGCCGCTACGCGACGCCTGCGCCGGCAACGTGACTATATGGATTAGGACGTTTCGGCAGGGGAAAAAGTTACTCTTTTTCGTTGGTGATTGGCGGCGCTGCCAACAGATCGCGCCTGGCGCGCAGGACCTGCAAGTCATGTGCTCAGCGAAAATCTTACGGACTGAGTAACTCGACTTGCTCAATCCAGAGCCGGCCGGGTTCGTCGGGCAGCAGGGTGATCGTAACGGAGCCGCCATCGTCACCGGGGGGCAGGGAAAGGACGAACTCGCCCTCTTGAGGTGATGGTGGTAGCCGTTGCATGCCGCCCGCGTACTCGACCATGGCGCCGACGCCGGGCTCGGTGCGATAGCGCAGCCGCACCTGCGCGCCGGCCGGCGCACGCACGAAGCTCAGTTCTGCCGGGCCGAGCACTGCGCGCGCCGATTGGCCCTCCGTATCCTCCGTCAACGGGCCCCAGTTTAGTGCGCCCAACAGCGGATAACTGAGCCTCGCTGCTGGCGTCGCCACGCGATAGACGGTGATGCGGTCATCTTCAAAAATGGGCGTCTGACCCGTAAAAATCTCGGTCGCCAACGCTGTCGTGTACTCCCGCTCAAGGCCGCCGGGCATCTTGTAACGATCCAGTACGACGTATTCGACATCCAGATCCGCCAGCACGCTTGCTCCCAGCGCTACGGGATCCACGGCGAGAATATCTGGCCCCAAATGACGAAAGTGCTGCAGCACGGGCGTGCGTTCTGTTAACGTGCGCGGGTCGTCGCGGCTGATGTAGGCAACGGTCAGCGGTCGCTGGTGGACGGTCTGGTAGAGAAGATAGCCTGGGCGGTCGTAGTTCATGGGCAGATTGAGCACGGCGCCCGTGTCTCGGTCGTTTCCGCCAGCGTAGCGTACCAGTCTGGCGTGTCTGGTGCGCTCATGGGGTAGGGCGCGACCCAGTACTCGGCCAGGACCAGGCCGAGGCAGAGCAGCGCCACAGCCAGTACAGTGCGCCCGCCATGCGTCTGGGGCGCCTGCGCTGCTTGTAGACGAGTGAGTAGCGCGGCCAGGCCCATGCCGGCCAGAACGGCCACGCAAAGTTGGACCATGACCGCGTAGCGGCTGACGCTGCGGCTGAGGCGCACGAAATCGGAGAAGTAGGCGAGGATGCCAAAGGGCGTGAAGTGCAGGGGCAACTCCGTCACAGCTGGGATGTCCGCGGCAGTGATGGCGCCGAAATGGATCACCGGACCCAGCGCCATGGCGAAAAAGAAGAGTGCGCCTGCGATCCAGAGGCCGGCCCGACGACGCCAGATCAGCGCCCCGAAGACAGCCAGAGCCAGGGCGATGTAGCCGATGCTGATCGTGCGCTCGCTCACCGGCGCAATCTGGTTGCCGATCCACTGGAAGCTCTCGGGGCGAAAGAGCGAGTGCAGTCGGTTGGGGACGAGAAAATCCATCACGCTGGCGCTGAGGATGTAGAGATCCGTTGCCGGGCGCACCATAAATGAGAACTGGCGCGTCTCCCAGATCATGGGCACGAGCCAGAAGCTGAGTGCTGTGAAGAAGATCAGGCCCGCCAACAGCGGGGGCATGAGCAGCCTAAGCAGCCGGTTCGCTTGGGTTGCCAGCCGCGATTCGCCGGTCCCCGCCGCACGAGCGACCGTACCTGCGGGCGCGCCCAGCCAGGCCCAGAGCACGGCGAGTCCCGTAAAGAGCGCGAGATAGAGCACATAGTACCAATCACAGAGGCCGACAAAGATGAGAAAGAGCGCAGCCATAAACGCTTCGTGTAGCCATGATCGCCGCTGGTCGACGGCGTCGAGCGCGCGCAGGAGATAGAGCACGTAGAAAGGAATCCACTGGAGGCTCAGCACCTGCATGTGACCGAGGAGATGCGCCATGTGGAAAGGTGAGAACGTGAAGATCGCCCCGGCCAGGAACGCGGATGAATTGGCGATTGTCAACTGGCAATTGTTCATGCTCAATTGCCGCCGAACCAGTAAGAAGACGCCATAGCCACCCAATACCCAGGCCAGCAGGACGGCGCTGTTGTAGGCTGGAATCAGACCAAAGGCCAACTGGATTGGTAGCGTGGTCAGGCCGTTAAACGGGTTGAGCGTATGGAAGTAGAGACTGACTCCGGTGGGATGAAAAAGCAGGTCAGTCAGCAGTGGGTTGCGCGGCTGATCAACCAGGGCAACCTTGAGCCACCATTGGTTCCAGAAGTTTTGCCAACCATCAAAGCCGTCGCCGGGAATGGCGCTGGCAAACTCGCGTGCGAGCGGCCACGTCATAATGAGGGTCAGGAACAGATAGGCGGCCAGGACCGCCAGGTGTAACCGCCAGACGCGACCGACGCCGGCCTGTGGCGTAGTCGATGATACCGGTTGAGCTTGACGTGCACTAGTATCGATGGGCATGACAGGTGATCAGCGTATGGCGACAGGATGTTTCATAGCGATTGCAGGTCCATACCCAGGGCGGCTTCACACGCCAATTGGGCAGATGCATAGGTCGTGCTGCGGGCGGCTTCCAGACTGTTGGCTTTTGCAGACCAGGTCGCGACAAAGTCCTCGTCACGGATGGCACGCAGATTGACGCGCACGGTGAGGAGCGCACTCGCCACTGCGCCGTTGGCCAGAAGGAGTGCGGTCGTGGCATCACTGGCCACGGTGCGACTCGCCGCTGCGACTGCTGGTTCCACCAACTGCATGACGGTCACGGCCTGTGCGGCAATCGCATAAGGCGTCTCTGTGGCCCCCTTGAACGCCTGCTGCATGGCCAGGGTGCGGGCGGTTTGGGCAGCAGGCGTGGCTTTGGGCATGGCAAGGGTGGCGACAACCGCGCCATAGGCGGCCATGTCCGCATCCGCCAGCGCCAGCAGCTCATGACGCAGACCCTCGCACTCGGCGAGGAGCAAGTGCAGCGCCGGCGCCTCATCATCCTGTCTGCCCAATGCAAAGCGCAGAACCATGGCGATCAGGGCCGCGGCCTGACTGCCGGTGAGCGCGGCCGCACTGCTGCCGGCCGGCATAGGTTTTTGAGCGGCCAGCTCATCGAGTACGGTGGCCAGCGGTAGTAGCGCCAATGAGGTCAAAATGCATAGTCCCACGGTGTCAACGGGTTGCAGGCGCTTCTGATTGCCGGGAGTCCTGCAACAGCTTGCCGAAATCTGAGATGGCAGTATACCACCAGGTTTTGGCATTGACGCGATTGTCGGGCTATTCTGAGTCGGCAGCCCGGCATCTATCCTGTGGTACAATGGCGCCACAATGGCATCCCCGACATGCATAGGAAGAACGATGAACCAAGATTACGGTGATTTTGAATTAGACGAGTGGGGCAGTAGCGAGGATGAGATTCTCTTTGAATCTGAAGAATTCGCCGACGAATTTGAGTCGGCAGAAGAAGGCGATGAGGCGTTCATCTCGGATGAATTGCCCGTCCTGCCGCTGCGTGGGGTAGTCGTCTATCCCATGATGTGGCTGCCGCTGCCCGTGGGACAGGAGCGCAGTCTCCGTCTGGTCGAAGACACTATGCCGGACAACCGCATCATCGCCCTGGTTACGGGCCATGACGAAGATGTCGCGGAGCCGGGACCCGATCAGATTCATAGCATCGGCACCGCCGCCCAGATTCACCGTGTTCTGCGTACCCCCGATGGGACAATCCGTCTGCTCGTGCAGGGGCTGGAGCGTATTCGCATTGTCGAATACACGCAGGAAGAGCCATACCTGCGCGCGCGGGTAGAGGCCTTGCCCGAAGCAATCGAAGAGGGCATCGAGATGGATGCGCTGGTGCGCACGGTGGAGAAGCTCTTCCGCCAGCTGATCGAGCTCGAACCGCAATTGCCGGAAGAGCTGGCCATGATGGCCATCAATGCCGAAGACGCCCGCCAGCTCGCCTATCTCACCGCCAGCAGCATCCGCCTTGACGTGGAAGATGCCCAGGAGTTGCTCGAACTGGACCGCGTTCACGACAAGCTGCTAAAGCTCACCCAACTCCTGAACAAAGAAGTAGAGGTGCTGGAACTGGGTCAGAAGATTCAGTCTGAGGCCCAGGGCGAAATGGAGCGCATGCAGCGTGATTTTTTCCTGCGCGAGCAGATGAAGGCGATCCAAAAAGAGCTGGGCGAGGATGATGAACAGACTGCCGACATCAATGAGTTGGAGGCGCGCATCGCCGAGGCCGGTATGTCTGAAGAGGCCGAGAAGGAGGCCACGCGCGAACTGGACCGCATGCGGCGCATGCCGATTCAGGCGGCCGAGTATAGCGTGATCAAGACCTATCTCGACCTCATGGTCAGTCTGCCCTGGCAGGCCATCACCGAGGATAACCTGGACATCGCCCACGCCCGGACGGTGCTCGACGAGGACCACTACGGTCTGGACGAAATCAAGGAGCGCATTCTGGAGTTCCTGGCCGTGCGCAAGCTGCGCGCCGAGCGCAAAGCTGATGGTGAAGAAGAAGATCTGCGCGACAAAATTCGGCGGGAACGAGAGGGCGTCGTGCTCTGCTTCGTGGGGCCGCCGGGTGTAGGCAAGACAAGTCTGGGCATCAGCATCGCCCGGGCCATGGATCGCAAGTTCGTGCGCCTTGCCTTGGGTGGCGTGCGTGACGAAGCGGACATTCGCGGCTTTCGGCGTACCTACATCGGCTCCATGCCGGGCCGCATCATTCAAAGCCTCCGACGCGTGGAGAGCAAGAACCCCGTCTTTATGCTTGACGAGGTCGACAAGCTGAGTCGCGACTACCGCGGCGATCCCTCCAGTGCGCTGTTGGAAGTGCTGGACCCGGAGCAGAATCGGGAATTTCGCGATCACTATCTGGATGTGCCATTTGATCTCTCTCAGGTGATGTTCATTACGACCGCCAACCTGCTGGATACGATCCCTCCGGCGCTCCGCGACCGCATGGAGATCATCGATCTGAGCAGCTATACTGAAGACGAAAAGGTCAAGATCGCCCAGGGTTACCTGATCCCGCGTCAGATCAAGGAGAATGGTCTCCGTCAGGATGAGATCAGCTTTACGGAGTCTGCCCTGCGTGAGATGGTTCAAGGTTATACGCGCGAGGCCGGCGTGCGCGGGTTGGAGCGACAGATTGGTAAGGTTTGCCGCAAGGTGGCGGCCGAAGTGGCCGCCGGCAGTGAGGGCGCGCCCTTTGTCGTGGATGGCGACGATGTCGTGGCTTATCTTGGCAAGCGCACAATTCATCATGAAGAGATCGTGGAGCGGACCGAAGCCCCGGGCGTGGCGATTGGGCTGGCGTGGACCGCGACGGGCGGCGACATATTGTTTTTCGAGGCGACCCGCTCGCCGGGCGAAAAGGGCTTCGTCGTCACCGGTCAGTTGGGGGAAGTCATGCGCGAGAGTGCCCAGGCCGCGCTGAGCTACGTGCGTAGCCGGGCCGATGCGCTGGGCATTGAAAGCGAACAGTTTCGTACGTCTGACATTCACCTCCACATCCCGGCCGGCGCCATTCCCAAAGACGGCCCCAGCGCCGGCATCACCATGGCGACGGCCCTGGCCAGCCTGATGACGCAACGTTCCGTGCGTCCCTTCCTGGGCATGACGGGCGAGATCACGTTGCGCGGGCGGGTATTGCCCATCGGCGGTATCAAGGAGAAAGTTTTGGCAGCGGCCCGCTTTGGCATCAAGACCGTTATCCTGCCGCGCCAGAATGAGGCAGACCTGGACGATATCCCTGAGACCTTGCGCGAAAAAATGACCTTTATCTTGGTCGACACCATGGATGAGGTGCTTGAGGCTGCGCTGGAGCCGCCCACGCAATGAGTGCAGGGCCAATGCGTGGTAAGCGGCAGCGACGCCGGTTGAGCTCGCTTGGACTGAGCCGGACGAAGGGTCGAAACCTAAGGAGCGGGTCGGACATCAACCCTCTTGGCTGCTGCTGCCCTTTTTCGTTCTTTTCTAGAAATTTCCGCTTGACAACCAATAGTTAGTAATATATACTAACAAAAGAATTTGACTTGGCGTTGGACATTTGCTCCACCCAATTTCCCAAAATGAGAAAATTGCCTCTTGCATTTCTCAATTGCCCATGATATATTGGGAGCGCTCCCAAATGGATGCGAACTTACGCTCTGTTGCTGGGTCGCGCAGTTCCCTTTCTGACTCTCAGCCGTTACACGCCAATCACCAATCATGCTTGTTGAATGATGACTGCGGATCTATGAATCTCGAAGACATTGCCCGTCTTAGCGGTTTCTCACGATCAACCGTATCGCGCGTGCTCAATAACGACCCCAACGTGCGCGACTCCACACGCCTGCGCGTGCAGGAGGTCATCCACAGCACGAACTACTCGCCTAACTTGGCTGCACGAGGCTTAGCAGCTGGTCGTACCTATATTTTGGGCATGGTGATTCCACGCAGTATCGCGGCAGTTTTTGGTGACCCCTACTCGCCCATTTTGATCCGTGGCGTGGCCGCTGCCTGCAATGCGCTTGATTATTCGATCATGCTGTGGCTGGCCGATCAGGAATTTGAGCGACACAAGATTCATCGCATTTTGGACAGCGGATTGGTCGACGGCGTTTTGTTGACGGCTGCAACTGAGGATGACCCCGTTGTCACCGCGCTATGTGAGAGTACCATGCCACTTGTGACCATTGGCCGCCTGCCCAATTTCGACGAGATCAGCTATGTAGATGTAGACAACAAGCAGGGTGCCTTGGACGCCGTGACCCATCTGCTGCGCCTCGGTAACCGGCGAGTGGCCTGCATCCGCTCTCCGCTCAATACGGGCGTGGGTCTAGATCGCATGGCCGGCTATCTGGCGGCGCTTGAGCAGCGCAGCATCCCGGTGGAGGCTGATCTGATCGTCGAAGGAGACTTTTCGGAGATGAGCGGCTATGTGGCGATGCAGCGATTGCTGGCCCATGCGCCCGACGCCGTCTTTGCCTTCAGCGACAGCATGGCCCTGGGCGCACTGCGCGCCTTACGTGAAGCGAATGTGCGGGTTCCAGAGGAGGTAGCGGTTGTTGGTTTTGATGATTTTCCTCCGGCCTCCCAATCCGTGCCGCCGCTTACCACCGTGCGCCAACCGACCGAGCGAACTGGACGGATGGCGGTGGAGTTGCTCACGGACATCATCGAGCGTCCCAGCGAATCGTGCCAGCGAGTAATCCTTCCGACTGAACTCGTGGTTCGCCAATCTTGTGGGTTAACGTAGCTTTGCTGCGTTTTATATACAATCCAAACCGTTTCTTTAATATCCTTGCAAACAAAGGAGAAGTGAACATGCGTAAGTTTTACCTAATGCTTGCCCTGGCATTGGTGAGTGCCCTGCTGCTCGCCGCTGTGTGGCGGCGCTCCCGCAGCGCCGGCTCCCGCTGCCGGCGGTGAAGAAGCTGCTGCGACCGAGGCTCCGGCCGAAGAAGCTGCGGCAGAAGCACCTGCAGAAGCACCTGCAGCGGTCAGCGGCGATCGTACTCAGGTTCGCTGGTTCGTTGGTCTGGGTACCGGCGACCAATCCGGCACAGCAGGAAATTCAGCAAGCGGTCGTCGATGAATTCAACGCTTCTCAGGACGAGATCGAGCTAGTTCTGGAAGTCGTGCCGTTCGATGCAGCCAAGGATACGCTGTCGACCCAGATTGCCAGCGGCAACGGTCCTGATGTTGTCGGTCCGGTGGGCGTCGGCGGCTCTAACGCCTATTTCGGTCAGTGGTTGGACTATGACGCCACAGATTGAAAGCAGCGGCTACGACACGGGCCAGTTCAATGACGAGCTGGTTGAATTCTACAGACTGGAAGAGCAAGGTCAGGTTGGTCTGCCCTTCGCCGTCTTCCCCGCCGCAGTCTACTACCAGAAGGCCATGTTTGATGAGGCCGGCCTGAACTATCCGCCGGCCACCTATGGCGAACCCTACGTCATGCCCGACGGTACCGAGGTGGAGTGGAGTTTTGAGACCCTGACCGAATTGGCCAAGTTCTTGACCGTCGATGCCAACGGCAACGACGCGACCATGGAAGAATTTGATCCGACCCAGATCGTGCAGTACGGCTACATCCCCAGTATCAGCGCCGGAACGTCCGTTGGCACGTTCTTTGGCGCCGGGAGCATGGTAGCCGAAGACGGCACTGCGCAGACGCCTGAGCCGTGGAAAGAAGCTTGGCAGTGGTGGTACGACGGCATGTGGGGCGACGAGCCCTTCATTCCGATTGATGCCGTGCTGCAAAGCCCTGATTATGGTGCCGGCAATGCCCTGAACTCGGGCAAAGTTGCCATGGGCCTCGACCCAGGCCTGGTTCACCTGCTGTATCCAACGCTGGTGACTACTGGGATCTGGCGGTTGTGCCCACCTACAACGGTGTGGTCAATGGTCGCATCGATGCCGACACCTATCGCATCTGGAAGGGCACGCCGAATCCCGATGAAGCCTTTGAAGTCGTCACCTATCTCACCGGTCCGGCGTCGCTCCGACTGCTCGAGACCTATGGCGGCATGCCCTCACGCGTCGAAGATCTTCCTGCATACTTCGAAACCCTGAGGCCGAGCAATATCCCAATGTCGAAAACTGGGATGTCTTCACCCAAGGCCTGGCCTATCCTGACATCCCCAGCGCCGAAGGCTATATGCCCAACTACACACGAAGCACTGGAACCGCATGGACACCTTTGGCAACGCTCATGAAGTCTACCGACGGATCTGGACCTGGAAGCAGAGATCGCAACGCTGGAGGCTGATCTGAATGACATCTTCTCGAAGGCCGGCGAATAGGCTTTTTGACCTGGAATCTCTGAACCCCGATCTGACTTGCTGTAAATGACTGACTGGGGTGGACAATGTGGTCTCGTCCATCCCAGTCAGGATCTTCAGCCCGAGCAGGCGCAATTAGATGTCTACCTCGGAAACCGGCAATCGCATTGATTGTTTTCGCCTCAAGTCGTCAAATGGCGAATCGGGTTGAAGAAAGGATAGATTGCATGAGTGCAACGACAAAAGAGGAGGCGGCCTGGCGAGAAGCATGGGCGTTGATGAGGCAACTACGGACGGCTCCAGCAACGCACGACGTGAAGCTATCTGGGGATTCCTTTTTATTTCACCATGGATGTTTGGATTCCTGGTTTTAAGCTTTGCCGACAGTTGGCGACGCTTGTTTTCTCCTTTACCAACATGCAGTTGGAAATTACCAACGCTAGTTTTGTTGGGTTGAGCAACTATCAAGCCATGTTCAAGACTCCCTGACGTGGCACTCGCTAGGCGTCACATTGAAATACGGTTTACTGGCGCTTGCCGATCGGCATTTTTGTTCCATTGTTCCTGGCGATGCTCATGAACAACGAGAATTTGATGGGGCTCGCGCTACATGCGTACGATGTTCTATTTCCCCTACATTATTCCATTTGTGGCAGCGATTTTCATCTGGCAGGCCATGTTGAATCCCGAGACCGGGTGGATCAATGAGGCGACTGCGGGCCATTGGGATTCAGAATCCACCAAACTGGCTAAACGATCCGACATGGGTCTATCCTGGCCTCGTGCTGCTGGGAATCTGGGGCATTGGCAATTTCATGCTGATCAGTCTTGCGGCCCTGCAGGGTGTGCCTACCGAGCTGTATGACGCGGCCAAGATCGATGGCGCGGGCCCGGTGCGCACCTTCTGGAATGTGACATTTCCGATGATATCACCGGTTGATCTTCTACATCTTGATTCTCGCCGTCGTTGGTCTGTTCCAGTACTTTATTGTGCCGCTGGTCCTGAATTCAGGGTACGGGTGCGCCCGGTGGCGCAACGATGTTCTATCAACCTTCATCTGTATAAGACCTTCTTCACATACCAGAACATGTCATACGGGGCGACCCTGGCCTGGTTCCTCTTCCTGATCATCCTGGTCGTTACTGCCTCTTACTCTTCTGGTCATCGAAGTATCTGGGTCTTCTATGCTGGCGAAGGTCGCAAATAGGGAGGAATGACGATGGCTGCCAATACAATGGACTCCGGTACGCCTGCTGCCGACTGTACGCCACGATCAGGCAACGCGGGATTAACGGTCGCGAGACCTCCAACAGGTTGTCGACGACACTCGCTTGCCCTCTTGCTGCTGCGCTCTTCCTGGCGCCACTGCTGAACATGTTCTTTATTTCGCTCAAGACCACGGAGCAGATGACGGAACCCGGCGCTCCCCAATATCCTGCCGAGCCGGCGACGTTCGAGGTTGACGGCGAAGAACTGCCTGTCTATGAGGTCCCAATGGCCGATGGTTCGATTCAGGAACTTGCCATGGTGCAACCGGGTCGCCAAGAAAGTGTCTTCATAGATCCAAACAATCCTGAAGCCGAACCGATCGTCTGGCAAGGATCGTGGCGCACATTGGAAAGACCCTGGTCATGGGCGCCTACCTGGTCGAACTATCCACGAGGCCTGGAATACGATCGATTTCCCGCGCCTACTTCTTCAACACGCTGATGATCGCGATTTTGGGCATTATTGGCACGCTGATATCGTGCTCGTTGGTGGCCTATGGCTTTCTCGCGCTTTCGATTTCCCGGACGTAACGTGCTGTTCACCATCTTGATCGCAACGATCTTTATGCCAGCAGCGGTAACGATCGTGCCGACCTATTGGTTCTTCCTGAAAATTGGCTGGGTCGGGACGTGGCTGCCCCTAATCGTGCCCCACTATTTCGCCAACGCGTACAATGTATTCCTCCTGCGTCAATACTTCATGACCATCCCGCCGGAAATCGATGAGGCGGCGGCCATTGATGGGGCGAATCCGCTCCAAATTCTGCACACGCATCATCGTGCCCATGTCTAAGCCGGTCATTGATTGCTGTCATGCTCTTCCATCTGGTCTTTGCCTGGAACGACTATTTCGAACCGCTGATCTATCTGCTCAACCAAGCCCGAACTTCAGCCAATTGCGGTCGGGTCTGGCCCGCTTCAGTGGCATCTACGGCTCGACAGCCGCCTTTGATTCAGGCTGCTGCGCTGATGGCGGCTATCTTGCCAATTCTGATTTTCTTCATGAGCCAGAACGTCTTCATGCAGGGCGTTGTCGTAACCGGCGTGGAGAAGTAAGGCAATTCCGCTGCTGTAGGTGCGTTGACGCATCAATTGCGTGTCGGCTGGTTTTCTTGGCGGCGCGCTTGGCATGCCCATATCCGACCCACGACTTGCCCCGGGCTGAACCCATGACCCCGCGACGGGGCTGGGGCATGCAATCTGTTCTGGCCCCTGCTTCGGGGCGTCGCGTTAGCCCCGTCCATTCATGGCGGGGCGGGCCACGATGACAGAACGTTCGGGATGCCGACCGCCGCCCCGGGCTGAAGCCACGGGGCTATGGAGCAGCGCCCCTGGCGGTGCTGGGGTACGGGACGGATGGGTTATCAGCTCCCTTCCAGGGGGCGTTGCTCGGTAGCCCCGTCCATTTATGACGGGGCGGGCACGGTGACAGAAGCGTTCGGGACACCATCAGCCCCGGGCTGGAGCCACGGGGCTACGAGCAGCGCCCCGTGAACGGGGCTGGGGCATGACGAGCGGATGGGTTATCGAGCCCCCTTCAAGGGGGCGTTTCATAGCCCCGTCCATTTATGGCGGGGCGGGCCGGGTGACCAGAGATGACCGCGCCGCCCCGGGCTGAAGCCACGGGGCTATGGAGCAGTGCCCCGTGAACGGGGCTGGCGATGGCAGATGGGGTATCAGAGCCCGCTTCAGGGGCGTCGCTCGATAGCCCCGTCCTTTACGGCGGGGCGGGCCACGGTGACCAGAAGCGTTCGGGACGACCGACGCCGCCCCGGGCTGAAGCCACGGGGCTATGGAGCAGCTACACCAACTTGGAGAAGGAGTATGCCGTTCGCTATTGGGCCATCGGCAACGAGCCCAGTCTCTATGAGGCCGAGGGGCTGCCGTGGGACGCGACGAGCTTCAGCCTGGCCTGGCAGGCGTACTATGCCGCCATGAAAGCGGTCGACCCCGACATTGTGATCATGGGTCCCGAGACCCACCAGTTTACCGGCACATCCGACGTCGATCCCGTCGACAGTCAGGGCAATGACTGGCTGCGTACCTTCCTGGAGATCAACGGCGACCTGGTCGATATGGTCTCCGTGCATCGTTACCCCTTCCCCAACAATGCCAGGCGCACTCCGGCCTCGATTGCCGACCTGCACGCTGATGCGGCCAAGTGGGACGGCATCGCCCACCGCCTGCGCACAACCGTCCAGGAAGTGACCGGCCGCAACCTGCCGATCGCGATCACGGAAGTCAATTCCCACTGGTCCAGGCTATCTCCGGCGAGGCAACACCGGACTCATTTTTCAACGCACTTTGGTGGGGTGACGTGTTGGGGCGGCTAGGCCAGCAGCAAGTCGATCTGGTGACCTACTTCTTGTTGGTCAGCGGCGACGAAACAGGCTTTGGCCTTCTGGGTAGGTATGAGCCCCGCCCCACCTACTTTACCTACCAGCTATACAAACGCTTTGGCGACGAGGTCCTGGCCGCCGCTTCGGGCGTCGAGATGTGAGCGTTTATGCCGCCCGGCGTGACGATGGCGACGCTTACGCTCATGGTGATCAATTTTGGTGACAGCGGACGTTACGGTTCCGCTTCAATTTGAGGGCGATGAGAGTGGCGGTTCGGCGACCGCGTGGCGGCTGGATGCGGCACACAGTGCCCAGGAGATCGGGCACGGTCGCGGTTGTCGAAGGCGCCGCGTCTGGACCTTCCGGCTCAGTCCATAACGCTGTACGAAATAAAATAACGCAGATCCACCAAGAACCCTGGAAGGCGACCATGCAATTCGGCTATTTCGACGACGCAGCCGCGACCGCGCGAGTATGTAATCACACGACCGGACACACCGCTGCCCTGGATCAACTATCTGGGCAGCGAAGCCTACTTTGGGCTGATTTCCAACACGGCGGGTGGATACTCCTTCTATCGCGATGCCCGGCTCCGGCGCTTAACCCGCTATCGCTATAACAATACGCCGCTCGACGTCGGCGGACGCTACCTCTACCTGCGCGACAATGACGATGGCGCCTACTGGTCGGCAACCTGGGCCCCGGTTTGCGGCGAGCTTGACGACTATCGCTGCCGCCACGGCCTGGGCTACACCGTCATCGCAACGAAGCGGGCAGGGGTGCGGGCCGAGACGACCTATTTTGTGCCCCTCGGTGAGAATTTAGAAGTTTGGAGCGTCGTCTTGACCAATGAGCGGACGACGCCCCTCGACCTCTCCCTCTTTTCCAGTATTGAATTCTGCCTCTGGGAAGCGTGGGACGATGCCACCAACTACCAGCGCAACTTCAACACCGGTCAGGTAGAGGTCGACGCCGGTGTCATCTATCACAAGACGGAGTATCGCGAGCGGCGCGATCATTTCGCCTACTTTGCCTGCTCAGAAGCGATCGCCGGCTTCGACACCCAGCGCGAGGCGTTCCTTGGGGCTTATCGCGGCTGGGACAGACCGCTTGCGGTCGAACAGGGGCGATCCGCCAACTCGGTTGCCCACGGCTGGGCGCCGATTGGGTCCCACCAGGTTAACCTAGCGCTTGCTCCGGGCGAGACAAAGCGCGTACTCTTCGTCCTCGGCTATCATGAAAACCCAGCCGATCAGAAGTTCGACCCGCCCGGCTCGCAGATCATCAACAAGCGCACCGTGCAGCCGCTTATCGAGCGATATCTGGATGGCGCCACAGTCGACGCAGCCCTGGCCGATCTTGCTGCAAGCTGGGACGACATACTCAATGTTTTGCAGGTGGCGACGCCGGATGACCACACCGATCGCATGGTCAATATCTGGAACGCCTATCAGAACATGGTGACCTTTAATCTGTCGCGTTCGGCTTCCTATTTTGAATCGGGCATCGGACGCGGCATGGGGTTCCGCGACTCGAATCAGGATCTGCTGGGCTTTGTCCACATCGCGCCCGATCGGGCGCGGGAACGCATTCTGGATCTGGCGGCAACCCAGCTGGCAAGCGGCGGCGCCTACCACCAGTATCAGCCGCTGACCAAGCGAGGCAATGACGCGGTCGGCTCTGATTTCAATGATGACCCGCTCTGGCTGATTCTGAGTGTTGCGGCCTACCTCAAGGAGACGGGCGACTGGTCGATTCTCGAAGAGCCGGTTGTCTACGAAAACATCCCCGGGACGGAGACGCCTCTCTATGAGCATCTCCAGCGCAGCCTGCAATACACGCTGGATCGCCTCGGCCCCCATGGTCTGCCGCTGATCGGACGCGCCGACTGGAACGATTGTCTCAATCTCAACTGCTTTTCCGAAGAGCCGGGCGAGTCTTTTCAGACGACAACCAACAAGGCGGGTGACACCGCTGAATCGGTCTTTATCGCCGGTCAATTCGTGCTGGCCGCTGCCGAACTGGCCGCGATCGCACAGCACCTGGGTCACGCCGACGAGGCCCGCACCTATGAGCACGCGGGTGCCGCGATGGCGGCGACGACGCTCGAGCATGGCTGGGATGGCGAGTGGTTTGTACGCGCCTACGATAGCTTCGGCGGCAAGGTTGGTTCCGCCGAAAATGAAGAAGGCAAGATCTTCATCGAATCCCAGGGCATGTGTATTCTGGCCGGCATCGGGATAGAAGATGGGCGTGCAGTTCGGGCACTGGCGAGCGTGGCCGAACATCTTGCCACCGAGCACGGCATTGTCTTGCTCGATCCGCCCTACTCACAATACTACTTGCACCTGGGCGAGATCTCTTCCTATCCGCCCGGATACAAAGAAAATGGCAGCGCCTTCTGCCACACTAACCCCTGGATCATGATGGCCGAGGCCCTCGTCGGCAATGGTGATCGCGCATTTGACTACTACGCGCGCATCAACCCTTCCGCCCGAGAGGCGATCAGCGAGATCCACCGCAGCGAACCCTATGTTTACGCCCAGACCATTGCCGGCAAGGCCGCACCCAGCTTTGGCGAAGCCAAGAACTCGTGGCTTACGGGCACGGCTGCCTGGAATTACGTCGCCATCACCCAGGGCATCCTGGGCATCCGTCCAACCTACGACGGCTTGGAGATTGCGCCGGTTGTGCCTCAGGATTGGCCAGGGTTCACCGCCACGCGCGTCTACCGCGGTGTAACCTATCATATCGAGGTCGAACGTCAGGGACCGGGAAACGATCTTGCGTTGACGGTAGACGGACGGCCCATAGACGGCACCGTCGTGCCGCTGTCTGCCTCGACGGAGGCTGCGGCGCCGATCGTGACCGTGAAGGCCACAATTGGCACTTCGTGACTGAAGCCAGCGCCGGTTGAGCCCGTCGAAACCAAGCGAGTCGGTGCCGGTTGCGCCTGCCCGGCCGCTTGCCCGCGCTAGTTTGCCCGCTTTCAGCAGAGTCCAACATCTGCACAGTTAGGGATAATCGTCATGAATTACGGCCATTTTGACGACGAGCGGCGTGAATATGTCATCACCGATCCGCGCACGCCCGTCAAGTGGATCAACTACGTGGGCACGCTGGCCTTTGGCGGCTTTGTCGATCAGACGGGCGGTTCGCTCATCTGCAAGGGCGACCCTGCCCTCAATCGCATCGTCAAGTATCTACCCCAACGCCCGCCGGCGGACTTCAACGGCGAAACACTCTACGTGCGCCTTCACGAAGCTGGTGGCTATCGCATCTTCTCGCCCTACTTCACACCGACGCTCGACGCCTACGACCATTACGAATGTCGCGTCGGCTTGGGCTATACACGCATTGTCTCTGAGTTCTACGGTATCCGCACGGACGCTACGATCTTCGTCCCCCGCAACGGCGAGCAGCTGATTCGGCGCATCACGATCACGAACCTGCGCACTGCGCTGATCGAGATCGATGCAATACCTGTCGTCGAATACACCCATTTTGACGCGCTGAAGCAGTTCACCAACGCCGACTGGGTGCCCCAGACCATGCAAAGTGACGCGCATTGCCGGGATGACGGTCGTGTGCTGCTCGCCCAGTCCGCGTTTATGAAGAAGAATAACGCGGTCAACTATCTCACCTCGAACCGACCTGTCGCTTCCTTCGAATCGGATCGGGCCACCTTTTTGGGCAACCACGGGCATGGGACGTGGGCGCAGCCAGGCGCATTGCAGGCGCCCCAACTCTCCAACTAGCGAGGCCCGGCGCGGTGATAACATCGGCGCCTTGCTTCACGAGCTGGGGACGCTGGAGCCGGGCGCGAGCGCAACACTCATCACCCAACTGGGGCAGGCGCAAAACGTCGAGCGGGCCTGGGCGCTGGCCGATCGTTTTCAAGATAACGACGCGGTGGACGTTGCATTGGCCGAGCTGGCGGCTTTCTGGAGCGACTATCTGGAGGTGATGCAGGTCGAGACGCCGGATGCGGCCATGAACCGCATGCTCAACGTCCATAATCCGCGCCAGGTCTACACGACGTTGACCTGGTCACGCTATCTCTCGCTCTATCAGCTTGGCTTTGGCGCCCGGGGCATCGGTTTCCGCGACAGCTCGCAGGACGTCATGGGCGCGCTGGGCGGCGCGCCGGACGAAGCGCTGGCGCTGTTGCGCAACCTGCTCAGCGTGCAGCGACGCGACGGTTCGGCCATGCACCAGTACAACCCCCTCACCATGGAAGCGACCATCGGCGACGCGGCCGAACGGGAAGATCGTCCTGATTTCTACGGCGACGATCACCTCTGGATCATTCAGGCCGTTACCGCATATGTCAAAGAGACGGGCAACATGGCCCTTCTCGATGAAGTTATCCCCTTCTACGAAAAGGATCGCAGTGAACGGCCGTTGGAGTCAGCCACCGTGCTCGAGCATTTGGAACGCGCCCTCCGCTTCACACGCGAGCATGTGGGCGCACATGCTCTACCGCTGCTTGGCTTTGCCGATTGGAACGACACCGTCAACCTGCCCACGGGGGCAGAGTCGCTCTTCAATGCCTGTCTTTACGGCCGCGGCTTGCTGGAATTGATCGAACTGGCTGACTTCCAGGGCGATGTCGCTGCTGTTGATCGCTACCGTACCGATTATGACGAGATGGCGGCGCGCGTGAATGCAGCGGCTTGGGATGGCGAGTGGTATGTGCGTTACTTCAACGCCGATGGCACGCCCGTGGGATCGACGCAGAACGTGGAGGGCAGGATCTTTGCCAATGGACAATCATGGCCCATTATCGCCGGTTTTGCGTCGCCGGCGCGGGCGCAGGCCGCGCTCGATGCAGTCTACGCCCAACTCAACACGGCATACGGCATCAAGCTGAGCGCACCGGGCTACGATGGCTTCGATCCCGACAAAGGGGGCGTCTCGACCTATCCGCCCGGGGCGAAGGAGAATGGCGGCATCTTTTTGCACGCCAACCCCTGGGTCATGATCGCGGAGACCTTGTGCGGCAACGGCGATCGCGCGTATCGATACTACGACCAGATTAACCCGGCCGCCCGCAATGACGCGATCGAAGTCTTCGAATGTGAACCCTACGTCTATCCCCAGAACGTCTTGGGCGACGAGCATCCGCAGTTTGGCCTGGCGCGCAACAGTTGGCTCACCGGCACCGCATCCTGGTGCTATCAGGCGGCAACCCAGTATATCCTCGGCATCCGGCCGCGCTACGATGGTCTGGAGATTGCGCCCTGTATCCCGGCAGACTGGCCCGGCTTTACCGTCCTGCGCCGCTTCCGCAACGCAACCTATCGTATCGTTGTCGAGAATCCTGATGGCGTGAACCAGGGCGTGGTTTTGATAACTGTCGACGGTGAGCGTGTCGCCGGCAACCTGGCGCCGGTTTTTGGTGACGGAGAAACCCACGATGTCTACGTCGTGATGGGGATGCCGGACGTGTAGTTAGCCGTCACTTTCCTGCACGAGGCGCTGCTTCTCTTCATCCGGCAGCGCGGTCCAGTGGATGCCGAGCAGAGCAGCCTGCATGGCAAAGAGGAGGTTGCGGCTGGGATGAAAGCCGGCCGCGTGTACGCGGGCGTAAGCCTCCACCGCGCCGGCGGCTTCTAAATCGCCGTAGGTTTCGATTCCTACGGCCTGAAGCCATCCAGCGCTGGTCTTGCCCAGGTTTTTTACTTTAACAATAGGCGTTGCGGTTGAGGTCATCTTGGTGTCCAGTCAGCGGTTGAGGTAATGTTGCCAGAGCAGGCGAGCGGCGGCGCTGCGCCACGGACGCCATACTTCTGCAAGTTCCATCAATTCCTCGGATGACGGGCGCGTATCCAACCCCTTAACCTCCTGCGCTGCAACCTGGAGGGCCAAGTCTCCGGCCGGCATGATGTCCGGACGTCCCAAGACCATGAGTAGATAGATGTCCGCCGTCCAGGGACCGATGCCTTTGAGGCGCAGCAACTCTGTCCGCGCCTCGTGGTCACTCATGGCTTCCAGCGCTGCCGGATCGAAGCGCTGCTCAGCAATGGCTTGGGCCAGGCCCCTTGCATAGCCTGCCTTCTGACGGCTAAAGCCGATTTCACGCAGAGTGCCATCGTCCAGTTTCAGCAACGCCCGGGGCGTCAGCGGATCGGTCGCCTCTTCCAGGCGCTGAAAGGCTGCTGCGGCCGAGGCGAGAGAGACTTGTTGCTCCAGAATGATCAGCACCAGCGTTGGAAAGCCTGGCTCGCGTGCCCACAAGGGAGGCGTGCCGTGCCGTGCAGCAATGGCGGCTAAGTCTGCGTCACGTGCGCTCAGCGCGTCGACCGCGTCTGCCAGCCTTGCCTGGGTCAAGCGTTCGTCCATCATTGCGCGTCCAGCTGCTGCGAGAGTTGCTCGATCGTGCGCTGGAGGCCTTTTCGTTCTGTACCGGCCAGCTCTCTCCTGGCCTTATCCAGCACCCTCTGCGCTGCCAGCCTGTCATCGCGCCCCAGATAGAGCTCGGCCATCCAGAGGTCAATCTGGTGGCGGAGGAAGAGCGCCCTGTCGGGTGGGATCGCGTCACGAGCCTCCTTCAGCAGCGTCTCGGCGCGATTGGAGTCACCCTGCGCCTGCGCCACGCGTCCCAGTTGAGCCTGGATGTTGATGGCGTGGGTCCTGTTGTCGTAGGATTGGGCTTCGGCCAGCGCACGCTCAAACCAACGCTCCGCATCGGCCAGTTCGCCCGCGGCCAGCGCAATTTCGCCCCGGGTGCTGTAGAGGTACTGGCCCGGCCGCAGCAGCACATTGGTTTCGATGAACGCAAGCCCCGTCTCAATCACATTGCGTGCCGCAGCGATATCCTTTGCCAACAGTGCGGCATAGCTGAGGTTGTTGTAGCAGAGGGCCTCAAAGTAAATGTTCCCGGCGCGTCGGGCGATCTCCAGCGTGTGCGCGAACTTTGCTTGCGCCTCGTCATAATCACCGGACTGCACAGACAGATTGCCCCAACCAAACCAACTTTGGATGGCAATGTCCGAGACAAGATTGTATTCCGTTGCCAGGCGGGTTGCCGTGGCGTAGTGGGCGTTGGCTGCGGCCATCTGACCGCGCGTGTGGAACTTGCCCGCGGCCATGAGATACTGGATCGTCGCCTGCAATTCGACGTTCTCAAGATCATCGGGCGCGGCCTCTTGAATCCGCTCAGCCCAATCGAGCACGCGTTCGCCTTCCTCGGTCGAAAGAAAGCTGACGGCAAGCCGCAGCCCCGCTTGCACGATGCCCGCTTGATTCTGCTCCTCTTCGAATTCGAGCAGGGAATTCATCATGGCTTGACGTGCTTCCGCCAGACCGCCAGGAATATGCATCAACGCATATCCTAGGGCCAGTTGGCGGTCGGGAGTTGATTCCAACTGCTGGGCCTGTCGATAGAAATTCACCGCTTCCAACATCGCGCCCATCTCAACGGCCTGCGCGGCCGCGACCTCGGCGTAATGAGCCGCCACCAGCCGCTCATCGGCTTCCAAATAGTGACGCATGAGCTGCCCTGCAACGGCTTCTGTTCTATCTGCATAGGTCGCTGCAAGCTCTTCGGCTGCACGCCGATGGAGTCGGGTTCGCCGCGCATGGCTCAGTTCATCGCGGACAATCCGGGCCAAGAGGGGATGAGCAAACTCGTACCTGTCGCGGGTTTCCTTCAACATGTCCAGTTCGAGCAAGGTGTCTAGGGCGTCCAGCGTTTCCTCTTCGTCCTGCTGACAGATCCGCTCCAAGACGTCGTAGTGGATTGCCGGCTCGAGAATGGCCGCGACCTGGAGGAGACGCTGCGCGCCTTGGGGTAGGCTCCGCAAGCGCGCGCTGAAGCAGTTGAGCCAGCGCGGCTGGCGTGCCGTCAGGGTGGATTCGGCTTAGTTCGGTCAGATAGTATGGGTTGCCACTGCTTTGGGCGTGCAGGTAGTCAACCATCTCCACGTTGCCGTCCAACGCGGCAATCAATTCTTGGGCTTCGGCGATCGTGAAGGGAGAGAGCGCGATGTGCCGTACGGCGTGTTCCCGTTGCCATCCGGCGAGACGTGCGTGCAGCGCCGGATCTGCTTCGTTTGCGCGATACGCTGCGACTAACAGCAGCGGCGCGTCATGCATGCGATCTGCCAGATAGGTCAGCCAGTCGAGGCTGGCCTGATCAGCCCAGTGCAGGTCGTCGATGAGCAGAATGATCGGGGTCGTGATCGAGCGCAACGATTGGACAAACGCTTCGAAGAGACGTCGCTGCTCCTCCTCGGGTGGCAACGGAAGGGCGCCGGGCAACTCTGGACGCATGTCACGGATCTGCGGGATCAGGCGCGTCAGCTCGGTAAGCCAGACCGGTGAGACGGTTGACTGACGTGCAGCCACATGCTCCAGATAGTCTCGTGCCGCGAAGAGACCCGTTAGCGGCGCAAATGGCAGGCCTCGCGTCGACTCCAGACAGCGCGCAGCAAGGATTGTGGGCTCATCCGAGACTGTGCTTGTCCACTGCTGCAACAAGGTTGACTTGCCGATTCCCAGCTCACCGGTGAGGAGAACGATCTGCATGGCGTTTGCCGTAGCCCCTTGCAGCGCCTCATCCAACGCTCGGCGTTCACGCTCGCGTCCGACAAATGGTTGGCCCGGTGCGCGGACCGAGCGCGGCCGGGGCTGGTCAAGTGATAGCGAGTCAGGACGTGACGCCGGCAATCCACTGGCTGGCGTCAGCGTTCCCGCGATGATTTGTGCGTGCAGGGTTTGCGTCTTTGGCGAGGGCGCCTGCTGCAATTCCTGTGCCAAAGTCGTGCGTAAGGTAGCATATTGGCGTAACGCTGCGCTGCGCTGCCCCAATTGCGCATAGCCTTCCATCAACGCCGCATGAGCGTCCTCATGCGTGTCATCCTGTTTGAGGACGGCGCGCGCAGTCTCAATGACCTCGTCCCACTCTTGGGCTGCGTGTTTGGCGACCATGAGCCGGTGCAGACCATCCACATAGAGCTGCCCCAAGCGTGCGCGCTCGGCAGCCAGCCAAAGCTCGAAGTCGGCCGCAGCAGTCAGCTTCGTGTCCTGCAAGAGTGGGCCGCGCCAGAGCGCCAAGACTGCTGCAAGTTGCTCGGTTTTTGTGCCCTCGGAGGCCAGCAGCGCGGGCAGCTGGGTGGCAAATGCCGCTACGTCGGTCCACACAGACCCTGCCAGCATGAGTGTGTCATCCTTGGCGACAAGCGCGTCATTGCCGAGCGTCTGCCGTAGCCGCCAGAGTGTGTTGCGCAAGTTCTTGCGAGCTGCATCGGGCGCGCTTTCAGACCAGAGCAGATCGAGCAAGTGTTCCCGGTTTTGGGGGCTTTGTGTCAATGCGAGATAGGCGAGCAGGGCGTGCACTTTGACGATCGTCAGCTCGACGGGTTGCTCATCACGATGGAAGTTTGCCGGGCCAAGAAATGACAGTCGCAGTGTACTCATGGCGCTATTATAGGCCGCTTCATGGCCGTATCAAAGTAAAATTTACTGCATTTTGGGACGGCAGACGGGCTTTTGGGACAGGGTCGCCCAGACTTATGGGACATGATGCAGGACGGCCCTGTGCGATCATCAGTCTGTGGTCGTATTGAGAATCAGTCATCCATTAGAGACACTGCCATGCAACCCTATTCGATCCCGGCCGACGCCCATGTTGGCGTCGTTTATCTGACAACCGCAAATCTGCCGCGTCTACTCGATTTCTACCAGTCCGTAATCGGTCTGAAACTCCTCAACCAGGGGGGCGATCGCGCCTGGTTGGGGACCGATGCTGGCCGCCCGCTGCTGGTGCTGACCGAGCGGCCGGAGGCGCCGCCAAGGGCGCCGCGCACGACCGGGCTCTATCACGTTGCGTTGCTCACACCCAGCCGCTTCCATCTGGCTTGCGCCTTACGTCACATTGCAGAGACCGGCTATCCGCTTCAGGGAGCATCCGATCATCTCGTGAGTGAGGCCGTCTACCTGGCCGATCCAGACGGCAACGGTATTGAAGTGTATGCTGATCGCCCGCGTGTGCGCTGGCCAAGACGGAACGGACAAGTGGAACTCGCCACCGTGCCCCTCAATGTGGACGATCTCATGGCGGAACTCAGTGATGATCCAGCGTGGGGTGGCTTGCCTGACGGAACCTGTGTTGGCCACATCCACCTGCAGGTTGGCGATCTTCAAGCAGCCGAAGCCTTTTATCAGCATGGCCTGGGTTTTGACGTCATCACACGATACGGGCCCAGCGCATCCTTCCTCGCGGCGGGGGGCTATCATCACCACATTGGGCTAAATACCTGGACGACTGCCGGTGCGCCACCGTCGTCAGCTGATGCCGTCGGGCTTAGCGGCTTTTCAATTGAGTTGCCCGACGAAACGACGCGGCGTGAGCTGCTGCTCCACCTCCAGGCGCTTGAGATCCCGTTTGGCGAGTTGGACGACGACGTCCTGCTGCGCGACACGTCCAACAACGCCATCTTGCTGACGGTCGCCCCGTCAGTGGAGCCGGTAGACCATTCGCCCCTTCAACCCGATCAGCAAGGGTAGGCAACATGGCAGCCCCAATTACACACTTACCATAAATCTTGTTTGTTACATTCCGTCCGTTCACCTCACTATTAGGAGAAACCATGTATCGCAAATTGATTTTGACGCTTGTCGCACTCGCCTCGTTAATGCTCTTCGCCGCCTGCACGGCAGCCGCACCAGCCACAGTGCAGGAGTCCGAGCCTGCAGCGGAGGCAACCGAGGCACCGGCCGAGGAACCCAGTGAAGAAACAGCCGCCGCGACAGAGGCGCCGGCGGAAGAAGCAGACGTCGCGGAAGCCGGTGGCAGTACAACCTACGTCGTCGATCCCGCCGGCAGCTCAATTGAGTGGTACGGATCCAAGCCGATTGGCGTTTCTGAGAGTGGCACGGTGCAGATTGCAGAGGGCCAACTCAGCTTTGACGGCAGTAGCTTCGCCTCTGGGACAGTTGTGATCGACATGACGACGATCGCGCCGACCAGCCAGACCGGGAATATGTTGGACATGTTGACCGGTCACCTCAAATCCGATGAATTTTTCGGTGTGGAGACCTATCCGACGGCAACGCTCGTGATCACGTCTGCTGAGCCGACCGAGGTTGAAAACCAGTACGCAGTCGTGGCCGATCTGACGATCAAGGAAACGACGGATGAGATTGCCTTTGTGACCGATGTGACTGTCGATGGGGAAACGCTTGACGCCACCGCTGACATCGTGGTCGATCGCTCGATCTATGATGTGCGCTACGGATCCGGCGCCTTCTTCTCTGATTTGGGGGATGACTTGATCAGTGATGAAATGGAAATGACGGTGCGATTGGTCGCGGTAACTGAGTAAGCGCTGTTAATCGGCCAGGTGCGGACGGTGTAGGGCTCTTAGGTTTTTCCAAAGTTCGCATCTGGCCGATTTGTTGTCATCTCCCCGCAGTTCCGTCCGCAAGAAACTCGCGTACCATCTGAGTATGAAAAGGAAAGGCCAGTTCAATCGGGTCGAGGACGACGTCACGCGCAACAGATTCTTCGCTTGGCGTAAAGGCGCCGAGCGCAGCGGCCGCAATAGGGGCGCTCTGGGTTGCAAGAATGAGCGTATCGTCTGGTGCGCTGAATACGTCGCGCACGGTGAGTCCAGCAGGGTCGATCTCCACATTCGCTTCTTCGTACAACTCTCGTACAGCCGCGTCTTGCCAATTTTCCCCACTTTCAATATATCCGCCCGGTAGCGCGTAGCGCCCTGCCTGCGGTGCAATGCCTCGCTTGATCAGCAGCACGCCGGTTCCAGATGCCATGACAACTGGCACGAGTACGATCACAACCGGCAGTGGATTACGGTAGCTCACGTGCTTGCAGATCATGCACAGGCGTGGCCAGCCGGCACCATGGGGAAAACGCGCGCCGCAATAGGAGCAGTGGCGGTCTTTGACGTACATTTGCCCCTCCCTATGCTATGCAAACTGTTACGCAGGCGAATAGAATCGCGGAAACGGGTAGAAATCGAAACCAATTGACAACCGTGAGCAGGCATGTTATATCTTACGGAACAGAATTGATGAAATTCTGCCTCGGTTGTTTCAAGTCGTCTATCTAGATTTATACTCACTAAGGAGAATGCCCTATGCGATTGCACCGTCGTTCCTTGATGTCCGTATGCACTACTGGGACTGATCGCCGTGCTGGCGCTCGTCTTGAGCGCGTGCGCCGCGCCCGCTGCCCCGCCCGCCGACAGCGGCGACGCAGCAGCCACCGAAGCCCCGGCCGAAGAAGGCGAAGCCGAAGCGACCGAGGCGCCTGCGGAAGAGGGTGAAGCTGAGGCCGAAGGGGATGCGCCAACCGTTGCCCTCGTCTATGGCGTGGCCGGCGACGGCTTCTACATTACCATGGAGCGCGGTCTGCGTGAAGCCGCCGAGGCGGCCGGCGTCAATGCCCTCGCTGATGGCCCTTCCCAGTTCGATCCGGTTCAGCAGACGCCAGATCCTCGACGCCATGGTTTCACGCGGCGTGGATGCCATCTGCATTGCGGCCACTGACGTGCAGGCCATGGTTGAGCCCATGCAGCGCGCCAATGATGCCGGTATTCCGATTATCTCTGTCGATACCTTCATCGGTGACGGCGACTACGAGAATGGCCCGATCACCTTCCCGCTTTCTTATGTTGGCTCTGACAACGTGCAAGGCGGCCGGATTGCCTGTGAGTCGATCATTGAAGAGATTGGCGGCGAGGGCAAGCTGTACATTCAGAACGTGAAACCTGGCATCAGCACGACCGATCAGCGTGAACAGGGCTGTGTCGAGGCCATTGAGGCCACGGGCGGTGCCGTTGAACTCGTTGGCGTGGATTATAACGGCAACAGCGCAGCGGTGGCGGCCGAGCAGACTTCGGCCCTCCTGCAGCGCGATCCTGAGGTAAGTGCAGTCTTTGGCACGAATCTCTTCAGCGCCCAGGGTGCAGCCCAGGCCGTGGCCAATGCTGGCCTGACCGGCGTCGTGCGCGTCGCAGCTTTCGATGCACCTGAGGCAGCCATCCAGGACCTGCGCAACGAGGTTGTCGATATTGTCATCGCCCAGTTGCCGTACGAGATGGGCCAGAAGTGTGTCGAGTACTCGCTGCTGGCGCTTGAGGGTAATGAAGATCAGATTCCGGCCCGCTGGCCAACCGGCTACGTCATCATCACACGTGACAACGTAGATACGGAAGAGGCGCAAAACGCCATCTACAGCAGTGAATGATGCTAAGTCTCGTCGAGCTTGACCTGATGGACTACTTGGTGAACACAGCCTCGTGCGAACGGTTTGCTACGTAGCCCGTTTATCGATTAATCGTCTGACGAGACAGCAGGGTTGCGCTCGCCCAGACGAGCTTGATGGGATCCGGAGGTCTGTATGTCAGATGCGACGTACAGACCTCCGTCAATATTTACCGCGCCAGCGCATGGAATGGCAACATGACAACAGCAGAAGTGGAATCAAACACCCAGAGTTCGACCAGCTCACGCAGCTGGATTGAGATTCTCGGTGCAGTCTGGGCCTGGATCTTCCTGGCCATCCTCGTTATTTTCTTTTCAATTACGGGTCAGGGCTTTCTGAGTCTGACCAATTTTCAAAATATTTTGGCCAATATGGCCATTCTCGCAATCCTCGCCTTCGGCCAAACCTTCGTCATTATTGCTGCCGGCATTGATCTGTCTACAGGCTATGTGATGGGTATGGTCTCCGTTGTGTCGGCGCTCGTGATTAGCAGCATGGCGCCCGGAACGCCGCTGTGGCTGCTTATGTTGGCCGGCTCAGTGGTCGGTATTTTGGCCGCCATTGTTGCCGGCCTCGTGAATGGCTTGCTTATTGCAAAATTGGATGTTCCGCCCTTTATCGCAACTCTTGGCATGTTCGGGATTGCACGCGGCGTAGGCTTTTTGCTTTCGGGCGGCATGCCGGTTCCGATTCAGTTTCGTGAATTGGGACGGATTGGCAATGGCTATCTTGCCTACTTTCATCCAGAGCTTGGCTGGTCTTTTCTGGCCCCACCGGCCGGAATTGAGCGTACCCAAATGCGTGAGTTGCAGGGCTTTATGCCCTTTGTCGTCATCATCATGATCGTGCTAATTGTTGGCGCACACCTGTTGCTGTCGCGTACGAAGTTTGGGCTGCACACCTATGCCATTGGTGGCAACAAAGAGGCCGCAAGTCGGGCCGGCATTCCGGTGGCGCGCCAGCTGACCATGATTTATGTGTTGGCCGCGGTTTTTGCGGCCTTTGCCGGATTGATCTACAACACGCGTTTCACTAACGGCGCGGCCAATGCCGGCGATGCGCTGCTGCTCGATTCGATCGCTGCCGTCGTGATTGGAGGCGCCTCCCTCTTTGGTGGCGCCGGGACAATGGTCGGCACGCTGATCGGCGCCTTGATCATTGCCGTACTGGCCAACGGTCTGGTTATCCTGGCCGTCAACCCGTTCTGGCAATTCATTGCCGTCGGTGTCGTCATTATTTTGGCTGTACTCATTGACCAGGCACGTGAACGCGTGGCCCGTGGCTAGGAGGCAAGCATGAACTCAGAAGGCATGCAACGCGCACCGGCGCTTCAGGCCAAGAATCTGGTCAAACGCTTTGGCGGTCTCACCGCAGTGGATGATGTCAGCCTCGAGCTCTATCGGGGAGAGGTTGTTGGACTGGTCGGCGATAACGGCGCCGGCAAGTCGACGCTGATCAAGATGATCTCCGGCGTCTACCGTCCTGACGAAGGCCATGTCTATCTCGGTGACAAGGAGATTACGATGGCGTCTCCGCTAGAGGCGCGGAAGCTGGGGATAGAGACCATATACCAGGATCTAGCGCTGTGCGAAAATCTGGATGCGAGCATAAACATCTTTCTGGGTCGCGAACCCATGAAGCGTATGTTGGGCGTCTTCAAGCAGGTCGACCGCAAACTGATGCTCGAAGAGTCGGAGAAGGTGCTCGATCAGTTGGATATCCACATCCCCGGCCTGACGCGGCCGATTCGTGAGATGTCGGGTGGGCAGCGCCAAGCGGTTGCGATTGCCCGGGCAGTTTACTGGAATGCACAACTGGTCATCATGGATGAGCCGACCGCTGCCCTGGCCGTGCCCGAGCAGCGTAAGGTACTTGAGTTGGTACACACCCTGCGTGAGCGCCAGGTACCGGTCATTATCATCAGCCATAACTTGCAGGACGTCTTTGCCGTGGCCGACCGCACGATCGTCATGCGCCGGGGCAGAAAGGTTGGCGAGCTGATGATTCGTGACACCACCAGCGATGAAGTGATCAGCCTCATGATCGGCGCCGATCCCATCGCATAATCTTGTCATCGCGCCGTAGGATTTGACGACCCACGATCATGTTAGCAACCAAAAGGTCTGAAATGAAGAGGAGGAGGAAACCGAAGTGGCTTCCTCCTCCTTTAACGTATCCTATTGGCGAGCGGATCGACGCTCTCTAGGCGACGACGGCTTCGCTCAGGCGTTCATCGATGTCGCGCAGGACCGTGACGCGATTCTTGGCGCCGATCTCGTAGGCCCGAATCACCTGCAGTTCCTCGACGGTCATGTCGTCGAACTTGGCGACCAACTCCTTGGCCGTCAATTCTTCGTAGTCGGGCAGCGGCGGCGCAACTTCCTCACCATTGACGCTGACTTCGATCACGACCTCAGGCACGTCGACGCGCGTGGGCAGGCCAACCTTGTTCATCACCTTGCCGACATTTTCCTGGACAGCCTTGGCGTTGTCGCTTACGACATTGGTCACGCTCTTGCTGACCTCTTCCAGATCTACGACGCCGCCGGCGCGCTCCTGCAGCTTGTGGAATTCCTGCATGGCCTGCTCGTAGTACTTGCTGTACTGCTTGCCAAATTCCGTTTCGACCTCTTCGCCGCGCTTCTCCGCCTTGTCCAGCAACTCTTTGCTGCCTTCCAAACCGGACTTCGCTGAATCATAGGCCATGGCCCAGAGACCGGTATACGCCAGGGCCGCTTTGTGGGCATACTTGCGTACTTGCTCGCCGTTCTCGCCGGCTTGTTCCTGAAGATTGCGCAGATCAAAATTGACGTTCATGTTGTACTCCTCGTTTCCCTTAAAAGCTATTGGCGGCCTGGCCGCATCCATCAATAGACTGATTGAGCAGCTTTGTGACGCGCTGCGTTACGAACCTAGTATAACGCGGTGCGTCACGTTTGTCAAGTAGGGAATCGTTTGCGTTTTGTTTGAAGCGTCCTGCGCAGTCTTGACGTGCCTCGTCACTGGCCAACGTACGGATTGCTCGCTACGCAAACCACGTTGTACCGGGAAACTGATATTGTTGAGCCACTTCCTCATCCAACTCCACACCGATCCCAGGACGATCGCTGAGCGTGATAAAGCCGTCCTGGATAATGTCGGTCTTTTCCTGGATGATGGTCGTCCAGTAGTCACGGTGAAGCCAGTGGAATTCTAGCACCATGAAGTTGGGCACCGTGCCGCAGACGTGGGCCGAGGCCATGGTGCCGATGGGCGACGAGACGTTGTGGGGCGCAAACGGGATATAGTAGATTTCGGCCATGTTGGCGATCTTACGACATTCGGATAGACCGCCGCACTTGGGGATGTCGGGCATGATGATATTGACGGCCTGGGATTCGATGAGGTCGCGGAATCCGTAGCGCAGATAGAGATTTTCGCCGCTGCAGATGGGCGTCGAGGTTGATTCCGTCACTTTGCGCATGGCCGCAACATTTTCGGCCGGCACCGGTTCTTCCAGCCACATGAGGTGATAGGGCTCCAAGTCTCGGGCCAGGCGGATGGCGCTGGGCACATCCAGCCGCGTGTGGACGTCGGCCGCGACGGCTACGTCGCGACCTGCCGCACGCGTCACCATGTCGACGAGTTCGACCATGCGCTCATGCTCCCACTGAAAGGCGGTCATGTTGAATTTGTCTTTGCTGAAGTCGGCAACTTCGCTGCCTTTGTGGCCGTAGGCGTGAATGTCCACGTCGATCTTGAGCGCGGTGAAGCCGCGCTCCACTACGTCGTCCACTACGGCCCGGATTTCGTCAAAGTTCATGCCCGGCTCTACCTGACAGTCGGCGTAAACGCGAATCTTGTCGCGAAACTTGCCGCCCAATAACTCGTAGATCGGCGTCTCGAGCGCTTTGCCTTTTAGATCCCACAGGGCGATTTCAATGCCGGTGAGGGCGGTGATCAGCGCGCCGGCATCGCCGCCGTCAAAGACGTGACCGCGCCGCATCTCCTCAAAGAGGGCGTCGATAGCGAACGGATCACGGCCGATGAGCTTCTCTTCCAAGTAGCCGATGATGGCAATAGCCTGCTTGCCGCCATGGACGCATTCCCCAAGGCCCGTAACGCCGGCGTCGGTCGTAATTTTGACCCAGAGATGCATGCCATGCCCTGCGGTAGCAGCGGTCTTGACTGACGTTATCTTCATGATTCGATTCCTTGCTCTTTCTTCCAGGCTTCATACTCTTCCCAGCCTTCGTCGCTCAGTGGATAGTACTTCTGGATTGACCCCCCCTCGCGCAGGCGCATGCGGCTGAAGACTTCCCATTCTTCGTGGTGGATCGTCTGCTCCAGCACAAACTCGGCGAGCTTGGCCGGCACCACGACCGCACCGTCATCGTCGGCGATGATGATGTCGCCGGGAATCACCAGGACCATGCTGCAAGCGATGGGCACGTTGATCGCCCAAGGGAACAGATTGGTTTGGGACGCGTAGTTGGGCGTGAATCCCTTGGTCCATAGTGGCAGGTCCATCTGACGAATCTTGGGCCAGTCGCGTACGGAACCGTCGACCACGATGCCGATGCCGCCGCGGCCCATGAAGTAGGTCGTGAGCATGTCGCCCATGGTACCCGTGTAGGGATCGCCAAAGGCCTGCACCACCAGGACGTCACCGGCTTCCACCGTGTCGAAGACGCCCCATAGCGCGCTCTTTTTTTCAATGTGTTCCTGAGCTTTGCCCGACGCCACATCTTCGCGTTGGGGCATGAATTGCAGCGTGACGGCAGGTCCCACAACCTTGGCGCCCGGGACGCGCGGCTTGGGATTGGCCATGTAGGTCTGGCGGATACCCATGCGATGGAGGGTTGCAGCCGCGGTGGCACTGCTGACTTCATAGAGGCGTTCGATCAACCCAGGGTCAGGGCGTTGAACAGCGCCGCCGTCAATGGGTAGCTCAACGTGATCCGGCTTGGGCAGATCGATATCGTACCATTCCGATGGTCGTGGCATGGTGTTCTTCCTTTGGGTTGAATTGGTGGGTAACTGTTGGTAACTGGTTTTTTGGGCCGCGCACGGCAGCGTACTCGATTTCGGACAGTTGATCAAACGCTGAGAATTTGGATGAAGAATTATCAAGAAACCTTTTGGGCGCAGCAGCTTTTGCATGGCCCACTGCCGGTTTGGACGAATAGTATGTCCATGCGATAATTGGGCCCGCCTTACGAGAATCTGACTCTCCCCGTCACTAGAAATGACTCTGCATGAATCGTCCACAAATAATTGGTCAGGCTGAGACTTCCGACCATTTTCGCGCGGGCATCGATATCCTGGGTGAGCTGTTTGCCCGTACCCTTGGCCCTTCTGCCGGCAGCGTCGTCGGCGAAACTGAACGCATGGGCGGCTATGAGATCTTCAGCGACTCAGGCACCATGGCGCGTCGCATCTTGAGCCTCGGTTCGCCCCGCTTGGATTTGGGGGCCATGGCCATGCGCAGCGTCGTGACCCGGATGGGACAGGAGATCGGCGATGGCGGCGCGACCGCGGCAGTGCTAATGCATGCGATTTACCGAGCGGCCGATCGGCGGGCCGCGGCCGGCATCAACGTGATGCAGATTGTACGCGAATTGCAGCAGGCTGCGGACGAGGCCATCGAATTTATCGGGGCAAACACACGCCCGGCCCAAAGCGAGGATGACCTGGCCGTGCTGGCCAGAAGCGTGGTCCGCGATCCTGCTTTGGCTGCGATCCTTGGCGAGTTGAGCTATCTGCTCGGCCCCGATGGTCACGTCAATATTCGTAAATTTGTCGCCCCTTATCTACAGCGCTCCTATCTCTCCGGCGCCCAATTCAAGGGCACCATTGTCAGCTCCTACCTGTATCAGGACAGCGTGCAGAAGTCGGCCGCGCTGGATCGGCCGCTCGTTGCCCTGCTGGAGAAGCCGATTTCTCAAGCTGACGAGATGATTGCGCTCCTCGAAGCCGCGCTGGCACGCAATGCCAAGGCGTTGTTTCTCATCGGTGAGATTTCCGGCGCCGCGCTCAACGTCTTGATTGCCAATCATCAGCTTGATAAGGAGCAGAAGAAGCTCGACCTGTTCGCCGTCAAGCTGGGCAGCGTCGGTGAAGTGCAGCGATCTCAGTTAGCCGATCTGGCGCTCATCACCGGGGCGACCCTACTGAATGGGCCGCAATCGGACCCCGCCGGCAAAGCGCGTCCCAACGACCTGGGTGCGATTCAGCGTGTGGTCTACACCGATGGCTCGCTGGCCGTAATTGCCGCGTCGGCGCAGCGGCCCGCCATGCGGCGTGAGGCGGAAGCGATCCAGCAGCGGCTCGACGGCATGCGACCGAGTCACGAGGAACGTCCCGCTTTGGTCGAACGTCTGGCCCGCCTGACCGGCGGCGTAGGCGAACTGAAAATTGGCGCTTATACCAAAGCCGAGCGCGCCCGGCTCATGCAGCTTGCCGAACGTTCGCTCAAGGTGTTGTCCGGCGCCCAACGCAGCGGCCTGGTTGCAGGCGGCGGCGCCGCGTATCATCATGCTGCCACGGCCTTACGCAGCCGCGATGTCACCTGGGAACGGCGACGTCAATTACGGCCGCGACGTGCTCATCGAAGCACTCTCAGCGCCCCTCCGTCAGATCGTCGTCAATGCCGGCGACGAAGTACCTGAAGTGCGCCTTGCGCAGGTTGCTGCGGCTGGATCGGACGCAACATTCGACGCCCACAGCGCGCGGATCGGCAATGCTTTTGATCTTGGCATTGTTGACTCGGCCGACGTAATCGTCGAAGCCCTGCGCGCCGGCGTCAGCGGCGCGGCGATGGCGATTTCAACCGGCGCGATTGTCTATCACCGTACGCCCCAACGATAACCGAGAGTTTTATGCCCATTGTCCTTTCTTTAAGCTACACGCCCGACGCGCTCTGGCTGGCCGGCCCTGAGGGCCTCTTCCGTCAGACGCTCCACCGACCTTGACACCCGTGCCGCAACCTCAATCGGAGCTTGCCTGCTGTCTCGCCGCAGGAGGACGCCTCTTGGTCGGCGGTGCGCCGTACGGCATTGCCTTTTCGCGCGATGAAGGCGGGGCCTGGCAGCAAGGTTATACCGAGGGCGAACTGAGCATGGCGCTCTGCTTTGCGGCCGCGCCCGATGTGGCCGAGAGCGGCATTCTGCTGGCCGGCAGCGATGAGGCCGGCGTTTGGCGCTCGCGCGACTTGGGGGAGTCGTGGGCGCCCTGTCACGTCGGTCTGAGCGAATCTGCGATCCTCTGCTTGTCCTGGGCGCCGCCCGCGCCGCCTGAACAATGGCCGGCCTGGGACATGGTCTTTGCCGGCACAGAGCGGGGCGTTTACCGGTCGCCCAATGGCGGTCGGGCCTGGAAGGCGAGCACTGGAATCGACTGTGTGATTCAGTGCTTGGCCACGGGCGCTGACTTTCACCGCAGCGGCCACGTGCTTGCCGGCAGCGAAGGCGACGGCCTCTGGCGCTCGGTCGATGCAGGCCGCACCTTTCAGCCCGTTGCGGGCACGCCGCAGCAGGTCAATGCGCTGACCGCGCTGGCCGACGGCTGGCTGTTGAGCGATGAAGCCGCGCTCTGGCATTCGACCGGACGGCGAAACTTGGCGGCCCGTCCCCGACAGCGCGCCGGCCCTGGTTTTGCTTGACACGCCCGCCGGCCTCTTCGCCGGTGGCGTAGACGGCGTGCGTCAAGTTCATCTTGGCGAGTCGTGAAAGTAAAGCGTGGGGCGTGAAGCTCACTCAACAATCTTCACGCCTCACGCGCTCAGTTAATGGACAGCTCTACGGGTTCACGAGTTCCGTAGGTCCGGCTATCAGCCGGACGGTCTCGTTTACCGGAGGCGTCACGCTGGTAGCGTGATCTACGAAACTATCGTCCGCTCATTCTCACGCCCTCACTAGCTCCACAGCCGGTCCCACGAACGCTCGGTGTCCCAATAATCAGTTGGCTCGTCGAAGAAGATCGGATCGTCCGGATCCAGACGGGCGCGCATGGCCTCCTCGTTGATTTCGGCAAAGCCGAGACCCGGCGTCTCGGGCACGGCAATGTGCCCGCCCTGGATGAGCGGCGTCGGTAACCCGGTGATCAGCTCACTCCAGCCGGGATCATCCACCGAATGGTTTTCCAATACGAGGAAATTCTCGGTTGCAGCCGCACAATGCACGTTGGCCAGGGCGCAGATGGGCGAGGCCGCCATATGCATGGCCATAGCCACGCCGTGCTCCTGGGCCATGTCGCCGATTTTTTTGGTCTCCAGGATCCCGCCCGAAGTGGCCAGATCCGGGTGAATGACCGCCACGGCCCGCTCTTCTAGCAGGGGAATGAAGCCCTCTTTTAGATAAATATCCTCGCCCGTGCAGGTTGGCGTAGTGACGGCTTCCGAGAGGCGCCGCCACTGCTCCGGAAACTGCCAGGGAATCATGTCCTCATACCAGGCCAGGGTGTATTGATCCAATGCTTGGCCCAGGCGAATGCACGACTCCAGCCCAATGTGGCCGAAGTGGTCCGTCGCCAGGGGGACTTCGTACCCGACCTCCTGGCGTACGGCAGCCACATAGTCGCTCAGCCAGGCAATGCCCCTGTCAGTGATCTGGATGCCCGTAAATTGGTGCATGATCTCCCGCGTCTCGAGCATGCCGGGGGGCGCGCTCAGCGCACCGGGCACATCGGCCAGCAGATCGATGCCCGCATCCATCTTGAGGAAGTGGAAGCCCTGGTCCATGCGCGCCTTGAGCCGCTTGCCCATCTCCGCGCCGTCGGCAACGGTGGGCGTGTCGCAGTAGCAGAGGACGCGGTCGCGAAACTTGCCGCCGGCCAGCTGATAGGCGGGCACCCCATAGGCGCGGCCGGCCAGGTCCATCAGCGCCATCTCAATCCCGCAGACGCCGCCGCCCTGGCGCGCGTGATGACCAAATTGCTTGATCTTGCGAAAGATTTTGTCGACGTTGCATGGATTTTCGCCCAGAATGCGCGACTTGAGCATCAGGGCAAAGGTCTTGCTGGCGCCGTCGCGCACTTCGCCATAGCCGGAGATGCCCTGGTTCGTGTCAATGCGGATGATCGTGCTGCGGAAGGGCACGCCGACCAGGTTGGCAATGCGCATGTCGGTGATTTTGAGTTCCGACGGGCGCGAATGAGTGTTGACGTTCTGTTCAACCGATGTGCTCATTTTATCAGATCCTTGCTGCTAGAATTGTGGAGGGATCAGCGCTGCCTCTACCAGCGCACCGCCTCAAATTTCCAGTCGGGATAGACCTTCTGCATTTCGATTTCGTCATTGCGCTCCGTTAGCCCGCAGTCCAGGTATTGCTGATGCAGGCGCGCCAGCGCGTCCCGGTCCAACTCAACGCCGAGACCGGGCGTCGAGCGGCACGCGCACCCCGCCCTCCTCAAACGTAACGCGGCCGCCCTGAATTACCTCTTCAGATTGCCACGGATAGTGGGTGTCGCAGGCGTAGGTCAGATTGGGAATGGCGGCGGCCAGATGCGTCATGGCCATGAGGGAGATGCCCACGTGGCTGTTGGAGTGCATGGAGAGGCCGCGGTCAAAGGTGCGGCAGATCCGGGCCAATTCGAGCGTCGCGCGCAGACCGCCCCAGAAGTGGTGGTCGCTCAGGATGATGTCTTCAGAACCGAGCGCGACACTGCCGGGAATGTCCTCGAACGAGGTCGTGCACATGTTGGTCGCCATGGGCATCTGCAGCGGCAGCGCCCACCTCGGCCATGGCTTCCTGTCCCCGTACCGGATCCTCGTAGTATTCGAGGACGCCTTCCAGCCGCCGGCCCATTTCGATGGCCGTCTCCACGCGCCAGATGGCGTTGGGATCCAGGCGCAGGGGCACGTCGGGGCCAAAGGCCTCGCGCAGCGCAAGCATGGCGTCGACCTCTTCGTCGGCGGCATGGCGCCGCCCTTGAGCTTGATCGACTGGAAGCCGAATGCTGTCACACATGGCCTGGGCCTGGACCACCACCTCGTCGGGCGTGAGCGCTGGGCCTGGCGCGCAGCCGCCCACCCCGTGGCCGCTTGATCGACGCCGAAGCCAAGTGCGCCGCCCGCGCCCCAGCTTGTAGAAAAGATAGGCGGAGAAGGGCACGACGTCGCGCACCCGACCGCCCAGGAGATCACAGACCGGCCGGCCCGTCGCCTTGCCCATGATGTCAAAGCAGGCCACTTCGATGGCGCTCAGACGTGGACCATGCGCCGCTTGTCCCACGGCTGACTGCCGCGCTGCTCCTGTTCCTGTGCCAAACGTGGCAGCGAGATTCTGCTTCGATGGCGTTCAGATGAAATGGATCGGCGCCGATGACGACTGTGCGGGCGGCATTGAGCGCCTCGGTTGTCTCCACGCTGCCGGGCACTTCGCCCACGCCGGAGAGCCCGTCGTCGGTGATCAGTTCGACGATGGTGCGCAGGGCATAGGGAGCGTGCAGGCCGGCCGCATTCAGCAGCGGCGGATCGCTGATGGCGATCGGCGTAACGCGCATTTCTGTGATGTGCATGGGGCGTTCTCTTGGTGGTGGGTTTGGGAAAGAGCGATCTGATAGATAAGGCGTGAAATGTCGAAAGCGTCGATGCGTGAAGACGGGAAATGACCGAGGCTCAGGTCGTATCCTCACGTCTTCACGCATTACGCCTCATCCATTAGCCTTTCACGCTGCCTGCGGTCAGGCCGGCGACCATGTATTTCTGACCATACATGTAGAAGATGACCACCGGCACGGAGATCAGCAGCGAGGCCGCCATGAGCATGCCCCACGGGATAGATGTCGCCGAAGATTGTCTGGGCGAGACCCACGGGCAGCGTCATCAGCGCGCGATTGGAAATGAAGACGAAGGCAAAGAGGAACTCTTTCCAGGCATTGGTAAAGGCAAAGAGCGTCACCGCCAGCAGCGCGGGCAGGGCCAGCGGCAGCGTGATGCGCGTAAAGGCCTGGAGGCGATTGGCCCCGTCCACCATGGCCGCGTGCTCAAGCTCAATGGGAATCGACCGGTAGTAGCCCATGAGCAGCCACGTCGCAAAGGGCACCATGGCGGTGGGATAGGTGAGGATCAACGCCCAACGCGTGTTGATGACGCCCAAATCGGCCAGAATGCCGTAGAGGGGGATGAACATGAGCGCGGCGGGCAGGAGATAGGTAATCAAGAGCAGTGTCGTCATTGACTCCACGCCGCGGAAGCTGAGTCGCGCCAGGGCATAGCCGCCCAGCGCAGCCAAGACCACCGAGAGCGCGGTGGTGATGGTGGAGACGATCAGCGAATTGCCGAACCAGAGGAAAAAGGGCTCTTCGGTGAAGAGCTTTTCAAATTGTTCGAGCGTCCAGGGATTGGGCCAGAAGATGTCGGTGCGTTGCCCGATCTGAAGATCGCTCTTGAATGCCGTGATGATGATCCAGAAGAAGGGAAACAGAATAAACGTCAACAGAAGGGCCAGCGCGATGTTGCGGCCGATTGTGGCCCAACGCTGCTGGCGCTTGATGCTCGTCTGGCTATTGCTGCTGGGGAAGACCGATCGCCACGCCCGTCCGATGAGCTGAAAGGGGAGGGCAATCAGGCTGAAAATGCCATTGATCAGCTTGCCGATGCCGTCGATAAAGCGGTCTTGCCAGGTTGTGATCTCATCGCCCGAGCCGGCATCGCGGCGCATGAAGCGCGAGAGGAGCATGATGAAGAAGAGCAACACCGGCACCAGGCTGAAGGCAACCGCTGTGCCGGGCCCAAACTGGAGTGCACGCATGGCCTTTTCATAGGCCAGGATCGAGTAGACTTTGGTGATGTTGCCCGGTCCGCCCTGGGTCAGCAGGTAGATGGTCTCAAAGTTGTTGAAGGTCCAGATGGTGGAGAGGAGCGTGGCGACGGCAATCACGAAGCGCAGGCCGGGCAGGGTGATGTTGCGAAACTTCTCCCAGGCGTTGGCCCCGTCGATGGCCGCGGCTTCGTAGAGCTCCGAATCAATCGAGGCCATGCCCGCCAACATGTTGACGGTGAAAGAAGGGAATACCGGCCCAGACGTTGACCGCAATGACGGACGCCATAGCCAGATCGGGGTCGGCCAGCCACGAAGCCGGCCGGTCCAAGATACCTAGCCCGAGCAGGATTGGATTGAGGCCGCCAAAGAGCGGATCGAAGATCGAGCGCCAGGCCAGGGCCTGGACGACCGAGGGAATGATCCACGGCAACAGGATCAGTCCTGTGAGCAGACTGCGCCCACGCTTCACCGAATGAAGCAACAGCGCCGCGATCAGGCCAAAGATCAGTTTGAAGAAGATCGCACCGGCCGTAAAGACAAAGGTGGCGCGCACCGATTGCCAGTAGTAACGATCCTGAAAGAGACGAATGTAGTTGTCGAGCCCGACAAACTTGACCTCGCGATTCATCGTGCGGATCGTCATGCTGGTATAGGCCGCGTCGATAAAGGGCCACGCGATGAAGACAGTCATCAGGAGGAAAATGGGCAAGACAAAGGGAATAGCAATCTTCCAGTCCGGACCCAGGATGCGGCGCGCCGTGCTGCCCTTGTGTTTCGTGACGCTCTGCGTTTGCGGCAGCGTACTTGCCTGCTCTGCCATAAGTCTCTATTCCTTTTCCACAGTTGGCATTAGCCTGACTTGACCTTCGTGTGAACACTCAACGCAACTTCAACCATTCCTGGTAATCCGCCTCAATGTGCTCCTCCCAGACGGGCACATCGATTTCTCCAGGCGTGTACTTGCCTTCGTGGAGACGAAGCTTGCCAAACTCATCGCGCACGCGCACGTCTTCAGATCTTTCGACGACCTCTTGGACGAGATGGGGCGGGATGAAGCTGACGCCGACCGGTGTTCCCAGCACCACATCGCCGGGCATGACGGTGGCGCCGCCGATCTGAATCGGGATATTGATGCCCACCAGCGTTACGTCGGCGATCGGGGTCGGGTCCATGCCGCGGCAGTAGAAGGCCACATTCTGGAGTTGGCGGATGCCCTGATAGTCGCGAATGCCGCCGTCGATCACGGCCCCGGCGTGGGTGCGGTGCATGACCGAGGTGGAGAGATTGTCGCCGACAAAGGTGCCGTCTTTCACCTTGCCGCGCATATCTACGACCATGACGTCGCCGGGTTCCAGTGTATCAATCACCCACGAGTTGTGACCGCCGATGCGGCCTTCGTTTTCACCCATTTCCTGGATCAGATCGTGGAGATCGGGGCGGTGGGGCACCATCATGGCCGTCACCGCGCGACCGACCAGGATACGCTCGGGATGCGTTTGAAACCAACCGCTTTCGAACTGGCGATCATAGCCGTGGTCGCGTAGGACGGCCCAGGCCTCTTCGGTGGTGACCAGATGCATGCGTTCGATCAGATCGCCGGGCACGTGGGGCCGTCCGTCGGGAAAGCGGTCAAACGGATTGAGCCGGGTCAATTGGATCAATGACGCCGGCGGATTCACAATTTGCATAAGAGATCGTTTGCTGATGTATGAGAAAAAATCGGGCTTCCGACCGGAAGCCCGATTTTTTCCGTAACGAAAAGAGGATTAGCTGAACGCTCCGAGTTCTTCGGCAATCTGCGCCATACGGTCGGTCGCACGGGAAACGGCCTCGGCCGGATCCACGCCCTGGGTGACCGTTTCGGCCATCAGATCGGGCAGAATCGACTGAGCATTGACGGCATCGGTCAGGGCGATTCGGCTCGGCTGGCCAAGAAAGACCAGGATAGTCGCCCAAGGTCTGCTCACCCATGCGGCGTAGCGTCGGGATCGGCGTCAAAGGCGGCCACAACCTCATCTAGGGCGTAGATATTTTCATAGGCCGGCAGGAAGAGACCTGCCGAAATCAGCGAAATCGGCAGGAAGACTTCTGGCGTCAGCAGTGAAGCGCCAACTCTGCAGCCTGCGTCGGATTGCTGGCATTCCGTGGAGATGTTGAACTGGGCGCCGTCGCCACCCAGCAGCGGTTCGCCGTAGGGGCCGATAATCGGCTCGGTGACGATCGTGTCGTCAAAGATCGGGTTGCCGTCGGCCTTGCGCCTTGGCATAGATGCTGGCGGCGTTCTTCGGTCAAGCCCAGATTGCCGGCCAGCCACGCTTCGTTGTTGCTCGAGTCGGTCCAGCTGAGGATGCCGGGCGGAATCATGTCGGCGTAGGCATCGTTGGCATAGACATCGGTGAGCCACGCAACGGCGTCAACGGTTTCCGGTGAGTTGAAGGTCAGTTCGGTCAGAGTCAGCGTCGGTAATCTGGCCGCCCCAGTTGTGAATGATGGCCTGAATCAAACCGGTGGCATCGCCACCACTGTTGATCGTCATGCCCCAGCCATAGCGTTCCTCGCCTGGATTGGAGATAGCCAGCGCAGCATCGCGCACATCATCAAACGTGACAATGTCGGTGACCGGATCTATGCCTACTTCTTCCAGCCAACTTGGCGCGTGCAAAGACGCCCGCACCTGATGCACCACTCATGATGTAGGGCACGCCATACCATGAACCATCGATTATGTTGAAGCGTTCCTGACCGCCTGGCGTTGCGCCATAGAGCTCAAGCGCCTGATTGGCCGTATCGTCGACCGGCTGAATCAGATCAAGGAAGTACATCTGCGAGACGATGGCGTTGCGGTGATAGATGAGATCGGGCGGATTGCCGGCTTCGACCTCGGCTGCCAGTTTGGGCACAAAGTCCTCGTTGGCCTCGGCGGCGACGGGCGAGATTTCGATCTCGACGCCATTGGCTTCGCCCCAAGCGAGTACGGCCGCTTCGAAGAGCTCTTCCATCTCCTGGAAATACTCGCGGCGGTGGACGACAATCAGCGAGCCCGCGGTTTCCATTGGCGCATCGCCGCCATCACCGGCGGGTGCAGGCACCGGTGCAGCACAGGCTGCCAGCGCGAAGACGCCGGCCGCGCCGCCCATCAGCTTAAGCGCCTGGCGGCGTGAAAGCGGGCGCTGGGCAATACTTTGCTTCAGGTCCGACATGGGACAACCTCCTTGAGTGAATAGGTGTTACTGCGTGAACGTGTTGCTACGTAAACGTGTTACTGCGCTAACAGCGACAGGTTACAACCCAAAAAACAGGGGTGGTATGCGTAAATTGTGGAACACACTCGGTGAGATGGTGCAGCGACAAATTGGCCGAGATCAATCCAGGTCACGTCTTGCAGGGGTTATACGAATTCCGTGAGTTCAGGTTTAGGGCTCGCAACCGTTTCGAAACACTTGGGAAGCCTCTCCGTTTCGGTTGCGTCGCCATTGTATTGCAAAAAGTAAATTGCGTCAATCCGCGTTTTTGTTGTCGTGCGGACTGGGCGAGGGGGCGGATTGATGCTGTGCACCCCAGCCTCGGTAGCCAGCGCCGGTTGAGCTTGTCGACCCGCTTGGTTTCGATACGCCCTCCGGGCTACTCAACCGGCGCTGACTCTCGGCGCCAGCGCAACCCGCGTCTCCAGCCCATGACGCGAATCGTCACGAAATGGCGAGCGCTGACTCTATCTGCCCATGGGAACGACTGTCATTCGCTCTCTTTGCACAATCCTTGGCGTGCATAGTGAAGCGCGGCTTCTCGCACCAAATCGGCCGTGCGCGGCGCGGAGAACGTCTCCTCCAGCTGATCCGCCAGCGCGTGCAGCTCAGCATGTGTCGCCCGCCCCGGGCGCAGCTGCTCGTACATCTCCAGCAAGACGTCATTGGGCACGGCGGTCAACTCCGCAGCACGGTCGAGGTTTTCCGCCAGCTGAGGATAGCCGGCTGCGGCGGCAATCTGGGCCTGTGCACGCAGCGTTGCGGCGTCAATCTGCATGTCCGCAGCATCGAGCAATCCGGCATCCAGCGCAGCGGACGTGATCTCGGCGGCGTTTTTGCCGCTGGCGCTGCGCAGACGAGGAGGAGCTCAGCGGATAGCGCATTGGTCGTTCATCTGATTCTCCGTATTTTCGGCGCTCAGTCCCGGCACGGCTCCACGGTCATTGCAGGCTTGTTTTCCCCTGCCCTAAACTTCCGGCTCCCAGTCAAAGAAGAGCTCTGTGGGCGGTTCATCCCGAATCTGTTCCGTCTCGCGGCGATGGAGCAGCGCGGTCTTGACGATGAGGCGCAGGCGCGCCCAGTTGTCGATCTTCACGCCCACCGGCTCAGGCGCTTCGCCTTTGGCGTAGCGCGCGGCGTTGCGACCGATCTGCTCATAGGTGTCCAGCGTCAGGCTGGGCGACTGGGGGAAGAGTTCCAGGTTGTTGAGCCGCGCCAGGCCGCGCTTGTGGATCACGGTGGTGCCGCGCGATTGCAGGCCAATGCCGATGCCGGAGCCGCTCAGTTCGGCGCCGATCTGGCCGATGGCGGCGCAATCCGACGTGTGGTTGACGCGCGACGATGCGGGCGATCAGCCCTTCCCGCGCCACGCCGGTGAGCAACGCAACGAGGATGGCTTCATGCTCAAGGCCGCTGATGGTTCTTGGTCAGCGCGTCGTTAAAGGCCGGGCCCACCGCCACGATGATCTCCTGCCGCGTGCCGGCTTTGGCCGGGCCGAGGGGCGATCAACCTTGGGCGACGGCGCGCCGATGTTGTCGTCGATGAAGTCGCGTGGGGACTTGAGCCTGGCGGATGGCCTGGACTTCTTGCCAGCGTGCGCCTTCCAAGCGATAGCCGCTGCCGGGGCCGGCGTAATCGTTGGCGTCGTTGATGGCGCTGAGCACGTGAAAGTGCTCGTCAAAGATCGCGGCCGGCTGCAGATAGTCGCCGGCGACGCGCTGGCGCGCCATCTCCAGCAGGTTGGCGGCCGTATCGTCAAAGCCGCGGCGCTGCAGCGCTGCCGCCACATCGAGCAGCGATAGCTCGCTCGCCAAAAAACTGTCGGCCGCGGCCAGGTCGGCGACGAGATCGCGCGTCGGCATATCCTCGCTGCTGAAGGCCATCACCGCAGCCTCAACCTCGCCGTCGCTGATGGCGGGAAAGCCGAGCTCGGCATAGACGGCCTGGATCGCCCGGGCGCCGTGGCGGCGGACGGCCCGGGCATCGGCTTCTGTCAGCGGCCGCAGGCCGGCGTCGACCTGCATGTCGCGCTGGAGCACGTTGTAATCATCCAGGTCCTCGGCGTCAAAGTTGCCGCCGCCAAAGAGATTGTCCCGTTTGGGCATGACGCTGAAGCCCGAATGGATGAAGTCGGTGCCGGGGATGAACTGGCACATGAGCTTGGCCGTCTTGCGGATGGCCGAGTGGGAGGCCAGAGCGTCGTTGCCGGAGGCGCACTTCCAGCCCCAGCAGCGACGCCAGCAGATTCTCGGCCAGCACCGCGCGCACGCCGCCCGGCAGCGCTTCGGGCAGGGCGATGCAGGAGATGGAGCCATTCTGCACGCCCTGGCTGCCGGCGCCCTTGGTCACCAGCAGGCAGCGCGCTTCCAGGTAGAGCATGGAACACTGCTCGGCGTTGCCCATGAGCGCCTCGGAGCCGGTGCCGGAAGTGAAGCGTACCTTGATGCCGCGCGAGGCATAGGCCGAGGCCAGAAAGGCCTTGGACCAGGGCGTGTCGTCGCCATCCACAAAGGTGCGCTCCGTGCCATAGACCGAGAGGGTCTCGGCATAGGTCGTCAGCCCCTTCATGGCCAGACGCAGGCTCAGCGCTTCTTCCACCGCACACTGGGTGAGCACGCCGCCCCGCCCGCTCTGGGAACCGACCAGGATGGCCAGGGCATTGAAGGGCGCGTTGCGCGCCACGCGCACGGTTGTTTCGATCTCGGCAAAGCCGCGCCGGGCCGCCTCGGCGGCATCCGCAGCCAGCAGCGCCGGGTGCTCGCGCCAGTTGGTGACGTGCGCCTGGTTGGCCGGGGTGCGGCGCACGCGCAGCTTGCGCCAGCCCCATCATCATCTCCAGCACGTTCATGTGGCGGATGATCTCGACCAGTTTGGCCGGGGTGCAGCCGCTTGCCAGTCGCCGCACTGCAGCGGGCGTGACGTTGATGTCGACGATCATGCGCGCCAGCGTCAGCGACGGCAGCGCCATGGCTTCCGCGGCAACCTCCAGGTCGAGCGCGTGGTTGGCAATGAAGGCATCCAGCGTATCGAAGTCTGCAACCGCTTTGCCGTCCATCTCGATCACGCGCCCGGCCTCGAGGCGCAGGCTCGGCGCCGGGTCGTAGGGGCTGTCGACCACGGCCAGACCGGCTTCCGGCCACGGCTCGACGAAGGTTTCGCGATTGATTTCGCGTTGATCCAGCGCCGCAAAGCGGCCTGATTGTGGCGTATCGCTCACTTGTTATTCCTCCCTACTCATCGATCCAATCGTCATCTGTTCCATCGCCATGCAGCGTGTCCCACGCCTGGTCGCTGACGCTGCGCGCCGTCCCGAAATTGAAGCCGCGGCGATTGAGAAAGCCGATCAGCTTCTGCTCAAACGCCCGTCGCTCGAGTCCGTTGCCAGCCCGCCAGCTTGGGCTGAACCGCGGCCCAGGCCAGCGCTTCTTCATCTACCTCGCCCGTCAATTCGTCGATGATCGCATCCTCGACGCCCTTCTGGCGCAGCTCATAGCGCAGGGCGCGTGTGCCGCGTTGACGAAATTGGCTGCGATTCTCGACCCAGAACTGGGCAAAGGCGCGGTCGTCCAGGTAGTTGCGCTCCTCCAGTTTGCCAATGGCATGGGCAACGACATCGGGTTCGTATTCCTTGCGCCGCAAGTGCTGCTCCACCTCGTGGCGGCTGCGCGGCCGGTAGCCCAGATAGCGCACGGCCAGATTGTAGGCCTTGTTGCGCAGGTCATCATCCTTGAGCGCTTCAATCTCGGCCGGGCTCAGCTGCTGGCCGCGCCGCAGCTCGGCCGCCACCAGCTCGGTCACGGCAAACGCGTACGTGCCGTCGAGATAGACGTTGACCCGCTCCTTGTTCTTCTTCTGATAGCGCAGGCCGGTGATGATGTTTTGGGGAGATTCGGTCATGATTGGTTTCAATCGCCCGCAGTGACAAGCGCAGGCGTCCGCCGTTCGACCCACAGCGTGCCGGCCAGCAAGCCAAAGGAGATGGCCAGCCCGATACCGCAAATCAGCACGATCCCGCCGAGCATGTAAAGGGGCCCCGTGCTGATGCTGCCGACGCCCGCGGCCAGGGCCACGAACATGTCGTTGGCGCCCTGGGCGCGGCCACGCTCTTGGTCGCCGAGCGATGCGGAAAGCAGCGAGGAGCCCGCAATGAAGCAGAAATTCCAGCCCAGGCCAAGCAGAAAGAGCGCACCGATCAGCAGGGGCAGGCCGTAGGCGATCGGGGCCAGCAGGCTCGCAACGATCAGGACCACCGCGCCGGCAGAGATCATGCGCTTGCGCCCCACGCGATCGATGAGCCAGCCCGTCAGCGCGGCCAGCCCAAACATGCCCAGCGTGTGGCCGGTCATAACCAGCGAGATTGCGCCGTCACTATAGGCCTGCTTGTTCATGTAGAGCGGCGTCGTGACCATGATTAACACCATCACGAGTTGGCCAATCAGCATGGCGGCCAGGGCAAGACGGACGTCTGTCGGCGCAAAGATCTGGCGCAGGCTGTGGGATGATTGCACAGCGGGCAGCGCGTCAGACTCTTCGCGAAGGGCCTCATCGACGGCCCAGGCCTGGCGCACGGTCATGGGATCGGGTCGTAGCAGAATGAAGGTGACCAGCACCGCGCCATAGAAGAGCGCGGCTGCGGCCAGATAGGGACCGGCACGCAGCGCAAAACCGAAGAACTCTGCCCACCGCTGTGATGGCGCCACCAGCAGGGGGCCGACAACGGCGCCGATTGTCCCGGCGAAAACGATAATGCCGATGGCCCGGGCCTGTCGCCGCGGCGGCTCGATTTCCGCGGCAGCGAAGCGAGCCTGCAGCCCTGCGCCGCGTCCCACGCCCATCATGCCGGCGCCGATGCAGAGCACCAGGAAAGCGCTCCAGCTTACCGCTGCGGCCGCGACGATGGCGCCAAGTGTGGCCACAAGATAGCCCAGCGTCAGGCCGGTCCGCCGCCCGACGCGGTCCATGAGCGAGCCAATGAAGTAGGCCGCGGCTGCCTGGCCCACCAGCATCGCAGTGGTGGGGACGCCGGCCAGCAGGTCCTGCCCGGAGAGCTCCGCAGCGACCACGGGCATCAGCGTCAGCGCAGCGATCTGCGCCGCGGCGAAGAGGCTTTCGGCGGTGAAGAGCGTACCGATCAGGCGCTGCTGCAAGCTCGTCGTGATCTCAGTTTTTTGCATGAAGGCCGATTCTACCAATCATTCCCGGCGGGTTCAATATCCAACCGTCCGCCGGGTAACGATTACCAGACGGCTAGACTTCCAATCCTGTGCGCATGGGCCGGCCCTGGTATTCGTCCAGGGCATCGGCGTGGTGACCACGTCCGGTGGCGCGCAAATGGTCGAGATATTCTTGCCAATTCTGGCTGTTGGCGTTGGCGTGGAGCGGCCCGCCTTCCGCAATCACGCCCCAGAAGGGATCGCCCGCGCAAACCTCGATACATCTGCTCGCCCATCCACTCGTCCATGCGGCGCAAGCCTTCGCCCGAGCACATCGGAACGGCTTGCGGCAAGATTCATAGTCTCGTGGGGATCGGCTTCGATGTCAAACAGCATATATTCGGGAAAGTCTTTTAAGCCGGTATGGTAGGTGCGGATGAGCAGCCACTTGCCCCACCGCACCGAGCGCTGACAGCTCCATGCGCCCTGGCTCAGCACAAGGAAGTCGCGGCCCTCATCCGCGGGCGTAGTCAACGCAGCGGCGAAGCTCTCTCCATCCCACATCGTCGGGCTGCTGCCCGCCGACAAGCTCCAGAATGGTGGATGGCAGATCCAGGTGATAGTGGAGTCCGTCACGTGCCTGGCCGGCCTGTTCATCGGTCACGCCCGGCCAGCGCACGATGAGGGGCAGGCGGCTCGTGCACTGGTCCGCGGTCTGATGATCGCCCCAGACGTTGAGTTCGCCCTGATTTTCGCCATGGTCGGCGCTGATGATGATCACGGTGTCCTCGTAGATGCCGAGCGCCTTCAGGTCCTCGATCAGCTTGCCCACATAGTGATCGGCGTAGTGAATGCCCGTGTCATAGCCGTCCATGTGGGCTTTGGCGTCAGCAAGATCGCGGATGTGGCCGACGCCCATGGTCCAGACGGGCGGCAACTGATCGGAGTAGCCGGGCACTTCGGCCGCGCTGTGGGGACCAAAGCTGGCATTCTGCTGGTCGATCAGCGCCTGGGTGATCCACTCCTCGATCGGCTCGTCAGCGAAGGGATTGCCGTAGTCGGCCGGATGATCGTAGGGCGTGTGGGGATCCCAGAAGTTGACGTGAAGGAACCAGTTGTCGCGCTGGCCGTTGGCCTCCAGCCAGCGTTTGGCCGGCGGATACATTTCGTCGGCATTCTCCTGGCCGCCCCGCCCTGTGTCGTACGTTTCGGTGAAAGCGTACCAGATCTGGTAGGTCGTATGGCGGTTGGGGAAGGGGCTGATGCTGGCCGTGTGGAAGCCCGCCTGACGCAGCTTGGCGGCAAAGGATTCGACGCCCGCGCGGCTGCGAAAGCCCCGTTCCGCTCCCTCAATGGGCATGTCGGCATAGGTGCCGCCATGGTTGACGACGCCGGTGCGAATGCCAAACATGCCCGTAAAAAAGGCCGTGCGCGACTGGGTGCGCAGGGCGCGTCCGTGGTGTAAAAATTGTTGAAGCGAACGCCCTCCTCGGCCACGCCGTCGATGTTGGGCGATGTCTGGCGATGGTAGCCATAGCAGGAGAGGTGATCGGGCCGCATGGAATCGATGTCGATATAGAGAATGCGCATGATTTGCTCCTTATTGAGTAGCCGTGAAGACCCTGGCCGCCCGGTTCATCATAATCTGAGAAATCCGGATCTTCTTCGCGTGTGCGTCCATGGGGCGGCGGCATGTCGTCAAATTCGCCTTCGATGAAGTGGCCGATCTCCATCTCGTCGGGATCATACATGCTGGCCCACGGCTCGGGCACGACGTAGGGCGGATGGGGATCGAAGAAGCTATTCTACATCAATCGCCCGATCGATGGAACGAATGTGTCAAGTCAAGCGATCCTATGCTAAACTCCGCAGAAGATTCAGTTGGAGCGTGCGATAAGCAAGCGTTGAACCAGCCATCGCACGCTGCCGCTTCACCTTCCACCCGTAGAAGGAGCAAGTATGAAAATTACCCCGCACGGCGCGGCCGGCGATGTCACCGGATCCGCCTATCTTGTCGAAACGGACGGTGCCCGCGTCCTGGTCGATTTTGGCATGTTTCAGGGCAGTGAGAAACTTGAGGCGAAGAATGTGTTGCCGGAGGGGCTGGACCCGCGCAATCTAGATGCCGTGGTCGTGACCCATGCCCATTTGGACCACACGGGCCGGTTGCCGCTGTTGACCCACAATGGCTATCGTGGCGACCTCTACGCTACGGACGCCACCATCGACATGGCGGACCTGATTTTGCGCGATTCGGCCAAGATTCAAGAATCGGATGCGCAACGCGAGAATCGCAAGCGGGCGCAGCGTAACCAGGAGCCGCTGCAGCCGCTTTACACCATGGACGATGCCGAAGCGATCCTCAAACGTATGCGGGTAGCGCCCTACCACGAGCCGCTGGCCGTCGCGCCCGGAATCAGCGTGCGCTTTGTTGATTCCGGCCATATGCTTGGCTCGACCAGCATCGAAATGACTCTGGAAGAAGGAGGAGCGCGCAAAGTCGTGATCTTCTCGGGAGACCTGGGACCGGCCGGTATGGTTTGGCTGCGCGATGCGGAGACCTTTCAGGACGCCGACCTGGTCTTTTTGGAATCGACGTATGGGGATCGCAACCACCGCCCGCTGGAGTTGACGCTGGAGGAGGGGCGCGAGATCATCCTCGACGCAGCCGGGCGCAATGGCAAGATCTTGGTTCCGTCTTTTGCCATCGGCCGCACGCAGCAACTGCTCTACTATGTCGCTGCCCTCTTCCGCGACAATGAGATCGAGAAATTTCCCGGTCTTTGTCGACAGTCCCATGGCAATCAAGGCCACCAAGATCTACGCCGAGCATCCTGAACTCTACGATGACGAGGCAATTGAACTCGCCCAAGCAGGACGTTTCGCCCAGGATCTGAGCTCGGTCCAGGCGACGCCGTCCGTGCAGGATTCCATGCAGATCAACGACTTTGAGGGAACCTGCATGGTGATTTCTGCCTCGGGTATGTGCAATGGCGGCCGCATCCTGCATCACTTGCGCCACAACCTGTGGCGACCGGAGACGTCGGTACTCCTCGTGGGTTATCAAGCACACGGCTCGTTGGGGAGAGAACTGGTGGACGGGGCGAAGGAGGTCACGATCTTTGGTGATCGGATCCCCGTGCGGGCCGAGATTCATACGTTGGGCGGCTTCAGCGCCCATGCCGGCCAGAAGGATCTCTTGCGCTGGTTTGAGGTTGTGGCCGGCGCCAAGCCACGCGTCGCCCTGACCCATGGCGAGCAACGCCAGCGCAATGCGTTGGCCAGCGTCATTCGCGGCTACCACCGCATCAACGCTGAACTGCCCATGCAGGGCGATGCGGTTGTTTTGGACTGATGATTGGCGAGTGCGGATTGTCAATCGTCAATCCGCACTCCTCACTCGTCAATCCGCAATCTTTACTCGATCCGATATTCGGTATCAATCACCATGCCCGCATTCTTGAGCATGATGCTGGCCGAGCAATAGGACGTTTGGGAGAGTTCAATGGCCCGCTCGACGGCCTTAGGGTCGACGTCAACGCCGCGCACGATGTAGGTGAACTTGCCATGCGTGAACGCTTGAGGATGATCTTTGGCCTGAATGGCTTCGGCTTCCACCTCCACGCTTTCGATCTGCTGCCGCTTCTTGCCCAAGATATAGATCACGTCCATGGTGCTGCAGCCGGCTGCGGCCGCGAGCAGAAATTCCATGGGCGTGGCGCCTCCGGCGTCGGAGGGACCGTGCATGCCAACTTCATAACCGGCATCGAATTTGGCGCGTAAATTTAGTTCATTCCCTGTCCACTCCAGGTGGACGTGCTTTTCGTTCGCCATCTTTTCCCTCAATTCTGCAAAGTGAACCGGAATCGGTCCTTGATTAGCGTACCCGTTCCATGAGGTCGAGTAGCTCGTCGACCACCTGCGCGCGATCATCGGGCGCAGCATCATTGAGCAGGCACTCGCGGGCATAGGCACGCATGTAGAGCTGAGTTGCGTTTTGGATCGCCGCGTTCATCGCGTTGAGCTGCTGCAGCACTTCGCGGCAGTCGCGATCATCGTCCACCATTTTTTTGACGCCCCGTGCCTGACCTTCGATACGGCTGAGACGGCTCCGCAATTGCGTCTTGATCTCGGGTGATGCAGCTTGCATTGGGTTTGGGCCCTTTTTCTGATCCGAACACACGGTTCGTTAGCAGGCGCCCGCTCAGGTGAAGGGGCTGCTGGCCGGCGGTCCGGCAGCAATTGGCGCGCCGTTGCTGCCGCCGCTGACGGCAAACGAGGAGAGCTTGCGGCGGCTTTCCACGCCCGCACACCCCGGACAGGCCTGGGGATCATCCGCCTTGGACATGGAAACAAGCTTTTCAAAGGTCTGTCCGCACTGCTGGCAGACATATTCATAGAGTGGCATTGAGCAGATTCTTTCGCTACAAGTTTTTCCGTGTACTGTATACTCCCCTGGAGTATACAGTACAGCACCCGATTAGGCAAAATATTAGAGGGAATTCATTGCGAACTTGCCGTGCTGGGACGGGGTACAGGGGCAGCAAAAATCCCGGGATTCGGCTACGACCAATTCATCCTTCGCGTAGGTGGTGGCCGGATCTCGGATTCCGTGAGAAACCCTGCTCGATAACGCTACTCCTCGTGGAGCGCCAGCAGATAGTCGACGACGCCGTTGAGCTCATCTTCGCTCAAGAGGTTGCCGAAGGTCTCGAGCATGATGCCGGCCGCGCAGGGGCCGGTCGGGCAGTCGGGCGCGATGTATTCTTCGGGCGCCAGGATTGACGCTCGGATGTATTCTTCAGCCGATTGGCCCTCGACGCGGGTCGCCGCGACCGTGCCGATGTTGGCGAGATTCGGGCCGGTCATGCCCACGGCATTGGGAACGCCGGGAATCACATGGCAGCCGGTACAGGTACCCTTCATGAATGCCGTGGCAATTTCGGGCGGCGCAGCGGCGACTGCTTCACCTTTGTCAGCCGTTCCCTCCGCGACCGCTTCCGCAGCGCCAGGTGCATTGACAGCCTCTGCTTCGCTTGCTTCGGTCCCGGCATCGTTCTCGACGACAGCCGCAGCCGGTTCGTCCGCTTCCGTGACTACCGAGACGGGTTCGGGTCCCGCCGCCGCAGAATTGCTCGTCCCAACCCACATAAAGAGGGTTGCGCCCAGCACGGCAATGAGTATCGTGGCCAGCAAGACGCCGGCGACGGTCGTAATGATTGAGAATCCAACGGGATTTTCCTGCATGGGTTGCCCTCCTTTGGCACCAGGCGGTGGTTGTATCCGGCGAGCGGACGCCGCGCAACGACGTACGGTCGGCGCTGCCCGTCTCCACGTTGCAGTGTAGCCGGATCAATGAGCCAGGAGAACGGTCAATTGACCAGCGGTTATCCTGGTCAATTGACTAGTACGTTGTGGCGTAAGTAAGCCGGTGGTTGGGCAGGGTACGCTACCCGCGAAAGCTTCAATTACCGGACAGATCCAGAGGATAGCGACCTCGTCCGGCGGGTAGCCGGATCTGCCAAGCCATAGACACAGTTGCGCCATCGTGTACTAGCCCGCTTGAGCGGGCGTTGCTCTGTAGCCCCGTGGCTTTAGCCCGGGGCGAGGGTCGGGCATCCCGAACAGTCAGGTCACCGGACGCCGCCCCGGGCTAAAGCCACGGGGCTATGGAACAGCACCCCGTAAACGGGGTTTGAGTACAATGAACTATCGGCTAACTTAAGCCGCCCTGTATTAGGCTAGTAAATCCCGGCGGAAATGAACCCACAGTTGCTGCCAGTGGTAGAGATGCTGGATATCTGCCGTGGTATTTACGCCATTGTGTACTAGCCGCTGGGCGGCCCCGGATGCTTTGTCTGGTGCATCAGTCGCACCCCATCCTCCTACCCCACCAGACTCGCCGTCGCAAAGGTCCGTCCTTCCTCTGTCAACTGAAGCGTTCCAGCCTGACGTCGGACAGTCCCCTTGCGTTCGGCATAGCGGATGACCTCTTCGGCATAGGTTGGCTCCCAGCGCAGATGTTCCCATAGATGATCGACGCGACTCTCGATTTCGGCCTCGGGCAACTGCTCGTGCTGCAGGAGGTGAATGGTGAGCATGGCCTGGGCGAACTCCCAGCGCTGGCGGTGGCGGCGCCGGGCCAACGCCACCAGTCCGCGCTCGGGGGCAAAGATGAGCGCGACCAGGAAGACGATGCCGGTCATGGTCGCCATTGCGCCGGCAATATTGCCGTCCAGCCAGCGGGCCAACCAATAGCCGCCGATGGCGCTGATCACGGCAATGAGGCGCTGTAGAGCAACATGCGGGTCAGGCTGTCGGTCAAGAGATAGGCTGTAGCGGCCGGCGTGATCATCAACGCAACGACGAGGATGGAGCCCACGGCATCGAAGGCGCCCACAGCGGTGATGGAGACGAGCGTCATCAGCGCGTAGTGAATCAGCACGGGCGAAAAGCCCAACGTCGCCGCGAGGCCGGCGTCGAAGGTGGCCAGCTTCAGCTCCTTGAAGAAGAGCGCGATGAAGGCGATATTGATCAGCAAGATGCCGCCCATCACCCACAGCGCGGCCGGCAGATCGATCCCGAAAAAGGTCATGCGATTGAGCGGCGCGAAGGCCAACTCCCCAAGCAGCACTGCATCCACGTCCAGATGAACGCCCCGTGCGAAGCGCGAAATGAGGATGACGGCGATGCTGAAGAGCGCGGGAAAGACGAGCCCGATCGCGGCATCCTGCTTGACCAGCCCCGTGCCGTGGAGCGCTTCCACCAGCGCCACCGTGATGACGCCCATGGCGGCCGCGCCCAAGACCAACAGGGGCGACTCCAAATCGCCGACAACGAAAAAGGCCAGGACGATGCCCAGCAGCACCGTATGGCTGATCGCGTCGCTCATCATCGCCATGCGGCGCAGGACAAGGAAGACGCCCGGCAGTGCACAGGCCAGGGCCACGACGGTTGCCACAAGTTGGATTTCGATTTGGGTGACCGTCACATCGCACCCCCGCTTTTTCTCATAGTACGCGCCGCTTCTGCGCCGGCCGGCGTGAGGGCCCAGAGGTCATCTTCCTGCTGGACTACGAAACCCTGTTCGGCCAGCAGCGCGAGACTGGCATGGGCGCCCTTCCTGCCGGCGCCCATCACGCGCAGGGTATCGGCGCTGTGAGGATGGCCGGCGTCCTCATGCTGTAGCGACAGCAGATAGAGGTTGCTGAGCACCTGTTCGCTGCGCAGGCGGTTGCGGTTATGGCGCCGGGTGAACCAGGCCCATACCAGGCCGCGATTGGGTGCAAAGAGCAGCGAAAAAAATACGATCGCGCTGATGCAGAGCACGATGACCGGCCCGGTTGATAGACCGCTGCCCATGCTGCTGATGAGCGCGCCACTCACGCCGGCGAGCGCCCCAAAAACCGCAGCCAGCGCGACCATGATGCCCAGCTGGTTGGTCCACTGGCGTGCAGCCGCGGCCGGGGCTACGACCATGGCTGCCATGAGCACGACTCCCACCGCCTGGAGACCGATGACGATGGCCACCACCAGCAGCGACGTGATGAGGATCTCCAACCCCTGCATGGGAAAGCCCAGGCTCGAGCCATAATCACGATCGAAGCTCAGCAGCTTGAACTCTTTCCAGAAGAGCAGCATGAGCAGGAGCGCCGGGATGCCAAAGGCTGCCATGGTCAGCACGTCGCGCATGAGCAGCGTCGCCGCCTGACCAAAGAGAAAGCTGTCGAGTCCGGCCTGGCGCGCGTCCGGGTTGCGCTGCAGCATGGTAAGGAGGAGCAAGCCAAAGCCGAAGAAGACGGAGAGGACAATGCCGAGCGAACTGTCTTCTTTGACGCGCGTATAACGATTGATCACGATGATCACCAGCACGCCAATCACGCCGGCGATCGCCGCGCCGATCATGAGGACGGAGGGTGATTTGAGGCCGGTAATCATGAATGCCAACACCACGCCCGGTAGCGCGGCGTGAGACATGGCGTCACCGAGCAGGCTCTGGCGACGCAACACGGCAAAGGAGCCCAGCGCACCGCTGACGATCCCAAGCATGGCTGTGCCCAGGGCGACTGTACGCAGCGTGTAATCGAAGAAGAGACTATGGAAAATATCCACGGACTATGCCTCTTGACCGACGGGGTCGATCACGTCTTCTATGGGCGACGCCCCGCCGTTCCTGGTCAGAAAACCGACCAAACCGCCATAGGTGAGGCGAAGATTCTCTTCGGTGAAGACCTCCTCAACCGGGCCAGAGGCAATTCTCCGGACGTTGAGCAGGGTCACCCAGTCGAAATATTCCTGGACCGTTTGCAGATCATGATGGACGACGACCACCGTTTTGCCGGCAGCGCGTAGCTCTTTGAGCAGCGTGATGATGGCGCGCTCGGTTGTGGCGTCGACGCCCTGGAAAGGCTCGTCCATGAAGTAGACCTGGGCATCCTGCACCAGCGCGCGCGCCAGAAACGTGCGCTGCTGCTGCCCGCCCGAGAGTTGGCTGATCTGCCGCGTGGCCAGGTCGGCCATGCCGACTTTCTCCAGCGCTTCCATGGCCATTTGGCGTTCACGGGCCCTGGGTCGCTTGAACCAGCCAAGCGCGCCATAGCGGCCCATAATCACCACGTCGAGCACGCTGGTGGGAAAGTCCCAGTCAACGCTGCCCCGCTGGGGCACATAGCCGACCAGATCGCGCTGCTCTTCGTAGGCCTTGCCGTAGATCAGCACCTGCCCGGCTGCGACAGGGATCAAGCCCAAAATGGCTTTGATCAGGGTGGTCTTCCCCGCGCCATTGGGGCCAACCACAGCCATGAGGGTCCCCTGGGGCACGGTCAGATCAATATCCCAAAGGACTGGCTTCTCGTCGTAGGCGACCGTGAGGTCGGTGACTTCGATGGCAAGCTGAGCGGGTGTGACAGGCGCTGTGCTCATGAGCCGTCTCCGCCCAACGCATCGACAATTGTGTCGATGTTATGCCGCACCATGCCGATGTAGGTACCCTCCGGCGTACCCGGATTGCCCATGGCGTCAGAGAAGAGTTCACCGCCGATGGCCACATCCCAGCCCCGGGCCTTTGCCGCGGCCTGCAGCGCCTCCACATTGCGCACGGGCACCGACGATTCGATGAAGATTGCCGGTATCTCATTTTCGACAATGAAGTCGACCAGGTTCTGAACATCAGCCGTGCTGGCCTCGGTTGCGGTGCTGATGCCCTGGAGGCCACGTACATCGAAGTCATAGGCATTGCCAAAATAGGTAAAGGCATCATGGGCGGTGATGAGGACGCGCCGTGCTGCAGGCAGGGATTCGGCCCGCGCACGGACATACGCATCGAGCTCGCTCAGTTCGGCGAGATAGGCGGTTGCGTTGGCTTCATAGGCCGCAGCGTTTTCCGGATCTAGCTCGGCGAGCGTGTCGCGTATCGATTCCACTGCCTTCATCCACAAGGTGACATCAAACCAGATGTGGGGGTCGTACTCGTCTGCATAATTTGCCCAGGGAATCAAGCGATCTTCCGGCACTGCATCGCCGACCGCTGTCACGGTCTTGCGTTGACCCAGCTGCTCCATAACGTCGGTCATCTGGGCTTCTAAAAAGAGGCCATTATAAAAGATAACGTCGGCGGCTTGAAGCGCTTCCACGTCACTCTCGGTTGCAACGTACAAATGGGGGTCGATACCAGCGCCCATGAGGCTGGTCACCGCCACATGCTCGCCACCTACCGCCTGGACGATGTCGCCTAGGTGCCCCACTGTGGCGACCGCCCGGATCTGGCCGTTGGCGTCTGACTCGGATCCCCCGCCGCACGCGCTGAGCAGCAGCGCCGCAATGAGCAGGGGAACACTCAGGCTGGCGCGTAGCGTCCGGCGGGACACATGTGTGCGTGCTGGACTCGGGTTCATGAACGGACTCTTTCGTTTGAATTAATTGGCTAAAAACAATATTTTAGTGTTGACTAAAAAAATAATAGAGGAAGAATAAGAAATTGTCAAGAGAGGTGTTTCAGCGTTAAGAGGGCCCCAACTCGCCACGATCGCGCGAAGCGGCGACCGTGCCCGCCGGTACCAGGTTGAGCCCGTGATCAATAGGATGGCTAGCATCACCCGTCTTCTTTGTGAACCCGACTAGAGGAAGGTTGCGATCTCCGCCAATGGCTTTTTGGTGATCTTGGGAACGCGCGCGTCCTCGGCCGGATAGCCGACCACGAGCAACAGAAAAGGGCGTTCGTGGCGGGGGCGTTGGAGGATCTGGTTGAGAAAATTCATGGGGCTGGGCGTGTGGGTGAGTGTTGCCAGCCCGGCATGATGGAGCGCGGCGATGAGGAAGCCCGTGGCGATACCCACAGACTCGTTCACGTAGTAGTGCTTGACCTTGTCGCCTTCTGGAGTCAAGCTGTACGGCTGGGCAAAGATGCCAATCAGGTACGGGGCATGTTCCAGAAACGGCTTGGACGCATCGGTGCCCAGCGGCGCCAGGGCATCCAGCCATTCCTGGGGCGCGCGCCGTTCATAGAATTCGCGCTCCTCAGCCTCCGCAGCGACGCGAATCTGTCGCTTGATCTCGGCGTCTTGGACCGCCACAAAGTGCCAGGGCTGGAGATTGGCCCCGTTGGGCGCGGTGCCGGCTGCCTGCAGGCAGCTTTCGATTACATCCCGTGACACGGGTCGATCTGAAAAATCGCGCACCGAACGCCGTCGACGGATCTCGGCATAGAAGCTGGCCGCGCGCCTGCTCATCTCCTCTGGAGGAAGCGAGCGATAGCCGGTCAGGGGTTCAAACAGTTGCGTCATGCCGTTCCTTTCTTCAGTCCGCCTCGCAACACCGCCGGCACGCAATGGACGCGGAAGGGGCGCTTGCCGGACGACGACAGGCGAAGACTTTCGGGCCGCCCGGCAACAGGTTCGTAGGTTGACGGGCTACGGACCTCCGCGTCGGATGATCGGCAGATGGGGCCCTGCGTTTATTGTATTACGCGTGACGATTACCTTCGACACCTCGATCCCATCATATAGGATGTCATTGCTTCCCGCGCTGTGGCGAATTTCCGTCGATTGGAATTCGCTATCGTCGACGATGACCAGCACAGTCTGCGGGCTCGACCAACCTTCCGGGGTGAAGAGGAGGGCAAGGGGTGCCGTCCGCAATTCGGGACCGGTGTCGATGCCAATGGCAACTGTGTCAGTCGGCCGCGACGTAAGCTGCACCGTATACGTTAGGGTTTCCTGCCCGTCAATTAGTGGAAGAATGGTCGGCTCGACGATGACCCCAGGGTAGTCATTGTCGACGATGGCGACGACAACGTCGCGCATTGCAATTCCGTCGTAATACGGATCGTCGCTGGTTACACTATGGCGGATGCGGCCTGAATGTACCGCTCCCGGCGGTGATTCGACAGCACCATCGTCTACCGCGTTGACTCGGACGAAATGGGTTTCATTCCAATTCTCAGGCGTGATGACAAGCATAACCGGGTCAGTGACAACCTGCTCATCAGGAATCATCTCAATCGTCACGTCGGCCTTGGGTGGTGTTGCCAGCACGATATCGTAGATGCCTTCGGCGCCCTCTTCCGAAGTCTGCACCGTTGGTGTGGCGTCGATGCCAGTGAGCGTATTGACAAAGATACAGGTGACGAATTCGTTGGGTTCGATCCGGTAGGTTGCCGTTCGCGTCTCAAGATCTCCCGTACTATTGTCGTCGTCACAGGTAATCTCCGTCAAGTCGAAACCGATCGGTAGGTCTGACTCGCGAACCACATATTCACCCGGCGGCAGATCCATGCGTCTTACATAGCCACCGTGGCTGACGCTGCCGGAGAGATCGCCTTCAAAGATAAAGGGTCCGACGAGGCCACCGGGCCGTGTTTGTTTGAGAAACGCGATACCACTTGCCGCGGCGTTCTGGAATGTGCACCGCACCGTTTCCCCTTCGTCCAGCCGGATGCGCGCTGTGGCGGCACTGACGTCTGTCTCGCTGTCTTCGGATGGGTCGAGACATGACAGATCGGTCAAGGTCCATGCTTCCGGCACCACTTCTGTCACCGCAAAGGTGCCGATTGGGACATTCTCTATCGTGATGATGCTGGTAGCCGTAACCGGCACCGTATCCGAGATCGAAGTTCCGTCCTCAAGCAGACCATAGAGCGTGAATCCATCTTCCAGACCGGGAATCGTTGTACTGAACGCGAAGGCCGTACCATCCGCGGGCGCTGCAAGCTTTTCAATCACGATTCGCCCGGTGAGGACGTTGCCAAATTGGAGACGGTTCACGCGGTCAGGGCCATAGGTCACAGGCTGACATAGCTCCGTTGTGTTGATCCAGCCTGGCCGTAAGATCTCACAAACCTCGTAATCATCCGGCGGCAGATCGGGCAGTGCCACGATCCCGTCCAGGTTGCTTTCGCCCGTGAATACCCTTTCGCCATCGCGGCTAACGGTGAAGATCCATCCCGGCAGGCCCGGTTCGTCGTCGTCGCGAACCCCATTGAAGTTCGTATCGTTGAATTTCTCGACGATGGACGGGCAGCTTGTAAAGGGACCTGGATTCGCAAAGGTACTCGAGGCAACGGCTTCAAAGTAATTGGAACAAACATCCAGTTCCAGAGAGGGCGTGACGTTTTCCACGCCGACGGGCGAGGAAATGAATCTATTGCCTTCGATCGTTGCCGCCACGGTTGCCGTGCCTGCGTCCCCGACCAGAAGCCCTCGATCGCCACACTGTTGCAATGTATTGTCTCTGACCTCTACGGTCGAGACGCCGATGCTGGAGATACAGGTGTCAGCACCGGTCAACTCGATTGCCGCTGATCGCTACACGCGCATCGATACTCTAGCAAGTCAATCGCACTGCCGCCATTGAGCGTCAACACGTTGCTGATCACCGCAGTCGATCCCAGTGCTGGGCTTGCGCCTGAGGAGGGGGCGCTGATGCTGACTGCACCGCCACCGATGACATTGTTCTCAACTCGCACATCTGCCCAACGCTCCACCCGGACTGCATTCGTGTGGGCAACGTTCGCAATCTGATTTTCTTTGATCGCGAATCCGTCTGGCCAATCTCGCCACTCTCCCGCTGCAAAGCAACCAGTGATGGGGCTTCGCCCTGCGACGGTCCAAACTTGTGAAAGTAGATTGCCGGTGACCAAGGTATTGTCGACCGACTGGTCAATAAAGAGCGCGCCTCTATCGTTTGCGTCGCCGCCATCAAACGTGTTGTCCACCAATGCAGAGACCCTCATACGTGCCGACACGATCGATGACGATTTGGTAGGGATATGCGGTATCCGGGGCTTCGCCGACAAACGTTAGCGCTCGCAGCGTGAGGCCACTGAATAGGGCCTCACTCAGGAGCAGCCCTTCAACCGTCGCCGCTTCCGGCCCGACCGATCTCACAGTCACATCGGGTGAATCGAGATAGGATCGATTGAAGTGTTCAGGTCCCCAGTTTCCCGGCTGAACGAGTACGGTCTGATTTGATCCTTGCGACGCAAAGAGGGCTTCCTCGATGGTGCAGTATTCGGTCGTGTGTCCATCGGTGCTCGTCGTCGCGTAACTGCCGCTCGGCGAAACCGGCATGCCTTGCGGTGCGGTTTGGTCGAGCCAGGGGCAATAGTCAACCCCTGACGTAACCCTGTCGCCCGTTCCAGGAGCAGCGCCGCCGGGCCCGGATGGATTGCCCCACCAGTTCTCGCGTGCAGAGAGCGTTTCTCCTTCTCCGTTGGCTACGCCGAAGCCGCTATTACCGGCAATGTTATTTCCTGCTGCACGTACCACGGTGCCGGCAGGCAACCCGCCGTACCCGTTTGCGACTGGGTCATAGACCGAAACGCCATTGACAAAACCCGTTATTGAATTTTCCTCAATGGCAATGCGCGTATTGGCGTCGGGTGCGCCTAGTTCATTGTCGGCGCTCTGTACATAAATTGCCGACGTTGCCGGCGAGTCTCCAGACCCACCGACGTTTCCGCCATTGAATCGATTACGCAACACCTTGATGCTGTCTACACTTCCGGCTAGCTGCACGCCAAAAATGGCATCCACGCCCGTCGCGGGAAGCCCTGACAGGATGAAATCGTTGTCTTCTACGGTCACTTCGCCATGTGCCGACCCGGCGCCCAGCTGGAGGAGTAGCACTGCGTTCGTCGTGGTGAGGAGATTCGCTGGCTGGGTGAACTGATTGCCGCGAATCTCGAGCGGCGCTTCGAGTCCGCTCTCTTTGATCGAGACGCTGATCGAAGGACCACGCTGATTGAGGAATTCATTCTGGCGAATGACGATATTGCCGGCGCTTTGATTGGACGAGGTAAATTGCTTGTCCAGGACGATTCCCTTGCCATTGCCCGAAAAGGTCGTTTCTTCGATCAACCCGCCGGATAGTTCCTGGAGTTGCATCGCAACAGTGGCGTTATTAGAGAAGTTGGCGTTGACAACACGCAGGTTCTCTAATTTTCCATTGCTGCCATCATTCTGCTGCATGAGTCCAGCCATGCCGTCAAGAATCGACGTCCCCAAGATGTTCAGCCCATCGACGGTCGAGGAAACGCCGAGGGTCACGCCTACCATGTTTTGGCTCAAGATACTGCTTTCGATCGTCAGATTCCTGACCGCCGTGTCTGCTGCAACATCAACACCGGCTGCGCTATTCTGATTCAAGCGGACGTCAGAGAGCGTTACGCTGTCGAGTGGGGGTCCCAGTTGTTGAAGAACCAGCGCGCGGCTGCCGTTTTGGATGGTAAGACCCTGGATTTGGACGCCGCCGGAACGGACCAAGAATACGTCATTGCCGCCGCCGTCAACGAGCGTGGTCAACCTGCTGACCCCCGTAATCGAGAGGGGTTTGTCGATGACGACGGCTGACTCAGCGTAGAAACCGCCGGCGACGATTACGTCGCCGCCTGGCGTGACCTGGGCGACTGCTGCGCCAATCGTCTTCTTCGCATCGGATGACGTTTTGCCGCTGTTGGCATCATCGCCGTTAAATTCGTCGACGTAACAGATGGTCGTACACGCATCGTTGGCCCTACGCGGAACAGACTTGACGCTGTCTTCTACGCGTGGGGGAGCGCCGATTGCGTCGGCGTTCGCCAGGTGCACGCCACTCTCGCGGGCAAATGCTTTTCCAGGAATGGCCAGGACGCAAATGAGTATGCAAATAAGCAAAAGCGGGCGGAGGAAAATCTGGGCTGGAATATTCATGAATAAAAAGTCCGTTTGTCGCTGATTGAAACGTTTACCGTCACCATTCAGGCTGCCGGCTAGCGAACGCCGCGCCCCGGGGGCTCCCGGTAGGCTGAGGCAGTATCCAGCCGTATCGCTTGTCTAAAGACGCGGTAGACCCTAGGAGATTGATCGCAACATGAGGGCAAATCCTTCCGTGGAGAGCAATATCCAGGGAAGGATTTGCAATGCTTGTTCGTAATCTCTTGGCACCACGACCATCTGGCCTCGTCTAATCTCGAAGTCTGGCGAAGGAATCGCGACTGTAGCTACGATTATGAAAACACAAGGGTAACCCGAATTGTGTGGATGGACAGTAGGTAATTATGCCTCGCCTGGACTGTAGACCTCAAACGACATCTGAGAACAATCGCTGACGTATGCACTGACGTTGCAAATGGAACTCTGCCAGCGCAAGTAATTTGGCGCCTTCTTGCCTACGATGTTGTTGAGTAGAAACTCATATTGTGCCCTTGATCATCAGTCCAAATACGGTGAACGTTTCTGGACAGCGTTGTTACTGAGAATACACTATGATGAAAGCTACCCTACGAGCATACCAAAAAACGGTTGGATTCCATGCCCAGCCTACGCCAGTATCGCTGACGAAGTCGATCTTGCGTGCGATGCCCGGGATCACGCCCTGGAGGTCTGTGCTCGTTATCGTGGCCTCCATTTTTACGGTGGAACTGTTTGTGATGCTTGGCTTGACTTGGGCCGATGGCGTGCACCCCTTCTATGGGCTGGTCGACGCGTTGGCGGTCGCCGTATTCAGCTTTTTTCTTCTCCAGCGTTTGGTGCTGCGACCTTTGCTTGAGAGTCAGGAGCGACTCCAGAATGAGGTTAAAGCACACCGACATACCCTAGGCGAACTGAAACTCCAGTCGACTGCACTGCGGGCGGCTGCCCATGGGATCATGATCACGGACCGAGATGGCAAGATCGTGTGGGTCAATCCTGCATTCACGACCATGACAGGCTATCGGTCTGAGGAAGTGTGTGGGCAATCGCCGAAGATTATCAGTTCAGGCAATCATGACGACGCCTTCTACGTGAACTTGTGGCGGACGATCCTGGCTGGTCGGGTTTGGCGTGGAGAGACAACGAATCGGCGCAAGGACGGCACGCACTATATTGAGGAACAGACGATTACACCTGTTCAGGACGATACGGGACAGATCACTCACTTTATTTCCATCAAGAACGACTGCTCTGCGCGCAAACGGACGGAGACCGAGCTTGCCCGGCGTAGCGATCAACTGGTCGAGTTGGGTGAGATGGAGCGTCATCAGCGTCAGTTTGCCGAGGCGCTGGCGAACTCCGCCCGCTCACTGAATGCCAGTCTTGTGTTGGAGGAGGTGTTGGACGCCATACTGGAGCAGACGCAGGTCATGATTCCCTGCCGCGCCGTGGTCGTGATGCTCCTGCGTGGCGATTGGATCGACGTCGTTCGACATCGCGATATCACCGGTGCGACCAATTCGCTAACCCGTGGCTTTTCCCTGGACCATTTCCCGGGCTTTCGAGCCATGGTTGAACAACGCAACGCAAAATTGGTCATCGACACGCGGACCGAGCCAGATTGGACGGATATTCCAGGACTGGAGTGGATCCGTTCGTTTGGTGTGGTCCCCCTCATCGAGAACAATTGTGTTACTGGGTTTTTGGCCGTGGTGAGTGAGCGGGCCGCGTTCGCTGATCAAGATACTCTGAACTGTCTGACAGCCTTTGCCGCCCAGGCTACGATGGCGCTCCGCAACGCTCGTCTCTTTCGCGCCGAGCGCGATGCCCGGCACATAGCTGAGACGTTGGCCGCAGCCAACGTCGAGCTGACACGCACTCTGCAGCTCGAAGGAGTACTGGATTCCTTACTGCGCCATCTCAACCAGCTTGTCGCCTACGATGGCGCACATATTGCGTTGCTGGTCGACGATGCCTACCTCAACGTGGAGATTGCGGCCGGCGATGATCCCTGGAGGGAACTGGATTCGGTCCGTCAACTACCGATGATTGACGTCACCGACTGCTCTCTAATCCAGACCCTGATGAAGGAAGGGCGCAGCACGATTGTCGAAGATTCTAATCTTGTCGAGAATTCACCCTATTTTGCCGCCTTGGGAAGCTTCCAGAGTTGGCTGGGTGTGCCGATTGTCGTTGGAGACAGCGTGGTAGGACTATGTGGATTGCAGAAGCGAACGGAAGGTCACTTTACAGCCGAACACGTCCGTTTGGCCGAGGCAGTAGTCGCGCAGGCCGCATTGGCAATCCAGAATGCTACGCTCTTCCAGCAGGTGAAAACCGGCAGCGAGCGGCTTCAACTGCTCTCGCATCGTCTGGTCCAGATACAAGAAAATGAGCGTAAGGCGGTTGCACGCGAGCTGCATGATCAGGCCGGCCAGGTACTCACATCACTCAAGATCGGCCTGCGACAACTGAGCAATGACCTCAATGATCCTGAGGCTCTTGGAGCAAAGCTGAGTGAGCTCTACGCCGTAACTGACAGCGTGTTTGACGATCTGCATAGATTGGCGATGAATTTGCGCCCGGCGACACTCGACCACTTGGGTTTGGTTGCAGCCATATGCGATCATGTCGCGAACCTCAACCAGCAATACGAATCCCAGATCCGCTTTGAAGTCATGGGCATGGATGAACCCATACGATTGGCGGCGGACCTGGAGACGGCCCTCTATCGGGTTGTTCAGGAGGCCCTAACAAATGTCGTGCGTCATGCAGAGGCATCACGAGTCGATCTGCTCCTGCACTTTTATCCAGATCAAGTGCGGCTGACGATTGAGGATAACGGTGTAGGCTTTGATCGACGCGTGGCTATGAAATCGAGTCAGATGGGCATGTTGGGTATGCGCGAGCGCTGCGAGATGCTGGGCGGAAGGCTGGAGGTGGAGAGCATCCCAAACGCAGGAACGACGATTGTTGCGGAGTTGCCCCGTGAACTGTCGGAGCGGAGTGACGGAATCGCATGCGCATTCTGATTGCCGATGATCATGCGCTTGTTCGTCGGGGCCTGCAAGCGCTGATTGAAGGCGAGTCCGGGTTTGACCCGATTGGTGAAGCCGCCGATGCGGAAGAGACGCTGCGTCTTGCTCGGGAGTTGCAGCCTGACATCCTGCTGTTGGACATCAGCATGCCAGGGCAGGGCGGCATTGAAATTACGCGCCAACTGCATCAGGCTCAACCGGATCTTCGTATCCTCATTCTGACCGCCCACGAAGACGAAAGCCTGGTACGAGAAGCGTTTAAGGCAGGCGCAATGGGCTACATCGTCAAGCGCGCCGCCGATGCGGAGTTGGTCAACGCTCTGAAGAGCTTGTCGCAGGGGGATCTCTATGTCCATCCTTCTATGATGAACGCGCTGCTCCAAACGCTCACGCCACCACCTCCATCATCTGTAGAGGAGCCTGCAAATGTTGAAGCCCTCACGGCGCGGGAGCTGGATGTGCTGCGTCGGCTGGTTCACGGATACACAAATCGCCAGATTGCGGAGGAGCTCAAGATCAGCGTGCGGACTGTGGAAGGCCACCGCGCCAATCTGACGGGCAAATTGGGTCTGACCAGTCGTCTCGATCTCGTTGAATACGCCAAAGAACACGCCATTCTGTAGCAGATTCAGATGCCCAGAACCACCGAAGAATGAATCTATCCCCACTGGCCGACCTCTTTCAGGCATAGCCCCGTGTCCTCGGACGTCACGCGTAGTTTCTACGTGATTCGCTCTCCTCGACGGGGTAAATTCTACGCGCTTGCCACAGCGCCAGTCCACGGATTTTCTACGCTTCACATGCCCTCTGCATTCGTTGTATCCTGATTGCAGAGGGCAAATACCGCTCGAAGCCAGACTGCAGTTCGATCTGGCTTGGCAGGATGTCGTGCGGTTCAATACAATAATCTCCCCGAACCATCTGTACCCTCAAACTCTTACTGTGAATGCCCGAAACGATTCCGAGCCAGTGGGCTTGGAAAACCGTCTTTGTACCGCGCGACGTAAAAGAAAGAAGTGCCAGATGAACCTTCGGCAGCTCCTCACGACCATTCTCTTCATCTTCTCTGCGGCAGGAGTCACCGCTATGTTTGTCTCTGCAGCCCATGCAAGTGATGGGCTCAGCTACGGCGTGGAACAATCGCTGCTGGCGACGCCGGCATGGGAGCAGGCAAACAGCAGCGGTTTTGGGGATCCGCAGACGAGCGAAGTGACGGCGCTGGCGGCCTTTGGCGACTATCTCTACGCGGGCACCTATCACCCGACTGATCCCCTGCAGACAATTGACGGCGCGCAGATCTTCCGCTCGTCAGACGGGATAACCTGGACGGCCGTTACAGATCCGGGCTTCGGTAATAGCCATGACACGGCGCCGCCGGCCATCCTCGATTTGACCGTCTTCAACGGCTATCTCTACGCCAGCACCGGCCGGGGCAATGCGGCGCAGATTTGGCGCTCATCGACTGGGAACGAGTTCAGTTGGGCCAGGGTGATAAACGCCGGTTTTGGCGATCCCGACATCGTTGATATCACGGTGATGGCCGAATACAAGAGCCAAATCTACGTCGGAGTGACCAAACAGGACAGTGAGGCGCAGATCTGGCGCAGCTTCACCGGCGACGGCACGCTCAGCAACTGGACGCAGGTCGTGACGGGCACGGAACCGGCCAGCGTCAGCGCGTTGACGGTCTATGATGGTGCGCTCTATGCCGCGGTTGAGTTTGAGTCCGGAGCGCCGGTGCAGATCTGGCGCAGCTACGGAGGCGAGTGGACGACGGTCGTGAGCGACGGCTTTGGCGACGCCGACACCATCTTTGCGGGCGGCATGGCCGAGTTTGGGGGGTATCTCTATGCCGGGGCCGGCAATTCAGTGGACGGCGCACAGCTGTGGCGCAGCAACGACGGGACGAGCTGGACGCAGGTGATCACGCCCGGCTTTGGCGATGGGAACAATCAGCAAGTTGAGGCGGTCTTCGTCTTCCAGAACGAGCTCTATGCCAGCACCCAAAACGGGGTGACCGGGATGGAGCTCTGGCGGTCGGCGGACGGCGCAACGTGGGAGCAGGCCAACGCGGACGGCTTTGGCGACGCGAACAACAGCGGTTCGAACTGGAGCAACGCCAGTGCAGCCTACCTGGGTGAGCTCTACATGGGGACGGTCAACGCAGTGGACGGCGGCGAGCTGTGGCGGATGCAGCAACCCTACGGCGTTGCGCTGTCGGGCGATGACGCGTTGTCAGGCGCGCCGGGTGCAGACGGTGACCTACACGTTGACGATCACCAACAACGGCAGCGTGGCGGACAGCTTCGACCTGACCGCGGCGGGCCAGACCTGGACCTCGACGCTCTCGGCTGCTGTGCTGAACCTGGCGGCCGGCGCCAGCACGACCTTCACGGTGGACGTGGCCATTCCGCCCGGCGCAGCCGACCAGGCGAGCGATGGGGTGACGATCACGGCGACGTCGCAGGGTGACAGCAGCAAGACGGACTCAGCGCTGCTGACTACCACCAGCGTGGTCGCGCCGGTCTACGGGGTTGCGCTGTCGGGCGATGACGGGCTGGCAGGCGCACCCGGTCAGACTGTCACCTACACGTTGACGATCACCAACAGCAGCAGCGTGGCGGACAGCTTCGACCTGACCGCAGCGGGGCAAAGCTGGACCTCGACGCTCTCGACTGCTGTGGTGAACCTGGCGGCCGGCGCCAGCACGACCTTCACGGTGGACGTAGCGATCCCGCCCGGCGCAGCCGACCAGGCGAGCGATGGGGTGACGATCACGGCGACCTCGCAGGGTGACAGCAGCAAGACGGACTCGGCGCTGCTGACCACCACCAGCGTGGTCGCGCCGGTCTACGGGGTTGCGCTGTCGGGTGATGACGCGCTGTCGGGCGTACCCGGGCAGACGATCAGCTATACGCTGACGATCACCAACAGCGGCAGCGTGGCGGACAGCTTCGACCTGACCGCGGCGGGTCAGACCTGGAGCTCGACGCTCTCGGCTGCCGTGCTGAACCTGGCGTCGGCCGCCAGCACGACCTTCACGGTGGACGTGGCCATTCCGCCGACGCAGCCGACCAGGCGAGCGATGGGGTGACGATCACGGCGACCTCGCAGGGGACAGCAGCAAGACGGATTCGGCGCTGTTGACTACCACCAGCGTGGCCGCGCCGGTCTACGGGGTTGCGCTGTCGGGCGATGATGCGCTGTCGGGTGCACTCGGTCAGACGTGTCACCTATACGCTGACGATCACCAACAACGGCAGCGTGGCGGACAGCTTCGACCTGACCGCGGCGGGCCAAAGCTGGACCTCGACGCTCTCGGCTGCTGTGCTGAACCTGGCGCCGGCCGCCAGCACGACCTTCACGGTGGACGTGGCCATCCCGCCCGGCGCAGCCGACCAGGCGACCGATGGGGTGACGATCACGGCGACCTCGCAGGGTGACAGCAGCAAGACGGACTCGGCGCTGTTGACCACGACCAGCGTGGTCGCGCCGGTCTACGGGGTTGCGCTGTCGGGCGATGATGCGCTGTCAGGCGCACCCGGTGCAGACTGTCACCTACACGCTGACGATCACCAACAGCGGTAGCGTGGCGGACAGCTTCGACCTGACTGCGACGGGTCAGAGCTGGAGCTCGACGCTCTCGGCTTCGCAGGTGAACCTGGCGTCGTCGGCGAGCACGACCTTCACGGTGGACGTGGCCATTCCGCCGGGCGCAGCCGACCAGGCGAGCGATGGGGTGACGATCACGGCGACCTCGCAGGGTGACAGCAGCAAGACGGACTCGGCGCTGTTGACCACGACCAGCGTGGTCGCGCCGGTCTACGGCGTTGCGCTGTCGGGCGATGATGCGCTGGCGGGCGCGCCGGGGCAAACGGTGACCTATACGTTGACGATCACCAACAGCGGCAACGTGGTGGACACGGTTGACCTGGTCGTCACAGAAGATGACTGGCCCACGACATTGTCCGCCTACGAGCTCACGCTGGGAGGCGGTCGCCATCAGCCGGTGACGATTTCTGTGGCGATTCCCCCGACCGCGCCCTCTCCGGCAACCGATCAGGTCATGATTGAGGCAACCTCTCGCCATGACGGCAGCAAGCACGATCGTGTCGTGCTGACCACAGCGTCTATCGCTATGCCAACAAGAAGTTATCTGCCGATTGCCAGACGGGAAAGCCCCGAATAGGTCGTCTGTTGTTGCGTCTGCGGACGACATCGTCACTGCGCTTCATTTTGTTGGCAGTAGAGGATAGGATCATGCCGCTTCTGGCCTAGGGATCAACCGCGTCACCCACTATCCTCCCCCTTGCTCTATGGATGGTACCTGCTTGCTTCTTGACAGCCACGTAGAAACTACGCGGTTTTTATTGTCGTTGCCCCGTAGATTCTACGTAGCTTGTTGTGCTGAAGAACCACGGATTTTCTACGCTTCACATACGCCTCGCATTCATGTATCCTATTTATGGCCTCCACGTTACCCTCCTACATCGCTTCGTTATGTATTCGTCATTGTCACAGCGCATTTCATTACTCCATCGCGTCATCAATCTAGCGTACTGACATCCAGATAGCGCAAGACCCTTCCCCCGACCAGGTGCTAGATATTATTCCCCCGGCTAGACACTAAACTGACAGTTCGATGAAACCAGGGTTTCATCGAACTGTCAGTTTAGACATGAGACGGCGGCAAACGTCTTTCTTCGATTTGCCATCAATGTAGGTTTATGCAAAGGAGAAAACAATGCATAGGATCCTCTCTCTATTGCTGGCACTGGCCATGCTTCTCACCAGCATCGGACCGGCGCTTGCCAAGAGCGATTTTGGCGCCTCAACAGCCGGGGGCGATTCTCAGCTGTCCGCCACACCGATGGACGGGGCGGAGTCCGTTCGGGCCGAGCCGGTTCAGCCGGATATGCCGGCACCGGAGGTAGCGAATTCACCATACCTGTCTGCTCCTGCCCAAACCGATAAAGTCAAAGACAAAGACAAGGGCAATTGCCAGGACGACGGTGACGGCAACGAAAAAAAATGCAACAAGCCCAAGACTGAAGATCGCAAAAACGCCGCCGCGCGTTCATTTCAGGCGGGTGCCTTGAACCCGCTGATGATGGTAGAACCGCAGGCGGAAGTAGCGCAGCGAGTTGAAGTCCAAGCTGCTGCGGCCGCAGCCACGCTGATCAACGGTGCGCCCCACTACTTTAGCCACCCCAATTACGCCAATAGCCCGTTGCCAACCGTGACGGGCAGCGTGATCAACGTCGGCAATGATCTGACTGTTGACCGGCCGAACTCGAGCGATCTCACGGCACAGGTCTTTGTGATTCTGCCGACTCCATTGCCGGATGGCATGATTCAAAGTTTCCAGGTCCGGAACCAGCCGGCCGCCGGCGGAGCGCCGGCATCGGCGGGAGGAAAGTTCCACGCCTACGTTCTGCGCCCGACGGGCACCCAGGACGTGTATGACGTCATCTTTGACAGCGGCCAGCTTACCATGCCGCCGCTTGCGGACGAAAACGTTTCAGAAATTTCCACGTTCCCGGTAGCGAACCTGGCCGTGCAGGCTGATGACTTGCTTGCCTTTTACGGCCAAGGCGTTCCGCTGACGGTTGGAGCAGCCGGCGACATGGCCTTCTCCGCGCCGTTTGGCGGGCCGCTCCAGAACAGCACGATTGAAGTAAATGGCACTGTTTTTCCGAGTCTGAATGAGAACCGCACCTATTCCTTTGCTGCGGGCGTACTTGACCTGGGCACAATTTCCATCACCGGCGGTATGAAAAAGTTTGTGGATGGACTGCCGGGCCTGGGCGTTGGCACGGCCAACAATCTGGGCCAGTACATCCCCGTCGGCATCCCGGATACAACCACCTATACCATTGCAAACGGCTATAGCCTGGACGCAGATTATTATGAAATCGCACTGATAGAGTATACCGAGCAACTGCATAGCGATTTGCCGCCTACGACCCTGCGCGGCTATGTACAGTTGGCGACCAACGTCGTTCCAGGCGATGGTGTGCCGTTGACAGATCCTAACAACAACCCGATTTTTTGCCCAATGGAAATCCAGGCGATCGCCGTTGCTGCACCGCACTACATGAGCACGGCCATCGTCGCCGAACAAGATCGCCCGGTGCGCATCAAGTTCTACAACCTGCTGCCCACCGGCGCCGACGGCAATCTCTTTCTGCCCGTCGATTCCACCGTCATGGGTTCCGGGACCACACCGGAGGGGCACATGGCGGACATGACAGAGGTAGCGCCATGGGATGATCCGCTTAATCCGCCCTGTAGCGGGCCCACCAAAGATACATTGGTGGCACAGGGACTCTGCTTCGCCGACAATCGCGCCATCATTCACCTGCACGGCGGCATTTCGCCCTGGATTTCCGACGGCACCCCCCACCAGTGGATTACGCCGGCCGGCGAGACGACGACCTATCCACAAGGTGTGAGCGTGCGCCCCGTACCGGATATGGTGGATGACACCGGCGATGCTACTGACGGCGTGATGACCTTCTACTATACCAATCAGCAGAGCGCCCGGCTCATGTTCTATCATGACCATGCCTGGGGCATCACCCGCCTGAACGTCTATGCCGGCATGGCTGCGCCGTACATCATCCAGGACGAAACCGAGCAGGCACTGGTCGACAGCGGCCTAATTCCCGGACCCGACGACACCATCCCGCTGGTCATCCAGGACAAGACCTTCGTGCCCGACGATGCACAGCTTGCGCTGCAGGACGAGACATGGGACACGGCCCGTTGGGGCGGTGAGGGGAATCTGTGGGCGCCCCACGTCTACTCGCCGGCCCAAAATCCGGGCGACGCTGAAGGGGTCAATCAGTTTGGTCGCTGGGCCTACGGTCCATGGTTCTGGCCGCCCACAAAGAGTATCGACCACGGACCCGTCGCAAACCCATATTACGATGCAAACTGTGATCCGGACCAAACCTGGTGCGAGCCGCCCCTGATGCCGGGTACGCCGTATAATTCTATGGGTATGGAATCGTTTAACGATACGCCAGTGATCAACGGCACGGCCTATCCGACGCTGACGGTGGACCCCAAGGCCTATCGTTTCCGCATCCTTAATGCGGCCAACGACCGCTTCTTCAATCTATCCCTCTACCAGGCCATAGATGCCAACGGCGTGCTCTGTGACGCCAATAATCCGAACCCGGCAGCGGAGAGCACGGATATAGCCTGTACCGAAGTCTTCCTCAATCCGGATGAGGTGGCGGCGGCTTTGGATGATCCGGCAGGCGTCTTCCCTACGCCGGTCGCGGGGACGGAAGGACCCGATTGGATCGCAATCGCCAGCGAAGGCGGCTTCTTGCCGACACCGGCGGTAATCCCCGCTCAGTTCACGACATGGGTGACCGACCCGACTGTCTTCAATGCCGGCAACGTCGACCAGCACTCCTTGCTGACCGCCCCGGCCGAACGCCATGACGTGATCGTCGATTTCTCCCAGTTTGCCGGCCAAACGCTCATCCTGTACAATGACGCGCCCGGCGGCGTTCCCGGCTCGGGATCCGCGGTACGACTACTACACCGGTAACCCAGACCTGCGCGACATCGGCGGCACGGCAAGCACGCTGCCGGGCTACGGACCCAACGTCCGTACGATTATGCAGATTAAGGTGAGTGCTACGACCCCGGCTCCCGCCTTCGATTTGGCGTCGCTGACGAATGCCTTTGCCCATCAGCAGGACGGCTCGGGCGTCTTCGAGAGCGGGCAGAACCCCATCATCGTCGGACAAGGCGCGTATAACTCGGCCTACGGCACGGCCTTCAAGATCAACGGGCCGAAAAACGGAACGGTCCAGATTTTTGATAATTCGTTCACCTTTGAAACGCTGTTAGGCAACGACCTCACCTTTGGTCTCGAACCGAAGATGATTCAGGATGAAATGGGTGAAGCCTTTGGACTGGAATACGGCCGGATGAGCGGTTTCCTGGGTGTCGAGACACCCAATGCCCAGGCCGGTTCTCAGAACATGATCCTGCACGGCTATACCTATCCACCAGATGAAGTACTGGACGGTGTAGAGCTACCCCCGGGCGCGGAAGTGACGCCCATCGCCACCAACGACGATGGCACCCAGATTTGGAAGATTACGCACAACGGCGTGGATACCCATCCCATCCACTTCCATCTCTACGACATACAGCTGATCAATCGGGTTGGCTGGGACGGCATCGTCCGCAAGCCGGAAGCGAATGAACTGGGGTGGAAGGACACAGTTCGCGTCAGTCCGCTGGAGGACACGATCGTGGCCATACGTCCGATCATCCCGCATCTTCCCGAGGATTGGAATGGGCTCCCCAATAGCGTTCGCCTCCTGGATCCTTCGATGCCTGAAGGCGTCTACCTCGAGGGCGCCAATACGACGCTGCGGGAATCCTTGAATCTGCCGATCTGGGCCTTCAACCCGGATGGGGAGCCGGTCGACATCGTCAACCACACCGTGAACTTCGGTTGGGAATATGTCTTTCACTGTCATATTCTAAGTCACGAAGAAATGGATATGATGCACCCGCAAGTCGTGGGCATTGCACCGCCCGGCCCCACCTTTATTTCGGCGGTCCGTAGCGGTAGTGGGGCAAGCCAACAGTACCTCATTACCTGGAACGACAACTCGAAGAACGAGACAGCATTCGTTATCGAACGGCGAATCGCCGGCTCCACTGATAACTGGTCCTGGGTGGTGGAGATTCCGTCTGACCCGCTGATCGTGGCGCCTGGCATGGGCGAGAGAACCTATGTCGATCCGATCGGCGATACGGCACTGCAGTTCGAGTATCAGGTCTATGCCATCAACGTCGTGGGTGATACATGGGATTACGCGGATCCGGCGTTTAACAATATCGTTGAAGGCGGATGGCCGACGCTGACGCTCGACTCTCGCAATGAGATCCTGACCGGCACCTTCACGATGCAGGGACGGACCAACTATGGCGTTCTCCTCAGCGTGAAACTTTATCTTGTCGGCGCCAGTACGCCCAGCTATATCTTCACGCCGACGTCGACCAGCACGGGCGAATTTACGCTGACCGGTCTCGCGCCGGGGACCTATGAGGTAGCCGTCAAGTACGATAACACGCTGCAGAACGTGCGAACCGTGACGATTCTCAAGGGGTCCAACACCGCCGACTTTGGCGAGCTACGGGCCGGCGATGCCAATAATGACAACGAGGTGACTGCAGTGGACTTCTCCATTCTTGCTACCACCTATAACAAGGTGAGTACTGATCCGGGCTTCGATGGTCGCGCTGATTTTAATGGCGACACTGAGGTCACTGCCGTCGACTTCTCGCTGTCTGATAAGCAACTACAACCAGGGTGGTGAACAACCGTCAGGTGTCCCGTAAGGGTAACTGACAGCCCATGGGGCCAACGCAGGTTGAGCTTGTCGAAACCAAGCGGGTCCCATGGGCTGCTTTACCCGTAAGGCATAAAGCCATTTCGTTCGAGCCGACTATCCGCAGAAGGAGATGTTTAATGAAGCATTGTATTGTAGGGTTCCGTATGCTCGTCGTATTCTTTGTGACCTTGGCGGCACTCGTGTGGCCGGGAACAACGCCAGTTTATGCCCAAAGCCCGGTCGTCGATCTCGTGTTGATCGGAGCGCCAACGACACAGCCAGCGCAGGGCACCACATTCAGTATTACTGTGCAAGTACAGGCGGGCGCACAGCCAGTGGATTTGGCTGAGGTACATCTCAATTTCGCTCCCGCCATCTTGGAGGTAGTTTCACTTGCCATACCTCTAAATACCCCGTTGCCGATTCAATTCGTTGCGCCGGTTTTTGATAACAACCAAGGCCACATTGACTATGCGGGTGGGACGTTTTCCAATTTCCCCTCGGGGACATTCGACCTGCTGATCATTACGTTTCGAGTCCGGAGCGAACAGATCTCAACACTCAGCTTTGCCTTTGAGGGCACTCCTCGGCAGACAGTTGTGACCGGCGACGGGGCGCGTCCTGAACACGGCCAACAGCGTTGACATCCCATCGACCTAACCGTTCCCATCACCCTCGGTTACTTCCTGGCGCAGCCGGTCGACGAGGTGACGTCAGCTTCCTGTGGCAGACGGCCACGGAAACGGGCACGGCCGGCTTCAACGTCCTCGCCGAGACCCAGGACGGCCGTCAAGACGTCGCTGACCAGAGTTGATCTGCGTCCACCGGTCATCGATTCGGTCGAACCGACGAACTATACCTTCTCGGCGATGACGGATGCGACCAGCTTCTACCTGAGTGAGATGGAGTATCGATGGCAAGATTCGCTGAACACGGTCCATTCGATCAAGGCGTAGAATATGGCGTCTACGCACTGCCCGCTAACGTAGAGTTGACGCCACGTATCTGGCTTCCCTTGCTCGAGCGCTAGGCAAGCCAAACCGATCTTATCATTGCGCCCCGTCAGCCACCGCTGGCGGGGCGCAATGCTTGGCGGCGGGGCCGGACGGTTGGCGACACGGTGGTGAGCGAGTTGCATCCAGCATGGGAAAGTGGGTCAAGATGACACGGGCGAAATGCGCGATCGGCACGCTGATCCTGCTCCTCGTGACGGGGATTGCGGGCATTGCCGTAGCCGCACCGGAACGGCCGGCGACGCCGGCATGGGAGCAGGCAAACAGCAGCGGTTTTGGGGATTCGCAGACGAGCGAAGTGACGGCGCTGGCGGCCTTTGGCGACTATCTCTACGCGGGCACCTATCACCCGACTGATCCCCAGCAGACAATTGACGGCGCGCAGATCTTCCGCTCGTCAGACGGGATAACCTGGACGGCCGTTACAGATCCGGGCTTCGGCAATAGCCATGACACGGCGCCGCCGGCCATCCTCGATTTGACCGTCTTCAACGGCTATCTCTACGCCAGCACCGGCCGGGGCAATGCGGCGCAGATTTGGCGCTCATCGACTGGGAACGAGTTCAGTTGGGCCAGGGTGATAAACGCCGGTTTTGGCGATCCCGACATCGTTGATATCACGGTGATGGCCGAATACAAGAGCCAAATCTACGTCGGAGTGACCAAACAGGACAGTGAGGCGCAGATCTGGCGCAGCTTCACCGGCGACGGCACGCTCAGCAACTGGACGCAGGTCGTGACGGGCACGGAACCGGCCAGCGTCAGCGCGTTGACGGTCTATGATGGTGCGCTCTATGCCGCGGTTGAGTTTGAGTCCGGAGCGCCGGTGCAGATCTGGCGCAGCTACGGAGGCGAGTGGACGACGGTCGTGAGCGACGGCTTTGGCGACGCCGACACCATCTTTGCGGGCGGCATGGCCGAGTTTGGGGGATATCTCTATGTCGGGGCCGGCAATTCAGTGGACGGCGCACAGCTGTGGCGCAGCAACGACGGGACGACCTGGACGCAGGTGATCACGCCCGGCTTTGGCGATGGGAACAATCAGCAAGTTGAGGCGGTCTTCGTCTTCCAGAACGAGCTCTATGCCAGCACCCAAAACGGGGTGACCGGGATGGAGCTCTGGCGGTCAGCGGACGGCGCAACGTGGGAGCAGGCCAACGCGGACGGCTTTGGCGACGCGAACAACAGCGGTTCGAACTGGAGCAACGCCAGTGCAGCCTACCTGGGTGAGCTCTACATGGGGACGGTCAACGCAGTGGACGGCGGCGAGCTGTGGCGGATGCAGCAACCCTACGGCGTTGCGCTGTCGGGCGATGACGCGCTGGCAGGCGCGCCCGGTGAGACGGTGACCTACACGCTGACGATTACCAACAACGGCAGCGTGGCGGACAGCTTCGACCTGACCGCGGCGGGCCAGACCTGGACCTCGACGCTCTCGGCTGCTGTGCTGAACCTGGCGGCCGGCGCCGGCACGACCTTCACGGTGGACGTGGCCATTCCACCCGGCGCAGCCGACCAGGCGAGCGATGGCGTGACGATCACGGTGACGTCGCAGGGTGACAGCAGCAAGACGGACTCAGCGCTGCTGACTACCACCAGCGTGGTCGCACCCGTCTACGGGGTTGCGCTGTCGGGCGATGAAGGGCTGGCAGGTGCACCCGGCCAAACCGTGACCTACACGTTGACGATTACCAACAACGGCAGCATGGCGGATAGCTTTGATCTGACCGCGGCGGGGCAGAGCTGGACCTCGACGCTCTCGGCTGCTGTGCTGAACCTGGCGCCGGCCGCCAGCACGACCTTCACGGTGGACGTGGCCATCCCGCCTGAAGCGGCCGACCAGGCGACCGATGGGGTGACGATCACGGCGACCTCGCAGGGTGACAGCAGCAAGACGGACTCGGCGCTGTTGACCACGACCAGCGTGGTCGCGCCGGTCTACGGCGTTGCGCTGTCGGGCGACGACGCGCTGGCAGGCGCACCCGGACAGACTGTGACCTATACGCTGACGATCACCAACAGCGGCAACGTGGCGGACAGCTTCGACCTGACCGCGAGCGGGGCAGAATCTGGAGCTCGACGCTCTCGACTTCTTTGGTGAACCTGGCGCCGGCTGCCGAGCACGACTTTCACGGTGGAGTGGCCATTCCGCCCGAAGCGGCCGACCAGGCGAGCGATGGGGTGACGATCACGGCGACCTCGCAGGGTGACAGCAGCAAGACGGACTCGGCGCTGCTGACCACGGCATCTACCGGTCAATCGGCCAAAAACTATCTGCCGCTCGTCAGAAGGGAACAGTCCGACTAGTACGTTGCGGCGCAAGTAAGCCGGTGGTTGGGCAGGGTACGCTACCCGCGAAAGCTTCAACTACCGGACAGATCCAGAGGTTGGCGACCTCGTCCGGCGGGTAGCCGGACCTGCCAAGCCAGAGACAGAGTTGCGCCATCGTGTACCAGCCCGCTTGAGCGGGCGTTGCTCAGTAGCCCCGTGGCTTTAGCCCGGGGCGAGGGTCGGGCATCCCGAACAGTCAGGTCACCGGACGCCGCCCCGGGCTAAAGCCACGGGGCTATGGAACAGCACCCCGTAAACGGGGTTTGCGTACGATGAACTATCGGCTACCTTAAGCCGCCCTGTGCTACTGCTCTGCTGAAATTTCGAAAACCACCGACTTTGCGCCTGCCACGTCCCCGGCACGGGCGCCAACAAGTCTGCTAATCGGCTATTCTGCCGCCCGTGCCGGGGACGTTACGACCAAATGTCCACGGGACCTAGAAAACGCTACAAAACGCTACAAAACTACTTGACAATAGTAAAATGTATGATAGACTACTCACTACCTCCGTTGACTCTTTGATTTCCCGTTGATTCGCATTCGCTTGCGCTACGAAGCAACGATGGTCGATGAACTCTACTCTAGCCGTACGCAGGGCCATTGCTTCCCCCGAATCGCACTGTTCAGTCCTACCCGGAATCGCCTACTTTTTTCCTAGCGGCAACAGCGGTTAGCTTGCTGCTCTCAACAACGCCAACAACACGGGGCCGGATTTCTCCCAACACCATTTCCTTCATCGCTTTGATACCGGCCGTTTCACCAATCACTCGCGACGTCTATTCTTTCTGCTCACGTGATCAATCCTAAACGACTGTTGTTGCGTTCCGACAACAGCTCCGCGCTTGAGATTGTTGCGTTGTCGTTGGCGCCTGGCGTATGAAGTACAAGGAGGTATGCGGCATTCAAAAATAGTCTTGAGGATGTTCCCTGCTTCGTCGTATCAGCTTTGCCAACTTTCGTTTTTGAGGCTTCCCTGGGCCTTGAACCAAGCCATTGTCAACAGATTATCGTACTAGCTCAACCTATATTTACTTTGCAGTGTCCAACAGCGCACGGCTGTGGATCTACCTCAACGTGGGACCTCAGCGGAGGCGGTGACGCCTTCGCAGCGTCCATGGATGAGCGGTAACGTTGGCCCGTGCCAGCGTCAAACGCAGTGATTGACTTGTTTCTGGGAGGGAACAAACCATGAATCGTCGAGATTTTCTGAAGATCAGCGCGGCCGCCGGCGCCGCGACCTTTGCTGTGCCGGGCTTTGCGGTGCGGGGGGGGTTCAGTTCTGCCCAAGCTGCCAAGATGTACGCACCGTTGGCACTAGGGCTGAGCGATCCTGCGCTGCAACCGAAATTTGTAGAGCTTGCCCCCAATGCGCTTGATCCGGACTATAAGTATACGAGAGGATTCGCCCGGTGAGTATACAGTAGGCGTTGGGCCAGAAACGACGGATACAGGCCACTACAGCGGAAATAGCGCACGACACATTTATCGGTTATGGACAAGACGGAGACTACCTCTGGCCGGGTAAGACCTTTGAGATTGCGAGTGGTGCAGGCGTGACTCAAGGTCAACTGGGAGAACAATCTGCCCTGTTGGACTTCCTCACATCTGCTGCCGGTCGATACCATCTCTGCACTGGTGCTACAGTTTGCCGGGTTACACGCAGTAATACTATCGCAAGACGATGGGATTCCGATCATCCCTCACCTTCACGGTGGACACTCGGACTTCCAGTTTGACGGTAACCCTGAGTTCTTCTATAGCCCCGGCGGTGCGTCACAGGGTCCGCAGTGGGGAACATTACGAGCATTCCAACTTTCGACTATGACAACAATGTGCCTGCCGGCAACCTCTGGTATCACGATCATGCCCTGGGCATCACGCGGCTAAACGTCTATGCAGGCATGGCGGGCTTCTACTTCGTTGCGCGATGACTCAGGATCACCGGTACGCTGCACAATGGCCGAATGACTTAGGTCTGCCCAGCCGTGTCCGTACGAGCTGGCGTATGCTATTCAGGATCGTATGTTTACGGACAAGGTCAATTCTTCTATCCGGCCTTCCCGGTGATCCGTTCTACGCTGACTTTATCGCCACTCCGCCGCAGATACACCGTGCCCAGTGCGGTGCCCAACAGCTCTGGCTGAGTTCTTTGGTGATCACATGGTGGTCAACGGCGTAATCTGGCCTAAGGCAGTAGTTGACCGCGCACTATCGCATGCGCCTGCTCAACGGCTGTGACTCGCGGCTTCATGGTGCTGCGTTTCCGCGAAGTGGGCGACGCCCGGTAGACCGATACGCTCGATCCCAGGACGCTCAAGGTGCAGGCGTGCCCATCCCGTTCTGGGTTATCGGCAGCGATCAGGGCTTGGCAGCGGCTGCTATCCAGACCAGAGACACTGCTCTTTGAACCGGGTGGGCGCTATGATATCGTCTTCGACTTCAGCGATCCGAAGCTGGCTGGACAACGGATCATCATGGAGAACATCGCCAGTGATGCTCCCTTCGGCGGCAAGCACGTGGCTCGCGCCAGAACGTCTTCCCCGATCGCCAAACCGATCGCATCATGGCGTTTGATGTGGTTGCGAGGTCTTGACCAATGTGCCTGACACGTTTGATCCGCATCGATTGCAGCTGCGGCAGCAACCGTATACGTTGGTAACACCAATACTACTCCACAGACTCGCATCCGCAAGGTCGCGTTGTTTGAGGGGATGGATGAATACGGACGCCTGCAGCCGCTGCTGGGCACGGCTGAGCCGGCGACTGACTATGTGGTAATCCAATCAATTGGCCGGATATACCCAACCTATATTGACGCAGGTCTTGCCGGCCAAATGGAAGGCTCGATTGCCTGGCACAGCCCGACGACAGAAAATCCGGGCATTGATGAACCGAGATTTGGGAGATCTACAATGCCACTGGGGACGCCCATCCGGTCCATCTGCATCTAGTCAACTTCGAGATTCTGGATCGGCAGAAATTCAAGGCAGATGTGCTGCCGCAGCCGGTTGTACAACATAACTGCGAGATCTTGGACAGGGGTTCCGGCTGGCAAACATCAGCAAAGATCGGCCGTGCGAAACCTGCGGACGCAATCGAGAACGCGCCCAAGGACATGGTGACGGCTCTGCCTGGTGAAGTTACCCGCATCAAAGTGACCTTTGACAAGCCGGGCCGCTACGTCTGGCACTGCCACATCCTCTCGCATGAGGACCACGAGATGATGCGCGTGCTGCATGTTGGGCCTGGGGCAGCTAACCACGCCGCGCGGGTCAGTGCCGCTCAGGATGAGCACACGGACCGAGCGGACCAGGTGACGGAGATCCCGGACGGCGTCGAGCTGGAGAACAATGTCTTTATACCATTTGTGAGCGGCCAGTAGCGCGCCTGGTGGTGTGCTCGCCTACAGGGTGCGAAATCCTTTCGGCCGGAAAGGGACAGCGCGTTCTCGTCTCTAGTTTGAGCAAATGTCCCCTTCCGGGAAGGGTTAGGCGACAACCCCTCGGGCGGCATTCTGTGCGACAGAGAAGGTCCCAGCGCTGCTGCCCGGCGGCCGCGACTTCGGGCGTCAGACCCTCGTCGGGCTAACTCCCACATCAGCGCCGGCTGAGTGAAGCGAGTGGAACGAGCTTTGTATCGAAGCCAAGCGGCGCCAACCAAGTAGCCCGATCGACCCGCTTGATTTCGATACGGCTGGAAACAGCCCCAGCCTACTCAATCGGCGCTGGACGGCCGTGGTCAAGCCCTTGACGGGTAGGATCCCGCCAGCGCCGGCTGAACGCGGCGAGTGGAGTGAGCCGTGTATCGCTTGTAATGAGGCCGGTCGAAGTGAAGCCCAGCGGCGCCAATCACGCGCCTTCGGTCTACCCGCTTGATTTCGATACGGCTGGAAAGAGCCCCAGCCTACTCAATCGGCGCTGGACAGCCTTCACTTCGACGTAGCTCAGTACCAGCACGTCGACGTTGCCCACCACGGCCGGGGCCTGCTCACCGGATGGCATTGGGGATTCGTTGAGCAGTTGTCGAGTCAGCCGCCCAACTCCGTGTTATGATCAACTCCAGTACCGTACACCTCGGTACGGTGAGGTGCCCTTGACCAAAGGAGACGCATGATCATGGAGGATGATTCATCTGGTAGGATTCGCGTACGGTTCACACTAAACTTGCCCCGGCAACTTGTCATCAGTCTGATCTGCCTGTTGGCCTTTGTGCTGGTCGGCGGCGGCAGCGCCCTGAGCCAGTCGGGTGACGGGCCATCCCCGGCGCCGGCTGCCGCAGAGATCCCGGCAGGGCAGGCAGACGCAGACAGCATCTTCTTGCCGCTCGTGCGTCTGGGCCTGGCAACCTCGCATGCCGGCCGCTTTGACGCCTACGCAGGCAGCGCCACCTGCCGCGCCTGCCATGCCGACGAAGTCGCGCAGGTGCACGGATCGGTCCACTACCAGTGGAATGGGCCCACGCCCGGCGTGGTGGACATGGAGACGGGCGGCAAGCTCGGCGGCATCAACGATTTCTGCGGCTATCCCGACATCAACTTCATCGGCCAGTTGACCAACGTGGTCGGCGAAACCGTGGACGGCGGCTGTGCGACCTGTCACGTCGGTCTGGGCGCCAAACCGCAGCCGACCGCGTCAGAGGCCCAGCTGGAGAACATTGACTGTCTGGTCTGCCACAGCGAAGACGTATCGGCGCAAGGTGGCAAACACCGCCGATGGGTTCCGCTTCGTCCCCGCGCCCGAACGCATGTCGGTCAGTCTGCTAGCAGGCCATCACCGACATCACCCTGCCCTCCGATCAGACCTGTCTGACCTGCCACGCCTATGCAGGGGGCGGCAACAACAACAAGCGGGGTGATCTGGAAGCCGCGCACGCCAATCCGCCGTCGGCTGCGTTTGACGTGCATATGGCAAGCGTCGAGCAAGGCGGCGCCGGGCTGGGCTGCCTGGACTGCCATGTCAATGAAGCGCATCGGATTGCCGGTCGCGGCGTCGATCTGCGGCCCACCGACCTAGACGCGCCGGTGCAGTGCACCAACTGCCATCCGTCCCGACCGCATGACAGCAGCGAGTTGAATCGACACACGGCGCGGGTGGATTGCGCGACCTGTCATATTCCCGTTTTCGCCAAAGTTCAGTCGACGGAAGTCAACCGCGACTACGCCGCCGCCGAGCTAGATGAAGCCAAGCAGCTCTATGAGCCGCGCCTCGACCGGGCAGCCAATGTTACGCCCGTCTATCGTTTCTTCAACGGCTTCTCTGCATTTTATCGCTTTGCCGATGCCTTCCAGCTTGGGCCGAATGGTCGGCTGACCATGGCCGAGCCCTTGGGCGACATCAACGACGACGGCGCCAAGATTCAACCCTTCAAATATCATACGGCTGACCTGCCCTACGACAAGACCACCGGGGCCGTCATTCCGGTCAAACTCGGCGTGCTCTTCCAGACCGGCGACCCTGATGCGGCCATTGTCCAGGGCGCGGCCGCCGTCGATTGGCCACTGGCCGACGGCTATGACTTCGTGGGCGCGGAGCGCTATATGGGGCTCTATCATGAAGTCGCACCGGCGGATGATGCCCTGGGCTGCAATGATTGTCACGGTGACGTCAAGCGACCGGCTCGACTTTGCCGCACTGGGCTACACGCCAAAGAGCGAGCGCGAGGGCAAGCCGCTCTGTCAGAGCTGCCACGATGAAGAAGATCCGGACGACGACGATGATCCCGAAGACGGCTTCTATGAACTGCATGAAGAGCACGTAGAGGAAGAGGGCATCACGTGTAGCGAGTGTCACTTCTTTGACGAAGCGCAGCCGTAGTCTATTGCGAAGGTGGAGTCTGTTGGGACGACCGGACGCCGCCCCGGGCTGAAGCCACGGGGCTATGGAGCAGCGCCCCGTGAACGGGGCTGGGGCATGACGAGCGGATGGGTTATCAAGCCCGCTTCAGCGGGCGTCGCTTGATAGCCCCGTCCATTCACGGCGGGGCGGGCCACGGTGACAAGAAGCGTTCGGGACGACCGACCGCCGCCCCGGGCTGAAGCCACGGGGCTATGGAGCAGCGCCCCGTGAACGGGGCTGGGGCATGACGAGCGGATGGGTTATCAAGCCCGCTTCAGGGGGCGTCGCTCGATAGCCCCGTCCATTCATGGCGGGGCGGGCCACGGTGACAGAAGCGTTCGGGACGACCGGACGCCGCCCCGGGCTGAAGCCACGGGGCTATGGAGCAGCGCCCCGTCAACGGGGCTGGGGCATGCCGAGCGGATGGGTTATCAAGCCCGCTTCAGCGGGCGTCGCTTGATAGCCCCGTCCATTCATGGCGGGGCGGGCCACGGTGACAAGAAGCGTTCGGGACGACCGGCCGCCGCCCCGGGCTGAAGCCACGGGGCTATGGAGCAGCGCCCCGTGAACGGGGCTGGGGCATGACGAGCGGATGGGTTATCAAGCCCGCTTCAGGGGCGTCGCTTGATAGCCCCGTCCATTTATGGCGGGGCGGGCCACGGTGACAGGAAGCGTTCGGGACGACCGGACGCCGCCCCGGGCTGAAGCCACGGGGCTATGGAGCAGCGCCCCGTGAACGGGGCTGGGGTATGACGAGCGGATGGGTTATCAAGCCCGCTTCAGGGGCGTCGCTTGATAGCCCCGTCCATTTATGGCGGGGCGGGCCGGTGACAGAAGCGTTCGGGACGACCGGACGCCGCCCCGGGCTGAAGCCACGGGGCTACAGAGCAGCGCCCCGTCAACGGGGCTGGGGCGTGCATTCTAAGCCAGGGGCAGCGTAAAGCCAAAGGTACTGCCGTGCCCGACACCTTCGCTCCTGACGGTGATTTCGCCGCCCATGGCCCAGGCCAGACGCTGGGCGATGGTCAGACCGATGCCGGAGCCGCCGCTGCGCCGGGTGCGCGCCTTATCGACCCGATAGAAGCGCTCGAAGATATGGGTGAGTTCGTCCGGGGCCAAACCCACGCCGGTGTCGGTGACGCTGATTGACGCAAAGCGTCTTGCTTGATTGACGCAGACGATGATGTCGCCGCCCTCGGGCGTGTAGCGAATGGCGTTGCTGATCAGGTTGAACAGCACTTGCGCGGTCCGGTCCGGATCGGCAAAGACCAGCAATTCTGCGTCATTACAGTCGGTGATCAGGGTCTGATCGCCTGCCACGACCTGGGGGCGTACCTGGGTCGTGACCCGATCGACCAGCTGCACCAGATCAAAGGTCTGCGGGTGCAGGTCAATGTTGCCCGCCTCGACCCTCGACAACACTTGCAGGTCATCGACCAGGCGCTGGAGGCGGCGGACCTCCTGATACATGTGGCCAAAGGTCTCACCTTCGGGGGGGAAGAGGCCGTCAAGAAGCCCCTCCAAATAGCCGCGTAGCCCGGTGAGGGGCGTGCGCAACTCATGGGCCACATCACCGATCATCTGGACGCGCTGTTGCTCCACCTGCTCCAGCGATTCGGCCATTTCGTTGAAGTTGGTGGCGACCAGGGCAAGATCATCGCTGTAGGGGATATCGACGCGCTCGCCATAGTGACCGCCGGCAATGCGCTCGCTGCTCTCGGCGATCTCCTGCAGCGGGCGCAGGATCTCCCGGCTGAGCAGCAGGCTGGTGAGCAGACCGGCCAGCGTAGCAGCAGTGGCCGCGACCAGCAGTGCCTGCCAGACAGCGTTGCGCACGACGTGGATCACGGCGTCGGCCATGGCGTCTGGTGTTGTTGCGCTCAAGCCAGCCTGCAACTCTCCCTCCAAATGACCGAGTGTCAGGGGGACGGTGATGGCGAGCACGACCACACCGACCAGTACGACGACGATCGTCGCGGCCACAAATTGCCACCGGAGCTGGCGCCAGAAACGCATGGTCGTTGCCCTATCGCTTCTCGTCGACGAATTTGTAACCGATACCGCGCACGGTTTGGATCACGCCTTCGCCGCCCGCTTGCTCCAGCTTGCGACGTACCTGGCCCACATAGACGTCGACGATGCGATCGGTGCCATAAAAGTCCTGCCCCCAAACCCGATCGATGATCTGATCGCGGGTCAACACCCGCCCGGCGTGGCGCGCCAGCTCGAGCAGCAGCGTAAACTCCGTCGTCGTCAGGTCGAGCAGCGTGTCGCCAACGCGTGCCTCCATGCTATCGGGCGAGATCGTCAGATGTTCAAAACTCAACTCATTGTTGCCCGCCGGCGCGATGCGGCGCGCCCGCCGCAGGATCGCCTCCACGCGTGCAGTGAGTTCGCGCGGGCTAAAGGGCTTGGTCAGATAGTCATCGGCCCCGATGCGCAGCCCCGCCACGCGATCGGCCTCTTCGCTGCGCGCCGTCAGCATCAAAATAAAGAGATCCGACTGTGCGCGTAGCCTGGCGGTCACCTCCATGCCGTCCATGCCGGGCAACATCAGGTCCAGCACCACCAACTCCGGTTGAAACGCGTCCACGGCCGTGAGCGCGTCGACGCCATTGTCGACGGTCATCACTTCAAAGCCGGCGCTTTCCAGATAGGTCTTGACGACCTTGCGGATGGCCTCTTCATCTTCAACGACCAAGATGCGATTACTCATGAGAATTGCTTCAATTTCTATTGGTGGAAAATGAACGTCTTGCCTACCCTCATCATAGTATAGCGCGCTTCAGCCTCTTTGTGTACGCCCAGACAGTTGATGATTACCAGTTGACCATCATCAACTGTCAATTGCCTCGCTGAGGCGCGCGAGACGTCTTAGCAGCTCTTCGGTTGCCTGGGCTTGCTCTCGCCAAGGCGTAATCCACGGCGTCAAGGTTGGATGGCTGGCGGCCATGGTCGCGTAGCGGCGGTCAAAGTCGTTGGTATCGTCCGCCAGGGCATTGACCAGCGTTGGGAATGCATCGTAGGTGGCAGCGGTACGCAGCAGATTGAGGAAGAGCTGGCGGCGGTCGCCAAAGCCCCGTGGCAGGTTAAAGGTACGGCCCAAACGCATCAGGTCGGCCCGGGCAAGATAGATGCCGCTGGCCGGCGTTTGGAGCAGGTGATCGACGATGGCGCGCAGGTCTGTGGCGTCGTCTTCCAGTGCTAGAGCCGTCGGCGCGAGCGGAACCGGTGTGGCTTTGGCCCGAAGCTCTGACGCGTGGTTGGCAACGAACTCCAACGTCAGCGCCGCCAGCTCGCGGTAGAAGGGCACGCCGGTCCGCTGGACCGCAGCGACGAAGGGCGCGATCCAGCGCAGAAGATGATCGGCCAGGAACGCGGCTTGTTGCGTCGTCATTTGCTGCGCGGTCGCGTCCAGGCCGTCACGTCGTGCGTCTGCCTCTGCTCCACACAAGAAGGCCAAAAATGCGAGCTCCTCCGCAACGTGATCGTCAGCATTTTCCGGATCGGATCGATAACGCACCGCTGCCAGATCCTGCTGCACCCGCGCCTTTTCAGGCCCGCCGAGCTGGCCGCCCGGATCGAGAAAGAGTGTCTGATAGGGGAAGACGTTGAAGCCAAAGAGATCCTGGTAGGCTGCGGCCAATTCATCAAGATCGGCTTCAAGGGCGACAGAATCGGCCAGCCGTGGAATCGCCCGCACATAGGCCATCGCCTCATCGTCCAGCGAATGGCGATAGAGCCTGCTCAGCAACGCATACGTGCGGCTGCGTCCCAGGGCAATTTCATAGGCGCTCAAAGAGGTCATGATGATTGCGGATTGCGGAATGCGGATTGCGGACCGACGGTAATAATCCGCAATCCACAATCCTTCTACGCGTGGCCGCGGAGCATGCCGTGCCAGTAGATTTGGGGCAGGCCGTAGACCTTGAGCGCATACATGCTGTAGCGTTCCTGGCTCTGATCGAACGGGAACGTCTCGGCGGGTTCGTCGTTGTAGTCGAACTCGGCGAGGATCAGGCTGCCGTAGCCGGTAATCAGCGGGCAAGAGGTGTAGCCGTTGTACGCTTTGGGCATAGCTTTCCCTGCGTTGTAGGCGAGCAGATTTTGGACCAGAATCGGCGCCTGTTTGCGGATGCCGGCGCCGGTTTTGGCGGTGGGTAGGCTGCTGCAGTCACCCAGCGCCCAGACGTTGGGATAGGTGTTGTGTTGCAGCGTGTACTTGTCGACATCGACCCAGCCGTCGGCATTGGCCAGCGGGCTCTGCTTGATGAAGTCGGGTGCGCTCATCTTGGGCGTGACGTGGATCATGTCATAGTTGACGGTGTTCAGCGCGCCGGTCTGCACGTCCTTGAAGACCGCCTCGCGGCGTTCCGGCTTGAGCTCAACCAGGTCCTGATGGAACATCGTCTCGATGCCCTTGCGCGCCACGACCTTTTCCAGCGCACGGGTGTACTTATCCACGCCAAAGATCGCGCCGCCTGCTTTGGCAAAGACAACCTCGATATGATCGCGTACGCCATTCTTGCGCCAGTAATCTTCGGCTAGATAGCAGATCTTCTGCGGCGCGCCGCCACACTTGATCGATGAGTCGGGATGCGTAAAGATGGCGCGGCCGCCTTTGAGGCTGCGCACGCACTCCCAGGTCGAGTCAACAGTCTCATACGAGTAGTTGCTGCAGACGCCGGTTCCCGGTTTGCCCACGCTCTCGGCCAGACCGGGAATCTTGTCCCAATCAAGCTGAATGCCGGCGGCGACGATCAAATTGTCATAGCCAATGCTTTTGCCGCTGCGCAACGTTACCTGGTTGTTGTCCGGGTCGAAGCGCTCGACATAGTCCTGAATCCAGTCGGCGCCGGGCGGAATCAAATCGCCTTCTTCTCGTTCGGTTACTTCCTTGGGAAAGACGCCTCCGCCAACCAGCGTCCAGAGCGGTTGATAGTAATGCTTGGTAGAGGGCTCGATAATCCCTACCGTTAGCGGCTCCGGCTCGTTGCGCAGCCATGCGCCCGCCGTAATGCCGCCTGAACCGCCGCCGACGATCAGAACTTCGTAATGGTCCTTCATTGATTTTGTTCCTCGTTTCTTGTGATGATGCACGGGTTGGAAACCCGTTTTGTACTAGAATTGGTGTTCACCCAACAGGCTGGCTGGCTCTCGCTAGGGCATGCCGAGTTCGCGGCGACGCTCTTCGCAGATGCGGTGGCCGAAATGCTTGGCAAAATTGGCCAGGAAGCCCATGGCGACCTTGGCGTCGGGATTGTTGAGCTCACGGGCTAGGCCGAAGATGCTCAGGCGACGTGGCGGATCTTTTTTGCATTCGACCAGGGTCTCGCCTACGTCGCTCACAATCGCAATGGTCTCTGGATCGAGAATGCCGGAGAAGACCAGCTCATCGAATTCGTCCGACGCCACCAGCGAACTAAATTTGATCAAAGCGGAGAGACCCTGCGTCGTGAATTTGTCGACGTCCAGGCCGCTCTCCATGGCGCGGGCCATCATGTCATCGGTGATGTCCATGCCCATGGCCATCATGCCCGGCGCTTGATTGAGCAAGCCCACCGCCGTGTCGACTTTCTCCATTTGATCGACGAGCTTGGTGAGTGTCGCCATGTTCTCCGGCGCCGTCAATTTTTCGGCCAGGGCCAGGCCGGCCTTGGTGCGCGCTTCCACATCGACGCCGGCCGCTGCGGCAGTGGCATACGTGTCATCGACGATGTCTGCTGCCATGGCAACGGCGCCGGGAAGCTGGTCGGTCAGCTTGACCAGCTCTTCGAGCTGATCCATACGGTCGAGGAGGCCGGAGAGTACTTCCACGGTGCGCGGTTCGGTCAGTTTCTCGGCGATGCCGAGCAGTGCGTGCAGTCGTGCGTCGATGTCGATGCCGCGTGCGGCGGCTTCGCGTGAAGATTCGTCCGCGATGTCGGCCATCATGGCCACCATCTGCGGCGCCTGACCCGCGGCATTGGACAGCTTGTCGACCGACTCCTCCAGGGTGTCGATCCGATCCAGCAGGCGGTTGAGCGCGTCGACGGTACTGGGGTCATTCAGACGCACCTGCAGTGCATCGACCCCGTTGGCGTCAGCGCCGTTTGCTGGGGTGCTTGTCATAGAGTACTCCTTTGCGTGCAACGAACGTCGTTGCAAATGAAAGTAGAAAAATCCTTATCCCTGGGGTAGAATAGAAACCATCTCCAAACGATTACCTAACCACGGGGACGCTCCCATGAAAGATATTCCAGTTCTACAAGCCAAGCGCTTTGGCATCTATAGCTGCCGCCTTGACGATACGCTAAAGCATGCTGCCGACACCATGACGAGTCGCAACATCAGTTGCCTTGTCGTCGTCGACGAGCACGCGGCTTTGAAGGGCATCATCACCCGCATCGATCTGGTGCGCGCCGCCTACTGGGAGACCGAATGGGAGGAAGGTCGCGTCCAGAACTACATGAATCCCAATGTCGTCACCGTGCGCTTGGATGACACGCTCGGGCGGGTAATGGAACTGCTCATCGACCGTCACATCCATCGGGTTGTGGCCATCCGCGAGGAGAATGGCCGCATGATCCCCATGGGCGTCTTGTCCGCTGCAGATGTTGTCTATCATATGGCGCAGGACTAGGCCGTGCCATTGCGGATTGCGGATTTTGGATTGCGGATCGTATTATCGCCTCCTGCGAGTTTCGTGAAGTGTAGGTCGCGCCGTAGACCCAACGTGCTCCATGTAGTGATAATCTTCGATCCCGCGCATTTAGTCGTCTCTCTGTTCAGCCGCAATCGCTTCTGATTCGCGTGCAGGCTTGGCACCGTTGCGGCCGAACGGATGCTGGGGGAGCGTGTAGGCGTCCACCACCGGCTTGAGCGGGCGCTTGAGCCATAGCGGGCGGCGTAACCCGTCAGGGCTGTAGTCTACCGCCGAACGCGTCATCGCTTTCCACGCTTCATAGACCGCCATGGAGCGGGTCGTATCCACCCACACATCGCCATAGGCTTCGCCTGGACCTGCTTTGCGCACGTTGACGGCCTTCTGCAGCCAGCAGTGCGCGCCGCTGATCGGGTCTGGATGGACGGCGTGAGTAAGATTCTGGTGCACGCCCACATCTTTCCACCAGATGCGGCTGGTGTCCGGATCAAAGGTCTCCCAGGCCCGGCCTTCTTCCAGAATATTCAGCGTGTGGCGGCCATGGCCGTCGTCATGGAGCTTGGCCAGGCTCGACATGCCGGGGCCGATGTTTGGCCCGTCCTGGAGCCGCCAACGCCCCAGGTGATGGCTCATGGCGATGATGCCCGGCTTGATGCCCTCCGTCACCCAGACCTTGTCGATGAAGTAGCCGATCTCCGTCTCCACCCGCACCAGATCGCCCGTCTCCAATCCGAGTCGTTCGGCGTCCTCCGGGTGCATCCACACGGGATTCTTGTGGCTGATTTCGTAGAGCCACTTGGCGTTGGCGCTGCGCGTGTGGATCAATGTGGGCAGCCGGAAGTTGGGCAGCAAGAGCATCTCGTCTCTGCTCGCGGTCGATATTGTCCGGATGGACATGGCTCTTGAGCGGCCAGGGGATGACATACTCCTTCTGCGGCCAGCCCCAGTCGGCCAGCGTAGCGCTGAAAAACTCCAGCTTGCGGCTGGGCGTGGCAAAGCCCACTTTGGCTTCGCCATCCACCAGCACGCCAACGACCTTGCCGGCATCCAGCACGCGCTGGTGTGCATCGACGGCAAAGGGCGATGACTCAGTCGCTGCCTGCTGGTGACTCTTGTCACCGTTTTGCCCATTCGCCTGCGGCGGGATCTTCAGTCCTTTTTCGTACGGCGTATAGTTGTTCGCCGTGACTTCAAACGCGCCATATTTGCGCATGTAGGCGAGGGGACTCAACCCCTCCTTGGCCGCAGCTTCCGGCAGGTTGGGCACACTGTTCTCGAAGATCCATTGGTAGTACTCGTCTACCGTGATGATCTCACCGGGACGGTAGGGACTCTCGAACCACTGGCGGATGCCGAGTGTGCCGTCCGGGTCCATCTGCGCCGAAAGCTCAATCCAGAACTCGTTCTCTTCCCACACTTCGCCGGGATTGGCCTCATAGGTGAAGCGTACGGGCTTGCCCATGCGCTCCAGCGCGACGCGGCGAACGGGCTGGCGAAAGGCGATCCACTGCCCGGCGTGCGTCTCCTGGCTCATGAGGTCGTGGCGCTCGCCGGCGTGGCCCATGGGCAGCACGTAGTCGGCGAACCAGGCTGACTCATTCCACGTTGGCGTCAAAGCCACATGGCACTTGATCTGCTCTTCATCCAGCAGGGATTGCAGCCACATGAACCCGTCAGGATTGATCCACATGGGGTTGTAGACGCGACTGAAGTAGACGTCAATCTCGCCGCGCCCCTCTTCCAGGAAGTGAGGCAACAGAAAGCTCATTTCGTAATGGGCCAAGGGCCACTCGTGGGGCAGCTGCAGTTCGTTCCACGTCTCTGATGGCGGCGCCTCCTTGAATGGCTTGGGCACAAACTTGTTCCAGCTGTTGGCCGACGTGCCCCCTGGCGTGCCCACGCTGCCCGTCAGGACATTGAGGAAGAAGAGCGCCCGGGCCACCTGCCAGCCGCCCAGATTGCCGATGCTGGCGCTGCGCCAGGTATGGGTCGCCAGCTTGCCGTCGCAATTGGCCACATACTCGGCCGCCTCGCGGATGCGCTCGATTGGCGTCTGCGCCTCTTCTGCTGCCCGCTCAAACGTGAACTCGGCGTAGAGATCCTTGAGCACGCGGTCGAACAGGGCGAAGGGCATTGCGGATTCTGGATTGTGGAGTGCGGACTGGATTTCGGCCAGGAGTGATGAATCCGTAATCGGCAAGCGTAACGCTGCAATTGCCTCAAGCGTCTCCTGCCAGTTGACCCAACGCCGCACGAATTCTTTGTCGTAGCGGTCGTTTTGAATGAGGTAGTTGGCCATGGCCAGGAGGACTGTCGTCTCGCTGCCGGGCCAGGTCGGCAGCCAGGTGTCGCTCATGCTGGCCGTGTTGGAGAGCCGCGGATCAAAGGTGATGAGCTTGGCTCCGGCCATTTTGCCTTCGATGATGCGCTGTGCGTGGGGATTGAAGTAGTGCCCGGTTTCCAGATGACTGGAGACGAGTAGGATGACGCGTGCGTTGGCATGGTCCGGGCTGGGCCGGTCAAACCCGCCCCAGAAGGTATAGCCGGCGCGGGCGCCGGCCGAGCAGATGTTGGTATGGCTGTTGTGGCCATCCACACCCCACGCGGTAATGCAGCGATTCGTGTAGCCATCTTCACCCGGCCGGCCAACGTGGTACATGATGCCATCACGCCGTTGCTGTCGACTCGACTGCATCTTGGCGGCGATCTCACCGAGCGCCTCTTGCCAGGTGATCTGCTTCCACTTGCCCTCGCCCCGTGCCCCCACGCGTTTGAGCGGATACAGGATCCGTTCCGGATCGTAGATCTGATTGTGCGTGGCGGGTCCCTTGGCGCAGTTGCGGCCGCGGCTGCCGGGGTGGGCGGGGTTGCCTTCGAATTTTTTGATTTCCAGGCTGCTCTTATCCACATAGGCAAGCAGGCCGCAAGCGCTCTCGCAGTTGAAGCAGACCGTGGGCACAAGCATGTAGCGCCGGGCCACTTTCTCGGGCCACGCCTTGCCGTCGTACTCCACCCAATCGTCCCACTTTTCCGGCGGCGGATATTGGCTCATGCGTCCGTCAGCGTGGTGGACGACCGTCATCTCTACCGGTTCGGGCGTATCCGCGCTTTCGCCAAATGAAGGCAACGCAACCCCACCCGCATTGGTCTGGCCGTCGGCCACGGGGCGACTCGGCCCAAGAGGCGGTTTGCCCAGCATGGTGCGAATGAGATCCGTGATGCTGTTACGATTGTCGCTCATGAAAGGAGTCTCCGTCAGCTATTCGCAATTTCTTGGGGCGCCATGACAAATGCATACTCGAAGGCGTAGAGCCCGGCGATGGCGGCGAGGCCAGCCAAAGCGGTAAAGGGCGGCCAACCCAGGAAAATCAAGACCAATGGCACAACGTGACCGAGGATGATACTACCGCCCCAGAAGAGGCGGCGATAGCGCCCATGGCTGATCTCGTGGGCGGCCAAGGCCGCGATTTCCGACGCATGGGGCATGCCAAACTCACCCAGCAGCGTCACAAAGAGGTCGACGATCAGGCTCACGATAAAGACCGTGCGAATGAATGCGCTCAGCTCGGGCGCAAAGTCCAGAAAGAGATCAACAGCCAGCAGCAAGCCGCTGCCCGCCATGAAGGCCTGGAGCACAAGGTGGAAGGGCAGGAGCGGGCTCTGCCACAGATCCCGTCCCTCCGCTTGCCCAAAGAGAAACGCAGTATAGATGGCGGCGCCGACGGCCAGGATGAAACCCAGCCAGAGCAGGGGCATCCGTAGGGCCGCAGCGTTGCTCGCGTCGAACCAACCCATGAGCGCGCCCACCTCCATCAGCCACCATAGCCCCGCCACGGCGGTGAAGCCAACCAGCAGGAAAGCGCCCCGGGTCAGCCAGCTCTTCCATTGTGGTCGCGTCAAAATGGTCAGGAAGCGCTCTGGACGCTCGAGATCATAAACCAGGAGGAAGGTAGTCAGGCCGACAAAGGCCAGGGAAAGGAAACCGATTGTAGCGGCCACACCGGCCTGGAAGGGCACGAGATCGAGGCCCAGCGCCAAAACCAAGAGCATGAAGAGGCCCGTGCCTATGCCCTTGGTGACCAAATAGGCGGGTACCGGCCAGTGCCACGGAATCTTGTGCTGCGCGTTGTACGAGACCTGCACCATCTGTTCGGCCATGCGGCCTTCGCCAATTTGAATTGGGCCGGCCCATGCCTGCCCCTGGGCTTGCGGCGTGCGGATGACCGCACCGGACGGTGCGCGCTTGGTCGCAGTCGGGCGCTCGCCGGCGTGGGCGCTGCCGTTGCTCATGCCCAGCAAGCTTTGCGCGCCAGCCGTAATCTCTGCGCCATTGCCGTTGCTCGGTGCAGCATGGAGCGGAATCACGTCGGCCCACAGGTAGGTCTCTGGCGTGCGTTCGGTGGCGGTGGGATGAAGGGCGACATCGTTGCCATCGATGTAGAAAAGCTTGGGGGCGGTGCCCTGTTCCGGCTTGCGCACCGTTACTTTCTCCGTGGCCAGCATGCGTGCGATCTCTGTGGTCGGGTTGTCCATGTCGCCGGCGATGATGGCGTGCTCGGGACAGACGACAACACAGGCTGGTTCCAGGCCGATCTCTGTGCGGTGTGCACAGTAGTGACACTTGGCTGCCGTGTGACTTTCCGGGTCGATGTAGATCGCGTCGTAGGGGCAGGCCTGCATGCACGCCTTGCAGCCAATGCAGGCGTTGGCGTCAAATTCGACGATGCCGTCGTCACGTTGATACATGGCCGTGACGGGGCAGATGCGTACGCAGGGCGGGTTGGCGCAGTGATTGCAGCGCGTGACCTGAAAGTGGCGGGTGACGTCGGGATACGCGCCGGTCTCGACGTACTTGACCCACGTGCGATTGACGCCAAGCGGCACCTCATTCTCGCTTTTGCACGCTGTGGAGCAGGCATGGCAGCCAATGCACTTGCGATTGTCGATGATAAAGCCGTAGTTCATGATCGGGTGTCCTCAGTCAGCAAGCGATCCGACAAGGTTACCTTGTCGGATGACGTGAACACAGTGACAGCTTAAACAGGGTTTGGTTATCGGGCCGTGACGGTGGCGCGCATCGTTCGAGGAGCCGAGCTGGTGAGCGTCACGGAGCCGGGATTTGTTGAATTCTGCTGCAATCTGGGTAGCCGTCAGGTCGGGCAGGGAGCGGCGGCTGTCGGCATGAAGCATGAATATCAATTTGAGAGAACTCACATTTCGTATGGGGTCATGCTGGTGGATTTGGGGGAAGGGCTTTCGCCCGCGGCGAAAGCCCTTCCCGTGACACAGGCTACGTCTTCGACTTGTGTGTGGAGACGCCAATGAGCCAGTAGAACGGGCAGTAGCCCACAATCGCTGTCGCCAATAAGAGCAGACCGATGACCATCAGCGTCATGCCAAGCCAGGCTGGTACGACACCCAGAAAATTGATTCCGATCAGACCGAGCGCCAGGATCACACGCAGGATCCGATCGATTGCGCCTTCATTGGGTTGCATCCTGGTCTCCTTCCAAAGAGAGTGGGTTAGCGGCGAAATTTGCGTTATGACGAAACGCCGATTGACGCTGACGGCTTCGTTGGGTTTTTATTGTCACTGCGTGCACTGTAGTCGGACCACGCCCGGTAGGTCAAAGAACCGGCAATCAGCGCCCCGACAAACAAGATGGGATTCCAGATGCCCAAGACTACTGCACTAATGCCGGGACCCGGGCAGTAGCCGCCGATTCCCCAGCCAATGCCAAAGAGCGCTGAACCGACGATAAGCGGCTTGTCGATGTCCTGGCGGGTCGGCAGATAGAATTTTGTGTCTAGCACCGGGTGGGAGCGACGCGTGATCAAGGGGAACGCGACGAATGTGACTGCCACGGCTCCACCCATGACGAACGCCAGTGTTGGGTCCCACGCACGGTCGGCCGACCAGAGCGCGCTAATATCGAGGAAATCGAGAACCCGTGCTCGGTCGATCATCTGTGAGAGGCCGAGGCCTAACCCGAACAAAATACCGGAAATTGCTGCGATGAGATTACGCATGACCTAATGATCTCCTTAGCGCGATGTGCGAAACGCGCTCAACTAGTATACCAGTCCAAGAAGCTGGCGGAAGATAAAGACGGTGACCATGGCGGTTGCCATAAAGGTCATGACAGCGACGAAAGAGCGGCGCGAGCGGCGACCGAGGCCGCAGACGCCGTGACCGCTGGTGCAACCGTTGCCCAGTCGTGTGCCAAAGCCCACGATGAAGCCGCCGACAATCATTGCCCAGGGGACGAAGTCGCCAGTTGGCGTTGGTTGCGCCGCCAGGACGTACTCATACAGGGCTGCCCCGCCCAACATACCGCCGATAAAGAGCCAGCGCCATATTTCATCTGCCTTGAAAGTGAGTGCATTGTTCATCATCCCACTGACGCCGGCTATGCGGCCCGTGAAGGCCAGCATCACCGTTGCGCTCAGCCCAATCAGCATACCGCCTACCAACCCGGTCACCCAGTTAAATTCTGCTATGGACATAGTGTGCCTCCCAAACGTGTCGATTGAGTTTCGATGTGCTTTTGCCGGGCCGAATCCTTTCTTCCTGGTTAGGGCGGAGTGCGGCCCCGGCTATAGCGATCTTGTGTGTCAACTATACCTGACTTGTCAGAAAAAGGTCCTAGCCACCTGGCGAGTTTTGACCTGACTACCTGGACGAATAAGGTTTTTGGGCCAGACGCGCCGCCTCTTCCGCATTGACATCGTCCACATCTTTGGGGTCAACGTAACCCAGCGCAATCAGCGCATCATTTGTGCTAAAGTGAATGTGGTCGGCGCCAATCTTGTCGACAAAGCCGATGTCACGCAGACGATCCAAGACTGGACCTTTGATCTCCGCAAGGTGCATCTCCACGCCTGCTCCGTGCAATTCCTCACGCAACGATTCGAGCGTCTCCAATGCGCTGGCATCGATGAAGTTGATCGCACTGCCCTGCAGGATAAACATCTGAACGTTCGGCTGGTCGGCGACTGCTGCCAGCACCGTGTCTTCCAGATACTTGGTGTTGGCGAAATAGAGGCTCTCGTCCATCCGGATAATCAGCACCTCAGGCCATGTCTCGACGTTGTAGCGCAGAACATTGCGGTACATTTCGCTCTTGCCGATGCGGCCAACGGTGGCCATGTGTGGGCGGCTCGTGCGCCAGATAAAGATGGCCAGAGCGACACCTGCGCCTATCAAGATACCCTGCTCGATACCCAGGATGAGTACGGCAAAGAAGGTAATGATCAGCGCCGCGGCATCGCCCTTATTGTATGCCCAAATGTGCTTGAAGGCCACGATGTCAATCAGGTTGGCGACGGCGACCAGGATGATGGCGCCCAGTACGGCATTGGGCAGATAGTAGAAGAGCGGTGTGAGAAAGATGACGGTGAGCAGGATCAACCCGCCTGTAATCATGGAGGCCAGACCGGTATTGGCCCCGGCAGCGAAATTGACTACAGAACGGCTGAACCCGCCCGTCACGGGATATCCACCCGTCATCGACGCGCCCAGATTGGCCGCACCCAAGGCAATTAATTCCTGGTCGGGATCGATCTTCTGACGTTTCTTGGAGGCCAAGGACTTAGCCACCGAAACGCTCTCCATATAGCCGACGAAGCTGATGGTCAGCGCAATTGGCAACAGAGCAAGCCACAGATTCACGTCGACCGTGGGGACCGTCAAGGGCGGCAGCCCCGCAGGCACCTCACCCACAATGCTGACCCCGAAGCGCGTGTCAAGATTCAACAATTGCACAAGGAGCGTGAAGATCACAACGATGACGAGCGGGCCCGATTTAGAGAGTCGGCAGCGCAATGCTTTCCGGTATCCCCATCCGCTGGAGCAATCCGGCCACCTGCTTTTTGAAAAAGAGCAGGATGAGAATGCTGCCCACGCCGATAGCCAGCGTGACGAAATTCGTTTCATATAGATGCTGAATGGTGTAGACAACTTGCTCGTAGAAATGCTCGGAGCGCGGTACGCTGAAGCCGAGCACATGCTTCACCTGGCTGAAACCGATAACAATGGCCGCTGCTGCCGTGAAGCCTACCAGTACCGGATGGCTGAGGAAGTTGACCAAGAAACCAACCCGCATCACGCCCATCAGCACTTGGATGATGCCAACCAAGAGCGCCAGTGTTAGCGCCAGTTGGATATAGGTGGCCGGATTACCGCCGGCCAATGGCGCAATGCCTTCAGCTACCAGCAGCGAGACGATCGCCACTGGGCCCACGGCCAGCGCCCGGCTCGTGCCGAAGAGGCCGTAGATGAAGAGAGGGAGGATGCTGGCATAGAGCCCCACTTGGGGCGGCAAGCCCGCCAGCATGGCATAAGCCATGCTCTGCGGCACCAACATGATTGCCACAATCAGACCGGCCATCAGATCACCGGAGAGATCCCCCCGACGATAGCTGGGCAGCCAATCCAGGAACGGCAGATACCGGTGCAGGCCGCTGGGTGTTTTTTGTAGCGAATTGCGTTCCGGCGTGGTCAAAACAGCCATAATTTTCTCCAATTAACGCAGACGTTTGCGTAAAGAGCATCTATGCTGTCGTGGGCGAAGCGCCCGGTTACAAACGTTCCGTCGCCACGGCAGCACGGATGCCTTCCCTAGTTGTCGGCTAGTTCTCAATTGCCTTGCCAGCCGTCTCCCAAGCATTGAAGCCGCCCGTCATATTAATGACGTGGTCCGCACCCTTGGCCTGAAGGATGCTGGCGCCGATCGCCGCCCGTGGCCGCCCGTCTGGCATTGCACCACAATCGGCTTGCCGTTGATGATTTCGTCAGCTGTGTCCAGCAGATAGCCGAGCATATAGTGATGGGCGCCGGGGATGTGCCCGTCGGCCCATTCGCCCTTGCCGCGCACATCGACGAGCAAGACTTCGCCATTGCTGATGTCATCGGCTAGTTCGTCGGGCGTAGCCATGTCGTAGGTCTCTAGTTCGACGCCGTGCTCTGCCAGAACCTCGAGCGAATGAGCTTCGAAGTAGCCTGCGACGTCATCCAGGCCAATATAGGTTAAGCCGTGAATCGCTTCGTCCAGCGCAGCGGGCTCGACGATCAAGTAGAAAGGCTGGTCATACTTGAGCAGCCAACCGGCCCAATTGCCCAGCCACTCGTCGGAATGTTGAGAGTCCCTGCCACGTGTCCGGCGGCGAAGCGCTCGGCCGAGCGCGTGTCGACGACGACTGCACCCTGGGCAACCAGTTCAGGCAAGCGATGGGCTGGCTGCAGCGTTGGGTTGGGCATGCCGTTGAGCACGCGTGGACCGACCTTGTTGACCTTCTTCATCTCGGCGAAAGTATTTGGGCGCCTCCGGCTGACCATCGAGCAGGGCCGTGACGAATTCGTCTTCGTCGTCGATCTGGAACGCCCAGCCAAAGAGCTTTCTCGTAGCCGACGGTCGTCGACGGCATCGCGCCCAGGGCCTTACCGCAAGCGCTGCCTGCACCGTGGGCCGGCCAGACCTGCAATATAGTCGGGCAGGGCGGCAAAACGCTTGAGTGACCGGAACATCTGATGTGCACCCGCATCGGCTGTGCCGATCATGCCCGCGGCCTCTTCCAGAAGATCCGGTCGACCGATGTCGCCGACGAAGACAAAGTCGCCGGTGAAGATGCCGACTGGTTCGTCAGTCTTGGCGCTGTCGGTCAGCAAGAAAGAGATGTGTTCCGGCGTGTGGCCGGGCGAGTGCATGACCTCGAACTTGATTTTGCCCATGCCCGAAGGTCATCCCCGTCCTTGAGGAGGATGCTGTCATACTGGTCGGCAAATTCGTACTTCCAGTTCTCGTCGCCCTCATCAGAGAGATAGAGCGTGGCCCCGATCCGTTCGGCGAGTTCGCGCGAACCGGAGACGAAATCGGCGTGAATGTGCGTTTCCGTGGCGCCGACAATGCGCATGTTGTTGGCTTCCGCCACCCGCAGATACATGTCGACATCGCGATTGGGGTCGATGACGATTGCCTCGCCGGTGGCCTGGCAGCCGACCAAGTAAGAAGCGTGAGCCAACTGTTCATCGTAGAAATACTTGAGCAACATTTGAAGATGACCTCCCTGAAATCCGTTACGTTGAAGCTGTCTGGATGTTGTTCCTGACGCCGGTCATTCAATCCGGCCAACGCCTGGAATTTTTCTGTCTTTCCCTACTCTACATCCATTCTGTAAAGATCGATTGAAAGGCGTGTGAGGGCTTTGTAAGGATTGCCGTTGGCTTACGAAACAACTGCTTTTGTTGCATTAATTGCTTCGCCTGACTCTGCCGCCAGCAGGCTAGCCACGTGGGGAGGGTCGTACCTGGCCACTTGGCCGGTGTGCGGCACGTGTGGTCGCGGTATCTTTAATCTAGAGGCGCCTTACGCTTCCCATTTCTGACCATATTGGTCCGGTTACGGCTCGTCACCTCACACCTATCAACATTATCGGAATCATTGATTTTCCGGTGTCTTTACTGACGCCTCTTTGCCTGATTCTGACTGCCCAGATCTCTGTGAGGTGTTGAAATGAAGCGAGTCGAAGTACACCTGCTCGGTTCTCCAAGCGTGTATGTAGACGGGGTCTCCCTCCACATCGCACGCCGGCAGACCCGAGCCCTCCTTTTTCGTCTGGCTGCTGTGATCGATCCCGTTCCGCGTGAACATCTTTGTTTTCTCCTCTGGTCGAATCGACCCGAGCAAGAGGCGCGTCGCAATCTGTCCCATTTATTAACCCATCTGCGCGGCGCTGTACCCGAGCGAGAGATGATCATTGTCAACGACGACTATGTTGCACTCGACCCGGACTATTTCTGGTCGGATGTGGTCGCCTTCCTATGTGCCCGCAACGGCTGTGATATAGAGCCGGAATTGAACACCCTACATGAGATGGTCGATCTCTATCGAGGACCGCTCCTGGCCGGATTCTCATTGTCCGGCTCTCCAGAATATGAATCCTGGCTCACGCTGGAACGCCAGAGTCTCGAACGGATCTATTTGGAGACGCTGGCGGTATTGATTGAGGTGCATATTGCCCAGGGCAATTACGCCGAGGCCATTGCCTACGCCAATAATTATCTCTTTGTCAACGGCTTCGACGAAGAGATACACCGCCGCCTGATCGAACTTTATGGTATCAGTGGCGATCGCGGGGCCGCGCTGCACCAATATCAGCAGTGCGCCGAAGTGCTCCGCCGTGAACTGGGCATTCGCCCTGGGCAGGAGACACAAACGCTTTACCTGCGTGTCTTGCGTGATCAGGTTCGGTGTGCTGAGGTGGAAGCGCGGGTAGAAGAGCGCATGCGCGTCCTAAGGCATCATCGCCAGCACCATCCCATGCCCGAATACGCCTTACTCCGTACTCGACCACGCGTACCCGCCTGACTGAGGGGCGCGATTCGGCAGGCGTCATTGACGTCGGCTATCGCTTGATGTGCACGATTGATGAGAGCGAGTTTGATGGTGTATCCCGCGTGGGGTCAGGCCAGGAATGCCGGGGGCGGGCCGCCATCCGTTCTCACCCAACAAGAAACGCCAGCGCAGCAAGCAGCCTGCGCTGGCGTTTTGATTGTGTGGGCGCGTTATAGGCTATTTGGCGGTCTTGGCCTGGCAGTCGATACAGAGGGTTGCGTAGGGCAAGGCTTCCATACGTTCTGGGTTAATCGGCTTGCCACAATCGCTGCAAATGCCGTAGGTTCCGGCATCAAGCCGCACAAGCGCAGCGTCGATCTGTTCCAGCGTCTGTTCTTCCACACTTCGCAACGCAATGTCGCGATCCATGTCCGTGTATTCTGCGGCCAGTTCTCCCCGTCCGGGGTTACGGCTTCTCGCTTCACTCGCCTCAGCGGGTTGGAGTGTGGCCAACAACATGCTGCGTTCTGCCTCTAAGTCACGACGGATTTTTTTGAGGTCTAGTTCTGTATCCATATGCGTTTTTCCTTCTAATAGGCAGTATGTAATGAAGATGATCCGCTGAAGCGGATCATCTGAGCGTCCGGCTGCACAACGAATCGTCACCGTGGGTGCAAACGCGCTATCTCCATTCACAAGATCGTTGGAAATCAGAGGCTCTTGGCCCGATGCTGCGACTTGACCCATCCGAGGTGAAAGGCCCGTTACACCATGCGCAGCAAGAAGACGTGTTTCCTTACTCAATACGTCGTCAAGTCGCATGGGGTTCCCTCGCCTGCGACCGGCCACGTCTCGCCTGTCGATCAATTCGTGTGTATCACCTTACTTGGTTGCGGATCTTTCGTCAAGTCGTTGTGAAAAACTGAAAAACCGAAGCACCCCACTGATCTTTACGTTAACCATAGTGAATTGTGGAGAAATTTCGGTAGAGCGGACTTGCGCAGATTGTGCATGATTGGCCCGCCCTGTGCTTGGAGATCCGTGGTTTAGCCTGCTCAATTGGTACTATTCCGGCGCCGATTGGTGTCTATAAAGCTCACGTTGGTACCGTGACACTGAACTGTCAAGCTCAAATTTGCAACTGCTGGCGTGGATCTCATGCGGTAGACATTTGGCTTACAGCCATGTATGCTGGCATTACGAAACTGCAGTCCACGAGGAGATCAGGATGGCACAAGAGATTGAACGCAAGTATCGCGTGACGGGGAACGCATGGCGCAGTGCTGAGCCCGCCCGTTACCGCCAGGGCTATCTCTGCCGCGAGCCGGGACGTACGGTGCGCGTGCGCACGATTGAATCCCAGGATGAAAGCCGGGCTTTTTTGACCCTCAAAGGTGCGTCAACCGGCGCCAGCCGCGCCGAATTCGAGTATGAAATCCCGCTGGCGGACGCGCACTTCATGCTCGATAACTTCTGCATCGGCCCTCTTATTGAAAAGGATCGACGCAAGATTCCCTACGCAGGATTAGTTTGGGAGGTGGATGAGTTCTTCGGCGCAAATGCCGGTCTTATCTTTGCAGAGGTGGAACTGACGCACGAAGATCAAGAGGTTCCGCTGCCGCCGTGGATTGGCGAGGAGGTAACGCATCTGGCCCGTTACTTCAACGCCAATCTCACCATCTATCCCTATTCGCAGTGGCGCGACGAAGAGAAGGCCTGAGGCTTGCACTGCAGTGCGGGGAACGCTACGAGTGATACTCGCTGTTGGCCGCCATGCGATCGATTGCCTCACGCTCGTCGATGATGCTGTTAATCTGCCCGTCGACCATCTGGATCACGCGATCCACGTATTTGCACATGCGCAAGTCGTGGGTCACCATGATGCCGGCGCGTCCCTGCTCGTGAATGAGCTCGGCAAAGGTCGCCACCACTTCGTTGGCTCGCTCGGTATCTAGGCTGGCTGTCGGCTCGTCAGCCAGGACAACTTCGGGCTCATGAATCAGCGCACGGGCGATGGCAACGCGCTGGCGCTGGCCGCCTGAGAGCTGCTCCGGGTAGCTCTTCATGCGATCGCCCAACCCCAAGCGCGTCAGCAATTCTTTGGACCGATCGCGGTTCTTTTTGTTGTTCATCTTGTTGATACGCAGCATCAGCTGTACGTTATCCAGCGCGTTCAGATAGGGAACGAGATTGCTCGATTGAAAGGCGAAGCCGATATGTTCACCGCGGAAGCGTGTCCGTTTGGCTTCACTTAGTTCGTTCATGTTCTTGCCACCAATTTCGACGACGCCTTCGGTTGGATTCAGCAGCCCGGCCAGCATCGCCAGCATGCTCGTCTTGCCCGAGCCACTAGGACCTACCAAAGCCACAAACTCACCGGGAAGGACACTGAACGAAACTTGATCCACCGCACGGACTGCAGTGTCGCCCTCGCCATAGATCTTGGTCACGTCAATTGCCTGTAGTGCTTTCATTGCGCGTCAACTTCCTCCCTATTGTGCCAATCCGAGTGCGGTCAACGGCTCAATACGCAGCAGGTAGATGATCGATACCAGACCGCCAACTGGCCCGATAAGCAAGAGCGCCACGACCGTCGTCACCAGTGCATCGCGTGAAAACTCGATGGGCACGGCGGGCGGGAAGGAGGCGCCCAGCGCCAGCGAACCCAGCGCCCCGATCAGTACGCCCAACGCATTGATCAGCACAATTTGCAGCATGGCGGAAGTGCCAATAGTCCACGTGGAAGTGCCAACCGCCTTGAGCATGCCGATTTGAGCTACCTTCTGCAGCGTCTGAATCTGGAAAAAGCCGCCCAAGACGAGGATGCCGATGAAAAAGGAGAAGTAGCGTTGGGTATCGAGCGTGCTCTGCTGGGCCGAGTAGCCGGGCGTCGCTTCATAGGCAGTCTTGCGGTCGACGACATCGATGTCTCCTACCTCTTGCATGATGCGGCCGGCCATGGCTTCCTCCTGCGACGGGTCGTCCAGCTTTATCGCCACAATGTTGGAGACTAGCTCGTTATTGCTCTGGTTTTCGTTGGCCCCCTGGGGGCGGATTTTGTCCCATGTCAGATAAGGCACCATGACTGACGGTTGAATAAAGTAAGATTGACCCTCGCTTCGTCCTACGACATCCACTTCGAAGAATTCCTCGTCGGTGCCCTGAATTGTCTTGATCGTGATGGTGTCGCCAACCTCAATGTTGGTGCGCTCGGCGATGTTGTTGTCGATCACGACTTCGTTGGCCCGACTACGTCCCAAGTTTTCGCCCTCGATCACCGGGGGGTCTCCCGGCTGCCCCGGCTCCACGCCGATGAGGGAGATGTCAAGGGGCGCGCTACCGTCATCAAAGACAATGGTGCCGTTGGCAAAGCCGACCTGTCCCACATCTTCTACACCTTCCACGCGGCGGATCTCATTGAGCCGCGAGCGACCGATGCGACTTGAGGCTGCGGCCAGCTCCACGCCTGACTGATAGGCAAGCAGCTCGCCGCTCAAGTTTTCGATATATTCGCGGTTGCCGTTGCCTAAGCCTTCCGCAAGCGCGGCGATAAAGAGCACCAGCGTTGTAATCAGGGCAACGACTAGAGCGATGAGTAGAAAGCGACCGCGATTGTGCAAGATCTCTTTGACGGCCAGGAAAAGCGATAAGGGCATGATCTACTCCGTCTCGAAGGTGGCGACGGCTGTCATATTCCAGCGCAGCCGATCGTCGTCGCTTGCCGGCTCGATTACAGCCGTGTAAACAATGTCACCGCGCAGGTCGCCGCCGATGGGCCGCACACGCGCAACTGTCCCCGGAATCTCCAGGCCGGGAATGGCGTCGAAGCTAAGGATCGTCGCTTCGCCCGGCTCGATGTTTGAAACGTCAAGCTCGGTGAGATCCTCCGTGTAGATCACCCAGTTGCTCAGGTCAGCCAGCTGCAGCAAGGGCGAGCCCGCTGCCACTTGCTCGCCTTCCTCCAACTCCAGCAGAGCGACAGCGCCGTCGAAAGGCGCACGTAACTCCAGGTCAGCCAGGCCAACCAGCGCTTGCTGGAGCGAGGCGGTTGCCGCGGCGACATCAGCTTCTGCCGCCTCGATATCGGCCGTCCGTGCGCCGGCCAGCAGGAGTTCCAATTGCGCTTCTGCCTGGCGGACGTCAGCCTCGGCCGCTGCGATCTCGGCCGGATAGGTCAGCTCGAGCCGTTCGAGACTGGCTTGCGCCTCACGCACCTGGGCGCGGGCGCCGGCCACATCGGCCGTGGTCGCGCCGGTACGCAAGTCGGCCAGTCGGGCTTGGGCCGCTTCGTAGTTGTTGGTGGCGATTTGGAGTTGCGCCGCTTCGGGCGTGGCGCCCACATCGCTGCGCCATTTCACGTCATTGTAGGCGCGCTGGGCCCGCTGCAACTCAGCTTCGGCATTGGCGAGATCGGCCCGTGCGGCAATGATCTGCTGTTCGGGCGTGCCTTCTAGCACCTTGGCCAGGCCAGCCTGAGCTGAGTCAATTTGCGCCTCGGCAACCGCCATGTCGCCCGGCATCGCGCCAGTGCGCAAGCGCTCCAGTCGTGCCTCTGCTGCGGTCAGGGTTGCCGCAGCTGCTTCAATTTCCTGGGTGCGAGCGCCCGCGAGCAGACCATTCAACTGCGCTTCGGCGCGTTGGAGATCGGCCTGGGCCCGGGCAACGTTGGTGCGGGCCTGGGCATCATCGAGCCGCAGGAGCACGTCCCCCGCCGCTACCGCCGCGCCCTCTGCTACGAGTAAGTCGCGAATGATGCCGCCAACGGGCATACTGAGCTCAGCCTCGCGGGCGGGCAGTACGCGCCCATCAACAATGATGCGGTCATCGTTGACAATGGGGGCTGCCTCAGCCCGCAGCGTCACTTTGCGTCTCTTCTTGCAGAGTCTCGACCGCAGCCGGTTCGGTCTCCGCTTGGCCACCCAGCATTGGATCAAGGAAGCCGCCGAAGTAAGCCCCGGCAATGCCTGCCACGACGGCCAACAAGAGAGCGATCGCGAGTAGTGAACGTTTCATTTTGCTTCTACCTTCCCACAAATTTGTCTAATCATTTCGGATCTACCGCGAGCTAATCAGTTCGTTGTCTTGTTTGCTCAACTTACTCTTTGTAGCGCCGCAAGTGCGGGATTGTTAAAGACGCGGGCGGAGCCCGTCCAGGACAACCGAAATAATGTCGCCAAACATGCTTTCGCGGGTGGGAATGCCCGGACCTGACCCGCTGAAGTGAGCGCTATCGAGAATTGCCAGAAACATGCCCGCCATGACGTCGGGATTCATCGTCCGCGTCTCGTCACGCACTTGGGCATCCAGAAAGATGCCGCGCAGGGGTGTGAAAATGCACGCATACGCGGCGTCCGTGATGTGCGCCGCCGCTTCCGGGCTGAGCGCCGGCATGTCGGCATGCATCATGCTGGAAAGATTCATCGGCGGCTGGCCGGCGAACCAATCTGCTGCGGCAGTCAGCTGGGGCGCGATGGCGTCGCCGCTGGCGGCAATTGCCCTTTCTAATCCAGCACGATGACGCTCAAAAAGCCGCTCAGCCATGGTCACATAAATCTGCTCTTTGCCCTTGGGAAAGTGGTAATAAAGCGATGCCTGCCGTATGCCCAGCGCGTCGGCAATGTCGCGCAGGGTGATGACTGAATAGCCCTGCTGCATAAAGAGCGCCTCGGCAACGTCAATCACGCGCTGCTGGGCTTCGCTGGTTTCATTGTCACTTCCCGCCATGAAACTAACTTCATCAATCATTTGGCAATACCTTGACAATTTTTGTCTACCTAATAGTCGGTAGGTTGACGCGAGGTAGATTATTCCACAAATTAATAACCGGCGCGGTAGGCAGCTCTACAATTAGCGTCAGCCGTGTGGAAATTGGCCGGGATTGATACGCAATCGCACTCATTTTGATACGCAAATGACCTCATTCCGCGACGATCTTGCGACGATTGATTGCTATGCTGGGCACAGCGTTTCTGCTCGTCATGCTACGCGCCGCAGAGACCCGCGGGCTCAGCACTGTCCTGGTGGACCTGCGTGGATGGTTGGCTTCCGGCGGTGTTGAGAAAAATGGATAGCAAATGAGGTTTGCGAACGAAGATATGACGCGTTTGGCGGGTGACGCTGGCGCTATGCGCCTGCAAGCCGGAACCAGGTCGAAAACCAGGGAGGCGCAATCTGCGTATAGTGGGCCCAGGTGCCGGGATCGGGATTCTCGTCTGGCTCCATGAACTCCCACAGGCCAAGCAGGTGAAAGCCACGCATTGACAAGCCATTGAGTACCGTGCTCAACGTATGGACGAATTCACGCGGGCCGGCCACGGCCTGATAATTGCCTGCCTCGTCGTGAACATCCCATTCCGGTGTGGCAAACTTGATCTCGCCGTCACCATAAGGTCGACGGAGGGGATAGTCCGCCCCGTTCCACTCCCGATCATCTATGGACATCACGAAGGGATTCGCAAACTCCAGGCGGTAGAGGCCGCCCGGACGCAGGACGCGCCGCACGCCATCAAAGACCGGTTCAACGGTGTCGACGAAATTGATCGAGTAGGGCTGATAAACCAAGTCAAAGGCGTCATCCTCAAAGCGGGAGAGATCGCGCATGTCGCCCTGAAGAATGGTTGGTTTTAGACCATAGTGCGCCGCACTGCGACGATCTTGCGCCAACTGGCGCGGGCTCAGGTCGAGCAGGGTGACCTCTGCGCCCAGTAGCCCAAAGGCCGGCGCCTGCTGCCCGCCACCGCTGGCCAAGCAGAGGACGGGGCGTCCACTCATGTCGCCCAGGCTCTGCTGGATGATGCCGTGGGGATCCACCAGGATCCGCGCGCTGGCCGGGGTCAGGTCAAGGAGAGGGCGGGAAAAGGCCACGCCCGCATCTACCAGCGCATCCCAGCGTGATTGGTTGAAGCGTGCCAAGTCGTCCATGTGCAATCAGGCTCTTTCTGTGTGGCGGGGATCAGGCAAAGACACCGTGACCAAAGGCATTGCTTCGATCCAGTATTGCTATGGCATCAGCGGCCGTACGCGCCAGACCGATGATTGCGGCATCGAGCGCTTCAGGCGTGCCGTTGCCATATTTCAGCATGATGGCCAGCGCATAGGGCGCGCGGGACTGATAGACGATCCCGGCGTCGCAACGCACGCCGCTGGTCCAGCCCGGCTTGTTGGCCACTTCGATGCCGTCGGCCACAACCTGATCGATGAAGCCGGACTTTGGCTTGCGCAGGACGCGCAACACTTGTTGCGCCACGGCCGCGCTGGGCAGATCACGATAGAGCAAGCGCAACATGCGCACTAATTCAACCGGTGTCGCAACGTTTTCTTGACCGGCGCGCCCTGCTTGACTGTCCATCATCTTGCGTTGCAGGCGCGTCTTCTCCAGCCCGAGATCATCCAGCAGCGCATTCACGGCATGGATGCCGACAGTGTCGATGCAGAGATTTGTGGCCGTGTTGTCCGACGCAATGATCATCAGGTTCGCTGCATCGCGCAGGGACAGGGTGGGCGCATCGTCGAGGTAGCTGAGCACGCCGCTGCCCCCGGTGCGCCAAGGTTCCCAGTCGACGGGCTGGTCCAGATCAAGTGTGCCAAGGGTAGCTTCCTGATAGAGCTGAGTCAGAATGTGAATCTTGATCGTTGAGGCAGTGGGAAAGCGCATGCTGCCGTTGATTTCAAAGCCAAGGCCTGTGCTTAGGTCATGGATGCAGAAACCGACCACGGCATCAATGGCGGCGATCTGTTTTTCAACGCGGGTATGAAGCTGTTGCCAGAATAGCTCTGCGCTCATGTGATCAGGATGGGGTGGGGAACGGTCTGCGGCGACCTGTGGGCGACCTGCCGCAGACCGTTTGACATGGCTGATTATTGGGCTTGGGCCGTTAGCTCCATGCGCACCGTGAAGGGATCAGCGACGGTAAGCGTTTGCGCGAAGTTGGGCGGATCAATGCCGAAATCACTCATGCGCAGATTCGTTTCGGCAATGCCGGTGAGCGTGTCACCATTGATGGTAGCCGTCACGTCAAAGGTAGCCGGCACCGTCACGTCACGCACCGTCAGATCGCCAACAAGCTGGAACGTGGCTTCCTGGCCTTCTACATAACTCTCCGGCGCGTTCTGGACGCTGGTCGCGACAAAACTCGCTTCCGGGAAGCTGTTGAAGCGCGGTCCGTTCTCACGAATCCAGTTGTCACGCCGGTTTTGATCTGTTGATAGGGTGGTCATGTTGACCGTGAACTGATTTTCGCCGACGCTCTTGTCATCAAGATTGATGGTCAACGAGCCGGCTACATCGCTGGTGGAGCCCACTACAACTGTAGCCCCGGCGGCAATGCCGAGCTTGTCCAGGGCCTGGGCCAAAAATTCTTCGTTTACCACGTAGGCAGCTTGCGATGCTTCGGGCACAACCGTGAAGGTACGTGTGCCAGTGAGTTCTTCGCCGCTGCTCACGGCTTGGGCGACGGGCGCATCTTGCGCCTCCTCTCCTTCCATTCCCTCCTCGGTCGCTTCTGCCTCGTCGGCCATTTCTTCTGCAGCCGCCTCAGTCGCTGCCGGTTCAGCCTCCGCTGCTGGCGCTTCGGCCGGGGCGCCGGCTCCGGCGCAGGCCCCCAACAGCAACATCGCGACGATGCTCAACAACAAGAGCGGTGAAACGGATCGAATCTTCATGGTTGGATCTCCTTAATACGCAATCGGTAATCTTGAATAGATGATCTGTCTGGAAACGCTGCGCTAATTTAGCACGTGCTCCCCTTGCATTACCGTATCACGCATTACTCATTGGCTGTCTCATCCTCCTCCGGGAGTTCCAACATGACGCCAAAGGGCAGATAGTCAGGTGGGGTCACGCCGTCGACGCCATAACGATTGACGAGCGCCCGCACCAGGAGCGAGTAGAGCCCTTCATGGCGCATGGTCTCCTCACTTTCGGGCACGGTCCAGCCGTCTACAAAGCCCTGAGCGTCAAATTCCGCCAAGAATGCTTCATCCCGACTGATCACGTGAATTGGCGTCTGGAAGCCATCATCGCGGCGCGAGACGCGTGGCGGCTGATGATCGCCGACCAAGACGAAGATGGCGTCGGTTTCCTCGGTCAGGATGAACTCGACCAGCATGCGCAGCTCATAATCGATGGCCTGCATGTAATTGGCGCGCCGCGTACCGTGCTCCATGGCGTCAGCGTCAATCGTTTCAAGCTCATTTTCCACCGGCTGGTTGAGACTCTCGCCAGTCGTCCACGAGTTCGGGCAGATGGGTCCACGGGTAGTGGGATGTCTGGGTGATAAAGAAGAGAAAATAGGGACTGACGGCCCGCTCTTGGATGGTTTGCCTGGTATAGTTCAGCGAATACTGGTCAGGCGGCGCCGGTCCCCAGGCATACTCCTGGCCGATGTAATTGAGATCGTCGCGACGCAACCACTGGTCTGTGCCATAGAACGCTCGATAGCGATCCCAAGAAGATTCCTTCAACTCGGTCGATAGCGATGTCAACCAGGTGTATTCGTAACCCTGCGACTGGAGATAACTGCCCAGGTCAGGATAGTCGTCTTCCTGGAAGCGACTGAAGAGCATCTGAAATTGGGGATGATGATCAATGCGCAGGCCAAAGAGCGCGCTGGTGTAGGCCATCCACGATCCGCCGCCCCATGTGGGCGAGAGCGTCAAAGTCGAACGGGATTGCCACCCGTTCTCAGCAAGCTGCGCGTCCAGTTCCGTGGCCAGCTTGGTGTAGAGGTCCTCGAAGTCGGGGCGTTTGTAGAGCACCGAACCGTAGGACTCAACAAAAATCAGATAGATGTTGGGCGTTTCCGCTAAGTCGAGCTTACTGTAGTCGTAGGCCGCGTAGACGGGCCGGACGTCGAAACTGCCGGTCTCTTCATAACGGGCCAGAGACTCGCTGACGTTGCGCTGCAGCTTGTAGCCGAGACTGCTCACCACCATCTCCGGTTGGGCCAGCGCGGCACGGAAGTGGACCGCAGTGAACAGCATGCCGACGATCAGTGCAAGCAGCGCCACGCGCGACCACCGGGTCAGCGTCATGGCCACGCCCTCATCAAGCAGGAGGCGCGTCAGCATCACGACAAAGGCGCCAAAGAGCGCCAACATCAAGAGGGCCGCGCCGTAGAGCGGCAAAGAAAGACGGAGATGAGAGAGCAAAAACGGAATGCCGCCAGCTGCCATGGCGAACTCATTATAGAAGACCGGTTCGACGGCGAAAATAGAGAGCATCACGCTTTCATAGATGTAATAAGCCAGTGCGCTGAAGTAGACGACCAAAAAGAGGGCGCGAAAGGCCGGATGGCGGATCCAGGCAACGTTGACCCAGACAACGGCCAAGATCGCAATCTCCAAGTTGATGCGGAAGAGGTCATAGTTGGGCCGCCAAAGCAGGAGCTGAGCGAAAGCATCGCCAGCATTGCCACCCCCGACAGGCAGAAGCGGTAGAAAGCTTGATGACTCCGCATTCAGCAAATAGAGGGGCAGAAAGAGCAGCGCGTTGAGGCCGAGAAAGGCGAGCCAGAAGCGAAAGTCAGGGTGAATACGGTTCATAAGTTGGTTGTGGATCGTTTCATGCTTGGGATTCATTCCAATGGACGCTATGATGCTGTTACAGCCTACACGATTGTGCGCACCGCCGCAATTTGGCTACAGCCGCAATGAAGAATTGTTAACTGGCGATTGGTAATTGTCAACTGTCGGCGCTACCCGCCGGATCGTTGGGCAGGCGCGAGTGTTTGCACAAGGGGAGAGGCATCACTTTCTATGCGAGAACAGTTCGGTCTTTGGCGTTCACTCGCCATCTATTATGGGCAGCCGTGGCGATACCGCCGCTTGCGTGACTTCTATAGCCAGTTTATCAGCCCTGGCGATCTTTGCTTTGACGTCGGGGCCCACGTCGGCAACCGGCTGTGGACCTGGTCGCGACTCGGGGCGCGCTGCGTGGGCATTGAACCCCAGCCCGCCTGCATGGCGCTGTTGCGTCGCTTCTACGGCAATCGTGATGACATCGAGTTGGTGGAAGAAGCTGTTGGCGCGGAACCGGGGCGTCTTGCCTTGCATATCGACCCCACCAACCCCACGGTCACAACTCTTTCGTCGGCGTGGATGGACTCGATGCGGCAAGAGGCGTCATTTGCCGGCGTGGCCTGGGCCGAGACTGTTGAAGTAAACGTTACGACGCTTGATCACCTCATTGAACGCTTTGGCGTGCCCGATTTCTGTAAGATCGATGTGGAAGGGTATGAGCTTGAGACACTACTTGGGTTGTCCAAACCCCTACCGCAACTCTCGTTTGAATACATGGCTGCCACACCGGCCACGACGCAAGCCTGCATCGAACGTCTTGAAACCCTGGCCGGCTACCACTACAATTGGTCCCCTGGCGAAAGCCAGCGTTTGGTCGGCGATCAGTGGTTCTCTGCGCAGGAACTGCTCGCAATGCTGCCTGACCTGGGGAATGACGGCGCTTCAGGCGACATTTATGCGAGCACGCGCCGGTCATCGTAGGGCTGTCAATCTCCACTGTTTGTGCCGTCTGAGTGCGCCGCACCCTACGGCGATGGCTGGATTTTCCTGAAAATCGGTCGCGTTCGGTAACTCGACGTCTATTTGCAGTCTCTGTGACCCCTAGAAGTCGCGGCTGCGATAGTCGACTGCATTCTCCTCACCCTCGTCATCTGCCGGCCTGCGCATGGCGTAGACGTAGCCGCCCAGCATGGCCGTAGGCACGAGTAACCCCAGGAACAATAGGTGGTACCAGAGTGGCGCCAGGTACCAATTTTGCGTTTGCACAAAGATGCCGACGAAGAGCAGCGCGCCGCCTAAGTAAAGCGCATGACGTGCCGGTTCCTGTGGTGCGATCGCAGCGGTCAAATAGGCGCTGCTGACTGTGTAGAGCACGCTGAGCACGAGCAGCAGCATAAGCAGACCGACCGTGGCGCCGCCGGCCGGCGCGTAAAGTTGCGACAGAGAGTTTTGCAGAATCGTGTTCGTAGCCAGCCAGAGCACGGTCCACAACACAAAACCGGCAGCCACTGCGAGTACGGTGCGACCCATAGCGTCTCCTTAACGACTAGCACGGCACATATCAATCGGGGGCTGCATCATTTTTTACGAGGTGGCCCATTTTAGCATCGCGTCTGCGTCTGCGCAATGGCGTTTGCGCAAAAATTGCCCGAGAGTCGAGTGCAGGCGTAGAACGCTGATGGCGCTGATGAGGCGGATTTTCACCGATCTGCTGCGTGACAATCCGTGCTGATCCGCGTTCTAGGTTGGGTGGAAAATGGATTGAAGTTCAGGCTTCAAGAATTGTTGGACTTCAATTGTGTAGCCACCAGGATCTTCAACGAAGAAGCAGCGCACCTGAATCGAGTCGTGGGTAGCCAGTTCGCGGACGATCTTGACGCCGCTTGCGCTCAGCCGCTCATGCCAGGCGTCGACATCGTCGACTGCGAGGGTGACCAGCACGGCACTCCCTGGATTGGGCTGATGGAAGCCCCGCTCGCCGGCCACAATGCCGATAAAGGCCTGGCGCGCCGTGCGGTAGATCTTCGCAAAACCCTGTTCCTCCACCAACTCCAAGCCGAGCGTCTGTTCGTAGAAATCGGCGATTGGCTCCAGCGCAGCGTAATAGAGAAAGGTTACTTGGGATTGGATCGAGCGTTGGGTCACGTTGGATCTCCTGACTGTTGAATTATGGTTCCGCGCTGGCCACCTCTTGGGGGGTACCGCGCCGCAAGAGGCTGCGTACTGCTTCAACATCGCTCGATTGCACAAAAGCCGTCACGGCGTCGCCGGGTTTGAAGATGGTGTCGCCATGGGGGATGAGGATGTGCCCCCCGCGGCGGATCGAAACAAGGATACACTCTTTGGGAATGAACTGGGCAATTTCCTGCAACGACCTCCCAGCGGCATAGTCGTCTGTTTCGATTACGATGTCGGCGAACTCGGTGCCGTCCAAATTCCGGACGCGCATGCGTTTTGTCCGGTGCTGAAGTTCGGCGCGCCGGCTGACGGCAATATCATACGCCCTGATGATATCCCCGCGTTTAACCATGCCCAGCAAGTAGTCCGGCTCTTCTTCGCTGACAACGGGCATACGGCCCAACCCGCGAGCGCCCATGCGGGCAAGCGCTTCCCCAACAGACTCGTTTGGTGTTGCAACGAGCAGGCGACTGCGCGGCGTGCCGATCTCTGCGGCAATCGTGCGCCGCGGCTTCTCCTCATGGACGGCACGGTCCAGGTCGCTAATGGTGACAATGCCGGCTAATTCACCGTTCTCGTTAAGGATTGGGAAGCCGTGACTATGGGTCGCAGCGAAGAGATCCGACAATTCGACGAGCGTGACCGTTGCAGGCACCGACTCGATCTGGCGCGTCATGACCTCCTCGACGTTCACGCCTTCCAGAATATCCATGTCGCGCCCGCGGTCCAGGGAAATGCCCTTAAGCTTGAGTTTGAGCGTATAGATCGAATCGGGGAGCATCAGTTCGGCGAGAAGCGTAGAGAGTACCGTTGCCAGCATGAGGGGCAAGATGAGCTTGTAATCGTTGGACATCTCAAAGACGATGATGACCGCGGTAATTGGCGCCCGCGCCGCGCCGGAAAAAACTGCGGCCATGCCAACAATTGCATACGCGCCGGGGTTGACCGCAACGTCGGGCCACAAGCCGTGGGCTATCTGGCCCACGATGCCGCCCAGTACGGCGCCCATGAAGAGGCTTGGTGCAAAGACGCCACCCGAATTGCCCGATCCCAGGGTGAGGGTGGTGGCCAACAGTTTGCCGACCAACAGTGCCGCCAACAATCCGACAGTGAGGTCAATATTGTCAGCGATTGCTTCGCCAAGGGCGTGAAGGCCAGATCCAAGAATCAATTGCTCTGGATAAAGCAGGCCCAGTAGCGCCGTCAGGAACATGCCCAGCGCTGCCTTCCATGGCAATCCGATCGCCCAGCGATCAAACCAGCCCTCTGCCGTGTAGAGTACCTTGATAAAGGTGACGGCCACCAGCGCTGCGAGGATGCCGAGGACGACGTAGATGGGGATCTCACCGAGATGCACCAGCGGATACGCGGGTACGTTGAAGGCCGGCTGGCTACTCAAGAAGACCTGGCTGACGATGCTGGCAGTCACCGAGCTAATGACGACTGCGCCGAAGTAACGGACGGTGAAGCTGCCCAGGATGACTTCCATAGCAAAGATGGTGCCGGCAATCGGTGCATTGAATGTTGCGGCAATCCCGGCTGCTGCGCCACACGCGACCAGGGTACGGACCCGCTCTTCGGAGAAGTGGAACATCTGCCCGACAGCTGAGCCCAACGCCGAACCAACCTGCACAATCGGACCTTCACGCCCTGCCGAGCCACCCGTGCCAATTGTGAGGGAGGAGGCCAGGATCTTGATCAGCGCAACCCGGGCTCGGATTCGTCCGCCCCGAATTGCGACGGCCTCCATGACTTCCGGCACGCCATGCCCTTTGGCTTCACTCGCCCAGCGATCGACCATCCAGCCGACGATGAAACCGGCCAGCGTCATCATCGTGATCGTGCCGATGGCCAATCCGAGCGTATCCTGAGCCAATACGGTCAGGCCGTGGATGCGCGTCAGCAGCCAGATGAAGGCGACCGCGCCGAGGCCCGTGCCGATGCCGACCACGACGGCCATCCCAACGATGATCAATTCTTCTGGAATGTTGGAGCGGTCTAGCGTCTTGGCAGCAGTCGTGCGCAAGCGCTCAAGATAGGATCGACCGATGGAGTCACTCTTTGGCGTCATGTCTTGCTAAATGTCCCAACCTTGAAGGTATTTGTCCGCTACTGTCTATGGAAAGCGCCGTCGCGCTTGCTCAAGTTCGATGGCTTTGGCGGAGAAGCGGTAAAGCTTTGCCGGCCGGTGATCGCCTGCGCGCAGGCTACCGGTTTCTTCAATGATGCGCTGGCCCTCGACGGAACTGGCGAGCATCTTGCGACGAAAATTACGCTTGTCCAGCGTTTCGCCCAGCGATGTTTCGTAGACCTGTTGCAGTTCGGACAATGTGAACTCAGCGGGCAGCAGCAGGAAGCCAAGCGCCGTCCATTCTAATTTCCAGCGCAAGCGCTGCAGCGCGTAGCCGAGGATCTGATCATGATCGAACGCGAGCGGCGGTAGATTGTAGATGTCCCACCAGCGAGCGTCGGTGGCATCGTCGCGGCCCTGTATGTGCAACGTGCGCGCCCGATCCGCGCTGAGCAGCGCCAAATTGGCCACCGAGATGACGTGGCCGCGCGGATCGCGTCCCGGCTCGCCAAAGGTGTACAACTGCTCGAGATAAATATCGCTGACGCCGGTCTCTTCCTGCAATTCGCGCCGGGCCGCGTCCTGCAAGTCTTCGTTTTCGTCGACAAAGCCGCCGGGCAGCGCCCAGCAGTCCTGGAACGGCTCGCGGCGCCGTTGGACCAACAAGACCTGCAGGCAGTCATGCAGGAAGGTGAAGAGAATCACATCGACCGTCACCGCAGGCCGGGGATAGGGATAACAAAACGTGGACAATTGGGACCGATTACTCACAGTGGGTCTCGACTCTTGCTACTTATTGTCAGAAGCACACAACTATCGTAACGACCGACAGGCAATTTGTCAAAGATACGCTGGAATCAAGCCGAGTTCGATTGGCTGAAATTCACCACATCCGCTGCGACCCTCGACCCATTGCCGCTACCCGGCCCACCCGCCTAAGCTACGCTTCAACCGACCATTGCGTAGGTACCACACTTCTTCGGCGAAGCGGCTGAGAAAGTGGCGATCATGGGAAACGGCAATCACCGCGCCGGGAAAGTCGCTCAGCGCGGCTTCGAAGCGCTCGATGACATCGAGGCTGAGGTGATTGGTCGGCTCGTCAAGCAACAACAGATTGGCCCGCGTTGCCATCAGCCGGGCGAGCTGCAGCTTCCGTTTCTGGCCGATGCTCAACGCCCGCACGGGCTTGAGCAGGTCCGGGTAGGTGAAGAACCCGAAGCCGAGCAGCTCGGCCTTGATCTGTTCGGGATCACCAACTCGCCCATTTGTATAGGCCGCCAGGACGCTGCCTGATTGGGGCAACGTGGCCGGCTCCTGGTCCAGATAGCCGACGACGGCGCTGACCGCCCGGCGTATCTCACCAGCGTCTGCCGCTTCCACGCCGGCGAGGATGCGTAGCAAGGTGCTCTTGCCGCTGCCGTTGGGCCCGACCAGCGCCACGCGGCTGCGCCGATTGATCGCCACGCTGACCGCGTCAAGTACATTTTTTTCGGCATAGGCTTTGTGGATCTCCGTCGCGATCAGCGGGGTTGAACTGACAAGCCGGCTGGGATCAAAGTCCGGGTTGATCGAGAGTGGCTTGGGCGGTCGCGGAATGGGATTCGCCTCGATACGGTGCAGACGCTCTTCCGCATTGCGCACGTTACGTGCGACAGCGCCCTCGACACGTCCGCCCTTATGATCGTAGGCCATCTTATTGCCATCTTTCGGCCCGCGATTGTGCCCAACCTGGCGCGCCTTACCGCGGATCGTGCGGCGGAGCGCATAGATCTCCTCTTGCTGCTCTGCGTAGGCGTCGGCCCAGCGCGCCTGCTCGTTCGCCTTGGCGATGGCGTAGTCATCATAGCTACCGGTATAGCGCTTGGCCGTATGAGCATGCTCGTCAAGTTCGATGATTGCGGCGACGGTCCGGTTGAGAAAGCGCCGATCGTGGGAAACGACGAGCACGCCGCCGCGGTAGTGCTGGATATAGGCTTCTAACCACTCAAGCGCAGCGAAATCCAAGTGATTGGTCGGCTCGTCAAGGAGCAGTAGATCCGGCTCGCGGAGCAGCAGCGCGCCCAGGCCAACCCGTGTCGCCTCTCCACCCGACAGAGATTGGATGGGACGACGGAAGTCGAGCGCTTCGAGTCCCAGCCCCGCCATGATTTCGGCCTGACGATGGTCGATGTCATAACCGCCACGACGTTCGAACTGGCCTTGAACTTCTGCGTACGTGGTCAGGAGCCGTGTGAGCTCGCCGTGGTTAACGGTCATGGCTGCTTCCAACTCGCGCAAGCGGGACGCCAACGCACGGAGGTCGCCCAACGCCTCGTCAAGGAATTCGCCGATGGTCATGGCGCCGCGCTGGACGAGTGTCTGGGGGAGATAACCCAGCTGACCGTGCGCAGCGACGCGGACCGTGCCCGCGTCAGGCGTCACCTGGCCCAGCAGGAGCTTGAGTAGCGTCGTCTTGCCTGCGCCGTTGGCCCCGACCAGCCCGATCTTCTGGTCGGCGTCGATGGTTAGCGATACATCTTGGAGCACGGTGTGGTCGCCGTATGTTTTTGAGATATTGGTGAGTGCACACAACATATGCGCCTCCTCTGCAGAAAAAGCGGCCACGAAGTTGAAGGATCATAGTCGTTTCCGGCACGGATGCGCTGGTCAACAGGGGATGGCGTGAGCGGGCGGCAGGTGCAGAAAGAGAAACGGCCACGGGGCAAGAACACCCGTGGCCGTGAAGTGCGTCCTACAGTCGATACAGAGAACGAATGCAGCAATCAGCGGTGGTCTTGCCGGTATGCGTGGAAAACGATTGTCTCTGCCTGCTTCATCATGCACTCTATCGGTGGAGAAGGTCGCCCACTATCGTGAGCGGCAACTATTTACAGTACTAAAAATAGGGTAGCACCGGCTTGGCAAAGTGTCAATTTGACGCTGAAGCGTGGTTGGGCATTTGCAATCGGCAGAGTGGTGAATCGATTCTGAGGTAGTTTATCGCATCCGCTGCTGTTGACATTTCGAAAACCGTTGCCCGTGCCGCAACGTTGCGACCAGATGTCAACGGGACGTAGCTTTGAGCGTTCCATGACCGTAGGCTGGGCAATCGCAGTCCAGCATTGGGTTCAGTTGACAGCTTGGCCCCATAGACTATAGTGAACGCCTGGCGCGAACGAACAAGTGATGGGACTATTCCCTGGGAGGCAAACAACATGACTCTCTCCATACGTGCACCGGAGAGCGCTGGTATGAGCAGTGAACGTTTGGCCCGTATTGGGTCCAGGATTCGGACGTGGGTGGACGGTGACACCATCCCAGGGGCCAGTATGCTCGTGGCTCGACGTGGCAAGGTCGTTTACTTCGACCAAATTGGCTGGCTTGACCAAGCGGATGGAATACCCATGCGCGACGATGCCATTTTCCGCATTCACTCGATGACCAAACCGATTGTCTGCACGGCATTGATGACGCTCTTTGAGGAGGGACGCTTTCAATTAACGACGCCGGTTGCTGCGTTCTTGCCTGCGCTGGCTCAACTGAAGGTACTGGAACGAGACAATGCCGGGAACCTCTACTCAGCCGATCTGTCACGGCCCATCACGATCCGGGATCTGATGTGCCATACGGCGGGCTTCACCTACGATTTTCTGTTTGATTCGCCAGTTGGCGAACTGTACCGCCAGCACGGGATCCTGCCACGGGGTGATCGTTCTCTCGATGAGATGGTTGGCGAACTTGCAAGATTGCCGCTTGCATTTCAGCCAGGAACTCGCTGGCATTACAGCGTTTCGATTGACGTAGCAGCGCACCTAATCCAGGTGTTGACTGACAAGCCGCTGCGCGACTTCCTGCGAGAACGCATCTTTTCTCCGTTGGGCATGGTTGATACGGATTTCTGGGTGCCCGATGAGGAGCGAGCGCGCATGGTGACTATGTATGCCGATGAGGAGATGGTTACATCCGAGACATTTTTGCCGCACTTGGTCGAAGACCGGGAGTCAGTACGATCGGTTCGACTCGACGTAGAAGATGGCTATCCCTGTACGAAGCCGGAAACCTTCGCCCGCGGCGGACATGGACTCTTCTCGACCACGCAAGACTATGCGCGCTTTGCGTTGATGCTACTCAATCACGGCGAGCTGGATGGTGAACGCATTATTGGTCGAAAAACGCTGGAGCTCATGCACGTCAATCACCTGCCTCCGGAGCTTCTGCCATGGGAGATTGGCGGGCTGTCAACGCCCGGATATGGTTTCGGATTGGGCTCACGGTCGCTCATGGACGTCGGCGCTGCCGGCGTGTTGGGCAGCGTCGGCGAGTTCGGATGGGCTGGCGCTGCATCGACCTACTATTGGGTTGATCCGCAGGAGAAGCTGGTCGGTATCTTTATGACGCAATATCAGGGAATTGAAGAGCCGGACCGTCGCTTTCGAACGCTCGTCTATCAAGCAATTGTCGATTGATTGGATTGGGCATTGCCGGTCCAGAACGTCGGTGATATGGTAGCGCAATGTCCTGCTGGCGCTGAAGTATGGCATTCCTGTCCAAGGCCAAAATGAATCGAAACGGAGTCAATCTCAATGGCAGACTACTATGACGATGAAAACAACGTACGCAGCTATATCGAGATGGCGGCCGGCTACGATGGCGCTGAGTTGATTGAAAAACTGGCCGAGTACCTGCCCGCCGAGGCCGAGGTGCTCGAAATCGGCATGGGGCCCGGTACGGATCTTGACTTGCTAAACCGGCGCTTTAAGACCGTCGGATCTGATCGGTCGACGCATTTTCTGGATCGTTATCGCGCCGATCATCCCGATGCTGATCTGTTGGAGTTGGACGCCACGACGCTTGAGACCGACCGAACATTTGCCGGCATCTACTCGAACAAGGTGCTTCACCATCTAGCCGAGAGGGAGCTTGGCCAGTCGCTGGCGCGCCAGGCCGATCTGCTCGAACCGGACGGAATTGCCCTGCACAGTTTCTGGCGCAGTCAGACGGGCGAGACCTATGTCGAGAACCAGTACGGGCCCCATTTCGTCTATTACACGGTTGACCGGTTGATCGAGCTGGCTGCCCCCTACTTCGACGTTTTGGAGGCCAGCGTCTATGACGAGATGGAAGATGACGACTCGATCTGTCTAATCTTGCGCCGCATTTAGCGATTGCGGGTAGAATGGGCTCTGGGCCTTGGTGGATCGTTTTTGTTCTCTGTTGGAGTTCCTGCGCATGTGGATGCAAGCGCTGCGCCGTTTACAACCGATCTTCTTTGGGGTGGCACTGCTTTCCATGGTGCTGCTCTTGTCCAGTCAATGGGCCGAGCTACGCGCCTACGATTGGCAGCTCGATTGGCGCTGGTTGGCCCTCTCCGCGCTGCTCTTGCTGGCCAGCTGGCTGATGGAAATTGCCATCTGGCGCCATCTTCTCTACCTGGTTGGCGGCATCCTGCCCTACGGTCCGGCGCTGCGCATCTGGTTTCTCAGCGCGGTCATGCGCTACATCCCCGGCAACGTCTGGCAACCGCTCAGCATGACGGTACTCTGCTATCGTCACGGCATCCGCGTAGAGGCCACTCTCACCGGCGTGGCACTCTATCAGGCCATCATCCTGCTGGCTGTGGCGCCTCTGGCCGCGCTCTATGTCTACGCAACGGGCAGCTTGGGGATGATCTCCGCGCTGTTGCAGGGAGCGACCTGGTGGTTGGTGCTCGCGGCGATGACGCCCGTTGTCATCTTCTTGCTGCGCCCCCAATGGTTGATTGAAGGAATAAATTGGGCCTTGGCCAAGCTGGGTCGCGAGACCTTGCCGCTTTCTCTGACCAGCGCGCGCCTGTCGGCTCTGCTGCTGGTCGCGATTGTGAACTGGCTGCTGTGGGGCGCCTCCTTTGCTGCGCTAACGTTTGGACTGAGCGCTTACTCGCCAGCCGAAATGGCGCGGCTGGCGCCTCATCTGATCTTGTCCTATCCAATCGCCTATGCCATCGGCTTCCTATCTTTCATCACGCCCTCCGGTTTTGGCGTGCGCGAAGGCGCGTTTTTCTTGCTGCTTGCGCCCGTGATGGAAGGCAGCGTGGTAACCGTCGCCGCGCTCGCTATGCGCGTCTGGACGACAGCTGGTGAGTTGCTCATGGCCGGGTTCAGCCTGCTTTGGGGACGCTGGATTCATGCGCCCGAGCTGCATCAGCCCGAAGCCTCAGCTGTCGAGGGTGTACCCGCTTCAACTGGTACAAGCTATGGAGGCGGGTCATGAGCGCGCCGCCGACCAACCTCACCAGTCGTCGCGCTCGCCGCGCGACGCTACTCGCGCTTGTGCTGGCCGCCTTTGGCCTGCGCCTCTTCCTGCTCGACGGCCAGAGCCTCTGGTACGATGAAGGCGTCACGGCCCTCGTTGGCCAGATGGATCCCGCCGCGCTGACGCGCTGGACAGCAGCCGACATTCAGCCGCCCCTCTACTACTACGCTGTTGCAGCGTGGGGTCGCGTAGCCGGCTGGAGCGAGTGGAGCCTGCGCTTTCTCTCCGTCTGGTGCGGCGTGCTGCTCGTGCCGCTCATGGCCGTGCTGGTCATGCGCTTAACGCGCCACGGTTCTGCTGCGCTCTTGGCCGCTTTCCTGACCGCCTTCCATCCCCTCCTCGTCTACTATAGCCAGGAAGCGCGTATGTACGCCCTGCTGCTGGTCTGGGGCGTGATCGCCGGCTACTGCATCGTGCGACTGGGCGGGGGCGAGCAGCGGCCTGCGCTCTGGCTGGCCTATGTGGCGGCAGCGTCCGCGGCCATTTATACCCACTATTTCGCCTTCTTTTTGCTGCTCGCCTTGGCCATCGGCTATCTGATCGATGTACGTACGAATCTACGACCCGGCTTGCGGCCCTTCATTTTGGCCAATTTTGGCGTCCTGCTCCTCTATCTGCCCTGGCTCTGGGTCATGTTCACCCAGCTGCGCCAGGATACCAGCTACTGGCAGGGCGAGTTCAAGCTTGGCGAAGCGCTCGCCGAGGTCGCGATCTCCTTCACCAGCGGCGAGACTGTCTTCGAAGCGCAAGCGCTCTGGTTGCTGATCGGCTACGCCCTTGTGACCATCATTGCACTCGGCGGGCTCTGGCGCGCGCCGGATCAGCGCCGCACGCTCCGCTATGGCTTGCTCTGGCTGGCGCTGCCCGTGGCCGCGGTCTTGCTGCTGGCCTTTTTTGCGCCCAAGTTTAATGCGCGTTACGTCATGTTGGCGCTCCCCGGGCTGATCATGTTGTGGGCTGGCGGGCTGCGTGAGTTGGGGACGTGCAGCGCGGGACGCGGCGGCGACTCCAAGGACGCATCAGTGTCGCCGGGAGGACTGATTGCGGCGCTCTCGGTTCTCTTTTTGACGCTGGGCTTTGGGTACGCCATCGTCAACTGGTTTGTGAACCCGGCTTTTACCAAGGATGACTGGCGCGGGGTCACGGACTTTTTGCGGCCGCGCCTCCAGGAGCAAGAGGCGATTGCCCTGATTAGCGGCCATGCCTGGCCGGTTTGGGACTATTATGCCCCCGACTTGCCGGCGTTGCGCCTGCCGAATTTGGCCGTTTTGGACGTCGACGCCGTACTCGACTTCGCTGACACCGCGCTTCCCTTGCAGGAGACCCTCGATCCCCTTTCGGACCGGCCTGGTATTTGGCTGATTGGTTGGCAGGATGATGTGATTGACCCCACCGGCGTGGTCCCTGCGCAGTTGACCATTGCCGGTAAGGAAAAGGGGCTGGATACCGCCTACTGGGGGCTCAGCCTGCGCCGCTTTTCGCAACTCAAGACCCACTGGATTCCCGCCGCGCCGCCCATCGACCACCCGACCGATATTCAATTCGGTGACGGCTTGCGCCTGCGCGGCTACACCGCCATCGACAACGGCGACCTGCTCCTCTTCTGGCAGCGCGTGCCCGGCGTCGAACTGGACAGCGCTGATTTCGTGATGAGTGGTGAGGTCTATGACGCAGCGGGCGCGCGCATCGGCACCCTGCCTGACCTACCGCCGGCCGGCTTCGACTTCCCTGTTCGTCGGTGGCCGGACGAGCGTATCGCCATGGGTGTCGTACCAGCACAGGCGTGGTTGGGCGAAGCGCCCGCGCCCGGACAATACAGCGTCACGCTCCGTCTCTATGATGATAGCGGTCGCCAGCGTACACTCGTGCCGACTGTCACCGGCGAGGAAAGCGTGACGCTCGCTCCGGTTGAAGTCGTGATTGAGTGAGGCGCAGCCCGCCATTGAGTATGGCTTGCCTCACGTATGCACCCGATAGCTCATGGCCTCTTTCACCCGCTGACGCGCAATGATCTGAGCTGCCTCCACGGTTGACACACTCTCGTCCATGGCAAAGCACAGGACGTCACGCACATTGCGCCGGATGGCCTCCTCGATGATTTCGAAGGCCTGAAGCTCCGTGCCGCCATGATACTCGACGCTCGCGCAGATGACGCCGCCGGCATTGGCGATGAAGTCCGGGATATAGAGCACGCCATGCTCATGCATCCACGCTTCAGCCGCGGGCGTGGCCGGAATGTTGGCCCCGGGCAGTACCATGCGCGTCGAGAGTTGATGAACGTTCTCATCGTTCAGCACGTCGGGGCGAGCAGCGGGAATCCAGATGTCGCAATCGATGCCGACAAGCGCAGCACCAGGTAGTCTTTGGCCGTGGGGGTAGGTAACGACAGTGCCTGTGGTTCGCTTGTGTGCAATCAATGCGCCCATGTTGAGGCCGGCCGGATCATAGAGCGCACCGCGGCTGTCGGCGACCGCAATGATGCGCGCGCCCCGATCCACAAGATAGCGTGCAGCGTGCATGCCGACTGCGCCAAAGCCCTGGATGACTACTCTAGCCTCATCGAGTTCGAGGCCGACGGCAGGTGCTGCCACATCCGCGGCCACGGCCAAACCGAAGCCTGTTGCACCGATCTCGTCCAGCGGAATGCCGCCCATGACCCGGGGGAGCCCCACTGCACGCCCGATTTCATCCTTGACCCAGGCCATGCACATTTCATCTGTGCCCATATCAGGGCCGGGAATGTAGTCAGTCATGGTGCGAATGGCCCGGGCAAAAGCGCGAAGGAGGTCTTCCTTTTCGGCCACTGCACAGGTAGGATCGGCGACGATACCCGCCTTCCCGCCGCCGTGAGGCAGGCCCGCCGCGGCATTCTTGAATGTCATGGCCCGGGCCAATCGTACTACTTCGGTAACGTCGACGTCAGGTGCTATGCGCACGCCGCCGATGGCTGGCCCGCAGGCGATATTGTCTACGACGACGATGGCGTCGAGCCCAGCCTCATGATCATGCAAGATCGCTATGGCGGCCGGGCCAAGCTCATCGTGAAGCTGGCGGATCATCAGGTCCATCGCTGCCTTCCTTTCTTGTCATTCCTTCAATCGCCGTACGATTGACATGCTGCCTAATCGACTTCCGCTTTACCCAGACGAATAAGCAGGACCGGGCAGGGACTTTGCTGCATCACTTTGTCAGCGACGCTGCCGGATCCCCAACGGGTCGAGCCCCCCTGACCGTGAGAGGACATGACGATTAGGTCCACTGCTTCGCTCTCGGCGACAAAGAGGATGTCTTCGGCAGGCGCGGCATTGGCGACAACGACACGTATATCGATGCCCCGGCTCTCCAACGCCGTCCGTTGGCTAGCAAGGTAGCGTTCAATCTCGCGATGATTCTCCTGCAGCGCCTCCTGAATCCAAAGGCTCTCGGGATGGGCCGGCACGCGAGTCGGCAAGGGAACATCCAGCACGCGCAGCAGCATGATTTCCGCCTGGTAGTGGCTCGCCAGCGATTCCGCCACGGGCAGGGCTCGTTCCGACAGCGCTGATCCATCAAGGGGTACTAGAATTCGTTGTATACTCCACATAGGTCAGCCCTCCATTGTCTGATTCGTCGATGATAAGGCGCGCTCACTAACATGGTCACAGATCTATGGCTACAAGATGACCACAGATTGCAGGCTGCTGCGCATGCAATTGGCCATTGTATTTAGCGTATCGGCTCCATGCCTGCGGACTCAGAAGTAGGCATGCCCAATTGCATGTGACGTTCGCCGTGAACTTTTATGCAGACGATATTGCTGTTCGGTGGGCGTTCTGCTAGACTATTTTTCATGGAAATCGAACCGACTCGTCCTCTAGACGAGACCAATAACAGGCTGCACGGCGAACGCTCGAGCCTGGCGCAGTCTTCCTACGCAACGGTCTACTGTGGTCGTGAAGGCGTGCCGCTGTGCCAGGTGCTGTGGATTCTCGTTCTTACTGCGTTCATGCTGGCCGGCTGCGGCCGCCTCTCCTTTGATGCCGGCCCTTTGCTCCATGATGCCCAGGTCGCGCCCAATGCGATTACGCCCAACGCCGATGGCACCCAGGACGTGGCCGAAATCGCCTACAGCCTGCGTCGCCCCGCGAATGTGAGCATCTATTTTGAAAATGAAGCGGGCGAACGCTACTATTTTCGCCAGGACCGCCGGCGCGCGGCCGGCGATTATAGCGTCTTCTGGGGCGGTGTCGTTGATGAAGCGGAAATCGTTGAAACCGAGGGCGGTACTGTGGAAATTCTCAGCCGCGTGCTGCCCGATGGCGATTATCGTTGGGTGATCGAGGCGGTGGAGGATAACGGGAATGTGGCCCAGGCTGACGGGACGATTTCCCTGGCCGAAGCCGATACCGAGATTCCCGAGATGAATAACTTTGCCGTCGTGCCCGATACCTTTCGCCCCAACCAGGACGGCCTGCGTGACGACTGGGTGAGCATTTCCTATTATTTGACCAAGGATGCAGAAGAGGTGCTGGTCTATCTGCTCGATCCGGAAGACCCGAATTTTCGCTACTTTATCGCCGAGCAGCCCGGCGTGATTGAACCGAATGAACGGGGCTATCATGAGTATCGCTACGAAGGCGGCGTCGAACTCAATGCAGTGCCGCCGCCCGACGGCGAGTACACCATCGTGGGCGAGGTGCGCGACCGGGCGGGCAACGCCTCGCGCACGTTGCAGACATTGACGATTGCCGAAGGCGGCAAGCCCCGAGCCGACATCGCCCAAGGCGAGATCGATTGGACGGGCGAGATGAGCCGTGTTGTCGGCGTCCCCCTGGGCGAGCAACTCTGTTTCACGGCCGTTGTGACCAATGAAGGCGTCGTGCCCATCCGCACCACGGGCCCGTGGCCCGGTCAAGAGTACAACTTTAGCGAGAACTACAACACGCTGGCCGCTGATGGTCATGAAGAGTGGTTCCAGCAGGCCGGCGTATGGCGATTTGGCATCAATTTCGACACGACTGGCATTGACTTTCCTTTCCGTTGGGCAGTCGGTCGGCCGGCAGACCTGGAGCGCCGCATCATCGACGGTGAGGAGCAGTGGTATCTCTTGCCGGGCGATTCCGGCGAAGTCAGCGGCTGCATTACCCTCGACGAGACGCCGCCTGTGGGGACAAACTTTTGGTGGGGCGGGCTGATCCACGAATTTGTGGGCGTCACCAATAACTATGTCGACCGCATCACTGTTTCGGTCGGCGCGCCGTAGGATCCGTAAGCCATGAAGCGACTGGCGATCATCATTGTGAGCTACAACACGCGCGCCCTATTGCGTGCGTGCCTTGCCAGCATCAAAGCGGCAACGGCTTCTTCTGATGCGTCGTTCTCAGTGGAAGTGCTCGTCATCGACAATGCGAGCGAGGATGGCAGCGCAGCCATGGTCGCAACCGACTTTCCCAATGTTCGCCTCACGCCGTTGGGCGAAAATATTGGGTTCACGCGCGGCAACAATCTTGCACTGGCGCAACTCGGTTTCGACCCGCGACCACGCAGCGCCTCATCGATGGGCGGCGCCGCCTCCACCAGTGCGTCCGATCAACCCGACTACGTGCTCCTGCTCAATCCTGATACCGTTCTGCGTCGCGACACCTTGACGCAACTGGTCGAGTTCATGGAACGGATGCCGGCCGCCGGCGCCTGCGGGCCGGCGCTCTCCTACGGTACCGGCGATTTTCAGCACGCGGCCTTTCGCTTTCCCAGCCTCTTTCAAATCTGGCTCGATCTTTTTCCACTGGAGGGCGTGCCTGGCGCCCAGCGGCTGCGCAACAGTCGATTCAACGGCCGCTATGCTGATGCACTCTGGCGGGATCGAATGCCCTTTCCGGTTGATTTTGTGCTCGGCGCTGCGATGTTCGTGCGGGGCGCAACCATTCGCCAGATTGGCGGGCTTGATGAAGGCTATTTCATGTATTGCGAGGAGATGGACTGGGCGCTGCGCATGCATGAGGCAGGATGGGGCGTCTACGTCGTCCCCTGGGTGAACGTAACTCACTTTGAGGGGCAGAGCAGCAGACAGGTCCGTTGGCCCGCCTTTGTGCAGCTCTGGCGCAGTAGACTGCGCTTCTACGGCAAGCATGTGAATCGCTATCCGCTTTGGTATCTGTGGCTTGTTCGTGGCCTGCTGCGCGGCGGCCTGGCCTGGCGCAGCAGGACGATCCGTCGCGCCTTTGCGACCGGCGAATTGAACGGCGAGGCAGCCGGTGATGCCCTTGCAGCCTACCGCATAGTCCAGCAGCTATGACCAAACTCGTCGCCGTCATCTTAACCAAAAATGAAGCGGACCATATCACTGACTGTGTTGCCAGCCTGCGCGACTGGGTCGACTACGTCATCGTGTGGGATTCGGGCAGCAGTGACGAAACCGTAGCGCGTGCCAGGGAAGCGGGCGCTGCAGTCGTCCAGCGTCCCTTTGACAACTATGCGTCCCAACGCCAAGCCGCGCTCGAGTCGATTAGGGCTGAGTGGGTCTTCTTCGTCGATGCCGATGAGCGTGCCACGCCGGCGCTGGCGACGGAGATTCTTGAGCGAATCGCCAAAGAAGATCATGCCGGCTATTGGGTTCCGCGGCGCAATTTCATCATGGGGATCGAAACACGTGGGGGCGGCTACTATCCTGACTATCAGTTGCGCCTGCTCAAGCGTGCGGGTGCGCTCTATGTGGCGGAACGAGAGGTTCATGAAGTGGTTGATGTAGACGGCACGGAGAGCCATCTCAAGCATCCGCTGATCCACTTCAACTACGTCGACTGGGATCAATTTCATCGCAAGCAGCGTGCCTATGCCGCCTACGAGGCGCGCATCCTGGCTCGGCGGGGCATTTGGCCGCGTCCCCACAATTTCGTACTTCAACCGCTGCGCGAGTTCCGCCGCCGCTACTTTTCCCTGGGTGGCCACCAAGACGGCGCCCACGGCCTGCGCCTGGCTTTCCTCTTCGCCTGGTACTACGGCTTCATGCCCTACTGGATCCTCCTCACCGAACCGGAAACACGCTGATCAACCTCACCGTCAATTGACAATTGTTAATTGCCAATTCAGGCCCCCTCAATCATCTTCGACCACGCGACTAACGCTGCCTTCTTTCTGCACGCGAATCAAATTCTGGGTCGCTTGCTCGAAGGTGTCATCATGGCTGATGACAAAAAGCTGGCGCAGTCCTTTCACGTTGAGAATTTGCTGGGCCAAGTTGTCCCGTCGCGTCTCGTCCAGGTTGGTGGTCGGTTCGTCGAAGAAAGCAATGTCGATGTTGCTCATTTCGCGTAGTAATGCAAGGCGTACGGCGAGCGCGGCGCTCATCTGCTCGCCGCCGGAAAGTTGGCTAAACTGGCGGACGTTGCCGTCGACGTCGAGAATGATGTTGAAATCCTCGGTCCAGGTCAGGTGACGCGTATAATCTTGCATGAGTTCGGAGAAGATGCGCGCGGCGTCTTCACTGATCTGGCGGATGAGCGTGGCGGTGATGTAGGGACCTGCCTCACGCAGGATGCGGCGCAGGGCGTCGAGCACTTCTTCCTGTCGGGTGCAGGCCGCCTGCTGCGTGCGAATCTCTTCCATCTCCAACTGAACCGCGTGCAGCCGTTCTCTTGCCATTTCATCGCGAGCCTGGTCTTCTGTAAGCATAGCGTGGCGCGTTTGCATGGCGGCCTGCTCGCTGCGAGCCTGCTGCGCCTCGAGGACAACCGCGGCATAGCGCTCACTGTCGAACTTCGCTTCTGCCTCGGCTACTGCTGTGGCCAGCGCTGCCATCTCGTCCAGCAGCGTTTGCTGCTCTGCCTGGATCGCGGCCAAGTCGCTCGCTTGGCGTTCGGCGCTGGCAGCCACCTGTTGGTTGCTCAGTACGGCCTGATAGGCCGCGCTGTTCGTTTCCAGCGCATGGGCCGTGGCGGAAACGACGTCGTCAAGGTCGCCAAACGCGTCGATCTGCCGCGCAAGGTTGTCGACAGCCGCTTGCTGCTCTGCCGTGGTGCTGCTTAGCTCATTGCGCCGTCGGTCGAGCTCACCCCGTCGGGCGGCCTCGGCGGCAGCGATTGCGCTCTTCTCACGCGGGTTGCCCAGCGCACCCAGCGCTTTCTCGAGCTGCTCAATTTCCTGCGAAATGTCCGCCAATGTCGAATGCTGTTGCTGCCGAGCGGCCAGAGTCTCCCCACGCGTAGCAATTTCGCGCCGGAGTTCCTCTTGCTCACTGGATCGCGGCAGCGCGCGCAGCGTCTGTTCCACTGCTTTGAGTTGCTGACGCGCCGCAGCGAGCGCTTCCTCCTGGGTCGTGATTTGAGCCTGCGTTTCTCCGTAGGCCCCGCGCATCTCCGCCAGCTTTTGCTCGTTGCGTGTCAGCATGCTGGTGCGGTGTTCGTCGCTGAGGGGCTGCTCGCAGACCGGACAGAGGGCGGTAGACGCCGATGCGAGCGCCGCGGTCTGTTCCTTGACGCCGGCTGCAGCGGCCTTCATTTGCGCCTGCGCTTCGCGCATGGTATCGAGCGCTCGTTGCCGAGCCGTCAATTCCGCCTCCAGCTCGACGCGTTCCGCTTCGATCCGGTTGGCGTCGGCCAACTGCGCCGCCAGCTTATCCGCCCGGGTTTGGAGCGCTTCCAACTCAGCCGTCTGTTGCTCGATCTGCTCCGCAAGCTCTTGTCGTCTGGCCGCCTGCTGGTGCGCACTGTTCAGCGCCTCCTCGAGACGCTTTTGTTCGGCCAGCGCAGGAGCCAGCTGAATCATCGTGGCCTGGGCGGCGTCAACCGCGATCGTGTCCTGCTCAAGACGTGCGAGATCGTTCCGGGTGAGGGCAAGACGCTTGTCGGCCTCGCTGAGCTGATCGCGCAGAGACTGGCGTTCGCGCACCTGCTCATCCAGCGCATGCTGTTCGCCCTGGGCGGCGACAAATGCGTCGTGGCCGGCTCGGTTCACGGCGACAATTTCCGCCGCTTCCTGGGCGGCGGCCAGCAAGCGCTTGGCTTCAACCAGCCGTCGCTCTCCGGCCGCCTGGCGCTCCGTGAGCGCACTCTTGCGCTGTTGCAATGCCTGCAACTGCCGCTGTTCGGCTTCCAGCTTGGTATGCTCTTGTTCGATCTCGCGAAGTTTTGTCACCAGTGTTGCCAGCGTGCGCGCGGCATCACTTAACTCACGCATGCGGTTGGCGATGGCCGCTTCGAGCTCGGGCAGCTGTTCCAGCCGCGCGGCCAGCCCGGCAGCATGGACTGAGAGCGCCTGGCCACGTTCCTTGAGTGTGCTGAGCGGCTCGCGCAGCGCGTCAAACGCTTTTCTGTATTCGTCAACCTGGAGTAGCGGGTCAAAGGTCGCTTTACGCTGGGCTGGCGTGCCCAGAAATGCCGCCGTAAACGCGCCTTGGGGCACGCCGACCGCATCGCTGAAGAGGCGTGCCAGATCGGCGCCCGGCTCCACACCCATGTGCTGACGCAGAAATGTGAGCACGTCGGCTTTGCCCTCGACCAGCTTGTTGTCCAACTCAGGATCGAAGATGTAGTGCTGGTTGCTGCTGCCAAACTTGCGCACGACCTGATAGTGGCGCAGGTCGTCGCTGCTGATGAACGTGACGGCAACCGTGCCTGTCTTCTCTCCCTCACGCACGAAGTCGCGCTGGTTATAACCGATGTGATCAAAGAGCGCGAAGCCAATGGCCTCCAAGATGGTGCTTTTCCCCGCGCCGTTCCAGCCAACGATGGCATTGACGCCCCGGCGAAAGTCAATCTTGGCTTTGGCGTAGCTTTTGACGTTCTCGAGTTCAAGCGACAGAATTTGCATGGAGACTCAGTCTTGACGTGGATTGAGCGGGCTGTTGGATGAACTCGCTGGCGCCGATCCGACCGATGGATCGCCCTGTTCAATCACGCCCTTGAGTTCTTCCAGGATCGCATCGCTGCTGGCGCCGGTGACGGCCAGCTCTTTTAAGCGGACGGCCAGGCGCGCCCACTGCTTGCTTCTGTCTGCAAAGCGTTGATCGCGCGTTAGCAACTCTGTGAGCACGCGGCGCTCAAGCTGGGCCCGGCTCAGCCCGTCCTCAGCTTCCACCGCGAATTCTGCTGCACGCGTATGATTCTTGACAATGACATGAAGGGGCGCGAAGGCTTCGTGGATGAGCGTTTCGATCATTTCCAAATTGAGCGCACTGCGATCAAATGGGAGCACGCCCGTTAGCTGCAACTCCACCACCGGCCGGTCGCCCTCGCCCAAGCGATCGACGCGTAGATCCAGCGCCTTACGAAGGAGGTACTCGCCCACTTGCGTTTCGAGATCTACCGGCGAGTCCACGTGATCGACTTTGAAAGCCAACCGGCAGAAGACGCGCCGCTTGTTGGCATGCAGCGTGGCGCGATGGCGGACAGGATCTGCGTCTTGCCCTGCGTCAGCCACAGCGGCAAAATCGACTGCCGTATCTACATTGACCAGATAGTAGCCGCGATCCGACCAGTCGGCTTCGGTCACGGAACAGGTCTCCGGACTACCCGGATTGTAAATCCAATTGTCAAAACTATAGGGCTTGTGGATGTGACCCAGGGCGAGGTAATTGACGCCGGGCTTGAGTACCGACCACTGACGCACACTCAAACCGCCGGCCTGGTCGGCGAGGACGCCCTCCACGCCACCATGGGCCACAAAGATGCTGTATTCGACAGCGGGGTCGGCAGGCTGCTGAGCCATGGCCCCGGCGTAGGCATTGAGCGCAGTCTCAGTGCTGGCGCCGTAATAGCGCATTCCATAAACGCGCACGCCTGGTTTGGGGTCGATGTAGGCGCCGCGTCGCCGCTGCGGATCATAGGGCGTCAGTTGGGGCGTACCCTCTTCAAAGAGAGCATTGAGCAGAATGAGCAGCCGTCGTTGGGCCAGGAATTCCATCCAGCCAATATTATCCTGAAAGTAGGCGTGCTCGTGGTTGCCTTCGACCGCGATGCAGGGAATGCCGGCCCGTTGGAGACGCTCTAGCCCATTCATGGCCTGGTTGAGGGTGAGGGCATCGATGGCGCGCTTCTGAAAAAGATCACCCGCCAGGATCACAAAGTCGACTTCGGCCTGGATGGCGCGGTCAATAATGTCGAAAAAGGCGCGCGCAAAGTCATTGAAGCGCTCATTCTGGTTGTACTGCTTGTAGCCAAGATGGCTGTCAGCGAAGTGGAGGAAACGGGTCTGCATGGGTTAACGACCGGTAGGCTGGGGAACGGCGAGACGCGCCGCCACGGGCGCTTGTCGGCAATTTTCGGCGGTAAGCATCACGCCTTCATTTCACGGCGCATGGTGAGTAGCGTGCGCGTGGGCTGAAATCCGTACCGTTGGGCGGCCTCTAACCCGTCAACGTGGCTGGTTGGCAAGGCGAGAGTGACAGGCAGGCGCGGATAGTCGTAGAGCGTGGCCGTCACCCATGCAAGGAGTACGTCTTCGTACTCGCCGTAATGCTCGGGCCGCACCCAGAGCTTGAGCTCATGCTCGCCGTTCCAGCGCTGCGCAGTTAGGATCAGCGCCGCTTCAAAGCGCGGCGAAACGCGGATGCAGCGACGCAAGACATCGCGCCGTCCGCTTTTGCGCCAAAACCACTCACCCACTTGCGTTTCAAACGGTACGTGAAATTCGCTCCGGCGCAAGGGTCGCCACCACTGGCTCTGGCTGTTCAACTGGCGATTGGCCAACTCGTAGAGTTCTGGTCCCTGGCTGGCCGAAAAGCTATGGAAATTGGCGATGTGGGGTGTAGTTGGTTTGCCCTCTTCCACCGGAAGCGCTGGCACTCGGGGCAAGCGCAAATCTGCGGTCCCGCCCATGTATTCAAAGCCTAAGCGCTCGTAAATGTGGCGCGCCGTTTCATTGGCCTCATAGACTTGGAGAACGGCCCATTTTGCGCCTGAAGCTTCGATGCGCTCCAGGGCCGCGTCCATGAGCCGATTGGCAATGCCGCGGCCGCGATAAGCGGGCATAACCGCAACGTTGGCGATCTGCCAGCGGTTGCCAAAACGGTCGGCCCGTTGAACCGTCACGTTGCCAACGACGCGTCCTTCCTCGATCCAGACGAAACCCTTGAGCAGATCACGGAATTCGCCCGTTGTGCGGTTGAGCACCTTGAGCAGGCCGCCCATATTGCTCATCATGCGCATCTCGCGGAGCGCAGCCGACCCGCGTGGATCCAACTCCGAGGCAAAGGCCTCCGCGATCAGATCGGCTACCGGCCGCAGATCCATGGCGATGTCAAAGGGGCGAATGCCGCTCTCTATTCGGTTTTGCACCCGCCCGCCTGGGGCTTCGATGGCCGCCATGGTGATTGCTCGTATCGCTCTACTTGTCTACATAGCCACGCGCACCAGCGCCGGACGCAAGGTCTGTCCCTTGTGCGTGTAGCCGCTGCGCAACGTTTCAATAATGTGGCCGCTTTCCACATCGTTGTTCGGTTCGCTGGAAATCGCTTCATGCATATTCGGGTCAAACTCGCCCTCTGCCGCTACGGGCTCAACGCCCTGGTTGGCTAGCAGGTCGAGCAAGGTCTTCTGGATCTGCTTGAAGCCGTCGATCCAGGCCGCGTCTTCGTCGCCCAGATCTTCCGGCGCGTTTTGAAAGGCCAAGTCGAAGCCATCGAGCACGGGCAGGAGGCTGCGTACAACATGCTCGCTGGCGCGGTCGATTGCGTCAGCCAGTTGCTTTTCCTGGCGGCGCTTGCTGTTCTGAAACTCGGCGGCAATCCGTTTCATCTGATCCAGATTGGCAGCCGCCTCGGCCTGGGCCACGGCCAACTCTTCCTCGAGCTGTGCGATTTTGGCCGCTTGGTCTAGCGCCTCAAGCTCGTCGGCGATCGCTTCGTCGGGCGTCTCGATGATGACGATGTCGTCATCAACTGCGTCTACTGTCTGGTCGTCAGCTGCCACGGGAATGGCATCGACTACAATTTCGTCCTCGTCATCAGCATGATCGATGATGGGCTCGGCTTCTTCGTCGTCCAGTGGTTCGATAAACTCTTCCTGCATGATTTCGCCGTCGATTTCGTTTTTGTCTTCGCTGCTCATCTGATTTTCCGCCTTGATCACGTGTTACAGTTTGGCCTGGTAGCCGTACATATCTTCGATCTTTTCGCTCAGCAGTGCGGCCACAAAGCGCACGGCCCCGATACTGCGCCCGTAGGACATGCGCAGCGGACCAATAACGCCGAGAATGCCCGTCGCCTGCTCACTTACCCCATAGCTGCCCAATACGAGGCTGACATCCTCCAACTCGCGGAAGCGCCCCTCGCCATTGATGACGACCTGGACACCCTCGGCGGTGCGGTATTCGTCCAGAATGGCTTCAAGCAGCACGTGTTGCTCGAAGACGCGCACAATCTTATGCACGCTCTCCCCGGCCGAAAACTCGGGCGTATCGAGGATATGAGTAAGGCCGTCACGATAGATCTGACCGCCGCCATCGTGATCGATTTGTCCCATGATCTCGCCTGTGAGCAGGAAAACCTGTTCGCGCAGCAACGCCGTATCATCGTGCTGGTGAAGGAGGCCGCCGAGAGAATTGACTTCGTCTGCGCTCAGCCCGTGCAGTTTGGCATTGAGTTCGTTGCTGATTGCGCTCAGATCGCTCTGACCGATCGGCTGATCCAAGTCGAGCAGCTGTTGGCGCACGGTGCCTTCCTGCAACACAAGTACCAGTAGCACTTTGGTGTCGTGGATGCCTACGAGTTCCAGATGCTTGAAGCGGCTGCGGGTCGCCCGTGGCGCCGTCGCCAGCGCGGCCCCGTGGGAGGTGCGGGCGAGGATGGCGGTACTCATACGCAGCCACTGGTCGAGTTCTTGCCGGGCCTGACCAAATTCGCCGCGGATCTCCTGACGTTCCTGCACCGATAGTTCGGCTTTAGGATGGGCCAGCAGGTGTTGTACGAAGTAGCGATAGCCGGCGTCGGTGGGAATGCGTCCGGCGCTCGTGTGGGGATGAGTGAGCAGCCCCTCTTTCTCCAGCGCCGCCAGATCGTTACGAATCGTGGCGGAGCTCACGCCCAGCGCGTATTTTTTTGCAATTGTCGCCCCACCCACCGGTTGGGCGGTCTGGGTGTACTCCTGGATGACGATGCTCAACACTCGCCGCCGGCGTAGGCTGACCGGATCCTGAAGTGAGTCATCGGGTTGGTAAAGTTCAGTCATAGTGAATCAGTCATAGTGAAGCCGCCTAATAGGCGTTCTGATTGGTCCCCAAAATCGTCTGGATGATGGTCTGCAGGATGATCTTGAAGTCTAGCGCCAGCGACCAATTCTCGATGTACCAGAGATCATATTTGGTCCGCTCAGCAATCGACGTGTCGCCGCGCAGACCATTTACCTGCGCCCAGCCGGTGATGCCGGCCTTCTCGCGGTGGCGATCCATGTAGCGCGGAATATAGACGCGGAACTGCTCCACGTAGATTGGTCGCTCCGGTCGTGGCCCAACCAGGCTCATGTCGCCGATAAAGACATTGATCAGCTGGGGCAACTCGTCGACATTAAACCGACGCATCATGCTGCCCAGTTTCGTGCGGCGGGGATCATCTTCCGTCGTCCAGCCGGGTCCTTCGGTCTCAGCGTCGGGTCGCATGGAGCGAAACTTGATCATCTTGAAGGGACGGGCATCGAGTCCCATCCGCTCTTGAACGTAGAAGACCGGACCGGGGCTGTCCAGCTTGATCAAAATTGCGGTCATTAGCATAAACGGGCTCACTGCGACCAGCCCGATGCCGCTAACGACGATGTCCATGCCTCGCTTGAGGGTCAGTTTCCACCCTTGCAGGGCAACGTCGCGAATATTGAGCAGCGGCATGCCGCCCAGGTCGCCAATGCTGACTTCGGTGGCCATGATTTGAAAAACGTCGGGGAAGACGCGGATGCCGACTTTTTCGCGCTCGCAGAGGCTAATGATATTGACCAATTCCTGCTGGCTGCTCTCTGGCAGGCCGATGATCACGTCATCCACGTCATAGCGCTCGATGATCCACGGGATGTCAGCGAGAGAACCCAGCACCGGAAAGCCGAAGTTTTCGGTCGGCAGGTCGCCCTTGCCCACAACGCCGACGACTTGATAACCCATTTTCGGGTTGAGCGTGATCTTGGTGAGCAGCATCTGGCCGATTTCACCGGCGCCAACGACGAGCACACGGTCGTCGCCGATACCGCGTGCCTGCGCTTGCCATTGGACTTGCGCATGAATCATGCGTAACAGGGTGAGAAACAAGATGCTAAACAACCAGCCCAGGACCAGCAGCGAGCGATGATAGCTGAGGTCGGGAAAGACCAACGTAATGATCGCCACCGTAAAGAGCACGGAGATCGTCTGCAGCAGGATGATCTGGAAGGTCTCGTCCAGATGACCCAGGGTGCGGCGCCGCTGGTACATGCCGCGGGAAAAGAAGATGCCCAGCAACACGATTGTATTGACGGCGGGCAGGGGCCAGAACTCCAGAAAGGAGCCAATAATGATCTCAGGATTGCGTTGCAAAATGAGGTACGCGCTGTAATAGCCTGCCCAGACCGCCGCGATATCCAAGAAGACCAAAGCAATGACGAAGACGAGCTGTGTGCGCTTCATCAGCACCGGTCTCGAACGTCGGGCGCCATATTCTTCGGGTGTCTGTACGTCGCTTATCGTCTGCTGCATAGTGCGAAAATTCGTCCCAACGTGACTCTATTCCGCCTCACCGGCCGGCGGCTGCACCAGGGCAGTCGATGTGGAGGAGCGCACCTGACCGTCGCGGCGGCGACAAAAACGCCAAAGGTGCTTGCCCACATCCGCCATGCCTTTACCAACCACCCCGCTCATAATCAGCTTGTCGAGCAGCCACGGCGTTTGGGCCTGGTAGTGTTTGCGATAGAAGATCCACATGGCCTCGTAGAAGTCGATCCGCGCCTTGGCACTCTGGCTGCTGGCGGCTTCTTTGACGTGCGTCACTTCTACTTCTCCATTGTACCAGACTTCCCATCCGGCATCCTTGATGCGCTTGGCCCAATCCAAATCTTCGCCATACATGAAAAAGGTGTCATCAAGTAGTCCAGCATCGGCTATGGCATCGCGACGTACCTGCATATAGGCGCCCACTACCGAATCAACCGCGTGGATTGCATCCTCCGGCAGATAATTCAAATTGTAGGCATTGAAGCGCCGACTGTTGGGGAAAAGCCGGCTCAGGCCCGTCATGCGATAAAAGCTTACCTCTGGCGTGGGAAAGCTACGCCGGCACGCCAGGTCCAACGAGCCGTCTGAACGGCGTAAGCGGGGCCCGGCCACGCCGATCCTCGGCTGCGCGTCCATGAACGCAACCATGCGCTCAAACGTTTGTGGCGGCACCAGCGTATCCGGGTTGAGCAAGAGCGCATAGCGTGGCTGACCCGAGTCGACCACGCCGTTGGCCCGATCCGTAAAGCCAAACCAGCGCAGGCCCACGTTGTTGCCTGCGCTAAAGCCGATATTCGTCGAGTTGGCGATCAGGTGCGCCTGGGGAAACTCATCGCGCACCATGTCTGCACTGCCGTCGGCGCTGGCGTTGTCGACGACGCAAACTCGAAACTTGATTGACTCCTGGCCGGCAAAGACGGATGTCAGGCAGTCGCGCAACAGCTCGCGCGTGTTGTAATTCAGAATTACGATTGCCAGATCGAGCGCCTGCTGCGCCGGACGTTCAGCCCGGACGTTCTCGTCTGCAACAGGCATCGTGTCCACCATGTCAGCCCCAATGTCAGTCTGCATAAGCGACGGTGATTTTAGCATAGGCCAAACGGCTGAGCAAAGCAGCAGGGAAAATGGCAGCAGTTCTCGATTTCCCGCCAATCGATCCTGGTCCAAACCGGATACGGCGGATGCGGACGGATTGCCTGCGAACAATCAGCCGGGATCCGCCCCGATCTGTCAAATCTGCGGTCGATTTGGTTCAAAATGAGCAATCATTCAGCCACCGATCAGTTAGAACGCCGAGTAGGCGGATTTCGACTGAGCTCACACCCAAGTCCGCCTACTCAGCGTTCTATTTTGGTCAGGCTGTACAGATACCAAAATGAGCATTGCTGTGCCGGTATCTACCGCCGGACGATCGGCATGAAGAGACGCCCTTCCGGCTGCGTTATTTGACCGCCGCTCCAGAAGCCGCCCAACACCATATAGTCGCTCCCGGCCGCAACCCCAGCGTCATGCTGACCTGCGGCGCCAGAGATGCTGTAGGCCGGCCCCGTGCTCGAGCCGCCGCCGCCGTCAACCGTCCAGGCAATCATCGCCAGGTTGCTCTCCGTGGCCGAGGCTGCCGTTGCGCCGGTCAGCAGCAAAACCAGGACCAACAAGCACAGATTTCGATTTCTCACGAGTCGCTCCATCTTTTGGCTACTGCCCGGGTTCGATCCAGCTCAACGGCGGACGCTCCCTGGCCGGCGTCTGCGCGGAGCGAAGCGTTTGCTCGGACCCGAGTGCCTGCTCGAGCCGCAGCGCACGGACGGCTTCCAGACCGGCCGATTCATCCGCGCCGTAGCCCCGGGGATAGAGATATGTGCCCTGCTCCTCCACTGGCTTGTCTTCCTCCACTACGATGCGGTTGTCGTTAGCCCAGGGATCCTGACGGATGCCGGTCACCTGCCAGGATACCCGCAGACCGGGCGTGCCGCCGGCGATAGTGAAGCCGTTGTCGCTTACCTCTTCGGCAACATAGACCGGCGCATAGCCGCCGAGGCAGGTCAGTTGGTAGCGGAAATCGCGGTTGAGCGCTTCAAACCACTCGGGAAGTTCAATCCGGGCGCGCCCCGCGTCATCCAACACGGCCACGCCGTCGTAGATATTCATCATGTCCGGCGATTCCACGAAGGAATGGGAGAGATAGCGCTCGGCGGGCGCCAGGGGATGATCGATTTTGAACGAGCCGCCGGCTTTGGTCAAAACGCCTGTCACGTTTACCTTGCCGCTGAAGTAGCCCGCATAGCCCGACGGGCTAATCCCCCAGACGCCGTAGGCCAGCGAACCGGTATCGGCCACGCCGATGATCCCGTTGCCATTGGCCAGCGTCGATCTGCCCTCGACGCCGGTCGCGCCCAGGGCGTAGAGGCCATAGGACTGGCCTTCACCGCGCACGCCGGTGCCGCTGGGCACATCCGCCTCACCATAGAGGCCGACGCCCCCATCGAAGCTGGCAATGCCGGCAGTGCCGGTCATGGTTGCGGTGCCGTAAACGCCGTAGCCGCCTTCCCCTTCGGCGCTGCCGTAGACGCCAAGCGTCAGATTGCTCAAGCCGCTGGGCTGGAGGCTAATGCCGGAAACGCCGGTGGGTATGAGCATCCCACCCGAACTGCCCGTGGGGCCGACAAAGCCCTGCATTCCCGTTCCAGCCCCGGCGTGGGAGTAGCCAGTCAGACCGGTCTCGTTGTTGAAACCCGTCCCATCGGCCACGACGCGCAGGCCGAAGCCGGATGCGGTCCAGGTCTGGCCGAAATGATCGTGATCGCTGTGCGCCGCCTGGTTGTCGCCTCCCGAACCGGCAAAGTCGACCGCCAGGGTCACGTCACCGGCAGCGCCGCCGCCCGTCAGCCCGGGACCCGCGTTCACCGCGGCGATCGGGCCGGCCGTGTCTGCGGCCGGCGCCCAGTTTGTGCCAGTCCACTTGAGTACCTGGTTCATGGACGGCGCTGTGGCGGCGATCGGGCGTCCCAGGAGCGCACCGGTCGATCGGCTGTGCAGTGCGTAGGGCGCGGCGGTAAGCGGTTGGCGCGGCGCGAGCGCGACATAGGCGCCGGAACCCGCGGGACAGCGCACGCTCATGGCCAGCCAGCGCGCGTCACCGGCAAAGGCCTGATTGCCAAATTCACCGCCGCCGTTGAGCAGGACTGCGAACTTGCCGTCCTCGACGGCTACGTTGCCCACGGTCTGGGTAGCCCCGATCTGCACGCCGCTGTCGGCAGTATTCCACAGCTCAAACTTCAGGTCGCACGCGCCGCCATAACGCGCGCCGTCCTTGCGGATTTCTCCCTGATAGGTGAATGCGCTGCCAAGGGGCATCAGCAGACCGTCCGGCGTCTCCTGGGAGTAGCCCCGCTGTGCGGAGCCCACCAGCAGAAACAGTCCGCAACTCAATGCCAACAAGACCATGCCCAACAAACGCCGACGGTGGAGCACCATGGATGAACCTCCTATGCAGATCGACTCCGATTGTTGATAAATCGAGTGTTGAAAAGTTGTCCGTGGGGGGCTTGAAAAGCTGACCTTTCAGAAAAATCAGGCTTGTAACGATAGCACAGTATTGGCAACAAAGTAACTACAAAATCGCGACGGCTAGCAATTCTCGATTTCCCGCCGATCGACCGCGGAACAAGCCGGATACGGCGGATGCAGACGGATTGCCTGCGAACAATCAGCCGGGATCCGCCCCAATCTGTCAAATCCGCGGTCGATTTGATTCAAAATGAGAATCGCCGAGATATTGGCGGGGAGCGTCCGCCGGTTGCAGTGGCGCTCCTGGCGGTTATGAAGTGTCCGGCGGATCCAACCACGCGTCTCCCGCAATCAGCCCTGACTGCTAACGGCCCTCATGATCCTCTCTCGCCAGCGCCCATTCCAGAACGCGATCAGGTGGCAATTCAGGCAGCCCCAAATAGTAGGCCGCGGCTTCCACCACCGCCTGCTGAGGAACGAGGCCGATCAGCTCGGCCCGGTCCAAGCCGGTGCCGTGCCGCGCCGCCAACTGCCGCACCGTTTCGGTGACAACGTGCAGAGGTGTCTGGGTGAAGTCGACCAGGTTCATGCTGACCTGCGCCTGGCCGTCGACGAGGAGGCCCAGGGCTTTGACGCCGGGCAAGCCGCCGTTGCTGGCCCGAATCTGGCGGGCGATCGCTTGAGCGATTGTCACGTCGGTACTCTGTAAAAAAAAGTTGTAGGCGATTAGGAGCGGTCGCGCGCCGACGATCACGGCGCCGGCCGGGCCTAGCTTGGCTGGGCCAAAGTCGGGTGCGCGCGCCGGCGTGTGGATGCTCGCCAGCAGCCCTTCGTACTCGCCCCGCCGCACGTCCGCCAGATTGCGTCGCTCCGGACGGGTCGCTGCCGCCTCGTAGAGATAGACGGGAAGACCCAATTCCTCGCCAATGCGCCGGCCCAATTCTGTTGCCAATGTTGCGCACGCCGCCAGCGTGATCCCCTCAATCGGCACAAGCGGCACCACGTCGGTCGCACCCAACCGGGGGTGCACGCCCGCTTGCTTGGTTAGGTCGATGCGGTCTGCCGCAACCGCAACCGCCCGGAAGAGCCCCGTGCAGACCGCATCTGGCGCGCCGGCCATGGTGATCACGGTGCGGTTGTGATCCCAATCGCTGGTCACATGCAGCACGCGCACCTCTGGTACAGAGACCGCTTCTACCAGCGCCTCGATGACGTCAGCACGGCGGCCTTCGGAGAAGTTTGGGACAGCCTCGACCAGTGCGGAATGTGGAGTGCGGAATGCGGAGTGTGGAGAGTACACTGCGGGTTGATTAGATGTGGGCGGAAGATGAGGAAATTGTCCCACAGCGTTTTCTTGGTCCCTATTCTTCGTCATGCCTAATCCTCTCCGTGACCGATTCTCGTCGTGTCTACAGCTAGTCAGTCGCCATATTTCGCGTTCCCCGCTCCCCGCTCCGCGCTTCCATATGGTATCATTGACGACCATGTCAAACAACGGTGCAATGCTGAGGCCCCAGGCCGTTTCGGACGCTGTCTGGGATGCGTTTGTCGAGGCCCATCCCGATCCCCATATCTTGCAGACGAGCGGCTGGGCCGCGCTCAAGGCGCGTTTTGGTTGGGAGGCCGAGCGGGTGACGCTCGTCGACGGCGCCGGCGCGGTGCAGGCCGGCGCGGAAGTGCTCTTTCGCCGCGTCGCCGGGTTGACCATCGCGTATGTGCCGCGCGGTCCCTTGACCGACTGGAACAACGCCATCGTGACGCGGCAACTGCTGGCCGAAATCGAGGCCAGGAGCCGCGTGCAGGGCGCGGCCGTGCTCAAGCTGGAGCCCGAACTCTTCGACACGCCGCTAAATCGCCAACGCATGCTCGAGCTTGGCTTTCGGCCGAGCGCGCAGACTGTGCAGCCGCCCAGTACAATTCTCTTCGACCTCACCGGCGGCGAAGATGAGCTGCTCCAGCGCATGAAGAGCAAGTGGCGCTATAACGTGCGTCTGGCCCGGCGTAAAGAGGTAACCGTGCGCGCGCTCGGCGCAGCGGAACTGGCCACTTTCAATGAGCTCATGAACGTGACGGGCAAGCGTGATGGCTTTGACGTCCACGGCGCTGACTACTATGCAGCCGCCTATGAGTTGTTGGTCAAGCAGCATGGCGTTTTTTTGCTGGCCGAATACGAGGGGCAACCCCTCGCCTCCATTGCTGTCTTTGCCGTGGGCCACATGGCCTGGTACCTGTGGGGCGCGAGCAGCAATCAAGAACGCAACCGCATGCCCAACCACGCGCTACAATGGGCCGCGATGCAGTGGGCGCGGGAGCAGGGCGCAACGTGCTATGACTTCTGGGGCATCCCCGACGAACTTGGCCGGCTTACCCAGTCGCTGCAGGCAGCAGGTGACGCCGGCGTTCAGCCTGATCAATTGCCGGTCGATCTGACTCAACTCCCGGCGGAAGGCTTGTGGGGCGTCTACCGCTTCAAGCAGGGCTTTGGCGGTGAGGTGTTGCGCTATGTCGGCGCCTGGGATAAGCCGCTGCAAACTGCCGGCTTCCGCGCCTATCAGCTCGGCCTCACCCTGCGCAAGCAACCGGCTCGTCTGCGGGCGTTCGAACCGGTCCAGGCGACCCTGTCCGCGGTCAGTCGACGACCGCGAGTTCGTGGTTCCATGCTGCGCCCGGTTGACACGCCAAAGCAGTGGCAGCAACTTCTGGCCGCTCTGCCCGATCCCCATGTACTGCAATCGTGGGAGTGGGGCGAAGTCAAAGCCCAAGCCGGCTGGCAAGCGGAGCGGCTGATGCTGCCGGGCGTCAAAGGCGAGCCCGAGGCCGCGCTCCAATTTCTCTGGCGTCAGCCGGTGGACCGGGCGCCCCTGCGCGTGGGGTATGTGCCCAAGGGGCCCGCCATCGACTGGCGCGATCCGGCCAGAGTTGAGCGTACGCTCACGCAGATCGAAGCCCACGCGTATGCGCGCGGCTGCCTTTTCGTCAAGATCGATCCCGACGTGCGTGAGGATACCGGTCTTGGACGCAGCCTGATCCACACGCTTTTCCGGCGCGGCTGGCGCTATAGCCCGGAGCAGATTCAGTTCAAGAATACGGCCTATTCCGACTTGACCCTCTCTGAAGAGGAGCTGCTCGCCGGCATGAAGAGCAAGTGGCGCTACAACATTCGCCTGGCCGACCGTCGCGGGATCAGCGTGCGCCTCGGCGGTCTCGAGGATCTGCCTGCTTTCTACGACCTCTATGTGCAAACCGGCGAACGGGACGGCTTTCTGACGCGGCCCTTTGACTACTATCGCACAACCTGGACGACCTTTCTGGAAGCCGAAATGGACGAAGCCAATCCCGCTGGGGGCGCGCTCCTACTAGCGGAGCATCCAGACGAAGCCGCGCCCGTGGCCGGCCTCTTTCTCATGCGCTACGGCGACCGCAGCTGGTACTTCTACGGCGCCTCCAGCGAGCGACGCCGGCGCGACATGCCCAATTACCTGCTGCAGTGGGAGGCGCATGCGCTGGTCGAAGCAGCGCAGTTGCACCGTCTACGACTGGTGGGGCGCGCCCACCGACATTGACGACGAGGACGACGCCATGCAGGGCGTCTGGCGCTTTAAGCAAGGCTTCGGTGCAGAGTTTCAGCCCCATATCGGCGCATGGGATTATGCGGTGACGCCCGCGCTCTACCAGGGCTACATGCAGGCCATGCCCGCCGTGCTGGGTTATTTGCGCAACAGAGCAGGTTGAGTGCGGACCGCGTACGGATTGTGCCCGGATGCGGATTGTGATCGGGTGCGAATTTACGGTCGAAATAAAAAACGGCGGCGGGTCCATTATACCCGCCGCCGTTTTCTGTTGCGAAGGCGGGTCCACAACAGGGGCCCGCCTTCCGGTTATCCAGATTTTCCGGAAACCTCAGGTCACTCCCGGGAGATCAACGGCAGGTAACCCACAGGGTCGAGCTGGAGGTTGGCGGGCAGTTAGAACCTGCTGGCCGGACGACGTGTCTGATCTGCCGGCGGACGGCCGGTGCAGGCGCCCACACAGCTGTCGGGGATTGTCTAGCGCGAAGGGTTGGTGCTCGACACCTGCGTGTGGACCTCTGCTGCTACCACGGGCATGGTTGCGTGCAGGTGCTCCAGCTTTAGCACCATCCGTCCTCCCTCGTCCTGATCAATGATATCGACGAATTGATGGTCGCACAGAATGTCGGCGGGGGTATAAACGCGCCGAGCTTGAACCGTCTGCAGCGTGACGCTGTCGCGGCCCTCGAACATCACCAAGATAAACGCGATATTGCGCCGGATCTCGTTGTCGGCAAGACCAAAAAGCGGGCTGGTAGCATCCAGGCGGTGGAAACCGGTCCAGGTCATGGTGAAGACAGGCAGTTCGTTCCGTTCCAGCGCCAGGGTGTGAAAGCGGCGCATGGTCTGCCCTTCTTCGGTCTTCTCTTCCACCAGCATGCTGACCTGCATGTGCGCAGCGTAGATCTCACGACGTCGCTCATTGGCAATGCGGAACTGGAGCGTCGGCACGCCGTTGCGGTTGTGCGTCACCATCTTTTTGCTGAAGATCACGCGCGCCGACGGTCGTGCGAATTTGGCGAAGATGACGCCCGCGCCGACGGCGACGGCTACGAGCCCGGCAAACGACTCGCCGACGACGAGCAAGTTGGTAAATGATGATGTGGGACTCATCGTGCCGAAGCCAATCGTCGAAAAGGTCTGGACGCTAAAGTTGAACGCATCAAAAAAGCTGCCGGGCTCCGCGCCCGTGATGGCATTGCCGCCCAGCAAGTAGAGAAGCGCGAAGATCGTGTTGATGATGAGGTAGCCGCCAAAGGCACAGATGAGGATCTCCAGCCAGGACGCTTCAAGCAGATAATAGTAGATATCCGAAACGCCAAAGGATCTGGCGCCCTGGATTCGGTAGCGGAAGCGGCCTTCGGCATACTCCGGACGCTCGGACTCCTCGTCCAATTCATTCGGCGGTCGATTGTTGTTTCGCATGGCACCTATACCAAAAAATGTCAGGGTGCCAAGGGTAGCACGAGTTCCCGGCTGGGGCAATGCCTGTCATTTGAATTGGCGTTTGACATCTGACAAATACCGGCTATAGTTACAGCGCGTTCGCCAGACGCATGGAAAACAGAGGGACGTACGCTGCGGGGATAGGTAACAAGCTTTTCGAACCCACATGAACTACGCTTAGGAGCAGATCATGGACATGCACGTTACCGAACTCGACAATGGAATCACCGAAGTTATCCTCGCCGGCCGCCTTGACATGGAAGGCAGCGGCAAAATCGAAAATGCTTTCACCATCGCCACAGCCACCGATGCCGCCCCGGTGCTGGTTGACCTGAGCCAGGTCGACTTCATTGCCTCGATCGGCATGCGCCTGCTGGTGATGAACGCCAAAGCGCTCAATCGTCGTGGCGGCAAGATGGTCCTGCTTAACCCGCAGCCCCTCGTTGGTGAGGCCCTGAGCGTCGCTGGCATCGATCTGTTGATCCCGCTCTTTGACGATCGCGTGGCGGCCGAAGCCGATCTGCAAGCGGCCGTCTCCTAGGGCCGCGCACGGCGTTATGACTGCACCCGCTGCCAATTCATCATCGAAAACGGAGACACTGGTTCTGCAGAATCAGCTGGCAGAATTGACGCGTCTCGCCGACTGGGTTGGTGCCCTTGCCCAGAACCTCGACCTCACGCCGCGCTTGGCCTTCCGGCTGGAACTGGCGTTGACCGAAGCGGTCACGAATGTGATCGAACATGGTCTAACGCCGGCTTATGCCGGCACAATTACCGTTACGGCCAGACAAACGCCTGCAGAACTGATCCTCACCGTCACCGACGGCGGGCCGCCTTTCGACCCGCTGCAAACGCCGGAGCATGTCGCACCGGACAACTTAGACCAAGCGGGCATCGGCGGATTGGGCGTCCATCTGCTGCGCCGCTACGCGGACGAATGTACCTATGCCTATCGCGATGACCGCAATGAACTCGCGTTGATCTACCGACTCGCACAGGGAGCAAACGCGTAAATTGGATGCAAAGCTTCAGCAGATAGTCGAAGAATTGCCGATCTTGGCCAGTTTGCCGCCACAGGACGCCGTTGATTTGCTGGCGTCGCTCGAAACGGCTGACGTGCCGGCCGGCGCCGTCTTTCTGCGTGAAGATGAGCCTGGCGATACCTTCTTTATCATTCGTTCCGGCCAAGTCGACATCATCAAAGCCCTGGGTACCGATCATGAGCGCCACCTGGCCACGCGGACGACTGGCTCCGTCATCGGGGAGATGAGTCTTCTCAACCCCGATCAGCCCCGCTCGGCGAGTGCACGGGCGCGTACGCCGGTCGAGCTCCTGGTGATGAACCGTGCAGAATTCGAAACGCTCATCGCTCGCTACCCGGCCGTCAGTCTCGACCTTCTTCGTCGCTTGAGCCGTCGGCTGCGCGTGGCTGACGAGATTGTCATCGAGGATCTGCGGCGCAAGAACCGGGAACTGGACACGGCCTATGCCGAGCTGAAGGCGGCCCAGAAGCAGATCATTGAGCAGGAGGTGCTGGCGCGCGAACTGGCGAGTGCAGCCCAGCTTCAGCAGCGCATGCTGCCCCAGGCGTTGCCTAAACTGGCGCGCGTTGAACTGGGCGCAATCATGATTCCGGCGCGCCAGGTGGGTGGCGACTTCTATGATGTGATTCAGCTGGATGAAACACGCCTGGTGCTTGTGATTGGCGACGTGGCGGGCAAAGGGATTCCGGCCGCGCTCTACATGGCCTTGGTCTGTACGCTGGTGCGGGCCGAGGCCCGGCGCGAGGCGACGCCAAAAGAAGTCTTGCGGGCGGTCAACCGGGAGTTGGATGCCAGGGAGATGGACGGCATGTTTGTGACCATGCTCTATGGCGAGCTAGACTTGACGACCGGCGAATTCATCTATGTACGCGCCGGGCATGATCATCCCGTAATCCGTACCCGGAACGGTGACCTGGTGCAAGCCGAGGCCGCGCGCAGCGTCGCTTTGGGCCTGCTGCCCGTGCCCCTGCTCGACATGCAGCGGCTGCGACTAAAGCCCGGAAGTACGGTCCTCTTTTCCACCGACGGCGTGACTGAGGCAATGGATGAAGACGACAAAATGTTTGGCCGCGAGCGCTTGGTTGCTTTGGCGCAATCACGCTCTGACCTGCCGCCGCAAGCGCTCTGTACGACAATCGTCGAAGAGGTCATGGCGTACCAGGGGCCGGCCAACCAGTTTGACGACATCACACTCCTCGCCCTGCGCCTCACGTGATCGAGCAGGCGCATTCAGTCGCTGGTCAGTTCTTCAAAGCGACGGATGTCCATATTCTTGCGCACATTGTGGCCATCGAAGACGCGTCCATTCATGGCGATATAGACGCCGGGTGGAGCGAGCTGGGCCGCGGTCAATGCGGCGCCGATGTTGAAGACGGCATCGGTATAGCGCAACCGCGTCGGCTGTAGCGCACCGGTGAGGACAATCGTCTTGTCGGGAATGTCGGCAAGTGCACGGGCGGTCTCGGTCATGGTATCCGTGCCGTGGGTGACGATGATCTGCCGTTCGGGCGCGTTGGCGACGGCGTCATGGATGAGTTGGCGATCCTCGTCCGTCAGCTCCAGGCTGTCCTTGCGCATCAGCGACTCGATCGTATAGTCGAGGGTCACGTTGGCCTCGCGCAGAACTTCATGGATCTGGGGTTCACCGACCTGATATTCGCTGTTGGCGTCAAAATAGACCTTGTCGATGGTCCCGCCAGTGGTAAAGATATGGATTGTCATGGGCTGTTGTGGACCGTTTGATAGAATACGTATGAAGCGGATGATATGGGCTTTCCCAAGAATCCGCTGTGATCAGCCCCATCCGCCGCATCCGCGTTCCATCGAGTCAATTTACCCCAGATTTGGGAAGCGCTCGCGCAGGAACTCCAATACCATCAGGTCGATCTCGTCGGGCGTGCCGTCCCAACGCTCCTCCAGATTCTCCGACCCGACCAGCGCCCGCAGCGCGCGGCGCGTCGCCGCGTCAAATTCACCATGCTCGGGACCGTCGTAATAGCCCGTCCGCTGCAGCAGCGCCTGGAGTTCGGCGGCCACGTCAGCCAGGGGCACAACCTTGATGGGATCGACTGCACCAAAGAAGAGATGGTGTAGCTCGACGAGCTTGGCCAGCCGGCGGATCGGGAAGGGATCGTCATCGACGCGCAGATCCAAATAGCGGTCGTTGTTGCCGCCATAGCCGCCGCCTGCGCGCACAACCGTAACCGCCGCGGCCTGGCGTCCTCGGCTGTCGCCACCGGCTTCCTGCCCGGCTGCCAACGCGGCTACGAGCCAATCGGCAAGCTCTCCGGGGCCCTGGCGCCGGGCTTCGAAGCTGGCGGCCATGGCTTCCACCGTGCCCGGCACGAGGATGTTGCCCTGGCACGCGAACCCTTCACCGACGATGTGGCCGGCCCAATCATAGCAGCCGGCGCCCGTATAGGCAGCGGCTCGACCGCTGGCGTCCACCATGCCGACCTGACGCAGATCCCGCCCTTCGTCTTGCTCGACAAGCTGAGCAATCGTATCAGCGGCCGATTGCCCCTGCGCCATCAGCGTAAGGCCATCGGGACCGTAGGTCATGTTGGCGTAGGATTGGGTGGCCACGGCCCCGGCGCCGGCGCGGGCAAAGGGGACGACCGCACCGACGGCCAGAAATTTGGACTGGACCCCAATGCCCCATTCCAGGCGGACGGGATCGTATGCTACGATCGAAAAAGTGGCGACGGGCTGCGGACGTCGGCTACGCATCGGTGCCCACCGAAAACATGCGCTCCAAATCGTGGCTGGAGTAAGCGCGAAACGCGATCAATGTCTCCGTGTCCCGAATTTTGTCGACGCCCATGAGCGAGTTGGTGACCAGCGCTGCCATCTCCTCATTGGTGCTCACGCGGATGATGGCGACCAGATCGTAGCGCCCGCCCACAGAATAGACTTCGGCAAAACCATCGATGCTGGCCAGTGCGTCGGCCACTTCGTTGACCGCGCCATGCTCCACGTTGATCAAAACGATTGCTGTTACCACGCGTCGACTCCTTGACTATGTGTTAGGTGAGTAGAGGAAACAAGTCTCGTATCCGGCAGGCTGTGGGTCAGCCGGCATCATCCGGCGTCTGAACTGCTGGTTCACCTTGCGCCCTTTTTGCGGCCAAGGCTGCATTTGCCGCGTCTTGCCGATCGCGGAAGATGGTGAAGATGAAGATTACATAGAGCAGAAGCGCGCCAATGCCCAACGCTGCGGAAATCATCGCGCGTTCCGGGCTGGCGACAAAGCAGGCCAGGGCCAGCAGCACCCAGACCAGCGAATGCCCCCAGCGCAAGATAAAGTGCCGCCAGGCCGAGCGCTTCGGATCGCCTGGATTCGGGCGCGGCCAGATAAAGTAGTAGACCACGGCAATGCCGAGACAACCAAAGCCGATCCAGACCAGCGGAATGCCAAAGAGCGTTTGATCCATAGCTGTTACGTCGTCGCCTTCCACCCCATCCGTCGTTATCCCGTATGATACCGTCAGCCAACGCCTTCGCCAATCCTGCCGTATGCGTTGTCCAGAATTCTCACGTATCGATGATGGACCGCTGAAAAAGCCTAGCCTGAGCCTGTCGAAGGGCCCGTCCTGAGCTCGCCGAAGGATGGTGAGGATTGCCGCAGGCTCTTTTGTGATTGATCTGCGACCATCTGCCGGATCAGCGTTGATCCGCGGCCCACCCTGCGCACATCGCGCTTATTGGACGTTGCCGTATGATTCGACCGGGGCTCGCTCCGTCTCATCCACGACGAGCCGCAGCACATCGGGCCGTGCATAATGGCCGACCACGTCGAAGTCGAGCTTGCCGCGCGCCACCTCCGCCAGATCGAGCTGGGCAGTCAAAATGCCTTCGGCATCAAAGAGCGGGCCCGCAAGCACATCGCCCAGCGGCCCGAGGATCACGCTGCCGCCCCGTGACATGATTTCCGGCTGGTCGGCCAGTTCGTGGCGCAGAGGCAGATCCGCTGGATACATAGTCTTGGTGACAAACTGGTTGCAGCTCAGCACAAAGCAGCGCCCCTCGCAGGCAATGTGACGCACGGTCGCCTGCCACGTCTCGCGGGCGTCGGCCGTGGGCGCCAAATAGATTTCTACGCCCTTGCCGTAGAGAGCCATACGCGCCAGCGGCATATAGTTCTCCCAGCAGATCAGTCCGCCCACCTTCCCCATGGGCGTGTCGAGGACGGTCAGGGTGCTGCCGTCGCCTTCGCCCCAGATCAGCCGCTCTGCACCTGTGGGCTTGAGCTTGCGATGCTTGCCCAGCAGGCGGCCGTCGGGCCCAAAGTAGAGCAGCGTGCAGTAGAGCGTCCCGCCGCTGAAGTCGCCATCCCGCTCGATCACGCCGATGGCGAGATGGATGCCGGCGTTACGCGCCGCCTGGCCCAGCCGTGTCGTCGCAGGGCCCGGCACATCCACGGCATTCTCCCAGTAGCGCTGCCAGAGCAGCCGCCCCTCGTCCGTCCGGCTGCCGACGACGAAGCCAAAGCTCAGCCCGCGGGGTAGGCGGGCACAAAGGCTTCGGGAAAGAGAATGAGCTGTGCGCCGCCTGCCGCGGCCTCATCGATCAGCCTGCACGCTTTGTCGATCGTGGCGTCCCGATCAAAGAGGACGGGCGCGGCCTGCACGACAGCGACGGATACGATGGGAAACGGATGGGGCATGGCGGTCTCCAGAATGGGTGATCTGTCTGACAGTATCAAACGAAGGGTAGTTGCCGGCGGGACGGCGGTTCCACGCGCGGCATGCCGCGGGCAACCGCTATGGCTTGCGCTCATGGCTTGTAAACCATACTAGGCGACGTTTTTGAGCGCCTCGCGTTTGCTCAGCGGCGAAAGCGTTGTTTCGTGGGCCGCCACGAAGTCAACGACCCACTGCGGATTGACTTTGGCATACTCGCGCAGCACCCAGCCAATTGCCTTGCGGATAAAAAACTCCTCTTCGTTCGCCAGCAGCAGGATGGTCTCGGCCAGGAGCGCCTGATTGGTCGCCTCCTTGTGCTTCAGGTGAGCCAGCAGGGAGGCGCGGCGCACCCACATGTCTGGGTCGGAGCGCCACTCAATCAGCTCGTCTTCCAGCTCGCGGTGCTCCAAGACGAGGAGGCCAATTAGCTTCGCCGCGATCCAGTCCAGCGTATCCCACCAGCCAGCATCGCGCATTAACTCGACATAAAGTGGCCAGCTTGCGAGATCGCGGTAGGGCTTATACCGTTCAGCCACGTCAAGCGCAAGATACATCTCCTCACGATACCGGCCGGCCCATAACGCCCGGATGGCGGACTCGTACTCGGACCGGCTTGTAACCGGATGCGTAGTCAGGGCTCCACGCAGCAAGGCTCGCCGGGGCGCGCTCTTGATGCCATAGAACGGTTGCTCCGTCTTCATATAGGCCTGCATGGCGACTGCCGCATCAGGGTCTCGCTGCGCGGCCAGTCGAGTGCGTAGGTCGGTTATCAAAGGCTGCGTCATCAGAGTCTGCACCCTCGATAGAAAAATCGGGTTGATGTAGCCGTATTGCGTTTACCAAAGGGGCTCGGGAAGAACCAATCTGCTGGAGCGTATCGACGTAAATGGTCCGATCGCTTCGTGCTGCTTATGGAAATACCTGCATAACAAGCGGGAGCTCGCCTGAACTTGGGCCAATATAGGCGATCTCTTTGCGACCGGGCGCCCAGCGATACTGATGCCATTGGTTGTGACGCTTGTCGTAGACGTAGAGCGTATCGTCCGTGATATCGCGGAAGACCGTGCCGTCAAAGGCCTCCGCCAAGGAAGCCAGGTCATCAAACGCTTTCAATACCACGAGAAATTCTCCCATTTATTGTAGAGGCGAAACACGGCAGATCCGAAGCATGCCCCAGTCTACCGCATGTGCCCACGGGCGCGAAACCGCAGCCATGATTCATGTGCGAGAAGGGCGGGGGACGATTGACAATTGTCAATCGTCAATTGTCAATTGTCAATTTTTCACGTTTCGTAGCAGGCGGCGAGGGATGATGCACTGAGGTCGGGATCGAGAACGGGCAAGGCTGTACTGGTCGATGGCGCAAGCGCAGGCTCGAGGTAGCGCACGAAGGAGAGTTCAGCCGGGGTGATGGGGACATCGATTGGACGCTGGACCAGCTGCTGGCGTACGGCGGCTTCGAGCGCCCCGATGGCTGCGGCGTCTGACCGCGCGCCAGCTGGATTCGTAGGTGACACTGCGGTCAAGTCGCCCAGGGTGATGAAAATGTCGCTGTCCTCCGCATATTTGGGCCAGACGTTGGCCTCCTCGCCGAACTGCCGGCGCAGCGTCCAAAGATCGGCATGGACGCTGAAGTCCCCGCCCTGATGACGCCAGCCAATGATGATGACTTTGCCCTGCTGGCGGCTAACCTGGAAGGAACGAACGTAGGGTCGCTGACCTTGACTCAGGAACGGTCTCTCTTCTGGCTCAAAGCCGCCAAAGCGAACGGTTAGCGGCGGGAATGTCCGCGCCAGGTGAAGGGCACGCTCGAAGTCCATCGTGGCGCGTTCATTGGCAGCCGCCAGGCGATTGGCATTTTCGAACGCGTGCGGGGTCGCCGTGCGCTCCAGCCCGACGATCGTGGCATGAATCTGTTCAAGCGCGTACGGCCGGAAGGAGGAACCCAGCGGCGAGCGCTGGATGAGTTCATTGATGGCGTTCAAGTAGCGAGCAAATTGAGGAGGCTTGCGGCCATAGAGCGCGACCAAAGTTAGTTGCGCCATCTTGGGTGGATGCCATCACTTTCCGGGTGAGCCAATTTGAGCTGAATGATCGCCCTCGATCTCATTGATGCACGAGATTTCGCGCGATACTGAAAGCCCGCGACGAATTGGCGACGTTTATAGCGTATAATTCGCTCAGCGCGGCAGCGTTTCGGGAGAAGGCGAACAGGGATCGAGGATCCAATCGGGTCAGGAGCGTTTGGCATATGATTCAAAGCATGGCAATTATTGTTGTTTGTACGTTTGCGATTGGGCTGGCCGATGCTGTCGCCTTCACCGAAGCCACCCGAGTCTGGCGGGGCAGTACCTTTGTTTGGCCGGCGGCTGCCAAGTCGCTGGGCTGTTTCGTGGTCGGCATTCCCCTTTACTGGTGGACTATCCGTCATCTGGACCAACTGGGCGTGAGCGCGCCGGAGCTGCAGGTGACCGGCTATTTTGCGGTGACGATCGTGCTGGTCGCAGTCATGAGCGGGCAGTTTGCAGCGTGGGCATGGAGCGACAAGATCGTGGCCCTCGGCGTGCTTGCCGGCCTGCTTTGGCTCGTCTTCCGCGTGGAAGGTTAAGGCCGCTCAGGCTTGCGCGCCATCCAGTGCGTGGGCCAATAGATCTTCCCGTTGCAGGAACTCCAGCGCCGAAACATGGGTGGCGGCCAGCACCACTGGCGGCGCCACGCCCGCCTCTAACGCCTCTTGCCAACGTGAAGCGCAAAGACACCAGCGGTCACCCGGTTTCAGACCGGGGAAATCAAACTGGGGTACGGGCGTAATCAGGTCGTTACCGCGGCTGCGAGAAAAGGCCAAAAATTCCTCCGTGACTTCGGCGCAGACGACGTGGGTGCCATGATCACCGGCCCCCGTGCGGCAGCAGCCGTCCCGATAGAAGCCGGTCAGCGGCTTGCTGCTGCACGGCTGTAGTTCTTCGCCTAAAACGTTCATTGTCATGTGGGTGGTTACTCCTGTTCTGTGTGTTCAGCCAATGCCTCGTCCAGCGTCCGCACCAGCGTTCCGTCTTCATCATCGCCGGAAAGCTCCCAAAACATGATGCCGCGCAGGCCCTCTTTGCGTACGTACTGCGCCTTGCGCGCAAGACTGGTCACATCATCGTAACTCCAGAACTCGTCGCCGTCATAGAGCCAACTTGCGCCGGTGGCCTCGTCGAAGAATGCAGGCAGCTCGCGCCCAGCCAGCCCAGCATAGCTCTCGCTGCCGGCTTCAAAGGGGCCCGGCGCCAGGCCCTGCGCCGGCTGAAAGAGCCCGTTGTTCACGTCGGCCACGCCACGCCAGCCCTTGCCATAGAAGGGTACGCCCAAGACAAGCTTTTCGGCTGGAACGCCGCCGGCCAGATAGCGTTGTACCGCATCGTCGCTTGAAAGGGGCGACTCGCTCGGATCGCTGGGGTCGGTGAAGAGATTGGCATGGTGATTGGTCGGGCCATTGGGCAGCCAACTGCCATGGTAGTCATACCCCATGATGTTGATCCAGTCGACCTGCGCGGCGACGTGGTCCAGCTCCCACAATGAGCTGAGGCGTGCGGGCGCCGGGGCTGCCACGGTCAGCAGCAGGGCGGGGTCAACCTCGTCGAGCTGGTGGCGGAATTCCTGGAGCAGTGCGGTGAAATTCTGGGTGTCTTCCGGCCGATAATCGCAGCTTGCGCCGCATGCCCCTGGATATTCCCAGTCGATATCGATCCCGTCAAAGAGTCCGGGCATGGCAATGCCACGCGCCGGGTCGATCTGTCCATGAATGAAGAGATCGATGCACGAGGTGACAAACGCCACCCGGTTTTCGGGCAGTGCGGCATCGGAAAAGCGCGCCGAATCACCCCAGCCGCCGATCGCGATAATCAGCTTGAGCTGAGGATGGGCGGTCTTGAGTTTGGCGAATTGATTGAAGTTGCCTTTCAGAGGCTGACCTGGATCGTCCGCTACACCGTCGACGCTTTCATCCGCGCGATAGATTCGCTGGTAGTCGGCGTAGGGATCGAGCAGCGCACAGCGTAGCTCCTCGTCGATGCCGGCAAAGGCATAGCTGATTGTGGTCAGGCGCTGGGCTGCGCCCCGCTTGGCAAGCGTGGCAGCATGGACGTCTCGTTCGTAAACGCCCCATCCAATGAAATAGCCCACCAATTCAGGTTCCATCGCCCTGGCTTCCTCTGTCGTCGGCACTTGTACGCATCCCGTTAGCAAGAGCGCCACGAGCAGCGGCGCGCCGCCAACCATCCATCGAAAATTCATTTTGCGTCGCATGGCCCGATTCTACGCTGAACGTCGCACGACTGGCAACCCGGGGGGAGCATCGAACGTAGAATGCTGCCCATGAATTGCAGGCTCGGGTTGAGTTGAACACGTTCCAGCATTTGCCCAATCTGTGCTAGGCTGTAGCTCTGTCCGTTCTCCTTATCATCAATTGACTGCCATGAAACTCGTCGCTGACCTGCACATCCATTCTCATTATTCTCGCGCCACATCTAAAAATCTTGATTTCGAGCATCTCTACCGCTGGGCGCAACTCAAGGGGGTGAACGTCGTTGGCACCGGCGACATTGCCCATCCCGGTTGGCTCGAAGAGATGAAGGCCAAGCTGGAGCCGGCCGAGCCGGGGCTTTTTAAGCTGAAAGCAGAGATCGCCGCGGCAGTTGACGCAGAAACGCCGGCCAGTTGCTGTCGACCGGTACGCTTTCTCCTCGCCGGCGAGATTTCCAACATCTACAAGCGGCTCGATAAGGTGCGCAAAGTTCACAATGTCATCTTTGCGCCCGATCTGGATGTGGTGGCGCACATCCAGGGGGAGCTGGAAAAGATCGGCAACATCCGCTCAGACGGCCGGCCGATCCTGGGGCTGGACTCGCGCGATTTATTCGAGATTATTCTCGAGGTGGACGAGCGCTGTGAGCTGATACCCGCCCATATTTGGACGCCCTGGTTCTCCATGCTTGGCTCTAAATCGGGCTTTGACGCCGTCGAAGAGTGCTTCGCTGATCTCACCCCGCGCATTTTTGCGCTGGAGACGGGCCTCTCCTCGGATCCGCCCATGAACTGGCGCGTCTCGGCGCTCGATCGCTACACGCTCGTCTCCAGTTCCGACGCCCATTCGCCGCCCAAGCTGGCCCGCGAGGCGACGCTCTTCGACTGCGAACTCAGCTATGCCGCTCTCTTTGACGCCATGCGCTCGGGGGATCCGGAACGCTTCAAGGGTACGCTTGAATTCTTTCCCGAAGAGGGCAAGTATCACCATGATGGCCACCGCAAGTGTGATGTGAGTTGGACCCCGGAGACGACGATTGCCCACGACGGCCTCTGCACCGTTTGTGGCAAGCCGGTGACGGTTGGCGTTTCCCATCGCGTGGCGGAGTTGGCCGACCGCCCGCCGGGCGGCAAGCCGGCCCACACACAGCCGTTCCACAGCCTGATTCCGCTGCCCGAGATCCTGTCAGAGCTACATGGCGTGGGGGTCAGCAGCAAGCGGGTTCAGCGTGACTATCAGCGTATTTTGAGCGAGCTCGGTCCGGAGTTGGAGATCCTGCTCGACCTGCCACCGGATGCGATTGCCGCCGCGGGCGGCGCACAGTTGGCTGATGGCATCGTGCGTATGCGGAAGGGAGACGTGACTGCGCTGGCCGGCTATGACGGCGAGTACGGCGTCATCAAGCTCTTTACCGGCGACGTACCCCAGATGGCTCTTTTTGATATGAGCTCGCCGGCCGCCACCGAGCGCGCGGCATCGCAAGCTGATGTCCGGCAACCAGTTGCATCTTTTGCAGCTTTGAAGACCGATTCGGAAGATGAGTCCGCTTCGCCCGCGCCACGTCAGCAGGCTGTTGCATCCTCATCTAGTTCACCTGCTCTCAACGCCGCGCAGCAGGCGGCCGTTGACACCGTCGACCGGCCGCTGGTGATCGTGGCCGGTCCGGGCACGGGCAAGACGCGTACGCTCACCCGGCGTATTGCTGCCCTGATTACACAGCACGGCGTAGCGCCCGAGGCCGTGCTGGCCATCACCTTCACCAACAAGGCGGCGGGCGAGATGGCGGCGCGGTTGAGGGATTTGCTGGGTGACGAGCTGGCCGGGCGTACGACGATCAAGACTTTCCACGCACTGGGCGCTCAACTCCTGCGCGAATTTCATGAAGAGGCTGGATTAGACGTCAATTTCGTTATTTTGAGTGACGATGAGCAGCTCGCACTCTTGCGTAGTGCAATGCCTGCCCTTGGCGATCTGGAAGCGCGCCGCTGGCTCGGTGCGATCAGTGTGGCCAAGAGTCGTCTGGACCCCCTGGCGTCGCCGGATGAATCCGGAGCCGGGCCGGACTCCCTCGCGGTTTGGGAAGCCTATCGCGCAGCGCTGCGCGCCGCCCATGCAGTCGACTTCGATGACCTTGTCGGTCTCAGCCTCAAGCTGCTTGCGGAGCACGACGCCGTACGCAAGACGCTGCACGCACGCTATCAATGGATATCGGTGGATGAGTATCAGGACGTCAACGAAGCGCAGGTGCGCTTCCTGCGTCTGCTCAGCGAGGGTGGGGCCAATCTCTGCGTCATCGGCGATCCCGACCAGGCGATCTACGGCTTTCGCGGGGCGGACCATCGCTACTTCCTGCGCTTCACAGAAGACTATCCCGATGCTGCCATCCACTACATGAACCGCAATTATCGCTCCAGCCAGGCGATCCTTCAGGCGGCCCAGCAGGTCATCGCCCAGAATGCTGATCGGGAAGCGCTGGAACTTTGGTCCAATTTTGTGACGAGCACCAAGCTCGCCATTCATCATGCCCCGACGGACAAGGCGGAAGCCGAGTATGTCGTCCACCAGATCGAGCGCATGGTCGGCGGCACAAGCTACTTCTCGCTGGACTCTGGCCGGGTCGATGATGACGGACGCAATCTGGCTTTTGGTGATTTTGCGGTGCTCTATCGCACGCGTGGCCAGGCCCGCCTCCTGCAGGAGGCCTTCGAGCGTTCTGGCATGCCCTTCCAGACGGTCGGCGAAACGCCGCTCTTTGCCCATGCAGACGTTCGCCTGCTGCTGGCTCCGCTCTGGCTCGTGCAGCAGCCGCGGTCGGCCATGCATTGGGGCTTGCTCCTCAATGCCGGGGAGGAGCGCTTTTCCGCCGCCGAGATCGCATACCTGCTGACGATTGCTGACGGGGCCGGCGCTCCGCTTTATGCCGTGCCCGGCGAGGCCGCGATCATGGCCGGCCTGAATGGTCCGCAGCGCCAGCGTCTTGCGATTGCTGCTACGCTGCTCAATGGCTTGGCCGCTCAGCAAGCCCTGCCCCTGCCCGAGCGGTTGACCAGCGTAGCAGCCGGCTTGCATGCGCGCGAACTCATCGTGGTTGACTCGGATCGACTGGCGCGTGTCCAGCGCCGCGCGGCGTTGAATCATGACGATACGGCGGCATTTCTGACAGGCACAGCGCTGGAGCGGGAAGCCGACGCGTATGATCCCCGTGCCGACCGCGTCGCGTTGATGACGCTCCATGCCGCTAAGGGGCTGGAGTTCCCGGTGGTCTTCATAGTGGGGTGTGAAGAAGGATTGTTGCCCTACGTGCGCGCGGGCCAGGATACGGATATTTCCGAGGAGCGACGTCTTTTTTATGTCGGCATGACCCGTGCGCAGGAGAAACTCTTGCTGACGAGCGCCCAGCGACGTCTGCTCTACGGCCAGATGTTGGAGCGGCCCGTGAGCCGCTTTGTAGCAGACATCGAATCATCGCTCCTGGTATTGGAAAAGCCGGCGCCGCGCAAAGCCATTCGTGAAGAACCAGACGACCTGCAATTGAGCCTTTTTGACGTAGAGTAACCAAGGATTGCCGGGTCGGTTTTCTTGAACGAGGAGAAACCGTTCCTCCTGACGCACGACGACGATTGCGAAGTATCAACTGGGAATGAGTGGACGGGGCGTGGAGGGCGCGCTCCTTATGCTTCCGATTTCGAAGGTTTGCTTGGAGATCCGTCAGCCTTCGCCTCCTGCACGGCCAACGCCTCGGCGAACTCAGGATTGACTTGCCAGACGCCGTCAATGAGCACACGGGCATCCCACGGGAAGAGCACCAGGGCATCGCTCTCCAACGCCACGATTTCCGGCTGCGGCGCGGCCCAGGAATGCGCCACCAGGCTTGCCGTTACCACGCTGGCCGCACCCCTTTGCCGCACCCGTTCCGCAACCAGTTGTAGCGTCTCGCCTGTGTCGGCCATCTCGTCGATGACGATCACGCGCCGCCCTGCCACATCCGCGGTCACGTCCACCTTCCAGACCGGCTGCTCGTAGACGACCCGATCGTTGATGCGCCGCGTAATGCGTACAGGGTAAAGTTCCTTGCGCAGCGCGGCGGCAACGTGAGCCGCGGGAAAGAGTCCTGCCCGCGCGATGCCCACGACAATGTCGACATCCTGCGCAGCGACGCTCACTGCCAGTTCCTCAGCCAACTCGGCAAAACGGGTCCACGTGATTTCATCTACGCCATCGCGTTGGGTGTAGTCATAGCTTTTCATCATAGCCGCGTTCCTGTGAAGTTAGGTAGGGAAGCGATCTCTGGTGTACGACCGTACCGGAAACGCTTCGTTGCTCGTGTATCGACGCCTTGCGGCTGCCCAAATGGCAGCGATCAATCCGGACTGCCACGCAGCCGTTCCGTCTTCAACGGGTGATGGACCCACACATTGGGCTCGACGTAGCGGCCCACGCCCATTGTGTGATCGATTTCCACGGGCGCCAATGCGCCGTCGATCACGTATTCGCCGTTTTCCGGGAGCGCCAGCCGCGCCCATCTCTCCCAGTCATCGATCGGGGCTTCGATGACCATGGAGGGGTGGGCGACCTTGAGGATTTCGCCACCGCAGCGCCAGTGGACGCGCAACCAGGGATCGAAGGGGGCGCCGTCCGCCCGTTGCCAGCGCACGTAGCGGCTCATTGGCGTGAGCGGATAGCGACTTTTCAACGAGGGACGTACGGCCACGATAACCGCTTGATGTCCGTACACCTCCGCAACCTCACGAATTCCCTTGACCATGCGATAGGAGATTCCCTGCCCCTGATACTCAGGCTGGATCGCGACTTCCAGAGCCATGAGCGTATTGGGCACAATGCCCTGGCGGTGACCGTCCACGCCGCGTTGGAACCCTGTCGCCCAACCGATGGGCAGATCCTCGAGCGTGCCGTCCCAGGCCACCGGTATGCTTTGACAAACGGCAACCGGCTGGTCGTCTTTGTCGCAAAGGTAGAGTTGATAGCTGTCGAAGTCTTCAGCCAAGTGATGCCAGATCTTGTTCGAAACCAGATCTTCAAACATGAAGCCTGGCCAGACGCGCTGCTTTTTGTGCCAAAACTGTTCTTCCAGTTCCGGTTTCTCGCGTAGAGATTTGAAGGTGAGGTCGGCTTGCGGATCGGCCGTCATGCACAGCTTCCACTTTCTTTGCTCGACAGCAGCCAACAGCGCTGGTGCCGAAAACGGGTTACACGACAAAGATCTTATCAGCCTAACGGGGGACCGAAAAAAGTGCAACAGACGCGCAAGGACGCCCAGGGGACCGCCTTGCGCCATCGGTTCTGCTCGCTCCTCACCCCGTTATCCCCTGGGCGTCGTTGTATGTGTTCGGATGATTTGCCTTTTTGGAGCAGCGCCCCAAGCAACTCACCACCCGTTGACCATACTATAGCGCAAGGACCGTTTAATTTGCGTTTGATGACGGCAATTTCCGGCCGAAAATCAGGCATCGGCAGCAATTGGCCTACGCTGATCTTTCGGCGCCACCACAGAGGGCGTTTAGAGATAGCCAGCGCCACGCGCCAGGGCCAGTGCCGTCCGCAACATTTCTTCACAGGTGACTGCGTCCTGCTCACCAGCGTGGCCCGCGGCCCGCAGAGCGTCGTCCAATGCGGCCGGTAGCCGCTCTTGGTTGGGGGCAGTCATACGTTGGGCTGCATCGCACGCGCCGGCCAAGTCACCGTCCTCAAGGGCAACCGCCAGGGCCGGCATACAGGCGATCCACTGAAAGGGATACACGGTTTGTTGCCAGTGGCGCAACGCAGTCGCACAATGCTGCCGTGCGCCACTCAAATCTCCGTCACGATAGGCAACCCAGGCAGCATGCCCTTCAGCCGCGCCTATGTTGAGCGGACTTCCCTGCTGATAGGCCAGGGCCCGGCTCTCTTCAAGACGGGTGCGTACGTCCTCTACCCGATCCTGGATGCGTAAGGTAACAAGCAAATAGATCACGATCTGGTTGAGGACCGCTGCATTGCCCATGCGCTTTTCGGCTTCGTACGCCCGCTCAAGCGAAGCCAGCGCCTCGTCGAGGCGGCGCATGGTGAGCAGCGCAAAGCCATAACCAAAGCGGTGCAAGGCAATCTTTTCAGCATCACCGGATGCCTCGGCCCAGTGCAGCGCTTCGCTCACGTAGGCCATCAGTTCTGTGTTGCCGACATAGCGCTCGCGGCCGAATGTGAGTTGCGTCAAGGCGCCATAGTAATCGGCCTTTTGGCGCGCCGTACCGTGCTGCGCTATGGGGGCGGCGATCTCGGACAGCACTGCATCTAGGTCGGCTAGCTGTGATTGATAGTAGTAGAGTTCCGCCACGGCCTGTTTGGTGTCGAGCCACGCGCGCCACCACGTTTCGCCCCGAGCGTCAAGGCCCGCCAGTTCCTGCAACGCTTGTTCAAAGCGATCCTGCGCCGTACCCAAGTCCATCTGCTCTGTCGCGGCTTCACCCGCTTCACGGTAGAGCATTGTGCGCGACAGCGGTTCTGTCGTATGCGCCAATGCGCTGGTGAAGGCGTCGGCGGATTCTCGGTGGCGGGCTGTGAACCGGTAGGCCCGGGCCAACTCAGTATAGAGGTCGGTCAAGATGTTGGGCGAGGCCGCGTCTTCTTTTCCCAGCAAAGCGATGGCTTTGTGGCAATGACGGATCGTTTGCTCATGCGCGAATCGGCCGGCGGCGTGAACCGCTGCGCGATAATGAAAGTCGGCTGCCAGCTTGTTCGCGCCAGCTCGTTCATAGTGCTGGGCGATCTGACCGGCCCCAACGTTCGGGTCGTGCGCATAGGTTTCGGCCAGCGCACGCGCGGCTCGACGATGATGCGCACGACGGACAATGGGGCTCAGCTCGCGGTAGGCCACCTGGCGTAAACGATCATGGGTAAAATCATACAAGCCATCTTCACGATCGTGCGCAGCAATGATCTGCCTGTGCCACAGCTCGTCCAGGCTACGCAGCAGCGCCAATTCATCGCCCGTCTCAACCGTCATGTTATGGAGTGCCTTGAGTACCTCATAGCTGAAAGATCGGCCCAAGATTGCCGCCATCTGCGCCGTTTCGAGTGCGTTTTGCGAGAGCGTGCCCAAGCGTGACTTGAGGACCGCCTCCATTTTTGGCGGCAATGCCAATGCGTCCTGTCCATTGTCGCCAATCCAACTGACCTGATCTACCTTAATCTGAGCGCGAATTGTCTCCACGACAAAAAGCGGGTTGCCCTCGGTGAAGCGATAGAGCGCTTCCGCTTCCGCTTCTGTCAATCTTGCGTTGCGAATCGCCTCGGCCAGCAGCGTACTGTCTTCCCGGTTGAGCCGCTGAATCGGCAGCTGACTGATCTGACCGCGACGTTGGAGCTCGGCTAGCCATGTGGTCGTGGCGTCGTCCGGGCTAAGACTCTCAGATCGGCATGTAGCGATGAGCGCGACGCGGTCTTGCGTGCCACTTCGTAGCAACGTGTCGAGTACGAGAATGCTTTCACGCTCTGCCCACTGGACGTCATCCAACAGTAGCAGCAGTGGTTGCTTCTGCCGAATAAGGGCCTGCACGATGGCATCGAGGAAGCGCTGTTGCTGCCAGGGCGCCACGGGCGCTTGTTTTTCAGGAACTGTTCCGGCAGCGAGTTCCGGCAGCAGGCGGGTGAGTTCCTCCTGCCAAACGGGGTCTAGCGGACCGAGTGACGCTTGCCGCAACCAGCTGACGATGGGTCCGTAGGCAGGCCGGCTGCTACGGAAGCAGGCTGCTGACAGCGTGGTGAATCCCTGCTGCCGCGCCCAGGCCAGGATCGTTTCCGCCAAGCGGGTCTTACCAATACCGGCTTCGCCTTCGATCAGTAAGAGAGACGGCTGAGTACGGTTGCTGGCAATATCGTTGAGAAAGCGCATGGCAGTGGCCAGCGCATCGTCACGACCAACCAGCGGCGGCCGGATAGAGCGGGTTGGCGACGTGATTTGTGTCGCCTCGTTCTCGAGCAGGACATGGTAGAGCGCCTGCGACTCAGGGGACGGTTCGAGACTGAGCTCACCATGCAGACGGGTACTCAGTTGATGATAGACGCGCAGGGCCAGCGCCCGGTCGCCCCTGCGCTGATGCAGGCGCATCAGGCGCTGGTACCCGATTTCATCCAGCGGCTCCTCGCGCACAAAGCATTGGGCGAAGTGAAGCGCAGCATCCAGATCACCCGCTTGCTCGCAGAGTGCGCTCAGACGCGCCAGCGCTGCCAGAAACGTTGCGCGCAGCTCCTCTCGGCGCGTCAACGCCCATTCAGCGAAGATATCCGGCAGCAGGTCGCCGGCATAGTGCGCGACCGCGCCTTCCAGCGCACACCGCTCGGCATCGGCCAACGCTTGCTGTCGTGCGCTTGTTGCAGCTGCCAACTGCTGTTCGAAGTCAACAAGATCAACATCGCAGCCTGAGCCATTCCGCCAGCGCATCTCCTCTCGGGTGCTGATCAGGTAGCTGTCCAGGGCGGGCAGTGCCTTACGCAGGCGAAAGAGGGTGTTGCGCAGGTTGGTCTGCGCTTGTGCATCGTTGGAGTCGGGCCAGAGCGCAAACGCAATTTGTGTACGCGACAAGGGGCTAGCGCGGTGGACAATGAGAAAGCTCAACAGCTCTTTCAGCCGAGTCTGATTGAGCGCAACGACCGGAGCGCCGTCGTCGGAGACAGCGAATCCGCCCAGCAGGCGAATTTGCACCAAAACACCTCGCTCTGAAGTAGGAGCGGTGGATCAAATCACGGTGTGAGACCGGGAGCGGTGGTGAAACGAACCGTTGGCCAATTGTAGCAGAGAATGACGGTTGAAACAATGAGCGTAAGGTCATTATTCTTGCGGAGAAAGATCCTGCGGTGAGTTCGGCGCAGGCACAAGCCGCGTTTTGCCCGGCGCAAGACCCGCCAATGTCCACGGGCCAATGGCCCAGCGAATGAGGCGCAGGGTCGGGAAACCCACCGCAGCGGTCATGCGGCGCACCTGCCGGTTGCGCCCTTCCCGTAACGTGAGCGCAATCCAGGTGTCGGGCACGTTTTTACGCTCGCGAATCGGGGGGATGCGGGGCCATACCGTTGGCGGCTGCATCAGTTCGACTTCGACGGGGCGTGTGGGGCCATCGTTGAGCGTCACGCCCTGGCGTAACCGCGTTAGGGTCGCTTCGTCCGGGACGCCCTCGACCTGTACCCAGTAGGTCTTGGAGAGCTTGTAGCGCGGCTCGCTGATCCAGTGTTGGATTCGGCCATCATTCGTGAGCACAACGAGTCCTTCGCTTTCGAAATCCAGGCGACCCGCGGCGTAGACACCGGGTGTGTCTACGTAGTCAGCCAGCGTCGGCCTGCCCTCGCTGTCGGTGAATTGGCAGAGGACCCGATAGGGTTTGTTGAGCAGCATGAGTTGCGGCGCGGCCGGGCGAGGGCGCTGCTTACCCGGCTTTTTGACGGCCATGACCGGTCTAGCCAGCCTGTGCAGTCAGGCGCAGCATCTGGGGCGATTGGCCTGGAACGCGTTCGATCAGCCCGCGGGCTTCGAGGTCGAGCTTCACCGTGGTCGTGTACCAGCCGACTGAGCCGTCGAAGTCAACGGGCAGGCGGCTGGCTACAGCACCGGGCAGTTCTTTGAAAGCTAGCTCGCCCTGTTCGCCAATGCTGGCGATAATTGCCTGGCGTACGGCGTCATACTTAACGCGTTCGATGTTGACGCCCGTTTTCCCGGCAGGGTGTAGGGTCATGATCCTGTCATCCATTCGGTGTCGTCTCCTGTTCTGCACCCGGTCGCTGTTTGGCAATTTCTACGTTGCGTTCCAACATGCGCTCGATCTGATCAATCGCTGTCTGGGTGGCATCAGCCAGATCCACCTGAACGCTGGTGTTGTTCTGGATGTAGAGCAGGCGTGTCCAGTACGAATTGTAAATAATGCCCAACCAGGTGATGAACTGGAGGTTCTCCTCCAGCGAGCGCATGGGCTGGCGAATGAAGAACGTCAGAAAGGTTACCACGCCCAGCCCGGCGAAGACCAGAGCCGGCGCCTGGTTGGCCACGCCCGACGCAGAGTTGATGCTGAGATTCGCCGCCACCGCAAAAAGTCCGATCCCTAGCAGAAAGAGCAGTACGTACATGGTGACGGTCAGATAGTAGGGAATCATGAAGGCGCGTAGAACGCGGCGGAACATAATGTTGTTATTTTCCATGCCCTGCTCAATATGTTCGATCCAGATTGCTTTCAGTTCCGGATCGGTCGCGACCGGCAACTGGGGCAGCGGCAAGGAACTGGGGCCCGAGTTGGCGGCGGCTTGCGGTGTCGGCATGGACTCGGCTTCGGATAGCGTGGCGGCTGTTGTATTCATAACTTGTGTGTAGACCTCCGGGCTGCGCGGAATGGGTTGAATGAGCAGGGCTGCGTCAAGAATCGGGTCGAGAACGGGTTGATCGACAGGTCGCGGCGTGGCGGCAACGCCGGTCGGCGCTGGGCGCAGCTTGGCGAAGGCCATTACCCGCTTCCCGATCAAGTCGCCGTAGTAGGCGGCCTGGCCGGGTCCATTGTACCCCCGCGCGAAGCCAATGTAGTCGCCATCGCGCAAGGCTTGAACCATGGCCCCGTCAGCGCGGATGAAGTCGAATAGTCCTAATATATGAGCTCGTTCGCTCCGACTGAACGCATCAAACATGGCATCAACGCTGGCGTAGCCGATGCGTCGATGATTGCTGCCAAGAATCTGCGGTGCGCCCATGCTGATCGATAGCTTGGCCGCCTCCTCGTTGAGCGAACGGGCAAAGCCAAGCACCAACCACTCGGCCGGCTGTGAACCGTGAAATTCGTTGAAAGGCTGGGCCGTACTCGGCCGCCACGTATGGTTGACCCAGGGCTGGCTCTGATCAAAGGTGAAGTGGTCAAAGAAACGAGTTTGATTCTGTTTGCCCCAATGATGATAGAAGAGATGGTTTTCAAACCGGATGATCATGCGACTGTCAGCGCCAAACCCGACCCCCGCCGATTCGACATCCAGCACGGCCACGGCCGCAGCTGGATCGATTTGCAAACGCTCAGCCAGCTCACTGAGCAGGCCGCCGTTGGCGTTCCAGATCTTGGCTAGCAGCTGCGCGCCCTGTCCTTCGGCAGGTCCTGGGCGGATGCGCTGCGCCGGCTCAGGCTCCAGGGACCTTTTGAGCAGCGCGTCGTCGGCGGCAAAATAGCCGCTCTGGGCGCCAAGTGGCGTGCCGCCGCTAGATGGCTTCCGATGCGGCTTCTTAGCCGCCGTGGCATCACTGACGAATGCGCCAAACACATACCCCCACGTGCCCTCCTCCGTGCTGACGAGGAGCCAGTCGTCCAGCTTCTGGAGCACGGCCAACGGCGTGCCATCAGGCAAGGTGGCGAGAAGATCGGCGTCGGCGCTTGGCTGCACACGCACGTTGAGGCCGGCGGGTGCGTTGACAGTCCCCTGGCGTAACGGTTGGCGCCGCAGTTGCGCAACGAGCGCAGCGCTGATTAGCGTGCGGTCGTCCTCGGTCAGATTGGGTAAGGTAGCGATTGGCGCGCCGCTGTAGGCTCCGTCGCGGTCGGCCGCTAGCTCTTCCACATCAAGACCGGCCTTCTCAAGCAGCGCCCAGTCACCGAGGTTCTGGCTGCGCGCTGCCTGATAGAGCGCGTCGATCAGCTGTTGATTCGTGAAAGTGAGCGCTGGAGCAAGGGAAGACTGTGGTTCGGACATGGTAATCTCCTTCAATAAACCGAGCGCGCGGACTGCGTCTTCGGCTGCGCATACGGGCCAAGCGTAAGCGTGCTTGCAGGGGGTGCACCCGGTCCGTCACGCAAGAAGTGCGGCTGCATCGAAACGGGGACAAGCGGATTCAGGTGCATCATAACCAAAAAACGTTGGGATTGCAAGTGACATAATCATAAGTTTCTGAGCTTGTTTCAAAATCAGCGTGAATACAACATTTTGTGATTTTTCCTCTTGACAGATCCCTTAAATCGGCGTATTATCAGACTGCAAGATGTTGTATGTTCTGACGAAGGTGACTGACAGCGCCACCGGAACCGACATTCTGGCGGCGTTTTTTGTTTGCTCCAACTGTTGAGAACTACTACGTTTTGTAATCGAACCATCCGTAGTTTCCATGTATCACAGGAGTTTTCAACAATGAGTGAAGAAACCGTCACCGGGACCGTTAAGTGGTTCAACGATCAGAAGGGCTTCGGCTTTATCTCCCATGAGGGCGGCCGGGACGTCTTCGTGCACTACTCCGCAATCGTCAGCGACGGCTATCGCAGCCTGGCTGAGGGCGACCGCGTAGAGTTCACGATCGAAGAGGGCCCCAAGGGTCCTGCCGCAGCGAACGTGCGTAAAATCTAAACGCAGCCTAGACTAGACCAAAAGGATCGGCTTTCGAGCCGGTCCTTTTTCGTTTCTACCCCGTTCGCACGGGGCATGGTTCCCTCGCTCAGTCCGCACGCCCACGTGCGGGCGGTCGCCGCCCCGACAGGCGATTGTCGTCCACGTCGCCCCATCACCGAGGGCCGGTGTCATGCACGCGACCCGTTCGCGCGGGGCGTGCTCACAAAGCTGATGAGGGGGGATTGATGATGAATCTCACTTGTAGGCGCCGCCCACGACCCCCACTCCGTGCTCCCCACTGAGCGTCCCGCGCTCCCAAGTGTGCGATGACCGGCGAAAGCTGCTACAATCGACTGCGTTTGACCCTGCCTTGAATTGTTGTCGTGGAGAGTCTCGTATGTTGAAGCAGTGCCGCTGGCTGCCGTTCTTCCTGATCCCATTGCTGCTTGCAGGCTGCGCCCGCTTTGGCCCAGCAGGCCCCGAGCCTACTATGGAGCCAACCTTTGCGCCGGTCCCTACCTTCACACCGACTGCAGTTGCAGCGGCTGCACCGACTGTTGCTGCGGCGGATGAAGCCACGGTAGTCAGCGACCCCCTACCATCGACCGGTTCTGAGCCGGCTGGATCCGCGGCGGAAGATGACGCCCCGCTGAGCGCGTTGCTGCCCACCGCTACGCCGGCCGCAAGTGTCCCAGAAGTTGAGGCGTCGACCACGGTTACGCCTTCTACTGAGCTGGCGGCGCCGGACGGTCCGCAACTGATCGTGAGCGGCGAGATCGTCAACGTGCGTCAGGGACCGGGCACCCTCTACCCCACTGTGGGAACGGCGGCGATCGGTGAGGTATTCACGCCTACGGGGCGCAATGAAGCGGGCGACTGGTGGGAAGTCTGCTGCTTTGCGGACCAGCCGGGCTGGCTCTACGGCCCACTTGTCGAGGTGAGCCAGGGCGACGCTGTGGCGCTGGCGTCAGAGATTCCACCCGCGCCCACGGCGCTGCCTGAGTCTGAGCCGGTGGCTGCTGCGCCCACTGAACCGGCGACAGGGGAGGAGCTGGCCACACCGCCTGAACCGGCCGCGCCGGCTGAAGCGCCGGCCCCTGTCGACCAAAGCGGCACGGCGGGCAACTTCGATCCCAACGCGCAATATCAGATCGTCGGTTATCGGGTGATCGGCTACGGCGAGAACAACGGCGGCATCTTCAATAATGGCGGGCAGCACATGATCTTTATTAGCGTGATTGATGCCAACGGCAACGGCGTCGACGGAGCTGTCATTCGGAGTGCGATCAATGACAATATTGAGATCGTTACCGGGGCCAAGGGGCCGGGTAAGGCCGAATTCGAGATGTTTTGGGATCCGTACAAGCTCTATGTTGTGTCCGACCCCAGTGGGCCCGTCACCAGTCAGATCACCAATCAGATGAATACGGCCAAACCGCATATTCCCGACATCATCGGCAAGCTTGGTCCGCCTGAGGAGGAGTACGCCATCTGCCCCACGCCCGACGACCGCTGTGAGCCGCCTTTTTTCCACGCCCACTGGTCGTATGAGGTCGTCTTCCAGAAGGTGAAATAGTGTCGCCGCTATGTAGTCACTGACTGATTTCAGCGCGCTGGGCCTTGGTGAGTCCTTTGACCACGAGCGCGTAGGAGTTATCGATCATCTCTTCAATTTCGTCAGGCGGTATTCTACCGTCGAGCGTCACGGTGTTCCAGTGCCGTTTGTTGAGATGATAGCCCGGCTGTACCGCCGGATAGGTATCGCGCAGGAACTGTGCGAGGGTGGGGTCGCACTTGAGACTGATCGTGAGCGGATCTGCCTCCCACGCCACCAGGGCAAACATCTTGCCCGTCACCTTGAAGACCAGCGCATCAGGTCCAAAGGGGCGTTCTTCGGTCGTGCCGGCCTTGGTCAGCAGGTAGGCGCGGAGCGGCTCTAGTTCGGTCATCGAGTTCAGTCCTTTCGTTTGTGAGACGTGACGCGTGAGATGTGGGGCCACTGTTTCGCTTTAGATGAAATTTCCCTAGCGCCAGCCATACCATGCGGCTATGGTGGCAGCTTGCTCAGCGATTGTCCGGCTGCCATCACTTCGCTCCACGCGCAGGCCGAGGCTCTGGGCTGCTTCAGCAACCTGATTGGCAAAGGCTTGGTCACGCGCCATCCAGCCATCAAACGCTCGGTCGGCGTCAGGGCAATCGGCCAATACCTCTTTGATCCAGGGCCGTTGGCTGTAGTGCCGGCGCTGAAAGGCCGGTGACGGGACGAGCCAGAGCGCATGGCGCGGGTCGGGCAGGTGCTGACTGACCAGGCCGGGCAAGAGTGCACTTCCTTCGACCAGCAAAGGTCGGCTTGGGCCGCCTGCAGGCGCTGCGTCGCACACATCCTCCAGAATGAATGCAAAGTATTCCGCATAGCAAGCCGTGGCGTCAGCCGTCAACTCGGCGACGGGCTTGAGCCATCGCTCCGCGCAGTCTCCCGCCAACCAGGCTGTGAGCGCAGGCTGCTGCGCCGGCGTAAACCGGTCCGCATGCTCATCGAAGCGCGCGTCGACCTCCAGGAGTTGAAGATCGTGTGCAGCAGCGAGGTATCTGGGCAATGGAACTTTTCCCGGCACAGGGGGAGCCGCCCAGCCAGTATACGTTGGACCATACGTCAGGCATGTGTTAGGTCCTCGGCTCGGCATCTGCCGGCGGCAGGCCACGGGGATGCAAGTCCGCTGCGCGATAGACGGCATCAATGACCTGCATATTGCGGATGCCCTCGCGCCCATCTGAGGAGAAGGGCGTCTGTCCGCGGACGGCGGCGACAAAGGCCTGCATCTGGTAGTCGTAGGTCGGCGTCTTCTCGAATTTTTCCGTCTTGACGCCGTCGGCTGTTGTGAGCCTGAGACGATGGTAGAGCAGTTGCGGCAGCATCATATTGGCGACGCTGAGCGTGCCGGCCGCGCCTTCGACGCGCACGCTGGTGCGGAAGAGGCAGGTCGACAGCATGGAGCAAAACATGTGGGCCGTGGCGCCATCAGCCAATGCAAAATTGGCATCCATGGTGCGATCGACCTCGGGCGCAGAGAGTTGGGCTCTGGCCTGTGTGACCATCGGCTCTTCACCGGTGAGAAAGCGGATCATGTCGATCGCATAGCAGCCCAGATCCATGGTCACGCCGCCGCCTAGCGCGTAGTCAAAGCGGATGTTGTTGGGCCGGACTGAGGGCGTGCAAAACTGGACGTCAACGTGGCGCAGCGCGCCCAACACCCCCGATTGGACGATCTCTCGCGCGCGCTGCGCCAGCGGATGATAGCGATAGTGAAAGGCTTCGGCCAGGACGCGCCCGCCGGCCTCGGCGGCGTCGACCATGGCTTGCGCCTCCCCGGCATTGGCGGCCAGCGGCTTCTCGCACAGCACATGCTTGCCGGCTTCTAGCGCACGAATACTCCACTGGCGCGTGAAGACTGTTGGGCAAGGGTACGTAGAGCGCGTCTATTTCTGGGTCGGCGATCAGGGCGTCGTAGCTGCCATAAGCGACGGGAATGTCGTGCTTCTCGGCAAACGCCTCGGCGCGGGCAAGCTCACGCGCAGCAATGGCCGTCACCGAAACATCAGGATTGGTGCGCGCAGGGTTCACGGCTGCCCAAGGCGCGATGCGCGCCGTGCCCAGAATGCCGAGACGAATGGGCTGGTTGGACGATGTCACGGTCTGTCTTTGCATTTAGGCGGTTACTTGAGCGATGAATTCGGCCAGCGCCCGGGCAAGGGCCGTGAGCTTATCTACGGCAACCAGCTCTGGGCGGTCCCTGGGCGTGTGGGTAATGTGAACGGTGATTTCATCCAGAAAAACAGCCGACGTGAGCGCGACGGCCGGTCGACCCTGCTGGATAAAAATTGAATGATCGCTCTGGTACCACTCCGGTCCTTCCTCAATGCCGGGTTGACCGGCAAAAGCTTGGCGCAGCGCTGCGTCCAGTGCTGGCGGACAGCCATAAAATGAGTAGGCCGTGGGACCTTCTCGATAGCCGGCGCCATCCATGTTGACCGCTACGGCAATCTCTCCAAAGCGACCCTGATTTTTATTGACATAATCCATTTCGCCGGGCGCGCTATAGTAGTCCTCACCATTGAAAACGAGCAACTCCACGCTGGCATTGCGTCTGTACTCCTGGAGCAACTCGGCCAGCAGGAGCAGGACGACGACGCCCGACGCATTATCAAGTGCGCCGGGTGTGTTCTCCTTGGCATCCACATGGGCGCAGAAGACAATGCGCTCGACGCTGACGCCCTTGCGTCCAATCACGTTGCAGCCCGTCGCCGGCGCGCGCGTCGCCTCCATGAGCAAATGAAAGTGGCGTCCAACGTGAGCCGCAAGCGCTTCTCCTTCGGCATCGGTCATGTAGCACGAAGGAATGTCGAAATCACCGTCTTCGATGAGGGGGAAGGGGGAGATCCCGCCGGCCAGCCCTGGATCACGATCCGTCGCAGCCAGGATTGCGGCCGGTTGCTTCACTTCGAGCAGGGCAATGAGCTGTTGATGATGCTCGGGGTTGTAGAAGGTGAAATTCTTGGGCATGAGCTGCTCGCGCGTCAGTTCATCAAGCAGCAGCAGCAGCGCGTCGCTTGCATCGAGCGCGATCAACTCTTCCAGTGTGCTGGCGGTAACCAGCCTGCCGCGAACATCCGCTGCGGGTGCGTACGGGCTGATTCGTACGGGAAACCCGGTACCGTCGTCCATCGTCAGACGCGCGTCACCGTGGCTCCAGTCCAAACATGCAAATTCATCGCATGTGACGGCAAAGCCAAACTGTCGCATCTGCTCTGCCACATAGTCTGTCGCCGCCCGGTTGCCGGCACTGCCGACAACTCGTTCTGGAATCTCTACACAGAGCTTGTGTAGATGCGCAGCAGCCTGTTCTTCCAAATTCCTCTTCATCTCCCCCTCTCTCCTTTTCCCTACGCACAGCATCAGATGATCCAATGCATCCTTCCCGATGGTACAGGAGCGCCGCCCAATTGGCAATTGACAATTGACCATCGCCAATCGACAATTGACCCAGCCCTTTATCATTCCATGCGGGAGAACGTGCCATGCAAATCAATCGAGTCATCGTCATTGTGCTGGACAGCGTTGGCATCGGCGAAGCGCCGGACGCGGCCGCGTTTGGCGACGTGGGGAGCAACACGCTGGGCAATATTGGCCGCGTGGTGGGCGGTCTGCGTCTGCCCAACTTGGAGGCGATGGGATTGGCCAATATTGGTTTGGTGCAGGGGCTGATACCCCAATTTGCGCCTACGGCCGCCTACGGCAAGCTGGCGGAGGTCTCAGCCGGCAAAGACACGACGACCGGCCACTGGGAACTCATGGGCATCCACCTTCTTCAGCCGTTTCCACTCTATCCGGATGGCTTTCCGCCCGAGGTGATGGCGCGCTATGCCGCGGAGACTGGCCGGGGCTGGCTCGGCAACTATCCCGCCTCGGGCACGGTCATCATCGATGAGCTAGGCCCGGAACATATGGCGACCGGCAAGACCATCGTCTATACCTCAGGCGACAGCGTCTTTCAGATCGCCGCGCATGAAGAGGTCATTCCCGTCGAGGAGCTCTATCGCATCTGCGAGATTGCCCGGGCGATCCTGCGCGGCGAGCACGAAGTGAGCCGGGTCATTGCGCGGCCCTTTGTGGGCGAGCCGGGCAGCTTTACACGTACCGCCAACCGTCGTGATTTTTCCGTGAAGCCCCCCGAGCCGACGCTGCTCGACTTGCTCAAGGAAGCCGGCCAGATGGTCTTTGCCGTAGGCAAAATCGAAGACATCTTCACTGGCCAGGGCATCACCGAGGCCGTGCACACGCTGGACAACATGGATGGCGTGGACAAAACGCTTGCGGCCATGGCCGAAACGGACGCCCACGGTCTGATTTTTACCAATCTTGTCGATTTCGACGCCAAGTTTGGTCATCGTAACAACCCGCGTGGCTATGCCGACTGCCTGGAAGAATTCGATGCACGCGTGCCCGAGCTGTTGAGCGCGCTGCGCACGGACGACATGCTCGTGCTCACGGCCGATCATGGCAACGATCCCACCACCCCGAGCACCGACCACTCGCGTGAATACGTGCCTATTTTGCTGACGGGAGAAGCCATTGGCGCCGGCGTAAATATCGGCGTGCGCACCTCGTTTGCAGACCTGGCAGCAACAATTGCCGCTCTGCTCGAGGTTCCGGCGCCGGCCCAGGGCGAAAGCTTCGCGGATGTGATTCTGGCGTGAGCGGGCATCTAGAGTGTGACGGGAAGCAGACCGGCCGTATAGCGCGTTGAGCCTGATTGGTCCCACAACGTGACGCCGCCCTGGCCGAGCACTGCCCAGGCGCCATCGGGTTGCTGCCACAGCGCGGTCTTGGCCTCGATACCAACGATGGTAAGGCGCTTGGGCGTCAGGGCGCGAGCGACCCTGACGAAAGAGCTTGGGATCTCATCAAAGTGAGGGATGACGCTGACGCCGGGCAGTAGGCTGAAGCCGGTGCGCCAGCCGCTGTAGCTCAGAAACCGCTCACCCTGGACCATGGCCCCTGCGCTACAGCCTGCCAGCAGTCCACCACGCACCAGGACCTCGCCGATTGCATGCCAAGCCAGGGTATCCTGCAGCGCGGCAAAGAGATAGTCGGGTCGTCCGCCCGACAAGTAGACGAAGTTGGCTGCGCGAATCTGTTCGGCCAAACGCGGATCGTTGGCGCTCTCACGGCCAATAACCGGGACGGCGCTTGCTGCTGCGCCCAGGCGCGTGAAGTGGCTGACGCCCAACTGCGACCAGTAAGCAATGCGCTCGTCTGACTCACCGCCGGCCGCGGTGGCCAGGCAGACAACGCATGGCTCGTCCTGTAACGCATCCAGCAGTTGCTGATCAACTGCCCCCATTGCGGGTAAATATTCACCGCTGCCTACCAACGCCAACATCGGTCAGCGCATCTTCAGGATGGCGGCCACGCCGAGCTCAGCCACTTCCATGTCTTCCATTTCCGGCAGACCACTGACGGCTACCGCGCCGACCGCTACGCCGTCAATCACGACGGGGAGACCGCCACCCCAGCCAATGTAGCGGGAATCGCCAAAGTAGGCCAAATCGAAACCCTCGACTGCATCGCGGGCGTCCTGGCCCAGATCGCGTGTGGGCTTCTGCTCGCGGGCAGCGGTCCACGCCTTGTTGGTGGCGATCAGAATGGAAGGCAGGCGCGCGCCATCCATGCGCAGCAGCATGATCAGCTCGCCGTGCGCATCGGCTACGGCAATCACGGCCGCCTTGTTGCGCTCGATCAACTCCTCGCGGATGACGTCGACGGCCATCTGCGCTTCTTCCTGTCCCAGGCTGGTTAGGTGGATCACGGGCGTCTCCTTGAAGAATGAATGGTGTACAAGCTCGATCGATCAACGTGCGCTTCAGTGTAGCAGGAACGTGTCCCTGCCCCAAAGTAACGGCGTGGCTCGCCCGGCGAATCTGTGATTCGCGATGATGGACCGCGGAAAGAGCCGGATGGGGCGGATCGTTACGGATCCTATTGAGTTTGCTCCATGGAGAATAGAACAGGTCCTGATCGCTCTGATCAGGACCTGTTTTGGTTCAGCGTTAGTAACTATACAGACGATGCTTTGATGGAATGCTGATTTCCCGGATTGGGCGGATTCTTTTGCGCTTTTATCCGTTTGATCCGCCCAATCCGCCCGATCAGCGTTCTATCCAGTTGGCATCTGAACAGGTACCAGCGTTATTCGCTTGCCAGCACCGGCCAATCGCCGGGACCGACGTTTGTCTAGGATCTATGCGGGCCCTGGCTTGGGCAACCCCAGGCTTTCGGGGCGGTTCGTGCGACGTTGGACCCAACGGCCGATGCGCGCCTGCAGGATGGTCAGGGCTGACTGCTTGGGTTCTCCTGCCGTGTCCGCTAAACGCTGTCGTTCGGCAAAGGCTCTGGCATCGCGATTGCGCTCAACCTGAACCAGATAATCCATTTCAGTAAACATCATGCTCTCCTTTCGCTGTGAACTTGTTTGCAGTATAGGCGCAGAGAGCGGGGGCGTCGTCCCCTAATTAGGGGAGATGGGTAGGGGAATTAGGGGAGTAAATCGAGTTTGCGGGCGGCTGCGACAGCTTCTACCCGCCTGTGGACGTCCAGCTTATCGTAAATGCGCTTGATGTGGGTGCGCACTGTGCTGGGCGCGACGACAAGCGCATCGGCGATTTCCGCTGTGGTCAGGGCGGTGGGCAGTAGACGCAGTACCGCCATTTCGCGTTCCGTCAGCGGCTCGGGCAATGCAGCGCTGGGCATACGCTGATCTGCGTCGCCCAGTTCGTCCTCGAGCGCGTCAATGAGGCGAGCAGCGTAGGGCGGTGCGACGTCTTGGGCCAACGCCGCGACGAGGAGCTTGCGCATCGGCTCGCCTCCAGCCAGAAACGTACGCCTGTAGCCCTCGGGTTCGCCCAACGCAAGGGCTTCGCGCAATGCAGTCTGGGCTGCGGCGTCATGCCCCGCTGCCGCTTCGTTGAGCGCAGTCAGGGTGAGGATCTCGATGAGGTTGCCGTTGGCTCCGATCGCGCGGGCGCGCTCCTGAAGCTGAAGTAGCGCGCGCCGCGCAACTCGTCGCTTGCGTGCATTCATCTCGGCCTGGGCCATGAGCAAGCGCGCAAAGACGATGCCACGATAGAGGGGCAGCGTCGAGAGGTCTGCGTCTTCATGCAGATGATTTTCGCTTGCCCAGGCCTCGACGGCGGCTAGGTTGCCCTGGGCAAGGTGCACTCGTGCCAGTGACGTATCGATGATCTGTGCGTAGGCCGATGAGATGCCGGCGGCGGTCTCTGCCGCCTGCATTGCCATCGCACTGGCTTCCTCTACACGCCCTGCTGCTTGCAGGGTTAGCGCAAGCTGTAACTCGCTGCGTGCACGTGCATCCGCCATGCCCCAGCGCCGGGCCAGTCGCACGGCTTCAGTCGCATGATCAAGCGCAAGGGTGAGTTCATTGCGTTCGTGTAGGACCGCCGCGATGCCGATGTGTGCATAGCCCGTCGGCGCCAAACGCTGGCCGCTTTCCCGTTCATGCGCATCGGCCAACTCCAGCGCTGCTGCCGAGTTCTCCAACACGTTTTGAAGCTTGCCCTGAACAAGTTGCAGCCAACTTCGTTCCCACAGCGCGTCGGTCGTCAGCGGGACGCTGCCGGCTGCACGGCCCAGGGCAATTGCGCTGACAAAGGCCTCGTCCGCCTCCTGAAATTCGTTGAGCGCACGCAGTTCGACCGCCAGCAGCAGGGTCGTCCAGCCGCGGGCGATGCGATCCTCGCCCGGTAGCAGCTCTAACGCCTGGTGCACCAGGCGGAGGCTCTCATCCGTTTCGCTCCGTAAGCCGGCCAGATAGCCGCGGATGGCTGTGGCGTGACCGCGCACGTGGCGCGCTGTTGCGGCAAAGTCGCCGCCGGCGCCCTCAAGTTCGCCCAGCTGCCCAAGGGAGCGATCAACTGCAGCCAGCTCCGTTTCCACATCTTCGAGATGGCCGGCGAAGGCCAGCACCCAGGCCTGCGAGATGTGAAACCAGGGCTGACGCGCGCCCAATTCTTTGGGCAGAAACTCGAGCCAGCGGACCAGCCGGCGTAACTCGCCCAGATAGGCCAGGTGGAGTACGTTGTTGGCGATCAGGGCAACCTGTCGCTCAACGTCTTCGGCCGCCGTTGCGTGGCGCATGGCCGAAGCGAGCAGGCCGTGTTGCTCATACCAGCGACTGGCGCGCAGGTGAAGTTCGGCCGCCTCCGCTGGCTGCTGCCGCGCCAGTCGGGCCAGAAGCAGTTCGCGAAAGAGTTGGTGGTAGCGATACCAGCGTCGTCCGCCATCCAGCGGCGCGATGAAGAGGTTGGCCTGCTCCAACTCACGCAACATTGTGTCGCCGTCGGCAACGCCGGTAACCGCCTCGCACAGGGAGCCACTCATGCGTTCCAGCACGGCACTCTTGATCAAAAACTCGCGGCGTGCTGCCGGCTGCCGATTGAGCACCTCCTCGAGGAGGTAGTCGGTAATAAAGTGATGGCTGTCGCCCAGTCCAGCCAGAAAGTCAGTTGGATCAGTCTGCCCATCCATGGAGAGGGCGGCCATCTGGAGGCCGGCGATCCAGCCTTCTGTGCGCGCTTCCAGAGCCTCGATCGCCGTTGGCTCCAGCGTGAGGCCCATGACGTTGGTCAGAAATTTAGCGCTTTCCTCCGGCGTGAAGCGCAAATCCGGGGCGCGAATTTCGGTCAATTCTCTCTGGGCGTGTAGGCGTGCGAGGGGCCAGGGTGGATCAATGCGGCTGACGATGATGAGGTGGAGGGGGGGCGGTAGGTTTTCGACGAAGCGCTCCATCATCGCCTGTATGGCCGGATTCGTAATAGCGTGATAGTCGTCCAGGACGAGGATGGCGTGCGGCCCAGAGATATCGGCCAGCGCGTTGAGGAGGGCCGTCGCCATTCCCTCGCCCGTGTCGTCTTCATCTGTGCTCAACTCTGACTCGGCGTCCGGCCACGGTAGCTCATCGCCGAAGGCTGCCTGTAGCGCGGCGCCAAAATAGCGCCAGAAGTGGTGGGGATCGTTATCCGTTTCACCCAGCGTGAGCCAGCCAAGTGGCAGCGTGGCGCGGGTCGCCCAGGCGCTCAGCAAGGTACTCTTGCCAAAGCCGGCGGGTGCGGAGACCACGGTCAGTTTGCCGTGCAGCCCGCTGTCAAGCTGGTCGCATAGCTGCGTTCGTGGCACAGCGCCCAGCCGGGGAGGGGGAATTGAAAGCTTGGTGCGTAGCAGAGCATTCGCCATTGTCGGACAGCCTCAATTAGTTCTGTTCTTCTGCTCATCATCATCGTAGACCGCCATCATTTTGGCAAGTCGATCCCAGCGAATGGTCCAGCGGATATGAGCAGACTTGCTTGCGTGATCCGCTGGACCATCCGCTGGGATCGTTGGCGGTCTGCCTTCCGTTACGAGGAAGTTCAAACATGACTAGCCGCGGCGTGCCAGGAGTCCCGCGCCGACCAAACCGGAGTTGGGGCCGAGGGCTGCGGGCAGGAGCGGGGTCGAACGGTGGGAGCCAAGGGTGTGGGCACGGAAGGCAAGTTCGACCGCGTCCGAGATAGCGTGGGCCGAGCAGGCCAACGCTACCGCCAATGATGATGGCCTCGGGCGCCAGCGTGTGAGCCAGTGAAGCCAGGCCAAAGCCGAGCCAGGCTGCGCCTTCATCCACGGCAGGGATGGCCTGGCCGCGGCAGTAATCGGCGCCCAGGGCCTGAATTGAGGCGTAGCCACTACGTGCGACCATGACGCTCGACGCTGCATAGGCCTCGAGACAGCCGCTGACACGCTCGCTGCAGGGCCGGCCGCCCGTACGTTCAACGAGCAACTGGCCGACCTCGCCGGCGCCGCCGCGGCGGCCCCGGTAGAGCTCGCCGTCGATGATCACGCCGCCCCCAATGCCGGTGCCTACGGTGATCATGAGTAGATTGGCAAAACCGCGCCCGGCCCCCAATTTCGCCTCGGCGACCGCAAAGCAATTCACATCGTTTTCGACCGTGACGGGCATGTGCAGCGCCGCCGTCAGCCGAGCGCCCAATGGCAGACCGATCCAGCCTGGGAGGCTTTGCGTGGCATACGCGATGGCGCCCGTCCCAGCCTCTATCTGGCCGGCGCTGGCCACGCCGGCATGGGTCGGTTGGCGCTGCTGCGGGAAGTCGGAATGAAAGGCATCTAGGCGCGCGTGGGCCAGGCTGACGAGGCGCTCAACGATCATTTCAATCCCGTCGGCCGCATTGGTGTCGATTTCGGCACGGCAGACGATCTGCTGGCCCATCAATACGCCACCGGCCAGTTTGGTGCCGCCAATGTCGAGGACTAGAATCGGATCGCGCGGATCCTTGTTGCACGGCCTCAGCCATACTGGACGTCGACCTCCATGGTGATGTCAAAGAGTCTGCCCCAGGGCAGGGCGACGCCATATATGCCGATCGAAGCGATCGTGATTTCATTTGGGCCGGCGCGTAGCGTGCGGCCGGCGAAACGGGCCGCCGAGAGCGCTTGGGCCGCCGCCTCCAGTCGCGCTTCGGTTAGCGCACGCACAGCCTCTGTTTTCTCGCCCAGGTTGACCAGGCTTGCCGGCGCGCCCAACATGGGCGCCTCCTCCAGCATGATCTGCGTGCGTAACCGGCTCATGTATAGATAATCCTCCACCAAGCGCAGGAAAAGCAAGCCGGTGTGGGCAGCCAGCGCGCCATTCGTTGCGCCCTGCTTGCGCTGGAGTGCCCGAATCACGCTCTGGGCGAGGGTCGAGCCCAATGTGTTGCCGGCCGTGTTCCAGCCGGCATAGGCAGCCAGCTCACTTACCTCCGTCTGCTGCACGAGCAGGTCACCGAGGGCCATATCGCCCGCATTGACATAAGCGACATCCGCCAGTGCACAGAGTCGCCCTTCCGCCAGGGAACGATTTAGGTGGCGCACGAATTCGCCCAAATCGCGCCGGACGGAAAACATCTCTTGCAAGGTCGTGCCAACTTGCGGCTGGGCGCGGTAGTCGCGTATCGCTTGGCGCGCCGGCGGCGGCAGCGCGCCGATCTGCTTGTCGGTCAGCAGCAGTGCATACTGATCGGGACCATTGCCCTGACCTTCTGCCGGTGCGTTGATATAGAGGAGAATATCCGCTTCATCCGGGCCTGTGGCGACCGTGCCGCCCAGCGGCCCGAGATGGGCTTTGGTCAGCTCGATCATGGAGCGATCTTCAAAGTCCGTGATGATTTCGCTGACGTTGGAGCCGCTGGGGTAGAGCCAGAGCGCCGGCTTGAAGTCGGCCAAGGTCGCGGCATAGCGAGCCAAGAGCAGCATGTCGGTTTCATCCGCTCCGGGATAGATGGAGACCTTTTCCCACAGACCCAACTGCTGGACACGCCGGCGCAGCGCCCGGCCTTCTGCGATGTTCCAACCGTATGCCACGGTGTCGTCCTGGGGGATGATGAGATAGTCGAAGACGCCTGCAGCCGTCCACTCAATCATGGCCTGGTTGACCGCATGATTTCGCGCCCGACCCCGGCGATAGTCGTCAATGATCGGCGGCGGCACTTCGCTGAGAAGTTGATCCAGTTCGGCAGCTTCTGCAGGCGTGGCGACGGCCATCTGCATACGATCTTCGATCACCGAAATGCGGAAGATGCGTGCGCCATAGGTGGCCCAATAGGGCTTCTCCTCCTCTGCATTGTTGTGACGCGAGATGCGCAGCAGGACTGAGTAGGCCAAAATTGTAAGTTGGGGCAGAGCATGCTGTAGTTGGCGGAGCAGATCGAGCCGCGCTAGCACCTGTTCTGCGCTCTCTTCCGAGCGGCGCGAGTTGACCAGTCCACCGTAGCCCAACGTCTCGATGGAAACGATCAAGGCGTCCGCAATCTGGGCAGCTTCTTCCAGCCATGCAGCCAGGCGTTCCATCTGACCGGTACGCCAGGGCGTGCCGAGCCATTCCTTGGGTGGCAGCAGGACCTGGAAGCCGGCCGCCTCCCCAAGCAGCGCAACGCACTCGTAGTTCACCGCCCGATCATCCAGCGGCAAGACGACAACGGTGGCCTTCGTCATCATCTTTCCCCCTTTTGCGAGGCATGTAGATTCAACGCGCCGACAAAGCGGCGCGTGATCTCGGCCGGCCGCGTGATGGCGCCGCCAACCACGACGGCCAGCGCGCCGGCGTCCAGCGCCTGCTTGACCTGCTCGGGACGGTAATATCGCCCCTCCGCCAGCAGCGGTACGTGGAGTCGGCTCACCAGCGCTTCGACCAGGGCCAAATCGGGTTCGGATTGCTGGGGAGAGTCCGCGGTGTAGCCCGACATCGTCGTGGAGACCAGGTCCGCGCCCGCAGCCTCGGCCGCCAGGCCCTCTGTTGCTGTCGCGATGTCGGCCAGCACCAGGCAGGCGGTTGTGGCGTGAATGGCGGCGATGAAGTCTGCCAGCGATCCCGGCTGGGGCCGCGGCCGGTTCGTGGCGTCGATGGCGATGACGCTGGCGCCCGCTGCGGCAACGGCCCGGGCATGGGCCAGCGTGGGCGTGATGTAGACCGGAAAGCCGGTGATCTCTTCCTTGTACAGGCCGATGATCGGGAGCTCCACCGCTGCATGGATGGCGCTGATGTCAACAGGCGTGTTGGCGCGAATGGCGCACGCGCCCCCCTGCGTAGCAGCTATGGCCATGCGCGCCATGATTTCTGCACCGTAGAGCGGCTCATCTGCCAGCGCCTGGCAGGAGACGATGAGTCCGCCTGCCACCTGACGGGAGAAGTTTGTCAATAATTGGCGGCGTTCGGTCGTATTCATGGCGGTACTTTCGTGAATCGTGGATGTTGTTGACATAGCGCCCGGATCTCGTATAGATACAGTGAAGCGCAAGCTGGGCTGTCGTTACCCCTGGCGCAGGCGAGCTACCTTGCCACGCCAAGCCAGTACAAGCGGGTCCGCATCAGGATTCTGCGATTTAGTCTTGACCCGGTGCTTGCGAAAGGCCAATTCGTTCTGTGCATTGACCAGCTCGGCAGACTGACGCCGGTGGGCGTCGTCGATGCGTCGCGTGCGAAAGAGGCGATCTCCGAGCACTTGCACGTATTCCTCAGGCGTCACCGTCGTTGGCACTTCGTCGGCTAGCTCTGTGCGGATGAGGGTGCGCTCCCAGCCTGCGCTATAGAGCAGCAGAGCGAGCAGGATCAGCAGGAAGGGCGCGTACAAAAAAAGATCGAAGAGACTGTCCGTGATCCAAACTTGCCAGAAGGGCAGATCGAAAGGCGCAACCACCTCTTCCACAACAGCCTGGCCGTTGGCGCTTTCGATGGCAGTAAAGATCAGGCCCAGGCTGTTGTTGACTGTGTGTGCGCCGATTGCCAGCCCCAGCCCGATAACTGGGGCGGCGATACGCCACCATGGCCTGTCCGTCTGAATCGCCCAGCCCAAAAACGCACCGAAAAGGCCTGAATAGAGCGCATGGCCGCTCAGGCCAAAGAGCGCGTAGCGTGCGCCCAGCTGGAGCCCAAAGGGCGCCAGCCCGACTTCGGCAAAGCCCTGTCCCACGTAGACCGCAGCCTCCAGCCAGTTGAAGCCGATGCCGACCAGCGCGCCGTAAATAAAGCCATCGCGAATGCCGTCAAACTCGCCGCGCAAGAAGACGAAAATCAGTACAATGCCTGCCGACTTTAGGATCTCCTCGACCCATGGCCCGGCGATCGGCGCCCCGATGAGCCAGGCCGCGTCCGGGCCGAGGAAATCGGTCACGGCCGGCTCATTCTGAAGCGCGGCGTCGATTGCCAGAAAGATGGCGTCATTGAAGGGGATCGCCACACCCGTGGCGATGAGCGCGCCCCAGAGCAGGGTTACGAGAATCAACCAACGCGATTCACGCTCGCGCCGATCCAGGAAGCAGACGATGGCAAAGGGGACAAGCGATCCTGCAGTCGAAAGCGCAAGCGCAATCACAAAGACCTGAAATGCGTGCTCCCGATAAAGACTCAGTGCACCAATGGTCCAGAAGATCTGGATCAGGGCAAAAGCCAGCAGCACGGCCATTGCAAGGGCGACCGGCAGGGCCACGCGCCGCTGGCGCAGGGGAGAGAGTGTGAGCAACAGGCTGGTTGTCGTCGGACTCATAAGGCAAACGCAGCCGCTTTCTCAAGCCAGACAGGCTTGTCAATCGCATGATCGGATTGGTGTCACATTATCGAGGTTCCGCCGACATTTGGTCGTATCGTCCCCGGCACGGGCGCCTACAAGCCTGCTAATCGGATATTCTGCCGCCCGTGCCGGGGACGTGCCAGGAGCAGGATGAAACGACGGCGCGCTTGCTGCGAAATGGCGTGCGTCACGAGTGAGACGTGGCGATTTCTTCAAGCCAAAGGGGCCGTCTGGGCGTTACACGCTCATTCGTCCAACACCCCAAAGGGCAGATCGGCCGGTAGCGGCGCCGGCCGCACGCAGGTCGTAGACAGGGTGACGTGACGGCCGCCGTCCGACGCGTCGCCCAGCGCCTGCATGATGTCGAGCACGTGCTGGGCCAGTTCACCAGAGGCGCGGTGCGGGCGACCGCTGCGCAACGCATGGGCCATGTCGGCTACCCCCAGGCCGCGCGAATTCTCGGCGTAGGGGAAGGCGAGGGGCACGTTGATCCATTCGGCGTCGCGGCCTCGTTGATACAGCACTGGCCCGCCAAAGGTGTTGGGGTCGGGCAGCCGCAGGGTACCCTCGCTGCCGTAGATTTCCAGCCAGGGCAGCGTCGAGGACCATACGTCAAAGCTCATGATCACCGTGCCGATGGCGCCGTTCGCGAAGTCCAAGAGGCCGCTGACGTGGGTCGGTACCTCTACATCGATCACCTGACCGGCGAAGGGCTGGCTGCTGATCGTGCGCTGTGGGAAGCTGATGCGGGTGGCGCCGGAGACGCGGCGTACCGGTCCCATGAGCGCCACCAGCGCGGTCAGATAGTAGGGACCCATGTCAAAGAGGGGACCGCCGCCTGCCTTGTAGTAGAACTCTGGATTCGGATGCCAGTGTTCGTGACCGTGGCCGACCATGAAGGCGGTCGCGGCCACCGGCTCGCCGATCACGCCTTCGTCGATCAGCCGGCGGCAGGTTTGCAGTCCGGCGCCCAAAAAGGTGTCGGGGGCGCTGCCCACGCGCACGCCAGCTTGCGCGGCCTGACCCAACACGGCGGCGCCGTCATCGCGGCGCAGCGCCAGGGGCTTCTCACCATAGACCGACTTGCCCGCCTTAATCGCAGCCAGGTCGACCGCGGCATGGGCCGCGGGGATGGTCAGGTTGACGACGATATCGATGGCGGGGTCGGCTAGCAGGCCATCGACGCTCTCTGCTCTGATGCCATATTGCGCGGCCTTGGCCGCAGCCCGTTCCTCATCCAGATCTGCGCAGGCGATGAGATCGAGAATCGGAAATTTCTCGCCGGCTTTTAGATAAATATCGCTGATGTTGCCACACCCAATGATGCCGATTCCGGCCATGACGAAAGTTCTCCTATGCGCCGACGGGAATGCCGAGTTGATTCTGCATGTAATCCCGACAGATGAGCAAGCTATTTTGGGGCGTGCTCGTGGATTTATCGATCTCGACGGTCAGCCAACCGTCATAGCCGATGCCTTCGAGAAAGGCCATAATCCCGGGAAAGTCGACCGGCCCCAGCCCCAACTCGCAGAAAACGGGCAGCTGTTCGGTGCCGGTGAAGGCGGTGAACTGGCTCATGTCAGGTTCGTCGGGCGTCACGTCTTTGAGATGGACGTAGCGGATGCGGTCGGCATGTTTGCCCATGATCTCGACGGGGTCCATACCGGCGCGATAGAGATGGGCCGTATCGGGCGCAAAGAAGACATAGCGAGGATCGGTCATCTCCATAATGGCGTCAATTTCACGCTCGGTCTCAATTTCGGTCCAGAGATGAGGATGGACGCAGGCCAGCACACCCAAGTCGTAGCAGCGCTCGGCCGCGGCGTTGATCGTCTTGGCCGCCTCTTTGAGCTCGTCGAGCGTCATGCCGCCCTCGGTGCGCGGCCCGGCCGGGCCAAAGACGATGCGATCGGCGCCGTTGGCCACCAGAAACCGCGCCACGCGCTCGTTGTAGGCGATTACTTCGTCCCGCTGCGTGGGGTCGCTAAAGCGACCGCCGCCATAGAGTGCCGATAGGCGGAAGCCATTGCTCGCCAGCAACTCCTGAAAGGCCGCCAGCCGGTCTTCGTACTGGAGTGCAATGTGGGTGAAGGTCTCGCAGGCCGTGTAGCCCAGTTCGGCGGCTTCGGCCATCCCGGTCTCAAAATCATCGCCCCACGTGATCAAATGACATGAAACGGGCGGGGCATAGGATGAGGAAGACATGATGACTCCTGACAGAGTTGGTGATGAGAAAGGAGAATGGTTAATCGCTACAGCCTTCATTGTACTGCCGCCCGCTCACAAGTGACAAGCCTGTCTATCTAATCGGTGGCTACGTAGGGGACGACGAACCCATCTCTATCGCTAGCTGCTCAATCTCCATCCATTGCGCCTCCGTACGAGCCAGCAAGCTGTGGCGAATTTTGCCCTGCGGCGTCACGATCATGACTTGATTGTCCAGCCAGATGACGAGTCCCAGTGGTCCGCCCGTCGTGGGCCGGGCCTCCAGCACGCGCGTGCCGTCGATCCGGAACTCGACATGTGCATCGTGCCAGACGATGACGTACTCATACCAGTCGCGCATTTCTACGTCGAGTAGAGCCTCATGTACACCCAAAGCGCGTTGCGCAGTCGGCCACAGTTTTTCGTATAGCCACGGCGAGTGCATGAGGGGCAGCGCCAACGGCGCGGTCGGCGCCAAGGCGAGAAATGCTGGCCTTCGGGCGTCGATGGTAGCGGCCTTCCATCCCCGACCGGGCACGCCTTGCGCCAAAGCCATGTCTGAGGGCGCCGAGGCGAAGAAGAACCAGAGCGCCTGCGGCAGGGTTGGCGGGCGCAGGGTTGTCATCATGAAGGGGTCGTTCCAGAAGCCAAAGCCCGCCGTGCCCTGCAAGCCCTTGGCGTGGTGCGAGAAGCGAGCGCGAATAGACAGGACGAGGGGCGGCCGCCACGTGAAAGCGGAACGCCGTAGACCGCGATAGTCATCGATCTGGGCGTTGATATAGGTGTTGCCGGACGCGGCCGGATTCGTGAAACGGATGCCGGATCCGGCCGCTGCGACCGTGCCACCGTTCACTGTGTGGCGATAGCGCTCGGCAAAGCGCAAGTCTTCCAGTTTCAAGGTCTTCATGGCGGCCCGTGTAGGTGTGCTTACAGAATATCCGCATGCCGGGCGCGAATGATGCCAATGCTGGCCCAGCCGACGGGGACGGCTTCGATTTCAGCAACGAAGCCGTGACGCTCCAATCGATTGGCCACACTTTGGATGAAATTGGCCGGCGGCTCTGCGTAGAAGATGAGCGGTACCTTACGGACCCGCGCTTCCCGCAAAGCCACCCAGAGACCAACGACGATCAGCCGTGACCGATGATCTTGGCGCAGAACCCGGGCGCATTCACTCAAGGTAGCCGGCTCGAGAATGTACGGGGCCGGAAAGGTTGCCACGACCGTGTCAAATGATTGGTCGGCAAAGGGCAGGGACTGGCCTGTCGCCTGGGTGATGGCAGCATCAAGCTTGTGCCGTTCCAGGCGCCTTTGCGCAATGCGTACCATTGATGTGGAGGCATCAACGCCCGTAACAACGTAGCCCTGTTCTGTAAGCTGCTGCATGAGCACGCCTGTGCCAAAACCCAGTTCCAACACGTGCTCGCCCTGAACCAAGGGCGCCGCCACCGCCCGCCAGGCCTGCCATTGCCCGGCGCTGACGAGACGACTCACGCTGTCGTAGCTCCAGGCGAATTCATGATACAGCCGTTGGCAGGCCCAAGCATATACCGTTCGTATTGCCTGGTCGAACTTTTCCATAGGCACTCTACTATGATGAAACAGGCAACGGCAGAATAGATCGCCGATCAGGGAGATTGGGCGAGTCTGCGCGGATGAAGAGAGCAAAACATCAGAGCCAGTCCGCCCAATATTGGCATTATTCACTACCGACGAACGACAGTTTTGCTTCTAGACCAAATGTTCTATTTGTGGTATACTTAAGCACCTCGAACACAGCACAAGTGTAGCCTGTCGTAGACCCATTCACAAGGAGGAAGTCGCATGAAAGCAGTTACCGCATATCCTGATGGCCTGTTTAACTGGGTAGATCTGACAACAACGGATGTAGAGGGGGCCAAGGCGTTCTATTCTGCGCTCTTTGGTTGGGAAGCAGTCGACACACCGACCGATATGGGAACGATGTACACGAACTTCATGCTGGATGGAAAGCGAGTGGCCGGCGGCGGTCCCATGCAGCCGGATATGCAGGCGCAGGGCATGCCCCCGGTTTGGACCTCCTACGTGAAGCACGATGATGCCGATGCTGTAGCGGCCCGTGTGGCCAGTGCCGGCGGCACGCTGATCATGCCGCCCATGGATGTTATGACCGAGGGCCGTATGATGATGGCGCAGGATCCGACCGGCGCGGTCTTTGGCGTCTGGCAGCCGGGCAATCACATCGGCGCGCAGCTGGTGAATATGCCGAGCACTCTAGTGTGGAACGAGCTGCAGACCAATGACGTGGAGGCAGCGAAGGGTTTTTACGGCGACGTCTTCGGCTGGACTTTTCAGACCGATGCCAACGACTATGTCGTCTGCCTCACCAACGAGCGTGCCCAAGCCGGAATGATGGCGATTCAAGAGTCATGGGGGCCGGTGCCGCCCAATTGGTCCGTCTATTTCATGGTTGAAGATGTGGCAGCCAGCGCCGAACGGGTGGCGGAACTGGGCGGTACGATTATGGTGCCGCCTACAGCTGCGGGCGAGATGGGTAAATTTGCGGTGGCTCAAGATCCGCAGGGTGGCACGTTTACGATCATGCAGTTCGATGGCCCGGTGGACGAACCGCCCGGTGCGTAAGGCGCGGTGCATAATGGCTAATCGAGAATAGAAAATGGAGCATGATGAATGGTCGCTACCCTGACCATTCATCATGCTCCATTTTCAAATGACAATTATTCATTGCTCCCCGTGCTGTCTACAGGTTTTCCGCACCCTCTCCCGTGACGGGGATGCCCTCTTCTGACTCGTCTGCTTCCTCTGCCGCAGCCCCTGGAATCACCAATTCTTGCCCGATCTGCAGAATCGAGGTTTCGGTCAGCCCATTGGCGTCGGCCAGTTCCTGCCAGGTGAGGCCGTTCCGCACTGCAATGCTGTAGAGCGTGTCGCCCGCTTCCACGACGTAGGCTGCACCCGTTCCACGGGGAATCGACGCTGCTGGCGGCGTCACTGCTGTGCCTTCGTCGGCTTCATCTGTGGCGGTCGCTGCCCCATCATCGGCGACTGCGCTCGTGTCGACCCCGGGGATGATGAGCACCTGACCGATTTCAATCACATAGTCGCCACTGAGTTCGTTGGCTTCAGCGATCGCTTCCCAGGGTACGCCAAAGCGCAGACCGATTAGGCTGACGCTATCGCCGGCCTTCACGATATACTCACCCCCTGGTGCACTGCTTGTTGCAGCCCCAGCCGGGGCGGCGGCCGACGGGGCCTCGGCGGCCGCTTCGGCTTCTCCTGTGGACTCGGTCGTGGCGCCGATGGTGACGCCCGTTACGCCTTCCGGCGCCGGGGGAACGCTGGCAAGCTGCACGCAGTCGGTCGAGCCGCTATCGGTCCAGGTCTGGCCCGGGATGGGCAAGAATTCCCAGTCGTAACTGGTCGGATTGAGCGTCAATTTAAGGACGCCCCAGGTCTCGCTGTTGCGAGCTTCACTGTTTGGTTGGATGTAGAAGAAATCTCGATGGGTTGTGCCGCCCGTGCCGACGACGAACTGACGGATGCCCCGGCCATACTCGGCCTCTCCGGCAGGATTCTGCGGTGCGAAGCGCTCGTAGTCATGATCATGGCCGGCGAGGATCACGTCAGCGCCATATTCGTAGAGTGCCTGGAAAACGTCATGGCCCGACGTCCGGGCATAGTAGCGACCAGACGTAAAGCGGGGGCGATGCCAGTAGGCCAGCGTACAGGCTGTCTGGTTGGCGGCCAGATCGGCGCGCAGCCACTGTTCCTGCTCTGAGCCGGCGACAAAATCGATTTCGCTGTTTAGGGCAACGATGTGCCAGTCGCCAAGATTGTAGGAGTAATAGCCTTTGCAGTCCCGCGTGCAGCCCGGTTCCAACGGCGTGGCCGCGTCACCAAAGTAGGTGAAGTAGCCTTCTGCACCCTGCGTGCCGTAATCATGATTGCCCGGCACCGGTCGCGTGCGATCTTTGTGGCGCCCCCACGATCCGTTATAGCAGTCGTTGAACTCTTGCGACGTGCCGCTTTCGTAGACAAGATCGCCCAGGGCCACAACCGTGCCCTCGATATCATCCATGAGGTAGGCGGTGAGGTAGTGCTCGTCGTTGGCACAGCTGGCGATGTCGCCTGCCGCCAGGATGACAGGCGAGTCAGTGGGCGCGGCATCTTGTTCGACCGGAGCGGCGTTCAGCGGGGCCAGCCATGCGCCGAAGAGCGCGCCACTGGCGCAGACCAGCGCGCCGACGATGAGCAGTCGAATCGTTTGTCTCACGGTTTCCTCCTTGTGCCAACAGGTACTAAATCTGCATGCGGGCCATTGTACTACAACTTTTGTTTCAATTCATGCACGGGGCAAGCGGTGCCAAGGCTTCAGGGCTTGACGAAGATGGGTCGCGGACAAGGCCGGGTCTAGCCGATTTGATTTGGAACGGCGTGATTGATCCGCCGGTATCCGTACGTTCAGCGTTGATCCCCGTGCGGTTTTGATTCGATCGTGAATCGATGGTGCAGCGCTGATTTTCTTGGGATGTATGACAGATGAGGTCGCATAAACGACCGCATAAGCGACCGCATAATGACCGCCTCTTTAGCCTACAGACGATCTAGCTTGCGGAAATTGTTCCGTTGGTCGGGAAGCCCCGTGGAAACCGTTGGAAAGGCGTCACGTCGCTCGTGTGCATGTACCAGTTGAGCAGCGCGGTGGTCAAGTCACGCTGGACGTCTGCATCTTCTGCTGATCCATAGCGGTTGTCCAGTTCCTCAGGATCGACGCGCAGGTCATACAGCTCAGACCGGTCGCCGGGTCGAACGATCAGCTTGTGATCTCCAGTCCGGATCATGGTGCAGCGGGCGACCGATTCGGGATGCTCCTGCTGCTGCTGCCCCTTTGGATAGTAGATGTGGTCGGCATCATCGCCCACATCCCAGTCTGCCCCCCGGATGCCTTCGAAGCAATGGGGTTCGTGACCATCATAGCCGCCTTCGGCAAAGACCGCGCGTGTTGCGTCGCCCGGCGCGCCCGCTAGTTGGGGAATAAGTGAGCGCGCGAAGTGGGTGTGGCGGCATTCGACGCCGGCCAGCGCCAGCGTTGTCGGCATGATGTCGAAGAGTTCTACCGGCGTGTCGACGACGTGGCCATGTGCGCTTTCCGGCGTACGCACGATTAACGGCACCCGCGTGAGGCAATCGTCGAGCGCGCTGGGCCATTTTTCGACCAACCCGTAGTCGCCCGCCCATTCGCCGTGGTCGGAAAAGAAGAAGACTGCGGTCTCATCCGCCAGGCCCGTCTCGTCCAGCGCAGCAAGCAGCCGCCCGAGCATGACGTCTACGTAGGCGATCATGCCTAGATAGACCGCCCGCAGCTTGTGCATGATCGCCTCGTCCAACTCATCCAGGCGGCGGTAGGCGCGGATCAGGCGGTGGAACGAGGGCTTGTTGGGCAGGTCGGCCGGACGCATGGGCGGCAGATCGTCCGGATTGATCAGATCATACCAGGGTTGGGGACAGGTGAAGGGGCAGTGTGGCAGCGAGATCGGCAGATAAAGCATGAAGGGCGCATCTGTTGCACGCCGGCTACGCAGAAAGCGCTCGGCTTCATCAATTACGTGCCAGTCCGTCATGTGTCCGGGCGCGGGACCGTAGAGAAAGCTCCAGTAGCCGGGATCGTCTGGCGCAAAGAGGTCACGGCTGCCCGGCGTCCCGGGCTGCGGCGTGTGGACTGCAGTGACAGATGAAGCGAAGGCGTCGAGGGCAAGCAGATCGTTCTTGCCGCTCCAGTGAGTCTCGTAGCCCACCTGCTTCAAATAGCGCAGCGTATTTGGCTCATCCTGCTGCAACGGGTGCCAGAGCGTGCGGTGGCCGCGCACGTGGGGATACCAGCCGCTCATGAAGCTGCAGCGCGAGGGCGTGCAGACGCTATGCTGGACGTGGCACTGATCAAAGCGCACGCCTTCTTCGGCCAGCCGATCCATGTTGGGCGTCTGGGCCAGCGGGTGGCCGTAGCAGCCCAAAAAATCAGCGCGCAGTTGGTCCGGATTGAAGTAGATGATATTCATCGCAATACCTAGCCCTTCATCGTCACAATCAGCGCGCGCTTCAGGAGTCCCTCGTCAATGCCGGTAAGCATGGTCTCTTTCTTGGCGAGCTCTTCATCGTAGAAGGCGTCGCCCTCCTCGGCGCGCAATTCCGTCTCTAACGCACGGCGTGCATCGAGGAAGGCGCGGCAGGTGTCACGAAATGCAGCCGTTACATCCTGGTAGACAAGGACCGTGAAACCTGTCTGGCGCGCCAACTCATCGGGCGCGGCCGGTCCGGCCGTGTTGGACGGCCCCAGCTCATCGGCCCGGGCTGCGGCGGCCGAGTCAGGCGCGGCCGGCGTGTGGATGAGGTAGCCGGCCATGCGACCGCCCGGCTTGAGCACTCGGTGGCATTCTCTCAGCACGGAGAGTTTATCGACCATTCATCAGAAGGAGTCGGCATGGACGATCGCATCAAATGTGTTGGGGACAAAGGGCTGGGCGCGCCCGTTGGCGACGACCGCGGCGCAGGTGCGTCCGGGGCGCACCGGCTGCATGTTGGCGTGGGCCAGACGCATGGCCTCCAGGGGAATGTCGAGCGCAACCAGGTGGCAGCCGCTCTGTTGCGCAATGTACACGCCGGGCCAACCGCGCCCCGCGCCCAGATCGAGCAACAGGTCTTGCGGAGTTAGTTGCAGGTGGGCAACCAACTCGTCGGCCTGGGCGACTGTCGTGTAGCCGCCAACGCCCACGGCGTGACCCAGCGCAGCCTGCTCCAGCCGTTGTGAGGCTCGGGTGACGCGCTCGGAATAAAAGAATTCGAAGTCGGCTTCAAGGTTGGCATTGGGAGACATAGCGTACCTGCTGCGGATTGTTTGGTTGGTCCCTGTGAAGGTAACATAGGTGCTCGGCGCAATCAAACGGAGAACGAGCATGTACGAAAATCATGATGGTGGCTACTATCCCGGCAGGTCCAATAGCGGCAACATGGCGGCCGATTTGCTGGCACGTCTGACCGAGCCGGAGATCTTACTTTTGCCCTGTCCCTACGACGCGATGTCGGCGCGTTTGGCGGTCGAGGCCGGCTTTGATGCGCTCTTTGTGGGCGGGTACGCGCTGGCGGCCGCACGGTTTGCCTTCCCCGATGTGGGATTGGTCTCGCCGACGGAGATGCTCGAAGCCGCCCGCGCGATCATCATTGCGGCGGGCGTGCCGGTTATCGTCGACGGCGATACGGGCTATGGCGGCGTGGCCAACGTGAAGCGCACGGTGCACAGCCTGGCCCAAGCCGGGGCTGCAGCGGTGATGATCGAGGATCAGCAATGGCCAAAACGGTGCGGTCACCTGGCCGGAAAACAGGTCGTGGCGCGTGAAGAGGCCGTCACACGCATTCGAGCCGCCACTGACGCCAGTGCAGAGACGGGCAAACGGATCTTGATCATGGCCCGCACCGACGCCCGCGCCGTGCTGGGGTTGGACGAGGCGCTCTGGCGCATGCAGGCCTTTGCCGACGCCGGCGCTGATTTGCTCTTCATGGAGGCGCCGCGCACTGAAGCGGAGATGGTCGCATTCACGTCGCTCAATGATCTGCCCAAGATGGCCAACATGCTGGAGGAGGGCGTCACGCCCATTTTGCCCCCGCAACGTCTGGCAGAACTGGGCTTCGCCATGGCCGCCTATCCGGTGACCCTGCTCGGTGCGGCCATGCACGCCGTCCGCGCCGCGCTCGCCTCAATCGGCCAGGGCGAAATCCACACGCCCCGCATGAGCCACGGTGACATTCTTCACATCACAGGCTACGACGCGGTTCAAAGCGGGGAGCGGGGAGCGGGGAGTGCGGAGTAATCATTCCGCATTCCGCATTCCGTACTCCAATCACTGTCTGGGATGATTGGCCTTGATATTGTCGACCGCGAGGCGGACGGTTTCGTCGATGCGCGTTTGGCGTGTGGGCGCGCGTTTGGCCGACTTGATCCACCAGAGAATGCCCTTCTTGGAGGAATCGCTAAAGGCAATAAAGTTCCGCTCCGCCGTGGGGTTGGCCGCCAGCGCCGCCGCCAGGTCGGGCGGGATGATCAGGTCCTCGACCTCATCATAGACCGTCCACGTGCCGTCGGCTTTGGCTTGCTCGATCAGCGCCATGCCTGCCTCTGTCATGAGCCCGGCATCGATCAGGTGGGCGACGCGGGTCTTGTTCAAGCGCGACCAGGGGCTGCCCCTGCGCCGCGGACTGATGTAGAGCATGGTGCGCTCGTCGTCCAGCTTGCGCGGCAGGCTGTCGACCCAGCCAAAGCAGAGCGCCTCTTCCACGATGACGTCGTAGGGCAGATATTTTTCGGGAATCTGCTTCTTGAAGGTGACCAGCCAGATTCCTTCAGGCTGTGTGTAATTCCGGGCCAACCAATCCCGCCATTCGGTGCGACTCGTCACCTCTACCCGTTCGGCGTTGTTTGACATAACTCTAGTCTAACTTGGTCACCGAATCGCCGACGCGAATTCTGCCCGGCTGGACGACCTTGGCGTTGATGCCGCGTAGGTGCAGCGCTTTGCCCACCGGCGAGTTGACAAACTTAACCGCGTCCATGCCAAAGCGTGCTACAAACTTCTTGCAGCCGGTATGGGGCTGGTCGGTGACCTGGACGATTGCATCACCGATCGCCAGACGGGTGCCCGGCGGCAGGTTTGCTTCGCTGAGATCGAGGTCGATATAGAGCTGGTCACCGGCCAGCTGCCAGCGATCCTTGTCTTGGGCGACCAGTTGCGCGGTACGCGCATTCATGATGTTGAGCTGCATGTCCGGGTGGGACGTGCCATCCTCGGTCCGGCTGCTGCCGCGGTCGATCCACGTGTCGCCGACAAGACCTTCTACCAGATCGAGCTGGCCTTCTTCCAGCACCTCGCGTGCATCCACGGCGGGGCGACGAACGATCATCTCCAGTATACCCGTCTCAGCAGGTGATTTGCGGATATCGTCTAGACCCGCTTCCAGTTCAGCCATCGTCAGGTGTCTTACGGCAACGCTCATTTGGCTCTTGCTCCTTTGGATTTGTCCATCTCTACCCGCCATACGTTTGGGGAGAGTGCATGGTACAAGGCGCGCCCGTTCTTGGCAACTTATCTGATTTGGACAGGTGCATGCCACATTTGTGGGCTACTCCTAAGCAAGCGACCGGTTCGTCCGTACATCGCCCCAAGATGGGATGCACCCGACTTGGACAGCCTCACCTATCGCGGTGAAGATGTCGACAGCGCATTATGCTACACTCCACGTACGAGTCTCATTTCGCCGCGAACGATATCCGTGGAGAGTTCATTTATGAGCGTATCAAGACGCCCCAACATACTCCTGCTCTATTCCGACCAGCATCGCTGGGACGCGTTGGGGGCGAATGGCAACTCGCTAATCCAGACGCCCAACCTCGACCGGCTGGCGGCTGCGGGTACAAACTTTCAATCACTGTTTCGTGCAAAGCCCCGTCTGCATGCCCAGCCGAGTCAGCTTCCTCAGCGGCCGCTATCCCAGCGAGTTGGGCATCACGCATATGGGCGTAGACGTGCAGGAAGATCTGGCGATCTGGCCCCATTACCTGCGCCCCTACGGCTATCGATCGGCCAATTTCGGTAAGCTGCACTTCCGCACCCATGCCAATCGGGACCACCGCACGCGTCATCCGGCATTTGGCTTCGATCAGTGGGAGATCAGCGACGAACCCGGCGTTTATGAGGACGCGTACCGAGCGTGGGTGCGGCGCCAGGCGCCGGGGCAGATGGACCATCTCAGCGTGGGGCTGCCGCCCGCCACCGCGGTCTACTATGACGTAATGGGGATTGAGGATCCGGTCGTCCACCCGGAGGGCGGAGCGCGCGGCGACTTTGCTGGCGCAATCCCGTTCCCCGGCGACGAACGCTACACCCATACGGCCTTTGTGGCCGAGCGCACGATCGATTTTCTTACCCGCCAGATCGGGTGAACAGCCTTTCCTCTGCATTGCCGGCTTCTATAGCCCCCACGCGCCCTGGGTCGTGCCCCAACGCTACTTGGACCTCTATAAGCCCGCCCAGTTTCCGGCAGCGGATGCGCAGCAGCGTGGGGCCATGCACGGCTACTACGCCATGATCAGCGAGGTGGATCATCACATCGGCCGCATTCTCCAGATGCTGGATCATGCCGGGCTGGCGGACGAGACCGTCGTGCTGTACACCGCAGACCACGGCGAGTGGCTGGGCGATCAGGGGCGCTATGGGAAGGGCTATCCTGCCGATGATCCTGTCAGCCGGGTGCCGCTTGTGGTGCGGGCGCCGTCAATTGTCAGCGCGCAAATTGGGCGTACACACGACGCACTGATCGAAGCCGTGGATGTCTTGCCCACGCTGCTGGACGCAATCGGCGCGCCGGTACTGCCGGAACTGAACGGCCAATCGTTTTTTAACTTGCTAGCCGGGCGCGCATATTCACCGCGCCAATCCGCCCTCACCGAGTTCACCGCCTGGAAGACGCTGCGCACGCGCGACCACCGCTATCTCATCGAGGCCGAGGGCAGCGAGACGCTCTGGGCGGTGACCGCGCCAGGAAGCACCGCTCGACCCCGCCTTAGCGACTACGCAGGCCCTGCTGGCCGAGCATCGCCGCCTGTTGCTACTGCGCATCCTCGACGCCGAACGTCCTATGCCGCGGACTTGGCCCTATTGAGAGTGCGGAGTGCGGAATCAGAGTGCGGAGTGGGGAGTGCGAAGGTCAGCGCCGGTTGAGCCTGCGCCGCCCTGAGCCTGTCGAAGGGTCGAAACCAATCGGGTGTCGTGGGCAAGGTTGGCTCCTCCGGTCGGTCCGCAAGGTGATTCATCCAGCAAGTTTTCTTGATTGCGTTGTCCAGCAGGTACTGCAAATTGAAAGCATCGCCGGTACGGGGATCAAAGGGTAGTGCTGGTGTAGTGAGTCAAGTACCAGTGAATTCACCGGTACGCAGATTGGAGTAATCAGCGCGAATTGAATCAGAATGAATCAGCGTCACTCTGCCTCAATTCGGTCCGCTCGCGTTCTATTTGAAGGAACGACTCGTACTCATCATGCTGCAAAATGAACCGTTTCGCCCCCATTTTCATTATTCTCCCGCCACCCAATGGCTGAACGATCCCAACGGGTTGGTCTACTATGCCGGGGAATTTCATCTGTTCTACCAATACCATCCGTACAGCACGGTTTGGGGGCCCATGTACTGGGGCCATGCGGTCAGTGCGAACCTGGTTGACTGGACCGAACTGCCAATTGCGCTGCATCCTGACGAATTGGGCAACATCTTTTCCGGCAGTGCGGTGATCGACTGGCGCAATACGGCCGGCTTTGGTGCGGAGGCCATGGTGGCCATCTTCACTCATCATGTAGATCCCGGTCATCGCCAGAGCCAAGGCATTGCCTACAGCCTGGACAAGGGGCGCAGTTGGACCAAGTACGCCGGCAATCCGGTCTTGCCCAACTCGGATCAACTCTATGACTTCCGTGATCCCAAGGTCTTTTGGTATGGCGATGACCACGGCCATTGGGTCATGGTGCTGGCGACGACCGCGGCGATTCTCTTTTTTACCTCGCCCAACCTCATCGATTGGACGCCGAGCGGCAGCTTTGGCAACGGCTTTGGCTCAATAGACGGCGTGTGGGAGACGCCGGACCTCTTTGCGTTGCCCGTCGAGGGCACGGAGGAACGTCGTTGGGTGTTGCTTGTCGGCGTGGGGGGCGGCGCACCAGCCGGCGGGTCCGGCGAACAATACTTCATCGGCCACTTTGACGGGCAAACGTTTACGAGCGAGAATCCCAAAGAGATGGTGCTGTGGGCCGACTATGGCGCCGATGCCTATGCGGCACAAACGTGGAGCGATGCCCCTGACGACCGCCGTCTTGCGATTTCCTGGATGAATAACTGGGCTTATCCGCGTGAGATTCCCACAGGGTCCTGGCGCGGCGCCATGACCCTGCCGCGTGCGTTGTCTCTGGCCGCAACGGCGGCAGGGATCCGCCTGCGTCAAGAGCCTGTGGCCGAGTTGACTGCCCTACGCGGCGCGGGGCAACGCTGGACGAGCCAGACGATCGCGCAGGGCAAGAGCGTTGGACTAGCACCGGCGGACGGCGCGCTCTGGGAGATCCTCGCCGACTTTGACTTCACCGCGCATACGCCGACGCGTTTTGGTCTGCGCCTGGTCTGGCCCGGCGGCGAGTGCGTAGCCGTTGGCTACGATGTGCAGAACGGGCAGCTCTTTACGGATCGCACCAAAGCGGGCGTGGACCATTTCCATGAAGCATTTGCCGCGGTGCACGTTGCACCACTCAAGGCCCCGACGGACAAGCTGCGTCTTCACCTCTTTGTCGATCATTCTTCCATCGAACTCTTTGCCAATGATGGCATCGTAACGATGACCGACCGCATCTTTCCCGCCGGCGGAGCGGTGGGCCTCGAGCTTTTTACCGAGGGCGACGCCGTGGAGCTGGTTCGGCTGGACGCCTACCTGCTGCACGCTGCGACGTTCACACGTCCGCCGTCTGCGCCACCAGCGGCGAAGCGTTAGTACACGATGGCATAAGTGGGCCGATAGGTCCGCGTTGCCGCATCCAGGCATCTGGACTGTGAAGCCATTTTGCGCCTGTATCCGCACGATCCGCGTGGATCCGCGGCCCATTCATGCCAAACTGACTGTCGCCGTACCCAACTTGTCTCAGCCGACGCCTTGGTTATAATGGGGCCATCACGTACAAGCCCAAACCTAGGCAAGGAATGGACAGTGCCCCCAACAGCAGACCAATCATCGCGTCCGTCTGTGCAGGCGGACTATCTCAATCTAGCCGATGCCACCGGCCAGCCCCTGGCCGGGCTGCTGATCTTACTCAGCCCTGCCGGCGAACCCGTCCGGGCGGAACTCCACGTCGCTCGTGGTTTACCCAAGCTAGACGAAGAAGAGGCCGTCAGGCAGACCCAAACGATCTTGCGGAATCGTTATGCCGTTGCCGCAGACGCAACGGTACCGCTCTATGTTATGCAAATGGACCTGGGCGCAGTCAGCGAGGTACAGCTACCGGCTGCCGGGGATAGCGCCAAGGCTGCCCGCCACGTGCGGCGGGCACTGCGGCTGCAGTTGCGACTCCACCTGCGACCAAGAGCCAGCAGGCCAATGACTTCAACCGTTTCCTGCCCTTTATCGCTGCCGCCCTGATCCTGCTGGCGCTCCTGCTGCTCGGCTGGACCATCGCGCAGATCGCCGCCTCGGGCAGCAGTCGCAACGCTTCGTCGACCGAATTTGTGGCAGAAGAGCTCAGTAATGCAGTCATGGCGACGACTGCTGTGGGGGGCGCTGCTGCGCCGGCGGCTGCCTCTACGCCGGTTCCCACGCCCACGCCAGAGCACGTCTTGCGCGATGCGTACTGCATGTGGCCTGGCGATACGCTCTCGGAGATCGCAGCCAATGCCAACGTGACGGTCGATGCGATTCTTGCCCACAACCCAGAGTTCGTGGCCCAGGCCGGGGCTACGCTCCATCTGCCGCCTGGCAGTACGCCGCCCCACGAATGGGACGCACCCATGCCTGAGGTCTCGTCAATCTACGACCTGCCGGTCGGCGTTTCCGGCTATTATATCGGCTATGACAACCGCAGGAAGCAGGTCGCACTCTCGTTTGACATGGGCTATGCCGAGGGCAACAAGGAGTTGATGGAGTATCTTGGCGACCTGGGCATTCGCGCCACAGTCTTTGTGCTCGGCGGTGCGGTGGAAAACCATCCTGAAATCATTGCCGAATTCCTGGACAATGGTCACGAACTAGGCAATCATTCCTATTCGCATGATAACTTCTTGTGGATGTCCCAAGATCAGGTGCAAAAGGAATTGGATCGGACCGAGGCGCTGACCCAGGCCGCCTTTCCCGGCGCCACGACGAAGCCAATCTTCCGGGCGCCGTTTGGGGCCATCAACGGCACTGTCGTCAACATCGCCAACAACGCCGGCTATCACGTCGTCGGCTGGACCGTGGACAGTGCCGACTGGACGGAGCAACTCAACGCCGATGAGCTCTACACGTGGGTGACCGAGCGCGTCTGCCCCGGCGCCATGATCGCCTTCCACGACGTCAATGCGTCAAACGGACCGGCCCTCCCGCAGATTATTGACTACCTCTATGCCAATGGCTATGAGTTTGTGACGGTGTCTGACCTGTTGTTTCCGTAGCGCTCCCACAACTGCTGCCACTACAAAACGGCGGTCGTCGAGGTGGCTCAATGCCCCGACGGCCGCCGTTTGATTTCACACAACGTTGGTTCAGGGCGAGCGTTGCCCCCTGTCATCGACCGTGTGTGCGCTGCAACCTGTGGATGAAAGTCACCAGAGCTTTCTTAATCTTCCCGATAGTGACATCCCATGCTCTGCTTGTTGCGCCAGGCCGCGTTGGTGACGATGATGGCGGCGCGCACGGAGTTGCGCAGGCCGATGAGATCGTCGGTGAGGCGCGTGCGTCGATAGAAGCGTTCGATCTCCAACTCGAGCTGGCGCAGGTCGCGCAGCGCACGCTCCAGGCGGTCGGTGCTGCGCACGAGGCCGACATAGTTCCACATGATGTGCTGGATGGTGCTCATGTCCTGGCTGATGAGCGCAGGGTCGGCCGTCTTCGCTCGCCGCATAGCGCCACTCGGGCATATCGTCCGGATCGTGGAGCACGGCTCTGGGCAGTGCGCCGATGAATGTGCTGGGCTGCCCGTTGACCCCAGACCAGCCCCTCCAGCAACGAGGTGCTGGCCAGTCGATTGGCGCCGTGCACGCCCGGTACAGGCCACCTCGCCCACGGCGTAGAGATCGTTGCGGTTGGTGCTGCCCCCATTCATCGGTCCAGATGCCGCCGCAGAAGTAGTGGGCGGCCGGCACGACCGGCACCAGTTCCATGGTGATGTCCACGTCCCATTCCAGGCAACGGTCGTAAATGGTGGGGAACTTCTCCTTAATCTGTCTCTGACGGCATGTTGGAGGCCAGATCCAGGTAGACGTTGGGCAGTCGTTGGCCAGCATCTCACGATGGATGCCGCGTGCCACGACGTCGCGTGGGGCCAGATCGCTTCCACTCTGCATCGTACTTCTCCATGAAGGGGCGGCCATGAATGTTGACCAGCCTGCGCCCCGGCGCCGCGCACCGCCTCCGAAATCAGAAAGCGGGCATCGTTCTGCTTGAAGAATGCTGTCGGGTGAAACTGCACGAATTCGGCGTTGATGACGCGCACGCCCGTACGATAGGCCATGGCGATGCCGTCGCCGCGCGCACCGGCCGGATTGGTCGTGCGCAGGAAGATGCGGCCCAGCCGACCGCTGGCCAGCATCGGTCTTCTTGGCCACGATACGCTTTACGACTTGAGTCTCTCGCTCCAGCACGTAGGCGCCAACACAGTTGCGTTTGCTGGTAGACGATGAGCCGGTCTTTCGGCATTGTGCGACGGCGTCAGCAGATCGATGGCCGTATGGCCGGTCAACAGCTCAATGTTGGGATGGGCAGCCACCTGGTTGAGCAGCGACAGCTCGATCGCCGGCCGGTGGCGTCGGTGGCGTGGATGATGCGCGGCAGACTGTGGCCGCCCTCCAGACCCAGCGTCAGCTCTGCCCGTCTCATCGTGATCAAAGGGCGTCGGCGCACCGGCGCGAACAGCACGCGCCGCACCGCAGGCGGCCCCTCTTGGCCAGAATGTTGACCGCGGGCGGATAGCTGAATGACCGGCGCCGGCGTGGAGAATGTCCTCTGCCAGCTAGCTCGGGCGAATCGTCGTCGCCCTCGATAGATGATGCCGCCCTGGGCCCAAAGCGTGTTGGAATTCTCCGGGCTGTTCAGCGCCGGGTGACCATCGTCACGTTCACGCCGGCATCGGCCAGATCGAGCGCCGTCGTGCAGCCGGCAATCCCGCTGCCGACGATCAGCACGTCAGTTGTAATCAGTTCAGAAGTCATGAAGTTCTCCAAATGGATGGACCGCGGATGACGCGGATCCTCCTCAAAATTGATCCGCGAAATCCGCCCGATCCGCGTCATCCGTGTTCCAGTAGTTACCCGATGGCGATCATGCGCTCGACGGACTTGGCGGCGCGCACCCGGATCTCCTCGGGCACGTCCACCTCATACTGCTCCTTGCGCAGGGCCTCGAGCGTGTCGGCCAGAGCGTGATCTGGTTCATGTGGGGACAGCGCACCGATACAGAGGCGCAAGCATCTCCTTGTCCGGGATTGGCGGCGATAATGTTGTCGCCCATGCTGCACTCGGTCAGGATCAGATAGTTGGGCGCGTTGCTCTCCTCCACGAGCGGATCATTTCGGTAGTGCTGCCGGAGAAGTCGGACGCGGCCACGACCTCCGGGCTGCACTCCGGATGGGAAACGATCGTCCACTTCGGGGAAACTGACTGCGTACGGTCTCGATGTCCTCGACCGTGAACTTGTCGTGGACCTCACAGCGTCCGTTCCAGCCGACGATGTCGGTTTCGCCGGCCGCGAAATCGAAGCTCTCGTCGAAGATGATATTGCCCTTGATCCTTCCGGCGTGATGATGCGCTTGCCCGTGATCGCGGCCACATTCTTGGCCAGGTACTCATCGGGCAGGAAGATGATCGTGTCGCTCTCCAGTGATTCCACGACCTTGACCGCATTGCCCGACGTGCAGCAGATGTCGGTCTCGGCCTTGACGTCGGCATATGTGTTGACATAAGTCACCACCGGCACGCCGGGATACATGCGCCTTGAGCCGGCGCACGTCCTCGGCCGTGATCGACGCCGCCAGCGAACAGCCGGCCTTGTCCGACGGCACCAGCACCATCTTATTCGGGTTGAGGATCTTGGCCGTCTCGGCCATGAACTCCACGCCGCAGAAAACGATGATGTCCTTATCCGTCGCCGCGGCCATCGCGGCTCAACGCCAGCGAATCGCCGGCAAAGTCGGGGATGGAGTAGAAGAGCGCCGGCTCCATATAGTTGTGGCCCAGGATGATGGCGTTCTTCTCTTTCTTGATGCGATTGATCTCGTAGGCGATCTCCGCCTGAATGCGCAGCTCAAAGTCCGGCACCACGTCGTGGAGCTTGACCTTCATCTGCTCGTACATGTCTTGGGAGGATGTTGCTTCAATAGCCATTTTGGTTCTCCTCGACAATCTGTCAATGACGACTACGAAGTGCAAAGCTGTTTCAACGTGCGCAAACAGGCAGCGTTACACAATCTTGCCTACACTTGGGGCGACCCCGACGAGTTGCCGGGTCCAACTGCGCTATCAACCCCACCACCGCCTCCAACAAAAAACTCACATCCAGCGCCACCACCGAGTGCGTCAGCGCGCCCACTGAAATGTAGTCGACGCCCGTCTCGGCGATCGCGCGCACGGTCTCCAGATTGACGCCGCCCGAAGCCTCCAGCGGCACGCCGCCCCCGACCAGCGCAACGGCGGCGCGCATTTGGGTCGTCGTCATGTTGTCGAGCATGATGCGGTCCACATTGAGGGCCAGCGCTTCTTCCAGCTCGCTCGAAATTGCGCACCTCGACTTCGATGGGGCGCTCGCTGGGTCGTCGCCCGACTCGCACGCCGTTGACCGCCGCCGTGATGCCGCCGGCCGCGGCAATGTGGTTTTCTTTGATCAGCGCCATGTCAAAGAGCCCGATGCGGTGATTCTGCCCGCCGCCCCAGGCTACCGCCTGCTTATCGGTCAAGCGCTGACCGGGCGCGGTCTTGCGCGTATCCAGGATGATGGCGTTTGTGCCGGCCACGGCTTCTACATAGCGATGGGTCGCCGTGGCAATGCCCGACATGCGCTGCAGAAAGTTGAGGGCAGTCCGTTCTGCGCTGAGCAATGCCTGGCCGGGCCCTGCCACCTTCGCCACGATGTCGCCCGGCTTCACGACCGCGCCGTCGGTGAACAGCTGCTCAAAACGCACCGCGGGCTCGACCGTGCGAAAGCAGCGTTCGGTCACGTCCAGCCCCGCGATCACGCCGTGGGCCTTGACGAGGAATTCGCCCGTATACTGGCGGTCGGCCGGCACCGTGTATTGGCTGGTCACATCGCCGTCGCCGATATCCTCGGCCAGGGCAAAGTCGATGATCGCCTGAATCTGTTCTGCTTCGCTGCTCCACATGCGGCGATTGTCCTTTCCAATTTCCCTGCTACACGCGCAAAACGTGCGCCGTCTGGCACACGCTGCACAAATTGCTTCGTGTCAATTTTACACCAACCGCGTGAAATCGTCAAATATGGGCCGGCAGAAAAACACCGGTAACGATTAATCGACCAGATTCCGGCCCCAAGCCTGAAATGTCCGTGGTCCGCCCATCAAGGTGCTAGTGTCGTCGGCAAACGCGGTGAGTTCGTTTAGCGTCGCGGTGAACTCCTCCTCTGTGGTCAGATTGTCTTGCAGGACTGCAGCGCCGATATTCGCCATCGTGGTGCAGGTTAGCTGTTTGATGCCGCCGCGCAATGCCACAGGATGATAGATCTGTACGTTAACGTCTTCGAAGCCTGCTGCACGCAGATGGGCGGGAAGTTTGGGACCGATCCACGGGTCGGCGCCACGGTTGCGTACGGATTGGGTGTAGAGCTCGGTATAGCGGGTGAGTGCCGGACACTGCGGTTCGGCAAAATGGCCGCGGAAGTCGACATCTTCGACGATCATTACCCCGCCGGGCGCCATATGCGTTCGCAGACCGGCCATGACCGCAGACGGATCCCCCAAATGGGAGAAGATAAAGCGGGCATAGACGACATCAAACTGGATCTCCGGTGTCCAGGATGTGACATCGGAGGCGGTAAATGATACGTTGGTCAGGCCCGCATCAACCGTTTCCTGCCGCGCAACATCGAGCACCACCGCGTCAGAGTCCACACCGAGAACGGTGCCGGCAGGCCCGACCCTCTGCGCCAAATCCCGGGTCACGTCACCGCCGCCGCAGCCGAGATCCAGACAACTTGCGCCTTTGCGAATCCCGACCCGCGACAATAGATCTTGCGTTGACGTGCCGAAGACGTCGGACAGAACCCGCAGCCGGTTGCGCCCTTCGGTGCCACCGGTAATCACGTACTCACTGCGTTGCATACGATTCCTCCTTCATACAAATATGATTTTTCCAGATCCAGCCCTGGGCGAGGCCGCCCGCGGCTTCAGCGCCTTCGGGAGTACAGAGATCCAGGAGCACAGCGGCATCCCCTGCGGCATCTCCTGCGGCATGGCATGGCTGCATCGCATTATTGCGCCCAGTCGTATCAATCTCGTTGCAAACCAGCGGCGCAAGCGCATCGAAAGGAGAGATAGAACGTATCGATGCGTCCGATTTGGTGGCAGAGTCCAGATTTAGTCAGTCGGTTCAATCATTGCCTTATGCCATCAAGATCGACTGTGACCTGAGCCGTGGCCGCGGCCGAGCGGCCCGCGACATCGGTCGCGCGTGCCGTGACTTCAACGGTTTGAACCTCCTGGCTGTCGGTTGTCCAGGGCAGGAACCAGCGACCATCCTTTTGCACGCCGACGCTCACCCAAGGCCCATCATCGATCCGTACGGCGATGTCGTGCAGCTGGACGCTGTCGCTTGCAGAACCGCTCAGCACCACCGTTTGCGGCCCGATCCGGTCCTCGGCCGTCAGCACCGTAGAGCTGATACCGACGGTTGGCGGCGCAAGGTCAACGTAAATCAGCGTCGTGGTGCCCGTGTACGCGGGCGTGACTGCGATGACGTTTTCCACAATGGGCAGATAGAGGGTCATCGGCCCACCGTCTGCCGGCTGTAAGGTGTCCAGGGAAGGCGCGCTGGCCGCGAGCGGCAGGTAGACGGCCGGCGGCAGCTCCGGGGGCTCGTCTTCAAAGGCTCTATCTTCTGTTTCTCCGCCTTTCTCCGGCGTACGCATCTTCTCTGCCGGGACAGCCCCCGCCCAATCGTCGATTTGCGGGACGAAGCGGTAGATGCCTTCGCCGGGAGGCGTCCACGAGAAGGACCATTCCGTCGCTATCGTGTCGTCGGTCGGCCAGTAGTCGAGATATGCGGGCCGGCCGTCGATGCGCACGACCAGCATCTCCAGACCGGTTGCAGCATAGGCGACACCGGCGACGGTGACCGTTTCAGTGGTGGTGAGGACGGTGTGGTCGGATGGCGCAAGCACCTTGCTTGCAGCCGGCAGCAGCGGATCGGCCCGCAGGTCAGCACGGACTGTTGTGCAATGCCCGTAGTAGTCGCAGGCTTCAACCTCCAGTTGGTCAAGATTGGGCAGTTCGCGATCGACCGTGCGTGCAGCATCGATGCCGTATAACCGGGTCGTGTCGGATATGACCGAGGCATACCACAGGTCTACTTCGTCATATGTCGTGAACGTCTCATCGCCCGGCCGATAGCCGGGGGCTGACCCCTTTACGACACAGCTCTGCGCATCGTCCAGGTTGAAGTCGGCGGCGTGGCAGGCATAGGTGGTCGTGAAAGCGCTGCCGATCTGATCCACCGTAACTGGGAAGGCCACGACCGGCGGTTTCGTGTCGATCTCGCCGCGCCAGACGCGCTGGCCGTCGAGTTGGGTGACATTGCCGAGGGCGTCAATCCCGCGCACGTTGAGCTGGAAAAGTCCCTCCAGACCGGTGTCCGCGCCTTCGGCAATCTTGTAACGCCAGCTATCTCCATCCAGAGTGGCAGGCAGCCAGGGTGTCCGACCGTACGCGTAGAGGTTCGCCACTTCATAGCCGGCCAGCGCTCGTTCGTAGACGATCAACTCATCCAACAGACCCTCGTAGAAAGCGTTGAAGCTGTCGGATGCGCCGATCAGCAGCGGGCCGCTATTTTCCTCCGCGGCTGCCGGAGACTGGGCAGCCAGCACCCCATCCACATAGAGGCGAAGCATCTCGCCATCGAACGTGAGCGCGGCGTGATGCCACATTCCGGCACTCACGCCGGTTGCGCCCGTCAACTGCACACCGCCCACGTTGCTGCGAATCTTGCCTGCCGTCACGGCCAGCCACGTACGCCCGGCGCCATTGCCTTCGGCCTGCTGCAGCAAGTAGTGGTCACCGTCAACCTCCGCAGCATTGAACCAGAGCGCAGCGGAGAATGGGCCCGGAGCAGGATCGAGGAGCGTGGGCGCTTCCAGGTACTGGCCACTGCCGGAGAAGGCGAACGCTCCGCCGCGTGATCCGGCCTTGCCCGGCGTAGGACAATGGTCGACGCCGCACGTCACGTCCCGTCCGGAACCGGATTGATCGACAAAGGTGTGGGCCGGCTTCAGTTCGTCGAAGGGCAGATGGAGCGCACCTCCGTCCAGAGCCCCCATCTGGTTGGCCATGGTGAAATTGACCTCTACTGCTTCAATCGCGCTCGCATCGGAGACCATGCCGTTAATCTCGGCAGTGGTGTGAATGCTGACGGTATCCGAGAGGGTCAGGCTGGGCGTTACTACTGGCCCGGCTGCGTCCAGCGTGATGGACAGTTGCGGATAGTCCGCTTCCAGCGTAGCGTTGCCGACTGCGTCCCGCATGCGAACCACAGCGGTGTAGACGCCGCTCGGATCAGGCAGGCTTACCAGCTCTCGGCCGAATTCCGGCAGCAAATAGTTAATGGACCATGCGTTATCGTGCGACAGCGTAGCCGACTGCCAGGCCAGCCCGTTGAGATCATCGCGGCCCTGCAAGAGCACTTCGACCTCCTCTACTCCGCTGCCGGGTTCGGAGCCGGCCGGCGGATCGGCAACCGTGCCGCGCAACGGAACGCGCCAGCGCCCCTCGACATCGCGGAAGGGTCGGATGGGTCCGTCGGGCGCCGTGATGGATGCGCTCGGCGCAGTGTTGTCGAGGATGGTCCGCCAGACGCCCAGCTCGCTGCGATTGCCAACGGCGTCGACGGCCTGAATCTGCAGCGTCTGCCGCCCATCGGGCAGGCCGGCAGTTGTCCAGGCATACGCCCAGGCGCCGGTCCCTTCGGCGACTGTCGACGTTCCGCCCTGCGGCGCGATCTCTACCTGGGCTACGTAGGATGTCGGGTCCGAGGCTTCGCCCGCTACCACCAGGCGCTCCGGGCTGCGGACGTAGCCTGCCGGTTCGCCCGGACCGAAGAAGTCAGCAGAGATCGCGATCGTGGGCCGGTCGCTGTCGACAGTGACAGTTCGTTCTTTGCTCTGGCTGATCTCGCCAAGGTAGGTCGTTGTCTGGCGTAGAACCAAGTCGTAGAACGTAAGTGAGTTGCCGGTAGCTGCGGGCAATTGGCAGGCTAGCACGGACTCATCCACCACCTTCACCTTGTTGACCAGCGCCTCAATCTGGTCGCGCGTCAACGGCGTCAGCCAAACGCCCAATTCGTCGATCGCGCCGGAGAAATACTGACGGTTGTCCAGACGCTGGCCGATGTAGGCAGTGCTTCCCGCCCCAATCAGGGCGCTTCTGCCGGTCACGTCCAGAACTTGGGCGCCATCGTAATATATCTGCAATGCGCCATTCTCAACGTTGAAGACGCAGGCAACATGACGCCAGCCCGGTTCGGTGAACGCAGCTGATGTAGCCATCGGTGCATCCAATGTTCCGCAGCGCAGCCGGTTACTATCTGAGAAGCCAAACGTGAAGCCCAATTCACTGGTGGCGCTGACGCCCTGGCTGAAGATGGTATGGTTTTGTCCCAACCTGTCTCGATTCACCCAGGCGGCAATGGTGAACGATGAATTGATCAGCGGCAGCGAGTTGTCCGGACTCCCGACGGCAATGTGATCATCCTGACCGTCGAACCGCGCGGCCGTGAAGGCTGCCCCTGAGACGCCCAGTTCCGGGCAGGTGGCTGTGCTCTCGCAGCGCCCGTTGAATCCGTTGCCGATCGCGTTAACGACGATCTCTGCGCCCGCCGGTTCGTCCAGCGCATAGGCCGCCACTGCGCCTGCGGCCAGATCCGCAATTTCGGCTGCTGAAAGCGCCCGATCGAGGACGTTTACAGAATCGACGTCACCGGTGAAATGGAGGATGAAATCACTGTCTGCCAGCTTCGCCGTGCCGATGAAAAGCGGACTGACACCGCTGTGGGGGTTGCTGGCGGTGCGGACCCCAACTTCCTTGCCGTCGACAAAGAGCGTAAGCCTTCGACTGGACGCTTCATAGGTGCACGCCCAGTGGTGCCAGTTGTCGTCTGGAATCGGGTGAACCAAGGGTGGCGAAACGGAAGAACTGATTTCGCAATTCATGTAGGTGGATCCTGCACCGCTGCTGATGCCGAAGTAGATTGCGGGGTTCGCGCCGCTCGACATATCGCCGATGGACATGACGGCGCCGGCCCGATCCCCTGACCTATAGCGAACCCAGGACGACATGGTGAAGGACCGCTCGGTCAGATCGAGGTCGCCTACAGTGAGGGCTTCGCGCTCTGCACCGTTGAAGGAGACGGCGTTGCCGATTCGGCCGCTGATTCCGCTTTGAGGACAATTGTCCACACAGGTCGCATTCTTGCCGTTGCCGGAACTGTCTTCAAAAACTGTGGCGCCGGGGTCTTCATTGAAGGGCAGTTCCACAAGCGCGCGCGGCCGATTGCAGATCAGCGACAATGTTGTGAGTGCGCTCTGATCCAACGCGTTTTGACCGCCACGCGCGGCGCCCGTCGGTGCGATCGCCTGGTAGAGGGCGCGACCTCCGCCCGGTGGCGTCCAGGCAACGATCCAGCCACCGTTCTCACTATCTGCAGCCAGTCCGACGGTCACGTCGACGCCGTCGACGCCGGTTGCCAACGGGATGGCAGGTGACGAGTCATCAGCCGCTTGTCGTGTGACGAGTTCTCCCCCGGCGACGCGATATGCGATGAGCGTCTGCCGGCTGATCGCGTCGTAGGCAATCGTGGGCGGCCGCTTGTTGCCGTCGCTGCGCGGCCAGCCGTCGCCCGCAACAGAATAGATCGTGTTGTCCGACGGGTTGCCGTTCTGATTCACCCTCCGCCAGGAGATGGTGTCGACGCCGCTCCAGACGAAGGTATAACTGGCGCCGCTCCATGCAGTGTCCACAGCTTGGGCGCCGTCAACGGTGGTCAGTGTGCCTGACTCCGCTGCATTACCGCCTGCCACGATCCTGGCAAATTCGACGCGTGTGGCTGCGGGCGCATCCGACGCACTGCGCGTCCAGGCGAGCATGAAGTCTAGACCGTCCGTGGCGACTGCGGTGTTGCGGAACTCGGTGGTTTGCGGGGATCCGAAGTGCGGCGTGATGATAGTCGTCCGTGAGTCCGTCAGGCTCCTGTTGAACTGTCTGGCATAGACGCGACTCACCACCGTGCCGCCCGACGGGAACGAGACGGCCCAGGTCACAAGACAGACCCCGTCGTCGTTGCAGGCCACATCCGGATCGGTCACTTCGCGACTGACGACATTTTGCCACAGCGCTGTCGACGCCGTGATCCGGCCGTCTCCATCCACGACATACGCGAACACATTGTCGTCGCCGGATGCCCGCTCGCGTGTAACCGCCAGCTGCGCGCCTGTCCATCCGGTGAGCGGCGTCGCTGCGGTTGCCTGCACCCTCCCTTTTGCAGAATCTGCGTCGACCGATTCCGGCGGATCCCAGGTCCAGCGAGTCTCGAAGTAATTGGCCAGCTTCATGTTGCTGGTCAGATCGTAAGCGGCCGTGCTCTGGTTGGTGAAAGTCAATTCGCTGACCAGGGACGCGCTTCCGCCGCTTTCGATGCTGACCGACCGGGAGAGCGGGCCGCCGTTCACACCGTCGGGCAACGCCAGCGAGAGCTCGCCGACCAGTTCCTGGCCCGCGTCTAGATTGTTCTCGGTCGTGGTGGAGTAGGTAACCGTTGCATTGGGCGCTACAAAGCTGTCGGTAGTATCGTCCTCGACATAGAGTGCCACCGGGCTCACGCCCCATACATTCGGGTTGAAGATCTGTGGGTTGCTCGGTTCTGCCCAAGGGTCGGTCTGAACGGTCGTCTGGCTCTGTTCAAAGAGGTCGGACATGCCGTCGCCGTCGCCATCGGCGCGAAGGGGGTCACTCCAAACCTGGTATGACGCGGTCTGCCCAGTGTCCGGTTCGTAGATGGCGGGAATCTGCCAGCCGCCGAAGCTGCGCGTGGTGCCATCCGTAAAGAATGGAATCTCCAGAATATCTTGGATGCCGTCGCCGTCGCTGTCACGCCGCCCAGGGTTAGTAGCATAGCGCATTTCCACGCTGTCATGGACGTCATCCTGGTCAGTATCTCGCGCGCGTGGATTCAGGACTTCACCGCCTCCCGTGCCAACGCGACCGCGTAGCGTCAGCTCATAGCTGTCCGAAAGTAGGTCACCGTCTGTGTCCCAGGCGGTGTCATCAGGATCGACGCCGCCATAGCGGGTAGACAGCAGACCGTCGCCATCCGCATCGACGCTGCGCAGTCTGCCCCCCGCCCAGTTCGCTACGTCTACAAACTCATCCAGCGTGGCCGGCAGTACGTCCAGCACCAGAGTGTCCCCCAAGCTATCCGAACGGGAGCCGGTAGCGGTCTCCGGGTAGCCAAACGTGACAAAGAATGGCAGTGGAATCACCCACCACGAGACGCCGTTGAGCGCGTAGCCGGTGTTGAGCGTCAGCGGTAACGTGCGATTGACGCCGGCGGTCAGGGTTCCAGTGTATTGCGGTTCGTCGGCGCCCCGTGCATAGTAGGTCGTACCGCCGTCGCAACAGGTGCTCCATTCAGACCAGTAGCCGGTTGAGCGATCGTCGAGCTTCGTCTTGAGCGCTTCCGGTTCCTCGCTCAGGCTGTAGACCAGGCTGTTGCGATTCAGGGTACGATTGAAGATCGGCCCGAAGAGATCTCCGGCGGCGTTTTGCGTCAACGTGGTGGTAATGGGCAGACCGACGGTTAGCTGGTTGCCGGACACGATCCCTTGCTGCGGGTTCGCCCACGTCAGTGCCGGCTTGCCCGTATCGATGTCGGTATCCTGCAATAGGAAGTAATTGTAGACGACCTTGGCAATCGTATCGGTCAGCCAGCCGGAAATGGACCATTCGACGCCTGCCAGGGCCAGGATGCTGTCAGCCAGCGCAATAACCCCAACGACGATGGCCCCGACGATCGTCAGCGCCAGGAAGAAGAAGACGATCGCCAAGAGTATCGCCGCGATGGTCAACGCGACGAGGCGGTTGAAGTCGATCGTGCCGGACTCGACCTGGCCGCTGCCCCAGGCATAGATGAAGACTCCGATGGCGATGCTGACCGATATGATCAGGCCGATGACCAGCACTGCGCGCCCGATCCCGACGACCTTGGATGAGAGGGCGACTGTGGCCCGTAGAGCAGCGGGCAGCGATGCCGCGGCCGCAACGGTCGATTTCACGATCTGAAGGGACGTCCATATGATCTTCACCAATGTGATGCTTTGCAGCAAGATACCCACCACGCTCACCGTTTGGGAAAGAGGCTGTATCCAATCCGCCGATGTGTCATTGCCGGCCAACGTGACAATGGCCACGACCGCCATCATGACCAGGAGCGTGCCGGCAATAATCGTGACGATCGCGCCAAAGAAGAGGCCGCCGGTCCCGACAGAGCTGAGAGCTTTTTGATGGATGAATTGAGGCGCGCGCGCCGTGCCACCGGGGGCATTTTGCGCAGCTTGCAGATAGGCCGACACCTGTGCCAGATCTTTGCTGAATTTGATGGATGACTTGAGCACGGTCGGGACAAACTTAAAGGCCTTGATACCCAGCGCTGCTGCCACCGACCGGGTGGGCAACTGATAGTCGGTTGCAAGGATTGTGGAATCGAGATCGTTCAGGGGCGAGGTCAGTTGAACGTTCTGGAAGGCGCCCTGGTAGATTCCCAAATAAAGAATCTGAGACAGATATGCATAGGTGTCTCGCTCTTCCTGGGGCGCATCTTCCCCGGCGAAGACCTCGACCATCTCTTCGGTCAGACGGTCGTAGTAGGTACGGATGTCGGCGCCGGACCAACCTTCGCCTGGATCGTACGCGTACGGTGACCACTTGACCGCGCTGATCGTGTTGATGTCGATCCTGTCGTCGCCATACTGAGCCAGGGTCAGGGTCAGCATTGACCCGCTCCAGCGCAGGTTCGGAGAACCCGCCCACTCGTCGTCCAGGTTGAGGTCGCGGTGGTTGTCCTCGAACGCCAGCATGATGGTGGGCGTGATGGAATCATTCGCGGTCCAGACGGGCGTAAATGACTCCTCCAGCAGAGCAACAGTCTCGGTGATGGCTGTCGCCATCAATCCCAGATCAAGAGAATCGTACTGGTTGCGTTCGACGCGCAGGACGTTGGGCAGACTCCAGCGATCTTCCACGGAGATGCCGTCGTTGGTTGCGTAATTGAAGCGACGTTCGAGCTCCGCTACCGTGACATCACGCTGGCCGTTGCCGACACAATCGCCTTCGCTGTCCAGACTGTCGCAATCGGCGCCGGCCAAAAAGGTATGGGTCAAACCGTATGCAAGACCATACAGCGTATCGAGGTAGAGTGGTTTGTCGTAGTTGGCGGGTGCGGCCGGCAACTGGGTGATGGCAGCGGGGTCTTCGTAAATGATGGCCACGTCCGCGCCGTGCTCTTCCGTCACGTGGAGGCCGGCCAGGTACCAGTCGTCAGGGTAGACCTGGACGATCTGTGGTTCATTCATCGTGCTGTATCTCGACGCAGATGTTGTCCTCGAACGCTGCGCACACGTCGTTTAGCATCTGCACCGCCCACACCAGGCGGACGCTGTCCGGATTGCCCCAAACACCCGACGCAGCGTAAAGCATACGCCCGTAGAAAGCGACGTTGCGCTCGCCCGTCCCGTCCGTGACCAACTGCAGCGGTACATACGCGGCATAGACCTCACCGGCAACAAGTTCGCGCACGCCGATGCCGAATTTCTCCAGCAAGGGATAGCAGGTCACCTCGATGCCGTCGTCATTGGTACAGGTTGACGCGGGCGGAAGATCGGTCTCCGGCCCGGAGATTTCGATCTCCAGCATGGGGACCATGCGTACGTCGCCATTGGCATTGGGTGATGGCGGCACGCCCGCATCCACATCGAAGAAGGTCGCGCCGTCGGCGTCCTGGAGCTGGCCCTGGCGGTCATTGTCGGGCCAGTCGAGGACATTCTGGGTATACCACAGGTGGTCCGGATTGGTCGGGACGAGTTGAAATTCAACCGTCGTCAATTGGCCCGCGACCAGTTCATCCAGCATAAGCGCAAACGGACTCTCAGCGGTAAAGACTTGCCCGGTGGACCCGTCAGGTCGGGTCGACGCATAGGGTGAGAGGTCTAGCCTGTCGGGCACGCCGTCGCCGTCGTTGTCGTCATCCCAAAAGTCGGGCACGCCGTCGCCGTCGGTGTCCTCCGGCGCTGAGGCGCCTTCCGCGGCGAGGAGCCGTTCCCGGGCGTCGGAGAGGCCATCATTGTTTGTGTCGATTTTCAGGGGATCGCTGTACCAGGTATGGCCGGCATACGCGTACCCGCTTACCTCCACGTTATCTGCTACACCGTCCTCATCTGTGTCAGCCTTGTCCAATAGCGTACCCAGGAGACACTCCGACATGTTGGTCAGCGAATCGCCGTCGATATCACCGGTGGGATCGCCGGCGCAGCGAGGGTCATGGAACGGGGCAGGTTCGTCGTCGGCGAGGATTTCCGCCCGAACCTGCGCAACGCGCAAGGGGTCGGCATTGGGGGCAAAGTCTGGCTCGGCAAGTTGCTTTGCCAAATCGCGTTCCGCCCGGCCGGGCCCGCGTGCGGACTGTTGCGCCGTCTGTCGCACGCTGTAGGCGTAGACTTGGCGGCTGTTGAGCAGGGGCGTGGCTAGCATAGAGCTGATGACCGCCAGCACGATCCCCATGTAGATCGCCCGCGCGCGACGGTGCGCAATGATCACGGCAACGGACAGCAAAATCCCGGCCAGCCAGAGCGCCACGGGCACAGTCTGCCGTGCAACAATCACCCGAAAAGAGGCCAGGAGGCCATGGATCGAGCCCGGCCCAATACCAAATGCAGCGGTGGCCGGAAGCGGCGCAAACTCGGCGAAGTTCACCGAAATGGTCGCAGTTGTCAGGTAATCGTGCTCGTCTATGGGAAAGCGGAGTTCGAAGCGCTGGCGCAGTGGCAACCCATCATTGCCGACCCAGAGCTCGCCCGTACCAGTCATATTGGCGTAGGCTTTGGGCGCCTCCAACTGTACGGTCGCGGGCAGGCCCTGGCGGGTGGCGTCTTCGACCATCTGACGGTGGAGTAGCTCCGCCATTAGGCGGCCATTGATGTCAAAGGTGTAGCGCGTGACCAGCATCTCGCCCAGCGCGGTGCTGCGCCGATCGATACCCTGATTGACGATATTCTCGGCTGCCTGGGTGTAGGCGACAAAATCGCCGCCCGGCGCGAAGAGCCCTGTGAAGTTGTCAATCTCCTCCCAGTCTCCATTCTGCTGCCGGGCTTCGGCCGTATCGCCCGTGACCCGTACCTCCAGCCCGCTCTCGGGTATGAGCACGCTGCCCCCATCGCTCCACAGAGCGAGATGCAGCGATTCAGTCGCAAGGTCGGTCGCGCCTTCTATGTAGAACAATGTGCGCTTGCTGCCGCGGCCGGCATTTGCCAGGGATGCCCCAGGAACCGTCGTCTGCTCAATATCGGCGCTGAATCGGTAAGCGCCCGAAGTCTGGACGCGCTGCCAAACGGCGGTAAGGTCGGCCTCGGCCGTGTTCGTTGCGTGCACGGCGTTGGCTGCCAGGCAGAGCATGAACCCGAAGACGATCAGGGCGCTTCGCAAACCGTTGTTGCGCATCCGGTTTTCTCTCGTGCTGGTGGCATCCGGGCAGAGACAGGCTCAAGCCCTGATGATGCTTGGCCTGTCTCTGCCCGGAAGATTGAATGACAATCGACGTGCTTGGGGCTTATGGAACTTGGGACGGCAGGTCGAAGTCGACGACGACCGTTTCCGTCACGACCGTGGCGCGACCGGCCAAGTCGGTGGCGCGGGCGCTGACTTCGTAGGATTGGCCGGTGGGCGGGGCGGTAAGGCGCCAGGGGAAGCGCCAGCCGCCTGCGCCGTCGAAGGGGACCGCGCCGTCCCGCCTGGCCTACTTTGGGGCAAGCACTGCCCGTACAGAAAGCGTCGTGATTCGCGCCCGAGCCGTCATCTTGTACTATTCCCTGCGCTGATCGTCACCGGACCCAAGACGGCTGTGCTTGCATTGCCTACCTCATCGACGTAGCGCACTGTGGCATACCAGCGCTCGCCGGGCTGCACCGCCTGTGTCTGTTCACCTGCGCTCTCATAGCTCGTCAGATCATCTTCATCGATGACCCGCTGGCGGCTGAAGCCGACGTTGTAGGTAATGTTCCCCTGGCCTTCCAGTGCATCCCAGGTGACGCCCACAGTCGATGTGGCAACCGGCGCCGCGCTCTCAGGGGCAGGCTGGCGCTGGCCGGACTCGTCAATGTAGAAGATGGAAGCGCTGCCCGACTCAGGTGTGACCATGTCGACGAAGAGGCTCTCCGTGACGGTGGTCGTGCGACCGGCGATATCGGTGGCGCGTACGGTGAGGTCAATGCTCTCGCCGTTCAGAGGCGGATCGAAGACCCAGATGTGACGCCACTCGCCTTCTTCACCAAGCGTCACTTGCTGCCAGGACTCGTCATTGATGCGCACCTCAACCCGGTGTAGCTTGGCGTCATCGCCGGCCGAGCCGGAAAGGAAGAGGCCATTTCTGCCCCGTCGATGGTCGGCAGTCAACAGCGTCGGATCGATGGTCACCGACGGCGGCTCCAAATCGACATAGATGACATATCCGGGAATAGCGACCTCGTCGAGATCGTCAATCTCGGTGGCGATGAAGGGCAGATAGGTGCGATAGAAGCCATCGGCCTGGCGCACTGCGCTGCGCCCTTCGCGCCCGAAGATCAACGGGAAGTAGGCTTCCACCGCCAGCTCGATGCCTTCCGGCAGCTCCATGACGGGCGCAGGCGCTTGAGGCGGCTCAGCGCCCGGTGCCGCAGGCGGACCTGAAGCAGGAACGGGCGGCGCTTCGGTGATGAATCTGGCCAGATAGTCGGCCCAGTCAAAGAGCATGGGTTGGACGGTGTAGGCGCCGCTCCCCGGCGGTGTCCAGGTGAAGGACCATTCCTCATCCACCGTCTCGTCGTCCAGCCAGACCTGCTGGTGGACCATCCCGCCGTCGATCTGTACGACCAGCGCGGCTTGGCCTTTGGCCGCAAAGGCATGACCCGTCACCATGATGGGATCGAGGGAGGTGATGACGTCGCCCGGCAAGAGCGAGAGCGGTCTGGCGGCCAGATCTTCTACATTCTCCCGCTGCACGTCGGAGGCCACCGTCGTGCAGTGTCCATAGCTGTCGCAGGCGGTGACGTTGATGTCCGGCACCGGCGTCTCTTTGGTGTAGACACTGGTAGCATCGATGGCATAGAGCCGCTGGGTTTCGGTGAAGGTAGCGCCATACCAGAGGTTGACGTCGCCGTAGTAGGTGAAGCTCCGGTCGCTCTCTCGGAAGGTGGGTGGATCCCAGTCGGCGATGCAACTGGTGGCATCGACCAGGCTGAAGTCGGTGGCGTTGCACTCGAAGAGGCGTGCTCACCTGGCTGCCCGCGGTGGTGATGGTGACCGGCGCACTGACGCTAGGTGGCTTGGTGTCGATCTCGCCGCGCCAGACGCGTTGACCGCCCTGGGGCGTGACGTTGCCGACGGCATCGGTGCCGCGCACGTTGATCTGGAAGAGACCCTCGATGCCGTTGTCGCCTTCGGGGATCTGATAGCTCCAAGTGTCGTTGCTCAGGGTAGCCGGCTGCCAAGTGGTCAAGCCATAGGCATAGAGATTGGCGACTTCGTAGTCGGCCAGCGCCCGCTGGTAGACAAGGACTTCATCCAGCAGCCCATCCAGATATTGGCTGCTGTCCTTGCTGCCGATGGTGATGTGACCACTGCCTTGGTACAGGGCCGTCGAAGTGTCACTCGCAATCTCAACCCCATCCCGATAGAGGGTGCGCTTTCTGTTCTGGGCATCAAAGGTGCAGACCCAGTGGTGCCAGTCCGTATCGGTATAGAGTTGAGGGGTGTTGAGATCATCTTGCCAGAAGGCGCAGGTGAACTGATTACCGGGGCGGAATCCAAACTGCAGCCCCTGGTTGGTTGAATTCTCTCCCTGCCACAACACCATCTGGAAGCTGCCCGTTGGCGTGCGCTTGACCCACGCTGCCAGCGTCATGCTCTGATCTTTCAGGGTGACATCGTTCACTTGTAGCGAGCTCTCCTTGCCGTCGAAACGGAAGGCCCCATCACGTTGACCGGACTGACCCACCGTGGGACAGCCCGTACCGCTACAGGTGGCGTTGTGATTGGTGCCGGACTGGTCATCGAAGGTTTCGCTGGCCAGATTTTCGTCCATTGGCAGATGGAGGATCGAGCCGTTGAGCGCGCCCATCTGCGCACCGGGAACGATGGCAAGCTCGACCGACTCCACGCTGTCGCTGGCGACCACCTGGCCGCCGATCTCGGTGGCGCTGGCGATGACCGTCGTGTTGGAGAGTGCAGTCGACGGTTCCACGGCAGGTCCGTCCGCGTCGACCTGAATGGAGATGGCCGGATAGCTGGCTGCGGGCGTGTTGTTGGTGACCTTGTCGGCGGCGCGTACCGTGGCGGTGTAGGGGCCAGTGGGGTCGGGCAGACTCTGACCGCTGGCTCCGAAGACCGGCATGACATAGTCGAGGGTCCAACTGCCGGCGCCGCTCAGCGTGGCCGACTGCCAGCCGAGACCGGTCAGTTGGTCCTGGCCCTGCAGCAGCACCTCTACAGAGGCAACGCCGCTGCCGGGCAGGCCGCCGGCCGCCGGATCGCTGACCGTGCCTGCGAGCCGTACAAGCCAGCGCCCGGCGCTGTTGCGCGTCGGCCGAATGGTCGTGTTGGGCAGGGAGAAGGCCGTTTTGGGCGGCGTGGTGTCGAGGGTCGTGTGCCAGGTTGTGGGCGAGCCGGTGTTGCCCACCGCGTCCGTAGCTTCGACCTCCAGCGTCTGCGGGCCGTCGTTCAGGGAGCTGGTCTCCCAGCCATAGCTCCAGGACTCTGTGCCGGCGGCCGTCGTCAACGATCCGCCGGACGGCTTGACCCTCACCTCGCTGATGAACGAAGTCGGATCGTTGGCGCTGCCAGTGACGACCAGGTAGCCTGGGCTGCTGACGTAGGGCCCGGGGGAGCTTTGGCTGAAGTAGCCGGATGCGATCGACGCACTTGGGCTGTCGGCGTCCACGGTGATGGTGCGGTTGAGGGTCTGGTTGACATCGCCCAGGCGCGTTGTCGTTTCACGCAGGGTGAGCACCCCGAATCCGATCTTGTCGTTGCTTCGCGTTTGCGGCAGTTGGCAGACCAGCACCGATTCGTCCTCGATCTTGACCTTTTGGTAGAGATCCTGCACCTGCGCCGCGGTCAGCGGCCTGGTCCAGAAACCGACCTCGTCAATCGCCCCCTTGAATTCTGCGCCGAGATAGGCCGGTCCTTCACCCATATAGTTGGCCGAGGCCGTGTCCTGGGCAATCTGTACGCCGTCTCGGTAGAGGGTGCGTGCCTTGGTCGATGTGTCGTAGGTGCAGACCCAATGATGCCAGGCCGTATCCGGCGTGACCGTCGTCGTCAGGTCGTTGCCCCAGAAGTTGCAGAAGGCCGTACCGCTGCCCGTTACGCCGAAGCGCAGGCCCTGGTTATCCTGTCCTGGCCCCTGGGAGATGAGATAGCCTGTGCTTGCGCTGTCGACTTTACTCCACGCCGAGAGTGTGAAGGAGGAGTCTTTGAGCAGTAGATTTGTCCCGCTGTCGGCCGCGCTGACCGTCACATTGTCAAGGCCCAGTTCATGTGCGCCCCGGAAGGCCAGTTTCAGACTGTTCTGCGAATGGGAGATGGTCTGGACCACACGATAGATCGCGGTGTCGGCGTTGCCAATACTGCCGACGGTGAGCGATTCGTCACTGCTGCCGTGCTTGGGGTAGAACGCCGCGGGCCAGACGCGGCATGGACGAAACGCCGTTGTCCGCGTAGTCGGGTCTCTGGCTGCGCCCGGCGTCGATGAGCCAGGAAGAGCCGCCGTAGTTGGTGTTCTGGAAGAGCCGCGCAACCGTATCCGTCGAAATCTCAACGCAACTGACTTTGCCGTTCAACTGGAAATCTTCATTGAGGCTAGGCAGATCGCCGATGGCCCCGCCACTCTCACCGGAACAACCGCTGTACCGGCTCGTACCGTTTTCATAGTAGCGAATTCCCGTGAATGGGAAGGCTTCGAGGGGTGTTTCCCCGAACGCCGGATAGAGCTGATATTCGCCGACCACGTTGCTTGTGTCGTTCGAAAAATCGGTCTCCATGACCGCCGTACCGTCGGCGCTGACGTTGTAGAACGATGATGCCCCCGTCAGATCTGTCCGACTGCCGCGCCAGGCCGAGCCCAGCACATAGAGATCATAGGCGATGATGATGGAGTCATGGGCCGGCAGGTTCGTCAACGAAAGCTCCAACTGGCGCGAGCCGTCCGGTTCGAAGTCGACGAACTTGGTCGATTCGCCGTTGCGATCCGCCGTCTTGATCGGGGGGGCGCCGCCGGTCGAATAGGACCAGTCCGTGGTGTTACCGTCGTCGAAGTCCCAGGAGTAGGTCTTGGTTGCGTTCGATTCAGAGCCGACGATTTCGATGCTCTGCTGGCCTTCGAACTGCGCAGCGGTAAAGGCCACGCCTTCAATGCCCATGGTTGGGCAGGCACTACCTGAACAACTGCCGTCCAGCCCGCCCGGCACGGCATTGACGAATCTCGTGGCGTTGGTGGGCTCATCCAGATCATAGACCGCCACAGCATCCTGGAAGACGTCCGACAGCTCCGCGGCCGTCATGGCGCGGTTGACGACCAGGAAATCGTCCATCTCGCCGTTGAAATTATCGCCGGCGTTGGCCGTACTGCCACGACCGACGAAGAATGTGTTGTCGCCGCTGAAGGTGTCGGTCGTGGTCCCTGTCGCCACGGCGACGCTGTCCCGATACAGGGTTATCCGTTTGGCGCCGGCATCGAAGGTGCAGGCGTAGTGATGCCACAGATCGTCCACGTAGACTTGGGTGCTTTGTGCCATATTCAGGCCGGCGTCGCCGTCAGGCCCAAAATTGCAGAAGAGCGTATCATTGCTGTCGAAGCCAAAGCGCAGGATCGGGCCGGCGGTCGCCGCCATGGTTTGACCGCGTCCGGTATCACCTCGCTTGAGCCAGGCCGCCACGGTGAAGGAATTGAGCGCCATGCCCTTTTCCACGGCCAGCGAAGCGTTCACGCCGTTGAAGAGCGCCGCGTTGCCTGTGCGCCCCGATACGCCGGCTTCCGGACAGCTTCCGCTGCAGGTGACGGTGCGGTTGTTGCCCGAGGAGTCGGCGAAGGTCTTGGCGCCTTGCTCTTCGCTCAAGGCCATCAGGAGCTGCGACCTGGGCGGCTGGCAGATCAGCGCCAGGGCCGTGACCGTGCTCTCGTCGATCAGTCCGATGTCGCCGCGCAGCTCACCCTGCGGGGAGATCGCCCTGTACTCCACTTCGCCGCCTGCAGCCGGCGTCCAGGCCACGGCCCAGCCGCTGTTTTGGGGGTCCGCGCTGAGCGCGACTGTCACGTTGTCGCCGTCCACGCCCGTGTCGGTGAGGATGAACTCATCGCCGGCGCCGTTGACGACGCGGCGCGCGGCCAATTCGCCGATCGGTGAACGATAGGCGACCAGCGTCTGGCCGCTGATGTCGTCATAGGCGAGGAGCGGCGGACGGATGCTGCCGTCACTCCGGGGCCAGCCCGAGCCGGCGCCGAGCACACTTGCGTTGCCGGCGTTGCCGGCGTTGCCGTCCGTGCTCACCTCTGCCCGGTGAATGTTGCCGTCGTCGCTCCAGACGATCATGTAGCTGCTGCCGGTCCAGGCGATGGCTGCGGTCGCGTCAGAACCGGCCACGGTCGCCACCTGCTTGGCGGGCTGAACGCTGCCGGTCCCCGGGAAATTCGCAACCTTGACGCTCTCCTCGTCTTCGACCCATGCCAACATGAAATCTGTTCCATTGCTGGCAACGGATACATTGCGGATGAGGGCGTTGGCATCAATTTTGAACGTCGAAGGACTCGACAAACCGTTTTGCAGGCGAAGACCGGAAAGCTTGTACGACGACTGGCTATTGGGATTGACGCCCCAAAGCACCAGGCAGGCGCCCTCAATGTTACAGGCGATTGCCGGATCCGTGATCGCGTCGTTGGTTATCGGGAGAACCTGCAGTTTGGAGCTTACCTGTGAACCGTCACTGCGGAATAGATAGGTGGCAATCCCGTCCCCAATCGACACGGTGCGTTCCCGGGTGGCGATTACATAGGCGCCATCCCAGTTACTCGTCGGTGCGACGGCGACGCCGATAGGCATACCGTTGCTGCTGCCATGAACAGCCCCGGTCGACTCTTCCCAGCGCCAGCGCGTCTCGTCGAAGTCGGTCAGGCTCATGGCGCTGCTCAATTGGTAGCTCTGGGAACTCGTCCCGTTGAAGGTCAAGGTGCTGACCAGCGAGTCGGCGTCGCCGCTCTCGATATTGACCGTCTTGGAGATGGGTGATCCGCTCACGCCGCCGGGCAAGGTCAGGGAAAGCTCGCCGACCAGATCCTGGCCGTTGCTCAAGTTGTTGGCGGTTGAGGTCGTATAGGGAATCGTCGCGCCGGGCAGCACATAGCCTTCTACAGAACCGTCGCTCACGTAGAGCGCCACGGGGCTCTCGTTCCAGACGTTGGGGTTGTAGACGCGCGGGCTGTTCGGGTCTGCCCACGGCGACTGCGTGAGCGTATTTTGGTCTTGCTCGAATAGGTCCGACATGCCGTCGCCGTCGCCGTCGCTCCGGTTCGGATCGCTCCAGACGCGGGCATGGGTGATCGTGCCCGTACCGGGGTCGTAGGCGTAGGGGATGGACCAGGCGCCGGCCGGCGGCACCTCCTCGTGATCGTGGAGCCCGTCGCCGTCCGTATCGATTCTGCCGGGATTCGTACCCCACCGCACCTCGACATTGTCAGGAACGCCGTCTGAATCCGTATCCGCATCGGCTACATCGAGCGACATGCCGCCCTCGGTGACGGGACGGCTGGACGCGGTCAGCTCATAGCCGTCGGAGAGCCTGTCGCCGTCCTGGTCCCATAACTGATCTTTGAGATCCGCGCCGCCGTAGGCAATGCCGCGCAGGCCGTCGCCGTCCGCGTCCCGCGCGATGAGCGTCAGGTCGCCGGCGCCCCAGCCTGCGACGTCGACAAATTCGTCGAGCGTGCCCGGCAGAACGTCGAGAACCACCGCATCGCCCAAATCAGTAGCCGTCGTCCCCGGGACATCCCGCACCGCGCACGATTCGATGATAAACCACCAGCAGTTCTCCACCAGCGGGTCGTAGTAGGTGTTGAGCGTCAAGGAGACGGCTCTGTTGACGCCAACAGGCGGGGCTTGCTGATAGGCGACGGTCACATAGGAGAACCAATTGGTGTTGTAGTGGTTGTGCCAAACGGTGGGATTGACCCCGTTTTCTTCAATCGTAAGTTGATCCTGGGCCTGGTCGGATAGGGTATAGATCATCTGGTTGCGCGGATAGCAAGTCGGATCTTTGTCACAATCGGTCCCATTGTCGACCTTGGTAAACTCGGTCGTGATGGGGAAGGAGAAGGTGATGGGGTTGGTGGCGATGAGGCCTGCGGCCGGATCGGCCAGGGTGAGCGCCAGGTCGCCTGTATCGACCACAAAGCTCTCGATCAGATCCTCGTGAAAGATGATGCTGGTCAGCGCCGCGGTGATCTCGCCGGTGATGGTCCACTTCACGCCGACCAGCTGCAGGATGGCATCGACGAAGAGAACGATGCCGACCAGGATGGCGCCGACCACCGTGAGCGACAGCACGAAGAGGGTCACGGTGACTACGATGGCCGCGATGGTGGCGGCAAAGGCCGTGCCCAAGGCCGCACCGCTGACCGCCTTGCCCGAGGCAACGGCATAGAGGAAGACGCCGATGGCGACGGCGGCCGCGATGACCAGTCCGACGACGCCGAGCAACTTGGAGGTGTCGATGAGCGCGGAATCGCTGGAGAGCACTTCGAAGAGCGCACTCCCCAAGTTGAGGCTCGGATCGATGTCGGCCAGGGCCTGGGCCAACTGGATCGTGTGCTTCACATCTTGGATGATGCCGTACGCTTTGTAGAGCAGGTCGACGATGTGAACGGCAAAATTCAGATCTTTACCAAAAGGCGTGTTGCCGTCATGCAACACGTCTGAAACGAGAAAATCGGTCAAGAAGATGGTCAATACAAGCGCGCCGGATACGCCTTTGACCACACCCGCATCGCCTTCGAACTCACTGAAGATCTTCTGCTGAAGGTACTCACTGATGAGCACCTCCTGGCCGACCTCCGTAGGGAAAGACTCGGCGATGGTTTCCAGGTCGCTGGTGAAGGTGAAATAGGTATCGACGGCTTTGGCCAGGTAGGTGCCGATTGTGGCCGTGAGGCTGATGCCGATGGGCTCGTCCGGCTGCGAGTTGGAGGCGGAGACAATCGTGTTGTCGATCTGAACGACATTGGAGTCGCCACCGTAGAGGCTGATGTAGAGGATCTGGGCCATGGTCTGCTGGGTGCTGGCCTGCGCGGGATCGGTCACCGTGCTGAAGGCGCTGCCCAGTTGCGCGCTCAGATCATCGTAATACTGGTTGATGTCGGCTGCGACCCAACCGCCGCTCTCGCTGTAGGAATAGGGCGTCCAACTGAGCGCGGCGCTGGTGCTGAGGGGGATGGAGCCGGAGCCTTCGCCACTGGTGGGCAGACTGACGGTCAGGTCGTTGCCGTCCCACCCAAAATTGCCCTCTTCGGTCATGGCCTGGTCCAGGTTGAGCGTGCGGTAGCTCTGCTCCACGGCCAGCATGATGGTCGGTGTGATGGGCTGACTGGCCGACCAGTGGCTGGTGAAGTGGCTGTCGAGCAACTGGACGGTGTTGGTGACGGTAGTCTGCATCACGCCCACGTCAAATGACGGATAGTCGTCCTTCTCCACGCCGATCAGATTAGGCAGATTCCAGCGCTTCTGTTCGCTGATGCCGCCGTTGGTCGTATGATTGAAGCGCGCATAGATCGCATCGAGGGTCATGTCGCGCTTGCCGTCGGGCGTGCAGGTGTCGGTGCCGGCGGCATCGTCCGGTCCGGTGTAGCCGGGTTGGCAGTCGGCCCCGGCCAGGAAGGTGCTGTCCAGCCCGTAGAGGAGGCCGTAGAGCGTGTCGATGTAGAAGGGCTTGTCGTAATTGGCCGGCGCACCGGAAAGGGAGGCGGTGACAGCCGGATCCTCGTAGATGAGGGCCATCTCTGCGCCGTGCTCCTCGGTCACATTCATGCCGGTCAGGTACCAGTCATCGCCGTAGGTCTGGATGACCTGCAGCTGATTGTACTGGCTGTATTCGGTGCAGACGTTGTTCTCGTAGGCCGAGCAGAGATCGTTGAGCATCTGCACGACCCAGACCATGCGCACATTCTGAGTCTCACCCCAGCCGCTCTCGAGCTGGTAGTACATGCGGGCGTAGAAGGCCACGTTGTTGTCGCCCACGCTGTCGGTGACCAGTTGCAGCGGCACGTAGGCGACCCAGGTGGTATCGGTGACGACTTCCTGGACGGAGATGCCGAACTGGGTCAGCAGATCCTGGCTGCGGCAGGCTCTGGATCGAGCCGGGAATCTCGATCTCGAGCATGGGCACGAGACGCACGTCGCCGTTGTCATTGGGGTTGGGCGTGACGGTATTGTCCACGTCGTAGAAGCTCTTGCCGTCCGCATCCTGGAGCTGCCCCTGGCGGTCGTTGAAGGGCCAATCGAGGATGTTCTGGGTGTAGCGCAGGTGGTCGGCGTTAGTGGGTGCGATCTGGAACTCGACCTTGACCAACTGGTCGCTCTCCAGGCCATCAATGGACAGCGAGAACGGATCGTCGGCGCTGAAGGTCTTGGCCTGGCTGGCGACGTTCGGCTTGGTGGAGAGATAGGGCGAGAGGTCCAGGTTGTCGCGCACGCCATCGCCATCGTTGTCGTCGTCCCAGATGTCGGGCGTGCCGTTGCCGTCGGTGTCGGGCAATGTCTCGTTGCCGCGCGCCCACGTACCACTCCTTGCCGTCGGCCAGACCGTCGTTGTTGGAGTCCTGCTGCAGCGGATTGGTGTACCAGATTTCGCGCTGCCGCTGACACGGCCGCCGGCGACCTCAATGTTGTCGTTGAGCCCGTCCTGGTCGGTGTCCGCCACATCGGGCAGCGTGCCGAGAAGACATTCCGAGATGTTGACGATGGTGTCTCCATCGGCGTCGCCGTAGGGCTCGTTGACGCAAAGCTCGCTGAAGTAGGCGCCGCTGTCGTCATCAGCTGCTACATTCTCCTGCTGCGCCGCCACTGCCTCGGCCGTGGCCAGGGGATTCGCGTGGGGGTCGATCTCCCGCTTATTCAGCGCATCGCTCACGCTCGATGCAGACTGATGCGGCGCTTGTTGCTGCCCACGCGCTTCTTGCACCACGCTGTAGGCGTAGATGCGCTGGTTGGTCAGCAAGGGAACCGCCACCATCGAGAGGCTGACGCCGCTTGCCACCATGCCATAGATAACGCGGCGAGCGTCGCTTGACCACGACCAAAGCAAGCACAAAGAGCCCCAGCGTCGCCGCGAAGAGCCGGAGCGCGACCGTCGCTACCACCCCATTCGGTTCGAACATAGATGTGAAACTCCGGGCGCCACCGGGCCAAACGGCCGCGGGTCGTGCCGGCGTCGGCGAAGTCGAAGAAGTCAACGGTGGCTATGGCCGAGGACTTGTCGCCGTACTCGTCGGCGGGGAATTCGAGCGTGAAGGTCTGGCGCAGGGGCAGCCCGTCTTCGCCCACCCATAGTTCGCCGAGGCCCGTCATGGCGCTGTAGCCCGCCGGAACCTCCACGCGGACCGCGGCCGGCAGCCCCTCGGCGACCGCCTGCCCAGTCAGTTGCCCGTGCAGCGACCGGGCAAAGTGGCGCCCGTCGATCGCAAAGCTGTAGCGTGTGACGACCACATCGCCCAAAGCCGTCGCCCGCGTCTCCGGCGCGTGACGTACGACATTGGTCGCCGCCTGGGTGTAGGCCAAGAAGTCGCCGCCGGGTGCAAAGAGCCCGGTAAAATCCTCAATCGCCTCCCACTCGCCGCCGGCCCTGCGCGCCTGGGCTTGCGCGCCCTCGACCCGGATCTCCACCGCCGCGTCCGGGTCCAGCACGCTGCCGCCGCCCGACCAGAGCGTCAGCGCCAGACGCTCGCTGTCCACGTCGGTGGTTCCCTCCAGGTAGAGCCGGTTCTCATGGCTGCTGCGGCCGGCGTTGGCCACCGACGCACCCGGCCTCGTCGTCTGCGTGATATCGGCGCTGAAGCGGTATACGCCGGACTGTTGGACGCGCTGCCAGACTGCGGCCAGGTCGGTGTCGGCCGCGTTTTGAGCATGCGCCGAGTTTGCCAGGAGCGGGACCACGAGGCAGAGCGTGAATCCGCAGAGGATCAGGGCGATTCGTAGGGTGCTAGTGCGCATTTAATTTCCTTTGCCTGCCATCGGCTCTTGGACGCCGCGGCATTATTAAACGTGACCCGTTCTCGATTGGTTGACGTGCTGCGTAGGTCGCAGAGTCAGAATCCATGAACAGGATAAACCCCAATCGTTTCAGTATAGTGTCAAAATGGCCGCAGTAGCGTTACAACTACGGTGCAGGAGCCTGTCGCGGCATCACCTGGGCAGCTAGCTGCACAGTGCCGCCTGTGACGCCCAAAATACTGACTGACTTGATGGGAATCTGGCTATCGAGGGGAAAGCCCATTTCGCCTGTGACGCCGTCAAATTGGCGAATGCCCGCCAGGGCCTGACGCACGGCTTCAGGCTCGTCGGTTCCGGCCCGGCGCACTGCCTCGATCAGCAGGTTAGCCGCGTCATACCCCAGCGTGGCAAATGCATCCGGGGCGCTGTCGGGATAGGCTGCGGCATACGCTTCTCGGAAGGCGACGACTTGCGGATCGTCGTTGTCCGCACCGAGATAGGCGTGGGTGGTGAAGAAGACCTGGTCCAGGTCGGGCTGCGATTCCCATAACCCGGCCACGTCGAAGCCGTCGCCGCCCAGAATGGGCGCCGTGAAGCCGGCGGCACGCAGCGCCAGCACGCCCGGCAGCGTGTTGTCGGGCGTGGCGGCCAGGTAGATCAGATCGGAAGGTTCGAGTCGTTCGACCGCCGCCACAAAATCGGACGGTTCGCCCGCTGTGAAGGGCACGACGGTCATCACCGTTCCGCCCAGTGCTTCGAATCGGGTCTGGAAATAACCTTGCAGGAGCCGGGTGTAGGTGGAGTCCTCGTCATACAGAATCGCCGCCGTCCGGGCGCCAAGCGCTTCGTAAGCCCATTCGGCGCCGGCCGCGGCCTGGACATTGTCGCCGAAGCAGGCCATGAAGAGATAACCCGGTACCTCGCCCGGCAGCCTGGGTGAGGTCGCGCCCGAGGTCAAGAAGACGCGCCCTTGCGCCGCAGCCACAGGCGCGGCCGCCAGAACCGGGTCGGTATCCGACAGGCCAAAGAGCGCAGCCACGGTCGGGTGATCGGCGATTAGTTCACCGGCCCGCACGGCGCTTGCTGCAGGGTCACTCTCCCCGTCTGCCACCACCAGCTCGAAGCGGGCGCTTCAGTACGCCGCCGGCGTTGGCTTGATCCACGGCCAATTGCGCACCCTGAGACGAGGAACATCCAGGCCGGCCTGACCGCCGTTTAGACTGTAGATTGCGCCCAACACAACCGGCTGCGGGAGCGGCATATTACAGCCTGCAAGCACAAGCACAAGAAAAGCCAGGGTGGCGATGATCAGCCGTGAGGTGTGCGTTTGGTGGGCCATGGATCTGCCTTTCGCATCTTTCGAAATCAGCCATTCATTGTTCCGGCCCGCCGGCGTTGCGAGGACCAGCACCGTGCTCAACCCTGAATGCGAGCCCAGCCTTGGCCTCGGAGAGATTGGGTCAAGCTGAAGTAAAGCAGTCTCCCGTTTCAAAACCGTTTCAAAACGAACCGACCACTGCTTTACGTCATTCTCGGATGATGTGGGCCGGTTGATCAAATTGATACAGCGTCTTGCTGCCTACCACTCGATAACGGTTTGAATTTCCAGGTCATCGGTTGTCCAGGGTAGGAACCAGCGACCATTCTCTTGCACGCCGACGTTCACCCAGGGCCCCTCATCGACGCGCACTTCGATGCTGTGCAACCGGGCGCCGTCACGTGCGAAACCGCTCAGCACCACCGTCTGCGGCCCGATACGGTCCTCGGCCGTCAGCACCGTAGAGCTGATGTTGACCGTCGGCGGCGCAGGGTCGACGTAAATCAGCGTTGTCATGCCCGTATACGCGGGCGTGACTGCGACGGCGTTTTCTACAATGGGCAGATAGAGGGCCGTCGGTCCGGCGCCTTCCGGCTGCAGGGCGCGTGGGGCAAGCGCATTGGCCGCGACCGGCAGGTAGACGGCCGGTGGCAGTTCCGTACCTGCTTGATTGCTGACAGGTCTGACAGATCCAATAGCCGGGCGTCGCCGTTATTGCCGGCGCTGCAAGCCAAAATATCGGCTGCCGGGCTGAAGGCAACAATTTCATTGCCGCCGGGGGCTCCATCGTGGTTGGAATCCGAATCAAGCGGATTGAATCCGTATACCGCCTCCAGAATATTGAGAACAATTACTACGACTGGTCCGATGATGGTAAGAAAGGGGTATACCCGAAACGTCGGGTCTGTTCTTGCATAAAGGAAAACAGCGCCATCAGGCTCGCGAAGCGGACGATCTCTCCCGTTTCGACCGATCGGACCGACACGCGCCAGGGCGCATCGGGCGCCTCCTGCCAGAGGCGAATCATGAAGGAGTGATAGACCGGCGGTCGTCCGTCGTCAGGTTGCGCCATTTTGCTCACCTTGCGGTTGTCGATGGATGAAGAAGCGTTGGCAAAGAGATAGCCTCTGCTGAGAAGCTTAGATGTCACATCCGCCACCTCAGGCGGCAATCCCCCGGAGGCAGCGTAGCGATACACGAATTGAACCACGCGTTCGTGTCAAAAACGTTACAAACTGCGCTCACAATCGTTTCAAAAGAGAATGAGTCTGCAATTGACCGGCAACTCGGCGGCTTTGCGGCGTCGGCGGATGCATTGCGGAATCGGCGCCGACGGGCTTACCGGTGTGGGTTTCGCCGGGGGGTTCGCTGTGCGTCGCCGCTCGTCATCTGCATAACCGATCACGGGAAAAATGAAGTAAAATGGCATCTACATCCGGTGAAATCGGAGGCAAGGCTGGAAGAGTTTGAGATAATGGGTATGCATACCTTACACATCATGCTATTCGGCGGGTGCGCACTTGCGGTCGACGGAGCGCCGGGGCCGCCCTTTCCGACCGACAAAACGCGTGCGCTGCTGGCCTATCTGGCCCTGACGCCGGACAAACCCGTCACGTGCTCGGTGTTGGCCGGCATGCTATGGCCCGATATCAGCGACAAGACCGCACGGGCCAATTTACGCGTCAACCTCTATCGGCTCAACCAGCTGTTGAACAGCGCGAGGCCAGCGGCAGATCCCCAGATTCTGCTCGCAACGCGCCAGGCGGTGCAGTTCCATTCGGCCGGGGCAGCGGTCGACGTCTTGACTTTTGAGACCAAGTTGCGCGAGGTGGCTGCCCACGATCACCCTGCTCTGGCAACGTGTGACTCCTGCCTGTCGGCGTTGCGTAAGGCCATTGCATGCTATCAAGGCGAACTGCTTGCCGGCTTGAGCCTTGACGACGCGCCTGCTTTTGAGGAATGGCTTTTCCTCAGGCGCGAATACCTGCACCAACAGGCAGTACGCGGTGGCAGAGGAACTGGCTACGGCGCTGGCAAGTCGGCAGCTTCTGGAGGAGGGGGTGGCGGTTGCGCAACGTCTGCTCGAACTGGATAACTTCCGCGAAGAAAGCCATCGTCTTCTCATGCGCTTGTTGGCACGCTGGGGGATGAGGGACGCTGCGCTCAGACAGTACGATACCCTGCGCGGTTTGCTGCATACGGAAATGGGCGTCGAGCCATCAGACGCGACCAACGACCTTGTACGCCGGATTTCGTCCGGCCTGCTGGAGGAGATTTCCGCGGCGCCCTCCATCGTCCTACCGTCTTCCGACTGGAGCCAGGCGCCGATTGTTGGATCTCTCTTCGGCCGCGAGGCGGCGTCCGAAGAGTTGGAACGATGGCTCCTGGACGAGCACTGTCGCGCCATTGCCTTGCTCGGTATGGGCGGCGTGGGCAAATCCACGCTGGCTGCGCATCTGATGCGGGGCCTGGCCGGCCATTTTGATGTGGCGCTTTGGTACTCTCTGTTGAACGGCCTGCCCGTAACCGAACTATTGACGCAGCTCTTGAGTGCATTGACCAGGCAGCCCGCCACGGAATTGCCCGAGAGCATTGACGAAAGGTTCTCCCTGCTGTTGACGCAGCTGCGGCGTTGGCGCTGTCTGCTGGTGCTGGATAATGTGGAAACGATCCTGCAACCGGCGGAGAAAGGGCAATTCCGGCCGGGCTATGGCGCATACGACCAGTTTTTTGATCTGGTAAGCACCCGGGACCATTCCAGTGTTTTACTCTTCACCAGCCGCGAGCGTCCCAAGAGCTTCGTCCGCATTGAAAAGGATTCTGACGGAGTTCGCTCGCTCGTCTTGTCCGGCTTGGATGACTCGGCCGTGCAGCAAATTCTGCAGGCACGCGGCCTGGATCCTTCACCCACCATGGCGCATAGCCTTGGGTTGCGCTATTCCGGCAATCCTCTGGCCCTCAATCTCGTGGGACAGGTAATTGCCGATTTCTATGCCGGTCATGTGGACGATTTTCTTGCGACCCCGACGCTCATCTTCAACGACATCTGGGATGTAATCCATCAGCAGATCGTGCGCCTGACTCCCCTCGAGCGCGATATTATAACCTGGCTGGCCGTTGCCCGGCGACCCTTGTCGCTGGGCACCCTGCGCGCCTATCTCCTCGATGCGGACCGACCTCGTGAACTGCTGGAAGCCATGAGCGACCTGCAGCGACGCTCGCTGCTGGAGAAGGCGGGGGCCGGCTTCACCCTGCAGAATGTGATCATCGAGTACATGACCGAAGAAGTCGTGGAAGCCATCGTCGAGGAAATTCTGCAGCGCCGCCCGGACGTAACGAATCGTTTCTGTTTGCTCGATGCTCAGGCCTACGACTACATCCGCGCGAGCCAGGCGCGGATGCTTTTGGGGCCCATTGCCGAACGCCTGCAGGCGAATCTGGCCACGCCGGAGATTGGCGAGACCGTGCGCGAACTACTGGCGCAATTGCGTAACGGGAAACGGATCCGCCCCGGCTATGCCGCGGGCAACCTTCTCGACTTGCTGCTCTATATGGACATCAATCCGGGCGGCTATGACTTCTCCCGCCTGGCGGTTTGGCAGTCATCGCTCCAAGGACACACGTTGACCCGGGTCAACTTCAGCGGCGCTGACCTGCGCGGCACCGTCTTCGACAACTCCTTCGGCATGGTCTGGACCGTCGCCTGCAGCCCTCACGGCCAGTACATTGCCGCCGGCTCCATAGACGGTCGTGTGACGCTCTGGAACGCGCAGTCGGCCGAGCTGTTGGCCTCGTGGAATGCGCACGTCAGCGCCGTCTATGCCCTGGCATTCAGCCCGGATGGACTCCTTCTGGCCAGCGGCAGCGCCGACGGCCTGATTCGTCTCTGGGATATTGGGACCGAGAACTGGTATGGGGACGGTGGCTTCGGGAGCGCCCCGGACGCACGGCACGCACCCGAACCGGATCCGCTTCCATTCCGAAGGAACTCGCGGGAGAGGCGGAAAGTGGCCGAATTCCGCGGCCACGCGGCGGCGGTACAGCAGGTGCTTTTTCGGGCGCCCTCCGTCACCCGCTCCGATGAATGGGAACTGATCAGCGCCAGCGATGATCTGACGATTCGCCTCTGGCATGTGGCGAGCGGTGAAACGCGGCGAATATTGCGCGGTCACCGCGACTTTGTCGTTTCGGCCGCGCTCAGCCCTGATGGCCGCTGGCTGGCCAGCGGCAGCCGCGGCCAATCGCAGCAGGAGCAGACGCTATGCTTGTGGGATCTTGCCGACGGGGCGTTGCTATGTACGATTGAACATGCGGCGTGGGTGAACGCCGTGGCCATCAGCCCAGACGGGCAGAGGTTGGCGAGCGGCGCCAGCGACGGCGCGGTGCGTCTCTGGCCCTTTGCGCAGTTGCTTCAAGGCAAAAATGCTGCCATTGACCACGAAATCACCCTCCAATATCACGAGGGGGCCATTCAATCATTTGGCTTTCTCGGCCGACAGTCAGATTTTGGCCAGCGGTGGCGCCGATCGTACGATCCGGCTTTGGGACGTGGGTCGCAAACAGCTGCGGCATGTTCTGACCGGCCACGCAGGCTGGGCTCAGAGCATCGCCTTTGATCCCAGCAGTGACATTTTGGTCAGCGGCAGTTGGGACTGCACGGTCCGGCAGTGGGATAGCCGTAGCGGCCATGCCCTGCGTACCATTCACGGCGGCACAACCGGTGTCTTCTGTGTGGCCTTCAGCCAGGATGCACAGTGGCTTGCCTCGACCGGTTCGGATGGCGTCGCGCGCATATGGGACGTAACCTCGGGCAAGGTCGTCCAGAACCTACCCCGTCTACCCGATATGGGCTGGCGTGTCGCCTTTAGCCCGGACGGCCGCCTGCTGGCCGACACCAACTTTACCGGCGACGTGCGCATCTGGGCGGCACGGCAGACAGATGAAACCCAGAGCGACGTGCATTGGCGCCTGGTCCAGCGGCTTGCGCAAAGATCTGCGGCCGCCTCCGGTTTGGCCTTCGATGCCAGGAGCGGGTATTTGGCCAGTACGTTTCTTGATGGCACGGTCCTGGTTACCGATCTCGCCCAACTGTTGTCCCAGGATGGCAGCTTGTCGGCCCAACGCCTGACGGGCCACAAGGGGTGGGCCCTGGCCGCCTCGTTCCGCCCTGATGGCCAACAGCTGGCCAGCAGCGGAGCCGATCATCGGGTGATTCTCTGGGATCTGTCAGCGGGGCGAATCGACACGGTTTTGGAGGGCCATGGAAACGGGGTGCAGGAAGTTGTCTACAGTCCAGACGGTTCTCTGCTGGCTTCGGCCAGTTGGGATCACACGCTGCGCATCTGGGAGGTCGCCGGCGGGCGCCTTTTGCACCTATTGGCGGATCACACGGACATCGCGCAAGGCGTCGCCTTTAGCCCTGATGGGCACACCCTGGCGAGCTGCAGCTACGATGGCACCATCCGCCTGTGGGACGTTGGGAGCGGTTCGGTTCGATGTGTCTTGAAGGGCCATGGCAACTGGGTCCATTATGTGACCTTCAGTCCTGACGGACGGTTGATGGCCAGCGGCGGCGCAGACGGCTCGATCAAGCTTTGGGATCCCCGCACCGGCGTCTGCCTGGCAAGTTGGCCGGTGCCCGGTCCCTACGAAGGCATGAACATCACCGGCGCCACCGGCATCACCGACGCCCAACGCGCCTCCCTCCTCGCCCTTGGCGCCATCGACGATGGATTCCACCCGTAGAGACGTTGCATTCCAACGTCTCTGCTCTGGCTCATCACGCTGGCGCCGATTGGGCTGCGCTATCTGAAGGGCGAGAGCGAGTCCTACGAGCTGGAAATGACTGCTATCTAGAATCCACGGCGTCGGTTATACTTCGCTGGCGCTGCTCTGAACGAATCCGTACCTTTAGGTATCGTGAAGATCAATCGGTACCTGAAGGTATGGAAGGCCCGTTCACGGGCCGTCGCTGTCTAGCCTGGAGGCTTCAGCCCCAGGCGGTCACCGCCGAACGCAACGTGATATGTGGCTGGAAACTCATAGTCAAACGGTGCCAACGTGTTGCCAAAAGACTCGCCAACAACCATTCCGTCCCCCCAATCAAGCACGGCCGTGCGCTGGATCGCGCTCATCGTCTGGGCACTAATTGCGGTGGCCAACCTCATCTACTATGTCTTGGATTTGACCTCTGACTATGCAGACATGTTGATCCCTTGTCCGGGCAGGCTGGGGTCCGGTGGTGAGTGCAATTTTCTGGCCGTCTCCTCAGCAGAGATGGATGTGCTTGCGTCGTGGGGCTTAACGCCCCATGCCTACGCCACGGCCATGACCGTCTCGCCGATTATTTTGATGCTGGTTTATGGGACGCTGGCCGGGCTGATTCTGTGGCGCCAGGCCGTCAGCTGGCTCGGGCTGATCGTTTCACTGTTCTTAATTGTCTTTCCTGTCTTCATTGTCTCTGGTGACAATGATTGGTCCGCGAGTGCGCCGTTTTTCCTGTTCATTGCGCTCGTCATTGGGAGCACGACGGGAGTCATCGTCATTGCGTTCCTCTACCTAATCCCCAATGGGCGCTTTGCGCCCCGCTGGGCATACATACCGATGATCGTTACCCTTGTGCTGTTGACCGTGTTGGCGTTCGACACGAATCGGGTCATTGTGCTGCCGACGGAAGTAACCTATCCGATCCAGGTTGCCCTCGTCGGCCTGGCACTCTTTGGCGCAAGCCTGCAGATCTATCGCTATGTGCGAACATCACATCCCGTTGAACGGGAGCAGACCAAATGGATTCTTTTTGGGGTGCTCTCAGTCATATTTTCAGTGATCGTGTGGATTTTGATCTTTGGCAGCACGCTGGCAATTCCGGCTGGCGCACCGCGCCTCGTGGCCAATGTAGGCGGCTGGACCTTCATCAACGCATTTTCGCTGCTGATTTTACCTGCGGCCATCACGGTTGCGATTCTGCGCTATAAGCTTTGGAACATCGATGTCGTGATCAATCGCGCGTTGGTCTATGGCGGTCTCACGCTTGGCGTCGTATTGATTTACGTAGTGACCGTGGGTGGGCTGAGCCTCCTTTTTCAAACGTCAGGTAATCTCGTCATTTCACTGATCGCTACGGGGCTGGTTGCCGTTGCCTTCAATCCCGTGCGTGAACGGCTGCAACGGGGCGTCAACCAGCTCATGTACGGCCAGCGCGATGACCCCTATGCGGTGCTCTCCAGCCTGAGCCAGCAATATCAAACCACGGGCGCACCGACCGAAACGCTGACGTCCATCGTTGAGACGATTGCCACGACGCTCAAACTACCGTTCGTCGCAGTTGAGTTGGTCGATCAGACAGACTTGATTGGCCGGGCCGCCGTCGGTGAGTGGGCAGTGGGGCCGTAGACGTGCCAATTCGCTACCAAAACGAGTCAGTCGGTCGCTTGATCGTTGCGCCACGTGGGGCAAATGAGACCCTCACGCCGCAGGAGGAACAGCTGCTGGCGGACATCGCCGCTCAGGTTGGTCCGGTTGCCTCAGCCATGCGCCTCAACCTGGCCTTGCAGCACTCGCGCGAGCAGCTCGTGCTGGCGCGGGAAGAGGAACGTCGCCGCATCCGTCGCGACCTGCATGACGGCTTTGGTCCCGACGCTGGCCAGCCAGACGTTGGCGCTTGACAATGTGTTGGACTTGCTGGCCGCAAATGATGCCGAATCCACCGAACGACAGGTCACTGCATTGAAGCATCAGACGCAGCAGATGGTAGCCGATATTCGCCGCCTGGTCTATGAGTTGCGCCCGCCGGCGCTAGATGAGCTGGGGTTGCTTGAAGCGTTGCGCGCCCACTTTGCTCAAATGGGTGGTGTAGGCAGTCAGGTCCATATCTCAGTTGTGGCCGCGCCCGAGCCGCTGCCTGCCCTGCCAGCCGCGGTCGAAGTGGCCGCCTACCGGATTGCGTTGGAGGGTGTGACCAATGTGATTCGTCACGCCCAAGCACACGCGTGCTGGATTCAACTCATTGTGCAGGGCGGCAACCCATTCTCCAGCCTGCTCGTCACCATTCGGGACGACGGCCAGGGGTTGCCCGTAAACCTTCAATATGGCGTGGGGCTGACGTCCATGCGTGAACGGGCGGAGGAGTTGGGGGAAGCTTTGCGGTGGGTCTGGACCAGCGCAGGGGAACGCTGGTCTCTGCTACGCTTCCCTTCACCTTTCGGGAGTGAAAAGCGCGCAATTCGAACATGAGTGGTAGATGACCATACGCTCTTTCGTGACGGGCTTTGCGCCATTCTGATGAATGAACCGGATATTGGCGTGGTGGGCGAGACCGGCGCGGGCCGCGAACGTGCTTGCCCATGGAATGCAATGATCGCATCTAGAGAAGCGGCCTTCTCCTCGCCTTGCCAGGGACGCTATTTATCCCGACGAACTTCATGGTCTCGCCACGGTGTCGACTATGACTTCTTCGCTGATCTCGCCGGTATGGCCGGCAAGATCAATTGCGCGGACGCTGACGGTGAATCGCTCACGATCCGACGTGCTGCCGAAGAACCAGGGCCAATGCCAACGCCCATCTGCAAAGCCGGCACGCTCCCACGGTCCATCATTGATACGAACGTCGACCCGGTGGACTGCCACGCTGTCGCTGATGGCGCCTGTCAGCTCGATGATGGCTGGGCCTATGGCGTCAACTAGCTTCCATTCGTTCTTGTCCAGGGTCACCACGGGCGGCGCCAGGTCGACGTAGATAATGGCCTCGGTACCCGTATAGGAGCCGGTCAGGTTAACGGCCTTTTCGATGAGGGGCAGGTAGAGCACGGTGGGGCCGCTGCCGCCGGATCGGGCGTGCACGGGTGAGCCATCTCTGGCCATCAGGGGGAGATAGACGGAGGGTGGCATGTCCGGCACCTCAACCGCTTCCGGTTCGTCGCCGGTGACTGCCGGCGAATCGGTATAGTCCGGGACCGTTTCGTCACCCCAGTCGACGATCAGGGGGACAAAGCGATAGATGCCTTCACCCGGTGGAGTCCAGATAAAGGACCACGACTCTTCTGTTACTTCATCCGTAGACCAGTGGTTGGTGAAGGCCGCCCTCTCATTCACTTGAACGACCAGGTTTTTCAGGCCCGATGCGGCATAGGCATCGCCGGTGATCGTGATCGCTTCCGTCGAAGTCAGGACCGTTCGTGTTGGGGGACGAAGGATCTCCCCACCGGCCGACCGGGGTTCCGCTAAAGCGGTCTCACCCGCGGTGGTGGCGCAGCGGCCGTAGAGATCGCACGCTTCCATCGTCAGACCGCTCTGGGCCGTCCCTGGAGTAGACGCGCACGGCGTCCATGGCGTAGACGCGCCGTCTCGGAGATTGTCACTGCATACCACTCGTCGACCTGACTGTAGGTCGTCAGCGTCAGATCGCTGGTGCGGTAGATGGGAATATCGCCCGAACTAATGCAGCTGTTATCCTCATCCAGATTGTAGTCAGTTGCCTGGCACTCATATTGGGTGCTGCTGATCGCGCCGCTGTCATCGAAGGTGGCGGAGAAGGTGACAGCGGGTGGCCTGGTGTCGATCTCGCCGCGCCAGAGCCGCTGCCCGCCCAACGGCGTCACGTTGCCCAGGGCATCGGTCCCGCGTACGTCGATCTGGTACAGGCCCTCGATCCCGTCGCTTCCTTCGGGAACGTCATAGCTCCATGTACCGCCGGCAACCGTCGCCGCATTCCACGTGGCTTGCCCGTACGCCACAAGATTGGCAATCTCGTAGTCGGACAGCGCACGTCCATAGATCAGCAGTTCGTCGAGCGTGCCGGCGAAGTAGTTGGTGCCGACGTCCCCGCACGTCCCCGCCGTCCCCGCCGCGCATGCCCAGGTAGATGGGATACGCATTGGCGGTGCTCCCCGTCGTCGTATCCAAGACCGCATCCCCGTTCAGTTCACCGTCAATGTACAGGTAGAGATACCCCGCCTTCTTGATGAACGCAACGTGGTGAAACTGCCCGTCGTTGACGGTCTGCGTCGAAGTAAGGCCTGCACCATTGGTGCCATCATAGCGGCAGCAAAAATCTCACCCGATGCACGCACATACCGTACGACAAAGGGGTAGCCGCCGCCGGCGTTGTTCCACTTATCCACGATGGAATTGTCGGAGCGACAGGTGTCCGGTTGCGTGGCATCGATCTGCACCCAGAGGGCAATCGTGAAGTCGTCCTCCGCGCCGAAGTTAAAGTTCGAGCTGTTGGGAATCGTGAGGGCCTGGTCGACCCCATTGAAGTGAACTGCACGATCGCGCTGCCCGGCCACGCCGTTTTCGGGACAGGCGGCCAGGTCACAGACTGCGGCGAAGCCGCTGCCCGACAGATCATCGAAGTACTGGCTCTCCAGGTCTTCGTCAAACGCATGATAGACAAGCGCACCGTTCAGCGCGTCGACCTGTTCGGCCGGCGTGAAGTTGACGTCGACGCCGGCGATTGCGCTGGTATCTTCGACGGTGCCCATGATCGTCAAAGCCGTGGTGATCAACTGCGTGTCGCTCAGCGGCGCAGTTGCGGCGATCGTCGGGCCGCTCGCATCCAGCCGGAGCTGCGTGGTCGGGTAGGCGCCGGCCGGCGTGGTGTTGCTGATGGCGTCGGTGGCGCGCAAGGTGACGGTGTAGGTGCCGGTGGGATCGGTCTGGGCATTGCTGGCGGCATCGAAAGCGGGCAAGACGTAGTCAATCGTCCAATCCGTGCCGTCGATGGTGGCCGGCTGCCAGCCCTGACCCGCCAGCGTGTCCTCACCGTCGAGCAAGATATCCACCTGCGCCACGCCGCTGCCGGGCTTGCTGCCGGCGGCGGGATCGGTGACGCTGCCCGCCAGAGACACGAGCCAGCGTCCTGCATCATCCCTCGTCGGCCGCTGTACCGCGCTGTCGCCATTTGCCAATGTTGCCTGGGGCGGCGTGCTGTCAATGATCACGCTGAGATCGTAGATCGGACTCACATGGCCGACCGCGTCGGCCGCGCGCACGGGCAGCGTATGCTCGCCGTCGCCCAGCGTGCTGATGTCCCAGGCGTAGCTCCAGGTTGCGGTACCGGTTGCCGGCTGCCAGCCGCCGTCATTCACGTCGACCGCACTGATGTACGATGTCGGATCCTCGGCCGTGCCGGCCACGACCAGCGTGCCGGTGTTGCGGATGTAAGCGTCTTGCTGCGGACACGCCGCTGTACTCCCACAGACCGACGGCGTGTCGGCGTCGACGGTGAGGGTGCGGGTGGTCGTCTGCGCAATGGCCCCCACGTCCGTGGTCGTCTCACGCAGGATGGCCGTCGTTTGCGCCAGTGCGCTTGTTCCGTTTGCGGTCGAAAGCGCGACCGAGCACCATCAGAGTGATCTTCGGCTTGACCTTGTTGTACAGTTCGACAATCTCGTCTGCGCTGAGGGCTTTGCCCCAAATCGCCAACTTCGTCAATAACACCGTCGAAGTACCAGGGATCGCCCAAGCGCTTCCCGATACTCGTTGTTATATTGGCGCTATAGAAGTAATCACTATTTGCTGTGGCTTGTGCGACCGGAACGCCATTGCGATAGATTGTGCGTAGTTTGGTCGCGGCGTCGTAGGTACACGCCCAGTGATTCCATTCTGTATCAGAATATGTATCTGCGGTGTTCAAAATGTCGGGTTGGTACGTGTCGGGCGTGAGGCCAGAGCACGTAAAGCGATCGTCGGCGCGAAAGCCAAAATCTAAGTTGTTTTGGACCCCAAACGCACCGCCGATGTCTAAACCTTGCGCCACGATCACGGCATCAGCGCCTATTGCATTGCGTTTCGCCCAAGCCGAAATCGTGAAGGCGCCGTTTGCTAGGCTGCCGGCATGTTCATAGAAATCGTCGCCATCGAACTGGGCTGCCGTGTAGGCGATACCGGGAACGCCAAGCGTCGGGCACGTATCTCCAGTGCAGGTTGCCGTGCGGCTGTTGCCGCTGGCGTCTTGGATTACGATTGAACCGGCAACATCATCCAGGTCATAGATCGCACTGGCGGCCTTGAAATTACTGGCAATCTCGGTGGCGGAAAGCGCGCGATCATAGAAGCTCAGACCATCCATTTCGCCGTCATAGTCAAAGACGAGGCGCTTGGGAAACGCGCCGATGCTGAAGTCAGTACAGTTTCCCGAACTGCAGGCTGCGTACTGCAACGTATTGCTCGCTGCAACGAGCTCGCCGTCGACATAGATCTGGTGATTGTCGGCATTACCCACATGCACGAAGTGATGCCAATCACTTCGTGTGATCGGGCTTTCGGAGCAAATCTCATTGTATGAGTTGTCTGTCTGTGTGACCGCAGCACAGATCATGTCATTGAAGAAGTACATGCCTTGCAATGATTCCTGGCGACTGTAAACAGCGTAAAGTGGGTTTCTGAGCCACACCTCGGTTGTGAAGCCGGAAGTGGGTTGCGCGAAGGACGTGGCTAGGTCGTATTGCACTGCCTGATTGAAGCTTACTCCATTCCCGAGTTGTCCTGTTACGCCTGACTCGGGGCAGACAGTACAGGCGGCATCGTGGCCATACCCGCTTGAATCAACAAAAGTCGTGGCCCCGGCCTCCTCGTCAAATTCAAGATCGAGGAGCGGTCGTACACTGTCGCAGGAGAGTGCAATCCCTGTTGCAGTGTTGCCGGTGAGCGTCTGTTGCGGGCCACGTAAGGTCCCGTCCGGACCGACCGCCTGATAGAGAATCTCGGCGCTGCTCGGCGGCGACCAGGCGGCGATCCAACCGCTATTCTTAGGATCAGCACACAGTGCGGTGCGAGCGCCGATCTGGTCATAAATTGTCGATGAATCAAGGCTCAGCGGTGCAAAGCTACCGTCATCGTTCAGGCGCCCGGCGTAGAGTTGAGCGTCGGTGCCTTGATACAGCAGCAATACCTGGCGGCTCAGCGGATCGAAGACGACCGTCGGCGGCCCATCGAATGTGGCTGGCGTGAGCCATCCGCGGCCCGGTTGGATCGCTGCCGGCGGTTGTGCGACGCCTGTCACCGGGTCGAGCTGCGCGCGTAGAATCGATTCGTCTTCCGTCCAGAAAGCAGTGTAGGAGAGGCCGTTCCATTCAACTTCCGGGCTAGACAAATCATCACTCGTTGTCGTGTGAATGGTCACGGCTGCATCCGTGGCAGCGGGAATTGCACTACTGGCCGCCACATTGCCGGCAATGGGCAATGCCAGAAATGAGCGCGTTGGGTCGGTGTTCGTCGCCCAAACGATCATGAAGGTGCTGCCGTGGCCGGCCGCGGCGGGAGTTGGCATTTCGCTGCTACTGCCGCTCCAGACTTCCGAAATCGCCGGATTCGCAGGTAGAGCGCCCTGCATCAGCGTGTGCCAGACGAAGCCGTTCGTGCCGCTGTGGCCCGCCCACGCGACCAGGCATGTGCTGTCGTCCAGGCATGCAACGGAGGGTGCGGTGAGTGTTGTACCGGCCGGGGCCGTGAACAGAAGCTGGCGCTCCCTAATCTCACCGGTCGCGCCGGCGAGATGGGCTACGATCGAATGTATGCCGTTCTCGGCAACCTCATGCGTCACCAACAGAATCGCCTGGCCCCAGCCTGGTGGGGACACAGTGACGACATCCTGGACCTGATTGTCCGTGTTCACGCTCTGGCTTGACGGATCATCCCAACTCCAGACGGTGGCCTCGTAGTCGGTCAACTCCATGGTACTGGCGACGACACCGGATGTTGATGATGTCGCATTGACTCGTAGTGTGGTTACAAGAGATTCGCTTGCACCGCTCGTCACATTGACCTGGGCTTCCGTATTGTCCGCAGTGAAGATCGACGGCGCGTTCACGGAGAGCTTGCCCGACAGCAACTGTCCGCCGCTCAGGTTGTTAACGGTGGTAGAAGTGTACACAACTGTTGCACCCGGGAGAACAAAGCCGTCAGTACTCCTATCGTTGATCGAGAGCGCCACCGGGCTAATGTTCCAGACGTTGGGATTGAAGACCGCCGGGTTACTCGGATCGACCCATGGGGTACAAGTGGGGCAGGTCACTTGCGTGCGTTCAAAGAGGTCAGAGAGACCATCGCCATCACTATCGCCAAGCAGCGGATTGCTCCAAACAAGGGTTGTCTTGCCAGGCGCATAGGGTAGCGCCCAGCCGGCAACGCTTAGTTCACCGTTGACGTCGATGATATAGGGCAGTTCATCAATGTCCGGAATTCCGTCATCGTCACTGTCACCGTTGTCCGGGTTTGTACCGTAAAACAGCTCCGTGTAGTCGCCGACGAAATCATCATCTCCGTCCGGATGGCGCGGGTCCAGATTGAGTCCACCTTCGTCCGGCCGCCTGCTGCGGATGGTCAGTTCGTAGCCATCACTCAGGCCATCACCGTCCGTGTCCCACTGGGTGTCGTCCGGGTCGAGACCGCCCTTACTCTGCGCCAACAGGCCGTCGCCGTCCGAGTCGATGGCGGTCAACTGACCCTTGGCCCAGCCAGCGGTACTGATGTCAACGAATTCATCGAGCGTTTCCGGGAAAATGTCGAAGATCAGCCCGTCATTGATTGCGGTGGACGAACTGCCGCTGAGCGGTTTTTCCGAGCAGAAGATCGTCCAGCATGACTGTGCAGTCAACGCCCAGCCTGCGTTGAGTTGGAGCGGAACTTGGGAGTTGATGCCAGGACTCAGTCCGATTTGGGTCGTAGGATAAGCCGTGTACATGGCCTGATCGGGCGGCATGAGGATCCAGTCAATGCCCGCGTTGAGTGAAGTGGACAACGATTCAGGCTGGGCCGTTAGATTGTACACCAGGCTGTTTTCCTGGAGCGGGGGAACCGTAAGCGCAATGACATCCTGCGATTGGGTCAAGGTCGTGGTAATCGGCAGCGTAAAGCTGATCTGATTCCCTGCCGTTAACCCGGCAGCGGGATCGGTCAGCGAGTTTTCTAACGCGCCGGTCTGCTGGTTCTGATCGGTGTAGACGTTGTATTGGTAAATGACGCTGGCGATCGCCTTGGTGATCGTGCCGGTAATTGTCCACTTGACACCGACCGCGGTCAGGATGAGGTCAATGACGGCGAGAATCCCAACCAGTATGCCGCCGAGAACAAAAAGGCCGATGACGAAGAGCACAACTGCCACGACGACGGATGCGATCGTCAGCGCAAGTCCTTCGTTGAAGGCGACGCTGCCGGGTTTGGCGCTGCCATTCGCCCATGCCGCGATGAAGAAGCCCACGGCGATCGAAATCGCAACCAGCAGACCAATGACACCCAGGGCCTTGGCGCCGTCGGAGAGCGTCTTCATTACCGTCACCGTGCGCAGAAGCGCCGTTCCGTAGCTAATGGTTTCGCCCGCTTCAGACGCGGCAATGATGGTCCTGTCCAGCAATTTCACATAGCTGATGAGCGGCGAAATCACGAAGAAGGCGGTCATCAGCACGCCGGCCGTAATCGCGTAGGTCCACGACACGCCGGTGTTGTGGACTGTTCTCGACACGAAGTACGTCGTCAGCGCGACGATGGCCACAATCACGACCAGCGTTACGGCGACAGTTGCCGCCGTCTCGCCCAGTTCCTCACTCAGTTTGTTCGCCTTCTGCGCGAGGAATTCGCCGACGGCGAGGCGCGAGGCGCTGCCGGCGCTTTCAGGCAGACTGGTGCGCAAGTAATCGGCAATTTCCGCGAGATCATCGGTGTATTTGTAGTACTTCCTCATCACCTTCAGCGTGAATTTGGTGGTATCTATGCCGATACCTTCCGCCACCGTCTTGTCCGGCGCCTGGTACGGAGCCGGGAGCGGGATGTCGCCCGGTCTGGACGACAGTGTTGGTCCCGTTGTAGACCGCCATGTACTGCTGTTGCGCCATGGTCTGATAGGTGTCGGCCTGGTCGGGGTTGTGCCGGGTCGACGAAACTTGGGCCCCATTGATCACTGAGCGCAACCCAGAATGTCTGAATGTCTGCCGCCGCCCACCCCACGGCCGGATCGTAGCTATAGGGCGTCCATTTGAGTGAGACCATGGTGCTGACGTCCACGGCATCTCTCGCCGCTCTGGGGCAGCCCTAGGTCAGGCCGTTGCCGTTCCAGGCCACACGGGTGCTCGCCTGGACAGGCTATCTTCGTCCAGATTGAGGTCGCGATATTCCTGCTCGTAGCGCGACCATGATCGTGGGTGTGATCGGGGTGTGCTTGCGGTCCACGCGCGGTGAAGTGGTCGTTGAGGATCGTGACTGTCTGGGTGATGGTCGTGTCACTCATGCCGAGATCGAGGGCTTCGTACTCATTCTGCACCACGCTGAGCACGTTGGGCAGATTCCAGCGATCGTCTGCACTGACGCCGGCATTGGTGGTGTGGTTGAAGCGCGTGTAGATGTCGGAGACCGTGAAATCGCGCGTGGCGCCGGCAGGACACGAGCCGTCCGCGTTGGCGGGCGAGCAGCGTCCGGCCAGCAACGTCTGGTCGAGACCGTAGAGCAGGCCGTACTGAACGTCCAGATAGAAGGGGGCGTCGGTGCCGCCGTCGAGTTGCGCAGTCTCGACCGGATCTTCGTAGACGAGCGCCATCTTGGCGCTGTGTTCCTCGGTCAGGTGCAGACCGGTGAGATGCCAGTCGTCGTAGTACGTGTGCACCAACTGTATGTCGTTGTACGTGGAATAGTTCGGTGCAGATATTGTTGGCGTACGCGGCGCAGACGTCGTTGAGCGCCTGGACCGCCCAGACCAGCCGCACCTGATGTGGCGTGCCCCAACTGCCCGATGCCTGGTAGAACATGCGGCCGTAGAAGGCGACGTTGGCGTCGCCGGTGGGATCCGTCACCAGTTGCAGCGGGACATAGGCCACCGACGTGTCTGTCGTCCACCGTCGTCACCGAGATGCCGAAATCTTCGAGCAGCGGGTAGCAGGTGTAGCTGTTGCCGTCGTCATCGGTACAGGTCTGCGGCGGGCGGCAGATTGCCGGCCGCGTTCGCAAAGCGGATCTCCAGCATCGGCACCATGCGCACGTCGCCATTGGCATTGGGTGAGGGTGGCGTCGTGCTGTCAACGTCGTAGAAGGTCTTGCCGTCGGCGTCCTGGATATTGCCCTGCAGATCGCCCTCAGGCCAGTCGAGCACGTTCTGGGAATACCAGAGATGGTCGGCATTCTCCGGGCGCAGTTGAAACTCGACCTTGACCAATTCGCCTGCCATCGAGCTGAGCCAACGTCAGTTCCAGGGGCGCGGCGTCCGTGAAGGTTTTGGCCGTGGCCGATGCCGGCGCGGGTCGAGATGTAGGGCGATATGTCCAGCCGATCAATCACGCCGTCGCCGTCGTTGTCCTCGTCCCACATGTCGGGCGTGCCGTCACCGTCGGAGTCGAGCACGGGGTCGCCATCGTTGTCCGGATCGGTGAACCACTCCTTGCTGTCGACCAGCCCGTCCTGATTGGTGTCCTGGTTCAGCGGATCAGTGTACCAGCGTTTGCCGTTATACTCGACCCCGGTCACTTCCACGCCATCATCGACGCCATCGCCATCCGAATCAACTGCATCGAGGAGGGTGCCCAGCAGACACTCCTCCAGGTTGGTCAATGTGTCACCGTCGAGGTCGCTGTTGGGGTCGCTCTCGCACCGATCGTCGTGGTAGCGACTGGGTTGATCGGTGGCCGTGGCCTGCTGCTGGGCGACGGCCAGCGGCGCCGCATTCGGCGTTCATCCGCGCGTGACCAGCTCTGTGCTGCCAGCTCCGCTTGCGTCTCGGCGTCAGCGCGCAACGTCTCAGTCCGATTTTGCCTGGCGACTTGTTCTGCGCTGTAGGCATAAATCCGGTGGCTGTTCAGGAGCGGTACGACCAGCATGGATAGAATGACGCACGTGGCCACGCGCAGTGTAGCCATAGCGACTGCGTCGGCCGTGTCAAGCTGAGGACGACGAAGAGTAAGCCGAGCCCGGTCATCGGCCCAGGCGGTAAGCGCTTGGGTGCGGTCACGACCGTCCAGGCGACGAGCGCAAGCGTCCGACCCGGTAGGAAACTGTCAGCTCGGCGACGGCGCAAAGCCGGAGAAATCGACCGTGATGGCGGCGGACGTGGCGTAGTCGTGGGCATCCGGCGGGAAGGTGAGGTCAAAGATCTGGCGCAGGGGCAGACCATCGCCGTCGACCCAGAGTTCGCCGGTGCCGGTCATCTCAGCGTAGACTTTGGTGAGATCCACGTTGACGTGCGCGGGGAGCCCATCGGCCACGGCCTGCTCTTGAATCTGGGCGCGCATGTTGTCGGCAAAAAGTCGCCCGTTGACGTCGAAGGTGTAGCGGGTGACGGATATACCGCCCAAAGGCGTGTGCGGATCTCTGTCCCGCGATTGACCACGTTCTCTGCCGCCTGCGGGTGTAGGCCATTAGGTCACCGCCGGGCGCAAAGAGTCCCGTGAAGTCGTCGATCTCTTCCCAGGCGCCGCCGTGGGTCCGTGCCATGGCCTGCGCACCGTCGACCGCGGATCTCCAGTGCGGTGTTGGGATCCATGACGCTGCCGCCCTGGGACCAGAGCGAGAGGCGCAGCATCTCGGCGTGGCTGTCGCTCTCGCCTTCCAGGTAGAGCTGGGTTTGTCTGCCACGCGGCCGGCATTCGCGATAGTCGCTTGCGGCGTTGTGGTCTGTACGATGTCTGCGTTAAAGCGGTAGGCGCCTGCCTCCTGGACGCGCTGCCACACTTCCCGCAACTCTTGCTGCGGCACGCGTTGCGCTTGGGCCGGGGCAGGCGGAAAAGCGCGGCTGTCGCAACGCCGGCGATCAGGATGAGGAGCAGTGCGAGTGACCAACGTTTTGCAGGTGTCATATTTGAGATCCGATAAGCATGTAGCACAGCGCCTTGCGTGAGGGATTCAATCTCCGGTCTGGATAGCATTCGTGCTGGAACTCACCGCCAACTTCCAGCCTTCGATCGGCGTACCGTCAACATTCAGATAACTGGCCATGAAGTGCAGCCGCTGGGCGTTTGGTCCGTCTGCGGTAGTGAAGCGCTCCATGAGATAGAAAGGCGGAATCGACTGGTAGTAGAGTGTTGCCGCCACCGTGCCGCCGGCGATGTCCTCTTCCGGAATGTCAATCTGGTAGACGATGGTGTCGGAGCCGCTGCCATCTTGAAACACAGCATCGTCGAGCACATTCCCCTTCGGCGACGTGGCCGTCACGAAACGCTGACCCCAGGTTGGGTCGGAGGCAAATCCAGGCGGCCCTTCCTTGGTCCAGCCCTTGGGCAGCAGCCGATTGTCCTTAATGGTGGTGGCCTGCGCGACGAAGCTGGTAGTGAACATGTTTTCAGGATTCTTGACCAGCTCCTGGTAAATCTGCACCTGATTCTGGTCCGTGATCACCTGATAATGGGGCTCATATGCCTGTTCGCACTGGTTGAAATCGGCAGCACAAACCTCGGGGTTGAGTACAGTCATGAACTCGGACGGAAGCGGCGCACCAGACTCGTCCACAATCACGCCTACGCCGTTGGTGCGACCGGAAGCCCAGACCACCAGATCATGTTGGTCGAGCACACTCAACTCTAGGAAGCCACGCCGGAAGCCCACACCCGACGGGAAGCGATGCCCCGTCTTGTTGGTGACTCTGACTTGCACGGTGAGTCGACCGTCGGCGTATTCCATGTTCTCGATGACAACGTCGGCCGTCTCCTCTTTGGCAAGCTGATTGCTCTGGGCAATGGCCGTGGGCAGACCGTTGTCAGAACCGGTCATGAAGTCGGTCTTGCGCACGCCCAATATGTTGTCGAACTGGTTGAAGAACTCCAGACCGAATAGGTTGATGCCCAGCAACGTGTGACGGCGGAAGCCATCTCGTATGGGGACGGTGGTCTCCGCCTCCGGCGCTCGGTTATCGGCTTCGGGATAGGTTTGATCCTGGATATTGGCGATACGAAAAGCCAATTCCTGCCCGTTGTACGTGCCGGGCATATGGCAATCCTGGCAAGTCTTCGGATCACTGCCCTGGCCGAATTCGTTCTGGTAGGCGCTGTTCTGCCATTCCAGATACGTGGTCTGTTCGAAATCGCTGCCCACCTGATTGCCGTCCGCATCGAAAACAGGCAGGTAGATTGTATGGCAACTCCCGCAGAGCTTGGACGCCTTGATGTCTTCGCTTTCGACCGGCTTCATGCCCAGTGCAGTGACCATGGGCAGCGTTGCCGGATCCGCGAAGGGGCCGAAGATACGGCTGACGCCGTTACCCTCCGCACCAGCCGGCGAGATGTCGAACTGGCCGGTCATGATCTCCTGGATCGGTTTTCCGTCGTCAACAATCTGGTGACAGACCATGCACGATATGCCATCACGAGCCAGCGCGCCGTACTTGTGGTTCGGATCGGACGAATCGGTGACGTGGACGATGTCCCGTGTAAAGTAGTCGCCAGCGTTGTCCAGGTGGAACTGGCGCTGGCCCATGACGCCGTGACAGCGGAAACAGAGGTTCTGGATCGTCTCGGGCAGGTCTCCGCTATCGTGGATGGTGACTTCGCTCTCCAGTTGCGCATAGAAAATGGGATCGCGGCCGGCCAATCCCATCATGGACCAGTTCCACTCGCCGTAGGGCGACAGATTGACGCCGCCCGCGTCATCGGTGGGAAGGATGTACATGTTGGGACCGAATGTCTCGCCCTGACCGCTATGGCATGATAGACACTGATCAGAGGTAATGAACTGCTCTGGTCCGGTCGGGCCTGCAATGACATGGTCGTAGGTGACCGGCGGAATGGACTCGCACTTGGTCAGGGGAGACCGTGGGCAACATGTTGAATAGCGCTGCGAACTCGGCGTTGAGCGCCCGCTCCGGCTTTGACTGAGCGACGGCGGCGGGATCCGGATCGTCTGCCTGCGCAGCATGGGCGTCGGGGTCGTCATCCGGTGCCGGCATCCACGAATTGTCCACGTAGTACGCGACGGGATTTCCGTCCTCGCCCGCGATGTTGCGCAAAGCCGAAAAGGTGAACATATCCTCGGCAGATGCGTGACAGCGGATACAGTATTGGCCGAATCCGGCATTCGGGTAGTTGAAGGGGTAGTCATTTCCGTCCACACTGTCCCCCGTGCCATGATAGCCCCAGAACCAGCCATCCTTGGAGCCGTTACGGTCGCGCACCATGAACGTCCACATGCTCAGCCTGGCTGTTGATCTCGCTCCGCAGACAGATCCGCGTAGCGTGCGGCGGGCGTTGGGAACATCTCCTTGATGATCATGGCTCCGTCCGGAATGTCGCCCTGGCGACCATTTTTCAGCCACGCATATACCTCCGGCGAATAATAGATGCGCACGGCCGGATGTGTGCCGTACGATGCGCCGTCGATGTACGGTCCGGTGTCGCGCACCCGTTTGTCATGCGCCCACCCCAATTTCTGGTATCGCTTGCTCTCCAAGAATTCGAACAACAGGGGCTCGTACTGGTCCAGCGTCATGGTGCTGGGCAGGGGCAAATTCGGTTGCCGAATCGGCGTCGCCGATGCTCCAGAGATGTCGGGCGCTGCCACGCATCCTACTAGAATCAGCAGAGCCAACGGACCAACTAAGGTCCTAAGCATAGCCAGTGCCCAGGCCAATAGGAATCCCATGCCTCCAACGACGAATTAGCGATCCCGATCCAGTAGCGCGATGGAGTCGATGCTCCGACCTAATGCCTTGTCACGTGGGCCAACCTAGTCGCGCCACCGTGCTGGACAGCCTTAAACAGCCGATCACGGTTGGCTATGCCACAGATCTGTCTGGGTGTCCACGTACCTGTCACCCCATCGGACAGAAGCACGTCATGGACGAGAATGACCGTATCGACGGCAATGACATCCTACCGGGTGGCGCTGCGACGCCTATTGCGTTGTGGCCCATTCCTGCAACCCCCAACCTCGCAGGCACATCCCAGTTCGTTTCGCCAGATACGATCGCGCGGATATCGCCCCAAGTAGAGTGAACGTTGCGTCCATCGAGGCGTCCAAGCTGGTTGCGGCAAAGTCACCGTAGATTGCCGGACCCAATACGTGACTGCGTAGAGCGTTCACGCTGCAAGTAATCGGATATCTGCCGAAGAATACTCCAACTGTCGGAATGATCACGCTCTTGGCGACTGCGCTTGATACTTGCGCCGTGAGTGTCATACCTGCCACCTACGCGCACGTGACCAACTTGCGTACCGGCAGCGATCCGACGTCGTACGACGTCGGATCGCTGCCGGCGACAATTACGGCGTCACGATGTTGAAGTTCGAGGGGAAGACCTCCATCAGCGAGAAGAACAGGATCACGGCTACAATGTTGCCGTCGATCGTGATCTTGCCGTCGTCGATGGCGATCTCGGCCGTCGTGTCGCCCAACAGAATCTGGCCGAGCGTCTCGGACGAAATGGTGATGGTGGCGGATGCGACGTTCGACTGCTCGCCGGCCGTGTGGTTGACCACTGAGTTCTCCAGCGTCGTGACGAACTTGTTCTGGTCATTCTCAGTCGGCTTGTCCGTGAAGACCCAGTTGAGGACTGATGAAGCGTGCCTTCAGCACGCGACGCATTGAGATGGATGCCCATGAAGTCGAATAGGGCCTCCAGTTCGATCACCTTGAGCACCTCAAGGCCGCCCTTGTTGCCGGCGCCGGCGTCTGGTTCACGCCATTGCGCAGCTCCTCGGCGCCGGTCAGATAGAAGTCGCGCCACGGACCCGACTCGGCCTGGTAGCCGAGCTGCTCCAGCGCGTCGGCCTGCAGCAGTCTGGCCGCCCGATTGTTCGGGTCGGCGAAGACGACGTGGTTGACCAACTGCGCCACCCAGCGGTACTCGCCGTTGTCATAGGCCGTCTGCGGCCGCGGCCAGCACTTGGTCGGCGCCGCCCATCACCTCCACATACTTCTTGCTCGCCTCCACCGGCGGCAGCTCGATGCAGGTTGGCCGGATTGCCGTCGAACCAGCCCAGATAGAGGTCGTAGGTAGCCTTGACGTTGTGGCTCAGCGTGCCGTAGTAGCCGCGGCTGGACCAGGTCTGCTGCTGTACCTCGGGCAGCTCGATCATCTCGGCGATTTCCAGCGGCACGTAGCCGCGGTTGGCCAGGTTCAGCGTCTGGTCGTTGATGAAGCGATAGAGATCGCGCTGCAGCTTGAGATGATCGACGACCGTCGGCATTGCCCCAGACGGGCCAGTGGTGCATGTTGTACAGCACCTCGACGTCGTCGCCCCATAGCGTCCAGCGCTTCGTTGAGATATTTGGACCAGGCCAGCGGGATCGCGCACCTTTGCGCCGCGCAGCGAGTAGATGTTGTGCATGCGTATGGGTGGCGTCCTCGGCGCCATTCAGCGCCTTCAATTCGGGAATGTACCAGAGCATTTCCGATGGCGCTTCCGAGTTGGGCGCCATGAGCCACTCGAAGGTCAGGCCGTCGATCGTCGGTAGGAGCCGGTGTCTCGTCCATGGTGACCGTCGGCGGCAGCAGGCTCTTGCGTGCCCTCGGAGATGGTCATGCCCAAGCCGGCGCCCACGCCCTGCTTGGTTGCCAGGCGGAATCAGCGTGCCGTACATGTAGTTGGCCGCGGCGGCCCATGACGTTGCCGGCATAGACGTTCTCCTTGCTCGCCGCTTCCAGAAAGCCCGTAGGGCGCGTAGATGTCGACATCGCCATTGGCCACGGCTTCCGCCGTGGTCACGCCCAGAACGCCGCCCCAGTGGTCCACGTGGCTGTGCGTGTAGATGACGGCGACGACATCCTTGGCCGGCGATTGGCCTGATAGAGCTCCAGCGCATGCCGCGGCCGTCTCTACCGAGACCAGCGGGTCGACGACGATGATGCCGGTGTCGCCCTCGATGATGGTCAGGTTGGAGAGGTCGTAGTTGCGCACCTGGTAGAGGCGATCGGTCACCTTAAAGAGGCCGCCCGTGTTGACGAGCTGCGCCTGGCGCCAGAGGCTTGGATTCACCGAGTCGGGCGCATCGGAGCCGGTCGACGATGAAGTCATATGGCCGTGGGATCCCAAATCACCTTGCCTAGCGTTGTCTGCCAGAGTCGTGTCGGGCAGCGGCGCCATCAGGTCGCGCAGGACGTCGGCAAAGTCTGACATGTCGTTAAAGGGCAACTCGTCATAGACGGCCTGATTGGCGGCAATGGTGTTGCTGGTGGGCGGATTGGGTTCGACCGGCGGGGTCCCCTCAAATTCAGGTTCGGTAGAGATGGTGGGCAGAAAGATTATCACCCCGCCCTCCGCCTCACCCGCATCGGGCGCCCCATCCTGGGCATGGGCCACCAGGAAGGTGCTGCTCAGCAGCAGTGCACACAGGGCGGTTGGGACAAGCAATTTTACGAGACGCTTGATTTGCATGTGGGCCTCCAGAATTATCTTGGTGCGGGCAAATACGTGCATTTTATCCCTCCGGCGAGGTTGGGTGTTGCGCAGTTTGAGTAGGCTAAGCCTGTCGAAGCCTACTCAAACTGCGCAACACCTATGGGTTTGATTGACCTGTGAATCTCTGAAGCTCAGTGTTGTACTGGTAGACTACTCTGCATTGGCCGTCCCGGCGATCGGGAAGTAGAGCGCACAGTCTCCGTTGTCGACGGTCGCCGTCGCCGTGACGGCATCCTCCGATGCACCAACAGTCGCCCAAACCAGGATATCCTGCGTTCCACAATCCGTGGTGTAGAAGGGTACCTCCACGCGAGCCGATTCGCCCGCCTGGATGAAGGGCAGCATCTCCACATCAAAGGCGCGCGGTCGGGGCAGGGTGGGGTCATCCTGGTGCGCCTGCCACGCCTGTGCGTCCTGATAGAATCGTACGTGTATGGCTTCTGCCGGCGCGTCTTGGGCCAGAATATCGGCCGTAATGATGACGCGATTCTCCGATTCGGACGGGCCGGGAGCTGCTACGGCGTTCTGGATCTCCAGCACAAGGTCACCCGTCGGCAGGGGGGCGGTTGTGGCCGGCGCAATATAGAATTGCTGGTGTAGGTACCCCACATTGTTGCTAAAGGTCTTCTGCGCCGCGTCCAGCGTCACATATTCCAACGGCACATCACGGATGTTGCTGAGGTCGCCGGGTATGGCGCTCAGACCGTGGCCTTGCAATTCAGTATATATTTCTCCGCTTGATTTCTCAGCCCAGACCAGCACCCAGAAGATGTGGTAGCTGTCGCCCAGGTCGCTGGTGTCCAACGTGGCGGTGGCGGTCGTCCAGTTGGGAGTATCCGGGCTGCTGTCCGAATTGAAGCCGGGCAGCGGATCGAGCGTCGTCTGGTTGATCCGCACGCTGTCGCCGACAGGCGTCGTCGTGCCCTTCTGCATCTCTTGGCGATAAAAGCGCACCTGGATTGTCGAGCTCGCCTCCATGTCCTTGAAGCTGTAGTTGTAGACGCGGGCCTGGAGCACAACCTCTTCGCCTGCCGTGGCCTGGGTGCGCTGCGGACCGCCGACGCCGCCAACCGTCGCGAATAGCCCGCGCATCCAGTAGAATTCGCTGTTCCACAGCGTTTCATTCGGATTCAGCTCGTTAAACGTTAGACAGTTCTGACCACCTTCAGACGTCACCAAACAGTTGAACGCAGACTGTGTGGCGCCCGACCTGTCTATTGACCAGCGTTGGGGATGGTTGAGGGCCACGTCGATCTGATTTTCGTAGTTGCTGGCGTCGGAGCGCCACCATGAACCCTGACCCTGAAAATTGGCGGAGAAGGCGGCCTGAAGGGGACCCGACGTCTGGATATCCTTTTTCAGATCTGGTCTATCGACCGTGCTAGCCGACGGCGTGCGACCGAAGATGTATGGTTGCACTTGATAACGATACTCGCCGGGATCTAGGACAGTGCCGGGAGAGTGTATGGCGATGCCTTCCGACTCGCCCACAGAGGAAGAAGACGTATTCAGGGTGGAAATGGACGAACTGTTGCTGTAATCCAGGCTGCCGCTCAGCTCCACGCCCAAGACTTCGGCAAACGTCTTCCCGCCTGTCAGACTATAGGATTTGTCATAGGAGTGCGTGTTGGTGCTGCCGGTCGTCTGGTCTGTGTTACCGCCGCTGCTCCACTGGGCGCTCTCCTTGGTATTGGAACCGGTACTAAAGAAAGGCGCATTAGTGAGCAGATCGATGTTCGCCGCCGTCTGAAGCTGCAGCGTCGTTTCATTCCAGGGGTATGAGAAGACATTGCCCGGTTCATGGACCGGTTGATACCATTCTGTTCTGTAGCCTGGGGCGCTTCCCGTGCCGTTGCTCGTTGGCCCGGAAAAGGTCACGTAGAGCTGCTGCTCTTCGCTGGGATCACAGCTGCTGTTGTCGACCGGGCAGACCGTTTCGCCCAGTACTGGATAGTAGTAGACGTTGAAGGATCGGACGCCGTACCAAATTTCGTCGCCGAAGCCGGTCGTGCTCGAGACGTCATACTGAAATTCATTTTGGGCGAAGGCATACGTTTCGCTCACGTCTTCGTACTTGTTCTCGGTCGCCGTCTTGATGGAGCCCTTGATCGACGGCAGATCGGGTGGTTCGAAGCTGAAGCCGGCTTCGCTTTCTTTTGACGTGGCATAGGTGTAGCTTGTGCGATTGGTGTCGGCCGACTGGTTGGCGTTTGTCGTGCTTACGCTATAGGTGCTGTTGAAGGAGTCGGGCACGGCTGAGAAGTTGACGACCTGCCACTCGGTCGCCGTGCTGGCTGCGGGCAGGATGTAGTCGACGTGCATGGGCGGCGCGCCCAGGATGACCGACGGCTGCGAATGGCTGGAGATGCGGACCACTGACGGCGGGCCTAGACTCGCGGAGCGACCCTGTAGATCGCCAGCAACAAGCCAGGTGAACCCGCTTGTATTGGTGGTTCTCGGCTGCAACCCCAATCCACTTTCCAGCGTTGTCTGTGATTTAATCACCGGCGTGAAGTCTGAAGTCGGGTCGGTCACGGAATAAATCGTGACCATGCCATCGTTGCGCAGCGTGGCGAACTGAAGGTCAAAATTGGCATCCGTGCTTTCCACGTCTTCGAAACGGCCCATCGCAAGCCCATTTATCCAGGGGCATATATCCTCATCCCCACAACGGGTGGATTCCGTGGTTTTGGAATCCTGCGTCATCGTGCCGCCGGTAAAGGAGATCACGCTTACGATTTCCGTATAATTAAACTGGTCATTGGGAGTATTGTCCTCGGACAAGGCGCCGATGGCGATAACCGCCTGTTCGGACCCGAACCAGTCCAGCGCCGCCGATTCCGCGTAGACATTGATAGGGGTATAATCATACTCACCTACCAACTCGACACGGTCCTTAAAGGTCCCGCCTATCAATGCAAAGTCGTCCCCGAATTCATACCAATAGGCGTAATAGGCGCAGGATAAAGTGCCTAAATCTACCAGGCGGACGGTTACCAAACCCGTGACGCCATTACCTGTGTAATCGCCCGCGGTAAGGGCAACGTCACCGCTGCCACTAGCAATGCAATCGCCCGAGGAGTTCGGTACGTTGATATTCGTCGACCCCGCTTGCAGCGGATTAAGTACGATGTCCAGCGCTGATCTACCTTCGCAAACTGTTCCGGTTATAGCATCCGGACATACTGTCGCAAATTGCACATAATACGCATTGTCAATCCAGGCGACATCGATCAGCCCGTCATTATTGAAATCGCCCGTAGCCGGATCGCTCCTGGCAGCCATGGTCGAGGGAATAGATGTGGCCGGGCCAAAGCGCATGCCGTCGTTTTTATCGGCGAGGTTTGCGGCCGTGGCCACGAGCATCTCGGAATCGCTCATGATGAAGAGATCCTCATAACCATCTTGATTGAAGTCATCCATAGCCACGGCCGTATTATTTGCGCTCATGGGAAATGGCGTGGCTGTATTTCCCCCTTCCTGCGTGCTCTGGATGTGCAGCCCCATATTGGTCGTGGCCGTGCACTCGCCCCCCGACCCGTATGGACCCTTAGGCACCAGGGTGACAATGACATCGTAGGGCAGATCGAAGAAACGGCCGATTCTTGTCCGCTGTGGTTGGCGGTCGCTGGTCAGCGAGCAGGCAGGATTGTCAGCATCCATGACGCTCTGGCTGCTGATCGACTGATTTTCCGTTTCCAGAATGTAATTTAAAGCTTCCGACGTCGTGTTGTTATTGACCGCTTTCGATCGCATGATCAGCAGATCATCGACTGTGAAGAGTCCGTATTCGCCATTGAGCGGGTCGTCGATCGTGTCGAAGTCTGGGTCCTGGGCCGATGCCGGTGCGGCGGTGAAAATCAACGCCACGAGCGCCGCCAGCGCGACCGCGCGCGTCAGCAGCCAGAGAATTTTCGGGTACGATGTCTGTTCTTTCAAGTTGAACGTCTCCTTTGTGCAGTGAATGCTGTGCAGTGAATGCTGTGCAGTGAATGCGTCAAACATATGCATGTGTCTCGTCAATGCTAGTTCAATGGATATCAACGACTTGAATGTGACGAGACATTGGTGTTCTGACTTCAATCAATTTATGGTTGACAGAACACATGGATATCAAGGCGTCTTTCTCCTGTCAAGAGCGCAGCCAAGTTGCCCGCCTCAACATGGGGATCGATGCCGGCCTGCAACCTACCAGAGGTAGAGCCGCCAGATTTCTGTCGTGGTATTCACGCCGAACTGTACTGGAGTCCACTATCGCGCCACGACCGGGAGGAAGACGGCCGGTCGCACCTCCACATTGCCGGGCAGGGAATAGGCGCCGTATTCCACGCCCAACTCGAAGGGGCCGTGCCTGGTCACGCCGCCGTCAACGCCCATTTCCTCCAGGTAGAAACCCGTGGCATCGGTCACGGCATTGAAGGCATAGTCGGTCGGCTCCAGCGCGTCGATCACGGGCGACGGGATCAGCTCTTGGTTGAGCCGTACCGTGTTGCCGTCGTCTACGACAGCCAGCACATGGAAGCCGGCCGTACCCGTCTCCGTCGCGGTCTGCCAGCGAACTTCGACCACGTCGCCATTGCGCTGCGCCAGGAACCAGCCCAGGGTCACGGCTACGGTCGTATCGACTTCGACCGCACCACTCGTGCAGTCAGCGCCACTTGTGATCGGGCGCGTGTTGCCAAGTTGGTCAGTGGTGGTGCCGTCGCACGCTAGTGCCACGCCGTTGTTGTCGATATTGACGCCATTGGGAATCGCACCAATCGCATTGCTGCCGGCTTGTGGCGTATGCACGCCGCCGCCGGGACCACTTCCAGTCAGTGCGCTCAAGTTCAAGGTCGCATCATCCGCCGACCCAGTACCTGTGAAGCTGCACGAGTCATCATCCGATAGGTTGTAGCCGTTGTCAGTCATGGTGCCCCTGCAGTTTGTGCCGCTGGTCCCAGTATCCAGAATCACACCAGCCAGATAGGCTATGCTGTTGGTGGCTATACCGGCACCAGCAGAGGCATTGTTGCCGGAGATGGTGCTGTGGGTCACTGTCAGTGTAGCGCCGTTGTAGATGCCGCCGCCGTCATAAGCGCTGTTGCCGGAGATGGTGCTGTTAGTCATCGTCAGTGTATCGCCGTTGTAAATGCCGCCGCCTACATTGCCGGCAGAATTACCAGAGATCGTGCTATTGGTCACTATCAGCGTGACGGAGTTGTAAATGCCGCCACCATTGCCGGTAGTAGTATTGCCAGAGATGGTGCTATTGGTCACGGTCAGCGTGCCGGAGTTGTTGATGCCACCGCCGCCGCTGGTATCGCTAGAACCGTTCTGTATGGTGATCTGATTAACGGTGAAGTTGCCGGTACTGGTAACTTCGAATACACGGTAGGTACTTGCGCCATCGACGGAGAAGCCAGCACCCTCAAGCGTGATTTCGGACGTGACTTGAGGAAGGGCTGTGCTCAGCGTGATGTCTGCATCCAGCCCAAGCGTGTCTGCGCCCGGATTGGCATTGGCCCAGGTGATACAGTTGGCCAGTTCGGTGGCGTCGGAGATCGCGAGCGGAGTCGGGCAGAGGGGCGGCATGGCGACTTCCACCGCGCCACTCGTACAAGCCGTGCCCACATTGATCGGGCGATCGGCGCCAAGTTGGTCGGTGGTAGTGCTGTTACATGCCAGCGTCACGCCGTTGTTGTCGATGGTCGTTCCATTCGGGATCGCGCCAATCGCAGCGCTGCCGGCCTGCGGCGTATGCACGCCACCGCTTAACGCGCCCAGGTTCAGCGTCGCATTGTTCGCCGACCCGTACCCGTGAAGCCGCACGACGCATCATCCGACAGGTTGTAGCCGTTGTCGGTCATGGCGCCGGAACAGTTGGCGTCGCTGGCCCCAGTATCCATGACGACACCGGCCAGATAGACCGTGCCATTGGTATTTAGGATAGCACCAGCGTTGCTACCAGAGTTACCGGAAAAGGTACTGTGGGTCACCGTCGCCGTGCCGCTGGCGTTGAAGATGCCACCAGCGTCATTCGTAGCGCTGTTAGCGGAGAAGGTGCTGTTGGTCACTATCAGCGTACTGCCGCTGAAGTTGGCAATACCACCCCCATTGCCACTGGCAAAGTTGCCGGCGAAGGTGCTGTTGGTCACCGTCAGCGTACCGCCTTCATTCAAAATGCCGCCGCCACTGCCGGAGATAGAACCGTTCTGCACGGTGATCTCGTTGACGGTGAAGTCGCCGGTGCTGGCGACATAGAATACGCGCCGGGCAGTTGTTGCCATCACGAAGAACCCGCCACCCTCGAGCGTGATCGCGGTGGTGATCTGCGGCAAGACTGCGCTCAGCGTGATGTTCGCCCCCAACGTGATCGTATCCGGGCCCACACCGTTGGCGTTGGCTGCGGTGATGCAGCGAGCTAGCTGCGTTTCAGTCGTAACCGTCGCGGGCAGGATACACGGCGGCACCACTTCGACCGCGCCGCTGGTGCAGGCATCGCCGCCAATAATCGGGCGTGTGCTGCCGAGTTGGTCGGTGGCCGTACCGTCACAGACGAGCGTCACGCCGTTGTTGTCGATATTGACGCCATTGGGAATCGCACCAATCGCATTGCTGCCGGCTTGTGGCGTATGCACACCGCCGCCGGGACCAGTTCCAGTCAGTGCGCTCAAGTTCAAGGTCGCATCATCCGCCGATCCCGTACCCGTGAAACCACATGACGTATCATCCGACAGGTTGTAGCCGTTGTCGTTAATTTCTGCTATACCACTTTGTGAACTATTCTCACAGTTTGGGCCATTCCCCCCGGTATGCAGGATCACACCGGCAAGATGTACCGTGCCGATATTGAAGAGACTACCAGCGCCACTAAAGATCGTGTTGTTGTCGGCGAGTGTGCTGTTGGTCACCGTCAGCGTACCGATGTTGTAGATGCCGCCGCCGTCAACGTCAGCGGAGTTGCCGGAAATGGTGCTGTTGGTCACCGTGACCGTGCTGCTTGCACCGTTGGTGCCGATGCCGCCGCCGCTGGTGTCGGCGTAGTTGCCGGAGATCGTACTGTCAATCACCGTCAGTGTGCCAAAGTCGTTGTAGATGCCGCCGCCGTAAGTGCTGCCGCTGGCGCCAAGAGCAGAATTGTCGGCGATGGTGCTGCTGGTCACCGTCAGCGTGCCGGCATTGTAGATGCCGCCGCCGACGGTATCGGTGACACCGTTCTGCACGGTGATCTGGTTGATCGTCAAATCGCCGGTACTGGCAACAGAGAATACACGGTGGGACTGATTACCATCCACATAGTAGCCCGCGCCTTCCACCACAATCGTGCTGGTGATCTGCGGCAGGGGGGCGCTTAGCGTGATGTCCGCCCCCAACGTGATCGTGGCCAGCCCCGCACCGTTGGCGTTGGCTGCGGTGATGCAGTCGGCCAGCTCTGTTGCAGTCGTGACTGTCGCGGGCAGGGTGCAGCTTGTATCGCGCAATGGCGCTGGAGCCGGTGCAGCGTCGGGCGCCGCGCCGACGCGGGCGGGATGCATCCCGCCAAAGGCCAGTAGGCCCAGGCCAAGTACCCAGAAAATCATCAGTCGTTTCATGTTGGCAACACTCATTTGGGGTTCCTTGAAAGAAAAGCTGCTCTATTATGGCATTGCTACATTCTAATCATTGCGTAGCCGCTGCAACAGTGACTACAGTCATACACTTTGCGCCAAACGCATGACTGCAGTCATGTTTATTCGAGTTGGTGCATGACTGTCAACACATGGCGGGCGCCGTGATTCGTGATATACTCGCGCGTACGAATGAGATCCACCGCCGAGGACTATCGAAGACTTCTTCAGGCAGGCGTTCTGTTCTGGAGCGCATATTTTTTGCTGCTCGCCATTTTTGATGCACAGGGGAGCGCGCCGGCGCCTCTTCCGGTCTCCTACTTGCTCTTTTATGGCGGCTCTATCCTCATTTTGCTCGGACTGGCCTTCCTCCCCGGCATTCCCCAGCGTTTGGGTCGGGCCTATCCAGTCGTGATCCTGGGAATGATGGGGATTCTCCCCTTTGTGGGTGAGGTGTTCGTTCTGTCTCCCGGGGGCGTGGAACCATGGGTATATGTCCAGGGTGGGGCAGCGCTCTATTTGCGCCAGTGGGTGCCCTCCTCCCTGGTTGCCGTTTTGATCGCCTATCATTACGCCTGGCCTGCGGTGGTCCTCTATGTACTGGCGATCACGGCCTACAGTCTGATCATGGCGCAACTCCGTTTTGTTCCGGAAGCAGGACCGAGATCGGTTCTATTTTCACTCTTCTTTGGTGGTCTACTGGCGATGATAGCTCTGGGGATCAATCAGGCCTTTCAGCGCCAGCATCGCCAGCAGGCTGCCCTACGTCGCGCCAATGTACAACTGCAAGAGCTCGCCGCCACTGCAGAGGATCTGGCGATCAGCCGAGAGCGCAACCGTATGGCGCGTGAACTGCACGATACGGTGGCTCATGCCTTGAGCGGTCTCTTGATTCAACTGGGCGCAGTCGACGCATATTGGGATAAGGATCCGGCCATGGCGCGGGCCTTGCTGGGGGAGGCCGAGCAGACGGCCCGCAGCGGCCTGCGCGACGGCGGCCGAGCGCTGAAGGCGCTGCGCGCCAGCCCCCTGGAAGATCTCGGACTGGCGCTGGCGCTCACGGACCTGGCCGAGATTGCGGCTCGAGCGCGCGTCTCTGTGCCTCACGCTTCGTGTGCCGCAGACACTCCCCCCTCTCCCGGATGAGCTGGAAGAGTGCATCTATCGGGTGGCGCAGGAGGCAACCGCCAATGTGGTGCAACATGCCAACGCCCGCAATCTCGTATTCAGGCTCCGGCAAGGCAATGGATGGATAATGCTGACCATACATGATGACGGCGCCGGCTTCGATCCCACAGAACTCGCCCAAACCGGCCACTATGGCCTGCCGGGGATGTGGGAGCGGGCCCGCATGGCCGGTGGAACGCTGAAGATTCAAAGTGAGCCGGGACAGGGCACGGTAATCACGCTCAACCTTCCCACGAGTGAGAGGTAGCGACATGAAAGTTGTCATCTGTGACGATCAGGCCATCATCCGAGATGGACTTGAACTCCTGCTAAAACTGGACCGAGAGATTGAGATCGTCGGCAAGGCATCTGATGGGGCGGAAGCGGTGGAACAGGTCCGAAAACAGCTGCCCGATCTGGTGCTGATGGATCTGAAGATGCCGGTCATGAATGGGATCGAAGCGACGGCGAAGATCCGCGCCTGTTGTCCCGACACCAAGATATTGGTGGTCACTACCTTCGATGATGATCAGTGGCTTTTCGACGCGCTGCGCGCAGGAGCGGCAGGGTATTTGTTGAAGGATATTGCGCGCGCGAGGAGCTGATTCGCGCGGTCAAGGGCACAGTGGCGGGAAAAACTCACATGGATCCGACCATTGCCGGCCGCGTGTTGGAGCAGGCCGTCGGCTCGAGGAGCGTGGCGCAATCCGCCCTGATCACGGAGAAGCTCTCCCCGGCGAGCTGGAGATCCTGCGCCTGCTGGCGGACGGACTCAGCAACCGTGAGATCGCCCGTATTCTCCACCTTTCACAGGGCACGGTCCGCAACCACGTCAGCGCCATCTTCACCCAGTTGGATGTGACCGATCGCACCCAGGCCGCGATCGTCGCCATCCGGCACGGGTTGACCGGCTAAACCCTGGCCAGACCGCTGCTCGGCTGTACGTCGTCCCGCAATTCGCAGAGTTGACATCAAATTACACTCGCGACACCTCTAGAGCCTCTCACCATGGACAGGATACTGATCAAGCAACTAGCGGAAGGAGGGTTTTCTGGCGGAGGAATGTCGCTGGCCCTGGGCGCCAACGACGTTAGATTTTCGCGTGGTGGAGACGTTGCATTGCGCCTCCTCCACCACGCGAAAGATTACCCCCCCCGAATCACGGTTTCATCTGCGATAATCAGGGGTTCATTCCCCTCATTCACCAGCCGCACCTTCCCTTCTAAGACGACATCCTTGCCAAAGCGCACATCGCCATCGATGATCAGCTCCGTACAGGCTGCCAGCGAAGGCGCGCCGTGGGGAAAGCGTATGCGCGCATTGTCAATCAGCTTGTAGTAGCGGTCATCCAGCTTCACCAGTGGCGCGTCTTCGGCTGCCAGCTCGATCTCATAGTCGTCGGTCAGGCG
>CAVVOJ010000003.1:0-65484 GCA_963749845.1 uncultured Chloroflexia bacterium | reverse complement strand
AGTAGTTACGACGAATTTACGAAATATAGCCATTTATGACGCCAAATCAGGCTGACCTCATAATCGAACAGGGCATCGTGGTAACCATGGATCCCCAGCACCGGATCATCCGGGACGGGGCAGTGGCCATCCGCGACGGACGTATCGTGGCAGTGGATACGACCGCGATCGTTCGCGCTACCTATGCGGCAGACCGCGTGATTGATGCGCGCCATAAGGTGGTCATGCCCGGCCTGATCGATACCTACGGCCATGCCGGTCACGGCCTGATCCGGGCGATTCACCATCCGCAGCGGGGCTGGCCGTCGAATCAGCTCTATTTCCACGCCACCACGCCTGATTGGTGGTACGCCGAGGGCCTGCTGGCCGGGCTGGAGCGGCTCAAGTTTGGCGTCACGTGCGGCTTCTCCGTCATCGGCGCCACGCCGGCGCGGGTCGATAGCCCGATCTACGCCGACCGCCAGGCCGAAGCCGTCGAGCAGATCGGCATCCGCACGGTGCTGGGCGTCGGTCCGCCCGACCCCTTCATCGGTCACCTGCCCCTGCCCTGGGACGCCACGGACTGGCAGAGCGGAGAACCCGAGCGCCGCACCTTCACCTATGAGGAAGCGCTGGCCAACAGCATCGCCGTGATCGAACGCTGGCATGGCGCGGCCAACGGCCGGCTCCACGTCGCGCTGCATGTGCCCTACCTCTTCGGCCGTCAGGCGCAGCATCCGCGCATCCCGTTTGTCTACGACGACAGCCACGTGCCCGTGATGATCGAAAAGGCCGAGGAAGCGCGTGCCGTGGCCGATCGCTATGCGGTGTTGCTGCACACCCACGCCTTCAACGGCTCCATCGACTTCGGCTTCGAGAAGTTCGGCGCAGCGCGAATGGAGCAGTTGCTGCGCACGCCGCTGATCCTGGCCCACGCCAACGGCCTGGGTCCCAACGAGGTCGAAGCCATCGGCGCGGCCGGCGTGGGCATCGCGGTTGTGCCCTTCACGCATGAGAATGTGGCCTATGGACCCTGCCCGGTCATCGAGCTGCTCCAGGCCGGCGCCAACGTTACCATTTCGACAGACGGCACCGCACCGTATGCATCCTACGACCTGTTCAAGGAGATCCCCCGGGCCATGAGCATGCAGTGGATGCGCTTTGGCGACCAGGCTCTGCTGCCGGCGGGCAAAGCCCTGCGCATGGTGACCATCGATGCGGCCCGCGCCCTGGGTTTAGACGATCGGATCGGCTCGCTGGAGACAGGCAAGCAGGCCGACATTATCCTGATCGACATGAACCAGCCGCACCTGACGCCGGATGCACACATCGCCCGGCTGCTGGCGCTCTACGTCACGGGGCACGATGTAGACACCGTCATTGTCGACGGCGAAATCCTGATGCAAGACGGAGAAACTCGCCATCTTGATGAGGGGGCGATTCTCGACCTGGCCCGTGAGGAAGCGGCGCTGGCCTATACGCGCAGCGATATCACGCCCTTTTTGGAAACCGAACGAAAGCTTCTGGACCGGTTGGCAGTACGCACCGGCAAACGAATCTACCAAATCTAAGTCACAGAGTGAGGAGGTGTGCATGAGTGCACCAATGCGTATCGGCAATATCGAAATTGCCCCGGGCGAAGTCAAGCGGGGCGGCATTCCCATCGGCCAGGACATGGTCGGCGCCACACGCGAGATTCCCATCATCGTCTATCGCGGTGTGGAAGACGGCCCATGCCTCTGGCTCAACGGCGCCACCCATGGCGACGAGCCGGAAGGGCCCCTTCTCCATCTTTCTTGCGCTGGAGCAACTGGATCCGCAAAAGATGCGCGGTACGGTGGTTGCCGTGCCCGTCATGAACGTAGGCGCATTTATGGCGGGCACGCGGGGCGACCCGCTGGACACCTTTTCCTACGACATGAATCGCGTCTATCCAGGCCGCGCCGACGGCTATCCCACCGAGCGTGCGGCCGCGGCCCACTGGGCCGCGATGCAGGAGACAGCCGATCTCCAGATTGCCACCCACTCCGGTGGCGAGCACTCCTACCTGGCGCACATGATCTTCGCCAGCGACAATGACGCCAGCCGCGAGCTGGCCGCGGCCATGGGGCCCAACTGGACGCTGGTCTTCAGCAGCCCCACCGGCAGCGGCAACCCCAGCTCCATGGTCGGCGGGCTGGGCAAGGGCGGCATCACGGTCGAGCTGGGCGGCAACTGCCGGCTGCTCACCAGTGATTTCCACGCCGTGGCCACGGATCTGGCCGAGAGTTATCTCAACGTCATGCGCCACTACAACATGATTGACGGTGCAGCGGCGTATGCGCCCCAATGGCGCCAGGGCCACCAAATTGCGCTGCTGGCGCCCGCGTCGGGCATGTTTGTCGGCGAGCCGGATTTGCCCTTTGAGACCGAACTGCCCGCAGGGACGCTCTTGGGCACAGTCTACAATCTCTATGGGGATGTGGCCGGCGAAGTTCGCGCGCCAGAAGCAGGCGTCATCTTTGGCCTGCGCTCCCGGGCGTCCGTGCTGGAGGGCCAGTGGTGCTGTTTCTTCGGCGTCATCGAGCAGACCGTGGACGATCTGATTCCGGGAGGAATAGTGCAATGAATTGGCGCTCTCTAGCAGGCGGCGTTACGTACGGCGACGAGCTAAACAGCGCACGCCGGGGACTGATTCCAGAGGATCTGCTCAAGTTTCAATGGGTGGTCGAGCTGACGCTGGATCCGACCGGGGCGCGGGTGGCCTACAGTGTCAGAACGCCGCGCGCGGCCGGCAATGATTATGTCTCCCACGTCTATGTGCGTGAGTTGGCGTCAGCAGAGGTCACCTGCCTGACCGAGGGCGACGGCAATGCAAGCGCCCTGGCCTGGAGCCGCGACGGGCAGCAGTTGGCCTTCTCCTGGCGGGCAGAGGGTACGAACGCCGTTCATGTGGCCGCCTTCGATACCGACTTGGATGTGACGGTGGAGATCACGGTCTACCCGGTCACGGGCGAGGCGTTGAGCGGTCTCGACTGGTCGGCTGACGGCTTGCGTCTGGCAGGGGTACGCTGGACGCCCATGCGCAGCGCGCAAGACCGGGGTCCTCGCCCCGGCATTCCTGCGCCGACGGTCAAGGTCGTGCGTCGCCTGCGCTACAAGCTCGACGGCGCGGGGTGGGTCCAGGACCGCTTCATGCAGATCTGGGTGTTGGATCTGGCTACGGGCGACCTGATTCAGATCACCGACAGCGAGTGTGATTACTCCGAGCCCAAGTGGAGCAACCAGGGGGCGCGGCTGGCCTTTATCGGCATGGCACGCGAGCAGAACAGCGAACTGGGGCAGGGCCAGATCTTTGTTTGCGATTTCCCCGACGGTACCCCCCAACGACTCATGCCGGATTGGGTGGGCGCCTGTCGCAGTCCGGCCTGGGGCGACGAGGATCGGCTGATCGCCTTTGCTGGGCACAACCACCCCACGCCCGTCAACCGACGCATCTTCATGACGCCCTATGTGGCCGACGTCGCTGCCAGCACGGCGCGACCGCTGGCGCCCGATCTGCAAGAGGAAGTGGGCAATTACGCGGTGGCCGACCAGCGCGCCGGGCTGGCCAACATCACCGTGCGCTGGCCCGCCGGCGACCCATGGATCTACTTCTTGCTCACCGAACAGGGCGGGGCCAATCTCTGCCGCATCGACGTGAACGGCACGCTGGAGCACCTGGTAACCGGCCCCAACGTGGCCTTCGAGTATAGCCCGATTGCCGATGGCCGCTGCGCCTATGGCCTGGCCGATCCGTCCAGCCCCGGCGACGTCTACCTCTGGTCGGACGGTGAAACGCAGCAACTCACCTATCTGAATCGCTGGCTGAACGATCACCAGCTGGCCACGCCGGAAGAGTACTGGTACGACGGCGTGGATAATGCCAAGGTGCACGCCTGGATTCTCAAGCCGACGAACTTCGATCCGACACGCCAGTACCCCGCCATCGTCTACGTGCACTGCTCCATGTTTTCCTGGGACTTCAACCATGAATTCCAGTGCCTCGCCAATGCGGGCTTCATCGTCGCTTACTTCAACCAGCGGGGCACTACCGCCGGCTATGGCCAGGCCTGGACCCGGGCCAGCGAGGGCGATCAGGGCGGCAAAGACTATGAAGAAGTCATGCTGGGCGTGGACGAGCTCGTGAGCCGGCCCTATGTGGACGCCAGCAACCTGGGCGTGACCGGCGGCAGTTGCGGCGGCTTCATGACCAACTGGGTCGTCGGCCACACCGATCGCTTCCGCGCCGCAGTGACCCAGCGCAGCATCGTCAACCAGATCAGCATGTTCGGCACCTCTGACATCGGTCCCGAGTGCGGCATCGGCGAAACCAACGCCACGCCCTGGAGCGATCTCGACGCGGTCTGGCGTCAATCGCCCATCGCTTATGCCGAAAACATTCACACGCCGTTGCTCATCATCCACAGTGATGAAGACTATCGCTGCCCGCTGGAGCAGGCCGAGCAGCTCTTCGCCATTCTGCGCTGGCTGGGTCGGGAGACCGAATTGGTCATCTTCGAGGGAGAAAACCACGGCCTCTCGCGCGGCGGGCGTCCGGGCAATCGCATCGAGCGCCTGCACCGCATTGCCGGTTGGTTTGAGCGCTATTTGACCTAATCATGCAGGCGTGAAACGTGAAGCATGACGAGAGGGTGCACAACGTGAGTCACGCACCACGTTTCACAATTTGCGCACCATAAGGAGCATGCCATGCGGATTGGCAACATCGAAGCACAGCCGGGCGAACATGCCTTCGGCTATTTGGAGACGGCAAAGTCCCGGTCTGGTCTCAGCCCGGATGTACCCGTGCACCTCTTTGTCGGCTCAGAACCGGGCCCGACGCTGCTGGTGCAAGGCGCGATTCACGGTTCGGAGATTATCGGCAGCATCGCCATTCTCAACCTGGTCGGCAAGCTGGATCCGACCCAGCTGCGGGGGACCGTGATTGCGGTGCCCAGCGTCAATCGGGTCGGCTTCGAGCTGTCCGGCCGGGGCTCGCAGGTGGACGGCAAGGACATCAGCCGTCTCTTTCCCGGCAACCCCAACGGCAGCGTCTCCGACCAGGTGGCGGCCGCCTACTACGAGCAGTGCATCCGCCCGGCCGATGTGATGATCGACTTTCACGCCGGCGGGCAGACGGCCTACGAGCGTTACGTGCTCTTCAGCGCCGAGAAGGACCCGGAGAACCTGACGCGGATCGAGCAGCTGCGTCGCAAGCTGGTCGTGGCCTTCGGGCTGGATCAGGCGGCGTTCTTCCCGCCCGGCACCTTTGGCGCCAACCAGGCCAAGGGCGCGATCGAAGACGCGGGCGTGGCGCAGATCACGCTGGAGCTGGGCGGCGGCACGGGCTGGATGAAGAATGGGGACGAGAATGTGTATGTGGCCGAACGGGGCATCTGGAACGTCATGAAGGCCATGGGCATGGTCGACGGTGAACTGGAGGCGGACGGCCCCGAATGTGTCGTCTACAACGCCTGTGTCGTCGTTTGGAAACCGGATGTGGATGGTCTTTTCCTGCGCCACAAGGCTTTTGGCGAACACGTGCAGGCCGGCGAGATCTATGGCAGTTTGCTCGATCCGTACACGGGCGATACGCTGGCCGACATTCCCAATCCCCAGGAGGCCATCGTCATTCCGTCAGGTCAGGAGTGGCTGACGATTGGCGCAACCTCGGTCGGCATTCTGGGCGTTATCGACCGCATCGAGGATCGGCGTACCATGGACCTCAACATTTCCATTGCATAAGGAGCAATTATGAAGGTTGGGACAATCACGGCTGAGCCGGGCAGCAAGGCATTCGGCTTTTTGCAGGCAACGGAGACCCACGGCCGCTTTCCCGTGCACGCGCCGCTCCACATCGTCAGCGGAGCCGAAGCCGGGCCGGTGCTGGCGGTGCACGCCGGCGTCAGCGGTCTGGAGATCGAAGCGGCGGCGGTGCTGCCGCAGCTGATCAAGGAACTGGACCCGGCCGCCATGAAAGGGACGCTGATTCTTTCGCCCCTTTTTAACACATCGGGCTTCGAGTTTGAGCAGATCAACGCGATTTGGGACAACAAGAACCTCAACGCGCTGGGACGGGGTAACGCCGACGGCACCGTGAGTGAAATGTTGGTGGACCGCTACTACACCGATGTCATCGCCAACGCCGATGCGCTGCTGGACATGCGCAGCGGCGGGCTGACGGGCTACTACGGCTATGCCGGGGTGTACGACCATGGCGACGTGGCGGCGTCAAGCGCGCTGGCGATTGCGCTGGGCCTGCCCCAGGTTTTGATTGGGCAGCCGGACGACAATTCCATGGCCCAGGCCGCGGCCGAAGAAGGCAAGGCAGTCGCTTCCGTCTGGATCGGCGGCGGGCCGGGGCTGCGCGACTATCGCCAGGAGAACAACCAACGCATGGTGAACGCCGTACTCAACGCCATGCGCCACCTCGGCATGCTGGATGGGCCGTTGACATCGGATGTCGATAGCGTGTCCGTGATTAACCGTCACACCGTGCTCAAACCCCAGGGTCCACGCGGGCTCATCTTTGTAGACAAGGAGAAGCGGGGCCTGCAGGTCGACGAAGGGGAAGTGATCGGCATCGTGCGCCACGCCCATACCGGCGTGACGCTGCAGGAGATTACGGCGCCTCGCGCCGGCATTTTACTCCACGGCGGTACCGTTTGGCCCATCGCGCCGGAAGATGAACCGGTGGCGATCTTGGGCGATCTCATTGAAGAAGTTCCATTCGGGAGAGAATAATGCTGACCTTTGCAGGACTCAAGCAGGAAGTGGCCACGCGGATTGAGAAGATCCAGGCCATGATGGAAGCCCAGGACATCGGGGCCTTGATCATCATCGGCAGCGGCTCGCCCGGCGGCGTGGGCGCGATTCGCTACATCACCAACGCGCACCTGTGGGGCGGGGCCGGCTATGTCGTGCTGGGCAGCCAAGATCCCGATCCCTGGGCGCTGATCTGGAGTTCCTATCAAGGCGTCTGGACACGCAACGAAACCACGACCGACTGGGATCGCGTCATCTGGCCGACGGACATCGTGGGCGAAACGACGCGGCTGGCCAAGGAGTATGCCGCCACATCCAAGCGCATCGGCATGGTCAACATGAACAAGCTGCTCAGCGTGGGCGAGTACAAGCAATTCAGCGCCGCGCTGGACGGGTATGAGATGGTCGAGGTGACGGAAGCGTATAACGCGATCCGGCGCATCAAATCGACCTTTGAGCTCGAAGCCATACAGCAGAACGGCGCGATTTTGGATGCCAGCATGGATGTCTTTCGCGAGCATGCGCGGGTCGGCGCCCGCTATTGGGACGTCTGCGCGGCGACCGAGGCCTTCGTGAAGGGCAAAGGCGCGTTCTGGGGGCGGTCGAAGGTATCACTGGACCTCACGCCCTACACGGTACCCACCCAGAAAGATCTGCGCATGCAGGAAGACGATATCATGAATTTTGAAATCGTCTACGAGTCGCCCTGGGGCTACTGGCTTGAAATGACGACGGTCTTCTCGTTCATTGACCTGCCCGACGACGTCACTGCCTTGCTTGAAGCCTACCTGCAAGCCGTCGACAACTCATCGGCCCTGGCCAAGCCCGGCAATCCCCTACGCGTCATCGGCGAAGCCAACGACCAGACGCTGCGCGACTTGGGCTATCCCGTCGCGGGGAAGCACACGCCCGACTGCCACAGCACCGGCCTGGACGGCAGCGACGGGCCGAGCAATCTGGCTGCACCGGATTTCGTGTTGGACAACAATATGGTACTTTCTTTCCACCCAGGAACCGTGCTCGAGAACGATCGCGGCTTCCTGGTCTCTGACAATTTCCTGGTGACGCCCCAGGGTGGGGTCAGACTTTCGCCCCACAACGCCAACCGCTATTATCTGCGATTGGATCGGTAATCGAGGCGTCCATACTTCAGTGGGTTCCCGCAACGGCGCGGTTAGTTGCAGTTCATTACGCGGCGGTCATTGAACCGCCCCAAAAAAGGAGATAGTCTATGTTTCAACGGTCGTTTTCGAAAGTGCTTTTTTGTCTGGCCATCGTAGCGCTGATGGTAAGCGCCTGCGCGGCCCCACCCGCCGCTGCCCCCGGCGCGGCCCCGGAGGCAGCGCCTGCTGAAGATGCAGGCGGTGAAGAGGGTGTGACGGAATTTGTCTTTGCCCACACCGGCCCGATCCGTACCATGGATGCGCCCGTCACCTGGTTTGGCTCGACCCATTGGCTCACCAATCTGCTCTACGACTGCCTCATTTGGCGCTCGGCAGATGGTTCAGGCTATGTGGGTCAGGCAGCCGAAAGTTGGGAAAACATCGATGACGTCACCTGGCGCTTCAACCTGCGTGAAGGCAACACCTTCCAGAATGGCGAACCGCTGGACGCCAACGCCGTCAAGTGGAACATGGATCGCGTGCGCACGCGCGAGGATTTCATGGTCCAGCCCCAGTGGCAGTTCATCGAAGAAGTTGTCGTCGTCGACGACTGGACCGTGGACGTGATCACAACCGAACCCCACGCCTATTTCGAATATGACGTCAGCTACAACGGCTGTCAGCTGCTGCCGCCTGCCTATCTGGAAGAAGTCGGTGAAGAAGCGTTTGCGAGTAACCCCGTCGGTTCCGGTCCCTACGCGCTGACTGAGTTCACCGAGAGCGATCGCTACGTCTTCGAGGCCTGGGATGGTTACTGGGCCGGCCGTCCCGAGGTTGATCGAGTCATCTATCAGGTGATTCCCGAGCAGTCGAGCCAGGTTGCCGCGCTGTTGGCCGGCCAGGTCGACATGATCGCTTCCGTGCCGGAACCGGATCGCGCCCGCTTTGAAGACGCCGAAGGCGTAAGCTTGGCCCGCTCCACGTCAAACCGCATGCATCACGTCTACCTGCGTACCGAGACCGAATCGGGCGCGATGGACGAGACCTACCCCGACTATCAGCCGGCCACGCTGGATCAGAATGTGCGTCAGGCCATCAACCACGCCATCGACCGCAATCTGTTGGCCGAAGTCCAGGGTTCAGCTGCGGCACGCTTGGTGCGCACCTGCTCGTATTATCCCGAAGGCTTTGCCGACAAGTTCGCCGGTGAAGAGGCCGCCAATGGACAGTTCGATCCGGAACTGGCCAAGCAGCTGCTCGTCGAGGCCGGCTATGATCCCGACGGCGACAACCGCCCCACGGTCTACTTTGATGCGCCTGCCTTCCAGTTCGGCGGCGAAAAGGAAGTGGCTGAAGTCATGAGCGCCATGCTCGATGAGGCTGGTTTCAACGTCGAGCTGAACATCCTCGATTCGTCGGCCTATGCCGAGCAGGTCAGCACGCCGGGCAACAACCGCGACATGATGTTGGTGACGCTGGGCTGCGCGCCCTCGCTGATTCCGCTCTTCTACACGTGTGAGTGGGAACAGTCCAACTACAACGTCTGTGTCCCGGAGTGGGATGCCCTGGGCAAGCAGATTCTGCAAACCGTCGATCCTGACGAGCGCCTGGCGCTGTGGGACGAATGGTGGGGCTACTATCTGGACTATGCCCCCACGATTACGCTCTACGAAATCGACAACGTCATCGGCATGAGCGATGACTTTGAGTGGACGCCGCGTGCGGATGGCTGGTTCACCTTCCGTGACCTGAAGGTTGCCCAGTAGAAAGCTGTCGTAGTTCAGACATGCTGACCTGATGCCGATTGAGCCTGTCGAGATCGACAAACAGGCCCGATCATCGGCTGCTTGATTTCGACAAGCTCAATCGGCGCTGGCTTGATTCCGAGAGGCTCGATCGGCGCCAACAGCGTCAGCTTCTTCATTCACGATTTCACTTAGCGGAAAGTATTCATGCAGACCTACATTCTGCAACGCATAGCCCAGATGGTCATCACAATCTTTATTGTTTCACTTGTCGTCTTCTTTCTGGTCCGGCTGCGCGGCGACCCAATTGCGGTCATGGCGCCGCCGACCTTCAGCGAAGAACAGATCGAACAGCTGCGACGCGCGTGGGGGTTTGACAAGCCGCTTTGGGAACAATATGTCGTCTTCCTGCGCAAGGCCATAACGGGTGACTTTGGCATGTCGATCCAATACCGCGTCCCAGCCATGGACCTGGTCATGCAGCGGCTGGGCTGGACCTTTCTGCTCGCATTTGTCGCGGCCGCGATCGGATTGACGATCGCCATCCCGTTGGGCATTATTTCCGCGCTCAATCGCAACAGCTGGATCGACCTGACGGCCACGACCCTGGCCACGATCGGCATGGCCATGCCCAGCTTCTGGCTCGGCATGATGCTGATCCTGATCTTTTCCGTACAGCTGCGCGTGCTGCCGGCCTTTGGCGTCGGTTCGCCGGCGGCCATCATCATGCCGGCGATGACGCTGGCCGTTGGCATGGCAGCCCGCATCTCACGCCTGACCCGTTCATCAATGCTTGAAGTCATGGGGCAGGATTACGTGCGCACGGCCTATAGCAAGGGGCTTAATCGCCGCCTGGTCGTCTCGCGCCACGCCATGCGCAACTCGCTCATCCCGGTGCTGACTGCATTTGGGCTGCAGCTGGGCTGGCTGCTGGGCGGTGCGGTTGTCGTCGAGTCCGTCTTCGCCTGGCCGGGTCTGGGTCGCCTCATGATTGAGTCGATCAACGTTCGCGACATTACGGTTGTCCAGGCGGGGCTCTTCTGGTTTGCCATGTCCTTTATCTTGATCAATCTGGTGGTGGATATCTTGTACACGCTTGTGGATCCGCGGATTCGTTATGACAAACACTAGCCCGTCGGCAGCAGCCCTGCAAGGAGAGCAACTCCTGACCGCTGTACCTGCTTTGCGACAACGGCCCGGGACGTTCAAACGCGCCGCCACCTCCCTCAGACGCAGTCCTGCGGGGATGATCGGTCTGGCCATCATTACCGTCGTGGTTATTTGTGCCATTTTTGGGATGCAAATCGCGCCTCACGATCCCGTTCAGCACAACCTCGCGGCGCGCTTTGAGCCGCCGGGCTTTTCTGACGAGAACGGCACCTACTGGTTGGGCACGGACCAGCTCGGCCGCGACGTCCTAAGCCGCGTGATCGTCGGCAGCCGCGTCTCGGTGGTCGTGGGCATTGCGGCCGTGGCCATCGCCGGCTCCATCGGCGTTCTCTACGGCATCGTCGCCGGTTTTGCCGGGGGGTGGGTGGATGCAGCGTTGATGCGCATCGCAGACGGGCTGCTGGCGATTCCCTTCATCATTCTGGCGGTGGCAGTCTCCGGCGTCGTCGGTCCCAGCCTCACCACGCTGATTTTGGTTTTGGGCTTAACGGGGTGGGTCAGTTATGCCCGCGTGACGCGGAGCGAGGTGCTTGTGCTGCGCGAATTGGACTATGTCCTTGCAGCCCGGGTGAGCGGTCGACGCGGGTCGTCGATCATGGTCCGCCATATCTTGCCCAACGTCATGGCTTCGGCCATCATTCTGGCGGCGCTGCAAGTGGGCGTGACCATCCTGGCCGAGTCGGCCCTGAGCTTCCTGGGCCTGGGCGTCCAGCCGCCTACCGTCACCTGGGGCCTGATGTTGGCCGACGGACGTCAGTATATCGGCAGCGCCTGGTGGATGACGACCTTTCCCGGCGTCGCCATTACGATCACAGTGCTAGGCGTCGTCTTTCTTGGCGACTGGCTACGAGATTTTCTCGATCCAAGAATTCGCAGTTAAATGAAATGTGGCAAACGCTCCGCCTCCCTCTCCACCGGGTGGAGAGGGACCGATTTGGCGCCTCAAGCGTCAAATCAGGGTGAGGACAGCTTGACCCGCACAAGCAATCTTGTGACGAAATAGAAAAAAGGAAATGAAAATGGCGAGCACACCGATTGAATATACCGGCGATTATGAAACCGAGCAGATTCCACTGCGCTATGTGCCGGTTGCCCCGCTTCACGAACTCACCCGCCAGCTGCTCTACACGTCCGATCTGGCGCCGGGTGACGCCGACATCATTGCCGAAGCGCTACTGACGAGCGAACTGCGCAACCTCCAGGGCCAGGGGCAGGGCGTCCGGCGCGTGAGCGCGTACCTTGAACGCGTGAATGATCGCCTGCTTGATCCAGATGCACCCTTCGAAATCATCAAGGAGTCCCCGGCGCTGGCGCTGGTGGACGCCCACAACGGCGCAGGCACGGTCGTGGCGGTCAAGGCCATGCGCCTGGCGATCGATAAGGCCAAAGAGTGCGGTGTCGGCATGACCATGGTGCGCCACTCCACGCATTTTGGCTCGGCCAGCTTCTCGGCCAGTCAGGCCCTGCCCGCCGGCTGCATCGGCGTCAGCAAGACGAATGCCGGCCCGGAAATGGCGCCCTGGGGCGGTGTGGACGCAGTGCTCGGCACCAATCCCTGGGCTGTGGCCATTCCCACGGGTGACGGACCCGACGACATGCCCATCATCCTCGACATGGCCATCACCATGGCCGGCAAGGGCATGATGCGCTGGCTCATGCGCGACGGCAAAAAGATGCCGCTGACCTGGGCCATCACCAAGGACGGCGAATTTACCGATGATCCTGCTGCCGCGATGGACGGCACGCTCTTGCCCATGGGCGAGTACAAGGGATATGGTCTGAGCCTGATCACAGATGTGCTAACCGGCGTCATGGGCGGCAGCGCATTCGGCAGCGCGCTCTATGCGGATCCGGCAAAGCAAGATGTGGGCCACCAGTTCACCGCCTATGATATCGAGTGGTTCATGCCGCGCGACGAATTCTATGCCCGCCTGGCAGAGTTCATCGAGATGGTCAAAGGCAGCCGTACCCGCCCCGACGTGACCGAAATCCTGCTGCCCGGCGAACTGGAATGGCGCCGCATGCAGGAAAAAAAGCAAACCGGCGTGCCGGTCGACCCGGAAATCTACGAAGAATTGCGGGCATTGGCGGCCGCCAACGACGTCGCCTGGCCGTTCAAGGATTAATCGGTCGTCAGATGACGACCACAGACCATTTTGGAGCGTGACAATGACCGAATCTACACCGTTAGGACGCGCAGTCGCTCAACGCGTCCGCGCCCTGCCCGCGGCGCCGGCCGCCGTGCAGGATGCTGAAACATCCACCAGCCCGGCTGTTCGCGGCGCGGTGGCGCAGGCCATGGCCGACCATCTCTGCGACCACTATACGCGACGCCCCGGAATCGCACCGCTCTGCCGGCGCGTCGCCGCGGCGCTGGCCGACGTCGGCATCACCGTCGACGCAGATGACGGGGTCGTCATCGCCGGCGGTCCACAGGAGACGCGCTTTGTCGCCTTGCGCACGCTGGCGGCAGAAGGCGCGGTCTACGTTCCGGCAGGCGCAAGCGAACGCTATGCGCTGGCCGCACAGCTTGCAGAGGCGACCCTACAGGAGTATGCGGCAGACGGACCGGTTGGCACATCACCCGGCCTCTGGATCTGGCAACCAGGGAGCGCCGCGCCCGTCGCCGCAGCGGACTCCGACGCCATCATCATCGCCGACTTGCTCGACGGTTCCGGCGCCCTGGAGCCGCTGCGAGCGGTGGAAGACGCCGGCACGAGCGAACAGATGCTGATCCTGGGCAGTTTTGGCGCTGACGCCGGTCTCGAGGCCTGGAACGTGGCCTGGTTTGCCGGTCCCAAAGCGCTGGTGGCCAAGGTGCGGACGCTCAAGCAGGCCATGACCATCTGCACGCCCGCCCCCGGTCGATACGCGGCCCTGGCCGTGTTGGAAGGAGCATCCTCATGACGTCCTCAACGACCCAGCCGCTGCCCGGCGAACCGGTCGACCTGACCGAACTGCGCCGCGTCGCCAGTGACGGCACGGCGTTGCGCTATGCGCTCATGGAGCTGGCTGCGCAGACGCCCGACGTGATCGCCCTCGGCCGGGGTGACCCGGACATGGATACGCCGGAGCACGTCATTGCTGCAGCCCAGGCCGCGGTGGCCAGCGGCGCAGCCGACCGGCCCACGCCGGCTGCGGGCCTGCCCGATTTACGCCATGCAATCGCGGAGAAGCTACAGCGCGACAATGGTATTCCCGTAGCAGCCGATGGCGTGCTGGTCACAGCCGGCGGCCAGGAAGCGCTCTTTCTCATCATGCAGGCGCTGCTCGATCCGGGCGACGAGGTCCTTGTCCCCGACCCGCGCTACACGAGCTACGACCAGGCCATCGAGCAGGCCGGCGGGCGCATGGTCATGATTCCCACGGAGCCGGAAGACAACTTCGACCTCCTGCCGGAAGCTGTAGAGGCGGCCCTCACCCCAAAAACCAAGGCGCTGCTCATCGTCTCGCCCAACAACCCGACCGGCGGCGTCGTCAGCAAGGCCAGCCTGGAGCGGATTGCTGAATTGGCCAAGGCGCGTGACTTTGTGGTGATCAGCGATGAAATCTACGAAAAGTATATCTATCCGCCGGCGCAACAGCTCAGCATCGCTTCCCTGCCGGGCATGTTCGAGCGCACGATTACGCTCAACGGCGTGAGCAAAGCCTACTGCATGACCGGCTGGCGCGTGGGCTACGTGGCCGCGCCGCCCGATTTCATCGAGTCGCTGGCCGCGCTCAAGGCGGCGACGACCGGCGCAACGTCGACCGTCAGCCAGTACGCTGCACTGGCCGCCATCTCGGGCCCCCAGGAAGTCATCGACGATTACTATGCGATATATGACCGCCGTCGCCGGCTGCTGATGGACGGGTTGACCGAAATGGGACTCACCTACACGGAGCCACAGGGCGGCTTCTTTGTCTACACCAACGCCGCGTCAAGCGGTTTAAGCGCCTTTGAGTTTAGCTATCTGCTGCTGAAGGAAGGACACGTCCTCATTTTCCCCGGCACCGCGTTTGGCGAAAAATGGTCCGACTGGTTGCGCATCAGCTATCTGCAGACGGAAGATCAGCTGCAGGAAGCGCTCGTGCGCATGGAGCGCATCTTGACGCGCGTGCGCAGCGAAGGAGCGGGCAATTGAGCGACAGCAAGTTGGTCACCCTGTTACAGGAGTTGATTCGCATTCCTTCGCCCAACCCGCCGGGCGATTGTCGTGCCGTAGCCGACTTCTGTGACGCCTATCTGACGCAGGCCGGATTCGAGACAACCATGGTCGCGCCGGATGAGCGGGCGTGGAGCGTGGTTGGCCAAATGGGTAATGACGATGGACCGACCATCATGGTCCATGCCCACATCGATACCGTGCCCCTCGGCCAGAACGCCCGCTGGTCGTACGATCCCTATGGGGGTGAGATTGACGGCGGGCGCGTCTATGGTCTGGGCAGCGTCGACGACAAAGCCCCCATGGCGGCCATGCTGCACGCGGCAGCCTCGCTGCAGGGACGCGTCAACGAATTACGCGGTCGCCTGGTGGTGGTGTGCGCGGCCGACGAAGAAGTTGGCGGCCAATTAGGTACCAAGTGGCTGGCCGAAAACGGCCATCTGCCGCCAACCGATTTTGCCATCGTGGGCGAACAGACCCATAATCGGGTGGCGACCGCGCACAAAGGGGTCCTTCGTGCGGCATTTCACGTCAGGGGTCGCACTTCCCACGCCACCGATCCATGGCGCGGACGCAACGCCATCAACGGCATGGCCCATCTCATCCTTGACCTGGAACGCTATCAGCGCAAAGAACTAGAGGCGCGGCCCCATCCGCTCTTGGGCGCGGCCAGCATCAATGTTGGGCTCATCGAAGGCGGCGTGGGCAGCAACGTTGTGGCCGATCAATGCACGATCCGGGTCGATCGGCGCATGGTGCCCGGCGAGGATCCGCAAGCGGTGATCGCCGAATTGCAGGCCATTGTCGCCGAACGACAGGCGCAGGACCCGGAGCGCACCTACAGCGTCGACAGCTTCCTGGTCAGCAACTGGTTTCAGACGGACCTGACCAACCCATACACGCAGCACTTCCTGGCCATCAGTGCCGAAGAGACCCAAAGCCCGGCCGAACCAGTAGGCTACCTGCCGGGGAGTGACGCCAAGCACCTTGTCGACATCGTACGCGGCGGCATGGTCGTCTTTGGACCCGGAACCTATGAAGTTGCTCACTCGACTGACGAGTACACGGATATTGCAGAACTGCAAACAACCTACACCATCTTGCAGCGTTTTCTGGACACAACACTTTTTGATGCGGCGTAACATTCACTGACCGAGGGCTCCCTATGCTTGATATTGCAATCAAAGGCGGCAAAGTCGTCACAGCACATGCAGTTTATCCTGCCGATGTCGGACTGGAAGGCGACAAGATCGCACTGGTGGCCGCGCCCGGCTCGCTACCGCCGGCGCGGCATGAAATCAATGCCGATGAGATGCTCGTCATGCCGGGCGCGATCGATATTCACTTCCACGTACGCGCACCGTCCCATCCAGAGCGAGCGACTTTTCCCAGCGAAACCCGGGCGGCAGCGGCCGGCGGCGTCACAACGCTCTTTGAAATGCCGATCAGCAATCCCTGTTGCGCAACAGTTGAGGTCTTCGAAAGCCGCAAAGCGTTGGGCGAAGCGGAGAGTTTGGTGAATTTTGGCCTCTACGGTGCGCCCGGCTTGCTAGATCGAGAAGAGATTCTCGGCATGGCGGAGGCAGGCGCCTGCGGCTTCAAGGTCTTTACCCATGCCATCCAGCCGGGTCGCGAGGCTGAATTCGCGGGACTCTGTCTGGAAGACGAGTCCGACCTGTACAGCGTCCTCGAGCTGGTCAAAGAGACCGGCCGCATGGTCTCGTTCCATGCCGAGAACGAACGGTTGATCCAGCTCTTTGGCGAACGAATTCGGCGTACCGGGCGGGTGGATCCGGCTGCGTTTGTCGAAAGCCGACCGCCCGTGGTCGAGGCCATGGCCGTGGCCGAGCTAGCCGTGCTCTGCGCTGAACTTGACACCCACGTGCATATCGCGCACGTCTCGTCCGCCATGGCGCTTGAAGTATTGCAGGGCGCGCAAGATGCCGGTTTGCCCATGACGGGTGAGACCTGTCCCCACTATCTCTTCTTTACGGCAGAGGATATGCATCGCCTGGGACCGTTCGCCATGATCAAGCCGCCCCTGCGCTCCGAGGCCGATCAGGAGGCGCTCTGGGAAGGCCTGCTCGACGGTTCCCTCCTGGCCATCACGACTGATCACAGCCCGTTCACCCTGGCCGAAAAAGAGCGAGGGCTGGACAATATCTGGGAGGGCGCCATCGGCGCGCCGGGAATCGAAGCGCTCGTGCCCGGCGTAATGACCGAAGCGCTGACCGGCCGGCTGACGCTGGAGGATGCCGTGCGCTTCATCTCCACCCAACCAGCCCAGCTCTTTGACCTCTATCCACGCAAGGGCGTCATTCAGAGTGGATCTGATGCAGACGTCACGATCTATGATCCGCGCGCTGTGGGCGTGTTCGACTCGAGTCAATGGTTCTCGAAAGCGCGTGCGATTGACCGCCTCTACAACGGACGTCCGGTCCAGGGCCGTGTCCATGCCACCATCATCAATGGGACCGTGGCCTATGCCGATGGACAGATCCTCACTGAACCGGGCAGCGGCCGCTTCGTGCGGCCCGGCTAGGGTCATATGGAGGCTGCCACGCGCGCGTTGCTGGCTACCGAAAGGACGGCGGCCACGGACGTACGTGTCAATAGAGCCCGTACTCTTGCAGTGCTTCCCGCATGGCGATGACGTTTTGCGGGGGAACATCGTTGACTCATGTTGTGGACGGTGTTGAAGACACTCTAGCCGCTGCATAATGTTGGCATCGGGCAGGGCAAGTAGTCGGATGTGATCATAGATTTGCACCGCCACCTGAGGCAAGTCCAGCGCTGCCTGCAAGTCTTGGTAGGTCTTGACCTGGATACCGGGAATCGAGGTGCGCGCCAGACACATGGACCTTCCTTCCCGGCGCTTGACCTGCGATCAGTATGCGAGCCTGGGGGGAAATCTAAAGGACGCTGTTTTTGATCAGGCGGTTTCGCTTTGGGTCCATTGGAGGGGAGGAATTGTCTGCTTTATGATTGAGCGATGTACGCACCGATCTTAAACACCAAGATCTATATCCCGCCGTCACGACCTTACGCCGTCCTGCGTCCGCGCTTGCGTGAACGGCTGACTGCGGGCATGCATGGCAAACTGACGCTTGTCTCTGCGCCTGCCGGCTTTGGCAAAACAACGTTGCTCAGCGAATGGGTTGCGGCATCTGAGGAGCCTGCGGCATGGCTGTCGCTAGACGAAGAGCACAGCGATCCAACTCGCTTTCTCGTCTATTTTGTGGCGGCATTGCGGACGCTTGCGCTACCCGAAGTTGATGGCCCCCCGCAACTTGGCGAAGAGGCTTTACGTCACCTGCAATCGCCCCATCCGCCTGCACCCAACGCAATTCTGACTACGCTGATCAATGAACTGACCGCCGTTTCCTCAAGATTTATCCTCATCCTCGATGACTATCACCTGATTGAATCTCAGGCCGTAGATCAGACCCTCTCTTTCTTGCTCCAACACCTGCCGCCGCCCATGCATCTTGTCATTGCCACCCGTGAAGATCCGCCGCTGCCCCTGGCAGGTCTGCGCGTGCGCGGTCAATTGACCGAACTTCGTGCCCATGATTTGCGCTTTACCCAGAGTGAGGCAGCCGAATTTTTGAACCAGGGGATGAATCTCAATCTCCCGATTGAAGCTATTGCCGCCCTGGAAGATCGCACCGAAGGCTGGATTGCCGGCCTGCAACTGGCGGCCCTTGCTTTGCAGGGCATTTCTTTACAGGGGGATCAAGACAAAACCGATTTTATCGACTTTTTTTCCGGTAGTCACCACTATGTGCTGGACTATTTGGTTGAAGAAGTTCTCCAACGGCAGCCTGAATTCATCCAGTACTTCTTGCTATGCACTTCCATTCTTGAACGTCTATGTGGACCGCTCTGTGATGCCATTCTGCTCCAATCTTCTACAGCCGGACAAGAGACTTTGGAGTATCTCGACCGCGCCAACCTGTTGCTCATCCCGCTCGATGAAGCAGGTGAGTGGTATCGCTATCATCACCTTTTTAGGGATGCGCTGCGAGTACGTTTATCGAAGGCGTATTCCGATGATATCGTGAATCTACATCTGCGGGCGTGTACATGGTATGTGGAGCACGAGTTGTATCGTGATGCAGTCCGCCACGCCCTTGCTGCCGAGGATTTTGCCCGCGCCGCAGAGTTGATCGAGATGGCCCGCCCAACGCTAGAGAAAGGCTCGCGCGACAAGACGACTTTGGGCTGGGTAGAGGCCCTGCCAGATGAGCTGGTGCGCGCTCGGCCGACACTGAGCCTTGCCTATGCTTGGGCACTATTGAACGCTGGTGAACTGGAGGCCGCCAAAGATCGACTAGAGGATGTGGAACGATGGTTTGAGTCAACGGCTCCCCCTGACCTGCCTGGATCCAACATGGTTGAACCCGACATGGCGAACGCCAATCCAGCCCAGCTTCGTGCGCTATCGGCATCGCTGGTCACTGCTTGGGTCTACTATGCCAAGGCCATTGGTAACATCCCTGATACTGTGAAGTACGCAGAGCAAGCGCTCAATCACTTGCCAGAGGACGACCATCTCCGGCGGACACAGATCACCGGGTTGCTGATGCTGTCCCAGTGGGCCAACGGCGATCTCGAAGCAGCCCAGGAGACCTTGCTCGATATCACGGCTCTCTCGCAAAGAGCTGGCAATGTGCTTGACACAATCGACGGTGCCTTTGTCGTGGCGGATATTCAAGTAATCCTTGGTCGCCTCCGCGATGCCGTCGCGACCTATGAGCATGCCTTTCAGCTTGTCGCTGAACATGGCAACCCCACACCCCTGGGCCTTGAGAATGTCTATTCCGGACTGAGCGGGTTACATCGAGAGTGGAATGATCTCGCGGCGGCGACACAAGATTTGGCGACAAGCAAAACGCTGGGTGAGCGCTTTGGGGAACGAGTTTGGCACTATCGCTGGTGCATTGCGCAAGCAGCTCTTAATGAGACGGTGGGCGATTTGGATGGCGCACTCCAAATGCTGCACGAGGCTGAGCAGATCTACATTCGCAACCCTTTGCCGGATGTGCGCCCCATTGCGGCGTTGAAGACGCGGTATGGGTGAAGCAGAATCGGTTGACTGCCGCGCTGGCATGGGTGCGCGAACGGGATTTATCCGTTGACGACGAACTCAGCTATCTGCGCGAGTTCGAGCATATCACCCTGGCACGGGTACTCATCGCCCACCATAGAAACGGCCGGGCAGATAGCGCCATGCCCGGAGTAGTGCAGCTACTGACACGACTGCAGCACGCGGCAGAAACAGGGGGACGGACGGGCAGCGTGATTGAAATTCTCGTGATGCAGGCGCTTGCACACGAAGTACAAGGCGAAATGTCTGCTGCCCTTTTTGCGCTGGAGCAGGCCCTGGCCTTGGCTGAGCCAGAGGGCTACGTCCGCACCTTTGTCGACGAAGGAGCACCGATGGCACAGCTTGTGAAAGCGTTGGCAGATCAGGGAACGATGCCAGCGTACACGGACAAGCTGCTGGCCGTATTTGAACGTGAGCAACAGGCGCAGACAGGCACCCCTCCACGCGCTGCTCCTCCATCCGTTCAGCCACTGATCGAGCCGCTCAGCGCTCGCGAACTTGATGTTCTTCGCTTATTCAATACTGAGCTTTCAGGGCCGGAGATTGCCGATCAGCTTGTGGTTGCGTTGAGCACCGTCCGCTCCCATACCAAGAGCATCTACAGCAAACTCGACGTCAACAATCGCCGGGCTGCCGTCAAACGGGCAGAAGAGCTGGGTCTGATTTAGCGGCATCTGAAACCGGCATCCTCTTCACAGATGCCCACCATCCAATCTGCCATCTCCTCACATAAATCCCCACCTATCTCCCCACTTGTGGGGATCACAGCTTGCCACAACCTTTGTATGCTTTGGTCACAGCAAAGAGCGAAGCCGACATGCCCTTGCTTTCGGTGAATCGCCTTGAACTCGGTCAGACAGATGTAGCGGCACTCAATCAGAAAATTAACGGGGAATTAACGATGAATTCAGATCGTCAAGCAATGACCAGCGAAGAATATGGGGCCTCCGAATTGCTCCATCCCCAGAAAGCGAAGAATCCAGCGCGCAAGAAAAGTCTAGCGTCGGCAAAGAAATTGCCAACAGAGTGGCTCATCCCTACAGGACTGATCGCACTCAGCCTCGTACCAGCCGCCGCCGGAATCTTTCGTCTCTCGCAATTGGCTGGGGGAGCCGAAATCACGCCGGAGAACGCACGCTTCTTCGCATCTCCCGTGCCCATTGTGCTGCACTTGATTAGCGTCGTAATCTACTCAATCCTCGGTGCATTCCAGTTTGTACCAGGATTCCGCCGTCGACGCCGTGGCTGGCACCGCGTGGCGGGATGGGTTCTGATCCCCGCCGGGCTGATAACTGCGCTCTCGGGCCTCTGGATGAGCCATTTCTACGCCTTGCCCAGCTACGACGGCGAATTGCTCTATTGGATCCGCATGCTCGTTGGATGGGCCATGTTCTTCTTCATCATCTTGGGCGCGGTAGCAATTCGGCAGCGGGATTATGCCCAACATGGTGCGTGGATGATGCGTGGCTATGCCCTTGGCGTGGGTGCAGGAACACAAGTGCTGACCCTTGGACCATGGATTTTCTTCTACGGCATGCCAGATGAATTTCCGCGAGCAATCCTGATGGCGACAGCCTGGATCATCAACCTTGCCGTGGCCGAGTGGGTGATCGCTAGAAAGCGGTCCCGTCGGACAAACATCGCTTTAGGCACACGTCAATGAAATTCATCTGTAGCAGGCTGGCGCCATGAATCCGTCGATACCAAATGCGCTGTTGTTCGTAAGGGCCAACGAACAACTCTGGTGAACCGCTCTTCACCATCGAACGAGAACTTTGTCGGCGACAACTGCCTACTTCTCCGCTTCTTGCTCGCTTACCCTTTCGACCATTTTCCACCGGTCAGCAGTTTCCAGCTTCTTATTCAGGTGATAGGTCAAGGCCAATGCAATACATTGCTTCAATGGTGTAACGGGAATGTCGTCGTCCACCTTGAAATTGATGCTTCTGTCTCCTCCGTATCGAAATGTTCTCGGAAATCTCTGCTTGAACGCCGGCACAAGATTCGCCGTACACTTGAAGAAGATTGCATACTGCTCAGCCTGCTTCTCTTTCCAGTCGATTCGGATGGTGCTGCCAGCTTTTGTTCGAGGCGTGAGATAACTTGGCTCGCCCCATTTCAACGTTTCCTCCAAGTCCCCGATTTCTTCAAACTCTGCCGCTGTCTCGTAGATTAGCTGTCGCAAGAACAGCAGCTTCAATTTGACTTTTGGCGGATAAGATTCGAAAACTGCCGCAACATCTTCGTTTATGCCGTCGGTTGAATGAGTGAACATGTCTCTTCTCAATTTGAATCGTGGCTTATCCTCGATTTCGAACTTGGCCCGCTTCTGAATTCTGAGCAGTTCATGGGACGAAGAGCGTTTCTGAACCACTCAGCGACGCGCTGGCAGAGAACATGAATTCCATCTGCCAGTTGCTGTTGTGTCAGGCCTATCGGTTTGAGAAACTCCTCCAACAGCATTTCGCCAAGATGCGTTGGAGTGCGGTGTATTGGTACATCCAAAGGCGAATGCGTCTCAGCGCATTTTGCCATGCAGTTGTTGGGTTCATCCGATGCCGACGGCGCCGTTAGCGAGATTTTGCACATGATCACAATGAAGTCAGGCTCTGAAACCTGCTATCGGCAGCAGTCGTCGCAGCCGCAACTGCTGTTCCGGCCAGCCCCGGCGCAGAAACAGGATGCTGTGATCGTCACATCCGCACGCGCCAACGCCTGGTCGAGACGTCCCTGCATCATGGTGGCCTCGGCCGTCTTGCCTTGCTGCTGGAGACAGCTCACATAGCCGTGCAGTGCCCAGACATTGTCTGGATGTTGCATGGGGCGGTAGATAGACTGATCCAACCCCAGGTCTGCCCGGTAGACGGCTGCGGCCTCCTCCACGTGACCCTGTTCCAGCAGGAGCGCCCCCAAGGCATGGCGGGTCGGCATCATCCAACCCCAAGGTTCGGCGTAAGCAAGGTTGTCGTCCAGATAGACCGCCCGGCGAAGTTCGGCATATGCGTCGTCATGGTTCCCCCGGTGATAGGCGACCTCACCGTTCATCATGGCTTCGGCGATCTTGAGAATGTCGATGCACGTGTTGTTGAAAATGTAGCGTGTGTCTGGCACGGCCGCAACCGCCACTTGGAAGGCGGCGCGCTCGACCTCTGCCAGCTCGAATTGCCCGAGGGTCGCCGCGGCAATGGCCCGTGCATAGTGGAGCATGGCCACCGTGTTGCAGTAGAGCGTACGATTCTCCGGGAACGGCACTTCCAAAATTTCCTTCCATTTTCCGAAGCGGATCAACACATGCACGCGCATAGAGAGCATCCCCTCCAGGTGATCGGCCATAGGCGGGCTTTCGACCCGCAGCAGATCCTCGTGGACAAGGGCTTCCATCTCGCTGACGGCCTCCATGGCAGTTCGGTATTGGCCGAGTAACATGGCCGCATACAGCTTGAAGTGAATGTTGTGGTTCCGGTAGAAGGTGTATTCGTTCAGATCTCCTTCCCGGTCCCGGTAGATGTTGTCAACAGCAATTGCGCGCTGGTTGCCCCGTACGGCGTTGTAGTAGTCGCCGCATAAGATGTCAATGTGGGAGGGCATGTGCTTCAGGTGCCCGGCGTCCGGCACCAGTTCGCGCAGCTGGTCGGCGGCTCGCAGCGCCCGCTCCGGATGGGGTGACATCTCCATTACATGGATGTAGATGTGCAGCAATCCGGGGTGGGGATCGACGCCAGTCGCGGCCACCTGCGCCAGCGCGCGTTCTAACACGTCGATGGCCTCCACGGTGTCAGCGCCGGCCGAGGCCTGCCGCGTCGGTAGGTCCCAGAGCTGCCAGGGCGTGCGGTTGATCAGCGCTTCGGCAAAGAGCGCAACGACATCCCAATCGTCCGGGAAACGACGGTAGACGGCGCGCATGGCTGCGGCATACTCACCGTTCCAGGCCTCCAGCACCTCCTCCGGATGTTCGCCTTTGCGCTGGAAGCGCTTCTCTACCGCCTGAATCAGTGCGGCTTCCACCGGCGTGACCGACGCCAGATACCGGTAGCCGGCCAGAATAGCACCGCGCGCCGTCTCCATAGTCTTGGCCACGTTCTCCGGCGTAAAGACGCTCCATTTCTTGTTGTAGTTGCACCCAACACCGTAGGCAATGCCCCAGTGCGCCATGATACACGCCGGATCGTGGTCTGCTGCGCGCCGAAAGCATTTGACGGCTTCGCCGTGGTTGTAGCCGTAGAGCCACATGAGCCCGCGATCGAACCATCGCTGGGCGGCTTCGGATTTGGTGGTGATCGTCCGCGAGTGGGTGCCAAGATCGTAATAGACGGACATAATTCCCTTCCTCTGCAGAATCAGTCAGACACGAATTGTGGAAAAACGAGCTTCCTCGCTGGCGATTGGCCGGACTGGATGGTACGGTGTAGAAGTACGGAGAAACATCTCGCTGATTCGCCGGAAAACTGTTTGGGCATGAACAAATTAGCCCGGTATACTGCTGTATTGCACAGTAAGCATCCTCGACCCGAAGCTGGTCCCCTGCTAGCCGATCGGAAGAGAATATTGTCGGCGACAACTGCCTACCTTTCCGCTTCTTTCTCGCTTACCCTTTCGACCATTTTCCACCGGTCAGCGGTTCCAGCTTGCGGACAAAACGGTGCAGGGATGAATAGCTGCCTTCATGCCCGCGTTCCCGCAGTCGTTGCAAAATGGCGGCAATCTCGACACCTTCCTTGCGGAGTTGGACGACATACTCTTGGTAGGCAGCAACCGATGACTGGTTCTGGGGCGGTGATGTCGTAGGAAAAGCCGCAACAAAACGTTTTTGCAGCTCTTCAGGGGGCGGCCATTCATCAGTCAGCAGATTCTCGGCTTCGGCCTACGACGCATACTTCTTGACCGTGCGCCAGTTCAGCTGTAGCTCACGTCGGGAACCCCTTGGGTGTTGCCGTTTGCTGTTTCCGGCTCGTAGCCGGTGGATGATCTCGCGTACATCCATGAGTTTGGTTCTCCTGTTAGCCATGGCTCCTCCCAGCATTTTTCTGTTTGCTGGAAGGATACGGAATTTACAGGAGTTCTGCTATCTTCAATGCTGCACTTTGACCGAAAACCGCTGTTGCACTTTGGCCGAAAATCTCTGCTGCACTTTGGGTGAAACTTCATGCTGCATTATCGCGCGAAAAGTGACATGCGCAGAGCGCTTAGTTCAACGCCTGCATAACCTGCGCGTCCCGCTAGGGTGCGTCAGGTTGATGCTATGTTGGGCGGCCTGTCGCAGACGGTGGGTAGCCAAAGTACCGTTTATATTCACGACTGAATTGTGCGGGTATGCCGTAGCCCACCAAATAGCCCGCTTCATTGGCGCGTTTGCCCTCTCTGATCAACTTTTGCGCTTCATTGAGCCTTACCGCCTTGGCATATTGGAGGGGCGACATGTGCATCACAGCTTTGAAATTTTTGAAGAACGCTGTGCGGCTCATGTGTACCATTTCAGCCAATTGATCGACTGAAACGGGCTGGTCTAGGTTATGATGGATATAAGTGATCGCTTTAGAAATCCTCTGAATATCGCCATGCTGTTGCAGAAGGGCGCGCAGTTCCCCACCCCGTTCTTGAGAGACAATTCGGTAGTAGATTTCATCAATAATGCTGTCGCTCAACATCGCCGCATCAGTCGGATTTTCAAGTAACTCGACGAGCCGAATGAACGGATCAAGCATAGAGTTGTTAAGCGGAATCGCAAACATGTTGGACGGATCGGCTGAAATCGGTTTGGGCGGCGTACCCTCAATTAGGTCGAGTCGTGACAAGACGTTTGCCATACGAGGACGGTTGATGGTCAGACCCACCAGCAAAAAAGGCTCATCCACACTCGCTTCAACCACCTCCGTTTCCACGGGAATGGGATAAAAGCCAAACATCACCTGTCCCGGCAAAAACTCAAGTCGTTGTTTACCGATGTATGACCGCTTTGTCCCCTGACACACGATGCCAATCCCGGCCCCATCAATCGCTGGACAGCGAGCAGTAGTCTGTGTCGCCTTGTAAAAACCCAGAGAATCTATGCGCGTTCGGTTAATCCCATCAATATGGGCATGCCGTTCAACAAGCATCGCTAAATGGTGCAGTTGGTCAGAACTATACATAGGAATCCTAGTTACAAGTGAATCGCTGTCATCACTTCCTAAATTTATACAATACCACAAGAAAAAGCGCAATCTATAATCATTATGACGTATGATTCTGTACGATTTATCAATATTTCGGGACAAATCACCATTCCTCTCCACCCCTACAACAGCTATAATTCCGCCTTATGAGTGAGTCGCACGGCTCACCAAGTATGGCCAACGCTCAACGGGCTGGCAAATTCGATTTTCAAATTCACTTGGCAACTGGAGGTCAAAATGAACAACACAGGAGTCGTAAGACGACGTGCACCGTACAAGTATCCTGAGAAGAGGATCCTGTATCTCGTATCTAATCCTGGAACACTCAAAGGCATAGCGCCTGTAGGCTTTTTCGCGGAAGAAATGACGCGCCCCTTCTTTGATTTTATTCAGGCGGGGTATACGGTGGATTTAGCCTCTCCCAAAGGCGGGAAAGTGGAATTTGACGGCTTTTCAGATCCCGAGAATCCAGACACCATTTATCCCAATGACCTGGTTACCATTGGGTTCAGCCATCATAAGGAATTTGGCAAAATGATGGAAAGCACAAAGTCCATCGATGAAGTCAACATCAGTGACTACGATGCGGTCTGTGTGGCTGGTGGTGGTGGCCCGCTGATTACCTTCAAGGACGACGAGAAGCTTCATCAGCTCATCGCCGATTTTTACGAACAGGGCAAGGTGGTTGGCATGCTTTGCCATGGAACGTGCCTCTTGCTCTGGTCACGCTTAAGTGACGGCACGTTGCTAGCCGATGGCAAAACCTGGACTGGCTACTCAGATAGCGAAGAAGAGATGAACAACGCCGCCGCAGGATTCACATTGAACGACTATACCATCGAGACGGAGGCGCGAAAAAACCCGAACACCGATTTTGAAGTTGCCGGCCCACTAGAGCCCTTTGCGATACGAGATGGCAGATTAGTGACAGGACAGCAACAACATAGTTCTGCTCTTTTCGCACAATTAGTCATGGAAGCCCTAGCTGAAGCTGACGCTGATTAAATCGCATCACTCGTTGTGATACCGAGTCTTAACATCCCATCAAGCGGGACATGCTGTCTCATTTGCCTCGCGAGGATATCTTCTTCAACGGTGTGCTGGGGCGCCCTGCTCGACCACACGGAAATACCTTTCCACAAATATCGCTTTTAAGGAGTTAATCATGTCTCAAACAGTTTTTATCACCGGAGCAAGCGCTGGAATCGGCAAAGCGACCGCCCGCCACTTCGCGGCGCAGGGCTGGAATGTCGTCGCGACGATGCGCTCGCCTGATGACGGTGCCGAGCTCGCCGGCGACAATGTGCTTGTAATGCGTCTCGACCTACTCGAGTCAGATACGATCCATTCTTCGGTCGCAGAAGCCATCGAGCGCTTCGGATCTATCGACGTGCTGGTGAACAATGCTGGTTACGGAGCGTATGGACCCCTTGAGGCGACGCCCATGTCAGTCCTGCGTCGTCAGTTTGACGTCAACTTCTTCGGTCTGGTTGAGCTGACCAAAGCTATTCTGCCAGGGATGCGTGAACAGAGGAGCGGTACGATCATCAATGTTTCCTCCGTAGGAGGGCGCATTGTGTTTCCGTTCGGTACGCTCTATCATGGTTCGAAGTGGGCGGTGGAAGGTCTTTCAGAGGCATTGCACTTCGAAGTACGCCTTTTCGGTGGGCGCGTCAAAATCGTCGAGCCTGGCGGCGTAAATACCGACTTCGGAGGGCGATCCTTCGTTTTCACCAATGATGAAGAGCTCGGTGCATACCAGCCACTAGTGAAAGCGTTCATTGAAGCGATGGGAAATATGGACACGTCTACTAATCAGGAGCCCGAGGAAGTCGCCGAGGTTATTTGGACGGCAGCTACCGATGACAGTGATCAGCTTCGTTACATCTCTGGCGTGGGCGCTAAGGCAACCCTAAGCGCGCGTTACTCCATCGATCAGGATGAGGCCTTCATCGCCGGCATGCGTGAAAACTACGGATTGTAGGTCACTGCAGAACTGTGTTTCACGATGCTAACGATATGCGATGACGGTGGAGGAACCCGTGCAGATTTAGTTGCATAAGCTGCAAAATCTGTATGCAGTCTTCCCCAATCATTTCGGCCCGGACAAGAAATTTTAGAATACCTCGAACGCGCGAATCTGCTGATTGTTCCGCTCGATGAAAAACGTGAGTGGTATCGCTACCATCATCTTTTCACAGCTGCGCTGCAAGTACGCTTAATGAAGGCGCGCCCTAATGATGTCGTGGATCTACATCTGCGGGCATGTCGATGGTACGAGCAGCATGAGTTGTATCATGACGCAATCCGCCACGCACTTGCTGCCGAGGATTTTGACTGTGTTGCGGAGCTGATCGAGCTGGCCCGGCCTACGCTAGAGAAAGGCTCGCGTGGCAAGACGATTTTGGGCTGGGTGCAAGCACTGCCGGATGCGTTGGTGCGAGCGCGGCCTACACTGAACATTGCCTATGCTTGGGCGCTTTTGGACATAGGTGAACTGGAGGCCGCCAAAGATCGACTAGAGGATGTAGAACGATGGTTAGAGTCAATGGATGACCCTGACACACCCGAATCCGACATGACTGAATCCACCATAGCGATTGTCGATGCAGCCCAGCTTCGTTCTCTATCGGCATCGCTGGCCATTGCCTGGGTCTATTACGCAAAGGCCATTGGTGATATCCCTAGCACCGTGAAGTACGCAGAGCAGGCACTTGACCGCTTGCCAGAGGACGACCATTTCCGGCGCGCGCAAAGCACTAGGCTGCTAACGCTTGCTTACTGGGCCAACGGTGATTTGGACGCAGCCCAGAATACTCTACTCAATACGGGGATACTTGCGCAAAAAGCTGCGCACAAAGCTGGCAATGTCCTTGATACAATCGACGGCATATTTCTCATGGCGGATATAAAAGTTGTTCTTGGTCACCTGCGCGAAGCAGTCGAGATATATGAAGATGCCTTACAGCTTGTAGATGAACATGGCAACCCCACGCCCCTTGGCCTTGAAACTGTCTATTCTGGATTAAGTGGATTACGTCGAGAGCGGAACGACCTTGTGGCCGCGGCACAAGATTTAGCGACAAGCGAAATGTTGGGCGAACGAATTGGGGACCGAGTTTGGCGGTATCGCTGGGGTCTTGCGAAGGCAGGACTTAAAGAGACACTGGGCGATTATGGTAGTGCACTGGAACTGCTGAACGAGGCCGAACGCATCTATATCCGCAACCCGTTGCCCGATATACGTCCCGTTGCAGGGTTGAAGACGCGAATATGGGTGAAGCAGAATCGGCTGACTACCGCATTGGGCTGGGCGCGTGAACGGGGTTTGTCTGTTGATGACGATCTTAGCTACCTGCGCGAGTTCGAGCATATCACCTTGGCGCGGATACTCATTGCCTAACACAGAAATGCCCAACAGAGAAACGACCAAGCAGATAGCGCCATTCACCAGGCACTGCAGCTACTAACGCGACTACGGCAAGCCGCAGAAGCAGGAGGGCGGACAGGAAGCGTGATTGAAATTCTTGTGATGCAGGCGCTTGCACACGAAGCAGAAGGCGAAATGTCTGTTGCGCTTGTCGTGCTGGCGCAGGCCCTGACGTTGGCCGAGCCGGAGGGCTACATCCGCACCTTTGTCGATGAAGGCCCACCCATGGCAATGCTCTTGAAAGCACGGGCAGATCGGGGGACGATGCCAGTGTAAACAGGCAAACTTCTGGCCGCATTTGAAGTTGAGCAGTTGGAGCAGACGGTCGATTCCTCACCCCTTCCTACCCAACCGGCGCAACCACTCATCGAGCCGCTAAGCGCACGCGAACTTGACGTTCTGCGCTTGTTCAAAACCGAACTTTCGGGGCCGGAGATCGCCACTAAGCTAGTGGTTGCTTTGAGCACCGTTCGCACCCATACAAAGAGCATCTACGGCAAACTTAACGTCAATAATCGCAGGGCTGCCGTGAAACGGGCAGAAGAGCTGGATCTGATTTAGCTGCAGTTGAAACCGGCATCCTCTACACAGTTCCCCATCATCCCATTCCGCCATCTCCCCACCTAAATCCCCACCTATCTCCCCACAAGTGGGGAATACGGCTCGCCACAACCTTTGTATACTTTGGTCAACGCAATAAAACAAAGTAGCGCTTGAGCTACATAGGGCCGAATGTACGAGTCACAGCATGAATGAAACAGATGCACCAACTATGGGGTATGACCAGTCTGCACTGACGGAAATTCGCGTCCAGGGACACCTTGATGAGCGATGGTGTGATTGGTTTTCGGGGCTCACTATCACCCATGAAGCAAATGGCGATACGCGATTGACCGGCCAGATCCCTGATCAGGCAGCGTTATATGGCCACCTTAGAAAAGTGCGTGATTTAGGCATGCCACTGCTTTCGGTGAATCGCCTTGAACCGGAACAGGCAGGTGTAGCAGGCCTCAATCAGAGAATTAGCGGGGAATAAACGATGAATTCAGATAGACAAGCAATGACCAGAGAAGAATGTGGGGTCTCCGATCTGCGCCAGCCCCCAAAAATAAAAAAACCAACGACCAAGAAATCTTCAGCGTCGGCATATAGTTTGCCAGCAGAGTGGCTCATCCCAACCGGCCTGATCTTCCTAAGCCTCGTTCCCGCAGTTGGCGGGAGCGTCCGCTTGGCAGAACTAGGCAGCGGCACAGAGTTTATGTTTATGCCGGATAGTGGGCGCATCGCGTCCGCGCCCGTGCCAGTGGTGATCCATATCATCAGCGTGCTCATCTATTCCATTCTCGGGGCCTTCCAATTCGCGCCGGGCTTTCGTCGCCGTCATCGACGTTGGCACCAAAGCGCTGGTCGCATCTTGATCCCTAGTGGCCTCGTGGCAGCTCTCTCTGGCCTGTGGATGACCCAATTCTCGCCTTTACCATGGTATGACATCGGCCCGCTCTATTGGGTTCGCCTCGTGGTTGGTCTCGCCATGGCTGTCTCAATTCTCTTAGGAACACTTGCTATTCGGCAACGGAAATTTGCCCAACATGGCGCGTGGATGATTCGTGCTTATGCGCTCGGTGTGGGCGCAGGGACACAGGTTTTTGTCCTTCTTCCTTGGGCGTTTTTCCCATCGATTCATAGTGAGCTGACGCGGGCCATTCTGATGGCGACAGCCTGGATCATCAACCTTGCCGTAGCCGAATGGGTCATCCAGAAACGGCGGTCTCGTTGGGCAAATCGCTGACGACGCACAATGCCTGAGACGCCATCAGCTGGAGTGAGACCGTGAGCAAATACCAAATCAACAACAACATCCGCAAACTGCATTTCTTCGGTGGACCTGGATAATTCACTGACTGACGTTACGCAGCAACAATAGACCTCTTAGAGAAGGCAGATGAAAAGACCGCTGCCACCTCTCTCTGAGCTTGCGTAACGTGAGTGGCTAATCTGAAAGAGAATGGCGACTAATCAACACTCGCTTGCTAGCGACCGCTTCCAAGCAACTGATTCTGGAGGTCAACATGACAAAAAATCCGCACGTCGATCTACTTGCAGTGAAGATCAAGCTGTCAACATTATGGATCGTGGTATTGTTCAACATGCTATTCCGCGATTTGCATGAATTCGCCCGGACCGGTTTTCTCGAAGAAATGCTGGCAATGACATCTAACGGCGCGCAGATATCTGAAGGGCTGTTGCTTGGTGCTGCCATCTTTTTGCAAATTCCAATCGGCATGATTTTTCTGACTCAGGTTCTTAACGTCAAAGTGAATCGTTGGGCGAATCTGATAGCGGCCATCATGACGATTGCGATGATCGTTGGCAACAATTTGGCGCCCGATCTTGACGATGTGTTTTTCGTCGTCGTTGAATGTGCCGCTCTGCTTTTGGTTATCTGGTACGCATGGCGATGGAAAAAAGAGGAAGTGTAGAGGAATCCATTATGCAAGTTCAATTTTTGACTTGGCAACTCTCCGTTAAGCGCGTCAGGCCAACTGCGCAGGAGCTGGTCGAAAAGTATAATTCCATTGCCGATCAGTGGCAGCAGAAGATTCAGTGGTTTGGTTATGATAAAGCGTATGCGAGTCTCTTTACGCAGCTGCATGATGATTTATGCAACAACTTTACCAAGCGCGGCACAACCAGCGTTTTGGATTGTGGTGTTGGGTCGGGTGCATTAAGTGCCGCGCTCTTTAAGTCCGGCGTTGGCAATCTAGTGCTCCATGGTGTGGATACGTCCCCAACAATGGCGGCCGTCGCTCGCACCCATTTGGCCCAGCAGGGCATTCCCATACAGACGCGAACGCAAGATGTGCGTAGCCTCCCCTATGCCGACAACGCGTTTGGCATGGTCATGGCGGCGCATACGATTGAACATCTGCCGCAGCCACAGGTCGGGATAGAGGAGATGGTTCGCGTGTTACAGCCAGATGCCCCACTGTTGATCGTCACGACGCGACCAAGCTTGCTAGGATCGCTCATCGATCTGCAATGGGGCTAATTATTTGTTATTTCAACGTTGGCAGAAACCTAGAATCAAGACGATGAGGACAAGATTATGAAAGCGATTATATGTACAGAATACGGCCCACCAGATGTTCTTCAGCTTCGAGAGATCGATAAACCGGTGCCGAAAGATAACGAGGTGCTCGTCAAGGTTCACGCAGCTACTGCCACCGCAACTGGACTCGGCGCCCGAACCGGCAAGCCAGTAATCGCTAGACTTTCCTCTGGTTTTACAAAACCCAAAAACAGCATTTTAGGGGTAGAGTTAGCTGGCGAAATTGAAGCCGTTGGCAAAGATGTCAAACTGTTTCAGGCGGGAGATCAAGTCTTCGGTATGACGGGTGCAACCACGCCAGGCGCTTATGCAGAGTTCAAGTGTATGCCTGAAGATGGAGCGCTGGTTACGATGCCGACCAATATGGCTTTTGAGGAGGCGGTCGCCGTCGTGGAAGGCGGGATAACCGCCCTGAATTTTCTTAAAAATAGGGCGAATATTCAGCCTGGACAGAGGGTTCTGATCTACGGGGCTTCTGGATCGGTGGGTACTGCGTCCGTACAGGTTGCCAAAGCCCTTGGGGCGGAAGTAACTGGCGTATGCAGTTATAGAAATTTGGACTTGGCAAAATCGCTGGGTGCCGATCACGTTATTGATTACACAAAAGAAGACTTCACCCAAAATGGCGAGACCTATGACGTTATTTTTGACACGGTCGGCAAACGTTCCTTTTCACAATGTAAAAACTCGCTAACGCCAAAAGGACTCTATCTAGATTCGGGCAACGCGGCCACAATTTTGCCCATGCTATGGACATCACTATTCGGTCGCAAAAAAGCTATTCTGTTGGCATCCTATGTACGGTCAGCAAGCGCCATAACGAAAGATCTTGTTGCCCTCAAAAAATTGGTTGAGGCGGGGAAGGTGCAAGCGGTCATTGATCGATGCTATCCATTGGCAGAGACAGCCGAGGCACATCGATATGTCGAAACAGGGCGCAAAAAAGGAAACGTCGTCATCACTTTGGAGCCTCACTGAGCCGCAGGGCAGCCCAACAAGGGCATGTGCTGCCGGTGGGTGTACGAGTGGCCAACGTCGCAAACCGGACAGGTGGGACGTGTGGACCAGGTTGATTGGCCGGAGATCCCACCGGTCAGCCACTGTGCGAGGTTGGCGGGCGGCGGCCGTTGACCAGACCGGTGAGATCATTCCGACGAAACCGACTGCGCTTCATTCACCATTCATATTCATCATCATCAAATGCAACTGCTTCCAAAAACCCTTCTTTGTTCTCTCTGAGTGTTTCTCGAACGTCATCGACTATCGAGTGTTCTATCCGGTTGCTTTCTTTCAAGTACTTGAAGAACTTCCGAAATGAGGCCATGTATGATCGGGTATTTGCTTCCGATGCCCACATCGCTTTGCGTGGATACCAATTCATGAGAAACTCATACACATCTACGTCATCCGCTTCGGTCAAACGGAGCAACGGTTCGTAGTAGGTCAGATATTCGGCGAAAAAATCGATATTGCCAAGATGACTCTTCACCGTTTTGGGTGCAAGTCCGCTCTTCTCCAACCATAACTGAAATCCGTCGAGAATTGGTTGATTGTCTGTTCTGATCAGTTTGACTTCTGCGTCGTAATCGCTCATTTCTCTCTTGTCCTGATTGACTTCTGCATCCCGAGCAATTCTTGAAACGGCGGACAATTCTCGCACCTTGTCGCAGCAATTTGGCTCTTTACCTCTGCGCCGACAACTCTATCTCGAACAGCCGGAAAAGCCGTCTCCGAGAAACCTTTGCTTGACCCAGATCGCCCCACTTGCGTCGAAATCCCGCCAACGCTTGAGCTAACCGGCGGCGGGCGCGAAGCGTCCTACGTCCGGTTGAGCGGATTGTTAGGTGCTCGGCTCATCATGCCCCACATCGCGGTTAGCGAAGCCGCGCGGCGCATAGAGCCAAGCTGCTGCTGTTAGCAGCATTTACCACCGACGTTCGCCATCACGCTGCGCGTGTGGCGATCTGGGCAACATGTTGTGCGATGGCTTCGTGGCAGTCCTCCTGCAGGAAGTGCTTACCGGGAACCCGATGAAAGTTCTCCTCGCCAACGATCTCCTTGACGGGCAGCGCGTGCTCGTCAACCCGTAGAGCCTTGTCCAATTCTCCCCAAACGGCCTGCACCGGATAGCGCTCCGAGCCGACGACGTCGCGGTAGATCGCTTCCTTTTCGCGTGTGGTCTCGAAGTTGCGCATGATCTGGAGGAAGGCCTGACCACCGTCCTCGCGTAGCAGGAGTCGCCGGTACGCGAGCACTTCGTCTCGTGGAGTCGCGGATCGATCGGCGATCGCCTCGTCGTACATCATGCGTACGAACATTGGGTCGATGGTGCCTTTGAGCCAGAGCCAGCCAAGGACGGGGATCTCGAACGGGCGCATGGTCCACGGCTTGACGAAGGTGCTGACCGCCACCGTGGTGTTCATCACCGTTAGTGAGGCAACACGGTCAGGAAAATGCGCCGCCAACTCCATCCCGACAGGCCCGCCCAAGTCGTGGATGACAAGGTGGAACCGCTCAAGTCCCAGTGCCTCCACTACATCAACAGCGTGGCGCCCAAGATCGGTCCACGTCGGTCCGACCCCGGCATCCCGCGCCGTTAGTCCAAGCCCCGGTAGGTCATAGGAGATACCGCGGAATCCGCAGGCGGCGAGATCGGGCAGTACCTTGCGATAGAGGAAACTGCTGGCGGGCACACCGTGCATGCACAGCACCGGATCCCCCTCGCCCTCCTCCCGAACGAAGGTACAGACACCGTTGGCATCGATCATCCTGCCCGCAGCGCGGTGTGTCGCAACGTGGTGTTCGGGACTAGACATGGATGTTCTCCTTCGATCGTATGACGCACATAACGACAGCGTGAGGGGCGGCGGCGAGAGACAAGTTGATGCGAGCGGACAAGGTGATGCGCGCTGATCAGTGTTCGGCGGCAAATGCCGCCGTCCCCTCGACGCACGGTTGGAGGGCGGCGTTGGTTGACCAATTGCCGGCTGCCACAACTGATAGGTGCAAGTCTATTCGCTATCAAGATTCTCCAGGTCAGCCAAATCCTGAAGGCGCCCGGTTGCTTTCTTGTTCTTCTTCAGACCGTCAAGATCGATGAATTTGATCAAAGTCTCATCCATCTCTACTTCGAGACGAGACTCGTAACATTCTTCAAATTCAACCCCAGATAGAGTCGTCAGAATATCGATTCTTGCGGGTGGATATCCAAGCTGGATCACTTGGTTTGGTGTCGTGAAGTCTTCTGCTTGAATCGCAAGATCGCCAAAGCCGAAGTCGGCCAACGCAGCAATTATCCGTTCAGCGTTTTCGGGATCGAGCCAGACCCAGATATCGATGTCTTTTGTGTAGCGCGGGTAACCGTGGAGCGCGACGGCATAGCCACCGACGACGAGGTATCGAACGTTATGCTCGTTGAGTAACCGAATAAATTCTTTGAAGTCGGGGTTCAGCATCGTATTTCCACTGATGGTACTCTCGCCGGAGCTCTTCAACGGCGGCAAGGCGCGTAGCAACCGGCTGGGTTCGCCAGTACACTGCATCATTTGACTGCTGGTCGATTGAGACCTTGGTCACTACTCTTGCGATTGTCATCGGTATGCCTCAATGGCGATTGTAACTCAATTCGAAGTGAAGCGCATCTCGTCCAAACGACTGATCATTCTCGCGAACGTCGCATTTGCGTCGACAGCCCGCCAACGACCGCGTGACCGGCCGGGCGGACAGCGTGGCGGTCGGTTGCAAACCTGAATCGTTGAAGCGGGCGGACAACTTGGTTTACCCGAGCTTTAGCCCGGTCCGGTTTACGCATGGTTGGCGCGGCGGCGTTGGTTGACTAGACTGACGCTATGGAACAAGCGATACTAATAAGTTGTCCACCACGGCAAATAACTCCAGATCTATGTGATGAGACAGAACGCATACAATTGAGAGTTTTTTTACTGAGTAGCTGAGTCAAATACTCTTGACAGCTGACAAGATTTTGTCTTGGCCGAGTAGACAAAGGCTGCGCTCTACATGCTCTCTGGCCCTTGGGTCACGGAGAAGCCTCTGAAGGGAATCCTCTACGTTCGACTCCCTCATGTCCTTAAGCTCCTCCTCTAAGATTTGCTCATAGGATTCACACATGCCATTGGGTTCTCGTGCAAGTTCGTATAAGGCAGCGATGTCAGCTATTTCTTCAATGCTCAGTTCGGACAAGCAACTGTCCATAACGTGCCCAACGCGTTTGGCCCTTTCGATGAGTTCTTCCGGGCGAAGCTCCTTGTAATTGATCGAAGACTGTTCATCTGGCGCATGATAGTCATCCCAGCTCTGTATCCATAGTCTGAGGGTGCTTTCTGTAGCATAAGTAAGTGGTAGCTCTACACCAATTAGGCTTGAAAATTTCCTATGCGCCTCTATGACTTTGATCGCCGCAGAGAACTTCCTGTTGCTCAACCCATATTCCTTCTTTATCGCATCTTTTACGCGCAGGAATTCCTCGCTATCCCATCCATGTCTCGGTGGCAACATTGTCGCAATTCTCTGCAAATCACTACGGGAGAGGTTTTTCGTGTAGGTGCCAAGCTTATATTCCTGTATAAGTTCTTTGCCTAGAGCGTCAAGCTTGTTGAAAATATCCAGTAACTCAGAAAGAGACTGTTGGATTCTGGGTATGCTAAGTTGCCGTGTGCTACCAAGGCTCAAGTCACCCTCATTATCATACGGATATCGAAATGTTTGGCCTGTAGGATCTATAGCTGCAAATGCGTCAATGTATTTTTCTAGCTCCTCTATTATCGGTAGATAGCGCCGATCCACTCCCCCAGCGTTGGTCTTGAAGTGGTTCCAAATTTCCTGGATGTCATGCGTTTTTGCCATTTTCGCTTCATCTATGGAAGCGCTACAACGGATATCGGGAAGTCTAACTGTTGCGGCTTTCAGATATAGCTCCACGGCGTGCCGTGCGCAAAACATGACCGGGTAGATCGTGAAATAGGGGTTGTATTCAAGCGTCGCAGTCTTGTATGATTCAACCACTTTTTCCAGCAGTGCCGTGGTAGCTTTTGCATAACCATCCGCATACCTAGATAGATCTTGAAATCCGTTTGATCCCACGGGAGCGTTGAGCCAAACATCATATGTATCTTCTTTGTGAGGACTAAAAAGATCTTCGCCTGTCGAACTGTCTGTCATGTTTCTTTTATTCTCGAATTATGACTGATACTCTAGATGCATGTATTCTCAGGTTTCTCTCTTGACGTTTCTATCACTGGCGACAACCCGACAACGTTGGCATGTGCTGCCGGTGGGAAAGCGAGCGGCAAACGTCGCAAATCAAGCAGGTATGACGTGTGGACAAGGTAGATTCGGCCGTGAACCCACCGGTCAGACTCGATGCGGGGTTGGCGCGGCGGCGTAGGTTGACCACAATGGTGTTATGAAGCAGGAGATAGCAGACGCGCTGGTCTCCCTGATTTTAAGCAAGGAACTCAACGGTAGCTGTGAGGCTTATAGTTGCCGGCACCTTCGAACAAGCCTCAAGAGCTCTTGCTAGCCATCTTTGCACAAGAAGTGGCTATACCAATAGTCTCCCTTTCGAGGCTCAGGATTCCAACCGCTCTGGGTAAGTTGTGACATCAACGCCTTGAGGGCTTGTGTTGCCTCATAACTATCCCGAATTTCGCCGAAATTGTTGGCGTTGTGATAGTAACTACCCTTAAATGGAGGAGATGTTGCTATTTTTTCGCCTGAACCAATATCGACAGCCACAAACACCTTTTTGTGCTTCTTTCCAAAGAATCCCTTTTCGAAAACGCCACTATCACGAATCTCAATCACTCTTCTAGTAGTTGGCGAATGCACGGCACCATCTTCTTGCGGTTGACCGCACTTAAGGCAGAAATTTGCATCATCAGGTAGCCGAGTTCCACACTTTGCACAATACATGCTACGTCCTCATATTCTTTAGATGCGTACGTTCGTGGGGTTATCAAGAGCATCCCCTAGGAGTTACGACCAGACATCAGTATTGCTTCCCAAGAGATAAGCCACCCCTGCTCATTTCTAGTCTTGATTCTTATATCATTGACGCCGGAAGCCCGCCAACGCCAAAGTCAGTTACCAAACCGGAAAGCGTGCCGCCAATTTCGTATACCAGACTGGTTGAGCGTGCCGCCAAGGTCGAAAACGGCGCAGGGTAGGCCGGGTCAGCTACCGACACGGCGGGCGGCGAGGCCGAACCGGGGTGCCTATCCCTTGCCGGCCATCGACTCCAAGACGCCCGAGATCGTGGATACCTGCATTGCCTGACCCGTATAGGGATGACAATTTTCTTTCACATCTTTCGATGCGTTTTTGCCAATCTCCAGCCCAGCCTGAATTCATTGCTTCTCGTGACAGCTCTATTGCTTCATGGTAATTCCGTTCCTTCTCGAATACGATCGCCAACTGTCGATATCCAACATGAGCGGGCAACTCATCAGTTTCTTGCCGAAAAGCAAGTGCTGCGTTTGGTGCCAGTTTGATCTGCTTCTGGCAGGCATCAATCGCCTCATTTAGTGCCATTGGATTGGATTCCCTTGCACGATAGTAGATCTCTATCATTGCTTGATAAAGGAAATGCATGTCAAGTGGGTCTTTGCTGCCAATCTCTTCTGCCTTGGCCAGGATGCATCGTGCAATGCTGAGATCGGAGGGTTGTCTGAACCATCCTGCCAACCCAGAGAGTAGCCCGACTGCAGTTTCTGTCGTAGACTCAACAATTCCCTCGGTCAATGGTCTGCTTGAATCACTTCCAATGCCCATTGGTCTATAGATATCTCAAGGTCTCCTTCTTACCCGAGACCAAGAAGATTAGGCCAACGTTGGGGATTCGACAGCACGTTCTTGAAGGTATCTGCCCGCTTGTTGCCTAGTCGCTCCGGGACGACGAGCGTGTGGTTGTCTAGAATGGCTACGAACCCTGGCTGGTCACGCAACGACAAATTTCTCAATTGAATCGAGATCGTCGGCTTCAGACTGCTGTGCGAAGTAGATGTCCCAACGCATCTGCAAGTTCATCCAAAAATCGGGCGTATTGCCGAAAAATCTGGACAGCCGCAATGCTGTACTCGGCGTGACGCCCCGCTTGCCGTTGATCAACTCGTTGATACGCTGGTAGGGAACGTGGATTCCATCAGCCAATTGTTGTTGTGTCAGCCCCATTGGTTTGAGGAAGTCTTCCAGCAGCATTTCGCCGGGATGTGTGGGAGTGCGGTGTGTTGGTATACGGATCATATATCTGCCTCAATGATAATCGACTATTTCGACCTCGTCTGGTCCTGATTCGGTCCATACGAAACATATTCGGTACTGCCCATTGATCCGAATGCTATGTTGACCTTGTCTGTCACGCTCGAGGGCTTCGAGACGATTGCCTGGAGGAATACGTAATTCTTCAAGCACAATGACAGAATCCAATTGCTCCAATTTTCGGGCTGCAATTTTCCAGATACTTTGAGGGCAAGTCCGTCTTGCGATACGGCTCTTGACGCCGTTAAAAATGTCTTCTGTTCCTTTGTCCTTGAATGACCGAATCATGCTTGCATGATATCACGGTATTCGTGCTAATTCAACAGGTGATTTTGACACAAGCATCGCATTGACGCCGACAGCCCGCCAACGATATTATTGAGCAGTTTTCTACAAAATAACACCCTGAATGGGTGCATTATGCCGCCGAACGTTGCGCGAACACCCACTTTGGGATATTATGCGGCCACTGCAAAGATAACTCATTCATTCCCTCGAGAAAGGGGTATCTTATGCCGCAAACCAATCTGCCTCACGGCGTGCAGCAACCCCGGAAACTGCTGGACCGTCTTCGCGACCGCATCCGCCTCAAGAACTATTCCTATCGTACCGAGCAGACCGATGTCGGATGGGTCAGACGCTAGTTCCTCTTCCACAACAAACGTCATCCTGCGCAAATGGGGCGACCCGAGATTGAATCATTTCTAACACACCTGGCCGTTGACCGCAACGTCGCGCCATCTACTCAGAATCAGGCCTTACACGCGATTCTTTTCTTGTATCGCGAGGTGCTGGAAGAGCCGATTCCCGAGCGCATCAATGCCTTGCGCGCCCAAGAACGCCGTCGACTGCCAACCGCCCTCAACATAGAAGAAGGTCAGAGGATGCTCAAGCAGATGGCGGGCGTTCCTTACTGGGTCGCACTGCTTCTGTATGGCAGTGATCTGCGCGTGGGGGAAACCCTTTCCCTTCGCATCGAGGAAATGGACTTCATCCGACTTCAGATCACAGTGCGGGCCGGCAATGGCGACAAGGATCGCATCGCCATGCTGCCGGAAACCGTCACTCGCCCCGCTTCCTAAACTCCTCGAAAATCGTGGCGGCAAACGTGATGTCCAGATGGATCTGGGCCGTAAAGGAGGTCCGATGGACGCCGCCATCCAGGCCAATGTTCAGCATCCGGCGGGTAGTGGAGCAGCCAGGCAAAGGGCGAGCGGGCACAGGCCCGTTTCCATTAGGGCCGCCACTCAGGCTGGATGTCCTTGACGTCGTTTTCGGTCAGGCGCTGAATGTCTGTGCCGTCAGCATTCATCACGTAGATTTCCCAGTTGCCGTCGCGGTTGCTCTCGAAGGCGATCCTGGTCCCATCGGGTGACCAAACAGGGTGATTTTCGCTGTCAGCGCTGTTGGAGATATTCTGAATATTGCTGCCCCAGCCTAGTGTTCCGCCAATCTTGAATTGACGACCCGTTTTGCTGTGGCGGAACCTAAATGCATCGGCACGAACAAGTTCGCAAACTCGTCAAATAGAGATTGCCGATGCACTAGGTCCCGTTGACATTTGGTCGTAGCGTCCCCGGCACGGGCGCCTACAAGTCTGCAGATCGGATATTCTGCCGCCCGTGCCGGGGACGTTGAAGGCGTAAAGTCGGTGGTTCTCGAAATGTCAACAGCGCCTAGTGCCCTGTTAAGGTGGCAATTGTCATTTCAAGCAAAGCGAGAAATCTTGCGTTGGCAGCCCTGAGATTCCTCTTCGCTTCGCTCATGGCGCTTTGCGCCCACTACGTGAACGGAATGACAAAATACTGATTAACAGAGCACCAATGCACCCATCACTCCGCGAGGGCAACCCAAAAGCGATAGTCAGATCCTGCGCGGACTGGAAGATGGGCTATATGTATTTCTCCACGCCGACCAATCACTATTGAAGATGGCCTTGTAGTGGAGCACTGGGATAATGCCGAGGTTGTCCCGCCCGAAGCAGAGTGGACGAACAGTGGCAAATTCTAACCATTGTTTACCCCGGTCTCAGGTTGCTCCAGTACTCAGCTACCCAGCCGGCCGACTGAATGTATGCGCGATCGATATTGCCAACCTCAGACTCAGCGCCGCCAATATCCAGCCCAATCAAGCCGTCAAAGCCGATCAGATCGAGCGTTTCAAAGAAGACGGGCCAGTTGATTGCGCCTTGCCCCGGCACAAGGTGTTCAACCTCAAGGCCCCGATTGTCAGAAAGATGAATGTAATCAATGTGGGGGGCCAGTCGCCGCAGCGAAAGAGCCAGATTATCTTTCAGTACAAACTGGTTGGCCGTATCAAAATTGAAGCGCAGGTTGTCGCGGCCTACCGCATCGTAGAAATAGAGAAAAGCATCGGTCGTTGCCGCCAGAACGCCCAAACAAGAGTGCATCTGATAGGTCAAGCCGAACTCAGCCGCTATGTTGCAGGCCGTGCGGTAGGTGTCGGTTAGGTCGCCCCAGTATTTCTCCCACGACAGATTTGGTGGAAAATGGGCCGCTTGCAGCACTTCCTCGTCGTAGTGCCTTACAATTGGGATGCTCTCAGGAAAGACAAAGGGGGGGAGCGGCGCGTTATCTAACACACCCTTGGCGTTCAGCAACGCAGCGATTTCACAGCCCTTGCGAAATAGCTGCAGGTTCTCCCCGCGTTCGTTGGGGTTGGCGGAGGCCAGGCCGGGCAGAACGATGCAGAAGTATGGCACCTCTAGCTCCAGCGCTTTGACATGGCTTGAAATCTCGTTGCGTTGCTCGTAGATCTCAAGCAGGTGCTCGCGCCGTATTCCTTCAAGCTCGACGCTCTGAAAGCCCAGCGCCTTCATCTGTTCAAGATATTGCAAGGTGTTTTTAGCCGGCGGCGGATAGCCGTACTGGCTAATGATATAAAGATATGCACAAACAATTGACCGATCAATCATATTGGTCCTAATATTGCATCCTTTCTTCGACATTTTTTGAAGGAATGCTCCAGAATCGAATGGGGCATGCTGCTTCCCTATAAACACTCAAACTTTGGACAATGTTCCTTGCTCAAATACCCAGCACATTGTCCAAAGTTTGAGTGCCATCTCTATTAGTTGAATTGGCTTCAAACGCAAGTGTCCGATCGCCTCGGCCGGTGCAAAGGAATGCTTCGTTTTCCTTCATTGGCGTGATGACAGAAAGCTTTGCCGGATCTGTGACTGGGGATCCCCTCACTTCACCACCAACACTGGGCAATGGGCCAGCTCAATTACGCGCTCGGTCACAGAGCCGATGAGAATTCGCCTTGGCCCGCGCCGCCCCACATGGCCCATGACAATGAGATCAGCGCCGATCGCGTCGGCCGCCACAACGATCTCCTCATAGGGTTCACCCTCACGAATCTCGCGGTCAACGCGGATGCCCGCCTCCTGTGCCAGACGTTCCAAATGGCGCAGGTATTGGCGACCGCTATGCCGAAATTCTTGGTGCGTCTCCGCCGGCGGTTGATTGGCGTGGCGCGCCACTTCTTTGAGTACGGTCATATCAACCACATAGAGCGCCGTCACCTGCGACTTGAGAACGCGGGCGATGCGAAACGCAGCCTTGGCGGCCTGGATGGAACTCTCCGAGCCGTCGATCGGCGCCAGAATTTGGCGAAATAGGGGTTCATTCATCCGGGTCCTCCTTGCGCCCATCACGCAACGACTTGACACGCTTGGCACGGACAAAGGCCTCCCGTTCCTGCTCCTCCAACACAGACTGGATATGGGCAATGGCGGCCTCGTATTGCGGAATCAGCACGTGTTCCAGTGCATTGACGCGACGACGAGTTCGCTGCAACTCTTGCGCCAGACGCCAGACGGTGGTTACCGTCTCGATCCAATACCCAAGGGCTTCGGCCACTTCGATCCAGCGCAACTCCGCCTCGTCGAGGGTGACGCTGGTATCGCCCAGGCCATAGGCCAGTGGCATTGGACGCACTTCCATCTGCACCAGGGGAACGTTGACCCCCATGATCGTGCGCATCGTGATTTCGGACTCAATTTCAGCACGTTGAGCCTGGCTTGCCCAATGTAGTCTGTCGGATCCCATGCGCATACGTGCAGTCATGAGCGCCGTGACCGCGGCTTGGATGCGCGCTTGCATATCTGCTTGGGCACGTCCAGCATCGTCAGCCAATCCAAGAAGCTCGTGCATCAACACCTCCTGCTTACGTTTCAGCAGAAGATACCCTTTTCGTGCTTGCGCCAACATCTGTTCCAATTCGAGCAGTGCGCTCCGTGTGGGCGCAACGCTGAGAATCTCAGCCATCTCTACCCCCTGACCGCCGCAGGCGCTGCTGGATCACTTCCTGCTCTAGGCGCGTGAGTTCGGAATTTGGCAGCTGCGCCAACACCGACCAGGCCAGGTCCAGCGTCTCTGTGATCTCACGATTTTCGTCAGTTCCTTGTGCCACAAACTCCCTTTCAAAGGCATGGCCAAAGGCGAGGTAGGCGGCATCGACGCTGGAGAGCGCCTCTTCGCCGATGATGGCGGCCAATGATTCAACTTGCTGAACCTGGGCATATGATGCGTAGAGTTGATTGGCCAGTTGCGGATGGTCGGCGCGCGTCAGCCCGGCGCCGATTCCATCCTTCATCAGACGCGAGAGACTGGGCAAGACATTGATCGGCGGATAGATCCCCTGACGATGCAAATCGCGGCTCAGCACGATCTGTCCTTCGGTGATATAGCCGGTCAGGTCGGGTACCGGATGGGTGATGTCATCGTTGGGCATGGTCAGGATCGGAAGTTGGGTGACGGAGCCGTTGCCGTCGCTGACGCGTCCGCAGCGTTCATAGAGTGAGGCCAGATCGCTGTAGAGATAGCCGGGGTACGCCTTGCGACCGGGCACTTCGTCACGTCGCCCGGCCAGTTCACGCAGCGCCTCGGCATAGTTGGTCATGTCCGTGAGGATGACAAGCACGTGGTAGCCATGTTCAAAGGCCAGGAACTCGGCAAGGCTAAGGCCGACCCGCGGCGTGATGATCCGTTCGACGGGTGAGTCGTCGGCTAGATTAAGGAAGAGTGCCGTCTGACTGAGGGCGCCGCTTGCGGCGAAGCTGTCATAAAAGAAATCAGCCGTGTCGTGGGTCACGCCGAGAGCGACAAAGATGATGGCGAACCGTTCGTTCTGCTCGGCCAGCCGGGCCTGGCGCGCCACCTGGGCGGCCAACTCGTTGTGGGGCAGACCCGCGCCCGAAAAAATGGGTAGTTTCTGTCCGCGTACCAGCGTGTTCATGCCGTCGATGGAGGAGATGCCGGTCTGGATGAAGTCGTGGGGATAGCGGCGCGCCACCGGGTTGATGGCGGCGCCGTCGATGTCGACGCGCGCTTCAGCGAGGGGTGGCGCCAAGCCGTCGCGTGGTCTGCCCAGGCCATCAAAGACGCGGCCCAGCATTTCACGTGCGACTGCAGCCTGGAACGGCCTGCCCCGGAAACGAACACGCGCCTCGTTCGGGTGCAGCCCGGCACTAGATCGCCATAGCTCAATCACCGCGCGCTCCTGGCTGGTCTCTAGGACGCGTCCAATGAAGACCGAGCCATCGTCGGTGAGGACCTCGGCCATCTCGCCATAGGCTGCGCCGACATCGCCTTCGACCACGGCAATCGGGCCTTCGATGCGGTCGACGCCCACATAGTCGCAGCTGATTCTCGGTGGGTTGCTCATCGGATCCCCCGGTGTTCGCTGCCCAGTTGGCGCAGCTTGCTGCACACGTCGGTGCAAATCTGCTCGATCTGGTCGGCATCCTCGTTGGCGATCTCTTCCTTGAGTCGGATCAATCGCGGCGCGTCGATGACCTGTCGAACTTCGAGAACAGGCACGCCCAAAGTGACCAGGTTCCGGCCCTCGTCGTAGAGCTTGACGAAGAGGCGAAGCAGGGAGACCTGTTTGGCAGGCACGGTGTAGGCATCCACCGAGTGCAGCGCGTTCTGTTGCAAGAAGCCTTCCACCAGCAGATGCGCGGCGTCCAGCGTCCAACGCTGGCTGTCCGGCAGCGCATCGGCCCCGACCAGGCGCACGATCTGTTGCAGGCGCGCTTCTTGCTCCAGCAAGTCGGCGGCGGCTTGACGGAGCGTCGACCAGTCGGCGTCTACCTCGTTCTGCCACCACTCGGCCACTGAGTCCGCATAGAAACTGTAGCTTGTGTGCCAGTTGACTGCGGGAAAGTGGCGCGCGCTGGCCAGCTTTCGGTCCAATCCCCAGAAACAGCGCGTGAAGCGTTGCGTGTGCTGCGTGACCGGCTCGGAGAAGTCGCCGCCCGGCGGAGAGACGGCGCCGATGGCCGTGATCGACCCGGTGCGCCCGCCCAAGGTGCGCGCTCTGCCGGCGCGTTCGTAGAAGGCGGCCAGCCGCGAGGGCAGATAGGCGGGGAAGCCCTCCTCGGCCGGCATCTCCTCCAGGCGCCCGGAGATCTCGCGCAGCGCCTCCGCCCAGCGGGAGGTGGAATCGGCCATCAGCGCAACGTCGTAGCCCTGGTCACGATAGTACTCGGCCATGGTGATCCCGGTGTAGATGCTGGCCTCGCGGGCGGCGACCGGCATGTTGGACGTGTTGGCGATGAGGATGGTCCGTTCCATGAGCGGACGCCCACTCCACGGGTCGGTCAGGGCGGGGAAGTCTTCCACGACCTGGGCCATCTCGTTGCCGCGCTCGCCACAGCCGATATAGACGATGATCTGTGCATCGGACCATTTGGCCAAGCTGTGCTGGATGACCGTCTTGCCGGCGCCAAAGGGACCGGGGATGGCCGCGGCCCCCCCCTTGGCAATCGGGAAGAAGGTGTCCAACACCCGTTGTCCGGTGATCAACGGCAGGTCGGCGTCCAGTCGTTCTGCCACCGGCCGCTCACGGCGAACCGGCCAGCGCTGCGCCAGTTTGACGACGTGCTCGTGGCCGTCCACATCGACAAGACGCGCGATGAGATCGTCGAGACCATAGTCGCCGGCCGCAGCCACAAAGGCGACTCTGCCCTGCACGCCGGGCGGCGCCAAGACGCGATGCTCGATGAGCGCCGTCTCGGGGACAGTGCCAATCAGATCGCCGGCAGCGAGGACATCGTCGCAGTGAATCTTGGGCGTAAAGGCCCAGCGTCGTTCAGGCAGCGGCGGCGTGCGGATGCCGCGTCGAATGTAGATGCCGCCCTGCTCGTGAACGGCCACCAGCGGACGCTGAATGCCATCGAAAATGTTGCCTATCAGCCCTGGACCGAGGGTGACAGCCAGGGGCGATCCGCTGGCCAGCAAGGGGTCGCCAGGACGCAGCCCAATCGTATCCTCATAGACCTGGATCGTCGCTGAATCATGCGCCAACAGGATCACTTCGCCGGCAAGTCGCTCGGTGCCGACCCAAACTTGCTCGGACACGGCCAGCGAGCCGGTGATCCGCGCCTGCACGACCGGCCCGTTGATGCGGGTGAGGACACCGGACACCTGGCTCATAGCATCTCCATTAAGACCGCAACTTGTTCGCGCAACTCCTCCAGCGCGAATGCGAGTCGATTGGGAAACGAATTGTCCACCACGCGCCGGCCGGCCTCGTCGGCGGCGAAAAGGCCGCCCCACGTGTCGGCAGGTTGCGCCGCTCTGCGGAAGGTCGTTCCGGCCTCCGCTCCCCACTCGGCCAAGCGTTCGGGTGTGAGCAGATCATCCCCTTTGGCGTCCGCAGCCAGGACAACCGTGTCCGCGGCCAGGACGGGCGCCGCTTCCAACGCCAGGCGCTTCAATACGGCAACGTACCGGGGAGAATCGACCAGCAGACGCAGGCGTCTTTCAGCCTCGTCCCATACGCTATCGAGTAAGGCCTCGCGGCGCTGCAGATGCTGCCGTTGAATGTCTAGAGCCGCCTGCGCCAGGGCGCGGCGGTGTAAGGCCTCGGCTTCCCGTTCTGCCGCGACGTTGGCTTCGGCTTGTATCTGTTCAATTTCCTCAGTCGCCGATTTCCGGATTGCCTCACTTTCCTGACGGGCTTCCTCGCGCGTGTCCAACACCGATTGGGTGGCGGACCGGCGGATCAGGGAGACAAGTTCATCCACATCACCGATCAATTCGGGCATTGGCTTTCTCCTTCACGCGGTCAATTTGGTGGGCGACTTGGGCTCATACCCTTTCCGATTCGGTCCTCCTCTGTAGCACGCAACGGTTCGAGTTGGATGCCAAGAACCTGTTGCAGCAAGCCGCGCCGATCAGTTTGCCCCGTCTCATCGGGCGTGCTGCTGGGAAGGTCGAGCACAATCGGCGTCGATGACGCCGACATGCGCTTATCCATTTGCGCGCGTAGGGCGGCAGCCCACTGCGCCGACACGAGGATGATCTCCGCCTCGTGTTCAGACACGGCCTGCTCCAGCATCTCCTGCGCTTCCTCAGCGCTATGGGCAATCCAGCCCTCGATGCCCAACAGGCCAAAACCGAAGATGATGTTTTTGTCGCCGATCACCAGCAGCTTTGCTTCACTCATCGTACAAGAATCATGAATGAGATGATCAAGCCATAGATGGCGATGCCCTCAGCCAACCCGACGATGATCAAGGTACGCCCCAGGAGATCCGGCTTTTCGGCGATGGCGCCGATGGCCGCGGCGCCGGCGATACCAACGGCGATGCCCGAGCCAATGGCTGCAAGACCGATCGCCAGGGCAGCACCCACCGCCGTGTTGTTTGACGAATTGCCCGCTTCCTGCAAGAGGGGCGCCGCCAGCGCAATTCCCGGCATGTTGAACCAGAGCAAGAACGCCGCAATTGCAGCGACCAAGAAGACGGCGAGATCAACCGTCAAGAGACCACGGACTGCGAGCTTGACAACTCGATTGCTTGTCATTCCATCTCCTCCTCTGAACAGGCCCTTGCCTCGATCAACACAAGGACGGCGGCTACTGTCAATAGGCGCCTTCTGGCCCGTCTGCTTCGGGCAACCGCATCGGCGTGAATCGACGGCCATTGCCCTGAAAAAATTTGCCAAAAAACTCATAGTACTCGAGACGTAGCGTCTGGATACCGACGATCAGCCCCTCGAACGCGACCAAGAATACGGTACCCACGATAAGGATGAACCATTGCCCCCACGGGCCGGCCATGGCGGCCAGCAGCAGAATGACCCGGCTGAGACCCTCATGGGCAACGGCGAAAGCGCCCAGCCGAACAAAGGAAAGGCTGTTGCCGATGTAGCTGATCACCGTCTCCAATAGTTCGAAGAAGGAGAGAAGCAAAGCCTCGCTCCACCCTTGTGGCGCCAGCGGACGACGTTTGGAAAACCAGCGTCGAAGCGGCTCCTGAAAGAAGAGCAGGGCGAGGGGAGGCGCCGTCAACAGCAGCCAGGCGGATACCGACAGGAGGCCCTGCCAAAGCGCGATGCCCCCACCCAACAATGCCCAGTAGAGCCAGACGCCTGCCAGTCCGTTTCTGTCCAGAAAGAGATGGGTCCAATCGTGAATGCGCCATGCATTGATCAGATGCAGGACGAAGCCAATGTTGAGAAAGATGATTCCGCCAAGGATGGCGGCCAAAAGGATCTCCGTGATGTTGTCCAGGGGACGCATCCACAAGGCGGGCAGCACATCGACGCCGAACGCCGTTCCGTAGAGGATGCCGAAGAAGAAGCCGCTCACGCCGGCACTCAGAAGGAGCATGGCCACCTGCCTTTGTCGCCGGCGGCGGAAATAGAGCCAGACGCCGCCGGCGGCCAGGAGCAATCCGTGACCGATATCCCCAAACATCATGCCGTACATCAGCAAAAAGCTGACGGCCAGTAAGGGCGTCGGGTCCAACTCGTTGTAGGCTGGATAGCCGAAAGCGGTGACAAACTGCTCGAAGACTTTGAAGAAGGGCGGGTTGCGCAGCAGCGTGGGCGCTCTGGCACGCATGATGTCGGGATCGATGATCTCGATGACCGCCCGTCCGGCGCTGGTTGCGTTCACACCATCCACCAATACCTGGACCTTATCAGCCGGCGTCCAGCCCGAAATGACGTAGATGCGTCCCTGGCGGGGGAATCGGCGCATGGTGTCCGCCAAAAGGGCATCGATACGGGCGCGGTTCCACGCGATTAGCAGCCGTTCCTTCCATTTGTCAGCCAGTTGCCGCCGCTCCTGTTCCAGCCCCTGAATGCGCTGGACGGCGCGCGTGCGCTGCGCTTCCAGATCGATCAAGACGTCGGCAGGAAGGCCGGACAGATCCTGCGACAGTGGGATTGGCTCGAAGAGCGCGCTGTGCAGTGCCCGATCCAGGATGGGCGTGTGTTCATGGGTCGTCGCTGCGAAGACCAGCACGCGGTCGCCGAATTCATGGACGGGCAAGATGACGAACGGGATGCGGAAGAGTGCGGTCTGAATGCGTCCGAGGTTCTGACTTGGCATGGTTCCGGCCACAAGGTACAGAATGCGAAAGCCGGCCAGTTGCTCAATGGGAATCTGAACCGGCGTCAGAAGACGTAGTTGTTCGATGAGGAGGCTCAAACGCTCTTGTTCCTGTTGCGCCTCGGCCAGTTGGGCCTGCCACTGCGTGATTGTCCCCTCGACTGCGTGCACGGCTTCCATGGCACCAGACAGATCGGTGTGAATGTCCGCCACATCTCTTACTTGGAGCGATTGCGGGGAAATGCCCAACGTCTCCAAAAATCCGCGCAACCGGCTCACCTGAGACGAGTACGAATTAGCCAGCCCGGACCAGTCGGTTGCCGATTGATCGACCTGGGTGTCGGTCTCTAACTGCAACAGGCCCATCCGGATCAACGCAACAGTCACGCTTTGTATGTCGCGATCCTGGATGAAGAGATTGATTTCACTCATGGGCGCGGGCCTGAACATGGCTATCCTCGATTCCCGATGAGGAAGGGCTGGATGCGCTCCATCGGCCAGCCGAAAGATCGACCTTCAATGATTGTCGTCAGGTCTTGGGTCTCGGCTTCGAGCAGGATCAGATAGGCCAGCAGCGTGCCCAAATGGAGGGGGTAGCCGCCACGTGCGTGACGCGCCCGATCCGCCAGGTAACGTTCGCAATTCACCTCTAGGCGGGTCAAGGCTTCACGTTCCGGCAGCGCTTGAAGTTGATCCATGCCCGGCAGCCGATCGCCCCACAGGGCGTGCACGGTCTCAACCAGAGGCGCACCCAACGCAATCCGGCGCACGATGTCAGCATCCACACGCAGGCCGCGATGCAGGGTATAGTTGAGGATCTCCTCCGGCGATAGGCGGGCGAAGATGCGGTACCGATAGGCCCAGAGCAGGTTCTGGACATCCAGCTGGAAACCGAGATAGGCTTCGGCCTCGCCGCGGTCGCGTCCATGTAAAGAACTGATCAGGCTGCGAAGGCGATGCCCATAGGCAAGATCCAGGGAGGCCTCAAGCACGAAGAGCGAATGCTCGCGCTCGGTAGCGCGGCATGGCCTGGTCCAGCGCTCGCTTGTATGGCCCCTCTTGCAGCCGGTCGACCATCGCCTGGACAGAGTCTGATTCGGCAAGGGCACGCCATGAAATTGGGGTCAGATCTCCCAGATCAACGATGATCGCCTCGGCCCTGGACCACGGCTCCTGGTAGTGTATGGAACGCAGAACCGTCTTGAAGTTGTCGATCTCAAAACGGCGCCAGTACCAGACCAACAGGTCGCGAGGAGTGCCGGCGATCAAGTTGGAGGGCCGCAGCGATAACCGCGCAAGTTGCCTCCATAGCCCGCGTTCCAGTTCGGCCGCCCGCGGCTGTTGGCCATCAGGCGCCGGTTCCTCTCCCCATCCGGTTTGCTGCAACAACGTTGAGATCGCTGCCACGTCGGGTGCGTCCAAGATCTGACGCCACAGAAACGGATCCACCATGCGCGTGTAGAGGGCGCGTACCTGTGCATTGGCAGCGGCATATCGGGCTGTGTCGAGCAGAGCGGCCATTTCATCCTCCCTCGCCCGTTACCCGGCTCACAACCAAGCTTGCTGCCGCATCCAGGTTCTTGCGCGCGGCTTCTTCCATCGCGCGGTCCCGGCGATCCGCGGCCATGTGGAGGGCGGCAACCTCGTCGCTGATCTCCTGCTTGCTCCTGCTGATGAGCGCCTCGGCATTTGCGGCCGCCTGCCGACGCGCATCCGCTACCATCTGCGTGGCAGTGGCGTTGGCTTCGGCAACGGCCTGTTGGGCCTGCAAGCTTGCCTCATCAACCTTGTGCCGGGCATCGGTCTCTGCGGCGACGAGACGCCCCAGAATTTCCTGTTTGGATATGTCTACGTTGTCCTTCATGCTGTGTCTCTGCCTTGCAGCCGGGCGCCAATGGACTCCTCGGTTCAGTTTTTTTCATTGACGATCTTCTTTTCTCTTGGCGCGATATCAGGTTCTATCGGCATTGGCGGCCAGCCACCATACCGGCCCGATGCGCCATCCCGCTTAATCTCCAGCAGATGCCGGGTGGATTTGAGTAGGCTGTCCGGGTTCAGGCGCGTGAAGCCTTCATGCTTCGCTGTTGAAAATGTGGCGCATACGGTCCATCAACCCTACATGCTTTTCCTCCACACTCTGCTGCATCTCTTTCGCTTTTTCGTCCAGGTATATAATCTCAGAGAGGAGGAGGGCGATCTGAACCCGGTCTTCCGGCTTTTCGTTCGCTTCCAATGCATGCAGTTTGTCTTCCAACTCGTAGCGGACAGCGGCAATGTCGCCGCCAGCCTGCTCGATGCGGCCATCCAACTCTTCGGCCATGGCCAAACTGACGATATCACGATCGCTCATGGTATTGCTCCTTTTTAGCCTAAAGTTCTACTCGTCACTGCAGATCGGCGCCCATGACATATTGCCATTACACATGCCTCGTCTCACCGGCAGATCAACACTGGACTAACGGCGCCGTGCAGCACCTCATCCACCGTGCTGCCGAAAACAGTTTCGACAAAGTGACTGTGGCCATAGGAACCCAGGGCAATCAGATCGCACTCTTCGTCTGTTGCCAACCGCAAGATTTCCCTGGTGGCGTGGCCAGGGATGAAGAGATGAGTCGTTTTCTGGCTTTGCTCCGCCAATAGCGCCTTGCCCATCTTCCATGCTTCATGGCGGCCGCTGTTGCCATCATCTACCGTGAGCACGACGATCGTCCGCGCCTTGCGGTTTGTCATCTCCGCGGCAACCTTCAAGACATCCACTGCCCGTTCACTGCCGTCGAAAGCGACCAGGATGCGCTTGATGGGACGCATCTCAGCCTGAGCAGTCAGCACCGGTGCCTGGGCATGGCGGACGATCGTTTCGAGCACCGAACCCAGCTGCGGCCCCGCCCATTCGGCTCCTTCACCTCGCCTGCCCATGACCACCAGGTCTGCGCCGACAGTGCGGTTCAGGATGACATTGGCGACGATGCCTTCCACATATTCGGTTTCGCATTGAACACCCATTGCGTCGCAGCGCTCCTGAGCTTCAGCCAGCGTCGCCTGCCCACACTCGGCCAGATGTTTGCCGATCGCGACCGCGGCCTGCGTCCGATCTGCATGGGGATCGATGGACATCGTTTGCGGCATGGTTGCCACTCTGTACGGCGCCTCGATCAGTTTGCTGTCGGCCACAAATAGGGCGTGGATCGTCCCCGCCTCTTCCTGGGCAAACTCAATGGCATGATCAAAGGCCACAGATGCGTCGGGAGATCCGTCAATTGGCGCCAAAATACGCTTAAACATGGTACACCCTCACTGGGTCCGCAGGTCCGAATTCAGTTCAGTTCTAGTGTGGCGGAAGTACGCCCAACGTGCAGTGACTCACGTCACACGGGGCTCGAATAGAGGATGCAAATGGAGGATGTAGGCAGTGGAGGAGCGTATGTTTGGATCAGTGGCTGTCGGCCAACTTCTGGAGCGCCTCCCAGTCATCGATCACCAGCCGTCCGTGGTCGCTGTGCAGCACGCCTGCCTGCTTGAAGTGCTGTAGCGAGCGGGTGACCACCTCTCTGGCTGTGCCAATCAGGTGGGCGATCTGACTGTGAGAGAGGCCCCAGGAGAGTTGAATGCCCTGGGGCGTCGGTTGCCCCTCCTCGCGCGCATAGACGAGGATGAGTCGGGCCAGGCGCGTCGACACGTCGGTGAAGGCCAGGTCGCCTGTCAGCGCAGCCAAGTCACGCAGACGCTTGCTCAGGTAGGGGAGCAGGGAGCCGGCCACTTGCGGATGACGCTGCATGATCTCCACCATCCGCTCGCAGCTGACGACATAGAGACGGGCGTCACCCAGGGTCGTGGCTGAAGCAGGGTGAGGTCGGTTGTCCAACAAGGGAGGGATATCGAAAAAATCACGCGGCTGCATTACGAAGAGCGGCTGTTCGCGGCCGTCGGGCGACAGCTTGTACAACCGCACCCTGCCGGCGGCGACGATGTAGAATGCGTTCGCGCATTCACCCTCCAGAAAGAGGGTCGTCTCGCCGGCGCAGGTATGGAGATGAAAGTCGCCGGCGATGTCATCGAGTTCGATTTCGGGCAAGTTAGAAAATAGAGCCACACTGGCCAGAAAGGTAATCCGGTGTTCTTTCATGGACGCCTCGTCATGATGCCTCTCCTAATCATTCTATCAGGTCGCCGTCGTGAGGACGAATAGCCAAGCTGCAGATGGTCGGCGTGAATTGCTGACAGGTACGATCAAGCGATATGATCGATTGGAAATAGAGAGCTCTCCACCTGATGGACGACGAAACCACCGGATGCGTAGCAACGGCCGAGTTGGCTACACGTATGGCCGTTGCAGCAGGCGAAGACAAACTGCTTTCGAGAGTTGCCATTGGCATCGACGGTGATGCCGACGTACAATGTTGTCGACGAGGAAATAGCTGTTCGTGACCGGTATGGCCACAATACGTGATGTCGCCATGCGGCCACTCCATGATCGGTATGGACCAGAATGCGCGAGCGCTTTCGTCCGGACCCAGTGATCGTTTTCACCAGATTACACAGTCAATGGAGGTTTGACATGAATTTTCCAGTTGGCATCGCTGTCGGTCTGGCCATGGGTATCGCCATTGGCATTGCCTCGGGACGCAAGAGCGCGCTGGAGGCGATTGTTGCCTATGCCCAGATGCAGCGCGTCGTGCTGCATGACGCATCCGGTACAATGATTAGCTGGGAAGCGTTCCTGAACGATGCTGTGCAGGTTAGTGACGGGCAAAAGCGGCCGGTATTGATCGCCTTGCTATTGTTGGGGCTCGGGGTGATGGTAGGGCTGGTGGCCTATTTGTGGTTGCGTGGCGGTTGAGCGAGATGTGAGCAGGAAGCGCGGGGATCACGCCCTGCAACAACGCGATCACCGCCAAGGCCTTGCCTATGCTTTCACGCCCACAACTGCTTTGAGCGGTGGGCTACGAAAGTCTGAACGGACAGGTCAACCGGCTGAAAATTATTGACATTCCAGCACGGAGCGAACCAGCGCAGCGGTCAAAAACCCTTCCCGCAACGTCTCATCATCAATCGTCTCAGCCAAACGGCGAACGATGGTTCCCGCTTCGTCATAAACCTTCTGCGCCTTCTCTTGATCCTCCTGCCCCGCATAGAGCCTGCCCAACTCACCCAGAATCATCCATTCCTCTCCCGGCAGGCCAATCTCCCGCGCCAGAGCCAGCGCTGCTTCCAAATGCGCAATCGCTTGCGCCACATCTCCGTCCCACTCGGCCAGCACCGCCTGCGAGCGCAGCAGCGGCAGCCGATAGCGGGCGCTCTTGGTCACTTTGGCAATTCGCGCCACCTCAGCCCGCGCCAGCTCACCATCACCACCCCGCAAGAGCGCCTCGGTTTCGTACCAGCCCGTTAGCCCCATGGACGGCAGTGAACCGCCCGCATGAAACGCCAACACCTCTTTAGCATACCCATACGCGTCATCCCATTCTCCTCGTAGCGCATGGACCGCGCACAGCTCCGCTAGCGCCAGGTCTGGAAACGGGTCAAATCCGCCATTGTCAAACGTCTCCACCATCGCTCGCCCAGCCTCCTGAGACGCGTCCAAAGCGAGCGCGGCCCGGTAGACGACCTGCGCAGCCGACAGCGGAATTGTGATCATGGGATGATTCACTCTACGCGCTTTGTCGACCGCTTCGCTGACCAGCTGGATGGCTTGACCATACTGGCCTAACTCCGCATAGACGAGAGCCAAAAAGCGGGCCACGTCCGCTTGTTCCCAGTCGTTTTCGACCTGCTGGATGAAGGCAAATGCTTGCTTGAGGGTCTTCAAACCTGCTTGAGGACGGCCGTTTTGCATTTGAAGTGCCCCCAAGAGTCGTTGAACGTCATTGACGAGCATGGAGTTGCCAAGTGCTTCAAAACGCTGTTGGGCTTCAAAAGCGTAGCGCTCGCCCAGTTCCCACTCGCGCAGGCCAGGATAGACATAGGCCAGACGTCTTGAGCAATTCGCCAATAGGTGCGGATGCTCCAACTCACGCGCCAACGCGAATGCCTGCTGTGCATAGCGCAGTTCATTGTCTGTATCAAAACTGTGTCCAGCCGCCCCCGATAAGTTTAGAGCCGTCTCTGCCATTCCCCGCCGATCGCCGGTCCGTTCGGCCACAGCCCAAGCCTGCTCCAAGAGAACAAACGCTTTGTCCGAATCGAGTAAGGCCATGTTGTAGAGTTCGGCCAGGCGATTGAGCCCCACACACTCCATGCCCGTCGCCTCAATTTGCCGCGCATAAGCGACCATCTCTTCATAAACCGATCGCGCCTGCTCTGCTTTTTCACACAGTTCATAGGCGCGCCCCAACCCAATATAGAGCGCTTGGCGGTCTGCCCCGGAAATTGCTTCGGGCCAGCCATGGTGCCCTGCGCTTTCAAAGGCGGTTTCATAATGATTTACAGCGATCTGGGCTGCAAGAGCGTTGAGCGCTTCGTCGCCGGCGATGAGGCTATAGTAGATGGTCTCGGCAAGAAGCCCGGCATGGATGGCGTGGTGAACCAGGTCGGCCGCGGCTGCGCCTTCTGCCTTGAGCGTTGCAAACGCGCGTCGATGGAATATCCGACGCCGCGCTGCGCCCGCTTCCCGGTAGACGACTTCGCTTACTTTTTGATGTGAGAATGTGTAGGTCGGTTCATGCTTACTTGATAGCGCATTACCGCCCGTTTCCAGGAGAAGCTGTCTGCTCAACAGTTCATCGAGCGCACGCAGCGCCTCGCCCTCATCGACCTCAGCCACGTTGAAGAGCTGATCAAAGCTGCTCGCCTGCGCCAAAACAGCGGCAGCGGTCAGCACGTCGTTTGCTGGCGGGCTGATGCGAACGAGCCAGCCATTGATGATTTGCTGTATGCCAGGGGCAATGTGGGCGTCTTCCTTCGCCCGCGCTTGCTCAAACCGCTCGCCATCGAGCTGCCAGCGCGCAGTTGTCGCATCTGGCCGCACCAGCTCCTCAGCCGCCAGCGCCTTGAGCGTCTCGGTCAGAAAGAGCGGCTGGCCACCGCTTTCCGCAAAGAGCCAGTCGCCAAATTGGGTCAACCGTTGCGCATCAGCCGTTGCGGGTTCCAATAGCCGCCGAATCAGTTGCTCGGTTTCCGTCTGAGTCAGCGCCTCGAGCCGCATGGGCAGCACGGGGAGGCTCTGGTTGAGCCGCGCCAGCCACTGCTGTACGTCAGGCGATTCAGCCACCGCTTCCTGGCGCAAGCCAAGCAAGAGCATGATGGGCAACGCTTCCTTTGACCAGCGCATGCTGGCGTAGTGCAGCACGTCGCGCGACGCACTGTCTGCCCAGTGCCAATCATCGATCGCAATCAGGAGCGGCTTGCGCGCCGCCAGCGCAAGCATAATGCGCGTGATTGCTTCAAAGAGATGCTCTTGCCCCACATTGGCATCCTGGGTTGGTGCGGGCAGATCGGGATAGCGGTCGCGCAGTTCCGGCAAGAGACGGGTTAGCTGCGAGAGCCAGAAGTCGGAGAGCAGATCTTCGGGCGCGTTTTCCTGCTCCAGCCGCTGACGCAGTAACTGGCTGAGCGGCTGGTAAGAGAGTCCGCCGCTCGTCTCAAAGGCGCGGCTGTGCAGCACGTCGGCTCCCTGCATGGCCGCCCACGCCAGGAAATGCTCGGTTAAGGCGGTTTTGCCGATGCCTGCATTGCCCGACAGCGTCACCACCTGCAGCCCACCGTCAATGCTCTGCTGATACGCGTCAGCGAGGGTGGAGACCTCCGCCTCGCGCCCAACGAAAGGGATCGTGAGCTGCTTGGGCGCGCGGCTTGGATTTAGCGCATTGGCTGGTGCGTGCTGCTGACGCTGGATGCGCGTCAACAGGGCTTGCGTCTCTGAACTGGGCTCGATGCCCAACTCCTCAGCCAGCACGGCGCGACAGACTTCATAGTGGGCGATGGCTGCACTGCGCTCGCCGCGCAGCGCCAGGGCCTGCATCAGCTGGCGGTGGGCCTCTTCACGCCACGGCTCGAGGGTGAGCTGCCGCTGGGCATAGGTGTGGGCCGTCTGATAGTCGGCGCTGGCCAAGCGTTGTGCCGTCAGCTTGAAGAGGGCGTCGAGCGCCAAGCGGTGATAGCGCTCTCGTTCCGTGCGCAGCCACGCTTCGAAGGGAGGGCTGTCGCAGGTGAAGCCGGGCAAGAGATCCCCTTGATAGAGAGAAGCGGCGGTTTCCCAATCTTCAGTTGCTCGCGCACGCAAGAATTCGGCAGCGTCCAGATGGAACGGGCTGTCGGGGTTGAACTGCACCGTGGAGCGAGAGACAAGCAGGTAGGGCTCGCCTTGCGCCTGCGAGGAGGCTTCATCTGGCGATGCCGTATCGCCCAGCAGTTGACGCAGCCGATGGAGCGATATGCGGAGGTTCTGCTTTGCCGAAGTCTCCGGTTCCTCCGGCCAGAGCAGCGTCGCCAGTTCTGCGCGGGAATGCGCCTGTTGAGGCGTTAACGCCAAATAGATTAGCAATCCCTGGATTTTGACCGAACGAAAGTTCTTCACCGGCTCATTGTTTAGGGTTGCCTGAAAAGCACCGAAAATGGAAAGCGTAAGCTGATGCATCACTGGTTCGCCCCTCAAACGTATCTTCAACGTCAAAAGAGTATACCTGCACAGCACGCATATCGCTAAGTGGTAACGATAAATTGCTGCGTGGTAACGGATTGGATACGGCTGTCCTGTATCTTGTACTTGTCGAACTTTGGCAACAAAACAAATCACAAGGAGATTGACAGATGACAGTCAGTACGTTTATGCGCAGCAAAGCAAGAGCTTTTGGGGCAACGGTGGCCTTGCTGATCGTGGCGCTGGTCTTGGCGGCCTGTGCGGTACCGCCGCTAGCCGAGCAGCCCGCAGCAGAGATGGGCGACGCTCCCCAGACCGAGACCTACACAGATGAGAACGGCCTCTTCACCGCCGAATATCCGGCAGGCTGGGTCGTTGTGCCCTACGGATTTGAGGGAGACCCCACGCCCAATGTGAGTTTTGGCTCAAATCAGGAGATCTTGGAGTTGAGCATGATGAATGAGCCATTGCCCGAAGACCAAATCGGACTGGCGGTGATCCTCCTCCACCGTGATATGCTTGCCGAGGCGGGCGTGACTGCCGAAACGCCGCTGGAGGAGATCGCCCAGATGGTGATAGCAAGCATGGCTCCGGAACAGGCAGAGATGGCCGAGGCCACCTATGAGTCAACCACCTTGGCGGACGGCACGCCGGCAGTACGAATCACCATGGCTGCTCCCACCGAAGCCTACGTTGTGCGCCTGGCTGATATGGGCGACGGGGTCCTTCTCTTGGCCCCGCAGATCCTGGCCCTGGACTATGAAAACGCCGAGCTGGAAGCGCAGATCGAGGCCATCGCCAACAGCGTCGAGGTGACCGCGTCCGGCGAAGAGGTCATGGCCTTTATCATGAGCAACATGGGCGGTGTTTCCGCAGCGGAGACGGGCGACGCTCCCCAGACCGAGACCTACACTGATGAGAACGGCCTCTTCACCGCCGAATATCCGGCAGGCTGGATCGTTGACCCCTACGGCTTTGGCGCTGAAGACCCCACGCCCCATGTCAATTTCGGCTCAGATCGGGAGATCTTGGAGTTGAGCATGGCGGGTGAGACGTTGCCCGAAGACCAAATTGGCGGGTCGGTGATCCTTCTCCATCGAGCGATGCTTGCCGAGGCAGGGGTGACTGCCGAAACGCCGCTGGAGGAGATCGCCCAGATGGTGATGGCAAGCATGGCGCCGGACGAGGTGCAGGCGGGGATGGCCGAGGCTACCTATGAGTCAACCGCCTTGGCGGACGGCACGCCGGCGGTCCGAATCAACGTGGCTGCGCCCACCGAAGCCGTCCTGATTCGCTTGGCTGATATGGGCGACGGGATCCTTCTTTTGGCGCCGCAGATCTTGGCCCCGGACTATGAAAACGCCGAGTTGGAAGCGCAGATCGAGGCCATCGCCAACAGCGTCGAGGTAACCGCATCCGGCGAAGAAGTCATGGCCGTTATCATGGAGAGAATGGGCGCAACCGGAGAGTAGAGCCGGCTCACGTAGCGCAGAACTGGCCCAATAAAGCCTGCTCAGACGGCTACTGATGCAATCTGAGTAGGCTTTTCTCTTTAGGCAGGAAACAATGATCTATCTCTATGTCCGCCAAACGATTACCGATTATGGTCAGTGGAAAGAGGCCTTTGATCGTCACTATTCTGCGCGGCAGGCGGGAGGCGCAACCCGAACGGTGCTCATGCTGCGCAATGTGGATAACGCCCAGGAGATCGTCTTGCTCCTGGGCTGGCACTCCTTGGCGCAGGCGCAATCGTTTGTGGGTTCGGTCAGTTGGCAACGGGTACGGCAAGAGATGGGGGTGGTTGGCGTACCGGAGGTGCGATTCTTGGAGGATGCAAATCATCTTTTTGCCGTGTACTAGTCCGACTGGCTGCCCCTGTTCATTGTACTTGTACAGATAGCCAGGCTGAATAATCGAATCAATATAATATTTCAGCGCATAAGGGATGCTAAAATTCCACATCGGCGTGGAGATTAGATAGATATCTGCTGACAAGAAGTGTTTGATCAAACCCTCGATTTGCTCCCATGATTCTTTATGGCGTTTGTCAATTGGTTGACCGACCATCAAGGTATATTTGGTCTCAATATTGTTACCAGCAACAGATGGTAAATCCCGAGTGAATAGATCAATTACATCGACATGTAAATCAGGATACTGAGCCTGTATGCTTTCAAGAAAAGAATCGGCGACTTGTAGAGTATTGGACTCTTGTGCGCGGGGCGTGGCAATAACGTGTATCAGTTTCATTTGAGTTGTAGTATCCTGTAGGATTGATGGACTATCAAAAAAAGCGAAGATTACTTCAAACCTGTCTTTTAGCATGACCTTTGAAAGAACCAGAACGCGGGTGACCGGGTCTTACGCGACGTACTCCGCGGGATGGCTCGTGCCGAAGTCCCAAGTGTCCCTGTGTTCGGTGTCTGTGAGCACCCCCCGCACAAGTTGCAGGTCGCGCTGCCATGACCGCTCGGGGCCGTCGGCGTCCAGATGGAACGTCAGCCTATCGCTTTCCGCGTCGACCGCGATCCACAACCTTGTCTCCAAACTCAGACCGATCTCGGTAATGCACGACTCGATCACGGTCACCCATGCGTCGTGCCAGGCCGTGACTGCCGTGATCCTGCCGGATTGCGACACCTCGCCCTCTTGCCAGACAGGGTGCACCTCGATCGGGTGCGGAAGCTCAATCGTGTGAGTCCCTTCTCGCGCCTCCGAGCGATACGCCATCGTCGAGAAGACCTCCGCGTCTCGCCCCCTCATTAGCATGAGCAGGATGCAGCCGAGGTACTCAGAATCGGGCGCCCATTCGCGTGCCGCCTCATCAGCTCGTGCGTGAGCAGCCAATTAAGCGAGTCGTGCTAACTCATGCCCATTCAGACCATATCGGTGGACTGGACCCGCTCAAAAAGACCCTGCCTCACATAGAGGTCTTGGTGTCTGAGCAATCAGCCCGTTTCATGGCCGGAGACATGTCGCTTGAAGCAGGGCAGGCAGACGTGAAACCAAAAGGGGGCTTTCCCAGCGTGAAAACTCGGCCGACTCAAACTGTCAAAGACGACGAAGCCGTTGGTTCGCTCAAAGTTGTTGCTACCCCTGGTCACACACCTGGCCATATCGCGTTTTATGATGAGCGTGATGGTTCGTTGCCACATGGCATAAAGCCTACCGCTGCTCAATCGGCTGAAAAATTGCTGGCGTTGAACCCCAAGCGGCTGGCTACCGGACATGGCCGGGTTCTAGAAAACCCCACGACCGCAATGCAAACAGCGATTGCACAGGCGAAAAAATAAAAATGGCACGGGATTTGACCAAAGAGAAAGTTGTTAATAAGGCGGTTGAATCGTGCCAGTGAGTTGGGCTCTGTCCATCAGCTGAAGCTCAAAGACTTGGCTGCGGCACTAAATATCAAAGTGCCGTCTCTGTACAACCATATTGACGGAACAGATGGATTGATTTACGCACTGCGCGTTCATGCGCTCATCATCTTGGACGAGAACTTGCGTGACGCAATGTCTGGAAAAATCGGGGAATGAGGCGCTGTGGGCGGCCGCGCAGAGCTATCGATCCTTTGCACACGCGAATCCTGGCATTTACCAACTCATTCTTCCGGCGGGTGAAGCAGATACGGAAATAGATCGGATTCGGATGGAATACGATCTCTCTCTTGTTGCTTATTTTGGGTTCGTTTGGTTTAGAGGGGGATGAAGCTTTGCATGTTGTACGCGGATTCCGCAGTTTGCTGCACGGATTTGTTTCGCTTGAGTTGGCCGGTGGCTTTGGGCTTGATCTTGATCTAGATCAGAGCTATCAGCGATTGTTCGAAGCGTATCTGAATGGGCTCAATATTCATTTTTTTCGAAAAGAGCATTCTTCATCCTGATCATTCTCCGCTGCACCGGCCGATTTCATGCGTCGAAACGGTCCAATCCCGCGCTTGCCCGGAAAGGGTTAGTCCCAGGCCCGGGCGCGGAGGAACTTCTACCCGGCCATTCTCGATCTTCAGCCGTTCCTCGAACATCGGCTCAAGCAAGTGAAAATGCTCGATCCACGGCTCTTCCGGGAAAGCAGCGGCCAGGTGAACATGCAGTTCCATCATCCAATGCGGGGCGATGGCGACGCGCGCGGTCTCCGCCGCGGCCATTGCTTTCAGAAATGGCGTGACGCCGCCAATCCGCGGCGCATCCACTTGGCTGATATCGCAAGCGCCGGAGCGTACAAGTTCGATGGCCTCTGAAGGTGAGGTCAGCATCTCGCCGGTGGCGATCGGCGTCGCAAGCGCGTCGGCCAGCATCGCATGGCCTTCGAAGTCAAGTGCGTCCAAAGGCTCTTCGATGAAGCTCAAGCCTAGTCCATCAACGATACGTCCGAATTGCAGCGCGTAGGTGCGATCCCATTGCTGGTTGGCATCGATCATCAAAGGAATATGGTCCGGGATGTGATTGCGCAGCGCCTCAATGCGTTTGAGATCCTCTTGCCCATCGGGCTGGCCGACCTTCATCTTGATGCCGCCGATCCCGAGTCCGATAGAGCGGTCCGCGGCACCCTTGATCTCATCAATCGAGGCCTGTAGGTACTGGCCCTCAGAATTGTATATCCGCAAGCTGTCGCGGTGCGCGCCGAGCAGCTTTGCCAAGGGCAGCCGGGCCCGCTTCGCCTTCATGTCCCACAGCGCCGTGTCGAACGCAGCGATGGTCTGATAGGACATGCCGCCACGGCCAAGGCTGTTGGTTTGCCAGCGCAGCAACTCCCACAGGCGACCAATATCATTGGGATCCTGGCCCATGAGCCTGGGCGCAACTTCGCAAGCGAGTGCGAACATCGCCGTCCCGCCGGCACGCAGGGTATAGGAATAGCCCATCCCTTGATGCCCGTTTTCGCTAATCGCTTCCACGGCAAGGATGTCGATGGCAGCCAGCGGCGACTGCCGCCCGGTCAATACCTTGGCATCCGAAATCGCGGTTGCGAGCGGCACGATGATATGGCTGACTTTCAGTCCCGAAAGTGCATCATCGCTTGCCGCACCGATCGGCGCACCAGCCAACGGCGACCTAGCGGCAAGGCGCCGCGAACTCAGGTCAAGCACCATCAATCCTCCTTCTAGGAATGACCAAGACGTTCAACAATCTTCGTACTGTTGCAACAGATAGGAACTCCCATGAACGCCAATGCGATACCAATTGCAGTTGAGACGTACGAAGCATGCCAATAAAGCTACACTTATTCCTGGTAGAAGGGAGTCGAAGTGCGATTTAACTGTGATGGCGGCTGTTTTTGGTTCTAGGTTGACGCCTAACGCCAGCATCACAGGACGGGCGGATCACGTGGCGATTCGTTGCTGACCAAACTCGTTAAGGCGGGCGGACAAGGTGGTTTGCCCGAGATTTAGCCGGCTCCAGTGCATGTTTGGTTGGCGTGGCTATATTGCCATGACCGTTGTTTGGTGTGAGCCTTGACGAGCTTATTGTTGCGTGCGAATTCGAATTGAGCCAGGAGAAATAACACTGAAGGTGTTGAGTAATTCGGTTTCATGTTCGGCGATTGCTGTGGCAACAACATCTGCCTTTGTGGCCGACTGCAGACCTGCAAGCCGGATCAAGATGACACCTGCATGGACCAATCTCTGACGAAAAACTAATTCGCCAAAATCCTTGTCGAGTGTTAGGAGCAGGGCACCGTTGTCATTTGCCTGTCGCAAGATCGTGTCATCGTCGATTCCCGGTGACATCTCTGCGACGTAGGCGACTTCATGGCCATCTTGTCTCAAACGGTCAACAATCAGCTTGTCGACGCCCTCGTCGGCCAAGAGATTCATGCTATTTCCAGGGGAACTGGATAAACAACATCTGCTTTGAGCGCTTCTGCTGCGAAGGCAAGTGCTGCTAGTATGGCACCTTCCGGCAAATGCGGATAGGCTTCTTGGATCTGTTCAGCTGTCTCTCCGGCTGCAAGCTTTTCCAGAAGCAGTTCTACGGTGATTCGGGTTCCGGCAATGACAGGCTTGCCCATCATGATCTTCGGATCTGATTGAACACGTGCTTTTTCCATGTTGCTATTACCGTTCCATGCTCTCGTGGTGAGCAATCTCAATCACTGAATCGTCGGGGATCACTTTATCACGAATTCTTCGATTTGTCGTCGCATTGACGTCAACCGCCCGCCAAAGACTAAGGATTATGCGGCGTGAGAAAAGCCGATGTATCAGCAAGCCTGCCTGCCGCCGCGTAATCCGTGTTGAAGTGATCCGGTAGGATCAAAGCTGTCTATAAAATTTCAGTCTTGTTTCCGTGGTTTCGGGCTGCCCGGGGCAGCCGCTCAAGCGCCCACATTGTAGCCAATGATCGAGCCGACAGCAACAGAGTCAGATGCAACGGGTGCATACCACATTTGGGGGGCTGCTCTTGAGACGGTGACTAGGCTCTGTTGACATTTCGAAAACCACCTACTTCGCGCCTGGCACGTCCCCGGCACGGGCGGCAGAATATCCGATTGGCAGACTTGTAGGGCCCGTGCCGGGGACGTTACGACCAAATG
>CAVVOJ010000002.1:0-721529 GCA_963749845.1 uncultured Chloroflexia bacterium | reverse complement strand
TCAACGGAACCTAGTCCGTTCGTACGCCGCCCCCAAAATGGGATGCACCCAGATGCAACTCACTATGGTTGTCATGGGCCATTGCGACGGCGTAGCCGAGCCAAGGTGACCTCCGCAGAACGATGCCGCGTGCACTCGCTTGCCTTGCCATCGACCAAGCATGCCCCAGGCGCGACCAAGGCAAAGCGTCGCTGCGCCCGGGAACGCCGAGCCCCGGCATGGCTCGTGGCTGGCTGCCGAGCTGGGACTCGGCGTTCCCGGGTCCGGTTCGCCAATCCGACTACGACGCACCATTCAGCGGGCCGATCCTTCGCTCCTATTCTTCCACAACCAGCGGCAGCCAAACGCGCTCGCTCAGCTCAACGTTCCTGGGCAGGCTGTAGCTGCCGAACTCGACGCCCAGGGCAAAGGGACCGAATTCACTGACCTTGCCGTCGATGCTCACTTCTTCCAGGAAGAAGCTTGTGCTGTCGGTTGCGGCTTGATAACCGTAATCGAGCGGCTCGACCGAATCGATCGCGGCCGACTGGATCAGCGCCGGGTTGTGCGGTGGCGGAATCTAAATGCATGGGCACGAACCAGTTCGCCTACTCGTCAACTAGAGAGTGCCGACGCACTAGCCCTTCCCAAACTCCTCAAAAATCGTGGCGGCAAACTTGATGCCCTGGATGTAGCGGTCGATGGGCATGTTTTCATTCGGCGCGTGGAGATTGTTCTCGGCCGCGCCAAAGCCGCTGAGCACGGCCGGATGGGGCACGTTGATCATGATCGTGCCCTGGGTGCTGACGCCCATGACCAGAGGCTCCTCACCCCAGATCTGGTCCGCGGCGGCAATGACCGCCTGGCTGATCTGCTCGGCAACCGGCGTCTTGTAGGGATTGGCCCGCGCGGTGTGCACGGCGATCTCTACGTCTTCGAACCCATGTTTGAGCAGATGGGCCTCCAGCTTGACCAGCTGATCGGCCGGCTCCAAATTGGGCGGGCAGCGGAAGTCGAGCTTGGCTGACGCCACTGCCGGCACGATGGTCTTCATGCCTTCGCCCGTGTAGCCCGCATCAAGGCCGGCAATGTTACACGACGCGCCATAATGGATCGCCTTGAGCAATTCGATATCGTCATCGTAGGGGAAATCGGCTGTCAGCCCCAGCTGGCGCGCGAGTTCGGCGCGGTCGAAATGCTCGAGCTCCTGCCCCAGGTAGTAGAGGTCGTCCTCATCCGGCGGCAGCAGATCGTCGTACCAGCCTTCGATGAGTATGCGACCGTCTGGGCTGAAGATGGAGCTGAGGCAGTGAACGAGGCGCCACGGCGCGCTCCGGGCCTGGAGCAACTGCGCACGCCCGCTCCAATAGTCGATGCCGTGGCTCTTGACGCGTAGCTCCACGGCGAGAATGGCCTTGATGCCCAGATGGATCTCGGGCTTAAAGGAGGTCCGATGGACGCCGCCATCCAGGCCAATGCTGGCATCGCAGGCGCAAAGCTCGGCGTGGTCGGCGACCCAGCCGGCGAGATGGGGGCTGCCGACCTCTTCTTCACCTTCAAAGAAGAAGGTCAGGTTGACCGGCACGGCGCCCCGCACCTCACGGAAGGCCTGGGCCGCGCGCACAAAGGCGAGCACGCCCGACTTGTTGTCGGTGGCGCCCCGTGCGTAGATCACGCCGTCGCGGATCGCGGCGCTGAAGGGTGGGTCGACCCACAACGCCAGCGGCTCCGGCGGCTGCACGTCGTAGTGGCCGTAGCAGAGCAGCGTCTTGGCGTCAGGCGCGCCGGCCGCAGCCGTGCCGTAGACGATCGAGGGCGCATCGGGTACGGGCAGGATGCGCGTATCGGCTACGCCGTCGTCGAGCATCTGGCGCTGGAGCAGGGCCGCGCACTCGTCCAGGCCAATGCCTTGGGCGCTGATGCTGGGCTGGCGCAACAGCTCCTGCAGCTCGGCTACACATTCGTCGCGATGCGCGTCGATCCAATCGTAAATGTCTTGCATTCGGGACTCCCCATGTATGGTTGGTTGTGATCTGTTAGCGACTACATTCTACAGTCAGGTCGCAAGGTGCGAAACCATTTCCCTTACCCGACGATCTTTCCTTCCCAGAACGCGATCGATTGGCGGCGCCAGGTGTAGGTTCCGGCAAAGCCGGCCGACGTTGCGATCACGGCCGGATAGGAATAGCGCCCGGGCGTGCTCTCCAGCGTGTAGCAGCTCTGCCAGCTGTCGCCATTGTCTCGGGAGTGCACCAGCGTGAGCGGCGTCCGCGCGCCCCAATTTTCCGCCACCGGGTTCAAGGCCAAAAGCAGGCCTCCATCGGACGCCATGGCGAGATCGATACCGCTGCTGTTGTTTGGCAGGGAGGTCGGCGTCAGCTCGCGCCACGTGCGACCGCAGTCGCTTGAGTCGCTGCGACAGATGAATCCGCTCGAGCTACGGGTGAGCATGTGGACGTGGCCGGATGATGATTCCCACAGCGTGGGCTGAATGGCTCCCTTGCCCGTGATCGTGGCGCGATTCATGGGCACTTCCGGGCTGGCATGCCAGGTGCGGCCCTTGTCGCTGCTGCGGTCAGTCAAGACACGCCATTGATCGCCGTCCTCAAGCGAGTTGGGCGCAAGCCAGGCGCCGTCGGAGAGAATGATCGGCTTGTTCTTGACGGGACCGCGCCCGCCAATGTCATCCGCAACGAGCAAGGCGGGCGTCGTCCACGTGCGTCCGCAGTCATGGGACTGGGTGACCCACGTGCGCCAGCAGTCGCAGCGCTCGCCAACCTTGAAAAAGAGCCAGATGGTCTCATCGTCGGGCGCAAAGAGCACGGGGTTCCAGTGGGGCAGGTTGTCGACCCTGGCCCATTGGCGGGGCGCGCACCACCTGCCATCCAGCTCGCGAATCGCACCGTAGATGGCCACATCCGCTGCACCCTCCTTGGTTCCGGCAAACCAGGCCGCCAGATAGCGCCCATCCCGCAACCGCACCAGTGTGGATGCGTGGCATTCACCGGATTGGTCGGGTGCAAAGATCAGCGACCGGCGGGTCAGTGTGAAGTGCATAAAGACCCCTTGAGTCATGCTCATGAACCGCCCGGCGGGCACGGACAGGATTTTCGTTTCAGGCCGGTGGCGAGAGCGGCAGAGAGAGCCAGGCCAAGCCAACGTCGCGGCCCATGTGGCTGGTGCTGTCGCCGCCGGGCGCGTCGTAGAAGAGGGCCAGACGCTCGCCGACCGGCACAACCGACGGCAGGCCGATGCACTTCTTCGACCAGCTGCAATTCTGCACCGTCCAAGACAACGGCCTTGTTGGCCGGATCCCAGCGGTTCAGCTCTTGCGTCCAGTAGACCCAGATGGCGTCGGTGTATTCGCCGGTCGCTTCTTCGGTGCCCCCAGGGCCATCGTTGCCACCGCCAATGCCGATGTGATTCGTGAAGAGAAACCAGGTCTGATTGCTCGGTTCATAGTAGAGCGAGGAATTTTCGATCTGCTCCTCGATCGGCACCATCGGTGCCGGGTCGACGGTCCACGGTCCGTCAAGATCCTTCGTCCGGGCAATGCCCAACGTGCGCTGGACGCAGGGATTGCCGGGCTTTTCGGTGGTGGCGCTGAAGAACTGGAGATACTCGTCATCGTGCTGGATCACGTGGCCCGGACTGGCGGTAATCGAGTAGTAGGTATCGGGCTGTGTGCGAAAGGGCGTCACGTCCTTCTGCTTGAGCCAGGGGCCGGCGGGGCCGCTGCCACGCGCCTTCATGGTGAGGTAGGGGAAGGCCGGGATCCGATCCGGCGGACTGCTAGTGTTGGGCGTGCCCAGGTAGAACATATGCCACTGATCGCCGTCACGGTATGTGACGCCATAGGAAGCGGACTTTGAGTCGTCTGCATCGGACGCCCCGAAATCGAGGACCGGCCCGTGCTTCTCCCAGGTGAGGAGATCCTTGCTCACAGCTAGGGCGCAAAGCCAGCCTTTGGGCCCAGCGGCGTCGTAATGCATGTAGTAGGTGTCATCCGCCACGAAGACCCAGACATCACGTGCGCCAAGCCTATCGCATTGCCCGGGTCCGTCACCATGGCGCAGCACGACGCCGTGATCCTGGGCATCCATGCGCAGCGTTGCCGCCGGTCGCCCGTCGCTGTACGCTTGTCCCATGCCGTTCATACCCTTTCCTTGCGCCGCAGCGCGTGAGGTTCATTGTCATGCTCAGCCGCTGGTCAGAATGGACCCGAGCGGGACATATTGTAGCCAAGATGCAGAGCATCGGCAACGGGGCATAGCCTGCTTGACCCTGCTCAGTCCCCCTCTGTCGACGATCAAGCCCTACTTCATAGGGCGCAATTTGCTAGCCAGGGCATTCATGCCCGGCGGGATCGCACACCTGAGCCAGGCACTGACCCAAGTGCGCGAACAGGAGGATGGAATCGGACACAACAGCGGGGCCCAGGGGGCTCCCCGAAAAGAACGGATAAAGCAGTCGTCTTGCCGACAACGCGTATGGCGATCAACCACACGGCAGTATCCGTTGCATTCCCCATCCGTTGTTGTGTATCCACCAACTGCCGCCGGCGCCGGAATAGACAGCCGGCAAATGGCCCCTTGATGCTACTGATTGCACCCGCTACAATGGGAACATCGCTAAAGAGCATGAGCATTGTGAAGGAGGGAGATCCATGAGCCAGACAACCGACCGCGCCCCACGCATCGTCGTGGTTGGCAGCTTCGTCGTAGGGATGACCATTCGCGTCCCCCGTTCGCCGGTGCTGGGCGAGAATTTGGTCGGAGACGGCTTTGACTTGGGGCCTGGCGGGAAGGGCACCAATCAGGCCATTGCCGCGGCACGCCAGGGCGCGGACGTGACGCTGCTGGCCTGCATTGGCGACGATCTCTTTGCGCCCATGGCCCTTGATCTCTATGCCAGGGAAGGCATCGATCAGTCGCACATTCACCGCATGCCCCACGCCCATACCAGCGTCGGCTTTGTCACGCTGCTGCCCTCAGGCGAAAACACGATCGTCGTCGACCTCGGCGCCAATCTCATGATGACGCCTGCCCACGTCGACGCGCTACTGCCGGCGCTGCACCACGCGGATCTGGTCATGATGCCGCTGGAGACGTCCGATGCGGTCGTCTATCGCACGCTGGAGCTCTGCCAGGGCCGCGCCGCACGCACGCTGCTCAATCCAGCGCCGGCACGCCGGTTGGACCCGGCCTGGTTGCCCCTGATCGATATCCTGACCCCGAATGAAACGGAGATCCGGCTGCTTCAGGGCCTGGCGCCGGACGATCCGACGCCGACGGCCGAGCTTGCCCAGCGCCTGCTGGAGCAGGGGGCGCGATGTGTCGTGGTCACGTTGGGCAAGGCGGGCGCCCTGATCGTCACGCCCCAAGGGCAAGAACGCATTGCCACGCCGTCCGTCAGCCCGGTCGACGTGACCGGAGCGGGCGACAGCTTCAACGCTGCATTGGCCGTCGCCCTCGCGCAGGGGGAATCATTGACCACAGCTGCCCAGCGCGCCGCCTATGCCGGGGCCTACGCCACCGGTCACCTTGGCGTCATCGACGGGCTGCCCACCGCGATCGAACTCGCCGACTTCCGCGCCGCCCACTTGGTTGACTAGACGCTCCGACCGATCCGCGCTAGGCAATGCGCTGCTCAGCTGCCAGCGTTTCGCAGCGGACCTTGAGCCCCTCGTTTTCAGTCGCGACCGCGTTGGCCGCAAACCGGCGTAAGATTGGGCCAAGCAAGGTCGCTAGTGCGCCATCCATGTCGAGCGTCACCAGGCTCTCCGTTCCTGCACCACTGGCCAGCAGTTCATGGCGCGCCGAAAGTTGCAGGCCCGTGCGTCCCGTGCCCCAGGTAAAGGCCTGGCCTGACGCAAAGGCCGTGACGGTCCAGAGCGACTCGGGTTGGCCCGGTTGCTTGATCTTGGCCGTGCTGCCGAGCTGGAACGGCCCGTCATCGACGCGGACAACGGAAGTCATGGTCGGCGTCCACTCGGGCCAGCGCTCCACATCCACCAGTACAGCCCAGACCAGATCCGGCGGCGCGTCAATGTGGAGCGTGTGCGCCAGTGTTGCGGCTGACGTTGATTGGTTTTGCGTATCCGGCATAGATTCACCCCTTCGTTGCCACGCGCTGCGTTCTCCGTGCGCAAGTACGTCCACGGTCTGACGATTCCCACCTCTGTCAGCCCGCTCACTGCGAACAGAGTGGTATAGTCGTACAAAGAGTATATGCTGCGTCTCGGCTCCCACCTACCCACAAGGCTTCCGCTATGACATCGACGGTGCAGGATCAAGCATTGCAGGATCGCTTGCGGCAACGGCGCAAGTGGACCATGTTGGGCTTCCTTGCACTGGCTGAACTGTTGGCCATGAGCCTGTGGTTCTCGGCCTCGGCCGTCGTGCCCCAGCTCACGGCCGAATGGTCGCTCTCGGGCGGTCAGCAGTCGTGGCTCACCATGAGCGTGCAGATCGGCTTTGTGGTCGGCGCGCTGGGGAGCACGCTCCTCACCCTTGCCGACCGCGTCCCGACCCACCGCCTGTTTGCCGTTCAGCGCGCTGCTGGGCGCGCTCTTCAATGGGGCCATTGCGCTCTTTGCCACCACGCCGGAGGTTGCGTTGCTCCTGCGTTTCCTGACCGGCGTGACGCTGGCCGGCGTCTACCCGCCGGGTATGAAACTGGTGGCATCGTGGACCAAGGAGGATCGAGGCCTGGGTATCGGCCTGCTCGTCGGCGCCCTCACGGTCGGCTCAGCCATGCCCCACCTGCTCAACGCCGTCCCCTTCTTTGGCGGCGCGGCCGGTATCCCCGCCTGGCGGCCGGTTCTGCTGGCGGCTTCGGCGCTGGCCCTGGCAGGCGCCCTGCTTGTCGCGCTGTGGGTCAGGCCGGGGCCGCTTCTCAGCCAGTCGGCGCCGTTCGACTGGCGCTTTGCCGGCAGCGCGCTGGCCGACCGACCCGTGCGGCTGGCCAATTTTGGCTATCTCGGCCATATGTGGGAGCTCTACGCCATGTGGGCCTGGACGCCGCTCTTTCTCCTCGCCGCCTACCAGGCCGCGGGCTGGAGCGAGACCAGCGCACGCCTGGCGGCGTTTGCGGTCATTGCCGTCGGCGGCCTCGGCAGCGTCATTGCCGGTAAGCTGGCCGACCGGGTGGGCCGTACCACCATCACCAGCATCAGCCTCGCGATGTCCGGCGCCTGCGCGCTCAGCATCGGCTTCCTCTTCAACCGTCCGCTCGCGCTCACCGCACTGGCGCTGCTCTGGGGCTTCACCGTTGTGGCAGACAGCGCGCAGTTCAGTGCGGCCGTCAGTGAGCTGAGCGACACCCGCTACATCGGCACCGCCCTCACGCTGCAAACAAGTCTGGGCTTCTTGCTCACCTTGTTCACCATCCGCATGGTGCCGCCCCTCGTTGCCACCGTCGGCTGGCAGTGGGCCTTCGCCGCACTCGCCATTGGTCCCGCCTTCGGTCTGTGGAGCATGCTGACGCTGCGCGGCCTGCCCGCCGCGGCAAAAATGGCGTCAGGCAAACGTTGAGCGGGCATTCTCGAAATTGATCGGCCTCCGTCGCGCTTCCTGAGTCGTATCACGTACTTTTTGTGGAATCGTCGCCTTCGTTTGCATCCGGCTTATGACGTTTCTGCTGGAGCGCTGCGCCCGCTGCGGCGCCGATGGCGATGCCCACCGCCACGCCCACGGCGATATTGTCCATGGCCACGCCAAGCGCTGCGCCCACGCCCGTGCCGATGGCGATGCCCACGCCGATTATGCTGTCGCTACGTTCAGGGTTGTTGCCCGGTTGCTCGCTCATGATCGTTCTCCTGGATGGCTTTATGCATGTGGGACGCCATACCTCATCGACGTTAGAGAATGCCTGCTCCCCGTTGAATTTTTCCATCTTGCATCAATGCATAAAATCTCCGGTGCACGGGATGGTGCTAGCCCATCTTCAATAGTATCGTGCTCCTACTCGAATTCAACCTCGCGTACTGGCTTCTCTTCGAAGCTACCCATCACACGCTCCAACGCAACCAGTGCGTAGGGAATGATCACGAAACTCGCAGCGAAGAACATCCGACCAAGGTTGCTGCTGAGCAACGCATAGAAGAAGGCAAGTGGAATGACTAGCAGAAAGAGCGGCGGCATCCCCCTTCGTTCACTTGGTGCGAGTTTCCATTGAATCCACCCGCCGATCACGGCAAGCGCCAGCACAAACGAGAATCCATTCTGAATGTCGTGCCAGCCCGTCGGGGAGATCAACCGAAGCAAGGACATGTGCATGGTCTCAACATGACTCGTGACCACTTCGACGAAGCTGCCCGGGTACTCGGTGTCCGGTGGCACCTGGGCCTTAATTAGGTACCGGGTCCACGCCGTCAATCCAAAGCCAACGGCCAGCCCTGCGCTCAACTTTATCCGCGCGCCCTTGCCTGCGACCAGCGCGAGCACAAGGAAGGGCACGATGGTTTCTTTGCTCAAGACGAGCAAAGGCATGGCCAGGGCTAGCTCGTTCCAGCGGCGGGTATATATGCACAATAACGTGAACACAATGGCCAAGTAATATACTGAGTCAACGAGTGGCGTGCCGGTGCTTAGCACGGTGATGCGGCTGAAGCAGAAGAACAAAACGCCGATCAAGGCCTCCGCCCAAGGGAACTCATAGGCTCGTAACAGCAGGTAGAACAGCCATGCCGCTCCCGCCATGAACACTAGGTTGACCAGGTAAAAGGAAAGGATGTCCCGGTTCATGGGATCCTTAATCACTTTCCCTATCGCCGGTTGTAGCCAGGAAGCCAGGGTGGGAACGATAAATCGATAGCGGCGGGTCGCCTTGACCTCCCAGTCGCCATGGCTCATTTTCATATAGTCGAGGCCGTCACTGGCCCCACGTGGATCCGTAGGATCAAAATGACGGAACTGCTGGTAGCTGTTACCGTATAGGGCAGCGAGTATGACCCCGATAATTAGGAGGTGACGCGGCCACTGTTGCTTGCCTGAACCATTGATCATTCGTTTTTCCCGAAGCAACGCCCCGCCCTGCTTCCGGGCCAGGATCGAATCCCCGACCGCCCGCATGACCAGGCCAATCGTGCCAAAACACGGGCCGGGGGTGATGCAGAAACCAGCCGCATACGTCACGGCAGGTTTCTGCATTTCGGAGTCGCCTAGCTCAGTCGTCTGTGCGCCTAATTCGGAGCGCTCCGCTCATCACTCTCCCTGTCCGTACTCCCACATAATCGCAGCCGCATACTTAATTCCTTTGATGTAATGCTCAAGATCGATATTTTCGTCCGGCGCATGCAGGTTGCAGTCAGGCTGGGCGAAGCCGGTGAGCACCGTCGGCATCCACACGTGCTTGAGGATCGTGCCCTCGGCGCTGACGCCATTGACGACCGGCGGTGCGCCAAAGACGGTCTCGGCGGCACGGATGATGGCCTGGCTGATATCTTCTTTGACGCTGATCTTGTAGGGCGGCTCCGGCGTGCCGCCGCGGATGATCACCTCCAGATGGCCAAAGCCGTGATCGACCAGATGCTGCCGGATGCGTTCCACCGCCTTGGCCGGATCGATCAGCGGCGGCAGGCGCATGTCCAGCTTGGCCCGGGCTTCGTTGGGCACGATGGTCTTGCTGCCCTCGCCCTGGTAGCCGCTGGTCAGGCCAGAGATGTTGCACGTCGGCTCGTAGGCGCGGGCCTTGAGCGCGTCGACGCCTTCACGGCCCAACGCAAACTGGTCGATGCCCCACTCGCGCTTCAATTCGTCCAGATCGAGCCGCGCGGCATTGACCTCTAACTGCTCCATCTCCTCCTCGCCCAGTTCCCACAGTCCCTCATACCAATCGTCGATCAGAATGCGGCGGTTCTCATCCACCAGCGTGTTGAGCGCGCGCACCAGTTCCCAAGCGGGCTGGGGCAGCAGCGGCGCGTTGAGGCTGTGGATGTCAGCATTGGCGCCGCGCGCAACGAGTTCGACAAAGAGCACGCTCTTCAGCCCCAGGTCGATGTCCGGCACCATGGCGCTGGGATCGACGCCGCCGTCCAGGCAGTGCATGGCATCGGCCTCCACCAGTTCGGGATTGGCTTCGATGAAGGGGCCGAGATGGACGGAGCCAATCTCCTCTTCGCCTTCGGTGATGAACTTGAGGCTGACGGGCAGGTCGCCGGTCGTTTGCAGCCATGCCTTGGCCGCCTTGGTAAAGGCGAGCACGCCCGACTTATTGTCCGTCGCGCCGCGCCCCCAGAGCCGGCCCTCTGCCACTTCACCACTGTAGGGGGGATAGGTCCAGAGCTCGACGGGCTCTACCGGCTGCACGTCGTAATGGGCGTAGCAAAGCAGCGTCTTGGCGCTGGCATCGGTCGGCATATGCCCAATGATGCAGGGCGGCCCGCCCGGCGTGGGATAGGCCGTGGCGTCAAGCCCGTCGGCGTGCATCATCTCCACGACCAGCGCCGCACATTCCTCAAGCCCAATCTTCTGGGCGCTCACGCTCGGCTGCTGCACAAATCGCTGCAAATCTGCGATCGCTTCCTCACGATGCGCGTCGATCCAATCAAAAACCGCCTGCAATTCCGGATGGTTCGTCATAGTCTGTCCTTATCTTTCTGGTCGGAGAAGGGGATGGGCCGCGGATGACGCGGATAGGGCTGATTCACGCGGATTTCTTAAAAGAGATCGGCGTCGATTCGCCTAATCCGCGCGATCCGCGGCCCATCCTAAATCGCGATAACCCGATCATCCGGTCCGTGCTCGCTGAGGTAGCGGCTGAGTCGCCGCCCGCCATCGGTCGTAACGAGCATGGAGTCGATGATGCGGTAGCCGTCAATGCCGGGACGGTAGATGCCCGGCTCGTTGGAGAAGACCATAGTCGGGGCCAGCAGGGTCTCGTCACCGGGCGCCAGCCAGGGCGCTTCGTGACCCTCTAGCCCCATGCCGTGACCAATGCGGTGGCGAATGAAGTCGCCATAGCCCCGCTCGCGCAGGACGGTCCACGCTGCTTCGTTGACCGCCGTACAGGTGTTGCCGGGATAGAGCGCGGCCAGCGCGGCCTCGTCGCAGGCCCAGGTGGCGTCCAGGCAGCGTTGCTGGTCGGGCGTCGGCTCGCCAATGACGTAGGTGCAGCCGCTCTCGGCGTGATAGCCCCCCACCTTGACGCCGATGCCGACAATCAGCGTATCACCAGGCCGGATGGCCACGGGACCCGGCTGGCCGTGGGGCAGCGCACCGCGGCGCGCCGGTGTGTGCAGTCAGGGCCACGGCGCCGCGGTAGAAGTTGATCAACTCCTCCAACTCACGCCGCATCTTGGCCGTGGTCTCCTGCTGCACGATCTGGACCACGTCCAGTTCGGTGATGCCGGTCGCTAGACCATCGGCAACAGCCTGGCGCGCGACGACCTGACCGTAGTCCGCATAGCCGGATGCAAGCTCGATCAACGCCAGTTCGGTCTCGTCTTTGAGATAGCGCAGGGGCGCCACGACGGCGTCGATGGCGAGATGGGGCTTCGCGCTGCGCATGGCCTCAAAGACGGGATGGCTGACCGTGTCGACCGTAACACGCTCTGCCGCAATCTGCTGCATCATCCAGACCTGGGCCGGCACTTCGCCGGGATATTCCAGATAGCAGCGGATCTCGCCCCCCCATTGCTCTTCAGCATTCTCTTTTTCCAGGAAAGGTACCATAAAGATGGGCGCAGTGCCGTCGGCTGCAATATAGACGCCCAGCGGGCGCTCGTTGGGAATGTGAAAGAAGCCGGTCGCCCACATGACATTGGCCGCATCGAGCAGCAGCACGCCGTCCACGTCCTGGGCGGATAATGCCACGGCGATGTGCGCCAAACGTTGTTGATAGAGGGCCGCGCCCAGCTGGACGCGCTGACGAAGGGTGGAAGTTTGCGCGCTCATGCGGTGCCTTTATGCGCCCGGCCGGCGCCAGTGGAAGCCGGCGATATGGTCGCGGCGCCTTCAGCATTGAGCGACAGGGTGGCCGCCACAAAGCCTGCCCGCGGGGTGCCGGCGCGCACTGTCAGTTCGGCCGGAAGGCTTGGCACGCGCACGGTCCAGCGCACGGCGCGCGAGGAGTCGGGCCAGTCATAGAAGCGTGAGTAGGCCATGGGGCGGCTCGCCCTTCCGGCCAGGTGGCCGAGGTCACGCCGGGGCAGGCCCTGCACGAACGTCAGCTCCTCAGGGCCGCCGAGGACGATCTCCACCGGCTTGGCCTCTTGCATGGCGATGGCCTGCGCGCTGAGGTTGGTCGCCAGGAAACCGGTGTTGTCCACCACGGCCTCGATCTGAAAGAGGTCGTCGCCGAGCGCCGTGGCCTGCACGTCGCGTAGGCGCAAGCGGGGCGCGGCCGCCGCGTGGCGCAGGGTGAAGCGGCAGTTGATGCGCGCCATCTCCTCCAGGTAGGCGGCGGGTGGCGGGTTGCGGAAGGTATAGACGCGCTTCCAGCCGCCAATTTCAACCGGCCCCAGCTGTGGATGGTCGAAAGGCGTCCAGGGCATGAAGCCGTCGCCGTCAAGCTGTTCATCCTGCCACTGGAGCAATTTGAGCATTTCGTCCTCGTCAAAATTGCGCAGCGGGTAGAAGTCCTCCCGCTCGATCCCGGCCGCGCCGAAGATGTCCCATAATTCGGTGCTGAAGGTGGGGATGCCGAGCGCGCCAAAGGTCCAGTCAATCGACGAACCGTGACGCTTTAGATCCTTGTCCGGCGTGAAGTCTTCGTAGACGGAGATGAGGGGATAGCCGGTCTCTTCGACGCCCATCTGACCTAGCGCTTCGTAGAGATATTTGTCGTCACCCTTGAAGTGCGTGTCCGGGAAGGTGAGCCAGGGGCGCAAGATCACGCCGCTATGGGTGTGATAGCACTGCATGCCGGCAATGTTGGGGTGGTCGAGAATCCAGCGCACGACCGCGGCGATCTCCGGCTCGCTCATGGGATGCTCGCCCGAACCGTACTGCTGGCTTTCGGGCACCCAGTTGGATGGGTAGTTGCGATTCAGATTCCCGTCTTGGGGCCGGGGGATGACAAAATCGTCGCCTTCCCAGTCGACCAGACGTCCCTCGGGCACAATCCGGTAATATTCGCCGCCAAACTCATCGGCGGCACGGGGCACCATGAGGCGGTCGTCCTTCGTACTGATTTTCCACTCGCCGGCGTCGTCGCGCAGGCGCATGTCGACGATGAGTCCGTCGTTATTGATATCGGCGTAGTGGAGGCCCGGGCCAAACTGCTCTTCACCCGGCAGGTAGCGCCCATTGCCGATCCATTCATAGAACGGGAGTGTCTGCACAATTTCCGCCCCGTCGGGATTGACCCGCGGCACGAGGTAGAAGACCTGCTCATCCATCAGCTGTGTGACCAAGGGGTCGCTGCCGTATTGACTAAGCAGCGTCCACGCGGTATAAACAACAACCGACGTGCCGCTGATCTCCTCAGCGTGGATGTTGGCATCAATGTAGTAGGCGGGTTTTGACTCTGCCGATCCGGTCGCCGGGTTGTTCAGTTCCAGCAGCCACACCGTGCGCCCCTGATGGCTCTCGCCGATGGCATAGAGCGTCGCGCGGTCGGGAAACGCTGCGGCCAGATCTTCAAGCAGTTCGGTCAGTTCAGCATGCGTCAAATAACGGTCCCACTGCAAATGACGGATCGCGGTATGAGTCATGATTACTCCCATTTGTAGACTTGCGTGGCTTTAGGTGCAAACGTTGAATAGAGTTTGCATGATGATACGAACTAGGCTAAACTGTCAATTGTTAACAGTTGATTGTCGCGTCATTATAGCGGCAGTGCACGTCTGTGTCTATCACTATCGCCCCCAAACGTGCACACAGTTCCAAGTACGTGCATACTATTCCGACCCCGAAAATGATCTGTCCGTGCCCCTACGCACGATGCAATCTTTTCTGAACAATCTTTTCTGAATTTTGCTACACCGTTTGATTACACCGTTTTCCAGAACCGACTCGCGTGTGAAGTCAATCTTCGCCATACACGGCCTGCTCACCAATAAACCGTGTTCAGCTCAATACATTGGCCTTGATGTTCAACTGTGGAGGTGCAACCCAATGAGTGTCAGTCTGCGAACCATCGTTCTACCAAGCTTTGTCCTTTGTCTCGCCCTACTGTTCATGACGGCCTGTGCCGCACCGGCAGCGCCGGCGGGAGCTGGCGCCGGCGAAGCGGATGCGGCAGCCACGGAAGCTCCGGCTGAAGAGGGCAGCGAAGCCAGTCGCGTCATTGTGGCCCAGTCGATCGATCTGGATACGCTGGAGCCCTACACGATTAGCTCGCGACCGGGATCGAACATCTTTGGTCATTTGTTCACAACGCTCTATGAAGATCCGGGAACCGGCGAACTGCTGCCTTATGCGGCCGAATCCTACACGGAAAATGAGGAAGGCAACGAGCTTACCTTCAAGATCCAAGAGGGTCTGACCTGTCACAACGGCGAACCGCTCACTTCGGAGGATGTCGTCTATTCATTCCAGCGCGCCCACGATCCCGATAACGCCTTCACCGGGCATGTGGCTGGCTATGTGCTCGACGCACTCGGCTACGTGGATGCGCGGGTGGAGAGCGAACTGGAAGCTACGGTCATTTTGGAGCAGTTCAACCCGCTGGCCATCGGTCTGATTGCCGACGTCTGGCTGGTTTGCAAGGACACCTATGAGGAGTTGGGGTTGGAAGGCGCGGCAACGGAAGTCGTGGGGTCCGGTCCCTACCAATATGTCGAATGGGTCAAGGATGATTATCTCCTTCTGGAGAAGTGGGACGACTTCGCCCTGCGCACGCCCTTCTTCGACGAAATTGAATGGAAGGTCATTCCTGAATCTTCAACCCGTACCGCTGAGCTGATTGCCGGCAACGTAGATGTCATTACCAACGTGCCGCCGGACCAGCATGACGCGGTCAACAACAGTGAAGCGGCCACCATCGAAGGTGTCGCCGGCACCCGGCGCATCTACGTGGGTTATAACCAGCGCGATATCTATGACGACACCGAAGGCGGTCGGGCGATCAAGGATCCGGCGGTACGCGTTGCCCTGCAGTATGCTGTCGATGTGCCCACCATCTGCCAGACGCTGCTTGCTTTCGACTGCGAACGAGCCACAAGCATGGTGAATCCGCCGAATGACAATCCCAACCTGGAGCCGTACCCCTTTGATCCGGCTAAGGCGGAAGAACTGCTTGACGCGGCCGGCTATCCCCGCGGCGATGACGGTGTGCGCTTCGACATCGTCTTCCAAGCCGGGCAGGGTCGCTATCTAAACGACGTGGCGGTTGTGCAGGCCATCGCACAATACTTGACTGACGTCGGCGTCAATGTCGATCTGCAGCTGATGGACTTTAACGCCGAATTTGTGCCCGCCCTGCGTGCGCACGAGGTCGGCCCGCTCTATCTCGTCGGCACCGGCGGTTCCACCTGGAGTGGCATCTCCGACGTGGCTGACATTTCCGATCCCCAGGGCGCAACGAACTATACGGAATGGAACAACCCGGAATGGTTCGTACGCTGGGATGAACTCTCGGGCACACGTGATCCGGAGCGACAGCGTGAGTTGCTCAACGAGATGCTGGAAATTTTCTACAATGATCCCCCATGGCTGCTGCTCTACTTCCAGCCCGACTTCTACGGCGTCAGCGATCGACTGGACTGGGATCCGCGCCGCGATGAAGTTATTGATCTAGTCAACGCCAGTTTGGCCCAATAAGCGGTATCAATCATTAGTCACAAGGAGTCACACGATGCACTACGTTTCACCCAAAAAATTGCTGGTCATGACGGCGCTACTGGCGCTGCTAGCCCTCTTCGTAGGCTGTGCCGCGCCACCGGCGGCCCCAGCCGGCGACACGGGCGCAGCGGCAGCAGATGCCACCGAAGCCCCTGCTGAGGAGGCGGGTGGCGATGCGACTCGCCTCATTCTAGCGCAGACCGTCGATCTCGAAGGTCTCGAACCATCCGAGGTCAATTCCCGTGCCGAGGCCAATATCTTTGGCCACTTGTACGCTACGGTCTACGAGATCACCGAAACCGGCGACATTGTGCCCTACTTGGCTGAAGACTACCAGCTCTCCGAGGACGGGACAGAACATACCTTCACCATCGCCGAGGGTCTGACCTGCCATGACGGCGAGCCCCTCACGGCGGAGGATGTCGTCTACACCTTCCAGCGTGCCGCCAATCCGGACAACGCCTTCACAGGCAATACGGCGGGCTTTGTGCTAGACGCCCTGGGTTATGTCGACGCCCGCGTTGATGGCGATTTGCAGGCCACCATCATCACTGAGACCTACTCGCCCATTGCTCTGGGTCTGATCTCGGAAGTCTACATTCACTGTAAAGATTACTATGAGGGCATCAGTCTGGAAGATGCCGCACAGAATCCTGTCGGATCCGGCCCCTACAAGTTTGTCGAGTGGGTCAAGGACGACTACACGCTGCTGGAGAAGTGGGATGAGTTCACCCTGCGTGACGCCACCTACGACGAACTCGAGTGGCGCGTCATTCCTGAGGCTTCGACCCGAGCGGCAGAACTCATTGCCGGTAACGTCGACATCATCACCAATGTGCCGCCGGATCAGCACGCTGCGATTAATGCCTCGGGCGCTGCGGAAGTGGCCGGTGTAGCCGGTACCCGCCGCATGTATGTGGGCTACAACCAACGCGACATTTTTGATGACACGGAAGGTGGCGTGGCCATCAAAGATCCGGCCGTGCGCGTTGCGCTGCAGTATGCGGTCGACGTGCCCACCATCTGCCAGACGCTGCTTGCCTTCGACTGCGAACGTGCGTCCAGCATGGTGAATCCGCCCAACAACAATCCGGACCTGGCGCCTTATCCCTACGATCCGGAACTGGCTGAGCAGTTGCTCGATGAGGCCGGCTACCCGCGCGGCGATGACGGCGTTCGTTTCGACATCACCCTACAAGCCGGTCGCGGTCGCTACCTCAACGATGTGGCCGTCGTCCAGGCCATCGGCCAATACCTGACCGATGCGGGCGTCAATACCACGGTCGAGATCCTCGACTGGAGCTCTGAATTCGTCCCGGCCCTGCGCCAGCACGACGTCGGTCCTCTCTATTTTGTTGGGACAGGCGGTTCCACCTGGAGCGCGGTCTACGACATGGCCGATCTTTCGGAGCCGACAGGCGCTACCAACTATACCGAGTGGCAGAATCCCGACTGGTTCGAGCGTTGGGGTCAGCTATCTGAAATTCGCGACGCCGATGAACAGCGGGCAATGGTCAATGAGATGCTGGAAATCTTCTACAATGATCCGCCATGGCTGCTCCTCTACTTCCAGCCCGACTTCTACGGCGTCAGCGGTGACGTCGATTGGGAGCCGCGCCGGGACGAGCATATCAACGTCGTCACCGCTACGCCGGCCCAGTAGCCGACGAGGCAGGGTGAGCGTCAACACTTTGGTCAACTGCTTCGTTATCTGACTTCAGACAATCACCCGTTACTCTCCTTGGGAACGCGGGGCGACCATCCAGTGAATACGCTGGCTGGTCGCCTTGCCTCGCCACCGACATTCGCCGCCAATTTGACATCTATACTCTATGGGAAACTATCTGGTCCGGCGTCTTTTACAGACGATTATCGTCATCTTTGGCGTCACATTGCTGACCTTTCTCAGCTTGCATCTGGCAGGCGACCCAACGTTGCTCTACGTCAGTGAACGTGCGTCAGATGAAGAAATCGCCGAAACGCGCGCCAAGCTCGGCTTCGACAAACCGCTCTATCAGCAATATGCTTCATTTGTAGCCAACGCCGCCCGCGGTGACTTTGGCAATTCGCTGCGCACCCGTACGCCGGCCTTCGACCTCGTCCTCGAGCGACTGCCCGCAACCATTGAACTGACGCTCTTTGCCATGTTCATCGCAATATTTTTTGCGATACCGATTGGCATCTTGTCAGCAATGAATCGCGGCACGACCCTGGATGGCGGCGTCATGCTCTTCGCCATGCTCGGCCAATCCATGCCGAGTTTCTGGCTGGGCATTATGTTGATCCTCATTGTGGGGCTAAATTTAGGCTGGCTGCCCATTTCCGGCCACGTCCCCGTTATTCAGCCTATGCTGGACGGCGACTGGGGCACTGCCATCCGCAATATTCCCGACGCAATCCGGCACCTCATTCTGCCGGCAATCACGCTGGCCACTTTTTCACTGGCGCGTAACGCCCGCCTGATCCGCTCGTCCATGCTGGAAGTGCTATCCCAAGATTACATCACGACCGCCAAAGCCAAAGGCTTGCGCAGCTGGACAGTGGTCGGACGCCACGCCTTCCGCAATGCCCTGATTCCCTTCATTACGATCGTTGGCCTGGAGTTTGGCTTCTTGCTCAGTGGTGTGGTTGTGATTGAGACGGTCTTTTCGTGGCCGGGCGTGGGCCGGCTGGTCTTCAATTCGATCAACCAGCGCGATATTCCGGTCGTACAGTCCGCAGTTATTTTCTTTTCCTTGCTCTTTGTCTTTCTCAATCTCCTTGTGGATCTCGTCTACACGATGCTCGATCCACGCATCCGGTTAAGCTAGGTTATGGCAGAATCAGCACAAAGCGCGACCGCAGTTGCCCCCATGATGATGGACGCCGGCGAATCGGCTATTCGACTTTCGCCGCCATTCTGGCGTCAAGCGCTCGACAGTCTAAAGCGAGCAAAGTGGCCGCTCTTGGCCATTTTCGTCCTGCTCGGCCTCAGCTTCGTGGCGATCTTTGCGGAGCAGCTTGCGCCGGCGGATCCCAATCGGCAGAATTTGATTCTCCGCCTGCAGCCGCCATTGACCCGTGCCGAAGACGGCAGCATGCAGTTTTGGTTGGGCAGCGACGGCCTGGGTCGCGATGTGCTCTCACGCCTCATGTATGGTGCACGCGTCTCGATTCTGGTCGGCTTGATGGCGGTGTTGATCGGCGGCGTGATCGGAACCTCATTGGGCGTGATCGCGGGCTACACCGGCGGACGCACCGACGATATCATCATGCGACTGGCTGACATTCAGCTGGCTTTTCCCTTCATCCTGCTGGCGATCATGGTGCTGGTCGTTCTCGGCGCGGGGGTCCTCAACCTCGTACTCGTGCTCGCCATTGGCCAGTGGGTCACCTATGCGCGCATTGCGCGTGGGGAGACGATCTCACAGAAACAGAAGGACTTTGTCGATTCGGCGCGCTCGATTGGCGTGGGCCATCGGCGTCTCGTCATGCGCACGATTGTCCCCAACATCCTGGCCCCGCTCATCATTATCGCTTCGTTTAACGTCGCCAGCGTCATCTTGGCCGAAGCCGCCCTCTCCTTCCTTGGCCTGGGCGTTCCGCCCGACATCCCCACCTGGGGCGGCATGTTGGCCGAAAGCCGTGACCAGTTGCTCGGCGGCTTCTGGTGGCTGGCCGTCTTCCCGGGCCTGGCCATCATGATGACCGTTCTATCGCTCAATATCCTGGGCGACTGGATGCGCGACTTCCTGGATCCCCGTCTACGCGGGCGCTAGATCGTTATTCGGCGGCAGATCGGCAAAGCTGCCGTCGCCCACGCTCCATGAATCGAAAAAATCCTGGGAAGTGACGTGTAAAGAAGGGAATTACCTGTAGAAAGAGGAAAGCGGAGGAGAAGCGGCTGACCTTAGTCGGCCGAATTTGCTGACGCTCCCGCGGGATCTGGCCAAGTCAGCGTCACGGTGGTCCCACGATCACGCTGGCTATCAATCGACAGTTCAGCGTCGATATCGTTGGCTCGCTCGCGGATGATCCCGAGACCCATGTGGTCCGCATGGGCTTCACCAGGCTCAAAGCCGATGCCGTCATCCGAGATCACTAGCTTGACGCCACAATCGCACGCTGACGCAGAATGCGGCGGCGGCTCCATCGGACCAAAACGCACTTCGACATGGCTGGCCTGAGCATGCTTGACGACGTTGTTCAGCGCCTCCTGTGCCACACGATAGATGGTAACATGGGTCTCCTCCGGGACAGACTGCGTCTGCTCAATGAGCAACCGAAATGTAAGCCCTGAGCGTGTGGCAGTTGCTTCGACCAGTTGGGAGAGCAAGTCATGTAGCGGGGTCTTAATGATCGCAGCCGGGCGCAATTCGATCAGCAGCGTGCGCAATTCCGCCAGAGTGCCCCGGGTGAGCTGCCGGAGCACCTCCAGGCTTTCGGCTGCCTGATCAGGATTGCGTCGCAAAATCGTCGGCAGAATATCTGCCAACACCGACGCCGAAAAAAGTCCCTGCGTGACTGAGTCATGTAGATCCCGCGCCAGGCGGTTACGCTCCTCCGCCGCGCCTAGTTGGCGAACGGCATCGTACAGATGCTCTAGGTCGCCGAGGCCTGCCAAGTCCAGTCGCATTTTCTCAAACAAACGGATTTCATTCTCCGTGAACGAATCCTTGGGGCGTAGCATCCACAAGACGAGCAGGCCCTTTGTGCCATACTGACTTTCAAAGGGAGCGATGATGATCGACGAATTGGCCGTATCGGTCATACCGGGCTGGAGCGCCACAAGGTCGGCGCCGACACTCTCTCCGGGCAGGATCAACAGCGCGTCCTGTTCAACCCATTGGTGCAGCGCCGACAATGCCTTCGTTGACACCGTCAGATGTCGTACGCCTTGCCAAGGCCCGTCTTGCTGAAGCCCGCCTGGTTGCAAGCATGTAATCTCCACCTGCGCTTCAGCTTCACGCCACACGCCCAGCGAGACGCTGGCGGCAGCGGTCAATCGAACGAGTTCAGTCACAACCCGTTCGTATGTGTGTGACAGGTTTGTCACGCTGCGCAAGGAATGTTGGATATCATTGACGAAGGATATCCACGCATTCAAGGTGCTCAGCTCACCCGTCCGCTGTTCTACCATTTTTTCCAGATGCGATTGATATTCCTTCAGTTCTGCGCGCGCCTGTTTGCGCAGGCTAATGTCCTGGAGTGTAACAAGCGCGGCTTCCACATTCCCCATACTATCGACGATGGGCCTGGCCCAGATTTCAAGCGAGACACGCCGATCGATCAGGTCGGCCTCAATGTCATCGACAACGGCCGTCTCGCCCGCTAGCGCCCGGTGGGTGGATCGGCATTTCTGTCACTGGATACGCCTGGTCGCTCTCTTCCCTACGAAACGAGAAGTAGGTCATTGCGTCTTCCAGCGTCCGTCCGGCAGAGAGGTCCGGCACGATCTCGCGTGCTGGATTGCTGAGGATATCTGACACACGTTTGTTGATGTAATTGGGCTTGCGATCCTTGCCATACATGACGACGCCCACGGGGAGACTTTCCAATATCTGGGCCAGGCGGCGCTCGCTGCTCTCCACATCAGACTTGAGTAAGTTGATCCGACTGGCCAGCGCGATCGACCAACCCAGAGCCAACCAGAGGGTTCCCGTTTGGTATGCGTGATCGGTGAGTACAGTACTTGGCAAGAGGCCGATCCTGGTCACGATCGTCAGGACAAAGCCGCCAAGCAGACCCAGCCAGGCGACCAGAAAGATCCGGGAATAAATCACGCCCTGTTGCCAAATCATGAGCGTGCTCAGGGCAAGAAAACCGGTGGAGAGCAGCGCATAGGGAAGCGCCACTCTGATGGTTTGCGGATAAGTCAAAACCGGTATCAGCAACGCGACCGCGCCCCAACCGATTAGGAAAGTAACATTCAAGCGGTGCAGACGAGGATTGTAACGTTTCAGTTCCAAAAAAGAACCGGTAAAGAGATTCATCGAGGCACAGAGCAGCACAAATGCTAGCGGAAAGTATTTGGGCTTCAAAAAATACAGATTCGGCACAAAATAGGTTTCCGCATATCCGGTATAAGTGGCCTCAAAGAGTATCAAACTGGCCAGGACAATCATGAGAGTGAGGTAGTTTCGTTCCCGCACGACGAAGAACTGGATTCCGGCGTAGAGTGCCAGAATGAGCACGGCGCCAAAATAGATGGATTCGACCGCAATCTCTGCCTCTGCACGCAGGATGAAAGCATCGGGCAGCCAAAGGGAGAGCGGCAACGTCATTGAGGCGCCGTTCTCAAAACGCAGGTAGTAGATCTGCTCGCTTTCCGGTGGAATCACCAGATCGAATACGATCTGCGGGTAACGGAGATCTCGGCTCGATAGCGGCCGCAGCGCCCCCGTCTGCTGCACCGTGAATCCGTTGCCCTCCGGTAACGGGGTATACAGGTCGACGAACTGCATGTGGGGAAAGCCCAATTTCAGCAGCCGATGATCCGCTTGACCGGATTCGTTGCGCAGCGCCAATCGGGCCCAGTAGGCGCTGGAAGTAAAGCCAAAATTCGGCACATCAACCGAGTTGGACACAAATTGCGCTTGATATTCAGGCGATGTCACATCATCAATCGTGAGTTCACCGCCGGGATCTTCGAGCAACTGCAGATATCGCCCAAGCCGAATTTCACTCTGCTCATCCGTGACCAGAGGCGGCATGGGTTCGGCCTGTGCGCTCTGCTGGGCAGACCGATAACTCCACAGGCTGCGGGTCAGGCCAAAACCAAAAACAAGCGCGACAATGATTAGCACTGTACGCCGCAAATACCGTGGCGGATCGATGGCATCTTCAGCATGAGTGGGCGCTGTCGGCTTTACCCCGCTGGCCGGCACTTCATAGTCAACCTTCATCCGGTCATTCTTTCAGAGTTGGCACCATGGATCATCAGGGTGAGCTACAGAATGGGGTCTGCACCCCAGGGCATGCCACCCTGTCACCGGAAGTCACCGACGTCCTCATCGCAGCCACGCACAAGCGCTCTGAAGTCGGATTTCGCCTGACCGAACGAGAGCTTGAAGTCCTTGAACTTCTTGTCGGGGGATTTTCCAACGATGAGATCGCCAACCGGCTTTTCATCAGTACTCGTACGGTCACCTTTCACCTCACCAATATCTTCACCAAGCTAGGCGCAAGAAGCCGCGTAGAGGCCGCAACGATCGCGCTGGAACACGACCTCGTGCGCGGAAGTCACTGATTTTTGCCAAAACCCTCCTACCTGCTCTTTCCTACAGGGTAAGCACTGGAAGATTCAGCAGGACAAAGACTAGACATCCAGCTTCCCCGTTGGACGTTACTGTGAACTCCTTCGTCTGCTACGCTACAGCAGACTAGCAAGCGTCTCACTTCCCATTAAACAATGTGCGACCCCCTTGACAGAGCGGCGCAGCTTGTAGGCATGGCCGACAGTGCCGACCAGCGCCGAGACATCGTCACCGTTACGCTGCTTGCCCTGGCGATCGTCACCGTCTTGCTGCTGATCATTGATCTTGATCAACCCGAAAGCGGCATTCTCACCGTCAACCAGCAAGCAATTGAAGATCTGCTGCAACAGATTTCGCGCGCTGAATCTTGACAAACAGAAGAACAAAAGCGGAGTAGGCCACAGGACAGGGCGAGGTGGAATCTACGTAATGCGTATTGTCGTTGCAGATCATCATAGGCAGCCACTGCAGGCGCTATTGACGATGCTCCGGGAACTCCCGGATGTTGAGTTGGTTGGCGCAACCACAAATGGCCATGAGTTGCTGACGCTGGCTGCACTAAATGCACCGGACGTGGTCTTGTTTGACAAGAATTTGCCCGACAGCAACGTCACCGACATGATCGCCAGCCTTCATGCCCTGAAGTCCAGGCCATTTGTCATCGTTATGAGTGCCCACTCAGAAGATAGCAGAATGGCGCTCAACGCCCATGCCGATACATTTGTCAGCAAGAGTGATGGAAGCGATTGGTTAATCGAGTGCCTTGAGCGCTACGCCAGACGACGATGGACTCAGCAGGAGTGACGATTCCGACTGCAGGCTGCGTTCAATAACTGGGGCTTCGGCCTCTGGCGGATCTGGCCAATACTGGGAATCATTTTCCTGCCTTGGACGACGCTCATGTATGTGACTATTGAGATTCGACGACACTAATGGAGGTGCGACCTTGAATCGAAGCAGATGGATTACAGCCGTCATCCTGATTGGCATTGGCGTGATCTTGACGGCCTGTGCCAATGCCGATCAGACGCCTGAACCGGCAACGACGAATGCTGAAGCGGCGGCAGGGGTGCAAGAGCTTCCGTCCGCCGTCGCATTGGCGCAAACGGCATGGGAACTAGAGTCGTTCGGTGACGCAGACGAGATGATCCCTGTGATTCCCGATACGTATCCGTCTTTGCACTTTATGGTCGAGCGCTATTCAGGCTACAACGGATGCGATCGGTTCTTGGGCGTCTACAGCGTTGATGGCAACAGAGTGCGCATGGAAATGCCGGCCTTAACCCAGTATGGCTGCGGTGAGGACGAGACGAACCTGATTGATCAAGCCGCAACCTACACGGATGGTTTGGAGAATATCACCCTGTATGAACTTGTCGACGGCAAGCTGCGCCTTTATACCGTGGAGGATCAGCTCCTGCTTACCATGGCGCCGCTCGAATCCCTGCCCTTTGAGGGAACGACCTGGGATCTGAAGTTTCTAGCGTCAGAGGGCGCCTTCTGGCAACCGTTGGCGGCGGATACAGCGATCACCGCAACGTTCGACGGTGAGCGGATGACCGGGTACGCAGGCTGCAATGAGTACGCAGCCACCTATACCCAAGATGAGAATCAATTCTACCTGGATGAACTCACCGTGACGGAAAAATCGTGCAGCGAACCTGAAGGCGTGATGGACCAAGAAGAGGACTACCTGTCCATGCTTGCCGGCGCAGGCATACTCGTTGAATCGGCGCGTACGATAGAGCTGTTTACCGCGGATGAAACGCCCTTGCTGCTATATCACGGTGAATAGCGAGATGCAGTGTTCGTTCCCACCAACCTCATGATGATCACATGATTGAAACTTTACGCGTTCTTCCAGAGCACGCATCAACCAGAATGTGCGAAGTTCACGTGACGTCTCGATTAAGGAGAGTAACATGGTGCACAAACGTATGCTTATGATCGGATTGACTCTGATCGGCTTGGCACTCATATCCGCCGCCTGTGGTGGGGAAGACAATCTACCATCGGCAGCGGAACCCTCGGCCACGGCCGTCAGCCAGGCAGAAGCGGAGGTTGAATCGGTAGCGACCGGGGTGGAAGAGCATGCAGAGGCCGCCGAGGAGGCAGCAGCGACTGCGGAGCAGACAGCGGATGAAGTGGCTACGGAAGTGTCCGAAGCCGAAACCGTTGCCGAGGAAGTCGAAGGGCAAGCCAGCGCAGAGATCGCTCCGCTGATCCAGGTGACCTCCGAAACTCTCATCGGCGATGTGATCGACAGCAATAACCCTACCCACGTCACGCTGTCGACCAGCGGTAGGCAGCTGGTGTGGCCGCAGGCAGAAGGACGCTTCTGGAACCGCGAAGGCGAACTCTGTACCTACACCTTCGAGTCGGCGGCCACAGCCTGCGCCATCGCGCCGGATAGCTTCTACGGCTACCCCTATGCCTTTTATTGGTCGTCCAACGACAACTATATTGCCTTTACCGAAAATCCAATCCAGCAGGGCAACGAAAGCGATATCTGGATATTTGAGCCGGCCGAGCAGAAGTACGTCAACTTGACCGACGACGGCGTCGAAGGCGATTGGTTTTCGGCAGAACCAGGCAGCTTTGCACTCGACTACCTACCGATGTGGAGCCCGCAAGCAGACGAGATCTACTTCTGGCGCAGCATTCCAAACCCGAACATGCCGATTTCGCTCACGCTCAGCATCATGCGCGTGACGCCGGAGGACGGCAATGCAGAGCTCGTGCGCGAGGTTCAAGATGTGCGTGGTGGAGATTTGATCTGGTTTGACGACGAGATGTGGTACATGGATGGGGTCTCGGCGCTTTCGCCCGATGGACGCCATGTAGCCGTCCTTGCCATGAGCGAGGACTCAGAATCCGGCATTACCGCAGGCGATGGCCTTTGGCTCATCGACCTGAGAGACGACACTGCTCCGCCACGCCAGCTCGTCACGGGGGACGATTTCCAAATGGCAATACCTGAGTGGTCATCTGCACCGCTCGTGCCGTCAGGGCTTTCGTGGCATGCCGGAGGTGAACAGCTTGTTGTGCTGGCTCAGAACAATGACCAACAGATTCCCGTAACCGTGCTCTATGGCGTCTCTGTGGTTGACGGCACGATAACCCCGGTTGTGGACTTTAGTGCTGTCCCTGATGCAGAGACCTATATGGGCCAAGGGGATGAAGCCGGCGTACCGCTTCGGGTCTACTCGCCGTGGACGGCGTCTATGGATCCGAGTGGGGAAACGCTCTTGATGTATCAGAACCTTGGCGGAGACGCCGGACTGATGGCTTCGCCCCTCCCGCCGACCGGTGAGCTTCCCGGGTTGGACTACCAAAGCCAGTTTCAGAACACGATGCCAACCACAAGATCCAGCCGCGGAGAGGACGGCAAAGTATTAATGTACAACATCTTGTTCAATCTGGTTCCGCAGTAGAGTACGGTCGTTGCAGCACGACATTCGCGCTATCATGGTGCAGTGAGGCCTACCCTGCATTTCGCTCACGGAGTTGTCAAAAAACGATTGCTCATGCACAGAACAGTGGCCAGTCACAATTACTAGTATCAAGAAAGGTAACAATGTTACACGAAAAAGACGCAATTCGGCATCAATTAGACGATGACATATTTGCCTCAGCAGATGCCTCGCTGGGCCTGCCCAAATTTAAGATGCCCGACGATGAACACGATTCACGTGTAATCTTTCGTTTGGTGGCGGACGAACTGCTGATGGATGGTAACTCCCGCCAGAATCTGGCCACGTTCTGTCAGACCTGGATGGAGCGAGAAGTTCTTGAGTTGATGGCGCTTTCGATTGATAAGAACATGGTGGATAAGGACGAGTATCCACAAACGGCCGAATTGGAGAGCCGATGTGTCCACATGCTGGCCGATCTGTGGCATGCGCCGGATGCCAAGAACACGGCCGGCACCTCAACCACCGGCTCCAGCGAGGCAGCCATGCTAGGCGGTATGGCGCTGTTGTGGAACTGGCGGGCAAAACAGAAGGCGCAGGGCAAACCTACCGATAAACCCAACCTCGTCACGGGACCAGTGCAGGTCTGTTGGCATAAATTCACGCGCTACTGGGATGTAGAGCATCGCGAGATCCCAATGGATGGCGACCGCTACATCATGAATGCCGAAGAAGTCCTCAAGCGCTGTGACGAGAATACAATCGGCGTTGTGCCGACGCTCGGCGTTACCTTTACAGGCCAGTACGAGCCGGTTCAGGCGGTCAGCAATGCCTTGGACGCGCTGCAACAATCCGATGGTCTGGACATTCCGATCCATGTGGATGGTGCCAGCGGCGGTTTCTTGGCTCCGTTCATCGACCCTGAACTAGTCTGGGATTTTCGACTGCCGCGCGTGAAATCCATCAATACCTCCGGCCACAAATTCGGTCTAGCGCCGCTAGGTGTCGGCTGGGTGATCTGGCATGACAAAGAGGATTTGCCGGAAGAGTTAATCTTCTACGTGAACTATCTGGGCGGCAACATGCCTGATTTTGCACTCAATTTCTCCCGACCCGGTGGCCAGATCGTGGCCCAGTACTACAACTTCCTGCGCCTGGGCAAGGAAGGATATCGCAAAATCCACCAGTCATGCCGTGATACCGCCATGTATCTCGCAAGTGAAATCGGCGAAATGGGGCCATTCGAGATCATATACGACGGCAGCAACGGCATTCCGGCTTTGAGTTGGAAACTCAAGGAGGATGAGGACCACGGTTTCACCCTCTTTGATTTGGCCGATCGGCTGCGGACTCGAGGCTGGCTGGTGCCGGCCTATACCATGCCGCCGAATCGAGAAGATCTAGCGATTCAACGCATTTTGGTGCGCCACGGATTCAGCCGCGACATGGCCAATATGCTGCTCGATGACTATCGACGCGCCGTGGAGCATCTTGCTCGCCATCCTGCCACCACGCCGCTCACGGAAGCAGAGGCGAGTGGGTTCAAACATTAGTATAGCCCTGAATTTGGTCATGCCCTCATGACGTCAGCCGCAAAACGGGGACACTTGTGGTTCCCAAGTGAGTGGACGTACGTCTCATCGGATGGATTCGGTCCATTCACCACACGTATCGAACATCGACGGGAAGATGGTTCAATCCATCTCTTGTCCTCCCGTCGGCATCGCAGGGGATATGGGCCTGAAATTGTGCCGACAGACGAGACGTCTCCCGTAAGAAAGCGCCCTTCTCTCGTTGTTTGGTCGCCGCATCAGTTGGCCTGGTGGATTGCCGTTCTCTTTATGATCGGCTCCGCTCATTTTATTGTGGGCAGTTTGCTCTTCCTGTCTGGATTCAGCAATGCTGCCCTCAATAATATGGTCTTCTTTATCGGGTCCATATTTTTTACGTCTGCCGGCTACTCGCAGTATTACCAGTCGATTAACTCCCAGACTGCGATTGCTGCAAGCCCGCAGGATCACAAGCGTGCGTGGTTTGCCTGGCAGCCAGGGCGGCTAGATTTTTGGATCACATTTAGCCAACTGCTAGGCACCCTTATGTTTAATCTCAATACCATTGATGCATACCTTGGCCTGGGTTGGCTGGGTTGGCTGGGACAAGATCTGACAATTTGGGTCCCCGACATAATTGGCTCAAGCCTATTCCAGATCTCTGGTACGCTTGCCGTGTTCGAGATTTGTCATCACTGGTGGTGTTGGCGCTATCGCAGCCTTGAATGGTGGAGTACGATCATCAATTTCGTTGGCTGTGTTGCGTTTCTGATTTCGGCCGTTTTTGCGTTTGTTCGCCCTCACCCTCTTATTGAAAACTTGGCGACCTATGCCACGATTTTCACGCTGATTGGGGCCGTCTGTTTCTTTGTGGGGGCCTACCTTCTGTGGCCGGAAATGTCACTTGAGGGTGGATAGTTTGATCCGTGGGAATAGATCCGAGCCAATGATTCCGCTATCCACGACACCTTGACAAAAGCTTACACAATTCAGCATTATGATCTAGAAAACGGGCAAATGACACAACCCGAAAAAAGGGGCCTGTGATGAACGCTAAAGCAACAGCAATACTCATCGCTTTAGGGATAATCCTAACGATGGCGGCCTGCCATCTGGAGGATACGTCAGACACGTCGCAGACGCCTGATTTGGTGCAGGGCGTTGAATGGCAGTGGACGAGCCTGACCAACCAGCCGGCGAGAGAAACAGCCGAGGTGCCCAATCCCGAGGATTACACCATCATCTTCAATCAAGATGGCACGTTCACCGGCATGGCCGATTGCAACGCCATTGCCGGCACCTATGTTCAGGAGAATGGCTTTGACATCATCGTCGGCCCATCCTCGCTGGCGTCCTGTGGCGAAGTATCGCTGGAGACCCAATATGTCGATTTGCTGAACAGCATCGTCGCCGGCGGTCCCGATGGCGCCGGCGGTTTGGCGCTCGAGACGGCCGCCGGCGAGCAGCGCATGACCTTCCGCAACGGCGACTCGGCCGAGTAACGGTCTCAACGGCACATCAGACAGTCGCGGCCGGCGCCGCCGGATGATGCCTGTCTGAGATCATGATCCGATGAAAGTCTCTGACCTGGGCTGTACCGGTCTTGATGCGGACCGGGTTCAGAACCCAGGTCAGAGATCTGGGATCGGCGTGACTCGTCCTGCTTCGATCTCTGCTTGTTTGCTGCGGCGTCAATCCTCTGCTCGGTCACCTCTGCCAAGTCTTCCAGCAGCAAGCTGAACTCTACGACTTGGTTCGCCCCCCTCTTGACGGTACAATCCAAAGCAGCTCAACGCATTCACCCTGATCCGTTTGCCACCAACTATCGGATCACTGAATGGCCGCCATATGATTCAAGCCAGTGGGTGCCGGAAGTGCCCACTCGTCCTCCAGAAAGGCTGCGCTGTGTCTACTCGAACTCCATTTGTCCTTGCCATCGATGTCGGCACCTCCTCAGCACGAGCCTTGCTCTTTGACAGCTCCGGCAGGCGCGTGGAGGCGGTCAGCGCGCAGGAACGCTATTCGCTGCCGGCCACAGATGACGGCGCGGCCGAGGCTGACCCGGACAAGCTGCTGCGCGCAGTTTTCGCCTGTATCGATCAAGCACTGGCAAAGCTGGCGGAGCAGCACGGCTCCATACCCATCGCCGCAGTTGCCGTGAGCACCTTCGTCGGCAACCTCATGGGCGTCGACGCCAACGGCCAGCCGGTGACGCCCCTGCTCACCTATGCCGACACGCGTGCCGCGTCCGAGGTTGCGGTACTGCGCCGCATAACAGATGAAGCCGACGTGCATCAGCGCACGGGCTGTCGCCTGCACACCAGCTACTGGCCGGCGCAGCTCAGGTGGATCGCGACGGCGCGGCCTGACTGGCTGGCGCGGACCGTGCAATGGATCACGCTGGGCGACTACCTGCAACGCAAGCTGCTCGGCGCGCCGGGGATCAGCCATTCCGTCGCCTCGTGGTCAGGCTTGCTTAACCGCCACACCCTCCAGTGGGATAACGCGTTGCTCGACGTGTTGCCCATCGATAGACACGCGCTGGCGCCCTTGATCGATCTGGACGAAGTCGGTGCGACGCTGGTCGCGCCATGGGCCAAGCGTTGGCCGGCGTTGGCCGGAACTCGATGGTTTGCGGCAGTAGGTGACGGGGCTGCAGCCAATCTCGGCAGCGACTGCGCATCGCCGGCACGCGTAGCGCTCACCGTGGGCACGACCAGTGCCATCCGCGTCGTCTCCGCCGAACGGGTCAGCCACGTACCGGACGGGCTCTGGTGCTATCGGGTTGACCGACCCCGCGCGCTCGTGGGCGGCGCGCTGACTGAAGGCGGCAATCTCTTCGCCTGGGCGCGGCGCACGTTGAGCCTGCCGCGCAGGCTGGAAGTGATTGAGCGCAAGATAGCGGCGCTGGAGCCCGACGGCCACGGGTTGACCTTCCTGCCTCTGCTGGGCGGGGAGCGGGCGCCCGGCTGGCGCGGCGAATTACGCGGCACGCTCGCTGGAGTCTCCCTGGCGACCCGGCCGGAAGAGATTCTCCGCGCCGGCCTGGAAGGGGTCGCCTTGCGCATCGCCCTGGTCTATAGCCGCCTACAGCCCCTGCTGGATGAGAACGCGACCGTTGTTGCTTCCGGCGGCGCCCTGCTTCACTCCCCCTCCTGGTTGCAGATCATGGCCGACGTGTTGGGCTGCCCGGTTCAACCCTCGCCCGTAGACGAGGCGTCGGCCCGGGGTGTGGTCGTGCTGGCTCTGGCTGCGCTGGGCAACGCAGCCACGCCTCTGTCGTTCACGGCCCCGCCGTACCTACCTGATGCGACGGCGCATGCGCGCTATCAGGAAGCTGCCGCACGACAGGAAGCGCTCTACGCGTGGGTCGCGGAACAGAACTGATTGGCGCCTCCGCCGGCCGGCGCGTTAGGCGGGCTTGTAGGCGACGGCGTCAATCTCAACGGCCGCGCCCAGCGCCAGATCATTGCGTCCCACCGTAATGCGTGCGGGCGGATCCTCGCCCATGACGGCGACATAGGCCTTGTTCATGGCGGCAAAGTCGTTGATATCGGCCAAAAAGACGTTGACCTTGACAAGATCGTCCAGCGTGGCAGCGCAGGCTTGGAGAATCAGTTCAATATTGCGCAACGTTTGGGTTGTCTCAGGCCCGATACCGCCTGCAACCAGGTCACGCGAGCCGGGCGCGGCGCCCAGCGTGCCCGAAACGAAGATGAAATCGCCGGCAATCGTAGCGTGACAAAAGGTCGGCAGCTTGGCCAGGCCGTCAACGGTGATTTTGCGTGCAGACATGATTGAGTCTCTCCTGGAAATTGGCTACTCGTGCAAAGAGTTGAGTCCTCATTATACTCCTTGTCAATCCCATCCGATCAGCGACCTTTCGCCAATAAGGCCAATCCAGATAAATACCTGTACGCTGCATCTTCCTGGAAGCTCTCTCGTCGATATGCCTACCTGAGTACAGCTTCCAGGAAGGTCGGATCGCTGATATCTTGGAATGGCCTAACACGGTCCAGATCCTGAAATTCGCATTATGAGGTAGATTCTGGATGCACCCCATGACTGCCTCTATTGACGCAGTCATGGGGTGCGGACTACAATGACGGACGTCCAACCTGACTCATAGCGGCCAGCGCAGCCGCCCACAACGCGCAGAGATGATCCGCTCATGCAGCAGCCAATTCGCATCGAACTCCCCTTTGTCATGGACCGGACAACGGTCAATGCTTATCTCTTTACCGATCCAGAGCCGGTGCTCATCGACACGGGTGACGCCTCACCCGAAGGGTGGGAGGCGCTCGTTGCCGGATTGGCGGCTCACGATCTGACGCCGGCAGATTTGTCCAAGGTGCTGATTACCCATATTCATGTCGACCATTTTGGCCAAGCAGCGCGGCTGGCAGAGATGACAGACGCCGACTTTCTGGTTATCGACGCAGGCTACCGCTGGCTGACCAACTTCCGCGCCGTCTGGACCGAGCGACTTCAGTACTATCGCACCACCTTTCTGCCCGGCCTGGGGTTGCCCGATCCCCAACGGGAGCAGATCGAACGCTATTCGGCCTGGGTCTTGGATCATTACGCCGGCGTCCCGGCCACACGCACGATCGCACTCCGTGCCGGCGAGCAAATTGAGTTGGGCGGGGTCGGGTGGAAAGTCATGCATTTGCCCGGTCACGCCAGTACCCAGAGCTGCTTTTACCAGGTTGAAAGCGGCGTGTTTCTGGCTTCAGACATGCTCTTGCGCCGCACGCCGACACCGGTGATCGAGCCGCCCCAGAACGGAAGGCCCAGGGTACCGGCGCTGCCCCAATACGTCGATTCGCTCCGACGCGTGGCGGAACTGGACGTCCATACTGTCTATCCCGGCCATGGCCAACCGTTCAACGATGCAGAAAGTGTGATCAAGCGCCAGCTTGCCCGCATTGCCATGCGCAAGCTCGAATGCCTGGAGCACGTTCGCCAGGGTACGCACACCGTCTATGAGTTACACGAGTGCATGTATCCCCCGGCCACCTTTGTCAATATGGCCGGTCTGTGGATGCTCGTCGGCTACCTCGATCTCCTTCAGGAAGAGGGCCTCGTCAAGATGGAGGTGCAGGATGGTCTGTGGTGGTATCAGGTGTAACATTGGGGATCGGGGATTGCGGATGGGGGATTTGTGGTCGTATGCTAAAATCCCCCATCCATCATCCCAAATCCCAAATCAAGAAAGGTATTTCTACCAATGACCGAAGACCTCCTGTGGTGGCAAAGAGGAATCGTTTATCAAATCTACCCGCGTTCCTTTCAGGACACCAATGACGATGGCGTGGGGGATCTAAATGGTATTCTCATGCGATTAGATTATGTCAAATCACTAACTGTCAATACCGTTTGGCTATCGCCTATCTACCCGTCGCCTATGGCCGACTTTGGCTATGATGTGGCCGACTACTGCGGCATCTATTCCACCTTTGGCACGATGGCCGATTTTGACCGGCTGCTGGAGGAAATCCACGCCCGCGATATGAAGCTGATGTTGGATCTGGTACCCAACCATTCGTCAGACGAGCATCCCTGGTTTGTCGAGAGCCGCAGCAGTCTCGACAATCCCAAGCGTGACTGGTACATCTGGGCCGATCCGGGGCCTGACGGCGGGCTGCCCAACAATTGGCTCAGCTTCTTTGGCGGGCCGGCCTGGACCTTTGACCCATTGACCGGCCAATACTATCTTCATCAATTCGTCAGCAAGCAGCCCGAGTTCAACTATCGCAATCCGGCCATGCGTGCGGCCATGTACGACGCCATGCGCTTCTGGTTGGACAAAGGCGTGGACGGCTTCCGTGTAGATGTGATCTGGCTGATGATCAAGGACGCGCTGCTGCGGGATGAGCCGCCCGTGCCCGACTTCAGCGGCGAGAATCCGCACTGGGGCCTGGAGCATATCTACACGGCCAATCTGCCCGAGGTACACGAAGTGATCCGCGAAATGCGGACGGTTGTAGACGAGTATGGCCCCGACGAACGCGTGATGGTAGGCGAAATCTACCTGGACATTGACCAGCTCATGCACTACTACGGGACGGATATGGACGAATGCCACATGCCCTTCAACTTCTGGCTGATCCAGACGCCATGGGAAGCGCCCAAGGTTCGGGCGCTGGTTGAAGCGTACGAGGCCGCCCTACCGCCCTCGGGCTGGCCCAACTGGGTCTTGGGCAATCACGATCAGCATCGTGTGGCCACGCGGGTGGGCCCCGCCCAGGCCCGTGTCGCGAACATGCTGCTGCTCACCTTACGCGGCACGCCCACCTGCTACTACGGCGATGAACTGGGCATGGAGAACGTGGCGATTCCGCCTGCGTTCGTCCAAGATCCGCCGGCACTCAACCAGCCGGAGATTGCTCACCTCATTGGGCGCGACCCGGAACGCACGCCCATGCAGTGGGACGACTCGCCCAACGCCGGCTTCACCGCGCCCCACGTAACGCCATGGCTGCCGCTTTCGGATGACTACGCGCAAAGGAATGCGGCGGTCGAAAGTGCGGACCCCGACAGCATGCTCTCCTTCTTCCGGTCCCTCACCGCACTGCGTGCGCAAGAACCAGCGCTCTACGGCGGAGACTATGCCACCGTTGACGCGGGCGTCGAAGAAGTCTTCGCCTATCTGCGCCGCGATGATGCTCAGCACTTTCTGATCGTGCTCAACTTCGGCGCCAAATCTCACACGCTCAACCTGAACGCTGCCGGTCAGGAGGGCGTAATCACGGTGTCCACCCATTCTATCCATCAGCGTGATGTCGACCTCGGTCATCTGGCGCTCAGGCCTGACGAAGGCCTCGTCGTTCGCATCACCCACTAGAAAGGAATTCTCTGTGAAGCAAGTTGAGTACGCTGCCACCGGCACAATGATCTCCGAACTCTGCCTGGGCACCATGATGTTTGGCGACCGCTGCGATCAGGCGGAGTCAGACCGCATCCTCGGTTCGGCCGTTGAGCAAGGCGTCACCTTTGTCGACACGGCTGCGATGTACTGCAACGGCGAAACCGAAGCGATTCTGGGACGCATCCTGGGCGCGCGGCGCAACGATCTCTTCCTCGGCACCAAGGTCCACAAGACGACTGAGGGGGCGTGGATCCGCCGGAGCATCGACGAAAGTCTCCAGCGCCTGCAAACAGATTATGTCGACTTATTGATGATTCACTGGCCCCATGCCGGCATGGATATTCCGGACATGATGGAGGCGCTCAACGACGTAGTCGTGCAGGGCAAGGCGCGCTATGTCGGCTGCTGTAACTTCCCGGCTTGGTTGCTGGCGCACTGCAACGCTGTCGCACAAGAAAGTGGGTGGGTGAAGTTGACCTGCAATCAGATTCCGTACAATCCAATTGAGCGCGGCGTGGAGGTTGAAGTTCTGCCCCAGGCGGTCGCCGAACGAATCGCGATCACGGTCTATCGCCCCCTGCTCATGGGTGTGCTGGCCGGCAAGTATCAGCCCGATCTTCCCATCCCTGAGAATTCACGCGGCTACACCGATGCACGTGTGGCCGACTGGCTAGATCGTTTTGGCAATGGCATCATCGCCTTCAACGAAATGGCGGCTGCGCGCGGGCTCCATTCTGCGCAGCTCGCCGTCGCTTGGGTTTGCAAGAGTCCAGGCGTCACAAGTCCCATCTCAGGCGTCAGTTCGCTCGGCCAACTCCAGGCCTCCATCGATGCGATGACAATCGACCTGACCGATAGTGAGTACGCCGCCATCGCGGCCATGTTTGACAGCGCGGTCAAGGAAGAATCTGGCGGCAATTACGCCAATCTGCGGCGCGCCACCGATTTGGTAGCGGTAACGGAGCGCTATACAGAACATCGATGAACCAAGGGGCGGATCGTCGCCCTGGTTTGCAGTGAAGCAACACGAGGCGACGATCTTGTTCGTTCAATCCGACAAAGCCTACGGCACCCGGCACCTGCTGCGGTCCCTATCATCCACTTCATGCGGAGCGAGTCATGGCAAAACCCATCACGATTACTGATGTCCAATGCATCCTTACCCAGCCGGGGCACTCTCGTCTGGCCATCGTCAAGGTAATCACCTCGGAGCCAGGACTTTACGGCCTGGGCTGCGCCACCTTCACCCAGCGTATCTTTGCGGTCGCCGCCGCGTTGGAGCGACATCTGAAGCCCTTCCTCATCGGTCGCGACGTACGGCGCAGCGAAGAGATCTGGCAGATGAGCATGGTCCACGGCTACTGGCGCAACGGTCCCGTGCTCAACAACGCCATCTCAGGCGTTGACCAGGCGCTCTGGGACATCAAGGGCAAGCTGGCCAACATGCCGGTCTACGATCTTCTGGGCGGCAAGGTGCGGGAAGGGGCCCATGTCTACGTCCATGCCGACGGGCGGACGCCCGAGGAAGTGACGGAGAAGGTCAAGCGCTATGTGGATGACGGGTATCGCTACGTGCGCATCCAGATGGGCGGCTATGGCGGCACGGGCGATGCCATGACCCGCCCGGAAGGCGCGGCCGACGGCGCCTACTTTGACCCCAAGGCCTATATGCGCAATATGCTCGAAATGATCGCGCACGTGCGCCGCGAGGTCGGGCCGGAACTCGAACTCCTGCACGATATCCATGAACGGCTTGCGCCCATCGACGCGGTACAGTTTGCCAAGGACGTGGAGCCTTATCGCCTCTTCTTCCTCGAAGACGCGCTCGCGCCGGAGGATCTCGCCTGGTTCCGCACGATTCGTGCACAGACCAGCACTCCATTGGCCATGGGGGAACTCTTCAACCACCCGCTGGAATGGCGCACGCTCATGGAGGAACGCCTGATCGACTTCATCCGCATGCACGTGAGCCAGATGGGCGGCCTCACACCGGCGCGCAAAGCCGCGGATTTCGCTCAAATCTACGGCATCCGCACGGCTTGGCACGGTCCCAGCGACACGTCGCCGGTCGGTCACGCCGCCAACCTCCACATGGATCTCTATTCACCCAATTTTGGCATCCAGGAGTGGTATCGGCCCACACCCCTTGACTATGAGATTTTTCCCGGCTTACCCGAAGTGCGCAACGGCTATCTCTACGCCAACGACAAGCCGGGTCTTGGCATCGACATCAATGAGCAACTGGCGGCAGAATATCCGTGCCAGGAGATCATCGAAGATTGGACGCAGACCCGGTTGCCCGACGGCACGCCCGTGCGCCCCTGATCCATAATCAATGGGTAATTGTCTATTGCCCATTAGCGAGGTTTCTATGCAAGGTGGCGATCTGGTAGCAGACGTCTTGCAGGCGCAGGGTGTGCCCTTCTTGTTCACGCTGATCGGCGGGCACATTTCGCCGATTTTGGTTGCGGCCAAGGCCCGAGGCATCCGCGTTGTCGATGTGCGTCACGAGGTGAATGCGGTCTTTGCGGCAGATGCCGTGGCCCGACTTACCGGGCGGCCCGGCGTCGCTGCGGTGACCGCGGGACCGGGCGTCACCAACACGCTGACCGCAGTCAAGAACGCACAGATGGCCCAATCGCCCGTGATCCTGCTCGGGGGGGCTGCAGCCACGGCCTTGCAAGGGCGGGGCGCGCTGCAGGATATCGATCAGCTTTCGCTATTCAACTCTGTGGTCAAGTGGTCTACGTCGGTGCGGCGCGTCAAGCAGATCGTACCGGCTCTGGAAGAAGCCTTCCGTCGAGCGCAATCAGACGTGCCTGGCCCTGTCTTCGTGGAGCTGCCGGTCGATCTGCTTTACGATGCAGACCTGGTGCGGGAGTGGTATGGCGTGAAGTCGAGCCGGGGCGGCTCGCTCTCCAACCGTGCGGTCCAGTCCTATCTCAAATGGCACCTCTACCGTCTCTTTCAGGGCGCAGAGCAAGCCACAGCCGGACCGCGCATCGTCGTTGCGCCCCCGCAGCCCGACGCAGGCAAGGTTGACCAGGTCGTCAGTGCGCTCCAGGCAGCGGAACGGCCGCTCATGCTCGTGGGCAGCCAGGCGACGCTCGACGCGCCTGCCATTGCCGAGGTCGCCGTCGCCGTCGAGCAGATCGGCGTGCCGGTCTATCTTTCGGGCATGGCACGCGGCCTGCTGGGCGTGGACCACTCCCTTCAATTGCGTCACAAGCGTCGCGTCGCGCTCAAAGAAGCCGATCTTGTGCTGCTGGCAGGCGTCCCGGTCGACTTCCGCCTCGATTACGGCAACCATCTCCGCCGCACAGCGACTGTTATTTCAGTGAACCGCAGCCAGGAAGATCTGCGCAAGAATCGCAAGCCGGATATCGGCATCTTGGGCGATCCCGGAATCTTCCTGCGCGAGTTGGCCAATCGGGCAACGACAGTGCCGGCGTGGCCCCACTGGCTGGCCCAGTTGCGGGCTCGCGATGACGAACGCAACGCGGGAATCGACACCCAGGCCATGGAGCCGGCAAGCGGCATCAACCCGCTGCACCTGCTCAAGGAGCTGGACCGTACCCTCGATGAACGCGCCATTCTGATTGCTGACGGCGGCGATTTTGTGGGCACCGCATCGTACACCGTACGGCCGCGCGGACCGTTGACCTGGCTCGACCCGGGCGCGTTCGGTACGCTGGGCGTGGGCGCAGGCTTTGCGTTGGGCGCAAAGCTCGTCCATCCCGAGGCCGATGTTTGGATCCTCTATGGCGACGGTTCGGCAGGATACAGCTTGGCCGAATTCGACACCTTTGCGCGCCACGGCATTCCGATTACCGCGCTGGTCGGCAATGATGCATCGTGGCAGCAGATTGCCCGCGATCAGGTGGCGATCCTCGGCGATGACGTCGGCACGGTGCTGGCGTACACGGACTATGACCAGGTAGCAGCAGCATTTGGCGGCGCCGGCCTGCGCCTCGACGATCCGGAGCGAGCGGGCGACTGTCTGGCCGAGGCGCAGAGGATCAGCCGGGCGGGCCGTCCCGTGCTCGTCAATGCTATCTTGGGCAAAAGTGACTTCCGCAAGGGCTCGCTTTCGATGTAGGCACAAAACAGGAGAAGAGAAAACAAACGATGAATCTGTCCCACCTGCACAACAATTACGCGGCTGTCGACTTTGGGATCAGCAACACTGATGTCGTTGCCTGGATCGATGGTTCTATGCGTGTGGCCAAACGTCCTACCAGCGGCGACCCCTCACCGCACCAAATCAAAGAATTGCTGGGCCTCTGTGACACCAAACTCGAAGCGATCACCCTGCTGGCCACCACGGGCGGACGCCATCGGCTGCTGCCCGAGTCGATTGACGGCGTACCCGTCGTGCCCGTGGGGGAACTGGCAGCCATCTCACGCGGCGGCCAGGCATTGGCCGGGCTGATCCTGCCCGCGAAGATTGGCGAGCCGCTATTGATCGTCAGTGCGGGTTCTGGCACTGCCTATATGGCCGCACGCGGCCGCGACTACGCTCATGTCATTGGCTCAGGTGTGGGCGGCGGTACCATGCTCGGGTTGAGCCGGCTGCTTCTGGACACGGTCGATCCGCATGAAATCGATGCGTTGGCGCTGGCCGGCGATCCCAATGGCGTCGATCTGGCGCTAAGCGATGTCGTCATGGGACCAATCGGCAATCTCCCGCCCGACACCACCGCAGTTAACTTTGGCCGGCTTGGCCGCGATGTGACGGTGGCAACACAGGAGGACATGGCAGCGGGAATCGTGACGCTCGTCGGTCAGGTCATCGGCACCCTGGCCGTCACGGCTGCCCGTGGTCAGGAAATCGAGCGGGCCGTCTTTACGGGTCACCTGACCGACATGGCCAGCATACGCGCCGCGATTGCGCGCGTCAGTCACTTCTTCGGAATGCCGCTGGACATGCCCGAAAACGCAGGGTACGCCACGGCGACGGGGGCTATGCTCTACGCCGTTGAGTCTCGAGCCCTCAATTGATAGATCCGGGCCCGTGCAGCGCAAAACTTTCGTATTTGTCAGGACGCCCACACTCTGGCAGAATGAAGCGTGACGACCCCGCAACGATGCCCTGTCGTCGTCGACCCAGCGGATTAAGCATGAAGGCTACCTAATCCCCCATTCTGGGTTGTCAAACGTATACTTCTGCCACCGGCTGCACGCTGCAGTGCCTCTTTCCCAGCCGGCCCACACTTCTCCACTTTGATTCCACGCCGAGCTCGGCAAGTTTTTGCGCGGTATGCGCACAGCAGTCACGCAAGAAACGTATGGCCAACGTAGGTTTTGCGTCGGCATTCAGTCCGCTGGAAGTCAAGCAAGTACACGCCAGACGTTCAGCCAGCTATTGTGATCTGTGTTACTCTGCTTCAGACATATTCTTTCACGACTATCCTTTCCGTTCCGTGCGGGATTGCTGAAGACTTCCAGTCGAGTCTCATTTGCCCGATAGACTGGCTTCACCAGAATGTTCCCGGTCTCATTTTGACCCACATGAGACATTCTCAACGCACGAAAAACAGTTACTGGAAACGTTTTTTCTAATGCCTAAGAATTCTATCAATTTTGTAGCATTCATTCTCTGCTTCATTGTTCTTTCTTCCGCCACCACCCTCTCCGTCTCCGCCGACGATGGCCAGCAGACACCACCTCCGCCACCCCCGGAAACCAGCTCGATCCAGCTAGACCAACCGTCAGACGCTGACCAGTTGGTCGGCGCAGCAGGCGTCGGCTGTGGCGGCGAAACCTATGGGGCTTATGATGCTGGCTTTGAGCAAGCAATCGTTGAGATGGTGAACGATCTGCGTGCGGATGAAGGATTGCCGCCGCTGAAGCTGATCAACGACCTCACGAATGCAGCCCGATACCATGCACGTGACATGGCCGAAGATCAGTATTTCAACCACCATACCCATGATTGGGTCAACGGAGAATTGACGCAAGCCTGCATTTGGAGCGATCGCATTCGCAATTATTACACCAACTGGGGTGCGTTGGGCGAAAACATCGCCCGCGGGTACGTCACGCCAGAAGGCGTGATGGAGGGTTGGATTCGCAGCGAAGGCCATCATGAGAACATGCTGGACGACTACCGCGAGATCGGCATCGGCTACTATCACCTCTATTGGGTGCAGAACTTCGGTGCGCGTGGCGACGTCTATCCCATCATCATCAACGGTGAAAAGGCCAACACTGCTGACCGGCAGGTAACGATCTATGCCTATGGCGAGTGGGAACAGATACGCTTCCGCAATGACGAAGGCAGCTGGTCCGAATGGCAAGCCTTCGCAAATAACAATGCCTGGTCGCTGCCTGACGTCAATGGCGTGCATCGGGTCGATGCTCAGCTCAAGCGCGGGGATGAAATCGTGACCAGCAGCGACACGATTGAATACGTCAATGCCCAGGCCGCGGAAGAAGAGGCGCCGGATATGGCCGGCGTGGCGCCCGCCATGTTCCTACCGCTGGTAAAGCGCTAATCGGCAAAAACATGCGATCAAACAAAACAGAAAGGCCGGACGCTGGCAATGCGTCCGGCCTTTCTGTTTCTATCTGGTGAGACTGGCGCATTGAGATCGGGCTACAGCGCCTCGTCCAGTAACTCTTGCACCAACTGCGGATTGGCTTGCCCCCGCGTCGCGCCCATGACCTGGCCCATAAAAAAGCCCTTGAGTCCGGTCTTGCCACTTCGATACGCAGCGGCCTTGTCTGGATTGGCGTCGATGACTTCCTCCACAACCGCGAGGAGCGCATCCCGATCTGATATCTGGCTCAGCCCCTTCTCGGTGACGATCAGCTTGGGACTCGCACCACTGATCAACATCTCATCCAGGACGTCTTTGGCAATCGTGGCCGAAATGACGCCGTCATCGACCAGCTTGACAAGTTCTCCCAGCGCGGCGGCCTCGAAAGGCAGCGCAGCAAATCCTCCATCGGGCAATCGCCCCATGAGCGAGTTGATCATGAACTTGCTGACGTCTTTCGGGCCGTCGTAAGCGGCGAGTGCGTCCTCAAAAAAGGCGCTGATTTCCTCATCACCGGTCAGAATGTCAGCGTCCAATTCCGATAGGGCGTAAGCCTCTTGATAACGCTGGAAAGCCGCTGCCAGGACCGGATTTGCGGCACGAGCCGCAATACGCCCATCCGACTCAGCACCTTCGACCACTGCCTCTGGTGTAGCTTGGACCGCCTTGGACGGTCGCTCCTCTTGCGGTCGTATGGGCCCATCGCTCCACGTGTCACGCAGGGCGACAACGCGGTTGAAGACCAGGCTACCCGGCACTGAGTCGACCAAATCGGTGACGAAGTAGCCCAAACGCTCGAACTGAAAGCGCTCCCCCGGCACGGCATCCGCCACGCTGGGCTCAATCCGTGCGTCGGGCATGATCTGGATCGAATCCGGGTTGAGGCTGTCCAGGAAGGTTTCGCCCTCGCCGACAGCTTCCGGATCGGGTCGGTCAAAGAGACGATCATAGAGGCGAACCTCTGCCGGCAACGACTCAGTCGCCGAGACCCAGTGAATCGTGCCGGAGACGCGACGGGAAGAACCGCTCCCGCCGCTCTGGGTCCCGGGATCGTAGGTGCAGCCCAGCTCGACAATCTCGCCGGCGGCATCCTTCACGACCTCATCGCAACGGATGATGTAGCCGTGACGCAGCCGGACTTCGCGGCCGGGCGCCAGGCGCCGGAAGCCAGGGACAGGCTCTTCCATGAAGTCACTGCGTTCGATGTAGAGCGTTTGCGTGAAGGGCAGCGGCCGTGACCCCTCTTTGGGTACGTCATGGGGCCAGTAGGGCGCATCCAGCCACTCGACCTGATCAGGGGGATAGTTGGTCAGCACCACCTTAAGCGGATCAAGCACACAGAGCACGCGTGGGGCGCGGTAGTTGAGATCGTCACGGACATGAAATTCAAGGAGTTCAAACTGCACGCGGCTGTTGGTCTTGGCCACGCCGACGGCTTCGGCGAAATTGCGGATCGCCTCCGGTGTGTAACCGCGGCGCCGCATGCCGGCAATGGTCGGCATGCGCGGATCGTCCCAGCCGTCTACATACTCTTGGTCAACCAGTTGCAGCAGTTTACGCTTGCTCATGATGGTGTATTCTAGGCTGAGCCGGGCAAACTCATACTGATGAGGTCGCGGATCGAAGCCCAGCTGCTCAAGATACCAGTCGTAGAGTTCGCGGTTATTCTCAAATTCGAGCGTACAGATGGAATGGGTGATCCCTTCGATGGCATCTGACTGACCGTGGGCCCAATCGTAGAAGGGATAGATGCACCATTCGTCACTCCGCCGGTAGTGGTGGGCGTGGCGAATGCGATACATGAGCGGGTCGCGCATCTTCATGTTGGGATGGGCCATGTCGATTTTGGCCCGCAAGACCTTTGATCCATCCGGGAATTCGCCTGCGCGCATGCGCGCTAGCAGGTCGAGATTCTCCTCGACGCTGCGTTCACGGTAGGGGCTGGGGCGTCCAGGCTCGGTGACAGAGCCTCTGTAAGCGCGAATCTCGTCGTAGGAAAGGTCATCCACATAGGCCTTACCCGCCTTGACCAGTTCGACCGCCATGGCGTAGAGCTGCTCGAAATAATCGGAGGCAAAATAGAGATGATCGCCCCAATCGAATCCGAGCCAGCGCACCGCATCCTGGATCGACTCGACGTAATGCATATCTTCCGTCTCGGGGTTGGTGTCGTCAAAGCGCAGATGAGTGCGCCCGCCAAACTCTGAGGCTGCGCCAAAATTGAGGCAGATCGACTTGGCATGACCGATATGGAGATAACCATTTGGCTCGGGCGGAAAACGGGTAATGACATTGCCTTCGTGGGCGCCACGCTCTACGTCCTCGGCAATGATCGTGCGGATGAAGTCGCGACCGCCAGACTCGTTGGCGCCGGAGGCTTCCTTCTCGTGCTCGTTCGAATTATCTGCCATGAGTTCCATACTTTCAAGCGTAATCAAATGCGGAAAAATCCAATACTATGCATCATACTTGGGATAGAAGCGGAAACCAAATGTAGGGGGTGAATTTGACAGCGATCTGCACAGTTTCTACAATGCCGGGGTGTGGAACTGGATGACCCGATCTCCCAATTGTCCCGCAATCACAAAGCGAGACTGTTATGTCAAATAAAGATCCGCTGCCAAATCGAGATGCCGACGTTACGTTGCGTGAAATCACGGCTGAGACGCTGAAATCTATCCTGCGCCTGAATGTGGACGAGTCGCAACAGCACTTCGTTGCCCCCAACTCCGTCTCCATTGCCGAAGCCCATTTCGAGCCCAAATCCTGGTTTCGCGCTATTTATGCCGATGAAACGCCCGTTGGTTTTGTGATGCTCTACATTGACGAGGAGGCGTATGATTACTACCTCTGGCGCTACATGATCGATGCGCGGTATCAGGGTCTCGGCTATGGGAAGCAGGCAATGGGTCTGCTCGTTGACAATGTACGCTCCTTGCCTGGCGCCCGCGAGCTCCGGCTGAGCTATGTCCCCGGCCAGGGCAGTCCCCTGACCTTCTATCGGAAACAGGGCTTTGTGGACACCGGCGAAATCGATCACGGTGAGTTGGTTATGCGCAAGCGACTGTGAGTCTTCATTCGTGACAATCTCAATGGATTTGCTCGAGCAAATTGAAGAATGGCAGCAGACCGGCGAAGCAGTCGCGCTGGCCACGGTCGTGAAGATTTACGGCTCCGCCCCCCAACCCTTGGGCGCAAAAATGGCGATCAGCAGCAGCGGCGCCATGAGTGGCTCGGTGAGCGGCGGCTGCGTTGAAGGCGCAGTCGTCCAGGAGGCGCTAGAGGTGCTCGCTGACGGCTCGCCCCGTCTCATGGAATACGGCATTAGTGATGAGTGGGCGTCTGGTGTCGGCTTGGCCTGCGGCGGGACCATCGACGTCTTTATTGAACCAGTCGACTGGTAATTTTTATGTCATCTTTGTATGCGGGTCTGCGTGCTGCGGTGAGCGGCGGCAAACCCGCTGTCCTGGTGACTGTCCTGGCCGGGCCGCATCTTGGCGGCAAGCTGCTGGTCCAACCCGACAAGCCGGCGATCGGCAGCTTGGGCAGCGCTACGCTCGACAAAGCGGCGCAAGAACAGGCTCTGCAAGCCCTGGCTTTCCAACAGAGCATACGTCTTCAGGTCAATAAAGAGGATCTCTTCTTCGACGTCTTTCTGCCGCCCAAGCGGCTCTTCATTGTCGGCGCCGTCCATACCGCCGTCGCGCTGGTGACCTTTGCCAAGACGCTCGGCTATCGCACGACAGTCCTGGACGCCCGCAGTACCTTTGCCACGCCGGAGCGCTTTGTCCACGCCGACCAACTAGTCGTACAGTGGCCGGCCGACGCGCTGGCCGAGCAAGGATTGGATGAGGCGAGCAGCGTCGTCGTCCTCACTCACGATCCCAAGGTCGACAATCCGGTATTGATGGTAGCGCTGCATAGCCCGGCACGCTATGTCGGCGCCCTGGGCTCACGCCGCACTCATGCGTCCCGTTGTGAGGAATTGCGTGGATCGGGCGCCAGCGACGAGCAACTCGCCCGCATCCATGCCCCCATCGGCCTCGACTTGGGCGGGCGACGGCCGGAGGAAATCGCTCTGTCGATCATGGCGGAGATTGTCGCAACTGAGCACAATCGCACGTTTTGATTGGCCAACGGCCTAGCGTGCCACAATCGGCAGGAAGACGCCGCTGATTTCTGCGTTGGGAAGAACGATCAACTGGCTGACAATCTCCGGCGTGCGGCTCAGCACTTCGGCGGGATTTGCGGCTAAATCAGCGGCAGTGTACGGGGCGATTCCGTAGGTCGTCACCCGCAGTCGCTGCGAGTCTGGAAGGATGTCAAACTCGGTCCAACCAAAGGTATGAGTCGAGAGATAGTCGCCGCTGCGCAGACGCGCGTTGCCCGCTCCACCCGCTAAGCCGATCTCAGGATAGCCAAACAACGCCAACATCTGATTCAATTTCGCCTTCACGAAATCGTCTTTGTCGTCAAGCCGGCTATCTGGATCATTGGCGATGGGTAGACGCTCATAAAGCGCCACGTCCTCGGCCGACAGCAGTCCCAACTGCGCGGCCTTGGCCACAATGGTCGGGCCGATCATCCCCGCCGCCGCCACGGAACCGACCGTAATCTCCCAGGCGCCGGTCATGATTTGCGGACCGGACAGGCTGAATTCGGTCTGATAGGCTAGATCGTTTACGAGCGTGCCATGGATGTCTGCGGCAATGAAGACCACGTTGCGAATATCATGCTCTCGGATAAAGGCCAGTAGCGCGGCCCGCTCTGCCGCATAGCCTTCGTAACGATCATCTGCGCCATCAATCCCGAGATTTTGGATTGGCTGTGGCAAGGCGATGAACTTCCAGGTAATTCCCTGCTCCTTTGCCCTCAGCAGGTCGCGCTGGAGCGCTGCTAGCTGGGCCGCTCCCAACAATGTTCGGCCGGGGGCATAGCTTTCGCTCAGGAAGCGGAATATGTCGGCTTGATCAGCCAAATTGGGGGAAGAGAGTTGGTTGTCGCGAAATGATCGCGCATCGAGGATGAAGAGCGCTGCGTCTTGACCAAAGGTCCGGTAACGATAGAGGCGTCTCTCGCCATCCATGCGCCCGTCGCCCATCGCGCCATAGATTTCATGGCGGAGCGGATAGTACTCGTGAAAGGCGAGCAGGCCCGCCTCGTAGCGAGCCGTATCGTTGATGAACCCGCTACGCTCGACAAAGCGCTCGTCATCTGCCGCAAGCGCGCCGCCGGCAAAATCATCCACAACTTCATGATCGTCGATCGACGCATAGAAGGCCGTTGAGCGACGCAGATCGGCCAGGTAGTTGCGCTCCAGCCGCGTAGAGTAGACCTCCGCGTGCTTACGGCGGTAGTCGTCCAAGGACTGGGCAACGGCGGGTACAGCAGGTGACACGATATCAGAATAGACGGTATCGCCCAGATAGACGAAGAAATCCAGGTTGCGCGTACCGGCATTCGCCAATGCCTGAAAGGGCAACCAGTCTCCCCGTCCGTCGCCGCTGACGCCGAAACGCAGGCCATGGCGCCCCGTTGCCGCCGGCGTACGAAATTGGCCGCTCACTTGCTGGCCGGAGCCAGTTGTCACCGTGTAAACGTAGGATGTCTGCGGCGTTAGGTTGTCGACCGGGATCGAGATCGGCCGCAGCGTAGATTCAGCTTGAATTGATGCCAGGCGTGCTATTCTACCGCCGCGCTCGCCTGCGGAAAGCTCAAAGGTCAATGTCTCCCCAGCGGTCGTGCGCGCCCAGAGCACGGCCGACGTCGCGGTGACGTCGCCAGCGGCGACGCCGTTGGGCAACGCGGGCGGCAGGTTGGCCGTCTGGGCGTGGGCAGCAGGGTGACGTCCAAGCAAGAGCAGCACGGTAAGCAAAGCCGCGATTGCCGGTAGGTTCAGTGCTGATCGACTCACGGGCTAATGCCTCACTACCGGCACGAATACTTGATTTGTGGCGCCATCTTCAGCCATTGGCAGCACCTCGAAACGACTGGCAACCTTCGGAACTCGACTGAGCACTTCGTCCGGCTGTTCAGCAAGTTCGCGGTCCGTGTAAGGCTCGATCCCCCAAGTCGTGACGCTAAGCGCCTGCGTCACCCGGTCAATCCGAAACTCGGTCCAGCCATAGGTTTGGGTAGCAAGGTAGTCGCCGCGCAGCAGTTGGGCGTCGATCACTCCCTCCGTCAAACCGACTGGCAGATAATTCCACTCTGCCAGTAGATCGTTGAGCAGTGCCTTCACAAAGTCATCCTTGTCATCCACTTCATCATCGGCATCGTTGCGTACGGGCAAGGATTGATAGAATGCCCATTCTTCCTGAGAGACCCACCCATCCCGCAAGCCCTGCACGACGATGCCGGGTCCCACGGGGCCTGATGCAGCCACGGCGCCGACGGACACTTCCCACGCGGTGGTGAGCGTCGGGGCGTCATCGGGGTCAAGCTGGTAGCTAAGGTTGTTGACCAGAGTCCCGTGGATATCAGCGGCCACAAAGACGACATTCTGAATCTCATTTTCGTGGATAAAAGCCAATAAATCCGCCCGTTCCGCAGCAAATCCTTCATAGCGATCCTGGACGCTGCTGATCAGAAGCTGCTGAATGGGCTGGGGGAGGGCGACAATCTTCCAGGTGATCCCCATCAGCTTGGCGGCGAGCAAGTCCTGCTTGAGTCGCGCCAATTGTGCATCCCCCAGCAGCGTGCGCTCAGGCGTGAAGCTCTCTTCGAGAAAGCGGGTCACGTCAGTCGGGTTGGTCAGGTTCGGTCCCGCAATCGGCGCATCACGGAAGGAGCGGCCATCGAGGAGAAAGAGGGCCGCGTCCTGTCCGAAGGTGCGCATTCGGTAGAGGCAGAGTTCATCATCCATGCGGCCGTCGCCGCCTACGCGACCATAGCGTTCGACCGCGAGTGGGTAATACTCCTGAAAGGCCTGTACGCCATTCTCATAACGCGCCGAATCATTGACAAAACCGGTCGACTCGGGAACACGGCTACTGGCTGCAGCCTCCGCGCCGCCGGCAAAATCATTAAAGATGTCGTGGTCATCGATTGTGGCAAAGATAGCTGTGGACCGACGAAGGTCGGCCAACGTGTTGCGGCCCAGACGCGTCGAATAAACCTCAGCGTGCTTGAGGCGAAACTCCTCCAGTGAGTAGGCCGGTCCACCTACCGCCGGCGACGGAATATCCGCGTAGACGGTATCACCCAGATAGACAAAGAAGTCCAGGTTGCGATCGGGGGCGTTGGCAAGCGCCTGGAAAGGCAGCCAATCGCCCCGCCCATCACCACTGACGCCGAAGCGGAGGGTCCGGTGACCTTCCAGCGCCGGCGTTTTGAACTCACCGCTCATCTGGTCGCCGGCGCTGGTTATAGCAGTGTAGCTGTAAGTCGTACCAGGTCGCAAGCCATCGACCATGACCGTGACAGGGCGGCTGGACTCGATGGCAGGGGCGCTAGTCGTGACGGGTTCCGTTCGTGATGAATCGACCGTGAATTCCACCGCGCCCATCGCCGTGCTGCGCGCCCATAGGACGACAGAGGTCGGCGTCACATCGCCCGCGGCAATGCCGTTGGGCAAAGTAGGCGGCAATTCCGCCAGTTGCGCCGCCGCGCGTCCAGCGCCGCCCGCAACGGAAAGCAGCACAGCAAGCAAGAGTGCAGCCGCACCTGCGGTTGCACTCCTACGGTTCAATCTACTATACAATGCCATGCGTCACTTCCTCGTTGGCCGAAGCTGCATCTTGCGGCTTCCAGGGCCAGTTGACGCACTGGGCAACTTCGGGAAAGAGCACGATATCAGCCTGACCTTTCATCGCCAGGGTGGTCACATCATGACCAGAGAGATAGCGCTTGGCCACGGCCAGCGTTTCGCCCGAGACGCTCACGTCGTCGACCAGTAGGATGCGTTGGGCATGCTGGGGCAAGGCAGCCTCGCCAAGGATGACGGGGTGGGCGTGCCGCGGTGCATTGTCCTCAGCGCGAAAATTGATCGGCAGCAGCGCCAGTGGTCGCTCCAGTTGGAAGGCCACCAAAGCGGCCGGGACGACGCCGCCAGTGGCGATGCCGACAACGCAATCTACATCGGGTAGCTCAGTCTGCTTGAGACGCTTTGCGATCTCAGGCAGACCGAGCGTTACTTTATCACTCATCGTTGTGTTGTTTGTCACTCTCTGTCAAAAATTCAATACGGGCGGAAACATCAGGGTTTCAAACGGACTTCTAGCCGGCCCGCGCTTTCATCCATTGGGCGCCCAGACCGATCAGCGCCAACGCCAGCAGGCCAGGCAAGGCCAGCAGCACGCCATTCGCATAGCCCGTAAACGACAGCATTGCCGGGCCGATTGGCAAAAGACCAAAAACAAGCCAAACCAGCGCTTTGCCCAGCAGATAGGCGACAGGACCAATCCACCAAAGCTGCGTCCGTCCACGGCTCAGCAGCACAGCGATTGCGCTAAAGCAGACAAGCTCCGCCGTGAGCACAGCGACCATCTCCGGAGCCGGCATGCCGGTGAGCCAGTGATTGATGATCGGTGCGGCCAGGCTTGCGGCCACCGCCACCCATCCGTCGAGGAGAAGCACGGCCAGCAAGGGCGCATAGAAAATTGGCAGCAAGCGAGCGCCGAGCGGTGCACCGCCAGCACTGGGCAGCAGGTGGATCAGCATCGGTAGCACGATCATGGCGGCGACGGTCACCAGGGCGGCGGGTATGCGCAGGAGCGGCCGGCGTTCAAGCGAAAGAGATTGAGTCATGGAAGCACTTCCTTGGTATGATGGCCGCCGATCCAATGAGAATCGAGGCAAAAGATCACGACAGGCGGAATTGCCTGCCATTGGTCACACGTTTAGAATCGGTGACAGCGACGGTGTGATGGATGGCTCACTATAGCACCCACCATCATGCGTCGGCGCGAACGCTTGGCACGCTGGCGCTCTGGTCTGTCGACGCCAACAGCGCCAAGAACTCCTGGGCGAACTCATCAACTGAAGCCCAGTCCGTATATTCATAGTCACGCGACGTGTCGGCATCACCGCCTGCGTCACGATTGATGCGCTGCATGACGAAGCGCTTGATCATGCCATACTGTGTGTAGGGCAATGCGCCGGCAAAGACGGCCATCCGGTCTGCGCGCCACTCCGTCGCGGCCACAAACTCCTGCACGTAGGCAGCGACCTGTTCCCGATCCGCGAGAGCGTCACTTTTAGCAGTCAGACAGACGGTAAAGAACGCCGACGGCAGGCTATCCAGTTCCTCGCGGAAGAGTTGAACAAAATCGACTACGTAGCGCTGATGCCGGCCCATGTGAATCGATGCGCCGATCATGGCAGCGTCGTACCCCTGCAAAACAAAGTCTCGGGATACGGCCCGGCAGTTGATCAAATCGACATCAATGTTTTGGCGTCGCAACTCGTCAGCGATCCGTTCGGCAATTTTGGCCGTCTGCCCCTCTTCTGAGCCATAGGCAAGCAACACCCGCATCATGGTTCACCCTTTCTCTATCTAGCCGCTCCCTACACAGCCAGCACGTCAGCCAACACCGTCATGCCCCGCTCGACGAGAGCAAAATCAGCTTGACTGCCCATGTGGCCAATGCGAAAAACGCGCCCGGCGAGCGGACCATAGTTGCCGCCTACCGCCATCCCCCGTGCGCGCAAGGCGGCATCAAGGGCCGGCCAGGTCCAATCGTCAGGGACGTACGCTGCCGTAACGGTCGGCGCGCAGATCTCCTCGCGGCGCGGGAAGAGCGTTATTCCCATGGCCTGCAGGCGCTGCCGGCAGAGTGCGGCCGCGTCGGCATGACGCTGATAGACTAGCTCCACCCCTTCTGAAAAGAGCATGTCAAGGGCTGCGTGCAGGCCGGCCAGGGCGTGCCAGTTGTGCGTATAGGGAAAGTATCGATCTTCCAATGCACTGCGCCACGGCTTCAGCGCGTCATAGCCGGCGTAGTTCGTTGCTTCTACAGCCGCCCACGCCCGCGCGCTCACCGAGATCATGGAGAGATCGGGCATGAGGCTCAAAACCTTCTGGCTGCCGAGCAGGCCCAGATCGATCTTCCATTCATCGACCAGCACCGGCGTGCCACCGCCGGAAGCAACAAAATCGACATAGAACAACGCCCCCACTTCCGCAGAGATCGCGCCCAACTCGGCGAGAGGATTGAGGGTGCCCGAGGGCGTTTCGCAATGCACGGCGGTGATCAGTTTGGGCTGAAAACGCACTGCGGCCGCCCGAACGACGGCCGGGTCGGCGACATCATCATTGCCAAAGTCGAGCGTCTCCACCTCTGCCCCGCACGTGCGCGCCATCTCACCGATGCCCGCTCCGAAGAGTCCCGTGGAAACAGCCAGCACGCGGTCACCCGGTTCCAGCACGCTCTTGAGCGCGCCCCATAGCGCAAGCATCCCCTCACCACTCTGGATGGTCACGTCATTGGTGGTAACGAGCAGGCGCTGCAGATCCGCCTCGCACGTGGCATAGAGCCGAAAAAACTCCTCTTCCAGGTCAGCGCTGCCGTAGTCAACACCGTAGGCTGCAAGCACCGCCGGCGGGATTGAGACCGGACCTGGGACAAGCGGAATCGAATAACGCTCCATCCTGCCTCCTTGACAATTGCGGGGGGATGACGTAAGACTGATCCGGCAAATCCAATCCGCCGGAAAACACTATGACAACCTTCATTCTACCCGCCATCCAGAGCGCCACCAAACTCTTTCTCACTGGAATTTTCGGTACTGGCAAGACCATCCTGGCCATCGAACGCATTCGCTGGCTGATCGGGCAAGAGCGCGTGCGCGGCGACGATATCATCGTGATTGTCCCCCAACGCAGTCTGGCGCAGCCCTATTACGCAGCACTGCGGACCCCCGCCATGCCGCCGGGGCCGGCGCCGGTCGTGACCACAGTCGCCAGCCTGATCCGCAATTCCGTCGAACTCTACTGGCCCATCATCAGCGCAGCGGCGAACTTTGCCCATGCCGGCCAAGAGCCGACCTTTCTCACGTTGGAGACGAGCCAGTATCACATGGCCCGTTTTGTCGACGCGGCGATCAACCGCGGTGACTTTGACGGCATTCGCGTCGAACGCAACCGCGTGATCAGCCAGGTATTAGACAACCTCAACAAGGCGGCGCTCAATCGGTTCAGCATTGACCAGGCCTACGCGCGTCTCGAGTTGGCCGTGCCGCCAGGGGAACAGCGCACAGGTCGCCTCAATGCCCTCCGCGCGGCCCAACGCATCAGCCATGAATTTCGTGCGCTCTGCCTGGCAGAGTCGCTGCTCGACTTCAGTCTCCAGGTCAAGTTGTTTAACGAACAGGTCATAGTCAATCCGTGGAGCCGGACGCACCTTTTTCGCAGCCACCGGCATCTGGTCTTTGACAATTTTGAGGAAGACACCCGCACCGCTCATGATTTGGTCGCCCAGTGGCTGCCTGAGCTAGAAAGCGCATTGATCCTGCTCGATGAAGATGGCGGCTATCGCATCTTTCTGGGCGCGGATCCCACTGGAGCGGAGGCGATGCGCACCGCCTGGATTCATGAGGATCCTGCCAGCGCTGCCTCGCTTGTCGAGAGCTACGTTATGACCCCACCGGTACGCCGCTTGCACGATCTGCTGGACTGGGAGACGACACGCGGGCCACGTCGGCCTGCGCCGCCGCCTTCGACCACGGAAGACGAACAAGGCGTGCCGGTCGATCCGCTAGAGGCAATCATTCTGCCGAGACAAGAGTTCCGCTTCTATCCGCAGATGATCGACTGGGTGGTCCAGGAAACGGCGCACCTGATTCAAAATGAAGGTGTTGCGCCGGGCGAGATCGCGCTTTTGGCCCCCTTCGTCAGTGACGCGCTCCGCTTTAGCCTGGAGACAGGACTGGCCCGCCACGGTGTGACGCTGACGACTCATCGCCCAAGCCGCGCGCTAGAAGATGAACCGGCCGCGCGTGCACTGATCACCCTGGCCGCGCTCGCCCACCCTGAGTGGGGCGCGCGGCCGATTGAGTCCGACGTCACCGCCGCCCTGACGCTCAGTATCGAGGCCCTTGATCCGGTGCGCGGCCATTTGCTCAGCCGGGTTCTCTATCCGCCCCGGCGACGCACCATTGAACTCGGTTCGTTTCGCGAATTGGAAACGGCCATGCAGGAGCGCATCACGTTCCGCGCCGGCGAAGCATACGACCGACTGCACGAATGGATCTACGCCTACCGAGCCAGCGGTGAGACCGCACCATTGGATCAATTTTTCGCTCGCCTCTTTGGCGAAGTGCTCAGCCAGCCGGGCTACGGTCTGCACGCCAGCGTCACGGGCGCACGTGTAGCCAAACAGCTGGTCGAGTCGGCGCGTAAGTTCCGCTGGGCGCTGAGCGAAAGCCGGCTGGACAGCGACAATGGCGGCAGCGGGCTTGGACGCGAGTATGTGCGCCTCTTCGAAGGCGGCGCGTTGAGTGCGCTCTATCTGCCTGGTTGGCAAGCGCCCGAGGATGCCGTCTTCCTGGCGCCCGCCTACACATTTCTCATGCGCAATCGGCCGGCACGCATTCAATTCTGGCTCGATGTAGGCTCATCCGGCTGGTGGGAGCGCCTCTATCAGCCCCTTACCCATCCATATGTCTTGACGCCTCACTGGTCGAGCCAGGAAGTATGGAGCGATCTGCATGAATTTCAGACACGTCAGGAGGCAATGCGCCGGTTGATGCTGGGCCTGGTACGCCGCACGCGCGAACGAATTTATGTAGGCATGAGCAGTTATAGTGAAAGCGGCTTCGAGCAGCAGGGCCCCTTGCTCAATCTCATCAACCGCCTGCTGGCCAAGTACCGGGGATAGCAGATTGCCCTGGCTCGCCGCTTCCCCAACCACACCTGCCCAGTGAGCACGCCTCGTGCGAACGGGTCATGTGGAGCGAAATTGCCTGCAGCACAGAGGACGCCTACGCCCCAGGCCAAACAAAAAAGGGCGGAAGCGGTCTCTGAAACCGCTTCCGCCCTATTCAATTTGTCCAACCACCTTCTATGCTGCCAGTTGACGGGCCTGTTCAATCAATTCACTCTTGATCACCCGCTCGACCGACCAGCCGATGACATCGGCAACCTGCTGGGGCGACATCGCCGCCAGTTGCGCGAACGTTCGTACACCAGCCGCGTTCAGTCGCTTCTCAAAGACAGGACCGATTCCCGCAATTGCGGTCAAATCATCCCGCCCGGCGGCGACCGGAACATCGGGACCGGGCCAACGGGGGTAGGAGCCGGATCGGACACGATTATCGAATTCTCCACGTCGACGGTCTGCGCCTGACCTGACTGCTCAGGCGTGGCCCCTGCAGACGCACCGCCAGTCGGTTTCGACGGCGGCAGCAGTATCGGCTCCCCCGCCCGCCAGCGCTCGAGCCACGGCAGCAGGAACGCGCCTGTGCCCATTGCTCCCAGCGCAAACATGATCAGCCAGACAATGAAGCGCAAGCAGCCGCCCATCGCCCAGAAGGGCGCCAGCACGCCGATTAAGACGGCAGCGCCCAGCCCAACCACAATGGCTGGTTGCAGATTGAGGCCGAAAAGGCGTGAGACATAGCGCCCAACGACCTGTGAGATACCGGTCCAACCGATCAGATTGATCCCGATGAGTGTCAGCAGCGGAATCGGCCAGAGGCAAATGGTGATGACGAGAACCAATGTGAGCAGCAGCAGGCCAATATTGACGATGAACCCCACGATGAAGCTCAAAGCCACCTGTTCACGTAAGTTGCGCCCAATCTCATCAACCCACGACGGTCGAATTGCCGCAACACCGGTGGTGAAGAGACCCACGACGGCCGTAAAAATCAAGGCTAAAAAGAGCCGTCCGATAAACCGCCCAACGCCACCAAAGAACCCCGGACCGTTCCGATCACTCTCGAAAGAGAACTGATCCGGCTGGACGGCCAGCGAAGGAACGGCACTGGGCAACTTCAGGTTGGGGCCCCGAACGACGTTGCCGCCCACGTAAGCGCCAGCGTCGCGGTCGATATGGCCGCTCAGCACGCTGATATCGCCGGTGACATAGGCCGTATCCTTCAACTCGATATCGCCGCTCCACGACGAGATATTCCCACCGACGCGACCCGCAAGTTCGATATCGCCGCTAAATGCCGAAACATCGCCGGCAACCTCGCCACCCTCTTCTATCTTGATATCGCCGCTGTAGACGACCAGGTTGCCCTGGATCAGTCCACCTTCCCGGACAGCAACGTCACCGTCATAAACGACCACGTCACTATCGTAGACCTCACCTTCTTCAATCTCCAGGTCATCATTGAGGATCTGCGCATTGGGTGCAAAGGCCAATGAGGCGGGTGGCTCTCCGGCGGCGCTGGCCGACCAAGATGGCGCAAACGCGGCCACAAAGGAGATGGCGGCAACCACGGCAAAGGCCAGAATCCAGCGCTGATTTCGAGTAAGTGTGTTACGCATTAGTGACCTCATGCATCCCCGGTCGGTGATGCATCACGCTGAGCGCGTGTAGATTGGCGTGGCCGATTCATAGACACGCGTGCTGCGACGCAAGAAGACGACCCATCCAGCCAGCATGACAACCGCCGTCAGACCGTAGCCGACCAACAGGATGCGGGCCTGATCGGTCGCCAACAGCGCATCGACTGTCGTAACCGTGGCCGACCACCAATTATCGATCGTGGCCGTGGACTGGGCCAGGAAATGGATGAGCTGGCTTAGCCATCCAGCCTGATTGAACATGACAAACGCGCCAAACGACACCGCGCCGGCCATGAGGCCGACCCACAAGGTCAGCACAACCACGCCGAGCCCCAACCCCCAGAGCAAGCGCTGCTGGCGTTCGCGCTGGAGAATACGCAGTTCCACGTCGGCCACAAAGCCTGCAGGCGGCATGGCGGAGGGCGTTGCCCGGAAGGTCGCATCGACTGCTTGCCAGTCCTGCCACTGTTCAAGCAGTGGCGGATAACGCTGCAGATACTGATCAAAGCGCAAGCGATCCTCTTCATCCAGCATATCGTCAAGGGCCAGCGACATGAGCATGAAGAACTCACCCTCGACCTCTGGCGGCACCTGGAACTGGGTTGTCGGCTGATTTGTGAAATCGTTCATCATCATAATCAAACTTTGCCTTATCAAATTCCTGCCAGTGCAGTACGCAGCAGCGGCGGCTCATTGCCACGCAGGGTCGCCTGCTGGGGCGTCGCCTGCCGTCGGCTACCCGAAGAAGGTGGAATGGTGGCCGCTTCTTGTTGCTGATAGAGATCGGCAACTTGCTTACGTCCCCGAAAGAGGCGGCTCTTCACAGCAGAGACAGTGATGTCCATGGTTTGGGCAATCTCGTCATAACTGTAACCCTCCCAATAGCGCAGAATCAGCGGCGTACGGTAGTCTGGCTCGAGTTGCTCGAGCAATGCCTGCACCTCGCGATTCCGTTCCATGGTCATGGCGATCGGCTCCGGCTGGGGCAGATCGCCCTCCAGATTCTGGAGGACCGGGTTGTCATCGATCGAAACAAAGGTCGCACGACGCTTGCGCAAGCGATCGATACAGTGGTGATTCGCGATGGAAAAGAGCCACGTGCTAAATTTTTTGCTCGGATCGTACTGGTTCAGGCGCGAATAGGCGCGCATGAAGGACTCCTGGGCAGCATCCTCTGCTTCCTGTGGGTTGCCCAGCATCCGATAGGTGAGATTGTAGACAGGCCGCTGATAGGCTTCAACTAAGCGCCCAAAGGCCGCTTTGTCGCCGGCCCGTGCCTCGTCAACCCACACTTGTTCCTGCTCGTTCATCGTCCACAGACCTTACTTGTTGGCCATTGATATTGCGCTGACAAGATATTGCGCTGACAATCCATCTCGGCGCACGATTTGGGCGCCATTGATTACCATTACGCAAGTCGACCGGAAAAGTTTCCGGCTGCCCAAAATTGATCAAAATTCGGCCCGGCGAGTCACAGTATGATCTACCTTCCTCTTGTCCCCTGCCCGGCGCTTAATAAGGGAAAAAGATTGGGATCGCCATCAAAGCGACGATCAACACAAGAATCTGCAGTGGAATACCAACGATCGCATAATCTGTGAAGCGATAGCCGCCCGGCACCATGACCAGCGTATTGACCGGTGATGAAATTGGCGTAGAGAACGCCGTTGACGCGGCGATTGCGACGATCATCAAGAGCGGATAAGGCGACAGCCCGAGGGCAAGCGCGGTGGTGGCAGCAATCGGCGCCAGAATCACAGTCGTAGCCGTGTTGGAGATAAACTGGCTGAAGAAGGCCGTAATGATGAAGAGGCCCGCCATGATCGCCGTCGGTCCGAAAATGCCCAGGTTGTTCACGAGCAGATCTGCCACATACTGGACGCCACCCGTCTTTTCCAGTGCCGTTGCCATGGGCAACATCGCCGCAATCAGGATCACGCTTTCCCAGTTGATGCTCCGGTAAACGTCTTCCACCCGGATACAGCCGGTGAGCACCATGGCCACCGCGGCCAGCAACACAGCAGTCACCGTGGGCACGATCTTGAAGGCCATGGCGAGCAGCATGATGATGACGATCGAGATGGCGATGATGGCGTTGCGCCGCGTATAGAGCTGCTGCGTCATTTCCTGGGGCATGTCGAGCACAATGACGAATGAGCGATCTTGCGAGAGCGTTTCAATATCGGCCCAGGTGCCCTCCACCAGCAAGACGTCACCAAAACGCAGCGGCGTGGTCGCAACATCGGTATGGATCGGTTCGCCCCGCCGCATGATGGCCAACACGTTCAGGTTGTAAAGGTTGCGAAAGCGCAATTCCTCCACCGTCTTGCCGACCATGTTCGACCGGCCGCGGATGACGACTTCAGCCATGCCCAGTTCACGCGAGAGCAAGCGTGTATCGCCGCCATTCGTGGGACGAATGCCCAGATCCATCTCGCGGCAAAGACGGGCGATGCAGTCGGGCGTTCCCTTCACATGCAAAATGTCGTGGGCTTCCAATACGGCGTCGGCCGTCGCCGGTCGCATAGGACCTGGCTCGGCCGCGTCGTCCGGCCATGATTGCAGCTCAATTACCTCCACGTCAAAGTCGGCGCCGATGTTGGTCTCGGCAATCGTTTTGTCGACCATGGGCGATGCCCGGCGCACGCGGAGGCGAAAAAGATTCTCGCTCAGTTGGTAAGTCTCCGCCAGCTCCGCCAGCGTAGGACCGTCGCTCAAGCTCTGGTTGGGACCGACCTTGCGGCGTGCACGGCGGCCCAACAGGCGACTGCCGATGACGGCCATGTAGATGATGCCTACCACCAGAATAATGCCGCCGATTGGCGTGAAGTCAAAGAACGTAAAAGGTTCCAGCCCCATCTCCAAAAGTTGATTGGCCACAACCAGATTGGGCGGCGTACCAATCAGCGTAAGCATGCCGCCAATGAGCGAGCCAAACGCTAGAGGCATGAGCAACTTGGCGGGCGAAATCTTAGCATCTCGGGCCAGGCTGAGTACCACGGGCAGCAGCACGGCGACGGCGCCGGTTGAGCTCATAAACGCTGAGAGGAGCGCAACCAACAACATGACGAGCACAAGGATGCGCGTTTCGCTTGTGCCGCCGGCTTTGGCCAGGAACCGGCCCATGGCACTGGCAACGCCTGTATAGTAGATGCCTGCCCCCACCACGAAGAGACCCGCAATGATAATCACAATCGGGTCGGCAAAGCCGGACAGCGCTTCATCGACGGTGACGATTCCGGTTAACAACAATGCGAGGAGTGAGAGGAGCGCCACGATATCCAGGCGGATGCGGTCAATGACAAAGAGGAAGATGGTGACCCCCAGGATGAGAAAGGTCAAAATCATGTCATTCATGGCAAATCATTGTCTGCTTTCTAGGCTGTTTGGCGAACCGTCCTCAGCGGATTTCGACTGACCAACCAGTCGCATGGCCGCCTTGGTCGCGAGCGTCGAAAAAAATATTTCTTAGCCCATCCCATCAGAGATGTACCAAGAAATTAGCATACTCCACATACACCTTTCAGACAAGAAAAGTTCTTGCACTTCATTGACAGATCTACGCTATCGCTCCTATACTGCCACCCTTATGGCCAACTCACTTCCACAGGTGGATCCACAATCGATCTCAACCGGCAACGTCGCCCTCTTCACCACGTTGCTGCTGGTAGACAGTCTGCATTTCGTTTTCGCCCGCGCCTTGCTGCCCCACATCTCGCCTCTAGTCTCAGCCATGTACGTCATCGGCATCGCAACCGTCCAGGTCGGCGTCTATGGTGCGCTGCGCCGGGCGGTAGACTTACGCCTGGCCCGTCATCATCTGCCCTTCTTTCTGAGTATCGGCTTCCTGGTTGCCGCCAGCACGGTGATGAACTATGCGTCGGTGGCGTTTATCGATGCCGGCACCGCGTCCATGCTAGGTAAAATGACCACGCTCTGGACGATGCTCTTTGGCATCATTTGGCTGCGCGAAAGCCTCACGAGGCGCCAGCTTGCCGGCGCGGCGCTCGCCCTGGCCGGCGTCTTCGTGATTACCTTTCAGCCCGCCGATTACCTGCGTCTGGGGTCGTTCTTGATCGTCTGCTCAACCTTCATGTATGCGCTCCATGCCGCCATTGTTAAGCGGTACGGAGGTGACATGGATTTCATGTCGTTCTTCTTCTATCGCCTGCTCTTCACCACGGCCTTTCTTTTTCTTTTTGCCGCGGGCAGTCGCTCGCTGGCCTGGCCCACGCCCATAGCCTGGCTCATCTTGCTCCTGGCCGGCACGGTGGACGTGACGATCAGCCGCGGGCTCTACTACACGGGCCTGCGTCGTCTGCCGATTACGCTCTTCGCCATTATCTTGACCCTGAGTCCTGTGATCGCCGTCGGCTGGTCCCTGCTGCTCTTCGGCACCTTTCCCAGTCCCCAACAACTCCTCGGCGGCATGACGGTCCTGGCAGGCGTCCTGTTGGCGACCTTCCCGCAGCAACGGACAAGCCGCAAATAGCCCGCAAGCTTGCATAGAACGGCAAGATAGGCGACACTGCTATCCATGAATTGGCAACCGGATGCTCGTCCGTTACGCGCGCTGATCGCGGCGATTCTGGATGAGGTAGATACTGTCTATGTGGTCGGCGGCGTCGTGCGCGATACGCTGCTGGGTCGCAAACCGAAGCTAACCGATCTCGACCTTGTCGTGGCTGACGAGGCGCTCCCTGTCGCGCGGCGCGTTGCCGATCGCCTGGGCTGGGCTTTTTATGCGCTCGACGAAGGACGGGATGTCGGACGCGTCATCTTTAGCGCCAATCACGGCGAACCCTACATCTGCGATATTGCGCGCATGCGCGGTGCCGCCATCGAGGAAGATCTGAGCGCGCGTGATTTCACAATCAACGCCATGGCCCTGGCCATTGCGAAACCGGGCGAGGCTGAACTGATCGACGTCACGGGGGGCGAAGCCGATTTGGCCGCGCGCGTGCTGCGCCGGATCGGGCCAACCAGTCTGGCCGATGACCCATTGCGTCTCCTACGCGCGGTGCGCTTTGTCGTTGACTTCGATCTGACTATCGAAGCGGCGACGGCAGAGCAGATCAAGCGCATGGCTGCAACCGTCAAGCTTGCTACGCCTGAACGCCGGCGCGATGAGCTTTGGAAGACGCTGAGCGGCGGCGACCCGGAACAAGCCATCGTCACCATGCAAGCTTTGGGGCTGCTTGGCTATCTGCTGCCAGAGGTAGACGGAACGGTGGATGTCGCCCAATCGTTTCCCCACTATACCGACGTCTACAACCACACACTTCTGGTTGTGCGCAACGCCACGCTCATCCGTGATTGGATTTCCGCAGAGAGCGTCGATGATCCGCCCACCAGCATGTGGCAGGCGACGCTCCTGCCCTGGCGCAATGAACTGCGGCGGCAATTCCTGAAGCCGCTCTCCGGCGGACGCCGCCACGTCGACTGGCTCATCTGGCACGCGCTCTTTCACGACGTCGGCAAGCCGGAAACCCGCAGCACTGAACTCGATCTCGACAGCAGTACGCGCTATCACTTTTATGGCCACGAAGAGGCAGGTGCGGCCATGACGGTCGAGCGACTGGATGAGTTGCGCTTTGGACGCAACGAGATTGCACTGGCTGAAACGGTTGTCGATGCCCACATGCGCCCCCATCACCTGGACGCCAGTTTCACCCATGAGGGGATCAGCCGACGGGCGATCTATCGCTTCTTTCGTGATGTGCGGTGCCCCCAGGTAGAGGATCCTGCCGGCGTCGATACACTGCTGGTGGCCCTGGCCGACTATCAGGCGATCCACGAAGCTGCGGTGCCGCCCCGTTGGGACGAATACCTTGAACATGTCGGACAGATGCTCGCGTACGCCTATGCCGATGATGGGCTGCAACAGACTCGCCACGCCCCGCTGATCGACGGCCACGTCTTGATTTCCGAGCTGGGGCTAACGCCAGGTCCAGAGATCGGCGTGCTGTTGGAGGTCGTCGCTGAAGCGCAGGCTGCAGGCGACATTACGACTGAGGCCGAGGCCGTAGCCTTGGCCAAGAGTAAGTTGGCAAGAATTTCATGACGGACCAATCGGTCTGCCCGTTCCTGGGCGCCCTGGATGCGGATCGCAATCGCGACACCCACATCGACTATCCGAGCTTCGAAAATCGCTGCTGGGCCATGAGTGGTAGCGACGATGCGCGCGACATGCTCATGCTCACCGACCAGGCGACCTACTGCCTGGGCGGTAGCCACCGCCTCTGTCCGCGCTACATTGCGGCCCGTGGCGCTGCGGCGCCGACGGGCGGGGCCGCGGTAGCGGCAGCCGCCACCGCGCGTGGCGCCAAGTCCGACTTCTCTTCAGACTGGCTAAACTCCGATCTGGACGAGATTGAGCAAGAGCTCAACGCCATGGACGAGGGTGCGTCACAGCAGCGGGCCGTGTGGAGTTGGTTGGCGGCGGCAGCACTCTTTTTGATGGTGGTGGCTGTCGGCAGCCTCCTGGCGCTCTACGCCGGCTGGACTTATGTACGCGGCATTCAATCAGCCGACAGCGGCTCGTTGGAAACGCTGGCCGCCGCCCAGTTGACCGAACAGCCCCTTTTTCTGGTCATGACTGCGACCATGCCGCCCGCCGAGACCGCAACGCCGACGCCCGGCGCAGTCATGGTCGCGCCGCCGGCGACGTCGATACCCAATTATCCGCCGGCCGTGACCGCGACCGCTCTGCCCGGGGGCGATGCCAGCGCGCCCAATCCCAATAATAACGTCATCATCGTCGATCCTGACGCCCCCAAGGCAGCGCCCACAATCGTGCAGGTTCCAGCGACGGCTACGCCGGTCTTCGATCTGGGCCAGCCGGTACCGGAAGTGCCGACGCGGCGCCCTACCCCGGATTTCGAGATCCCAACCAGCACGCCGGCCCCTGCCGAACCACCGCCCACGGCCACGCCCCAGCCGATCTACGGACCGCCGGTTGTCGTCTTCAAGGCGGATTCGCAAGAGCTCCAGCGTGATGAGTGCACGACTGTCCGCTGGGCGGTACAAAACGTGCGCGAAGTCTACTATGAAGGGATTGGCGTGCCCGGCGACGGCGAGCGCGAAGAGTGCATGTACAAGGAGGACGAGGTCTTCACGCTGATGGTTGTCCTACCCAATGGCGAATCGGAGATCCACACGGTCGCCGTCTCGTACGTGCCGCCTACCCCGACCGCTACCTACACGTCCACGGTCACGCCCACGCCTTACTTCACGCCAACGTGGACGCCTGCCCCACCGCCCGGCACGCCCACCCCCGTCCTCACCTTTGGCGTGACGATCGGTGTGGAGGGATCGACCCAACAGACTTGCGATCGCGGCCAGGTTTGCAGCACGACGTTGGCCGTAACCAATCTGGGCTCGGCCAACGACAGTCTGGCCGTGATCATCGAGAGTGGAGACACCTGGTCGCCGCAGATCTGCCGTATGGATGGCGTCTGCTCGAATAATTTGGTCGTGATCAACAACGTTGGCCCCGGCAACACAGGTTATGTCAACTTTAGATTGAGTGTGCCGGGCGACGTCCAATCGCAAAGCGTGAACTATTCGTTTGTCGGCGCGAGCGGCAACACCAACAATGCCGTACGCTCGGATCCAGTGACTGTGACCATAACCGTTCCTTGACGTCGGATTCAGGCCCGGCAATCGCGTCAATCAGTAAGTCACAAGATTTGATTTTATGTCAATACTATTCGTTGCAGCCGTCATCGCCCTGCTGATCGCCATCAATGGCTTTTACGTTCTCTCCGAGTTCTCGGCTGTCTCTGCGCGCCGACCGCGCCTGGCGCAAATGGCCGAGGAGGGCGACTCGGTAGCCGGCCAGATGCTCGACATGTTACAGGATCCGGCCAAACTCGATCGCTACGTGGCCGCCTGTCAGCTGGGCATTACAGTCTCCAGCTTGGTCGTGGGCTACTACGGTCAGTCGCAGATTATCCGCCTGATTGAACCATGGCTCGACCTGCTCGACCCTGCGACACGCCTGGCCGTACAGTCAGTGTTGGCCCTCATCGTGCTCGGGATACTGACAGTCTTTCAAGTCGTGCTCGGTGAACTGGTGCCCAAGAACATTGGCCTCCAGTATCCGGAAAAAATGACGGTATTGACTGCAAGGCCTATGCGCTGGTCAATCTTCTTGTTCCGCCCGTTGATCTTCATTTTCAACGGCAGCGGTCAGCTGATTCTCCGCCTGATTGGCTCCTCGTCAAGTGGCGAACATGTCCATGTCCACTCGCCCGAAGAGATTCTCATGTTGGTCGAAGAAAGCTCAGCCGGCGGGCTGCTCGACGCCGAAGAGCGTCGTATGCTCGTCAACACGCTCCAGTTGAGTGACCTGACGACCGGTCAGGTCATGTTGCCGCGTCGCCGCATGCTGGCAGCGCCGGCGGATCTGAGCTGTCACGAGCTCTTTAATCTATTGGCGCGCTCGCCCTATTCGCGGATTCCCATCTACGATAAGCGGATTGATAACATCATCGGCGTGGTCCATATGAAAGACCTGCTTGGCGCAGCAATTGCTCCCGACAGCGCCTGCACCAGCATGGGGGAGGGAGAGGCAACGGCATGGGACGTACGTCAGATACTGCGCCCGGTTGCCATGCTGCCCGATACTCTGCCAGTAGACGAAGCCATGGCTGCCATGCAGCGCGATCGGCGTAACATGGCAATTGTCATGGACGAGTATGGTGGCACCGCAGGCCTGCTCACCTTTGAAGATCTTGTGGAAGAAATCATCGGCGAGTTCCAGGACGAATTTGACCCCGACGATCCGCCCATCGCCCTGCGCGGCAAGGGGCGAGTCATCGTGCGGGGCGACGTTCATCTCAGTGACTTGAACGAGACGCTGGATTTGCTCCTGCCTTCAGAGAGCGCCAATACCATCGGCGGCCTGGTCCTACGCGAGCTCGGACACCCGCCGAAGCCGGGCGACACGGTCCCGGTGGGTGACTTGCTCCTCCGCGTCGACGGCGTACAGGACAACGGCGTCACAATGGTCAGCTTCCGCGTCACGCCCGATCAGGCAGCGCGGCTCACAGCCTTGGGCGGGGAGCTCTAGCCATGGCTGAATACCTTGTTCCCATCGGTGTCATCACCGTGCTGATCATCATCAACGGCTTTTTTGTGGCAGCCGAGTTCGCACTGGCCGGTGCGCCCCACACCCGGGTGGCGCAAATGGCCGAAGGCGGGTCCAAGCAGGCGCAACGCATCCTCTCGGTCCTGCGTGATCCCAAAGCCATCAACCGTTATCTCTCTACCGCGCAGGTAGGCATTACGCTGGCCAGTCTTGGTCTAGGCATGTACGGTGAACATGCCGTGGCCGAATGGTTCTTGAGTCCGCTGGAGCACGTCGACTGGATCAGTATTGCCCTGGCGCACACGTTGGCGACCATCATCTCCGTCGCACTGTTGACCTACCTGCACGTAGTGCTGGGTGAGATGGTGCCTAAATCTTTGGCGCTGCAATCTGCCGCCCAGACCTTGGTGCGATTGGCCCCGCTGATGGCCATCGCCGAGCTGATCTTCCGCCCGCTGACCTTCGTGCTCAACAAGATTGGCGATCTGGTGCTGCGAGTGCTGCGCATCCCGCCGGTCGATGCAGAGGCGCGCCTCATTTCCACGGAAGAGCTGGCGTACATCGTCGAGGAGAGTTCCGAGGGGGGCATGCTCGACGCCCAGGAGCTGCTTTACCTGGAAAATGTACTTGACTTCCAGGAACGCACGGTCAGTCAGGTGATGATCCCGCGCACGCGGATGGAGAGCATTCCGGCAGAGACGCCCGTAAGCGAAGCGTTGGAGGCGGTTGTCTCCCAACCCCACTCGCGTTATCCGATCTATCGCGGCGATCGTGACGATATCGCCGGCGTGCTCTATACCAAAGATCTGGCCCGCTACTTGGCCGAGCACGACTTCGAACTGACGAATGACGAAGGCGTTGAGCCAACTGTGGCCGACCTGGCCCGGGAGGCAGTCTTCGTGCCCGAATCACTCCCACTGGACGATATGCTGACGCAGATGCGGCAGGATCATTTTCAGGTGGCAGTGGTAGTTGATGAGTATGGGGGCACGGCCGGTTTGCTCACGCTGGAAGATCTGGTCGAGGAGTTGATCGGTGAGTTCCAGGATGAATTTGATGAGGAGATTGCGCCGATGACGGCGCTGGATGATCATACAGTTCGCGTGCGTGGCGACGTCATCCTGGACGAGTTGGCGCAACATTACGACGTAGCCCTCGACGCCGAGTCGGGGGCTGAGACCGTAGGCGGATTCGCCATGGAGCACCTGGGACATGTTGCGGAGCCTGGCGAGCGCTTTAGGTACGGAGACATTGAGTTCGAGGTCGAAGAAACGGAAGGTCGAGCCGTCAAGACAGTGCTCATACACCTGCCGTCGCCCCGCGATGCCGGCACCGAAGGCCCTACATCACCAGCGGATCTCCAATCGCCTGACTGAGCAGAGTTGCCCAGGCCAGCAACGCCTCATCTTCACCGAAACGCCCCACGAACTGCAAGCCCAGCGGCAAGCCCATTTCACCCAGGCCAGCCGGCAGCGTGATGGCCGGCATGCCGGCATGGGTCCAAGGCAGATTTAAGTTCGGATCACCTGTGGCATGGATGCCTTCAGGCGCCACGCCCGGCGCGGCCGGAGTCACCCATAGATCGATCCCCGCCTCAGACATGCGTGCGCCAAGATCCGCGCGCAGCCTGACGCAGTTGCGGCGCAGCTGCGTCAATTCCTCCTCACTCACCTCCCGGCCGATCCCGATGATCTCAGCCGTACGTGGGCGATACAAGTGGGCAAACTCTGCGTAGAGGTGGGCCTGCTCGCGTGCGAATTCGCCAAATGCCAGGCGACGGTGGAGCTGGTTGAGCGTCTCGATATCTGCCAGCGTCGGCACGCGGCGGATTTCCACGCCGGCTCTTTCCAATGCTGCCAGTTGCGTCTCGAAGGCGCCCAGCGCTGCGGGCTCCGTCTGGTCCAGGTAGGGGCCGACGGGTACGCCGAGCACCGGCAGCTTGTCGCGTACAATGTCGGGGCGCCAGTGATCGCACAGTACCCGGGCCGCAAGCATCATTCCGGCCACATCCTGCGTGAAGAGTCCAATGTGATCCACCGTACGCGAGAAGTAAACGATGCCGGGCGATGGAATGCGTGCAAAGGTCGGCTTGTAGCCGACGACGCCGCAAAACGCGGCGGGTCGTATCACCGAGCCAATCGTCTGGGTGCCCAGAGCCAGCTGGCAGAGTCCGGCCGCTACGGCCGCAGCCGAGCCGCTGCTGGATCCCCCAGGCGTGTGCATAAGGTTGTGGGGGTTACGCGTCGGACCCGGCTCGAAATAGGCGAACTCGGTCGTGACCGTCTTGCCGGCCATGAGCGCACCCGCCTCGCGCAGGCGGCGCACGGCCTCGCCTTCCGACTCTGCAAAACGCTCCGGTGGCACCTCGGTCCCGGCCCGCGTCACGAAGCCGTCTAGATGGATGATGTCCTTGATGCCGACCAGCGCGCCGTAGAGCGGCGGCCGCGTCGCTGCATCGGGATGCGTTTCAGCGAGGACGCTGGCCTCGCTGCGCAGGCGGACCGGTCGCAATGGCTCAGGCAGGAAAGCGTGAATGTGTTCGTCAATTGCATCAATGCGACGACTCATTTCGTCCACGTAAACCAGAAGATCGACCTCGCCGGCGCGCAGCGCAGCAACGGTTGGAGCCAAGGGCGCGGATTGTAAATACATGCGGTTTTCCTCACACGAACGGCACGGGGAGCGTGAGCGACGTCTGCTTGAATCTAGCGGTCCGCCCATCTTGAATTGGCGACTCGATTTCCTGTGGCGGAACCTGAATGCATCGGCACGAACAAATTCGCAGACTCGTCAAATAGAGATTGCCGATACACTAGTACATCCCGGCGCAAATAGGGCGATAGCTTCCAGGCTGCTTCCACTCGAGGTACATAGCCCTATTTGCTGCCGTGGTATGTACGCCCAACTGTACTAGCGGTCTGCGTCGCCGGCCAGCGCGCGCAGGTCATCCTCACTGAGGATCGAGACACTGAGTTGCTCAGCCTTCGTCAGCTTACTACCGGCCTTTTCGCCGGCGACCAGATAGTCGGTCTTGCTGCTGACGCTGCCGGTCGTCTTGCCGCCGCGACGCTCGATGTACTCCTTGGCCTCGCTACGGCTCAAGCCGGGCAGCGTCCCTGTGACAACGAAGGTCAATCCTTCAAAGGGCAGCGCCACCCCTGCAGGCGCTTCAGCACGAGGCTGCGTCATCTGCACACCAGCCTCAGCCAGTTCAGCGATTAACTCTCGATTGGGTGCAATAGAAAAGAACTCGGCTACGCTCTCGGCAATTTTCGGGCCGATCCCCTCGATCTCATTCAGCTCATCGGCCGTCGCCAGCATGAGATCTGACAGGCTGTCGAAGTGCTGCATGAGTGTTTCGGCCACGCCCTCGCCCACAAAACGGATGCCCAGCCCCACCAGCAGTCGATGAGCTGGCCGCGCCTTACTCGCCTCAACGCCCTGGCGCAGATTCTCCACCCGCTTCTCGCCATAGCCATCCAACGCGGCAATTTCTTTCCACGGCAATTGGTAGATGTCAGCAAGATCGTGAATATAGCCTTGCTCAACAAATAGCTCGGCCTGCTTGGCCCCAAACCCTTCAATGTCCATAGCCGTACGCGAAACGAAGTACTCGACCAGACGCACCAGCCGGGCCGGGCAGGCGTTGTTGACACAATAGGTAGCGGCCTCGTCAGGCGGTCGAACCAGAGGCTCACCACAGTCGGGGCAGGTTGCAGGCATCTGCCAGACGACTTCATCGCCCGTGCGCAATTCGACCAGCGGACGGATTACCTTGGGGATGACGTCGCCCGCACGCTTGACCAGAACCTGGTCGCCGATACGGATGTCGAGATCACGAATGTAGTCTTCGTTGTGGAGGGTCGCGCTGCGCACCGTAACGCCGCCAATTTGGACGGGCGCCAGGACAGCATTGGGCGTGACTGCGCCTGTCCGGCCGACGTTGATCACGATGTCGAGCAGTTCGGTCACCGCTTCCTCGCCCGGGAATTTGTAGGCCAAGGCCCAGCGCGGATCTTTACCGGTGAAGCCCAGTTTGACCTGCTGCGCCAGAGAATCGATCTTGATGACGATGCCATCCACCTCAAAGGGCAGATCGTGGCGGTGGGCGCCGAACTGTGCTACATACTCGACCAGCTCCTCGAACGCGTCGTCGGAAAATCTTTCCGTCAGCGGACTGACGGGGAAGCCGTAGTCGCGCAGATAGTCGAGACTGGCGGAATGGGTGGTCAGCGGAGCGGATTCGCCTGCCAGAAGCAGAATCTGATAGGCCCAGATCTTTAGCGGGCGTTGGGCCGTCACCGCGCTGTCGAGCTGGCGCAGACTGCCGGCGGCAAAATTGCGCGGATTGGCGTAGGTCCGTTCCTCCGCCTCCTCCTGCCGCTGATTGAAGGCATCAAACGCAGCCTTTTCCACATACGCCTCGCCGCGCACAACCAGGCGAACCGGCGGCGTCAGCCCGCTCGCTGCCAACACGGGAATCTGGAGGGGCACCTGGGCAACGGTACGCAGGTTGGCGGTGATGTTCTCGCCGACCTCGCCGTCGCCGCGCGTGGCGCCCAGGACAAAGCGTCCCTGCTCGTCATAGTGAAGCACGACGGTCAGACCATCGAATTTGGGCTCGACCACGTACGCCAGTTCGGCAATTTCCTCTTCACTCAACAAGCGCTTGATGCGCTCGCGCCAGGCGCGTAGTTCAGCTTCGTCAAACGCATTGGCCAGGCTCAGCATGGGCGCCGGGTGGGGCACTTTTTCAAAACGTTCAGCTACGTCACCGCCGATGCGCACCGTGGGGCTGTCAGCCGTACGCAGCGCTGGATGCGCATCTTCCAACTCGCGCAGTTCGTGAAAGAGCGCGTCGAATTCCTGATCGGTGAGTTCAGGATCATCCAGCACGTAGTAGCGATATTGATGGTAGCGAACGAGCTCACGCAGCCGTTCGGCCCGTTCAGCCGGCGTCTCGCTCCGACTGCCTCCTGCTGATGGCGCCATCTATTCCTCACTGTTGACTGCATCAATCGGCAGCCAGCCGACCAAGCCATCACCTGCACGGACACGAACCCATTCTTGCCCGCCGATAGTGATCGGATAATCTTCGTAGTCACCGCTGGGTTCAACCACCTCAAGCGCCTCGCCGACCGCATAGCGTTGCAAAATCAGGGCGTCGTCAGCAGCGTCGGCGCGGAGTGTCACGCCATCGGGCAACGTCACCGTCACGCGCTGACCGACGAAGAGGACACTGGCCACCTCCGGCACGCCCGCTGCTTCAGCAACATCTACAGTCGCGGCATCGTCGGCGGCTGCCTCATTGGGCGTCACCATACCGCCGGCAACGGGGGTCATTTCGACTTCGACGGCAGGCGCGTGGCGTCCGCAGGCAGTGAGGAGCAGCAATCCGATCAGCAGCGCAACGAGTGGCGCCATGTGGCGTTTCGATAAATGGTGGCGAACGACAGCAATGTCAGACAATGGCATCTTACAACTCCAGAATCGTGATGGCAGGGAATGATTATGATTTGAGCAACGCAAGCATCTCGTCCAGGGGGCGAGTGTTGATCACATCGGCGGCAGTCAGCCACGCCCGGCGCGCCGTGGCGATGCCATAGGGCATGACCTCGAAGCCGTCCACGCTGTGGGCATCGCTGTTGATGGCGATCTTGCAGCCCAACTCGACCGCACGCCGGGCATAGACATCGTTCAAATCGAGACGGCTGGGATGGGCATTGATTTCGACGACTGTGCCAGCTGCTGCGCAAGCCTGCAGCACACGCTCGACGTCGAGTTCTGAAGGCGGACGCTGGCCGATCAGGCGGCCGGTGGGATGGCCGAGAATGTCCACATGGGGATTCTCCACGACCCGCAGACAACGCGCAGTGATGGTCTCCTGGTCTTGGCGCAGACCACTGTGGATGCTGGCAACCACCACATCCAACGGGGCCAGCACCTCATCCTCCAGCCCCAGGCTGCCGTCAGCCAAGACCTCGACCTCCATGCCGTGGAGCAGGCGAAAATCTAGGCCCTCAGCGGCAAAGAGCGCATTGAGTCGCCTGATTTCGGCTGCCTGCTCGGCAATCCGCTCGGGACCGACACCCTGGACGACGCCCAGGCCGATGCTGTGATCACTCACATTCCAATAGGAGTACCCCCGATCAATCGCGGCCCGCGCCATCTCCTCAATGGTATTCTTGCCGTCGCTAAAAGTGCTGTGGCCGTGCAACTCACCGCGGATATCCGCTAATCCGATTAAATTCGGCAATGTGCCGTCACGCGCGGCCTGCAATTCACCGCGGTTCTCGCGCAGTTCGGGCGGTACCCAGTCCAAACCGAGAAAGGCGTAAAGATCCGCTTCCTCGCGAAAGAATCGCGTCTCGTCCTCAGCGGCATCACCTTTGCCGGTGGCGGTCAGTCCGTATTCATTGAGGCTCCAACCCTGCTTGAGCGCCAACTCGCGTAGCGGAACGTTGTGCTCTTTGCTGCCGGTAAAATATTGCAGCGCGGCGCCCCAGTGTTGCGCCTCCACAACGCGCAGGTCGACCTGCAGGCCGGTGGTGAGGATCACGCTGTGCTTGGTTTCGCCCGCGGCAGCCACATCGGCGACCTGGGGCAGGCTGCGAAAGGCCTCCATGACCGTGGCCGGCATCTCGCTGACGACGAGAATGTCGACGTCGCCGATGCTCTCTTTCCAACGGCGCAGGCTGCCGGCAATTTCCAGACGATGGATGGCCTCCGCCGGCAGGGCTGCCCGGAGGTCAGCCACGAGCCCCTCGGCCAGTGGGCGGGCAACACCAATTGGCGTCCGGTCGTCCTGGCGCGTCGCCAGCAGGGCGATACCCTTGAGGATCTTCTCCTCGCTCTTTTTGCCAAAACCCTTCAGTTTGGCAAGCTCGCCAGCCTCCGCGGCCGCTTGAAGCTGTTCTATGCTGGTGATTTCAAGCTCTTGCCACAGGCGCTTGGCCTTCTTCGGTCCCATGTCAGGCACTGTCATCATCGCGATGACACCGTCGGGCACCTGCGCAGCCAACTCATCAAACTCCGTGACTTGTCCGGTTTCGAGCAATTCGCGCAGGGCATCAGCGATGCCCTTACCCACACCTGGGATCGATTCCAAGCCGCCATCGGCGTCAATCGCGTCCAGCGTGCGACCGAGGCTGCGGATGCTTTCAGCAGCGTTCTGAAAGGCAATCACGCGGAAGCGATTGGCCTCCAAAATCTGCAGACGGGCCGCCACGTCTTCGAGCAGGTTGGCAACGCTTTGATTGGTAATTTTTTCACTCGTCACGATGGATTGACTTTCCAGGTAGGCAAGCAAGTCGTTTGCAGTGCCATTGTAGGCGAGGGAGGCGCTACTCGTCAATTGGATCAGCATGATTTGTGACTTGATCATTTCAATCAACTTGACTATAATAGACATAAGTATCACGGTACAAGGGATGGGATGCAAGCGAAGATCCCGTCCTCACTGCCCTAGATTCAGGGCAACAGATGGTTCACGACCCGGGTTGCACCATCGCAGCCACACACCGATGAAAGGGTTTCAGGCATGAATATCGTGCAAAACAGTGAGCAGATGATCGTTTTTCTGCTCGTCGATGCGGCGGATTATCAGACGCCCAAAGAAGTGGACGACGCGACCGTCCTTATCTCCCGGAACGGCGGCAAGTTTGAAAAACCGACGAACGCCGTCGAGGCCATTGGCGGCGGCTGGTACAAGCTCGTCCTCGCGGCAGAAGAAACCGCTGACCTGGGACCGCTCATCGTGCGTGCGTCCGCCACCGATACGGTGGAATGGCGCGACATCCATTATGTTGTGCCGGAGCCGGTGATTGAGGTGCCGGATATCGAACTGCCCACCATCGAGGTGCCAACGCCCATTGTGATTGTCAGGCCCGTCGTCGAGGGATCCGAACCGAGCCAGAAGGACCCCCGGTTGGGCGACAACCTTCTCAAGAATGGTGATTTCGCCAATGCGAAGGAAGGCTGGCGCGTCTACAACGAAGGCCAGCCAGGCGAAGCTACATGGTCGGTCAAGAACGGTGTGGCAACGCTCAGCTTCCCCGCAGTGAGCGACAACATGCAGCTCTACCAGTCCGACCTGGTAACGACGGAGGGCGAGTATCAACTCACCTTCGACGCCAAGGGGAAAGAGGGTCACACGCTGGAGGTATTTTACCACCAGCATGAACGCCCCTATCTTTCACTCGGTCTGGCGACGGGCGTGACGCTTGCCGAAAAGTGGCAGACCTACGTCATTCCGTTTACGGTACCCAAGACTGAAACCAATGGACGTCTGCGTTTCTGGTTTGTGGGTCATGCTAACAAGGGCGATCAGTTCGAGCTCCGGAGCGTCAAGCTCCAGCGCATTCTACAAGATTAGGGCGACTCGGTCTACGGCTGAAGATGCAGCCCATAACAATAACGTCCCGCCGTAAAGGCGGGACGTTATTGTTTCCAGTTGGTTGCTCATTCAGGGTTTTAGCATGTGCCCCTGCGTCGTCTTGACACGCACGTGAGCGACGCGCTAGCCCTCTTTTTCCTTCTTGGCCCGCTTGGTCGCACGCTGCCGCGTCTCGTGATTCAGTTCCTTTTTTCGAATCCGCAGCGATTCCGGCGTTACTTCCAGCAATTCATCGTCTTTCAATGACTGGATCGAATCGTCAAGTGAAAAAACCCTGGCCGTGTTCGGACCGTCGTTGTCCTGCTTGGGTTTCTCGCGGAAATTGGTTAGTTGCTTGGCCTTGCAGACGTTGACAACGAGATCTTCCTCGCGAATGTGCTCGCCGACAACCTGTCCGCTGTAGACTTCGTCGCCTGGCTGCACCATAAACGCGCCCCGCTGCTGCAAGTTTGCCAAAGCGTAGCCGCTGACCGAGCCCGTTTCTAAAGCGACGAGAGAGCCCTGGTCCTGGGACTCGATGACTCCGGCGAAGTCGTCATAGCCATGAAAGAGCGCGTGAAAAATGCCGGTGCCGCGCGTGGAGGTCAGGAAGGGCTGGCGGAAACCGAGTAGACCGCGCGTCGGCACGATATATTCGGCATAGACGGTACCGTCCTCGCCATAACGAATGTCGAGCAATTGACCACGGCGCTTGCCCATCATCTCGCTGACCGTGCCAAGATAATCGTTGTGCACTTCCAGGAAGAGATGCTCAAAGGGTTCCTGACGCTCGCCGTTGGGGCCTTCTTTGTAGACAACCTCGGGCCGGGAGACGGCGAATTCGTAGCCCTCGCGGCGCATCGTTTCAATCAGAATCGCCAGATGCAGTTCGCCCCGGCCGGAGACCAGAAAATTGGCGGCGCTATCGGTGTCGGCAACGCGCAGGGCCACGTTGCGCTCCAACTCCTCCATCAAACGCGCCCGAATCTGGCGGCTGGTCAGATATTTACCTTCCCGGCCGGCGAACGGACTGTCGTTGACGCCAAAGGTCATGCGCACGGTCGGCTCTTCAACCGTGATCGGCGGCAGCGGGCGCGGGTCCGCGGGATCGGCCAGCGTGTCACCGATTCCCACATTAGGAATGCCGGCGACCGCCACGATGTTCCCGGCCTGAACTTCCTCTTCTTCCTGTCGTTGCAGGTTGCGAAAGCTGTAGACCTGGCTCACTTTGCCCGGCGTCCGGGTGTCGTCAGGCGCAATCTGAATGATGGATTGACCCGTGCGCATCATTCCGCTCTGAAGGCGTCCGATGGCGATCTTGCCGACGTAGGGGCTGTATTCAAGCGTCGTGACCAGCATTTGGGTAGGGCCATCGGCGTCCACCAGTGGCGGATCGATATGATCCAAAATCGTGTCGAAGAGCGGATCCAGATTGTCGGCCAGCGTGTCGGGATCAAGGCCGGCGCGACCTTCCAGCGCCCTCGTGTAAACGACTGGGAAATCAGCCTGTTCTTCCGTTGCGCCCAAGTCGATGAAGAGGTCAAAGGTAGCATCGACCACATAACCAGGCCGAGCAGCCGGGCGATCAATCTTGTTGACGACGACGATGGCCTTATGCCCCTTTTCCAGAGCCTGGCGTAGCACAAAGCGGGTCTGGGGCATAGGTCCCTCGACCGCGTCGACGAGCAACAGGACGCCGTCGACCATATTCATAATGCGCTCCACCTCGCCGCCGAAGTCGGCGTGGCCGGGGGTGTCGACAATGTTAATGGTCACGTCCTTGTAGTCAACACCTGTCTGCTTGGCCAGGATGGTGATGCCCCGCTCACGCTCCAGATCGTTGGAATCGAGCACGCGGTCCTGCACCGCCTGTTTGGCGTGAAAGACATTGGTCTGGTGCAGCATGCCGTCGACCAGCGTTGTCTTGCCGTGGTCTACATGGGCGATGATAGCGATGTTGCGGATATCGGGACGCGGCTGCAAATTGGCATCGTTCATCGCGGTCTCCCCTGATTCCTGCGCAATTTGTTCTGGCGTCGTTTCAATCGTAAGTTGCATAGGTATGTTTGTTTTCCCAAGCGCATCTGCGCGAAGAGACCCGGCCAACGAACCGCGCCGGGTCTCAGAATTCGTTACTTCTATTGTAAGGCCTAGACTGACTTCCTGCAAAGAATGGAGGGCCTCAACGCCTATCTCATCATAAGCGTCTTGCGTGTACGCAACCAAGGCGATCTTATCTACCAACCGTCGCCGTGGAAAGCGCCAGGCCCTAGCATCTGCTGTGCTTGGGTTACGGCACGACGAGGACCGGACAGTTGGCATAACGTAGGATGGCGGCGCTCACGCTGCCCAGGAGCGCCTCGGGCACATTGGGTCGTTTCTGAGCGCGCCCGCCCATAACGATCAGGTCGGCTTGATGAAAGCCCACGGCTTCCATAATTGCTTCCACGGGCGCGCCTACGCGCACGTCGGCCATGGCTTTGACGCCACTCCGATGAAGCGCATCTACCGCGTCCTGGGCGACCTCGTTGGCCACCCGCTCATACTCAGCGGCCAGATGCTCATAGCGATCGGTCCACTCGTAGGCCTTTGGCGGCTGGTAGGCGTGAACGATGATCAACTCTACATCTGCCTGACGCGCCATGTGTTCGGCGTATAGGAGCACACGCTCCGAAGCAGCCGAACCATCATGAGCAAGCACGATTGTCTTAAACATAAGCTATCTCCCTTGTCCTTGCAGTTAGAATCCTCGCCCCATCCGCCTATTCCACCTCCGCGGATATCGCGATGTCCTGGGCGTGTGCCGCTCTCCTGCGGCCGAGCGCGAAGAGTGTCGCGACACCGGCGCCGGCTGCGGCCAGCGCCAACCACTTCCGATTGTCGTCGTTACTTGCGCCGACTCCCTTGGCCATGACGGGAATCTCTTTCAGCTTGCGGCCGGTCTCCTCCACCGTCCAGGCATAGAGTGCCGGGTCGGCCCGTAACTCCTCAGCCAGGGCGCGGCGCTTGGCGATATCCTCGTCGGTGATATATTCCTCAAACGAGCGCAAGCCGGCGATCTGAAAGCCATGTTTGCCAAAGAGCTTATAAATCTCTTTGACCCGTTCCATGTCGATATTCCGCCCTAACGTATAATCCTCAAAGCGTCCGTCCATGGCAAGCAGGGCCGTCTCAGCCAGACAGGCGTACGCGGTCTTCGGGGGGAGACCGATATCGTAGCCAAAGTCGATGTCGCCGGGAATGAGCACCTCACCGCTCTCAATCACGAGAACATCCGGGCGCAGGGCGGCTTCGGCCGGGCTGATATCGGGCGGGCGGGCCACGTCACAGATGACGGCCCCCGGCTTGCACTTCGTCAGATCGATCACGCGCTGACCAAAAGCCGACGTCGCCGTCACAATCAGGTCGCAGTCGGCAACCAGGTCGCCCGTCTTCGTGGCAATGGTGACATTGGCGCCCGGCGTCTCTTCCTGAATGACGCGCTTGAGCTCAATCAGCTTTTCCGGCTCGATCGAGACCAGCACCACGTTGCCGATGGCCTGGGCCAGCAGTCGGGCGCAGACCGAGGCAATTGAGCCCGTCGCGCCAACGATCATGGCCTTACCCTGGGTAAGATCCTCAGCGCCCATCTTGATCACAGCCTGCTTGGCCGCCTCCAGCGTCGCAGCCACGGTGAGGCTGTTGCCGCTGGTCACGGCGATGTCGGACTCATTGGCGACGGTGATGCCGGCATCCCCCACAACGCTGGTAAAGGCGCCCAGCCCCATGATGCGCGCACCGCGGCGCTCAGCCCGGCGTGCGATTTCGGTGAGCTTCTTGTACGTGAAATGCTCATCGTGACGCATCATTTGACGCGGGGTGGCGCCCAGGGTGTAGAGATAGCCTTCAATGCGCTTGCCGGTCGTCGGCGAGATGCCGCCGCGGATCGTCGAGAGGTACATCGGCGGGAAATAGGCCCCGACGGCCTCAACGAGCGAGTCAGGCAGGAAGCGGGTCAGGCGAAACCAGGGATGATTGTGGATAAACTTGACGTTGAGCGGATGGATCACAAATGCAAAGCGATTGATGTCCGCCTCTTCCGGCTGTAGATAGCGAATGGCCGGCGTCCAGTGGATATCCGCCATGAGGTCGAGGTAGGTATCCTCATCCAGAGCTGCGCTCTGATCAGCGCGCAGGGCGACCAGGACGGCCTCAATAACGGCAGCGGACCAACGGCCCAGGTCATCGGCAGGATCGAGTGACGGCATCATGGTCACGAGGATGCTCACACCCCGCGAGCGCAGGTCATCGAGATCCTGGTCGTTGGCGTTCTCGACAATAACGGTCTTGTGGCGCAGCGTATCAGGAGCATAACGCCGGATTGCCCCGCTTTCGCCGGCGATGATGTCGGCCCAGAGGAACGGGTCGCTCGGCCGAGCGTGGCCCGGCGCGCCGGCTTGTGGATGGATGCGCCGGAAGGGTTCGTCCCGCAGGCGGTCCAAGGTCCGTGCGGCGACCTGATCCAAGGTGCCGCTGGCGCCGACGCCTGGCACATCAGGCAGGCCAAAATAGATAATCGGATCGGCATAGCGGATGCTGCAGCCACGGTGCGTGAGCGCCTGTACCAGACCCTGATGGTTGAGCCCCGGCGCCATCAGCACGCGCTTCCGTGCAAAGATGCCCGGTTCCGCACGGTCGCCAAGAATCACGCCCCAGCGCTCCAGGCCCGGACGGATGCCGCTGCCGTCGACAACCGACGTCTCCTTGGCCAGAGCGGGCAACGTTGCGCCGAGGTCATGTTTCACATGGACCGTGCCTAACTGTAGGTGAATGGGAATCCCATCGAGCGCAATCGCGTCTACTTTGCCATCAAACTCTTCGATCAACGCCTGGGCGCGCGCGACGTCACCGTGGCAGCCACGCTGGATCAGTTGGATCGGCGTGTCTAAAAACTCGACTGATTCCTCGCGATCAACATCATTGAGATGGATCACCAACACCTGTTTCATGCTTGAGCCCTCATCTGACTAGATAGCCTGTATGCCAAACCGAATATTGTTCCACTCAATCATAGCCTAGATTCGTTCTTCGCCACAGGTACACCTGTCACATCGTTTGCGGCAAAATTCCTATTTCGGAAAGGATACATGCCTTTTGGCGTTTGACAAAGCGCAAGGCAGGGCGTATGATGCGAGCAATTGAAACAGTTACGACGTTGAACCGGAATAGTAGTCGCCAAAGCGGGCTTCAGAGAGTTCCCGGCAGGTGCGAAGGGAACAGTAGCGCAGGCGGTGAATGGGCCGGGGAGTCGACAACCGAACAATCGTTGCTGGTGAACGAGTCATGTGTAGTTGTTGGTGATGAGACCCAACCTCACTCACATTTCACAAGTACCAATTCATCATTAACCATTTACTAGGCTTGTCCGGAAACGCCACCGTTATCAGGGCGCGGAAAATCGGAGCATGTCGGAGCGTTCCCGTTTTCGTAAGAGTGAGACTGGCGGCCAATCCCTGCGTTTCGCGCAAGGGATTTTTTATTGGCAAATATACCGGCTCAAAGCAGGGTGGCACCGCGGGGCAATCAAAGTCCTCGTCCCTTGATTGGGACGGGGATTTTTTTATTGGCGAATGTGGATTGCGGATTTCATCAGTGAGTGACGGCGACAACAGCAATCCGCATTCCCCAATCCGCAATCCAAAACAACCGGAGGGATCATGGCGAAAGACTATACGCCGTCGCTTGAAGAGGTCCGAGCGCTGGCGAAGCAAGGCAATGTGATCGCGGTGCATCGGGAGTTACCGGCGGATTTGGAGACGCCGGTCTCGGTCTATCTGAAGCTGCGTGGCCAGGGCGAGGACCAGGGCGGGATGAGCTTTCTCCTCGAATCGGTAGAGAAGGGCGAGCAGCTCGGACGCTTTAGCTTCATTGGCGTCCACCCGCCAATGACGGTTGTGGCCAAGGGGGATGAAGTTACCGTCGGCGGTGCAGGCGGCACCGTCCTCGAAACCAAACATGGGGATCCGTTGGACATCGTCCACGAGATGATGGCGGGCCGCAAGCCGGTTGAGCTGGACGCGCCCCTGCCCCGCTTTACCGGCGGCGTTGTGGGGTACTTTGGCTATGATCTCGTCCGTTTCATGGAGCGACTGCCCGAGACTGCGGCCCACGAGTTGGACGTACCGGACATGATGCTGCTCTTCTGCGACAATCTGGTCGTCTTCGACCACGTACGCCATCGCCTCATCGTCATTGCCAACATGCGCGCGGTGCAGGAGGCGCCGGGCGACCTGCGTACGGCCTACGCGGAAGCCATCGCCCGCATCGAGAACATCGTGCGCCAGATCCAGCAACCGCTGATCCCACCGGCTACGCCCGAAGTGGGCGGCGCCGTCGAGTGGGCCAGCAACTTCACCCAGGCCGAGCACGAAGCCAACGTAGAACGGGCCAAAGAGTATATTGCGGCCGGCGACATTTTTCAGGTGGTGCTCAGCCAGCGACTGAGCCGCAAGACCGAAGCCGAACCCTTCACGATTTATCGTGCGCTGCGCATGCTCAACCCGTCGCCCTACATGTACTTCCTCGACTTCGACGGCGTGGCCGGCGTAGCGGGCGATCCCGTGCGCATCATTGGCTCGAGCCCCGAACTGCATGTACGGCTCGAGGACGAATACGCCTATCTCCATCCCATTGCCGGTACACGTTGGCGGGGCAACAGTCCCGAAGAAGACGCTGCCCTGGCGGACGAGCTGCTCAATGACCCCAAGGAGCGCGCCGAGCACGTCATGCTCGTCGACCTGGGCCGCAACGACCTGGGCCGCGTTTGCGAGTATGGCTCCGTCACGGTGCCGACCATGATGGCGGTTGAGCGCTACAGCCACGTCATGCACATCGTCTCCGATGTGCGCGGCAAGGTGACGCCCAACCATGACGCCTTTAGCCTGCTGCGGGCAACCTTCCCCGCCGGCACCGTCAGCGGTGCGCCCAAAGTGCGGGCAATGGAGATTATCGAAGAATTGGAGGGGACGCGCCGCGGTCCCTACGCCGGCGCCGTGGGCTACATCGGCTACGACGGAGCCATGGACACCTGTATCACGATCCGCACCATCACGATGCAGGGAGATACGTGCTACCTGCAGGCCGGCGGCGGCATCGTGGCCGACAGCGATCCCACAGCCGAATTCAACGAATCGCTGAACAAGGCCCGAGCCCTGGCCGTGGCCGTGGAAGAGGCCGAACGTGGACTGTAGCCTGACATCGACAAACGAGAAGATTCATCGTTAGGAGACTCAATTGTGAGTGAGAAAAAGCGTATCTTGACCGGGGATCGGCCGACCGGAAAGCTTCATTTGGGGCACTATATCGGCAGCCATCGCCATCGCCTAGCCTTCCAGGACGAGTACGAATGCTTTTTTCTGATCGCCGATCTGCACATGCTGACGACCAAACCCGACAAGGAGAGCATTCTCAAGATCGCCGAGAATGCCCGTGCCATCGTGCTCGATCATCTCGCCCTTGGCATTGATCCAGAGAAGGTGACCTTTTACCTGCAGTCGGCTGTACCTGAGATTTATGACCTCCAACTGCTGCTTTCGAGCCTGGTGACGGTGGAACGGCTGCAACAGCTGCCGACGATCAAGGATATGGCCGCGGCCGCGCACATGGAACAGATTCCCTACAACCTGCTCGGTTATCCCGTTCTGCAATCGGCCGATATTCTCATGCCGCGTGCGCACTTGGTACCGGTTGGCAAAGACAACGAGAGCCATGTGGAGCTGACGCGCCAGATCGCGCGACGCTTCAACAATGCCTATGGCGAAGTCTTTCCCTTGCCCGAGTCCTTCGTGGCGGGCGGCACGCTGGTGGGCACCGACGGCCAGGCCAAGATGAGCAAGAGTCTCGACAACGCCATCTTCCTCTCTGATGATGCCAAAACGGTTGAGAAGCGGGTTATGAGCATGTACACGGACCCCAACCGCGTGCGGGCCGATATCCCCGGCACAGTCGAAGGCAATCCGGTTTTCATCTATCATGACGCCTTCAATCCCAATAAGGCTGAAGTCGAAGATCTGAAGGCGCGTTATGAGGCTGGCGCTGTGGGCGATGTCGAGGTGAAAGAGAAGCTAGTGATTGCGCTCAATAACTTCTTGGAACCGACACGCGAGCGACGTGCGCGCTATGAAGAGGATCGCGGTTACGTCGACCATCTCCTGGTCGAAGGGACCGCGCGCGCCAGCGAAGAAGCGCGCCAAACGCTCATCGCGGTCAAGAAGGCCATGGGTCTCACGGGAGTGTGGAACCAGATCCGCCGCAGTGATGAGAAGCGCAGCAAGCGATTGGCCAAGGAAGCGGCCCAAGCTTGAACGAAAAGGCCGTAGCGTCAATTGAGAGACGAAAACCGGGAGGGAATCATGATTGCAGTCATCGACAACTATGACAGCTTCACCTATAACATTGTGCAGTACCTGGGCGAGTTGGTAGAGGACACGGAGTCAATCCGCGTCTGGCGCAATGATGAAATCGACGTGGAAGAGCTCGCCGATCTGGCGCCTACCCACGTTGTTATCAGCCCAGGACCAGGCACACCCCAGGATGACAGCGGCATTTCGAATGACGTCATCCGCATGCTTGGTCAGACCACGCCGATACTCGGCGTCTGTCTCGGTCAGCAGTGCATCGGCCATGTTTTTGGCGGCACGATCATCCGGGCGCCCCGGCTCATGCACGGCAAAGTGAGCCCGGTCCACCACACGGGCAAGGGCATCTTCAAAGGGTTGCCGAGTCCGCTGACGGCGACGCGCTATCACAGCCTGATCGTCGAAGAGCCCCTGCCGGATGCGCTGGAGGCCACTGCGTTCACGACGGATGGCGAGTTGATGGGCCTCCAGCACAAAACGCTGCCCATCTTTGGCGTGCAGTTTCATCCTGAAAGCATCCTGACTGAGTATGGCCGCGAGATGCTGCAAAATTTTCTCAAAATCCACGAGTAGCGCGGCGCCATGTCTGATCTTTCCAGTACGATTCACACCTATCTCACCACTACGCCGACCAGCGAGTTCAACGGCCAGGCGATCACATTGGCCGATCACTGGCAGGGTGCAGAGAATCTACTCTGGCGGGTCAACGCGCCTGGCCGCGACGCCGTGCTCAAGCTCTACCTCGACGCAGGCCAGGTGCGGAGCCGGCGCCAGTTTGACGGCCAGCAAACCTTTGCGCCGTTGGGGCTGGCGCCCCGTCCGCGCTGGTACGATCGCTATCCAGTTGGACTGTCGCGCCAGGTGCTGCTCTATGACTGGGCGCCGGGCGATGCCATCGATCCGACTGCCGCAGAGCAGATCGTTGCGCTGGCGGATGGGACGGCGCGCGTCCACAGCAGCGACGTGAGTGAAGTGCTGCGCTTTAGCCCCAATCCCATCAATCTCGACTATCTCTGGCGTATCCTTCGTACCAGCATCACCCAGATCGACCAGTGGTTGGCCTGGCAGAAAGCGCCAAGGCTCCAGCAAGAATTTGGGCGCACGTCCGGCGCGGCAACCGCGCTCATCAACCGGGCGTTGCCTCTGTGGGCCGGCGCGCCGCCGGCAGCCGTACATGGCGACCTCAAGTTGGAGAATGTGATTTTCGGACCCGGCGGGATCGTTCTGCTCGACTGGGAGCGCTTTGGTCTGGGTGACCCGGCACAAGAGGCGGCAGCCTTCTTACACCACAGTCGCCAGGAACTATCACGAGAACTGCACGAACGCTGGCTGGAACGCTATCTGCTACGAATGGACCAGCCGGGGCTAGCCGAACGCGTTGCGTGCTACCGGCGCATCCTGCCTTTTCGCGATCTCTGCGTGCTGCTGGGCGGCCTTGGCGAGGCCCAGGCTGCGGGTGAACGCATAACGGACGAGCAACGGGCCTTTCTGCTGGCAACGACGCTGGCGGCATGGGTCGAGGCGGGTCAAGCGCTGAAAGAAGAGCCAGCCGATCTGGCGCCCGAGCTAGAACGAATCATGGATCAACTGACGACTGAAACAGACGAGTATAAATCAGCCCAAGGAGCACAGAAATGAGCGAAATCCACGCGGCGATTGCCCAACTTCTAAACCATGAAGATCTGGATTCGGCAACCACCGAAGCGGCAATGGCTGAAATCATGCGCGGCGAAGCGACAGACGCCCAAATCGGCGCATTCCTGGCCGCCTTGCGCATGAAGGGTGAAACCTTGGAAGAGATCACCGGCTGCGCCACGGCCATGCGCAATGCCGCGCTGCCCGTTAGAGTCAGGACGGACGATGCGGCCGTGATTGATATTGTGGGGACGGGCGGCGACGGCACCCACAAGTTCAATATCAGCACCATTGCTTCCTTTGTGGTGGCGGGAACCGGGCAGAAGGTGGCCAAGCACGGCAATCGCTCCAACCGCCGAGCGGGCAGCGCCGACGTGCTGGAGGCCCTCGGCGCCCGGCTGCAGAGCACGCCCGAACAGGCAGCCATGGCACTGGAAGAAGTGGGGATTGCCTTTCTCTTTGCGCCTTCGTATCACCAGGCCATGCGCTTCGCGATGGGTCCCCGTCGCGAGCTGCGCGAGCGGACCATTTTTAACATCTTGGGTCCACTGACAAACCCGGCAAACCCGACCAACCTGCTGGTTGGCGTCTTCGCGCCGGAGCTGACGGAGACCATGGCCGGCGTCCTCGGTAACATGGGCGCACGGGCCGCGTACGTTGTCCACGGATACTATGAGACGGGCGCAGGACTGGACGAGCTGACAACGACTGGCGTGAGTCGGATCAGCCATTTGAAAGACGGCACCGTCTCGACCTTCGAATTCGATCCCGCTGAGCTAGGCTTTGCCCGGGCCACTCTGGCCGACATGCAGGGCGGCGATGCCGCAGAAAATGCGGCCATTGCCCGCGCCATTCTGGCCGGTGAACTGACCGGCCCCAAACGCGACGTGGTGCTGCTCAACGCGGCCGCCGCGCTCAGCACCGAAAGCGACGACTTCACCGCCGGCCTGGCCGCCGCAGAAGAAAGTCTCGACAGCGGCGCGGCGGCAGATGTGTTGGCGCGATTTGTAGAGGTGACGGGGCGGTTTGGGGAGTAAGGGGTGGGGTCTTGGGGCGATTTTGGTTTGGCGTTACAATTAACTACGAACGCTCGTTTGTGTTGCGCCTCAACGATGCAGAAGCAGAAGCTGCCGAAACCCAAGCATGGATACATTTTGCCGTTGCCTGCGGATACATTAGTGCGGAGGAAGCAGGGCAATTGTTTATGGCCTATGATCGAATTCTTGGCACTTGAGTCCACATGATCAGACGTCCCGAGCCCTGGCTCTTAAGGCTTCCCCCTAACATCCCATAACCCCAAGACCCCGAAACCGGAGCAAGGAATCTAATGAAGCCCTCCCAACTCAACATCGCCAAATACAAAGGCAAGGTCCTCGACCAGATCATGGCCTGGAAGCGGCAGGAGGTGCCGCGACAGATGGAGGAGACGCCGCTGGCGATGGTGAAGGCCTTCGCCCAGGTCACGCCGGACCCGATTGATTTTGCCGCGGCGCTGACGGCTCGAGCAGGCGCCAGCCTCATCGCTGAGGTGAAGCGAGCCAGTCCGTCGAAGGGATTGATTGCCAAGGACTGGGACCCGGAGCTGATCGCCGAAACGTATGCGGCCAATGGCGCGGCCGCCATTTCGTGTCTGACCGATGCGCGCTTCTTTCAAGGTCAACTTGAGTATCTCACCGCAATCAAGGAGCGGCTGCGCGAGCTGGACTATGCCGTGCCCGTGCTGCGCAAGGATTTCATCTACGATCCCTACCAAATCTACGAAGCGCGCATGGCCGGAGCAGACGCCATTCTGCTCATTGTCTCCGTGCTCAGCGACGCGGAGCTGCGCGAGCTCTATGCCCTGACACGCAGTCTCGGCATGCACGCGCTGGTCGAGGTTCACGACGACGCGGAATTGGATCGCGCATTGGGCTTCGATCCGCTCATCATTGGCGTCAACAACCGCAATCTCAAGACCTTCGAGGTCGATATCGAAAACACGGCGCGGCTGCGCACCCGCATTCCGGGCGACAAGATCGTGGTGGGCGAGAGCGGCATCCGCACGCCGGAAGACATCGCGAGGATGACGTCCATGGGCTGCGATGCCATCCTGGTTGGGGAGACCTTCTGCAAGCTGCCCCAGCGTGAGCGGGGCGCCAAGGTGAGAGAATTTGTGGCTGCGGGTGAGGTTGACAATTAATTGCCAATGATCGATTGACGATGGTCAATTGTCATGAATGAACGAGGCACATATGAGTGAAATACAATCTTTTCACATGCCAGCCGAGGCATTTCGGCGGCAGGGCTACGCGCTGATTGACTGGATCGTGGGCTATCGCCAGCATATCGAGGAATTTCCCGTGCTGTCGCAGGTCGAGCCTGGCGCAATTCGCGCCCAATTGCCCGCCCATCCGCCCCAGCGGGGCGAATCCTTTGACGCCATGTTGCGCGACGTCAATGATATCATCATGCCGGGGGTCACCCACTGGCAATCGCCCAACTTTTTCGCCTATTTCCCATCCAACACCTCCGGTCCCGCCATCCTGGGCGAGCTGCTCTCGGCGGGGCTGGGCGTGCAGGGCATGCTCTGGGCCACCAGCCCGGCCTGCACCGAGTTGGAGACGCACGTCATGGACTGGCTGGCCGAGATGCTCGACCTGCCCGAGGCGTTCCATTCCTCATCGGCAGGCGGCGGCGTGATCCAGGACTCCGCCAGCAGCGCGACGCTTTGCGCGCTATTGGCCGCACGCGAACGGGCGACCGGTGGCCGCTCAAATCTTGCCGGCGTCAACAACGTCGACGATATGCAACGCCTTGTGATCTATTCGTCGAGCCAGTCCCATTCATCCATCGACAAGGCGGCTATGATCGCCGGGATTGGCACGGACAATGTGCGCAAGATCGCGGTCGACGAGACCTTTGCCCTACGCCCCGAATCACTGGTAGAGCTGATCGAAGCCGATCTGGCGGCAGGTTTCACGCCGGCCTTTGTCTGCGCCAACGTAGGTTCGACCTCATCGATGGCTGTCGATCCCGTGCGCGCCATGGGTGAGATCTGCCGGCAGTATGGGCTCTGGCTGCACGTAGACGCCGCCATGAGCGGCACCGCCGCGCTCTGTCCCGAGTTTCGTTGGATCCAAGATGGCGTGGAGCTGGCCGATTCCTACACCTTCAATCCCCATAAGTGGATGTTCACCAATTTCGACTGCAACGCTTTCTTTGTGCAGGATCGAGCTGCACTCATCAACGCGCTAAGCATCTTGCCCGAGTATCTGCGCAACGAGGCCACCGATTCGGGCGCGGTAATCGACTATCGCGACTGGCAGATTCCCCTGGGGCGACGCTTTCGGGCGCTCAAGCTCTGGTTTGTGATCCGCCACTATGGCGTTGAGGGACTGCAGTATCATATCCGCCGTCACGTTGAACTGGCGCAACAATTCAAGGCGTGGCTCGAAGCCAGTCCCGACTTCGAACTCATGGCCCCGACCTTGCTCAATCTCATCTGCTTTCGCTACCGCAGCGACGACGCCTTTAACGAAGAATTGCTGCAGCGTCTTAATGCCAGCGGCTCGCTCTATTTGACCCATACAAAGCTTGACGGTCACTACACGCTGCGCCTCGTTGTGGGCCAGAGTCACACGGAGACGGCCCACATCACGGCCGCGTGGGCACGCATCCGGGAGACGGCAAATGACATCATGCGGGAGAATGCGTAGAATGCCGACAATCGACACCATACTCTTTGATTTGGACGGGACCATCGTCCATCATGGCAATGCGCTGATGCCAAAGATTTTCGCCGAGTGGGGCTACGAACATAGCTATGATGAAATTAAAACGGCCGTCGCGCGCTCGATCCAACACTTCTATTCCCATATCACCCAGGCGGAAGAACAGGGCTGGGTACGCGAGCTAATTCGCGAATTTTACCACCTGACGCTGACCGAATTGGCAATTCCCGACCCGGACAATGCCCGATCTCAGGCGATGCAGGCCTTCTTTGACACGAATCCCGTACCGCCGCTCTTCGATGACGTCCCCGCAGTCCTGACGAGCCTACGCGATCAGGGACGCACATTGGGCGTGATCACGCAGCGGGGCCGGGCCGGCGCCGAGCTTTTCCTGGCTGAGCATAGCATCATTGATTACTTCGATGTCTTGGTGGCGGGCGACGATGGACACGGGCGCAAGCCAACTTCGGGGCCGTTTGAACGGGCGCTGGCTGTTCTTGGCAAGGCAGGCGCCAACGCCGTCTACATTGGCGACCGCATCGACGACGACTGTGAAGGCGCGCAGGCAGCCGGGTTCAACAAGGCGTTTCTGATCGATCGCGACGAGATCTTTAGCTTACAGGCTGAAGACCGCGACGATTTCATCTACTTGACCGACATGGCGCAGTTGTTGCCCCATTTGGAGACAGGATCTTGACCACCAAGACGCGCGTCAAGATTTGCGGCATCACCGATCTGGAAGACGCAATGGTTGCGCTCGACGCCGGGGCTGACCTGCTGGGCTTTATTCTCTATCCGAAGTCGCCCCGCTATGTGACGCCAGCCGACATTGCGCGTATTCTGACAGCCATCCGCGCAGAACGGTTTGCCGACGACTCAGCACGCTTTGTCGGCGTTTTCGTCAATGAATCCCTCGCCAGCGTGGAGGCCATCCTGGCGGCAACGGATCTTGACTACGCGCAATTGCACGGCGACGAGACGTTGGCCATGGTTGAGGCGCTAAATGGGCGGGGCTACAAGGCGCTGCGGCCAGCCACGAGCCAACAAGCGACGGTTGACGCGGCAACCTATGCCGGACTCGGTCCAAACGCGCGGTCCAGGCTGGCTGATTGACGCCTATGATCCTGCGGCGTATGGCGGCACAGGCCAGCGTGCAGACTGGACGACGGCCGCACGCCTGGCACGTCGCCACCCGGACATGTTACTGGCCGGCGGCCTCACGCCGCAGAATGTGGCCGCGGCCATAAGAGCCGTCCACCCGTGGGGCGTCGATGTGGCCAGCGGCGTCGAACGCGCGCCAGGCCGCAAAGGCCATGAATTGGTTCGGCAGTTTGTGAAAGCAGCGAAGTCAATTGTCAATTGACAATGATCAATCAGCCTGTGGGGAGTACGTGGAACGCAATCGCGCCAAAGTGGAAAGCGCTGCCTGCCATGACGAAGACATGCCACACAGCGTGATTGTAGGGTATGCGGTTCCACATAAAGGGAATGACGCCCAACGAGTAGGCAATGCCGCCGGCCAGCACCCACACGACGCCGCTCCACCCAAGCGCCGCGATCAGGGGCTGCGCCACGAAGAGGGCCAACCAACCCATCAGCAAGTAGACACCCGTTGAAACGACACGATAGCGGTTGGTGAAAAATATCTTGATACCGGCCGCCACGAAGGCCAATCCCCAGATGATCGCAAGTAGAATCCACCCCTGCGTGTCACGCATCTTGACGAGCAGAATCGGCGTGTAGGTGCCGGCGATCAGAAAGGCGATGCCGATATGATCCATGCGATGGAAAAACTGTTTGGCCGGCGGTGATTGGATCGCATGGTAGAGCGTCGACGCCAGATACAAAAAGACAAGCGAAGCGCCAAAGACGGCCGCACCGGCCACCGCCCACATATCACCAGAAACTGCAGCAATCACAATTAGCAGCGTTAGCCCTGCAATGCTCAGGGCCGCGCCAATGCCGTGCGTCACCGCATTGGCGATTTCTTCGCTGAACGACTGTACCCTGTTGCTGAACTCTGAACGATCCATGGAAGCCTCCCGACTACTATCCAATACGACTGTCCACCGCCATCGGTTGCGAGCGCCTCGAAGGCATCAACCTGCTCATCACCATGGCATAGCTGCCGGTTTCGAGGCTGCACGCAATCTTACACGGCAATGGAGTTGGCTGGCAAGCGCCCTCGCGGCTGTCGACCTATACTCCCCGCCAAGTGGCGTCGGTAACGCTCAATCGAAAGCAGAGAATTGTGAATGGTTTGGCGAGAGCGCACATTCACAATTCTCCATTCATCATTCTCAATTAAGCATTACGCGTCCTGTGAATCACACAACAATCATGTGCCCACAGTGACCGACGAGTTAGCCTTGCGATCTCTGCGAGGTGTACTGGCGGCGCCGGCGATGATTGCCGCCGACGTTGCTGCGTCGCGCCGAACCGCCGCGCGAACGCGAGCCCGACCACGCTTTGGAGCCAGTCGCCGTCTGCAGCGTCGGCACGTAGGGGCCGTAGTCGAATTCGGGCAAGCGCCGGCGCTCAATCTCCATATCGAGCACGCGCTCGATCTGGCGGATCATGGCCACATCCTCGTCGCCGGCAAAGGTATACGCCTCGCCGCTCTGCTCGGCCCGCCCCGTTCGGCCGATGCGATGGGTGTAGGCGTCCACCGTGTCGGGCATATCATAGTTGATGACGTGGGAAATGTCGGTGACGTCGATGCCACGGGCTGCAATGTCGGTGGCAACTAGAATGTCATACTTGCCGTTGCGGAAACCGTTAATCGCCTGCTGTCGCTTGTTCTGTGCCATATTGCCCTGGAGCGCGATCACGTTGTACCCCTGCTTGTCAAGCGCCAATGCCAGGCTGCGTGCCCGGTGTTTGGTGCGCGTAAAGACCAGCACACGCCCTGTTGCAGTCTGCTTCAGCATCTCCATGAGCAGACCCTTCTTGTGCTTGTCCGCGATTGGGTACAGCGCGTGCTCTACCGTCTCCGCCGGCGCAATCATGCCGATCTGCACGGTCACAGGATCGTTGAGGATCTCATTAGAGAGCGTGCGTATGTCGTCGGGCATTGTGGCCGAGAAGAAGAGGGTCTGGCGCTCTTTGGGCAGATGGCGCAAGATGCGGCGGATGTCGGGCAGGAAGCCCATGTCGCACATGCGGTCGGCTTCGTCAAGCACCAGCACTTCGATCCCCGAGAGGTCGATTGCGCCGTCACCGATCACGTCAAGCAGGCGTCCGGGGCAAGCAACGACGATCTCTGCGCCACGGCGCAATGCCTTGATCTGCGCGTTCTTGCTCACACCGCCGTAGACGGTGATGCTGCGTGCCCGGGTCTTGCCGCCGAGGTCACGCGTTGCCTCGTTGATCTGTTCCGCCAGTTCACGCGTTGGCGCAATGATGAGCGCACGCGGTCGCTTCAGAGGTCCTGTGGTCAGCCGCTGCAGGATCGGCAGCATGAACGCAGCCGTCTTGCCGGTGCCGGTTTGGGCCAGGCCCAACACGTCACGGCCTGCTAATATTGGGGGAATTGCTTGTTCTTGAATGGGTGTGGGGGTTTCAAAGCCGGCGGCTTTGATGCCCGCGTTGATACGCGGATCGAAAGAAAATTGTTCAAAACTCATATGTGGGAGTACTCCTTGACTCCGTTGAGCCAAGTCGCACTCTCAGCCCTAATCCTTTACGTAGCGTCTACTGACGCCCACGGATTCTATTTCCGACAGGCCGAATTGCCCATCGATGCAGTCATGAAGTATAGCGCCAATCGCGGTCCATACCTAATCTCACACGGGTTTGTCAGCAAGCGGAATCTGCCCTACACTAACGCCGAACCTAGAATTGCGCATCGGTAGCATAGGTAGAATGTCCTTTTCTTGTCCCCGTACCAACCATTGGAGATCGTAAGGAGCTTCCCGTGAAAGTTCTGTTTATCGGCGGTACCGGCATCATCAGCTCGGCTTGCAGCCCCCTGGCGCTGGCGCAAGGTATCGAGCTCTACCTGCTCAACCGGGGCCAGAGTGACCGTCCGCTAGCCGACGGCGCACAGGTGCTGACCGGCGACATTCGCGATCCAGCCACAGTAGAGGTGGCCCTCGGCGATCATCACTTTGATGCGGTAGTCAACTGGATTGCGTTCACGCCCGAACATATCGAGACCGATTTGGCTCTGTTCGGCAGCCGGACGGATCAGTACATTTTCATCAGTTCGGCTTCGGCCTATCAGACGCCACCGCTGAGTCTGCCCATTCTGGAGTCTACGCCGCTGCGCAATCCATTCTGGGCCTACTCCCGGGCCAAAATCGCGTGCGAAGAACGGCTCATGCGGGCCTACCGTGATGAGGGGTTTCCCGTCACCATTGTGCGCCCCTCCCACACGTATGACCAGCGGCTCATTCCCTTTGACACCGGCTACACATTCATCGACCGCCTCCGGCAGGGCAAGCCGGTCGTGGTCCATGGAGATGGTACGTCGCTCTGGGTGCTGACCCATCACCGCGACTTTGCTAAGGGCTTCGTGGGGCTGCTGGGCAATCGCCGCGCCATCGGCGAGAGCTTTCACATTACGTCCGACGAGGCGCTGAGTTGGAATCAAATCGCCCACGAGCTGGCGCGCGCTGCGGGCGTCGAGGCCGAGGTCGTCCACGTCCCATCGGCAACGATCGCTACCTACGTCCCCAAGTGGGGCGATGGTCTGCTTGGCGACAAGTCGCACAGCATGGTCTTTGACAACAGCAAGATCAAGCGCTTCGTGCCCGACTATGTCGCCACAATCCCCTTTGCCCGGGGCGCCGAAGAGATCGTCGCCTGGTACGCCGCCGATCCCGCCCGTCAGGTCGTAGACCCGGCAATCGATGAATTGTTAGATCAGATGATTGCTGCCCAACGTTCGATTGCGTTATAAAAGGAGGATTGCAGATGGCCCCACCGACGCCGGTTGACTCTACGATTCGTGCGGTCGGCAACACGCCTGTCGTCAAGTTACAGAGGGTTGTGCCGTCCCACTGCGCCGAAATTTATGTCAAATTAGAATACTTCAACCCAACTGGGTCCTACAAAGACCGCATGGCGCTAGCCATGATCGAGGAGGCAGAGACGCGCGGGGATTTGCGGCCCGGCATGACGGTGGTTGAGTATACGGGCGGCAGCACCGGTTCTTCCCTGGCCTTTGTCTGTGCGGCCAAGGGGTACCCCTTTCACGTAGTCAGTTCCGACGCCTTTGCGCAGGAAAAGCTGCGCACGATGGAGGCGTTCGGCGCCCAGCTTGAAATCTTGCCAAGCCCCGATGGCCTCATTACCAAGGTACTGATTCAGTCGCTGATTGAGCGAGCGCAAGAGATCGCGGCATCGGATAACACCTACTTCACGGATCAGTTTAACAACCGTGACGCGCAGGTTGGGTATAGGGAGATCGGCCGGGAACTGCTCGAGCAGTTTACGGTCCCCATCGACGTATTTTGCGGTGGTGTCGGCACGGCGGGCATGGCGATGGGCGTGGCGTCCGTACTGCGTCCACCAACCCGCATCGTAGTGCTTGAGCCGGCGTCGTCGCCAGTGATCACGGCGGGCGAACCCGGCAAACACCATGTCGAAGGCATCGGCGTCGGTTTTATCCCGCCCATGCTCGATCCAGAAAACTTCGATGAGGCCCGTGCGATTGACGAAGGAAAGGCAAGAGTGATGGCGCTGCGCCTGGCGCGGGAAGAGGGTATTTTTGCCGGTACGTCGAGCGCACTCAACGTGGTTGCCGCACTTGAAATTGGATGCGAGTTGGGTCCGGGGCATACGGTAGTTACGGTGGCCTGCGACAGCGGGCTTAAGTACCTGAGCGGCGACCTATATGACAGTTGATATATGACAGTTGATAGCAGGGTGGACCATGCTGACCATCACAGATGAAGTCACAATCCCTGACGAAGAGCTACTCTTCGAGGCGATCCGCGCTCAGGGAGCAGGGGGTCAGCACGTCAACAAATCATCGACAGCGATTCAGCTGCGCTACGACATCGCCAACGGCACGCTGCCCGAACCCTATCGGACACGCTTGCTCGAGTTGCGTGACCGGCGCATCACCAAAGATGGTGTAATCGTGATTAAGGCGCAACAGCACAGGAGCCAGGAGCAGAACCGGACAGAGGCGATTACACGCTTGCGCGAGCTTATTGAGAGCGTCTTGCACACGCCCAAGACTCGCAGAGCGACGCGTCCGACCCTCAGCTCGGCCCGGCGTCGAATCGAAGCAAAGAAACGCCGTGGGGAAATCAAGAGGTTGCGTAAGAATCCGAAAGATTGGACGTGACGGGTGAGAAGCGTCGAAGGCAAAGGCGGCCGGCCTGCGGTTTGATCATGAACCTTGATAAAGTATCGTAGCGTGTGAAGGAGAGCCGGACTGTGAGTGTGAAGTTAATCCAAGTAGGAATGGGTGGCTGGGGCCGATCGTGGGCACGCGATGTCGTGCCGACCGTGCCGGAAATTGAGCCAGTTGCCTATGTTGAAGTCGACGAGGCAGCTAGAGCAGAAGCACAGAGCAGCCTCAGTTCGTCGCCCGCGCGCTTCTTCACCACGCTGAGCGATGCACTTGCAGCAGTCGAAGCCGATGCAGTGCTGGTCACGACGCCCGTAGGCGGTCATGTCCCCGTGGGGCTCGAGGCTGTGGCCGCGGGCAAACATGTGATGGTCGAAAAGCCCCTGGCGTCCAGTGCTGTCGAAGGAAGACAGCTAGTCGATGCGGCTGCCGCGCAAGGTGTTGTTGCCATGGTGAGTCAAAACTACCGCTTCTTTCCGGCGCCGCGCAAGGCCGCTGAGTTGATCCACAATCGGACGCTAGGGCGCCCCCAATTTGTTGCCATCGAGTTTCGACGCAACCTGGCCCCAAACAACACGAACCACCATAAGCTTAAGAATCCGTTGCTCGTTGACATGGCGATTCATCACTTTGACTTACTGCGCGTCATTTTGCAGGATGAGCCGACTGAACTCTATTGCCGCACCTGGAATCCAGCCGACAGCCCCTACGAGGATATGCCCTCTGCAGCGGCAGTCATCCGTTTTGCCGGCGGCACAATGGTCGCGTACCAGGGTAGCTGGGTCAGCACTGGAAAACCAACTTATTGGGCCGGCGAATGGCGCATGGAGTGTGACGAAGGTCAGATTTCATGGACGAGCCGGGCCGGCGGGCCCACAGGCGCGCGCCGCGACCGCCTCAGCGTCAAACCTACGGGCAAACGCGCCCGCCGCATCCCCCTGCCAGAGCGGTCGTTGAGCGGCCGGGCCGCGAGCCTCCAGGCGTTCGCCCAGGCCGTGACCACCGATGAGCCACCGGCCATTGCCAGCACAGCGGCTGACAACCTGGGCAGCATTGCCTTCATGGAGGCGATGCTCGAGTCGGCCCGGACGGGCCAGCCAGTTCGCCTCATCGGTAACCAGCCCGGCATCAGCACGAAGGTCTAAACGCGGACGAGCTTACTGCAATCTTTTGCGTGACGAGTAGACTGATAATCCGAGATGACACTGTTTTCTGTCAGGTGCACATTGTACGCAAGGAAAGATGAATGAGCGAACAAACATCCCAATCCGGTCTGGAAACCGCTACCCTGGGCGGTGGCTGTTTCTGGTGCCTTGAACCCCTGTTTAAGGAATTGCGCGGTGTGGAAAGCGCGGTCTCTGGCTATGCAGGCGGCAAGGTTAAGAATCCCACCTACGAAGCGGTCTGCAGCGGTCGCACCGGACATGCCGAGGTAGTTCAGATCACCTTCGATCCGTCGATCATATCATTTAAGGACCTGCTGACGGTCTTTTTCACCTATCATGACCCCACGACCCTAAATCGTCAGGGCAACGACGTCGGCACCCAGTATCGGTCGGTTGTCTTCTATCATGACGAAACGCAAAAGGCCATGGCCGAAGCGGTAATCGGCGAAATCGACAAAGCCGGCATCTGGAGCCGGCCCATCGTCACCGAGGTGTCGCCCCTAGACCATTTCTACCCGGCCGAGGACTACCATCAGGATTACTACTACAACAATCCCTACCAGGGGTACTGCCGCGTGATCATCGACCCGAAGGTCAACAAGTTCCGCAAGGAGTTTGCCGATCAGCTGAAAGCGCCGGCATAGGCCACGGGTAGAAACCGCCATTCATGAAGGGAGGGAACCATGTCTTCACCCGAATTCGAGGTCAAGCTCGCAGCATGTCCGCCTGGCCTGCAGGACATCATCGAAGAATTTCGTCTGGCTGAGCCACGCGAGCGACTTGAATATCTGGTCGAATATGCCATGGAAATGCCCGATCTGCCCGCACGGCTGGCGAGCAAAATGGATGAAATGGAACAGGTACACGAGTGCCAATCGCCCGTCTTTCTCCACACGGAGTTGGCAGATGGGTTCGTCAAGTTCTATCTGGGCATTCCACGCGAAGCGCCGACCGTGCGGGGCTACGCCGGCGCGCTGCTGGAAGGGCTGGATGAGGTGACGCCAGAGCAAGTGCTGGCTATGCCGGACGACATCTACATGCTCATGGGTCTGCACGAGGCGATCACGCCCCAACGGCTGCGCGGGCTCCATGCGCTGGTTGGCTACATGAAACGCCAAGTGATCGCGCTCGAAGCAACTGCTTGAAAAGCATTGCCGACAAAAACAAACAGAAAAATCAGAGGGTCACAGAGAACTGCTGTTATCGCTCGTTCTCTGTGACCCTCTTCTGTTGCGGCGCGCTACCCCCTGCAGCATCCTTTATTCCTTACTCCTCATCTGTCCCCCGCACCCGCACCTGCCCCAGGACGATGCCCTTGTCGCTGAAGCTCACATCGAGCCGGCTGCCGGTCTTGGAATCGTAAATGCCGATCTCCACAAAGTAGGTACCGGGCGGCGCATCTTCCGGCAGCGTGAGCGCGTACGCATCCTCGACCCGCTCGCCGGGCTGCCACGTATTAGTGCGGCGTGCGCCATCCTGAGGTCGATCATCCTCCTGGGCCCAGGTTGCTTCCGGCGGCAACACCAAGTGCGTGAAGATCTTATAGTCCTTGGCGGGCACGTCGAGCGCCTCCCACCAAAGGGTGAGGTTGAGGGTCTCCCCGGGCGCCATCACGCGTCGATCGAAATCAAAGCCGACCAGGGCGATCTGATCCTCGAAATTGACAAAAGTAGCGTGGGGCAAATCCCCCTCCACCGCAGGCACAAGGGTAACGTAGCCCACGGTCCAGTGATCATTGCCGCCGACCAGCAGCCGCTCACCTGTTGCATAGTCGTAGACGCCTACATCCACCTTGAGCAGGGCCGGAGCCGGAGCCGTTGTCGGCACGATGACCTCGTGGGCATCCGGCAGGATGACGCCGGCGGACCAGTCAGACGTGGGGGCATTACCTTTGGCCGGATAGGAATCGCGCTGCGCCTGCAAGATCTGATTTTCGTCAGTTAGATGGACGAAAATGCTGTAATCGCGGGCGAGCGGCGTCAACGCCTCCCAATAAAGGGTAAGCGGAACGGCCTCGCCTGGACGAATCTCCTCGACGCCCAATTCAAAGCCGGCAAGGCGCAGTTGATCGCCAAAGATCGCGTCCAGTTCGTTGGGCACGCTGGTAGCAGCCACCGGCGCCGGCGCAGCGTAGACCGGTGCGATCGTCCGCCATGGAATGCTGGCGGCAATGGGGACGAGGACCAACGCAAGACCGACAGGCAGCCAGCGTTGCCAGCGATTCGGCAGCCAGTTGCTCAATCCCCAGGCCAGGAGCACCGCGGTCGAGCTGATCGCAGGAAAGAGCAGCCGCCCCTGGGGATAGCGCATCTGGGCCCACCGCCAGAGCAGCAAACCGATACTGACGCTCCAGAGCACGAGGACGGCTACCTGCCACAGATCGATTCGTGATGAGGGCGCATCTCCACGCCTGGTGTACGTGTGCTGAAGAGGTATACCAAAAACGAGTCCCGCCAGACCGGCCAACGTTAGACCGGTAAAGAGCGCGTAGATCCACTCGTCCACGACCACGTTGAACCAGCCAAAAACGGCCCAATACGAACGCCAGATGCCCTGGGCGCGCGCCAGCAGTTCGGCTGCAGTCGGCGGGTTGGCGCGCCGGGGGAGGATATCGAACATCGCGCTGAGGGCCAAGGGATCGCCGAAGAGCATCTGATTGCGCACATACCACCAGCCCGCGATCAGCGCGGCAATCCCACCGGCCGTGAGCCCGTAGGTGAGCCACTCCCGCCACGAGCGCCGCCGCCATGCAACAGCCGTCAGGGCAAACCCGATGATTACGGGCACGAAGAGACCGCTGAGCTTACTGAGCATGGCAACGCCTGCCGTGACGCCCATGAGAATTAACAGGCCCCAGCCAGGCTCGCTCTGTTCGCCACCTGCGCTGCGTCGACCGAGTGCGGTAACGGCGAGCAACACGCCGGCCGCGCCCGTCATCGTCACCAGATTATCGTTGTTGACTGCGCCGGAAAGAAAGAGAAACTGGGGGTTGAACGCCACCAACAGGGCCGCGCCCACGCCAATGGCTGGTCTTGACGGGAAGACGCTACGACCAATCAGATAGGTAAAGTAGACGGTCAGCGCGCCCAGAAAGATTGAGAAGAAGCGCGCCATGTGAGCGGCCAGCGCGGCGCCACGCCACGGCCACGTCTCGGCTGGTCCGTGGGCCATCATGTTTTGATTGCCATAGGAGTCGGCCTGTCCGATCGCCGCGTGGGGATTGTAGCGGATGATCTCGGCGGCGTTGGCTGTAGAAATCGGTTTGGTCAACAAGGCAGCGCTGAGGTAGTAGAGCGGCGGCTGGCTGCCCTCCTGGTGCCAGGGCGCATGGCCGACGTCGTCGGGATGGGGCAAGCCTTGGCCTTCTACCAGCCAGCGCACGTACTCATAGTGCCAGACCTCATCGGGCGACTCAAAGAGCGGATTGACGACGCTATAGGCGCCCGCCAGGAGCACATAAATGACTAAGATAAGCAGAATGGGCCAACGATTGGTGGGCATAGGAGCGGCAGACAATTGACGATCGTCAATTGTCAATGGACGATTGGGCATTGGGATCAAGCTGTTCTTCGGGCTGGCGCACGACCTGCCATGCGCCGGCAACACCATTCATGTAGATGAGAGCCAGGCTGCCGAAGACGACCGACATGACCAGAGTCAGAATGTTGACGGCAAAGCCGCTGGCGATGGCGGTGGTCGTCTCCATGCCGGTTAGGCTAAAGCCAATGGTCCAGCCGGCCTCATGCGCGCCGAACCCGCCGATCGTAACAAAGGGAATTGCTTTCGCCAAGCTGGCAAAGGTGCTGCCGACGACAACCAACGGGTAGGAACGTCCGATGCCGATAGCCTGCATGAGCGACCAGAACCAGGCGAAGGTAGCCAGCCAAATGGCGATCGACCAGGCGAAAGTGAGTGAATAGGTGCGGACGTTGCGCATGCGCCTAAAGGTCAGGGCGGCCTGATCGCCCACGCTGTTGACCATACGTGCGAGACTGCTGTCCGCCCTGCCAAGCGTGGCAAAAACGCGATTGGCAATCCGCACAGCGATCGTCGTGAACCAGGGTGCGCCCGCAAGGAAGAGGATCGACACAGCCAGTAGTACGCCGACGCCGGAGACAACGCGGGCGGCTCTGGGATCCAGATTGTCCAGCTCAAAGAGCGTAAAGACAACGTAGAGGATCGCGACAGCCACGTAATCAAAGACCCGCGCCGCAATCAGCGACGAGGCGCTTTCACCGACGGGCATATCATGGCGCTTGTACATGAAGTAGGGAAACGAGAGTTCGCCGGTGCGTCCCGGCAACACATTGTTGAGAAAACTCAGGGCAAACATTTCGGGCAAAATTGACAAGGGCGTAAGCCAGCCTGGTAGTTCGAGCATGACGCCAAACCGATAAGCCCGCAGGGCATTGGTAAAAACATACCAGCCGCAGGCCAGCAAAAACCAACCCAAGTTGACGCCCAGCAGCAGATCCAGCACATCGCGCGGATGAATCTGGCGCAGAAGGAGCGCAATCAGGGCCAACCCGCCGGCAAGAGGGAGCCAACGCTTCACATGCTTCATGCTACTGCTTCACTCGGGCCACACGGAATGAATCGTCAGCATAAAGTGGTTCCAATTCCAAACAACCATCAGGCAGTTGACCAGCCTCCAAGACCACATGGGTGATCGCATAGCGGTCGACCACCTCCAGCAGGCTGCCGCACGTGGGCTCGCCATAGAAGCCATTGGCCGTCTCGACACGTGCCTGCCATTCAATGACTTCGGTATCCTTGTACGGATGGGATTTGAAGGTTACCAGCACGGGCGCCCCCGTTTCCAGGCGAAATTCGGCCATGCCGGTCGGAATCAGGTAGACATCATCGGCGGCACTGGTCTCAGCAACAAAGTGAAAGAGCCCCATGCGATAATCAGCGCTACGTTCGGCGAAATTTCGTTCCATAGCGCGCCATCCCTGACCAACCAGAAGTGCCAGTGCAAGCAATGCAGGCAGCAGCGCCAGCACGCGGTAGCGCATCAGGAAGCCCGAAAGTCGATTGCAGCACCATGCGACAGCCGACCCGACAATCACGGCGCTGCTCAGCGGCACGAGAAAAGTTGAGATACGCCATGGCGCAATGAAGGCCAGCGTGTCGTTGGGCCAACGTAGCTCGACGAGCGTGAGACCGATGGCCGCTGCCGCGGACAAGCCCATGATGACGGCCAGCCGGCTGTCTCGCACCAGCAGCAATGCCCCACCAACCAGGGCCATTTTGACATAGACCGTACCATCCAGCCAGATTTCGGGCAGAGAGTGATGGGGAATCCGGTAGTTTACGATGATGTCTTGGGCCTGGGCCCAAAGTTCCCGGCTGGTGGGGCCCAGATAGCGGGCATTGTGGAGCAGAACAGGTGTGACCAGTACCAAAGCGATCAAGCCAATCCCAAAGGCGCGTTGCCAGGATCGATCCTGCCAGAGCGAAATTGCTATGTAGGCCGCTGTCAAGACGGCTGCGCTGGGCAAGTAGGTTGAATGCATAACGGCTGCAAATGCGGCTGACGCAGCTGCCCAGAAGGGTCTCTCCGCGAGGAAGAGATAGATGGAAAGCACGAGCAGCACGCCGAAGGTGCTGGGTTGGAACACAGGGTTGATTAAATACTGATTGGCCACGCCCGCCTGAAGCACCCAACTCAGACTTGTGCCCATGACCGGGGTGGAAAAAGGTGGCGCCTGGCCGGCAAAGAGTGCAATCATGATCACGGCGAAATAGACCGGACCAACCGTGGTCCGGTTGAGATCGACCGTACGATTCATAATGCCGATCAGGCTAAAGAGATAGATCCCCAGGAGCAGTGCATGGAACAAGTAGAAAAAGGTCGGATCCAGCCAGCGCTCGGTTGTCTCAACTAGGAACGAAAAAGCCGGTAACGGATCGATCGTGTTGGCCAGCCAGTCGTTGCGGAGGTTGCCATAGCCTGCAGCGGCCAGTCCCTGCAGAAATTTGGTGTGTTGGTTCTCTGAATAAAGGGGCCATTGGGTATAGGCGACGGCAAATGCGGCCGTTCCGAGCACAAACAGAAGCGTGGCACGCGTCCAGCGGCGCCAATCCGCAAGTGGGTCGATTTCAGATTGCGGGTACCATTCCGTATCGATCATCCGTCCAGGTTCGCCTTATCGATCAACCAACGCACCATCTTCGCCATAGCCAAAGCGTAAGCATATCGCAAAGCGCGCTGAGATCCTAGTTGCGTGACCAAGTTCACCATTGGCGACCGAATTCTTCATCCTGGAGAGACCTTACTGAAGCGAACGGACAAAGCTCGTACAATCCTTCTGACTATTGAGAGAAATAGACCATCTGGCTGGACGTTGCTGAGGGACGCAAATATGGAATTGACGATCAACGGAGAAACACATACTGTCGCCGACGAGCCAAGCGGTATGTTGCTGTGGGCACTGCGTGATGAACTGGGTATGATCGGTACACGCTTTGGCTGCGGCGTAGGCATCTGCGGCTCGTGCACCGTTCATATCGACGGCGTCGCAGCCCGCTCCTGCATCACGCCGCTCGCAGCGGTAGAAGGTAAGGAGATTCGCACGATTGAGGGCCTGGCGGATGGTGAGACGCTACATCCCCTGCAGCAGGCGTTTATCGACGAGCAGGTGCCCCAGTGTGGTTGGTGCATGAGCGGGCAAATCATGACCGCGGCGGCCTTTCTCGATGCCAATCCGGCGCCGAATGATGAGCAAATCAGTGAGGCGCTGGGCGCCAACTATTGCCGTTGCGGCTGCTACGTCCGCATCCAGCGGGCCGTTCGCCAGGCTGCCGACGAAATGGCCGGTCAAGTTGTCGAGGAGGCCTCAGCATGAGCGAGCAAGGGACTGAAACCAATCCACAAGAAGCGGAAACCGTGGCAGAGCCGACCGTCCAGGATCAGGAAGCCGAAAGAAGCGACGCTGGCGAGTTTCACGCCGCGGCTTCCTGATCGGCGCCGGCGTGACCGGCGGCGCGCTGGCCTTGGGCTTCTTTGTCGGCGTGCCGTATGCGCGCCTCAAGATCGCCGAGGCATTTGACGGCGCGACCGCGCCAGGCAGTTTCACTGACGATCCCTGGGCCTGGTTTGAGATTACATCCGAGAACGAGATCAAGTTGTTCATCAGCAAAGCCGAGATGGGCCAGGGCGTGCACACGTCAATTGCACAGATCGGCGCTGATGAGTTGGGTGTTGAACTCAGCGATCTGCGTGTCATCCAGGCGACAACGGCGAGCGGACCGGCGGATGGCTTTGGCACCAGCGGCAGCAGCTCCGTCTCGTCGGTCTTTACGCCCTTGCGTCAGGCCGCAGCCACCCTGCGCGAAATGCTCCGTACTGAAGCAGCGGTTGTACTCGGCGTGACGCCCAATGCTCTAACCGTCGACGGTCCGGCCTTTGTCGTTACGGCCGATCCAAGTCGCAGCGTCACCTTTGGCGAACTGGTGGCGACCAATCCGACCTGGGAAGTGCCGGAAGAGGCTGTGCCCGTTAAGCCCAGGGCCGACTACACGCTGATTGGCCAGCCGGCCCGGCGCATCGATATCCCCGCCAAGGTAAGTGGTCAGGCCGTTTATGGCTACGACGTTCGCTTGGATGGCATGAAATATGGCGCAGTCGCCCGTCCGCCCACCATCGAGGCCACGATGACCTCTGCCGCCCCAGGCGATGCAGAAAGCTTGCCCGGCGTTCATTCGGTGCTGGCCACCGAAGACTTTGCCGGTGCGGTGGCCGATTCGCGTGCGGCGGCACGGGCTGCGGTCGCCAACATGGCCGTGACCTGGGACGAGGGCAAGCTGTGGCAGCAGGAAGAGCTCGATGAGATCGTTACGGTCGGCAATGGCAACGGCATTACGATTCAGCAAGAAGGTAACGCGCCCCGAGTGTTGGAGCAGCGCACGGATGTGACGGCTGAATACCGCACGCCTTTTGCGGTTCAGGCCTCACTCGAACCGCAAGCAGCCGCAGCCGAAGTCCTGCCAGACCGCGTGCGAGTCTGGGTCTCGACCCAGATGCATGAACGGGTACGCCCCACTGTTGCGGAAGCGTTGGGCGTCGATGAAGAGATTGTCGAGATCATTCCAACCTATATCGGTGGCGGCTTTGGGCGCAAGTCGGGCTTTGAAGTGGCGGTGGAAGCGGCACGTCTGGCGCAGGCAGCGGGCGTGCCGGTCCACGTGGGCTGGGATCGCACCGAAGAGATGCGGGACGGCTATTTCCGACCGCCGACGCATCACAAACTGTATGCTGCGCTTGACGACAGCGGACGCATTGAGGCGATGGAGCATCGTCAAGCCAGTGGCGACGTGGCCTTCGACTTCCTGCCCGGCATGATGGCCACAGTGATGGGCGCTGATTTTGGCGCCTACCGTGGTGCGACGATTCGCTATGCCGTGCCCAACCGCAAGACAATCGCCTGGCGCACGCCCTTACCGGTACGCACGGGCTGGTGGCGCGGTCTCGGTCTCTTGGCCAATACCTACGCGCTCGAGAGTTTCATGGACGAAGTTGCGCTGGTGGCTGGCGCGGATCCGCTGCAGTTCCGCATTGATCACATGCCTGATGACGATTGGGGACGCCGGGGACGGGCCGTGCTCGAAGCCGTTGGCGACCTCTCCAGCTGGTCAGCGCCGTTGGAAGCTGGACGCGGCCGGGGCATTGCCTTCTGCACCGACGTGGACACCATTGTTGCGCAAGTCGCGGAAGTCTCTGTAGACGAGGAGAGCGGCGGTCTGCGCGTACATCAAGTCTACGCGGCGATGGACTGCGGCTTGACCATCAATCCCAATGGAGCCAAGGCGCAGATCGAAGGCAACATCATGTGGGGCGTCGGCTCCGCACTCTTTGAAGAGATGCGCGTCGTGGACGGACAGGTGGCGATCGACAACTTCAACAACTACCCGCTTTTGACGATGCAGGCTGCACCACATGTCGAAAGCGTGCTGCTGGAAGCGGCAGATGGCGTTCCACGCGGTGTGGGCGAGCCGCCGATTGGCCCAGTGGCGGCAGCAATCGCCAATGCACTTGCCGACCTCAACGGCACACGCGTCCGCACCTTACCCATGACGCCAGATCGTGTGCGAACAGCGTGAGTCTCGCATAGCGTATTTCCTCTGGCAGTCGAAACGGGACACTGGAATGAATTTCCAGTGTCCCGTTTTTTTGTGTCTTGCTACGCAATGTATAATTTACTCGGTTTAGCGTATTTCTGAAATCGGCGCAACCAAGTCTTTGTACAACTGCTGTTGTCATGATCGCTTGCTCCCAACTGGGCGCCGCCACCAAAGGTCAATTAATGAGGAAGATCATGGTTACCATTCACTGTCTAAATTGTGACGCCGACCTGCCGGTCAGCGCCATGGCTGAGGCAGGAGATCTGATCACCTGCCAGGATTGTGATACCGTCTTTGAAGTCGTCGCCATCGACCCGGTAGAGATAGATTTCGCCGATGAGGAAGAAGTCGGCGACGACTTTATTGAGCTCGAAGCCGATGTAGAAACAGCAGGGAGCAGTGATGCCATCGACGACGATCCTGAAGCAGTTTGGTCGGTCGCCTGGGGCGACGTCGAGCAGGGCGATCTTGATGATATCGACGACCTGAGCGATGAGGATGGAGACACAGACCAAGAGGACGAGAGCGACGACGATGATGACGATCTCGACTGGGACGATGACGACGACCTCGACTGGGATGATGATGACTGGGATGATGACTGGGACGATGACGACGACCTTGATTGGGAAGACGATGACGAAACGTAGGGAAAAAATCGTGCGGCTTTCCACCCCCGGTCGCGTTTGACACTGGCTGCGCAGGACGCTTACAATCAGATGTTATTGCGATTATCTGAGCGCAACAATTTCGATCTGCCTGCCCGGCATACACCGGACGACAGGAGCATTCAATGACCCAAGAAAAGCAAGATCCGCCAGCCCGAGGGGCTGCAAAAGCCGACAGCGCCGCAGTCGAAACCGTAGAACTTGCTACCGACGGCACTTCGAGCGCGATGCGCAAGTACCATATCTGGACCATCGGCTGCCAGATGAACGTGGCCGACTCCAATCACGTTGCGGCTGAGTTGGAAAAGATCGGCTACGGCCCAACTGACCAGCTTGACGAGGCCGATGTGGTTGTCCTAAACACGTGCGTTGTCCGTCAAAGCGCAGAGAATAAGGCTATAGGTAAATTGGGCAGCCTCAAACCCTGGCGTCGCAGGCATCCCGACGGTACGTTGGCCCTCATGGGGTGCATGGTGGGCGTCAAGCCCAGTCAGCAACTCCTCGATGCCTATCCCTATGTGGACGTTTTCATGGCGCCCAGTGAAGCCAGCCCGCTGGTTGGGCGCCTGCGCGAAGCGGAGATTGAGGCCGAGGTCGAGGCGATTGAGCGCTCTCAGCTGGCCCAGCGCTACGCGTTGCAAGATGCAGCGCAACCCATCGGCACAACCCAATCGATTAAGCATCTGGCCCTCAGCGGCGATGCGCCTGTCTCCGCGCATGTGCCCATCGTTTACGGCTGTAGCCACGCCTGCACCTTTTGCATTATCCCGTTCCGCCGCGGCATCGAACGCAGCCGTCCGGTAGACGAAATCGTCAACGAGATTCGCGGTCTGGTCGATCAGGGCGTGCGCGAAGTGACGCTGCTGGGTCAGATCGTGGATCGCTACGGCTACGACTGGCGCGAGCAGGGGACGGGAAACTCGGCAACGGTGGCAGCATTTCAAGGGCTGGCCGACAGCGACATGCCCGATCTGGCCGATCTCTTGCGCGCCGTCCACGAAATCGAAGGGTTGTGGCGCATCCGCTTCCTGACCGGCCATCCAAACTATATGACCGATCGCATCCTGGAAACGGTGCGCGACTTGCCCAAAGTGATGGAGCACATCGAAGTTCCGATCCAGGCTGGCGATGACACGGTGCTGGAGGCGATGAAGCGAGGCTATACGAGCGCCGACTACCGGGCGTTGATCGAGCGCATCCGCACTATCGTCCCTGAGGCAGCAATTCATACCGATATCATCGTCGGTTTCTGTGGCGAGAGTAGAGCGCAGTTTGACAAGACCGCCGATCTCCTGCGCGACCTGAAGCTCGACAAGGCGCACTTGGCCCGCTACAGTCCGCGGCCCGGTACGCTCAGCGAACGCCGTATGGCCGACGACGTGCCCGAGGCCGAGAAGGTGCGCCGCCACAAAGTGCTGGAGCAAATCCAAGAAGAAGTTTGCGCTGAGATTAACGCACGCATGTTGGGTGAGACGGTTGAGGTACTCGTCGAAGAGAAGCACAAGGGCAAGTGGCGCGGCCGTACGCGTCAGAACAAACTGGTCTTTATTGACAGTGAGCTGCCGTTGCGTGGTCGCCTGATTGAGGCGCAAATAACGTGGACCGGCCCATGGAGCGTACAGGCCCGCTTTGTCCGCGACGTCTCGCCGCTACCCGATCTTGTTGAGGCGCCAAAGACGACGTTTAGGCTGGCCGCTGACTAGCAACGGCGCTACCGTAATCGTTCAAGCGCACCGAGCGGTTATCTGCGGAGAGGTCGACCTTCCAGACGAGTCAAAGTGTGCAAGACGTGATTTCGTCTGGCGAGCGTGCATGCATCACACTCACCCCGGCAGGATTCTACAATTAGGTCCTGCCGGTTTGCGTGTCAGCCAACAATTCAACAGCCATCCTGGCAAGGTTCTCCATTCATGCTTGGTGACAGCTTAACCGCTAACATTGTCCTTTTTCTGGCCGGCTTCGTCCTCTTGATCGGCGGCGCGGAATTCCTGGTGCGTGGCGCCAGCCGCCTCGCCGTCCGCATGAGCGTGCCTACTGTCGTTGTGGGCCTCACCGTTGTCGCCTTTGGCACAAGCCTGCCTGAGCTAATTGTCAGCATATTGGCGAATCTGCAGGGCAACGGCGCCGGCGATATCGCCATCGGCAATATCGTGGGCAGCAACATCGCCAACATTGGCCTCATCCTTGGTATCACGGGCTTGTTGGCCATCATCCCGGTTGACGCCCATCTGGTTCGGCGCGAGATTCCACTCCTGATCCTTGTTTCGATCATCTTCGTGATGATGGCCTGGTCTGGCAGCATCAGCCGCCTCAACGGCTTCATCCTCACCGCTGGTCTGATCGCCTTCACAATTTATAGCTACAGCAGCAATCATCTGAGCGAGGTAGAGATTCACGAGGGCGAGGAAGCGCTGGATGTCGTCACATCGATTGATGCCGACATTGCCCAGGCCAGCCGTCATCCCCTCTTTGACCTCCTGCTCGTCGGCGCCGGCATGATAGGGCTGATGGTCGGGGCGAGTTGGCTCGTCGATTCCGCGCAGTTTCTGGCACGGGCAATGGGCGTCAGTGAGCTGATCATTGGACTGACGCTGGTTGCGCTTGGCACCAGTCTGCCGGAGTTGGCCACCTGCATCATCGCGGTGGCACGCAAGGAAGGCGACATCGCCGTCGGCAACATCGTCGGTTCCAACCTCTTCAACATGATGTTCATCGGCGGACTCAGTTCATTGATCAAACCCCTGCCCGTGCCCCTGCACATGCGCTACGTTGATTTTCCCGTCATGCTTGGACTGACAGGGCTTCTCTTTCTCCTGGTCATACGGCGGCCCCATTCCATCAACCGCATCGGGGCGGCCATCCTGCTGACTGCTTATCTTTGCTACATCTTCTGGCTTTTCTTTGTCAACGGCGCAGCGCCGACAGCCGGCTAGCCAGGAAATCCAACTGTGGCCGAGACAGTGCGAGACTTCATCGCGAATTTCAACTTTCGTTCGATTCTGCTGATCGGCGGCGGCTTGCTCGTCTTGGGCTGTTTCTCCATTTTTCTTGGTGAGAATCTGATCTTCGAAGCAGGCGTGCGCTTGGGGATTTTTGCACCCTCGCCCATCCGCCAGTATGAAGCGGTCGACCAGATTGAGCCAGGGTGGTATGACGCCTTCTTCACCAACCCGGCCTGCCTGCCGGAATGGCGGCGTCGCGATGGACTCGACCAGCTGATTGCCGACGATATTCGCTCGGCCCGCGAACGCGTTGACCTGGCAGCGTTTGAGTTAAACGCTGCGCCAATCATCAGCGCGCTGCGTGATGTCGCCGCTACGGGCAAACAAGTTCGGGTCGTGGTGGATTCAGCCGAAACGGAAGCCGGCGTCATCGACAGATTGCGCCGCGCCGGCATCGAAATCGTCGGCGATGAGCGCAGTGCGCTCATGCATAACAAGTTCGTCATCATCGACAACGAAATCGTCTGGACTGGCTCCCTCAATTTCACCGACAATGGCAGTTACTGCAACGCCAACAACGTTGTGCGCATGATTTCTCCCCAGTTGGCGGCCAACTATACGACCGAAATGGACGAAATGGTCAATGAGCGTGCATTTGGGCCAACCTCGCCAGCGAACACGCCGCATGAGCAGGTCATGATTGACGCGATCGCTGTCGAGAACTATTTTGCGCCTGAAAAAGAGGTCGCGCCCATCATCGCCAACTACGTTGCGGCTGCCGATGAGGAGATCCTTTTCATGGCCTACTCCTTTACAGAAGAGACGATCGGCGAAGCCTTGCTCGAACAGGCCAGGTCGGGCACAATCGTGCAGGGCGTTTTTGAAACGACGGGGTCGGAGACTGCCTACAGCTACTTCAGTCAGCTGGATGACTTGCGTGCGCCCAATGTGACCGTACGCCAAGATGGCAGTAGCAGCGTGATGCATCACAAGGTCTTTATTCTGGATCGAGAGACGGTCATCTTTGGCTCCTTCAACTTCACCAATAGCGCCAACGACGAGAACGATGAGAACATTGTCATCGTCAAGGATCCCGCCTTGGCCGCGCAATTCGCGGCTGAATTCGCGGCGGTCTGGCGTGAAGCGCCAGGTCTGGACGACTGGTTCTGGGACATCATCGGTGTGGAGTTTTGAGCTGCTGTAGCGACGCGATCGATTGTGATATGATTGTGGGCAACAGCGCTCCAACCATTTTCCAGCCGAAGCGACAACCAATTCAAAAAAACCGGAGAGTATAATGCAAGTTCGTAGAGTCCTGACCCTATTTGCCATTGCTCTGACCGCGCTTTTCGTCCTCAATGCCTGCGGCGGCGATGAGCCGGCGCCAACGCCGGAACCGACCGTAGCAGAAGCGACAGCCGACGACGCCGAAGCAATGACCGACACGGCCAACGAGGAAACCCCAACCGAAGAGGCAAGCGGAGAAGCTGCTGACACACCAGCCGACGACGCTGAAGGCAGCGCAGAAGAGAACGTGGATGAGGGAGCGGCAACAGGGGACTCAGCAGTCGCCGGAACAACAACGCTCAATCTTGTCAGCGCCCGCCCCGTTACAGAGATTGTCGCCGATCCCGATGGAGCGTTGGCGACCCTTTCGCCCGATGGTGCCCACATTGCCTGGATCACACGCGATGGTCGAGGACGAAAAGCTGTCGGACAGCTTTGCCTCTTCACCTTTGCCGACGCCAGCAAGCGCTGCCACGAAGCGCCCGAAGAGTTCGAGGGCTATCCCCATCAGCTCGCCTGGGCCCCGGATAGCTCGGCGATCGCCTTTACAGAAAATGTGGTGGTCGCAGGCCTGGAAAGCGATATCTGGACCTTTACTGTGGCTGATGGCGCCTTCACTGATCGAACTGATGACGGCGTGACGGGAAGCTGGAGCGTGGGCGAAGACGTATTTGCCCTCGACCTACTGCCCATGTGGAGCCCAGACAGCAGCACCGTCTACTTCTGGCGGATTGAGCCCCTTGGGGATCTTGCGTATAACATGGGCGTCTTCCAGATTGGCGCGGCCGAAGGTGATGCCGAACAAGTTGTCGACCTAACCGAATCTATGGCCGGCTACCTCCCCCGCTACTCTCAGTCCAATTTTGGTCTGGACGGGATAAGCACGCTTTCGCCTGATGGCGCCCAAATTGCCGTCCTGCTCACCAATATGACCAACACGGTCTACAGCACTACGCCGGTTTCTTTGTGGCTACTGGACCTCAACGACAGCACAAGTGAGCCAACACAGCTCATGACGCCGGACGATTTCCAGGCCGCCCTCCCCGCTTGGCAAAACCTGCCCGCCAATCCCCAAGGACTCTCTTGGACCGGTGACGGTAGTGCGATTGTAGTCAATGCGTTCAGCAACGACACCCATGCACCACTGAATCTATACTACTACGTTGATACGGCAGGCGGTGACGCTGTTCCAGTCGTTGACTTTAGCGGCTCTGCCACGCTCGAGGATCTCTACAGTGCTGAGGCCTCCCCGATTCCATTGCGCTACTACGCGCCGTGGTCGGCTTCTCTTGCGGCAGACGATATGACGTTGGTCATGTTCAATGACCTGGGCGGTACGGCCGGTGTCCTCGAGGCTATGCTACCACCGTCGGGCAACTTGCCTGAGGTGCTCCGAATGGCGGACTCCCTTTCGATCTTGCCCACCGGCGTTCGCTCCAGCCGCGCGGATGACGGCAAAGTGATCATGTCCGGCATCCTGTTTACCTTCGAATAGAAGGCGAGTGCACGGGTCCCTTTCCTGGAGTGCCCCGGCAGTCAGCCGCATATTGACAACAATAAAAAGGGGTCCAGCGAGTCAACTCGCTGGACCCCTTTTTATTGTTGCACCGAGCACCGTTGCGACTGATCACAGCAGGCTACCAGGCAGTCAATCATGAACAGGCGTCAGCTTGGCAGGCGCACGCCAAATGACGCGTTGTTGGATTGCTCCAGGCCAGCTTCGCCAAGCAATTCCTCACCGACAGCCATGTACCGTCCGATCTCGGACGCCCGATGTGCGTCAGAATTGAGCTCGACCTTGGTGCCGCCCGCCTCACGATACCAGCGCAGCACGGTCACCAAGCTATCGTTCCAACCCGGCTCGTGACGGAGAAAGCGCGTGTTGATCTCTAGCGTGCGATCGCGGTCCACCAGCGCACGCAACACGGGCCGAATTTCGGCTTCCAAGCGGTTAATGTCTGGCGGGCCAAAGCGGCTGGTCCCCGTGGCAAAGATCCGATCAAAGTGCGCCAACATGTCAAAGTCGACAGTAGCCGTCATAGCGCCCATTTCACTGAAATAGTCGGCGTAGACGTCATAGGGCTCCAGGTGATCGAAACAGCGTGCGTCGTGAATATTGCGCTCCCCAACCCAGTGCACGGATGCGATCACAACATCAAAATGATGGGCGTCGAGCATAGCCTGCACCTCATCCTGATGATGATGAGGATTGCCGAACTCCACGCCGCTCAGCACGCGCAGGCCTTGTGGGCCAAATTCCTCGCGACAGACCACGATGTCAGCAAAGTAGCGGGGGAAATCGGGGCACATCGTGCGGCCGTTGGGAGACCATTCAACATGATCGGTAATGGCGATCGCGTCCATTCCGAGAGCAAGCGCCTGGCGGCAAAGATCATACGGCGAGTTGTGGCCATCGGGGCTATGGGTTGAGTGCATATGGTAATCGGTTTGCATAGATTGGCATTCCTCACGCAATTGATAGACGATCCAGTTTCATATAGATAGCATACTACCATTTGCGCATGACCAATGCACGATTAAGGCCGTGCAAAGAAACCCAGGCAGCGGTCTCCACCCTGCTACAGCAGCGCCTGCCGGAGTGTGCGGATGTCGTCGGGCGTCGTGCGACAGCAGCCACCGATCAGGCGGGCGCCGGCCGCGCGCCACTGCTGCACCGGCCAAGCCGCGCTGCCCAAACTGCTCTCAGAAATCCAACACTTGGCCTCCCCATCCCAGGCCTCACCGCTGTTGGGATAGACGAGCAGCGGCTTGTTCGTCACGCCGGCCGCCTGTTCCAGCAACGCTGCGACAAAGCGCGGTGCCGTGCAGTTTAGCCCCACAGCCACAACTTGATTCGAGTCGTTCGCCAAGGCTACGGCCTGGGCAAACGGCTCGCCATGGCAGAGGTGCCGCTCATCGCAGCAGCTGAAGCTCAGCCAGGCAAGCGTTCCGGGAAACTCATGCAGCAGGTTGACAAGCGCTTCGCCCTCTATCGCGCATGGAATCGTCTCGCAGGCGAGCAGGTCGGCGCCTGCGTCGGCCAATACAGCAAAGCGCGATCGATGCCAATCCGCCAGTTCCACCGCGGTGAGTCCGTAGTCGCCCCGGTACTCGGAGCCGTCGGCCAGGAATGCGCCGTATGAGCCGACAGAGGCTGCCACGAGCGGCCGCAGGCGCCCCCGGCGATGGGCAGTGCTGGCCCAAAAATCGTCCCGTGCCTCGCACGCCAACTGCACGGACAGCCGCATCAATGCCGCAGCCTCCGACGCCGAGAGACCCCGTCGCGGCAAAGCCTTCAAAGGAGGCCTGATAGGAAGCTGTGATGGCCACATCGGCGCCGGCGACAAAGTAATCATAGTGGACCGAACGGATCAAATCGGGCTGTTCAATCAGCAGCTTGGCTGACCAAAGATCGTCCTGGAGGTTGGCCCCACGCCTTTCCAGTTCACTGGCCAACGCGCCGTCAACGATAAAGGAGTTCTGATTCTCCAAGAAAGGTTGAATCGGCATTTGAGCGATACTTCCGACAAGTGGTAACATCAGGCGTGAGCAGGCTGTCGTAAATGCGGCCAAAGTTTCATTGCTGCCACCATCATAGCACGGTATCAGCCAAATGGCGTTGAGTTTCTCCACAATAGGTCACTATCAACTAAAGCACGAAATTGTTAGCGGCGCGACAGCAACCGTCTATGCCGCCTATGATCAGTTGCATAATACCGACGTCCTTTTTCACGTGCTCAACGAAGGGCTGCCGCGCGATCCCATTGCGCGCACGGCGTTGATCCATGCAGCCAACGATGCCAAGGCGCTGGTCCATCCCAACATCCTCCAGGTATTTGAGGCCGGCGCCGTCAACGATCGGCTCTACGTGGTCACGGAGGCAGTCGATGGCGACCGCCTCGACCGTGTGCTCGCCATGCGCAAGCCACCTTTCGACAGTGCAACACTCGTCTATTTGGTAGCAGAACTGGCAGACGGCATCGACTATGCCCATACCGAGGGCTTCATTCACGGTCACATCACTGAGGAAGCAATTTGGTTAACCGGGAACGGGCAGCACAGAATTGCTCTCCTGGGCATGGGCCAGGCCCCGGACGTGCCGCCAATTCCACGCCCAGCCGCTGCGATCACGGCTTATGACGCGCCGGAAGAAGTCATTGGTCAGCCGGCTACCCAAGCCAGCGATGTCTACAGCCTGGGCGCGGCAGCCTATCTGCTTGCGACCGGGCAACTCCCCTTCGACGATAGCGACCCTATTGCATTACAGCGGGCGATCCTGTACGAGCTGCCTGCAGATGCCGACACCCGCAATCCCGCGTTGCCGTCTGGCGTAGCCTATGCGCTAAATCGGGTTCTGGCCAAAGCGCCAGCGATCCGCTATGACACGGCGACAGGATTTGCCCGCGCCTTGGCAGACGGCCTGACCTGGGTACCCACCCAGAGCGACCAACAGGTTCTGCGCATTGGACTAGCCAGCAAGATTGAAGTCCCCGCGCCGCCCCACGCAGCACCTCAACGCCGCTCGCGTGCGGGGATCGGACTATTACTTGCCGCGCTGGCGGCGATTGCCGGTATCTTTTTGATTATGTCAAACAGAATGCTCCCTTTGAACCCTCAGGAGGCCGAGCCTGCCATCGCTGCCACAGCCGGCGCAGTACCCATCAACCCAGCCGGCGGGGGCGAGCCTGCCCTGCGTGCAACCGACACAAACGTAGCCGTAGCCCAAAGCGAGACCGCCACGGCCACTGCCAGCGCGACCATGCAGGTGGAGGAAGACGTCACGCCAGAGTCGACGGCGACGGAACAAGCGGTAGAAGCAGCAGCGCAGACAGCGGCCGAAAGTGAGGCCGAAACCGCGGCTGAAACTGAAGCGACGGCAGTCTCGGCAAACCGGATAGCAGTAGCGCCGGCAACGACTGAGATGGCCGATGCAACTGCTAGAAGCATGCCGTCACCCACAGTGACAATCCGACCAACCCGTACCGCAGCGGCTACTTCCACACCGCGCCCGACTGCCACCGCAACGGACCGACCGACAGCCACGGCAACCAGCACGCGCGCAGCCACAGCGACTTCGACCGCAACCGTCATGCCGCGCCCGACGCGCACGCCTGTTCCGACTCAAACGCCCACCGTTGCGGCCACGGCCACTGCGACGCCGCGTCCCACAGCCACAGCGACGAACACGCCATCTCTTCCAACCGCCACGGCTACACCTGCCACGCCACCCACGCCTGTGCTGCCCCCGCCCGGTGCAGCAGTGAGTGCGCTAGAGCCACTGGATTCCAGCCTCTCAGGTCGGCGCATCTTCGCATGGCAGCCGAGCGGACTCGCGCTGGCGCCAAATCAGTACTATGAGTTGGTCTTCTGGCCCGCGGAAGGCGATCCAATGATCGATGGCTTTGGCCCGGTAGGCTCCATCAAGGACACCTCGGTCACGGTAGATCTAGATCAGGTCGCGGACCGCCTGCCCCAACTCGAGCGTAACCGGAACTATTACTGGGGCGTACTACTGGTAGAGTTAGAACCGTATCGTCGCATTACGCATCTGGGTACGGGCAACCAGTTTCTCGTTCCTGGCGGAGCCGGCGGCGGCAGTGATGGCGGCGATGATTGCCCCGGCTGCGGTGGACGCGGCTAACGTCAAGCGACCCGGACGCTCCCACAATTACCAACTCGGATAAACAGAAGGTTACTTTGTGAATACATTCCCTCTTGCCCCGCGCCCACGCTCATCCCTCCTGCGCGCTTGCTTGACGAGCCGTAGCACTCTTGTCGCCATGCTCTTGACAATGGCTGCTGCTCTGGGCATGCCGTCGTTGCTCCACGCACAAGACCTGCCGAATGAACCTGAGGTCGGGTTTCGGCTCGTAGACGACTTTGAAACCCTTGCCTCAGGTGAAGTCGACGGACGCAGCGGCTGGCTTGCCACAAACAACGCAGTCGTGATCAGCGATCCTGTCGACGCTGCGAACAGCGTCCTGCGCCTGGAGGAGGGATCCAGCATTGCCGATAAGGTCTTGACGGCAACGATTGCGGAAGAGGCCAGTGGTACACTCTTCTTCCGCCTGCGCCGCCAGGGCACACAAGGCGTATGGGCAGGGGTGGGCGATGCCGCGCCGCCGACAGAATGGACTGACTTGGAAGTCCAGATGGGATACAGCGTATTCACGCCAGGACCATTCCACGTTCGCGATGGTGATTCCGTAGTCGTCACCGCGCAAACCTTTGCCGAGAATACGTGGTACTGCGTCTGGCTGGCGCTCGACAACGAGGCGAACAGCTATCAGGCCTATGTTCAGGGTGGCGAGTGGGACGAGCCAACCAGGCTCAGCCGCAACGGCAACCAAACATTCGACTTCTATGAGAACGAAGATAGCGCACTGGAGACCTTCTCTTTCCGCACCGGCGACGATGCCCAAAAAACGGGCTCCCTCTGGCTCGATGACGTCTATGTCGATCCCGATAGTATCCAGATCACCAATCCGGGTGACAATCCGTGCAGCCCGCCGCCGCCGGACCCCTGCAATGAACTCACACTTGGCCATAGCGGCGACGGCAACGACCCAATTGCAGCACCGCGCCGCTCCACCGGTTGTGCCCTTGGCAACTATGTTGCAGACGAGACCATCACGCTCACGGCTCGGCCCGCAAACGGCTGGCGCGTGGCCGGCTGGTCGGGTACGGACGACAACAGCAGCATCAGCACAAGCAACCTGCTTACCATGCCCGATCGGGCCGCCACCGCAAGCGTCACCTATGTGCCGGCTCCGAGTTGCTACACCTTGACGCTCTCGCATACGGGCAATGGCAGCGACCCGGCTGCGCAGCCGGATCGATCTGCCGGCTGCCCGCAGGGAGAATATACGCCAGGGCAGAATATTGCACTCACTGCGGCGCCCGCAACCGGCTGGGCGATCGTACGCTGGTCTGGGACAAACGATGATGGCAGCACGTCGCCCAGCAACAGCATGATCATGCCTGATCGCAACGCGTCAGCCAGCGTTACCTATGCGCCCGTCTGCTATGTCCTTGCACTCTCCCATACTGGCGACGGGGCCGACCCCGTGGCCACCCCAGCTCAATCGGGCGACTGTGCGCCCGGACGCTACTACGTGGGCGAAGCCATTGCACTTCAGGCTGCGCCGGCATCGGGATGGCGGGTCGCCGATTGGAGCGGCACCAACAATGATGCCAGCAGCAGCGAACAAAATGCCCTTACCATGCCGGCCGCCGACGCGGCCGTGAGCGTGCGCTATGAACAGAGCTGCTTGCTCCTGACGCGCAGTCACGCGGGTGATGGCGACGACCCGGTGGCAACGCCAGATCGTTCGGATGGCTGCCCGCTTGGCCAATACCTGCCGGACGAGCCGATCAGCCTGAGAGCAAATCCGGCGCCCGGCTGGACCGTGGCGCGCTGGTCGGGCACGGACAATGACGCAAGCACGGCCATCGTCAACACCCTGAGCATGCCGGCCGAATCGGTCACGGTCGTCGTCGTGTACGCTGAAGGTGACGGCCTCAGTTATTCGCTAACGGTTGCGATTGAAGGGAACGGTTTCGTACGCAAAGAACCGGATCAGTCCACGTATGAGCCCGGAGCGCCGGTCCAACTCACTGCGGTGGCCGCTCCCGGTTGGGTCTTCGCGCGTTGGGAAGGAGATTTCGCAGGCGCGCAGAGCCCGGTCACCATCACCATGGATGCAAATTTGGTCGTCACTGCGGTCTTCGTCGAATCAGCGACATGCTATCCGTTGACTCGCTCACATTCTGGTCAAGGTGAGGATCCCGTGGCTACACCAGCCGCGTCGACAGGGTGCGCAGAGGGCGAATACGTGGCAAATGAAGCAATCCTGCTGACCGCGAGTCCGGCAGACAACTGGTTACTCGTCGGCTGGCTCGGCACGGAAAATGACGCCAGTACCAGCCTGCAAAACAGCCTCATCATGCCCGCTGCCCCCCAGGAAGTATTTGCGCTCTATCTGCCTGACAGCGCCAGCGCAACGGGACGCGCCTACCTGCCGATCATCGACCTGGCCGCGCCACCACCGCCTTTCCCTGCCCTGGCCAATGGCAATTTCGACGCACCAAACGACGTGTCCTGGTCGGAGAGCTCGAGTCAGGGCCTGCAGCTCATCGTCTCTGAACAATATGTGGCAAGCACGATCGGACAACCCTTTGCGGCCCAAAGTGCCCCCAAGCTCGCTTGGCTGGGCGGCATTCGTGAGGAGCAGTCAGAAATCGCCCAGCCAATTGCGCTTCCCGAAGGGATTGGGAACGTGCGGCTTAGTTTCTACCACTGGATTGCATCGCGCGAGTCAATCTGCGGCGACGATCGGGGCAGAGTCCTGGTCGATGAGACCGAACTGCGCACCTTCGATCTCTGTCGCAGCAGCAACACGGGGCGTTGGGAACGAGTTGAGCTGAGCCTGGATGCCCACATCGGTGAGACGATCAACCTGCGTTTTCTGTCGACGCAAGATGGAGATGAGCTCAGCAACTGGTACATCGACAGCGTCCGCCTCTGCAATGGCAGCGGCGCGCAGCCATGCGAGTAACGCGCCGCACCGCGCATGATTCGCAAAGCGGCAGCGATAGAGTAGGTGAAGAAAAAACGAACACCGTTGTGTTTGGGCGAGGATCAAAGAGTAGAGGAGCAACATCTTGACGCTGCCCCGTTTCGCCCCCATTCGTCAGCGCGTAACCGATGACTGCATCAGCGACATCCCGGGGCATGTCCGCGCCGAATTGGGCTGCATGGGGCTGGCTACCCGTGTCGCGCCGGGCCAGCGTATCGCCGTCGGGGTGGGCAGCCGCGGCATAGCCTGCATCACGCCGGTCGTAACAACGGTCGTCGAAGCGTTGAAAGCATTGGGAGCAGAACCGTTTCTGGTGCCGGCCATGGGCAGCCACGGCGGTGGCACGCCGGCAGGTCAGCGCACGGTGCTGGAAAGTTATGGTCTAGGCCCGGAACAGCTGGGTATCCCGATCCTCAGTAGCATGAAGGTCGTGGATGTGGGCGTCACCCCGGACGGCATGCCAGTCGTCTTTGACGCCCACGCCGCTGGAGCTGACGGTGTGCTCGTCATCAACCGCATCAAGCCCCATACGGCCTTTCGCAGCCGTTGGGAAAGCGGGCTCTTCAAGATGCTGGCAGTCGGTCTGGGCAAGGAGCGGGGCGCGGCCACCATGCACGCCTGGGGCATTGCAGCGGCCATCCCCGCTGCGGCCCGCGTTCTCATCGAGCACATGCCCATTCTCGGCGGCGTGGCCATCGTCGAAAACGGTCATCACGAACCGGCCCACATTGAGGCCATCCCTGCTGACCAATTGGAGACGCGCGAGCCTGAGCTATTGGAACTGGCTTGGCGCCACCTGCCGCGCATTCCGATCGAGCCGCTGGATCTGCTTGTCATGCAGGAGATCGGCAAGGACATCAGCGGCACGGGCATGGATCCCAACGTGGTCGGCATGTGGCGGCGCAAGGGCGGGCTGGTGGAACCTGACTTCCGTGCGCTGGTTGCCCTGGACTTGACGCCCAATAGCCACGGCAATGCCATCGGCGTCGGCTACTGCGACGTGATCCCCCAACGGCTGCGCGACAAGATCGATCCCGCGTCGACCTACACCAATTGTCTCACTTCAGGCAATTACAATGGGGCGAAGATTCCTATCACCCTGCCCAACGACCGTGAGGCGATCCTGGCGGCGCTGCCGCCGGCGAAACGCGAAGATGCGCGCATCATCATGATCCGCAACACCCTCGAACTCGACCGGATGTGGGCATCCACTGCGCTGCTGACGGAGATTGACGCACACCCCACATTGGAGCAGACTGGCGAACCCCAAGACCTGCTCTTTGACGAAGCTGGGGTGCTACGCATAATGTGGGAGGCATGATCGATGCGCCTATCCGTCCGGCTGCAGTACCGGTCCATCGGGCGTATCGAGCAATTGCCACCCAGCCGCCTCAATCTCGCTGCGCAGGCGGTCGGCCGCAGCCCAATCTTTACGCTGGCGCGCCGCATCGCGTGCACTGACGAGGTCCAGTACGACGTCTGGCGCCGTAGGCGTCTCTGCCTCTTCTGACGGGTTGCCGTGACGGGCTTCGGCCTCCCGCCAGATCTCTTCCCCAATGCCCACATGATGCGCTGGCAGTTGGACGGAACCGAGCAGCTCGGCGGCGAAGCTTTTGCCGCTCTCGAAGCGCGTCTCTTCGCCGGCGCAAATGATCACCACACCGCCATTTCCTCGCACTCGACAGAGTCCCTGCGCCAGATCAACAATCAACGCGGTATTCTCATCGATGCCGACGATCGTGCGCGGCGTTGCTTCATCAGCGGGTAGCAAGTCGAGCATCTCTTCATAGCGGGCGCGACCAACGTAGCAGTGGCTCGTATCAAGGGTCTCGCCGCCATCATTGTTGTTCCAATGGGGCACGAAGACCAGGTTCAAGCCAAAGGGGGCAAAGAAATCAAGCCCCTCCTGCCAATGCAAATCGTCACCGACCTTATAGATTTCGTAGACCGGCAACGCATAACGACTTGAGGCGATGGTCGTGGCACTGGCAAAAATGAGAGCAGTTCCCAAACGATGGCACGCCTGGAGCGTCTGCCAGGCGACACTATCGCGCAACTGGCGTGCTGCATAGGTGGGACTCCCGGGGCCGACCAGCAAGAAATCGGCGTCAAAGAGGGGATCGAGGATCGCTGGATCGTCCGGGCTGAACGGGGTCCCGCGCTTGCGCGCCGGCACGATGGATATTTCCGGCTGATGGTTCTGCAGATGTTTCTCCAGATAGCGCCCAATCTGCCCGGCAACATCAGCTGAGTTCGGCTGGAAGCCGGCCGGCGTCTCCAAGATGGCTACCTTCACCGGCGCCTCGTGCCAGCTGAAGAGGGCATCGTACACTTTGCGAATATTGGGCGAGGTTTCGCCGGATCCTAGCAGGATCACAGGGCCGGGATCAACCGCCATGCGCTTTCTCCTTCTTCAAATACTGTTGCACGTCTACGAAAGCAGAAGCCTGACTTGAGGCCAAGTCAGGCTTCTGTATTTATCATTGTCGGTCACTTCGACATCCGCCATAACTGGTCGCTATGCAGACCAGATTCCCCCGTCCAGCTCGTTCAACAGTGCATCGGCCAACTCAACCGGGCGATGGACATGAATGTCGTGATCTGTGGCCGGATAGCGCTCCACGTGCACGTGGGTGAGACCCGCCTCGGCCGCTGCGACCTGCTGACGTTGACTCTCCAACCGCATTGCATCCCGATCATCTTCGGCGACGGCAATATAGACCGGAGCTTTGATCTGTGGGTACAAATCGGCCGGACGCTGTTGCCAGATCGAATGCAAGATTTGCATGTGCCGATCCAGCGTAAGCCATGGCCGGATCGTCCCATCGGGCAGGATTTCAAAGTTGCCCATGGTGCCGTCGATGCCGGTTTGGGACCACTCGGGATGGAAATGGCGAAGGCGGGCGCGCAGGTCATCCGCAAGCACACCGGCCAGCGATGGTGGTCTTAAATCTCGTTCAATCGATGCCCAATCGCCCTGCGGCCGCGCCTGTAGGTCAATAAAGCCGCCATCAACAAAGGCCAGACCGCGCACCCGGTCCGGATGGCGTACGCCAAAAGCCAAGGCGACGTTGCCGCCCCACGACTGACCGACCAAAATTGGTCGATTGAGCGCCAATTCATTGAGTAGCGCGGCCAGATCATCCGTGACCGTATCAAAATCGTATGCGCCGTCCGGCTTGTCCGAAAGCCCGTGCCCGCGCTGGTCGACGGCGATCACGTCATGGCCGTTGGCGGCCAGTCGCGGGGCAACTGCATCCCAGGTGCTGGCGTTGCTGGCCAAACCATGGACCAGCACAAAGGGTACACCAGGCTCGCCTCCTGTGCGCGGCCAGCGGCGGACATGGAGGGACAGATCGTTTCGGGATGCTAGTGAAACCCACTCGTCAAGTACCATGGGCGTATTGTACGGGACCTGGCGCTGCTGTGCCGGATGATTGCATCCAAACAGATCCATTTCCACGTCACCGGGGCGCAGACCACTCAGAATCAAATGTGAGGTCTCAAACAGACCGGCGAGACGGAAAGCAGGACAATTGCCCCTGTTCGTCGGTAAGATTATCTATGATCACAAGCTGATCCAAAATTAGCAACAAGGATATTTCTGCGTCATGCATGCCAATTTCTTTCGCCTGATTCTCATTCCGTTTTTCGCCATTGCCGTCACAGCCTGCGCCGCACCAGGCGATAACGCCACGCCCGAATCCGCTGACCCGGCAGACTCGATGCTCCAGGTCGTGACCACGGTTTCGCCCGTTACCAACATCATCCACAACATCAGCGGAGACCGCGTCACGCTGACCGGAATCGTGCCTGAGGGCGTCAACTCGCACACGTTTGAGCCCGCGCCCTCTGATGCCCGCACCCTGGCTGAAGCGGATCTCATCTTCATCAATGGTCTCAATCTGGAGGAACCGACCCTGCGACTGGCTGAGGCCAACAAGCGTGACGATGCCGAGATCGTCTTGCTGGGCGACTTGACCATCAGCCCGGAGGACTACATCTTCGACTTCTCCTTCCCGGCGGCGGACGGCAGCCCAAACCCGCACCTGTGGCCAAACCCGCTCTACGCGCTGCGCTATGCCGAGATTGTGCGCGACAAGCTGAGCGAACGCGATCCGGCCAATGCCGACTATTACGCGGAAAACTATGCTGCGTTTAAAACGCGCATCAATGAACTCGACGCCGCCATCGCCGCAACCATCGACTCGATTCCACCCGAGAATCGCAAGCTCTTGACCTATCATGATTCCTGGGCCTACTTCTCGCCCCGCTACGGCACAACCGTGATCGGCGCGATCCAGCCGGCCGACTTTTCCGAGCCTTCGGCTCGTGAAGTGGCTGATCTGATTACGCAGTTACGTGACGAAGAAACGCCGGCCATCTTTGGATCAGAGGTCTTTCCCTCCCCCATTCTCGACCAGATCGCGAAAGAGGCAGGCGTCACCTATGTGGACAACTTGCGCGATGATGACCTGCCCGGCGCGCCGGGTGACGACAATCATTCCTACGTGGGCATGATGGTCGAAAATGTGCGCACCATGGCCGACGCGCTGGGCGGCGATCCCACCCTGATCGCTGACTTTGACACGAGCAACGTTGCCGGCAGCGACGGTCAGGTGAACCAGGCCCAGGACTAATGAACCCCATTCTTGAAGTACACGACGTTACCTTCGGCTATGGCAAGATGCCGGTGCTCAGCGACGTCAACTTACATCTCCATCCAGGCCAGTTTGCGGCCCTCGTTGGGCCGAGCGGGGCTGGCAAGACCAGCTTGCTCCGTTTGGCATTAGGTACGCTGCAACCCTCGAGCGGGCAGGTGCGCGTCAGTGGTCAGGCAACGAGCGGTCACGCCGCGCCACAGATTGCCTATGTGCCCCAGGTGGAGACGATCGACTGGAATTTCCCCGTGACGGTCGAACAGGTTGTACTCATGGGCCGGGTGCGGGAGGCGCGGCTCTGGCCGTGGCCTTCCCGGGCTGACAGAGCGGCCGTGATAGAGGTGTTGGATCATCTGCAGATTGGCGACCTGCGCACGCAGCATATCCGCAACCTGTCGGGCGGACAGCAGCAGCGCGTCTTCCTGGCGCGCGCCCTCATCGCCCAGCCCGATCTGCTCGTGCTTGATGAACCGACATCAGGCGTGGACATGCAGACAGCCGAGAAGATGCTCCATCTGCTGCTTGACCTTAACCGTCGGGGCATGACCATCCTGATGACGACCCATGACCTGAACATGGCCGCGGCCCACATTCCCTGGATTGTCTGCCTCAACAAGCGCGTGATTGCCCAGGGCACGCCCGAGGATGTCTTTACCTCCGAAATTCTGACGGAGACCTATCGGGGCGACATGCAGGTGATCCATTACGACGGCCTGTTGCTCGTTCACCAGAAGCCACACCATCACAAGCTGGCCGACGTCGTGGCCGATCCGATCCTGGGTCACGCGGCAACGGAAGCCGGGCCGTGGCCAGCGCAAGCAGAAGAGGAGGTGGCGGATGATCGAGTTGCTGATCGAACCCTTTCAGTTTGAATTCTTCCGCAACGGCACCATGGCCGCAGTCCTGGCCGGTGCCCTCTGCGGGTTGATTGGCGTCTATATCGTCTTGCGGGGAATGAGTTACATCGGCCACGGCCTCTCCCATGCAATCTTTGGCGGCGCAGTCGTTGCCTACGTCATGCAGTGGAATTTCTACATCGGCGCCGGCATGTGGGGCTTTCTGGCCGCGCTGCTCATCAATCAGACCGTACGCAGGACGCAGATTAACGCCGACGCCGCCATCGGCGTCATCACCACGGCCAGCTTTGCCGTTGGCGTGGCGCTCATCAGTCGCTACCGCAGCTTCACCCGCTCATTTGATGCCGCGCTCTTCGGCAACATCCTGGGCGTGACGCGGGCCGATGTGATGGTCATCGCCGCGGTGGCGCTGATGGTCGCGCTGACCATCTTCGTCGCCTATCGTCAATTGCTCTTCACCACCTTCGACGCTGAAGTGGCCCAAGTCTATGGCGTACGCACGGGCTGGATCGACACGCTCTTTGCTCTTCTGCTGGCGGCTACGTTGATCGCGGCGCTGCAAATCTTGGGTGTCACCCTGATCGCTGCGGCGCTGGTCATCCCCGCAATCACGGCGCGACTGCTCACGGACAGCTTCAACCGGATCATCCTGCTCTCCACGGCGATTGGCGCGTTCACCGGTTTCATCGGCATGTATCTCAGCTATTACATCGACGTCGCCTCCGGCGCCACGATCGTACTCTCCCAGGCGACGCTCTTCGTGCTGGTCCTGGCCGCGACTTCGCTGCAGAAACGAGCCCAACAGCGGATGCTGCATACGCACATCGGCTAGGCAACACCAAAACTCACAAGCTGATCAACGGATTCACATGCACTGACGTTTGACAGGAGACTGAGCATGGCAGATCCAACCATTACATTGTATGGCGCATACTGGTGTCCGGACTGCCGGCGCAGCAAGCAGTTTCTTGGCGAGCATCAGATTCCGTACACCTGGGTTGATATCGAAGAGGACGCGGACGGCGAAGCCTTCGTCATCCGCACAAATGAGGGCAAGCGCATCATCCCGACGATCGTGTTTGACGATGGGTCGCATCTCGTGGAGCCCACCAATGCCGAATTGGCGGCCAAGCTCGGCTTGAAGACGACCGCCACGCGCAGCCACTTCCCCGTCATCGTCATCGGCGGCGGACCGGCGGGGCTCACGGCCGCGCTCTACGCGGCACGCGAAGGCATCGATGTCCTGGTTATCGAACGAGCAGCGTTTGGCGGCCAGGCCGCGGGCACGGAACGGCTCGACAATCTGCCTGGCTTTCCCGACGGCGTGGCGGGCATCGAGTTTGCCGACCGGCTGCGCCAGCAGGCCGAACGCTTTGGCGTCGAATTGCTCCAGGCGCAGAACGTGACGTCGGTACAGCAAAATGGCCTCTACCACGTGGTGACGACCGAAGACGGCAGCGAGTACAGCACATGCGCCCTGCTCATCAGCAGCGGCAGCCGCTACCGGCGTCTCAACGTGCCGGGCGAGAGCGACTATATCGGCGCCGGCGTCCACTTCTGCGCCACCTGCGACGGCCCGTTCTACAAGGGCAAGCACGTTGCCGTGGTTGGCGGCGGCAACAGCGCAGTGGAGGAGAGCCTGTTGTTGACCAAGTTTGCGGACCGGGTCACGATCATCGTGCGTGATGATCATTTCAAGGCCAGCCAGATTATCCAGGACAGCGTACTCAACGATCCGAAAATCGATGTTCTCTGGCAGACGCAGGTACAAGACTTTCAAGGCGCGGAGAGCAAGCTGAAACAGCTGACCCTGCTTCAGGACGGTGAGACCCAGAGTATGGAGTTGGACGGGGCTTTCATCTTCATTGGCCTTGATCCAAACACAAGCTTCCTCGAAAACAGCCAGGTCCGGCGGAACGAGTGGGGGTTCATCCTGACAGGCCATGAACTGGTTCACGAGCCCGGCTGGGCGACAGATCATGGCGCGACGGAACCGGCGGTGCTGGAAACAAGCGTACCAGGGATCTTTGCCGCCGGCGACGTGCGTGCCGGCAGCACCAAGCAGGTTGCCAGTGCCACGGGCGAAGGCGCCACAGCCGCCCTGTTGATTCGTGAGTACTTGAAGACAGTCTAGCCACGATGATCAATACGCTTGTGCGATCTGTGCTGCTATTGGCATTGCTGGCGGCAACGGCTCTCAGTGTTGCCGCGACAACCGGCAATCTCTCGACGCAAGAGGCGCCTCCGCAACCGGATCTTGGTTTCCATGTCGCGACTGGCGATGACGAGCACATGACCGCTGCCGCGCAGCGCCGGCGGCGACTTCGTGGTTATTGTCTTCAAGTGGGCCGACATCGAGCCCACGCCGGGCTATTTCTACTGGGAAGTGCCCGATGCAGCCCTGCGCGCCGCCCAGTTTCACGGCCTCGAACTGATTGCGCGGCTAGACCATCCGCCCGCTTGGGCACTGGACGAAAGTGGACCCACCCCGTGGGATCTGGACGCTTATGCGCGCTTCGTTCGTGCGGCCACTGCGCGCTACGGTGCAGCGCTGGCCGGTGTGATCCTCGCCAATGAGCCCAACCTGACCCTGGAATGGAACGAGCAGACGCCCGACGCTGCAGCATACGTCGAGCTGCTCAGGCGGCTCTATCCTGAAGTCAAGCAAATCGAGCCTGATTTACCCGTGGCGATGGCCGGGCTGGCCTTCACGCAAGGCGATGATCGGAACATCAATGATCTGGCCTATCTGCGTCAGGCCCTCGACGCGGGTGCCGCGGCCTATTTTGATGTGCTTGCAGTTCATCCATACGGCTTTGGCCGCCCGCCGGGGGAGGAGCCTGCCGTCGATCGCCTCAATTTTCGTCGCCTCGAACTGCATCGGGAGATGGTGTGGGGTGCAGCGGATAGCGCGAAGCCAGTCTGGATCACCGAGATGGGCTGGCGCACGCGTGCACCCGATCCGGCCGACGCCTGGCAGGTGGTGAGCTCCGAGCAGCAGCTGCTGTATGTGGAGGATGCCCTGGCCTATGTCTCCGCCAACCAAGACTGGTTGCCGCGTGTGGCGCTCTGGCAGCTTGACGCAGCGGGCGACGAATACGGCTATGACCTGTGGCAAGGCAAAGACGATGAGAGCTTGGCCTACCGCGCGCTGCGCGCGGCCTGTGGCGACACGGAGTCACCCTGCGACGCCGATACCGCAGCCGAGGACGGCATGCCGCCCCTCGAAATCGAGGCCCTGGCCCCCGACACAGTTATTCGTCTGGGTGACATCGGAACGCTCCACCCCCACTGGGTGCACCTTAACGAAGGCGGCGTCAACTTCAGTCCGCGTTGGTACGGTGAGTTTTTTGTGCCCCATCATGCGGTGGATACAGAGTACGAACTGCTGCTGGAGACCATGCAGGTAGATCAAGCGGCGAACCGTATACTGATCAACGGCATCGAAGTCGCCACGCTGGCGCCGCGCAGCAAACCCGACCCCACCAGCACGTGGGTGACCCAGCGCTTTATGCTGCCGCCCGCGCTGCTTCAGCCCGGCGTCAATGAACTTTCCGTTCAGATCGGTCTGCGTACGCCGGCGTGGCAGTATGCAAACTGGCGTTGGGAGAACGTACAGATCCGCAACGTGCGCCTGGCTGCACGTCCCCAAGCACCCAGCGAATCCGCATGGCAGTGGGAACGCGTCGCTGCACCGGGCAGCTGGGCCGATGTGATCCGCCTTCGACCGGGTCAAGCGGGCGACCTCTGGCTCATGGCGAATCGCCCAGGCGGCCTTTGGCAAGGCGATGCCCACGCTGCGTCAGCGCTGCGCAACGCAGCAGGAGAGTCCGACCTGCTCTTCACGGACCTGCTGGACCTGCGCCAGGGCGAGCTGGCCGCCACGGATCGCGGCCTCTTCTGGCGTAGTGTGCGTCAAAACGAGTGGCAAACGGTCGATGGGCCACCGTCTGCGTTCGCCTACGTCGTACTGGCAGCGTCGGACGTGGTTTGGGCCGGTTTTGAAGGCGAAGGCATCTGGCGCGGCGAATCGCCGGCGGGTCCTTGGGTACGTGACGGGCTGGCTGGACGCATCGTGCTCGACATTGCTTATGAACCGGCCAGCCAGCGCCTCTATGCAGCCACCGATGCCGGGGTCGCGTGGCGTTCGCCTACGGGTGAATGGACCTTGTTGCCTGACCTTTCGGACGAAACGGCAGGCTTTGTCAACCGGCTCTTCTTGGGCGAGGATGGGTCACTCATTGCGCGTTCAAATGACCGCTTGTGGCTGCTCGCGGCCGATGGCACGGCGTGGGCTCCCTTTGGCCCACAAGATGCGAAACAAGTCTATGCGGCCGTGAATTGTTGCGGGCCGGGCACGCTCGTGAGTGCCAATGACGGACTCTGGCAATTGGAAACAGGCAGCCGCTGGCAACGCTTGACACGCGACGCAGCCCTGGAAGCTGTTGAGTGGCGGCTTACCGATCTGGTGCAAGTCGATGATTGGCTGTATGCTGCAGGCGATGCCGCTCTCCTGCGGTCGGACGATCAGGGTGCCACGTGGCGCACTGTCGACGGTCTCCAGCCAATCGTCACCGACCTGCTCAGCCCGACGGAGGAAGACGAATCTTGGCTGGCTGCGACGGCATCGGGTGTCTATCGCTCCGTCGACAAAGGCCGCTCCTGGGACTCAACCTCACCGCCGTGGACGATCCAAGAGATGACCAGGGATCGCGCCGGACGGATTCATCTTGCCACCGCACGTGGCCTCTGGTCGACGCAAACGGCTATCACGCCGAGTTGGCGACAGGCAGACGGCATGGAACGGGTACGCCTCTTCACTGTCGCCCCCGACGCAGATAATGTCGAAACGCTCTTCGTGGGAAGCTGGGGCAACGCCGTTGGTCTCTCGGAAGATGGCGGCAGCAGCCTGATATCCCTTGGCAACGGACTGGAGACGTTGAGCATCCTCTCGATTCTGCAGCACCGGGATGGCATGACGACCACCGTCGCCACTATCGAGGGCCTCTACCAAAGCAAAGACCAGGACAGGCGTTGGACGGCGCTACCCGGCCCCTTGGCGCAGCAGACAATTTATGCACTGCATGAGGATGCTGCTGGCACACTTTGGGCCGGTGCGGCTGATGGCCTATGGCTGAGTGGCGACAAGGGAACAACGTGGGTGCGTCAAGCCGACATAGGCGCGAGAACGGTCATCCGCGTGGGGGTTATCGAGCAGAACGAGGACCGCGCGATCTTCTGGGCCGGGACCGAGTCCGCCGGACTGTGGTATTCTGCTGACGGCGGCCGCACCTGGCAGCACGGCGGTCTGCCCGGGCGCAGCGTCTTCAGACTTGTCGCTGATCCCGCTGCATCCGAACGCCTGCTGGTGGCGACCGATGACGGTCTATATCAGCTCATTTTGGATCCCGAGCAGTAGCACACGTTCACACCTTTGTACGTCGTGTGAAACCTATCGACCGAATGGAAAAGAGAGGACTTCACCCACATGCAGATCAACCCCCATCCGGCACTGCTCGCAATCGGCACGTCGGTGCCCGAATATCATGCGGACCAAACCAGCATCGGCCAATGGATGGCTTCGTCCTTTGCCGGTCAGCCGGCCCTGCAGCGACTCATTCGCTCCCTTTACGCCTATTCGGGCATTGAGAAGCGTCACGGCTGCGCACCGGAGTATCTGCTGCCGCCAGACGAATCGCCCTTTGCGCCGGGGCATGATCAGGCCGACACGCCAACCACGGCCGAGCGCATGGAGATTTACCGCCGGGAGTCCGTTCCTTTGGCTGAACACGCCGCGCGGCAGGCCCTTGCCGAGCTAGCCGCGACACGCGGCGTTGCTGCCTCGGATCTCGCAGATAGCGTCACGCACCTGATTGTGGTGAGCTGCACCGGCTTCTTTGCGCCCGGCCTGGACTTTGTGCTGGCCGATCGCCTGGCATTGAACCCGGCCGTGCAGCGTACAATCATCGGTTTCATGGGCTGCTCAGCGGCCTTCAACGGCTTGCGGGCGGCCAGCCAGATCGTGACTGCCGACCCCAGTGCTTGCGTTTTGGTGGTGGCAGTCGAGCTCTGTTCGCTGCACATTCAGGCGAGCGACCGGCGGGACGACCTGATCTCGGCGTCGCTCTTCGCCGACGGTGCGGCCGCGGCCATTGTGGCCATGCCGCGGGAAGACGACCGTAACTACTATCTCCTCGACCGCTTCCAAACGGGGATGAAGCCCAACACCGAAGAGGAAATGGTCTGGCAGATCGGCAACTATGGGTTCACGCTGCATCTATCACCGCGGATCCCCGATCATCTGGGCGACGTAGCCGCGGCAGAGTTAGAGAAGGTGATGGCGGGCGCAACGCCCGAGTTCTGGGCCATCCATCCAGGCGGGCGCGCCATCGTTGACAAGCTCGAAGAGCTCTTCGCGCTGCCGGAAGAGGCCGTGGCTTCATCACGTGCCGTGCTGGCAGCATACGGGAACCTCTCCTCAGCCACAATTCTCTTTGTGCTTGCCGAAGAGCGCCGGCGGTTACGGGCCAACGGCATCGGACGCACAACAGGCGCGGCCATGGCTTTTGGACCGGGGCTCACGATTGAGCTGGCACGTCTCACCTTTGTGCCGGCTGCTACCGCCCGGCTTCACAATCCTTTGTCTGCGATCGCTATCCGATGAACGAAGCATTTGATGTCGCCATCGTCGGCGCCGGCCCTGCAGGGAGCGGCGCTGCCGCAGCGTTAGCCGGCCGGGGGTGGCGCGTTCTGCTCGTCGAACGCGACCGCTTGCCGCGCCACAAAGTCTGTGGTGAGTTTCTCTCGCCTGAGAGTCAGGCGACGCTGGCTGCGCTGGGGCTAGGCCGCGCGCTGGCTGCAGCAGATCCCGTAGCGCTTGTCGATGCGGAACTCATTTCCCGCCGCGGCACGCGACTCTTGACCGCGCTGCCCGGCGCGGCCTGGGGCTTGAGTCGCTATGCGATGGACGCAGCCCTAGCTGCGGCTGCGGCAGCGACGTGGTGCGACGCTCTGGCAAGGACACACCGTGACCGATCTCCAGCAGCAGCGACACCGGGGTTTCGCTCACGATCCGTGGCGACGGGATGACAAAACAGGTGCGGGCCCGCACGGGGCTCATGGCTGGTGGGCGTGGCGTAGCAGCCAAATTACTGGCCCAACCGTTGGAGAGCCGACCGGCGCGGCTCAACGTCGGCGTCAAGGCCCACTTCGCCGATCTTGCCATGCCCAACCGCGTTGAGGTCTATCTCTTTGAGGGCGGCTATGTGGGCATCAACCCGGTGGAAACCGGCGCAACCAACGTCTGTCTGTTGGCCTCCTACGATGCCTTTGCGAGGGCCGAACGCAACCCGGCCGCGATGTTTGCGGCCATTGCCCGTCAGAACGACGCATTTGGCGCACGTCTGGCCGGCGCGCGCCTGCTGGAGGAGACGCTGTGTACCGTCGGCGCCGTGGACACGGGTCGCCCCAGCCGTCCGTGGAATGGCGTAGCCTGCTTGGGCGACACCGCAACCATGATCCCGCCCCTCTGCGGCGACGGCATGGCCATGGCGCTACAATCTGCGGCGCTCTGCGTTCCCTACGCCGATGCATATCTGCGTAATGAGGTTGACTTATTGGCGTGGCAATCGGGCTATTCACGAGCGTGGCACGCCGCGTTTGACCGGCGGCTGCGCACCGGACGGATGTTGCAGGCGATGCTCAACTCACGCGCGGGCGACGTGCTGTTGCGCGCGGGCGGCGCCTTGCCGCCCGCGGCCGACTACTTTGTGCGCGCCACCCGCGGCGCGGCCGATTCCCCCTTGCCGGCGTCTGCCAACGGATAGCCGACAAGATAGGAAATGCCAAGAGGCGAAAGCAAAGAGCGCGAACGGCCAATCTCCCAATGGTACGGTGCGCCATCCAGGCTTCCCACCATGGCCTTTAGTTCATCTGCGCTGTAGGTACGCAAGCAAGACACAATGCCATCAAAGAGCAACACTAGCGGGATGGCGGGGATCACATAGGTCCAGAAGAGACGGGACCAGCGAAAGGGGCGGATCAGCGGTACGCCCAGCCATGCCAGCGGCGCAAGCACGACCATGAAGAGTAACGCAAAGAGAGAGCGCTGCGTCTGTTCAAAAATGGCAATTCCCTGCCCAGCGTCGACCGCGTCTTGAAGAATCGTTCTGGCGTTTTCCGGATCGAAGTGGTGAAATGCCGTGAAGAGCGTGCGCAGACCCGGCAGATCCGCCGGCACAGCCGTGGCGTCGACCGGATCAGGCACATATTGGATGCGCCCTCCGCTCCGCGTATGGGCGCTGGCCATGGCGGCCTGATTGGGAAAGAGATCGGTCAGCACCACAATCGGCGGCCGAGCAGCGGCGGCGAATCGACGGTACAGTCCCGACCACGGCCCGCCGCTCCCAGCGCAAAGATCAACAATGTAGCGGTCGCCGGTGGCTGCCAACGCACTCGCCAGCGGCTCAACCGCGCCGTCGAATTGACGACCCACAACCGCGAAGAGGCGGAGACAGTCGGTCGCGCCATCGCGTACCGCAGGGGGACACCAGGGCTGGTCGTGAATCTCAAGCAGTTGGCGGCGGGTGATCATGGATTGCTCCTCGCGATCGGGCAGTGTACGGGAAGTACCGATCGTAGCGCATACCCAATCAACCCGCCAAATGTGCGACGCTTGCTGGCCTGCCGACGTCAACGGCGACAGGCCAGGCCGCCCTAGCGTTCGATGATCGGCAGGTAGATGCGGTCATCGTCGAGTCCGCTATCGCTCAGCAAGAGGCGAACGCGCGCTTCCAGGTCGACCACACCATCACCGGAGCGGGCTTCAACGCGCACGATCACGGCGCCCGTCGCTTCTGGAGTCTTGACGAAGCGTGTCGTGGCGTGACCGGAGTCATCGGTCACGCGCTCGGCCGTTTCGCCGCCCTCAAGTGTGCCGCGATCGCCGTCGTCGTCACCGACGCTGAAGCGGACCGTCGCGCCGGCAACCGGTTCGCCCCAGGCGTCGCGCACCGTGGCATCCAGTTGACTTACGTCCGAGGTGCGTAGATCAAGCGGCGCTGCGCTCAGCTCGAGCAACGCTGGTACTGCCTCCTTGATTTCAATACTTGTCCTGGCTGTAATCCCACCGTCGAACTCGGCGATGATCTCAGCAACGCCGCTCTCCAAACCGGCCGTGAACAGAACGGGCAATCGCCCTTCGACGAAGTGCGTCGACGCGGTCTCGACGCTGCCCAAAGTCGTGCGTAGTTGGAAAAGCCCCTCAATGCTGCGCCCCGTCACATTACCCAAATCGTCAAGAATTTGCAGCGTCAAGTCAGCCGTATCCGTTCCATTGGGCCGCAATGAGCCATACGCAGCCCGATTGTCAAATTCCGCGCCGGCGAGCTGCCGAAAGAAGGCCACTTCCACCGCCGCACTGCCCGTGATGATCTCTTCTTGCTGCTCGCTCAGGGTTAGAACGACCTCCCCTCGCTCACCAAGACGATCGCCTGATTGCCGCAACACGGTCACACCAAAGGGCGAGGTGCCGCCACCATCAAGGCAGAGGGAACTTCCCTCCGGCGTTACTTCCCAATCGGATGGTGCGCTGACCGCGACACTGAAGCAGACAGGCAGGCCGTTCTGATTTGTCACGGAGAAGCCAATTCGTACGGCTTCGTCATAGAACGCCTCGATTTGCGTACTGCTCGGCTCCACATCCAGCGGCTGAAAATTATATGGGATCAGATCGCTGCGTCGAACGGTCACACCGTCAACGCTTCCTTCCACCCACAGATAGGCAACGCCGGGGGCTGCGGGACTGAATTCCGGTAGGGCAAAGATGCCGTCGCCGGCTGGGCCGTCGTCATGGTTGCCGTCGTCATACAGCGTAAGGGGTGTGCCGACAACAGCACCGTTTGGGCCCTCAAACCAGGCTTGGAGGACATTTTCGTCAAAAGGCCGGCCCAGATCAATGCGTAGCGGCTGGACCTTGAGTGAAAGGATATGGGGAATCAGGCTCTCGACGCGCAGCGGACTGGCGGCCAGGGCATTGAAGGAAAACGTGCCCTCACCGGTGGGGCCGGCATCGATTACCGCCTCATATTGACCACCGCGACCGCTGGTATTGACCTGCACAAACTGAACCAACCCACCATTGAGACTTACGCACCGCACAAACGCGCTGTCGGCACAATTCACGGCCGTGCCATTTGGGTTGCGCACGATCATCGTTTCAAAAGTGCCGCTATAGCCCGTCAGGAGAAAAGCGACACTTTCGATCAGCGGATCGACGTCGACCACGTAGGTTTTGGTCGGTTGGGGCGGCGCTGGCAAAAACTTATAGCCGGTGCCGGCCTGCGCACCCGTCACGCTGCCGTTGGCGGCAACGAGCGACGCGGTATCGGTATTGAGGCCAATCAGCGAGCGCTGGGAGTCACTACCGATTAGCTGACCATACTGATAGCGTATTTCACCCGTTGCATTGTTGAAGAGGACCTGGTAGGTGCGCGGGCTGCCGGGATTTGCGCCGGAAGGTCGCGTGCCAACTCCACCGCTCGTGACGGCAAACCAATCGCCTTCTGTCTTCGAAAAGACGTACGTGCAGTCCCCGCCGCACTCCTGCCAGAACGGGAATTCAACCGACCCCACGTTGTGATACCACGGGTGATTCCCCTGCAAAATATTGGCTGCGAGCACCAACCTCGACTGACCCTGCAAACCGTCCCGGACGAACGCATGAATGCTGCCGTCGGCATGGACCTGGAGGTTGTTAAACAGGTCGAGGAGGATCACGCGTACGCCGTCGACCGTCGTTCCGTGATATGTGCCGCCTGCGCTTGGTTCGGTGTTGATCCACTTGTACTCGCCCGGTCCAAGCCTGCTGCCAGGGGCCAGTTTGTCGACACGATAGGTGGTCCAGTCACTGACGTAGTCGCTCCAGCGACCTGCGCCTGCCGAATGATCAAGTTGCGCCTTGAGAATATCGGCGGCATTCGCCAGCTGATCGGGCGCAACATAGAGAAACTGGCCGCCACTCGTCAACGCTGTCAACAAATAGGGCACCATGCCGGTCGGCTGGGAGCCATCAGCGGCCAGCGCAAGATAGCTCTTTTCGCCACCGCTGATGGCCAGGGGCGGTGTGGCGGGCGAAGCGCAGCCGCCCAACAGCACGATGGAGCTGCGGATACGTCGCCGTTGCAGCACACTGTGGACGAGATTCGGATCATAGCCCTCAACGGTCTCACCGTCCGTGTAGAGCCACGCGTCGCCGTCACGCTTATCGTCGACGGCAAACGCCAACGCGCCCAGGCCATCGACGTAGCAGCCGGTGTCGGCGCCGTTGGCGATCAGCGCGTCGACCAGCAGCAAAATCTGCTGGGCAAAGAAACGTCCCTCAAAGACCACGCTGTCGACAGGCGAACTCGCGTTGAAGGTAGAGAGATTCATATCCGTACCGTGGAGCGCCGCGGCATAGTCAGTCACCTGTTCACGAATGAGTTGCTGGACAGCGTTGAGCTTGCTGCCTCCCACACCCGCGGCCATGCTAATGCTATTGTCAACGACCATCGTGACCTGGTCCCACCAGCGATAGTCCGTCTTGACGTTCTGCACGACTGCCGCCGATGTGGCCGCGTCGGTCGGCAGCCCCAGCTCATTCCAAATTTCAAGGAACCGTGGGAGGTCACACTGTGCGCTCTCTCGAAAGCGAGCATCAGTCAGCACGCGCTGGAGCGGGGCATGGCCGTAGCCGATGATGTCCTGGCCGTCAACGTCTGTGTCAAAGATGTCCCAGAGGAGTGCGGCTACCGCACCTTCATTGCGATCCGATGGCTCGCCAGGGCGTATTTCCAGATCGACCGTCGGCCCCTGCGGGTTGATGAAGTAGCTATGGTACCCGGCGCCCGGCATGCTGGTGCGCACCGCACTCTGGTAGTAATCGGGATAACCTTCGCCCCAGGCGAGACGCGTGCCGTTGACGCCGGTGTTGAGACCGGGCAGGGTATGGCGGCCGCCGGGGTTGCGGTGGCAGCTCATCTGGTGGTCGGCAAAGTGGCCCCATTCGTGAATAATGACCGAATCGTCCCACTCGTCTGGATCATTGACATGATCGGCGATGAAAATTGATGCGTTCCGATCGGAATAGGCCGATCCTGTACGATTAGCGCCGCGCTGCCAGATCACCCGCACGGACCCGATAAAGCGAGGCGAGGCACCGGCGTTGTCATTCCAGAAGCGTCGAGCATAAAAGAGCGCATCCCCAATATTGAAAACCGCCGCTTCGATCGAATCTAGTCGAAAGACATCCAGGTCAAAATCGACCAGCCCGCCTGACGATTCGATCACACGCGAGTCAAAACAGTAAAGGTAGCGACGCTCGGCGTCGACGACTTGGGCCACCAGTTCATCGCCGTCGCGCACCTCGGCGCAGACGCGGTAGTAGAGTTCCAATTCGTTATCCGCCAGGCCATCATCATCACAGAAACGAAAGGCAAAATTGCCCAGATCATCCGTCACTGTGTGGCCATAAGAATCGTCGGAGACGGTATCAAGTTCGCGCAGTTCGACTACCGTATGATGAACCGCACGTGCACCGCCTTGCTGGAGATCGTAAGAACCGACCCCGCCACGGGCGGTGGGAAGCTTCTCTTCGCGGCGCAGCGTACCGCGGACATCAAAACAACCCTCTGCGGCTGTTGCGCGCAGCGCCGCGTCCTCCACCGCACGATCTGCTTTGTTGACTGTCGGCCGCTGCGCCACCGGCGTATAGAGGGGTAGGCGTGGGTCAAGATCGACAATGGCGAGCTGGCCGTTAGGGGACAGGGTAGCAAACAGCACGGTTGCCGCTGTCAGGTGCGTGGCTTCATCGGGACGGAAAGAGGCCGCCACCTCAATTCTATAAGTCCCCGGCTCATCGAGGCGCACGCGACGCTGGCGCTTCACTTGTTCGCCGGCTGCGACCGCACCCACTGCTTCAGACGCAGGGCCATCTAGCAGTATGCCCCCGTCGGGCAACGTCCAGCTAAAGGTCAATTCCGGTGCGGTCAGGAGCGGCTGCGCTTCCGCGTCCAGTCCAATCATCCCGGTGGGTTCAGAAGTGAGCACAAGGGTCAGTTCAATCCCCCACTCGTCCCCGCCACCGTGGACGGTAATCGGCGGAACTTGCGTGCCCGGCGCGGCGCGCGCAGAAGATGGCAACAAAGCAACTACGCAGCACAAAGTCAGCAACAGTACTACGATCTTGCGTAGCAAAGCCGCTGATGCTGATCCGGCAGCAAAGACCTCTTCGACATCAGCCAAATACTCCATCAATCGAGTGCGCATAGATGTGGTTCTTCCTGGGAATGAATACGAAGCCGTACGACAGATCCAGCGTAACAGAAAAAGTTCCCACGCAGTAGGGAAATTCTTCCCGGTTCCCGGGAAATTCTTGCGGCTGGCAGGGCATCCAACCGTTCAGCCGGGTACGCACACACTGATTTGATGGCCAAGAGCGCCCGCGTATCAAGCCGCTCGCACGAGGGCCTGCTCACGAAGCAATTCATCATTTCATGCTCGACGCGACACCAAGCGAGCACTGGACGGAAGCATGAAAATCACAAAATTCGAAACATTTTTGCAGGAAAGCCCGCTCGAGCGCTGGTCCGGCTGGTCGCAGGATTGGATCGACCGGCGTCATGTGGGCGTGGTCAAGCTGACGACCGATGCGGGCATCGTGGGCTGGGGTGAAGGCTGCAGCAGGGGCCGCGCTGGTCATGGAATCCGACCACACGCTCAGCTTTGTGATTGACCGGCTCTGCCGACGCCCGATCGAGCAGACGGAGGCCTTGTGACTGTACGTCCGGGCTGCGGCTGGAAGCGGATCAGACCGTGCTGATGCAACTCTGTGTTGATTATCGCGGCGGCAGGCCCGGGAGAATAAAGGACGAGAGGACGGCGCGACGGCGGATTCGGCAAGGCGCCCCGCGTGCATCGTTTTGCCACTGCTACTCGAACCCGCCGTTGTTTACTTACGCCCGTTCAAAATATTCCTTGAGTTTGCTCAATCCCGCTTCAATTTCCGGCACGTCGATGCCCGAATAGGCGAGACGGATGTAGTTATTCTCGCTACCGACAACCGGCCGGCCAAAGTGCTTGCGCGTGCAGAAGGAGACATTGCACTGCTCCAATGCGCCCGTCATCAGGTCGTTGACGTCGGTCAGCCCCTTGCGTTCCATGATTGTTGCGACATTGGGGAAGAGGTAGAAGGTGCTCTGAGGCGCCACAACGGAGATGCCGTCAATGGCGTTGAGGCCGTCAACCGCAGCATCGCGCCGGGCGCGCAGCGTGGCGAGGATAGCGTCGGGTCCGCTGCTGTCGCCGCCGATCACGTCGACCATGGCGCGCTGGATAAAGTGGGTCGTGCACGATTCAGCGTTGGTATTGAGCTTATTGATGACGTCGATCACCGGCTGCGGACCAATGGCTGCGCCCAAGCGCCAACCGGTCATGGCAAAACGCTTGGAGCAGGTGTAGAGAATCACCGTACGCTCCTGCATGCCAGGAATATCAACGATGGAAATACCCGGTTCGCCATACTGCATCTCATGATAGGCATCATCGCTGAGCACCCACAGATCATGGCGCAGCGCGAGCTCGGCAACTGCTTCCATCTCGGCGCGAGACGAATGCGCGCCGGTGGGGTTCTGATAGTTGTTGTAAATGAGGACGCGCGTGCGGTCTGTGACTGCAGCCGCTAGAGCGTCCATGTCCAACGCAAAGCCGGCGGGCGTTTCGACGAAGCCGTAGGGCACGGCAATGCCGCCCTGGTACTCAATCTGGGATTCGTAGATGGGATAGCCGGGATTGGGATAGAGGACCTCGTCGCCGGGATCCATGACCGCAGCCAGAAACTTGCCGATGACCGGTTTGCCGCCGGGCTGGATGGACACTTGTTCGGCGCCGTACGTGACGTTGCGCTTGCGGCCCACATCGTCGGCGAGCACGGCGCGCAGCTCGGCAATGCCGGCGCCGGCGCAATAGCCGGTGTAGCCGTCGGCAATCGCCTGCGCCGTCGCGTCCACGATGTTCTGGGGCGTGGGCAGGTTGATGTCGCCCAAATGGAAGGGATAGACCTTGTGGCCCTGGGCGGCCCAGGCCGCGGCGGCAGCAGAAACGGCAAAAGCGGTCTCCGTGCCCAGTTTGTCAAGTTGGCTCGCAAGTTTCATGGGTATTCCTCGCTCGGTAGTCGATTGCAGCCGGTAGTGGCGGAAGAGATCCTATGCTAGCACAATTGGGCGCAAGGGCTAAGTGACCGCAGGTGACGTGGCGTTTTCAGTATAGCCACGGCTCGCCCCTTGCCCAATCCTGGGCTCATCTTTACTCACAACTGATTTCAGTCGTATGTCGGTGATCCTGCAGCGGTCGCCCAGGCCTGTATGCCATGGGCTCACCCCCCGACACCATCGAAATTTATCATGGTGTTGTCAAGCAGATTGACGATCGTTTATGTGGAGATGCCTTCCTGTGCAGGAATCCGGTTAGTCCCGTGAGAGTTGCGCGTTAGTCGAGCGATAGAAGCATGTGTGCATGATAGACGACAGAACCTGCCTAGCGCACCGTTCTGCGTAGGGGCGGCGCAGCGCTTCGCTGTAGTTCGGAACGCATTTCCATCATGTACAAAGGAGAAAGACGATGGTCAGACGTATTGGATTTCTAGTCGCCTTGATAGTCCTGACAACTCTGCTGGCCGCCTGCATCCAGCCCATTGCCGATCCGGATGCCACGGGCGCCGCGTCCACCGCAGACGCAGCCGGCGCCGTGGTGCGTATCGGCTGGGACGGCACGATCGATACGCTGAACCCGGTGGCCAGCCAGTCCCTGGCCACAAGCCTGGTGATTCGCCTCCTCTACGACACCATGGTCCGGCTGCAGCTCGACGGCACCTATGCGCCGGCGGCGGCGGAATCGATCGAGGTCTCCGAAGACGGCAAGACCTGGACCTTCACCCTCCGTGAAGGGCAGACCTTCGCCGACGGCGAACCGCTAACCGCCGAGGATGTGGTCTTTAGCTACACGCTCTTCAAGAACACGCCCGAATCCTTTGCGAGCACGGCTGCCGAGTTCTTCGAAACCATCGAAGCGCCCGATGAGCGGACTGTCGTCATTACGCTCAGCGAAGCCATTCCCAACATGGAAAGCCAGCTCATCACGCTTACCATCCTGCCCGAGCATATCTGGCGCGATCATGTCGACGATCCCATGGCCTTTGCGAATGAGGCGGCCGTCGGCAGCGGTCCCTTCCGCCTGGCCGACTATGGCGAAGAAGCAGTCATTCGGCTGGCCGCCAATCCGGACCATCCGCTCCATGGACCCCAGATCGACGGAGTCGACTTCATCTTCTACCCGGACGGCACCGAAATCGAAGCGCTCAAGGCCGGTGAGGTCGATCTGATCTGGGTGGCAGCCGAATCGATGGACGAGTTGGAAGGGGCGGAAAATGTGGCCGTGGTGACCGGCGCGCCCTACGATCCGACCCTCACCGACATTATTCTCAACGTGACGACTGCGGAAAGCTGCCCGCCCGAAGAGGGCGTCTGCTCAGGCCACCCTGCCCTGCTCGACCGGAATGTGCGCCTGGCCCTGGCTCACGCTACCGACAAGCAAGGAATCATCGACGAGACGCTCAACGGTCTGGGCACGCCGGGCTTGATGCTGGTACCCGACGGCCTGGGACACTGGTACAACGACACCATTCAGGACTACGCGTTTAATGTTGCCACGGCCAATCAGATTCTGGATGACGCCGGCTATCTGGACAGCGATGGCGACGGCGTACGCGAGATGCCCGACGGCAGCCGCCCCCTGCTCTTCCGCCTGAATTGGGAAGAAGGCGGCACGGAGTCGGACCTCATTGCCGATATCCTGGCCGACATGTGGGCCGAAATCGGCGTCCGACTCGAACCGGCAGCCATGGACTTCGACACGCTGCTCGGCGTCTGCTGCCCAAGCTTCGACTACGACATCATAATCTGGGGCTGGGGCTCCGATCCGGATCCCAGCTTCATGCTCAGCATCCTGACCACGGAGGCCATTGCCTACGGCTTGAACGAAACGGGCTACGCCAATCCCGAATATGACACGCTCTATGCCGAGCAATCCGTGACGCTGGACGAAGAGGCCCGGCGGGAGATCGTGTGGCGCATGCAGGAGATCGCTCATGCCGACATTCCCTACATCGTCCCGTACTACCTGCAAAATGTGCAGGCCTATCGCACCGATAGGTTCCAAGGCTGGGTGACGGATGAGGCCCGTTTAGAGCTGGCCGATATCTCTTCGCTGAGCCAGGTTGAGCCCGTAGAATAGCGGTCAGTTCAGTTGATTTTTGTCATTCTGTTTGGGTAGCGGCCGCTACCCAAACAGAATGACAAAGGTAAGACTAGATTTCGATCGTATGTCGGTGCGGGCGGTCGCTTCCCAGCCCTGCCAGCGAACGTCGACCTGGGGCGCAAGCTGCCCGCGCTCTCGATCGTCATGCGATTGCCCGTCCCCGCGCCGACGCCACGCAAATCGATCACCGCTTCCAGTTCCAGATTGCCGGCAAATTCCGTACACGCGGTCGTCAATGGCTCAATATCCGGCGGATAGGCCAGCACCCCGTCTTCCAAGCCCTCGCCGCTGTATGCCACAAAAAGAAAGGTCTAGACTACTCAGGGCGAAACGCAGGGAGAGGCCAATGGTCTTCAGAATCGGTACAGCGGCAAAGAGGACATAGCTAATCGACGAACTTGCCGACTTCGATCAGCTGGCGCCGCATGATTTCGAGCTCGCGTGGACCTGAGATTACGACGTCGGAATCAATCGTTGTCTCTAAGTCAGGGTTGAGCTTCTCATATGGCACCCGATTGAGAAGCACTTTCATGGCGTTCAGGCGCGCCTGATGCTTGTCGTCCGAGCGGATGATCGTCCACGGTGCGTCAATGGTACTGGTGCGGCGCAGCATCTCATACTTCATATTGGTGAAGTCATCCCAGCGCTCCTGCGCCTGAAGATCGACCTCACTCAGCTTCCACTGGCGCAGGGGATCGGTCTTGCGACGTTCGAAACGGCGGGCCTGCTCTTCTTTGGTGACACTGAAGTAGAGTTTGATGAGGATGGTGCCCTGACGCACGAGGTCGCGTTCGAAACCGACGACGCCGCGCATAAAGTGTTCGTATTCTTCTTGTGTACAGAAGCCAAAGACTGGCTCCACCATGGCTCGATTGTACCAGCTGCGATCAAAGATCACGGTTTCACCGCCCGTGGGGAAGTGTTCCACATAGCGCTGGAAAAACCATTGATTGCGCTGCTCTGCGGTTGGTTTGCCCAAAGCGACCACGCGGTAGTGCTTTTCGTTCATATAGCGCGTCACGCGGCGGATGGTGCCGCCCTTGCCCGCTGCATCGCGTCCTTCAAACAGAATGATCATGCGCTTGTCATGATCTTCCAGATAGTGCTGAAGACGCAAGAGTTCGGCCTGGTAGGGCTTGAGCGCTTGCTCGCGCCGGCGTCGGACCAAGGCTTTTTTGGCCGCCCTGCGCACGCCTCGCTCCCGATTGCGGTGAGCGTTGAGTTCCACCAGCACATCTTCCAGCGGCAGCGGCTCTCCATCTACATAAACAACATCAGGGTTACGTGGATCAGACATCAATTACCACCAGTCAATGGGCCGGAATTGGTTACAAAGTTGCGGTTCTTCCGTCACAAACGGCGAGCGGAGACCTAGATATCATGAGTATACGGCGCGTTGAAAAGTGCGTCAAACGGCCCGGCATGGCGTACGACAGCGCTCTATTTGTTAATTTTCCCACAAAAGCCGCCATGAGTTTTGTGCACCTTGCACAATGATATTTCGCCGCCGCCGCCATACAATGTGGGCAGTTGTGAAGTTACCTGGGGAGCGTGATTTCACAGCGGTAGTACACAACCTCCTATTTCGGTTTTCTTCTTGGGAATCCTCCTTCATTCCTCCTCCGCCTGCCGTCGGGTGTTACGCACCCGACGGTGGGTAACCCTCCTCTTTTTGAATAGCTGAGTCAACTCTGGCGCCTGCACAGTCTTGGCGCGTCAGGCATTGGGCAAACGAATGAATAACAAGTTGGTTGTCAAATCTTGCTCTCCATTTTGGTTCAACACACAATTTGAGCAGTTACAGCGGATCTATTGAATTTCGGCGGAAGAAGATGCTAGAATCATCACCAAACGGTCAGCTCGACAAGGTGGACAAAGTCATTTTGACGGCTCTGCAGAGCGACGGACGCGTGAGCAATGCCGAGTTGGCGCGACGCATCGGTCTGTCTCCCCCGGCAGTACATGCCCGCATCCGCCGACTGGAAGAGGACGGCTACATCCGCCGCTACGTCGCTCTACTCGATGCCGAACGATTGGGTTATGACATGACGTTCTTCGTCCATATCAGCCTGCAACTTCACAGCAGCGACCAAATCGAACGCCTTCGCACCACCTTGCTGGAGATGCCCGATGTCCTCGAGTGCCACCACGTGACGGGAGAATACGATTACCTCCTTAAAGTCGTGGCGCGCGATCGGCGCAGCCTCGAGCAGTTTCTGGTCGACCGGCTCACGCCACTCCCAGGTTTGGCACGCATCCACACCAGCCTGGTCCTGACTGAAGTCAAGCAGACCACGTTGCTGCCGCTACCGGAATAGCGCGTAGTCCAGACATTGCCATCCAATGTCTGGACTATATGGCGCCGCAGTGTAGAGACGTTGCAGGACAACGTCTCTACACTGCAACGTCTCTACATGACGGCATCGACGCGTTTCACCTCTCCGGTGGCCAGTTCGTAGACTGTGCCGGCGACTTGGAGGCGTCCTTCTGCGACGGCGGCTGCAATCACCGGCGATTGCATGAGGCGCTCCACGGTCAAGCGCACATTGATGGCGACGGCAGTATCAATCAAATCACCGCCCTGCATGCGCGCTGCCTGAACTGCAGGGGTGATGGCTTCGGCCAGATAACCGATAGAGCCGGGAAGGGGCGTCGCTGGATCCGCCGGCGCGGCCGCGGCGGTTACGGCCCCGCAGCCGGTATGGCCCATCACCAGGAGTAACGGAATCTCCAGTGCCCACACACCGAATTCAATGCTGCCCAGCGCTGCCTCATCGACCACATGGGCGGCGGTACGAATGGTGAGCAATTCACCTGGATCGGCATCAAAGACCTGCTGGGGCGGCACGCGCGAATCGACGCAGCTAAAGACGATCGTGTGGGGCGTCTGCCCGGCAGTGAGCTTGGCACGCTCGCCAGGATCCATGCGACCGGCACGCGGGGCACCGGCTGCAAAGCGACGATTGCCCTCCATTACTTTCTCAAACGCAGTTTCTGGGGTCATGCAGTAGGCTCCAATCTTTCACAATGACAGTTCAACCCTATTTTACAACGTTGACTGCTCTGCCTGCTGGAGGCGCGAGCGGTAGATCGTACGGGCAATGAGTCCGCCGGCTCCGGTCAGAAGCAGGAGGCCCATGAACATAAACATTTCACGATAATCCATCAGCAGGAGCAGGGCTCCAGCGACGACGGGTCCGGCCACCTTGCCGGCGTTCTGCATAGAGCCCAATAACCCCATGGCCGCCCCCAAATGAGCCGGTGGCGCCTGCACGGAGAGCAAGGCCGCCGTCGCAGGAAAGACCAAAGCCTGGCCGACGCCCAGCGGCACTGCTGCCCCAAGCAAGGCGGGCCCTTCCAGCCCCGTGCTGAGCAGCACAAGCGTAAGCGCTATGAGCACCATACCGAAACTGATGACGCGCGCATAGCCGGCAATGTCTGCCCACCTGCCGGCAATCGGTTTGCCGATCAGATGAATCCCTTCCTGCAGCGCAAAGAAGGTCCCGATAACGGCCACATTGACCTGATTGTCCAGCGCGTAAAGGGGCAGAAAGGCTTTGGCGGCATAGAGCCCCATAAAGGCGATTAGCTCAAGACTGCCGGCCAGCCAGAGGGCTGGGGTCTTGCCGGCTGCGGTGAGGGCGGAGACGTTGCGGGAGAATGCCTGCGCGAGCGCCTGCAGGGAAAATTTCTGCTGCGGATTGGGCATCACCGTGACGCTTGCGGACCGAAGGCGGTTGCTTTCGCCCAGGGTAAAGACAGGCACGAACGCGGCGCAGGCCAGGAGACCGCTGACGGTGAAGACCTGTTCGGGCGGCAGCCAGAGCAGCAGCCAGCCGGCCAGTGCAGGACCAACGATGTAGCCGCCGCTGCGTGCGATGCTAAACCAGCCAAGCCCTTCTGCCCGGCGTCCGCCGCTCTGCTCGGCCACGTAGGCCAGCGTCACCGGACCGTAGATCGCGGTGGCCAGTCCGTGGATGATGCGCACGACAAAGAGTTGTCCGGGCGTCGTGATAAAGCCGTAGACGAACGGCATGAACGCAAAGAAGGCAGTCCCCGCAATCAGCCAGGCGCGTCGCCCCCGAAGGTCGGACAACAGACCGATGACGGGTTTCAGCACCAGGCCTGTCAGCGTTGAGACGGAGACGATGAGGCCCAAAAGGACGTTGGTCGCGCCCAGGCTGGCCGCAAAAATGGGCAGCAGCGGCGTCTTGCCCATTTGATAAGCCGTCCGCACCAGGAAATCGGCCAGCGTAACGGAGAGGAAGTTCCGATTGCGCATGTTCAAGTCGATCGTCACACCACCATTTAGCCGCCGGCGCCGAGAATGCGCCGGGCAGTCGACGCCAAAGTCACCCGCTCGTCAAAATGCGGGTGTGATTGGGCGCGTGCGGCGTCAAGGGAGTTCTCGGGGTGATCGTTGGGCGACAACACCCAGTCAGCATTCTCCTGCTCGAAAAGAGGCAAGAGATCTGGGTCATTCTGCACAAAGTATTCCATGCCCAGAAGCGGTTGACCATGGGGTCGACGCACGGGAACATGGGCGACCTCTTCCAGTGCATTCGAAATGAGATAGAGCAACGACTTGGAGTAAACACCGACGCAGCAGTCCCTCTGCTCCACCTGATCAGTGAGGGTGTAGAGGGCAAACCGCTCGATCATGCCGCGGTCGATGGCTGGACGATAAGTTTGGGCAAAGAGATCCGTCCGGATGGCCGGCGCCCACAGCGTCGCGCTGGTGAGGCAGATATCGCAGCCGGTGCGCCCCTTCATGGGGCCATCGGTAATCTTATCCTCACTGACTGCGGTCAAGTACTGGACCATCGGCGCCAGGAAGACGCTACCTGCGCTGTGGGCAAGCAGATGGATCTCAGCATCGGGGAAAGACTCCACGAAACGACGCAGATGCTCGACAACGATACGCAGCGCGCCCGCCTCGTTCTTCATAGCGCGGTAGCCGTACTCTTTAACATTCTCCCAGAGCAAGCGGGCGCCCAGCTCTCGCACCTGTGGCTCTAGCGCAGTATCGAGGCGCGGCTGCATAAACGAAGCAGTGGGATAGGGCTCCGAGCCTTCGGGCACCACGCGGGCCATGGCGGCTGCAACCACCGTGCGCATGACGGCCAGGAAGTCCGTGTTCCAAATAAAGGCAACAGGGTAGATCTGCTCCTCCAGCAAGCGCGCGCCCGTTTTCGACATCCGCGTGACCGACTCGTCCTCCGGCCTTAGCCCCCCGCCGGCGTAGAGCAAGACACGCCTGACCGGCCAGTCGGCGGTCGTTTCGGGAATGTCTTGGGCAAAGATACGTGCTACGTCTTCTTCAAAAGTGGCATAGGAGCCATAGTGACTCAGCTGGCCGGCGTCATTGACCCGGATCAGGTGCGAGCGCATCCGCTCCAGCCCTAAGGCGCGCATATCATCGGTGGTGGCGGGAAAGAATTGAGCCTTGGCCAGCGGACGGGTCACATTGACCGGCACCCCCAAACGCACGACCCAAACATCCATGCCATGCAGCAACCAGTCGTCGTATGTCAGAAGCGCATAGCCGCCGCGCCCCCATTCGCTTCCCCAAGAACTGTGAATCCAAAAGCCCTCCCGGTTGTAGCCGACTATGGCGAAAGCATGGCCGGTTAGAAGCGGTGCAGTGTTGGTAATTTTGCCACTGACGGGATCGGGGTTGAGCCAACCTTCGTGAATCTGGGCTGAGGCGCAGAGTATGCCCACTTCGGCCAATGCAGCATGCATGGCGGTCAAATCGCGATGATTGACGCGGAAATATGCGCCCAGCGGGCGGAGCAGGGCGTCCTTGGCGCGTGCGTCGGTCAGTTCGCGATCGCGCCCGCCGTCCGTGTAGTCCCACAGTTCGGCGCTACAGACGCCGTGCTTGTGCCAGCCCTTCACGGCGCCGCGGGTGCTCGACCCCTCGTACTCCTCGCCCTCCCACTCGTCGTAACGTTTGGCCATCTCGTAGAGCATACGTGGACTGACCTGCCCTACTTCAGGCACGACCGCGCGCGTGCGCAGCAAGTAGTGGGCGATCGTGGCCAGGGCAAAGCCGGTACAGGATCCTTCCGCACCCTGATCGAGCATGGGCACGTCCCAACTCAGGTATTCCCCCAACTCGATGTAGAGCGGCACGTCAACCAGGGTGGGCACAAAGAGCCGGTCGCGAAAGTCGGCTGGATCCGGCAGCGCATCGAGCCGGTAGTCGGTGCCATGAACGTTAACGGTTGCGGCTTGCAGCATGATGAATCTCTCTGCCTACGGGGTGACGTCGGGGCCGGCGACGATGGCTGGGATCTTCTCTTGCTCGAGTAGATTGACAAAATCCGTCAACTCTGGACCAAGCAGACGATCAAGCTCAACCATCTTCTCGTCGGCCTGACTGGAGAGGTGCGCAAAGACATCATAGGCCTGGCGCGGCGGGCGGGCGTCGGCCGCAGCCACGACGCTGATCAGCGAGATAAGCTTCTGGTTGATCTTCGCCTTGAGCCGCAGCCGATCACCTGCAGTGCGCGCCTCAGTTTGGATCAGTTCAGATTCCAGCGTATCCAGTTGAGTAACAAGCGCGTCACCGGCTGCCACAACGGCTTCACCGCCCACCGTCTTCTCCGCACGGGCGATCCACTCACGCACCTGAGACCGCGCGTCCTGCAGCCGGGTAACACCGGCGTGTACCGCAGCAACCTTGTCGCTGATCTGCTGCCAGAGCGCAAATTGGGCGTCGAGCTCGTCTTGACTCACATTGAGACGCGGGTCGACCTTTAGCTCGAAACTCTGGGTTTGGACCGCGTCGCCGATGCGCAGTTCTGCCTGATAGATGCCGGGCGCGGCCCGGGGGCCGGTCTTGGCCTTGGCCACCGTCAAGTCGCCGGCAACCGTGGGCGGGTGAGGATAACGCAAGTCCCACACGAAGCGGTTGAGGCCCGCCTGTGCGGGCATGGTGCGTTCCCCCACTTCAGTAACAGCACTCTTAGGGCCGTAGGTACGAATGGCATTGCCATCGGCATCGTTGATGGTCAGCGAGATTGCTTCCTCCTCATCCGGCGCCGCAGGCAGCGTATAGTAAATGATTACGCCATTGGGCGGATTCTGACCGCCGTCCAGGACCGTGCGCTGGAGCTCGCCATGCTCGTCGGTTGACTCCGTGTACGTCACCTGACCGGCGCCGAGATGGAGCATATAGTTCTTGCCGGGCGCAGGACCAAAGACGCCGACAAAGAAATTGTTCCAGTGACGCACGGTCAACTGCGGCGGCAGGAGTTGGGGCTGCGTCAGATCTAGTCCGGCGGCATATTCGCGCAAGGGCGAGAGGTCGTCCATGATCCAAAACGACCGACCGTGGGTGGCGATGACCAGATCACACTCCTTGATCTTCATGTCATAAACGGGCGCAACCGGCAGATTGCCCTGCCAGCGGAGCCAGCGCTCACCGTCGTCCAGTGAAATATAGAGGCCAGTCTCGGTGCCGACATAGAGCAACCCCGGTTGCAGCGTGTCTTCGCGGATCACGCGCGTGATTTCATCCTCAGGCAGCGCTTGGGCAATCGCCTGCCAGCTCTGACCGTAGTCGGTCGTCCGGAAGAGATAAGGCCGATAATCGTCGAATTTATAACGCGTCGCAGCTACATATGATGTGCCCGCGGCGTGCCAAGAGGGCTCGATTATGCTGATCAACGCGTCGTCGGGCAATTCAGCCGGTGTAACTTCAGTCCATGTGATGCCGCCATCGCGCGAGATGTGGATCAAGCCGTCATCGCTGCCGGCCCACAGCACGCCCTGTTCAAGCGGCGATTCAGCGAACGCGAAAACCGTGCCGTAATGCTCTGCCCCACTCGTGTCGAGCGTCAACGGTCCCCCCGACGCCTTGAGTGTTTCCGGGTTGTGACGGGTAAGATCGGGACTGATGACCGCCCAGCTTCTGCCCTCGTCGGTCGTACGGAAGACATGGTTGCCGGTGGCGTACAGAACGTTTACATCGTGGGGCGAGAAGACAATGGGATAAGTCCAGGCAAAGCGATACTTGAGGTCGGCCGGGTCATGGCCGTGATAGGCTTCGGGCCAGACCGTCACAAGCTGGATCTGCTTGCTGACGTGATCATAGCGCTGGAGGGCGCCGCCGCCGCCCGGCGAGCTGCCCACCGATCCCACATAGACGAGGTCAGTGTTATCCGGCTTCACCGCAATATACCCGCTTTCGCCCGTGCCGGCCGTGTAGGCGTCGCCCCAGGGAATCGCGCCCTTTTCCGTTGCGCTGGGCACGCTGATGCCCGAGTTGTCCTGCTGCGTGCCATAGACGCGGTAGGGAAACTGATTGTCTACATCGAGATGGTAGAACTGGGCGGTCAGCTGGTTGTAGATCGTGCTCCAACTTGCGCCGCCGTTGAAGGAGACGCAGGCGCCGCCGTCATTGCCCTCGATCATGCGTTGGGGGTTGCGTGGGTCGATCCACAGATCATGGTTGTCGCCATGGGGCGTGGAAACCTGCGTCCACGATGCGCCGCCGTCGGTCGACTTCCACATATTCAAGTTGAGGATGTAGAGCGTCTCCGGGTCTTGGGGATCGGCGAAGATGTGACAGTAGTACCAAGGGCGCTGAATCAGGTCGCGGTTGGCCGATACTTGGGACCAAGTTGCGCCGTCGTCGTCCGACCGGTAGACGCCAGCCTGGTCGCCTTCGGCCTCAATAATGGCCCAGACGCGCGACGGCTGGGCGGGCGAAATCGCCACACCGATCTTACCCTTGATGCCTGTCGGCAGCCCCCGACTACCTGTTATGTCAATCCAATGATCGCCGCCATCTGTCGACTTCCACAGTCCGCTATCCGGACCACCGCTCGAAAGGGTCCAGAAGTTGCGATAGGTTTCGTAGATCGCGGCATAGAGAATGCGCGGATTGGTCGGGTCCAGGCTGATGTCGATTGCGCCGGCCTTGTCGCTGACGTACAGGACCTTTTCCCAGGTGCGCCCGCCGTCGCTGGAGCGGAAAACGCCCCGTTCTTCGTTGGGACCGAAGGCGTGGCCCAGCGCGGCGACATAGACGACATCAGGATTTTGGGGATGAATGCGGATTTTCCCAATGTGATGCGAGTCGGCCAGACCACAGTGCCGCCAGTTCCGGCCGCCGTCAGTCGATTTGTAGACGCCGTCACCCCACGAGACATCGCCGCGAATGGTGGCCTCGCCCATGCCGATGTAGATCACGTTGGGATCTGCTTCCGCCACGGCGATGGCGCCTACTGCGGCGGTCTTGAGTTGCCCATCGGAGATATTTTCCCAGTACGTCCCGCCATCTTCGGTCTTCCAAACGCCGCCGGCGCATGCGCCAAAATAGAAAGTCGCGGCTTCGACCGGGTGGCCGGCCACCGCCACCACGCGCCCGCCCCGCGGGGGGCCAATGCAGCGAAACTTCATACCGTCCAAGAAGGTAGGGTCAAAATGCGAGGATCCCATGCAGGTTCGCTCCAGATTCGTGAGTCCAACGAGGATAACAGTCTTCGCCAGTCTACAGCATGGCAGGAGTGGCGGCAAAGTACAATACGACAATCACAAAAAGGCAGCGCAAGCTCAGGCGGCTATCGAAACGACCGCGTTTCAACCACACAGGACAGCGCAGGCTGAGCCTAGTCCTCTTGCCCCACTTGCAGCTTCAGCCACGCCTCAATAAACATATCCAGATCGCCGTCGAGCACAGCCGACGGGTTTCCAGTCTCCACGTCGGTGCGGAGATCCTTGACCATCTGGTACGGGTGAAGCACATAGTTGCGGATCTGGGACCCAAAATCGGCGTGGACGTTTTCACCCCGGAGTTTGGCCTTCTCCTCGACAAGCCGCTCCTGTTCGAGGTCGAACAGCTTGCCGCGCAGCACGCGCATGGCAAGCTGGCGATTCTGCGTCTGGCTGCGCTCGTTCTGACTGGTCACGACGATGCCGGTCGGCAGGTGGCGAATGCGAACGGCCGTGGCATTCTTCTGCACGTTTTGACCGCCGGCGCCACTGCTCAAATAGACTTCAATCTCGATCTCGCTGGAGTCGATCTCAATTTCAATGTCCTCATCGATCACCGGTACCACTTCGACCTTGGCAAAGCTGGTGTGACGGCGATTGCTCGAATCGTATGGGCTGAGGCGGACCAGGCGATGGGTGCCTTTTTCAGCCTTGAGATAACCATAGGCAAAGGCGCCGTCTACCTCCACCGTGACGCTCTTGATGCCGGCCTCTTCGCCTTCGGTCATGTCGGTGATAATCGTTTTGTAACCCTTGCGCTCGGCCCAGCGGAGATACATGCGCAGCATCATCTCAGCCCAATCCTGGGCTTCGGTACCGCCGGCGCCGGCGTGAATGCTGAAGATAGCGCTGTCTCTGTCGTGCGCGCCGCTGAGGGCAAGATCAAATTCGCGTTTTTCCAGCTCCCGCTCCAGCGCCGTGGCCTCACGCTCCAGTTCGGCCAACATCTCCGGATCTTCGTCGGCCATGTCGCAAAGTTCCAACGCATCGCCGGCGCGCTGTGTAAGCCCGTCCCACGTGGTGACAAGGTCGCGCAGCGCGCTCAGTTCCTGCATCTTTTTCTGTGCCGTCTGCTGATCATCCCAGAAGTCGGGCTCGGCGCTCTCCGCCTCTAGTTGCGCAGCAGTTTCGGCTTTGGCTGGTACGTCAAAGCCGCCCCCGAATGGCATCAATGCGTTCTACCGCCAGGTTGAGACGAGTTTCGAGGTCAGACACGGTGGTTCTCCCAAGAGAGTTTCAATTGTGGACGGTCAATTATCAATGGTCGGCGTTAGTCGTAACAGTACGGCGCAAGCAATGACCATTGACCAATGACCATTGACAATCAGCTATTCCCCCAACAGCCCTTCTACAAAGGCTACGGGGTCAAAGAGGGCGAAGTCGTTCAGCTGTTCGCCGGTGCCGACGAAGCGCACGGGCACTCCGAGTTCTTTCTTGATGCTCAACACGGCCCCGCCTTTGGCCGAGCCATCCAGTTTGGTAAGGACGATGCCCGTCACACCGGCAGCTTCCTGAAAGGCCTTGGCCTGCGCAATGGCATTCTGACCGGTAGAGGCGTCAAGGACCAGCAGCACCTCATGGGGGGCCTTGTGGACCTGCTTGCTTGCCACGCGCTTAATCTTTTCCAGCTCTTTCATCAAGTTGTACTTGGTCTGGAGACGACCGGCCGTGTCGACCAGGAGCAGGTCGGCTTTGCGGCTCTCCTGGCTGGCGCGGATGGCGTCAAAGACGACTGCACCGGGATCGGAGCCGGGCGACTGGGCAATGACGTCAATCTCGGCGCGCTCACCCCACACGTTCAACTGATCGATCGCGGCGGCGCGAAAGGTGTCGGCCGCCGCAGCAACGACCGTCCGGCCCTGATTCTTGTAGTAACTGGCCATCTTGCCGATAGTCGTCGTCTTGCCCGAGCCGTTGACGCCAACCATAAAGACTACCGTCAGCAGGCGCGGCTCATCGATGGTCATGGGACCATCGGCTTCGAGCAGCCTGACCATCTCTTCTTTCAAAATCAAGTAGGCATCACTGGTCGACTTGACGTTTTCATCGAGGACACGCTGGCTGGTCGCACGCACGAGTTCGATCGTGGTGTCCATGCCCACATCGCCCATAATGAGCAGCTCTTCCAACTCATCCCAAAGGCCGTCGGTGATCTCATTTTCTTGAAACAGTGTGCCGATGCGGTCAAAAAAACCCGCACGGGTCTTGTTGAGGCTGGCCTCCAGCTTCACATCATCGGCGGATTTCTCTTCTTCCCGCCCAAACATACGTCGCAGCAACGGAGCTTCTCCTTGCGAATTAAAAATTACCCATCAAAACATACCATTACGCACCTCACGGCGGTCAGCAGTATACCACGGCCAGTCTGAAACGCTGGCGCAACGATCCGCCCAGTCTGCGTTCCAAATTCTCGGCCTCGAAATCGTTACAGTCCCGCACGGAATTTTACCGGCCGCCACCCGCCCTACGCGCCTTCGTCGTCTGGCAATATCTCGCCGGCTCGGGCATTGGTGATCATTTCAAACGATTCCAAAACCGGCCGCCCGCGAAAAGCTTCCGGCGGCAATTGGCCGGCCTGAGCATGACCCTGCTTGAATGCGTCAGACTCGGTCCAGGCGTCGAACGCCGCTTTGTCAGCCCAGACCGTCATCACGATGAAGGGATCGTCAGGCGAGACCGGCTGCATTAGTTGAAACGAAACGAAGCCGGGCATCTTGTCGACAAGCGACGCGCGATCGCCAAAGCGCTCGATAAAGGCGTCGTTAAAGTCCGGATTGACAGAAATACGGTTCATGACAACAAACATTGGAGACCTCCTGTTGAATTTGTCAGATTTGGAGCGAGCGCAGCAACGCTCTTTTTGCGTAGATCCATTATAAGCTGGAGCCGTGCAGAGGGCGAAACATCAGTGATACGCGCATCGGTTTGTCCGTTACAGGAATCAATCGATAAACGATAGAATGAGCACTCCCTGCCAACCGATTCATCTCACTGATTGGAGACCAAAGTGGCTTTGTACAAGATTGAGCCAGACCAGCAAACACTACATGGTGCATTTTCCCGGGATCTTGCCCCAGCCATCACGATCGACCCGGGCGATCGCGTGCGCTTTCGCACCTTAGACGCCGCCTGGAACCTCGCGCCGCGGCAATCAACGCGCCGTGATGAACCACCGGCTCAGTTCAAGCTCCGACCCGCTGGCCATGAAAATGGGCATGCGTTGTGTGGTCCCGTGGCGATTCGGGGGGCTGAACCGGGCATGACGCTTGCTGTAGAGATCGACGTGATCCGTCCAGGTAGCTGGGGCTTTACAGCCGTCGGAGGTTGGCCCCATCCCATCAATACGCGCCTGGGCGTCGCGGATGAGGGCACCTTTTTGCTTTGGACGCTCGATGCAACGACCATGCGTGGACAAAATCAGTATGGTCACAGCCTTGGCTTGCGCCCCTTTATGGGGGTCATGGGCATGCCGCCTGCCGAACCTGGGTTGCATTCAACCGCACCGCCGCGTGTCACAGGGGGAAACTTGGACTGCAAAGAGCTGGTAGAGGGCAGTACCCTCTACTTACCCATTGCTGTACCAGGCGGTTTGTTCTCGGTGGGAGACGGGCATGCTCGCCAAGGGGACGGCGAAAGCTGTATTACGGCCATCGAGTGTCCCATGGACTGTGTGGAGTTGACCTTTCAACTCCATCCGACGCTGCAGTTGACGACGCCGCGGGCCCATACGCCGGCAGGGTGGATCACCTTCGGGCTACACGAGGATCTGAATGAAGCGGCTTTGATTGCGTTGGAGGCGATGGTCGACTTAATGGTCCAATTCTATGGACTGGACCGGCATGAAGCACTGGGCTTGGCCAGCGTCGTGGTCGATCTGCGGATCACGCAGATGGTGAACGGCACGAGCGGCGTCCACGCAGTGCTTTCCCATGAAGCAATCGCTGAATTGGCATTGCAGGAAAAGAGCAGCGCATGACGACATACAAGTACAGTAGGCGTCAATGAGCCAGTGGTTCGTAGATCCACGCTGTTAGCATGACGACGCCCATCCCCACGCGAGCTAGCACGGAGATCGAAACCTGGTCGGCTGGCAATCGGATCTACATACCATTGGTCTCTTTGCGCCGCGTTATCCTATCCACGCGACAGACCAGGCTGATTCACGCGAAAACAGGCAGAAACGTCTGCGAGGCAACGTCGAAAAGACCGCCAAGGTCGCTCATGCGCAACTCCGGAATCACGGTCAGGGCCAAACCCGTGGTCGAGAGCCCCTTGGCGGCGTGATCGATCCCCAATTCCTGCACAACCTGATTGAGCCGACGCGTCTCCTCAGCCAGGTCCACGACGCTCTTCCGCGACATGAGTCCGGCCAGGGGTAGTTCCACCTTGGCCAGCACCGCGCCGTCAGCCACGACAACCAGCCCGCCGCCACACTCACGCAGTACATTCGCAGCATAGAGCATGTCGGCTGGATCATGGCCCGTGACCAAGAGATTGTGAGAATCATGACTGATCGACGACGCCAGCGCGCCGCGCCGGAGCCCCAACCCCTTGAGCAGAGCCGTCTGGGGTGGATGGGGCTGACCATGGCGCGGTACAAGCGTGATGGTGCAGACATCGTCGAGATCATGCAACTGCAGCTGCCCATTCTGTACGGGGATCTCAACCGATTCGCGGCGGGTGAGCCGGCTCTTTTCCAGCACGATCAGGTTGGCCGTTACGGTCCCATCATCCACGGGCGGTCGCAGGCAAAAATCCTCTTCCGCAAGGGGACGGGCAATCCGCACTGAATTGGCCACCGGGAGTTCAGCCGGCGGTTCGTCGATGACAACGCACAGTCCACCATCGCGGACGACCTGGTCGCCCGCCGACGAAGACGTCGCTCGCGCTCACATCGACAAGCGAATCCAGCAGCACGATGTCGGCCAGATAGCCGGGTGCGATCGCGCCATGATCGCGCAGGCGATTGTTGCGGGCGCCGTTGAGCGTGGCCCAGCGGATGGCCACGGCTGGCTCGATGTCATGGGCAATCATCTCGCGAATGACGCGATCCATGTGCCCGTTTGCCAAGAGATCGGCCGGCTCGATATCGTCCGTGCAGAGCGCTACGTCCAGAAAAGCCGCGTGTTTGAGCGTCGGCAGGATATTGGGCACATGATTGCCGTGGGAGCTCACTTTGAGCAGCGGCAGGACGCCCAGACGCAACTTTTCCAGACCCTCATCGCCGGCGCGCAGTTCGTGGTCATTCTCAATCCCGGCCGCCAGATAGGCGTTGGCGGCGCGCCCGCGGAAGAGCGGCGCATGGCCCTGGATCGTAACATCCGCATCCAATCCCGCCTGGACGATATCGACCATGCGCGGGCTCGCGTTCACTACGCCCATATAGTCCATGACTTCGGCAACGCCAATCACGCGCGGCCAGGTCAGCATCTCCGCCACCTCGGCCGGGCCAAAATCCGCGCCGGACGTCTCTTTACCGGGGACCGCGGGCACGCAGCTCGGAATGGTCACATAGACGCGCGAGGGGCAGCCCCTCGCTGGCGTCGATCATGAAGCGAACGCCGGCCATGCCCAGTACGTTGGCGATCTCATGCGGGTCGATAATCGATGTGGTCGTGCCAAAGGGCAGCACGCCGGCCGCGTAACTTGCCGGCGTAACCATCGTGCTCTCAATATGCAGGTGCGTATCCACAAAACCCGGCGTAGCCCATTTGCCGGACCCGTCGATCTGCTGAACCGCGTCGAGGTCATAGGCGCCGGCGGGACCGACGAGGGCGACGCGGTCGCCGTAGACGCCAATGTCAGCCCCATAGATCTCGCATGTAAAGACATTGACGAGTTGGACGTTGAGGAGGGCCAGGTCGAGCGGGCGGCGGCCCATGGCCGCCTCAATGAGTGCTGTACGATTGGCAGCCACGATCTCCCTTTCTGTATTCCTTGCTGCGTAACGAATACGATTGATCAGTCCGCTGTCCCCAGCCATGCGTCACGGAGCAGCGCCCGATAGCGTGGCGCATCCACGTCAGTGATGACGTCGACCTCAGACGGACTCGTCTGCCACCAGTCCGCACCTCGCTTGCGCTGGCCCGGCGTGCGCCGGTCCAAGACCGTCATACCGCGGGCGACGCCGCGATCAAGCGCTATCGTGAGCGGAAATTGCTCGACCTCACAGCCCGAGGGGTCGATCGTGGCGGCGACCGTGCCTGCATCGCCAACCAGGGCGAAATCACGTTCAAAGAAGTCGCAGACGAAGCCAAGAATACGTCCGGCAAGCTCTGCGGCCACGCTCGAACTGGCAGCCAGAGCTGCCGCCTCCCCACGACTAAACTGAACCTTGCGGAATACATCCAATGGGTAGAGCCGGACGGGCAAACCGCTTTCCAGTACGATTGCGGCGGCTTCCGGATCGGCGCGCATATTGAACTCGGCCAGCGGTGACGTGTTGCCGTGGACCGCCAGCGTGCCGCCCATCACCATCACCTTGCGGATCCGCGAGCGCACCGTTGGATACATGCGCAGCAAGGTCGCAATGTTGGTCAGCGGGGCAAGGCAGATCAGGGTCAGCGGCGTCGACGCGGCCGTGAGCGTGCGGTGCAGCACGTCGACGGCGTGGTCCGGCTCGACCGTACGGTGCGCGGGCGGCAAAGCAAGCTCGGCCATGCCATCGGCTCCATGCAGGGCCAATGGGTCATGCAGCGGCTCAAGCAGCGGGCGATCCATCCCGGCGGCGACCGGCGTCACGTCACCAAGGTAGCTCAGCAGCCTCAATGTATTGTCAACCACCTGGGGCAGCCGTTGATTGCCCGCCACGCAAGTAATGGCGCGGACATCGAGCTGGGGCGAACACAATGCCGCCAGCAGCGCCAGCGCGTCGTCATAGCCGGTATCAACGTCAATCAGTACGGGCGTTGTCATGGCACGTGCGCTTGCTCTGCTGCCGCCGGCATGACAACCAGTTTTTCGGGCGGCACGATCACATGGATCCGGTCCCCCTCATCGAAGCGGTAGGTATCATCGACGTAGACCGTGCATTCACCGGCTGCCGTACGTACCGTATACTCCAATATCGCCCCGCGGTAGGTGCGGAGCACGATCATGCCAGGCAGGCTGCCGGGAGTCGTTTCGGTCGTCAACGAGGCGGCCTCCGGGCGGAAGTAGAGCTCGACGGGTCCATCAGGCAGTGGGCGATCGAGCAACGCGGTGGCCGGCCAGATGACCTCCCCCACGTGAATCTGCTCTTGCCCCCCGTCGTCCGTCATCAGCATCCCGCCAATGTGATTCTCGAACCCCATGAAGTCGGCCACAAAGGGGGTCTGCGGTTGAGAAAAGACTTCTTCCGGTGGGCCGATCTGTTCAATCTTGCCCCGATTCATGACGACAATCCGGTCGGATAAGGTCAACGCTTCCACATGATCGTGGGTGACGTAGAGCGTTGTCGTGCCCAGCCGCTGCTGCAGCCGGCGGATCTCGGTACGCATGCCCACGCGCAGCTTGGCGTCCAGATTGCTGAGCGGCTCGTCCATCAGCAACAGCGTTGGCTCGATGACGATGGCACGGGCGACGGCCACACGCTGACGCTGACCGCCCGACAGTTGCGCCGGCCGGCGGTCAGCATACTCGGCCATATCGACCAAGGTCAGGGCATCGGAGACACGGGCCATCTGCTCGGCCTTGGAGACCCCCCTGCGCTGCAGGCCAAACGCGACATTCTGAAAGACGGTCAGATGGGGAAAGAGGGCATAGCTTTGGAAGACGATGCCAATGTCCCGCTTGTTCGGCGGCAGGCGAGTGACGTCGCGGGCATCAATCTGAACCGTGCCGGCCACGGGCTCGATGAAACCGGCGACCGTGCGCAGCGTCGTCGTCTTGCCGCAACCGGACGGCCCGAGAAGTGAGACCAGCTCGCCTTCATTCACGGCGAGGTCAAAGTGGTCGAGAATCGGCTTTGATTTTTCGTACTCGATGCGGATGTCGTGCAGCGTCAGATAGCTCATAGAATCGATTAGACGAACCGGGATAGACCAAGCAGTCGTTCTGCTCCCTGCACCAAGATCACGGTAAAGATAATGAGCAAGGTGGAGAGGGCGGCAATGGTCGGATCAAAGTAGTATTCCATATAGACCAGCATAGAGATAGGCAGCGTCGTCACGCCAGGCCCGGTCAGGAAAAGAGAGACCGGCACATTGTTGAAGGAGACGATGAACGCCAGAATAAAGGCCGCGCCAATGCCGGAGCGAATATTGGGCAAGACAACCAGTAGGAACGAGCGCAGGCGCCCGGCGCCCAGGCTGATCGCCGCCTCTTCGATGGCCGGATCGAGGTTGCGCAGACTTGATGAGACGACGCGCACGCTGTAGGGGAAGAGAATGGCAATATGACCAATCAGCAGGCCGGTGAAGACATTGAAGTTGCCCAGCAGCACAAAGGTGCGCAGCATGGAGAAGCCGATTACCAGTCCCGGGATGAGGATCGGCGCGGAAAAGATCGTCTCAACGATCCCGCGACCGGGAAAGCGAAAACGCACCAGCGCATACGCGATCGGCACCCCCAACAGCAGCGCGATGAAGGTCGAGAGCAGCCCCAACTGCAGGCTCAACCAGAAGCTGGAAACAAACTGACTGGTCTCGAAGACATTGCGAAACCAGCGCAACGAGAAGCCCGCCGGCGGAAAGGCCAGGGTCGCTTCAGAGCCAAACGAGGCAACGAAGATGATCAGATAGGGACCGAGCAGGATGACGTAGACCAGTACCAGGGAAGCGTAGAGCCAAGGTGAGCGTCGCATGACTAAATTGCCTCCGGCCGGAATCGGCGCAGGATCAAATTGACCACCAGCGCCGTAATCAGCATCACCACGGCCACTACCGTCGCGCCGGTCCAGTCCATGGCGACGAGCGCGCGCTGCTGGAGCAGCGTTGAGAGCACCAGCAGTCGCGGGCCGCCCAGAATCGCCGGCGTCACGTACGCGGTGATGGCGCCGGTGAAGACGAGGGTGCCCCCCAAAACCAGTCCATCGGCCGACAGCGGCACGATCACGCGCACGAACGTGGTGAAGCCGCCGGCGCCCAAACTGCGGGCTGCCTCCACCACATCATCCGGGATATTTTCCAGCGCGCTCGACGAGCGAGAGGACCATGAGTGGCAAAAAGAGCTGCACCAGGCCAACGATGATCGCGGTTTCCGTATAGAGGAAGCGGGTAGGCTCATCGGTGATGCCCAGCCACATGAGGGTCTTGCTGGCCAGGCCGAAGCGGCCGAGAATGATCAGCCAGGCATAGGTCCGGGCAACCGGGTTGGTCATGAGGGGCAGGATGACCAGAGAGACCAGAAAGGTTCGTCGCCCCACGGGCATGCGCGAGAGCAGGTAGGAGGCCGGGTAACCCAGCGCCGTCGCCAGGGCCGTCACGATCAACCCGATCCGCAGGGTGCGCCAATAGATGCGCAGCGTGGTCGGGCTGGTAAAAAAGTCAACGTAGCCCGCAAGGGTCACCGTGCCGCCGTCTCCCGTTCTGAAACTCTCGAACAGAACGTACAAGAGGGGCACAAGAAAGAAGAGGCAAATAAAGAGCAAACCCGGCACCAGAAGAATCAGCAGGGTTCGCGTCTGACCGATTTGTCGCATAAGTGTCGCCGCCGCTGCGCGGAAAGGCCGCCCCCACTGATGTTAGTGGAAGCGGCCTATTTGGTGTAGAAACCGACTTACTGCAGCATGACCTCGTTCCAGCGTTCCAGCCACTCATCTTGGAAGCTGTTTAGCTTCTCCTGATCGAGGAAAATGAGCGAGTCCATCATCTCATCACCATAGGTCAGCAGAGGCGCAACCTCGTCCGAGACGGTCACTTCGGCGTTGGTCGGTGAGTCGACCAGCGCCTCGGCCATCGCGCTCTGCACACCCTGAGAAATGAGGAAATCGATGTACTTGTGGGCCAGATCGGCCTTTTCCGTGCCGGCGACGATGCTCACCACGCTGGGCGCGGCGGGCAGCCCCTCGGTCGGAATCACCATTTCCAGCGGATGCCCCGTTTCCATCAGGTTGCCGATAGCGAAGGAGGAGTAGGGCGCCACCCACACCTCATCCTCTTGCACCAACGTCGTCAATTCGGAACTGCGACGATAGGTCGTTACAAGCTGATCGGCCAGCGCCGGAAGCTGTTCCCAGGCCGGCTCCGTGTTGTCGATGTCACCGCCCAACGCCGTGGCCAGCATGACGATCGTAGCCGGACCGTTGGTCGTCGCCAGATCGGGCAGCGTGACGTAGCCGGTCAGATCCTCGCGGAAGAGGTCGGCCCAGGACTCGATCGGCGGGTCAACTTTGTCGGTGCGATAGATGAGCGGGTAGCTGGAAATGGCGTAGGAGACGCCTTCGCCGTTGCCCAGCGGATCTTGCGCCCAGTCGTACAGCTCGTCGTAGTTGGTCAGCAGGCTGGGATCAATCGGTTGCAGCAAGCCTTCTTCGGACGCAGCAAAGGTAAAGGGACCGGCAAAGTGAACGACATCCACATTCGGGCTGTCGCCGCGGGCTGCAAGCTTGGTCAGGCGCTCGGAATTGTTGCCCGTCTCATAAACGATCTTGGCGTTGTACATCTCTTCAAACGGCCGCGTCAGGTTCTCATCGATCAGATCCTGGTTAAAGCCCCAGGTGGAGACAACCAGTTCGGTCGGCTCGCCCGATGACTCAGCAGCTGTTTCCTCACCGCTGCCGTCGTCGGACGTGGTGGGCGCAGTAGCAGGCGGCGCGACGCAGCCGGCGGCGAGCAAGACAAGGATCAACAGCAGTGCGACAATCGAAAAACGGTAGCGCATAGTGCTCCTCCAGGGTAATTGGCATTCGAGTTGGTGGTGGACAGAAATCGTTGCCGAGCGAAAGCGGGGGTACGATCGGAACCAGAACTGCTAGCCCCTTCCTGTATGTTGCTGGGATCAGCCAGGCTGCCGAGGTTGGCAATCTGACCCTATCATGAACGGTGAGTGGCTGTCAAACAACCGGCGCGCGTTCCCATGGGGGTCGGCAACTTAGGCAAGATAAACAGCGGGTCATCACTGACGCGGCGGATCAATCCCAAAACACTGACCGGGATCCGTCATTTGGATGTCTTTTGCGGGCAATGGGCAGCATAAAGGCTATTCCACCATTACGCTAGAAAAAAAGTCGCCACAGCTGAGCCACGGCAAAGGTGACGACAAAGCCCATGGCAAGTGGCAGGAGCGCGGCGACGGTCGTCCATTTGCGGCTGCCCGATTCCTTGTACATCGTGTAGATCGTGGTGCTGCACGGGTTGTGAATCAGGCTGAAAAGCATGAGATTGACCGCTGTCAGCAGCGTCCAGCCGCCCGCTGTGAGGATGGCCTCGGTGGTGGCATCAGAATTGAGTTCAAACATGACGCCGGCGCCCGCGCCCAGATCACTCATGCCCGTCATCAGCACGGTAAGCATGAGGACGGTCGGAATTACGATTTCGTTGGCCGGAATGGCGACGATGTAGGCCACCAGGATCACGCCATTGAGGCCAATGAGCAGCCCCAGCGGATTGAGCCAGCCGATCATGTATTCGGCCACACTGGTACCGCCGATTTCAATATTGGCGATTAGCCAGATCACCGCGCCGGCAGGCAGGGCAAAGATAATGGCTCGCCAGAGCACAAAGAGAGTGCGATCAATAAACGACGTATAGATCGTGCTCCAAACCCGGGGCGGGCGATAGGGTGGCAGTTCCAGACTAAAGGTCGAGACTTCGCCCTGCAGCAGTGAGCGGGAGAGCGCCCACGAGACCGCAAAAGTGAGCAGCACGCCAAGCAGGGCAATCCCGACCACGGCCAGCGCCGAGACGATCCCTGCCAGGTAGGCTGGGACGAGGCCGCCGATGAAGATCGTGGCGATTAGAATCTGGGTCGGCCAGCGACCGTTGCAGAGGGCGAAGTTGTTGGTGATCATGGCAATCAGCCGCTCGCGCGGGCTGTCAATGATCCGAGTCGCCACTACGCCGGCAGCGTTGCAGCCAAATCCCATCATCATGCTCAAAGATTGCTTGCCGTGGGTGCCGGAACGCTTGAAGACGTTATCCAGATTGAAGGCCACTCTAGGCAGGTAGCCGAAGTCTTCCAGCAGCGTGAACAAGGGAAAGAAGATGGCCATGGGCGGCAGCATGACGCTCACGACCCACGCTGTGGCCAGGTACATGCCGTCAATGAGTAGCCCGCTCAACCATGCGGGGAGACCGACCGCGTTTGCCATCACGTGGAGCGCCGGATAGATGCGCCCGATCAACAACTCCATAAGCACCGCAGACGGGAAGTTGGCCCCAACGATTGTAATCCAGAAGACCAGGGCAAAGAGCGCAATCATGATGGGGAAGCCCCACACGCGGCTGGTGACGAGCCGATCGATGCGCTGATCGAGGGAGAGTCCGGCCGGGCGGTCCGGCCGCGTCACCACACTGTCGGCGATGTCGGCGGCTTCGGCATAGGTCGCTTCCACCAGCTGCTCGTGAAAATCGCCCACCTCCAATCGCAGCGCGGCCGCGTGGTTCACCACATCAATGGGTCGGAAGGATGCACTTGCTGTCATGCGCCTGCCTCCAGGCGCAGATCGAGGTTCCCGTTCGTTCCCTCAGGCGCGGTGCGCGATAGCGCGCCCAGTTCGCCCCGCTCCACGGCCTTGACAATGCGTTCATCGCCATCCAACAGACGTAGGGCTACCCACCGCGCATTGGGCAGATCGGGATAGAGCGCCTCTAGTTCCTTCACCAAACGGTCGGCCGCGGCCTTGACCACCGGCGGCTCCTGGCGCTTGCGATGGGGCCGGCAAATGGTACGCCCCGTCGCAACATCACGGATACCTTGCAGCAAATCGTTAAAGCCCACGCGGCTGACGGGCTACGGTGGGTACGACCGGTACACCCAGTCGCCGCGCCAGATGGCGTTCGTCGATCTGAAGACCATGGCGCTCAGCCTCATCCATCAGATTCAGGCAGACCACTACGCGGTCCGTAATTTCCAGTACCTGCAGGACCAAGTTCAGGTTGCGTTCCAGGCGACTGGCATCGACCACAACCAGGGTAACGTCGGGCTGGGCGAAGAGGATGAAATCACGTGCGACCTCTTCATCCAGGCTCGTGGCGAGCAGCGAATAGGCGCCGGGCAGGTCGACCAGCTTGTAGCGGCTGTTATCGAACTCGAAGCCGCCCTCGGCGCGGGAGACGGTCTTGCCCGGCCAGTTGCCCGTGTGTTGGCGCAAGCCGGTAAGGGCGTTAAAAACTGTACTCTTGCCCACGTTGGGGTTGCCCGCCAACGCCACGACAAAGTCCCACTCTGCCATGTCCACGCCCAGCCGGCGCAGATTAGCCTCATTGTGGACCGGGCAGCTCTCGCAAGCTTGGATCGGCGTCGGCGTGCGATTATGGGTCATACTGCGACCTCCTCGAGTCGAATGTCTGGCCCGTCGTTTGTGATGAGGGGCTCGATGTGAATGAAGCAAGCTTGCTCCGCACGAAGGGCGATCAGCGTATCGCGGACTCGGTAGGCGGTGGGATCGCCGCCCGGGCTGACCAGTTCCGCTATGATCTCGGTACCAGGCACAAAGCCCAGGTCCAGAAAGCGCCGGCGCTCAGCGCCACGACAGCGCGGCGATAGTTCGCTGATGCGGCCGCGCTCGTAAGGCGACAGATCGGCCAGCGTGAGGCCGGGCGCAGCGGGAACACCGTTGGTCACAGGCTCGACGGTGATGGTTGCTGCGGCGATGGGTGCAAGCATGTGTTCATTGCCGTCACCCCAGACGCGCAATTTGGTCTCCGTCTGGTCGAGCACGCGAAGTCGCATGCCGGGATAGAAGCCGTCGGCCACAAGTTGCGCATAGAGGGCCTCGGGTTCGTCCTCCAAGTGCAGAATGCACGCCGTCTGGCCTGCGCGGAGCGTGGTCAGCGGCTGGCCGGGACGGGCGGCCACTTCACCCGTCAACGTGGGAATGGGATCGCCATGGGGATCGGTCAAGGGGTGGTTCAGCTGCGCAGCAAGTTCCTCGGCGGCTGCAGGCGTCAGCTCATGCTCGGCCTGCTCGGCGCGGGCATGCCATTGATGTTCGGCATAGCCCGTTTCATCGGCGAGATGGCGCTCCCACAGGCGATGGGCCCGTACAACATGGAGGGCGTATGCGCGCGCATCGTCGGTCAGACGCAGCTCGAGCCCGTCAAGTGAGACCAGATCCTGGTCCTGCATGCTTTGTACCAGCGTCGCTGCCTGATTTTCAGGGATCTGCAGCCGGCCAGCAATGCCCGGCAAACTGGGGCGGCGCCCCTCCATCTCGCAGAGATAAATGTACTTGAGAGCGTCCTCAATCTGGATGCGGGTTCGGGCCTGCTCGCCGGCGCGCCAGCGCAAGAGTAGACCGCGCCGAGGCCAGAACAGCAACCCTGCAGTGAGGACCAGGAGAAGCAGAAGAGGAAATGGATTCACGGCGGTTCTCGCTGGGTCAGAAACGGATTGGATCGATGTGATCATACCGTTTTCCATTCTCCATCGAAAAGCGCCGGCGAACGAGTTTCAATTGTCCTAAAAACAAGGGGACATATGTCCTAAAAATATTTTTTAGTTGATACTAAAAACTCATTATCGAGAGGCATGCCACGCCTTAGCAAGCCGTTTGTGTGCAAAGACCCGTGCGCACGGGAGGCCCTCATGCCGCAAGTTAGGGTTTGTGCGATGACTTTGGCTCAGACAAAGCGGCCTAACAATACATCCGTGGCAGCCAGTAGAGCTTCCACATCGCTGGCATCGTTGTACGCCTGTACCGAAAGGCGTAGAAGGCGACGGTCGCGCCAGACGCTCACCGGGATTTCGATGCCAAAGTCGTCGAGCAGGGCGGACTTGAGTGCGGGGCCGTCGATCCCCTCGGGGAGCAGTGCTGCGCCTAGCTGGCCGTAAAATCCGGCGTTCTGCGGATAGAGACGCGGCAAGCCGGTCATCTCTGCCATGGCATCCAAATAGCGATCGACTAGCGCCCGGCAGCGTGCCTGCTGGGCCGGCCAGTCATGCTCGCGCTGAAAAGCCAGCGCCGCGGGCACGGCCAGATAGGCGGCATAATCATTCGTGCCGAGAAACTGCGTTGCGTTGAGGAAATCCGAGCCAAAGTCAAGATTGCGCTCCGCGCCCCAGCCCCACCCAACGACCAGGGGCTGAATGAGGTGCTGGCAGTCCGGTCGTACGTGAAGAAAGGCGGCGCCCTTGGGGCTCATCATCCATTTGTGGCAGTTGCCGAAGTAAAAATCAGCACCCAGCGTAGTCAGGTTCAAATCGAGCTGACCGGGCGCATGGGCGCCGTCAATCACGGTGAGAATCCCTGCCGCCCGCGCACGGCGGCAAATCTCGGCCACGGGCAGGATGAGCGCGGTGGGCGATGTGATATGGCTCAGGTAGATGACCTTGGTGCGAGGCGTAACCCCGGCCCAGATCGTATCGGCAAGCGCCGCCGGCGTCGCTACCGGCAGATCAATGGGTTGATGGACGTAGCGAGCACCATTGCGTGCGGTGACATACTCCCATGCATTGGAACAGGCGCCGTACTCATGATCGGTGGTGAGGATTTCGTCACCGGGCGCCAACGCGAGTGAACGAGCCACCAGGTTGGCCCCAAAGGTGGCATTGGAGATGTAGACCAGGTCGTCGCCGCTGACATTGAGATGCTCGCCCAAAGCGTGGCGTGACGCCGCCAGGGCATCGCTCAGTTCGTTACTGAAGAAGCGCACGGGCTGGGCCTCCATGTGCCGCTGCCAGCGCTGATACTCGGCAAAAACCGGCGCAGGTGTGGCCCCAAACGAGCCGTGGTTGAGAAAGATAACGTCGGGTTCCAGCAGAAAGAGCGAGCGCAGGATAGACATTGAATTTTTGCAGATTAGGTGGGATAAAGCGGCGGCAGAAAGTGAGGAACGGCGAGGATTGTAGCACCCCCGTTTAGCGGCGTCAATTGGGCGCAAGCAGCGCGAGAGATCTTGTCGCCGGTCGCCTATCCTTGGTGGACTCGCCCCGGATTCCTCCCTTTGCTCTCTCGGAATGGCAGGCGAGCCCTCGGCGTCGCCCCGCCAGCCGATCTATCTTGCCTGCCGCTCATTTTGGCCGTTCCCGTCAATTCATGATACGATTTGGCTTCAAATCAAGGAGAGGTCGCATAGTCCGGCCGAGTGCGCGCGTCTCGAAAACGCGTAGGGTTCACGCCCTCGAGGGTTCAAATCCCTCCCTCTCCGCCACAAGAGTCCTGGGCAATTGCTCGGGGCTCTTTTTTTTTCCAAAGAATCCACAAATTCTTACGGAAAGCGGCCGACAGCTGTGGCAGAATTAACGTGTAGATATCAAAACATTCAATGTCGTTCGATTTTTTGCCCGACCTCAACCCAACAAGGAGACTCACACATGGATCGCGTCTATGTAATGCAGCTCGTTCGTTCATTCCAGGTAGGCGAGTTGGATCGCCGCGCATTCTTGAAACGCGCCGGCCTCGCCCTCGGCAGCATGACCGCGGCCAACGCGCTGCTGGCTGCGTGTACGCCCATCACGGCGCCTAATGGCGCGACTGTGCCGCCGCCAGTCGTCGACGAGGAAGCGACCGCAGCGCAAGCGGCCGGCCCCATGGCCGTTGATGGGCTGATCATTGAAACGGTCGAATATCCTGATCTCTCAGAGGACGAAACCCTGACCGGTCATCTGGCCCGCATGGAAGATGGCGAACCACGCCCGGCCGTGATCGTGCTCCAGGAGTGGTGGGGGCTGGACGATCACATCAAGGATGTGACCAACCGCTTTGCGGCCGCTGGCTACACGGCCCTGGCCCCTGACCTCTATAAAGGTCAGGTAACCACGGAGCCCAACGAAGCGCGCAAGCTGGTCATGGAATTGGACATGGACGCGGCAGTAGAAGAGATCCGCAGTGCGGTCGACTATCTCCAGGCCCAGGACTTTGTGGCTGGGGACCAGGTCGGTCTGGTGGGCTTCTGCATGGGCGGCCGGTTGACGCTCATGACGGCGCTGCTTGAGGAGGATTTGGGCGCGGCCGTCGCCTTCTATGGTTCGCCCCTTGCTCCGGAGGATGTGGCTGGCGTCACAGCCCCGATCATGGGTCACTACGGCACCGAAGATGGCGGCATCCCGGTCGAAGGCGTCAACGCCATGGAAGAGGCGCTCGACGCTGCGGGAATCGAGAACGATATCTATATTTACGAGGGCGCGGAGCACGCCTTCTTCAATGACACCCGCCCCAGCTACGCTCCTGAGGCAGCCGACGAGGCCTGGACGCGCACGCTGGCCTGGTTCGAGCAATACCTGGGCAGCTAACAAAAATTATTGATCATTGGCAATCGTCAATTGACGATTGCCAATGATCAATTAGCCGCCCCTCAAGGCTTTCCCACAGATTGACAAATCCCCGTCCTCGCCCTACCATGCCTCTTTGTGAACCGCCAACTCTCCGCCCAACCCCTTGAACCGCTTGGGCTACTTGTCACCCTCGTGGTGACAGCATTCCTACTGGCCTACCTGCCGCTGGCGCAAGCCGGGGCATTGTTCGCGCTTGCAGGCGGCGCACTGCTCCTGCTGCGCTGGCCCTGGCTAATCTGGCCGGCGGTGGGCGCAGTTCTACCCGTTGCCGCATCCATCGGCATCGGCATGGTCTCGCTGGCCGATCTGTTGCTAGCCGGCGCGCTGGGCCTGTGGTTCATCAACGGCGTGCGGCAGCGTACGCTCAGGACCGCGCATTCTCCCCTCCTGACCCTGACCCTGCTCTGGGTGCTGGCACAATGCTTCGCGCTCCTCGGCGCAGTCGATTTGGTCGAAGGCGTGGCCGAAGTGGTAAAATGGGCAGAATTTGCGCTCATTCTGGCCGTGGCGCCGACGATGCTTTCCGGAGCGCAGGCGCGCTGGTTGGTCGTCGGCCTGCTGATTGGCGGCGTCGGTCAAGCCGCTTTGGGGCTGTATCAATTCGTCAATCAGATCGGACCGGACTGGTTTATCGTGCTCGGGCGCTTCATGCGGGCGAGTGGCACTTTTGGTCAGCCCAATCCGTACGCCGGCTATCTCGGCCTCTGCCTGCCCGTGGCAGTAAGTCTGGCCATTTGGGCTTGGGGGCAGAGTTGGTTGGGCGAAGCGGCGCATGGCGCTGAAACAGGGTCATGGCATCGTCTTCTCTTGCGCCTCTGTCCGGCGCTATTTTACAGCGCCGTGAGCATGATCGTGCTGGCCGGCATAGTGGCTTCATGGAGTCGAGGCGCGTGGTTGGGCATGGCGGCCGGCCTCATCACGGTGGTGGCCCTGCGCAGTCGTGCGGCCCTCGCAGCCAGCAGCGTTGCGCTCCTGCTCGCAATGATTGCCCTGCTCTTTGGCGCTTTTCAGCCGCAGATCATACCGCAGCCAGTGGCGGATCGGCTGGTCGATCTGCCCGCCTATTTTGGCTTGACCGACATACTCACCCAGCCGGTGACCGACGAGAATTTCTCGGTGATCGAGCGGTTGGCACACTGGGTGGCGGCCTTGCGCATGTGGGAACAAGCGCCCTGGTTTGGCGTTGGGCCGGGTAACTATGCGGCAGTCTATCCTGCAGTCCGGCTGACCCGTTGGGAAGATGCCCTGGGTCACGCCCACAATATCTATCTGAACGTTTTGGCTGAAACAGGCGTTTTTGGGTTGACCGCATACCTGCTCCTGTGGGGCGGAGCAATCTTGTGGACGTGGCGACAATTTCGTCAGGCGGCGCTGCGCAGCTACACCGGCGCCCTGGCGATTGGTATTCTGGGTGTGCTCGCCCATCTGAGCATCCACAATCTGTTTGACAACCTGTTTGTCCAGGGAATCTATTTGCATGTAGCATTGCTCTTTGCCGCCCTGATAAGTTTGGCACCCGCCGGCAGTGTCAGCGTAATAAGTAAGCAAGAAGCAGTTGAGGAACGGGTTACACCCGTTCCTCAATAGTCTGTAGGGAGAGAGAAATTGAGCATTACTGAGGTCCGGTCCTTGGCCGCCGAGAATCGCAAAGAGTTCAAACGATTCGCCAAATTCGCCACGGTGGGCGCGTTGGGCTCAGTCACCGATTTCTTCATTCTGAACGTGCTGGTGCAAGTCTTCGGCGCTTCCCTCTTTGTGGCGAACGCTTGCAGCTTCACAGCGGCCGTCATCCAAAACTTCACGCTCAACCGGCGCTGGACCTTCCCGGAAAGTCGTGAACGCAAAGCGGGTAACCAGCTGGTACAATTCGCCACTGTCAGCATGGTCGGACTCGCCATCAATCAGGTCGTTTTCCTTACGATCCAGCACATGACCGAAGCATTCTGGGTCGATCTTACCGGATCCGCCGATCTGGGCTTCACCCTTTCCTACAATTTCGCCAAGCTCTTTGCCATCGGCGTCGTGCTCTTCTGGAATTTCTTTGCCAACCGCCTGTGGACCTACCGCGGTCTGTAGCGGCGCGTTATGACCACGATTGCGATTGACTACACGCCCGCGATTCGCCAGCAAGCGGGCATCGGGCGCATCATCCGCGGGCAGATCCAAGCACTCATCGAACGCAATCCTGGCTATGAACTACGCCTCTTTGTCGTCGGCCAGTTAACGGCAGACGAGCGTGCGCCGGCCCCGCTGCCGGTAGCCACAACCCCACTTTCCGAGCGCAACATGGTGCGTCTCTGGCACCGGCTCAATGTACCGTATCCAACCATTGAGCGCTTTACGGGCGGGCCGCTTGACCTGCTCCACGCCACCGACTTTGTGATGCCGCCCAATCGAGCAGATCACAAACTGCTCACCGTCCACGATCTGGCCTTTCTCTTCTACCCCGACGCAGCCATGCCCGGCTTGCAGCGCTACCTGAACGTGGTGGTGCCGCGCAGCATCCAACGCGCCGATCATATCTTGGCCGACAGCCACAACACGGCCCACGACCTGCACGAGCAGTGGGCCGTGCCCAAAGCGCAGATCAGCGTCGTCCAGGGCGCGGTCGATCACGCACGCTTCTACCCGCGTGACGATCTGGTGGCGGAAGCAAGCGTGCGCGCCCGCTACGGCATTGGCGACGGACCCTTTATCCTCGGCTTGAGTCGCCTGGAACCGCGCAAGAATTTTAGTCGCCTGATCCAGGCATTTCAACAGGCGCGCGAGGCCGGCCGACTGCCCCACAAGCTGGTCATTGGCGGCGGAAAAGGCTGGCTCTTTGACGAAATCTTCTCGACCGTTCAAGCGTTGGGTCTTGAAGGAGTCGTTCTATTTCCCGGCTTCATCGACGATGCCGATCTACCCGCCCTGTATAGCGCCGCCGACCTCTTTGCCTATCCTTCACTATACGAAGGGTTCGGATTGCCCATCATCGAAGCGCTGGCCTGCGGGACGCCAGTTCTCACCGGCAACAACTCGTGCTTGCCCGAGGCCGGCGGTCCGGGCGCGCTCTATGTCGACGCCGAATCGGTGGATGAAATCTCCGCCGCTCTCCTGCGCTTGGTCGAGGATTCGGGGTTGCGCACGACGCTCAGCCAGGCTGGGCTCAGCCATGCCGCCCATTTCACATGGGCGAAAAGCGCCGATCAGCTCTTAGATGCCTATGCGAAGTTTGTGTTTCCAGAGTGACAGTCACTGGCTTAAACAGTGCTGTTCGACGAGACTCGTTCGTGTCAGTGACTGTTACTCCGGCAACAAGAGGAGCACGCCATGCGTGAAGAATACAAACCCAATCTAGGCATTATGTTCCGCCGCGAGTTTGCGCCGGAGCTACTGCCTGATTTTGCCCGTCGCACCGAAGCGGCCGGCTATGATGAACTCTGGGTCGTGGAGGATTGCTTCTACTCCTCCGGGATTGCGCCGGCCGCCATCGCCCTGGCCAGCACCAGCTCGCTGCGCGTCGGTCTGGGCATCATGCCGGCGGTCGCGCGCAATCCCGTCTTCACGGCCATGGAGATCGCGGTGCTGGCCCGGACCTACCCGCAGCGCTTTCTGCCCGGCATCGGCCACGGCGTCACCGGCTGGATGCGCCAGATCGGCGCCTTCCCCGGGTCCCAACTCGCCGCGCTGGAGGAGACCACAATCGCCGTCAGCCGCCTGCTCGACGGCGACCGTTTCTCTGTTGCCGGTCAAGAGATTACGCTTGAGGATGTGGCCCTCGTCTTCCCCCCCGACGAAGCCCCGCCCCTCTCGCTGGGCGTGCGTGGGCCGAAGTCCCTTGCGCTATCCGGCCGTGTGGGCGGCGGCACGATCCTCGCCGAATTCTCGTCGCCGGCTTACGTCAAGTGGGCGCGTGAGCAAATTGGTAGCGGACAGGCAGAAGCAGGCCGCAGCGGCGATCATCGACTGACGGTCTTTGCCTTCACCGATCTGGCCGCGACTACCGCAGAAGCGCGACAGCGGTTGCGACCGTTCGTGGCCGCGGCCCTGGCGTCCGGTAACATCGACAGCCAAGTTGAACCGCTCGGCTTTTTGCCGGCGCTGCGCGAATTACGTGCAACAGGCGATGCCACGGACCTGCAGCAAGAGATGCCCGATGCCTGGATCGACCAGTTGACGCTCGCCGGCACGCCCGACGACATTCAAGGCGGCATTGCCGGCCTCTTCGACGCCGGGGTTGATTCGGTTGTACTCGTCCCGTTACCGGATCGTGAAATTGGCGAGATGGAACGCTTTGCCCGCCGTCTCCTGCCGCAAGGAAAAGTTCCATGAGCGAACCATCTTTGACGCCGCGCAGCCCCCACGAAACCGCGCTAACGCTCACCCAATTCATGCAGCCAGAGCATTCCAACAGCTTGGGCAATGTTCACGGCGGCGTGATCCTCAAGCTCTGCGACGAGTGTGGCGGCATCATTGCGGCGCGTCACGCCCGGCGCCCCTGCGTGACGGTAACGGTCGACAGCGTGACCTTTCGCCAGCCCGTCATGCTGGGCCGCCTCTTGCTGGTCCATGGCCGCGTCTGTTGGGTCGGTCGCACCAGCATCGAAGCGGAAATGTGGGTCGAGGCCGAAAACCTGCTCACCGGCGAAACGGTGCACACCAACCACGCCTACTTCGTCTACGTTGCGCTGGATGATGACCACAAACCGGTCCGGGTGCCCCAACTGCTGCTCGAGACGGAGGACGACGAACGCCGCTTTGAAGAGGGAGAAGCGCGCCAGCGCCGCCGCCTGGAACGGAGACGGCTCGAATCATGACCTCAACGCCGGAAGCGCCCCCGGCCATCGTGCAACCGGGACGACGCTGGTTGATTTGGTTGATCCCGCTGGGCGGTCTGATCACGCTGGCCGGCTACTTTGGTCCGTGGATCAACCATCCGGCTGCCGGTCTGGTCGTTACGGGTCTGGATCTGCCCGAATATATGAAATTCCTGCCATCGGTGCGGAATGGAACGCTGTCGCTCTGGCGCCAGGGCTTCTACCTGCCGCTGGTGACCGTCAGCCTGGCTTGGAGCCTCTGCGCGTTTCGCCGCGAACTGGGGTACGGATGGATCGTACGCGCCCTGCTGCTTGTAGGCGCAGCAATCGCCGCGCTCAATCTGCTGCCACCTGCATGGACGCCCGCATTGCTGCGTACGCCGGAATTTCGGGGCCAGACGCTCATCATGCTCGGCTGTTTGGGCGTGGCGCTCGTTAGCCCCTTTGCTGCGCTCCTGCCACGGCAGGTCACAGGGCTTGCGCTGGGTCTGCTGGCAGCATGGAGCATGTGGACGCCCCTGCGCGGCTTTCTGACGCTGCTGCCCGACATTTCTCACATCTATAGTGCACCCCAGCAGCCGGCCTGGGGCCCATACGTTATGCTCATCGGCCTGGGCGGCCTGCTTGCTGCCGCAGTGCTGCTACTCTGGCCGGTACCGAAAGGAGATCGCTGATCGTGCAATTGGGCATGTTGACCGACCCGCGCCGTGATCCCCTGGATGAGATTCGTTTTGCAGCCGATCAAGGCTTTGATTATGTCGACTTAACGCTTGCCGCGCCGGCGACTGCACTGGAGGCGACGGACTGGAAGACGTTGGGGCAGGCAATCGCCGACGCCGGCCTGCCGGTTACGGGCTATGCCGGCGGCGACTTCGTGATCAACAACCCCTCGCCGGCCATCCGTCAGGCGGCGCTCAACGAGTTGCGGCGCTGCATCGACGCTGCCCAGATCATTGGCGCCCCCCTGCTCACGACGCGCTTTCTGGGCTGGCCCGCCCATTTTGATGAGGCAACGGGCTACGAATTCTATCGCCAACTCTACGAAATCCTCATCGCCCACGGTCAAACGCGCGGCGTTGAGATCGCGCTGGAGAACAGCGCCAACAATGCCCATCAGCTCAAATGGTTTCGGGAAATCTTCCACCGTCTGCCCGGCCTGAAGCTGCTCTACAACACGGGCAACGGCAACGTCGAGACCCAGCAGAGTTTGACCCGGGCTTACATGTTCGCCCTGGCCGACCGCCTGGTTCAGGTTCACGCGAGCGACAATGACGGCACGCGCGCAGATCGGCTGCCTTTTGGTGCGCCGGACCAGGGCGGTCTCGACTGGCGACGCGAGCTTCAGACGCTGCGCAGTTTCAACTATGATGGTCCGATTACCGTCGATGTGCGCGGCGAACGCCGCTGGCTGCTAGGCAGCGTGGAAATCCTGCGTGAACTGTGGCCCCTAGCGGAGTAGGAAGCGCGGATTGGGGAACACGTAGCGCGAAGGAAAAGGAGCCGAGGCGCTCGTCAATTGTTCTTCAGGCTCGAGTAATCGCTGAATTCCGGCATCACCCGCCGTCGTTGGGCGCAGCCGCGGCTTCGCTGTTGAGCCGTTCCAATGCCTCGACGGGCAAGGGCGGACAGGCCGCCGAGTTCTGGCGATAGGCATCGACCATGGCGGGCTCATTCCATACGTTGTTGACCTTCCAGCGCAGCAAGTCAGGATCGGCCACCACGAGTACGCTGGCCCCTTCCGATGTCGTGTAACTCCGTAACTCACCAAACGTAATGCCGCCAGCACGCACGTTGGCCGCGTCTAGACTCAGCCCAAAGCGGGCCAAATCTGCCATCTGAAGAAGTGAAAGATCGGTCGTGAAGGTCTGCTGAAAGGCATTCCATAGCTCAGGCAACTGTACGAGCAGATTGGTGTTGAGCGCCTGGTCACGCAATGCCCATAGGAACTGGCGCTGCCGCTGCGCACGTCCGAAATCGCTCGTGCGCAGGCGCAGGCGGACAAACCAGTAGGCTTCCTCGCCGTTAAGCGTTACGTCACCAGCGGGTAGGGTGAAATAGTCCCAAGATTCGGTATCGAGATTGTAGATCGGCTCATAAAACGGACAATCGAGGTGTACGGTCACGCCACCGACAGCGTCGACGACCGACTCGAATCCGGTCATTTCGACGCGCACCCAGTGATTGGTCTGGATGCCCAGGTAATCGTTAAGCACCTGTGAAACGAGTTGGGGCCCCCCGCCGTTTTCACCCAGCGAGCGCTCGCCCATGAAGTCGACCGTATTGATGCGTGAGTAGCCGTAGCCGGGAATGTCGACGTAGAAATCGCGCGGGACGCTGAGGAGCGCGGCCCGACCATTGGCGCGGTCAATGCCCAGGATCATGATCGTGTCCGTACGCCAGTTGTTCTGGCCCGGGCGACGATCGGTGCCCAGAATCAAGTAGTTGTCGGTTTCGGCCCACGCGAATGCAGGACCTTCAGGCGGCGCCAGCAGCGCCGGACCAGGCGCACCACCGGCCGCAGCGAATCCGCTAAACGCGGTGGAGAAGCCGGGCGGTGCGCTGAGCGGCCGGTAGCGGGTCTGAAACGCAACCGGCGGAACCGGCAGCGTTACGAGCCGGGAATCGTAGGAAGGAAAGGGTTGGATTGGGGCTAGCAGTCCGTCGGGAGCCGACTGCTCAATAAAGCGATCATCAACCGGCGGTTGGATGCGCCGCGTCGGTTCTGAAGAAAAGAGAGAAGACTGCTGACAGCCGGCGAGAAGAAGCGCCAGCATCAGCCCTAGGGACCAAAGCGGAAATCGACGCATAAAACGAACGGACTCCTTGGCAGGGATGCGCTGCTGCCCGGCAAGGCCCTCCTACACGCGTCGCAGAAGACGGGAAGGGCCGACTAGACGATCTTACAATCATGCCATAGCTGGGTCAGCCCTTCAAATTTGGCCAGCGGGGGTGCAGGGGACGTGCCGTTCAATGAGCACGATTTCTACTGACACCACGCCAATTCTTTTCTACTGACACCACGCAGGCGTACTCGTCAAATCAAATGGATCCCCGTCAAAAACGGTCGCAGCATTGGCGGCGATGACGTCCCAGTCAGGAATAAAGACCGACATGCCGTAACGCCAGCCTTCGGTGACCATCTCCGGCGGCACAACGACGAAGCCATGGATGTCCTCCAAATCGAGGTCCACGGCTACCTTGGCAATGCGCAGCGTGTTGATGAGACTCAGGTCGGTGTCGACCGAATCGGAGAGCGCAGAATAGAGCGCGGGCAGGCGGCGCACCATGTCCTTGCTGATCACCTGGTTGCGCACAGACCAGACAAAGCGCTGCTGACGGCGAGCGCGGTCAAGGTCGCCGCCCGAAAGCTGCCGGTCACGCACATAGATCAAGGCCTGGTTACCGCTGAGGTGATGCACGCCCGGTTCCAGCCGCAGCCAGCCTCCGTAGTCGCGCAGATAGCCGGTAAAGGGGCAATCGACCTCTACGTCTACGCCGCCCAGCGCATCCACGACCTCTTGGAATGACGCAAAGTCGAAGCGCACATAATGGTCGATGGGAATGCCCATGTGTTCTTCGATAAGGGAGCCAAGCAAGGCAGGCCCGCCGCCGCCTGGATCATCCTGTTCGCCCAAGTAGTCCACCACGTTGATTCGGTTGGGATCATGATTGGGAATCTGCTCCAGGAAAAGATCACGCGGCAGCGAGATGACGCCGGCCTCCCCCGACTCGGCATCCAGCGCCACGATCATGATGACGTCGGTACGCCAATTGGGCCAACCAGGTTCGCGATCCGCACCCAAAACCAGAATGTTGGTTGTATCGTGGAAGGGGTTGGGCGCCGGCGCCTCCGATTGGGTGACAGGCGCGGACGGAGTCGCGGCCTGGGCGACCGTCGGCAGCAAGCCGGCGATGCAGAGCACGGCCGGCACAAAGGCAATCTTCAGGAATGAATTGATGATGATTCGTCGGTGGGTCATGAGTACACCCTCGCACATTCGGTCAAGGGTTCGCGGGCAAGGCATTTGGTGGAACGCGCCGGAGCAAGTTCTCGCCCCAAACATGCTCGCCAATCGAACCGTTTTTGGATCAGGCTTCTTCACCAATTTTACGCGGGTCTACGGCTTTTGTGCAAGGGTTTCCATCAAGTCGGCGCTGACAAAAAAGTGCCAAGTGTGGCCGCGCCAAAACTCATCCAAATGACTATGCCCAATCTGGGCGTAGCGCCGCGCTTGGTGAACCATCTCCAACTTGTCCGCATCCTTGACCACTTTGGCCTCAGGCGAAGACGCATTTTCATACTCCTGCCAGAGAGAAAGATAGGCTGCGCCACCCTCTATTTCGGATAGCAAGCGCTCCATGGCCGCACGCTCTGCGCCGTGTTTGGCGCCCTTACCGAGCAGGTCAGCACTGCGTTTCGGCAGGTCGGTCACAAGGCTCTCGGCCAGGTCGTGGAGCAGTGCGATGCGCAGCACGCGAGCGACATCCAGCGGCGCATCCAGGCCTTGGCTCGCATAGTCAGCGTTGATCGCGTCGGCCAAAAGCATGGCCAGCAGCGCTGTAGCGAAGGCGTGATCGGCCACGGACTCGGGCAACCGGATACCGGCCAGCAGCCAACCGGTGCGGGGCAAGCGCTTGAGATCGTTGGCGGAATCGAGTAGAGTCAGCAGCGCCTCACTCACTGCTCTTTCCCCGTCAGCGCATGCCAGAGCATTACCAGCCCGCGGTTGCCCGCGCGCAGTTGGTTGAATCCATCCCGACCACCGTAGGGCAGACGCTGGGCCGTGACGCCATGGGGACCGGCCAGGGCCAGAAAGCTCTCACCTGCGCCGTCGTCATCACCAGCCAAGAGCGCTAGGCCAAAGGTAGCAGCCCGCGCGTCCCGGGCCTGCGTGGCCAACTCTTCTGCCAAGGCGAGCGAAGGCGGAGCATTCTGCTCGTACGCGGGCGGCGACCATTCAGCCACGAACGTTGTCGCCACCGGATTGGCCTTGTGGAGCGTCTCAACCACCCGTCCCTGGGTCACGCTATCAAGCACGGCAAGTGATGCACCGGCAGCGGTCAACTGCGCCAACAAGAAATCGGCGAACGGCTCATCGGGGGTGGTCGAGTAGACATGTTCACCGATGCGTGCACGCACCTCTGCTTCGATCTCGTCGAGCAGGGCTCCGACCTCATCGGCATCACTGCCGCTGGCGGTCAGGCGCACATCTACCTGGCCGAAGTGGGCTGCCAGCCCGACGGTGGGGTTGCTGGCGACCATCAGATCGTCAATCAGGCTGTCAAGCATACTCTCGCCGACGCCAACGGTGCGCAGAACCCGACGCCGGATGATGCCCGTATCGCCACTGCGTTCACGCAGGAAGGGCAGCACCGCATGGGTCATCAGGTGCTTCATTTCGCGTGGCACGCCGGGCAGAGCGATGATCATCCCGCGCCCATCTTCGACACGAAAAGCGGGCGCAGTGCCCACGGGGTTTGGAATTACGACTGCGGAGGCCGGCATGTAGGCCTGGCGCTCGTTGTTGGCGGTCATGACCGCGCCGAACTGGGCGAAGCGGGTGCGGATTTCGTCCAGGCTGGTCCGGTCGAGCACCAGCGGCTGCTGCATTGCGGCCGCAATGGCGTCCCGCGTAATGTCGTCCACCGTAGGCCCCAGGCCGCCGGTGACAATGATGACGTCGCTACGCGTCAGCGCCAGCTCGAGCACTTCCTGCACGCGGGCGGCATTGTCACCGACCGTCGTCTTGTAATAGAGGTTCACGCCGACGTCACGCAGCTGCTGGGCGATCCATGCGGCGTTGGTGTCGACGATCTCACCAAGCAGGATCTCGGTTCCAGTCGTCACAATTTCTGCGTTTAGTCGTTTGGGTGCGGACATAGGATAGATGGGGGCTGTGTGGGTGTTAATGGGCGTAAAAAGGTCTGAAGCGTGATGGCGTGAAACGCGAGTTTTGCCGGAGCACCTTCACGTTTCACGCCATCACGCTTCACAAACTAGACCATGAGCGCAATCTGCGCGCGAATGGATTTGATCCGATTCGCCAGCTCGGTCTGACCACCGGCGCGCATCTGTTCTTCCAACGGCGTGAGCGAGTCGCGCAATTCAGGCGTGATCAGATCCCGATTCTCCTCCAACATCGCACGCAGGGCAGCCTTGTCTTCAATGGAGAGCAAGTCGTTGAGCAAGCGCAGCTCAGGCGGCATCCCTTCTTCCAGAATTTCCACTGCGCCTTCATAGATGTCGCGCAGGCGGCGGACCGCGGCCCCAGCACCCTGCTGTTCAGCGGCCTGGATGTTCTGTGCCAGCAGCGTCAGGAATGACTCATCAATATACTCGGCATAGTTCTCCAACTCTGCCCTGGGGTTCGCCGCTTGCAGAACTTCCTGCAGGATCGCCTGCGCTTGCTGCCCTACGGCCTCCTGCGATTCACGTTGCGACTCCTGCAATTGCACGACAAGTCCACGCAGCTGTTCCAGGTCGGCCCGGGTCGCTTCGTCCTCTTCCGCTTCCATACGTTCGGAGAGCGTGAGCAGGAACTGATAGTCGAGCAATGGTGCAAGCGCCACGGCCAGCGATCCAATCAAGTCGCGATCTTCTTCACTTTGCCAGGCTGCGAGCAAGAGATCCAACAGTTCCTCTTGGGTCGTCTCCTGCGTGATTTGCGCCAGCATTTCGCGCAGGCGGTCTTCCCGCGCCTTCACCAGCGCACCGGCCTCCGTAGTTTCAAGAAGATGATTGCGCAAGGTCATGAAGGCGTCCATGGTTGCCTCGTCGGCTTGACCGCGCGACATGACGAGAATGCGATCTAGGAGGGTAAAGAATTCTCGATCAATCAAGCTCCTGTCGCGCTCGATCGCGATCTCCAACGCCTTCTCGTCGCTGGCTAGCGAGAGCAGGGATTGCAGCAGTTCAGTCTGATCACGCTGGCGACGCAGCATCTCAGGCGTCACGCCCTCAAATTCCCAGAACGCTTCCATGAAGCGCTGCCAGTCCATGAACTGCTTAGGCTGGAGCATGTAGCCGCGCCGAGCTTCATTCGGCAACTGGCGCATGAGTCTTTGGGTCAAGTCGCCGATGGTGCGCTGACGTTGCTCCTCGTTGAATTGGCCATCCTGGGGCAGAAAAACGGCCACAAACTCGTGCTCTGGATCGTGGATCAGCAGGGGCGCCCCCAGCGCGCCGCCCGCGCCGCAGTTGGGGCAAATCCCGACATTGATCTGATTGCTCAACAATGCCGCGCGTAGATCAGGATTCTGGCCAAAGTCGATGATGGAGAAGACAGGCACGGTGTAGGGCGTACCGCAGTTCGGGCACTGCACCTGCGCACCCTGCGGCGGAAAGAGGAAATCCAACTCACCGCGCGCGGGGGTGGGATCAGGCCGAGCGGCTTCCCCCTCAGCCGGCGGAGCCCAAGGGGCCTGCGCGTCAGTCTTGGTTTGTTCGGGGCGGGCTCCGGCGAAGCCTTTGGGCAGTTCAATGCCGCTGCCTTCCGGCTGGGAGCCCTGGGGCTGATTTTCCTGTCCGGGCAAGATAATGCCGCTCATGGCGTATGCTTCTTTCTGTTTCAGCACGCGCCAGGCGCGCGCGGACCGATTGCAATGGAATAAGACATTCGTGCATTGTACCGCAAAGAAACGACGCTCCCAAAGGCCTGAGCGCCTGATTGGCTGGGTAGTTTTTTGCGGGGGACGGACCGTCGATCAAGGCCACACGCACGGTGTTCCTGGTTGATCTCAGTAGATCAATCCTGAACGATCTGTGCCGATCTGCTGCTTCCTTCGACAGGCTCAGGACAAGATCCTTCGGCGGACTCAGGACCAGCCCGGCTTGTTCCGTGCTCTATCGCCGCGAAACTGACAGCTCTACGGGATCACAAGTTTCATCCGGTCGTCAGTTTAGATCGGGAAATCTGGGATGCGGAGCAGGTCGTTGACAGGTAGCGCGGCTGCTCGCTATAATCTCACTAGAACGACCGCCAATCATGCGCGTCGCCCGGTGTCTCGCCGTGCACGGCGCCACGAGACCAGGAGAGAATCATGACCGAGCAACCGCAGGCGCCTAGCCTCATCCACGCCTGTATCGACCGCTATCCGCTGGGCGTGCCCCTTTCATCGGCACTCGAAGCCCTTGCCGCCCCAGCATCTGACCTCACCCCCGAACTGACACCAACGCCGGAGAGTGCCGTCTTTCTCTTCCGCAAAAAGTGGCAGACTGGTCAGACCATCACCGTCTATTTCATGGACGGTCAGGAGTCGGTCCAACAGAAAGTCGAGTCTTTCGCGCATCTTTGGAGTCGCTACGCCAATATTCGCTTCAAATTTGTCGACGACCCCAATGCCGACATCCGCATCTCGTTCAAGGAGCGCGGCTCATGGTCCTATTTGGGCACCGATGCCCGCTTCATCCCGAAGGATCAACCGACCATGAACTTCGGCTGGCTGCGTCCCACGACCGAAGACAGCGAATACAACCGCGTGGTTGTCCATGAATTCGGTCACGCTCTCGGCCTGGCCCACGAACATCAGAATCCGGACAACGGCATCCCGTGGGATAAAGCGGTCGTTTACGATTACTATAGCGGGCCACCCAACAACTGGACCAGAGAGCAGGTCGACGTCAACCTCTTTCAGCAATACGACGAGGACCAGGTCCAATATTCGGCCTTCGACCCCGAATCGATCATGCTCTATCCTGTGCCCAACGAATTCACGATTGGGGACTTTGAAATCGGTTGGAATACCGGCCTGTCGGAGACAGACAAGAATTTCATCAGCCGCATGTATCCCAAACCGGCCAACGAGCTGATCGTGGACGCCCCACCCCGTGTGGAAGCAATCAGTTCCTTTGGCGAAGTGGACACCTTTACCTTCCTCGTTTCCGAGCCGGGTGCCTTTCGCATCGAGACCGAAGGCCGTACGGACCTGGTCATGATGCTCTACGGCCCTGAGGACGACACCAAGCTTATTGCCATGGATGATGACAGCGGTCGCCGCCTGAATCCGCGCATCGTTGAGGAGTTGGAATGGGGTGAATACACGGTACGCGTCCAGCATTTCAGCAAGCAGCGGCTGGGCGACTACGCCATCGGCGTCTACACGGAAGCCGTGGATGGTTAGCATGTCTGACATCCGCCCAGCGTAGGCGGCGCTACAGCCTCACGAACCGCCCTTTTCTATGCTAAACAGCATCTGAGTGGTCACCGTGTGAGGCAGAGAGATGGCCATAAACGAGACAGGCTTGGGAATGGCGGGAGAAAGCGTGCAACGGCCGTCACATCGATCTGTACGGCGATCAGCGAAGTGGACAGCTACCTTGGCTGGGCTGCTGCTGGCGTTGCTGATGTTGGCAGCCTGCGGCGGTAGCTCGCCCCTTACAGGAGAGGCCGTGACGCTCAGCGATTTTCCGGCCAACCCGGGCCGGGGCTTCGGTGAGGTGGTCATTGAGGGCGTCCCGAATGACAACACGGGACCAGCGCCGGGTCAACTTGCCCCCAATTTTGCGCTGCAGCTCGACGACGGCAGTTATGTCACCCTCCACGATCTGCAGGGGCAGCCGGTGATGATCAATTTTTGGGCAACCTGGTGCGGTCCCTGTCGCCTGGAAATGCCTGATATCGTGGCCGCTGACGCAGCTGATGGTGAGTTAGTTGTGCTTGCCATCAACGTACAGGAAGAGCTGGATGCGATCGAACCCTTCGTCAATGAATTTGGCATGACCATGCCGATCGGTCGGGATTCCAGCGGTGAACTGCGCACTCTCTATGAAGCGCAGGGCATGCCGACCAGTGTCTTCATCAATCCAGACGGCACGATTGCCGCAAAATGGTCAGGGTTGCTGACGCAGGAGCTTCTCGCCACCTTCCTGCAGCAGATTGGTTCCACCTCATAGGCAACCGCGTCCATGTCCTCGTCCCCGGTCGTTGATCAGAAATATCGCCTGCAGCCCCAAGACCTGGGCGGTAAGCCGATAACGGCTACCGTTTCAAACGTTACGCTGCAGGGACTGGAACGCGTGCAGCCGGTTCTGCACTTCCGCCGCTTGTCAAAGCGCATGGCGCTGGATGACGCACAGTCGGACGCGATGGCCAGAATCACGGGGCAGGCCGTCCTGGAGGCATGGATTGGCACACGAGTAACGTTGAGTCCGGCTACGGATGAGGCAGGCCGCGCGGTCATCCACATTGCTGCGGCGCATGCTGGCGCCGGCGAAGCGCACGCATTGCCGGCGCCGCCTCGACAAGCGCCGCAACTCAGCTGGCGGCAGCCCCTGCTACTGGTGTTGCTGCTGGGATTCGCCTTTGCCGCCGTCTACCTGGTCGAAAACGGTGCAACCCTCTGGGCGGAGGCACAGACGCTCCTCGAAGGATTCTAGTGAATCCCGTCAGAAATTCTTATGCGGTTTCGCCCAGCGGTAGATTCGCCGAACTCCTGTCGCGGTATTCACGCCGATCTGTATCAGGAAGAGTAAGTCAATGCCGTCCGCGTCACGCGGCGTCTTCTCGCCGCATCCCGTCTCCCAGATTGACCCCATTTCCCCTTCAGACCTATAATCGTCAAAGAGCCAGAGGCCGCGTTCGCAGGCGCCAAGTCGCCTGGGCGCGAACTATTTTATTCTGTACATCGTCTCCATTGAGAAACATTCGTCTCAACCCACCCGAGGCAAGCACGCGTGAGCAAGCATGATGATTTTGACCTAATCGAAGATAACGAGGACGACTCAGCCGGCATGCGACCTGTCTATTGGCTGATCGGTATCGTGCTTCTGGTTGGCTTCGGCTTCGCCGTTGGGCTGGCCTATATGACGCTGAGCAACCGCCTAGGCGCTGACCTGCCAGACGTCGTGCCGACGTACACGGCGACCAATGCGCTGGTCATCGGCGGCGCCACCGCCACACCGCCCGGTACATCGTCAGGAACGCCATCCGCCGCGCCGGAAGGAGCGACCTCGTCGCCGGCCGCGGCGGCGCCCACAGTGACGCCGCTGGCTTCCGCTACTGCTGCGGCCACCTCCACTGCCGTCCCCACCGTCGCCTGCCTCAACCCAGTTGACCCGGCTTTTGGCGCACTGACGCCCGAGCTGGGCTGCGCAACGACGCAGTCTGGCCGCATCGTCTGGGCCGCGTGGGAGCCGTTTGAGCGGGGCGCCATGCTCTGGCGCAGCGACACCGATCGGGCTTATTCGTTTAACAATGACGGCAACTGGTCCGTCATCGACACCAGCTGGGATGGTCAGGCGATTCCTTCACGCGGTGCGCCGCCGGCCGGTCTCACCGCGCCGGAGCGCGGCTTCGGCTATGCCTGGGCCACGGACGATGCGCTCTTCTTCAGCCTGGGCTGGGCAAGGGATGGCGAGAAGGGCTTCTGCGCCCGAGTCCAGGACTTCGAAAACGGCTTTGCCCTGCAGAGCGAAGCGGTGGCCTCGTGCACGCCGGATAATCTCTTCAACCACGCCGCGGCCGGCGGGTGGACGCCAATCATCCTCGAAGCAGGTAACAACGGGCGCTGGATCGGCAGCAACGGCGTGACCCAATCGTCAAACACATCGGCAGTCGCGCCAGCAGTCACGCCGCCGGCCGTTGCCGCGACGCTGACGCCGCTGCCCGGTCCGACGTCAGCGCCGCCTTCGCCCGCACCAGCTAGCGGTCAACCCTCCACAGTCGAGCAGGCAACGCGACCGCGCGAGCAAGGACGTTTCTTTGCTCCCCGCGCCAACGCAATTACATTGGATGGCTCTTTCAATGATTGGCCCAGCGACTGGATCCCACTCCAGACCGTCGTTTATAACGTCGGCGACTACAGCGGCGGCGACGATCTCTCAGCCAGGGCCCAGTTTGCGTGGAATGCCGACGGGCTCTACATTGCGCTGCGTGTGCGCGATGAACGTTTTCGGCCGGGGCCGCCGGGCAGCAATCTCTGGCAGGGCGACAGCATTGAAATCAACCTTGACCGCCTCCTTGCCCAGGACTTTGACGACAGTCAGGCCAATGACGATGACTATCAGGTCGGACTGTCGTTTGCCGAAGGCAGCGGCGCGCTGCTCGGGTATCGCTGGCTTCCCCTCGCACAGGAAGGCGCATTTACGCCCGAAGGGGCGATGCAGCCGCAGATGGAGAATGGCGAATGGCAGGGCTATAATTTGGAGACGCGCCTGGCGTGGCCCCTCGTTGGCATTGATGGCGCTGCGCTACCCGAACAGGCTGCACTTGGCTTTGTGCTGGCCGTCAACGACAACGACAGCGCCACGCCGAGTCAGGAGACGATCCTGGCCACGTCGCCGGCGCGTACCGAGCACGATAATCCCACCCAGTGGGGCACACTCATCCTGTTACCATGAGGACGCTATGCAAACCAATCCCTTTTGGAGTGAAGACTTTCCGCGCCCAGCCGACCTGCCCGTCACCACACTGCCGTCGACGGCGGATGTGGCGATTGTCGGCAGCGGCTACACGGGGCTGAGCGCGGCCATGTCGCTGGCCAAGGCCGGCGTCGACGTGGTCGTCATCGAAGCGGAGACGATTGGTTGGGGGGCCAGCAGCCGCAACGGCGGCATGATGACCACAGGACTCAAGGACGAGATGCCCGGCATCTTCAAGCAGTATGGCCCCGAAATGGGGCGGATCTTCTGGGAGTGGGCCCTGACATCGGTCGACTTTGTGGAGCAGACGGTGGCCGAAGAGGCGATTGACTGCAATTTCGCCCGTCACGGCCACCTCTACCTTGCCTACAAACCGAGCCACTTTCGAGATATGGGTGAGAGCGTCGAGTGGTACGCACGCAACCTGGACTACCACAACATGTGGTTGGTCGACAAGGCGGATCTAGGGCAAGAGATCGGCTCCGCGAGTTACTTCGGGGCGACGGTCGACAGCCGCGCCGCGGGTTTGCATCCGGCCAAGTATGTCTTCGGTTTGGCTCAGGCCGCGGCTCGTCACGGCGTCAAGCTCGTCGAAAAGAGTCGCATCGATGAGATCCGTAAGGACGGGGCCGGTTTTGTGCTGACGGTTAGCAAGGGTACGAACGAGGAAACGACGCTGCGCGCCGGCGAGGTGCTCATGGCGACCAACGGCTATACCGATGACCTGGTGCCCTATCTGCGCCGAGGCGTCTTTCCGGTAGGCAGCTACATCATTACGACAGAAGTACTGTCGAGAGATCTGCAGGAAGAATTGAGCCCCAAGGGGCGCATGTTCTTCGACAGCAAGAATTTTCTCAATTACTTCCGCCTCACGCCGGACGGCCGGATGCTCTTTGGCGGTCGCCACAACCTCTCGCCCAATCTCGATGTTGTGGAGAGCGCCCACATGATGCAGCAACGCATGGTTGAAGTCTTTCCGCAGCTGGCTGGCGTGCCGCTCAGTCATACGTGGACGGGCAAGTTGGGCCTTACCTTCGATCTCATGCCCCACACCGGGCGCGTCAAGAGCGGCCCCCATGAAGGACTCTTCTTTGCATACGGCTATGCCGGACACGGTCTCTCGGTAGCAAGCTTCCTGGGCCATCAGATCGGCAATCTGCTGGCCGGCCGCGAACAGCCCCTCGCCTTCGAACAGGTCAAACAGCAGCGCTACTTTTTCACCAAGTATGACGCCCTCTATCTGCCCGTGGTTTCGACCTGGTTCCGGATCCTGGACAATGTTTCGTGAGGCGTGACACGTGAAGCGTGCCTCAGTTCTCCTGCAGCATGAGTCCGATTACCGCCCCCAGTGCGGCAGCGGCAGCAATGAGGAAAAAGACCTGCTGGTACGCGGCAATTGTGGTCGTATGCGTTTCCAGGGCCTGTTGGAGCAGCACGCCGCCCAGGGTTGCGCCCAGGAGCGTACCGCCAAAGCGAATCATGCTGTAAACTCCGGCTGCCGCCCCGGCTTCATCAATGGCCACGTTGCTGAGCGCGGCGCGATGCAGGGCCGCAAGGGAAAGTCCCGCACCAAGCCCGTGAACGATCAACCCCACGGCAATCCAATAGAGCGGAATCTCAACAGGTAGCAGGCCAAAGTAGGCCATCGCGGCTGCCTGAATGGTCATGCCGCCGGCCACGGGCGCGCGACTCCCAACGCGGTCTGAAAGACGACCGCCCAATCGCATGGTCATCAACAACGCCCCTGCATTGAGCATGACCATGCCCCCAATCGCCGAAGCGCTGAGGTTGCGCACGTCGGTCAGGTAGAGGGGCATGAGAAAGCCGATGCCGGTCATGGTAAACATGCGCAAGCCAGACGCAAATGAGGCCCGGCGCAGGCTGGTGTTGCGAAAGAGGGCCAGGTCCAAAAAGGGATCGATGCGCTGGCGCTCGCGTAAAACAAATCCAATCGCAAAGAGGATAGAGAGGAGAAGAAGACGCCAGTCTCGGAAGGGCTCTACGCCCGTGATCACGCGACTGGAGAGGTAAAAGACAAAAAACGTAATGGTCCCGCCGAGAAAGATGACGGCCAACCAGTCAAAGTTGCGCAAATAGCTTAGGCGCACCTGGCGCAGCGAAGGAATGCCCAAATACACGACCACAATTGCAATCAACGCAACACCCAATGCTGGCAGAAAAATGGAGCGCCACCCCCAGTAGTCGATCATGAAGCCAGCCGCCAACGGACCGAAAATACCGACCAGTGGCCCAACCGAGTTCCACGTCCCCATGGCCTGGCCCCGGCGTGACGGATCAAAGCGTTCGGCGATGATGGCCATGCTCAGTGGTGCGATGCCGGCGACGCCGGCGCCCTGAATCGTGCGGCCCACAAGCAGCCAGGGAAGCGTCGGCGCGGTCAGCACGATCATTGTCCCCCCAGCAAAGACGAAGAGGCCCAAGATGATCAGATTGCGTTTGCCCAATCCATCGCCGAGTCGGCCATAGAGGGGCATGAGCATCATAAAGGGCAGGGTGTAGGTCGTTACCAGCCAGGCAGCGACATCGGCATCGATGCCAAACTCAGCGCGGATGGTTGGGAGGGCGACGCCAAAGGTCGATGCGTTGAGGATCATGGTCACAGTGGGGATCATGAGGATGATCAGCAGGCGCATGTCGCCTGAAGGAGTGTTCGATTCGCCCTGCACAGCATGACTCAGTCGGCGGCGTAGCGGCGCCAGACTACGAGTAGAGGCAGACCACGAATGCGAATGAGGTGCGGGCATAGCTTCCCCCTTTTCCATGTCGAGCAAACTACGACCGAACGAGCGGTGATGGTTCCCACCCGCGGCAAATCCTCGACGGACAGCGCAAAACCCAATACCCCTTATCGTAGCTGCGAAAGTGTTTCGATGTCAATTAGTGCACGTTTGGTCCTGATTCTGAACGCTTCCAAATGTCTTTTGCACGATAACTTGATGATTGTGAATAGCTAATGAAAGAATCACGCCGCCAAGCAGCTTAAATCGGGCAGGCGCGCCTCGCATTCCAGCACCCGGGCTAGTTGCGACACCGGCGGCTGTGCTATACTAAGCCAACATGATCAAGCCCATTTGGCAATCAAGGAAAGAGTCTTGGCGATACGCAAGTCTTGCTTCCCAAACCGCCCAGCGTAATGAGGTGTTCTGCATGCCCAACGGCGCACGCTTTAAGCTGCGATCAGCTGTCATCGCTTTGCTTGCGACGGCCCTGCTCCTCGGATCCCTGCCCAGGTCGGTCCTGGCCCAACGCACAACACCGCCCTCTGAGCCAACCGTAACGATTACGCCCTATTTGCTCGATAACGGTGAGCAGCAGCCCGTCATGGCCGAGTGGGTTCGGCTTACTGCGGAAGAGAACCGGCGCACCGGCAGCGATCAGGCTGTGGAAACGGCCTTCCTGCGCTATCGGACCCGTGCCGCCGAGCCCCAGACGCCCATCGTGATTCTCAGCGACAGTCCACTGAGTGAATTGGACCCGCTGGACGTTAGCGCGCGCGCTTCTTGCCGCTGACGGCTCTCTTCGGCGGCGCAGCCGATGTAATTCTGATGGGGCCGCGGGGCGTAGAGCCGGCGCGGCCGCTGCTCGACTGTCCTGGTACGTTCGATGCCACGTTGAATCGCGAGGCATCCCGGGACCGGCTGGCGCGGCAGCTTGGCGCTTACCTAGCCGCGTGCAGTTCGCTCTGGCGTGGCGCCGGGGTTGACGTCGCCGGCTACAACGCAGCCGAGATGGCGCAGGATGTCGAAGATCTGCGCCGCGCCCTTGGATATGAGCAGATCTCGCTGATCGGTGTAGGCTTTGGCAGCCACGTCGGCATGGCATTAATGAAAGAGAATGAGGACAGCATCGATCGGGCTGCCTTCATCCTGATCCAGGGCCTGAACCAGACGCTCACCCTGCCGATCGATGTAGAAACCCAGTTGGAACGGCTCAATATCCGCGTCAAGAATGACCCCGCAGTCAATGCTGCGATTCCAGACTTCCTGGGTCTGGTCGAGTCAGTCCTGGCACAGCTCGAAGTCGCGCCGGTTACCGTGACGATTGACGAGACCGACAACCCAGCCCTCGCCGAAGAGGCGCCCGTCGATGTGACAGTAGGAAAACTCGATCTCCAGTATGTGACCGCACGCGATTTGGCGCGCACGGAACAACGCGCGCTGCCGGCACGCTACGCGGAAATGGCCCTGGGTGATTTCCGCTGGTTGGCCGAAGAAGCGTTGGCCTGGCGCAGTGGAATCGGCGGCAGCCTCATGCCGACGACGGCCCAATGCGCATCGGGGGCCAGTGAAGCGCGTCAGGGCGCAATCGAAACCCAAAGCGCCGAGACGTTGCTCGGCAATGCCATCAACGGTGTCTGGTTCGATACCTGCACCAGCATCGGCGACGTCGATTTGGGTGACGAGTTCCGAGAGTCCTTTCAGACAGAGACGCCCGTCCTCATGATCAGCGGAAGCATGGATGCACTCACGCCCGATGCCAACGGCGAGCGGCTGCTCACCAGCTTTCTCAACGGTCAGCACCTCATCGTCGACGGGGCATCTCACGACCTGATCGACGAGGCGTTGCCGGAGATCGCACCCGCACTGGTGGAATTCATGCTGGGCGATCCCGCGACTTCTTTCGCTGATTTAGAGCTGGCAATCCCCTTTAACCTGACGCCCGTAGAGGTTACGGAGGTGACAGAGGTATCGGGTTGGCTCGGTGAATACTACAACAATCTTGACCTGAGCGGTACGCCTGCGCTTGTGCGCGACGACCCGGCAATTGACTTTGACTGGGGCGTTGATGCACCGGCCCCAGGCATTACGCCCGACAATTTCTCGGCGCGCTGGACCATCACCCGCGATCTGCCCGCAGGCGCCTATCGGCTCTCGGTCCAGGTCGACGGCGGCGTGCGCGTCTGGATCAACGACACGCCAGTGCTTGACGGCTGGGAAGACAGCGGTCCGCGCAATTATGTGGCTGCGCTCAACCTGGGACGCGGCACGCACACGGCACGTGTCGAATACTTCGCGGGCGCGGGTAATGCCGCGATCAGTCTCAAGTTCGCCAGCGCTGATCGATTCCCCGACTGGAAAGCCGAATACTTTGACACGCCCGATCTAAGCGGCGAGCCCGTTGTAGTGCGTAACGAAGAGACGCTGAACGCGTTCTGGGGGCAGAGCGCGCCAGCGCCGGGCGTCCCGGCCAGCAATTGGTCTGGCCGATGGACGCGCAGAGCCAATTTCGAAGCTGGCGTTTATCGCTTCACAATCGATGTCTCCGGCGGTGTCCGTCTCTGGTTGGATGGTCAATTGCTCATTGACAGCTGGGAGCAACTGGGATTGCGTCAGTTGACCGTCGACACAGGCGAGCTGAGTCAGGGCGGTCACGATATTCGTGTCGACTACTTCAAGCGTGAGATAGATGGACGACTGGCCGTCGCCTGGCAGCCTGCGATCGCGATTGTACCGCCTCAGGCCATCATCCGCGGTCCGACCCGGGCCCAAGTGGGCCAAAGCATTGTCATGGACGGTAGCGGTTCTAGCGCAGCGCCTGGACGCGAAATTGTCGAATACCTTTGGAACTGGGGCGATGAGACAACGTCGACCGGTATTCAAGCACAGCACATCTACAGCGCAACGGGCATCTACAACGTCACTCTGCGGGTGATCGACGACGTGGGAGGCGTCGGCCAGAGCACCACGCAACTCCGCATCGATTCCGAGCCGACCGCGCCCGATCCGGCGGCGCCGCCTATAGCAGTGATCAACTCGCCACGTCAGGGCATCGTCGGCGCCGCCCTGCAATTTGACGCCATCGACTCACGCAGCAGCAATCCCATCATTAGCTTTGCCTGGGACTTTGGCGATGGCACGACAGCCAACGCGATCAGCGTAAACAAAATTTATGCTGCGTCTGGCACCTTTAACGTCACGCTGACCGTAACGGATGATCAAGGCTTGCAAAGTGCGGACAATCGCCTGATCTTCATTTCAGCGCCGGCGCCTACAGCGACGCCAGCGGGCGCGGAAAATGTTCCCACGGCGACACCGGTCATACCCACGCCCGCGCCCGTCACGCCGACACCGGTTCCGGATATAGTGACCGCAACCCCGGATCCCGGCGCACCGATTGCGACAGCGACGCTTGTGCCAACTTCGCCGCCCGTACCGGAAATTACGCCTACACCGACGCCACCCGGTGGTCAATCCCCCCTCCCGCCTGGCGGCACGGACCCGGGCGCGCCTCCGAACGTCGGTGCTGGGCCGACGGCGCTCATCTCGGGCACGGTCAATGGCCAGCCGATTCCGACGCAGGGCACTACCGAAGCGGCCACCATTGTCAGCGTCAATGCGCTGGAGACTGTTGTGTTGAGTGGCAGCGGGTCACAACCTGGGAGCACGCCGATTGTCAATTATCAATGGACTGCGCCGTCAAACTCCTACTCGGGCACAGAGTTCACGGTTCAGTTTCCTGGCACCGGTACCTATCAAGTCACCCTTACCGTGACCGACGCCAACGGCCTGTCGGATAGTGATATTTGGCTGGTCGAGGTGCCATAATGGGTGCATCCCATATTTTGGGGCGGTGTACGAACAGACTGGTCGCTGTCTCCAGAGCAGCCCACCCAATGTGGGATGCACCCTGGCATAATCGGGAGGTTTGGGCTTATGCGGAAGGTGAAATATAATCGAAGTTGTTTCCTGTCTTCATTCAGACTGCTTGCCAGCAACCGATGATCGTCATGCTGTGGCTGCTCGTAGGCGACGGCAGGAGGCGATCCGGTTTAGAGAAATTGCAGAAGAATGATCGTATCCACTTGGGAAAGGAACAAATTCCATGTCAGAATCTTCTCAATCTAATGTATTTGCACTCCTCTTCACCGACACGACCGGGGCCGACGATTTCTATGCGGCGCTTGAAGGGATGGCCGACGACGGTCTGGTCACGATCGTTGACGCGGTCATTGCCATGCGCAACGCTGGTCAGGATGTCAACGTGCGCCAAATGACGCCAAAGAAGACGGGACGGTATGCAACGGGCGGCGGCGGCATCGGATTCTTGGCCGGTATGCTCTTGGGCGGTCCCATTCTGGGTCTGGCCGCGGGCGCCGGTATCGGCGCAATCACGGCACGCATGAAGAATCACGGTATGGACCACGACTTTGTCAATGACATTGTCCAGGGCATGCAGCCCGAAACCTCTGTCCTCTTTGTCATGACCCAAGACGGCAATGTGGACAAACTGCGTGAGGCCCTGCGCCCCTACAAGGCCGTAGTGCTCACCACCAGCCTCACCGGTGCACAAGAGGAAGAGCTACAACAGATATTGAAGAGTGAAGAGTAGCGAGAACCTTATCAGCAATCGCAAATCAGCAAGGCGTCGACAGCACCAGGGTCGACGCCTTGTGCATGTTGCCCCGTACGCCTTGCATCCGGCCCATTCAGGCGCAGTCGGCCGGCGGCGCTTTCAACGATCAAGACTTAACGCGAGGGTCCTATGTCTTTCTGGAACACTAGTTCGACAGCGGTCAAGAGTGCCTTGGTTGTCGGCGCCGCAGCCCTGCTGCTCCTGCTCATTTTCCTGATTGCGAACCTGGGCGGTTCGCGAGCGCCGGACACCAGCGCGCCGGAGGTCTTGACGCCGGTCGCCAGCGCGACGGCGACCGGCGAGGTAGCGTTGACTCCCACAGCAACGCCTGAGGCGGGCAATGCCACGGTGACGGCAGAGAACGCTGTGAACGTGCGACTGGGCCCAGGCACCGATTATCTCAAGATCGGCATGCTCTTGGCCGGACAGTCGGCTGCCGTCCTGGGACGCAATGACGACGCAAGCTGGTGGGCGATTGACTTCCCCATTCAACCGAATAACGTGGGCTGGGTCGCAGCCGACTTTGTCACCGCGACCAATGCTGACGCTGTTCCGGTCCTGGAGGCGCCTGTTGCGCCTGCGCCAACGCTGGCCCCGCCTGTCGCCATCACGGCATGGCGCGGCGCATATTACCCCAATCCCAATCTGGATGGCGATCCCGTGCTCGTACGCAATGACGAGCAACTTGACTTCAACTGGGGAAGCCAACCGCCAGCAGCCGGCATGCCCGCCACCAACTGGTCAGCGCGCTGGACCATCAACCGCAACGTTCCGGCAGGCACATATCGCTTCTCGGCCTGGGTAGATGACGGCATCCGGGTCTATGTGGATAATCAGCTTCTCATCGATGGTTGGCAAGCAGGCACAGCACGCAACTACCAGGTTGACGTCAACCTCAGCGCCGGGGCCCACAGCGTACGTGTCGAGTATTTCCAGGGCATGGGCGATGCGCTGCTTCAGCTTTCTATCGGCTACGTTGAAGGCTTCCCAGAATGGAAAGCCGAGTACTTCGGCAACACAAACTTGGAAGGCACGCCGACGGTGGTGCGCAACGAATCATCGATCGATCATGACTGGGGCATCAACCCGCCTGCTCCGGGCCTGCCGGCAGACAGCTGGTCGGCCCGCTGGAGTCGTTCCTACGACTTGGCTGCAGGTGAGTACACATTGACAGCCGATGTAGCAGGCGGCGTGCGCATCTGGGTAGATGATCAACTCATTATCGACTCGTGGAGCAATGAGCCGCAGCGTCTGCTCAGTGCGGACACCGGTGAGCTCAATGCCGGCCGTTATCTGCTGCGCGTCGAGTATTTTAAGGAACGCGATCCCGGCAGGTTGCTCGTCACCGGCGCCGAAGCCGACGGCGATCCCATTCCGCCAAAGGCGGTCATTCAAGGCCCCAGCCGTGCAGTTGCCGGTGACGAAGTGACTTTCAGCGCAATCGGTTCGGAGGTTGCGGCCGGCAGCCACATTCAGAGCGTGAACTGGGACTTCGGCGATGGTAGCAGCGCACAAGGCGTTTCTGTTACGCACGTCTTCGATCGGGCCGGCATCTACAACATTGTGCTGACCGTGACCGATGACAAGGGGCTGAGCGACAATGATACCCAGCAGATTCGCATCAGCGACGAGTCGAGCACGCCGGAAGCGCCTCAACCGCCTATTGCCGTCATTGACGCACCCGCACAGGGGCAAGTGGGACTGCCGATCACATTCTACGCCGGCAATTCCCAGTCGGTGAATCCGATTTCCAGCTACCAATGGGACTTTGGCGATGGCACCACGGCCGATGCCGTCAGCGTCCAGAAGACCTTCTCTCAGGCGGACGTCTTTACTGTATCGCTCACGGTCATCGACGACAATGGGTTGACGAGTATTGCCGAACAGCAGATTGCAATTCGAGAAAGCGATCCGCCGGTGGTGCCCACGCCGACCGGCGAAGCGACGCCTGAGCCACCGGTCGAGCCTACGGCCACGGCCGAACCGACCGAGGAAGTGACGGCTGAGCCGCCGGACGCGACCGAAGTGCCCGAGGTTGAATTGCCCATTGCACCAGCAGAACCAGTCGTACTCGTGACCGTAGACGGTGTTGAGGTGGAGCCGATCATCACGGATGGAACGCCCACAATCCAGTTGACAGTCGGCCAAACGCTGGCGATCGACGCCAGCGCAGCACTCGAGGAAGCGCCCGATCTGGTTTTTACCTGGGACATGGGCGATGGGAGCCCGCCAAGGACGGGACCGACCTTCGAGCACAGCTATGTCGAGCCAGGCACCTATACAATTTCGATCGATATCGACAATGGCGCCGAGACAGCCACCACCATATGGCAAGCACAGGTCACAGAGTAGCAAGAGGCCGCCCGTCATTCCGAGCGAGCGCAGCGACGAGGAATCTAGAGCTGACCGACGAAGCGTCCTCGACCGGCGTCAGGATCCCTCGCTGCGCGTCGGTATGACAAGCGTTGTTGGCGGGATGACGACGAGAGCCCGCCTGTCATTCCAGACGGGCGCAGTGACGGCTTACCCTGAGCCTGCCCAAGGGAGGAATCTCGTGATGCCCCAAGAGGCGCGGACGTGAGGAGCCAGCGCTAAGCGCTGGCTTCTGACTTGGCCAACTGGCGAGCCTGGGTCACCCAGCGATCATAGTGGACCAGCGACCAGCCTTTGCTGCCAATAATCTGGTGCAATGACTCCTCACTGAGTTGGCTCAATGCGTCGAACGTTGTGATACCGGCCAGCTCCAACCGGGCCGAGAAGACTGGGCCGATTCCCTTGATGCGCTCCAGATCTGACGGGACACGATCGTCGCTTGTAATCGCAGCATAGACCTTTGCCTGAGATATCCAGCTCTCGTAATCGGCGGTGCGCCCCTTGCCAACGATATCGGCAAGCTGATCAGTCGTGCAGACAGCCAGCTCTTCAAACGTCTTGATGCCAGCCGCACGCAGGCGTTTGGCATAGACCGGGCCAATGCCGTTGATCTCCTCCAGGTCATCGGACAACAGGCCGGAGTTTTGCAAGTCAGCAAATTCCCGAGCCTGAGCAATCCACCGATCAAAGTCGACATCTTGCCATTCCGCCGCCTTCACGATCTCGGCGAGATGGGATGGTGTCTCTTCAGCAAGCTGACCGAACGTCTCAACACCGCCTGCATAGAGTCGTTCCTCGAAAGCAGGGCCAATGCCGTCAATCTGCTCCAGATCATCGCGCACGACGTACAGCGTCGCAGCACCAGCGAACCGGCTTCTGTTCAATTCAATATAGAGCGCATCGCGCTCGTAGCGCAGCGCAGCTAATTCCTGACGCAAGACAGCTGTCGCCGTATCAGCTTCAGGGAGCGGTTGCTCCTCAACTCCGACGTCAAGCGCGGTAACGCTTGTGCGAGTCGCCCCTTCTGTGGCGAATGCTGCGCTCTCCGCCGCGGTCGCCGCAGCAAGCTGACGCGTCAGTTCATCCCGTTCCTGCTTCAAGGCGTCCAGTTGGGTTTGTGTACTTGCCAACTGACGCTGCACGGCTTCGGCCTCCACTTGCTTTTGCTGAGCCGCAGCAAGCTGCTCCTGGACTTTGGCTAGTTCAGCGCGCAGCGCCACGTCACTCTTGTCGACATGCACGGAATTACGCCGCCAAAAGAACCAATCAATTACCCATTCTATCAACCAACCGACAAAGAGACCGGCCAGGAAGAATAGCAAAGAAGTGTTCATCGATCGTACTCCAGTGGCTGAAGAGATGCCGTCTGTTTACCCTGCCACTGTATTAAAACAGAGTGATAAGCGATTGAGCAAACCGTGACAGAGCGGTGACCGTTCCCCGCAAACCAACCTCTCACTGCAATTGTAGTTAAGCTTTTGTACAGATTTTGTCACACCATGATAGACTAAGGCATTGAGAATGCAAAAGTGCGAACGCCGGTGCCGCCACAAATGGTAACACCAGCAGGATCATCAACAAACATTGAGGAGCGAATTTCCTGATGGCTGATTGCGACGTACTGGTCATCGGCGCCGGCCACAACGCCTTGGTTTGTGCCGGCTATTTGGCGCAAGCCGGTTACAGCGTTGTCATGCTGGAGCGGCGGCACAAGGTCGGCGGGGCAGTGGTGACTGAGGAGATTGTCCCCGGTTTCCAGTTCGATTTGGGTGGCTCGGCCCACATTTTGATCCATCACACGCCGATTGTCGCTGATCTCGAGCTGGAACGGTACGGACTGGAATATTTGGATGTCGATCCACTCTTTTTTGCCCCCTTCCCAGATGGCAGCCATATCACCTTCTGGCGCGATCTTGATCGCACCTGTGAAAGCATCGCAGCGATCTCTCCGGTAGATGGGGAAAATTACCGGCGCTTCATCGAAATGTGGCGGCCTCTTGCCGAGGGGATGGTGCGCAGTTTTCTGGAACCGCCGACCGGCGGCAATCTGTTCAAGAATTTGGTGCTCAAGACGGGCAGCGAAGCTCGCTTCGAGCGACTCGCCGATGTTTTGAGCGGGTACGGCCAGGTATTGCGCAACAGCTTCGTCGACCCGCGCGTTCAGGCAGCCATCGCGTGGATGGCCGCGCAGTCTGGCCCCCCACCGGGCGAGCCGATGTCTGCGCCCTTTGCTCTCTGGCAGCCGATGTACCACGTGACTGGACTGCGCCGTCCACGCGGGGGGTCAGGCATGCTGACCCAAGCGCTGGCGCGCATGATTCAGGCCCACGGCGGTCAAATCATTGCGGGCGCGCCGGTCACGCGTATCTTGACGCAGAATGGCCGGGCCGTGGGCGCAGAGACGGAAGGCGGCATTCGTGTGACCGCACGAGCAGTGGTCTCTGGCGCGCACATTCACACCACGATGGCCATGCTGGAAGATGCGCCCGTGCCGGCCCAGGCCCGCCGGCTGGCCACACGCTCTCAGATCGGCAACGGGTTCGGCATGATCATTCGCTGCGCCATGGACGAGTTGCCGAACTACACAGCGTTGCCCTCACCCGCCGACGGCACACCGGGTCCCCAGCACCGGGCCATGCAATTTATCTGTCCGGATATGAAGTACCTAGAGCGGGCCTATGGTGACTACCTGGGCGGCAAGCCCTCGGAGGATCCAGCGCTGATCGCGATGACTTTTTCGGCTGTCGACCCGACGCTGGCCCCACCCGGCAAGCACACGCTCTTCATCTGGGGCCAGTATTATCCATACGAGCTGGCTTCGGACGAATCATGGGACGACATCGGTGACCGCGTCGCCGATCGCATGCTCGACAAGCTGGCAGAATACGCACCCAACGTCCAGGACGCGGTGATCGACCGTCTGGTGGAGCACCCGCTGTACCTCGAGCGCGAACTGGGTCTGCTGCGCGGCAACGTCATGCATCTCGAAATGTCGATCAACCAGATGTTTATGTTGCGTCCGGCCATCAGCATGGCCAACTATCGGGGTCCCATGAAAGGGCTCTATTTGACAGGCGCCAGCACCCATCCGGGGGGCGGCATCATGGGCGCGGCCGGCCGCAATGCCGCGCAAACGCTCTTGAAAGATTTTTCACGCGGCAAAGCGTGACTGGCTGACAATTGATCATTGCCGATTGTCAATTGACAATGACCAACGGAGTTGATTGCTACCTATGACTTACTTCGGTTTTCTTGCCCGCTTTCTGGGCATTCCGCTGTTGATTCTGGGCTTGCTGACCTGGTGGGACGCACGACAAGGGCGCCGCCTGCCGACGCCCTTTCGCACCTGGGCGCCAGGCTTCGTCATCGTAGCTCACATCGTCGTGGCTATTCTCTATACAACACCTTGGGACAACTACCTGGTGGCAACTGGCGTTTGGTGGTATGACCCGGCGCTGGTAACCGGATTGGTCATCGGCTGGGTGCCCATTGAGGAATACACATTCTTTGTTCTCCAAACGATCATGACCGGGCTGATCTGGCTCTTTCTGGCCAAGCGGCTGGTAAGCGATGATGACATGATGGGTACGACAGACCACCGCCCGCAGTTGCGCTATGCATCGGCCGGCGTGATCGGCGTCTTTTGGGCCGCATCAGTAGCGCTGCTCTTCTCAGGCTGGAAGCCGGGGACCTACCTGGCGTTGGAACTGGCGTGGGCGCTGCCGCCAATCATCCTGCAACTCGGCTTTGGCGCCGATATCCTCTGGCGCTACCGCAAACTGGTCTTTTGGACATTGATTCCGGCCACGATCTATCTCTGCATCGGGGACGCGCTCGCCATCGGGTCCGGAACCTGGACAATCGATCCAGCTCAATCCACCGGCATCATGGTGGCAAACCTGCCAATTGAGGAAATCATCTTCTTCTTTGTGACCAACACCTTGGTCGTCCTGGGGATGACGCTCGTCTTGGCACAGGAAAGCCAGACCCGGGCGCCGCAGGCAGTGCTCACGTTGATGAAGCGACTTGGCGCCAAGCCGCAGCTTTCCGTGGGTACGAAGTAGGGGTCCAGTCAACACCAATTCAGGCGAACTTACCTGTCCCAGGTCCGCCATAGATTGCCATAGCTCGCTATGACCGTATCGCTCAACGCATTTACAACTCCAGAACACGAACCCTTTCTTTGGCCGGGCAATAATGGCAGGGCAGCGCTCCTCATTCACGGTTTTCCAGGGACACCGGCGGAAATGCGCCCAGTTGCAGAGGTATTGCATGCCATGGGTTGGACGACGCAAGGCGTGCTTCTGCCCGGCTTTGGACGTGACTTCGCCCAAATGTCCACCTATGACCACGAAGATTGGGCCGACGCTGTCGCCGACGCACTCCTCCCTTTGCGCGCCGCGCACGAGAGCGTGATGCTGGTAGGGAATTCAGTAGGCGCCGCCGTCAGCTTAGCGGTTGCGTCCCGTAACGAGATAGATAGTCTGCTCCTTTTTGCGCCCTTCTGGCGCGCCAATCAGCGTTTGCTCGACGCGCTCTATCCGGCCGCACGGCTGGCGTTTCCGCGCATTCGTCCATTCAAGAACGCTGACTTTGCCGATCCCAAGTTTTGCGAAGCCCTCGCACGCTTCTTACCCGATAGTGATCCTGACGATCTCGCTACGCAGGCAGCCATCCGCGACCTGGTGCTGCCCACCAGCGTGTTGGGGACGGTGCGCGCAGCGGGTCGCGCCGGCTACCGGGCCGCGATCCAGGTTGAGGCGCCGACGCTAATCATCCAAGGGACAGACGACATCGTCTCTCACCCGGAGCGTACCCGTGAGTTGGCCCGCCGCCTGCCGGCTGCCACTGAGCTACGGATGGTAGCCGGCGACCATGTCTTGACCCTGCTCAACAACGGCGCCCAACGCGAAATCATTGAGGCAATCCAGACGTTCGCCATGCACAACGTACAATTCCCGACAAAGATGACGCAGGAGACGAGCGCATGAACAGCCAAATCAGCTCGGCCCGCTTTCGTGGCATCACCTATCGCCCAAATGTGGCACATCTGCTGATTGGCGCCTGGGTGCTCACGATGATCTCCATTCCCATCGCCCGTTGGGTGATCGGTGACGATGCCCTGCGCTGGGGCGTGATGCTCTCGGTTTCCTTACTGGCGACGGCAGTTGTCGTCCTCCTCTGGCAGGCCTGGGGCGCTGCGCGGACAGTGCGCACGGTGGCTGTCGTGATGCTCTTTGCCTGGGCCATCGAATGGATTGGCAGTACAACCGGCCTGCCCTTTGGACGTTACCACTATACCGACGAACTCGTCCCCCAGTTGATGCACGTCCCGTTGGCCATTCCCCTGGCCTGGCTCATGATGTTGCCACCGGCCTGGGCCATGGCCGCGATGATCAGCGGACGCTGGGAGGGATGGCGTTTTGTGCTGCTGAGTGCGGCTGCGTTTACCGCCTGGGATTTCTTTCTCGACCCGCAGATGGTAGACTGGGGATTCTGGGTGTGGGATCAGCCGGGCGGTTACTTCGGCATCCCGTGGATCAACTTTGGGGGCTGGCTGCTGAGCGCGGCCCTATTGACACTCTTAGCGCGCCCGCTCCCTCTGCCCCTGCCGCCGCTCGTGGCGATTTATGCGATCACGTGGGCGCTGCAGACGATTGGTCAGCTTTTTTTCTGGCGCATGCCCGGTCCGGCTTTGGTAGGATCCGCGGCGATGGGTCTCTTTCTCTGGCTTGCCTGGCGTAAACGATCAACGTTTTTTCCATCAATTGAGTAACTAATGCTCCAAGTTCTGGTCTGGACCCTGATTGCGTTCTTCTGCGGCTCACTGCCCTTCTCGGTCTGGGTAGGCCAGACCATCCTCAAAACCGACGTGCGTATGGTCGGCGACCACAATCCCGGCGCGACGAACGTCTTGCGTGCGGGAGGCAAGGGGACAGCTGCGCTGGCCCTGGCCCTCGACTGGCTTAAAGGCACGATCCCCGTGGCGCTGGCCTATGGCTGGGTCGGCATCGACGGGTGGGGGCTGGTTCCGATTGCCATTGCGCCGGTTGCCGGGCATGCGTTCTCACCTTTTTTGCATTTTCATGGCGGCAAGGCGGTGGCCGTCACCGCCGGCGTCTGGACCGCGCTTACGGCGTGGGAAGGCCCGACGGTAGGCGGACTTCTGTTGGCTGTGGCCGTCTATTTCGTCGGGGCAAATGGCTGGGCAGTCGCCTTTGCCATGAGTGGGATGATGGCGTACCTCTGGTTTACGCCACCTCTCTGGAATGGCATGATACTGCGACCGGATCGCACCATCATGCTGGCGATTTGGCTGGGGCAGATGGCGATTCTCCTGTGGAAGCACCGGGTCGACTTTAGCCAATCGCCCTTGGCCTATCATAGAAAGCGCGTGGCCGAATGAGTGGGGCATTTTCTTTCCTCGCCGTTTTGGCGACCGGCGCGTTGCTCACCATGTTGCTCATTGCGCTCACGAATATCCGCGTCTTCCTACGCTTAACGGCGCCAGCCGAATTGCGCTGGACGCCGCGCGTTTCGGTACTTGTCCCGGCCCGCAACGAAGCGGACCATCTGGGTGATACCGTTGCCCATCTCCTGGCCCAAGATTATCCAGATTTTGAAGTCCTCATTCTTGACGACAATTCGGAAGACGACACGGCTATGGTCGCCCAGGCCGCCGCGGCCGCCGCTGAACGTGTGCGGGTCTTGACGGGAGCCCCCCTACCGCCAGGTTGGCTGGGCAAACCGTGGGCCTGTCATCAACTCAGCCGGTCAGCCGCCGGCGCCGTACTCATCTTTACGGACGCCGACGTAAAGTGGGAACCCGGTGCCCTGAGCGCACTCATCGAGCTGATTGCCCGCAGCGAGGCCGATCTGCTGACCGTATGGCCCACCCAGATTACGGTGACCTGGGCCGAACGGTTGGTGGTGCCGCTCATGGCCATGGCCGTGCTCGCCTATCTCCCCCTGCCCATGGCCCATGATACGCGCATGGTACAAGCCGCGGCAGCCAACGGTCAGTGCATGGCGTTCCGCCGGCGCGCCTACGATGCCTGCGGCGGCCATGCCGGGGTGGCGGGCCGTATTGTGGAGGACGTGGCCCTGGCTGAAGCGATCAAGCGCGTCGGTCTCAAGCTGCGCATGGCCGACGGCAACGAGATGATCGATTGTCGCATGTATTATGGCTGGCGTGATGTTATCAATGGCTACACGAAAAATATTCTCGCCGGACACCGAAACTCGTTTGTGTTGTTGGGCGCCTCGACTTTTTTGCATCTGCTGCTCTTTGTCATGCCCTGGATCTGGCTCGGGGCGATGGCCCTGGGCGCAACCGACCAGCGGGACACGAGCGTGGATCCCAGCCGGCTGCTGGCACTCAGCTGGCCCCTTGCCCTCATTAGCTTGGGCGTGGCCATCCGGGCGGCTACAGCACGCGCCACCAACCAACGAGTCGCCGATGCGTTGCTCATGCCCGCCTCAGCGCTCATCATGACCGGCATCGCCGCCAACGCAGTTTGGCAGCAACTGCGCTACGGCGGCCATCGCTGGAAAGGACGGATCGTGCGCGAGCAGACGGCCGTCCAGCCGCCCGTTAGTCAGAAAGACACGCATCATCATGCCTGAACCGACTGTCGCCATTGTGGGAGCCGGCATCGGCGGCCTGAGCGCGGCTATCCGCCTGGCCGCAAAGGGCATGCGCGTTGTGGTGGTCGAGCAGAACGATGCGCCCGGCGGCAAGATGAGTCAGATCGAGCAGGACGGCTTTCGCTGGGATACGGGACCATCGGTGATCACCATGCGTCACGTCTTTGAGGAGCTCTTTCAGTCGGCCGGACGCCGACTGGAAGACTACCTGACGCTGCTCCCTGTCGAGCCGCTGACCCGCTACTTCTATCAGGACGGCACAGTGCTCGACGCCAGCAGCGATTTGCGCCGCATGGCCGAACAGATCGAAACGATTGAGCCGCGTGACGTAGAAGGCTATATCGATTTCCTGGCCTACGCGGCCAAACTCCATCGCATCACGGGGCCGGTCTTCATCTATGATGAGCCGCTCAGCCCGGGCACGCTGGCCCGGGTTTCGCCGCTGCAATTCTTGGAAGTCGACCCTTGGCTGTCAATCGATCAGGCGGTCAGCAAGCGGGTCCGTTCACCCCAGCTGCGCAAGCTGCTCAATCGCTTTGCCACCTATGTGGGCGCCGACCCCTATCAAGCCCCTGCGACGCTCAGCGTCATCGCCCATGTGGAGCTGACCGGCGGCGTCTGGTATCCCCAGGGCGGCATCTACCGCATTGCCGCAGCCATGACCAAGCTGGCGCGCGAGCTTGGCGTTGAGCTGCACACAGGCCGGGCGGTCCAACAAATTCTGGTGGCCAACGGCCGCGTGGCCGGTCTTCAGTTAACCGATGGAGAACGAATTGCCGCTGATGCAGTGATCGCTAACGTGGATGTCGCGACAGTCTATCAGCACCTGTTGCCGCCGGCAATCGCCACGCCGGCACGGCGCCGGCGCCATGCTGCACTACCCACCTCCTGCTCTGGCTACGTGTTGCTTCTGGGCGTGGAGGGAGAACACCCTGCACTGGCCCACCACAACATCTTCTTTGCCGACGACTACCGCAAGGAATTCCGGCAGATCTTTGCCGACGGCCGACCGCCCGACGAACCGACCGTCTATGTGGCCATTACTGCAAAGAGCGATCAAAACCACGCGCCGCAGGGCTGCGAAAACTGGTTTGTGCTCGTCAATGCACCGTCTTCAGATGAACGTTTCGTCTGGGATGGGGCCCAAGATCGCTATCGAGAACGTGTGCTGGATGCGTTGGCACAGCATGGCCTGGACGTGCGTGACCGGATCCGCAGTGAGGTTCAGCTCACGCCCAACGACATCGCCCGCATGTCGGGCGCCTGGCGCGGCGCGCTCTACGGCATTTCGTCGAACCAGGCCCTAAACGCCTTCCGCCGCCCGCACAACCGATCCCGCGACTTGCCCGGCCTCTATTTTGCCGGCGGAACGACCCATCCCGGCGGCGGTGTGCCCATGGTGACCCTCTCTGGCAAGGTCGCGGCAGAAATGGTCCGGCGAGATATCGTTCACGGCTGACGCGAGTGCATCACACTGCGCCGAAGCGCCTCATAAATTTTCAATTGATTGGAGCCATCCATGACGAGCACAACTTCAAATCGGCGAATCTGGCGGTTCATCGGCATTGGCGCCGCTGTCCTGCTTGCGGTGGTCCTGATCGGCGCGCTCGGCTTTGTGATTTGGGCCAGCAATCCAGCCCAGCCCATGCCCGAGGCGCTGGCGGCGCTGGAATCCAGCGCACAAGTAACGGTTGAAACCGAACCATGGCTCACCTTCACGCCGGCCACGGAGTCCCCGCTGGGCGGCTTCATTTTCTACCCTGGCGGACTCGTCGACGCCCGGGCCTATGCCCCGGCTGCCCATGCCATCGCCGCAGCCGGCTATCAGGTAGTGATTGTTCCCATGCCGCTCAACCTGGCGGTCTTTGCGCCCAATCGCGCTGAACAAGTGATGGCCGCCTACCCGGCGATCGAGCCGTGGTCGATTGGCGGCCATTCGCTGGGCGGGGCCATGGCCGCGAGCTATGTCTACCAGCACCCGGAACAGATGAAAAACTTGATCCTCTGGGCTGCCTATCCGCCGGGGAACAGTGGCCTGAACGAAAGCGAAATCGCCGTCTCTTCGATCTTCGGCACCCTCGATGGCGTGGCCACGCCTGAGGAAATCGAAGCTTCACGCGCGTCTTTGCCCGCCGGGACCGAGTTTGTGGCCATTGAAGGCGGCAATCACGCTCAGTTTGGTTGGTATGGGGATCAGGATGGAGACAACCCTGCCACAATCAGTCGTGAAGAGCAGCAGAGGCAGACGATCGAAGCAACGCTGCGGCAGCTCAACTTCTGATCGGCGCAGCGCCCAAACTAATGGTCACATCACTTTGACTCCGTACAATCTTCCAGGGTAAAGACCAGCCAGATTGTACGGAGTCAAAGTGACATCTCTATTTGGGCAATCTCCGCCCGCTGGCCATCGGCAGGTCCTCCTGCCGCGCCATCTGCCCGACAAGGTTGCACACGCCTTGCAAAAGCTTTGTCCAGCTTTAATCCAGCAAATCGGAAGTTTCAGCACAGTAAATTGTCTACGAATGGGTCATAATGCCATTCTATTCGAACTCGCGCCACGGCTCGTTGCAATCCCGCCCAATTGATTGCCCAGGTGTAGGGTGCGCACACGCCCGGGTTTGACGCGTGGATGCTTAGGCAGCCAGTAGCAGATTGCAAAAGGTATACCTGCTGCGAAATCGCAGCAGCAAGATCAGGATCAAAAAAACGAGCGTATCATGTCAGAACTAGAAGCGTTAGATAGAGTATTTATTAAAGATTTGCTGTTGCGGGGCGTAGTCGGCATCAATCCCGAAGAGCGAGTCAACCGGCAAGACATCATGATCAATGCCACGTTTTGGACCGACACGCGCGCTCCGGGTGTAAGCGATGACATTGCTGAAACGGTCAATTATCGCACAGCAGCCAAGGCGATAATTGCCTATGTTGAAAGCGAGGGTCCGCTGCTCGTCGAAAGGATGGCGGCAGACCTGGTCCGCATCTGCTTGGAAGCGGAAGACAGGATTGAGGCGGTAGAGCTCACCGTGGAAAAGCCGGGCGCAGTTCGCTTTGCACGCTCCGTAGGACTGACGATTTTTCGCACGCGGGCGGAGGTTCTCGGCGGCGCAGCGTAACAGTTTCCCCTGCCGTTCGGGCTTGGAGGTCGCCCTGAAGCATCCAAGCCCGAACGGTGTTTATCAAATGAAAAGACTCGACAAGATGACCGACGCTTTGCTCTTGCTGGGCTCCAATATTGAGCCATTAGCCAATATCAACTCCGCGCTACAGGCGCTTGATAAAATGCCGGACAGTCACGTAATTGCCGTCAGCGCAACGTATGTCACACCGGCCATCGGAGCCAACGGCGAGCAGGCCGACCAGCCGGATTTTCACAATACGGCGGTGCATTTGCAGACAGTGCTCGACATCCATGATCTGCGCCTGCGCCTGCGCGAGATCGAAGCCCTTCACGGACGCCTGCGCACGCAGGACAAGTTTGCGGCTCGTCCGCTTGACATCGACATCACCTTTTTCGGTCAGTCGATCCTCACGATCGACGGCACCGATATTCCAGACCCGGATGTGGAACAGCAAGCCTACGTTGTGATCCCGCTTGCTGAAATTGCGCCGAATTGGCGTCATCCTCAAACCGGGCAGAGTTTGCGCCAGATCGCAGATCGACTGGCAAACCAAGAAATGGAGTTCGTACAAATATGAAGAATGTAGAATTTGCTCCCAATGGCAAGCGTAACGGCAATGGTAGCTATAATGGCAATGGCAGCTACAATGGCAACGGCCACCACCGCATGCATGGCAACGGATTTGGCATTGATGCCCTTGAGCCGATCGGCCAGCTTGCGGTAAAGGAAAGTTACGATCCGGCCTTTGAGGCAATCATCGAGCAGATGCTCGTGCGCATCGGTGAGGACCCCGAACGCGAGGGATTGGTTCGCACGCCTCTGCGCGTGGCCAAGGCCATGGACTTTCTGACCAGTGGCTATCGGACTGACCTGGATACTGTGATCAACAATGCGGTCTTTGAAGACGAAGGCCAGGGCATGGTGCTCGTCCGCGACATTGAGTTCTATTCCATGTGTGAACATCACATGCTGCCCTTCTATGGCAAAGTTCATATCGCTTATATCCCTGATGGCAAGATCATTGGCCTGAGCAAACTGGCCCGCATTGCCGATGTCTTTGCCCGTCGCCTGCAGGTACAGGAACGGCTGACCAATCAGATTGCCGACGCACTCGAAGAAGTGCTGGAGCCCAAGGGCGTGGCCGTCATGGCCGAAGCTGTCCACTTCTGCATGATGATGCGCGGTGTGCAAAAGCAGGGCAGCAGCACGGTGACCAGCGCCATGCGCGGTGCGTTCGCCGACGATGCCGTTCTGCGCAGTGAATTCATGGCCGGCATTCGGAGTTAATCATGTCACGGAATGCTATGGTGTGGGGTGCGAGTGGCGGCATTGGTCGTGCCCTGATTCAGGCACTGGCAACCAATGACTGGCGAGTTACGGCCGTCTCGCGCCATGTTGACGACATCGTTGACCTGGCCGATACGGTCATCGCAGCCGATCCCGCAGACGATTATCAGGTCCAGCAGGCGGTTATGCGTGCGGCGCAAGAAGCTGATGAAATTAACTTGTGGATCTACGCTGCGGGTGATATATTGGCTTCCCCTGTGGCAGAATTGGGGCCTGCGAACTGGCACCGCATTCTCGATGCCAATCTGACAGGTGCGTTCTTGGCAACACATTACTCGCTGCCGCTGCTGGCTGAAGACGCCCACCTGATCTTTATCGGTGCACAGCATGAGCGGCTACAGCTGCCGGGACTCGCAGCCTATGCCACAGCCAAGGCCGGTCTGCAAGCATATACCACTACGCTGGCCAAAGAGCAACGGAAGCGGCGGGTGAGTCTGGTGCGCCCCGGTGCAGTCGACACACCGCTGTGGAAAAAAGTACCGCTGCGGCTACCCAAAGATGCCCTTGCAGCAGATGTCGTCGCCGAACAGATTATTGATCTGTATGAGAACGGCCACAAAGGAACGGTGGAACTCTAAATGAATGAACACGTAAGAGAAATCATGCGGAGGCTGCTTGAGTTGGGTGATCGCATCAGCGATGCGTTGGCCCCTGCCCCTACTCCTCAACCTGCGCCCATCCCCGTTCAGCGCCCGCCCGCCCGACAGCGTGGGACCCGGTAGCGCAAGTCATCCCGACGCGCAGCGAGGGATCTTGTCCCCCGTCGATCATACTCGGTCGGCCAGCATCGGATTCCACAACTCATCAAATTGCCCCAAGCAACGACCTGCGCTACAGTTGACCCTGATCCAAAACTGGACCTTCTCGACATAGAACAGGGAGCCGCATGAAGCGCAGGAAGATCCTCATTATTGGCGCCGGCATGGCCGGCCTGATGACCGCCCTCCAGCTCGATGGCAGCAACCAAGACGTAACCATCCTCGACAAGGGACGAAGCGTCGGCGGCCGCCTCGCGACTCGACGGGTGGGTCAGGGGCGTGCTGACCATGGCGCGCAATTCTTCACAGCACGCGACCCTCAATTCCAGCAATATGTCGACTCGTGGCAAAAAGCAGGCATCGTCTTTCAGTGGTCTTCGGGCTGGAGCGACGGCAGCCTCAACCCCACAGGCATGGACAGCTTTCCCCGCTACGCGGTAAGCGGCGGCATGAATGCCCTGGCCAAGCACTTGGCGAAGCACGCAGAGGCCATGTCCAACGTAACCATTGAGGTAAATACGCGTGTCGCAGCCGTCCGCCATGATGATCGGCGTTGGTTCGCGCGCACGGACAATGGCCGGCAGCATGAGGCGGACACGCTGGTGCTCACTGCGCCGGTCAATCAGTCGATCGAGCTGCTCGACCAGGGTGGCGTCGAATTGCCCGAAATTTGTCGTACGGAACTGGGGCCGTTGAACTACGCGCCCTGCCTCTGCGGCCTCTATCGAGTCGAGGGAAAAGTCACACTGCCGGAGCCGGGCGCGATGCAGCGCCCGCGTGCGGAGATCAGCTGGATCGCCGACAATCAGCGTAAAGGCATTTCACCGGATGCGACCGTCATCACGGTTCATGCTGGGCCGGACTTCAGCCGCATTCACTACGACGCACCGGACGAGGAAATTGAGCCCTACCTGCGTGGTGCGCTGACACCTTATCTTGGTCCAGATGCACAAATCGTCGAGACGCAGGTCAAGCGCTGGCGCTATGCGCTGCCGCTGGTCCTCTATCCGCAGCGCTACCTCAAGGCCATTGACTTGCCCTCGCTCTACTTCGGCGGCGACGCCTTTGGCGGCCCCCGTGTAGAAGGAGCCGCGCTGTCTGGAATTGCCATCGGGCAGATGCTACGGGCGGCAGAATAATTAATTTTCAATAGACAATGAATAATCATTAATGGTGTGATGGCGAGAATCATTAACGATTATTCATTGTCTATTTTTGATTAACCATTCTCGCTTTGCCTACCGCTCGATCAGTGGCAGAAAAAGCTGACTCGCCCACGATACCGTCAACTCAATCTCGTCAGATTGGGCCAGCGCCGCGTCGCTCTCGTCTACAGCAACAATGCGCAGTCTGTACGTCCCCGGCAAGAGATCGTCCAGCGTTGCCGCGGTCGCACCGTTGGGCAGCGTCTCGATCAACTCCAAGTCGATGCCGAAGGGCAGACGACCGAAGAGCTGGTAGCCGGCGGCGTCGGCCTCCTGTGGCTCGCTCCAATCGAGCACAAGCTCGCCCGCTTCATTCACCTCACCCTCCAGCGCAAGGGTTTCGCTCTCGTCGTCAAGCACGATGGAGGGGGGCGTGTAGTGACACCAGTTGCCGATTGTTGGCGTCAGCTTGCCGTACCAGGCATTGATGAACTCATCCCACTGAAACTCCTCGACAAAAGCAAAGTTCCCCTGCACCAGCACCGTCTGGCTGGGGTCGGGCGTCCAGACCGCGGTCTGATCGCCGCCGGCCTGGTAGACGCTGGCCCGCCAAACGACACTAGCCGGCAAATTGCGCGGCAGCGGTGCCAGGATGGTGATCCGGTCATTGTAGTCCCAGAGCGAGTCGGGCGCGAGATAGGGGCTCCCCGTACGCGACGCGGAGCTGAGTTCGCGCAGGGCATCAATGAGCGCGCCGGCAGCGTCATGCACGCCATAAGGATCATTTTCGGGCACTCGATTTCGTAGCTGCAGCGCAAATGATCCTGCGCCCATCAGTTCATCCGGCGGCGCCAGGTCAAACTCGCCCGCACCGCACTGGGTCGTGTCGACATACGAAGCGTCCAGCGCCGCCGCGCGGATCGTGGCAGCTTCACCGCCGTCTAGCGCACCCAACAGCGCCTCCCCCAGATCGCTGACCGCCTCAGCAATGGTGTCGATGTCGCTGCTACGCGCCCAAAAGATGGCGTTGGGATGGCGGTTGTTCAGGTTGGCCTCGTAGCGGCGGAGAATGTCGGCGGCGATGGCGGTATTGTCCGCGGCCGGGGCCATGCGTGCAATGTACTGGGCATATGGCGCGACCAGCCAGGCATAATTGGGCGAGGCGATAAAGACTTCCGCTGTCGCGCGCACCTCGTACAGCACGTCAAGATTGCCTTGGAAACACTGGTCGAAGAAGAGAATGTCAAACGGGTTGGCGCCGTCATCCGTGGCGTCCAGGAGCGCGCGGGCCAGGTCGAGCGTACTTAGGTAGGAGCCATCCGTCACGTCAGCGGGCGTGAACTCCAGGCCGCGGGGCAGCGGCGGGATGCCGTCAACCGGCGGCGGCAGCGGCTCATCGGGCTGTGCGGGCGGCACCCAGGCCAGATCCGGCGTCGGCCCCACGCCATGACCGATCAGCGACACGATGGTTCGATCAGGCTGGACGGTTTCGCGTGCATAGCGCAAAAACCAGCTAAGGACATCCGGATCGGCCATGTCCAGCTCTTCTGTTCCCCAAACTTGGGACACAATCTCCAGCTGGGTCAGCACACCGTTTTCGATCAGCGTCACGCGCGTGTCGTTGGCTCGCCGCTGGTCGCTGAGGACGATTGCCGTCAGATTGGGGTTGAGCGCGCTGCCGCGCGCCATGCGCCGGATGATCGACGGTACGTAGGCGGAAAGATTGTTGTCGGCGGAGATGACCGCTGCCAGCAGAACCCGTTCGGTACTGGCGGTCACGCCGATGGTCGTGACCGGGTCACTCACCAGCCTGTCTGGATGGTTGGCATGGGCGGGCGTTACCGCCTCGACGCGCAAGAAGTAGCTCGTGCCCGGCTCAAGACCATCGACAAGATAGCCCGTGGCCGCGCGATCGGCTGTCGCCCCGTGTACGGTATAGTCGCCGCTGAATGTTTCGCTGTAACTTACTTCGTAGTAGCCGCCATCTTCGTCATAGGGTATCGGCGTCCAGGCCAATTCGATGCTGGTCGCGCTAAAAACGTCCGGCGCGACATCGCGGGGGGGCACAGTTTGGGTTTGACGCCAGTCGGGGTCCATCTCATCCAGACAGGTTCGGGTTGCAGCTGCGCGCACATCGAGGCGGTTATAGCCGAAGTCGGCATCCGCAACCGTCACAGTCAGTGCACATATCTGCGAAGCGATACGCGGTCCGAGACGATTTCCGGCCAAGTCGAGCAGCCGCAGATTGGTCAACTGGCCCACGGCGCCTGGCAGGCGGCCGGCCAAGCCATTGCCGTTCAAGCGCAGTGCTTCAACGTGTCTATTGGCGCAGGTCACGCCATACCAGTCACAGGGCGATGTCACGTCGTCGATCTGCAGCCAATTGGCGCTGTTAGTCCAGTTGGGGCCGTCAGTCTCCTCGTAGAGCGTGACGAGTGCGCCGCACTCCTCCGGCGAAATGGCGCTGACGCCAGCGCAGATAAGCGGCACTTCATCACGATCCTCTTCGGCAGCAAGGGCAGAGGACTGGTCGCCGAAGAGGAACAGACAGGCCAATGCCAGGACAAAGGCAAGCCCGCCAATCGGCGAACGGTCGCCCCAGGCGGAACGATGAGCGGAGTTAGAAAAGATGGTTCGCATGGTTGACCTCACAATTTGGATGCATGCAGATCGCGGCACGCAGCAGAGAAAACAGGACAGTCCCAGTCATGTAGCGCCCTGGACTGCCATCTTGACACATAGACGGTTGTAAGCCGGGCGGGCAACCGCTATAATCGGCTCAAAATGGATCACAGGAACCAGTACAATGGGGGAAGCCACATGAGGGAAGCCACATGAGGGACGCCCACGTAGATCTGAGACAAGCGACAGTGGAAGATATGATAGCGCTTGTCAACCAAGCGTTCAAGAGCTGTCATAGCGTTCTCGCGCTCTCCCGCTCGCCGCTGGCGGCCTCACGCATCGTGCAGCCGGCACTTGTGCGGGATGATGCATCGCCCACGGCCGAAGAGCGCAGTCACGCGCTCTTCCTTGCGCTGCGCTGGGCGGTTGATAAGCTTGCGCCTGGGCCTGTGCTCCATCCCTTCGGCGACTACCGCCCACTTGATGACCCAACCTGGCATGATCCGCGCTGGTGGCGTTACAACATCCTGCGCCATCGCTACCTGGAGCCAATCCATCCGGACGATTTCGTCGAAGGCGGACGCTTCACCGAAACACTGATCGCGTTGACCGGTCTCCCCACAACCGACGCCTTCTTTGATGAACGAGGCCGCGCCATTCGTGAAGTCACGCAGTGGCTGCATCGCCAGCTTCACGAAGGCGAGGCTGATGCGGAATTGGAGCGCCTCGCTGTAGCAGAAGTATACGGGCCCCTGCAGCGGGAGAAGGCCTCAGCCCACCTAATGGATCTCGCTTCAACCTTCGACGCCATCTTCCCGCGTCCGATGCTGCTGGACCTGGCCGCAGCAGAGGGCGTGCACGGGGCCGGTCAGGTCCTCGACCGTCTGATCCAGCGGCGCGATCTGCTCGGCGATCAAGCTGATCAAGCAGGCCATAGCGCTAGCCTATGGATGGGCCCCGCCTTGCGCCGCTACATCTATGCACGCAGTGAAAGACCGACGCGACGCATGCGTCATGACCGGATTGCACGGGCCTTCGAGAAGATTGGCGACCGCCTGGCAGCCGCTCGCCACTATCGTTTGGCCGAGCAACCGTCACGGGCGGCGCACCTGCTCCTGGCGGCTGCAGAGCAGATAACCGACGAGTTGGATGTCACAACCCTGCTGGCTGAAACCGAGGAACTTGCCGAGGAGACGCTGCCCGGCGAACTCGGCTATCGGCTGATGAGACACGCTGCAGACCTATACAGGATGGTCGGCGATCACGATCAAGCAATTGCCGCCTGCCGCACCGCCCTGCAAAGGAGCGATGATTCTCGACACCAGGGGCAGATCTACCGCCGGCTGGGGAAGCTCTACGAGCAGCGCAACCAGAGCCACGCCATCAACTACTACCGCCAGGCGCTCGAACGCCTGGACCCGGGTGAACCTGAAGTGGCCGAAGTGCTCAAGGATCGGGGCTGGCTCCACCTGTTGCGTCGCGACTGGACTGCGGCCGCGGACGATCTCCACGCAGCGCTGACCCATCGACGCCGGGAAGACATACGTCTGGAGGCCGAGATCTATGACGCCCTGTCAAGTCTTGCCCGGCGGCAGGGTAACTTCGACGACGCCACCCAACATGCCCGCACCGCGCTGGCCCTGCGCGAGTCTCAGGGGGATGCGCTGGGCGTAGCGAAGTCGCTGGGCAATCTTGGGCTCATCTATAACGACCAGGGCGACTATGCCCATGCCATCGCGGCCTATAACGAGGCCGCGATCACCTACGGTAAGCTCGGCAATCGTGAGCTGACCCTCACTGCCCTGCTCAACGTCGGTCTGGCCCAACATCTGAGCGGCTTGCTGGACGACGCCATTGCGACCTATCATCGCTGCCTGGCGCAAGGCGCTGAAATAGGCAATCAGCTGACCGTTGTCATGACCCATTCCAATCTGGCGGAGGCGTACGCGCAGCAAGGCGCAGTGGACGCGGCCCGCCGTCACTGGCAGATCGGCTTTGCACTGGGCCAGCGGTACGGATTTGATGACGAGACTGAATATTATGTCGAGTTAAGTCAGCAATTTGAGGCGCTGTCGGATCTGGCCGGCCTGGCGCGCCCTGTCGCCACCACAGCGGAAGCACCGCAACTAACGTCGAGCTTGCTCCACGAAGCGCCGATGGCAAACGCGCCTGAAACGGGCGTGCCCGCGCCGACCATGCCACCCGATTTGGATCCGCAGGAGCAGGTCGCCTGGAGCTTGGCCAACGAGAGCGGCAGCGTCACCGCCAAGGACCTGGTTGATGCAGCCCACGTCAGCAAGCCGACGGCCACCCGCAAGCTCGCCGGTCTGGTGGAGCGCGGCATCTTGGTCAAGTATGGTCAGGGACGGGGCACCTACTATGCCTTGGTCGCGGCCGAAGCTGGCCTCCCGGCAGAGGTGCGTGCGGCCGCTCTGACCCGCCGGCTCGCCGATCAGCGGTTTGCGCTGGGTGAGCGCTTCGACGTGACGGCACTCGCGCTACGCCAATCTGCGTCCGATCTGGCGACGCTAGTCGCCCGCTTTGGCGCGCTGCCTGATCTGCTCACTTTCTTCAGATTGGAGCAGGAACTGACAGCCATCTGTTCCGCGCCGGTCAGGCTCGTACCCGAGGCAGCGCTTGGCGTACCGGCTACGGAAAGCGACCTGATCTGGCTTTGGGCGTAGCATACTGGGGCGTTCGAGAGCGATCCCGCCGGGCATCAATGCCCTTACTGGCAAGCTGCGCCCCACGGAGGTGGCGGGCTTGAGCCGGACACCTCACGCATCTTTCGGCCACCCGAGCCCGATTCGGCCACGTTCCGCTTCGACGCTCAAGATCTCTACCGTGATGACATCGCCTACCGACAGCTGCACGCCGTGGGGCATCTGACTGCGGTGGAGCAGGCCATCCTGCTTGACGCCAATATCGATGAAAGCGCCGAAGTCAACGACATTGCGTACGGTGCCCTGCAGCTGCAGCCCCACCGCCAGGTCATCCATGGAGAGCACGTCGCTGCGCAAGACGGGCGGCGGCAGATCCGCACGCGGGTCACGACCGGGACGCACCAGTTGCTCCATGATATCGGCGAGGGTCAGTTCACCGGTATTGAGCGTTGTCGCCAGTTGCGCCAGGCTCTGGTCGGCCAGCAGCGCGTCGAATGCCGCCTCGCGGGCAGCGAGGGGCGTGGTCATGGTGACGCCGGCCTGGGCCAGCAACGCCTTGGCCACACGGTAGCTCTCGGGGTGGATGGCTGACGCATCGAGCGGCTGATCACCGCCATTGACGCGCAAGAATCCGGCCGATTGTTCGAAGGCCTTGGGGCCCAGCCCGCTGACCTCGCGCAGGGCCGTGCGCCGGGCGAAGGGGCCATTGGCGTCCCGATGCTCCACCAGCCGCTCCGCCAGCTTGGGTCCGATGCCGGCCACGTAGGTCAACAAAGCGGGCGAAGCCGTGTTGACGTCGACGCCCACTTGATTGACGACGCTCTCCACCACGCCGTCCAGCGTGGCGCCCAGCGCCTTCTGGTCGACATCATGCTGGTACATGCCCACGCCGATGGATTGGGGATCGATCTTGACCAGTTCCGCCAGGGGATCCTGCACGCGTCGGGCCAGGGAAACCGCACCGCGGATGCTCACATCGAGATCGGGCAGCTCAGCCCTAGCCAGCGGGCTGGCGCTGTAAACGCTGGCCCCGGCTTCGTTGACAACCAGGTAATGGAGGGTAGCGGTCCCGTCACCGCGGCTGCGGATAAACTCGGCCGCCAAACGCTCACTTTCGCGCGAAGCCGTGCCATTGCCAATCACCAGCAGCGTCACGCCGTAGCGGTCGCTGAGTCGCGCCAGGGTAGCCAGAGACTCACGCCACTGTTTCTGGGGTGGATGGGGATAGATCGTCGCTGTATCCAGTACCTTGCCCGTGGGATCAACCACAGCCAGCTTGCAGCCGGTGCGGAAGCCCGGGTCGAGGGCCAGGATCGTTTGACCGGCCAGCGGCGGCTGGCTCAGCAGGCCGCGCAGGTTTTCGCCGAAGACGCGAATCGCCTGCGCCTCCGCTCCCTCGGTGAGCGTGCGCCGCACATCGCGCTCGATGGCGGGGAGCAGCAAGCGGGTGGCGGCGTCATCCGCGGCGGCCGCCAGTTCATCTGCCATGGGCGAACGCCGGTCAATGCGCACATGACGGGCGATAGCGCCACGCCAATCCCGCTCCGGCACAGTCACGCCAACACGCAGAACCCCGAGTTCCTCGCCGCGGTTGATGGCGAGAATCTGATGGGGCCGCAAACGGTCGACCCGCTGCTCGCTCTCGTAGTAGAGCTTGAAGACGCCCCGCTCGTCGTCGGCATCCTTCACTTTGACCGACTCGACGGTTGCAAAGCGCAGGGCCTTCTCCCGCACCTCGCCGCGAATGGCGGGATCATCGCTGATCGTTTCGGCGACGATATCCCGCGCGCCGGCCAGGGCATCGTCGACAGTCGGCACTTCTTCCGTGATGAAGGGCGCGGCCATCTCGGCAGGACTTTGCCTGGTTAGCGGTTGCGCGAGCATCAATTCGGCCAGGGGAGCAAGCCCTCGTTCACGGGCGATGGAGGCACGCGTGCGGCGTTTCGGGCGGTATGGCTGGTAGAGGTCTTCCAGTTCGGTCTTGGTGGCAGCGGTCTCGAACTGGCGCTGCAATTCAGGCGTCAGCTTGCCTTGCTCATCGACCGAGGCAAGGATGGCGGCGCGCCGTTCTTCCAGCGTGCGCAGGGATTCGAGGCCCGCGGCGATAACACGAATCTGTTCTTCATCCAGGCCGCCAGTGGCTTCCTTGCGGTAGCGGGCGACAAAGGGCAAAGTATTGCCGTCGTCAAGCAAAGCGGCTGTCGCCGCGACCTGGTGCAGCGGGATGGAGAGTTGTTGGGCGAGCGTAGGCAGGACATCAACCGTCATAATTCGACCCTTCTTGAATGGGCAAACGGTATAATCAATTGCTTACATGAGAAAATGCACGTTTGACGCCAGCGTGCCGGCTTCAGGGCCCTGCGCCTCCGGCGTGCACGCCATTTAGAGCCCGGCCTGGCGCTTCTTTTCTTTGGCCTTTTGCTTGTCTTTGGCCTTCTGTTCCTTCTGCATGGCCCGCGTGAAGACGCGATGGGCCAGAACGACCGTTTTGCCCTTGGCATCAAAGACAGGATAGCCTTCGCAGACCAATTCATCCTCTTTGTCTTTGGCCAAATAGGGTGACACCCGCTTCCAATGCCGGTTGTCAATCATCACGATAACGGTGCCAAGGGCGCCGTCCGGTACGTCGGGGACACCTTTGGGCAGTGGACTTGGTTTATGCGGATCAATCGACACGGCCACGCATGTCTCTAATTTGCGCATCCCTTTGGGTCGTCCAACAACAGTTGCTTTCACGGTAAAGTCCCCTTTGTCCTCTCTTGGCTGTGCGGACGCCCACTCGATCATGCTACGCACTTCGTCCCACTCCGGCGGTTGCTTGGGCGCCGCTTGGGCCGGTCCCAGACCGGGTGAAGCAGGGAAGAGTTGTCGACGCTCCTCGTCGTTGGCCTCCTGTTTCGCCAGGCGGAAAAAGACGCCGCCCGGCGTGCGCCGCCGCTTGCCGTCCACAGTGAGCATGCCGCCCTCGGCCTCAATTCTCTTCGTCTCGGCGAGTAGATTGACGCAACGATCATAGCCGAGAATGCCCACCGTCTTGCGGACCAAACCGATCTCGGACTCATTGAGCGTAGCGGCAATCTCCTTCACCAACTCCTCACTGGCCTGCGGTAATTCACTCACGATTCTCTTCATTCCCCTTGTCACTGCCTCTGCCGACGTCCAACAGGTTCAAGCAGCTTGTACATGATGATGGTGGCATCCAGGCCCCCATCTGCGCTGCGGGCGTAGGCCGGAATGACGCCGGCCTCGCTGTAACCAAGCCGCCGATAGAGTTGCTCGGCGGCGTCCCCTTGACGCGTATCCAACACCAGAAGCGTTCTTGCCTCACGTTCGGCCCGGCGCTCCACCGCTGCCATCAGCGCTTGGGCCACTCCCTGGCGTCGCCAGTCCGTATGGACCATGAGTTTCATCACCTCACCCCGGTGATTGCCGTTCGGGCGGCGCTCCAGGTCAAGCTGAACAGTACCGACCAATTCGTCATCTGCGTACGCCGCCAGCAAGACGCGGTCGCCATCGGGCAGGAAGCCTGCAACGCCGGACCAGTAATCTGCCGCATCCGCATGGGTGAGGGGCGGCAAGAAGCCGATCGAAGCGCCAGCGTGGACTACATTTTGCAGCAGAGTGGCGAATTCGTCCAACTGCGTTTGCACTGTCCCGCCATCGACGGGCCGAATCTCTGTGGCAATGTGCAGGCCGTCCCTCCTATTCGAAGATCGCCTGCCACAGGCGCATGGTCTCGTATAGGCTCAAGCCCTGGCCCAGGTAGCGATCACCGATCCAAATTTCATAGTGGAGATGGGAGCCGTCCGTATAGCCATAGGCGCCGCCGCTGGTGCCGGTGACGCCGACCGTGCCCAGGGTTGCGCCCTGGAGCACCGATCCACCTTCCCTGAGCGCGGGCGCAGTTGAGTCGAGATGGCCGTAGTAGCTGGCGACGCGCCGGCCATGATCCAGCTGGACCTGGCGCCCCATGAAGAGATCGAATAGCTCGTCGTTGGTACGGTGCTCGGCCTCCGTTTGCGCCAACGCGGCTTCGAATTCCTCGGCGCTGATGGGCACATAGTCATGGTCAACGCGCAGTACTGTGCCGTCAGCGATTGCGCTAACCGGCGAGCCAAAGCCCAGACCACCCGCATCGTTGGCATAGAGATCCATGCCGGTGTGGATGCCAAAGCGATAGAGCCGCCGCGCCCCAGGGTAAGAGCGGGGCCGGTCGGGCAGTACCGCATTGGGGAACGGCAGGGCAAACTCCGTCAGCAGGTTGGCGATACTCTCGCCATGGAAATAGAGCGTGTTGTCCAACTCAACGGGCGGGCACTCGTCCTCATTGGCGGTATCAAGCTTCGCCAGGTCCGCAAGATAGAGATTCGGGCCGGCAATGGCAAAGAGCATATCGCCGGCTTGAACCACGCTGCGCAGGCGCTGCATCTGCTCAAAGCGCAGGCCCAGCGCCGGGCTGTCACCTGCTTCACTCCCTCTGGGCGGGGCGACGGTACGCGTCTCGCCATCGGCGATGACGACGCGGCCGTTCAGACTCAAGATCTGGGCCGGCCATGTCACCGGCAGTTCAGGCTGGCTAATCGTGCGCCCGGGCGCGCCGGCCGGGATGTAGACGATGCGTCCCGCACGGGTCAGCACGTAGAGATCGCCCCGCCGGGGCCCCTCTTGGATAAACGTCATGTCCATGGCGTCGGCCAGTGCGCCGCCTACGAAATAGGTCTCAGGCGTCGTAGCGCCCGGTTTGAATTGCCAGATATGGCTCAGGTCGGCATCGAGCACATAGAGGTCATCATCCAGCATCGCCAGGGCGAGATACTGGGGATCGGGAAACTGGCCGGGAATCGGCGCGGCCGGAATCTCCACACGCCACTCACCCGCTGCCGTGTAGCGATAGATGTCGTTGGACTTATCAAGCAGCAGCAGATCGCCCGACTGGAGATCGACCGTAGCGTAGACGAGTTCTTCAATGATTATGTCACCAATTCGGCCATCCGCCGGCGTGAGTTCCACGGGCAAGAACGTTGGCTGGCGCAGCACCTGCTCGTTGGGCAGACCGTAGAGCCGGCCATCGGCCACGAGGTAGAGCGTATCGTTGGCCGTCAGCAGCTGAATCGGCTCGGCGGGCAGCACAATTGGATGCACCCGGCTGTTGGCGCTGCAGGCAAATCGCATATCTGGCCCGGCGGCTGGTAAGAGGGGGACTGACGATGTCGCCGTCGGCTCTGCGCTGGAATCAGCGCGCTCTGCGCCGGCTTCTCCTTCTTTGGGAATGACAATCCTCTGGCCGATGCGCAGCAGGTCGGGATCGAGCAGATCGTTGGCGGCCAATAATTCTTCGAGGCTGAGATCGTACTGCAGGGCGATGGCGATCAGGGTTTCACCGGGCTGCACGGCGTGGACAGTCGACGGCCTGCGGGTCGGCGTTGGATTTGGGCTGGCAGTCGGGGGTGGAGCCGATGTCGGCAGCGCCGTGACCTGCGGCTCGCGCACCGCCTGTTCGCGTGGGCGTTGGCGAAGCCGTTGGCTCCGCTGGCGCGGCAGTCGGTTGCGCGCACGCCCCCAAAAGCAGCAATGCAAGCGCTACGATGCAGATGCCCGTCAGGAGTAACCGGCACGTTGGAAGGCTATCAGGTCGAGCTCGTTGCATAGACGTCGTGCACTTGGTGAGTGAAGTGGAATCTCAGTGATCCTTGCCAGCATACCGCCTTTGGCAGGAATCGTCTAGAAACAGAGAGTCCCGGCAGGCCTCGTCTATTTGGCAGGGATTGACTGCAGGCAAGAATCTTTGCAAATGGGCCAAACTTGATTACAATACCGGCAAGCGAAAAGCCGAAGCTTTGTTCGCTTCCGGGTCACCGTTCATCCTCACCCTGCCTCGCTTCCTGGACGGAGACTACGCTTCCCTCTCCGCTGGGTGGAGAAGGACAGATTTGACGCTTAAGAGGTCGAAATCAGGGTGAGGATGGCTTGACCTGTACGAGCTGTAAGTCACGCTTCTGGCTCACCACCAAGCAACCAGCGGTAGGAGAAATCATATGGAGAAAAACGACGGCGCACTCACCTTCTTGGGGCTCATTATCAGCGCTGTCCTCGTCGTTGGCCTCGTCTTCATCTTCGCCAAGACCTTTCCCGATAACCAGCTCAGTGTAGACGCGCAGCAATATCTCTTGGAAAGCATGGAGAGCACCAGTGGTGACGCTGCGGCAGGGGAAGTGGATGCGAATGGTGAAGAAGGCGAAGCTGACAGCCACGATGAGGGAGCAGAATCGGACACGCACGGCGAGGGTGGTGGAGCCGAGTCGGAGGACGGGGAAGGCGGATAGCCTTCGCGCCATCTCCAACGTGCCGAGCCGCAAATAGGCAGGCGGCCAAAATCGAAAAGCGGGCCGGCGCTCACCATGGGCGCCGGCCCGCTTTTTTGGGTTCTCGTTACAGTCACTGGCGCAAAGACCTCCTGTGGGTTGCGATTCCATAAGCCAGTGACTGTCACGACGAAGCGATAGCCCGATTCGAGCAGCTTTCAAGACGATGAAACGCTAACCGAAATTGTGGTCAATTTGCAGACCTACGGGCGTGCCACAAAGCGGCGCAGGAGCAGCCAGATCCACAGCAAGCTGTAGAGCATACCGATGGCGGCGACCGCCAGCCACGGACCGCCATCCAACATGAGCCAGAATGATTTGACCGGCCAGTAGGTAGGAAAGACACCCAATACCCACTGCCAGGGCGCAGGCACAAACCAGGCCAGGAAAGGGCCCAGGAAGAAGATGCCCAACCCCTTCATAATCGCAAAGCCCTGCACCTTGTTCTCGGCCAGCGCGGCCAGAATCAGCGCAAAGATCGGCGCGCCCAAGGACGCTGTGAGTCCGATGGGAATCAGCTTGAGGTAGGAGACCTCGATCAGATTCATCAGCGGAATCACGATGAAGATGGCGGCGAAACCGATCAGGACAGGCAAGCTGAGTCGGTAGAAGAGATACTGACTCATAGAGAGGGGCGTGACGCGCAGCGCAGTCAATGTACCATCATCACGCTCATCTAACAGCAGGAAGCCGACGACATAGCCGGCCAACTGGGGCGTGATCAGGATGCCGAAGAAGCCGACGATCAGAGGGTAATAGGGCGTCAGGTCAAAGCCTGGCTGGAGTTGCACCATGATCCACGGCACGAGGAAGCGGGCGATACCACCCAGAAGCCAGGGATAGAGCAAGAGGAAACGCAGCAGCGAATCGCGGCTGATATTGCGTACGTCGGTCAGGGTCAAGGCTTTGAGGGCGCCCATGCTAGCGATCTCCTTCACTGCGCACGACGAAACGGTCAAAGGCGCGTTCGGCCCAGATGGTGACGCCAACACACGTTGCGCTCAGATAGATCAATGCGTAGAGAATCTGCCATGGCGCAATCGGTTCAAACGAGCCGGCGATCAGGAGCATGGCGGGCATGGTGGGCACCAGATAAAGCAGCCAGCTCTCCCATATCCCGAAGTACCAGAGGGCCGGCAACTGGCTCGGCGCCACGTAGAGAACTGACGGGATCAAGAACTCGTTGACCGCGTCGTAGCGCGCGGCCAGAACGAAGCCAAAAAGCACGAGCAGCCACGAGTTGAGCGCCACGCCCGGCACAAAGAGCAGCCAGTTGATGGCCGGCCCATAGGCGAAGAGCACGACGACAACGCTCACCACGACAGCCAGGAGCGTCAGTGAGAGCGCCTTGGAGATCAGATACTCGCGCCGCCGCAGGGGCGTTACGACAATCGCTTCCAGGACGCCTTCGCCCTTTTCCAGGAAGAGCATGCCCGCCATGAAGTAAAAGCCGAAGACCGAGAGATCGAAGAAGATGATATAGGGGAGAAAGAGCGCGACCACCGCATCAGGCAGTTGGCTAAGCAGCAGCACCCAGAGCAAGATCACAAAGAGTGCAGCGTAGTAGAAGCCCTGGCGAAATTGGATGCGCACATCCCAGTTCAGCGTCGACAGGAGGCGGCTCATGCAAGTCTCCTCCCCGTGGTGCGGATGAAGACATCTTCCAATGTCGCCTCCTGCGAATGGATCGTCTCCACGTCATGGCTCTGGATCAGCGCCAGGAATTCAGCATTCTCGCCCAGTGCGGCCAGGGGAAATTCATGCATTTCGGTCGCGTCCTGCCGGCCAACCTCGACGCGCAGGAGCGGTTCACCGTTCTGCAGCTTGAGGATGCGGGGCGAGTCGATCAACGCGATCTCACCGTCGACGATAAAGGCGACACGATCGCAGAGTTCGTCGGCCACGTACATGTCGTGAGTCGTCAGAAAGACCGTTGTGCCCCGAGCCTTCAAGTCAAGAACGATCTCCTTGATCTTGCGGGCGTTGACGGGGTCGAGCCCAGCTGTGGGTTCGTCCAGAAAGAGGAGTGGCGGATCATGGAGGAGCGCGCGGATGAAGTTCAGGCGCATCATCATCCCTTTGGAATAGGCGGAGACGCGCGTATCGGCATCCTCCTCCAGGCCGACGAGGGCCAATAGGTCATCGGGATCTCGGGTCGATCCGGCGTAGAGCGAGCGGAAGAAGTCAAGATTCTCCCGGCCGCTGAGCTTGCGATAGTGATTGGGCAGTTCGAAGGAGACGCCGACCTGCTCGTACAGGTCGCTGTTCCACTTGCCCAAGTTACGTCCGAGAATTTCCACCTGACCGGCGTACTCTTTGAGCAGACCAATCAGTATTTTCTGAGTCGTACTCTTCCCTGCGCCGCTGGGACCCAGAAAACCGAAGATTTCACCCCCTTCAACGCTGAAGCTGATGTCGCGCACGGCCGGTTCCGTGGCGGCCGGGTAGGTGAAGGAAAGATGTTGCACGTTGATCATTGAGATTCCTTTTCCGCACTTGCTAGCGCGCCGCGTAGACAGCGGCCGTCGATAGCGAGTTGACGCCGATCCGCTTGGTTTTGACACTTCGGCAGGCTCAGTCCAAGTAGGCTCAACCGGCGCTGGCCACGTCGACTCTATCGCTACGGTCGTTTTTCGGGAACGAGTCGGTGATGCTGCGTTGTTCGCCACGGCAACTGCCGGGCATGAATGCCGCGGGCTAGACTTATGCGCCCCATCAATTTGGGGCTGAGTCGTCGACAAAAAAGGCCCACCTCGCGTGACGCAGCCTGTGGTAAGCTATGCCCGACACCAGCAGCCAGTTACCCAATCGCCAAGAAGGAGCGCGGCCATGAATATTCTGATCATTTCCTTTGGGCTCACAGGGCGATGTTCAGCCTTACGTCGCCCTCGGCAAGGGGTTGGTTGAAGTCGGTCATGCCGTCACGCTCTGCACGAACGCCAGTTTTGAGGACTTTGTCACCGCCAGGGCCTGAGGTACGCCCATGCGACCAATGAACTCGTCGACCTCATGGACTCCGTGGAAGGCCGCGCGGCGATGGAGGAAACGACCGGCCTCTTTGGTTTGGTCAAGATGATGATTAAGCTCAACAGTCGGGGGCAGGAGATCAACCGCCAATTGCTCAAGGACTCCTGGGCAGCGGCGCAGGCGGCCGATCCCGACCTCATCATCATCCATCCCAAGGGGTTGGGCGGCGTCCACATCGGCGAAAAGCTCAACGTGCCGGTGATGATGGCTGTCCCGGCGCCCCTGATCGTCCCCACTGCACAAATGCCGCCCTTGGGCTTGCCCGAATTGAAACTCGGTGGCTGGTACAACAAGGCGATCTTCAAACTCGTTGAGCTTGGCTACCGTTCCTACAATGTTGGTTCCTGGATCATCCCCAGGGCTGGACGCCGCCGCCGGAACTCGAGGTTTTTCTGGTCGCCGGTCCGCCGCCCATCTATGTCGGTTTTGGCAGCATGGCGGGACGCAAGCCGCAGGAAGTAACCGATATCGTCGTCCAGACGATTGAGCAAGCCGGCATGCGCGCCATTTTGGCAACCGGCTGGGGCGGGTTAGAGGTCGATCACCTGCCGGATTCGATTCACGCGATAACGGCTGCACCCCACGATTGGCTGTTCCTCCAGATGGTCGCGGTCGTTCATCACGCCGGCGCAGGCAAGACGGACGGCCAACGATTTTCGCCCCTTCATTGCGGACCAGCCCTTCTGGGGACGGTGCGTCTTCACACAAGGCGTAGGACCGGAGCCAATCCCCTACAAAAAATCGACGGCTGAGAAATTAGCCGCGGCGATCTCCACCGTGATGACGGATCAGGCGATGCGCGACTGGGCGGCAAAAATGGGCGCTGCCATCCGTGCCGAGGACGGAATAGCCAACGCACTGGCGATCATCGCCCTGTAGCGACGTTGCAATGCAACGTCGCTACAGGGCGACAGCAGGTGCCAGGGCTTCGCGCATAAGGGTTTCCTGGAAATTACGGACCGGCTCATCCGGCAGGGGCATGCGCAGCCGGTATTGGCCCACTGAATCCAGTTCCCAGGCCAGGCGATTGTCGGCCAGCGCCTCGTCCAGCAGATGAATCAGGCGCTTCTGCAACGCTGGCTCCACCACCGGCGTGATTAATTCAACGCGGCGGTTCAGGTTGCGTGCCCGCCAGTCCGCGCTGCCCATAAACGTCACCGGCTCCCCATTGTTGTGGAAATGAAAAATGCGGTCGTGCTCCAGGAAGCGGCCCAAAATGCTGATGATGCGAATGTTTTCGCTATAGCCGGGCAGGCCGGGGCGCAGCGTCGTGTGACCGCGCAAGATCAGGTCGATCTGCACGCCGGCTTGCGACGCGCGGTAGAGGTGGCGGATCATCAGGCGGTCATCCAGCGCATTCATCTTGGCCACAATTTTCCCCGTGCCAAACGCAGCCTGATGGGCAATCTCACGATCGATCAGCGTTTCGAATGAGGTGCGCATATGGTCGGGCGCCACCAGTACCTTCTCATACGTCTGATCGGGCGCATACCCCGTTAGAAAATGAAAGAGGTTAACGATATCGCGGCCCAATTCGGGACGGCACGTCATGAGACCCAGGTCGGTGTAGAGCCGTGCCGTCTTTGAGTTGTAGTTGCCCGTGCCGATGTGACAGTAGTTGCGAATGCCATCCCATTCACGCCGGACGACCAGAAGGGCTTTCGTGTGGGTCTTTAGGCCAATCACGCCATAGGTTACGTGGACGCCGGAGTCTTCCAGGAGCTGGCCCCACTCGATGTTGTTGGCCTCGTCAAAGCGAGCCGTCACTTCGACCAGAACCGCAACCTGCTTGCCCCGCTCCGCTGCCTGGATCAGCGACTTGACGATGGGCGAATGATCGGAGGTGCGATAGAGCGTCTGCTTGATCGCCAGAACGTTGGGATCGACGACCGCTTCGGCCAGAAAACGCTCGGTTGTAGCGGCGAATGAATCGTAGGGATGGTGGACCAGGAGATCGCCCTGGCGCAGAATCGCAAAGAAATCGCGCGTATCCTTGGTTTCCCCCTCATGACTCAGTCGATCGGGGATGGCCGGCTCCCAGTCCGGATATTGATAGTCAGGCCGGTGAATGCCGGCAATGGTGAAGAGCCCGGTCAGATCGAGCAGCCCGTCGACCTGGTAGACGTCCTCTTCATTTAGGCCTAGCTCACGCGTCGAGGATCTGGCGATCATAGGGCGGCATATCTTTGTCGACCTCCAGCCGCACGACGCGGGCAAAGCGCCGCTCGCGCAGCTCGGCCGAGATCATCTCGATGAGGTCGTCGGCTTCTTCCTCATCCTGACGCACGTCGGCGTTGCGCGTGATGCGGAAAGGCTGCGCGCTGATCACCTCCATACCGGGGAAAAGTTCGCCTACATGCGCGATCACCAGCTCTTCAGTAGGCAGCATGCGGATCACTTCATCTATCGGCCGGATGCGCGTCCCGTCGTCCAGCGCCGTGTCGACCCAGCGCTCTTTTGGCAGCTTGATCCGCACGAAATGGGTGGTGTCAAACCGGGGGTTGCGCACCATCACCGCCAGCGAAAGGCTAAGGTTCGAGATGAAGGGAAAGGGATGACCGGGATCAACCGCCAAAGGCGTCAAGATCGGATAGATCTGCTCGCGGAAGTAGGTCGCCAGCCGCTTCTTTTCCGCACCGGTCAGGTCGGCATAGTGCAAGACTTGAATCCTGGCCTGCTCGTCCACTTGCGGCTTTAGTTCTTGCTCCCAGACTTCGGTCATGCGTGCGTGCATGAGGGCAATGGCCTCGTGGAGCAAGGCCAGCTGCTCGGGCGGCGTCCGGCCGTCGACAGAGAGTTCGCGCACGCCTGCGGCCTCCTGGCGCTTGAGGCCGCCCACACGCTTTTGCACGAATTCATCCAGATTGTTGGCCGTGATGGCCACGAACTTCACGCGTTCGAGCAGGGGCGTGCGCTCATCCATAGCCAGTGCCAGGACGCGCCAGTTGAAGTCGATCCAGCTCAACTCCTTGTTGAAGTAGAGGGCCGGGTCATCGAGCGGCAGGTCCACGCCCACGGGCACGGCACTGGGCTGGACGGCGCGGGGCACGCTCACCGGCGCGGGCGGGCGTTGCACGGGCTGGGCGTCGGCGCTGGGAAGAGACGCCTCTTCGCTCGTGGTCGATGCTTCAGTCGTTTGCCTTGTGTCGACGTTCGATTTTGTTGCCATGGATTTCTCACCATTCCTACAAGAATAATGTTCACGCAGATTACGGTCCCGGCCTTCGGTCCCCCGGCCCCCGATCCCGGGGCAGGCTCTGCAGCCTATAGTCGAGATGGAACCAAGCGTTTTCCCCACAGATTGGGAGCCGAAGGGCTGAACAGCGTGCCAACCAACCAGGTCATTGACGCCACGCGGCAAAAAGAATGCTACACACCACCGCGCTCTGCCGAAACGTTCGAGACGTCAGCCGACAACACGTCGGCCAATGCGGGATGGCCCAAGATTTCCTGGACGCTGTGCCACGCCGCCAGCGTCTCAGGCTGCGTCAGCTCTTCGGTGTCGGGTACGAAACCGCAGTCCAAGTAGACCTTAATCGCCCAGGGCCGGCTTGAAGAAGTCCCGAGCATGGCGGCGTCGTGATGTTTGGCCAATGTGAGCAGGGCACGGGTCATCATCGGCTTGGTCAGGCCCCGTCGCTGGTGGTCGGGATGGACCACCACCCAGTGGATGCGTCCCCGGTTCCGGGGATCGTCGAAATCGTGCGTCTCCCACCAGGCGCTGATCGACGCCACGGGCTCGCCCGCCACGGTCTCGACAAAGAACATGCGCTCGGCCAGCGCCGCGCGGTTGTCGCCATATTGTTCCTCAAAAAGCGGTTCCGTCACGCTAATGAGCGGCTCGGCCGCCAAATGCAGGTCAATCCAAACACGCTCATCACCAGGCGAGTAGGCGCGCAGACGATAGCCTGGCGGCAGAGGATACTGGGGAATCTCGGCCAGCGATTCCAGGACCATGTGGAGTTCGACATCGGGATGGCTGACCGCCGGATCGATCTGCGGCTGGCTCACGCCGTCACCTCCGCCACAAATTCACCGTTCTCCATCAGCGCAATTTCGTCGCCGGCCGCGGTCACGACCGTGATTTGCAGCGTGGGCGAGCCGATCATGACGTCGAGATGGACCTGTGATTTGTTGATGCCGGCCCCTTCATACTCCGTCTCGTCGAGGTCGTCGGCGCCCACATAGCCTTCCAGATAGGCGTCGCCAAACGCGATGTGACAGACCGCGTTTTCGTCAAAGAGCGTATCATAAAAGAGCACGCCGGCCTGATTGATGGGCGACCGTACATCGACGAGCGCGACCTCACCCAGCCGGCGCGCGCCATCCATGGCAAAAAACTGATCGAGCACTTCCTGGCCGCGAGCGGCGCTGTAGTCGACCATCTTGCCCTCTTCAAAACGGAACCAGGCGTCATCCACCTGGCGCTCGAAGGGAAAAAAGGGCTTGGTCGTCCGCGCCCACCCATCGGCGCGCAGGCGATGGGGCGTGGTGAAGATCTCCTCGGTCGGCATGTTGGGAAAGAAACGCACGCCGGCCGGCGTCTGTGAAGAGGCAGCAATCCAGCGCGGCTGATCCGTCATGCCCAGGGTCAGCTGTGTACGCGGCCGGCCATCCGGGCCGGGCGTGGGGTCGAGGTAGCGCAATTCGGTCACGCCGTGGCGCGCCATGAAGGCAACCACCTTGTTGAGCGCAACGTCATGTTCGTTCCAGGCCGCCCCGGGGTCGGACGCCTCGACGCGACAGACCTGGAAGATCAGTGCCCACAGCTTGGCCACCGCGTCGTCTGCCGTCAATTCGGGAAAGACCTGCTGGGCCCAGGCCTGGGTCGGGACGCCGGCCACACACCACTGAAAGGCGTTGGACATGACCGCGTCACTGTAGAACTTGACCTTTTCGCGACGCATGACCGCAATCCGGCGCATGGCATCCGGGTCCACATCCTCGAAGATATCCGGGTAGGCCGCGCCGGTCAGGCTGAGCCGGGCCCAACCTTCGTCCACCATCTGGCGATAGCGGGTCACTTCATAATCGGGGAAGTAGTCCAGGTATTCGGGCACGACATGCTGGAGGTGCGCGCGTTGGGTTGGCGTGTCCTGCCAGGCGACGTGGACATAGCGGGCGCCTGCATCGTAGGCCTTGGCCGTCACCACGCGCACGAAAGGCGCGTGCTCCAGCTCAGCCGAAATTTGCAGGGCCTGGCCGGGCTGCAGGTCGAGTCCGGTCTGGATCAGCAGATCGGCATAACGCGCTAAGCGTACATTGAAATCAGACATGGGGTGCCTCGTCATGGGATGCGGTGTGTCGGGCGCGTCTCTGCGCACTGGGTGCATTATAGCGCCCTCCGCACGGCATACCCAAGAAATGGCGCGAGGGCTACTGAGGATAACGCGCAGCATGGCAAGGGGCAGACAAGTATGCGCCACAATGACGCTCATTTTTGACACAAATTAGCGCACCGTCTATAATGCGGAGCGTTGTTCAGCGTGGTCCGCTAGCTCAATTGGCAGAGCAGCTGACTCTTAATCAGCGGGTTCGGGGTTCGAGTCCCTGGCGGATCACCTCACACCACAACATGTTGTGCCGGCCTTCGGGCCGGCACCGCTATTTAGTAGCTTTTGTGGTTTCGGCATGAAGGAAAGGAAATCCTTCAAATGCTGCCAAACTCACTTACTCCCGCGCTAGACATCTTCCTGCTCGACTGCCAAGCCCGCAATCTCGCCGCCGAAACCCTCGAATTTTACCGCGAACGAGTCCGTCATTTTACGCGCTTTGCCGGCAAAGAGAATGTCTTTGCCCTCCACGAAGTCACCCCCACCCTGCTGCGCACCTACTTCGTCGCCCTCCAAAACCAAGGCTGGAAATCCAACAGCGTGCACGCCGCGGCCCGCGCCCTGAAGGCCTTCTTCAACTTCTGCGTCTACGAGGAGCTGCTCGAACGCAGCCCCATGCAGCGCATTCGCCTGCCCAAAACGGACAAGCACATCAAGCCGGCCTTTGAGATGGATGAGGTGGAGCAGCTCATCGCCGCGGCCACGACCCAGCGCGACCGCGCCATCATCCTCTGCCTGCTCGATACGGGCTGCCGGGCCAAGGAGTTTCTGGCCTGGAATGTGGAGGACGTCAACGCCAGCCACGGGGACGGTGCAGTTGCGCCACACCAAGAATCGCAAGGCGCGCGTGGTCTATCTGGGCCTGCGCAGCCGCAAGGAGCTGCTCAAGCTCTATCTGCAGCAGGGCAACGAACCGGGCACGCCGGTCTGGCGCAATCTGAGCAACGGCGAACGACTGCAGTACTACGGTCTGGCCATCATGCTGCGCAAGCTGGGCCAACGCACGGGCATCCTGCCCTGCAACCCCCACCGCTTTCGCCGCACCCACGCCATCGCCAGCCTGCGCAACGGCATGGATGTCTATACGCTGGCCGCGCTCATGGGCCACAGCGATATCTCGGTGCTGCGCAAGTATCTGCCGATTGTGGAGGCCGATCTCATGCGGGCGGCGGGCAGCTACGGGGTGGTGGACAACAGTCTGACTGCGGCGAGAGGCGCCTGATCCTGGTAACCACCCCCTCCCGAAGTCTGACAGAAGCTGAGTCGCTGTACTGGCGCAAACGCCTCCCCTGGCTTGGGCGTATCTTTACCCATCAACTTATTCCGGTCGTATGGCGGTGATACCGTAGCTGTCGGCGGACTGACCACCGGCTGATGCCGTAGGCTAGACTGCGGCGTCTCATCAGGTGGGACTTGGTCGTCGACAACCGCCGCCCCACTTGCTCGGCTGGGCGCATCTTGCTAGCCAGGGCATTCATGCCACGGCGGGATCGCTTGCGAACGCCCCGTTGGTCCGTTGCGCCTTCGCTGGCGAATTGTAGGAATCTTGGGGGGCTGGGAGGGGCCGAAGCAACGCCAACCGATGCCTAGAACGTACCTGCTACGATTTCAGTGCTGACGCCACCTGTCAACTGGTGGATTCTTCTTCAACCACACCATCCTCTACCCCACCCGCCCGATCCGCCAACGCCTCCTCGCCCGGCAGCAGATCAGACAGGCTGCTGAAGCGCCGGTGAAAGACCTGCAGCTCGTCCGGCACAAATTGGGCATAGTGCGCCAGCGTTACGCTGATGTCCGCGTGCCCCATGAGCTGGGCCAGCACGCCGATGTCGCCGCCCTTGCGCAGGAACTCGCGCGCAAAGCGATGGCGAAAGGCATGGGGCGACGCCGGGCCCACGACCTGCGCCAGCTTCTTCACCCGCTTGCAGATGCGCGAGATGCCCTCTGCGCCCAGCGGGTTGATCCGACCAGGCGTGAGCGTGACAAAGACTTCGTCATATCCACACTCAGGCCGCACGGCCAGCCACGCCTGCAGGGCCAGGGCCGTTTCCCGCCCAAAGAAGATGCGCCGCGCCCGCCCTCCTTTTTCCATGACCTGCGCATGCTGTCTCCGCCAGCGCAGAGCTGCCCACGCGTGAGCCCGGCCAGCCCGCCGCGCCGGCAGCCGGTGTCGGCCAGGCAGAGCAGGACGGCCCGGTCGCGCAGGTTCAGGGCATCCTGCTGCGCTTCGGTGACGGCCAGCATGGCCTGCAGCGCGTCGTTGGAAAGCGCTTTGATCTCTCGGTGCCTGGGCCTGGCTATGCGAATGCGTGCAGCCGGGTTTTCTTCCAGGCCATATTCTTGATGCAGGAAGTTGAAGAGACGCCGGCACGCACGCAGGTGCGCATTGACGGTGTGGCGCGAGAGGGGCTTCTGGACGGTCTGCCGGTAGCGGTGTCCCACAAACTGCTGCTTTTGCGTTTGCAGGTGCCGAACATAGGCGCGCAGATCGTCGGTGCTGAGCGTCTCTACCTCCACGTTGCCAAAGAAGCCCTTCAGAGGCACGAGGTGCTTCTGATAGCTGACGATGGTCGCTTCAGAAAGACCGGCGGCGGCGCTGGCGTGGAGGAGCTTTTCGATGGCGTCGTACAGGTACATGGTTGATTCCTCAGTATTTTCGCTCGTCTGACCCGGATCAGGTCTGACAGATTGATTTCTCTTTTGGTGGGCTAGGCTGGCGCCTGCCTTGCCGCTGCGCGCTGGCCATCCTCGCACTCACTAGGAGCCCGCATCCCCCCGATGCTCATCCCGGGCAATGCGCGCCAGACACGTCTTGACCGCGGCCCGAAAGCTGCGTTTGGGATCGCTCGGCGCATGGCCGCGCACACGCTCATAGCGCAGCAGCCATTCGCTGTAGAGGTGATGGAAGGCGGTGCGATCTTCCAGCGTGCGCAGCGCGTCCATGAGCCACTGGTTGCAGGCCAGCAGCGGCGCGCCGGCCGTGCGGCGACGGGCGTGCCTGATCTCCCCATCTGAATCGCGCTGCTTGGACTTGGACCCCGCCACGGCGAAGATGCGCCGCTCGCGCTCGTCCTCGCAGATCAACGTCGGAAAGGTGCGCTGCAGAAACCAGTGGATCTCGCGCTGGGTCAGCGGAAAGGCCGGCTCGCGCCGGATGCAGAGGGAGATCGATTTGTCCTTGCGACGCCGGGCGACAATCAGCAGCAGCGGCGCGCCAAAGGGTGCGTTGGAATCGGGCAGGGTGGCGTAGACGACGAGCACGACCCCGCCTTTGGGGCGTGCGTAGACGGGCAGCTGGTTGACGTCCGCCCGCCGCGGAATGAGTTCGTGCCGGCTGGGGCCGGTGCGGGTTGCGCGCTTTTTCCTGGCTAGGCCAGGGCAGCCAGCGGCTGCAGCGCGCGTTCGATGTCGTGGATCGTTGCGTTGTGAATGACGAAGTGGGCCATGATCCGTGTCTCGGCTTGTTCCCCTGTATTGGGGGAAAAGAGGGCAAGTCAAGGAAACCGGTCATCCAGACGGGCACACGATAATCTCGAGTGCGGCCGTGCTGGATGCCGTCAGTGCGCTTGATTTGGGATGGGCCGAAAGCCCGTTGCACGGTCAACAGCGGAGAGGATAGCGAATGCGGAGTGAGGGCAGGCAGGTACAGAAGCAGGCGAAGCGTCTCGGGGGCTGGAGCATCGGTCGGTTCCTAATGATGATTGTGAGTTTGTGATTGGGCTGCGTACAAACTAGTTCACATAACAGCGTGTTGACTATAATAGCGGAATCCGTGCGCTTGTCAAGGGGCAATTTTCAGAATTTTCAAAATCAATACATGGCGTGTCGCCACAGGGCAACGCCTTGCGCCCCCCGAAGGAACCACCCCAAACCCCACGATAGACCTTGCGGGGATCGGTCCCAAAACGGACAGGACATAAGACCCTTGACCGGATGCAGGTCGCCCGTAGACTAATACTCATTCCCCCGAACGTTGCCCAAAAAAGTAGAGCCGACCGGGCGCGTGGCCACCCGACCGGCCGAATAAGTCGCCATCGCTAACGGAATGAAATACAAAATGATGTCCGGAAGTCGCGCAAAGAGCGGAGAGTATAGCCGCCTCTTCAACGGCTACGCACTTCCGGTCCAGGAACCGTTAATTGAGAAGTAGGAAGAAGTAGAATCAGATGCCTTTTCCCAGGTACCCCACGGCTTACTATGCAGCCAAAGCGGACGCCGTCGACCATATCATTAGTGCAATCGTCAAAGTATTCATGCTGCCCATGTCGTTCTGGCGCCCGTCGGTCGACCATTTCTTCGTGTATTGCAGGACGATCAGCTGGTCATCTGCTTCCGACCACTCGCCATGCTCAGATCGTCCGACCAGTAAGCTGTATCATTGAAACTGGACCGATACTGATTCAAAGGATGACGCATACCTATGACCAAGTACCTTGATCCGTTTCAGCTCATCGGGTTTACATTCTCTCTAATCGTGGCTGTCGGTTTGCTTATCGCTGGACAGGATACGTTGCTCAGTTTCCTAGTTGGTCTCGTCCTAGCAACCTTAACTCAGTTGTTTGACTTACAGGCTAGAGTCATTCGAAATCAACAAGAGTCTGAAGAAACAGCTGAGACGATTATTCGATCCTTAGACGGCGTTGTCATCAAGGAATTTTCTAGCTCTGAAGAGCACCTAGAGTACGCTATGAAGCGAATTTCGGAAGCCAAGAGATCTATTGACGACATTACCATCGGAGTTGCTGTGCCAGATAGGTCAATGTTGGAACTAGAAAGATACGAACGCTTGGTTGAGATCGCAATTCAGGTATGTCAAAAAAACTTGGTTGCATATCCAATACCTTCGCCAAAATTGGCGTGAAAAAGAGAAGAGCGATTGAATAGGAAGAGATTCATGCCGACCAAAGCTAGAAGTTTCATCCGAGTCAATCGCTCATGACAAACATTATCGCTCTCCTGGCCTGTTTGGACCAATGTGTAGACAAGACAACGGTCAGGCAACTGAACCGAATCATGGTGGCGATGCTGACAATGACAGGTCGAGTCACCATGCTGGGCATCTCCCGCTGGACGGAAAAGGGCGGCAGCTATCGAACGATCCAACGTTTGTTCGGCAAGAGCTTGCCCTGGTTGCAGATGAGTTGGTTGTTTGTACGCCACCATCTGCTGAATTCAGACGACGAATACCTGCTGGCCGGCGATGAAACGGTCGTGACGAAAGCCGGCAAGCAGACGTACGGACTGGATCGCTTCTTCTCGTCGATCTACGGCAAACCGGTACCAGGGTTGGCCTTCTTCGCCCTCTCACTGGTGAGTCTGCAAGAACGGAAATCGTATCCGCTGCTGGTCGAACAGCGGGTGCGCAGTGACGCCGAGAAGGAAGCCGCTCGCAAGAAGAAGCGACGGAAGCAGAAAAACGCCAAGGAAGGTGCCAAAGGCAAACCTGGACGTCCCAAAGGGCAGCAAGAGCAAGGACAAGACCCAAGTGGAGTGGACGCCTGAACTGCGCTTCGTTCAAGGTCTGCTCCAGAGAGTAATGACATTGGTGACCGGATTCTGTTCCGTCTCATATCTGGTCCTGGATGGTCACTTCGGCAACAACAATGCGCTGCAAATGGTCTTGCAAGCGACGTCGCTACATCTGGTGAGCAAATTGCGCAACAACGCCGCACTCTACTTTGTCTACGATGGTCCACAGAAACAATGCGGTCGACGGCGGCGCTATGGCGCCAAGATCGACTACCAGGCGATTCCGGAGAAGTATCGCAAGGCCACCTATCAGGCAGAGAAGATCCAGACCGACATCTACCAGGCGACGATGTTGCACAAGTGCTTCGCTGCGCCCTTGAATGTGGTCATCATCGTCAAGACCAATCTGGCAACCGGCGCACGTGGCCACGTCGTCCTGTTCAGCGATGACCTGGATCTGGCCTATGACAAACTCATCGACTACTATCAGCTTCGTTTCCAGATCGAGTTCAACTTCAGAGACGCCAAACAGTTCTGGGGATTGGAAGACTTCATGAACATCAAGGAGACACCCATCACCAATGCGGTCTGCCTGTCGTTCTTCATGGTCAACCTGTCCCACGTTCTCCTGCAGCAATTGCGTCAGACAGATGCCGATGCCGGCGTCCTCGATCTGAAGGGCTTTTTCCGGGGGAGACGCTATGCCATCGAGACATTAAATCTCTTGCCCGAACCCCCTTCGTCATTTATTTCTGACCAGATCGTTCGCATCGTCACTGCGCTGGGCAGCATTCATCGCCAATCTGCTGCCCTCAAAACCTGAGGATTGGCGAAGGTATTGAAATAGAACTCATCGACGTCCAGCACGTCATATGTCCAGAGCCTATTCTACCAGCCTGCCAGAGCCCCGACTACTTGCAGACAGAATGGGATAGCCAACTAAGACTCAGGTCGCTAGAGTTCTGAGATGCGACAAACAGTTTTGCCGCCGCTATGTGCGCTGTATCCTTCATGTATTGGGCTTCGGTCAGCATGGAAAAGACCGCCGATCACATTCTCGCTATCGTCGAATCACGCCATTGGGGCATCTCCGGATCCGACGGATACGAATCGGCGATGAGTCATTCCACGACGTGCGGTCCAGATTCTTGGCAAGATTGCCCGCTGCTCACGCAAAGTGATGTCCTAACATCGCCGCGGAGGCGGCTGTTCTTCAAGGCTCTGGCAAAGACCGCCTGCGTCGCTTGTTCAGGTCATCTCGTCACGAATTATTTGCCAGAGTCCTTCTCCCATAGACTCGAGGCGGGCTTGCATGAGCCGAGAGATTCGCTTAATCGATTCCTACGATTCATCGTAACACGCTCTCTTCAGCGATCGCCTGCTTCCACGCCTCTTCACTAACATCCGCAAGACGTTTAGTCTCTTCAACGATGAGGCTTTCTCTGCCCCGAAGCGAGGCGCTGGTGATGGTAGCAGTGTAGATCATTTGCGGTTTGTCAGCTGGGGGCGTGTCGACGGGAATAGAAGAGCATAGTCGGAAATGCACGAAGACGACTGTCAGGTTATTGTTTGTGGACAGGAAGCAGGGTTCAATTCGTGGCCATTCATACAATATTATCGTACAGAAACCGTTTTTCATGGAGACGTACATAATACGGACATCGACCCTCCCCTAGAGAGGTTACGGCTCGATGCCATCGCCACCACCCTGTCCCAGATCTCACCTTGACAGCGCCAGCTCGACCTGCCTATTCGCCTTCGCAATAGCGTCTCTCCGCTCACTAGCGTGAACGCAGGCGCCAAGCCGTTCGATTAAGCCCAATCCTCCTCACCGCCCCACCGCCCACACATGCACCTCCACCCCCTCCTCCGCCTCGCACCCACAACCCCGCCTCAAACCTTACCGCCCGCTCCCGCTCCAACATCAGCGCCGTCGGCGACTGCTGCGGCGCCACGCGCACGCAGAGCACCACCGGCGCACCGGCGTCCAGCCCGTCACAGAAGAGCACGGTCTTGGTCTCGCTCTCGGCATGGGCAATCAGATAGCCGGTCAGGTAGACCCGGCCGGCATGCACCAGCCGTGCGCCCTGCACGTGCAGCCCGCTGTACGCCACGGCCATCCCTACAGCCCCACATCGCCCCAGACCAGCCGGCCGGCGCCCACATCCTGCTGGACGCCCCGTCGATGCAGCCGGTCCATGATCTCACGCCAGCGGTTCCAGGCGCGCCGGCCATTCTCACCCAGCATGGAGAGCGTGAGCGCCACGCCCACGGTGGTGTAGGCTTCGTCCACTTCCAGCTCCCAGTGGCAGCGAAAGTCCACAAAGGCGATCAGCGCCTCCCAGTGGGCCAGGGGCACGGTGAGCACCGCGCTGTCGTCGCCGGGGACCGGCGTCGGATGCACGGTCAGCAGGTGCAGCCGCGCCTGCTCGCCGCTCTGCACGGCCGCGCCCAAGCGGATGCGCCCGCCCGCGGCCAGGTCGTCGTCCACCAGCGGCGGCAGCAGGCTGTAGGCCCAGGGCTCGGACGCGGCCGGATCGGCTGGATCCACGGGCACGAGATAGATGGAATTCTGACTCGGGACCGGGTACTCGACGCGCAGGACGGCCAGCAGCGCCTGGCTCTCGGGCAGGGCATACTCCTGCACGCCGCTCGTCTAGCTCCAGCGTCCGGCGCACGGCGCGCGGGAACTCGGCCGAGTAGGCCCGGATGGCGTCGCCGATGAAGGCGTCGAGCATCGCATCGGGCCACTCCTCGACCGAGTTCAGGAACTGCCGGCACTGGCCGCGCAGCGCGCCAAGCGTGCTCACGCCGCGCCTTTCTGCTTGGCGGACTGCTTGCTGCCGGCCGGCCTTTGTCACAGGTTTGGTCTTCTTGGACGTCGCCTCCGGTTCCGTCGCCTCCGCCACGCCCGCAGCCCCCTCCGGGACCGTCATCTGCGCCGGCGGCGGCGTCTTCTGTCCGGCCTGCTGCTCCAGCGCCGCCACCCTGCCCGCCAGCAGCCGAATGGCCGCCACGGGATCAAAGTTGCCCTGCATCAAGGTTTGTAGGTCCATGAGATTCTCCTTTTGTGGTGTAAGGTAAATGGTAGCTTGCCCCGCGGATCCGCTCCCCAGAAGCTCCTCGGGATGAAAGCGACCGTTCGTTTGTCATGCCGACCGCAGCGGAGGCATCTGCGCGCGGTCCTGGCGCGTGGATGACCGACCGCCGCCCCGGGCTGAAGCCACGGGGGCTATGGAGCTGCGCCCCGTCAACGGGGCTGGGGCATGCCGAGCGGATGGCGTACCAAGCCCCCTTCCAGGGGGCGTCGCTCAATAGCCCCGTCCGTTCACGGCGGGGCGGGCCCGGTGACCAGAACCGTTCGGGATGACAGCGATATTCGAGACATCCGACCGCCGCCCCGGGCTGAAGCCACGGGGGCTATGGAGCGCGCCCCGTAACGGGCTGGGGCATGGCGAGCGGATCGTTATCAAGCCCCCTTCCAGGGGGCGTCGCTCAATGGCCCCGTCCGTTCACGGCGGGCGGCCCGGTGACCAGAACCGTTCGGGATGAACCGAGCCCTACCCCTCCAAAAAGCACGCCACCAACGTCACGTTGTTGCCCGGCGCATCCACCTCAACGTGCACGTCGAGCATGTCGCCCCGGTGAAAACGCCGCGCAGCCGGGGCATCAAAATCCGGCCATTCCAGCGTCAGCGGCTGGCGCGCACCCGTCACCTGCATGCTCTCTTCGGCGAAGTAGCTGGAGAGCACGCTCTCCCCTGCCTCCACCTTGCCCACGCTGACCGCGGCCCAGCCTCCGCCCAGGCCGCTGCTCACCAGCGTCAGCTCCATCAGCTGGCTGTCACAGGGCACGGGCAGCAGAAAATCCTGCTCGCCCGCCGCGCCCGTCCCAGATGCCGTCAATACAAATCGTGCGCCTTCCATTCTCTTTCCTCCTTGGTTGTTGTTGGTTCAGAGTTGTTGCTGCTGCTTGCTAGTCGACACGGAACAAATCGCCGCCGGTTTCGCCTCACCCTGTCATGGCGCTCAAGGCGCCACGACGTTCCCTCTCCACCCGGTGGAGAGGGACGCGGAGTCACCGTCCAGGTGACGGAGCAGGGTGAGGCCCCTACACCACCACATGCCGATACACGCCCCGCCAATCCGTCGGCCCCACGGCAAAGAAGTAGCGCACCTTGACCGGCATGATGTCGTTGGTGAACATGAGGCCGGTGCTCTGCTGGTTGGTGGCCACGGAGTAGATCTCGGGCGTTTCGCCAAAGCGGTAGCCCAGCCCGATGCTGGGGTAGAGCAGCGGATCGGCCACCGCGGCCCAGTGCTTGGGGTCGCTCCAGAGATCGATGACGATGACGCGCCGCCGTGCGGCCTGCACGCGCGCGTCGTGGCCGCCGCCTTCGGCCCACGGGTTGGCGTCGTTGTTGGCCACGTCCGGCTGCCCTTCGGAGGCCAGCACCTGCAGCGCCTGGCCTTCCAGATCCGGCGGCACGAGCAGGTACTTGGGCACGACGAGGCCGCCCAGCCGCTCGGCCGAGTGCAGTTCGGTCTGCTTGCGCATGGCGGCGCGCGTGGCGGTCCAGGCGCCGTAGTCGAGCGCGCTGCTGCCCAGGTTGCTGTGGTCGGCGTGGAAGAGCGCCTTGCCGTCGCTCATTGCGGGACTGTTGCTGAAGATGCCGGCCACGGCCTGGGCCAGCGAGAGCCAGGCGCTCTGGGCCAGGGCCCGGGGCGCCATGCGCCACTGCTGGGTGTCGTCCTGGTCGATCGTCTCCAGGGTGAGGCCCAGGTAGCCGCCCTTCTTGACCCACTCGGACGTCTCGGTCTGGTCGTCCCAGGTCAGTTCGGTGTAGGCGCCGCCTTCGGGCACGGTGGGCAGTTCGCCCACGCCGCCCAGCGTGATCCAGCGCACCTGCTGCAGGGTGGTGAAGTCTTCACGCGTGACGATGGGCTCCCACCAGCGCGGGTACTGCTGGAACTGGTTGACCACGACTTTGTTCATGGCGTTGGCGACCAGGCCGGCCATGGTGCCGGTGGTGACGTTGGCCAGGCCCACCCGGTCGGGGTGGAACATGCCGGTCATCTCGTAGTCGCCCGAGAAGGTGACGTACGCTTCGCGAATGCCGGAGAAGGGCTGCACGCTCTGCTCCGGGCGCTGGCCCATGAGCAGCCCTTCCAGCGCCAGCGCGGCCTTGTCCAGGCTGGTCAGCACGCCGGCGATGCGCAGGCCGTCGGTCGGTTCGTTGCCCGAGACCTGATGGCGCGCGGCCAGCTCGGCCTCGGCCTGGCGCTGCGCTTCGATCAGGCGGTCGACCTGCGCCAGGTCGGGGTCGAGCGCGTCTCGTTGGCCAGGGCCGCTTCCACCACCAGCCGGCCGCCGGGGGAGAGGCCGGCCTGGGCCAGCTTGGCGGCCAGCCGCTCGCGCATCAGCTCGGCCTGCATGCGCTGCCACCTGCTCGGTCAGCGCGGTCAGGGCGGGGTCACCGGAGCTCGGGGGATCCGCCGGTGCGAGTATCCTGCGCTCCTGCTTCCTCCCGCGGACGCTCATCCCGCACCGGTTGTCTCGCAGCTTCGGACGCCGGCGTTTGCGGCACACGCTCGCCGCCGGATTCCGCTGACAGGCTGCGTCGCGGTCTGTGCCTCGACCTCGAGCGTCCGGGTCGGCGTCCTGCAATACCGCCGCCCCGACCGCCTTCTCCTTGGCCTTGACCTTCAGCTTCAGCCTTCCCCTTCTCCTCCACCACAAATTGCTTGCTCATACGATCCTGTACCTCCTCTTTGAATGAACATAGGTCCTGCAACGATGAAATGATGTGCGTGCCGTGGACCGCGGGCGCGTTGACGGCCGAGGTCTCCTTGCCGTACGGTTCCACGAAGATGATTTCTGCCACCTGCTGTTTGCCGTCGACGGTCACGACCTGGCCCGGCCGGTAGGGGCTGGCAAACCAGTCCTCGCCGGTGACGGAGCAGCGCACGGACTGCCAGTACCAGCCGATGGAGAAGCGGTCGATGATGCCGTTGAGGAAGTCCTCGATGCCGCGCGGCGTGGTCAGCGTGATGGTCTGGCGGAAGTCGTAGCCGGCCAGGCTGGCCCCGGTGATGGTGCCGTCCCGTGCGTCCAGCCGGTAGGTGGCGTGGTCGCGCAGGAAGGGCTGCCCCGCAAAGGACATGGCAAACGCGCCCAGCTCCTCCTCCCGAAAGCGAATGTAGTTGGCGTTGGGATAGACGGCCCGGAAGGTCACGGCGTCAAAGCTCAGCTCCGTCAGCTCGCCCGCCTTGAACTCCTCGCGCAAGCTCCGTCGCCGCTGCCGCGTCCACACCGCGCCGTCATCCAACCCGCACAGCGGCACCGACGTCAGCATAGGCGGCACAACAATCTGGCTAGCCATTGGCATAGCTCCTTTCATATCGATGTGACAACCAAACGACTCGACAAAAATGCTTCGTGAGCCCGCCCCTCAGCGCCGGCTGAGTGAGACGAGCGCAGCGAGCTCGTATCGCTGTACTAGCGTCGATGAGCCAAGCGGTCGCTACCAGGCACCCGTCGACCCGCTTAGTTTCGATACGCCCTCCGAGCTACTCAACCGGCGCTAGACAACTAGCGCAACGACGGCTCGCAATCCACCGCCCACCAGCGCCGGTTGAGCTTGTCGAAACCAAGCGGTCGCCAACCAGCGTCCCCGATCGACCCGCTTTGGTTTCGATACGCCCTTCGGGCTACTCAACCGGCGCTAGACAACTCGGGCAACGACGGCTCGCAATCCACACCGCCACAGCGCCGGCTGAGTGAAACGAGCGCAGCGAGTTTTGTATCGAAGCCAAGCGGTCGCCTACCGACGCCCTAATCGACAGCGGCCGCCAACCGGCCCCTCATCGACCCGCTTGTTTCGATACGCCCTTCGGGCTACTCAACCGGCGCTGGCCAACACTCACGCCCCCTCCCCCGCCTCCAAAATCGCCCGAAACTCCTGCTCGCTCAGCTGCTCACCCAAAAACTTGCCAAACAACCGCAGCGCCATGCTCCGATACGCCGCGCTGTCCCCCACCATGCCCTGCATCCCCTCCAACGCGCCGACCAGATCCCGCACCGCGCCCGCCAGCTGCTCGTTGTCCTCCGGCGAGATATCCGGCAGATCCACCGCGATGTCCTGGTGCCGCGCCGGCTCCCCCTCCGCTCCCTGCTGCAGCCGATACGCATTGAGCACCAGATCCGTGAGCAGCCAGGCCAAATACGCCTGCCGCCGGCGCAGAAAGCGCCGGCGCTGCTCGGCCATGGCCTTGCCCGTGGCCAGGTTGGCGTCTTCGCCCTCGCCAAAGTCGAGCAGCGAGGTGCCGGGCCCGCCGGCGGCGATCATCCAGCGGATGGCGCGGCCGTCATGCGAGGCGTCGGCCGCACGCAGGTTGGGCGCCACGGCTTCCCACTCCTCGTGGTCCCGGTCGGCGACGATGACCGAGCCGGCCTCGGGCGGGCGCCGGTACTGGGCCGCCAGCTGCTCCTTGAGCGGCCGTGAGGCCTTGACGATCCACAGGAAGGTGCGCACGGCGGCGTTGAGCCGCACCCGGTCTTCCAGCCAGCGCGAGTAGCGGCGCAGCCAGGGCAGGATCGCGGCCAGATCCGATTCGCCCCGCAGCGCGCCCACGGGCCGGTTGACGGCGTAGTGCAGCATCACGGGGCTCAGTGCCCGGCGTTGGGGATCCAGGGGCGAGGACCACCACTTCTCCGGGCGCGCCCAGGGGCACGGCTTCCTGGTAGCGCACTTCGGTCTCGTAGTCGCCCGGCTGCCAGACGATGCGCTCGATGACGCTGGCCGGGCGGATGCGCACCTGCACCATGCCGCCGGCCGGGTTGGGATAGAGCACGGGGAAGAGTTCGCCGCTGCGCACCAGCTCGTCGCTCCACTCGTCCAGCCGCTGCTCCAGCCGGTTCTCGCTCCAGAAGGCCTGGATGAAGGCCTGCAGCCCGTCCTGCTTGCTCGAGAGCTGGATGCCGTTGCCCACGGTGTAGGCGGTGATGAGGCTGACCAGCCGCTTGGCCAGGGGATTCTTGCGCCAGGCCTGGCGCGCGTCTTCGACCTCCTGCAGCAGTTCGGGCCACGGCTTGTCGATGGGCGTGCCGGCCGAGTGCGCAACCAGGCCGTCGTCCGGATGCCCCACGGGCAGCGCGGTGACCTGGGCCAGCCACGCGGCGAAGCGTTGCAGGAGCTTCATGCGCCGCTCTCCGGGGCCACAAGGGGCACGACCGGCATGGCGATCTGCCAGGGCTGGGCGCGCAGGCGGGCGACGACGTCGGCGACGATGGCTTCCTGGTCGATCTCCAGCGGCGGCACGACTTCGAGGATGTCGCGCCATTCATGCGTGTCGTCACGCCCGGCACGCACGATGAGGGGACCGGCGGTGTCGGTCTCTTCTGCGGTCAGCAGCAGCCGGTACCAGCCGTCGTCGATGGGTTCGGCCTGGTTGACGGACTCCGCAAAGAGCGCGCCGTTGCGCGAGAGCAGGACCGGCGGCGCCTCGCCCGGCGCCGGCGTGAGCATGTCCTCCTGCTTGACCAGCAGGAAGACGATGGTGGCGGCGTGGTGTTGGCGGATGCGCATGGCCACTCCCTACTGGCCCAGCGCGCCTTGCAGCGCCTGCAGCATGACGGTCCAGTCCACGTCAAAGAGCAGGCTCAGCGCGATGCCGGCCACAAAGACCACGCCCACGGCAATCGCCACCGCCGGCCCCTCCGTCTCCGCCAGCTTCTGCAGGTAGCTCTGAAGTTCCTTCATGCGGGGGTCTCCTTTCGTGTGCACAAGATCCGAAATAATCCAGAACAAAAAACGCCCCGGCCGGCGCTGGGGCGCTCTGGCCAGGGCGTTCGATGACGCTCGAAGCTATGGTGCGAACGGATGTTCGCTTGGGGCTATCTTAGCACGGGTTTGGCGGGTTGGCAAGGGGGGAAATTCCCGAAATGCCAAATGTACCGAGCGGATTCAAAATGTGATTATCGCCAGAAAAGCTCCCATTCCACGTCAGTCTAGCCCAAGGTCAACTAGTTCTTCGGCACCCCCAAACATTTCTAGGTCCGTGAATTTTATCTGGAGGCCTTCTGCGTCGTTCGCTACTTCGTATACGGCCTGACATACCTACGTTACGTTAGGATTCAGGTTCTCCAAAACGCACAATTTACTCTTGTCAAGATACAGGAACAAATCGCTGGAAGCCGAGTATGATCGTCCTTGAGAGTCGGCCAAGTCAGTTCCAACAAACATGAGTTGATCTTCACTTTGATTTTCAATCTCAAACTCAACTTGGATGAACTGACCTGCAGTCGTTATGGGGTGGACCCCAATTGATACAGTAACTGTTTGATTTTTCTGTCCAAGCTCTGTTGACACTTTCCGAATCCCACCATTGATCATCTATTTCACCTCATGGGGCAGCGTCGATCTGTATTTTGATATCCTTGCCTCGGGAGGAGGCAGCCTGCATTGCCTGGAGAAAATCATTTAGCGGTAAGATTTGGGTGATCAACGGTTGGAGATTAAGGCGGCCAGATGCGGCCAAATCAATCGCAATCTTGAAAACATTGGCAAAACGAAAGGATCCCAAAAGCTGCAACTCTTTGCTCATGATCAAATTAGCCGGCAATTGCACCTCGGCCGGCAACGTGCCGACTTGTACGATCGTCCCGCCACGCCGAACAAGGGTGATTGCTTGATTGAGTGCTGCCGGTGCGCCCGAAGCCTCTATCACGACATCGAACCCGTCCTCTGTAAACTCTGCAACCTGTTCCGCGAGCGACCTGTTTGCAGGATTTACAACCATATTGGCGCCTTGGGCCAGCGCGAACGTTGCGGCGATTTTCTATCGTCTCACTCAATGCAACTTTGCCCGCGCCAAAGGCTTGTGCAACCAACAAAGCCAGTTGGCCGATTGTTCCGCCGCCGGTAATCAATACAGATGCGCCGTAGATAGGCCCGGCGCGTTTGACCGCATGCACGGCCACAGATAGCGGCTCAATCAATGCGGCCTCCGCCCAGCCAAGCTGATCGGGGATTGGATAGCAATTTTGGGCTGGCATGGAGATAGTTTCACAAAAGACACCATCCACATGCGGGTCGGTGCTGGCGCTGCCGAGATAGCGCATGTTCGGGCAGAGATTGTAGCGCCCGCCTGTGCAATACCTGCAGGTCCGGCAGGGTTGCGACGGATCGATAGTAACCCGCGACCCTATGGACAGACCCGAAACGCCATCGCCTATTGCGACCACATGGCCCGCGGCTTCATGGCCTAGAATAAAGGGACGTTTGGGAATGAAGTTGCCGGCATAGCCGTGTTGAAAGTAATGTACATCAGAACCACAAATGCCCATACGCTCGATTTTGATCAAGACATTCCCGGGTTGAAGCTGAGGAACAGGTTCGCGTTTCGGTTCGAATATCCTGTTTGCCGTGTAAAACAATACATAACATGGTCTCGTTCATCATTGGTTCCCTTTCCTATCACCGGGGAAAGCACCTATCCGGTATACTCGTCCAGCGTTGCCGCCATACAATAGTGCCTGCTCAGGTTGAGACAAATCCGATGCGAGGCTCCGCATATTGTGAAACAGTTCCTCATAAGATCCGCCGCGCATTTCAACGGGCCAATTACTGCCCCACAGCATCCGCGCAACGCCAAAGCAGTCGAGCAGAAAGTCCGTCACAGGTCGCAGGCGTTCGATAAACCGACCCGGAGATTTTGGGTATAGATCAAACAGAGTCGACGAATATTTGATGTAGATATTGGGATAGGTTTTCAGTGGTTCGAGATTCGCTTTCCAGGCTGCAAGGTCACCGTCGCGAAAGGGTGGATTAGCGCAGTGATTGATGATAATCGGTAAGTCTGAATAGTGCGCCGCCAACTGCGTCACCCCGGAGAACATGTCATGCGTAACAAACAGGTCCAGACTTAGATTACGGTGCATCAGTTGGTTTAATAGATGGTGTACAGCTTTATTTTGCATCCAGCTTTCTGGATTGCCGGGAGGGTGGGTGCGAACACCTACAAAGTACCGGCTTTCCATATACTCATCTAGCCAGCCAGCGATCTTAGCGTTATCAACCCAGCATCCGGCTACAACCGCGCCGATATAGTCATAATCGTGGGCCAATTGCAGCAGCCACAAATTCAATGCATGCGAATCCCGCCCGGCCTCGACAATGATGCCGCTATGAACGCCACAAGCCTCAAAATGAGGCTGCACGTCAGGTGGCAAAAAACTGCGTTTGAGTTCAGGCTTGGCGTCTAACCAATCATTGTGCAGCCGGTAGTAAGTGGCCGCATCCCAAAAATGGAGATGGGTATCAATTACGCGCTGTTTTGATTCCCGAAGACATAGAGAAGCTCCCTTTTTATTCCTTGAGAGCCAGATAGATTAAGACCTTGATGGTTGTCTCGGCCTCTGCAAAATCGGCCCGCAGACGCAGCCAATGGCCAAAATCGCGTCCAGGAAAAGGAGTAGAGACCAGGGCCGTTAACTACCAGAGGTTCACTGCCTTCATCACACCAGAATAAGCCATCCGGTGAGATCTGCGGATAAAATTTAAGCGGTGCTTCATCGCCGGAGCGTTCTAGCACACGAATAAACCAACGTGCTTCATGCGCCCAGGCCACTTCATAGGGTTCGGTTTCAAAGTTTTCGCTAAAGCGTTCACTCTTTTCAAGAACGGCTGTCATTGAATGGGATATCACAATTATCTCCTTACCAATCTACCGAAACGAGAATTGAGTCGAGATATAGGAAATTCCGGACGGGCCGAAGAGTGCGTACATCAACACAAAAGTTGAGCAAGTGGCTCAGTGCGGAATAAGTGTGGTCATAGACAGGAACCGGAATATCACGTAAGTCCATCACATTGTTGTTTACCTGTAGCTCAACATTACGGCGGGTGCGGGTATCCCACACCCAACGCAGGTAGTGCCAGTTAATTTTGGTAGGTATTTCGTTGTAACAAAGGGGCTGATGGCCGCCGGGGATCTCTTCCCAATCGGCTGGGTGTAACACGTGATAATCCTTGGCCGGCGGAGCTAACCCGGCCATTTGCATTTTAGTTGAGGTTTGGAGCGAAGTTTTGTACATCCACTTCTGTACCAGTTCGCCATTTTCATCGGTATTAACATAGCGCAAGGCACAGTGATACCGCGCCCCGTTTTCATCCTCACATACATCATTGCTAAAGGTAAAATCGCCAAAGTTTCTCTCAGACGGGTCTGTATTACCATCCCAGAGATCCGCCTCTTCTTCTGTCCAATCAAACATTTGCTCGGCCTTATAGGTAAAGTAGGTCTCCAATTGAACCAGTCCTTGCTTCACAAAGGTCATCCGTTTAATGGCTTGAGACATATGACCCGGTCGGGGGCGAGTAGCCAGCTTTAAAGAGTACGTGCCATTAACCGACCCGTGCGTACCTATATCAAAAAAGGTACAGTTGCTAAGTTGTGGTGGACGCAAATCACGCGTAATCTTACGAATACGGTCTAAATCACCGTTGTGATTGCCCGTTAATTCACACCAACCATTGACCCCCTGGTCAAAATCATCATAAAAAAGGATGCGGGGCAAGGGATTGAACTTACTCAGGCGATAATCTGTTTGGATGAGTGCATTTCGTAAATCGTCTGCTATCGACATTAATTTCTCCTTGGTAAGGATCATTTTTGCATAATTTCGGTCAGATTTACGGGCATATTGCTATCTGCCGATCTGCTATATGGCCAGAGTAGTGGCCAGTGAGCGCTTCCAGCCGGAATGGACCAAAATCCTTCTGGGTGAGTCAATCATAGCCGCGTCCATAGCGCATGGGACCCCGCCAGGCCATTGTTGTTGAGTCGCACGCAGGGCGACCTCATCGATCTGTGTCTCAAAGCGGCGCAGCGTTCCATCTTCGACCATCGGCCGCTCAAAGCGGCTGAGATGATCGATCATGGCCGCTTTGAGCCGGGTCAAAACGGATTGGTGTTCTGGGCTTGCCGCCAGGTTGACTCTGATCATCCGGGTCATTAACCAGATCAAACAGATGCTCGATGCCGCCTTCGGGATAGTAAATGTATTTGTACCGGCCATCTGTGGCAAAGGCCGAAAAGACGCTTTCGCCACAGATGATGCGGTTCGTCAAGCCTTCTCCACTTTGCAGGTACGGTATTAGAGAAAGGCCATCAAGATCCGGACCGGGCTGCAATCCGGCCAATTCGAGCAGGGTTGGGCAAATGTCGGCCGTCAAGACCGGGTGGTCGCTGGTCCAGGCTGGCCGGAGAAGTGGAAAATCAGGCGGGAAACGAATAATCAACGGCACATTACCGGATCCGGCTAGGAAGCTTTGTTTGGCAAAGAGGCCGTGGTCGCCAAGATGCTCGCCGTGGTCGGAAGTAAAGATGATGACAGTATTGTCATATAGACCTCTCGTCTTCAACTCCCCGAAGAAGCGGGCCAACTGGTAATCAACATGGCTGATTTGGCCGTAATAGCGCCGCCTCGCCTCCCGAATGACGTGTTCGTTCAGTTGATCAAACTTGCCGCGAATCCGGTTCTGATGAAAAACCGGCGGATATTGCTCACCATCGTACCAGTCGCCAAAGATCGGCTCCGGGATTGGGAAATGGTCATACATACGGTCAAAGGGTTCGGGCGGATCAAAGGGACTGTGGGGTGCTTCAAAGACCATCCATAGGAAAAAGGGCATATCCGGATCGCGCTGGTACAGAAATTCGATGGATTGGTCTACGATCCAATGGGTATGGCTATGAGACTCCGGCACGGCAGAGACCGCCGGATAGACCTCATTTCCACCCAGGCCATGGCCGCGCCACAGGCCGCCGTACCCCTCATCTCTCCAACCAATTGACATAATCATTAGGATGTAGCGTAATATGTTCGAACCCATATCTGGCTCGATCCGGCCGAAAATGCATCTTGCCGATGGCCTTGCTTTGATAACCCGCCTCGCGAGTTAACCGCGCCGGCAGGCTGGCCGCCAGATCGATGGGCGTCCGGGTTCCAGGCCCAAAGTTGCGCGGTAAGCCAAAGCGTGAGGCAACCCGGCCGGTCAGCATTGTGGCCCGTTGGGGCATACAGACCGGACAGTCGGCGTATGCCTGCTCGGAAGCTAACACCTTCGGCAGCCAATTGATCGACGTGAGGGGTCATAACCGGGTGACGGCTTTTGGCCAGGCCCAGACAGTCACCTCGCCACTGGTCAGCAACAATAAAAACGATGTTGTAGGGTTGTTGAGGCATCATAAGATCTTCGATCCGCCTGTCATTAGAACTGAATTTCTCCCTGGTCGGGATTATTGTTGCATAAACTCGGTCAGATTTGACCGGCATCTTTACTATGGGCCGACTTGTACATCGCCAGGATGGTAGCCAGCGAGACCAGACCATCGTAACCACCGGGACTGGGGTCACGATCTTCTTCAATGGCGGTCACAAACTCCTGTATTTCCTTGAGAAATGGATTGTCATCGGTGACCGTCACCGTGCGTGATCCAGCCTGATCAGTGATCTCCAAAATCTGTTCGTTCTTATGAGTCAGGCTAACTGATGCCTCGGCCTCGGGTGCCGTAGATTTCCAACGTATGGCGGCGACGGTGGCTTTTAAGTGGTGACCGATAACCGATGATGGATGCGTGGGTTCCTGTCTGGTACACCACCGTCGCCGTCCCCACATCTTCAACATCACCTTTCAGCCCAATTTGACGGCTAACGCCATAAATCGTGTCAACCTCGCTATTCAAAAGCCAGCGAATCCGGTCAACGCTGTGAATGTTACCAATCATCATTAATGCCCCCGCCGGCCACTGCACGTTTACGATACCATGATGGCACAATCGGCCAAGCCCCACCCGCAGCCAGGTAGTCGACCACCAGTCCAATTTCGCCAAACGTACCGGCGGCAATTAGTGCGCGTAGCTCCTGTAACGTGGACAAAAAGCGCATAATAAAACCGACCATCAACCTCACATTGGCCGACTGGCAGGCGGAACGGATGGCTTTCGCTTCCGACAAAGTGATTGCCAGAGGTTTTTCCATCAGGATATGATTGCCGGAAGACGCTGCCAGAAGAGCAGCATTAAGATGAAGATTGTGGGGCAAACAAATACTGATGGCATCGATACCTGCAGTTAACAGATTCTTCCGTGGAGGTGTAGGCTGTGCAGTTAAATCGATCGGGCTAGCTCTGTTGCCGCGGGTCGGTTAATATCGACAACACCTAGATATCGGCACCGGCCTCTTGGTAGGCTTGGGCATGAGCCTGACCCCATCATGCCAGCTCCCAAGATGCCCACCCGAAGAGTCATAGTCAGAATCCTCCAGATTGCTGATGATTTAGCCTTTAACGCCGGATGAGGCGAGGCTGTTAACTACCTGACGCTGCGCAATAACAAAGACAAGCAAGAATGGGAACAACCGATAGCGTGGCGCCAGCCAACTGCAAATTCCAAAGTGGAACGCCATAGGAGTCTGTGAAGTTTCGCAGTGAGAGGGGCAAGCGTAAACAATTCTAACGTATCTATGTAAATGAGTGGCTCAAGAAAGGAATTCCAGCTAAACAAAAAAGTGAGAATGGCAACGGCAGCAACAGCAGAACGAGCCATAGGCATTGCAATCCGCCAAAAAATGCCAAACCGATTCAAGCCATCAATCATGGCGGCTTCTTCGATTTCCGCTGGGAGACTCAAGAAGAATTGACGCATAATGAACATCGCGATAATGCCATTTGCTCCCAGAATCGGAATAATAATTAACGGAAGGTGGGTGTCAATCCAACCTAATGATTGCATTATTCGAAAGTTGGGGATAATTGTTACCTCGACCGGCATGATCATCGAGCTGAGCAACAACAAGAAGAAGAGTGTATTGCCCTCGAATTGAATACGCGCAAACGCATACCCCGACAGCGAAGAGATGAAGATGGTGCCAATGGTCACGAACACGGAGATATAGATGCTGTTGACAAAGTGTCTTGCATAGGGTTGAAAGGTGAAGATTTCGATAAAATTGCGCCATTGCCACACCGTGGGGAACAATGTTGGCGGAAAGGCGAAAATTTCATTCAGACTTTTGAAGGAACTGGTGAACATCCACCAAAAGGGGAAAAGAAACGGGATGCCGATCAGAATCATGGCCAAATATGTTAGCGATCTTTTACCCCTTTTTGACAGCTTGCGCATCGATATGGTTGACGCGCCGGTGTTCGAGTTTTTGGGCAAGAGATCTGCGTTATTGCTCATAGTAAACAAATCTCCGGCGTGTAGCCCATTGCAGAATGACAAGGCCAAATGTTATGAGAAACAGAATGACTGAAAGACCACTGGCGTACCCAGTTTCAAAGAATTGAAACGCTTGAAAATAGACATAATATACTAGCACCAGCGTAGCATTTGCCGGCCCGCCCGCGGTCATCAAGAAGATTGTGTCAAAGACCTTGAAGGAGCCGATAAGGGTGAGAATTATGACCAAGAGGGTGGTTGGCGCCAGCAACGGCAAGGTAATGTGCCGAAATGTTTGCCGGCCATTGGCGCCGTCCACTGTGGCAGCATCGTAATAGTCCTCCGGCAAGTTAATGATCGCCGACAGGAAAATAATCATATTGATTCCGACACCTTTGAGGGCTCTGGTGACAATCACAGAAAACATGGCCCAGCCAGGTTCACGCAGCCAATTTGGACCGTCAATCCCAATCATGGCCAGGTATTGGTTGATTGTCCCTTGCTCGCCCTGGAGCAAAAAGCGCCAGACAATAGCCCAGGCCACAGCCGATGTCACCACCGGTGAAAAGAAGATCGTGCGAAAGAAGACGATCCCGCGTAGCTTTTGGCTAATCATCAGTGCAAGCAGTAATGCCAAACCTACGTTGAGTGGCACCAAGCCGGCCGCAAACATCAGACTGTTGCCAAGTACTTTCCAGAATAAGGGGATCCTCGTTAAACATTTGGGCATAATTGTCCAAACCTACGTATGTAACCTGGCCCGTAAGCAGATTTCGCGTCTTGCATGCTAAACACGATAACGGCAACTAATGGTCCGAGGACAAAGAGGAAATATCCCAGCATCTGCGGTGTGATGAAGAGATAACCGTACAGAGCATCTCGACGTTTCAGACCTGTAGCGCCAAAGACACGAGAGCGCCTGACGTTGTGTGTCATGAATCCCACCATTGTCGTAAAAACCGCAGAGGTGTACACCACCGTAGCCTCTGCGGTTTTGTTACATGACTAGTTGTTGAGGAAAGGCGTTATCGACTCACAAACGCTATCAAGCACAGCTTGGACGTCGGCATCTGGCTGCCACAAGTTATCAAATTCGGCGCTGGCGGCCAATTTGATTTTTTGAAACTCGCTGTGGGTGGGCAACAGAGATCCCGTGCTGATACTGGGCACGACGGAAGTAGCCATCTCTTCCGGCGAGACGGCTGGATTGGCCTCGAGCAAAGCCTCCGACTCGAGCACCGATTGACGGATAGGTGGGAAGAATTGGGCCATGGTCGTGACGTTATCTTTGTTGGTCATGAAGGCGACAAAATCTACGGCCTCGTCTCTATGATTGCTGGCGTTAAAAGCAACAATTGACGATTGACCAATCACAGATTCTTGTGCGGCAGGACCTGCGGGCAACGGAGCAATGCCCCACTCAAAGCCAACGTCGCTCAGACGTGCACTTTGGCTTAGGAAACCGATGTTCATGGCTGAACCTCCCGCACTGAAATCCACCTCTTCACCCGGAGGGACGGCGCTTCCATCGGCAAAAACCATGTCGTGATAGAATTGCATTGCGGCTACCGCCTCAGGAGTATTCATCAAGCAGGTGGTGCCGGCCTCATCCCAGACATCGGTGCCAAAAGGTCGCATCAAGGGCGCCAAGTTATGGAAGAGGTTGTCGGCGCTGTAAATGCTCTGGCCAGTGGTTTGAAATCCGTACACGCCGGTCGCATCTTTAATGGCTTTGGCCGACTCTGCTAGTTTCTCCCAGGTCCACTCCCCATTCTCCAGCAGTACCTCGGGCGTATCGATACCCGCCTGCGCGAACAAGTCACGATTGAAGTACATTAGCTCTGGTGAAGTGGAAAAAGGAATGCCATTCACCTCTTCTTCATTCAAATACAAGCTCATGGCCGGTTCGGATAAATCGGCAAAATCGTACTCAGGATTATCTTTGACCGCAGCGCTGAGATCGGCCAATGCGCCGGCCTCAATAAAGGGAACGGCCAGACTCTCGGGCATCCAGCCGGCATCGGGCGGATTCGTGCCTGACAACTGCACCGCCAATTTGGTTGAATAGTCCGCAAAAGGGATGGTGTCGAACTGGACGGTCACGTTCGGATGCTCGGCCGTATAGGCATCGGCAATGCCATTGAGCATGGCCAGATGTGCGTCGCTGCCGGTCCAGACGGTAAACCGCAGTTCAACCGGCTCGTCGCTGGCCTCCGCAGCCGGCTCAGGCACGGCAGCGACACAAGCCGCGAGCCCCAAGGTTAGAGCTGCCAACGCAAGGAGCAGTACAAGGTATCTGTATACATGTGAGTTTCTCATTGGATTCTCCTGTGATGTAGTTCTACATGGTCGGAGCACATGGCAGGACGCAAAACACACAAAGGTGTTGAACGTGCGCTGCGTGCCAAGTCTTTCCCGAGGAGATGCTGTTGACCGCCAAGTGAACTGGCATCTCCTTCTGTTGATTACAATCGCATCACCTTTGGTCGCACATGAATTCTCAGAGAGAAGTCGGCCTAAACCTTAGGGCGAAGCACGTATCATCATATTTCTTGCCTCCTCAAAGTATGTGGATATGTGGTGCTATTTTCACATCTACTCACTATTTCGGGACGGGCTTACTGTAAAATCTCTATGGCCTTTTGTGGCTTCTCCCCGACTCTCTGTATCCCACTTTTTTGAGAAATCACCTTTTCTTGACCGGCGCCGTTGTGTTGCCAATCACCAACCGACATGGCACCCGAATTTGTTGAGCCGCGTTTGTCTTTCCATCAAATCGAGCAATCAAGGCGCGCACTGCCAGCGCGCCGATCTCTCGTCGATGTATACGCAATTGGGTGGGTCGAAAATCGGAGACCATACCACGCGTCACCAGCCGTGAGACTTAGCAAGGAAAGATCAGCAGGAACGTGGACAGACATATTCTCAAACAGGCGCATTACGCTGGCAAAAATCCACATTTCCCGACATATCAATGCAGTCACCTTTAGCTGCGTGAGCAGATTGTTCAATGGTTCGGGTTGGGTTAAATCTACGTCGGGCAAGACAAACAGGTCAACACCGTCGGCTTCATCCGCTGCCTGTTGACAACCCGATAATTTATCCCGGGATGCCTCAGTGTCGGCAGTATGCCCCACAAAGCCTATACGACGATGGCCCAAGTCAATCAGGTGACGGGTGGCTTCATAGCTGCCTGCAGCGTAGTCGCCAACAACCCAATCGATCTCACAGTCGGCAACCTTGCGCCGGCCGATATAGACAAACGGATATTCTTCGTTGGTCAATTTTCCTAGTTCATCTCGATCGGGAGATGAACCCAGTAAAATTGCGCCGTCAGCCAAACGCAAGCTGTTCATGCCTTCATGATAAATTTGATGCTGTCCGCTAGTTCGGTGTCGGGTAAAGAGCAAGACGTTGTAATCTTGTTGGCTGGCCTCATGCTCAATACCAATCAGGTAGGGGTGATGATCGGATTCTTCTTCATAGGGGAAGTCGGGCTCATAGGTGAAGACACCAATGATGCGGTTGGCGCCCTTGGCCAGCATCTGCGCCACCGGGTTGGGGGCGTAGCCAAGCTTTTTCGCTGCTTGCAGTACGCGCTGCTGCGTCTCTTCGCTGATGGGTACGCGGCTACCGACTTGATTATTCAGCACTAAGGAAACCGTACCCCGAGACACAGCAGCCAGTTTTGCTACATCTGCCTGGGTTGGACGCTTAGTGGGCATGATTAGCTACCGAAGAATTGAGAGTAGGATTAACGCGCGTTAGCTAACGCGCGTTAATTATAACGCAAATCGAACCTGTTGTCAAGATTCAAACGCTGACTCTAGCAATTCCAAATTTAGCAATTCGACACGTTTTCCAAAGAGAATCGGGTGCTAAACCGTTAACGGAATGGCCGACGCACTGCCAAACGTGGCCGATATGGCACCTGTCAATGGCGACTTGGGTTCGAAATGGCAGCCTTCAGAGTCGTCGGGTTCTCTGGTAGATGTAGCGCTAGATCAAATTTGGAATTGCTGCGCTGACTCACGCTAGAGTAGGCGCAGCATCTGGGCTACGCGGATTACATATTGCGGACTCGAATACACTGCATAAATTCACACTTCCGGCCCCTTTTATTCAACTCAGCGACACCCGAAGCGAAAAAGCCAGATTGTGAGCATCCTTGTCCATAAGGTGTTTGGATCCGTTACCACGTGCGGTCATCTCGCTAACTGCGGAATTAGCTGCACGTTAGACCAAGCAGAGGCTGAGTCGCGAGACGAACAATATTATGGAACTGAATCATCGCTTCTTGAAGCGCAGAATCGAGCCGGGATTGGACTTCGGATCGTACCCAACAGAGTAGCGAACGATTCAGGGCTACGAGACGATGCACATGATACGAGAGAGACAATTTTTCCTTCGCAAATTGGATCTGTGACTGCACTGCTCGCGTAGCCGAAACGCCGCACGGATCTCCGTGCGGCGTTTCGGCGGTGTAGCATTTTGGCTACGATAGCTAGCAGACGTTCCTAGCGATTGGCGTTTTCTCGGGCAGCAATCTCGATACGATCCGTCAGCAGGCCGTTGCTGGCATAGTACTCAGCCAGCGCTTTCCAGCGGTAGATGACCGTCGCATCCGGATCGATGGTGAGCAGGTCACTCTCGACGTAGAACTCAGCCAGTTGCGGCCAGCGCTTCGCCTGTGCCATCTTCATTTCGGCTTGCAAGTTGCGGACAATGCTGCTGTAAACTCCGGTCAAGAATACGTCACAGTTCCGGTTTAAAAATCGGTGCCCAGGGCGAGTAAACTTTGAAGCAGATACCCGCTGTTCGCTCCCAGAACGGGAGAGACCATCTGCGACGAAGGGGCGCCCAAAAGGATGCTGAGATTCATGGAACGATCGACCATCCACTATCTGAAACAAAAAGGCTGGAACAACAGCCAAATCGCCAAGGCAGTCGGCTGCCACCGGGATACGGTACGCCGGATAATGCGCGAACCGGTGGATCATGAGCCGGCGCCGCGCCAGCGAACAAGCCAGATCGCCATCTTCGAGGAAGCGATCCACGGTTGGCTGGACCAGAACCTGAGCGTCCGGCGTATGCTGGAGCTGCACATGTCAAACCATATCCAACCCGATGCCGATTTCGATCTTGCTGCCTACTGTTGGCAGAATCGCCTCCTGTTGATTTTTGCGCCCGCGGCCGATGATGACCGCTTCAAGCAACAAGCAGAACGCTTCGCCGCCGAGCCACAAGGGCTCGAGGAGCGGGATTTGCTCATTCTTCATGTGCTGGGCGACGACGCTGGCGAAGCGGCGCAGGCCCTTCGAAATCATTACTCGATGAAACCCAATACGTTCGCCGTGCTGCTGATTGGCAAGGATGGCTACCTCAAGCATCGCTTTGATGCGCCGGTGATGGTCGACGAAGTCTTCGCACTGATCGACGTCATGCCCATGCGGATGCGAGAGATGCAGGAAAACGGGGAGTGAATCTGATTCACTTAAACGGGTGCCAGGACCAAGCAAGCACAACCTGATGCGAATAAGGACCTTAGCTCACCATCCCCCCGCCCGATCCATCTCCTCCACCACGTCCCCACCCGGCACGACGCTCGACGCCGTCCCCCGCGCCTGCCCCACCATCACCCCATAGCGCAGCGCATCGTACGCGTCATCGCCGCCATTCCCATCCTCGTCCACATCGACCTTCAACACGTCCTCCGGCCGCCGCGCATCGTGAATCATGGCCGGGATCTGGGCGATCACCGTCGGACAGCTTCTTGAAGACGGAGATACGCGGCTGTAGCCTGGCGCCGCCCGGCCCGGCTTTGGCCATCCTGCACACCGCTGCGCATCCGGATCGCCCAGCAGCTCCAGCAGACGCGCCGCCCCGTTGATGCGGTCCATCTCGGCCGGCTGCAGGTCCAGCGCCCAGTTCAGCATACTGCTCCCCAATCGTCGGGCCATGCCCCTTGCGCGCAAAGACGTCGCTGCCGGCCACCACGGGCCAGAGCTCGTCCAGCCCACGGCCCAGCCGCTGCAGCAGCGCCTGCAGGGCCTCCACGTGGCGCGCCGGCAGCCAGCGCGATTGGATGTGCTCGCCCACGACGTAGGTGTGGCCGTCGCCGTCGCGCGTGAGCAGCACGATGGCGGTCGGGTGCACGAAGCCGTAGTCGAAGCCGGCCCACAGCGGCCAGTCCGCCGGAATGGGGAAGGGGTCGATGACGTGCACGGCCTCGCGCCAGGTGGAGAAGTACTGGCCGGCGGCGATCTCCCAGTCGCCGTAGCGGTAGGCGCGCAACCGCCAGCCGCTGTTCTCTTCCAGCTTGCGCGTGTACTCGGGGTCGATGTGCGGGTTGTCGTCCACGGTGGCGGGGATGAAGCGCGTGTAGCGCTCCTGCCCGCTGCGCTGGGGCGTGACGAAGCGCTGCTTGTACCAGGTGTGGCCGATGTTGCCGGGGTTGGTGCTGTTGTAGATGCGCGGCCGCCAGCCCGGCTTGGAGGAGCGGTTGGAGTCGCGCAGGGCCTGGTATTTGGTGGCGGAGAGGGTGGTGGTCTCTTCGATGGCGATCAGGTCGTACTCGATGCCCAGATACTTGTCCACGTCCCGCTCGTCCTTGAAGGAGCCGATGAAGATGCGGCTCTCGTCCCAGAGCGTGACGATGCCGGCGTTGCGGTTGTAGTCATGGGGCACGTGGCGCAGCACCGAGCGGCGCAGGTCGTCGAATTGCTCCTTGGCCTGCTTGCCGATCTTGCGCAGGTAGAGCGCCTTGAGGCCGGGGAAGCGCCGGCAGTCGTCCAGCGCGAGCTGGCTGAAGATGCCGTGCGATTTGCCCGGTCCCCGTGCGCCGCCGCAGCCGATCTGGTCGGGGCCGTCGCGCACGTCAGCCGCCCGGGCCGCGGCGTGCAGGTGCAGCTGCCAGGGCAGGGGCACGTAGCCGGCGGCGAGGAAGTTGCGCAGCTGGTCGGGCGGGCAGCCGGCGGCGGCGGCCTGGCGGCGCAGCTGCTCCAGGGCGGTGGCCATGGGGGTTCCAGGAGCCCTGGCTACGCCTCACCGGCGACCTGCCACCGGGTCAGGTCGTAGAGCGTCTTGACGCCCCGGCGCTGGATCTCCAGCAGGTTGCGCGCCGGGTCATAGCGCGCCTGCAGCCTGCCCGTCCCGTCGCGCAGTTCGATCCAGCCACCAGGTTGGTCTGACCCTTCACGTTGCATTGCCCACGGCTCCCTTCTTATCCTCATGCCTCACTCCCCGTCCACGTCCTCTGGTCCACTATCTTCACGATCCCCAACGCCATAGGCCTTTTCCAGCATGCGCTCGACTTCGCCGGCGATGGTTGCGGCGGCCTCAGGCTGCTCGACGATCTCGGTGGCTTCGCCGTACTCCAGCCGCTCGGCCAGCAGCAGATCCTTGAGGAAGATGCGCAGGCTGCTGAACATCTCCCGCGCTTCGGCTTCGCTGAGGCGCGACAGGTTGGCCAGCGCCAGCGCGCGGACCACTTCCTCCCGCAGCTGCTCGACGATGGCCAGCCGGCGCAGGCGGGCGTCAAAGCGCCGCTCGGCTTCGGTTGCACGCAGGCGCGCCCGCTCGGCGTCGTCAAAGGCTTCCGCCCGCACGCGCCACTGCCACTTCTTGGCCGCCTGATGCCAGGCTTGGCCGGGCCGGGCGATGGCGTTGCGCGCCTTGCCTTGGTCCAGCCAGTAGGCTTCGAACGCAGCCTGCAGCGTGCGGTTGGGCCCCAGCGCCCGGTAGAGCTCGAAGCGCTCAAACCAGCGGCTGGGCTCCTTGGGACGACGGTCCCATGGGTTTGCTCGTTCTTCCTCGCGTTGCTTTGCCCATGGCGTCACCAGTGCCGCTCGACCGACTCGATCATGGCGGCCGGCGCGCGCTGCAGGGCCTGGCGCAGCGCGTCGCTGGGGTGCAGCCCCTGGCCGATGCCGCTCCAGAAGGCCTGGGTGAAGCGCGAGACGTCGTCGCTTTCGAGCGAGTCGGTCAGCGTGACGACATGGGGCACCACGCCCAGCCAGTCGCCGATCTGGTCGCTGTGGCAGCCGGCCAGCAGCAGCACCTGCACGCCGTCCAGGTGCCGGCTGAGCCAGGCCGCGTCCAGGCCCCTGTCGCCCAGCGTGATCTGTTCGCCGTCGCTGTGCACGGCCAGGTGCAGCAGCTCGATGGGCCGGCCCAGCAGGCGCGCCCGCTCCAGCCGATTCTCCAGCGCTTCGGGCGTGGCGTTGCGCAGGGTTTGGAAGTCCAGACCGGTGGCCGTGCGCACCGCGCGCAGCGCGGCCAGATCCAGGTCAAAGAGGGGGTCAGGACCGGTCACGGCCAGCAGCGTGCGCGGCTGCTCCTGCACAAGGGGATGGCCCAGGCCCATGGCCCGCATCTGCTCGCGCGCCTCGCGCAGCTCCGTGCGCAGCTGCTCCACCTCGCTACGCGCCTCCAGCAGCGCGTTGGTCAGCAGCGCCCGTTCCCGGCGCAGGTCGTCGATGAGCAGCTCCAGCTCCAGCACGTCAGCCGGACGCCGCGCGCGCAAGCAGCCAGCCGGCGACGAGGCCGGCGCAGAGCCAGAAGGTAATGAACACAGGGAGTGGCAAAGTCGACATGCTGCACTAAATCTAGGGGCGCAGATGTGATCGTGGGGTGCATATAGTGTAGCACGGGTGTTCTGGCAGGGTCAAGGAAGAGTTGAAGTCTCTCTCAGCAACGCCTCTTTCTCACCGTCTACCTTCTGAGGAGCTCACCGATGTTCGACGATGCTTGTCCCTTCAGATGCTCTTCGTATCGGTAGCTTGAGACTCATCGCCGATTGCATATGATTCAAGTCTATTCGCCAAATAGCTGGGGATCAGTAGCTTCGCGAAACTGAGAAAGGATTCGTCACTAAAGAAGAGATTCTTGACCAACACCATCGTTCCGAGCAAAACAATGAGTAGAACGTTGCCATATCCGCTAATAATCTGCAGGATCAACCATTGGGGATCATGGTCGCCTAAATACTGCTGTACGTTCATGACGACGCCAAGTTCTTCTAGATTTTGAAACTTGGTCCCGTTTACTTCGACGGCATTTAGTATCATCACATGTAGTCTGCTGTATTGACTCGGTAGGTAGAGGATTGAGAATCCAAGACTGACGAAAAACAAAACCCACACACCGAGTTTGATCTTGTCAATGCTCTCAGGCAAGATCGTCTTATGGAAGATTGAGCGCTGTTCAACAACAAGATAGACGAAAGCCAGAATGCTGGCGGCAATGTACTTCTGGGATAGTCTCGCAATCCACTGGCCGAAATCCACCAATAGAATTGCTGCAATCTGCAGGTCATTAGCAGTTGATGTCGGATACTGCTCTAATTTCTTCGACAACTCCTGAAGATCATTCAAGTCTACGTTGACGCTGAGAACAATTGCTGCGGTGATCAAACCTCCGACCCCTGCGACAACTGCCAGCATGTAGGGCAATGACACGAGATAAGGTCCGATTACCTCTTCCCATGTAGAACGAGAAGTAAACCTGAAAGGCGCTTTCAGCGTCATCTCCTTGGCGGCTTCTCGCGGCCCCCAATAGCTGTAGTGGAATAGACCATAAGCGACGAAGGCAATCCATGTCAGATGCAATATGCGATTGCGATAGATGTCGCCAACCGAAACGAACTTGTCCTCATGAAGCTCACTCTGAATAGGCACGAAAAATTGCAGCCCGATTAAGACCAAGATAATGATGATAACTGCACGCGTAATATCGGTTTCACGACTAAGATGTCGACGCCGGTCCTTCCTCTTTTGATCTTCTTCGGCTTCGTCTTGCTCTCCTTCGGCCCTCTCGTTCTCTTGATCTTTTTCTCTGCGCTCCGCGCTGAACTGTCGCACCAAGTCATCACTACTGATGCGTGGATGCCAGAACAAGGATATGCTGGCAATCGCCATTGCCAGCAGTACGGCCAGAAGGATAATCAATGACAGCATGGGATCCCATCCTCCTTCTCATTCTTTGAGCGCAAACTCCGCAATCAGGGGCAGATGATCGGACAAGGGCAGCGCATCACGTTGCCGAACGTGGAAATCAACTAGTTCCAGGCCCTCTGAATAGACGAGATAGTCAATGGTGCGGTCAGGCCTTGAGAGGCGAGGGTCGTTGCCAAAATACGTATAGGCTTCATCTGGCCTACTCCCTGTCAGCTGATCTAGGGCTGGCAACACCTGGTATTTTGCATAAATCTCATCCATAGCGGACTGTGGACTGTAGTACTGTTGTTGATGGTCGGGTAGTTCTTCATATTGACCCGGCCCCAAGAGGTTGAAGTCACCTCCAAGGATCCAGAGTGAACCTGTGTCCCTTAGAGCAGTCAGTTCTTCATTCAGCTTGTCGACCTGTTCCTCCATAACGTTTGTCCCGACTACAAACGCCTCAAGGTGGGTGTTCATGAGCACGAGGTCGGCCTGCCCCTCCACAGGTAGATATGCCTTCAATATCGCACGCCGAGCGGTGAACTGATCGACAAGAGGATTCACGCGCAGATTTGGCAGGGCGACACGTTCTGCGTGATCGATCTGATATTTCGAAATGACCGACATTTTCAGTCCGACAGGCCCCAAGATCTTCGGATGAGGCACAAACTTTGACTTCCAGTAATAGAGTGACGTATGGCACCGATAATCGGGTGAAATCAACTGCAAGAGTCTTGCCAACTGATCTTCGTGATCCGTCCTTCGTGCCCCATCGTCGACCTCCTGGAGCAGTATGATGTCTGGATCGACTTCGTTGATCAGTGCTGCAATGCCTTCAATGGTACGGGTAATCGCTTCAGGGGAGGGTCGCGTATCTGAGCCTGAGAAATCCGGTACGTCAAAGAAAAACACGTACTCTTTCCCTGCCATGAATTGTACGTTGTAGTTCATTACCTTCAGCTGCTGGCCAGGTTTCAGGCTTGGAGCTGGAACTGAACAGCTGACAGGTTCCGCCTGACCGTCGACTGGATGGAAATTTACAGCCCACACGAGAACAAACAAGATGAGAACAAATGATAGCGCAATGAGAGCGGCAATGGTCCAAATGTTCATTGTGACTGACTCCGAGGTGCTCATGATGTTGAGTAGTTTAGCGATATCCCAGATCAGATTGCTGATTGCGCACCAAAGGTGGTCCGTTTGGGGTTTGTGGCTCGTATTGATAATCAGCCGGCGGCAATGGAGAGTGAAGAAGGGCCGCAGATCTATCGCTTGATACCCTACTCTAGCACATCATTTGTATCGCATACAGCATGGTTATCCTTCGAGGAGCGGGGGGTATCGTAGCATGTTCTGACCAAAACCGACCGCATAATCCTTCGCCTGAGCCGAGTCTGAAGTTGATCACGCTGAACACCCTCAACAAATCAAAGCGCCGGCCCACACCCCACGTGGTGACCGGCGCTGGCGCCTGCTGCGCCCTTCAAGCAGGCAAGGCCATTGTAGTACGGATGTTCTGCGGGTGCAAAATGAATCTTGGCCAAGCGTGCCGTCGCCCGTGTGGTCTTGCCGAGGAATATTCGACCTCGCTACTGAAGTCGACCATTCTCACCTTGAAACTGATGTCTTATCAACGAAAATACGCATTATTCGTTGCTTTTTCGCCTTATTTGTGCTATCCTTGCACTATACGATCCAACACACTGAGCAAGGAGATCCCCCATCATGTTCCAGATCCTCACCGACGGCGCCAGCTTTCGCATCACCCGCGAGGAGGGCGTCGAACGCGGCCTCTACGTAGCGGACCTGGCTGAGCTACTGCGTCTGCGCCAACGTATCAACGACTACATTGACACCCAGCAAGCCGACGGCGAGTTGCCGACCGCAATCCAGCCTCCAAAGGAGATGTTGAAGACGGGCGATGCACTGCGCCTGGCCAAGGAGGCCGGCTACGACCTGCCGCGCAGCACGCTGGTCAGCGCCTGCACGTTGGGCATCATCCCCGGCGCTCACAAAGAGGGCGCACACTGGCGCATTCCCTATGCAGACTTTGAGAACTGGTTCAAGACCTGGAGTACCAAACAAGACTAGAACGACACATCTGCATGTACGCCGATGGCCACAGCCGCGATAATTTTGCCCATGCCCATTGAGCGTCTCACCGTGTACACGGTGGGACGTTTCGCTTTGAGAGCCGGGATCGTGCGGCGGGAGCAGGAGGTGGTCTGCTTGGCGAGGATGGCTTTGCCCGCCCGGCCGCTGCTTGGCTTGTCCGGTCACCCACCCGTCCTCGTTCCCTGAATCCGGGCGCTCCTCCGCGCCATGGAGCGAAATTCTACCACCCCGCCGGATCGAATGGTCAATCCCCCAATCCACAAAGCTGTCGCCTCGTCCAGCCCGATCCTGAATACAACCATGACCATTCGACCGTCGGCGCGGTGCGCTGAATCATGGGGCGCTTCGTCGCTTGGTACCCGGAGAAGGGGATTAAGGGGAAAGGAGAAGGGTAGGGGCGGGGTGTGGGCTTCTCTTGCTGCGCCGGCGGCGTTGTCGCCGTCGGCCCACGTCTCGCCGTCGGGGCTGGAGCGGGGCTGGGGCACTTGCTTGCGCGCCGGGCCGCGCTGGGGCCTTCGCTATGCTTGGTCTCGCCATGGCGGGAGTTTCGCCGTGCCGTTGGGCGTTAGTTGGTTTGAGGGAAAGTGCAAAAAATACATTAAAATTCGTGTTTATATCTAATTTACTATTGATTTTTCGTTATTTCGTGGTATAATTAGGGCATACATCTAGTGTTGAACCTTACTCCCCCGGAGGTGAAAGCATGACTTCTTCGTTTGCTCCCATTCGCCCACTTTGTCGCGCTCCGGCAGCCTGGCCGGTTTCGTGGCGCGGCCGTCCCGCCGCTCGCCGTCGGGTGTGGTGGTGGTGGCGGTTTTTCGCTCGCCTACGGCCGCCGGTGGCTTCGCGGCGCGCTGGTCCCATCGCCTTCCACGCCTACCGCCGCATCCTGCTCGACCGCCTGCACGCGCTCTATGTCGGCGAGGCCTACAGCGACGAATTTCGCCGCATCAAGCTGGGCGACCCGGTCGTTGCGCAGGTTGCCCGATCCAATCAGCTCATCGGCCCCACGCTCGACGGCGTGCCCCTCGACATCCGCTACCGCTACAGCCCCGCCACCCGCGGCCGCAACTTCGCCGGCGACGCCGACATGGCCCACTTTGCCCTATGGCTGCCCCTGGCGTTGGCTGAGCGTGAGCGCATCCGCGCCGACCTCGAACCCGCGCCCCAAGTCTGGCGGCCGGCACGGAAGCTAACGCCCGAACTCATCATGGCCTACGACGCCGACCAGCTCCCTTACGAAGAATGGCGCGCCCTCTACCTGCAAGAGCAATAGTCAATCTGTTTTCTGCGCGGCTTTTTGGCAGCCGCGCAGAGAACAGGCAACAAATCGAAATCCGTCAGGAACGATAAAGCCGATGCCTTGATGGAACGCTGATCGGGCGGATCCGCCCGATAAACCCACAGAAGAATCCGCACAATCCGCCTAATCTGCTAAATCCGCGTTCCATCTGGCCACGTCCGCGTTTCATCTACTCGGCGCCCCAATCGTTACGATCCCAAATGGGGCATCCCATGCAAGCAACCCTCACCCTCATCAGCCCCCACGGCACGCCCGTCACCCTCACCATCGAGCCCGGCGCCGACACCGACGTCATCACCGCGCTCCTCGACCGCGCCGACGCCATCGGTCAACACTACGCGACGCACGGCTGGGCCTTTGCCTCGGGCCAGCCTAGCACGCCCGGCCCGCCCGAGCTGGCCGCAGGTCCGACCTTCGCCGGCTATCCGTGCAGCCCCACGACCGACGACAACGGCCTGCCCACCTGGATCATCGTCGACGGCAAGCAGGCCCAGCGCCGCGAGAAGCAGGGCGATGTCTGGTACAGCGTGAAGTTGATGGATGAGAGCTACGAGCAGGTCTTGCGCATTCCCAAGGGCGAGCAGGCGCCGTCTGTGCGGGGGCGGTAGGCTGGGCTGGCCTGAGTGCCAAGCCAGCCCAGCCACTTGTGGCACAACCGAACTGTTGCCCAACATCAGTGTGCATGATCGCAAAGGCGACATCCGGAGTCGAGATTCGAACTGACGCTTCTCAGCGTCAGTGGGGCGACTAGATCAACAGTCTTACATAAGGAGGAAGCCCAACGTTCTCTTCAACGGGCCATAATTCAGGCTTAAGCGGCGGCCGAGCGACAAGGTGTAGTGTACTATGAAGTTGTTTGATCGCGCAGGCTAAATCGGGATGAATTCTATGCGATCAATCATGTCCTGCGGCTCGAAGACGTTTGCCATCAACTCAAGATCACGGACCGCCCGGCCAACAGTGATGTTTAGCTGATGAGCATAGATCAGACCAGAAAACGCCCGCCCGCGCTGCAGCCAGCCGTGGGCGATGACAAGCAAATCTTCGTCTTGACTGTAGAGCACGCGTCCCAGAGCCGTTGAGCGCATCAGCAAGATCTCGTCATCCGTCTCGGCGTTGTCATCTTCGTAGGCGGTCAACACATCAATGCCCTTGCGCCGCAAGCCTTCTGTAACGGACGACGGCACATGATGATCCATGTAGAGGCGAATCAGGAACTTGCTCCGCTTTGCCTCAATTTGAAACGAAGGGGCGACTCACCCAGATCGGCGCGGATCTGCTCAACGGTGCGTAACCCGGCTTCGATCTCCTCATCGATTTCTTGCTGATGATCGTAGTAGTAAGCCAATGCACTGTGAATCTGAGCCAAAGTTAGATACGGGTGGTTGCGGTGAATGTCATCCGCCGACCAACGGTAGGCAATGTGATCGAGCGCAACTTGCTTCACCTTCGTGCTGGTCCCCAACAGATAGGGAATCCCATCCTCATCGTGGTCAATATGTGCGTATGAAACTGTTGTTGCCATTTGAAATTCCTGATATCACAAAGACGCGCCAGCGATCACATTATACATTGAATTGGAACGAGCGGTCACATCAGATTCTCAAATTTTGGCGCATAGCGAATTCCACAGCAGGATCTGCTGCGCAAAGAGATCCATGGCGCCATGATGCGGCTCTATGCCGCCCAGCCCCGCACGCCCGGCCCGGCTGAGCTGGCCGCGGGCCCGACGTTTGCGGGCTATCCGTGCGCGAGCAGGCGCCGCCTGTGCACGGACTATAGGCCAAGCCCGGCCGGCAGCGGAAACTGCACCACCGCCAGCAAAAGCGTCGTCGCCAAACCCACCGGGCGTCGCAGATACGACCTGCCACGCCCGTTAGCTGCTCGTCATCCAGCCGACGCTCTTCACGATGACTGGAAAGGCTGGTCAACTCAACATCAGCCACGATGATGATCTGGTGGACACCGAAAGCATCGTTGGTCCTCCCTACAGACAATCGGCGATCATTCTGCAACGCGTATGGCCAAGGGAACATTGCCGGCTCTAGCTGAAGCAAGGGAAGAATATGAGGGTGTCTTGGCAAGAGGTCGTATAGGTGCCCGCTCTCTGCACGCACTGAGGTTGTGCACGTTGCTCTGGCGCACCACCGTCGACGCAATCCGACTAATCGTCATACTGAGAGGCGCGTTTGACGCGGTTGCGCCGAGCTTCGATCTTGGCTAGACTGAAAACGTTCCGGTGACGAATCCGGACAGCCCGACACCACGCCACCGACACTCAATTTGCTGAGAGTTTCCGGCTTCAGCCGCCTCGTCCATCACGACCTATGCGACGGCAGCAACTGGACCCGTCGGTGCCTTGGCTTTTATCACGCCGCACAAGCCAAAACTCGTTTGGGCGGCCGTTTTATAGGAAGAGAATCGGCGGCAGAAAACGGGAGGAAAAACGGTGAAGGCATTCAGGGACAAGGTAGCAGTCATCACGGGTGCAGCAAGTGGTATAGGTCGTGCAATCGCCGATCGTTGTGCAACAGAGGGGATGAGGGTCGTCCTTGCCGACATTGAAGAGAAGGCCCTGGTTCAAGTGGAAACGAGGCTCAAATCCGATGGAGCCAGCGTGCTCTCTGTTGTGACGGATGTCTCGAAAACTGAGGACATCGAAGCATTGGCGCAGAGAACTCTAGAGACCTTCGGAGCCGTTCACCTGCTATGTAATAATGCGGGAGTCGGATCCGGCTCAACGGCCTGGGAAACGACAGTCAACGAATGGAAGTGGGTGCTGGGAGTCAACTTGTGGGGTGTTATTCATGGTACCCAGGTCTTCGTACCTATTATGCTTGAACAAGACTCCGAGAGCCACGTTGTCAACACATCGTCGATAACAGGTTTGTTATCGTACCACCCAAGTGCAGCTTACCACGCGTCGAAGCATGCAGTTGTAGCCTTTTCTGAAAAAATGTACTACGACCTGGGCGAGAATCGCAGCAAGGTCAAGGTCTCTGTACTATGTCCAGGTTGGGTGAAGACTCGCATACTGGAGGCGGAAAGAAACCGTCCTGCCGAACTCCAAGATGACGCGGCAGAACTTGTGATAACACCTGAGATGGAGAAGGTAATGAGAGGAACTCAGCACGCCATCGAAACTGGGATGACACCAAGCACAGTAGCTGATCAAGTATTCCAGGCCATAAGGCATGATCAGTTCTATATCTTGACCCATCCTGAGTTTACTCCCATTGTGAGGGCACGAATGGAAACCATTGCTGGTGGAAGCGATCCGCAATCCTTGGCAAGGCTGATGGGATAGCTGGAAGGATGAGCCGAGACAGTGCAGATTGCAGTTGCCGCCCAACATCTCACCCGACTTGACAGGCCTATCGAGGTCCTGCGCATCCCCAAGGGCGAGCAGCCGCCGCCTGTACGAGGACTATAGGTCTGCAGAGGGCTGACTGTCTCGACTGCTCTACGGGAACGACCGTCAGTAAGGCCGACCAACGCAGTTACTTGCCGTGGAAGGTCGGGCGGAGGTAGGGCACTCTCCAAGTAGAAGGCAGTCAGACCGGTGCCGCTATTTGAGAGGTTGGCCAACCGGCAAATATATAGTAAAATGTATATCGAAATATGTATATTGGTCTACATCCACTTGTATTCCTTAGGGAAAGTGAGGAATCCGTGCAACAGATCGTCGGTGTCACCGAACTACAGCGCAAGTTTCGCAGCTTCTTTGATCAGGTCGTCAAGCAGCGTACGCCGCTTGTGCTGACCCGGGGATCCCGGCCAGAGGCGGTGTTGATCCCCTACGAGGAGTATCTGCATTTTCAGGAACTGCGCGAAAGTGAGGTGCTGGCCCGATTTGACCAGGTTTGGACTCGGCTGTCGGAACTGAACGAGGAATTCTCTGCTGAGGAGATTGCTGCTGACATCGAAGCCGCCCGGGCGGAGGCGTAAATGCGGGCTGTGATCGACACAGGGGTCCTGGTCAGCGCGCTAATCCGCAGCCAGGGGCCGCCCGGCGCAGTGCTTCGGGCTCTGATCGACAAACGGTTTACCGCCATCTACACCACCGAGATGTTGATCGAGGTGGTGGACGTGCTGGGGCGCCCCAAATTCCGCACAAAATACCATATTCAACCTGACGATATCGCTGCCCTGGTCCATTTGATCCGGCTGCGGGGCGACCTGGTGATCCCCAATCGCGTCGTAGAAATCTGCCGCGATCCCCAGGACGATAAGTTTCTGACTGCAGCACTTGCGGGGCAGGCCGACTATCTCGTATCGGGCGACGAAGATCTGCTGGTTCTCTCACCCTTTGAAGAGATCCCCATCCTTTCGCCGACTGCCTTCTTGGCGGAGTTGCCATCTTCCTGACTTGACAAGCTTGGGTCGTTCCCTTTTGTGCATACGCCGGCTATCTCTCTAAGACGGTTGAAGGTCCGTTCAATCCAGATGCCGTTGTCACGCAGTACCGGCAGATGGCGGAGCTGATCCGGCCCTATGCCCTGGCCGAAGAAGGCGCGGAGACCTTTGATGCTGCCGTCCAGGAACTCGTCGACCACGCCCATGCACGCGCCGAGGCAGTGCATGAATTCCTGGAAGTACAGGAGTAGAGCCTGGCGGTCCTGTCCCAAAGTTGATCAGGAATTGCACAGTTGGGCCGCCCTATGCCAGGCGGCCTCCTCGAGTTCGGGGTAGGCTGCCTGGCTCCTCCCCCCTACAAGAAAGGCACCGCCGATAATCTGCCCATCGCAGGAGGGATCCGGGCCGCTACGCATCAACCCTAAGCGATGCCGACAGACGCGTGCTGCGGCTGTTCCCTTCGAAGTGGGTGTCAGCCCAACATGCCGCCCTCCCACTGGGTTGGCGTCTTGCGATTTATTCAGGCTGTAGCAGGACGAAATTAGCCATGATGGCGTCATAGAAGGTCTCGGTTGCCGGATTGTCCATCGGCGTGAAGGTCAGATCCAAGTAGCGGTCACCGTCGACGATAATCACTCGGCGATTAATGTCCTGGCCCGGCATTTTGTCGATCACGACGGCCGGCTTCCCCGCCAGCTCCGTCGTGTAGCTTTGAATGTCCATCCCCGTGACGGGCGCCAGGAGTTCGCCGGCAATCTCTTCCGGCCCGCGGCCGTCAGCTGGCAGGACGGAGATGTGCAGCCGCGGATCGGTGACATTGAGCAGTGTGTCCTTGACGATCGCGATCCCGGCTGCATCGGTGTCAAGGACCGTGTATGCAGCCGGCACCAGAAGACAAAAGCCCCGCGTGTAGTCCCGGACGGTGGCAAGACCGTCCTGCGCTTCCGGACACGGATTGGCCCCGTTGCCCAGCGGCAATTCCTCTCCGTCGCGCTTGAGGCGCTGCCAGAGATCACCCGCCCATGCGTCCACCTCAGCCACCTCTGTTTCACTCATGGCTTGCGCGCCGCGGCCGTCGATGTAGCTCTTCTCATGGTACAGAGTCGCATGGTCATAGAGCCATCGATCCAGTTGAGTGAGCTCGTCGGTGGTTAGCCAGCCGCCGTAGACATGTACGGGATCCTGCCCCTCGCAGAGAAACTCTTCGGCCGTGGCATAGCCGTAATCCAGACCGGTCAGATGCATACAGATGTTACGCTGCGACATGTCCTGGCCCAGATACCAGCTAAGCGCAGTGTTGACCGTTGTGCCGGTCTGCCCGGTGGCCAGTTCGGCGTAGCGGGCGCGCGCCCAGGCCAGCACCGCTCGCTGCCACACTTCACTCGTCCGATTGCCCATGCCGTCAAACGTAACAGTTTCGGTGGCTGTGTCGAGGATGAAGGGTGCAAGATGATCGCGTAAAAAGATCCATTCTGCAGCAGCACGCTCTCCCAGCGGCATCTCCTGCAGCGTCCCGTCGCAGGCCCACACCCCCACCATGCTTGGCGTGCTAATCTGCAACATGGCGCACTTGGCGGTGTCAGGGCTGCCCAGCTCGGCCGGGCCTTGATAGCTCATACCGGCCCGGCTCTCACCGGCTGCGGCTTCCATGGCGACCATCTGTGCCCAGCGGCCGAGTAACTGGGTTTCTTCCGGTGTGGCAACCTTTTCGCCGGCGCCGACAAGCCGCATGGACCCGAAGTCCGTCTCGGCGTCGAAGGCCGCGTAGGTGGTGATCCACTCGTTGAGCACATCCAGACGTGCGTCGGCGGCGTAGGCACCGCCGATCATGGGACGGCCGCCACACATACCGAAGGCCACCCCCTCACTGCCGAGCAACGCTTCCATGCACTCGCCGTTGTCGAACGTGCCGCCCCAGGCCATGAGCAGCACGCCGATGTTCGGTTCCGGAGCAGCCGCAATGCGGTGACGGTACCCTTCCCAATCGGTATGAAAGATGTATTCCTGGCCGTCAATGGCGAACGTGATCTTGTTCCCAAGCGTCACGACCGGCGCACAGAGTTCCGTCGGCTGGACAAGACCCAAGCAGGCATCCGGCCACTCCACTGCTTCTGCGGCGGCGATCTCAATGGCCGCCGGATCAATGTGCATCTGCCGGGCGAGTAGCTTTCGCATGTTCTCAACGGCCGCAGGATTCGCCGGTTGCGAACCCTCGCTTGCCGGATCCACCGGCGCAGCAGCTGGAATCGGCGCACAACCGGCGGCCAAAAAGACGATGGTCGCCCAAAGCACAAGCAAGATGTGGGAATCGAAGCGAGCATTCAACCCCATCCGTACCGCTTTTCCAAATCGCATGTTTTCCAAGTTGCGTTGCCTCACCTTTCGCTGTTGTCCGGGCATGGCCCGGCAAATACCACACCGTTGCCGAAGCTTGACAGGCGTTGAAAAACGCGCTTCAAGCCGCACAGATGACACCATTCGCGATCCATCCTCCTCAAGCCATCGATGCCTGTCGCGAAGATCCAATCGTTGACAAATCCATGAACGATTGCTAAAATCCAATATACGATAATTTTGTCGTGATTCAAAATTCGTAATTTATCGTTCATATGATGGACCTGCGATGACTTCCTGGACATTTATCACCAACCATGGCGCCGCGATTGCGTTGATCGGACAAGAAAATCAGATTACCGGCCGCGCCATCGCCGAAACATTGGGTATCACCGAGCGGTCGGTTCAGCGCATTATCCGCGATCTCGAAGAAGCCGGCTATATCTCCAAGACGCGCAAGGGGCGGGTGAATTGCTATCAGGTCAATGAGGAGGCCCCCTTGCGCCGGGAAGAACGGCGTGACGTGATGGTGGGAGAATTGCTGCAATTGCTCAACCGTACAGGCCGGACAAGCGATGCACTGCGCTTGCCCGATATAGGTGATGGTCATATTCCTGCGTAAAGACCTGCGTTCGCTGGTATCTCCGCTACGCACTCAGCTATCGCAATCTCGAAGAGATTCTGAAGTTCTTTCATTCAAGCCATTTGCCCATTAGCAATCGCGCGCCGTGTAGGATAAGCGTTGGGTTCCCAACAGCTTCTACCGGGCAGATGCAGGTCTGTCAATTGAAATCCGTAGGTGAACCGGCAAGCCCCGTTATCCTGTACGACGTATCATGAGCCGCAGCAATCGGTCTACGCGGACAAATGCGTAGATCCTTGCTCAGACTGATCCATTTTTGCGCTGTGCCGTTTGGCCATGGACACAAACCCATGGCCCAGCGCCACTGCAAAAAACTCAAACAGAGAGATTCGGCGTGATGCTGCTCGACGCGGCAGACACTCGAAAAAGGAGCAAATACCATGTACACGCAACCATTGGTGCTGTCGCGCTATCGGCTGGGGTTACTCGTCATCGTTTTTGGGTTGGCGCTGTCGCTGGCCGCCTTGGGGATGACGACTGCCCAGGCCCACGGGCCCGGAACCGTGCCCCCAAGCGCTGACTGTCACGGGGAAGATGGTGATGGCGATAACGATTGCGAATTGAAGGGGCGAGTCGACGCAATCCGCGATGCTGAAGGCGGACCGATTCTCACCATCAAGCGCCATGACTTTCAGATCACTGCCGCGACCGAGGTCAAAAACGGTCCGGTCGAAGTCGGCGCCTGTGTCGAAGTCACATTCGCGCAAGCCGATGTTGAGGTCTATCCTTTGGAAGAGATCAGCGTTAAGTCCGGCAACGATTGCGGCAAGGATGACGACTCTGACGACGAGGCTGAATTCCGCGGACGGGTCGAGTCAATCGATCTTGCAGAAGACAACACGGGCGCGATCGTGGTCAACAATGGTCGGGTTGACCCAAAAACCTTCTTGATCACCGAAGAGACTGAGATCGACGATGATTACGGTTTGCCCGAGGAAGGAGACTGCGTCGAAGTTGAATACGATCCGACCGTAACCCCGGCAGTGGCTACCGAACTTGAGACCAAGCGCGAACATCACTGTCGAGGCGGCGGGGACGAGTCCGACCCCGGCGGCGACGATCGTGACGGCGAGGGAAAGCTCTACGGTACGCTGCAAGCGATCGATGCTGAATCCGGGATTTGGCTCATCAGTGGCATTTCGTTTCTGGTGAATAACGAGACGGAGCTGGAACCAAAGGGCGACGGATTTGACTCAGGCGACCTGGTGAAGGTCGAATTCTATATCACCGCCGGTCCAGAGCAGGGTACGACCCAATTCGTGGCTGAGAAAATTGAAGAGAAGTATCACCGGGAAGACAACGGTCGCGATGATGACGGAAACGGCGCCTACGAGGGCGTGGAAGGCAAGGCGGAGGGTCCCCTGGAGCGTGCGGAAAACGGGCTTTGGACCGTTGGCGGCATCGACTTCGTGGCAACAGAGAATACCGAATTCGACGATATCAACCCCGCCGATCCGCCGATCGACGATATGGTGGAGGTCAAGTTCTTCCTGAATGCCGAAGGCGCGCGGGAGGCCATTGAGATTTCAAAGGAAGACGATGACGACGATGACGGTTACTGGGAACTGGTCGGTTTTATCACCAGCCAGCCCGAACAGCGCTTCATGGGTGAATGGGGCATCGCCAACGTAGCCTTTGTGGCCGACGCGCAGACCGATTTTGAGGAAGGTCGCGGACTACTTGCCGTGGGCGCGTTCGTCAAAGTGGAGTACTACGTAGAGAACAACGTGAAATACATTCACGAGATCGAAGTCCATGTACCGCCGGGCGCCGGCGATCGCAATCGGGTCGGACGGCTGGAACGGCGTGGCACTGCGGCAACAGCTGCCGGCGCCAGCGCGGTCACCTTCTGGGCTGTAGACGGTCAGGAATACTTGGTGAATGAAGCGACTCGTTTGAATGACCGCATGGCCGCGCTCGTGGACGGCGCCACGGTTGCCGTCAACAGCTACACAGACGCCGACGGCGTTGAGGTCGCAACCAGTATTACGGGCCTGGAGCTTGACAGCACGCTCTTCCTGCCGCTGATCACGCGTTAATGGATCGTTTGCTGCTTTTTGTCATTTCAAACGAAACGAGCAATCTCGCGTTGGCAGCACTGAGAATCCTCTTCGCTTCGCTCATGGCGCTTTGCGCCCACTACGTGAACGGAATGACAAAATGCTGATTAACATAGCTTAGGCGCAATCAGCACATCTTTCCCCCATTGGACGAGGCGGCGCGGTCCATCCCACAGACCGGCCGCCTCGTGGTGCGCCTGCACATAGGCATTGCCTTCTACCCGCAATCAATCTTCGCATGGCGCAGCTCGCTACCGCCCGACTGAAGAGTGCTTCACCGGCTGGCGCATCTCTGCCGGCTGCAAACGCTGCCGTTTGGTCCCCTTGTTCCGCCAGCTATGAATGAGAGGAAGCTAATCGGGCTGGCTGTAGGTGTCAACGTCAATTGACGGGTAGCCCATCTCGACACCGGCGGCGTCCAAAGCGCTCTTCAACGCGGCATTGACGCTTGAGATGACCTCGTTATCTTTTTCGCAATTGGCGAGCCAGCAGCGTACGCGCACGACATACCCATAGCGAAAATTACGCCACAACATCACGTCTACCGGTCGGTCCGGCAGCACGCCGCTGACCGCACGCGTCGCCTGTGCCAACAGCGGCTGGATTCGATCGAAATCAATCCCATATGCCAGGTGCAGATCAGTCTGAATGCGAAAGGTTGGATCAGGCAACATGTAGTTGACGACTTGATCGGAGCCGAGTGCCGCATTCGGAATCACCAACGTGCGGTTGTCGCGCAGGCGTATGCGCGTCTCGCGCGAGCCGATATCCACAACCCATCCCCAGTCGTTCGGATCCATGCTCTGGATATGGATGGCGTCGCCGACACGAAACGGTTGGCCGACCAGAATGATGAAGCCGTAAATGATATCCGTTATGACATCCCTGATACTGAGCAACACCACGACACCAACCGTCAGGAATACGATGGCGATAGCGCTGTTGATGAGCCCAAAGTGAGAAAGGGCGATACTTGCGCCCGTGACAAAGACGAGCAGTTTGCCCGCATTCTTCAGGATCACGAGCACCGGGTCGATGGCGCTGCGTTTTCTTGGATTGAGGTAGGAAACGTACCAATCCAGACCAAAGTTGATCAACTTCACGGTGATGCGCATCAGCACAAGCAGGACAAGGATGAAGAAGATATCAACTAGCGCTGTGCGCAGGTCGCCGGTGATGGAAGTCAGGCGCAGTACGGAATAGCGCAGAAGGAGGATGCCCAGCAGCCACTTTAATTCTTGGGAGATGCTGGCGAAAAATTTGTCGTCAAATTGGGTCTGGGTACGTTGCACGATACGACGCAGGAAGCGGCCGATAAACCAGGCCACCAGCCAGTAGGAGAGCACGAAGATAAGCACGGAGAGGCCCAAGTCAATCCATTCGGTGGTTGACAGCCCCAGAAAATCGACGTCGTCTAACCCGCGGGTTTGAGTGAACTCGGCAACGCCTCGCTGCACAAAGCCAGGCGTGGGGGGTGGAATGGGCGTTCTTGCGGCAATGGACTCGACGGCATCGTTAACGGTAGCTTCCACAGCTCCGGAAGACGGGGTTCCGCCGCCAGGAGCCGGTGGCGTCGGTATGGGTGACTGGCCAATCGCGATTGCAGGCAAACAGAGCGCTATCGCCACCATGATGCACAACAACGTCCAACGCATTCGTTCGCCTTTCGATAGATTTTTCTGCATAGGAAGTCGCATCCTAATAAATGCCTACGGACTTGGTCTCGGAAATGATGAGAAGATCCTGCATAATAGGGCCGACCCAACACTCCTCTACCTGAATTCTATCAGGAAATGGGGCGTTCGGCCGCCTTTGTCTGAGATGCTTCGAGCGGTCCGGTGCACTGCAAGCTCTGGCGCCCTGGGGTGCAGGGTGGGTCCAAATAACGCAAGGAAAGCGATTGCCGCTTTGGGCGGCCCAATAGACGGTGTGGCGTTGACGATCGTCTATCTGCACGGTGAATTGATCTCATTTTGCCCGCCTAATGGAATCGTCTATAGTAAACGCCCCGCGGCCTAGGCCGTGGTGTGTCGAGCCAGGCTCGTGTTTCTGACCAATCGTTGCTTCCCGACTGGCAGCTCGAAACGAAAGAGAGATGAAGATGCTTCGCCCACTATCAGTGCTGATCCTCCTGACGTTGATGACTGTGCTCACGACACTTGATGCAGCCGCACAGTCCGATCCTATTGCGCCTACTCAGTTCACGAGCTGGACCGCCTGGACGTCACGGACGCCCGAAGGCAATTTTGCCCTTGACCGCTGCAAGACGCTGCAGGCTGGTGACATCAACGGTGACGGCCTCACCGATCTCGTCTGCCCCTACGACTATGGCAGCGCCAGCACCGCCACTTTCGTCCAGATCTCCGATGGCGAGTCCTTCACCAGCTGGACCACCTGGGCCGCCCGCACCGACGAGGGGATCTTCGATCTCGACCGCTGCAAGACGCTGCAAACCGGCGACCTCAACGGTGACGGCCTCACCGATCTCGTCTGTCCCTACGACTACGGCAGCGCCAGTACTGCCACTTTCGTCCAGCTCTCCGATGGCGAGTCCTTTGGCCGCTGGACCGCCTGGGCGCCACGGACGCCTGAAGGCAATTTTGCCCTTGACCGCTGTAAGACGCTGCAGGCTGGCGACCTCAACAACGACGGCCTCACCGATCTCGTCTGCCCCTACGACTACGGCAGCGCCAGCACCGCCACCTTCGTCCAGCTTTCCGATGGCGAGTCCTTCACCGGCTGGACCGCCTGGGCGTCACGGACGCCTGAAGGCAATTTTGCCCTTGACCGCTGCAAGACGCTGCAGACCGGCGACCTCAACAACGACGGCCTCACCGATCTCGTCTGCCCCTACGACTATGGCAGCGCCAGCACCGCCACCTTCGTCCAGCTCTCCGATGGCGAGTCCTTCACCGGCTGGACCGCCTGGGCGTCACGAACGCCTGAAGGCAATTTTGCCCTTGACCGCTGCAAGACGCTGCAGACCGGCGACCTCAACGGTGACGGCCTCACCGATCTCGTCTGTCCCTACGACTACGGCAGCGCCAGTACCGCCACCTTCGTCCAGCTCTCCGATGGCGAGTCCCTTGGCCGCTGGACCGCCTGGGCGCCACGAACGCCTGAAGGCAATTTTGCCCTTGACCGCTGTAAGACGCTGCAGGCTGGCGACCTTAACAACGACGGCCTCACCGATCTCGTCTGCCCCTACGACTACGGCAGCGCCAGCACCGCCACTTTTGTCCAGCTCTCCGATGGCGAGTCCTTCACCGGCTGGACCGCCTGGGCATCACGGACGCCTGAAGGCAATTTTGCCCTTGACCGCTGCAAGACGCTAGTGGTGGGGACGGCCAACGCCGGCCGCCCGGTGGATCTCATTTGTCCCTACGACTACGGCAGCGCCAGCACCGCTACCTTCGTCCAGAGCACGGCGGCGGTCTATGAGCTATACATGCCAATCGTTGAGAAGTAGGCCAACCGCAGCGTTCCGCTTTTGCGCACTGCGCCCAGCGTGACGCAACCGGCGGATTGGCCTGCCTCTATCGTGGAGGCGAGCGGATCGCCTCCACGATCAACGGGCCTGTGAAGGTTATGAAAATATTCGGGTAATCGTAGGGGCGGGGCGTGCCCCCGCCCAAAGCGGGCGACCGCGAGGGTCGCGCCCTACGGGTTACCGGTTCACTTATTGAACCTTCAACATCCGGTGGCGCCGAGCCAAGCCCTACGCCGGCGGCTTCCAACCGCCACCTGGTACAGAAGATCGGCTCAAGCCGATTCAGCTGCCAGAGCCGCTCGTCATGTGAACAAGTTATGGGGTAAGTAAGCCCACGTATCAGGGAAGGCGGTGGGCCCCGCATCCGCAAAGAGATCTAGCCGATACTCCATGGCAGATGCGGCGACGCGCAAGGGAATGCCGCGCGGTTCTATAACTGCCAGCCGGTTGTACAGAAGCCTCCCACTCTGCTATACTATAGCCACCACTAAGCCGAGATCAGCATGGCGTATGCCACCATCCTCTTTCGTCTTCCTGGCCGGCACTTCCCGCTTTCGTTACTTCCACGACGCTTATTTTTGTACCAAATTGGCGCTACGCCAAAGGTTTATAACTCATGGAATTCCTCAAGGACGTCAAGCTCATTCAGGGCGGCATGGGCGTCTATGTTTCCAATTGGCGGCTGGCCAAGACGGTCGCGATGGCGCGGCCAGGCGTGACGGCCGGCACCGTTTCCGGCACGGCGCTCGACGTTGTCTTCACCCGCCTTCTGCAATTGGGCGATCCTGGCGGCCACGCAAGACGTGCGCTGCGCGCGCTCGACGAAACCTATGGCATTACGATCGGTCGCACAATTTGCGACCGCTATTTTGTTGAGGGAGGCAAAGCGCCGGAAGACCGCTTCCGTAGCTCGCCCATGCATATGGTCCGCGCACAGGACGGCCAGTCGGCCTTTCCAGTCGTGACCGGGGAAGCGCCGCCCGTCGCGCTCACGCTCGATGACGAAACGATCGAGTTGCTGATTGCAACTGGCTTTGCCGAAGTCTGGCTCGCCAAAGAAGGGCACGACGGCAAGATCTTCATCAACTTTCTCAAGAAGATCGAAATGCCCTTGATTTATGCGCTCTACGGCGCCATGTTGGCCGGCGTGGATGGCATCATTGTCGGGGCCGGGAATCCAGGCGGTCTGCCCGCGCTCTGCCAACAGCTGGCAACGCACGATGCCGTGATCCACGAGGTTCCGGTTCTCTACCGCGAAAGCGGCGAGCGCTTTGTGATTGACTTCGATCCCAAGCTGGTAGCTGGCGGACAGTTGGCCACACGCTCGCTCCGCAAACCGGCCTTCCTCGCCATCGTCTCGCTCGAGGATCTTGTCACGGTGCTGAGTAACGAAGTGACCCCGCCTGACGGGTTTATCATCGAACATCACCGCGCCGGCGGGCACAACGCCAAGCCGGTCGGCCCCCTCCTCAAAGATGAGCTGGGTCAACCGATCTACGGCGCCGGCGATGAAGCCGATCTGGCCGCAATCCGTGCAGTCGGCATTCCCTTCTGGTTGGCGGGCGGCTATGGGAGCCAGGCGGGGTTGGAGACGGCGCTGGCGGCCGGCGCCAACGGCGTCCAAGTGGGCACCCTCTTCGCACTGACGGAAGAATCAGGCATGAAGCCGGAATACCGGGCGTCGATCCTCACGGCGATCAAAGAGGGCAGCGACGACGAGGAGCTGGTGCACACAACGGTCTTTTCACCGACCGGTTTTCCCTTCAAGGTCGTCCAGCTGCCAGGCACGCTCGCCGACGATGAGGTCTTTGCCGAGCGCAGACGCATCTGTGACATTGGCGTCCTGCAGCAGGCCGGCTTCAGCAAGCCGGACGAGCAAGGGCAGCGCACGCTCTTCCAGCGCTGTCCGGCCGGACCCATCGAAGCGTACGTGAGTAAACGAGGGCTGGCGCGCAACGCCGACGAACCGCGCTGTCTGTGCAACGGTCTCCTGGCCTGTGTGGGACTCGGTCAGGTCAAAAAGATCCAGGGCGAGTTTGTGGAGGAACCGGCGATCGTGACGCTGGGCAACCATCTTGACGGCGTGCGTCGTCTCTCGCGCCAGGGCCAGGCCCACTACTTTGTGGAAGATGTGGTGGCCGATATCTTGCCCATCAAGGTTGCTGAACGTGTGCCGGCATCGAACGGCGGCGATCCGTTCGCCCGGCGGCAATAAAAAAGGGACCAGCCCTGGGGCCAGTCCCTTTTTGTTTCGAGCACTGCTCAGCCAGCGTAGCCGGCCGTCAGCTTATAGTCGTTGTTCGGCGATATGCCGACCGTCGACTAGACGGCGCGTACGTCGGCGGCGCTGGGGCCCTTGGGGCCATCTTCGATCGAGAATTCGACCCGATCGCCTTCCGCCAAGGAACGAAATCCCTCAGAGACGATGGCCGAATGGTGAACGAAGACGTCATTGCCGTCCTCGCGCCCGATAAAGCCAAAGCCTTTTTGGTCATTGAACCACTTCACGGTGCCGGTTTCTTTTTGCTCACTCATGGTTGGAAAACTCCTATGTTTTTCTAGGTACTGCACAAAATACTACGGTTAAACAAAACGTCGGCGTTTCCAACGGTCATAGAGACAAAAAGCGCCGTCCAGACATGGGCGTCTGAAACGGCGTTTGCACGCAAATGGGTCAGAACTTTCAACATCTTGCTTTGGTAGCATAGGTCATTCGTCATCATATGTCAAATCAGACGGGGTTGCGGATGAACTGCATGGAACGCGGATTGAGCGGATGCACGCGGATTATTAAGTACTCAGTTGAATGATCCTTGGGACGTGAAGGAATGGACGCAGGAGGAAAGCGCGATATGAGAAGACTCAAACCAAAGGAACACCATGAACGCCTGTTGGCCAATGTGGATCGGGAGCAGATCGTCCAGCACTTGAGCGACGGTGCGGATCAGGAGGTGACCAGAATTGCGGTGACGCTGGCGCGGGACTGCACGCTCTTCGTGCACTTCAAGCGACTGTGGGCACTGCGGGTCGAGGACCTTGACGAACGGCTCTACGGCGAACAGTACATGAAGAACATCTTTGTCAACCGCCGCGCGCTCTACCGGCAACTGACCAAGCTGGCCCCGCCCGGATAGGCGATTGGGCGCGGAATCTATGCAAGTGCGAGGGCGTAGCAATATTGCTACGCCCTCGCACTGTCCAGGCGGCAAGCATGTCGCTGGCGTCGTTTCCTCCCAGTCCGCGCGTCCGCACGCGACGTGCGGACTGGGCGAGCGGGCGGGTTGATGTCTGGTCCCCCCCAGCACCCGCTTAGGCGAATCCAGAGAAATAGATATCCCATTTCGTAGGCCAACGCCGGTTCAAAACCAGCGCCTGATACGGAAAACCTGCTAAAGCAGGTTGCCATGACGTGCGATTTTGCTACTTTGCCAGTGCGCTTCAGCGCACTTTCTATATCAGCCACCGGTTTCGAACCGGTGGTGGCGGTCGACATAAATTTAGGTTGATGCCTATGGGGCTTCCCCCTGCCCCCACATGTTGGCCATTTATGTTCTTGGAATGGCCCTAGTGAGCACGCCCACGTGCGTATGGGTCGTGTCGAGGCACAGCCCCTATTCTCGGACCACCGTGGGAAAGCACCACTCGGGACCGCGACCGTCCGCACGGGGCGTGCAGACTGGGCGAGGCTCGATGTGCCAAGCAAGGCACAGCCGCATGCGACACACCAATGCCGATCGGCCGCTGGGGGCCGACCCGCTACTGCGTGAACCCCAGAGCAACGTACAAACGAAAAATGCGCCGCTCCCGATTGGAGGCGGCGCATTTTTCGTTGGGTTAGTTACTATCTACCCGCACAGAAGACTAGCGGATAATCAACGGCATGTACATCGCCGGCGTCAGTTCTTCGGCTGTCAAAACGTAGACGCCATACGCCTCACCCAGGGCGAACGGCCCGGTCTGTTCGGTCTTGCCGTCAAGGCTCACGTCTTCAATGTAGAAGGACGTGGCAGAGGTAGCCGCTGAATAACTGTAGTCGGTCGGCTCCACGGAGTCGATGACCGTGGACTGGATCAGCAAATCGTTGAGCTGGACCAGTTCCTCGCCGATCTCGCCATAGAGGTTGAAGCCGGCGTTCTGCGTTTCCGTAGCTGTTTGCCAGATAAAGTCAACCATATTGTCCTGCCCTTCGGCAAGAAAGTAGCCGACACCAATCGGAACGGTGGCAGACTCGGCAAGACTGAGACGATAGCGATGCGCGGTGCAGACTCTTGGTGCCCCGCTGCTCGTCGCTTCATTCGTGATCACGGCGAGGACGCGGGTTGCGCCGACCGGCGGCGTAAAGTCGCTCAGGGTCTGGCTCTCGCTGCCGCCAACAGGATTTGGTAGACTCTCTACCGTCAATCCAGTCGGCGTTTGGGCAACGACGCTCACGCGGAAGCTTCCGCCGCTACCGAGGTTCTCCAATGTGACGTGATAGGCGCCGCTCGTAGGTAACTCGATCCAGTTCAATGCGAAGTGGTCTTCCAGCTGGCCGTCAAATGCGTCACCGACGGCGTTGATCTGCCCCTGCGTGGCCGGCAGCGCACCCTCTGCCGCCACATAGGCAGCCGCTTCCTCGTAACAATAGGGTGTTGAGTCAGGACATGATTGCATGAAGGCCGATGCAATGGCGTAACTGTGGAACGTCGTGTTCAGCGCGCTTCCTTGCACAGCGAGCGCGCTGTTGTAGGCGTCCAGGCCCCGGGCACCCTGGGCGACAGCTGCCCAGAAATCTTCAAAAAGCTCCTCGCCACCGCCGGCGGTATTGGCGCCGCCATTCTGTTCGGCTGCATAGCGGAAGAAGAGCCAGTTGGCATATACCAGCGTCCCCGTCGATGGAGGCTTGCCCAGACAGCGTGTGAACGGAGGATAGAGATATCCGTAGTTGTCATTAGCGTCATCGAAGGGTTCATCTTCCACGTAGGCGGCCATCGATTCGTACCACATATTGTCTTCAAACGGTGCCGGATCTCCATAGCCAAATTGGATGGCATGGGCGAGTTCGTGGGAGGTCGTGGCGTCCAGCGCCTGCTGCGGCGTGCCGCCAAAGCCCGAGTAGTCCTCATTCAAGACCATGCAGGAAGCAACTGCTGCGCTTTCCGTCGCCGATGTGTTGGGGTTGTCCCCGATCCACCCTGTATAGCTGCCGCCTGACGACGTGACATAGCCGTAGAGGCCAGACGCTAACGCGGCAACCTGCACAGGGTAACCACCCAAATTTGTCACCGTAAGCGGCGGTTCGGCCCAGCCATATTGGGTTACCAGGACGTCGAAGGCCGTTTCTAGCGAGTCAGAATAGTCTTGTGCGGTCGGTCCCCCGCCGATAGTCCCGTAATTCAGATAGAAATGAGTGCTGGCAAGTGTATTGGCGAGATCCTTTTGATCGCAGACAGTAGCGGCGGCATTCGTACGCAGCAAGCGGCTTAGTTCGTCGGCCGCCGCCGCGGCGACCGGCGTATCGGGTCCAGCTAGATACGCGTCTGCCGCCGCGTTGAGCTCGGCGACGACGGCGGTGCCAAACCAGGGCGTATTGCTCTGAAATTCGGCGGGCAGCAGTTCGGGTCTGTAGACCGCATAGGCCAGGTAGAGCAAACGCGTCTCGGCCGTGATCTCCCCGTCGACAAAGGCCTGGTCGATCAACTGTGGTGTGGCCGGCGGCGGACCATCGTCAGTCGCGGGCAGCGCCGCCATCGCCCGTTCGCCCTGCGCGACGATGAGAACCAGAGCAAGCAGAGTAGCCAGCAAGACGGTCATCCGGGCGCGACGACGCTGTAGGGCAGCAGGTTGCCGGGCAAAAGCCATTGTTGCAGGCGTGGAACGCGCAGGCTTCACGTTCATTCGTCGGCTCCTTTGGTTGTCCGTGAGGGGCATGAGGTCAATTGATAAATGCAGAAGTACCTGCCACCAATTATACTAAAGGAGAAGGGAATCCAGAATTGACCATTGGCCAGGTTGCCCGCACGTGCGCCCCGCTCAGTGAGCACGCCCCCTCGCCCAGTCCGCACGGGGCGTGCGGACTGGACAAGGGGGTGAATCAACGCATATCTCCCCAGAACGCGCTTAGGCGAGTCCAGAGAAATAGATGTCCCGTTTCGTAGGTCGGGGCTTGCCCCATACGCATCAAGGCCAACGCCGGTTCAAAACCGGCGCCTGATACGGAAAACCTGCTGAAGCAGGTTGCCACGACGTGCGATTTTGCTACTTTGCCAGTGCGTTGCGGCGTAAGTAAGCCGGTGGTTGGGCAGGGTACGCTACCCGCGAAAGCTTCAATTACCGGACAGATCCAGAGAGTAGCGACCTCGTCAGGCGGGTAGCCGGACCTGCCAATCCATGGACATAGTTGCGCCATCGTGTACTAGCCCGCTTGAGCGGGCGTTGCTCTGTAGCCCCGTGGCTTTAGCCCGGGGCGAGGATCGGGCATCCCGAACAGTCAGGTCACCGGACGCCGCCCCGGGCTAAAGCCACGGGGCTATGGAACAGCACCCCGTAAACGGGGTTTGAGTACAATGAACTATCGGCTAACTTAAGCCGCCCTGTACCAGTGCGCTTCAGCGCACTTTCTGTATCAGCCACCGGTTTCGAACCGGTGGTGGCGGTCGACATAAATTTGTGTTGATGCCTATGGGGCTTGCCCCTGCTCCCACACGCTGGCCATTTATGTTCTTGGAATGGCCCTGGTGAGCACGCCCACGTGCGAACGGGTCATGTCGACGCACGGCCTTCCGCCCCGGACCAACGCCAATGGAAGCGCCACTCAGCACGGCGACCGTCCGCACGGGGCGTGCGGACTGGGCGACGCTCGCTGTGCCAAGCAAGGCACAGCCGCATGCGACCCGCGTGGAAGAAAGTCTGCTGGGCAAGAACCGGGGCCGATGCCCCAATGCCGAACGGCCCCCAGCCGCCAATTGCCTACCGCGTGAAACTCAGTGCAGCATTCGAACAAAAAATGCGCCGCTCCCGGTGGGAGGCGGCGCATTTTTCGTTGGGTTAGTTACTGTCTACCCGCACAGAAGACTAGCGGATGACGAGCGGCATGTACATCGCCGGCGTCAGTTCTGTGGCTGTTGACGTGTAGACGCCATATTCCTCGCCTAGAGCAAACGGACCGTTCATTTCGGTCTTACCGTCGAGACTCACGTCCTCGATGTAGAAGGATGTGGCGAAGGTGGCAGCCGAATAGCTGTAGTCGGTCGGCTCCACCGAATCGATGACCGTGGACTGGATCAGGCGATCGTTGAGCTGACCAGGCCTCCGTCAGTCTCAGCGTAGAGGTTGAAGCCGGCATTAGACGTCTCGGTGGCGGTCTGCCAGTAGAAATCAACGGCATCCCCGCTCGCTGCGCTATGGAAGTAGCCGACGGTGACGGGGACAGTGGAGCAGTCGATCTCTACCGGTATTTCTTCGGTTCCTACAGTACCAATACCACCAGCCTGTGGCTGATAGCTGATCTTGGCCTGTATCGTATAGGTTCCTGGGCTGGTAAAATAATTAGTATAGCCCTCCCAACCGCGTAGTTCAGTGTCGTTCGTTGCACCCTGTGGTACCCATGCAAATGTTGGAGCGCCATCTGACTCGTCTATGACTTTATTACTTGGGATATTGTCAACTGCAATCCACGCATCGGCGCCCGCGTGTAACGGTCGTTCCCGTAACGCCTTGATCGAGCAAGACAAGTACGTACATTCGTTCTTCTGTACAGTCATAGCGCAGATACAATTTACCAAGCGCAGGCTTACCATTGGGGCCGCCACCCTGGTTAAAAGCCTCATACATGATCGAGAAGAAATCGTTGGTCAAGTCCCACTCACTGGGATCTCCGTCCACTGTGATCCCACTACCATAGTTTGGTGTTTGGGCAAATACGGCCGTTGTTGTCAGCAACATACACAACACAACGGCAAGCGTAATCAAAACGCTTCGGGTAGGATTATTTCCTCTGCTTCGCATAATTCAAATTTTCTCCTTGATGGAATGGCGCTCGAGCAATTCACTAGTTCCAGTAGATATGATGAGATAGAGTGATCATGATGCTCATGGATTCATTCTTCAACGCAATTATCAAAATCTGTTGGGTTGGAGCAGGTCCTCCTTTCGGAGTCAACACAAAGGTAAAAGACGACACACTGTTGACCAGCGCATTGTTAGTCTTTCAACAGGATCTGCTGTAATGTCGGCTGCGGTGGCTGCTTGAAAAATAGCGCTGCTGAAGGTAATCAACCAAAACGATTATCAATCTCGCATCGCTTCGGGGGCGCGCTTGCTATGGCGATTTGATGAGATTCGTCTTGGTCCGGGGGATAATCAGCCAAACCGATTTAGGTGCAGTTTATACCGTGACACAACGCAAAACGCTACGTTTAGATTACGGCTTAGACTAAACTACAGTCTAAGCGAGATTCTGTCACAAGTCAAATGTTTTTTCTTTTTCTGCGCGTACTGCGCAGGGAAGGCCAACCTTCCGCGCAGAATGATCGACTCTAGTTTGAACGGCCCGCACACTTGTACGGCGCCGACTAACCCCGTGAAAATGGATGCGCTAATCCCAAATTGTAGTTACCTCTCTATTCATTTATCGTTCGAGAGGTTGCATTTCCTTCACTTACTGCCGGTTTTTCGATCAAAACAACCGATTTGGCCAAAATTTGTTTGAAACGTTGACCAAAAGAATCGTTATTGAAACAACGCGCGCCCGCACCTTCCCCCTATCCATGGTGACGCCTACGCATCGTCACCGATCACGACGACGAGCAGCTTTACCCCGCAGTAGAGCGCAGTACGCAGCCCCTTTTCCACTCCGCGCCTCGCTTGGCGTCGAGTCGCATCTGCCACGCGCGGGACGGCCAGACGCTGCTTGGCGGTAACATACATTTGGGGACCGTAATATTGAATCATCTTCGAACTCCTCCATGCGATGCGCTTTTGACTGCAATTTGTCTCCACCTTACCAGACGATCGCATCAAACCCGTCGCAAACGCTTGCGCCGAACGCATCAAGCGCGTCGCGCACGCACACTTGTCGCCACTGCGTAACCAATATGTCGCGACGGTGTCGCCCAACCTCTGCCAGACTGTTCTTACTCAGCAACTGCTGCTTTCTGCCTCAGGGCGGCAGGCTGAGCTTGAACACAGCGTGCTTGATCAATTCTCTGGAGAGGAGGACCACTCATGAAGGCACTATCCGTTTTGCTGATGCTGACGATGGCGCTTGCCACATTCCTGCTGGCGAGTTGCGCCATCCAGCCGATCGCGGCGCCCGAAGCCGCGGCGCCGGACCAGATGGCGCTGGACGAGACGCTCACAGCGGAAGGCATCGCGATGCCGGACGTCTTCTTGGCGACGAGCCCGTCTTACCTGGCCGGGACGTGGAGCTGCGGGGAAGGCGATGGAGCCAAGCTCATCCGCTTCGATCCCGACGGCACCTATCACAAGGTGCTCGGCCCCAACGACTCCATCCCGATTGGCTACTTCTGGTTCACGGACGGCGAATTTCACGTAACAAGCGCCGTCGACAGCGCCAATTTGGAGGGAGCGTTCCAGGTCATGGCCGTCGTCGAAGACGGCGAGACCTATCTCACCTTCAAGCCGTGCGGGGGCAACTGTGAGACGGTCAACGATATCGACTGGGAAGCGGGAATGAGGCTGCTGTTGCCGCCCGGCTAGCATTATGTCAACTTTATCGATGTCGTGTCACTCAATGCTGATGCATGGCCAGTGAGCACGTCCGACAAAGAAACGGCGTAATGTCGCTACAAGAAAGCTCAGCGCCGGCTGAGCTTGCGCTGTCCTGAGCCTGTCGAGATATCGAAGGGTCGGAACATGGATCAGCGCCGGTTGAGTAGGCTGGGGCAGTATCCAGCCGTATCGAAACCAAGCGGGTCGATGGCTTACGTCTCTTGTAGATGACAAGGCGATACACCAACATAACCGCCTTGTGCGAACGAGTCCGCCTGGTGATGCTTCACCGTTGATCCTCGACATGACCCAAGTTGATGCGGGGCTTCGTCACAGGAGGAGACGGAAAGAGCGGATGGACCGGAACGCCGGTCCATCCGCTCTTCGTGGGGTACAAGATATGCGACGTGAGCGATAGCGTTTTCAGATCGTCGAAGGCAACGCTTAACAATGATCGTGATGTGAAGAATCAACTGGTGGCGATGAACTGTCACCGGCGCTAAAAAACCAGGCCGCCTGTTCAGGCTTTTCGACACGTGAGGGATAGGGCCGTTTCAATTTCTGCTCATGCCGTTCCGCGCCCTCTGTCTCCTCCCGGTCAACACCTTCCGTAGCGTCTGTGATCTGGCTGCTGCGCATGGCTGCAGCGACGATGAGCGCGCCTGCAAACAGGCTTCCGATCAGCAGCGCGAGCAAGACAAATTCGGACACAAGCACTCTCCCAGTTCCTGAACGGCAGCGATGATGAGTTCAATGGCTACCTCTGTTGACGGCGGGATCACGAAGTAGAAGTTACGGTCAACCAGTCCGCGCCGCCGGGCATGAATGCCCTTGCTGAGTAGCGTGCGCCCCGTGAAATGGGGCTTTCAGACCACGCGGCTAAGCCGTAGCCCACATTCGGTACGGCGCATCCCGCCCGGGGCCGATCGTCCCCGGGCGGAGCCGGACCGGCAGGTGAGTCTCGCCCGCTCGCTTAGGGAGCATGCCCCGTGCGAACGGGTCAAACATCACGCCGGCAACGGATGACCACGCACGCCGGGCACGAATCCCCTTGCTGATAGCGTGCGCCCCATGAAGTGGGGCTTTCAGACCAGGCGGCTGAGCCGTAGCCCCATTGATGGGGCGCTTCCCCAGCCCGGGGCATTCATCCCCGGGCGGAGTCCGCACCGCCGGGCATGAATGCCCTTGCTGGTAGCGTGCGCCCCATGAAATGGGGCTTTCAGACCAGGCGGCTGAGCCGTAGCCCCATTCATGGGGCGCTTCCCCAGCCCGGGGCATTCATCCCCGGGCGGAGCCAGACCAGGTCGACCCCGCACGCGCGGTTCATGCCAACAATGCGCACGTCCGCCGCCGGGCATGAATGCCCTTGCTGGTAGCGTGCGCCCCATGAAATGGGGCTTTCAGACCAGGCGGCTAGGCCGTAGCCCCATTGATGGGGCGCATCCCCAGCCTGGGGCATTCATCCCCGGGCGGAGCCAGACCAGGCGGCTGAGCCGTAGCCCCATTGATGGGGCGCATTCCCAGCCCGGGGCATTCATCCCCGGGCGGAGCCGGACCAGCCATCACATTCGATCGCGTAGTCGACGCACGATTCGCGTAGACTGACGTCCTCGTCCCCCCACTCCAAAATCGGAATGAGCCGTTTTGTAGCATGATGTTCCCGCTGCTTCTCCACGTAGGCTACATAGTTCGGTAGTCGCCGTTCGTCAAACGAAAAAGCGGCGTATTCGCTTTGCCAATAGAGCGTTGTGCGCTGACTGGTGAGTTTGTTGAATTTGGTTGCAGCTACGGCCTTGACCTGACCAACGAATTTCGAAACGGCAATTTTCGGAGGGATCGTCACAACCATGTGAACGTGATCTTCTATCCCTCCAAGTGCATACACGTAGGCGCCAAGTTGATTTGCTTTGGCTTGGAGGAATCCGTAGACCAATGGTTCAACAGTTTCAGTCAGTATCGGTTGTCGGTTCTTGGTGGACCAGACGAGGTGATAGTACAACTTGTAGAAAGGCACGGGGGCATTCCTTTCATCACAGACATTTTGTGTCAATAGGCGACATAGAAGAACGCCCTACGACATAGTGGACATGCTCGTAGTATGCCAGTCGTTCGGCCTCTTGGCAACTACGTCCACTCGACGCTCCATCGTCCCACTTCTGGCGCACACCCACGCGGCGTGCGGACTGGACTTGTTACTCCCCTTCGGATCTGACCGGCTACCGGTCACACAAATCGTCCGTTGACAGGCATGGGGAACTGTGTCAAGATCTACGCATCGATTTGTCCCCATTCCCAGAGCTGAAACCGATTCATGAGCGACCATCCGTGGCAGGAGCATCTCAAGACAAGCGTACGTAATGCGCCGCCGCGCGGCCGGATGTCGGTTGCGGGCTATACGCACCGCCTGCAGTGGAATGAGAATCCCTTTGACTTTCCGGAGGATCTAAAGGAAGAGGTGCTGCGCCGCTTCAGCACTATCGCCTGGAGCCGCTACCCCACCGAGCTGCGACCCGAAGCATTGCTGGCAGCCATCGCAGCGCACAACGGCGTCGACAAGACGATGGTAGCGGCCGGAGCGGGCTCCTCAGCCATGATCAACGCCGCGCTCGACGTCGTGATCGCACCGGGCGATCATATGGTGATTCCCTCACCCACCTTCCTGCTCTATCGAGGCGCGGCCATGCTGCGCGGGGCCGAGCTGCACCAGATCCCCACCCGTGCGGCCGACGAGTTTGCGCTGCCCGTAGATGATCTCATCGTCTGCGCACGTACCAACGAAGCCAAGCTGATTGCGCTCTGCGCGCCCAACAACCCCACCGGCACGGTCTACGCGCTGGACGATCTGCGCAGCCTGGCCGACGAGAGTGCCGCGCTCCTCCTCATCGACGAAGCGTACGGCGAATTCTGCGGACAGGATCTGCTTCCCTTGCTCACAGAGTTCGAAAACGTCATCATCCTGCGCACCTTCAGCAAGGCCTATGCGCTCGCCGGCCAGCGGATCGGCTACGCCCTGGGCCATCCCGAGGTCATTGCCGCCATCGACCGGGTCAACATTCCATTCCCCGTGAGCACGTTCAGCGCAACAGCCGCTATGGTCGCCCTGGAGAACAGCGACCGCTTCCTGGCCAATACCGCCGCTATCGTGGCCGAACGCGAGCGGCTCAGCACGGCGCTGAGCGGACTGCCGGGACTACACGTCTTTCCTTCAGGGACCAATTTCCTGCTGGTTCAGTTCGATCGCTCGCCGAAGGCGATTGTAGAGACGCTGCGCGACGAATGCGATCTCCTCATCTCCGACATGGCCGGCTATCCCGAACTCACGAACTGCTTGCGCATCTCCATCGGCACGCCCGAGGAGAACGCCTGGGTGCTGGATGCCGTTACGGCGTTTTCGCTTTCCCGCTGACGACAATCACAAACTCGCCCCTGGCCTTGACGCCGTCAAAGCGCGCGTGGAGTTCGCTGAGGCTGCCACGCGCAACCTCCTCATGCAGCTTGGTCAACTCGCGCAAGACTGCCGCAGGGCGATCTCCATAGATCTCCAGCGCATCGGCCAGGAATGAAGCGACCCGATAGGGGCTTTCGTAGAAGATGAGGGTATGGGGCGACTCGGCGTCGACGGCCAGAAAGCGCTGGCGCGCGCCCCGCTTGTGGGGCGGAAAGCCGCGGAAAGTGAAGCTGTGTAGGGGCAGCCCGGAGAGGACCAGCGCCATGGTCACGGCCGCCGCGCCCGGGATCATGGTCACGTCGATGGCTTCGCCGGCGTCCTGCGCCGCGTAGACGCTGCGCACGATCGTGAAGCCCGGGTCCGAAATGCCGGGCGTGCCGGCCTCGGAGACGACGGCCACCGACTTGCCCTCGCGCAGCAGACCCATGATGCGGGCGCCGGCCTGCGCTTCGTTATGCTCATGGAAGGCGATCTGAGGCGTCTCGATTTCAAAGTGCTTGAGCAAGCGCCCGGTCGTCCGCGTATCTTCGCTGGCGATCACGTCCACCGCACGCAGCGTCTCGACTGCGCGCACGGTCATGTCACCGAGGTTTCCGATTGGGGTTGCGACTAGGTAGAGTGTGGGCATAGGGTGGTGGGATCTTTGGGTGGTGGGATCTTTGGGTGGTAGGGTCTTGGGGTTGTGGGGTTGTGGAGTTTCAACCTCCACTTGAGAGATGGGGGCGTTTTGACTGCGGAAACGCCCTCCCCGACACCCCAAGACCCTACCACCCTATCCGCCTATCCCCAACTCGCGCAAACGCGCCGGCGTCGGGTTTCCCGTGGCCACGTCCCAGCCGGCCAGCGTATAGTAGGTGTCCTTGGCGCGCTCGATTTCGGCTTCGGTGACGGTCCAGCCGTCGCTGAGGCCGCCGGTGAGCGGTTCGTGGAGGCGCGGCGGCAGCTTGTCGTCTTCGCGGGTGAAGCCTTCGCGCATGTTGAAGAGCTTGAGCAGGTTGACCCGCCGTGCACCCACGTCCTTCAGCTCATCCAGATCCACGTCCCATCCGGTGACCGCGTTGACGATTTGCGGCGCCAGCGAGGGACCGTAGAGCTGCCAGGTTGCGCCCCAGTCAAACTGGCACAGGCAGAGCGCATCCATCAGGCTAACCCAATACTGGGTAACCAGCGAAAACTCGACCTTGTCATCACCCAAGTCTGTGGCGGCAGCGGGTTTGGTCAACCCGAGCTCGGCCAGCCGCCCCAGACTCAGAGGGCCGCTGCTCTCCTCGTAGCCGGAATCGTGCTCGCTGGACTGGTGATCGGCGCCAAAGGGATTGACCGCATAGGCCAGGCCCAGGCTGCGCTTGACCTGCGGCATGTGCGCCGGCAGCTCGCTTCCCTTGACCGCCACGACGCGCGCCTCCGCCTCGGGCCCCAGCGTGGCCGCGGCCCGGGCCGACCCCTCCGCCAGCAGGTCGCCCAAGGGACCTTCACGAAAGGCCAGCGCTTCCAACGCCTCCAGCATGGCCAGACCGTTGCCAAAGCGCAGGTCGAGGCCGCCGGCCTGTTCCGGCGTCAACAGGCCGGCTTCAAAACACTCCATGGCCCAGGCAATGGTGGCCCCGGCGGAAATCGTGTCCAGACCATAATCGTTGCACTGGGCATTGGCCTTGGCGATGATGTTGGCATCGCCTACCTCGCAGTAGGAGCCGAAGGTGGCGATCGTTTCGTATTCAGGCCCGCCCAATTCACGCGGTACCTGAATCCCATTCTCGTCGACTTCCACCTCGCGCTTGCAGCGCACGACGCAGGCGTAGCAGGTATCGCGACCGACCAGGATCGTCTCCGCCATGCGCTCGCCGCCGATAGCCTCGGCATGGGCAAAGGTGCCGCTGCGATAGTTGCTCGTGGGCAGGCCGCCGGCAAATTCCTGCTCGGCCACCACGCCGGCCGTGCCCAGCACGCCCAATTCGTTGACGCCATTGTTGGTCTTGTACTCCTTGGCCCCCAAGGACGCAATCGCCTTGACGCCTGCCGGGTCGGCCACGGCCGGGCGCTGGCTACCGCGCACGGCAATCGCCTTGAGCTTCTTGGCGCCCATGACCGCGCCCATGCCCGTGCGGCCGGCCGCACGGTTGCGCATGTTCATGATCGCGGCATAGCGCACCAGCCGCTCGCCGCTGGGTCCCACGCACGCGACTTCGACCTTGTTGTCGTCGAGCTCTTCGCGCAGCCGCGTCTCTGTGTCCCAGGCGCCCAGCCCCCAAAGATGGGCTGCGTCACGCAGCTCGACCTCACCGTCGTGAATCCAGAGATAGACGCGGCGTCTCAGCCTGCCCGGTGACGACGATGCCGTCGAAGCCGGCAGCTTTGAGCTCGGCCGGAAAGAAGCCGCCGGCCTGCGAGTCGCCGATGGCGCCGGTGAGGGGCGACTTGGCGTTGATGCTCATGCGGCTTTGGCCCGAAAAGGGCGCGCCGGTCAGCACGCTCAGCATGATGGTCAGCACATTCTCCGGACCCAGGGGATCCGCACCGGGCGCCATCTGGTCAAGAATGTAGTGCATGCCAAAGTTGGTGCCGCCCATATATTTGCGATAAAAGGCGTCATCCGGCTCTTCTACCCATGTCTGCTGCTCCGTCAGATCGACGTGCAAGATCTTGCCATGATATCCAAAAGCCATAGTTGGGTCTCCTCCCATTGACTACACTCGCTCCGTCAATCTACCAGAGTTCCTTTGGTGCTGGGCACCCCGCTGCGCCGCGGGTCGATCTGTGTCGCACTGTCCATGGCACGGGCCAGGGCCTTGAAGAGCGCTTCAGCCTTGTGGTGATCATTGCGCCCATAGGAGACCTTGGCGTGCAGATTCATGCGCGCATGAATCGCCAGCGACTCGAAGAGATGGAAAAGCAGATCCGTGCCCAATTGGCCCAGGGTCGGCGTCACAAAATCGGCGTCAAAGACGCAGTAGGGTCGTCCGCCCAGGTCGACGACTACGCGCGCCAACGCTTCATCCATGGGCACATAGCTGTGGGCTGTCCGCACCAGCCCCCGGCGCTCGCCCAACGCCTGATCAAAGGCCTTGCCCAGACAGATCAGGGTATCTTCGGCCGTGTGATGATCGTCAACGTTCAGGTCGCCCCGCGTCTCAACGGTGAGGTCAAAGAGACCGTGGGCGGCAAAGAGGGTCAACATGTGATCCAGAAAGCCAATGCCGGTGTCGATTTGCGCTTGCCCCGTGCCGTCGATGATCAGGTGCAGGCGCACGGCAGTTTCACCGGTAGTTCGTTCGATTGTCGCTTCACGCATGAAATTGGGTCCTTACCCTGCCTTACAAATCAGTGATGCAAAGGACGGAATGGTCTCGGCCGGCAGCACGTTGAGCAGCGGCGCACGCTGTGCACGGTGGACGGTGGAGAGCAAGCGCTGATAGCGCTGCCCGCGACCGCGGGCAGGCATGGCGAGCAGTTGCTCCTCGATCGCGTAGAGACCCGCAGCATACAGGAGCAGCGGGTCGAGTTCCGCCAGACGCTGCTCATAGCCGATATCGTCCAAGCCCCAGTGCACGCGCTGTTTCGCCAGCAGCGTCTCCAGTTCATTCGCCAGAATGGTATCGTAGGTCTCAACCGATTCCCCCATCCGGCTCACCAGCTCAAAGATCGGCGCGGGCGAGGTAATGCGGCAGCGCGTGCGATTTGGGAAGGGATCGATTTGGAGATCGCCGCCGCAGGTAAAGGCTTCGACCACTTTGTTCTTGCGGTCGCGGATGACGACATGCCCCACTGCGACCCGGTGTTGATATCGGCCGTGCCACGGATGCTCAATGACGATGTGGCGCAGCGAATTGTCAAGCGTAAAGACAGGCACATCCACGCGACTGGGATCAAAGTGGCGCTCGGTGGGCACGCGGACCACGTTGACGAGCAGCGTGTCATAGCCCTCATTTCCTGGTAGTGCGAAGGGCTCAAATTCATAGCCCAACTCTTCATCTGTGGCAAACTGCATGGCAAATCCCTCAAAACATCCTTTGTGTCACACCTCACCCAGGGCAACCAGCAGTCGGTCGGTCTGATCGGGTCGCCCTACCGAGATGCGGATACAGTTGTCAAGGCCCGGCTTGTTGTAGTAGCGGACGAGCACGCCCCGCTCCTCCAGCGCCAGCTTGAGCGCAGCCGCACTGCGGTCAAGCACCGGGCACAAGATAAAATTGGCTTGCGACGGTACGGGCGCCAGATAGGGCACCGCCTCTAGCGCCGCAAAGAGGCGGGCGCGCTCCTGCTTGAGCAGCCCAACCACCTGCACGATCTCGTCCGCCGCACGCAGGCTGGCCAATCCGGCCACGGAGGCGGCCACGTTCACGTTGTAGGGCTGCTTGAACTTCCAAAGCTGCTCCATGAGCCACCCCGGGCAGATCGCGTAGCCCAGCCGCAGACCGGCGATGCCCGCCGCTTTGCTGAACGTGCGCAACACGACCAGGTTATCGCGCGCCATGACCAGCGGCGCACGGCTGGGGTGATCGGCAAAGTCGACGTAGGCCTCATCCAGCACGATCAGCAGCGGCAGCGCCAGCAGACGATCGAGGTCTTCACTGGGCAACCAGGTGCCGGACGGATTGTTGGGCGACGTCAGAAAGAGGAGCTTGATCGCGCCCGTCTCGTTCTGATCGGCAGCCACAATGGCTTCGATAGCGTCTACATCCACGCTATAGTCGGCTCGACGCGCCGCATCAACAACCCGGGCGCCGACCAATCCGGCATCAAAGCTGTACATGCCAAAGGTGGGCGGGCAGTTGAGAATCGCGTCGCCCGGTCCCAGGAAGAGACGGCAGAGATAGTCCAGCATCTCATCGGCCCCATGCGAAGGCAGGATATGCTCGGCCGGCACGCCCACGAAGTCGCTCAACCCGGCGCGCAGCTCGCTCTGCTGCGGGTCGGGATAGATGTGATAGTAGGGATACTCGGCGAGCGCCTCGGCCACCGTCGATACGGGGCCATACGGATTTTCGTTGGCGTCGAGCTTGACAATTGAACTTGCCGGCATGCCCAAACGCTCGCTCAGCACCTCAAAAGGCTGGATCGGCGTGTACGCTTCCAGTTCAGCAATATGGGGCCGGAGCAACTTGTGAGCCGTAAACTCAGTCATTCGCAAGATTCCTCTACAAATTGACAATTGCCCATTGTCAATCGTCAGTTGACAATCGTCGTTCGACTGCGGCGGCGTGGGCCGTCAGGCCTTCGGTGCGGGCAATGAGTTCGGCTGCGGGGCCGATTGCCTGGAGCGCTTTTTCATTCAGGCCGATGACGCTCACGACCTTGATGAAGTCGTTGACGTTGATCGGGCTGGCAAAACGCGCGGTGCCGCCTGTTGGCATGACGTGACTGGGTCCGGCCACATAGTCGCCCAGCACCTCAAAGCTCCGTTCGCCCAGGAAGATGCCGCCGGCGTTGCGCACCTGACTCAAATGGGCCCACGGATCGTCGACCAGCAGACAGAGATGTTCCGGTGCATACGCGTTGGAGAGAACGAACGCTTCGTCCAGCGAAGCCGTGACCACGATGCCGCTGCCCCGACCGATCGAACCCAAAATCGTCTCCGTCCGATCCAGTTCTTCGAGCTGCGCCATGACGGCCACCTGTACCTGCTCTGCAAGCTCCCGGCTCGGCGTAAGCAGGATGGCGCTGGCCAGGACGTCGTGCTCGGCTTGGGCCAGCATATCGGCCGCGGCCAGACTCGGATCGGCCCCGGCATCGGCGATCACCACGGTCTCGGTCGGGCCGGGCAGGCCGTCGATGCCCACCAGGCCAAAGACCTGGCGCTTGGCCAGCGTCGTGAAAAGATTGCCGGGGCCGCAAATTTTGTCCACCGGCGCGATCCGCGCCGTGCCAAAGGCCAGGGCGCCAATGGCCTGCGCGCCGCCGCCCACATAGACGGCGTCAACGCCGGCAATATCCGCGGCGACCAGGGTTGCGGGATGGGGCAGCCCCGTCGCTCGCTGGGGCGGCGAAATGATCACCACATGGGGGACGCCGGCAACTTTGGCCGGTATCGCCGTCATGAGCACCGAACTGGGCAGCGGCGCAGTGCCGCCGGGCACATAGACGCCCACGCGCCCAATCGGCCGCACGAGCTGCCCCAGCGTGCCCTCATCGTCGTTGTGAATCCAGCTCAACGCGGGCTGGCGCTTATGAAATGCCTCGACACGCGCAGCCGCCAGACGCAGGGCGTCCACCACTGGCGGGTCGAGCTGTGCATAAGCGGCGGCCATCATCTCATCGTCGACGATGGTCGCCGGCGGCTCGACACCATCGAGTTTTATGGTCCACTCGCGCAGGGCGTCATCGCCACGCGCGCGCACATCGGCCAGAATCCGGCGCACGGCTTCGTCGGGCGAGATTCGTGCGTCAAACGATGCTTCAATGCTGTCAAGCAATTGTTCGGGCACCTCAATCTCGTCCCAGGCCGGCCGGCGCAAAATCGTCGCCTGGGCCGTCGGCACATCTAGAATGCGGATTTTATCGCTTTGGGTCATCAGACGCTTTCATGAGTTCAGGGCAGCAAGCCGCGGCCTCTAGTCGGCCCGGAGCCCGCTGCATGGTTCTCGCAACGAGACGCTACTCAGTGAGCCGCTCGGCATCTTCAATGCGGCCGAGCACGACCAGGATATCGTCCGGCTGGATGCGAAAATTGGCGCTGGGGCTCACAAAAAGCTCGTCTCCGCGGCGAACGGCCATGGCGGTCAGGCCGTAACGCTGGCGCATTTCACATTCGGAGAGCGACTTGTCCCAGAAGCTGGGCGGCGCAATCAGCTCGACCACGCCCACATCGTTGCTCACTTCCAGATAGTCCACAAAATGACCGGCAGCCAACCGTCGCCCCAGGCGCACGCCGGCCTCATGCTCGGGGAGGATGACCTCGTCCACGCCGACACGCAGAAGAATCTCTTTCTGCGTCATGGTGCGCGCTTTGGCAATGACGCGCTGCGCGCCCAACCGTTGCAGGAGTACACAAGCCAGCAGGCCCGCCTCGAAATTGGTGCCGATGCAGACTACGCCGGTCTCAAACGCATCGACGCCGGCCTGGCGCAAGGCCTCCACGTTGGTGGCGTCCAGCTGCACCACGTGGGGCAGAATCGTACTGAGATACTGAACGCGGTCGGCGTCAACATCGATGGCGAGGACGTTGTGGCCATAGTTGACCAGGGTCGTGGCGACGGAGGTGCCAAAGCGCCCCAAGCCGATGATCACAAACTCTTCCTTCTTGCGTTTGCCCCGCCCAGGCTGGTGCGTCCGTTCTTTACCGGACTCGTCCATCACGTCCGCAAAGTCCTCTTCGTCCGGCTGCCCGCGCTTCAGAAAACTCAACCAGCCCTCATCCTTTTTGGCCACAGATTCCTCCTGCTCCCCTTGTGCAAACAACCGCTGCGATCGATCAATTCGAGCCTGTCGGATAAAAGACTACGTCGTGACTGCGTAATTCACCATCTTCATAATCAAACCGGCCCGAAAAGAAGCGATCGTCTTGAAGCCACGGCAGAAAGATGCGGTCGCCGGGCCACAAGTTGAGATCAAGCAATTCTCCGTCATCGATCCACGCCAGCTCGCCTTCGGGCGGATCGATCAGTTGCCCGCTGAGATAGTCGGCCGTAAAGACAAAAGCGATCCAGGTCTCATCATCGGCAAAAGCCGGAAAGGTGAGCACGCCATGCAGGCGCAGGTTGGCGACCGCCAGGCCGCTCTCCTCATGAATCTCGCGCTCGGCACAGGCTTCCGGCGTCTCGCCAGGTTCAAGCTTGCCGCCCAGGCCGTTCCACTTGCCCAGATGCATGTCGTCTTCCCGCTTGTTGCGGTGCATCATCAAGGTCTGGCCATTGCGTTTGACGTAGCAAAGCGTGGCAATCTTGAACATAGTTTCCTAATAGTCCGCCAGTTCTTTGGCCAGGGCATAGATCTTCTCTGCATTCGGCCGGTACGCGTCCTCCAGCGGCGGGCTGAAGGGCACGGGCGTATCCAAGCCGCCCAGGCGACGCACGGGGGCATCCAGCCACTCGAAGGCGTGCTCGGCGATTTGCGCCGCCAATTCGGCGCCCAGGCCGGCTAGCTGGGTCGCCGAATGAACGATCAGAATTTTGCCCGTCTTGCGCGCAGTCGCCAACACGGCCTCACTGTCCAGCGGCTTCAGGGTGCGCAGATCCAATACATCGGCATGAATCCCCTCCTCTGCCAAACGATCGGCCGCGGCCACCGCCTCGCGCACCTGCGTGCCGTAGGTGATGATGGACAAATCCACACCTGTGCGAACTAGATTGGCCTCGCCCAAGGGTACGACATAGTTCCCCGCCGGCACGAAGCCCGTGAGGGAGCGGTAGAGAGGCTTGCTCTCGAAATAGATCACTGGATTGTTGTCCCGGATCGCGGCCAGCAACAGGCCCTTGGCATCGGCCGGCGTCCCCGGCGCAACGACCTTAAGTCCCGGCGTGTGGACAAACCATGCTTCCGGATTTTGGCTGTGATACGGACCAGAGCGAATTCCGCCATCGCTCGGCGCACGAATGACCCACGGTACCGCTCCATTCCAGCGATAGTAAGTGCTGGCCGCAAATTGCACAATGCTATCAAAGGCCGACGAGATGAAGTCGGCGAACTGCATCTCAATCACGGGCCGCAGCCCCATGAGCGCCATGCCGGTGGCAGCGCCCACAAACCCTAGCTCGGCCAGGGGCATATTTTTCACGCGCCGGTCGCCAAACTCAGCCGCAAAGCCTTTGGTCACCTTGAACGCGCCGCCAAACTCACCGCCGATATCCTCGCCCATGACGAAGACGTCGGGGTCCCGGCGCATCTCCTCGCGCAAGGCCTCGCTGATAGCGGCAATATAGGTTAGCTGGCGATCAGCGCTGCTTGCTTCGCCGTCCGCAGCGCTAAAGCCAAAGGTCAACGGCTGCTCTTGCATGGGTGTTTCGCATCCGATCTACTCGCCGTCCTCGGCCGTTTGGGCACGGCCGACATAGCGGCAGCCGGCGTCCTCGGGCGAGAAGCCCTCGGGCCAGCGCGTGAACTCATTGTACGCCGCCAGGGTAAGGGTTGCACCGCTGAGGTCAGCGTCCGTCAGATCAGCCCACCCCAACATCGCCAATTGCAGATTGGCATCGCCCAGGTCGGCGCCGCGCAGATTGGTCCAGTGCAGGTCGGCCCCGCTGAGGTCGGCCCCGCGCAGCGTGGCGCTGGTCAAGGTGCTGCCGTTGAGAATGGCGCGACTCAACTGCGCGTTGCTGAGGTCGGCGCCAGCCAGGTGCGCGCCGATCAGGTTGCCCCGTTCAAAATTGGCGTCGGCCAGGCTGGCATCGGCCATCTCGGACCAGAAGAGTGGCGTTTCAATTGACTCACTCAGTAGTCTAGAGGCCATGCGTACGCTGGGCGCGGCAGGATCAGCTTCAACCGCGGTCAGCGTGGGCAGCAGGTTCTTGGCCCAGGTGCGGATTGCGGTCCAGTCCCGGAAATCCCCATATGGACCAGGCGTGCCGGGTATGGCGATCTGGCGTGTGGCATCAAGGGACCCGGCAAAGAGTCCGATGTCAGCGAGCATAACGGACGGCGCCAGCGCCAGAACTGGGTCCATATAGGCCAACGTGCGCCGCCGATTTTCGTCCGTGTCCTTCATCATGGCCAAACAGGTCGTGAAGTAGGCCACCGGTCGCGTTGCCAATGCATCGGCGAATTCGGCGACGAAGGTGACGGCTTCGGGCAGCCAACGCCCGCCCCGAATGGAACTGCCGACGACGAGTGCGCTGTAATCGGCGACGGAAGTCACATCTTGTACCGCCTGCACGTCGACTGGCACGCCCTCCTCGGCCAGTGCTTCACCGATGGCGGCCGCAACCTCGCGTGTGGAGCCACTGCCGGAAGCATAGGCCACAAGGATGCGTTTACTCATGAATAATTTCTCCCTTGATTGGTGGTGCGTAAACGCCGCGGGTGACGCTCTCCGGGGCCGGTAAAGGAGCTTGCTCGGCCCACTCGATGGCAGCGGCAACCTCCACGGCGCATCTTTGATCAATTTCTGTCAGTTCGACCAGATCGGCGATACCTGCCGCCGTCAATCGCTGCGTGTAGCGCAGAAGCGGATCCTTGGCCTCCCACTCCGCCAGCAGCGCAGCCGGCACATACTCAGCCCCGTCGTGGATGGCGTGACCCAGCATGCGCATGGTCTTGGCCTCGATCAGCGTGGGGCCTTCGCCCGCCCGGGCCCGGGCCACCGCGTCTGCGGCCACGGCGTAGACGGCTTCCACGTCATTGCCGTCGACGATTACGCCCGGCATGCCATAGGCGTCCGCGCGCACGGCCAGGTCTTCGATGGCCATCTGCCGACTGACGTGGGTCGAGTAGGCGTACTGGTTGTTCTCAACGATAAAGACGCAGGGCGCCCGCTCCACCGCGGCCAGATTGAGCGACTCGTGAAAGAGGCCGGCGCTGGCCGCACCGTCGCCGGTGAAGGTCATGGCCACGCGCGCTTCATTGCGATAGGTGAAGCTCATGGCCACACCGACTGCCACGGGCAGTGAATGGGGCAGATGGCTGATGAAGCCGATGATATTGTGGTTGAGGTCGCCCATGCCATGCAGATTGGCGTCCCGTCCACCGCTTACGCCGGCGGCGCGACCGAGCAGATTGCCAAAGATGCGCTCCGGCGTGAGGCCGCGCAGCAGGTATGCGCCCAGATCACGATGCATGGGCGCAATCATGTCGTCGGGCGCCAAGGCGTAGGCCGCGCCCACCGAAATCGCCTCATGGCCGCGCTGGCTAAAGGTGCCGCCCAGCCCCTTGCCCTGCTTCCAATAGGCCACCATGGCCTCATCAAACACACGCGTGAGCCGCATCCAGTAGTAGAGCTCAAGTTGTTGGCCTGCAGTGAGCGAAGAGGTCATGGTTGCTCAAAATTCGGTCAAAATTCGCCGCAGATGCGTACAGGTAAGATGATGCAATTAGGTTTGACCAGCCGTGCTCATCCTTCTGGCCGAGCCAGCGCCAGCAAGGCGTCAACAACCTGCACCGGCGTCAGGTCAGACGTGTCGATCACCACGGCGTCCTCGGCCGCGCGCAGGGGCGAATGCGACCGTTCGCTATCCTGCCGATCGCGGCGCAGGATGTCGGCCAGGATTTGGTCGTAGTCGCCCGGCTTGCCGCGTTCGGTCTGCTGCAAATAGCGCCGCCGAGCGCGCTCCTCCGCCGATGCATCCATATAGACTTTCAGATGCGCCTCCGGCAGCACGACGGTGCCAATGTCACGGCCCACCATGATGATGCCGGGCTTTTCCGCCTCTCCCGAACCATAATGATGACCAATTGCGCGCTGTTTGGCGCTGAGCGCGCGACGCACGCCAGCATACGCCGAAACGATCGATACGTTCTGGTCTACCTCAGGCGTACGAATGGCCCACGTCCGATCCGCCGAATCGATGAGCACGGTGCACTGACGGCCGTCCTGCTCGTCGCTTGCCGGAGGCAGGATATCGATGCTCAGCCGCTCCGCCAAGGCAGTGACAGCTGCTTCATCGTGGACGTCCACGCCCTGCGCCAACGCTGCCTGGGTCACTGCACGATACATGACGCCGGTATCGAAAAAGAGATAATTCAACCGTTCGGCGACCTGGTGGGCGATGGTGCTCTTGCCGGAAGCGGCCGGACCGTCGATCGTGATAATCGTCGGCGTCGAACTCATAAAGACGTTGCCATCCCTCGTCTGATCTGGTCAATTTTGCGCCACAGGCTTGGCGCCGCCGGCGTCTGATCCAATTGTACATGATCGCGCCCCGCTAAGCCAGAAGCCGCGCGCAGTAGCCGGCAGCCAAACAGCCAACCGAATGGAGCACAGATCAACGGTCAAGAGACGGCTAACAGCGCATCGAAAGTGAAAGGTCTGCGCCAGTCCGCCCAATCCGTCAAATCCGCGGCCCATCATTGTTCACGCCAAAATCTCTGTCTGCGCGGAGCTTTCCTCACTCGAATCCACTCTTCTGTCGTTTTGTAGTATAGTGAAGAGCTTACAAAACCGGCAGCGGGCGCGCAGGGGACTGTACGGTCGCCAGCCCTTTCCTTGCCATACACCCATACGGACAATCCTCATGAGTGAAGCCAGCCTTGCCAAACAGGTCGCCAGCCGTCAAGCGCCACTCAGTTTTGGCGAATTCGTCGCGCTCATGGCCGCCATGACCTCCCTTGCTGCACTGGCGACCGATGCCATGCTGCCGGCGCTGCCCGCGATCGGTGCGGAGTTGGGCGCGCCCAGCGAAAATGCCAATCAGTACATCATCTCCCTGCTCTTCTTCGGGCTGGCCGGCGGCCAATTGATCTACGGGCCACTTTCGGACAGCACCGGGCGCAAACCGGCCATCTATGCAGGCTTCGTCGTCTTTAGCCTTGGCTGCCTCCTGTCTCTCTTTGCCGGCTCCTTTGGGGTCATGCTGGCGGGGCGCTTGCTGCAAGGCGTGGGCATTGCCGGACCGCGCAGCGTCTCGGTTGCGCTGGTGCGCGATCAGTATGAGGGGCGGGACATGGCCCGGGTCATGTCCTTCGTCATGGCGGTCTTCATCCTCGTACCCGTCATCGCACCGGCGATTGGTCAGGCCATTTTGCTCGTTGCCGACTGGCGCGCCATCTTTGGCGCCTTCCTGGTGCTCGCTGTCATCACCGCGACCTGGTTTGCGTTGCGCCAGCCCGAAACACTTGCGCCGGCACAACGCAAACCATGGTCCTTGCGCCGGATCGCCGGCGCATTTGGTGAAGTGCTGAGCAACCGCATCGCGCTGGGCTACACGGTGGCGGCCGGCCTTGTCTCCGGCGCCTTCTTGGGCTACCTCAATTCCGCACAGCAGATCTTTCAGATCCAGTACGAGTTGGGCCCGCGCTTTCCGATCGTATTCGCCATCATGGCGCTGGCATTGGGCACAGCCTCGTTTCTCAATGCCCGACTGGTCATGCGCTATGGCATGCGCCCCCTCTCCCATGGCTCTGCACTGATCATGAGCCTGTTGGGAATGCTCTTCCTGGTCGTTGCAGGGGCCATGGGCGGCCGACCGCCGTTGGCGTTGGTCGTCCTCTACCTCATGGCGACATTTTTCTGCGTGGGCATTCTCTTTGGCAACCAGAACTCGCTGGCGATGGAACCGTTGGGCCACATCGCAGGCGTGGGCGCGGCCGTTGTGGGATCGCTTTCGCTCTTCATGGCCACACCGCTGGGGATGCTCATCGGGCAGAACTACAACGGCACCGTGCTGCCGCTGGTGCTAGGCTTCACGGTGTTAGGCGGGCTGGCCGTGTTGGTGATGCGTTGGGCGGAACGCAGTCGAGGTAATGGTTAATGCGTAATCAAAAATGGAGAATGGTTGATGGTGATGCCGCCCATTAACCATTCTCCATTGTCTATTTCGAGAACCGGCGCTAGACTTATAGGTTGTACAGGTATCGCTCCTGTTCACCAGTCTTAGGTGCCCTCTCGACTGGGGCTTAGTCGTCGACAGCGCGGCCTGCTAGCCAGGGCATTCATGCCAGCGGGCTCGTTCGCGGACACCTACCTAGCGATTGGGCTTCTTCTTGACCGTCACTTTGCGCCGGGGCGGTGGCGGATTGGGGCGCTGGGGCGCTGGCGATTTTGGGAGATTGGCCAGCTTGCGCAGTTCCTTGACCTCATGTTTCTTGAGCGCGACTTGCTCGCCGGCCGGCAAGTCGCCCAGGGTGAGCGGACCAATCGCCCAGCGGACCAGACGCAGCGTGGGATAGCCCACCGCCGCGGTCATGTGGCGAATCTGCCGTTTCTTGCCCTCGCGCAGGATGATCTCCAGCCAGACGCCGGCGGTGGGTCCGCTGTCCAACTGCAGGCGCGGCGGCAAACGCTCGACGACGCGCACCTGCGCGGGCGCGGTGCGATAGTCGGGCAGATTCACGCCCTTGCGCAGGCGATCCAGCGCCCGCATGCTTGGCTGTCGCTCGACCAGGACGAAGTAAGTCTTGGGATGCTCATAGCGCGGGTGCGTCAGCTTGTGGGCCAACGCGCCATCGTCTGTCAGGAGTACCAATCCCTCACTGTTGAGGTCGAGTCGGCCAACCGGATAGACGCGACCGATTGACGGCGGCAGCAGATCGCCCACGTTTTGGCGCCCTTCGGCATCACCGCCCAGGTCACTGATGACGCCACGCGGCTTGTGCAATTTGATGTAAGTGTGGTGGGCCGGCTTGTTGAGCGGTTGCCCGTCGACAGTGATCGAGTCAACGGCCGGATCAGCCTTGGCGCCCAGTTCGGTGACGGTCTGCCCGTTGACCTGCACGCGCCCGGCCGTGATCAACTCCTCGGATGCGCGCCGGCTGGCTACACCTGCGGCCGCCATGATTTTTTGAAGCCGTTCTTCTGTCATCAGCCCTCACCCCTCCCACAAGTTTTATGTCAAGTTTTGGCGCACCGGAAATGATTGCGCCGCGCAGGCAAATCAACCAGTCTTGGCTTTTATGCTGATCCTAGCGCAGCGTCAACGCCTGCGTCCCAACCAGTTGATCGTCCAGGCGCCATTCCAGCGTGCCCACTGCCATCCCCGCCTGCCACGGCGTACCCGCCGGCGGCCGCGTGATGCGCCGGTACCCGTGCAGGGCCGGATAGGCACTGCGGCGCACCAGCGTGCTGGGTGCGTCGCCTTGGGCGGCAAGGTACCAGAGCGCCCCCTCATCGTCATAGAGGCGATTGAGTAGCGGTAGGTCGTCAGCATTGCCACTAAGCCATTCATAGTTTTGCTCGTAATAGACACGCAGCCTGCGCACATCCTCATAACGATCCGTGCTGCCCAGCACTTCAATGATCACCCGATGACCGGAACCATCATCGAATTCGGCGATGAGGCACTGACCGGCGGCTGGCGTCGTTCCGGTCTTGATGCCGGTGGCATCGGCGTCGGTGATGAGCAAGTCATTTGTGTTCTCCATCGGATAGCCTGCTACCGTCGTCTCTTCCGTGGCGACCATCTCGTTGAAGCGCGGCGTCATCTGATTACGCAAGGTGAGTGCCAACAAATCAGCGGCGCTGCTCACGTGCCCCGGGGCGTCGAAACCGTGGGGGTTGCGAAAGGCACTAGCCGTCAAACCCAGTTCGGCCGCTCGATCGTTCATACGTGCGACGAACGCCTCCACCGAACCGCCCACATGACGGGCCAGGGCCATGGCCGCATCGTTGCCGCTGGGCACCAGCAGGCCCCAAAGTAGCTCTTCCACGGTCAACCTATCGCCTGCGATCAGCCCCATGCTCGCGCCACCCACCAGGTCCGCCGCTTCAATCGTGACCGTTGCGTTGAGATCGTCCGCTTCCCAAACGAGCAGCGAGGTCATCAGCTTGGTAAGGCTGGCCATGGGCAGCGCTTCATCCATCGCGCGTTCGAAGAGAATCTGTTCGGCATCCACGTCATAAACCAGCAACGCGGCGGCCGAGATCTCTGGCGGTACCCGCGTCTCGCTCCAGTTGCGCAACTCAGCCGGCGTCAGTCGCCGGGCCGGCGCGATCTCACGATCGGTCAGGCGGGGCGGACCGAAGCCAACGAGGAAGAAGGCGGATAGGAAGAGGAGAGCGGGCGCTCCGATGCGTTGGATAGTCACGGGCGGATGAGCAATATGAATGGTCAGTGGTCAATTGTCGATGGCCACTTGTCGATCTACGGTTCGACGAGTACTTTTAGGACGCCTTTGCGCCTGGCGTGTTCGAGAGCAGGAACGGCGTCATCCAAAGGATAACGGGCATGAATGAGCGGTACAACTGATACCGCACCGCTGGCCAGCATGCGCAGGGCCGGGGCGAAGGGACCGCAGCGACTACCGATGACGGTGATTTCGTCCACGACCAGGCTGCTGATGTCCAGATCAGGCAGGCGGCCGGCAAAGGTGCTCTTCAGCACGATGACGCCTTGGGGCCGCACGAGGCGACGCACCTGGGCAAACCCGACAGGCGAGCCCGTCACGTCGATGACGACGTCGGCGCTTTGCTGCGCCATGGCAACAAAGGCGTCAAATGTGGCGGTCCCGGTTGCAAGCACCGTATGGGTAATGCCGGCGTCATGCAGAATCGCCAGCTTCTCGGGATTATGGCCCATCACGGTCAGGTCACACTGGGTCGTGGCCAAGGCTTGGGCAACGAGCAGACCCAGCCGACCATCCCCCACCACGATCACGCGCGTCGTCGGCGTCACGTGGACCTGTTCCAGGATTTGCAGCGCGGCAGCCAATGGTTCGGTGAAGACCGCTCGTTCATCGGGCACGTCTGCCGGCACTGCATGCAAGTTCGCCAGTGGCAGCGTCAGATAGTCGGCGAACGCGCCGTCGCGACCGATGATGCCCAGACTCTGCCGGCTGCGGCAATGCTTGGCCAACCCACGCGCGCAGAGCGCACAGCGCCCGCAACCGATGTTGAGTTCGCCGACTACGCGCCGCCCCAGCCACTCTTCGGCCCCAGGCGCAACAGCCACCTCGCCCACAAACTCGTGGCCCAACACGCCACGGTAGCCGCCTTTGTAGCCGGCAGTCAGCTGCAGATCGGTGGAGCAGACACCGGCCAGTCGCACGCGGACCAGTGCCTCCCCCACAGCAGGCATGGGCACTGGGTAATCACGTCGCAAGACGGGTCCGGCATCCGTCAACAGCAATGCGCGCATGGCGGTCGGCGGCACGACGATCTCCCGTCAAAAAAGGAAACCGCAGCGCTGATTCGCTGCGGCTGGGCTAGAAGCGGAAAAAACTGAAGTCCGACTTCTCCAGGAGAAGTCGGACTGGTTGACAGGCGCTCAAGAGGCCAGAGCGGCATTCCCGTTGGGGGTGTCCACCTGGCTCGACTTCTTGCCAAACAAGGAGCGCTCTTCCCAGGCCACAAGCAACGGCGTGGCATTAAAGAGCGAGCTGTAGGTACCGCTGATCAGCCCGACCATGAGCGTCGCCATAAACTGCTGGAGTGTCGCTCCGCCCAAGACCAGGATGGCAAAGATGACCAGCATGGCAGTCACCTGCGTGGCGATAGAACGCTGGAATGTTTCCACCAGACTGCGGTTGGCGACTGTGGCAAAGGACTCGCCTCGATGGCGCTTCAGGTTCTCGCGAATGCGGTCGAAGACGACGATTGTATCATTGACGCTAAAACCGATGATGGTTAAAACCGCGGTCAAGAAGAGCGCATCAACCTCCCAGCCGGCGATCAGGTTCATAATGGAAATGAAGCTGATCGTCACCAACACGTCGTGCACCAACGCAATGACGGCGCACGTGCCATAGCGGAAGGGATGTGAGACCTGACGAAAGGCGAAAGCGATGTAGAGCAGGATCAGGCCCGACGCAATCATAACGGCGAGGAGCGCAGCCCGACTCACTTCGGTGCCAACGGTCGGTCCGATGCTGCGATACGAGCGCTCTTCGAACTCACCGAAGTTTGTTGTCAGATCGTCGACGAGCACCTCTTTTTCTTGCGCGCTCAGGGTTTTGAGCTTTGCCTGAACGGTATTACCGTCTTCGACATTAAACGCGACCGTGTCGTTGTATCCCTGATCGACAAAGATCTGACGCGCCTCGGCCGGAGCGACCGCTTCTTGAAAGCGAACCTCCCACAAGGTACCGCCGGTGTAGTCAATGCTGAGCGGCAAGAGGTTCCCCGTGGTGGCAAATGAGTAAATCATCAAGATGATGCCCGGCAAGATGAGCAAAAGCGATATCGTGAACCAAAGGCGCCGTTTTTCAACAATATGGAACATCGTGAACTCCCGAAATAATGGGCAATGAGCTGCAAAAAAGGAATGGAGAGGCGCGTCGCCTACATGCCAAGGAGCACGCTGGACTCCATCAGTTTATCGCTACGACTCGACAGAATTGCACGCATGAACGTGCGCGTAACAAAAACAGCCGTGAACATGGAGAGTAGTACACCGATGGACAGGGTAACGGCAAAGCCTTTCACCACGCTGGCGCCAAAGGTGTTGCCAAACCAGAAGAGCACGCCACAACTGATTAGCGTCGACAGGTTACCGTCACGAATGGCGGGCCACGCACGGCTGAAGCCCGCCTCGACGGCAAGGCGCACCGAACGTCCCACGCGGAGCTCTTCTTTCATGCGCTCAAAGATCAGAATATTGGCGTCGACTGCCATACCGATCGAAAGCAGGAAACCGGCAATACCGGCCAGCGTTACGGTCACGGGCACGAGCTTATAGATCGCCACATTGAAGATGATGTAAATGACCAAGGCTACGTCCGCAATCGCACCGGGCAAGCGATAGATAATCAACATGAAGAGCAGTACGGCGCCCATGCCGATCAGGCCGGCCAACAGGCTGCGCTCAACCGAGTCCTGGCCCAGACTGGCGCCAATCGTATTGATATCGGCCACGATAAGGGGCACAGGCAGCGCGCCGTAGCGCATCTGGACGGCCAGCGAGTCAGCCTCCTCCTGGGAGAACTGGCCCGTAATCACGCCGGTATCGCGGATGGCAGCATTGATGGTCGGCGCAGAGAGAACGCGACCGTCAAGGATGATCGCCAGAGGTTCGCCGATATTGGCCCGAGTATATTCGTAAAACTGGTCGCTGCCTTCGCCGGTCAGCTCAAAGCCGATTTCGTACTGGCCGAGCTGGTCCTGGGTCACCGCGGCATTACGCAAAATGTCACCCGTCATCACCGTCTCGAAGAGTTGGTCGGGATAGGGGACAGCGGCCGGATCGACCGTGCCATCTTCAACGGCCGCAAGAAATTCGGCGGCCTTGGTCGGATGGTTGGTGGTATTGATGATCATGCCCTGGGCCAGCGGCAGACCGGCTGCATCGACAAACTCTAGCTGTCCGGTGGAGCGGATCGTCTCGACCGCCTGGTCAGGGTTGTCGACGCCAGGCAGCTCCACGATCAAGCGATCTTCGCCTTGACGCTGAACGATCGCCTCAGCCACACCGAGGCCGTTGACGCGGTTTTCGACGATCAGCTTGGCCGTATCCATGGAACCAGGATCGATCTCTTGACCGGTGATGGGTTCGGCTTCCAGCAGCACCTGGGTGCCGCCGCGAAGGTCAAGACCGAGCTTGATGTCGCGCAGTTCACGCGGCATTTCCGAGTTCCCACTGACGCCGCGCTCCAGCCAATCGGGATGATCGACGGGAAGGGCGATGAAGAGGGCAATGATAACGAGAACGAAGATGCCAATCAGCATCCAGGTATTCTTGCTCATGAGGTACGTAACTCCACCTGACTAGATGTTGCAACCGATGCGCCCAAAGCGCCGGCGGGGAAGCAGTCAATCGTTGACAAACCATAGTAGTATAGACTGCTGATCTGTCTAGCGTCAAGAAACGAGGGCCCAGAAAAATAAACGGCTGGGGTGGCGGCAGACTATCCGTCCTGTAGAATGGCTCCGCCGGCAGCGTGGGGCAGTTACAGCCAGAAAACTAGCCGGCGGGGGTAATGATGACGGCAGCATCTTTGTCGGGGAAGGCCGCAGTCCCGCTCAGATTCTCGACGACCAGATCGGCTATGTTGTACGTTGCCATCTTCTGTCTCGCTTTCTAAGCCGCCCGCTCGATTGCGTCAACTACGTCTAGCAGTTCCAGCGGGGTCTTGATGATGTAGTCCGGTGTCTCGGCGGCATCTGCCGGCGTTTTGGGACGCCTTGGCGACCAGTCGAGCCAGACGCTAATCAAGCCTAGCTCGTTGGCACCCTTGATGTCGCGCGCCAGGTAATTGCCGACCATGAGCACCCGACCGTAGGCTTCCGGCCCGATCTCCAGCTGAGCAAGCGCATGGTGAAAGATCGCGGCATTGGGCTTGCTCACGCCGACCTCTTGGGAAATCGCATAGGCGTCAAAGAGGTCGTAGAGGCCATACGGCGCCAGATTGTTGCGGAACGTGGCCGTGGGGCCGTCGGCCACGAGCGCAAGCGGATAACCACGCCGCTTCAGCTCATGCAAGAGCATGTCGGCGCCTGGGATGAGCTCGGCCCGCAGCGAGACATCGTCTGCGGTCTTCACCTCCGTGGCCTCATCAATCAAAGTGTCGCCGCAGTCCAGGCAGATTGCGAGCAGTTGTCGTGTTGTCATGTTGGCTCCTCGATCGTCGGCCATCAGCGCAACCCCATCTCGCGCGCCAGGCGAGCCACACGATCCCCATAATTGACGTTCACGAAATCCGGGCGCCATGCCAACATCGTCTGGAGGCGAGCGGGATCGTCACCGCCATAGTTGATCATCACCTGCATCTCCCGGTTGCGACAGGCATTCATCATTTCCTCAGTGACGTTGGCCAGGTCTATTTCAATGATCTGGGCGTCATACTCCTGCTGTGCAGCCTCGATTTGGCCAAGGGTGGCTGCGTTGATCTTTAACCGCAGGTCAGGTGCGATGCGCCGGAAGCAGCGCGCCATCCAATTGTGCTGAAACCAGAAGAAGGTCTCGTCCGCCAGGTCAGTTGCCCGAATCAGGCGGACGACCTCATCCAGATCACCAAATTTCACGTCGAGAAAGAGGCCGACGCGTCCCTTGACCCACGGCAGAAACTCGGCCAGGCGCGGGATGCGTTCGCCTGCAAACTCGGGCGCAAACCAACTACCGGCATCAAGCAGATCGATCTCAGCCGCATCGTGCTCCATGATCAGGCCGCGACCAGTGCTCGCCCTTTCCAGCTGCGGGCCGTGAAAGAGATAGAGCACGCCGTCGCGGCTGCTGTTCACGTCGATCTCGACGATGTCCATGCCCCAGTCGAGGCAGATTTGCGTGGACGCATAGGTATTTTCCGGGGCAAATTCATTGGCCCCGCGGTGACAGACAATCTGGATCATCTCAACTCCGTTTGCGGTCCGCGGTAGACCCGTAGCTGCAGCGCATGATCAACCGGGGTGAAGAAGGTCACTAAGACGCGCACGTGTTCGGGCGCCAGTTCGGTCGCCCGCATCTGCCAAAAGGTGCGCCCGGCGTGACCCGGCCCGATTTGAATAACGTCACTTCCAAAGAAGCGCATGGCGCCGTGCCCCTCGCACAAAAAGAGTTCTTGCCCTGCTTGCGGCTTGAAGCGCGTGTCCCGGGTCAGACAGATACCGCCATGCCAGCCGTGGGTGCTGATTTCGTCAGAATTCTTTGGGTATTTTCAATCAAAAGTTTTGCATCCTTTTTAAATTTTGCCAAGTAGTAGATTTTCGGTCATTTTCGGTTTATTGCAAATGCAGTTGACCCGGACTTGCTTCGCGAGTAGACTACCCCGGCATCCTGGCATGCTTGCCCGGTCAATCTGACTCCCGGAGACTTTCATGAAATTTGCCGACTTTGTTGTGGCTGTGCAAGACAACGTCGCCAACGTGATTATTGGGAAACGCGATGTCGTCGAGCTGATGCTGGTGGCACTTCTGTGCGATGGCCACCTTCTGCTCGAAGACGTGCCGGGTATCGGCAAAACGACGCTGGCCAAGGCGCTGGCGCGCAGCATCGACTGCTCTTTCGCCCGCATCCAGTTCACGCCCGACCTGCTGCCCAGCGATGTGACCGGCATCAACTTTTTCAACCAAAAAGAGCAGGCCTTCGAATTTCGTCCGGGCCCGGTCTTCAGCCAGATCCTACTGGCCGACGAAATCAACCGCGCCACGCCTCGCACCCAATCCAGCCTGCTCGAAGCCATGCAGGAGCAGCAGATTACGCTGGACGGCGACACCATGGCGCTGCCCCGGCCCTTTCTGGTCATCGCTACCCAAAATCCCATCGAGTTGGAGGGCACCTTTCCCCTGCCCGAAGCCCAGCTCGATCGCTTTCTGCTCCAGCTCAATCTCGGCTACCCAACCCTGGACGAGGAGGAAGAAATCCTGCTGCGCTACGAGCGGAGCGATCCCCTGAACGCCATGACCCCGGTCGCCACTGCGGACGCGGTCGTCGCGCTCCAGGAAGAGGTCCGCGCCATCCATGTCAGCGAACCGGTGCGGCGCTATATGCTCGACATCGTGCGCGGCACGCGTGATCATGAGTCGGTGGAACTGGGCGTCTCGCCGCGTGGCTCCCTCGCGCTCTACCGAGCCAGCCAAGCCCTGGCCGCGCTGCGCGGGCGCGACTTCGTCATTCCCAGCGATGTGCAGCACTTGAGCCCGGCGCTGCTCACCCACCGCATTCACATAAGCCCCCAGACCCGCCTGCGCGGCCGCACGCCGGCCCAGGTCGTGGCGGACATTGCCGAACGCGTGCCCGTGCCCGTCGTGGAATAAATCGGTTGCGCGATGGCCCATCTTTCCATATTCACCAGGTTTCACGGAGGAAGCAAACGTGTCCGATATCCGGATCACCAAGATTGAGACGGCGTTGCCCCAACACGTAATGCCGGGGCTGCTCGCGCTGCGCATCCATACCGATGCCGGCTACATCGGCTGTGGCGAGACCTACTACGTGCCCCATGCGGTCGCGGCCATGATCCACGACTGGATGGCGCGTCGCCTGCTGGGGGCGGACGCCCTGGCCATCGAGGGGCACTTCCGCTTTCTCTATGAGCGGGCCGCCAACTTTGGCGCGCGCGGGACCGAATTGCGTGCGCTCTCAGCCATCGACTTGGCGCTGTGGGACATTCTCGGTCAGGTGACGGAACAGCCGATCTGGCAGTTGCTGGGCGGACGCACGCGCGATGGCATCCCCGTCTACAACAGCAGTGGCGGCCCGGCATATGGCGGCCGCGGCGACCGCAGTCCGGGCGACCAGGGCTGGCCGGGCCATGGCATCGTGGGCAATGAAGGGCCACTCAACGACTACTGGTCGGTCGTCAACAGCCCCGTTGACTATGCCAAGCAACTGCTCGACGAGGGCATCCGCGGCCTCAAGGTGTGGACCCTCGACTTCGCCGCACACAAGCCGGGCGGTGCGCTCTATATCAGCCAGCGCGACCTGGATGAGGGCCTGCGCCCCCTGCGCGCGATCCGCGAGGCCCTGGGCAACGAAATTGAGCTGGCGCTGGATGGCCACGGCTTTTTTCAGCTGGCGCCGGCGCTACGGATCGCTCGCGAAGTGCGCGAGTTGAACATGCTGTGGCTGGAGGACATCATCCGGCCAGACAGCATCGACACCATTGCCGATCTGCGGCGTCAGGCCGATGTGCCGCTGGCGGTCAGTGAAATGCTGGTGGGCTACGAGGATTTCCGCCTCGTCTTGGAGAAACGCGCGGCCGACTACGTCATGATCGATCCGACCTGGGTCGGCGGGATTTCGCAGACGCGACGGATTGCCGAGTTGGCCCAGTTTTACAACGTGCCGGTCGTCATGCATGACTGTACAGGCCCGTTGACGCTGCTCTCCGGCATCCACGTGGCGACAGCCGCCCCAAATGTTGCGTGGCAGGAAACCCTGCGTGCCCACATTCGCATCCTCTACCCACAGCTCATTCGCGGGGGAATCCACGTGGTCGATGGGCTGGCCCAGGCGCCAACTGCGCCGGGGATGGGCGTTTCCTGGCGCGAGGACCTGTTCGAGCGCAGCGACGCCAGCGTGCGCCTTTCGAGCGTCTAGCACAGAAAACTCGGTGATGACCACAGGCTCGTCTTGACGAAGAAAGGAATGAGAGATGACTGCCGTCGAACCCGATCAGAAACGCATTGCCGTGGGCGGCGTCGCCCACGAGACGCACAGCTTCGCCACCCGTCGCACCACGTTAGAAGACTTCGAGAAACAGGCGCTCTTCTTTGATGAAGCGATCTTCTCCCATTTGGCGGACACAAAGTCGGCCACGGCCGGCATGATTGACAATCGCCGCGCCGACTGGCAGTTGATCCCCACGGTCTATGCCGGGGCCATGCCGGGCGGCATCGTCACCGCCGAGGCCTTTACGACCATCCTTGATGCGCTCACGGAACGCCTCGCGGCTGCCCTGCCCTTGGACGGCATCCTGCTGGCGCTTCACGGCGCGATGGTGACCGAAGGCGAATTGGATGCCGAGAGCGCGATACTACGTGCGGTACGTGACGTCGTCGGTGATGACGTCCCGATCGTGATTACCCTCGACATGCACGGCAACATCTCGCCCCAAACGGTCGATCTGGCCGATGTGGTGATCGCCTTCGACAAGAACCCCCACACCGACCCCTACGAACGGGGCGCAGAGGCATCGGACGTTCTGGCCCGCCTGGTTGGAGGCGAACTCACGCCCACGGCTGGCTATGCCCATCCCCCGTTGATTCTGGCGCCCCAGGCGACTGGCACGGACGATCTGCCGCTGGCCGCGGTCCACGCCCGTGCCGCCGAAATGGAGATGGAGGAGCAGGTAGTCTGCGTTGCGGTCTTCGGCGGCTTTGCCTACAGTGACACCCCCGATGCCGGCGCCTGCATGATCGTGACGACCAACGCCGATGCCGCGCTGGCGCAACGCTATGCAGACGAGTTGGCCGCGATCCTCATGGCCGAACGGGCAGCGGCGCTACCCGACTTTGTAACGCCCGCTGCGGCTGTCGCCCAAGCGCTGACCATGGCGGGCGGTCCCGTCGTTCTGGTCGACTCGGCCGACAACATCGGCGGCGGCTCGCCCGGCGACGGGACCGATGCGCTGCGTGCCATGCTTGCGGCCGGCGTGCAGGAGGGCGCCGTTGTCCTCGCCGATCCGGAGTCAGTTGCCCACTGTTGGAAAGCCGGGGAAGGCGCGGCGGTCAAGCTCGACGTTGGCGGCAAATATGACGAGTGGCATGGAGCGCCCGTGCCCGTCTCCGGCGTGGTCAAGCGCCTGTCGGACGGCACCTTCACGGCAGAGTTGGCCAACAATCATTTTGCCTCGTTTTTTGGCAACACCATCCACATGGGGCGCAGCGTCTGGCTACGCGTCGATGGCCTCAACATCTTGCTCACCGAGCGCAAGACGCCGCCTTTTGACCTGGCGCAGCTGCGCATGATCGGCATCATCCCAGAGGAGCAGAAGATGATCGCGGTCAAGTCAGCCGTCGCCTATCGCGCGGCCTATCTGCCCATCGCCGCCGGCGTGATCGAAATGGACACGGCCGGACTCTGTTCCGCCAACCTGGATCGCTTCCCCTACCAGCATGTCCGGCGACCAATCCTGCCACTGGACGAAATTGCATGACCGTCCGCACGGGGCGTGTGGACTGTGCCGGGGGAGCGTGCTGCCCGGTCAAACTGGACAATGCCTAATCCAAGTTGCAAAACAGTGTACAGACAGCGGTAAACAAACCCATTCAAAAATCTTCGTTCGCTATTCTCGATTAACCATTCTCACCACGGTCTTTCCACCAGAGACGCCAATGACCACCATCATTCACCAAACCGCTGAAACGCAGAGTCTTGAAGAACCGCGCGTCGAGTTGCTACGCATTGCCGTGCTGCCCGGCGCTCACGCTGGCGGCCGAAGAAGCAAAGCGGGTAAAAGAGGACTTTGTGGCCGTGGTCAGTCACGAGTTACGCACGCCTCTCAACATGATCATCGGCTTCAGCGAAGTGATCGTGCAGTCGCCCGAAATCTATGGCGGCTCCCTGCCGCCGGCGCTCATGGCCGACATCGCCTCCATTCGCCGCAACAGCGCACACCTATTGGAGTTGATCAACGACGTGCTGGATCTGAGTCAGATTGAAATGGGCAAGGTCTCCATCGTCCCTAAGTGGAGCGAGGCCGCCGAGATCGTGCATAGCGCCACAGAGGTCGTGCGGCCACTCTACGATTCCAAAGGCTTACGGCTGGAGGCATCAGTCCCGCCCGAATCAGGCTCAATTTACTGCGATCCCACACGCATCCGTGAAGTGTTGGTCAACCTGTTGAGCAATGCCGGCCGCTTTACGGAGGCGGGCAGCGTGGTCGTCTCACTCGAGCAACGCGAGAACGAGATTTGCCTGGCCGTGCGCGATACGGGGCCCGGCATCGCGCCGGAGCAACAGGCGCAACTTTTCGAACCCTTCCACCAGCTCGATCCCACGGTCCGGCGCGATTTCGGGGGAAGCGGGTTGGGACTGGCCATCAGCAAGCGCTTTGTTGAGCTCCACGAAGGGCGCATGTGGATCGAGAGCGAAGTCGGCGTGGGCACGACGATCTTTTTCACGCTGCCGCGCCGGGAACAACAGCCGGAGTCAAAGCCGCAATCACCACTGCGCTGGATCAATCCCTATCAGACCTACGTGGAGCGGACGCACCGCAACATGGCGCCCATGGCCGCGCCGATTAGGCGCATCGTGGTTGTCGAAGCGCGCGGGCAGGTGTTGACCCGCCTGCTCCGCCGTCGTCTGGCCGACTATGAGATCGTCCATGAAGAGACGCTCGAAGCGGCTACCGACGCCTTGCGCGATCTCCCCGCCGAACTGCTGCTCGTCAACGCGCCCGATGCGGAACGGCAGGTGGCCTACTTCAGCACCCAGTTCCAGGCCACCTACGGCACGCCGATCATCGGCTGCTGGACGCCCGGCCTGCATGAGGCAGCCGATCGCCTGGGCGCAATGCATTACCTGGTCAAGCCGGTGAGTCGCGCCGAGCTGTTGGGTACGCTGGACGAGCTGCAACTGGGCATCGAGACGGTGCTAGTCGTCGATGACAACCGCGAAATCCTCCAGCTCTTTGGCCGCATCCTTGCAACTGCGGATCCGCCCTATCGGGTGGTGCGAGCGTCCAGCGGAGAGCAAGCGCTGGCGATGCTGGCAAAGCGGCCCGCAGATGCCATCATTCTTGATCTGATCATGCAGGAAATGAGTGGTTATCAGGTCCTGAAGGCGATCGCGCTCGACCCGACGCTGTGCGATATCCCCGTCATCATCGTCTCGTCGCTCAACCCGACTGATCAGCACGCTGTCTGCGATGTCGCGCACATTAGCCTGGCCGGCGGGCTGACCGCCAACGCCCTGCTTGGCTTGCTTACAGCCGTGCAACAGACCCTCTCACCAGATGCCCCCTCGCCAGAGGGCCCCTCATCAGGGGCCATAAATTCAACCAAACCTTCCCCAGGCGAAGAGGTCGATACGTTCGAACGGGCAACCGGCCTGGCTTTTGAAGCGTAACGGAATCGTACAGTAGCGAGCCGTGCAGCCTGAGCCTGTCAAAGGCGAAGCAAATTGCACTAAACAAGCTCAGCCGACGCCTGTCCCGTCGCTTCAACCAAGGCGCTGGGCCTGACGGTTCAGGGCCGCAAGCAGATCCTGGCGGTCGAACGGCTTCTGCACATAGTCGGCGGCGCCAAGCGCGCGCTGCCAACTCTACCTGGGGCAGGACCGAGCAGACGATGATGGGAATCGTCGCATAGCGGGGATGCTCGCGCAGGCGGCTCATCAGCAGCAGGCCGTCAGTCTCCGGCATCATGATGTCAACAATAATTACATCCGGTTGCAGGCGATCAACCGCTTCAAAGGTCGTAGACGGGTCTTGAATGCCCTCGACAACGAAGCGCGTCCCCGCCGTGAAGCGCTGCATCACGGCAACGATCTCGGCGTTGTCCTCGATCACCAACACCGTCACACGCCGGCTAACGGGGCAGTGCAGGCTGACACGAAGCTGTTCCGGTTCGACCTCAACATCCAGCGCCGCCCCAGAACCTTTCAGCAGGCGGCGGATCGCGTGAAGCCGTTCGCTGTCGTCGGTGTTTGGCTGCCAATTCGGTTCGAGAGGCAGACACGAGGCCTCGAGGATCAGCGTGGCAGCCGCCGTGCGCCCGCTAAGGTGAACGATATGACCCTGGGCAGCAGCAAGGACGATATTGAGCACAAGCAACAGACTCTGCTGAAAAGCAACGGGGTGCAGGGCCAAATCGACCTGCCACGGTCCGTCATGAACGATCTCACCGGCCAGAGAATCGACCAGCGGCTGGATCAGGCGCAACACGGTGGGCAACGCGTTGGCGACAGCGGTCGACTCGCCGGCGGAAGTCTGGCGCAGCCACGTCAATTCGCCGCTGCCTTCCCTGCCGCTGGAGAGCGTCTGCTCGGGTTGATCGGGGGGGCGAGAATTGGCAGCTGCGGCATCGACGCGTGGCGCGCAGTATTCATGCCACAACTGGGCGGCCAACGTGTAGATGGCCGCGTTTTGCTTGCGGCGCAGCTGGCGAACCGAAACCCCAAACTGATCGGCGACTTCATCCTGGCTGAACTGCTGTATATAGCGATAGAGCAAAAGCTCGTACAGTTCACGCTCCGGGTCGGAGGAAGCGCTGCCGGACGCGACATCCAGCTTCTCGATCGCCCCGGTCAAAATACGCTGAAGATGTGCGGGCATGTCGAAGCGATCGGGCAGACCGAGGGCCTCTGGGAGGGCGGAATGACGCAGATAGTCAGGGTCATAGAGATGGTTCAGCGCGGAGCGTACGTGCTGAAAGAACGCTTGATCAAGTTGGCTGTCCGGTTCTTGTCCCATTTATGGCCGAAGTCCGTCAAAAAACGCGTGACATTGAACGCAAAAGCACTATAATAAACGGGCAAACAAGGCGCTGGTTCAGTGGATACCAGCGGACTTTCACCTGCTGGACAAGTGACACCAAGCGACTTGTCTGTTCCCTATCGTACAGCATGAAGCGATGTGCGATGCCGTACCTTTATCCCGTGAACCCTATCCGAAACTCCGTGAGCGCGAACCGCTAGCCGTGTCGTGGCGCGTTCTGTGCAAATGGATCAACGGATAGAATAATACTGTACCAGAGTACCCCAACAGGAGGCTAGAATGCGAAGAGTAACCGTCACAATCGTACTGCTTGCGCTGCTGAGCTTGATGGCAGCGTGTACCGCGCCAGCGCCCGCTGCAACCACCGGCGCCGGGGGCGAGGCCGCGTCGTCGGGCGACGCCGAACCGCTGGAGTTCTGGATGCTGACCGATGAGGTCTCCAAGCCCTATTTCGAGGGCATCGTTGATGCGTTTAATGCCGCCAATCCGGAAACGGAAGTCATTATGCGCACCTATGCCAACGAGGCTTACAAGACCGCCATCCAGGTCGCGATCGGCTCCGATGATCCGCCCGACATCTTCTTCAACTGGGCGGGTGATGACACCGGTCGCTTCATGCGCGAGGGCCATCTCCTTGACCTGGCGGCTGCTAGCCAGGAGCTTGGTTGGGGTGATGTAGTCTCGCCGGCGGCGCTCAACGCCTTCACCTACGGCGACTTCCTGGCCGCGGCGCCCTACAGTCTCGAAGCCAAGTATTACTATTACAACACAGCGATCTTTGAGGAGCAGGGACTCACCGTCCCGGAAACGTTTGACGACCTGCTGGACATCTGCCGCACGCTCAGCGATGCAGGCATCACACCCATGGCCTTCGGCAACCAGGAACGCTGGGAAGGTGTCCACTATCTCTCCATGTTCAACCAGAAGGTCGTTGGCGAAGACACGATTGCCGAGGACTACATTCTGGCCACACCGGCTGAAGAGCTCTTCGCCGATCCCAACTATGCAGCCGCGTTCCAGCCCCTCATCGAGATGCAGGAAGCCGGCTGCTTTGCCGATGCCGTCAACTCGACGACGCCTGACGCGGCCCTGGCTCAGTTCTTCACCGAGCAGGCTGCCATGTACTACCAAGGCACGTGGATCATCGGCCAGCTAGCTGCCAATGACTTTGACGGTCAGTACGGCATGTTCCGCATGCCGGCCATCACCGACGGCGCCGGCAATCAGAACTATGTCCTGATGGGCCCGATCGGCCTCGAGATTTCCTCGAAGACGACGCAGCCCGATACTGCCATTGCCTTCGTCGACTTCTTTATCAACCAGGAAAACCAGCTTGAGTTGATGGAAGGCCTCAATCGCCTGCCCGTGCGCAGCGACGTCGCCAGTGACAACGTGCCGGATGCGTTCACCTTCGTCATCGACGATCTGTCCAAGGCCGAAGGCGCCACAACCTGGCTTGACGTCATTCTGGAAAACAGCGTTTCGGAAGTCTACCTCAACTCGATTCAAGAGGTGATTGCCGGTACGCAGACGCCTGAAGAGGCTGCCGCGGCCATCCGCGAACAGGCGCTTATTGCGCAGGAGCGCTTGAGCGAATAGTCCGCAATGGGCCGCTGATTTGGCGGATGCGGCGGATGGGCGCGGATCTATTTTAGAAGCAATCCGTTTCAATCCGTCGTGTCCGCTCGAATCAGCGGTCTATCGTGCGAAATCAACAGCTAAAACCCTGCTGGGACAATGTCAATGAGTCTTCAAAAGACGCAGCAGCCCGCCCCGTCGCTGGCCAGCACGGCCGGCACGCGCAAGGTTCGGCAGTGGCTTGACGCCTATTTTTTGGTCGCGCCGGCCGTGCTCTTTATGGTCTTTTTTGTGCTCTATCCGATCGTGCGCACGATCTGGTTCTCATTCTTCGACTATAATCTGCTAGGCACACAATTCAACTTCATCGGTTTGGAAAACTATGCGGAGCTCGCCGGCGATGGGGTTTTCTGGCGATCGTTGCGCAATAACTTTATCATTCTGATCGGGTCGGTCGTCTTTCAAGTGGGTGTCGGTGCCGTGCTGGCTGCGATCCTTAATCGCGGCATTCGTCACGGGTCTGTCTTCTTTCGTACGCTGCACTTTGCACCGGTGATTATGTCGGTCGTGGCTGTCGGCATCCTCTGGCAGTTGATCTACGACCCGAATGTCGGCATTCTCAACAATATACTGCGCTCGCTGAACCTGCCCGTGCCGAGCCAGGGCTGGCTGGGAGATCCTCGCTTGGTCATCTATTCGATCCTAGCCGTAGCCTGCTGGCAATACACGGGCTTCGTCATGGTCATTCTCCTGGCCGGCATGCAGTCCGTGCCCGATGCCATCTATGAAGCCGCGCGGCTGGACGGCGCGAATGAAGGCCAGATCTTCTGGCGCATTACCATTCCCGTCATTCGCAACGTCATCATCGTGGCAACGCTGATCACGATGATCGGCGCCTTCAAGGTCTTCGACATTGTCTACGTCTTGACACGGGGCGGGCCGGCAAATGCCAGCCAGGTGCTTGGGACCTACATCTACTACAACGCCTTTACGGTCAACCGCGCCGGGTACGCCAGTGCCCTGGCCGTCATCCTGCTGGTCTTTGCCCTCGGACTGGGCATCGTCCAACTTCGCTTTAGCCGCGCCGTGGGAGAGGGATCATGAAACGCTCTGCTGGCCGCATCGCCATGTGGGTCTTTCTGGGCGCCTACTCGCTCTATGTGGCGCTGCCGATCGTTTGGATGGGCCTGTCGTCGCTCAAGACGACGCGCGAACTCTTCTCCAATCCTTTTGGCCTGCCGGCCGATCCCCAATGGCAAAACTTCGCCCAGGCCTGGGACCGTGGGCTGGCCGACTACATTCTCAACTCGCTCTTTGTCACGATCATTTCGGTAACGTTTATCGTGGTGGTCAGCGGTTTGGCCGCGTACGCGCTGGCGCGCCTGCGCTTTCCCGGCCGCATCAGCATCTATCTCGTGCTCATGGCCGGCTACGCCATTCCGATCCACATCGTGCTCGTTCCCCTCTATCAGACGCTGAACAATATCGGCTGGATCGACACCTATCAGGGGCTGATTGGACCGTACATTGCCTTTGGCATTCCCTTTTCCGTGCTGCTGCTCTACGCCTTCTTCATTGAATTCCCCAAGGATCTGGAGGACGCCGCGCAGCTCGATGGCTGCGGCGTTTGGTCAATGCTCTTCCGCGTGGTACTGCCCCTCTCCTTGCCGGGTTTGGCCAGCGTCGCCATCTTCCAGGGGGTCTTTATCTGGAACGAGTTCCTGCTGGCGCTGATCGTCATCCGCAGCGATGCGCTCAAGACGCTGCCCCTGGGTCTGACGACTTTTCAGGGTGAATGGGCGACCAACTGGCCGCTCATGTTGTCTGCGTTGACGCTGGCCACGCTGCCGCTTCTGGCCATGTATATCCTGCTCCAACGCCAGTTCATCAACAGCTTGACCGGCTTCTCAAAATAACGGAATCTCTATCATGACACCACCAAAAATGCGCTATCGCCAAGTCCATCTCGATTTTCATACGGCCCTCGAATGCGAGGAGGTCGGCGCTCAGTTTGATCCCGAAACGTTCGCCGAGACGGTCGCCATGGGCCACGTCGACACGATCAATATCTTCGCCAAGTGCCACCACGGCTATTCCTACTATCCCACCAAGGTCGGGACGCCCCATCCGACCATGACGCGTGACCTGCTGGGTGAACAGATCGAGGCCCTGCACCGGCGCGGCATTCGCTGCCCGATCTATGTTTCGGTCATGTGGGACGACCTGACCGGCATCCAGCATCCGGGCTGGGTTGTGACCAACAAAGACGGCACCCAACGCATGCGCCATCCGCTCTCCGGCGAATGGGGTTGGACGACCATGGACGTGGCCTCGCCCTACCGGGACTACTACATGGCCCAGGTCGAAGAGTTGCTCGACAATTATGAGATGGATGGACTCTGGGCCGACATCTGCTTTGTCGTGCCCAACTACTCGCCGTGGAGCCAGCAGCGCATGCGCGATGCCGGCGTCCCGCTCGAGGATGATCGTGCAGTGCTGGCCTATGCCGACGAGCGCATGCGCGAGTTCATGGGCGATGTGACGTCGCTGCTGCACGGTCGCAAACCCGACGCGTCCGTCTACTACAACGGCACGACGACGCCCAAGATGGGCACACGCGTCCCCTACATGACCCATATCGAGGTTGAGAGTCTGCCCACCTCCGAAGGCGTGTGGGGCTATCTCCACTACCCGATCATGGCGCGCCAGGCCCGCACCTACGGCGTGGACGTCATCGGCATGACCGGCCGCTTTCACAAGTCGTGGGCCGACTTTGGCGGACTCAAGACGACCGATCAGCTTGACTACGAGTGTGGCGTCATCCTCAGCGGCGGCGGCATGATCTGCGTCGGCGACCAGCTTCATCCCAACGGCGTACTCGACCCGGCCGTCTATCGCCTGCTCCAGCGCTCCTTTTCACGCGTCGAGGCGCTGGAACCGTGGCTGCACGACAGCAAGCCGACGGCGGAAGTGGCGCTACTGGCCTGGGGCATCGGCGGTGAGTCCGAACCGGGCGTGGGCGCGCACAACCCCGACACCGAAGGCGCGGCGCAGATGTTGCTAGAGCTGGGGATCCAGTTCGATATTGTGGATGCCAATGCAAGTGTCGACGCGTACGAGGCGCTCTTCCTGCCCCACGGCGCACGTCTGTCGGCAGATGAGGTCGTAAAGCTAGCGGCCTATCTGGCGCAGGGCGGACGCCTGGTGCTAAGCGGCACAGCCGCGCTGGATGAAGAGGGTGATTTCCCGCTCGACGCGGTCCCTGTTGAGTATGTAGAGCCATCCCCCACGATCCCGTCGTACCTGCGCCTCGATGACCTTTTGGCCAACGCTTCCGAACTGGCCGATGACTATGACTACGTCTTCTACGACCAGAGTCACATCGTCCGCGCCAGGGCGGGCGCTACAGGTCATGGTGAATTGCGCCGCGCGCTCTTCAATCGAACCTGGGAGCACTACACGAGCCACCAGCACGCGCCCGTCGGCGCTGCGCTGAATGCACCGGTGGCCGTGATCAGCGAGCGGGTGCTCTACTTCGCGGCGCCGCTCTTCCAGGCCTATCGCGACCACGACTACTGGGCCTACCGGGCGATGGTGCAGAGCGCACTGGCCAGCTTCCTGCCGGAACAGTTGATCCAGCAAAGCGGACCCGGCTGGATTGAGTGCACGCTCCATGAACAGCCTGCGGCCGCCGAGCGCCCGGCGCGCAAGATCGTGCATCTGGTCGCCTATCATCCCCGGCGCACGCTCCAGCCGATCCAGCACGTGGACCAGAGCGCACCCGTGGCCGGCATCACCGTCAGCGTGCGCGCCGATGGTTGGCAGCCAAGCCGCGCCTACCTCGCGCCGGACGAGGCTGAACTGAGATGGAAGCAAGTGGATAACCGCATCGAGGTCGCGCTGCCGCCGTTGGGTCCGCACACGGTGCTCGTGCTGGAATAGGGTTGACCGGCACACTTTAAGCCTGCTAGACTGCGGGCAGCGTTCAACGGCATTCTGCCGTCAGAACGCTGCCCGTTTCTGTTTGCAGCAGTTACCCAGGGATCGGCCTCATGGCAGAGAATCGGCAGCAGGCCCTGCTTGTCCTTACCTTTCCCCTCGTGTTGGCGATCGGCATTTTCCTGATCCCCGTCGTGCCGGACTACGCAGATCACGCGCAGGCCACGGAGGCCGTAGGCCAGACCGCGCGCTGGTTTGCCGGTCATTTGATCGCCGCCATCGCCTTTGCGCTGGGAATTGTGGCGGTGCAGGCGGTCGATGACGTCCTCCACAATAAGGGGCACAGGCTCCCAATGTTGACGATCCCGATTCTGGCGATTGGCGCCGGACTCTACGCCGCGGGCCTGGGCGCCGACGGCATCGGCCCGATTGCCGTGCAGGCTGCCGGGGCCTCGCCCACGCTCTTCTTCGATGGCAGCGGCTGGTTCGTCAGCGGCACGTTTATGGCGGCGACGCTCTTTTTTGGCGCCGGCCTGATCAGCCTTGTCATTCACGCCAACCGCAGCAGGCTGTTGATCGGCGTCTGGCGTTGGATTGTCTTCGTCGCCGCCCTCGCCTTCATGGTCATTCCGGCGATTCCCTCTGGCTGGGGCCTCTACGGCGAGGCATTGGCCGCCTTCGGCGTCTTTGGCCCGCTGGCCGCAGCGATTTGGGTCCAGAAGGGCCCGAGCGTCGGCTGGTAATAGTCCCGCTGCCCCTTTCCAGACGGTCTTCCCCTTGCCCGACGAGCACAGCTTTGGTAAAATGTGGCTACATTTGTAGCTACAAATTGGAGCAACCATCATGCCGCATGTTGGAATTCGCAAACTCAAGAACGACGCTTCTGAAATCCTGCGCGCCGTCCGTGAAGAAAAAGCCGAATACGTGGTTACCCTTCATGGCAAACCGGTGGCAGTCATCCTGCCCCTGGCCGATGACTGGCAGGACACGGAAAGCGCCAGGGCCGCCGCTACCACCCGCAAAGCGACTGATTTTTGGACGCGTTGGGACGCAGTAGGCAAGGATGTCGCGTCGCAGTGGCAGAATGATAAGAGCGCAGTCGACCTTATCGAGGAGCAGAGACGCTAAGCGATGCTGCCCCACGCAATCGTCATCGATGCCAGCGTCTTGGTGGCCGGCATGCGCCCGGGCGAAGCTCATTTTGCGTCCGCACGCACGGTGTTGGAATCACTCACGCGGGAGGAGAGCACGCTCTATATCCCAACCATTGCGCTGGCAGAGGTGGCGGCAGCCATTGCACGTGGCACCGCCAGTACAGAACAGGCCGAAAGCGATGTAGCGCTGGTGCGAGAGTTGCCGGGCGTCCACATCTTGGCGGTGGACCATCAACTAGGCGACCAAGCGGCGATTCTGGCAGCCCATCAACAAATCCGCGGCTGCGATGCAGTCTACGTCGGCTTGGCCCAATCCCTTCAGGTCCCCCTGCTCACGCTCGATAGGCAGCAGCTTCAGCGTACGCCAGATACGGTTACGGCAAAGACGCCTGCTGAACTGATTGAAGACTTGCAAAAATGAAGATTTCTCATAACCTTGCCGAAAGCAACCTTGGCAGAAACAGGGACAGAGAGAGCCCATGACCAACTACGTTTACATTGCGACGAGCCTCGACGGCCTCATTGCGGAGCAGGATGGCGGACTCGGCTTTTTGGATGAGATCCAAAATCCGGAGCAGAGTGACTTCGGCTTCTCTGCCTTCATGGCCGGTATCGACGCGCTGGTGATGGGCAGTACGACCTACGAAGTCGTCTTGGGGTTTGACATAGACTGGCCTTACACCAAGCCTGTCTTCGTTCTCAGCAGCCGGTTGACTGCCGTGCCCGATGGACTCGCCGGCAAGGTGGAATTCTTGCACGACGAACCCCATGCGGTGGTCGAGCAGCTTCATGCACGCGGCCATCAGAATCTCTACGTTGACGGCGGACAGCGTCATCCAGGACTTCCTCCGCGCAGACCTGATCGATGAGCTGATCCTGTCACGCGTGCCGGTCCTGCTGGGCGGGGGCGTGCCCCTCTTTGGTGAACTGGCCCAGCCGCTGTGGCTGGAGCACATGGAGACCACGGCCTATGCAGGCGGAGTTGTCATGAGCCACTATCGGCGCCCGCGTCCATAGGCAATGCAGACCGCACTCTTTGGCCTCGGCCTTGCTGCCAGCGCCCTCACGCTGGGCAGCCTGCTAGGGCGCTTCCACTGGACGCTGGACGTGCTCTCCCACTTTCACATGCAGTATACGGTGCTCCTCATCGGGGCGATCCTTGGTCTGCTCTGGCTGCGCACGGGCAGCACGCCGCTGCAATCTGGCTCCTGCCGGCCCTTCTGATCAATCTATTGCTCCTTGCCCCGTTCTTCGCGGTCGGGCACGCGGCCGGCGGAGGCGGCAGGGTCGGGCGCTTCCACGCCGCTGCGGGTGATGTCCATGAACATCTCGACCTCGACGGCCGGCTATGCCCAGGTGGTTGAACTGATCCGCACGCAAGCGCCGGACATCGTTTACCTGTCCGAGGTTCGCCCCGATCTGGGCGCGCTGCTCCAGGCAGAGTTGGGCGACCTCTATCCGGTGCAGTATGCCGAGCCCTCGCGGATGACGCTCGGCGTCGCCATCCTGGCGCGCAATCCTGATGTCAGGGTACAAACCGTCAGCTTTGAGAACGACGTCGGGCGCATGGCGCGGCGCTACCTGCGCGCTGATTTCGACTGGGACGGCATGCCCGTGACGCTAGCCGGGATTCATCCCCTGCCGCCCATGCGTGGCGCGTGGACCGTTAGCCGCGACCGCGAGATCGAGACCATGCGCGAACTGGCACGCGACCTCGAGCAACCGTTCGTCCTGGTCGGTGACTTCAACGCATCACCCTGGTCACGGCCCATGCGTGCATTGGCTGCGCAGACGGACTTAGACTACGCCGGTGGTTGGCGTGGCGTCCTGCCGACGTGGTTCATCGGCAATCGTGCAGCCGCCCTTATTTTCGGCGCGCCGCTCGATCACATCCTCATTTCGCCCGAGTGGCGCGAGCGCGATTTTCAGCGTCTACCCGATATCCACTCGGATCATGTGCCGATTCAAGCTGATTTAATTTTAGACCCCCCAGCGAACGGCAGGCGTTGACCGCGCTCACGCAATTCTTCTGCCCACCTCAGCGCAATCATATGGTTGTTGGATCGAACGCGTACGTTCACGGACTTGCCCTAACTCCATTACAGAGCGTAGGCGATGAAGACGGATACATTCTGAAGAATCGGGTCGCGTCTGCCCGATCCGCGATCCATTATCTCTACACGAGGAATTGTCATGACGATAGGGGCGACAATTGACAATCGACCGGCGACCATCGACAATTGAGCCTGATTTTGGGCAATCCGCAAACTGATCTCCACAATCCGCAATCAAATGTTCCGCACCAATTCGCGCCGCCGCATCGACCCAACCAAAGATACCCAGTTCAGCGATGCTTGGATTATCATCGCTATCGTGCTGACGCTGGCCGGCGTGGCGCTCAACAGCCGCTACCTGACCGGCGCGGCCGCGCTGCTGCTGGCCATTGCGGGCATCTCATGGCTCTGGGCGCGCTTCAGCCTGATGGGCGTACAGTATGAGCGTAGCTTCAGCGAAGTCCGCGCGTTTCGCGGCGAGACCATCGAGCTGGGGCTGACGGTGCGCAACCGCAAGCCCGTACCGCTGACCTGGCTCACCATCCGCGACACCTTTCCCCAGGAATTGCCCGTCGCAGAGAAGGATCTTATCGCCGATCCGGTCACCGATCTGGCCGACTTCAGCACGTTTTGGATGCCCGGCCCCTACCAGCGCATCACCCGCCGCTACCAGATCGAGTGTGTCGAGCGCGGCTTTCATACCTATGGCCCGGCCGAGGCTCAGACCGGCGATGGGTTTGGCTTTTTCAGCCGGCGTGCGCTCTTTCCCGAAACAGAACGGCTCATCGTCTACCCCCATCTCTACACCGTCACCGAACTGCGCCTGCCCTCAAAGAACCCCTTTGGTGAAGCCCGCGGTTCGGGCCGTCTCTTTGAGGATCCGCTGCGCACGGTGGGCATCCGCGAATGGCAAGAGAGCGACAGTCCCCGGCGCGTACACTGGAAGGCGACCGCCCGCCAGCAAACGATGCTCAGCCGCGTCTACGAGCCGAGCGAGGAGCAGCAGGTGCTGATCTTCCTCAACGTGGCCACGCTGGAGCGCCACTGGCACGGCTACCTGCCCGAGTTGCAGGAGCGGACCATCAGCGTGGCGGGCAGCCTGGCTGCGCTCGCCGCGGAGCAACGCCTGCCCGCCGGGCTGATTGCCAACGGCGCGCTGCCCGGCAGCGATCAGCCCCTTCGCCTGCTGCCCGGGCGGGGTCCCAATCAGCTCATCCGCATTTTGGAGCTGCTGGCCGCGGTCACGCCCTTTGCCACCAATCCCATTGAAGTGATGCTGCTCCAGGAAGCCCCGCGCATGCCCTGGGGCGCGACCCTGGTAATCGTCACCGCCATTGCCCACAAAGACCTGCTGGCCACCATCGCCGATCTGGCCGGCGCCGGCCGCAAAGTCGTGCTCTTCACGCTGGCCAAAGAGCCGCCAACGGCCCTGATGCCCGGCGTAACCATCTATCATCTGCCCCATCTCGTGGACGATCTGATCGCGCCCACGCTGGTACAGGAGGCATGAGGATGATCCTCGTCACCAAGCGCGGGCGACTCATGCTGCTGACCAATCGCCGACACCGCTTGATCTATGGCGCACTGGCCGGGATGGCGCTCGCCTGGATCCTGCCCTACGTGTTGCTCTTTATCAACTACTGGATCACGCGCGGTGATCCGGCGACCATAGAAGCGCTGGGCATTGCCGGGGCCAACGCGCGCCTGGCCACACTGCTGACCATGCCGGCGCTGGCGCTCTTCGCCTTCTTCTGGCTGATCATGCTCTGCTACATGATGGCGTCGGATACGCTCAATCGCAGCCTGATCGGGTCGCCGGGCCGCGAGCTGATCCTCATCACGTTGATCTTGGGTACGTCGGTGCTGAGCGCACGGCTCTTGCTCTATCCTGACGTCTCCATGCTTGATTTTGGGTGGCTGGGCGATTTCTTCAACGCGCTCTTCAATTTTCATCGCGGCCGGCGGCCGGAGCTGGTCCTCCTACTTTTGAACCTGCTGCTCTGGTTCCGGGTCGCGGCGTTGACCTCGCGGGAACTCTCCTTCTTCAGCGTCGGCCTGAGCTTTCGCCTGGGGCTGCTGCTGGCGATCACCGGCGGCGCCTTGCTCAACCGCTATGCGTCGCTGTCCACTCAGAGTGGGATGGTCTACCTCGCCCTCTTCTTTGCGTTTGGGCTGACCGCAGTCGCCCTGGCGCGCATGAACGAAAAGGCCTATCAGACTACCCACAGTGCGGGCCGGGCGCTACCCTGGCCACGTTTTGCTCAGATCCTGGCCATGGTGGCTGCGGTGCTGGCTGCGGCTTGGGCGCTGGACCAGATCTACACGCCCGAGCGCTGGCGGAGCATCATCGAGTGGTTTTCTCCCCTGTGGACACTCATTGGCGTGGCCGCCTCGCAGCTTCTGTTGGGGCTGGCCTGGCTGCTTGCGCCCTTGCTCAACGCCATGATTGCCTTCTTCTCCATGCTGCTGGCCCAGGTTGCTGAACTACTCGTCAACTCCCCACAGAGCGAGCCCTTTGTCCCGCCCGAAGCCGTCGAATTGACGCAGCTTGACCTCGACCAGCTGATCCAGAACTGGACGCCCATACGCTACGGTATGGTTGCCCTCGTCTTGGCCCTGGCGCTGGGCCTGATTTGGCTCTTCTTTGCGCGCACCCGCGGTCGTGCCATGGGCGACGAGCTTGAAGAAGTCATGGCCGAGCCCCTGGATTTGGATAGCAACCTGCTTCAGAAGGGTCTGCAACGCCTGCGCAACTGGGCCGATCTGATGCGCCGTTACGGTGTGGGCACGCAATTGCTGGCCGCGGTCTCGGTCGAGAATATCTATGCCAATGTCTCGCGTATGGCGAGACAGCGCGGCTATCCGCGCCGACAATCCCAGCCGCCGGACGAATACATTGCGCAGTTGGTCGAGGCCTTCCCTGGTTGCGGGGCCGAGCTACAGCGGATTACGAACGCCTATATGAAAGTGGAATACGGCGACGTGCCCGCCATGGAAGACGAACTCACCCAACTGCGCGAGGATTTCAGCCGGGTAAAGCGGGCGCCCAAGCCGCCCGCCGCAGCGCTATCGCCGCTGAACGGGCCCCAGCCGGACGCAGATCCGGCAGATTGATCTTGGGAACGTGACATTCGTCACCTTGGCTGCAGGCACGTCGATGCTATAATGAGACGGTCAGCGGCGGATGCTCTGGTGCGCATCCGCCGCTCCGATTCCTGTATGTTCATATGAAGGAATTTTTCAATGGCGAAAAACGGTGCAAAACAACCAAAGAAACAGGCAGCGACCCTGGCCAGTGGCGAGAATGGGCGTAATGCTCCCCAAGACGAAGTGCGTCTCGGCTCCTCCCCGGATGAAGTAACCAAGGTCATCGTCCAGCCGGACGATCCGGAAGAACTCGGCGACAACGAGCATCCCACCGCAAAGATTCCGGAAGATCCGCCCATCCGCCGGGCCAGCGCCTATCGTGTCGCCCAGACCCAACTCGATCAGGTAGCAGACTTCATGGGCCTGGATGATGACATTCGCCTCTATCTGCGCTCTCCCCGAGCGCGAGATGATCGTTCATTTTCCCGTCCGCATGGACGACGGATCCATGCGCATGTTTACCGGCTTCCGCGTCCATCACAACACGACAAAGGGGCCGACCAAGGGCGGCATTCGCTACCACCCCGATGTGACCCTGGACGAGTGCCGAGCGCTGGCCATGTGGATGACCTGGAAATGTGCACTCATGAACCTGCCCTACGGCGGCGGCAAGGGTGGCGTGATTGTCGATCCCGGCGAGCTAAGCAACCGCGAGCTCGAAAAAATGACGCGCCGCTTTGCCACCGAGATCAGTCTCTTCATTGGCCCGGAGCGCGATATTCCTGCGCCAGACGTAGGCACCAATGCGCAAATCATGGCCTGGTTCATGGACACCTATTCCATGCACAAGGGGTATTCGATCCCCACCATCACCACCGGCAAGCCGGTCTCAATCGGCGGCACCGTTGGGCGCGAATATGCAACCGGGCTAGGCATTACCTACGTCACACGCGCAGTCCTCAAGCAGCGCCTGGGGTGTGGACTGGACGACGTCCACGTAGCCGTGCAGGGCTTCGGCAACGTGGGCAGCTGGACAGCCAAGACGATGCACGAACGAGGGGCGCGGATTGTCGCCGTAAGCGATCGCTTTGGCGGCATCTACAACCCCTATGGGCTCGACCTGCGCCAGCTTCAGCGCCACATGGACGCTACAGGCACGGTGACCGGCTTCTCCGGCGCGGATGCGCTGACGAACGAGGAATTGCTGGAGTTGAAGGTGGATGTACTGGTGCCGGCCGCGCTAGAAGGTACGATCACGCGCAAGAATGCCGATCGCATCCAGGCCCGGGTCATCGCCGAGGGCGCCAACGGCCCCACCACGCCCGAAGCCGAGCAGATGCTGCTCGATCGTGGCGTGCTCATTATCCCAGACGTGCTGGCCAATGCCGGCGGGGTCGTCGTCAGCTACTTCGAATGGGTGCAAGGCCTCCAGGCCTTCTTTTGGGATGAGAGTGAAGTACGGCGCAACATGGAGCGAAAGCTGCTCGACAACCTGGATCAAGTCATCGGTGTGACGATGCGCAAGCATTGTGATATGCGCACGGCCGCCTACACGATTGCAATTGAGCGTATCGTCGATGCGGTGACAGTACGCGGCTTCTATCCGTAATTTGCGGGGCGCCCGTCGCCCCCAATTCGCATCCAGGAACGGCGCGCCGGAGATCTCCGGCGCGCCGTTCCTGGATTGGAGCATTGTGCATCTGCTATACTGGGACGAAACCGTAGGCAAGTATCAGCAGTGAGAATTCTGGACCCGATCATGAAAATGAGTAGCCGAAGTCAACCAATACCCATCGTACGCAGATGGACCAAAGACGACATATCGGGCGTCGTGGCCTGCCATCGCGCCGCGTATCCGGAGTATGGCGCCGACAATTCCCATTACGACGAGGAGATCTACGCCAAGCAGCTTCAGGCCTTTCCCGACGGTCAATTTCTGGTCGAAATGCGTGGGACGGTAGCGGCCTATGCCACCTCGCTGATCCTCCGGCTACGCACCGATGGGCAGCCCGGCACATATGACGAGTTGACAAGCGAAGGCAGTTTCTGTCGCCACAGTCCAGACGGTGACACGCTCTATGGCGCAGACATTGCCGTCCACCCGGATTTTCGCGGACTGGGCTTGTCGCGTCTGCTCTATGGCGCACGGCGCAGGCTGCTGCAGCGCTTCAATCTGCGCCGCATGGTGGCGTATGGACGCATTCCCGGTTACCGGAAATATGCTGATCGGCTGAGCGCCAAAGAGTATGTGCATCGGGTCTTGCGCGGCGATGTGCGCGATCCGGCACTCTCCACGCACCTACGCGCCGGTTATTCCGTAAAGCAAATCCTGCGCAATCCGGCAGAAGAAGACCCTGTGCTGGAGGTCTGCACCTTGCTGGAGATGCCAAACCCGGATTTCATCCCCCACCTGACGGTTCCGACCGTGACCGAGTAGGGGAGCAGATGCCTACGCAATCGTTCGTCCAGGCCAAGGATGACTTTCGTCAAGCGCGCCAGAAGGCAGTCATGCAGCAGATTCTGGCGAATATCGATGGTCGCCCCATGGACCTCATGGACTATGAAGAGATTCGCCAGCAACTGCATCCGCGCAACCAGTCCGACCGGGGCTTGAGGGAGATCCCCGTTGACGCAATTGTGGGCAGCGTCGGTCGCTCACAAGACTTCACGCGCACTTTCTTGCCCAAAAATGACCGCGCCCTGGAGCGCTGGTCGCGGGTAAAAGCCCACGTCGATGAAAGCGGTATGGACCCAATCAGCGTCTATCAGGTCGGCGACGCCTACTTCGTGCTGGACGGCAACCACCGGGTCTCCATTGCGCGCCAGAACGACGTCCCCACCGTCCCGGCCTATGTAACCGAGGTACAGACTCGAGTGCCGCTGGCCAAGGACGACAACCCGACAGAGCTCATCTGCAAGGCGCGCTACGCCGATTTCCTGGAGGAGACGGGGTTGGACAGAGTACGGCCCGAGGCTGACCTACGCATGACGCAATGCGGGCTCTATACGCTCCTTGCTGAACATATCGCGGTCCACCGCTACTTCATGGGAATCGATCAGCAGACGCGATATCGCCTATGAAGAGGCGGTGGCAAGCTGGTATGACAAGGTCTATTTGCCCGTCGTCGATCTCGTCCATGCCTATGGGCTACATCGCAATTTTCCCGGCTATACTGATGCTGACCTCTACACGCTGGTGGCGCTCAATCGCAGTGAAATCGAGCAGGATCTGGGGTGGCAAATCAAGTCCAGCGACGCAGTCAGCACCCTGCCCGAGCGCAAGGGGCAGCCCCAAGAAGGCGCGCTCCAGCGCTTCTCAGAGCAACTCTATCGCAAGGTCGTACCCGACAGTTTGGAAGCAGGCCCGGGCTCTGGCCACTGGCGCCGCGATCGACTGGCGCAGCGGGGGTCTGATGCGCTCTTTGCGGAGATCGTTGTAGCCGGGCGGGGCGGGCCGGCCGATGTCAACATGTTTGAGCATGCGCTGCTCATTGCCCAACGCGAACAGAGTCGCATCATCGGCCTAGGCGTGATCGACAGGGAGCAGCCGGCGGATGCCGCACGTGCCGAGGCGCTGCAGGAACCATTCGCCCAGGCCTGTGAGGCCGCGGGTGTGCCCTATACCATTATCGTTGAAGAAGGGGTCGTCTTCCAACGTATCGTCGAGCGGAGCGTTTATGCGGATTTGATCGCGTTGGGTTTGGGACAGGAAGGTGAAGCTACCACCCCAACGGGAGTGGGCACAGAGTTCAACACGATTTTGCAGCACAGCCGCCGCCCCGTCTTGGCTGTACCCGAATGGGCCCGTTCACCGATGGACAACGTACTGCTGGCGTACGATGGCAGTCCGAAGGCGGACGAAGCGCTCTTCCTCTCTGCCTACATTGCGGAAACATGGCAGACGCCGCTCACCGTCGTCGTTGTGGGCGCGACGCCCGATGCACGCCAAGCCATAGCCCGAGCAGACGCCTACATGAAAGAGCAAGGCGTCCACGCAGAGATCCTCAACCCCGCAGGCAATGAAGCCGAGCAGATTCTCAACGCAATGGCGCAGGTCGGTGCCAATTTGCTGGTCATCGGCAGCTTTGGTCGTCGGCCCATCTTCCAACTGCTTGTCGGGAGTACGCTCAACACCATCCTCCGCCGAATCGACCAGCCGATCTTGATTTGCCGCTGAGACATGGAGACAAGCAGGATAGAACGCGGATTAGGCGGATTCACGCTGATTGATTCCTGCAGCAGGAGAGGCTGAGAGCAACCCAGGAATCATCTGCGATGATCCGCAAAATCCGGAAGATCCGCGTTCCAATTCTTTTTTGCCTCAGTCATTCAAATTCGCGAATTATCCGGCCGGCGGTATAATGGCTCGATTATGAGTAAAGATCTGCAACGCAAGCTAATCTACTCGATGGTCTTCGCTCTGATCCTCTACATCGTGATGGCGCTGTGGAGCGACTGGCAAGATCTGACTGCCGCGGTCTCCAATTTTCCGTGGCGGCTCATGCCGATTGTGATTGGTCTCACGCTGATCAACTATGGCGGACGTCTGTTGCGCTGGTATTGGTATCTGCACAGCGTGGTCGGCTCGCCCATCGGCTTTGCGGACAGCGCACGCATCTTCGGCATCGGCATGATGATGGTCATGACGCCGGGCAAAGCGGGCGAATTCCTCAAGAGTTACATGGTCAAAAACGTGAGCGGCACGCCTATGAGCCAGACTGCGCCCATCGTTCTGGCCGAGCGAATTCTGGACGGCCTGGCGATGTTAATTTTGGCCAGCATTGGTCTCTTCGCCTACCCCAATCCGGTCGCGCGCACGATTGCCATGGGCGTGTTCATCGTCTTCGGCAGCTTCATCGTCGTCATCCAGATCCGCCCCTTGGCGCTCTTTTTCCTTGGCTTCGCTGAACGGCTGCCGGTTGTCAAGCGCTTTGCGCAATCGTTGGAGGCGCTCTACGAGAGCAGCTACGTCGTCTTCAGCCCGCGTAACATGACGATTTCCATTCTGGTCGGCCTGGTTTGCTGGTCGGCCACCGGGCTGGCCTACTACGTTGTCTTGACCGGCTTCGGCGTGCCGGCCGGCCTGCAGACTGCGGCGCTCTCGATCTTTATTTTCAATATCAGCACCGTCATCGGCGCGGTCGTTGCCCTCCCTGGCGGCCTGGGCGGTGTGGAAGGCAGCATGGTGGCGTGGAGCATGCAGATTTTTGGCCTGAGTGGGGCCGAGGCCACGGCGGCTGCATTGCTGACCCGCTTCTGCACCTTGTGGATGGGTGTGGGCATCGGCGTCGTCTGCTTCCTCCGCTGGCCGGAGCTGTTGGCCGGATCCGAAACGGCCAAGCAGCAAGCGCAGGCGCAAACTGAGGCGCTAGCGGCGCCGTCCAACTTGGATCACAGTCCCGAAGGATCGTTGGAAAGCAAGCCAGCTCCGTAAGCTGAGCGATCCAACCGGCAACGTCGAGCCCCAGCTCGGCATGGGCGTCGTTTGCCGAGCCGGGACTCGGCGTTCGTTGGCTCTCCCCCCTCCTAATGGCAGTTGAATCAAACATACGCGTAACATGCAGCGTAGCTGACGAACGAGGTCGGCAACAGGGAATACGCTACAACAAACGCACACAAGGAGGACCGCCATCGTGACGAACATTGCTTCCCCTGCCGAAATATTGGATTTCTGGTTCGGCCCGTTGGACGAGCACGGCAACACCCTCGAAGACAAAGCGCCGCTTTGGTGGCAGAAGCAAGACGAAACTGACGCCGAAATCACCGCCCGCTTTGAGCCAACCGTACAGGCAGCGATGCGCGGCGAGCTGGACGCCTGGCAGGCAACGCCCACCGATCGCACCGCGCTCATCGTGGTGCTGGATCAGTTTCCGCGCAACATCTACCGCGGCACGCCCCAAGCCTTCGCCGCCGACGCCCAAGCATTGGCGCTGACGCAGACAGGCATTGCACACAATCATGATCAGCAGGTTCCGTTCATTTATCGCGTCTTCTTTTATTTACCCCTGGAGCATGCAGAAGATCGAGCCGCGCAGGCGCAATCTGTTGGTCACTTCGTGCAGTTGCTTGAGCAGGCGCCTGACCCGTTCAGACAGGCTGCCGTTAATTATCTTGACTATGCAAAACAGCACCAGGTGATTGTGGACCGCTTTGGCCGCTTTCCCCATCGCAATGCCATTTTGGGGAGATTGTCCACGCCGGAAGAGGAACGGTTCCTCCAGGAGCCCAATTCCTCATTTTGACGCCCTAGCTTGGCTCCTGTATAAAAATAAATAAGGCGTTTCTAACAACCCATTCCCATCGTTCACAAGAGGAGTTCACCATGGCCAAGAAATTCCGGGGCGTCGTCAATCTAGACGCTCGCGATTCAATCCCTGATTGGGAGCCGTACCTGCTAGCCGCAAGCGCCTGAGGATGCGCCCAACGTGCTGATGATCGTCTGGGACGATGTCGGCTATGGCGCGATGGACCTCTACGGCGGACCGATTGAGATGCCGACGATGAAACGCATCGCGGATATGGGCATACGGTACTCCACAGACGGACTTTGTACGCCCTTGGGACTCGCTAAGTGAAGACGAGCGAAAGCTCTTCATCCGCATGGCCGAGGTCTTCGCCGGCTTTGTCTCCTACACCGACTACGAAATCGGGCGGCTGATCGACTACCTGGAAGAGTCGGGACAGTTGGAGAACACGATCATCTTTGTGACCTCCGACAACGGCTCGAGTGCAGAGGGCGGCCCCAACGGCTCGTTCAACGAAAACAAATTCTTCAACAACGTGGAAGACACGGTCGAAGCCAACCTGGCCAAACTGGACGAGTTGGGCACGCCAACCTCCTACAATCATTACTGCTCGGGCTGGGCCTGGGCCTTTGACACGCCCTTCCCCTACTGGAAGCGCTACGCCGGTTACGAGGGCGGCGTCTGTGACATGATGCTTATGTCCTGACCCAAGGGCATTGAGGCCGGCGGTATTCGCCACCAGTATCTTCACGCCATCGACGTAGTGCCCACGCTCTACGACATGGTCGATATCGAACCGCCTGCGTACGTGAAGGGCCACCCACAGAGCGAAATCGAAGGCGAAAGCTTTGCCGACACCTTCACGGATCCGGAGGCGCCGGAACGGAAGACGCAGTTCTACTCCATGCTCGGCATGCGCTCCATCTATCATGAGGGCTGGCTGGCAACGGCGCTGCACCCCGCGCTTTCGGGTTGGGGCAATTACCAGAAGGATGTGTGGGAGCTCTACTACCTGACCGAGGATCGGGCCCAGGCGTACAATGTGGCCGACGAGCATCCCGACAAGCTCCAGGAGTTGATCGGCCTCTGGTTCTACAACGCAGGTCTCTACAACGGCTTCCCCGTGGACGACCGCACGGCGCTGGAACAGCTCAACCGCGAACGTCTGGAGTCCGGCAAGCCGCGCAATCGTTATGTCTACTATCCAGACACGGCGGAAGTGCCCGAATCCGTGGCCGTCGCCACCAAGGGACGCGATTTCACCATTGCCGCTGGCGTGATTGTCGAATCTACCGCGGCCGAGGGCGTACTCTTTGCTCAGGGCGGCGTGGGCGGCGGGCACAGCCTCTACATTCAGGACGGCAAGCTGCACTATCTCTACAACTGGCTGGGCGAGAAACACCAGCAGATCACCTCTGACGTAGAGATCACGGAAGGGCGCCATGTCTTCACGGCCGAGTTCAGTAAGAGCGGCGAGGATGAAGTGACGCATAGCGCACTGGGTACGCTAAAGCTCTACATCGACACCGACCTGGTGGGTGAGGCGGAAATCCAGACGCAGCCGGGCACCTTCGCCTTGGCCGGCGACGGGCTGGGCGTCGGCCGCGACGGCGGTTCGCCCGTCTCGCCCGACTACAAGCCGCCCTACGAGTTTACCGGCGGTGAGATCGAACGCGTCATCGTCGACGTCAGTGGCGAGCCCTATGTGGATCACGAAAAGGTGGTGCTCGGCTGGCTGAAGCGTGACTAGGCGAGAAGAGCAAAGCAACACAGTTACCTGACAACAAAGAGACCTGGCCGACGCGGCCAGGTCTCTTTGTTGTCAGGCATTTTGCGTCTTGACGCCTGAGGCCCCTACACGTAAGCGATCACCGGCTCGGCGACAATGCTCTCTTCTGCCACCGGCGCAAGGGCAAGAATCACAAAGCTGGCCGAACTCTTCTTGCTAAGTGATGTAAGGCTATCGACCAGCAAACCAAGTGGACTTGGCATGTCGGCCGGCAGCGGCTGCGACAGGTCGCCATCGGCGATCACGTATGCCGTGCACGCGCGCCGCTTGCCCCGCAACCAGACGCTGATTTCCGGGACGGCCGCCACATTCTTCACCCACTGGGAGTTGCCCCGCACCGTGCTGGCCACCAGGAAGCCCCGATATTCAGAAGCCACCACGGGAATGTTGTAGGTGCGCCCGCTCTTGCGGCCAGTCGTCTCCATGACCACGGCGCCTACGGGTACCAGCCAGGGCGACCCAATTCCGAAGCGGATGGTTGGTTCAAGGAAGCGGTTGACGGTACGAAAGACGGTCTTTTCAGCCGACCGAAGTGTAGCACATCCAAACATGAACGATCTCCCAATTGGCAACATAAAGGCGACGAAACAGACCAAAATTTGCTACGTCGACTCTGATAATTTGTCCAGTATGGTGCAAAGGAAGCGGGGCATCTGTCACATTTTTCACAATTGGGTGTGGTGAAATGCAGTTATTCTAACGGAAGGACGCACACAATGAACGTATACTGTTCCTTCAAGAATTGATTGGACTGATATCCAGCAGTTGCAAGAGCAGTATGTAATCTTTGGTGCTTCTGCAAGTAAGGACAACCGCACAACGCATGAATGCAATTGAAATACGCGATTTACGCAAGACCTATGCCGGAGGTTTCGAGGCGCTCAAGGGGATCGACTTGACGGTGCGTCAGGGAGAATTCTTTGGCATGCTCGGTCCCAATGGCGCTGGCAAGTCAACCACCATCGGCATCCTGAGTTCACTGGTCAACAAGACCAGCGGTTCGGTGCAGATCATGGGATTGGACATCGATCGGGAGATGGCGACAGCCAAACGCTTTTTGGGCGTGGTGCCCCAGGAATTCAACTTCAATGTGTTTGAGACGTGCAAGCAGATCGTGGTCAACCAGGCCGGCTACTACGGCATGTCTGGCAAGCAGGCAGGGCAGCGGGCCGAGCTCCTCTTCCATCAGCTCGGTCTGTGGGAGAAGCGCGACGTCAAGGCGCGTGAACTCTCCGGGGGCATGAAGCGCCGGCTGATGATCGCCCGGGCGCTGGTGCACAATCCCCACATCCTCATCTTGGATGAGCCGACCGCGGGCGTCGACATCTCGCTGCGTCGCTCCATGTGGACCTTTTTGGAAGAGGCAAATCGGGCCGGTCTGACGATCATCCTGACGACCCACTATCTGGAGGAAGCTGAGTCGCTTTGTGAACGCATTGCTATCATCGACAAGGGGTTGATCATCCGCGACATGGCCACGCAGGAGCTGCTGGAACAGCTCCAGTCCGAAAATTTCATCCTCTACTGTGAGGGTCTAAACGGCGGCGATCTAGATGCAGTCCCGCATGTGCCGCAGGTGCCGATCCGGCGCATCGACGCCACCACGCTAGAGGCGGAACTTCAGAGCGACCAGAGCATTACCGACCTGGTCGCGGCCTTGGGCGACCAGGGCATCGTGGTCGAGCGCATGCGCAACAAGGCCAATCGACTAGAAGAACTCTTTGTAAAGCTGGTGGAGGCCTAATTCATGACGCAGCAACCTATCGTAGCCAAGGGCCTGGACCAGGCCGCCATCGAGTTACGCTCGGCCGAAGCCGTGCGCGGCGATCAGTCTATGCTCCGCGTGCAGTGGACGGGCTTCCTGACGATCACGCGCAAGGAGGTCACGCGCATTTTGCGTATCTGGCCGCAGACGCTGCTTCCCTCGGTGGTGACGACGACACTCTACTTCCTCATCTTTGGCAGCTTTATCGGTGATCGCCTGGGCGAAATCGACGGCATCACCTACATCGAGTTCATCGTGCCCGGCCTGATCATGATGGCGATTATCACGAACGCCTACTCCAACGTTTCGTCCTCTGCGTTTGGCGCAAAGTTTCAGCGCAGTATCGAAGAGATGCTGATTTCACCGCTCAACAATTCGACGATCGTGCTCGGCTTCATGGCGGGCGGCGTGCTGCGCGGCGTCATGGTCGGCGGGCTGGTGATGCTCGTCTCTACATTTTTTACGCCGCTGCGCATCTTTAACTTGCCGCTCATCGTGCTGACCATGCTCTTCACGGCCACGCTCTTTTCGCTGGGCGGATTTATCAACGCCATCTACGCCAAGAATTTTGATCAGGTCTCGATCGTGCCCACCTTTGTGTTGACGCCCCTTACTTATCTGGGCGGCGTCTTTTACACAATTTCGATCTTGCCGCCCGTCTGGCAGGCGTTGTCACGGCTTAATCCGGTGCTCTATCTGGTCAACATCTTCCGCTACGGCTTTCTGGGCGTCTCCGACGTGCCGGTGAGCACGGCCTTTCTTTTCTTGATTATTTTGACCTTTGCGATGTGGATTTTTTGCCTATGGATCATGCGCCGTGGCGTGGGCATGCGTTCGTAATCACAACATAGAACAGACAGAGATTGACATCTCTTTGAATTGGTTTATAGTGGCGATGTAACCACTTTCGTCGCTTGAAAGGAATCGAATGGATAGTCTGGTCCACCTGTGGGAAACGCCCACCGCGAATGAAGTGTATATGATTGCCGGTTGGAATCAATGGGCTGATGCAGGCAATGTTTCTTCCGGCCTGCCCGCCTATCTGGTCGAATTGCTGGACGCGCGTAAAATCGGAGAGATCCGACGCGACGGCTTTTACCTCTTCCAGGTGCCCGGCACCCACCACCTCCTCCGGCCGGAAATCAAGCTGGAAGAAGGGCACCGGGTCGAATTGCGCCAACCCCAAAATGAGATCTACTACGCGGGTGACGAGGAAACCGGTCTGGTGATCTTCCTGGGCGAAGAGCCTCATCTAAATGTGGAACGCTATGCCGACGCCTTCCTCGACGTGATCGAAGAGCTGGGCGTGCGCCGCGCCGTAAGCGTGGGCGGCGTCTACGGCATGATGCCCTACAACCGGGATCGTGAAGTCTCCTGCGTCTACAGCCTGCCGCGCATGAAGCAAGAGTTGGAAGCGTATGCGGTCAAGTTTTCCAATTACGAAGGCGGCGCGACCGTCGGCGTCTGCATCGCGGACCGGGCCGAGGGGCGTGAGATCGAATTCACCGACTTCTATGTCTTCGTGCCGGCCTACGACTTCACCCAGTTCACCAACGAAATGCAGGGCATTCGCATCGAGCAGGACTTTCGCGCCTGGTATGAACTGATGCGGCGCTTTAACCACATGTTTAAGCTGGGTCTGGATCTCAGCGAGCTGGAGAGCCAAAGCAACGCCCTGAGCGAGTCGATTGACGAAGAGATCGAAGAGTTGGCGCAGAGCATCGAGCAGTTTGACGTGCGCGAATTTCTCGGCCAGCTTGACGAGCAGTACGCGGAACTGCCCTTCATGCCCATGGACGACATTTGGGCACGGGAACTGGATGATATCCTGGAAGATTTTGACGAGTGAGCGACGGCGTGAGACCAAACACTGCCTTGCCGGTTGGTCCGCCCGTGGCCGACCCTACGCCGGCTGATCTGCCCGAGCGACGCGCCCTGGAAGGACAATTTATCACACTCCTCCCGCTGGACGCGGCCCGTGATGCAGCCGACCTCTACCGGGTCTCTCACCCTGCCGGCGACGCAGGCAATCTCTGGACCTATATGGGCTATGGGCCCTTTGCTGATGCCGCGGTGATGAATGCGTGGCTGGAGGACCTGCAAGGCAAGACGGATCCGCTCTTCTTCACCGTCATTGATCGGGTGAAAAAACGCCCCATCGGCATGACGAGTATGCAAAACATCGTGCCCGCGATGCAGCGTCTCGAAATCGGCCATATTTGGTTCGGCGCCGAGTATCAGCAGAGCGAAGCCAATACCGAAGCGGCCTATCTGCTGCTCTGCGAAGCCTTTGACAATCTGGGCTATCGGCGCGTGGAATGGAAATGCGACACGCTCAACGCGCGTTCGCGCCGCGCCGCCCTGCGGCTGGGCTTTCGGCCCGAAGGTATCTTCGCCAAACATATGATCGTCAAAGGACGCAGCCGCGACACGGCCTGGTTCTCCATCATTGACGATGAGTGGCCACAGGTGCGCCGCAATCAGGCGCTCTGGCTCTATGAGGAGAGCGAATCGCGCCCCTCCCTGACACAACTGAGCACACAGAGCCAGGCCGCCGGTTTTGGGCAGCCACGAGTCTAGCCAGAGCTTTCCCGACATGCCGGGTACGTTGCCGGCGTGCCTCACGAAGGAGCTTCCCGCCATGCCAACCGAGCCGCTGCGCATCGCGATGTGGTCCGGCCCGCGCAATATCTCCACGGCCATGATGCGCTCCTGGGAGCATCGTGCCGATACGGCCGTCATCGATGAACCGTTCTACGCCTACTATCTGCGCGAGACCGGCCTCGATCACCCAGGTGCGGCTGAGACAATGGCCGCCTACCCCACCGACTGGCAAGAAGTTGTGGCGGCGATCACCGGGCCGGCGCCCGATGGCCGTTCCATCTGGTATCAGAAGCATATGACGCACCATATGCTGCCGGATATGACATACGCATGGCTCGATGAGATGGTCAACTGTTTCCTCATCCGCGAACCGCGCGAGATGCTGACCTCATACATCAAAGTACGACCGGACATCACCATCGACGAACTGGGCATTCCCCAGCAGCGACGCATCTTCGATCTCGTCCACGCGCGGACGGGCGTCTATCCACCCGTAATCGACAGTCGCGACGTACTGCGAAACCCGCGACGCACCCTTTTCTTGCTCTGTGAGGCTGTGGGGGCACCTTTTGATGAAGCCATGCTTCATTGGCCAGCGGGCCCGCGTGCCACCGACGGCGTCTGGGCGCCCTATTGGTATGGCCGTGTTGAACAGTCTACGGGCTTCGAGCCCTATCGCCCCAAGGATGAGCCCGTACCGCCCCGGTATGAGTCGATGGTGGCAGCGTGTGATGCGCTTTATAAAGAGATGTATGACCATCGTCTGCGCTAGGGTGCACAATCGAAAACTTCTGAAACGAGGAATGAAATGCTGCAACCATTCTACGAAAAGAACCGTGACCTGCTGGTCAACATCAACGGCGAGCTGATCCATCGCGACCAGGCCGGCATCAGTCCGTTCGACTCGTCGGTGCAGAATGGCGACGCCGTCTGGGAAGGGCTACGCCTCTACAACGGGCGCATCTTCAAGCTGATCGAGCACCTGGACCGGCTCACGACTCGGCCAATGCGTTGGCCTATGCCGAGATCCCGCCCCACGAGCGCATCATCGAGGAGCTGCAGCGCACCCTGGCCGCCAACGAGATGACCGACAACGTGCACATCCGCTTGACGCTGACGCGCGGCGTGAAGTACACCAGCGGCATGGATCCGCGCATCAACACCGCCGGGCCGCACGTTGATCATCCTGGCCGAGCACAAGCCGCCGGTCTACGACAAGACGGTCTGCGCCTGATCACGTCGTCGTCCGCCGCATCCCGCCCGACTGCCTGGACCAGAACATCCACTCGTGCAACATGCTCAACTCGATCCTGGCCAAGATCCAGGCCAACCATGGCCGGCGTCGACGACGCGCTCATGCTCGACCTGCGCGGCTATCGTGGCCGAGACCAACGCCACCCACCTCTTCATCGTCCACGACGGCGTGGTCATGACCTCCCATACCCACTCCTGCCCTGAAGGCATCACCCGGGCGACCGTGCTCGAAATCTGCGCCGAGCCAACGATATTCCCCACCGGTGACGGACATCTCCCTGACCGAAGTCTACCGAGCCGACGAGGTCTTCTGCACCGGTACCATGGGCGAACTCGCCCCCGTGATCACCATCGACGGGCGCACCATCGGCGCCGGTCGCCAGGGGGCCATGACGGCCCGGCTCAGCGAGCTGTACGGTGCGCTCACGGCCCGCGCCGGCTATCCGATTGTGGAAGGCGCAAGCGTCGCATGAATCAGGTCAACCCCAAGAAGATTCTCGACTCCCGGTGGACAGCCGTAGTGCCAAAAGACGGAGACAAGCATTTCACGGTGACGCGGCTCTGGTGGGAAAAGCGGGGTAAGCTCAGCCAGGTCCAGCTAACCGGCGTGGTGACAGGCAACCAGCGCGCCATCCACTGGCGCGAGCTCAAAGACAGCGACAAGTGGCGCTCTGGCTGGCACTAATGATTGTGTAACGGGTGGCTATAGCGGCTCGATGCAAGCCGCGCCTTCATTGCGGGCATTGGAGACGTAGGTGCTAACGGGGTAGGTCACCATCTCTTCGGCAGGATACGGACGCAGCAGGTGCCCAATCGCATCGAAGTAAGCCCGATCTTCGCTGGAGTGGTCGAGCCATTCGGCATAGTCTTCGGGCGCGATGATGACCGGCATACGATTGTGGATCGGTTCGAGCAGGTCATTTGGCTCGGTGGTCAACAGCGTACAGGTCTGCAATTCGCCACCGTCGGGCCCATACCAGCGTTCCCACAAACCGGCAATGCCAAAGGGATCGCCGCTCTCCATCGCGATGTAATAGGGCTGCTTGCCCTTACCCGCCTTCTGCCATTCATAGAAGCCGGACGCGGGCACGAGACAGCGTCGCCGCTTGTACGCAGCGCGGAATGAAGGCTTCTCGGCCACCGTCTCGGCACGGGCGTTGATCATGCGTGCGCCAATCGTCGGATCCTTGGCCCACGACGGAATCAAGCCCCACATGACCAGCGCCCACTCACGGGCTGTGTTGTCCTCCGCGGTCGCCCGAACGATCCCAACCGGCTGGGTCGGCGCGATGTTATACCGGGGCGCCAGGGGCGGCGGCTCGGACAAGTCAAATAGCGTTGCCAGCGCTTCCGCCGGCGCATGTAATGCGAATCTTCCACACATAAGCCTATCCTAGCACAGAACATTCGTGCGATCAAGCAATGCTTGCACATTCTCTTGCGCCTCAGGTATGCTAGCGTTTCCAATCGTACGCAAGCAAACCAATCGCATGAGGAGCAGAGCATGCAACAGTCCCTGACCGACAAAGTTGTAATCATCACCGGGGCTAGTTCTGGCATCGGTGCTGCCACGGCGCGCCTGCTGGCCGCGGATGGCGCCAAGGTCGTGCTCACTGCACGATCGACGGAGAAGCTGGACGCATTGGCGGCGGAACTGGGCCCAGCCGCCTTGGCCATTCCGGGCGATGTCACCGTCGCCGCCGACGTGCAGCGTCTTATCGACGGCACGCTGGAGCACTTCGGCCGCATCGACGTGCTCTTCGCCAATGCGGGCATCTACATCCCCGGTCAGGCCGCCGAGGGGGATCCCGACGCCTGGGCCACGCTCATGGACGTAAACGTCGACGGCGTATTGCGCGGCATTCACGCCGTCTTGCCCCACATGATGGCCCAGCAGTCGGGCGACATTCTGGTTACCAGTTCCATTTCCGGCTTCATCGACATTCACTGGGAACCAGTCTACAGCGCGTCAAAGCACGCGATCCAGTCCTTTGTCCACACGCTGCGCCGCCAGGTGGCCGAAGCGAACATTCGCGTTATGTCGATTGCGCCAGGCATGGTAGCCAATGAGCTGTGGGGCTTTACCGAGGAGGCCAAGATCGACGAGATGGTCGCCAAGCACGCCAGCCTGCGCTCCGAAGACGTGGCTGAAGCGGTGCGCTTCATGCTGGCACAGCCGCCCCACGTGACCATTCGCGACCTGGTCATGCTGCCGCAAGCGCAGGACCTGTAGCCAGCGACGATCGGAGCGCCAAAGCGTGCGAGGGCCCCATTCAAGAAAGCGAGCTATTCCATGATCGATTCCGCAACCTTCGACTTCCTCACCGAGCTCGACCAAAATAACGACAAGGCGTGGTTTGACGAACATCGCGCCGAATATAAGCGCATACGCAAGGAGTTTGAGGAATTCCTCACGGACCTTGCTCAGCGCATGGCCTTCTTCGATCCGCAGATTCAGCTGCACCTGGATGATCCCAAGCTGGTCAAGATCTTCCGCATCAACCGGGACGTGCGCTTTTCCAACGACAAGCGACCGTACAAAACCAATCTCGCCGGCACGATTGGCCCGCGCCTTGGCGACGGTCACCCCATCTACTACGTCAACATCCAGCCGGGCAATAGCGCGGCCGGAGGCGGGATCTACATGCCGCCATCGCCCGTGCTGCAGGCGCTACGCGAAAAAATCGACGAAGAGTACGGCAGCCTGGACGCGATCGTCACGGATCCGGCGTTTCAGGCTCAATTCCCCGAGGGACTCACACGCCACGACGCATTGAAGACTGCGCCGCGCGGCTACAGCGTCGACCATCCTGGAATCGAGTATCTGCGCCTCAAGAGTTTCGCGGCGCTACGTAACTTTGATGATGGGGAAGTCACACGGGAAGATTTTGATGAAGAGGTCCTGACCGCCTTTGAGGCGCTGAGCAAGCTCAACGCCTTTCTCAGCTCGGCCAATCTGCCGCGCGGATAAAGGTCGTGCGCTTATGCTTCAGACGTGACGGCATAGCCGGCCGCGCCCAAGGTGACCACGGCAGCCGGCAGTTGGTCAGTTTGGACGAGTATGTAATCCGTATCGAAGGTTGAAAGGACGAAGATGCCGACCTCGGCCGCGGCCAGCGCCACGGCGATGCCGGACAGCACGCCCGTAAGGGACAAGTCAAGGGGACCCGCTATCTTAATGCAGGACCAGCCATCGCTTCGCTCGCTGCCGGGCAGATCGATTCCAGCTTCACACACGATCGAGAGTTCCTCGTCCGTGCGCCCGATCCAGCAGAAGGGCGCGTCCAGAAGCGGATCCGGCAGCGGGGTTTGCGGCGGCAAGCGGTGGATCGTGAAGCTGTGCTGAAGGACCGTAAGCGCAGGCAAAGCCATGACAATCCGCTCCGTAATTTTGCAGTCGAGAAGTCAGGCTCTTGACGAAAGCCTTACCTCCCCGCCCTCGCCGAAAGGAAGTTGGTCAAGTACTACGACGCCGTGGGCTTCCCGCGGACGCCGGCAGCCAGTTCCGCGCCCAACTGACGCGCGGCATCCACGTTTTCATTCCCCGCCCGCACCAGCGCCGAACCAACGATGACGCCATCTGCAATTTCGGCCACGGCCGCGGCCTGCTCTCCCGTGCCGATTCCAAAACCGATTGCCAGGGGCAGATCCGTGAAGCGCCGCACGCGCTGCACAAAGGCGGCAAGATCAGGCGGCAACTCGCTGCGCGCGCCGGTAATGCCGGTGATGCTGACCAGGTAGATGAAGCCGGTTGCCCGGCGTGCAACCGCCTGGATGCGGGCATCGGTGCTGGTGGGGGCCAGCAGGTAGACCGTCGCCAAACCGGCCTGGCGCGCGGCCGCCTCCATCTCATCGGCCTCTTCGGGCGGCAGATCCGGCACGATCAAGCCGTCGACACCGGCCGCAACCGCGTCCGTCACAAAGCGCTCTACGCCATAGGCGAAAATCGGGTTGTAGTAGCTCATGGCGCAAAAGGGAGCGTCCACCCCGCCGGCGCGCAGCTCACGCACCATGGCCAGACAGTCGCGCACGGTCGTCCCCTGGGTGATGGCTGCGTAGGTCGCGGTCTGAATCGTCGGCCCATCCGCCAGCGGGTCGCTATGGGGAATGCCGATTTCGAAGAGATCGGCGCCTTCCTCGCTGAGCGCGGTGACGATCTCCAGAGTCTCATCCCGGCTGGGATAGCCCATAGCGTGGTAGGGCATGAAGGCCGCCCGTCCCTCTTGCTTGGCTGCGGCAAACGCAGCCTCAATTCGTTCAACTCCGGTCATGACCAGATTCCTCGTTTCTTATGAATGGAACGCGGATCATACGGATCAGGCGAATTCCGCAGAATCTCTCTTGAAAGAAATTCTCGCCCATCTGCCCCATCCGCCAAATCCGCGTTCTATCTAATCCAATCCACCCAATTCCAGCTCACTCATCACCGTACCGAGGTCCTTGTCACCGCGCCCGCTGAGATTGACGAGGATAATCTCGCCTTTGTCCATCTGAGGGGCTAGGTCGATCAAGTGGCCGATGGCATGGGCGCTCTCCAGGGCCGGGATGATGCCTTCCATCTCGCAGAGCAGGCGAAAGCCCTCCATGGCCTGTTCGTCGGTACAGTAGGTGTATTCGGTGCGGCCCAGGTCGCGCAGCCAGGCATGCTCGGGACCGACGCTGGCGTAATCGAGGCCGGCGGAGATGCTGTGGGTCAGCGCAATCTGGCCATCCTCATCCTGCATCACAAAGCTCTTGGTGCCCTGGAGGATGCCGAGCCGGCCCAGCTTGGGATCGGCAAAGCGCGCAGCATGTTCACCGCCCTCGATGCCGCGGCCACCTGCCTCCACGCCGATCATGCGAATGCCTTCATACTCCAGGAAGGGATGAAAGATGCCGATGGCGTTGGAGCCGCCGCCGACACAGGCGACGATCGTGTCAGGCAGTCGTCCCGGTCCATCGATGGCATCGAGCATCTGGGAAATCGCTTCGCGACCGATGATGCTCTGGAAATCGCGGACCATGGCCGGATACGGATGGGGACCCAGTGCGCTGCCCAGCAGATAGTGGGTTGTGTCGACGTTGGTGACCCAGTCACGAATGGCTTCGTTGATGGCATCCTTGAGCGTCTTGCTGCCGCTCTCCACCCCGCGCACGTCAGTGCCGAGCAGGCGCATGCGGAAGACGTTGGGCTCCTGGCGCGCCATGTCGACGGTGCCCATGTAGACAATGCATTCGATCCCGAGTAGCGCTGCGGCCGTTGCCGTGGCTACACCATGTTGACCGGCACCAGTCTCGGCCACGATGCGCGTCTTGCCCATCTTGCGCTTCATGAGCAGCGCCTGCCCCAATGCGTTGTTGATCTTGTGTGCGCCGGTGTGGGCCAAATCTTCGCGCTTGAGATAGATCTGTGCGCCGCCTAGATACTCGGAGAGTCGCCGGGCATAGGTAACGGGCGTGGCGCGGCCCACAAAGGTCCGCTGCAGGTAGGCCAACTCTTCCATGAATTCCTTGTCGCCGCGTGCCCTGAGGTAGGCCTCTTCCAACTCGTCCAGCGCCGGCATGAGCGTTTCGGGCACAAACTTGCCGCCGTACGGACCAAAATGGCCGGATTCATCGGGATAGGCCTGATAGTTTACCGCTATCGGCTGTCGGATGGTGTGGACATAAACTCCTCTTTCTACGATCGGAATGCTTTCTACACGTACGTAACGGTCGAACGCTCTGTAGACGCTCACCGCTCAACTCAATGATCGGCCAGTGCCTGCAGAGCGGCTGCGTGCATCACCGCGACCGGCGCCGATTGGCCGGTCCACAGTTCCAGCGCAAGTGCCCCCTGCCAAATCAGCATGCCAAAGCCGCCGATGGCCTGTGCGCCGGCTTCTTCAGCCAACTGCAAGAGCCGCGTCTGCCATGGATTATAGACCAAGTCATAGACAACCTGATCCGGGCGCAAAGCGGTACGTTCAGACCATGGCAGCCCGTCTACGTGCGGCGTCATGCCCAGCGACGTGCAGTTAACGATCAGATCGGCCTGCGCGGCGGCCTGGTCCAACGCAGTTGGAAAGACGCCTGACGCCATATGGCAATCAGGAAAAGCGGCGGCCATCGTCTGCACCAGCGCTTCAGCCCGCTCTGCCGTGCGGTTGAGCACGGTAATGGCGGCAACGCCAGCCTCTGCAAGGCCAAATACGATGGCCCGGGCCGAGCCGCCGGCGCCCAAGACCAGCGCACGGCGGCCCTCCGGTTCCACGCCATGATCGACGAGATCGGCGATGAAGCCTCGGGCATCAGTGTTGTCGCCAACGAGCGTGCCATCCTCAAGTACCTGGATCGTATTGACTGCGCCAATTGCCTGAGCAGCTGTCGTCAGTCGATCCATGCAGGGCATGACGCCCTGTTTGTGGGGCACGGTGACGTTGCTGCCCCGGAATCCCAGGGCGCGGAGACCATAGACGGCCTCTGCAATGCGCTGGACCGGCTCGACGTTGACCGGCAAGCCCACATAGCGCCAGTCCAACCCTAACTCGGCCAGTGCGGCGTTGTGCATGGCCGGACTGACGCTGTGGCTAATCGGCCAGCCAATCAAGCCAACCAGTTGGGTCTTGGCAGAAATCGTTCGATCATCCATAGACTTTCCTAATTGGCAATTGACGATTGTCAATTGCCAAGCGTGAGTTCGGCGCCGAGGGCGGCCAGCGTTTGCTCGAAACCAGGAAAGGAATCTCCCGTGACCTCAGCACCGTAGACGGTTGTCTGGCCCTGGGCAATGAGACCGGCTACGGTCAGCGCCATGGCCAGGCGATGGTCACCGTGGGCATCGACCGGGCCGCCCATAAGCTTGGCCGGGCCGGTAACGATCAAGCCGTCCTGGGTGGGCTCTATCTGCGCACCCAGCTTGCGCAGTTCGCTGACCGTCGTAGCGATGCGGTCGGTCTCCTTGACGCGTAGTTCGCCCGCATCCTTGATGATCGTTTGACCTTGTGCCTGGGTCGCGGCCACGGCCAAGACAGGCAACTCGTCGATCATGGTGACGATCTCGCGCCCGCCAAAGGTGGCGCCGCGCAGTTCGCCGGTTAACACCTCGATATCGGCCACCGGCTCACCGCTCTCCACCCGCTCGTTGACAAAACGAATGTTGGCGCCCATCTCGCAGAGCGCATCGACGATGCCAGTACGCGTCGGGTTAACGCCGACGCCGGCGATCGTGATGCGGCTGTCCGGCACGATGCTGGCCGCGACAAGTAGGAACGCGGCCGACGACACATCCCCAGGCACGGTGATCTCCAGCGCGTTGAGGGGACGGGTCGGCCGTTCGATATGAATCGTCGAGCCGAGCACCGCGATGGGTACGCCCATGGCGCCCAGCAGGCGCTCCGTGTGATCGCGCGCCGGGCCCGGCTCACGGACGATGGTCAGGCCCTGCGCGTACATTCCCGCCAGCAGCACGCAGCTCTTGACCTGTGCGCTGGCCACGGGCAGGTCGTACTCGAGGCCGCGCAGGCGGGCCGGGCGAATCCCAAGCGGCGCATAGGAGCCGTTCTGTCGCCCCATGATGTCGGCGCCCATGCCGCGGAGCGGTTGTACGATGCGATCCATGGGCCGGCGACGGATTTGGTCCGTGCCGCTGAGAAAGGAGCTGAAGCGCTGCCCGGCCAGCAGGCCGGTGAGAAGGCGGATAGTCGTGCCTGAGTTGGCGCAATCGAGCACGTCGCCGGCCTCGATCAGACCGTCCAAACCGCGCCCATGGACGACCAAGTCCGTGTCGGTGACGTCTTCGATCTGGACGCCCAACGCACGCATCACCGCCACCGTCGCCCGGCAGTCGTGCCCATCCAGAAAATTATGAATCGTCGTCGCGCCCTCGGCAATTGAAGCAAACATCACCGCCCGGTGGCTAATTGACTTATCGCCCGGCACATAACAGCGCCCCGTGAGTGCAGAGCCGGATTGGATTGTAAGAAGAGTCATGAGAAATTTCCGATTTCTAATTTTCGTTGCCAGCCAATCCGCTTCTCTCTGGCGTGGGCTAATTTCGTGCGCAGCGCGGCTTCGTCTTCGTCGGCCAGAAGCGCGCGGATGGCGCTGACTTCGGCGGTGAAGCGATCGAGCTGTTCGAGAATAGCCGTGCGATTGGTGGAGAGGATATCCAGAAACATCTGGGTGTCGCTGGCGGCGACGCGGCTCGTGTCGCGAAAGCCTCCGGCCGCCAGCGTCCAGATCAGCGGATCCGCTTCGGCCTCTGCGGCCACCGCTTCAACCAGCGCGCTTGCAACCAGAAAGGGCAGATGGCTGATGCCGGCCACCAGCCGGTCATGGCGGGCGGCGTCGAGCACAATCGGTCTCGCCCGCACAGCGTCAACCAGTTCAACGGCCAGAGCCAGCGCACTAGGATCCGTACGTTCCAGCGGTGAGAGCACCCAGATCGCGTCTTCGTAGAGCCCCTGTTCGGCCGCTGTGAAGCCGGACGTCTCCTTGCCGGTCATGGGGTGCCCGCCCACGGGTTGGACCCCAGGCGGCAGGAGATCCATAGCTGCACAGATCTCCGCCTTGGTGCTCCCCATGTCCATGACCAGAGCGCCGGGCCACAGGTATGGTCCGATCTCGGCCAGCATATCGACGATGGTCCACACCGGCGTGGCCAAAATCACGATATCTGCGCCGAGGACGCCGGTATGCAAATCATTGGTGGCCAGATCGACCGCGCCGGCAAAAAACGCATCCAGCACGACCTCCGTGCGCCGGGCTACGCCACGCACCTCGCGACAAAGTCCGGCCTCCGAGAGGTCCATGCAGAGGCTGGCCCCCATCAACCCCAATCCGACAACCGTGACCCGGCACTCTTTCAAATGCTTCGCCATGCTCAAATCTGACCGCTTTCATCTATCTGCACAACGCACTTGGGCGGCATGATTCATTGGCAATGCAGAACTCGGCCTTCTAGCCAGAGTCTACAGCGCCTACAACGTCCGACCAACAGCCTCGGCAACCGGGCGAACCTCATTCATCAGCTCAGCGAAGCGTTCGGGCGTCAGACTCTGTGCGCCGTCACTCCATGCGCTCCCCGGGTCGCCATGGACCTCAATCATCAGCGAATCAGCGCCCGCAGCGACCGACGCTTTGGAGATAGCGCCGACGAGATCCCATTTACCCGTGCCGTGGGCCGGATCTGCCACCACCGGCAGGTGGCTCAGCTGCTTGAGGACCGGAATCGCGTTGATGTCAAAGGTGTTGCGCGTGGCAGTTTCGTAGGTACGAATGCCCCGCTCACAGAGCATAACCTGCATGTTGCCGCCGCTCAAGATGTACTCGGCGCTCATCAGCAGTTCCTCAATCGTGCCGCTGATGCCCCGCTTGAGAAAGATCGGCTTATCCAGCTTGCCCAGCGCCTTGAGCAGCGAGTAGTTCTGGGTGTTGCGCGCGCCAACCTGGAAGATGTCCGTATATTCCGCCACCAACTCGATGTCGTCTGCGCTCATGACTTCTGTGATGATGGGCAGGCCGGTCTGCTCACGCGCTTCGGCTAGGTATTTGAGGCCTTCCTCGCCCAGCCCCTGAAAGCTGTACGGACTGCTGCGCGGCTTGAACGCGCCGCCGCGTAGAATGGATGCGCCCGCCTCTTTCACCGCGTGGGCGAGCTCAATGATCATCTCCCGTCCCTCAACGCTGCAGGGTCCGGCCATGACCACTACCTTCTTGCCCCCAATCTTGACGCCGTTAAGGTCAATCACGGTTGGTTCGGCAAAGTCGCTGCTGGCCAGCTTGTAGGGCTGCATGACGCGCATCACGCGCTCCACGCCGTCCATCACTTCAAAGGTGGCGCGTTGGAGAAGGTGTTCGTCTGCGCCGACGATCCCGACGATGGTCGTCGCCTCGCCCCGACTCAAGTGGACCTTGTAGCCGAGGTCTTCCACACGATTGACAACGGTCTCTACATCTTGGGGCGCTGCGCCCTGTTTCATGACGATAATCATGGTCTCTTCTCGTTTTGGCTTGTTGGTTCTATTGTAGGTTTAGGGCACAACCGGTTACACAAAGTCACGGAACAATGGCATAAGGGAAAAAAGAGCGCTCCATGCTCCTCAGCAATTGCTACATGCGACTCTGGGCAACCCGTTGCGGCCTCGTCCTTAGGCTCAGCTGTTGCGGGTTGACAGCGTCAATTCTTCTACCTCGTCCGCAATTGGCGCCGGCGCTTCGCCGACGAAGCGATCGACTGCCACGGCCACACGGCGCAGGTCGCGCATCAGGGCCTCGAAGGTCTCCAGGGTCATGCTCTGCCGCCCATCGCTGATGGCGTTGTCCGGATCCGGGTGCACCTCCAGAATCAACGCATCAGCACCCGCGGCGACTGAGGCTTTGGCCATGGCAGGGACCAGTTCCCGCAACCCCGTGCCGTGGGAGGGATCGGCCACTACCGGCAGATGGCTCGTCTGCTTCACATATGGCACGGCGTTGAGGTCAAAGGTGTTGCGCGTGGCGGTTTCGTACGTGCGGATGCCCCGTTCGCAGAGCATGACGTTGCGATTGCCGCTGCTGATGATGTACTCGGCGCACATGAGCCACTCTTTGATCGTACCGCTCATGCCGCGCTTGAGCAGCACCGGCTTGTTGGCTTTGCCCACGGCCTGGAGCAGGCCGTAGTTCTGCATGTTGCGGGCGCCGACCTGCAAAATGTCGGCGTACTCCGCCACCATAGGCACCGCTTCCACCGTCATCACTTCGGTGATAATCGGCAGGCCCGTTTGCTCACGCGCTTCAGCCAAATATTCAAGACCACGCAGACCGTGACCCTGAAAATCGTACGGGCTCGTGCGCGGCTTGAACGCGCCACCACGCAGCACCTTGCCACCGGCAGCCTTGACCGCATGGGCGATTTCAATGATCCCGGTGCGGCTCTCCACGCTGCAGGGTCCGGCCATGACGATGATTTCAGGACCGCCAATACGGATTTCGCTGTCGCCCAATTCGATGACAGTGTCTTTGGGACGGGTCGTTCGGCTGCTTAGCTTGTAGGGTTCCTGAATACGCACAGTGCGCAGAACACCCTCCATGGCGTCAAACACTTCACGCGAGACATTGGTCAGGTCGCCAACCAGCGCGACGACGGTGCGGTCATCCCCGTAGATCGGATGGGTCTGACAACCCATTTGCTCGGCTCTGGCAATGACGTTGCCGATCTGGGCGGCGGTGGCGCCCGGCTTCATGACGACGATCATGGATCATTCTCCTTGTGGGTTTCCACAGAATAAAATCGACCAAATAGTGCTCAGAATGAAACGCGGATGAAGCTGATCGGGCGGATCACTACCGATTTTTCTCCATGCAGTAGCGAGTATCTTCCTGATTCGACAGCCCGCGTTCTCCCGGTGATCTGCAAGCGGATCTCGAAGATCAAATCTGCAAGAGCGTCGCTTGCGCTCGCGAGCGCTCACTGTTGCCGTTTTGCGCAGCGGGCGGATAGCTGCCCAGCAGCTTGACAAAGGCTGCTCGATTGAGCAGTGCGACCAGCGCCGCGGCTGCTGGTGGATCCTGCCAGTGCCCATCGAAGTCAAGATAGAAGACATATTGCCAGGGCCGATTACGCCGTGGCCGGCTCTCGAGCTTTGTCAGGTTAATGTCACGACTCGCAAACTCGCTCAGGCAGCCGTAGAGTGACCCGGGCGTATTGGGGACAGCAAAGACCAGGGACGTTTTGGAATGGGCGTTGCGGGGCGCATCCCCCTTGCCGACTACAAAAAAGCGCGTGAAGTTGTTTTGCATATCCTCGATGCGCTCGGCCACGATCTCAAGCCCGTAGTGCTCGGCCGCCAGGCGACTGGCAATCACGCCAACGCCTTCCACCGGATTGGCAGCAAGATCCTTGGCGCTGCCTGCCGTGTCGTACCAGGGCACAGCAATGTAGCCATTGCGGTTGAGAAACTCTTCGCACTGCGCCAGCGCCTGATGATGACTACGCACCTCCCGAATCGTGCCTCCCATGCCGGGCACAGCCAGCAGATTATGGTGGATGCGCAAGAGAATCTCGCCGTGGACCTTGAGGTCATGGTCTAGCAACAGATCATAGGCCTTGTTGATGCTGCCGGCGGTCGAATTCTCGACCGGGACTGCGGCGTAGTCAGCCTCGCCCGCCTCGACCGCTTCGAAGATATGCTCAAAGGCCCGACAGGGCAATGAGACCACATCGTCGCCAAACTGGAGACGCAGCGCCTCTTCCGAGTAGGCCCCTGCTTCTCCCTGAAATGCTACGGTTGTCATGGAACTGGCTCCTTCATCCTGGGCCGGCAAATAGGCCCCGCTGCTTCCTCTTGCACAATAACCGTCCCTTTAGCGATTGACGCCCTCACGCCAGTGCGTCAACTGCTCCTCAATCCACTGGTTGAGTTCCGCAAAATCAACCTCCGAAAGCATCAGCGTCTTGTCCGGCCGCAACGCTTTGGCTTCACGCAGGTACACGTGCTGGATGGCCGGTTGCGCGCGCTCGGTGTTCCAGTGCAGCAGAATGCGAATGCAGAGTGGCAGGGCGCCATCGACAGTCATCTCGTTGCTGCAGAGCAGGGGCACATCCAGCCAGCCGAGTTGACGCGCGGCCAGGGCCGGAAAGACGGAGGTGATGTCATGCGTTGTCGTAAAGATCGCGCTGGCAACGTCTGCCGGCTCGATCCCATTTAGGTGGATCATGAGCGCCAGCAGCTCGCGTGTTGCACGGAGCACCTCCTCACGGCTATCCTGCTCAACGGTTGTTGCGCCACGTACACCCCGACAAACGATCATGAAGAACTCCAGATGATGACAAATCAAGCAATGATTGCAGGCACAAAAAAACGAGAGCGGGTGACGGTTCGCCACTCTACGCTCTCGTTGCGTTCTCGTGCTGTCTCTTGCTAGTTAGACAACTCCTCTTTGCGCAGCGCAGGATGGCGACTTGCCAAAATAGCCAAACCAAAAATAACCAAAATAAAACCCGCGCCAGTCATTGCGCGGGTTCAAAGCAAACAGAAAAGCCACAAGGCGAGAAGCCTGTGTCGATCCGTTCTGCTGAGTTTGGTCATGCAGCTGCAAGTTCATCGGAATTGCGCCAGAAGGAGGTGGTCACGAAACCCACCAAGCAGGTTGAATTGCTGGAATGCTGCCAAGATAGCACGCATCCATAGCGATGTCAAACTCGAAAATGGATGCGGCAAAAATATCCTTGACAGCCATAGGGTGCCATGCTACACTTTGCGCAGACGTTTGCTCACCTTAGCGTTGCGGCTTGGATCAACTCCCCATATCAGCGTCGCGGGAGCACTTTCGTCACCCCGTGTAGGACAATTTTTCTAGTGAATCACGCATTGGATTACTCGCGTCGTGCAGCGCACAATGAGGGCCATTGTGGCAACGCGTAAACGCGTCTCGATCAAAGACATTGCCGATGCCGCCGGCGTCAGTCACCCGACCGTGAGTCGCGCCCTCCGTGGCGAGGGACGCATGGCCGATGCCACGCGCTCGCGCATCATCAACATCGCCCGCGAACTTGGCTATACGCCTTCGTTGGTTGCACGTGGCCTTGTTACCCAACAGAGTTATGCCATCGGCTTGATTGTCACCAACTTCGCCGACCCCTTCAATACCGGTCTCGCACAGGGGCTGGAAGCCGAAGCGCGGCAGCATGGGTACAGCGTCTTTCTTGCCAGCACGGAGAATGATCCGCAACTGGAAGTAGACGTTGCACGGGGCTTTCAGGGCCGTCAGGTGGACGGCATTGTCGTCTCCTCAAGCCGGGTGGGGGACAAGTATGCCGAACTTCTAGAAGAGACGGGGGTTCCCATCGTATTGGTCAACACCCACGCGCAAAACGATCGCCTCCACGCCGTCTATAACGATGACTATGACGGTGCACGTCAAATCGTGAGCTACCTCATTGACAAAGGCTATGAGCGCATCGCCTTCCTGGGCAATCAGCGGGCGGGACGCGCGCAGACGGAACGTCATCGAGCCTGGTATGACGGGATGGTGACCGCCGGTCGCGCCATCGATGTCTTGGTCTTCGGCAGCAACGGCCGCATTACGGGCGGCTCAGCAGCCATCGACAAGCTCCTGGCCGAAGCCGAAAGCCAGTGGGGCGTACCGCCAGATGCGATCTGCTGCTACAACGACACCATGGCGATTGGCGCAATGTGGGCCCTGCGCCAGCGCTGTTTCAAGACACCTGTCGACATCGCCGTCACCGGTTTTGATGATATCGACGTGGCTGCCTACATTGACCCGGGCCTCACAACCCTGCATCAGCCACGCTTCGAACTGGGGGTAGCAGCCATGCGCATCCTGCTAGAGCAGTTCAAGGCAGACGGGCCGCAGGCAGAGCCGATCACCAAGACGCTGAGCGGATCGCTGATCATCCGTGAGTCGGCGTAGCCAAACTCGCTTTCAAACGAAGCCAAAGAAAAAGAAAGAGTCATTGCGTGCAATATACAAGTCAGAACATCCTTGTCCAGCCGCAACCAACAGCCGACGATCCGGGGTTGATCCTGTCAATCACGCCGGAAGATGCCGGTTGGGCGTTCATCCACTTTCAGGTGCGCCGTCTGGCGGACGGCGAAAGCTGGTCCTTTGCAACCGGCGAGCATGAGTTAGCGCTGGTCAATCTCACCGGCACATATACAGTCAATTCCAGCCGCGGTCAGTGGCAGCAGATTGGCGGGCGGAAAGATGTCTTCAGCGGCGCCGCCCATGCGCTCTATTTGCCTCGCCGCACCGAGTTCACGATCACGGCGGAAGTGGCCGGCGAGTTCGCCGTGACGTGGGTACCCACGACTGAAGACCGTGATCCCTGGTTGATCCGGCCGGAAGATGTGGCCGTCTCCGTGCGAGGCGGCGACAACGTCAGCCGGCAGATCAACGATCTCTTGCCGCCCGGTTCGCCGGTCCAGCGCCTGGTACTGGTCGAAGTCTACACGCCTAGCGGCAACTGGAGCAGCTATCCCCCGCACAAGCACGATGTGCATATCGAAGATGAGGACGGCACGCTGATCGAGGCCGACCTGGAGGAAGTCTACTACTACAAAATCGACAAACCTGAAGGCTACGCGTATCAGCGGGTCTACACCGACGAGAGTTCGCCGCTGCATCAGGCCGGCTATCCCATCGACGCGCTGGTACGGGCTGGAGATGGCGACGCGGTGCTGGTGCCCGAGGGCTACCACCCGGTTGTGAGTGCACCTGGCTACACGACCTACTATCTGAACGTGCTCGCCGGCAGTGCCCAAAGTCTGGCCAATCGGGATGATCCACAGTTCACCTGGGTGAAGAATCGCTATCGCAGCCAGGACGATCGCCTGCCGCTTTACTAAGCACGTGCAAATCTTTCGATCAAATGGCAAGGACGGCAATCACCATGACGCCGAAGACGTATGACACGCTCCACATGGGGCGCTCTTCGATCGATCTTTACAGCAACGATGTGGGCGCGCCCTTTGAGGAAATCACGAGCTTTGCCGCTTATGTTGGCGGTTCGCCCACCAATATCAGCGTGGGGGCAGCCCGTTTGGGTTTGCGGAGCGCGCTGCTGACCGGCCTTGGCGAGGACCCCGTGGGCGACTTCATCTTGGCCTTTCTCAACAAAGAAGGGGTCGAGACGCGCTTTAGCCCGCACAAGCCGGGCCACCGCACCAGCGCGGTCGTGCTCGGCATCGAGCCGCCCGACAAGTTCCCGCTGGTCTACTACCGCGACAACTGCGCCGACATCGAGCTAACGATTGACGACGTATTGGCGGCGCCCGTCGCCGAGAGCAAGGTGCTCCAATTTGCGGGCACCAACTTGAGTAAGGATCCGAGCCGTAGCGCCACGCTCTTTGCGGCTGAACTCGCCCAGCAAGTTGGAACCGATGTGGTGCTTGACGTCGATTTTCGACCCGATCAGTGGCACGATCCGCGTGCGTTTGGCGTGGCCATCCGCAGCATTCTGCCCAATGTAGATATCGTAATTGCGACGGAAGATGAGATCAACGCCTCGATGCTGGCCGATCCCAATCAGATGGAACTGACCCATTCCCAGGTCTCCGACACCAAGGTGAGCGGCGACACCGCGTCCCACATCGCGCAGATTCTGGGCATGGGCCCCAAGGCTGTGGTCGAAAAAGTAGGCGCGGAGGGCGCGCGGATCCACCTGGCCACGGGCGAAGTAATCGACGCTCCTGGCTATCCCGTCGAGATCTACAATATCCTGGGCGCCGGTGACGCATTTGGCGCCGGCTTCCTCTATGGCTACACAAAGGGCTGGGATTGGCGCAAGGCGGCACGGCTGGGCAACGCCTGCGGCGCGATTGTCGTCACCAAGCACGGCTGCGCCAACTTCACCCCCACCCTTGACGAGGTCATGGCTTTTGTGAATGCCCGTGATGGGCTCGAGTAATGCGTCATGCTACCGATCAATGATGATCAACCCACGATGATGGAGAAGGTGATGATGAAAATTCAGATTGCCACCGCACCCGTTTCATGGGGCGTGCTGATGAAAGACACCCCTAACGTTCCACCCTACGCCACTGTGCTGGACGAAATCGCCGAGGCTGGCTATGGCGGCACAGAACTTGGACCATATGGCTATTTGCCGCTTGAGCCGGCTCGCTTGCGCGACGAGTTGAATGCCCGCGACCTGACGTTGACATCAGCCTTTACGATCTTTAACTTCCTGCTCGGCCGAGCCGACGAAACCGTCTATCGCGAGGCCGAGGAGACCGCCAATGTTTTGGCAGCGTTGGGCTGTCGCTACGTCGTCTTGTCCGACACCCTCTTTGTCGATCCAAACCGGGCCCAACGGGCTGGCCGCGTCGAACCACAGCACTCTTTGGACGAGGCAACGTGGGATCGGAGCATCCGCCATGTCGACAATTTTGCCCGCTGGGTCTTTGAAGCATACGGCATGCGTACGGTAATCCATCCCCATGTTGGCGGCTATGTGGAAACGCCGGCCGAAATTGATGCCGTGCTGGAGCGGACTGACCCGAATGTTGTAGGGCTTTGCTTCGACATGGCTCACATTGCCTATGGTGGCGGTGACCCTGTTGCAGTGCTGAAGAAATGGCGCGATCGAATCTGGTACATGCACATCAAGGAATGTGACAATGCTGCGCGCGCGCAGGTATTGGCCCGCGGGGGTGACTATTTCGATGGCGTCGAGGCTGGCGTCTTCCCTGAGCTAGGCCATGGCACGATTGACTGGCAAGCGATTGCCGCAACGCTTGCCGAGATGGACTATGAAGGCTGGGGTGTGGTCGAGCAAGACATTCTACCCGACTCCGGGATCGACGCATTGGCCAGCGCCAAACGAAATCGTGCCTTTCTGCGCGAACAACTTGGTTGGTAGCGAAATACCCTAATCGCAGGGCGCTTCGCTTCTCAATACATCGGATTTCTTTTTTCTTTCATCTGTTTACCACAAGGAGGCAAACAAATGACTCGTCAAACCCGATTCTTCGGAATCATCGTACTTGCCCTGCTGGCGCTGGTCTTCGCGGCCTGTGCGCCCGCGCCCGCGGCCGAAGCACCGGCCGGAGAAGCCGCGGCAGTGGAAGAAGCCCAGGTCGCGCAGTCGGGTCTGGTCTTCGGTGTTGCCCATCATGCCAATCCGGGTGACTCCTTCTGGGGTGTAGTCGAGCGGGGTGCACAGGACGCTGGCGCGGCCATGGGCGCCGAGGTGCTCATTGGTGGCAGTGGCGACCCAACGGAGCAGGCCCAGCTCATCGAGAGCTATACCACGAATGGGGTTGACGGAATCGTCGTTTCCCTGGCCAATCCCGACGCATTGACTGATGCGATCAGGGCTGCCGTGGATGCGGGCATTCCGGTCATCACCATGAACTCCGGCGTCGATCAGTGGAAAGATCTTGGTGCAATCAACCACGTCGGTCAGACTGAGTTTGTCGCCGGACAGGGCGCGGGCGAGAAGCTGACGGAAGCAGGCGTCACCAAGGTACTCTGCGTCCAGCATGAAGAGGGCAACGTCGGACTGGAAGAGCGCTGTAGCGGCCTGGAAGACACCTTTGGCGGCGAGGTTGAACGCTTCAACGTGGCCACAACCGGCACAGCCGACATCGCCGGCACCGAGGCCAGCATCCAGGACAAGCTAATCTCCGACGACAGCATCGACGGGGTGTTGACCCTGAACCCTGACGTAGGCATTGCCGCACGTAATGCTATTGCTGCCGCCGGCACGGGAACGCAGCTGGCGACCTTCGATCTAAGCCCCGACGTGTTGAGTGCGATCGAAGCCGGCGAGATCCTCTTTGCAATCGACCAGCAGCAGTATCTGCAGGGCTATCTGCCTATCGTCTTCCTGCACCTCTACAATACCAACGCCAACGTCGTCGGCGGCGGCCTCCCAGTCCTCACAGGCCCGGGTTTCGTAGATGCGAGCAATGCGGCTGACGTGAAAGCGCTGGCTGACGCCGGTACGCGCTAGAGCGATTAGCCGGGCAGGCGTTTTGACAAGGAGAACGAGGAACGAGACATCAGAAATAGCTCCGATCTGAGCTTGGACCAACTTTCTGTCATCTCGTTTCTCGTTCCAGTTCAGGGGAGTAACATCTATGGCGAGTGGAACAATCCCTGCGTCCCAGGGCGACGAACGCGTGGCCGATGTCGGCCTCGTCCGGCGTCTGCTGCGGCGCCCCGAGATCGGCGCGCTATTGGGCGCACTGGCCGTCTACATTTTTTTCGCAATTGTCACGCCTGAGAATTGGTTAACCATTGGCGGCGCCGCGCGTTTTCTCGACCCTTCATCAACGTTAGGCATTATGGCTGTGGCCGTCGCCTTATTGATGATTGGCGGTGAGTTTGACCTGTCCGCCGGCACGATGACCGGCTCTACAGGTCTCATCTTCGGCATTTTGGCCGTCGAATTCGACATGAACATCTGGCTGGCCATGGGCATCGCTCTCATCTTTGCCCTCAGCATCGGCTTCCTCAATGGCTACATGGTCATCAAGACCGGACTCCCGAGCTTCATTATCACCCTAGGCACCTTCTTCATCCTACGGGGCGTGAACATCGGCTTCACCCGTCTGATCACCGACGAGGTCCGGGTAGCCGGCATCGATAGCGTCGCCCAGTTTGACTTGGCGCGCACCATCTTCAATACTGAATTTCAGTTTCTTGGCGAAACCTTTCGCACGTCGATTCTCTGGTGGATCGCTATCACCATCTTCGCCACCTGGCTGCTGCAGCGCACGCGCTTTGGCAACTGGATCTTCGCCGTCGGCGGCAACTCAGACGCGGCTCGCGGCGTCGGTGTACCGGTCGATCGGGTCAAGATCTATCTCTTCATGTTAGTCTCCACGGCCGCGTGGATGGTCGGTATGATGACTGCGCTGCGCTTGCGTTCCATGGTGGCCAGCCAAGGCATTGGGCAGGAGTTCATCTTTATCATTTCGGCCGTGATCGGCGGCTGTCTGCTCACCGGCGGCTATGGCTCGGCAATCGGCGCATCGCTTGGTGCGTTGATCTTCGGCATGACCCGCACCGGCATCGTCTTTGCCGGCTGGGACACGGACTGGTTCTTTGCCTTCTTGGGGGCTATGCTGCTACTCGCCGTCGTCGTCAACGACTATACACGCAAGCGGGCCGAAGCCGTTGGGGTTGGCGCGGCCAAGGCCCCGCCGCCTGAATCGGACGAGGACAAAGGAGGTGGGGCATGAGCGGGCCGATACTGGAAGTACGGGACATTGTCAAGATGTTCGGCAGCGTCATTGCTCTGGGCGGCGTCTCGCTCGCCGTCGACAAGGGGGAAGTTCACTGCCTTCTGGGCGACAACGGGGCGGGCAAGTCGACGCTGATCAAGATTCTCGCGGGCGTCTATCAGCCGACCTCGGGCGAATACCTTTTTGAGGGCGAAGAAGTTCACTTCAACACGCCGCGCGATGCGCTGGAGCACGGCATTGCCACGGTCTACCAAGATCTGGCCCTGATCCCGCTTATGTCGGTCTGGCGCAATTTCTTTCTTGGCTCGGAACCGACGGCCGGATGGGGCCCCTTCCGCCGCTTCAATCAGTCGTTTGCCAAGCGAACGGTGCGCGACGAAATGGGCAAGATGGGCATAGACATTCGCGACCCGGACCAACCTGTAGGGACCATGTCAGGCGGTGAGCGCCAGTCGTTGGCCATCGCACGTGCCGTCTACTTTGGAGCCAAAGTATTGATCCTTGACGAGCCCACTGCCGCGCTCGGTGTGAAACAGGCTGGCACAGTCTTGCGCTACGTTGCCCAGGCGCGGGCCCGTGGACTCGGCGTGATCTTCATCACGCACAACCCCCACCACGCCTATGCTGTGGGCGACATGTTCACCATCCTGAAGCGGGGTAAGTCGCTCGGCACCTTCACCAAGGAAGCACTCAGTCGCGAAGAGATGATCCGCATGATGTCCGGCGCCGACGAACTGGACGCGCTGAGCCACGAACTCGACAGGCTGGCGCAGAAGGATCAGGCAGAGCATGATGATTTTTTAGCCAGGACAGAACATGAGTTGGCAGAGTCGCTCGAAGGGGCTGAAGATCTCTTTCGACGAGAATAGACAACCTTGGCCAAGTCGTCATCCGCGTACGGACCGAGCCGATTCTCACCACACAGGATATGGGATAGAAAAACATGACAGACCTTGTGCAAATCGGCGTGATCGGAACAGGCGGGATGGGTGAACGTCATGCCCGCAATCTGGCCCATCACACGCCGGGCGCAGCCGTCACAGCCGTAATGGATTTGGACACGGAAGCGGCCGCTGCGATTGCCCGCGACTGTGACGGCGCGACGGTCCACAATGCAGCGGCCGCGCTCATCAATGATCCACGGGTGGCAGCAGTCGTCATTGCCTCGCCCGATCCGACCCACGCCGGTCTGGCCCGGGCCTGCATTGCAGCGGGCAAGCCTGTGCTCTGCGAAAAACCGCTGGCGTCCACCGTCGCTGACGCCAAGGGCGTGATCGATGCGGAGGTTGCCGGCGGCAAACGCCTGGTGCAGCTAGGCTTCATGCGCGAGTTTGACGACGCTCATCGGCGCGTACGCGAGCTGACGATGCGCGGAGATATGGGCGAGCCGCTCTACTTTCGCGGCACCCACACAAATCTGGCTCAAGGGGCGCCGCGCACGGTCGAAGATGTCATTATCAATTCAGCCATTCACGACATCCACTCGGCCCGCTGGTTTCTCGGTGGCCGGGTCACGGAGACGTACGGTCGTCATATGCCCGTGCCCGGCGCAGGGGACCAAAGCTGCCGGTTCCTCCTGGTCAATCTGACCTTCGCGGACGGCAAGATGGCGTTGATTGAAGTCAACGTCGATGCAGATTATGGGTACGAGGTGCGCACTGAGGTGATGTGCGAACGAGGCACGGCCAGATCAGACGGTCTCGAGGCGATCCAAGTTCGCCGGCAACAGAGTGCTGGTCTAGCCGATCGAAGTCGACTGGCTGGAGCGCTTCGATCAGGCGTACAGGGCGGAGGTGCAGGCCTGGGTTCAGTCCATACGCGACAAGCAGCCGGTTGGCCCGTCGGCCTGGGACGGCTACATCTCTCTGATCATCGCCGAAGCCTGTATCGCTTCTGTGCAGAGCGGTCAGCCGGTCGCCGTGCCAGAGATTACACAACCCGTACTTTACGACTGAACGCTGCGCCTACTTGCTGGACGCCCATGCAGCCAGCGCTTCGACCGCAGCCGGCGTGACCTTGGCCTCAGTCGGCAGTTGACGCCGTCCGAGCACGAGTATCACGGCCGCTTCCGCATATTGCTCTGACGGCGTATTGGCCCAGGTCGAACCAGCAAACCAGTCGGAGTCGGCCGGCAAGGATTGCGCTGCGAGAAAATCAGGACGGAGTTCATCGTGTTGGGGGCATTGAAACTCAACGTGGTGCGCCCACTCATGGATAAGCGCTGCTTTCAGGAGGGCAGCAGTAGCCGGCACCTCCACCGCAACCGTGGCCGTGACCGAATCGTAAACCGCTCGGCTATCGAGATCCTTGGCCGTGGTCAGTTTTACGTCGCCAAAGCAATCGGACCGGCTCCCAAAGGTGCGCATGAATCGGTCCCACGTCTGGCCTGCCAGCTCAGCCAGATCAGGCGCCACGGTCTCGTCTGCCAACAAACGCGGTGTTGCCGGTGCACGACAACCGGCCGTCCATGAAAGGGCAACCAGCACGGAAAGTATGGCCATGCCATGCATGATGGTGCGTGTACGCATGTCCATACTATCTCGCAAATCTCGCCTAATGCCAAGCCGGCGCTGGTCCGGTCGTGTAGAAGCAGGATAAAGGCAGTCGTCTTGCCAAGATTAGTAGGAGTAAGGCGTGCAAGCATTCGAAGTGATTACCATCGGTCGCGTATCAATGGATCTTTTTGCTCAAGATATCGGTGCGCCATTTAGCGAGATTACCGGTTTTGAGACAGGCGTCGGTGGCAGTCCGACCAACATCGCAATTGCTGCCAGTCGGTTAGGCATTAAAGCTACGCTCCTCACAGCGGTAGGCGATGATGAGGTGGGTAGGTTCGTCCGTCACTACCTTCAGGAGCAGGGGATTGAGACCAGCTTCATTCCCGTAAAAACAGGCAAGCGTACCGGCATGGCAGTGGTTGGCGTCCAGCCACCGGACAAATTTCCGCTTCTTTTCTATCGGGAAGATCCGGCTGACATCTACCTTACGGTGGACGATGCTGCCACCTTGCCCATAGCGTATGCAACAGCGCTCATGTTGACGGGAACCGGACTGAGTCGCGGCACGTGTCGAGAGGCGATGCTCTTCTCAGCCGAAGAAGCCAGGCGGGGACCAACCACCACCTTTCTCGATCTTGACTTGCGGCCCGATCAGTGGAGCCACCCACTCGCCTATGGGCTCAACCAACGCACACTCCTGCCGCTAATCGATGTGGTCATCGGTACGGAAGAGGAGTACTATGCTGCACTGGCACCCGATCCGCGAGTGGTGATGCAAGGTGCCGCGGTACCAGAGGCGCAGCGCCCAGAGTTGGAAGCATTGATCCAGGGGCTGGCGATGCAACGCGGCGGGCCGGGAAGACTAATTGTCAAGCGAGGCAAAGCTGGTGCAACGATTTTCGAGAAGGAAAAAGAGCCGATAGACGTGCCCGGCTTCCCAGTTGAAATTCTCAATACAGTTGGCGCGGGCGATGCCTTCGCCGGCGGCTTGCTCTATGGCTTTACCCAGGGCTGGGATTGGCGCCAGGCTGTGCGCATGGGCAATGCCTGCGGCGCACTCGTAGTAACTCGGCATGGTTGTGGCACTGCCATGCCAAGCCTTCAGGAGGCAGTGAGCTTCATTGCGGAACAGGGCGGATTCTAACATGAACCATTTGTTACACCCACGACCCGATAACCAAATTCTTATTGAGGTCACGTCGCAAGATGCAGGATGGGACTACCTTAGCTACAGCGTGATTCGGCTTGGTCCCGGTGACAGCTATCGTCACGAAACCGGCAGTACCGAAATCGCACTTGTACCCCTTGCCGGCCAAGCCACGCTCCAGGTTCGGGACGAAGAGTTCCGTGTCACACGTCGGAGCGTGTTTGAGGAGTTGGCTCCCGTGCTCTATGCACCCCCCGGGACAGAAGTCGTGGTCACGACAGACACCGGGATCGAATTTGCGGTCGGAAGCGCGCCGGCTGAGGGACGCTACCCCGTGCGGCTGATCCGTCCAGAAGAAATCAGACGCGAGATCCGCGGCGGCGGTGCAGCAAGACGCCAGGTTTGCCACACGCTTGCGCACCCCCTACCGGCTGAACGATTGATCCTCTTCGAGGTCTACGTCCCGGGAGGCTACTGGTCTGGGTGGCCCCCTCACTGTCATGACGGCTTCGGTGGCTCACCCTATCTGGAGGAGACTTACTACTTCCGGACCTCCCCCACCCACGGTTTCGGCATGCATCGAAATTACCGAATCGACAATGACTTTGATGAAATCTTTCCGGTGAGCGACGGCGACCTGGTACTGGTCACGCAAGGCTTTCATTCGACCGCGGCTGCACCCAACTGCAACCTCTATTTTCTCAACTATCTAGCAGGTGAGTTGACCGATGAGGGGCGCGCTACGCCCCCCTACGATGACCCAACTTTTGCTTATATCAAGCAGGATTGGGATGCCAATGCGATGCCCTTGCCAATTGTAGACTTGAGTGAGTGAACCATGGAACCAATGCGAATCTTTCTGACCGGCGGTACTGGCTTTTTGGGAAGCAACATCATCAAAGTTGCGTTGGAACGCTACAGCGCCGACATCTTGACAACAGTGCATCGGTGGCAGACGGATCAACCCATGCCTTTCTCCTACCGAGCCATCGATATCACAGATCATGACGCGGTGCGCGACGAAGTAGTCGCCTATCAGCCGGATGTAGTGATCCACAGCGCAATTCTCAACGATTTCGGTCAGATGTATCAGAATCGCAGATTGGCCTGGCAAACGTACGTTGACTCAACGCGCGCCCTGTGTGACGCTGCCAACGCGGTTGGCGCCAAATTCATCTTTGTCTCGACAGACTGGGTGTACGACGGGACCCAGGGACCGGCCGATGAGACGACGCCACCGAATCCAGTCAACTATTATGGCGTGCTGAAGGTGGTCGGTGAGACGATCGTCAACGATTTTGCCCCGAATGGCGCAATCGCCAGGGTCTCGGGCGTGAGCGGAACCCACTGGCTGCGCCCCAATAGTAGCCAGACACAAAATGCTGGTTTTGGCTACTTTGCTGCGGCCGTTGTTAACTCGCTCGCGGTCGGGGAGCCCTTTACCGTATGGGAGGGGCCGGTCAACATGCGGGCCACGCCCGGTCTAGCCAGTGAAAACGCCGAGATCATTCTGCGCATTGCGACAGGGGATCAGACAGGTATCTTTCACTGCTGTGCCGGCGAGTCGATTGGTCGATTTGAACTGGCCGAACTCATTGCCGACGTATTTGATCTGGATCGCACGCTGCTCCGTAGTGGCCCGGTTCCGGCAGACGATTCTGTTCGCCTATATGGCTACCGTGTTCCCCGGGACACATCTCTTGACGCGCGCTGGACCGCCGCACGCTTGGACTATACGCTGCCAAGCGTGCGCCAGCTGATTGAAAAGTATCGAACGGAAGTTGAGACTCAGACCTTAGCCTAGTGCACTGGTAACTTGAATTCTGTCATTTGGAGCGCAGCGAGAAGTCTCTTGTCCCTCGAGAGGAGATTTCTCTTCGCTCCGCTCATCAAAATGACAAAATCATGCGTTACAGAGCCTCGTTGAGTAGAGGTTCCTCGGCACGCAACGCGCGGCACTGATCGCAGACACATGATACCATGGTGACTGCCGTGCCTGCTGCGCGGCGCTTCACCAGACAAAAGTTTGCATCCATGAGGAGGAAAGATGAGCAAGCCAGATACCGTTCGTTTAACAATGGCCCAAGCCATTATTCAATTTCTCAAGAACCAGTACTCGGAGCGAGATGGAATCGAGCAGCGCTTCTTTGCCGGCTGCTTTGGTATCTTCGGCCATGGCAATGTCGCCGGGATTGGCCAGGCGCTCCAGCAGTATCCCGACTTCCGCTACTACCAGACGCGCAACGAGCAGGCCATGGTCCATACGGCGGCGGCCTTTGCCAAGCATAGCAATCGCCTGCGCACGCTTGTCTGCACCACCTCAATTGGGCCTGGGGCCACCAACATGGTTACGGCCGCGGCCGGCGCCACGATCAACCGCATGCCGGTACTGCTGCTGCCGGGCGACATCTATAGCCGGCGCAACACGGCGCCCCTGCTCCAACAGCTGGAATCGGAGCAGAGCCAGGACTTCTCCGTCAACGACTGCTTCAAACCCATCAGCCGCTACTGGGACCGCTTCAACCGGCCCGAGCAGATTATCACAGCCTTGCCCGAGGCTATGCGTGTCCTGACCAGCCCGGTCAATACGGGCGCGGTGACCCTCTGTCTGCCCCAGGATGTCCAGACGGAGGCATTTGACTATCCGGTCGAGCTCTTCGCGAAACGCGTTTGGTCAATCCCTCGCAATCGACCCGGCCTGGCTTCGTTGGCCCAAGCGGTTGCGCAGATCAAGGCTGCCCAAGCGCCGATGATTATTGCCGGCGGAGGCGTTCTCTACAGCGAAGCAACCGACGCGCTGAGAAGTTTTGTCGATCAGACGGGCATCCCGGTTGGCGAAACAATGGCCGGCAAAGGCAGTCTGCGCTTCGACCACCCTCTTTGCCTGGGCGCGGTCGGCGCCACGGGGACATCGGCGGCTAACATCATGGCCAAGGAGGCAGATCTGATCATTGGCATTGGGACACGCTATAGCGACTTCACCACCGCCAGCAAGACTCAGTTCCAGCATCCAAACGTCCGTTTCATCAATGTCAACGTGGCCGAGTTTGACGCCTATAAGCACAACGCCCTGGCCCTCACCGGCGATGCCCGGGCGACGTTGGAAGAATTGGGCGTGGCGCTGGGCGATTTTGCAGCGCCGGCCGAACATAGTGCACGGGCCAAGGCGTTGCATAATGATTGGGAAGCGGAAGTGGATCGCCTCTACGCAATCCACACGGCCGAGAGCGGTTTGCCCTTTCAGGGTGCCCTGATCGGTGCGGTCAACGACGAGGGCGATCCGGATGCAGTCATGGTCTGCGCGGCCGGCAGCTTGCCGGGCGACATGCACAAGCTCTGGCGCAGCCGTCATCCCAAGCAGTATCACCTAGAGTATGGGTACAGCTGCATGGGCTATGAAATTGCCGGCGGCCTGGGCGTGAAGATGGCCGAGCCGGACCGCGAGGTGTACGTGATGGTCGGTGACGGCTCATACCTGATGATGGCGCAGGAGATCCTGACGTCGATCCAGGAGAGACAGAAGCTCACCATTGTGCTCATGAACAACAACGGCTATCGCAGCATCGGCGCATTGAGTCGATCACTGGGCCAGGACGGCTTTGGCACGCGTTATGCTTTCCCCGAAAACGGTGTGTTGCCGAGCGATGCGATGGGCTATGACGGGGCAGAAACCCTACCGATCGATCTGGTGGCCAATGCCAGAAGTCTCGGTGCACACGTCATCGAGTGCTCAGGCTATGACGATGTGGTCGCGGCGCTGGCAACCGCCAAAGGCATCAACAAGACTGTGGTCATTTATGTCGAGAACGATCGCTACCTTGGCGTGCCGGGCTATGAGACCTGGTGGGATGTCCCGGTGGCCGAAGTCAGTGAGTCGGATGCGGTGAACGCGGTCCGTGAGGAATATGAAGAATTGCTCACCCAGGAGCGCTATTTTCTATGAGTGAGATGCGCCGGCACGCCGACGGCAGTAACATCACCGAGTATCGGCCCACTGAACGCTTCACGGGTCGATGGCGTCGTGCGTTTTGAGTATACGACCACGCTCCTCTTTGGCCACGGATCGTAACGAAAAAAATGGACGACTTCTGCTGAATGACACATTGTCCAAAATTTTAGTGTCATCTCTATATAATCCACACGGGGCGTGCTCATTGGGCGTGGCGGGGGTGTGAGGGAGACAATCATTGACCGTTAACAATCGACCATTCACCATTATTCCGGGGTAACCAGATGACACCAAACGGACAGCTACTTAATTTCGTCAACGGCACGTGGCAGCGTTCCAGCGCGGGCGAAACGCTTGAAATTGTCAACCCGGCCACGGCCCAGGCGCTGACGACGGTTCCCCTTTCGCCCGGCGCGGAAGTTGATGCCGCAGTAGCGTCCGGGCAAGCGGCCTTCGAAGTCTGGCGGCGCACGCCGGTCGTGGAGCGCATCCAACCACTCTTTCGGCTCAAGATGTTGCTGGAAGATAACATCGAGGTGATCGCACGCATCATCACCAACGAGTGTGGCAAGACCTTTGCGGAAAGCGTGGGCGAAATGCGCCGCGGGATCGAGAATGTAGAGGTGGCTTGCGGTGCGCCGATCCTCATGCAGGGAACACAACAACGAAGACATTGCCGCCGGCATTGACGAGCACATGATTCGCCAGCCGCTGGGCGTCACTGCCGCGATCACGCCCTTCAACTTTCCGGGCATGATCCCGCTCTGGTTCCTGCCCTATGCTGTGGCCGCCGGCAATGCCTTCATCCTCAAGCCGAGCGAAAAAGTCTCGATGACGAGTCAGAAGCTCTTTGAATTGATCGAAGCAGCCGGCTTCCCGGCAGGCGTGATTCAACTAGTCAACGGCGGCAAGGAGACGGTCGACGCCTTGCTCGACCATCCCACCGTCCGGGCAATCAGCTTTGTGGGCTCAACGCCAGTGGCCAAATATGTCTACAGCCGGGCCACGGCCAACGGCAAGCGAGCCCAGTGCCAGGGCGGGGCCAAGAACCCGGTCGTGATCATGCCCGATGCGGACATGGAAACGACGACGCGCATCATGGCCGATTCGGCCTTTGGCTGCGCGGGCCAGCGCTGTCTGGCAGCGTCCGTGGCCGTGACCGTCGGCGACGCCAAGCACGCCTTCACCGAGATGATCGCGGACGCGGCCAGCCTCGCGCACGGTTGGCTATGGCTGGACGAAGGCGTGCAAATGGGTCCGGTCATCACCGGGGAGAGCAAGACGCGCATCGAGGGGCTGATCGAGCAAGGGCGCGCAGGAAGGCGCCAACGTGCTTGTCGACGGTCGCCAGCAGCGCGTGGACGGGCTACGAGGACGGCTACTGGGTCTTCCCGACGATTCTGGACGGGGTCAATCCCCAGGGCGACATTGCCCAGACCGAGATCTTCGGCCCCGTACTGAGCCTCATGCATGCCGACGACATCGACGGCGCGATCGAGCTGGTCAACAACCGGGCGTTCGGCAACATGGCCTGCATCTTCACCGCCAGCGGCGCAACCGCACGCCAGTTCCGCAATCAGGCCGACGCCGGCAACATCGGCATCAACATCGGCGTGGCCGCGCCCATGGCCTTCTTCCCCTTCAGCGGCTGGAACGCCTCGCTTCTTCGGCGATCTCCATGCCCAGGCCCACCACGGCATCGAGTTCTACACGCAGACAAAGGTCGTGGTGGAGCGCTGGCCGCGGGAGTGGACGCGGACGTTTTGAGATGGGTTTGGGGAGTAGGGTCGTGAGGTTGTACGGTTGTTGGATTGTGGGGAGCCATTTAGGCTGTCGATGATCCCCCCACTACCCCACCACTCTACTCCTCACAACCCTACTCTCTCCACAAAAAGGACTTCTACCATGACAACAACCCTCAATATCGGCGTAATCGGTATGGGCTGGATGGGGTCGGCGCATAGCCGGGCCTATCGGGCGGTGCTTGATCGCTACTATGATTCAGGCATTCGGCCACGACTGGTTATTTGCGCCGACGACGTGGCGGAGCGCGCCAGGAGCGCACAGGAGCAATTGGGCTTTGAGACGTCCACGACCGACTGGCATGCGGTCATCGAACATCCCGATGTGCAGGTGGTCAATGTGGCGTCGCCCAATTTCCTGCACCTGGAAATGGTTCGGGCCGCGACCGCAGCAGGCAAGCATGTCTTTTGCGAGAAGCCCGTCGGTGCGACGCCGGCCGAAACTGTGGAAATCGAGCGGCTGGCGCGCGAGGCCGGCGTGATGAGCTTTGTCGGCTTCAACTATCGCTGGGCCCCCATGGTGCAGTATGCCAAGCAGCTGATCGACGAGGGGCGGCTCGGCACGCTGACCCACTTCCGCGGGCGCTTCTTCTCCATGTATGGCTCCAATCCCAATGGCCTGCTCACCTGGCGCTTCCAGTATGAGCGAGGTGGCCTGGGCGTGCTGGGCGACATCATGTCCCACGTGACGGATATGGCGCACATGCTGGTTGGCCCAATTGAACGTGTCGTCTCCAATCGCCACATTTTCATCGCCGAGCGGCCGCTCCCCATCCCCGGGCAGGGCACCCACTTCTCGCTGGGCCAAGAAGGTGATCCCACCGGCCCGGTGACCAACGAGGACTATGTAGGTACGCTGGTTCAATTTGCCAATGGCGTCCAGGGCAGCCTGGAAACGTGTCGTGCGATCTACGGCCCCAAATGTGAAATGTCGTTCGAGGTCAACGGCACAAAGGGCGCGCTCAAGTGGAACTTCGAGCGTATGAACGAGCTGGAACTCTACCTGCCGGACGAGGCTGCGCATGACGGGTATACCACGTTGCTGGGTGGGCCAAAGTATGGCGACCATGGCCGCTTCAACCCGGGCGACGGTATCGGCGTTGGCTACGAAGATCTCAAAACGATTGAAGCATACAACTTCCTCCAATCGATCGTCGACGGCGTCCAGCGCGAACCCAGTTTCAAGTCGGCCCTGGCGTTGGCCAAGGTCCAGACCGCCATGATTCGTTCGTGGGAGAGCGGCGCGTGGGAAGCGGTCGAAGAATTGACCATTGATGATTGACAATCGACAATTATCAATAAACCAACGGAGATCCCATGACGACTACATCCCTCAACCTCGGACTGATCGGCGCAGGCCGCATTGGTCGGGTGCATGCCGAAAACATCGCGTTTCGCATTCCCAACGCACGCACGCTCATCGTAGCGGATGCGGATGAGGAGTCAGCCCAGCGCTGTGCTGACGATTTTCGCGTCAATTTTGCGGTGAAGGATTACCGCATGATCTTGGATAGTCCGGCCATCGACGCAGTCGTCATTTGTTCGCCGACGCATACGCATGCTTTCATCATTCAAGAGGCGGCCAGAGCCGGTAAGCACATCTTCTGTGAGAAGCCGATTGACCACAATCTGGCCGTCGTTGATGCGGCGCTCAAGGCTGTGCAAGCGGCGGACGTCAAGCTGCAGATCGGCTTTAACCGGCGCTTCGACGCTAACTACGCGCGGGTGAAAGAGGCGATCTCCAAGGGCGAGATTGGCGAGCCGCAGCTCCTACACCTGATCAGCCGCGATCCGGCGCCGCCCCCAGCAGATTACCTTGCAGTATCCGGCGGGCTCTTCCTCGACATGATGATCCATGACTTCGACATGGCGCGCTTTCTTCTCGGCAGCGAGGTGACAGAGGTCTACGCCGCGGCCAACGTCCTCATCGATCCGGCGATTGGCGCTGCTGGAGATGTAGACACGGCCATGGTGACGCTGAAGTTCGAAAATGGCGCGATTGGCGTCATTGATAACAGCCGTCAGGCGGTCTACGGCTACGATCAGCGTGTGGAAATACTGGGCAGCGCCGGTGCCGTACGCACGGAAAACAACTACCCCAACAGCATGGTCCTGTCCGGCCCTGCCAACGTCCAACGCGACATCCCACTCAACTTCTTTATGGAGCGCTATGCCGAGAGCTATCGGCTGGAGCTCCGGGCGTTCGTCGATGCGGTGCTCGACGACACGCCTGTTCCCGTTACTGGCGCCGACGGTCGCATTCCGATCGTAATGGCGCTGGCCGCGCAACAGTCCTATGCGGACAATCGCCCGGTGAAGATCGACGTGAACGGCTAGTTCGAGGGCATGCCCCCCCGATGATGCGTGCGGGATCAGCCACTCATGCGACACGCACGAGGGGACGGGTCAGACAGGTGGGCCCGCCGCCTCCCTTGATGCAGAGATCCATTCCAGGAAACGTTTGTACGGCTACGCCGGCCTCTGCCAACCGGGCTTGAGTGATTGGATTGCCGGCCAGCATGATGCAACGACCGGGTGCGACGGCGAGGACGTTGCAGGCCATGGTATCGTACTCTACATCCGGTACCTCGATCAGCTCCCAGCCGTCCGCCAACAAACGCTGGCGGAAAACGACCGGCACCAGACGCGAATAGACGACGGCCTTGCGCCGGTCGACCGGACTGATGAAGGAAAGCAGATGCAGGCAATCGTCGGGGCCGGTCCAGTGGGGCAGGGGCACGGTAATGACCTCATCGACGCGATCACCAAGCAGCGCACGCAGTTGGCGGATGCCCTCGGCATTGGTCCGATAGCCTTCGCCCACCGCGACAGTGCGCCGATCCAGCCAGCAGATGTCGCCCCCTTCCAAGCGCCCCTCGCCCTCAATCCGGCCAAGAATTGGGATGTCAAACGCGCTCAGCGCTGCGGCCATTGCATCGGGTTCGCCCTGGCGCGCAGCTTTGCCCATCCGGCCCAAAATCGCGCCACCCAGGGCAATGATGACGGGGTCATGGGTATAGATCGAGTCGAGCCCCACGTCGGGCACAGCGGGCAAAGTGAGTAACTCGACGCCCTGTTCCGTCAGCATCTCGATGAATCGGGCGTGCTCAGCCTCCACTGTCGCAAAATCGGGCCGGCTCAGGTAGTTGAGTCCGCGCCACTGACCGTCAACCGTCGCCTGATCGACATGGGACGCGACAGGATGTTTGACCAGACAAAGCGTCAATTCATCGACCATCGATTGGCTGTCTACATGCATTTTGGTTTCCTTGCTTTGCCCGCCGGCCAATTATTTGCTACGCTGCACAAACCATTCAAACATTCGTATCCCAATCCACACAAATTTACGCGGAGGGCATTGTGCGCCCGATCATCCACGCGATCCAGCCGGCCCTCTGCGACCGGATCATCGACGAAGCTCGTCATATTTTGGCCACCACCGGCATGGAGATACGCGGCGAGTTGTTGCGTCACAGGCTGCTGGACAGCGGGCTTCAACAAAATGCGGATGGAACGCGTCTGCTCTTTCCGCCTGCGGCAATTGACCGGGCATTGGCGACTGCACCCGCCTGTTTCACCCTGTTCGATCGCGCGGGATATCCTCACGTCGAAATTGGCGGCGAGCAAGTTCACTTCACGCCCGGCTCCAGCGGTCTACGCATCCTCGACCACCGCACCCAGGCCGTGCGGCCTACCCAAACCGCAGACTTTGTCGAGTACGTGCGCCTCTGCGAAGGGCTGGCGCACATCGACTATCCAGCCACGGCATTCTCCACCGCCGACGTAGAGCCGCAGGTGTCCGACGCGTGGCGGCTCTATCTCTGCCTCACCAATACCGAAAAGCCCGTCGTTTCCGGCGCGTTCAGCGCAGAGGGCGTGCCGCGCATGGGCGAGATGATGGCGCTCTTCCGGCGCGACCAGAACGATCTGCGCGCACGGCCCATGAGCATCTTCACGATCACGGCCACGGGCAACTTCCGCTACAGCGAAGACTCGTGCCAGAACCTGCTTGACTGTGCAGAATGGGGCATTCCCATGGAAATTGTGCCCGTAACGCTCATGGGCCTCATCGCGCCGGTGACACAGGTGGGCGCACTCGTCTTCCACACTGTCGATACGCTGGCCGGCGTCGTCATGGCACAGCTTGTACGACCGGGCACACCGGTACTCTTCGGCGGCGCGCCGGCCGAGTTCCACATGCGCGAGGCGACGGCCCCCATGATGGGCATCGAAGCGCTGCACCTCGATGTGGCGTATGCTGCGATTGGCAAGCGCCTCGGCTTGCCCACCCAGGCCTACATGGCGCTGAGCGATGCCCGGGCCCTCGATGCCCAGGCCGGGGCCGAAACCTTTGGCAGCGCGCTGCTGGCGGGCCTGGCCGGGATCAACTCCATCTCGGGACCGGGCATGCTCGACTATGTCATGACCTTCAGCCTGCCCAAGCTTGTCTTTGACGATGAAGTCTGCGGACAGGTCAAGCAGTTTCTCAAGCCGATCGAGCCGCTGGACGATCTGCCAACGGGTGATCTTGTCACGGCTCAGATGGCGACGGAACACATGCTCACCGCCCTCCACACGCTGGCCCGCTGGCCCGATCACCTGTACATGCCCGGGCCGGTCTGGGATCGCAAGAGCACCGACAACCGCGCCAAAGCCGGCAGCCCCACACTTCTGGAACGGGCGACGGCCGAGGTGGAGGAGCGCCTGGCCGCCTATCGGCCGGTCGCGACCGATCCCGCCATCGACGCAGCGTTACGCCGCATCATCACCGTGGACATGATCACAGAGACGCCCCTGCCCGACGTGCCGGCGGCAAGCGCCCGGCAGGCAGAGCGACGCAGCAGCCAGCGGCAGACACGCCGAGCCAGACGTGGAGCGGAAGGCGCCGCCTAATTGTCGTGGATGGGCAATGGATAATCGCATCGAAAACACAGTTCTTTCCCAAGTAACGAAAGGCAATATTATGTCAATTTACCAACCTTCAGCCCGCTCCAGTATGGGGATCGTGGGTTTGCCGATGCCCATGCAAGAACTGGCGGCCACACAGTGGGACGTCATCGTTGTCGGCGGTGGTCACAATGGGTTGACTTGCGCAGCCTATCTGGCCAAAGCCGGCAAGCGAGTACTCGTCCTGGAGGCCCGGGAGCGCTTGGGCGGGGCCTGCACGCTGGAAGAAACGTGGCCAGGCTATACGGTATCGCCCTGCGCCTACCTGGCGGGTCTGCTGCACCCGAAGGTGATCGAGGAACTCAACTTTCCCGCCTACGGCTATGAGTGGACGGCCGGTTCCGCCGGCCTCTTTGTGCCCTTTGACGACGGCGACTACATCCAATTGTGGGAGAATGATGAGCGCTGTGAAGCCGAAGTACGCCGCGTGGCGCCGAGCGACGTGGCGGGCTGGCGCGCCATGGGCGATGTCATGCGACGCACGCGTGATGCCATCCGCCCCGCCGGCGACGAAGACTTCTGGATCGGCCCGGCGCCCACGCGCGAACAGATCGCAGCCCGGCTCGATGGGGACGAGGAGGCGCTCGGCCTGCTCTTCGAATGGAGCATGGTCGAGTATGTCGAGCGCTATTTGGACGATGAGCGGCTGCAGTCGGCCTACTTGGGGCAGGGCGTCATCGGCACCAACGCCAGCCCCCATGATCCCGGCACGGCATCCATCAACTTCCACCATTCCAGCGGACGCCAGGGCGGCGAGCCGGGGATGTGGGGCTACGTCAAGGGCGGCATGGGCATGGTCTCCTTCATCCTGGCCGACATCGCCAAAGATGCCGGCGCCACAATTGCTGCGGGTACGCCTGTGTCGCGCATTGTGCCGGGCGAAGGGGTTGAGTTGGCCGGCGGCGACCGTATCAACGCGCCAGTGGTCGTTTCCAACGCCGATCCGCGGGTCACGCTACGGCTGCTGGGTGACGTAGCCGACAGCGCCTGGCAAGCACAGGTCGAGTCCGTGCCAATTGAGGGTTGCACGGTCAAAGTCAGCGCGGCCCTGCATGAACTGCCCAACTTCACGGCCAAGCCGGGCATCAACGAGGCGCATCACACCGCGCAGATCAACACGCCCCTGACGAAGGAGGAGTGGCGCGACTACTATGCCATCGCCCGCCGGGGCGAACTGCCGCCGCGTCTGTGGACCGAACTCTACTTCCAGACCACGGCCGATCCATCCGTTGCGCCGCCTGGCAAGCACCTCATGAGCGTCTTCGCCCAGTACGTGCCCTACACTTTTGCCGAGGGCACGTGGGAGACGCGGCGTGACGAGGTAGGTAAGCTGGCCATCGACTCTATCGGCCGTTACTGCAGCAATTTCCCCAACGCCATCGCCCACCTGGAGGTCGTGGGGCCGCCCGATATCGAAGAGAAGGTCGGCCTCACCGGCGGCCACATCTTCCAGGGCGAGTGCCTCCCCGACTACATGTGGAGCAACCGGCTGGCCCATCGCACGCCTATGGAGGGCGTCTATCTCTGCGGGGCCTGTACCCATCCCGGCGGCAGCGTCATCGCCATGAACGGGCGCAATGCCGCCATGGCCGTGCTGGCCAACGCGTAGCCGAAAGGGAGGCCGAATTTTTGCCAAACTCGGCCTCCTTTTCGGCCAGAGGCTCAGCGCGCAATCATAGGCAGGAAGACCTTGTCAGCCGGGCGCACAAAGCGATAGTAGGCAGTGTAGGTCGACGAGGTGGCCGGTACGCTGAAGGTCAATGTCCGGGCGTTCAGATCGGGCGGATCGGTGGCGAGGTTCTTTCCCGGCCAGCCACCGGCGTGAACGTGCCACTGATCGAACGCACCTACGCCGCCTTCGGTCAGGAGTTCTGCCGGGGCTTCTATTGTGTGTTCAGTGCCGGCAATCGCGCGATAGCTGTAGGGTGCGGTCTCGCGCCCGCCGTTGACGATGACTGAGGTTGGGCCCGGGTGGCTGTCGACGCCGAGCGTCACCCAAGCAGGGCGTAAATCGGCGCTCACTTGAACCTGCTGGCCTGTCGCCGTATTCATGGTCAGGTGGAATCGATACCAAATGTTCCATGCCCCGCCATGGTTATCCGTGCTCACGTCAAAGCGGGCGCTGGCGGTCACCCGGTCGGTGATGACGGGATGGCCATGCTGGTTATGATGCATCTCTACGTTCCACACGAAGGGGCGCACGGGATCCAAATCTGCGCCGTCGCCGCTGCGCACAACCGCATATTCCCACTGGTCGCCCCCATGAAAGAGCAACCGACCAGCGTCGGTGAGGTTGGTCAGTCGAATTGCGGGGATCTCGCCGCTGTAGACCTGGATTTCAACTTCTGCGGCCTCCGATTCGGCGCCCTGATCATCGATCACGGTAACGCTGGCGCGATAGGTCCCGTCGGCGGCGTAGCTGTGCGTGATGGCTGGACGTGTCGTCGTTTCGACAGCTGAGCCGTCGCCAAAGGCCCAACGATAGCCCACAATCTCACCGTCGCCATCGAAAGAGGCGACGGCATCGAATTGCACGCGCAGCGGCGCCGCTCCCAACGCAACATCAGCGCTGAGACTGGCCACCGGCGCCTGATTGGATACGCCCGTGTAGCGGATGACGCCAATCTTGCCGAAAATTTCCAGATAGTAGAGGGCCTGATCGTGATATTCGATGTCGACAATACCGGGCACGTTGGCGGCAAAGGGGATGACCGAAAAGCCGTCGGGCCGCATCTCCCCCACTGCAATTGTGCCCAAATCGAAATCGGCAAAAAAAAGTTGGTCTTGATAGGGCGCTGGGAACTCGCCCCCCGTGTAGAAGTCCAAACCTGTGATTGAACCGCCTTGCTCAGGTGCATGGGCATAGTAAAGGCGGGGATCGGTAAAGCGCGCCGCCGCCGGCGCACAGGGCTGGTACTCATCCAATGGACAGGGTCCTTCTCGTTCGGGCCAGCCATAATTGGCCCGGGGCGCGGCCAGATTCACCTCTTCCCAAACTGCATTGCCCACATCGGCCACATAGATGCCGTTGTCCGAGTCGCGATGAGCAATGCGAAAGGGGTTGCGCAAGCCGAGGGCAAATACTTCATCCAGCGCGTCCTCTTCGCCTACAAACGGATTGTCGGCGGGCACGGTATACCCATTCGGCGTGGGCCGAAAGCGCAGGAGCTTGCCGCCAGGACTTCCCGGCGTTTGCGGTGCATCCACGTTCGTCGCATCGCCGACAGCCAGATAGAGCAAGCCATCGGCATCAAAAGCCAACCCGCCGCCATTGTGCATCAGTGCCCACGGGACTGCGTCCAGCACAATGCGTTCCGTGGCCGGATCAACGGTGTAGCTTGCGCGGTCCACCGTAAAGCGGGAGAGGCGATTCTTGGTCTCCCCGTTCCAGCCCAAGGAGCCGCTACCTGTGGCGTGCCAGACGTAGATGAACCCATTGCTCGAAAAGCTAGGGTCGATCGCCAGCCCCAGCAGACCTGAATCGCCATAAGGGTTGGTGGCCAGCGTCATAACCGGCTCCGGCCGCACCTGGCCATCGGTTACAAGGCGAACTGCCCCCACGCCATCCGGACCGTTGCCGGCTCCCTTCTCCAACACCAACAGTTTGCCATCTGGCAAAAAGGCCATATCCGTCGGCAGGGTAAGTCCAGCGATTCCAGCCGCCACAAAACCGGATGGCAACACGATTGTACCTTCGTCTTCTGCGGCATGAACGGGTTGCGCCAGCAGCGCAGCTGAACAGATCATAAGCACCGACAGCAAGACTAACGCTGCGCAGCGGCGGAGAAATCGCTGAGAGTTGTCCAGCGTCATAAATTCAGCTCCTTCACATTGGGGAATCTTTAAAAATGAATTTGGCGCCCAGCAAGCCCAAATGTATGGGTTGTACAATCGCCAAGTTGGGCATAAGATAACGTACCATTGTGCTGGACGCTATTCGATGGCAACGAAGAATTGCATAAGGGAGCAATCTGCATGAGTCAGTCGACCCAACCCTTTGGCCGCACCGGCCGCACGCCAGCAGCCTTTCGGGCGTCGCTGTATGATCATCTCTACTACACGCTTGGTTCAAGCCCCCAGTCCGCATCCATTCATGATGCCTATACCACCCTCTCGCTGACGGTACGCGACTATCTCATGGAGCGCTGGCGTCGTACGACTGAAGCCCATTATGCCGCCGATCCGAAGTTTGTCTACTATTTTTCAGCCGAGTACTTGCTGGGGCGACAGCTTGACAAGAATATGTTCTATACGGATACGACGCATCTGGCTGACGAAGTCATTGATGAACTGCCCGTGACGCTGGATGATCTGCGTGCACAGGATGTCGAGCCCGGATTGGGCAACGGCGGTTTAGGGCGGCTAGCCGCCTGCTACCTTGATTCCATGGCGACGTTGGACCTGCCGGCGGTCGGCTACGGCATCCGCTATGAGTATGGTATTTTCACCCAAACCTTCCGCAATGGCTGGCAGGTCGAAAGTCCGGATGAATGGCTCGAATTCGGCAATCCGTGGGAGTTCCCCCAGCCGGACGATCGGGTGGAGGTGGGCTTTGGCGGGCAGACAGTAGGAGAGACAGATGCCGACGGCGCCTATCGCGTCCGCTGGGCACCGAATGAACGCGTACTGGGCGAACCCTATCACACCATGGTGCCCGGCTATGCCACGGGCACAGTCAATATGTTGCGCCTATGGCGGGCACGCGCCACCAAGGAGTTCGACTTCCAGAAGTTTGACTACGGCGATTATGCTCTGGCGGTAGAAGAAAAAATTCGCACGGAAAACATCACCAAGGTACTCTATCCCAATGACAACACGCCCCAAGGCCGTGAACTACGGCTAAAACAGCAATACTTCTTTGTTGCGTGCTCGCTCCAAGACATCATTCGCCGTTTTTTCCTGCGCAACAAGGATTGGGCGGCATTTCCCGACAAGGTCGTCATTCAACTCAACGACACTCATCCCGTCATCGCCATTCCCGAATTGCTTCGCCTCCTAATCGACCAGTATGGACTGAGTTGGGACGAAGCTTGGGCGATCACGAGCCGCACCTTTGCGTACACCTGTCATACGTTGCTCCCCGAGGCGCTCGAAAAATGGCCGGTCGAACTGCTGGGCAGGCTGCTGCCCCGCCACTTGGAGATCATCTATGAGATCAACCAGCGCTTCCTCGATGAGGTACAGGCGCGCTTTCCCGGCGATCCGACTCGGATGGCGCGCATGTCGATTGTTGAAGAAGGCGGCGAGCGCAGCGTGCGCATGGCCAGTTTGGCCAGCATCGGCAGCTTTTCGATCAACGGCGTGGCCGCCTTGCAGACGGATCTACTGTGCGAATACACCCTGAGCGATTTTTATGAGCTATGGCCGGAGAAATTCAACAACAAAACCAACGGTGTGACGCCCCGTCGTTTCATGCGGTTGGCCAACCCGCGGCTGAGCCGGCTCATCACCGATCGGATCGGTGAAGGCTGGCTGCGCGATCTGGACCAGTTGAGCGGGCTCGAAAAGGCGGTGGATGACGAGGCCTTGCGCCAACAATGGCGCGCCGTCAAGCAAGCAAACAAGCTCGATCTGGCAGCCCTAGTCAAGCAGAAGTTGGACGTTGTGGTCGATCCCAACTCGCTCTTCGATGTTATGGTCAAGCGGCTGCATGAGTATAAGCGTCAGCTGCTCAATGTCCTCCATATCGTTACGCTCTATCATCGTCTCCACGATAATCCCGGGCGCGAGATGACGTCACGCACCTTCATCTTTGGGGCCAAAGCCGCGCCGGGGTACGTCATGGCCAAACTGATCATCAAACTGATCAACGACGTTGCCGTGACGGTCAACAACGATCCGATCGCCGGGGCGCGGCTCAAGGTCGCATATCTGCCCAATTTCAACGTCACCCTTGGCCAGCAGATCTATCCGGCAGCCGATCTGTCGGAGCAGATCTCCCTGGCCGGGAAGGAGGCATCGGGGACTGGCAACATGAAGTTTGCCCTCAACGGCGCCGTGACCATCGGTACGCTGGACGGAGCCAATATTGAGATCCGTGAGCGGGTTGGCGCCGAAAACTTCTTTCTGTTCGGCATGACGGCTCCGGAGGTTCTTGCCTGCAAGGCGGAAGGGTACAATCCCCAGGCGCTGTACTATACGAACGGGGAGTTGAAACGTGCGATTGATAGTATCGGCAACGGGACCTTTTCCAACGGCGATCGAGAAATCTTCCGACCGATTGTCGATTCGCTGCTGTACGATGATCAATACATGGTCTGCGCTGACTATGCGGCCTACATCAAAGCGCAGGAAGCCGTGTCAGCAGCGTACCGCAACCACGACGACTGGACGCGCATGTCGATCCTCAACGCCGCACGCTGCGGTTTCTTTTCATCCGATCGTGCTATTAACCAGTATGCGGAGGAGATCTGGGGAGTGAGGCCACTGCCGGTAGGGCTCAGTCAAACGGGAGGAGCGTAGATATCGGGCAAGCGTTACCCAAAGCTGCTCAGGGGAACAGTCTAGGCGACGCAGTGACGTCTATAGACGTCACTGCGTCGCCTCCAAACGCTTCCGTGCAGCTCTGGGCAACGTCTTGTGTGCTCTACCTAAACAATCTCTACCAGCTCTACGGTGAAGGTCAAATCCTCACCCGCCAGGGGATGATTAGCGTCGAGTACGATTGCGTCCTCGCTGACCTCGGTCACGGTAACGACGAAGACCTGTTCACCCTGTTGCATCTGCAACTGTTGACCCGCTTCGGGGTCGATATGAGCCGGAAACTCATCACGCGAGACGGTCATGACCATCTCGTTACGGCGCTCACCATAGGCCTGATCGGCCGGAATTTCAAAGGTTTTGCTCTCACCGATGCTCATGCCGTCGACTGCAGTGTCAAACCCTGGGATGACCATGCCATCGCCCAGGGTAAACTCGAGCGGTTCGCGCCCAGCCGAGCTATCGAACTGCGAGCCGTCGGTCAACGTGCCGGTATAGTGGATCCGCACGATATCTCCACTTTTTGCTTGTGCCATAATGAACTCCTCTGTCGGCAGCTTCAAAGTTGAACCGCTACCCTAACACAGGCAGAGCTGCGGTCAAAATAAGGGCCTATTTCGGGGATCTAGGCATGCCAATCGTTTTTGGCAACCAGATCGCGCACCATGTCGTTGGGCATGGCGTGGACGGTACGCCCCTGAAAGCCGGTCATGGTTTCGGCCGCGACCAACGCGTTGAGAATCGCTTCCTTCGTGGCTTCGGCGGCCGCCTCGAAGATGAAATCCATCTGATAATTTGGCAGCATTTGCAGAGCGATCGGATCCTCCGCCTCGGCAGGAATATGGTTGCCCGTAGCAAAGGCTAAGAAGATGTCGCCACTGCCGTCGTGACCAACGCCGCCGGTGCGCGCCAGTCCGACGGTGGCGCGTTGCGCCAGGCGCTTGCATTGCGCCGGAATGAGCGGCGCGTCTGTGGACAGAATGACGATAATTGAGCTGCCATCCGGTCGCTGGTCGAAGGCCAGGGGCACAAGCGAGCCGTCAATTTGACGGCCCACCGGCACGCCATCAATGCGAAGTTGCTGCCGGTCACCGTAATTGGTCTGGACCAGCACACCGACTGTAAAAGCGCCACTGGGCGTCTCAACCAGGCGCGAGCTAGTGCCGATACCGCCCTTGAAGTCATGGCAGATCATGCCCGTACCGCCGCCCACATTGCCCTCGTCCACTGGCCCTGGACCAGCATTCTCCATGGCGGCAAAGAGATGTTGCTTGCTGACGTGAAACGCACGGATGTCGTTCAACCAACCGTCCCACGTCTCCGCAGCGACCGGCAGACCGTAGCCGCCGCCGTGGCGCGTGATACCCCACTCGATCAGGGCGTCATGAACGACGCCAACCGAATACGTATTTGTCAAGGCGATCGGCGAGGTCAGCAACCCCGACGCTTCAATCCAGTGGCTACCCGTCATCTCGCCATTGCCATTAAAGGTATGGACGCCAGCACAACAGTAATCCTTGCGAATTTCATCCTCACGCGGAACGATCACCGTGACGCCCGTGCGGGCTACCCGCGGCTCGTCTGCGATCAGCGTCTCGTGACCGACCCAGACGCCAGGCACGTCGGTGATGGCATTCAGCGGTCCGGGCGAGAGTGATCCGATGGTGATGCCCAGGTCGCGTAGGCGAGGTTTTGACATAGGGCTTTTCTCCTTGCTAATAAGGCGATAGGTTTGCAGGTATAATAGCGAGCAGCACCCAGATCGCCAATTCGGCCAAATCAATTATGTCAAACACTGACACGCCATACATTCTAGCCATTGATCTCGGCACATCCGGGCCGAAAGTGGCGCTGGTTACACCGGCGGGAGAGGTCGTGGCCAGTGCGCGCGAGTCAACTCAGCTCCACTTCGTCGGCGCGCACGGCGTCGAGCAGGATCCCCACGATTGGTGGCAGGCCATCGTGTGCGCGACGCGGCGCATGTTGGCACAAGCCAACGTCGCACGTGAACGGATCACAGGAATCTGCTGCACAAGCCAATGGTCGGGCACGGTTGCGGTAGATGAAGAAGGCGCGCCCCTTCACAACGCCATCATCTGGATGGACAGTCGGGGAAAGAGATATGTCGATCAGATGACATGGGGACCGTTGCGCGTTGAAGGTTATGGCGTGGATAAGCTCTGGGCCTGGTTGCGCCGCACAGGCGGCATCCCGACCCGCTCGGGCAAGGATCCCATCGCCCACATTCTCTTCCTCAAACATGAACGGCCTGAAATCTATCGCCAAACCTACAAATTCCTTGAGCCCAAGGATTACCTCAACCTGCGTCTCACCGGACGCTGTGCGACGACGCCCGGCGCCATCACGCTGCATTGGGTGACGGACAATCGTACTATCGACGCAATTGACTACGATCCGACCCTGCTGCGCCTGGCTGGCGTGGAGCGAGAGAAGCTGCCCGACATTATTCGAAGTGTAGACGTCTTGGGCACGATCACGGCCGAATCTGCGGCGGAGTTGGGCTTGAGCGAGGGGGTGCTGGTCGTGGGCGGCGCGCCAGACATCCATTCCGCGGCAATTGGCGCGGGTGCAGTGCGCAATTATGCGGCCCATCTGTATATTGGCACGTCTTCCTGGTTGGTCTGCCACGTTCCCTTCAAGAAGACCGATCTGTTGAACAACATGGCTTCTCTGCCTGCAGCCATTCCGGGCCGCTACCTCTTGATCAACGAGCAGGAGATCGCCGGCGGCGCGCTCGCCTTCCTGCACGACAGCCTCCTCTTCGCCCATGATACGTTGGGCACGACACCCCCTGCAGACGCTCTGCCGCGCATGACCGAGCTGGCAGAACAGTCGCCACCGGGCAGCCGGGGCTTGATCTTCACACCCTGGCTCAACGGCGAACGTGCGCCGGTAGACAACAGTACGCTGCGTGGCGGCTTTCACAACCTTGAGTCTCCAGCACACGCGTGCCGATCTGATCCGGGCGGTACTGGAGGGTGTGGCCTACAACACGCGCTGGCTGATGGAATCGGTCGAACGGTTCATCAAGCGCCCGCTGACGGCACTCAACCTGGCGGGGGGCGGCGCGCAGTCGACGCTGTGGGGCCAAATCTTCGCCGACGTCATGGACCGGGAGATTCGCGTCATGGAGCAGCCGTTGCAGGTCAACACGCGCGGGGCCGGTCTCCTCGGCGCGGTTGCGCTAGGCTACGTTGGCCTGCAGGAACTCGATCGCCACGTGCCCATTGCCGCCACCTACTGCCCCAACCCGGCCCACCGCACCCGCTACGACGAACTCTACCAGGCATTTCGCACCCTCTATCGCCAAAACCACAAACTCTATGCGCGTCTGAATGGATAGCGGACGCGACCGTCCGGTAGAGCCGTCCAGCAAAGAAGACTGCACCAAATCAAATGAAAGCGAAAACTCGGCCCCATGGACCAACTCTTTGATCTCCTCAATCGTCTCCCTGCGCCGGTCCTGGCGAAGGTGGAGCAATGGCTGAAGCGCCTGCCGCCCGTGAACGCCTACGTCGAGGCGCAGTATGCCGAACTGATGCCGGAGCTAGAAACCGCCCTCCATCCCTACCGCGACGAGCAGCCCATCTACCGGCGCCTACCCGCAACGGGCCGCGCCCGAGCTGACGTACTGGACGATCTTGGCGAATTCGCCGCGCGAGAGAACGAGAAGTGGTCAGAAGGGCTCGTCTCGGGCGCAGTCTACGAGGGCGATCCGGAGCATATTGCCTTTCTCAATCAAGCCTATGCGCTCAACTCGCAAACGAACCCGCTGCACGCCGACATCTGGCCCAGCACGGTGAAATTTGAGGCGGAAATTGTGGCAATGACTGCGAGCATGCTCGGCGCGGATGCCACGCCAGATCCCGTCGTGGGCACCGTGACCTCCGGCGGCACGGAGAGCATCCTGCTGGTCATGAAGAGCTATCGCGACCGGGCGCGGGCCGAGCAAGGCATCGACAAGCCAGAGCTGATCGTCCCAACGACGGCCCACGCCGCATTCGAAAAGGCGGCGCACTACTTCGGCATCAAGCTCGTGCAGATTCCGGTCGACGCGGACTTTCGCGCCGACGTGAAGGCGACGGCCAAGGCGATCACGCCAAACACGGTTGCGCTGGTCGGCTCTGCGCCTTCGTTTCCCCACGGCGTCATCGATCCAATTGCCGAGCTGGCTGCGCTGGCGCAGGCGCACGGGCTTGGCTTCCACTGCGATGCCTGTCTCGGCGGCTTTGTGCTGCCCTGGGCGCGCCAGCTAGGCGCAGGCGTGCCGCCCTTCGATTTCAGCGTCCCCGGTGTGACCTCCCTATCAGCCGACACCCACAAGTACGGCTATGCGGCCAAGGGCACCTCTGTGGTGCTCTACCGTGGGCTCGCCCTGCGTCGCTACCAGTATTACACCACCACGGAGTGGCCCGGCGGCCTCTACTTCTCGCCGACGCTGGCGGGCAGCCGTCCCGGTGGGTTGAGCGCGGCCTGCTGGGCGGCCATGCTCAGCTATGGCGAGGCCGGCTACCTGGAGGCGACGCGCGGCATCTTGGCTGCGGCGCACTACATTCGCGGCCACATTGATCACATGCCCGACCTACAGGTCCTGGGCGACCCACTCTGGGTCATTGCCTTTGGCTCGCGCACGCTCAATATCTACGCAGTCATGGCGCAGATGAGCGCGCGCGGCTGGAGCCTCAACGGGCTACACCACCCGGCAGCAATCCACATTGCCGTCACCAAGCGCCATGCTCAGCCCGGCGTGGCCCAACGCTTCGTGGAGGATCTACGGGCGTCGCTCGCCTACGTCAAGGCCCACCCCACGGAGGAGAGCGGCATGGCGCCGGTCTACGGCATGGCCGCGGCGCTGCCCCTGCGCGGCGTCGTCAGCGAACTGCTCAAACGCTACATTGACGCGCTCTACAGCGTCTGAGTCATCGCCGGCGTCCTGTCGCCGACATTACTGATGGGGGATTATGTAATGTTTCACTCCCATGTAACGGTGAATAAATAGCATCGGGGCAACGGCAAGCAGGGCTTCTGTATCGTGGACACCCGGAAAATCAGTGACGGCAAAATTGTGAAGCACTGGGATGCGATTCAGCCGATTGACGGGCGCATGCGCTTCTAGGCCCTCGTGACCGGCGGCGCTGTGCGCAACTCGAACGGAGCCTTCTAGGCCGACCGCACGGTTAAGGGATGCGTCGTCTGGATTCGCCCAACGCGCCCGGTGGCGTCTCTCTCATCGATCTAGCGGGCTGCGTACGCCGTGCGGACCGCGGTTGAGCAAATGGGTGTAGATCTGCGTCGTTTTTGCATCACTATGCCCAAGCAGCTCTTGCACCGTGCGAATGTCGTAGCCTGATTCCAGAAGATGGGTGGCAAAACAGTGGCGCAGCGTGTGGGGCGTGACCGGCTTGCTCAGACCGGCTTGATGGGCTGCTGCGCGGACAGCCTTTTGGATCATGCTTTCATGTAGGTGGTAGCGATAGAGAGGACTGGCCATCCGTTGAGGATCTTTGGACAGCCTTGAAGCAGGAAAGGCAAATTGCCATCCCCACTCCCGATCCGCATTCGGGTACTTGGTTGCCAATGCGTGCGGCAGCGGTGCTCGGCCATGTCCTTGTGCAAGATCTCGCTCATGGAACGCTTTGGCAACTTGCAGTTGCGCCTCCAATTCGGAAATGGCGCTTTCCGGCAAAACTGTGATGCGGTCTTTGTCGCCTTTGCCGGCCCGCACCGTGATTTGGCTTCGGGAGAAGTCGATGTCCTTGATGCGAAGGGACAGGGCTTCCCGCACGCGCAGACCACTGCCATACAGAAGCAACGCCACCAGGTGCGCAACGCCCGACATCTGATTGAGCGGCTGCTGTACTTCATCCACCGTGAGGACCGTCGGCAGGCGACGACGTTCTTGGGCGCGTAGCGCATTGATGCGCTCATGGACAGGCTGTTCAAGCACCTCACGGTAGAGGAAAAGGATCGCATGCAAGGCCTGGTTCTGAGTGGATGGCGCCACATTGCGGTCAACGGCCAGGTGTGTTAGAAATGATTCAATCTCGGGTCGCCCCATTTCCGCAGGATGGCGTTTGTCGTGAAAGAGGATGTAGCGTCGAACCCATCCGACATACGACTGTTCGGTACGATAGGAGTAATTCTTGAGGCGAATTCGGTCACGGAGACGATCCAGCAATTTCCGGGGTTGCTGTGCACTGTGACGCGGAGTGGTTTGCAGCATAAGATACACCTTTCTCGAGGGATTGAACGAGTTATCTTTGCAGTATTCGCAAAATACCCCGAACTGGGTGTTCGCGCAACGTTCGGCGGCATACTGGCCCTATTTAGGGCGTTATTTTGTAAAAGATTGCTCAATGAGATAGTTGAACTAAGCGCTCCGCGCAGGGGGTTATGCAGCATCCCCTGTCTTTCCTCACCACTTCCCCTCTGTTATTGATCGTGGTTCCATACCTTCTGTCGAATCCATTTTCCATTCAGACAGGAGGTACTACCATGACGTCCCTACGCCAACAGATGACGGACGAGATGCAGTTGCGCGGTCTGTCGCCGCGCACGCAGCAGAGCTATCTCAATGCGGTCAGGCAACTGGCCGAGTACTACCAGAAGCCGCCGGATCAGATCGATGAGGAGGAATTGCGCCAGTACTTCCTCTATCTGATGAACGAGAAGCAACTTTCCTCCAGCAGTTGTCGGGTAGCCCACTACGCCATCCGCTTCTTGTATGTGCACACGCTGGGCCAAACCTGGCCAGCAGATTTAGTGATTCGACCGCAGAAAGAGAGCAAGTTGCCAGATGTGCTCAGTGTGGGTGAGGTGCAACGGATCCTCGGCTGCGTGTACAAACCGCGCTTTCGGATCTGCTTGAGCACGATCTATGCCTGCGGTCTGCGTCTGAACGAAGGTGTTTCGCTTCAAATCGCAGACATCGACGGTGAACGTATGTTGCTCCATGTACGCCAGGGCAAGGGAGCCAAAGACCGCTATGTGCCTCTGCCCGAAGCCACGTTGGAAATGCTGCGCAGCTTCTGGACGCTTCATCGCCATCCCACTTTGCTCTTTCCGGGACGCCCAAGTGAAGGGGAACCCTATGCAGCGGCTGACACACCGATGTCTTCGAGTGGCGTGCAACGGGCCATGCGTGCTGCTGTGAAAACGAGCGGCATCCAGAAGCATGCAACAGTGCACACCTTGCGCCACTCCTATGCGACCCACTTACTGGAAGCGGGCGTCAATCTGCGCTTGATTCAGGCCTACCTGGGCCACAGTTCCCCCAAGACCACTGCCCGCTACACCCATGTGACACGACCGGCTGAGATGACTGCCAGCGAAGCCATCAATCGCATTGTGGCAGGGTTGATATAGTCGAACTGGCCGACATCTTCCGTGAATATGGACCAGCCTATCGAGCAGCAGTACGGACCACGCATGTTGCCCAGCCATCTGGCGGCCATGCGCGCCATCGAGCAGTGCCGGACCGAGGCGCTGGGCGGCCATCTCTACTACTGCGCAGACTGTGATGAAAGCTGGTATAGCTACCATTCTTGCCGCAATCGACACTGTCCCAAGTGTCAACAGGATGCTGCGCAGGCATGGCTGGAGAAGCAGCATGATCTGCTCCTGCCCGTGCCCTACTTCCTGGTGACATTCACCCTGCCGCAGTCGTTGCGCTCGCTGGCACGTACCGAACAGAAGGCCGTCTACAACCTGCTCTTTCGTTCGGCCGCCCAATCCTTGCAGCAACTGGCTCAAGACCCCGCTTTGTCGGCGGTCAAATCGGTATGGTCGGCATCCTCCAGACCTGGACCCGTGATCTGCGCTATCATCCGCATGTCCACTTTCTCGTCCCCGGCGGTGGCTCTCTCTGCTGATGGTCAGCGCTGGTTACGTGCCAAGAATCACTTCTTCGTCCATGTCAAACCGTTGTCCAGGCTCTTCCGCGGCAAGATGCGCGATGGCTTACGCAAGCAGAAGCTACTCGCTCAGGTTCCTGATAAGACATGGCGGCAAGATTGGGTAGTCGACTGCCGACCGGTGGGTAAGGGTGAAACCGCACTCAAGTATCTGGCGCCCTATGTCTTCCGCGTCGCCTTGAGCAACAAACGCATCCTCATGGTAGAGGATGGCCAGGTCACCTTCCGCTATCAAGACGGCGCCACCAAACGGCAACGTACCTGCACTCTCTCTGCCGAGGCCTTCATCCATCGCTTTCTCCAGCATGTACTGCCCAAAGGCTTTGTCAAGGTGCGCTACTACGGGCTTGCTGGCACCGGGCAATCGGAAACGACTGGCCCAAGCCAAATGTCTGCTTGGCAAGACAACGGCCACAACGGATGAGCCGCACGCAAAGGACGAAGATGAGCCACAGGATGCCAAGGAGATCATTTGCCCTCACTGCGGTCAACCGATGGTAATCGTTCAGCGCATTCAGCCACGTGCGCGCTGTCCGCCGTAGCATGACATAGGACAACAAAGAACTGATTGTCATGTTGAAGGGCCGCAGATGTGCCCTTGGATTGCACGCGCCATCATGGTGCGTCCATCGCGCTTGTTTGGCTTCTTCGTCGCCATGACCGGCGGCAATCACACTGGGTTGCATTGCACCCTGTTGCTGTCGGCTCGATCATTGGCTACAATGAGGGCACTTGGGTGCCTGTCTCGGACATCCCGAAGCCTCGGCTACAAGACTGAAATTCCATAGAGAGTCCGGTCCCACCGGCTTACTTCAACACGGATTATGCGGCGGCGGCAATCGGGCTTGGTGACACCTTGGTTCTCTTCACGCCGCATAATCCTTATTCGTTGGCGGGCTGTCGACGTCAATGCGACGGTTGTGAGGGTGATGAGCCGTTTTGAACGAAATGCGCTTCACCTGGAATTGAGTTACAATCGTGATTGAGGCATACCGATGACAATTGCAAGAGTAGTAACCAAGGTCTCAATCGACCAGCAGCCAAATGATGCAGTGTACTGGCGAACCCAGCCATTTGCTGCGCGCCTTGCCGCCGTTGAAGAACTCCGGCGGGAGTACCATCGGTGGAAATACGATGCTGAACCCCGACTTCAAAGAGTTTATTCGATTACTCAACGAGCATAACGTTAGATACCTCGTCGTCGGTGGCTACGCCGTCGCGCTCCACGGTTACCCGCGCTATACAAAAGACATCGATATCTGGGTCTGGTTAGATCCCGAAAACGCAAAGCGGATGATTGCTGCCTTGGCCGACTTCGGCTTTGGCGGTCTTGCCATTCAAGCAGAAGACTTCACAACACCGGACCAGGTGATCCAGCTTGGATATCCGCCCGCAAGAATCGCTATTCTGACGACTCTATCCGGAGTTGAATTTGACGAATGTTACGATTCCCGTCTCGAAGTAGAGATGGATGAGACTTTGATCAAGTTTATTGATCTTGACGGTCTCAAGAAGAACAAGAGAGCAACCGGACGTCTTCAGGATTTGGCTGACCTGGAGAACCTTGATAGCGAATAGGCCAGAGCCTTTCAATTGTGGCGGTCGGCAGTCCGGTCAACCAACGCCGCCCTCCAACCGTGCGTCGAGGGGACGGCGGCACGCCGCCGAAGACCGATCAGCGCGCATCACGTTGTACACTTGCATGGAACTGTCGCCGCCGCCCCGCACGCTGACGTTGACGGGCTGTCGCCGCAGATGCGACGATTCAAATCGAGATAACCAATGAACAGTCATTCTACTGATACCATAAGCAAAAATGTTGCAGCAGTTCTTGATTCCTATCCGGAAAGAGTCAAATCAAAGCTGCTCTACTTACGCCGGCTAATCTACGAGACAGCAGCAGAGTTCGAAGAAGTCGGACCTCTCGAAGAAACGTTGAAATGGGGCGAACCAAGTTATCTCACGCCTCAGACAAAGTCGGGCAGCACTATTCGGATCGACTGGAAAGAGATTCCCGGACACATTTCGATATGGTGGAGACAGAAGCATCGATTTCATGATGGATGACGACATTCCTGTTACACCACTGAAACATTGCGTTGGCCTTGACATACCACCTGAACAAGAAGCTGGATGCTGCTACCCGGTGGGAAATGGTCGAAAGAGTAAGCCAGGAAGCCCCTGCAACGTAGGCTGGTGTAACAGTCAACAGTCTCTTACGACAGCAAAGAATTGTCTGCCTGAACTGCTCATTGGTGTTGACACATTCCGTCTCTTGAAACGAAATCGGTAGCGGAAAAGTGAATCCGCTGCTTGGAATTGCACGGGTATCAAACGGCAATGCGGAGCCTGTTCGAATTACTTGGTAGCCCGCTGTGTTCTCAGACGGGAAGAAATAGTCGATGAAAAATGCCGGCCATTCGGACGAAACCAGCCACCTTGTGTTCTGCGTTTCGTTTCGTATGCTGAATCCAAAGTAGACTATGTGGCGTTCCTTCATGAGCGCGCGCATGCAGTCTAACCCATTTGACTCGCCGGCCAAGTTCACAATGGCGCTTTGCGCCCACTTCGTAAAGATGCGCGCCAGCTTCAGCACGTGGTGACAGGAACGCGCTCAGCTCCAGTTGCCCCGCCTCGTGCTTCGCCAGATTGACAATCACCCTCTGACCATCGACAATTGAGAAGTGCGCCAGGCGGATCGTACGCCGTGCGCGACGTGCTCTATTCATCGACCTTTCGCAAACGATTTCGCACCAAACGAGTCCATCATGCACCGTCAATTTACCATACGCCTTCTGCCGCTATTCGTCACCCTCCTGCTTCTGACCGCCTGCGGCCGGGGCAACCGATCGCCTGCGCCCGAACCCACTGTACCGCCGGCTGCAGAGGAAGCGCCCGTCGCCCAAACGCCGGTGGCAGAGGCCGGCCCCGTCGTGGTCGACTTCTGGACCACGGACAACGAGCCGTCACGGCTGGCGGTCTATGAGGCCGTCGCCCAACGCTACATGGATCGGAACCCGGGCGTCGAGCTACGCATCACTGGCGTCGACGAGACTGACGTAGCCGATGCTGTCATTGAAGCCGCAGCCGACGGGGTAGGACCGGATCTTGTGCGCCTTGGTTTCGAACGGACAGGCGTACTCATCAGCAACAACTTACTCGATTTTGGTGCAGCCGAGGCTGTGGTCGACGCAGTTGGTCGCGATGACTTCCGTGAAGGGCCCCTGGCGATGACCACGGCACAGAACACGGGCGAGATCTTTGCCGTCCCCTACGACGGCTGGGTTCAGGCGCTCTGGTACCGTCGGGATCTCTTTGAGGCGGCCGGGCTCACGCCGCCGGTCAGTTGGGCCGATCTTGAGGCAGCCTGCGACCAGCTTGCCGCTTCAGGCGCTGTCAGCGCAGCCCTTAGCCTCCCCAGCGATCCCAAATCAAGCTACACGCATCAAGTCTTTGAACAGGTCGCCATGTCCAACGCAGCCTGGCCCCTTGACGCCGACGGGAACGTACGCATGAACTCGCCGGAAATGATTGAAGCACTGCGCTTCTACACCTCTTTACAACGTTGCTCTCCCACTGCACCACAGAGTCTGTTCGATGCCCGGGAGGCATACGAGTTAGGGCAGACGGGCATGCTCTTTTACAGCACCTATATCATGGATGACCTGGTTGGAGGCTCCGAGCGACAAGACGGCAGTCGGGTAGAGATCGCGGTCGAAGACCTGCCCGGCAAGACAGGTTTTGCCTCAGGGATGGCGGGCCCCAATGGCTCTGCGACCTACGGCCAGTTAGTCACCTTGGGGCTCTTACGCGACGCCGATCCTGCCGCGCAAGACGTGGCGCGTTTCTTCCTGACCGACGGCTATTACGACATCATCAAGACGGCGCCGCTTGGGCAAAATTCCCGGTGCGCGAAAGCGCGCTGCAGGACTGGACTGCGCTCAGTCCAATTTTCAGCTACTACTCGGACGCCACCTTGGGCTACATTGCCGGCTCATACGACCTGATGCAGCGCTGGATCTTTCAGCCCGAATACGGCGCAGTCGAGCGCTTGACCGTCTCCGAAATCGAGCAGGCCAACTGCTGGTACCACAGGCCATCGGCATGATCCTGGACGGCAGCATGACGCCCGAAGAAGCGGCGGCGTGGCTGCAATCGCAGGTCGAAACCCTGGTCGAAGAGAATCGGCCGCGACCCAAGGGTAGTCGTGACTGATCTGCGCCTTCCGGAGGCGCAGAGTGATGCCTGACGCATGTCCCAAAAATTTGGGACATCTGCACCGTGCCATAGCACCCAAAGTATGTTACAATTTTCACAATCCAGACTCCTCATTCCTGCGTTCATCGTCGTGCAAGTGTGATGATTACGTTTTCCGTCTGCAACTGTGCGTTGACGTATCGGTCTTGCTAAGTTTTGACTGCCCACAACAATTCATCTATTCAGACTGCCCATCTGTCGGTTTTCCCACGCGTGGCTCAATGTTGCGCTGCTGTAGGCGTGCCGGCGCCTCCGGGCCATGATCTGACTAATCGCCCTCGCCAGCACCATCACGGCACTCCCGATGGACGGGCATCCACGACGAAAGGAGTGGATCCTGATGGAATGGCAGCCGATTGAGAAGTCCCCCTCCATGTGGCACGTGCAACCGAATCTGCCGGACTACGCAACGACACGCGCACACTTTTCCTGGGAGATCATCCAGGAGGAACTGACCGGCTTGCCTGCCGGCCGGGGCATCAACATTGCCTTCGAGGCGATTGATCGCCACGTCGCCAACGGGCTGCGTGACAAAGTGGCGATCCGCTGGCTGGGGCGCAAAGGGGACGTGCGCGATTTCACCTACGGCGAATTGATGGCCGAGTCGAATCGCTTTGCCAACGTGCTGGCGGGGCTGGGCATCGGCAAGGGCGACCGGGTCTTCATGCTCTCGGCCCGCATCCCCGAACTCTATATCGGCGTCTTGGGAACGCTAAAAAACGCCAGCGTCCTCTGTCCGCTCTTTGCCGCCTTCGGACCCGAGCCGATCTGGCAGCGTATCCACAAGGGCGACGGCAAGCTATTGGTGACGACGGCCAAGCTTTACAAGCGCAAGATCGCTCAGATTCGCGACGCCTTGCCGGCGCTCGAGACGATCCTCATTGCCGACGCGGAAGAAGATCTCGCCGATGACGTCCTCTCGCTGCCAAAGCTCATGGCCGCAGCCTCGCCCGACTTTGAGATTCCTCCGACTGATCCAGAGGACATGGCCTTGCTGCACTTCACGAGCGGCACGACAGGAATGCCCAAGGGCGCAATCCATGTCCACAATGCCGTCTACCATCACTATATGACGGGCAAATACGCGCTGGATTTGCACCCCGACGACATCTATTGGTGCACGGCCGATCCCGGCTGGGTCACCGGCACCTCCTATGGCATCAGCGCCCCCCTCTGCCACGGCGTGACCATGATCGTTGACGAGGCGGAATTTGATGCCGAACGCTGGTACCGCATCCTCGAAGAGCAGCAGGTCAGCGTATGGTACACGGCGCCTACAGCCATTCGTCGTCTCATGCGCCTCGATCTCGACCCGCTGGCCGAGTATGACCTCAGCAACCTGCGCTTCGTGGCAAGCGTGGGCGAACCGCTCAATCCCGAAGCGGTCGCCTGGGGCGTGGAGACCCTTCATTTACCCATCCACGACAACTGGTGGCAGACCGAGACCGGCGGCATCATGATCTCCAATTTCACGGCCATGGACATTCGGCCCGGTTCCATGGGTCGTCCAATGCCGGGTGTGGAGGCAGCCGTCCTGGAGAAACTGGAAGACGGCACATTTGTCCCCATCACTGAGCCGTATGTAGAAGGGCACCTGGCCCTCAAGCCGGGCTGGCCTTCGATGTTCCGCGGCTATCTGCATGACGAGGAGCGCTACGCCAAGTGCTTTGCCGAAGGTTGGTACATCTCGGGCGACCTGGCCGAAATCGACGAAGATGGCTACTTCTGGTTCATCGGCCGCGCAGACGATATCATCAAGACGGCTGGCCATATGGTGGGGCCGTTTGAGGTCGAGAGTGCGCTTATGGAGCACCCGGCGGTGGCCGAGGCCGGCGTGATTGGGGTTCCCGATCCGGTGATTGGCCAGGTGGTCAAGGCATTTGTGGCCCTCAAGCCGCCCTACGAGCCCAGCGAGGAACTACGGTTGGAGCTACTCGGTTTCGGGCGCAAAAAGCTCGGTTCAGCCGTCGCCCCCAAGCTGATCCAATTCGAGGAGAATCTGCCCAAGACACGCAGCGGCAAGATCATGCGCCGCCTGCTCAAGGCCCGCGACCTCGGCCTGCCCGAGGGCGACACGTCCACCTTGGAGACCGACGAGCAGGGCGAAAAGGAGAGCAAGTTGGTGCCGGCCTGATCCAGGCGTCACGACAGTCAGGACGCATCTTCCAATACAGCACGTAACGTGCTGATCAGTCGAAGAGTATCTTTCACTTATCAACGAAGATAGGAGAGAAATATGAGCGCTATGACCGTAACACGTGATCCGCCAGCGGATGAGCAGTTGTCGATTTCGCGCCAGCACGGGCTTTTCTTGCTGCGCGAGATGCTGCGCATCCGGCGCTTTGAGGAAAAATCGGCCGAGTTGTACAGCGCGATGAAGATTCGCGGCTTTCTCCATCTCTACAATGGCGAGGAGGGGGTGGCTGTTGGCATTGTCAACGCGCTGGAGCCCGAAGACAACCTGATCGCCACCTATCGTGAGCACGGGCAGGCACTGGCCCGGGGCATGAACGCCGGCGCGATCATGGCCGAGCTCTATGGCAAGATGGAGGGGTGCGCCCGCGGTCGAGGTGGCTCCATGCATCTTTTCGACGCCGCGACGCGTTTCTACGGCGGCAATGCCATCGTAGGCGGCCATCTGCCCCTGGCGGTCGGCATGGCCCTGGCGGATAAGCTGCAGGGCATCAACCGCGTGACCTGCTGCTTCTTTGGTGACGGCGCCGTGGCTGAAGGCGAGTTCCACGAATCTTTGAACCTCTGTGCCCTGTGGGATCTGCCCGTGCTTTGGGTCTGCGAGAACAATCGCTACGGCATGGGCACGGCGCTCGAATATTCCGAGTCGGAGACCAACATCGCCAAAAAGGCGGCCAGCTACAAGATTAAGAGCAAGTCCGTGGACGGCATGGACGTACTCGCCGTGGAAGAGCTGGCGCAGACATTCGTCAAGGAAATCCGCGCCGGCAAAGGACCGCGCTTCATCGAAGCCCTGACCTATCGCTTCCGCGCCCACTCGATGTTTGACGCCGAACTCTACCGCAAGAAGGAAGAGGTCGAAGAGTGGAAGCATCAGGATCCAATCACCAACCTCCACGCCAAGTTAGAAGCCGCCGGCCTTGTCAATGCAGAGGACACGGCACAGATCGAGGCTGAGGTTGCCCAGGAGGTCGCCGAGGCCGTCGAGTTTGCCGAACAGGGCACGTGGGAACCGGTGGAAGAGCTCACTCGCTTCGTCTATAGTGAAGAGCCGGCCGAAGCGCTCTACCCGGCCACACCCGCCACGCCGGGTGAAACCCGGGAGATCACCTTCCGCGAGGCGCTACGCGAAGCCATGCACCAAGCCTTGAGCGCTGACGAACGGGTCTTTCTCATGGGTGAGGACGTGGGGCGCTACGGCGGCTGTTTCGCTGTGAGCATGGGCCTTTTCGAAGAGTTTGGCCCTGAGCGTATTCGCGACACGCCCCTCTCCGAGTCGGCCTTCACCGGTGCGGGAATCGGCGCAGCCCTGGCTGACATGCGCCCCATCGTCGAGGTGATGACCTGCAACTTCAGCATGCTTGCCTCGGACCAGATCCTCAACAACGCGGCAACCCTGCTGCACATGTCGGGCGGGCAATTCAACGTGCCGCTGGTGATTCGCATGTCAACCGGCGGCGGCAAGCAGTTGGCCGCACAACACTCCCATAGCCTGGAGGGCTGGTACGCCCACATTCCCGGCATCAAGGTGATCACACCGGCGACAATCGAAGACTTCCGGGGCATGCTGCTGAGTGCGCTGGAAGATCCCGACCCGGTGCTGATCTTCGAAAACTCGCTGCTCTATAACCGCAAGGGCCAACTGCCCGCCGACGCCGGCAAGGTCGACATCGCCAAGGCTAAGGTCATGCGAGCAGGCGCGGATCTGACTATCCTCACCTATAGCGCCAGCCTCTGGCGCTCGCTGGAAGCGGCCGAACTATTGGCGGCGGACGGCATCGACTGCGAGGTCATCGACCTGCGCAGCCTGCGCCCGCTGGATGACGCCACGATCATGGCCTCGGTGGCCAAGACCCACCGCGTGCTGATCGTGGACGAGGGCTGGCGCAGCGGCGGCATCTCCGCCGAGATTGCCGCGCGCATCATGGAACAGGCCTTCTACGAACTCGACCTGCCCGTGGCACGACTCTGCGGGGCTGAGGTACCCATGCCCTATCCCAAACATCTGGAAGAGGCGGCCATCCCATTGGCGCCGGACATCGTCGCTGCGGTGAAAGGAATGGTGAGCCATGAGTGACTTTGTCATGCCCAGCCTGGGCGCGGACATGCAGTCCGGGACATTACTTGAGTGGATGGTCAAACCGGGTGACAAGGTAGCCCGAGGCCAAACCATTGCCGTGGTCGGAACGGAGAAGGGTGAGATCGATGTGGAGGTTTGGCAGGACGGCGTCATCGACCAGCTGGTCGTCAAAGAAGGCGTGGAGGTAGATGTGGGTGCTGTGTTGGCTACGATTCTGGCCGAGGGCGAAGTGCCCGCTGCTGCACCAGTCGAAGAGGCTGAAGGGGTCGCCGTACAAGAGGCGGCCGTTGAGAAGGAGGTGGTCATGGCCGGCCCCGGCCTGCCGCCGCCCCCAGCGGGCCTAACCCAGAGCAACGGTCATCGTATCCGCGTTTCTCCACTGGCCCGCCGCCTCGCCGAAGAGCTGGGCATCGATCTGAGCATGGTACACGGTACGGGCCCCCATGGGGCCATCAGCCGAACGGATGTGGAAGACGTGGCCGCCGCCCAAGCCAAAGCGACAGCCCCAAGCGCACCGGTATCCGAGCAAGCGTCGACGCCGCAGGAAAGGCCGGCGGTTCCAAAGAAGAAGGCAAAAAAGGAGAAAGGGCCCGACCCCTTCCAGATGGGCATGCGCCGGGCGATTGCGGCGGCCATGACCCGCTCCAACGCAGAAATCCCCCACTACTACCTGGAGACGCGCATCGACATGCGTGCGGCCTTGGCCTGGCTGGAGGCCGAAAATCTCCAGCGCTCGATCAAGGACCGCGTGCTGCCGGCCGTGCTGCTAATCAAAGCAACGGCCCTGGGGCTGGCTAAGAAACCTGAGCTCAACGGCTACTGGATCGAAAACGAGTTCCAGGGTCAGGAAGGCATCAACATCGGCTTTGCCATTGCTCTGCGTCAGGGCGGGCTCATTACGCCGGCCATCTTCAACGCCGATCTCAAAGGCATGGACGAACTGATGGCCGACATGCGCGATCTGATTATGCGCACGCGGTCCGGGCGCCTGAAGAGCTCGGAGATGACCGACGCCACCGTGACGTTGACCAGCTTAGGCGACATGGGGGTCGAGAAGGTCTACGGCGTCATCTACCCGCCCCAGGTCGCACTGATCGGCTTTGGCAAGGTGGCCGAAGACGTCTGGGTGGATCAAGGCATGATTGGCGTTCGCCCCGTCATCCACGCCACGCTGGCCGGCGATCACCGCGCCAGCGACGGCCGTACCGGCGCCGAGTTCCTCGACATCGTGAACAAGCTGTTGCAGGAACCGGAGAAAATGTGGGACGAATGAGGCCGGCGCCGGTTGAGCCTGCTTGGACTGAGCCTGCCGAAGTATCGACGTCGATTCGCTCCAATGAAAGGAACAGATGATGGTTGCTACCAAGACATATTCCGTTGCCGAACTGAAGGCGTTGATCATTGACCTGCTGGCCCAGATTGCGCCGGAGGCCGATTTTGAAGATCTTGACGATGATGAGGATATTCGGGAAGCGCTAGACATCGACTCCTTCGACTTTCTCAACTTCCTGATTGCCCTCAACGAACAGACCGGCGTCGAGATTCCCGAGGCGGATTACGGCCAGCTCAATACGATGGAAGAGCTGCTCGCCTATCTCAACGTGCGCCTGTAGGCGAGCCAAAGAGCGCAGCCAAGATTGGGCTGACCGCAGCATAGGAGAAATGCGCTCGCGCGACTTCGTAGTTGCGTTCAGTCATGCGCCGCCGTCGTACGGGATCCATCATGGCCTCGACGCAGGCGGCTACGGTCGCCTCGCTGATCTGGCCATCGATTTCGATCAAATCGAAGCCAAGCGGGTCCAAATCGGCCACGTAGACGTCATAACGGTTGATCAGGGCGGGCAGGCGAAAGTAGAGCGTCTCCAGCAGGGCGTTGCCAAAGCCCTCGACAAGGCTTGGATAGGTCACGAAGTCGGCATGGACATAGGCATCCCAGAGCGGGTAGGTCTCCGCCGTACGGTCTTCGTCGGAGGAGAAAAGATCGCCGGCGTAGATCAAGCGCACGTCCGCCTGTGCGGCCTGGGTTTGCACGTGGGCAAGGTAGTCCATCCCCTCGTCGCCTGCCTTGTGGCTAATGACGAGCACCGGCTCCTTGCCCAGCAGCTGACGCCGAACGTCGGGATGCTGGAGACGCCGCACGAACTCGATGGCCAGTTCAACGCCCTTGCGGGGAATTACCCTGGTGGGCTGGAGGATCAGGAGATGATTGTCACTCAGTCCGAGATCCGTGCGGAGCGCCTGGTTCTTCTCGGTGAGGCCAGGCGCAGCGCTGGCGTAGTCAAAGATGTTGGGCAGCACCACGCTCTCCATGCCACGCCGGTCGCGTAGGCTCACTTGGGCCAGTGAGTTAATCACCATGTGGCGCAGTGTCGGCAGTTTGGGCGGGAAGCATATTTCAAGCAGATCGGGCACGCGGCAGGCGGCAAAGCGGCTGCGCTCCCAGTAGAAATCATGATGATGAGCCACGGTTTGCATGCCTTGCTCACGAATGAAGTTGGTCAGCGCCAATCCCAGCGGTAGGTGCATGGGAATCGCTAGGGCATTCTGAGGCACGAGGGCGTCAATCTCGTACGTCATGCAGAAGTCGGCCAGCCTTGCTGACAAAGTTGCGGCCATGGCTTCAATTTCGGCCCGTAACGCCGGATCAGGCGTCGAATCGCCAAAAGCCCGTTCCTGAATCGCCTGCACGTCAGGATGCATGAAGTGAAACAGAGGATCGATCAGGCCCGGAAAATCTGGATCCAGTTCACCGGCGCAGTAGTAACAGCTGTGCCCCAGGCTCGTCAGAATGTGGGCAATCTTGCGGGTCTCCAGCGAAACGCCGTCCGTGCCGGCGAGGCGGGTTGAAACAAAACCGATACGCATGAGGTATCTCCTAACGGGATGGAATGACCCGCCCACATACCGTGGCGGCAAAAAGGGAGGGCAGATCATGTGGATAGTCGTTGCTGGCGTCCTATTGATCGTCTTGATTGGCGGTCTGGCGCTGTATGACTTATCGCAACGCAACCGGGCGATTCTGCGCAATTTTCCGATTCTTGGCCACTTTCGTTACTGGCTGGAGGCCATCGGGCCGGAACTGCGCCAATACATCGTGACCTCGAATGATGAGGAACGCCCTTTCAGCCGCGATCAGCGGCGCTGGATCTATGAATCGGCACTCAAGCGCAACAACTACTTTGGCTTTGGCACCGACAACGATCTCGACCGCACGCCCGGCTATCCGATTATCAAACAGGCCGCCTTTCCCTTGGCAGAACCATCGCCCGCAGATTGGGACTACGATCCTGCCTACGGTGTTGCGTGTGCCAAGGCCCTGGGCGGCCATCGCCAACGCACACGCGCGTTTCGGCCACTATCAGTGGTCAATATCTCCGCCATGAGCTATGGCTCACTGAGCGGTCCCGCGATCGAAGCGCTCAACCTGGGCAGCACGCTGGGCGGCTGCCTGCACAACACGGGAGAGGGCGGCATCTCCCCCCATCACCTCTGCGGCGGCGAGTTGATCTGGCAGATTGGCACCGGCTACTTCGGCTGCCGCGAACTGAACGGTCGCTTTAGCTTACCCAAATTCATCGATACCGTCCAGCAAACTCCCCAAATTCGCGCCATCGAGATCAAGTTGAGTCAGGGCGCCAAGCCGGGCCTCGGTGGCATCTTGCCGGCGGAGAAGGTTACGCCCGAAATCGCAGCGATCCGCGGCATTCCAATCGGCAAAGATTGTCTGAGCCCCAGCGCGCACACGGCCTTCAGCGATGTAGACGACCTCCTCGATTTCGTCGAGCGCCTGGCCGACGCATCCGGCCTGCCTGTGGGCATCAAGTCAGCCGTAGGTGAAGGTGACTTCTGGCAGCGAATGGCCGAGCGCATGGATGATTCCGGACGGGCCGTTGACTTCATCACCATCGACGGAGGCGAGGGCGGTACTGGCGCCGCCCCCCTAGCCTTTACGGATCACGTCTCGCTGCCCTTCAGAGTAGGTTTTGCCCGGGTCTACCGGGAGATGGCAGAGCACGACCTCCACCAGAAAATCGTCTTCGTCGGCTCCGGTCGCCTCGGCCTGCCTGCTGACGCGCTGCTGGCCTTTGGTATGGGCTGCGACATGATCGCGGTGGCGCGGGAGGCAATGCTCGCCATCGGTTGCATCCAGGCCCAGCGCTGCCAATCCGGACACTGTCCGACCGGCGTGGCAACGCAGAATCGCTGGTTCGCCCACGGTCTGGACGCAGAGCTCCAGGCTGAGCACTTCGCGAATTATGTGCGGGCTTTTCGCAAAGAGTTGCTCCGTCTGAGCTATGCCTGCGGCGTGCCCCACCCCGGCCTGGTTCAAATTGACCAATTCGAAATTCTCGACGGCAACTTCGGCAGCCGTCCGCTAGCCGACTTCTTCGGCTATCTGCCGGGCTATGGCTTGCCTCCACTCGCGGAGCGCGAACGAATTTGGCACCGTTACACCGCCGGCCGTACCCAACCCGTTGTCGGTTTGCCCGCCATCAAATCAGTTCCAGAGCTTGAAGCCAGCGCGCTTGCCCAACTTAATTATGAACCTTAGAACGTGATGCGTGATGCGTAGAACGGGCGTCTGCCTCCGCACTCGTCACGAATCACGTTTCACGCTCCACGGCTCACATAGTGAAGGAGATGCACTATGCAGCAAGCACAGCTAACCACCGGTGATACGCTCATCCTCTTCGTTGAGGATTTGCAGCAACTCTTGGACGCCCTACATGGGCAGGGCTACCGCACCATTGGGCCGACGGTCGCCGAAGACGCCGTTGTCTATGCCGAAGTGAAAAATGCGGCGGAACTGCCCGCTGGCTGGGCAGATGTCCAGGCACCGGGCAGCTATCGTCTGGCGCGAAGTGAGGATGAGCGTCTCTTTGGCTTCACGCCCGCTGCGCATACCTGGAAACAATGGTTGCGACCGCCGCACCAGTTGCTCTGGCAAGCTCAGCGCAATGAGGACGGTTTTTCGACCCAAAACTATCCAGAAGAGCCCTCTGCATACGCCTTGATTGGCGTACGCGCCTGCGAGCTTCACGCCATTCAAATTCAAGACCGGGTCTTCCTCCATGGACCCTACGTCGATGCTGAATATCAAGCTCGACGTGGCCGCGCCTTTATCGTTGCGGTCAACTGCACGCGTGCCGGCGAGACCTGCTTCTGCGTTTCCATGGATAGCGGGCCGCAGGTCGGACACGGCTACGATCTGGCGTTGACTGAGCTGATCGAGAACGAGGATCACTATTTTGTCGTACAGATCGGTAGCGCGGCGGGTGCCGCTGTGATGGGCGAGGTGGCGTGTCGCTACGCCACCGATGAAGAATGTGAGCAGGCCGAATGCGCCGTGGCGGCAGTCGCCGCGCAGATGGGGCGTTCCCTGGAAACGGACGGTCTCAAAGAACTCCTCTATCGCAACTTGGAGCACCCGCTCTGGGCAGAAGTGGGCGAACGCTGCCTCACCTGCGGCAACTGCACTATGGTCTGCCCCACATGCTTCTGTGCCACCGTGGAAGATGTAACCGATCTGAGCGGGAAAAGGGCCGAACGCTGGCGTCGCAGCGATTCTTGCTTTACAACCGAGTTTTCTTACATCTATGGCGGCAGCGTACGTGCAGGCGCCAAGGCGCGTTATCGCCAGTGGCTGACGCACAAGTTGGCGACGTGGATTGACCAGTTCGGAACGTCCGGCTGTGTCGGATGCGGGCGCTGCATCACCTGGTGCCCGGTCGGCATCGACCTAACCCAGGAGGTCGCACGTCTGCAGGACGCGACGAACCGTGCGACCGGCGATGAAGTCCAGAAAATGCAAAAACCCGCGAAGGCATGATATCCAGAGGAAAAGTGATGATGCTTACCATCGAGGCCATTCTCACGCAACATCGTTTTTTTGAGGGGATGGAACCGCGACACATTGAAATTTTGGTGACGTGTGCGCATTACGCGCAGGTCGCGGCCAATGAGTATCTCTTCCATGTCGATGGGCCAGCCGAAACCTTCTTTGTCATTGGCCCTGGACGCGTCGGCATTGAGTTGCCGGTGCCCGCACGGCCGACGCTGCCCATCCAGACGCTGACCGAAGGTGACATCCTGGGCTGGTCCTGGCTCTATCCGCCCTACCGTTGGCAGTTCAGCGCGCGGGCGCTCGAACCGACCAAGGCCATTGTCCTGGACGCCGCCAGATTGCGCGGCCGGTGCGAAGCAGACCACGAACTGGGCTACCAGCTCATGAAGCGTTTCGCCTACGTCATGACGCAGCGGCTCCAGGCGACGCGGCTGCAATTGCTGGACGTCTATGCGGTCGGACCGGTCTAATTGATGATTGACAATTGCAGATTGACGATTGGCAATGATCAGAAAGTGAGAGCATCATGATTCGATCCCAATCTACCATGGAGCCGGAACTTTGCAGGGTGGTGGCGCGGCAGCAGGAAAACGACGACACCTTTACCCTGACGTTGACGCCCCAAGCCACGACGCGGTCCAATGGCCCCCCCTTCGAACCGGGGCAATTTAATATGCTCTACGTCTTTGGCGTGGGGGAAATTCCTATCTCCATCAGTGGCAGTGCGGAGGATGGTGAACAACTCGTGCATACGACTCGCCGCGTGGGAGCTGTTACCCGGGCTATGGGCAAGCTGGGGCCGGGCGACGCCATCGGCGTGCGCGGGCCCTTCGGGGCGGCCTGGCCGGTGAAGGAAGCGAGGGGCCACGATGTGCTGCTGGTTGCAGGCGGCATCGGCCTGGCGCCGCTGCGTCCGGCACTCTACCACCTGCTCGCCCACCGCGCCGACTTTGGCCGTATTGTGCTGCTCTACGGCGCCCGCACCCAAGAAGACATGCTTTTTCGGCCCGAATTGGAGCAGTGGCGGGCACGATTCGACCTGGAGATCTATGTCACAGTCGACCGGGCCACTGGCGAGTGGTTCGGCAACGTCGGCGTTGTGACCGCACTCATCCCCCACGCCCCCTTCGAACCTGGCAGCACGCTGGCCATGGTCTGCGGGCCCGAGGTGATGATGCGCTTTACGGTCCAGGCGCTGCGCAAGCGCGGCGTCGAAGCCAGTCGCATCTATGTCTCCATGGAGCGCAACATGAAGTGTGCGGTAGGGGCGTGCGGTCACTGCCAATTTGGCCCCTACTTTGTCTGCCGCGACGGGCCGGTCTTTCGCTATGATCAAATCGAGCCGTTCTTCGGCATCTGGGAGGTGTAGCATGTTGCAACCCCGCAAGCCCCGTCTCGGTGTCTGGAAATTCGCCTCATGCGACGGTTGCCAGCTCAGTCTGCTCGATTGCGAGGAGGAACTACTGGCCGTCGTCGGCGCAGTCGACATTGCCTACTTCCTCGAGGCAACCCGTGCGATCATGGAGGGCCCCTACGATATCTCGCTGGTGGAGGGCTCCATCACCACGCCTGACGATCTCCAGCGTATCCGCCAAATTCGGGCTGCGTCCAAGTTTCTCGTCGTGATCGGCGCCTGCGCAACTGCGGGCGGGATTCAGGCCCTGCGCAACTTCGCTGACGTAGAAGAGTTTACGCGTGCGGTCTATGCCCGGCCCGAATACATCGACACGCTGGCCAAGTCCACGCCGATTGCCGACCACGTCTTCGTCGACTTCGAGCTGCGTGGCTGTCCCATCAATAAGCAGCACCTGCTCGAAGTGATTAGCGCCTATCTGCACGGCCGGCGGCCCAATATTCCCACCTATAGCGTCTGTATGGAATGCAAGCAGCGGGGCACGCCGTGCGTCATGGTAGCAAACGGTATCCCCTGCCTGGGGCCGGTAACGCAGGCCGGCTGCGGCGCCCTCTGTCCAGCGTATGGCCGGGGCTGCTACGGCTGCTTTGGCCCCATGGAAACGCCCAACACCGGCGCGCTGAGGCGACTGGTGGCGCCACCAGCTTGGCCAGGATGGCGACACCATCCGGCGCGCCTTCCGCACCTACAACGCCGGGTCCGAACTTTTCCGGCGAGAGAGCGAGCGCTACGATCATGCAGATCACCAAAACGATTGAAGTCAACAACCTGGCTCGAGTCGAAGGCGAAGGCGCGCTGACCGTTCACGTGCGTGACGGTGTGGTCGAGGATGTCGCGCTGCGCATCTTCGAGCCGCCTCGCTTCTTCGAGGCCTTCCTGCGCGGCCGCGCCTTTGCCGAAGCCCCCGACATCACGGCACGCATCTGCGGCATTTGTCCCGTCGCCTATCAAATGAGCTCGGTCCACGCCATGGAAGACGTGTTTGGCGTAGAGATCGATCCGGCGGTGCGCACGCTGCGCCGGCTGCTCTACTGCGGCGAGTGGATCGAAAGCCACGTACTGCATGTGGCGCTGCTCCATGCACCTGATTTTTTGGGCTACGAGGACGCCATTCGCATGGCCGGCGACTATCCAGAGATAGTCGAGCGGGCGCTCAAGCTCAAAAAGGCGGGCAACGACATCGTGAACTTACTGGGCGGGCGGGAAATCCACCCCATCAACGTCTGCGTGGGCGGCTTCTATCGCGTGCCGCGCAAGTCCGCCTGGAACGACATCATCGAGACGCTCAAGTGGGCGCAAGAGGAAGCGTTGCGACTCGTGGCATGGACCGCAGAGCTCCCCTTTCCCGAATTCGAGCGAGACTACGAGTTTGTGGCCCTGCGTCATCCCGATGAGTATCCCTTCAACGAAGGACGCCTGGTTTCCAATCGAGGGCTGGACATCGCAATCGCGGACTTCGAGACGGTCTTTGAGGAGACGCATGTGGCCCACTCCACAGCCCTCCACGGCTCGATTCGCCAGCGTGGCGCCTACTTTGTCGGCCCTCTGGCCCGCTATAGCCTCAACTTTGACAAGCTTGCACCGGTGGCCCAGCAGGCGGCCAGGGAAGCAGGATTGGGCGAAACCTGTCGCAATCCGTTCCAGAGCATCATCGTCCGCAGCGTAGAAACCCTGCAAGCCGTCAACGAGGCGCTGGCGATCCTCGAAGTCTATCCAGAACCTGATCGACCCGCGGCCAAGATCAGGCCAAGAGCCGGTCGCGGCTACGGGTGCAGCGAGGCGCCCCGGGGCATCCTCTACCACCGCTATGACGTGGATGACTGTGGCCTCATCACTTCGGCGCGCATCGTGCCGCCGACGGCACAGAATCAGCCCACAATCGAAGACGACCTGCGTCACTACGTGCCGCCCCGGATGGCCCTCCCCCTCAACGAGCTGACATGGCAGTGCGAGCAGGCCATCCGCAATTACGATCCGTGCATCTCCTGTTCCACACACTACCTGCAGCTGCAGATTGAGGAGTGCTGATGGCTCGACCCCGCACCATTCTGATCATGGGCGTTGGCAACGAGATGCGTAACGATGACCGCGTCGGCCTGGTGCTGGCGCGGTTGTTGCGTAGAGAAGCCTGGGCCGGCGTTCGCATTATCGAGACCGGAGGGGACGCAACGGCCTGGCTACGGCTCTGGGCCGAGGCCCAGACAGTCGTGCTCTTGGACGCCACCATGACCGGCGCCCGGCCGGGAACCCTTCATCGCTGCGATCTGGGCCAAGCGCAGGTAGTTGCACCGCTTAGCGCTTCGACCCACGGCTTAGGCTTGGGCCATATTGTCGAGTTGGCGCGTGCCCTGGATCGGCTCCCCAACCGGCTCTATATTGTCGGCATTGAAGGAGCCGATTTCGGCTATGGGACTGTCCTGTCGCCTGCCGTCACCGCGGCTATTCCCAGTGCGCTGCGTGCCGTACGCGAGCTAGTCGAAACGACGCTGCTGCCGGTGCGGGAGGCGCAGATACTGTATGCGTCGGTCGATCCATTTCGCCTGCCGGCCGCCACCCAGGCTGCTGATTAATTCGCTACAGTCGACCGTCACGACGTCGATTGTCTGGCCGTACTGGATCCAGTTGCGCACGGCCGCAAAGATGCGAATGGCGTTGACATTCGACGTGCTTGGTGCTATTCTTCGGGCGTACTCTGAATGACTCCGTATCGGATCGGAGTCTTGGTTGTGAGCATAATGAACACAGATCATTCAGTGAAGGCAGTCAACGAAAACTCGGCCGACCCAGACAGTACTGTGCCCTTATCCACGTCCCAAGCGGGGTGGCCAGAGGGCCCAGGACCAGTCGGTTGCAGTGGGCGTAATGGCTGCATCGAGGTCGACAGTTTTTGCCTCGAACAAGCAAATAGCGGTGTGCGTCAACCGAGCGCGGCCTGGGGTTTTCATGGAAGCCGCGACCGATTGCGACGTAGCCCGGCAAGGAGCGACATGGCTGCCTAAACAAGCGTGCCATCCGCTGCATGTCGGATGCGTGCGCCAATCGATCGTTCTCCACGAAGTAACTCTTCACTAGCTTTTCCCACCGCCGCCCCACCAGCTGGCGGTCGTTTTTTCCCGCTCAGTTTGACTACCCGACCAATACTCTGATTCGTCAGTCGGTGATCTGCGCGTCTGGACGCGTCCTGCGTTCCAGCGGCGATCATATCGTCAGTTATCGTGAGGAGAGGCGATCATGGTTGATCCAATTAATATCGTCGATGCGTTCGAGCATACGCAGGAATTGTTAAACGCCGGCCAAACTGAGGCTGCCAGCGACTACCTAAGTTCCTTGCATCCAGCCGACAGTGCTGAAGTCATGGCCATACTGGAGCCAGAGGCGCAGGCGCTCGTCGCTGCGCGCATCAATCCGAAAGAATTGGCCGATATCATCGAGCAGCTCGATGAAGAAGAGATGGCAGAGTTCGCCGAGCATCTGGACACGGAGACGCTGGCTGATGTGCTGGACGAGATGGAACCAGACATGGCGGCCGATCTACTCGGTGAACTGGAGGACGCTGAGGTCCACGCCCTGCTGGCCGAGATGGACGACCCCACAGAGGTGCGGCAACTGCTGGAGTATCCCGAGGACAGTGCCGGCGGCATTATGAACTATCCGCCGCCCTGCTTGCGCCGCTGGATGACCGTGGCCGAGGCCTTTGAATTCATCCGCACCCAGTATGGCAAGGAGAACGAACTTCACTACCTCTACGTCCTTGACCGTTACGGCAAGCTCCATGGCGTCGTCAACTTGCGTACGCTGATTCTCTCGCAGCCCCAGCAGCTGATCGAAGAAATCATGGACGCCGACGTCATCTCCACCAACGTAGAGACGGATCAGGAGGAAGTGGCGCAGCTGCTGGCACGCTACGATTTGCTGGCGCTGCCGGTTGTCAACGACGACGGCCGCCTCGTCGGCATCATCACCGTCGATGACGTCGTCGACGTGCTGGAGGAGGAGGCAACGGAGGACATCTATCGTCTGGCCCAGGTCAGCGAAAATGCGGAGATTTTCAGCCCGCTGCCCAAGGCGTTGCGCAATCGACTGCCGTGGCTCTATATCAACATGTTTACGGCCCTCATTTCAGCCACAGTGATCACCATGTTCGAGGGAACGATCGCGCTCATTCCCCTGCTCGCAGCCTTCATGCCCGTGGTTGCGGCCCAGGGAGGAAATACAGGCAACCAGACCATGACCATCGTTGTGCGCTCTTTGGCTCTGGGCGAGATTGATCTCAGCGATACGTGGGCAGCGCTCCGCCACGAGGCGTTGATCGGCATGATTGTCGGTCTTCTGCTGGGCGTTTCCCTGGGCGTCGTCTCGTACTTCTGGCATTACGATATCTGGATGAGTCTGATCATTTCGACGTCGATGATGGTTACGCTCTTTGTGGCGACCGTTGTCGGCGTGCTGGTCCCGACGACGCTCAAACGCGCGGGCGTTGATCCCGCCTTGGGCTCGAGCATGTTCGTGACAGCGATCACAGACATTACCGGCTTTGCCGTATTCCTGGGCCTGGCCACCTACTTCCTGTACCTGCTGATCTGACTTTTCTCATTCTGCCAACCATGTACTATGATCGGAAGGGTCGACGGCACAGAAATTCGCCACCGCCTTTGTAAGCTCAGCACATCGCTGCCTTGTACGCCCAATCGACTGGTCTTCACATGCTGCTGCCAATCGTCATTAGCATTCTGGCTGCCGTCATTCCGACGCTCATCTATGTCCTGCTCTTCTACTGGGCCGATCGCTACGAACGCGAGCCCATCTGGCTGGCCGTGGTCGCCTTCTTCTGGGGCGCCGTCCCCGCCATCGCCGTTAGTCTCCTGGCGGAGTATCTCTTCGACTTGCCCCTCATCATCGGTCCGCAGAGCTACAGCCGCGCGCTGGTCGGCAATGTGCTGATTGCACCGATCATCGAGGAGACGGCCAAATGGATTGCGCTACTGGCCATTTTCCTCCTGCGTCGTCAAGAGTTCGATGGTCCGCTCGATGGACTCATCTACGGCGCGCTGATCGGTTTTGGCTTTGCCATGACCGAGAACATTCTCTTTTTTGTTGGCGCCTATGGCAGCGGCGGCTACGAGGGATTGAGTTCCAGCTTCTTTCTGCGCAGCATCGTCTTTGGCATGAATCATGCCTTTTACACCGCCCTGGCGGGCATTGCCCTGGGCATCGCCCGCAATATCCCCAACCCCTTCACCCGCGCGCTCTGGGCCCTGGTCGGCCTGCTGGAGGCAATCGTCGCCCACTCTCTGCACAACCTCGGCGTCAGCATGAGCGGGCCCGGCGGCAGCGGCTTTGCCCTCAGCCTGGTCGTTTCAGCCGCAAGCCTCGGGTTGATCGTGGTGACGGTCCTCTGGTCGTGGCAGCATGAACGGGCAGTTATGAGCGCCCAGCTGGCGGAAGAGGTCGGCAAATGCGTCACGCGCCAGGAATACGAACGGCTACTGGCGCGCTGGCGTGCGCCCAGCCGCTTGGGGGACGGCCAGAGCGGCCAACGCCAGCGCAAGCAACTTTGCGTGGAGCTTGCCCTGCACAAACAGCGCGCCCAGATGCTGGGAGACAAAGAGCCCGAATTGGCCGGCGAAATTGTCGCGTTACGCACTGCGCTGGCAAGCACCATGCCTGCGGCGACGTCGGCACGAACAGCCGTGGCCGTTGCCGATCAAAGCGCGGGTTAATGCAGATTTGTGAAGGCAACTAAACGGTGATTGGTAGCGACGCCGGTTGAGCAGTTTACGTGTTAACAAGAAAAACGCTCGACTCTGTGGGGCAGAGTCGAGCGTTTTCATTTCGTCGGCGAGGAGGGACGCCGACAATTGAACAACAGCGCACCCAAAGAGTAAGGTGATTGGATTAAGGTCAGCTTAACCATGCCTAAATGGTTACTGAGAGCGACATCCAGCCCATTTCAAAACCTACGAACGCCCCAAAACTGCGGCCAGCAGTGCCATACGGATGTACATGCCGTTGCGCATCTGGCGGAAGTACGCGGCCCGCGGATCTTCGTCAACCGCATAGCTGATTTCGTTGACGCGGGGCAGTGGATGCATGACGCACATCTCTTTCTGCGCCAGCTTCATCAAGTCCTCATCAATCACATAGTGATCGCGCACACGATCGTAGTCAGCGAGATCGGTAAAGCGCTCCTTCTGGACACGCGTCACATAGAGCACGTCAACGTCAGCGATGACATCATGGACGTCGTCCGTGACCGTATAGGCATGCTCGGTCTCACGCACGACGTCCAACACGTCCTCGGGCATCTGTAGAATTTCCGGACTGACAAAGGAGAACTCGACTTCGTAGTTGACCAGGAGCTTGGTGAGGCTGTGGACTGTGCGGCCATATTTCAGGTCGCCGACCATAGCAACCTTGAGGCCGTCGACCCGTCCCAGCTCTTCCAGAATGGTGAATTGATCCAGCAGCGCCTGGGTCGGATGCTCGCCCACGCCGTCGCCGGCATTGATCACCGGCACGCTGGCATAATGCGCGGCAGTTGCGGCCGATCCGACCTCCGGGTGGCGCAGGACGAGCACATCCGCATAGCTTTCCAGGGTACGCACGGTATCGGGCAGGCTCTCGCCCTTGGTCACTGAGCTGTACTGTACGTTGTTGATTGGGATCACCTGACCGCCGAGGCGCAGCATGGCAGCCATGAAGCTGGAACTGGTACGCGTACTTGGCTCGTAGAAGAGATTCGCCAGAATCTTGCCCTGGAGGAGATCGGCGCTGCCAAAGCGTTCTACCAAAACCCGCATCTCGTGGGCAATCTTGTATATGTAATCCAACTTCTCGCGATCAAACTGGCGCACGCTAATAATATCCTGGCCGTAGAAGCCGCTATCGGCATACTTGGCCGCCAGACCGCCTACATCCTTACTGATCGGTTCCATGATGCGCTTCCTTTTGAGTATGAATATGAGTCAATGATGCTTGGCATGGCAGAGCCACGTGGGGTTAAAGCTTCAAGCGATTGCGGCAGGGTCGATTGCGGCAGCATCAGTTGCGCCAAACAGGACGCTGCCGCTGCCCCGCTCGGCAAGGAGTTCGCCTCCGGCATAGACCGTGGTCCTGCGGAGCACAACCTCCTGAACCCGCGCTCGAATTGGCATATCCGTAAAGGGCGACCAGCCTACTCGTGTCCGCATCTCCTCCACACGCCAGGGTGAGGGCGTCTCCGCGACCTCGACCGTTACCCAGGTGTCAGGCTGGACGGGCAGGCCGTAAACCAGACGCGGATTGTCCACGCAGCGCGCCACGACGTCCGCTTCGCTCAGGCGTCCCTCTGCCACCGCGGTAAGTAGCAGAGGCAGCATCGTCTCTACGCCGGGCACGCCGGGCGGCGGCGTTTCCTGGGCCTTCTCTTCCAGGGTGTGGGGCGCATGATCGGTGGCGAAGAGGTCGATATAGCCCAGGTTCTCCCACAGAGCGTGCTGATCGTCAGGCGAAGCGAGACGAGGACGCATATCGCCCTGTGCGCCCAGCCGCGCCAAGTCGTCCGTCGTCAAAAAGAGATGATGGGGGCTGGCCTCACACGTGACCCGGTAGCCTCGTTCCTTGGCAGCGCCGATCAGCTCAATCTCGCTGCGCCGACTCACGTGGACCACATGAAGCGGCACGCCATAGAGGTGGCTTAAGTTGAGACAGACGGATAACATCAGTTCTTCGGCATGGACGGCAATCGGTCCGATGCCGCCGGGGTTGGCCTGACTACGGTAGCCGACTTCAGCCGCCTTTCCGGCCCAGGAACGAAAGAGGCGATGCATGAGGTCAAGCGTGTCGATGCGCAAGCTGCCAAAGGTGTCACTCACGTAAATCTTGAGCCCGCATGCATGCTGGGCAGCCGGCAGGTAGGCATCCTCCAAGTCGTTGGTCGCGCCAACAAAAAGCCCGACGTCGCAAACAGCTTTCGCTGCCGCTCGTCGGGCTTTATCCTGCAATCGCTCAGGCGTGGCCGTGGGTGGCTGGGTGTTGGGCATATCCAGGACGGTGGTCACCCCGCCGGCCAATGCCGCAACCGTGCCGGTGAAAAAATCCTCTTTGTGCTCATAACCGGGTTCTCGCAGATGCACATGGGCATCGACCAAGCCCGGCAGACGCAACGTGGTCATCGGTCCTCCTCAGGCGAACATTGATGATTGCGGGCAAACTGCCCTATTGTAGCGATGATTGGGGCGCTTCGACAAATAGAGGAAGCAGAAGAAACGAACGAAACTGGTTAGTCCCCATATAATGAGCTTGGTAGAATAAGCCAGAAGGGTTCGTTGTCATCCCGACACGCAGCAAGGGATCTTGGCGCCGATCAACCGTACCAGGTCCGCTAGCGCAAGATTGTGGTCAAGACCTCACTAGCAATAGAAAGCAGGCGCCCATCATGCAAACAGATCCAACGTTCTTCCAGGCTTCACCCCGCCTGGCGCAGCAACTGACCTTCATTCTTGAAGTTGATCGGCTCAAGTCCGTCATGCGCCAATCACGGTTGATCAGCGATGAGCGCTACGAAAACTCTGCTGAGCACTCCTGGCACTTGGCGCTCATGGTCATGATTCTGGCTGAGTACGCCAACGAGCCGGTGGATGTCTTGCGCACGATCAAAATGGTGCTCATCCACGATATCGTCGAAATCGACGCCGGCGATACCTTTGCCTATGACCGTGAAGGAGCGCTAGACAAGGAGGAACGGGAGCGACAAGCCGCCAATCGTATCTTTGGTCTGCTGCCGTCGGACCAGGCCACAGAAGTAGACGCTCTGTGGGAGGAGTTCGAAGCCCGCACCACGCCTGAAGCGCGCTTGGCCAACGCCGTCGACCGCATGATGCCCCTCATGCACAATTACTTCACCCGGGGCGGGTCATGGCAGCGTCACGGCATTACGCGCGCGCAGGTGATCAACCGCGTCGGCTCAATTGACGACGGCTCAAATGAACTGTGGCGCGTGGCGCAAGCCCTCATCGACGCAGCAGTAGACGAAGGCATCCTTGCACCATGAGGACCGACTGAGCCGTGGCCGACTACCTCTTTCGCCAATGTACCAACAAATCTTGTCGCCTCCGCTATCCAGCCTCACAAACTGATCCGCGGGGCAGCGAATGCCCACGATGTGGAACTCGAACAGAGGTCGCCGCAACGCGACGAATCGACACCGAAGCCAGCAAGCATACTGCGCCGGAACGACGCGCCGACGCGCCTCGTGTGGAGGTCATCGTCGACAATGTGCGCAGCCTGTACAACGTCGGCTCGATCTTCCGTACGGCCGACGGCGCGGGCATTCAGCATCTTCATCTCTGTGGCATCACGCCCACGCCGGAGAATCCGAAAGTGGCCAAGACTGCGCTTGGGGCCGAAGAAGCCGTGGCGTGGCGCTACTGGCCCAGTGCGGTGGACGCGGCACGTTGGCTGCAGGAACAAGGCGCATGGCTTGCCGCACTGGAGACTGAGGCCGTCGAATCGTCGATCTTCGAGATTGAGGCGCCGAGCTTCGTGGCCCTCGTCATCGGCAACGAAGTGGCAGGCATCGACCCAGGCGTGCTGACGCTGGCCGATGCCTGCGTCGCCATCCCCATGGCCGGCCGCAAGCGCTCACTCAACGTGGCCACGGCGTTTGGTATCGCGGCCTATTTCTTTCAGTAGTAATCAGGGATTAAGTCAGAGAAGAATGAGCGGAATTGGGCGTTGGCAAGTGCTTGGCGCGCTCGCCAACGCCCAGTCGAATCTACTTGCTACTCATCCAGCGCGGCGCCATCAGTCAGGTCAAAGCCGGCGCTCACGAGCGTGAACGGATCGAGAATTACCTGGTTGACAACGAACCCACCGGCGTTGACGACGGCATCCTTGAGTCCACGCGCCCAAGCGTGTTCGAAGAGCAGAATCAACGCTGCAGAATCTGGCTCGAGCTGGTCCGCGATATTTTCGATGTCCTGGTCGTCGAGGCCGAATTCATTCTCGGCGATTGCCTCCATGCGGTCAAGCGCGCCTTCGACGGCGCCCTCTTCCCCGGCCGCACCTAGACCGATCAGGCCGCCAATCGCGCCGGCGACAAGCATGCGCTCTTCAATGCCTAAGTCGCTCTCCTGCAGCGCAACGACATTGCCTTCTTCGTCTTTGTAGACGGCCAAGGCGTCGACGAGACGGATAATGCCCGTGTCGCGCAGGAAATCAAGCTCGTCAGCAACCCATCCGCTGAAATCCGGTTTGTCAAACCCAAGAACCAATAGATGAAGAGGTCCGAAAGCCATATGGTCTTCTCCTTATGAATTAGCCCGGCGTTATGCCCGGGCCAGGTTGAGGAACTGCCAGCCGCCGTTGGGTTGGCGTACACGGTCATTGTAGCACGGTCGAAAGGATCGCATCAATCACAAAACGCCCGGCACGCCAGTTGTCAACGATCCATCGCCCGCGCACCCGTATTGGCAGCCATTGCTTGGGGTTGCGCTGGCCCTCATGGAATTCGGCCAGCGTAAAGGTTGCGCCATCGCTGAAAAAGAAGCCCTTGCCGCCTGTCCAGCCGGGCAAACGAACGCCCCACAGCGTGAGCAGTCGCCCCGGCTCCGTCTGGGCATCGGCCAGCATAGGCGTGCGCTGCCCGGCCGTGAGCTGAGCGAGTGGGGAAACGCTTACGGGCATACCGAGCACATGGGTTTCCCACGCCAGCCGCTCGGCAATGGATTCCGGCTCAACCGCAGGGCGGGCGAAGTCAAACGCAAGCTGCGCGCTGCTGCCCGACCGGCGCTGTTCCTCCGCCTGCACCAGCAGCTCCGCACGGCTTGTGCCAAGCCCATCCAGCGCACCACAATGAATCAAATTCTCGATCTCACGCGCCTGCAGATCCACGCGTCGCAACAGATCGGACAAGTCCAAAAAGACGGCCTGACGCCGTGCCGCAACAATCTCGGCAACCGTCGTCCGCCGGAGACTGCGCACTTCACCCAATCCCATCCATAGAACGGCTTGGTCCCCTTCCCAGTCGAGGGAAAATCTGCGCTCACTGTGGTTGATATGCGGGGGACGTACACTGATCCCCAAACGACGCGCCTCGGCGATGTAAATAGCCGGGTGGTGGAAGCCGCCTCGATCGGCCAAACGCGCGCAGAGAAAGGCCGCCGACCAGTGGCTCTTCAGATAGGCTGAGCGATAACTCACATCGGCGTAGGCCGTTGCATGCCCCTTGTTGAAACCATAGCCGGCAAACGCGGCGACCTGTTGCCAAAGGGAATCCGCCTGCTCACGGCCAAAGGCAGGGCCATTAGGGGCCGGGCGCAGGCAGCCCGCCACAAAACGTGCGCGGATGCCATCCATTTCCTGCGGCATGAACTTGCTCATGCCGCGGCGCAGATGGTCGGCGTCTTCCCACGTCAGGCCGGCCACTTCAACTGCGATGCGCAGTACCTGCTCCTGAAAGATCAGCACGCCCTTGGTCTCGGCCAATATGGGTTCGAGCGACGGATGCAGGTAATGTACGCTTTCTTCGCCCCGGTAGCGGCGCACGAAGGCTGCGGCCATACCACCAGTAGCCGGACCGGGCTTGAAGAAGGCATTGGCCACAGCTAGGTCCTGCACAGAGTGCGCGTCCAACTGGCGTAGCGTGCGCTGGGCGCCGGTCGATTCACACTGAAAGACGCCGATCGTCTCACCCGTTGCCAGCAGCACACCCGTCGCAGAATCATCATCCGGAATCTGCTCGAGCGCAAAATCGGGCACATGGTCGCGCCGGACCAGTGCAGCCGCATCAGCCAACACCGTTAGTGCACGAATCCCCAGAAGGTCGATCTTTGGTAAACCAATCGCCTCTACGTCGCCATGGGCATACTGGGTAATGAGAAAGCCTTTGGGCGTCATCTGCACCGGCGCATAGTCAGTGAGCGGACCGGGCGCAATGACCACACCGCCAGGATGAATGCTGAGATGATGGGGCAGACCGACGATGGCAAAGGCCGCCTCCAACATGCTGCGGAGGTCAGCGTCCGTGGTTGCGGCGATGAAGGCGTCAGCATCCAGACGGTGCCGGCGTTCCGGGTCGGGATGCCAGCGACCCGGAAGCCGTTTGACCAGCCGGGCAATCGTCGCCTCGTCCACGCCGTATGCCTTGGCCGTCTCGCGCAGGGCGGATTTGGGTTGTAGCGTGCTGACAGTAGCGACAAGCGCCATGCGCTCAGGGCCATAGGTGGATCGTACATAGCTCAGAACTTCGTCGCGCCGGCGGCTGCAGAAGTCCAGATCAATATCGGGCAGGCTGGTGCGGGCGGGATTCAGGAAGCGCTCAAACAGCAGGTCATGGGCAATGGGATCCACTGTCGTAACGTCGGTGGCATAGGCAACCAACGAATTGGCGACGCTGCCCCGTGTACTCACGGGAATGCTTTGGGACCGGGCAAAACGCACGAGGTCTGCCACGACCAAAAAGAGCGGGGCAAAGTCATGGCTGGCGATTGCGGCTAATTCTTCGTCCAGCCGCTGACGGGTATGTGCAGGCAAAGGAGTCCCGGCTGCCCGTGCCGTCAATCCCTCCGCTGCCAGGGTGGCCAGCTGCTGATTGGCATCGCGCCCTGGCGGCAGGACGGGCGCCGGCCAAATCGGTCGGCCATCGGGCACGACATCTTGACACTGTGCGGCAATGGAACGCGTCGCCGCCACCGCAGCCGGGTACGCCGCGTAGCGCTGGGCGATCACCGTAGCATCCTGCCAATGTAGCTCGACGTTCGGTTTGTCACCATCCGGCAAACGCGTCTGCGGCACATCCGCCAGCCCGCAATTGAGATCGATGGCTGCTAGCAGGCGCATCTGCCACCGCCCGCTGGGATCGAGATAATAGACCGGCGGTAGCGCAACGACACCGGCGCCAAAGCGGCCTGCCAGGTCAATGACCGCTACGGCTACCGTGTGATCAGCGGCGTCATGCACCTCCAGCGCAAGGTGGAATCCATCACCAAATATGCCCGCCAGGCGGCCGGCCAGACGAGCGGCCTTGGCTTGATCACCCCGCCGCAGTGCCTGTTCCAGGTGACTGCGGCGGCCGCCGCCAATGCAGATGAGCCCGGCACAATTTGTCTGCAGCGTTTCCCAGTCTAGTCCGTCGGATTGGGTTGCTTGGCGGGGCCGCGTTTGAAGCCAGGAAGAAATGCGGGTCAGGGAGCGGTAGCCGACGGGCTCTTTGGCAAGCAGTACGATCTCATTCGGCGCGTGCCCATGGCCGGCCAAACGTACGGTAAGCCCCGTGATCGGCACAATTTGTGCAGCACGACAGGCCTGGGCAAAGGCCACGGCGCCGTACATCACATCCAGATCGGTCAATGCCATGTGGGAAAGTGCGTCTGCCCGGGCGCGATTGACCAGCTCATCCGGCGAGTTGAGGCCGGTCAGCAGGCTGAAGTGAGAATGGACGCGCAATGGGACGAAGTCAGAAGTTGTGGCACTCATCCTCGGAATTGTAGGTGAAGAGGACCGCAATCAAAAAAAGCGGGAGGCGTCATCGTCGCCCCCCGCTTTGGCCTATCTACTTTATCACCTACTCACCAGTAATCGGTCCGCCGCCGCCTGCGCTCTGGCCGGCGTAGCGGAAGAGTCGTGATTCGCCCGTGAACTCCACCGGAGCGTACTCAGGTTCTGTCGTCACGATACGGATGCCCCAAAGGTAGTCGCCAGGATCGAGCAGCGCACCGAGGCGATTATCCAGGTCAGTCAGATCAACCCGCACCTGGGTGCTGCGGGTGGGCGCTGCTAGACCGAAGCCTTGCGTCAACGGATCTTGCCCAGGCTTCCAGAAAATCAGCTCATAGGCCTCATCGGGCGCCAGCGTGCCCGTAGCGCTCCAGTCAAAGAGTACCCCATCAGCACCACTCACGCCCGGGTTCGGGACGACCAGGTTTACCGCGACGGGAGCACGCGTGGGCGTCTCAGTCGGTGTTGGCGTGGCCGTCGGTCGAGGCGTCGGCGTTTGCGTCGGCACTTCTGTCGGCGTGGCCGTCGGCTCATCGGTCGGCGTGGCCGTCGGCTCATCGGTCGGCGTGGCCGTCGGCTCATCGGTCGGCGTGGCCGTCGGCTCATCGGTCGGCGTGGCCGTTGGCTCATCGGTCGGCGTGGCCGTCGGTTCTTCCTCCACCACGACTACGGGCAAAGGCGTCGGCGTCTCTTCGACGGGCGTATAGGTCGGCACCGGCGTCGGCGTCGTGTCCTGCTCTAGCGTATTGGCCGCTACCTCAGCCGGGGCCGGCTCACCCTGATCAGCATTCTTAACGACGAGTTCGCCTCCGTCCGGCGCCACCGTGACAGACTCACCGTCAGTGACTTGAACGACCTGATCATTGGCTTCGACGAGCAACGTGCCAGCCGCAACCGCAATGTAGGTCTGATTCTCGAGTGACGGAGCGACCGAAAAGTCAGCGCCAGCCGTTTGCATTCGGGCATCAGCGGTCACGACTTCAAAGTGATCACGCTCTGCCAACGGGCCATCGACAAAGAAGCTGACGCGTCCATTTTGAACCGTTACGAGCGTAGTCGTAGCGTCATCAACGAGGCTCAGGCGATCAATAACGACACGTGAGGCAGGATCCACAACCATCCGCTGATTTGGGAATAGCTCTACCTCAGCCGTCCCATTAAGTGTCACGAGTTCATCACGCGCTGCCAGATTTGTATCCGTAGCAGGCGCAACATCTTCCAGCGCATTGGATTCGCTGCGCAGGACGGTGGCCCGGCCATCTGTCATAGAGACAGCGGCCATCTGCGCTTCGCCGGGTGCCGCCTCGATCGGAGCCAACACATCACTTGATGTGGTTGTCGCGCCGCCCGGTGCGTCCTCATTGAGCATCTGCGGTAGGATAAGCACAAAGAGGAGCAAGACGGCCACAGTCGCCCCCGTCATCGCCATGCCCGTGGCAAAACGCCACCAGGAGAAGCGCTCACTCATGGCGCCGAAGAACGAAGTACGCGCAGCCGGTTTGCCCACAGACGGTCGAGCGGTCGCGTATGGGCTGACGGCGGAGGCCATCTCCTGAGCTTCGGTCTGTTTGTACGTGAGTGCAACCTCTTCGAGCACTCGCTCGCGCACCTGAGCCGCGAGATGAGGCGGCATCTGGACGGGCGGGAGATATTCCTCAAACAGATTCTGCAACTCTTGATCCGAAAAATGTTCAGCCATTATTGGTAGCCTGTGCTTCCCAAAGCGTCATGTAATTGGCGAGATCCTTGAGCGATCGTCTGCTCCGTCTCACTGACTGCGAGCCCCAAAATGTCCGAAATCTCGGTGACGCTTAACCCGAGCCGGAATCTAAGCAATAACGCCTGACGTTGACGTTGGGGCACTGAATTGAGCACGGCCCGAAATGAATCGACTTCGCCGCCCGTCTGGGTGACCGCCTGACGGCGGCGATTGGATGACTTCCGCTTCCGATAGTACATGGCGACTCGTTGAGAGGCCAGTGAATAGAGAAACGTCGATAAGGAAACAGTGCCGTCAAATTGCGGAATCGCCCGAATCGTTGCCTCCATCGTGGCGCTCAGAGCTTCTTCGGCTTGGGCAGGATCGGGCAGGGCGTAGCTGAAATACTGATAGAGCGGCGTTTGCCACTCTCGTAATAACAGCATCCATGCCGCTTGATCTCCCCTTTTCAATCGCCCCAGAAAGCGCTGGTCGCTTATCTTGCCTAGATCAACCGTTGACCCAGGCGGCTGGCGGGTGAAAGACTGTTTTTCTGCAATGTATGTACCGATGTGAATTTCCCCAGAATTCAATTTTGCCCAAAATCATGCTTCAAGCCGACAGAATGTCCCATCAAATATTGCTAAGTTTCACCCGGCCGTACACGTAACACTGCCTAACGTTCCTCAAGCCGGTTATCGCAATGAGAGCGTCGGCGGGCACTTGTGCACATGACATGCGCAACTTGTCTAATCTATGCAGCTTGTCGGGTTAGGTCAGTCACACCACAGTCCGGCAAGTATACAAAAGAGCAATAGATCCAGCAAGATGAGCAAACATTCGTTCGAATGGTGCTGCAAGGATTCTCTGCCGTGCTTATGTTATTAATCGTACAGGCGAACTGATTCCTTCGCGCCCAGCAAAGAGAGTGATACGTGTACCTCTGTGGCACAGTGGCCACCCTGAAGATTCATGCCTGCCGTCAAATCAAGGTTTCATGTTTGCGCCGAAAAGGCTATACTACATCATAGCCCAGCGGCTGCCCACTTCAACCCAAAGCCCAGCGCCGCCACCAGTGCGCACAGGGGGATTTTGCCGTGACACCCATGCCTCCCGCACCCTCAGCAACAGCACCGCCACCCGGTAGCCAGCGGAGCCGTCAATTGGCCAAAGCCACGGCGACTGCCATCCACGATGCGTTTGACACCTATCATACTCAATTCAAGGCCATTACCCAGCGTGCGCACGCGCGTTTTGAGGGGTGCCAGTGGCATGCGCAGCAAGCGGATGCACGGGAGCGCCTCGAACTCTACACAAAAGTTGTAAACGAAATCGTCTCCGGGCTGCGCCAAATGCTGGGCGACGACGTGACGGGCAAAAGCATTTGGGAAGACGCACGGCTCATCTATGAGCAACTCATCGCCCGGCGCAACGATCTTGAGTTGGCTGAAACGTTTTTTAACTCGGTGACGCGGCGCATTTTCACCACCATCGGCGTCAATGAAAATCTTGAATTCGTCTGGTTTGGGGCCACTTGGGTCCCAAACGGTGAAAAAGCTGAAATCTTCGATGTCTTTGTCCGGCTGACTTCTGCCAGCGCGCTCATAGAGGCGATTCTGCATGGCTATCGATTTCAGATCGACTGGGCCACCCTCAAAACTGACGCCGCGTGGGTAGCGGAAGCCTTGGATGCACACCTGATCGATACGTGGGACTCGCCTGAATTTGATCGCATCGAAATGCTCAAATCGGTCTTCTTTCGCAATAAGGGCGCCTATCTGATTGGGCGGATCCGCTGTCGCAACCGCGTCGCCCCCATCATCATTCCGCTGCTAAATACAGGAAACGGACTGGCAGTTGACGCTTTGCTCCTCACTGAGAATGCCGCCAGTCTGGTCTTTAGCTTCACTCGCTCCTATTTCCACGTAGAGGCGGACAACCCCAGTGAACTCGTCGGCTTCCTCAAGTCGATCATGCCGCTCAAACCGATCGCTGAGCTCTATACGTCGATTGGCTACAACAAGCACGGGAAAACTGCGCTCTACCGCGCGCTCTATCGCCATATGGGCAACTCAAGTGACAAGTTTCAGATCGCACGGGGCGCCAAAGGCATGGTCATGACCGTCTTCACCTTGCCCTCCTATGATATCGTCTTCAAAGTGATCAAGGACCGCTTCGCTTATCCCAAAACGTCGACGCGTCGGGAGGTAATTCAGCGCTACCGGCTCGTCTTCCAACACGATCGCGTCGGACGCATGGTCGACGCACAGGAATTTGAGAACCTGAGCTTTAGCCGCGATCGGTTTGACGAGGACTTGATTGAAGAGCTGCGCAAAGTGGCTGCCAATAGTGTCCAGGTCACCGAGGACGAGGTGATTATCAAACATCTCTACACCGAACGACGGCTCTATCCTCTCGATCTCTATATCAAGGAGATGAATCTGGAAAGCGCCAAAGCCGCCGTAGTCGACTACGGTGAGGCGATTGTCGATCTGGCGGCTGCCAATATCTTTCCCGGCGACCTCTTCATCAAGAATTTTGGCGTCACACGCCATGGACGAGTCGTCTTTTACGACTACGACGAACTTTGTCTTCTGACCGACTGCAATTTTCGTCATCTGCCCGAGACGGACGATTACGAGGATGAGATGGCGGCTCAGCCCTGGTTCTCGGTCGCCGAAAACGATATCTTTCCAGAGGAATTCGCCCGCTTTCTCTGGTTCCCCGAACCACTGCGTACGGTGATGCATGAAGTCCACGGCGACCTGTTTACGGTCGACTTCTGGCAGGGCATGCAGGAGCGTAACCGGCGCGGTGAAATCCTAGACATCTATCCCTATCCACAGGAGCTTCGACTGCCCCATGACGATCTGACGCCCTGCTGACAACTGGGCGCGGTCGCGCCCAGGACTGCGTAGACTTAGTGGAATGAGAGGCGGATGTTGCTTACGAAACAACGGCGATTTATATGGTAGACTCCAGCGTGACCTATTACACTTTAGGGAATAAACAATACAACACCACATGGCCGTGAGGCGCTTGCGCCCAATCAGTGCCAGACCAACGATCGCACGCGTGAATCCTATGCCAACAGTCACCCGCACAGCTTGTGCACGCATCCCAACAGTCGCCGGCCAATTCCGGCTTTGTCACTATGCCAACGAAATTGATCAAGAGGACCACCTGGCACTCGTCATGGGTGATGTAGCGGACCAGGAAGATGTCCTCGTGCGCGTTCACTCTGAATGCTTTACGGGGGATGTCTTGGGCTCGCTACGCTGCGACTGCGGGGAACAACTGCAGCGGGCAATGGAGATGATTGCCGAAGAAGGCCGCGGCGTAATCATTTATCTGCGACAGGAGGGTCGTGGCATTGGGTTAGAAGCCAAGCTGCAGGCGTACAACCTCCAAGACCAGGGCTACGACACGGTTGAAGCAAACGTCTTGCTCGGTCACCAGGCGGACGAGCGGGAGTATTGGGCTGCGGCCGGGATCCTGGACGACCTCAGCATCAAGTCCATTCGCCTGCTGACCAATAACCCCACCAAAATCGAAAGCTTGACCGCTTTGGGCGTCAGGGTAAACGAACGCATCGGGCTCCAGCCCAGCATCAACGACGAAAATGCCTTCTATCTGGATACCAAAGTCCGACGCATGCGCCATATGCTGGCCTTGCCCAAGGCGCAAGCATCCACCAACATGAAGACGAATGATGCTTCTGCCAATCTTGCAGGATTACTGCGGTCTCAACTAGCGGCAAAACAAGGAGAGATGACGCAGCAATCCCGACCCTTTGTGACCCTAAGTTATGCCCAAAGCATCGATGGCAGCATTGCCCAAGTGCGCGGGGAGCCCCTCGCAATCAGTGGAGCCGCTTCACTACGCCTGACGCACGCATTGCGCGCCGCACACGACGCAATCCTCGTGGGAGTTGACACAGTCATAGCCGATGACCCGCGGCTCAATGTTCGCCTGGTCGAGGGGTCCACGCCTGCCGCAGTGGTGCTGGACAGCCGCCTGCGCACCCCTCCGGACGCTCGCCTCTTTGACTATCATGACCGCGTCCTCATTATCACCACGGAGGACGCGGCCGCAACACCAGCAGCCCGGCAACTGGCCGTCCGCGGCGCCGCCATTCTGGGAGTCACGCCCGACGACACCGGGCGGCCACAACTGGCAGCAACGCTGGAAGCATTGCGCCAGGCGGACATCCAAACTGTCATGGTGGAAGGCGGTGCTGAAATCATTCACGCCTTCCTCGACCAGGGTCAAGCTAACGCCGCAATCATCACAGTCGCGCCCATTTTTCTCGGCGGGCTGACCGCCTACCGTGGAGCTGCAGACGGAGGTCATGCCACGCCACGCCGTCTGATCAATCTTGCGTACGATCAATTGGGGAATGATCTCATCATCTGGGGCGAGTTCGCAGCAAAGCCGGGCGAGCCAGAGCCAGCCTCCGCTGTCGGAGCCGCCAACGCTTCGATCCCTGATGCGGCTGACGATTCGGCCGCCACCATCCCGCTAACGCCATGACCGAGCGTATGCGGAGCATCGTCTTTTTGGCTCCGGGCGTCGTCACCGTAGATAGTGCTGAGATTCCCCACCTCGCCGCCGATGAGCTGCTCGTCAAGACGGAGCGTTCGGCAATCAGCGCAGGGAGCGAACTGCTTTTCTATCGAGGTCAGGCGCCAGCGGATCTGGCCGCCGATGCGACGATCTCAGCTCTGGCCGAACAGCCGACAGCCTACCCGATTCGCTACGGCTACGCCTGCGTCGGGAAAGTTGTCGCTGCCGGCAGTGAGCGCAACGCTCCCCAAATCGGTCAGCGCGTCTTTGCCTTTCATCCCCATGCAAGCCATTTTGTCGTCAAGGCTGATGACGTCATCCCTGTGCCGCAAGACGTGACGACAGACCGCGCTGCCTTGCTGCCCAACATGGAAACGGCCATCAACTTCGTCATGGATGGGCAGCCCGTGATCGGGGAGCGGGTCGCTCTCTTTGGCTTGGGCGTCGTCGGTTTGCTAACGACAGCACTGTTGGCCCGTTTTCCCCTAGGCAAACTGCTCAGCGTCGACCCGATCGCGACGCGACGGCAGGCGGCGCTAACGCTGGGCGCCACCGACGCACGCCCTCCGGACGAGGTAACGGATAGAGACTTCGACCTGGTCTACGAACTCTCAGGCGTACCCAGCGTGTTAGATCAAGCCATCGCTGTCACCGGCTTTGCTGGCCGCGTGATTATCGGTTCATGGTATGGCCAGAAGTCAGCCGCGCTCAGTTTGGGGGGCGCCTTTCATCGCAGCCGCATTCGCCTCATCAGCAGCCAGGTCAGCACGATCGATCCGGCGTGGAGCGGTCGCTGGACCAAGGCACGTCGCTTCGACGTCGCCTGGCAAATGCTGGCTGCGCTGCCGCTCGAATCGTTGATCACCCACACACTGCCCATCGACGAAGCGAGCAGCGCCTACCGTCTCCTTGACGAGTCGGCGGATCAAGCGCTACAAGTCCTCTTCACCTATGATTGAAGGATTACCCAACCAGGAAAGACGCATCATGTACACACTGGCAGTCAAGCGGGATTTCGTGGCCCAACATTTTCTCATCGGCGGCGACTGGGGCGCCGAAAATGAATGGCATTCCCATCACTATGCGCTGGAAGTACAACTCCAGGGCGAAGAATTGGATCAGCACGGCTACCTCGTTGATATCGTCGACGTTGAAGCACATTTGGATGCCATCGTGACCCACTATCGTGACAAGACGCTCAACGAATTGTCCGAATTTGCCGGCCTCAATCCGAGTATTGAACACTTCACCAGGATCGTGTGCACGACGCTGGCCGAACGCATTCAAACCGAACGGCTTGCCCGCGTGCGCGTCGTTATCTGGGAAAACGAGATCGCCTGGGCGGCGTTCGAACTGGCCGTCTAGCACGGGCCCGTATCGCCCATCCTGGCACATCGCTTCGGCTGGAACTGCCCATGCGCGTTGGTCTCATCATCTACGGACATTTGGACATACGGTCCGGCGGCTACCTCTACGACCGCAAGCTGGTAGCGGCGCTCCGCGACCAGGGCGACGAAGTGGCTGTCCTGTCCCTGCCCTTGCGCAACTACGGACGGCACTTGCTTGACAACTGGGACAAGCGCCTGCTGATAGATGCACGAGCGGCAAAGGTGGACGTCTTGCTCCAAGATGAGTTGAATCACCCGTCACTCGTCTGGCAGAACGCCCGCCTGCGCGCGGCGTTGGAGATTCCGATCGTTAGCATTGTCCATCACCTGCGCAGCAGTGAGTCACATCCGCGACTGCCGACCATGCTCTATCGTCAGGCAGAAAAACATTATGTCAATTCAGTCGATGGATTGATCTACAACAGTTATACCACCGAGGAAGCAGTCGGGGCATTGCTCCGCCGGACGAAGCCATCGGTTATCGCGTGGCCGGCGGCAGATCAAATCGAACCGCCCGATCAGCCAACAGTGGCGGCGCTCGTCGCCCAGCGCGCGACGTGGCCGGGTCCGTTCAGAGTGCTGGCCGTTGGCAACGTCACCCCGCGCAAGAACCTGCACACCGTTATGCGGGCGTTGGCGCGACTGCCGGCAACCGAGTGGACGCTCATCGTAGCCGGCGATCTCGGCGTGGATCCGTCATACGCCAACAGCCTGTTCGACTTGGCAGCAGAACTGGGCATCAAGTCGAATGTCCGTTTCGATGGGGCCGTCGACACGCAGACGTTGCGCCAGCTATACGCTGCGAGCCACGTGCTGGCGCTGCCCTCCTACGAGGGCTTTGGCATCGTCTATCTGGAAGCCATGGCTTTCGGCGTCGTGCCCATTGCGTCGCGAGCCGGTGCGGCGCATGAAATTATCGCCGACGGCCAAAACGGCTATCTAGTCGGTCTGACTCATGAAGAAGAGTTGGCAACGCGGCTCGGAATCATGCTGCGAGATCGGTCACACTGGCAGAAATTGGCGTTGGCAGCACGTCAGCGCTACGATAGACACCCGACATGGCAGGAGTCGATGCAGCGAGCATCGAATTGGCTACACGAATTCACGCAGGATTGGGCAACGATACGATGAATCCAGCCACGATTGATTACACATTTGAGCGATACTTGGCCGCCAAGAAGAGCGTTGACGACCGCGCGCTCAACGCCCACGTCTGGCAGGCGCTTGCGCAACAGCTCGGAGAGGCCAATGAACCAGCCGCCCCCCTGCGGATATTAGAGATCGGCGCGGGGATCGGCACGATGGTCGAACGCATGCTGGAGCGGGGCATATTCACCTACGCTGAGTACGACGCAATCGACGCTGAGCCGGCCAATATTGCTGCTGCCCGTGCGCGGCTGAAGGTCTGGGCGTCAACGCATGCCGGCGTGGCCGTGCCAGCCGACAAGCAAATACGAATCTGGACAGATTTGGGCGAGCGACGTACGGACCTGTCACTGGAGGCGTGCGATGCATTCGACTATCTGCAGCGCCCTGCCATCGCCAGCCGCTATGATCTTGTTGTTGCGCACGCGTTCCTCGATCTCGTTGATACTGCCCATGTCCTGCCACTGCTGCACGCCGCGCTCAAACCCGGCGGGCTGCTCTACGCCACGATCAACTTCGATGGCGTCACCAGCTTTGAGCCGTCTGTAGATCCGGCGCTAGACGCACAGATCGAGCGCCTCTATCACGCCAGCATGGACGAGCGGGTGACGGATGGACGCCCCTCAGGCGACAGCCGCACGGGCCGTCATCTGATTCCCCATCTGAATCAGGCCGGTTTTGACGTTCTGGCAGCCGGTGCATCCGATTGGGTCGTCCATGGTCGCAACAGCCGCTACCCCGACGACGAGGCCTATTTTCTGCACTTCATTGTCAATACGGTCGATGGCGCGCTGGCCGGCCACGCCGGGTTGGACGACGAGGACTTTGCGGCATGGGTTGAAGCCCGCCATGCCCAAATCGAGCGGGGTGAATTGGTCTATATCGCCCATCAGCTTGACATGTTGGCGCAAACCTAAGGCAATCGGAATCAGCGAACGCAGGGGAGAACGATGAGTCAAGACGCAAGACAGGATGAAACCACATCGGTCGGCGAATTGCGCAGCGCCGTAGATCGCTTTGTGACCGCGCGGGACTGGTATGTTTACCACACGCCCAAGCATCTAGCCATGAGCATCGCGATCGAAGCCGCTGAAATCATGGAGCACTTCCAGTGGCACAGCGCAGCCGAAAGCATTGAACTGGTACAGGACCCCACCATGCGCGCCGAAGTGGCCGACGAGCTGGCAGACGTGATGATCTACTGCCTCAGCTTTGCCAATAGCGCCGGCATCGACGTCAGCAGCGCCATCGCGGCCAAGCTAGCACGCAATGAGACACGTTTTCCAGTGGAAACGGTGCGCGGCAAATTGGGTTAATTACCCCTTGACGCCACCAGCGGTTAGCCCCTCGGAGAGATAGCGCTCCAACGCCAGAAAGAGGATGATCACCGGCATCGTCATGATGGTCGAGGCCGCCATGACGACATGTGGGCGCGGGGTCGGATCATTGAAAATCGTGTTGATCTTGATGGGCATCGTGAACATCTCACGCGAATTCAGAAAAACAAGCGCATAGAGAAATTCATTCCATGCGATCATGAAGGTGTAAATGCCGACTGAGACCAACGCCGGGATGGCGAGCGGCAGCGTAATGCGCCAAATAACGCCGAAGCGAGAGCAGCCGTCAATCAGACCCGCTTGCTCGATTTCCGCAGGAATGGTACGAAAATAGTTGGCCAACATGTAGAGCGCAACAGGCAGGGTCTGGGCCAGATAGGTAAAAACAAGGATCCACAGATTATCCTGCACGCTAAAGCCTAATGTCGTACCAATCCGTGCCAGCATAGCGAAAAGTGGGATGATCAAGAGGATGCCGGGGAAGAGATAGACGATCAGGATGCTGTTGACCATCACATTCTTGCCGCGAAAACGCATGCGCGCGATGGCGTAAGCGCCGAAGACGGCCAGGATCACGGCAATCATGGCCGTGGGGACGGCCACACGAATACTGTTCCAGACGTTGATACCGAAGTTCTGAAAGCTTGGATTCGCCGGATTAAAGAGTTCGTCGTAGGCGTCCAGGCGCAACTGGCTGGGAATGTAGACAGGCGCACGGCCGCCGATCTCGGCATAGCTCTTGAACGACGAGCTAACCATCCAGTAGAAGGGAAAGAGTATATTCACCAAAAAACCAGTGAGAATTATCCAAAAGATGATGCCGCCCAGAGACATGCTATGGGCTAGTTCATCGATGAAGTTCCGCCCTTTTTCGGGCTGGCTACTGGAAGAGACTTGCGCCATGCTCCACTCCTCTATCTATCATCTATGTTGGGCTCACAAAGTCGGACCGCTTCCTGCAAAATCTGCCTACTCCTCGTCGACGTAGCGCATGAAGAAGCCGATATAGAGCACCAGAAAAACCAGCAGGATCACGAGCAAAATCATGGCCGTCGCCGCTCCTTTGCCGAAATCAAAGAGCTTAAAGCTAAATTGATAGGTCAGCACGGGCAGCACCATGGTGCCGTAACCGCCACCCGTCAACAGAAAAATGTCATCAAATTTGTTGAAGGTCCAGATCAAGCGGAGGAGAAAGATGGCGCCAATGACGTATTGAAGCTCCGGCAGGGTCACGAACCGCAGCTTCTGCCATGCGCTTGCTCCGTCCGCATCAGCGGCCTCATAGAGAACCGAATCGATGGCTTGAAGTCGGGCCAGAATCATCAACATCGCAAACGGAAAATAACGCCAGCCCTCAAAAAGGATGACGATAGATAGCGCCAGCCCGCGAGTGGATAGATAGGCCATGGGCGCATCGATCAGGCCGAGCCGCATGAGGATATCGTTGACGACGCCCGACGGTCGTGGATCCAACAGCCAGCGCCAGACGAATGCGACGCTAATGACCGGAGCGACATAGGGAAAGAGGAAAGCCGCACGCGTGACGCCCCGCCCGCGGAACGGTCTGTTGAGCAAGAGCGCGGCCACCAGCCCTAAAAAGACGGTAAAGATGGTCGCTGAGACTGAATAGACCACACTGGTGACGGCAGCGCCCCAATTGCTGGGCCCCTGCCACTTGAAGGCAAAATCGTTGAAGACTTTCTTATAGTTTTCGAAGCCAACAAAAGGCGCACGAAAGACGTCATTGATGTTGCCCAGGCCAACGTCGTGAAAGCTTACCCAAACGCTGAAGATGGCGGGGAAGATGACCAGCCCAAAGACGATCAGCGCCGTGGGCAAGATCAACAGCCATGCCAAACGCGCCTCTCTTGCTTGGAGCGAGTTCCACTTCCGCGGCTTGCTCGATAGCTGAACCGAATTGTTTCCTCTGGCAGTAGTCGCCATTGGTACACTCTTGCTCCTACCTGCTGGAAGGATGGAGGGGGAAGGCCCCCTGCTCGTTCATCACGGCGTGGTGCAGGCGCAACTGCGCCTGCACCACGCACTCATCCACTCTTGCCCAAAACTACTGGGACTCTGCCGAACGCTCGGCCACCAGCGCCTCTACCTGTTCCTGGAGCCATTCGGCGCCAGTTTCAGGCGTCATGCTGCCCTCAATCGCAATGTTGCTGATCACTTGTGGAATCAGCAGGCGGCCTTCGATGTCCCCAACCACGGCGCGTTGCGTGGCGTCATAGTCGGGGCGGAAGAGCCAGCGCTGCATAGACTCATAGCCATTGGCGATTTGTTCCAGCGTCTCTTCCGAATAGTTGGCGAAGTACTCGCTAGAGCCCTTCCAGCCGTCTACTGCGCTCTTGAGCACGGGCACCTTGCCAAAGGGAGCCAGGGCAAGTACGTCGGCATACCCTTCCGTCAGGAAGTATTCGATCACCTGCTGTGCCGCTTCGGTATCAGCTCCCTGCATAATGCCCAAGGTAACAAGCTGACCGTAAGAGGCGGAACCGTTCGGACCTTCCATCATGGGTGCAAAGCCCGTATTTGCGGCAAGGTCCTCGACAGCGATATCGATGGTGCCGCCATCTTCAGTGCCGGAGCCGTCAACCAGGTCATCCATAATGTAGGTGCTGTAGAAGAGCATACCCGACTGATCCAACTGATACGTTTCGCGAGCGCCGCGCCAGTATTGCGGGCCGGGGGCGGCGCAACGCTGGAGATCGGTATAGAAGGCCAGAGCTTCGACCATCTCCGGCGTATTCATGGTCACATTGCCCGCTTCATCAAAGGGCCAGGCGTTGTTGGAGATGGCGACTTGCTCAAAGACCTGATGGGGATAGTTCTGACCGGGGTCAGTGCCCAAAGTCACGCCGTAAAGCAGATTATCAGCGCCAGGCAGAGCATCGCACGCGGCGTTGATGTCATCCCAGCTGACGGGCGCACTCAAACCGGCTTCGTCAAAGATGTCCTGGCGATACCAGAGCGCTTGGATCCAACCGTCGTAAGGTACGGCCGAGCGCATGCCGGTCTCCGGATTGGTAACCATGGCCAAGGGGCCGGCGCGGAAGTCATCTTCACCGATAGTAGCGATAACGGCCTCGGCAGCGGCTTCGTCGAGCACGCCGTCGGCAGCAAAGGCGGCCACACGCTCAACGCCCATGCGTACGATATCGGGCGGGCGGTTGGCGGCCAGCGCCGTGGCAATGCGCTGCGAGATGGTCGCTTCGTCAATCGGCACGATGCGAACCTCAATGGTGGGATTCGCAGCCATGAACGATTCGGCCACGGCCTCGTAGACGTTTACGCGGTCTTCCTCATTGTCCGTCGTCCAGAACTCAACCACCGTCTTGTCGACTTGGTCGGCCGGCACGACGACAGGGGACGTGCAGCCGGCGAGTAGCGCAAGCAGCAGCGTCAGCATGATGGGTAGTAGAAATCGTTTCATTGGAGCCCTCCAAGCTCAGTAAGAATTGGGTTGAGAAATCGAATGCGAGTTGTCATGTTACTGTTGGCTTCGTTCCCTCCTTCCTCTCATAGGCTCAGCGAGAGATGCAAGAACGCTGCTTCACCGCGATGAGATGTTATTGCGCCGGTGGACCAGTTGAAGCGCGCAGGACAAATATGGGATCAATGATGACCTGCTCTTCGGCCAGCGCTTCCTGTTTGATCAGCCGCACCAGCATATCAGCAACCAGCGAACCCATCTTTGCGGCTGGCAGATGAACCGTTGTCAGGCCTGGATTGGCATATTCGGCGAGCATGATGTCATCAAATCCGGTCACGCTGACGTCGCGCCCGATCTCTAAGCCCCGCTTGCGCACCGCATTCATGGCGCCCAAGGCGAGCAGATCATTGCAGGCAACAATCGCGGTCGGCGGTTCAGCCATGGCGAGCAGCCGTTCGGCCGCCTGCTCGCCCGATTGCTGGCGAAAGTTGGCCTCAACAAATACGTCATCAGTCCGCTCGATACCGTGCGCGGCCAACCCTTGCCAAAAACCGGCCACGCGCTGATAGGATTTGGTCAAGGAGAGGGGTTCGGAGATACAGGCCAGCCGCCGGTGCCCCAAGCCTATGAGATGGTCAACGACCTGCCGCACGCCGTCGGCGCCATCTTCATCAACGAAGTGAAAGTCATTGTCGCCGTCGGTGCGACCAAAGGCGACGAACGGGACATTATGGTCGCGCAACAAATTGATGCGATCATCCTGACGGCGAGTACGGACGATAATGAAGCCGTCAGCCTGACGGCTGCGTATCTGCTTGAGATAGATCTCACGCGGATCGTCAGAGGTATCGGTCGAAATGGCGAGGGTGAAACCATGCTCTCCTGTACGCTCCACGACGCCAGAGATCAGTTCACCGAAAAATGGGTCCGAGAAGCGAAGATAGCGGGCCGGCGGCATAATCAGGGCGATGGCATCCGTCCGTTTCCGCTGCAAATTGCGGGCAGTCACGCTCGGTTCATACCCCATTTCGCGGGCAACGCGCTGCACCTCGCGCCGGGTTTCGAGGCTGATATCCGCAAAATCGCCCAGCGCGCGCGAGACGGTAGGAATCGATTTTCCAACACGTTCGGCAATGTCCTTGAGCGTGACAGGCATCTTGTCGTTTGCTTCTTCAAAAGTATAGGGTTGCACAGCGTAATATGTGATCAGTATATTCTAAAACGTTTTAGATGTCAACCCGGAGACGATTGGCGATTTTGGTTTGGCGATTTTGGATTACGATGCAAATTGACAATTGGCAGGTGACGATTGACAATTGACGACCATTGAGTTCCACCACCAGTCACGTCAGGATTCTTGATGACCGCCGCACCGAACATCCGTCGTTTTGATCTCCTCGTCGTCGCCATCGCCTACACGATCTTTATCCTCCTTGGCCTGCCAGAAGGCATGCTGAGCGTAGCCTGGCCCGCGCTTCAGGAGACCTTCAGCGTCACGGAAGGCGCGTTGGGAAGCCTGCTCCTGCCGGCTTCTATCGCCTTCATCCTCACGAGCCTGATGGTGGGCCAGATGATCAGTCGTTTTGGCATCGCGGCTCTGCTGATTGCCGGCTGTCTGATTCGCAGCGCCGGCATGCTGGGCTATGCCCTGTCGCCCGCCTGGGGCATCATTATGTTCGCCGCCATCTTCCACGGCGTCGGCAGCGGGCTGATTGATGCAGGCATGAACACCCATTTTGCCGTCAACTACAACGAACGGCTCATGAATTGGCTGCATGCCAGCTTCGGACTCGGCGCAACGCTGGGCCCGCTCTACATGAGTGCTGTTTTTGATCTGGGTGCGAGTTGGCGTGTCGGTTATGCGTTGGTGGGCGTGGCCCAAGCCGCCATCGTGCTGGCGATAATCGCCACAAAGTCAGGCTGGCGCATCAAGCCGGAGACGCTCACGGCAGGCAGTACGACTGAGCCCGCGCACGCCGCCCGCGGGTTGGAGACGTTGCGCGTGCCGGGGGTCTGGTTGGGCGTCGCGGTCTTTTTCATCTACGCCGGCGTCGAAGTGACCGCCAGCATCTGGGGCTACAGCCTCTTCACCGAAGGCCGGGGGGTCGACCCGACTGTGGCCAGCCGGTGGATTGCGATCTACTGGGGCATGTTTACGTTGGGGCGGCTCTTCTTTGGCTTTGTGGCCGGCTATTGGCCCACCACGCCCATGGTGCGCACGGTCATGATCGTGGCAATTCTTAGCTCAATCTTCTTTTGGTGGAATCCGGCCAATTGGGTCGGCTTTGTGGCGCTCGCCACGCTTGGCTTTGCCATGGCGCCCGTCTTCCCCCTCCTCACGTCCGACACGGAGCGACGCCTGCCCCGGCGTCATGCGCTCAACGCAATTGGCTATCAAGTGGGCGCGGCGAGCCTGGGCATTGCCGTACTGCCGGGCCTGGCAGGCATCCTCGTCGAGCGCACCAGCATCTATATTATTGGACCCTATCTCGTCTGCGCAACGGTACTGATGTTCCTGCTGCATGAGACGATTGTGCCGCGCGGCCGCGGAAACGGCGTGTAATGTAGATTGTAGAATAATGAATTCAGCGGCCAAAACAAGTGCTATCCCCCCACACGCACATCGAGGCCGTACCCCGCAAAGAGACCAACTAGCGCCTCGATCTCTTCGGCACGCAGTCGCTCGTGGCTTGCCCAGGAGTAATCGCGGCCCAAGGCACGGTATTTCACGCTTCCCAAGGCATGGTACGGCAGGAGGTCGACCCGCCTCCCACGATGATCCAGTTCGCGTATGGTGGCAGCAATGGCCCGAGCGTCGCTGATCGACGTGTTGAAACCGGGAATGAGCGGCACGCGCACGGTGACCGGCGCGCCAATTTCCACAAGCTGCCGCAAATTATCCAGAATCAGCCCACAGCCAATCCCCGTGTAGCGGCGATGAACTTCCTCATTTACGTGTTTGACATCGAAGAGAATGTGGTCGAGATAGGGCGCCAGCCGTTCGAAGACCGGCCATTGCGTGTGGCCCGCAGTCTCCAAAGCCGTGGCGATGCCTTCAGCCTGCGCCAGGCGCAGCAGCGCCTCCGCCAACTCCGGCTGCATGGTCGCCTCGCCGCCGGTCAGCGTCAGCCCGCCGCCCGCGCCGTAGAAGGGCACGTCCTTGCGTACTTCGGCCATAATCTGCCCGGCGGTGCGTTCTTCGCCGATCCAGTGCAGGGCGCCGGTGGGACAGAGCTCGACCCGCGTCGTCAAATCTGGCGCGGCGTGGGTAGTCCAGCAAAGTGGGCAGGGCGTGGGGAATTGGCCGCAGGTGATGCATTCGCGGGCGGTCAGGGCCAGCTCGGGCCGCAGCGCTTGTGATTCCGGGTTGGCGCACCACTGGCAACGCAAGGGGCAGCCTTTGAAGAAGACGTTCGTGCGGATGCCGGGCCCGTCATGCAGCGAAAAGCGCTGAATGTCAAAGACAGTTCCGGTGACCTGCTCCAAGGCCATACGTTCGTCAGCCGCCAACTCCTCATGCGCTATCATTTCCGCCATGTGTCCTATGCCTCCGCAAAGGCCGTACGCTGGATGATCTCGTCCTGCAGCGCTTTGTCGAGTTCGATGAAATAGGCGCTGTAGCCGGCCACGCGCACGACCAGGTGACGATATTGCTCCGGCGCGGCCTGGGCTTCGCGCAGCGTCTCAGCCGAGAGCACGTTGAACTGTACGTGGGGAATCTCTAGCGCGCAGAAGCCGCGCAGCAGCGTGGCGAACTTGGCCAACGCCTGATCGCCATCGAAGAACGCGGGCAGAAACTTCATGTTGAGTAGCGTGCCGTTAGAGGCCAGACGCAGGTCGAGCTTGCTGACCGAATTTAGCACCGCGGTCGGCCCTTTGCGATCCTGGCCGGCCGACGGGCGAGAGGCCGCCATCGGCCAAGGGCGCGCCGGCATGGCGGCCGTCGGGCGTGGCGCCAACGTGGGCCCCCATAGGCACATGCGCGGAGACGGTATAGAAGCCCGGCTGATAGACGCCTCCGCGGATCGTCGCGTGCTGGCCCACAAGTTCTGCATAGCGATCGCCCCAGCGGCTGGCGTACTGGTCAACGCGGTCGTCGTCATTGCCGAATTTAGGGACGCGATGGAGCAGCCGCTGACGTAGGATTTCCGCATCAGCAAAATCTGTGCGCAGCGCATCGAGAAGCTCTGCGGCTGACAGCCATTGCTCATCAAAGAGCGCCTGCTCTACTGCAGCCAGGCTGTCGGCGACGTTGGCAATCTGCACGCCCTGCACGCCGGAAAAATTGTAGCGTGCGCCGCCCGCGGTGACGTCCTTTCCCTCGGCGATGCAGTCCTCAATAACCAGCGAGAGCAGGGGCGACGGCAGTTGCTCGGCGTGGATCGCGTCAACTCTGTTGCAGCCCTTGACCATCAGCGGAATGAAGTGAGCCAGCTGTTGATCATAGGCCGCTTCCAGCTCGGCCAGACTCTTCATCTCGGTGAGTGGCGGCGTGGGCAAACCGATCAACTCGCCGCTCTGCGGATCGCGGCCCCCAAAGAGCGTCAGTTCCAACACCCGCGTCAGATTGAACATGGAGGCGTCGCTCCAGCCCAGCGCCTTGCCCGGCGTAGAGAGTTCGACGCACCCCACGACTGCATAGTCGAGGGCGTCCTCAGGCGTCACGCCCCGGTTCATCTGGCCGGGGACAATCACCTCATCGTTGAAGACCTGGGGCATGCCGCTGCCCTGGCTGATCACAAAGGCGGCGGTCTGGAGGAACTCTTCCGGGCTGTTGCGATGGACGCGGACGGAGAGATTCGGCTGGGTGAGACCCACATCAGCCTGGGCGCGCAGGCACATGTAGCTGAGGAGATTGGTGGCGTCGCTGCCGTCCGCACGCTGACCGCCCAGCACCAGGTTGAAGCCAATCGGGAAGCCGGCAAAGTAACGCGCGCTGCTGCTGCTGCGCAGGAGGACGATCTCGTTGAACTTGAGCCAGAGGTGCTCGAGCAGAATCTGGGCCTCTGCCAGAGAGAGCGTGCCGTCGGTCAAATCCTGTTCGAGAAAGGACAGCATGTATTGGTCAAAACGCCCCGGCGAAAAGCTGCTGGCGTTGGATTCGATCTGCAGCAAGACGAAGAGGAACCAGACGGCCTGGAGCGCCTCGGCAAAATCGCGGGCGGGATGGTGGGCCAGCCAGGCACAGCGGGCGGCGATGTCTGTGAGTTCCTGGCGTCGTCGGGTGTCTTGAGTCAGCTCGGCCTGAGCTTGCGCCAACTCAGCATAGCGCAGCATGAATGCCTGAGCGGCATCAAGCACAATGGTGGACGCCGCATAGAAGTCGTGCGTGGCAGGGTTGCCGTTCTCCGCCCTGGCTGTGTCCACCCGGGCACGCAGGCCATCGATACCGTGGGCGAGCCAACCGGCCACATCGGGTAGGATATGGCCCTGGGCGTGGTCGCTCTGGTTGAGGCTGAAAACTTTAGCCCGGACCGCATGTGCGCACGTCGTCAGCCGTCTCCCGGGCGACAACGTCTTCCAACGTCTGCCCGCGCCAGTAGGGAAAGATCTCCTCGCGCAGCTCGCGGATCTCCTCTGGCCGAATGTTGAAACGATCCTGGGGACGGGTGGCCAGGATGTCCAGCTCCTGGTCGATCCAGTTGACCGCGCCTTCGGGCGCAATGATGCCTTGGCGCGGCTGGGGTGAGCGATTGCCGACGATCAGTTCATCGGCGTCAATCGTGATCGTCATCGCATGCACCAGATCGCGCAGCATCTTGGCGCGGCGAATGGGCATGGCCTCGCCTTCGCTCTCCCGATAGCTCTGCGTGGTGTAGCGGGCGCGCTCGATATCGACGGTGCGGGGATCTTCCAGCAGCCGCATCTTGCGGCGCAGAATGCGCGCAGTCGGTGTGGTTGTTCGCCAGTCGGTACGGGGGAAGCCACACGTGGGGTCGGGATAGAGTGCGGGCGATTTCAGAGCCGGCATAGCCTCTCCAAATTCTGTGCTGAAGACAACATTCACCAAGTTGATACGCAGCGGCGGACAAAAAATTGCTATCAAACATCTTCGAGGAAGCTGATCATGGATATGGAAAATTTCTCTGTCACAGCTTCCTCTAAGATGTTTGCGGATTTCCGCCTATTCGTTTAGCGCTGGACGCGCCCCGAGGCATCGCCGCCCATGAGCGTCATGACCTCGTCAACCGTTACCAGATTCACGTCACCGGAGATGGAGTGCTTGAGACAGGAAGCCGCGGTCGCAAAATTGAGTGCGTCGGCGTCGCCCATGCCGGTATGGAGGCCGAAGATGAGCCCTGCCGCAAAGGAATCGCCACCGCCGACGCGATCGACAATGTCGGTGATATCGTAGCGCGGGCTGACGTAGAAGTCGCTGCCATTATAGAGGCAGGCGGACCAGCCATTGTGGCTGGCGCTGTAGCTCTGACGCAGGGTAATGGCTTGATATTTGAGGTTGGGGAAGGTTGCAAACATCTTCTTTGCCAGAGCTTCGTATTTGGCCAGGTCCAGTTCGCCCGAGCCCACTGCATGCTCCCAGTCACCCTCATCCACGCTGACGCCCAAGGAGCGCTGGCAATCCTCTTCATTGGCAATGCCTACATCCACCGATTCGACGAGTTCACGCATGACTTCAGGCGCGCGCTTGCCGTAATTCCACAGCTTCTTGCGGAAGTTGTAGTCGCAGGAAACGGTGACGCCGCGCCCCTTGGCTTCTTTAGCCGCGGTCAGCGAGAGCTCGGCCGCAGATTCGCTTAACGCCGGCGTGATGCCGGTGATGTGGAACCAACCGGCATCGGCAAAGATCGCGTCCCAGTCCAGACTGTCGGCCGTGAGCGTCGAAATGGAAGAATGGGAGCGATCGTACACGACCTTCGACGGTCGCTGATTGGCCCCGGCTTCCAGGAAATAGATGCCCATGCGCTCGCCGCTGCGCTGAATCTGGCTGGTATCAACGCCGCGGCCGCGCAGGAAGCGGATGCAGGCGTCGGCAATCAGGTTGGCGGGCAGGGCAGTGACGAAGATCGCGTCCAGGCCCAGGGTAGCCAGGGAGATGGCAACGTTGCCTTCTCCGCCGCCAAAGGTCGCTTCGAATTCGGAAGACTGAAAGAAGCGCTCAAAACCGGGCGGCTTCAAGCGCAGCATGATTTCGCCAAGGGTGACGACTTTACCAGACATGAATATTCTCCTCGGAGGGCCGCATGCGCGCTCCACGCCCACGGCAAAACGAATGAAGTGCGCTTACGCGGCGCGCGTGGCCGCAACCAGATCCACTGCCTCTTTCGCCAGCGCGGCAATGGCGGCAAAATCACCGTCGGAAATGAGCTGCTTTTTTACCATCCAGCTGCCGCCGCAGGCATGCACCATGGGCAAACTGAGGTAGTCAGCAAGATTGGCGGCGCTGATGCCGCCGGTGGGAATAAACTTGACGCCGCCAAAGGGTGCGCCGATGGCCTTTAGTGTCTTTGTGCCGCCGAGCGCTTCAGCAGGAAAGAACTTGACGACTTCCAGCCCTTTGTTGAGCGCCATGATCACGTCGCTTGGCGTCGCCACACCGGGCGTGATGGCCACGTCGTTGGCCAGACACCAGTCGACCACAGCCGGGTCAAAGCCCGGCGAAACAATGAACCTTGCGCCGGCGCCCGCGGCGCGCTGCAGCCTGCTCGACCGAAAGCACCGTGCCGGCGCCGACCAGGATCTCCGGGAGTGCGCTCGACATGCGGCGGATCGCCTCCTCCGCGGCCGCCGTGCGAAAGGTGATTTCCGCACAGGGCAGGCCGCCGTCCAGCAGCGCCTGGCCCAGGGCCTTGGCGTCCTCGGCGCGCTCGATCGCCACCACGGGAATAATGCCGACTTCGCCTAGCTTGCTCACTACTTCGTTCATTTGGATTCTGCCTGTTTCATTGAGTTTGTGTAACCATTCAGCTGTCGTCAGATGGAACGACAATGCACCGGGAATGGGCGGATCGATGCGGATTCGTTCTGCCTTTATCTACGCAGATTCGCCCAATCCGTCCGATCGGCGTTCCATGATGGCGGCGCTGAAACAGTCACGCGTTTGGATAATCATTCAAACCAGAGCAAAGTCAAGCAGTCCCAGCTCCGCCAGCTCGGCCGTTTTGGACTCGCCCGCTTCGTCCCACCCAGCCATATCGTAATAGAGTTGAATCGCCTTGTCGAATTCAACGCGATCAATGGCCGTGCCGCTATGTGAGGCTTACAGAGTGCACCTTCAGGATCGCCCAGATCGGGTCAGAAATTCGGCAACACGGGCTTGCGTCTCGTCAGAGGCCAGGCATTCGCTCGACGCCACGGCTTCGGCCAGTCCGCTCTCTTCAATAGTGCGCATTGCGCTGCTGTCCACCAGTTGCTTCATCTGGGCCACGGCCTCTGGACTGCACGTCTGAATACCGGCCAGCAGTTCGGAAATGTGGGCGTCCAATGCCGCCGGGTCACCGACAAAATCGGCCAGTCCGATTTGGGCAGCGGTCTCGGCATCGATGATCTTGCCGGTGAAAAAAAGTTCCTTGGCCCGGGCCACGCCAATCCGCGCCGGCAGACGGTGACTGCCGCCCCATCCCGCCACGAAGCCCAGCTTGGCCTCAGGCTGGCCAAAGCGGGCCGTCTCCGTCGCCAGAATCAGATCGCAGGCCAGAGCCAGTTCCAGGTCGCCGCCCAGAGCGAAGCCCTCCACTTGCGCCAGCACGGGTCATGGCAGCGCCGCCAGCTTGTTGAAGACGGCATGGCCATGGCGCACCCACGGCACGATCGTGGCGGCGTCCTGATGCTGAAGCGCACGAATGTTGGCCCCGACGACAAAATACTTGGCCGAGCGGCTACGCATGATCACGGCACGCAAGGCTTCCACTCCGGCGAGAATCTCGTCGAGGCACGCATCAAGCTCTGCCAAGACGGTATGATCCAGCGTGACGGGCTTTTCAGGTGTGTCGCACGCAAAGAGCAGCGTGGCAACCGGTCCTGAAATCTCCAGCGAAACATGGGTTTGCATCATTGATTCAGATTCCATAACCGATCACCTTTGATTTCATCGCTTCTGCCTCTCCAGCTCGATGTGAAAAACTAGGATGATGGGGTCGAATCCGGCGCAGCAGAATCAGCCCAGAATGTTAGGTAGTCGCCTGCAGTCATGCGCTTGATCAGCAGCGCCAGTTCCATTAGATGGTAGTCGCCCCACATGGCCGATTCGCCGCAGGGAATCGACTGCCCAGCCGGGACAAAATCCCAGCCATTGGGCCGGTGGTAGACGGTGTGCAAAAGCAGCCCCTGATGGTCCGGATCCGTGGATAAATAGGGTTCCGACAGGATGGTCCGGGCCACCGTGAGACCGGCGGTCAGGTAGCGCTGTGCCGCGGCTTCGTCGCCCTGACCGGCCAGATATGTGCCAAAGCGTATCAGCCCCTGCGCAGTAATGGCGGCAGCCGAGCTGTCAACAGGCTCGTACGCGTTGTAGGGGTCCGAGTTACTTTGGGTGTAGTCGCCTAGTTCGACCAGGCCGGGCGCGCCCGTATCCCAAAATGGAATGCCATCGAGCGTGGTGTAGCCGTCAATGTAGTAATCGGCCGTAGCCTGCAAGACGGTGCAATAGAGCGCCTCCAGCGCGGCGCGTCCGCCAAAGGCTTCCAGCTCTTCGTCACTGCGCGTCTGCAGAAATTCCAGCTCTTCCGCGTAGCCCAGGATGATCCACGCTGCGCCGCGAGTCCAGGTCGTGAAGGGTGAATACCCCTGCTGGCTGCTGGGGCAGCGGAACTGACCGTCATTCGTGTTAAAAATTGCCTCGTGGACGACCCGACCGGATACATCGTAGATGTCGCGGCCTTCGCCAAAGTAGACGTTATAGCGGGCGGTAGTATCGGCGTGTTCGATGGCTCGGCCCAGAAGATTGATGCTGCGTTCTCCCTCGCCCAACATGACGTGGCCGAGATGGTGCGCAAGCGTCAACGCGCGCAGGGAACGAATCGTGTCTGCAAAGAGGGAGTGGGGGCCGTTGAAGCTGTAGAGATAGCCGCTCCCCGTGTTGGTTTCGGCGTAGCGTGCGGCCTGCACCGCGCCCGAGAGCTGCAGCGCCAGTTCATAGAAATGAAGTTCATAAGCATCGTAGGCCGTGCGGCCTTCCAACATGAGCCGGCGTAGGTTGCCATAGGTTGAAACATTGTTGAAGCCATGATCATGGACGCCGAAATGAGAAATGTGCGGCGCCATGTACCGCCGCGTCTTGTCACGCCCTAAGGCCAAGAAGCGATCGTCGTCTGTCAGGTCAAATTGCAGAATGGCCAGACCAATGAAGAAGCCTGACGTCCAGTCGGTCCAGCTGCGCGACGAATAGCGGCCGCCCTGCGTGAAGACGGGCGAGCCCTGCTCGGGCTGCCACGATTGGTGCAGCGACCAGATTTTGGGGCCGGCCACCGCGGCAAAGGCATCGACGCGAGGCAAAAGCGCCGGCGCCGAGAGTTGGGTCTGTATCTGCATGAGCGTTTAGTCCTTTTTATGTTGCCAGCAGTGGCCACAATCTCACCTGCATAGTAGCTGCGGATGACGTGCTTTGGCGGCATGATCTGATCGAAAGCGTAGAGGTCTGGGGGTTGGCGGCCGACGACTGCGTCTATTTTGGCTCCTCCGAGTCGCCCGTCTTCACCTGCATTGAGCGCCTATCCGGTCCTGACAGTCGACCAGTTGCACGCTGATGATTCAATCTGCTAGCAGGCTGTCGGAGAGAAGATGAATAGGCCGCGGATTGCGCGAATCTGGTGGATTCAGGCGGATAAAATCAAGAAAATCCAGCTGTTTCAGCCCAATCCGCGCAATCCGCGGCCTATCTTTTTGGTCCCTCCGACAAGCTGCTAGGCCGGGTTTGGGAGTCGACCGCGGCCATCGTCAACCGCAAAGCCATCGTCCTCAGCGACAGTGGCTACCTTTACGCCATCCGTTGAAGGCCAAGTTTGGAACAACAGCTCCCGGAGGTGGGACGGGCCCGAGCGACCGTTTAACGCTGGACGGTTTCCAGCGCTTCTACGATGTAAGGATAGATTGTCTCAACGATGACCGCATAGCCATCGCCTGTAGGATGAATAAAATCGGCTTGGTTGAGCGCCGGATCGGCTGCGACACCTTCGAGGAAAAAGGGGATCAAAATGGCGCCGGCCTCTTCCGCCACGGCTGGATAGGCCGCGCGAAACTCGGCGGTATAGGCTTCGCCCATGTTCTGCACCATCTCCATGCCGGCGAGCACAACCGTCGCATTGCCCGCCTGGAGCGCCGCGGTGATCTCGGCCAGGTTCGCCCGCGTCACGCCGGGGTCAATGCCGCGCAGACCATCGTTGCCACCCGTCGCCAGGATCACGATGTCCGGCTCCAGATTGAGCAGCCAATCCACGCGCCCGGCCGCGCCCGTAGAAGTTTCGCCGCTGTTACCGGCATTGATCACCTCGACGTTGTAGCCGTCGTCCAGCAGGCGCCGCTCAAGTTGAGCCGGATAGGCCTGGTCAGAATCCTCCAACCCAAACCCTTCGGTCAGGCTATCGCCCATTGCGACGATCCGGATGGGATCCCCATCGCTCACGTCGTCAGCCGCGCGAGCTGATGACGGCGGTTCGGCGGTTGCCGACTCACGCCGCGCACCACTACTGGCTCCGCAACCCGACAACACGACCAACACGACCAACACCAGCATCAACATCGACACAATAGGTAACAGAAATAGCTTCTTCATACCCGTAGTCTAGCCACAAATCCCCACCCGGTCAAAACACCTCATAATCCACAGTCTGCACTCCACAATCCGCACTCCCCCTACTCCTCCTCAGCCTGCTCACGCAAGAAAATGATCGGCTTGCTACGCAAGATTGACACCGACGCCAGCATGCCGACGCCGGTCACCAGGAAGATCGTGATTGCCACCATGGCGGCGCTGGCCGCGATGAATGGGCGGAAGTCGAGGTCGAAGAGACGCGTATTGATCAGCCAGGCGCCAAGTTGGGCCATCCCCAGCCCTAACAGCGCGCTGACCAACCCTAGCAGCACATTTTCAAGCGTGAAGACGCGCAGGACGAAGCGGCTTTTGGCCCCCAGGACCTTGTAGTAGGCGGCCTCCTGGACGCGGGCGAAACGCGTGGCGAAGACCGAGCTGACGACGATCAGCAGCCCGGCGATGATGCTAAAGACCGTAAAGAAGCGTAACACGCGGGTCACCCGACGAGCCAGCTCCGAAAAAGTGTCGATGGCCGCACTGACGTCGATGACGCTGACGTTGGGGAACTCCGCGACGATGCGATTCTGTAACGCCGGCACGTCCGCCTCGGCCACGGTCAGCGCAGTGAAGATCGTCTGCGGCGCATCGATCAGCACCTCAGTGGGAAAGACAAAGCTGAAGAAGGGCTGGACCGACTCGGAGGTCTGGGTCCGGACGCTGGTAACCGTCGCGTCGAGTGGAATCCCCTGAATGCGGAAGGTGACCTCGTCGCCCCGTTCAATACCGGCCCACTCGAGCACCTCATCCAACACCGACACCTGAACACGGTCGAAGTCGGGATCAAAGAGCGGTCCGCCGTCGACCACAGCCTCATTCTCGATCAGGGCATCCCGGTAGGTAAGGCTGAATTGAAAGTCTCTACCGTCCTCGCCCCGGGGCGGCCCAGCGCCGTCATCGTCATTCTCTTCCCGTGCTTGCGGAGGCGCACCATTGACCGCGGCGATGGTGCCGCGCACAACAGGAAAGAATTCGCTCTCTTCGCCGAGCGCAACTGCAAAATCCTCGACCTGATCGGGCTGGATATCGATGAAGAAGACATTGGGCGCGCCTTCAGGATAGGAAGCTACAAAGCTGGCGTCCAGCGTCTGCTCGACCAGAAAGATGCAGAAGAGCACGGCCAGACTGGCCGAGAGCGTGATGATGATGGCCCGCGTCGGATTGCGGGGGCGGAAGAGCCCCCGCAGCGCCTGACGTGCGGGCAGGCGGCGCGGACGCTGGCGGCGCAAGATGCGCAGCGTTACCTCAGTCAAGGCGGCCGAAATGGCCAGCAGGCCCAAGACGATGGCAATGAAATAGAGACTTGTGCGCAGCTCACCGAGCAGCCAGTAGACCATCGCCCCAAACGCACCCAAAATCAAGAGCAGGGCAACCAGATAGGGCCAACGCTGATTGAGACCAATGGACTCTTTGCGGAAGATGAAGCTTGGCTTCAGCTCGCCCAGGCGATAGAGTGGAATGAAGGTGAAGGCCGCCACCACAAAAATGCCAAGCAGCAATCCCTCAGCCAGGGCGCGCAGAGAGAGGGTCAATTCGATATCGGGCGGAAGGAAGTCGCGCACGAGCAGCGGCAGCGTCAATTGCAGCACTACGCCCAGAATCATGCCCAACGCAATGCCAATGAGGCCCAAGATGGCAACGATAGCGAAGAAATTAACTGTCACGAAGCGACGCGTGGCGCCTAGGGTCTTGATGATGGCGATGGTGGTATAGCGCTCGCGCAGATACGCGGTCAGCGCGCTCTGGATGCCGATGCCGGCCAGCAGTAGCGTGAAGATCGCCACCAGGCTCAGGAAGAAGAGCAGATTGTCAAAGAAGCTCTGCACGCCCGATGGCGCGGTGAGATAGGTCTCCACGCTTTCCTGTCCTTGATCACGAACCGCGCGTAGCTGCTGTGCCACCCGATCAAGCTGGGTATCGTCCGCTAGACGGAGCAGCGTCGTGAAGGAGACGCGTGAGCCGGGCTTGACCAGATCAAGCCGGGGCAAGTCAGCCGCAGCGACGAAGACGCGCGGGCCCAACGCGAAGAAGTTGACGGGCCGGTCGGGCTCCTTGGTCACGACGTCAGCAATGGTCAGGGTCTCCGGACCGAGGAGGAGTTCATCGCCGACTGCCAGGCCAAGCCGGTCGAGCAGCGCCTGCTCCACAACGACCGCGCCGGGCGTCAATACTTCTGCCAACGCACGCCCCGACGCTAGCTCAGCCTCGCCATACAATGGATAGCCCGGTTCAACGGCCTTGATATTCGAGAGTAGGGTATCCTCGCGGTCGGGCAAGCGGGCTACCGTGTAGAATTCCCAGGTCTTGGCGGCGTCTACCGTGCCTGCGGCGACGAGAGCATCGATCTCTGCTGCGGTGGCGTCTGCCAGCTCAAAATTCGACGAGACGACAATATCGGCGGCCTGGAGTTCCTTGGCATCGGCCAGCAGCGCGCGGTTCAGGCTGTCGCCCAATCCGCGCAGGGCGACGAGAGAGATCATGGAGAGGGCGACTGACAGCACGAAAATAATCGACTGCTGTTTCGAGGACGTCAGCTGACGCCGGATGAAGCGTTTGTTGAGCATAGCGAATTTGCGTGGCCGTGGCTTACGGTTGCGGCTGGAGTTGGGTCTGACGCACGTCGGAGACAAGTTGGCCGTCGCTGAGCGTCAGCACGCGCTCGGCCATGTTCGCGATCTCGTCGGCATGGGTGACCATGACGAGCGTGGTCTGGCGTTCACGGTGCAGGTCACGCAGCAGATCGAGAATCCCTGTGCCATTCTTGGAGTCGAGATTACCGGTCGGTTCATCGGCAAAGAGCACCTGCGGGTCATTGATCAGCGCGCGACAGATGGCGACACGCTGCTTCTCGCCCCCCGAAAGCTGGTGGGGAAAATTTCCAGCGCGACCGGCCAGTCCCACACGTTCGAGTAACGCCCGAGCCCGGGCTTCGGCTTGGTTGTCGCCCGCCAATTCGGCCGGGAACATGATGTTTTCCAGCGCGTCGAGAGAGGGCACCAGGTGAAAGGACTGAAAGACAAAGCCGATCGTATGATTGCGCAGCGGCGCGAGCTCGTCTTCGGAGAGATCGGTGATATCGATGCCATCGACAAAGACACGCCCGGCCGTCGGGCTATCCAGGCCGGAGAGCAGACTCAGCAACGTCGATTTGCCGCTACCGCTACTGCCCTTGATGACGACGAATTCGCCCGGCTCGACCGTAAACGAGACATCATCGAGCACTGAAATCGGTCGATCGCCGATTTGGTAGGTCTTGTTCAATTCCTGCGCTTCCAAGATGGCCATACTAGTTTGTGCCTCATCGAGAGATGGAACGCGGGTGAGGCGAATTTGGCGAATTCTCGCCGATTTTTCTGCGAGAAATCTACATCCGTCCGCCTGATTCACACACTCCACATTTCCTGCTTCTGCTACTGGTTGGTCTGATTTTTTTCTATCAATTCAGCGTAGCGCGCACGGCGCCGAATCGCTGTAAGCTGGTCACCCTTACCGTATTCAAGCATGATGAATCAACCAAATCAATCAATGACGCTCTGACCAGCCGGGCCACGGCCTGCCCATTGACAATTCAAAATTGCTAATTCTCAATTAACCATTCCCTCCTCCCCACCTACAATCCCTCTCGACCAAATTGGTCTTTCCCCCTGCATCTCAGTACAATGGTTAATGTCTGTATTTTGGGTTGATTGATCGAGGCAATTTGAGCATGCAGCACTCATCTTCACAGGGGCCGCTGAGCCGGCGGCAATTCCTGCACAGCAGCGTCCAGGGCGCGGCGGCGTTGGGCATCGTTGCCGGCGCGCTACAGCGCGGCAACAGGGCCCAAGCTTCGTCCAGCAGCACTGGCGGCGATCGACCGCCCCTGCCTGCGTCAGCGGCCCGGCCCGCCTTTGCCGTGCCTCTACCGCCATTGGATGTCAAGATCGGCCAGATGCTCATGGTGGGCTTCCGCGGCCTGACGCTAAAAGATGGCTCGACCATCATGCGCAACATTCAGGACGAACGAGTCGGCGCAGTGGTGCTCTTTGACCAGGACGTACCTCTCGGACTCACGCAGCGCAACATTTCCTCGCCGGAGCAGGTGCGCACGCTGGTCGGCCAGCTCCAACAGGCCGCGCCCACGCCCCTGCTCGTGGCCGTCGACCAGGAAGGCGGTCGCGTCAGCCGCCTCCACGAGCGTTACGGCTTTCCGCCCACCGTCTCAGCCGCGTATCTGGGCGTCATGAACGACCTCGCCAAGACGGATGCGACTGCCGCAGAGATGGCCCAGGTCATGGCAGAGTTGGGCATCAACCTGAACCTGGCTCCTGTCGTCGATCTCAACGTCAATCCCAACAATCCAATCATCGGCAGGCTGGGGCGCAGCATTTCCAATGATCCTGCCGCCGTCAGCGCCCACGCCGCGGCAATGATCGAGGCGCACCATCGCCACGGCGTCATGTGCACGCTCAAGCACTTCCCGGGCCATGGCAGTTCGCTGGGCGATACCCACGATGGGTTTGTGGACGTCACCGCCACGTGGAGCGACGTCGAGTTGGAGCCTTTTGCCAATCTCATCGACGCAGGTCTGGCCGATGCCATCATGACCGCCCACATCTTCAACGCCAGGCTCGACGACGCGTTGCCCGCCACCCTCTCCCACAAGATTATCACCGGCGTGCTGCGCGAGCAGCTCGGCTACGACGGCGTGATCATCTCCGACGATATGCAGATGGGTGCGATCGCCAATCACTATGCCTTTGACGAAGCCGTGCAGGTGGCGGTCCTGGCCGGCGTCGACATGATCGCACTGGCCAACAACATTCGCTTCGCCCAGAACGTGGCCGAACGCGCGCACAGCGCCATCCGGCGCATGGTCGAAGAAGGCAAGGTCGCCGAAGCACGCATCGACGACTCCTACCGCCGCATCATGGCGCTCAAACAGCGCATTGCCCTGAGTTGAGGGAGATGGACCGCTGATTGAGGTCGACTGAGGGGAATCTCGCTCGGTTTCTCTCATGCGTTCGTTGTATGCCTGCCGCTACGGCCACGCTCCAAACGGTGAATCAATGATGAACAAGCGCCAACGAACGTCATGGCTGGGCGTTTTTGCACTGCTTCTTGCATGCCTTCTGCCCGTCCCGGCCAGCGCCCAGTCCGCCATAAGAATGCAAGATCCGCCTCCTCCCATGCCTCCGCTTACTGAAGGTGCAGCGAAGCCTCTGCTTGAACGCGGAGTGCCCGTGGATGTGCGTCTCGTCGACCCCAATCCGGTGGTCTTGAGCGCCGATGAGCTGGATGCACCTGCCATCACCGTCTGGCACGGCGAGGGGGATACATTTAGCCAGCATGGGCAGCCCATCCCGTTTGTCAACATCCTCGGCAACGTACAGCCGGCCAATGACATCGCTCTGCTTCGTTATAAACTCAATGAGGGTACTTTTGTTACCCTTAACGTGGGGCCGGATCCGGGCGCACCCAATGAGGGGGGACCGCGCCGGGTCTATGATCCGGGTGACTTCAATATCGAGATTCCGTTCAACTCGCTGAATAGCGGTGACAACCGGATTCAAATCAACGCACAGCAGAGCGATGGGAGCGTATCGAACAAGACGGTAACGTTCAGTGTGACCAAGAACGCCACCCGGTCCCTACCTGCCGTCGTCAATTGGGACGACGCCGCCAACGTTAACGATTTAGCCCAGGTTGCTGACGGCCACTGGTCGATCGAAAACAACCCGACCATCGGGCCAAGCGTACGCCCGCTCCAATATGGGTACGACCGGCTGGTGTCGATCGGCGATCTCGCATGGACCGACTATGAAGTGACGGTGCCTGTCGTGGTGAATGCCATCAGCAGCAGTGACCAGGCCTATAGCTCGCCCAGCAATGGGCCAGGCGTGGGCTTGATTCTACGGTGGCCCGGGCCGTTTCAAGTTGCGGGCGAAGAGCCGTACACGGGATGGACGGGATTGGGCGCGTTAGGCTGGTTTCATTACAACGTGAGGAACGCCGAGACGAGTACGGCTATGCAGATCATTACGGCCCGGGGCGGCTTCCATATCGAAGAGTCGACCGCCAAATCACTCAGCACGGACGAACCTTATTACTTCAAATTTCAGGTGCAAACAGCCAATACTCTGCCCACCTTTCGGATGAAGGCCTGGCCGATTGATCAAGCTGAGCCGGGTGGTTGGGATTTGGCCTACGAGTTGCCCGCGAATGTTCCGGCAAGCGGCTCGCTCGTGCTCGTCGCACACCATGTCGACGCCAACTTTGGCCAGGTGAAAATCACGCCCATTGGCTACACGGCCGACGTTACCGTTAATTCGGCGCTCAACGGATCGGCAACCGGTGGCGGCACCTTTGACTTCTATGAAGCTGCTACCGCCACCGCGACGGCCAACCCTGGCTACGCGTTCTCTCACTGGACGGGCACGGTGACTGCTGCGGACGGCAGCGTATCAGACGTCAACAGTAGCGAGAACCCCTACGTGTTCAATGTGGTCGGCGACACGATACTCACGCCCAGCTTCTTGCCGGACAGCACCGTGCCCGTGACACTGGGCTGGTTTCTAGCCGCTGCGCATGACGCCGGCATGGTTGAGTTCCGCTGGCAGAGCGCAACCGAGACAGGCACGGCCGGCTTCAACGTGCTCGCTATCACCGAGGGCGGCAGTTCCCAGCTCAATGAAGCGCTGATCCGGTCGCCCGCCATCGACTCGGTGACGCCGATCGACTACAGCTTTCGTGCAGCCAGCGCAGCGACCCAGTTCTTGCTGCAAGAGCTGGATATCAATGGCAACATCACCGAACACGGCCCCTTTGAATTGGGCTTGGAATATGGCGTCTACAGCCCGCCAGACACCCTTGGAGTAACCGAGCGCGTCTGGATGCCGCTCGTTCAGCGGTAGGCGTCACTGTAGGGAACACGCGGAACTACATGCCCTGATCGCTTTCATCTGAGAAGTGAGAATTCTCTAATGCGAACGGGTCCGCCACATCCGACTGGCGTTAGCGAACGTCTGCGCCGCACCGCGGCGACCCTCCGGACACAGACTCGGTATCCGTTCCCTTCTCCACCCGCTGTCCCATCTTGACCGCGCCGCCAATCCCCCGTACACTACGCCAAGCAGAAAGCCGGGCGGGCTGATCGCGGCCCGGCGCCCAATCTCTCACTTCATTTAGGAGCACGACGATGGACCTTCACCTCACCAACCGTGTCGCGGCGGTCGCGGCCTCCAGCGCGGGGCTTGGCTATGCCAGCGCGCTGACCCTGGCCCAAGAGGGCTGCCGTGTCGCGATCTGTGGCCGCCGGCCCGAGAAGCTGAAAGCGGCCGCACAGGCGATTTATGCCGAGACGGGCGTGGACGTCTTCGCCATGGAGCTGGACATTAGCCAACCCGACGCGCCAGCCCGCTTCATCGCGGCCACCGCCGAGCACTTTGGTCAGCTGGACATCGTGGTCGCCAATGCCGGCGGTCCGCCCAGCGGAACATTCGTCGATATGAGCGACACGCAGTGGCAGGGTGCGGTCGACGCAAACCTGCTCGGCACCGTACGCCTCTTCCGTGAGGCGCTGCCCCACCTGCGCCAAAGCAACCAGCCGCGGCTCATTGCGATTACCAGCATCAGCGCCAAGCAGCCGCTGGAAAATCTCGTGCTCAGCAACGCGACCCGGGCCGGCGTCCACGGCCTGGTGAAGACGCTCAGCAGGGAGATCGCGGCCACGGGCATCACCGTCAACGCGGTCTGCCCCGGCATCACCAAGACCGACCGCATCACCGAGCTTTCCCAACAACGCGCAGACCGCGAAGGCATCAGCTTGGACGAGGCTTACGCGCAGCAAGCCGCATCCGTGCCCATGGGCCGCATGGGCGACCCCATGGAATTTGGCGCAGCCGTGACCTTTCTGGCCTCCAAGCAGGCGGCTTTCATTTCGGGTGTCGCGCTGCCCGTGGACGGCGGTTTCCTGGCCGGTCTGCCTTAAGCATGGCCGATCCTATCTTTCAAGTGGAGAGCGAACTCTACATTCACGCCGCACGCGGGGCCGTGTGGCAGGCCTTTACGCGTTTGGATCAATGGCCGCGCTGGAACTCGGAGATTGTCGCCACGCGCTGGGTAGAGGGCGAGCCGTGGCAGGAGGGGTCAATCTTCGAGTTGCGGCATCGCAGTCTCTTCAACCGCGTCACGTCGACCGAAGCGATCCTGCGCATGGTCTCACCCGCGCGTACCGCGGTGTGGGAGAGCGCGGCCGGCGGCGTGCAGGTGGTCAACAGCGCGACGTTGCGCGACGACGTCGGCGGTTGCTTGCTGACTGCGCGCCACGCCTATCACGGCACGGCTGCACATGGGCTGCGTCTGCTGGCCGGTCGTCAACAGGCCAAGCTGGACAACGCCATGCGCGAGCTCAAGGGCTACGTGGAGGGCCTACCGCGGAGAACCTGATGAGTTTCTGTCGTCCTGTGAGAGCGGAACGACTGTCGGTCCTGCGCCCGCCGCAGGGAGGAATCTCGTGCAAGCTTTCTGTGCACCTCTTTGCACCCCTCACCGCACCAGGCGCAGGTACTCACGGAGGGCGCGCCAGCGGGTGGCGGCCCGGTCGACGGCAGCCGCGCGTAGTGCCTCCGGGCCGTAGTGGGCGTCGCTTACGTCGCGGCTGAGAGAGGTGACCTCACGCGCGGCAATTCGGCCGCTGTCGGGCGCTTGTGTCGCCTGAGCCAGGATGTAGCTGCCCAGATCGCGGCCATACTCCAACGTCGTCTCATCATCGCCCATGGGCCTGCCCGCGCGTGCGCCCCAGCGCAGCGTGGCCGCCCAGGGATCCTCTCGTCGCCGCTGCAGACGCTGTACCAGCATCACAGCGCCCCACACCAACAAACCGAGCGGCAATAGCCAAACCAGCATCTGCCAATTCCAGTCGATCTGCGTGGCGGCGTCGTCTCCCATCTGCGTCTCCGCAGCCGGCGCATTCGCCCCGGCAAATACCGGCGCTTCCACCGGTCGCACCAGTTCCGGCCGCCCCGCTGTCGGCTCAAAGGGAATCCAGCCGTAGTCGGGGAAGTAGACCTCCGGCCAGGAATGAGCCTCTCCCTCGGTGATGAGGAAAGACATGCGCGTCGGGTCCCACGAGCCAACGGCAAAGCCGCTGGCAAAGCGCGCCGGGATGCCCACTGACCGCGCCAGCACCACGAAGGCCGTAGCGTAATAGTCGCAATAGCCCCGCTGCAATTCAAAGAGAAAATAATCCGTTATGTCAACAATCTCTTCGGGCGGTAGGGGCACACCGAGGTCATATTCGAAGCCACGCAGATATTGCTCGATCGCCTGGGCTTTGGCATAGAGCGTCGGCTGATTCTCGGTCAGTTCCAGCGCCAGGTCACGCGTGCGCTGCGTGACCGTCTCCGGCAGGGCGAGGTGATGGGCGTAAGCCTCAGGCAATGGCCGAGATTCGCTCCACCCTTCGGCCTGGGACAGGGTCGTGTCGCTGGCGGCCGGGATCTGCGAGGTGACGCTGTAGCTGCGCGCCGGCGCCGACAGGAGGGCGGCGTCGCCCGGCGCACGCAGCGCCGCGCGGTAGGCAACGCTGGGCGCAATTGGTTCACCCGCCGCATAGACGACGCGGCCGTTGAAGGCCAAAGAAACAGTCTGCACCAACTGCTTGCGCGCTGCACCCACGTCATCGGTCCACGCTTCCCCCCCACGCCGATCAACGTAAGTTAGTCCAGTCGGGTTGTCCCATCCGCGGCCGTCGTAGTCGGAAAAGGTTCCGCTGCGCATGTAGTGGCCCGGCGGCGCGCTATCGAAGTCGCCATACTCGTTCGTCCGCACGCGCATGACCTCGGCCGTGCGCTCGACCTCGTCGGTCGTAATCAGGAACTCGTTGGGCAGACCGCCGGCGATGCCATAGCCAAAGACGCCGCCCGTCGCTTGCAGATCGGGAAACATTTGCTTCGACGCTGCCTCAAAACGTTCGTTGATTGGCTCCATCTGGCGATAGTACCACCAGGCGATACGGTTGCTGCCGATGCTGGGCGTCACTGCGGCCAGCGCCAACAGCAAGACGCTGACGAAAAAGGTGGCGATCACCCGATCCAGCGCAAGCGAATGATTGAAGTCAAGCCCCTGCGTGATCCAGCGATCATGGAGCTTAGACTGATCGAGCAACAGATGCAGGAGGATGGCTGCGGCCAGCGCGGCCACGAGCAACAGGCGTCCTTCATCGGTGTAGAGCAGCGTGAAGCCGAGGATACCCAGCGCAGGCGCGGCAGCCAGCAGGCCCCGCTGCGTGCGGCGGGCCAGCCCGGCCGTCAACACGCCAATCAGCCAGAAGCCCAGCCCCGCGAACGCCGCGAAGACCAGGTCATCCTGGCTAGCGCCGTCCGAGGTCACGCCGCGCCACCAGAGCAAGAAGTGATCGCCCAATCCAATCCAGTCGCCCTGAATGCGCTGGCCGAGGAGCGCCCACCCATTGTTGCGCCCGGCGATCCAAAGCGCTTCGGGGCCGGGAAGCCAGCTTTGCAGCACCTGGCTCACCGCCAGCAGACCGGCGGCGATCAGCAGCAGCAGCGCCAGCAACGCCTGCAGCAGCGTCACGCTCCAATGGCGGCGGGGCGCGTCCAGCCACGGCCGGCGCCAGCCCAGCACAAGCCAAGTGGCTGCCACAGCCAGCGGCCCCAACGCGGCCAGTAAATTGGCGCGCAGGAGGAGATTACCTCGACCGATCAGATCGACACCCAGCGCGGGGAAAAGCGCAACGAACATCGCCGCACCGAGGGTCAACCAGCCAAGATAGGGACGCAACACGTGCGCCACGCGCTGGCCTGTGCGCATCCCCCAAAATTCCGAGCCCTGGGCGGCGGGCGTGTCGTATTGAGCCATCAGCCGACCTCCTCCTCCACCTCATAGGTGACGACCCCACCGGTCGGTGTGCTGCGCACGACCGTGCGCGTACGCCGGTAGGTGATGAGGGGCGGCAACTGAGCATCCACCGGCAGGAGCTGGCTCGGCACGTTGACCTGGGCCAGCATCCGGCGCCGCGCTGCGGCCTCTTCTTCGACGCCGGGTGCGCTCACCAGAAGCACGCTGCTGGCGAGGCCGGCCGCCTGCAAGCGCATGAGTTCGGCCGGCCAATCGCTTTCAGGCGATGATGGGGCTGGATCATCGCCCGACGCCAGGTCTGCGGTGATAACGATGACGGTGCGACGGTGGCCCAGCCCGGGTCCGCTGCGCCGCAACAAATCAGCCAGGGGTAGGGTGGTCGGTTGTGCCGGCGCCAGCGCAGCGAGCAGACGCCAGAGCTGAGCCTGTCCAGGCTGCGGCGGCACCCAGAGCGTGTTGGTCTGATCATGTGGCGCACCACCGACCTCGCTGGCCGGCAGGTCGTCGCCATCCGCCGTCAGCCCCTCCTCACCCGAGACCGCCACCAACCCTACCGCACGCCGGCCGCTCTGGTCTAGCAGCGTGGCGGCCAGGCTGGCGGCGAGTACGATGGCGTATTCCAGCGTACTCGTCTCGCCACTGCCGCTATGGGCCGCACGGTTGAGATCGAGAATAATCCACACGTCGCCCGTCGGCTCAATTTCGGTTTCGCGCACCATGAGACGACTCAGCCGGGCAGTGGAGCGCCAGTGAATCTCACGCATGCTGGCTCCGGGGTAGTAGTCACGCACGCTAGGCGCAGGCACAGGGCCGAGCAAGGGACGGCGGCGGCGTTCGTCCGCACCCGCCTGACCGCGCGGCAGTTCGATTTCAGGCAATTGAAGCACACGCGGATAAATGAGTACCTGCTGCACATGGGGGTAGTCGAGCGTCGCCTGGAAAATGCTGAAGAGATCGTTGGTGACAATCCGACTGGGACCGAGACGGAAGATGCCGCGCTGGAGACATTCTACGGCCGCACGCCAGCGATACTTGCTCGAACTTCCAACACTGACGACCAGGCTGGGATCGTAGCCGGGCAGATCGGACTGATCCAGGAACTCGGCCCAAAGCAACGAAAAGCGGGTGGGGTTGTGGAGGGTAAATTCTTCTTCCAGCAGGTCGCCGGCCACCAGTAGCGCGCCCTGGCGCTCACGCGTCAGCGTCACCCCCTCAGCCAGACTGCGCACCCACCAGTAGCCAAAGCCATAGACGCCAATGACGACGATAAGGAAGGTCATCCAGACGGGATGAGGCGTAAGAATCTGGCCGACGAGAAAGAGGGGTAGCAGCCAGAGCGGCCACGCCACGAGCAGGTCGATCCTCACGTGGTCCGGCAGCTTTCGGTTGAGCAGGCGATGAAAACGGTTGCGCACAAGAACCCGATCGGATTGGTTAATCGAAAAGAACGATGAAATGGTCATGGCGTGACGCACGGCAACGACCAAACAGTTGACCATTGCTCATTGTCTACTGTCAATTAGCCACTGCAAAGTCCAACATAGCTAGGTCTTCTGTTCATCATGGTATAGAATTCGGGCGATTCTGGACAGTAACCCTTCATGCCAAACAGCGGGAGCAGCGAGAGAATGAACGCGCCACCAGCAGAGTGGATCGTCCATGCGGATCAGACCGTCGACGCCGTCATCCTGGCCAATGACGGCCCGAACGGGCTCACTGTGGCCCTGCCCGCTGGCCTCGCCCAAGTCACGCCGGCCGGTCGCTATTTCCTCGTGCGCTGCGGCGCGCAGAGCAAAGCTGAGCGGGCCGCCAACTGGCAAATCTATGCCCGTCGTCCTCTCTTCGCCGCAGACGTCAAGCGGCTGGACGATTCAGGGAGCGCGTGGACGTTGTTCCCCAGGGATCGCGCCGACGATCCGGGCGTGGCCTGGCTTCAGGACCGTGAACCGGGCGAGCGAGTGAATCTGATCGGCCCATTGGGGCAAGGCTTTGTGCTGCCGGGTCAGGCAGCCAATGTCCTGCTGCTCGCCGATGGCGCCCGCTTGCCCCTGTTTCAGACGCTGGTGGATGGCGTGCTGGATCGCGGTGGACGGCTAGCGGTTTTGGCAACGGGAGACGGTCAAGCCTCCCAGCTGGAGGCAGCCCGCCGTCGCTTACCCCTGGCTGTGGAATTGCGCAGCGCACGGGATGAAGCCGAGCTGCTCGCCGAGCTTGCCGATACGCTTGCCTGGGCCGACCAGCTGTGCGTGGCGGCCCCCGGACTGCAGCCGGAACTGCTGGCCCAAACAATCCGTACCGCACGCTTTCGGCTTGAGCAAGGCTTCGCCCAAATCCTCGTCGACGCCGACCTGGTCTGCGGCGTGGGCGCTTGCCTCGCCTGCGTCGTTCCCACTGCAGGCGGTGGTCTGACGCGTACGTGCGTCCACGGCCCGGTGCTTGATCTGGTGAAGCTGGCGCGTCAATGACCAAGTCTCGATTGTGAATGGTCGATGTTCAATTCGCGCAGAGATCGATCATTGACCAGCATCAGTTGAGCAATTTCTCAATGGGGTCGACGCGCCGGCCGAAATCGCGAATCTCGAAGTGCAGATGAGGACCGGAACTGTTGCCGGTTGAACCGACGCGGCCGATGATCTGACCCTGCCCCACGATGTCCCCCACCTCGACCAGAACCTCACTCAAGTGTGCATAGACGGTTACATAGTCGATGTTGTGATCGACAATGACTAGATTGCCATAGCCGTTGTCGCTCCAGCCGGCGCGAATGACGCGTCCCCGGTCGGCGGCGGTCACGGTCGTGCCGGTTGGCGCGGCCACATCGATGGCCCGATGGCTGCCATGAAAATCCTGCGTAAGCCAGCCGTAGAGCGGCCAGGCAAAGAAGCCCGAGCCGTAGGGCCAATCTGCAGGCAGCGGCGCCAGCGCGGCATACGCATCCGCCCGGTTCGACGGACCGCCAACGGGCAACGCACCTTGGCTAACCAACGCCGCGTCGAGTGATTGAAGCTGGGACACGCTGGTGCCCACAGGCTGGCGCAAGATCATGGGCAGCAGCGGGTCGTCGGGTCCGGAAGCGAATGGAGCGGACGCAACAAGGGGCGGCTCAGGCACACGCAGATAACGCCCCGGCGGCAGCACCGTGATGTCGCTAAGCTCCGGGGAGAGGCGATTCCAGGCGATGGCGCGCAGGTCAGCCGGCGTCGTGGCGTAGAGCGCGGCAATGCCGGTCAACGTCTCGCCCACCGCAACCTGGTGGCAACGCTCACCATCCGGCAGCAGTGTGAGCAGGTCGCCGATTACGAGCGGCTGATCGGGCGCAAAGTCGGGTGTAGCCAGGCAGTGGGCGTCCGCCAGGTCGAGATCGAGTTCAACCGCGATGGTGAGCAGCGTGTCGCCAGGTCGGACCCGATAAGCGTCTGCCGGAGTTGCGGGCGTGCTGGGCGTGGGCGTCGGCAGCCGTGAAAGCGTGACGCTGGGCGGTGTGGTGACGATGATCGGATCGCTCTGTGCCGGAGGCGCGGCATGTGCGGCACCCTGACCCAGGTTCCACAGCAAGAGCCAGCCAGCGACCAGGGCAGATAACGTCAATCCAGTGCGCAACAGAACGTTCATGGGCAAAAGCGTAGCATAGAGTGTAGGAATCGCGAAGCGTGGCAGGATCCGGCGTTCGGCGCCGAAGACTTTGGGGTCACTCCAGCCGCACAACCCGATTCAGATTGGTGTCGACAGCCCATACGCGGCCGCTCGAATCGACGGCGACGCCCACGGGCTTGGCCGGCTCCTGATCCGCGGCAGGGAGCGTCCAGGCGGCACGCTGTAGGCCACGCGTGTCCAGTTCAACAATACGCCCGGTTTCAGGCTCGCTGACCAGCAGCGAGCCGTTCTCGCGCAGCGCGAGATGGGGACCGTTTACGCTGTTGGCACGGGGCACGACATGGGTATCGACCAGATCGCCATTTTCGGTGTAGCGCAGGAGACGATGGAGCCCGGCATCGCTGACGTAGCGTGTACCGTCCGATCCCACGGCGACGTCAACCGGCTGTGCGTCCGCTTCCGGGATAATGAATTCGTAGAGCAAGTTACCCTCGCGATCAAAGGCAGCTACCCGCCGGTTTGGCGTATTGGCAATCCAGATCGCGTCGCCCGGCCCGATGAAGAGCCCGCGTGATCGATCCAAATATTCAGCCGCAATCGGCAGTATGGATCGGGTCTCATCTACCAGGTCGATGCGCAGGAGGCGGGCCAGCGCCGGATCGAGCACATAGAGCAGGCCTGCTACGTCGACGGCGAGATCGACCGGCTCGACGAACTGAAGCGCGGCATCATCTGAGAACGCCCCCTCGATGATCGACTGGATTTCTCCCTCGCCATCCAGGACGAGCAGACGGCTGTTCCCCGTGTCAGCCACAAAGACTCGACCATCGGCTCCAGCGGCGATACCGCGTGGCGCGTCAAATCCTTGCGCCATCACCGTACCGGCGCCAGCTGCAGGCTGCGGCCCGACAAACGCAGCTGTGGAGGCAACGGGAAGCGGCGCCAGCTCCTCTATCGTCGGCAGGACATAGTCATCATAGTTACCCAACGGCGGCAACAGCACGGCCGACGGTACGGGCGTGTGGCCGCCCCAAGGCGGTCGCCACGAGAGGGTAATGTGGGTATGCGCGGTGCGGTCGGCGAAGCGCACGCGGATGTCATGCAGCCCCGCCTCCAGTTCCACATCTGCCTCGCGGTACTCATTGGCGCCGCCTGATGCCGTGACAGCCTCGCCTTCGATCCAGAGTTCGGATTCATCGATGGAAATGAGGCCAAAGCTGTACCGCCCGGATTCTGGAATCGCGATCTTTCCGGTCCATTCCACGGTGTAAGGCCGCGGCAGAGGCGTGACGTGGAAGTAGAGATCAAGTTGTTCATCGATTCGGGCCTGGGCCTCGGGCTCGGCCCAGTCGGGATTGGCGAAGTAGCGGCCGAGAAGACCGTGAACGGCCACCGGCTCGCTGTAGAGCGCCCAGGCGGGGATGGTCGTGGCATCACCGTCATCCGTCTTCCAGTGCAAGCGTACCGGGCCGAGTTGTGCGGCATCTTCCACCGCACACGCACGCGAAGGGCGTGATTGCCTTCGGCCAGCGTCAGCCTGGTGGACGTGCCAGCCGCGCCCAAGGGGACAGGCGTTTCGTCAACATAGAGTTCCGCCCGCGCCGGCGCCTCCAGTCCCAGCGCGACCTCTCCATAGTCAGCAATGCGCAAAACGCCCAGTCCACTCGACGGAAAAAGGCGGTTCAAGGGCGGATTCTCAGTCCAGTCGAAGTCGATCACCGCATCCCGCTGCTGCAGCACGGCGCGTGCCCGCCCAGTCGGCGTTGGCGAAATAGCGCCCGGTCAAGCCCCTGGATGGAAGCCAGATCCTGGGGAGCTGAGGCGCGCCTCGAGGACGCTGACCGCCTCGCCACGTGGGGAGCGGTGCTCAACAAATTCTCCGTCAGGATAGAGTGTGCGCAGTTCATCAAAGAGCGGCCGGCGGTCCACGTCAAGCATGAGCAGCAGAGTCTCGATCCGCGGCAATGGGCAAGGGAAAGCGCGTGTCCGTCTCCAACCGGCCATAGGGTCGGGCATCGGGCGCCAGAAAGCGCAGGGTCGGATGACCGTGGAAGAGAGCGCTGATGTAGGCATCGCGTTCCGGGATCGAGGGTCTGGAGTTGCCGTGCGGTGATGGTCTCGGGCGTGGAGAAATTGTTCCAGACTGCAAAGATCTCGGCTTGATCGTAGAAGTAGACGCGGCTGTCATGGATGGCCATGGGCAGGAGCAGCGACACCGCGACAATGGCAAAAAAGTCGGGATAGTAACGACCGCCTTCCCGGCTCCACGCCAGCCAGAGCACGTGGATCGCGGCGGCGGCCAGGAGATAGGCCGCGGGCAGCGTGCCCACGGCGCGCAGTGACTGCGGCGCTTCAAAGTCCAGGGAGAGAATGCCGCCCAGCAGCGCCGTGCCCAGCCACAGCGGCAGCAGCAGCCAGCGCGGCTCGCGCCAGCGCCAGAGGGCCAGCGCCCCGCCCAACACCAGCAGCGCCGCGCTCACCGGATCGAGCATGGGCGCGTTGGGTAGATTGTGCCGACCATTGGGATCGCCCTGCCAGTTGAACATGAGCAGATGGCGCCAGGTGTTTTCGGCCAGCGCGGGCAGCCACTGCGTGGGCTCCTTATCAGCAAACAGCGAGGTCTGCTGGGTACGACCAAAATAGATCTCAGGGTGGTCATAGGCGAACTGCATAACTGGTGCCAGCACGACGAACGCGACAAAGAGCGCCGTCAGCAAACCGAGCCAGTAGCGCCGCAGCAGGCGGGGCTCGAGCGCCAGCAGCAGAAGCCCAAAGAGGCCAACAGCCGCGGCGAAGAGCTGAAAGGCCGAATAGAAGCTGAGCCCTAGGCCCAGGCAGAGGCCGGCCAAGCCAAACTCGGCCAGGCTACGCCGGCGGATCCCCCGCAGGAGAAATGCTGCAGTCAGCAGTGCAAAGAGAGGCGTGCTGATGTTGTACATGCCGATGCGGCTCAGGTTGATATCCCACCGTGAAAACGCAAAGAGAAAGGCTGCGCTCAGCCCGCCGACGCGTCCGAAAAGCTCGCGCCCGACCAGGTAGCCGGCCAGAATGGTGCCCACGCCCATGAACACGCTGACCAGGCGGATCGACTGCACGGAGACGCCCAAAAGCTCAAACGCGGCTGCAATCAGATAGATGTAATGGGCCGGCGCATGGGTCGAGTTGGCGTAGACGGGCCGAAAATTGGGATCGGCCAGCAGCCGCAGCGCCTGCAAGCCATTCTCGGCCTCGTCATACCAGACGCCAAAGGGGAGATCATTGAAGCGGAAAAGGCGCAGATAGAGACCGTTGAAGCAGATCAGAAGGAGCAGAACGGCCACCAGCCACGTTGGCATGCGGGCGACCGGATCATCTGGATAGGGATCGGGCAGCGGGCTGAGGCGCGTATTCGTGAAGAGAGCGACGCCGCCAAGTCCGGCGCCGATCGCGGCCAGGTGTAGCAGCCAGGCCCTATCCGTCCAGGGTTCGTGGAGATGGAAGTCGCGCAGTGCGGCGAGGGTGAGGCCGAAGCCGGCCAAGAGTAGCGCCCCACCGAAGACTCGCCGCCAGCGGGGCTGCGCCAACAGTGACTGTACGCTGGTCGCCGGCATGGCATCGACCGGCGGCGTGAGCCAGCCGATGCCGATGTCGTGCAAGGCGTAGACAAAGAGCACAATCGCGGCGCCGTAGAGGAGCGCAGCTTCTACCAGATGCCCGCTGCCCAGCCATACCTGCGCGGTGATTGCGCCGCCGACCGCCAGTAGGCCAGACAAGAATGAGCGGATGGTGGGCAGGGTGGACATGGGTCAATTATCGATGGTCAATGGCTGATGATCAATTGTCGATGTCGGCGAGCCAATCGACAATTGATCATCGACCTTTGACAATCTATTCCGGTAAGGGCGGGAAGAGCATCACCCGGTTGTTGTCGGCGTCCGCAACGAGGATCTCGTTGGACACGCCGTCGATGGCGATGCCGTTGGGAAAGGCCATCTGGTTTGATTCCACACCATAGGTGCCAAAGCTGGCCTGAATCTCGCCCTCGGGCGAGAAGACGATCACTCGATACATGGTCGGATCGCTGGCGTAGACCCGCCCGCTGGCGTCGACCGCCACGCCCGGCTTGTCGTCACGCAGCTGGGTCTCCCAGCCTGGAACAGGCCACTCTTCAATGAAGGTCAGGTCGGGCGTCAATTTTTGGATGCGCCGGTTCCAGTTGTCGGCCACGAAGACGTCGCCCGTACGCGGGTCGACCGCAACGCTGCTTGGTTCATCGAAGCGCCCGCCGATCACGCCGCCGCCGCCGATTTGACCCAGATCCTCGCCGCCCGGTCCATAGCGAATGATGCGCTTGTTGCCCGTATCGGCAAGCAGGATCGTACCGTTGGGATCGGCGGCAATGCCGCGCGGACCGTAGAGAGCGTTGGGGTCGCCCGGCACGTCGGGCACGCCGCTGAAATAGCCCCACTTGCGCACGAATTGTCCCTCGCTGTCGAAGACCTGCACGCGGTGGTTCCAGGTGTCAGCTACATAGATCATGCCGTCGGGATCGACGGCCACGCCCCAGGGCTCATTAAACTGACCGTCGCCCAGCGCCAACGGACCCTCCCCATCCGGGTCTACGCAACCGCTGGCTTCACCCTGGAAGAGATCACAGAAGCTGCCAAAGCTTTGCCGCAGCGCGCCCGAGGCCTCAAGCACGACAATGCGATGGTTGAGCGTGTCGGCAATGTAGCGCACACCGTCCAGATCGGTCGCTACCCCGCGGGGCCGATTGAGCCCCAAGTCATCATACTGATCGGCATAGACCATTGTGGCGGTGTGATCAAGCTCGCTAGCGCGCAGCTGGGCCGCCGCACTCGTGCCGGAACCGACGATTGGGGCCACACCCAAATCCCAGATTTCGGCAGCGATGTCGCGCTGCACCCACATCTCATAGTCATGACGCATAGGCCACTCAGTCAGATCGCGGAAGCCGCTGGGATGGTTGTCATCCGGATAACGGCGGTAGAAGAAGATCTGCCACATATCAGCCAGCTTGTCTGGATCTTGCACCGTATTCCAAACGTCGCGCCACCCGCGGTTAAAGTAGCCCTGATCGGGCCACCAGATGAGGCGATACTCGCGCTTGACGTAGTCGCGCGTCACGTAGGGATGAACCTTATCGTAGTTCTCGGGCCCAACGATGATCACGGGTGCGTCCATGGCGTCATTGTTGGGCGTCTCGCCGTAGTAACGCGAGTTGGGATAGGCGAGCATGTACCAACTCAGCGGCCAAGAAGTGTCATTGTCATAGGCGACTTCGAGGTTGCGGTCGCCCACGGTGCGCTCGCTGATCAGGTCGATCTCGTTGAGCATGCGCTTGATGTCGGGCGAAGCGTGGGCGTAGACCAGGTATTCGGTCGCCATGTCGTAATTCACGAAGGTGAGCATGTAGGAAAAACGGATCGTGAGCAGGAAGAGCAGGGAGAAGAAGCCGATGGCCAGGAGCCGCACCGCTCCGCCCCAGCCCACGCCCTGACTCCAACGCCAGGTGAGGTAGGCTAGGCCCGCACCCAGGAGCAGCGCCAGCACGAACTGGCTAGTTTGCGCCAAGGCAGCAGTGTCCCGCCCCAAACCGGGTCGGTTGGTGATAAGCGTGCCCAGTAGGAAGAGTGCAGCCGGCGTCACCCCGATGAGCCAGACGGCGTGGGTGCGCCAGGCCGTGCGCCAATCAACCTTGAGCGCCGCGTAGGCGACCATCCACCCGCCAAAGACGCACATCGGCAGCGCTAGATGGGTCAGTAGCCAGGGCATCTTTTCGCCTGCTTCGGAATAGGCCAACCATGACGCTACGATCCACCAGACGCCGAAGACAACAAAAAAGACACGATTCTGGCGCAGGAGATCGCCGGCAGCCGGCGCTGGCGAAGACGCGGGCACGGCGCCGTCGTCAAACTCCTTTAATGCTGACGCAGCAGGTTCCGGCACGGCCTCGGGATCCTTGACGCGGGGGAGATCCCCTGAGTCTGCGTCTACTGACAAGGCGATCGCCTGGGCCGTCGCCGTCTTCGCTTCCGTCCCTTCCCGCAAGACGCTATCAGGCAGATCCAAGGCCGGCTCCCATTTGGAGGTATTCCACAGATTCAGACCGACGATGGCCATGCCCAGCAGGCTGAGCAATGCGGGCAGAAACTCATAGAGCGCGGTCAACAGGAAGTAGTAGTAGTCGGGCTGGCCGCCCCGGGCCACTTCCTGCTGGGCGATCCAATAGCCCAGGCTACCGATTACGCCGGTGATCATGCCGTTGCGGAAGTTGGTGAAGAATGTCGTGAAGAAAAGAATCTGGATCAACCAGAAGAGCCCCATCTGCTGTGCCCAGAGACCAAAGCTGAGCAACGGCGGCTGGGTCTCATCGTTGCGGCGCAGGCCGAACCAGAACCAGGCGATCAGGGCGGCCAACGCGGTGAGAACTACCGCCAGTGCGCCATAGCGGATGATAATGTCGTTGGCAATCGTTTGGGGTGACTGCCAATCACCAAAATGCAAACTCTCCCAGCCGGCGAGCGGCCCAACACCAAGGTAGAGCAGAGGCGCTGTAAAGGGCATCACCAATGTGAGCATGACGACAGCCAGATCGCTACTGTCGGTTCGCCGCAGACGCCCCCAACTGCCATCGCGCAGTGAGAAGAGAAAGACGATCAGTGCGGCGACCACGCCGGCGCCCAACGCAATCAGCCCCAGATCATCGCGATCTGCCATGTGAAAATAGTAGGCAATGCCGCCGCCCAGCAGTAGGGGCGACAGCAACAGGAAAAATGAACGCCCCATGCTCTGCCAGAGCGCCAGGGCGGCAAAAAACGCGCCCAAAATGGCCCCACCAATAAAGTGATTCTCTTTGGTGATGAAGCCGAGTGCCATGCCCAGGACCATCATGGTCAACCATCGCGCACGCCGGGTGTCGAGATAGCGGAACGCGCCATAGATCCAGATTAGCGTAAAGAGGGCGATGTAGATGTCATTACGAATATAGCGCGAGTGAAAGAGCAAACTCGGACTGACCGTGAGGAGCACGCCGGCCAGCAGCGCGCCCGTCCGTCCGATGTAGCGCCGGAAAAAGTAGGCCATGGCCACCACGCCGATGCCGGCCAAAGCCGGGCCAATACGCGACGTGGCGTCGTTGACACCGAAGAGAGAATAGAAGAGCGCGTTGACGTGAAAAAGAAAGGGCCCATGCATCATGGGGTTGTGGCTATAGTTCCCGGCATTGTAGAGCCCGTGCGAGTAGAAGGTATGCAGGCTTTCGTCGTGGCTCATGGCGCGCACGCCGATGTTGTAGAAGCGCGTTACGGCTGCCACAATCAAGAGTGCAATCCAGGCGACGGTCTCCCAGTCGAAGCGCAGCCAGCTCGTGGCCGAGCTATCGAGTAGCGCAGGTGCCTCGGCGCGCTCTGTGCTCCCTTCGGGGGAAGCGGACACCGGCGCCTCATCTTCTATGTCAGGCCCGAAGTATTCGCCGGGCGTTAGGTCCTGTTGTGCCATAATCGATGCAAACTCCATTTGATCAAACGAGGTATGCCCCCAGTTTACTCTTCGGGCATCACCCATAGCTGAATCCCGCTCTGAACGGGCGCGTCAACGGTCTTGCGTTGAACAGCCCACTGCAGGAAAGGATAGGCCTGCTGCCGCCAGACGTGGTCGATGCGCTCCAGTTGGCGATCCCAACCGGTGGCGTCAGAGTCGGGCAGCGGCACCTTGAATCCGCTATTCAGTAATTGTGCCGGTAACCATTCATAGCGTATGTGATAGTCGCTCCCGATTGTACCAGCCGGCCCGGCGCTTACAGCCATGCCATCACCGGGCAGCAATTGCGTCAACACCAGGGGCGCGGAATCACCCTCGGTGGCCGTCGGTGCGGGAACCCAGTCGACCATACGGCGGTCACGCAGATACCAGGCCAAGAGCGGATCGGGTTCCACACCCATCTGCACCTGCACGGGCTTGGCCAGTTCATCCCCCACGCGCTGCGCGCTCAACGTTGCCAGGTCGGCGCGCAGCGTGCGCACGTTGGGATGGGCAACACTGGCAAAGAGGCCATTGGGCCGCTGCATGTCGTGCACGTGAGCCAACTGCCAGGCGCTTGCCGTGGTGGTCAGCACGAGCAGGCTGCCGCCAAAGATACCGGCCAGCCAGAGCATACGCGTCCAGCCTGCCCAGGCAGCGAAGGCAAAGAGCGCCAGGGCGATGCCAAACCAGAGCAAAATCGTCACTGCGGCCAGTTGCGCGTCGAAACGTGCGGAGGAAATCAACGCACTGAGGGCGATGCGTGCGGCCACGGCCAGGACAAAGAGCACGGCCAGGAGCCCGCCCGCCTCCGCCCGGGATAATTCCGACGGCACGTGCGTCAGCAAATGGCCGCCTACATGCGCAGCGGCAAAGAGCAGCGGCATTCCCAGCACCAGCAGCGCGTCCGGTGAGCGCCCCGGCAGAAGTTGCCAGAAGAGTCCCCAAGCGAGCCAGAGCGTCAAAAAGAGGGGCCACTGGCGACCGGGCGGTGTCGCTAACGCTTGTCGTTGCCGCCACAGCATGAACAAGCCGACGAAGGCAAAGAGCAGCAGCAGCGCCTGGTCAACCAGAACGCGGGCAAGGCTCCAGGCGAATGGATAGCGGCCGGCTTGGAACTGTGCGGTCCATACGCCAAGGCTGCGACTCACTGCGGCCACGCCCTCCGGCCGCGCCAGCCAGAGCGTGGCCGCCAGCGCGGCGGTGAGAGCAAAGATGAGCGCGACCGTGACGGCCTGGGCCCGCAGTACGGTGCGCGCGACAGGCGTGAGCGCCGGGCCAACGATCAATAGGGCAAAGAGCAACAAGACCGCGCCATATGACCAGGCCAGCGGGCCGGTTACTAGCAACAACCCCGCGCTCACCGCAGCGCCGTAGAGCCAGCCACGATTGATTTCCTGGGCCGGAAGAGCGGCAATGGCCAACCTCGTCATGCAGGCCATGCAAAAAAGCGCCAGTGCCGTAGAAAGCATGGCGCCGCTGGCGACGCGGCTGAAAGCCACCAGCCAGGGATCGATAGCAAAGAGCAGGACAAGAACCAAGGCAGTCGCGCGACCCAGCCAGGGACGGAAGAGCCACGGGGTGAAAAGCAATGCGGTTCCCGCCAGCGCGGCAGGCAGGCGTGCGATTACGTCGCCGCCTTGGGTAACCCAGAAGAGCGCGAATTGAAGCGACGCCAGCAATGCACTTGCAGAAGCAGGTGCGAAAGTCTCCACCGGCAATCCCTGAGCCGCTCGCCATAGCGGCCAGCTCTGCGCCGCCTCGGCCGGCGTCAGCGGCTGTAGGCCCAGCTGGTAGAAGCGCAAAAACACGCCAACAAGCAGGATGCAGCCGTACAGGAGTCGTTCAACGGTGAACGCGCTGCGAATTGTAGATTGGTCCGGCGCACTTACTGTTGTTGCAGTCATAGATGGTTACTGAGTTGCTCAAATTGGTCACTTTGCGCAGGGAAAGAATTCTGTCGCTCGGCCACGCACTCATCCCGCTCTGTCGCTCAATGCCCAGCCGGCTCCGCTGTCATCCAGAGTGAAACGAGGGATCGTGTGATCCGGGTCCACGCGCCGGCACGACGATCACCCGCGCCGGCGGAAGATACGCACGTCACCGGCTTCAAAAACAAGCTCCAGCACCGTATCAAAACGCTCTGCCCCATCCGCTTGGGGGCCGTATTGCGAGCGCTCGGCCGGACCAACATAGACGTAATCAATCTGCCACGCAGCCAGCGTCGCGGCAATCTCGGCGGGCGAACCTGTACGATAGATAGTCTCCAACGCTTCGTTGCGGCCCTGCGCCATCTCGCCATAGGCCTGTCCTCGCCACTGCGACTCATGCCCGGCCCAGCCGAGCAGGGTAGGCCGCCCCGTCATGGTGCTGATGCGGTTGGTATCAGCCTGGTAGCTTGCCCCCTTGCCCTCAAGCACGCGCGTGCCCGGCGGCACATGTTGTTGCACCCACCGGGCCGCGGCTGCCTCGTCTGGGCGGTAACGACTGACATAGTCGGTGGCGTCAAAGGTCGGCCGCTCGGCGGCAAAACCGTCGGTCTTGCTATACGCGCCCGCCACCGGAAAGATCAGCCCGCCCAATATCAATAAGAGCGCGGGCAACGCGGGCACGACCGTCCACCAGCGCCACGTCGGACCGCGCCAGTTCAGCGCTATGGCCAGAGCATAGGCCCCACTCAGGCCGAGCAGTAGCCAGCCTTGATAGTAGAACTTAAAGATCGTGTTCATGCGCGTGCCAAAATTGTCGCGCAGATAGACAAACTCGGGCGTATAGAGCAGTGCCAGGCCAATAACCGCCAGGAGCAGCGCAAAGAGCAGCGGTTGATCGCCGTCCTGCTCAGCCGCACCATCCGCACCGGCGCCCGACAGCCCTTGCCAGAGCAGAGCCAGCACGCCCGTCAGCAGGAGTCCAATTAAGATAAACGTAAACGGCTCGCCCGTCCAGCGCTCGATGATGAACGGGAGATGATCGGTTGCCCCGGCGGGCAGGGCCACACGCTCCAGCCAGCCAGCGCCCCATGCCGTGTTGAGCGCGGTCCAAGCGGAAAGAGCCAGAAATGCTAGGGGCGTCACAAAGACGACGATCGCCGTCATGCCGAGGCGGTCCAAGGTCGGGCGCATCCGTTGCCAGCCCACCAGCAACAGCGTGATCAGAGCAAGCAGAAGTCCGCCAAACATCACCAAGAACTGGGGCAGACGGGTCGGATAGAATAGATTGGGCAAGAAGCCGCCGGCTTGACTCTGCGCCGTAATGAAGTATGGCAGATAGATCAGCAACGTGCCGGCCGCCAGTGCCGTCCCCAGCGCCGCACCGATGCCCAAAGCAAAGCCCAGGCGTCCGCCATTCTGCCCAGCAGTACGCCGCCAGGCAGCGATGGCGCCGCTGACTGCCAAAAGCAGCCAGTACGGCGGAAAGTCCCACGTGTTCAGAAAAATCAGCGCACCTGAAGCCAAGCTCATTACCAACAAGCCGATCCAGCCCAACGGCAACAGCGCCTGCATTCGCCCCAAGAAAGAACTGCGATAGCCGCGTGGCGTGCTCCAGAAGAGCGCCATCGCCAAGCCAATCACCAGCAGCACAAAGGGCATAGCCAGCACGTGGGGATGGTTATCGCCCAAGACATAGGAGAAGATGGGGAATTCGTCGATCACTTCAATGTGGTTGCCATTGAGATCCAGATCTTCGATCACACGACTGGAGCGCCACCACCACCAACCCGTGTTGATAAACCACTGATTGGTGACTGCGGCATTTTCTTCAAAGTTGTAAACGTCAATCCAGCGATTGACGCTCTCCAGGCGAATCCCATTGGCATAGAGCCACTCCAGGATGCTCTGCACGTTGCCGGAGAGCCCCACAGCAACGGATGCCAGCAGGCCGCCGAGCACGGCCTGAGGTGACGGCGCCCGGGCAGTGCGCTTGCCCGCGCGCAGAAGCAAATTAAAAACCACGCCAAAGCTGCCCAGCAGCAGCAGGCCAAACCAGCTTGCCTGGCCAACGTTGTAGGCAATCGCGGGCGGCTGTCCGGCCAGGCGCCCAATGGTGGTCAACATCCAATAACCGAGATAGTAGTAACTGATGGCATAACCGCCCAACCACGCATCCTCAGGCGGGAACTCATTGCTCATCCAGATGGCGTTCATAAACATGAGGTCCATGGGCTGTTCGGTGTGGTTGGCTGCCGGGTCATGGATGCGCACAAAGGCCCAGAGCACAAAGGCGACGAGAAAAAGCGTCTCCACCACAAGCATGCTGCGCCAGGGAAGCTGCTGGCGCGCGGCCGAAACGAGACGGGTCAGCACGGAGCGGCCAACCAATCCGCTGGCCAATGCTACGACCAGCAGGGCCAGCCATGCGCCGCCAACGTCGTTGCTCAGCAGTCCGTAGGCCACGCCCAGCCAGAACGTCACGCTGACGAGCAGAATGCCGAGCATCTTGGCGAAAACGTACCCGCGGTCGGGCAAATTGGCGAAGAGACGCACGCACAAGGGCAGGACCGCCAGTGACAGCAGCTGAATGACGAGATACCAACTCAGGAATGGCACAATGAGCTCACTCATGATGGTGCGTACCCTCCGCCGGCCTGCTCTTGCAGCCGGCCGGGCACGGCGTAGATCGTGACCCGTTCGTTTTCGTAGAACCGCGTCAGCTGGCCGTCAGCAACCAGCTGCTCGAACTTCTCCACCGCTTGTGGATGGAGGTAGCGCTCAAGTTGGCCATAGTAAATCAGATCGATCTGCAGGTCATCGATGAGCGTCCGGGTACGCGCGGGGTCAAGACTGTCCCAGAACTCACGATGGCGTTCGCTGCGATAGGCCACATCGCCACCGTAGCGCTGCTCCGCCTCGTGCATGCCGGTCAAGCCGCTGAGGCCGCTCTGGCTGGCAATGCGCGTGCCCATGGCCCGGTAGTAATCGACCTGTGAACTCTCGGCGATGACGGCGTTGCCGCGCACGTTCTCCAGCAGCCAGAGCAGGGCCGCGTGATCGTAGCGTAGTTCGATCACGTTCGAGCCGTCCGGCCAGGCAAAGGCGCCCTCTTGCATATAGTCCAGTCCGTTGAGGGTGCCGATGGGCGGCTGCCAGCCCATAAAGCGCTGATCGACGCGTGCGGGCGTGCCCAAGATCGGATAGACCAGACTGGCCGCCAACAAGACGACAAAGGCCCCGCGCCAGGTTGCGGCCAGCAGGCGCTGGCCGGTCGTGCGTTGTCGGGTGACCGCGCCGTCGGCAGTCATAACCGGCCTGGCGAAGAGGCCGCGCCAGACGCGCGGGACGCCGATCGCGGCGGCGATTGCCCAGACGACCCAGACCTGCATGAAGAACTTAAAGAGCGTATTCATGCGGTAATACTCGCCGCCCTGGAGGAAGTCCTTGAGATAAACGAGTTGGGTGCCCGCCAGAATGCCAAACCCCAACGTAGTCAGCAAGACCGCAAACTGGGCGCCACCGTCCGCCGCACGCCCGCGACGCCAGAGTAGCACAAAGGACAAGGCCAGCAACGGCAGGCAGAGCGCCAGGACCGTGCGCTCCCACAGCAATGTCATACCGGCCAGCACAATGAACAGGGGAACGAGCCAGAGACCAAGCTGATACCCGAGGGTCGAGCGCGTGACCAACATGCGATGGAGATAGACCAAACGCGGCAAGCGGTCAAATTCACGCCAGGCCAGGCTTACAGCCCGTTCCAGTCCGCCGGGCCTGATCACGACCGCTGCCGCATCGTTACGATCCTGACGCCATGCAGGGCGGGCCGCGCGCGAGCCAGTGTAGAGCAACCAGCTTACGGTCGCAAAGAGAAGAAAGCCCCAAATTAGCAGCCAGAGGCCGGTCGGATCCGGTTCACGCACAAAACCGATACCACCCGCGCCGACGCTGGAAAATGCACGGAAGAAGGGCGCAAAGGCCAGATACGCACCCAGCATGTAGACAAAAGCGGCAGAAATCGTCAGCGCCCAGTCGACTCGGCCGTCATGGCGATATTGGGAAACAAGTAACGCACCGATGCCCAAAAGCGCATAGGTGGGCAGCTCCCAGAGGTTGATGCTGGCGAGGGTGCCCAGCATGAGCGCGAACAGGGCCAGCAGGGCCGCACCCCACGGCCAGAGCACACGACCATAGACGTCACTGTCCTTAATGAGCGTCAACACCAGCGCAAGAAAGAAGAGCGCAAAGGGAATACCGATCATGTGGGGGTGCAGATCGGCAAAAAGAAAGCTCCAAAAGGGAAACTCGTTGATCGTCCACGGAATCACCCGACTGGGCCCCCAGAAGTCATAGGGCGGCAGCGGCTGGCCGGAGGCAGCCGCGCCGACGCCGCCTGCTGCGTTCACCAGTGTCGCCACGCCGCGTGAGGCGCTCTGAAACGTCCAATCGCTCACGGCGGCAAGGGTGCGTGCGACCTGCGCAAAGCCGTCGAGGTTGCCGATGAGGGCAACGAAAAGGGGCGCCAGCAAGGCCTGGCCAAGACCGGTCTGCCAGTCTGCGTCCGAATTCGGTGTAGCAGTGTCGTCTGTGGGCGCCTCCGGCGCTGCGTGCCTTAAAGCCGCAGCCTGCGCCGGCATGAAGCCCGTGCCGCCCCCTGCGGTCGGCGCGGCGAGCAGTATGTCCTCCGCGTGCGCGTCCACATCATCTGAAAGAGAGAGGGATGCTTCGCCCGCACCTTCAGTTACAACCATCGCCTGCGTTGCGTCAGGCTCATCTGCATTAGGTTCGTCGGTGTCAGGTTCGTCGGTGTCAGGTTCGTCGGCGGATGGCGGAGCAGGCTTCCCCTGAAGCCGCGTGGCCGCGGGCACGGCTGAATAGGCCAGGCCAAAGGCGTTGATCACGGTCAGGGCAAAAAGGGCCGGAATGGCCAGATTGAAGGCCACCTCGGCATAGATGCCGGTCAGCTTGATCAGGTAGGCGACCAGGTAGATGCCAAAATAGTAGTAATTGATGTAGCCGCCGGCGAAGTGGGGATCGACAGGTGGGAAGGTTGGGCTGCGCAGTATGCCGTTGAGAAAGGCAAACTCCATGAGCTTCTCGCCGCCAAACCAGGGCTGCCAAATATCGGGGTTTGCCAGTCGAATCAGCACAAAAAAGAGATAGGCGGCCGCGAAGAGCCCTTCTCCAACAAGCAACAACCCCCACCGTGCGCGCACGAAGGCGCTCATGGCCTTGCGCTGTGGCCATGCCGCCAGCATGCCAAGGAGCGCGACAATGCCCAGCACCAACCAGGCGTTGACAACCGTGTTGTGCATCCAGCCCAGGCTGGCCAGCCACCAGAGCACCCAGGCGCTGAGCAGCCAGCCCAACGTACGCGCAAAGAAGTAACCCCGATCGCGCAGGGCACGCAGTGGACCAAAGAGCAACGGCCAGGCAATCCAGCCCAAGAGCGTCAGGACGAACCACCAGAGCAAGACACCGGCGCCCGGGCGTTCGCTGGCAAAGGTGTTCCAGCGATAGTTGTCGACCAGCGGCAAATCGGCCAGCGGCTCATCCAGCATGAGTGAGGAACCGCGTGGGGCCATGCTGATTGACGTTCCTTGCACGCCGCCGGCCAGGCCGACCAGGCGGTTGAGCAGCCCGGCGTCTCCGCTGCCAGGGTCACTGCCCAGCCCCAAAGCGTTGAGCAAGGGACTCAGCGGCGAATCTGGCCCGCGGTACCAGTTGTCGGCTTCCTCCCACGAACCCGCAAAGAGCGCGTCGAATTCAGCATCGCTCAGTTGGCGCACTTTCTCAAAGACCAGTACCTGGGGGTGATCGTAGAGACTCCAGCTTTCATCGGCGTGCCGGTCGTCGAATTCCAGACCGAAGAGCCGGGGCGGCGACGTAAACTCGCCGGCCAATTCGAAGCCCAGACTGCCGTCGAACATGCGCTCGTAGTAGAGATTGGTCAGCGGGTAGCGCGTGGGAAGTTCGTCGACACTGTCATAGATGCGCTTGGAGCTGTAGGCAACGTAATCGGCCGCGCGTAGAGCCTCGCGCATGCGCTGATACTTCTCTGCGGTGTCCTCTTCGTATGGGCTCCAGTCGATGTTGCGCAGGCCAGTCGTACCCATGTCCATGCCCGGCTCGTCGGGCAGTGACTTGGGCAGCGGGTCATCCCACAGCTCCCACAGGATGACCGAGCCGGCGGGCATGGTTTCGTACATCCAACGACTGGCGCTGATCCAGGTGTGTTCCCGGTTATAGACGCCATTGACGTAGGCCACGGACCAGGATAGGCCGCCAACAATGCCGATGAGCGCAAGGCCAACTGCCAGGGCATGGCGGATGCCGCGCCACGGGGTATTATCCGGAAATGTCGTTATAGAGACGTTGCAATGCAACGTCTCTACGTCCGGGTCGGCGGTGGAGAGGCGGCGCACGCCAAAGAGGCGGCCATGCCAGAGATGCCAGACCAACCCGGCGGCAAAGAGCAACGCAAAAGGCAGAATCGGACTCATGTAGCGATTGAATTTGGCCAGAAATGCGCCGGTCAACCCGAAATAAGGCACGATCCAACTCCAGACGATGAGCAGAAGCAGCTCCCGTTCCGGAATCTCGTACCAAAGAGAGCGGCCAAAGAGCCGGCCGATGCCGGTGGCTGCCATAGCGTAAAGCACCCGCAGGAGGCCGAGCACAGCAAAAAGCGTACCCGCCAGCGCCAACAAGCCCAGCGGCAGCCCCAGTCCCCAGCGCACCTGCTGATCGATGAAATAGAGATAGGGCGTTGTGTTCCGATATTGACGGGTGAAAGGGAAATCGGCCACACCGCGCACCATGCGCCCTTGTTCCACGAGGGTCGCCTGGCTAAAGCTTTGCCAGTCGAGCACGGCATAGGGGCTCGTGAAGAAGAAGACAACGCCCGCTGCCACCAGCGCCAAGAGCGCACCACTGAGCGCACGGAAGCGCGCTCGACCAACGCCGGGAGAAGGGGTATCCAGACTGAATGCCTCCTCCTGCGCGCTCTGCCAGAAGATAATCAGCGCAGCCACGACCGGTACGGCCAATATCGGCAAGGCGCTGAACTTGGACGCGATGGCCAACCCCGCGCCAACGCCCGTCAACAACGCGGCGCCCCACGTACGCCGCTGCACCATGCGCACGCCTCCCCAGGCGGCCATGACAGTAAAGGTGGTGCTAGCCGGGTCCATGGCAAAGAAATGGCTGAGTTGGATCGCCTGTGCGGCAAACGCATAGAAGGCGGCAGCGAGCAAGCCCGCGCCCGAGCCGAAAATCGCGGTTGTTAACAAAAAGAGGAACAGAATGGTCAAGGTGTCGAGGAGCGCAATGGTCAAACGGCCGGCCACGGTGATGCCGTCACAGGCGCTGCCTGCGCGTGCCATGAGCGCGGTCGTCTCCTCGGGTAGGCCAAGCCGCTGGGCAAGGGGCGCTACCTGCTGAATGAGTTCGCCTGCGGCGACGCCCATATAGAGGGGAAAATGACCATAGGTGAAGCTGCGTCGTTCCTGCCGGGCCTGATCCCACAATGGATTGAGCGGGCTTTGCCGGGGATCGCGCAAGGCTTCCCATGAATCGGGTAGTGCGATTGTAGTTGCATAAAAGCAGGCCGTACTGCGTTCATCCGGATGGCTGCCGATCCCGCGGTCAAAGTTCACGTTCCACGTGCGCAGAACAAGACCCGCCAACATGATCAACAAAAGTACCGGAATCACCCAGCGGCGCTGCGACAGGCTATCCTGCGAATTCGCCATGAACGTCCGAACTTGGTGCGTAAACGCTGATGCGTAAACTGTATCGAGACCTCAGAAAGACGCTGCTATGCTCGCAGATACGATCTTTCATTGCTGTCTCTGTTATTGTGGCGGACGCGGCCAGTTGGGCAGCACCCACGTGATTCGATCCTGCGCCGGGGGCGGCCACAGCAAGTAGACATCGACCCAGCGCCGCACGGGGACCCACGTATCATCCGCATAGCCGAGGTCAATGCGTCGGCCGCGCATAGCGCCGCCCGTGTCCAAGGCGTCGCCATAGCCGTAGCTGGGAATGAAGACCTGGCTGCGTATGGGCACCAGGCTAAAGTCCACTGCCACAATTCCGTCGCGCATGGGATCGCCCGAATAGGTCCGCCCGAAGTAAGGGTTGTCGGGCGAGACGCCGGCACGCGACGCACTGTAGCTCGTCGCCAACATGGAAATCTTGCGCCAGTAAGTGATTGACTGACCCTCTACAGTAGCCGTCTTGGGTTCGATCAGGCGTCCATAGGCGATTATGCGCTGGGCGGGTTCTTGAGCGGTCCACGTGTCCTCGACAACACGGGCCACCTCCTGGCCATCCTCGTACCGCACGCGCGCACGAGTACGGGTAATGCCCTCCGCGCCGGGCGCCAAAACGGTCTGCGTATCGATGGGCAGCGTAGCGTCAGCCTCGTAGATCGTCTCAAACGGCGCGATCTCTTCCGTCACCTCGATCTCTTCGCGGATGCGCATCACGGTGATCTCGATGTCGTCGTACAGCGGCGTTTCCAGCGCCGGGCTGACCCGATCGAGACCTGCCAGGCCAATATCGAGCGCGGCAAGCACGTCACCCACCGTCTCGGCTTTGGCCCGCGTCTTGAGCGTCTGGCCGTCTGCTTGAACGGTTAGCGGCGTGCTGCGCTCAATAAAAATCTGCTGCCCAGTGCTGACAGGGCTACCCAAGTCAGGGCGAACTTCATCTCCTAAGTAGAGCGTGATCCCAGCCTGCAAGAGCGCTTCGCCGATCGTCTCCGTGGTCGTGCGCAGGGTGAAGGCCAGCCCCCCGTCATTGACCTCGATGGGGATGGCGCGATGCACGCGCAACTGAACCGGCCGGCGCTCGATGTGATCCCAGGCATGGCCGCGGTCATATGTCTGCGGTCGGAGTGCATGCACAACTGGTGGTAGCGGCTCATCCCATCCGATCGGCTCGGCGTCGAGCAACGCCTGATCGCTAGGATGGAAACTCACGCCCGCATCGGTTAGGATTTCTGCCGCGGTCATCCCCCACGTCTGCAGACGCAGATCGCGCCCGTCGGCAAAGAGCTGGACCGGACGCGGTCGATCTACGGTGACGCGCATGCCCCGGTGCAGAGGCGCAGCTGGCGGCGGCGAGACGTGCGCCAGCATTTCGGGCTCAAACCCCAAGTCGAGCAAGAGCTTGTCAAGCGTGCGGCGATGGGTCTGTACCGCCTCTTCAACGCCGTCCACCGTCACCGTTATGGAGCGGGCGCTGATCATGGCCAACCCGACGAGCGCAAGCAGCAGCGCAACGCCCAGCCAGGCTTCCGCTGCGGGCGTGAAGCGCCAGGCCGCGCGGACATCTTTGAGTAGTTGGTCCAGCGTAATCGTCGACATCCGTGCTATTGTATCCAAAGGCCCCGGGAATGCCAAAGGATTGGGAGCGAATCCAAGGGATTTCAGATGCCGCTGATTTGCCCCTGGCATCTCCTGTGCTAGCATGCCGGGTATGGCATCCAAGCAAGCGGTCCATCACCAGGCGGTCATTGAGCAAGCGGCACCAGAGCCAAACTGGCTGCGTGTTGCGCTGCTCGGCGGTTTGCTGTTGGGCTTTAGCCTGCGCCTCTATCGCCTGGGCAGCGAGTCGCTCTGGTATGACGAGACGGTCAGCGCCTATCTCGCTCGCCTGCCGCTGACGCAGATGATTGCGCACACCGCCGGCGATATCCATCCGCCTGGCTACTACGCGCTGCTTCACTTCTGGCAACGCCTCAGCCATCCGACGTTGGAGCATGGCCTGGAGTTCCTCTTTGCGTGGCCTAGCCTATGGGCCGGCGTACTCGTGCTGGCGCTGCTGGCGCCCATCGGCCGGCGCCTGTTGGGGGAACGTGCGGCCGTACTAGCCATCTGGTTGGCCGCGGTCAATCCTTTCCATCTCTGGTATGGCCAGGAAGTGCGCATGTATACGATCGGCGCGGCGCTGGGCTTGCTCTGCCTCTGGGCCACGCTGCGCTTTTTCGACCAGGAGCCGCGCGCGTGGGGCTGGCTGATCGTTTATGTGGCGGCGGCAGCGAGCGGTCTCTACACGCTCTACTATTTTTCCTTCGCGCTCATCGCCCTGAACGTGCTGGCGCTCATCCGCCTGCGCAAGCTGGAGCCTGCTCAACGAACCCGCGCCCTGCTGGGCTGGGTCGGCGCGCAAGTGGCCGTACTGCTCTTGTGGCTGCCTTGGCTTCCCGTCTTCCTGCACCAAGCGGTCAGCCCGCCCGTGCCGCCCTGGCGTGCGCCCTGGTCGACGATCCAGGCTTTCCTTGCCTCCCTTGCCGAGACACTTGGCGCGTTGATCATCGGCCAATCGCCGCCGGGCGGGCGCATGTGGCCCTTTGCCCTGGTTGCGTTGTTGGCGCTGGGTCTGTTCCTCTGGCTCTGGCCCGGTGAGCAAGATGAACGGGATCAGCCGGGAGCGCGCAGTACGCTGCTCGTCTACATTTTTGTGCCGCTGGGCTTACTCTACCTCTTCACCGCCACGGTTACGCCCCTCTACCACGTGCGCTACGTATTTCTCTATGCGCCACCCTTCATGCTGATCGTGGCTGCGGCCATCCTCGCCTTGATCCGGCATAAGACATGGCTGGCGCTGGGCGCGCTTGCGCTCATGATCGGCATCAGCACGTGGGGGCTCTACGAATTCTGGTCGAATCCACGCTATCGCGCCGATGATCATCGCACTGCCGTGGCGGATCTGGCCCGCAACTGGCGGCCTGACGATCTGATTCTGGCCAACGCCGGTTGGGTCTATCCCACGCTGGAGATCTACTGGCCCACCGAGCTGGCGGGGCCGCTAGCATCTCGCCCGCCGGCCATCACATGGGACGGTCGTTTCACCGACTATGCCGATCAGTTGCCTGCCGGGTTGTCAGACGGCGAATTGGCCGCGCCCGTTATCATCGCACGCACGGGCAGCGTGGACGGCGATTCAGAGCTGGGATGGGGCAATCCGGCGAGCGACTTCTTCGCCGTCTCAGCAGCGGAAACGCTGGCCGCCCTCGACACGATCGGCACAGTCCACCCCCGTCTCTGGCACTACCGCCTCTATGATACAGTGAGCGACCCCGCCGGCGTCATCCGCGCCTGGCTGAACCAAAACGGCGTCCTGGCGCAAGACCTGCCCTATGCTGGCCGAGACTATCTGCGCGTCCAACGTTATGATCTGGCCGCCAATCCACTGACGGAGCAACAGATGATTCCAGTTGATGCACGCTTCGGCGATGCTCTGCACCTGGTCGGGCGCGATCCGCACACGTTGGTCGAAGCCGGCGAAACACTTTATGTCGACCTATATTGGGAAGCGTTGACGGGTATTGATGACCTGGGGGCAGATTTGAGCTTCTCCTTGCGACTCTATGAGGCGGGCAGCGATCTGCTCCTGGTTCAACAGGATGTGGCTCCTCAGCCGCCCAGCAGCAGCTGGCAACCGGGCACACGCGTTCAACAGTCGTTTGCGTTACCCGTGCCGATCTCCGCTAAGCCCCTGCGCTACACGATCGAGCTGATTGTCTATCGCCAGGATACCGGAGACCCGATTGTGCCTGCAGGCGATCCGGCACACGTCATTGACGGTCAGCGCTGGCGCATCGGCATGACCGAAGTTTTCAAGTCACCCCATCCGTCTGAGATTACCGACCGACTGGCGTCCTTTGACTACATTGATCTGACGCACGCAGCGCTTGACCGCGCCGAAAGCCTCCCCGGCGACGAGTTCCGTGCCGAGCTCATTTGGTATCCCAATCCGAGCGACTACCGCGACGCCTATGACGTCATTATCGAGCTGCGCGGCGCCGACAATGACGTGGCCGCCACATGGCGGCAGGTGGCAGGCGGCCTCAACTATCCGAGCAGCGTCTGGCCTGCAGGTTACCCGCTTCGCGAGGTGCGCGTGATGCCGCTGCCGGACGACTTGGCTGCCGGCGACTACACGGTGGCATTGCGGATGGAGCGGGCCAGCGATGGGCTGGAGTTGAACGCGGAAACGGGGTTGGGGCGCAGCACCGATGCAGTGATGATCGGCACGTTACGCATCACCGCGCCGTAGCGCGACACCCATCATCCCGAAGCCCCGCGATGGATCTAAGGCCTGGGTGCAAACGGCCTCTTTTTCGCCTACAGTCAAGATTTCTCGTTTCACTCGGCATGACTCGAAGGGCCTTAGTTTTATCCAGAGCAAGAAGAGTGGTTTTGCGACTAGGGAACCAGGCAGGCCTCAATCCGCATAGATCATCTTGACCGTCATGCCGCCGTCGACAACAAAGTTCTGCCCCGTAATAAATCCAGCCTCATCCGAAAGCAAGAATGCGGTCATGGCAGCGATATCCTCGGGTTTGCCGACGCGTCCCGCCGGATGTTGAGCATGATCCAGCGCACGCAGATCCGGCTCCTCACGCCGGCTCGATTTCTGCCACAAACTCACGTCGATCCAACCCGGACTGATGCAGTTGACGCGAATCGCCGGCCCCAAACTGACGGCCAAGGCGTGGGTGAGCGCGACCAAACCGCCCTTCGATGCGCTATAAGCTTCAGTGTTGGCTTCGGACTGGAGGGCGCGCGTAGAAGCGATGTTGACAATTGCTCCGTGGGCGCGACACAGATGGGACGCCGCATGTTTGGCGCAGAGCATCGGGCCGGTTAGATTCGCAGCGATAACCCGCTGCCACTGAGCTAGATCCAGCGCCTCGACCGGGCTGTTGGCCGGCGCAGCAATCCCTGCGTTGTTGACCAATGCATCAATCCCGCCCATTTCGTGGAAAGTTTGCGACATGAGTGCGGCGACGGACGCCTCGTCCGTCACATCGGTCTGAATGAAGCGGATCGCGCCAAGGTTGGCCAACTCTGCTGTGGCTTCGTCGCCGGCCTCTACGTCGATCTCCGCCACTACGACCTGCCAGCCCTGCATGAGAAGATGGCGGGCGATGCCTTTGCCAATGCCTTGACCACCGCCTGTGACGACAACGGTCCGGGCCGATTGATTGTCAACCATCCTGTTTTTCGGTTCCTCGCTGGTGAAAAATCTTGGTTCTGAGTCTTCATGCCCTACTGGACAAGCAACTCGCCCACGGGAACTCTGCCGGCGCCGTAACGCTCCCCCGTAGCCGCGTCGTAGAAGCCGAGGTAGATCGGATGCATTCCGGGAGAAATCTCCTCCGGGACCCGCACAGGCACGCGCTCAATCAGTTCATCGCCCGGCAGCCATTCGGTGGTACGAGCGCCATTCAAGAGCGGATAGCCGTCCCATTGGGCGAGGGGCGCACCGTCGGCGGCTTCTCCGAAATGGACAAAAAGCTTCAAATTCTGCCCGATCGGCTCCTGGACGAGCCAGTGGTTCTCCAGGATGAAGACGTCGCCGCGACGCACGGCTGCCCGGTCTACGCCAGATGACACAAGCTCCAGTGCAGGCGATACGACGACATCTTGCACGAGCGGCTCACTCTCGGGCTCTTCGCCCAACAGCACCACATGTTCCTGAAAGGCGCGGTCAAAGTCCTCGCCGTTATAGATGGCATAGACGCCGTCCCACCCTTCTCGCCGATAAAGCAACAGGCGCGCCTCGTTAGCGATTCGCACCTCGCCAAATGCCTGATAGCCGTCAAGCAGCGCGTGATCATATGCACGGTCTGGATCTTGCACGTGGCGGGCGATAAAGAAATAGTCGGGCTGCTCATCTACGTCTACGCGGTCAAAGTCGCCCATGTACCAGCGCGTGCGGCGTTCGTTGCTGCTGTAGGTGCCCTCCATGACGTCCCATTCGCGCAAGACGCCCAGCGTTTTCCACCCTTCGTGAATGGGTACGCCGACACGCGGCCGGGATGCGAAGTCAGCGTCATAGGGAGCTGGGAAGTATGCGGCTTGTTGCTCATTGAAATCGAGCAGGTAGAGTGGCTCCGTTTGCAGAAGCGCCTGGTTGATATAAACAACGGAAACGATCAACCACAGCAGGACCACTACGGTCGCAGCAGCACTGCGCACGGGGTGCAAGGCGGGCGTTGCGCCAATGAGCCACGCCAGAGGCAGAGCTGCCAAAAGCGACACCGCGCCCATGATCAGGTAATAGTGGGTGCCAGGGCTGGTAATCACAAAAAGGTAGAGCACGAGTGCGGGTACGATCCAAAGCGTGAGCAACAGCGCTGCCCGTCGATGGCTGCGCCAGGCCATGATCAGACCGATTGCTGCCAGCACCAGAAGACCGACGCCAAAGTATGCCGAGTTGTAGAGCAGGCTGACGTTGGCAAATTCGGCCAGGTTATTCCCCGGCGTCGGCAGAAAACGAGCAGCGTAGTAGAACTGGGTCGACGAGGTGAATCTGTCGGAGGCCACCATCTGTCCGTAGACGACGGCAACGAAAAGCCCATTCGCCAGGGCAAATAGCGCCGTTGCAACGACCTGTCGCCGCGTCAGCAAGCGCCAGCCGCTGCCCACAATCAGCATTGCCAGCAGTGCAGGAAGGAGCAGGACAAATTCATAGTGCATGACCAGGCCGGCTGCAGTTACCGCAACGGCAAGCCAAAGCCAGGCAAGGCTGATCTTGCCAGGCGCAGCGGGACGATGGGTGGCGCACCAAACGCTCAACACAGCGGCGCCGGCGAGCAACAACAGCGGGCCTTGGTACTGCGTCATGCGCGCCAAGGCAACGACGTAACCGTTGACACCCATCAGCAGCGCTGCCCACAGTCCGACTTGGGCAGAGAAGAGGCGCCGCCCCAATGGCAACATCAGCAGCACGGCCCCGATACCCGCCAAAGCGAAGGGCAGCCGCGCGGAAAACTCGTTGATTGTGCCCAACGAGCGATAGAAGACCATGGCCGCAATGATTTCCCCGGGGCCTTTGGTGTGTCGGGCCGGTGCATCAGCCACACCGCGTAGTGCGGCACGCGCTTGGACCAACACCGTTGTTTCATCGTGAAAAAATTCACGCGCGCCAAGGGTGGGCAGCCAGAGCAACAGCAGGCCGGCCAGCACAAGTCCAGCTTGCAGCCACACGCGGCCCGACGTTGGCTGAAACGGCAATGGTGGCCGACGAAATAGGGCCAACCAAAGCAGGAATCCACCGATCCCGTATCCCGCACAGATGAGGTTGACCGTGACCGGGCCAGGCAGCCAATGTAGCAACAGTCCGACGCCAACCAACCATGCCCAGCCGATTGCCAGCGCCACCAAAAGTGCTGTTAGCTCGTCGATCTCGGGCAAGCGCCAGAGGGCGACAAACAACAGCCCGGGCAGCCACCAGGCCAGAACCGTAATCGCCAGCGTCTTGAGCCAGAGGGCTTCAGGCTGCAGCCAAAGGAGAAGCGTCGCCAGGACCAAGGTCAAGCCAAACATTGCGCGTACAATCGGCCAACGGCGATCCCGCTTTATCGTCGGTGCGACGTCGATCGTAGAGGAAGCTTGTGCTAGATTCAAAGTGGCGTCCTCACATCTCGTTTCTCTGCTTGATGAAGCGATCGTAGCAGACGAGCGTACCTGCTTGGGCCACATTATAGCTCGCCCGCCGTGCAGCAGGGATCGAGACGGTCGCATAACAGCGGTCCAACACGGATTGCGGCAGCCCGCTGTCTTCCGCGCCGAGCAGGTAGACTGCGCGGTCAGGATGCTCAAAATCGGGCAATGGTTCGCCGCCCATCTCGACACCAATCAGGCGTGTGCTGTATGGCATGGCTGCAAACATATCGTCAAACGTGGCATAGCGAAAGAGCGGAATCTGCTGCCATGTGGCGAATACATCGCTTGACTCAGGCTTATAGCGCGGCCCGATGGTAAAGACATAGTCTGCGCCAAGCTGATACGCCCCGCGCCAAAGCACACCCACGTTGGGGCTGGTCTTCACTTGATAGATGCCGATGCCAAAATGGGGCAAGGTCTTCCCCACTCGCTACTCACCAGCCGGCGACAGATACTGCCCGTCGATCACGCTGCGGCCACCGCCGGGCGGCTGCCAGGCGACTGACACGTTGTCTTTCTGATCCGCCTGCTTATGCAGAACCTCGATGTAGTAGCGCTGTCCGGCGCGCAGGGTGACCGCAGGCGACGATTGGCTCGCTGATTTGTCAAATTCGCGCGAGGGCGTCCAGTCGGTCACGCCGGCGATCAGCTGCTTGTTGGCGGGACTCGCGTCTGTGCTCAGCCAGAGCTGGCTCTGATCATCAGAAGCGATCCAGAAACGGTATTGGCCCGTCACCGGCGGATAGATGTAGCCACTGATGCGCTGGCCGTAATCCTTGCCGCCGCGCGGCCCTTCCAAGGCGGGCAACAGTTCCGTCTGATCGGGGTTGCCGGGAAAGGCGCCAAGCCCTGTCAGGTCGCCGACCGTCTTGCCGCTGATGCCGGTCCAGACTTCGCGCAAAACATTCCCTGTACCGGCGCCGCTCGGCAGCGGCCCGCTTGGCGCGGCAGCCGCGCTTGAGGTCGATGGCGCGTCCACAGTTGGAACTTCAGCTTCGGTTTCATCGGCGGTAATTGACGATGAGGCCGCTGTAGCTGCATTGTAGCGCAGGCGGTAGAGGGCGCCACGGGCCAGGGAAAGCAAGTAGAGGTCGCCACTTGCACTGGGCGTGATCTGCACAATGGCTGGAACGGCCGAACCGAAATCGTTCACTGCTGCCGCGCCGTTGGCGCCAAAGCTGAGATACTGCAGTGCGCCAACGTTGAAGTCGTGAAAAAAGTAGCCGCCGCGAAAGCGAGCCGGATAGGAACGGCCGGTGTAGAAATCGCCGCCGATCACTGCGCCAAAGCCTTGGGCGTGGGGATACTCAAAGGCCGAGTAGGTGACGGGATAGTCGCCGTTGTGGAGCGGGTCGCACAGGGGATGATCCTGAATCTTCTCGCGTCCCTCAAAGCAGGGCCAGCCAAAGTTGGCGCCGCTGCGGCCGCGGTTGATTTCCTCCCAGTCGCTGTTCCCGACATCGGCCACGAAGAGTTCGCCGGAACTGGGGTTGAAGGTGAAGCGGAAGGGGTTGCGCAGGCCCAGCGCGTAAATTTTGGAACGGTTGCTATTTGGATCGCCATCGTAGAAGGGATTGGTCGCATAGCCCTGCCCGGTTATCGGATTGATACGCAGAATCTTGCCGGCCAGGCTATCCAGGTTCTGGGCGCGGTGATTGGCCTTAAAATTAGTGGTCCCGTCGCCATTGGACACGTAGAGCGCGCCATCGCGGCCAAATTTCACAAAATCGATGACATGGGCCGAGCTTTCCGCTGGCAGACAGTCCTGAACCGGCGTGCCTGCTGCGTCCTGGCAGGAAAAGGGCGGTTGATCGCCTTCATCCGGATTGCCGATGTTTTCCCACGTGCTGTTCTTGCCGAGCAGAACGACGAAGCCGCCCGGCTTGTGGACATTGCTATCAGGAGCGCTGGCTTCGATGCGCGCCAGGCGCGAACGCGCCCGCCGCTATCGGGATGCCCCTTGGCTTCCGCCGGCTCATAGACGTACGTGACGTACACGTAGGGCGTCCGGGGAAAGTTGGGATGGAGCGCCAGCCCCATCAATCCGCGCGTCTGGTCATCGTTTACTTCGTGGCTCAGATCGATGAACGGTTCTTCCAGGAGCACGCCGTTCTCTACCACGCGCACCCGGCCAGATTTCTCGGCCACAAAGATGCGCCCATCGCGGGCCACATCGAACGCGATGGGCAGGCTGAGGCCGTCGATTACCGTCTCAACCGAAAATCCGGGCGGCAAGAAGAATTCATCCTGGACAGGCGTTGCCGCCGCCGGCAATGCCAAACTCACTAAAATTAACAGCATAATGGTCAACTGCGTCAATCGCTGAGTTAAAAAACGACGCATAGCCACGCCTCCAAAAGAATACGGCTCATATACAAAACGTTCGGACTGAATGTGTGTATCTTCATCCTAGACGAGTCTCACATGCTATCACCCTATCATAGGAACAGATACCGTTCAAAACAGGCGACCGTTTTCGTGAAGTCGCTACGGCACGCCCGTCCCACGCCAGCGGCACGGTTAGTCTACGATCAAAGAGATCGCAGTCACTGTCGTCACAGAAGTCGCGCTGAGCGTGTAGCCATTGTGTAGCAATCTTGTAGGCAATCTGTTTACACGTGTCTAGAAGAATGCAATAGGACGATCTGTCCAAGCTACTCAGCCACGCAAACGACAAATGGAGGACGTTAACTCATGTGCAGCAAACGATGGCTTTATGCAATGTTTTCGTTCGCACTTGCCCTTCTATGTACTGGATTTCTCGGCTGGAGCCACGGGACGCTGGCTCAAGAAGCCATGCCCGACGGCCAACTGCCGACGAGCAGCGACTCGACGCCGCCCATTGGGCCAGGTTTTCTCTACCGAGGCGAACTATACGACGCCGGTGCGCCCGTCAATGGAAGCTGTGACATTGAGTTCCGCCTCTTCAATGCGGCGGCTGCGCCGGATCGACAGCTCGGTCTGCCTAGCACAGTCCTGAATCTACCCGTCATCGACGGTTACTTCACGGCGCTTGTGAACGGCGGCGATGAGTTCGGCGGTGAAGCATTCGACGGCTACAACCGCTGGCTGGAGATGGCCGTGCGCTGTCCAGCTAGCAGCGGAGCTTACGCTACGCTCAGTCCCCGCCAGCAAATCCACGCTGTACCGTATGCCCTCTATGCGCTTGCCGGCAATGACGAACATGATCACATGGGCCAGACGTGGACCGGTGGCCCTGGCCTCACGATTGATAGCGATGAGACGGCCATGACGTTAACCGCGACCAATGACGGCGTCCGGATTCATGACAGCAACGTCGGTCTTCATGTCAGTGGTGATATCGGCTACAAAGGAATCATCATTGAGCGAGTTGGCGAACCTACGCAAGAGGGACACGGGCACTATATTCCAGCCGGCATCATGCTCAACTCAATCGGCGGCGATGGCATCGAAGTCGGCTGGGCCGACGTGAACGGCATGACCGTATACGGCGCAGGATCCTCAGGATTATCGGTGCAACAGGCAGGGATTGGCGTCGAACTCGGCACGGTCGGTTCCGGTATGACGATTCAATCCACAGATTACGACGGTTACTCTCTCACCTACGGAGGGCGTCACGGTCTCTACATAGAATCCACGGCCAACAGCGGCGTCAAAATCGATGCGGCCGGTCAGGACGGCATCAACATTGGCGAGGCTGGAAGCCACGGTGTTGCCATCAACACGACCAGACAGAACGGCTTCTATGTACGTGCGGCTGGCAATCACGGCGTCCTGGTCTACGGAGCTAACACGGACGGTGTGCAAGTGGGCACAGCCGGCCAAGACGGCTTGTCTGTCGGCACTGCTGGACGATATGGCGTCTATGTGCGTTCGGCTGGCAGCGCAGCCGGCTACTTCAATGGCAACGTACAGGTCACGGGCAATCTGACCAAAGGTAGCGGCTCGTTCCGAATCGATCACCCTCTAAACCCCGAACAACAGTATCTGTCTCACTCCTTTGTCGAATCGCCCGACATGCTAAACATTTACAACGGCAACGTTACGCTCAACGAAACTGGTAAGGCCTGGGTCACAATGCCAGACTGGTTCGAGGCGCTCAATCGTGACTTCCGCTATCAGCTAACGGCCATCGGTGCTCCCGGTCCCGATCTGCACATTGCCAGCCCCATAGCAGGCAATCGCTTCCAAATCAGCGGCGGTACCCCGGGGATGACGGTCTCCTGGCAGGTGACGGGCATTCGTCAAGATCCGTATGCGCTGGCGCATCCCATAGAGGTAGAGACGGACAAGTCCGACGCGGAAATCGGCCGCTACCTCCATCCGCTGGAATGGGGCAAGCCCATTGAGATGGGCATCTTGCCTGAAAGCGCAGCGCCAGGGGAGGCTATGCCAAAATGAACCGATCACCCAGGATTTTCACTGCCTCTATTGCTTTGGCCGCTCTTGTCGCTACCGCGACCCTGATGCTGGTAGCGCCGATGGGCCGTTCGACACCCCATGCCTTCGCTTTGCGCTGGTGGGCCATCGACCCAGGCGCAACCACCATGAGAGGCGCCGACTATACGCTCGCCGGTGTACCCGGCCAGACGGAGACGTCAGCATCCGGTGGCAACTACACAGTGGTCGGCGGCGCGATGCTTGAACCGGCCGTAAGCGAGATTGCCGTTTCCGGCTTGAAGGCAACGTGCGATTCGATTACTGCCTTGGGGACGGCAACCCACTTCCACGCTGAGGTAGATGCCGGGACCAGTGTTCAGTTCTTCTGGGATTATGGTGACGGCGTTACGGAGGTAGGCGCCGACGTTGAACATGTGTATGGCGCCTCTGGATCCTATGTGGCCGCAGTGACGGCCACAAACAGTCTCAATAGCATTTCGGAGACAATGACGGTAATCGTATTACCGCTTGAAGAGATCGACTTGCATTATCTGCCGCTGATCCTCCAACAGGAAGTCGAGCAATAGGCAGGCATGTTTGTTGTTTGCATCCAGTAAGTCTGTGAGCATACCTACAGCCGCGTGTAGCGATCCATGCCAACTTGAGTCGTGACAATTTACAGTCAAGACGTCAATGTGACGGAGATACTCAGATGGCAGATACCAAGACCAAGATTACGAAGTCAGACGCGGAGTGGCGCGCACAGTTGACGCCGCAGCAATATAATGTGGCGCGTAAGGGCAGCACGGAGCGTGCGTTTACGGGCGAGTACTGGAACAACAAGCAGCCGGGCGAATACGTCTGCGTCTGCTGCGGGCAGCCCCTCTTCGACGCCGACACCAAGTACGAATCAGGCACGGGGTGGCCAAGCTTCTATGCGCCGATCAGCGATGAAGCAATCGCCGAAAAATCTGATTTCAAGTTTTTCATGCGGCGCATCGAGGTGCTCTGCAGCCGTTGCGATGCCCACCTGGGCCACGTTTTCAACGACGGACCGGCCCCGACGGGTCAACGCTATTGCTTGAATTCGGCAGCGTTGCGTCATGTTCCGGCCGACGACGCCAACGAATAGGCGTTATGGGACATTGTAGAGACGTTGCAGTGCAACGTCTCTACACCACACGTCTCTCCTTCCTGTACAAATTGGGCAAAGCCTCCGACACGGGCGATAATGGCACTGTATTCGCCAACCTGTGATTCATCGTGAGGTGACCTGTGTTCCGCCAGCCCGCCGGTTCCGCCTTCGCCATGCCCACTGCGGTGCGCATCGTCGACATCCAACAAGACAACTATCGTACAAAGACTCTGGTACTGGACGCAACGCTTGACGCCGTCCCCGGTCAGTTCATCATGGCCTGGCTGCCTCGCTTTGACGAGAAGCCTTTTTCGCTGGTTGATGCCGATCCGGTGACGGTGATGGTGACCGCCGTCGGTCCATTCAGCCGACTCGTTCACCGACTATCAATTGGTGACCGCCTCTGGATCCGCGGTCCCTTTGGCCAAGGCTTTCACGTGCCGGCCGGCCAAAAGCATCTAGCCCTGGTCGGTGGCGGCTATGGGGTGGCGCCATTGCTCTGGCTTGCACGCAAGCAGGCTCCGCATGGCATCCACATCACGGCCATCATCGGGGCGCGCACGGCCGATGACGTGCTCTATGCCGAGCGCTTTGAACGCTTGCGCACGTTTCGCCCGCCCCATCCTACACAACTGGATCTGCACGTCGCCACGGAAGACGGCTCGAGCGGCATACGCGGTCTAGTAACCGATCTGCTGGCGCCAAAACTGGAGGCCGGTGAGATCGATGGCATCTACGCATGCGGTCCCGACGGCATGCTCGCGGCGCTGCGGCGGCTGGGCCAGCAGCACGGCATTCCCTGCCAGCTCTCTTGGGAGGCCTACATGCGCTGCGGGATCGGAATCTGCGGCGCTTGCGAACATGAGGGCATGGTCCTCTGCCTGGATGGCCCCGTGATCAACACGTCAAAATTGACAATTGACGATTGACGGCTGATAATTGGCGCCAACAACGACGACTTCACTGAGGGGCTGCCGCGCAGATGCCGGCGGCTCTCTTTTTGTGTATTGCACTGGCATGTGTGTATTGCACTGCCAAAAGAGCTCGCAGGACGCTACTGAGAGCGACGCAGTCTCATACGTAGCGGCGGCGCAGTCAAAGAATTGATAAGGATGATGAGATGGAATCGACAATCGAGCAGGGTCAAGACGAAGAAGTGCGCATCGATCGGACGCTACCCCAGTACGCCGGCCTGACGGCGCGCGGCTTTGCCATGGGTAGCGCCGACGTAGTCCCGGGCGTCTCCGGTGGGACCATGGCCTTTATCCTGGGCATCTACGAAGAGCTGATCATGAGCATCCGCATGGTCGGTCAGCCACAATTCTGGGACGCAGTCATTCACTTTCGCATTGGCGAAGCGCTGCGCTTGCTCAACTGGAAGTTCCTGGTGGCAGTGTTCTTCGGCATCTTTGCCGCAATCCTCACCCTTGCACCGCTGATCGAGTATGTCCTGGTCAATCACCCGGTTATGATCTGGAGCTTCTTCTTCGGCCTGGTTGTGGCGTCAGTCTTTGCCGTCAGCGGGCGCGTCAGTCGCTGGTCGCCGCTGGTCGTGGGTGCGCTGCTGGCAGGCGCAGCATTCGCGTTCTGGATCGTCGGTCTGGTTCCCGTCCAGACGCCGGAAACCTGGTGGTTTCTAATCCTTAGCGGCGCCCTGGCCTCAAGCGCGATGATTCTGCCCGGGATCTCCGGCTCCTTCATTCTGCTGCTGCTGGGCAAATATGAATTCGTTATCAACGCCGTCAACACGCGCGACATTCCCAGCCTTATTTTGATCGCAATCGGCGCGGCGATTGGCCTCGTGACGCTGGCCCAAATCCTGTCTTGGCTCTTCAAGCATTACCACGACGTGACGGTGGCCATCCTCATCGGCTTTATGGCCGGTAGCCTGCGCAAGATCTGGCCTTGGAAAGAGGTCGTCGCGACGGCTCTCGATCGCCACGGTGAAGAAGTGCCGATTGTCCTGAACAATGTGCTGCCGCCCATGAGCGTCAACGGTGCCTTCAATACTGAGATCCTGGCCGCGCTCGCTATTGCCGCGGTAGGCTTTGGCGTTGTGCTTCTGCTCGAACGGATCGGTAACCGGACGCGGTAGATCCGCCAGCGCACAGGAACTCCTGCAGACGGAATAACCGCTTGGCCCCATTTGCATAGGATGATCGCGTACCAATAACCATCCGTTCCTTCCTGCATCCGTTGTTCCGTATCCGTTGTGCCAGAAGGACTCGACCGATGGCCGACCACCAACCAGAGACACCGGTTCCCGCCATCGTTGCGGCTGCGGGCATGAGCCGGCGCATGGGCGAGCCCAAACAGCTCTTGCCCTGGGGCGAGGGTACGGTGATCGAGGCGGTCGTCCACACGTTGACCGCAGCTGCCGTCGAGCCTGTCGTCTGCGTCGTTGGTCACCAGGCTGCGCAAATGCGTGCCGCCTTACGCACAACCCCCGCCGTGATCGTCTACAATTCAGCATATGCACAGAGTGAAATGCTCAGTTCCTACCAGGCGGGCATCCGGTGGCTGATCGAACAAGGAAACAGGGCCTCAGGTCTATTGCTGGCGCTGAGCGATCAACCTCACGTGCCGGTTGATGTGGTTAGGCACGTTTGTACTGCCGCGCGTACTCAACCCGACGCTATCGTCATTCCCAGTCATCAGATGCGCCGCGGTCACCCGATCTACCTGCCGCGTCGCTTCTGGTCGGAAGTGCTTGAGCTGCCGGATGACGCCACGCTGCGCACATTGATTCAGCAGCATGACGAACATATACTTTATGTTAATACAAATAATCCCGCGATTCTGACCGATCTGGACACGCCTGATGATTATCATCGTCTCCAGCCCGAATAGCGGCAACACCTGACGTTCTACACGTTCTCACCTCAAACGCTCATGTCTACAATGATCTATCAGCATCTCCAACACTATCTTGATGACGGGCTCACTGTGGCAGTTGCGACAATTGTCGAAGTAAAGGGCTCGGTGCCCCGTGAAGTCGGCGCCAAGATGATCATTCATCCCTATGGCCAGCATGTGGGCACGGTGGGCGGCGGCTGCGGCGAAGCTGATGTGATCCGTGCAGGGCTCGACGTGATCCAGGACGGCATGCCGCGCAACGTTCCTGTCGATCTGACCGACGCCATCAGCATGGATAGTCTCGGCGTGTGCGGTGGCGTGATGACCGTCTTCGTCGAGCGCTGGCAAGCTGATGATGGGCCCAAGCAGGCGCTGCTCGATGGCATCCTTGCAGCGATTGAAGAGCGTCACTCATTTGCGGTGGTCACGGTAACGGATGCGCCAACGCAGAGTGAGTGGATTGCGCGCGATGCGCTAGTCGTGGACGACGACAGCGGTTTGCGTACCAGCGTGTCGGCCGCATGGTTGGAGGAAGTCGTGCTCGCCCAGGTTAACGAGGCGCTGGTCCGGCGCGACCATCGGTCACCGGACGTAGAGATCGCAGGAGAGCCGGTGCGCCTCTTTATTGAAGTGCTGGCGCAACCATCCCACCTCGTCATCGCAGGCGCAGGACATATTGCCGTGCCTCTCGCCCAAATCGCCAAGATCAATGACTTCGAGGTGACGGTTCTGGACGACCGGCCCCAATACGCACACCCCAATCGCTTTCCCACCGCGGATCGGGTCATTGCGGGTCCGTTCCGGCCCGAGCTGCAGAAGCTGCGCAACGGCCGTGACCACTTCGACGCTCACACCTATTTCGTCCTCGTCACCCGGGGGCACCAGCATGACATCGACTGTCTGCTCGAAGTGCTGGACGACCCTGTGGCCTACATCGGCATGATCGGCAGCCAGCGCCGCATCCGCGCTGTCTTTGAGCTGCTGGAGCAGGAGCGAGACATTGCTCCAGAAAAGTTCGACGGCATTTACGCGCCCGTCGGCATCAATATCGGCGCCCGCACGCCGGCCGAAATTGCGATCTGCATCATGGCCGAGATCATCAACACGCAACGCGGCGGGCCCGCCATGCCCATGAGCGAACAGATCCGGCGCGAACGGCAGTCACGGCGTGCCAGGGTCACCCCCACATAAAAACGCACCCAAGCCCCCAGCAATCTATCATTCATTCTGCCGGCTACGAGGAATCCTCTCCGGCCATCCGCTGCGCGTGTTTGGCGCGGCCGGCCGTGAAGGCTAACAGCATACCAAGAGAATACAGGACGATGTTGAGGATGAAGGGCAGATCGCGGTTGACCTCGGAAAGCTGACCGGCAATCCAGCCAAAAGGCGACGTGAACATAAGTACGACGGTATACAGAATGGCCATGATGCGCGCCCGCTCCTTGGCATCTACGGTCGTGACGATCAGCTTGTCCAGCAGCGTATTGGTGGCTGGAAAGCTACAGCCTTCCAAGACGGTGACGATCAACAACAGTCCATAGCTTTGTGGCGGCATGTTGATCAGAAGCATCCAGCTCAGGATCATACCGGCAAAGCCGAAAACCATGGGGCGATAGGGGCTCATCTCACGCAGGCGCGGCATCACCGTGAAGTAGAAAAGCAGCATCGTCACTGAGCGGCCCACATAGTAGAGCGACAGGTATTGCTCGTCAATCCCCAGCTCCTGTGTCACCAGGATGGGCCAGAAAGCCGCCGTGATCACAGTACTGACGCTGACGATCACCATCAGACCGCCGGTAACCAGGGTGCGGGGCGTGCGCACTACCTGGGCCAACACGCCACGCGAATCCCCCACGAGCGCAAAAATAGACTGATCCCTGGTCTCTTCCATACGGATCACGCCCTGCTTCGTCTCGTTGACCATTGCGTTCATGGTCAGAAACTTGGTGGTCATCATGACGAACGCGAGCAAATATAGACCGCGCATGGTGGGCACTAGCGTAAATTGGGCGATGAAGAGACTGGTTAACGGCGAGAAGAAGGCCGCCAGCAGGCCGGCGATGTAGATCAGCGACCAGACGTCGATCAACAGTGACGGCTTGGTATCCTCCACCAACAGGCAGAGCCACGAGTTGTGGGTGATGCGCCACAGGCTGTTGATGACGGCCGCCACCAAGAAATACCGAAAATCCTGGGCCGCAGCCCAGATGAGGCAGGGAATACTCCAGGCAATGATGTCGGTTATCAGGGTGGTGCGCTTGCGGCCGAATTTATCGGTGATGGCGCCGCTGAACGGCGTCCAGAGGAACTGAAAGAGCAGGCTGATGCTGGCAATCAGTCCGACTTGGCTGTCCGTCAGGCCCAAGGCGATCATGTAGACGGAGACGTAGGGCGTATAGAGGTTGTAGGGGATGCCCCAGAGCGGCTCGGTCAGGACAACGCCGCGCACGTTGCCATCCAGATTGCGCAGGGTGGCGATCAACGGGTGACCGCGGCGCGCGGTGGTAGTCACAAGGCAAAGTCGTTTCTAGCTGGGTTCGGTTGTTCAGTGGCTGGCTGCACCACATGTCCATTATAGCTCAGAGCCAGCGCGATTCCAGCAAGCTCAAAGTTTCCCTCATCACACTTCGCCCGTCACTGAACCCGTGCCCACGCCACACGCGGATCGATCCGCCGCTCCAACCGATAGTAGACCGGCGTGAAGCCCCGACGCGGCCAGAAACGCGAGGCCAGCAGGTTGGCCACACGCCAGTCGCTCAGACAGACGGTATAGCCGGCCTTGCGCGCCCAATTCAGGCCGTGCGCCGTCAGCGCGCGACCGATCCCCTGTCCACGCACGGACGGCAGCGTCGTTGCGGCGGCCAACTCGATCCAGCCATCGTCAGCGAGCAGGTTGTTCGGCACGGACGCTAGGGCATAGTAAGCCTGCACAGCCAATATCTGTTCGTCATGTAGCGCAAGCCAGGCCGTCACCCCGTCCTCCCCCTGCGCCAGCCCCACATAGCCTTCGCGCAGCTCATCAACGTAATCGGGCGGCGCCGGCGCAAAAACCGGGGCATGGGTCTGATGACCGGCGGTGAGATGGGCCATGGCGGCCAACGCCGGCGCATCCTCTGGGCGGGCGGGCCGGAAGGTCACGCTCGCCAGCGCTGGCGCAGCTTCAGCCGTCAGAAGTGGCATCAATGCGTACGTCTGTTGAAAGGCAAAGCCGAGCTTCAGCCACGCATCAAGCAGGGGCGAGTCGGCTGCAGCCATGACGTAGTGATTGAAATAGCCCTGATCAATCCAATGTTCGGCCTGGGCCGCATAGAGGTCGCGCAGTAGTTCGGGCGATGCACTGGGCGCCAGGGCATAGCTCTCCGGCGTGAACCAGACCGTGCGCCCCATGAGCGCGGTTTCGCCGGCCTTACCAATCAGATAGCCAAGTAGCTCGTCGCCCTCGAGCGCCGCGATGCCGCCGGTGCGCTGGCGTCGCAACGCATCCAGCGCGTGCGCCGTATCTTCGACATTCTCAAAACGCGCCGGCAGCAGTGAATGGGTGCGCCGCTCGGCACGGTAACGAACCGCGAGCAGCGCAGCAGCGTCCGCCAGGCGTTCATTTGAGAAAGCAACGAGCGTCGTCATCACAGGGCTCCATGGGCTTGGAAAGCGAATCAATCAGACCAATCTCGGCCAAGTTGCGAGCATATCATGATTTCTTCCGAACCGGTAGCGGGTACAGATCGAGATTGGCAGTGGTCAAGCTGAAAAATATCGCGCATGGACTCGCTCAGACCCTGTGGGTTGCAGCGGTTTGAGCCTGAGAAATGCAGACGGAACACGTCGCCATTTTCGCACGTTGCATCAGCATGAGACGCCTCCGTTTCCAGCGCAAATCGATTCTGCTCGCGGCACTCTGCTTTGGCGCGCTGCTCGTTGGCGGTGGTTTGGCGCTATACGGCTGGTTGTTCGCCGATCTGCCGCCCGTCAGCGCGCTAGAGCATCGAGTCGCGCGCCCGACGACGCGCATCCTCGACCGCAATGGCCGGCTACTCTACGAAGTGATCGATCCTGACGCTGGCAAGCAGATCAACCTCGCGCTGGACCAGATTCCCCAAACTTGTCAGGATGCCACCATCGCCACCGAAGACGGCCACTTCTATCTGCATCCTGGCGTCGATCCCGTAGCCATTCTCCGTGCGGCAATCCAAAACGCCCGCAGTGGCGAGATCGTTAGCGGAGCCAGCACCATCACCCAACAACTGGCGCGCATGTTATTGCTCGATCCCAGCGAACGTTTGGCCCCAACCTATGAACGGAAGCTGCGCGAGGCTTGGTTGGCCTGGCGCCTCGACTCTCGCTACACGAAAGACGAACTACTGGCCCTCTACTTGAACCAGACCTACTATGGCAACTTTGCCTTTGGCATTGAGGCCGCAGCCCAGGTCTTCTTCGGCAAGCCGGCCGCCCAACTCAGTCGGGGTGAATGCGCGCTGCTGGCCGGGCTGATCCAATATCCCGGCGGGTATAACCCGCTCAACCAACCCGAGGTAGCCAAGGCGCGCCAGCAAACGGTTCTGCGTCTGCTACGCGATGACGGTTATATTAGCGACGAAGAAATGACCCTGATTGAGCAGGAACCTCTGCGCTATCGCTCCAATCTCTTTGCGATCAACGCGCCTCACTTCGTCATGTACGTACAGGATGAACTGGCGCGCAGCCTGGGATCTGAAACGCTGCGCGCCGGCGGCCTGACAGTGGTAACCACGCTCGATCTTGATCTGCAACAGGCGGTGGAACGCTCAATCACGCAGCGGCTTGATCTGCTCAACTGTCGCACACCCGGTCTCTGTGACGAAACAACTGCCCCGAACCGACGCATCAGCAACGCAGCCGCGGTCGTTCTGGACGCAACCAGTGGCGACATTCTGGCTATGGCGGGCAGCCCCGACTACTTCGACGCCGCGATTCAAGGCAACGTCAATGCTGCACTCAGCCTGCGTCAGCCCGGCAGCGCAATCAAACCGCTGACCTATGCTGCAGCCATGGATCCGGCTTGGAGCGCCGAAGCAGGCTTGCCGCCCCTGACGCCCGCTGACATCATTGCCGACCTGCCCACTACCTTTTACGACAGCACAACGACGGGCGACGTGGAGCCCTATACGCCCCTCAACTACGACCGCACCTTTCACGGCCCGGTCAGCGTTCGGACTGCGCTTGCTGCCAGCTACAACATTCCGGCCGTCAAGGTGCTGGAACGTATCGGCGTGGAGACGCTACGCCGATTGGCTGCCCAAGCCGGCATATCCAGCTTCACGGGAGACTATGGCCTGGCTCTCACGCTGGGCGGCGGCGAGGTGAGGCTGTTGGAATTGGCGGCAGCATACGGCATGCTGGACGACGGCAAGCCCCTTCGCCCCCAGGCGATTCGACAATTGACGATTGACAATTGTCAATCGTCAATTGTCGAATGTTCCGATCGCGACGTGCTGCCGGATTCGAACGCCGTCATCGATCCGGCGACGGCCTATCTTGTCACCGATATCTTGTCGGATCCGGTGGCGCGCCTGCCCGCGTTTGGCGAGGGCTCTGCGCTGGAGCTACCCTTTCCCGCTGCTGTCAAGACGGGCACCACGACCGACTGGCGCGACAATTGGACCGTAGGCTATTCGCCGACGCGTATTGTTGGCGTGTGGGTGGGCAATAGCGACAACGCCCCCATGGTCGGGGTCAGTGGCTTAACCGGCGCGGGCCCCATCTGGCGCGACATCATGTTTGCGGCCCACCCTGTGCCACCCGGGGATTTCCCGCGGCCACCGGCGATTACGGAGCGTCGAATTTGCAGCCCCAGCGGTCTGTTGCCAACGCCCGACTGCCAACGTCTGCGCACCGAGCGATTCATCGCCGGCACGGAGCCGACCAAGCCTGACACACAGTTTCAGCGCATCGATGGTCAGGTCCGCTGGGTTCTGCCGCCCGAGTATGATGAGTGGGCCGAGAGCCAGGCACTTCACCAAACGCACAACGCGGCGCGCAAAGTTGCTGAGAACCCAACGCTCTCCTCCACACGCTCGGCGCTAAGACTGAATACCCCTGCCAACCTGTCTGCATTCCAGCTTCATCCCGGCCGGCCAGTAGAGAGCCAGCGGATCCGCGTGAACGGTTACGTGACGGACGGCGCGCAGTGGGCAGCCTTGCGCCTGGTTGTGGATGGCGAGGTGCTAGCGCAGGCGGAAGACGTCGCTCGCATCGACGCACGATGGACGTTAGAAGCTGGTGATCATGAAATTTGGCTGGAAGGCAAACCCACCGCGAATAGCCCAGTCGTCCGTTCAAACATCGCGACGGTCTCGGTTGCAGCGGCAGAGCAATTTGGGAAAACCGTGCGCGGCAATTGACAATCATTGGGTGTCAGCAGGGCAACACTCTTCGCTGACTACGCGAACCAATCCCCTGTGCAGATTATCATGATCTGGTCTGGATTCGGTCCAGGATAGACGGCAATTTGGCGCGAAACTATGCTATACTTTGAGGGTGCTCAGATGGCTTCCACGCAGCGCACCCCTCAACTGGCTTGGCCCCACCAGCTCGACTCATACAAAGGGGAAGATAGTGCCCTGCAACACTCGAGATTTCTCGATAGATCTTGCCATCATGTCGCCGAATGACGATGAAGGATAGCCACCATGTCGCATAAAAACCGCTCAATTGCATTCGTAACCCTCTCCCTCTGCATTGGCCTGCTCATCGGCTTGATCGGCGTGGGCATCATGGATGTGCGCGCTACGCCGACGTCGGAGACGCTGCGTCAAGCCACGCCGCCCGTACTCGTCGCGTCAATGCCAGAGGATGGATCGTTCTGGCAAGGCGAGCCAGTCGTTTTTACCTTTGACCGCGCCATGCACGAACGCAACGAAGAGTTTCTCGTCGTCAGCCCGGACCTCGACGGCGCCGTGAAGGTCGACGGTCCAACCATCACCTTCACGCCTACAGAGCAACCTGAGCCAGGCCAGCGCTACACATTCACCTTGCGTGCAGCCATCGGCGCCGACGGTGAGGCCAGCAACGCGCCGCTTGACCTCAGCCTAACCGTACCGACACCGTTGACGGTTCTTTCCACGACGCCGGCAGACGGGGCCCAGGATGTCGCCGCCAACACGAGCATCGTCGTGATGTTCAACCGTCCAATTGTGCCCCTCACAGGCATCGATGCAGCCGCCGACCTGCCGCAACCACTGCGGATCGAGCCGGCAACCGATGGAAGCGGCAAATGGTTGTCGACGAGCGTCTACGCCTTCACACCAGACCCAGCGCTCGTAGGCGGAACCGCCTACCGGGTGTCAATCGACGAATTGGTAACCTTTGACGATATAGCCCTTGAGGCGCCCTTCGCGTTTGGCTTCACGACCGCCAACCCCATCGCGACCGAAGTCTGGCCAACCGGTGAAGTAGTGGCGCCCGACACTGACATCCGCGTCACCTTCAGCCAGCCAATGGACCCGGACAGCACGACCGCGGCCTTCCACCTCGAGCGCCAGGACGACGGAATGATCGTCGCGGGCGAGATTGCCTGGAATGAAGGATTGACCGCATTTACCTTTGCGCCCGACGCGCCGCTGCAGATCAGCGCCGATTACATGATCAACGTCTCGACCGAGGCGCGACCGGCCGGCGGGCAGGGCAACCTGCGCGAGCCAGTGCAAAGCGCCTTCCGCGTGGTCCCGCTGCCAAGTGTCGATTTCACTGTGCCCCTGGACGGCGACGGCGGCGTGCCGATCGACGACATGGTGCGCGTTCACTTCACCGCGCCGCTGAGTCCCACGCTTGCTCTCGCCTACATCGACGTCACGCCTGTCCCGACGACGACCGACGTCATCTCCTACTATACCGAGTACGAGGGTAGCGAGGTCCAGATTTATTGGCCCAAGGAAGCGCAGACGGCTTACACCGTGACCATTGGCGCAGAGACCGGCGACCCATACGGCAACACGTTGGGGCAAGACTATCGCTTCAGCTTCACTACGGGCGACTACCCCGCCCTGATCGAAACCGACCTGGAGCGCTTTACCCACTTCACGGCCTTTACCACGACGGTGGTAGCCACCTACTACCGCAACGTTGCTGCGGTCGACGCTGAGCTCTACCGACTGCCGCTGGATGAACTCTATGAGTTGGCGGGTCCCAACCAGTGGGAAGCGTTCCAGCAGTATGAGGTGCCAGATCCGGAGGCCAACCGGATCTGGGCCCGTAGCTATCCCGCTGCGGCGGCGACCAATGAGGTGGGCGTACAGCTGATTGAACTCCAGGACGAGACGGGGAACGATTTGCCGCCCGGCGCCTATCTGCTGCAGATCGAACGGCCACCTGCAGCCGAGCCCGTTGATCCCAATCTGGGGACGCCACTCCCAACGCTCGACAATTACGTCGTTATCATCAGCAACTACAATCTGGTCATCAAGCAGAGCCAAATCGGCGAGAGTCTTGCCTGGCTGACCGATTTGGCGACGGGTACATCGGTGGTCGACGCCCCCATCACGTTCCGCAACGGCAACGACATCCTGGCCGAAGGCGTGACCGATGCCGACGGCATTGTGATGACCGAAGTCCGCCTGCAAGACGAACAATCGTGGGAGCCGGTCCTGGCCGTCAGCGGGGCGCCTGGCGAAAGCATCTTCGCTGTGGTGTCCACGGAATGGTCAGAGGGCATTGCGCCATGGAACTTTGACCTGCCAACCGGATATGGCGAGCAGTCCATCCAAAGCTTCTTTTATACGGACCGCCCCATCTATCGTCCTGGCGACAATGTCTACTGGAAGGGCATTCTGCGCGAGGTCTCCGACCAGGGCTATCGCCTGCCCGGCCCTGACGTCACCGTCGACATCACCGTGCGTAACGAACGGGGCGAGGAGATCCAGAAGCAGACGCTCTCGCCCAACGAGCACGGCACACTAAACGGCGTCGTCGAGTTGGCTGATGAAGCCCCAACCGGTTTCTACTACCTGGAGGCGCTGATCCAAACTGGCGCAGCCAATCCCCTCTACGCCGGCGCAGGCTTTCAGGTCGCCTCGTATCGCAAGCCGGAATTTGAGATCACCTTTACGCCCGAGCAAGACGAATATGTCCAGGGTGAGACCGTACGCGTGGCGCTGGACGCAGCCTACTTCAGCGGCGGTCCCTTGGCCGATGTCCCGGTCACCTGGCGCATCATCGGCGAGCCCTATGCGTTCACGTGGGAAGGCGGATCAGATGGGCGTACATACAGCTTCCAATCTTATGATCCCGATGCAGAGTCTTATGATCCATACCGCGCAAGCTCGCTCGGTGGTCTCATCATGGAAGGCGAGGGGGCAACCGACGCTGCCGGCCGCTACGTAATTGAAACGGAGGCGATTCTGGATGGCTTTGGTTCTCAGCGGTGGCTCATCGATGCTACGGTCCAAAGTGCGACCGATCAGTTTGTCTCTAATCGGGTGAGCGTTCCGATTCACGCTAGCGACTTCTACATCGGCATCAGTCCCCAAAGCTATGTTGTACCAGTGGGTACCCCCGCACCCGTCGACCTCATCACGTTGGAGGCGCAGGGCTCCCCCCGTAGCAACCCCTATCCCGGTGCGACGCTGGACGTGACGGTCTACGAATTCATGTGGACCAGCGTCTATACCCTGGAGAATGGCGAATACGTCTGGAAGACTGATGTGGAGCGAACGCCAGTCTACACCACAACCGTCACGACGGACCGAGACGGCGTAGCAGCCATCAGCTTCACGCCGGAAAAGGCCGGCCAATATCAGGTCACGGCTGCGGGCGTAGATGCGCAAGGCAATCGCAGTGCGAGTGCGGCCTTTGTCTACGCCAGCAGCGGCGAGGGCGACTTCGTGCCCTGGCCCCGTGAGAACAACGATCGGCTGGAACTCGTCACGGACAAGGATCAGTATGCACCGGGCGACACGGCCAAAATCCTCGTTCCCAGCCCCTTCATGGGACCGGTCGAAGCCCTCGTCACCATTGAGCGAAGCGGCGTGATTGACGCGCAGCGGTTGACGCTGTCGTCCAACAGCACTACGCTCGAGATTCCGATTACCGCAGACGCCATTCCCAACATCTTCGTCAGCGTAGTCTTGGTCAAGGGCGTCGACGAGACCAATCCCTTTGCCGGCATGGGTGTCGGCATGGTCGAACTCCCCGTGGACGTGGCGGAAAAGACGTTGACGCTTGCGGTGACGGCCAAAGGCGAGAGCGCAGTATCATCCCCGTCTGCAACCGAAGGCGTAACAGAAGTGGCGCCCGGTGAAACGGTCAGCTATACAATCGACGTGACCGACTTCACTGGCGCCCTCGTACCTAATGCCGAGATGTCGGTTGCCCTGGTCGACAAGGCAATCTTTTCGTTGAGCGAGGGTCAAGATACGCGTAGCCTGCTCGAAGTCTTCTACGCCAAGCGCTCCCTGGGCGTGCGTACGGGCGCGCTCCTCGTCATCAACGAGGACCGACTGAGCCAACAGCTGGCCGAGGGACCCAAGGGTGGTGGGGGCGGCGACGGTGCCTCTGCCAAGTTGGAGGTGCGCGAAGAGTTCCAGGATCTGGCCTATTGGGACGCTACGCTGCTGACGGATGAGCAGGGCCAGGCGAGCTTTAGCGTGACCCTGCCCGACAATCTGACCACCTGGGTTCTGGTCATGCGTGCGATCACCGATGAAACGCTCGTGGGAGACGGACTCCACGAGTTGACTGCCACGAAGGACTTGCAGATCCGTCCGGCCGTGCCGCGCTTCTTCACCGCCGGCGATCGAGCCAAGATTGGCGCGGTAGTCATCAACACAACTCGGTTCGCAGTTGAAGACCTACAGCTGACGATTGGGGTAGATGGCGCCTCTGCCGATGGTGCCACCGACTTCTCGACAGATCTGGGACCTGGTGAACAAATGCGCTTCGACCTGCCCATTACGGTCGACGGCGAGGCGGCCGAAGTCGAACTGACCTTCACAGCAACCGGCGAAACCCAAACGCCCCAATCTGCAACCCGCACCGTGGCGGATGCCACGCGTCTAGCGATACCCATCAACCGCTACGTTACGCCCGAGACCGTCTCCACGGCGGGCCAGGTGCCACCGGAGGGCCGTACGGAGGCCATTCTTGTGCCGGATGGGGCGACGGAAGACGGTGCGCTCATCGTGACCGTGGAGCCAAGCTTGGCCGCCGGCATGGTCGACGGGCTCGCCTATCTTGAACATTATCCCTACGAGTGTAACGAGCAGACCGTCAGCCGCTTCCTGCCCAATGCGTTGAGTCTTCGGGCGATGCGCGAACTAGACGTCGAGGATCCGGCATTGGTCGATCAGCTGGCCTATCAGCTGGGCGTGGGCGTACAGATGCTGACCAATCGTCAAAATGCCGACGGTGGTTGGGGCTATTGGCCGAATGAGGTCTCCTCACCCTTCATCAGTGCTTATGTGCTCTGGGGCCTGTGGACGGTCCAGGAGATGGGCTACACCGTCCCAGAGGGCACGCTGGAGAGAGCGGTCGACTATCTGGAGCGCCAGTATCAGGCGCCCGACGACATCAGTGAGAGCTGGCAGCTCAACGAGTTGGCCTTTATGCACTTTGTTCTGGCCGAAATGGGTGAGGGAGATCCGGGACGGGCCGCCACACTCTACGACGTGCGTGAACGCTTGGGCCACTACGGTCAGGCCTACTTGGCTATGGCGTTGGCCGACATGAACGACGGCGTAGAGCCCGATCCACGCGTCGAGACGCTGCTGGACGACCTCTTTGGCTCCGCCCAGATTAGCGCCAATGGCGCATCTTGGCATGAGGAAGAGGTCGACTTCCAGACACTCAATACCGACCTGCGCAGCACGGCGATTATCCTCGAGACCTTCATCCGCCTCGATCCGGAACAGCCATTGCTTGGCAATGTCGTACGCTGGCTCATGAGTCGCGCGAGAGTCGGGTCGCTGGTCCACCACCCAAGAGACAGCGTGGAGCATTATTGCCCTGACTGACTGGCTGGCTGCTACGGATGAACTGCAGGCAGACTACGCGTGGACAGTCGATCTCAATGACGCTGAGCTGGGCAGCGGCCAGGTAGCGCCGGAGAACGTTGCCGAGCCCACCACGTTGGTAGCCGCGGTCGAGGATCTGCTGCGCAACGAAATAAATACGCTGCGCTTCGAACGCAGCGACGCCAGCGGACAAATGTACTACACCACCGCTCTGCGTTACACCCTTGACGCACTCGCCGTCGGCCCGCGTGATCGCGGCATTGCAGTCGAGCGGCGCTTTGCCACGCCGGAGGGTGAGCGAATCACTGGTGCAGCGGTGGGTGATGTCATCAGCGTGACCACCACCATTGTTGCGCCGCAGGATCTCTACCATCTGTTAATGGAAGTTCCGTTCCCAGCTGGAACGGAACCTATCGACACCAGCCTGGCAACGGAAAGCGCCGTGATGTCGGGGCCAGACTTCGAGACGGTCGGCGATGCCATCTCGCCCTGGCAGGACTGGGTACCAACCGCGACCGATCTGCGTGATGACAAGTTGGCGCTATTCGCTACCTACCTGCCGGCCGGCACCTACCAGTACACCTTCCAGCTACGCGCGGGCCTGCCCGGCGAGTATCGTGTTCTGCCGGTTCATGCCGAACAGATGTACTTCCCGGAAGTCTGGGGACGGGGTGCAGGCGAGGCGTTTGTGGTAAGCGAGTAGGAGATACAGAGAAATCGAGCATACCGGGATTCGGTCAGTGTCGTCGCGTGTAGCCAAATCGTCGTGGCCGAATCCCGGAAGGTTAGAGTTCCTTAGCCAAACGTGCGGGCAGTCCAGGCTCGATCCAGACGGCGCTGTCGATTTGCAGCGCAGCGGCGCCGGCCGCCAGTGTCTGCTGGGCTTGTTCAAGCGTGTGAATGCCGCCACACGCAATCAGCGCGCCGGGAAGATCCATCTTCGCCAGACGCAATAATGACGCCAACATAGGTGCAAACGCGCTGGGTCCGTGCAGTCCGCCAACGATGGCTTGGCGCGTACCGTCGTCTCGTTTGCGAAGAGTAGCGCCTGGCGGCGGACTCCCCACCACCAAGGCAGACGCGCCGCCAGCGATTGCTGCTTCTGCCAGTTCGGATGCACAGCCGAGAGGTAGCTTGGCCCAGACCGGTTGGTCGCCGACACGTACGACTGCATGCAGAAGTTGTTGCGCCATACTTGCATCAACGTGGTGAGACAGCAATAGTTCAATCCCGCTCACGCCAGGCGCCTCATGGATGCGTCGAGCAACCTGCCCCACCAGTTCGGGCTGCAAGTCAGCGATTTGCACGATGACGGGACAGCCCAGCCCTGGCCAGCTTCGGCCAAAGCGGCGCAGTACTGCCCCAACCCCTCGATTCTGCAAGCCGCTCTGCAGCACTATTCCGCCGTCAACTGCGCCATAACGCGGTGGCGTGCTGCCGGCAGTGCTGTGACGCATCACCGGCCCCACAACCACGCCGCCCAACTTCCCCAACTCCAGCCCGGCGTGGCACGCCTCACCATAGCCGATCGTCCCACCCGCTAAAAGCACGGGATTCTCCACCGGCAGACCAATCTTGTGGTGTGGCGCCAACTCAATCATTGCGCGAATCGGGAAACGTCGAACGCGGAATCGCTGAGCATTCCATCAAGGTATCCGTTACCTCGGTTTGTCTACAAGTCAAAATTCCCTCCACGCACTGCTACTTGTTCTGCGTTCCGAACTCCGCGCTCCGCGCTTCAATGTCCTGCCAGCGCTTCGCCAAAGCCGCTGCCGTCTTCGAAAACAGCAACTTGTCCGGGCCGGAGGCGAAAGGCCGTGGGAAACTCTGTGTCGGTGACGAGGTCGTGCACGGGCTTTGCTAGGGTGAATTGCTGAGTCTGGGACGTATGATTGATGAGGAAAAGGATCCGGCGGCCATCGTCGGTGTAGCGAGCGCTCACCTCAACGCCCGGCATCGACGGAATCAACGGGCGAATGTCCAGCTTACGGAAGAGCCAGTCAAAAAGATTTTCGTACAGCGTTGGCCCGCCCATACAGCCCACGTAGACAACCTCACCACCACCGTCATGCCGCTTGCTACTAATGGCCGAACGCCCCGCATACCAGCCATGGGTATAGACTGCCACTGGCTCAGCATCATGAAGATCGAGTACTTCGGCCCACAGCCCTACCTCGGTGCGGTGTGCGCCGGGCGGCACCTCCCAGCGCAGGACGTCGATACGTTCGGGTTCTAGAGAATCAAAAAAGCGCACGCTGGCGCCGGCCAGTTCCATCAACGGTCCCGGCTGCGCCACAGGAAAGAGGCGATTGGTCGTGTCCTTGACGCCCGTGCGGGGTCCGAGGATGAGCGTACCGCCTGCGGCGACAAAGCGTTCGAGGTTCTCAACGACGTCAGGATGGAGTAAGTGGAGGAAGGGTGCGCAGACGACCTTATATGGACTCAAATCGCTTGTCGGTTCCACGATAGCCACCGGCACATTTCGCTCCCACAACGCGACATACGGAGCAATAAAGGGCCAGCCAAGATAGGTCCGTCCCGTCATATATTGCGGCTCATGCTGTGCATCGCGATCCCCGGCCACGGCCGGATTGCGCAGCACGTAATCGTCTGCCGTTTCATTGCGCAAACGCTTGTTGTGGGGCTGCATCTCCAGCGCCCAGCGGCTGTCATAGTCCAGTAGAATAGCGACCTCCGGCCGTGGTTGGGTACCATGAAGTACAGAACCGAGTCGCTTGAATTCTTGACCGATGGCCCGAGCCTCGTCGTACCCAGTGGTGGGGCGGCCGGCGTGATCCAACAAGCCGCTGTGATATTGTTCACTACCGGCCAGCGCCTGCCGCCAACGAAAGTAAACGATGCCATCTGCGCCATGCGCAATCGCCTGATAGCTCTTCAGGCGCACAAAGTCTGGTGGCGTTGCTGGGTTGTATGCGCTCCAATTGATCTGTCCCACCTGCTGCTCCATGACCCAGAAGTTCCGCTGTTTGACGCCCCACATGTGATCGTGGGCCGCAGCGATTGTCGCAGGCGTTGCGCCGTAGTAGTGATAGTTGTCCCAACTCACGAAGTCCAGGCCACGGCAGAGCTCATATGCGTTCAACTCAGGAAAGAAGCCCATGAGATTGTGCGTCACGAAATGATCGGGACAATGCTTACGCAAGATCTCGATCTCCATCTCATGATAATCGCGCCAAGTGTCGCTGCTAAAGCGATAAAAATCGAGCAGATGACTTGGGCTGCGCTCAGCAGCCGACGCCGACGGCAGGGGAATTTGCTCCCATTCTGCGTAGCTTTCGCCCCAAAACGCACTGCCCCATGCGACATTCACTGCGGCCGGATCACCATATCGATTGGCCAACCACGAACGAAACGCCGCTGTGCAATGCTCGCAGTAGCAACGCGCAGAGTCATGGCAGCCAAATTCATTATCTGTCTGCCAGCCAATGACCGCAGGGTGAGCCGCGAAGTGCGTGGCGACCGCCTGGCTCATGATACGGCTGCGCTCAACATATATCGGATGATTGGCGCACGCCTCGCGGCGCGTTCCAGGCCCCAGACGGCGACCATCGGCTTTTACTTGCGTAATCTCTGGATGTGCGGCCAGGAGCCACGGTGGTGGCGTGGGTGTGGGTGTACAGAGGACGATCTGCAAGTCATGGCGGGCCAGCACGTCAATGGCGCGCTCGAGCCAGGCGAAGTCAAACCGATCAGCTTCGGGCTCCAGCAAGCCCCAAGCAAACTCGGCCAATCGTACGACGTTGAACCCCGCTTCAGCCATCAGCAAAGCATCGGTCTCCCAGCGCGCTTCGCCGTCAGCCAACCACTGGCTCCACTGCTCGGGGTAGTAGTCGCATCCAAAATAGAGCACTGCACACCGTCCGTTTCTTGCGATTTGAGGTTTGAAGATTGCTGATTGGGGATTGCTGATCAGGAGAACACCATGAAGCAATCAATAGTCCATAATCCCAGATCCGCAATCGCCAATCCTCTTCATTGTGGGCCGAAGGTACCGATAATCTGGCTAAACTCAGCTGCCTTCTCTTGCCGTCCGCTGGCATCTGTGGCCAACGTGAGGAGGTAGAGTTTCTCATTGGAGATTAGCCCCACGCCCTCCACGTAGAGCGCCCGATTGATACCGGCGCCACTCAGGTCGACGTTCGCAACCATGCGGATAGCGGGCAAGCCATTGACGGTGCTCTCGGCAAGCTCCTCAATCGTTACACCGGCAAGAAGCCGCTGATTTTCGCCCAGCCAGCGATTGATCAACGCTAGTACCAAAGACGGATCCGATGCACGAGTGTCGATGACAGAGGCGTTGAGCATGGTAGGCACCCCGCCAAAGATCGCCCCGGTCAGATCTGTGGCCGCTACGACGCCTACGCCTTGCCCAGCTGAGGTCGCCAGGAAGTCGGTGAGTGGCGCCAGTACATCTCCCAAGCCGACACGTTGGGCTAAATTGCTGAATTGCTCACCCCGGAGATCAAACTCAGTCCAACCGGGCGGCAGGGCCAGTGCATAGCCCCGCGCATCATCGATGACGGGACGGAAGTTCTCCGGCACGACAGTCTCCAATGTACTTGGGGCAACATCTGCAGCGGCCCCGGGCAGACCATTCTCAGGCGTCGCGGTAGACAGTGCAGCCGTGGCTGTCGCTACGTCCGCCGTTGGCGTTAGTGTAGGCGCCGTCACAGGGGGAGGCGTCGCTGCCCGCCGTCCACAGCCAACCAGCAGGGCTATGGCGAGGGCGAACACGAGAATCAATCTCCCACTTCGCAACGATTGATGGATATCTGCAGGCTGCAAATCACTTTTCATGGTTTCTTCCCCGTTGTATAGGTCAGAGAGTGCGTTCGATTACAGGCGGAGTTTCTCCCGCAAGAGGAGATTGACGGCGCCGGTCTCTCGGTTACCGATGAGCGCACCGCCATCAAAACTCTGGCTGACTGCGGAAAAACGGTTTGGCTCAGGGCTGGTCGCAAAACCGAGTGCAGCCATGCGTTGGGGCGTTGCCCAAAGCTGACCGAATACGCCTTCGGGCCGATAGAGATCAGGCGCAGGCGGCGATATATCGGCTGCGAGCGGTGGGTCTCCCGCTTGCCAGGTGCCAACCGCGCGCTCCCACTCCTGATTCAGATCATAGTATATGAGGACGGTGGGTTCATTGTCTAGTTGCAGCATGAACCCATGCTCAAAACGCACTATCGCCGCGCCGGCCTCAATGGCATTGTCTGTTGGACAGATAAACCGCTCAGCGACGCTCGTAGCGAGTCCGCTTAGATACGGCTGGAAGAAGGGATCGACCACCGCAGGACAGTCAAACAGCTGGGGCGCAAGGGTTGCGGTTGATGGTGGGACCGGTAGCGCGGTTGGCGTAAAGGTCGGTTCAGGCGTTGCTGTCTCTGGCAGGAATGTGAACGTCGCCGTTGCTACCACTTGGATGGCAGTCGCGTCTGCGACGACCCCGGAGTCTTCAGGTCGAGAGTCGGCAGGTACTGCTCCTTCTGCCGTCAAGACTGCCGTCGGCGTGACGGCCACAAGCCCCGCTAGGGCCGGGGTTGGCGATGCGGCAAGCAGCGGCACGACAGCCACAACCGGCGTAGGCGTTTGAGCGCTCCCCGACGACAGCCACCCGGCACGCACTACGGCGATTGCTAATGCGATCCCAAAAAGAAGTGCCCCAAGCAGTGCCAGCGCGCCCCACCAAGACAGCTGCCTGCGACTCCATCTAGGATCGTAACCGGCGGGCTTGGGCGCTGCTTGGTCCCGGCTCGACACCAAGTTTTCATCGTCCGCAATGCGAACAACCGGCGCCGCCAGCATCGCGCCGCCGATTGCGTTTTGCGCAGGCGTTTGAGGTGCGGAAATCAGGGTCAGCGTGCCTGTCGCAGGATCGGTCATCGGTTGCGGGGACGACTGTAGAGGCTCCGGGGCTGAGGTGGCAACAACGATCGGACGACCGGGACCGTCCGCAAACAGGGAAAGCTCAGATGCCATGAGCGCAGCCGTGACGTAGCGCTGATCGGGCGCTTTGGCCATGCTCCGGCGCAGAATCTCGACGGCGAGCGGGGGCAGTTGCCCGACCATCGCCTCAGGAATACGCAGCGGCTCGTAAAGATGTGCGTACAAAATCTGTGGGGTCGTGCCCGAAAAAGGAAGCCGACCAATAAGGGCTCGATAAAGCACAGCACCCAACGAATAGATGTCGGCTCGACCATCGATCTCGGCGCTGCCGGCACACTGCTCGGGCGCCATGAAGGCAGGGGTTCCCACCGTATGGCCGAGTCCCGTCAACTCGGGCGAGTCGAGCGCCTTGGCTACACCAAAATCCGCCAACATGGGGATCACGGGATCTTCAAGGCCCTCTACGCGGACCGCTCCTGCCGTATCGGGCGGGACGGTTTTGAGCAGAATATTGCTTGGCTTTACGTCACGGTGAATAACCCCGGCACGATGGGCGAAGTCCAGTGCCACCGCAACCGGCTGGAGCAGACGTGCACACTCGTCGACACGTAAGCGTCCGCGTGCCGTCAGCAGATCTCCAAAGCTGGGGCCTTCGACTAATTCCATGGCGATGTAAGCCAAATCGCCCTGGGCCGGCGTTCCGACCTGCAACGTGCGCACGATGTTCGGGTGCCGTAGCGTGCCCGCAGTGATAGCCTCGCGGCGCAGCCGGATCAGTGCAGCGGCATCTGAACCTGGCGGCAGGACTTTGAGGGCAACTTCCACATCGTCAACCTGATCAAACGCCCTGTACACCGTGGCTACGCCACCGCTGCCTAGGCGCGCCTGAACCAGGAATCGGCCGATCTGTTGGCCGACCAGACGAAGAGAGGCGGAGTCAGCGGAATCGGACATCATGGGCGTTCGTCAAGCGGACGCGAGACAGCATCAAACTCTGATTCAGGCCCGGATTCTTGCATGAGGCAATTAGGGAATCCACTGCAGGCCATGGTCAAACCAGTTCTGAATGCCGCCACGTATAGAGAACAGCACAGTTGGGTCACCGCCGTCTAGTGGCATTGCCCAAACCGCCCACGTACCACTGCGATCACTGAGAAACGCAACAGTTTGGCCGTCTGGGCTGACCGCGGGCAAGACATCCTGAGCCGGGTCAGTTGTCATGCGTAGGATTGAGCGGTCGTTCAGATCCAACCGGTAAATTTCCCAATTCCCATGGCGATCCTCGGAGGTAAAGACCAGGTATTGTCCGCCAGGCGACCACTGTGGTCGGGCGTCGCCCTCTACATCGGTCAGTTGCTCCGACGGTCCGCCTGTGCTTGCCACGACGCGTAGACCTGGACGGTTGCCGGAGTCGTCTACGCCGCTATAGGCGATTCTTTCCAAGCTTGGATGCCAAGCCGGGTCATCGCCAAAACCGATATTGGTCGTCGAATCCTCACCATCCGCCCAGGTAACGTAAATGCGCGACTGCTTATCGCCCTCACGACGGCTGGCGAAGGTGAGCTGATCGCCCCTTGGGCTCCAACTCGCCGGACTCTCACGACCATCCTCGGCAAACCGTGTAAAGCGGATAATGCGCGAAATGGGGCTCTGGCCATCGCCTAAATCGAAGCCGAAAAGTCCTTGCTCGCCGATGCGTGTGCTGTAGAAAGCCAGGCGACTGGTCTGAGGGGAGAGATTGGCCAGGACACCATCCTCCACGGCCAGGACACTGACGGCGCCGGGCAGTGCTTCCGCTACGAAGATACGGTCGCGGCCTTCATCTTCCGAAGAGTAAAGCAGTCGACCGCTCAATGCCTCAGTTACTACCTGATCTTCAGGCGTGGTGAGCAGCGTGGCGCAACGCCGCTCGGTCTCAGTGAGGCGCGTCACCAGTTCCGGTTCGGATATTAGGCCGGTGGCAGCGCCCAGCTGTTCAGCCGCATTACAATAGCGGCCGTCCTCCTCGAGTCGATCCGCATAAGCAATGTGGGCCGCTTGCAGCGTTTCTCGCATGGCCAAGCGATTCTGAATTGAGGCGTTGTTGAAGCCGGTGGTCGCCTGAAGCAAATCGGCCACTTCGACCGCTTCAGGATTTATGACTAGCGCAGCCCGAAAATACTGAGCGGCCAAGGCTTGGCGATTTTCACGGTTGGCATTCGTGCCCAACCCCTCATAGACATCAAAGAGTACGGCTGCCAAGAGCGTTGGGTCAATGAAGTCACCCACGTTGGACCAAAAGGGGCGTGTTGGATCGGCCAGTAGCAAGTTTCGAATCAATTCAGCTTCGTCCTCGACGCCTTCGGGCTGAAGCCGGTTGAAATCTGGGTCTGTACGCAGCACCAACGTCAATGCATCAAGCGCACCCAACCAGTCACGTTCTGCGCTGAAAGAGAGAGCCTCGTTCCACCAGGAAGGAACATCAATCGAAGGCGGTTGCACGGGAGCGAGTGTACCATTGGCATCGCCCTCGTCGGCGTTTGCTTCCAAGCCCCCATCATCGATTTCCGGCGGTGAGCCAACAACGTCATCCGGCCTATCAACGGTTGCATTGCCGATCGGAAGAGCCGGATCAGGCCTCGCTGGCTCAATGCGTAGGAGAAAACCGAATGCGATCACCACCACCGTTGCGGCAGCGACGATTCCCATCGCTAGCCAAGGGATTGATATGCTACGCTCGTCTGACGTTGCGGGCCGGACGGCTTGCAAGGTACGTGACGTGCGCACCTGTTCATTCGATTCGCTCTGCTTGTGCCCAATGCCGGGCACGAGTACGCTATACGCGTCGGTGTTGGGCCGCGTGGCCGGCAGCGAGGTCATCGTGCGAGTGGCCTCTTCGGCACTCACACCGGTCGCACGGCTGACAGCCGCATATCGTCCTGTAATCTGGCCCAGATCGGCGGCCATTTCGCTGGCAGTCGCATAGCGATCCTGGGGGCGTTTCGCCAAAGAGCGCTTGAGAATACCAACGACGTTGACGGGCAGTTCGACGAGAACCTCATCAGGAATCGTCAATGGGCTATAGACATGGGCATGAAGAATCTGCGTTGTGCTACCGGTGTATGGCGGATGACCGACGAGGCAGCGATAGAGAACTGCACCCAAAGCGTAGATGTCGGCGCGGCCGTCGATCTCACGGTCACCTTCGCACTGTTCAGGAGCCATGTAGGCCGGCGTCCCGATCGTACGGCCAGCATTGGTTAACTCAGGGGCGTCAAGCGCACGTGCGATGCCGAAATCAGTCAACAGCGGCACGACCGGATCGTCGAGCATGGAGAGACGCACTGCGCCATGTGTGTCCGCTGGTACGCGCTGGAGCAGAATGTTGCTGGGCTTCACGTCACGGTGAATGATGCCCTGCCGATGCGCATAATCGAGCGCGGCAGCAATCGGGCCCAGGACAGTACAGGCATCAAGGACGCTCAGCTGACGATAGCGATCCAGCAGATCGGCTAAACTAAAGCCTTCGATCAATTCTAGCGCAATGTACGCCAGACCATCATCGGCGACGCGTTCGACGGAGAGCGTGCGGACAACATGCGGATGATCAAGGGTGAGTGCCGTTCGGGCCTCATGGCGAAAGCGCTGGCGAGCGATGCGATCAGCGCCGGGCGAAAGCACCTTAAGGGCAACAGTTTCACCCGTTTCCTCGTTGATCGCACGATACACCGATGAATGCGTGCCACCACCTAACCGTTCGCCGATCCGAAACGCACCCACCTTCTGCCCCAATAGGGAAGGCGGCTCACGATCCAACAGATCTTGGTCAACGGCGGCCACGTCAGACGCTCCATCATCCTGTATGCTTGTGGCCGACTCGCTTGTTTCAGGCTCGGTGGGAACAGCCTTGGGCTCTTGTTCGTCCTGTGGAGAGATTTCCTGCGACGATGATGTCATACCTTCGATCTTACTCTCGCGGGAAACACAAAACCATGGGCGCCAAGACGCCCAACGGGGCCAAGACAAGCGTCTCGCCGCAAGTCTTGCCACACGGTGGGGTTGCTGGTATAGTTTGGCTTTGAATTACAAAACAAAAGCGGTTCACAACGCACTATTCAGATTTCCTTATTCTGAGCGTATTCTAGCACAGGCGCGTGCGCAAAATCAAAGGATTAAAATGTGAGCAGAGTTGGAAAACTCATTTGCCTGAGCGGACCACGAGCCGGGAAAGAGTACGAATTAAGCGACGAGGTCGTCAAGATCGGGCGCTCAACTGAATGCCAGATAATGCTTGAAGACCAGTTTGCGTCCCGTCATCACGCCGAAATTCGCAGGATTGAGACAGTCTATCAGGTCGCTGATCTCGGCAGCAAAAACGGAGTTTATGTCAATGGAAATCGTCTGTCCTCTGGCTCCACTTCGTGGCTGCAGGATGGCACGGAGGTACAGTTCGCTTCCACGCTCTTCCGTTTCCAGGATCCTGCCGCTACGCTAACGGCCCCTGCTCTCATCGCTGTGCAGGAGCCGGCGTTGCGCGTTGATCACTCCACACGTCAGGTCTATGTAGATGGCCTTCCGTTGGATCCGCCGCTGAGCGTCAAGCAATTTGACCTGCTCTGGTACCTCTTTCAGAATCGCGGACGCGTCGTAAGCAAGGATGAGATCGCACAGGTGGTCTGGCCCGAAGCCCAAGGTGACGTCTACGATGCCAATATTGATCGCATGGTTAGCCGCGTGCGCAGCCGCATTGAGGTCGACGATAGCGAGGATCCGCGCTTCATTTCGACTATTCGCGGTTACGGCTACAAACTCGACTTGGATTGACTACACAGATCGCGCCTCCGTTCCCCGTCAATCCGACATCTGCCCATCATTGAAGTCATCATTCGGTGATCGCGCCGACACAGCCGTATGATTGGGGGGCCAGCCTGACCCTAGATTTGTCCAGCACATAGGGAGCAGGGCCTGAGGGTGCATTCCATTTTCAGGGCGGTGCACGAACAGACTGGTCATTTTCGCCAGAGAAGCCAGTGAATATAGCAGGCAACCGGTGCCTAAAATAGATTCGCAGTAGGTGAAGTTCTGCGCTATACTAAAGCGTGTGTGAATGCCCATACATGCTTCATTCGTCACCTCGTATTTAAACTGCACATGTCACAATTGATTACCAAGACCAAAGTCCTGCCGCCACGATATCAGGGGAATCTCCTGCCTCGTCAGCAGTTGCTCGACGAGTTTGACGTTATGAGTATGGCGGCTCTGATTCTCGTAACCGCTCCCGCTGGCTATGGGAAGACCTGTCTGTTGACGCAGTGGGCCGCTGCAGGTGATAGACCCGTCTGCTGGTACACTGTCGACGATCTAGACGTTGATCCCCATCGTTTTATCGCGCACTGGTTTGCTGCGATTACGCACCGGTTCCCTCAATTTGGACTTCAATCGAACGCGATTTTGCGTAGCTACGCCGAAAGCAAAGCTACCCTCGATCAGGTCGTCGTCAATACAGTCAATGAACTATACGACACCGTCACAGAGGACTTTGTCCTCGTCGTCGATGACTATCATTTTGTAGACGGCCAGCCAGAGATCGACCAGTTTGTTAGCCGCTTTATTCAAAACAGCGTACCAAACTGTCATGTGGTGCTATCGTCACGCAAGTCGTTGGCACTACCGAACATGGCGCTATTGGTCGCGCGTGGGCAGGCGGCCGGCATTGATGACGCCATGCTAGCGTTTACCACGGAAGAGATCCAGGCGCTGATTCAACACCGTTTTCAGCGCGAGATATCATTAGATGCGGCATCGAAGCTTGCTGATTCCACCGAAGGCTGGATTACGGGCCTCATGCTGTCAGCTCATACAGCATTTCCATTCCAAGACGCTCGGATTCGCCAAGCGCGTGCTGCGGGGATTGATGTCTACGATTATCTAGCGCAGCAAGTACTTGAACAGCAAGATCAGGCACGGCAAATATTTTTGATGCGCGCTGCCGTACTGGAGGAATTTGACGCGGGGCTCTGCCGTGAAGTGTTCGAGCCAGATTGGTATCCGGTAGGAACAGAGTGGCAGCCGCTCCTAGACGAAATCGTCGCTGATGGGCTCTTTGTTCAACCTGTTGGCGAAGATGGCCTCTGGCTGCGCTTCCACCGTCTCTTCCAGAGTTTCTTGCTGCACCGACTACGTGAAGAACTACCAGATGATGAAACGGCGATCTTGGAGCACTTGGTCCGCTGGTTGCGAAAGAATCAAGAATGGGAACGTGCGTTTCATATATTGCAGCGTCTGGACGAGGCGCCCGCGCTCGCCGATTTGATAATCGAAGCCGGTCCCCATCTAGTTCGCGCCGGGCGAATCCAACTCGTTGACAAATGGACCAACGCAATCCCCCATTTCATGCGTGATCGCTGGCCGGAGCTTCATGCTGTACGCGGCGTAGCGCTCGTACTACTCGGGAATATGAAGGAAGGGCTGGCGCTCTTTGATCGTGCGGAGCAAGGCTTGATCACGCTTCATGGACCAGATGTGCGCTGCTCGGCAATGGTGCGGCTTTCGGCATGGCGTGCAGTCACGCTCCGTCTGCTAGGTGATTATGAACCAGCAGCACAGGAGAGTCGCGCCGCGCTGGCGCTCATAGATGCGCTTCCGGACGAGGACCGTAGCCTCCTGGAAATGCGCGCCCTGATTCAGAAGAATATTGGCTTGTGTCTTTTGGCGAAAGGAAGCCCGCTTCCGGCCTTGGATGACTTGTGGGTGGCGTTAGAACTTTATGAAAAACTTGGCATTGAGCAAGATGTAGCGACTTTGCGTATGGACATAGCTGTAATTGAGATGGGGATAGGAGATCTCGAGGCGGCACTAGAAAACATGGAATTTTCTGCTGCAACATGGCGACGCCACGGTCAAGTTCAGCGCCTTAGTCTGGTGCTAAGTAACCTAGGGGTCTTACATCATAAATCTGGGCAATTGATAGAAGCTTTAGAAGTCTTCGAAGAAGCATTGATTTGTGCAGAAAGAAGTGCGTACCCACGTATCGAAACAGCTACATTTGCAGGACTTGGTGATTTGTTTGTTGACTTGGGGTTAAGTGAGGTCGCCAATCATTTCTTCATCGATAGCATTGACATTGCTTCCGAAATTGGCTATCGGTTCTTGATACTTTATGGCAATCTACAACGAGCCTGGTTAACAGCCCTTACCGACGATACGCAACAGGCCTTTGCATTGCTCGAGAAGACGAATAATCAAGCAGTTGCCGATCGTTCGACCTATGAGCGTGGCATCTATGAATTGACTGCTGGTCGCATTCATTTACTCCATGGCCAACCTGAAGCAGCGATCCCGCTTTTGAAGAAAGCTGTTTCTTTGTTGGGCGATGATGTTTACATCATTGAGATCCTGATCGCCCATCTCTATATGGCAGCCGCACTTCAGAAATCGGGAGAGGACTCAGAGGCCGCTGATCTACTCACAACGACCCTGACACAAATGGCGGCGTTCCAACATCAATTTATGATCCTGTCGGCAATGCAGCCGATTGCCGACATCTTACGGTTGATCGCGACCCCGGCGTCGATTGCCGTGCAGCGCGATGCCATATTCCGTGAGTTGCTAGCAGTACAGCTGCAAATCAGTTCAGCACGGCGGGCAATCCGACAGAATCCTCCCGAACGAATTGCGGAACGACTGACGTCATATGCAGCCCTTCAAATTCGTGCCCTCGGACGTACGGAGGTATTTTTGGATGGTAAGTATCTCAGCAATACAGATTGGAAAACATTGGTTTCACGTGACCTGCTCTATTGCCTAATCGCTCACCCAAACGGCCTGACTCGCGATGAGATTGGGGCGATCTTCTGGCCTGACGCTACCCCCGGTCAACTAAAAACGCGTTTCAAAAACAGTATATACCGCCTGCGCGCTGCAGTTGGCGGCGAGATCATCATCTATGAAGACGATCTCTATCGCGTCAACCAGTTTGCCGACTATGAATATGACGTCGATGCCTTTCAAGATCAGATTGCGCGAGCAGAGCGCGTTGCCAATCCGGTTGAGCGTGCGGCAGCACTCCGACGTGCGGTTGAAATATACGGCGGTGAATACTGCCCGGAAATTGAAGACGAATGGGCATCCGTCGAACGTGCGCGTCTGGAACGCCTCTATCGTCATGCACTCTTACAGCTCGCGACACAAGAATACGAGATGAGCGACTATGCCAGCGCGCTGACTACCTGCGAACAAATGACGCGTCTGGATAGCTGTTGGGAAGAAGCGCATCGACTGGCGATGTCTCTCTACGGCGCCACTGGCAACCGTGCCGAAATCGTGCGTCAATTTGAGCAATGCCGCCAAGCACTCGATGAAGAATTAAACCTCTCTCCTTCGGAACAGACGGTCGATCTATTTCACCAGCTCACGCTTCCGTCTCACGAAAACAGAAGGCCGTAGCTGCGATAACCCCAGCGCGATTCGGCACGTCTTGATGAAATCCAAGAATTTGTTCCCCACTCTCTCAGCCGGCAAAGTCCAAACTAAGCAATACTGACACACAGACAGGCCATGGTTCTCTTTGCCATGGCCTTCTTCTCTGATCCTGCAGCCAGACTTTTTCCCAGATTTTGAGTTTGAGCCTCATTTGATGCCTCCTCTGATGCCTGCCCCGTGCGATGATCAAATCATTGGAACGAGATTGACACCGCACCAACGCATCCAGAGCAGTTCGAAGGAGTGGGCAGACCACTCAAATGGAGGAAATCATGAAAGCGCAACTCTACCTGGCGGGACTACGCACAACCCGCATCGATCGCAACCATGTGCGGCTTGCCCTTGCAATTGGCACCCTCTTTCTTATGGCGATCGGCGCTGCCGCGCCGGGTGTCTGACAGCGATTTCTAGAGAGAAATACTGGTTATCAACCTGGTTTAGAATCATGCGACGTATTTGACGGTGTTTTGGACAGAGAACGGCTGACCCATTGGGACTTCTTGCTATCGCACTCCTGGCTGGCGTGTCGGCTGGTCATGCTCGAGCGGCCAGGTCCCAACGTAAGCTGGTCATCCCTGACCTCGTAGCCGTCTGGCTTGTGCCGGTTTCCGTCTTGCCGCAAGTGCTGGTCTTTTTCTTGCCAAGCACAGAGCGATTAGCGGGGTATGGGTTATCCGCAGTCGTGCTGGTGACATCGCAAGGTCTCTTACTGCTATTTATTTGGCTCAACCGAAGGAATCGAGCGCTCTGTTTGATCGGGCTTGGTCTCGCACTGAATCTGTTGGTCATCTTGATCAATGGCGGACTTATGCCAATAAGCCCAGCCACCATATCTAAATTGGAGCCAACGCTCGATCTTAGCCAATGGGAATACGGCGAGCGGCTCGGCGGTTCAAAAGATCAGCTGTTGCCGGAAACAGAGACGAGGCTGGCATTCTTGGCCGATCGCATCGTGCCTCCAAGTTGGGTTCCTCTCCGTGCAGCGTTTAGCTTGGGAGACCTATTCATAGCCGGGGGTTTATTCTTATTCTTCTGGGAAGCGGGTGGCAAACCTTCTCCAGGCGCACTCCCAAGAGGTTGAAGCAAGCAAGTTGGAGATCTGCCTCGCCGTTCGAGGTCAGATAGACAAGGGCGATTTATGAACAATCAGGGCGTGGTGGGGTCGCCGGCAATCAGTCGACGGCCGGTTATCCACTCGGACTCAATCAATCAGAGTGATGACCTAAACAGGCTACTTTGCACTGCTGTCGTCAATCAACAATTCCGTCGAAAGCTGTTGATGGCGCCAACTGCAGCGGTCATGGACGGTCATAAGGGATACCATTTCTGCTTAACTGATTCTGAGTTCGATGCAATTTCCAGAATTAAGGAGAAGACACTCAAAGGCTTCGCAAGCGAGCTCATGGCCAGGCTAGGTCAACCCGAGGAGCTGTCGAATGCCGTGGATGTAGGCCACTTGACGCTCTCCACTCAACAGGTGTAGTACCCGGGTCCGATTAGTGCCAATCCCCCGATGGCACTATCCCCAATGGACATTCGTCACCATTGCGGGATGGACACATTGCACCGTGTGACCAATCGAACCCGGTTTTTATTTAGGAGAAGGGCTGTCCCCCGATCAGCCCTTCTCCTGTTTTTTGCTTCAAGTAGCGCTCACGTTGATTGTCGCCAAGACAATCAAATCGTGCCTAGCTCTTTCTAGCGCTGCCGGTTGCAGCGAGGGACAGCAGCGGTTCCAACGCATGCCGGACTCGATTGCGCTCCAAAAAGAGGACGGTCAACTCAGCCACGCTGACCGGTGTCATTTGCGAGGTGTCGATAACAATGTCCGCGTGATCACGCGCTTGCTGAAGGCGTAGCTGTTCAGTCCGGTGCCACTGGCCACTCCACGAAACATCTGGGCGTCGCGCCCGCTGTGCCTCCAATGAGACGTTTAGGAAGATGAGCCACTGTGGTTTTTCAAAGTGGCGCCATAAACTGGGAACATTGCTATGTTCCTGGCTAACCGGGCGGACATCATAACCACGTCTGCGTAACTCCTCAACCAGGGTGGACTTACCGCTGGCGCTCATACCTACTACTTTGATCACAGGAAGCGATAACTCCGTCGTCATATTGTCTCCATGGGCAGCTGGACGCCGCCAACTGGCAAGGCTAGATCGGAATGCGCATTTTCAACCGACGCACTGCATCGCGTTGGGGGTTGGCCACGACCTTAATCACAAGCACCGTTGCATCGTCACGGGGACGCCCTTTATCCAAGCGCATGGCTTCTTGGAGCACGGCATCAGCGATCACGTCAGCGGTGCAGTCACCGACTGGGTCGACCTGCCGGAGCAGTGCAGGCAGATCAATGCGATTGCCGCTTTGGCCGCCTGCACTCCATACGCCGTCAGTAAAAACAAGCAGTGTCATGTTGGCACACAGTGGTAGTTCTTCGATCGAAGGCTTGGTGTAGCGATAAATCCCGATTGCTTCTGAATCCTCGTCTAACCATTGCATCTCATCATCTTTACGTAACAGTATCGGGCAACGCGCGTTGCGACTTACGACCAAAGTCTGAGAGACAAGGTCAGCGCTGACAATGAAAAATTCTGCGCTGACCTTACCACCGCGCTGAAGAAAGAGATAGTCATGTGTCGCCCTGGCAGCTGCGCCATCGCGTACACCTTCGGCCAAGAGACTAATGGCCTTGCGCACCACAATGTTGCTAATGATCTTGGCGCTACGACCGCTCCGTTGCCCATCGGCAACAACAATGCTCAGGCCACCATGGGGTCGTTCGATAACTTCAACAGTATCGCCGCTCTCACTACTGGCATATTTGTTGATCTTTTCGACAGCGGTTTGGAACTCAAGCTGAGTGTTCATCGAGTCAAAGTCACTCTCTTGGCGGCGACCGGACGTGTGTCCAAGCAAGCGACTTGCCGGCGCGTTGTTGATCTTTCAAACAGTTTCTTTGATGCTTTGTATGAATCTGAACTCACTCGCAGAGTGCGTGACTGAAGCGCCAGATCCAGATCAGGCTAATGACGACGGCGAGCATAAAGACAGCGAATGCGACTTGATTCAATTGGACACCAAAAACTGCTTCAATAAAGGTGATGATGCACGTGACGATCAGCAATCCAGCAAACACCCAGGCAACAGTTAGGGTGCTAACTCGTCGGTTGAAGTCACAAAACTCGCGTGAGCGTTGATCGGTGTTGACGGTTATCTCGAAGCGGCCCTTCTGATATTGGTCGAGCCAACTGATGGTGGCTTTGGACAATGATGGGATGCAGCGCTGGGATCTACCTCGCGCTCCTCTCCACTGCGTACGATTGTACGTTAATCCTTGGAGCTGTGTCATTCAAGATCCTCTTCTAGTTCGGCAGCGCTTGGACGTATTAGCACCACCTGTTTGCCAAAGACATAGCGCTCCAAAGGAATAGAGGAAACGATACTGGCACCATGGGTGTTGGCGTATCCCTTCGTGAACTCTGCGCCATAGAGTACAACCATCGCAGTGTAGTAAATCCAGAGAAGGATCATAATAAAGGCACCTACTGCACCGTATAGGCTTACGAGACGGGCGTTGTTGAGGTAAATGCCAATCAGACGCGTGCCCAAAGCAAAAAGGATCGATGTCACAGCTGCGCCGATCCATACATCACGCCAGGATACCGTGGCGTCGGGCAGGTATTTATAGATGAGCGCAAAGGGCACCACCACAAAAAAGGGTGAGACGGCGATATGCAGATAGGGCAGGTAGGGTTGTAGTCCCGGCCAAAACGCAATGAGAATAATCTCCGACGTAGCCAAGATGGCCGACACCAGGACAAGAAAAACTAGAAATAGGTTGACGCCCAACATCAGCAGACCAGATATGAGTCGGTCAATAGCAAAGTAGATGATGCCACTACGAAATGTGGGGACATATTCGGAACGAATGCCCCAAATAGAATTCAGCGAAACTTTGAGCTGGTGAAACATGCCTGATGCAAAATAGAAAAGCGTAAAGCCAGTAATGACGGCGGTAACGATCACGGTCCCACTCAGGTTATCTGAGCGTAGCAAGCGCTGGTTGTGCTTGAGCACATCTTCGGCGAGTTGGGCCGCGCCGACGCCGATATAGGTCTCCGCCTGTTCGACGATCTGTCCGTCAACGATCTCATCTGGGTAAAAGAGGCCTGCCAGGTTAATAAAAATGAGCAGTAGCGGCACCAATGAGATCGTCGTGTGGAAGGCCAACGCGGCGGCCATAGATCCGGCGCCGTCGCTGCCGAAGTCCCCCATGGCGCGCCGAAATAGGCGAATAGTTGGTAAAATACCGCTACGCTCGAGAAAGTCATGCATGTCATCTATTGGGTCATTTCAACCCGTTCCGTATTCGATCCCTCACTCGAGATCAATGCCCAAAATGTCGCTCGGGCTGACTTGATAGCAAAGCGCCAGTGCCTGCAACTCCGCCATGGTCAGACGGCGATCTTTGTATTCAACGTCGAAGAGTAGCTGTTGCGAAAGCCCGGATTGTTCAGCAACTTGTTCATAGCTATAGCCATGAACTGCTCGGAGTTGGCGCAGACTGGAGGCGACGCGGCTCCGCGCCAGTTGGCGTACAGACTCACGCGCGTCGATCGATTCATCTTCCTCTACGACGGTGACGCGCGCGTCTGGAACTAAGCGCAGACGAAGCAATGCGTCTTTCATGCGCCGAATCATGTGGTCATCATTCAAGTCGCTCATTGGCCTCATTGTCGCATGTTGTCAGCTTTCCGGCAACAGCTTACATCCTCCTAACTGACCGGTAAGTCTAGAATGAAAGTCTGCCAAACAGCCGCGTTTTGAGCCCCGGCTTCATCCCTTTTCGGGGGCAGTGCACGAACGGCTTGGTCGTTTTCGCTGGAGCAATTCTTCCAGTGTGGTATGCACTTTCCACCCCCAATGTGTTGGTCGTCACCATGAGGGATGGTAGAATAATCTATCGGAAATGCTATCCATTTTATGGAGGAAGAATCTATGTCGATGGTTTCCACTCAGGAATCCGCTTACAGTCCAGAAGCGACGAATGACAAGCTGGTTGAACAAGTAGCAAATCGTTTTTCCAAGGAAGCGCTGACCTTCGACGACGTGCTGTTGACGCCGGGCTATGCAGAAATACTACCCGCAGATGTCGATATCGCATTCCCCCTTCATCCTAGACTACCTCTAAATATCCCTGTGATGAGTGCCGCCATGGATACGGTCAGCGAGGCGGATCTGGCCATTGCGCTCGCGCGTCAGGGCGGCCTGGGGGTGTTGCATCGGAACCTCACCATTGAAGATCAGGCCGAAGAGGTCGACAAGGTCAAGCGCAGCGAGAGCGGCATGATCGTCGACCCCGTTACGCTCTTGCCGAGCGCCACCTTGGCCGACGCCGAAGCTGTCATGAGTCGCTATCGCATCAGCGGCGTGCCAATCACCGATGATGAAGGAAAGCTGCTGGGCATCCTCACGAATCGGGACGTGCGCTTCGCAACCGACTACGAACGGCCAATTTCCGACTTCATGACCGACGAAAAGTTAATCACGGCCAAAATTGGAACAACACTGGAAGAGGCTCAGGCGATTCTCCATCGCTATCGCATTGAAAAACTCCCTCTGATTGACGACGAAGGCAACCTCAAAGGATTGATTACGTACAAGGATATTCTGAAGCGCCAGGATTTTCCTGCTGCGGCCAAGGATGAACGGGGTCGTCTGTTGGTCGCCGGTGCAATTGGTGTTGGCGAAGCAGGTCTGCAGCGAGCCCAAGCGCTCATAGAAGCCGGTGTCGACGCTGTGGCCATCGATACGGCTCATGGACACAGCCGCGGTGTCCTGGACACGCTGCATTCGATTCGCAGCCGCTATCCCGATATACCAATTTTGGCCGGCAACGTCGTTACACCGGCAGGCGTGCGCGACCTGGCGGCGGCCGGTGCGAGCGTGATCAAGGTCGGGGTAGGTGCAGGCTCCATCTGCACCACGCGTATTGTCAGCGGTGCGGGGATGCCCCAACTCACGGCCATCGCCGAGTGCGCGATGGCCGGACGCGAGTTCGGCGTGCCCATTGTCGCCGACGGCGGCATCCGCTACAGTGGCGACATCACCAAGGCCCTAGCTGCCGGCGCATCGGCCGTAATGTTGGGCAGCCTGTTGGCCGGCCTGCATGAGTCACCGGGCGATATCGTCATCCGCGAAGGGCGTTCTTTCAAGGAATATCGCGGCATGGGCAGCATGGGTGCAATGAAGGGGCGTGGAGCCGACCGCTACCAGACGGCCCAGGCCCGTAACGGCAATGCTTCGCCCGACGTTGGCGGCAAGTTGGTGCCTGAAGGAATCGAGGGGCAAGTGCCGTACAAGGGCTTCCTCAAGGATTTCATTTTTCAACTGATGGGTGGCCTGCGCAGCGGGATGGGCTATGTGGGGGCCAGCGCCATTCCTGATCTGTGGGAAAAGGCCCAATTTGTGCGCATTAGTGCAGCGTCCTATCAGGAGAGCCATCCGCACAGCGTAACCATTACCAAGGAAGCGCCTAACTATCAAATTCAGCCAAATCGTTAAGCGCCATCTTCTATCAAACCAGCATTTTCAATCGGGTTGGAGCATACTATGACTGTAACGGCTGTGGTTGGAGCCCAGTGGGGCGATGAAGGCAAGGGACGAATCATCGACTACCTTGCTCAGAACGCTGACGTCGTCATTCGATTTCAGGGCGGAGACAACGCCGGCCACACCGTCATCAACGAGTATGGCAAGCACGCCTTACACTTGATCCCCAGCGGCATCTTCAACCCCAGGACCCAGAACATAATCGGCTCCGGCTGCGTGGTCAATCCCCAGGCACTGCTAGCTGAGATGGCTGAACTCGAAGCTGCCGGCGTCGACTTGGACAACCTCTGGCTAAGCACGCGTGCACAAATGGTGATGCCCTATCATCGAACGCTGGACGAGCTCGAAGAAAAAGCACGCGGGGATGACACGATTGGCACAACCAAACGCGGCATCGGCCCGGCCTATGCCGATAAGGCGGCCCGCTCTGGCCTGCGTCTGGGTGATCTGCTCCAGCCCGAATGGCTAGAAGCCCGGCTTGATAATGCGCTACGTACAGTCAATCGCAAAATCGAGGTGCTAGGTGGTGAGCCCGTGGATGCGGCGGAGTTGGTAGCGCTGCTTGATGACTATCGGCAGCAGCTGAGCCATCGAATCATCGATACAGTGCCCATGACGCGCACGGCCTTCGAGGAAAAAAAGGCAATTCTGCTTGAAGGACAATTGGGCGTCATGCGCGACCTCGACTGGGGCATCTATCCCTACGTGACCAGTAGCAATCCGACTGCGGCCTTTGCGCCCTCTGGGGCAGGGCTACCCGCTGGTGCAATCGACCGCGTTGTGGGGGTGGTCAAGGCCTATAGTACTGCAGTAGGGGATGGCCCTTTTCCCGTTGAGTTGCACGATGCACATGGACAGAAGCTGCGCGATATTGGTGGTGAATATGGCGCCACCACGGGTCGACCCCGACGCTGTGGCTGGTTTGACGGTGTTGCAATTGGGTACGCGGCCTGGCTAAATGGCATGACGGGCTTAGCCATCACCAAACTGGATGTGTTGGACAATTTTGAGACGCTCAAAATCTGCATCGGCTATCGTCTGCCTGACGGCACAATCATCACAGACTCGATGCCTGATACGCCTCTGCTTAGCCGGGTCACTCCGGTCTATGAAGCGTGGGAAGGCTGGAACGTGTCCACTGCCGACTGCCGCCATTGGGAAGACCTCCCTACGGCGGCACGTGCCTATATTCAGCGACTAAGCGAACTGGCGAACGTACCGGTCGAGTACGTTTCGGTGGGTCCTGAGCGCGACCAAATGTTCGCAGTAGATGGCTAACATTTGGTCGGGGCGAGGCCGCTGATCTTGGTCCTCTTCCAACTCAGAAGAGTGCAAGTTGTAGCACGGGGCGATGACCGTCCAGGAGAATAAAAGGGCTGATCTTGTCCAGGTCGCGCAGGCCCAAAGCGCGCAGATGACTGAGCTCGCGTAAGTTGGCGCTGGTGCGAGCACGCAGGATCGCATCGGCGAATTTGGGACCAATGCCGGGCACGCGCAGCAATTCATGGCGCGGGGCCCGATTCAGTTCCACGGGCGTTTCACGGAGATTCTCTTGCGCCCACGCCAGCTTGGGATCAACGTCTGTACGCAGGTTTTCATCCTGCTGGAAGGGCATGTCTTCCACATTCCAGCCGTAGTCACGCAGCAGGAAACTGGCTTGATAAAGACGGTACTCGCGCCACCGAGATGCCGGCAGCCGGTCTGCAAAAGGCGTCTGGCTAACCGGGCTAAATGATGAGAAGTAGGTCCGCTTCAAACCAAGCTGGTTGTAGAGGTGGTCCGAAATTTGCAGCAACTCGAGGTCCGTATCGCCGACTGCACCGACGACGAATTGGGTCACAACGCTGGCCCGGACTGCTTCGCTGGACTTGATTTGCGCAATCCACTGCAGGCGCTGAATCAGCTCGTGCCAATAGTCCTTTTTTGGCGCAAGCGCGGCCAGCCGCTGCTCGGTTGGCCCCTCGAGGTTGACGGAGACGCGATCAGCGATTTGCATGGCGCGACGCACCTGTTCGCGTTCGGCGCCCGGCATGATTTTGAGGTGGACGTAGCCTCGATAGCCATACGTACGCCGCAAGATTTCAACCGTGTCGATGAGCTTGTCTTGCGTTGTAACGCTGCCCTGAATGATGCCGGATGAGAGGAACAGGCCGTCGACCAGACGGACGCGCTGCATCTCGTCAAAGGTAGCGGCCATTTCATCCGGCGCAAAGGTGATTCGCCGAGTCTTGGAGCGCCCTGCTCGAAAGGGGCAGTAGAAGCAATTGCGCTCGCAGGCAGTCGTCACCATGGCCTTCAGCAACGGCTTCTTGCCGTAGGGCGTACTTACGTCGGAAATGCAGGGTAATGGCTTAGGCTTATTCCTGGCGGCCCTCGCCGACGCGACGTTGTCGCCTTCATCCATAGGCCGATTGCCGGCCGGCTCAAAGCGCATTTCGTCGCCCAAAAGGCTTAGTTTTTGACTGGCATCGGGCGCAACACGGAAGCTTGCCATAGTACCTAAAGTATACGAACAAATGTTCTTTTTGTCAAGGAAGTGATCCCATGCGTGCACTGATTCAGCGCGTCAGCCAAGCCAGCGTTACGGTCAACAGCCAAACGGTTGGCGCAATTGAAACGGGATTCTTGGTGCTCCTTGGCATCACTCATACGGATGGTGAAGCGGAAGCGGCCTATCTGGCGCGCAAGATCGCCGGCCTGCGCATCTTCGAAGATGAAGCCGGTAAGATGAACCTCTGTCTGGCAGACGTGGCGGGAGCTGTATTAGCAGTGAGCCAGTTTACGCTCTACGGCAATGTACGCAAGGGACGCCGCCCAAGCTTTGTCGACGCCGCCCGACCCGAGCATGCCGATCCCCTCTATCAGCGCTTCTGCGCTCTTCTGCGCGCCGAGGGAATCCGGGTCGAAGAGGGCGTCTTCCAGGCGGACATGCAGGTGACGCTGGTCAATGACGGGCCCGTGACGCTCTGGTTGGATACGGCGTCACTGATTGGGGATTGACGCTTGCGGATTGTAGATTGTGGCTGCAGACTGGGTAGAGGGGCCGAGGCAGTTCAGGTCGATGTTTCATAGAGGGGGCTGTACCGAATCAGGACCCTGCTTAGGCCGTCATGACGTCTCGGTGACCGAGTAGTTGAGGGAATATGGACGGGTGGATGGATCAAAACAGACTTGTGTGCCCATGTGCGCACGATCCACTACATAATCTGAGGGAAGACCATGCAATATCGTAAGTTGGGCCAGACCGGTTATCAGGTATCAGAGATCAGTTTTGGCGCGTGGGCGATTGGTGCGGACTGGGGCAAAGTTGACGATGATCAATCCATGGCGGCCCTCAATCGGGCTATTGACCTGGGCATTAACTTCATTGACACGGCTGACGTATACGGCGACGGTCGCAGCGAACGGCTGATTGCAGAGCTGCGGAAAAGCCGGTCGGAAGAAATCATCGTTGCCACCAAAGCCGGACGACGCCTAAGTCCCCACGCGGCCGCAGGGTATAACAAGAAGAACTTGACAGCGTTTGTGGAGCGCAGTCTGCGCAATTTGGAAACAGATTGTCTCGATCTTGTGCAACTACATTGTCCGCCGACTGAGGTCTACTATCAGCCAGAAACCTTTGCCGCATTGGACGAGCTGGTGGCAGAGGGGAAGATTCGACACTATGGCGTTAGTGTGGAGAAGGTCGAAGAGGCGCTGAAAGCCATCGAGTATCCCAACGTAAAGACGGTTCAAATCATCTTCAACATGTTCCGGCTGCGGCCGATCGATCTTTTCTTCCGCGAAGCACAGGCTCGTAGCGTTGGCATTTTAGCGCGGGTGCCCTTGGCCAGCGGTCTGCTCACGGGCAAGATGAGCGCGGAGACAACATTTGCAGCCAACGATCATCGCAATTACAATCGTCAAGGCGAAGCCTTTGACATGGGTGAAACCTTCTCGGGCGTCGATTACGCGTCGGGCCTACAAGCCGTTGAAGAGATCCGAACCCTTGTGCCGGAGGATGCCACCATGGCCCAATTGGCGCTGCGATGGATCCTCATGTTTGACGCAGTTTCCTGCGCAATTCCCGGCGCGAAGAATATCCAACAGGTCGAGGACAACGTTGCTGCGGCTGACCTGCCGCCTCTTTCAACGGGCGGGATGGCTGCGGTGCAGAAGGTCTACGACCGCTATATCCGTGCGCAGGTTCATCAGCGCTGGTAGATTCAAACAACAGCAATAGGCGAGTAGGGTACCTGGCATATCAAGCGCCTACCCTGTTCCCGCATTTCATTCTCGCAAGGAGCGCTCTATGTCCCAATCCAGTCATGTGTTGGCCGAAGATCCCGCTGTCGATCTGGCAATTGCTCAAGAAATGGTCGAAGAGCTAGAAACATATATTGTCAACGACGATCTTTATCGCACTGTAATCGTACGGACGCCCCGGGGCGACGAGAAGCTGACGATGACCGGCGGCGACTTGCTCTCGCGCCTGCATCGCCTGCAGAGCGAACGTGATCTACTCTCGCCGGAGCAACAGGCGACGCTTGACGAGGTGCAAAGCAAAGCTGATGCCACCATCTACAGCCTCAACACTCGATTCAACCAGCGTCTGGAACGGGAACTTAAGGCACGCTTGGACAGCCTGAAATGGTTCCTCGACGAATGCGCCGAAGATCGCCGCCGCTGCCAAACCAATTACCCCTTTGAGATCCGCAACCGTCAGCGTATTGAGGAAATCCTCAGGCGCATTGGCGATGATCTACCCGAAGCACTAAGCGATCAGTTGCGCACCATCGACCGTCGCCTTGAGCAGGGTACAACCGGACGGGACTTCGTTTGGGATTCCAGCCTGCAAAACGCGTTCCCAGCTGATCCATACTGGTATCTTTACCGCCTGCCCTAGGCAAAGTACGGTGAACGTGATGCGGGCGAGGGGTCGTGATCTATGGCCGAACTACACGACAATCACGCCATAAATAGAAAGGGGCCGTCAAAGTACGACGGCCCCTTTTTTGTTTCCAGTCCTGTCATGCTTACGGATTCAACGCAGCGATGACCGCGTCGTGAATCGTACCACCAGTGGCGATAATGCCGTTATCACCGATTGGATCGCCGGAGAGCGGATCATTGCCATACCAGTCTGTAATGCGCCCGCCTGCGCCTTCGATGATCGGGATCAACGCCATCAGGTCCCATGCGTTCATGATCGGATCGGTCATGATATCGGCGCCGCCGGTAGCGACGAGATAGTAGCCGTGGCAATCGCCCCAATTGTTGTAGCGGCTTACGCGACGACTGAGCGCTTCAAATGCTGCACCATTCCGATAGTTTTCCACATTCCAATGCAGCGTATTGAGCAGAATCGCATCCTCGACGCGGTCGCACGCGCGGACGTGTACCGGGCGATCATTGAGCCAGGCGCCGGCCCGGTTGCCAATCAGCAGATCACCGAGAATCGGCTGATTGATCACGCCCAGAATAGGTTGACCGTCCCGAAGCAAGGCAATGAGCGTGCCGAAGAGATAGCCGCCGGCCACGAAATTCTTGGTACCGTCAATCGGATCCAGCACCCATTGATAGGCGGCGTCAGGCAGGTGCTTGCCATATTCCTCACCAAAGACGCCATGGTCGGGGAACTTGCGGCTAATTAGTTCACGCATGACTTCTTCGGCCTCACGGTCAGCGGCCGTGACCGGTGAATCATCCGACTTGGTCTCCACGATGAAGTCGGAACGGTAATAGCGCCGGATGATCTCGCCAGAAGCCTGGGCTAGCTGCCGGGCAAAAGCCATAAGTTCACCCATTTCGTCCTGCACCGGCATCTTTTGCAAGTTCGGGGCGTTCATGCTGCGCCCTCCTCAGTTTCATCGATTTCCGCAGCCGCATTCGCCGGCTCCACAGCCGAGGCGCTCGCAGCGTCGGTGACGGGTGATCGATTTGTCGGGCCCTCTGCGGCGGGCGCGGGCTGGAGTTGGTGCTCTGTTTCAAAAAATTCAGCGTAGTTGGCCAAATCCTCTTCTGGCAGGAGATCCAATAAAAAATTCCAGGACTCCCACGGCAAGAGCAGTCCATTGCCGTTGGCTCTACGCTGGTTCATTGCCGTGAAGAAATTTGTCCGTGCGTTCTCCACATTGCCACGTTGGGCCCAGCCGATGCCCGCGAGCAGGAAGAGCGCCCACTGGCCACCCGTTTCTTCTTGTAGCGCACTTAGCACCAAGCCCAAACCGGTCCCCTCGGCATCACCCAAGTAGTAGTGGCTCAGGATGTATTCAAGCAAATGCGGTTCTTCGTTCGCAGCGAGATCGACATTCAATACCTTCTGCCAATGCCGAATGGCTTCGTCCGACTCGCCCAACCGATCGAGGGCAACGCCGTGCCAGAAGCCAGAGCGAATCGGGTTGCGTTGATCGCGCTTAATGAAGGCAATGGCCCGGGCAGGATCCCCCAGACGGATCATGCGCGTATACATGCGATAGAGCTGCTGCTTGTAGTTGGGATCCAATATGATGGCTTCTTCAAAGCTGGCTGCCGCCTGTTCAGAGTTGCCCTGCTCGAGTGTGAGCATGCCCGTCAGATTGGCAACCAATGCTCGATCACGCGCCACGCGTCATCGCTGAGGTCTGCGGACTCAATCCATGCCGCCATTTCGGCCAATTTTGCGGCAGACGCCTCTGTATTTCCCAAACGCAAATGAATCATGGCAATGTCGCCCATGGCCTCCAGCTCGTCAAGCTCTGCCATGATCCCAGCCTGCCAGATTCGTTCGATCGCCTCATCGTTGCGACCGGCCATGATCAGCACATTGGCAGCATGGCTTTGCCACATCAGATCCTCGTCCGCAGGGGTTTCCTCACGCAGGCGGTCGATCACGGTAAGCGCTTCGTCGTAATGACCGCGCAACGTTAGATAGCCCTGGTAGTCCACGGCAGTCTGAAGAAAGATATTCTGCAGACGCTCCCCCGCGGCCCTACGTTGGGCTGCTGGCATCTTGCTCAAGCGGGTGTAGAGCTTTTCGTAAAGCGGCAGCGCCTTGTCATTGAAGCTGGCTGCCAACTGCTGCGCTTCCTCCAACCGGTTTTCCCAACTACCTTTGATTGCAGCGGCCTCATTATCTGGATAGGTACTCATTGCCTTGCCTATGCTCCTTGCCGCGGTCGGCGTGAAGAGTGAATGTGTCGATTGGCCGGTAGGCGCCGCCCGCATCACGTATTAATTTCGCGTTGCACCGTCGAGAGCAAGGTGTCCGCACGCAGTTCGGGTAAGTTATAGCAGACGCCGCCCAGCGCATCAGCCAGCTTCTGGGCCAGGCCGCGATCAAAAGCTGCATGCTCCATGTTGATGACGATGGATCGCACATTGGCATCATGGCTATAGAGTTCTGCGATGCGGTTGGCTTCTTCCTGGGCCGGCATGCCGGTCATGCTCACGTTGCCGGCGCCATCGGTCAACAGAATGAGCAAAGGCCGAATCTCGGGATCCTTCCGCTTGGCCCCTTCGATCACTTGCCAAGACAGAAAGAGTCCGCTGCTCAGGGGTGTTTTGCCGCCAACAGGCAGATCCGTGAGCGCCCGTTGGGCCAAGTCGACGCTACTCGTTGGCGGCAGGACAAGGCGCGCCTTGTCGCGCTGGAAGACGATCAGCCCCACCTGATCGCGGCGCTGATAAGCGTCGACTAGCAGGCTAAAGATTGCGCCTTTGGTCGCTTCCATACGCTCGCTGGCCGCCATGGACCAACTGGCATCCACGGCAAAGAGAATGAGGTTGCCGGTCCGTCGCACGCGGACCTTGCGTTGGAGATCGCCCGTGCGCAGTTGGAGCGCCAGGTCGTTCTCGGCTGTCTCCTTGCGTTGTCGCTGATAGGGTGCGGCTGCGCGCAACGTGGCGTCGAAAGCAATATCGTCCCGCTTCTCTCGGGCCGGCCGCGCTTTGATGTAGCGACCCCGTTTGCGGTCCGTGCGCGTATAAGAACGCTTGCCAGCACGCTCGCGCGTCATCTTGTCCAATGGTGCATCGAGACGCTTTGTCTCAAAGGTGTCGCCGATCTGAACGGGCTTACGCGCGCCTTTGTTGTCACCGGGCGATGAGCTCTGCTGCGGCGAGGCATCGGGCTGAGAGACACCACCCTCGCCCGCCTCGGGCGCATCACTTACATCTGAGTCATCGCCCTCTATGCTTTTTTTTCATCGGATGAAGCGCTACCCTCGGCTTCGGAGTCCGATTCATCATCATCGCCCAAAGCCTCTTCCGCCTCGGCCCGCGCGTGCCGCATATTGTTCTCCAACTGCTCGGGGCTCATCACCGAGTCCTGGAAGGGCTGCTTCTTCATGCGATGGGGCAGGGCCAACTCTGCGGCCAGAAGGATGTCCCGGTCGTTGATGGCAAGGCGCCCCTCGTAGGCGGCATGCGCGCGAGCAGTCTTGAGGATTACGATATCAGCTCGATGCCCGTCTACGTTGAAGCTACCGGTGAGCGATGCGATCGTGTAAAGATCCTGGTCCGTGTAGGTGACCAGGGGGTAGCGCTTGCGGGCTGCGATGATGCGGCTGCTGAGATCTTCCTCGGCCTCTTCATAGGCCGCGGCAAACGAGTCGGGATCCTGTTCGAAGAATACGCGGCGACGCAGAATCTCGACGCGGTCACGCGCATCAGTTAAGCCGACGACATCGACCGAGTGGGCGAAGCGGTCAAGGAGTTGCGGGCGCAGATCGCCCTCCTCCGGGTTCATCGAACCGACCAGGACGAAGCGGGCAGGATGTTGAAAACTGATGCCCTCCCGCTCGACTACATTAACGCCCATGGCGGCGCTGTCCAGCAATAAGTCGACCACATGATCATCGAGCAGATTCACTTCATCGACATAGAGCACGCCCCGGTTAGCTGCAGCCAGAATACCCGGTTCAAAGTGGCGTTCACCTTGCTGGATCGCCTTTTCGATGTCCAGCGTGCCGACGACGCGGTCTTCAGTCGCGCTGACCGGAAGATCGACGAATGGGGTAAAGCGGATCTCGCGGGGAAGCACCTCACCACTATCAATGCGACTTTGGCACTCGTCGCAGTACATATCGGGCCGGTCCGGATTGCAGCCAAAGCGGCAGCCTTGAACCGTCTCAATGCTCGGCAGCAGCGCAGCCAAAGCGCGGGCCGCGGTCGACTTCGCGGTGCCGCGTTCACCGCGGATTAAGACGCCGCCGATGAGCGGGTTAATGGCGTTGAGAATCAGCGCACGGGTCATGCGCTCCTGGCCCACAAGCGCGGTAAACGGATAGGTCAATCGCATGAGAAAATTCCTTCGGAGTTCGTGATCTTCGGAAACACGTTGCCTGAAAGATTATAAACGCTAGGCGCGCGCCGGGACAAAAGATGACGAGAAGGGACGGGAAGACGGAAATGATCAATTGACAATTGCTAATTGACGATTGACAATGATCCACAAACGATTGACTATCATTCATCGAACCGTGGAGGAAATCGATGCCCCTGCATGAATTAGCCGGCAAGCCTGCACCCTACACCATGCTCGTCAACATCCCGCGTTTGGTATCAGACTACTACACCATTAGCCCCGACATCTCCGATCCAGGACAGCGAGTCGCTTTTGGTACATCGGGTCACCGGGGTACATCCGCAACCGGGAGTTTCAACGAAGCGCATATTTCAGCCATTGCCCAGGCCATTTGCGATTATCGTCAGGCCAACGGCATTTCGGGTCCGCTCTACATGGGCATGGACACTCATGCGCTTTCCGAGCCTGCCCAGGCCACAGCGATCGAGGTCTTTGCTGCCAATGGTGTCGAGCTCTTCATCGCCGCCGATCACGAATATACGCCGACGCCTGTCATTTCCCATGCGATCCTGACCTACAACCGCGACCATGACGGGCCGCGCGCCGATGGCGTTGTCATCACGCCATCACATAATCCGCCTACGGATGGCGGCTTTAAGTACAATCCGCCCAATGGGGGCCCGGCTGACACCAACATGACCCGTCTGATTCAGGATCGGGCAAACGAGTTGCTTGCGGCCGAGCTAGCGGGCGTCAGGCGCATGCCATTGGCCAAGGCGCTCAAGGCGGCAACAACCCATACCCACGACTATATCACGCCCTACGTCGACGACCTGGGCAGCGTGATCGACATGCAGGCAATTGCTGACACGGGACTGCGTCTCGGCGTCGATCCCATGGGCGGGGCCGGCATCCATTACTGGGGCCCGATCGCGGATCGTTACGGACTTAACATTGAGGTTGTCAACCCCGTGGTCGATTCGACGTTCGCCTTCATGACGGTTGACAAAGACGGCAAGATTCGCATGGACTGTTCATCGCCCTATGCCATGGCCAGCCTGATCGGCTTGAAAGACGACTTTGATATTGCCTTCGGCAATGATCCAGACTATGATCGCCATGGCATCGTCGCGCCGAGTAGCGGTCTACTAAATCCAAACCACTACCTCGCCGTGGCCATTAACTACCTGTTCCAAAATCGGCCAGATTGGCCAGCCGATGCCGCCGTGGGCAAGACGTTGGTTTCCAGTTCCATGATCGACCGCGTTGCCGCGCGTTTGGGACGCCGCCTGGCTGAGGTGCCGGTGGGGTTCAAATGGTTCGTCGATGGCCTCCTCACCGGCGGATATGGATTTGGCGGTGAGGAGAGCGCAGGCGCTTCATTTCTGCGCCGAGATGGCGCAGTGTGGACGACGGATAAAGATGGCTTCATTCTTGACTTATTGGCGGCAGAGATCACGGCACGCACGGAGCAAGACCCCGGCATGCACTATGGTGCGCTGACAGAAGAGTTTGGCGCACCGGTCTACGAACGTATGGACGCGCCCGCAAGTCGCGCACAAAAGGCCGCTTTGGCCCAGCTGTCGCCGGAGATGATCACGGCGGACGAGTTGGCCGGCGAGCCGATTGAGGCCAAGCTGACAAAGGCACCAGGCAACGGAGCGCCGATTGGTGGCCTGAAGGTCGTGACGGAGAACGGTTGGTTTGCTGCACGCCCGTCGGGTACAGAGGATATCTACAAGATTTATGCTGAGAGCTTTCGCGGCGAGGAGCATCTGGCACAGATCCAGATGGAGGCTCAAGCGATCGTTGCCGACGCCTTTGCCCAGGCCGGCGTGGGGTAAGGCATGCGCGCTACACGTGGTGAGAAACACTAAGTGAAGGCAGGTTGGGTGGCAAAAAAACCGCCATGGGTTTGCATGGCGGTTTTTGCTTGAAATGGCGGGACGGGCTACGGCAGGCGTAGCTCCTGGCCAATTTGAATGACAGAGTCTTCACTCAGACCGTTAATGCGCAGCAACTCACCCCAACCGATATCATAGCGATCAGCCACGCTGATCACAGTCTCGCCGGCAGCCACGACATGGGTTCGCGGCGCGGCGCTGGTGTCAACCTCTGCAATCGGGTCCTGGTTGTTCCCCAAAATCTTCTCGGCCGGACTAGGAATGCGTACGACCTCGCCCAGATTCAGCACAGAGAACTCGCCCATCCCGTTTATCGCCGCGACTTCCTGCCAACTCAGGCCATAGCGAGCAGCGATACCGGACAGCGTATCGCCGGACCGCACTACGTACTCAATATAGCTCTCGGGGAGGGAAACTGCTGAAACTGGACCTCCGATACCAGGAGCAAGGTCGCCAGCGCCAGGAATACGAATCCTATCGCCAATCTGCAGCAAGCTCGCCTCGTTAAAGCCATTGATAGCCGCCACATGCTCCCAATCAACATTATAGCGTTGGGCAATTTCCAGGAGCGTATCCCCTGGTTGAATCATGTAGTCCATGCCGCCCGGCGGCACCGCAGCAGCTACGGCAGGCGCCGATTGAGCGCCGGCAGCGACCATCAGCTCCCCACCCGACTGCCCGCCCACACCGAAGACGGCAACAAAGACGCGCATGCCGTTGCGTGGGTCGATTTGCATACCGACACCGACCTGGGTCCATTTGGGGTTGAGTAGGTTATTGCGATGGACATAACTGTTCATCCACCAGCTGATGGCGCTTGGCGCATTGTGAACAGACACCCAGTTCTCGCTTACGTTACTGCTTTGAAAGCCAGTACGGATCACGCGGACTTGAACCGAACTGCCATCGGTGCCTGTGTGACTGTAATGAGCGTGAGCGACCATGTCGGCCACATGATTCTGGGCCGCAGTGACGAGAAGAGGATGCACAGCCAGCGGGTGAATCCCATACTGGGCGCGTGAGCTGTTGATATCTTGTACGACTGTCTGCACTTCGGGAGCAAGTGCAATCGAATTGGGCGCTTCCTGGGCACGAACTGGCGTCGTCATGCCGAGAAAACTGGCGGCTGTCAGGGCACCTGCCAGGAGAAAAATCATCCCAGAACGTGCACTGTACCGCCACAGCATTGTGTGTACCATGTGCGAAATGCTAGCAGACAAGAATCTAAATGCAAAATACGACGTAGGGCTTTGGACCGGCTTTGGTCCTGTTTTGAGCCCATTTTGACGTGATTTTTCAGCAATGTTATACTCACACGGTAATGTGTATGCATTTCGTTGAGAAGGCGTCGATTTGAAATGCGATTGCCGTTGGCTTGACTGATTTGCTGCCAATTCAATCCTTCTCCATCCTGCTCACTGCTACTCTGCCCCCTAAAACTTCAATGTCGCATTCTGTGACAGGGAGTAGCATGAGCGAGTGCCACAAGATGCCCTGATTCCCAGCTAGTAGGAGACATCCTTTGCGTCCCGGATTGCGGCAAATCCGATTTTCCCAATTCATTCTCTGCTGTGCAATCTTTGTCATGATCGCCTGTGGTCCCCAACGCGCCGATGACCCCGTCGTCATTGGCGCCGAAACATCGCCTGATTCAGTGCCCCAAGAGCTAATGAGCCCATTCGATAGTCTGGACGAGCGAGCCGACATCCATTTACTGACAAGTTCGTTAAAGCGCCAATTGGCCGCCAATATACACCAACGCACTACTCCGACGCCCGACGCACTTCTCCCCTCCGAGCCAGCTGCCTCCATGCACGATGTTGTCTCTCCGTTAGTCGTTCTCTCTCCTACCGATCCTGAAGTGCCTCCTCAAGATCATAGTTCGGATTGCATCCGACCTGAGACGTTATATGATGCTAATTCGGGCGAGCAAGCCCCAATTGTCATCGGTGCGATTTTGCCCTTATCCAGCCCTGGAGCCTATGAAGCCGGTTTCATCATGCAATTTGCCCTCAATACAGCCAATAAGGCAGTCAACATGAGCGGCGGCGTCAATGGTCAACCGGTACGGTTGGTCACATACGACTCAGCCGGCATTCCGCGTCGCGGAGCGATGTGGGCGGATCGACTAATTAACCTGGATTGTGCATCGTTAATCGTTGGACTCTATCATGACAACGTGGCTCGGGCTGTCATCGATGTTGCGTCGACATACGACGTGCCTGTCATCATTGCAGGTGCACGAGATGAAAACCTAGCCAATGCCAATTCACCAAATGTCTTTCAGATCATGCCAGCCTCGGGCACGGTGGATGGCGAAATGGTCGCCTTTCTAGAAAATAGCTTCAATGCTGACGCCGAACAATTTTGGAACGATGATGAGCTCGTCGTTTCACACATTCACGAGAATAACAACCGTGCGCGTGCGGCTGCTCGCACCACCCAGCGTCTATTGGAAGATGCCGGCATGGTTGTCGAGCCCTTGGCAGTCGACCTTCCGGCAACAGATTTCTCCTCAGATATCGCCCGCATTCTCGCCAGTGACATGCTGCCTGACGCTGTAATCATCGATCTTCCCCAAACGGCAGCACTGGCTCTTCGCCAACAACTTGATAGCGTTGGCATCGGCTCAGCTACCGGCACCCTGATTCTCATCGATGGTGCAGGATTGGAGGGCGATATCGCAGCTGCGTTGGCGAGCGGCGCGCCGACAATTCTTGCCTGGAGCGGGCCATGGCCTTCTCGTGCAAATGAGTACGCCCTGGCTTTCGCCGCCGATTACGAAAAGTACTTTGAGCGCTGGCCCGATGTGACAGCCTTCGCGTCTTACGATGCCCTGCTTCTGGCCGTTGACGCGATTGAACGAGCGTCTAGCTTATCAGGGCCAAAGCTGATTGCAGCACTGGATGGTACCGATGTAGAACTTGCGGCCGGGCACTATGCGTTTGAGCCCGACGCGTCGCTCATTGAGGTGAGCAACTCGCCCCACAAACATCAAGGTCGACGTCTGAACCCACCTGTCTTCTTCGTACAATTTCCAAGTACAGATCCGCAGTCGAACGCAGGTGACATTCTCTGGCCATAGCGACCGCGGCCACTCGATCAGCAAATCGTATGGAATTGGCTCGACGATTTTGGGTGTAGTTCAGGTTTGGGGCAAAACGTGCCGGGGCGGTCGTGCCCGTTTCACGAAATGCGCCCAAAACGATTGCACGATTTTCGATTTTCCCACGTATTGACTCAGATCATGGGCCGTGCTATACTCCCGGCGGGTTTGAGTCGGACCCATCCTACTGTTGTTGTTGGACCACTTGTAAGCTTGAACCGAAAGATCTTTGCGCCCCAAGGTCCAAAGATTTCGGACAACACTACCCCCAATCCCGCACGGAAGTCCGCTGCGACCTGATTATAGCTGTGCCAGTATCCGGTTGAACCATCCGCTCACGAATTCGTTCCTCGAGCTTTTCGTTTTGTTGCCGTCAATTACCCCCTTTGCACCAGGTCAATCGGCACTTCGCTTCAATCGCGCGTGATTTCTCCGGCCATCAGGCTGGTTAAACCAACTGCCTGTGTCTACGCATGGCGTCCATCTACAAGGAGAAGATACATTATGTCAATCAATTCAACGCGGTGGCTCATCACTGCACTGGCCATTTTGTTAGCCACAACGCTGGCCGCATGTGGTGGTCCAGCTGCCCAAGAGACAGTTGGTGAAGCCCCTGCAACCGAAGAAGCGGCGCCTGAAGAAGCCGCAACAGAAGAGGCTATGGAAGAGGAAGAAGCGACAACTGAAGAGTCTGCCGAAGGGTCCTCCGCTGCTGAAGGCGAGGTCATCAAGATCGGCGCACTGGCGCCGCTATCAGCTCCTGGTACGGTCGTCGGCGGTGAAGCGATGGTCGATGCCATGCGCATTGCCGAAGAGGAACTCAACGCCAACGGCGGCATTTTGGGCCGCCCGGTTGAGGTAATCATCGAAGATTCAGAAGGCCTACCCGAACGTGGCACGGCCGTTATGGAGAAGCTGATTGGTCAGGACCGTGTCGTCGCTGTTGGCGGCGGTTACCATAGCTCCGTCGGTGTGGCCTCCAAGGAAGTTGCTGTCGACAATAACGTTCCGGTTGTCTTTGCCGAAACCTGGAACGACACTATTACGGGTGACAAGCAAGATCAAATCTTTCGCATTGCACCACTCAACTCAGAGGTTTCGGGACTGGATGTGAAATTCATCATCCATATGCGCGACGAACTGGGTTTCCCCATCGAAAAAGTCGTGATCATCACAGAAAACACCGACTATGGGATTCCGGCTGCTGAAGTCACTGCCGCCGGCATTGCGGATGTGGGCATCGAGTCTACGACATTCACGGTTGATATCGGCACGCAGGATTTCTCTGCCATCATTGAGCGGGTGCGCGCCGAGGACCCTGACTACATCATGGTGATCCAGACAGGCGAGTCGGCTTTCAACTTCATTCAGCAAGCTGCTGACGCCGGCATCGGTCCTCAGGATGTGCCCATGCAGTGCAACCAGGTCGCCCTCGAGAGTAATTCTTACTGGACCAACGTCCCGGATGGCAACTACTGCTTCGTGCGTCGCGTTGGCCTGCCCGTGGAGCTCTACAATGACGTCGCCACCTCCTTCGTCGAGCGCTACGTGGAGCGGACAGGCAAGCTGGCCGCGGAATCCTACGCACTGGAGGCCTATGATTCGATCATGATCATTGCCCAGGCGATTGAAGAGGCGGGCAGCACCGACGCCGACGCAATCATCGCTGCGCTGGAGAATATCACGTACGAAGGTGCGTTGGGCACGATCACCTTCCCATACGGTACGCAGAAGGATCCTTCTGAGGATGGGTTGGAAGACAAGTGGTGGCACCAATTTCCGGACCCGGCCATTACGATGGTGCAGTATCAGGAACCGGGCGAAGACTCCACGTTTTCAACCGTAGTATACCCCGAAGTCTATCGGACAGGCGACGCCATTTGGGTAGCAGCCGAATAAGCCGTCTAGCTGCAACGCATTCGACCGAGAAGACGCGGAGATCGGATCGTTCTCCGCGTCTTCCGGAATTCCACATCGTTATTTTGCATCATGTTCAACCTTACTTACCCTGCGAAGCGCTCGCACTCAAGTCAGCAATCCCCAGTTAGGATTGGCCAATGGCGAATAGTCAAGTCTTCACAATTGCGATACTCTGGATCGTCTTCTGGGGTGCAATTGGTGGTGTATTTACACCACGCATTTACGGGCGAAAAGATCTCGATATCTCCAAAGCAAGTCTAAGCGGGGCATTGGTGGGCGGCGCTCTAGGGCCGCTTGGCCTGATCCCGCTCTGGATCTACACGCCGGAACTGACGGCATGGATCAACGGCGTAGCCAGCGTCATGATCCTCGGCATTCTGACCGTCGCCTTTGCGCGTGCCTACCCCAACAACCTCTGCGTGACCGACCCACAATTCATGGCCTCCCAGCTTACCAATGGCATCGTCATCGGCTTGATTTACAGCCTCATGGCTTTGGGATTGACGCTGATCTACTCAATTCTGGGCATCGTTAGCTTTGCCCATGGCGAGTTCTACATGATCGGCGGCATGGTCGTCTATTACATGAGTGCATCGTCGCTCTTTGGCGAAACCAGCGCGTTGGTCTGGCTGCTGGGCGCAGCAATTGTGACCTTTCTAATTGGTGCAATCTTCGAGGTACTCTTCCTGCGTCCCATGGGTGAAGGAAAGATCGAACGGCCCAAGGAATACGCGATTCTCGTCACCTTTGGTTTGGCGTTTTTTCTGCAGTATTTGACCCAGGCGCTGGTGGGGGCAAGCCCGGTTAAGTCACCTCGCTTCTTCGACTTTCCCCCGGTTGCGTTTCCCAGCGAGGAAAACCCGGTTTTGATCAAGACCACACCCGGCAATCTACGCCTCTTTGACACGGTTTCGATTCCCAATCCGCGGTTTGTATCCGCTATGATTTCAGTTATCCTCCTGCTGATGCTCATGTGGTTTCTCTATCGGACGTGGACTGGACGCGGCCTGCGCGCGGTGAGCCAGGATCGCCAGGCTTCGTCGGTGGCCGGCATCAACCCCTACCGCATGAATACGCTGGCCTTCGCCTTGGGCGGCATGCTGGCCGGTCTTTCCGGCGCCACGCTGGTCCAGGTCTTCGCCTGGTTGCCCCAGGTCGGCATCCCGGCTTCGGCGCGCGCGTTCGTCATCATCGTGTTAGGCGGCATGGGTTCGCTGCCCGGCGCTTTTGTGGGCGGCATCATCGTCGGCCTGGTCGAAGCACTGGGCGTTGGCTGCGTTCCCGACCCGACCCGCGCTGCCGCCTACATCCCGGCCTATGGCATGATCATCCTGACCCTGACTCTCCTGCTGAAGCCAACTGGGCTCTTTGGGAGGGAATTATGAAAGAAGAGACCTTCTATCGCCGGTCCACCTTTATTGGCGCAGTCCTGCTGGCGATCACCGTGATTATCTTGCTTGTGCTGCCGGTCTTTATCAGCGACTCGCCCTACATCATGCATCTGGCCATCACGGCCTTCTTCTACGCCATCCTGGCGGCAAGCTGGTCGCTGCTCGCCGGCTATGCGGGCCAGTTCTCCTTTGCGCACATGGCCTTCATGGCCATCGGCGCGTACACGGCCGCACTCTACGGCACTTACGTGCGCATCACGTCCGCCCCGACCTATCTTTGTCGAGAGATTCCGTTTTTTGGCAAGTACCTGGTCCTGCTAGACCCCATCGGCGTCAAGCAGGACAACGGGCTGAACTGCCTGGAGGTAGCCAAGCAGAGCATGGCGGACGGGACGACCATCGTGACGCCCTCAATTTGGTGGGGCGTGGTTTTTGGAATCCTCGTGGGCGGCCTCTTCGGCTTTTTGATTGGCGCGCTGGTCTTGCGTCTGCGCAGCACTTATCTGGCACTTTTCACGATCGGTTTCTCAGAAATCGTACGCGCCGTCCTGAGCGCAGAAATCGACGTGACCCAGGGGCAGAGTGGCCTGGAAATGTCTCCTCTCTTCCCCTATGGCCTCACCGCCTTTGGCCAAGAATTTGGCGTGGCCAGTAAGGTGCCGCCCTATTACGTCATGCTTGGGCTCTTTCTGATTGTCATGATTATTCTGGGCTGGATGGTGACCTCGCGCATCGGTCTCTTCATCCGCGCGATTCGGGAGGACGAAGAAGCTGCGGCTGCGTTGGGCGTGCATGTTGTGCGCTACAAGGTGCTTGTCTTCACCGTCACCGCCATGATGGCCGCGTCGGCCGGCGCTGTACAGGGGCATTACATCGGCATCATCACGCCCAACATTCTGATTATCCTGCAAATGAGTCTGGTCATTGCCATGGCCGTCATCGGCGGGTTGGAGAATATCTACGCCGCGGCGATGGGCGCGATTTTTCTTCTATTCGGCCTGGAACTGCTGCGCAACAGCTTCGACATCGGGCCGGTAACGGTAGACATGACGACGTGGCGGCTGGTTTTCTTCGGCCTCTTGTTGATGCTAACGCTGCGCTTCTTCCGCAACGGTTTGATCTATCCGATTATCGTCTGGTTGACCCGCCGGGGCATGGACGAGGAGACGGTGTCCAAACGCGATGCAGCGACGGCTGCCGCCCAGGGGGGACAGGATGCTGCATAGATTCAGCACGCAAACTTGTGGACAAGAGACCCTATGATCGAACTCAAAGTCAACCATATCCACAAAAATTTCGGCGGTCTTCAAGTGCTGCGCGACGTCACGTTTGAGGTCCGCGGGCCGGAACTGATCGGCTTGATCGGCCCCAATGGCGCGGGCAAAACGACACTGACCAATATTCTGGACGGGGCATTGCGGCCGACCAGCGGGACTGTCTACCTCAACGGCAAGCGCATCGACACCCTGCCGCCGTACATGGTTGCGCGGGCCGGCTTAGGGCGCACCTTTCAGGTTACGCGCGCGTTCCGACGCATGACGGTGATAGAAAACCTGCTGGTGCCGGCGATGGCGCTCCATGCCACCGCCAACCGCAAGGAAGAAGAAGCAAAGGCCCACGAAGTCCTGGAATTCTTGACCATCGATCACCTCGCCAACGAGTACGGCCGGGCCCTCTCCGGCGGGCAGCAGAAGCTGCTGGAGTTGGGGCGTCTGCTCATGCTCAATCCGGAAATTGTCATTCTGGATGAACCCTTTGCGGGCGTCCACCCCAAGCTGATGGAGATCATCTACGAGTGGATCTACCGGGTGAATGATGAAGGCAAGGCGATTATTCTGATCAGCCACAACATGGATACGATCTTCACGCTGAGCAAGCGTCTGCTGGTGCTCAACTATGGCGATCTGATCGCGGATGGCGATCCCAATATCGTCAAGAATGATCCGCTGGTCAAGGCTGCCTACTTGGGAGAAGATGAGGAAGATGTTGCCGTGGCGGCGCCGAGCGCGTATGACTTTCCGACCCGCATGAAAGAGGGCGATGATGCTTGATATTGCAGACCTCTATGTTGGCTATTATCGTGATCTCAACATTCTACAGGGCGTAAACCTGCGGGCCGAGAGCGGCAAGATCACCACGATCTTGGGCGCCAACGGGGTAGGCAAATCGACCATGCTCAAGGCCATCTATGGCTTTCTGGTACCCAACAGCGGCGAAATCGCCCTGGATGGCGAAAACATCATCGGCGTACCGACCTATGAGCGCATCGACCGCGGTTTGGCCTACATCCCACAGCAGCCCGGCGTCTTTCGCTGGATGTCAGTAGAAGAGAATCTGCTTGTCGGCGCCTGGACCTTTCGCAAGGACAAGCGGCGCATCAAGCGCAAGCTGGAAGAGAACTACGACCGCTTCCCCATTCTGCGCGACAAGCGCAAGCAGATGACGGGCGAACTATCGGGCGGCCAGCAGCGCATGATCGAGATTGGCCGCACCCTCATGACCGATCCCAAGGTGATTCTGGTTGACGAGCCCACGGCCGGGTTGGCCAAGCTGCTCTCAGCAGAGGTCTACCAGATGCTGGTCGATCTGCGCGACCGGGAAGGGCTGACGATTCTACTGGTCGATCAGGAAATTCGCGAGGCGCTGAAGATTGCGGATTACGTCTATGTCCTGGAGCTGGGGCGCAACAAGTACGAAGGCCCAGCCGAAGATTTCCAGGATCTGGAAAAGGCCTTCTGGGTAGGATAATCCTCATAAGCTGCCCGGCTAAACTGACGCGTGTTAAGCTTGTACGCGACGGTGCATGTCACCTCGTCGTCTAGAAGCCAGGCTTCTAGCAAAGGCCAGACTTCTTTTCGAAACTCCTCTACCCCAACGCATAGCGTCAGATCGCCGCGTAGCAATGACCGATCATTGGGTGCAAATCTTACTTCTAAACCGTCGCCAATAGAGCGGCAAATTTGCCTCCGTAACTCCGCATAATGCCTTGGCGCTTTCGCAACGGTGAGAGTAGAATAAAGCGAGTGTTCATTCTGGTTTCATCTGGTGCCGCCCGGAGGCTTTCATGCAGCACACGCAGCAGATTCCCTTTCACCTATCGCCAGCAGTGTCGAGGGAATTGACCCCCTCACCCACGCTCTACATCAACGAACGCGTCAACGCCATGTGGGCCGCCGGTCAGACGGTCTATCACCTTGGTTTTGGGGAGTCTCGTTTCCCCGTCCACCCCAAAATTCAAGAGGCGCTACGCGCCAACGTCCATCAGAAGAGCTACCTGGCCGGCCAGGGTCTTGCCGGCCTGCGCAGTGCGGCAGCCGGGGCCTACAGCCGCGCCATGGATCGCGAAATTGATCCCAGTCAAGTCATCATCGGGCCGGGGAGCAAATCGATCATCTATGCGCTGCAGATGGCGCTCGACGCCGATCTCATTCTTCCCACGCCAAGCTGGGTGAGCTATGCGCCTCAGGCTAACCTGCTGGGCAAGCCAGTACATCTTGTCGCCGCGTCCGCTGACGATTTCTACGATCTGGGTATTGACGCGCTGGACCAGACTCTGACAGAGTGCGGAGAGCGCAACAAGTTGCTGCTGCTGACGAGTCCCAATAACCCGACCGGACTCATGTACCGACCGGATTTTCTGCGCGAGCTTGCCGACTATTGCCGTGCGCAGGGCATTGCCGTGATCAGTGATGAAATCTACGCGCTGGTGCCTCACTCGCATGTGGAGCACGTCTCCATCTCCGAGTTTTATCCAGAGGGAACGGTGGTACTGGGCGGGTTGAGCAAGCACCTGTCGCTGGGAGGCTGGCGTATCGGCGTGGGCGTCGTACCCGAGCATCCGGTCGGGCAGCAGTTGATGATGGCCCTACGCGTGATAGCGGGCGAAATCTGGTCTACGCCGACCGGACCGGTCCAGTATGCTGCGATCACGGCCTACAGCGGCGATCCCGAGATTGAAGCCTACATTGCCGAATGCAGAGACCTGCACGAGATTCGCACGCAGTACCTGTGGCGGGAACTAACAACCCAGGGCTATCGAATCAAGCAACCTGATGGCGGCTTCTACATGCTGCCCATCCTGAATGACCGGCGGGACGCGCTGGCGCGTCTGGGCATTAACAGCTCGACAGAGTTGGCCGCTCACCTGCTGGATCACTACGATCTGGCGACGCTGCCGGGAACAGCCTTCAACATGCCGGGCGAAGAGCTCTGCCTGCGTCTGGCGTCCAGCTATCTCGACATGGAGACTGACGCACAAGCCGATCTCATTCTGGCCTACCACCGGGCCGGTATCGACGCCGAAACGCTTATGCGCGACTACCATCCCAACACCAATGCGGCGCTGGCGCGCTTTGGCGACTTTGCGGCGGCACTTCGTTAGCTGCAAGAGATGGTCCGATACGGGCGCGATGCGTTGACTGCATAATCCGGCAGAGCGGCCCGAATACCCGGTTGTTCGCAATATGCTCGGCCACCTGCTAAGATACGCCCGGGCGGCCCACCGCACGCTACCTTGTCTGCTGTCGCTATCAGCCCGTTGGAGCCACGTTTGGAACCGATCGTCCGCCTCGAAGCTGTGCATCACGTCTACAACCCAGAGAGCAACAACCCGGTCAATGCCCTGGACGGCATCGATCTGGAAATTCATGCGGGCGAATATCTGGTGATTTTGGGTCACAATGGGTCGGGAAAATCCACCCTTGCCCGTCACCTGAACGGCCTGCTTGCGCCCACGACGGGTGACGTTTGGGTGAAGGAGCTCAATACGCGCGATCCCGACAATTTCCGTACCATTCGCTCTACAGTTGGCATGGTCTTCCAAACGCCGGACAATCAGATCGTGGCCACGATCGTCGAGGAAGATGTGGCCTTTGGTCCCGAAAACCTGGGTCTGACCCACGACGAGATAGTCAATCGGGTCGACTGGTCGCTGGAGCAGGTCGACATGATCCCGCTGCGCAAGCGGCCGCCCCACATGCTCTCCGGCGGCCAGAAGCAACGCATCTGCATCGCCGGCATGCTGGCCATGCGCCCCGACGTGCTCGTATTGGACGAATCGACGGCCATGCTCGACCCGCTCGGGCGCCAGGAAGTGCTCGAAGTCGCCCGGCGCATGAATCGTCAGGAAGGCACGACGATCGTCGCCATTACCCACTTCATGGAAGAAGCCATCGAAGCCGATCGCCTGATCGTCATGGCCGAGGGGCGCATCGTCATGGAAGGGACGCCGCGCGAGATTTTTGCACAGCGTGAGCGTCTGCGCGAACTCCATCTGGGCGTTCCCCAAGTCACACAGCTCGCCCACCGCATGAACGAACTCGACCCCCAGTTCCCGCCCGACATCCTCAATGCCGACGAGTTTGTCGAAGCCTATCGCGCCTACGTGAACGGGAGGCCGCTGCCCGCCTCGCTTGTGGTCACGCCAAACGTGACCGGCGTTGCCCCACCGCAGGCCGAGGCAGTCATCGACCTCCACAACGTGGGCCACAACTACATGCACGACACGCCGCTGGAGGTCGTGGCCATCGAGCACGTTGACATGGACGTGCAGGCCGGCGAAGTGCTGGGCATCATTGGCCACACGGGCTCGGGCAAGTCAACGATCATCCAGCACTTCAACGCGCTGCTCAGTCCCCACGTGGGCGTGACCACGGTCTTTGGCTACGACACCGCACGCAAGGATGCGCCAATCCGCGAGATTCGCCGGCGGGTGGGTCTGGTCTTTCAGCAGCCCGAGGCCCAGCTCTTCGAACGCTACGTGGGCGATGACGTAGCCTATGGCCCGCGCAACCTCAAGCTCTCCAAGGAAGAGGTGCGCGCGCGGGTACGGCGCGCCATGGAAGCGGTCGGGCTGGGCTTCGAAGAGTATAAGGATCGGATCACCTTCGGGTTGAGCGGCGGCCAGAAGCGGCGGGTGGCACTGGCCGGCGTGATCGCGTTGGAGCCGGAAGTGCTGGTGCTGGACGAACCGACTTCCGGCTTGGATCCGGAGGGCCGGCGCCAACTGCTGGCGATGATCCAGGCCCTGGCGCACGAAGGCGTTACGCTCGTCATCGTCTCCCACAACATGGAAGACCTGGCCATGATTTGCGGCCGCCTCTACGTGATCGCCGGCGGCACAACGCTGGCTAGCGGCACGGTGGATGAGGTCTTTCGCCATCCCGACACGTTGCACGAATTGGGGCTGGACGTACCCGGCGTGACCAAGACGCTCAATCTGCTGCGTGACGCCGGTTTGATCACGGCGGAGCAGGCCAGGCTCTACACGGTTGACGATGCCATCAAGCTGCTAGGGAGCGCAGTTGATGCAAAACTTTGAGCTCATGCGCAACGTGACGATCGGTCAGTACATCCCGACCGACTCGCCCATCCACCGCCTGGACCCGCGCACCAAGATCCTGGCGTCGATCTTCTTAATTCTCGGCATTTCGTTCAACATGTCGATCATTGCCAACACACTCTTCTTAATCGTCGTGTTGCTGATCACCTATGTCTCACGCGTGCCGATCAAGTACATGCTGCGCGGCTTTCTGCTCGGCCTGCCGGTGCTGATCGCAATTTTCGTCATGCAGCTCTTTTTTCAAGGTTGGGTCGAGCCGTCGGGCAAAGTCTATTTCGAGTGGGGCTTCATCCGCATCACCCGCTACAGTCTACACCTCATGGCCATCAGCGCCTTTCGCGTTGTGTCGTTCATCTTTCTGACCAGCCTGATTACCATGACGTCGACCACGACCGAACTGACCCACGGTGTCGAAAGTCTGCTCAAGCCCTTCCGGCGTATCGGCGTGCCGTCGCACGAGTTGGCGCTGATTTTGATGATTGCCCTGCGCTTTGTCCCTACGCTGGCCGAGGAAATGGAGCGCATCATGAAGGCCCAGGCGAGTCGCGGGGCTGACATTGGGCGTCAAGGTTTCTGGCGACCGGACAAGGCAGCCCGCATCATGCTGCCGCTGGTCGTGCCGCTCTTTATGGGCGCGTTCCGCCGGGCTGAAGACCTGATCCTGGCCATGGAGGCGCGCTGCTACGTCGGCGGCGACGACCGGACCAAATATGTTGAGCTGCACGCCCGTCCGGTCGATTACGCTGGTCGTCGCCGGCACTTTCTTGTTCATGCTGCTCCTCATCCTCTTTCCATGGCCCTCGCTGCGATCGATTGCGGCCATGCTTGGCTATCCGGATCTCTTGTAGCGGACCGATGCCTGGTCGCGCCGAACTTGAACGGTGAACTGATGATTACGCCACAAGAGCAAGCTGTCCTCAACTTGATCGATGACGACGAACTCATCACCTGGGTGCAGGCACTGACGCGCATCCCCAGCGTCTGGCAGCCGGAACTCGGCCAGGGCGAAGAGGCCGCCGCGCGCTGGGTGGCAGATCGCTGCCGTGAACTGGAGTTGGAGGTCCACGTCGAGTTTGTCGAGCCGGGCCGGCCCAACGTGGTGGCGCGCTACGGTCCTGGACACGGCCCTACCCTCATGCTAGAAGGGCACACGGACGTCGTGACAGAGGGTGATCCTGCGCTTTGGACCGATCCGCCCTTTGCCGCCACGATTCGCAACGGCCGCATCTACGGTCGCGGGGCCAATGACATGAAGGCCGGCGTGGTCTGTGCGCTCATCGCAACGAAGGCGATCGTGGAGAGTGGCGTCACGCTTCAGGGCAACCTGCTGCTCGGCATCGTCTGCGATGAAGAGGGCGACATGATCGGCATCAAGCACTTTGTCGATCAAGGCTGGGCCGACCAAGTGGACGCGGCCATTATTTGCGAGCCGGAAGAGAACCATCTCTGCACCGTGCAAAAGGGCGTCATGTGGATTCGAGCCGTGATTTCCGGCGTCATGACCCATGGCGCGATGCCCCTCACTGGCGTCAACAGCGTTTATCCCATGGCGCGCTTCCTCATGTTGGTGCAAAGCCTGGAAGAGCGCGAGATTGCGCGCTTTGGCGTTGTGGAGCACCTGGGCCAGCCCAGCATCACGCCGACGATCCTGCGCTCGCCCATGGCGGGTGAGCCTCAGAAGAACGTCATGCCGGGCGCGACGGAGGTCATGCTCGACTTCCGCCTGGTGCCCGGACAGGAAGCCGGAGCAATTGGCGCAACAGATTGAGACCATGTTGCATGCGGTTGCTGCGGTGGATGCGCGGCTGACCTATGCCATGGAGGTGATTGAAATCCGCCATCCGACCGCCACAGATCCAACCGAGCCAATCGTATGCGTCCTGGCGCAGGCGTACGAGCACTTGACCGGCGAAGCGCCCGTCTACGGCGGCGTGCCCGGTTCCACTGACGGCACGATTCTCCATGCGCGCAAGGGCATTCCCATCGTTACCTGTGGGCCCGGCGATATCCACATTCCTCACCACATTGATGAGTGGGTGAGCATCGAAGAAATCAAGACCGCGGCGCGGCTCTACGCGCTGGCGGCATTGCGCTACCTCGGCGTAGCAGAGGAGTAGAGGCCCATGGCGCCATCATTTACCGACATTCCCGGCCTCACAGTCGGTCACTGGACCGATCTGGACGCGGGGACTGGCTGCACGGTCGTTCTGTGCCCCGCTGGCGCGACGGCCGGCGTGGATGTGCGCGGCACTGCGCCCGGCACGCGCGAGACCGATCTGCTCGATCCAATCTGCATGGTTGATCAAGTACACGCCATCCTCATCGGCGGTGGCAGCGCCTACGGGCTGGCCGCGGCCGACGGCGTCATGCGCTGGTTGGAGGAGCACGACCACGGCCTGGATGTGGGCGTTGCCAAGGTGCCCATTGTACCGGCGGCAATTCTCTTCGATTTGCCATTAGGCCGGCCCGACGTACGCCCCGACGCGGCGGCGGGCTATGCGGCATGTGAAGCTGCAGGTGCCGGTCCGATTGCTGAAGGCTGCGTCGGCGCAGGGACGGGGGCGGCCGCCGGTAAGATCATGGGCTTCGATCGCGCCACGAAGTCGGGGCTGGGCACGTCAGCGCGCAAGATCAGCGGCGGCGTGATCGTGGCGGCCATCGTGGCGGCGAACCCGTTTGGCGGCATTGTTGATCCGACCAATGGCACGATATTGGCCGGGCCGCGCAAGCCCGGCGGCGGCTTTGCCGACACTGTCGCCTTCGGCCAGAGCGTCTTGGGCCAGACCGTAGGCAGGCTAGCGGGTAAAAACACGACATTGGCCGTGGTCGCTACCAATGCGAAGTTTGATAAGGCCGGCTGCATGAAGATTGCCCAGATGGCCCACGACGGACTCGCGCGTACCATGCGCCCGGCCCACACTCATTTTGATGGTGACACGATCTTTGCCCTCTCCAGTGGTGACAAAGAGAGTGACCTGAGCCTGGTTGGCGCAGTGGCCGCCGACGTCCTGGCAGAAGCCGTCGTGCGTGCCGTGCGCGCAGCCACCACGCTCCACGGCATCCCCGCCATAGGCGCTGCCCAAGCATGAGTTGCCTGCCGCCGATCAATTGACAATCCAGAATTGTCAATTGATAATTGATCATCGACCACCGCCGCCAGCCTAGAGGAGATTCTCATGCAGTCAACCGCATCCCGCATGTTATCCGTCCGCAGCATTGTGCTCACCGGCATTTTGGCCGCCGTGGCGATTCTGCTGGGGGCCACGCGCCTGGGCTTCATCCCCGTGCCCAATCCCAGCGGCAATGCCACCATCATGCATGTTCCGGCCATCATCGCCGGGATTATCGCCGGCCCGATTTCCGGGCTAATCGTCGGTGGTATCTTTGGCCTGTACAGCTTCCTGACCTCCACAACGCCCTTCTTCAAGGATCCGCTGGTGGCGATTGTACCGCGCCTCTTTATCGGCGTGGCCGCCTACTATGCCTACGTTTCCCTGCGCGGCATCAATCGCAACACCGGCTACATTCTGGCCGCAATTTTGGGGCTGCTCGTCGCCGTGTTTTTGGTGATCTCCTTCCAGAACATTCCGCCGGCGGAGACGGCGTCGATCGTTTATCCAGAGCCCGCCCCAGACGCGGGCGAAAACGCACGCAGCCTAGTTAACCTTCAGGGTATGGCCGCGGTACGCGCCTATCAATTCATTGCAGTCTTCATAGGCGCAATTGGCGTTGCTGTCGTGTTTTCGCTGCTACGCTTCGTGCAGCGGGACGAAATCGAGATGTTGTCCGTCAGCACCGCCGCCATCGTCGGTACGCTGACGAACACTGTGCTTGTCGTCGGCATGCTAATCATTCGCAACTGGTTCCCGGCCGGCGTGATCATCCCCGCGGTCCTGCCCCAAGCTTTCGCCGAAATTGTCATTGCCGTCATCATCACCGTAGCCGTCGTCGCCGGCTTCAACCAGATGGACTCTGGCAGCGGCGGCTCGTCCGTTTAGTGATCGTCAATCATCAATTGGCAATTTTCAATTTATGAACCCACTCACACGTGCCCGCGACCTGGGCCTGGATTATTGGACGCTGCCGCCAGGACCACACAACGCGCTTACAGATGTGGCAGGCGTACGAGTTGGGCACGCCACGCTCATTGAAGGCGATGGATCGCTAATCGTCGGACAAGGCCCCGTTCGTACCGGCGTTACGGTCATCCTCCCCCACGCCGGCAACCTCTTTCGCAACAAGGTACGTGCTGCGGTCTATACCATTAACGGCTTTGGCAAGGCGTGTGGCTTTGAGGAGGTGCGGGAGTTGGGGGTGATCGAAGCGCCGATTGCGCTGACCGGCACACTCAACGTCTGGCGCGTAGCCGATGCGTTGGCAAGCATAGCGCTGGAGCAGAACCCGGACATTGGCATTCGCACGAGGAGCATCAACGTTGTCGTGGGCGAGTGCAACGACGGCCATCTCAACGATTTGCAGGGCCGACATGTGGGCGAGCACGAAGTACGCTCAGCCCTGGCTGACGCCCACGACGATCCTGTGGCCGAGGGGTGCGTCGGTGCGGGTACAGGCACATCCTGCTTTGGCTGGAAGGGCGGTATCGGCTCGGCCAGCCGCGTCTTGCCCGCGGCAGGCGGTGGCTTCACCGTGGGCGCACTGGTACAGAGCAATTTCGGCACGCCCGAGCAGTTGATCTTCGGGGGTGTCCACGTCGGCACGCAGGTGCGTCCACCTGAGACGCCCACCCTGCGCCGGCCAGAGCAAGGTTCGATCATGATCGTCTTGGCCACCGACGCGCCGCTGACCGCGCGCCAATTGCGCCGCCTCAGCGTGCGTGCAGCCGCTGGCATCGCACGTACCGGCAGCCACATAGGCCACGGCAGCGGCGATTTTGTGATTGCATTCTCCACCGCTCAGCGCTTCCCCCACCGGCTAGAGGGCGAAGAAATGCCGTTGATTGCCAACGGTCCCTTTCTGCTCGATGAGCCGCGGGCTATGCATTGGCTGCTGCCGGCCGTGGTCGAAGCAGTGGAGGAGGCTGTGCTCAACTCGCTCTGTGCCGCCACAACCATGACCGGCCGCGACGGCCACACGCGCTACGCTCTCCCGCTCGATGCCGTGGCAAAATTACTGAACGGCAGCGCTAGAGCGTGAATGCACAGAGCACGTATCTCGCATTGCACCTTCACACTTCGTCTCTGTCAGACCTGCGTGTTTCAACTTGAACGACTCAAGGATAAGACCCATGCGCCGCACTTGCCTCCTGCTTGCCCTGTTCATACTGCTGCTGTTGCCCGCGGCCTGCGGGAGAGACAGTGAAGAACCGCGCCTGACCATGGACGTGCCGACGCGGCTGCCAACCTACACCCCTGAGCCCGCGACACCAGCGCCCGCCCCAACGCAAGCATCGCAAATGGCAGATCAAGAGGAAAGTGCGTTGGAGTCGGCAGTGGAGCAGGCTGCCGCGGCCATGGCTGTCCTAGCCGCCGACCCCGCGACAGATGCGACCGTGATGACGACAACCGAGACCGCGGCAGTCGCCAATGCAATCACGAACGGCCAGGCGATCACGGCAGTAACTGTAGCGACCAATCCAGTGACGACCGCAGCCGAGATCACCGCAACCATATTGCTGACCGCGGCGCAAAACATGACCGCAACAGAGCCAATGACCGTCAGCATGGCGCTCCCAACGCCTGCATCAATTTCCACAACGGAGACACTGACCTTCGTCGTCGCAGTGCAACCGGCAGCGGCCATTACGCCTGGCGCCGTGTTGACGCCAACCGTGGCAGCCACTGCCGCCTTCACCAGCGCCATGCCCTTCCTGCCTACCCGTCCACGTGCCCTCCCCCGACTGGCGCGACCAGATCATCTACTTCGTCATGACCGACCGCTTTGCAGATGGCGACCCAACCAACAACGACCAGGGGTATGACGAATTTGATCCGGGTGATCCGCGCAAATACAGCGGCGGTGACTTCGCCGGCATCATCGAACAGCTTGACTACATCCAGGGCCTGGGCGCGACCGCGCTCTGGATCACGCCGCCAGTGGCCAACCAATGGTGGAACCCCGAAGTCGAGTATGGCGGCTTTCACGGCTATTGGGCCGAGGATTTCAGCGCGGTCGACGCCCATCTAGGTTCGCTAGCGGATTATCAGGCCCTTGCGCGTGCGCTCCACGGGCGAGGTATGTACCTGATTCAGGACGTTGTGACCAACCATGTCGGAGATTACTTTACCTATACGGACGAAGCGGGCCAAGACCGCCACAATCCGCTTGATCCAACCGAGAATTACCGCCCCATTGAAGGCTCCGTTCCGGTTAGCGCACCTTCGCAACCGCCCTTTGACCAGAACGACCCGACCAATCCCGTGCATCTGGACGCGGACATCTATCACTGGACGCCGGAGATCCAAAACCAGGAAAACATTGAGGAACGTCTGACCTACCAGCTCGCCGATCTGGACGACCTGAATACGACCAATCCCTTTGTGCGCGAGGCGCTCCGCGCCGCCTATGGCGAATGGATCCGCCAGGTTGGCGTTGACGCCTTCCGCATCGATACGATCAAGCACGTAGAGCACGATTTTTGGAATGACTTTATGTATAGCACAGACTCTGCTACACCGGGCATGCACGCGGTAGCGGCGGAGACTGGACGCGACAATTTTCTGGCGTTCGGCGAGGCCTTCTACGGCTCAGCGCCCTATGACGATAGCGGGGAAGAGATCATCGCGACCTACCTCGGCACCGAGGCGCGTCCCGAACTCTCCTCGGTGATTCATTTCCCGCTCCACTTCACCATTGGCCGCGTCTTTGCTGAAGGCGCCCCCACCGCGCAGATGGGCTATCGCCTCCAAGCCGCACAGGAGATTTTCCCCGATCCCACGCTCTTGCCCACCTTCATCGACAATCATGATGTGTCGCGCTTCCTGGCCGGCGGCACCACTGCGGGCTTGAAGCAGGCGCTTACCTTCCTGATGACCTCGCCCGGCATTCCGGTGATCTACTACGGCACCGAACAGGGATTTACCGAAACACGGGGCGCCATGTTTGCGGAAGGTTGGGGCTCAGGCGGCAGCGATCGCTTTGATGCAGAGAGCGAACTCTACAATGTCATTCAGGAACTCAGCAGCCTGCGCCGCGACCATCCCCTCTTTGCCCGTGGCGATCTGACCGTTTTGCAGACCGATTCCAGCGGTCCAGGCGTGCTTGCCTATGCGCGAGACTACGCCGGCGAACGGGCGCTGGTTCTTTTCAACACGGCCGACAAGCCGGTGCTCATGATCGACCTCGCCACTGGTTTGCCGGACGGCAGCACGCTAACGCCACTGCTCGGCGCTGATGACAAACCGGACGTCCTTGTCATACCTGACGGCGGCCGCATCAGCATGGAACTCGAGCCCCGCGCGGCCTTTGTCTGGTTGGTGGGAGCGCCTGACGGAAGCGCCGACTTGCCGGAGGCCACGCCGCTGGAGTTTGCGATTGTCACGCCCTTGGCCGAGCGGGTCTTCACCGACACACTCGCCATCTCCGGCACGGTGAGCACGGCCAACGTGCCGCTCAAGCTCATCGTCAACGACGACTTGGCGCGTGCCATCGAGGTCACCAGCGGCGACGCCGGCGACTGGTCAGTCGCTGCAGCATTGACCGGTGTCTGCACCCGGTGTCCAGGAGAACACGCTGCGCATCTGGGCTCCGGAGCAGGCCCAGTTGTCCGCGCCAATCAGCTTCACCTCCGACTTGGAAATGACCGAGGCGTCGATCACGGTCTACGACCTGATCGGCGACACGGTGGGGCCAAACGAACGCTATGCCCTGCCCACAGACAGCACCTTCGGCCGACAGCTCGACATTGTGGAAACGACCGTGCGTGCAGCCGGGTCCGGATTTGGAGGTCGCACTCACCATGGCGGAGATCACTGACGAATGGGATCCGGCCAACGGCTTTGACCACGTGCTCTTTCACGTCTTTATCGACATACCGGAGCAGGCGAACGGCGCAACGGTCTTGCCGCACCTCAACGCAAATGCCCCGGCGGATTTTGAATGGGACTATCTTGCCATGGTGGAGGGATGGAACAATCGCCTCTACGGTGCGACGGATGCCGGACCAGACGCATACGGCATACCGGTGACGCCAGCGGCTGAAGTGGAGACTGATGGCGAGAGCGGCGTGGTGACGCTGCGCCTTGCCGGCGCAGCGCTGGGCAATCCTGCGTCGCTGGCAGGCACACGCGTTTATGTGACGACTTGGGACTGGAATGGCGTGGATGGGGAGTATCGCCGCCTCACGGAAGCGCCCCAGCAGTGGACTTTTGGCGGCGGCGACGGCGCAGTCGATCCCTTGATTCTCGACGATACCGGGATCATCGAAGTGCCGGCTGAGGGCGATCTCATCGCCAACCAGCCGCCCGGCCTCTATGAACCGCCCGGCGGAATCACGCCTATGGTCGACGTCACGCTGGCGGTAACCGTGCCTGCGACCACACCGGCGAATGCCGCGGCTCTTCGCCACGGGTCCGTGGGCCAACTGGGCTCCGGCCGCCGAACAATACGAATTGCTGGCGGATGACGCGGGCGTCTACCGGCTAACGCTTCCCGTAGAGGAGGGCGAACGCCTCGAATTCCGCATCACACGCGGCTCCTTCGCCAATGCGGAACAGGTTGATCAGAACAATCGCACCGCCAATCGCGTCATCGACATCCCGGTCGGCGAATCGGAACTGACCGTACCGATTGCAGTTCAGTCCTGGTGGGATGACGAATAGATGCGCTGCGCGGTCCAGTGCCAGAGCAGGCCGACGCCGATCAGACTCATGCCAATCAGCCAGATCTGCACATCCACCCAGAAAGCAAGGAAGAGACAGGCCGCCAGCCCGGCCCACGCCAGCCAGCGCGGATAGAAGCGATCCTTGTTCGAAAGCTGAAGTGCTGCCAGATTGGTGAGCGCATAGTAGATCAGCACCGTGAACGCGCTGAAGGACCAGGTCACCCGGACATCGCCAAGCAGCGTCAGCGCCGCCACGACCGCGCCCATGACCCAGACGGCCACGGTGGGCGTCGTACCGGCAGTGTTTAGCCGTCCCGTTGCGACCGGCATGTCGTGGCGACGGCCCATGGCCAACAGGACGCGGGAGAGTCCCAAAATCAGATTGAGTAAGACGCCAAACATGGCCGTCATCGCGCCCACCGCCAAGAATCGTACCGGCGCCGGGAACAGCATAGCTGCTGGCGATCACTTCCAGGGGCGCAGCCTCGCCAACGGTTGCTGCGTACATCGCATCGGCCCCGGCCACGCCAATACCGACGGTCGCCACCGATAGGTAGATGATCATGGTCAAGATCATGGCGGCAATGATGGCTCGGGGAATCGTGATCTGCGGCGAGCCTTGACTTCCTCGCCCAGGGTCGCGATGCGACCGTAGCCGGTATAGGCCACAAACATCAACGCGCTCGGCGTAGAGCAGGGCCTGGACCGGGTTGCCTTCGACTCGCCTCACCGTCAAAGAAAGGCGTAAAGTTGCTCGCCTCCATCTCACCCAGACCGGTCAGGACGAAAAAGAGCAAGGTGGCCAGGGTAACGGAGACGATCAAGATATTGACCTGGTTGGAACGGCTGACTCCACTGGCAACGATGACGGTCACAATGGCCACAGTTGCCAGGGCAATGCCGACCAGGGCAATCTGCGCTTGCTGTGCGTCCAGCGCATTGAGTAGATAGCCGGCCAGGCCCAGCGCCGCCGTGGCCGCGGATGCGGATTTGGCGAGCAGAAACATCCACCCAGCCGTAAAGCCGAGCCACGGATTCAGAAAGCGGTAGCCATATTCGTACGTGCCGCCACTGACCGGATGATTGGCGGCAAGCTGCGCGCTGCTTAAGCCGTTCAGAATGGCCACGCCCGCCCCGATCATCACGGCAAGAATCACGGCCGGTCCGGCAATGCCGGCGCCAATGCCCAGGCTGACAAAGACACCCGTCCCCAAGATCGAGCCAAGTCCCATCATGACAGCGCCAATAAGCCCGACTTGACGTTGCAAGCGCCCGGTTTCATTTGCCATCAATGTTAATCCCTTATTGCTTATAACGGCACCCACTCAATGGGCACGACGTCCACAACGCCAATGCACAATCGTGAATAAAGACTGGAGATCTGCCGCCAATTTCGCGACCCTCATTCATCATTCAAAATTGTCTATTCTCGATCACTCATTCTCGCGTTCACTCCCCCATTCGGCGAGCAAATCGCTTGCGGCGTGAGTATAACAGGCCCGCGCCGATGCGCAAGCGACCGAATTACAGAAAATCAGACTCTTTGCTCCATCCCGGCAATTCTCGGACGGCCTTGCCGCTATGGTAGAATCGAGGGTGGTGTGGATGACTCAGGACTCAATTAAGGCCCCAACTTCATGACTTCATTTGACTTTGAAACCTATCTCTCCCCTCTGACCTGGCGCTACGGCAGCGAAGAAATGCGTGCAGTCTGGAGCGAAGCCGGCAAGCGCCGTCTCCTGCGTCAGATTTGGGTAGCCCTTGCCGAAGCCCAGCACGAAGCAGGCTTGGTCAGCGCCGAGCAGGTGGCCGACCTGGTCGCCCATCAGCACGACATCGACATTGCGCGCGCAACGGAGATCGAGTCCGAAATCCGCCACGATCTCATGGCCGAGATCCGAACGTACGCCGAGCAGTGTACCGTAGGCGGACCGATCATCCATCTGGGTGCGACGTCCATGGACATTCTCGACAATGCCGACGCCCTACGCTTGCAGCTCGCGCTGGACCTCATCATTGCGCGCCTGTCCGCCCTGTTGCTGGCGCTGGTCGACCATATTGAAGCGCGGGCCGAGATGCCGGCCATTGCCTTTACCCATATTCAACCTGCTGAGCCCACCACGATTGGCTATCGCCTGGCCCAGTACGGCCAGGATTTGCTGACTGATTATGTCGAATTGACACGCGTGCGCAACGGTATCCGCGGCAAGGGACTCAAAGGAGCCGTAGGGACAAGCGCCAGTTACACCCAGCTCTTGCAGGACAGCGATTGGCGTGCTCGAAACTTGGAAGATCGCGTCATGGAGATCCTGGGGCTCGAAGCGTTTGAAGCCGCCACGCAGACCTATCCACGCAAGCAGGATTGGCTGGTGGTCAATGCCTTGGCCGGCGTCTGTGGCAGCCTGCACAAGTTTGCCTTTGATCTGCGCATCTTGCAGAGTCCGCCCTTCGGTGAATGGAGCGAGCCCTTTGGCGATAAGCAGGTTGGCTCCAGCGCCATGCCCTTCAAGCGCAATCCCATCGCCGCCGAAAATATTGACAGCCTCACGCGGCTCGTCGCCGCCTACCCGCGCGTGATGTGGGACAACGCAGCGTTGAGTCTGCTAGAGCGCACGCTGGACGACTCGGCCAACCGGCGCTTTGTGCTCCCCGAGTCTTTCTTGCTCACCGACGAAGCGCTACGCCGTACGCTGCGTCTTGTCCAGGGCATGCGCTTCTGGTCGGCGCCCATTGCGCGCAACCTGCATGACTACGGCCTCTTCGCCGCCACGGAACGGTTGCTCATGGCCGCGGTGAAGGCCGGCGGCGATCGTCAGGCGCTGCATGAGGTGATCCGCGAGCAGAGCCTCGTTGCCTGGGCTGCGTTGCAAAATGGTGACGCCAATCCGCTCGCCGAAAACTTGGCCGCGGACACGCGCATCACCCGGTGGGTGCCGGCCGCGGATGTGGCGGAACTGCTGGACGCCTCGGAGCACGTGGGCGATGCTGCCGAACGGGCGCGCAACGTGGCAAACCAGATCCGCCGCGACATCAGCGAGTAAGGAGCTCTTATGGATGCACTGCCGGCCACGCTCTGCCTGACGGCCGATGCCGACTTCATCGACCTCGCCCAAGCGGAACTTGCTGCTGCCGCGCCCCATGCGCGCGTGGTCGCAACGCTGGAGCCGGGCCTGTTGCTCGTCGATGGAATCGACTTCTTCGTACTTGCCGCGCAATGGATCAACGAACCGCCCGTGTTTGTACGCCACATCGCGCCGATCATGGCCGTACAGCCGCTCGCTGAATGGATGGTGACCGAACCCGTCAATCTCGAGACGCTGGCGGATACGGTGCAGGCGGAGCTCCTCGATTTCGTAGAGCCAACGCTGCCCTTTTCTGTGCAAACCCGCGTACTCGGCATGCCCGACGTCAAGCCGTTCGACGTCAACCGCCTGCTCGCAGGACTGATCACGGATGCGACGGGCGCACCCATCAACGTGCGTACGCCCGAGCAGATCGTCTCCGTCCTGATTACCGATTTGCCCAAGCTGGGCAACCTGCCCGACTGGGGTGGTGGCTACGCCCTCCTGGGCATCTCGCCGGCGCTCTACAACCTGTCCGACTGGGCGGGCGGCATGCGGCGCTATGCGCGCGAACCGGAACGCATCAGCCGCTCCGAATTCAAGCTGCTAGAAGCGCTCGAAGTCTTCGACGTGACTCTACCCCCACGCGGCGTCGCCCTGGATCTGGGCGCATCGCCCGGCGGTTGGACCCGCATCCTGCGCCAACACGAGCAATATGTCACCGCCATCGATCCGGGCGACTTGGATCCGCGGATGGCCCAGGACGCGCGAGTCCGCCATCTGCGGACGACCGCCGAAGCCTATCTGGATGATGAGCCGGACCAATTCGATCTCATCGTGAACGACATGCGCATGGACCCACGGGACTCGGCCCGGCTCATGGTTGGCTATGCCCGCTGCCTCTATCCCACCGGCAGGGTGATCATGACGCTCAAGCTGCCCGCTCACGAGCGGCAGGAAATCATAGATCAGGCGACGGTGATCTTGAGCCGGGCGTACGAGATTCAGGGCGCACGGCAACTCTTTCACAATCGCAGCGAAATCACGATCTATCTCACACCCAAGCGCTCTACAGCGGCGCAGGAATGATAATCGGCATTTCGTCGGATTCCCCGGCAAAGACAATCGGCAGGTAAACCCGATAGGGCTCAACAACGACCACGGTCGTGGCTGTGGCATCACTGACCGCATTCTCAGCAGAGACTGTTGCCGTGTAGGCGCCAATCGCGGCATATTCATGACTCACGCTGGCGCCGGCACCGCTTTCACCGTCGCCATAGTCCCACGTGTAGGTCACATTGCTGCCGCTGCCAATGGTTGCAGACAAGAACGCGGTCTCATCGATCTTGACGGGCGAATTGCTAAGCGCAGTCAGATCGAGAATCGGATCTTCTGCTACGACCACCGCCCGCGCCACAGCAGAACCGAGCGCATTGGTCGCGGTCACCGTTGCGGTATAGCTGCCTGCAGTGCCATATAGATGCCCGACCGTCGCCCCGCTCCCGCTACCGCCATCACCAAAGGCCCAGGTATAGCTGACGTTGCTCCCGCTGCTGACCGTTGCCGTCAGGCTGGCAGTCTCATCCGTACGAACGGGCGTGGTAGCCAGTGCAGCCAAGCCGCTAATCGGCTCCTCCACGACCACGATCGTTTCCGCACTACTCAGACCCGCGGTGTTGGAAGCAGTCACGGTTGCCGTATAGATGCCGACGGCCGGATAGACGTAAATGACGACCGGCGTGGTCGCACTCGTGCTATCGCCAAGATCCCACGTATAGCTGATTCCCGTGCCGCCGCTGACCGTGGCCGTCAGCGTGGTTGCCTCCCCCAGTGCGGTGGGCCCGCTGTTCTCCGCCGCCAGATCGGTTATCGGCGCTTCCGTGAAGAAGAAGGCGTCATAGAGATTAGCGATGACTTGATGTTCCGCTGGCGTCTGCAAGTCGTTGAAGACTGCGCTTGCGGGCTGCCATGCTCCACCGAAATAGACGGACATCAACAGATTGATTTGGTAGTCACCCGGCACGTCTAGGACGGCCCCGCTCTCTTCGCGGCCCATATCTATTCCCGCCGTCATGGGCAGCAGGCCGCCCGCATCACTGGCAGTCATCGTGAGCCGCGTGGAAATGACCTCGGTCTGCCAATCAGTCGTCAGATAGGTGAGTGCTGCTTCACCCAACCAGACCGCTACGCCGTTTTCAAGATCAGACTCGCTCGCACGAAACGATAGCGTCTCGCCAGCGGCGTCAACTGCACCGTCGAGCGCCAACTCAACGCTGGACGCATCCATGGGTCCCCAGTATAGGTGCTCAAAGCGCGCCAGATCCGGGTTCGTAAACGTGACGACCATGCCGCTGCCGAGGCCCATTTCGCCCGCAAAGGCAACGTCGATGCCTCCAGGCGGTGGATAGACCGGACCGACCAAGATGGGGGCGGCATCGTTTGCGTGAGACGGCGCCCCCATGCAGACACCGGCGACAAGCAGGGTAAGCAGAATGAAGGCCACCGTTGGGACCATCGTCACGCGCATGCTCTGCGCTCGCCTGCCCATCTTCCAATTCAAGCGTTGCATTGCTCTGCTCCTTTCACAGCGGCACAAGACAGGGCGCGCCCCAGCATGGCAAAGCATTGGCGACAAGTCGAACACAACATGGCGACAGGGAGACCTGGCAGCAGGCCGTCTCATTTGTTCTTTCTCAGTCCCGCCAGTAGACTACACAATCATCGAACAGCCTCACGGAAGCACACCCGAATCAGCCGCAATCTGGCTGACAGCTGACGACTCTCGTGAGATTCAATTCGTAGGAATCTGTGACCATGAATATTGCTGTACTTGCTGACATCCACGGGAATTTGCCGGCTTTGGAAGCCGTCCGTGCTGAACTGGAGCGTCTGCAGCCTGACTGCGTGGTTCTGAACGGCGATCTGATCAATGGCACCCCCTTTAGCCCGGAAGTTGTCGCTACGGTGCGGGAGCTCGACTGGCTCGTCGTGCGCGGCAACCACGAGTTCTACTACTTGGATTGGGGCACCGAGCGCGCCGTGCCCAATGCAGAAGACAGCTCGCGTTGGGGGCAACTCCACTGGCTCGTGGAACACCTCGACCCTGCCTCCGGCAAGTATCTGGCTGCGCTGCCCGACGAGCGCACGCTCTACTATCCTGGCACCCAGCCAATCCGCGTGGCCCATGGCGTGCCCGGACGCAACCGGGTCGGCTTCTACAATGGCCAGCCTGAGGAAAAGATCGTTGACGAAGTCAAAGAACTGCCCGAGGCCACGCTCGTCTCTGCCCATACCCACGTGCAGATCGACCGCCACGTGCGCTGTAGCGACGATCCGACCGAGATGCTCGACTCCATGCCCCACTGGGACTTCTTCACAGGTAAGACAAACGGCTTCCGCCGGCACTGGCACATCGTCAACCCGGGAAGCGTGGGCCTTCCCCTCAACGGCGACTGTCGGGCCCAGTTCGCCATCCTCAGTGACGTGTCTGAGCATGAGGAGCCGGGCGGTTGGCGCGTGACCCACCATCAGGTCGAATACGACAGGCGGCCCACGCTCGAGGCCTTCGAAACCACGGGCATGATGGACGCAGGTGGTGTCATCAGCCAGCTTTTCTACTGGGAAGTGGTAACGGCGCAGTCAGAAATCATCACCTTTTTTCGCTGGGCCTATCACAATGGCTACGATCCCGACAGCAGTATGGAGGACACCTTCGCTGCCTATCTAGCCGCCACCCAGCGCGACAAACATGTGCGCGGACTTGATCCGCTTCACAACAGCAAGGTCTAAATTCCTATGCGTGTCGCCTTTTTGGCCGACATTCACGGCAATCTGCCCGCCTTTGAAGCGGCGCTCGCCCATCTCAAGAGCCAGTCCCCCGATGCAGTCTTTCTTGTCGGCGATCAGATCAATCGTTGTCCCTGGAACAACGAAGTAATGGATCTGGTCAACAACTTGGGTTGGCCCGCCATCCAGGGTAATCACGAATTGGTCGTCGGCGTCATCAATACGCCCGACAACTGGTGGCCCTTTACCGAGCGCCATCGCTTCCCCATTCTCTGGTGGACGCAAGAGCATCTGCGTTGCGAGCACCTTGCCGCTATCCGCTCGCTGCCCGAAAGCATGCACATCCGCTTTGACGATGCGCCCCCAATATTCCTCGTTCATGGCGTGCCGGGCAATCCCCACGTCGGTTTTTATCCGGCTATGTCGGACGATGCGGCGCGCGATGCGCTGGCGGATGTAGCGGAACCCGTGATCATTTGCGGTCACACGCATCGTCCGCTTGATCGGCAGGTCGATGACTGGCGCATTATCAATGCCGGCTCGGTCGGGTTGCCCTATAATGGTGACGCTCGGGCGCAGTATGTACTCTTGGATCTGGAGAAGACGGGGAACGGCCCACAATGGCGAACGACTTTCTGTCAAGTCGAGTATGACCACAGCGTCATTCCCATCGCCTACGCAGAATCTGGTCTGTACGAAGCGGGCGCGCCCATGTCCCGCCTGACGCTACGCACGCTCATGACGGGCGATCCCTGGACGAGCGACTTCGGCGTCTGGATGCGACGCCAGCCGCGTGAAACTGCGGACGACATGGCCGGTGCCATCGATCGCTACCTTGAGCAGCATGGGCCGGGACGCTGGGCGTTTGACGAAGAATCCGCGAATGGGTGACGAGGTGAAGGCATGATCAGAGAACTCGGTGAGGCGGATCGACAGGCAGCCGCGGCCCTGCTTTCGCAGCAACCGGCCATGAATCTCTACCTTTTGGGCAATCTGGAGACGCTTGGCTTCGAGAATAGCTTGTGCCAGTTTTGGGGCGACTTTGGAGAGACAGGTGAGCTGCGCGCCGTGCTCAATCGCTATATGAACGGCTGGGCGCTCTACGGCCAGTCCGATGCCGACTGGGCCGCACTGACGGCAACCTTGGAACAGCACCCAATGACGGCTGAGCGGTTGCAGGACAACCCTGGCGGCGTCGCTTCTATCCTCCCCTGGCTAACCCGGTACGAAGCGGTCAAGGTGAGCGAGGAAGAGCTCATGCAGCTAGATGCGCCCGCATTCCGGCCACAGCCCGCACCTGCAGCGGTGCGCGTGCGCCAGGCCGTTGCTGCGGATCTCGATGCACTGACTGAATTGTATCGCAATGCCGGAACGATGCGTCGAAGCGTCGCCGCGATCAAGCGGCCACTGCACGATACGCGCGTCTTCGTTGCCGAAGAAGCGGACAGTATCATCGCTGTTGCCCTCACCAATGCCGAGACGGCCAACCGTGCCATGATCGGCGGCGTCTACACGCCGCCCGGCGAACGCGGACGCGGGCTGAGCCAGGCGGTCTGCTCGGCCCTCTGTCAGGCGATATTGAACGACGGCAAGCAGCCGATCCTCTATTGGGAGACGCCGGCTGCCGGTGCGATCTATCGCAAGCTGGGCTTTGTCAGCATCGGCAAGTGGCGATCGGTGTGGTTGGCGGAGCGTGAATGAACTGCGGTCGTGAGAAAGGAGAAATGGGGCGCCTTTGCCATCTGATCATCCCTCCTTTTCACCACCTTATTGGGGCACCAGATGGGCCGGTACGAGCCCGGCTTCTGTGAGGCTGTCGCGGAGGGCGGCGCGGGCGCGGCTCAAGCGTGACTTGACCGTACCCAGTGGTAATTGTAGCGCTTCAGCGGCTTCAGCGTAGTCGTAGCCATGAACGTCAACGAGGAGCACCACGTTGCGATGCCAGGCCGGCAGTTCGTCGATCTTGGCAAGCAGATGGTCCATGCTTTCCCGATGGATGGTGACAAACTCGGGATTGATCGTCTCTTCTTCATTCTTGGCCGGCAATTCCAGTCCGGTATCATCGATGAGTTCATCAAGACTCATGGCCATGCGCCGCTTTTGACGGCGCAGGTGATCATAGCAGGTGTTGGTGACGATGCGCAGCAACCAGGAGCGAAAGTTTCCGTCCTCGAAGCGCGGCATGGCGCGGTGAGCCTTGATCAAGGCATCCTGCACCGCATCGGCTGCGGCTTCTTCCGTACGCAGGATGTGTTGCGCCACTCGCTCGGCCGAGGCCTGATACTGATAGACCAGGGCAGCAAAGGCAGATTCATCGCCCAAGCGCGCGGCATGAATTGTCTGACTCAGGTCGGCAACGGCGGCGCTCCCCCCATTCATGGAAACCATCCAGGGATTCAGCTGGCTGGCATGCTGTACGCCGAACTCGTTGGTCGCAGTCTGATAACTCATTTCGCAATCCTTCCTTTCATGTCAAAGCGCAGCGAACTCGTTACGCTCGGGCCATCATACTCCCCTTTCATTAAAGAAATATGATTAGATCGTGACAGAACCCGGACCGTTTACCTACGTCAGGAATCCTGCCCAAAATGATTCAATTCAGCACAAATCAGGCGTTCCCCGCTCAAATATCCTACGCTGAACGCCTCCCCCCGCGGCATGTACTTCCTCCAATCTCTCCACGCTCTGTCGCTGCTTTTGACAGGCCTTCGGGCGCCATGTATACTGCCCAAGGCGTTCAAATATGCTAAGCAACAGTGCACCGGAAGAGTATCTGTCGGTCGATGTCAGAGAGTCGAAGCCAAGGCTGAAAGCTTCGATCATCAGCACCACAGAGAAGGTCGCCGGGAAGGTTGACGGAGTGAAAGGAAGTAGCTTCGTCCGGGTCAGCCCGTTACAGCGTCGAGACGGTTGATTATACAGGCTGGGTTCATGTACGTATTGGCATCAGATTGATGTCGGCCATGGAACGATCTGCCTCAATCAGCAAACAAGGTGGTACCGCGGAGTCGCTTCGTCCTTGTCGAGAAGCGACTTTTTGTTTTCATTTTTTTCGCAATTTTCACTGAGCCGGTGCGACTCGCCGCATATCCTGTAGCGATACGTACCTCGAGAGACGGTAGAGGACTACAATGCCCGACACAGCCATGCCCAAGGCATACGAACACCTGAAAGTTGAAGAAGAGCTTTATGATTGGTGGGAGCAGCAAGGCTTCTTCCGCCCCGAAGCGCAAATTGAGCTTGGTCAGGTCCGGGCGGGCGCCGAGCCTTTCGTCATCTCCATGCCGCCGCCCAACGTGACTGGCGCGCTCCACCTGGGCCATGCCATCACTAGCAGCATCGAGGATCTGCTGATCCGCTACAATCGCATGACGGGCAAGCCGACGCTTTGGGTGCCGGGCACAGATCACGCCGGCATCGCCACGCAAAGTGTTGTGGAACGCAAATTAGAGGAGCAGGGCACGAGCCGGCTGGAAATCGGGCGGGAGCGCTTTGTGCAGGAGGTGTGGGATTGGAAAGACGAGTACCACAGCCGAATCACTGCGCAACAGAAGCGCATGGGCATCTCGTGCGACTGGAAACGTGAGCGCTTCACCTTGGACGACGGCCTGAGCGATGCGGTCCTCAACGCCTTCATTTCGCTCTACAATGAAGGCCTGATCTACCGGGACACCTATTTGGTCAACTGGTCGCCCAGCCTGCAAACGGCGGTCTCGGACCTGGAAGTGGAGTACGCCGAAGAGCCCGGCAAGCTCTACTACTTCAAGTATCAGCTCGCCGACGGCGACGAGTATGTGTCCGTAGCCACGACGCGGCCCGAGACCATCTTGGGCGACACGGCAGTGGCTGTCCATCCTGATGACGAGCGCTACCAAGCCATGATCGGGCGCAAGGTGGTTGTGCCCATTCTGGGGCGCAAGATCCCAATCATTGCCGACGAATATGTGGATCGGGAGTTCGGCACTGGCGCGCTCAAGATCACGCCCGGCCATGATCCCAACGATTATGAAATCGGACAGCGCCATCATCTGCCGATCATCAATATCATGAATAAAGACGCGACGCTCAATGAAGAAGCCGGTCCGTACGTGGGACTCGATCGCTTTGCCGCGCGCGAACAGCTTTGGGCCGATATGGAGGCAGCCGGCTTAACGATCAAGCGTGACGATTATACGTTGCGCGTGCCTCGTTCGCAGCGCGGCGGTGAGATTATTGAGCCGCTGATCAGTACACAGTGGTTTGTTCGCATGCAGCCCCTGGCCGAGCCGGCGATGGAGGCTGTGCGCGACGGTACGATCCAAATCGTGCCCGAACGCTTTGAAAAGATCTACTTCCACTGGCTGGAAAACATCCGCGATTGGTGCATCAGCCGCCAACTCTGGTGGGGCCACCGCATTCCCATCTGGTACGGTCCGGACGGCCACGCCTTTGCGGCCCGCAACGAAAGCGAAGCTATGGAGCAAGCCATCATCCATTACGGCGCGACCGTGGCGCTCGAGCAGGATCCGGACGTGCTGGACACGTGGTTTAGCAGCGGACTCTGGCCTTTCAGCACGCTTGGCTGGCCCGATCGGACGGAAGATCTGGCCACCTATTATCCGACATCGGTTATGGAGACGGGCTACGATATTCTCTTCTTCTGGGTGGCGCGCATGATCATGATGGGCATGAAATTTACCGGCGAGGCGCCCTTCCACACGGTCTATCTTCATGGCCTGGTGCGTGATGAAAGCGGACGCAAGATGAGTAAGAGTTTGGGCAACGTGCTCGACCCGCTCGATCTGATCCACCAGTATGGCACGGATGCGTTGCGCTTCACGCTCTTGACCGGCGGCACACCGGGCAATGACATGAAGCTAAGCCTGAACCGCATCGAAGCGAATCGTAACTTCGCCAATAAAATCTGGAACGCGGCCCGCTTTGTCATTATGAACCTGAACGACGCTGAGGTGCCGTTGGAGCCTGGCGAGAATCGCTTCGCCACCACCTACGCATTGCCGCCAGAAGCAGAGCGTTCACTCGCCGATCGCTGGATTCTCCACCGTCTCGCCGTAGTGGCCAACGAAACGACACGTCTAATCGATTCCTGGCAACTGGGCGAGGCTGGCCGCCAGCTCTACGAATTTCTCTGGAACGAGTATTGTGACTGGTACATTGAAGCCGCGAAGGTGCGGCTATATGACGGCACGTCGGAAGAAGCCCAGGCAACGAGACAGGTGCTTGCTCATGTATTGGAACAAAGTTTGCGGCTCCTGCACCCCTTCATGCCCTTCGTCACTGAGGCAATCTGGCAAAATTTGCCCGGCATGGCCGCCGAGGAGATCGCGCTGATGCTGGCCTATTGGCCCGCAGAAAGCGGAGAACTTGATGAGACGGCCGCTGATCGCTTCGGGCGGGTGCAGGAAATCGTGCGCGCCATTCGCAACGTGCGCAGCGATTACAACGTAGAGCCAGCTCGTCGCATCGTGGCCCAGTTCAGCGCCGGCGAATACGCGCCGCTAATTGAAGCCAACCTGCCACTGCTCGCAGCTCTGGCCCGCCTCGATCATGAACAGGCCGTCCTGACCTCGAGCGATGAAGCCCCTGCCAAGGCCACAGCCGTGACGGCCGGCGGTATAACCGTCTTCCTGCCCCTGGCCGGGATGGTCGATCTGGAAGCGGAGCGCAAGCGCCTGGAAAAAGAGCTAGACAATGTCGACAAGCAGCTAAAGCGGATTGACGGTATGCTCAACAACCCTGGCTTCACCGGCAAAGCGCCGGAAGAAGTCGTCCAGCGTGAGCAGGATCGTAAGCGTGAGCTTGAGCTACTCCGCACGCAAGTGGCGGAACGATTGGAAGCGCTCTAGACGCTTGATGCCAATCTGACGCTAAAGCAGCGAAACGCACAACGTGAAGGGCAAGACAATGTGCCGTTGAGCGCAGGATATGCCTTGCCCTTCACGTTGTGCGTTTCGGCAAGATGATCTCACCACGCCCAGTAGATGGATAAGTCGATGCCCAAGCTATTGTGAATAATGGAACAATCCCCACGAACTTCGTCGGAAAATGACGCTAATATGGGCTCAATTCGGTCGCAAATTATTGGGTCCGAAAGTTTGTGATAATTTTGACAAGGCCAAAGGCGTGTGCTATAGTCGACAACCAATTGTAGTCTGGCAAACAATTGTCCCCGTACGACTCATCGTGGCGGTTAAGGGCTATTCAACACACGATACATCATATCATTTGACCGCGACCGGAACTACTTGAAGGAGACCGGACACATATGGCAAATATCTCCGACCTGAGCGGCGACGAACGAGCAAAACGCATAGAAGAACTGAAGCGAAAAGCGCAAGAAGCCGCCAAAAAGAACCAGGCAGCCGCCGCGGCTAAGCCTTCCCCAGACTCTTCAGCCGCGGCCGTGGATGAGCCTGAAACCGTGGTAGCAGTTGCGGAGACCGAAACGGATGAAACGGTCGTTGCGGCGATCGACGCCGATAGCGGTGACGCCAAGGCAGTAGTTGTCGAAGCGAATGCAGATGACGTGGCCGACACCCTGGTGGCAGCGACTGACGAAAACGATGACGTGGCCGTTGTTTCCACTTCAAATGGCCAGGTTTCTGTTAACGGTAATGGCACAGGCATTGCCGTCCCCGCTTCTGCTGCAACCGCCTCCGTCTTTCGCCCCAAGGAGAGCCTGACCGAAGCCCAGTACGAGACGCGTCAAATGAATCGACGCGAATTCATGACTTACGCCTGGGGCGGCGCCATGGGCCTGCTTCTTTTACAGACCGGCGTCGTTACATTCTTCTTCATGTATCCGCGCTTCCAGGCTGGCGAATTTGGCGGCAAATTCTACATGGGACCGACCACCAGCGTCCCGCCTGCAGACGCTGCCCCAATTGCAGAGAGCGCCGGCAAATTCTGGTGGGTGAATGTCGAGGGCGAGGGTCCCAAGGCGCTCTATATGGTTTGTACCCATTTGGGTTGCCTCTATAAGTGGGTGGGTGAAAACAATCGCTTTGAGTGCCCATGTCATGGCTCAAAGTTCACTCGTGAAGGCTACTTCATTGAAGGGCCCGCCCCCCGTTCGCTCGATCATTTCGTGATTACCGAAGAAGAGGGCGTATTTGTGGTGGATACCGGTGCTCGCGTCAATGGCGCGCCAGCCGCAGACTCGCCGGCGAAGGCTCCTGCCTAAACGATTTGCTACGACAACTTGTTGTAAACTTCTGAGAAGCAGTTCACTTGTTGATGGCTTCGTAGAAACCAATTGGTCTGGGAAAGAAACGGAGTTCCAATGGCTGTTCAACCCGATGTTGAAAAGAAGGGATTTCTGCAGAGCGCGGGAAGCGCGGCGGATGATGTCTTTACGCGGATTACTGCGGGCATCAGCGCTGGCGAGTTCCGCGGCATGCTGCGCGGTGAGGCGCCTGGACGCCCCGATCCGCGGCTGAAACCTCACTCAGAGACCTTCCTGCTCCACATCAAACCCTCGTATTACCATGAGAGCGTAACGCGCTTTACCCACACGTTCCGCCTCGGCCTGTTATCGACCTACATCTTTTTCTTTGAGGTCGTGACGGGTATGTACCTGATGATTTGGTACGCACCGTCGCCCGAACGCGCCTACGCCGACATGCTCAATATTTTGAGCAATGTGCCCTTTGGTCAGTTTATGCGTGACCTGCATCGCCTCGGTGCAGAGGCGATGGTGGCCATTGTCACCTTACATATGGTCCGTACGTACCTGACAGGCAGCTATAAACCGCCCCGCCAGTTCACCTGGTTTACAGGCGTAATTCTTCTGGTGCTCACCCTCTTCCTTAGCTTTTCTGGCTATCTGCTCCCGTGGGATCAGCTGGCCTTCTGGGCGGTGACGATTGGCACGTCCATGGCCGAAGCCGTGCCGCCGGCCATTGTTGGTGAGACGGTTAATTTACTCGCCCGCGGCGCGCCGGACATTGGCGCTAACGGACTTCTGCGCTTCTATCTGCTTCATGTGCTCTTCCTGCCGCTTGTGCTCTTCCTTTTCTTCTTCGTGCACTATTACAAAGTTGTGCACTTTGGCATCAGCTTGCCAGCGCAAGAGGAGGAAGTGGGGCAGGATACGGCCAACAAGGTGCCGGCTGACCGCCGCGTTTATTTCCTGCCCGATGTCATGATCGATGAGGCAGCGTTCTTGATCGGCTTCTCGGCTTTCCTGGTCCTGGCTGCGTCCTTCTTCTTTACGGCGCCGCTGGAAACGATTGCCAATCCCCAGGTCACACCCCTGCACACGGTGGCGCCCTGGTACTTCTACTGGCTGCAAGGCTTGCTGAAGATTGCTGACAAGACCATTGCCGGCGTGGTTATACCCGGCGTGCTGCTGGTCTTACTCATAGCGATCCCTTACCTGGACCCCAATCCGAGCCGTCGTGCCAAGGATCGCCGCGTTGCGATCATCAGCGGCATCGTCGCTGGCGTCGTCATGATTATCCTGAGCTACATGGGCACGCCCCAGTATGCAGCTCAGGCTGCGCCGGCGGTGGAAGTTGTCCAGGAATTGATGCCTGAAGAAGGGGCCGGCCTGGTGCGCGAAGTCGGGTATGATGAGGTGCCCAACGGCATCTACGATTCACGGCTGCACCCATCCGAAATCTTTGTTCCTGAACCCTGCCCGGTTCCGGTCCAGATCTGGTCTCGCATTCCTGTGATCAACGTCATGCTGCCACGCTGTTCTGAAAACATGCATGACATTCTGCATGAGTTTGAGCTCAGCCTCAAGACGTGGGACAGGGCCGATCCGGATTTCAATGAGGCGTATGGCATCCTGACCGTCACCCAGGAGCAGCCTGAGTTGAAGCGTCTGAATTGGGAGATCTTCTGGCAGGATGCGACCGGCCTGGACAACACATTTGAGCGTCACTTCTTCCTGCACCAGGATTCTCTGTACTGGGAAGAGTACGGCTTCAAAGACTTCAGCTTCCTCACGGATGCGGCAGCGGAGCAATAGCCTATCATGCGTAAACCTTGGTATGACTTTCTCTATGTCAGATCACCCATCGCCAAGATCGGCCTGGCCACCCTGTTCATCTTGCTCACGCTGGCGATCATACTCTTCCAGGGCATGATCGAAACGCCGAGAATGGAAGCCCAGACGGCGAGTTGGGACGGACGCAGTATCGAGCTGGGCGCCGAGCTCTTCGGTAACAATTGCGCCTCCTGTCATGCCGGCAACGGCAAGGGCCTGCCGCCCAATGTGGCGCCAGCGCTCAACAGTCGCTACTTCTTTACTCAACGCCTGGACGACGTGGGCTGGTCCGGTACCATGGATCAATACATTGCGCTGACGCTACACGCTGGTCGTCCGACAAAGACCGACACGCAGTGGGTCAATGTTATGCCAACCTGGGGCAACGAGTTTGGCGGTCCTCTCCGCCCGGATCAAATCGATCATCTGGTGCTCTTTGTCAAGAATTGGGAAGCAGAAGCCTTGGCCCAAACGCCAGAAGAAGATCCGTGGATCTTTTATCAGGATGCGCTTTCCAAGCAGCTTCCCTACAACCCTGACGAACCGGGGTATGACATGAAGCTGGAGCAGGCCATTGCTGCGGCAGAGGCGGCCGGCGCCGTAAACTACTCGATCGACGGCGTAGAAGCGCCGCCGCCGGCTGAGGGCGACGCAGTTACGAGCGACGAACCACGCGATCCGGAGACGCTCTTCAACACCCTGGGCTGTGTGGGCTGCCACAATCTGAATGAAGATCAGACCGATAGCAATCGAGGGCCTGTTGGTCCGCATCTGGGTAATCTGGCCGAGAATGCACCGACCCGTGTCGAGGGGCAAGACGCGGAGACCTATGTCACGAACAGTATCGTCAATCCTAACGACTACGTGAATCCCGGCTACAACGCTAACGTCATGCCCGCCAACCTGGCAGAGCAGATGACGGAAGAAGAGTTGCAGGGTTTGGTCGAGTGGCTGTTGACACAGTAGCAACGTCCCCCAAAAAAAGAGGCGCCCGTACGAGCGGGCGCCTCTTTTTTTGGGGAATGACGCCCATCTCGGCAACCCGCCAAGGGAGACATCCTCCCCGTTGAGAAAGATGGTGCAACCCATTTGGGAGACGGTACTCGAGCGGGTGGGTCATTTTCGCCAGCAGCTTGTCGGAGAGACCAGCCGCTAAATGTAGTATGCACCTTGTGAAAGACGTGCGTTAGGTCAGAAGATTGGCCGATGTTATAATCTTCAAGCTTAAACGTTAGGCCAAACGAGCCTCCGGAAAAGGGTTGCAACCCGCATGAATTCTGAGTATAGCGTGGCGCGCGACCCGCTCTTTCTGGCAGCGGTCGGCGTCTTTGCCATCCTAACCACAGTCATCCCGGCCTTCTTCGGCCAGGCGTTCTTACTGATTCTGTTGCAGAGCGTGACCCTGACGATTCTCCTCGGCGTGGCACTGCGTACGGGCTCTGCCGGCGGTGCGGACGCCATGGTCGCTACCTTCAGAATGCTGGTCCTCTGGGTATTGATTCAAGCGTTCGTGATCGGGGGGCTGGCGTACGCTGCCGGCGATCGCGTTGACGGAGCAATCCGCGACGGTTTCGATCTGAGTACAGCAACCCTCGAATGGCTCTACACGGATGTAGCCTATCCAGGAACAGAGCAGACCACGCCCTTGGCCAGATTGATCGCATTCCTGGCCGTGACCGCAGGTTCGTACGTGAGCGGCGGCCTGATTGGCGTTTGGACACTGCTGCAAACCGTCAATCAAACGGCATTCGTGAGCGGCAGACTGGTGGCCAATTTGGATCAGGGCGTGTCTGTGCTGGTTGTTTTTTTCCCATGGGCTATGCTGCGTATTGCTGCGTATATCGGCTTTGTCGCTCTATTTGCTGAACCGCTGTGGACCGGGAACTGGTCGCCTGTACGAATCTGGACGGAGCGTCGTACCCTTCTGCTGACATCCTTTGGCCTGCTCATCCTTGCGCTCGTGCTCGAATATGCGCTGCCCGGACCTTGGCGCGGCCTCTTTACCAGGGGTTAGGCAAATGGGACCTAAACAAGTGAGTGCTTGCCGCGACCGAATGCCATAGCCAAGTTTCGCTTCCGCCCGCGCGATTGGGCGAATCAGCGTCAACCGCATTTAACGCCCTATCGATTGCACGAACATCGCCATCGCACCGAATCATTCCTATATGCGCATCAAACGAGTCGTCATCCAAGGCTTCAAAACCTTTGCCACAAAAACTGAATTCGTCTTCGACCCCGGCATCACGGCCGTGGTCGGCCCAAATGGCTCCGGCAAAAGCAACATTGTCGATGCCGTCCGCTGGTGTCTGGGCGAACAGAGCTTCAGCCTGCTACGCTCCAAGAAGACCAGCGATGTAATCTTTTCCGGAAGCGACAAGAAGGCGCGGCTGGGGATGGCCGAAGTCAGCCTGACGCTTGACAATCAGAACGGTGAAATCCCGATTGACTATGAAGAACTCGAAATCACCCGCCGCGCCTATCGCGATGGCGATAACGAGTACTTCATCAACGGCCAGCGCGTGCGGCTGATGGATATCACCGAACTGCTGGCCCAGACCGGGCTCGGCAAGCGCACGTATGCGTTGATCGGCCAGGGATTGATCGACAAGGTGCTCAGCCTGGCCCCGGAGGAGCGCCGCGCGTTGTTTGAGGAAGCAGCCGGCATCACCGGCTATCAGCTCAAACGCAAGACGACCTTGCGCCGCTTGGATGCCACCCAGCAAAATCTGACCCGCGTCCAGGACATCGTGGCGGAGCTCAGCCCGCGTCTCAAATACCTGAAACGCCAGGCGGATCGAGCCTACGAGCGTGAACAGATTGCAAACGACCTGCGTGGTCTGCTGCGGGTTTGGTATGGTTTCCGCTGGCATGACGCGATCGCCCAGTTGGAACGCTTCAACAGCGAAGAAAAGAAGTTTCAGCAAAGCGTGGTGGCACGCCAACAAGCGCTCAACAACATGGCCGGCCGTATCGAGGTGCTCCGCACCCGCCAGAGCGAACTCCGTGAGCAGCTTGGCGGGCTGCATGGCAAGAGCAGCGGCCTTCATCAAGCGGCGGAAAGCGCCAGCCGCGAATTGGCCGTTGCACGAGAGCGACAGCGCCAGAACCAATCGCGCCGCGAAGAGATGCAGCGTGAACTGGCCCCCCTCAACCTGCAGCAGCAGACGGTTGCCGCACGCATTGAGGAAACCACGGTCCAGGTCACCGCTGCACGCGAAGAGTCGATGCGACGGCAAGAAGACGTTGACGCCATGCAGTTGGTTCTGGCCCAGCGTCAGGCAGAGCGCAACCAGCTACAGGATGCGCTGGATGCCGCCCGCAGTCTCTTGGACGACGCCACCCGTCAACAGACGGAAGGCGCTGCCCGCCTAACCCAGCTTGCCGAGCGACGCGCCCAGTTGGCTCAAGACGCAGAAACCCAGGCGAACGCACAGCAGACAGCGGCCACAAGCGCTAAAGAACATGAAGCTGCGCTGCGCGTCCAAGAAGAAGAACGCCAGCGTCTTGAGGAACAGATGGCGGGGCTCGAAGCAACGATTGCGGAAGTGGAGCCTGCCATTGCGGGCAGACAACATGAGCTAGCCAGTGCAGAGCAAACGCGCCAGGAAGCAGATCGTGCTGTCGATCGCCTGCAGACACGTCTGGATCTGCTCCAGCGCTTGCACGATGAAGGCGCCGGTTATGCCAGTGGGGTACGGACAATCCTCCACAGTGCACAGGGCGGTGACGCCCAGCTCGCGGGCGTGCTGGGCACTGTGGCAGCCATGCTCCATGTACCCTCTCACCTGGACAAAGCCATTGAGACGGCGCTGGGCGGCGCCATGCAGAACATCGTGACCCGTGACTGGCGAACGGCCCAAGCCGCAATCGAGCGCCTCAAGCAGGGCGGCCAGGGACGTGCGACCTTTCTGCCTCTGGACCGACTCCATGTTCTGCCGCACATCGCGGCACCGAATTCAGCCGGTATTTTGGGCAACGCCGCAGATCTAGTTGACTATGATACGGCCATCAGCGATGCTGTGACCCAACTGCTGGGACGCGTCTGGGTAGCCGAGGACCTCCACGCGGCTCGGCGCGCGCTCGACGCGCACACGCAGGGGCCTCGACCGACAGTTGTCACCGTCGCCGGCGAGATCATCCGCCCGGGCGGCTCCGTTACGGGCGGCAGCGACCGCAGCCGTCGCGATGACTCCATCTTGGCGCGAGAAAGGGAACTGCGCGAACTGCCGGCGCAAGTCGAACGCGCAACCGCGACGGCCACAGAGGCAGCCGTGCGCTGCGCGGCGATTACAGCAGAGATCGAAGCGAATCAGCTGCAGATCCAGCAGACGCAACAGGCGCTGGCAGACTTCGCGCGTGCGGAACGCCAGCAAAATCAGCAGATCGAGGCGCTGCGGCGCCAACACGATCGGGCGCTACAGGCAGTGCAATGGCAGACAGAGCGGCTCAATCAGACAACGGAGGAACTGACTCGCTTGGATGAGCGAGAAGCTGCGCTCAATCTGCGCCTTGCCGAGTTGGCGACCGTACGGCAAAGCAACGCCGCTGATTTGGCGGCAGCTGAGAGCGATGTTGACCAAGCCGGTGTCGACGATCTGCTGCGCCAGCTGGCCGACTTGCGCGCTGCGGCGGCCGAAGCTCAGGGTCATCTGCGTAGTCAACAAACATTGCTAGAAAACCAGCGCCGCAACCTCCAGAGCATTGTTGACCAAATTAACGCCAAAGAACGGCGCATTGTGGAGTTGGGCGCCGAATCTGAGCAACTTCAAGAGCAGATCGATCGGCTTGACGCCCAAGAGGATGAACTCAGCACCAAGATCAACGGATTGCGCCAGGAAATCGAACCGGCCGAAACAGAGCTCGCCGCACTCGAACGCAATCAGGCCGATGAGGAGAAGCGCGAGCGGACACTCCAGCAGTTGCTGCGTAACGATGAATCTTCGTGGAACCATGCGCAACTGCAGCGCCAGCGCGCCGAAGACACCATTGCTCAACTTCATCGCGAAATCGAACATGATTTGGGTCTTGTGACGCTTGAAGAGAGCGATGATGTCGCCTATCAACCGCCCCTGCCCCTGGCGACCTTCGTGGAGGAGTTACCCGTCGTCAAGGAGTTACCCGACGGCTTAGAGAGCGAAGTGCGAGAGATGCGTGCACGACTCAGTCGGGTCAGCAACGTCAATCCGGAAGCGCCACGCGAATACGAAGAGGCAGCTGAACGCCATGGTTTCTTGATCAGCCAGTCGGAAGACCTTGAGGCCGCGGCGCGCGATCTACGCAAAGTCATTCGCGAACTGGATGACCTGATGGAAGTTGAACTGGATCGAACATTTAAGGCCGTCTCAGTCCAATTTGAACACTTCTTCAAACTGCTCTTCAACGGCGGCACGGCGAAGCTGGTGCTGACGGAACCGGACAACATCACCGAGACAGGTATTGAAATTATCGCCCGCCCGCCCGGCAAGCGTCCTCAGAGTCTCGCACTGCTTTCCGGTGGCGAGCGGGCACTGTCTGCTTGCGCCCTGATATTCGCCATCCTGCGCGTAAGTCCCACGCCATTCTGCGTACTGGACGAGGTGGATGCGGCCCTGGATGAAGCCAATGTCGACCGCTTCCGGCAGACGGTCGAGGACGAGTTGAGCGCCGACACGCAGTTCATCATCGTCACCCACAATCGGCGCACGCTGGAGGGCGCCAACGCCATCTACGGCGTCACCATGGGCAACGATGGTGTGAGTAAGGTGATCAGTCTGAAGCTGGAAGACGACAAGATTGTTCAGGCGGACGGTCAGGGCGGCGACGAGGTCAGGGAGATAGAAGGCCTCGTGCAGATGTAGTGAGGGCCCCGGTTACCCGTTAGGCAGCGCCAGCGCCCAGATCTCTGCCATCGGGGGAAGCGAAAAACTCTCTTCGAGCACCCCATCGGGAATGTATTCGGGCGCCGGCTGCCCCAGGCGTACGAGAGCCAGCGTGGCCGCAGCTTGAGCTGCCTCCTGCTTGCTCAACCCCTGCCCAACTCCGACAGGCTTCTTGGCCACATTTACCGTTTGCACGAAGCGTTTGGCATGATCGGGCCCGCTGCTGGAGACCGTTTTGTAGCGGGGCGTCTCACCAAAGGTGCTCTGAACGTACTCTTGCAGGCGACTTTTTGGGTCTTTGGTGGTCGAGCTACTGGTCAATTGCTGGATTTCGCCATCCAGCAGTTCGAGCACAAGATCGCGTGTCGTCTCTATCCCCTGATCCACAAAGATTGCGCCGATGACGGCTTCGAAGACGGCGCAAAGCGTGGCCGGACGCTGACGGCCGCCACTCTCCTCTTCGCCCTTTCCCAACCGCAATGATTCGCCTAGCCGAAACTTCTCAGCCACATTGGCCAAGGTCTCGCGTCGCACCAGAATCGAACGCAGGCGGGTCAATTCACCTTCAGACTGCGTGGGAAAATTTTCGAAGAGATATTTGCTGACAATCAGCTCCAACACGGCATCGCCCAGAAATTCAAGACGCTCATTGTCAACTACTGTATCATCTGCCACTTCGTTGAGGATGCTGCGATGGGTGAACGCCTGTGCGAGGAGCCTTCTATCTTGAACAGAGATTCCTAACTGTTGTTCCAGGTAGATCGGTTCAGAAAAGTCCGGCTGCATGTTCGTAGCTCAAATCCAGGGCTGTGTTGAAGTCGTTGATGGTAAGGGGATGATAGCATCGATTGATGATCGATGCGAAACTGAGTCCGATGCCGACATTGAAGATTGACAAGCAAGATCACACGTCTATGGGCGGATTCTTGAGGCCATGCCCCATCATAATGGCAGCCACACGGTCACCAGGACCAATCTCTGAACGCAGTTTTTCCAACGCAACCGCGACCGTGGCGCTCGTCAATTCAACAAAAATTCCGTGGGTGGCAAGCCGATCCTGGGCCGCCAGGATTTCATCATTGTTCACCGCCACGACTGTGCCTTGCGAACGCGATAACGCGGAAAGCAACGTTGCGTCACGGATCGGATTGCTGATGGCAATGGCCTCAGCCACGGTTTCAGTGGCGACCTGTACGGGTCGGCAGCGATCCCAACCGTTGTGGAAGGCTTCGTAAAATGGCAGATAGGGCTCGGCCTGGACGGCGACGAGGCGGGGCAAGCGATCAACCAGACCGGCGGCGAGCAGCTTCTGAAATCCGCGCCAGATGCCAAGCAGCGTACCGCCATGACCGGTTGGTGAAATGACCCAATCAGGCGCACGGCGCCCAAGCTGTTCCCACATCTCCCAGGCACACGTCATCTGCCCCAATAGCCAGGCGGGCTGCCACGCATGAGAGGCATAGGCGCTGTAGCGATCATAGTGGGTGTCGTTGAACGCGGCCTGCGCCGCACTGGCGCGTGAGCCCGGCAGCGCCACCAGGTCGGCGCCATAGGTCAGAATTTGCGCCTTCTTGGGCGCCGGCGTCTGCTCAGGGACGAAGATGCAGGCATCCATACGCGCCCGGGCGGCATAGCAAGCCAGGCTGGCGCCGGCATTGCCGCTGGAATCCTCCACCAGGCGATGGACGTCCGGCATGCCTGCCAGCCAGTTCACCATGACGCTCACGCCGCGGTCCATGAAGCTGCCCGTTGGCATCATCGCGTCCATCTTCCAATGGACCGGCTGGCCATACCAGGTATCCTCAATCAGCGGCGTCCATCCCTCCCCCAAGGTAATCAGCTCCCGTCCTTCCGCTACGACTGGCAGCATGCTCCGATAGCGCCAGAGGCCTGGCGCCATGGGATCGATCAACTCGGGGTCAAAGCGGGGCAGCTCGCCAAATTCGAGGGCATCTCCTGTAAGCGGGCAACGCAGCGGTCGACGCCCGGCCTCGCCGCGAAAATCACTGGTAGGACAGAAGAAAATCACAGGTTCGGCATCCTCAAAAAGTAGGCCGACCTTGCTGAAGGTCGGCGTTGGTATAGGTATTGGGTGCTTGAAACGTTCCAGCGCATCGCCTGCAGGTGCTCGAATCAATCATGCCTAGACTGGGAGAGCAGCGGTGCCGTGGAGCCCGCTGGTTCGCCCTGATCCCGTGGACCAGATGCTTCACCGTCTAGCGAGGTCCGACCAGGGCTCCGATGCACCTGGCAGGCGCTCATTCTGCATCGCATTAAGACAATAGTTTGGCCCAGAATGCACCTGTTGTCAATGTCGGTTTTGCCTTGAAATTTGTCGTTGCCGTTGCAAAGACGCTATACTGTTGGCTATGAAAAGAGATCTACCTGCCTTGGCCCGTATCTTTTTGATCGGGTCTTTGATTTGGATGACGGCCCTGCTGCTCTGGCCACAGAGGGCCTTTGCGTCGGAGCCATGTAACCCGCCTAACGTAATTCCCCAACCAGTCTGCGATATGAGCGGATTTGTCGGCAGCCCGCCACGTGAAATACCCAACGGCTGGACGGAGTTTGTTCTGGAGGGCGACCCTAACTTTAGCTCTCACCACGACACCTTTTGGGGCGCGCCCAGCCTGATGATCCGCAGCATTGGCGGCACCTTCAAGGCGGGCATCTATACCCAGGTTGCGGTGACGCCAGGGGCAGGCTATCGGGCCAGCCTGGCCTGGGGCGCGCCCAATGCGCCCGAAACCTTTGGCCGCCAGCTCGGTATCGACCCGACCGGCAATACGGACCCCAATGCACCGACGGTCATCTGGGGTCCCATGCACTGGGGAGAAGGCCGCATCCTCAACTATCCGCCGCCGGACGTGAATATTGACGTCAAAGCCCGTGCACTCGGGGAAACCATAACGGTCTTTTTCCTGGTCGATCACCCACGCAGCACAGGCGACAATTTGATCTTTGTTGATGCGCTGGCTCTCTATCCAGACGAGAGCGCGCCGCAGGTGGAACTGCCGCCGACTGCAACACCGGAACCGCCGCCCCCTGTCGAGGTGGCTGCAGCCGCCGTCATCCCAACCGAGGCCCCCACGGCTACGGCGACGCCGACAGAAACGCCGACGGCCACGCCTTCCCCAACGGCCACGCCTTCCCCAACGCCCACGGCAACGCCATCCCCGACGTTTACGCCCACGGCGACATGGACGCCGCTGCCGACTGTCACGCCGGTCGGCGGCTTTGGCGCGACGCAACTGAACGTTGCGACGGCAACGAGCGGTTCCCCGGCAATGCTGCTCTTCTTCGGTGGGTTGAGTTTGGGAGGGGCCGGCGTTCTTGGGGGCTCCTACCTACGGCTGCGCCGGCGACGGTGAGCCAGCAGTCTGCGTCATCCGCGCGCGTCTGAGTCCGACTCAGAATCGTTTTGGTCGGCGACTGAATCGCCGGCTGCATCCTCGATTTCCCCATCGTTGTCACGCGGGGCCAGCTGGAGCATGATCTCGCCAAAAGTATTCTTCTGCTCGGCGAGCAGTTCCCGCTGCTTGATGAGTTCCAGGACGGCCAGAAACGTTACGATGACCTCAACACGCGTCTGATTTCGGCTGAGCAGCTCGGTGAAACTCACGCCTTCCGCTGCCCCCTGTTGACGACGTTGGGCGCTGAAGATGTAGCTGCGCACGTTGTCGATCTGTTCGGCGACAGTGATCGGATAGGTCTTGACCGACGGCATGGGTGGATCGGAGGGGATGCGGGCCAAGGCGCGCCGCAACGCCCGCTGCAGCTTGTCCATGTCCACATCAGAAAGATCCAACCGGCGCTCTAGCTCCGGTCGGGGCGCCAAGCGCACGTAGGCGCGCAGTCCTTCCTCCTCGCGCGTTCGCAACTGCCCAGCGACCTCCTTGAAGAGGCGATATTCCAGTAACTGACGGATCAGCGCGTCGGCGCTATCTTCCTCTTCTTCTTCATCGTCAATTGGCGCTTTGGGCAAGAGCGTGCGCGACTTGATGTAGAGCAGACGGGAAGCGATTACCAAGAAATCGGCCAGCCCCCCCGGTTCCAATTCCTCGTCCATAGCCTCGATGGTCTGAAGATACTGATCCGTTACGGCCACCAGACTCACCTCATTTATGTCAAGCTCATCCTTTTCAATCAACTGAAGCAGTAGATCAAGGGGGCCTTGAAAGTCGGGCAGGCTGACAGGATAGGCAGAGCCGAGAGCATGAGGCTCGGTGAGAAATGAGTGGGTGGGTGACACAGCAGCGATCCTTGCGAGTAGGGACGACGATTCGGTAGTTTAAAAATCTACATCAAAGGTGCGGAAGCGACGATCGAGACGAACCAACTCCGCCAGCATGCGCCCAGTTTCTTCCTCATCGCGCCCAGCGATACGCTCAACCTTACAGCCGCTCTCGCGCAGCATCTGTTCGATAGCAGCCGGAATGCCCGACTGTCCTCCTACGATCGTCACGTATTCCGCCTGCCGAGCGTCTTCGGGGCTAAAGCCTACTGTTGGCCGGAAGCGGGCCACGTACCCGACTGCGTTGATGTAGTCCCGCTGGGCCAGCGGGCCGGGATAGGGTCGCTGCCAGAAGAGCAGATAGTGACGCACGCTCTTGATGCCAATCCCGTTCTGAATTTGCTCGATCTGCTCGAAGAGTTGATCACGCCAGCGTTTGCCCCCGGTCCACTCGCTGCCCGGACAGACGGTGATGTTTTCGGGGAATTCGCGATGGCCCCAAACACGCGCCAGCGGAATATCCAATTCCTGCATCAGCCAGGCGAGCAGATGCGCACCGGAACGAAGCTGCGCCGAAGTGGGCGTCGAGCCATTCATGAAGCTGCCAGCAAAGGCAATGCCGGCAGTATAGCCATTGTGTCGATAGACGTGGAAGGTCGCATTTTCCAATGGATTCGTCTGATCGATATTACCGTCGGCATGAATGAAGTAGTGATAACCGATACCGGGCCACGCTTCTTTGCCACGGCTGGGATCAGCATTCACGTGCATTTCGGCGATGCGCATGGGGCCGACCGTGCGCAAGGTAGCCGTATGATGAACGGCCAGATGAGTGATCTGATTGAGCGATCGCTGCGGGTATTGGCGCGTCGGGTGACGGGGCAGCTTGTCGGCTGTGTCACGCAGCGCGGGCCGTGGCACCACAACGCGGCGAGTCGCCGGTACGGGCGTGGCCACCTGCGTGTGCAACGCCTGATTCTCGTCCTGCAGCCGACGACGCTGCTCCTGTAGAGCCTGATTATTCCGCTCCGACACTTGCAAGCGGTGCGTCAGTTCTTCCATTTCAGTGCGGAGCGCATTTTCCGTCTCGCTCGGGTCAACCAGTCCACCGGCCCGCCGCACGTTGGCCAGCAATTCATCGCGCCAACCCACGCCTTCCAGCCACTGCTGGCCGGGTGACTCGTGGTCCGTCACCTCGCTCAGGCCCTTGATGTCATCGATCGTGAGATGAGGATAGCGGCGCAAGAGCCAGGCGATGAGTTGTCCGCCGGCATAAAGCTGCTCGTTGGTGGGGAGGTCATCATCAAAGTCGCCTAGAAAGGCCACATTGATTGCTTGCGACACGTATGGCTGGGGTGAATCGGCTACCTCTTCAAGCGGCTGAGTTTGCACGATCATGCCATGGGGTTCAATACAAAAATCGAAAAGGATGCCGGGCCAGTCGGGCATATGACGCTCGGCGATCTTGGCAAGGGGCAGATCGGCCGGCGCGCCGCTGTGGTTGATGATGACGCTGCGCACATCGTCAACCCCGCGCAGGCGGTAGCGGGCCGGGTCACGCGGCAGTGATTCGCTCACGTTGCGGATCAGGGGCCGCCCCTCCATCGATTCGGGTTTTGCCTCAAATTGTCGCCGCAGATCGGCACCCTCCAGCTGGAGCTGCTCGCGCAGCGCTTCCAACCGGCGCACCGCCGCCTGCGTCTGACTCAACTCGGCTTCCAGCGCCTGTCTTTCTTCCGCCCATGCGGTACGTTCTTCGTCTAGCGCATTGGCCCGGCTCTCCTCTGCACCCCGGCCAAGCACAGCCAGATGGAGCTGCACCTGACGTCGCAACACGGTTTGCCATTGGGGGCCTTGGTAGAAGGTACGGCCCGGACTCTCGCCCCGCGTAAGCTCACCCAGGCCGACGATTGCATCCGGTGTCAGCGCAAGATTTTGAGCCAACCATGCACAGAGACGACTGGCGGCTTCGATCTGCGCCAAGGGCGGCGGATCGTGGCTGAAGTTGCCCAACAGGCCGATATTTACACCCTGCAATGACCAGGGCTGACGCGGTTCAGCCACCTCTTCCAATTGCGACACGCGCAATATCTGTCCCGCCTGATCGATGACAAAGTCATAGGCGATACCGGGATAGCCATGGCGCAGATGGGACTGGGCCACGGCGTCCAGACGCACCCGCGGATCGACGCCGGTATGACTAATGACCAGATAGCGGACCTGATCGAGACTGCGGCGTGCGTAGGCGACGCCAGAACGCGGCAGCAGCGCGCTCACATCTTTGAAGAGCGGGACCAAACCATTGGTCTGCCCATTTTCGGCATGCTGGCTGTCGCCATTTGTCGCGGGTGACGGGCGCGTATCTTCAACAGTGAGCCAGCGCGTCAGCACCGGCGAGCCCTGCTCTTTGAGCCACCCCACGCCCTCCTGAATCAGATCCAGTTCCAGCGTGTAGTTGCCCGGTGCTTCAGGTAAGGCGATGCGGACATCAATCGTGACGGTGTCGCCGGGCGGCACATCATTGGGGATGTCCGTGCGCAGATCGAGCGCAGTCGGCAGGGGCAAACGTCGGCGGTTGCGGTAGTAGTGGTAGCCGAGACGGAAGGGATTGCCGCCGCCCCAATCCCATGCTTGACCTCCCGCATTGCGCAAGGTGAGCGGCACAGTGATCGTTTCGCCAACCAGCAGATGCTCGGGGAACCGGTCATCGAGCCAGGCGACGCGGTACGGCGGTGCAGGCGCTTCGGCCACGGGCGCCGTGGGCGTATCGGCCTCCTCGCCCCCACTCCAGCGGTAGGGGTGGGCCAACGCTTGCTGAAAATCCTCGATGACGCCAGACTTGCCGTCGATAAACCAGCGATCGAGTCGGGGCCAACGATAGAGAATCACGGCGCGCACTTGCTGATTTTCGGGCGTGGCGTTCCATTCGGCTACGTCAGCATAGGCACACTGAACCCACCCCGTGTTGGTATCAATCCACGGCTCGGTCGGGCCCGCTTCGGCAATGTACGCAGCCAAATGGCGCATGGATGGCGGCACTGCCTGCAAAAAGTCTCGATAGACGTGAAACTCTTTGTGATAGTGCTGAAAGGGTGTGGTCAGCTTGGCTTCGCTGGCAATCCGGTCGGCCTCGTCGGCATGGGTGTAGGCGTGCAGGGCAAAGCCGTCGCATTGCTCTGGGCCAAGCATTTGCAAAATGTCCCGAAAATAGTGGATCCAGTCGCCATTGGCATTGCCCGGATATATCGTTTGCGTGTTCCACGGCGCCACCGCACCGACGAGCACTTGGTCCGTTTCGTGGCCGGGCAAGCGGTGGATTGCGTCCCGACAGAGACGGTAACAGCGTGCATAGCGCTCCGGCGTGATCAGTTCACCAGAGCTAACAATTGCCCCCCGCGTCGTACGAATCTCCGTGCTGCGATCAGGCAGTGCGTTAAAGCGCACGCTGACGCCGCGGCGCATGGGGTCCGCAATCTCCGGCGCGCCGCTGCGGGTCGTGTTATGACGCGTCCAGTCAATCACAATGCCCGGCCGCTCGGCTGCATAATTCATCTCATTGCCGATAATCCAGATGTGACAGCCGCGACTCGTCTCGACGAAATTGGCCACACGACGCGCAAATTGCTCGTAAAGCGAGCTGTGGGGAATCGTGCCGTCGGGCTCATAGCCGCTGTTAATCCGGCAGATCACACCGAGGCCTTGCTCGCTATACGTCGAGAAGTCTACGCCGCTGCGGTCTAGAGGATCGTGGCCAATAGCTTCAGAGAAGAGAATCCAACCAGGATGGCCCGCTGCCAGCATGTACTGCTCACCACCGGGTTCATGGATGCCAAAGATGTATTCGGAGTCAAACAAGGGTCGCGCCATAGCTGCTCAGATCTAGGGCCGACGGACGCCCGGCCGGTCGGGAGCCATACCCGGCGCAAACGAAGCGGGCAAAGGGGCGTAGCCGGGCGGTGCGGCCTGTCCCTGAGGCACGGGGCGACGCTGCTCGGGCGGCAATACGTAGTCGGGCAGATGCACGGCAGCGCGCGGCAGATAGGGCAACGGATCCGAATAGCCCCCCCAGCCGTCGGTCCGCGAGTACGGGTTAATCCGAATCGAAAAATGCAGGTGCGGTCCATTGCTGAAGCCGGTACTGCCCGAGTGACCCACGAGCTGGCCGCGGCTCACAGTCTGACCAGCAGCCACGCCAATGTCGTTCAAATGCGCATAGATTGACTCACCCCAGGCGTGATGCACCAGAACGTAGTGTCCAAAGCCACTGGGATCTTCATAGACGGCCTCGGCGACGAGGCCGTCATCCACGGCCTGCAAGATTGTACCTGTGGGTGTGAGAAAATCTATGCCGTTATGCCCCTTGAGCGGCACGCCGTCGTAATGGATGTCGCCATAGATAGCCGGGTTTTCACCCCACAGCTGGGCGATGCCGAAATCGCCCCGGAAGGGCATGGCCAACGCCAGCCCCGTACTCAAATTCGGGATATCGGTTCCGGGCAATTTCGGCGCGCGTTGCAGGAGCCGGGCACCGTTGGGCGCAACGGCAGCCACCCAGCCGATCACTTCGGCCACGCGGAGTGAAATACCGCCAACCCGATACCACGGCAGCCCGTCCTGGCTGACCGGACCTTCGATCACATTGAGCGTTGCAAACGGCTCAAAATCGCCGATGACGTCATCCGCTGGCTTGCCTTCAATGCCCGGGGTGCGACGGACGCGTACCGCCGTGGCGGCCTGGACCAACTCGCCGGGTTGGTAGTCGCCGGTGCCAGGCAGCGAACCATCGAACGGCGCTAGCAAGGTCGCGCCGTTGGGTGCAGTCTCAGCCATCCATCCGCGTTTTATTTGCCCCGAGACCGGTGCATCGACCTGCCACCAGACAAGTTCATCTGCGTCTTCCGGCCCAGCTACGATCGTGACAACGGTGCCGAATGGCACGTCGGCAATGATGTCGCTTGCCTCTTTGCCGACGTAGCCGGGCGTTGCGCGGAAACGCACAACGTCCTGCGTCGTGGCCACATCGCCTGGGGCAAAGGTTCCGATCTGGCCGGAATCGCCATCGTCGTCGAGGGCCAGAAGCTCCACGCCGTTCGGCGCGATTTCTGCCGCCCAGCCATCAGCACTGTCGCCAGCGAGTAGGGGCATACGCAACTGCCACCAAACCAACTCATCGCGCCGGCGCGGTCCGTCCAGCACCGGGCCAACAGTGCCGGGCGGCAAATCAGCCAGAACGTCGTCTGGCTGCTTGTCGACGTAGCCCGGCGTACGGCGAAAGCGTACGAAGTCCAGGGTTACGACCTGGTCGCCAATTGCAAATTTGTCGTCGTCAATGATCGGCAGGCCGATGTCTGGTCGCTCAATTTCGCCGGTTTCTTCCAATAGTCTCTCGCCGTCGGGAGCCGTCTCGGCCATCCACCCGGTGAAGAGCGTTCCGTCAGGGTCCAGGCCCCGAACTTCCCACCATGTGAGTCCGTCCATTGCCACAGGCCCGTCGACAACCGCGACCCTAGTAGCCGGCGCCACAACCATGATCGTATCGTCAGGCGGCTTCCCCACATAGCCGGGCGACCGACGCAGGCGCACGTTGGTCAATGTGACCGCAAGCGAGCCCACCCCCATTTCACCGTCAGGCCCGCCCGGCACACTTCGCTCGATGAGACGCACCAACGGGATGCCTCGCGGGTCGGATTGGGCAATCCAGCCCTGCACGTTTTGCTGTTCAAACGCAACCGGCCACCAGGTCAGTCCGTCCTCTTCAGCAAATGTGTCCGCCAGTACACGAACGCGGGCGCCTTCCGGCAGCGCCACAATCACATCGCCCGGCGCTTGATTGAGGTAGCCAGGCGAGCGGCGAAGATTGACGATGTCGCGCGTTGCCAGAATGTCGCCTTCGCTATAGTCCGCCGGCGGTGGAATGACGGCAGCCCAGGTGTAATCCTGAGGCAAGGTTTGGCGGAAATCGTCAATCACACCCTCTTTGCCTTCGATGTACCACATATCGAACCGGGGCCAGCGGTAGAGAACCAAGGCGCGGATCTGCTGATTGCCGGGCTGCTCGTTCCAGTAATTGATCTCACCATAAGCAGCACGAACCCACCCAATATTCTGATTGAGCCAGGGAACATCCTGATTGGTCTCGGTGATGTAGACGGGCAGATGATGCATCGCCGCAGGGATGCCGGCCATGAAGTCACGGTAGGCGCGAAATTCGTAGTGGCGGTCCGCAAAGGGTGCATCCATCTTGCGTTCGTCGTAGATCAGATTGCGGTCAGCCTGGTGGGTGTAGGTGTGGACGGCGATACCATCCAGGCCGTCAGGGCCAAGAAGTTCGAGCAGATCGGTCAGGTAAGTGACCCAGATCGCCGCGCTCATTGCCGGGATACGTTGTCTGATTGTTCCAGGGTGCGACTGCGCCGACAAGCACCTGATCACCGGCATGGCCGGGCACGCTCAAGATCGCCTCACGGCACTGGCGGAAACAGTCGGCATACTTCTGTGGCGTGATTACTTCAGCGTAGCTTGGCGTAAAAAGCTGTGCGGGTTCATCTGCAGCGTCTGCTTCCACTGCAGGTTGTAGTGCACTGAAGCGCGCAGGCAGACCTTGATAGAACGGGTCGTCAGGATCGGGCGGGACGGGCGAAGCTTGGGGCGGCCGTACCAAAGGTGGCGTTACCGGCGGCACGGGACGGCCGAGCTCGGCATCGCCCATGCCGCCGCTGATGATCTGGAGGAAAGCGTTCCAGCCCGCCCGCATCAATTCGCCGTAGGTGATATCTTCGACGGGCGCCTCCGGCTCCGCATCGGACGCGGGCTGGGCGCTGTAGCGGGGGCGCTCGATATCATAATTCATCTCGTTGCCAATGATCCAAATCTTTGCGCCCAGGCTGTTGGCCACAAAGTTGGCGCAGCGCTGGGCAAATTCAGCATAGCGATCACTGGTGGGAATCGTTCCGCGCGGATAGTAGCCATGGTTGAGGCGCACGATCACGCCAAGGTCTTGGGAGCTGTAGGCGCGATAGTCTCGCCCGCTCTCATCAGCAGGATCTTGACCGATTTCTTCCGTAAATAGAATCCATCCTGACTGACCGGCGTCGAGCAAGATCTGCTCGCCACCCGGGTCGTGCAAGCCGTAGATGGTAGGCGAATCAAAGAGTGGCCGGGCCATTGCCAGTTCCTCTAGCTTGGGTAGTGGCGGGTTTCGCACAGACAATAACGAGCGTGATGCAGTCGGTCTTCAAGGTGAAATCGCGAGGGGCAAGTCAGCAGCTCGCGTGGTCCGCATCATAGCACGCTTTGCCCAGGCTGTCACACCGCGCCCGAAGCGTGGGTGCATGTCTCATTTTGGGTGGTGCCCCAGTTAAGACCGCCAGTCCATTCGTGCACCGGCCCCCAATATGGGATGCACTCCTGGCACGCACGACAGACAATTGTCAACGGCATACCCAACAAAAAAACGCCCCGCCGCGCCAGTCTCGGGCTCTAGGCCTGGTCTGGTTTACGGTCAGGGCGTGGACTAAGTACGACCAAGACAGCGGCGCACCGATGCCGGCGCTGCCTGAGCAAATCTGGCTCTACCAGAAGCCGTCATCCTCGTTGTAGCCAAACTCTTCACAGATGCGCGACACCGCGGCAATAATCTCATTGTGTCGCGTGCCATTGGTGGCAACGACGCCATTGTGGGCCCGTACGTCCTTTTTGTTGAAGACAAGGGCATTCCCCCAGCAGTCGGTCATAACGCCGCCAGCAGCCTCCAGCAATGCACAAGGTGCGCAGAGATCCCACTCCTTGCAGCCGGGGCTTGGATGAACGTAAATATCGGCCAGTTGGCGGGCAATGAGACCGACCTTTAGTCCCACACTACCGCTTACCCGCTCCGAGGTAATCCGTAGCGCCTTGCGCATCTTGTCAACGATTTGCGGCCGATGGCTGCGGCTGCTGACGACCACCATCTTGCTGAGCTGATCCACGTCACTTACGGCGAGGGCAACCTGCTCATCCCCCTCATAGAGAAAAGCGCCCAGCCCATGACCGCCGACGTAGAGCAGACCCGGGTCGGGTTGCATGACGACGCCCAAGACGGCCTTGCCGCCGATCGCCAGGCCGATCATGATCGAGAATTCGCCATTGCGGGCAATGAACTCCTTGGTACCGTCCAGAGGGTCCACGATCCAAACGCGTTCCTTCTCGAGACGGCGCAGATTGTCCTTAGACTCTTCGGAGAGGATGCCGTCATCGGGATAGGCCGCTTCGATACGGCTGACGATATGCTCATTGGCTGCATTGTCAGCTTCCGTCACCGGATCGCCCGGCGCCTTATAGGAAACTTCAGCCGAGCCGACATAATAAGTGGTAACGATTGTAGCGGCTTCACGCGCCAATTGGATGGCGAATTCGGCTTCTGCTGTCAAATCGAGGGTGTCAGTTAGAGATTGAGACATTGAATTATTCCCGTCCGCAAAATTCATGCAACGTCCAATAAGATAGCCGATCTGGCGCGCAGTGGGGGTCAGCAAAGAAAGCGGCTGCCATTGTAGCATAGATCTCCGGCGAGGCAAGAACAGATTTCCAGGCGCCGGCGCTCGGCGGCAGCGCTCATTCAGACCAACACGGCTATTGGGGCGATGCGGCGCAGCGAAAGCCCAGCCAGTTGTGTTGATTGGCAGCTGGTAGGCTTTGGACAGCCTGTGGTTGCAAATAGGCGGCGCTGTCAGCAAAGGAGCCGCCTTTGGTCCGGTAACTGCTTGGGTCACCGGCAGCAGTCGTGGCCGTCCATTCTGCTACATTACCGGCAGCGTCGGCCATGCCCATCGGGCTGCTGCCGCTAGGTTGGTAGGATCCGACAACGGTGGTATCCCCCCGTTCGCCTTCAACACTGTTCGTCACCTGCGGCTGGAAAGTATCACCCCAAGGGTAGCGATAGACGCGTGCGGTGGCCGGCGCATACGAGGCAGCCACCTGCCATTCATCCTCGCTCGGCAAACGCAGCCCGGTCCATTCGCAATAGGCAGTCGCAGCGGCCCAATCTACGTTGATCATGGGATAGCGTCCATAGGTGCGGTTGGTCAGATAGTCGGGGCGGGTTTCGCTGGCCGTCTCGCTCGGCAAGACGCATGCGCCGGCAGCGTAGCAGCGTCGATAGTCGGCAACTGTCACTTCGTAGCGGTCGATCAGGTAGGGATCCAGTGCCACGTTGCGCTCGGACCCGTCGACATTGCGCAACGAATAGGTGCCGCCGCCAACTTCGATCACGTCACGCGTACGGATACGCAATTGATCGCCAAGCAGCAGCGTTCCCGCCAAGACGAGCGCCAGTAGCGCCAACAGCAGACGTATCCGGCCGCGCGCCATTGGCGCCTGTTCGATAGGTTCGAGCGCCAGGGAAGCACCATGCCAAGTCTGAGACTGGACGGAGGGTTTCCCCGCATCAAGGCGCAAAGCAGCCATGGCCAACTCGTCATAGGCGGGCGTAATCTCGGCATAGGCCACGAGTTCATTTTGCAGATAAGGCAACCACGCCGCGCCTTGAGGATCCTCATAGGCCAGCATCTGAATCTGCTCGAGCGGCAAATCGATCGTCGGCGAAGTGATGGCCTCGGCAAGGATATAGGCCGTTCGCTCAGGATCAGTCTGATGGCGCAATGCAGTCAGGATACCCCGATCATAAGCAAGGGCCGTGCGCAGCAGAAGCGACCGCTGACTCTCGTCGAGATCTTGTCCCGCCTCGAGCACAAGCAGACCGTCACGCAGCAATCCGCTGGGGGGCAGCTTGCTTTCAGCCCACCACTGCTCCAGCGCCCGGTCGAGCGCCCGATGGACGGCCTCGACGCGTTGGGAAGCGCCTGGCCCGCGAAAGGCATCAGTCAGTCGTCTCAACTCCGAGTTGGAGGCTGCAGCGGCCGCAGACCAGACGACCAGCCCGGCAGCGTTGCCCTCAATCAGATCCCCATCATCGAGATTGGCGATAGAGTCGTCAGGCGGTACGGCGGTTGCGTCGTGCATGGGATAGAAGTAGCGCTCATCAGCCAGCGGCGCGGCTGCCTTTGATACTGTCATCCAGTCGGGCCAATCGTCATGCCCGAATTGCCATTCGACTTGTCTGCCAGCAGCCGCCTCCGGGTCGGCAGGCGGGCGCGGCTGCGCCGCTTGTTCGTCAAAGGGTGATTGTTCAGTTTCCGATGGGGCGCGCTTGCGGCGCTTGAACCAGGCCATGGCGCCATTGTACCCGCGGCAAAACGTACGCAGCAAACGTCTGCACCCGCAGCCCATTATGATCCATTGAGAATTCCTGACGAGCGCGGGGATACGTTGACCCGTCATGGTAATTCAGGTATGATGCATCGCTGCAATTCATTAACAAAGCGAGCAGTTTGGAGCGAACTGATGGCGGATTTTCTACCGGTGGAAGAACAGCTGCGCATTCTCATGCGCGGCGTGGACTTCGGTGACGAGCAAACCTACAAGAGCATGGAGGCTGAACTCCGCGATCGGCTCCAGAAGAGCTATGAGAGCGGCGTCCCCTTGCGCATCTATTGCGGTTATGATCCGTCTTCGCCAGACCTGCACCTGGGTCACACCATTTCCATGCGCAAACTGCGCCAGTTCCAAGACTTGGGTCACCAGGCCATCTTCCTCATCGGCAGCTTCACGGGCATTATCGGCGACCCAAGCGATAAGGAGAGCGCGCGCAATCAGCAGACGCTGGAAGATGCGCTGGGCAAGGCCAAGACCTACACCGACCAGGCCTGGCGCGTCCTTGACCGTGACAAAACCGAAGTTCGTTACAACCACGAGTGGCTTCAAGAATTGAGCTTCACGGACGTGGTTGGGTTGGCGAGCAATTTCACGGTGCAGCAATTCCTGGCGCGCGACAACTTCAGCAAGCGCTATGCCAACAATGACGCTATCTGGCTCCACGAGTTCTTCTACGCCCTCATGCAGGGCTACGATGCGGTAGCCCTGGAGACAGATTTGCAGATCGGCGGTACAGATCAGCTCTTCAACCTCATGGCCGGCCGCAAGCTCATGGAGCACTTTGGCCAGCGTCCCCAAACGGTGCTGACCTTCCCCATTTTGGTGGGCACCGATGGCGAATTGCGCATGAGCAAGTCGACGGGCAATTCCATCGGCATCGACGAGCCGCCTGGTGTTATCTTCACCAAAGTGTTGAACGTGCCGGACTCGGCCATGCGCAATTACGCCGAGCTGGTCACCCGTTGGGATCAGCAGGAAATCGATGAACTTTTTGGCCAAGTAGAAGCGGGCGAAATCGATATGCGTACGCTCAAGCATCGTCTTGCCTGGGAAATCGTGAGCATCTTTCACGGTGATGAAGCCGCCAATCAAGCGGCCGAGGATGCCAAGCGCATGCACGAGGGCAGTGCGCCCAGCGACGCGCCCAGCTTCACACTTGACGAGACGAGCAGCCTCCTGGATGTGTTGGTGGCAGCGGGGATCATCAAGAGCAAGGGCGAAGGCCGACGATTGATTCAGCAGGGCGGCGTGCGGCTTGACGGCGAGCCGGTTAACGATCTGCAGCAGCAAATTGGACCAGCGGAAGGGGAGCAGGTCGTGCAGGTCGGCAAGCGCAAATTTCTACGCATAGTCGGCTGAAGCGACAAGCCTGACGCTTGTGTCAGCCCGGAATCTTTCGCCGCAAGCATAGCGACGACAGCGTTGTCTGGGAAACCGGAGAATGGGCGAGGCAAGTCCCGGACAAAAAGAGTCCGCTCAACATTGCGCTTCCCCCGAACGTGGCTGAGCCACAACGCAATATTGAGCGGAGCTTCTGCAAGAATATCACAGGTTTGCATTCTTGTAAAGTGCCAATTTTGCGAAACGTTGTTTGAAGAGCGGGTACGGGCACCGCGACGGGTTCCGGATGCATTGGATTTGTGCGGTTGACTCCCTTCAGATCCACCATATCAGTGAAATCAGCGGTCGATGGTCGCTGGCGGCAAGAGAATCATCGTAAAAGGAGCGCAACATGGGGCTTTTCCAAGACAAAAAGGGTCTAATCTTCGGGGTCGCCAACAAGAATTCGATTGCCTGGGGTATCGCAGAGGCCTTGCATGAGGAAGGTGCAACGCTTGGCTTTAGCTATGCCGGCGAAATCCTGAAGAAACGGGTGGATCCACTTGCCGCGAGCGTCAACAGCCCCTTTGTTGAAGAGTGCGACGTGACCGACGATGCCGCCATCGACGCCGTCTTTGCCAAGGCGGCTGACACCTTTGGCAGCATCGATTTTCTCGTCCATGCCGTGGCCTTCGCCCCGCGTGAGGAGCTAACTGGGCGCTTCATCAACACCAGTCGTGACGGCTTCAAGACCGCGCTCGACATCAGCTGTTACAGCCTGATCGCCCTTGCCCAGCGCGCCCGCGAACTCATGCCCAATGGCGGCAGCATTTTAACAATGACCTACTATGGTGCGGAAAAGGTAACGCCCAATTACAATGTCATGGGTGTAGCCAAAGCTGCGCTGGAGTCGACGGTGCGCTATCTGGCCTGGGATTTGGGTAAGGAGCAGATTCGCGTCAACGCCATCAGCGCCGGGCCCATTCGCACACTGGCTGCGTCGGGCGTTGGCAGCATCCGCAAGAGCATCAAGTATGTGGGAGAAGTTGCGCCCATGGGCAACGTGGATCAGAGCAATGTCGGCGACGCCGGCCGTTTTCTGCTCAGCGATTGGGCCACTGGCATAACGGGCGAGGTGCTCTTCGTGGACGGCGGCTATAACATCATGGGCGCGCCCGATCCGGATTTGATGGACTTTGCGTGAGGCGCGAAGAGGTAATCGGGTTCCTCACGCTTCGCGCAGGTTTACGGTCTCAGTTCGCGGCAATCTGTTCAAAAGGCAGTGGGTAGGTGCGTGCGGCAACTGTGCCGATTCGTGACGGCCACTTGCCGCTAATGGCCTGAACAATTTTGCCAGCGTGTTCATGACAGTTTTCGATGAAGAGCGTGTAGCGCTGCTGCACGCCGGCAGCTACCGTGCCGGCCAGATAGAGACCCGGCACATCCGTCTCCATGGTCGCGGGATCAAAGACAGGCACGCGATTCTCGCCTTCCAGCGTAACGCCCGCCATGGCCAAGAGACTTTGATCGCCGCGAAAGCCGGTTGCCAGTAGCACAAAATCGGTCGGATGGCACAAGAGATCGCCACTGGGCTTGCCAGCAGCATCAAGGGGCTGAAGCCAGACAGCGTCAGGCGTGATTTCGACAGGTATCGTTTGCGGCAGGAAGCCTATCGTACCGGCTGCGAACTGGGCTTCGAGGTCAGGCAAAAGCCAGTGCTTGACCCGCTGTGAATCGAACTGCTCACGACGGTAGCTCATCATCACGTAGCTGCCGGCCCGCCAACAGCGTAGCGCTGCTTCAACGGCCGAATTCTTGCCGCCGACGATGAGAAGCCGCTTTCGAAAATAGTCATGCGGATCGCGGAAGTAGTGGGACACATGGGGCAGATCTTCGCCGGGAATTCGGAGTTGATTGGCCCAATGCATGTCACCAATGGCCAGCACGACCTGGCGACAAGAGGTCACGCGGGGGCCATGTTGCGATTCCGACTCCAACACAAAGCCGGTGGTCGTCCGCACGAGCCTGGTGACTGGTTCATAGGTGTGGATGCCAAGATCAAATTGTTCCACAACGCTGCGCAAGTAGGCGAGATAGTCCTCGCCCGTGATGCGCTGTTGATGGTTATTTTGGATGGGCACGCCGGCAATAGCCAAGCGTTCCGTCGTGCTAAAGAAGTGGGTATTGCGCGGCCACCAAGTCATGGTATGGCCGATCTGGTTGGCGTCAAAATGGCGGTAATTGATGCTCGCCTCCTTGAGACCAACGGCAACCTCGAGGCCGATTGGTCCTGCCCCAATCACGACTACATCGACGTCAAGGCCGTTTGTGCCGGCCAATTCTGGGTGGGGCGTTGCGTCACTGCTCATAAACTGATCTCCCGCCAAAGCATTTTTCTCACGTGGGCTGGCCGGCTACAAGCGGGCCAGCAGCAGCATGAATCGTTATTCAGACGTGAGACAGTATAGAACTGTACGATTCGATCAACCAATAACCCGAAGGCGTAATCCTATTTCGGCTCTATGCCTTCAGCCAGAAAGCGGCCTGCATGCCACTCGATACAGAAACGACCAAGATGAACCGCGTACAGCGAATTGCGCAATTCATACTCTTTGGATTGAGCACTATTCTGGCGTTGCTGCTGATTGTTTTCATTATCCAGTTTGTCAATACGCTTCGATCGTCGACCGTGGCCGCGTTCAACGATGCCCAGGCCGAGGTGTCCAGAGCCGCCGCCGAACTTGATGTAACCTTCGGCTCGGCGATGGAAATCACCGAGGAGCTGGCCGACGACCTATCGAGCGGCGCCTTGCCGTTCGACGATGCGGCAATTGAGAGCCGGTTACGCAGCCTAATCGAAGAACGACCAGACCTTTACGGCATCTCCGCAGCCTTTGCACCTGATGCATTCCCATCTGACGACCGTCTGCATGTGATCTATCTTTACCGCGACAAGGAAGGCGAAATCGCGGCTGACATCCGCGAGTCTCGCTACGACTATACGCAGCCGCCAAGCGACGACCCGGACGCGCCGGCAACCAGCTGGTACAATGATCCCATAGAGTCTGGCCCTTCGTGGCAAGAGCCTTTCTTGGCGGCCGGCGCCAACGAAGTTCTAATTGAGTACGGAGCGCCCTTCTTTGCGCCGGACAGCGGTGATGTCGCGGGCGTTGTGGCGCTCGACTTCTCTCTTGAAGGTGTGGACGCACTTGTCGGCGGGCTGGAACTGGGCCAAACTGGTTTTGGGCTGCTTATGAACCAATCTGGCACCTGGCTTGCCCACCCAGTGCCGGAATTCGTGGCAACGACAACATTTTACGACAGTCCTCAGTTCCGGGACGATGCACTGCTAGTTGACGCTGCCGAGCGCTCGCTACACGGTGAGACCGTCACGCTGGAGCGTATCGAACCGCAAGGGGAAGTCGAGGTCTGGGATTTCTTTACGCCGGTCACTGCGCCAGGCTGGGCGCTGGCAGTTGAGTTGAGTCAGAGCGAATACACTTTAGATGCCGGCGTTCACTTGCGCTGGTTGACGCTCATACTCCTGACGAGCGGTCTGCTGGTGGCGCTTCTCGTAGCAATCTTTGCCGGCGCCACCACCGCCACCAAACGAAGTTTGTGGATTACTTCGATCGCCTACTCGGTCGTCGCAGCCGTCATGATTGTCACCATAATCGTCCTGGCGCGCACCTACATGGCGCGTGACGGCATCGCGATCTCCAATCATGCAAGTTTGGCCGGCTACCTCGACAACCTGAATAGTGAATTTGAGGCGCGCGGGGTTGAGGAGCCAATTCAGATTCCAACCGGGGTTCTCCTCCAATCTGTACGCTATCCTGACGCTACGTCGGTCGTCATCAATGGGTTTGTGTGGCAGCGTGTGCCCAAGGTCGAAGGAGAAGAGCTCACTGGCGGCTTCACGCTACCCCAGTTGATCGATGAACCAATGCAGATAGAGGAAGTGCTGCGTGAGGAGCGCGAAACCGAAACGTTGATTGTGTGGGCCATCAATGCCGCCCTGAAGCAGAGCTTTGATCCGACCAAGTATCCCTTTGACAGTCACGAAATCAGCCTGCGGCTAATGCCGTTGGACATGCAGCGCAACATCATTCTGACGCCGGATTTCGACTCATACGAAGTCACGACGCCCACCTTCCTGCCGGGTTTGGACAGCACCGTTTCAGTCCGCGACTGGCTGATTACGGGTTCAGCTTTCCGCTTCATCGAAGTCGATTACGGCACCGATCTCGGCATACTCGACCGCCCCACACGCGACTTGCCCGAGTTGACTTACGGCATCGACTCGCAACGGCGCTTCCTGGGTCCCTTCATCGCCTTCCTGCTGCCGGCCCTGGTCGCGGCCATGATGATCTTTGCCTTTGTGCTCAGCGACCGCAAACCGGATGAATCGGATGAAATCGTAACTGCGCTCAGTTACACCGCCGCGCTCTTCTTCGTCATTGCCGTCATGCATACGGCTCTGCGCGAAAGTGCAGCCGCAATTGGACTCACCTACCTCGAATACTTCTATCTCCTGCTCTATTTAATGGTCATCTTTGTGGCAATTAACACCTTCTTTGTGGTCAATCGCCCGAAATACGCCATCGTCCGCTTCGGCAACAATCTGATCGCCAAGGCGCTCTTCTGGCCGGTGGTCTTGACAGCGATGCTGATTGCCACCATAGTGATCTTTGTGTAAGGCTTAATGGTACGAAGATGAGCAGGATTATTTCTCGGCCAGGCGCGCTTGCGCGCTGGCGACCATCTCGGCCAGGCTTTCTGCATAGGGCGGATGGGCGATCCCCATTTCGGTGATGATAGCGGTGATGTAGCGAGCCGGTGTGATGTCGAACGCCGGATTGGCCACGTTGGCCCCAGCTGGCGTCACCTGCGTGGCCCCAATTTGACTGATTTCAGCTGCAGGACGCTCCTCGATTTCGATATCATCACCGCTGGGGGTAGCAAGGTCGATGGTCGAGGTCGGTGCAGCCACATAGAATGGCACACCGTGGGCGTTGGCGACTAGCGCCAAGTTGTAGGTGCCGATTTTGTTGGCCGTATCACCGTTGGCCGCCACGCGGTCACAGCCCACGACGCAAAGATCTACTCCCACCGTCCGCATAATGTGACCCGATGCGCCGTCGACAATCACCGTGTGGGGAACGCCAAGCTGAAGCAGCTCCCAGGCCGAGAGTGACGCGCCCTGAAGGCGGGGGCGGGTCTCGTCGAGATAAGCATGAACCTCCTTGCCCTGCTCATGGGCCGTGCGGATGATGCCCAGCGCAGTGCCATAGTCAACCGTCGCCAGACTTCCCGTATTGCAGTGGTGGATGATCGTAGCGTGATCCGGAACCAGTGCCATGGCGTTGAGGCCGATCTGACGGTTCATCCAAACGTCATCGGCCGCGATAGCGTCCGCTTCACGCAGTGTGGCTGCGCGCAGTGCGTCCGGTGAAAAAATGGCAGGATCATCAATCACCGCATTCATGCGGTCCAGGGCCCAGAACAGGTTGACCGCCGTCGGACGCGATAGACGCAGCACGCGCTGCTCGCTTCCGCCAATTCAGCACGCAATCCCACCATATCAGTCGCCTGACTGCGTGCCGCGGTCAACGCGACCCCGTAAGCCGCAGCCGCTCCAATCGCCGGTGCGCCCCGAATCACCATGTCGCGAATGGCCTCGGCCATGGAGGCATAATCCGTGAAGTCGAGGTAGACGATCTCATGGGGCAGACGCCGCTGGTCAAGCATGCGCACGGCATTGCCCCGCCATTCGATGCTGCGGTAATCGCTCATGGTCTCCTCCTTTGACAGATTGATTTCAGGCACAAAAAACCACAGAGATTCAGGCCGGCGCAGCAAGAATCTCTGTGGTTCGCAAAGGCGTCACTACAGGTCAGGGCTACTGGAACCCGCCGCTGGCATCCTTGACGCCGCGCTCCTTGAGAATCTTCTCTTCGTAGCCGCTGCTGCGATAGGCGGCAAGCGGATCGGTGGGTGCGCCCAGCTCTTCGCGCACCTGCATGAGCAGCGGTCGCACGTCAGTACGGAAGGCGTTGGTCATAATTTCATGAGCAAGCAGCACCTCGCCGGCCTCTTGAGCGGCCTGAAGCTGGGCACGAGGCAGGCAGAGCGCCTTGGCATACGCTTCCTGGCAGTTCAGTACCGAATAGATGATGGGCGCCAGCTTGCCTTCGATGTTATGGCACTGATCGAGCATGTAGGCTACATTCTGAGCCGTTGTCTTGGCCGGCTCATCGTCGCCCAGCTCAGCACCCGCCAGCTCCGCATAGATCAGATAAAGTTCGTAGGGGTTGACGCTGCCGACGATCAGGTCATCATCGGCATATTTACGATTGTTGAAGTGGAAGCCGCCCAAGCGTCCTTCATCCAGCAAAAAGGCCACGATCTGTTCGATGTTGACGCCCTGGGCGTGGTGACCCAGGTCAACCAGCACCTGGGCCTGGGGGCCGCATTTGATCGCCCAGGCATAGGCAGTGCCCCAGTCGGGCAAGTCTGTACTATAGAAGGCCGGTTCAAAAAACTTGTACTCGATGAGCATGCGGCTGTCGGGAGGCAGATGCCCATAGACGGTCTTGAGATGACGTTCGAAGCGACGCTTGCGCCCGCGCAGTGAGTCCTGACCGGCATAGTTGGTACCGTCGGCAAACCAGAGGCTCAACGCATCGCTGTGCAGCTTCTCCATGATCATACAGCATTCCAGAATATGATCGAGCGCCTGCTCCTGCACGCCTGGATCCGGACTGCCCAGCGAGCCCAGGCGGTATTCGTCGTCTTGAAAGACGTTGGGGTTGACCGCCCCAATCGCCACGCCCTGCTCTTGGGCGTATTGGCTGAAACGCGTCGTAATCGCCGTCCTCCGGTTTGTCCCAGGGAATGTGAACGGCCACGCTGGGCGCAATACCCGTCATCTTGTGGACCATGGCGGCGTCGTCGATCTTTTCACGTGTGGTCGTCGCGGCGCCTGGCCAGGCAAAGGCCTTGAAGCGTGTGCCCGAATTGGCATAGCCCCAGGAAGGCGTTTCAATGTGTTGCGCTTTCAATGCGGCTTTGACGGACTCAACGTCGATGCCTTCCATTTCCAGCGCTTCCGCTAGGATTTCGTAAGCTGCTTTGTAATTCATTGAATGCTCCTTTAATCAGGATTTAGTCGCAGAATTTGGTAGTGGATTGACTACGGGAACAGTCCAGATCAGGCTTCGCCGGGCGAGTCAACTGTCAGGCCGAGCACGCGCTGTCGATAGTGCTCATCGGGCCGCGAGAAGATGCGGTCTACATTCTCCTGCGTCATGAAATTCGGACCGCCGGCCGCGTATGCACCCAGTAGAATGCGCGCGGTCTTGGTAAACATGGCGGTGATGCTGGCAACCTCTTGTGCCGACTTGCCCAGCGCGATCATGCCGTGATTCTGAAGCACGATCACCTTGGGTGCCATATTGTAGGTGTCACCAAAACGCATCATGGCTTCGCGGATTGCATTGGCCAGGGTAATGCCAGGATCGACGTAGGGCACAAAGGCGGGAGCCGGTCCGCAGACCACGATTTGATCAGGAAATAGAGGCATGGCGAAAGCCTCTTGGGCGTTGACAGAACAGAGTAGGCCGTTGACATCAATGGGATGTGTATGGCCCACATAGGCAGCCTCGCCGAGCGTCAGGCAGAGCGCGTGGAAGGTGGTCTCGACTGACGGCCAGAGCTGCTTGGGGTTATCGACCGTTGCCGCCAGCAATGCCTCTTTTACCTCCATGTCGCTCAACCCTTCCTGCTCCATCAGGTCGAGCGCGGCCTGGAAATTGACGCGTACAAAGCCTTCTTCGCCAATCACGGGCAAGCTATAGCCGCTCGCCTTGACGTAGAAGGTTTCGTTGTCAATCCGGGCGGAGGTATTCCCCTCTCCCAAAATCACCTGTTCCTTGGCCGGATCGCCGAGCGTATGGGACATCGTAACCAGTTCTTGCAGTAGCGAATCCATTTGTTCAACCCTCTCATTATGTCAATTTATTTCTAAGGCACGGATACATGCGGAATAGTGAATTCTCGTTCAGCGTGCGAACTTCACAATCTCCGCTAAATGATAGCGCGGATGCGCAGAAAATGCATGGCTCTGGGAGCCGTCGGGAAAATCGACGTTCCAATTCTCCCAAGTTGTCGGGCAGCCGGCTTTGGTCCACCGCCCCCAGCGAAGCCGGATGATATCGAGCACAGCCCTATCACGACCGTGCTTGCGCAGCGCTTCGAAGACATAGTGATGCATGAAGGGGCTGGCCAGCACCATCTGGTCGGGCCGGGCGTCATCGTCGGGATCGAGCGAACGGGTAGCGAGCGCGTCCAACTGTGCGGCGATCGAGGTTAGCGGCGTCGAATCTGTCAGCAGGGCGAAAGCCGCACTCTGCTGCGAGAACGTCGTCCCCGTCGGGTCATCAACCCAACGCTCCCCTTGCCAAAAGGTAGCGATGATGGCCCGCTGTAGAAGCTGAACACGCGATGACCAGAGCATTGCTTCGACGTCACAGCCGGCCAGACTGCGCGCCAGGGTAACAGACAGTTGCAATGCATGGAGATAGCGCAAGTTGTAGAGTGCGTTGGGTTCCCCACGCGAAAGGGGCGCCCAATCAAGAAAAAGCCGCCGGCCAGGCTGGCTGCGAATCAGCTGATCGCTGGCAACATCGGCATCAAAGCGATCGAGCATGCGCGCCAAGGTTGGCCAAAGCTGCACGATCAGATCCCGATCACCGGTTAGCTTGAGATAGAGCGTCAGTAACTCCACCCAGACAAAATTATAGTCAAGCACGGCATAGGCATGGACTTCACCTGGCAAAATGCTGGGAAGGATGCCGTCAGGATAAGCGCCGGCCGCGGCCATGGTGATCGCCTTGCGCAGGGGACGCACGTCGTCGCTTATTGCCGCAAGGATGAGCGCCTGCGGCAAAGCATCGCCCAGCCACTGGGAATTTTCACGCCAGCCGCAATCGACAAAGCTGTCTTGGAGGCAGGCGGCAAGGGTCGCTTCGCACATGACTGCGACATCTGTCAAGATGGGGTCGTCGAGGGCGAGACCCTCATCTGGCGGGAAAGGCTTGGTGCGTTCAAGCGGATACTCACTGACGCGGGCGCTCAGGCGAAGCTGCATGCTCGGGCCGCACGGTCCCACAAGTTGAAAGAGCAGGTAGCGACCGCCGCGCAAGGCAAATGTGGCCACCGTCTGGTCACCCGACCGGAGATGAAAGAAATCGGTCATGCGCACGCGGCAGTAGGTCGCCGGGTCGGACATGACCAGCTCGCTGTCGCGCACTTTTTCGGCGTAGCTAATGCGCACTGTCTCGCGCCCGCTTGCCCCGCGCACGGATAAGACGCCCTGGCATGTGTGGCTGCGGCCAAGGTCGCAGAGCCAATAGCCGGCTTCATCCGCACGAAGCGCAGGTACCATCCAGCCGTCTTCGCGATAGTTGACAGGAGCCGATTCCGCTTCAGACCACCCATCGCGCAGGGCAACGTGCGGGTCCGCATTGTGGAGCACGGGACCGCGCCGGGCTGCCATAGGTGAGAGCTCCACCATACGTTCGTCCAGCAAGGGCATGGTGCGCAGTTGGAAGCCTGGCCAAGGACTCATGCCCGACAGGGCAACCACGCGCGCAGAGTCCCAGCCTGCATCATTGTAGGCCGGCCCCAACCAGTCGTCGGCTAGGCGGTAATCACGCACTTCTACGCCACTGCCATAGATGGAGATACGCTCAATTTGCGACGACCACGACGGATCACGACGTACGCGCCATCCTGTATCCGTAACCAGCTGCGTCTCGCCATCACAGACGAACGCGGCAATCAAACCGGCAGCGCCGCGATGGAGATAGGAGAAGTGGGAATAGCCTGGTTGATAAAGCTGAACCGCGAGACGATTTTCGCCAGGCTGCAGAAAGGGGAGAAGGTCAAGTCGATCAATCGCTTGCTGAAACGGATAGCAACGTTCGGGACCGCGGGCGACAAAGCGACCATTCACCCAGAGCTTGTAACGACTGTCACCAGAAATCAACAGGTCGGCCGTTGCCGGCAGAACGGGGGAAAGGGTGACGACAGGGGACCGAAAACAGAGATAAACTTCATGCAGATCAAATGGGTGGCTGGAGCCGATCCAATAGGCTCGCTGCAGCGGCGCAAGTTCGTCCGTCATAGGGTACCGTACTGCTGCGCGAGCTGATTGGCCAAGGTGTAGGCGCGTACCAGCCGCTCAGGCGGTACATCCGGTTGCACGAAGTGACCGGTACAGAAGACAAAGCCACCGCCCGGCGCATAAATTTGGAAGCGTTGCGTGATGTACTCGTCCAGTTCCTCCCCTTCATATTTATAGAGCCCGTCTACCACGTCCAGCGCCCCATAGATTACGAACTGGTCGCCGTACTCGTCCTTGATCGTCTGCGGATCCATGCCGGAGCTCTCCTGGACAGGATGGAGCATGGCAAAGCCCATTTCCACGACATCGGGCATGATCTGCATGATGTAGCCGTCGCTGTGGAGCATCACCGGGCAGTTGCGGCTCTTAGCGTGCTGCACAACGCGCTCCGTATAGGGGCGAATCATGCGCCGCCACATGCGCGGCGAAAAGAGCATCGTGCCGTTACTGCCCCAATCGTCGGAGAGCGTTACGAGATCAACGCCGCTGTCGACGCAGCTATCCACCAAGCCGCAAAGCCAGTCGGCGTAGCGATCGAAGAAGGCGGTCATGAGTGCCGGTTGCTCGGCCAGGTAACGCCAGCAATTTTCGATGCCGAGGAAGGTGCTCGTTCCTTCAACAATGCCCCAAAGGTGGGCGCGAATCGCCCGTTTGTCGCCATACCAATCAACTGCTTCGACGACGTTGACGCCGGCGAAATCGGGGTTCCACTCTTCGTGGGCCACCCACTTGCGGTCAGTCGGATCGCCCAGGTCGGCCTCAGCGAGTTCATCAATCTCGAGCTTGCGGCCAAACTGGTTGGGGTAGGGGACAAAGCCGGCAAAGACGTCGATGTTGAATTCATCTAAAAACTGCTCACGGGGGCCATAAGCCTCGGCGAGCAGTTCGACAAACTGTTTCTGATAGAGCATACAGTCGAGCGGCGTCTGATCCACCGCCTGACGGTTGATGGTCGCGAGGATCCGTTCTTTACCATTCATAGTTTAGTAGTCCAAATTTATCAAAATCGTGCACGCTACAGGCTACTCGTTTTTCAACAATATCATCCGATCCCACGTCTCCAGGTCGATACGATCCACGAATTGACTGTGAAAAGACTCAAAATGAATCTGATCCCAGATCGGTACGATGGGTTTAAGTTCATCGGGCAGACCGTGAATAATTTCAGCATAGGCATGCTCTAGCACACGGTAGCCAGACGTAGGCGACGTCGAAAAGGGTTCATGTGGCTGAATCACCCCATCCGCGACCATAAATGCATCGAGCACATCCGAAATTTCATTCAGCAACTCAAGCTTGCGCTCCCAGGGCGTTGAGAGCTTGACGGCCTCATCCACCAGCGGCTGCATGGGTGCGGCCAGGCGCGGCAGTTCCGTAAAGCGAGCGTAGGTCCATTTGTCGTAGGGAAAGTAGCGTCGTTCGAGGAGAAAGGCCAGTTGGACGGCCAGACGAATCGCCCGCGTGAAAGTGATGTTGGCGTAATATTCATTGTTGCGCAGGATGGCGCGCTGCAGCGCGTAGGCGCCCATGCCGGAATAGTAGCGACACCAATGGGCGATGCGGCGCAAGCGCACCGGCTCCGGGTAGTAGGCGGCCAACGTGGTGCGTACCTTGCGGAACGCATCCGTGTCATCGCGCCACACCTCACCGTTGATAACGTGAATGATGTCTTCTTCCGGAATCTGCAGCCATTCGGCATAGGTTTCTGGCGCATGGTCCAGGCCGATCGTTCGGCGCAGGAAGTCCTGCCGGCTCTCCGGCGCGAAACCAGATCCTGCCACGTGGGCCTGCCGTAGCGAATGGCCTTCGAACTCCGCCGGCAGACGAGCGCTGACGCCTTCGCGCATCTCTTCGCCCCGGGCCCGGTAGACCTCGTCAGGAAAGAGCGCGTCGATCCGCAGTCCCCAGTGGTGATCGCTTGAGTACTCATCGTCCATGCGCAGCGCTTCGGAGCCGTGACCAAAGACGCCAAACGCGCCGGCAGCCAGCTCATCAGGAAACTCATCGGCCAGAATAGGCTCGACAATTTCGACAAAGAAACGTCTGCTGATGTCGATGATTGATTCAGACATGGGTGGACTCCGTATCGCGTTGGGGAGCGGCCGTGGGGTGGTGGGGAAGTGGGGTCGTAGGGTGGCGGGGTATAGTTCTGACTCGCTAAAGCCTCGATACCCTACAACCCCACTCCCCTACAACCCTACCACCATAACCGTACTACTGCGCCGCAGCCTCTACATTCTCTGCGTTGTAGACGGTGAACGGTCCCATGAGAACGCGTAGGCCCTCATCGCGGGTGGGATCCTTTTCGATCGTAAACGTGCCCATACGGCCAGCGTCGAAGGATTGGCCTTCTTCAGCAGTGATGGCGCCCGTCGCCAGGGCGTACGTCGCATAGTAGGTGAGGTAGCCCAGGTCGACGAAACTCCACAGGGCGAACTCAGGCGCACACCCATTGAGCGTGTAGGAGACCATCTCGGCGGGCAAGCCCAAGCCGGAGACTTTGACCTGCTCACAGAGTTCTTCATCCTGCATGGCCTTGGCCGCAGCCGCGATGCCGACCGTGGTCGGAGCCATGATCAGCTTGAGATCGGGATACTTGTCAACCAGCGCCAACGCCTGATTGTAAGAATCCTCGGACTGGTCATTGCCATAAACGGTGTCGACCAACTCTAGCGCCGCGTACTTCTCATCTTCCAGCGCGACTTCCATGGCAGCAATCCAGGCATTCTGATTGGCGGCATCTGGCGAAGCGGAGAGAATGGCGAACTGGCCGCCCTCGTCGCCCAAGATGCTCAGCGCCATATCGGCCATGACGATGCCGGTCTCATCAAAGTCCACCTGGGCGATGAAGAGATCTTCGCCTTCACTGGAAGGAATCGGCGAATCCCAGGTGACGACGGTCATGCCGCCGTCTTTGGCGTCTTGCGCTGCCGGGCCGATCTGATCGCCGGCATTGTTGGAGATCATGATGGCATCCACGCCCTGAGTGGCGGCAGTCGTCAGAATCTCAATCTGGCCCGCGACGCTATTTTCAGGTGTTGGTCCCAGGAATTCTAACGCGCCAGTGTTGCCGATCTCTTCGTGGGCTTCCATTGCGCCCACGTGCGCCTGGTCGAAGACGAGAATGCCCAGGAACTTGGGCATGAGCACCATGTTGACGCCTTCGCCGTCCATGGCTTCTTCACCTTCGCTTGCCTCTTCGGCAGGCGCCTCGGTCGCTTCGGCCGCAGCTTCTTCGGCAGGCGCCTCGGTCGCTTCAGCCGCAGCTTCTTCGCCACCGCCGGCAGCCGGCGGCGCGGCCGGCGCAGCACAGGCCGAAAGCGCGAGCAATGCAACCAGCAGCAGTGCAACAAACTTGATCTGTTTGGTCATACTGATCCTCCTTGGGTAAAAGCAGCAAGAGTTAAATGGGAAACACAAGAATATCGAACACCAACGGAACCACTATGTCAATCGCAGGCAAGTTGGGGGAGCCGTCATTCCCATTCTTTGTCAGAACGGCGCCCGTCATGCTTGCGGAGTGACCGCTTCTTCACTTTCGGCCATGGCGGCTTGGGCAAACTGTCGCCGCTGCCATAGTTCCTGGACCCACTGGGCAATATTGGGCACCAGCACGGACAGAATCAGCAAGACGCCGATCACGCCGGTCTGGATGTGGCCGCTTAGATTGGCCAACGCCATGCCGTTGCGTAAATTGAGAATCAGCAAGATTGACAGGCCGACGCCAATCAGCGAGCCGCGACCGCCAAAGATGCTGACACCGCCCAACAGGACCATGGTGATAATGTCCAACTCAAAGCCGAGTGCCAGATCGCCGCGCACAGCGCCGAGCCGGGCCGCAAAGAGGATGCCGGCCAAAGCCGAGATCACGCCGGCGGCGGTGAAGATGATCATTTTAACTCGCTGCACCTTCACGCCGGAATAGCTGGCGACGTCACTATTGTTCCCAATGACGTAGATGTAGCGCCCAAAGGCTGAGTATTGAAGAATGATGAGCGTAATGATATATAGCACAAAGAAGAGCAGCAGCGCAAAGGGAAATGGGCCGATCAGCGGTTCCTGACCCAAACGATCGAACCAGGCGGGGAAGTCACCGATTGACTGATCCTCAACCAGAATGCGGGCGACGCCACGATAGCCGATGAGGCCGGCCAGCGTAACAGCCAGCGAAGGCAGGCCCATGCGTGCGATCCAGAAGCCGTTGAACGCGCCCGTGATCACACCGGCCGTTATTCCCCCTGCAATGCAGAGCCACATGGGCATGCCCCGGCTCCACAGGAAGGCCAGGACGCAGGCAGCCAGAGCCATGACCGACGCGACGGAGAGATCGATCTCTGCGTTGATGATGATCAACGTCATGACAAGCACAACGATGATCTTTTCAATTGACAACATGAAAAGGTTGACGAGATTGTTGACGGTCAGGTAATAGGGCGTCAACATCATATTGACGACAACTGAGATTAGCAGCAGGATCAGCAGCAAGCCCTCCCAACTGCGAAGCCATTGTAACCTATGCTGCATGGCTGCCCTCCTTTGAGGCGGCAAGCTTGTCGGCATCGTGCTGGGCCTGCAAGCGCCTCGCCCAATAGTCACGCAACCGGTTGAGAACCAAGGCGTCAATGGCGACGGCGAAGAGAATGAGCAGACCAAGGATGGCGTCGCGCCAGAACTCACTAATTGAGAGCCAGCGGATCAGGCTCTGCTCGAGCAAGTCGATCAGGATGGCCCCTAGCATTGCGCCTACGGCCGAGCCGGAACCGCCAAAGATGTTGACGCCGCCAACCACGACGGCTGCCACCGATTGCAGTTCCAGTCCAAGCCCGGCCACCACCGTAATAGTACCAAAGCGGGAAAGGAACATAAAGCCCGCCAGTCCGGCCAATGCGCCACAGAGCGCAAAAGCCGTAAAGACAGTGCGCTGCGTGGGCAGGCCGACAAACTCAGCCGCGTCGGGGTTCGACCCGATGGCGTAGAGGCGACGTCCCCAGGGCAAGAAGCTCAATGCAATCTGAAAGATGACGACGACGATGATGGCAATGACGGTCAGGACTCGAAAATCGAGTTGACCAATCGAGAAGAGCACGACGCGCGGCAGATCGACCAGCCAGGCGGGCAGCGACTCGGTCGTCACCGTTTTTGCGCCGGAGTACTCAACCAGCATGGTGCGATAGATGGCCAGCGTGCCCAAGGTGGTGATGATTGCGGGCACGCGGCCGTATGCCACCAGCGCACCATTGACCATGCCGAGCAGCGCGCCCAGTCCAATCGCCATCAGTACGGCGAGCAGGGGCCACATCTCGTTGTTATTGGCCAGCTGCGTGCCGACAAAGTAGGCGGTCACGCCCACGATGGAACCGACCGACAAATCAATGTTGCGGGTGATCACGACCAGCGTCTGACCCACTGCGAGCACGGCAATAATGGCAGCGCTGGTGGCGATCCGATTGAAGAAGCGGGCGGAATAATAGTTGTCGATTTGGGAGCCAAAAAAAAGCATCGCCAACAAGATCAGGAGGACAAGAATCAGTTCACGGATCTGTTCAGGACGCACACGGCGAAAGAACCAGTTCATACCACAGCCTGCGCTTCCGACTGATGCTGGCCCATGGCCGCAGTGAGGATTACTTCTTGGGTTGCTTCAGACCGGTCATAGATCGCCATCTGGCTGCCCTCGCGCATAACCAGCACACGGTCACTCATGGCCAGCACTTCCGGCAGGTCCGAAGAAATCATGATGATGGCGATGCCCTCGGCGGCCAAGTCGCCGATCATGTGGTGAACCTCAGCCTTTGCCCCGACGTCGATGCCCCGGGTTGGCTCGTCCAGGATGAGCAGTTTGGGCCGCGTGTTGAGCCACTTGGCAAGCAGCACCTTCTGTTGGTTGCCGCCCGAGAGCTTTTCCACATCTTCCTGAATCGAGGGCGTACGAATATTGAGCTGGTCACGGAAGGCGTTTGCCGTGGCATTCTCTTCGCCCCTCTTCACGAGACCGAGACTGGTTAGATAACTGTGGAGCATGGGCAGCGTAATGTTGGAGGTGATGGACATGGGCAGCGTCAGGCCAAGCTTGCGCCGATCCTCGGTGACGTAGGCGATCTGCATGTCGACGGCCTGTTGCGGCGACTCGATCTCCACTTGGCGATCCTCAAAGAGGATCACGCCCTCATCGGCCGGCTCGATGCCAAAAAGCGCCAGCCCCACATCGGTGCGGCCCGCGCCGACCAGGCCGGCAAACCCCAACACCTCACCCTGGCGGATATCGAAATTGATATCGCTGAAGTGACCTTCCTTGGCTAGTCCGCGTACGGACATCACCACATCGCCCTGCTCGCTGGCCGGGCGGCTAAAGAAGTCGTCCACTTTGCGCCCGACCATGTCGCGGATCGCCCGTTCGGGCGTATACTCGTCCACCAGCCCCGTGGAGACAAACTGGCCATCGCGTAAGACCGTAATGCGGTCACAATGGGCAAAGACTTCTTCCATCCGATGACTAATAAATAGTATGGCCACCCCCCGATTGCGCAGATTGTCGGCCAGGAGAAAGAGTTGATCGGCCTCGTGGGCCGACAGCGAAGCGGTAGGCTCATCCATAATGAGCACGCGTACGTTGAGGGAAATGGCTTTGGCGATCTCAACCGCCTGCTGCTGCGCCAGGGTGAGACCGCGGGCGGGGCTACGCACGTCAAGAGCGATGTCAAGCTTGGCCAGAATCTCTTCGGCTTCATCATATATGCGTCCCCAATGGATGAAAACGCCCCGACTACGATGGCTGATAAAAATATTCTCAGCCACGTTGAGATCCGGAAAAATCATCGGTTCCTGATGAATGGCGGCGATGCCAAAATCTTGCGCCGCAATCGAATTAGCGACGCTGATCGGCTCACCATCCAGGATAATCTCTCCCCAATCAGGTCGATAGATGCCAGTCATCACTTTGATCAGGGTGGATTTCCCGGCGCCGTTTTCACCTAGAAGGGCATGGATCTCCCCGGGGTAAAGATCCAGTGAGACATTTTCCAACGCCTGCGTATTGCCAAAGCGCTTAGAAATGTGCCTCATTTGGAGAATTGGCACAGATTCGCTCATCCTATCGCTCGGAATGTGTGGAGTTATGAGAAAGCTTACCGGTTGAGGGTCAAATGCATAATACAAGTCTTTCGTTTTTTGTGCAAATGCTATGATTTTGGTTTCGGTTTTACGGCTGGAAGTACAACCGTTTTCTCATAGTATGCCAGCAATGCGCCACCATGAAGCGCCGAATACTCGCCGGGGGCGACGTGATTTCCGACAGATGGCGCAATCACGCATGGGCATTTACAATAGCGCAGACCGCTGGGGTCATAAAAGGTTGCGGCTATCCAATGGGAGAAAACAATGGATTTAATCTCGCTGGCGCAAAATACGGAAAATCAAAGACGCTACACCGCCGATGAAACGATTTTCAAGACAGGTGAGTTGGGCGACTATATGTACATTGTAATTGATGGCGAGGTGACAATTGAATTGGAAGGCGTTCTCGTCCGCATTATCGGACCCGGAAGCATCTTTGGGGAGATGTCGCTGATCGATGACTCACCGCGCAGCGCTGACGCCAGCGCCAAGACCGACTGCCTTTTGGCGCTAGTGGATGAACGTCAGTTTCTCTATCTTGTCCACGAAACGCCCATGTTTGCCCTGCACATGATGAGCATCATGGCGGAACGGCTGCGCAAGCATCTCCCTTGCTAGCTGAAGGGAAGAAAAGCCTATGCGCCGGCGCGCAGGAGTGCAAGCAGGCGGCCCCCCAATGAGGGCTTGGGGGGTGCATCGGGAGGGAGATCGAGCGCTTCGAGTGCACTTTGGAAAGCCGCGCCCGTCTGAAAGCGCTCATCGGGGCGCTTAGCCAACGCCTTGAGAATGACCTCCTCTAGCCCCGGCGATACCTTGGCGAAGTCAGATGGCGGGGGCGGCACCTGATGCAAGTGGGCGTCGAGAACCTCCGCCCGGGCACCATAGTAGGGCTTACGGCCTGCCACCATCAGATAGAGGATCATACCGAGCGCATAAAGATCCGCCCGCCCATCGATCTTACCGGTGGCAGCGATCTGCTCGGGCGCGATAAAGGCCGGCGTGCCGTACATGCCCACCTCATAAGGCGCGCCGTCGCTGATCTTGATGACCGTACCGAAATCAGTCAACACGGCTTGCGCATCGGAACTGAGCATGACATTGGCCGGTTTCAAGTCCCGGTGCACGTAACCACGCCCATGCAGATAGTCGAGTGCAGCAGCTATCTGGCCGGCGATATCGACCGCAGCCCGCTCACTCAGCTTCTTTTTGGACAACAGATAATTGTCGAGACCTACGCCGTCGATTCGTTGAATTGCGGCATAGACGTACCCGTCATCCACGCCAGAGCCATAGACGCGCATAATCCCGGGGTGATTGAGGCGTCCAAGAACGCGTGCCTCGTAGAGAAAGCTAGCCAGCACATGGGGTTGGTTGACAGCTTCTGGCCGCAGGATCTTGAGCGCAACCGACGGTGAGTGTTCAGCGGGTGCCAGCGGCTGGGCGCGATATACGGTAGCCACGGCGCCTTCCCCCAAGATGTCCTCAAGTCGATAGCCGCCAATCGACGCAAACGTCGCGGGATAGTTCGCAGGCGATGCTGGATTTGTCATATCTCTTTAGTCGAATACGTGAATCAAGACAGAGGGCACAGGGTACGGCTCTGAGGGAAAGGGCCCACAGCAAGCATGGCAGGCCAAGAGAAAAATGTCTATGGGCAGAGTGCTGAAATGGACCTACGCGCTGCTATACAGAATGCACAGATCGCACTTTATCCTGGGGCTTGGACAGCCTTGTGCAACGCCCTTTCCGGCAGATCGTGGGCCGGCAGAGGCATGGACGGGTTGCCGATAGACGCCGTTTGTCTGCATGAGCAGGGCATGACTCCCGGTTTCCACGACTCTCCCACCATCCATCACATAGATCATCTGGTCACCAACCAGGGATTGACAAGTAAACCAAACGAAAATATACTGGTATATATCAGTCAATCGTGATGCAAAAAATCGGCAGGGCAGCAGCTATGACCGATGGCCAACTCCTCCATGTTCAGCTAAAAGATAGCATCCTCGCTGGCATCGCCAACGGTGACTATGAGCCGCACGAACAGTTGCCGTCCCAACGCGCGCTGTGCAAGCAGTTCAGCATGAGTCACATGACGGTGCGCCGCGCCATCAATGAATTGGTCCAAGACGGAATCATCTATGCCATCCCCGGTAAGGGCATCTTCGTCTCCCCCCATCGACGATGGTGGAATACGATTCGCTACAGGGCTTTGCAACGCAGCTTGCCCGCTTTGGCATGGCGCCCACAACCAGAATATTGGATGCCGAAATCATTACGGCGTCGGCCCTAATGGCGCAGACGTTGAAGTTGCCGGCCAACGCTCCCCTCGTATACCTCCGCCGCCTGCGCCTGGCCGATGGCAGGCCGCACGCCGTGAATAGCTCATATCTGCCCCACAGCCTTTGTCCGGGTATCCTGGAGGAGAACCGCCTGTCCGACTCGCTCTTCGAGACCTTGCGCGATGTCTACGGCCTGCAGTTGGCCGGAAGCATTACCGTTGTCTCCGGCACGCTGGCCAACGAGGAGATGGCCACCCTCCTGGATTTGACGCGGCCTGCGCCATTGCTGATACGCGAGCAGATCACCTATCTCGACAGCGGAGAACCGATCGAGTTCAGCCGCACGCTCTCGCATGGCGAAAGCAATCATCTTCAGTTCAAAGAGGGGCTTGTGCCCGAGAAATCACACAATAATGAAGGATGACGAAACATGAAACTCACGTTGATCGGAGGCGGCGGCGTGCGCTCCCCGCTGTTTGTCAATTCCACTTTGAAACGAGCGGAACGTTTGCGCCTAGAGGAACTCTGCCTCATGGATGTCGATGCCGACAGGCTCGCAATCATCGGCAACGTCTGCCAAATGGTAGCGCAAGCGCGCAATAGCCCGGTCCGCGTAACGACGACAGCCGACGCGCGCCAGGCCATTGCCGGAGCGGACTATGTCGTCACCTCGATTCGCGTCGGCAACGAGGTAGGACGCATCAACGACGAGCGTATTGCGCTGCGCCATGGCGTCCTTGGCCAGGAAACCACGGGCCCCGGCGGCTTTGCCATGGCCCTGCGCAGCATTCCGGCCATCCTGGACTACGCCGCGCTGATCAAAGAGCTAAGCCCCCAGGCGTGGATGTTCAACTTCACCAATCCGGCCGGACTGGTTACCCAGGCGCTGCGCGATGCCGGCTTCGAACGGAGCGTGGGCATCTGTGACGGCGCCAATGAGGCACAACATGCTGTGGCATCCTATCTGGACCGCCCCATCGATGCCGTGAAGCACGAGATGTACGGCCTCAATCACCTTTCCTGGGGCAGGCGAGTCTGGGTCGACGGTGAAGATGTGCTGCCCGGCCTTCTCCAGGACAAACGTTTCCTGCGCGAAAGCCCGTTGGCCGTCTTCGAGCCGGAATTGGTGCAGCAGATGGGGCTGTGGCTGAATGAGTATCTCTACTATTACTACTACGCTGAACGGGCCGTCGAGCAGATCCAGCAGGACGAGTTGACTCGCGGTGAGGAGATTTTGTCCCTTAACACCACCCTCTTGAACGATCTAGAGCGGGCTGGTCCCACTGCAGGGCCGGCGACGATTCTGCCCATTTATTACCGCTATGAACAGCGACGTACGGCCACCTACATGCACTATGCCAAAGAAGGCGCCCCGTCCATCGAAGACGCTGATGCCGTGGTCGATGCGTTGGAGCCACCGGCTGACGGGGGTGAAGGCTACGCCGGCGTCGCCTTGGACATCATCGAAGCATTCCAGACCGGCGAGCCGCGCCACATTGCGCTCAACGTGCCCAACCAGGGCGTAATCGACTGTATGCGACCGGAGGATGTGGTGGAAGTGAGCTGCACGGTGGCGCATGATAGCATCCAGCCTCTACCAGTCGGTGCGGTTCCGGAAGCCCAGGAACTGCTTATGCGGCAAGTCAAGCTCTATGAGCGCCTGACGGTCGAGGCCGTACGCACGCGCAGCCGAGAAATAGCAGTCCGTGCGCTCATGGCCCACCCGCTGGTCCTCTCGTATTCCTTGGCCAAGGTGCTGGTCGACGAATATTTGGACGTGCACGCTCCCTACGTCGGCGAATGGGTGTGATCATGACCCAACGCTACGATGTCTTGCTAAGCGGGGCCTACTTCTGCGATCTCATCTTCAACGGTCTGCCGGAGCTGCCCCAGTTGGGGCGCGACATCTTCAGCTCGACCTTTGAGATGAAGCCGGGGGGCGTCTTTTACACAGCGCTGGCGCTGCAAAGGTTGGGTGTATCCGGCGGCTGGCTCTGCGATGTCGGTGACGACCTCTTTAGTCGCTTTATCATTGAGGAAGCGGAGGCTGAGGGGATCGATACGAGCCTCTTCATCCGGCACCCACGCCCGGCGCGCAGGGTGGCGGCGGCCTTTTCTTATGCCCACGAGCGTGGCTTTATCAGCTACAGCGATGACGAGATGCCCGATGAACTGCCTCTCGCAGCGTTGGCACAATTTCAACCGCGCTGTCTGCTGCTGTCGCATTTGGGCTACTGGTCAGAACTGCCCAAGCTGGAGGCCCTGCCCCACCGAGACCGCCTTCTGGTCTACCTGGACTGTCAGGACACTATGCTCTCCCTCGACAATACACCGGGCCTGGCCGATGCGCTGGGCCATGCGGATGTGTTCGCGCCCAATGAAGCGGAAGCGCTCCGCCTGACGGGAACAGCCACGGCGGAGGCTGCGCTGACGCGTCTGGCCGAACATGTGCCCACGGCCGTGATCAAGTTGGGTCACCGCGGCGCCATCGCCCAGCGCGGCAGGGAGCGCGTTGCGGCCCCGCCGATTGCAGTTTCGCCCGTGGATACAACCGGCGCCGGCGACTGCTTCAACGCCGGCTTCATCTATGGCCTCTTGCAGGGTGCGTCGTTGCTCGGCTGTCTGCGCTATGGCAACATCGTCGGCGGCATTTCCACGACGCAACCGGGAGGCAGCGCGATTCCATACGGTCGCCCGGATCTTACACAGTTCTATAGCGTTGGCTCAAATATAGGCGGAGCTACCACGACGCCCTAGGATAAGAAAACCTGAGCGTAGCAGCGTATAATCGACATCGATCTCGCCATCCAGCACGATCTTTTCGACTTTGGCATGAGGTACGACCTTGTTTTTTTGTGCCCAGGAGCGAGAGGAAAACATCTGGCGGACGCCATGCTCGGCCGCATATAGCGCTCGATGTCCGAGATCTGCGGCGGCCGCATGAGGAACATCTTTTATACATCGTCAAACGTCGCCGCGTAGGTAGCTGGATCGGTAAAGTCAAAGATGCACCACTCGACCGGCACGGAAAGCCGGTAGGCGCTCACCGCCGTGCTCATGGCGGCACGAGCGGGATGGCCAGCGTTGGTGAGTTCGGTCAGCACCTGGCGAACAGCACTGCCGGTGTAGACGCCCCCATTAGGGCGGATTGTTGATATGGTGGCCTCAATCCCATCCGGTCACGTCACAACGGTCGGCGCGTCGCCGTCTACAGCGTTTTGACTATCTTCGATCAGAGAGAGATAGAGGGCCGCATCCTTGCGGCTGTTAACGTTGAGTTTGGCCAAAATGCTCTGCACATGATTCTTGACCGTGCCGAGCTCGTTCACGCGCAGCATCAGCTTCACCCCAGACGTTCCAGAGCAGCACGCCTTGCACACGCTCATCCTTAAGATAGTAGACCACGCCTGTGGTGAATTTTTCTTGCCAATCAGCAACAACGGTGAGGGACGCGTCTAAGTCACCCACCGCCTCATACCCCAAACCAAAGAGATCAGAGTAGAACATAGGCGAACAGCCATATTGCTCGCTGCTGCCCGCCATGATACGACCGGCAACTCGGCCCATGGTCAGTGCGTTGTCCTCATGCTCTACGCGACGTCGTTTACCCACTACGGGATCGAAGAAATTGGCTACATTTCGGGCCGCATAGATGTGGACATTGCTGGTACGCAGTTGCTCATTTACCAAAATGCCGTTTTCCACCGGCAGACCCGCATTTTCTGCCAACTGCATGTTGGGGTCAATCCCGATCCCGGCAACGATGACGTCAGCGGTAAGAGTCTTGCCGCTCTTCGTTTCAATTTGAAGGTCGCCTAGCTGACCAGAGAGTGCGATCACCTCTTCGTTTCTGATCACGCGCACGCCACGCTCAGCGTAGGTGCGATCGACAAAGGCAGCCAAATCAGCATGAAAGAGGCTGGCGCAGAGGCTCTCCTCGGGAAAGACGATGGTGACTGAGTTGCCCTGCAAACGTAGCGCAGCGGCTAGCTCGGAGCCGATGAAACCGCCGCCAATGACGAGGAACCGGTCATATTTTGTCGCCAGGTGACGCAGGCGTTCGTAATCTTCCAGCGTGCGGTAGTAGATGATTTGGTTCTCTTGATCAAACGGCAAGATTCGGGGGCTGCCGCCCCTAGCCAGCAACAATTCGCTGTAGCCGTAGCGGACGCCATCCGCATCCTCCACCTGGTGTACTTGCGGATGCAGTGTGGTCACGACCGTCTCATTCAGCAGTTCCACACCTTTAGGCACGTTACGCGTCACGGCTTGGCGGCTGTCCTGCTGCGTACCTGGGTCCTGATCATTCTTCCAAAGGCCCTTGGTCAGTGGTGGGCGATCATAAGGAGGCAGGGGCTCGGCGCTGAGGATGCCGATCGCATCGTCGGTATTGATTTCACGAATACCCTGGGCAGCAGCGCGTGATCACTGCCGATCACTGCGCCAATATGATAACAAGGTGACCGGAAAGACCTAGAGGCATGGGGCCATGGACAGGATATAGATTTGGGTATATCTTGGAATATACCGTATTGCTACATCGCGACCGTATTGCTACATCGCGATGGATTGAAAAGACCTGGCAATTCAGATAGCCTATAGTCGTCTGTCTGCCGGCATGAACGAATAAAACGCTACGCGTGTGGGTGAAGCTGACTTTGTCGGATCAGCGCTCCATAATGTAGCGGCAACGTTCCCAGCATCTGATTTGGGTAAGGTAGCGAGTATCGAGGGGTAAATTCCACTGTCGTTTACGTAGAACAGGAACTGCTATGGCGAATCTTTGGTGGGTCTATGCGCTACTATCAGCATTTTTCGCGGCGTTGACGACGATCTTCGCTAAGTTAGGTGTCGATCAGGTCAATTCTAATCTGGCCACAGCAATCCGTACGGTCGTCATTCTGATCCTGGTCTGGGGTATCGTGATTATGACCGGAGAAGTGCGGGAACTGTCAGCCGTGCCGCGCCCGGCCTGGCTTGCCCTCATTCTCTCTGCGGTCGCCACGGGACTTTCCTGGCTCTTCTATTTTAAGGCGCTGCAAATCGGTCAGGCTTCGTACGTGGCGCCGGTCGACAAGTCGAGCGTGGCCATGGTTCTTGTACTGTCGGTGCTCTTTCTCCACGAAACCGTAACCTGGCAATCTATTGCCGGCACCATTGCCATTCTCATCGGCGTATTGCTGTTCGTTCTTTGATTCGGCCATCACGCAGCGGTTGTTTACGCTTCATAGATCGAACCCGTCTGGACACTATACTGATAGATCGGACACCGGGGCCGCAATATTGGGCAACGCCGACGGTGCGTCCACTGTGGTTTGAAGACGCATTGCACCTTGACGCAGAGAGATACGATAAAGCGTTGTAGTCAGAAGGAAAGACGCGTATGAATATGTTCACGACAGTCATAGTCGGCATTGCCGGTGGCGTGGTAGTGCTGGCAGGCATCGCTTGGGCGGGACTCAGAGTGCCTCCAGCCAATCTGCCCCTGCCCGAGGAAACGCCAGACGAGCCTACCGTCATGGCCATTTCCGAAAACGTTCCTACACCCGTGCGTCGCTATTATGCTGCCGCCTTGGGTGATCAGGTTCCGCGCATGGATACGCTGGCAGTCTATGGACGGGCCCAGGCCAATTTCGGCTTATGGATGCCGCTACGCTACCGGCTGGTTCATGCGCCCGGTCATGCCTTCGAACGCTACATGGAGGTGACCTGGTTTGGTCTCCCCGTGCTCAAGGCGGTTGATCGCTACGTTGATGGCAAGGGCATGACCGGCCCAATCGGTCGCGAAGCCAAAGGTCCGGAAATTGACCAGGGCGCTAACATGATCCTCTGGGCCGAAGCGCCGCTGATGCCGTCGCTCTGGATAAGCGACGAGCGTATTCGCTGGGAGGCCATCGATGACACGTCAGCCCGGCTGATCTTTCCGTTTGAGGAAGGTGAAGATGAGCTGACCGTCTACTTCGATCCGACAAGCGGCCTGATCACGCGCATGACTGCATTGCGCTACCGCAACGCCGAGAGCGGGAAGATTCCGTGGCACGTCGACTTCCTGACCTGGCAGACGGTAGCGGGCATCCAGGTGCCCCAACGCCTTGCCATCACGTGGGAGGACCAGGGCAAGCCCTGGTCGTATTGGGACATCGATCACCTCTTCTGGAACGTAGATCTCAACGCAACAGGGAGCGCGTTATGACGGGTGTGATCGATTGTCGACGCCCGATTGGCATTTAGTGCGATTAAGGCGCCGGCAAAATAGAACGCGGAGTAGGCGAATCTGCGCTAAACCAGGCAGAATAATCAGCGTCAATCCGCCCGATCACGGTAGATCCGCGTTCTATCTGGCGACAGGCAGTATGGTTTCGGCCATTTTCGAGGGTGACCCGATTGGTTGGTGACGGTCTTGCCGCAGCAGCGTTTTTGCTACGCGAGCGCCTTCTTTGGCATACTGGCTAGACTATGGCTGAAGAATCCGTTCCACAAGCGCGGCTCACCCACATTCCCCAGGGCGTAGCCGACTATTTTTGGCAAGAGGGCCGCGAACGGCGCGCGATCGAAGCGGATTTGCTCGAGCTCTTTCGGCGCTGGGGTTATGGCGACGTCATCCCGCCTACCTTTGAGTTTGCCGACGTGCTTAATGCACGAGCAAACAAGCAACTCCAGGCTGAGATGTACCGCTTTCTCGATCGGGATGGCAGCACGCTGGCTTTGCGCCCAGACATGACCATCGCGGTAGCGCGCTTGGTCAGCACGCGCCTGCATGACTGGCCCATGCCACAGCGCTTCTGCTATGCCGGCAGTGTCTTTCGCTATACTGAAGAGCAGGCCGCACGCCAGCGGGAGTTCCGCCAGGCCGGGATCGAATTAATCGGCGCAGCCGGCCCCGAAGCCGATGCTGAAGTACTGACATTGACCGCACGTGCGATTCAAGCCTGCGCGCTGCCAAGTTATCGGCTTGTGATTGGCCAGATGGGCTTCTTTCACGGCTTATTAGAAGACCTTGCCCTGAGGCCGGATGCACGCCGCATGCTGCTCGACGCCGTCGACCGCAACAGCGAGCCTGAACTGGCCGAGTTTCTGCGCACAACGCCCCTTCGCACCCAACAGCGTCGCACCACCGAGGAGCTACTCGCCCTGAGCGGCGCAGACGCAAACACCATCATCGACCGTGCGGATCGACTCTGTCTCAATTATCCTATGCACAAAGCCTTAGAAAATCTGCGCGCGATTTATGCGCTGATGGACGCGCAAAGCTTAGCGCAGCACATCTATATCGACCTCACCGAGATTTCCAATCTTGGCTACTATACGGGGATGACGTTTGAAGCGCTGACCCCCGAACTCGGTTTTCCTATCGCCTCCGGTGGCCGGTATGACAACCTAGTTGGCACCTTCGGTCCGGTCCACCCTGCAGTAGGCGCCGCGATCGAAATCGACCGCATCATGCTGGCGCGCAGCGGCGGGACCAACAAACGGGCGCAACGCCGCCCGGTCCCCCCCCACCTGCTAATTGATGCGGGCGGCAGTGCGCTCTGTTATGCCATCATCGACGAATGGCGTCGTCAGGGACTCCACATTGCCAGTGAGGTATTGGGGCGCAGCGGTCCCGCCCTCTATGCGGCGGCCGAGGCTGTGGGCGCACAAGCTGCCCTCACCTGGGCGGACGACTCCTTTTTGCTATACGAAAATCGTCAGCCGGAGCCGCGGCGGTTGCTTGCTGACGAATGGGATGCCTTTGCCACCCGCGTGCTGAGTCAGGCTGTAACCAGTCCGTCACCAGGCGCGTCGGAGACGACTGCCTCATGAGCCATCAAAACGGCACATCACCCGACCAGACCAAAACATTGCTCATCGCCATGCCCAAAGGCCGTATGGCGACGTTGGCCTACGACCTCTTCGACCAGGCCGGCATCTCCATTCCCGACGCCGACAATGGCCGCAAACTCATCGTCGACAGCCGGGATCGTTCGATGCGTTACGTCCTGGCCAAGCCCACAGACGTGCCAACCTATGTGGAATATGGTGCGGCTGATATTGGCATCTGCGGCCTGGATACGCTGCGCGAAAGCCAACGCAACGTCTATGAGCCGCTGCTGTTGCCATTTGGCTATTGTCATTTGAGCCTCTGTACGCCAGCCGACCGCCCCACCACGCCCTTACGTTACGAAAGCCAACCGCGGGTGGCGACCAAATATCCTAATCTCACCATGGCCTTCTTTCGGGCACGTGGCGTCAACGCTGAAATCATTCCCCTGAACGGATCTGTTGAGCTGGGACCACTCGTCGGGCTAGCCGATCTGATTGTCGATATCGTCGAAACCGGCAACACCCTGCGCGCCAACGGTCTGATCGAAATCCGCACGCTGCTCGAATCACAGGCGGTCTTGATCGTCAACCGCGCTGCCTATCGCCTGAAAACCGACGGGGTACAAAATCTCATCGCCAAACTGCGTGCGTCCATCAATGCGCGGACCATCGTCGCGCCAATCGAGTAACCCATCATGATTGATATTGTCGAATCTACCCATATTGCCGGCGTGAAGCTGGCCAACCTGCGCTCGTACGGGGACGAACGGGGTCGCTTTGTGGAGACCTTTCGCGCCGACTGGTTTCCAGAGCGCGCCTGGAATGTCGTACAGACCAATCGCAGTGACAGTCGGTCCGGCGTGCTGCGCGGCCTGCATTACCACTTTAATCAGGTCGACTACTGGTGCCCAGTGGCAGGCCGTATGCGTGTGGGGATGGCCGACCTGCGCCAGGGTTCGCCTTCCTACGGTGTCAGTCAGGTTATCGATCTAGACGGTGCGCAACCAGTCGGCGTCTTCATTCCCGTCGGCGTGGCCCATGGCTTCTATGCTGTCACAGATGTGATCCTGACCTATGTGGTCGACAACTATTACAGCGGTGATGATGAATTTGGCGTGGCGTGGAACGACCCAGATTTGGCCGTTCCCTGGAATGTAGAAGACCCGATTCTCTCTGGGCGCGATGCGCAAAATGCGCTTCTGACGAATATCGCTGCAGATTACCTGCCGCATTATTCAGAAAACTCCAATCCGTAAGCAGCAGAAAAGGCGAGTTTATGTCAACTAAACCAATTCGATTTGGCGTGATTGGCGGGAGCGGCGTCTATCAGATCGACGCCCTGCAAAATGTCGAAGAAGTCGTCGTCGAGACGCCCTTTGGCCCGCCCGCCGACGCCTATTTGGTGGGCGAGCTTCACGGTCAGCGCGTTGCCTTTCTGGCACGCCACGGCCGCGGTCACGTCATTGGGCCAACGCGGCTCAATCAGCGCGCCAACATCTACGGCTTTAAGATGTTGGGCGTCGAATATCTGATCGGCGTCAGCGCCTGTGGTAGCCTGCAGGAGGCCTACGAACCGGGCCACATTGTGATTCCCGACCAGCTTTTTGATCGCACCTCCGGTCGTGCGCTCTCTTTCTTCGATGATCCAGCGGTTGGTACAGAGGGGCTCGTTGCTCATGTCAATGTTGCCGACCCGTTCTGCCCCTTTCTAAGCGAAGTCTGTCTGCGCGCCGTTGAGCAGACCGGCGCCCCGGTCCACAATGGCGGCAACTTCGTCACTATCGAGGGACCCCGTTTTAGCACCAAGGCCGAGAGCCGCGTCTTCCGCGCATGGGGCATGGACATCATCGGCATGACCTCCACGCCCGAGGCTCAGCTCGCCCGCGAGGCGGAGATGAGCTATGCGGTGATGGCTCACATCACGGACTACGACGTCTGGCACGAGAGTGAAGAGACCGTCACGGTCGAAATGGTCGTGCATACGCTCATGCATAATGCAGAAGTGGCAAAAGAGGCAGTCTCCCACGCGATTGCGCTGCTGGCAGATGCCGGCCCCACGCCCCAGGCCAATGCTTTGGCCGACGCCATTATCACCAACAAAGCGCATGTACCCGCCAGAGCGATTGAGCAGTTAGACCTAATTGTTGGCAAGTATTTTTCCGGCCAATAGATTTGGGCGCTCCGAACGGATGCGCTATACTTGAAGAATTAGTGTCTCTTATAGAGGCGTCAAGTCAATGCTGCCTGCGTGAGTTGTCAAAAAGCTGTGCGAAGTCAGCCGACGTCCCTGTTAGCAATCAAGGAGGTAAGTATCATGGCGAAAAAAGGACCCCGCGTCTTGATTAAGATGCGCAGTACCGAAAGCTCTCACATGTATCTGACGGAGAAGAATCGGCGCAACGACCCGAATCGGCTGGAGCTTCGCAAGTTTGATCCCACGATCCGCAAGCATGTGATCTATCGCGAGACAAAGTAAATTTGCCGAATAGGCGCAGATGTTGGCGAAGAGCCCGATGGGCAATTTCGGCCGCATTGCAGGCAAGGACAAATCAAAGGGCGCAGTGGTCACGTACCTCTGCGCCCTTCGGCTTTTTGGGGGCTCTTCACCGACCAAAGGTGGGAAACGCGCAGGGAACACGTCCGTCAGGTCGGGCGTTTATCATGGTAAACTGAGCCTCAATTTTGAAGATGTAGGAGCAATTTTGCGCGTTATGCGACGACCAACCATAGGAATGCCAGCGGCACTCTTAGCCATTGCGATGCTCGCGCTGTTCGGCTTTTCAACGGCCGACGCGGCAGAGACATCGCCAGATGCCGCCCCGATCGAATTGACCAGTGCACAGGATGGGCCAGAGCAGGATTCTGAACCGACCTCACCGGCCGGTCGCAGCAGCCCGCTTGCCGCCCCGATCACCATCACGACAACAGAAGAAATCAGTGGTGTCGACGCCATTACGATTGGCGCAGCCCTGAATGTCAGCGCAGCTATCACCGCCACCGATCTTATCAGTGGAGCGGCTGACCTGACCGGTACAGATGAGCTCACAGCCACGGCCCCGATCACAATCGATGCTACAGTGACTGACACGCAGCCGGTCACAAGCACAGATGCGCTGACCGACAGCATCGATCTGGATGAACAATATGATGAGGTGGTAGAGGGAACGATCGTCGCCAATCGCACGGACGCCAACGTTCGTTTCTTCCTGGAAGGCGACACGTTCTTGATCGATCCTCGAGCGCGCCATCGGCCTGGAATTACCCAGGGTGACGGCGGTGCTTAGCCTCTACAACTGCGATGCAGACAGGCCTGAAAGTGAAGTGGAATGTTACTGGGATCCTTATCTTCTCAACCGTGACGGCTTCTATGAAGTCGTCGGCGGCGCCGACGAGGGGCTAACCGTTAGCCTCACCCTGCGTGAAGCCGGCGCGCCGCCGGTCGACCAGGTTTGGATCCAGAACCGCACGGGCAAGCGAGAAATCGTTGTCTACAAGTCGGTCACCTACGAACTGGCTCCGGCAACGGTCCAAGAATTCACAGTAAGCGGAGACGCGCTACCAACCTTCTTCCTGCGTTCCTGTGTGGAGGTAGACGAGACCAATGTCTGTGAATGGGCCCCGGTCGTGGTGGATCCTGGCTACTATTATGGTCTGGAAGAACAGAATTCGGTGGGTGGTTTGCCCAATTCCAGCCTGTCAAACCTGGCGCTCAGGCCAGTGCTGGCCGGTGTAGGCGAAGAAGCGATTGAAGCTGTCGTAGAGAACACGCCCGCTCAGATCATTTGCAGCGTGCTGGTTCCAGCCCTCAACGTGCGCAGCGGACCAGGGCTGGAGTACGAAATCGTGGCCAAGATTCGCGGCACTGATGAGGAGCCGGCTACAATTGTGGTCATCGGTCAGAACGAGACGGGCGAATGGCTGGCCGTCGCCGAGCGCATTGCCGACGGCGGTTGGATCACCGGTAGCCTCAATTACGTGACGTGTGAGGGCGATGTTGCCGCGCTGCCTATCAGCGAGATTACCGATGGCCGTCTGGCCCCCACCCCCGAGCCCGTTGCGGTAGCGCCACAGGCCGAGACGGCGACGGAGGGCAACGTCGAAGCAGAGACAGCACCCGTCGCGGCCACCGACGCAGTGACCGAAACAGCTGATGCCGACACGGCGCCGGCCGCGCCCGAAGGGCTGGCAGCCATGCAGGTGCGCAATGACTTCGATCACATAATGCGTTTCACGATCGATCAGAAGTTCCGGCCCGAATCAGGGCCGAGCGAATATGATCTGGAGCCGGGACAGTCGGCGAGCTTCGTGGTCTGGCCAGGTCTGGTTGCATTCAGCGCCAGCAGCCCCTGGCGCGGCCTCTCCGGCAATGCGGAGATCTTTGTTGAGCCAGACACTGGGCGCCAGGTGAAGCTGACGTTCATTCCTGATCCCGACGGCTCGGATAGTTGGGATCTGCTCGCCTGGGAGTGAGTCAAACGGGGAGCGTGGAACGGCGAACGCGGAATTGTGTTGCGTAGGCGTTGATGAACCAAGTTAACAAAAAACGGTTACCGGGCTTGTGCCCGGTAACCGTTTTTTTTGTTTCAATTCCTGGCTATCCACTTCATGCGGATCACGCCCAGCCAACCCTGTTCCGCCCGCTTGAACTCCAGACTGTGCCGCCCCTCCAGCAGGTGTAGGGCCGGGAGTGATTTGACGCTTGGCGCGTCAAGTCAGGGTGAGGCTGGGCAGGTACCGCTAAAGCGGTATGCTACGATTTCTGACGATAGCGTACATAGAGTTCGCGCGTTTCTTCATCGGCGGTAAGGTTGAAGACGGCGGGCGGTCCCGCCTCTACGCCATCACCGTCAACTAGTTGTAGCGTCCACTCACCGGCCTGTGGCTCGACCAAGATGACGCTAAAATTCGTAAACCGGGTTGCTTCACTTGGTACCGCGCGAGTTTGGCCGGGCAGCCCAGCTTCAGTCACCTCCGAAACGCCAAGGGCATCACCATCACGTGCCACGCGCAGGCTGTAGCCAGGTAGACCAAGCAGGTCTGGTGCGTAGACGTAGGCATAGATCCGCACGACGTTCGGAGCAAGCGACTCGGTCGCGAACTTCTCGGCAGCTTCCAGCTCAAAGAGGTAGGCCGGCGTGGGCGTAGCCGTCGGTTCCGGCGTCTCTGTGGGCGTGGCTGTCGGCTCCGGTGTGGGTGTAGCGGTCGGCATAGGAGTCGGCGTGACCGTGGGCGCCGGCGTATTGGTTGGCGGAACCGGCGTATTGGTTGCCACGGGTGCAACGGTGGCGACATTCGCCGGCTGCACGACCTGTGGATCAACCACCTGGGGCACAGCGGCAGGCGCTTCGGCGACCGGGGGCGGGTTGGCGCCCTGGGGCGTCGGCGTCCAAGTCGGCACGGGCGTCCACAACGCTTCATTCTGTTGACTACGGCCGCAAGCCCCTAGCAGGAGGAACGCTATCAGCAAAACGGCCAACAGGATGGCGGGCGATTGATGCGCAATAGAAAAATCGGTTCGCATTTTGGTTTCAATGATGTCTACATCGATATCGATTGGTCGCAGCGGCCGCGGCAGCAATCGCCTAACGATCGATCTGCCGACTGCCTGAATAAGTGGCAACGTCACAGCTAGAACGTTCGCCTATAGGCTTTGGGTTTCATCGCTGCACCTGGTCATTGCGACTGAATGCGGGCGTCCATGCCCTTCGATTGCCAGCGTCCAGGATCACACGTCATCATGGTAGCGCATGGATCAGCGCGCTGCAAGCCGTTGCGGCACGTGACGGCGGCTTTGGGCGGCGGAAAAAGTTCTTAAGGGAGGGTCGTTATGTGAACGGTGGGGAACAGTCTGAAAAGAATCGGAGAGAAGCAAAAATACGCCCGGTCCGCTCCAAGCCTCATTGCTCACAGCGAACCGGGCGTCGAGTATATGCGGATACTATTCGACCGTCACACTCTTGGCCAGGTTGCGCGGCTGGTCAACATCCGCGCCGCGCCGGACGGCCATTTCATAGGCAAAGATCTGGAGCGGAATGACGGCCAAAATCGGGGTCAGCAATTCGTGGGTGGGCGGGATAGGCAAGACATAGTCCGCCTTCTCGCTGACGTACTGATCGCCCTCGGTCGCCACGGCCAAAACGAGACCGCTGCGCGCCTTGACCTGTTCGATCTGACTGATCATCTTGTCATAGACGCTGTCCTGCGGCGCAATCGCCACCGTAGGCATACTCTCGTCGATCAACGCAATGGGGCCATGCTTCATTTCTCCGGCAGGATAGCCTTCAGCGTGAATATAACTGATCTCCTTCAGCTTGAGCGCACCCTCACGCGCCACCGGGTAATGCAGCCCGCGCCCCAAGTAGAGGAAGTTGTGATAGCCGTGGAAGCGTTCGGCCAATTCGGCATACATATCGCCATGCCAGGCATCGTCCAGTAACTGCCCGGCCAACCCTGGTAGCGTCGAAAGGGCATGGATCAGCTCAGCGATAGCATCTTGATCAAGGATACCCCGTTCCTGTCCCAAATAGACGCCAAGGAGTAGCAGATCGGTCACCGATGCCGTGAAGGCTTTGGTGCTAGCCACGCCAATCTCTGGCCCAGCTTGCATATAAATATGCCCATCGCAAACCCGTGCCGCCTGACTGCCGACGGCGTTAACGATAGCGACGGTCTTGGCCCCACCGTTGCGCGCCTCTTCCAGCGCGGCCAACGTGTCGACCGTCTCGCCACTCTGGGTAATGGCAACAACCAGTTGGCTGGGTGAAACCAGCGGTTGGCGGTAGCGATATTCGCTGGCGTAGTCGACCTCCACCGGCAGGCGCGCCAGGCGTTCGATGTAATACTTGCCCAGGAGAGCCGAGTAGTAGCTGGTGCCACAGGCCACGATCGTCACTTTCTCGAGGGAAGCGATCTCTTCGGCGCTCAGGTTGAGGGTATCCAGTTCGATGCGTTGCCGATTGAAGTCAAGGCGGCCACGGAGCGTGTCGGTCAGACTGCGCCCTTGCTCAAAGATCTCCTTCTGCATGAAGTGGCGATACTCGCCCTTCTCCGCTGCAGTTGGATTCCAGTCAATATGAAGCGACTCCTTGACAATCGGATTGCCTTCGAGATCCGTGTACTCAACACCAGTAGCCGTAACGACAGCCATCTGGCGACTCTCCAGAAAGGCAATCTCGCGCGTATGGCGCAGGATAGCCGGGATATCGCTGGCAATGAACATTTCGTTCTCGCCTCGCCCCACCGCCACGCCACCGGCATTGCCCAACCGTGCAGCAATCAACCGGTCGGGCCATTCCTTACTGAGTACCACGATGGCGCTCGGCCCTTTTAGGTCGGCCAGTGCAGCGCGCACTGAGGCAACTAGGTCGCTGTCCGCAGCCGTTGCCGTAGTAGTGATGAATCAGATGCACGATGACTTCGGTGTCGGTATCGCTCACGAACTCGTACCCCATCGCCTGAAGCGATGTGCGCAATTCAAGAAAGTTTTCAACAATCCCGTTTTGCACGACGACCAGATCGCCGTCCGGCGAGCGATGGGGATGGGCGTTGCGGCGGCTGGGCGGGCCGTGGGTGGCCCAACGCGTGTGACCTACGCCAACGTGGCCCTCCACTGGCTCGCGCTCGACCATCTCGGTCAGACCAGAGAGCTTGCCAGCCTCCCGGCGCAGGGCGATTTGGCCGTTTTCACCGATCACGGCCAGGCCGGCCGAATCGTAACCGCGGTATTCAAGCTGGCGCAGCCCGTGCAGGACAATGGGCGCAGCCGATTGCGTTCCAATATATCCGACGATTCCACACATAGGATTTTCTCCGTAGCGTCAATAGATGTCTTGAAATAGACAGTTGATCAAGCGTCGTCGATAAATCGCAGCAGCGTAACCAGCCATGACAGGTCAGGGCATTGTCAATCCGCGCTCTGATACGCGGATCGAGCGACTGAAGAGCGATACAAAGATGCGCTCGCCGAGCGAACGGGCCCATACGAGTGCAGCGGATCCTTGCGCCCGCGCCAAAGCTCAGTTGTTTGTGCGATTTGTTTCCACTGCTTGACGTCTCTGTCCCGCCCGTTGCCGGTCGGATTTGAACGCCTGCTTGTCCAGTAGCTGGTTGGGGAAAGATATAACCGAAACGACGTTGCGTTTCGGATCAGGCCGGTGGAAGCGACCTCGGGGCATCCGCTGATCGATCGATTTTCCCATTTCGGCACAGTCGGTCGACCATTCCGTAACGGTTAGCCCGGCAGCGAACCGGGAACCCCTTCCTCGTCACCCAGGTATGTTGCACCTGGGCCATGCGCTCTCTTTCCCGATCAAGTTATCGTCTGCTAGGCATATCCCTTCCTTGAGAGAAAGAGCGCTCTTCAAAAAGTATCGCAGTCCTGAGCGCTGCCAGGACTCGGGCCATTGTTGGCTGGACGCCGGTTCTAACCGCTAACGATGTGGCTACGAAGAGTTAATCGGACCGCACGGAAAGATCCTTCGCCCGCAGGCTATCACTGATCTTCGCCCTGCTTCGCTAAACTGACAGCACTCCGAAACTCATGGGTTCATCCCACCGTTAGTTTCGAAGAAAGCTTACGCATAGAGTGTCAAAAGATTTCAGAATTCTTCTTCAACTTATAACGATCCCTACAGTTCTTGGGCACAATGTGTGTTAGAGTAGGATCGACACGACCGCCAGCGATGCTCGCCATCGCCAAATAAGCAGGTCAGTGAAAGGAGATTATGAGCGAATCACAGAATTCTGCAACCACAATAATCGAAGAAGAACCGCAATCGCCCCTTGAGGTGACAGGCGACGGGAGTCTAGATGAGGGCATGGACTCCGTTTCGTTTGCCGATCTACTGGACGAATATGCGTTCAACGTACCGCAGCGGGGCGATTTGCTATCCGGCGAGGTGCTCAGCATCTTTGACAACGCGATCCTGGTCGATGTCGGCGCCAAACGCGACGCTATCGTGCCGGCCAGCGATCTCTCTAGCTTTGAGGGAGATTGGCGCAAAGACGTGGCAATCGGCGACACCCTACCCGTTTACGTTACCCAAACGCCTTACGGCGACGACGATTTAGTCGTCTCCCTGAAACGAGGTCTGGAGGCACAGGACTGGGTGACTGCGGTCGAAGATATGGAGGCAGGGACGCTGCTGCAACTGCCTATCGTAGGGTTGAATCGGGGTGGCGTATTGGTAAGCTATCGACGCCTGCGAGGCTTCGTGCCCAATTCCCACATCTCCACACTGCGTTTTGTGCGCAATGACGAAGAACGAGATCGGCTTAAGCAGGGGCTCATGGGTACGGTGCTACCGCTCAAGATCATCGAGGTCGATTCCCAACGCCGGCGCATGGTGATGTCGGCATTGGAAGCGGAGAAAGAGCAGCGTAAGGCGCGCATGGCCGAACTGGAAGAAGGCGCCATCGTCACTGGTCGGGTAGAAAACCTAACCGACTTCGGCGCATTCGTCGACATCGGTGGCGTAAGTGGCTTGATCCATGTTTCCAAACTCGATTGGCGCCGGGTAAACCATCCATCTCAGGTTCTCAAAGCAGGTGATGAGGTGGAAGTGCTCATCGAGAAGGTCGATCCCGAACGGGAACGCATTAGCCTCAATCGTCAGGCCGTGCTGCCCAATCCCTGGGAGCTTGCGGCCAAGGAGTATCAGGAAGGCGACGAGATTGATGGCGTTGTAACGAATGTAGTTGATTTTGGCGCCTTCGTGCGTGTGCCGGCTGGCGTTGAAGGGCTGGTGCATTTGAGCGAAATGCCGACGTTTGTCACCGACAATCCGGCCGAAATCGTGCAGCGCGGCGAAGAGGTGAAGGTGCGCGTGCTGAGCATCGATCCCCGGCGCGAACGCTTGGCCCTCAGCATGATGCCGCTGGAACCCGTCGCCGAGATCGACTGGGAAATCGCCGAAGGGGATGAAGTTGAGGAACAGGTCGTCGAAGAGTCGACCGTCGAAAGTCAAACCGAAGACGCTGACAGCAGCGAACCAGTTGGCGACGCTGCATAGAAAGTTGATTGCGCTCTATCAAAAAATAAGGCAGTCCGCACGCATGCGGACTGCCTTATTTTTTTGTGGTCATTTCCGAGGCAAATCAGCCATAGACGACGCCGTCGCCCGCGCCAATTTCTTCTAGAGCGAGCACCTCAGTCATAACGTCCAGTGCCGTCTCCACGTCCTCAGCGCTGATGTCGTTGTGGGTCACGGCACGCAGGCGATATGCGCCGGTGGAGATTACCTGCACGCCCCGTGTCGACAGAGCCGTCGCCAGGTCAAGCGCGGTTGTGCCGGGTCGAGTCACATCAAAATAGACGAGGTTCGTCTGTACGCTGTCGAGATCGACTGCCACGCCATCCAGTGCATCCAGCCCCGCCGCAAGCCGGCGTGCGTTGGCGTGGTCGTCGGCCAAGCGCTCCACCATGGCAGTCAGCGAGACAAGGCCCGCCGCAGCAAGAATACCTGCTTGGCGCATCCCACCGCCCACCTGTTTGCGCATCCGCCGCGCCCGCTGGATAAAGGCGGCGTCGCCGGCCACCACCGAACCCACCGGCGCGGCCAACCCCTTGCTCAAACAGGCGCTGACGCTGTCGGCGTTGCGTAACAGCCGCGCGGGAGAGACCCCGAGCGCCACGGCTGCGTTCCAGATTCGGGCGCCGTCCACATGCAGCTTCACGCCCTGCTCGTGGGCAAAATCGCCGATCGTGTCCATGTACTCAGTCGGCAATACAGCGCCGCCGCGCCGGTTGTGGGTATTCTCCACGGCGATCAGGCGCGTCACGGGAAAATGCTGATCGCTGCCCCGGATCGCGTGGGCTACGTCGTTCAGATCCAAGGTACCATCGGCTGCGTTGGGCACCGTACGCGGATGCACGCCGCCCACTGCCGCTGCGCCGCCCTGTTCGTAATAGAAGATGTGGGCATTGTCGCCCAGTATCATCTCATCGCCCCGGCCGCAGTGGCTCAATACGGAGATGAGGTTACCCATGGTGCCGCTGGGGACAAAGACCGCGGCTTCCATGCCCAGCATTTCGGCGGCCAATGCTTCCAGGCGATTGAGGGTGGGGTCCTCCCCATAGACGTCGTCGCCAACCTCGGCCCGGGCCATGGCTTCGCGCATGGCCGGCGTGGGCTGGGTCACAGTATCGCTGCGCAAGTCGATGAAATCGTACTCGTCTCTCGTCATGGCTCAGTTCACCCTCAGTTTCCATTACCCAATTGTGTCAGGAACTCATTGATGGTCGTCAACAGCCGTTCCATATCGGCGTCATCAACTTCACCCATGTGGCCAATGCGAAAGGCCTTACCCTTGAAAACGCCATAGCCATCGGAAATCTGCATGTTGCGCTCGCCCAGAAATTGATTCAACGCACCGATATCAATGCCGCGGTTGTTGCCTACGTTGGTCACGGTGGGTGAACGATAGCCCTCTTCGGCCATGAGGACGAACTCATTGTCCAACGCCCACTGCTGAGCCACCGCCGCGCACCGTGCGTGGCGGGCAAAGCGAACGTCCAGCCCCTCCTCAAAGATGATGTCGAGTTGGAGGCTCAACGCATTCATCAGTGAGATCGCGGGCGTGGCCGGCGTCGTCTGTTTGACCAGCGACTTTTCCAGCGTTAGGAAATCAAAATACCACCCGCGCCCTTCTACCGTGGCGGCTTTTTCGAGCACGCGATCGCTTACCGCGGCGAAAGCCAGTCCCGGCGGCAACGCCAGAGCCTTCTGCGAAGAGGTCAGGCAGAGGTCCAGCCCCCATTCGTCAAAGGGGATCCTTGTGCCGCTAAAGGAGGAGACCGTATCGACCATCACCAGTGTCTCCGGGCTAAGCTCGCGTACGACCGCGGCGATCTCACCCACGGGATTGGTCACGCCGGTGCTCGTCTCGTTATGGACCACGGTAATGGCATCAACCGGACCATCGGCCAAGGCGGATGTCAAGGCAGCGATCACGTGGGCAGGCTTGATCGCGTCATTCCACTCGATATCGATGCGAATGGCATCCTTGCCGCAGCCGGCCGCAACCTGGTGCCAGCGCTGGCCGAAAGCGCCGTTGACAAAGTTGAGCACGCGGCCGCTCACGGTATTGCGGATGGCGGCCTCGTGCATGCCCGTACCGGAGGCAGCGACGATGTAGACACGCTGATTCGTATAGAAGAGCTTTTGCAGCTGCGCCTCGCACTTGGCAAAAAGCGCTTCAAATTCCGCAGAGCGATGGCCGATCATGGGCTTGGTCTGGGCCGCAAGCACCTCCGGCAAGACGTCGGTCGGGCCGGGAATGAAAAGTCGCTGGGGCGGTTTGGAGCGGATCGTCATAAGGGATTATTCTCGCTTGTTTGCATGTGGCACGCGGACGGATTGCACGCTGTCGCCGTTGACGGGTCCGTGTCCACCTGATCGGGCCTGACGCTTTGTGCGCATGGCCAATAGAGTGTCAGCTTTATTGTGCCACCGCCGCCGCGCAGCACAAAAAACGTGCGGCGGCGCAACAAATTGATCTGCTTCAGTCCAACAGCGGCTACACGGCACGGCGCTCGTCCAGCAAACCGTCAGCAAAACCTTGGATTAGGTGTTCTCGCCGATATTCCGGCTGACGAAGAGCAGGAGCGTGGCCGCCGCCCCAAAGCCGGCCATGACGCCAAACAGCACGTGACCGTTGGTCCACTCCCATAAGCTACCGGCGATCAGCGCCCCGATGCTCGAGCCCATACCAAAGAGCGCCGCGCCCATCAGGGCCTGGGCCGTTGCGCTCAAACCTCTGGGCGCCTGCTCGCCGGCATAGCCCACGGCCGCCACCCAGAATACGCCGAAACAGACGCCTACCAGCGACGCCACGGCAATGAGTTGTCCGGACGTTTGTACCAAGGCCATCAGCGTCCAAACAATCGTGAAACCAGCGCTCGCCCAGAGCACGAGGCGCACATTGCCATAGCGAGAAAACCAGGTTGCGCCGACGTACATGATCGGAATTTCTGCCGCCGCATTGACGGCAAAGGCCAGACCCACCTGCGCTTGCGTGCCGCCCAGTTCCAAGACGTAGAGCCCCATGAAGTTCATAAGCCCGGCGGCGCCAATCCCCAACAGAATGCAGGCCAGTAGAAATGTGCGGTACTGCACGTGACCGAGCATGGTCAGCAGTCCACCCGCCAGATCAACACGGTCCCCACCACGCGGTAGGGGCAAGAGCAGACTCAACACACCGCATGCGCCGGCCAGCAATAAACCGTGGATCCAAAATGCCCAAGCCAGGTTGCCGTCGTTGACCAACCGCCCCAATCCATACGTCGCTAGGATGAAGCCGACACTGCCCCAAAGGCGCTGACGACCGTACGCAGCGCCGACGGTGGCGCTCATCTCGACTACGACACTGTCAAGCAAAGGGGCAGCTGGTGCACGAAAGAAGAAGAGCGCAATCACCAAGACCAAGAGCGCGGCGAGCGATCCTGCCTGAAGAAAGAGCACGGAAACGATGCCCGCGGTGACGACACAGAGCGTCAAGACGATGCGGTGGATCTGCCAGCGGTCAGCGATGCCGCTCCAGAATGGTCCGGCTCCTAGCGCAATCAGCGGTGGTATGCTGCCCAGCCACCCGATTTGGGTACCCGAGAGACCACGCTGTTCGAGAAAGATGTTAAAGAAAGGCAAGAAGGCGCCGATTGCCGCAAAGAAACAGAAGTAGTAAACCCTGGCAATCGCAAGCCCCCGCCTGGCGCTCGCAATCTCAGGGGTTGGGGCGGGCAAGGGCGAGAGTGAATGAAGCGACCGTTGAGACATAGGTGTCTTCCACCAAGTAAGAAGGATTCCGGTGCGCGCGCCGTTTAAGTAACCGGCCTTTGGTGCGCGCACTGAGATGGCCGGAATTATCCGTTCACGCTACCATTTTTCGTGACTTTTGGCGATTTACGCTACACTTAGCTGTTAGCATCGGGACAATCGGCGGTCACACATTTGTAGGGAGAAAATTATGCAATTTCCGCCCCCATTTTATCGCTGGCGGCCCCATCCATGGCACGGGCTGAGTATCGGGGCTGATCCGCCAGAGCTGGTTCATGCTTATATCGAAATCACGCCATTCGACCACATCAAGTATGAGATCGATAAGCAGACCGGCTATCTCCGCGTCGACCGCCCGCAGCGCAGTTCCTCCCAACCACCGGCCCTTTACGGCTTCATCCCCCGGACGTACTGCGATCAACGGGTCGCAGCCTTATCCACGACCGCCGAGCGTGGCGACAATGATCCGCTCGACATCTGCGTGCTGAGCGAGCGTCCCATCAACCGGGCAGAGGTCATCCTCAATGCGCGGGTCGTTGGCGGCCTCGACGTCAATGATGGCGGCGAAGCGGATGACAAGATCATCGCGGTGCTGGAGAACGACAACGTTTGGAGCAGCGCACGCGACATCAGCGATCTGCCCGAGGTACTGATCGAGCGGCTGCGTCACTACTTCGGCACGTACAAGATGATTCCCGGTGAGCTTTCGCAACTGACAGTTGAGCGCACCTACGGTCGCGAGCATGCATTGGCGGTCGTTAAGGCTGCAATGGAAGATTACGAAGAAGTTTATGGCGGCTGAGCAACGACGACATGACCGACGTTGCCGGAGCGATCACAGTACGTCACGGACGCGCCGCCGATGCGCCCCGTCTGAGTGAGGTGGCCTATGCAGCCAAGCAACATTGGGGCTATCCACCCCGTTGGCTGGCGCTCTGGCGTGATCAGTTGACCATTTCAGCAGATTATGTCGAGTCAAACCTGGTGTGGGTGGCGGAGAGCGGGCAGAAAATCGTTGGCTTTGGGGCCGTTGCTGCGATTGCCCAGGGAACATACAGTCTAGAACATCTGTGGGTGGACCCTGGCGCAATGGGTCAAGGCGTTGGGCGGACGCTGCTCGAGCACATGATCGAGACGCTGGCAGCAGTTGGCGCACAACAGCTGCAGATCGAGTCCGATCCCCATGCAGAGGGCTTCTATCGTCACATGGGCGCCAGACGCGTCGGCGAGATTGTTTACGTGTTGGAAGGTCAGCCTCGTCCGCTTCCTCTCCTGGTCATCGAATTGACGCCGGAATAGACAATCCGCTGCCCTCTTGAAGGAACACGCTGCTATGAACGAAACACGCAAAAAATGGGAAACGCGCTATCAGGGTGACGATCTGCCTTGGGATACAGGCATCACGCCGCCGGAGGTGCAGACCTTCTGGGCGGATCAACCGCGCGGCGCACTCGCGCTGGATCTCGGCTGCGGCACGGGCACCAACGCAGCGTTCCTGGCACGGCACAATGAACGAGCGGTCGGTGTCGAGCTGGCCCTGGGCGCTCTCTTGATCGCCCGGCGACGTTTGGAAAACAGCGCGTTCTTTGACGGGTCCCTTGCCTTCGTGCAGTCGGACGTAGCCCGGCTCCCCTTTACCGGCTTAAACGCCGACTATATCCTCGATATCGGCTGCTTTCACGCCGTGCCGCCGGTTGACCGTCCTCTTTATGCGGGCGGCGTGATCGATAACCTGCGTCCCGGCGGCTACTATCATCTCTATGCGGCCGACCGCGTGGAGTCTCTGGACGGCGAAACAGAAGGGCCTGGGCGTAATGGTTTTGGTCCGAATGAGATAGTCGAACTCTTCGCCCCGCACTTAACCGCAGTCGAGATCATCGCCGGCATCGGCGACTCATTCCCCTCACGCTGGTATCTGCTTCACAAGGCTTAGGCGATTCACCCCAGAACGCCATACCGGCGGCAAGCCATTACAAGAAACGTCGATCAAGCCATAGCGGCGTTCTCATCATTACTTCTCCATGGACTTACAGCAAAGCAGAAGGGTCGAAAGCTCCTCATTGCAAAAGCAAGAAATCCCGGGCGGTTTTCTCGCTACGTGTCAACACTGGCGATTTTTGCTATACTGATGCCCTCTCCCCACCGGCTTGGTCTCAGATGCAACAGGGCGCAACCCTTTTGGGCGGGCAAACCATGAACGACATTGATACAAGCGCACTGGCTCAATTGCCGGGGCAGCCTCGGGCTGGATCGACCTTTCATCCGCAGGTCGACGAATGGTGGCGATGGACGCGGATTGGCTTTCGGCATATCCCAGTCCCATACTCGATCGTAGTGCTGGCTGTGGCCCTCTTGGCATTGAGTGCGCAAATACTGATTTATTCGCTGCGCGATCCCACCTTCACAGAGCTAAACAGTCGGGATATCGCACGCCTGGTGACGGTGCCGATTGTCTTCGTTTACTGCATGACCGCGCTATATGGATTGAAGTACGGCTCGGTAAAGCAGCTCAACAAACTGAGACGAGTGGTGAAGATTAGCGATGAAGCGTATCACGAACATGTCCGCCGCATCATTTGCATCCCCGCCTGGGTGGAGTGGCTGCTTTTGGTAGGGTCAGCCGCATTTGTCTTTGCCCTCTTTGTGATCCTAAAAGAAGAAATCCCGACAACCGCGCTCGCCAGTCGTTTGCCCCAAAACCCAATTCTGTCCGCCATCATAATCGTTACCTACACAGCGCTGGGATGGCTACTCCTCTTGCTCTTTGTGACCAGCGTCAATTTGGGGCGAGGGCTCAGTAAGCTTGCCCAGGAGCCGATCGAAATCAACGTGTTTGATCCGCTCGACCGCTTGCCCTTTGGCCGGCTGAGCCTGATGCATAGCCTCACCCTGGTTGGGCTGGTTCTGATCTTGGTGCTTCCCCTTGGCCGGCCGACAGAACCTTTAGAATTCTTCATCATTGGACTGCTTTCGTTTGGCAGCCTTTGCGCGCTGGCCCTGCCGTTGAGAGGCGTACGCCGACAGGTCGAGCGGGCCAAAAACGATGTGCTAGAAAAGGTGGAAGGCGAGTTTTACGAAGTGCAGATAAACCTGATGGTCGAAGAAGATCTGGACAGTGAGACGTTGGCTGATCTGGAGAAGCGGACAAAGGTACTGTCGGACCTGCGTGAGACCATCCTCCGTTCGCCGACATGGCCCTTCCGCAATGCATCGGCCACCATGCGTGCGGCATTGGCAGCCGCCAGTCCGATCCTCTATTTTCTGCTAACCGAGCTGTTACGGAATATCGTACTGCCTCTATTTCAATAGTTCTCGGTTATCGCCATTGCCGCAACGTCGCGCTGTACGCGATGAGGCCGGCTTCTGGCAGAAGCCGGCCTCATCGCGTACGACAGCAGTCACGATCTGCACATCGACATCATCGGAGGCCGGGAAGACTACCACGCTTCCTGCATACCACCGTTGGTGTCATTCATGCATGTCAACAGCATCTTCAGACACTTGCTTTCAAACTGCTGGGCCAGCTCGACCTGTTTGGCAGTCAGATTGACGCTCACATTACCGGCCGAGATGTTGGTTGTTCCGCCTTTCCCGACGCTGGACGCACGATTGACGGCAGCGAAGAAATCGTTGCGGAATTGGTCATCCATGATGAGCCGCCCAACCAGTCGTTCCAAATCTGCTTTGTCAGCCATCAGATCACTCCTCCTTGTGAATTGCCCTTCAATAGGTCACCCCAAAAAGTTGGGTCGTCGTCTGCTCTAATATGGCACGAGCAGATTGGCGCATGGTACGGTCGTAGCGATTCAAACGCAGATGGTATTGGGCGATAAATTCGTGAAACGGAGGACAGTGAACCTGCTGCGCTGCAGACAGTGCCAGGTCCAACTGCGCGTGTGCGGGCTCAAAATAGGCGGTTGCCCGATCTCCGAACCACAAATCTTCCATCACCCTTTGCTCATGCATAGCCAGATTCTCTGCGACCTGTTCACCGGGCGACAGGAAATGGACGAACGCATTGTATCGTCCAGCCGCAAGGTCTTCCTGCCAGTCTTGGGCATGATCCAACAAGACGGCTGCCACATGAAGGTGATCCAGGCTCTCCTCAAGCGCAGGGAGCAGTTGCTGGCGGTGAGCAAGCCGGGTCACGGCAACGCAGCAGACCTTCAACGGCGAGGCCCGATGGGCAAGAAGTTGCCAAGCGTCACGCAGCACGTCAGCAAATTCACCTGCGGGTTGGACATTACTTACCGCGGTCGCCCCCCACCACTCTGCCATGATGCGCGAAAAGTGGGCCCAAAACCAGGCGTCATCACCACAAACGAGCACATGCCGTTCGAGCCACCAGTGATGAAGCGCTGTGCTGAGGATGGACGCATCGTGGCGAAAGGATGAATCTGCCTCATCATCCAACAATCTGTCCTGCAGGCCGACGAAGCAGAGACCGAATAGGTTGGCCACGATGAGTTCATCGGTCGTCTCTTCAGCCAGCTCAAATGTCGTCGCCAACCATTTAGGCAGATACCATTCCAGCGTCCAGCCCGGCGGGGACAGCTTATCGATAAGGCTGTCACCGATACGGGCGGAACCGCTGGGCAACGCCTGCAGCTGGAGTTGGAAGCGTGCACGTGCTTGCTGTAGGCGCGCATCATCCATGAACCAATTCGGGGTTGATGTCGCGGGACGCAGTTGCGAGGACATACCCTGACCACACCTTTTGAACAAAGATCAAGTTTGCATTGCACATTGGGTTCTGTTCCCCGTTTTACTATAGCCGCAGAAGGTTGTCAACGAGGTAAAATTCCGTTTGCGAATTTCTGAACTCCTTGGTACATCGTTTCGCCACGCATGACGGACAGCAGCGATCTTCATCTCATCTGCCCACGCTCTCCATAGCTTCTCCATATCATTGCGTTATCGTGTAAACCATCACAAGGTGACTATCACCGTGTGAACGATCATAGAATCAACCGGAGCGATCTAACGCTCCCCACGCTCATGAGAGGATTTGATGATGAAACGCAAACTGTCAACCGCCATGGTACTTGCTCTGGTCATGATGCTCAGCTTGGCCGTTACGGCTATGGCGCAGGGCAACGGGCCAGGCCCACACGACGGCGACTGCCCCCTCGCCGCAGACGGCGCCGGCGAGTGCGCTTATGGCGCCCCCCAGGACGGCTCGGGCCAGCAGTTGGGTCGGCAAAACCAGCGGTCGGCCAGCCAGAGACAAATGGGCCAGCGCAGCGCCGGTCAGCATCAAGCTGGCCAAGCCCAAGGCCCCAACTACCAGGATGACGACGGCAATCAGGTTTGCGACCACTATGCCGCGGGTGAGAGCCGACAAGGAAACGGTACGGTTGGTCAGGGTCGTTACAGCCATGGCGAGCACGCCCAATCCGGAATGGGCAGCCAGATGCAGCGCCAGCGCTCTGAGAGCAAAGCCGGTCAAGGGCCACGCGGGAATCGGTGATCACGCGTTGACTGATTCGGCTGATGTATGAAATCTGAAGCGGTTTGACGCAACGGACAAGACGTACGATCAGGCCGCTCCTTGGCGTCACGAAATTGAGATCAGAGTAAGAAAGTTGTCTTCGTGGGCCACCCCCACGATCAACGGCCAGCGTCCGGACGCCGGCCGTTGATCGCGTTTCGTACCCCCTCGAAATGCCAAGATTTGCGCTCTCCCCACAGTGATGGATAATAGCAAGGAAGATCATCCACAGAACGGTTGATACACCACTCATGACTGATGATTCAAGCAGGCCCAGTAGCGGTCCATTCATTCTCGTCGTAGACGATGATCCAAAGATTGTGCGTCTCGTTCGTGGCTATTTGGAAGAGAGTGGCTTTCGCGTGGAGGCGGCCGCCGACGGCGAGGAGGCGCTCCATGCCATCCGCACACGCCATCCTGATCTGGTCGTCCTCGACCTCATGCTGCCCAAACGGGATGGCTACGCGGTAACACAAGCCGTGCGCAGCGACCCGGCGCTGCGGGAGACGCCGATCCTGATGCTAACCGCCCGCGTTGACGATGTGGATCGCATCCTGGGGTTGGAATTGGGTGCAGATGACTACGTCACAAAACCCTTCAATCCGCGCGAGGTCACGGCACGGGTCAAGGCCATCCTGCGTCGGACCCATGCCGCGAACGTGAGCACACCGAGCGGCGAGCAGCCCCTCCACATCGGCACACTGACGCTCGATCCTGCAGCCCATACGGTTCTGCACGGTGGCAGTCTGCTTGCCCTGACGCCTAGTGAATTCGACATCCTGGCGCTCTTCATGCGCAATCCGGGACGCGCGCTCACGCGTACGCAGATCATTGAAGAGGGGCTCGGCTATGAGTACGCCGGCTTGGAGCGGACGGTCGACAGCCACATCAAAAACCTGCGTCGCAAGCTCGAGACCGATCCCCAACAGCCTCGACTCCTCGAGACGGTCTTTGGCGTCGGCTACCGGCTGAACCGGGACGGATAGGCGTCTACGCCATGAATCTTTCGACGAAAGTGCTGGCAACGCTGGTCCTAACGTTGGTTGTGGCACTCCTGACCGCCGGCCTGCTCATCGGTCGCACTGTGGACGCGACCTATCGCAGCTACGTGACCGATTATCGCCGCGGTCAAATGAGCCAGGCAGCCGCCCAGGCAGCCCAGCTTGAGGCAGCGGGCAGTTCGTGGGCGGAGATCCAGGCGTGGCTCAACAGCGGTCTTGGGATAGGCAGCTTGGGCGGCCGGGGTTCCGGTCGCGGTCCCCGTTGGCAGCGTGACGAGGCAATGGCTGACTCAACGCTTGCCTTTATCATCATCGACCCGGTCAGCGGATCGCCATTGGTCGACGGCGGTCCGCCGTTGCCGCCTGCCGCGGTAGAGAATGCGACGCCGATCGTCATCGACGGCGAGGTCAGGGGCGGGCTGGTATCGACCATGCCTCTGGACATGATCGGTGGAGCGGAGCAAGCCGTGCTCGACCAAATCAATCGCGCGATCAGCCTCTCGGCTCTGATCTCGGGTGGGGTGGCGTTGCTGCTGGGTGCGCTGCTGGTGGCGAGCATCTTGCGCCCCCTACGCCGGCTCGACGCCGGCGTTCAGCAAGTGGCGGACGGTGACCTTTCGGCGCGCGTCGCCGTCAGTGGACGCGACGAAATTGGCCAGTTGGCCCTTCGCTTCAACGCCATGGCGGCCAACCTGGAGGAGCAAGAAGCGCTGCGCCAGCACATGGTCGCCGATATTGCCCATGAGTTACGCACGCCGCTTAGCGTGATCCAGGGCAATTTGCAGGCGATTCTCGACGGCGTCTATCCATTGGAAATCGAAGAGGTGCGCACGATCTACGACGAGACGCGCCTCCTCTCACACTTGATCACCCAGTTGCACGAACTGGCCCAAGCGGAGGCAGGGCAGCTAGCCCTCGCCCGCGAGGCGCTAGAGGCCGGGGACGTGCTTGAGCAGATGGCGGACGGCTTTCGCGTTTTGGCCGAGCAACAGCAAATCAGCCTGACGGTGGTCGAACCGAATCTACCCCGCTGCGTCAATGCCGATGCCAATCGCATCCAGCAGATCCTCCACAATCTGCTTGGAAATGCCCTGCGCTACACGCCGGCAGGGGGGCACATTCGACTAGGGGCAACGCCTGCTTCGAGCGGTCAGATTCGTTTCTGGGTAGAAAATGAAGGGGACGGGATTGCCGCTCAAGATTTGCCCTACATCTATGATCGCTTCTACCAGGCGGACGCACCGCGTCACGCCGGCGATGCCAGCACCAGCGGTGCCGGGCTGGGACTGGCCATCGTCAAGGCGTTGGTCGAAGCCCACGGCGGCGCGGTGGGTGTAGAAAGCACGCCGGGCAGAGCCACTACCTTCTGGTTTGAACTGGCCGAAGTCGAAAATTGTTGATTGGAATCTTTGTGGTGAGACGAAGGGAGTGTGCTGTATGGCATGGTTTCAAAAAGAAGTGCGAGTGCAGCCACGCAAGCGTGGCTTTCATCTAATTACGGCAGAGGTGCTAGACCAGTTGCCCGAGCTACAGACGCTGCAGGTCGGACTGGCCCATTTCTTCATCCAACACACGTCGGCTTCGCTGGCGTTGAATGAAAATGCCGAACCGGAAGTGCGCACCGACATGGAAGTGCATTTCAACCAGCTTGTCCCCGAGAATCAACCCTACTACACCCACAACTACGAGGGACCGGACGATATGCCTGCGCACCTAAAGGCAATCCTCATCGGTAGCAGCGTGACCATCCCCATCAGCAACGGCCACCTTAATCTGGGCACATGGCAGGGCATCTACCTCTGCGAGCATCGCAACAGCGGCCACCAGCGGCGGATCGTGGTGACGCTCCACGGCGAATGAGGCACTGCGCCTAGACGGCCAGCGCGGGGTCAGCAGCCATGGCGAGCAGCTTATCCATCTCGACATTGCCGCCACTGACGACGATGACGATCTGGTCGCCCGTCAAAGGCGCCTTGTCATGGAGCAGTGCGCCAATGCCCACCGCACCACCACCCTCGATGATCTGACGCTCATGGCGCAGTGCATGCACCATGGCACGCCCAATCTCCGCTTCCGTAAGCGTCACGTAATCGTCCACTACCCGGCGAATCAAGTCGAAGCTATGACGATTCTCCAGGCCGATTCCGCCCATGAGGCTGTCGGCCAGCGTAGGCTCTTCAGGCAGTTGGACGGGATGACCAGCCGTCACGCTGGCGATCATCACCGGGCCGAGTGCCATGGAGACGCCGACGGTACGGATCGCAGGGTTAGCCGTCTTGAGCGCCACGGCAATGCCGCCCATGAGTCCACCACCGGACAGGGGACAGACGACGGTCGAGACGCCGGGCAGATCCTCTAAGATCTCTAGACCAATCGTGCCCTGGCCTGCAATGATATCAGGATCGTCGAAGGGTGAGATCGACGTCAGCCCTTCCACCTGTGCTAGGGTCGCGGCATGGGCTTCGGCCTCATCCTGATTGGCGCCATTGACCACGACTTGCGCGCCCGCGGCGCGCATTGCAGCCACCTTGTGGGGCAAAACGAGTTCCGGGACACAGACGACAACGCGTACGCCCAATCGCCGCCCCACCGCGGCCACGGCTCGACCATGATTGCCGGTCGAGACTGTTACGACACCCTGCTGGCGCTGCGCCTCGGTTAGGTGTAAAAGTCGATTAGCCGCACCGCGGATCTTGAACGCGCCGGTCTTCTGTAAGTTTTCAAGTTTGAGATAGACCGCTCGCCCCGTACGGGCAGAAAGAGAGTCTGAACGAACCAATGGCGTCCGGCGCACGAAATCGTCAATCGTCGAGCGTGCAAAATAAATTGATCCTAAGGTTACTTGTGGATTCATCGTTTGCTCTGCTTCTGGTATGGTCGGGTCAATCAACAAATGAATTGCATCAATGGTACAATACCGTCACTATGAGCCAACTGCCAATGCGTCTTCCCGGCGCCACAAAGAGTACGCCAGAACCAAAACGCACATCAGCTCGTTCAGCTTCGCGCAAGTCAGCGGCAGACGCTCGGGCAGAGCGGCCACCCCGTCTGGGGCTGAAACGCGTTGAAGCCCATGCACTCGATACAAATCGCCCCAAGATTGGCCTGGCTCTGGGCGGCGGCGGGGCCCGGGGCATCGCCCACATTGGCATACTTAAAGTGCTTGAAGAAGAAGGGGTTCCGGTAGACTTTATCGCCGGTACCAGCATGGGCGGCATTGTAGCCGCCCCCTTTGCCTACGGTTACAGCGCCCGTCAGATCGCGCACGAGGCGGCTGCGCTCGGATCCGTCAGCAGCTTGCTAAAGCTGGTCGACTGGCTGCCGACCACCAAAGGGCTGCTCCAGGGTCAAGCCATCTATGACTACTTGGACGAACAGCTTGGCGAGGACTTGACCTTTGCCGATCTTTGCCTGCCCTTGGCCCTAACGGCAGTCGATCTCAAGAGTGGTAGTGAAGTCATCATCAAGTCGGGTCGCGTCAACACGGCGGTCCGCGCCACGATGGCCATTCCGGGTGTGATTTCACCCGTAGAGATCGGTGAGACCAGGCTGGTGGATGGCGGCATTCTCAACAACGTACCGGCCGATGTCGTCCGAGAGATGGGGGCTGACATCGTTATTGCCGTTGATGTGGCTGCCGGACGGCTGATCACCGATCCCCGCAGCGGCTTCAACGCCGACCAGGTGATCCGCTCGGCGCTGCTGCCCCACTTCGCGCTGGACATGTGGCGCGCCCAGGCTATCATGATGCAAGAGATCGTACGCTACCGGCTGCTCCTCTCGCCCCCCGAAGTGTTGATCATGCCACCGGTTCCGCCAGACGTGACAACGTTTAGCTTCAATCGCGTGGCTGAACTCATCGAAATCGGCGAAGCAGCGGCCCGGCAGGCACTGCCCGAAATCGAGCTGGCCCAGGAGCAAGCGCGCAGGGCCGCACAGCGATCAGTCGATCAACAAGACTGACTGATCGCGTTGGTGAATGGCCATCTCCGGGCTCCGAACGGCGCTGGAACACGTCCTTGCTACGATGCTGCGCATTGAGTATGCTTAGGTCAGCCAGCGCCCGCGCGGTTCTGCGCCACAGTGCGCCTTCCGGACGATTGGCTGACAGCCGGACAGAGGTTCCCCAAGCCAAGCAATGTTCGGCCTTCTCGTTCCGCTTGTTGCAGCAAAGGAAGAATCGAACCATGATCAGCACACAGTCTCAACCCGCCTCGTCCAATGGCGCTGCGCTTTCGGGCCTGCGGGTAGCGGTCGCCCGGGCCCAGGATGACGCCAGGGAGTTGGCGGCATTGCTGGAAGCCAACGGCGCCGAAATCGTCTACTATCCCTGCATCGAAATTGTGCCATTTACCGAGAACGAAGAATTTGACGCGGCGCTGAAGGACGCAGCCGCAGGCAAGTATGACTGGCTGGTTCTCAACGATGCGGATACGGTAATAGTCGTCGCCGAACAGCTCGAGCGCCTCGGCCTCGACCCGCGTGCGCTGAACAAGATGAAGGTGGCCACCATCGGCTGCATGACCGAGCAGAATGCGCTGCAATATCTTGGCCTGCAGTCTGACTTCGCGCCGGAGATCTATACGCCCGAGACTGTGGCGGAGGCCATGCGGCTACATGTGGGTGATCGCGTCTTCTTGCCCCAGTCGGCCGTCACGCGTATGGCGTTGGCCAAGTGCCTGCGCGATACAGGCGCCGATGTCAGCGCGATCAACGCCTATCGCACCATCATCGGCCGCGGCGGTGATCCAGCGCCCGTCATGCTCTGGGAAGGTCAGATTGACGTTGTGGCGTTCACCTATCCGACCGAAGTTCGCTACTTTGCCAAGCGCCTCAAATATGAGGGCGGTAGCCTGGCCATGCTCGATGACGTGATTGTGGCCTGCATTGGTCCCATCACTGCCGAAGCGGCGCGAAGCTATGGCTTCAACGTCGCGCCAGTGCCGCCCCAGCATACCTACGAAGGGCTGGTCAAGATGATCGGTCAGGTTGTCAGCGGCTAGCCTATCAGTTCGAGTTTGCCGCGAATAGCGTCGAAATGCAGACTGCGGAACCGTCCAGATCTGGTAAACTACGGCAGATCTGGACAGTTCCGCGGTCTTGTTCACTGCGAAGTTCAATCCCGATCTCATGCCGCAAAACTTGCCCGCAATTTTGAAAAGCCGTATACTGACAGACCGACACGGAGAGGTCGCATAGTCTGGCCGAGTGCGCGGGCCTGGAAAGCTCGTAGGGTGCAAGCCCTCGAGGGTTCAAATCCCTCCCTCTCCGCCTAGTTTACCATCCGGGGCATAGAGATCAGTCTCGTCGCGGGTGTTCTAACTCAAATTCGTGTGTTTGGATCGCTTCGTCAGGCATTGGGTCCTGTGCGGCAGGACACCGTGAACTCCGCCAGGACCGGAAGGTAGCAACGGTAAGCGGAACGTCCTGGGTGACATGGGATAGCCTGGTGTGCTGGCGAAGCGATCCGAGCACACGAATTTTTGTGCCTACGACCTCCGGCTGGTCAATCGATTTTGCTCACGCCGGCTTATGACTTGTGTCGCCGCCATTACATCCCCATTACGCCCATGGAGACGCCATGACCTTCTTCGAAAAGTTGGAACGTGCCAGCGCGCGCAACCGCAGCCTGCTTTGCGTCGGCCTCGACCCAAATCCGGATCAGTTGCCCACCCGCTATCGCCAGGGCGACGATCTAGCGGCCGGTATCCTGGCCTGGAATCGGGCCATCATCGAGGCAACAGTCGATCTCGTCTGCTGTTACAAGCCCAATATTGCCTTTTACGAAGCCCTGGGCGAAACAGGCATGCGGGTGCTGCGCCAGACGCTGGCGCTCATTCCCGACGAGATCCCGGTTCTCCTTGACGCCAAGCGGGGCGATATTGGCAGCACAGCCGCGGCTTACGCTCGCGCCTGTTTCGACGACCTTGGCGTCGATGCCGTTACGCTCAGCCCCTATTTGGGGCGAGACAGCGTTGATCCCTTTGCCGCTTATGCCGGCAAGGGGCTCTTCGTACTCTGCCACACCTCGAATCCCAGCGCCGAGGAATTTCAGAAGCTAGAGATTGCCGACTGGCGGACCCTAGATCGCGAGTCCAATCAGCCGCTCTACGTTCATGTGGCGCGCACCGCGACCCACTGGTCGCCCAACGTCGGCCTGGTCGTCGGCGCGACGTACCCGGCGGCCACGCAGGCAGTTCGCGAGGCTGCGCCCGAGGCCTGGTTTCTGGTGCCCGGCATTGGTGCACAGGGGGGCGACCTGGAGGCGACAGTAGCCGCCGGTCTGCGTGCCGACGGCAGCGGTGTCGTCATCAACGCCAGCCGCGGCATTGGGCTGGCCGACGATCATCGAGCGGCTGCAGACGCGCTGCGGCAACAGATCGAAGCCTGTCGGGTACAGATCAATGTCGGCGACCATATGGCCCAACCAGCTTCGCCAGTAGCGTCCGACGCCTTGATCCGCGGGCTGCATGAGTTGGGCGCAATCAAGTTCGGCGACTTCACTCTGGCCTCCGGCATGAAGTCACCCTTCTATATTGACCTACGTCTCCTGGTGAGCCGCCCCGAACTCTTGGCACAAGCGGCAGAAGCCTACGCGGCTATCCTGAATCAGCTGCGCTTTGATCGTGTGGCGGGCGTGCCCTATGCCGCCCTGCCCATCGGCACAGCGGTGGCGCTGGCTGCCGGCGCACCGCTCATCTACCCACGAAAAGAGAGCAAGGCCTACGGATTGAGCAAGGATATCGAAGGCGCATGGGAACCGGGCGAGCGTGTCGTCATCATCGAAGATTTGATTACCAGTGGCGGCAGCACGGTCAAGACGGCCGAACGCCTGCGTGCAGCGGGGCTCGTCGTGGAAGACGCCATCGTGCTCATCGATCGGGAACAGGGCGGCGTTGAGAATCTGGCCGCGGCCGGCATTCGGGCGCACAGCGTCTTCAAGCTCACCGCAGCGCTTGACGCCCTGAGCGCGACCGGACGACTCGACCCGGAGAAGCGAGCCGAAGTCGACAGCTTCATCCGCGCCGCCCAATCCACAACCCAAAATCCAAAATCCGCCATCCAATGAACACTGCCATCAGCTTTCTCGACCAGACCTTTCCCACCCCCCTAGTGCTCGCTTCGGGCATCTGGGGCACGACCGTCAGTCTTCTGACCCGGGCCGCACAGAGCGGCTGTGGCGCGGTCACGGCCAAGAGTTGTGGCCCCACACCGCGCAGCGGGCACGTCAATCCTTCTTGCCTCGATTGGGGCGGCGGCCTGATCAACGCCATCGGGTTGGCCAACCCCGGCGCAGAGGCCGAAGTGACACTCCTGGCCCAAGCCAAAGCCGCACTCAAGCCGCTGGCCGTCCCGCTCATTGCCAGCATCTTCGCCGGCCCGCCCGAAGAGTTCGGCACGGTGGCGCGCACTGTCGCCCAGGCTGGACCGGACTTAGTGGAAGTCAACATTTCATGTCCCAATGTCCACAGCGAGTTTGGCGAGCCATATGCTGCCAGTCCCACTGCCGCGGCTGAGGTCACCGGCCATGTCGTCGACGCGCTGGCTGGCAGCGGCATCCCTGTCATCGTCAAGCTGGCGCCCAACGTGCCCAGCATTGGCCGCATTGCCCAAGCGGTGGTCGCAGCCGGCGCCGACGCCCTCTGCGTCATCAACACCATGCCGGGCATGGTCATCGACGTCGAGAGTGGCCAGGCCGTGTTGGCCAACCGCAGCGGTGGTCTGAGCGGTCCCGCCATCAAACCGATTGCGCTCAAATGCGTCTACGACGTGCGCAAAGCCTGCCCGGAGACGCCCATCATCGGCACGGGCGGCGTCACCACTGGCATCGATGCGTTGGAGATGCTCATGGCCGGCGCCACTGCGGTTGGAGTGGGCAGTGCAATCTATCATCGGGGCGCAGACGCCACCCAGCTTATTCTGGACGAGCTGGTGGCCTGGCTGGCGGCCCATGGTGTCGACGATGTCGATGCGATACGTGGTCTCGCCCATCGTGAGCCAGTCTACGACGATATGCCCACCGGCGCGCCCGTGCCCGATGCCCACTAATGCCAGCCAGTAGCATCTGAATTGAGGTTTGCAAAACCATCCCACAAACATATGACAAAGCCGCAAATTTGTGCTAAAATGGGAAAAGATTTGGCAATGTTTGTAGCCTTAGGAGGTCATATGCAATTTGACGTTGGTCAGAATATTGTCCACCCCGCACACGGTGCCGGCACTATCATCGATATTTCGAATCAAGAGCTTGTTTCCGGGTATGTCGAATACTATGTCATCGAGTTCAGTGAGCAGCGCATGACAATTCACTTGCCGGTTGAGCGGATCGATGAGATCGGCTTGCGGCGTGTCATGTCGCAGGACAAGTACGAACACGTTCTGCAGACGCTGGGCAACTCGCCCGAAATGCTGCCGTCAGACTACAAGCAGCGGCGCCAGCAGGTCGAGGAGATGGTCAATTCCGGCGCACCGGTTGAGGTGGCCCGAGCCATTCGCGAGTTGACCTGGCGACGGGCGAATAAGCCACTGAACAACTCAGATTCGCGCCTCCTAACCGAAGCGCGCACCAAATTGGTGCAGGAAGTCGTCATGGCCACTGGCAGCGAAACGACTAAAGTCCAGGCGGAAATCGATAACGCGTTGGCTGAAGCCTTCGCTGACGACAGCATCCAGTACGGCAGCGAGATCGTGCATTAGTTGAGCATTGCTGAGGATGTCGTAAGCACCAACGACGTTTCTCGGCTTGATTCAAGAATTGCAATTTAGAAGAAGGCAGGCCCGCCGGTTGTCACACGATCGAGCGGGCCTATTTTTTCGGTTTCTCTGCGGCCTTACTTGGCCAGAGCCGGTTGAGCCTGCGCCGCTAAAATTCATCATTATCTATTCCCGACCAACCATTCTCCAGCCTCACGCCCCACTCATGCTATACTGCACCCCGGCCAAAGCCGATTGTCGGCGCAAGCCACGGGCGATTCACGTGGGCAGCCCACAGATAGAGGTAGAGAGACAAAACGTAGGCAACTATGGCAAAGAAGCGCACCAATGGACGGAAATCGAAACCCGAGCTGCAGTCACGCCCGCTGCCGGAGCAGGAAACGGGCGCAGTCTACAAGGAGTGGGGCGGCCGCTTGCCCATTGCACTGACGATGCCCAATACCTACTACGTAGGCATGAGTAGCCTTGCGCTCCAAGTACTCTACAGTCGCTTCAATGCGGAACAAGACGTCGTATGCGAGCGCATCTTCTGGGAGAAGGGCGCGAGTGCCGCGGGTCGCCCGCTGCTCTCACTCGAAAATAGCAGGCCGGCCGCAGATTTCGCGGTCTGGGCTTTCACCATCTCGTGGGAGATGGACTACTTCAACGTGGTCGATCTACTGCGCCAAGCGGGGATTCCACCGCTGGCGGCTGAGCGCCAGGCTTCCGCCCAGTGGGACGGCAGTCCCTGGCCGCTGCTAATTGCCGGCGGCCCTGGCGTGACCATGAATCCGGAACCCATGGCCCCCTTCTTCGACGCCATTCTCATCGGCGAGGGCGAGGCGGCCGTCCCCCGCTTTGTCGAACTCTGTCGCCAAGGGCTGGAAGATGACCTAGACGCGCTCCTAAGCTCGCTCGACGCAACACCGGGATGGTACGTGCCCGAATTGCGCCCGTCCAACCGCAAACACGAACATTTTCGCAAGGTCGAGCGGCTTTGGGTCCGCAATCTGCCCGATTTTGATACGAGCAGTACGCTTTACACGCCCGACACTGAATTTTCCAATATGCATCTCATGGAAATCGCCCGCGGCTGCGGACGAGGCTGCCGTTTCTGTCTGGCCGGTTACGTCTATCGCCCGGCTCGTGAGCAGCCGCTGGATCATCTCCTGGCTTCGGCCGAACGCGCGGTAGCGGGCGGACGCACAAAGGTCGGGCTGGTCAGCGCAGCGGTCTCCGACCACACCCAAATCGACGAGCTGGCCACGGGCCTCCAGCAGATGGGCGCGAGCATTAGCGCCAGCTCCATGCGCATGGATCCCATTAGTGTGCCATTGATTCGCGCCATGGCGGAAACCGGCGCCAAGAACCTCACCGTTGCGCCCGAAGCGGGCAGCCAGCGTCTGCGCAACGTGATCAACAAAACCCAGACCGAAGACCAAATGATGGCGGCGATCAGCCTGGCACAGGAGTTCAACTTTCCCCAGTTGAAGCTCTATTTCATGGTCGGCCATCCCACGGAGACCGACGACGACATTCAGGCCGTCATCGACTTCACCCTCGCCGCACGCACCCACTACAAACGCCGCATCGCCATCAACGCCACGCCCTTTGTGCCCAAGGCCCACACGCCTTTCCAGTGGGAAGGCATGGCTCCAACCAAGGTGATCCGCCAACGCCAGAAGCGCATCTACAAGGCGCTGGCGCGCCACGGCGTAGACGTGCGGGCCGATTCGCCGGACTGGGCGGAGGTGCAGGCCGTACTCTCGCGGGGCGATCGCCGGCTGGCGGACGTGTTGCTGGCCATCGAACCGGGCACGCTGAGCGTGCGCAGCTTCTTCCAGACCATGGCAGAACAGGGACTGGATCGGGCAGATTATGTAGAAGAGTGGAAGGTCGGCGCGCCCCTTCCCTGGGACGTGGTCGAAAGCGGCGTGAGCGAGAACTACTTCCACTACGAGCTGAAGCTTGCGGCGCGCGATGAGACTGGCTTGAGTTGCCCGCCCGACTCCGCCGGCTGCCTCAGCTGCCAGGCGTGCGATCCCGCCTGGGCCTTCCGCTACGGTGACAACGACGCCCGGCCCGTGCCCAATGCCAAAGGCGGCCCCTGGCGCGCCGAAGACTGGCAGCCCTGGACGCGCCTGAAGCGCGCACAGCACGGGGCGGCAATCGGCGATTGACCATTGCCAATCGCCGATTCGCAATAGCCGATTGTCAATCAGAGCCAATAGCCCAACAAGATGAATTCGGGGGGCCGCCACGCCGTTGCCATGACCGCGCTCAGCAGCAGCGCGTACCCCCTTGCACCTACCCAGCCCCACCGCCCGCCGCAGCGCGTGGTCAGCGTCAAGATCACAGAAATGTCAGCTAGCGCTACGGCCAGTAGCAGGCCGATAAAGAAGCGGCCTGCGTCGCTGTCGGCCGGATCAAGCAAAAGCCAGGCGATCTTGGGCTGTGGTCCCTAATTTTCGTGAAGATGCGCCAACCAGGCCGTCGTCAGTGCGGTCTTGCCATAACCGGCCAGCGCGCTGAGCAGGAAGAGCGCGTGGCGCTGCTGTAGCCCGTGATCGAGTCGTGCCAGCAGCTGAGGTCGCGCCACCCAGGCTGCTGGGCAACTGGAACAAAAAGCTTGGCAGCCAGTTGCGGCGAGGTTCGATTTTGATCTTCGACGTGGGCCATGACCGCCATTGCTCTCCCTTCAGCGACAGATGGAGCGGAGCGGTTCATCCTGCTCATATTGCGAATTCCTGCACCGCAAAAAAGGCGGTTGTCAGGGCTGCTATTATCGCATACAATAGGTTCGCTGTCCCGTAAGCCCCCGATGCCTTTCCATCGCACCGTCGCACCCATTCTTTGAAGCCTACGCACCTCAATATTACGCTGAATTGCTCACGCGCCAGACGACGCAGTGTGGTTGTCACGTCGACCATGTTGCGTGATTATGAACAAGGAGTTCACCATGAAAGCGTTACCTCGTCTTGCTTGTCTGTTCCTGACCCTGACGCTCTGCTGGCTTCTCGCCGTGAGCGCCGGCGTCCCCAGTGCGCATGCCGCTGACGGCGACGCACAACTGCCTGCCCAGCGGGGACAGCCAACGGACGATGACGGTGAACCTGCCGCGGCTGAGGGGGCGATTGGCGATCTGGCCGACGTCTACAAAGCGGTCGTACAAATTGAAGCCGTAGGCACCTTTGTCGATCCTGAAGAGGGCATGTTGACCAATGCCGCGGGTTCGGGCAGCGGCTTCATCATCGACGAGACCGGCATTGCCGTGACCAACAACCATGTTGTCACAGGTGGTGCGCTCTTCCGTGTCTATGTGGCCGGTGAGGAGGAGCCGCGCAATGCCCGCGTCGTCGGCGTGGCCGAATGCGCGGATCTGGCCGTTATCGACATTCAGGGCGACGGCTTCCCCTACCTGGACTGGTATGAAGGGCCAATTCGCGTGGGACTCGATATCTATGCGGCCGGCTTCCCACTGGGTGACCCCGAGTTTACGCTGACGCGCGGCATCGTCGCCAAGGCCAGCGCCGGCGGAGAAAGCAGTTGGGCATCCATCGACAGCGTCTTGCAGCATGACGCGGATATTGTACCAGGCAACTCCGGCGGGCCGTTGGTCGATGCCGAGGGCAAGGTGGTCGGCGTCAACTATCGACTCAACCAGGCCGGCCAGTACTTCGCCATCTCGCGTGATGAAGCGCTCTCCCTCATCGAGCGCCTGCGGGCCGGCGAAGATGTGGACGCCATCGGTATCAATGGCGAGGCGGTTACCGTTGACGACGACCTGACCGGCATCTGGGTGTCGTCCATTGATTCAGGCTCCGTGGCGGATCAGGCCGGGCTTGAACCAGGGGATATCCTCCTGGCCATGGAGGGGCTGGACCTGGGCGTCAACGGGACCATCGAAACCTACTGCGACATTCTGCGCAGCCACGATCCGACGGAAGACGTGCTGTCAATTGAAGTCCTGCGGCTGCAGACGGACGAAGTGTTGGAAGGTCAGCTCAACGGTCGCGAGTTGGAACAAAGCTTCTCAATTGCGGACGAGACGTCGGACGACACAACCACTTCGTCCGCGACACCGGCGACCTATGAAGAATACGTGAGCGTAACGGACGAACAGGGGATCATGTCCTTCGAGGTGCCTGTAGACTGGGTGGACGTCTTCGAGGAGCCCTGGACGAACGACGATGATGAGACGCTCGGCCTCCAGCTTTGGGCCGTACCCGACATCGACGCCTTCTATGATGACTGGGGCATCCCCGGCGTAGTCTTCAGCTATTCTGACAGCCTGGCGCCGGATGAAGTTGCTGTCACAGATGTACTCGACGGCCTCGACTATTCAGACGTCTGCACCTACGATGGGCGGGAAAGCATACCGGATGGCTTTTATCGGGGCGAATATGATCTCTGGAGCGCGTGCAGCGACAGCGAGGCGACCGTGATGGTGATGGCGCTGCGGCCAGAGAGCGACGAGTATCTGCTCCGTATCGAGATCTACACGGCGGGTGAAGCCGACTTCGAGGCCATGGATCGCATCCTGGATACCTTCCTCGTCACGCCGCCGGGCAGCGAAGAGAGTGCCGGCAATGACCTTACAGAAGCAAGCGTTGCAGCAACGGTCGACGACATCAATACCGATGATCTCATCTACGACTTTACGCTCGTCGAGAGCCCTGCCCTCTCCGCCCTGCTGCCGGCCGAGTGGGCTGACATCGAGACCACCGATTGGGCAGATGAAGATGACCTCGTGAGGGCCACGCTAACCGCTGCCTTTGACGCCGAAGCTTTCAACAACGAGTGGTCGGCGTCAGGCATGAGCGCGTTCAGCATATTAGACGACACCGCCAATCTCGATCCGCTCAGCGTGCTAGAAGAAAACGACTTCTCTGATTCCTGCACGTATGACGACCGCATCGAGCATATGCATACGATTTACGGGATCACTTACGAGGGCCTCTACGACATCTGGACCGATTGCGGCGGCGAAGAAAACGCATTTGTCGTCCTGGCAACCACCGCGGACAGCGGCGACCACGGCGTGCTGATCTACTACTCGGCCGTTGACGAAGCGGATGTCGAAGCCTTTGACGTGCTGACACAGAGCTTCTATGTGGTGACGGACGCGACTGCTCCCCTGATCGACGGCGCCGACACGGACGTTGATGAAGCCGCCCCCTTCAACCCCGATGACTACACGACCATCACCGACGAGGCAGGCGCTTTTTCCGTCTCTGTCCCCCGCGTTTGGGACGACGTCCTGAACGATGAATGGCTGATTGATGACGATGCAGTGGGCCGTGGCTTGAGCGTTGCACCCGATGTCGCCAGCTTTGAAGGCACCTGGGAGACGCCAGGTCTCTTCGTGGGTGTCTCCGAATCGCTGGCAGAGGTCTATACGCCCGAAGGCATATTGGATGAGCTCGATTATTCTGAATGCGACTACGACGACCGCTATGACTATACGAATGAGGCAATCAACGGCTACTATGATGTCTGGCTTGACTGCGGCGGCACGGCCGACACAGTCTTTGTCACCCTATCGGCCAACCCGGTCGATGACGCCAGTCAAGTTCTGTTGCTCTACATCTATATGATCGACGCGCAAGACGTTGACGCATTCGATCAGGTCCTCGCAACCGTAGCATTCGGCGACCAGATTCGCGCTGAAGAGACCGCGGCCACGGCCACGGTCGTCACGCCCGCGCTCAATGTCCGGGCCGGACCGGGCACCAACTATGCGCAGATTACGGCGGTTAAGCAGAATGACACGCTGGAAGTCACCGGTCAGTTCAACAATTGCGCCTGGCTGCTCATCCGTACGCCTGCGGGTGACCCCGGTTGGGTCTCGGGTAATGCGCAGTACACGACCTTTGCGGGTGACTGTGCGACGCTGCCTCTAGCAGAACCGCCGGCAACCGCCGGCCAGTCCAATGCCGGCCAGACGAACAGTCGCCAGGGCTGCTACACCTTTATCAACGACCTTGGGGCGGAACTGACGATTACTTTCACCCGGCGTGGCGACAACTGGAACACGACTTTCCAGGTGCCGCCGGCGCAAAATAATCGGCAATGCTTTGACCCCGGGCGCTACACCTATACCTTTGACGCGCCGCCACCCTGGGGTTCTAGCAATGGTGAGCTGACCGTTGAGGCAGGTGTGGATCTGCCCTATACGATTGGGGCAGAGTGAGTCTGGAGCGGAATGTGGACTGCGTAGCGTGGAGGGTGGATTGACGGCCGGAATGTGGCCGGCGACTACGTGTCGGGGGTGATTTCGCGGCGCAGGTGCTCAATTTCAAGCTGCATCATTTCGAGTTCGACACGCATGTGTTCGGCTTCGAGCTTGTCCATACGCATTTCGCGCACTTCCTGGCGCCACCCCAAGAGTGCGCTGGAGATGAGGCCAATCACCGAAACAGCCAGCGTCATGGCCGAGATCCAGAGCGGCCAGTTGTTTTGGGCCGCCTGATTGATCCCGGCGGCAACCTCATCGCGCAACGGTCCTTCCGCTGCGGTAACCAGCCCACCGGCATCTGCCATGGGCACGACGACCAGAGTAGGGTTGGCGTCGCCAATTGCAAAGTAGAGCAGAAGCCCAAGCGCGGCAAGCATGAGCACGGCCCATGCCAGCAAGATTGTACGGTTGCGATCATTTGAATTACCCATGATTGCACTCCTCCACGGACAATTAACGATTGACAATTGCCGATTGACAACTAGCAATTGTTAACGGCCTGATTTGCTGCTCGAACGGCGCACCGCTACACTGACGCCATGCAGCGTATCGTACACGAGAATGGCGTAATTACCTATACCTTTGACGATCTGGCAGGCCATCCGGTTCAGGTCCACGTCAGTACACGGCACGGAGGCGTGAGTCCCGTGCCGTGGAACACGCTCAACTTCAGCGTTCGGCGCGGCGACACGCCAGAGCGGGTGGCGGAAAACGGCCATCGGCTCGCCGCGGCCCTGGGCATTGAAACGGACCGGATCATCCGTTGCGCGGCCGTGCATGGGACCGGCGTGGCCAAGGTTGACGCCAGTGAAGCCGGCGTGGTCCAGCCCCATTGCGACGGCCTGATCACCGACGAGATCGACCTGCCGCTTCAACTCACCTTCGCAGACTGTGTGCCGCTCGTCTTCTACGATCCGCGCCACCATGTTCTGGGACTCAGTCACTCGGGCTGGCGCGGCACGGTGAATGGCATGCCTGCAGCCACACTTTGGGCCATGCAGGCAGCCTACGGCAGCGAGCCAGGCGATCTGCGCGTCGGCATCGGGCCCAGCATCGGACCCACGAGCTATCAGGTCGGCGACGAGGTATTCAGCTTGGCCCAGGCCAAGCTACCAGCGGCCGACCGTCTCTTCACCTGGCCTGACGGCCCGGACGCGAATCCATACTTTGACCTCTGGCAAGCCAATGCCGGCCAACTGATCGACGCCGGCGTCCCCAGGGAACAGATCGAAATCAGCGGCATCGACACGGCTCAGTCAACCGACGACTTTTTTAGCCACCGGGCCGAGAAGGGGCGCTGCGGCCTGTTTACGGTAACGGCCTGGCTTTGCCGGCGTTCTGTCTAGTGCCGTCTAACGAAAACCGCCACCGCTTCCCCAAATTACGACCGAGCGCAACGACTTGGAAACGACAATGATCACACGCATTGCAGCCCTGTTTGCCTTTTGCACAATTCTCTTGCTTGCTGCGCGTCTGCCCGCGCAGGCACAAGCGACAGCCCCCGGCAGTTCCATCCCAGCCGCCGCGGTCAGCCTGGAGAATGGCGGCTTCGAGTGTCCCAATTATCTGGACGCGACCGACGAGCGGGGCAGGGCGATCCGCATCCCGGCCGGCTGGCGCATGGCCAACACGGCCGGAGAGACGCCAGTGATCTACAGCGCGGCGTGAATGGTACGCCAAGAGTTGTGAGAGCGATGCCTGGGTCGAACATCTTGAGGGTCGCGATGCGGTGATCCTGCGGGCGCAAGACCTGGAGACCCCGCCCGAGCCAGGCAAGCCTTTCGATACGACCCTCTACCAACAGGTGGCGGTGGAGCCCGGCGGGGCCTACAGCGTCAGCGGGTGGTTTGTCAGCCTCTGCGGTGGCAGCTTTTCAGCTCCCAACGACTGTCCGAACGGCTACTACATGGCCAAGCAACTGGGCCTCGACCACACCGGTGGCGCAGACCCCGGCAGTGAACAAATCGAATGGGTAGAGAATCGCGCCAACTTCGTCGAAGCAGATGGTACGACGCGCATCGGGTGGCAAAATCTGCGCCTGTCGGCAATCGCCGAGTCGTCGACGCTGACGGTGCTGGCGCGCATCAGCAGTCCCTTCCAATGGCACGGCAATCACGCCTTCATCGATGCAGTGAAGATCGTGCGCTCCCCCGCAGCCATGTTTGATACGCTGCCCCCACGCGTAGATGGCAGCGCGCTCACCGTGCCGTGGACGGGTGAGCAGAGCCCCGATGTGACGGCGCTGGGCGGTACCTACCGGCTCTACATCGACATGCAGGTTCGGCCCGAAGGCGGTGAATGGCGCGATCTTATGGTTGACGGCGACGAGCGCGGAGAGCTGCTCTTCCAGGCGCCGTGCGTCGACATGGGTTACGATTTTCGCATCCGCGCACGGGCAGAACAACCGCCTGCCGACGAAGCCGGCGAAGGCGTTTGGCCCAACCACCGCTTTCCCGGCGTTTGGAGCGAACCGGTCGGCATCTATTTCGCGGCATCGTCCAGCGCGAATCGACTCGACGGCGGGCTTGCCCTGCGTAGCTTCCTGCCCATCGTCTTTGCCAACCGTGACTGCTAAGCGCCGTGAGATCAGTGGGGCCGCGCTACGGATACACTGCAACAGATCGTTTCTATGCGCGATGCCCGCTTGAAATCCGAATCCGGGAGGGCTTTGCCAGCGCGCGGCATGCTTGGTACAATCGCCGGATAGCGACAAGCGACGGAGGATGTGAATGAGCGCGTTGGATACAGTCCAGACAGCAGCGATTGCTGCAAATTTGGCGTCGGTGCGGACCCGTATGGCAACAGCGGCGACGCGTGCGGGGCGCGACCCCGCCGAAGTCCTGTTGGTGGCAGTCAGCAAAACCCATCCGCTGGCCGCAATTGAGGCAGCGTATGCGGCGGGCCAGCGCGACTTTGGCGAAAACCGGCTGCCCGAACTGTGGGAGAAAGTCGACCTGGCGCGCGCACGGGGGTTGGACGGCATTCGCTGGCACTTTATCGGCACAATCCAAAGCCGCAAGACAAAGCAGGCAATTGGCCCGATCCAGCTCATTCACTCGGTGGACCGCGCCAAGATCGCCAATCGACTGAGCCGCGACGCAATTGAGGCCGGCTGCGTAATGGAAGTACTGTTGGAAGCAAATGTCAGCGGAGAAGCGAGCAAACATGGCTTCACGCCCGAACAGCTCATAGCTGAAATGCCCGCCCTGCTGGCGTTGCGCGGCATCCGCATCCGAGGGCTGATGACCATGGCCCCCTATGTAGCGGACGAAGCGCTGCTGCGCACAATCTTTCGTGACCTGCGCAATCTGCGCAAGAGGCTCAACGAGCAAGCGCCGGCGGCCCCGCTGTCAGCGCTCTCGATGGGTATGACCAACGATTTTGAAGTGGCAATCGAAGAAGGCGCAACCATGATCCGCATTGGTTCAGCCATCTTTGGCGAACGAACCTATAGCTAACGCCAAAAATCAGTACCAACTTACCGATTTCGCACCGCAAAGGTGGTATAACCATGCTGAATATCGACAAAATTGCCTTCGTCGGCAGCGGGGTCATGGGCGAAGCCATGATCAAAGGTATTCTTGACAAGGGGCTGACCGAGCCGGGAAAAATCGTGGCCAGCGATCCCTGGGACCAGCGCCGGGACTATATGGCCGAGACCTACGGCATCCAGATGACGGAGAGCAACAGCGAAGCGGTGCAGGACGCGGATATCGTCATCCTGAGCATCAAACCCCAAACGCTCGGCAAAGTGATGACGGAGTTGCATAGTGGCGTGCGCTCCCGGGCGCTGGTCTTGAGCATCATCGCCGGCGCAAGAATCAGTTCGCTGCGCAGCGGACTCTTCCACGACCGGATCGTGCGTGCAATGCCCAACACGCCGGCGCAACTCGGCAAAGGTATGACCGTCTGGACGGCGACGCCCGAAGTCGCACCGGAGCAGCTCTGGCAGACTGAGTTGATCGTGGGCGCCTTGGGCGAGCAGATCATGGTAGACGACGAAGGGTATCTCGACATGGCGACGGGACTGAGCGGTTCTGGTCCGGCCTTTGTCCTGCTGATCATCGAGGCCATGATCGACGCCGGTGTCCACATGGGTTTCAATCGGCGCAACGCAGAAAAAATGGTCCTTCAGACCATTGAGGGGAGCGTTGAGTTGCTGAAAACGACGGGCAGCCACTCAGCTGAGTTGAAGAATCGGGTCACCAGCCCCGGCGGCACGACGGCCGCCGGACTCTACGAACTGGAAAAAGCGGCAATACGCGCGATCCTTAGTCGCGCGATCTTTGCCGCCTATCGCCGGAGCCAAGAACTCGGCGATCTTAGTGAACAAAAGGACGCCAAATGAGTGCAATTTTAATGATCCTTGCTCAGAGCATCCAGCTTTACATTTTTGTCTTGCTGGCTCGCATTCTGATGAGTTGGATCCCGAACCTAGATCCCTATAACCCCATCGTGCAAATGCTCCACCGCGTAACCGATCCTGTTCTGGAGCCGGCGCGACGGATCATCCCGCCCATTGGGATGATCGATATTTCGCCCATTGTGGTCTTCTTCGGCCTGCAGATTCTCTCCAGCATGCTGATTGACTTGGCCAACACGCTGGCCTAAAAACGGTCACGCTCAAAGCAACATGTGCGGCACGATGTGACTTTAAGCGCGTGCATGCCCTAAGGCCCGGCCCTCTTACCGCGTGACCAGAGGCAGCCAAAGATGATGGGACTGGAGCGTCAAGTCTGCCTCAACCTGAGCAGGGCTGTGGGGAACCGCAGCCCGCAACAAGACCGGCGAAACATCGCCTGCAGTCAGCTTTAAGTTGGCAAGAATCATGCCGTTTTCGGTCGTTGTATCCAATACCATCAGGTCCCCGTCGCTAACGGCAAGTTCAACCTCTGTGCCGTCCGCGACCGGATTATCAAAACGATCCGCTACGCGAATTTCCAGCGCTACATTTACCGGTTGATCGATAACGGCGACCTGTTTGGGCAGGGAGGGAAGCTGGACTGAGCTCGGAGCGCCTGGCAGAACCTCGATTTCAACAGCGGTTGTCAGATTGCCAATCGTCGCCGTGATCTCAGCAACGCCGGCTACGCCGCCGGGCCAAAAAGTCACCTGGCCCCTCCCTTTTTCCACCAAGACCTCAACCACCTCGAGTCTCTCCTCCCCCAGAGAACCCAGATTTGTTGCCAGTTGTAGGTTCACAGGCAAGTCGATAGGCTGGCCTTGGTCGTCCAATAGATCGAGCCCGATGGGCAACGGGCCTGACGCCGCTTCGACGGCCGCAAGCGACGGTGTGAGCTGCAGCGCAGCTACGGGCGCTGAGACAATGAGCGGAAACTGAGCTTCTACCGCGCCCACACCGACCTGCAAGACATATTCGCCTGCAGACGGGGGCGCAAGCAGCTCCAGAGTTACCCTCCCTTCACCATCGCTCATGGCGCGACCGCTGGCCAGCGTCTGGTTCGTTGCAGCCGGGTCATAGAGGCGATACGTTGCGCCCGCCCCGGCGATGGGCAGCATGTCACCGGCCTTGTCAGCAACCGTCACAACAAGTTGCTTGGTTACCGGCGCACCGGGGAAGAGCATGGGCAGCGTCGCCTCCTGCTCAGCGAGGCTGAGTTGGAGCGTGGTTGAGGCAGCGTAGAGCGCGGCGCCAAAATTGATGCGCCCGGCACCCAGTTCCTCATCGTTGGCCGGCAAGGTATCGGCATTCACATCGTCTGCCGTCATTTGGATGATTTGCGCCAGATCGGCTCCAGAAAGATCGGGGCGCAGCCCCGCCAGCAGCCCCGCCAATGCAGCCACATGGGGTGTTGCCATACTCGTGCCGTCCAGCAACTCATAGCCGCCATCGCGATAGGTGGAGAGAATCCTGTGACCAGGCGCGGCGATGTCGACTTCAGGACCTACATTCGAGTACTCCGCACGAAGGTCTCCCCAATCGGTGGCGGCGACGGCAAGGGCGCCAGGATAGGCAGCCGGCCAGAGCACCGGGCCACCCTGATTGCCAGCAGCTGCCACCAGCAGGATTCCTTCCCCTGCCAATACGTTGATCGCCTGTTCTAGTGCGGGCTGATCGGAATGGAGGGTAAGACTCATGTTGACAATCTGGACGTCCTGCTCAAGCGCGTAAGCCAAGGCGTCGATCAGATCGCTCAGTTGGCCACTACCATAAGCGTCGAGGATACGCAGCGGCATGATTCGCACCGCACCGCCCATGCCGGCAACGCCGATGCCGTTATCTGCGGTGGCGGCAATGATACCGCCCGTGTGATTGCCGTGACCAAAGGGATCATTGGTGATGCCGTCCTGCTCGATCCAGTCCCAACCAGAGCGGTCATCGATGAAGCCGTTACCATCATCGTCAACGCCCGCCTCGCCGGCTGTTTCGACCGGGTTTTGCCAAAGCGATTCAGGAGCTAGATCCTCGTGGGTCACATCATAACCACTGTCAACCAGCGCAATGGTCACCGACGGCGCGCCGCTGCTGATCTGCCAGCCGCTGATGACAGATGTCCGGGTGATGGCCCATTGCAGGTCGATCATCGGGTCACCGGGTAAGAGTTCGTCGTGTGGAAACGCGCTGGAGATTTCCTGTTGAACGGGTGAATGGCCTGCGCCGGCCGCGCTAACCAACAGGTCGCCGCTCACATGGGTGATGGCGGGTTCACGGCGAAGTTGCATAACGGCTTCCTGGATTCTTGCAGGCTGATCGGCTTCGCCGGCCTCAGCCACGCGTAGCGCGGCCAGACGCAGGCGCGGCCAATGCTGCTCGATGGTATAGCCGTGGCTGGCCAACTCGTCGAGCGAGTCGTCCCCGACCAGGGCCGGATCGTACCCGACAATGAGCAAGCCAGAATCGCTCAATGCCGCGGCGTCAATGGTTTCTGATTCTTGGGCAAAGAGTGCTCGCGGCAGCATGCATAGCGACGCCCAACCGCCAAACAGTAAGATCAACAGAACCTGGACGTCCAAGCGAAGCATGCGGAGGGCACCGGTCGGACCAATGGGGGAAGACAAACGGATATTGTTGCTCATTTTCGACTGTTATCAACTTCGATTGTAGGACTATTTGAGCGCACATGCGCCTTGCTACAGAATGAACGCCGGGAGCTACGGGAATGCTGCGTACGTTCTATTTATCGCAATTCGTTGTCCATAACCCTCAATCAGTTTATACTTACGCTGGGTAATCGTATCCGAATCGTCAGGCAGTAGCGGATCGTCGTCGCCCGCTGCGAAGAAGAACAGCGCGTATCCTGTTAAGAGATGTCACGAGGCTTGCATGAACCCGTACCACCCTTTTCAAACACAGATTCCCCTGGAGCGTTTTGAGGAACTCGTCAGCGAGGCGCTAGAGTTGATCCCAGAGACGCTCTGGCAGATCGTCGACAACGTAGCGGTTACCGTTGCCGAGTGGCCCAGCCGCCAACAGTTGGCCAGTGTCGGCATGGAGGACGGTCACAGCCTGCTCCTGGGCCTCTATGAAGGCGTGCCGCTGACGGAACGCAGCAGCAATTACGGCCTGGTCCCGCCGGATCTGATTACGATTTTTCGGGTGCCGATCCTCCAGGTCTGCCCGCCGGGCGATGAAGATGCAGTCCGCGAGCAGGTACGACGTACGGTGCTGCATGAGGTGGCCCACCATTTTGGCATCAGCGATGCGCGCTTGCTCGAACTGGGCGCGTATTAGCTTTGATGTGTCAGAAAGCTGCATAGAAGAAGGGTGAGAGCGACAGAGGCTCCCATTCGCTGGATCAGGTCTATGCTGCAGCTCTCCGAGAATTCCCTTTGCCCGCCTGAATACTGTCTCAAGTCTTTTCATGTAAAACGGAGTCGAGGATTAGGATGAAGATTCGACAAAGTTACCCTCGCCTTTGGCAATCGGCTGGACGGCTTACCTTTATCGTTGGGCTCGTCTTCGTATTGGCCGGCTGCGGCGGGCTGCCTTCGCTGCCCCAGGCGCCAGACCTCTCCAACGTCCCCGTACCCGATCTCTCCCAGCTGCCGGAAGTTGGTGAGCTGCCGTCCGGCTTGGAGCAGGTGCCGGAGTTGTTCAACCAGGTCGACTGGAACGCGTTGCAACTGCCCGACTTAAGCGGCATCGCCGGGCTGCCCCAGCTGGAGGACTTGCCTTTGCGTGCCGCCCCGCCCGGCGGCATTGTTTTCAACGGTCCCACCGAACGTCGCCTGCGCGCGGGCGACCGTATTCCGGGCACGGATATTCGGTTGCTCTCCGTTGATGAAAACGGGGCCGAGTTTGCGATCGCCGGGCTGCGTAGCAGACGCTTGATCGGGGATTCGCTGGACTATGACGGGGCGTGGGCCGGCGCAGCCGGCGTCGAGTACAATTTGCGCATGCGTCTCTATCGCGTTGGTGACAACGCAGTGCGGGCTGCGGGCGTCCACCAATTTGTGATTCCCGATATCCAGCCCATCGAGACCGGCCAAACAGTAGATGAGCAGACAGTGCGTCTGCCCGTCACGTTGAGTACAAGCACCGGATCAACGTTTCCTGGGCTGACCTTCGGCTACGGCGGCAGTGACGAGCGAGGCGCGATCATCACTGGTCTGCCCCAGGATGAGTATCCCTATCGCAAAGTTGGTGATAGCCTGACCTGGCGCGGTACACTGCGCGCCGACATCCCGGCAGAATACGGCGTGCGCATGCTGCCGTATACCGACTCAAGGGGCCAACTTGGCGGCATCGTCAAGTTGAGACTGCCCGAATAGCGCAAGAAGCCAACGCAACATCCCAGGGATTAAAGTGAGGACACTTATGGCGGCAGAAACAGGACCGAGCGCCGTACAGGGAATCGACGCCAATTACTTCAACATTACCGACACAGCGGGCATGCCCATCGCCGGTTTACTCGTCATGCTCGACCGCCTGCACCGCCCGGTCCGGGCCGAGGTGCATCTGTACGACGACCTGACGGAAGAAGGCCGGGAAATTGCGATTGCGCGTGCGCGCACAATCCTCCAGGAACGCTATGTCAGCCGGACGGCTGTCCCCGTGCGCATCCTCCACACCTTCCCGGAACGCACGGCTGTCAACGTAACCCTCCCCCAAGAAGAGGCCCAATCCGGTGCTGCCAGCGAGTCTGGAGGCATCAACTGGCCAGCCGTGCTGGGCGTCATTGCTGCGCTGGCGATCCTGACGTTGGCGGTTTGGGGCATCGCCCGTTGGCTGGGCAATCGGGATGATGCGGCAACGGAGACGCCGGCTATCACTGCGCCGGCCGCGACCGAAGAAGGTTCGGGCGACGCCCCCCCCGCCTCTGATACGACGGCTGGTCAAAACAGTGATCTGCCGCCGAGCCGCAATGCCCGCAATGACGTGCAGGTCGGCACCCAGGTAGAGATTGTACCCGGCTACCAGCTAACCTTGCGCAGTGAACCGGGGCCGGAGGCTGGCGAAGAGGTAGGCTACATGCTGGAAGGCCAAAGCGCACGCGTTATCGACGGTCCAATCCTGACCCAGGGAGACAGTGACACCATAGTCTGGTGGCGCATTCAATTGGAAAATGGACAGGAGGCGTGGGCCGCGGCCAACACCAGCCAGGTCACATTGCTTGTGCCGGCCACCGAGTAACGATCACGATCATCAATTTCAACTGCACGCGCAGACAAACCGTGCGTTTCGCCCACGACTGACGGTAGTGGGTTCAAATGAAGAGAAGGCCGGCTTCTTCCAGAAGCCGGCCTTCGTGGTTAGAGCAAGGTCATCAAGGATGGATCTAGCGCCAGTGTAACGGGTCGACCCGGTGTGAGCGTCGCCGGGTCAATTGGTCGCCGGCGTCCGTCGTCGAGAAGCCGGTAGGCGGGCACGTCAAAGGTAAGCACGAGCTGATCGCCGTCTCCAACGGCGTGGACGACGATGCGATAGTAGCTGCCCCGATAGGAACTCGTCTCCAGGATGGCATCGACTAGCAACATCTCTCCCCGTGGCGTCAGTTCGTCGACAAAGCGGGCGGCCTCGGGCCGGATGAGCAGGTAGCTTACTGGTTTCTCTGGCACACCATGTGCGCCGATTGCCGAAAAAAGCGCCTCGCCGAGGGGCGTTTGGACCGAGGCCGGCGGCCCCGGCAGCATGCGGGCCGGTAAGAGATTTTGAAAGCCAAGAAAGCGGGCCACGAAGGGTGACGCCGGGCGATCGTGCACCATCTGCGGCGGCGCGTCCTGTTCGATGCGCCCTTCATTCATGACGACGATCCGATCGGCCACGGCGAACGCTTCCTGCTGATCGTGGGTCACGTAGAGTGCGGTCAAGCCAATCTCCCTGAGGATCCGGCGTAGTTCGATCATGAGTTCCTCGCGCAGGCTGCGATCCAGCGCGCCCAGGGGTTCGTCGAGCATAAGCAGACCGGGGCTGGGTGCAAGGCTGCGAGCCAGAGCCACACGCTGGCGCTCACCGCCGCTCAGTTCATAGACGGAGCGATCGGCATAACCGCTCAGTGCAACTAGTTCGAGCATCTCCGCCATGCGCTGTTCGATTTCAGCCTGCGGGCGCTTCTCCATGCGCAGGCCGAAGGCCACATTTTCGCCCACGTTTTTGTGGGGAAAGAGGGCGAAATCCTGAAACATGAGCCCAAATTCGCGCGCGTGGACCGGTACGCGCACCAGATCTTGCCCAGCGTAGCGCACGCTGCCGCTGTCCGGCTCCTCCAGCCCGGCGACGATACGCAGGAGGGTCGTCTTGCCGCATCCGCTCGGCCCCAACAGGCAAACGATTTCCCCCTCTTCTACAGCGAGATTGATATCGGTCAAGACCGGCAGATCCGGGGTGTAGGCTTTATTGATCTGTTTGATGAAAAGCAGCGGTTCGCCTGGCATTATTATTATGTCAACTTATGACGGTTTCTTGTTCGGACATTCAGGTTCAACAATTCAGGCGTGTATGCGTCAAATCTATGCTTTTCTCCACGCGACGGGCACTCATGTGTGAGTTCGTCGCTCACTGCATGTCCCGGAGATAGGCGCGCCAATCGCCGCCAGGGCCGTCGGATAGCAGGATGCCTCGGCTGCCGTACCTAGATAGACCCAGCACGCAACCTCGCGTTCGTCATCTTCCCCATCCAGCAGGTGCACCATGCACACGACTCGCGCATACTCATCGCCCTCGTAGGCATCCAGTTCAGCCAGCACGCGCACGTACTCTTCCGCCCGCAGCCACATGACCTCCCCGCGCACCACCCCCTGTCCGGGCGCAGCCAGGGGATACCAGCTCACCACATGCAGCGTTACCCCCTCCAACTGCGCTGCTTCCATCCGCACCCCAGTCAACCCGCAGTCCGAATTCCCCATTCCCAAATCCTAAAACTCGCCGATGTCGCCGATGCGAAAGCGTTCGATGATGATCAGCGACGCGGCGGAAACGATCATCAGAATCGTACTCATGGCCAGAGCCTGACCGTAGTTGCTAATGCCAGGGCGACCCAACGTCCGATAGATGACGATGGGCATCGTGGGCACGTCCGGACGCGTAATTAGCAGCGTTGCGCCGAACTCTCCCAGGCTGATGGTGAAGGCGAAGGTCGCGGCCACGAGCACGGCGCGAAAGAGCACGGGCACATCGACCTCGAACCACGTGCGTATCGGGCCGGCGCCCAGCACTGCGGCCGACTCGCGTAGACGCGGATCCAGGCTGCGTAACGAGGGCAGAAATGTCCGCAGGACAAAAGGCGCGGCAATCAGCGTATGGGCCACAGGCACCAGCCAGAGCGACGTGCGCAAGGGTCCCATGGCGAGGATGTATCCCAGCCCCAGCGTTACGGCTGACGTGCCCAGCGGCAGTAGGAAGATGGGATCTAGAATCGCGGTGAGCCACGTGCGCGGCCGTACCAGTAGATAGGCGCTGATGATTCCCAAAAATAGGCTGAGAAACATGGTGGCCGTGGCAAAGACAAGAGAATTGCGCACAGCAGCCAGCGGCGGGACAAAGAATGCGCTCTGACGTGGGTTCTCCGACAACGCCTGGTAATACGCCAGCGTAAAGCCGTCCCCGCCGAGCGTAAAGCTACGCCAGGCCAGGGCAAGCAGTGGTCCCACCAGAAATACCACAGCGATACCCAGGCTCACGACCACAACAAGGCGAGCCCGCCACGTTCGCGGCGGCTGAGCCGTACGCGATTGGGGACTCATCTCCAGCGGCAGCGAGGCGCGGGCCTGGACGCGCGTGTATACGGCCATGATCGTAAAGGTCAGCGCCATCTGTACGAGGCTGAGGAAGGCGGCCACGGGCAAGTTAAAGAGGCTCACGGCTTGCCGGTAGATCTCCACTTCGATGGTGGCGAATTGGAGACCGCCCAAAATCAGCACGACGCCAAAACTGGTGAAGCAGAAGAGAAAGACGAGTAAGGAGGACGCAACAATGCTGGGAATGAGCAGAGGCAGGGTGATCTCCCAGAAGAGTTGACGGCGATCTGCCCCCAGCACCGCCGCGGCTTCCTCCAGACTTGGATTCAAACCGGCCCAGAAGCCACCGACAGCTCGGATAATCACGCTGACATTGTAGAAGGCGTGGGCAATCAAGATAATCCAGACGGTCTGAAGCAGTACAATCGGCGGTTGCTGGAGGGTGAAAAGATCCTGCAGCCAGAGGTTGACCACGCCGCTACGCCCGATGAGCGTCGTGAATGCGGCCGCAACGACCACCGTGGGCATCACGAACGGGATCGAAGTCAACGCCCGCAACAGGCTCTTGCCAGGAAACTCATAGCGCGCAAAGACAAAGGCCAGGGGGAGTCCAATGATCAGCGTAAGCACTGTCGACGCCACTGCCTGCCAGGTTGTAAACCAGATTAAGCGCCAGAAATAAGGCGTGGTCAGCGCGGTACCGATGCCCGAGAAATTCCAGACGCCATCCGCATAGAAACTGACCTGGAGAATCCGTACCAGGGGATAGAAAAAGAAAACGGCCAGGAAAAGCAGCGGCAGCGCGTAGAGCAGGGCGAGGCCCAATCGACGGATCACGGTCATAAGCGAGGTGAATTCCTATGTTGATCTGAACGCGCATTCCGGAGAGTGGCCAAGCGCCACGTGGCTACGCAACGACATATGGCCAAATCCCGGAATGCTGCAGCGCTTCAAATCAGCGCAGCATCGCGTCCGTCCAGGCCTGGACCCACTGCTCACGGTTGGCTTCAATTGCTTCGGGCGCAACCTCCACCGGGTCGTCGGCCGTCTCGGCGAACTGCACGAAAAGTTCCGGCAGTTCAGCGTCCGGCAGGACCGGGTAGACGAACATCTGCAATGGCATATCTTCCTGGAAGCTGGTGTCAAGCATGTAGTCAATCCACTTTTCGGCTAGTGCACGCTGTTTTGTACCACGCAGGATACCGGCAAACTCGACTTGGCGAAAGGTGCCGCCAGGCGGATTGATGTTGACGCTGGCCGGCTCCGTCCGTCCGTCGGTGGCGTAGAGCACATCAGCCGGCGGGCTCGTCGTGTAGGAAACGACGAGCGGGCGATCGCCTGTGCCAGCAGAGCCGACGGTAAAATGCTCGAAATAGCCTTCGGTCCAGCCATCGGTTACGAGCACATCATTCTCGCGCAGCGCCGCCCAGAAGTCCAGATAGCCATCTTCACCAAAGTGGCCGATGGTGGCCAGCAAAAAAGCCAGACCGGGCGATGAAGTCGCGGGGTTCTGCACGGTCAGCAAACCAGCATAGGCCGGCTCGGTCAGCTCTTCCAACGTCGTCGGAAGGGGGATGCCTGCTTCCTGGAACCAGCCGGCGTCAGCATTGAGGTTGATGAAACCGTAGTCGATGGGCAGCAGGCGCTGCCCGGGATCGAGTTCCAACTCATCGGGCACGACCGCCAGCCCGGGCGCAGCATAGGGTTCAAAAACATCGCCGGACAGGGCGCGGCTCAAGAAGGTATTGTCCACGCCAAAGAAGACGTCGGCCAGGGGCGCATCCTTGCTGAGCAGAACCTTGTTGAGCGCTTCGCCCGCATCGCCCAAGGCGAGGAACTGAAGCGAAACATTGTTGGCAGCTTCAAACTCAGCCACGACGTTTTCGCTGACGCTAAAGGAATCGTGGGTGGCGACGACCAGCGTCGGCGTTTCGTCGTCGCCCGCTGGCGCAACTGATTGACATGCGCTCAGGGCAAAGAGCAGAAAGAGCAGAAATGCAGTAATTCTCAGGTTCGACACCACTATTGTTTCCTCTCACATGATGAATCAACTGTGACGGCACAAAAAAACCCTACCCGTTGCGGGTAAGGCTCAGCGCTAGTCGATCTGCTTCGATCCTTCCTACGCTGGCATTACCCAGATCAGGTCTATGGGTCAAAGACAGAACGGTCTTCCTCTCAGCCCGGCGCTTCCGAGCTCCCCCAATCTCTGTTGTGAAGTCATTCTATCATGCGCCAGGTGCCAGTCTCAAATTTCGCCGCAGCGGGTTGCGGACTGTCGATCTGATGAGCATGGGCCGCAGAAACTGCAAGATCGACAAGAGCCACGCCGCTACTTTCCAGGATTGATCCCTTGTTATTCACAGCCTATCTCCCTTTGCCGAATCACTCTCCGAAGGATCGATACGGTCGGCGACGATAGAGAGAGCAGTACCCGTTGTGGGCGCTGCGGGTACGCTGCAATCTACTTCACCCCATCAGCTCCGTACGCCATCATTCACTTCATCGAAATCAGCACGGTAGCATTCATCGTTGCCCCAGCGCGGTCTTGTCTCTGGCAACCCGCAGGTCGTGCCCAGGGCTCGGCTCTGTGTTGCCGCGTAGCCACAGCAGCGTCGCACTTGGTAAGAAACGAATCACGCCGCAATCGCACCAAAAAGCGTGGCGAGTGTTCAGAAATATTGCCCCAAAACCGTGCGCGACTTTCCAGGGGCTTCGCTCGTCAAACAACACAGTGCGCAGGCGCTTTGGATTCAACCACCGGTAGCAAAGGAGCGATGGATGCGAGCATTTGTACTCAGCGGCGGCGGTCGGCTGGGACCGATGCAGGTCGGCGCACTGCGCGCCCTGCTGGAGCATGGCGTGCGCCCGGAGATGATTGTTGGTTGTTCAGTCGGTGCGCTCAATGCCGCTTATCTCGCACGGGACATCTCGCCTGAGAATCTGGAAGAACTGGCCGCAACCTGGCGTCTGGTTTCCAATCAAGACATCTATCCAGGCGGCCGCTTCAATTCACTCTGGCGTATAGTGCGCGGTTATGACAGTCTGCACGACAACCGTCGCTTTCACGGCTTCCTCGCTCGACGCGGCATGACGCCGGCGCTCACCTTTGGCAACTGTTGCCAAGACGTGCGCCTCTTCGTCACCGCCACTCACCTGAGCAGCGGTACGCTGTACGTCTTTGGTGATGATCCCAACGAACGCGTGATTGACGGCCTCATGGCCAGCACAGCGCTGACGCCCATGCATCCGCCATGGACGGTCGACGGCGAACGGTACGTGGACGGCGGTGCGATCACGCCTCTGCCAATCCGCGTTGCGGTCGAGCGTGGGGCGACTGAGGTCTATGCCCTGCAGATTACCGAATCGCTCATCGGCTCGACCCGGGCTCAACAATTGCGCGGCGTTGGCAACGTGCTTTCCCATACGGTTAGCACGATGTTTAAGGTACAGGCCGAACAGGATTTGTTACTTGCCAAGCAAGGCGAAGCCTTTCAGCTGCATCACATCGAGTTGAGCGTCGAGGACCCGCCGGAGCTAATGGACTACAGCCAGGCTGATCGCCTCATGGATGCAGGCTATAAAACGACGCTCGCATACCTCATGCAGGCAGGAATGCCTCTGCGCAATGAGGCCGAGAGTCAGTCTTGGTGGTCGCGCGTGAGCGGCAGGGTACGGCGCGCACTGCCGGAACCGGCGCCATCTGATTTGCTTTCGCAATCACTCCTGAGCCGCCAGGTTGCCAAGGTCAACAGCATGCGGTAAGCATTAGTTTCACACAGATGTACAAGAAAAACGGCAGGAGCCACGAAGATTCCTCGATTGAGCTTTCTCCGTAGCTTCTGCCATTTTCTTTAGAGGATCTGTGTCTCCCCTGCGTCAATCAATGGCCCGGTTCTTCCAAGCGGCATTGCGGACAATAAGTAGGGTCGTCCAATTCGATGAGATGCTTGGTACAGACAGCGAAGGTGATCTCGACCTGATCGCGCAGAAATTTGCGCTCCACAGTGGCCTCTAACTCAAGCTGGCGGCACTGGCTGGTGATAATTAACTCGGGGATGGGGCAGCTGTCGCAGAGCTTGCGCCGCCAGGGGCGTTCACTATCGGGATTCCGAGCAATCAAGCGGCACTCCTCTACATTCTTGCCGCGGAAGTAATCGCCGTAGAAATATCGACAGTTGACAGGTTTTGGGCTCATCAAATAGTTCTTTCCAAAGCAAGACCGCTAGCGTCACCGCTGGCGGTCTTGTCAGTTCAGGCACGATAATTGCGTCATGGAGCAAGCGCAGCCCTGAGGCCTCAGCGACAAGCCCTAGTTACCCCAAAAGGGCGGATCGCCATAATCTGGGTAGTCAGAAATGTCAAAATCATCATTGGGCCAGGCGTCTGGATCCAGGAAGAGACGGGCTGCTAGCTCATGCTTGCGATCTTCCTGCTCCGGCAAGAGACCGCCGAACTCCACTTCCAAGGCGACCAGGTACTCGAGCTCAGCCTCAAAGAGATGGAATTCATGATGGGCCAATGGGGCGCCCACGCCCCCCGCTTCGTGAAACTCTTCCAGGTAAAGCGAATAAGCGCCGCAGCCGTCGCCGAACTGATCGGCAAGATCATCTTGCGCGGCAGGCGGACGAAAATCGGGTCCCAGATCAGGCCGGTCATGATCGCGACCTTGGCCCGAGTGATCGGCATAGGCCGAATCAGTCGAACCATATTCTTCCTCGCCACGGCTGATGTAAGAGGCCGCACGGTTGTTGCTGCGCCCTTCAGGAGGAGGATTGACCGAATAACCGATGTCATCGACGAAATGGAGCAGGCTAAACTGCTCGAGCAAATAATGCATGTCATCGGGCGGGGTCGGGTCATAGTAGAGGCCACTGCCAATCAAGCGGGCGGCAAGCTCCCACGCAGGCATGTAAGGGCGCGAGCGACGATCCTCGGCCACGATGTCTTCGGCGGCCATAGCGATTTGGATGTTCCGATCGTGAACGGCAGTCGTGTCCTTGGCTTCACGTGGCTGCAACCGCAGCATGTAGTGCCCTTCCACCGCATCTTCGACAGTAATAATGATGTCGTCCTGGCCCTGACCACCTTGGGTCTCGATCCACTCCGTGAAGGGTTCTCCCAGATAGACGGACCACGTTCTGCGCTCCACATAGGTCTGGCCCATGAAGGTCTGCCCGCCATAAAGCGTAAACTTCAGCGAATCGCGCATCTCTTTCTGCGACTGAAAAAACTCAGGGCAAAAGACGGCGTGTTCTAATTCATCGAGCATGAGGAAGCCGCGTTCTGCCTCGTCATCGCTCAGCGGATGACGAAGAGTCACACCTTGCATGAGGTGCGAGAGCCACCCGTAGCGCCCTGCTTCGGTTGGCACGGCCTGATAGAGCTTACTGATGGCGCGATAGACTGCGCTGCGTGCGCCCTTGCTGACCGGCCGCAAAGCCTCGACAGCCTCCACAATGCCCGGAATCGACATAGGCGCAGTCGATTCACTCAGGGTTGTGGCAACACATTCAACATAGCTGGGATACTGCCGGGAGTCACTCATCAATCCATCCTAGTCCAAAATATCGGTGCGAGCATTGACGCATTATCGCGCAATTGGTGGAAAATGTCTACCAAATCAGGCAATTCTAACTCTACGCTTATGCTATACTTATCCGCATGAATACTCAGCCTCAGCCATCCTTTGTGACCGGTTTGCGCTGCCTGCGCTGCGACGCAACCTACGGGCCGGGCGAACATGACTATATCTGCCCGGATCACGCTAACAGCGGCAGTGATCTCGGCACATTAGATGTCCAATACGACTATGCTGCCATTAAAACGGTGACATCACCGCCAGCGATCCACGCTGATCAGGATCGGTCCATCGGGCGCTACTGGGCACTGCTACCCATTGCCCAGCGCCACAGCCTTCCGCCGTTGGCGGTTGGGTCCACACCGCTCACCCGTGCGCGACGTCTGGGCGAGTCGATCGGACTGACCGATCTCTATCTCAAGGACGACGGCCGCAACCCGAGTGCATCGCTCAAGGATCGAGCGTCGGCCATCGCCGTTGCCCGGGCCCAGGAAGCTGGGGCGCCCGTCGTCGCCACAGCCAGCACGGGCAACGCGGCTGCAGCGTTAGCGGGCCAGTGCGCGGCCGCGGGCCAGCCCAACGTCATCTTTGTCCCGCGCAGCGCGCCCCAGGCCAAGATTGCCCAACTCCTGGTCTACGGGAGCACCGTCCTTGCGATTGACGGCTCGTACGATCAGGCCTTCGACCTCTGCGTAGAGGCGTGCGACGCCTTTGGCTGGTACAACCGCAACACAGGCTACAACCCCTACATGACCGAAGGCAAAAAGACCGTCTCCTTTGAGATTGCGGAACAGCTCGGCGCTTTGCAGGGCGACAGCGACCAGATCTTTCACGCGCCCGATGCGGTCTTCGTCTCGGTGGGTGACGGCTGCATCATCGGCGGCGTGCACAAGGGATTCAAGGATTTGCTGGCCCTGGGCTGGATCGACAAGATGCCCCGCCTTTACGGCGTTCAGTCGACGCGTAGCCCCGCCCTCTACAACGCCTGGCGCGATGGGTTGGCGATTCCCCTGCCCGTTCATGCGACGACCCGGGCAGACAGCATCAGCGTCGACGCGCCGCGTGATCCTGTCAAGGCCTTAAATGCCGTGCGTCAGAGTCAAGGCGCCTTCCTCGCAGTAGAGGACGAAGCGATCATAGCGGCCATGCTGCCCCTGGCCCGGCTGGGCGCGGTCTTTGCCGAGCCGGCCGGCGCCACGGCCTATGCCGGCCTGATGCAAGCTGTGGCCATGGAATTCGTTGATGCTGCCGAGACCATCGTGGTGATCAATACCGGCAGCGGCCTGAAGGATGTTCCAGCCGCGATTGCGGCCACTGGCGGCGTATCGGTCATCGAGCCAACATTGTATGCGGTTGAGGCTGCGCTAGCCCAACTCCAAAATCCATCCATGGCGTAGGCGATAGCGGCCGAATTGTTCCGCCCGCCCCGCCCTACGCGCCACGGTTGATCCATCAAACAATTCAGGAGATTCTAATGACCCGACCGATCGTTCCCGGCCCGACCTACGCCGAAATGCGCGACCCCACGCTCTTATCGCCATCCGTACGCGATGCGGCGCTGGCGGCCAAGGAAGACGAGCTGAACCCGGCCAACCTCTTCAATATCAACTGGAAGAATACAGGCAACACGCCCGAATTCATCGTCTTGCCAAAAGAGCTAACGGGCGTGCAGGCCAATATCATCGTCCTCAGCGGGCGCAATTTCCCCAGCGGCAGCATGAAGGTCGGCCCCGCCTATGCCACCCTGGCCGAGAATGAGGTACTCGACGACTTGCGCCCTGGCGACAAGGCCGTGATCGGCCCCAGCACAGGCAACTTCGGAATCGGCACCGCCTACGTGAGCCAGCTCAAAGGGTACGACGCGATTGTGGTCATGCCCGACAACATGAGCCAGGAACGCTATGAACGCATCCGCAAATACAAGGGCGGTCTCGACCTAACGCCAGGGACGGAGTCGGACGTCATCCTGACCTTGGAACGAACGCATCAAGAGTACATCAGCCAGCCGGACAAATATGTGGTGCTCGCCCAGTTCGAGCTATTGCCCAACTATCGCTTCCACCGCCACGTGACGGGCGAAGCCGTGGTGCAGGCAGCACAGGGAATCGGCAACGGCAGGGTGGCGGCCTTTGCCAGCGCGCCCGGCAGCGCCGGCACGCTGGCCGCCGGCGATCATCTCAAATCTCTCTGGCCCGATACCCAAATCGTCGTGTTGGAGCCAAGAGAGTGCAGCACGCTCTTCAACGGCGGCCAGGGCCAGCATCGTATTGAAGGGATTGGCGACAAGATGGTGACGCTGATCCACAACGTCTACAACAGCGACTTGCTCATGCTGATTCACGACGAGGATACGGTGCGCGGCATGGAGGTGATGCAATCCGGCACGCACATTCTGGTTGACCGCCTGGGCGTGCCCAGTGAGGTCGCTTGCCAGCTCTTCGGCAAGTTTGGTCCCAGCTGTATCTGCAACATTGTCGGCGCCATCAAGACGGCCAAGTATCTTGACCTTGGGCCGGAAGACAACATCGTGACCATCGCCACCGATTCTTATGACCGCTATCCCTCCGTGAGCCAAGCGCTCTACGACCGCATCGGTGGCAAACCGAGTGACGATCAACTCGAGCAGTGGGCCAAGAGCGTTTTCCTGGGCGCCAGCCTGGGCGAGATCATCGACCTCAATCGTGACGATCAGCACGTGCGCTTGCAGCAGATGAAGGAGTCGATGTGGAGTCAGTTTGGCTACGAAACCGACTATATCCACCGCATGGCTGGCCAGGATTTCTGGGACGAGGAGTATGCCAAGATCGAGCAGATCGATCCGCTGATTGAGGAACTGCGCGCGGCGGGATAGAGCCCCGATGCAGGGAATCGCTCGAACAAAAGTAACTATAACCTGAATAGTTCCGAACAAAAGAAGAGCCACAGAGTGTCGCAATCGGCATCGCTCTGTGGCTCTTTTGGTCTCTTCAGCGAAGCGCTGTATCGCGCATTGGAATCTAGGCGCCGAGGTTATCCCTGGTCAAACTTGATCCACAGCAGGCCGTTCTCGCCGTTGTCGATGGTGAAGTCAAACGGCTCGCTGTCACGTTCACCGTTGCCATCCAGCACCCAAATACGATAACTGCCCTGGATGGTATTGCCGGGCAGGTCGCCGGTGCCCACTGCAAACTCATAGTTATATTCGCCCAGCTGGCCCGACTGTTTGCTCTTGGCAATGCTGCGCACGCTATCGGACACGGGCAGCTTGACCCCATCCTTCTTCACCACAACAAAATAGCTGCCCTGGGCTTCGTCGCCCCGGCCGCTATGGACAAACGCTAACTGCATTTTGAGGTCCAGACCGCCGTTGCCGCCAAAGGCCGGTCCGCCGGCGACGCGGAACTTACAGCCGTCGTCACCGCCACAGGCGCCCAAGTCCGGATCGGTTGCAGGTGGCGGCGCAGCAGCAGGCTCCTCAGGCGCAGGTTCCGGCTCGGCGGGCGGCGGTGCGGGGGCCGGCGTCGGCGGTTGCGGCGGGGCCGGGATGTTGGCCGCTACGGCAACGCCTTCCGTATTCTCCACCCGGGCAAGCTGGCCAAAGATCCAACCCGGCTCGCCGTTGACACAGCAGATCTGCCACCAATCGCCGGCTTCGTTCTTGCCGATAATCTCCAGTTCCTGGCCCTGGTCGGCTGTGCCCACCAGGCCATAGGTTGTGCCCGGTCCTTGACGCACGTTGACCAGATCAATGTCCACAAAGAGTTTGGCGCCCGCTTCAGGCGTGGCGGTCGGCTCCGGTTCGGGCTCCGGCGTCGCCGTGGGCTCATCTTGGGGCGATTCGGCCTGCTCAGGAGCGGGCTCAGCAGCTTCGGCTGGCGCTGCGTCAGCGGCGGGAGTCACAGCGTCAGCAGCCGGCGCCTCGGCGACAGCTGCAGGGGCTGCGCCCTCGGCTGTAGGCGTGAAGGTCGGCACCAGCACACGGGGCTCCTCTGTCGGCTCTGGGCCGACTGCACCACCAAGAAACGGCAGGCTGCAGCCGCTGAGCACAAGCAACCCCGTCAGCAATAAGACCGTGGTCAAAACAGATGAGCGATGAAATCGTACCATGACAAATTACTCCACTATATGCAATGCGTATTCCGTATTTCTTTTACAACGCAGAAATGCCGTTCGGCGTTTCACTTGAATTGTAGCAGCATTTCAGCCGGTCGGCACGTTCTTATCGCACGCTGCGGGGAAACGAGGATCCATGCCTGGAGAGACGATCAAACAAGACCGCTTCGTCGATGCCGGCGCGCTGTAAGCCGGCGCGTAGAAATTGCAACCCGGCTTCATGCTGATGGCCGAGTCCACAGCGGGTCAATCGTTGCGGCGCGTCACGCCATAGCGGCCACCGGCACTCGAGACCCAAAGAGACTCTCCCGAAGAAGTTGCTACAGGTGACGTGATGATCTCGCCCTGTTCGTTCTGCACGATACTGTAGCCGCGGCCCAGTACAGCAGATGGCGAGAGCGCGGCCAGTCGTTGCGTCGCTGCCACTTGTCGATCGACCGCCCGCTCCAGTCGGCTCTGCATTGCATGACGTAAGCGCGCCAGGCGGTCGTCAAGCAGTTGGCGTTGAATGTCGAGCTGTCGCGCGGGATCCTCGCGCTGGAGCCGCTGCCGTACGCGTGCGAGGCGCTCCTGTTCCGTTGCCACGTCAGCCAGTGCCTGTTCGACCAACCCTTGCTGGACTGACCGCAGCCGTTGCAACATGTCGGCCCGGTCAGGCACGGCAGCAGCGGCGGCGGCGGAAGGCGTTGGCGCGCGCAGATCGGCGACAAAGTCGGCAATCGTGAAGTCAGTCTCGTGACCCACGCCGGCGATCACCGGCACCGCGCTGGACGCCACGGCCTGCGCCACCCGCTCATCGTTGAAGGCCCAGAGATCCTCAATCGAGCCGCCGCCGCGGGCCAGGATGATTGTATCCAGCGATTCGACTTCGCTGGCATAGCGATTGGCCTCGGCCAACGCTGCCTCAATCAGGGCTGGCGCATCACTCCCTTGCACCAGCGTGGGAAAGAGCACGACGTCGACCAGCGGCCAGCGTGCGGCCAGCACGTGGAGGATGTCGCGCAGCGCCGCGGCATCGGCGCTGGTGACAATGCCGATGCGGCTCGGCGTCACGGGAATCGGTCGCTTGCGGTCGTCGTCAAAGAGGCCGGCCGCAGCCAAGCGGCGCTTGAGCTCCTCAAACTGGGCATAGAGCTGCCCCCGTCCCGCTGGCTGAATGCGGTTGACGTAGAGCTGATAGGCGCCGCGGTCGGGATAGACGCCGACGTAACCATGGGCGACGACCTGATCACCGGCTTTGGGCAGCCAGCTATGGGCCATGGCGCTGCCGCGCCACATCACGGCGTTGATCGTCGCGCCTCCATCTTTGAGACTGAAATAGATGTGGCCGCTGGTCGCGCGCTTCCAGGTACTGATCTCGCCAGTCACCCAGAGATCGCGCAAGACCTCATCCTGTTCAAAGAGGGCGACGATGTGGGTTGTCAGGGCGGAAATGGTAATTGGGTTCATGGGATTTCGGATTGCGGATTAGTGGTTAGTGAGTTCGGTGAGCAGGATCTGGTTGTCAGAATGGCCGGTGGCGGCGATGTCGTGCGATCCATCTCATCATTGACAAAGACGCAGACCGCATCATAGCCATCGGCCAATGCGACCATTTCAGCCGTGAGGCGCGAATCAAAATAGGTGAGGTCATAGCCGATATCAGCATTCACCCTCAGCCTTCATTGCGCAGACCAATGCCATCGCGCAGGACCTTCTCGTAGACGTGCGTCACTTTGCTCGTGACCATGCCGGCGCGGGTGTAGAGTCGGGTGGCGCCGCTCAGGTTATCGGCATCCACGCCAAGGATGACCCCCTCTTTCCCGGCACGGTGGGCCACTTCAAAAATCTGATGTAGCAGGGCTGTCGCCAGGCCCCGGCGGCGCCAGGGTCGGCGCACGGCGATGGCTTGAATATAGGCGTATTCAGGTCCAGCGATTGAGACGGGGAAACTGATCACGGCGCCGGCAGCTTCCTCACCGTCCATTGCCCGCAACCAATAGGCTGAATCGAAGTAGGGATCGCTATCGGCCTGATGGCGCCGGTACGCCACTTCTTCGTCGAACGGCCGCTCGACAAAGCCCCAATGATCGCGGAAGGCGTCACGGGTAGTGGCGACGACGGTTTCAAGATCTTCGGGGTGGCGATACGGTTGCAGAACAATGCCTTCCGGCCAGACCGGTGCGGGTGGCGCTTGGTCATCAAAGCGAAACTTCATCTGATAAAATCGACGGACCGGCGTCATACCGCGATCCAAGAAGAGCGAGCGTGCCGGCGCATAGTCGTTGACCGCGGCGGCCTGCATGATAACCTTGGCCTCGGGCGGGCAACGTTTGATTGCGGCATTGGCTAAACCCTCGGCCCAATCCATGAGCGCAGTGCCCAGCCCCTTGCCTTCGTAAGCCGGGTCAACCCTTCCCCAGGTCCATACAGCGACGGGCGGCGTTTGGGTGTCCCAAGCCTCGCAATAAGCGACGATGTCACCCTTGTCGTTCTCGATGACGCAAAAATTATGGGCCAGCTTTGCGCCAGGACTCTGCCATCTAGCAGCCAGCTCTTCAGGCGTGTAGCGTTCAGGCGCGCCCAACGCTTCGGCGCAGCGCGCAATCAGGGTCAGGCAGGCCGGAATGTCCTCCATAGTGGGCGGACGCAGTATGTAGCCAGTGGGTAGCGTCGTCGGATTGTCGTGTGGCGTCATGATCGTCCCTCAGTCGCGGGATGGGCGGCAGAGCAGCCATTTTATACCATCAAGATGGGGGATGGGTAATTGTGGGTTGACGCCGGGGCCAGGAGAGATCAACGCTCATCATCTATTTATATTGATAAATATCTATATTGACAATTATCAATATATTGAGTATAGTCTCAACATGTATAAGCAAAAACCAGGCAATCATAGCCAAAGGTGTTCACGAACATAATGACCAATATAAGCAATATAAGAAAGTCAAGTAGCTGCTGTCTCCCCCTTGACGCTATCCAATTGTCCAACGAATCCGCCCAAACGCTGGCCGCGCAATTCAAGGCCATGGGTCATCCGGTGCGCTTGCAGATTCTCCGCATCTTGAGCCAGTATGGCAGTCAGGCCTGCGTCTGTGATATCGAAAGCCAGTTCGACCTTGCCCAGCCGACGATTTCCCATCACTTGAAGGTGCTGCGCACGGCGGAGTTAATCGACTGCACGCGAGAAGGCCAATGGTATCACTACCACGTGCGGCCGGACCGTATGCTGCTGTTACAGGACCTTCTAGCAACTCTATCACCGGCTGAGGTAGCCAATTAGAATCACCGCTTATTATGTCGACCAATTGCAATTAATGAGAGTCAGGAGCGAACAGAATGAGCACAACTGAAGATATTCGCACGACAGTCAGCGAGCACTATGCAGAACGACTTAAGACGGGGTCTTGCTGCACACCGGTAGGCGACACGCAAGCCTCGGGGAACAGTGTGCAGCTGTATGACACGATTGAACTGGTGGCGGTCCCTACGGCGGCGGCGGAGAACTCGTTTGGTTGCGGCAACCCGACGGCGATCGCTGGGCTGAAGCCGGGCGAGCGGGTAATCGACCTCGGGTCGGGCGGCGGGCTGGACGTCTTTTTGGCGGCGCGTCAGGTCGGCTCAGATGGCTTTGTCTACGGCGTAGATATGACCGATGAAATGCTGGCCCTTGCCCAAGCCAATGCGGTTCAGGGGGGCTATACCAATGTGGCATTTCGCAAGGGACACATTGAAGCGCTGCCGTTTGACGATCAGAGCGCCGACGTCATCATCTCCAATTGTGTGATCAACCTGTCGCCGGACAAAGATCAAACGCTTGGCGAAGCCTTTCGCGTGCTGGCGCCGGGCGGCCGCCTTGCCATCACCGATATTGTCATCGATGGTTCGCTAGATGACCTGCCAGTGGAGGAAGCAGAGGTGCGGGCGGCGCTGAGCTGGGCCGGGTGCATTGCCGGCGCGTTGACGATCGAGCAGTACGAGCGCCTGCTGGCCGCGGCCGGCTTTGGTGACATCGACGTTGAGATCGCGCACCACTACACGCTGGCCGACCTGGGTCAAGATATGGAGAGCGTAGCCGCGACCCTTAGCCCCGAGATTGCGGTGATGCTTGTGCAGCGCTTTGCCAGCGCAAGCATCACCGCACAACGGCCTGAGTAGGCGTTGCTATATTGCGCCATCTCCCCGTTGGTCGCTCAGTGAGCACGCCTTCGTGCGAACGCCGCGAATGCTGTCGGGCCAGGGCTCGGCAGCATTCGTCGCAGCTTCGGGAGGGCGACCGTCCGCACGGAGCGTGCGGACTGGGCGGTAGGTCCGAGCCTCCCCGCTGGCCGCTCAATGAGCACGCCTTCGTGCGAACGGGTTGTGAGGGTACGGCTGCGTCTCTACCCGTCGCAGCTTTCGGGAGGGCGACTGTCCGCACGGGGCGTGCGGACTGGGCGATAGATCCGAGCGTCCCGGGTGTGCCGAGCCCCAGCTCGGCGCCCTTCCCACAGCGCAAGATTTGTTGCAGGATCTGAACTCCCACCCAATTTGAAAACTCGTCGCCGCCTGTCGCCTGACCCAACCACAACGGCGGATTCTCCCAACGCGACGGAATCGCCCCATCTTACCCCACCCCGTCACCCCCATTTCGCATAACCATCTGCGCCCCATCCGCCCCCTCACCCCTGTAGCCACCCCCCATTTCCCGCCCCAATTTAGCCCGTTTGCCCCTGCGCCCCAGTGTGAATTCGTATAGTACTTCTGCCCTCCTACCACCCTGCACACCCTGCAACACGCCACTTTCACATAGTCATCAATCATAATAATTTGTTGCAGAATCTACCCGTTGCGCAACGAAAAATGATATGCTACGCTCTCAACCAATGCGCAACTCGGCGGGTGGGCGCCCGCCAGGATGGCAGGTTCGCCCGCCAGGACGGCGGGTCCGCCCGCCTCAACAAGCGCACGAGCACAAGCAGTGTCACACGCGTTTCGGGACATTCGCTCCACTGCTTTTCATTGCGAGACCGGATACTTAAGGAGAAGCGTTATGCAATTCCTGACCTATCCGCAGCACCCCAAGGCTCGCACCTTCATCAGCTTCACGCTGATTGCACTCATGCTCTTGAGCGTGGGGGTGGCTGCGGCGATACCCAAGAGTACGACAGCGTCCTACGTGGACGTCCTCACCAACGGCGGCTTCGAGCACGGCTTCGTCAGCCAGCCGGGGTGCGGCATGGTCGGCTACGGCTGGCACTGCTTCACCAACGGTGGGGCCGCCAACTACGGCTTCTATGACGACCAGTGGCAGCCGGTGGTGGCGGAAGGGAGCCACAGCCAGCTCATCGAAGTCAACACCAAGGGCATCATCGACGGCGACCCCGACCGCTATGCCGGTCTCTACCAGACGGTGCGCGTGGTGGACTGGGAGAACTACCAGTTGAACCTGCGCGGCATGATCCGCACCACCAATCCCGATGGCGATCCCTATCGCTATCAGGTGCAGGTGGGCTGGACCGCTGGCGCCCACGCCGACTGGCAGGCGGTGACCAACTGGCAGGACACGGGTTGGTACACCTACTACGACCGCCTGGAGCCGGGCGCCTTCTCCGACTACTCCACCCACATCATGGCCGAGGACGACTACATCACCGTCTACGTGCGGGTGTGGAAGAAGTGGCCGATCTTTGACGAAGAGATTGACATCAACCTGGACGCCATCTCCCTGACCGGTCCTTCCCCCTACCATCATGGCTGGGGCTCGGGCGGCAGCGGGTCCGGCTACGGCGGCGGTGAGAATGTAGTCATCATCGACGGCGGGTCGGGCGGCAGCGGAGCCGGTTACGGCGGCGGCGAGAGTGTGGTCATCATCGACGGCAGCGGGTCGGGCTATCCGGTCCATCCTGAGGTCTGCCGGACGGAGTACATCTACAATGGCGGCTTTGAGCACGGCTTCAACCCGGTCTATCTGGGCCATGTGGGCAAGAGCTGGGGGTTCTTCACCAACGGCGGCAATGCGGGCTACGGCTTCTACGACGAGCAGTGGGACCCGGTGGTCGCCTCGGGCGAGCATGGGCAGTTGATTGAGATCAACGCCAAGGGCATCGTCGATGGCGACAACGATCGCTACGCCGGCATCTATCAGCACGTGCGTGGCCTGACGCCGGGCCAGACCTACGAGTTGAGGCTGCGCGGCATGTTGCGCGGCGTGGGCGGCGGCGACGATCCCAACCGCTTTGAGGCCGACTGGGGCTACACCTACGGGTACGACAGCGACTGGACCCATGTCAACAACTGGCAGGGCATGAATCTGGGGCCGCTCTATCCCCGCACCGAGCCGGGCGCCATGGGCGCCTACAGCGTGAAGTTTGTGGCCCAGAGCCATGAGATTACGCTCTTCATTCGAGGGCTGAGCAAGTGGGGCATCAATGGCACGGAGCTGGACTTCAACCTGGACGACATCAGCCTGACCGGCTGCGGCCAGCCCAAGCCCTGTCTCTACAACAGCTGCGGCGATCCGGGCTATGTGGTCCCGCCGGTTCATCCGGTCCACCCGATTGCGCCTGTGCCGCCGACGAGCAGCTGCACGGTGACCGTGCAGCCGGGCGATTCGCTGAGCATGATTGCGGCTCGCTATGGGGTCACGACCTACGCATTGCAGCAGGCCAACAGCATCTACGATCCCAACATGATCTATGTGGGGCAGGTGCTGACGATTCCGGGCTGCGGTGCGGGTCACCAGCCGACGCCGGAGCCGACCTATCCGGTGGCCGTCGTCCCGGCGAGACCGGTGCAGAAGATCGGTGAACCCACGGTCTACGTGGTCAAGCCGGGTGACACCTTCAGCGGCATCTGCAAGAGCTATGGTGTGGAGAGCACCGCCGTGGCCAGCCACAACGGCATCTACAACCCTGACGTCATCTACGTCGGCCAGGAGATTGTGATTCCGTAACGAGTAGGAGCCCCCTGCAGAGGGGTATGCGGGAACCGCGACACAAGCGGGGAGCGTGGGGCGAGGGGCGTCAGCACGACGCACTCCCAACTCCGCACTCCGAATCCCGCACTTGAATTTGCCAACGCCTGTACCAACATAGAAGGGGCGTAAGGTCGTCTTGTACTGGGGGGTGCTGGATCTTACGCCCCCTTCCCCCTCCCGCAACTCCGGGGGAAGAACGCACCCCAAACTGAATCAACGACGCAGAATACAATGAGAGCGCCTTCAGGTTTCGTATGACCTGAAGGCGCTCTCATTGTATTCCAGCTTGAAGAACATTCGAATCCCGATCCATCCGCGTTTTATCAGATGAGGGACTAAACGGTCCGAGTTTTCGAAACCCTATTGACAATCATTTTCACAAATGCTACAATTATGAAAATCATTTCCAACACACAATTGATCCCTATGGACAATCACAACAGCCACGAGCGGGGCACGCTGGCGGTGATATCCGATGCCCTGCCGCAGCTAGGCGGATCGGCTCAGAAGGCGGCGCAATACATCATCACTGCGCCGCGCGAGACGATCAATCTAACGATTACGGAATTGGCCGTGCGCTCTGGCGTGAGCGAGGCGAGCATTGTGCGCTTCGCCCAGTCGCTGGGCTACTCCGGCTTTCACGCGCTCAAGATTGGGCTGGCGGAGGATCTGGTCTCGCCCATGTTGCTCGTGAATGAAGATCTTTCGCTGGACGACGGCGCCGCGCTCTCGGTGCAAAAGGCCATGACCACCGGCATGCGCTCGCTGGAAGATACGGTACGCATTCTGGACGCGGCGGTATTGGAAGCTGCAGTGCAACTACTCTGCCAGGCGCGGCGGATCGAGCTATTCGCTTCGGGCAATTCGATCCCGATCGCCATGGATCTCAATTTTCGCCTGACGAAGATTGGATTGCACAGCCGGTTTTCGATCGACCCGACCGTACAGGAGATGTATGCCAGCCTGACGACGGCCGAAGACGTAGCTGTTGGCATCTCCCACACCGGCAGTTCTAAAGACGCAGTCTATGCGCTGGAACTGGCCAAAGAACGCAACGCCGGCACGATCTGCATCACCAATCACTCGGATTCGCCTATCACCCGCTGCGCCGACTACAGCTTGTTCACGTCGACACGGGTCAGCCACTTCCGTGAGGAAGAGATGGCCTCCAACCTGGCGACGCTGGCCTTGACTGAAGCGCTCTATGTGGGCATCTGCGTCCAGCGTTCCGATGCCTCTGCCCAGGCCGCCGCCAAGACCATGCGAGCGACGCGGCACCGGAAGTATTGAGTTCCTACTTCGCCGTTTGATTGACAAGAAAGGAGGGTGCAGGACATCAAGAAGCAGGGCGCCGGGCAAAGCGTTGAGGAAAAAATTAGCCATTGCCTACCGTCGTCCCACGAAAAAGATGAGCACAAAAAATCCTCCGCCGATCTATGGTAGTTCGTGTTTGAGCGTCGTTACCGTTCCTTCTCAGGATGCAACAAAAAGGAGATCACCATGTTACGAAGTCGATTGCTTCATCTGCTGGTACCCGTGCTCGTATTGAGCATGCTGTTGGCTGGCTGTGTTGCCCCGCCGGCCGCAGCGCCAGCCGCGGAAGGCGATGCCCAGGAAGAGGTTACGCTCGAATTCACCCAGTGGTGGGGGGTCGAGCTGCCCGAAGGAGCGTTCCGCGGCCTGATGGATGAATTTGAAGCGCAGAATCCCGGCATCAAGGTCGAGCTGATCAGCGCCCCCTACTCTGCCACCCGCGAGCAGGTCGTTGCCGGCGCCGCAACCGGCACCATGTCGGACGTTGTCGGCCTGGATGGTGCGTGGGTCAATGACTTTGTCAAGCAAGGCGCGTTGGCCAGCCTGTCAGATCTGATGGGCGAAGCCGGCTACGATGACAGTCAGCTGGCGGCTCAGATTCAGCTCAACGGCGCCTCCTATATGATTCCAGTCGTGAACTTCATCTATCCGATATTCGTGAACCTTGACTTGATGGCAGCAGCAGGCATCGAGAATCCTCCCACATCCCGCAGCGAGTTTGCCGATGCAGCCGCACAGCTAACGGATGAGGCGAACAACGTCTATGGCTGGATTCTACCGCTGGATCTCGCCGTACCCAATGGCATTCAGAACGACGTGATGTCATGGGTCTGGGCGTCGGGCGGCAGCATGATGAACGAGGGCATGCCGGATCTTACCAATGATGAGGTGCGTGGCGTCGTGGAATACATCAAAGGCCTCTACGACGCTGGTGTTGTTTCCCCCGGCGCATTCACTATGGCCGAACAGACCAAGTCGGAAGAGTTTAGTAGTGGACGAATTGGCATGATGATTGGCTCCTTGGCCTGGATCAACCTAACTCGCGAACGCAACCCGGATCTCAACTTTGCAATCACTGCGCTGCCAGCTGCAGACGGCTATGACGGCCCGCGTGGTTTGCCCTACGCCTCCTGGGGCATTGGTGTGGCTGAGAATAGCGAGAATAAGGCTGAGGCCTGGAAGCTGGTCGAGTTCTTGATGAGCCAAGAGACGAACTCTACCCTCTCCTCCATGGCAAATGGCTTCCCAGGCAACGTGGACTCCACCCCCGACTTCGTCGAGAGTGATGAGCTGTTTGGCGCTGCCTTTGAAGTCTTCCAAGAGGGTTACCTCGCCAACGAGTTTGTTGGACTTCCCGTCGCCGAAGAACTGATGCGCTCCTTCAACGAACAGTTCCAGATCTACCTGGACGGCGGCCAGTCGCTCGACGACATGCTGAACAACGCCCAAGCCGCCTGGATGGAAAACTTCTAGCGGTTCGCCCGCTAAACTGACGGTAGGATGAAACCATGAATTTTGCAGGTCACGCTGGTAGCGTAACGTCTTCGGCAAACGAGACCGTCCGGCTGATAGCCGGACCTACGAAACTCGTGATCTCGTAGAGCTGTCCGTTTAGGCAATAGAAGCAGGCCGTTTTCAAAAAGCCTGAGTTTCACCAGACAGAATGTAGAGATCTGAGCGGGCACAGGGTAGTGATTGCCCTGTGCCCGCCCGCTAGCGTGCCCCGCCGAAGGAGACAAGTTTCCCTTGCTGGCCAATAATGATGCGTCAACCACGACGAAGGACTATACCCTTCATAAAGCGATGAAGAAGGTGAGACCCTTTGCCTACTTGTCGCCCACCCTCCTGCTCTTAACTATACTATCGCTCATCCCGATCGCGATGGTCTTCTACTATTCGCTGATGGATAATGTCATCATGAATCAGAATCCCACTTTTGTGGGATTGGCGAATTATGTAGAGATCATCTCCGACAGCGTATTTCAACAGGCGCTGGGCAACACGCTCTACTTCACCGGCATGAGCGTCATCGTCCATCTCATTCTGGGCCTGTCGTTCGCCATGCTCCTGAATACAAAGGCCGTACACCCGGTTACACGGTCGCTCTTTCGGATGATCTACATATTGCCCTGGGTCTTCACGGCAACAATCATCGCGATTCTATGGCGTCTGATGCTGAATCCCAATGGGGTGATCAATTATCTATTGATGTGGACGGGCATTGCCAGTGAAAAGATTGAGTGGTTGAGCTCACCCCGCTTGGCGCTGCATACCGTCACCTTCATCAATATCTGGGCCGGCTACCCCTTTTACATGGTCAGCCTGCTGGCCGGTCTGCAGGGAATCCCAGACGAGTATTATGAAGCGGCGACAATTGACGGCTCCAATGGCTTCCAGCTCTTTCGCTACATCACCTTGCCCCAACTAAAGCCGATCATTCTCAGCCTGGCCATGCTCGACATCATCTGGACCATGCAGCAGTTTACGTTGATCTGGATGACGACGGGCGGCGGTCCCATTCGCGTCACCGAGATGCTCAGCACCTTTACCTACAAACTGGCCTTTAGCTCCTACAAATTCTCCTTGGCTTCGGCAAACGCGTTTGTCATTCTGGTGTTGTCCATGTTTGTTGCGCTCTTTTATGTCAGACATCAGAGGGCCAGCGATGAGTAACGCACTTTCCAAGTCGACAAGAACGGGTATCGTGCGGGCATTGATCATCTTGGCCCTGTTGATCTGCGCGCTTTTTCCGGGCTTTCCGGTGCTGTGGATGATCTCTTCGTCGCTGAAGTCCAATGTCGATATCTTCGCCTATCCGCCGCGTCTTATTTCTGATTCGTTTTCTTTTGACGCTTACATTGCCGTGCTGACTGACCCCGAGCAAGTCCGCTTTTTTTTCAACAGCTACCTGGTGTCCACACTGGTGACGGCATTCACGCTCATTGTTGGCATTCTGGGCGGCTATAGCTTCAGTCGCTACGATTTTCAGGCGAAGCGGCTGCTGAATATGCTGATTATCAGCGTCCAGGCCGTGCCGCCAATCACGCTGCTCATCCCATACTTCAGCCTCATTGTCACCCTGAAGCTATTCAACACGTACCCCGCACTGATTCTGACCTACATGGTCTTTACGCTGCCCTACGCCATCATCATGATGACCGGCTACTTCAATACACTGCCGCGGGAACTAGACGAGGCCGTCATGATCGATGGCGGCAGTTCTGCAGTTGCACTGTGGCGCGTATTGGTGCCAATTGCGCTTCCCGGCATCGTCTCCGTGGGCATTTACACTTTCATGCTGGCGTGGAACGAATTTCTCTTCGCCCTCACGCTGACGAAGACAACCGACATGCGGACGGTTCCCGTGGGCATCCAATTGCTGATGGGCCAGCATTCCTATGAATGGAACCAGATGATGGCCATGAGTGTGCTTGGTTCGCTTCCAGTCTTGCTGTTATTCTTGTTTTTTCAGCGCTACTTTATCGCCGGTATGACTGCGGGTTCCGTCAAGGGCTGATACGTGGTCATCTGCCGGCCGAATTCAAATCGAAACAAATCACGGAGATATAACCATGTTAATGAATATGCGCGACTTGTTGGCCGTAGCAAAAGCCAATCGCTTTGCGATTCCGGCCTTCAACATCAGCAGCAATATGCTGCTAACGGGCGTGCTCGAAGCGTCTGAGGAAAAACAATCGCCCGTTATTCTTGCCATTCACCCGGATGAGCTGAGCTTCGTCCGCCCTTCCTTTGTACAATCGGCGATTGCGGAGGCCCACAAGGCCACGGTGCCGGTCTGTATTCATCTGGATCATGGCTCGTCCCTGGCGCAGATCATGGAAGCCATTCAGTGCGGCTTTACATCCGTTATGATTGATGCATCCACCCGCCCGCTGGAGGAAAATATCGCGATCAGCCGCAGCGTCGTGGAGCTGGCCCATCCAATTAATGTCTCTGTAGAAGGTGAACTCGGGACGATTGGCACCACCGGCCCCGAAGCGGAAGCCGGTACGGACATCATCATTTATACCAATCCAGACGACGTCGTGACCTTTATAGAGGCCACTGGCGTGGATACGCTGGCCGTTGCCATTGGCACATCGCACGGCATCTATCCCAAGGATCGCAAGCCCGAGTTGAAGCTCGATCTGCTGGAAGAAATTGCGTCGAGAGTCGACATTCCCCTGGTGCTGCACGGCGGGTCGGCCAATCCCGATGAGGAGATTGCGGCTGCCGTCGCGTTGGGCATCAACAAGATCAACATTTCGAGTGATATCAAGGATGCCTTTTATCAGAAATGCCGCGAAGTATTGACGGATCGGAACTTGCGCGAGCCCAACTCGATTTACCCCCCCTGTATTGAAGCCATGAAGGTTGTCGCTCATCACAAGATCGACCTCTTTAATGCGACCGGCAAGGCTGCGCTCTACTGTTGATGGTTTGTGCGCCAACCGTGCGCGCGTGCTCGCTCATCTCCTTTGACGCCATGCTCCCCAAAGTTGCCTTGTGCCTGCTTTGGGGAGCATGGCGTTTCCACTGTTGGGAAGGACACTCCGGTGACAGAAGCAATCGTCTTGGGCTTTGGCAACAATATCGATTACGAAATTGTGTGGGATAGCAGCGTCATGGAAGATCTAGTACGCCGCTATGGCATCGGTGCAGCCGAGCTATCGACCAGCGGCGACATCCACAGCGAGCGCGACTTGGTCATTTCGATTCTCAGCTTTTTGCAGGCTGGAACGGGTGGCGAGCGCTTCGTTGGGGCATCGAACATTGTCGAAGATTTTTCGCGTCATTTTGAGATAAAGATCACCCTGGGCGGCACGTCGGTGCGCGCAGCCATCGCCATGCGCAAGCTAGGGCATCGGTCGGCCCTGCATCTGGTCACAATCAACGACCACGTGCGCAGACTCATTCCACCGGACAGCCCTTATGTGTGCAGCAATGCCGCGGAAAGCTCGTATCCGCACCTGATTGTGCAATTCGGGCAGGATGCGCGCGTCAACGCCGGCGACATCGACATCCGAGCCAGCCGGGCGAATCGCATCATTTACCACAATGATCTTGACAATATCTCAATGGAACTGAGTGATGCCTTGCCGGCGCTGTGTGCCAATGCCCAGGTTCTGCTGATTTCGGGCTTCAATGCCATGCAGGACGAGGAATTGCTTAGAAATAGAGTCGCAACACTCTTGCCTGTCCTGGAGAATTTGCCCCAGGACGCGCGCGTTTTTTGCGAGGACGCCGGCTACTACAACCCCACCTTCAGCCGTTTGATTTACGCAGCGTTGGCGGACCACATTGACATCATCAGCCTCAATGAGGACGAACTTCAGGGCTATCTTGGCCGACCGGTGGATCTCCTGGATGCCGCGTACGTGCTGCAGGCACTGAGGGAACTACAAACGATCATCCCCGCACCGGTCATTGTGGTGCACACGATGTACTGGGCGCTGGCCTATGGCGAGCATGTCGCAAAGTTCCGTGAGGCCTTGCAGGGTGGCGTCACCATGGCGACTACGCGCTTCTGCCATGGCGACGACTTTACGGTTCAGGCGTACCAAGAAATCGCCGGACTGCCGCCTTCTCAAGAGGGCGCACACTTTGCGGCTGCGGTCACACGATTGATGCCGTACGGAATCTGCTGCGTGCCCGTTGCGGAAGTCGATCAATCCAATCCGACGACCGTTGGCCTTGGCGATGCCTTTGTGGGCGGCTTTCTGCCTGCCCTAGTTGAGTAGACGAGCAATCCGCGTCGCCTAGTGACAGCCACTGGAAAAAAGAAGTCCCAACATGCAACTGCAACCAACACTCACAACAACCAGATTGACCTTACGCCCCTTCCGGCTGGACGATGCAGTCGACGTTCAACGCCTGGCCGGCGACAGGGCCATCGCCGATACGACATTGGGCATCGCGCACCCCTATGAAGACGGCATGGCTGAGGAATGGATCGCCACGCACAAAGCGCTCTTTGCCCACAGGGAAAAAATAATCTTCGCCATAACACGCAAGGACGATGGCGCGCTGATCGGCGCCATTAGCCTGATGAGCATCGAACCTGGCCATCAGGCCGAGCTGGGGTACTGGGTCGGGGTGCCCTACTGGAACGCCGGGTACTGCACCGAGGCGGGCCGCGCCGTACTACAGTATGCCTTCAACGAACTTGGCTTGCAGCACGTCCACGCGTGTCATCTGACCCGCAATCCGGGTTCGGGCCGAGTGATGCAAAAGCTGGGGATGGAGCACGAGGGAACGCGCCGGCGCCATGTGTGTAAGTGGGGACAATTCGAGGATATCGAACTCTACGGCATCGTGGCCGACGACTGAGGAAGTGGTTGAGCCTGCGCCCCTACTCTGGAACAGGGTGTGTATGGTTCATTTCGATGCCCAGCGTGCGCAGCGCTTCCCGCCCGCGCACGGTCAGGTCACTGACAAAGGCGAACTCATCCGTGCCAAAACGGGGGTAGGCTTTGATACGATACTGGAGACCATACGGTTGCTCCACAACGATCACGGCGATGGGATACGCTTCATCGACCAGCACATAAGGGCTGGTGATTGCCACGTCCCAGAGGAGGCGTCGGGCAGAGCGAAAATCATGGTCTCGTTGCACGTAGAGATTCGCCACACACATATGGGTCGGCTGCGCGGAATTGGCGTTGACGACCGTTGCGTTGCGAATCTGGCTATGCGGAATCGAGACCGCGGAGTCGTCTGGCGTCTGCAACTTGATGGAGCGCAAGCCAACCTTGGTCACGCGCCCGTAATGATCGTTGACCTCAATCCAGTCATCCACTTCATAGGTACGTTCAAGCGACGCAGTTAGCCCGGCCAAGAAATCAGTGAAAGGCTCGCGCAAGACAAGCAAAACAGCCACCGTGCCCACCAAAAAAACAAATTCACCATTCTCGCCACGGCTGCCAAGAATGAACAAGAGTAGGGCGCATGCAAGAATCACGATCAGCACCTTGATCGGCAGCAGCCGCTGGCGAGAGTTTCCCTGCACAACCCGGCTGGTCAGTGGCCCTGATATCATCCAGTAGGCAAAGATAGCCGCCACAATGACAAAGGCCGACCACTGACGCCGCAGCTGGCCCATGCAGTCGAGTTCAAAAGCAACATGCCGAACAATGTTTTCAATGCCGATATCCTCGGCTCCGCCCGCGCACTTGGCATCCTTGCTTGAATCCGCAGAGTTGCTGGCTTCTGCCATCGCATCCGTCTCCGCGGGCGCACCGGTGGATGTCTCACTCTGCGCCCCTACGCAGCCGGCAAGGGTCAACGCCGTCACTAGCAAGAGCAGCAGCATGCCTTGCCTAAGGCTACCGATGCTCCAATTGACTGACGATAGCAGCGTCTCGTTGTGACGTGCGCTGACTTTCACCATCAGTTTGCCCCATCTTCCTTCTGCGTTGCAACACACCCGATCTTCGCCAATGACGATCTCCAGCCACAGAGCTAATAGACAATTTTTGGGATGCTAAAGCGTTGACTACGTAGATAATTTGTGACATTGCGATAGCCCAGTTCAGTCACGCGCCAGACATTCTCGCTGTCGCGTTCAACCAATCCGCTCAGCACTTTGACCTCCTGTTGCTCCCCGTTGAGCGCAATCGCGGGGCGCCGTGAAAGGCGATTCAGGCTACCGGCAATCTGCGACAGTCGAAATGGCGTAATCTTGGCCAGCGCCCAGTCGGGCAGCCCATCGTGGAGAAGCAGGTAGTAGAGGATCACTGCACAGATCGGCGAATCCACCTCGCTGCGCACGCGGGGCAGCAGGCGGCTGCTTGTCTTCCAGTCACGCACGTGGAGCGTCAGCCCATTCGCATCCCCCGTATTCTTTGAGCCGCCCAAAATGTTGGCTCGCCACACCTTCCAGGCGATGCCCGGGTTGCCACGCGTGTAGTTCACGATGTGGTCCAGCGATTTCGACGACGTTTCCTCGCCCTTCCCGTCGTGGTCTTGGGATGTGACAATTTCCTTGTGCTCGTGGTTTGCTTCCACAAAGGCATAGGACAAGGCACGTTCATCTGAGATCTGCCAGAGCCATTTTCGCAGGCGGGTCGAATCAAAGGGCGTCAGAAAGATTGGTTCGCTCATCACTGAGGCCAGGGGAACGGCGTTTATGAGGAAGTAGAAGGTCCAACTCGAGCAGACGAAGACACAAGTTTTTTCCGTGGTCGCTAGCCACTCGATCATGCGGCGCATCGATGCTAGGCCGGCGAAACTATTGATAAAAAAGCGCTCCAGGTTTACGCAGGCAACCAATGGATTGTCATTCTTCTGCCAATCGGTGAGCCAGGCCAGGTTCTCATCCATCAGGTCCCGACGGCTTGGCTCGCGCAAGATACTGAATTGCGCAGTACGCGCTTTATTTTCAATAATCTTATCGAGGGGAGAGTAGGGGCGTCTGATAAAGATCGTGTGACGTGGCGTCTTGGATTGCTGTTTTGGGGCACAAATCGCGGCAAATAGCTCATCCAACCACGCCGAGTTGACGTGCGACCAATCTTCAAGGCTGGGTAGGTAGCGTTCAAAAAAGGTTTGCACCGCTTCCGGCATTTCGTCGGGTGGGCGGAGCTGCTCGACATCCAGGTCTACACCCTCCTCTGGCCGGCTATGCCAGGGCCAAGCGATTTGGCCGAGTTTGTCGCGCCACTGCTCTTCACGTTGCTGCAGAGCAGGCACGTCCGGATATGACAGCTCAGCAATATTGGGTTCGAACGTCCAGAGCGGGCTTTCTATGGTAGACAGCGTCGAATTATCGGCATCCATGGGCAACCTGCTGCGTATGGGACCGTCCGCCAAGGCGACGACCGATCGCGTTGCGAAGGGCACACACTGACTAAATTGTGGAGGTGTGCGCTGCTGGTAAGGGAATCAACTCGCAAGTACTCGCCCGCGGCGCAGAGAGTACTTGCGACCCGCAGAGTCGCTTGCGCAAGGCAGGATAGCATTAACTGAAGAGCGCGTCAACCAAAAATTGGGCCACGCCACGGCAGAAGTTCGGCACGGAGTCGTGCGTTTGGCACGCTCGCATGCGGCGCCAGTGGGACGTGGCTACTTGGTTGCGACTCGTGCACGATCTAGCGATTGGAAGCGTCATGGTGCGAGTCGGGGATCTTACGCCGGGCCGCGTCCAGGCGCGAAAGCGCTACGCAGCGAGTCATGAGATCGATTTAAAGTTCGCAAAACGGACTGGTTTGAGAAGTCAGAATTGGGTGATGGGAGGCTGTCCGTGAAATGTGATTGACGGGGGTACGAACTAGGGGCGGTTGCTGCGCGCTCTGTGGATGGCTGTCGAACTGCGCGTGATCAGTTGGACGGGAAGGATCACCTTGGTCGAATAGAGTCTGCGATTCTCGATGAGGTCGAAGAGAACCTGAACGGCCCGCTGTCCTTCGTCCATGGAAGGGATGCGAATGGTCGTCAGCGGCGTCGCCTGTCTTTTTGCCGTAGGGATGTCGTCATAGCCGACGATTGAGAGGTCTTCTGGGATATGGTATCCATGCTCGTTCAGCCAATGCATTGCCCCGATAGCCATACGATCGCTGAAGGCGACAATGGCGGTCAGGTCCGGTTCGACGGCCAGCAGTTTTTCGGCCGCCCGAAATCCACTTTCGACCGTGTAGTCGCCGACGACGCGCGCTGTAACACGCCCATCCAAACCTGAACTGGCCATGGCCCGCTCATGGCCCTGCTTTCGCATGGCTGTTGCCGGATCCTCATCCGGTCCGCTTATCATGCCAATGCGCCGATGACCTAGTGCGAGCAAATGTTGCGTCTGCGTATAGCCGCCATTCTCGTCGTCGCTGCGAATGGCCGGAATATCTGGATTCTGACTATAGCCAATAACAACGACCGGATAGCCCTTTTCTGACAATAGCGTGGCGACCTGACCATGGTCATACATGGAAAGACGGATGATCACCCCGTCTGCAAGCTGACGACTGAGAAGGCGGCTTTCGATGGTCTCGTCATTTGTGAAGTGGATCGTCGACAGCAGGAGACTGTAATTTCTGACAGCCAGGGCGTTGTCCACGCCGTGAATCAAACGCAAAAGATGAGGATCTCCCTCGTATAGCAGATATTCGTTATAGGGCGAGATCGCAACGGCCATGATGTGCGTCTTCGGATTGGCCCGCGAAGTCGCTGCCATGCTGGGGCGATAGTTGAGTGCTTCGATTGCTGCCTGCACGCGCCGTCGCGTTTCGAGAGACACATCCGGCTTGTCGTTAATGACGCGGGAGACTGTCTGATAAGAGGTGCCGGCATATTTGGCTACGTCTTTGATGGTTACGCGCTTTGTCATATTCCCCTTGCCAAAATATTCCTGTAAATGATCACAATAGTCTATTTTAGGGTTATAGTCGACAAAAATCAAGTGTCGCACCCCTCTTGACAAGTGATTATCGATTGAATATACTAAAATTACCGTGAATATTCACAATTGTCTGTTTTTGGTGGTGGCCGCAACATATTTGCGGTAATTAGAGTCTCACGTTTCTCTAGCATCCTGAATGGAGGAAGAACCATGTTCGGAAACCGGAGCTTGATGTCAGTTGCCTTGGTCATTTTTCTTTTAATCGGGTTGTCGTTACTCGCCGCCTGTGTGCCGGCAGAAATGACTGCTCCTGCGGATGAAGGCGCCGCGGAAGCCCCGGCTGAAAGTGGTGAAGAGGCGTCCGCCGAAAATTCCACTGGCGAGGCGACGATTACCTGGTTGCGCCTAGCCGAGTGGGCTGAGGCGGACCCCGCGATTATCGAAGCCTTCGAAGCGGAGCACCCGGGAATCACAGTTGAACTGGAAGAGATACCTTTTAGCGAACTGGTATCACAAATCAATCTACGCTTTGGTGCCGATGACGACTCAATTGACGTTGTTTCGGTCGACGTACCCCTTGTTTCCTCCTATGGCTACCGCGGCTGGCTGACACCACTCAACGATCTCTTTAGTGAAGAAGAATTGGCCGACTTCTTGCCCGCGGCCCTGGCTGCCGGAACCTATAACGGCGACCTGATTGCGGCGCCGGTCAGCACCTCAACGCAGCTGCTCTACTATAACAAAGATGCGTTTGAAGCAGCAGGCATCACTCCCCCGGGTCCTGACGAGCGCTGGACGTGGGAGCAGATCGCTGAAGCCGCGCAGGCGGTTCAGTCAGGCAATGGGGACCAGGTCGACGTTTGGGGATTCCAATGGGAGCAGACGACGGCCCCTTACCAGCTGTTGCCGCTGATCGGCTCACTGGGCGGTGAGTATATCGGTGATGACGGCTTGACCGTCGATGGTGTGGTCAATTCACAGCCCTGGATCGATGCCGCGACGTTCTACTATGACATGTTTAACACGTACGGTGTATCGCCCCAGGGTGATGCGGTGAGTGGCCCGGATCTCTTCGTCAACGGAAATCTGGCGATGCTCGTTGGTGGTCCGTGGCAGATCGCCAATTTTGCCGACAACGCAGAATTCGAGTGGGGCGTAACTCGCCACCCTTATTTTGAGGGTAACGACATTGCCACGGCAACCGGGAGCTGGCATTTGGGGGTCAATTCGCTCTCCCAGCACACTGAGGCCGCCAAGGAATTCGTCCACTGGTTGTCTACCGGCGAGGGCGCCGAGATGTGGTGGCGAGACGGCAGTCATGACTTCCCAGCCCAACAATCGGTATTGGCTATGTTTGCCGACAGTGCAGAATTCGATGAAGAACCGATGTCCTTTAATCGAACCGCTGCGGACGAAGCAACCGTGAATCCAGTGCCGAGGCCTGTAACCGTGGGGTACCTCGAATATGACCAGATCTTCCGAGATACGTTCCAGGATATCCGGATCGGGACCGACCCGGAAGAGGCCCTGAATACATTGGTCGACCGGCTTGAGAGCGAAATGGCCAAATACGAATAAGCCGACCAGTCTGTTCTAGTGGATGTGCTCAACTCCCTGGCAGTGACTCACTGCCAGGGAGTTGAGCCACCATATTCATCCGATGCCTCATGAAGGAACTTATCAATGAGCAAGCGGAACGAACTGTTTGTTCCCTATCTGTTTCTGTTCCCGGCCATCGCCCTTCTGGTAATCTTCAACTTAATTCCAGCTGTTTCGACGTTGCGACAGAGCCTATACGCCGATTCCGTCATTCGCGGTGCAGACCCCGTTTTTGTTGGACTGGAGAACGCGGTTCGAGTCTTTAACGACCCCGTTTTCTGGAAATCTGTCCAGGTGACCTTGCTGTTCAGCCTGATCGTCAATCCGCTTCAAACTGCGTTGGCCCTTGGCCTTGCCCTGATCGCCAATCAGCGTACACGGGGCATTCGCTTTTTCCGAAGCATCTATCTAATGCCGGTGGCGGTGTCGATCAACGTTACAGTCGTCGTTTGGGGCCTGATGGTCGACCCCAATGCCGGTCTAATCAATGGGATGCTCAATCAGTTAGGATTACCTGAACAGCCCTTTCTCACCTCGCCAGACCAGGCGCTGTGGACGATCATCATGATCATCTCCTGGAAAGGGGTCCCCTATTGGGCGCTCTTTTTTCTGGCGGCACTACAGGGGATTCCAACGGGCGTTCTGGAGGCAGGTGTCATCGACGGTGCAAGCGGACGTCAGCTACTGACGCGCGTCATCATTCCGATCTTGCGACCGATCATCCTCTTTGTTCTGGTTGCGGATACTATCGTCAACTTCACACTCTTTGTGCCGATCCAACTCCTGACCCAAGGTGGGCCACAGCTCTCTACAAACCTCGTCATGTACGAGACCTACCGGCGTGGCTTTATCTATGGTGACCTTGGTGCGTCCGCCGTCATGCTGACCTTCATGTTCCTGGTCATCCTGGTCATCATCGGCGCCCAATATCTGCTCTTGCGCACAGACTGATTGCTGGCGCAGCGGATTGCGTACCATCTGCTCTTTTATGAACCTGATCCATCTGAGGAAGCAAGCCAATGCAAGGTACGACAAAAAAGCTGACGAAAGTGATCAACTTCATCCTGCTTGTCGTCGTGGCAATCGTGGTGATCGTCCCTCTCCTATGGGCTTTTGCCGCCTCGTTCACGCCCTTGGACAAGACCTTCGAGTATGCCTATCCGTTCTCTTGGAAGGCATTCGTTCCCGTCGACTTCACGCTTGAGGCCTACATCGCCATCTTTGAGCGCGGCTTCGGACGGGCAATCATGAATACTCTAATCTTGGGTATCGTTACGGTGGTCGTCGGGGGCTTCATCTGTACATCTGCCGGCTTTGCCTTTGCTCGTTTCGACTTTCCGGGCAAGAAGCTCCTCTTCTTGATCGTACTGATGACCTTTACGATCCCTGGTGATCTGACCGTCATCCCACGTTATATTATGATCAAGGATTGGGGATGGATCAACACGTGGCAAGCACTCTTGGTTCCGTTGCTGGCCAACAGTTTGATCATTTTCATGTCATCCCAGTTCTTCCGGGAATTCCCCCAGGAAATCATCGACTCAGCGCGTGTGGACGGTGCCTCCTGGTTACGAGTCTACTATTCGATTGTGCTGCCCATTTCGCGGCCACTTCTGTTCAGCCTGGGTCTCATTCTCTTCCTCAGCCAATGGGATTCGTACTTCTGGCCACTGTTGGTCGCGCCCGATCAGGAATATCGTGTCGTACAGCTAGCCATTACGGAATCCGTGCAGGAATATCAGACGATATGGAATCAGCTATTGGCGGGGTCGATGCTGGCGGCGGTCATACCGATTTTGCTCCTGTTTCCGTTTCAAGGATATTTTGTCAATGCCGTTACAGGCGCCGTAAAGGAGTAGCCCACCCTTTGATGCTCGCGCCAAGCGCCGCATGAATATGATGCTGCCTTGACCAATGAACGCCGCTTGCCATTCTCTTAGTTGCCCCTTGTATCGACGGCTTGGCTCAGAACGATGGCGTACAAATCGAACCAAAAGGCGACTCAATAGATCAGTGGAGTATTACCATGAACTTTCCCAGTATTTCAGACGCAATGCGACTCGAGCGGCTGAAACCGCCGACAGAGAAGGTATGCGTTGTCATCGATACGGACACGTTTAACGAGATAGACGATCAGTTTGCTGTCGTTCATGCCCTGCTGTCACCGGAAAGAATGTCCGTTGAGGGACTCTATGCTGCCCCCTTCTTCAATCATCGGTCCACCAGCCCCGGGGATGGAATGCAGAAGAGCTACGACGAGATACTACGCCTGCTGGACAGATTGGAGCTGCCCTCGGATGGTCTAGTCTACCCTGGTTCAGATGGCTTCCTGGACGCATATCAAGACCCGTATACAAGCCCAGCCGCAGCGGATCTGATCGAGCGCGCATCGTCTGCGACAGAACCGCTCTATGTGATTGCCTTGGGCGCGCTGACCAACATCGCATCTGCTATCTTGATCGAACCGTCAGTCACCGAGAAGATCGTGGTGATCTGGTTGGGTGGGCATGGGCTGCATTGGCCCCATACCACCGAGTTCAACATGACCGGGGACGTGCTGGCAGCGCGATTGCTCCTCGACTGTGGCGTACCTTTTGTGCTGATCCCCTGCATGGGCGTCACTTCCCATCTACGTTCGACCGTGCCGGAGATTGAGCGGTATGTCCAGGGACAAGGCGCGATCGGGGACTACTTGGCTGAAACCTTCTGTGGATATAGCGCAGAGCACTTTGCATGGTCAAAAGAGATCTGGGATATCGTAGCGGTTGCGTATCTTCTGAATGCAGATTGGGTGCCCACGAATCTTGTTGCCAGCCCCATCATATCGCAACGCACGGCACAAACGGTGAGCAGCCTCAACCCGGACGTCTTTCGTTCCCGACCGTTGGCTTGGAGCTTTGATCACAGCCGTCATGTCATTCGTTGTGCATATTACGTGCGTCGCGATCCCATCTTTAGGGATCTGTTCCGCAAGCTAGAAGAGTGGGCGGCGGGGAAAATCAAACCGGCGATTGAGCTTTAGGGCACTGGAGGTGATGGACTTGCGCAGTGGTGGATCCTTTGTGGACAGGAGAACAACATCCGTAGCATTAATTGGGTCAATATTACCGCTGGTCGCGCTGCTTCTGCAGGGCTGCTTGCTTGCTGCACCCGGCGTTCAGGACCGAGAGCCCCTTGCCTCACCCGTTAAGGTGATCTACGAAACGGATTTCACCCTGGACGTTGACGATGTTGGCGGGCTGGCCGTACTACACGCGTTGGCCGATCAGGGTGAAGCGGAGATTCTTGCCATTACTTACAATGAGGTTCAAGAGGGCGCCGATCATGCCTTGGATGCCATAAACACCTGGTATGGACGGGGCGACATACCGATTGGACTCTATGACAAGCCCCTTGTCGATCCGGATGACGAATTCTCAAGATATATCGACACGCTTGCCACAATGGAGCATGACATCACTGACAATCGGGTTGACACTGCTCTAAACGTCTACACGGCAGCGCTGGCGGAACAGCGGGACGACTCGGTAACCATCATCAGCGTAGGATTCCTTAACAATCTCTACGATCTCCTACAGGCAGATCCTGACCTTGTCGCCACCAAGGTCGACAAGCTTGTGTTGATGGGTGGCGTCGCCTACGACGAGTTTAATTTTGTACGGCACGATCTGGTCGATCAGAGTGCATACGTGATTGAGAATTGGCCGACTCCGATCATCTTTAGCCAAGAAGGTGTCCATATCAGGACCGGCGCAGCGTTGGCCGATACGGCCGAGGACAACCCGGTCCGCATGGCATATTACAAATGGTTCGATGATACGTTTGATGACCGATCTAGCTGGGACCAAATGGCTGTCCTCTATGGTGTGCGAGGAGCGTCCGACTACTTTGAAGAGGTCAGCCGAGACGGGGGGCGCCTGGCGAATGGCTACACGTGGTCAATGGAGCCAGGCTACCGAATGTACCTGGAGCACAAATTGTCGACGAGCGAAATGGCCGCCATCACCGAAGACTTAATGATTCGACCGCCTGCTTCGGCCACCCCGGATTGACGTTGGAAGGCGTGCAAAGCGACCCGAGCAAAGCATTCGAGGGGTCCGCGTCGGGCGCAAAGGAGCCTTTGTGGAGCATAGCCACCCATTCGATCTATCCCATTTCTAGTACAGATTATCGAGAGACGATTTTTAGGAAACTGTGCGCTGTCAGGCATTATGGGGCGGGCAAATACCAAAGCAATTTTGACGTCGATAAGGTACGGGATCCGTACGTTGCTTCGACTGTGCACAGATTGGGTCTGGGCGGGAAGGATCGCTGCACACTGCTTTGGAACGGAGTCAAAGTTCATCCATCAACGCTGCGGGTTACGCTCGTTGACGATATTCTCGGCCCGTGTACGATTGATCTCATCCCATTCCCCCCGGTTGGGATGGGCAGATCCCTGATCGTGGAATGCCTTGAGCGAGTGGATCCAAGTCTTGGGCGATGAGCGGCCTGCCAGCGGTCTGCTCGACCGGCTTACCTATCAATGCCATATCTTGGAGTTTGTCGGCGACTCACAAAGCCCCGCTACACCGTGGGCATTGTGGCCAGTATCGGAAAGATGGAGGAGATAGCGTCTGAGTATGCCGGGGGGATCACGCCCTAGGCCCCACGGTCGATAGGGAACTCTTCTATCTCCCGATCTATGACCGTCTGACCCTGGTTTTTTTGCTGTGAGGATCGCACGAAATAAGCCGCCTGTCTCTACTCTGGTTCTCCAGAGAAAGACAAGGGGCTCCATGCAATTTAGGGGCGCCTAGTGGGTTTCGAACCCACAACCTCTTGATCCACAATTATGACATCTCAATCTGGTCAATTATTGCAGATCAATTGAGCTAGTCACCTGTAAGTAGCTTGGTTGCTCTGACGCGTTTTTATTGGTGGTCGGGGAGGGGCTCGACCTCATGATTCAGCATCAAGTGTTGCTTTCGGACCATCAAGTGTTGCGGGTCAGCCGACCGTGGGTGGCGTCGAACTGTTGAAGAAGCCGTCTTCGAGGTACTTGGCGTAGCGCTTGGTGGTTTTGATGCTGGAGTGGCCCAGAACGGACTGGACGAAGCCGATGTCGGCGCCGGCGTTGAGCATGTTGGTGCCGTAGCCGTGGCGCCATAGGTGTGGGTGCAGGTTGCGTAGGCCGATGCGCGGCAGCGACGACGCAGCATTTGCTGGAGGCCGGAGCGGGTGAAGGGTCTGTCCGAGGCGCTGCCGGCGCCGTTGCGACCGGTCCACAGTGTGGTCAAGTTGGTGGGCGGGCGGCTCCACAGGTAGTCGAGCAGTAGGGCAAGTATCTCGCTGGGTAGGGGCACGACGCGGGTCTTCTGGCCTTTGCCTTGGCGGACAATCAGAATGCGCCGGTCCATGAGTAGATATCTTCTTCGGTCAGCGCAATGATCTCCGAAGCACGTAACCCAGTCCAGAACAACAACGCAATCAGCAGGCGGTCGCGGTTGTCGACCCACGAATCACCCGTGATCGAGTTGAGTAGCTGCTCGTACTCGGCGGGGGTGACGTGGTCGATGGGTTTTTCGGCGACGTGGGGCTCGTCGACGCCAAGCAAGGGGTTGCGGTCGATCATCTGGCGCTTGATCAGCCAGTTGAAGAGGGCACGCAAGGAACTGAAGCGTGCGAAGAGACTGGCGTCGGAAACGAACGGGGCGCTATCTGCCAAGTAGTGATCGATGGTGAAGGCGTCTATGGAGGCCAGGTCAGTGTCGCGCTGTGGTCCGCTGTCAACCAGTCGGCGAAATGACTGAGCTGGCACTCGTACCATTCGATTGTGCGGGGTGAACGTCGGGCGCCGCGCTTGGCGCGCAGAAAGGCGTGGACAGCATCGTTGTACAGCATGTGCGATCTCCTTCGGCATTGTCGTAGGTTGATGCCCGATGCGTCGGGGGTCGCATGAATCGACAACACCGGGGGAGATAGTGGCGGTGGCATGTAGGTTGACGGCCTGGCGCCTCCGCTGTCTCCCCGATTCTATCATTGGGCTTTCATTGATTCAAGAGCTGTTTTTCAGAAAGGAAAATCCCCCATGGCGAGAGGAAGAATTGTGAGCACGGAAGTGACCAGCGATCCGGAGCTGAACCGCTTGAGTCCTGACGCTGAACGGTTGTACCTGCGTACGCTGCCGCACCTGGATCGGGACGGCCTGATTTCGGGGGTGCCCATGCTGGTTTGGGCAACCGCGGCGCCGCTGCGTGTGGAGCTGATGGACAAGGCGCCGGCGCTGATTGATGAATGGGTCACGCAGGGTCTCGTCATGCGTTACGACGGTGCGGACGGCCCAGTCCTCTTCTTCAAGGGCTTCCGCCGCCACCAGGCCAATCTGCCCTACGCCAAGGAAGCGCCGAGCCGATTTCCGCCGCCGCCGGGCTGGCACCGGGCGCGAAACGGGATGATTCCGGACGACCCTGATCTGTGCCGAGCGCTGGCTGAGAAGTTCGATCCGCGGTCGGCCTATCGCAAGGAATTGGAGCGGGTTGCGAGTCCGTCGCAAGCAGGTCGCGACCAGGTTGAGAGCAGGTCGCGACCTGGTCGCGATGAAGTACAAGTAGAAGTAGAAGTTCAAGATGAAGTTCAAGATGAACAATTTGATGATGATGATGATGGTGAGCCGTTCGCTCCTCCTCTCGATGTCTTGAAGGAAGAAAACGCGACACGTGCGCGCGTGTCGTGTACCAGCGGGCGCACGGGGGACGGGCAGCAAGCGCATGACACGGGCCAGCTGCGGGCGTGGTGTCTGTCCCAGGTCGACGAGCTGCTGCCGGACTGGCTGGGGGCGGCCCGGCGCATCGAGCAGGCCGGCGTGCGCGAGCTGGTGGCGCTGTCGACCTGGCTGTGGGCCTATCGCCACGTACGCAAGCGGGGAGCGTATGGGACGCAAGCGCTGGACTTTCCCGACCATTTCGACGGCGTGGAGAATCCGGCCGGCAAGATCATCGTCCAGGCGCTGGAGTATGGCAACGTCTATCCGCTGGGCGATGCGGTGGGCGAGCTCAACCGGGCGATCGAGCTGTACGGCAACGCGGCCGACGTGCTCTTTGGTCCGGCGCAAGAGGGGGAAGCCAGTCCTGAGCCTGTCCTGAAGAAATCAGAAGGGCAACGCCGAAGGGGTGCGTCATGTTGACGGCGGCGGATCGGGCGGCGCTGTGGGCGGAGATGACGCCTGAGGAACGGCAGGGGATGATCGAGGACCATGTGGAGCTCTTTGTGGGCCACGTGCTGCACCGGCGGGCCGAACGGATTCGGGCCAGGCATCGCCGGGGCCATGCCGGCAAGGCCTTTCCGGTGGGCGATCCCCTGCCGCTACCCCAAGAGGTGCGGCCGACGAGCTGGGCGGCGCGCGTCTATGCGGTTCTGGCTGAGGCCGAAGAATGGCTGACGCGCAACGAGATTGCCGAGCGCCTGGGCGACCCGACGGCCCGCAACTGGCACAGCGGCTTGAAGGTGCTCACGGAGCAGGGGCTGATCGTCGAGGGGCCGGCGCAGAAGCACGGCTATCGGACGCGGCAGACGGTGGCCCTGCGCCGTCGCTCATGCGGCTTCGCGCAGGATACGCTCCTGCGACGAGTGACGAATTGCGGACGTGACCGACTACGAGTGATCAACCAGCAACCCACTGGACAGAAGCAAGGAGAAACCCATGACCAAGCATATTCTGATTACGCATGAAAAGGGCGGCGCGGCGGTGACGACGACGGCGGTGAATCTGGCCGCGGAGCTGGCCGGCGCGGGCTGGTCGGCCCTGGTCGTCGACTGCGACAGCCGGGGCGATGTGGCGGCGTCGCTGGGCATCGATCCAGCGCCGGCGCTGGCGGCCTACCTGACGGATCGCTGCGTCGGCCGCGAGGAGAGCGCCGGCGACCTGGTGCGCTTCGGGCGGGCCGGCCTGGACGTGCTGCCGACCACGGCGTCCGGGCTGCGCTCGGTGCTGCAGCTGCTCGACGGCATGGGCGAAGGATCCGTGCGCCAGTGGCTGCGTGAGCTGGGCGACGGCTACGACTTCGTGCTCTACGACGCCAAGGCCGCCAGCGGCAACCTGCGCCGGGTGCTGATGCAGCTGGCCGACCTGATGGTCATCCCCACGCGGATGGAAGCGCTGGGCCTGCCCGACGTGGCGCTGCTGATCGAGCAGTACCGCAGCGAAGGCGGCACCGCGATCATTCGTGCTGCCGGCCATGGTACGGCGCACCTCGGTCCACGCCTACAACCTGGGCCTCCTGGTCGAACGCTTTGGCGACCTGGTGCCGGTGGGCGTGGACGTGGTCGATGCCGTGACCTCGGTCTCGGCCGATACGCTGCTAGCGGCCGGCGCGGTGCTGGTGCCTGACCGGGTGGCCGTGCCCGAAGCCTCGGGCCTGGGCATGACGCTGCGCGAGTATGCCCAGGATGACGCCGGCGGCCATGGCCTATGTGCGGTTGGTGGATCTGGTCCTGGCGGCGTGTCGAGTGGCGGAGGCGAAGGCTACGTCACGCATGGGGGCGCGTCGTGAGCAAGCGCAAGCAGTTCGGCGATCCCCTGGCGCGGCGGTCGGCGGGGCTGACGACCGGGCCGGAGATAGCGGTCGCGCTGGTCGGCGACTATGAGGACGACGTGGCCGCAGCGGCTGCGGGCGATCAAGCGGCGGGAAGCGAAGGGCGTGCGCCTGGGCTGGGAGAATGGGCGCGACCTGGTGGCCCTGCGCGACGCGCTGGCCGGCAGCTTCAGCGCGGTCCTGGCCGACGAATTTCCCCACTGGTCGCGGTCGAGCGCCTACGACTTCATCGCCTTCTACGAGACCTTCCCTGACCTGAGCCAGATCGAGGGGTTGAGCATGACGACCGTGCGCCTGCTCATTCGCAGCACCACGCCAGCCCGCGCCCGGGCGCAGATTCTCGACTCGGTGGCGCGGGGGCAGCCCATGACGTGGAAGGCGGCCGGCGAGCTGATCGAGCGGGAGCGGCTGGCGCTGCTGCCGCCGGCGCTGACGCTCGACGAGACAATTGCGCTGATCTGGCGCGTGCTGAAGGCGGGCGAGCGAGTGGGTGGGGAGAGCGATCCTGATCGCCTGACACATCTTGAGGGCCTGGACGCCGAACGGGCCGTTGCCGAGCACCTCGACGAGGGCCGGCGCCTGGACGGCGAGGCCTTACGGAAGGCCCTTGACACGGTGCGCGGTGAATTGATGGGCCGGATTGAGCACGCGGCGCAGAAGGCAAAGCGACGATCGGTGCAGGCGGCCGATTCGACAAGCTCAGGGCAAGCTGCTCCAGACACCGAGACGAAAGAAATATCAGCGCAGCATCCTGCGTCTTCTCTGAGTCCCTCGGAACGTGCTGCGGGGCCTGCCGGCATGCCGGGCCAGGCCGGGCCTGGGCTGGGCAATGCCGGCGGGCTGGAAGCGGGAGGTCGTTCAGCAACGCAGGCGCCGACATTGCCGGCGGCCTATGCCGCGCTGGGCTGGGAGCTGCGGGAAGTGGCGCCAGGATCGGGACGCTGGTATGGGTTCCGTGCGCGGCAGGGAGATCGTCCGGGGCGCAGCACGGGCACGGTGACGGACGATGTCGAGCTGGCGGCGGCGCTGGCCGTAGCGGAGGGTGGGGTGGGCCCAGATGCCGGCGGCGAGTCGGTTGATCTGGATCCGGACGGCGCACCGGCGCTGGTCGCGCTGCGCCTGTCACAGGCGGCACTGGTGGCACTGGATCGGCTGCTCCACGGGGCAGATCCTGCACTGCTATCGACAGCAGTACGTGCCGAGCTACGCACGGTGATCGGCAACGCCATGAAGGAGCTGGATCATGGATGAGGGGCTCATGGATAAGGGTCCAAGAATGACGGCTACACTGTGGACCAGTTAAGAACGGATTACGGCGATGTGCAGCGCTTCTTGAAGAGCGAGATCGCCATCCGCGAGGCACTGGCGTTGAGCCGATCGTGGGAGCGCAAGCGCTGGATCAACAAGGCTGCCGCTGCCCGGGCAGCGCTCGACGCCCTGGGCCGATTGGGCGACTATGTGGCGTCGACCGACCCGGAAGCAAGACTGCCCAGTGGGATCCGGCAGCCGGGGTTGTTTGAGTAGCGATTGGCGCGTTACATCGCAGATCTTGAAAGGAGAGAAATGGGTGAACTATGTGCACGTAATCGCCGGCCTGCTGCTGTCATGGTCGGCCAACGTGGGGGTATGCCCGCCGGCTGCGCCAGACTGTCCGACGTGGCAGGCGTGGATCGACGTGACGCCCACGCTGCAGCTGTGGATCGAGCCGGGCTGGATCCATTGGGAACGAACGCAGCATCACGGGCAAGGATCTTCTGGAACCCAATTGCGGTGAAGGGAATGACAACGGGAGGCCTGGCAGGGCTGGGCCGATGCGGATAAAGAACGAGCTGGGGGAGACAGATTAGCGTCTCACTCCCCCAGCTCTACCGGACGGGCCGGTGCCGCTACTATACCACGTGGCGGCGCTGGCTTCAATCCTTTGGTAGAAATTACCGACAGATTGGAGAACAGCAGATGAATCCTACAGCGAATTCCAGCAGAAAAGAGGCGCAGAGCGCCGTCATCAAGCAGATTGAAGCGGGACGATCGGCCATCAACCGCACGCTACTCGAATTTGGCATCGACGCGGGCGTACCGGGCCAGGGCGCAATCCTGGTCGCAGGGCGCGCCTTTGTGCTCTACCGCATTGCCCGCGGGCGGGGCGTGCGCATCGCCAACGTCGAGCGGCTGCTGCCGGAACTGACCGACGCGCTGCGCCCGGTGTGGCGGGACGACGAACTGCCGGTCCGGCTGCGTGAAGGCCGGGCGATTCTTGAAGTCCCGCATCCAGCGCCCGCGCCCCTGCCCCTAGCAGTCGACGACCTCCAGCTAGACGAGGGGCAGATGCTCGTCGGTCGCTCGTGGGTGCGGAGTGGGGTGCAGCGTGAGCGTCGTGACGCTAGACCGCACCTTTGGCCACGTGGGCGTCTTTGCCCAGACGCGGGGCGGCAAGATCGACCCTGCTACGCACCATGGTAGCATCGCTGGCGCTCAACACCGCGCCGGACGCGTGCCGGCTGGTCCTGATCGACGCCAAGCGGGAAGACTTCGCGCCCCTGGCCGATCTGCCCCACGTGACGCGCTACGCCTGGCGTCCCGACGAAATGGCCCAGGCCATCCGTTGGGCGCATGGCGAAATGGTACAGCGCATCGAAGGCAAGGCTCCGAGCGACAGCGTGCTCGTCGTGGCCATCGACGAAGCGGCCAAGCTCTTGGAGGACGCACCGGAAATCGAGCAGGAGCTGCGCCAGCTGGCCGGTCAGGGAGCAGGCGCCAACATTCACCTGATTTTGGCCACGCAGCATCCCACCTCCAAAGCGCTGGGCAAAGATGACGGCTCGCTCGTCAAAGCCAACCTGACCTTGCGGCTGGTGGGTTCAGTCGTCGACGCCAACGCGGCCCAACTGGCAACCGGGCGGGCAGGATCGGGCGCGCACCTGCTGCCCGTACGGAGCGGCGCCTTCCTGTGGGTCGAAGGACAGCGCATGACGCGCATCCAGACCCACCTGCAGGATCTCAGCGAAACGCGGCGGCTGGCGGCCCAGATCCGGCGGCGCTGGGGCGGACCTGCGGGACAGGGCGGCCGTTCCGCGGATCCCGAGCCAGGCCCATCGCAACCGCCGCCCCTAAGCATGCCGGCCCGAGCCAAGGAGAAAGCGCTCACGGGCCTCACTGCGCTGCAGCAGCAGCGGGCGCTGGACGTGGCGCGCTGACTTTCTGTGCGAGGGCCTGGCAAGCAACGAGCTGGGCCACAACGAGAAAGTGCGCCGGGCCTATGGCGCCGGCCTGCTCAACACCCCCACCCGTGGCGGCAGCAACAGCCGCGTCATTCGCGCCGTGGATCGCCTGCTGGCGGAGGTGCTGCCGTGAAGACGCACGTAATCCTAGGAACCGTGACCGGCATGGCAGCAGGCATCGCCATCGCCCTGCTGTGGCGGCTGGATGACCTACGGCACGACGCCTATGCCCAGGGCCTGCGTGCCGGCCGCAAGGCACGACGCCGGCGCGAACAGGAAGTGGCATACAAGCAAGGCTATCGCACTGGGCTGGGGCGCAAGCGGTGTACCGGCCGGGAGGCGTATCGGGTCTCTGTCTGAGCGGGCCTGTGCAATGGGAGAAAGCATTAGGGGGCAACGGCTCCGCAGAAGAAACTGTCAGGCACAATGGCTATACGAAAGAGACAAACCGGGATCGCCGCTGGAAGGCGTGACATCACGGACACCAGGCGAGAAAACGGAGGGAGCGGGAACTCCGGGAAACGTGTTGGACTCGGTCTGTCCCGCTGCTCCGGGTTGAAAGAGTATCGGATCAACAGAACAGGAGAAGAACAACGATGACGGCTGAGATCAGGGAACCGATTGTGGGGATGGATGAGGGCGCCGGCCCGGAGGATTTCTTGCCGGCGACAGAGAGCGGGCGGACCCAGCGGGCGGGGATTGCAGGCTGGGAGGCGGGCGACATCTTGGATGAGATCCGGCGGCGGCATGGGTGGAGCGAGCTGGACCGGGCGGCCTTTGCTGCGGAGCGCTATCGGGCGCGCCTGCGGGGGGAGGATGGCGGGTTGGATTGAGCGGGCGGGCGAGGACGGCGAGGAGACGTTGCGTTGCCTCGTTCAGACGGGGCGACGCAGCGTCTCTACGGGCGTAGTTACGAGGACATTGGGGAAGGGGATCAATTATGCGGGACTATCGAGCGCCGTCGCGCTGGCCGGTGGTGGTGTTGGTGGGGCTGGTCTTGGGCTTTGTGGCGCTGGCGGTGTGGTGGCTGGAATCGCGCTTTGATGCGGAAGTGGCGATCATGGTCGTGGGCGGCACGCTGGGCGTGCTCTGCGTCTTTGGCGGCTGGCTGCTGGCGATCTCGAATCAGAAGATCACGCTGGGCTCGGCCGCGCAGTTCAACGACCGGCTGGCCGCGACCGAGGGCGAGCGGCAGCGCACGCGGCGGGCCGATCTGCGCATCGCCGAGCAGTATGCGCGCATGGAGCGGGAGGCCTTCAACCAGCGGGCGGGGATTGAGGCGTATGGCGAGAAGCAGATGATCGGGTTGGCGAGGCAGCTGGCGCGGTCGATGGCGGCGGCGGAGCGGCAGGCGGAGCTGGCGCGGCCGACGTGGGATCAGGGGCAGGGCCAGATGGCGATGGGATGGAGGTGATTGAGGGGGATTGGTCGCGTGGGGGCGGATGGTAGGGAGAATGCTCTCCAATCCCGCAGACGCCATTATGTGAGCATGTCGAATCCCGACTGGGGTGACAATTGCCCTGTACTCCCAAGCAATAATCGAAAGCTGGAACGGAATCGCCTTGAAGATGCTATGACTGTTGCCCCGCAAGCGTGGGCTTAACCCCGACGACTCGGATCGGAAGGGCTTGTAGGGCCACAGGGGCCAAAAGGGTGAAAGGGAAAGTAGGTCGGGCCGCGTGATTGCGGCTGTCTGTACATGATGGCTGGGACTACAACGGGGCTGTGGACTACACGTCGAAAATGACTCTGTTAACGGATGCAAGTCAGCTAATCACCACAGTAAATGTACTCAAGATCAATTCGGAATGTGGATTTGGCGTCGCGAGGTTTATTGGATGGGTATTTGCTGGCGAAGCCGAGCCTGCCTGCCGCGGTTCAGATCTTCAAATGCGAGTGAGTACTCGTGGGCAATTAGATATGTTTGACCGCGTTCGTAGTAGGTGAGCGGCTCATTTGGCTTGAGCACTGCGGCACGGGAGAAGTCAGCGAGGGCGAGATCGACTGCGCCCATATTGCGATGGATCTTGCCGCGTTGGATGTAATCAGCGAACTGAGAAGATTCATGGAATGCTAGCGCACGATTTGCGTACTCTTTCGCCTCTTCGAATCTTCCCGCAGCGTCCAGCGTTACGGAAAGTTCATAAAAGATGCGGTCAGAATTCGGGTAAATGCTGATCGCATCTTCCAAGTCTGAAATTGCGCTTTCGAAGTCACCAAGATCACGGTAGGTTTGCGCTAGTTGTACTCGTACATCTATGTCGAAGGGACGACGCTTGATGAGTCGATCATACTCTTGTAGCGCCAGTTCTGTTTTCCCTTGCGCGGGCAAGGTCTTGGCAAGTCCGAGACTTGCTGCCACAGCGTAGGGCCGCACGCCCAGCACTTTTTCGTAGTCTGAGATGGCGGAAGCAAAGTCACCGATTTCGTGGTGAATTGAAGCTCTCAGTTGGTACCACCTAAGCTGTTCGGGTCGCAGTTCAATCGCTTGAGTTAAGTCGGTCAACGCAAGAGTGAAACTCCCCATCGCCTTGTACGTTGAGGCTCGATTTACGTATAGCTCTGGACTAGCGGGGCGTAGCTCTAGCGCACTTGTGCGATCTTGAAGCGCAAGATCGGATTCTCCGAGAGTCTCGTAGATTGACGCTCTATCATTGAAGATGCAAGCAGAAAGCTGGGGAAATTTATCGATCGATTCAAGGTCACGATGAGATAGCTCCACGCTTGCCATAGCTGCAAGCGTTTGGGCTCTATCCAATAACATCTTAGGATTGTCAGGCTCTAGCTCGATCGCGTGAGAACGGTCGAGCATTGCTAACGCGTACTCGCCCATCCGTTCAAACGTCTGCCGCCGCGATCAGAGTAGGCGGATGCGTCTTCCGGTTCTCAGGTCAATCGCTTTCTGATGATCTGCCAGAGCTAACTCGTACTCGCCCATTTGTTCATAGGTCCAGGCACGATACCAGTAGGCGGATGGGTCTTCCGGATCTAGATCGATCGCTTTCTGTCTGTCCGCCAGAGCAAGCTCGTACTCGCCCACCTGCTGGTAGGTCCAGGCACGACCAGAGACCGCCCATGGGTCCTCTGGATTTAGATCAATCGCTTTTTGATGATCTGCCAAAGCTAACTCGTACTCACCCATCGCCTCGTAGGTCCCGGCACGAAACGAGTAGGCAGGTGGATCTTCCGGATCCAGATCGATCGCTTTCTGATGATCTGCCAGAGCTAACTCATACCGGCCCATAGCGTGATAGGTCCAGGCACGATTCGAGTAGGCGGATGGGACTCCCGGATCTAGATCGATCGCTTTCTGTCTGTCCGCCAGAGCAAGCTCGTACTCGCCCATCTGCTCGTAGGTCCAGGCCCGCTGTGATACGGCCCATGCATCGCCATCATCTAGCTCTACAGCTCGATTCAGGTCAGTCAAGGATTCTTCATGGCGGTACAAGAGACGATAGGTTTGCCCCCGCTCTGCCAGCGGCCACGCAGTGTCTGGTTCCAAAGTACAGCTTCATTACGATCTACTAGAGCAAGCTTGTACTCATTCATCTGAAGATAGACATAGGCGGACCAGAGTACGCCCATGGGTCCTCTGGATCCAGATCGATCGCTTTCTGTCTGTCCGCCAGAGCGAGCTCGTACTCGTCCATCGCCTCATAAGTCCCGGCGGGCCCCTGGGCAGGCGAATGGGTCCTCTGGATCCAGATCGATCGCTTTCTGTCTGTCCGCCAGAGCGAGCTCGTACTCGTCCATCGCCTCATAAGTCCCGGCAGGCGCTCAGAGTAGGCGAATGGGTCCTCTGGATCCAGATCGATCGCTTTCTGTCGATCCGCCAAAGCGAGCCGTACTCGTCCATCGCCTCATAAGTCCCGGCGCGGCTCGCGAGTAGGCAAATGGCTCTTCTGGATCCAGATCAATCGCTTTCTGTTTGTCTGCCAAAGCTAACTCATACTCGCCCATTCGCTCGTAGGTCCAGGCACGAAACCGAGTACGCGGAATTGTTCTTCCGAATCCAAATCGATCGCTTTCTGATGATCTGCCAAAGCGAGCTCGTACTCGCCCATCTGCTCATACGTCCATGCACGATTCGAGATTGCCCAGGTGTATTTACCATTTAGTTCAATGGCTCGACTCAGGTCAGCCAACGATTCTTCATAACGACCTAGCAGCCCAAATACTACACCTCGTTGTGCCAGATCTGCGCTGTTATTCTCATCTAGCTCAAGGGCTCGATTTAGGTCGACAAGAGCCTCTTCATAGCGCTCTAGCAACACATACGTTCGACCACGTTCCGCAAGCGGCCACACAGAGTTCGGTTGCAGTGCCAACGCTTTATCGCGGTCTTCCAAAGCCAGTTCGTACTCGCCCATCGCCTCGTGGGTCCCGGCACGATTCGAGTAGGCGGATGCGTTTTCTTGATCTAGATCGATCGCTGTCTGTCGATCCGCCAGAGCGAGCTCGTACTCGTCCATCGCCTCATAGGTATCTGCTCGCTTCGAGATTGCCCAGGTGTCGTTACCGCTTAGTTCAATGGCTCGACTCAGGTCAGCCAAAGCTTCTTCATAACGACCTAGCAGCCCAAATACTGCACCTCGTTGTGCCAGATCTGCGCCGTTACTCTCGTCTAGCTCAAGGGCTCGATCTAGGTCGACAAGAGCCTCTTCATAGCGCTCTAGCAACACGTACGTTCGACCACGTTCCGCAAGCAGCCACGCAGAGTTCGGTTCCAGCGCCAAGGCTTCGTCTCGGTCTGCCAAAGCTAACTCGTACTCGCCCATTTGCTCATAGGTCCAGGCACGCTCAGAGTAGGCGGATGGATCTTCTGGATCCAGTTCAATCACTGTCTGTCTGTCCGCGAGTGCCAGCTCGTACTCGCCCATCCGTTCAAAAGTCCAGGCACGATTCGAGTAGGCGGATGGGTCTTCCGGATCTAGATCGATGGCTTTCTGTCTGTCCGCCAGAGCAAGCTCGTACTCGCCCATCTGCTCGTAGGTCCAGGCCCGCTGTGATACGGCCCATGCATCGCCATCATCTAGCTCTACAGCTCGATTCAGGTCAGTCAAGGATTCTTCATGGCGGTACAAGAGATGATAGGTTTGCCCCCGCTCTGCCAGCGGCCACGCAGTGTCTGGTTCCAATCGTACAGCTTCATTACGATCTGCTAGAGCAAGCTCGTACTCGCCCATCTGAAGATAGACATAGGCCCGACCAGAGTACGCCCATGGGTCGTCTGGATCCAGATCGATCGCTTTCTGTCTGTCCGCCAGAGCGAGCTCGTACTCGTCCATCGCCTCGTAAGTCCCGGCGCGCTCCAGAGTAGGCGAATGGGTCCTCTGGATCCAGATCGATCGCTTTCTGTCTGTCCGCCAGAGCGAGCTCGTACTCGTCCATCGCCTCATAAGTCCCGGCGCGCTCAGAGTAGGCGAGATGGGTCCTCTGGATCCAGATCGATCGCTTTCTGTCGATCCGCCAAAGCGAACTCGTACTCGTCCATCGCCTCATAAGTCCCGGCGCGCTCAGAGTAGGCAAATGGCTCTTCTGGATCCAGATCAATCGCTTTCTGTTTGTCTGCCAAAGCTAACTCATACTCGCCCATTCGCTCGTAGGTCCAGGCACGAAACCAGTAGCGGAATTGTTCTTCCGAATCCAAATCGATCGCTTTCTGATGATCTGCCAAAGCGAGCTCGTACTCGCCCATCTGCTCATACGTCCATGCACGATTCGAGTAGACGTATGCGTCTTCCGGATCCAAATCAACCACTTTTTGACGATCCGCCAAAGCTAACTCATACCGGCCCATCGTCTCGTAGGTCCCGGCGCGCTCAGAGTAGGCGGATGGGTCCTCTGGATTTAGATCAATCGCTGTCTGTCTGTCCGCCAGAGCGGGCTCATACTCGCCCATCTGCTCATAAGTCCCGGCGCGCTCGAGAGTAGGCGGTAGGGTCCTCTGGATCCAGATCAATCACTGCCTGTCGATCCGCCAAAGCGAGCTCGTACTCGTCCATCGCCTCATAGGTATCTGCCCGCTTCGAGATTGGCCAGGTGTCGTTACCGCTTAGTTCAATGGCTCGACTCAGGTCGAGCCAAGGATTCTTCATACTTTTCTAGCTGAGCGTGAAGCAGGCCACGTTTCACATAACCCCAGGAATCATTTGGCCTAAGCCGAATGACTTCATTGCGATCAGCCAAGGCTAGATCATAATCGCCCATCTGCTCAGAGGTTTCAGCTCGTTCGGAGACTGCCCAGAGATTGTCAGTTTCAATTCAACGGCTTGCGTCAGGTCAGCCATAGATTCGTCATACAAGTCGAGATAGCGATAGGTAACACCGTCGTTCGATGAGGGGCCAAGCAGATTTGGGCTCAAGTCGAATGGCTTCATTGCGGTCAGCCAAAGCTGCGTCGTATTCGCCCATCTGCTCGTATGTATCCGCCTTTTCGGAGTAGCTGACGGGGTCGCTAGAATCAAGATCAATCACTGTCTGCCTGTCCGCCAGAGCTAACTCGTACTCGCCGATCTGCTCATAGGTCGAGGCCCGTTGGGAGATGGCAAGGGCGTCGTCAGCGTCTAGCTCGATGGCTTGGTTCAGGTTTGACAGAGCTGCTTGGTAGTCCGGAAGTTGGCTGTAAAATCCTGCGCGCTCGACAAGCGGCCAACCCTCTTCCGGATGAATCGCGACCGCACGATCGAAGTCGGCTTGCGCCTCTTCAATCTGATCCATGGCCTGTAGGAGCTTTCCTCTTTGGGCAAGCGCAAACGCCGCTTGGGGCTCGAGGCTGAGGACGTGATTTAGTTCGGCCAGCGCTTCGTCGTATCGATCCAGAAATTGATAGAGCGACCGCGCGATCCAAACCGCTTCGAAATATTCAGAATCCAGTTCGATGGCGACAGCAAAGTCGGCAAGCGCTTCATCTGACTCATCGAGGCGTTCATGAAGATGTGCTTTGGCCAGGAAACCGCGAGGGTTGTCGCGTGCGATTTGGGTGACGCTTGTGAGATCCTGGAGAGCTTCCTGCAAAGTACCCTGCTCAGAATAGACCATGGCCCACGTCGCCAGTAACGCAACGTTTTCGGGATTCTTGTCAATGGCATCCGACAGAACTTCGATTAGATCGGGCAAGTTCAAGTGATCACTTACTTGTAGTAACAACTCATCGGTTGTGGCCAGGATGTGTGGAGCGGAGACCATTGCTTGAAGTAGGTAGTCGAATGACTGTTCATAGTCCTCCTGCGCACTATAAGCACTTGCCATGAGCCGTAACAGATTTTTGCTATCAGGCTGTTCGATGAGCGCCTGATCAAGCAGGCTGATGACCAAATCGGTTTCGTCCACAGTGAGGAGCGCCTGGCAAAGCAAATCGTGGTGCTCGGTGAGCGAGGAAAGCGGTGAAGGTAGCGATCAACGTCAGCCACGATGTTGTCATTGTCGCCCAGTTGGCTTTCTACCACGATGCGATGGGCCGCCTGTATCGAGCTTGCGCAGGAGAAATGTTGATTGCTTGATCCAAGTCTGCCAAGGCCGCCTCGAGATTGCCGATTCCCCTGTAGGCAAGTGCCCGCTCGAAATAGAGCTCTGCGTTCGAGGATCCGCCCGTCAGGAGTTGGGAGTAGATGGAGACAGCCTCTTGGAAGTGAAGCTCTGCCGTTCGATGATCCAGGAAGTATTGCCATAGGCTAGAGCGAGGGCTAACGAGGCTGCGGCACGGTGTTCGGTGACGTCGTCATCTTCTCAGAGACCAGATCTCCAAGAGCTTTACGGCTGTCGCTAGCTCCCCGCGTTCCACCACGTACTCTGCAAGACTGATCTGAACTAGGGATCCGATCAGTTGCGGCAATTCTTCGGTTACCAATTGATTGTATGCGGTTCGTTTGGTCGATGTATCGAGAAGCGATAGTACACGGTCTTTTTCGTTGTACTCCTCGTAGAAGACCGGAGAATCCGGATCGCCGAAGCTCTGAAAGCTGGTTGATAGTCGGGCACTGGTTTCAACACCATATATGACCATTCTGGCACCATAGATCGAGGCGTAATCTTCGACGCGATCGCGATCGGCATAATATGACCTGGGGTCCAGATAATTCTCGACACGGATGTCTGCAAGTCCCCAGTAGCGAATCTCCTCACGCAGTTGGCGCAAGATCTCATAATCCAGACGTCCGCTCTGTGTTTGATCAACTGTAGGTTCGAAGCCTTCGACAAGGATTAGGCCCTCGTCCTGAGCTGCCGGCGTGAGTGGCAGGGGAGTAGGGGTAACTGTGGGTGTAGCCGTGGGCTGTGGAGTGTGCGTGGGCGATGGTGTGACGGTAGGTGTCGGAGTTGGTGTTGGTGTTGGATCTGGCCGGATTCCTTCAAAAAAACCTTGGGCATCTGCGAGAAGAGCAAATACGAGTGCCAGAAATGCGATAGTACCAACAAATTGTGCCCATGTACGTTTCCACAGTGGTTTTGCTTCGTGGATCGGCTTTGCCGTCTCGTTTGGGTTGGCAAGCAGGTACTCTTGAATCAACGCGTCGACTTCTGCTGCGGGAACTCGCCAATCGGACGACGAGTGATCCGAGTGGCCACGAGGGGGATCGGGCGGATTAGCCAAATCGTCGGCCGCAAAGAGCGCGATGACATCGCCTGGCGTGAGGTTCTGCGCAATCTTGTC
>CAVVOJ010000001.1:1530000-2748027 GCA_963749845.1 uncultured Chloroflexia bacterium | reverse complement strand
AATGCCGAGTACTAGCCCGATGGGCGATGCATTGGCCGGCTGTGGCGTCGCCAACCCGGCGCTCTGCATGGCTTCACGAACGCCGTGGAGCACCCAGAGGAAGAGCGGATCGAGGGACGCAATCTGCTCTGGCGGCAGCAGGAAGCCGGTCGGGTCGAAGCGTTCGTTGAACCCGCGGACATAACCGCCCCGGTCCGTCCACGCGTGATCCTGGGTCTGACCGTTGGGGTCGGTGAGAATTGAGTCCTTGTCAAGACGCCAATACGAATCATCTGCCGTAGAAAGCAGATCATGGCCCGAAAGGACCGCCTCCCACAGTTCGTCCGGACTCAGCGCGCCAGGCAGCACGCAGGACTGTCCAACGATGGCGATCGGTTCAAAAGGCATCTAGGCAGCGCCTCCGCCGGGCGTCTCACTCGACGCATACATCTCCAGTCCTTGGATCTCGGCCACGATCGCGCCGCTGCTGTTGTCGATGAACCAAAGATTGCTGCGCTGCCGGCCTGGCCGATCAGCTCTCCCTGTAGCACGCAGCGCACGGTCGGCCCGTCGATCAGTCCGGGCTGGTGCAGCATAAAACGCTCCACGGTGGTCGGCAGGGTCAATTTTTGTAGCTGAGCCAGCCCCCACATGCGAGCAAGTTGCAGACCACCGTCGATGAGCACAGGATCCATCGCCCAGGGTCCACTGGGCCAGTGGAGCGCTGGCGACGTCAGCAGCGTAGCCTCGGCGCCGGTTGCACCAATGCGATCGACCGACTGCAGCGCGGCGAAGTCGGGCCCGTGAAAAAGTTGATTGCCGTAGAGATCGGCGCCTTGCCAATCGGCTCGCTGCCAGTTGGGCGCGGCAGCCGGCGTGCCGCTGCGACCTGGTTGGGCCTGGGGCACGATTTCGGCGGCGAAGCGAGGCACGCCCGCGGCATCGTAGAGCATGGCTTGCAGCGCAGTCGCGTCCTGCCCATCCGGTTTTAACTCGATACGAACGCGTGGCTGCGGTCTCAAAATCGGGCAGAGGTACGCCCTTGAGCACGCGCAGTTTGCGCATTTCGCCTCGGAAGGCCTTACCCATCAGGTCAGCTGCAGCCCGGGTGAACCACTCTTGTACCGTGACCAGCGGCAAGACTACCTGCCCGTTTATTTCGTGGCTGCGCAGGTAGGGATGAGTTTGGGCGCTGACAACCACATCATAGCGAGTTGGTGTCAGTGTCTCATCTTGCCCAGGCGCAATCAGCGGCGCCTGTTCGGGCATGCCGCCGATTACGACGTCAACCTCATCCGGGGCAGCGTGCTGGACTTCGATGACGAACGCCTGGGCGCCGCCCTCGAGTGGAATAAGCATGACGCCCATTTCCTCGAACTTTGCCTTGAGCACCGGCGTTACCATACCGCCTTCCCATGGCCCCCAGCCGATTGACTTCACCACACAGTTATCCCGACGATGGGACTCAGCCAGCGCGGACGCGGTTGAGCACTTCGTTGGCCATGGCATAGTCAGCCTGGCCGGCATTGCCAGTGCGCGCGGCGACCGAAGAGAAGAGACTGATCAGCGACAGCGGATCGCTGGCCGTGGCGTTAAGGAGCGTTTCGAGCCCCTTAACCTTGGTGCCGAAAACTCGCTGGAAATCTTCCGGCGTCTTTTCGGCCAGTCGCTTGTCGGCCAGCACGCCAGCGCCGTGAACAATGCCCGTGATCGGGCCCCAGAGTTCGCGGACGCTTTGCAGTGCGACACCTGTAGAGACGGCGTCGGTTACGTCACACGGAATGTAGCGGGCGTCACCGCCGCCGGCTTGAATGGCGGCCAACGTGGCGCGGATCTCGCGAGCCGCCATGACCTTGCCGGCCCGTGCGCTTAGATCACGCGGCGTCAGCTTTTCGCCCCGAGTCTGTGCGTCGGTCAAGAGGGCCCGCTTGACGGCAGCGTCATCCCCTGCATCGACTAAGAAATCAGGCTCGTCCTGAATAGCAGACCGACCCAGCAACGCCAATCGGGCGCCAGTCTGGCGGGCCAGCTCGATCACTGTTGTGGCCGTCACGCCCCGACCACCGCCGGAGACGACGATGACCGATTGATTGTCGACGAGCGCGGGTCCGCCACTTGGGTTGCGGAGGATCGAGGCAAAGCTCATTCGCTCGCCCGAGGCCGGCAGACCGATCTCCAGGTCGGAGCCGCCGGTCAACAATTCCACCACCAGACGCTCGGCGATGACTTGCGGTGAGGCACCGTTTGTGCCCCCAACGTCAAGGCTGCGCACGGTGGCCAAGGGCCATTCTTGCGCAGCAGTCTTGGCCAGGCCGGAGAACGCGCCCAGCCAAGGGTTGCCATCGTTTGCAGCGAGACCATGGTCCCCACCGGTGTCCTGAACCGTGACGAAGAGGCCTCCATCAGTTTCGAGCGTTGCCCCCAGGCCGGCCGCAATTTGGAAGGCTTCGGCGCTGGCTGCGCTGGCTGCATCCACGTCCGGTGACGGACGAAGACCGGACAGACAGATGACTGAGCGCGCATCGGCTGGAGGCGTGGCGCTAACCATTGCATTGGCGCCTGCCAGTTTGAGCAGTTCAGCCAGCGCTGCGGCCACGCCTTGTCCATCTTCGGTGATGTGAACGGGTGTACCGTCCAGTAGGAACGGTGGCGCAAAGCCGGGAGCTGGGCTCGGCTCAGCCTGCAGCACGTAGCGGCCGAGGCCGTCAAGGGAAGGAGTTGGGGTTGCCGCTGCTGCCGACGTGGGCGTCGGCGCTTCCGGGGTCGGCGCGGGCGCACCGCCGTTGCTGCCGAGCTGGGCGTTCATGTAGTCCACGATCTCGCCCAGCGTGTTGAGCGCACCCATCTCGGTCGGGTCAAACTCGGGCAGGCTCGGCACCCGCTCACGCATGGCGGCCAGGATCTCGACCCGCTTGATCGAGTCGATGCCCAGGTCGTTGGCCAGGGACATGCCCGGCTCCAGCATCTCGGTCGGGTAACCGGTCTTCTCGGTCACCACTGCGAGCATCGTCTCGTGGAGCTCGTTGGATGCAGGCGCGGGTTCGGTTGACGCGGACGCTGCAGGAGTCGGTGTTGGCTGCGGCGTCGGCGTAACGGGCGCCGGTGTTGGCGCGACCGGTGTGGTCGACGTGGGCGTCGGCGCTTCCGGGGTCGGCGCGGGCGCACCGCCGTTGCTGCCGAGCTGGGCGTTCATGTAGTCGACGATCTCGCCCAGCGTGTTGAGCGCACCCATCTCGGTCGGGTCGAACTCCGGCAGGCTCGGCACCCGCTCGCGGATGGCGGCCAGAATCTCGACCCGCTTGATGGAATCGATGCCCAGGTCATTGGCCAGGGACATGCCCGGCTCCAGCATCTCGGTCGGGTAACCGGTCTTTTCGGTCACGACTTCCAGCATCGTCTCATGGAGCTCGTTGGATGCAGGCGCGGGCGTCGGTGCGACAGGCGCTGCGGGAGTCGGTGTTGGCGTAACGGGCGCGGGTGGTGGGGCGACCGGCGCGGCCGACGCGGGCGTCGGCGTTCTCGGGGTGGATGCGGCGTGCCGCCATTGCTGCCGAGCTGGGCATTCATGTAGTCGACGATCTCACCCAGCGTGTTGAGCGCCCCCATCTCGGTCGGGTCAAACTCGGGCAGGCTCGGCACCCGCTCGCGGATGGCGGCCAGGATCTCGACCCGCTTGATGGAGTCGATGCCCAGGTCGTTGGCCAGGGACATGCCCGGCTCCAGCATCTCGGTCGGGTAGCCGGTCTTCTCGGTCACCACCGCGAGCATCGTCTCATGGAGCTCGTTGGATGCAGGCCCCGGCTCGGTTGGCGCAGGCGCTGCAGGAGTCGGTGTTGGCTGCGGTGTTGGCGCAACGGGCGCGGGCGTCGGCGTTCCCACGGTGGACGCAGGCGTGACACCGTTGCTGCCCAGTTGGGCGTTCATGTAATCGACGATCTCACCCAGCGTGTTGAGCGCACCCATCTCGGTCGGATCGAACTCGGGCAGGCTCGGCACCCGCTCACGCATGGCGGCCAGGATCTCGACGCGCTTGATGGAGTCGATGCCCAGGTCATTGGCCAGGGACATGCCTGGCTCCAGCATCTCGGTCGGGTAACCGGTCTTCTCGGTCACCACCGCGAGCATCGTCTCATGAAGCTCGTTGGATGCAGGCCCCGGTTCGGTTGGCGCTGCGGGAGTCGGTGTTGGCGTAACGGGCGCGGGTGTTGGGGCGACCGGGATGGCCGACGTGGGCGTTGACGCGATCGACGCGGATGCCGGCGTGCCGCCGTTGCTGCCGAGCTGGGCGTTCATGTAGTCGACGATCTCGCCCAGCGTGTTGAGCGCCCCCATCTCGGTCGGGTCAAACTCGGGCAGGCTCGGCACCCGCTCGCGCATGGCGGCCAGAATCTCGACCCGCTTGATGGAGTCGATGCCCAGGTCGTTGGCCAGGGACATGCCTGGCTCCAGCATCTCGGTCGGGTAGCCGGTCTTCTCGGTCACCACCGCGAGCATCGTCTCGTGGAGCTCGTTGGATGCAGGCGCGGGCGTCGGCTCGGTTGGCGCGGACGCTGCAGGCGTCGGTGTTGGCTGCGGCGTTGGCGTAACGGGCGCGGGCGTTGGCGCGACCGGGGTGGCCGACGTGGGCGTCGGCGTTCCCGGCGTGGATGCGGCGCGCCGCCGTTGCTGCCGAGTTGGGCGTTCATGTAGTCGACGATCTCGCCCAGCGTGTTGAGCGCGCCCATCTCCGTCGGGTCAAACTCGGGCAGGCTCGGCACCCGCTCGCGCATAGCGGCCAGGATCTCGACCCGCTTGATGGAGTCGATGCCCAGGTCGTTGGCCAGGGACATGCCTGGCTCCAGCATCTCGGTCGGGTAGCCGGTCTTCTCGGTCACCACTGCGAGCATCGTCTCGTGGAGCTCGTTGGATGCAGGCGCGGGCGTCGGTGCGACGGGCTCGGGTGTTGGCGTGACCGGTGCAGCCGACGTGGGCGTCGGCGCTTCCGGGGTAGGCACGGGTGGTTCCGTTGCGGACGATCCGATCGTTGGTGCAGCCAGCGACTCTGGTTCTGCGTAGCCGTTGGTAAAAGGAGACGGCGGCGGGCCAGCAGCTTTTTCGGTCGTGCGCGGCAGCGCCGGCGGCGGAGCCATCACGCGCTGGACGGATGCCGAAGCTGTTTCGACCGGATCGACTACGACGTCCGTCGATTGACCGCTAATCAGCTCGGTCAACTCTTGCATGGACTGCTCAGCCATGTGTAAGAAAGCCAGGTGTGCGTCGAGGGTCTTCTGTTGCAGATCCTTGATGGCCGACACCCATTCGTCGACATCAACCGTTTCGTTGTCGTCGTCCACGTCGGCCGAAGCGGCGGTGATGGAATATTCGACCGGCGCAGGACGAGGCCCGGCTTCGCTTGCTTGATGGACGGCTATACCGTTGTCCGCAACCGGAGTGGGCACAGCCGGCGCAGGTTGCGGCGAGACTGGGGCGGCGACAGACGGCGCGGCAGGCGGCGAAACGTGGACGTCGCCATCTACGTCCGGCAGGGGCGCTTTGGCAGCGACGGGCGCATCCGCAAACCCATTTTGGGCCGTGTGACCGTTGGTCGATTGACCGCGTGGCGGATTCGGCGCCGGCAATGCGGCCGCGCCCCCTCGGGTGGATAGGGCTTATTATAGTTGACGCCGCTGATGTCGATGGCCAACTTGGGCGCTTTACGTAAGCGAGGATCGTCCCCACAGATAACGCCGTCCCACAGGCTGGCCAAATCCAGGTGCGTGCCAAGCACGGCCAATTGGGCTAATGCGTGCCAAAGGCTCGTTAAACCATGTTGGCCCTTGCGGTCGAGCGAAATCGAAGCATGGGGGCGGTCACCCAGACAGCTGTTGACGAGATTCGCCAGCACGGTGCCCGGACCGACCTCGACGAAGGTACGCACGCCGGCGGCGTACATAGCTTCAATCTGCTCCTCAAAACGCACCGGCCGGGCAATCTGCCGCGCCAGCGTTTCACGCATGGCCTCTGGAAGCGTCGGGTAGAGAGCGGCCGTGCTGTTGGCATAGACCGGCAGCCAGGGGCTGGCCATGTGAATATTATCGAGATAGGACTGGAAGGGCGCGGCGGCCGGACGGACCACAGGCGAATGGAAAGCGGTCGAAACGGGCAAACGCCGGAAGCGAATCCCCTCGGCCTCGAAGCGGCTCTCTGCACTCTCGATGGCCGACGTAATGCCGGAGATGACCACCTGCTCCGGACCATTGTGATTGGCAACGACGACGCCCGTGTCCCACTGGGTCAGAAGCTCTGTTACCCGATCAGCAGCATGGAAAACGGCCGTCATTGCGCCGGGGAACATCTCTGACGCTTCGGCCATGAGTTCGCCACGCTTGCGCGCCACATTGAAGAATGATTTACGATCGAGCGTGCCGGCAGCATACAGCGCCGTCACCTCGCCAAAACTATGCCCACCGACACAGTCGGGCGTAACGCCCAACTTGGTCAGCAGCGTCAGATAGCCCAGGCTTGACACGCCGATGGCAGGTTGCGCCCAATCAGTGGCGCGCAGCTTGGTCTCCTGGGCCGCTCGTTCCTCGTCGCTGAAAACGGGAATGGGAAAGACAACGTCTTGCAGTCGCTCGCCGGACTCAAACTCAAGTTCTGCAGCCTGGTCCCAAATGGCCTGGATGTCGGCAAAACTCAACGCAAGATCAGCGCCCATCCCCACATACTGGCTCCCTTGACCGGGAAAAAGGAAGGCGATCTGACCTTGAGGACCGTCGGTCTTGGTGCCGGAATAGCCCCAGCCCACGGGGGACCGTTGGGCGGTATCGGGCGAGCGTTGGATCGCGTGCGTTGCGGCATCGAGCTTGCTGCGCAGGTCTTCGAAATCCTTGGCCACGACGGCCAGGCGCACGCGATCTGTACTCAAAAAGTTGAGCTGGCTCTCGCGAGCGAGGAACTGAAACCCTTCCTCACCGACGAATCCCTCCGTCAAGCCACCGGCCAGCGCCAGAACCTGCTCCGGCGTCTCACCGCTAACGAGAAAAAGCTCGGCCGGTGAGGTACGGAACCGTCCCTTCGCATGCTTACGCCCGGTATATTCCTCGAGCGTGACGTGGAAATTGCTGCCACCGAAGCCAAAGGAGGAGACGCCCGCTCGCCGGGGGTGATCGTCATCGCGCACCCACGGCCGCGCCTGGGTGTTGATGTAAAAGGGGCTCGAGTCAACGTCCAGCTTGGCGTTGGGCTTGTCAACCTTGATCGTCGGCGGCAGCGTCTTGTGATGCAGCGCCAAGATCACCTTGATCAGAGAAGCAGAGCCGGCCGCGCCCTTGGTGTGACCGATCTGCGACTTGATGGAACCGATGGCGCACCATTGCGTACTGTTGGGATCGGCCTCGGCAAAGACGCTGGCCGCGCCCTGGAACTCGGCGGCATCGCCCGCTTTGGTGGCGGTGCCGTGGGCTTCGAGCAGCTCGACGGTACGTGGTGAGTAACCGGCCGCCTCATAGGCGCGACGCAGCGCAACAGCCTGTCCCGAAGCCTTGGGCGCATAAATAGCGGTCCCTTTGCCGTCGGAACTGGAGCCAATGCCACGAATGACGGCATAGATGTTGTCACCGTCCCGTTCGGCGTCTTCCAAGCGACGCAGCGCCAGCATGCCGAGGCCCTCCCCCATGATCGTACCGTCGGCCTGATCGGAGAAGGGGCGGCAGTCGCCCGTAGGCGAAAGTGCCGGCGTCTTGCTGAAGCACATGTACATGAGCACATCGTTGAGCGTATCAACGCCGCCGACGATGACCATGTCCGACTGCTTGAGATAGAGTTCGCTCATGCCCATGGAAAGTGCGGAGAGCGAACTGGCGCAGGCGGCGTCCACAACGCAATTGGTGCCGCCGAGGTCGAATTTATTGGCAATGCGACCAGCAATCACGTTGCCCAGCATGCCGGGAAATGAGGCTTCTGTCCATGGCACATAGGATGCGGCGATGTCCGAGCAGATGGCCTGGGCTTCATCTTCGGGCACGCCATTTTCACGCAGCGCCTTGAGCCAGATCGGTTTCTGCAGCCGCGCGCCCAGATGAACACCCAGCTCCGTCGTCCCCGTCGCGCCAAGGATGACGCTGATGCGACTCTTGTCAACGTGAGGAAATGCGCCTTCGGCCGCGTCCTCCAGCACCTTTTGGGCCACCAGCATGCCCAACAGTTGACTGGTATCCGTATGTTGAATGGCATTGGGCGGCACGCCAAAGGCCAGTGAATCAAACGCAATGGGATCCATGAAAGCGCCCGTGTTGCCGTATGTCTTGTCCTGCGCACTGGGGTCGGGATCATAGTAATCCTCGATCAGCCAGTGCTCGGGCGGAACTTCTTTGATCTGATTGCGTCCTTCCATGATGTCGCGCCAAAAGCCGCGGGCATCGGTCGAACCGGGAAAAAGCGCACTGACGCCGACAACGGCGATCGGCGGGACAGACGGCGTGTTATATTGATTCTGGTGATTACTCATCGATCTTTTCTTTTGTCCTCTGTCAAACGAAATCAACGCTTCGGTTCTCTATTTTAGAGGTCGCGGTTGGAAAGTATATCCCGTGGCCGGCACGGGCACACCATACGTACGCAACTGGCCTGCTCGCGTAATATGGGCAGCTCCCTCCAGCAAGTTGAGTGCGACCTGAACGACGGTGCGACTTTGGGGCGCTTCCAGGAAAGTGCCTTTGGTCCACTCATTGAATGCACCCATGGCAGGACCGCACCAAATCTGATAATCCAGCTTGCGGTCGGGCGTGCCGTCGATGGGCCACTTGCTCGACAGACCCAGATAGGCACGGAAAACCAGCGCCATCTTATGCTTGGGATCACGTTCCGCCCGGGCCAGTTCCTCCGGATTGCGCTCGGCAAAGAAGCGACGCGTCCCCTCCCACACTTCGCCCACAGGTTGGCGGAAAATCTGTTGCTCCAGACGAGCCAGGATCTCCGGCGGGATGGAATCGAGTGAATCATATTTGGTATAGATCTCATAGAGCGTGCCGGCCCGAGCGGGCAACATGGTTCCTCGCTTCAGAACCTGTACCTTGACGCCCAATTCAAACATATCAGCCGAGGGGCACATGGTCATGTCGGCCATCTCCGCTTGGGCCAGCATCGTCTTCACTTCGTCGGAAACGCCTGCCTCCACGCACCCCTGATTGACCGAGCCGGTCAGGACAAAGGCCGCGCCCATGGCAAAGGCGGCAGCCACAGCGTCCGGCGTGCCCATACCGCCGGCCGCACCGACGCGAATCGGACGCGTGTAACCGAATTGGATCGTCAATTGATTACGAAGCTGGGCGATGATGGGGAAGAGCGAACCAAGAGGACGGTTGTCAGTGTGGCCACCCGAGTCGGATTCGACGATGATGTCCTCTGCGACGGGTAGCTCATGGGCTAATTCAGCCTCGGCTGTCGTGAGATGCCCGGCCGTGACAAGCGTGTTGAGAATTTCGTGGGGTGGCGGCGACATGAAGTGCCGTGCAACCTCAGGCCGGGAAATCTTGGCAAAGACATGGTTGCGGCGCTCAATCGCGCCGGCAGCGTTGCGCGTCACGCCGGCAAAGGCATAGCGGACGACTGCAGGCGTAAGCGCCATGAATGCAGAGGCTGAGACGCGACGGACGTCTAGCTCGAGGAGCAAATCCACGAGGCGGTTTTCCAGCGTTGGCTCCTGGGGTGAATGAATCAAGTTGCAGCCCCACGGCAAGTTCTCCCCCAGCTCAGTCTGAAAACGATTCAGCGCCTGCTCCACGCGCTGCAGGTTCAGGCCACCCGCGCCAAAAAAGCCGAGCATGCCCGCTCGCGCCATGGTAATGACGATCTCCTCGGAGCCAATGCCGCGCGCCATCGCCCCGGCCACGTAGGGAAAGCGCATGCCGTGGGCCTCGAGGAAGGAGCGATCGCCCAGCCACTCCGGATAGAGTGCGGGCAGCACGCCAAGCGATATGTATTCAGTCTGGCCGATCTGACGACCGGATCCATTGCCGTTCTGCACTGCGTCACGAAAGGCGACACCGATGCGCCCGCCATTGGGTTCACGAACGATATAGGCAGGTTCACGAAAGCGGGCAATGGCGCCGAGTAGTTCTTCGGCAGAAAAACATGGCGCGCCGGCCGTCGTGAATTGCTCATCGAGTGCTTGCAGTCCTGTGCTCAACGTTCTGGTTCTCCTTCGGTCAGTCGGGCTAAAATTTACGATTGCGAGAGTCAACAGTGATCTCTATTGACCCAGTACGCATCTTTCTGGAGAGATAGACAATCTGGTTCAAGAACGGAATCGAATCTGAACCAGAACAACTTTGTGCTGGGGAAAGCGTAAAACTGTTCAAGAATACCATCAACGGGCGGATTCTGATAAATCTCTACAGGTTTATGGGGTAACCGTCTCACTACTGTTTCAACCCTTTCGCACTGCGCCCATGGACGCGTATTGGTACTCAGGCACAGGCTCCGAAATCCATACTCGTAGATTCCAGGCGCGCGTAAACGCCCGCTACCTCTATATAACACCGAAGGTAGTGGTTTCGCCGCGCATTGGGTAGAAAGTTGCGCAGAACGGTTTCACTCTAAGAGCGTTCGGTCGGTCGAACCTGATTTACTGGGCGTTACTCTTGCGCAATCCCTGTAGTCGGCACGAGCGCGGTCGATGTCTGGTTGACATCCGGCTGCTCGTTGCGATCGCGATGGAACAGCCACAGGGAGCCCAATCCCATTGCTGAGATGATGAAGTTGAAGACAAACCCAACGTACGGCAACGCGATCAGCAATGCGACAAGACCCAGCCCGATCAGCATGATCAGCCAGGGGTTTTCATTTGGCGTCGACCGCAAGATCGAACCGCCCAATGCATATCCGGCAATCACCTTGGCCAACAGTGCAAGCACGAGTATAAAGATAAGTAACGAAGCGGCCAGAAACATAAATGTGTAGGTAACCAGCGCGCCGCCAACGCTTCCAAGTCCGATAACGCCGAAGAAGAGAGCAAACGCGATCGCGGCGACGGCGATCAACACAAACAGGAGCGGAATGCCAAAGCTCCACAGCAGGCCCCAGCCAAAGCCGGCCGGTGGGCGACGGCGCAGGCTGCGTGCGCTCCCACGGACCAATCCAGGCGCAACCAGATAGACGATGAGGGCCACGATCGCCAGCAAGATGAAGCGATTGAGAAAGCCGCTCAGGGTGTCAAGAACTAGCGACTGCGGCTCCGGTTCAGGAATGGCGCTGGCCAAAACCTCATCGATGCCGCCGATCCCCTCGGTGGCTTCAGATGGCTCGGGCATGATCACCATCATCTCTCCGCCGACGGTGCTCGCAGCGCTCTCCGTAAAACCAGGCGCTACCAGCGGCACGCCGAGATTCTGGGTTACGGGTACGAAAGGATCAAACTGCGCCGCCTGTTCGCCACTATCAACTGCTGCGTTCATGTCGCCACCGACCGAGCCGCCAAGCTGCATCCGATTTGCGCTCACGTTCAGGTTTCCTGCCACATCGCCATTGATAGCAGCTTGACCGCCGAAGAAGGTGACGTCGCCACCGACCTCGCTCCCGCCCTGCAAGTCGAGGCTAAAGCCTGCGCTCATGATTTCGTCTGCAACTTGTCCGCCCTCGTTGAGAGTCAGCGAGGCGCCAGCCATGCGCACGTCATCTTCGACCGTACCGTTGATGACAACCGTCTGACCGGCAGCCAGCAGATCGCCCGTAACGACGCCATTCACGATGATTTCGCCGCCCGAAGCGATGAGATCGCCGTCGACGGTCCCGTCCACGACAATGCGGCTGGCGGTGACATAGAGATCGTGGCCAACGGTTTCACCGGCCTCAATGATGACGGTTTCACCACCGCGAAATTCAGTTGCCTGAGCCGTGGGGGCCAGAAGCAATGCATAGGCGGCCAATAGTGCGACGATGACAAATAGACGAGTCAATTTCTTCATTTTGCCCTCCGGTACATGCTGCGAATGCCTGATTCGCTCCCAGCGTTCGACTGGAAGTATATTGACCCCGGCTGGAATCAGCCTCAACACGGAGCCCTTCGGCAATCAAGAAACCTGGATTACCACTTTGCCAACCTGATCCTGATAGGCGGCGTTCATTGCAAAGGCTGCGGGCGCCTCTTCCAGCGGAAAGCGGTGACTGACGATGCCCGTGACATCAACCATACCGCTCAGAGCAAGGCGAATGGCACGGGGATAGACGTGCTTCATCCGGCGCACCATGCGGATGGTCAACCCCTTGCGGCGTGCGGTCGAATGCTTCATTTCCAACGTGTCCGGGCCGGGGATACCGGCAAGCACGACGCGACCACCGAGCCGGGCCATAGCCGCGGCCTGCTGGACTGAGTGGTCGGCCCATGCGGCCTCGATTGCGACATCCACGCCACGCCCGTTGGTTGCTTCCATTACCGCGGCCACGGGATCATCGCGATCGCAGTTGATCGGTGTGGCGCCATACCGTTTGGCCAGGTCCAGCCGCCAGTCAAACTTGTCCGTGACGAAAACGGGATCGGCCCCGGAGAGCTTGACCAGTTGTAGCACATAAAGCCCAATCGGCCCGGCGCCCAAGATGGCCACGCTGTCGCCTACCTTGATCTTGGCTAGATCCACGGTGTGCAAGCCAACGCCCAACGGCTCTAGAAGCGCGGCGGCATCATTGTCGATTTCGTCCGGCACGGGGAAGCAGGTGTGAGCCGGCATATGCATGAAATGACTCATGCTGCCGTCGTCGGGGTAGTTGCCGCAGAAATGCATGCGCCAACAAAGGTTTGGATGCCCCTGCTCGCACATCTCGCAGCGACCGCAAGGTTGCGCCGGATCAACCGCCACGCGCGTGCCGGGCACCAGCGGCTCGTGATTGCCGTCGAGAGCATCCTCTCCCACAGCGACCACCACTGCCGCAAATTCATGCCCCAACACCATTGGTTCAACCACCACCGTATCGCCAATGCGGGCATCCAGATACGAATGCAGGTCGCTGCCGCAGATGCCCACAGACGTGATCCGTAACAACGCTTCGCCGGGACCGGGTGGTCCTGGAACGGGCACCTCGTCGACCTTCAGATCTTCAGGGCCGTGAATACGCGCGGCCAGCATGGTGCCGTTGAGCCCGTCAGTCGATAATCGTTTGGCGCTTTCAAGTTGGGTTGTCATCTTATTACTTGGACTCCTTCGTAGACGAACGCAGTGTTCAATCAATTGATTTTCGATCAATCGGGCTTACCCGTTGCAGGCGCTTCAAAATCAGGGTCGATCGCTTTCAGTAGCGTTTCCGCTGCGACGTAGCGTCGGGCATGAATGAGTTCTTCGATTTCCTTCATTTCGGCTGGATGCTGCTCCACAATCTCTGGATGATCCCGCCGCAACGCAACCAGATGCCGTGTTGCCGTCATCCACAATTCATGCATTTTGTTAGCGCCATAAGCACGTCCCCACCCCATGTTCAACCTCTCAATGTCAGTACGACAGTCAGTCGAGTGGTCTTCTCATCACTAGGTCATTTTGCACATCGCTGCCGAGAACAAATTCTTGGTGGCCAACTACCTCAAACTTCCACTTACGATAGAATGCCACCGCCCTGGGATTATGCTCCCACACGCTCAGCCAGACCGTCTCGTAGTCGCCCGCTTTCGCTTCGTCGACGTAGAGACGCCAGACCGTAGCTTAGCATAGCCTATAGGTCGCTCACCTGCCAAGGCTGGATCGAAAGTTGCATCTGGATCCGCAAACCGGGCGCGACGCACGGTCGGCTTCACATCAGCCATTTTCTTTACTCTTATCAGCGCATTCGTTCGTTCCGGCTGACTCAATCAGCCAGCGACAATGTGCCGCGAATTAGCACAACACCTTGCCCCGTCACAGCTACATCGGTGATGTGATCGCGCGTTCCCGCGACGCTGACCATCGCCTGGCCTGGACGTCCCATCCAGTGGCCTTGCTCGGCCACGAACTGAGGCGCCTCCAACAGCCCGTAGTGCCAGCAGTAGGCCGCCATACCACCCGTCGCTGAGCCCGTAAAGGGATCCTCAAGTGTATCCGGCGGCAAACCGAAATGACGAGCGAAAGTTGCCCCGGCGGGGGTCGCGCCTGTCATACAGAAGAGATGCGGGGTGAAGAAGTCACCGCCAGCACGCAGGGCAGCGTACTCTGCGAACTGGAGCTGGGCGCGGCGCAGGGCTGCCAGATCGCGTACCGGCACCATAAGTTGGGGCGTCCCGGTGCTCACCGTCTGGATCGGCACACCCGCCAAAGCATCGTCCGTGGCCAAGCCAAAGGCGGGCATGACCTCGTCTGCGCCGAAAGTCCCGCCAAAACGAGGTGGCAGCTGATGCATAGTTACCGTCATACGGCTGCCCTCACGGTGAACCGTTACCGAAATCACACCGGCGGTCAGTTCCAGCGTCAACGTCTTTGGTTCAGTACCCAATCGAACTTGCCCCTGATCGACCAGAGCAATCATGGTTGCGATCGTCGGATGACCAGCCAGGGGAATCTCTTCAGAGGGCGTGAAATAGCGGGCGCGGAAGTCGGCCCGATCTGAGCGCAGGACAAATGCCGTTTCAGAAAGATTCTGTTCCCGGGCAACGGCCTGCATTGTCTGTGCAGAGAGGTCATCCGCATCCAGAATCACGGCACACGGATTGCCGCCAAGTGGGTCGGACGTGAAGGCGTCTACCTGTAGAAAAGGATGGGTTGCCATAGGCGGGCTGCTCCAAGAATTCTCATGCGACATTGATAGAGAAACGGTACCAGCTTTTTGAGGAGTGGGCAATTCATTGCGAGTAAACCGTGTATCGTTTCGCGATTGGGACGGGCCAAAGACGCCGGGCGCGCAAGATTGCGCCGCCTACACGTTCTGTGTTACGGCGGCGCAATCGACCCTACATAACGATGTAGCTCTTGCGGGTCACGCCAGCCTCATCCTGAGTTGACGTTTGAAGCGCCAACTCAGGGTGAGGCTAAACGGTTGCTATCCGAGCCTGATCTGTCCTTGATCAATCCGAAAGCCTAATCAGGCTCAACCCAGCGCACGAGCGGCGTCCCGTCGACGGCTGACTCGGCGTAGACCCACGCAGCATTGGCGTGATAGGCTGCCAATCCTTGCGCTTCGCATGTCATTTCTGCAGCGGCAGCCAGCGCCGTCTCTTGGCACGTCACGGCCACGTTCGGGCCGCCCAGGACGGCGACGTTGACCAGATCGGTTGGCCCTGGATTCCGAATCGTATAGCTCCATGACGCTGCCTCACGCTCCACGTTGATTTCGGGCTCAACCTCGGGCAGGAGCACCGCCGCGACAACCCAGTTGAGCGACGCGCCCAGTGGGTCATCACTGACAGTTGACTCGACCCAGGTCTCAATCGACGTTGCGCCCGAAGCAACGGGAATGTTGCCAATCCGGTGAGAGTCCCACCAGAGGCTATCACAGTTCCCATTGCAGCGATCCGGATAGTCGACGCCGCCCGAGCGAACAAACATATCGTTGGGGCGCGGTTCTTGGGGTGTTCCCTCGCTACCGATTAGCAGAAAAACCGCTACTTCGCGTTCATAGGGAGCTGGATCAAAGACGAAACGCTGCGGGACCGTGACCTGCAATTCGTCCTCGAAGCGGAAGAACGCCAGGTCTTGCCCCTCACGGACGTCAATGTGACGGCGAGGTCCGCCGTCTTCAGTGATGACCAACAGCCCGGTACCGGATTCAACTGCCACGTCTGGCTGGGAAGCGAGGGGCAATTCAACCGCAAGCACTGTTTCTCCACCAACACGCAACAGCGAGGCAACCTCGGCCGTGGCATCGACCCGGAACGAATTGAAGTAGACCGATTGGCCGTCCGTTGAGAAGAAGTCGGTTGGGCCCCCGATCTTGGTGCCACGCAGGTCGACAGCGCTTGCCCCACCAACTGTAACGCTTACCGATTCATCGACGATGGCTTGTCCCTTGGTGGCCATGTACCAGTAGAGCAGGACCTGCTTCACTTCCACATCGTCTGGCAGGGTCAAGGTCATTTCAATTGGGCAGGCACACCCGGCGACATTGGCCGGACTTGCCGCAGCCACGGAAATGCCATTGCCTTCCACCAACGGAATCCCAATCGGTTGCAGCGGCTGATCAACAGGATCTGCCAGCGACGCCAACCGTACGACAGCAGGTTCACTGCCCGGAAGTGACGCCGCATAAGCCGATTGTCCGACAAAGAGGAATGAGCAAAGCAACAACGCCACGCAGAGCGTAAGGCGGGTTGCAGTTCGTCTAAATCGCATGATCATCTCCTTCGTGCGCTGTGCAGAGAGCGCTACTGAGACCGCATTGCGGCCAACACACGCACCTGCTCGGCCCTCAACGGCTACATCGCCAAGGGCACTGTTCGTGGAGCGATACTTACCGTTCGACCAGCGGCAGATAAGACTGGGGCGTCCCCAGTCCGGCGTCCAAGCACATGACCGACGCGCCAGGCGCCAGGTCAAACTGATCAGTTTCGCCCGCGGCGTTAACATCGCTATCCATGCAGTGATTCGCATGGGCGTGCTTCAGGCACCAGACGCTGCCCGGCGCAGTGAAGCGCACCGAGTACGTTCCGGGCGCAGCCTGCAGCAGGTAGGCGCCATCGGGTCCGGATCTGACCTCATCCACCGGAGCGCCTGCTGCGTCCAGCAACTCGACTCGCACGTCGCCAACGCCTCTTTCGAGCGGATCACGCACGTTGTTGGCTGGCCGCAAATCATGGAAGATGCGCCCACCTATGCGACCCGGCTGAGCGAATTCCACGACGACATCTTGCGCAAAGGCCTCCTGCTCACCATCAACCAATCCAAAGGCCTGGACGGAGCCGACTGTCGGGAATAACTCTGCGGTCACCCCCTCGCTAATCGTACATTCCTTGGTGGCGCCGGCAGGCAGCTCAGCAAACGAGCAGCGAGCTGCAAAGTTGGGAACCCGGCTCATCGCGGTGTGATAGAATTCGACATCGGTCAACGGAACCGTGCCGTTATTCAAGGCGACGTAGCGCCAGGTGGTTGATCCGCCACCGGCAGGATCTACGGGCACGCCGGGCGTTACGAGTTCCCCATCAACGAAGACAGAGAGCGTCAGGTTGTCGTAGGGCAGCAGCGGCAAGCGATCACTTACGGGGATTGCGCCATCTACGGTTTCGGCGGAAGCGCGCTGTTCACGGCCATAGCCGGCCCGCGTCGGCGCGGCCTCGGCACGGTAGCACCAACTCTCATCCACAGCGAGTAGCGGTCCGCGAACCGTCAGGTCGTCACAGGGGAAAAATGGGCCGGTCAGTCCATCCGATGGGTCCATTTCCACATTTGTTAACGTCATATCACCTGAGTTGGTCACAACGTACCGCCACGGCAGCCCATTCTTGACGATTTCGGCCTCCACCGGCAGCGAGCTTGCATAGTGGCTGGGATCTTCATCGCGACAGATGACATTGCAGCGATCATTGTAGGCGGTCACGGTTGCCAGATTGTCATATGGCGGCCCAACTGCGTACTCTTCTCGGGCAACTGAGTCCTCAGTGCAAACCTGCATCTCACCGGGACCCATGGAAGCAAAGCGACAAATTTCACCCTCTTCGTCGTCGCGAACAACCACATCGCGCAGGGTAAAGCCGCTGATGTTGTTCACAGCATAAGACCAGGTCACCATGTCGCCCGCCGGTATGGTCGGAGCATCTGCAGGCAGGTCAGCATCAAAACCATTCGTCCCTTTCTCGATATCAAAGGGGCAGGTGAAGTAGTGACATGGATCCGTGGCAGTAACCTCCAGCGGTGAATCTTCGCCACAATTGGCCACCACTCTCGACAAGTTGGAAAACTGACCGGCTTCGGCGCGTCCGTTGGCGATGCATTCGAAGGAGCGACCCGAAGCAAGGAAAGCGCCACTGCAAATGGCGCCCAGCTTGTTGTCGGTCACACGCAGGTTCCAGAGATCAGCCTCACCGACGTTCGAGATGACAAAGCGCCAGGTCACCTCTTCGCCCATCTCAAGCGGTTTGCCACAGGGCTCGTCGGCATCGTCGCCATTTGTATATTGCTCGATCGCGACTTCACACGAGGACACACGATAGTGGCTTCGACAGGCATCCGCCCTGTGGGTGACCGGATTGTCGCGATCATACTCCGGCTCGCCGCTGGCGATGAACTGATAGTCGAAGAGATCAACCACGGGCTGGATCGGCCCGGTGCCGTCACAGATTGTAGATTCACCTTCTGACAGACGCCTGTCGCGGCAGGTGATGCTTATGCTCTCGTCATGCACGCCATTGTGATAGGCTTTCACCTCCACATTATTGAGCGGCGTCGTATCTTCCGGATTCCGTACCAGAATCTGCCATTGCAGGTTGCCCTGTTGCAGAAACACTTCAAGCGCGTTCTGGGGATCTGACGTATCTACGCCATTTAGCATGACCTGCTGGCAAATGATCGCTGGTGGCTTGACGATTGGGGTTGTAGAACAATCCGGTTCGTCGGGCGAGTCAGGATCCGGGGGGACGACCGCAGGCGCGGCAAGCGTGAACGCGCTCGCCGTCAGCACTAGGCTCATCAGTATGAGCAAAATCGCTGCAGGCCGCACCATCATGCGCCGATGTCGCCAAACTCTCACAGCTAGTCTTGTTTGCATAGCAATCCTCCAATCAGTGTGGGTGTGCGATGATGGAGAGGAGCGCTGCTATTCGTAGGCCAGACCAGGATGCCGGCATCTATCTTACGGTCCAAAATATCTCTGTGAGGACCACACGTATGCGACAAACAGGCGACGTATCAGAAACAAGAAGGCGACAACGGCCAATTGGCGCAAAGAGAGAATGCCGCTATCATTACGGCTTGACGATCGGCCACGCAACCGTACCTGAGGAGGAGCTGGGGTTTGAACGCATGACCGAAAAACGTGTTGTCATCACCGGCCTGGGCGCGCTGACGCCAATCGGCAATGATGTGCCAAGCTTTTGGGACAATCTGTGCGCTGGCAAATCAGGCGCAGGGCCCATCACACATTTTGATGCCGCCAAGTTCAAAACGCAGTTTGCTTGCGAGTTGAAGAACTTCGACGTTGCCGAGTTCATTGACCGGCGCGAGGCGCGGCGCATTGACCCCTTCTGCCAATACGCCCTGGTTGTCGCAGATCAGGCGGTGTGCGACGCCGGCATTGACTTCGAGGCGGCTAACAGCACGCTCGACAGGGCGCGTATCGGCGTCATTTGGGCGACGGGACTGGGTGGGATTCAGACGCTGGAAGATCAGATCGAGAACTACCTCAGCAGCGACGGCGTGCCGCGCTTTAGTCCCTTCTACATACCCCGCCTGCTGGGCGACTCCAGTTCGGGTCTGATTGCCATGCGTTATGGCATCCACGGGGTCAATTTCAACACCACGTCCGCTTGCGCGTCGGCAAACGCTGCGCTGATCGGCGCACGTGATTCCATTTTGCTCGACAAGGCAGATCTGGTAATCGTTGGCGGTTCCGAAGCCAGCATCACGCCGTCCATCGTGGGCGGCTTCAGCTCGCTTAAGGCCCTCTCGACCCGCAATGAAGATCCCCAACATGCGTCGCGTCCTTTCGACGCCGCGCGGGATGGCTTCGTGATCGGCGAGGGTGCCGGGGCCCTGATTGTCGAAGAATATGAGCATGCGCGCCGCCGCGGTGCGCCGATTTACGCAGAACTAGCCGGCGGCGGCATGTCGGCCGACGCCTACCACGCCACGTCGACCCACCCCGAGGGCCTGGGCGCGTTGCTGAGTATGGAAGCTGCGCTGCGCGACGCCGACATAGCCGCACATGAGATCGACTACGTCAACGCCCATGCCACGGCCACGGCCGCCGGCGACATTTCCGAGCTGCTGGCCCTGGCACGGCTCCTGGGCGAGCATCTGCCCGCGGTCAACATCTCCAGCACAAAATCGATGACGGGACATCTGCTGGGCGCCGCCGGCGCGATTGAATCGATTGTGTGCGTGCTGGCGATCCGTGACAGCGTGGTGCCGCCCACGACCAACCTGACAACGATTGATCCCAACGTGCCAGCAGGCACAAACCTCACCCCTAATCACCAGCAGGCACGAAAAATCGATGTGGCAATGAACAACTCCTTCGGCTTCGGCGGCCACAATGCCACGACACTCTTCCGACGGGTGCCGGACGGGTGATCAGGGCTAAACGAGCGTGCGATGCAATAGACAGATAGAACACGGATAGGGCGGATTGGGCAGATTTTCGCGGGATTTTTCGCTTATGTCTATTGAAATGGTCCAGTGGAGCCACTTCGTGATCAGTCTGAGCAGCTATGTTGCGACCGCACCTACACTAGCCCCGGCGTAGCAGCAGGACGGAACGGTCGGCGTGGGCGATGATGGCTTGGGCGAGGTCGGTGAGCAGGTAGCTCTGCCAGCCCAGGCGGCGGTGTGCGCCGATAACGATGAGATCATAGTCGCCGTCGCGCATTTCCTCGACGATCTCTTCCAACACCAGTCCGTGTCGGACCTTGGCCTCGACCGCGAAATCATCGGCGAGCAGACTGGCCACATCCTCGGCCAGCAGCCGTCCCTCGAGCGTTGCTCGCGCCATCAGTTCACTGGCATCCGCAGTGAGCTGAGCCGCGGGCACACCGGGCGCTGCCACCATCTGCGACATGACATGGAGCACGCGAATCTGTGCTGGGCGAATCAGCGGATGGAGCCAGCGCGCTTCAGCGAAAAGCTGAATCAAGGGCGGTGCGCCGCCGCCGCTGTCGCAGATCAACACGCGCTGGAGTGGCCGCGGCACACCCTTGGCGATGAAGACTGGACAGGGTGCATGCTCGGCTACATACGCCGTCACCGAGCCCATGAGCCGGGTCCGCAACCGATGCCGGGGTCGCTCGCCAACGACGACCAGATGCGCACTCTCCTCGTGTGCGGCCGCCACAATTTCCGGCCCGGCGCGGCCGACGCGCACGGCGGCTTCGGCTGAAAAGCCACGGGCAATGGCCCGATTTCGTGCGGCCGCCGCAATCTTTGTAGCACGCTCTCGCGCAGAGCGTGCCGGCGCGACGCTCACTACGACCAGGCGGGCGTCGGGCGGCGCCAGGAGCAAGGCGCTATCGGCCGCAACCTTGGAATGGGGCGCGCCGCCCGTTGCAATCAGAATACAGACGTTAGATGACTCGTTTGGTCTTTTCATCGCAGCACCAGGAGAAGTGGAATGAGAAAAAGCGCAATGATGACAAGGAGCAAGTGCCGATTGGAGCCAACGCCCCACGCCACGAAGCGGAGAACAGACTGCTCGTAGGGCTCAAAGATCAGCAGCAGGATCAGTGCCGAGATGAATGCGATGCTCACCATCTGGACCACGATTAGATTGAAGGCCGCAGAGTTGTCGAGCAGCAGCGCGGCAATCAGCGTATCTATGAAGGTCGTCACGTTTGCACCCATGATATAGGGAATAACATTTTCACGCCGGATGAAGCCCCGCTCGCTCAGGGGCACCAGAATCCCCAACGAAATGCTGACCGACATCGAGATCAAGGTAACAAAGGAACCCAACACAAACATGACCCACGGCCGATAGACCAGCTGTGCAGTCCGACCAAGTTGGCTCTCCTTGATTGCCATCGTCGGCAGGCAGCGGTCGAAGAGTGAGAAGCTCAACATGATGACGCCCAGCCCAAATATAAAGAGTCCCCACGGCGGCAGAAAAGCCGCACAGTGTGTCACGAGCGGTGCAAAGATGCGGTCGAATAATGAGGAGAGAAGTGGTCCCGACGAAACGTAGAGGCCTGCCAGCCACCCCTGTTGGAGCATGAAAAGCCCAACCAGAAATGCCAAAGAAAAAGTCGTGCCCGTCACGGTCAGGCAGAGGAGGCCCATGGACATGCTGGCGGCGCGGCTGCGGCCGCGCAGCACGTAGAGGAAACCGATGGCAAATACAATGAAGCTGGCCCCCAGACGGCTGCCGGTGATCATGGCGAAGGCGGACGCAGCATCCAGCGCGCCGGCGTCGAAGAGCGTCAGCGCAATGGCAGCAACCGGGGAACCGCTCATGATCAGATAGGCGAAGAGCCAGCCAAAGCCCAGGCTGCGCAGCGGCGTTTGAATTTGCAACGTATCACGGACCAGCGGCGTCAGGCTTTCAGCGCCCGCCTTCATCAGAGAGATGGCAAAGATGAAAAGAATGAGGCTGAGAAGGAAGAGCAAAATCTTCCCAAACGCACCGAGTGGCGGCACGAAGCGAAAGGCGTGAGACGGGAGCGTTGAGGCGACGGGCTGCCGGGGTTTCGATTTGTTGGCTGTGTTCGATGCGTAGGGTCTGACCATCACACACCCCCGGCCAGTCTATCCCCAAAGATCAGGCTCGCACGCTTCACTTCACCTGCTGTACTCGCCGCGTGACCAGTTTGATGACCTCATCGGCGCTGCTTTCGATCGGTTTCTCCGATGCGTCGACAATGGGAATCTTGTTGCTGGCGAAGTAGTGCTTCACCGCGCGTAATTCTTCTACCACCGCCGTACGGTCGACATAGGAGCCGTTGGGGCCGCCAACGTGAAGAAGCCTCGTCTGCCGATGTTGAATCAGTTGGCTAGGATCTACCACTATGCCGACGAGACGGCCCGGATGAACGTCCCGCAGCTCATCCGGCAGCGGCACGCCGGGCACAAAGGGCACGTTGGCCACCTTCCAGCCCTGAAACGAAAGATACATGCTGAGGGGCGTCTTCCCCACCCGCGAAACGCCAACCAGCACGATCTCCGCATCCTTGATCTCATCGATGCGCTTGCCGTCGTCGTGGGCCACGGCAAATTCAATGGCCTCGATGCGATTGAAGTACGACTGATGCAAGCGGCGATAGAGACCGGGCTGTCCGACCGGTTCCTGCTGGAGCACGCCGGCCAGATAGTTGAGTAGCGGCCCGGCCAGGTCAAACTGCCAGACGCCGGCACGGGTGGTCGCCTCGAGCAGCTTCTGGCGGCAGCCGTGATCGACCAGCGTGTGCACGATGATGCCGCCCGCTGTCTTTGCGTTGGCGACAAGGGCATCCAGCTGCTCATCCGTGTAGACGTGCGGCTCGATCGTCAGCGTTGTCTTGACGCCCGGAAACTGGGCCAGCACCGTACGCGTTAGCAACTCGCCAGCTGCGCCCGTCCCGCCGGAGACAATGAAGATCGGCGGCCCTTTGACATTTTCTTCCACTTTCATTGGTGCCTCCTTGCGGAAGACCGGACGCCCAAGATGAGCGTCTTCTCGAGCGCCCGGCCCGCAGATCAATTGTCGGCCGCCATCAAGCCGTCGCCAGCGCCTGCTGCTGCTCGATCTCCAGAATCGTAGCCGTCGTGCGTAGCACCGCATCCGGAATCAGGCTGATGGAGTCGATGCCCTCTTCGACCAGGAAGGCGGCAAACTCGGGATAGTCTGACGGCGCCTGTCCGCAGATGCCCACCTTGCGGCCATGTTTGTGCGCCGTCTCGATGAGCATGCTGCACGAGCGCTTGACCGCGTCGATCCGCTCATTGAAGAGCGGGGCGACCTGGACCGAATCGCGATCCACGCCCAAAGTAAGCTGCGTCAGATCGTTGGAGCCGATGGAGAAGCCGTCGAAGAGCTCGGCAAACTCGTCCGCCATCAGGATGTTGGATGGAATCTCGGCCATGACGTAGACCTCGAGCCCTCCTTCGCCCTGACGCAGTCCTTCCTCAGCCATGACGTCGAGCACCAACCTGCCCTCATCAGGCGTACGGCAGAAGGGGACCATGACCTTGAGATTGGTCAGCCCGAACAGCTCGCGCACCCGCTTGATCGCCTGGACCTCAAGGACGAAGCCTTCCCTATAGTCAGGATGGTAGTAGCGGCTGGCTCCGCGCCAACCGATCATTGGGTTAGCCTCTTCAGGTTCGAAGAGATAACCGCCAATCAGATGTGCGTATTCGTTGGTCTTGAAGTCTGACAAGCGCAGGATGACGTCCTTGGGATAGAAGGCCGCAGCAATGGTGCCGATGCCCTGGGCCAGCTTGTCCACAAAGAACTCTACTTTGTCGCCGTAGCCCGGCGTCACTTCGTCGACCTGGGCCTTCACGTCAGCCGGCAGGGTCGGGTAACGGGTCAGCGCCAGGGGATGGACCTGGACCCAGTTGGCGAAGATAAACTCCATGCGGGCCAGTCCGACGCCGTCGTTGGGAATCGCCGATTCCTTGAAGGCAATCTCGGGACTACCCACGTTCATCATGACCGCCGTATGCGGCCGGGCCATCTCGCTAACATCGATCGAGCGCACCTCGAAGTCCAGCACACCGGCGTAGACGCGGCCGGATTCACCTTCGGCACAGCTCACAGTAGCCAGTTGGCCGGTCTCGAGCAGTTTCGTCGCGTCAACGCAGCCCACAATGGCGGGAATGCCCAACTCGCGGGAAACAATTGCGGCATGGCTGGTGCGTCCGCCCCGGTTGGTGACGATGGCAGCAGCCTTCTTCATGATCGGCTCCCAGTCTGGATCGGTGATGTCGGTCACCAGGATCTCACCAGCCCGGAAGTCACGGATGTGGCTCACATTGGGGATGACGCGTACCGTGCCGGTCGCGATTTTGTCGCCTACGGCCAGACCGGTCACCAGCGTCTCGCCCGTTTCGTTGAGCACGTAGCTGTTGATTTCGGTCACTACACGCTGGCTGTGGACCGTCTCCGGACGGGCCTGGACGATGAAGAGGTCGCCCGTCTTGCCATCCTTGGCCCATTCGATGTCCATGGGCGTATCCACACCTCGCTTCGCGGTGTAGTGATCTTCGATGATTACGGCCCACTCCGCCAGCTTGAGCACATCGTCATCGCTGACGGAGAAGCGCACACGGTCTTCAGTCGAGACGTGGATATTCTTGACCAGCTTGTTGCCCGACTCATCATAGACCATGCGCTGCTCCTTGGTGCCCAGTCGCTTCCAGATGAGGGGGCGATAGCCCTGCGCCAGCGTTGGCTTGAAGACGTAGAATTCGTCCGGCGCCACCCGGCCCTGGACGATGTTCTCGCCCAAACCGTAGATCGACGTCACGAAGACCACATCGCGGAAACCTGACTCGGTATCCAGCGTGAAGATGACGCCGCTCGAGGCCAAGTCCGCGCGAATCATCTTCTGGACGCCGACCGAGAGACCGACATCGAAGTGATTGAAGCCCATGTCTTCGCGATAGCTAGTCGCGCGCGGCGTGAAGAGGCTGGCGAAGCACTTTTTGACGGACTCCAGTAACATTGCCTCGCCGTGGACGTTGAGATAGGTCTCCTGCTGACCGGCAAAGCTGGCGTTTGGTAAGTCTTCAGCCGTAGCCGAGGAGCGGACCGCGACATCGGCCGAGCGCATACCATACTCCTCACTGAGCCGCCAGTAGTTCTCGACGATCTCTTCGCTCATTTCATCGGGGAAGTCGCCGCTCAGAATCAGCCGGCGCACTTGACCGGTCCGCGTCAACAGGTCGTGGACATCCTGCGTATCGAGTCCTTTCAGGATCTCGTAGATGCTATCTTCCAACTCGTTGTAGTGAATGAACGCGTGGTACGCGTCTGCCGTGACGGCAAACCCGTTGGGGATGGCGACCCCCTTGGGGGTCAATTCTCGGATCATTTCGCCTAGGCTGGCGTTCTTGCCGCCGACCTTGGAGACGTCCGCAATCGTCAACTCGCTAAACCACCGAATCCACTGCATCGTCTACCTCCTTGTAGGATGCTGAATCAATCACTGATCACGTACAATCCGATGAGCAATGCGGCTTTGATACACATTGGTCGATTTGTTCCGGCACGTCGCCAACGCGAATACGATCTGTTGCGGCAGACGAATCTGGCCTGCATTATGCGATCAATTGACCAAAAAGTGGCCGGATTCCGTTCATAGGATCATTCGATAAGCGCTTCCTTTCCCAAAACGACAAAACCCCGACAAGCCAAAGCCGCCAGGGTTCCAGATCCACGGTATGAGGTTATGAAAGCCCCATGCTGGACGGAACCAGCGGCAGGACCTTGCCTGTCGCGCGCGAGCACAACCGACTTGTTCACTGTTTTCATTATAGCACAGTTTGTCCACAAAAAGCGCCCAAATTCTCATCGTTACGCCCCAATCAATTGGGGAATTTCGCGGTAAAATCCCCTCAAATGGCGGCAAGTGATGGGCGGCGTTTTGTGCGAGGTGGATGGCGCGACGCATTGCTGAAACCGCAAATCATGCCAATCAATAGTGCATTCGCGATATGCAGCAATGCGCGGTATGCAAAATCGCACGAGAATTGCTGGCTAAATGCAGCCTTTCCGTATAAAATGAGTATAGAAACAGTCCTGTAAATCGCCGTACCGCATCGCCTCCCCTCGCGTTGCCCCTTCGGCTGTGTAACCCGGAGTAGGAATAATGGACCAGGACACGCAACCGCGTAGACTCAGACTGGCGCTGCTCGGCACGCCACAGTTGGGGGAAGCATCATGGCACGACGATTTAGCGCTTACGGATGACGCACTTGCGCAAATAGATAGCAAATCCCCACAGTACTACCCCATCAAGATTAGCCGACGCAAATCATTTGCGCTGCTGGCCTATCTCGCGACAAGCCGCCGAGTAAGCCAGCGACAAGCGCTCATGACGTTGCTCTGGCCGGACACGGAACCGGCGCTGGCGTATTCTTATCTGCGTCGTGAAATAGCCGTGCTGCGTCGCGCGCTTGGCGACGAATGGCTTCTGATCGATCGGGAAGTTGTGGGCCTGCACGAGCAGGAGAAGCTCTGGCTTGACGTACATCAGTTCCGCGAAAACCTGAATTCGTGTGCGCACCATGGTCATCCCATTACCAGCGTTTGCCCTCGCTGCATGACGCCATTGACCCGTGTGGTCGAGCTGTACAAGGGCGACTTCATGAGCGGATTCAGCTTCAAGGACAGCCCGAATTTCGATGACTGGCGTTTTTTCGAATCCGAGCAGATTCGCAACGACTTGGTAGGCGCCTTGAGCAGGCTCGTAGAAGGATATAGCGCACAACAGAATTTCCAGGCTGCGCTTCAGGTTGCCCGCTTCTGGCTTGAGCTTACTCCATGGCACGAACCGGTTCATCAGGAATTGATGCGCCTTTATGCCTGGAGTAGGAACGAGACAGCTGCCTTGCGCCAATTCGATACTTGTATCACCGTGCTGGAATCCGAACTGAATCAGACACCAGACGCCAGCACGATCGCAGTGTATGAGGCGATCCGATCAAATACGCTGCAGCCCCCCATCCCAGGGCTTTTCGAAGAAGCGCTCACTGCGACTGATACCGTGGACATCCAAGGATTGGCAGCAGGTAGTCAGCATGACGATCCCACCCCCCCTTCCCAGGTGACCATAGAAGAAGCCCCAACTCACGTAGCCAAAGTGAAGCCGCGTCACAACCTGCCAACTTATGCTACTCCCATTGTCGGTCGGGACCACGAGCTGACGACGATTGATCGCCTCTTAAGAACAGAAGCAACTTGCCGTCTCTTGACGCTGGTCGGCCCCGGCGGTATCGGCAAGACCCGGCTTGCAGTGGAAGCTGCGTCCAGAGCGGTTGACGCCTTTGCAGACGGGGTTTACGTTGCTGCTCTAAAGGAGTCGTCATCGGTCTCCATGCTCATTCAGGCAATTGCCAGTGCCGTCGGGCTAGAACCTCAGCACACGAAAGATCTAAAAATCCAGCTATTCGATTACCTACGCGAAAAATCCATGCTGTTGATGCTGGATAATTTCGAAAGCGTGCTGACGCACGGGGAGACGCCTGTAGAAGGAGTACAACCAAGCGGAGACGCTTTTCTTACTGAATTGATTGAACAGGCGCCAGGCGTCAAAGTTCTGGCTACGACGCTCGAACGGCTAAACATTCAGACAGAGTGGGTGCTGCCCGTTGAAGGGCTGGCATATCCGATGATCGCTGGGGCTGCTGAGCGACCCCACGTGGATGTTGAGGCAGATTTCCCGGAGACATGGCAAGATGATGGCGCTGTTCATCTCTTCTTGATGCATCTGGAACGCATACATCCAGAAAGCAAGATCAGTCACAGAGACCAAGCAGCCATTATCAAAATCTGCCAATTGGTCGAGGGATCGCCTTTGGCACTCGAACTTGCAGCGGCATGGACGCGCGTCATGTCGCTGGCTGATATTGCCGCTGAAATTTTCCATGACCTCATGTTCCTCCCGGTGAAAGCCCGCGATATTCCAGAGCGTCATCAAAGCATCGCCGCACTCTTTGAAAACGGTTGGCAGTTGCTTTCCGAAGATGAACGCAATGCTGTAGGCAAACTCGCCTACTTCAGAGGCGGATTCTCATGGGCGGCGGCGGCACAGGTTGCAGAAGTGAATCTGGGCACACTTGCATCCTTGATCGATAAGTCCATGGTACATAGTGATCGGGCCGGTCGGTACCATATCCATGAAATCCTCCGCCAATGTGCAATCGAACGTATGGGTCGATCGCCGGAACAACGAGCGAGCCGTTCTGGCACGCCACTGCAGCTACTATGCCGCGTTCTTGCGAAGCTACAGCGACCAGTTAAAGGAGACTACGCGACGAAGTGCGGCGAATACGATTCTACTCGAAATCGACAACGTGCGCGCAGCCTGGCATTGGGCGGTAGAACATGTCAAGCTTGCAGAGATTGACCAAAGCATTTTGCCGCTCAGTCGCCTCTATAGCGTGCAGGGATGGGTCTTCGAGGCGGAGTATATGTTGCGCATCGCCGCAGAAGCCCTCTCAGCAGTTCAGTCTCCTGCCGACCCGATTAAGCTCAGATTCTTGCGCGGCCAGCTCTTGATCCGACAAGGCTATTTCGCGTACCGTCTGGGTCAGTATGAGCAAGCCAAGCAACTGTTGACAGAGGGGATAGAGTTGCTTGATCGCAATCGTGAAGTGGATCCATCCCGTCAGGCACTTGATGTTGCCTTGGGGCTGCGCTATCTTGGCGCCATAGCCCGTAAATCCAGCGATTATCAGCTGGCTGAAAAACACTGTCGCGCAAGTCTAGAGATTTTCGAAGCCGCGCACAGTCTTGACGGTATCGCCTGGACGCTACAGCACCTGGCAATTATTGCCGCAGAACAATCGAAATTGAAGGAGGCGCGGGATCTTTTCCGGGCGGCGCGGAAGGCATACCGCCAGTTGAACGATCCTTACGGCCTTGCTGACGTGCTCAACAATTTAGGCAATGTCGCAGAACAGCTAGGCGAAACCAGCATGGCGCGCCAGCGCCACCGTGAGTGCCTGGCAACGCGACGCCGGCTCAACGACCGCCGCGGCATCGCCACGTCGCTCAACAATCTCGGTTATGTAGAGTACAAACTGGGAGAGTATGGCGAGGCCAAGCAGCATCTATTGGAATGCCTGAAACTTCAACAGGAGTTTGGCGAACGCGATCTATTGGTCAACTGCTTGAGCAATCTGGGTGCAACGATGGTTGCATTAGGAGCGTACGACGAAGCCAGCCGCTACTATCAGCAAGCGCTTCAAATCGCGAGCGAGGCAGATAACCTTGCGCTGACGCTCGAAGTCGTAGCTGGAATAGCTAGCATCCTCGAAGATGAGCAACATGGCGCCCAAAAGGTAGGTCTAGCCTGTGAACTGTATGCCTTCATCGTGCAACAAACGGACGACAATCATCACCTTCATGGTAGCGCGCTGGACAGATTGGCCGTGCTCGAAGAGCGTCGTTGCGGTGGCTGACTATGCTGCAACCACCAGACGTGGCAAGCGCGCCGATTTGACCGACGTCATTTCCTGGATTCAATCACTTGGGAATGAGTCTACTTAGGGGCATAAGCGAGCAGTACAGGGATCGAACGAGATGCGGGCGATTCTAACGGGGTGGCACTCCAAGGAACAGCGTGGGGGAAGGCATGTTGCTGCCTTCCCCCACGCTGTTTCGACTTCGAACATGTTATGGCCTATCATCGCTCCAAACAGGGCCTTTGGACATCGTCTGTGGGGTCGGATTCGTAAGCACCATCAATCTCCTCCTTGCATGCACCACCCGCTCTAGGAGGGGGAGAGGGAAAAACCCAGTCAAAGGTGAGTGCCTAGGTGACATGCCGAAACGCCTTTATTGCTTACAAGGACGCGACTTGTCACACGCGCGGTACGCAACAGCTCTTCACTACGTATTCATCATTGGTTATCGGGGTGAGATGAGGCTGGAGCAGTACAGGGTTTCACATGATGCTGACGGAACTAGACTGGCGCATAGTCAGCAACTCCAAGTACAATCATAGCTGAAACAGAACTATTTTTCAAGTAGAGGATCCTTGTGGCCGTGTAGCGATGATCTGATCGAGGCACCGTATCCAGTCGATACGCGGTACTCTTTATGGCAAACCAGGGTCAATAGCTCCGTCGCTTCCACAATATCGGCTACAATTGAAATAACCGATTCGATGCGCAACGCCCCCTGTTCGGACGCTGCATCCACCAACCCGGGAAGTTCTCTCCCCGTACATCCGCTACGTACGAGTATGGAGCGGCAGCCTGCTGCATCGGCGGCGAGCGCATCGGTCAACGCGTCTCCGATCAAAACACACCTGCGCAGATTGAGGTCGTTTTCGGCAGCAGCAGCATGAAGCAGACCGGGGGCAGGTTTTCGGCATCTGCACCCTTCCTTCGGATGGTGGGGACAGAGATAGACCTGACTGATCTTGCCGCCCGCAGCCTCAACCTGTCGCATCAAACTCTGGTGGATGGCGTCAACCTCTTGACGGCTTACGATTCTACGCCCAATCGCGGACTGATTCGTAATCAGATAGATCGGTACGTCAAGCGCAGCCAGCCGGCGAAGAGCTATCAACGCGCCGGGCAGAAGTTCGAGTTCGGCCACGCATTTGACGTAGTCCTTCCGCTCCCGGTTGAGGACGCCATCCCGGTCGAGGAAGATGGCGTCAGGAAAGCTCAGATCCCTGCTGTTGGGCCTCATGGCGTGTTATCCCGTTCGTTCAGCTACTTCACCAGCAAATTGCGACCGGGTCTCTGTGGCTGCGCATTCCGCTATCGTAGCCGCCGCGCGGCGGGTCGATGCGGCCGTGACCTGCGCTCGCTGCAGGCCGGACGGGGTGCCGATATCGATGAGAAATTCATTCTCCAGTATTTCATGGCCGAACACCGGCACGCCGATTTGGAGCAATTTCGGCAACAGGTGACGTCCAAAATCATAGGGCGTCTCGCTCGGCACATAGTCAAGTACGGCCGGGTCAACGACGCAGATTCCGGCGTTTGCCAAGTCGGTAAACACCGCTTCGCGCGGAGGCTTTTCGACAAAGCGTGTGATTTCTCCCCTGTCGTTTAGGGCCACGATCCCGCATTCGCTTGGATTGGCAACATGGTAAAGTGAAAGCGTCACTGCAGATCGGTCTGGGAGCAGAGCCCGGTGGCGGTCAGCATGACAGGCCATTAGCCGGCCCACATCCAGATTGGTATACACATCGCCGTACGCGACCACAAACTGATCGTTCAGAAAGTCCTGCAGGCGCTTGGCTGCACCGGCCGTGCCCAGGAGTTGCGATTCGTAGGAATAGACAATCTCTACGCCAAAGCGCGCGCCATCGCCAAAATAGCTGGTGATCGCCTCAGGGCAGTGGTGCAAGTTGATGGCGATCTCCCGAATGCCGTGGGATCGCAGCCAAGTGACGAGATAGGCCAGAAGCGGACCGGATCCGATCTCAATCATTGGTTTGGGACGATCGCGGGTGAGGTCGCGCAAGCGCGTGCCCTTACCGGCGGCCAGAATAAGCGCTTTCATACGCTGCCCTCCGATTTTCAGCGATCGCTAGGGGAGTGCGGGCGGCAATCGCTTGCTTCTTTAGCGCGATGGTTTGTTCATAGATTTCGATCAGTCGCGACGCAGCACTCTGCCAACTATGGTGCTTGCGCACATAACCTGCTCCGTTCTGGCCAATCGTAAGTGCCAAGTCGCTATCCGCAATGAGTTTCAAGATCAATTGCGCTGTTCCCGTCGCCTCACTGCCGACCAATAGATCCCTGCCATCGACAACGTTCAGGGCAGCGATCGCCGTTGGCGAAGCAACGACCGGCGTTGCACAGGCCATCGCCTCCAATACTTTGTTCTGTATACCGGCCCCGTAGCCAAGCGGCGCTGCGGCAACCCATGCCAGTTGTAGATAAGGACGAAGATCGGGGACGAAGCCCGTCACCACAATCCGTTCAGTGCTCACGCCCATTGCCGGCGGTTGACGAGTGGCAATCCAGCTTGGGTCGAGTTGCGTTAGCGCTGCAGGCGGATCCTTCCCAACAATCCACAACTGAACATCCCCTTGTTTGGCCCAAACCAGGGGCATTACCCGCTCCACCAAATCCAGGACCATTGAAATATTGGCGTGGTAGCTCATCTTGCCGCTCACGACCACCGTGGGTCGCGCCGTACGATTGTCGCCTTGCGCAAAGTAGTCGGTATCCACGCCATTGGGAAGAACCGACACAGCGGGCCAGTCCTGACGCTGGCCTCTACTTTCGCTTTTCGCCAACGCCAGCAACGCCTGCCGATCTCCCTCGCTCGTCACGGTTGTGTGATCGAATCGGTGCACCAGGCGAGCTTCATAGGGGCGAGTCCGTCGTAGTTCAAAGCGGGTGATGAGGCGTCCCTTGCGGCTCCGGCTCTTGGTTGCAGCCTGGGCGAACAGGTGGGAAATGCAGTCAACGCTATCCCAGACAATCGGCATATCCACGGGGCATGAGCTGCGTCTCTTAGGAGGGTATTCGTCCGGGGCCAGAGCTTGCGTCGCATTGCCCGCAAGCAACGATCCGTACGCAGCCCCACGTAAATGCTCGACATGGATCACGTCATATTCGCTGACCGAGGTTTCACGGATGAGCGCATTGGCGAGCTCCGGTTGCCAACAATAACGCGCTTGAAGTGGAACAGTCGTAGGCAGGGTCCGAGCCAGATTACGAACCTTCTGCTTGCGGGTGAGTGGAGCTGTGATGATGTGTGCACCCCAATCGCGCAAGGTTTCAAGTTGCGCTCGTTCCTCGGGTGTTTCCCAAAGCGTGGCAACGGTCACAGCGTGCCCGCCAGATCGTAGCGCACGCACCAGGTTATAGGGGCGTACACGGATGGGGTTCGGTACATAGGGAACCAAAAAGAGGACACGCATGACGATCTCACACCTCTGTCAGGTAGTTAGACTTCGCTGAACACATGCGAGAGACTGAGCGTCCGCTGCTACGCATACCCATTGGGGTGGCTCTGATGCCAATACCAGGCGCTCTCGATCATGTCGCGCAGCGCGGCATGGCGGGGGGTCCAGCCCAACTCGCAGCGGATCTTGTCGCTGCTGGCAATGAGGGTCGCGGGATCGCCGGGGCGGCGGGGCGCAATTTCAGCGGGAATGGGGTGGCCCGTAATCTCACGCGCCATATCGATGACCTCCTGAACCGAGAATCCGTGCCCCGTGCCAAGATTGTAGGTACGGCTGCCATCTTCCAGCGCGTAGAGGGCCAAGATGTGCGCCTGGGCCAGGTCAAGCACATGCACATAATCACGTACGCACGTACCGTCGCGCGTTGGGTAGTCATCGCCAAAAATGTAAACCTTGTCACGCTGGCCGAGGGCAACCTGCAAAACAATGGGGATGAGATGGTATTCGGGCGTATGGTCCTCTCCGCGCGTCTCAGAAGCGCCAGCCGCGTTGAAGTAGCGCAGCGCTGCGTAGCGTAGCCCACTTGTCTGATCCAGCCAGAATAGGAGCCGCTCCAGCATGTTTTTCGACTCGCCATAGGGGCTGCCGGGAACGATGCGCTCGCTTTCATCGATCGGCATGCGTTCCGGATCATCGAAGAGATTGGCCGTTGATGAGAGAATAAATCTCGACACCCCATACTTGGTCGCGCTCTGCAGCAAGTTGATGCCATTGACCACGTTCTCGCCCAGGTAGCGCCAGGGATCTTCCCACGATTCGCCCACAAGCGTGTGCGACGCAAAGTGCATAATGGCGTCCGGGCGCTCCCTCTCCATGACGGAATCGACGAGGCTTCGATCTGCCAGATCGCCGGCGATAAAGTGTGCATCAGGGTGCACCGCCGCCGCGTGCCCCTGGTAGAGATTATCAAAAACGACCACCTCTTCACCTGCCGCCACGAGTTGCTCAACGACGATGCTGCCGATGTAGCCGGCGCCACCCGTTACCAAAATCTTCATGCTCGATTTCCTCCACCGATTTTGATTTCCTGCTGAACCTGCACACCATAGTCACCGTGTTGCTGTGAAGCGTCCGCAGGTCCGCCATAGATTTCATCCCACTGACGGTAGCGCGTCCGCCAATCATAGAGTGTCTCCGCCGTGTCACGACCCGCTGTGCGTAAGCGGCCGGCGAGGGCCGGTTCCATCAAGATTCGCACGACCGCTGCAGCAAATGCAGCGGGCTCATCGGCCAGCAGCAGATTGATGCCGGGCATGGCCGCCACGCCTTCAGCACCGATCGTTGTGCTGACGATGGGCAGTCCCCATTGCCAGGCGTCAAGAATCTTGACCCGCATACCGCCGCCCGCCAGAAGAGGCACGATAAAGACCGCGGTCTCGGCGAGCAGTCGCGTCGGATCGTCCACATAGCCCGTAAGTTCGATGTGCGAACAGCGTGACGCCTGTTCGCACATCGCTGCCGGGGGGCTCTTGCCAATGATGGTCAGACGCGCGGATGGATAGGCTTCAAGCACTTGCGGCCAGATCTTGTCAAGAAACCATTGAACGCCGGCCGCATTCGGGGGCCAATGCAGCCCGCCCAGGAACGTAACGCGAAAGGGAGTGTGTGCCGACAGGATCGGCCGTTGGCGTTCCGGGTCTACGCAGATGGGAATGACCTGATCGTGCGCCGGAGGCGAGTGGTAGACCGCTTGCTGCCGCAATGCGGCCAGGTCGTCGGCCGTAACCCACACGACATGATCGAAGCTTGCGCAGATCTTGGCTTCGTAGCGTAGGAGCTTGCGAGCCTCCAGCGCCAACAATGCCTGCGCGCCCACGTTGCCCGTCTGTTCGGCCATACGGCCGGGAATCTGAAAGACCGCATTGTGCTGGTCAAGCACCGCCCGGGGAGGGGATAGCACGCCAGTCAATCTGCCACCTTTTGCAGACTTCTGACGCAATGCCCGGACTGCACGCAAGGCGTAGGGCGCCATCCACAGCTGATCGGCATGGACCGCGTCGAAATGAGTCTGACGGCAGAGGTCATCGACGGCGTTCGCCATGGCCGGCGACCAATCGCGTGCAATCAAGAAGGGCGTTGCGCTTGGCAGGCTCTGGCTCAAGTGCCACGTATCGCGCCATCGACTGCGCGTCATCTCTACGGTATGCAGTGCCGGGCAAATCGTGGCCAGATGGTCGACGGCCTCGGCCGAATCAGACGTACGGATGAACGAGAGCAGCGTCACCCGGTGGCCAGTTCCGGCCAGGTGACGCAGGACAAAATATGCCCGCGTCTTGGGACCAGCATCCAGTGGATAGGGAAGCACTTGGGTAAGAAAAAGAATGTGCATTCAGCGCCTCTCAGGCTCTAGAAGCGACGATGATTGGAACAACAACGAAAGCGTCAATCCACTACGCAAAAAGCACTGGCTTACCCAAAGAAATGGGAAACAAGCCAGCGATATCAATAAAGATTTGGTTACGCTGGAACGGTATCGCGCTTTGAAACCTGTCGGATTACCTGCAATGCGTGGAACCTACTCTTGCCTCTTCACCGCCAGCAACTCCACTGCTTCGTCGAAGGACTGCACCTGAGCTTGTGTTCCGACATGGTTCCACCACCAATGACGCACATCGAGTTGGCCTGCCTCCAAATTGAGCGTGCGCCAGAGTTCGACGGCTTGCTCCGGCCGGTCAGTTAAGGCATACACTTCGCCAAGCAGTTGTGTGGCTGCGCGTTCCTGGGGAATCGCTGTGTGAGCCAGCGATAGATGCTTTTCCGCGGCCGTCAGATCACCCAGTGAGAGGGCGATTTGACCCACGCGGAAGTTCGCGGTTCGGTTGGCCGGATCATGGAACAATGTCCGGCTATAGAAACGCACCGCGCGCGTGAGATCGACTGCCTTGCGCCGTCTCAGATCGTCCTGTAGCGGCCATTTCGGCCACGAGTAAACGCTGAGTTCGGTACTGCTTTGGCTGACAGCACCCAGATTGGCAAGCATGGCAGCCCGAGAACCTGGCCAGGCAAACACAACGATAATCGCAAAGATCAATGCAGCGGGCCCCAGTAGCCACGCCGGATCAGACGCATGGCGTGCATCGTACGTTACGTATCCCCTTACCTGACGACGGGTGGCGGCAATCACAGCCCAGCCTATGCCGAAAGGTATAAAGAGAACTGGAGCGGCCTTGCTTACATAGGAGCCCGCGTCGACCAAACCATGCACGCCAAGCGTGACCAATGACGCGAGCACGCCGGCGGCAAGCGCGCGACGATAGCGATCACCAAAGCGCAGCACGCCGATCATACCGACAACAGTGCCAAGCCACATGGCGAGAAAACCGATCAAGCCCATCAGTCCCTGTTCTAATGCGATTTGCAGGTAGAGATTGTGCGCATGGGTCAACAAATCAACGTGTAGCAGATAGACGTAAGCGGAATAAAGTTCGGCTGTCCCTGTCAACCCACTGCCAGTGAAACGGTAGTCGCGGACAAGGGGTAGCGTGTCTCGCCAGACTGCAGACCGGCTTAACATCGTATCCCCTATGCTGAGTCGTCCAAGTACTCCAGCAAACGATGGAACGAAGAGTGCAGTCATAAGGCCAAGCGCCAGCGACGTCAGAATCAAGATCACCAGCACATCAGTAGCCCACCGAACTGGGCTCTGTCGCCCCGCTTTGGTACGCCACCACAAGTACCATCCGACCAGGAGCCCGCTAACCGTGCCGAGCCACGCGCCGCGCGAAGTCGTCAGAAGCAGAAGGACGATGCCGACTACAAACGGAAGCATTGTGAGATACCCGGCGTACCATCGACGCAGCCAGATCCAATGCAGGCCGCCACTGCCCAAGGTGAGCAATACGGCAAGGATTCCGCCCAGCACATTCGCGTGAACTGGCTCAGAAACGCGAAAATCAGACCGATACTGCTGAACGAATGGCCCTATCCGGGAAAACAAGTCGCCATTTATCTGCGCCGCGACCAACCCTTCGTTTGTGAGCAAGGCATAGCCGCCCAGCACTGCCGCAAACCAGACGGCTGCGATTGCGACAACGGCCGCCACACTCGACTCCGTAGTGGAGTCATCGAACCAGACAATGGCGCCGGCAACGAGTAAGCCACCCATCAACTGGCCAAAACGGACGAAGGCATCGCTCGGGTCAATCGCGACTGCGACGCCGATCATAGCCATCAAGCAGTAGATAACAAGACCTGTCACGGTGAGAGCACGTGCAGCGGCAAAGATGCGTACAGCGCTGCGCGCCCGCGACGCATGATTGAGACGACGCTGGCGCGCTTCGACAGGCGCTTGCGGTCGTTGCGGCTCAATCGTAGTTGTCGTCATGAAATAGATCTCACAAGCGATATTTTTGGGTGACGATGTGCCACCGCATGGCAATCAGCTAGAGGGGGATTGGGAGTACAGAGCGTTATCGGGGCCAGGTTACGATTACCGGCTCGCTGCCAACTGCGATCTTGATTCGGCCATCGACCTGGCCATCGCTGTCGTCAGTGAGCATAGTTTCTGTACCGTAGACATCAAACCGCGATGCCTGACTTGCCGGTATTGCAAGCTCTGTACGAACTTCCGGCGTGATGTCCCGGAATGTCCATGCGACGAGCAGGCGTCGATCTTGGGTGGCATCGTCAAATTCATACGCCACATAAGACGCCCCACCATCACGCTCCGGCGTCCAAGTCCGAACATAGTCGGCCGTTTCCAGGAAACCTGCGAGCGTGCGAAATGCAAAATAGGAAGGCTTCAATTGGGGCGGAACTTCGTGCGTGACCAAACCGTGATAGATACTCCAGTCCGGTAGGTCATGAAACGTGAACCAGATCACCGTGTCCACGTTGGCCGCACGGGCCGAGGTCATGACTTCGACAAGCGTCATGGCCTGGCGATGGGGCAGCCAGCCATCCGATTCGATGATGGCATCGCCCGTTTCGGTAATCATCATCGGTTTGGTGAATCCGGCATCGGCCAGAATTTGGTTGAAGGTCGCAACTTTGCCCACCGTGCCGGGGAAATGGACGTCCCATTCAGGCCAATATCCCGGATAGTTGTGAATGTTCATCACATCGAAGTAAGGGCCACCTCCTGCCGCCAAGACGTCTTGCACCCAGTTGCGTACGAAAACGCCGTCCTGATCCTCGAACCGATCTTGTGCCACACCGCCAAAGACGACCTGCGCATTTGGATTCGCAGCCTTCACTTCCGGATAAACCGCCTCGAGCATAGCCGCATACTGATCGGGTGCATACCCCCAATCGTGACGATCGTCGGGCTCGTTGTAGAGTTCCCAGTAGTTGATAACCGGCGCACAGGGTGCGTCGTCGACGCCATCACCATCGTAGCGTTCGACAACAGCCGAGACGAATTCGACAAACTCATCCTGCATGCCGGGGCGGAAAGGGCCGTCCGGTGACCCGGCGGCCCAGAGTGGTGCATGCACGAAGGTGCCAAGCACGTTGATATTGGTGTGCATGGCAACGGCCATCTCTTCGTCCGTTTGGGACCAATCGTAATTCTCGGGCGTCGTATTTTCGGGCTCCGCACGGTACCAGGTCACTTCCACGCGCACCCAGCCAACGTTACTTTCAGCCAGTGCAGCGAAGAACTGATTTTCGGGGCGCGTGTCCCAATACATCTGCGCACCAAAATGACTGGAGCGCGTGATACCTTGGCCGTACTGCTCACATCCCGGCGTTGATGGCCTGGTTGGCGTTGGGCTCACGACAGGTGTTGCGGGCGTTCCGACAGGCGCCGGCGTCGCGTCTGGTGCAGGCGTCGCTGTGGCAGGCAGTTGTTCATCATGGCCCGCCACGACCGGCAGAAAAGTCTGACCGCTGTTGTCTTGGGCGGCAACGAATGCGCCCGTCGCGCTGAACAGAAGAATCACCAAAATCGATATCGAACCAAGGCTAGAATGCTTCATGACCGCTCATCCATTGAAGTTGCACCATGGTTCCCATTGCCTTGCCAGAATGCGCATATGACGTCTGGCAATATCCCAGCGCCGGCTGAGTGAGGCGAGCAGAGCGATGCCTCGTATCGAAGCCAAGCGGCCCCACCATGCATCATCGTCGATCCGCTGGATTTCTCTTCGACGGGCTCAGTACAAGCAATATGCCCTCCGCAAACTCCGGGCTACTCAATCTGCGCTGGCTGACTCGACGTCGCCCAACGCCCAGTGAGCAACGCCCACATGCGAGCGGATTGTGCGCGTAGCAGTGACGAGTGCCGGGACGATCCGTTAGATCGAAGTATTCACGCCGCCATCTACTGCACCAATTAGAGCAAATGAACCGCTAGCGAGCGGCCAGACGGCGTACCGTCAATGCGCTTGAGAATCCGAGCCGGAATCCCGCCCGCAATGCTGTGGGGCGGTATGTCCGTGGTGACGACAGCGCCAGCCGCAATGACACTGCCACGACCGATGGTGACGCCATCGGTGATGATTGCACCAGCGCCAATCCAAACATCATCTTCGATTGTGATACCTTCCGCCGTAATGCCCTGCTCGATGATGGGTCGGTTGGGGTCATCATAGACGTGATTGACTGCCAAGATTTGCACGTTCGGTGCAGTGTAGACCCGGTCGCCGATTGTGATACCGCCTTGACCACGCAGCACATTCAACTCGCCGATTAGGCTGCCACGCCCAATCCGAATGAAGGAATGAGGCAGGTTGCGAAAGTTGTAAACGTGCAGGACCGAGCCGTGCATGATGAGCGAGTCATCGCCGATCGTGATCCCCTGCGGGCAGGCGTGAAGATAGACGCCATAATCAAGGTAGGCGTTCTTGCCAAGACGAATGTGGTCGGCAAAGCGCAGACGGACCCCATTTTCGATTGCAGCCCGACCGTCCATCCGCAGAATGAATCGATAGGCAACGCTTCTGATGCCGATGCCAATGATTGTGGGGATCCAGCCAAAGAGCAGTAAGACGATCTGCTCAAGCCAATAACGTCCGAAGCTGGATGCCTGACGCTTGATATATAACTGAACACCCTCGAGCAAACCGCCGGGGACTACGCTATGATTGCTCATACCCACCTAACGAGATAGTAGCCTTGGTTAAGGCTTGCGCCGGTCACGGCCTATATCTACAAGGTCAGGAAATACTTATGCCAGCAAGTTGGCAGAGGCCACCCATTTGACCCGCGTGGTACGTGTCATGCCAGACAAAATCGTGCAATTGATCGCCAAGCGCCTGCTCATGGCCCGCAGGCGTTAGACTAAAGTCCACATTGGACATACGCTTGATCTGCGCCAATAGGTGCTCCTGGGCACTCGTTAGATCGGCAAAGATCCGATTCAAGGGTAATCCTGTTTCTGTGACGGCGAATGACCTAGCGTCGGTGGCGTAGCGTTCATATTCTACCTCGTCCCACAAGGGCTCCATGCCGAGTAATGCCATCATGCGCCCACGATTGAATACGATAGATCCTAAGTTCCAACGAAGGTGGTCTTCCAAGAGGGGCTGCAGACGCACATCCTCGTGGCTTAGCTCATCAAGCTGCGTCTTGATGACTTTGTAGTTCATTCTTAAGTCACGGACAATCTGGCGAGAGATTTCCATGGCAGGAGCCTCCTTTCAGAAGAGACGAAAGCAATCGACTTTTTTGGTCGCGCCACCGTATGATTACGCCAGAGAGTCGCTGACCGGCTTCTCGGTGCCTTGCACCGGAAGATCTGTCGTCGTCACCAGCCCGAAGCGCGCGGCACGATCTATGAGACCGTAGCCCGCGAACGGCATGGCTCAATATGCTCCACGGCGTTGCAACACAACGACAGGCGTCTGGATGAATAGGATTTGAAGATCCAGCCAAATTGTATAATTTCGCACGTAGTACATATCGAGACGGACTCGTTCATCATATGATAGATCAGAACGGCCTGAGACTTGCCAAAGCCCGGTGATTCCGGGTTTGACGGTCAACAAGTTATGCCGCATATCACCGTATTCTTCTACTTCTTCGGCAGTAATCATGCGCGGGCCGACAAGGCTCATCTGCCCGAGGAGCACGTTGATCACCTGGGGCAATTCATCTAGACTGGTGCTGCGCAAAAAGCGGCCCACACGCGTCACGCGTGGATCGTCCTGCAGTTTGTGTTCCGTGGCCAAACGATTGCACAGTTCCGGGTAGTGGGTCAGGATTTCGTCGCCGTTGACATGCATGGTGCGGAATTTGAAAGCATCGAAGGTCTCTCCCCCCATCCCCATAACACGCCGGCGATAGATGATTGGCCCCGGAGAGTCGAGTTTGATTGAACCCGCAATGAGTAGCAGAATGGGCGCCAGGCAGAGCAATGACAAGATGGAAAGCAGATAATCGAGCATCGATTTGAGGACCGTCTCCGTGCGATCCAAGCGAACACGATTCAGGGTCATCAGGGGTACTGACGCAACGGTGCTTACCTGCATGCCCGTCGTCAGCACCTCATATAGTCCCGAGGATAACCTGATTTCCACGTTACTCAAATGGGCGAGCTGCTGAAAGACGCCAAACAACTCGGCGCGGTGCAGCGCCGTTGTAGCCACAATTACCTCGGTAATGCCGCGCTTGTCGACCAGCGCCGGCAGGTCGGCCAGCGTCCCCAATATTGGTACAATCGCTTTGTTTTTGGCCTGATCTTGGTCGGTCGCATCCGCCTCTGTGGAGATCAAGCCGCAGACGTATAGCCCGGAGTATCTGCTTTCGCAAAGGGAATCGGCCAGCGAACGGGCCTCATCATTGGCGCCGACGATCAGCGCCGGCATGACGAAGTACCCGTGCGCGCGCAGACGATAGGCGACGCGACGCATGGCAAAGCGACCGATCGACACGAAGAGAATTGAGGAGAACCAGGACATGACCAGCCAGGCGCGCGAAATCAGGAGCGTCTCCTTCAGAAAACTGAGCATGAGGATGAAGACAATGCCGGTAGAGCAGGCGTTGAAGATCAGCATGTACTCCGCCGTACCGCCAAGCAGCACGTCACGATCATACAGGTTCGAGGCGGCAAAGAGCGCCAGCCAGACCGGCACGGCGAGCAATACAAGCTGTACATAGTCGCGTGCGACCGGGGTAACCTCCGGCTTGAGCGCAATGCCGACGTCAAAGCGCAGCCAATAGGCCCCGCAAAACGCAACAACCAACGCCAGGATATCAACACACACGAGGGACAGGATGAAGTAGCGCCAGTGGGCTGAATAGTGGGCCCTCAGCGCGTTCCATCCAACGCCAGGCAGACTTGTGTACGACATAGTTATTTCTCACTTGTGACAGGTGGGGACAATGAATCAGGCAGACATGCCTCGGGCGTTGGCGCGCCTCATACTCGCGGTCATTGCGTCAAAGCATAGCCAGGTCCGTATCGTGAATCAATCTCTCGTAGGCTAGCTCTGCAAGTTGGATTTCTACCGAGCGTACTGTGGCAGATAAAGTGAGTAGGTGCGAGCTGCTGCTGCGAATGTGGCCGTGACAACTCTGTTATCTTCGATAAAGATGGCCGTGGGATTGTCCGTCCCGACCAAATCGCCGCGCCAATCCAGGAAACGCCAGCCAGGAGCCGCCGTAGCCGATAACGCGGCGATCTGACCGGCGTCATATGGTCCAGCGGGAGTGACGCTCACCGTGCCATTGCCAATCGTATCCACAGTGAGCGAATATTGTGGGACAGTCGCCATTTCCGTAAAGGTGGCCGTCACCGTCATGTTACCTGTGACAGTCAGAAATATCGGATTGTCAGTACCGACTAGATCACCACTCCAGCCCTCAAACTCCCAATCCGTAGCAGGTATTGCCGTTAAGCTGACGCTGTCGCCCGAAGCCGTAGGGTCCTGGGGGAACAGCCGACACCTCCCCCTGACCGATGACGGGGAGAAAGAGCTTGTACGGCTGGTCCGGCGGCGGGCCTTGCTCCTGGTAGAGATAGAGCACAGCATCGCCGGCAAACGGCGCCGTGAACGACTGGACGGCCCCGCCGGCGACCGTCCCGCCGTTGGTGACTTCACCCGTTTCCGGATTGAACCATTCAATTTGCAGCTCGCCAACCGTAGCCGCAAGATCTACCTCTGCAGTACTGTCGGGAAAAAGGTATAGTGATGGTTCCTTGTCGATACCGATTGTCTGCAGCAGGGACGTCGCTGTACTTCCCGCCGGCAGGTAGATCAAATACTCTGCACCTGCAGGCACTGGATTGGCGAGACAGTACCCCGTCGAGCACATTTCGCTATGGGGTTCCATTGCAGCCAAATTGACTCTGTTGGCGTATGCCAGAACATACCCCATATTTCTACGCAGATCGGGATCGGCTTCCACAGGAATAAATGTGCCATTCCAGGGGTCCATGTAGATCACGTTCACCCCGCGCGTGAAACTTTTCCACGCCCACTCTCTATCACCACCAATGCCCCAGATATGATCGGTGTCAGCAATTACGACCTTGCTGCCATCCGCAGGGGGAGGATCCGCATAACCATTGGGGGAAACCCAGTCTGCTAAACTGGCGAATAATTCATCATTATTGCCATCCGGCCATTCTACCGTCATGCCAACAGGATGCTGTTTGGGTTTGGCCGACTCGTATTCCTTGACGAAATTGATCATGTGATATTGCCATTCGGTTGCTGAGCCGTGGCTTTCGTTGCTGATCTCGTAGAGTACATTGTCCAAATCGTTAACCGTGTCAATGACTTTTCGAACATACGCTTCTTGGGCTTGAGTAACTGCAGAGATCTGGAGCGTATGCGTCTCCGCTCCACTCTGATCGTCATTTGGATCACCATTGATGTCATTGACATTATTGTCGCGATTATAGGGATGATAGATCCAGGGATTTGCTCCGCCCGCTTTCTGCTCGATGCTCCAACCATCAAAAAGCATAACTGAGACGTAAATTCCGCGGTTGCCTGCTTCGATGACTCGATTGCGCAATCTGTCAAAATACGCCTGATTAAATTGTGTTACATTGAATTTCGGTCCACCGTCAGCTGCGGTCCCGGGTCCGGTACGGGCGTAGATTTCAGGTGTCAGGGTCGCCAGTGGATCAGCCGGATCGGGCCAAGTGGTAAGGCCTTTTGGTTGCTCCCAAACCCAGTATCTGATGAAGTTATGGTTATATTCCTGCAGAAGCGTCAGGTAGCCTTCGTAATGGAAAGGCTGTGTTCCAAGATCCTGACCGTTATCCCAGGTGTGCGATCCCGTGAGGTAGATGGCGCGGCCACTTGCATCCGTGAAATATCGCGGATTTCTGGGACTCACCCGGAGTGGACCTGTTGCTTGGGCCGGCGGCACGGTCTCAAGGATTTTTGTGCCGTGGACCGGACTACGACCAGCTGAGGCGAAATATGGCACAAAGTCGTTCAAAGCTGGCCAATATAGAGCTTGCACGGTGACACCCGTACCGATGGCGAAGATCAGAAACAGAATTCCGACCAGAACAATTAGTTCCGTCCTATTACGCTTCCGAGTGTGGCCATATCGTAATGACGGCAAATCTGGCTCAACGTGCTTCCTCATACCAACATCTCCCCGGAAAAGAGTACCAACTTACGTGCATAGAAGGCTTCGGCATAGTTGCCTGGCGCGTGGGATTCGATGCCTCGCAACCTTAGCAAGGATGTGAATGTCTCCTCGGTGAACCAATCTCGATTTCTCTGTGTAGAGAAATGCTTCATGAGATAATCCACCTTGCGCAAGCCCATTGGCTCGTTGATCGGTACATACAGGTTTGGGTTGCCCAAATCACCATCATATTTGGGAATCTCATATTCTAGAATCAGATGATCGCGAAATGTATTCCACGTCAGTTCGTTGATAAGGCGATGGTCCTGATGCGCATCTGAACGGTAGTGAGTGAAGATGAGCACCGGCGCGAGTTGCAACTTGAGTTGTTCAAAGAATACCTTGATTTCTGCACCCACATAGGGGAAAAATCCATCACGAAAGTCTTGGATCACGATTTCGGTGCTGGCCGCTCCCTTCAAAAAACATTGCGCGCTTTGTTTAGCCTCAGCTGCTCGTTCGTGCGTTGCACTGAAGACAACCCAGTGGAAGCGGGCATGAGGTAGCTCTCTGACCAAGCGCATAATCGTGGCACCGCATCCGATTTCGATGTCATCGCTGTGTGCGCCCAAACATAATATCAGTGGCGATATTTCTTGCGCGAAACCAAAATGCAAGCTTTGCATGCCAATTATCCTATCGACAAAGTAGCTCTTAATGGTGCCTGTTGCGCCCTAATCGATGAAATGATAGAGCGGAACAAGGTTGGAACGATCCAGAATCATGCGTTCACCATTGGTCTTTTCGATCTGAGAACGTATCTGTCGGAACTCGCCGAAGTCGGAGTTTTCCCACACCGCCCAGGGCATGTCGCCCGATGCATACATATCATCGAACATTTTCTTTTCCTTAAAAGTATCCATACATGCCCAAAAACCTGGATTTCGATATGTAACCAACTGCTGTTCGGCAATCAGACGCTGAAAGGGTTCGAATACTAGCTCCTCACCCTCTCGGATATAGTTGAAAATCTCTTGCCGAAACAGAAAAAAGCCACCGTTGATCCAAAAATCTCCGGTATCGATCGAGGAGATGTCTGTGACGATTCCAGAGGCTTCGTAAGACACACGGTGAAACGATTGGGATGGACGTACCGACAGAAAACTGGCGTGTTTGTTCTGGGCGAGGAAATATGTCAAATATTCGTCCAAATTAAGATCGCTAAGGCCATCGGTATAATTGGCCATGAACACCTCTTCGCCTTCTAGATGTTTCTGCACTGCCTTGAGTCGTTGCCCAATATTCGAGTGTAACCCGGTGTCGACAAACGTGATATTCCAATTCGATATATCACTGTTGTAGAGGTGGACCTCCCGACCTCCCTGGGACATCACGAAATCATTTGAGAGACATTCATCGTATTCAAGAAAATAACGTTTGATATAATCTCCGCGATAACCGAGACACAGAATGAAATCATGGTGTCCATAGTGCGCGTAGTACTTCATGAGGTGCCAAATGATAGGACGAAACCCAATTTCGGCCATTGGCTTTGGTATCGTTTCGGAATACTCACGCAGTCGAGTGCCTAACCCCCCGCAAAACAAGACAACTTTCATGGTGATTTTCCTTTATCGGCAATGTGGCAGCTGAATTGTCTGCAGAAGTGACTGAATAGCCGTAACACTCTTAAGCTCAAGACCATTCAAATAACGTCCAGTGAGCACGCCCACGTGCGGCTCTACCAGAGAGCGACCGGCACGTGGGCGTGCCTCCCAAAACGGTCATCCAGGCTTATTTGAATGGTCTTGCTCTTAAGCTTCCTTTTCGACAAGTAGCTGGTGCTCGGCCAAAAGATGGGCGACGTCGCGAATCGTCTCAAACTCGATTTGGGACCGCTCAGCGATATCCAGTAGTGAGTGGTCGCCATCCGAGTAGTTGAACACCCAGAGCATAGCTAATTCGCTGGTTTTGGCATCCTTGCGGCCGCCGAACGCGCCGTAGAGCCCGCGCCGCCCTAACTGTGGCTCGCATTTGGGATTGGTGTTGCGGTAGCTGCGATTGTGCTCCAGAACGTCGCAGACGTTCAGGTAGGTGCGCAGCGAGTCGGCCAGAGCCGCCGGCTTGACGAAGTCCGGATTGTCGGCCGACGTGTGGTACTCCGGAAATCGGCCGTGGGGCGTGCGGGTGAGGCTGCCCACTGCCAGGTTGAAACCGGGCGAACAATACTGGCGCTCGTCATAGCCATAGGGCGAAAACTCAAGCACCTCGAAGGGTTGCCCTTTGGCGGTCAGGGTATAAATCGTCGCCCGATCGATCTCAGCCTCGCCCTGCCGGCTGCGTTTGTAGGTCATGGTTCCTTCATCGCCGACGCAGGCGACGACCAGGCCATGTTTGATGCGCCGGGCTCGCTCTTCGTTGAGACTCAGCCAGGTGATGGCGCCGATGGTCCCCGGCAGAAAGAGAAAGCGGTATGAATAGCGGCGGGGCGCCTCCGCCAGAATCCCGGCCAGAAAGGTCGCCAAGACCATGCCGGAGAGATTGTCGTTGCAGAGCGACGGATGGCAGCTGTGACACGAGATGAGCACTTCGTCTTCCCTCGCGCCCGGCAGTAGGAACTCGCCATAGGTCAGCGCGCCGGGCGCCAAGGTCGAATCGATGTAGACTTCGTAGTCGCCTTCTGGCAGCGCATCCAGCGTCTCCTGGGCGAGACAGAAGCCCCACGTCTCCCGATAATAGGAAGTCCGGTAGGGAATCCACTGCGGCGCCTCTGGGATGGTATGCAGATGCGCCTTCAGATCCGCCAGGGGCATCGTCGTGTGGACGGGCGTGCTGTAGCTGACGATGTGCAGGTTCGAGTCTGCAAAATCGACGACCTTGTTGCCCGCCGGATCCTTGATCCAGGCTTCGTAAATATTCCATTCGTTGGGGACGGTCCAGTCGAAGACCTCTGTGCCCGTCGGAACCTCGTGCATGACCAGCGGGATACGCTGCTGCAGAATCGACAGGGATTCGCGCACGCCATCCCCCGTAATGCTGCGGCAGATCGGATAGAGCGCTTCGACAAGGCGATGCATCTCGTGACCGGTGGCCGGCCAGTCGATAGCCTCCGTCATCTCGCCCAGGGTACGTTTTCTGACAATCATCGGATCACCTGACCAGTTCGGGTTCCAGATTCGGGTAGGTAGCATCGCGTTCGGATATCACGAGGATGGCATCGGGCCACGTGATGTCTACTGCCGGATCATCCCAACGAAAGCCCCGCGCTGCGCCCGGCACATAGAACTCAGACATCTGGTAGAAGACCTCCGTGTCGTCGGCCAGAGTGAGGAATCCATGGGCGAAGCCTTCGGGTACATAGAGCATGTTGCGCTCGGCAGGCGTCAGCCTGACGCCGACGTGGCGCAGGTAGGTGGCCGAGTCGCTGCGCAGATCGACGATGACGTCGTAGATGGCGCCCTGGGTGCAACGGACCAGCTTGGCCTCTTCATGCGGCGCGGCCTGGTAGTGCATACCGCGCAGCGTTCCCCGGCGTCGATTGTAGGAAATGTTGCACTGGGCCAACTGTGGGTTCAGTCCGTGGTCGGCAAACTCCCGTTGACACCACGCGCGAGCGAAAAAGCCTCGCTCGTCGTCAAGGCGTTCGATCTCGATCACATAGGCGCCCGCCAATCCGGTTGGCTGGAAGATCATGCCACGCTCCTTTCAGATAATCTGCCCCGGCCGCGCTGAATAGAGCGCCTGACACATTCATGCGCGTCAGGCGTCCCCGACCATCGGACAGCAAAGGCTGAAATGAATCTAGGTTTGGGAACAACACTTTCTGGTACAGAAGCCCGCGTTTGTTGCCAATCCGCCTGCACCTTTGACTGGACTTCGGCGTGAGCGCAGTCGAATGCTCAGGCTACGCCTGGGGTTGGGGAGCGTCCCGCCGACTGAGCCTGCGTGTGCTGCGCTTGCCGAAGTGTCGAAGGCGGATGGGCCACGCGGCCCCCCAGCGCCTAAGGATAGACCGTCACCTGAGGAATGGGTACGACAAACTGTCCGCCCCAATCGCGGATGTGTGCCATCTGGGCCATGATTTCGGTCTTGAAGTTCCAGGGCAGAATCAGGACGTAATCGGGTTTCGTAGCCTCAATCTCGTCCGGATGATAGATGGGAATGTGGGTGCCGGGCAGGAATTTACCCTGCTTGTAGGGGTTCCGATCCACCGTGAAGTCAAGGAAATCGGTCCGGATGCCGCAATAGTTCAGCAGCGTGTTGCCCTTGCCCGGTGCGCCGTAGCCTGCAATTGTCTTGCCGGCCCGCTTGGCCTCGATCAGGAAGTCGAGCAGCATACGCTTGGTCTCCTTGACCTGTTCGTCGAAGGCTGCGTAATAGGCAAGATCGTCCACGCCCGCCTCCTGCTCCCGCCGGCGCAGCGCAGTGACGCGTTCACCAACTGGCTTGGATGCGTCTTCGTCATGACAGGCGTAAATACGCAGCGAACCACCGTGGGTCGGCAGTTCCTCCACATCGAAGATTCGCAGGCCGTGGGCCGCAAAGATTTTCTCAGTCGTGATCAGGCTGAAGTACGAAAAGTGTTCGTGGTAAATCGTGTCGAACTGATTTTCAGCCACCAGGCACATGAGGTGAGGGAATTCGATGGTGATCACGCCTTCGGGCGCCAACAGGACCTTCATACCGGCCACGAAGTCGTTCAGATCGGGCACCTGGGCCAGGACATTGTTGCCGATCAAGAGATCGGCGCGGCAACCTTCGTCCACCATCCGGCGCGCGCAGTCCAGGCCGAAGAACTCCACCCGGGTGGGGACGCCCTTCTCGATGGCGGCCCGGGCGACATTCGCCGCGGGCTCTACGCCCAGCGCAGGAATGCCCCGTTCGACGAAGTACTGGAGCAGATAGCCGTCATTGCTGGCAAGCTCCACGACCTGGGACTGGGCATCATACCCGAAGCGCGCGATCATGGCGTCGGTGTAGGCCTTGGCGTGCTGGAGCCACGTGTCGGCATAGGACGAAAAGTAGGCGTACTCGGTAAAGATATGTTCCGGGCTGACGTACTGCTCCAGTTGGACCAGGAAGCACTGATCGCATACATAGACGTGCAGCGGATAGAAGGGCTCCATCTGATTGAGTTCGGCTTGGCTCAGATAGCTCTCACAGAGAGGTGACATGCCCAGATCGACGACGGTGGCGTGGAGGGGCGTCCCGCAGAAGCGGCAGGTCGCACCGGTGGTCGTCTGGCGCGTTTGGGGCAAAGTTTGCAGTAGTGCAGTCATTGCTTCACCTTTTCCTTGCAGATGTCTCGGGATGACGTCAGGCCGCTACGGGCTCGCGCCAGCGCAGGTCGGCGTCCAGGAGGTTATCGGCCATTAGGAGCTTGATGTGGTCGATACGCTTATATTTGGGACCTTCAAATTCTTCCAACGTAATCCCGGATTTCCGATAGGTCTCGTATAGTTGTTCCGCGCCCCGACGTGCGGTCCACTGGGGTTGGAACTCGGGCAAGCGTGCGGCGGATCTTGCCGAAGTCGACCCGGTAGGTGCGGGTGTCCGGCTCGGCGCCTTCTGCGTATTCCACGCGACTGTCGGGCACGGTCTCCGCCACGATTTCGGCCAGTTCGCGGATGCGGTAGTTTTCGTCGTTGCGGCCCACATTGAAGGCCTCGTTATGGATCGCCTCCCGGGGCGCGTTGAGTGCAGCGATGAACGCGCGTGAAATATCTTCGATATGCACGATGGGCCGCCAGGGCGATCCGTCACTCTTCAGATAGACCAGGCCGGTGGTGTAGGCCCAGGCCGTCAGGTTGTTCAGCACGATGTCGAAGCGGTGGCGGGGCGAAACGCCATAGGCCGTGGCATTGCGTAGAAAGGTCGGGCTGAAGTCGTCGTCCGCAAGCTTGGAGACGGCCTCTTCGACCATCACCTTGGATTTGCCGTAGGGCGTGACCGGATTGAATGCGGCCGTCTCCGTTAGCATGTCATCGCCGGCCGCGCCGTAGGTGCTGCACGATGAGGCGAACAGATAGCGTGCCACGCCGGCTTGCTTGGCCAGCTCCGCCAGTCTGACCGACGCCTGATAGTTGATCTCGTAGGTCAATTCCGGATTGATGTTGCCCAGCGGGTCGTTGGAGAGGGCCGCCAGGTGGATCACCGCGTCGAAACCGGCAACGTCTTCCGGGCCGATGTCGCGCATGTCCTTGCGGATCTCCGGGATGGCCGGCACCTCACCGGTAAAGGTACAGCGGGCGTAGAGATCGGTATCGAGCCCGACGACGTCGTGGCCCGCGGCCAGCAGCATGGGTGTGAGAACGGTGCCGATATAGCCGTTGTGGCCGGTGACTAGAATGCGCATCTGAGACTCCTCAAATTCCGTATGACTATGTAGAAAAGGCTTGGTTCAATCAGATTTTGACACTTTGGTTTGCGGATTCGGTCCAATGGAGTTTGCGCTAACTTGGATGTTCACCTCCACAATTCATCCTGGCGACTTTGTCGGTCTAAGGACAATGTCAGTAATTTCGACGTTTCTTGGGAGTGAGACAGCATGGAGCATCGCTGCAGCGATATCCTCTGGCTGAATCAGGTATTGCGGTTGGTAAGGTTTCCCTTCAAGTTTGTGGACGTTTTCCTGCATTGAGCTTGCTGTCCGACCTGGGTAGACTGTAAGAACTCGTATACCATCACAATTGATCTCTTCGCGCAGGCTATCAGCGATAGCCTTGAGAGCGTGCTTGGTTGCTGCATATTGACTTAGATTTGCTCTGGCGGGCAGAAGGCTGACGGAAGAGTTGATGAATATGACCTGCCCGCGCCCTCGCTTGAGCATGGGTAGGAATGCTTGTGTTAGAATGTAAGGTGCACGGACATTGAGTCGATACAGGTAATCCAGTTCGATAATAGAGGCGCACTCAAATCGGTTCCGGACATATGCGCCAGCGCTGTGTACAAGCAGATTGATGTGAGCATGGTCATGAGAAATTTCTGCGATCAGATTATTGAGATCGGCATCTTCAGAGAGATCGGCCAAGTAGCAGCTTACTTTGGCGTCTTGTCCCCCATGGGATATGACTGTCTGAAGCGCTTCTTCTTTGCGCCCAATTAGACATACATGCGCCCCATTCTGTGACAGACTATTGGCAATTGCCCCACCAATCCCACCACTGGCGCCTGTAATAACGGCCAACTTACCTGAAAATCTTTTCATTCTGCGATCTGCCCATCAGATTGAGTTTTCCATTAGCGAATTTTAGTACTTCACGATTTGTCATTCCGTTCACGCAGTGGTCGCAAAGTGACAGCGGATTTTCGCAGGCATCTTCACCCTGGCGAAATGGCAGCGAGGAATCTCGTCCTACTCCAATTCGTGAACTACTGAATTTTAGTCATGTGGCTTTGCCGCTTTAGGGGATATGAACTTTTTCCGATTTTGGCAACTGCGAGAATCACATCTTTGCCCAGAGCGCGCATGTGCGCTGGCACCATCGTCCATCTAAGAACATAACGCAAGCAGTATGCCTTTGTCTTTAGCCCCACAGGCGAACTATTGATAGCGCGAAGGCACCCTCGGAGATAGTCCCATTTTGGGAGACTGATCTTGTTTCCACGAGAGGTGTCGTAGAACGCGACTCGTTCGCGCTGTTTGGTTGTACGTGCAATTTGTCCAGTATGATAGCGAAAGATCAATAAGCGCTCAGGAAGTTCATAGAATCTGCCGCAGAGAGCTAGTTCTGCCAGCAATACTTCGTCTGAAGAGGGATAGCTGCCGTGCAGCATTGTTTTCTCTAAGGCACTGCGTCGTATCAATCCCATTTGCTGCACGGCAAGATCCGGTGCAAGAACCAAGTTCCGAAATCGTTCGTGAGGCCTAGACGAACTAGTATCCGGCAGTGGATCGTAGTCGCCGATGGATTGACCGTATTCGTCAATCATCTTGACTCTTGGATAGCAGAGAACGACATTTGGATCGTGGTCTAGCACCTCCACGCATCTTTCCAAGAATTCTGGCGCGATAAGGTCATCATGGGCCGCCCACTTGAAGTAAATGCCGGTAGATAGCGTAAACGTGCGATTGAAGTTGGGTGCAGCGCCTAGATTGCGTTCATTTCGATAGTATTGAATGCGAGAATCGTTTGCCACATAGGCCTTACAGATTTCGGGAGTCCTATCTGTTGACGCGTTATCGACAATGACAAGAGTGAAATCAGCATAGGTCTGAGCCAAGATCGAATCAAGAGCCTCTTCAAGATATCTCTCGGCGTTGTAAACCGGCATACCGATGCAAACGCGTGGCCTGTTAAAGTTCATTTTGCTATTCCTTCTCAGATAGGTCGGGATCCATTCCCATTGCGGAAGTTAACAGATCGGCTAGCTGTTGATAGGCAGTGCGGTTCAACTCGATTTGGCGCAGTGCTTGCGTCAAAAGATTCGAGCAGACTTGCTCGGCCGATTCCCATGCCCAATTTATAGAATGCGTGAGCCGATCAGAGAACTCATCGTCATCCAAATTAATCACCCAACACCCGGGCTCGAATGCATCAGCTAGGCCAACGAATTTATTGGTGTAATGATTCGATCGTGCGATGCATACCGTGGGAACTCCCTGAGCCAAAGCAAAGACGGCAACATGGTATGTTCCAGTAACCACCACTCGACAACGACCGATTTTCCGGATCAAATCTTGCGGCGTATCGAATCGCTGCCGGCTGTCGACTACTGCGCTGTGGCCCTTTACCAATCTTCGAATGACTTCGGCATCTAGTTCATGGGCGCTGTGAGAAATTAAGTGTGATCAGTCGAAAATTGTGATTTTTCACGACTGAGGCCAGTGCTTCTTGTATCATCTCAATGTCATGGCTTTCCACTTCTGTCGAGTGGGCAATACGTAGACTAATGCCCAGATCGGAGCGCGCCCCATGGCTATGCCCCATATATGCCATTTCGATTGCATCGTCCCCAGTCACGAATATGCGTTCGGGCTGCACCCCGAATTCCGCCAGTAGCTGTGGTGCCGCCAAACGCTCGCGTACAAGGATGCGATCGATCTGAGGGAGAACGGTTGCCATCCTGCTGCGCAGTTCCGGATCGTTAATCGGACCTACTCCCTGACCCACCATTACAGTGGGAATGCCTTGTTGGGCGGCAAATTCCAGTCGATCCAACACGCGCATGGTATCATCTCTCGTTGCATCAGACAGGTAATGTCCGCCAGTAGCCACAAATAAATCGATACCGCAAACGGGATCTGTATTTTGAGGCCAATTCGAGACATCTGGTGACACGTGTTCAGCGAACGGAAAATCAGATTCGTTGTGATTCTCTGTACCCGATATTTGGGCATGCCCAGTGACTAGTGCTAGATCAGTCGACTTTGGCCAGCGCCGCCAGACTTCTTCGCGAGCTTCCAACAGCCAGCGCAGCATTGAGCGGGGCATCCGTTGAAAAATATCGTCAGTGATTCTAAGTTCATTTGTCCAATCATATTGACCATCAGGGCTGACAGGCCGGGTTCCTGGACAATAAAGTCGCAATAGGTGGGGCGCAGAAGTAATAACTTCGTAGTTAGCATCGGGCCAGAATTGCCTCAATCTGCCTAGTGCAGCTTGCAGCATTGCTACATTTCCTTTATTGCGTAAATCGTAAACCGCTTGATCCAGCAGAATGCGCATAAGGCTGGTTACTCCTCACCATTCTTGGTCGTGTTGCTTATTTACGGCTAAGATTTGTCTTGAGCCCATTCCAGAATTCTTGTGACAGCACGTGAATACCGATGAAAGACAAACCGGTTATTGTCCGGCTCATGGCGGTAAACCCGTTGCGATGGCGCAGATTCCAGGCGGCCGATGCGAAATAGGCGCGGCTGATACGCCCAGAAAGGTAGGCGGAGGGAGTGGACCGGTGCAGCTGTGTCGATGCGTCAGCCAAGCGCAGCGCCTTCTCACGTCCCCAGCGGTCACGCTCGGCAATGGCTGCCCAGTTTGTCGTGCTGCCTTGTTCGCCGATGCGGATTGCGGCGACCAGGGCTGGCGAATAGGCAACGTCACCCAGAAATGCCAGCCGCCTCCCTACATCGCGATCCTCAACCCCGACGATACTTGGATGCGGATCGAACATGCCCGCCTGAAAAAAGGCTGCGCTCAGCAGCAGCGACGCCTGAAAGGGAATGCTCTCGCCGGCGATGACCAGCGGAAAGATATCGCCGACGATTCCCGGCTGCCATGTCGCCACGAGCGTGCCGCTGTTGTCGACGGTTTGGTAGCTGCCGTAGAGCCAAACGACGTCGTCACTCTGCCGGTCGAGATCCCAAAATGCCTCCATGGCGCCCGGCAGCAGCACGTCGTCGTCATCGAGAAAGTGTAGATACTTGCCACGCGCCATGGCCGCCCCGGTGTTGCGGGCCACGCAGCGTTCGTGGCAGTAGGTCGTCAGGACGCGTACATTGGGCGCGTCTTGCCAAGTCTCTTCTGGCAGGGGTTGTCCAGAGTCATTGACCACGATCACCTCGAACTCAGCTGCCGCAAAGTCCTGATCCAGCACGCTCTGCACTGCCTGGGCCAAAGAGGGCCTGCCGACCGTCGGTATGATTGTGGAACAGAACATCGCGCCTCTCCTGGTGGCTGAGCAACGGTTGCGTGCTTCAGCGGGCGTTTCGGTGACAGTCACTGGCACAACCGGGCCTAGTCGACCACGCTTGTTGAGCCAGTGACTGCCCGTCACCGACTGCAGCCTATTCAGCCGTCTTTCTGCAGACTCAAATCACCGAAGCCGGCCGGCTGGAATTCCACGGACGACGGCATGCTGACCGCAGCCGCGCGGTAGACCGCCAACGTATCCAACGCACACTGATGCCAGGTCAGCAGCTGCGGCGCGTCGTAGACCACGTTGCCTGCAGATCGACCGCAGTTCGCTATTGCTTCCAGATCAGGCAGCGCATGGCTGACGTCCAGGTATCAACGGCCAAATCTTCCAGCAACATTGCGCCATCCCGGACAACTTCAGGTATGGAAGAGCAATTCATGGCAACAGTCGGCACACCACAGGCCATTGCCTCGAGTGGTGGCAATCCATAACCCTCTTGATCTGATGGGAATGCAAAGAGATCGGCCAGACCGTACACCAAGAGCAGATCATCGAAAGGGATCTTCCCAAGGACAACTGTACGATTGGCGATCCCCATATTGCCTGCCAGGTTTTGGAATGATGTGCGCTTACATTCGTTGGCTGCGACTATGACAAGCTTGAGGTCCGAATTGCTCTTCGCTAGTTGCGCAAATACGTTGATGAGAAGTGGCATGTTCTTCCGATCCTCATAGCCAACGCCAAGTATATAGGGACCCCGTACACCCAGCCGATATTCGATTTCGGCGGCCAGACAGCGACTTCTGATTGTCGATTATCGGTGAAAATCGAGGATTGACTCCTTGATATGTAACCGTAATTTTTTCTTTGGGGATCCCAAGCGCGTTGTGAATCTCATTTTTGACGAAATCCGATACAGTGATGATGTGTGTTGCTCGACAGGTTGCGTGCGCAATTACCTGTTGTGCGTAGATTGTCTGGGCCCAACGCTTCCATGAGCTTGTTCGACCCTGCGCTGTTACCTGAATGGTGTCGTGGAGGGTGACAACATACGGCACTGACAAGGCGATGGTTGCTGTGTTGCAGGGAAAATGAAAAAGATCGATACCATCGCGTTTCAACTGGCTTCGCAATCCAAACTGCTCACGCAGTGGCATGCCCACCAGTGGGAGCGTTCCGGGAACGACCTTGTACGTGAAATTGGGGTTTTTCGGCAAGTTAATGTCTTCAGGTATCGTCCGATCTACGTAGATGAAGTATTCATTCTGCTGGTCGATTTGACTGAGAGCCGTCAGCAGACTGATCGTGTACGTCTTGAATCCACCAGGCTGCGGATGGGTCAGAAATCTTGCGTCAAGGCCAATTCTCATGATGTCTCCTTGCCTAATGGCGTTGCCAGGAACGCGTGAAAGTAGGCTGCAATGTGTGAAAACGCCAAGGCTGCGAAGATAATCAGCACCGCGTCAACCGGCAACCGATAGCGGATCAGGGTCCACGTCATCAGGTGTATGCTCGTATAGATAAGCATGAAGAGATAGAGCAAGATAATCTGAGCGCGCTGTTGCCGATGCCCCGGTTTACGCATCAGCTGCAGCGAGAGCCACAATCCGTACACCATTAGGGGCAAGAATATGCCGAATGATCCAACACGCGCAAAGTTGCTTATCATGCCTGATTCAGGTGACGGCCAAAACTTGAAGTACTCACGGGTACGACTCAAGGACAAGAGGAGATACCGGGCCGGATCTGCTCGAATAATGCTCAGAGCCTCTTCAAGCAATGCGCGATCAAGCTGACCTTCATTGAGCGTCAGAAGGTCAGGTGGAATTAGATCCTGATAAGACGGTCCGTCGACCGGTAAAAGCGGAATGAAGCTGTTTCCGTGAATCGGATGATTCCCCCAGAAGAAGGCAAAACCGGCATTGGTATTCAGCGGTACGAAGGTCCCAAATGCCCGGTAATTGCGCACGGTAAACGGCGCAATCAGCGCGGCCACGACAAGTCCCGTCAGCAAGAGTCCCGGCAGCACGGAGAGGCGCAATTGCGCCGCGACCGGCCAGGATGACCGCGTGCTCTTCACGGGTACGTTCCACCAAAGCCAGAGAAACAACAGGGGCACAAACAACACAAACACCTGGCGCAACAGAACGGTCACGCCAATTGCCAGCCCTAGTTCCAGCCACTGCCAGCGCCGATCTCCGACACCATCCACAGACGCGAGTCGCAGGGCCGCGTCAAGCGTCCAGAGAATGCCGACGAAGTAAAAGGTCTCCGTCAGCAACCCGCCTGCGTAATAGACGAAATAGAGATAGATTGCGCTGAAAAAGGCCGCGATCAGACCGGTTTGTTCATTGAACACCCGGCGGCCGATTCGGTAAGCCAGCCAGGTATGGAGCACGCCTGCGATCACCGCCTGGAGCAGTCGTGCCAGGATGGGCTCCACGCCGACGAACCGGTAGATGCCGGTCAAGAACAGCGTGTAGAGATAGCTCCAGTGGGCAGTCGGTTCACCGGCCGGTGTGGCGGGCCAGTGCCCTTCCCCAAAGCTGAAGCCGTGCCCCTGAGCAACGCGAATCGCCAATTCGTGATAGGAGATCTGATCGTAAATGCCGGGCAGCGTCAGTCACAGTGTTGCCTTGATAGAGCGCACTGCCCACGCGCAGCAGCACCGCAAGGCTGAAGATGATCGTGAGCAAGACCCGCGTCGAACCGAGCGTTCGGATGCGCGCTGTAAAGAGAGGCTCGGCGCCGACGGGCTCTTCCTGGACCGGCGAGTGACGAATGGCCATATGAAAAATGTTTTTCCTCAACTTGGGCAGGATCAAGCAACCGTCATGCAGTGCAGCGTGGCACAAGGATGCCGGTTGAATGGTTTGGACTTGACGGATGAAAAGGGGGAACTTGAGCAGGCGGCCTATTCGAGCCGGTAACAGAGCTTCACGACTTCGAGATTGGACTGCAATTCTTTCTGCGCCCGTTCACGCATTCCCGGGGTGACGGAAATTGCGCCCCATAAAGCCAGCTTGGAGAGACTCAGGCCGCCAAGCAAGGTGCGCAGCGCCGCTTCACGGACGGGATCATAGTTCTTGCGGTAGAAGAGCATCTTGCCCCGGTAGACCATCTTGCGCCGGCGCCAGCGGTCCATGCTGCGCCCGCCGTAGTGGATCGTATAGGCATGGGGCAGGTAATAGATCTCCCAACCCGCGCGCTTGAACCGATACTGAAGATCGGCCTCATCGCCGTAGATGAAATACTCCTCATCCAGCAGACCGACTTCATCCAGCGCCGCCCGCCGGACCATCAGGCAGGCCGAGCCCAGCCAACCGACCGACTGTACCCGCGTATCGTCCACATTGGCCGGATATCCTTCCCAAATCACCTCGCCCAGGCGGGTCGCAATCAAGAACTCTTCGCGTAAGGTAGAGAAACGGTTGTAGCAGGACTGCACCGTGCCATCGGGATTGAGCAGTCGACCGCCCACGGCCGCGGCCTTTGGATTTGCGTCGAGAAACTCGACCATGGCGTCAAATGACGGACCGTTTACGACCGTGTCATTGTTGAGCAAGAGGACATGGCGTCCAGACGTCGCTTCGATCCCCTGATTGCTCGCCTTGCCCAGGCCGACGTTATGATCATTTTGGATAATCAGGATCTCCGGGTAGTCGCGACGCAGGATCTCCTGACTGCCGTCGGTGGAGCCGTTGTCCACCACGACCACATCGAAGGTGCTGCGCATTTCGCTGCCGTAGAGAGACTCCAGGCAGGGAAAGAGATAGTCTTTGTTATTCCAGCAGACGAGCACGATGGAGAGATCAGGGCGCTCCGCCGGTGCCGTTAATCTCGGTTTGGTTCTGGCAAGCTGGACAACAGTCGTCATTTGGCTCATTGATCTATTCCTCGCGAAAGCGATGATCCATTTCCATGATCTCTTCGTAGGTACCCAGATCGATGTAGTTGCCATCGTCCATCGTGATGCCGCGGAACGTCAGCCCTGCATCCCGGGCATCGTTCATGATCTGGGCGAAATCCGACGCACCCTGGCAGACTGCCTCGTGGAGGAACTCCGTGAAGCGCGGCCGCCAGATGATACAGCCCCACATATGGGTGAGGTCGGTTTGGCTGGGCTTGTCCACAATCTCCACAACGGACCCGTCCGGCGCCGTGCGCACCATGCCGAATTTCTCCGGCCGGGTCGTGGGGAAGAGAATCAGGACCACATCGTCCTGGGCGCGTGCGGCTGCGCCTGCCGTTGCAAAGACCGGCTCGGGCCGCATGATCGTATCGGCCATGCCGAAGAAGACGGTCTTGCCCCGGGTCAGGTGGTAGGCGGCATCCAGGGCATGGGCCAGACCGGGTGAGGTGGAGCCGTTCCCGTTGCCGTTCCCGTCGAGCGGTTCCTGAACGACGTAGCTGATGTGGCAGCCGAAGCGCTGTCCGCTGCCGAAGTAGCCTAGCAACTGATGTTTGGTTTCGTTGACGACAAAGACGATGTGCTTCAACCCGGCGCTGGTCAGATTGTCCAACACGAACTGGGCCACCGGCTTGTAGCGATTCTCCCGGATGATGGGATAGAGTTCTTTCGGATAGGGCAGTCCCAGACGTACGCCCTTGCCCGCCGCCGGAATCAATCCAATGGTTTCTTCATTCATAGGGCCTCCGTGATCTGATGCCGCGTGACATATTCGATGCTCAACAGCCCACCCAGGAAGATCCACCCCAGCATGCTGCCGCGAAAGCCGTACATGCCCAGGTTGTAGGCAAAGGGGATGATCCAGTCCACCAGCACGCCGGCGACTATCGTGCCCGCCAGCCCGCCGATGACGCCGTAGACGTAGGCCCGATTGAAGCCCGGGTCAGCCTCCACCCGCAACTGCCACGCCAGCCGCGCCATCTCCACGACAAACCAGACGAAGCTCAACAGTCCAAGCACGCCGACCTGAGCGACGATATCCGCATATTGGTTGTGCGAATTGAACTTGACCTCCCACCCGCGGATGCGGTAGAGGGGCGTGTACCAGTAGTAATTTGCCGGCCCAAAGCCCAGGAGCGGGCTGACACGCGACATTTCCAGCACGATGATCAATGCATCCAGACGAGTCGAGTAGCTATATTCATCGGTCGCAATCGCATCGCCTACGAGATAGATTGCCGGGAAGATCGAAAGGAATGCGATGAACAACCCCATGCGCCAGGATCGGGCGCCGATGATGGCGGCGACGGCCGCCATGGCCGGCAGATACCCTGACTTCCACTCCCGGTTCAAAAAGAAGGCAACGGCCAATGTCGATCAGCGCGATAAAACCGAAGACCACCCGCCAGAAGATCGGCAGATCGCGGTTAAGCCAGGCCTGGCTGAAGGCCAGCGCGACCAGCCAGGTCCAGTAAATGCCGTTGTCGATCACGCCATGACGGATCAGGCGGCTCGTAATGCCTCCCACCCCCGGAATAAACCAACCCGCCACGTGTAGCCAGCCGACGAGCACGAAGAGCCACGTCAGCCAGCGCAGCCAACGCAGATCGTGCAGCTGATGCGCCGCCAGCAGAAATGCGCCGGCCGACAGGAGAAAGATAAGCAGGCCGCCAAATTGGGCACTAAGCGGCGCGTGAGTAGCGTTGGAAAACCAGGGCAGCTGGCCCATCACAAACGAGAGCAGCGTGATCCCCATGAAGACCAGCAACGGACGTAACGGACGGGAGTGCAAGATCTGCAACTCCTGGCGCAGGATCACCATGTCCGCGATCCAGAGCAGCACCAGCACCAGCAGCAAGAGCACGGGCAAGTTCAGACCGCCGGGCAGATAGGGCGATGGCAGCATGAGCGCTGAAAGCAACAGCGTGATCAGACCCGCAGCAGGCCAACGCAGGAAGATCATCAACGCACCTACGCCCAGGCAGGCTCCGGTGAGCAGCATGAGTTTGTCGCCGGAGATGACCAGGGGCGCGGCCAGGGAGAGCAGCAGTGCGCCGGCTGCCAGCAACCACGGCATGATCTGGCGAGTGCGTTGCCGATCCAACTGGAAGGGTCGTAGCAACATGAAGGTTTGATTACGCATGCTCGGCTGTCGCTCCATGGCGCCAGGATCAGGTGTGACGCCGGCTTACGTCCCGCGGATTGCTCGACCAGGCTCAGGAACTGTGGCATGATGCCGGCCCAATCATAGCGACTGCGCACCAGGTGCAGCGCGTTTTCGGTCAAACGCCGTCTCAGCGAAGGCTCCGCTAGAATACGGGTAACCGCATCTGCAAAATCTGCCGGGCTGTCTGCGATCAGCAAATGTTCGCCGTCCACAGCCGCGATCCCTTCCACACCTTTGCTGGTGGTTACCACGGGCGTGCCGATGGCCATGGCTTCCAAAATCTTCAAGCGTGTCCCGCCGCCGCTCTGCAGCGGTGCGATGCTGCACGCAGATCGAGCGATGAGCGGCCGCACGTCCGGCACCTGTCCGGTCAAGGTGACGTTTTTTGCCGGCGGCAGGGGCAGCTCAGCATGGTCCCCGGTAATGGTGAGTGCGGCGGCCGGTCTTTGCGCTTGAATCAGCGGGAACACGTGGGTGAGAAACCACGTCATGGCTTCATAATTGGCGGCGTAGCGGAACGGACCCGTAAAGATCAGCGAATCCGGTGCAACCGTGTGGTCGATGCCGGCATAATCGGTCAGATCGACGCAGTTTGGGATCACTTGGGCCTGGACCGAGTCCCGGGTCATGTTTTGAATGAGCTCGCGTTCCCCTTCGGACGCGACCGTACAACTTTGAAAACACTGGAGAATGCCGGTCAGATAGCGCCGGTACTTGTGCCAGGTCAACCCGTAGCGCAGCTGTTCCACGCGTGAAGCGGCATGGGCATATTGTTCCCAGAAGAGGGTCGATTCAACTTCTTCAAAGAGCGCAGGCACGCCCCGAAAATGCCGAACGTAGGCAGCTGTCGCCAGCTGGGACGCAATCATCAAATCATACTCGCGTTCGATCAGGCAGCGACGGATCGCTGTGGCCATTGCCGGCGAATGGGTGGCAACGACCGAGCGTGGGGCGCCGCCAAAGAAGGCAGCACGCGCGCGCCAGCTGTGCGGTTCAAAGTCGGGCCAGTCGATCACGTGGACTTCTCGGCACAGATCGCGGATGGTTAAGGCATCGGGCTGCCGGTTGAGTTCATCGGCGAAGCTGATCAAGGTCACGTCATGATGTGCCGCCAGCCCGCGCAGCAGCGCATGGACGCGCAGCTTGGAGCCGTTGTTCATGGGGTAGGGAAACCACCGCGACAAGAACAGAATCTTCATCAGGAAGGCATCGCGCCCCAGCGCCGGCGCAGGAAATCGACCATGCCCTGCCACATGGCGTTGCGGTGCGCCAGCATCCCCCGCCAGCGAGGCTTCACGCTCCAACTGGTAAGGGTGCGCAGCATCTCGCCCCAGACATGGGCCTGCACAGCCAGGGGCGCGTGATGCTTGGACAGGGTCAGCAGCCGGTTGCGGGTGGCATAATAGGTAATGGACGGCTTGGGTTGGAAATCCCAGGTGATGCCCTTATGCCAGATCCTGGCCTGGGGCACATGCAAGATGCGCCACCCGGCCCTGCCGGCGCGGATGCACCACTCCGTCTCTTCCCAGAAATAGAAATAGCGCTCATCGATCATACCCACCTCTTCGATGACGGCCCGGCGCACGAGAATGGCACAGCCCATGATCCATTCGACGGCATGGGGCTGGCTGAACTGGCCCTGGTCCGGTTCGTCCCGCCCCAGCATGATTGAATTCCAGTGCGGTCCCAACATACCGCCCGCGCTCTGGATCACGTGGGGCGCATCGTGGTGGTAGACCATGGGTCCGACAATGCCGACGCTCGGATCAGGCTCACCAGCCGCTACCAGCATGCTCAGGCAATCCGGCGCCAGGACCGTGTCTTCATTCAGCACGAAGACCCAGTCCGCACCCTGGGCCAGTGCGGCGGCGATGCCCACATTGTTGTTGCCGGCGTAGCCGCGGTTCTCCGCCAACTCGATGACCTGAACCGCCGGAAAGGTCTGCCGGATCGCCTCGACGGAGCCATCGGTCGAATGATTGTCCAGCACGATGATGGTGTGCGCCGGGTAATCATTTGCCTCCAGGGACGCCAGACAAGCCAGGGTGTCGGCACGCCGGTTCGTATTGAGGATGATGGAAAAGACGGCCGGCAGTGTCATCTGGCGCTCCACACTTCTGTCAGATAATGAAGTGACGCAGTCGTTATGGACGACCATGTACGGTTCATGCAGAATCAGCGAAAATCCGCCGAATCTGCCCGATCCGCGTTCTATCCTACGCATGCCCTACGACGGCAGCGCGATCCGTTCCGTAGCTGCGGGTATGGCCCAAGCCGCGGGGAAATTCTTGGTCACTTCGATCCCTTCGAACTCCTGGCTGCTGCGGGCACCGTGGGCCTTGACCCAGGCCGCCGTGCGCGCCAATCCAACTGCCAGATCTGTTTCCGGCTGCTTGCCGAAGACCCGCTCAATCTTCGCGTGCGATGAGTACGCAGTCACCACTTCGTTGCGGGCCGGCAGATGGACGACGTCTGGGTCAGTATTCATGGCCCGGGCAACGGCAGCGGCCAGTTCGTTAATGGTGTAGGGGTGGTCCGCGCCGATGTTAAAGACCTCATTGCGTGCCGCCGGGTTCTCGATCGCGCCGGCGATCAGGGGCGCAATGTCACCGATGTAGCTGAATGCCCGGGTCTGCATACCATCGCCAAAGACGCTCATGGACTTGTCCTGCAGGATCTGGTTCATGAAGATACCGACCACGTTGCGATATTTGTCGCCGATGTTCTGGCGTTCGCCATAGACGTTGTGGGGGCGGAAGATGATGTAGTCCAGGTCAAACATCTCTTTACAGACCTTCAGCTCCTGCTCCACGGCCAGTTTGGCGATACCGTATGGATCTTCGGGGTGGGCCGGCGTCGCTTCGGTCATAGGCAGTGCCGGGCTTGTGCCGTAGACCGCGATGGATGAGGTGAAGACAAAGCACTTCACCTCCGTGTTGACGGCGGCATTGATCAGGTTGACGCTGCCGATCAGGTTGTTGTTGTAGTTGAAGCGCTTGATGAAGTGGCTGAGCCCCTCGGCGGCGTAGGCAGCCAGGTGAAAGACGTAGTCAAAGCCCTCCCGGTCGAACAAGGCCTCAACCAGGCCCACATCCGTGATGCTCCCCTCCACAAAGCGCGCGCCGGGTGGAACATTGTCCACAAAGCCGCCGGTCAAGTCATCCAGCACGACGACATCGTGGCCCTGCTCGACCAGGGCTTCCGCTACGTGTGAGCCGATAAAGCCGGCGCCGCCGGTAACCAAACTCTTGTACATCGTTTATTCTCCTGTCCCTAGCCCGCTAGCGGTTGCAGTTAACAATTCGAATTGGGGGATACTTGAGGGCAGTCCGTCTCCGCCGGCGATAGCCTGAAGATGACCGACCACCTGCGCTGTCGATTCTTCCCATGACCAGCTTGACAAGACCTGTTCGCGGCCATTGCGTCCGAACTGTGCCGCTATGGCCGGGTTGTTCAAGAGATATTGAACGGCTTCGGCAAATTGGCCCGGGTCGCGATCTGTCAACAAACCCGTCACGCCGTCGACGACGCTCTCTTTCACGCCGCCTTCTCTGACGCCCACCACCGCCTTAGCGCAGGCCATGGCCTCGAGCGGCACCAGGCCGAAGGGCTCCAGAATGGGGGCATAGACGCAGAAACCTGGCCCGATTGTGCTCGACGGCCAATTCCTCAGCCGTCAGGTTCTGGAGAATTTTGAGCGTCACCCCATGTCGTTCCGCCAAGGCGACGACAAAGTCGTACTCGGGTATTTCGATGCGGTTGCATGCCACTCGCAATTTTGGTCGCATCGATCGGCGGAATTCTCGCAAGACTCTCGATCAATGAAAGTCAAACCCTTTGCGTGCAGACATTTCGCCGACCGACAGCACGAACTCCTCTGTCGACGGATCATTCAAGCGGTCGGAATACGTCTGTTGCCACACCTAAGTGGCAAACTAGCGCAAACAACTGATACGTCGCCGCCATCTGCGCTTGGGTAAACTTGGAGTTGGCCAGGAGGCGTTGGGCGTTTTCCGCACTCTTACGCTGTCCGGCATAGAGCGTTCCGTAGTGAAGTCGAATCAGCGGATCGAGACGATCGACTGTATGGCGCCACCCCTTCGGCCTGTCGTACGGCCTGGAGATTGGACGGCGGAATCGATCGCCAAAGGGCTCGTGCAGGTAATAGATGTTGGGTGTCCTCAGGTAGCGCAATAGCGACGGAATCAGCGTGAATCGGCAGGTGTGTGCGAAGACGACGTCGTAGTCTTGCTCATCGATTTCGGCCGCGATTTGACGGTTCAGCCGGTCCAACCTCTGAAGGTCGTGCCAGCGCCTTCCTTGATTCAACCTGCCCCACGGACTCTCGAACATGGAACTCGGTTGAAATTCCGTCATGATGCTACGCCTGACAAGGGCCCGGATGTCGCAGAAATCATGGTCGGCCGAGGACAGGGTGTAACAGTCCACGGTGTGTGTCGCGACAAGTCGTCGCGTCCACTCGTAAATGGCCCGTTTGGCGCCGCCGCTGGGAGCGTTGTGATAGAGTGCAATGCGCATGATGTCGACACCTACCGGTGCTGAAGATCGATGAATGGGTCCGCACTGAGCGGGTCAAACCGGCCTAACGTGCGTACCTGTACTGCAAATCTGCATAACGCCGGACTCACGCCGTGAAGCGCCGCCAGCACATTCCCGCGGCGGTCGGCCGAATTCAGTTCCCTGGCCCGCTCAAGCCACTCCTGAATATGGCGGCGGTCGGCTTTTCCGGTCTGTAGCGCCCTACTCGCCATCAAGCGCAGGAGGCGCGCTTGCTCGGCGTCGGGCAGGGCAAGGAATTGAGACAGGCGGATTATTTCCGCCTGACGTTCCGGGAAACCGTTGAGCAGCGTAACGAGCAGATCGTGAAAGACATTTGTGCGCACATCCACGGGACAGCGTGGAAAGCTCTCCAACTCAATTGCACGCACACGACACTTCGCCAACTCAAGCGCCCGGCGCTCCCGGTCAACCTGTAGTGAAATATTGGTCTGATGAATGCGATAGCGACAGGTCATCCGGTCCAGATAACCGAAGCTTGCCACCTCTGCATACTGCATGAAGAAGACCCAATCCGGTCCGATGACAATATTTGGGTCATAGCGCAGATTGTGGCGAAGAATCGGTTCCCGGCGCAGTACGACGCAAAGCGGCGGCCCAAACAGATCGGAGCCGTATACGACCTCCGCAAAAATGTGGCCTGTATAGGGACCGCGCCTCCTGCTGGACAAAGTATTCAGCCGGGCGCCATCGGCCGTGATGTAAAAGCCATCAGTGTATACGCCGTCATCTTCAGGATGCGCTTCCAGATAACCGATTGCTTGCGCCAGGTGATCCGGCTCGTAGCAATCATCTGCATCCAAAAAGGCGACATACTCGCCCCGCATGTGGCTGAGGGCGGTGTTGCGCGCGGCTGCTTCGCCGCCATTGGGTTGGTCGAAGAACCGGATGCGTGCATCGGCGTAGGCCGTGACGATTTCACGCGTACGGTCTTGCGATCCGTCATTGACCACCACGAGTTCCCAGTCGGCAAATGTCTGGGTCAATACGCTATCGATTGCCTGCCCGATATAGCGCTCGGCATTGTAGGCCGGCATCATGATACTGACCACGCACTTGGACACTGAACACCTCGGGCTAAAATTGACCATCGGCATGTCGCAAAGGGTGGAACTTGGGCTAGCGAACGGCTGAGGAGCGCTCTTCAATGGCCTCAACAAACAACTGCTCCAGCCTCGTTACATATTGGGTCCACGAGTGCTTCTGGACGGCATCATGACGGGCCTGTTCTCCCAACTGTCCAGCCAACGCCGGGTCCAGGACCAATCTGTAGAGCGCATCGGCCATGGCTTGGGCGTCACCCGGCGGCACGAGCAGACCGTTGCGGCCATCCTCGAGAACGTCGTTCAATTGACCGATCGATGACGCAACTATGGCCTTTCCGGCCGCCATGTATTCATAGAGCTTCAGGGGCGAGAGCCACATCTGGGTTGTCAGAGCCGGATACGGCACCACGGCAATATCGGCCGCCGCCAGGAAGCGCGGTACATCATGGTGTGCGACCATCCCCGTGAAATGGACGACCTTCTCAATGCCCAAATCTACGGTGCGTTGCATGATTGTGTTCCGCATCGCACCGTCTCCCACCATAACCAGACGCGCTTCAGGAGTCTTCTCGACTACCTCTGCAAAGGCGGCGAGCAGTGTCGGGACGTCATGCCAGACATAGAAATTGCCCACAAAGACAATGATGGGATTCGCCGGCATACCCAGCCCAGTCCGAACATCTGCGCGCGCCTCTGCATCAGGGCGAAAGCGCTCCACATCAGCGACGTTGGGAAATACTGCGATCTTCCGGGCAGGCATATGCCAGTTGTCGATCAGGTGGTGCTTCAGCGGCTCTGAAACGCAAAGGATGCGACCGGCTGCGGCCAGATCGGTCCGAATCGCGTGTCGCGCCCGTCTTCTCCTCAGCCCCACGATCTGGCTGCCCCATGATGTCATGCTCCAGGATGTCGTCCGCTTCGAAATAGAGCACGTAGGGCAGCCCCAGCTTGCGACAGGCCCCGGCCACGCCGTATTTGTACAACCCATTGCGCTCGTAGACGAGATCGTGACCGGGCAGCCACTGCAGACAGGCGTCGTACAGTCGATAGTTCGAGAACACGTTTAGGTAGGGAATTCGCATCAATCGCTGTACGCGCCAGGCGGCTTTGCTACTCGCCGTGAACCACCGGCTTGCTGACCATGTCTGCGGCGCCAGTTTCGCCTCCTTGCCATTGCCCGAACAAACGACATGGTCGGGACTCGCAAGAGCAAGAAATGTCAACTCGTGACCGCGCCTTCTGCAGGTTTTCAGCGACATATTTCTGAATGACGTAGGTTGCATCGGCCTTATTTGCCCCGGTCATGGCCTGCTGGAGCGGGAGCCACTCGGGCGGGCACATGGCGATCTTGAGCGGTCTCGACGGGCGTCCGTTGGCAGAGAACACACTCAAGTTTTCGGACGCAACCTTCTGCATCAGGACGGGCATTGGCCTGACCTTTCCACTGGATCGGACTCCAATCTCGGCAACGGTTTCCTGAACGGCGCAACCTCCGGGCTTGTCAGTCAAGCGCTGTCTCCAGAACTTCGCCGTCCGCGACTGACACCGGCGCAGCGCGTTCGCTGTCCAGCAAACGACCGATGCGCCGTGCGTCTTCATAGATTGCCGAGAAGTGTTCACACACGGCGTCCGGCTGGTACGGGCCGTCCGCATAGCTGCAGCGGGCGGCCTCGCCCAGGCGGCTGCGCAGTCCGGGCTGTTCGATGAGCGTGCAGAGCTTCTCGGCCAGGCATGCCGGTTCGGCCGGCGGGCAGAGCAGGCCGTTGACGCCATCCTCGATCAATTCGGGAATGCCGCCCACGGTGGTGGCCACGATGGGTCGACCGTAGGCCATGGCTTCCACCACAGCCCAAGGGCTGGCCTTCCAAGACGGAGGACATGACAAAAATGTCGGTCTGCGCCATGATTTGCGACAGTTCCTCGCGGCTGCTAAAGGCGCCGACGAAAATCGCCTGGCCGTCCAGTCCCAGGTTTGCGGCATGGGCCAACAACTCGTCACGCAGATCGCCATCTCCATAAACGCGAAAGCTGTACATCGGGATGAAGCTGTTGCACCCGGGCGATTGCATTGCATAGATAATGCAAGCCTTTGGCCACGGTCAGGCGCGCGACCGTCGTGATCTGCAGCGGAGCGTTCGCCTCCTCAGCTGTGGTTTCCGGATGCCAGCCTAACGCAGCGGGATCCGGCAGCAGGGGGCTCCGCACCACAATCGGTCGGGTCACACCACAGACGGTTCGCAGCACGCGGGCGCTCTTTTCAGATACGGCAACCACAACGCTTGCCTTGTTGATGCTTGCGTGAAATCCCTGCCACCAATCGAATTGGGCATCGGGCGTCTGGTGCTCTTCATAGACGATCGGGATCACGTGCACCGCCGCCCAATCGACGGCGAACAACAGCGTGGTGGTGTAGCCTTGAACATGGAGCACATCGGGGCGCCACCGCAAGTTCCACCAACTCAATAGTAGCCGGCCCACCGTCTCCCAGCGATCCGGACCAACGAAACGACTCAGCAACTGTCCGTGCACCCAACCCCTTGCGCTGACCAGCGCCTGATGACGAGACCGGCCCCGGCCGAACATCAGACTGGCTGCCAGGGCGTATATCAACGGTGTCGCCAACCACATCAGCCCGGCCGTAATGCTTGACTTGGACGACGAATCTGATGCCGCATGGGAGAGCCACCTGGGCGGCTGGACGATCTCAACTTGATTGTTGCGCAGGCGCTGGAAATACTGATTCTCCGTTGGCGTCCAATGGGTTGTGAGCACGCTCACTTCATGACCTTGCACTTTCAGACCAACGGCCAGCGTAACGGCATATTCCTCCAGCCCGCCGAAGGGCTGGGGATCGTACAGGACCATGCAAATTTTCACGGTATTGAGATCCTAAGGATTGGGTACGGTTCCGCTGCGACTATTCACTCCCAGGCAGCCATAACGCTGATGCAATCCAATGGTTCATGGCCGGAACCCGAAGAATATGGGCAGAAACACTTGGTTGCTCGTTACCAACAGGTTGACCGAGGCACGCTTGACGACGCCGTCCCCGGAGGCAGTCAAGGGAATCGAATAATAGTAACCACTCGATATCACTTGGCCAGCCGTATGGCGGTCGTAGAGAGTAAGCGTGGTTTCCCCACCTGGCGGAGCAAACTCTGTCGAAGGGCGCGAGCGCTACATCCAATTCGGGCGAAGGACTGGCGCCGATTTCCGATCTGATCGTGGCGCTGAAATCCTCCGCATGGTCGACTTTGATCCGGTATATTGCAGCATCACCGGCCTCGATTACCTGCAATGAAGGCGTAATGTCCAGGTTGAAGTCACGAACCGGTGCACTGTCGGGAGAGGCCAGGGCCGCAGCAAGGTTCTGGATATAGAAGAGATCCCCTATGGGGAATGCCGGTGCGTCAAGCCACTTGCTCAACTCCTGAAACGGTTGATTCAGCGCATAGGCCTTGGCCTGGAAAAGGGCCGGGTAGTCATAGAGATGCTGCAGGCTTCCTTCTCCGTAGGAGTTGTCAAACTTACTGACAAACCAGTAGGGTGCAACATACGAATATTCATCTACTGCTTCCCGGACCTCCTGCTGGATCTGGTCTCCGAGGATCTGGCCAAGTTCCGGCGTCAAGAACATGAAATTGCGGGCCACGGCCAGCGAGTTGTGATAAGCCATCTCCCAGTTCTCCGCGCCGGAGCCAATGGCCGGGAACGGGGAATCCTTGTCGAAGCCATCAATGCGTAGGCGCAGCAATTCCTCATAGGTTGCCCGGATCTCCTGATCTTCCGGATAGCCGGCCAGCGTTTGCAGGGCAAGATAGCCGTGGTAACCGGCGACGTATTGGTTGAGCCAGTAAGGCTTTTCCAGAAGCGCAGCGTCTGCTGGCGGCGCCTCCAATTTTTCATCGATCCGATCGAAATCGCCCGCGGGCAAACTCCTCTTGGCCTTCACCGACGACTGCAGCATACTGCCAAGCTGCGTAGAATGAGAAAGGCGGATACCATTCCCAGTAACCGCACCACCCGCACGTCGGCTGATTGGATGGGTCGAAGGGCGAAGTGTAGGGTTCTCCCCATTGCGCTGCAATTTCCGGTGGAATAATCGTCGCTTCCCGCGCCGCGCCGGCGCCCCAACCAACGTGCACAACTTCCGTAAAATCGTAGGTTGTGCCTGGCCCGTAATGGGTTTGCAGATGCTCAATTACCTGCTGTTGCAGGGCCGCCGAAAGGTGCGGATATGCCAACAGCAATGTGTAGACGGTATCGGCCGGATTCTGAAAATAGTCGAAGATTTCTCCAAATGTCCGCGCATCGGTGAAACCGCCATTACCATACAGGTCGATGAAGCCGGAGTCATGATAGCCCGGTCGCAGGGGGCCGGCAGCGAGCAGACGTCGAACCTCGTCTTCCAACTGTTGGCTGACTTCTGTGCGGCTGGGCGACGGTGTCACTTGGTCCGTTTCCTCGATCCGCACCAGTGGCAGCGGCGACTGCGGGTTGGTCCCTGTCAGGCTGAAAGCGAGCAGCGCATTTCCCCGGAGCATATAGAGCTTGCCCCGGTAGGGGATCGGCGGCGACTGCGCCGTGCCATGTTTGCCGTAGACGCCGTTCCGACTCTGATTGAGGCCGCTGTAGACCTGCCAGCCGTTCTCGTTACTGTAGTCGGCCGCGTCCCCTGTGTCGTACAGTTGTTGATAGCCGGGCGCAAGTGCATTATTGGCCAGGTTGTAGCCGTAGTAGGCCCAGCTCCGCTCCGGTTCGCCATAGGGAATGGTGACGTCAAACGCACCCGCTTCCCGGTCGCAGCATAGGGACCAGTAGATCAGGCTGCCGCCGGACGAATAGGCCATGGGCTCGTCGGATGCGTGTCCGATATCGTTGCCGTCGACGCGGCTGATGTACTGGGTGCCGAATTTCCATCCCACCGGACCGCTGCCGCGAGATCCAGCCCGGCGCGATATAGCCCATGGCCTGGTAGTAGACGCCGTCTATGCCATTGACGAGTGGAGGATACTTGCTGCCGGAGTGGGTCACCCCTGCCCAATTGAACGGCGCATACTCCTGGGCGCCGTCACCGTCGCTATCGAAGGTGTACTCCTGCCCCGTCGCCGCCTCCAGCACGAAAACGGTGCGCCGATGAGGCTGATCTTCAAAGTAATCGGTGAGAATGGCGGCATCGATGGCAACCGTGCCCGGCACCCAGTCACCTGCGATCGACGTACTTGTTGAACCAATTGCTTCACTGTCGCCAAGACCCTGATAAATCAAATCACTCTCTTCAATGACCAGATTGGTGGTGCGGAAACGGTAATTTTCACCGCTGGTGAAGACGACATAGTCCGTACCCGTGCTTCCGTCATTGTATACCACGGGCCAGAATGAATGGAATCCCGACCCCGGCAGTTGATCCGAACGCCAGCGGAGAGTGCCGTCGGCGGCGTTCAACGCGTAGGCGCGAGCGTCATTCGAAGCGAAGTAGAGCCGCGCCCGCCCGGTAGGCGGCCGAATGCAGGATTGGCGCCCCCGTCTCGAAACGCCATACGAGACCACCCGTCGACGCATCGAGCGCATAGAAATGTCCATCTCGATTCCCGGCATAGATTCGGTTGTTGACGACCAGCGGATTCGTTTCAAAACCGGCGCCGGCCAGATAGGCCGTGTAGCCTGCGACCGCTTGGCCCGTCTCCGCGTCAACCGCGTGAATCTGCCGATCATGGCCGCCGACAAAGGCCACGCTGCGCCCATTGACCGTGGCAATGGTCGGCGAGTTGCCTAGCGGAAGTTCCGTTGGATAGACCCAAAGGAGCGCGCCATCGTCAGCAGAAAATGCGTATAGTCCACGCGCAGTGGAGACGTAGATCGTTCCGTTGGCTGCAATCGGCTGTATCTTATAATGAATATATGGCTCAAGCGGTCGGTACCATTCAACATTCAAATTGCCGCGCACTTCTTCCGGCGACCAGGATGTTCGCTCTGGATTGGCGGCCACCATCGGCCACGCCCCATCCTCGATCGGAACATCGGGCGGGTTGGGAATTGTCGCACCCGGCTCGACTAGCACAGGACCGACGAAGCCAATGTGGCCAGCCAGCAGGAGTAGTATCAAGAATGTCAACATGGTATCGCCTCGGGCTTATACGATTGAGATCGGGTCACGGTCAAAAATATCAGTTCGTGACCGACTCACCAACGGCTGCCGGTGAGAACAATACCGGTTGCCTCCTGACCGCGAACTCATGGATCGCATCGATGACGTAGGCTTGATCTTCGGCCGTCATGTCGTTGTAAAATGGCAGTCGTAACAGGCGGTCGCTGACATCCTCCGTGACGGGACAGTCGCCGGGCCTACCGTCGAAATGGTGTCCCATATCTGAAAGATGAAGGGGCAGATAGTGAAAGACGCTCAGCACGCCACGCGCCCGCAGATGCTCGATCAGCGCCTGCCGTTCATCCAGAGTCGGCAGCAGCAGATAAAACATGTGATAGGCCTGGTCGCAATGCTCCGGTACGACCGGCATGCGTACGCCGTTCATTTCGGCCCAGACGGCGAGTTCCGTCCAGTAGCGTTCCCAGATTTCGCGACGCTTGGCCTGAATCTCGTCACGGGCCTCGAGTTGCGCATATAGGAATGCCGCCAGCAGATCGGACGGTAAAAAGCTGGAACCGATGTCAACCCAGGTGTACTTATCCACTTGTCCGCGGAAAAAGCGGCTGCGATTGGTACCCTTTTCACGGATGATCTCGGCCCGTTCAATGAAGGCCGGATCGTTGATCAGCAACGCGCCGCCCTCACCGCAAATGAAGTTCTTGGTTTCGTGGAAGCTCTGTGTGGCAAGTGCGCCAAATGTACCCAGATATTGCCCGCGATATTTGCCGAACAATCCATGGGCATTGTCCTCGACGACCGCAATCCCGTAATGAGCGGCGATATCGGAGATCACGTCCATTTCACAGCCGACGCCGGCATAGTGGACCGGAACAATTGCCCGGGTCCGCGGGCTGATCAGTCGTTCGAGCTGCCCTTCATCCAGATTGAGCGTATCGGGTCGGATGTCGACGAAGACCGGCTTGGCTCCATGGAGGACAAAGGCATTGGCCGTGGTGACAAAGGTGAAGGAAGGCACGATGACCTCATCCCCTGGCTGTAGATTCAACAAGATGGCCGCCATCTCCAAGGCATCGGTGCACGAAGTTGTCAAGAGCACCTTGGGGACGTCGAGCGCCTCTTCCAAATAGGCATGACACTTCTTGGTGAATGCTGCATCTCCGGCTGAATAGCCATTGTGAATCGCTTGCGAGATGTAGTACAGCTCCTTGCCGACGATGGTCGGTCGATTGAAGGGAATGTCTTTGGACATGACGCTAAGCTCCTCGGCCTTCAGTCATGTTCACCATGGCTTGCTTCCGTAAGCTGGGCAACGGTCTTGGCGCCATCCCCAGATGTATTCAGGCGCCGCAGTACCGCAAGAGAACAGCAGATCGACAATCGACACAGCGTGATCAAAAGGAGGATGAGGCTGTCCATACTCGAGGATAGTGCGAGTAATCTTTAAAGTCAACGTCAATTCCTGCCTCATGAAAGCTCTCTGCGTCCAGATACGACTTGGCCGTCGGTCCTGAAATATACGCGTGTTGCTCCAACTTGCTGCAGCAAATCGAGCAGGCGACTAATTCTCCCGTGACGTAGCTCAAATTCACGTGAATCTCGAAATTCCACATCGATGGCGAGAAAATCCTCGCTGATGCGTCGGATAAGGAACTGATTTAAGGTTGAGAGATTGGTCCAGGCCGCATCTTCAGTAGACGTACTTGAAGAAAGTCGTAATAGTCGCTCAAATATGGTGCGCGTGCATAAGCCTGACACAGGGCAGACCAGTGCTTCTTGGTCCAGCGCTGGTCCTGTAATTCAATTTCATGGATCAATTTGTCGTTTTGCGGACCAACCGGAATCGTCAGCCACTGCAGGCCATTTGCGGTCTTGATGCGGTTGCGATTGCGCCAATCATTCTTCGTATACTGCACATCATCGTAGAAGATAAACAGGTCGACGTCATGGATGATGTCGAAGTATCCCTTCCAAGGAATGTAGTTGGACTGGATCACGGCCACTGTTGTCATATTGGGTTTCCTATCGAACATCTCCGATTGGTTTCACGCAACAATTGCCCACGCTACGAAAGTCTGAGCGCACCGTCAGGCAGAATCCACGTGTAGGCTTGCGCCGTCCACGTAGAGGCCCTGGGGCCGTTCGTCATGCACGTGCTGATATTGGCTGACGGTGACACGTACCCTATTGAATATTATGGTGGTGCCGGGCAGGGGATTGAACGCCCGTATCATCCGGCAAGCCGTTGCCACATCGGGTGCCAGCTCCAGATATCCGTCCTCCGGCCTCGGCCGTGGCGCAGCCGCAGCAAGCACGTGATCCTGCGGACTTCCGACCGGTGGTGTCTTGTGCGGACACCATTGTGATCAGTTCGGGCACCATCTTTGCCGCAAGCAGGGTCAACTTCTTGCGCAGCCGGCCATCGTTGTCGGTCTCATCAATTACAGTTGACCTCTGGAAAAGGCTGTTACCCTCATCCAACCCTTCGGTTACGTAGTGGGCGGTTACGCCCGTTGCGGAATCCCCGTGCAGCAGCGCCGCGTTGGTTGGACAAGGCCCCCGATAACGCGGCAGCAGCGAAGGGTGAAAGTGCACCGCCGCCAGCCGGGGGATGGATAGCACCTCGCCCGACAGAATCTGCTTGAAGGTCGCCACGACGATCAGATCCGGTGCATAAGCCCGAAGCAGCGCGAGACCCTCGGGACTGCCGACCTTGACATTGAAGTGGCACGAGACATCCCGCGCCGCGCATAGATCGCCTAACTGTTGCTCTGGATAAAAGGGAAATGGATCCTTGTATTTGACCGTGAAGACAGCGCTGACCCGGCAGCGGTCGTCGTCCAGCAATGCATTCAGAACCGAATTGCCGAAGCCGGTTAGGGCAAACAAAACCACATTGAGCTTGCCGTCAGTACTCATCGGATGGTCGGCTTACTTTGTTTGGGCGATGGTTGAATTAGCCCGGTTCAACACCGAAATGTATCCAGCTGCCGACGGTCGAACGGGCCAGAATCGCCAGCATTCCCCGGTTGGTCAGCTGGCGGGGGTCGGCGATGACGGCACTGAAAACGGAGGCGGGTACGTCCCCATGTTGGCCTTCCGCGTAGCGCTGAAATGCACGGCCCGTTGCCATCCGGCCTCTCAGCGCACGCAGGCCGGGCCAGCCGTCGAGGGCCTCCAAATATGGAAGTAGGCCATGAATAATTCGCTGCGTCGGCTCAGGACCGAATTCCACCTCGTGGCTCAGCAGCTTATAGGCCAGTTCCCCAAGCAACCCGTCATCAATTTCGGCATGCAGATCGAGCGCTTTTCCGAAGTGTCGATCACCATCACCGGGGCGATCCCACATGATGGCGCGTATGCCTTTGAGTACATAACCGCGTGCCCCGGCCCAATGGCGATGACGGTTCAGATCAGCCATTTCGGGCGGCAGCTGATCGAAGAGCCGCGCTCAACAAAACCTCATGGTCTAGGTTTTCATCGTCAATGGCATTGATCAAAAAGTGTTCGACCAACTCTCCCGGCGTCCCCTGGACGATTGAGGGTTTCTGGCGGACGGCCTCCCGCACGAATTCTCGGCCGATTCTCGTCTCATGCTGTGCCAGCGCCCGGTACGCCCAGAACATGTAGAGATTCGCATGGGCTATGGGCTGCAATGCCCTGACGTCCGTAGGGCAGCGCGGGTCGGTGAAGATTTTTCTTTGTGCGTAGATCTCCGATTCACAACCGCCGACCAAATCCCGGATGATCCGCTGCGAGTGATGGCGGCGATAATTCAGCGCCCTTGGCACTTTAGCAAAGCGACATCCGGACAGGTAGAGCTCGCCAAAGAAGACGATTTCACCGCCGCACCAGGAAAGACTGCCGCCAAGCAGGTCAATTTGCTCCGCCCACTCCCGACGCAGCACCACGTCACTGGGGGCAATCGGAAACCAGAGCACCAGGTCCGCCAACGAAATGTCGGATGGCGGCCGCCAGAGATCCCGAATGCTCTCGGCGGAAAAATCAAGCTCGAACCGATCGTTGTAGCCAAAGCCCACTTCGGGAAGGGCTGCAAAGAGCTCGACATGGGCCCGCAGCTTTTCTGGATGAAAGCGAGTCATCCTGGTCCAAAAAGGCGATCAACTCACCTGATGACCGGGCTAGCCCCGTATGGCGTGCGGCATTCGCGCCTTGGTTATGATCATGGGTCAGATAGACGATACGTGGGTCGTGAAACCGAGCAACCACGTCATCCGTACGATCGGGCGAGGCGTCGTTGACGACAATCAACTCGAAATCGGCAAACGTTTGGGCCAACACGCTCTTGATGGCCGCGCCGAGGTAAGTCATGCCGTTGTAGGTTGGAATGATGACGCTGACTTTCGGTCGGTTCATCTCAATGCACCCGGCCTATACAATGTCCGCAAACTGGAATTCGACTCGCTTGAAGTACCAGTACCCCAACACAAAGACACAGATCGCAACGAGCGCTGAAGGTACCAGGTAACTGCCTGGCACGCGACCATAGAGCAAGACATCACGATATGCCTCGATAACGCCGGCCATTGGATTCAGGAAGTAAAAGGGTCGTATAGCCTCCGGCACCATGGTTACCGGATAGATGATGGGCGACGCATAGAACCAGAGCTGCAGGGCCAAGACCAGCAGCGACCGAACATCCCGGAAAAAGACGTTGAGCGCTGCGCACGCCAATCCAAGACCTAGAATCAAGGCCACCTGAATGCCCAAGATGACCGGCACGAAAAGCCATCCCATGAGGAAGAAGGGCATGCGGTAGATGAGCATCAGCACCACCAACAGTACGGCGGCGATGGCAAAATCAATCAGGCGCGCCAACATGGCGGCAACCGGCAATACCTCACGCGGGAAGTAGATTTTGGTGACAAGTCCCATATTGGCCACCAGGGAATCGGCCATGTCCGGCAGGGACGCCGCAAGCAATGCCCAAGGCACGACGGCGACATAGGAAAAGACCGGATAGGGAATGTCGCCGGTTTCAACCGGCACAAAGAGCGTGAAGACGATGGAAAAAATCGCAACTTGGGCCGCCGGCTGGAGCACCGCCCAGAGCCAGCCTAGCAGCGACTGCTGATAGCGGGCCCGGATAGTCCGCCCCGTCCACGCGACCAGCAAATCCTTGGATTGCAGAACATTCGCTGAAAGTGTCAACATAAAGGAACCCTGGTTGGCAAGAAGCTTAAATTTTGTGATCGGCCGCCCATTCGGCGCGGACGACTTCACTTGTATCTGTCACGGCGGCGTGGTAACCGTTGCTCCGCGCATGATTCCAGCGCGTGTGCGGCTCAAAGATGCCGCTCGTCTCCGTGTAGCTCAGACCGGTGCCTTGCACCTGGAACCAGTCTGAGCGGCCGGGGCGGGTCGTAATCCCCATGGAGTCCGACTCATTGAGAAACCATGCTTCGGCAAAATAAGTCCCACTCACCAATTGCAGGGGATCCAGTGTGACCGTTACCGTGCCCGGCCCTTGCTCGACAAAGATTTCGAATCCATCCAGTTTTGTCCGCAGCATGCAGCAGGTTAAACCGTCCGAACGGGTCACGAAGACGGAAACATGAGCGTTGCCCAGCGTTCGATAGGCGTTGTAGTGGATGCGAATCAGGGCGGCTTCGTCGCTTGGCAGCAACGCCCCGTCAGTCACTTCACCCATGCCGAGGACTTCGACCCGGGTAATTTCGATATCGCCGACTTCGTCAGAGAGGGCGTCTGCTTCGCCCAGCCCCAATTTACGGGCCCGTTCGGCGTGCAGGTCTTGTTCGTAGCTGGTGAGTACCTCCTGGGTCGGCCCGCTTGTGCGCACCTGTCCCTGGGTGAGGTAAATGGCTCGTTCGCAAACAGCTTGCACGAGATAAAAGTTGTGGGAGACGAAGATGATGCTTGTACCGTTGTCGAGCAATTCCCGAATACGGCGCATGCATTTCTGCTGGAACGAAGCGTCACCAACGGCCAAAACCTCATCCACGAGCAGGATATCCGGTTCGATACAAGAGGCGACGGCAAAACCCAAGCGGACGGTCATCCCCGACGAATAGCGTTTGACCGGTGTGTCGATGAAGTGATCAAGCTCGGAAAAGGCCACCATCTCGTCGAACCGGCGGTTGATTTCCTGGCGAGAAAGCCCAAGGATCGCGCCGTTTAGGTAGATGTTCTCGCGTCCGGTCAGATCGGGGTGAAAGCCTGCACCCAACTCGATCAATGCCGAGAGTTGGCCGTAGGTCTCCACGGTACCGGAAGTCGGTTTCGTGATATTCGCCAGCAGCTTGAGAATGGTCGTCTTGCCGGCTCCGTTCCGACCGATCAGGGCCAATGACTCACCCTGGTGCAGTTCGAAAGAAACGTCCTTGAGCGCCCAGAACTCGCCTTGTTTGCCCACCGCACGCTGCCGACGTCCGATTGCTTGTTCCACTCGATCGGCCAACAGCGTCGGCAGGCTGGTTCTCGTCAACCCGAGTCGATATCGTTTCGAGACTTCATCGAAACGCAATTTCAAGGTCATTCAACTACTCCGTAAAGCTGTCGTGACGTCGTACAACAGTCGGTCTGTCTGTTGAACATCTTGAATCTGCCCGATAGGCCGCTTGCCGTATCCCAACAGAAATCCGGCGCTTCTCGCGCTGGTAGCCTCCGCATGAGGATATCCGCCGGGATTCATTAGGTGCGTACGCTTCGGCGCAGCCATGCCAGCATCATGGCCGACACCAAGCCCGCCGGAAGCAGGCCGGCGATCACGGCCAGCATAGGCTGATCGGCAGAGACAGGACCATCAGGCATTGTGGCTGGCAAGCGTACTGTCGACCGAACAGGCGCTGCGGACGCCGTCGCTTCTGCAGGCGCCACTGCTGTGTCCGGCTGGGGAACGGATGTTGGCGAAGGCGCTGGAATAGGTGCAAGAGCGAACGTGGGCGCATCAATCTGTTGGTGCGCAAACCAAACGCCGTTGCCTTTGAGGCCGGGATCCGAGCGCCAGGTCACCAGCAGTTCATTGCCTTGCAGGGCCACCGCCTGGGCATCGTACGGATCAAAGGCGGCACTGCCGCGCATATCCACGACTTGCGGTCCCGAAATGATTGGCTCCGGTTCGGACCAGATACCGCCACGCATCGTGCTGTGCCACAGGCCATGGATGTCGGGCGTTCCCGGAATGCGCTGCCCAAAGAAAAGATGGACTTCATTGCGGCCGTCGACTACCGGCGCCAAAAGACCGTTCACGCCTATATGTCTTCCAAAAAGCTGGACCGTTTCACTCCAGGTCTTGCCCCTGTCCGCCGATTTCCGCAGGACGATCTTGCCGTTGATGTTGTAGAATGCCAGCAACTCGTCATTGTTGATCAGGAAGGCCGGCGTCATGGTGCCCAACTCCGTCACGATCTCATCATCTGCAGTAAGATCGATTGGTTCCGACCAAATCTCCTCACCCACCTCCTGCCGGGCATAGAAAATTCCTCTACCCTGGCCTGAGACGTTGACTTGCTGCCAAACTGCATGCAGCGCTCCGCTTGAATCACGCGCTGCGTGAATGCTATATGGAATCAATTTGTCGGTGTAGGTCAGGCCAATCGGAATCGGTTCCGTCCAGCTTTCGCCCCGATCCTGGGAATAGATGGCGTAGACCCCGTTCCCGTCCCTACTGTCCGTGCTGATTACCGCAAGATATCCCGATCCGTCCCCGAGTATTTCCCCGCTGGGCGGTGCCATGGACGTAGAGATCGGTTCGGGAAGGCTCCAGGCCCGAGGCGTCACCGCCTGTGAAGCGTGGGCTTTGGTGTAGTAGAGATACGCTTCGGTATTGTCGCCACCGTAAAAGATCAGGTGAAAGACGCCTTGCTCGTCCAGATAGGCGTCCAAGATGCGCGCTTCATCCTTGAAAGGCGACAGAAGCACGTCGTTTGGCTTGGTCCAGCCGTGATCGGGCGTCCATTGCGAATAGGTAATCGCAACAACGGACTCACCTTCACCGACTTGCTGACTCGCAAAAGCATGGACCGTTCTGTTCTGATCCGCGATCAAAATGGGCGGATTCGTCTCATCGCCGAATTCGGGAATCGTCTGCGCGATCGACCATTCGGGCGATGAAATGCCCTGGGCTTGTACAGTGAGATGCTGGCCGGTCAGTGCGCCGGCCAGCATCATCATCAGAAAGGCTGCGTATAGCGCCGGTCGCAGCTTGAACGTCAATCGGTACACTATTTGCCCGCTTTCGCCATGCGCTGACCTTGCGCCGCCCAGTGGATTGGTGACCGTACTGGAAGCGTAGAGATGGATCTCGCATCCTGTGATATACTCTGCCTATCCCCGCTTGTCAGCGTCAGCCTATGAACTGGCGCTTCCTTCCAACTGCTGACAGACACGGACTGAACCATCATCACCATGTTCACGACTCTTCGCGCGAAAATGAGCCCCGCGATACTCCCCAGCCTAATTGCCATGATCCTCGGATTGCTGGGCACTGTAGGTCAGAGAATCTTGCCTGGCACGAACGCTTCCTCGGTGCTGGCCCAACAAGCGGATGCGGTCCGGCGGGTCAATGTTCCCTACTGGGATTGGGCCGCAGGCGATCCGTATCCTTCCCACTCGGTTTTCTGGTTTGGCCAAGTCGGCCCATCTACGAATTACGTTGACGTGCGGACCATCTACTACGATGAACATCTCGAGGTCCATGCCCACATCGTGGATCGCAACCTCTACCAGAGCGATCCCGTCGCAGCCGTCGACCTAACCGAGTGGGATGCGATTAGCCTCTATTTGCATCTCGGTGGCAATGCAGGTGATGCACCGACGTCTGGCGCCTATCGCTTCGACGTCCAGCTCGGCCAGTGGGATGAACCGGATTATGGCCAACGCGCCTTCACAGGCGACGGTGCAAGTTGGGTCGCGGCGCCCGTGCCCTTTACCGCAGAGACAAGCTGGCGAGGCACCGATGGGCCCAACTCGGGTCGCGACTCAAAGGGCTGGACGGTAAGTGTGATTATGCCCTTTTCCAGCTTCGGCTTGGCTGGTCCGCCGCCGCCCGGTACACAATGGGGCTTTGCCGTTGCCCTCCACGATCGGGACAGCCTGGATGCTGCGGCCACGATCACAACCTGGCCCGAATACATCAACCTCGTTGCCCCGGGTTCGTGGGGACAGCTCCACTTTGGCCGTGTCGATGACTGGGTACACGATGCCGTCACCACCGGAGAGACAACGATCCGCCAGGGCGTGGATGGCGTTACCGTCCCTGACGCCCATGTCGGCGGACATGGCAATTGCGGCGCGGGTCTCGATCACTGGTCCGAGTGGGGCGTGGCCAACTATGCCGGCGAAACCCAGATCAATATCCAAAATCAGTGGGATATTTCCGACTATCCCTGCTTTTCCAAGTATTACGTGACCTTCCCTTTGGATACGATTCCGGCCGGCAAAACTATCTTCGCAGCCGAGGTCACGCTCTTTCTCTTCGGCAATGCCGGATATCAGCCGAGTGATGCGCCTGTTTCCGCCATCCAAGCCTTTACCGTGGCCGAAGCGTGGGATGAGGCGACCATAACCTGGAACAACGCCCCGCTGGCCAGCGAGAATGTGGCCCTCACCTGGGTGGAGCCTGTCGACGGGTTCGATCCCGGCGTCCCCTATCATTGGGATGTCGGGAATGCCGTCGCTGAGGCCTATGCCGCTGGCGAGCCGCTGCGGTTGGCGTTCTACTCGGCCGATGGCGAATATCACAGCGGCAAGTACTTCTGGTCATCGGACGCCGAAGCCTCGGTTCGCCCGATGCTGCGTGTGACGTGGCAAGAGGACATTGGCAATGTTCCGCTGACGAACCGAGCCTTTGTGCCCCTGGTCTCTGCGCCGTAGACCGGAAGGGAGACCTTTTGTCTAGACGATTCCGCAACTGTTTCGAAAGCCGTCATAAGGCGCCGACGACAAATTTTGGACTATCTCATTTTGTCCGATCGCAGGTCCCAACCTGCGGAAAGCGTGGACGACAAGTGCTTGATCTAACTACCCTGCTCGGTCTATTGCTTGCCCTGAGCCTGGCCTGGTCCGGCACAGCATTGGCTCAAGATGCGGTACCGACCCAATATTTGCCGCTCGTCACGCGTCAGGACGCTGCCACCGGTCCCGCCGTCGGCGTCATACGCACCAACTTGGACGACTACGCGGTCAACAGATCCCCCGCTTCGCCAAGCTGGAACTGACCTTTGATGTCGTAAGCCAGGCGTCTAATCCGTACTTTCCGTATGACGCCGTGCCGCTTTCCGGCGTGATGCCCGGTGAGGGCGTCAGCGTTGACGCGTTCTTCTCACCCGACAACTGGCGTACGACTTATTTCCAACCCGCCTTCTATTACCAGGAATTCCTACACGAGGTCCGCTCGGAAGACGAGTGGATCTATCCCACGGCCGACTTCTCCTGGAAGGTTCGCTTTTCTCCAGATGCACCTGGAAACTGGCAATATCAGATTGTGGTCAGAGATGCGAACGGCTTCTTCGCCAGTCCCGTCTCGGCTTTCACCGTGGTCGACTCAGCCTCCCCGGGCTTTGTGCGCGTTAGCCGAGCGCGATCCGCGTTATTTCGAGTTCGACAACGGCGCTTACTTCCCCGCCCTCGGTTACAATCTGCCCTACAATGCCCTGAACTGGATCAATCCGGTGCAGGACAACCGGGAGGACTTCGCCATCATGGACGATAATGGAATTCAGCTCGTCCGCTTCTGGCTTACCCACTGGTCCATCTTCGGCTCCGCCTGGAACCCCTGGATCGGCAGCCAGAACAACTACGCGGGCTACATCCCCATGACCGGCCTTGTCCCGTTTGGACCCGAAGATGCCGAATGGAGCATGATGCTGCGCAGCCCGCCCGACGAATACTTCGACGTATGCCGCTTTCAGGATGCCCAGCTCGCCCGTCCGGCAGTCAAGCCCCAAACGATTTATCAGGTCGACGTCACCTATTACGCCGAAAGTCTCGCCTCCGCCTGTCCGGCAGTGGACTGCGGTCTTGTGGTCCAAATCGGCGATGCGAATTGCGGCGAAGGTGAACGCATTACCGAGGGCTACGGTCAGGATAGCGACAATGCGTGGCGGACGCTCTCCGGTAGATGGCGTTCCGACGACGAAGCGGGCCTCCCGCGACTCCATCTACTTCTCGAGAACATTCCCGATGGCGCAGAGGCCGACGCATTCGTGAGCGATGTCTCCGTCCGGGAAGATCTGACGCCGGATGATCGGCTGGACGCTGCGTTTGGCCCCAACCTCATCGCCAAACCATCGACTGCCCATCAGCGCTATATAGCCCAGCGCAATGCCTTCGCCTTCGATCAAGTTCTCGACCTGGCTGCCGAATATGGGATCTACCTGCGTCCCGTCATACTCGAAAAAGGCGACCGCATTCTGACGGCGTACGATGAGAGCGGCGAGATCAGTGAGGAAAGTGCCGACAACTTCTACGGCAGCGGCCGCACGATGACGAAGAGCCGATGGCTGCAGCAGGCATGGTGGCGTTACCTGCAGGCCCGGTGGGGCTACTCCCCCCACATCCATTCGTGGGAATTGCTCAACGAAGGCGACCCCTGGAATGAGCGCCACTATGCCATGGCGGACGAGTTTGCCCGCTACATGCATCAATTTCGCCCCAACGACCATCTCGTCTCCACATCGTTCTGGGATTCCTATCCCCGAGAGGCGTTTTGGGCCAACCCGGCCTATTCTGAAGTCGACTTCGTCGACATCCACCAATACTTCCTAGAAGGCGAGACACCGGCTTACGACTACCTCTATGATGCCGGCGACTATTTCGACATGGCCCTCATCACTCAGAAAATGAGCGCCGCCTTTGGCCCCTTGGCCCCAGACGGCGCCGGCAAACCGCTCATTCGGGGCGAAATCGGCTTTCATGATGCCAATGACCGGCCTACCGAAGCGTTGCTGCAGGATACCCAGGGTATTTGGCTCCACAACCTACTTTGGGCGGGGCTCAATCCCGGCGGACTCGTTGAGTCCTACTGGCACAGCGGCATCCATATCTACCAGCAAAATCCAGACGGCGGCGTGGCCTTTGACCATCGGCCCATCTTCGGCACGCTGTATCGATATCTGCAGGAAATTCCTTTGAACAACGGCCGGTACCGTGATGCCGCTGCGGCCGTATCGACCGATCAATTGCGCGCATGGGGCCAGCAGGATCTCACAGGCGACTGCAGCCACCTGTGGATCCAGAATCGTGCGCACACCTGGCAACACGTCGTCGATGGCACTCCAATCGCGTCGGTTTCCGGCACGGTCACGCTTACCGATTTTCGGCCAGCTGCACCGTATGTTGTTGAGTGGTGGGACACCTACGCAACCGATCCGGCCCAACAGATTGTGGCAATGGAAACGCAAGCTGCCGACGCAGACGGTTCGCTCGTATTGACCCTCAACGATCTTGCTACCGATGTTGCCGTCAAGATCCGACCTGTGGACGGTTGCCGCCCCTAACCTCGCGCATGCCCTTTGCACGCTGCGCCCGAATTTCACAGGCCGCTGCGGGCAATCAGTAAGACTCCTACGCAGATGACGCCCACGCCGGCCCAACGCAACGATGGCACCGCTTCCCCCAAACCGAAGTGGGCCACCAGCGTAACCAATACAAAATTCAACGCCAAAAAGGGATAGGCATAGCTGAGATCCAGCCGGCTCAGCGCCGCGATCCAGGCCAGTGCGCCTACACCATATAGAAACAGCCCCAGCAAAATTAAGGGCGACTGCACAATTGTTGCGACCAGGCCGACGATTCCCTGCGCAGGGGTTTCCGACCCAGTAACGCCCATTTTGAGCGCGGCCTGACCGGCAACGCCGGCAGCGATGGAAATTGCGATAAGCCACCAATAATGCATGAAACGTTCTCTCGTGTCGCCCATTGCAGCCTACGTGGCAGAATCCGTTTGTGTAGTCGCCAAGACCGCATCCGACGCCGCGGGCTCTGCCTGAGATGATCGTCGTCCAAGGAGCACACCGGCAGCACTTCTCCGTCCACTCGAAGCCCGATTGCCGGCCGCCTTGCGTCCCTTGTCCGGGGCAAAGCTATAACTGTAGCCGTACTTATAGCCGAAGTCGTAATAGTATCCACTATTCTTAAGCGGAACCTGGTTAAGCAGCACGCCCAGCAGGTGTGCTTCCACTTGCTGCAGCGCATTAATTGACCGTCTGAGATCCTCGATGCGCGTATGGCCCGGCCGCACGGCTAGTAACACCCCCTCCGCGTAGCTCGCCATAATTGTCGTATCTGACACAACCATAACCGGCGGGCTATCCAGAATGACAATATCAGCGTGCTCTTGCAGTTGTGTCAGCAGCGTACGCATCTTCTTCGAACCCACCAGTTCGGCCGGATTGGGTGGCAACGGACCAGAAGTTATCACGCGCAGATTCGGTACAGGCGTTGTCCGCAGCAGTTGTTCCAGCGAATCAAAGTGGCCCAACAAGGCTGAGGTCAGGCCAACATTATTGATCAGACCAAACAATTTATGTTGTGTAGGGCGCCTCAAGTCTCCATCGAGAATGATGACCCGCTTGCCACTCAATGCGATAGCGGCGCCTAGATTAGCAGCCGTCACGGACTTGCCTTCACCGGGCGACGGACTGGTCACCTGGATCAAGCGCAGATCCGAATCAACGGCGGCAAACTGAAGGTTTGTGCGCAAGGTACGATAGGCCTCTGCCGCTGGCTGCTGACTTTCATGGACCATGATCAACTTCCGCTCCGGCGCTTTGTCACCTTCTGGTAGCTTAGGAACCGCACCCAGCGTCGGAATGTCGAATCGGGCCTGGATGTCTTTGGCGTCCTTGACCGTATCATCCAGAAATTCGGACAGGTAGGCTGCACCGGCGGCGAGCGTCATGCCAAAAACGACGGCGACGAGGACATACTGCATGTAATTTTTAGAAAGCGGTTGATCCGGTATGCCGGCCGCTTCCAGTACATGGATTGCGTTGACGGCTCCCTGTTGGGTCGTACCAATCAACTCTGCATAGGTGGATTGGAGCGAGACCAGCTTGTTTTCCAGAACCGACAATTCTCCCTGCAAACGGGAAATGCGGGATGCGCTCAGTTCATTTGCCAATTCGCTTTCTTTGCGATCGATCTCGTCTTCGGTGGCTAGGATATCGTCTTCCAACTTCTCCAGGCGTTGGGTGACAAATTCCTGACGTCCTACCTCGGCCTGACCGGCCGGACTCTGCTGGATGATCTGATGAGCCAGTTCGCTCGCCACGGCCCGGACACGCACAGGGTCTTCGTCCGTCACCGCTATTTCCAGCATTTGACCATCCGCCCGAGTTGTATAGTTCGGAAGCCAACTCATGCCCAGCGCCTCCATCGTCGCCTGGCGAACCGCGCCCTTCTGGGCAAAGTCGGCATAGGTGGCAGCCAGCTGCTGGGTAAGGAAGAGTTCATTGCCGCTGGGATTTGGATTCTGGATCAGGCTACCGATGACCAATGTCGTCCGAGATTCGTATCGCGATGGCTGCCTCTCCAGGTACGCAAAGCTGGACATGCCGGCGATCGAGCCGGCCAGGAAAATGAGCCACCACCATCTGCGCAACGGCTGGATGATTTTGGCAAGATCAATACTTTCCATTCGGGGTTCCCCTTATGCAGATTAGGTCCTTACGGTATGCGCACCCAGATCGGATTCCAATCGTTGTAGTTGTTGTCCGACAGATTCTGGGTATTCGTCCCATCTGCATTCATCATCCAAAGTTGGTTCTTTCCCGTTCGATTGGAGGAATAGACCAGCCGGCTTCCGTCAGGCGACCAGGTTGGATGTTTTTCCGACTCCCAATCATTAAACGTAAGCTGTTGCGTACCCTGCCCATCAATACCCGTGACGAAGATCTCTTCATCTTTGAGGTCTATGCCCACATAGGCCACTCGATCACCCGCCGGCGACCAGGCCGGATCGTAACAATCACTGCTGCATGCGGAAATTTGCCGGGTATCACCATACTCGAGTGAGCGAAGCTTGATCTGCAAAACGTGACCGCCGTTAACCTTCGGGCGAGAAATATCCTCTTCAACCAGGGCAATTTGCCGGCCGTCCGGTGACACGCCTAGCTGCTCACGCGCCCGATCGTAGACCCATTCTTGTGTGATGAGCCGCACGTCGCCCGTCGTCGGATCCAGCAGGTGAGGCGCCGCACTCCCTGTCCGATCGGAGAGGAAGATGATCTTGCCGTAGACGTCAGCCGGCAAACCCTCCGGCAGCGGCGTCGGCGTCTTGGGCACTTCAGTTGGCGTCGGCTCCAGGACAAGCGGCAGCGGCGTTGCAGTCGGCGGCAAAGGTGTCGGAACGGCTGTGATGATGACGGCATTCCACGGTAGGGGCGTCGGCGTGCCCTGCACCTGGACATTGGCGGCCACGATGACGGCCATGGCCGCGGCCGTGGCTTCGTTTTCCGGTGCCGGCGTTGCATAGACATATTCAGCGATGACGGCATTATGGGGCAAGGGCGTCCCTGCCGCACCGCTTGCCGCATAGGCCGTTGCCTGAACCACGCGCGCTGCCTCCGTGGCCACGTTTTCTGCTGGTGGCGACGGTAGAATGAGCACCGGCGTCACGTAATTGGTCGGCACCGGGGTAAACGTGCCCGTCGTCACGGCAACGGCCGTGGCGTAGGCAGCGTCGGCCGTGGCTGCCGCGGCATTCGGCGGGACGGGTGTGTGCAGCGCAACGGGCGCCAGATCTTTGGCCAGCGCAACCGCCTGTACCGTTGCCAAATTGGCCGGAAAGGGCGTCGGCGTGACGATGGCATACGGAGGCGGCGTGTAGGTCCCAATGGTCTCGGCCACGGCCGTTGCGGTGGCCGCCTGCGCGACGACCGTCACCACATTCTCCGGAACCGGCGTGAGCGTCGCCACGATCACTGCACGCGTCGGCAGCGGCGGCGGCGTGGGCGGCGGCGGCCCTACACTGAGTATGAGTTGAGGCGGATTGCCCTGCGATTCCGAACCTGTGCCGCTGTCCCAGGCAAAGAAGCCCGTTCCGTCGTTGGTTGCCTGGATGCGCAGGTAGACCGATTGGGCTCCGTCGAGCAACTGCTGTGCCAGCCAGGCCCGCGCCGTCTCATCCAGTGTCCAGCTATTGGCCTCGCCTTCCGCCAAATCCTCGATAGCGATCTGCGGGTCGAGAATGATCGAAGCCGGTGCGCTATATAATGTAAGAAAATCGGATTCGGCCAGCGTCGTCAAACTCTCTTCCGGCAGCAGCTGGAGTAGCCAGCGCCCTTGAGAATCCGCATCGAGCTGATCGGCGCGTAAACCGGTCAAGTGCAAAGTGACGTCCTCGATCACGGCACCCCGGGGAATATCGCTTAGATCAAAGCGCGCGGCCGAAATATAGGTTTCTCCTTGCTCATCTTTGCCGGCATATAGGAACGAATCACCCATGTGATTGCGCCGATCGGCGTTACTGCGCCACCAGCCAACTTCCGCGCTGTCTGGGCTGAGACTGTAGACGGCGCCACCGGACAGGGGCGTACCCGAGCCAGGTGCCACGTGGGCCGTGGATTGGTCTATCTCTGATTCGGAAATCAAGATTACGCCTGCAGCGGACGTCGGTGTTGGAATTAGAGAACGCTTTCGGGGCGTAGGCACCTCGGTCGGGCCAAGGGAAATGACCGTCGTAATCTCATTATCCGCGGACAAAGGCGGTGTGGCCGTCAGCTTTGCGTCCAGATCGAGAACCAACTCTACGTCTGCGCTTGACCTGTCAAATAGGAATCCTGGCTTGCCGACTAGACTTCCAAGTACGATCGCCACCCCGACCACTGCGATCAGGCTGGCCACAAGCATCGGTAGCCACCCTCGGCGCGAGCCACGTGCTTTCACGTGCACCAGTTGCTGAAGCTCATCTTCGCCGGCGCCGTCGTCGCTCATAGGTTCGGCATAGAACCGGCATGCCGTGTGCCCGGACCGGAGACAAAAGCGCCGCTGCCAATCATCATCCGGCTGCCATGCCGGATGTTGTGCATAGCAGCGATGGCTCTCCGAGACATCGGAGAGCATGACTGATCGCTCTTTTGCAAGCCCCAAAAATGGGCAGGTGTGTAGCTGATTACTGTCGGGCATTGTGGCCAGATACTCCGAGCCGATACTCAGGCCGCGCTATCCATATTTAAGATTTGGTCTTTACGGATATCCAAAAACATACCATTGCCGTTGTGTTCGTTCTGGTGTCTGAAAACCTCATCCATCGCGGCCTGGCGCAGGGCCAGCGTGATAATATGCTCGAGGATCAGATGAGCATCTTCGATCTGTTCAACCGAGTCACTGGGCACGACGACGGGCAGGTCGACCATTCCGGCCAGTTCTCCCCCTGTACCGCCCGTCCAGCCGATTGTACGGGAACCCATTGCCCGCGCCTGCGCAATTCCGTTCAATACGTTCGGAGAATTGCCACTGGCAGAAATTCCAATGGCGACGTCGCCCGGCTGGACCAGGTTAGCCAGTTGCTCGGCAAAGACTTTGGCATAGCCATTGTCGTTGGCATGGGCCGAAAAGAGCGCCATGTTGTCCGTCAGCGAGAGCACGCGCAAGCGCGGAAAGCCGCGCACGACCGTGTTCTTGCCGAAGTCACAGGCCACATGCAGCGCGGTGGCCGCGCTGCCGCCATTGCCCATGATAAAAACTTGTCTGCCCCTGCCACGCGCATGATGCAGCGCGGCGACGATCTCTTCAACGGTATCCCATTGGAGCTGTTCGAGCGCCGAATTCAATGAGTGTACGTAGCGACTATAAAATTCCATTTGACATCTCTCCTTGCGTCCAACCAGGCTAGCGTCGGTAGTTCAAGATTGTCTTGGTACCGTCCCTCTCGGGATGAAAGTGTAATTCTGTAAAACCGTTCATTACCGTACGAACCTGCTGTTGACACCCCAACGGACAGTACAGCAGCAGATACCCACCGCCGCCCGCGCCGGTGATTTTACCGCCCAACGCTCCAGCAGCACGGGCTGCCCGATAGCCTTCATCGATTACGGGATTGGTGATGCCGCTGGCCAGCTGCTTCTTCAAACGCCAACCTTCATGCAACAATTCGCCAAACTCGTCGATACAGCCCCGCATGAGGCTGTCGCGGCCGGCATACGCAAGTTCTTTCATCTGGCAGAGCACATCTAGTCGAGCATCGATATTCTGGACTTGCTCTGTCAGGACTGTTTCTGACTTGCGCGTGATATTGGTAAAAAAGAGCAACAGGTTCTGATCCAATTCACGCACAGTTAACGGATCCAGGTCGAGGGGTTCACACGCAATGCCTGTCTCATCAAATTGCATGAAGCGCCAACCGCCATGGGCGGCAATGTACTGATCCTGATATCCAGCCGGTTTGCCCAAGACATCGAGTTCTATCGCACAGGCTTCCCGGGCCAGGGTTGTGTGATCTGTCGGTCTGCCCAAGTAGGTGTACATGGCGTTCAACAGACCGACCGTCAACACGCTGGAAGAGCCCAGCCCGGAGCCGCGTGACGGAATGTCCGCCATCGTCGAAAGCTCAATGCGTCGGGTGATACCGGTGTAGCGAAGGCACTCGCGCACCAACTCATGCTCAAGCTCATCAATTGTGTCGACCATCTCCGTCTGCGAATAGCCGATGCGAATCTTGTCATCGAAGCGCTCTTTGATCGTGACAAAGATATATTTGTCGATTGCTGTGCTCAGCACACAGCCGCCATGACGCTGGAAATATTCACGAAAATCGGTACCGCCGCCAAAGAAACTCACGCGCAGCGGGGTCTGGGTAATAATCATCTGAGGCCCCGGGAATCGGTCTAGGTCTTCGAGAATTGCAGCATTTGCCAGCCGACGTTGACCGCACTCTTGGCCCCCGCCCAAGAATTTAGCCCCTTGAGAAAGGTCAGCATCGGCTCCGGCCGTAAGGACCATTCACGGGTTGCTCGCTTCTGCCAATACTCGAGCTGCTCTGCAGTCAATCCCGCTTCGTGATAATCCAACACGGTCGACTGGTCCATGTCGACTTCTTCCCATTTGGTCCCGGGACGGAACCAGTTGTTTGTTACGACTTCATAGAAGAAGGGCGTGCCCGGATAAGGTGCGGCGATGTGGAAGAGCGCGATGTCAAGCGGCAATTGCTTGGCATATTCAATCGTTTCCTGAATAGACGCTTCGGTCTCGCCGGGCAAGCCGATGATAAAGTAGCCCCAGTTCTTGATTCCGGCGCTCCGCGCCCATTGCAGAGCCCGAAACGCCTGTTCCTTCTTGTAGCCTTTGTGAGCCCGCTTGAGAATGGTCTCATCGGCGCTCTCGATACCCCAGGAAATCAGCCAGCATCCCGCCTTGGCCATCATGGCCAGCAACTCTTCGTCGACATAGTCAACCCGGCTATTGCACGTCCAGCGAATTTGAAGACCGTTGTCGACGATGCCCTGGCAGATGTCCATGACGTGCGCACGATTGACCGTAAACAGATCGGCATACATGTGAATGTTCGTGATCCCCAGGCTGACAAGGTACTCAAGCTCCTCGACGATATTTTGTCCCGAACGGACACGCACACTGTTTTGATAGGAGACGTGCTTGATACAATACTTACAGCCGGCCGGACAGCCGCGACTCGTTACGATGAAGGTAAAGGGGCCCTTGATCATCGGCATGATCTGCTCTGCCAACGGCAACATCTCATGGCGCGGCATGGGCAGATCATCGAGATTGGGGATAAAGGGACGATCGGGATTGATGACGATCTTATCGCCGTCCCGCCAGGCCAGTCCTAGGACCGTTGCATAGGGCGAGGCATTGCTGTCCGCCACGAATGCATCCTCAACCACCTGCTTCCCATTCCGCCGCTGCTGCAGGTAATTGGTCTCCGCAAGCAGCGTGCGGATGCGCGGATCACTGGGCGCTTTCGCCTCCAGCGTATCGAGCAAATCGCGGAGCGTCATCTCCGGCTCGCCGCGCAACACGAAATCGAGCGCGGGAAAGGGCGTCATGGTCTCAAGCGTCATTGGGGTGACGTGCGTGCCAAAGGCTAGCGTCTTGGCGCCGACCGATTTGGCCAGGAAAACGCCATACATGTCATTGCGCAGCGTTGGCGCGGTCACCTGGGTCAGGTAATACTTGGGCCGTTTTTTATCCAGCAGCTGCTCGAAGGTCGGCCAGTCCATGCGCAAGGCATTGGCATCGACAATCTCCACCGAGTAGTCGGGCATGAGCACGGCGGCCAGCTGTGCCAGACTGACTTGCGGCCAGATCATATTCTCGCGGCTGCGCCGGCCTACGCGGTGCTGGCTGCGAATCCAGATGCCGCCATCGGGTGTTGGCGGATTGACGAGCAGAACGTCTACGCTGCCGGCTGGCCGGGTGGAAGATGTCAGGGTCTGGACGAGCGCTCCCGCATCGGGAAAGAGAGAGGGGCGCAGCGCCGGAATGCGTCGGGCACCTAGATTGTCGCGAATCGATGGGGACTGCTCAACGATCGTCGCACTTTGGTTGGTTTTCGCCATCTGGCAAATGCTCCTTCTTCATGCACACAGGAGGCTGCTCGACCTGAGACCGGACTTAATCTGCGCTGACGCCTGCCTGCATCCGGCCAAGCGCCTGCTGCTCCGGATTAAGCCCCACCAGCACGTCGAGGTCTTGATGAACCAAATCCTCGCGCAAGCTGAGCATCTCGAGCACCTGCATCTGCACCCACGCAACCATCAACTGCACGCCGACAAGGGCAGCACCGGCGCTCATCAAGTAGTAGAACCAGAGACGGCTCACGGGTGTGCCGTTCAGGCCAAAGCCAAGGGCAATCAGGCCGATGGTGGCGCCCAGCATAAAGACAGCAAGTCCGATCCACCCGAAGTGTTGTTCCAAATGAGGAAAGAGGGGACGGCCAAAGATGCCCTGGCGCACCGGTTCCTTGTAGAAGAGCGCGACAAAATAGTTGAAGCTTACCCCCAGCACCAGAATGCTGAGACCTGCTACAGCAAAGACCACGGCGCTGAAGAGGGTGTAGGCGCCAAATGCCGTGACCGTTGTGACGCCGGTCAGGCGCATGATCAGGACCACGACACCTATGACGGCGGCCAGTGCGATCAACGTCAGGCCAATCAGGCCAAGCGGTCGCACGGGGTTGTAGCACATGCCGGTCCAGACAATCGACTGGGCGAATCGGATGCCGTCATCGACAACGCTCAGTTTCGAACGACCGACGCGCTCGCTGTAGGGGATTGGCACCTCAACCATGCACATCTCCTCATGCAGCGCCCGCGTACTCATGACCGGCGTCAGGTTCAAGCCATCGGGCAAGGGATAGATGTCGGGCAGGATCTCCTTTTTGAAGACACGCATACCGCTCGCCGAGTCTGTAATGCGCTCAGCCGCGATGAGGCTCACAAGATTGGCGAAGATGACGTTGCCAAGACGGCGGACGGCCGGCATCTCGCTGTCAGCACCGGCCATACGCGAACCGATCACAATATCCGCGTCTTTGTCCAGGGCGACCGCGCAAAGCTGGGGAAAGAATTCGGGCGGATAGGTACCATCGGCATCCAGAAAGCCAATCCATTCACCCTGCGCGGCTGCATATCCCGTCTTGAGTGCCGCGCCATATCCTCGATTGGTCGGATGTTGAATGAGGCGCACGGTGGCCATCTCTGCAACGATCGCAGCGGTCGCATCGGTTGAGCCGTCGTCAACCACGATCAGTTCCAGGTCATTGATACCAACGGTCTTCAAGGGCTCTCGTACGGAAAGGACCCGATCCATGATCTCCTGAATCCCGCTCTCCTCATTCCAGGCGGGGATCACGACTGACAAAGTAGACATGGGACATTCCTCCCAACGAAAATCATCCAAATAGATATGCGCGCGTTTATTTTTTCGATCCGAGAACGGAGCAACGAGGGATAAGGACATCTAGAATGGGGCGATATTCGGGTTGGAGCGTTGTGGTTGGGGGCCACCAGCGTCCGCTCTCGTCTAGCAGCGGAGTGCGGATTCTATGCGCAAGGACTAGGTAAGGCGGGCAAGCTCCGCCGTTTCTGCGCGGTTTGTCACGCAGGAAAACTACCGTCTCTCAATCTGACTGCACCCATCACCGGGCGGGTTTACAGTTATGCCGTTTCCAGACAATCAACGTCGAGTTCGACGCGTGACAGGCTACCCAAAACGTCGATCAACACCTGAGCACGTTCGGTACCCTTCAGACCCTGCTGAAAGACGGCATCCAATCCTGCAAAGGGACCAGAACGGACACGAATCGGCTGTCCCGGTTTGAAGAGATGATCGGCCAGGGTGCGCTTCGGTTCGCGTTGGGCCAACCGTTCCTGTAGTTGCGCAATGATCGCATCTGGGACGACTGCGGGTCGCCCACCAAAATGAACCAGCGTGCGGACGCCTGGCAGGTAGGCCAGGCTGGGCAAGTTGTCAGCCAGGATATCGGCATGGACAAATAAGTAATGCGGAAAGAGCGCTTCCTCACGAATGCCGCGCCGGTGACCGCGGTCAATCTTGACCATCGGGCAGAATAGATCAACGTCAAAGCCCTCCAACTGTCCGACGACTATTTTCTCTTTCCCGTGATTCGTGTGGAGCAAATACCATTTTCTTGCCATCAGGCCACATATCCACTTCTGCCTCATCCGTTCTTCTGTCAACTAACCCTGCCAATGAGTGTAACGTGCCGCCGCGCCAGAAGCGCGCCACTGCCGCGCCACCAATTCTCTTGCAACCGCCCATTAGCGGTGCTTCCTAGCGATCAATCAACCCATTGCGAACCGCATACTTCACCAAAGCAGCGCTGCTGGTAATCTCCAACTTCTGCATCATCCGGCTGCGATAGCTATCGATTGTGCTTATCGCCAATCCCAGTTGCTGGGCAATGTTGGCGCTGGAGCGGCCTTCGGCGACGAGACGCAGTACCTCAAGCTCACGCGGGCTCAACTGAGCAGGGCGTACAGCTTGATCTCGCTCGCCGCCTGACTGCGCGATGTAATCATTGACGAGCATGTCGGTTAACCGCTGGCTCAAGTAACGATGATTGGCCATGACGGTATCAACTGCGATCGGCAAGTCCTTTGCTACTGATTCCCGCAGCACATACCCCTGTGCGCCGGAGAAGAGCGCTTGATAGACGTGCATACAATCTCCATATGTCGAGAGAATGATGATCCTCGTCTCTGGTGATCGCTTGACGATCTGCTCCGACGCCGCAGTGACGTTGGTATCAGAGATGCTGGTATCAAGGATCGCGATATCAGGGCTAATATTCTCTACATGGCGTATGGCGTCGACGGCGCCCAATGCACATGCCACAACCACAAACCCCGGTTCGCTTTCTACCAGGAGGCGTAATTCTTCGCACACGACGCCGGGGTTTGCAGCCAGGACGATAGTCGTGTTCATTGTAGTGTCTCCAAGATGACCGTCTGTCCCTGCTTCAGTGCTATCCCACTTGAGAGATGAACCCCTTCGCCACGCCAGTCCTCCATGGATGAGCGACTGGCACGGTCCTGGATGTACGGCAGATAAGGAACCAAAAGCGGCTCCATACAGCGGACGGGGAACCCGGGAAAAGGGGGCAATCCCGAATCAACTTGCATCGATGGCCGATGCGTATGAGAGAAGCACTGACGTTACTATAAAAGAAAAGCGCGCCAAAAGCGCGCCAAATTGAGGAATTGGCAACTGGGGCTCAAATGCGAAAATATGATGATGTTTAGGGAGTTATAATTCCTGAACGGATAGCCAAGCGCACGAGCTCTGCCACAGATTGAACGTCTAATTTCCGCATCAGTCTGCTGCGATAGGTATCGACCGTACTTGGGGCCAGCCCCAGTTGCTTGCCAATCTCGGCGCTCGTCAGGCCATCCACCACGAGCAGAAAGATCTGACGTTCACGTGCGCTCAGGGGATCCACTTGCGCTTGATCATCTGACAACAGCAGGCTTTTGATCTGCCTGTCGAGAATGCCATCGCGGATCGACGCACTAAGATACCGGTGTCCAGAACGAATCGTTTGAAGCGCTTCAAGTAGCTCGGCACTTGAGGCGTCTTTTGTCAGATATCCATCGACGCCAGCTGATAGAGCGGCATGAACCATTTCCTCAGCGCTGACTGTAGTCAGGATGAGAATTTTCGTAGTCAGACCGTGTCGACGGACGCGGCGCGTAACCTCAACCCCGTCCAGCTCTGGCATCAATAGACTAACAATGGCGACATCCGGATTGAGTCGACTCAACATATCCACTGCATCCGGACCAGTTTCCGCTGTTCCAACCACCTCGTAGGGTCCCGAACGCTCCAACAACAACGCCAAACTTTCCAGTACAATCCGATGGTCGTCCGCAATGGCGACAGTAACGCGCATAAAATCCTCAAATACCCGACAATGTGGCCTGCTCGCTGCAGAAGGCTTAGCCTCTTGCAACGATCAGGCCGTGTTTTTATAGTAGATAAGCCATCCACATAGTGGATAATAATGTTATGACGTTGCCGGCAGCCAAAGGTTACGCCAAGATTCGCCGGAGCGGACAGTTTTGCAGACTCCGCAAAGACAACGCAAGACGATGGACCGCGGAAAAAGCCAAGTGCAGCGAATCTTCACAAATCTTTCAGGATCGATCCGCCACGATCCGCCAGATCAGCGTTGATCCGCGGCCCAATCCATCGACATTCGCGAATTCCCCGATGCACACTTCGCACTTGACAACCTCCCGTTCGGTGCTAGTCTAACGGTTAAGTTTAGTCATTTTACTAAGCGTGATCGGCGTCGATATCGTCCTCCCCGCTCGTCGCCCATTCATGAAGTCCTGTTTTTCCACAGCTCAACTCTACCTGTTCCAATCAACATCTGTCACTCGGAGGAAATTCTCATGTCTCGAAAACTTGCTGGTGCTCTACTCTTGATCCTGGCGCTGGTGCTCTCGGCTTGCGCCGCACCGGCTGCGCCCGAGGCGGCCGCCCCAGCTACAGGCGGTGAAGAAGCCGCCGCGCCGGCCGGCGATGCCGTCACCATCACCATCGAAAGCTGGCGCAACGACGACTAACCGATCTGGCAGGACGTCATCATTCCGGCCTTCAACGCGCAATATCCAAACATCGAGGTGATCTTTGCGCCGACCGCGCCGGCCGAATACAATGGCGTGCTCAACACCAAGCTTGAAGGCGGCACCGCCGGCGAACTGATCACCTGCCGCCCGTTCGACGCTTCGCTGGCCCTCTTCGACAGTGGCTATCTGGCTTCGCTGAACGATCTGCCCGGCCTGGAAAATTTCAGCGACGTGGCCAAGAGCGCCTGGATCACCGATGACGGCTCCGACGTCTTCTGCGTTCCCATGGCCTCCGTGATCCACGGCTTCATCTACAACGCCGACATCTTCAATGAGCTCGGTCTCGAAGAACCGACAACCGAAGCCGAATTCTATGCCGTGCTCGACGCGCTGGCCGCCGACGGCAACTACGCCGTGCTCGACATGGGCACCGCCGACCAGTGGGAATCCGCCACCATGGGCTACCAGAACATCGGCCCCAACTACTGGAATGGTGAAACCGGTCGCCTTGGTCTCATTGAGGGGACGGAAAAGCTCAACGATCCCCAGTATGTTGCTGTGCTGGAGGAACTGGCGCGCTGGTCGGACTATCTGCCCGACGGCTATGAGGCCCAATCCTATCCCGACAGCCAGAATCTCTTCACCCTGGGGCAGGCCGCGATCTACCCGACCGGCTCCTGGGAGATTTCGCTCTTCAACACCCAGGCCGACTTCGAGATGGGCGCGTTCAAGCCCTACCTGCCCGAAGGATCGGACGGCACCTGCTATATCAGCGACCACACCGATATCGCGCTGGGCATGAACGGCAACATCGCCGATGATAAAGTCGAAGCGGCCCGTACCTTCCTGGAATGGATGACGACGGCCGAATTCGCCGAACTCTACAGCAACGAAGTGCCCGGCTTCTTCAGCCTGGCCGACCACGATATTTCGCTGACCGACCCGCTGGCCCAGGAATTCCTGGACTGGCGCGGCGAGTGCGAATCGACGATCCGCAACTCCTACCAGATCCTCTCGCGCGGCGAGCCGAACCTGGAAAATGAACTCTGGCGCCTGAGCGCCGGCGTCATGAACGGCACCGTTTCGCCCCAGGAAGCGGCGGATGAACTGCAGGCCGGTCTCGAAGGCTGGTACGAGCCGCAGCAGTAACTGTCGTTGCAGTGATGTAGCATCAATTTAGGTCAGAGCGGCGCATTGGATCCAATGCGCCGCTCTCAAGCCTTCTACCCACCCCACGACGAGCGTCATGGCTGAAAACGCACCACGCAAACGCAAACCATTTCCCTGGCACATTGTCGTTTTTCTCGTGCCCGCGACCTTGGTCTACACGGCATTTATGATTCTGCCGCTGGTCGACTCCATGCGTATGAGCTTCTTTACCTCAGCACCGGGTGAGGCCGATTCTTTTGTGGGATTGCAGAATTATGTCACATTGCTGACCGACGAGCTCTGGTCGCCCCACTTCTGGAATGCGCTCAAGAACAACTTTGTCTTCTTTGCGGTGCACTTCTTTGTACAGAACCCGATTGGCCTGCTGCTGGCAGCGCTGCTGACCCAAGCCACCGTACGCGGCAAGGGTTTCTTCCGCACGGTCTATTTTCTGCCCACCATGCTCTCGTTCGTGATCGTGGGCTTTGTCTGGCAGCTCATTCTCAGCCCGCTGTGGGGCATTGCGCGCGATCTGCTGGGTCTCGTGGGGCTCGAATCGCTCTTCCGTCCGTGGCTCGGGCTGGAAAGCACGGCGCTGGTCACGCTCGCGCTCATCTCCGTTTGGCAATTCATTGGCATTCCTATGCTGCTCTTCTACGCCGCCCTCATCTCCATCCCCGAGGAATTGATTGAAGCGGCACTGGTAGACGGGGCAACGTACTGGACCGCGTTCTGGCGCGTGAAGTTTCCGCTCATCCTGCCCACGGTGGGCATCGTGACGATCTTGACCTACGTCGGTAATTTCAACGTGTTCGATCTGATCTATACGACACAAGGCGCGCTGGCGGGCCCCAATTTCTCGACCGATATTCTGGGCACTTTCTTCTATCGCACCTTTTTCGGTCAGCAGCTCCAGCTTGGCAATCCCAATATGGGCGCAACCGTGGCAACAATGATGTTCCTCATTATTCTGGCCGGTGTTTTGATCTATCTGTTTGTCTGGCAGCGACGCGTGACCACGTATGAGCTGTGAGGATTTCGGGTTGGGGATTGTGGAGTGCGGATTGTTTGCGTAGTAGGGTCGACCGCTAGAAAATACGATGCTGGTGTCACTTGATAAGGGTTGCTGCTGTGGCGCTTTGTATCTTCTCTGTGAATTTCTTGGCGCTAGGTATGCTTGATCGCTAGACGACTACTCTTAATGCTCTAGGACTCAATTTTTTCTTATGGCACGTACTGGATGGCTTGGCCGGGTTGTTCCTTATATTATCCTGATTGCCTTTGCGCTGCTGGCACTCTTTCCAGTCGTGCTGGTGGTGATGAACTCTTTCAAGGAGCGTCGGGCGATCTTCAATACGCCCTTCTTGCCCCCTCTGCCAGAGAGTTTCAGTCTGGGCGGATACGAGACGGTCTTGCAGCGTTCAAGCTTCGGTCTCTACTTTGTAAACAGCCTCATCGTGACGCTGGTCGCGATGGCGCTGATCTTGCTAACCGGGGCAATGGCGGCCTATGCGCTCTCCGAATATCGCTTCCCCGGCAATGCATTCCTGGGCATCTACCTGGCACTGGGCATCATGATTCCCATCCGTCTGGGCACGGTGAGCATTCTGCGCATCATGGTGAGCCTGGGCCTGGTCAACACGCTCTTTGCGCTGATCCTGGTCTACACTGCCATGGGGCTGCCGCTGACCATCTTCATTCTGCAGCAATTCATGCGTCAGGTGCCGCGCGAACTAAAAGACGCGGCGCGCATCGACGGTGCCAGCGAATACCGCATCTTTGCGCTGATTCTCCCCCTGGTGCGCCCGGCCATCGCCACCGTGGCCGTCTTCACCATGATCCCTATTTGGAACGACCTCTGGTTCCCGCTGATCCTGGCGCCGGGCGAACGCACCAAGACCGTCACGCTGGGCGCACAGCAGTTCCTGGGCCAATTTGTCACCGACTGGAACGCCATCCTCGCCTCGCTGACCCTGGCCATGCTGCCCGTCCTGATCCTCTACATCCTCTTCTCGCGCCAGTTGATTAGTGGGTTGACCGCAGGCGCGGTGAAGTAATGCGGCGTGCGGAGCGCGAAGTGTTATTTACATATCCTGCACCACGAGAAAAACAACACGCGGGTATTCGTCAAAGCCGTCAACGCCACAATTCTCTTACCCCCACTTCCCTACAACCCTACTCCCGCGCATCCGCATCAACGCACTGCGCTCAAACTCGATGACGATCACGCCGTTCTGATTGCGCCCCACGTGGCGGAAGCGCACGATCCCTTGGCCAGGACGGGACCGCGACGGACGCTTGTCGAGCACCTCGGTGGTGACATAGAGGGTGTCGCCGTGAAAGAGGGGATGCGGATGGGTCACGGTTTCGTAACCCAGATTGGCGACCAGCGTGCCCTCAGTCAACTCGGGCACGGTCATGCCCACGGCCAAGCCCAGGGTGAAGATGCCGTTGACGATGCGGCGACCGAACTCGCTCTCCCTGGCGGCAAAGTCTTCGTTGATGTGCAGGGGTTGGGTGTTCATCGTCAGCGCCGAAAAGAGCACGTTGTCCATCTCGGTGAGGGTGCGGCCCAGGCTGTGTTCGATCACGGCGCCGACTTCGAGTTCCTCGTAATATTTGCCGGCCATGCTCAGCGATGCCTCGCGTCGATCTGCTGCTGGCGCGCCAGCGTCACCTGCGCCATGCGGATGTTGGCGGCGTCGACCATCTTGCCATCCACGCTGATCGCGCCGCGGCCCGCTGCCAGCGCTGCTTCATACTCATCCACAATGCGGCGGGCATGGGCCACCTCGTCTTCGCCCGGCGCAAAGAGCTCATTGACTACACGCAGCTGGGCCGGATGGATACATTGCTTGCCGTCGAAGCCCATGGCCCGGGCAATGCTCCCTGAGCGGATCAGCCCCTCGTCGTCGCGAAAGGCCGCATAGGGGCCGTCCATGGCGCGGCAGGCCGTTGGCGCGCGCCGCAGCGACAATCGTTTGCATGACGGCGTGCCAGCGGTGACCGGGATAGCGCTCATCATAGACATCGAACTCACCGATGCCGGCCGAGGGCATCTGCATGGAAGCGGCAAAATCGCCCGGCCCAAAGATCAACGCCTCCAGGCGAGGTGCGGCCGCAGCCAGTTCGCGTGCGTTGAGGAAGCCCGCCGCGGTTTCGATCTGCGCTTCAATGCCGATGGGGCGCATCCAGCCTTGATGCTGTTCAACCTGAGTGAGAAACGTCGCCACGAAGCTGACGTCTTCCGATCCGTTGGCTTTGGGCAGCATGATCAGGTCGATGCGGTCGCCCGCGGCTTCGACCACGTCGGCCAGATCGCGGTAGGCGTAGGGCGTGTCCAGCCCGTTGATGCGCACGATGCGCGTGCGCGGGCCAAAGTCGATCTCGTGAAGGGCCTGGATCACCACATCACGCGCGGCCTCCTTCTCTTCCGGCGCCACCGCGTCCTCGAGATCCAGGCAGACGGCATCGGCGGCGCTGGCTGCAGCCTTGCCGGCCATGTCATAACGTGTGCCGGGCACGAAGAGCATGCTGCGCATGAGGCGGGTGGGGCGTTCGAAGTCTATGAGCGACATGACTGCCTCCTTAACAACTGAAATCGGTGTGACGGCGATTCGTAGCTATGCAGTCTGCTGAATGCTCCGAATGACGGAATCGTGCACGGTTACTGCCAGCAGAATACCCAAACTGCGCAGGGTCGGACAAACCGATAGGTCTTGCGTACTGTAGCCTTCTTACCGCCTTCAACTTGTTTCATTGTAAAACCTCCATAAATGAGTAAAACAACCGAACACTACGTTATGTAATATTGCTGCGATCCAATAAATGACTGACTTGAGCCATGTAACAGCACTTGTACAACAGAATGGATGAAGAAGACTCCTCAACGTCACACCTAACCGCATCAATCATTAACTGGAATAGCACCAATAAATACCACATTATGGTCTACGTCTGCTGCTCCCTCTGCATCTACTAAAAATGTGATTGCAGCCACGTTTCTGTACTGACAGCTGCGAATAGCAGAATATTTTCCCGCAGTGATCGTGACTCGGCTGGAGCATCAATCTTACTGATTGCCTCAACATCAATGAGTTCCAAGTCTCGCAACGCAGAAAAATCTTGCTCAGAGATATAGCGGTCCAAATTCTGACGCAACTCATCGTGAACGTAGACATTTTTAGAAGCATATAACTTCGGGTGCACCGCGATCTGAGGGTCTCCCAGTCGCTTTTGGATAATCTCGCGTAACAACCCTTTGTTTTGCCCGGTCCGAATAAGTGTTGTGGGGGGAATTCTGTTAAAAAACTGGATCACCTCGCGATTTTGGAAAGGGCTGATTAAGCGTATGCCCAAGTAATGACTAAGCAAATAGCGTCTTTCTAACTCATAATACATATATGGATTGACATAAGCACGAGACATAGCCAACCGATACCACCGATCTGATATGATCGCGTCACCATTGGCGAGATGAGACTGAAATCGCTGACTCTCGACATCAGATGCGATGGCATCAGCGATAGCGGTGGATTGTAGCCAGGGTGGCATGCTACGTGACAGACGCCGGTGAGTTTGGCGCGCGAAATAGTCTGGCGCAATCTTTTCGGCAGAAATCCGCATTGGAAAGCGGATAGCCCATTGCCACGATAGAGCTGCCATCGTTGGCAACATGCTGTTGCCGTTGCCACGCGCAGTTGCCTCTGCAAATGCCTTAGCGTTGCGAAAATCTCGACGCCACAATAGGTCGGCAAAATAGGCGCCGGATATGCCCATCCATTCATCTCCTCCAGACCCGCTTAGTGCCGTAGAGATACCCAGATCGACAACGCTTCGATAAAATCCGCTAAACGCACCCAACCAGTAGGCAGTGGTTGGGCCAGGCAATACTGGAGAGTAGGAAAGCGTCGCGCCGAGTAAATCTTGACCGCCTAACCACTCATGGGCGTTGCCGCGATAGACGGGCATGTTGAGAAGCCCAGCAACCGTATCCTGCATCAAATCATCACGGCCGCCATCATATCCGGGGGGCACCTTGCCCATCAATGCCATTGGCGTGGGCAGGCCCCGTGATTTTGCCTGCTCGACAGCCATTGCCGCTACGGAAACTGAATCGGTGCCGCCGCTCAATAAGATGCCATCAATGCCTAGATCAAGGCACTGATCAACGGCTCTCATAAGCAATTGTTCATAGCTTGCAAGCACCTCATCTTCAGTCATCCAGTTTTCTTCTGCACCCGGCAAGAGTTGCCAATACTCAATCTCTTCCACCCCGCCTGATGCAGAGACACTCAGATAGTGTCCAGGACGCAGCCGCTGAATGCCGTCAAAGCACGTTTCTCCCGCGGCGGGAGGGCGCATTGCCAACCGTCGTCCCAGTGAGAGGCGATTAGGCTTCGCTGTAACTTCTGGACATTGGCTTAAGGTCAGAAGATTGGAGGAAAACCATAAAACCCCATGCTGAATCGCATAGTACACCGGGTGTTTGCTAAGGGCATCATGCCCCAGGATGAAGTGTCGGGACGCGGCATCCCAAATCGCGAGGAGATAGGCGCCATCGATATGTTTGAACAGATCACTGCCCCAACGGTGGTAACCTGTGGCTAAGATAGATGCCGGATCCGCATGGGGACATTCCAAAGACTGAGCTAGTTCATTTTGTCCCAACAAATAGCCGTCGAAAAGCAGCGCACCTGAAGCAAATTGCTCCCATTGTACTGACTGCAGTTGATCAAATGGGTCAACGACACGGACCGGACCGCGCATTTGTGCTGGTGAAACAGGGTAATCTGTATCTTGTTCATAATTCGCTTGCTCAAGGCGGGATAATTCAAGCGAAGCTACCCAATTTGCTGGGCGAACTGCTGAACGACCTGTTTGCATATTCTTCTCGAACAATCCAGAGATACTCATGGTTAGGAAACTCGGCTAAAACGTAGTGAACACGATCAGACTATCGATCTACAGCATCAACAATCAAACGTCAATGAACACTCCAAGGTGACTGACCGTGCACATGGGAAAAATACTCTCCGGTACCGCAACAGGAAAACAGAAAGCCTTTCAACTGTAGGGGGGAATCGAGGATGATCAATCGAACCTGTTTTGCGCATGGGTCCTAACTGTATTCATCTGGCAACAGTCAGCCCCATTTTTTTTATCGTCGTCAACCAACCTTTTCCTTCGCGCAGCGCACCGCCATTCTCCACATTTCCCGACCACTTTGGGTCCTGAGTCCCATGACGACGGGACGCCTGCCATGCGATACTCCACAGCAACGCAGTAGCCCGCTCCGGTCTCTCGCCGAAGCGCTCTGCTGCCACTGCCCAAGGAGGCAACCCATGTTCCATGCACGCGCAACACGTCTGTTGATCTCATTGCTGACGCTGCTTCTGCTTGCCGGTTGCACCGCTGTCGTACCCCCCGCTACCGACACGACAATGAATGATGGCTCGACCGGCGAGCCGCGGGTCCATTTCGCTTCGCCTGCGGATGGTTCAACCGTAGCCAGTCCCGTCCAGGTCACCATGATCGCGGAAAACTTCGTCGTTGAGCCTGCCGGCGACACCGTCACAGCAGGCCACGGCCACCTGCACATCATGGTCGATACGGCGTGCGTGGAACCGGGCCAGGGCGTGCCCAAGGATGATACGCACCTTCACTACGGTCAAGGTCAACTCGAGGCAGAGCTTGAGCTGGCGGCGGGCGAACACACCCTCTGCCTCCAAGCTGCCGATGGCTTGCACGTGGCTCTGGCCGGCGCCGGCATGACCGATACCATCACGGTCGTAGTCGAGTAGAAGCGTGATCACGCACAGCCCACCCCTTTCAAAAGCAACGGAGAAACGCACCATGAATACCTCAAATCCTACGTTTGCCGCCGGACGCTACCCCTGGTGGATGGGATGGACCCTCTTTACTGCCCTCGGTCTGGGCATCGGCTCCACGCTGGGCATGTTCGTCTCCTGGGAACTCGGCGACGCAGTCGAAGCCGCGCTGGGTGCGACGGCTGCGTGGTCTGTATTTGCGGCCGTTTTTGGCGGCCTCACGGCCTTGGGCCTGAGCCTGGGGCAACTCACTGTTGTACAGGAGGAAGCGTGGCGCTGGGCGCTCTATTCCGTGGTTGGCGGAGTGGTGGGTTTGCTCCTCATCATGCCGCTGATTGCGGACAATTCCCGCCTCCCTGAACCAGTCCAACCGTTGATTGGAGGGCTTGTCATGGGGGCAGCCATTGGCCTGGCCCAGTGGCTGCTGCTCCGGCGCACGATAACAAATGCCGCAATCTGGATCTTTTTTACGGCTGTGGCCATTGCGCTGGCGATGAGCGTGAGCTTCGCGCTGGGCGACGAAGGCCGCGAATTGGTGGCCTTCACAGTTGGACCCCTCGCTGGAGCATTAACGACTGCCGCCGGTTGGGCATGGATTCATCGGACGAAATCGACGAAAGCATAGGCGAGGTAGACCGCGGAAACGGCCAGATCGAGCGGATCGAGATCGATTTTGAGGTTGATCCACCTTCATCCGCTTCATCTCGGTAGATCCGCGGTCCATCGTCGATGGATTAGCATCCATGCAAGCGGTTCGCTGGCGGTTGAGTAAATCGGTAATCGGTGCGAGAATGACGCATACCCCACACCGCTCCCGGGCATGCATAAAAGTAAATGAGGTTCAGAGACCGTGGCAATTCTGTCTGGGAATTTGAGCGAAACGACTGCCGGTCCGCAGCGAACATGGGTCCTGTGGATAGCCCGGGTGCTCTGGTTTGGCGTGCTGCTGACCGTTGCGGCCGTGTACTGGGCGATGATCCCCGACAACATGCGCGAAACACGCTACGAGTGGGTGGTGCAAGAGAGCATGGATGCGGTGGCTCCCCACCTGTCATTCACGCTCTACGTACAGATGGTCGTCCTGGTCGAGTATATTGTGATCGCCGTCTATGTCGGTTCAGCATTGTTGATCTTTGCCAAAGGCAAAAACGATCCGTTCGTTATCTTCGTCTCTGCCGCCCTGCTGCTGCTCTCTGTCAATTTTGGCATCTCCAGCAACATGGATACTCTGCGCCTGCCGCTAGCGATCGATGGCGTCATTCCCTGGCTGGAGCCACTGCTGCCTGCGCTCATATTGGGCTCTTTTGCCCTCCTGTATCTCCTGCTGCCCAACGGGCGGTTTGCACCCCCATGGTTGGCCTGGGTCGCCATCCCCAGTCTGCTCGGGCTGTTGGTGGCATCCTACTCGCTCTTTAACGATTCTTTGATCGCGCTTGTGGCGCCCCTGATGCCCGCAGCCAGCGTCGACACGGTCTGGATCCTACTGCTGGCGCTGATCCTCCTACCGCTCGTGATCGTACTGCCCATTCGCCTCATGCACCAGATGCGTACGCAGAATCTGGTCAGCCGAGGCGCGGGATGGCTTTGGCTCGCCCTGGGCATTCCGCTCACGACGCTGGCCGCGCTCATCGTCGCCTGGCGGCTGGACGCTGACGACGAGCTTGGCTGGTTGATCTTTACCTGGACGCTTCTCACGCCCATGCTGCTTGGATTTCTGAGCCAGATCTATCGCTACACGACCGAGAGCGATGCCGTCCGCCGGCAACAGATCAAATGGCTGGCCTGGGGCCTGGCATCGCCCCTGTTGGGTCTGCTCTTTGGCCTGCTATTGCGGGCACTCCTCGGTGATGATGCACTGCATTTGGCCCTGGAAAACCTCTATTATCCCCTGCTGACCACATTGATCCCCCTGTCCATTCTGTTTAGCATCTTCCGCTATCAACTCTGGGGGATCGACCGCCTGCTCAACCGCACCATGGTCTATGGCGCGCTCACCATGCTCATTGCGACGCTTTACGTCGTTCTGGTCGGCCTGCTCAGTACCACCGTGGGCAACAGCTCGGGACTGATGCTCTCCGTTGCCCTTACCGGACTGATTGCATTGCTCTTCCAGCCGCTGCGCCAAGCGCTGCAGCGGCTTGCAAACCGGCTCATCTATGGCGAGCGTGACGATCCAGCGACTGTGCTGACGCGACTAGGACGCCGGCTTGAGGACACGGTCGCGCCGGAAGCGGTACCGTCCGCCATTGTCGAAACCGTTACCCAGGCGCTGAAACTGCCTTACGCCGAATTGACTTTGGAACAAGACGGTAGGACGCTCTCAGTTGCCGCTCAAGGTGTCCCCATGAGCATAACACAATCATTTGCGCTCGTTTACCAGGGTGAAACGTTGGGACATCTTGCCGTCGCGCCCCGCTCACCGGGCGAAAGTCTTACGGCTGCGGATCTGCGTCTGCTGGACGACATTGCTCACCAGGCGGGGCCTGCGCTCCATGCCCTGCGGCTAACCGAGGAACTCCAACGCTCGCGTGCGGAGATCATTACGGCACGCGAGGAAGAGCGGCGTCGCCTGCGCCGGGATCTGCATGACGGCCTGGGGCCTCAACTTGCCAGTATGACCATGAAGATCGACGCAGCCTGTCATCAATTGCGTAGCGACCCTGCGATCGCTGAGAAATTGCTGAGCGAATACAAACAAGAGAGTCAGGAGGCGCTGGCCGATCTAAGGCGTCTCGTCTACGGACTGCGCCCGCCTGCGCTCGACCAGCTTGGACTGGTCTCTGCCCTGCGCGACCATGCGACGGCTCGGGGTGAGTTGGGCGGTCTGGCGGTTGATGTGATAACCGACGGCGAACTGCCACCACTGTCAGCGGCGGCGGAGGTGGCCGCGTACCGAATCGCGTTGGAGGCGCTCACCAACGTGGCGCATCATGCCCGGGCGACGAGCTGCCATATCATGCTCTGGGCGGATGATGCGTTCCACATGACTATCACGGATGACGGCAACGGCATTGAGCAGGGATTGGGGGCTGGCGTCGGGCTCTCCTCCATGCGTGAACGAGCCGAGGAGTTGGGCGGCAGCTGTGTGATTGCGGCGCTGCCAGACAATGGCACGCGCGTCACAGTCCGCCTGCCCCTCACCGCGCCATCACTACACTCATAAGGAGCGCCGGCAACAAAGATGGAAGCCACACGAGTTGTGATTGCCGATGACCACCCACTCTTCCGCTCCGGGCTGACGGCCTTGTTGGCGGCTCAGGCTGACGTGGAAGTAGCGGGCGAGGCCGCGACCGGCGCTGAGGCGATCACCCAGGCCGAGATGCTCCAGCCGGACATCGTGCTGATGGACATTCAAATGCCCGACATGAACGGCGTCGAGGCGACTCGCGCCATTGTTCGTGCCAGCCCCCACATTGGCGTCATTATGGTGACAATGTTTGAAGATGATGAATCTGTCTTTGCCGCCATGCGCGCCGGCGCCCGGGGCTACGTGCTCAAAGGGGCTGACCATGAAGAGATGATGCGGGTCATCCATGCCGTTGCCCGCGGCGAAGCGCTGTTTGGACCAGCGATTGCGCAACGTCTGTCCCAGTACTTCGCGCAGCCGCGACCGGCGCTGCCGCCCACTGCCTTTCCCGAGTTAACTGCACGCGAGTACGAGGTCTTGGATCTTGTCGCACAGGGATACAACAATTCCGAGATTGCCATGCGACTCAACGTGGCGCCCAAGACAGTACGCAACCACATTTCAAACATCTTTAGCAAGCTTCAGGTTGCGGACAGGGCGCAAGCCATCATTCGCGCCCGTGACGCCGGCATGGGCCGCACGTGACATGGGACGCGTGGTCGAGGTAGGAAACCGTTGACGCCAGGATCCGCAGCGTGTCCGGGTAAGCAAAAGCCCGACCTGTCAGAAGGCCGGGCTTGCGCTGTAGAGTGATGGGGTGATGGCGAAGCAGTGCGTGCTTCTATGACATGCCGCCAATCATATACGTGTCGTTCTTCATCTCCTGTTTGTCGCTGTAGTGGTCGACACGCATGTTGTTCACCGACTCCAGCACCTCTTTGGAGACGCCAAAACCATGGGCTTCGCCCCCCAATTCTTCAATCTTGGCCATGGTCGGCTCTGCCTCGAAATCATCGCAGAGGACGACGAGTGCGGCATTGCCGGCGCTCATCTTGGCCTTGACTTCGTTCAGATAGTCATCGGTCATACCCAGGTCACCCTCGGTCAACTTGCCCACGACACCGCCGGTCGCGCCGCCCAGCAACGTTCCGGCCAAAATGGACAAACCACCTGTGAAAGCAGCGCCCATGATTCCGATTGCACCGCCGATCAGCGCACCGCGACCGGAGCGGGCATGGCCGTAATGTTTCGCTTCCAGATCGCCACTCTCTTTCTCCACCAGACGCCCCATGGTACCGAGCTTGATATCGTCATTGGCATCATCCCATGACATCAGCGCCTTGGCGGCGGCATCGGCGGCATCGGCATCAGCGAAATAGCCGACGACAACTTGTTCATTTAGATTTTCAGACATCCTGTACCTCCCGGGCACTATGGTTCAGCGATCACATTGAAAACTGCTGAGTATTTTTCAGTATTTGCCAAACAAGTGAGCAAATTGTAGCCGTCGTGCAGGGATTGTGCAACCGCGTCACAATCGCAACACGGCTGTTTGGCACGCTCTGCGACGATAAAGCCCCGTTCGTAGTGCGGATTCCAGCTAACCGTAACACCAGATTGCGGCAAAAATCGGGTAAATGGTACACTTTGGATTGTTGAAGCCGCAGCCTCCGGCGCCTTCGACACGATTCGTCGCCCATGGGAACGAACCTGTTTCAGGGCGACGATCCATTGCAGCCACCAGGTACTCAACCATTGTGAATGACTCCTCACCGCCGCCATCACGCCCCCGTCGTCCCTGGCGCTTCTGGGAAATTACGCTACTGCTCCTAAGCAGCGGCGCGATCGTGTTGCTCTTCAGTCTGGCCATTTCCCAGGATCGGACACGAGTCGAGAATTTCTTCCGGCAGGCCACGGTCACGGCAGTGGCGCTTGCCGCCCAACCGACGGCGGCGGACATTGCGCGTGCCATGCCGACCCAGCCCTCCGCACCGGTCACACAAGTCCCTCTCCCCCAAGCCGATGACGGTCTTGCCGACGACAGCTTCGTAGATGATGTTGTAGATAAAAGCCCCACCGATACTGCGGACATAGAGTCCCCCCCAGCTGAAATCGCCGGGCAATTGGCAGGCAATGGCCAGACTACTAACGATTACGTCCAGGCCTCCCCGGACGTAGAGGCTGGCGAGCCGGTGGCGGTGGCGCCACAACAGACGCCCATCTCTTCGAGTGGCGATCGGGCGAATGAACAGGAAGTTGTGGAGGTAGCACAGGAGATAACCGCTGCAGATAGGAATACAGAAGCAGACGGTACATCTGATACTGCCGTAGACCCATCGCTCGACAGCCCGTCGGCCAGGGAGCCGGAGACGCAAATTGCGTCCGCAGCAGCCGCCGTTGCGGCAAGTGCGTTTGCCGCAGACGAAGAATCAGGCCGTGCGTTGCGGTTGCCTTCGCCGACGCCCGCGCCCATCCTCCAGCCATCGCTGCAGACGGCCACGCCCGCGCCGGAAATCGGTGTGTCGATTTCCAGCACGGCGCCCATCACTGCGCTTGCCAGCATTTCGCTCACGGGGACGCCGGTTGGCGGTGTGCTCGCGCCGACACCGGCGCCGGAGATTGGCGTGCCAATCTCGCTTACCGTGCCGGCGACTGTCACGGCCACACCCGGCGCAGCCGATATCAGTACCACGCCGCTGCCGCCGGATATCGGCGAGCCGATATCAACGACCGCGGTTGCAACACTGGCTGTGACAGCGCCTGTAGCGTCCGCTGGCCCCAGCCTGCCTGTTCCAACGGTCACAGCAATAACAACGACGGGGCCTGCCACCGGCACGCCGCTGCCGCCGGAAATCGGCGAGCCGATATCAACGACGGCGATTGCAACACTGGCTTTGGCTGCGCCTGTTACTTCGACCGTGACATTTACGGCGCCCATTACCCCGACAAAGTCGCCCCTGCAGCCGACCAGCACGGCCACGGCAGCGCCAAGCCCGACTGCGACACCAGCGGCACCCACATCCACAGCAACATCGACCTCGAGCCCAACACCCTCTCCAACGCCGACGGCGCTGGTCCAGTGCCCGACGGGTCTGAGCGGAAGTCTCGAGCATCAGGCCAAGTATTACGGCGGACCCATTGCTGCTTACAGTCAAGACGAACGTATGGCTGTTGCACTCACGGTGTCCGGCGCGCCGCCGGGCGAATTGGGCAGTGACCGACTCAACCTCTACGTTTCCGATCGTGCCCAATTTGCGCGCATCGTCGAGGAGGCAGATCAACCGCGTGAGCATCACATCGAGGCCGGCGTGCTGGCCCCCGACGCCGAGAGCCGCCTGGTGGCTGCAATCGGGCGGCCCGTAGGCGACTTCTATCTGACGATTGTCAATGATTCAGGCGTTGTCATCGATTTTTGTCTCACCATCGAAAATGGCGTATTCCAATAACCCAACATCACGCGTTGCGAAAGGCAAAGCCATGTTACAGCTTGAGGAAATCGCCGATCTCTCTTTCCCGATTGCCTTGCCGCCCATCTTGCTTGAGGTTCACCAACGTTTTGATGCGCCCAAAGTCGCCGACATCACTGCAGCCACAGCTCGTGCACTAGAAGAAAGCGGGCTCCTTGCCGCGCTGCGGCCGGGTGCCAGCGTAGCCCTGGGCGTGGGCAGCCGCGGGATCGCCAACCTGCCTGCTGTCGTCAAGGCGGCTGTGACGCGCCTGCGCGCGGTAGGCATGCAGCCCTACGTCGTGCCCGCCATGGGGAGTCATGGCGGCGCAACGGCCACCGGGCAAATCGGCGTCCTGGCCGACCTCGGTGTGACCGAAACAAGCGTAGGCGCGGAGATTCGCGCTACGATGGAGGTGGCGGAGATCGGGCGTTTGCCCGACGGCACTGCGCTCTGTCAAGGGCTCGACTCGCACGCGGCCGACCATACGATTCTGATCAGCCGCATCAAGCCCCACACCGATTTCCGTTCGCACTTGGAAAGCGGACCGTCGAAAATGTCGGTTATCGGGCTGGGCAAGCAAGCGGGCGCGGCCATGATGCATGCCGGCGGCGGCGCAAATTTCCAGCGCTACTTGGCGCCGGCTGCGCGCATCTACGAAGCGAACACGAACCTGGCCGGGGCGATCTGCCTGGTGGAAAACGCCTATGACGATACCGCGGAGATCGTGGGACTGACGACAGCCCAAATCGGTCTGGAGCCAGAAGCCGCCCTGCTGGAGCAGGCAAAGCAGCTGCTGGCCAGCCTGCCCTATGCGGCAATTGATGTCCTTGTAGTGCAAGAAATTGGCAAAGATATCAGCGGCACAGGCATGGACACAAACATCATCAGCCGGCTGATGATCCCGCGTCAGCCCGAGGCCTTTGGCAACGTAGATGTCGCCATCATCAGCGTCCTCGACCTGACCGAAGCCACCCACGGCAATGCCTCGGGCATCGGACTGGCCAATGTGACGACAGCGCGTGTCGCGCGCAAGATCGACTGGGGCGTCACCTACACAAATGCCATTACTGCCGGCATCTTTGGCATGGCCCGCTCGGCGCTGCCCATCACGATGGCGGATGACCGCCGCGCGCTGGAAGCGTGTCAGCACGGCTGTGCCGTGGCGCCCGGCACGTCACGCTGGCTCTTTTTGCAGAACACCCTTACCGTCAACCGTTTCTGGGTCAGCGAAAGCCTGCGCGCGGAGACGGAGGCCCATCCCCGGCTGACGATTGCAGGGAGTGTTCCACTGGCCTTTGACGAGGCCGGATTGATGACCTCCCCATGGGCACTGTCGGCAGCTTTGTAACAACCAGCAAGGACAGAACATGTAGGGGTAAGCGTGGAGAGTGACGATGTGAGTACGGCGGAACGAACATGCCCGCCAAGCGTTCTGCTTAGTCCGCGCACCTTCGTACGGCCCTTCGGCTGCTCGGCTGCACACCGACCCGCCACCGGTGACCAAGCCGCCACGCGACCCGTTCGCACGTGAGCGTGCTCACTAAGCAGGCGCGACTTCAAGTGGGCTCAACTCGAATACCCGGGTAAGACAGGCAACCCAAGAACGGATAGATAATTAGTGGGCCACGCCACCGTCATAGACGTCGGGACGACGGTGCAAGAGGGACGGCAGTTGTGCGCGCACACGGTCCTGGGCCTCGTAGTCGATGTCGGCAATGACGAAGCACTCGCGCTCCGGCGCGCGTGCCAGGACCGTACCCCACGGGTCGACGATCATGGCGCTGCCAAAACAGAACTTGCCCTCCCCATGTTGGCCAATCTGAGCCGCCGAGACCATGAAGACCTGATTCTCAATCGCCCGCGCGCGGATGAGCGCTTCCCAATGGTCTTTGCCGGTGTAGAGGGTGAAGGCAGACGGCTGAAAAATCACGCGCGCGCCGTTGAGGGTCAACGCTCGGTAAAGCTCCGGAAACCGAATGTCGTAGCAGATGGTGAGCCCCATGACGCCGTGCGCCGTCTCGCAGGTAACCATCTCCGTACCCCGCTCATAGCGTGACGATTCATTCTCCGAAACCTGACCGGTGACGTCGATATCAAAGAGGTGAATCTTGTTGTATTGGGCGATTAGTTCCCCACTGGGATCGTAGAGCAAGGAGCGATTCCACGACTTGTCGCTGTCGTCCGAAGCGGCCGGAATGCTGCCGCCATGGAGATAGATGCTCCACTCTTGGGCTTTGGCCGCTAGAAATTCACTGGTGGGGCCAGGCACCGGTTCTCGATTGGCCTGCATGTCGGCCGGCGTGCCCAGCACATTGAACATTTCGGGCAGGGCGACAAGGTCGGCGCCAGCCTGCGCGGCTTCATCAATCAGCCGCCCGGCCGTGGCGAGATTCTGGTCCTTGTCGGCTCGGCTGTTCATCTGAATGGCGGCGATACGAAAGCTCATAGTCTCTCCAATGGTCAGTTTGAATCAATCATCCCCTTCGGCCAGCCGCTGCAGCGCCCGCACCAGCAATTGATGCTCCACGTTGTGAATACGATTCGTCAGCAGTTCAATCGTGTCCGATGGATAGATGGGTACGACCTGGGACGCGATGACCGGCCCGGCGTCGACCTGCTCGTCCGGGACGAGGTGGATCATAACGCCGGTCTCTTTGATCTCGCCCCGCTGATAGGCCTCATAGGCATCCTGAATGGCGTGCGCACCGGGGAACTTTCCCGGCAGAGCCGGGTGCAGGTTGATGACGCGGTAGGAGAACTCATCCAGGAACTCACTGCTCATGATGTGCATCCAACCGGCCATGATGACCCAGTCCGGGTCGTAGTCGAGCACGAGTTCGGCCAGGTCCGCGTCGTAGGCGCGGCGACCGCGATCGTCGTCCAGATAGGGCTGGAGGGGGAAGTATTCCGTGGGAATACCGGCTTTGGTAGCGCGCTCCAAACCATAGGCGTCTTCGCGGTTGGAGACAACCACGACGATTTCGGCGTCGAGCATGCGTTGCCGAATCGCGTCGATCAGCGCCTGGAGATTAGAGCCGGAGCCAGAAATCAGAATTGCTAGTCTTTCAGTCATGATACGCTTAATGTGATGATGAGGCGGATAGTCAACTATTGATGATCAATTTCTGCAATTTTCGACGGTTGCGGCTCAATTGTCAATCGGCGTGACCCGCACTTGAGCGGTCAGGGGTGCACGCCTGGCAATATGACCAATGACACGCGCTTCTGGCAGCGTCGTCACGGCGACGTCGCCAGCATCGGCAGGGATGACGACGATCATGCCCACGCCCATGTTGAAGACGCGGTAGGCTTCGCGTGGCGTCATATCGCTCCAAGCCACCAGGGCCTGGAAGAGCGGAGGCACGTGCCAACTGCCGGCGTCGACCTCTGCAGCTAAGTCATCAGGCAGAATGCGCGGAATGTTGTCATAGAAGCCGCCCCCGGTAATATGCACAAGCGCACGGATGGGCACGCCTGCGGCCAGTAGTGCATCGATTTCACCCACATAGCAACGATGGGGCGCCAGCAGCGCATCGTCTAGTCGCTGGCCGTCGCTCAACGTCTGCGCCAGATCGCGCCCTTCGATCGTCCGGCGGATGAGCGAGTAGCCATTGGTGTGCGGTCCGCTGCTGGGCAAGCCCAGCAAAAGATCCCCCGGTCGCATCGCGTCCAGGTCCGGCCAGAGCGCGCCTCGATCAACCAGTCCGACCACCGTGCCGGCCACGTCCAACGCGCCCTCGGCATAGACGCCGGGCATCTCGGCTGTCTCGCCGCCGAGCAGGGCACAGCCGGCAGCCTGGCACGCCTGGGCGATGCCCTGCACGATGCCGGCCACGGCCTCGGGCACGAGCTTGGACGCAGCGATGTAGTCAAGAAAGAAGAGGGGCCGTGCGTTCTGGACCAGGATATCGTTGACGCAATGGTTGACGATGTCGTGCCCCACGCCTTCCCAGCGTTCAAGCTGGGCGGCCAGCTTCACCTTGGTGCCCACGCCATCGGTCGAAGCCACCAGCACCGGTTGCGCGGGCAGATCATCCAGCGCGTATAGACCGCCAAAGCTGCCCACATCGGCCAAAACGCCCGGCGTGTACGTCGCACGCACGGCCTGCTTCATCATTTCCACCGCGCGGGTGGCGCTGTCGATATCCACGCCGGCGGCTTTGTATTGGTCTGCGGTCATGGTGGATGGTCCTTTGCTGTGGCGAGTCTTGGGGTGGTAGAGTCTTAGGGCTGTAGGGTCGTGAGGTTGTAGGGAATTGGCAAAATTGGACGTTGAGCCGGCAGCCAATGAAGCGATTGTCTTTGCTACCCCCCAAGACACTACCACCCCACTACCCCACAACCCTATCCCCCGCCCCCAACACTCTCCTCCACAAACGCCCGCACCTGCCCATTCAGCTCTGCCAGCGACGCCTCGTGGACGTACATCATGTGTCCAGATTCGAAGTAGCCGCTGCGAATGTTCGCCTGCAGCGCCGGGTCAAGCATCAGGTGATTGAGCGTATATTCTGTGGCAAAGTAGGGTGTCGCCAGGTCATAATAGCCGTTGGCCACATAAATCTGCATGAATGGGTTGTTCGTCATCGCCTTGCGCAACGTCTCCGCGACTTCGGCAAAGCGATTTTCGTGCTTGTTGTAGGGCCAGGTTTCATAGAGCGGCGCAAGCACATTGTAGGGCAGATCGATCTCAAAACCGAGTTCACGCCGCACATAGTCATTGAGTGTCGCCGCGTATGCACCTTGAATCGCAGCATGGCTGGGGTCATAGGTCATCTGCTCGCCGGCTGCGTCCCGCTCGATGCCCTGGAAGCGGCTGTCCAGACGGCCCACGGTGCGACGCTGCGTGCGTAACAGTTCGCGCGTAAAGCGAAAGATGTTGATGCGCAGATTGGTCGCCTCCAGGTAGGCGGGTGAAATTCCCGTGTAGCGGGCAAGCTTGGCCGCCAGCGCCTCACGGGCGGTCTCATCCAGCGTCGTGCCCCGGAAGAGCGCCGGGCCATACTCCTCCACCGCAAAGGCTTCGACTTCATCCAGCAAGCCGCGCAGGTCGCCAGCGAACTCATCGCCCAGCTGACCGTGATACCAGGCTGTGGCCGCATAGCTGGGCAGGAAAAGCACATAGGGCAACTCGTTGTTGTCGGCGAAAATCAACGTCTGGAAATCCAGCACCACCGAAATCAGGGCCAACCCGTTTAGATAGAGCCCGTGGCGATCCTGCAGGTGGCCGGCCAGACCAGCGGCGCGGGTGGTGCCATAGCTTTCGCCAATCAGAAATTTGGGCGAGAGCCAGCGATTGTAGCGGCTGACAAAGATGCGGATAAACTCGCCCACCGACTCGATGTCCGGCTCCAAACCGTGAAACTGCTTGGCTTCCTCGCCGGGCACAGGGCGGCTGTAGCCCGTACTCACCGGGTCAATGAAGACCAGATCGGCAACATCGAGCAGCGAATGCTCATTGTCAATCAACCGTGAGGGCGGCGGGACCGGATTATCCACATCGCCCGAAACGACGCGTCGCGGCCCCAGCATGCCCAGATGGAGCCAGACCGAAGACGAGCCCGGCCCGCCGTTGAAGGAGATGATCAGCGGCCGTTCAGCCGGGTTCTCCACCCCTTGTTTGAAGTAGGCCATGAAGAAGATAGTCGCCTTGGGCTTGTCCTCGTCGTGGTCCTTCTGCACCATCGTACCGACTACGCTTTTGTAGTCAATACGCCGCCCGTTGATGGTGACGCTATGCTCACGTTCGACGATCTGATCTTCGATGAGTTTGGGCTGTGTACCGGCGTCCGGCTGCGCCACAGCTGCCTGTTCCGTCGCTTTTTCTGTCATCTGAAACGCTCAACTCTCCCAATATTCGGCGGACAGCCCTGACCTCCTCTATGAATGCAAAAGCCGCCGCGACCAGCGCCGCGCCAGCGCTCAAGAGGATCTTGTCAGAACGGCATTTTATGCTTTACTCGCGTGCCGGGGCGGCATCAAAAATGCTCTTGAGAAGCGCCCGGCGTTCCGCGTCCGTGGTCCAGCGAGGTTGGGCGTAGGACTCCAACACCGCGGTGAGGATCTCGCTACTGAGCAGACGGCCCGCGTAGATCGTATGGCGTGCCATCAGCTCCGTACGCGTCTCCCAACTCCACATCTGATCAAAAAAGAGGTTGCCCAGACCATAGTTGATCATGCCCGGACCGCCGGCATCTTGCACGCCATACGGTTCGGCAGCCTGGGGCACGTGGCTCTGAACGCCGGTGACGATATCGGCCCCGGCCTCGCGCAGCTCGCGAAACTCGATCACCTGCTCGCCGGTGGGAAACGGGTTATAGGTCTCCACATATTGCAGCTCGACCGCCACAATATCGACCTGGCCAGCCAGTTCGGTGACCAGATCGAGCACATCTTCCTTATGGTCGTAGTAGTAGCAGGCGCCAGGTAGGTCATCCGTAGCCCAGGCTGACGATGGTCCAAAGGCCAGGGCTGCGACAAACGCAAAGCTGTTGCCGTTGTGCTCCCAGCGCAACGGTTCGCACGCTTCCGTCGTATTCATGCCACTGCCGTAAATGGGAATCTCGTTCTCCCGATACCAGCTAATCGAGCGCTGCGCGCCTTCGCGGCCAAAATCGTTGACGTGATTGCCACTCAACCCCACAATGTCGGTACCAATGGCTTCCAGGGCGGCCCAATAGTCTGTATGACTGCACAAAATGAGATTGTTGACCGAATTATTGACCTGACAATCATCCAGGAAGGGCACCTCGTTGCTGACGTGGGTAATATCGGCGGCTCGCAGCGTGTCGGAAATGACCATCGACGGAAAGAGGTAGCCGTTGCGCTCCATGGCCGCGGCCGTTCCACGCGACATGGCCGTCACGCCGGTCATGATCAACGACGTCATCTGATCAACATCTCGATTGTTGGCCACGGGCGACAGGGATGAAACAATGGGACGCAGGTATTGAATCAGCAGGGGCGCGGCCTCGCCCTCGATATGAAGGGCCACGGCCAGCGGGTAGGCGTTCGTGTCAAGCGCTTTGTCAAGTACGTTCAGTCCATCGACAGTGAGCACTTTGAAGGTTGGATCCAGCTGATCGAAGCCAACCAAGCCGACTGCGTCTGGCGTTGCTTCCAGTCTTGTACGCATCTCGCCCGGCGAGACGACTGGCACGTTTACGGCGCGTTCGCCCAGCACCGCCGGCAAGAAGACTGCACTCTCGGGCGTGATAAAGAGCGGAGCCACGCTTGCACCAGTCCAGCGCGCCTGGATGTCGGCAAAGGAGATCTCATCATCCAGGGTGGCGAATGGCACGACCACAGCAAAGATCCGCTCCAGCAAACGATGCTCCGAGTCGCCTAGCTGCACCATATCGATGAGATTGCCCGCTACACTCGGATCTGCAACGATGCTCATAGGTTGGGGGCCATTGAGGGCAGATAGTTCGGTCGCCTGACTGAGGATCGCGCGTACGGGCGCGGCGTAGCGATCGGCGACAGCCGGCGAGATGGCGACCGTGACCGGCCCGGCAAGCGGAATAGGCGTCGGTGTCATCTGAGGCGTTGGCGACGGGCGCAGTGTTGGCGTGGCCGTCGCAAAGTGAGCCACGGGCGGGATCGGTGCGTTGGCTGGGCGGGTCGGCGTAGGCGTGACCAACGGCGGCGGCAGTGGAGCGACGCAAGCACTCGGCAGGACTAAGAGAAGCGGCATCAGCCATAAAAACAGCTGAAAATGCGAGCGAATCAACAGTCGATGACGGACGGATTTCACGCGCAACATCCAGTCTAGTGAAGGATTGAAGAGAGCGCCCCACGGCAGGCGAGCCCATTGCCCGCAATGCTATCGGATCTGGCGATCTTGACTGGAATGGAGTATAGCAGAGGCGCAATTGTGCGCCAAGGTGGTGGGGGTAAAATTGACGCTATGGCTCAGCAATGGCCTGCACCTGCACCGTTACGTCAAGCGAATCTTGGACCACTACAAAGTTTAGCAGCCGGGGCGGGTAGACGTCGAAATCGGGCATGTTGATCTGGGTGGTCGCTGTGGCGCTGATGACATCACCCGCTAGCACGGCATCGACGTCGAAGATCACAGGTTGCGTCGTCTCGCGCACCGTTAGGTCACCGGCCATGGCAAAGCGCGCGACAGTGCCCTCTTGGTAGTCGCTTGGGAAGTCGGTCGCCCCCGTGGGCACGAAGCGCGCATAAGGCTGATCGTTTGAGTAGAGATAGTGCTCGCGGATGCGCTTGTCGCGTCGAGGATCGTCGCTGGTGAAGCTGCGTACGTTGACTACCCATTCCGTCGGCTCGATTTGCAACTGCCCGTCTATCAGGTCGACGGCGATGGTGCCAGTCATTGCGCTGGTGCGGCCGATGGGCAGCGTGTAGGGCGCATGGGTATTGATCGCACGGCCAAAGAATTCTTCATAGGCCCGATAGGTGACGCTCGACGCCGTAGGATCAATGCGGAATGAACGCGCTTGCCCGATCGATTCCGGTGCGCTCCCGGCAGCCGGTTTGGTCGAGACGTCCTCAGTCGGCGTCAGGGCTGGCTGAGCATCTGCGGGCAGCGCCAACGGCGCGCAGGCTACGACGACAAAGAGCAGCATCACCGTCACCGTTGCCCGTATAAGCGTAATCATCATACCGGTCCTTCCCCATCTATCAGTCCGTTGCTCTTCGTGGCTCGCAGTGTAGATCGAATTGGGCTGCGCAACAGTATGATGGCGTCCGATTTTCCGGCGTTGTCACGCACGTGCTAGCGAATCACACGACAAAAAACGCCCGCCGGGCGTACCGGCGGGCGTCATGCCATGTATGCGGGCAGCAACTCGCCGCCCGGATTGTCAGACCTAGCAAACTCGTAGACGCTGACCGACGTAGATGTAGCTCCAGTTGTAGATGCCATTCATGTGGGCCAGTTGCGCAGTCGAGAGGCCATTCCACTTGGCAATCTCGCTCAGCGTATCACCGCGCTGCACAACATAGACACAGCTACCGTAGGACGGCTTGCCATGATACGAGTTCGCCGGGTAGTAATTGCCATGGCCCGACGAATAGTACCCGCTACTGCCCGACGAGTAGATGTTCGGGATGCAGAGACGCTGCCCGACGTAGATGTGGCTCGGATTGCTGATGCCATTGGCCGCGGCGAGGGCGTAGGTCGTGGTGCCATAGTAGCGAGCAATGCCGGACAGGGTCTGACCGTACTGCACGTAATGGACCCGCGAACATCCAGTCTGGTAAGCCGGTTGTGGCGACGGAATATAGAGATGCTGGCCCACGTAGATCGTGTTGCTGTACAGATTATTCGCCTGCTTGATCGCATTCACGGTCACGCCGTAGTAGCGGGCGATGTGGGAAAGCGTTTCACCGTGCTGCACGACGTGATACCGACCACTATAGGCAGGCGCTTCTGCGTTGGCCGCCGCGGGCGCAGCCGAAGCTGACGCTGGCAACAGTGCCACCATGAAGGCCATGACCAATACAAGGGTCAGAGCGACAATGCGTAGACTTCGCATACTTCGTTTCATGTTGTACCCCCCAGTAACAACAAAAAAGGTTTAGACGACAACAAAATGGTTTCTCACCGCGTGACATCGGCCCATGCCGACTTGCGCAGGTGAGAACAGAACATAGTCGATCGTTCCGCCAAACACCTCCCTATTCATGTGAACCACAAAACCTGACGACGCGTGTATGTATATTGCGGCAATTGACAGATGATTTGCGTTACGCCGGCACTTCGTTTCCCAGGGCCAGTTATCCGCAATCCGACTAGAAAACAGATCATTGTGACCTTCGCTTTAGCTTGCCTATGGCCATTTATCTATCAAGTTGGCCGCAAATTGCAAGGAAGATTACACAATGTCTGCACGAGATGACGATTGAGGAGAGGAAAAGTAACGCCTTTTGATAAAGTTATTGTACCCGAATTTTGGGTAAGAATAAAGCACCAATTTTTGACCCACGACAGCAGAACGTCCGGCTGAGGCGTTGCTCGGATACTTCGCTGCCAGTATAATTTGAAACGAAACGTGTCCAACAACAGCCTGAACTCATTGCCAGAGCGACGCCCAGCCATGAAGATTGACGACGATCCAACCGCCACACGCCTCCGCAACCATCTGGATGCCATCTACGCGCCGGACATTGCAGCGAGCCTCGAGCGCGAATTGCTAAGGTGTATCCATACCTTTCAGAGCGAGACGCCCACAGCACCGCCCCCCTCTCCGTTTGCCGGCGAACGCTTCAGCCAGCGCGACGTGCTGCTCATCACCTACGGAGATCAGATCCAAGAATCCGGAAGAGCGCCCCTCCAAACCTTGAAAGATACCCTTGAAACTTTGGTGGGTGATGCGATTGGCGGCGTCCACATCTTGCCCTTCTACCCTTACTCCTCTGATGATGGCTTTTCCGTGATTGACTACACGCAAGTCGATCCTACTCTGGGCGATTGGTCCGACATCCGTGCGCTGGGTGTGCGCTATCGCCTTATGTTCGATGCAGTGATCAATCACATCTCCAGCGAGAGCGAATGGGTTGCCGCCTTTCGCCGCGATGAAGCTGCGTATCGCGACTACTTCATCACCGTCGATCCGGCAACCGATCTATCCCAGGTCGTGCGCCCGCGCACGCTGCCTCTGCTGACCGAAATCGAGACCGCGGCGGGGCCGCGCCACGTCTGGACCACCTTTAGCGCCGATCAGATCGACCTCAACTTCGGCTCGCCCGCGCTGCTGCTAGAGGTGATTGACGTGCTCCTGCGCTATGTCGCAGAAGGTGCGGAACTGATCCGTTTGGATGCCATCGGCTTCATGTGGAAGGAAATTGGCACGTCGTGCATTCATCTGCCCCAGGCGCACGAGTTGATCCGCCTGATGCGTACAGTGCTTGACGCGGTCGCGCCCCAAGTCCTGCTCGTCACTGAGACCAATGTGCCCCATGCCGAAAACATCAGCTACTTTGGGGACGGACACAACGAAGCCCAGATGGTCTACAACTTTACGCTGCCGCCCCTTACCCTCCATGCCATGCTCACCGGCGATGCGACGCGTCTATCTGACTGGGCCAAGACGCTCGCCGCGCCGTCGGATAAGACAACCTTTTTCAACTTCATGGCTTCGCATGACGGCATCGGCCTGCGTCCGCTGGAAGGTATCCTCTCAAGTGAAGAGATTACCATGATGGCGACCCACGGACAGGAGCACGGCGGCCTGGTCTCGTTCCGGGCCAACAGCGACGGCAGTCGTACGCCCTACGAACTCAACATCGTTTACTACGACGCCCTCAACTCGCCCCACGCCAGCGAAAGCCAGGCCCTGCAGGTCGACCGCTTCATCACCAGCCAGGCCATCCTCCTCAGTCTGGCCGGCGTGCCCGGCGTCTACGTACACAGCCTCTTCGGCAGCCGCAACTGGTCGGCGGGCGTTGCCCAAACCGGCCGCAACCGCACGATCAACCGGCGTAAGTTTCAGCGTTCGACGCTGGAATCGGAGTTGGCCGATCCCACAACCGTCGCCCACCAGGTCTTCATGCGCTACAAGGAACTCTTGCAGATCCGGCGTGAGGAGCCGGCTTTTCATCCCAACGCCGGGCAACAGGTGCTGGCCCTTCACCCTGCACTCTTCAGTTTTGTGCGCCACGCGCCGGACGCGACGAGGCGCGTACTCTGCGTCCATAATGTGTCCAACAGGGCCGTGCCAATCTCAGTCGACCTCCGCGACTGCGGATTCGACCCGGACCTACCACTGACCGACCGCGTACGTGGTGGACTGTTGCCTGCCGGCGGGACGATTGCGCTTACCATTCCGCCCTGTGGCATGCAGTGGCTGGTTCAGGAGACTTTGTGATGAAGCGCATCGGTCTGAAAGGCAGCACCAAGTCCTACCTACTTGTATTCATTCAATTTGCCTGCCTCTTTGGCCTGGCCTTCACGGGACCAATTATTGCACGCAGTCCGCTTTGGTTGGGGATCGAGCTACTGGGCCTTGGATTGGGCGTGTGGGCGATTGTGGCCATGCGCTTCTTCAATTTCAACGTGACGCCCGACGTCAAGGTCGATGGCTTCATGGTGCAGCAAGGCCCCTATCGCTGGATCCGTCACCCCATGTATGCATCGCTCATCATCATCGGCATTGCGCTGGTGGCCGACACGTTCACCTGGCCCAGGCTCCTCATTTTGCTTGTTCTGGTGGTCGATCTAGTCGTGAAGCTGCGCTATGAGGAAGGACTGCTGCAGAACCACTATCCCGAATACGCCACCTACATGGCGCAGACCAAAAGACTCGTACCCTATCTATTCTAATTGTCAATTGACGATGGCAATTGACAATTAGCGACGTGATCGGAGCCTCGGATGTCGCTAGTTCCTCTTTCCTTCTTGCTCGTCGTCATGTCGGCAACCTTGCACATCCGCGCGGAGTATCGAGGGCTGCGTTGGCAGGTCTACCTCTTCAAGCCGATCACCACAAGCCTGATCATCGCGCTGGCGCTACTCCTGCCGCCGACCACGCCCGCGCCCTACAAGCTGCTTGTCCTTGTGGGGCTGATCGTCTCACTCGGGGGTGATATCTTTCTCATGCTGCCCGATGACCGCTTTGTCCCCGGCCTGCTCAGCTTCTTGGTCGCCCACATCTTCTACAGTGCGGCCTTTACCCGTGGCGTCGATCTGAGCCTGACGTGGTGGGCAGTGACGCTCTACCTGGCCTACGGCGCGCTCATGCTGGCGCTGCTTCGGCCCCGCCTTGGCAGCTTGCAGGCACCCGTCCTGGCCTACATGGGTGTGATACTCGTCATGGGCTGGCTGGCGCTAGAGCGCTGGCTGGCGTTGGGCACGACGGCCTCGCTGTTGGCGGCGATTGGGGCCGCGCTCTTTGTCATTTCCGACTCGACGCTTGCGCTTGATCGTTTTCGGACATCGTTTGCCGCAGGCCGTGCGTTGACGCTGGCGACCTATTTTGCGGCGCAGTGGTTGATCGGGGTGTCGGTGGGCGTGTAGGGCGGTAGAGTTGTGGGGGAATGGCCGGTAACACCATTGACAATTGGCTATGAACAATTGCTAATTGTCAATGGCTAATAGCCTTCCGGGAGGTATTGGGCAACGGACGTTGCACGCATAACGATGCCCCAAAGGAAGATGCAGGTTGTCGCCATGGCGAGGGTCTTCACGTTCTCGTCTTCTAGATTGCCAAAATAGCTTTGCGCGGCAGGCAAAGTTATGATGGCGACTACGCCATAGAGGATATGAATGAACGCACGGGGTAACAGTGCGCCTAAGCCCTGAAAATAGAGCACGGCGCCGATGACAACCTGGGCAATCAAGACCAATTCGCCGATAAAGGCTGCGCCGTACCAGCTGGGACCGAGGGATTGTGCACGGATGCGCTGAACGACGGCCCAGATGGCCAATGCGCCGATGAAGAGCGCGGCGGTATTGGCCAGTCCAGCGTGGAGCGTGATGAGTTGAGCCATATGTTGGCGCTGCTTTCCATGTTCAGAGGGAGAAACTGTATCTGGCTCAGACTTGAGCGTGGACGCTCAGATATTGCTGCAGCACAGCGGCCGCAGGACCGAGAATATCGTAGGTTTCCCAGCCGTTGCTAGCGGCCATGGCGTAAATCGCGCCGCCCACTACGTAATCATCCTGGCCCATGGCGGTATCATACCAGGCCAGCTGTTCGATGTACGCGCCCGGACCCCACAGACCGTAGCCATTTTCCGCCCAATACTGTTGAAAATCCTGCCACCCGCGCGCATCCGGCGGTCCCGGTCGGTTGGTGACCAGGCCATCCACGCCCAATTCAGTAAAAATCAGGGGGATCGCCAATCCTGCCGGTTTGAGAAACTGGTTGTAGACCTTGCGGTAGCGCAACGTGAGCCACCCTTCGTCGGCCGGCGAGACGCTGGGATAGCGGCCCTGGTTTTCACGCGTCGTCAGATAGTACATCGTCGGGGCCGAATACTCGTGCAGCCCAAGCCAGCCATTGTACTGCTGTGCCGCCTGGACGGCAGGCAGAAACTGGGGCCATAGCTCCAGCGGGGGCTGGCCCGTGCCAAAATTGCCGACTACGCTGCGGATGCCCCGATCGCCCAATAGCCGGGTGCGCTCGGCTTCAAAGTCGGCCAGGCGCTGCATCTCCTCTGCGTTGACTGCTACGGGCTCGTTATATGCTTCCCAGCCGTCAAATGTTTGACGACGTCCGTCGTCATCCGCAATCGGCAAGAGTGTGTCCACAAAGCTGCCGCGCTGCGGCCATCGGATCTAGGTCGGCGAGCTGCACTTGGGGAAGATCGATACGCCCGATGAGGGTGACTTGGGGCGCGGTCTGCTTGATCTGCAAGGCAAAATTGCGGTCCAGTTCCAGGGTCTTGACCACGGTCGCGCCCTGACTCGACAGAACCTCGAAGATTTGCGGATGATTCCACGCGACGAAGAGTCCTAGCTTGCTCGGCGGCCCGGGCGGGAAGGGCGTCGCCTGCGGTGTGGGCGTGGGTGTCGGCGGTTCGGGCGTGGCAGTCGCTTTCGGCGGCGTCGGCGTCAGCGTCGGTTCGTCAAGGGGCGACAGCATGGCGTCACCGGCCCCCGGTTGATTGCGCACGAGCGGCATATAGACCCGACCGCCTGCGCCCGACAAGGGGGACGGACTGATCGGGGAAGGGGTCGGGGTAATGATGGGCGATTCAGTCCGACCGCCGCGGCCACATGCAGCCAACGCAATCGTCGCGCCGCCGGTAGCAGCACGACGCAGAAAGTGCCGGCGGCTCCAGGGCGTGCTGCTCGGCTGGCTCGGCTCAGCAGCCGTCGTTTCCAACGCTGCGTCAACCGTGGCCGCCTCTGTTTTTTCTACCGATCGTTCGTGTTCCGTCATGAGCGTATCGTATCATCGGGACAATCTGTCATCAAATCTCCGGGCGCAGACTCGCACAGCAGCGGTGCATAGACGTTGCTGTGCGAGTCTGCCTTAAGACGCTTCGCACCCCGTGTTCCGTTCCATTGATCGCCTGAATACGAAGTCGGGTAGCTACAACGCCGCTAGCACCGGCTTCGGCCCCTGCCCCAAATATAGTAGAATGCCGCTGGTGGAATACAGAACTTGAATCCGCCCCTGTTTCCTTCCGATTGTGGAAGGTGCGATAAGGTACGGCGCCACAAAGAAACGGATGAAAAGATGAACGGAAACACAACAAAACATCGGGTCAGCATAGAATACTGCGTGGCTTGAAACTACACACCGCGGGCCGTCAGTTTGGCGGCCGATCTGGTAAACAACTACCGCTTCAATATTGAGAGCCTGACCCTAATTCCTTCAGGCGGCGGTCGTTTTGAAGTTATCGTGGATGACGAGTTGATCTTTAGCAAGAAAGCGATTGGGCGCCACGCTGAAGCAGGCGAGGTCGCCGAGATCTTCGAGAAAAAAACGGGGCTGACCCCGTACGTTGAAGGCTGATTCTAGGACCAGCTTTCAGAAGAATGCTCAGAGAGGTTGGTGCATGGCCGCCGTTTGCGACTTCCATGCACCAACCTCTCTGAGCTTATGCACAACAACACGTCGGCGGCAGGCCTACATCCCGGTCGGCAGGTCGACAAACTCAAAAGCAAGCCCAAACTGCTCGGCAAGATGCTGGCCCAGCGCCTGTACCCCAACAGTTTCCGTGGTGTAGTGGCCCCCATAGATTACGTTGATGCCGGCGTTGAGCGCGTCATAATATTGGGCATGGCTCGTTTCGCCGGTGAGGAATGTATCACAGCCCAACGCGGCGGCCTCTTCAATGTTGCGCGCGCCAAAGCCGCTGAGGATGCCCACACGATGGACGATGCGCGGACCATGGGCCAGCACCATCTTGACCGGACCGACCGTCTGTTCAAAATGGGTGACAAGGTAGTCGAGCTTCGTGCCGCTGGGCGCCTCAGTCAGCACAGCCAAGTCCACGCCATTGACGTTGGCCCACCAGTCAATAATCTCTAAACCGAGGCGGCGCGCCAGTTCGGCGTTGTTGCCAACGTTGCGATGCGCGTCGAGGGCAAGATGCGCGGCGTAGAGGTTCAAGCCATTGTCGAGATAGCCATGAACCAAACGCGCGTAGCTATCGACAATAGGCTTTGGCGCCCCCCAAAAGATGCCGTGATGAACGAGCAATAGATCGGCATTGCGTTCCAACGCAGCTTCCACACAGGGCAATTGGGCATCGACCGTTCCCACAATGCGCAGGACCTCTTCCCGGCCCTCGATTTGCAGCCCCTGAGGGCCATAGTCCGAGATCTCCGGAATGCGCAGATACTCATCAAGATAGCGGACAAGTTCCGCCCGTTTCATGATTTCCCCCTACTCGTTTTGGTTAAATCGCACATCAATCCGCCTCGGTCCGCTCACGTCAGCCTGATCAGCGTCTATTTGATCGGCGCCTGCATCGTTACTCTGGAACAAAGTCAGCACCACGCGCAACGAAGCGTTTGGCCCCGCGTGCAAACTTACGCCGCGTAAGCAACACCCGGCGACCGCACGTTTGGCAGACTAGACCGATGTCAGCGCCGACCCGATCGATCTTCCACTCTTTGCCGCCGCAGGGATGGGTCTTGCGCATCTCTACCACATCGCCGATGTACAGCTTTTGAGAAATTTCCATGGTGTCATCACGGCCGCAACATTACTAAAACCCAGTGTACCTGTCACAGCAGGGCGAGGCAAGCACGCGAAATGGCGGGCGAGGGACTCTCGCTATACGAAGAATGGTCCGAGGATCAACACCGATCGGGCGGAAAAGGACGGATCAACCCACAATAACCTGAGGTAATCGGCTGCATCCGTGCAGGTCCGCGATCCGTATCGTCATATCAGGAATTCCTGAATGGTAGGCGATCAGTACGTCACACCGGCAAACAGATCGCGCTCCATGTTTCCATTCGGAGCTGGAAAGGCGCGGGTGAAGCGCTCATTCGCCATCAGCCGATCACGGATGGCCGACGGCAGCGTGCGCATGAAGAAGGCCCCGCCGTCATATTGACTGGCATGGGCCACGCTGGCGGCGTGTTTTACGTCCAAGTAGGCGTACACATCAATTGTGGCATTGATTGGCGTCTCCCACCGGCTGATCTCCAATAGATTAATGTCCTTGTTACGGCCGACTGCGGACGGGTCTTGGCCAAAGAGGGGCAAGACCCGCACCATCAAGCGCAGCCAATTCTTATCAAACGCCGTGTAGTAGAGCTTCTGTGGACCAGGCCAGGCTAGACCGTTGCGGCCGGTCTGCCCGCGAGCCAGATGGAAAGCTGCTGCCGTCGCTTCACAGACCCGGATATGATCGGGGTGACCATAGCCGCCAAAAGGATCATGGGTGACGATGACATCAGGCTGCAGGCGCTGTACATACGCCAGGATCTCGGCGACGTTATCCTCTATCGGCTGCTGGATCAGCGCGTCCGGATGCTCATTGTCGGGCGTGCCCAGCATACCGCTGTCCCGATAGGGCAACGACCAAATCGAGCGCACCCCCAGCGCCACCGCTGCATTGGCTAGCTCAGCCGAGCGGGCTTGGGCCAGCGTATCATGGTTCTCTGCAGTCCAGCTGTCGTTAACGGAGCCGGCAATGCCATCGGTTGCGATGATCACATCGACTGCTGCACCCTCCCGCGCATAACGGGCCAGCGTACCGCCTGGGCCAAAGCTTTCGTCGTCAGGATGGGCGAAGATTCCCAAGAGGGTTGGCTGTCTGTTCATAACGGTGTCCGATCTATCAGCGATTGCTGGCATTTTATGAATGATTTCACCCATTGTTCTGTGGGCAATGGTAGATTGCGATACTGAACTCACCTGATTTTCGTGCCACACTGTCAATACGTCAAGTGGTGGAGCAAACAATCTCGTCATGAATCAGATTTTTGACTATTTTCTCATCGTTGGAATCATTTTCTGTGCTGCTGGCGTTTTGAGTAGCAGAGTGTGCGGCGTCTACCTTGTCCGTGACGCCGTCTTTTCGTCGCGTGGGACTGCTCAAGCAGTCCACCGTGTTCAGCTTTTTTCGCCAATTCATTCCGCACTTATCCTACACCGATTTGGAGAGTTCAACTATGCGTTTCAGCATTCTCTTCCGCCTGATAGGAGCCCTCATTTATGGCTTCGTCGGCTACGAGCTTGCGATCGCGCTGGAAGGGTCTCTGGAGCTCACGACCGAGTCCGCGCCGATCATTTGGGCGGCGACTTTGGGTGGTGCGCTTCTGGGCTTCCTGCTGTCGCCCTGGCTCGTCATCGCACCGGCCAAAGCAGCCCGTAACGCCCTACGCACCATTCCCATCTCCGAACTCCTTGCCGGGACCATTGGCTTAGGTGTGGGCCTCCTGATCGCCGCGCTCGTCTCGTATCCGATCTCGCGCCTCCCACCACCCTTCGGCTCGATTCTGCCCTTCGTGGCTGCTGCCATTTTTGGGTATCTGGGCGTGGCCGTTATGGTGATGCGTCAACAAGATTTCTACAACCTCTTTGGCATGAAAATGAACGACGGCCAAGCAATCGATGCTGCAACCGATCAGGATGCCGCCAGTGAAGCCCATGCGCAGCCGACTTCTCTGTTGCTGGACACCAGCGTTATCATTGATGGACGGATCGCCGACATCGCTAACACAGGCTTCCTTTTCGGCAAGCTGGAAGTGCCGCGCTTTGTCCTCAATGAGTTGCAGTACATCGCCGATTCATCCGATGCGTTGCGCCGCAACCGCGGCCGCCGCGGGTTGGAAATTCTCGACCAGCTGCAAAGCAACACCCAGGTTCAAATCGAGTTCATCGACGATGACCCTGTCGACGCACAACAGGTAGACGACAAGTTGATTCGCCTGGCCTTAGAAAAGGGCGCAGCCGTGGTCACCAACGACTATAACCTAAACCGCGTAGCCCAACTGCAGGGCGTGCAGATCTTGAATATCAATGAGCTAGCCAACGCGGTCAAAGCAGTGCTTTTGCCCGGCGAAGAACTCCCCCTCAAAATCATTCAAGAGGGCAAGGAGTCAGACCAAGGCGTCGGCTACCTCGAAGACGGGACCATGGTGGTCGTCGAGAATGGGCGACGCTACATCGATCAGGAGGTACTCGTCCACGTCACGAAGGTGCTGCAGACCAATGCCGGCCGCCTCATCTTCGCCGTGCCCGAACAGGGAGGGTAACGGGCCCGATGCTGCAGATCGGACGCACCCTGGCCGCATGTTTGCTGGCCGCCGTCATGCTCACGCTGCAAACGCCGGCTTATGCCCAAGAAGATGACGGCGCTGACGCCGTTGCTGAGTTGGATCCTGCTCAGGTTGAGGAGACCATCATGCGCGTAGCAGCATGGCAGATGGCGCATACGGTTCACTATCCGCCTGAACACTGGGCCATGGCGCCACTGTATGACGGGCTCATCGACACGGCGCTGGTAACGGGTGATCCCACCTATCTGGCTCCGGTGGTGCGCGCCGGGCTGCGCGTCGGCTACACACCGGGCAAGAGCCTGGAAGATGCCGACAGCCATGCTGCAGGGCATGCGTGGCTGCGAATCTACTTGATGGATCCCGCACGAAATCCGGAGATACTGGCTACCTTCCAAGCACATTTCGAAGAGAGTCTCCAGGAGCATCCGCCCGGCACCGGTTGGTCCTGGGCCGATGCTCTCTACATGGCCCCGCCCACGCTGATCCACCTTGGCAAGGCGGCGGCGGAAGCGCGATTATGAAGACGTCGCCTTCGTGAATTCCAGGCCACGCACGCTGCACTCTACGATCCGGAAGCGCAGCTCTTTTACCGCGATGCGCGGTACATCGGGCTGCGTACGCCCAACGGCGAAAAAATCTTCTGGAGCCGGGGCAATGGTTGGGTCTATGCCGGTCTGGCCGAAATATTGGATGAGCAGCCGAGTGAGGAAGCCGGTCGGGACTTCTATCTTACACTCTTTCAGGAGATGAGCGAGGCCGTGCTTTCTGCTCAGCAGGCGGATGGCCTATGGCATCCCAGCCTCCACGACCCAGCTCATGTGCCCATGGGTGAGACAAGCGGGAGCGCCCTCTTTCTCTTTGGCATGACCTGGGGAGTCAGGCAGGGAATCCTCGACGAGGAAACCTACTTGCCGGCCATTGCGCGCGGCTGGGCTGGCATCCTTAGCACCATCAGTGGAGACGGAGAGGTCGACTTCGTACAGCCCATCGGCGAGGAGCCAAGAGCGTTCGAGCCAAATTCCAGCGAACCATATGGCGCCGGCGCGGTTTTGGGTGCGGGCGCCGAAATCCTGCGTCTACTCAACGCGGAGGCTGATGCGGAGCCAATGCGGCTGCTGGCTGACGCTGAAGCCCTGGCCGACGACGCCCCGTACCTCAGCGTGCTGCTCCACTACCTGCCACTGGTTGAGGCCCCTTAGGAATCTTTGCCCGAAACAGGCCTTTGCTTTACGATGATGTCTATTCTAATTAAACTTTCGAGACGGGATGCTTCATCCCCGCCGCCAGCTATCATTTAGAAATCATGGCGCTTCAAATTTACAACACCTTAACCCGACAGAAGGAAGAGTTCATCCCGGTCGAGCCGGGCAAGGTGCGCATGTACGTCTGCGGGCCGACGGTCTATGCCAACGCACACGTCGGTCACGCAATGGCCGCCATCGTCTTCGACATGGTGCGGCGCTATCTGACCTTCAAGGGATACGACGTCTTCTACGCCACGAATTTCACCGACGTCGATGACAAAATCATCCGCCGTGCCAACGAGATGGAGCGGGATCCAATCGAGCTGGCCGACTTCTATACCCGAGAATATCTACGCCATCTAGCTGAACTCAACGTGCAGCCGGCCGACGTCTACCCGCGCGTCTCCGACGAGATCTCCCACATCATTCGGGATATTCAGGAACTGGGCGAGAAGGGCTATGCCTATGAAGTGGATGGCGATGTCTACTTCCGGGTCAAGGCCGATGACGACTACGGCCGCCTGAGTCGGCGCAAGCTCGACGAAGGCCAAACCGGCACGCGCATCGAGGAAGATGCGCGCAAGGAGTTTTCCGGCGACTTCGCCCTCTGGAAGTCGACAAAGCCGGGTGAACCGGCCTGGGAAAGCCCCTGGGGCCTTGGACGCCCAGGCTGGCACATTGAATGCACGAGCATGTGCCTTCACCATTTGGGCGAGACCATCGATATTCACGGCGGCGGGAACGATCTCATCTTTCCCCACCATGAAAACGAGATTGCTCAGAGCGAAAGCCTGACCGGCGAGCCCTTCGCCCGCTACTGGATGCACAACGGCATGATGCAGCTCGCCGGCGAGAAGATGAGCAAATCGCTCGGCAACCTGATTACGATCGACGAGTTCCTCGCCAAGCGCAGCTCGGACACGCTGCGCATCCTGATCTTCACCGGCCACTACCGCAAGCCCGTCATGTTCACCGACGAAGCACTGGACGCGGCCGAGCGGAGCCTGGTGCGCCTTCGTGGGGCCTTGCGGCCCGCGACTGGAAGCGCCAGCACTGGGGAAGACGCCGATTTGCTGCGTCAGGCCACGGAAACCGCACGGGTCAATTTCGTCACCGCCATGGATGACGACTTCAACACCAGCAGTGCGCTGGCTGCACTCTTCGACTTGGTGCGAGCCATCAACAGCGCTCGCGACGCCGGCGTGAGCGGACCATTCTTCGAAGCCGCCCAACGCACCCTTCAGGAACTGGCCAGCGTACTCGGCATCACCCTGACCGACGCAGTGGATAGCGGCCAGAGCGTGGCGGCCAAGCCCTTCATCGACCTGCTGGTCACCGTACGCAGCGACCTGCGGACCGCCAAGCAGTGGGCGCTGTCCGATCAGATCCGCGACGGGCTGAAAGAGTTGGGCGTAACGATTGAAGACAGCCGCGACGGCTCTACCTGGCGCTTCGAGGAATAATGAGACACTCATGAGCGAACTTCTCTACGGTCGTCATGCAGTCTATGAAGCGCTGAGCGCCAGTCGCCGGCGTATCTATCGCCTCTGGCTGGAAGAGGGCAAGGGCAAAGGCGAAATCATCGGCCAGATCGAGGGGCTGGCCACGGAAGCCAAGCTCCCGGTCCGTCGCATCAAAGGCGGCATCTTTGATAAGCTCGCGGGCAAAGGAGTCAACGCCCAGGGCGTTGCGCTGGAAGTGGATGAGTATCCCTACGTATCGTTACAGGACTGTCTCGACCTGGCCGCCGACCGCGACGATGCCCCCCTGCTGCTGCTGCTCGACCATTTTCAGGATCCCCAAAATCTGGGCACGCTCATGCGCACGGCCGAGACCATGGGCGTCCACGGCATTGTCATTCCCGATCGACGGGCGGCAGCCATCACGCCGGCGGTGAGCAATGCCAGCGCCGGCGCGGTGGAACGGCTACTCGTCGCTCAGGTGACTAACCTCAATCGCACCATCGACGATCTCAAGCAGGCCGGCGTCTGGGTCGCGGGCCTGGACGGCGATCCTTCCGTGCCGCCACTGGCCGCAGCCAACCTCGACGGGCCGATGGCAATCGTTGTGGGCAGTGAGAGCAGCGGTCTCAGTCGCTTGACGCGTGAAAAGTGCGATTTCCTGGTGAGGCTGCCCATGTACGGTGAGATCGAAAGCCTCAACGCTGCCATTGCGGGCAGCATCGTTCTCTACGCCACTCGCCAGGCCCGGACGACGTGACCTTTCGCTTCTGCCCGCTTTGTGGGACGTCGCTGTCCCTCACTGAGCGCGGCGGGCGCCTCCGCCCTACATGCCCAAGCTGCGGCTTTATCCATTATCATAATCCGACTGCCGGCGTTGCGGTTATCGTGCGCGAGGGCGACCAGGTTTTGCTGGGACGCCGGGCGCCATATAGCTCATACGCCGGCCAGTGGTGCATCCCGTGCGGCCATGTGGAGGCGGACGAGGACGTGCGCGATGCCGCCATCCGCGAGTTTGCCGAAGAGACGGGGCTTACCGTCCGCCTTGGCGAAGTTGCCGCTGTTCACTCCAACTTTCACCACCCTGAACAGCCGACGGTCGGCATCTGGTTCTACGGCGTCATCGACAGCGGCGAAGCACGAGCGGCCGACGATTTGGATCGCGTGCAGTTTTTCCCGCTAAGCGATTTACCGGAACCGTTGGCTTTTCCCACCGATCGGATTGTGCTGGCTCAATTGCAGACGAACGTCCCATGAACGTGACCGTCCTCCCGCCCGATCATCCCCACTGGAACGCCGAAATCGAGCGCATCGGCATTGAGCTGGGTGCGCCCGACAATGCAACGCTGTTTCCCTATCACTTCCTGGCCGTCACCTTGCCGCGTATCGGCGGCAATCTAGTGGTCGTAGAGGAGAACAATCGGCGCGTAGGACTCGGATTCCTCTTTCCGCGTCTGCCGACATCTAGCGCGGGCAAGGCCTATACGCTGCGCTACCACACGCTCACGGGCCGGCGCCTCAGCTTGCACCAGGAGGCGACACCAGCCGCAATTGTGGCCGCCATCATCGACTGGCTGCCCGAACCGGCCAAGGTAGTCTTCTACGATCCATTGGCCGAGCTCCAGTATGCGCCTAGCCATGAACAGATTGGGCTCCTCGACATTGGTCGCCCCAGCGCTACCGAAGCCATGCAGATCCGCTACGTACAACAAGAAATCTGGGGTACGCCGCCCGAGTTTCTTTACCCGAGTGATATCCACAGCGTTGAATTTGGGTCCGGGACATCCCTGGTGGCACGCGTCGACGGCGAGCTGGCCGGCTTTCTTTTCGGCTTTGCCAAACATGGCGGTCCCGCGCTCCCGGCAGATTGGCACGCGCGCTTCCACGGCGAGCTGCGGCTGGAATCGCAGACCATGGGAGTGCTTGCCGACTTCCGCGGCATGCGGATCGGCAACCTGCTCAAGCGCATGCAGGCCAAGGCGGCCTGGGAACAGGGCATTGGCGTGGTGCACTGGACGGTCGATCCGCTCCAGTTTCCCAATGCCGCGCTCAATTTTGGCCTCTTGCGGGGCCTGGCCTTCAACTTCTATCCTGACTTCTACCCCTTTCGCAACGCACTCAACCGGGTTCATGCGTCGCGCTTTGCCATCACCTGGCTCGTTGGCAGCCGTCACGTGCAGGGCGTGCCACTGCTCGGTTCCCGCTCGCTCATCCTCGACCTTAGCCACAATCGCCAGGTCGCACGCGTCAACCGCGGCTGGACGGACGTCAATTATACGGTCGACAACGAAATGATTGCCATTGAGATTCCGGCAAACTGGACGCTGTTGCAGAAAGAGGATTTGGAAAACGCAATGGCCTGGCGCGAGATCACCGATCGCATCTTCAGTCACTACGTGGGCAGCGAACCCGGGCAGTATGTGATCTCCGGCACGGGCACCGACGGCGATCGTCGCTTTCTGATTGGTGAACGTGTGCGGCCTGAATTGTGGGAGCGGCTTGGACGAACGGAATGAGTGTTTAGAGGAGTCCTCCATGATGAATTCAACCGCCGCGTATCAGAAAATCGCTCTTGCCACCGACATTGCTATGGCCTATGTTGACCGTGGCGCCGGCGCGCTGGTCGTGTTGCTCCATGGCTTCACCGGCACAGGAGTGACTCACTTTCGGAACCTCATCGACGACCTTGCAGAGAGTTATCGAGTCATCGCACCCGACTTGCGCGGCTATGGCCGAAGCCAGCCGCCGCTGCGCGACTTTGCGCCCTATTTCTACCAGCGTGATGCAGATGACGTTGCTGCGTTGATCGGAGCGCTGGGCTGCGGCCCGGCTCACGTACTCGGCTTCAGCGACGGCGCCGAAAGCGCGCTTCTGCTCGCCGCGACCCGCCCGGATCTGGTACGCAGCGTCATTGCGTGGGGCGTCTCGGGCGTCATTTCCAAGGCCATGGTAGAGAGCGTGGAGAGTTGGCTGACGCCCGACGACTGGGCCGCAACGCACCCGGACTGGGCTGCGGAAATCGCTGCGCAGCATGGACCGGATCAAGTGGAAGCCATGCCCCAGGGCTGGGCGCGGGCTGCACAGGCCATCTATGCGGCCGGCGGCAACATTTGCATGGTCGAAGCTGCCAATATCCAGTGTCCCGTGTTACTGGTCAATGGCGCGAGTGAAGTCAACAACACGCCGCAGGACGTTCTGGCGCTCAGCGCGCGCATCCCCAGTGCCCGCCTTCGCTTTGTAGAAGACGCCGGCCACGCCGTTCATTGGGACCAGCCCGACAAAATGGCCGTGCTTGTACGCAAGTTTCTCCAAGATCAGTAGAAAAATTCCAAAATAATGTCCAGGGCAAGGTTGCCAAACTGTCGCCCAAAGATATTTTCAAGAACATCCCGCTTGCGAGGTGGGTCGGGTTGTGGGGTTGTGGGGTGCGGACCTGATTCCAGGCCTCGCACCCCACATTCCGCACTCCGCACTTCACACTCCGCGCTCTTTACCTATCCGCCGTCGGTGGCAGGCGCTTCTTCGGTTTCGATGTCAGTATCCGGGGCCGGCTCGGTTTCGGGCGCTGGCGTCGGCGCGATCTCGAGCCCAGTGATGTCGACCAAGCGCAACAAGGACGCTTCCAACGCCTCCATCTGCAGGCCATAGCTGGCCCAATCGCCGTCGCGCAGATACTCTTGGGCGGTGAGGTATTGCTCGTTGGCCAGCAGAATAATTTCCTCGACCGAAGCTGCTTCCAGACCGGCCGCCCCAGGGGCAGAGAAGTCAATCTCGCCCGTATCAAGCGGCAGGCTCGTCCCGCTTGCCAGCAATTCTTCCAGTCCTGCATCTGTGATCAGGTCAGCGCCAAAAAGCTCAGCCAGGGCCAGGCCAAGGCTCTCAGCCATGATCACCTGATCCACGGTAGCAACAATCACCCGCTGTAGTTCAGGGATTTTGCCGTTGGCGGCCTGAAGATAGAGGGGCTCCACATAGAGCAAGCTGTCAGCCACAGGAATCACCAGCAGGTTGCCGCGGATCACGTTACTGCCCTGCTGATTCCAGAGACTCAGCTGGGCGCTGATGGTCGGATCCTGATCAATGCGCGCTTCCACCTGCTGCGGGCCAAAGAAGAGGGAGTCCTTGCCGAATTCATAGACAATCTTTTCACCGTACTTTTCCGGGTCGCTCTGAGCCGCCAGCCATGCGATCATGTTTTCTCGATTGGCCGGCGTAAAAGGCAAGATCTGGATATAGTCCAGTTCATCCCCATCCGGCAACGACATCAGCACATAGTAGGGCTCCATACGCACCGGGTCGTTATCGAAGACTTCCGACGGCCACGCCCACACATCCTCTTTATTGTAAAACTCCGTCACATCGGTCATGTGATAGGTACGATAGACCTCGGCCTGGACCGAGAACAGGTCGGTGGGATACCGAATGTTATCCTGGAGATCGGCCGGCATCTCGCTGAACGGCCGGAAAAGATCCGGGAAGATCTCAGCATAAGCCGCGGCAATGGGTTCCTCCGGGTCGAGCACATAGAAGACCATGGAGCCATCATACGCGTTTGTCACAACCTTGATCGGATTGCGGATATAGTTGAAGGCATTATATGGTTCACTGTAAGGAAAACGATTACTAATCGTGTACGCATCCAGCATCCAGTGCAGCTCGCCATTGTCATCGACGATGATGTACGGATCGGAATCGTAGCTCAAGAAGGGCGCCACCTCGACAATGCGTTCCACGATATTGCGCCGCCATAACAGCTGGCTATCGGGCGTGATGTCGCTATTGAGCAGGATATTGATATCCGCAAAGCGAATGGCAAAGAGCAGTTTGTGCCAGAAGCTCATATTGATGCCTGTGTCGGCATCAAAGAAGGTTGTAACGTTGCCCTCGCCGCGCGGGTAGTCGAATTCCGGCTCATCGGTGCGCGCAATGACATAGCTGTCCGTCTTCTCGCCGAAATAGATCTGTGGCCGCGTTACGTCGATTACACCCTGCGGTGGGAGATCCTTCAGGTAGAACTCGGGCAGACCATCACGCGTCACCTGGGCGACGGGCGACGCCGCGACGCCGTAGCCATGGGTATAGACCAGCTTCTGGTTGACCCACGTCTGCGCGTTTTCATTGAGTCGGTCGGGCACCAATTCGCGTGCGGCCAGCATGACCTGACGCGTCTCGCCGTCGATTTGATAGCGGTCGATGTCGATGTCATTGAACTCGTAATACTGACGCAGTGCCTGGACCTGGTTGTAGGTCTGAAGGAGAGGGCGGTAATCCCACAGGCGAATGTTGCGGAAGGTCTCCGGTTCGTCCAGAATCGCCTCAGATGTTAACTCCTCTGACGCGTCATAATCGCGTACCGAGATTTCATCAATATCGAAGGCCAATCGTGTGAAATTGATGTTATTGTCGATATACTCGCGCTCCAAGTTTAGCTCGTTGGGGCTAACCTGGAAACGCTGAATGAAGCTGGGATAGACGTTGCCGGCCAGAATCGCCACGGCCAGCCAAACGACCAACACAACCACAATCGCCCGCCAGGCTCGACGCATGAACGCCGTAACGATGAGCAAAACGCCTGTGATAAGCGTAATGATACTCAGGATATTATAGGCCGGCAGTTGTGCGCGTACATCAGTATACCCAGCGCCAAAGACAGCGCCTCTTGCGCTATAGACTAACTCGTAGGCATTGAGGCGATAGTTCCAGGCAATCAAGGCCAGAATGAGCGCGCCAAGAATGCTCAAATGGACCAGGACTGGCGTGCGTATGTTCCAGCCGCGCCAGCCGACGCCATAGACAACCACCGTTGCAACCAGCGTCATGATGACGGTTGTCATCAACCAACCGCGAATGGCTTGCCAGATCGGCAGGGTGAAGATGAAAAAGCTGACGTCCCGCTCAAAAATGGGGTCCATCAAATTGAAGTCGATCTGATTCAAGTAGAGCAGCACTTGTTCCCACATGGCCGAAAGGCTTAGCCCCATGAAGAAGGCTAAAATCGCGCCGATGACCAGAATTGTGGGCATAAGACGTACGCCAAACGCGTCGAGCACCTGTTGTACAGGCGACCCGCTCAAGCTGCTGGGCTCCACACGGCGCGCGATCCAGACGTTGAGCGCCAGGAAGAGCCAAAACGTCAACGCACCGATAAAGAAGAGACCCAATGACGAAAAGACCCGCGTCCGGAAGACAGAGGAAAACCCCAGACTGTCATACCAGATGAAATCAGTAAATACGCCGAGGATCCGGTTAAAAAAGAAGAAGATTAGAATTGGAATCAGCCACCAGAGCCAACGCCGTGGGTTGATCGAGCGTTCTTCGCCGCCGTCGCCGCTTCCACCGTTGCCGCCTCGTGGCGCATCGTCATCGGGCGGCACCCAATCGCCGCCCTCTCTCTGAAGATTCTCTTCAATCGATCGGATCAGATCGGAGAATGGATCCGAATTTCTCATTTTACCTCGCTTATGGATCGATGACTGAGCAGCGACTGGTTCTCTCAAACCTGTTGACAAGGGGAAAACATCAACCGCTCAGAGGTTCACAATATAACTTCATTCTAACAGACTTTACGTTGATTGACTTGTGAACCTCGCTACCGTTCTCGTGCCTATGTTATAATCTCGACCATGAAACCAGCGCCTACAACGGCCGATGTTTGGCCCGATCCCCTGGAAAAACCCGCTGCCGATCAGGTAGCCCAACAGCTATCCGCCTTCTGGACGACCCTCGCCGATCTGCCTGATTTGGTTCGGCTCGACGAGTGCCTGCTGGCTGCCGAACTGGTGCAGTCACTGCGCGGCATCGTCATCGACCTGATGCTGGCGCTCAACGGCATTCGCCGCCCTACAGGCACGCGTCACCTCAACGGCTACCTCAGCCCCAGCCAACGCACTGCGCTTGAGCGCACGCTGACCGCGCCCGCCCCACAGATGGATGCATGGATCGGCCAGGCCGTTGCCCTTACGGTCATCTACGGCTGGTATGCTCCACAGCTCACGGCCCGCTTCGAGCTAACCTATCCCCAAGCGCTGGAGGAGGACGTCTGGCGCGCCTTGCGCAGCGGCATCTTCGAGTGGCCGGCGTCGATTACGTCTGACTCATGACGCGCATCGCCTTTGTCGCCCCTTTTGGTTTGGGGCAAAAGACGACCGTTTGGGCGCGCACGTTGCCGCTGGCCAAGGAATTGGTCCAGCTTGGCCACGCCGCACAAATCATCATCCCACCGTGGGACACGCCGGAGGATAGTGGTCGCAGGTGGACGGATGAGGGCGTCGAACTGGTCAATGTGACATTGGACGGCGGCATTCCGGGCACGGTCCTGCGCATGCTCACGGAGCTTGAGCAAGCCCAGCCGGACATCATTCACATTGTCAAGCCCCGTGCCCATGCCGGTCTGATACAGTGGCGGCTGTGGCGAAAAAAGCGCCGTCCGCCACTGTTCCTGGATGTCGATGACTGGGAGCAGGCCTGGGCCGAAATCAATCACTATGACCCGGTCACAACCCGTTTCCTGGCATGGCAGGAAGAGTGGGGCATCCGCCACACCGACGCCATCACCGCGGCCAGTCGCTGGCTTGAAGCGAAGGCCCAACACGACAACGCGTCAGCGCCTGTTCTCTACCTGCCCAATGGGGTTGACGTTCGCGCATCCGGTGCCACACCCAGTGCCACATCCAATAGCGACACAAACGAGACGGGAACGACTGGCATAGCACCTACCGTGCTCTTTTTCAGCCGCTTTGTGGAAGTTGAACCGGCATGGCTGGCTGCGTTCTGGCAAACGCTCCATGCGGAAATCCCAAACGCACGCCTTGTCGTGGCCGGCAGTCCAATCGCAGCCGGGCGCGAGGAGCCCTTCCACGCCGCCATAGCGGAGCTTGGTCTCGGCCCGGCCCTCGCCGTAAGTTGGCGCGGCTTTGTGCCGCCGGCGGATCTGATCGATCTCTACGCGCAAAGTACCTGCGCCATCTTCCCGGCGCAGCCCATTCCCCTGCAGCAGGCCAAGTGCAGCGTGCGCCTGGCGACCACGCTTCTCAACGGAGTGCCGGTGGTGGCCAGTTCCGTAGGCGAACAGGCACAGTACGGCGGCGAGGGCGCGGCTCGTCTTGTGCCGGCCGAAGCCACACCAGCCGAATTTGCCGGCGCGACTGCGGCCCTGCTAGGCGATCCAGGCGCGCGTAACAAGATGGTCAATCAGGCCCGCGCCCATCTCGCGGCTCGCTACCAATGGCGCGACCTGGCCGGCGCCCTGGCCGAGTTTTATGCTCAGACGCTTACCGGGTTATGAATCGCGCGATGAATGACGCCAACGCAAATCACGGTCAACCAGGCGCTGCGCTCGCTGCCCTCATCACGTGGCTGCCTGCATTTGGGGTAATGGCGGTGATCTTTCGGCTGAGCAGCCAATCCAGCTTTGGCGGACCGGGCTGGGTCAGCCGGCTGGCGGCTGAGGTAATCCGCAATGAAGTCCTGCTGGGTGAGTTGGCGCCACTGCTCATGCTCCTTGATCGTTATGGATCTTGGGGAGCGCATTTTGGCTTCTACGCCCTTCTGGCATTGGCGTTCTGGTGGGCGGTCCGTCGTCAATGGCCGACAATGACCTATCCCGCCTGGACAGTCTTTGGCCTCACGCTGCTTTACGGCCTCAGCGATGAAATCCACCAAAGTTTCGTGCCGGGGCGTGCCGCGGACTGGCGCGATGTGGTGACGGATGCGGCCGGCGCAGCAGCTGCGCTTCTCCTGATCAAAATCTGGAAACGTTGGTAAGGGAGGAGAAGCGGAGAAGGGCCGAACATCGGCGCCCGCGAGCAAACCAGACGCTGTCCGTGGGCTCTCCCGCTAGCCGGGCAAGGGCATCGGCGGATATTTCCGGCCGCCCGCTGCTTCACGCGCGGCCCGCTCGGCCTCGGCATCAGCAATGCGCTGCTGCGCCTGCAGGCGGGCTTGATAGCGCCGGCGCTCCTTAGAGATCCACTGGCGCGGGTCCAGCGTAGCGGCAATGAGACGTGCGAAGACCAGATAGCCGGTATGGGCGACCATTTCGTCTTCTGGACGCAGCCGTTCAGGCACGGGCTTGTAGCGTCGCAGCAGCAATTCCTCCACGGCAATATCGGCGAATCCCGCCCTCTCCAATGCCATCAGCAGCTCGGAGACTTGATTGGCCGTTGGCACCAAACTGGCAAAGAAACCGCCCGGGCGAAGCCCGGCGCGCACCTGGGCCATGTAGAGCCATGGCTCGCGTACGTCGAGGAACAGGGCATCGGCGTCATGCTGCAAAAAGCCCTCCTCGATCCCACGCAGATGCATTTCCACATAGGGCAAGAGCGCGACCCGCTCCAGATTGTTGCGCGCCATACGATAGTTGTCCTCGCGGACCTCGTAGGTGTAGACGCGGCCTTGCGGCGCAACCGCCCACGCCAGCGCAGCAGTCAGCCCGCCGCTGCCGGTGCCTGCCTCCAGCACTGTAGCTCCAGCGCGCAAATTCAGCCGGTGGACCAAATACGCGGCATCTTTGGGGTAAATGATCTGCGTGCCGCGCTTGAGGTGACGGATCATATCGCCCAAGCCCGGCTCCAGCACTAGCGCCTCGGCATCTAGCTGCGACGTCACCGCCCCGCCGTAGGGCGTGCCGATGATCTCGCGATGCTCATAAACGCCGCGGTGGGTGTGGAGACGTCCGGTCGGCGTGAGTTTGAAGACATAGCGCTTCAGGTCGGCCATGAGCAACAGAACCAAGTCGCCGGCCTGGGCGATTCCCGTGCGCGTGGCAAACCAGTTGCTCTCGGCAGCTGGCGCCAGCGGTTTTTGCGGTTGGGTCATCATTTTTGCCTACTCATGGACAAGGTCGGCGCCGTGGCGCCGACCTTGTCGTTAATGTCTATGCTGTCCATCGCCAATTGGTGTAGGGCGAATTGAGGCAAGCCAAGGCTAGCTCTCTTCTTCTTCGGCCTTACTGGCGGCGACGATATCATCCGTCATATGGCCGGGTACGGGTTCATAGTGATCAAATTCGATCGTGTAGATGCCGCGGCCCTGGGTCATGGAGCGCAGATCCGTGCCGTAGCGCATGATTTCAGCCAGAGGCACCATGGCGCTGATCACGGTGCGATTGCCCCGCTGTTCCATGCCCAACACGCGCCCGCGCCGGGTGTTAAAATCGCCCATGATGTCACCCATATAGTCGTCGGGTACGATCACGTCGATCTTGTAGATCGGTTCCAGCAGCACCGGACCCGCCTGTTCCATGGCAGAGCGGAAGGCTTCACGGCCTGCCGTCTGGAAGGCGATGTCCTTGGAGTCAACAGGATGCTCCTTGCCGTCAAAGACCACGGCCTTCACATCGACGACAGGGAACCCGGCAAGGAAGCCGATGTCCAATACCTGGCGAATGCCCTTCTCAATCGAGGGCAGGAAGACGCCGCTGATAGAGCCGCCAAAGACCTCGCTGGCATACTGGAAGCCCTCACCCCGATCCAGTGGCTCGACCCGCATATGCACCTCGGCAAACTGGCCGGCGCCGCCGGTCTGCTTCTTGTGACGATACTGGGCCTGGCCCTGGCGCGAAATCGTTTCTTGATAGGGCACTTTGGGCACGGCAGTCTCTACCGAGACGCCGAATTTGCTCTCCAGGCGGCGAATGGCCACGTCAATATGAGCATCGCCCATGCCCTGCAACACGTTCTGCTTGGTGGCAGAGATGTTCTGCACGCGCAGGGTCGGATCCTCTTCGGTGAGCGCATGGAGCGATTGCCCCATCTTGGCGCTGTCCGCCTTGGTCGCCGGCGCAACCGAAACCGAGTAGAGAGGGCGCGGGTATTCGGCCGGCGCCACGACAATCTTATCTGCTTCCAGCGACAGGGTATCGCCAGTCAGAATGTCGTCCATTTTCGTGACCACACCGATGTCACCGGCGACCAAATTGCCAATGCCATGCATTTCCTTGCCGCTGACGCTGCTCAGATTGGCAATACGTTGCGACTCCCCCGTACGGCCATTCACGACCGTGGCATCTTTGCCCAAGGTCCCGGAAAAGACGCGGATATAGTTCATGCGGCCCACATAGCGATCGATTACCGTCTTGAAGACGTAGCCGGCCACGGGGCCATCGGCGTCGGCGGTCAGTTCGATCGACTCGCCATTTTGCGTGGCCGGTACGACGCGTTCATTCGGCGCCGGCACATAACGCCAGATCGCCTTGAGCAGGCGATCCAGGCCGACGTCGCCGAGGGCCGACCCACAATAGACCGGTACAATGGCGCCGCTGCGTACACCGCGGTGAAGACCACGCCGCACTTCTTCCGCCGTCAGCTCTTCACCGTCAAAATACTTCACGATCAGTTCATCGTCTGCCTCGGCCGCGGCTTCAACCAGCGCAACTTGGGCTGCCTCAATCGCATCCGCCATCTCAGCCGGCACTTCGGTCACGGTTCCTTCAGAGCCGAGATAGGCCTTACCGGTAACGAGGCTCACGACGCCCTTAAAATCTTCCCCCTGACCGATGGGGAGTTGGAAAGGGACAATTGTGGAATCGGGAAAGGCTTCGCGCAAGCTATCAATCGCATTTTCAAAGCTGGCGTTCTCGCGCCCCATGCGATTCACGAAGACGATCCGTGGTTTGCCCAATTCGTCCAACCGGTGCCAAGCCAGTTCCGTCCCCACCTCTGCGCCGGCGACGGCATCGACAAGCACGAGCCCGGCTTCGGCAACGTGCAGGGCGCTAATCACCTCCCCCACAAAGTCGATATAGCCCGGCGTGTCAATCAAGTTGATCTTGATGTCCTGATAGGTGATCGGCATCACTGAGAGATTGATCGAAATGCCACGCCGTTGTTCCTCAGCGTCCCAGTCCGAAACAGTAGAGCCGTCCTCGACCCGCCCGACGCGGTGAGTAGCGCCCGTCTTGAAGAGCAGCGCCTCGGCAAGCGAAGTCTTACCGGACCCGCCATGGCCCAGAATGGCGACATTGCGGATCTGGTTGGTTTGATAATCGGCCATGTTTCCCCCTTAGGTAAAGCAGTGTGGGCAGCCGGTATCAGGTTTCGACCGGCTTTGAAAGTAGTTTTAGTAAGCAGTAACGATTACAGCGAATAAGCGATATCGGTTCCGAAAAAGTCCGGATTGAGTTCGGCAAGCCGCCGCCTGCGTCGCCGGCTTGAAATGATCGAACCGGTCGTGTCAAACATGGGCTGAGCGAGCGACGGAAAGTGAATGAACAATCTATGGGTACAGGGGAAAATTTTACTCGAACCACAGTCACCTGTCAACGAATCGATGCCCGGATCAGGAATTCACACGATGAGTAGGATGGGCCGCGGTCCATCGTCGTTACGTTGAGAAACCCTCAACGATCATGCCGCGCCACAGGGCATAAGACGTTTGTCTCCCCTGAACCTCTCTGTTATGATGCGCCCATGTCACAACAATACGAGAAGCATGTCTTTGTGTGCACCCATGGGCCCTACTGCTGGTATGATGGCGACGTCGACGCAATCTTCGACGGCTTGAAGCGCCGCGTCTCCAAGGCAGGACTCAAGGACTCAATTCGCATCAATCGAGCTGGTTGTCTGAACCAATGCGGCCATGGGCCAATGGCCGTTGTATACCCCGAAGGCGTTTGGTATTGCGGGGTGCAGGTCAAAGACGTTGACGAGTTATTCGAGCATCACCTTTTGCAGGGCGAAGTTGTCGATCGGCTTCAATTCTCCGAATCGCCCGGCAACAATAAGCGGACCAGCCACTACCCGCCCGAAGTCCACGCCCTGAAGCAAGTAGAAAAGTCTTTGGACGAACAGCGAACGTCGGCTCGCCAGGCAGCGCGTGACGCAGCCACGGAAACGCGCGCATCTGCCACCGAAAATGGCGACGCCCCCTAAAACTTGACGCAGCAGCGCAGCACGGTCTGATTGTCGACAGCGCGATCATTCACCATCCCCACTCTCATTGCCCATGGAACACAACCAAGCGGACGATGTCACATTGACGGAAACAAGCCCCGATCTGCGTCTGTTGCTCATCGGTCATGCCGAGGCGATGGCTGCGCAGCGGGTCGGCCAAGCCACCATCGACACCGGCTTGACAGCACGCGGCTGGCAACAAACCGATGCGTTGGCCCGCTGGCTAAAGGATCGTTATGCCATTGCCGCGCTCCATAGCGCGCCGAAGCTACGCAATCGCCTGACGGCCCAGCGCCTCGGTCAGGCGTTGGGGTTGCCCGTGACGGTACAAAGTGATTGGCCGGAAGCGCCGGCTGCGATCACGAGCGAGCAAACTGAAGAGTCATCTGATGATTCAGCGGCGGCGCCGTCGCAGGCCGATTACTGTGCCGGACAAGCCGAACTGTTAGAAAACTTGCAGCGTGCCGCCAACGGCAAGACCATCGCCATCGTCTTGGAAGCGTCACTGATTTCCGCGACGATTGCCTGCCTCACCGACGCTCGGCGCTTGCTGGTTGCCGGCGAGCCAACCGCCGTCACCGAGCTCTGCCTCCATGGCGATCAGTGGGTTGTACACAGCGTTAACCGACACGAGCACCTGCCGACACCGCCCGGCTTGGAGTCTCCCACCCCAGATCAGCCCTCAGAATCGGCTCCGGCGGAAACGTTTGACGAGGATCTTTCGGCCGTGATCGACGTCTATAATCAGGCCGCTATGCAGGACGGCGTCCACGGCGAACAACGGCAGAAACGCGTGGAAAATCTGTTGCGCTTCGCCAAATTGCCGGAGGGAACCTCAATTCTGGATGTGGGTGCAGGCAGTGGCACCCTTACCTTGGCTTTGGCCGAAGTAAAACCCCATGAAGTCATCGGCGTCGACGTCAGCCCCGTCATGCTGGAGCAGGCTGAGTTCCGCCGCCTCAACTCACCACCTTCGGTTGCACGCAAGGTCTATTTCCGGCTCGCCGCTGCCCACGCGCTCCCCTTCCGGGACGAACGATTCGACGTGGTCATCTGTCGCCTGCTGCTTCATCATATACGTGACGCCGAGAAGGTGCTCCACGAACTCGTCCGCGTTCTGCGTACCGGCGGCATTCTACTTCTGGCCGATCTGCTCTCCAATGACGACCCCGTCAAGCGCGCGACCCAGAACGCGATCGAAGAACGTCGCAACCCCACACACTATGCCGCACGCTCAGCGCAGCAATATCGCGACCTGCTCACCAACGCGGGGCTCACGGTGGTCGATGAAAAGACCGTCACCTTTGAACGCGAGCTCGATGAATGGCTGGCCGAGCTACCGTTGGATTCGGCGAACGGCGCGATCGTTCGTGAGATGATGGAGGCGGGGATCGAAACCGACGCCGCCGGTCTGCACACGCGCCGTCATGGCGAGACCATCATTTTCGAACAGCGTCTTTACTACTGCAAAGCGATCAAGGAAAAAGAATAAGGGCCGGCGATCTCTCCGATCGACCGACCCTTATGAGACTGCACTTCGTGGCGGTGAACGCAGCGCTGATCGCGTTTCCCCCGCTACGCCGATTCTCTACTTCCCGTTCTTGTAGAGCTCGCGCAGGATAATCATCTTCTGAATCTGCGTGGTTCCTTCATAGATTTGATAGATCTTACTATCGCGCATGAGCTTCTCTACCGGATACTCGCGGGCATAGCCGTTGCCGCCAAAGACCTGGACAGCGTCCGTCGAGTTGAGCACGGCTGCTTCAGAGCAATAAGCCTTGGCCACGGCGGCCGAGGAGGTGTTACGAAAACCGTTGTCAACGTCCCAGGCGGAGCGCATGGCCAGTTGCTCGGCCGCATCGGCGCGGATCTTCATGTCGGCGAGCATGAAGCCCACGCCCTGGAACTGGGCGATGGGCTGACCAAAGGCGAAGCGCTCACCAGCATACTTGACGGCTTCATCCAAGGCACGACGGGCAATGCCTGTCGCCGCAGCGGCTACGGGCGGGCGGCTCTTGTCAAAGACCTTCATCGCAATCATGAAGCCATCGCCCTCACGACCGAGGAGGTTCTCGGCCGGCACTTCTACGTTTTCAAAAAAGACCATACTGGTCTGGGCCGCATGTTGCCCCATCTTTTCCAACGGCTTGGAAACGCTGACACCGTCCCAATCGGCTTCAACAATGAAGCAGCTCATGCCCTTGTGGCCGCCTTCGGGATCGGTCTTGGCGAAGACGGTGAAATACTTGGCCACCGGACCGCCGGTGATCCAGGTCTTCTGGCCGTTGAGAATATACTTGTCCCCCTCACGGATGGCCGTCGTCTTGATGCCGGAAACGTCAGAGCCAGCATCAGGCTCCGTCAGGCAGTAGGAGATGACGGCAGCTTCATCCACCAGACGCGTGAAGTATTTCTCTTTCTGCTCGTCGTTGCCGGCGATGAGGATGGGCAAGACGGCAAGCTGATTGACCAGCAGGGCGGTGCCAATGCCTGAGCAGCCATAGGCAAATTCACTACCCACGATACACTCTTCCAGTACCGATGCGCCCAGACCGCCGTATTCCTCAGGAATGTTTAGATTGACCAGGCCTACTTCCAGGGCCTTGTGAAAGATTTCCCAGGGCCACTCGCCCGTCTCATCCAGGTGCTCGACCTGGGGCATGAATTCCTTGCGAACGAAGTCGCGGGCAAGATCGCGCAACATCTTCTGGTCGTCATTCAGCTGAAAGCTCAGACCACTGGCGACTGCTTCTTGTACCTTTAACATGTCTATTTCCTTTTTACATTCTGAAGCCACTGCAAAGACAATTTGCGGATTGGCCTCCGGAGTGGGTACCGTTAAAACAGGGAACAAAATCGCCGGTACAGGTGATACCGGCGCCCATGTCTGGTACAATTGAACGCGGCGGGAATTCCGAGGTTGTTGTCATACTGTTGGAGCGGCCAGGACAAATGGCAATTAACAATTTTCAATCGGCAATTGTCAATTAGCCGTCAAGTGAGATCGTCCGCGCGCGTGTCAGTTTCACTAAATCGTTGACGGGCAGTTCCACTTGGGCCCCGCGCTGGCCGGCGCTGATCGTGATCGTGGGAAAGGCCAGGGCGCGATCATCCAGATAAATGTCAAACCCTTTGTTGATGAGCGCCAGGGGGCTGATGCCGCCGGTCTGCAAACCTGTTAGCCGCTCAGCCTGATCATGACCGGCCATTTTGGCCTTCTTGACACCGACGGCCTTGGCCAGGGCCTTGAGATCAAGCGTCTCGGCCCCGGGAATGATCACGAGCATTGGCTTGCGTCCCGGCTGGTCGGCCACAGCGACCAGCGTCTTGAAAACCTGCTCGACAGGTTTGCCCACTGCTGCGGCAACCTCTACGGCCGAATGAATGCCGGCGTCATAATCGTAGGCATATGCCGCATAGTCGACGCGCTTCTTGTCCAAAAAACGCGTCACGTTGTTCGTGATTTGCGCATTGTTGGCGCTCATAACAGTACCTCATGGGGATTGACTTGGCGACAGAAGAGCTGCGCGCAGCAGCGACAGCATTCATGCTTCAATATGGCTGGCTGGTGGTCATCGTCGGCGCCGCTGCGCTCGTCATGCTTGGCGTGCTGGTCCAGCCCTTGCGCCGGCAGCGTCACAGCCGCGCCCTGCTCGCGCAGTTGGCAGCAGGGACGCGCAGCCACTTGGCGGCAATGGGCCCCGGCGCTGCAAGAGCGCCCGCTGTACAGCTTAACGGCGATTTCGACGCAGCCTTTTCGCCAGGCCCGGATCCGTTTGTCAGCTTGACCGTGACGCGCGAAAAAAGCCCGCTGGGTGGCCCTTTCCATACACATGGCAGGAAACGAGCGGCCGTGCTCGACCAGTTGCGCTTTCACGGTGTTGTAGACCCTGTGCCCCAGCAAGAACTACTCTGGAGCAAGGGAGAAACACCCAACCGGGCCATCCGCCGTGGCGACGAGGCCGGGCTTTGGACGCGCCACCACATGGACCTGACCGGCAGTGAGTATATCACACGCGGCGACAACACAGGTGCGTTGGCCCACGCACTCTTCGAGATGCAACGCCGCTACAACCCCTTCCTACAGCAACTCTTTGTGGAACGAGAGGCGACCCCCCACGTGGTGGTCACGATTCAGCTGGCGCATGGCCTGAATGTCGAAGAAATGCCGGCCTTGGTCAGTCTGATCCGCGCGGCTGCACGCGCCGCACAGTTAGAGTAAGACGGGCATCGAATCCGACCGGGTTGGGATAGACCGCGGATCAACGCGGATGCGGCAGATACGGGCAGATCACACTTTGCAGATTGAACTGGATGTGTTGCGTCTAATCTGCGGACATCCGCCCAATCTGCGAAATCAGCGTTCCGTGATTAGATCACCAGGTCGCAATGCGCCAGCATCCAATTGGCTTGCCCGTGTCGCCTCCGCTATACTACGCATCCGGGCTGGCGCATTCGTCAGCCGCTTTTTTTGCCTGAGTAGACTGGCAAAGGACAGATTTTTCTATGCACGTCGCCGACACGCTGTTTGCCAGTGGCCTGACTGCAACCGCATTGACCTTACAGCTTCTCTATACCGTAAGCATGTTGGGACTTGCCGCCTATGGCGTGCACGCGCTGTGGCTCACGTGGCAAGTCACCCGCCGCATGGATGGCCCGCCGGCCCCGGCGCCACATCCTCAGGCATGGCCCTTTGTCACCGTCCAATTGCCCATCTACAACGAACAGTACGTGGCCCAGCGCATCATTGACGCCTGCGCGCGCCTGGATTACCCTGCAGATCGCTTGGAAATCCAGGTCCTGGACGATTCGGATGACAGCACCGCGATACTGGTACAGCAACGCGTTGAGAGTTGGCAGGCGCGCGGCGTTGACGTCAAAGTGGTTACGCGGCCAACGCGGAGCGGCTTTAAGGCCGGCGCGTTGGCCCATGCGCTGCCTCGAGCGCAGGGAGAGTTCATCGCCATTTTCGATGCCGATTTTCTGCCGGCAGCCGATTTTCTACGCAACACGATTCCCCACTTTTCTACTACCGGAACGAGCGCGCACTGCTTTTGTCCAGACGCGCTGGAGCCATCTCAATCGGAACTATTCACCGCTAACGTGCAGCCAGGCCCTGGCCCTCGACGGCCACTTCGTGGTCGAACAGCAAGGACGTCAGACAGCAGACTACTTCTTTGGCTTCAATGGCTCGGGCGGGGTCTGGCGCCGCGCCTGTATTGAAGATTCAGCCGTGGGCGGCTGGCAAGCCGACACGCTGTGTGAAGATCTCGACCTGAGCTACCGCGCCCAACTGGTCGGCTGGGAGCCACTCTACCTTAACGCCCTGACCGCGCCGGCCGAGATTCCGCCTACGTTGACGGCGTTCAAGCGGCAGCAGTTTCGGTGGGCCAAAGGCAGCGTGCAAACGCTTCGCAAACTGGGCGGACGCGTCTGGCGCAGCGATGAGCCACTGGTAAAACGCGCCTTTGGCATCTTTCATCTGGGCAACTATCTACTCCACCCGCTGCTGTTGACGTTACTCTTCGTGGCCCTGCCCCTGATGCTGCTTGGGAGCGATCCGGCTGCGCCGCTGGCTCTGCTAAGCTTGGCCACCGTGGGGCCGCCCCTGCTCTACGGCATCGCCCAGCGCCGACTTCATCCGCAGCACTGGCTACGCTACTACCTCTACCTGCCGCTGCTCATGCTGTTGGGAACTGGCATTGCCCTCTCCAACACGCGAGCAGTCTGGCAAGGGCTGCGCACCCAGGGCGGCACATTTCTGCGTACGCCCAAGTTTCGCGTGGAAGAGACCGGCGATCGCTGGAAGAAGAGTGCCTATCACCTTGATCTGGACCCGACCTTCTTTGGCGAAGTGGCTATTTTCGCCTATGCGCTGATTTCGGCCGCAGTGGCCGCCCATCTAGACAAGTGGTGGTCGGTGCCCTTTCTGCTTCTTTATGCCGCCGGCTTTGGCACGATGGTCAGCATCGGCCTGGTGCAGACGTGGCAGGCCCGACGCAGGCTGCGCTGGTCCAGTCAAAGCCGCCAGCCAGTCGACTACCAGAGCGACCAGGTGGGCGCATAGCCGTCAAGATGAACATCAATTGGGATTCACCGCTTTCTTTTGTCAAATCTCCTTGACGCCTGTAAAATGGCAAGGCTAATCTCCGCGAATGAACTAGGTAAGGACGCGAAACACCCATGGCCAAACACGAACCGAATAATACGTGGAACGAGAATCCCGACGACATCATCATGTTGGTCAATCGCACGTCAAAGAATTTCATTTTGGAATTGCCGACCGGTCGCTATCGGCTGGACGCCGGCCGCCGCATGCGTACGCTGCGCTCGATTCTCGATGTTCCGGCCATTCGCGATTTGCTTGAGGAAGGTGATTTGGGCCTAGAGTAGATTTCGCTCGATTGCGCCTGCAGCTCGCCATGTCTACCTTACTGCTTATTGACGGCCACTCACAAGCCTATCGTGCCTATTTTGGCATGAAGACCCCGCTCTCCACCAGCTCCGGTGAGCTGACCGGCGCGGTCTTCGGCTTTACGCGCAAGCTCTTCAGCGTGCTGCGCGACTACAAGCCGGACTATGTGGCCGTTGCCTTTGATCTAGGCGACACCTGGCGACATGACGAGTTTCCTGAGTACAAAGCAACGCGGGAACGGATGCCCGACGATATGCGCAGCCAGATCGAGCGCATTCAGGAAGTGCTGACCACGCTCAACATCCCGATCGTCACCTACGAAAACTATGAGGCCGACGATGTCCTGGGTACGCTGGCCCGCCAGGCCGCGGATCAGGGACAGGATGTGCTCATTCTCACCGGCGATCGCGATATGTTCCAGCTGGTCGACGAGCGCATCAAGATCCTCTACACGTCCGGCGGTCCGTCGCCCAAGACGACCGTCTACGGTCTGGAAGAAGTGGCTGATCGCTATGAGCTGACGCCGCAACAGTTTATTGACCTCAAGGCGCTGACCGGCGACGCCTCAGACAACATTCCGGGCATCCCCGGCGTGGGCGACAAGACGGCCATCAAGTTCATTCAGCAATTTGGCACGCTCGACGAAATCTACGCGCACGTCGACGAAATCAGCGGCCCCAAGACCCGTCAAAACGTGGTCGATGCGGAAGAGCAAGTTCGCCTCAACAAGCGCCTGGTCACCATTGTGACCGATCTTGACCTGCACTACGACGCCGGAAGCCTGCATCGTGCGCGATTTTGACCGCAGCGCCGCGATCCAACTCTTCAACGAGCTGGAATTCCGCAGCCTGATCAAAGAGCTCCCGGGCGAGGAGAGCGAAGAGAGTGAGCCGACCGCGCCTGCCGGGCCGGTCACCGGACAACTTTCGCTCTTTGAAGAGTCCGCTACTGCGCTAGGCGAGGCGCAGGCCACAGGGAGCACAGACGAGGCGCTCGAAATCCGCCTGCCTGCTGCAGACGTGACGTATGGGTGCGTCCAGGACGAGGCCGCGCTGACCCAGTTGGGCGATCTGCTGACCAAAGCCGAACGCATTAGCTTCGATGTCGAGACGACCGGCACCGACGCCATGAGCGCCGATCTGGTGGGGCTGGGCATCGCTTGGGCGCCGGGCAAAGCGGCCTACATTCCCGTAGGGCACAAGGAAGGCGCGCAATTGGACTGGACGGCCGACGTGATCCCGGTGCTCCAGCCCTATTTCGCCGACCCAGACATTCCCAAGCTGGCCCACAATGCCAAATATGATCTGACGGTCTGTCGCCGCTTTGGCCTAGATGTGGCGGGGCCGATCCACGACACCATGGTCATGGCGTGGCTGCTTGACCCGTCAAGCCGCTCATTGGGGCTCAAAGCCCAGGCCGGCTTGGAACTGGGCTGGGAGATGACCGAAATCAAGGAGCTTATCGGCATCGGGCCGCAAGCAGATCGGCATGGACGAGGTGCCCATCGAACCGGCAGGAGCCTACTGTTCCGCCGATGTGGATGCGACCATTCGGCTGTATGATCTGCTCGCGCCGCGTCTGCGCGAGGAAGAGATCTGGGCTCTCTACGAGGAGATCGAGCTCCCGCTGGTCCCCGTGCTCACCGACATGGAGATGGCGGGCATCTTGCTCGACACCGACTTCCTCGCCGTCATGTCCGAGGAATTGACCGAGCGGCTGGCCGCGTTGCAGCAGGAGCTCTTCACGATCGTTGGTCACGAGTTCAACCTGCGCAGCACCCAGCAGCTCAGCGACGTTCTCTTCGACGAATTGGCCTTTCCCGTCAAGGGGCTCAAAAAGACCAGTTCCGGCCACATACAGCACCGCAGTGGGTAATCTGGAGAGGCTAGCCCAGAGCAGCAGTGAATTGAGCAGCACCCAGCAGCGTGTGCTTGAGATCATCTTCGAGCAGCGCCAGCTGGAAAAGCTGCGCGGCACCTACGTCGATGCCCTGCCCACGCTGGTCAACCAGGAGACCGGGCGCCTGCACACCAGCTTCAATCAGACCGGCGCGGTCACGGGACGCATGAGCAGCAGCAACCCGAATCTGCAAAACATTCCCATCCGCACGGACCTGGGCCGTCGAGATCCGCAAGGCCTTTGTCGCCCCGCCGGGCTGGTCGCTGATTGCCGCCGACTACAGTCAGGTGGAGCTGCGCGTGCTGGCCCACGTGGCCGAAGAACCACGCCTCATCGCCGCGTTCCAGGCGGACCAGGACATTCACGCAGCGACGGCCAGCCAACTCTTTGGCGTCCCCATCGAAGACGGTCGATCGTCACCAGCGCGGTCTGGCCAAGACAATCAACTTCGCCACCGTCTACGGTTCCAGCGCGTTTGGCATCAGCAGCCGCACGGAGATGACGCCCGACGAAGCGCGGCGCTTCCTCGATCAGTATTTCGAGACCTATCCGCGCTATACGTGACTACATCGAACAGACAATCGTGCTGGCCAACGAGCAAGGCTACGTTGAGACACTGCTGGGCCGCAAACGCTTCTTCCGGAACTGCAAAATGAAAAGCTGCCCTTCAACCAGCGTCAGGCGCTGGAACGTCAGGCCATCAACGCTCCCATCCAGGGCACCGCGGCCGACATCATGAAGATCGCCATGATCAATCTGCCGCGCAAGCTTGCGTGAGGAGGGCTATGCCAGCCGTATGCTGCTGCAGGTGCACGACGAGTTGGTGCTGGAGGCGCCGGACGAGGAACTCGATGCCATCATCAAGCTCGTGCGCACCGTCATGGAGGCGGCCTATACGCTGGTGGTTCCGCTCAAGGTCGATGTGGAAATCGGTCCCAACTGGTACGACTTGACTGACGCAGCCTAGTTCTTGGCGTCTGCGTCACTTTGCGAGAAAATAGAAGGAATGCAAACCGACCGCGAGGGCGAAGGCCTTGGCGGTTCCGTTTTGAAAGAGACGAATTCCAGGCACAGGAAAGCGAAGACAGAACCATGTTGCGGGACAGACTACAAGCGGTAATCGAGCAGGCAGTGGGCGCAGCCCAAGCCGACGGCAGCCTCCGGCATTTGAGATGCCCACGGTTGAAGTAATGCGCACCAAACAGCCGAGCACGGCGACTACAGCACCAACGTCGCCATGGTGGCTGCCGCCGCTATCCGCAAGGCGACGGGCGAAAAGGTCAATCCCCGCCAGATCGCCCAGGCGATTGAAGAGCACATGCCGGATGATCCGCTGATCCACGCAGCAGAGATCGCCGGGCCGGGCTTCATCAACATTCGCCTGGCCGACGCCTGGCTCCAGCAGCAAGTTGGCGAAATTATCGATCAGGGCGATACCTTTGGCAACATCGACCTGGGAGCCGGTCAACGCTGGCAGGTCGAATATGTGAGCGCCAACCCGACGGGCCCTATCCACTACGGTGGCGCCCGCAACGCCGTGCTGGGCGACTCGCTGGCCAACGTGCTCGAAGCCGCCGGCTATGATGTACAGCGCGAATTTTATGTCAACGATGGCGGCACGCAATTCCAGCTCTTTATTGAGACGCTCTATGCCCGCTACGCCCAAGTCCTCGGCCAAGACGAGCCTCTGCCCGAGGATGGCTATCAAGGGTGAGTACATGATTGACTACGCGCAACAGCTGATCGATGAATATGATGACCGTTTCCTGGCGATGCCCCGAGAAGACGCGCTGACAGGAACTGCGCGGCATGGGCCGCGCTATCGTGCTGGCCGCGCTGGAGGAAGAGTTGGGCAGCATCGGCGTGCGCTTCGACAACTGGTTCAGCGAGCAGAGTCTCTACGACGAGGGCCTGGTCGAACAGGCGCTTGACTACTTGCGCGAGCGCGGGGAGTTGACCGACCGGGACGGCGCGGTCTGGTTCCTGGCCAGCAACTATCCCAAGAATGAAAAGGACGAGGTCGTGGTCCGGTCCAACGGCAAGCCGACCTATTTTGCCGGCGACATCGCCTATCACTATGACAAGTTCCTGCGCCGAAACTTCGATCATGTCGTCAACGTCTGGGCAGTCGATCACCAAGGCCACGTGTCGCGCATGAAGGCCATGATGGAGGCGTTTGGGCTCGGCGCCGACCGCTTGACCATACTGATGTACGACCTGGTCAAGCTGGTCGAAGGTGGTGAGGAGAAAAAGCTGAGCAAGCGAGCGGGCAACCTCATCACCATCAACGATGTGGTGGAGGAAGTTGGCGCAGACGCGCTGCGCTTCAACCTACTCACACGCAGTCCCGAAAGCACGATCGACTTTGACCTGGAGCTCGCTGTCAAAGAGGTGAAGGAGAATCCGGTCTTCTATGTCCAATATAGCCATGCCCGGATCTGCTCCGTGCTCAGCAAAGCCCAGGCAAGCGGCTTTGCGCTGGCCGATGAAGTTGAAGGCGAGCTGACCGACTACTTGGCGCTCCTCACCCATCCGTCGGAACTTGCGCTGATTCGCAAGATGCTGGAGTTGGAAGAGCAGATCGAGATCGCAGTCGAGAAGCTCTCGCCCCATAACCTGACGCTCTACGCCATCGAGTTGGCCAAGACCTTCAATCGCTTCTACCGCGATTGCCGCGTGGTCGATGAAGCCGAACCCGTGCTTTCCCAGGCACGTGTTTTGCTGAGCCAGGCGACGCAGATCGTCCTGGCGCGCGTGCTCACGCTGCTCGGCATCAGTGCGCCGGAAGCATTGTGGCGTGAAGTTGACATTGATGAGGAATAACACATGAGTGAGCCCTTTCGCGTGCTCGTCAGCGATTCGCTGTCGGAAGCTGGCCTAGCCCCGCTGGTGGAAGCGCCGAACATTGAGTTGGACTATCGCCCGGGCTTGCCAGCGGATGAGTTGCTTGCACTCATCCCGGACTATCACGCCCTGCTCGTGCGTCAGCGCGTCCAAGGTGACAGCGGACGTATTGGCCGCGGGGAAAAATCTGCGCGTCGTCGGGCGCGCCGGCGTGGGCGTCGATAACATCGACATCGAGGCTGCCACCAACTACGGCGTCATCGTCGTCAACGCACCCACGGGTAACGTGGTCGCCGCAGCGGAACATACGATTGCGATGCTCATGGCGACCGCGCGTAAGATTCCCCAGGCCTACGCCCACGTCCTGGCCGGCGAATGGAAGCGCAGCCGGTTCATCGGCGTGGAGGTGCGGAACAAAACCCTTGGCGTGGTTGGCCTGGGCCGCATTGCCCAGGAAGTCGTCCATCGCGCCCAGGGCCTCGAAATGAAGGTCATCGCCTTTGATCCCTACGTCACCGAAGAATATGCCCATAAGCGGGGCGTAGAGTTGGTCGACCTGCCCACGCTGCTGCGCAGGTCAGATTTCATCACCGTCCACGTTCCATTGACCGATCAGACCCGCAATCTGATCAATGCCGAAGGGCTCAAGCTGACCAAGCCCGGCGTGCGCATTCTCAACGTGGCGCGGGGCGGCGTCATTAACGAAGCGGATCTGGTCGCAGCAATTCGTGACGGTCATGTCGCCGGCGCAGCCCTGGACGTCTTTACGGCTGAGCCCCTCCCCGCAGATAGCCCCCTGCGTAGCTGCGAGGAAATTGTGCTTACGCCTCATCTGGGTGGCAGCACGGTTGAGGCCCAGGAAAAGGTGGCAGAGGATGTGGCCGTGCAGGTGGTCGAAATTCTCAACGACAAGCCAGCGCGCTATGCGGTCAATGCACCCATCATTCCGCCGGTTGACCTGGAATTTCTGATCCCGTACATCGATCTGGCCGAAAAACTGGGCATTTTCCTGCGCCAACTGGGCGCCCAAGGCATGGGTGATCTGGAAGTAACCGCGAGTGGCGCCCTGGCCGATTTTGACCTCACCTACATCAACGCAGCCGTGATCAAAGGCTTGCTGGCCGGCGTGGTCGATACGCGCGTCAACCTGGTCAACGCCTTGACGCTGGCCGACCGGCGCGGCCTCAATCTCATCGAACGCAAGAAGCATCAGGACGAAGAGCGCTACGAGAATTTGCTGACGATTCGGGCAACATCCAATCAGATGCGCTGGACGGTGCGCGGCGCGGTACTCAACGGCGAACCCCACATTGTCGACATCAACGATCTGTGGATTGATTTTCCAGCCACCGGCAACATTGTGCTCACGTCGCATCAGGACAAGCCCGGTATCGTGGGCTATGTTGGAACGCTGCTTGGCGAGGCTGATATCAACATCAGCTTCATGCATGTCGGCCGCGTCAGTCCCCGAGGTGAAGCCATCATGGCCCTCGGTACCGACGAATGGCCTTCGGAAGAGATCATGGCCAAGGTTGGCGCATGGGATCATCTAAACTGGATGAAATTGGTACAACTGTAACATCATTACAGGCCATATCGGCAACGCCGGCTGCTAGCCTCGTAGCCTGTGCACAGGAAGCGATCGGCAAACCAAATTGCGGTTTCGGACGTTATTAGAGTGGATATGAACGAAGAATCCAGCGAGCGTGTCATCAAGCAAAAACCGCTTCATCGCCTGCAGCGCATTTGGCAATTGCGCATCCTATTGGCGCTTTCGATTCTATGGCTAGCGCCGACGTTGGCATGCGGGAGCTTTGCGCCGCGGCCGACGCCCACCCCGAGTCCGGCGCCGGCCAGCCAGGGTGCGAGCGACAGCACGCTGCCCGCTGCTGGCGGCGAATCCGATTCATCCGGTGTGGTTATGCAGGAAGTGACGCCGACGCCACCGCCGACGCCAACGCCTGAAGACGAGGCGACTCCCACCTTTACGCCAACGCCCGTCCCCGGCACCGCGCTGGCCATCGGCCAGCCGGCGCGTATCGCCGCTCCCGGCGGCCTCAACATGCGTCAGACGCCCAGCACCGGCGGCGCGATCGTTACCTACCTGGCCGGCGGCCAGGTCGTGGACGTGATCGCCGGGCCGGCCGAGGCGGATGGCTACATTTGGTGGCAACTGGACGACCGCAGCGGCAATCAAGGGTGGACGGCCGAAGGGGACGGCGAGACCGATTGGCTCAGCCCCAGCCTGGGCGCGGCACAAGCGGTCAACCGCGCGCCCCGTGTGGGCGATCGGGTGAGCGTCACCACCGAGCAGGGTCAAGCCCTTTCTGTACGTTCCCAGCCCAACCCGGATGCACCGTTGATCACCCGGGTCAATCCCGGCGCCGAGTTCACGGTTCTGGCTGGCCCCCAGAGTGCGGCCGGCTTCAACTGGTATCAGATTCGTTCGGATGATGGTGCGGTAGAGGGATGGGCGGCCGAAGGCGATGCAACCCGGCGCTGGCTGAGTCCCCTGGAATAAGGAGTGGCTCGCGACAACGAGTCCAAAATTCACAGGCCAATCCCAGTGAAAGGTTCGCGCCTCCGGTTGAGCCGGTCGAACCAAAGAGCAGTTCGTCGTCGATCCGCTTGGTTTTGACAGGCGCAAGCGGCGCTGACCGTGCGCTAAGATTGTGAAATCGCAAAAGAGCAAGGAGGCCCACGATAGCGAGACGCGACGGTGGGCCTCCTTCTTTTTGTCCGGTGATAACGACTAACTGACTACCACCTCAATCTCGATGGGTGCAGCCTTGGCGATGGTTCCGTAAATGGGACAGCGTGTGCGGAAAGCCTCAACCAGCGCTTGGCCTTGCTCTTGGGTGACGCCATTCAGTACCAGCGTAACGTGGGCCCACTGCAATCCCATGTTGGTGGGGTCGGCGCTCATCTCGCCAACGACTGAGGCCGTCCCACCCGTCAGGGGAATGCCCTCATCCTGGGCTACAGCCTCGCAGACAAAGATCCCGCAGGTTGCCAGCGAGCCCAGCAACATCTCCACAGGATTGAGCGCTTCATTTGGGCCATTGAAGAGCGGCGGTGAATCGACCACGAAACGATGGCTGCGGGTAGAAACGATGGCGCGTCCAAAGGCGCCGGTCAGCTCGGCTTTGAGCGGTGCAGCAGACATAAGATTCTCCTTGACAAGAATGGGGATGGAATCGCGCAGATATTTAAGCTTGCGTAGGCACTTTGACGGTTGACAAAGTGCTTTTCTGACACTTTACTATAAAGTGAAGGGACACACAACAGTACCCCCCAGTGCAGGTAATGCAGTGCGCCCCTTCTATGCGCTCGGGCAGTTCACGCTGCCTGAGAAGTTGCGTGTCGCCTTCGGGCGGCACGCAATTTCTTTTTGGTGAATCCTCATCATACGAATTGGGGTGCGTTCTTCCCCCGGAGTTGCAGGAGGGGGAAGGGGGCGTAAGATCCAGCACCCCCCAGTACAAGACGACCTTACGCCCCTTCTATGTTGGTACAGGCGTTGGCAAATTCAAGTGCGGGATTCGGAGTGCGGAGTTGGGAGTGCGTCGTGCTGACGCCCCTCGCCCCACGCTCCCCGCTTGTGTCGCGGTTCCCGCATACCCCTCTGCAGGGGGCTCCTACTCGTTACGGAATCACAATCTCCTGGCCGACGTAGATGACATCGGGGTTGTAGATACCGTTGTGGCTGGCCACGGCGGTGCTCTCCACACCATAGCTCTTGCAGATGCCGCTAAAGGTGTCACCCGGCTTGACCACGTAGACCGTGGGTTCACCGATCTTCTGCACCGGTCTCGCCGGGACGACGGCCACCGGATAGGTCGGCTCCGGCGTCGGCTGGTGACCCGCACCGCAGCCCGGAATCGTCAGCACCTGCCCCACATAGATCATGTTGGGATCGTAGATGCTGTTGGCCTGCTGCAATGCGTAGGTCGTGACCCCATAGCGAGCCGCAATCATGCTCAGCGAATCGCCCGGCTGCACGGTCACCGTGCAGCTGCTCGTCGGCGGCACAGGCGCAATCGGGTGGACCGGATGAACCGGCGGGACCACATAGCCCGGATCGCCGCAGCTGTTGTAGAGACAGGGCTTGGGCTGGCCGCAGCCGGTCAGGCTGATGTCGTCCAGGTTGAAGTCCAGCTCCGTGCCATTGATGCCCCACTTGCTCAGCCCTCGAATGAAGAGCGTAATCTCATGGCTCTGGGCCACAAACTTCACGCTGTAGGCGCCCATGGCGCCCGGCTCGGTGCGGGGATAGAGCGGCCCCAGATTCATGCCCTGCCAGTTGTTGACATGGGTCCAGTCGCTGTCGTACCCGTAGGTGTAGCCCCAGTCGGCCTCAAAGCGGTTGGGATCGTCGCCGCCGCCCACGCCGCGCAACATGCCGCGCAGCCTCAACTCGTAGGTCTGGCCCGGCGTCAGGCCACGCACGTGCTGATAGATGCCGGCGTAGCGATCGTTGTCGCCATCGACGATGCCCTTGGCGTTGATCTCAATCAACTGCCCATGCTCGCCCGAGGCGACCACCGGGTCCCACTGCTCGTCGTAGAAGCCGTAGCCCGCATTGCCGCCGTTGGTGAAGAACCCCCAGCTCTTGCCCACATGGCCCAGATAGACCGGGTTGAAGCCGTGCTCAAAGCCGCCATTGTAGATGTACTCCGTCCGGCAGACCTCAGGATGGACCGGATAGCCCGACCCGCTGCCGTCGATGATGACCACACTCTCGCCGCCGCCATAGCCGGCTCCGCTGCCGCCCGACCCGCCGTCGATGATGACTACATTCTCACCGCCGCCGTAGCCGGACCCGCTGCCGCCCGAGCCCCAGCCATGATGGTAGGGGGAAGGACCGGTCAGGGAGATGGCGTCCAGGTTGATGTCAATCTCTTCGTCAAAGATCGGCCACTTCTTCCACACCCGCACGTAGACGGTGATGTAGTCGTCCTCGGCCATGATGTGGGTGGAGTAGTCGGAGAAGGCGCCCGGCTCCAGGCGGTCGTAGTAGGTGTACCAACCCGTGTCCTGCCAGTTGGTCACCGCCTGCCAGTCGGCGTGGGCGCCAGCGGTCCAGCCCACCTGCACCTGATAGCGATAGGGATCGCCATCGGGATTGGTGGTGCGGATCATGCCGCGCAGGTTCAACTGGTAGTTCTCCCAGTCCACCACGCGCACCGTCTGGTAGAGACCGGCATAGCGGTCGGGGTCGCCGTCGATGATGCCCTTGGTGTTGACTTCGATGAGCTGGCTGTGGCTCCCTTCCGCCACCACCGGCTGCCACTGGTCGTCATAGAAGCCGTAGTTGGCGGCCCCACCGTTGGTGAAGCAGTGCCAGCCGTAGCCGACCATGCCGCACCCCGGCTGGCTGACGAAGCCGTGCTCGAAGCCGCCGTTGGTGAGGACGTCCACGTAGGACGCTGTCGTACTCTTGGGTATCGCCGCAGCCACCCCCACGCTCAAGAGCATGAGTGCAATCAGCGTGAAGCTGATGAAGGTGCGAGCCTTGGGGTGCTGCGGATAGGTCAGGAATTGCATAACGCTTCTCCTTAAGTATCCGGTCTCGCAATGAAAAGCAGTGGAGCGAATGTCCCGAAACGCGTGTGACACTGCTTGTGCTCGTGCGCTTGTTGAGGCGGGCGGACCCGCCGTCCTGGCGGGCGAACCTGCCATCCTGGCGGGCGCCCACCCGCCGAGTTGCGCATTGGTGAGAGCGTAGCATATCATTTTTCGTTGCGCAACGGGTAGATTCTGCAACAAATTATTATGATTGATGACTATGTGAAAGTGGCGTGTTGCAGGGTGTGCAGGGTGGTAGGAGGGCAGAAGTACTATACGAATTCACACTGGGGCGCAGGGGGAAACGGGCTAAATTGGGGCGGGAAATGGGGGGTGGCTACAGGGGTGAGGGGGCGGATGGGGCGCAGATGGTTATGCGAAATGGGGGTGACGGGGTGGGGTAAGATGGGGCGATTCCGTCGCGTTGGGAGAATCCGCCGTTGTGGTTGGGTCAGGCGACAGGCGGCGACGAGTTTTCAAATTGGGTGGGAGTTCAGATCCTGCAACAAATCTTGCGGTGTGGGAAGGGCGCCGAGCTGGGGCTCGGCACACCCGGGACGCTCGGATCTATCGCCCAGTCCGCACGCCCCGTGCGGACGGTCGCCCTCCCGAAAGCTGCGACAAATGCTGCCGAGCCCTGGCCCGACAGCATTCGCGGCGTTCGCCCGAGGGCGTGCTCACTGAGCGGCCAGCGGGGAGGCTCGGACCTACCGCCCCGTCCCGAAAGCTGCGACGGGTAGAGACGCAACTCGTTGACCCTCGCAACCCGTTCGCACGAAGGCGTGCTCGCTAAACAGGCGTGCCGGCCTGGATGCGTGAGCCTTATGCTACCAGCCAGCTTATAGCCCGGCATCCGGCAATAGGCGCAGCGCGGCCTCTAGTACGTCAATTGCCCTGGCGTACTCATCCAAGGCCAGATGCTCGTGCGGCGTATGATCCAGCGCGCTGTCGCCTGGACCATAGGCGAGGATGGGGCATTGCCAGGCGGGACCGACGACGTTCATATCACTGGTGCCGGTCTTGACCACGAAGCCGGGCCGGACCGTTGGATCGACCGTGCGGATCGCAGCTAGAAAGCTGCGCACAAGGCCATTGTTGCGGTCACTGCGCCAGGCTGGTTCGTACCCGCGCAGGGTGAGCGTGAGGGAGAAAGGCGTCTCGGTACGCGTCAGGCGCAGGTTATAGGAAGCGCCGCTTGCTTCCTCCGGTGGTTCCTCCGTCACGACCGCATCCTCCCCCACATATGCAACAGCCCAATCGCGCAGAGAAGCAAAAAACGCGTCCAGATTGAAACCAAGTGGCAACCGAATGCCCGCTTTGGCCGCCACCCAGTCGTGCATGGCGTCGTCCGTACCGCTTTGGAGGCTACGCAGGCTGGGCAGGAGTTGGTCGAAAGCTTTGACGCTGCCCTGGTTAAATGCTCGCACATAGTCGTCGACCCAGTTCCAAAATGCCACGGCCGTTGTCGCCACGCCGGCATCTGGCCCAGCAGTATGGGCCATGGGCTGGCTGGCAGTCAGGTCGATGAGGATCCGTCCTTTGTAGCCCAGCGTGACCCGCCGCCAGTGGCTCGGCTCACCGATGATGCAGGCCGCGGGAATCGCTTCGTTCCGGCCATCAAAGCGATCGCGGATGAAGCGCGCGCCCTTGGAGGTGGCAGCTTCTTCTTCGACCGCGCCGACAACAACAAAACGCACATCATGAGCCTTTGCCCAGGCCGGGCCAATCCGCGCTGCGGCTGCGACGAAGGTTGCCAACGGTCCTTTGGCATCAACGCTGCCCCGACCATAGAGCAGCGGACCGACGCCCTCGTCCACAATGCGCACGGGAATCTCGCCGGGCACGGTATCAATATGGCCGAGCAGGATAATGGTTTGTGTCGCGTCGGCGGCGCCAATTTCGCCCACGGCGTTGCCCGCATCATCAACATAGGCCCGGTCGTAGCCCAATTGGGCCATTTGCGCGACCAGCCAGGTCGCTGCCGCCTCTTCCTCACGCGAGAGCGACGGAATACGCACAAGCCCACGGAGTAGATCAACATCGGCTGGTCGAGATATCGGCTGGTTCATGGGCGTTGCTTCATGCTGGATGGTGATGTTCGTGACGAATGGGTAGCCGTACTTCGAAGCTCGTATCACCGGGGCTTGACTTCACGGAGATTTCGCCTCGATGCTTCTGCACAACAATGTTATGGGAAAGATTTAGGCCCAATCCGGTGCCTTCACCCTGCGGTTTTGTCGTAAAGAACGGATCATAAATCTTGGCCTGAATGGTCTCAGGAATCCCCGCCCCTGTATCCTGAACGGTCACGACGACCCAACCGTCCTCGCCGCGGGTGCGCAGCGTCAGGCAGCCATCACCATCCATCGCCGCAATTGCGTTATCGATCAGATTCGTCCAGACCTGGTTCAGTTCACTGCCGTAGGCATCAATGCGGGGCAGACCATCGGCGTACTCACGCTCAATGGTCACGCCATCTCTCAATTTGTGACGCAGCATGGTCAACGTGTCTTCCAATCCCTCGTGAATGTCGATCTGTTGCATAGGCGCTTGGTCCATGTAGCTGTAGGATTTGAGCGCCTTGACAATCCCGGAGATGCGCGTGGCTGCGTCATTGATTTCGGTGGCCAGGCTAGAGAGTGCAAAGCTTGCACAGAGCCAAGCGATGACGTGCGCCAATTGTGCCTGGTCAAACATCTGGGCCAGCCCGGCCAACGAGGTTGGCGTGTGGCCCAGTGCAACCAGATCGGCAATATGGGCCCAGGAATCATCGATCTCGTTTTCCTCCAGCCACTGCTCCACCTCATCCTCCAGGTCACTCCGCTCGAGCGCGTCCATTTGGAGCGGCGTCTCGATCCGCCGCGCTGACTGCTGCCACAACGTAAAGAGCGCAGCTTCCTGGTCAGGCGAGAGTCCGCGACGGCTCAGCTTCAAACGAGCCTGTTGCGCCTGGTCAATTGTCGCGAGCAGTTGGCTGGCGCTGCGCTGTGCGGCTGCGGCAGGATTGTTCAACTCGTGCGCGACGCCCGCACTTAGCTTGCCCAACGTGATCAGTCTTTCACTTTGGCGCAACATCAATTCCTGCTGTAGATAGGCACGTTCCAGATCGCGCAGCTTCTTCTTCTCCAGGCTGGTCTCTATGCGCGCACGCAGCAACACGGGGCTAAAAGGTTTAAAGATGTACCCTTCGGCCCCCATCTCGATGCTGCGCACAATGGTATCCAATTCATCCATCGCCGACACAATCAGCACAACAATGTGGCGCAGATTGGCGTCGTCGCGAATCGCCTGTAATACTTCAAAGCCATCCATATCCGGCATGGCGAGATCGAGCAGGACTATATCATACGGGGCACGGCGCAACATCTCCAGTCCTTCACGCCCACTTTCGGCTAATTCGGCGGTCTGCCCCAATTGTTCCAACGCGCGGGCCAGCTTGATCCGATTGAGTCGGTTATCATCAATGACCAGAATTCGACCACGCTGTTCGATTGGTTCCAAAATCTCACTTCCCTCGCACGGTTTGGAGAGCACGCTGAACGAGTACGTACTCCTCTTCAATGGCCGTCACCAAGTCAGGCGCTTCCTCAAGCGTCCCCCGCTTGGCCAACTCTTCCAGCTCTCGGTTCAATTCGCGCAGTCGCTCAGCGCCAAATTCAGCCGCATTGGCTTTCAAGGTATGTGCAGCCAGATGGATGCGCTTGGCGTCCCCATGCTCGAGGCCCTGACGCAGACTAGACACACAGTGGGGCGAGTCCTCTAAGAAACTGTCGATCAGTTCGTCAAGATAGGACGGCTCGCCACCCATGATTTCCTGAAGCCGATCCAGCGCCTGCAGATCAATTGCTAATGCTTCCGGGTCGCCGTCGTCTACTTGCGGGGCAGGGCTCAGCTCATCTTGTGGCACGGTCGCAGTCTCCTGAGCTCTCTTGCCGGCGTCCAACCCGTCAGAGTTGTCTGCCCGGGCAGGCGCGTGCGCCGCAGCTGCCCGGCGCAGGGCGTCGACAAGTTTTTCGACTCGAATCGGCTTACTAACGTAGTCATCCATGCCGGCGCTGAGGCAAACGTTTTCCTCCTCAATCAGGGCATCGGCGGTCATTGCCACGATATATGGCTGTGATTCCACGGGCCAATTTTGGCGGATTTGCTGCGTAGCCGCAAAACCATCCATCACGGGCATCTGTATATCCATGAGCACAACTTCATAGGATTGGCGGCGCAAGGCCTGCAGCGCTTCTTCGCCATTGGCAGCAACGTCGGCCTGATAGCCCAGCCGATCCAGAACGCGCAGTGCCAAGCGCTGATTGGTGCCGTTGTCATCCACCAGCAGAATCGTTAGGGGCAGTTCCTTACCCATTTCACCGTCAAATCGCGTTGTACGTATCGGACGCTGCCGGGTGATGCGGATCGGGCGTTCGGCAAACACCTCGAGCAACGTTTCATAGAGACGAGACGATTTCACCGGCTTCGTGAGCGTCGCGGCGAACTCCAGATCGGCCACGCTGCGACGCTGCACGGCATCCAAGCCGCCAAGCGACGTGAGCAATATCAGGGGCAGCGCACGGCTAGCCTGGCGTTCACGCAGGGTTGCTGCCAACTCCAGTCCGTCCATATCGGGCATCTGCATGTCGAGAATCGCCACATCAAAGGCTTCGGTGTTGCAGAGTTCCTCCAGCGAGGCGGCAGGCGTCGCGACATCGCAACAGGTCATCCCCCATGCCTCGGCCTGCAGCCGCAGCATGCGCCGATTGGTATCATTGTCGTCCACAATAAGCAGCCGTTGACCTTCCAGATAGGGCTGCGCTGACACCAAATAGGCCCGCTGCGGTGTTGGCGCAGCTGTGGTCGAGATCGTGAAGTGGAAGGTGGATCCAATGCCTTCGATACTCTCAACCCAGATGCTGCCGCCCATCATCTCGCACAGACGCTTGCTGATCACGAGGCCCAGGCCCGTGCCGCCATACCGTCGCGTGGTCGATGCGTCAGCTTGGCTAAATGATTGAAAAAGACGGTCCATACGATCGGCTGGAATGCCGACGCCGGTGTCGCGCACCGAGAAGTGGAGCGAGAGCAGGGCAGGATCTAAGCCTGGTTCCAGAGCATCGACGGCGACGGTAAGCACCACTTCACCTTGCTCGGTGAACTTTATGGCATTGCTAAGCAGATTAACCAGAATCTGCCGGAGACGCGTCACGTCGCCGATAATCGCTTCCGGCACCTCTTCACGGATAAGATAGGCGAGATCCAGACTTTTCTCCGCCGCACGTACCGCCATCAAATCCAACGATGCTTCAATCGCCTCGCGGAGATCAAAGGGCTGCGCCTCCAATTCAAGATGCCCGGCCTCCATCTTCGAAAAATCGAGGATGTCATTGATGATGGTTGAGAAGCGACTCACCCCCATTACGGATGGTTGCCGTAAACTCATACTGTTCCGGCGTCAGCTCCGTATCAAGCAGCAGGCTCGTCATGCCGATGACAGCATTCATGGGGGTGCGTATTTCGTGGCTCATAGTGGCCAGGAAGTCACTCTTGGCGAGTGTGGCCTCTTCTGCCACCAGACGCGCTTCTTGAGCCTCATGGTAGAAGCACGATATTCTCGTGGAGAATTCGTCTCCTTTTCGAGCCAAAAACTACTCAAGATCACAAAGGCAGCGGTCCATGGTCCCAGAATGTTCATGACGAAAAAGATCGTCTGCACGATGGGATTCACGGGCGGAAGCGTACTGATGTAGGATTCCAGAACGGCGCTGAACAACAGCAGCACGACAAAGCCCAAGAACCAGTACGCAGCCCGCCGTCGGCTGGTCACAAGTAGCGCAGCCAACGGTGCGATCATTGACCAGAGAATGGTGGCGCTCCCGCGCACGAAGCCACCAAGAGCCACCATCATGAGGAAGGGCAGCAAGACGCTGAGGGCTGAGCTGAATAAAGCGGAAGCGATTGAAATTCTCGTGAACGGGCAAACCAGACGACGTTGACCACCGTTAGAAACGCATAGCCATAGGGTGGCACCGTCGCAATCAGGCTATCGTAGAGGAAATAAGCAAACGTTCCCCAGACCAGGCCGGCAAGACTCATGACCGCGGCGAAGATGAGAATGATGCGTTTCCGCAGCATCATCTCGTCGCTGTCGTCAGGCCGTGCGCCCAGAGCTTCGATCCACTCAGTGGTCGCGGTTTGCACCTGTCTCCATGGTTGCCGGGGCAAATGCATCGAGTCTCCTACCCTTCAGTTCAATCGAGCAGCGTGCGGGAAGTACGGCGAGTTGCGTCGGCTAAACGGTCTTGAGGTACTGATGCACCAAGCCCACGGCCATGGCGCCCTGGCCCACGGCCGTGGCCACGCGCCGTACCGCACCCTGGCGCACGTCGCCGACAGCAAAGATGCCGGGCACGCTGGTTTCGAGCATGTAGGGATCGCGTTTCAGCGTCCACCCCTGTGGCCGCTGCGCCGTTGCGCAACAGATCAGTGCCGGTCAGGATGAAGCCGCTGCTGTTGCACTCGACGACGCGTGTCACCATTTCAGAGTGGGGTACGGCGCCAATAAAGAGGAACATTGCTTTGGCCGCGATCTCTTCATCTTCGCCCGTCTGCCGATCTGTGACGGTAATGGACTCCAGCTGTCGGTCACCGTGAACGGCCGTGACGACGGTATTAAGCTTGACCTCGATGTTATCGGTCGAGTTGATCTGATCCACCAGATATTGGGACATGCCTTTTTCAAGCGAGGAACTACGTACGAGCATCGTCACCTGCCTGGCATAGCGCGAAAAGAACATCGCACCCTGGCCTGCAGAGTTGGCGCCGCCTACGATGCAGACATGCTCGTCCCTGTAGTGTGCGGCCTCGGTCATGGCCGCGCCATAATAGATGCCGGCGCCGGATAGACGATCGACGTCGGGCAAGTCGAGCTTGCGCACGCTGACGCCGGTTGCGATCAAGAGGGCGCGACAGGCCAATTCGGTACCATCGGCGAGGACGACGCTCCGGTAAGGATCGTTCACCTTAACCTCGACCACCTCCTGCGCGCTCAAGATTTCCGTGCCGAAGCGGATCGCCTGGGCCGTGGCGCGATGGGCAAGATCCGCACCGCTGAGGCCATTGGGAAAGCCCAGATAATTTTCGATGCGTGAACTGGTGCCGGCCTGACCGCCGGTGGCATGCATCTCGATCAGCGCGGTGCGCAGGCCTTCGGAGGCGCCATAAACGGCGGCTCCAAGCCCGGCCGGCCCAGCCCCAACGATGATGAGATCGTAAAAGGGCTGATTCGCCTGGGTCTGCAGTCCAACTTTTTCGGCAAGCGCGCGATTGTCCGGGTCGATCAATTGGGTGCCATCGGGGAAGAAGAGCGTGGGCAACCGTACGGCGCCACCATCTGACGCCAATGCCGTTGCTTCCACCAGCGCCGCGGCCTCGGCATCCTGCTCAATATCCAACCATTGGTATGGGATTCGGTTGCGTGACAAAAAGTCTTTGACGTGGTGTGAACGGGGAGACCATAAGGTCCCGGCGACACGAATGCCATCGTATGGCATTTCTACGGTTGATTTCCAGGCATTTAGCAGGTCATCCAGGACTGGAAAAAGCTGCTCTTCTGGCGGGTGCCATGGCTTCATCAGGTAGTAATCCAACCCGATCGAGTTGATACTGGCGATGGCTGCTGCGGTGTCGGCGTAGGCCGTGAGCAGAACCTTCCGTGCATCTGGATAGAACTTCATCGCCTCGGTGAGGAAAGCCGTACCTTCCATCTGTGGCATACGCTGGTCGGCAAGAAAGAGCGCGACGGCATCACCACGCTGCTTGAGCCGCTGCACGATCTCAATCGCTTCCTGGCCCGAGCTTGCCGTTACGATACGATAGTCGCGACGATAATGCTGCCGCAGGTCACGTTCAATCGCATTGAGAACCTGAGGCTCATCGTCGACCGTCAGAATCGTTGGTTTTGCCATGGAAAGTCATTCCCGTCTAGATACATACACGAAAATTGGATGAACTGCACCACCCAGCAAAAAGGCCAGAGCAAGCGCGCGCGTCAGAATAACCGAGCACCTATTTGAGCGCAAATTGACTCTTTCTGTTTCTATGCGCCAATCTCCTCAATCATCGCGCAATACCGCCTCGATTGCGCCCACGCCGATCTCGATTTCTTCCTCGCTCACGATGAGGGGTGGCAATAGGCGCAAAACGTTTGAGCCCGCCGGCAGCACAAGCACACCATGGTCTTCCATAAGCGTCTTCAAGTAGCGGCCGACCTTCTGGCGCAACTCAATGCCGATCATCAATCCGACACCGCGCACCTCACGCACGACGCTGCAATCACCTAATTTCTCGCGCAAGCGCGCCTGCAACAGGTCGCCCATCGTCGCGGCACGCGCAATCAGATTCTCCCGTTCATAGGTCCGAATCGCGGCCAACCCAGCCGCGCATGCAAGGGGGTTGCCGCCAAACGTGGTACCATGAGCGCCAGGATAGAGCGCCTCCCGCACCCGATCGCTATAGGCAATCGCACCCATCGGAAAACCTGCGCCCAGGCCCTTGGCCAGACAGATGATATCTGGTTCCAAATCAAAGTGCTGAAACCCGAACCATGTACCAGTACGCCCAAAGCCAGTCTGGATTTCATCAATAATCAGCAATGCGCCTCGCTCCTGACAGAGGGCCTGGGCGCTTTCCAAAAAGACCCGCTCGCCCAGGTTAACGCCTCCCTCACCCTGCACCACCTCGAGCAGTACGGCAGCCGTCTCGTCGGTGATGGCGGCGTCAAGCTTCTCGGTGTTGTTATAAGGCACGTGCGTCACGTCCAGCAGGGGCATGAAGGGCTTGCGATATTTTGGTTCCCATGTGACCGAGAGCGCGCCAATCGTGCGGCCGTGGAAGCTGCGCATGGCGCCAATAATACCCGTGCGGCCGGTCGTCAGGCGGGCAAACTTCAGCGCACCGTCAATGCTCTCCGCGCCGCTGTTGGCGAGAAAGACGTCATTGAGATGGGCAGGCAATACCTCGCGCAGCGCCCCAGAAAATTCGGCACGCACATCGTTGTAGAAGAAGTTGGGGCACGTGATTAGTCGTGCGGCCTGCTCGCTGATGGCTGAAACCAGGGCAGGATGACTGTGCCCCAGCATGGCCACGCCCTGGCCGGCGGTCAGGTCAAGGTAGCGGTTGTCTGCCACATCCCACAACCAGCAGCCCTCGCCGCGCGCCATGACGGTCTCACCTCGCCGCGCCGTTGTCCCGCCCAGGATTGCTTCTTCGGTTGCTGCGAGCTGTGACTGCATGATTGTTGTGTTCATGGGATCTCCGATTTGAAACGTGATGCGTGATTCATCAAACAATTTGTGTGCCCTCGCCAGCCAGCGCCTTGGTCACCGGTTGGTCAACGCGGCCGTCGGCAAATATGACCGTTTGCACCCCCTCGCCAATGGCCTCCATCGCGCCCATGACCTTCTTTTTCATACGTCCTTCGGCAAACTGCATGAATTCGTCGGCCTTGGCCCGGGGAATCTCGCGGATGAGCGTCGACTCATCGGGAAAGTCGCGCAGAAGCCCCGGGACATTGGAAAGGATCACCAGCGCCTCGGCCTGAAACGCGGCCGCGACCATGGCCGCCGCCCGATCTCCGTCTACGTTGATGGCCTCGCCTTGATCCGACGAACCGGGCGGCGTGAGCACGGGAAAATAGCCGGCATCCAGCAGCAGCCGCAATAGTTCCGTGTTCACCTGCTCGACCGTACCCGTCCAGTCATCCCGCAATACGAGTCGCCGGCCATCAATGCGAACGCGCAGCTTGTCCTTGCGTTTGCCTTCAAAAATCCGCCCATCCAGTCCACTGAGCCCCACCGCGTTGAGACCGGCCCGCTGAAATTTTTCCACCCACATTTTGTTGAGTTGGCCGCAGTAGACCATCTCGAAGATCTCGAGCGTCCGTCGATCCGTGCGGCGACTGACGTAGCCGCTCTCGCTGGTGACAAATTGGGGCGGGTGCCCCAATGCCTCGGCTACGTCGTTGGTGGTTTCGGCCCCACCATGCACGAGCAGTAGCTCTTGGCCGGCCTGACGCAGGGCCACGATGTCGGCCACGACCGCATCCACGTTAAGATCTTTGCCCCCGCCAACCTTGAGTACAATCATGATGTCAAAAACCCTCTTTGGAGATGAGAGAAAAAAGGATGAAAATAGAAACGCAAACTCAAACCGGCAACTCGAAAAGGAATGATAACTCGATGGAAGAGCTCCACGCAGCTGCCACGCGTAGCGTCACCACCAACTATTCCTTAGAGTACTTACTCTATCTACCGGACCAATTTGATCAGTCAGCAGATGATCCTTACTCACTCGTCCTCTTCTTGCACGGTGCTGGCGAGCGCGGCCAGGATCTGGAGCTGGTGAAGAAACAGGGCCTTCAGGAATTGCTCCAATTTCAGGCAACATACAACTTCATTCTTGTTGCGCCCCAATGCCCGCCCAACACGTGGTGGGTCGATCAGATGGAGGTTCTCGACCAGATCCTCGATGATGTCCAGCAGACCTACCCCATTGATCTGGACCGCATCTACCTGACTGGCCTAAGCATGGGCGGGTATGGCAGTTGGCACTATGCCGTCCGCCATCCGCAGCGCTTTGCAGCAGTGGCGCCCATCTGCGGTGGCGGCACCTGGTGGCACGGTTACCCGGAAGCGGTCAAAGCGATCAAGGACGTGCCCGTTTGGGCCTTCCACGGCGCCGACGACGATATCGTGCCCCTCTCGGCATCAGAGGTGCTGGTCGACGCGCTCAAGGAAGAAGACGGTCGCGTTCGATTCACCATCTACCCCGGCGTCGACCATGATTCCTGGACTCAGACCTACAGTGATCCCGACCTCTATCGCTGGATGTTCAGCCAGACCCGCAACAGCGCAGCAGCAGCAAGACGCATTAAAGGAGAATAGTGTGTCCCCATTCAAAGTTGTCCTGATCGATCAAGCACCCGAAAATGTGCCAACCTGGGTTCCCGGCGCGCTGGCCGATGCCGGCATCGACTTCGTCCATCAGCCCTGCGCCGACCGGGACGAACTCCTGGCCGCGGCCCAGGACTGCCAGATCCTCTGGATCTACGGCGGCAATCGACTGGCATCGGCCGAAAATCTGCCGGCGCTGGAAGCATGTCAGGCCGTCATCCGCTCCGGCAGCGGCGTGGACGTGATTGACGTCGACGCCGCGACGGAATTGGGCATGGTTGTGGTCAACACGCCCCACGCCCACGACGATGCTGTCTCCGATCACACCATTGCGCTGATCTTCGACGTCGGCCGCCGCCTCACCCAGCAGGATCGGGCCATGCGCCAGAGCGGATGGTCGCGCCGCAGCGAAATGTTTCCCTTCTGGAAGCTGCGCGCCAGCACGCTGGGTCTAATCGGCTTTGGCAACATTCCCCGCTGCCTCGTACGTAAGCTGGCCGGATTCGACCTGCGCGTCCTGGTCCACGATCCCTACATGGACCCTGCTGAACTCGTCGCCATGGGCGTCGAAGGGGTAGACTTCGAAACTCTCCTCACCGAATCAGATATCGTCTCGATACACACGCCGCTCACCGCTGCAACCTATCACCTCATCGACGAAGCGGCCTTGCGGCGCATGAAGCCCAGCGCGATGCTCATCAACACTGCCCGCGGCCCGTCGTCGACGAAGCGGCACTCGTCAAAGCCCTTTCCGAAGGCTGGATCGCCGGCGCCGGGCTCGATGTCTTTGAGGAAGAGCCGACCCCGGCCGACAACCCGCTTGCTGGCGCTCGATACCGTCGTCGCCACGGCCCACACCGCCGGCATGTCGGATGAATCGATCGATCTCACCTGGCGGCTCTCGGTGGAAGCGTGTATCGATCTGAAAGACGGCTTCTACCCCCGTTCGTACGTCAACCGCGGCCTAACGCCGCGCCAGGAGCTGGCGCCGAGCCGGCGCACGGGCGGGCAGGATATTTCCGCCTACGCATCAGACGGGATGGAGGCCGGGGAAGCCTAACCCGGTCGTTTCTTCCCAGCCGTACATGAGATTCATAGACTGGACCGCGCTACCGGCCGCGCCCTTCATGAGGTTGTCGATGGCGCCAATGGCGACGACGCGCCCCGTGGCCTCATCGAAGTCGAAGCCGACATCGGCGAAGTTGCTGCCGGCCAGAATCTTTGGTTCGGGATAGCGGTAGATGCCGGTCTTTTCCTTCACGATGCGCACGAATGGTTCGCCGCGATAGCTCTGGCGATAGGCTTTCCACAGGTCCTTTTCGGTCGTGCCCGCTTTGACGAAGACGTGGGCCGTGGCCAGCACGCCGCGCACGTTGTCGATGGCCGTGGCGCTCAGGTGCACAGCGGGCGCGGCGTCGGCCAGGGCCAGGGCCTGGCGAATCTCGGCGGTGTGGCGATGGCCCGTGGGCGCAAAGCTGCGCATGACGCGCGCCCGCTCGGGGTGGTGGGTGGCATCGCTCGCCTTGTTACCGCCCTCGCTGGAGCCCACCTTGACTTCGCAGATCACGTCATGATCTGCGTCAGCCAGACCCGCGGTAAAGAGGGGCCAGATGGCCAGATTCGTGGCCGTGGCATTGCAGCCTACGCCGCTCACATAGCGTGCGTTCTGCAGCGACTCGCGATGCAGTTCGGGCAGACCGTAGACGAACTTGGTGAGCCATTCCGGATTGGCGTGGGGCTTGCCGTACCAGGTAGTGTAGGCAGCCGGATCACGCAGGCGAAAGTCCGCGCTCAAGTCGATGATGCGTTCAGACAGCGCTGCAAAGTGTTCGATGCGGCCCATGGCGCCACCATGGGGCAGCCCCAGGAAGAGCAGATCGCAGGGCTCCAGGTCGGCGGCGCTGACAAACCGGAGCTTGGTCGCCCCCCGCAGATTGGGGTGGGTAAAATGGACGTAGTCGCCGGCATTGCGTTCGCTCGTCACCTGTGCGACTTCAACCTGCGGATGCTGCAGCAAGAGGCGCAACAGTTCACCGCCCACGTAGCCGGATGCGCCCACGATCGCTGTGCGAATTGGTATCGCGACGCGAAGAGGTTGCGTCATCGCTCAGTCCCCACCGGCCAGCGAAACGGCCTGATACTCGGGCGCACCATTCTGCCAGCCATTGGCCGCGGCCCAGCCTTCCTCGGCCACACGCAGCGAAAAATCGACCATGCGTGCGGGGATGTCGACGCCGGTAGGCAGAATGCTGTTGCGGTACTCCATGGTGTAATTCACTTCATTGACGAGCAGCCCGCGCGCCGGATCTTCGAGCACGTCGATGGCGACGACGCCGCCGCCCACCGCCCTGGCCGCGCGCACGCAAAGGTCGTTCAGTTCAGGCGTTACGGGGCAGTTGCTCGATGAGCCGCCGCGCGCGGTGTTGGTGATCCAGTGCGCCGAATCGCGGTAGATGGCGCAGATGGTCTCATCACCGATCACAAAGGCCCGAATGTCACGCATGGGCTTGTCAATGTATTCCTGGATGTAGAAGATGCTGTGATGGTAGGTGCCCAGCACCGCCTTGTGTTCCAAGACTGCCTCGGCCGCCTCGCGGTCGTTGAGCTTAGAAAGCAATCGCCCCCACGAGCCCACCGCCGGCTTCAGCACAACCGGATAGCCCAACTCCTCGATCGCGTCCAACGCGCTCTCCGGCGTATAGGCCACCAGCGTGCGCGGTGAGGGCACGCCAGCCGCAGTTCAGCGCGCTCGTCGTCTGCAGCTTGTTGCCGCAAACGTCGGCCACGTGCGCCGTGTTAACCGTCTCCACGCCTCGATCATTGAGAATGCGCAGACTATAGAGCGCGCGGCTATGATTGATGCAGCGCTCGACGACGACATCGTATGGCCCAAGCGCGTCACTGCCCTTATCGCTGTCCGTTAAGTCAAAGACCAGCTGCCGGTCATCGATTAAGTCAAAATCAACCCCTCGCTGCTGAAAGGCTTCAAACAACAACTTCTCCTCCGCGCGCACACGGCTGTACAAAATACCCACCCTGGTCATAATCAAACTCTCTCTTTCCCACAAATCCCCAATCCAAAATCCTCAATCCGAAATCCCCCTACTCGCCCCAGTCTTCCTCTTCCTCCGGCGCAACCTCCAGGGTCAGCGGATCAATGCCGGTGACCTCGAGATCGGCCCCACATTCAGGACACTGGACGATTTCATGCTGCATCACGTCGGACAGTTCGATTTCGGCGAAGCATTCGGGGCATTCGGCAACGCCGGATACAGTTTCTAGGGCCATGATGGTGTGTCTCCTCTGCTTGATGATCAATAATTGTTGATGAGAATAAAAGCCGCAGACGTCTTTATCTGCCGCTCGTTACGCTTGCGATGACGGCCTGTGCCACCTCAGCCGTTCCGGCAGTGCCGCCCAGATCGGGCGTACGCGGCGCACCTGCCGCCAGCACATCGTGAACCGCATGCCGCACCTGGCCAGCCGCGACGCCTTCGCCCAACCCGTCAAGCAGTTGGGCCGCCGCCAGGATCGTCGCCATGGGATTGGCGATGCCCTTGCCGGCGATATCCGGTGCACTTCCATGGACGGGCTCGGCCAGCACAAAGGAGTCGCCCACGTTGGCGCTTGACACGAGACCGAGCCCCCCCACCAGCGCGGCCGCGCCGTCGGATAAAATGTCGCCGTAGAGATTGGGCGCTACGACCACGTCATACCGTTCCGGCTCGCGGATCAGCCGATAGAGCATGGAGTCGACCAGTTGCTCCTCGACGCTTACGTCAGGGTATTCGGCCGCGACCGCAAGCGCTGCCTCGCGAAAAAGACCGTCGGACAGGCTGAGCACATTGGCCTTATGCACCACGGTGACCAGGCGTTTGCCGTTGCGCTGTCGCGCCTGATCAAAGGCCATACGCGCAATGCGAGTCGACGCAGCACGCGTAATCACCCGTTCGGCAATCGCAATGTCGCCCCCGTCTTCCAGTCGCTCCTGTTTGACGTAGAGTCCTTCCGTATTTTCGCGCACGATCAGCAGATCGATGTTCGGCCGGCTTGACGGCACAGGCGCCGACACAATCGGCCGCAGATTGGCGAACAGGTCCAGCGCCTTGCGCATGGCGATAATCGGGCTGCTGTAGCCTGCCACGCGGCGGTTGGGCGAACTGACCGCGCCAAAGAGCGCGCCATCGCATGCCTGCAGCTCAGTCAAAGTCGTGGCCGGCAATGCGCTGCCCATCTCCTCGAACACGGACCAGCCAGCTTCAAGCTCGACAAATTCAAGCGGCACGTCCAGCGCCGCCAACACCTGCGCCGCAGCCGGCACGACTTCCAGACCGACGCCGTCGCCGGGCAGCAGCGCAATTCGATACGCGGTAGGTACTGGGCTCATGCGCGCACGCTCCAGAGGGCGAAAAGGCCAAAACCGACAATGATCGCGCCGGCAACGACGTTGACCCAACGCAGCCATGCGTTGTTGATGCGGGTACTGAGCAGCGCCGTTACTCCGCTGAGCAGCGACCACCAGAGCGCGGAGCCGAGAAAGACGCCCACTACCATCCACGTTGCGCCAGCGTAGCTGTCGACACCGGTCGCCAAGCCAGCCCCGGCGTATACTGCCACGAAGAAAAGAATCGTCATGGGATTGGTCAACGTCAGCATAAAGGTAGACGCGTAGGCCGCGGCAATCGACGTGCCTTCCGCCGCCGCGGCCTCCGTCGCCGGTCGGGCCAGCATCATGTGCATGCCCAGATAGCAGAGGTAGAGACCACCGACGATGCCAAGCCAGAGTTGCTGCTCGAGCAGAAAAGACGAAATCATGGTCAAGCCGAACGCCGCCACAAAGCCGTAAAACGCATCGGCCGTGGCCGCGCCCAAGCCCGACACCAGTCCGGTCAGTCGGCCAAAGTTGAGCGTACGCTGGATACAGAGTAGCCCAATTGGCCCAACCGGCGCGGCGATCGCAAAGCCAAGCAATAGGCCCTGCAACAGCAAACGAAGATTGCTCATGCTGCCCAATCCTTGGAATAGGGCCCACCGCCCGTCCGGTATTCGGCCAGGCGCCGGCGACAGCCGGGGTTCATGTCGTCGGGCAGCCCGTCTAGATCAAACCAGGCGCGTGCGGCAATCTCCCAGGAAGGGGGCGGCGGGAGCAGATCAAACTCCTCGCTCACATAGATGGCCATGTGGTCGCTGCGTCCAGAAACCGAGTAGAAGTAGATGCCGAGGAGTTTGGGTTCATCGCGCACAACCGCGCCCACCTCTTCCCACGCTTCACGCATGGCGCCCTGGACGAGGCTCTCCCCCCGCTTGATACCACCGCCGGGGAAGTACCACTTGCTGGCGTACGTGTGATGAATCAGCAACGTCTTGCCTTCTTTCACCAGAATGATGCGCACGGACGGCGTGACCGGCCGGACCACCGTCTGGACGACATCATAGACGCGCCGCGCGCCGCGCAACAGGTAATAGCGTAACCTCATGGCGCGCCCAGCTTCCGGTTGACATACTCGACCAGACCGCCGGCCGCCAGGATGCCCATCACGCTTTCGCTCAGCGGCGGGAAGGGAAAATCGCCAGCGGCGCAGCGAATGACGGAGGCATCGACGTCAACAGTAACACGCTCACCTGGCTCAATCGCGGCCACGGCGGCGGGGCAGGTAATAGCCAGCAGGCCGTTGTTCACGGCATTGCGATAGAAGATCCGGCCAAAGCTGGCGGCGATCACTGCGCCCACGCCGCTGTAGACCAAGCAGGTTGCGGCCTGTTCGCGGCTGGAGCCACAGCCCCAGTTGCGCCCAGCCACGATCACGTCGCCCGGTTCGACTTGGGTGGCAAAAGTCGGGTCCAGGTCTTCCAATGCATGACGGGCAATTTCATCCTGCTTGGTGACCGTATAGGTATATTTGCCCGGAAAAATCACGTCAGTATTGACGTTGTCGCCATACTTCCAGGCCCGACCTGTAACATCCATGCTCATCTTCCCTCTCACAGCGAACGGGGATCGGCAATCCGACCCCGCACTGCGCTGGCGGCGACCACGGCCGGACTGGCCAAATAGATGGCTGCCTCCGGCGTGCCCATGCGGCCGCGAAAATTGCGGTTGGCGCTAGAAATCGTCACTTCGCCCGGCGCGGGGATGCCCATATGATTGCCCATACAGGGTCCGCAGCCGGGCACGCCGATGACGGCGCCGGCTTCCACCAGCGTTGCAATGTGTCCAGCGGCCAACGCTGCGGCCATCACCTGGCTCGATGCGGGGATGACCAGTAGACGCGTACCGGGCGCAACATGACGTCCGCGCAGGATCGCCGCCACCGCGGCAATATCTTCAAGCCGGCCGTTGGTACAGGTGCCCACAAAAGCCTGCTGCACGGGCGTGCCGGCAACCGCGGACAGGGTGACGACATTGTCCACCGTGTGGGGACAAGCCACGTAGGGCTCCAAATCCGTAGCCGCGTACTGATAGGTAGCGCTGTACGTCGCACCTTCATCGGGGAACAGCGCCTGGGCGACGAGATCGGCGCGCAGATCGAACCATTGCGAATTTGCCCGAGGCGCTGCATCAGGCGCGCGTTGGGCTAGCAAGCGCGCCGTCAGATAGTCGAACGTCTTGGCATCGGGCGCAATAAAGGCGTTCTTGACGCCAAACTCGGCCATCATGTTCGGCAGCACCATGCGTGACTCGATGGAGAGCGCCTCAATGCCCGAGCCGCTCAACTCGACCGAGGCGTACAGACCGCCGTCGGCGCCCAGATCGCCGATGATGCGCAGCGCAAAGTCCTTGGCCGTAACGCCAGACGGCAAATCGCCTTCGAGCACAATGCGGATCGACTCGGGCACGCGTAGCCAGAGCTCGCCCGTCGCCCAGAGCGCCGCGACCTCGCTGCGACCAATGCCGGCCCCGAACGCGCCCAACCAGCCAAAGTGGGGCGTATGCGAGTCCGCGCCGAGAATCATCCGGCCGGGCAGAACGACGGCCTCTTCGCTCAGCACCTGGTGGCAGATGCCGCGGCCGACTTCATAGAAGTGCGCAATGCCCTGCTCGGCCACAAATCGCCGAATTTCGGCGTGGTTCTGGGCATGCCGTGTGGTCGGCGCGGGCACCGCATGGTCCAGGGTAATCGCCATGCGCTCGGGGATGACGACCCGGTCCTGACCAAACTGCTGCCAGATGCGCCGAATCGCGGCCGTGTTGTCATGGCTCAAGACGACGTCCGGCCGCACATCCACGACCTGACCGACCTCGACCGTGGTCATGCCGGCTGCGCGGGCCAGCGCCTTCTGGGCAAACGTCTGCGAAGGTAGCGCGCTCATGCCGATGCCCCGTTGCGTGAGATCGAAACAAGCTGCTTCTCAAAGAAAACGCTCAATGGATCCGGCGCGTAGTCGCCAAAGGGGCCGATCTCCCGGTAGCCCGAGCGGGCATAGAGTGCCAGTGCCTGCGGCTGGTGGATGCCAGTCTCAAGCCGCGCCCATTCAACACTTCGTGCGGCAAGTTGCCCTTCCAAAAACTGAAGAATCGCGCGCCCGATCCCATGCCCTCGCTGAATGGGATCGACATACATGCGTTTGATTTCGCCCATGTCGCCACGGATAACGGCTGCGCCGCAGCCGGCGGGCCTGCCATCGACGCGCGCTACGCAGAAGAGCGTGTTGGCACTCGTCAACTGCGCGATGTCCAACAAATGATTGCTCTCGGCTGGATAGAGCGCTTGCTGGTAGGCATCCAAAGCCTGGATCAGCACTTCAACCTCAGGCTGATCAGGTCGTTCCAGGACAATTTCCACGCTCACAACCGCCCCTCCAGCATGAGATAGGCCACGGCTGCGATCAACACGCGATCGCGGATTTCACCGGTGCGGATGGCATCCTTCACCCAATAGGGACGCCGCCAGTGAAGCGTGACCCACTCGGCATCGTCACGCTTGACGTCGGCAACCTGCTCCAGCTCCCAGGCAGCAAAGATGTGACTGTGCCCCGCGCCCACGGCCGGATTGTCCCAGACGCTGCCGAGATAGCGTACCATCTGCTCGTTGACCGTGGCCGGTGCGTAGCCGGTCTCCTCGCGGAGCTCGCGCAGGCCGGCAGTCTGGAGCGTTTCACCTTCGTCGACAAGACCGCCCGGCAATTGCCAGATGACCTCCCCCACACCATGACGATATTCCCGTTCCAGCAGGATGCAGCCGGTGCTGTCAAAGCCGATGATGCCGACGCCCACACCGGCCGGACGCAGCCGCGTATAGTCATAGCGCTGGCCGTCGGGCAGTTCGACCTCATCGATTAACACGCCCGTCCAGCGGTTGCTGAACGCTTCCGTCGTTGATAGCGTGCGCCAGTGTCCCGGTTCCGGAGAATTCAGCGAAGTCGCCATTTTGCGCTGCTCCTCAGTCGCCTACCGGCAAATCGAGCGCCTCGACTGCACTGTTTTCGCTGTGGTAGCTGCGCAACAGAACGTCAACGTCGTCCAGGCTCAACTTCTTCTGATCGGCCAGCGCTTTGATCTGTGCAGTGATGTTCTTGATCTCATCGTTGCTCAGATTGAGCTGCAGCTGCTCGGCCCGCTCTTTGATCGCGTTCCAGCCGGTGAGGCGATGGGCGACATGAATGTAGCGCGTCAAGCCGAAGTCCTCGGGATTGAGGATTTCGTAGGTGCTTGGGTTATTCAGGATTGCCTTGGCATGGATGCCCGCCTTGTGGGTGAAGGCGGCAAAACCGGTGATGTAGTTGTTAAATGGCACATCCACGTCAACCAGGTCGGCTACGTAATTTTCTACCTCGCGAAGCAGGGGCAAGTTGTACTTTGTCCGAATCTGCTCGGGATCATGGACATACATGCGCGCCACCAAGCCGCCCAGCGACGTGATACCGTTGCGTTCACCAATCCCCAGTACCGACGTGTCGACATGGGTGGCCCCACCCTGGAGTGCAGCGTAGGCATTGGCAATGGCACAGCCGGTGTCATTGTGGCCATGAAACTCGATGTCGCAGTCGACCACGCTGCGTAGCGTGCGCACCAATTCATAGACCTGCATGGGATGCGCCACGCCCACCGTATCAGCGATTCCCACGCGGTTGACGCCGATTTGGTCCACGCCCCGATAGATGGTCAGCAGATCAACTAGATCACTACGGAAGCTGTCCTCACTGCTGAAGCGCACCTCGAGCCCCTGACTCTTGACGAATTCAACCACCTCAGTGGCGTGTTCGATAATATAGGGAATATCCTTGCCGTGGGAGAATTCGCGCAAGTAGCTGCTGGTGCCAAAAACGACGTCAATCCCGTCGACGCCAGTATCGATGGCCAGCTTGGCATCGTCCATATGACAACGGACATGGGTCAACAGCTTGGCGTTAAGGCCGAGCCGGGCGATGCGCGCACAGTCGTCGCGGCTCTGGGGACTGGCAGCCGGCGAGGTGAGTTCCAGGTACTCGACGCCAAACGCGTCGAGCAGACGGGCGATTTCCACCTTCTCATCCGACGTGAAGAAGGCGTTGGCAAATTGTTCCCCCTCGCGCAGGGTTGATTCGATAATCGCAAACTGGTCAAGGCTCATAGTTAGAGGATTCCTCCTGACGGAAACAGGACTTCGTTAGTTGCGGTCTGCAACATTGCAGGAGGCCATCTGTGGCGGGGACGGCTGGCGGCCTTGGAAACGCAGGCAAAAGAAAACCGGCCCATCCGTCTGGATGGCCGGTTGCAGTGTACCCAAGTCAAGGGCAAGCAAGCGTGTCCAGACGATCAGTCCGGTTTCGACTTCTTGCTCTTCTTATTGAATACGGCAGCGCTAAATGACATTTTTCTCTATTTCCAAAGCATGTCTACGGCTAGAATGTGCAAAATCATACCGACGGGTGGGTCTGCTGTCAAATCTGCGGGCAAGCGAAACAGCGCTTCGTTGTCTGGATATAATGGACCGCGGACTGACGCGGATACAGCTGGATCAATCTGACGACAACTGATCTGAATGAGCACAGTACGGTCGATTGGCGTCAATCGTCTAGGAGCTACCGAGAGAAGATGCGGTACGATCTAGTGCATCGGCAATCTCTATTTGACGAGTCTGCGAACTTGTTCGTGCCGATGCATTTAGGTTCCGCCATAGGAAAACGAGTCGCCAATTCAAGATTGGCGGAACACTAGTGATCGTCGGACGGCTGGGGGAGTGCATCCATTTCATCGGTTTCATCTTCGGTACGGATCGCCGGATTGGGAGCCTGGGTGCCATCCAGCCGGGCATGCGGGGGGATGCGCACTTCAATCTCGGCAAAGGCATCGCGCGGATCCTCCGTCAGCGGCCATCGTCGCGTAATCGAAGCAAAAATGGGCAGGTCGTCAAGCGTCATGATCGACTCCTTTGCCAGGGTTGACTGTCCAGTCGCTTCCTTCGCACTGGCGACGGCAGCACCCGGCAGAACACCCGCTGGCTCATCCGGCGGCAGGCTTTGCAGGCGCGCATAGAGTTGGGCCAACACCTCGCTGACCTGGCCCAGCGGTAACTCACTGCGCACGGGCGTATCCGACGTCTCCCACAGCGAGCGCAGGGCCACAAAATCCCATTCGGCCGTGAGCACGCCCTCGCTGCGCTGATTGCCCATCTCCACCAGGACGCCGCTAAAACGCGGGGTCAAGTCCTGGGGCGCAAGGATGGCGGACTTGCCGACAAAAGCCTCACGCCGGGCACGGCCTAAATCATTGTGCCCTACCAGAAACGAAATTGCACTGAAGAGCTGATTGTCCTGCATGCGTGCGAGCATGGCGGCACGCAACTTGTTGTAGAGCGCGACATCGGCACTGGCTGCCTGGCCGATCAACATCTCGGCGCCCTGGTAGGCCAGCAACCGCCCCACTTCCGGATAGAGCATGTCATTGCCCAACATCAGCCCGATATTGCCAACCTCAGTAGGGATGACGTCCCAGGTAAGGCCCGGCTGCGCCAGGTCTTTGTCCTCATCATGGAGCATGATCTTCGCCTGCGTGCCCAACAGTTCGCCGCCGGGACCAAAGACTCCTGCCAGGTTGCGGATGACGCCATCGAAAGGGTCAGGCAAGTACGCGCTCGGGGCAACAATGTGAAACCGACTTCGCGGGCCAGACCGCCATACAGATCAATGTAGTTCGCCCAGAGTTCTTCACCGCGCAATGCCAGCAGCCCGCTGAGCGATAAGCGCAGGTCTGCGTTCATCACCCCGGCAAGGCGTTGCGCTGCCGAGCCACTGATTCGTTGCCAGGCCGATGCGTTGCGTCTGCGCCCGTGATCTGCCCGACGCAGGAGGTCCGAGCGAAAATCGGCCAACTCCGGCACGCCAAGGAGCATGCCGGCCAATTCAGGAAAGATTAACAGACGCGCTTGCTTGTTCTGCGCCGCACGGACGAAGCGTCGGAGATCGTTGCGGTAATCATCAATTGTCTGGGGAAGGCGCAGCCGCTGTTGTACACACGCGACGGTAATTTGATCCAAAATTCGTCATCCTCAAGTTGGCGCATGGCTGCCATCAGCCAAATCGTTTTGTTCGCCCCGCGTCCGAGTCTACCACAGCGGCCAAACTCGGAGAAAACCGGCGGCGGAGCACAACCGTCCGCTCCTCGTTTTCGTCAATCTCGAATGAGATAAATTTGACCGGCATGGTCATCGCTGCTATACTCTGCGTCAGTCCTAGCGAAGAGATCGCACTTGCTTGTGCCCCCATCGTCTAGAGGACTAGGACTCAGGCCTTTCAAGCCTGCAACAGGGGTTCGAATCCCCTTGGGGGTACCAAACGCAGAAAGAGGCTCCGCCACGGCGGGGCCTTTTTTCTGCCTATGCATCGGCTGCTTATCGCAACAAGCAAGCCGACGAAACCAAGCCATGGCAAACCGTATTCGCTCCTCCAGTACTCGAGCCGTCATCTTGCGCCGCCGCGACCATGGCGATGCCGACCGCATCCTCACGGTCTATACGCCCCAGCTCGGCAAGCAGGAGTTCATCGCCAAGGGCATCCGCAAGACGACCAGCCGCAAGGCCGGTCACCTAGAGCTCTTTGCCCACACTGCGCTGCAGGTGGCTGACGCCCGTACCTGGCCCATCATCACTGAAGCCGCAACCGTCGAGAGTTTCCGGCACCTGCGGGAGGATCTGGACAGCATCGGCTATGCTGCCTACATCGCGGAACTCATCGATCGCTTCAGCGAAGCCGACGATGAAAATCAGCCGCTGTGGGAGCTGCTGCTGCTCGCCTTGCGCGAGTTGGACAATCGACAGGCGCAGGAAGCGACACTCTTTGAGCCCAGACTCTTGCTGCGCTGGTTCGAACTTCATCTGCTCAGCCTAACGGGGTTTCAGCCCCAGTTGTTCCAGTGCATCGGCTGTGGCAAGGAGCTGGAACCGGTCAACAATTTTCTCAGCCTCAGCGATGGCGGCATTTACTGCCCGACATGTGGGGCAACAGACCGCGATCTGGAAGTCATCGAACCCGACGTACTAAAAGTATTACGCTACCTGCAGAGTCAGCCCTGGCCGGCGGTTTCGTCGCTGGCCGTCCGTGCACCAATTCTGCTGCGAGTGGAAAACGTCCTCTATCGCTATCTCCTGACCATCCTGGAATACCGCTTGCGTTCGACCGATTTCTTGCGCAGACTCCACACGTAATCAACGACAGTACCATTCATACAGTACCATTCATAAAGATGGTCATGGAGTGCGTTCTTATGCAGATTAGCGAATATCAGGCGTGGCTACGAACGTGGGATGAAAGCAGAGACTGGGACCGCACCCTACCCAGTCATACCTTGCTCCACGCTGCAGAGGAGCTGGGCGAAGTGAGCAAGCTGGTCCAGATGATCGAAGGCTATCGCGCCCCGGAGCCCGCTGATCTCGAAGCCGTACGCACACTCCTGGCTTTGGAACTCAGCGATCTTCAGGTCATGCTTTTCAAGCTTGCCTACCAGTGCGGCATTGACATGGAAGAGGCCATGCTCGCCGGACAGCGCAAGGCCGACCAGCGCCATCCTGATCCTGCGACCGGTCCAGCAGAACGGGCCGCCTACTGGCGACGCTTCTCTACTTTCGTTGAACAGGCGGGTCTGGATCAGGAGTAAACCGGCACGAAAAGCCCGTGGGAATGGCAAGACCGTTTCCACTTTGTGTAGCCCATCTGACGCCCCGGCTGCGCAATTTTGCCGCACATTCAGCTAATCGTTCCCCCTTTCCCTGAAGTTTCTACACCAATTCAGAACAAACGTGCGTCTGGGTATTGACATCGCACAGATGTTCGCGTATACTTGGGATAATTTGGGAAACAAACGTTCTTATTGGGATAACTGGCGATAACGATTGCGATAGTTGACCGGATGCAGAAGGTCACGGCACGCATGGGCTTCATCACCAGCTTCCGTCATCTGAAAGGGTTTGGCCATGGCAAGCGTAGCAGAGCGACTCTCCGAGCGACAGCGCAACATTCTCGACTTCATCGTCGAGTTTGTGAAGGCGGAAGAATACCCGCCAACGATCCGCGAGATCGGTGAAAAAGTTGGCATCTCCAGTACGTCAGTCGTCAACTACAATCTGGCGCGGCTGGAAGAGTTGAGTCTGCTCAATCGGCGCAAGGAGAAGAGCCGTGGCCTCAGCCTGAACTGGGATCATTTGCTCAGCGAGGGGTTGGTCAAAGAAGCGCAATTGCCGTCCGTTCATGCCGGAGACAGTGTGGTTGTCGCTGAGTCTCATCCCGCCATCCGTATCCCTGTGCTGGGACCGATTGCAGCCGGTGTGCCCATCGAAGTCGTCCCCAGCGACACGCAGAGCACCGACGATTGGCTGGAAGTCACGGAAGGCATGCTGGGACCCAGCGCGACGCGCAACGCAGATCGTCTCTACGCCCTGCGCGTTCAAGGCGATTCCATGATCGACGCCAGCGTGATGGATGGCGACATTGTTATCTTGCGTCACCAGGAACGTGCCGAGAATGGCGAGATGGTGGCGGCGTGGATTGAGGGCGATGAAGAAACGACGCTAAAGTATTGGCACCTGGAAGGTGATCAGGTGCGGCTCCAGCCCGCAAACGACGGCTATCAGCCCATCCTCCGGCAAGCGGAGAAGGTGCGCGTGCAGGGCAAGGTGGTCGGCGTCTATCGCGCCATCGCCTAGCACAAAGAGTATACCGCGACTCCACTATCTATTGAGCAACGGGCGGTGGTTTTATAATGATGGCAAGCCGCCTGACTTGTGTGAGCGAGTCAGGCGGCTTTTTGCTACACGTTCAATTTGAGCGTCCGAGTTGCGCCAAGATTTCCGCCCATTCTTCAGGCGTGTTGGCGCTGATGAAGGAAGTCAACGCTGGGTCCACTTTGCGCAGATCAGCCTCTTCCACAACCAGCGTGCGCACGGCCGGGAAGAAATCTGCAATGCGTAGGCGATCGGCGGCCAGCGCTGCCTCGATGACCGGAAGTACTCGCGAATGGTACAGTGCATGCAATGTCTGCAAATGGCCATCAACCAGCGGCACGATGACGTCCCACCGGTTCTCCTCCTGCACAGCCAGATCACACAACCAAGTCACGACCCGCACATTGACCAACGGCATGTCGCACGCGAGGGCCAGCACCCACCCCGAAGCGTCGCGCAAACCAGTGGCGATACCGCCCAGCGCCCCTTTGTCGGGATAGACGTCAGCCACATAGGTGACAGACCGTGGCAGCTGCACCGCGGCCGGCAGGTCGGGGTCATTGGTCACGATGACGGTGCGGCCAAAGCCCGCGGGCTCCAGCCGGGCAAACATATGCTCTATGAGCGGGGCGCCGTTAGGCGGCAACGGAAGCAAGGCTTTGTTTCGCCCCATGCGGCGGCTCTTCCCCCCAGCATTGATGAGCAAGGTGATGGTCTGATGAGTGGCAACGCACATACCTGTCGCATCCGGATCAAAAGAAGAGGCAAGCCCCATATCGACAAGGCTTGCCTCACAGACTTACAGATTGTCTCTTACTCGTTTCACCGCGCAGGTGCGGGCGCTAAGCGCCCGCGCTCAAGCGATGCAGAGACCGTCTAGACTAGGCGGCATCCAGATAATTGACGACATCACCGACAGTGGTAAGGCGTTGCGCCTCTTCGTCGCTGATTTCCCCGCCGAATTCTTCCTCAAAAGCCATGATAAGTTCAACCAGATCAAGACTATCCGCTTCCAGATCGTCACGGAAGCTAGCGGCCATCGTCACATCGCCGGGCTCAACACCCAGTTGTTCGACAATGATTGTTTGGACGCGCTCTAATGTAGACCCTGACATGAAATAACTCTCCTTCGTAGGTAGCAATGCTTCGTTAATTTCGGTTCAGCAGACCTCACCGCGCTCGCTCATAATGAACCGCAGCGTCTGGCGTTGCAGAATAGACCAGCTTGACGCAGCCTGCATACGACAAGCTCACAAGAATTTCTGGTTGGAATTTTGACGATCCCTCCGGCGAAGGCGCTTCGCCATTGTAGTCAGCCCTGCACCACCTGTCAAACATACGGAGCACAGTGATGCAACAACCACACAACATGACCCCACTAGCCTTATGTTTGAGTAGAGGCAGCGAGCGACAAGACCGAGCGGTACCTGCCTATAGCACGTGCCACACTATCTAACACATGCCGCAGCGAGAAGTCGCGAAGGCAAACCTGAGGAGCGAGAACGGTGATCTGAGCAGGCTCCGCGCACTGCCCGAGTCGTTGATTCGGACAGTGCGCGGAATCGCAAAGTTTGAGGGGAGCTTACTTTGCGGGTCCAGAACCAGTACCTCCTTTGGTTCCTCCTTTGTACGTGCCCGTCACTTCATATGAAGTGACGGGCGCTCCCGTTTTGGGGCCCAACACAAGCCGCGCCTCAGCAAGACGACAACTCGTCCACAACACGCTTGCAGCCCAGCACGATGCGGGGTATAGTCGCTACGCCAACGATTGACGACGATTGTCCAATTCTTTGCTGCGACCCCGGGAGCGCTTCTTGACGCCGGCGACCAACACCCAGAGCTGGTTTCGTGTCCGTTTTAAGCCACCACCGGCCCTCATCACTGCCTTCATTCTCATCATGCTGCTAGCGGGCTGCACTGCCGAGCCTGTAACACAACCGCCACTTCAGCCAGACAAAGCCATTGCGACCGCTGACACAGAGCATCCGACGCTGGCTGATCTGTGGGACGGACGCGCGCGCTTCGTTGTCGACGTGCGGGACACCGGCCTTCCCATGGGTGAATCAGACACACTGCTGCTCCAAGCGGTTGGCCATGAGTCGGAAGACGCCGCCGAGCAGGGGTCAGCGCAAACGCTGCGCAGCTATATCCACGCTTCGTATGCGTCAGCCGGGGTGCTGGATCAATGCGGCGATCCAGTGGACTTTCCCGGCTGCGTTGTCGTCATGGAGAGCCAAGATGGCGGTGAATCCTTTGCGCCCCTGACGGTACAAAACGGCGCACCCCTCTGCCAATTTGAGTGCCGGCAATGCCCTTGCACGTCACGCTACGACCATGTCGATCAACAGCAGTATCCCCAGATAGCACGTCTTGGCACAGCGGACGATCAACGCTGGACCATGGTCTATGAATATCGCGCGAACGTCATCGTACGCCGCTCCGATGATGGCCTGACATGGACGCCGGCCGAGGAGACGCCGCTTTCCGGCATCTGGGCCGACTGGCTCATGGACTGCGCCGAGTTTGAACGTATTGGCGCGCACCCCCACACCTCCAGTGAGTACGATTGCCTGGTTGGTAGCCCGCCGGGCCTGACGTTGGCTCACAATGAACAGGGACAGCCGGAGCTCTATCTTTTTGTGGGGCTGGGGAGAAATCCGGGGCACATGGGCTGCTATCGGGGGGCACCCGACGCGCCGGCATCAACCTGGCGCAAATGCGCGGCAAATCCACTTTTTGCCGGGGCAGCAACCTACGGCCCGCCCGACGTGGGCGGAACCGCAGGCAACCCCTACTTTGACTTTCGCACAATCAGCTCGGCCGACGTCATCCAGGTCGATGATCGACACTACATGCTCTACGAAGGCGTGCGTGGCCCCCAAGCCGATGACGCCGGCGACACCCAATTCGGACTGGGCATGGCTCGCTCCCTCACAGGTCAGATCGACGGGCCATGGGAGACCTTCTCCGGTAATCCGCTTTTGGTCGACCTGCCAGCAAACGTCGGCCTGGGCCATGCCGACCTGATCGTGTTGAACGGCCGCACCCTCCTTTATACATCTCTCGACGGCGAAGTCCGCGGCCGCCTGGAGCTGGTCTGGGACGAGCAGTAAGATCGGACCCCTACGGCATGAAAGGCGCGCCGAATCACCGGCTGATTGACGGCATGAATACCTGTTGATCGCAGAGTCGATTCGCGGCACCAGGCGTGTTGCAGTAGAGAAACGTCCATTCGTTTGACGCGTCCGGGTTGCGGCCATAAGCCACGCCGATTGGCACATTGGGGAACTCAATGCTGTCAATCTCGACCGTACCCAGCGCGCCGTAGAGCGCCACAGCTTCTCCATTGCGATTGAGCCGAAAATCCAGGTGGAAGGGCCCTTGCTCGGGATCGCGATCTGCGTAGAAAAGCACGTAGCCGCGCGGCGGAATGGTCAGACCGTCGCTAATGGCCTCCATGGAGTCGATGTCAGGCTGACCGTCGGCCAGGCGATCGGCAAAGTAGAGTCCGTCCAGGCTCACCACCCGGTCACTGGCATTGTAGAGTTCGATCCAATCCGGATAATCGCCTGGATCGTCAGGATCTTCCAGGCCGAGGTAGTTTTCCGGCATCAGTTCGTTGATGCGGATGTTGGGCACGTTGTAGCCCACCACGTAGCGCTCGACATAGGGCAGTTCAAAAGAGAGATCAGGGGTGACCTTGCCCGAATTGTCCACGGCACGGAGCGTAAACTCCACAACGGACCCATTGGGTTGGGCCGGAATTTGGCCGGTAAAGCGATCGTCCTCGACCTCGGTCATGGCCACCTCACGGCTCGCGCCACCGTTGACGGTATAGACGATGGTTGCCACGGAAACGCTGCCGTCGTCGGTAATGATTGCGCTAACCTGCACGGGAGCAGACGCCGTGGGCAGATCTGGCGTTCGGGTTACCGCGGAGATGGTGGGGGAAGTAACCAGGTTTGATCGGCCGGGTGATGGGCGGAACAGTTTCTGAAACGAACCGCTGCCATCCGGCAGCCGCCCGGTCGATATATCTTCCTTCTCGTCCCCGTAGGAAATCTCATCGACAAGCGTAGGGTTGTCCGCCTGTCCGGTAAAGAGGCCAATGTAGCCGTTATTCTTAGTGAGTCGGAAGCCCAAATGATAGGGACCTTCATCTTCTTCCTCATCATCGGCATAAAAGATTACGTAGCCGTTGGCAGGGATAGAAAGGCTGGCAGTGATCGCAAACTTTGCCGGCAGCGTCGGGTCGTCCGTGAAGTAGAGGCCGGTCAAGGGAACGGCCTGGTTGCTTGTGTTGTAGAGCTCGATCCAGTCCGGGTACTCATCCAAGCCCGGATCATCGGGGTCAATCCACGTCGATTCATTGTCGGTCATGAACTCGTTGATGCGGAGGGCGGTCTGCGCCTCAATCAGCGTACCATTGGCTGCGGCCTGCCCGGTGCCACCTACCAACGCGGCCAGCGCCGCCAGCAGGAGGCCGGCGTAAAGCAGCGCATATCGAACTTGCATACTTCTCTCCTCAAACGTTAAAAAGTCAGTGAAGATCACCATAATGGTCAAGAGTGCCTAGCGACACAATTTCGTCAGCCAAAATCGTACCACGAAACAGCCAACTTTCATTTATCAGACGCTCTGATTACGCCAAAGGTAGCGGCGAGCTGAGTTGAAACGGGATGCGGCGGGCAGGCAAGCCGTCGTCGAGACATAAGAGCCAGACACGATCCACGTAGAACTCCGCAGCGAGCCCATCCGACCTGGCTGCACTGACCATTTGATGCGCTTCATGCTCAGAGAGACCCAGAGCCAGCGTTAAGTGGGGCAGGTACTCCCGCCGCGCCATGTCTGGGAAGAGATCGGCACGTTGCGCCTGTGTCGCTTCATTCAACTCCTCCTGCAAGGCCTTGAGACGCAACAGCCCAGATCGCGTCTGGGCCGGCGTCGTCAAAAAGACTGCGCGATAGCCTTCCCGGGTTAGGTCCTGCACGACAGCTAGCTGAGTCAGATGAACGTCGATGACGCGATGGTGATCAGTCACGGCCCCAATCGTAGCGAGAAGTTCATGCTCGGGCACGCGACTGGTGAAGGAAGCCAACAGCGTAATATGACCGCCCCAATCCGGCCAGCTTGCGCCAGGCGTCTCGCTTGCCCAATGCGCGAATCGACGATCCAATACCTCGGGAAGCAAGATATGGAGGCCATAGCGGGATTCGGTCATGTTGGCATTGTTGGACGTAAGGACGTACAGGTCGCCGACAAGTTACGCCCATAGGTGGGCGTACTTCAGGCCGGACCCGGTGTTGAAGAGGACGACTGTTTCGTCCGGCTGGATCCAACCGCTGGCCAATAGCTTGACTTGAGCAGCGAGGCAGGCAGCGCCTTCCGGCGCCGGAAAAATGCCGGTCTGCCGGCCCATCTCCCGAGCGTAGTCGAGCATTTCCTGATCGGTGACGGTAATGGCGGTGCCGTTGCTGGCGCGCAACGCGCGCAGAATGAGAAAATCACCCACCGCGGCGGGGACGCGTAGGCCGTCGGCGACCGTAGCTGCGCCCTCCCATGGCGTGGCAAACTCGTCATCTTGCTCAAACGCACGCACCATGGGTGCGCAGCCGCTACTCTGCACAGAGACCATACGCGGTCGCCGGCTGTCGATCATCCCCATCTGCTCAAGCTCATCAAACGCTTTCCACATGCCGACAAGTCCCGTACCGCCGCCGGTGGGATAGATGATGACGTCGGGCAAGGTCCAATCCATCTGCTCGGCGACTTCGTACCCCATGGTCTTCTTGCCTTCAACGCGGTAGGGTTCCTTGAGCGTGCTTACGTCAAACCAGCCGTACGCCTCCACACCCTCGCGAACCTTGACGCCACAATCCGTGATCAGCCCATCGACCAGCGTAACCGTCGCACCCAGTTCACGGCACTCAACCTGAAAGAGATCCGGCACGTCCGCCGGCATATAGACGTGGGCCGGCAAGCCGGCCAAAGCTGCATAGGCACTCATCGCGCCGGCTGCATTGCCGGCGCTCGGGATTGCCAGTTCCTGCGCGCCGAGCTCGAACGCGCGACTGACGGCCATACTAAGCCCCCGAGCCTTAAACGAGCCCGTGGCATTGACGCCCTCGTCCTTAACATAGGTGTTCGGACATCCGATCGAGTCACCCAGACGCGTGGTGTGATGAAGGGGTGTCCATCCTTCGCCAAGCCGCAGCATGGCCGATTCGTCCTGCACGGGCAGCACCTCGACGTAGCGCCACAGGCTTGGCTCGCGTCCCACCAGCGAATCGCGTGTTAGGGTCTCGGCAGCCTTGGCCAAGTCATAGCGTGCCAGCAACGGCTTGCCACACTGTGGGCAAAGATTCATGAGTTGATCGGCGGCATAGTGCTCACTGCAATAGCCACACTCCAAATGAGTCAAAGTAGAAGTTGTCGTCATGTGCTTCCTCAGGCGGAATGGTCAGGCGTGATGGCAACGATCTCCAGCAAGTTGCCGAAAGGATCGCGGATGAAATAATGGGGAGATTCTTGACGTGGGCCTTCGCCGACGACGGCCACGCCGGCTTCTTCGAGACGTAAGCGCAAGGACTCAACATCATCGACCGCCAGGCAAAAATGACGCCCCGAACGGTCCTGACCAAAGATCTCCTCGACAACCAGATGGATCTCCGTCGCGCCAGCGCCAAAGCGGAGCCGACGATCCGCGCCCTCGTCGCCGCTCTCAGAGAGTTCTGGCAGGCTCAGCAGATCGCCGTAAAAGGCACGGGCTGCTCTGGCGGATGCCGGCGGCCGCGGAATGGCGACGTGATGAATGTGCATCCTCATACCGCACCCTCGTCGAACACGTTGGCATTCCGAAAGACCGCCGGATTGACCACATTTTCGGGACGCTTGCCTTCTGCAAATGCGAGCACGCGCGCCAGGGCCATGCGCTCCATGCGCAGGCGGCCATCATGGGTCAACGACGCCGAGTGGGGCGTTACGATTGCGTTGGGGTGACGGCGCAGGCCGGAATCAAGCGCCGGCGGCTCGGGGTCGAAGACATCCAGGCCCGCTCCTGCCAACTTGCCGGCGTTCAGAGCGGCCAACAGCGCGACTTCGTCCACGAGCGGACCGCGTGCCATGTTGAGCAGATAGGCGCCATCCTTCATGCGCGCCAGGCTTGCCGAATTGATGATATGTGTGGTCTCTGGCGTGGCAGGCATGTGCAGGGAAAGGAAATCTGCCTGCTCAATCACGTCGTCGAGGTCACAGAGGGTCACCCCCTCCGTCGCGGCTGTGGCAGCGTCAACATAGGGATCGTAGGCCAGGACCGTCATGCCAAAAGCGAGGCGACAAATCTCGGCCACGCGCCGGCCGATGCGGCCAAAGCCTAGCAGACCGAGCGTCTTGCCCATCACTTCTGTCCCGATGAGCGGATCGCGACGGGGTCCCCACTTGCCGTCGGCCAGATTGGCGTCGCCCTGTTTCAAGCGCTTGGCCAGGGCCAGCAGCATGGCGACCGTATGCTCAGCCGTTGACTCGGTCGGACCGTCGGGCGTGTTGGCCACGATGATGCCGCGTGCGGTCGCGGCAGTCAGATCAATATTGTCGACGCCGATACCGGTGCGCGCAATCAGGCGCAGGGCCGGTAGCTGATCGAACAGATCAGCGTCGTAGCGCAGCAGCGACGACGCGATGATGGCCTGGGCCTGGCGTGCGGCTGCCGCCTCCTGGCTCCAGTCTCCGGTAGCAACGTGGAGTGTGATGGCAGCAGGGACTTCGGCAATCGTCTCGGAAAAGAGGTCGCCCTCGGACCAGATATAGGAGACTTGTGACAAGATTACTCCTCGCTTATTTCATGCCGGTGGTGGCAATACCGGTGGTGATAAAACGCTGCAGGAAGGCGAAGACAATCGTGATCGGCAGCAGGGTCAACACCGTCATCGCCAAGACGTAATGCCACTGGGTGTTGAGCTCGCCCTGGAAGGCGTTCAGCCCAACTTGCAGCGTGAAGAGTTCGCTATGCGAGAGCACAATGAGCGGCCAGAGGAAATCGTTCCAGCGCCACATAATCGAAAAGATCGCCAGGACGGCCAGGGCTGGCGCCGAAAGAGGCAAGACGATCTGCCAGTAGATGCGCCACTCTGATGCACCGTCGATGCGCGCCGAGGCAAGCAGTTCATCGGGCAGCGTCAGCATGTACTGACGCAACAGGAAGACCCCGGTTGGCGTTGCCGCGCCGGGGATAATCACGCCCCAGAGATTATTCACCCAGCCGACCTGGGTAATCACCAGAAAAACCGGCACCAGCACCACCGAAACAGGGATCATCAAGGTGCTGATGATAATGACCAGGATCGCATCGCGCCCGCGGAATTCATACTTGCTCAACGCAAACGCGGCCATGCTGTTGATAATCAGGGTAATCGCCGTGGCCGTCACGGTGACGATCACGCTGTTCTTCAAGTAGGTTAGAAAATTGAAGCGTTCCAACGGTTCAATGTAATTCTCCCAAGCCAGGCTAATCTGTTCAACAGGTTCCCGGTCGTCAATGTTGACCTTGATAATCTCATCGGGATAGTCCGGGTCGACCATCTGCGCCTCCAAACCGATGCGACGCACCTGGGCCAGTTCAGCCGTGGAACCGTCTTCGAACGTGACGGTGTAGAGCGGCAATGGTTCATCATAGCCGGCGACTTCCACCGTCTTCTGGCTGTAGGGCAGCAAGGTAGGCGGAAACTGGACTAGTGCAGCAGGCGTTTTGAAGGAAGAGAGCACCAGCCAGACGACTGGTGCAAACATCAATATCGTGCCAAAGGTCAGGTAGCCGTAGGTTAAGAAATCTGTGAAATGAAACCGGCCGCGTTCCCGCGTACGGGTCAAAAATGAACCAGCTTCCGATGAAAAAAGCATCGCGGATCCTCTTCCCGGCGAATTAGACAGCGTCTGTGGAACGCCCCAATCGCAGTTGAATCATGGTAAAGACGAAGAGCGTAATCCCCAGCAGCACGGAGGCGGCCGAGGCCATCCCAAAGCGCTGCGGTTGATTGGTGAAACCCGTGTTGTAGATGTATTGAACCATGAAGAGCGTAGCCGTGCCCGGTCCGCCGCCGGTCAGGACGTAAACCTGATCAAAGACCTGAACCGCACGGATCAACGAGAGCACAAGCACCACGAACAATGTGGGCAGCAGGAGGGGGAAGGTAATGCTGCGAAAATCTTGCCAGGCGTTGGCCCCATCCATGGAGCTCGCCTCGTAGATGTCGGCCGGAATCGCCTGCAGCCCGGCGAGAAGGATCAAGGTGTAGAAGCCCATCTGCGCCCAGATGCTGATAAAGATCACCCAGAACATCGTCCAGTCGGCATTGAGCAGAAAAAGAATCTTGTCTTGCCCCAAAGCAACGCGCATGGCGTTGATCAGCCCGTCACGCTGGAGAATCCACTTCCAAATCAACGCCACCACCACGGGCGAGAGCAGCACGGGATAAAAGTAGACGCTGCGGAAGAAGCCGCGTCCCTTGATGCTGCGATTCAGCACCAGCGAGGTGACCAGGGCAAAAAAGATCATGCCGCCCACCTGGAATAGGACAAAGAAGCCTGTATTCCAAACCGCACGCCAGAATCGATCCTCCACGCACGTATTGGGTTGAAAGATGCTGTCGCAATCGAAGAGAACCTTGAAATTGGCGAGGCCCACAAAAGGACGGTCTTGCAGAAATAGTGCGGTGCCGCCCGTCATCGCATAGTAGAAGTTGAGCAGCATGGGAAACAGCACAAAGATGCCGAAGATCAGCAGGTTGGGCAGCACAAAAAAGTAGGGCATGTTTTTGCTGCCAATCAAACGCTGGAGCGGTGTGAGCACCAGGTCGAAGGCGTTCATGATGACAGCATAGACGTTGTAGAAAAGCTGGCTGAGCATTTCCGCAACAGTGGGACGTCGTGATGATGGGGGTGGGACGGAGTCTTGCGCCATCGTGCGTTCTCCCATGCGTGGATGACGGTTCGATGAATCAGGCGGATGAACGTGACGAGCTGGGGAGGAAAGGACGCCGCTTGCGAACCACAACAGCAGAAGGGTCACCGGCGATACGGGGGCTGACTTACATGCCGCCATCCCCGTATCACCGTGCCCTGTTTAACAGCCACGGTCGTGAACAGGCTGTTGAACAGGATTCTCTTCATGGGCTGCTAAACTGACAGATCTACGGGAGCACGAGTTTCGTAGGTCCGGCTATCAGCCGGATGGTCTCGCTTGCCGGAGCCGTCACGCTGGTAGCGTGACCTACGAAACTCATGGTTTCATCCGGTCGTCAGTTTAGTTTCCGGCCTCGGCAATGGCGTTGTCCACATCTTCCTGCATGCGCACCATGGCCTCGTCTAGCGTCAATTCGCCGACCAAGACTTGGGTGAGGCGATTAGAGATTGCATTGAACATCGCTCGATTGAAGGGGTATCCCTGGTACTGATAGGCAATCTCATCAAGTTTTGGCACTTCTGCAGCAAAGACGCTGAGCGCTTCGGCAGTTACTTCTTGATCCGTATCAAACTCGACGCCACTCTCTGCCAGACCAAGGTGGCCAGGAATGAAGAGCGAACGGCCATAAAACTCGGCCAGGACATCTTCCTGGGCCAGGTAGTCCATGACGCGGGCGACCTCTTCGGGATGTTCGGTGTCACCGATCGCGACCAGGGCCGCGCCGCCGGGCATGCCCGTACAGGCTGCCGGGCCACACGGATTCGGGACCGCGATCCAGTCGAAGGCATCGCCGATCGTCTCATTGAATTGGCCGACCTGCCACGAACCGCTCATGTACATGACGACCTGGCCGTTGATGAACTGCTCGTTAGCGGCGGCGTAGTTCCCACCTGCGCCCATCCAGACGTCCGGAATCATGGTGCCGTCTTCATGCCAGTCGATCAGCAACTGGGCCATCGTGCGGAAGCCCTCGTCATCCATGGCCGGATAGCCATCTGCATCGAAGAGCTGGGCGCCCTCGCTGATGGCCGGTCCGCCAAAGCGATGGCCGGAGCGATCCATGGCCATGGCATAGGGCGTGCCGGTGGCTTCTGCGACCTGACGGGTCACGTCAGCCCACTCTTCCCAGGTCACATCCCCTGTCGGGACTTCGATGCCGGCCTGGTCAAAGAGCGTCTTGTTGATGTAGGGACCGGTCACGGTCAACTGCGTCATGAAGCCGGGAATCGTGCTTTCGTCGCCCGGCTGGCGCAGCCAGGTCAGGAAGGGGCCAAAGTTCTCTTCCCAATAAGCTGCGTCTTCCAGATAGGGCGTCAAGTCGAGATAATACTGGGAAAGACCGCCCAGATCCGTCACGCGGGCCATGTCCGGGCCCTCGCCTGCCGCCAGCTGAATTGGCAGCGTTTGCAAAATACCGGTGGCATACGGCAGTTCGTCGACGATGACCGTGATGCCGGGATTCTCAGCTTCAAAGCGGTCGAGCAGGTCACGCAGCACCTCGCCCTCAACGCCGTCGCTATACCAGGCGATGCGGACTTCGGCTCCGTCGCCTGTGGCGGCTTCAGCGCTCTCTTCGGCTGGCTCTTCGGTGGCTTCTGCACCTCATCGGCTGCAGGCGCTTCGGCCGCGGGTGCAGCCGGCGCAGCACAGGCCGCAAAGAGCAAGGAGGCGACCACCAGCATGGCGATCAATAGCCAACTTCGTTGTTTAAGCATGTTGAAATTTCCTCCGTCAGTGAAAACTGTAAGTAGAAACTGTGGGTAGAAACAAACGAACGCAACAATCAAAACAACCATCGTCCAGGTACAGACGGGGTGTGAAGAACGAAACAAGTTTCGAGAAAGTGGCTAGCCCTGTGCAGCACCCTCCTCTCCAGCGCAGTGGCGCTACGTCAATTCCAGCACATCCAGGCCGACAAGCTTAGCAAAGGCCCGCAACGCTGGTCGGACATCACCATAGGTAATGCTGACATGATGTTCAAGACCCCAGGCCATGATGCGATCCAACACATCGAGCGCGGGCTTGTCAAAGCGGACAACGCCGCTCGTGCCGCCAAAGCTTTGGGGCGCCCGAACCATTTCACCGCCACCGATAACCAGGCGGTAATCGCTCTAATCCACCGTTGAGACCTCGGCGGTGGAGACGGGCCAACGTCACCCGCCCGGGCTTGAGCGGAAATTCAAAAAGAAAGGGCAATTGGCGATTGCTGTGAACCGTTCCCCGCACCGGCGCCTCAGGATCGGCCATGGCGATCGGCGCCAAACCGCAATGCCAGAGCACGCCGCTGTCGCTCTCCGCTTCGATGGAGACCAGATCAGTGATAAACGCCTGCGACCCGCTTAGAGTCTGGAGCAGAATCGACGTCACGGTCCCATTGACGTCCGCTTCGCAGCTGGCGGGACAGAGTTCATCATTCAGCAAACTCATGGCGCCACAGGCTGCACAGCCCAACTCGGTAAAAAACTCGGGCCAACAGCGAACGGCCATGCCGGCGAGGCGATCTTCATCTGCTAGCTGACGTAGGGCACAGTAGACGCCCGCGGTACCGGCAGTTGCTGTTGCATCCAAATCGGCTGTATTGGGAGCCGTCCGGGTCAACCTTGCGACAACCGCTGCGCGAGCGACATCCGTCACGGCAGCAGCATGTTCCAGCACAGCGGGGAGCGCAATCGGCTTTACCTCCACACCGAAAAGTTGATGGAGATGGACCGCATCGTAGGCACACGTTTCAAAACCGGCGGGGTGTTCACCAATGACGCCAATCTGCGCGCCGGCGAGAAGCTGTCGTGCCTTGCCGGCACGAGCCTCTGGTTCGACCGTAGCAAGCACTTGCGCATCACCCACCGGCGCCAGCAAATGGCTGTAGGCAATCCCCTGCTGGGTAAACGCGTGACCTGCCAGATTTATGCCACACAAGCTGTTTAAGCGCAAGCGTCCGCCGCTGCGCTGATCGGGCACGGCCCAGAGCAGTAGCGGCATGCCGTAAAGAGCGAGCGCCCGGACGATTTGCACGGCCATGGTGCTGTCGGCGAAGCTCGCCTGGAGCAAGATGATCAAGTCTGGCGCGTTGTCGATGGCCTCGATCTGCAACGCGGCCACGGACCGCTGGGCGGCAGCGGCATCCATCAAGAGTTCTCCGCGTCCTCCCACCACGCGATGGCCGGCCGCCTCCAACTGCGCAACGGCGCCATCCGCCACAGATTGGGCCAACGGCACGTCGAAGGTCGGACGAGCAATGGTAAAAAGTGCAATCGTAAACATAGAATTTATGCGCCAATCTCTTCCTGAATAAACGTTTCCATCTCCACGGGCTGTCCCGTTTGGGCCGAACGATTGGCGGCCAGGGCGACTGCCGTCGAGCGGAAACCATCGGCCAGGGTCGTCTCGATGCCCGAGGGATCGCCTGACCGTACCGCCTCAACAAAGGCGCGATTAACGCCCAAATGGAAGGGCTCCTCATTGCGCCAGCTTTCCACACCGTCCGACGTATAGAGCTCAACGCCCCGGTCTGTCACGCGCACCAAACGATCGCGAAGCGCGAAGTCGGCAGCCGGTCCCAGCTGAATTTCAGGAAACAAGGCGTACGTTCCGGCACAGTTGCCGACCGCGCCACGCGCATAACGCAGCGTCACCGCATAGCCGTCCCAGTCGTCAAAATCTTCCTCAAAGTTTACCTGGCGAATGTTGTAGGCCGCATAGACCGTATCAACGTTGCCCGCCAGGCCGCGGCTCAGGTCCAGCAGATGAATGTTCTGATCAACAATTTGGCCGCCGGCCTCGGTGCGATGCCACATCCACTGGATGGGCGGACGCGTCCAGTACCAGCGCAGGTTGATCAATGCAACTGGCTCCTCGCCGATCAGCTCGCGGGCACGGCGGTAGCCTTCGCTGTAGCGCCAATGAAAGGCGGTCAGCCCAATAATGCCCTTGGCCGCGGCTGCCTGTACGAGGCGCTGCCCCGCAGTCAGGTTCAGATCAAGCGGTTTCTCCACAAAGAGGTGCACGCCGCGCTCGACGCAGGCCATGCCGATCTCAGCATGATGGCCGGTAGGCGTGCAGATGTAGGCGGCGTCCAACTCATTCTCATCAAGTAAGCGCCGGTAATCGGTATAGGCCCGGCCGCCCCAAGCTGCGGCCATCTCCGCGGCCCGTTCGCCACTCAGGCTGCACGCCGCCACTATCCGCGCCTCGGGCGCAATCGTACGCAAGTGCTCGGCATGAATATGGGCCATGCGACCTGCGCCAAACATTCCAATTCGCAAAAGACGATCCTTTCTGATGGTTAATCGAGATCGGAGAATTGTGAATGCCCAATGCGCGGCGACACATTCACAATTCTTCATTCTTCGATCTCGATTAATCATTCCCTTACACACAACTGCCGCCCCCTCAGCCAACCCGCTCTTTGCCCGGATTTTTGTCGGGGAGCGGCTCGAGCGGTTCCTTGACGTTGATGGCATGCTCCAAGTACTCGTATGGCGGGCCATCCGTGGGTGCGGTCCAGTGCACGGCGTTGGCGAGCACCCGTCGCACCTCAGGCATGTAGTAGATCGGATAGGTCTCATGACCCGGGCGGAAGTAGAAGATCTTGCCGCGACCGCGGTTGTAGCAGCAGCCGCTGCGAAATATTTCACCGCCCTGGAACCAACTCACAAAGACGAGCGTGTCGGGCGCTGGAATATCAAAGTGCTCGCCGTACATCTCGGCCTCGGGGATGTCAATGTAATGCCCCAGTCCGGCGGCAATCGGATGGCCCGGTTCAATCACCCAGATGCGTTCCTTTTCGTCGGCCTCGCGCCAACGCAGGCTGCAGCGGGTGCCCATGAGCCTGCGAAAGATTTTGGAATGGTGGCCGGAGTGAAGCACGACAAGGCCCATACCGGCCAGGACGCGGTCGGCTACCCGATCCACGACCTCATCGCTCACCTCTTCATGGGCCTTATGCCCCCACCATGTTAACACGTCGGTATTGGCCAATACGGCTTCGGTCAGGCCGTGCTCCGGCTCATCAAGCGTTGCCGTGCGCACCTCAAATTCGGGCCATTCGCGCAGCCCTGCGGCAATCACTGCGTGGAGGCCGTCCGGGTATACGCTGGCCACCGTTTCACTTTCGCGCTCATGACGATATTCATTCCAAATGGTCACTCGGATTTTTGCCATGGGTTGCTCCGTTTTTAGTTCAATTGTAAACTGCGAAAAATCGCACCGGAAAACGACAACAACGACTCTATGGGGCCGGCGCGTCATGCCGCTGCGCCAGGCTCGATTGCACCGAAAAAGAAGTGATTCAATGCGCCGGCCGCTGCACCAATTGCGCCCCCTTGTTCCCCAAATGTAGCTGGGAGCAGGGTCACCCGATCGGCCAGCCCGGCAAACGCATGTTCGCGCATGGTCGCGGCCATGACGGGCTCGAGCAGGTCAAAGCCGTCAGCCAAATAGCCGCCGAGCAGCAGCAACTCCGGGTTGAGAACGTCAACCAGATTGGCCATGGCGATCCCCAAATAACGTGCGCGTTCCGCAAGCATCGCTTGGAGGGCGGGATGGCCCGCCCGCGCGGCAGCCAGCACTGCAGCAACGGCGTCGGCATCGCGCGCATCGCCAACCGGTACGACAGCGGGCGCGAGTTCGTGGGCAATACGCACCAGCGTGCGCTCGGAAAGCAGATGCTCAAGCGTCACCGGACTATTCGTCGGCCTGGACAGCCGGAGCCATGATCCAGTGACCGATCTCACCCGCGCCGTAGCCGGCGCCACGATAGATCTTGCCATCGACCACGAGCCCGGCCGCGACGCCAACACGGGCATAGACAAAGGCCAGCGCCCGCACCGCGTGGCCGGCTCCGTACATACTCTCGCCCAGTGCCATGTAGCGCACGTTGTTGTCGACGACTACACGCAACCCCAAACCGCTCTGCAACATGTCGCGCAGGGGTACATCACGCCACCCCAAATTAGGGGCGAAGTGATTCACGCCCCGCTCGCAATCGACCAAGCCAGAAGCGCCCACGCCAAGGCCCACCAGTTCCTGAGACTGATTTGTCAGACCGGCGCGTGCCTGTAGCAGGCGGACTGTCGTGATAATCTGGTCCACAATCTCGTTCGCCGGTCGATTGCCATCGATGGCAAAGGTAATTCCATCCACGACCGCAGCCAACAAGTCGCACAGAACAATGCGCACCGTGCGTACCCCAATATGCACGCCAAGGGCCAAGCGGCTGTCACGAGCCAATTCCAGGGCAACCGGCGGCCGTCCAGCCCCTTGGGTGACGGCCTCCAAGTCGACACCGACCTCTTCAATCACGCCCTCAGTCAGGAGATCGCCAGTCAAATTCGTGACCGTCGTTGTGGACAAACCGGTCAGGCGCGCCAGCCGCACGCGCGAAATTGGCTGCTGGTCGAGTAAGGTGAGCAATAAGAGACGGCGATTGTGACTGCGTACGGAAAAGGTGTTCTGGGCGGCCAAGGCCGAAAAAGTCATGACGGATCCCACCCCGAATGGATCGTGTCCATGCGAATCGCATGCGTATGCGAAGAATTCGTCTTGCAGCCACCGCTACAAAATTAATTTCGACCCGCAATTAATTTTAGTGTACTAGGAAGTTGGGCGTCTGTCAACGTTGGATCTGTGGATCAAATGATTGTAGAATAGGATCAAAGTTAGCTCCAAGTTTTGGATCAACGTGATGAAGGTGCTCCCTTTGGCGTCAAGAGTCCCGTCGCGGTACTGGACGAGTTAGTCAGCGGACTTCTCTTAATTTGGGTATTTCCGGAAGCAACACAGAAGGATTGGGCGATCGACGTCGATAGATCAGATAGGTTTCGCACCGACCGTGCCCTTGGCGCAGATGCATTCAAGGCAATAATTCAACGCTACCGAACACGCCGGAGATGGGTAACGTGGACCGTTGCACGGCGCCGGCTAGCCCACATAATCACCGAAAAGGTATGTAAATGGAAATCGACTTCAGCCAGAAAGTTTCCGTGCCGGACAGCGTTCTCTTTCGCAACTTGGACGGCGAGGCGGTACTACTAAATTTAGACAGCGAAGAGTACTTTGGTTTGGACAGCGTCGGCACCGATATCTGGCAGGCAGTGACCGGTGATGGGAGCATTGAGGAAGCCTACGTCAGCTTGCTGGCCGAATATGATGTCGATGCAGCGCAACTGCGCACCGACATGAGCGAGTTTATTCAAGAATTGCTCAATGCCGGCCTGATTAGCGTGGCTTAGCGGCATGCGCTCTAGCCAGCAGCGAAGTTGGAGACAGAAGATACGTTCGGTCAACTGGCCCGTGGTCGGCCTGGCGCTTACGATCCTTCCGGCTGTCACCCTTTCTCTTAAACTATTCGGCTACAAGCGCCTCCTAGGTTGGCTGGATAGAACCAGTCCACCCGTGGCGCGTACCCTACAGTCCGAGCGGGCTCCTGAGCAAGTGCGTACGATTGAACGCTATGCCCGAGCTGTTGCGCTGGCGGCTAGCCGGGGCCCGGTTTTCGGCACTTGTCTCAGCCGTTCGCTGACGCTGCAATGGCTGCTGCGCTGGCGGCGAATTGAAGCCGATCTCTGCATCGGCGTGCGGCGTCAGGGCGGCATCTTCGAGGCCCACGCCTGGCTGGAGCGCAACGGTGTCGTGATCAATGATCGGCCGGAAGTCCAACGGGAATTCACGCCTTTGGATCTGCCGACCCTTCCGCGCGGGGTGGCTTGGCACTAGTCTGCAATGAATCAATCATCCTCGCTTTTTCGTGAAAAACTACAGCGCGGTATCCGCCACACGCCCTATCTCATGCGCGCGCTGGGCCTTGTGTGGCAGGCAACGCCGACATGGACAGCAGCCTGGGCGGCAATCTTAGTCGTACAAGGCCTACTGCCTGTTGCCACCGTTTACCTGACACGCGCGCTGGTGAACCAGCTTGTGGCCGTTGTCGACGCGGCCGCCACCGATTCCCTGGTGTGGGAAGCGCTGCAACCCGTTGCGCTGATTATCCTGGCCTTCGCCCTGATCCTGATTGTGACCGAAATCCTGCGCGGGCTGATCACCTACATCCGTACGGTGCAAGCGGAAAAGGTGCGCGACTACATCGCCGAGATGGTGCAAACCCAGTCCATGCGCGTCGACATTGCCTTCTACGATTCGCCGGCCTACTTTGATCAGCTGCACCGTGCCCGTTACGAAGCGATCCGTCGCCCCACCGCGCTGCTGGAGAATTTGGGCAGCCTGCTCCAAAACGGACTGACGCTCATCGCCATGGCCCTTGTCCTGATCCCCTATGGCTGGTGGCTCCCCTTTGCCTTGATCTTTAGCAGCTTGCCCGCCTTCTATGTGGTACTGCGCCAGCGCTTGGAACTGCATCGTTGGCAGATGCGCATGACCGAACGGGAACGCCATGCCGACTACTACTTCTGGCTGCTTACGGCGCGGGAAGCCGCCGCAGAGATGCGGCTCTTTGATTTGGGCGACCACTTTCGGCACGGCTATCAAACGTTGCGCACGCAGCTCCGCGAGGAGCGGATCGCCATTGCACGACGACAGAGCCTGAGCGAATTTCTGGCCGGCGCCAGTGCGCTGATCATCACGGCGTTGGTCATGCTGTGGATGATGGGTCAGGTCGTGCGGGGCGAAGCCACGCTGGGCGACGTAGCGCTCTTCTACTCGGCCTTCAGCCAGGGGCAGCGGCTCGTGCGTACGCTCCTCGATAACGTTGGTGAGATCTACACCAACAGCCTCTTTCTAAGCGACCTCTTCGCGTTCCTGGAATTGGAGCCCTCGGTCACGGATCCGCCAACGCCCAGCCCGGTGCCAGCGACGCCGTCACTCGGCTTGGAACTGAGCGACATCACCTTTCACTATCCAGGCAGCGAGCGCGCCGCCTTGGAGCGCTTCAATCTTACGATTCCAGCCGGAAAAACGATAGCCATTGTCGGCGCCAATGGCGCGGGGAAGAGCACCCTAACCAAGCTAATTTGCCGTCTTTACGAGCCGGACAAAGGCACGATCACGCTGGATGGCGTCGACCTACGCGATTTTGCGACTGCCGATCTGCGCCGTCAGATTACCGTCCTCTTCCAGCAACCGCTGCAATACAACGCAACCGCGGCTGAAAACATCACGTTGGGCGATCTCGGCCGTAGGGCAAGCCAGGAGGAAATCGAAGTAGCAGCTCACGCCGCTGCCGCAGACGAACCAATTGCACGCCTGCCCCAGGGTTACGCAACGATGTTGGGCAAATGGTTTGTCGATGGCAGCGATTTGAGCGTCGGCGAATGGCAGCGCGTCGCCCTGGCCCGGGCTTACCTGCGCGAAGCGTCGATTCTGATCTTGGATGAGCCGACCAGCGCCATGGATCCCTGGGCCGAATCTGACTGGCTCGCCCGCTTCCAGGAATTGGCGATAGGGCGTACCGCGCTGATCATCACCCATCGTTTCACAACTGCCCGCTATGCTGATATCATTCACGTGATGGATGGCGGGCAGATTGTCGAATCGGGTGCGCATGACGAGCTCCTTGCCTTGGATGGACGTTACGCTGAATCATGGCACAGCCAGATGCGCAGGCGGGGTGTGTCCCACGCGTGAAGCTTGCGGCCAAATTGGTTGATCTCTTGGAGGAACATTATGGCTGGCTTCTGCGTCAAGGACGGTAGATCTAATTTCAGCACTGATATATACTTTACCTCGCAACCTCGCACTGATGCGTTTTTGTGACGACCGCCGGGTATGATGTAAAAAATGCCAGCATAATTTTGAAAAGATACGGAGATTGCAAGACAAGCCCTGGCAGCAGGTCAAAGGCGCTTCGCTCGCTCCATCTGAATGCATTCACGCGTATGAAGGGTAAATTTATGTCACCAGTACAGAGGAAATCGAACCGCCCTACCGTCTCGGACCCATTCGTGGCAGCCGCAGCGCGGAATTTGGCCAGCCTTCTTCGTCCCGGACGGCTCACGTTGGCAGCCATGCTAATGGCCCTCGCAGTGGCGGTCAGCGGCATGTTTACTGCTGCTCAAGCGCAAAGCGCACCGATTGCCAACAATGATGCGCTATCGGACTACCCAGTAGGGGCCCCAGCGGACATAAACGTTCTGATTAACGATATTGGTGGAACCGGTCCAGCCGCGCTTGACCCAGCATCCGTGCGCTTAATCAGCCCGAACGATATGTCAGCAATCACGACATGGGACGAACAGGGAGAAGGCAGATGGGCAGTGAATTCCAGTACGGGATTCATCACTTTCACGGGCTGTGTCGACTTCAATGTCCCTTTCCCGAATACGTGCACCGGCCCCTTCGAAGGTGAGGCATTTCCCATGGAGTATACGGTGAGTAATAAAGCGGGCCTTGTCTCAAATCCAGGGCAAATCTACCTCAGCCTCCTTGATAATGGCGGTACGGTGCCAGTAACGATTGGATACTTCTCCTCTGAGCGGTTGGGAGCAACCGTGAACTTCACCTGGCAGACAGCCACAGAAACGGCCATTGCAGGGTTTAATTTGTTGAGCGAAATAGAGGACACTAAGGAGCAGATTAACGCGCAGTTAATCCCCTCCAAGGTAATCGACTCGATCGAGACGACCGAGTATACCTATTCCGTAGAGACGGATGGAAGCGTCTTCTACATTCAGGAAGTCAGCTTGAATGGCAATACTGATGAAGTCGGCCCGTTCGAACTCGGGCAGTCTTATGGCGTCTATATCGACTTGACCACGACAACCAAGGTCTTCCTGCCGATCTTGAGCAAATAGTACTCGGACAACGGGCGCAGGCGCCAATTACCCAACAGAATGAGCACGCGCAGCGGCTCTATCTTGGGTCATTATCAGCAGAGAGCATGACAGACGACGCAGCTTTTCTTACGAGTTTGTCGTCTGTAAGACTGGGCAAAGGATTGAGGCGTTGTGGCTCCATTTTGGTCTCACTTCACACGCCCCGCTGCAACCATTTCTTGACGAAAGACTTTATGACCCTGCGACCCATGCTGCACCCGTCCCATTTGAACTGTCGTTACGTGACACGTCTCACGCTTAGCGCAATCGCGATGGTAATGCTGACTCTTTTCAGCAGTCCGCTGCCGCCGGCAATAGGCGCGCCTTCAGGCACGCCTATTGCCGTGCCCGACGACGCATTGAATCAGCCGCCGGGGCAACCGGTCGTCATCAACGTGCTGGCCAATGACATCGACACGGACAACGACATCAACCTGGCCTCTGTGCGCATTCTTGATCCGGTCAATCTCAGCCAGCAACTCACACAACTGATTGTTCCAGACGAGGGCATTTGGCGCGTTAATACGGACACAGGCGTCATTGTCTTCACGCCCTGCATCCAAGCAGGCACGCCTGACGCCTCCTGCACGACATTGTTTCGGGGTGATCCATGGCCCATCGAATACATAATGAAGGACGCCGCGGGCAGACGGTCGAACCCGGCAATTGTGACAATCACGGTCGACAACGGCGCGGCCGTTCGACCCATCATCAACGATGATCAGGCCACCACAGAGCGGAATCAACCCGTACGCATTGCGGTGTTGGCGAACGACATCGACCCTGACGGGAGCATGGATCCGGCGTCAGTCGCTGTTGTCGGGTCGGCCAACAATGGCGGCACGGTTAAGAATGCCGACGGGACCATCACCTATACCCCCAATGGCGGTTTCACCGGCCCAGATCAATTCTCGTACCGTGCCTGCAATACGGATGTACCGATTCCCCAATGCGACACGGCCCAGGTCTCGATTACGGTAACGCCACCTGGAAGCAACCAGCAGCCAATCGCCCAAAACGACGTGCCACCGCCGATTTCCGCGAATCAAACAATTGTGATCGATGTGCTGGCCAATGACAGCGATCCAGACGGCGAACTTGACAAGCGCTCGGTTGCCATCATCGCCGGGCCTGCCCATGGCAGCGCGGCGCTCACTGGCGACAGCAGTGGAACGATTACCTATACCCCAGCTACCGGCTATAGCGGAACTGACCAGTTTACCTATCGAGTTTGCGACCTGGCAGCGGATCGCCTCTGTGATGAGGCGATTGTCTTTCTCACAATCTTAGCCGCAACGAACCAGGCGCCGATTGCGCAGAATGATGCCGCCGGGACGCCAGCGGGGCAAGCGATCACCATTGACGTACTGGCCAATGATCTGGATCCCGATGGTACGCTTGATTTGGCATCGCTCAAGATTTTGACGCCACCGTCAAGCGGACAGGCCCTGCCGGACAGCGGCTCAATCATCTATTCGCCCGTTGGCGGCTTCGACGGTACAGTTACCTTCATCTATGAGGTGTGCGATACGGGCGTTCCGGCGGCGTGCGATTCGGCCACGGTTACGATTGCGGTCATTGTCACCGATGAGACGAACGAGGCTTATGCGTTTGACGATTCGCTTTATGTGCGGGCTGGTGAGACGATAAGTGGCAATGTCCTGGCCAATGATCTGGATCCCGAGCGCGACGGCTGGCAGGCGCCGCTGGTCCTCGTCGAGCCGCAGAAAGGCGCGGTTGACCTGCGGGCAGACGGTTCATTTACGTATGTAGCCGGCCCGGATTTCGTCGGCAGCGACGATTGGCGCTATCAGGTCTGCGACCTGGGTACGCCGGAAGCGTGTGATACAGCCACGGTCTTTATGACAGTCGCGGCGCCCAACTTACGTCCTGTCGCCCGCGATGACGCTGCACATACGCTCATTAACGCAGCCGTCACGGGCAACGTACTCACAAACGATAGGGATCCGGATAACGAGCCATTAGCCGTGACCGTGGCGCCTGTGGAGGCGCCGGCAGCGGGTTTCGTCATCTTGACGCCCAGCGGTCAGTTTACCTATACTCCCGGCTTCGAGTACACAGGCAAAGATCGCTTCAGCTATGAGGTCTGTGATCCGGGGGGGCTTTGCGCTACGGCGAATGTGACAATTGACGTGCGCGGGCTGAATATGGCAAACGCCGCGCCCTATGCGCAACCCGACCGCAGCGCCGCGTGTCCCGAATCTACAGTTATCATTCCAGTCCTGGCAAATGACGGCGATCTCGACGGTGTGGTTGAGCCGGCTTCGGTCTCGCTGATCACGCCGCCGGCCAACGGAGGAGCGGCGGTTACGCAAGAAGGAACGATCGCATACACCTCTGTAGCAGGCTTTAGCGGCGAGGATCGACTCGCCTACCGGGTCTGTGACAATGGGGCCCCGGTGCTCTGTACCCAGGCCGACGTGCGTATCGATGTTGCCACCGCCGGCGCCAACACCACCTATGCCTTCGCCGATGCAGCATGGGGACGCAGCGGGGAGGTTCTCAGCGGGAATGTGCTGATCAACGATGTCGACCTGGAAGGCGATATCCAGCGCGCCGGCACACCGCCGCTGGCTGCGCCAAGCCATGGTCAGCTCACCCTGAACCCGGATGGCGCCTATAGCTACACGCCTGACGCGGGTTTTGCGGGAACCGATATCTTCAGCTATCAAGTGTGTGACGATCAGCAACCTGTGGCATGCGCGACCGCCGTCGTCTTGCTCAACGTCTTTCCGCCCAACCTCGGCTGGGATTTCGGTGATGCGGCGTCCTACCCGACGGCGCTAAATGAAAACGGACCACGGCATGCCCTGCTGGCCGGGCTCAGCTTGGGCAGTGTCGTCGATGCCGAGGCCAATGGCGTGCCGGACAGTCGATCATTGAGTGACGACATGACCGAGCTTGACGACGAGGCGGTTATTGCTGCCTACCCTGCCTACGCCGGTGACAGTCAATATGAGCTGGACGTGGCGGTAACGAACAGCAGTCCCTACCCGGCCCAACTAGCGGGCTGGATCGACTGGAACGTTAACTTCAGCTTTGACGATGCCGGTGAGCGGTCGCTGCCAGCGCTCAGTGGGGCGGGCGCGACATCAAACGGCGCCTCAGACGACAGCTTTGCGACGGCGAACATTCCGGCAGGTTTCCAGGGCACCGTCACCATGACCTGGCGCGATTTCACCATTCCGGCCGCGCAGAGTCCGGCCAAGCAGGTGCGCCTGCGTTTAGCCGCCGACTTGCCGGGATCGAGCGCCTTCTTCAGCCTCGCCGGCCCAGGCGTCCGCGGTCCAGCTATTGGCGGCGCAGTCGTTGACAGTCTGGGTCCGATTGCCACACAGCGCGTGATTGTCGCCTACTTCAGCGCTCAGCCGACCAGGAATCAGGAAGTCCTGTTTGAGTGGGCCACGACGTTGGAACGGGGTGTCGCCGGTTTTAACATCTTGGCCGAGCGGGGCGGCGAACTGGTGCCCGTCAATGCCAGCCTGATCCCATCATCCGTCATCAACTCGGCCAGCACGACCGCATATCAGTATCAGGCAGTCGCAGAGGGTGACAGCTTTTATCTACAGGTCGTCATGCAGTCAGGGGAAACCTATTTGGAGGGACCGGTTCGGCTGGGCGATGTGCCGTCCGCCATCTGGGGCAAGCAACTCTACTTACCTACCGTCAATCAGTAGCTCAACTGGTAGATGGTACAGAGTGACAATAGACCATCAAACGAGAAGTATTAGACGATCGTTAGGTTGCGGAAGGAAATTAACAAGATGATAAGTAAGCATGTTTTGTACATAATGCGGCGCGCGGTATGGGCCGCCATGAGTCTGCTGCTGATTACCGCGTTGCTCTTGCCAGCGGCGCCGACTGCCACTGCCCAAGCAGGTGAAAGCAGGGCGGATGGAACAACTGCAGCGGATGTGTCACGATACGCCACCATTGCCCAGGTATCGTCCGCGCGTGCGAGTGAGACGGTGACAGTTGAATGGAGCACGGGCTATGAAATCAGTATCGCCGGATTCAATATCCTTGTTCCAGCAGGTGACGGCTTTGAAGCGGTCAATCAGGGGTTGATTCTGTCAAGCGCCATCGACTCACTAGAGCCACAGAGCTATCGCTATGCTGCAGACTTCGCTGCAGACGAGTTCTACATTGAGCCGGTAACGCTCAACGATGAGAGCTTCATGCGAGGACCGTACGCCGTTGGAACGACTGTTGGCAGCATTGCGCAACCGCAGCAGACGGACTGGACCGCCGTGCGTGCTGAGAGTGAAGCGCTTGAGCAGACGCGCGAAACGAAGCGCGCCGTGGCGATCAACGACGTATTGGACGCCGTACGCGGACCGGCGCCCTCGCCCGATGAACCGCTTCTCGAGCAATCGGACGGCGTCCTGGGAGAGCGCAACATCTTTCTGCCACTGATTAACGGCAGCGGGCAAGTTGCAGCGGCCGATGCAGAAGTCATTGACTATTTGGATAACGTCGTTGCCGAACTCCTTGTGGACAAGGACGGCGTCTATCGAGTGACGGACGCCGATCTACAGGCAAAAGGCATTAACCTGGTGGGTGTACCCTCCGCCTATCTCGCGCTAAGCAATCAGAACGCACCGGTGCGCATCCGCATGGTCTCAACGATCAACTGGGGTCAGAATTCCTATTTTGAATTCATCGGCGAAGCCCTAGACACGCTCTACACCGACACCAACGTTTATCTTTTGAAGGTTGATCGCGCCAATGCGTTTCGAACGTTTCGCAATTTGCGTAAAATTGATGAGCAGGCACAGACGCCCGAGTATTACATGGAGACAACCGAAGTTGAAGAGAACAATAGGTTCATTATTGGCGCCAAGACGGCCGATCCCTGGATCTGGGAATATTCCTTCACCTTGATGGGCACGCCCAAAGAGCACGTCTATGAGAATATAGACGAAATTGACGCTGTAGCCGCTGCTGGCGGTGACGCTCACTTCACAGGCAGATTCTATGGAGGGAACTCTGCAAATCATCACATAGCAGTCTCGCTTAACGGGAATCAGGTTCACGTCCAGCCGCCTTTCTTTGGCGAAGTCGCGGCAAACGATATCGTTTTCAACATCAAGCAGCGCCCTCAATGATGGCAATAACAGCTTTGCATGGAAACTACTTGCAGACCAATCGGGACAATATGATGCAGTCGGCTTTGATTCGTTTACGGTCACCTATCCGCGGTACTTTGCCGCCCGTCAGGGCATGCTGGCATTCTCCGGCAATGCAAAGCGCTATGAAGTAAAAGGGATTGAGAATAGTGAAGTTACCGTCTACAGCGAGTATCGCAATCGAGCGTGGCGCATTGAAGATGTGCAGATCGTGCCAGACAGCAGCGGCAACTACACCGTCGCAGTTCCTGGGTGGGGAGAGGATGCAGAATACTACGTAGTGGAAGAACGCGCGAAGATGACGCCTGACATCAAAATGGGCCGTGAGCCAGTCGATATCTCCACCGCATCCTACAACTATATCATCATCACGCACCCTGATTTTGTGGATGCGATCTGGAAGGCTGGCGGACGCACGCCAAAACGCCTATAACGTGCTCACGGTCAACGTCGAGGACATCTACGCCCAATATAGCGACGGTGTCTTTGATGCACAAGCCATTTGGGACTATCTCACTGAAGCCATTCAAGGGCATGATGAGAATACGCTGGGTACATTGCACATCTTACTTGTAGGCGATGATAATTGGGACTACTACCAAGGCCCCGGCAAGGGTAAGCCCGTGAGTTTCATCCCGACGCTCTATACGCAAACTTACTCCAGCCACGAACATGCACCGGCTGATCCGCTTTACACAGATGCAAACAATGATCGTGTGCCGGATGCCGCAATCGGGCGCCTGACCGTGAATAGCGTAGATGAGCTAAATAGCGTCATTGACAAGACGCTAAATCGCACCTTCCATGATGGCAAAACGCTTTTCGCCGCCGATTATGTAGCCGGAGAAGCCGATTATGGTGAACTCAGCAATGGCTTTGCCCAGATGCTGCATCAGTCATCTGCCATTACCTGGCCTACCGACAAAGTCACCCGCGCCTTTCTAAAGACGCAAAGCACGAGTCAGGCGCGGGCCGCCACGATCGATAACACGATCAACAATGGCGTTGATCTCGTCAGTTATTTTGGCCACGCCAATCCCAACCGTTGGACCTTCTCCGGCCTATATAGCACAACGAATGTGGACGCGCCGGAGAATGACGGCAATCCAACGATCGTCCTGCAGTGGTCTTGTTGGAGCGCGCTCTTCACAAATCCGGACCAGACGTCCATGTCGGAAGCATTTCTCAGGGCAGACAGTCGCGGTGCGGCTGCCGCGTCGGGGGCAACCGGGCTTACAAGCGTTTCAACTGATATTCTACTCGCCAATCAAGTCTTCCCACGCATTGGGGTTCCAGGCACAACGATCGGCGAAGCGCTGCTGGAAGCAAAGCAAGCGATTGCAGGTTCGTCACCCGGCAGTCACGAAGACGTCATCCTCGGCTGGATCTTGGACGGTGATCCAGCGCTTACGCTAGTTCATTAGTGAATCCCGGCAGAAATCCTGATACAGTTCCTACCAGAAGTAGATTCGCCGGATTTCTGCCGTGGTAATCACGCCGAACCGTACTAGCTCACGAAGGCGTCAATAGCAGTAGACCTCTGAGCATGCTAGAGCCAGCGGTTATGATACGAGCAAGACGAATCCTCTTTGTAAGCGAAGGATGTCGGCCTGTGTAACGATATATAGAGTAGACACATGAGAAATGAGAGCCTACCTGCGTTTTCACCCGCGCAGGGTCTCTTTGATACGTCCATGACAATGAATAACTTGAGTCTGAGACAGTCGCATGGTATCGTCGCTCACGTTGAGCGGCACGCGGCAGCTATAGAATTGACGTACGCATGAGCGGAATTTTGGGTATATTTCAACGCAAGGGGGAACCAGTCGATTTCGTCTCCATGGCGCCAATGTTGCACGCGAGCAAGCATCGAGCCGTCGACGGCGAAGACGTATGGCATGGTGATTCCGTGATCTTGGCACACCAGCATTTTCGCATCACGCCGGAAGAACAAAATGAATCGCAGCCGCTAATCAGTGACAGCGGGCGCTGGAGCATTACCTTTGATGGTCGATTGGACAATCGCCGTGAGCTACTGGCTCGGTTTGATACGGAGAGCCGTCAAGCTGCGGGTTGGTCAGAGAGCGATGCAACACTCGTCCTAGCGGCCTATATCCAGTGGGAGCAAGACTGTGTGCGGTTCCTGCGAGGCGATTTTGCATTTGCGGTCTGGGACCGGGATCTCCAGTCACTGTTTGTAGCTCGGGATCCATTAGGGGTACGTCAAGTTTGCTACTTTTACGACGCCGAACTCTTTCTCTTCGCGTCTAACGTGGAGTCACTTCTTGCTCACCCAGCCGTTAGCGGACGCATCAACGAACGCAAGATAGCGAACTTTCTAGTGTGGGACTATGTGAATCAAGAAGATACGTTTTTCGAAAACATACAATTCTGCCTTCCGGCTCACACACTTTGGATTACCCAAGCCACGATTGAATGTCAGCGCTATTGGCAGCTAAATGTAGATGGCACAGCGCAGAACATAAGCTCGATTGACTATGCGGAGGAATTCCTCGCGCTCTTGCGTTCTGCGGTAGAGGCTCGACTGCGATGCACCGGAAGAATTGGCGTTGCCATAAGCGGCGGTCTAGACTCAACAAGTGTTGCGGCACTCACTCATGAAGCGCTGCTTAGTAAGAATCGTCTAGCTGACACGGGCCTGCATACGTACTCTTATGTATTCAATGAGTGCGCTGAGTGTGACGAACGTCCGTTCATCAGCATGATGACAAACCAATATGGATTCAATAGTAAGTATCTTTTAGCCGATGATAAGCCTGTGTGGATGGATGGTCAAAATCCTTTCATTTCCGCACAGTCTCCTTCGTTCGTCGGGACTGCCTCGCTCCATTGGTTTCTGATGGAGCAGGCTCGTGAGGACGATTGCCAAATCATCTTAGGCGGTACGTTTGCTGATGCCCTTTTTCTGGGTCAAACGAGATGGGCGCAGGATATGATCCACGCAGGAGAATGGGGGCTCTTTGTCGACACGATCGCGTACATGGCGATGTCGGACAACGTCCGTCTTCATCGCTTCGTTCGTTCCACCGCCGGGTCCTACTTTCGATCGCTCTTTTTGCAGCGATCATTGCGAATCGCGAAGGACCGACTTTTCTCAATGCGTGGCATTTTGCCCGAGTTTGCCGCCAGCATGAATGTGTTTGCCGATTCCGATACCATGCTGCGTGCCAGCCTATCGACATTTTTCTCGATGGAAGATCATGCGAGAGTTCTGCAGGGAGGGGGCTACGTTCAGGAGCGTCCAAAAATGACGGACGCCGCAAATCAATTGCAGATTGAGGAGATAGACCCCTTCCGAGATCAAAGAGTGGTTGAATACTGTCTGCAAGTGCCAGGATACGAGCAAGGCATTCCGCCATTGCGACAGAAGAAACGCCTCCTACGATCTGCAATGGCACATTATCTACCGCAGGAAGTACGGCAGAAGGAGAAAAACACGCCCTTCGTTGACTGGTCTAAAGTCAATTTTTGGCAGCGGGAATGGCCGCGAGAAAAGCATTTGTTGACTAAAGATGCTCAGATTGTGGCTCGAGGTTACGTTGACAGCAAATGGTTGACGAAGAGGATTGAACAGCAAGAAGCTCGCGCCTTGCCATGACGTAAATTTATGGCGTTGCCTCTGCTTGGAAACGTGGCTATCGAAATTTGGCGAGGCGACGCACACGATCAGCGCATTGCCCGCCCAATCACGGTAGCAACCGACAGCATGATGAATATCCGCTTTGCTGCCATCAATACATCGCTCTGCAGTACCCATCGTCGCAATGGCTAGCCATGGAGGGATTATTCATATAGGCCTATTCGTAGTCATAAGCAGAAAGGAAAGTGCACCGGTGCAAAACACCACCCAGAGTCAAAGCAATAGTGCTACATCGGAGTCTCGTCTCGCTTATCGTCGACCCAAGCTCACACGCTTTGGCGATATCCGGGACATCACGTTGGGCGTCACTGGAAGTAAGGATGATGGAAACGGCGCGCAGCAAAACTAGTCATTCCTGACTAGTTTGTATGAGTAGCCGTGTGCCTGCATCGGAGATAGGTTTCGTTCTTGGACAGGGGCCGATCTTCGAAGCAGGCACACGAACTGCAATAACCTTTGTTAGCGATTTAGCTGTTTCGTCAAGCCGGCAGTGAAAGTCTACTGGCAAGACGACCCTGCAAAAAGACTTCACAACTGTGCGTGCTTCCAGTAGTTGAACACTTGGCATTGCACTAAAGGTGTACGGCCTCCGTACAGTGAGGGCTCGATCCATTCGTGAACACATCTGAGCCCCTAGATGATTGTAACCCTATCTTTATTGATACGGGCGTGAGAGACATAAACGCTCACGGTTCGTCGATCTTTTGCTATTGCATTGGCCGGCATTTACCTGCAGATTGACCGAGCGTTTGACATGCTGACGCCCTTTCAGCATTCATGCGATTTTCAGCGCACGAGTTCATTCGCCACGCCACAAAATAAATTTCCATCAGACAGAGAGCAACTAAATCGCTACAGTTACGGTCAAATAAATGGTCAACCAAGCCTCATCCGGTCCACCTTCCACAAAGGCACATATTTTCTGGAAGTCGAACGCTGCGGACGCTTTACCGCCGAGAGCGCTCGCTCGGAAGTAATATGGCTCGATAGCGACCTTGCAACCGACAGCAATTCCTTACTACTGGCGCTATTAACGCCTTCGTTCCTCCTGCTTGGCAGTCGCCGCGGCCACTGGTTGCTGCATTCAAGCGCTGCAAGATTTGGTGACAAGTTGATTGCCTTCGTAGGCAAGTCCGGCTATGGCAAGTCTACCTTGGCGGCATTCCTTGACCAACAGGCGAGCTGGAGTCGAGTTGCAGACGATATGTTGCCAATTTCAGGCACGGAAAGCGCTATTGAGGCATGGCCTCGCTTTCCCCAGTTCAAGATTGCCCCCCACGCCCAGCCTGGTTTGCTTCATCCTGAACGACTGAAGCTGGATGTCATCTATCTGCTTGAGACGTCAACTTCAACCTCAGAAGCGGTAGAAATTGCGCCAGTTCAACCAGTGGAGGCAATCACGACGATTGCCGGCCAAACAGCAGGCGCCCGCCTCTTCGATCCGGCATTATTGTCCAATCACCTACACTTCTGTAGTAATCTTGTCGAAAGCGTACCGGTCAGGAAATTGCGCTATCCTCGTAGCTTTGAAATGCTGCCTGCTGTGGAGCGCGCCTTGCGCTGTGATCTTAAAGATCTAGGTTGATAGAATAGTGGCCGTGACTACGATTGGCAAAAGCAGGCAATCGTGACCCGTCGCTGCATTTAGAGTAGCCCAGGCGCCTCTAATAGTCGCTATTTCAGTTCGAAGCTCCGCAAAATATTTCTTAGTTGCATGACCCCGAATTTGTAGGTATAGTAATCTCGTCTGACCGATGCAGGGTCATTCATCCGCCAACCGTTCGTTTTTCGTAAGGTTCATTTCGACCACAACCTCATACAACAAAGGACACCACCATGTGGAACGCTATCCCCCGAGTTCTGCGTACACGTTTGCTCACCGTCGGCCCGGCTCTGGTCGTGCTGGCCCTCTATCTGATTCTGCCGCCTGCCCTGACGCTTGCCATGCAGCGGCTGCCCCACGAGATGGACGGGCCGCCCGTCCAAATCATCCACACCAACTTCCAAACCGAAGAGCTTCAAGCTGATGGCGTCGATGCGCCTGCAGCCGCGTGCGGCGACGTCACCATGAACGAAGTGCTCTTCAACGGCGACGACGAGTGGGTGGAACTCTATGTCGTCAACACGCTGCCCGCCGGCACGGTACTGCGCATCGAGGACAATGACTCAGGCGCTGTTGACTTCGCAGCCGAATTCACCCTCGCACAAGAAATCGCGGCCGGACTCTACATCATTGTCCACAGCAGTGATGAAACCGGCAGTCAGGAGCCGGCGATCGGGGCGCTTAACATCTTTGACGCCGGCGATGGCTCTGCTGACTTGACCAACTCGAATGAGAACATCGCCTTATCGATCGAAGGCACGCTCTGTGAAGAAGTCTACTGGGAATCCAGCGCCGGCAGCAATGGCGCCGCCTTTGGCGCGCCAATGACGTCCGTTTTCACCGGCAGCGGTTCCATCGGCAACGGCGAAAGCATCGCCCGCAGCCCCAACGGTCCGAGCGGGAGCTTTGTCGCCGGCACGACAGCGGGTCTCTTCAACGCTGACGGCGGCCAGAGCATCGGTCGCGACAACGTCGACGGCACGGTGCCAGTGACGCTGGGCTGGTTCCGCAGCCAATCAATCGATGGCACGGTCTACTTTGCCTGGCAAACCGCGACCGAAAGCGGCACGGCCGGCTTCAACTTGCTGGCGGAGCATCCTGAAGGCTTGCGCCAGATCAATGAAGTCCTGATCGAGTCGAAAGTCATCGACTCGGTCGAACCGATCGACTACAGCACCACGGTTGTCAACCGATGGCACTGTGTTCTATCTTGAAGAGATGAGCGTGGAGGGCAAGCAGGAAGCCCACGGGCCCTTTCAACTGGGCGAAAGCTATGGCGTCTACATCACAGCCGGCAACAAGCCCACCCAGGACGCCAGCGGCGGGCTAATTCATTTGCCCATCATTCTTCGCTAACGGCACGTGACAAGATCCTGCATCCACACTTCCAGGGCGATGGTTCTACCGATCATGGTGACTATCGCCCGGTTTCTTTTCAGTGACAAGACGTTGCCCATTTCTTACTTGATTGCACAGGACTTTGCCGCCGGTATATACTGTTGGCAAGCTTGGCTGTCAGTGGCCCATACATATGGGTCGCCGGCAAGCAGGCGCGATTAAACTGGCCCGATCATCACAAAGGAGAGGATCATGTGTTGTTTTCTTGCATCGTTGGTCTTTTTTGGCCCCCGCCTTGCGTTTTTGATCTACTGGTTGATTCCCCAGGGGCAGGCTCGGATCAATGCGGCATTTGACGGCTTCTTCTTGCCCCTGCTGGGTCTAATCTTTCTGCCCTGGACGACACTGATGTATGTCATTGTCTTTCCGATCGCCAGCTTCGACTGGATCTGGCTGGGTCTAGCGCTTCTGGCTGACTTCACCAGCTACTACAGCGGCTATCTGCGCCGTCACGACACGAGCTACTACACGGGGCCGTAAGCCTCGACCTAGCCATGCGGCCTCGATACTCCATGTGGGGTAAACCCATGTGACCAAGCATCAACCATTCCCTGTCTGGGCCGGGCGCATGTGAAGCGCCCGGCCCAGACAGGCTCACCATGACAATCTCAACAGTGGTCTGTCTGACGAGTTTCGCGAGCAACTCTGGACGAAAATTGGATGCCAAATGGCTTGACCACTATCATTAAGTCCCTCGTCACACTTGGCAATGTATTGCACACGACATATACTGCGTCAGGAAGTTTATTTCGATCAATTTCTGGTTTCCACTCCATTCCGTTGCAGTGCGCAGATAATATTCTCACGACCAAGGAGATCATCAAATGGCCGACAAAAAACCGAATATTCTCGTCCTGTGGGGCGATGATATCGGCTGGTACAACATCAGCCACAACAACCGGGGCGCCATGGGCTACCGGACGCCGAACATTGACCGCATCGCCAAGGAAGGCATTGAGTTTACCGACTATTACGGCCAACAGAGCTGTACCGCGGGTCGCGCCGCTTTTATCACCGGCCAAAATCCAATCCGAACGGGGTTGACCAAGGTCGGCATTCCGGGCGCCGACCTGGGCCTGCAGCCGGAAGATCCTACCATTGCTGAGTTGCTCAAGCCGTTGGGCTATGCAACCGGCCAGTTTGGCAAGAACCACCTGGGCGATCGGGACGAGTTCCTGCCGTCGAACCATGGCTTTGATGAGTTTTACGGCAATCTCTATCACCTGAACGCAGAAGAAGAGCCGGAAAATGCAGACTATCCCCATCACCTGCCCGAGGAGCTGCTGCCCCGCCCGCGTGGCGTGATCCATTCCTTCGCCGACGGTCGCATCGAAGATACCGGTCCGCTCACCAAGAAACGCATGGAGACGATCGACGACGACGTCACCGCACGCACCATCGCCTTCATCGAGCAAGCCACGGAGAATGATCAGCCTTTCTTCGTCTGGTGGAACTCTACCCACATGCACTTCCGCACCCACATCCCTGAAGACGCCAATGGCCTCAGCGGTCAAGGCTTCTACAATGACGCGATGGTGCTACACGACCAGGCCGTGGGCACGCTGCTGGACAAGCTGGACGAGTTGGGCATTGCCGAAGACACAATCGTTCTCTACTCCACCGATAATGGTCCCCACTACAACACCTGGCCGGATGCCGGGATCACGCCCTGGCGCAGCGAAAAGAATACCAACTGGGAAGGCGCCTATCGCGTGCCATCCTTTGCCCGCTGGCCCGGCAAGTTTGAAGCCGGCAAGACGCTCAACGGCATTACGTCACATCAAGACTGGCTGCCCACATTGTTGGCAGCTGCCGGCGATCCAGACGTCAGCGAGAAGCTCCTGGAAGGCTACGAGGCGGGCGACAAGCGTTTCAATGTGCATATCGACGGCAAGAATCTGCTCCCCTACCTGCTGGGCGAGACTGATGAGTGTCCACGCAACGCCTTCTTCTACGTGAATGACGATGGCGCGCTGGTTGCCTTGCGCGTTGGCGATTGGAAGGTGGTTTTCCAGGAACAGCGGGCGAAGACGATGCAGCTTTGGGCCGAGCCATTTGTCGAATTACGCGTACCCAAGATATTTCAACCTGCGCCGCGATCCGTTTGAACGGGCAGACGAGAACTCCAACGCCTACTGGGAGTGGCATCTGGATCACGTCTACATGCTCTATCCGGCGCAGAACATCGTCGCACAGGAACTCCAGTCCTTCATCGAGTTCCCGCCGCGGCAAGAGCCGGCCTCGTTCAACCTGGATGGTGTGCTAGAACAAATGCAGAACGCGACTGACGGCTCTCTTCATTAGGGTCCAGGTACAATCGAGAACGAGCCGATTCAGGCAGCGTCGATTGGCTCGTTCTCTTCAACGTTGGCTTTTTGAGTCAATATTAGACGGGAGAAACGAACTATGTCTGAAGAAAACAAGAACGAAAATGTGGTCATCGGTTTCTTTGCCAACGAAGATCTTGCCAAAGAGGCGATTGACGGCCTGAAGCAGTGGGACCGAGTCAACCAGCACATGGATCTGGGCGAAATCGGGACGATCACCAAAGAGGGCGATGACGTGAAGACGCATGTCCATGGTCATGGTGGGGCAGGTGCGCTTGTCGGCGCTACTATCGGCGTGATTGGCACGGTGCTCACCGGCGGCTTGGGCATCATTGCGGCCGGCGCGCTGGGTACCGGTGTTGGCGCCACGCTGGGCCATTTTTTCAAGAAATCCCTCCACCTAACGCCCGAAGAGATCGAGCAGATCGGCAAACGCCTGGACGGCGGCGAAGTTGGCGTCGTCGTCAACTGCGATGAAGATGAGATCGACAACGTAAGCGAGTATCTGGGCGGATCTCAGGGTCAAGTGCTTGTCTATCGCGTGCCGACAGAGGCGCTCAAAGAAGCCGCCTCCGCCGTCACCGCAAACGTGACAAGCGACGATCCAGGAAAGTAAGCAAAATGGGGGCTGTAGGCCGTGATCCTGCAGCCCCCTGTTGTACACTCTTCCCTCCCCACAAGAACAACCTCTTCTTCATTATCACGTGCACCGTTGGGACCATAACGCAGATCACTCACCGTGTGTTGGAATCAATAAAATCGGATCGGAACAGCATCTTTCGCTGATCATGAACGCAACAGGAAGCGGTTCTATAGGAAGGCACTGATTGTGCTACTATTACGTAACTGAAGATCTCGCTAGCAGTATCCACGTTCCTCTGCGTCGTGACTTGACCGCGAAAGACGACATATGCTGACTTTTCCCGAAAATGCGCCGCCGGCCTTCCATTTGCTTGCCAAGCCTACGGGCGCCATCTGCAACCTGGACTGTGAGTATTGCTTCTTTCTGAGCAAGGAGATGCTCTATCCCGGCAGTCGCTTTCGCATGGCCGATGACCTGCTGGAAACCTACATCCGCCAGCTGATCGAGAGCCATCGGACGCCGGAAGTCAACATTGCCTGGCAGGGTGGCGAACCAACCATGATGGGCCTGGAATTCTTCCAGCGCTCCATAGAATATGCGAAAAAATATGCGCGCCCGGGTCAGCGCATCGTCTATTCCATTCAGACCAATGGAACGCTCATCGATGATGAATGGGCCGCTTTTTTCAAGGAGCATAACTTCCTCGTCGGTCTCAGCGTCGACGGCCCCAAAGAACTGCATGACCGCTATCGTGTCAACAAGGGCGGCGCGGGCAGCTTCGAACAGGTTATGCGCGGTTGGCGACATCTGCGCGAACAGGGGGTGGACTACAACATCCTCTGTACCGTCCACGCCGGCAATCAGGACTACCCGCTCGAAATCTACCATTTCTTCCGCGATGAACTGGAGACAGAGTTCATCCAGTTTATCCCGATTATCGAACGCGCCACGGCGCTTTCACTGGAGCGCGCCAACGAGGGCTGGAGCGCGCGTCCCGGCGGCGATCGTCCGCTCTACACGCAATCAGGCAGTCAGGTCACCGAGCGTAGCCTAGACGCCGAGAAATATGGCGAGTTTCTTTGTGCGATCTTCGACGAGTGGGTGCAGCGCGATGTGGGCAAAGTCTTCGTGCAGATGTTCGATACGACGTTGGGCGCCCATGTCGGCCAGCACAGCCTCTGCATCTTTGCGCCGACTTGCGGCAACGCCCTCGCCCTGGAGCACACGGGCGATCTCTATTCCTGCGATCATTTTGTGGAGCCGGAATATCTGCTCGGCAACATCCAACAGACACACATGATCGAGCTGATCGCCTCACCCCAACAGCGCCAATTTGGTTTGGACAAGCAGGAGACCCTGCCCCGCTATTGCCAGGAATGTGAAGTGCGCTATGCCTGCAACGGCGGCTGTCCGCGCAACCGCTTCATCAAGACGCCCGATGGAGAATCGGGGCTCAACTATCTCTGCGCCGGGTACAAACGTTTCTTCAACCATGTTGAGCCGGCGATGCAGACCATGGCAGGCCTGATCAAACAGGGCAAATATGCCGATGAGATCATGGCCATGGTGCAATCTAGCAGCGCCTCGCCCGTGCTGCCCGGCAACCCAGGCGCGTTCGCTGGGATCAAGCGGAATGACCCTTGTCCCTGTGGCAGCGGCAAAAAGTTCAAGCAGTGCCACGGCCGTGCCCAATCCTGATAAGCAAGGGCAAGCGGGGGAACAGAACCCTGCAACGCCCTTCGCCATACCAACTTATAGTAGAGCAAGAGACTCTACGCATTGAGTCAGTGCTATGCATCGACTCCCAGCGACAATGTGAAAGGAAGTACCATGACTTATCAACCGCCCTCAGGAGGAACGCCCGAGGCGCCCAACCAGCCGGACGGCGGGTCCAACAATCAGGCGATGACCATCGGCATCATTATCGCGCTGGTCGCTATCGGTATTCTAATTTTTTTCCTGCTTTCCAATCGGAACGGCAATGACGAATCGGGCGCAGTCCCGACCTTCACGCCCACGGCTGTCGATGTTGCTGAGGCCACGGCCGTACCAGAGCCCACAGCGATACCAACCGCAGATACGGGTGAGGGGACTGCCCCCGTCATCCCGACACCACGGGCGGGTTTCCCCTTCTTCACCGTAACATCGGCTGACGGCGTCAACGTGCGCAATGGACCGGGCACGGAGTTTGCGGCTGTTGTAACCCTTCCCCAAGGTACGACCGGCGAGGTGACAGCGATTACGAATGACGGCCAGTGGTTGCAGATAATTGCGCCGCAGGCAACAGGCGGTGTTGGCTGGGTTGCGGCAGGCTTGGTCACGGTTAATGGGCTGGAAAATGTCCCAGTTTTACCTCCGCCTGGCGGAAACGCCACGCCAGTGCCGACGGCAGTCCCAACGGCAACCAGCGAGGCTCTCGCGCCCATTGTCGCCTTTAGCGCAGATCAGACTGTAATTGATGCCGGAACGTGTACAACAATACGCTGGCAGGTACAGAACGTCAGTGAAGTCTATGTCTATCCGGCCGGCGACGACTGGGCAGATTTCCCCGTAACTGGCGAAGGGAGTCAGGAAGTTTGTCCAGAAGAGACGACCACGTATGAGCTACGCGTCGTGCTGCCCGATGGTAGCGTGGACACGCGTCAACTAACTATCCAGGTCAACCAACCGGAAGCGCCGGCTGACCCGCTGGCAGGCACGGCGTGGACCCTGGCTGCGCTCAACGTCAACCAGCTACCGCTTCCCGACAGCACGATTACCCTGGGCTTCAGCACGGACGGTGTGGCAGCAGGCAACGCAGGATGCAACGACTATAGCGGCGCCTACGTCGTCGACGGCGATTCATTGACCTTTGGCCCGATCACTGCCACAGGGCAGGCGTGCTCGGAAGAACTAGCCGTGCAGGAAGGGGCCTATTTGACCGCACTGGCCTCGGTTGCAGCATACGCTAACGCCGGCGGGCAGCTGAGTCTGCTTGATGGCAGCGGACAAGAAGTGTTGCGCTTCAATGGGACGACAGCGCCTTAAGGAAGATCAAACTTTTCACCGCGCCGGCCTGGAATTTACAAAGTTTCAGGCCGGCTTCACCCGGACTGGATTGGAACAGGTCTGGAATTCAGACAGATCGCAATTGTGTCATTATGTTACTACAGGGCGTCGAGGCGTAACTCGCAGCGACGCTTCCTGCTATACTGGCTCCCGCGACCCGTTTTTGTCTGCAAGTGCATAAAGATATCTGGATCGTGATCAGCAAAGAGGAAACCGTGACCCCTATGGACCGCCCGCGCATTGTCGTCACCGGCATCGGTATTATCAGTCCCCTTGGCCACACGGCGGAGGAGAGCTGGGCAAGCCTGCTTGCCGGTCGTTCCGGCATTGGTCCCATCACCCAGATCGATTCCTGCATGTTGCCCGTTCATTTTGCCGGCGAGGTACGAGACTTCAATCCAGGCGACTACATGAGCTTCAAAGAAGCGCGACGCATGTCGCGCTCTTCGCAACTGGCGGTTGCCGCGTTGATGATGGCGCTGCAGGACGCCGGACTCGACGTTCCCCTGGCCAATGCAGAGCGCATGGGTACCGTAATCGGCACGGGGGCCGGCGGGCTCGAGGTGGTCGATCGCGAGCTCCTCAACCTGCGCGCACGCGGCTTCAAAGCCGTCAGTCCGTTTGCCCTGACGGGCTTTTTGCCCAACATGCCCAGCTATCACGTCAGCCTGGTGACAGGCGCCCACGGCCCGATCAATACCGTCGTGGCCGCCTGCGCCAGCGGCGCACAGGCCATCGCCGACGGCGCCGAGTGGATCCGTCATGGCCGGGCCGATGTTGTGATCGCGGGCGGCACGGAGGGACTCATCCACGACACCTCCTTGGCGGCATTTGCGCGCATGAACGCACTGTCGTTGCGCAATGAAGACCCGGCTACCGCCTGTCGACCGTTTGATCTGATGCGAGACGGTACGGTCATCAGCGAGGGAGCGGGGATTGTGGTGCTGGAAAGTCTGGACCATGCGCGTGCCGCGCGATGCACGAATTCTGGGCGAAGTCATGGGGTCGGCCTCAGCCGCGGACGCGTTTCACGTCGCCGCGCCCGATCCAGAGGCAGCCGGCGCTGCGCGTGCGATGCGCTGGGCCATGGCCGATGCCCACGTTTTACCCGAAAGCATCGACTACATCAATGCTCACGGCACGGCCACACCGGCAAATGATGCGCAGGAAACGACCGCGATCAAGAAGGTCTTTGGTGAACGCGCCTATGAAATTCCGGTCAGCAGCAGCAAGGCCGTATTGGGCCATGCCATGGGTGGAACCGGCGCGATTGAGGCAATCTTCTGCCTGCAGGCCATGCGTGACGGCATCATCCCACCCACCTGGAATTACACAACGCCCGATCCGGACTGCGACCTAGACTATGTCCCCAACGCACCCCGACCGGCCAGGCTACGGACGGTCATGTCCAATTCGTTCGCAATGGGCGGGCACAACACGTGCTTAGTGTTGGGTGACGCAGAGGTTGCGGCGCGGGGACACTGGTAAAAGCCTTGCAAATGGCACGTCGATCGCACGGCGTGAACATCCGACATTGTTCAAAGGCAATCTGCTACAGCTGACGGGGCTATAGCAGCTCGGCCTCCTCGTCTTCGTCGTCATCTTCTTCATTCTTCAGCAACACTTCGCGCCCCTGGCCGCCACCCAGGTCGGGTCCAACGACGCCCCGCGCTTCCAGGTCGCTCATCAATCGTGCCGCCTTGGGATAACCGACGCGTAGCTTGCGTTGGAGCATGCTCGTGCTGCAGCTCTCCATGCCGCGAATTACGTCAATGGCCTCCAGGATAAGCTCATCTTCATCGTCCAAGCGATCTAGCAGGCCATTCCATGGAGCAACCACGGCCGTCCCCGCCTCGGCGCCGTCTCCTGCCTCAGCATGCTGCCAGTAGCGGGCAATCTGATCGATTTCACCGTCATCCACAAAACAGCCCTGGACGCGGAAGAGTTTGGATGCGTCCGGTCGCATGAGTAGCATATCGCCCCGGCCCAACAGGCGCTCCGCGCCCGGCTGATCGAGAATGACGCGGCTATCAATCTGACTGGTAACGGAAAAAGCGATCCGCGTGGGGAAATTGGCCTTGATCAAGCCCGTAACCACGTCTGTGCTGGGGCGCTGGGTGGCCAGAATCAGATGAATGCCAGTTGCGCGCGCCATTTGTGCAAGGCGACAAATCTGGCGCTCCACATCTTCTGCGGCGGTCATCATCAGATCGGCCAACTCATCGACAATCAGTACGATATAAGGCAGCGGCTCCATGCTTTTGCGTCGCCGAGCCAACGCATTGTAAGCGTCAACGTTGCGCACACCCGCCTCGCGGAAAAACTGATAGCGATCATCCATCTGCAGGAGCAGCCACGTCAGCGCGCCCATGACTTGCTCCACGTCCGTAATCACCTTGCCCATGAGGTGGGGAATGCCATTGTAGCCGGGCAACTCCACCATCTTCGGGTCGACCATGACAAAGCGTAGGCTTTCCGGCCCGTGTTGCATGAGCAAACCGGTGATGATCGTGTTGATACAGACGGACTTGCCGGCGCCGGTTTGACCGGCAATCAGCATATGCGGGGCACGCGCCAGATCCATCACGATCGGCCGACCGGCGGTATCGCGCCCCAGGGGCACCAACAGATCACCCCCTGCCTGACGCATCTCCTTGCTCTCCATGATGCCGCGCAGACCAACCAGGGTCTTGTCGGTATTGGGCACTTCGATGCCAACATAGGCTTGGCCCGGGACGGGCGCTTCGATGCGCACGGCCGGCGCGGCCAGCGCCAGCGCCAAATCATCTTGCAGGCTGACAATGCGCCGCACACTCACTTTGCGTTTACGGCCCGCCCGTTCAATATAAAGAGGCTCTACGCCAAACTGGGTAACGGTCGGCCCCGTCTCCACATGGACCACACGCGCCGGCACGTTGAAGTCTTCGAGCGTGCTCTCAATCAACTGGGCCAAGGCGCGCACATCGGCACTGCCATATGCGCCAGAATCGAGGGCGAGTAGATCCATGGGCGGCAGCTCATCCCGTGCGCGGACCGGCGCCGTCGATTTCTTGATCTTGGTTTTCTTGGTTGGGTCGCGTTGAGGAGCTGGCTGCTTGGATGAACTCTTGGCGGTTCCGGCAGCTACCGCGCCTTTGGCAGGCGCCTCCACAATTTTTTCGGCAACCGGCGTTGCGGCAACAAAATTCTCTGTCGTCGGCAACATCTTGCTGCCCAGCTCGGCCTGTCGCTCGCGGCCCATGAAGCGCGCCTGGAAGTCAGCCCAGAGCGCAGGCGCAAGCGGCACGGCCTGATCCGCCCGCCGCGTGAGATAGTACAGAGGCGTGTAGCGCAACAGCATCCAGACGCCGACGCCCCCAACCAGGAGCATGAGCAACATGCTGGGCCAGCGGCCGATTATCGACATGATGAGACTGCCCAACGCCCAGCCAAAGAGTCCGCCGTCCTCACCCGCCACAGGTTGCACCCACGTGACGGTAGTATTGTTCACCAAGAAAGTGAGCGACTGAAGACTAAGCAGGACCAGTTCAGCGCCGACAAGCGCCTCCGCACTCCAGTAGCCGGCGCGATCCCCCAGCATCAACACGCCGCCCAAGACCATGAGACCGAACGCAAAAAGAGGCGCGGTCCAACCAATCATGCGAACCAGCCAGGGCGTGCCGCTACCCCAAAAGAGGCTAAAGAGCGCGGCGACGCCCAGCACCAGGATAATCATGCCCATCACTTCGCTGCTGAAAAACTCGCGCAGCTCGTGCCAAAATGAGTCAAACCCGTTTGTTGAGGATGATTTTGATCGTGACATGGCTTCAGCGTATGAACCGGTGGGAATGGATCTTGATTAAGCGCAGGTCAGACCTTCGCCTCAGCTTTGGTCGGCGCCTGCGCTTCAGCAGGGGTTGGCGTCGACGCCGGAGCATTGGTCTCGTCGTGCGCAGCTGGGTCATCATCATTTGTCCAGGCGACGACATTGTCTTGCTCCATTTCGGTCAGCACCCGCGCCACCTGGCCAATTGCGACTCGTTGCTTGCGATACAGATCACTCTCACTGATCGCCAGTCGGTCTGCAATTTCACGCACCTTGCGCCCCTGGATGAAGCGCATTTCAAGAATATTATACAGCAACCACTCCGGTGCACTCGGGTCAGGGTTGCCCTCAGGACGCATGCGCGCAATGGCCTGACCGAGCACCAGCCGCAGGGCCTTGGTCGGATCGTCATCGGAATTCTCAAGAAAATCGCTGACGACACGCAACTGAACCAGAGGGCTTTTAGTCAGTTTGGGTCCGCCCCAATAGTGGCGCAGTGCATCCTTCACCCACGACTCAAACTCGGGGCTGTGGATGGGGCTGGGGTTGAGCATGGCGTCCGTGGGGTCTTCGTCACTGTCGATCGACTGATAGGGAATCACGCCGCGCAGCGCTTGAATGCGCTCGATGTCGGGCATCAGCCGCTGCAGCGTCACGAAAACGCTCTGCTGCAGCTTGCGGTCACCCAGTGCGCGGGCGATTCGTTCGATCATTTTGTCGAGGACGGCGAGTTCGTCTTCACTAAAGATAGGCGTTTCCGTGCGCGCCTTCACACCCAAGACGCCCAAGATCCGTCGCTCACTCATGCTATTGGCGTCTAACAGCGGCCAGATCCAATAGCCGGCGTGATAGGCCGGTTGCAGCGGATCGGCGTTACGCAGCGAGCGGTTCAGGGCATCGGACCATCCCGCGGTAGCGTAGACCGTGCTGCGCACACCGTCTGGCCCCACCACGCCCTCCAGAATCAAATCTGGTCCCACGACCGCAGCCACAAATCCCGACGGCACGCGCAAGAGCTCGCACAGCGCTGCCAGGCTATTCTCCAGAAACTGACGCAGATCGGTTGTGGCCAGCAGGCGGCGATCCAGTTCTCGCAGCCACGCTACTTCCGCCCGGTCTTCCCGATAGACCATGCGGTCGACCAACCCCTTGCTGATGCTCATAAAAAGTTGGCTCAAGACGATCACGCCTGTAATGACACTGAAGAGGACAATGTCAGCCGGCAACCCCAGTCGATTGGCCATGATCGGCACTGTTTGAATCGCCAAGATGACGAAAATCGCCACCACCGGACCGCGCATGAAGAAGCGCACCATGCGGTAGCGCACCACGCGATCCGGCGTCAGCACGCCGAAGTAGGCCACCGTATAAGCAAGCAAGACGAGGCCAACGGCTACGCACAGATTGACCAGAAGTGAAACGAGCAGAATCCAGGCACTAGATTGTTCACCGGCGCTAAACGCACTCAGCGTGATGAGGTACGGGAAAACGCCCACACCCGGCGCTGGAAAGCCGATGAGCAGATAGGTGATACGCTTGCGGCTGCTTGCGGTCAGACAACGCTGACGCGCTTTCCAAAGGTTACGCAGCGCCAGGAGGGCAACCAGTGTAAAGAAGACTACGAAGAGCCAAAAGAGCGGCCCCGCCTCCAAATAGCTCAATGGTGGCTCAAAACGCAGCACACCCACAACTTGCGTCCCAACGAGCGCGCTCACCGCAGCCACCGCGGAGAGCGCCAGGACCACATATCCCACCCAGCGACGAGTGGTCAACTTGTAGTTGGTCGTCTTGAGCACGGCCAGCGAGAAAAGATAGTAGCCGGCGGGCAACATGGCAATACCGAGCCATTGAAAACGCAGCCAGCTTTCGACCGACGCCGGCGTCGTCACCTGATCCAAGGCGACGTCACTGGCGAAAGTACTCATGACGCAGGCCAAGAGGATGGCAAAGGTCCATGCAACTTCCGTACGAAAATTATAGGTGAAGTTATAGGCCAGCAGGGAGAATGCCAAAATGACGATGATCGAAGCTGCCATCACATTAGCAAACGCCAACAAGTTAGTAATCGTGATCATCCCCATTATACGTTTACTTCACGGAGCAAGACTTGGGCACACCGAGGCCAATGACTAGCCGACCCAGTCCATCTCTTCGTCGGTAACAACCCACATCTTGTGTCGCTTTTCGAGCCGCAACTGAAACCCGCCGCCAACAACCGGTGACCGTCTAATATTGATCTGGACATCGGCCTCTTTCAACGTCGTAAAATCAATCGACTCCATCTCGATCACCGGTCCCTGGGTCGGCGGGGCCGGCTCGCCCGGCATGAGCCATTGCACCTCGCCTGGAAAGCCCAAATCACCACGCACCTCAGCAGGGTGAGAACGGATGCGCAGCACAGCCTGGTTCCCGTCTGCGTCTGGCTCCATGTGCTGCTGCGATCCAAGCTTGTGGATCAATGCCGTTCGCCGGATACGTAATGTGTCCGGCTCTTGCGTGTCGACACTGCGGTAATAGCGTGCCAGGGCATAGGTGGGTCCGAATGCGTTCTGCTGACCGAGAAGACGCAACAATTCCTCGCGCACGATGCCCCATCGATAGCGCCACTCTTTCGTGTCAACCTGGTCTCCGTAGTCAAGCAGATCCAAGGTTGACTCGGCGCCAAGACGGCTGACGATCGCCAGGGGCGGCAGTTGGGTCGGGTCTTGCTTTAAGCGCGCCAGGGTCACATCGGGCGTCGCCTCGATGTCGTCCGGCTGAATAAACGTCCGGCGCGTGCTGAGCGAGAAGAAGATGCCAAGCATCATGGCCCCCACCAGCAGCGCAACGAGCGTCCAAGCCACCGCGTCCATCGATTCGACAATGCGGACAGGTTCAGGGATACGATCCAATTGTAACGCTTGCTGCAGCCTGTCCAGCAACTGCTCCATGCGGCCAACCTGTCTACGCTTGCAGCGAATGGGTGCAAAGGCCTGATCGAAAATCGAGATCTCGAAAAGGTGTCCCTATTTTACCATAGGAATCAACGCGCCTATAGCTTGCCCCACGGCAAGCAAATTTCGTAACTTCGCCAAAAATGGAAGAATTACCACAACAAACGTGAGAGATAAAATCTATAGTGAACAGGAATTGAACAATCTTTGTTCAATGTTTGCAGATAAATTTTCTACCCCAATACCAGACAAGGAGAATTTTGTGATGAAACGCATTTCCCTGTTGACGTTCCTTATCGTCGGGTCGCTCTTCATTGCGGCCTGTGGCGCCCCAGCTGCACCGGCTGCCCCAGCCGCTGAAGCACCCGCAGAGGCGACCGAAGCCCCGATGGAAGAAGCTACAGAAGAAGCAAGCGAAGAGGCGGCGGAAGAAGCGACGGAAGAGCCCATGGAAGAGGCCAGTGAGGAAGCCACGGGCGGCTTGAGCGACATCGTTGATACAGCCGTTGCCGCCGGTAGCTTCGGCACGCTGGCCGCTGCGCTCGACGCCGCTGGCCTGGTCGAGACGCTGAAGGGCGAGGGTCCGTTCACCGTCTTTGCACCGACCGATGACGCCTTTGCTGCGCTGCCTGAGGGCACCGTTGAGAGCCTCCTGGAAGATCCCCAGGGCGCGCTGACCGACATCCTGCTCCTGCATGTAGTGCCGGGCGCCGTAGCCGCCGCTGATGTGGTGGGTCTGGACGGCGAAATGGTTGAAACCGTTGGCGGTGGCAATCTCGCCGTCTCCATCGGCGATGATGGCAGCGTTATGATTAATGGCGCCACCGTTTCCACACCGGACGTGATGGCCAGCAACGGTATCATTCACGTGATCGACTCCGTCATCCTGCCCCCGGCCGATGACGCAGGCGCCGAGGCGACGGAAGAAGCCAGCGAAGAAGCCATGGGCGAATTGAGCGACATCGTTGATACAGCCGTTGCCGCCGGTAGCTTCGGCACGCTGGCCGCTGCGCTCGACGCCGCTGGCCTAGTTGAAACGCTGAAGGGCGAGGGTCCGTTCACCGTCTTCGCACCGACCGATGACGCCTTTGCTGCGCTGCCCGAGGGTACCGTTGAGAGCCTTCTGGAAGATCCCCAGGGTGCGCTGACCGACATCTTGCTCTACCATGTTGTGCCCGGCAAGGTGATGGCTGCCGATGTGGTTGGTTTGGACGGCCAGGAAGTTGAGACCGTAGGCGGCGGTATGCTTGCCATCTCTATCGGCGACGACGGTAGCGTCATGATCAACGACGTTCAGGTTACGAGCCCTGATGTTGAGAGCAGCAATGGCGTCATCCACGTCATTGATGGCGTCTTGATTCCTGCCAGCGAATAAGGCGCCACATGAGCGTGCACAGGTAGTTTGGACGCACGCAAGCAAGACTCAAATCAAAGCAGCGGATCGATTTGTGTTACGTCGATCCGCTGCTTTTTGTATCCCGGCGCAAAGAGTCTTGTGCCCGCACCGTTCACTTCCTGGGTAATCGCGTTCGATCGATTGGTCAGGCGCATAGGCGCTCCGCTGCCCCGCCAGCGCAACAGAATCCACGGGTCGTTTCCTCCACATGCATACCCCTTTTCCATAGATTGTCATAAGTATTGATTCAGACGTATAATCTCCCTAATCAACTCCGATGGATAAAATCCACAAAGAAGGAGAGGTCATGAATCGATTGTTTAGTGGTGCCCTGGTCGCTCTGCTTACGCTCACACTTGTCGCTTGCGGCGGAAGACCGGGCGCAGAACCCACGGCAGAACCGACCACGCCGCCGGCAACAGAAACGCCGGCGCCTACGCCCACCGCAACGTCGCTACCGGCTCCGTCAACCGTCTTGGAGATTGCCATGGCCGCCGGTAATTTCCAAGCACTACTTGACGCGATTTCCGCAGCCGATCTAGCCGAGAAGCTGAGTAGTGAAGGTCCTTACACCGTTCTTGCCCCCACGGATTTTGCGTTCAGTGAGGTCGATCCGTCAATTCTAGAGGATCCAGAGGCGCTGGCCGATACGCTCATGTACCATATTATTGAGGGTGACCTCTCGGCCGCGGCACTCGGCGAAGCGCAATCAGCGACATCACTCCTTGGGGACACTTTAACCTTCACCACCGAAGATGATCAGATTCTGGTCAATGGAGCGCCAATAGCCATTGCGGACATTGAAGCCGACAACGGCGTGATTCACGTCTTGCAGGAGGTGCTGCTGCCGCCCTCATTGGCAGATATGGCGCCTGCAGAAGCAGACACGGAATCTGCAAGTGTCGGCGAAACTGCTGCAGGAGCAGTCGCTGCAGCGAGCGCCGCCGTGGCCGGCGCGGCTGAGGCTGCCCAATCCGCGGTCGAAGAAACTGTCGCCAACGCTGACGTAGATGCCGCAGCCGTAGCGGACCGTGCCGCCGGCGCCGTGGATGCCGTCCAAGACGCTGCAGCCAGGCGCAGCAGATGCCGCCCAAGCAGCGGTTGCCAACGCTGACGTGGATACCGCCGCAGCCATAGCGGACCGTGCCGCTGGTGCCGTGGATGCCGTCCAAGACGCTGCAGCAGGCGCAGCAAATGCCGCCCAAGCAGCGGTTGCCAACGCTGACGAAGATGCCGCAGCCGCAACGGACCGTGCCGCCGGCACCGTGGATGCCGTCCAAGACGCTGCAGCAAGCGTAGCAGATGCCGCTGCGACCCAGGCCGCGAATCTGGCCGATGTAGCGCGCACCAGCGGTCAGGCCGTAACCATGATGGCCACTGTCGAAGCTGCCGGTCTCGTGGAAACCCTGCGCTCGAGCGGCCCCTACACCGTCTTTGCGCCGGTAGACGACGCGTTTGCCGCCCTGCCAGAGAGTGTAATCCGTGGTATGGTCAGCGAACCCGGCAGTGCACTTAAGGGCGTGCTCGCCTACCATGTCGTGATGGGAGCCTACAGTCCTCAAGAGCTGCGGGCCCTTGAGGGTGGATCTCTGGAGACCCTCAACGGTGTATCGCTTGGGATCACGGTCGATGAAGAAGGAATGATCCTGGTCGACGAAGCAGCGATCACCGGTGGGCCGATTGAAGCAGGCAATGGCTTCCTCTATCTGATCGACAGCGTCTTGATCCCGGTCGTTGACGAGTAGGCGACAACGCAGCAAGCAAAAAAGGAGGTGGCGCCGGTGAAATGGGCCACCTCCTTTTTTGTGTTCATGAAGATTCGCTACAATACGATGCGATGGAAAATATGGTGAGCGAACCATGGGCAATCAGCCGGACGGAAGAGCAACCCATCGATCACGAGACAGGATTACGCATGATTGAAGACAACCGTCCCTTCACACCGCTGGCGCCGGGCCTGGCCATGGGAAAGTCAAAGGGAAATAAGTGGCAGCCCCTGCACGAGCAACCGCTGCTAATCTTGGTAGGCGTCGCTGGCGTCGGCAAGAGTACGACGGAGGCAGCGCTGCTTGCGCAACTGCCGGCTTTGGCGACCCTGCCCAACCGCCGCACGTTGAGCGACTGGCTCATCATTGGGGCATTGCAACAGGCGGACGGTGAGCGCATCCAACCAGTTCAGGACCGCGCCAAGCGCTTTGCTTACACCCGTCGTTACCGTCAGCGCTATCCCGGAGGCATGGCACAGGCATTGAGCACTCTGCTCGTTGACGTGACGCTTTACCAGGGCCTGCTGCTCTTTGACGGCCTGCGGGGCGAAAATGAGGTCATGCACGCAGCGACGCTCATGCCCCGCGCACACTTTCTCCTGCTTGACGCGCCCGACCTCGTGCGAATTTGCCGCCTGCTTCAACGCCAGGACGCTTTTGACCAGGTGAATTTGGCCCAAGCCCAAACGGATACGCTCACAAGCGCCGCAGTTCCCGAGCTTGAGGCAATCTTCACGCCCAGCGAGGTCGCGACGCTTCGCGGCATGGTCGAAACGGGAGAGATCACGCCAGACGAGCTACGCGCCAAACTCAAGATCGTGGCCGAAGAACGACGCAATTACAATCCGCAGGCAGCCAAAGCTGCCCTTGGAGCATACGCCCCGGAACGTACCCTCATCGTCGACACGGTGGTCAATGATCCACAGGCAAGCGCAAGACTAATCAACGCAGCGCTCATAAATTGGGGACTGATAACACGCGCTGAGGCAGCCGCGCAATGAATGACTTCTCACGCTCGCTTCTGCCCAACACCCACGACAGCGCAGTCACTGCGATTCGTACCACAATTTTCCGCTTGCCTATGCACGGGACTTTGCGCTGGGGCAAAAGCAGCGCATTGAGCGAAGTGCGTCACGTGCTGGTGGAGGTCGAGCTTGCCGATGGAGCGGTCGGCGTGGCCGAAGCGCCTCCCCGTCCCACAATCTACGGCGAGACGCCCCAGAGTATCACAGGCATTATTGCGGATGAACTGACACCACGCATGCTTGGCCAGCCGGCAGCGCGTGCGGCCATGCGCATGCATGAAATCGCCAACAATCATGTCGCCAAAGGCGCCCTGGACATCGCGCTTCACGACGCCGCGGCCCAGCGCGCCGGCTGCACACTGGCGGAGCATCTCGGTTCCACCCGCGACCGGGTGCGCGTTAGCTACATTCTGGGCATTGGCGATGAAGAGACGACCCTGGCTGAAGCCCAACGGGTCTATGGGGCCGGCGTACGCGTGCTCAAAGTCAAGGTGGGGCGCGACTGGACCGGCGATCTGGCGCGTGTTCGTCTCTTGCAGAGCAGCTTGCCCGGTGACATGGCGCTCTATGCCGACGCCAACGAGTGCCTCGACACAGAAGATGCGTCACGACGGCTCGACACCCTACGCGAGTTGGGACTGCTCTACTGCGAAGAACCGCTACCGGTGGAGCTAGTCCGTGAACGAGCCGCACTGCGCGCAGGCGAGCACCTGCCAATCATCGCAGATGACTCCTGCTTCACACCCAGGGCATTGCGCCGCGAGTTGGCCCTAAACACCTTTGACGTGCTCAACATTAAGACGCCGCGCACAGGCTATAGCGATTCGCTGACCATGCTGGAAGCTGCCATTGACGCAGGAAAGGGCATCATGGTCGGTTCCCAGGCCAGTGCTGGTCTGGGGGCAGCGCTGGCGGGCCTCTTCGCCGCCCGGCCAGAGGTTGATTATCCGTCGGAGATCAGTTTCTTCTTAAAGGTAAAAGAGGACATCGTTGCGCAGCCAATGCAAATCAAAGCTGGCTACGTCATGCTGGCCGACATCGCCGCCGTTCGGCTGGATCGCGATCGATTACGTGAGGCCGCAGTGGACGAGTAGCGATAGGATTGCGGCTGCGCTGTGCTACAATAGCGCCATCCACTGCTACGGGAGCCGCTTTCGGCCGCCCGCCTGCACAGCTATCCGAACGGATCCGTATTATGGTCACATCAGCAACACCTACCGCCCCGCGCACGCTCCAGGCGATCCGCTACGTTGTCCCATTACGTGAGGGGGGCTCGCTGCCGGCCGTGGTCGAAGCCGATGACGGCGCGCTGTACGTCATGAAATTTCAGGGCGCGGGTCAGGGACGCAAAGCGCTGGTTGCCGAGCTGATTGCGGGACGCATCGGCCAATCGCTGGGACTACCCGTTCCAGAACTCGTGTTGCTCGAAATGGATGGACAACTTGGTCGCTCCGAGCCAAACCCGGAGATTCGAGATCTCCTGAGCGCCAGCGTGGGCCTTAATCTGGGCATGCGCTATCTGCCCAGTGCGCTCGCCTACACGCCCATGGCGCAGCCGGCGCTCGATCCGGCGATTGCGTCGGATATCGTCTGGTTTGACGCCTATATCACCAACGTAGATCGTACGGTACGCAACGTCAACATGCTGCTGGCAGAAGAGCAGCTCTGGCTCATCGACCATGGTGCATCGCTGATTTTCCACCATGACTGGAGCGACTACCTGGCGCGGAGCCAATCGCCGTATGCCTTCGTCGCACAACACGTCCTGCTCCCGCAGGCCGCTCGGCTCACGGACAGCAACGACCAGCTGAACGCGCGCCTCACCGACGACAAGATCATTGCCGCCGTCGCCGGCGTGCCCGATCTCTGGCTAGGTGATGAGCCCCAATTTGCGACAGCCGCTGACCACCGCCAGGCGTATGTCGACTACCTGCTCGCCCGGCGCGAGTCCGCCGATATCTTTGTGGAGGAGGCGATCCGTGCCCGCGAGCAGTTATGATTATGCCGTGATTCGGGTTGTGCCGCGTGTGGAGCGCGAGGAATTTATGAACGTGGGCGTTGTGCTCTTCTGCCGGACCCGACGTTTTCTGGGGGCGCGCATGGATTTTGATGAGGCGCGTCTACACGCCTTCGCGCCGGACCTGGATGAAACGCTGATAGCCGAACACCTGGCGCTGATTCCCCAGATTTGCGCCGGGGCAGGCCCTATCGGTGCCCTGGGCCAGGCCGAAGCTTTTCACTGGCTGGTGGCGCCACACAGCACGATCATTCAAGCCTCGCCGGTCCATTCAGGTCTTTGTGACGACCCTGAAGTTGCGCTAGAGGAACTGGCGCACAGCCTCGGGCTGGCTGGAAGCGCGAAGACGTAAACCATCAAACAGTACAGGATCGTTCATACCTCAAGTTTGACGGCGCAACATCCCCTCTGCCAGCGCATGGATTGCTGATTCTTCTGCCCGGTCGCCAAGCGCCGCGTGGAGCGCCTCCACGCCGATGTTGTGCTGGGCCGTTAGCTCTTCCTCAGCATAGGCGCGGGCCCCGGTCTGTTCCAGCAGTGTCATGATTACAGGCAGATCCCGCTGTGTCGGTTCCCGAACGAAATAGTCGCGCAATGGGTTGCCTGCCGTGGCGTGGTTGAGGGCATAGAGCAAGGGCAGGCTCTTCTTGCGACGCAGGATGTCGTTACCGGCAGCCTTGCCCGTGGCGTTCGGGTCGCCCCAGATCCCCAAAATGTCATCGCGAATCTGGAAGGTAAGGCCGATGGCGCGGCCAAAGCGCTGCAAGGCCGCGGCCTGCTCCCCATCCGCGCCGCCGATGCGCGCGCCGATCGCCACGCTCGCGCCGATAAGCGACGCAGTCTTGCCCTCGATCATGCGCATATATTCGGCGACCGTCACGTCGTCGCGTGACTCAAAACTCATGTCGAGATACTGGCCTTCGGTCAATTCGACACAGGTGGTCGTAAATTCTTCCAATGCCGCCAGGGCAATCCGTTCGGAGACGCCCAGTCGAGTCAGCTGCTGCAAAGTGCGAAATGAGATAGAGAACATGCCATCGCCAGCATTGATCGCATGGGGTACGCCCCAGACCGTCCATACGGTCGGTCGATGGCGACGCGTCTCGTCGCCATCCTCGACATCGTCATGAATGAGGGAAAAGTTGTGCAGCAACTCGATAGCAGCTGCGGCGGGTAGCGCATTGCCTGGATTGCCGCCCACTTCGCTACAGGCCAAGAGACAGAGCATCGGACGCAGACGCTTGCCCGTCGGCAGCTGTTCCGGCTCCAGCGCCGCATTCAGCCACCCCATGTGATACTGCTGCATGCCATAAAATGCGGCTAGCGCCGGCTCATCACAGGCCAAGGCTCTGCGCATTTCTTCTTCCAAACGCGGCAACCATGCGCCGATGAATGACTGGAGCATTTCCGAAGACATCTCTTCTCCCCCAAACAGGTTATTTGAGTAACGAACGACAAAATGAGCGCAGAACGTGAAAGGAGGCTTCTCCGCCGTCAGCCTCCCGCTGCAACCAGAATACCCGGTTTGCGCAAGGCGACCAGGGAGTCGGCCGCGCTGCAAAACATCGCAATGCGCAATTCGTCGCGCAGCAGATCCATCTCCTCAATCACGGCCTCGGTCGACGTCACCGCGGCACGGAGAAAAGGCGAGGCCAACCCTGCCAGATCGGCGCCCAGGGCCACGCACTTGGCGATATCCTGCCCCGTGCGGATGCCGCCGCTGGCAAAGAGATGCACATCCTCGCGCCCGACTTGCTCGCGTACGCCGCGTACGGCGACCAGACTTTCGGCGGTAGGGATCCCCCAATCCGCGAAGGCTCCTGCCAGCCGGCGCAGACGTGAGGTTGGGGCGCGATGCATTTCGACCTGGCTCCAGGAGGTGCCGCCGGCCCCGGCTACGTCAATTGCGCTGACGCCCGCCTCAATCAACTGATGGGCAAGCTGGGCGCTAATGCCCCAGCCAACCTCCTTGATGACCACGGGCACGCCCACCGTTGCGCAAACCCGCTCAATCTTGGGCAAGAGACCGCGCCAGTCGAAATCGCCTTCAGGCTGCAAGACTTCTTGCAGCGGATTCAGATGCAGGATCAAGGCGTCGGCCTCAATCATCTCTACCGCCTGACGGCACTGCTCTACCGTGTAGCCATAGTTGAACTGGACCGCCCCCAAGTTTGCCAACAACAAGATATCGGGCGCAACCGTGCGCACATGGAACGTGGCGGCCGTCTCGCGCTTTTCGATGCCGGCCCGCTGGCTGCCCACACCCATGGCCAAGCCCCGCGCTTGAGCCGCCTCGGCCAGGTTGCGATTGATGCGCCCTGCCTCCTCAGCGCCGCCCGTCATGGAACTAATCAGCAGTGGAGCGCTGAGTGTGCGGCCAAAGAGCCGTACGCTCGTATCAACATCGTCCAGGTGCAGGTCCGGGAGCGCCTGGTGCTCAAACCGATAACGTTCCAGTCCGGTAGTGGCATGTGGAAACTGAACGTCCTCCTCAAGATTGATGCGAATGTGATCCACTTTGCGTTCGTCAATAGCCAACGTTCGGATTGCCCCCCAAGCATGTTCAAAAAAAGTTGCAAAGTTTGCGTAACCGTCTGGCATTTCGTTCGTCATGATGGGCAGTAGCCTACCAAGACGAGTACAGACGGTACGCCGATTCAGCCATATACGATCCTGTCTATTATGCACGAAGTTGATGGTTTTTCAGTATTTGCGCTCCCGACTTGCCCCGTAGTCGAGCACCAAATTGTGAGCCGGCAATTTTGGTCATTGCATTATTCTCAGAATCGGGGTATATTTTAGGGGCTTGACAGATTCGCGATACCATGGCAGAATCATTATGTTTAGTATTAGCTAAGCATACCCCTCACAGACTGAATCGATCTCACCGTCGTATTCACGCAGCGCCCCCTACGGAAAGAAAGGACCGTCTCGACGGTCTCTTATCGCATGCGTCCGCGTAGTTGGATGCCCAATTTCTCTATATTGTCTACACCTGCCTACGCGCCGGCTTTCAAGGCGCAACCTGTGGCACCGGTTTGGGGTAGCTTTGGAGAAAGGCGATGCTTTTGCAAAAAGCTGCATGTATCGTTTCAGTAGAATCGCCCACTGTCCTTGCAGCTCACAGTCAAGGAGAAATCTCTTCCTCGACGCAGAAGCTGCACGTTAATTCGCCTTTGCCCCTGGCACTCCCCAATCTTCTAACAACCGGTAGAGATGAAAGGAGTCGCGCAATGTGATGCTAACACCCACCGGAAGACGCTGATGTGGAGAGTCCTATGTCGCCCAACATACGACTCGGTCGGTTTTTTCGTTTCTAAGCGTTTTGTATCTGAATTTCAGCACGCGTGTTCACTTCTAACTAAGGAGAGAGCGAATGTCCCTTAAATTTTTGAGCGACGCCCAGCACTCCCGGCAGCGACGCTGGACGTTGACCTTGGTCATCGTCCTGGCAATGCTGATTCCGGCGGCTGCGGCCTTCGCGGCACCCACGAGCGGCCAGGGCACAGTTCCGCCTGACGGAAAAGCGCCACCGCCAGCCTCCGTTCCTGGCGATATCTGTGTCGAAGGCACGGTCATCGACTGGCAAGAAGAGCCCCTGACGGAAGGTTGGATCGTCTTTCCGACCGCACCCGACGGCACGTCCATCGCCGGCAAAGGTCCTGAGCTTGACGATGACGGCAATGAAACCAACATGTTCTCCTTCGACAGCGACAAAGACGGTCTCTATCCTGGCGAATGGACCTTCACGATCGACTACAGCGGCCTGATTGGCAACTGGGAATCGGTCGAGCCTTACACCGATAGCTTCACCGTGGAGCTAGAAGGCAACGGCCATGAATGTGTCCAGATCCGCTTCAAGCTGCGCGAAGTCGTCGTGGTCGAAGTCTACAAAATCGACAGCCATCACAAGCTGCTGGATGACTGGGAAATTACGGCCGAGCCGGCTCACGGCAACTACTTTGCATCCACGCAGACCGAAATCACCGGCGACGGCGAATATGTGAATCCAGAAGGAACCACTGTGGACTTCACTACAGGCCAGGCTGTCTTCCTGCTCACACCAGGCGACTGGGTCTTCTATGAAGCGCCGCCCGACGACGCAGATTACGACGCCTATCCCATCGTACCCGACAATGCTCGTCAAGAACTGACGGTGGAGTCTGCCGAGGATGCAGAGGAAGGCGAACAGCCCTACATCATCCGCTTCAAGAACGAATTGAAGCAGACCTGCATTGAGGTCACGAAGACCGACCTACCGCCGGACGTTCCTGAAAACGGCGACGGAGAGTACTTCCTGAAGGGAGCGAACCTGGCCGGTTGGGAGATCAGCGTCCTGCGCGCCGACGGCTCCGAAGCTACCTTTGGCTACACGGATGCCCTGGGCAAGGTGACGTTTAATGACCTGCCGCCAGGACCGTACACTGTGGTCGAAGAGAGTCGACCGGGCTGGGAGGCTGAAGGCCCCGATGAATATGATGTCGACGTCATCTACTCGTCCGAGTGCTCTCTGGTTCACTTCGTGAATCGGCAGGTTCCGATTGTGTACACGATCAAGGGCTCCAAGCTCGACGCGAACGGTCACTTCGGCGTGCCTGGTTGGGAAATCACCATCCGCCCGACGGAGAAGAGTGGCTACGTACCGCCTGTGCCGGTGGACGGCCAAACAGGTGACAGCCTCTGCACCAGCGAGGACAGCGAAGGTCCTAGCCCGACACTTAGCTGTACCTTCACTGACGGTACCGGCGAGTATGAATTCGAGTTGCCGGCCGACGACTACCGAGTGCCAGGCTCCAGCTACGAGATCTGTGAGGAAGAACTGGACGGCTGGCTGCCACATACGCCGATATGCTACACTGTCCACATTCCCTACAAGCCTGGCGAGATTCACGTACCGGACTTCGTCAACCAGCAGGTTGGTCACACTGAATCCGGCAAGCCCAATGGCCCGCATACCGACAGCAGCAGCAGCAGTTACTGCTCCTACGACCACTATGTGAAGCCGGGCGAAAGCCTCTTTGGCATCGGCAGTGCCTACGGCGTCTCGCCGCAGGCGATGCTGAACGCGAACTCCTGGGTCCGCGATCGCCACAACTACTACCTCAAGCCCGGCGACGTGGTTTGTATCCCTTAAGCTCGGCGCTGAAGCAGTAGTCAGTAGGTAAGTACTGGGCAATTGACAATTGTCGATCGACAATTGTCAATTGCCCTCTTTTTTCTCCTTCTCCCCGCCCTACGCTACAATCCAACGATGCACATTGGCGTCTTGACCCACAATTATCCGCGCTTTGCGGGCGATTTCAGTGGCAACTTCGTGGCCGCACTCTGCGAAGAATTCGCGCACCAGGGCCACCGGGTCACCGTTTGGGCCCCGTATGATCCAGCCTACAATCGGCCAATGGATGGGCCCGTCACGTTACGACTCTATCGGTATGCCTGGCCCGCACGGCTCCATCGCCTGGGCTACATGCGCAGCATGCAGTCGGACCTGGCCTTGCGGCTGGAAGCCTACGCGCTCAGCCCAGCCATGTTTGCGGCCGGCGTCAATGCGGTGACACGCGACGCTCGGCGGTTGCGCCCCGACGTGCTCCATGCGCATTGGCTGCTGCCCAACGGGTTCATTGCGGCCAGCGCCAGCCGTCGCCTCGGCATGCCGCTGGCCGTCTCCGTGCCCGGCTCCGACGCACAGGTTGCGGCAGCCAATCCGCTTTTCCAGCGTATGGCCCACTTCACCTTCGACCAGGCCGATCTCTTGACGGCCAACAGTGCGGATCTGCGCGACGCTGTCGTTGGTCTGGGCGCCGATCGCGACAAGTTTGATCTGATCGTCTACGGGACGAATCCAGACAAGATGCGGCCGGACGAGAACGGCGTGGCTGCCCTGCGTTGCGAACTGGGCATATCAGACACAGCCGTTGTGTTGCTGGGCGTGGGGCGCATGGTTTACAAGAAAGGGTTTGACCTGCTCATCCGCGCATTGGCCCAGGAGTCGCTGCGCCAACAGGACGTCGTGCTAGTGCTCGTCGGTGAGGGCGATCAACAGAATGAATGGCAGGTACTGGCCGCCAAACTGGGCGTGGCCGAGCGCATTCGTTGGGCCGGCACGGTGCCCTTCGACCACATCGGCGTCTACTACAATTTGGCCGACGTGTTGGTCAATCCGGCCGTACGCAAGCCGGCTGACGGGCTCAACGTCTGCGTGCTCGATGCCATGAGTTGCGCCAAGCCGGTGGTAGGCACTGCTGTAGCGGGCAATCCGCTGGCCATCGAGCACGGCGTGACCGGCTTCATCACGCCCGAGGGTGATGCCACGGCGCTGGCCGATGCATTGGCGACGCTGGTCGCCAATCCTGCACTACGAATGGACATGGGCCAAGCCGCACGCCGTCGTATCGACGAGGAATTGGGCTGGCCCCAGTTGGCCAAGCGCTATCTTCACCACTTTGAGCAGATGAAACATGCGCAACACCCACGTCAAAAGTGACCGATCTTTGCCCGTCCCACGCTCATCGACCATAATGCAGGGAGCAGGCAAAACTTTGCTGAAACCATGCCTGTTGCAGTGATTCCCTCCAGCGGCAATCATCTGAGGTCAATCGCTGACTGGACCAACTTGGCCAAGTGACCATGTCCTACCTCGACTTCTACGCCGGCCGCCCCGTCCTTATCACCGGCGGGCTGGGCTTCGTCGGCTCCAACTTAGCCCGCCGCCTGGTTGATCTGGGCGCCCAGGTAACGCTGGTCGACTCGCTGATTCCCGAATACGGCGGCAATCGCTTCAACGTTGCCGGCTACGAGGATCGGCTACGCGTCAACATTGCCGACGTGCGCGACCCTCACTCCATGCGCGCGCTGGTCCAGAATCATGAGACGCTCTTCAATCTGGCCGGCCAGGTGAGTCATCTCGACTCCATGGAAGACCCATTTACAGACCTCGACATCAACACGCGCAGCCAGCTCTCCATTCTGGAAGCCTGTCGCCACGAAAATCCGACCATCAAGATCATCTACGCCGGCACGCGCCAGCAGTATGGCAAGCCTGACTATCTGCCGCTGGACGAAGCCCACCTGCAGCATCCAACCGACGTCAACGGCGTCAACAAGATGGCGGGCGAATGGTATCATATCGTTTATCACACGGCTTATGATCTGGCCGCGACCTCTCTGCGTCTGACCAACACATACGGTCCACGCCAGCTCATGCGCCACAACCGACAGGGCTTCATCGGTTGGTTTGTGCGCCTGGCCGTGGCAGATGAGACCATTCCGCTCTATGGTGATGGCGCGCAGCTGCGCGATCTTTGCTACGTCGACGATGCCGTAGATGCTTTCCTGCGCGCCGGCGCTAGTATTGAGAGCGTTGGGGAAGTCTACAATTTGGGTGGTGGCGCCCCAATCAGCCTCCTCGATCTGGCCGATCTAATCGTTGAGATTGCGGGTACGGGGCGTGTTGAACTCACCCCCTGGCCCGAGGCGCGCAAACGCATTGACATTGGCGACGTCTACTCGAGTTATGCCAAAATCGAGCAAGCGCTGGGCTGGCGGCCGACAACCGCACTGACCGACGGACTGGCCAGCATGATCCGCTATTATCAGCAATTCCACGAGCACTACTGGTGATGACAATCAAGCCATCGGTGGAGACTATCCCGCCTGCCCTGCCCGCCATTCCCTTCAACGACTTGAAGGGCCAATACCGTGCGCTACAGAGTGAGATCGACGCAGCCGTCGCGCGCGTCCTGGCCTCCGGTTGGTACGTATTGGGCGAGGAGACGGCCGCGTTCGAGCGCGAGTTTGCCGCCTATTGCGGCGCCGGGCAGCGCAACATTGAGTGCGTGGGCGTCAATTCCGGGACCGATGCCCTGGCGCTGGCATTGCGCGCCTGCGACATTGGGCCGGGCGACGAGGTCATTACGGTGGCCCACACGGCCGTGGCAACCGCTGCGGCGATCCGCCTGTCGGGGGCTACGCCCGTCTTTGTAGACATCAACCCCAGCACCTACACGTTGGACGCGGGCCAGATTGAGCAGGCCATCACACCGCATACGCGCGCCATCGTGCCGGTGCACATCTACGGACACCCTGCTGAGCTGGACCGGGTATTGGCGCTGGCCGCGGCCCATGACCTACGCGTGATCGAAGACTGCGCCCAGGCCCACGGTGCACGCTATCATGACCAGCCGGTGGGTACGTTGGGCGATCTGGGCTGCTTTTCCTTCTATCCAACCAAGAATCTGGGCGCGCTGGGCGACGGCGGCGCAGTGATTGGGGCGAACCCCGAGCTGATCGAGCGCGTGCGTTTACTACGCGAATATGGCTGGACGCCGGCCAATCGCTACGTCTCCCAAATCGAGGGGACCAACAGCCGCCTGGACGAAATCCAAGCCGCGATCTTACGCGTCAAGCTGCGCGTGCTGGATGAATGGAATGCGCAAAGACATGCGTTAGCCATGCGCTACGGGGAACGCCTACCATCCACAGTGCTGCGTCCGGTGGAGATCCCCGGCTGCCGTCACGCCTTCCATCTCTATGTCGTGCGCGTGCCCCGGCGCGATGCGCTACGCGCTGCCCTGCGCGCACAAGGCATCGGTACCGGCATCCATTACCCCACGCCGATTCACCGGCAGCCGGCTTATGCCGCTGCATTCGCGACGGTAGAATTGCCCGTCACCGAGAAATTCGCCGGCGAAATCCTTTCGTTGCCGCTCCATCCGCTCCTGGTTGAAGCGAGCGTGGATCGCGTCGCCCAGGCGATGGCTGACATCCTCACATGAGCGCCGTTCGCCGCACGCTAGATGCCCCCTATCGCCTCGTACTGCTGGCGCTGAGCGCGCTCTATGTTTGGACTTTCACCCGGATGGCCTGGCGGCTTCATGCGGGCATGCGCACCCACAAGGCTGACCTGGGCCAGATTGACCAGGCTATCTGGAACTCGAGCCGGGGTCGCTTTGTGGAGATGACGGACAACGGCTACATCGCGACGCGGATGAGCGATCACGTCGAGCCGATTCTGGCCCTCATCAGTCCGGTCTATTGGATCTGGGATGACACCCGCGCTATTTTGCTTCTGCAGACTCTCTTCATTGCGGTTGGTGCGTGGCTGCTCTACGACCTGACGCTGACCCTCTTCGATCACATGCTGCCGCCCGAGCAGCGCGACTACATCTGGCGCAGCGAGCCGCTGCGCGAGCACAGCCGCCCCCTAGCCCTGGCTCTGTCCGTCGCCTATCTGCTGGCGCCGCAACTTCAATCTGCGCTACTTACTGAGTTCCATGCCGCGCCCCTGGCCGTGCCTCTGATCCTCTGGGCCTTCCTCAGCATCGAGCGCCAGCGCTGGCCCCAATTTGTGATTGCTGCACTGCTTACCGCCGCTGTCAAAGAGGAAATGGCCTTGTTGGCCGCCGGCCTGGGCGTGTGGGCGATGTGGAGAGTGGCACTTGGCAATCGTCAATTGTCAATTGTCAATTCATCGGGATTCATCGCTGGCGGTGCGGTAGCCATTGCGTCCCTTGTCTGGTTCTACGTTGCCACCTTTGTGATCGTGCCAGCCAATGCGGTGGCAGTCTATGGTGTCGCCGAGAGCGGCTACTTTCAGCGATACGGTGCACTGGGCGATTCGCCCGTTGACATCTTCAAGAGCTTCTTTACCCAGCCGGGCGTCGTCTGGCAAATCGCATCCGAGCCCGTGCGGATAAACTACGTCATCGGCCTGCTCATGGTCTTTGGCTTTCTCAGCCTGTTGGGCGCTGAGGTGCTACTGCTGGCCTTGCCTGTCTTCTTGGCCAATTTGCTCAGCGCCTATCCGGCCCAGTACTACGGTGAATTCCACTACAGCGCACCGCTGGTGCCTTATGCCGCCGTGGCCGCCGCCTTTGGGACTAGCCGGCTCTGGCGGTGGCTGGCGCGCCGGGCCAATCGCAACTCGGGGGCATTTCAGCACATGCCCGCGGCCGGAGCAGGCACAATGGCCGCGGCGGCGTTCTTCACGAATTCCCGCAACACGATTCGCCCCCTGTTGACAGGAATCCTCGCCGTATGGATTGTCGCCTGGGCGCTCTTTGCCTATGTCCAATTTGGCCGTGGGCCAGGCGGCGGGCGCTATGATCCCACGCCCATCACGGCTCACCACGCGTTACTTCAGCGCTTCGTCAGCCAGGTCCCCGAAGACGCGCCGGTGACTGCCACCGCGGCCGTGCATCCACACCTCAGCCATCGTCGCTATGTCTATCAATTTCCGTTGGGGCTAGACCAAACGGACGGTCAGTTAGGCAACGCTGAATGGGCATTGCTCGACGTGACGACCAATACCGATATGGCCCCTGGTGACTTGTACGCCCGGGTCCAGGCCATGCTGGCCGGGGAATGGGGCGTGGTTGACGGGGCAGATGGCTTTCTTCTGCTCCATAAGGGCGCGGCGTCACGGGAGATCCCGGAGGAATTCTACAGCTTTGTGCGCAGTACGGGAGTGGCGCCGCAGGCTGCTACGACCCCGCTGCGCTTTGCCGGCGTCACCGTGGAAGACTGGCCCCGCTGGCGCCAGAGCAAAATAAGCGCTGCGTGGCACGTCGGCGATGGTTTTGATCCAGCGGTTGCCATACCGCAGTTGGCCGTGCGCACGCCGGCCGGCCAAACGATCTACAGGCTTAATGAGGTTGCGCCGCCCGCGCTGCTCTGGTACCCACCCGAACGCTGGCAAGCGGGTGAGACCGTGCAGATCACCACACTGCCCCTTTACCTGCCGCGCGCGTGGGGCATGGCGGTGAGTCACGCAGCGCCAGCAGCGGGTCTGCTCCCGGGCAACGATGACCTGACCTTGGTCGCCGCCTACACCCGCCTTGCCGACGACACGCTGATTCTCGAAACGGAAGTGACAGGTCTGTCGCAGTTCGAAACAACAGTAAGTTTTGTAACCGACGGCGAACCGCTGAGGGTTCAAGCACAGGTAACTGATCGAGGGTACGCGCCGGGCGAAGCCGTGGATATTCGCCTCACATGGACGCGGGACGCTGGCTGGCCCGCGGGTGTGGAGGCCTTCGTCCATCTACGCGGGTCGGATGGCCGCCAGGCCCAACAGGACGGTCCGCCCCGCGCGTTCGTCTTCTATGATGCAGATGGGCAATTGGAGAAGGGTGACGGCGCGCCCGACTGGCGACAGCCGATCCTGCCCAATGATGCAGGATTGGGCGAAGCATGGGACATCGTCATCGGACTCTACGATCCGATCAGCGGTATGCGCCTGGATGTGCTGAATGAGGCGGGAAACGTGGTGGGCAATGAAGCGAAAATCGGTGCGATCACGGTGGGACCACGGCCCGAACCCGATCAAGCCTGTGCGCTGGTGCCGGCGACCTGCGCGTCGCAGTAGAGACGTTGCAGTGTAGAGACGTTGCAGTGCGACGTCTCTACACATGCCACATGATCAGGCCGCAGGGCGTAGGCCTAGATAGGTCTGGCGACCACCAATCGTGCCGAGAATGGAATCGGCTGAGCGCCAAGGCATCAGTTGACTCAACTCGTTGGGCGACAGGGGGGCGTTGTTGTTGGCGAGAAAAATGCGGAAGACCGCCGAGGCCACAGGCAGCCGTTCATTGATATAGTCGGGATCGTTGGCGCAACGCGTACGCAGGCACTCACGCAAGGCATCGGTCCGATGAACTTCGCCCGTTTCCGGGTCCACCCAGTCGACGTTTTCCGTATTCGTGTGATCGGAAAAACGCTCGCGACATTCTTCACAGAGCTGGTCCCGCAGATAAAGCCGAAAATCGCGCCCACTCTGCTCCCACCAATCAAAATCGATATGAAACTTGCTGTCGACTGTCGGGCGAAAGCGCGACAGTCGGCTGGCAGCTATACTCATAAAACCATCTCCTCAATCTCGTTGGGCATGCAGGGACCGACAACGGCGCCGGTTGCGGATGCTACTACGCCAAGGCAAACATGCCGCCGCCCACGTCGCGGAAACGACGGTTGCTGATCAGGGCGTAGAATACAGGCCCGGGCGGGGTACGGCGCAGAATGTTGACCGCGCTATAGACGCTCTTGGCGTGAACCGTCCCCTGGGGGTTCAGCTTGGTCAGCTCCGGCACGATCTGCTCGACCAGCTGGTTCAAATCCGCGCCATCCTGCTCCAGCATAGTGCGCAACTCACTAATCGGCGCGGCATCGCTTTCGGTTACGATGAGGGCATCGTCGTATTCGCACGCCACCTGAACTTTGTTCATTTCAAAGGTCAGGCGGTGCTGGGTCAAGTCTGCAGTCGCCACCCGCGCCCACTCGCGCTTGGCGCGCCGGGTGCGGAAGTCAATAATCAACTCACCCTCAGTATCCGAACGCTCTAGCGTGATGTAGGCGCCTACGGGCAGGCCGTGATCATCCATCCACTTGCCCAGCCCCGACACGAAGCGATACTCTTGAGTCACCCAACCGTTGAATTTTGTGCCCCAGCGTCCATCAACGAGCGTGACGATCGACTTGCCGCGTCCCGTCTGCGGGAAGAACCCCTTGGTACGACTACTCAACGGAATCGTGCCATATTTCCGGTGGGGATAGATCAGCATGAAGCTGGTGCTGGGCACCAGCATGGGACCGTCGTTGGTCAGGCTGCTTTCGCCCCACTCGTCATCCAACTCCCACTCCAGCTGCAGTAGTTCAACGCTGAGCAACGACCGATTGTAGGGCGTCGGCGTATAGCGCAGCAGCGCAGGCGGGTTGCTGATGACGCCAGGCGCCAAGCGCTTGAGATGCCAGGCTTGCTCGCCATTGCGCTCGATGCTGTCAAAGCGTTTGTCATTGCCCAACGCATGATTGAGGCTGATGATGCGCATGGCCTCGGGAACGTTCTCATCCAGGTCGACTTCAGCCAGCATCTGCACAGTCGGCATCGGCTCGCCCGTTACATCGATCAACGCCTCGGCGATGTTAAGGTGGCCGACATGAACTTCGGCCAACATATCGGCCAGCAGCCAGGTGTCGCCCACCGCGACAAAGTCATCGCTACGGTCGCCTTCGTCTAACGCATAGAGGAGGCTGTCGTCGATCTCGCCTCGATAGAGCGAGTAGAGTTCCGGCGCCGAAAGCAGGGTACCGTCGTCGAGCAGGGAACCGCCATCCGCCTGATTCAAACGGTGGGGGGTCTCCAGGCTTGCGGCGAACTCACGCTGTTTTGCGTCGCCATCGAACTGCACGGTAATGACCTCAAACTCGCCATGCTCTGGATTGATGCCAGGGCGAACATCGGTCACCGTGCCCACTGCGAAGTCCATGGCCGGAAAGACCAGCGTTTGGCCGGCTTCATATGCTTCCGCCGGGACATACATCTTGCCCTTGGCCAGTTCGGTCTCGATCTTAGCGTTTTCACGCCGCAGATACTCTTCGACGAGCAGCGTCGCTAATTCAGCTTGGCTTTTTGTTGTCTGGGCATCCAGCAGAAAATTGTATAAGAAATCCAAATCATCGGCAGTGACTTCAAATTGGTCACGCCAGAAAGCTGCCGTTTGTGTTTGTCTTTGCAGCACGCTCTGCTCCCATTTTTGTGGGGCTGATACACAACCGCCTGAACGAAAGAAATCTAAATCAGGGTACTCATTGCAACCTAGAATTATATCAGCCAGTGAGGAAAAACTCAAAAAGCGATGGCAAATTGCGGCCATCTTGTTTGTCTGACAGCAAACCAGGGACCATGGTCACCAGCTTCGTTGCGAATCAGCGCAGAAAATCTACGCTGATTCGCAACGTCTGTGCAGGCCCACGTTCTTTTCCGATCAAAATCAGGATTGCTACAGGCCGTTAAATCGATTGCCGGATCATCCGCAATCATTTACAATAAGGCTGCAGAGACGATATGATTGATAGACAATCTTTCTGGTCAACACGCCCCAGGGTGATGTACTCTCCGGAATTACCCTCCAGCCCAGTAAGTGAGAAGCGCCTATGAAGACGATTGCCATGATTCTGGCCGGCGGCGCGGGAACGCGATTGACAGTCCTTTCCGAAGAACGCGCCAAACCAGCAGTCCCCTTTGCCGGGAAGTTTCGCATCATCGATTTCCCCCTCAGCAACAGCGTCAATAGCGGTATTTACACAGTTGGCGTGCTCACGCAGTATCGCCCCCATAGCCTCAATGACCATATCGCCATCGGCAAGCCCTGGGATCTGGACCGAAGCCTGGGCGGTGTACGCCTGCTGCAACCGTACCAAGGGCGTGGCGGCGAGCAATGGTATGCCGGCACGTCGGACGCCATCTACCAAAATCTCAATTTCATTCAAGAAAACAAGGCCGACACGGTCTTGATTCTCTCGGGCGACCATATCTACAAGATGGACTATCGTCCCATGATTGACTTTCATCGCAACAATGGTGCAGATCTCACGATTGGCGTCATGCCCGTCCCCCTTGAGGAAACGGATCGTTTTGGCATCATGGAAGTTGGCGAGGAGGATCGCATCACAGCCTTTTACGAGAAGCCCAAAGACCGCGACAAGGGTAACCTGGCCTCCATGGGCATCTATATCTTCAACACCCACGTGCTGGAGCGACGTCTGGTTGATGAACAAGGCAAGTCACGCGACGATTTTGGCAAGGACGTGATTCCCGCCATGCTGGAAGCAGGTGACGATATTTTTGCCTATACGTTTGAAGGCTACTGGGTAGACGTAGGTACAGTAGATGCCTACTGGGCGACCAATCTGGCCCTACTCCAGCCCGAGCCAGAGTTGGATCTCTATGAAGATTCCTGGCCCATCCACACGCGGTCGGAAGAGCGCCCGGCGGTCAAGATCGGCCCCCAGGGACAGATCTTGAACAGCATGGTCTCCAATGGCTGTGTCGTGCGCGGCGTGGTAGATAACAGCGTGTTGAGTCCCGGCGTCTACGTAAGCCCTGGCGCAGTGGTCAAAGACAGCGTCGTCATGAATGACGCCTGGATTGGGCCCGGCGCGCAGTTGAACAAAGTCGTCGTTGACAAACGCGTCATGATTGGTTCGGGCGCAGTGGTCGGCACGGGTGATGAAACGGTCGCCAACGAAAAAATGCCCGACAAGCTCTACGCCGGCATTACCGTCATCGGCAAGAGCGCGGTGGTGCCGGATCGGGCCCAGATTGGACGCAATGTCCTCATCAACAGCAACTGCGACGAAGAGGCCTTCCCGGCCGACGGCGTCGTGGCTGATGGCAAAACTATCTAGGAAGGGGAGCCCGCAATGACACGCGCATTTGCCCTAATTATGGGCGGCGGATCGAGCGAAGCGTTGAGCGTGCTGACCGAGGTGCGTTCGGAACCGGCCGTACCCTTTGGCGCCAAGTTCCGGCTCATCGATTTTCCGCTGAGCAACTGTGTAAACAGCGGTATCTATAACGTTGCAATCTTGACCCAATACAAGCCCCGTAGCCTCAATGATCACATCGGCATTGGCAAACCCTGGGATTTGGATCGGGCTTCCGGTGGCGTGCGCCTGCTCCAGCCCTATCGGGGCGGCCCTTATGGGGATTGGCAAAAAGGCACGGCTGATGCCGTCCGCCGCAATCTGGACTTTGTCGAAGGCCAGCGCGAGGAGCACGTGCTGATTCTGGCCGGCGATCATATCTATCTCATGGACTACATGCCCATGCTGCGCCAGCATGCAGAGACCGGGGCGGACGTAACGGTGGCCGTACGCCGCGTCAGCCAGCACGAAACCCATCGTTATGGTATTGTCGTTGTCGACAGCAACGGTACCATCGTCGAATTCCAGGAAAAACCCAAACGGTCACGCGAGACGTTGGCCTCCATGGGCATCTACATTTTCCGTAAGGATACGCTGATCCGTCTCCTCAGCGAATCTGACCACCTCGACTTTGGCCGCGAGGTATTGCCTGCCATGCTGGACAATCGCGCAGCCGTCTACGCCTACACCTTTCCTGGGTACTGGGCAGACGTGGGCACGGTGCAGTCCTATTGGGAGGCCAATCTGAGTCTGTTGGACGAAAACCCCGCGCTCGATCTCTACGATCCCAACTGGGTTGTCCACACGCGCAGTCAGGAGCGCGCGCCGAGCAAGATCGGGCCCAAAGGCGAGCAGCTGGGCGGCAACCTGATCGCCAACGGCGCCCGGATCTACGGCACGGTCGAACGCAGCATCATCTCGCCCGGCGCGTACATCGCCGAGGACGCAATCGTCCGCAACTCAATCATTCTGAACGATACAGTCATCGAATCCGGCGCCGTGGTTGACCGCTGTATTGTGGACAAACGTGTCGTCATCGGGGCCGGTACGCTCTTTGGTTCCGACGCCGAAAACACGGCCAACGAAGAGATGCCCGAATTGCTCAATACCGGCATCTCGCTTGTGGGCAAGAACAGCCACGTGCCGCCCGGCATGAAGATCGGGCGCAATGTTGTTATCCACGCCAATAGCGGCGAGAAAGAATTCGGCCGCCGCAAAAATATTGCCAGCGGCAAGAGCATCGGCGTCAGTCTGCGCTAGCGCGTCATTCATCCGGTTAGTGCAGTGTCTGCCATGGAAGACAGGCTACCGATTTCACGTGGAGACGTTGCGGTGCAAGACGTTGCAGTGCAACGTCTCTACGGACCGTTACTGGTGGTTGGTCTAACTCTTTTGGGCGGACTGCTGCGGTTTTATGATATCGGGGTCAAAACGATCTGGCTGGACGAGGCCTTTAGCATTTGGATTGCGCACCACCCGCCGGCGCAAATTCTCGACTGGCTGGTGCGCATCGACCAGCACCCGCCCCTCTACTATCTGCTGCTTTCTGGTTGGATGCGCCTCTTCGGAGATTTGCAGGGCGCCACGCGCAGCCTCTCCGCCCTATGCAGCACGCTGACCATTCCCCTCTTCTACCTCATCGCCCAACGGATTAGCCACGATCGCTGGACCGCGCTGCTGGCGACATTGATCCTGACGCTATCGCCCTTTCACGTCCGCTTTGCCCAAGAGACGCGCATGTACGCGCTCCTCACGCTACTGGCGGCCGGCGCGATCTACGGCGCGGTCTGTTTGTTCCAACGCACCGACGGCAGAAGGATTACCTGGCGCGACTGGCTCGATCCACGCCGCTGGCGCCAACATCCCGCCATGGCGGCGGCGTTTACCTTGGCGCTCTGCCAGGCCGGTGTCATGTGGACCCACAACACGGCCACGGTCTTCTTCCCGCTGGCCCTCAACCTTCCCGTGATTGGCGCTGTGATGGATCACCGGCGCAGCGGACGGTTGAGCAGCATGGCGGCTGTCAATCACCCTGGGTTTCTGACCGATTGGCTACAGGTGCAGGCGGTAGCAATTTTGCTCTGGCTGCCTTGGCTGGCGCCCTTTGTGCGCCAAGCCCGCGGCGTGGACGAGGAATTCTGGATTCCTCCGCCTAATCTGTCCCGCGTCATCGAAACGCTGGAGACGTTCACGTTCGCGCACCTGCCGTCTCTGGTCATCACACTGCCGCTGCTCGTACTCTACCTGACTCTGGCCGTGCTTGGTTTGATCGGCTTGCGGCGACGGGCGGCCTGGGGATGGCTGCTGGCCTCGCTCTGGCTTACGCCCTTGGTCGGCGAGTTGCTGGTCAGCCTGCGCCGTCCCATCTTCTACGACCGCACCCTGATCTGGACGACCCTGGCCTTCTTCTTGCTGCTTGCGCTGGGCATACGCAGCCTGGGACGGCTGCGAATGCCGGCTGGCGTCACCGGCGCCACAAGAGTGCCGCTTTGGGCCAAGATCGTACAGACTCTGCTGACACTGCTGATCACCGCAGTGAGCGGGATGGCGCTTTTGGGCTATTTCCGCTATTTTGAAAAGGAAGGATGGGCGGATGCCGCGGCCTACGTTGCCGCCAACGCCGCGCCCGGCGACCTTATTCTCTTCAACGCAACCTGGGTCCAACTCCCGTTCGAATACTATTTTCGCCATGAACAGCAGGAAGCCGATTTGCGCGGCGTACCGTCCGATCTCTTTAGCAGCGGTCAGCTTGAGCCAAAAATGTCGGCCGCGGATCTACCCCGCCTCTACGGGCTGGTCGACGGACGCGAGCGGGTCTGGGTGATCTATTCCCATGACTGGTACACCGACCCGGAACAGTTGATCCCCCAAGCACTAAATGCGCGCATGGAGCGCCGGACAGCCACATCCTTCAACGGTCTGCAAGTGTTCGAGTACATTGTGACAACCGAGTAGTGCGTTGCGAGCCAAACTCGCACTGCTACGGGACCATGAGCTCTTGATGCTGACAGGCACTGGCGCAATGAAGCCGTGTTGAGAAGGTGTCGATCTGCTAGTGCCTGTCAGCTGCGTTCGAAACTCAATAGTTGTCACTTTCGTGTCGCAGAGATTGGTTACGATGAGCATTGACTTTGATTGGAGCGATGAACCGCCATCGCCGAAAGTGACTCCACCGCCAAAGCCACGCCGCACGCGCAAACTGCTCCTGTTTGCATTTACGCTCGTCGGCTTGATGGGCGCGGGCTGGTTGCTCACGCGTTGGCTGCGGGCGCCGGCCACAGCCACCATCGCACAGGAAGTGGATGCGCTGATTCTGCGTGAGGCAACGGCCTTCAGCAGCGGCGATGGGGTGGCTTTCTTTGCGACACAACCTGATGATCCCGCCTGGCAGGCCGCCCAATTCTGGCCTGAAAGTCTGACCATGCATCGGGCCGGGCGCGCTGTCCAGAGTATCAAGCGCCAAGATCGTGAGATCGAAGCACAGCTCGCCTGGACCGATGATGATGGGCTCATGACCCGAACGGCGTTCTACCACTGGGGCGAAGATGGACCAATGCCCGTGGCTGATGCGCCCTGGTTCTGGGGACCGACGTTGCACCAGCCTCAGGAATGGGGCACCCTGCTGATTTCCGACAAAGACGACGAATGGTCCCTGGCCATCGCCAATTTCATGACGGAGCGGCGCAAAACACTCTGTGAGCCGGAGTGTCCGGCCGACCGCTTTCCCGTGACGCTGGAAATTTCTCGTTACTATACGAATACGGCCGCCCCCAACAGGATTGTTGTGCCGTCGCCCCATCTAGTCGCAGTCGATACCGATGGCCTGCCCGGTCCTGCATTCTGGGCCATGCTCGACGCGCGCGTCATCGACTATCTGATCCCCGGCGCCATCCGCTTTGCAGTTCCCGCCGAACACGAAAGTACCTACTTGGCCGCCGCACAACGCTTTCAGGCCGAACACCCGGCCGTTACGGTGGAGATCGTGCCCGTCGCTGACCCTGCCGAGTTAGATTTGACCAGCATTGACGGTGCGCTGATCGCACCCAACGCCGACCAGATTGCCGCGGGCCACATCGTTGATCTAACCGATTACGCGGCCACTGCGCCCGCCTTTGATTTGAGTGACTTTCACTACCTGCTGCGCAGCAGCGCACACTGGCGCGACCGGCTGTGGGTCGTCCCGATCGCCGGCCACTGGGCCCTCTTCCAAAGCGATGTCGACGCCCACGCCGCCGCCGGGCTTGATCCCGCTCCGCCGGCCTCCTGGGCCGGACTGGCGGGACAAATTGTGCGTCTAGACCATGCGGCCGGTAACGCGCAGCTCCACTTGCCCTTCGCGGACTTAACCGGCGACAGCCTGCATGCGCTGGCTGGGGCAACGCAGTGCAGCGATGATCCACAGCGCTGCCCGGAGCGCTTGACGCCGGAGGCCGTCCGCAGTGCACTCAGCTGGTATGGTGGAATTCTGGCGGTGCAACCCGACACGCCCAATTTTGCCGCCATGAGCCAAAGTGAACGGCGCAACTATGCTCTCAACCACCTTTCGCGCCCGCGTGAGATCGCAGCCTGGATCGAATCCCCCGTATACTATGAGCATAACGTGCAGATTGCGCCCCTCACGCTGGCACCCCTACCGGCAGGAGCAAGCGTGGCGTCTACGCCAATCCATCTGCTCGGCGGCGTGATCAGCACGACCAGTGAGCACCCGCGTGACGTCTGGATGTGGCTCGACTATTTGAGCCGGGAACGGCCGCTCAATGAACCCCGCGCCCTGCCCGGTCGCGCGTCCGTGACGATTGAGATCGGCTTCTGGACACAGATGCCGGAGGCGGTACGCGGACCGCTGCTAGCCGGTCTGGTTGCTGGTCGGTCCGTACGTATTGATGAGCGCAACATTTTTCGCGGCGAGATCATGGCTGCACTGCATGACGGCACAATCACGCCGGCAGCGCTGGCTGAGAAAGCGCTAGAGATCAAGTGGTTTGGCAGTCCATAAACGCGGGTGAAGAAAGGAAACAGAGATGCATTCTTCCAGCTTTGACCTGATCGTGATTGGCGGTGGCATCGTCGGCACGTCAGCGGCCTATCACGCCGTAGGTGACGGCGCCAGCGTACTCTTGATTGATCGCAATGATCCCGGTCGCGCCACCAACGCCGGCGCGGGCATCCTGGCTCCCGAGATGAACAAGCGAGATCCAGATGCATGGTTCCATTTTGCCGTGGAGGCAGTCAGCTACTATCCCGCGCTCACTGCTCAATTGGATGGGGAAAATGCCGGCGAAACGAGTTACGCCCGCTGTGGCATGCTGCTGGTTGCAGCAACCGAAGATGAACTGAGCGATTTTGAAGCGGCCGAGTCCTATATCTTTGGCCGGCAAGAGCAGCGGGGCACGCCCGCGGCAGACTCCTTGCACAGGGTGGACGCAGCCGAGGCCAAGGCACTCTTTCCGCCCCTGTGCGCGGTGTTGGGCGCAATCTACTACCGGGACGCCTGCCGGGTTGACGGTCGTTTGATGACTGCGGCAATGCTGCGCGCGGCGCAGGCCAAGGGCCTAACGCAACGGGCAGGGTCTGTCCAGACACTAGAAATCGATGAGGGCCGCGTCACCGGCGTAAAGCTGGGCGACGAGACGATTGCTGCCGGTGCGGTCATCATTGCCGGGGGCGCCTGGTCGTCCACCTTTGGCGAACAGCTGGGCGTGACAATCGGTGTAGAACCACAACGCGGCCAGATCGCGCACTGGAATGTCTCGCCGGCGCCGGCCGAATCTTGGCCGATCGTGGGAGCGTTCCATGGCCACTACATGCTTACCTTTCCAGGCGGTCGCGTTGTCACCGGCGCCACACGCGAAACCAATTCGGGCTTCGAGCCCCGCTCCAGCGCAGTAGGGATACGCGAAGTGATCGATGAGGCGTTGCGGGTCGCACCCGGTCTGGCTGATGCCCGCCTGTTGGAACTGCGCATCGGCCTGCGGCCCTACACGCAGGATGGCTTGCCGGTTCTCGGCGCCGTGCCCGCGGTCGAGGGTGTCGTGCTGGCCACCGGCCACGGACCGACGGGCCTACAGTTAGGCCCCTATTCGGGCAAGCTGGCAGCGGAGATGGCGCTGGGTCGCAAAGTCGTCACGGATATCAGTGCTTTCACTGTAACGCGGTTTGCCACCGGCCAGTGACGCTGGCGCCAACGTGTAGGCGTTGTGATAGACAGCGGATTGACTGAATCTCGGTCAATCCGCTGTCTTTTTTTTGTTGATCGCCTCACTCTGGACGAGCCCCGATGGAGGCTCGCTCCGTCCAGGAGGCGGAGCAGGATGAAGCGGCCCCTGACCCAACGTGAAATGCAGCAGCAGCAGAAAAGAGGGCTTGACACTCACTTTCGCCAATGCTATAGTCAGTGCACAACTTATTTCACTAAATGAAAAAAGATAGCAATGGGTGCTCTGTTTCCGGGTAACCGAGATCTAATCAAGGCAATGAATCGCAACTTGCTCCTGAACATGATTCGACGGGAGGGGCAGATCTCGCGCACCCAGTTGACTGAAATGTCGGGGCTAAGTGGGGGTGCAGTCTCTGGCATTATCAACGAACTCCTGGCCAGCGAATGGGTCTTTGCCACCGGTGAAGGCGACTATACAGGCGGGCGACGACAGACTCTGCTCCGTCTGAACCCCGAAGCAGGCTATGCGGTCGGTCTCAAGCTGATGGAAGATCGCATCGTCAGCGCAGTCACCGATTTTGAGGCGACGGTCGTCTCCCACGACGAACATCCGTTCACCTTTGACGAGGATCCCGGCCGCGTCTCGGAGGTCTTGGCAACGGTCATTGAAACGAGCATGGTACGCTCAGGCATCAGCGCTGAAGCATTCTTCGGCGCCGGGATTGGCTTGGCAGGCGTAATCAATGGCCAAAGCGGCACGGTACGGTATTCCCCCTTTTTTGGTTGGCAAGATGTCCCGCTCGCCGATCTTGTCAATCAGCGAATTCACGTGCCTGTATTCGTCGAAAACGACGTCAATGCCCTGACCATCACAGAGCAGCTTTTTGGCGCCGGACGCCATCATCATAATTTTGTCGTGGTCACCGTCGGACGCGGGATCGGCATGGGCATGGTGATCAATGGTCAGCTCTATCAAGGTAGCAATGGCGGTGCGGGCGAAGTCGGACATACCGTCATTGATGGCTCGGGCACGGAAATCAATCGGCCAATAACTCTGGAAGCGCTGGCCGCTGATCCGGCGCTCTTGCAGAGAACCGCCATTGTATCGCAAACGGTTCACCAATCCTACGCCAATATTGAGGCGCTCTTTGAGCGGGCGCATGCCGGTGACCCAGCGGCGCAAGAATTGTTGGCACAAAGCGGAGAGTGGCTCGGGATTGGCGTGGCCAATATTGTCAACACCCTGGCGCCGGAGTTGATCATTATCAGCGGCGAAGGTGTTGCAGCCGGTGCCCATCGTCTGGACCCCATGCTGGCAGCGCTACGCCGGCACAGCTTCGACAGTCTCTTTGACGAGGTTGAAGTCGTTGTGCGTGAGACGGACGATCAAGCGTGGGCGCGGGGTGCGGCCAGCCTGGTGTTGAGCAAAGTCTTTGCCTCTCCGGCGTTGAGCGCACGCATTACATAGCTGGAGCCGTCTGCTTCATGCGAAAGCGAAGGAATGAATACGATGCCCGGACAAAGCGGTTGGAATAAATGGAAATGGGTGCTCTTCTTCCTCTTGCCCAGCGCGGCCGGTCTCACCCTCTTTGTGATCTACCCGGTTATTGCCTCGCTTTGGTATTCGTTCAACGAATGGAATCTCTTGACGCCGCCGAGCTTTGTCGGGCTGGCCAACTATCGAGAACTTTTTACGGACGACGATTTTCTGAAGGCGCTAGGCTACACCGTCGGCATGATCGCGCTCTATCTACCGACCGCCTTCGGCCTTGGCTTGGCGCTGGCGCTCTTCCTCAACCAGAAATTGCGCGGCATGCTGATGGTACGGACGGTAACCTTTATGCCGGTCGTCGCTTCGTGGGTTGTCGTCTCCATCATCTGGAAATGGCTCTTCAACCCAGCCTATGGACTGATCAATTATGGCCTGGAATTGGTGGGCATCCAGGGACCGGCGTGGTTGTTCGAACCGATGACAGCCGTCATTGCCATCGTCATCACCAGCGTTTGGAAAGATGTGGGCTATATCGGCTTGCTCTTCCTGGGCGGGCTCCAGGGCATCTCGACCAGCTACTATGAAGCGGCGCGCATCGACGGCGCTGGCCGCCGGCGTCTTCTGCAAAGCATCACCCTCCCCCTCCTCACGCCGACGATCTTTTTTGTGCTGATTACGCTGCTCATCAACTATTTCCAGATGTTCGAACAGGTATGGCTGATGCCCATGCCTAACAGCGCTGCGGATCGCGAGGTAGAGGTCATCGTCACCGAAGTGGTGAACAATGCCTTTAGCTATGGCCGGATGGGCTACGCGTCAGCCATGTCGTGGGTGCTCTTTGCCATCATCTTCATGATCACCTTTGTGCAGCTGCGCCTGCAAAAACGGTGGGTGTACTATGAAGCAAACTAACCACGCCCCAGGCGGGGCGCGCCTCGTTTTCACCTACGCCGCCATGGTCCTGTTGACCATCGTCATGATTCTGCCCTTTTTGTGGATGGTCAGCACGTCGTTGAAGTCTCAGGAATATATCTTGACGGCGACGCCGCAATTCATCCCCAATCCCGTCACGTTGGAAAGCTACGTCGAGTTATTCGAACGCATCCATATCGGTCGCACCTTCTTTAACAGTCTCTTGGTCGCTGTGGTCGGCACGGCCGGACAGGTTTTGATTGCCGCCATGGCTGCCTTTGCGTTCTCTCGCATCGAGTGGCGTGGCCGTGACAATGTCTTTATCCTCTATCTGGCGACCATGATGCTCCCGGCCGTGGTACTCGTCCTGCCCCAATTTGCGCTGATTCGCTCATTGGGTTGGATCAATACCTATGCCGCGCTGAATTGTCCCCACGCTCTTCGGCGCCTTTGGCACGTTCTTGCTGCGCCAGTCGTTTCTGACCTTGCCCAAGGATTTTGAGGAAGCAGCCTTCGTCGAAGGAGCCAATTATCTGGTCATCTTCTGGCGCATTGTCTTGCCGCTATCGCGTCCTGCCTTGGCCACTCTGACAATCTTCAGCTTCATGGGTCTCTGGAACAGCTATCTATGGCCGCTCTTCGTCGCCCGCAAAGAGAGCGTCATGACGCTGCCGGTGGCACTGGCGGCCCTCCAGTCCGGGCCGCGCGCGCTCACCGAGTGGAACGTGGTCATGGCCGGCTCGGTGGTGGCAGTGGTGCCGATCTTGATTGTCTACCTGGTCGCGCAACGCTGGTTTGTCCAGGGCATGGTGACAAGCGGCATCAAGGGCTAAATGGCCGCCCTGGCTGGCATCGATCCATGCGCTGTTTTCTGTCTTTGCTATCTGTTTGACCTTCTTGTTGTCCAACCACAAAAGAGGAGATTCTCATGTTTCGAAAACCGAGTCCGTCGATCCTGATCGGCTTGTTGCTCATGCTTACCATGTTGCTGGCCGGCTGTACCGTGCCGCCCGCGCTCGAGGAAGGCGCCAGCGATCAACCGGCGGACACAACGGTCCGCTATTTCACTTTCTCAGCCGCACCCGACCATGTAGAAGATCTGGATGGATTGGTGCAGACCTTTGAAGAGCAGAACCCTGGCATCAGCATTGACGTGACGACCGCACCATTTGACGACTACTTCACGCTGCTGCAGGCGGATGTCGCCGGCGGTGATGCGCCAGACGCGTTTGAGCTGAACTACGAGAACTTTGTCACCTATGCCGAGAATGGCGCGCTGATGGACATCGGCGCCTATCTCAACGCCGACACGCCCTTCTATCCCCGTGCCCTGGAGGCCTTCCAGTACAATGGCGCACAGCTTGCGCTGCCGGAGACATTCTCCACCGTTCTGCTTTTCTACAATGCTGATCTCTTCGACCAGGCCGGCATCGCCTACCCCACCGAAGACTGGACCTGGGACGATGCCATTGCGGCCGGCGAGGCGATCAGTGCGCTCGGCGAGGATACCTGGGGCCTCTATTCACCCGTCCAATTCTGGGAGTTCTACAAGAAGGCGGCCCAGAATGGCGAATGCCAGTTCTTCAACGAAGAGATGTCCGAATCGACCCTCAATTCGCCCGCCTGTGTCGAGACGCTTGAAATGATGAAGGGCATCCTGGACAGCGGCATCATGCCAACGCAGGCGGAGCTTTCGGGCGTCTCCGATTCAGAGCTCTTCATGAGTGGCGAGCTCGGCATGCTCGTTACCGGCATCTGGATGTTTGACGCGTTCAGCGATGCAGATTTCGCCTGGGACGTCCAGATTGAACCGGCCATGAACCAGCACGCCCATCACTTCTTCGCCAATGGCGTCGCCGTCTCTTCTGCCACCGACAATGGGGAAGCCGCGGCAAAATGGGCGGAGTTTCTGACCGGCAGCGCCGAAGCGGCAACCGTGCGCGTCGACACCGGCTGGGAACTGCCCGCGCTGGATCAGCCGGAATATTTCGAGGCCTATCTGAGCAAGTCGCCGCCGGCCAATCGCGCCGCAGTCTTCAAGGCGCTGGAAAGCCCGGTGACGCCGCCGGTGATCGCGCGCCAAAATGAGTTACAGGACACTGTCAACGGACTGATTGGCCAGGTTGCTGACGGAGACCTGACGGCTCAGGAAGCGCTGGATCAGGCCAAGGCAGCGCTGGATGAATTGATTCAGTAGGACCCTCAGCGGGGCGGCAACACGATGTTGCCGCCCCGCGCCGCCTCCCCTTACCCGATACGGACCCATATCATGATTGAACTCATTCATACGCCCGTGGGGATCGAACATCCCTACGAGCAACTGCCCGAAGAACGATTTCCGCGCCACCCATTGGCCGGGCAGACCTTCGAGATCGGGCTCGTCACGCGCCCGCCCCAGGCGGTCGATAGCGTCACGATCTATGCACAGCTTAGGCGATGCGCAGCCGGAACAGAGTGCAGCGCGTTTGAATCCCGACTGGCAGCCCGAACTGGAGCAAGGCGTTGGCGCCGAGTTTCTGGAGCGGCGGATCCAGTACGAGCAAGATGTGTGGACAGCAACGCTCACCGCGCCGCCTCTGGGCCAGACGCTGCACTACTGGGCGGAATGCGCCGGCGCTCGCACGCCGGTCTTTTCACTCCGGGGCGAGGCATGGGTAGACGGCGGTGGCTGCGTCGTGGATCAGCAGGGCAGGATGTCGGTTTCGCCGGCCGCTTCCGGGTTTGCCGAGGCGATGGGAGCGCCCACCGTGCAGCGGCTGGAATGGTTAACGGACGGCCACACGGCACGCCGCGTGCGCCTCACATTTGCGTCGCCTGTGGATGAGCGCTTCTTTGGGTTGGGCGAGCGCTTCAATGCGGTGGACCAGCGGGGCAACGTGCTGGACATCCGCTGCTTCGAGCAGTACAAGGATCAAGGCAAACGGACATACATGCCCATCCCCTTTCTGCTCTCCTCCCACGGCTACGGCCTCTGGGTGGAAAGCAGTCGTTGGATGCAGTTTGACCTGGCGGCACAACGACCGGAACAATGGGTGCTCGAAGCGGATTTGGGACCGGACGAGACACTGCATCTGACCTGGTTCCAAGGCGACGACCCGTATGTGATCACGGGCCAATTCGCGCAGTTGACGGGTCCGGTCACGTTGCCGCCGCCTTGGACCTTTGGCCTATGGATGAGTGGCAATGAATGGAACAGCCAGGAACGCGTGCAACAGGAAGTAGAGGCATCGCTCGCACACGGCATTACGCCCAGCGTCATTGTGATCGAAGCCTGGAGTGACGAGGCGACCTTCTACATCTGGAATGATGCAACCTATGCGCCCCAACCAGGCGCATCAGCCTTTACGTACGCCGATTTTTCATTCCCGCCCGATGGAAAATGGCCTGATCCAAAAGCGATGATCGACTGGCTGCACGCCAATCATGTTCGCGTCCTGCTCTGGCAGATTCCCGTGCTCAAAGCCTCAGACGGTTCGAATGTGCAACACGACCAGGACCGTCAGCACTTTTTGGATGCCGGTTATGCCGTTGCTGATCCTGACGGATCGCCCCACAAGATTCGCCCCTTCTGGTTTCGAGGCGGCGAGATCTGGGATGTCACCAATGAGGAGGCGCGCAGCTGGTGGTTGAGCAAACGCGCCTACCTGATCGATGATCTTGGCATTGATGGGTTCAAAACCGACGGCGGCGAGCATCTCTGGGGCGAGGAAGTGCGTTTCGCCGACGGGCGGCGGGGCGACGAGCTGTGGAATGAGTATCCCCAGCTCTACAGCCAGGCCTACTTTGAGTTGGCAAACCGTGGGCGAGGCGGCGCGGTCGAGGGTCAAGCGCAAGCGCTGACCTTCAGCCGCGCAGGCTTCACCGGCTCTCAGCAAGCGCCCGCACATTGGGCCGGTGACGAGCATTCTACGTGGGATGCCTATCGCCATTCGATTCTGGCCGGCCTGTCGGCCGGGTTTCAGGGATTCCGTTCTGGGGGTGGGACTATGGAGGATTCAGCGGCGAGATTCCATCAGCGGAACTCTATCTGCGCGCCATGGCCATGGCGACCTTCTGCCCGATCATGCAGTACCACTCAGAGTACAACGCGCATCGAGAACCGTGTCGCGACCGAACGCCCTGGAACATTCAAGCGCGGACGGGGGACCCACGCGTCGTGCCGACTGCACGCTTCTTCACAAACCTGCGGCACAATCTGATGCCTTATATTTGGCAGGAAGCGCAGTACGCTGCTGCAACGGGTGAACCCATGATGCGTAGCCTGCAAATCCTTGATCCTGCCGCGGGGCGCTATGATTACCTGTTTGGCCGCGACCTTCTGGTCGCCCCTGTTGTCGAGCCGGCCATTGAGCGCCTTAACGTCTACCTCCCGGCCGGGCGCTGGCACGATTGGTGGACAGGCGCTGCGTATGACGGCCAGCAACAGATTCAAATCGCAGCTCCCATTGAGCAGATCCCTCTCTTCATCCGGAACGGCGCGCAGATTCCATTGCACCTCGGCCCCAGCGGGCGTCTGGGCGATCCGTTTCAAAATCGCGGCGATCTCCAGATTGAACCGAACCAAATACGATCGTTCGTTGAGTAGATACAAAAAAGAGCAGACGTCCGATCGACGCCTGCTCTTAAACTTTACTGCTTACCAACGCTAGGCAGCTTCAGCCTCAACGGCCTCTGGATCATAGAGGCCCATGTCCTCCAGCACCCAAAAAGTCCAATCCACCACGCGTTGCTCAGTCTTTTCGGCCTGGTTGTCTTCGTCCACGGCAAGACCCATGAAGGTATTTTCGACCACCCCGCGCGAGAATTCGAATTCATAGGAGTCGTCTACCGGCCAGAAGCCCACCGGCTCTGCGCCGCGCTGCACAGCCTTCTCCATGAGGATACCGAGGGCATCGACAAAGCTATTGGAATAGCCAAACTGGTCGCCGGGGCCATAGATGGCAATTTTTTTGCCCTTTAGATTCAAGCCGTCCATTTCGGGAAAGCGGATCGCCCAGTCATCCTGCAATTCGCCGATATTCCAGGTCGAGCAACCCCAAATCTGGTAGTCGTAGGTCTCCAGGACGCTGGCGCCACCGGCCGTCACGACCGAAATTTCCACCTCGGCCACACCGAGTTGTTCCACAATTTGTTTGATCAAGGTGGCGACGCGCTCGCCGGCGCCGGTGCTGCTGCCAAAAAAGAGGCCAATCTTTGGGGCCATTGTGTCCTCCTGAAGTCGCGTTTGGAAACTGTGTCAGTTGCCTTCATTTATACCCGAGATAAGACGGGGATGCAAATTGTGAAGATTGTCACAGAGGTCAAAAAGCGATCCGAAAATTCGTGATGTTGCCCTGGCAAAGACACCCCGATTCATCACGTTTCAGCGCAGTGAATTGGCGGGCCGGCGAAGGTTACATGGGCTAGTGGCGTACCTCATTCACGATTTTGCCGTCGGCAATGGTCACGGTGCGGGTCACGCGCTGGGCCAGTTCATCATCATGGGTCACCATCATGATGGTCTTGCCCTGATCGACAAGCGAATGGAAGAGTTGAAAGATATTTTCCGCTGTGCGCGAGTCCAGGTTGCCTGTCGGTTCATCGGCGGCTAGAACGGGTGGATCGTTCGCCATCGCGCGGGCAATGGCCACGCGTTGCTGCTGGCCGCCGGATACTTCGGCCGGCAGCTTGTTGGCTTCATCGGCCATTTCAACGAGTTCCAGCAGTTCCATGGCCTTGTCGAAGCGCTCGTTCGGCTTGTAGACGTTGCAGAAGTCCATAGGCAGCATCACGTTCTCGACGACTGACAGCATGGGCAGCAGCTGGAAAAACTGAAAGATGACGCCGATATTTTTGCCGCGCCACACCGCCATGGGGCCCTCTTTGAGATTGTGGATCGCCGTATCGTCCACCCAAACTTCACCCGATGAAGGCCGGTCAATACCGGTAATCATGTTGATCAGGGTCGACTTGCCGCTGCCCGACTTGCCCACGACCGAGACAAATTCGCCGCGATCGACCTGGAGATCGATGCCGTCCAGCGCGATAAAGTTGCCGACGGGCGTTTCGTAGGCCTTCATGACATCTTCAAGATGTATCAGGTGACGGCCAGCGTCGCCGTTGTTACCATTCCCCGTTGCCATCGTCACAACCAATTCTGCTTACCTACAAGAATTCCCCGCAGACAATCCACAATCCGAATTCCCCGATCCCCAATCTTCTTTACTCGTAGCTGAGCACTTCACGCACCGTCAGCGAAGACGCACGGCGGGCAGGAAGGAAGCTGGCCAACAGCGCCAGCAGCAACACAATCACCAGCCAGAGAATAGCGCCGCCGAGCGAAAAAATGTAGGTCGGCTTCGACTGGAGCAACACTTGCCCCAACGTGTTTGTCAGGAATGCGCCGGCCGGGTAGGCGACCAGGCCGCCAATAATCCAACTGATCAGACCGATCACAGCGCCCTCTAACAAGACAATACGCAAAATCGAGCCATTCGACGCGCCGATGGCGCGCATGACGCCGATCTCGCGCGTCCGCTCCAGCACGTTGATGCTCATCGTGCCCATCAGGCCCAAACCGCCCACAACGCCCAGCAACACCGCCATCAGCAGCAAGAAGACGATGATGACATCAAAGATATTGCCGATCAACGTGCGCAACTGGGCAATGGTCTGCATCTGCTGCACGCGAAAGCCGTTGTTGCGGTATTGATTTTCGATGATCTCGCCCATGACGGCCTGATTTTCGGGTGAGCGGTCGTAGAGGCGGACCAGCCCGAGTTGGGCGCGGTCCACGTTGTTGGTAATGCGCCCAAGGTGATCATAGCTCATGAAGGCATTGGCGCCCGTTAGCAGACCGCGCACAATGCCGACGATCACAAAATCATGCTCCTTGCCGTCCAGCGAGAGCGTCATGGAATCGCCGACGCCCAGGTCGTCTTCTGTCCGCAGGACATCGGTATTGATCACAATAGCATTGGCGTCATCATCCCGAATCCACCGTCCCTCCAACAGCGTTGGGTGAATCATGTCGGAATCCGCACGCGGTGCGTAAACCACAATTGCGTCGCTTTCAGTGTCGTCGGGGCGAACACGTCTGCCGCTGCCAAAGCCCCATGTTTCCGTCTGCTCTACCTCAGGCAGCCCGTCCATCTCATTGATAATCCGGTCTGTACGATAGGTACGATCAAAAACGACCTGCACGTCGTAGTCAAAGTAACCCAGTGCTTCATCCAGCGTCTGCTGCAGCGAGGCGCGGATGCTGAAGATGGCAATGAAGATGGTGCTGGCGAGCGAAAGCGTGATCAACGTCAACGCCAGACGCGATTTACGCCGAAAGGTATTGCGCAGTGAAATTTGCGCCGGGCGCTGAATTGGAATGATACGCCGCAGGCCGATGATAAACCGATCGATGCCGCTGGTGCCAAATTGGCCAGTGCCCAGACCGGTCTCGGAGATAGCTTCGCGCACGGTCACGCGTACGCCGCGTGAGATCGGAATCACTGCCGCAAGCAACGGGGCAAGGAGTGCGATCGCAGTTTGAATCGCGATTACGCGTGGGAAGAATTGCAGTCCGCCTACGTCAAAATTCAGCAAGCCCGCAAACATTGAAGAGAGCGCCATGCCGCCCAGCGCGCCCAATGGGATCGCGATCAGCAATGAGAGCAGGCCAAAGGCGAGTACCATGGCGATATAGAGCCAGGACACCTGTCCAACCTGTGCCCCGATTGACTTCATGATACCGATCTGGCGCACCTGCTGCGTCATGATCGCTGAAAGGGTGTTCACGATCAAAAAGCCGCTCAAGATCAGCGACAGCAAGCCAATTGCGCCCAGGATCAATGAAAAGCCATTGAGAAAATTCTGGGCTGGGTGTTCGCCAGGTGGCGGCACGAAAGAGAAGAGCACGTTGATACCGCCCGACTCCAGCCGATCCTGAATCTTTTTGCCCACTTCGTTGATGTGATCGTAGTCAAGCTTGTTATCGGCGACTGTGTAGATCAGCTGGTTGAAGTCCTCAGGCTCATCCAACCAGCCAAGCGTCTCGAAGGTTACATAGCCGTAGCCGGAGCCATTGAGAAAGGCCGGGATTTGACTGATGTCGTGAACCGTCCCGGCTACGCGAATCTGACGTTGTTTGCCGCTGGGCGTTTCGATCAGCAGGGTATCGCCAATTTCCACATCACCCAGGCCCAGCGAGTCCGTCAAGGACGCACGCTCAATCAACACCTCCTGAGCAGGCGGCGGAAAAGCGCCTTCCTCAGGCTTGATGATGTTGATATTCATTTCTTCATAGTCGGGCACAGCATTAAGCTGCATGTTGCGCCATTCGCCATTCGACGTCTGAAAGCGAACGTTGACGAAGCGGCGACCGGCCGCGTCCTCAACTTCGGACATAGCAGCAATGCCGTCGATCATGGGGTCGCCGAAGGTATCGAGAGAGAAGAGTTGTCCGCTGGCCGGCTTGACCGCAGCGTATGTGGCGGGAAGGCTCTGATCGACGATGAGCTGGGACGTCATCACCATGCCGATGGCGCTAACGCCCACGGCGATGGAGAGGAGCACGAGGATCGTGCGCGTTTTGTTCGACCAGAGGTCGTTGATGACTTTACGCCAGCGCGGTGCGATCATTGGCTAATCCTGAGGCGAAATCCGCACTGAGGAAGTCATATTCCAGCGCAAGCGCTCGTCGTGTTCATTCGGCGCTACGGTCACCGTATAGGTGATGTCGCCCTGCTTGTTTTCGCCAAAAGTCTTGACATTGATCACGGTGCCGGTCAGCTCCAAGTCGGGCAGAGCATCGACCGTGATAATGGCTTCGTCACCAACGGCTACGTTGACCACATCAATTTCGGTCAGGTCATCGGTTTCGATGAGCCAGGCGCTGTCGTCGGCGAGTTGGACCACAGGCTCGCTGGCGCCGATCTGTTCGCCTTTGCGCAGGTCCATTGAGGCGACGGTGCCGGCAAAGGGTGCGCGTAACTCCGAATCACTCAATGCCGACTGCTGCTGCATGAGCGCGGTAGCAGCGCTCTTCACATCTGCGGCCGCAGCCATGAGCGTCTCATCGCGCACGCCGGCGAGGAGTTGGTCAAGCTGGGCCTGAGCTTGGCGCACGCTGGCTTCGGCTGCTGCAACCTCGGCATCAGTCGGTGGCGCCAGCGCCCGATCCAGCTGCGCCTGGGCCTGATCGATTTGGGCCTGGGCCGCGTTGATCTGGCTGGCGCGCGCGCCAGACTGCAGCTGGTTAAGCTGGGCTTGAGCTGCCTCAAAGTTGTTGGTCGCGGTCTGCAGTTGTGCGGCTTGGGGCAGAGCGCCAGCGTTATTGGCCCATTTCACGTCATTGAAGGCACGCTGGGCCCGGTCACGTTCCGCCTCGGCATTTTTCAAATTGGCTCGTGCCGAAATGATCTGTTCTTCATCCGCGCCTTCCAGCACCTGCTGGAGCCCTGCACGCGCTGCCGCCACGGCTGCTTCAGCCGCGGCAATGTCTTCCGGCCGCGAACCTTCCAGCAGCCGATCCAGATTAGCCTGCGCATTGTCGACGGCAGCTTGAGCACCGTCGATTTCTTCCGTCCGCGCGCCGGCTTCCAACTCGGCATAACGCGCCTGGGCACTCTCAAGCGCGCTCTCGGCTTGGGCAATGGCGATGATCTGCCGCTCGTTGTCGAGCTGGGCGATCAATTCGCCTTCGGCCACTTGGCCGCCTTCCTCAACCAAGACATCGCTCACCGTGCCGCCGGTGGCAAAGCTGAGCGCAGCGTATTGCTCCGGCACGACGACGGCATCAACGATGATGTCCGGATTGGCCTGGACGACGGGAAGCGGTGTCGGCGTCGGCTCATCCTGGCCCGGAATGAAGGAAAGATCGCCGCCCTGGCGTTGAAAAAGAAAAAAGCCAACTGCCGCGAGGACCGCAATAACAAGAAAAGCAATGACCCATCTACGCATGATTCCGCCTATCTTTGATGGTGTTTGGCGCGAAATCTACGCCGGTATTCTACACTGATTAATTGACAATAGCTTCATTGTACCAGAAATTTACGCGAACGATTGTGCAATGCATTGCAAAGTCAAGCGGCAGTCCCTATCCAGCGCGCAATCGACAGCACGGGCGTCGGCCGATTCGCCCGATATTGCGGATGACGGACATGCCACATTACGAATGACGATTGAGAAAGTCGCAAGGTGACGGAGTGTTGCACCCTGCCGCAATACGATCTGCTTCAGAGCGCGTTGTCAGCTCAGGCGTCGGCCCAAGAAAAGTCAGCCCCGTGGGTGAGCGCGACTGCGATCGGCCCGGCCATTTGGCCCGCCCCGCGTCGAAGCTGGCAGCGCACGGGCGCCGGCCGCGCCAGATCATCCATACGAGGGGCGGGCCGCAGGATGAGAACGGCGCTGTCCAAAGCATAGCGCAGCGCTTCTGCGCTGGCTAACTCCACTCGTTCCGGCTGACCGAGCAGGGCAGCGTATTGCGCTTGCGTTAATGCTGCGTCCGGGGTTGCCACTTCAACGACACCGATCCCGGTCGCGCGGTTGGCGTGGATCAGCTTCTCTGGATCATCCGGCACGCGCAGGCGCCGGGGCGTCACGTCAGTGATCACAAACGGTGCGATGGAGTCCCGTAAGAAGAGGGACTCCCACTGCAAGGAGACGCCATCCGTGCGCTCGCGCCCGCCTACGGTCGGACCGGCAAAGGGGAGGTCTTCCGCGTCTAGACGCTCGGCCACGGCCGCGAGGTCATCGGCCAGCAGCGCAAAGCCGGCGAAACCGCTGCCGGCGCCGAGATAGGGCGATGACTGAGGGGGCGTGGCCGGATCCGTGGGCGCGATCAACTCAATGTAGCTGCCGTCGGCAAAGCAGATGAGCGCGTTGTGCGTCACGCCCCCGGCATGCTGTCCGCCGTAGAAGACCGTGAAGCCAAGTTTGCCATAGTCGGCCATGGCCTGCTCGAGATCGGTGACCGCAACGATGATGTGATCTAGTCGCATTGTAAATTCCTCGGTCTGATTGCGCCGCGACAAATCGCATGAACGTGGAATCAACTACTACTTTCCAACCCGTTCATTATAGAACGTACCGTTGCTGCGAGCAACGCCACCAGCGCAAAGGGAGATGCACTTAACCGCACACAGTAGACCAGTTACTCAATCATTCGTGCAGGTTGACAAATGGGGCGCCGGTGGCTGTGATGGCGCGGATTGATCCATGCAGTCTGACTTCAACCACAATTTGTTACATATTTGTTACATATTTACATATAATTATTGACTTTCATTACGGAAAATGTTAGCCTGTTTTACATTCACGTTACAGTCCTCAATCAATGCCTACCCCCTGAAACCTTTGAGACCACAGTCGCCTCATGGCCAATATTCGCTTGATTGCCAAACATGCCAATGTCTCCACGGCCACGGTGTCGCGTGTGCTCAACAATCAGGAGAACGTCAGTGATGCAACGCGCAAGCTGGTATGGCAAACGGCTCAAGAGTTGAACTACCCGCTCGAGAAGTTACGCGTTGCGCCTCCCGTCTCTCGCTCGGTGCTCGTGCTGCTACGCGACGATGGTGTGAACGATTCTGACTTGACGATCAGCCGCGAATTTGAGCGCAACGTGTGGATGGGTGTGCAGTCTGTCTTTGAGCAGCGTGGCATCGCTACCCGCCTTCAAAGCACCAAGATGCTGCCGGAAGAAGCCGCCCAATATGCTGCCGACACCGGGATTTCGGGCCTTGTCCTGTTGGGCGGCGTGAGCGACCACAGCTTTTTCCGTCAGCTCATCGACGCAGGGTTGCCCTTTGTCGTCGTTGGCTCTCACTTACAGCCCATTCGCGTCAACTGCGTCATGGCCGACGTCATGCCGGCCATCCGGCAAGTGGTGGCGCATCTTGCTGACCGAGGTCGCAGGCGGATTGGCTTGGTCAATGGCCCAGACACGACGATGACCAGCGCTGCCAAGCTCGATGGGTTTCAACTTGAACTCAATCAGCAAGGGCTTCCTTACTCCTCCGCCCAGGTCGTGGCCGCCGAATTCTCTGCCAATGGCGGCTACGTGCAAACGCAGGAATTGCTCAAGGCGAGCGAGGATCTCGATGCGATCATCTATGCCGACGATGTCATTGCCGTTGGCGGCATGCGGGCCCTGCGCGAGGCCGGCCTTTCGATTCCCCAAGATGTCGCGGTGGTCGGTTTTGGCGACTATGAAGTCAGTCAATTCACGGCGCCGGCGCTCACGAGTGTGCACTACGACATGCACGCAATGGGGGTGATCGCTGCTCGCCGGCTCCACATGATTTTGGACGAGCCGGATGACCAGCACTGGGTTGTCATGCGGCCGACCGAGCTGGTCGTGCGCGATTCCTCCTAATCCCACTTGCCAAGTGCGAGAGCGAGCCATGAATCAAGACTCTGCCAGTCTTTCAGCAATTACAGAGCATGATCGATCAACGCCAAACGATCAACCGCGCGGCCAATCGTTGAGCGACACCCAGTTTGCTCTGCTGCTCGTGCTGCCTGCGCTCGTGCTCTTTGCCCTAATCATCGTCTACCCGCTCGTAAATTCCATGTACATTGGCCTGCTTGACAAGAGCCTGGTAATACCCGGATCCGAGTTCGTCGGGCTAGAAAATGTGCGCAAGGTCTTTCAGCGTGATCTTGGCCTATTGCTCAAAAACACGCTGATCTTTACCATCTGGGCGACCCTGTTGCCCTTTGTCTTCGGCTTTGGCGTGGCGCTGATTTTGAACAACGCCATCAAGGGGCAGGCCTTCTGGCGTGGCGCATTCCTGCTGCCGTGGCTGATTCCGGGCGTCATCGTATCGTTCCTATGGCTATGGATTTTTAACGCCAACTATGGCGTCCTTAACGGACTGCTGCGCAGTATGGGCATAATCGATAGCAATATCAACTGGCTCGGCTCGCGCACCATGGCCATGACCGCTGTCATCATCGCCAAATCTTGGCAAACCTTCCCCTGGATCATGGTCATGATGCTGGCCGGACTCCAGACGGTGCCGCGTGATCTTGTCGAAGCCGCGGCTATCGACGGGGCCGGTCGCTGGAAGACCTTTCGCAACGTAACGATTCCCCAATTACGCGGCATTGCCAGCGTGGTGCTGCTGCTCTCCTTCATCTGGAATTTTCAGCATTTCGAGAATATCTACGTCATGACCGGCGGCGGCCCGGCAAAGGCAACGACCACCTTTTCGATCGCGGTCTATCAGACCGCATTCCAGGCCTTCGATCTGGGGCGGGCCGGCGCCATCGGTATCTGGTGGATGGCCCTGCTCTCGCTGTTGGTCTTTGGTTATCTGCGTTTTAGCATGAATGAGGAAGAGTGAGGGCGCCATGACCCAGTCTGGACCAGTAGTGGAATCGAAGATGGCTGCATCGTCGAGCAATCAACGAATCAGCAAGCTGCTGCTCTACGGCGCGTTTGTCCTGGCCGCGCTCTTTGCCTTCTTCCCCGTCTATTGGATGCTGGTGACTTCACTCAAGGTCAACGAGGAGGTCTTCCGCTTTCCCCCCGACCTCATCCCCCGGACCGTGACCATTGAACACTACGCCAATTTTCTCAGCGACCCGCGCCTGCTGCACTATACGGCCAACAGTATTTTCGTATCGACGGCCACAGCGGTCTTTAGCGTGTTGATCTCATCCTATGCCGCCTATTCCTTTTCTAAGTTTCGCTATCGGGGACGACGCTCGCTGATGTACCTGGTGCTTTCAGCCCAAATGTTTCCCCAGGCACTGCTACTCATCACCATCTATCTGATGTTCAATGCTATGGGTTTGCTGCACACCTACCTGGGCCTTGTCCTCTCGTTCATTACCTTCACGCTGCCGCTCTGTATCTGGATGCTCAAGGGCTACTTCGACAAGATCCCATCGGAGCTCATCGAAGTTGCGAAGATTGATGGCGCCAATCATCTGCAGATCCTGCATAAGATCATTTTACCGATCGCCAGCCCGGCCCTGGTGTCGACCTTTCTCTTCGCATTCATTCGCGGCTGGAACGATTTCATTTTTGCCCTGACGCTGGCCGGACCAGAAAAACAGACGCTGCCGCCTGGGTTAGTCCTGACATACGTAGGTGAGTTTCAGACGGCCTGGGCCGACATGATGGCAGCGTCGCTCCTGGTCTCTCTGCCCGTAGTGGCGGCATTTATTGTCTTCCAACGCTACATCGTCAGCGGCCTGACCGCCGGCGCGGTGAAGGGATAACGGATGCTCAGAAGGCGGGTCTGTCCAATACGCCCGACTTCTTTTTCATCATCAACAACCCGATCCTATTTCAAGCACGACCAAGATGAGGAGAAAACCATGTTAAGAAGAACGAAGTTGGCCTTGCTGCTGATTGCGCTACTCGCGCTTGTGATCAGTGCGTGCGCAGCGCCCGTCGCACCCACAGCGAGCGACGCCGAATCAGCTGCAAACAGCGAGGCCGCAAGCAATGCGGATGCGGAGACGGCGTCAGTGGAGGGTGGCGAGTTCACCTTCACTGGCTGGGCGTTGAATGAAGGCGCCTCGCGCGACGTCGTCATGGGCTACATCGAAGACTATGCTGCCGAAAATGGCGTTACAATCAATGACGTAGCCTTCCCCTGGGGCGAGATGCTCAACCAGTTGGTCCTGCAAGCGAATGGCGGCACAGCCGAAGGGGCAGCACAGCTCGATATTGCATGGCTCAACACGCTAGCGGCTACCGGAGCGCTGAAGGATCTTGGACCCTACACGGAAGGACGAGGTTATCAAGAAGCGGCTCTGGCCAGCGGTCAGGTGGCAGGCACGCAGTACGGTCTGCCCTGGACGACCGGCTCCATCGGGCTGGTCGCCAATCAGCAGATTCTCGATGATGCCGGCATTACCGAGCTACCAACAACCATTGAGGAATTCGAGGCCGCGTTGGAACAAATCGCCGCCTATGATCCGGAAATCATCCCCTATGCGGGCATGACGGCCCTGGACGGCCTGAAAGACATGATTCCTTGGATCTGGACCTTTGGCGGCACGATCATTGAAGACGGCACGGTTATGCTGGGCGACGAGGGCAGCGTGGCTGCACTTGAATGGTACAAGAGCCTGATCGACAAGGGCTACATTGCACCGGAGATGGATCGATTTACGGCCCGCCAGCTATTTTCTCAAGGCAAGGTCGCATTTTATGATGACGCCATTGTCGTCAAAGGCATCGTGACCAATAGATACGCCGATCGAGAATCTTGGCGACCTCATTGTACCGGTACCGCGCCCCGTGCTCAACGAAGGCGACGCGCCTCAGTCGCTCCTGTGGGGCCACACGGTCGTCGTTTTTGACGGTGAGAACAGCGATGCGGCTGCTGAGTGGGCCCAATACCTGACCTCGGACATGGACACGACATTGAATTACTTCGAGACCATGTCTCTGCCGCCGACGACGGACGCAGCACTGGCTTCCGATGTGGTCACGAATGACGAGTTTATCTCGACCTGGGCCAATCAGGTTACCGCAACCGCTCGCACCAATCCGTTCTGGCCCTATGCCGAGTCGGCTCGCCTGGAATCGATCTTGGCCGAACAGATTCAGGCCTACCTCGTTGGCGCTGAATCTGACGCCAAAGCCGCGCTGGATATTGCCAACGAAGATATCAGCGACATCATCAATTAGCCAGACGTGAAATGGTACGCAAATCGAGCGGGTTGATGCGGCGTCTTCTGTGTAGGTCGGTCCGCCCCAATCCGCTCGATCTGTGTCACATCGCGTAGAGGAGGCTTGGACGTGATTACATCGCCGCCAACTTCATTTCGAAAACTGATGGCGCAAGAGATTGACTGCGACCTGGCCGTCATTGGCGGCGGCATCGCCGGCGTCTGTGCCGCCATTACCGCGGCCCGGGCCGGCGTCCGCACCACGCTGATCCAGGATCGACCGATCCTTGGGGGCAACGCCTCAAGCGAGGTGCGTCTCTGGATACTGGGGGCGACCGCACACATGGGGAACAACAATCGCTGGGCGCGGGAAGGCGGTGTGATTGACGAGTTGTTGGTCGAGAATATGTTCCGCAACCGGGACGGCAACCCGCTCATCTTTGACACGATCCTGCTCGAGAAAGTCTACGCCGAACCGAACATTGCCCTTCTGCTCAATACAGCAGTCTTTGATGTCGCCAAGTCCGAGCCCGATACGATCGCGTCGATACGCGCGTTTTGCAGCCAAAATTCTACCCTTTACACGGTTCGTGCCCCCCTCTTCTGCGACGCATCAGGCGACGGCATCGTCGCGTTCATGGCCGGCGCGGCTTTTCGCATGGGCGCCGAGACCGCAGGCGAGTTCGGTGAGAAGCTGGCTCCAGACCAAGACGATTATGGTGAACTACTCGGCCACTCCCTCTACTTCTACAGCAAAGACGTCGGTCACCCGGTCACCTTCACACCGCCAAGTTTTGCGTTGGATGACATCACGGCCATCCCGCGCTACCGCAGCTTCAATGCGCAGGAAGATGGCTGCCGGCTCTGGTGGATCGAATATGGCGGGCGCCTGGACACAGTGCATGAGACGGAAACTATCAAGTGGGAGTTGTGGAAGGTCATCTACGGCGTTTGGGATCATATAAAGAATTCGGGGCTCTTTCCCGAGGCGGAAACGCTGACCCTGGAGTGGGTTGGCCACATCCCGGGCAAACGGGAGAGTCGCCGCTTTGAGGGCGACTACATGCTTATCCAGCAGGATCTGATCGAGCAGCGCCAACATCCCGACGCCGTTGCACATGGCGGCTGGGCGCTCGACCTACACCCGGCAGATGGCATTTACAGCGAGAAGCCCGGCTGCAACCAATGGCATTCACGTGGCGTCTATCAGATCCCCTATCGCTGCCTGTACAGCCGCAACGTACGCAACCTCTTTCTGGCGGGCCGTATCATCAGCGTATCCCACGTGGCGTTTGGGTCCACACGCGTTCAGGCCACGCTGGCCACGGCAGCGCAGGCCGTCGGCATGGCGGCGGCCCACTGTCTAGCTGGAGGCCTTGCACCCGCAGAGCTGACAGCTACCGATCGCATACGAGCACTCCAACGCGATTTGCTGGGCAGCGGTCAATATATTCCCAACGTCGTGATTTCTGATCCGGCAGATTTGGTCAATCACGCTCAGATATCTGCTTCTAGCAGTCTGCAATTGTCAAGACTCACCGACGATGGCGAACCAGTGGCGCTCGACTACCCCTGGGCACAGATGTTGCCGGTACAGGCTGGCCCGGCGCCTAGGATTACCTGCCATGCCGACGTCACCCAGGCTACCAATCTGCAGGTCGAATTACGAACCAGCGACCGTCCGGACAACCATACGCCAGACAGGCTGCTTGCGACCCGCACGATCCGGTTGTCACCCGGCCTGAACCAGCGCATCGACCTGGATTTTGCCGTGACGATCGATGAGAAGCGCTACCTCTTTATCTGTTTCATGCGCAACTCCGATGTTGCTATACATACGAGCAGTCAACGCATCACCGGGATATTGTCCGTGACCAACCACCAAAACCCAGCTGTCTCGAACTTTGGCAAACAAGAACCGACCGAAGATATTGGCGTGGAGACCTTCGAATTCTGGTGCCCCAAACGCCGGCCTGGCGGTCGCAATCTTGCTCTGGAGATCTCGCCTCCCCTGGCCGTCTTCGAACCGCACAATATTTGTAACGGCGTCAATCGTCCGACCAATCAGCCCAATGCCTGGGTTGCTGATTCAAGAGACCCTCGGCCGACGCTCTCGCTTAGTTGGGATCAGCCACAGCAGATTGCGCGATTGGTGCTGTCGTTTGATACAGACTTTGACCATCCCATGGAATCGGTGCTCATGGGCCACCCGGAAGGCCCAATGCCCTTCTGCGTCAAACACTTTCCGGATCCTCGATTGTGGTCAGACAGTGGTGGCGGAGGAAGAAGCCAACCACCAAACTCGCAGCCTGCTTCGCTTCGATCCTCCGCTCATGACAGACCATCTGGAGATTGAGTGTATTGCATCGCATGGTGACGTGCCGGCAACGATATTCGAGCTTCGATGTTACCCTGACTGAGATAGGCGAACCCACTACGGCAGCGAAGGTGATCGAAATGAGTTGCCGACTGGTCGAAGGTCAACTGCACGATTTTCAGACGCTGGAACTAACAAATAACCAGATCGCATTGACGATCATCCCCGAACTCGGTGCAAAGATTGCGAGCCTGCAACATCTGCCTGCTCAGCGCGAATGGCTGTGGAAGAATCCCCGTCAAGCCTACGCTGTGCCCAATTTCGATAGTTCCTACGTCGAGAGTTTTGATCTGGGCGGGATTGACGAGTGCTTTCCCGCCGTGGCTGCAGGCGCCTACCCGACGGCGCCCTGGATTGGCACGATCATTGCCGATCACGGCGAGCTCTGGAGCCAGCCCTGGCGTCTCCACTCGCTAAATGTCACGGATCAGCAGATCCACTTGACCCAGACGTGCTATGGGCTGCGCTTTCCCTACCGCTTTGAACGCACCCTCAGGTTGGTCGCCGACCGGGCCGCTGTCGAGCTCACCTATCATGTGACCAACCTGAGTCCCTACCCGTTTCCCTTCATCTGGAGCATCCACCCCTTCTGGCCATTGAACCCGGTATGCGTCTTGCCCTGCCGGCGCAGGTGGATCAGGTGCGGACTAACTCAGAAATCGACTCATCGTATACGTTGCACAATTGGCCGTGGATTGACATTGGCGTAGGCGAACGCATAGATGCCTCGCTTGTGCCAGACCGCGACGGCACGCCGGGCAATGAAACTTGTCACCCCGCCCCTGGCCGGCGAGAATGACGCAACCGCCTCGATTACAACGGCGGACAGCAAGCACAGCTTGCGCGTCCGCTTCTCACCGCAGGAGATCAGCCATTTCGCACTGTGGATGAACTATGGCGGCTGGGCCGGCGACGGCGGCACGCCCTACTTCAACCTGGGCTTTGAGCCCTGCATCGGCGCGGCCGATTCGCTGGAGACGTGCGTGCACGAACTCGAGGAATTTGCTGCGCTTGCCCCCCATGAACGACGTACGTGGCAGCTAACAATTGAGTGTACGTAGACGGGGAGATAGAGATGGAAGCTCATTCCAGTGGTGCGCTCGATCCAGTAAGCGCCCGCGTAGAAGATGTTGTCATCCCTACCTACGCCGTGGGCCAGCCCAACAAGAACCCCATGTTTTTGGAGAAGCGGGTCTATCAGGGCAGCAGCGGCGTCGTCTACCCCCTCCCGGTCATCGAGCAGGTCGCTGATGAAAAAGAGGATCGTGTCTACCAAGCCGTAATCCTGGAAAATCGCTATCTCAAAATCATGCTGCTGCCGGAGATCGGCGGGCGGGTGCAGATGGCGCTCGACAAAACCAACGACTACCACTTCGTCTACTACAACCAGGTGATCAAGCCGGCGCTGGTGGGACTGACCGGCCCGTGGATCTCGGGCGGGATCGAGTTCAACTGGCCCCAACACCACCGCCCCAGCACCTTCGAACCGGTCGATTTCACTATTGAGAAGCATGCCGACGGCAGCAAGACCGTCTGGCTCAGCGAGATCGAGCGCATGTTTCGCACCAAGGGCATGGCGGGCTTCACCCTGTACCCCGACCGGGCCTATCTGGAGATCAACGTCCAACTCTACAACCGCACCCCGACCCCGCAGAGCTTCCTGTGGTGGGCCAACCCGGCGGTAAGCGTCAACGACGACTATCAATCGATCTTCCCGCCCGATGTCCACGCGGTGATGGATCATGGGAAGCGCGACGTCTCTGACTTCCCCATTGCGACAGGCGTCTACTATAAGATGGACTATGCGCCCGGCACCGATATTTCACGCTACAAAAATATTCCTGTGCCGACTTCGTACATGGCCTATCACTCCGATTTCGACTTCGTGGGCTGCTACGATCACGGCCGGGAGGCCGGCATGATGCATGTGGCCAATCACCACCTCGTGCCGGGCAAGAAGCAGTGGACGTGGGGCAATGGCGACTTTGGGCAGGCGTGGGATCGCCACCTGACCGACGAGGACGGTCCCTACATTGAGCTGATGTGTGGCGCCTTCACCGACAATCAGCCCGATTTCTCCTGGCTGGAGCCGGGCGAAGAAAAGCGTTTCACGCAGCTCTTCATGCCCTACAAGCAGATCGGCGGTGCAAAAAATGCTAGCGCCGATGCGGTCATCAACCTTGAGCTGATCGAGGAAACCGCGCACCTGGGCGTCTACGTAACGCAGCAGCGTGTGGTGACCATTCAGCTGCAACGACGGGTAAATGATCGAGACCCCGTTACGCTCTTCACACAGACGATCGAGCTGACACCAGAGGCGGCGTTTCAAGTACAGGTTGCGCTGGATGAAGCAAACGTGCCGCCTCAGCAGCTTACCCTACGCGTGCTGGAGGATGGACGGGAGCTTGTTTCCTTCACGCCGTTACCGGCTGCGAAGCCGCCCATTCCTGCACCGGCCACCGCGGCCAAGCTCCCGGCAGAGATCGCGTCCAATGAAGAACTTTTCCTCAATGGGCTGCACCTGGAACAGTATCGTCATGCCACCTACAGGCCCGAACCATATTACGAGGAAGCCCTGCGGCGCGACCCGCTAGATAGCCGGTGCAACAACGCGCTGGGGTTGCTCCTCTACCGGCAAGGCAAGTTTGCCGAAGCCGCGCAGCGTTTTCGCAATGCGATCGAGCGGCTGACGCTGCGCAACCCCAATCCTTACGACGGCGAACCCTTCTACAACCTGGGGCTGGCGCTCTGCATGCAGGACGACTTTGCCGGCGCAGAGGCAGCTTTTTATAAGGCCGTCTGGAATGGCGCGTGGCAAGCCGCGGGCTACTTTGAACTTGCGCGTCTGGCCGCACGGCGCAACGACTTTATCGACGCACTGGCCCTCACCGAGCGGGCGTTAGCGGTCAACGGTCTGCATCATCAGGCGCGCCACCTGCAGGCGATTTGCCTGCGTTGCCTGGGCCGGGCGGACGATGCACACCAGGCGATTGATGCGGGGCTGGCGCTGGATCGCTTCAACTTTGGACTCCTGCATGAACGTGTGCTGCTGGCCAGCGACCCTGCAGCAGATGAGGGATCGGCGTTCACCAAGCTCATGCGCGACAACGTACATAATTACATCGAACTCTCGCTGGATTACGCGCACGCCGGGCGCTGGGCCGAGGCCATCGCACTGTTGATCGATGCACCGCAGTCTGACCCCATGACGGCCTACTTTTGCGCCTGGTACCGGCAGTCTGCCGGCGACGCTGCCGGCGCGCAGGCCAGCCGGCAGCAGGCTGCGGCGATGGCGCCCGACTACTGCTTTCCCCAGCGGCTGGAAGCCGTGCCTGCGCTAGAGGCGGCTATCGTCGCCAATCCACAAGACGCGCGTGCACCCTACTATTTGGGCAATTTCTGGTACGCCCACCGCCGCCCCGTCGAAGCGATTGCTTCTTGGGAACAGGCCGCCGCGGCTGATCCCGAGTTCCCGACGGTTCACCGCAACCTGGCCCTTGCCTATGTCAACAAACATGACGATTTGTTGCGCGGGAAGGCAATGATGGACCACGCATTTGGCCTGGATCCAACCGATGCGCGCGTCTTCTTTGAACTCGATCAGCTTTACAAGAAGCTCAAGCAGGATCCGGCAGAGCGTCTGGCCAGACTAGACGGGCGCCTTGACTTGGTAGAGGAACGCGACGATCTCGTAATCGAGCGGGTGGCGCTGCTCAACCTGCTGGGGCGACACGTCGAGGCGCTGGAGGCGCTCGCAGCGCGACGCTTTCATCCGTGGGAAGGTGGCGAAGGCAAGGTAACCGGGCAGTATGTGCTGAGCCATGTGCAGCTGGCGAAGGCGGCGCTGGCGCAGGGCGATGCCGCAGCGGCCATCGCGCATCTGGAGGCGGCGCAGCGTTATCCCCACAACTTGGGGGAAGGCAAGCTCCATGGGGCGCAGGAGAATCACATCTTCTACTTCCTGGGGTTGGCTTATCAACAGTCGGGGCAGCCGGAGCAAGCCAAACTTGCATTCCGGCAGGCCGCGACCGGGCTGAGCGAACCGACATCGCCCATGTTCTACAACGACCAGCCGCCGGACATGATCTTCTACCAGGGGCTGGCCCGGCGAGCGTTGGGCGACGAGGCCGCGGCCACAGAGATTTTCCAGAAACTGATTGATTACGGCGCAGCTCACATGGCGGACGAAGTCAGCATCGACTACTTTGCCGTCTCACTGCCTGACTTCCTCGTCTTTGACGAAGACCTGACGCAGCGCAATCAGATCCACTGCCACCATATGCTGGCGCTTGGCTGGCTAGGCTTGGGCGACCGCACGCGGGCCGACGCGCACTTTGCCGCCGTTCTCGAACGGACGCCCTATCATGCCGGCGCCACGTTGCGTCCGGTTTGATTGGGCTAGGCCCTATTGACAGCTCGAAAACCACAGCCTTTGCGCCAGCCACGTCCCCGGCACGGGCGCCTACAAGTCTGCAACCCGGATATTCTGCCGCCCGTGCCGGGGACGTTACAATCAAGTGTCAACAGAACCTGGGCAATTGACCCAGCAAGATACAAATTTTGTCCGCCACAATGTCCCAACAGGCATCGACGAGGTCCGGTTTTCCTGCGAAATGGCGCTGCACATGGTACACTATTTCGGCTGGACGGATAACAATTTTCGATCTATTTTTAGCCGTTGGGCCTGATTTGCGGGCCGCCAGACACCTTGATGTATGCTAAACACATACACCAAATTACACAGACGAAACAGAGACGTCATGCCAATCACCCCCCGCCCACGCCTGCCTCTTGTTCTGCTTATCGTTGGTCTATTCGCGCTCATCCTGAGCGCCTGCACCGCGCCGCAACGCGCCGCGGCGCCAGGCGACCCGACCACCCAACTCACGCTGGCCGGCGCGCCGGTGCCGCCCGCAGCGCTACTTGCGCACATGGCCGACTCCGAGACGCTGGCGGCGCTCAGCGATGCCGTTGTCTTTGAAAGTGTGGACGACGTGCGGCGTCTGCAGCAGGGCATCGAATCCGGCCAGATCCACGCCGGCATGGCGTCGACGTCGGCCCTGGCCGTGCTGCGCAATCAGGGCGTGCCGATTCAGCTGGTCGACGTCTTTGGCTGGGGCCTACTCCACATTTTGGCCGGTGAAAAAGAGATCGATAGCTGGGAGAACCTGCGTGGCTCAAAGATTGCCATGCCCTACCGCGGCAGCGTCGGCGATGTGATCTTTGCAGCCCTGGCCGCAGAGGCAGGCATGAGCATGGGCGATGACCTCGTCATGCGCTATGCCTCCAATCCACTGGAGGCGGCGGAGGTGCTGCTGGGCAAGCAGGTCCAGGCAGCGGTGCTGGGTGAGCCGTGGGCCAGCGTGGCCATTGACCGGGGCATTGAGGAAGATGAGCCGATTCATCGCGTCATGGATGTGCAAAGCGAATGGGGCGCCTTCTTTGATACGCCGCCGCGCATTCCCCAAGTCGGCTTCTTTGTGACAGATGCATTAGCGACTGAACATCCGGAAATCGTCGCCGCGCTGCGCCAGGCGCTGGTCGAAGCGGCTGCCTGGGCTGAAGCCAATCCGGATGATGCGGCAGCCGTGGCCGCCGAGTTGACAAGGCTCAGCCAAACGGTGACTGCGGAATCGCTCGCCCACACGCAGATCGACGTGATCGCTGCCCAGGAAGCGCGTCCCGAACTCGAGCGGCTCTTCACGCTTCTCGCCGATGCCAATCCCGACCTGATCGGCGGCGCACTACCCGATGACGCCTTCTACGGCGAGTAAAATAGGGACCTGACCATGGAAGAAGATGAGTACGCAGACGAGTTGACGCGGGCACAAGTCTTCTGTTCGGGGCGGGTACAGGGCGTTGGCTATCGCTATTTCGTCCTGCGCAAGGCCAGTGCGCTGGGCGTCACCGGCTGGGTGCGCAACCTGGGCGACGGCCGCGTCGAAGCAATCTTCGAAGGAGCGCCCGAGGCTGTCGCCCAGGCAATCGAGTGGTGCCGCATCGGCCCGCCCCACAGCCACGTTCGGGACGTACAGGTGCGCAAATCGACGCCCACGGGCGATTTCCACAACTTTGCGATTCGGTGAGACGCGCTGCGGGCCGGCATCCTTTCAGACACCGGCCTGCGAACAAAGGAGAAGATGAGGGTTGATTGGCGCGTATGGGCCTGCCTACTGGCCGTAGATGTTCTGATAGCGATAGTTGAGCTTGGCCACGTCTTCGGGATCAATCACATCAGGCGTCCCCAGTTGCAGGGCCAGATGGGTCGTGTGGGCCACATCCTCGACCATCACCGCAGCTTTCACCGCACTGCGGGCATTTTTACCAATGGTGAAGACCCCGTGATTTTTGAGCAAAACCGCCACCGAGTCGCCGATATGGTCGACGACCTGCTGGCCGATGGCGTCGCTGCCGATCAGCGCAAAACCGGCACATGGGATCGGCCCACCAAATTCGTCGGCCTGGGCCGTGAGATAGACGGGAATCGACATACCATTGGCGGCAAAGGCCGTGGCATAGGGCGAATGGGTGTGGACGATGCCGTTTACGTCAGGCCGGGCACGATAGATGTAGAGATGACTCTCCGTATCCGACGACGGCTTGAGATTGCCCTCGACGATATCGCCTTCCAGGCTGAGCACGACATGATCTTCGGGGCGCAGCTGCTCGTACATCACGCCGCTGGGCTTGATCACCACATAGCCCGATTCCGGATCCCGGGCGCTGATATTGCCGCCCGTCCACGTCACCAGGCCGCTGGCCGGCAGCATCATGTGCAGTTGATACAGTTCTTCCTTCAGTTGTTCAAGCATGACGCTTCCTCTTGACTCCGATTATCCGTCTACAACTTCACGACGCAGCGCGCGCAGGCGCTTCATGACGTCGTTCTGACCGCGGCCAAAATAGTCGTAGAGCAAGCTGTATTCAGCATAGAGCTTGTCGTAGATGGCCACGTTCTCGGGAATCGGCCGGTAGACGACATCCTTCAGGCCGCCCATCTTCTGCGACGCAGCAAAGATGTCCACGTAACCGCCGGCTGCCTCGCCGGCCGCGACCGCGCCATGCATGGCCGAGCCCAGGGCCGGCGCCTGCGCACTTTTGACGACGCGGAATTCCCGGTTGGTCACATCGGCATAGATCTGCATGAGCATATCGTTCTTCTCGGGCAGACCGCCGGCCGCGACAATGCGCTCCACTGGCACGCCATTCCCCGTAAGCGACTCGATGATCTCGCGCGTACCGAACGCGGTCGCTTCGATCAACGCCCGATAGATCTCCGGTGCGGTCGTAGCCAGCGTGGCGCCGACGAGCAGGCCGCTTAGCTCCACGTCGACCAGCGTCGAGCGGTTGCCGTTCCACCAGTCCAGCGCAATGAGGCCGTGCTCGCCGGGCTTCTGCCTGGCCGCTTCTTCGGTCAGCAGTTGGTGGATGTCGATGCCCCTGGCGTCCGCGGCTTCGAAGTAGGCCGGCGGCACGCCGTTCTTGATGAACCAGGCGAAGATGTCGCCCACGCCGCTCTGGCCCGCTTCATAGCCAAACGCGCCCGGCACGATGCCGTCTTCCACCACGCCACACATGCCGGGCGCTTCCACGCGCTCGTCACCCACCACCATGTGGCAGGTGCTCGTGCCCATGATCATGACCATGACGCCGGGATCGGTGGCCTGCGCCGACGGGACGGTAACGTGGGCGTCGACGTTGGCGACGGCCACAGCCGTCCCGGTTTCAGCCCCATCCAGCCCGCGGCCTCTTCCGTCAGGCCGCCGGCCTTGGCGCCCAGCGGCAGGATGTCCTCGCTAAGTTTGGTCGCCACCACGTCACGGAAATCGGGGTTGAGCGCAGCAAAATAGTCGGGGCTGGGAAAGCCCTCATCCTTCTGCCAGATGGCCTTGTAGCCGGCCGTGCAGGAGTTGCGCGTCTCCTGGCCCGTCATCTGCCAGATCACCCAGTCGGCCGCTTCGATGAGGCGGTCGGCCTCGTTGTAGATTTCGGGGTCCTCGTTGAGAATCTGCAGCGCCTTGCTAAAAAACCACTCGGACGAAATCTTGCCGCCGTAGAGGTCGATCCACGGCTCATTGCGTTCGCGCGCGACCTGGTTGATGAGATCGGCTTCAGGTTGGGCAGCGTGATGCTTCCAGAGCTTGACCCAGGCATGGGGCCGCGCGCGGTAGTCGTCCAAGCGGCACAGGGGCGTGCCGTCAGCCTTGGTCGGCAGCATGGTGCAGGCGGTGAAGTCAATACCGATACCGATGACGTCAGCCGGATCGATTCCGCTTTCCGCCAGCACCGCGGGCACCGTGGTTTTGAGCACGTCGAGGTAGTCGTCCGGGTTCTGCAGCGCCCAGTCATGCTCCAGCTTGACGCCGCTGCCGGGCAGGGCGCGGTCGATCACGCCGTCGGCATAGGGGTGCACGGCCGTGGCGATCTCACGACCGTCGGCCACATCCACTAACAAGGCCCGACCGGACTCAGTGCCGAAGTCGACGCCGATTGCGTACTTTGGGGTCATATTGATTTACTCCTCTGTCTTAATTTCGATTTCATCACCTTGGCGTGGTCAGTCAGATCTGGCCTTTTGGTAGGATCAGACCTCTGGAGCCACTGCGGTAGATCCGCTGAAGATCGTGCTATGGTTGATGGATATCCTTGATACCCATCAACCACGGACATGCGCTGTCTACTGGTAATTCGCACTTTCTACGGTGCGTCTTGATTTGGCCCAAAATGCTTCAACATGACGATGGGATCACGATCACTTGGATTGTGAATTGTGACGCCGGCCGCGGCCGTGGAGGCCGCCACAAAATACTCATCGTATGTTAGTTGTCCAAAGCGAATCAGCGCTGGCGTTTCGATGGGCAGGCCATTGATCGTGCCATGGCCCTGGAGCGTAATGAAGCCATAGGGCCCAGCGTCGGCGATAGTCGCCGTGCGTCCCGGCAGAATGGTCAGCTCCTTGGCAGCAAAGAATGGATTGCCATAGGTGATCCATTTCTCCACGTAGCCGGCCGCCTCCATCTCCACTTGCGGCTTGACCGGCAGCGGCGGCCGGAAGTAGGCCTCCTTGAGATTGGGCAGGACATTGGCGTCCCAATCGACCATGGAGACAAGGAAATCCAAATCCTGACGTTTGTCAGCCGGCACGTTCTTGACCAGTAGATCCCACTCGATGGGCACCTCGGCTACGAGCGATTGGAACATGGCAAAGACATCACTGGCCCACTGGGGCTCATAGGTGCAGAGACTGCCAGGGGCATGCAGCACGCCCGCCGGCACATACCACCCCGTGCCTGGCTCAAGCCGATAGGCTTTGGAAAGATTTGTAATCTTGTTGTCGCCTTCGTCCCAGATTTCGAGACAATGGCGCACTTGGTCCGGCGTCGTACCCGGCTCAAGGCCGAAGAAAGTGTGCGGGAACGTGCCGCCATGATTATTGAGTTGTGGTGGAAAGAAATAGGCTTCTGGTTTTTGCTCCATACCCACGAGCTTGGCGTGTTCTTCACGCTGATGAAGGTGGTGGGGCAGTGGATCACGGTTATCAAAAAACTTCGAATAGATCGGCCACTTACCAAATTTGTCCCACATGTCGTCGCCCAGCAAGCTGGCGCCCAGTTCCTCCACGGCATCGACCAAGAGCGCCAGATGCGTCTCCTCGCCGTCATCGTGGACGATATAGCTGAGCCCCTCATCTGGCGTTGTTAGCGGGCCATTGTCGGCCTTGGTCGTGGAAGAGAACCAGCGTTCGTCAATACCGCCACGATCGGCGCCAAAGGCGTAATAATCACGCGGATCCAATTTGATGCGTCGTCCGGGAATGCAGAAAGCGCGCGGCACCCAGGTCGGCGCCAAGCGCAAGATGCCCTGGCCAGCTTCAAAGGCTGACCGGATGACGGAACTTGTACTCGGTTGAACCATAATCCTTCTCCTAAAGGTCAGGCTGCCAGCCGAAAATGGGGCAGCAGCCTGACCTTGACTGTGTGGGAGAGTAATGCTCTCCACCGGATCGATGATGTTGTGCAAGCCAGTCGAGCGGTCGATCGCGGGCGAAGAGCCTGGCGTGCCCTGCAGCTCGATGATCGACGCACCGTCGGGGAAGAGATCCAAGATCGCTTGACCCTGGGCTTCACCGCCGATGACATTGTCCGCGCCCACATGACCGAGCAGGCCGTTCACGCCGCCCACGCTGCGGTCGATGGTCATGACCGGGATGCCGGCATCGATCACCTGCTGGATGACCGGGGCCAACGCATCGGCCGTACGTGGGCTGACGATCAGACCATCATAGCCAATGGCAATCACCGCTTCCAGGTCAGCCACCTGTTTGGTGGTATTGTCTTGACCGTCCAAAGTCACGATCTCGATGTTGCCGATCTGCTCGGCTTCATCACGGATCTGCTGCTCCATGTGGACGAAGAAGGGAAAATTGAGGCCGGGAATCGAGAAGGCAATAGAGAGCGGTTCGCTCGGCGCAGCCGCAGGCGCGGCAGCAGCTTCCATGCCTGGCACCTCGCCGATACGCTCTGCTTCCATCAGATTGTCGGCCGAAATCAACTCGGGTGAGAGCAGATTGACCTCGTTCTCGGGCGCTGCCCCATCCACAACAAAGGCCATCATGCTCTGCAGGGCAGCACGTGCCTGGCCGCCGGGGAACTGCTCGACGGTGCCGTAGAGTGCGCCCGCCTGTACGCCCTGCAGCGCTTCGGGCAGCGCATCAAAGCCGATGATCGGGATCTCCAAGCCACGCGCTTGAACCGCCTCGATCGCACCCAGCGCCATGTCGTCGTTGGCCGCCACGATTGCCGCCACGTCCGGGTTGCTGCTCAGGCAGTTCTCGGTCACGGTCAGGCCGCGATCGCGATCGAACTCACCCGTCTGCTGGCAGACGACCTCGATGCTCTCCACCGGATCGATGATGTTGTGCAAGCCAGTCGAGCGGTCGATCGCGGGCGAAGAGCCTGGCGTGCCCTGCAGCTCGATGATCGACGCACCGTCGGGGAAGAGATCCAAGATCGCTTGACCCTGGGCTTCACCGCCGATGACATTGTCCGCGCCCACATGACCGAGCAGGCCGTTCACGCCGCCCACGCTGCGGTCGATGGTCATGACCGGGATGCCGGCATCGATCACCTGCTGGATGACCGGGGCCAAGGCATCGGCCGTACGCGGGCTGACAATCAAACCGTCATAACCCTGCGCGATCACTGCTTCCAGATCAGCCACCTGCTTGGTGGTGTTGTCTTGACCGTCTAGGGTGATGATCTCTACATTGCCCATGGCGGCGGCTTCATCACGGATCTGCTGTTCCATGTGGACGAAGAAGGGGAAATTGAGGCCGGGAATCGAAAAGGCGATCTCATAGGTTTCGCCACCTTCGTCAGCCGGCGCGGCTGCGTCTCCACCAGTTCCCGGCGCACAGCCCGCCAGGACTAGAAGCACGACCGCCAAAAGGCCTAACAGAGAGTACAGACGTTTTCGCATGGCTTGTTTCTCCTTTGAATGTTGAACAGAAAGTATGACGGACAAAGATACTTCGAGGAAAGGCTATGTCACCGGGGGAAAGTGCCTGCTAGCGCCGTTTCTTGATTACCTGATCTAGGTAGACGGCCAAGACGATAATCAAGCCGATGATCACCTGTTGATAGTAAGGCGAGACGTTTAGCAGGGTCAGACCGTTGTTGAGCACGCCGATTAGCAAAACGCCGACGACCGTCCCAAAGATACCCCCCTCACCGCCGAAGAGACTCGTCCCGCCGATCACGACCGCGGCGATCACCGTCAGCTCATAGCCGACGCCGGCGATTACCTCCGCCGAGTTCAGCCGTGACGAAAGCAGGAAACCCGAGAGTCCGGCAAAGAAGCCCGTGATTACATAGACACTCGTAATTAGCATGTCGACGTTGAGGCCCGAGAGACGTGCCGCTTCCATGTTTCCACCAACGGCATAGATATAGCGACCATAGCGCGTATAACGCAAGACAATGAAGGCGATGATGGCAAAAGTGGCAAAAATGATAACCGGAATAGGAACCGGACCGACCAGCCCCTGGCCCAGCCGCGTATACTCTGGCGGAAACGAGCTGACTGGCTGGCCCTTGGCAAAGACGAGCGCCAGACCGCGCCAGGCCGAAAGTCCGCCCAAGGTAACGATGAAAGCCGGCACCTTGAGCTTGCTAACCGCCAATCCCTGGAGCAAACCGCCGGTCACGCCGACCAGGAGCGCTGCGCCAAGTGCAGCCACCAATCCGTAGCCTTGCGCTTCACCATTGGCACCCAGCGTTGTGAGCCCCGTGCCGCCCTTGTAGACGGCCGCACCAACCACGCCGGCCAAGGCCAAAAGGGAACCAATCGACAGATCGATACCGGCAGTGAGAATGACAAAAGTCATGCCAATCGCCAGCAGGCCATAGATCGAGACCTGTCGCAGCACATTGAAGATATTGATGGGCGAAATGAAGGCTGGTTCCAGTACGGCGAAAATAATACAGATCAAGACAAGGACCCCAAACGCACCGAACTGGCTGGCATAGGCCGTCCAATCAAAGCTGCGCTTGCTTTCACTCGATTCGGCGACAGTACCGCTGCTCACAGGGCAGTTGCTCCTTCTGAAATGGATTCGGGATTGGCCACGGGATCGCGCAGCGTACAGTAATGCATCAAGGTCTCGAGATCAGCCTCATGGCTATCAAGAGAGGCCGTCACACGGCCCTCTGCCATGCAGACAATGCGATCACACATGGCCAGCAATTCAGGGAATTCGGAGGAGATCATGATGATGCCGATACCCTCCTGGGAGAGGGCGTGCATCAACTCGTAGATTTCCGATTTGGCGCCGACATCGATGCCGCGTGTCGGTTCATCCATAATCAAAATCTTAGGATTCAGCATCAGCCACTTCGAAATGACGACCTTCTGCTGATTGCCGCCGCTCAGGTAGACGACATGTTGATTCGGGCTTGGCGTGCGAATCTCAAAGTTCTGAATGTATTCATCCACGAGCTGATTTTCTACGCCCAGCCGCACGAACTCAAAGCGGCTGATCTCCGGTAGCTTGGCCAGCGTCATATTGACGTCCACGGCAAGATCAAGGATTAACCCCTGTTCCTTGCGATCTTCCGGGACGAGGCCCATGCCCAAGCGAATGCCGTCGGCCGGCGAATTCACGGAAACCCGCTCACCGTCGACATAGATTTCGCCCTCGGCCCGTTTGTCGGCGCCAAAGATGGTCCGCACCAATTCCGTACGACCCGCTCCCACCAGCCCGGCTAGCCCCAGGATTTCGCCCCTGCGCAGGGTCAAGCTGACATCATCAAGCACCAGCGCGTGCGGGTTCAGTGCGTTGCCGATGCGCGTGATGTTACGCGCTTCTAGTATGACGTCACCGATTGCGCCCTCGCCGGCTTCCAAGTCGCGGTGAAAGAACTGATCGAGCGATCGCCCGACCATCATCCGGATTAGCTCTTCGCGGTCCGTATCCGCAGCGATCACGTCGCCGACATTGCGTCCGTCACGCAACACCGAGACGCGGTCGCAGATGGTCAGAACCTCCTCCAACCGGTGTGAAATAAAGATGAGACCCACGCCATCGCGCCGCAAGGCGCGCATGACATCAAAGAGCGTCTCAACTTCGGTTTCGCTGAGCGAAGAGGTTGGCTCGTCCATGATGATCACGCGTGCATCCATAGAAAGCGCTTTGGCGATTTCGACCATCTGCTGTTCAGCAACGGAGAGGGTGCGCACGAGTGCAGTGGGGTCGAGCTTGACGCGCAGCTGATCAAGCAGGCGTTGTGCATCTTGCTCAAGTTGGCGCCGATTGACAAAGAAAGGCGGGCCCGGCTCACGGCCAATGAAGATATTCTCCATGACCGTCAGATTGGGCATCAGGTTTAATTCCTGGTAAATGATGGAGATGCCAAGCTGCTGGGCATGGTGGGGATTGTGGATCTCGACCGGCTCGCCCAAGTAGGTGATCTCGCCGCTGTCCACTGCGTAGACGCCGGAAAGAATCTTCATCAGCGTCGACTTGCCGGCGCCATTCTGGCCGATCAAGCCTAATGTCTCTTCAGCGCGCACCGTGAGCGCAACGTCTTGCAGCGCCTGGACACCGGGGAAGGCTTTGGAGACATGCTCCATGTGCAAAAGACGATCCGACTGTTCGCCTGCCATGCTGCACTCGCTTTAGCGTATTAATCGATTGGAAATATGGATAAACACAAAGTAACACATTACCTCAAACGGTGTCAACAGGTTACGAAAAACAGTCTTTTTGTTTTGAATGCGTTTCTTATGGCGATCGACCACCGATGGTAATTGGCGCAACAACCCCAGCAGTCCAAGCGCTCTTGACGTGCTGGACACTGTCAAGAAAACGACTGTGAGACCGACACCTCGCCCGGCATCGGTCCCACAGTCATCACCACTGTTAGCTGTGGCGATAGGTGTTCCAGCCCATGTACTTGCTCAGCGCCTCGTTGATGGGAGCGGCGATGCGCGTCGGGTTGACGGAGACGTGATGCTCGTAGCCTTCGGCGCAAATGTAGTTGAGCAGCCCCTGGAAGTCGGGCACCTTGACCACGCCGTAGCCGCCAAAGGTCAGGAGCGGATCGTCGGTCAACTCGCCTTCGCCGACGTAAGCGCGCATTTCGCCGGCCTGGTCGTCGGTACTGACACGCAAATAGGTGAAGGGATTGGCGTCGACGCGCCCATAAATCGTGCCGTAAGTGTTCTCCACGCCAACCGTGGCGGCGATGATCTCCTGATACTCCATGGCCGGCTTGCCCGCGCCCTCGCTGGTGAAGATATCCTTGGGCAGGTTGCTGCAGTGGAAGATGACGCCCTTGTCCGGGTCCTCGCCATAGTTATTGTTCCAGTCCACGATCGCGCTAGGCTTGCCGCTGGCTTGGGCCAGGACATACATGGCCAGGGTGCCGACGACATCCACTTCACACGCGCTGGGGATCAGGTCGTTGCTCATCATGCTCATGAGCGTACAGGGCACGATGCCAAAAAAGTCTTCCATGGCCGTCCAGCACTGAATGGCCGAAGCATTGAGCTGGCTGTCGGTCATCCAGCGATCCACGACCGCGCCAAACTTGGCCATCTTGAGCAGCGATGCTTCCGGCACGTTGGCGGTCGAAACATAGGCGTCAATTGCGGCACGCTTGGCGGCAACCGCGGCATCATCGTCGGCCAGTTCATCGACCCAGCCAAAGAGTTCGTAGAGATCGAGCGTTTCCACAGTGATACCGGCCTGTTCCAGCAGCTTCTCGCTGAAGCGCACCGTCTTGAAGGCCTGGGGTCGTGCGCCCAGCGCGCCGATGCGCAGCGTGCGCAGACTGCGCGTGACCCGGCACGTCGCCGCAAAATCAGTCAAGTCCTGCTTGAAGCTTGCGCTGGCCGGATCGACCGTGTGCAGGCGGGTCAGTGAGTAGGGAATGCCATATTGGCGCAGGTTGTTGCAGACCGACATCTTGCCGCAGAAGCTGTCGCGGCGATCGGCAATCGTCATGTTTTCGACATCGTCGGGCGTGGCTTGGATCAGGATCGGTACCTTCAGGCCCGACCAGCGGATGGCGTTGGCAATCGCCCGTTCATCGCCAAAGTTGGGCAGCGTGACCAGAAGACCATCGATCTCGTGGCGATGGGCGTCGAAGAGTTCGGCACACTTGCGCGCCTCGTCGATGCTCTCGATGGAGCCGGCGGCTGCCGTCTCGCCGGCGTCGAGAACAATCACGTTAAAGCCGGCTTCGTCCAGCACCTGGAGCATGGCCTCGCGGCCAGTCTCACAGAGATGGCTGGGGAAGAAGCCGCGATTGCCGATGATCAGACCAAGGGTTACGGGTTTCACAGTAGTTCTCCTATCGGTTGAAGAAGGTAGACGCGGAGCGGTTGACAGTGGATCAAAAAGTAGCTATTATATTTGACGTTAAAACGTTTTAAGCAACATCAAAATCGTATCATACCTGCCAGGACCTGTCAATAGATTTGGACCGCTGCAATGAGGCCGACCAATCAGATTACGATTAAGGATGTCGCCCGTCGGGCCGGCGTTTCGCCGGGCACGGTTTCCAACGCGCTGTCGGGCAAGCGACCGGTCTCAGAGATCACGCGTCAGCGCATTTTGGATGCGATTGACGAGTTGGACTATCACCCCAATTTGCTGGCGCGCAGCCTGGTCAGCCGCCAGAGCGCCACGCTGGCCGTCGTAGCATCCGGGCTCGACTATTACGGTCCGACGCGCACGCTGGTTGGCGTTGAGGAGCGAGCCAATGACCACGGCTATTCGCTCCTGCTCTCGCTCGTACACGATCCGGACGAGGTAGAAATAGAGCCGGTCCTGCGCGACCTCACGGCGCGACGGGTGGATGGCATCATCTGGGCGATTCCCGAAATCGGCGACAACCGGGCGTGGCTCGACGAAGAGATGATCGGCAGCCTGCCGCCCGTCGTCTTCCTGACCATGGAGGCGCGCCCTGGGGTCTCCATCGTCAATACGGATAACTTGGCCGGCGGGCGCATGGCGACCGAGCACCTCCTCGCCCAGGGTCTGCGGCGGATCGGGCTCATCATGGGGCCGTCAAGCTGGTGGGAAGCGCGCGAGCGGCGCCGGGGCTGGGAAGTTGCTATGGCGGCCCATGGCGAGACGGAATTCGAGCATCTTGTGGTAGAAGGCGACTGGCAGGCCAGCAGCGGTGAGGCCGCGGTGGCCGAGCTGTTGCGACGCGAGCCGGGGCTGGAAGGAGTCTTTGTCTGCAACGACCAGATGGCCGTTGGCGCCCTGCGCGCCATTCACGCGTTGGGCCTGCGTGCGCCCCAAGACCTTGCCATTGTCGGCTATGACAACGTGCCGGAGGCAGCCTACTACTGGCCTGCGCTGACGTCGGTCCGCCAGCACCTGACGGACGTAGGTCACGCCGCAGTTGATGAGCTGCATGCGCGCATCGAGCAGCGGCACGGCGATGAGCCCGGCAGCTACACCACGCATCAAGTTCTCATGCCGGAACTGATCGTACGCGAGAGTTCGCAGCTGATGGGTGCGGAGAATGGAACGCGGATTTAACGGATTGACGTGGATCCGCGTTCCATCATTTTCCCTATGCAATACCCGACCGGGCGCGGCCGCGGCGCGAGATCGCGTCGATGAGCACGGCGGTCAGCAGCACCAGGCCGGTGATCACAAACTTGACGCCCGAGCTGAGGCCCAGCAGGCCCATGCCATTCTCGACGCTGGCAATGACCAGTGCGCCCAGCAACGCGCTGACGACCCGCCCGCTGCCGCCGAAGAGGCTGGTGCCGCCAATCACGGCCGCGGCAATCGAGTTGAGCATCAGGTTGCCGCCGCCCGCAGCCGTATCGACCGAACGCAGTCTGGAGGCGAGGATGATGCCGCCCATGCCGGCCATCAGGCTGGAGATCATGAAGACGCGGATTTTGATACTGTCGACATTGATGCCGGCGCGGCGCGCGGCCTCTTCGTTGCCGCCGATGGCATAGACGTAACGCCCAAACTTGGTGCGCTCGGCCAGAAAGGTGAAGACGAAGAGCAGGGCGATCACCAAGACGCCGACAAAGGGCACGCCGCGGTCCTGATTGCAAACATAGACCACCCCGAGGCCGATTGCCGCGACGAGCAAGAGCTGAAGAATCACCAACACCAATGGCGTCGATGAAACGCCCCGGGCTCTCCGGGCGCGCCAGCTTAGCAAGCGATTGGCCGCATAGAATAAGATTGCCAGCCCAATCACAATCCAGCCGGCTGTCGGCGACAGGAAATAGTTGGCGATGTTGATGATGGTCTGATCTTGAATGATCACAGTACCGCCGTTGCCGATCATGATCAAGACAACGCCATTCCAGACCAGAAAACCTGCCAGCGTCACGACAAATGAGGGCAGGCTAAATTTCGTAATGATAAATCCCTGCATGAGGCCGATCAGGGCCGCAAAGATCAGGGCTGCGGCCAGCGCCGCCCACCACATCCACTCACCCGGCGGACGCATGCGCATGGCGAGGAAGACCGCGGCAACAGCGCTGACGTAGCCGATGGAGAGGTCGATTTCACCCAGGAGCAGCACATAGACAACGCCAATCGCAATTGTCGTGATGCCGGCCATCTGCACAATCAGGTTGACAAAATTGCGGGGCGTCAGGTAGTTCTGATTGAGGGCTTGAAAAATAATTGCGATGGCAATGAGGCCAAGGATAATGGGCAGTGCGCCCAAATCACCGGCCTTGACCCGCTTCCAATAATTCTCGAAGTATTCAGAGACTGAAGGCGTTGTGTTGATCGAGCTGTTGGATTGAGCTGCAGTGTCTAGCAATTCCTGTGAATCACTCATTTTCTACCATCCCTGGGACAAATTCGAGATCACCGGCTGTAATTGCATGCACGATTTCTTGTTGGGTCGTTGTCTTTGCATCCAAGACGCCGACATTCTGCCCCAAGCGCAGCACCGTGATGCGATCGGCCACTTCAAAAACGTCATGCATGTTATGAGAAATTAGAACGACGCCGAGTCCCCGTTGGGCCAGGTTCTTCACCAAATCCAACACTTGACGGGTCTGGGCAACACCGAGTGCGGCGGTCGGCTCATCCAAAATCACCAATTCCGAGTTCCACATGACCGCCTTGGCCACCGCGATCGACTGACGCTGGCCGCCGGAGAGCTCGGCCACGGCCTGACGTACGGAACGCACGGTCGTCACCGACAGGGAATCCAACGTCTCCAAACACATCTTTTCCATGGTGGTCTCATCGAGGCGAAACGGCGCCTGAACCATCTCACGGCCCAAGAACATGTTGGCGACTACGTCGAGGTTGTCTGCCAGGGCCAAGTCCTGATAGACCACTTCAATGCCCAACGCAGCTGCCTCGCGGGACTATGCACGTGAGCCTGGGTCCCATTGAAGTACAACTCACCCTCATCAAAAGGATAGATGCCGGCAATGCCTTTAATCAGGGTCGATTTCCCGGCGCCGTTATCACCCACAAGGGCCATCACTTCGCCGGGGCGCACTTCAAAATCAACTTTATAGAGTGCCTGAACAGCGCCAAACGACTTCGAAACCCCGTTCAACTTGAGGATTGGTTCGTCAGCCAAAATAGCCACCTCGATCTCTTACGCTTATGAAAGAGCCGCAAGAGGTTGGTCATGCAGAATCACTTCTGCGACCAACACCCTTGCGGCTCAACAGATACGACAGATACCCTAGCGATCGGCAGGGCAGTACTGCTCGAAATCGCCCACGCAGACCTCGTCCCACGTGCGGAAGCCGTCAGCGATCACGGTTTCAGCAACGTTGTCGGCAGTTACGGAGAGCGGCACCAACTTGATAAACGGCACGTCGGCCTGGCCGTTGTTGATGGTCTCGCCATTGGCCAGCACGGCAGGATCTTCACCGTTGAGCAACGCGATGGCGGCCTCGGCAGCAGCCTCGGCTTCCAGCTTGATCGGCTTGTAGACCGTCATGGTCTGGTCGCCAGCCAAGACATTCTGAATACCGCCCACGGTCGCGTCCTGACCGCTGACGGGAATCGGACCCAGACCCTGGCCTTTGAGGGCAGAGATGACCGAACCGGCCAGGCCATCGTTGGCCGCGAAGGTGGCGTCAACATCGCCGCCGGCCGCGGTGAGGATCTGCTCGTAGATCACCAGCGCCTGCTGGTTGTCCCAATCCGGCACGGCCTGGTCGTCAACCAGCTCCCAGTCGCCAGCGTCGAAGCGCGGACCGGCAACGGAAACGTAGCCTTCCTTGAAGAGCGTGGCGTTGTTGTCCGTCGGCGAGCCGTTCAGCAGCACGACGCGGGGCGTCTCGACATCCAGCGCATCAATGACCGGTTCCAGCGCTTCGCCCATGAGGCGACCGACGGCCACGTTGTCAAAGCTGACATAGACGTCGGCGCCGGGGCCTTCGATGGTCAGGCGATCATAGTCGATGACCTTGACGCCGGCTTCCCGGGCCTGAGCAATGATGGCTGCGCCCGAACCGCTGTCCAGGTTGACGAGCAAGATGACCTTGGCCCCATTCGTGATTGCCTGCTCGGCCTGGGTCTGCTGATTGCGGGCATCGCCTTCGGCATTCACGATCTGGTACTCGACGCCGGCTGCCTCAAACGCCTCTTGGAAGAAGCGGCGATCGTCGGCTTCCCATCGCGCAGATGAAGCGCTGTCGGGCAGCAGAACGGCGATCATGCCGTCAGCCATGTCACCCTCAGCGGCGGCCTCCTCGGCCGGGGCTTCGGTGGCTGCGGCTTCTTCCCCACCCGTGGCCGCCGGTGCAACCGGGGCCGCACAGGCGGAAAGCAGCATGATACTCAGCACAAAAAGAAGTGCCAATAACTTACGCATGGTTTTTCCTCCTTCTAGGAAAAATTTGTGATGGAAACGATATTCGAAACTACTGACAAAAGTATACACGCGTCACCACTGGGGGCGCAACACGTTTTCGGGGGCAAATGCCGGAAGAGACTTGGAGAATCATCGCTGGGGAGCAGTGATTTGCAAGCGCTTTCATCCTACTAGATCCGCGAAGCATTGTCAATCTTCATGGAACGCCTCCGGAACGCCTGTCCAAGAATCCTCGATTGATTGTTGTTGACGGTAGGCCGCGGAAAATGCCGGGTGGAGCGGATCGGCGCAGATTCTGATTGGGCTGGACCTGCCGATAGCTGCCGGGAGATTCCTGGGTGCAGCGTTGATCTGTGGCCGCTTCTACTGATATTGTGAATTCCTGAACTCTTGTGGCGGTTGCCCGATGTGCGCGATCGCGGTAGTCGATGATCGGCGAGACGGTCGATTTGGAGACGCCGGCCCGCTTGGCCGCGTCAATGATGGTCGAATTGAGCATGGAGAGCGCCTCGAGGTTCAACGCCACGCCGCGCCCCACTCTTTGGTTTGGTATTGACTGCGGATGCGCCATTCGCGCAGGGTGTCAAGCATGGCTCGCTTCCTGTCGGCGTAGTTGGGATCATCCCACAGGTCATCAACCTCGCCGGGATCCTGGCCTAGGTTGAAGAGTTGACCAAACGGTTCATCCAAAAAATGGACCAATTTCCAATCCTGCGTGCGCACCATGGTCATGAATTCGGTCTCCTGCAGGATGCCGTCGCGGCCATGTTCGGCAAAGACCACGTCGCGACCGGCCCACGTGGAATCGCGCAGCGCCGGCAGGATTGACTCGGCCTCCCAATCCTCGGGCACATCGATCTCGGCCAATTCCATGATCATGGGTCCCACATCCATGAGCTGACAGAGGCCGTCGACCGTCCGCCCACCGTCAAACCGACCCGGCGCCCACACGACCAGGGGCACCCGGGTAATCATGTCGTACATCGTCCATTTCTGACTGTGGCCGTGATCGCCCAGCGCATCGCCGTGATCCGATGTGAAGATGACGACCGCGTTGTCGAGATAGCCTTTGGCGTCCAGCGACTGGAGAATCTGCCCGACCTTCTCGTCGATCATTGTCACGTTGGCCAGGTAGTAGGCACGTTGGCGATGGCGTTGCGCAGCGGTCGGGTTCGAGGGCATGGACAACCGAGTCGTGGTCCACTTCCACATTGTGGACGCGCATAGCCTGGAACGGTGGCGGCTGTGCGGCCACCTCCGCCGCGTCAACCGGCTGAAGCGGCAGATCTTTCTCCAGGTAGGGTTCGGCATAGCGTGGAATCGGATCGTAGGGCGGATGGGGGCCGGGGAAGCCGATCTGCAGAAAGAGCGGCGCTTCGGGCACGGGCTTCAGGTCGATCCAGCGGCAGGCAAGGTCGCCCACAAACATGTCGGGGTGCGCGTCCTCCGGCAGTTCCCACTCGAACGCGCCCAGCCGCTCGGCGTAGTCGGGCAGTTGTCGGTAGAGCTCGCGCTGCTGCTTGACCAGACCGCGCGCCTGCAGGGCTTTGTCCCATTCGTCAAAGTAGTAGCGTCCTTCCAGATAGCGATCCTTGTTCTCCACCACATAGCGCTCGTGGAAGCCCATGGGCGTATCGTAGGGCCAGGTGTGCATCTTGCCCACGTTGACGCAGTAGTAGCCGCTTTCCGCCAGCTGCTCCACCCACCCATGCCGCCAACGGTCTGCGTTGCGCAGAATGCCGGTCGTATGGGGGTAGTAGCCGGTGAAGAGACTCGCCCGCGAGGGCGCGCAGGAAGCCGCCGTGATGTGGCACTGACTGAACGCCACGCCCTCATGCACGAGCCGGTCCAGATTGGGCGTCTCCATGTAGGGAAAGCCCATGCGCGGCGATCGTGTCATAGCGCTGCTGGTCGGTGATGATCAGAATGATGTGCGGTCGCGTCATGGGGTTGTCGCCCTGCGTATGATGAGTCCCATCGCCAAGTCGATGCCTACCCCGCAGCAAACGTCGGCAGATAATCGGCGTTTTGTGCAAACATCTCGTCGACCATGTCCTGAATCTCGGCCAGGGAGAGCACCGCAGCCGTCAGCGGATCGTTGGCGATGGCCTGATAGATCAGCCGTTTGTCGCCCGTGAGGCAGCCTTCAACCGCCATCTCCTCGATTTGTGCGCTCTGGTTGGTCAGGATGGCGCACTGGGGCGGCAGCGCGCCCACGCCCACGGGCTGGAAGCCGCTGCGGCTGGCCCAGACCGGCACTTCTACGCAGGCTCCCTCGGGCAGATTGGTGACCAGACCGGTGTTGGCGACGTTGCCGTTGAACTGGAAGGGTTCACCGCCCTCCAGGGCATTGACGATGTAGGCCGCGTATTCATGACCGCGCGCCAGATCTCGGGGTTCCGGATCGTTCAGCCACTCCAGAATTGAATCCATCCACGTATCTTCACGTTTTTCGTACTCTTTGAGGATGTACGCATACTCGCCGGGGTTCCAGCCCGTACCGTCGATGCAATACTTGTCAATCAGGTCTTGACGTTTGCGAAACCATGGATTGTACTCGGAATTGTGGCCGCTTGACTCGGTCACATAGCGGTCGAAGGCCAGGAACATCTCGTTGCGCACCATCTCTTCGTTGTAGACCTCTTCCCGCTCCGTGATGGCCTGGCGGATCAGCGGATAGGCGTCTTCGCCATTCCACTCGTACTGGAGATACCAGGCCATGTGGTTGATGCCGGCGCAGGTGTAGGTGATCTCGTCCATAGGCGCGCCGATCCAGCCGGCCAGCATCTCGGCCGTGCCCTGCACGCTGTGACAGAGCCCGGTGAGTTGAATGGATGTTTCCCGCGCCATGGCCCGGCAGAGCATGGCCATGGGATTGGTGTAGTTGAGCATGGTAGCGTCAGAGCAAAGGCGCTCCATATCGCGCGCAATGTCGAGCATGACCGGAATGGTGCGCAGGGCGCGGAAGATGCCCGATGGTCCACGCGTGTCGCCCACGTTGGTGTCGACGCCATATTTTTTCGGAATCTCGATGTCATGGCGCCAGACGTCCGTCGAGCCGGCCAGAATGGTGACCATGACGTAGTCGGCATCGCGCAGGGCCTCCTCGCGGTCCGTCGTCGCCACGACCTGGGCGGGATAGCCGCCTTCGTCAACGATGCGCTGGATGGCACGCGTGATCAGCTCCAACCGCTCGGGGCTGATGTCCATGAGGCAGATCGTCGAGCCTTCGAGCAGCGGAAAGGTGAGAATGTCGCGAACCAGCGTGCGCGTAAAGCCAAAGCTTCCGGCGCCGATAAAGGTAATCTTGGGCATGATGGTTGTGTTCCGTAGAAGTGATGATTTACGGTTATTGAAGGACTGACTTGGGCGTAGCAACGATTCGAGTGACCTGAATTGCCTCGCGGTTCATCAATGCGCCGACTTTTGGACTTAGATCCTCTTTCCACTTCTCTGATTCATAGACCGCCGCATAAAGCGCTGCTCGCTCCTCTTCGCTCTCAAAGCGTCGAATCCAAACATAGACGCTTTCATCCGTTTCGCCGACAAAGCTGCCGATGACAACCATGCCTTTGGAAATCTGAAAAGGAATGATTTCCTGTTCCATTAGGGCAATCCACGCCGCCTGGCAGCCGGGTTTGATCTCATACTGTCGTAGCTCAAAAAACATACCTGTGCCTTCTTTCCGTACTTGTGAAGAGAACGCTACGCATACGCCGGCAGCATGACACCATGGGCTTCGATGAGGTCATCGACTAATGACCACGTCTGTTCGAGATCGAGCTCGGCTGCCGTGTGAGGATCAAGCATGGCCGCATGATAGATATGCTCACGCTTGCCGGTTAGCGCCGCCTCGACGGTAAGTCGCTGAACATTGATGTTTGTCTGCATGAGCGCGGCCAGATGCACGGGCAAGGCGCCGACATGGACGGGCTGCACCCCATTCTTGTCTACCAGACAGGGCACTTCGACGCAGCAGTCCTGGGGCAGGTTATCAATAAGCCCGTCATTCATGACATTGCCATAGATCACCTGGGGCTCGCCGGTCTCCATGCCATAGATGATCTGAGATCCGTACTCCAGGCTGCGCTTGAGCGTCAGCATGTTGTGGACGATGCGGTCAATCTCGCGCACGCTGCCGTCCATCGGCACATGCTCTTCCGCAGCGCCGTTGCCGGCTACCCGAAACTCAATGTCATCCGCCTCAAAGCGGTTGCGCATTGCCTCCCAGGTCGAAATCTGAAACTCACAGCGCGTAATGTACTCATCGAGCGGGATATTGTAGGTCTCCAGCAGGTCGGGCCGGTCGCGCTTGATAAACCAGGGCACATATTCGCTAAAGTGCTCGCTCGACTCGGTGACGAAATAGCCCAGACGCCGAAACATTTCGTAGCGCACCCGGTTCCAATCCGGCACCCGATCCTCCTCCAGCACGCGCCGGATCTCAGGATATAGATCCCGGCCGTCCTGCTCAAATGTGAGGTAGAAGGCCATATGATTGATGCCGGCGCAGACATAGTTGATCTCGTCATACGGTACGCCGATGTCATTTGCCAGTTGATGGGCGGTTCCCTGGACGCTATGGCAGAGACCCACGGTCTTGATCGATGTGGCCCGATTGATCGCCCAACAATTCATGGCCATGGGGTTGACGTATTGAAGCAGGGTCACGTCGGGACAGAGTTCCTCCATGTCGTGGCACATCTCCAACAGCACGGGCATCGTGCGCAGACCGCGCATGATGCCGCCGATGCCCAGGGTATCGGCAATTGTCTGACGCAGGCCATACTGCTTCGGCACCTCAAAATCTACCACCGTGCTGGGCTTGTATCCGCCGACCTGAATCATGGTGATGGCATAATCGCTGCCATCCAGGGCGCGCCGACGATCCAGGCTGGTCTCGATCGTCGGCTGTGCACCCAGAGCAGCGGCCACCTTGCGGGCCACAATCTCAGACGTACGCAATCGCTCCGGATCAATGTCGTGCAGGCTGATGGTGGCGTCCTGAAGTTCAGGATAGCTCAGAATATCGCCGAGCAAATTTTTCGCAAAGACCGTGCTGCCTGCACCCACAAAGGTAATTTTGGTCATTTTCAGTGTCCTTCACGTTGAATTTCTTCGATAGATCTTATAGATAAATCGTGCAAGACGAACGTGTGAGCGGCATGGTTCGTCCGTTACTCTTGGGCGCCCTCGCTGTCGGAATCCATTCCCAACAGCCGGGGCGCGGCCGTCCAGGCCGCAGCCAGTAAGAGCGTCATCTCACCAAAGTTCCACCAGAAGTGAATGGCAATGCGCGAGGTCGTGGTCAAGCCGGGTATCTGGCCACAGAGGCCGCTGATCGCCAACCACCCGTCGCGTCCGAGAATGCCGGGCAAGCTGCCGGCGACAGCAGGTGGCGCCGTGATGCCCAGGCTGGCCAGTTCCTGGACGACGCGCAAATATCGCACGAGCATGTAGGTATGTTCGAGGCTATGAGCGAAGGCCCAGACGAGCAAGAGCCACGCCCATCGATTGCGCATACCGCCCCGTATCAGGACGAGGAGCACGGCCACGACAGCCCAATTCCAGGAAAAATGGACCCACTCATTGTTGAGCGTCGATAGCAACCCCTGGGAAAATGCCGGCGGCTGATTCAGCACGTAATACTGGAACACCTGCGAAAAGTGCTCGATCGTATGAAACCCCTGCATGACGAGTAGCATGCTGAGCAACACTGCCGCCAACCCAAATCGCTGGAAGTCCGTGCGCCACTTCAAGATTGCCGGTACGGCCATGACCCCGAGCGCGACGGTCGTTGCGCCCCAGATCGGCATGTCAGCGCGCCAGATGAGCACGCCCCAAGCCGTCAGCGCCAACGCGGTGGCAACCGCAAACCAAAGCGTCCGCTCTCCCGGACTCAGTAGTGTCCAAAACGCAGCACGAGGTTTCCCTGTGCGTATTGTCGCGTTCATTAACAGCCTTCCCTGTAACGGTACCAACTACGAATCTTTAGGTTGCCCTGACATTTGGTCGTAACGTCCCCGGCAGGCGCAAAGTCGGTGGTTTTCGAAATGTCAACGGAGCCTGGTACAACCAGGAGCAAATGGCGCAATGCTCCCCCAATTGGGGTCCAGGAGACTGGGTACGCGCCAGATGCACGCTAGGGCCGCTGACGCCGTTGTGCCCTAGCGTGCATCCGGCAGGCGGCGGATGGTCAATGCGACGCCGCCGGAAAGATTGTCGATGTGGCTGATGGCGCCGTCAGGCCAGCGTACGGTTAGCGCCTCAACTGTACTTGTTGCGGGCACGCCAAAGTGAATGCGGGCCGGATCGCCGGACAAGTAGCCGCTCGCGGAGCGTACATCACGCTTGAGGTCGCCACCAGAGGTATGCAACGTCACCTCAGCCCCGAGCGCCTGGCGATTCATCACGGCTGGCCAATCCAGGGCAACGAGCAGGCCGGTCCCGTCGCAAAGCTGATTCTCAAAGAGCTGAGCCGGACTGTTCAAATTATTGACCACGATATCCAGATCGCCGTCTTGATCCAGGTCGGCCATGCTCATGCTGCGCCCGCTACGAGTGGAGTTTAGCCGCCACGTTCGAATGCTGGTAAAGCGCCGATCTCCTGTATTACGCAAGGCCTGGTTTTCTTCGACTAGCTCCCCGGCAGGCAGATAATCAAGCAGGTCCTCAGCAATCATGCCATTCACGGCATAGAGATCCTGGTGACCATCATTGTCCAGATCTCCAAATTTGCCCGACCAACTCCAGCCTGTCGCATCAATGCCCCGGATATACGCTCGGTTCCGAAATGCGCCGCCAGTAACCGGCGTCTGCAGAACGTTTTCCGAAATCTGCGGATCGTTCTCACGCCGCGTTTCATAGCCGTCCTGCATGAGTGGCGTCCAGGCCGCAAGCACGACCGGATCGCGCTCGATAGGGCTTCATGTCAGTGGCAAAGAGCTCCCACTGGCCATCGTTGTCGCTGTCGACGCGATCAAAGCCCATGGTGCTGTGGGTGAAAGTGCGCAAGGGGGCAGCCTTCTGCCAGGAACCGTCGCTGCGTTGCAGGTAAATGTAGTCAGGCAGATCAAAATCGTTGCCGATCAGGATATCAAGGCGTCCGTCATGATTGAAGTCGAAGGCCGTGATCGCCAAGGCCTGGGATTCACTGGCTAAATCGTGAGCGACAAACTCACCGTCGATCTGCTCATAGTATCTTGCGCCGCTATGGCCATTGAAAACAGCGTTGGCCTGTTCAACCATGAGTCCGGCGTCATAGGAGCCGGTTGCCAAATCCAGATCGCCGTCGGCGTCCCAATCGGCCCAGTGCATGGCATAGGCGACTTGATTGACGCCCGGCAGCGGCGTCAGCGCAAAGCCCGAATCCGCGCTCGTTGCGTAAGAAAGTCACTGCGCCGACCCCATTCGTAAAGGTGAGGTCGATCCAACCGTCGCCATCGACGTCGACTGCGGCCACGGCCCGCGCCCGGCGCATGAGCGGTACTTCGTCCCGCCGAAAGGTGAGATCGCCCTGGTTCCAGAGCAGGGTGGCCGGCTGGCTGAGATTGGCCAGGACAATATCGAGATCGCCGTCATTGTCCAGATCGTTGATGGCCAGACCGGCGCCATTGCTGTCAAAGAGGCGCGTTGCGCTACCGGGTGGCCGCGTCGTATGGGGCAGATCGCGGGCAATGAAGTGGCCGGCACACGCTTGCGCATCGTGCAGGCCGGCAACCTCAACCGTGACAGGAGCCGCCCGCACAGTCACGACCGGCAACGCATTGGCCGGCGCGCCGCAGCCGATGAGAAGGGTGCACCAGACCAGCATCAAAACAGCAAATTTGCTTGTCCGGCACACGCTTTTCATCGGCCGCATGACGTTCATCCTGCTGATTCGTTCGGGTGTCAACGTCGTGAACCTGGTAGGCGTGACAAGTACGCAGCGTACCCATCAGTCCTACCGAAGTAGCACATTCTTTATTCAAACAATGCGTTCACGTCGGCGGCAGCCTGGGTCAGCGCCGTTTCCGCATCGGTCTGGCCGAGCATGATGCTCTGCACGGCCGGATTCATAATGGCGGTGACCTCTGATGCATTGTCCGTTACCGGGAAGAGGAAGGTACCACCCTCTGCCAATGCCTGCTCGGTAAAGGCGGACACGTCCAGCCCCTTGGCTTCATAAGCAGCCAGCGCCTTGTCGACCGCCGACTGCTGGGCGGGGAAGACAACGCCGGCCTCACCGACGATATCGGCGCATTCCTGGGAGGCAAGGTATTTCACGAGCTGCCACGATTCCTCAGGATGTTCCGTGCCAACCCAGATCGAATCGGCCAGACCGTTGAACATGCTCTTGCGTCCTTCGGGACCCTCCGGCAGACGGGCAAATCCGACGGGGAAAGACGACTGAGTTGACAGGCTACCGATCATCCAGGAGCCGTTGGCATGCAGCGCCCCCAAACCACTCTGGAAGGCGGCCGCGCCACCCAAGCTGGAGACCTGCGCTTCCGGCATGATGAAGCCGGCAGCCATCTGATCGGCCACCCACTGCAGCGAAGCAATGAAACGCGGATCATCATAGTTGTACTTGGTATCATAGAGACCGTCGTTAAAGGTCCAGCCGGTGGAGTTGGTCAACCAACTCCACTGCGTCTGACCATAGGGCCCGCCATTGTCGTCAATGATCAAACCGTACTGGGCGACATCTGAGCTGTCGAAGTCGGGGCTCAGGCCGTTGTTGCCGTTGGCATCGATGCTGAGCTGGGCAATCATTTCGCCAAAGGTGCCGCCATCTTCCGGATTCCAGGTCAGGCTGTTCAGATCGTCCACGGTTACGCCCGCAGTGTCGACTGCTTCCGTATTATAGGCGATTGCAATCGTGTCCCAGTCCTTGGGCAAGCCAAAACGCTTGCCGTCGCGGGCCCAGAGATCGGCCAGTTCGCCAATGTAGGCATCCAGATCAACGCCGTCTCTCTCGACGAGCGGTTGAATGTCAACCAATTGCTCCTTAGCGGCAAACTCGGGATACTTGGCCAGGTGGTCGGTGAAGACATCTGGCGCCGTACCGGCGACCATGCCGGTCTGAACCGTATTCCAGTAGTCATCCCAGCCACTTTGGGTAATTTCAACGGTAATGTTGGGATTGGCCGCCATGAAGTTGTCGACACACTGTTGGTAGGCAGGGAGCTGATTTGCGTCCCACAGCAAGTACTGGATCGTGACGGCTTCGCCGCTAGCAGCTGTTTCGCCGCTGTCGCTCGCCGGCGCGGCGTCGCCGCCGGCAGGCGCCGCTGGGGCGCCGCCACACGCAGCAAGGAGCAGGCTCATTGCCAGCAATGCCATGACAGGCAACCATCGGAATTTCTTCATTGTTTCCTCCGTGATTAGGTGTGCTGGCCTGCGAGTTTGCAGACCGAGCAAAAACATACAGCGAGTAGAATCTATGGACACTGGTCAGCGCACTGTCAGGCACACTAGCCCAGTCAATCCCGTCAAGAGATCGGTCAAGCTTGAAATGATGAATTGTCCAGTTCGCACGCCCTGCTAGGTTCTGTTGACATTTCGAAAACCACTGACTTTGCGCCTGGCACGTCCCCGGCACGGGCGGCGCCCAGTCTGCCAATCGGATATTCTGACGCCCGTGCCGGGGACGTTACGACCAAATGTCAACGGGACCTAGGAAACAGCGCAACGGTCTGGGCAACGGGTCAGCGCCGGTTGAGCCTGCTTAGACTGAGCCTGCCTGTACTGAGCCTGTCGAAGTATCGAAGGATCGAAACCAAGCGGGTCGATGGATAACGTTTCTTGTCGATGAAATGGCGAGCAACCGACTTTAGCGGCTCGTTCGCACTAGCCGGCACGTAGCGTATCCGCGAACAACATTGGGCAGCAACGGACCGTCAGCTTGGTTGGAAGTCGAATGCCGACGGCCTATTTGAAACCCGTGAACTGGATCGAATCCAGAATCTTGCGTCCCAGCAGCAGGAAAATGATAAAAGTGGGAATGATTGCCAGCGTCGTGCCGGCCATCAGGCCCGTCCAATCCGGCGCACCTTGCGGCGTCTGCGAACGGAAGATGCCCAGGGCAACAGTCAGCACGCGCACGCTCTCATCGCTGCCCACGATTAGCGGCCAGAGATAGCTATTCCACGTGGCGATCAGGGTAACGATCGCCAGCGTCGTCAGCGCTGGCATGGTCATGGGCACAACGACTCGAATAAAGGATGTCCAGATGCTGGCGCCATCCATGCGCGCGGCCTCCTCGACCTCACGGTTGACGCCCAGAAAGAACTGACGCAGGAAAAAGACAGCAAAAGGCGTCATCAGCAGCGTCGGCGCCACAATGCCGGCGTAGGTGTTGAGCCAGCCCAATTGGCGCATGAGGATGAAGTTGGGAATGGTCGTCACGATGGCAGGCACCATCAAGGCGGCGATATAGATGCCAAAGAGCGTATCCCGGAAGGGGAAATTCAGACGGGCAAAGGCATAGGCGGCCATCGCACAGGAGGTGACCTGGCCGATTACCACGATCGCCGAAACGATAATCGAGTTAACCAAGGCCTGCGTAAAGTTGATCGACTGGCCGGACCCGCCCATGGCCACGGCCGTCTCCACGTCGACCAGGCCGAGGACACGGCGGAAGTTGATCAGCGTTGGTTCGACTGGCAGCAAGGAACCGGTGTCCGTAAAGATGGCGGTTGGCGCGGTCAGAGCTGTGCGCACCATCCACCAGAATGGGAAAAGGGTAATAAAGAGCAGAAGGCCGACCCCAATCCAGGCCAATAGTTTGCCCCAGGAAAATGAGCCTCGAGATTTTTTTACGCCCTGCACTTGGGTTGTCATGGTTCGAGCAGCCTTTCTATGCTGGCACACACGTGGGTGTGTGGGACTATCGCTGTTCCGTATCGTGCTACGATCCTACATATCGGATTCGCCTGCGCGCATGATGCGCATCTGGATCAGGCTGACGGTAATCAGAATCAGGAAGAGGATAATCGAAATCGTGGTCGCATAACCCATGTTGAAGCGTGAGAAAGCTTGCTCATAGATATACCAGTTGATCACTTCAGTTGCGTTGACCGGCCCGCCTTTGGTGGTGATGGCGATCGTGTCGAAGATCTGGAACGACCCGATGACCGACGTGACGAGGACGAAAACGAGCACGGGACGCAAGAGCGGGATGGTCACCTGCCAGAACATCTGATTCTCTGAGGCGCCATCGATTGAGGCCGCTTCATAGACGGAGCTGGGAATCGATTGGAGACCGGCAAAGACAAGCAGGGCCGTGTAGCCGACATACTGCCAAATATTGATCATCGCAATCGAAGGCATGGCATACTTGGGCTCACCCAAGAAAGCGATCATAGGTAGCCCCAAGGAGCGGAGGGCCACGTTGATAATCCCCAGATTCGGGTCAAGCAGCCAGAGCCAGAGCAGGCCGGCGACCACCGGCGGCAGGAGCCACGGCAGGATAATGATGGCCCGAATCACCGTAGACTGGGTCAGGCGTGACATCATCACGGCAATAAGGATGGCCAGAATCGTTTGCAGCGGAATGTTAAGCAGCACATAGTAAACTGTCACCTTCAACGAGTTCCAAAATTCCGGATCGCTAAAAAGCTTGGTGTAGTTCTGCAGGCCGATAAAGCTAGGGTCAGTGAGCAAATCCCAATCGGTAAAGCTGATCCATAAGCCGCGAACGGCCGGAACCGCATAGAAAAGCAGGAATCCAATGAGACTCGGCAGGATAAACAGCAGCGCGGTTGTCGTTTCTTCGTTCAGCCAGCGTTTGCGCCAACTACTCTTCTGGGCCGGCGCCGGGGCATAAGCTTCTGCTTGCGTGCTCATTGACAATCCTCTCATGATGTACTTCGATTCCGTCACAATTCGCTTTGGGAAGCTGGACTTGTCTGGGCTGCCACCACGGTGCGCAACTGATCAGACAACGCCCGAGGCGCCACCGGCTTGACCAGATAGACCGTCACGCCCAGTTCGGCCCCTCGTCGCCGCTCATCGACTGCACTACAGATAACAACCGGCATATCACACTTGGTCGGATGCCTGCGCACCATCTCAAGCAATGACCAGTGGTCATCGCCCGGTGCAACCGGCTCCAAGACGAGTACGTCGATCTGCTCGGTCTCCAGGTACTTGAGCGCAGTCTGCCTGTCTGCACAGGCCAGAACCTGCCATTCACGTGCCAGTTCCCGAACATAGAGTTCCCGCGTCATCTCATGCGGTTCAACCAGGAGCAGCGTGCGGATCGAGCGCGACATAACAAAATTTCCAGAAACTAGCCGGGCGAATTTCACACAAAATTGATGAAGTTGTCTCAATTGAACGTATCTTGCTGAAGTTAGGCTTGCAGATACGGACCAACTCGCGAGTTGTTTTGGGATTGGCCTAAGGATAGCGGCAATTGGGGCAGGCGTCTTGTACAATAAGTACCTTCTCTTGTACAAATAGGCACTAATTTATCTGATTGCGGAAAAGGGCAGGTGGTTGACCGCTCTCACGACGGAAGATGCGGCTGAAGTAGGCCGCATCATTGAAGCCGACTTGGGCTGCGATCTCCGTCACGCTGATGTCGCTTTCACGTAGCAAGCGCTGGGCCTGGGCGACCCGATAGCGATTAAGGTATTGCCAGGGGGTCAAACCGGTCTCGCGCCGGAAGATTCGGGTCACGTAGTTGGGACTTACCCCTACGGCGTCAGCGAGCTCACGGCGGCTGATCTCTGTTGCAAAGTGACTATGGATGTATGCGGCTGTTCGCTGAACGAGTTCGCCGGCGTTGTCGATCAACTCACCCAGCAAGGCAGAAAGGGGCTCATTACTCGGGCTTGTCGACCGCACAGGCTGCATCTCAGCGCCGCGTTCAAGCGGCATGGGCCAGTAGAGATGGCAAGTTGTCCCATAGCCGAGCAAGCTGTCGATCTTTAGCGTCCCGCCATGCAGGCTCACGAGTTGATGAGCAACGCTCAGGCCCATCCCCACCCCTTCCCGCGTCCGATCCGTCGGACTGCTCGTCGACTCGGCCGTAACGAACGCCTCAAAGATATGGCTTAAAAGTTCTGACGGAATGCCGCGTCCGGTGTCTTCCACCCAGATATGAAGCTCACTCGGTCCTGCAGATGCCCCAAGGGCAATCCGTCCGCGACGGGTAAATTTCGCAGCATTGCTAAGTAGATTCAGGAGAATCTGCCGCAAACGGACGGGATCGGCCATAATCGGCGGCAAAAAGTCGGGAAGCTGTAATTGCCAATGTACGCCATCCCCGTCGCGCAGAGTAGCAGCCACGCTCTCAAACAGATCGGTCAGAAAGCCATGGGGTTCGATTGGTTCCGGGAAGACACTCAACGTACCGCCCTCGGCATGGGCCAAGTCAAGCAAGTCATTGATCAGCCGCACAAGATGCTCGCTGCTGACCACGATTCTGTGCAAATCTTTACGCAACGAGGACGGCAGTTGCACACCATACGGATTGGGATCGTCCAACGCTGCGGATGTGTAGCCGAGAATGACGTTGAGCGGCGTACGCAGTTCGTGGCTGACATTGGCCAGAAGCCGCGTCTTCATCTGGCTGGCTTGCTCCGCCGCCCCCTTGGCCGCCAGCGCATTGGCCAGGAGCTGTGCGTTTTGTATGGTGCTGCCGAGTTGATCCGCTAGTGACTGAAGCGCGTCCAGTTCCGTCTGGTTGCGTCCGAATCGACTCTTGCTCTGCAGATCGAGTACGCCAAGCGTACGTTGGCCCTGGCGAATCGGTAGAATGACGCGCGAGCGCATGTCCGGCCAGGCTGGATCAGGCGAGAAGCGTTGACTGCGTTCGACATCGGGGATATAGACGGGGCGATTCTGGAGCAGCGCCTGCCCCAAAACGGCCGATTCAGCTAACGGAATAGTTTGTGCGGTGATATTGCCCACCGGGGGCACATGGAGATTCAGCGTTTGATCCTGGCTACGCCACAGAAAGAGTCGCACATCGTCAAAGCCGTAGGATGCGCGGATGAGGTCCGCCAATTCATGGATGCTGGCTGTCCCATCCAGAACGGCACCAGATCGTTGGTTGATGACGAGGCTTGTTTCGACTTGGCGTACGCGCTGTATTTCCTGGCGCCGGTTCACGTCGACCAAACGACTAGGCAGATCGGCAATCGCCACGAGCTTCTCTGCAGCGACTTCCGCAACATTGCTGCGCGTCACCAGGCGTAACTTATAGGGGAACGAAGCGGGCAGCGTGATGCCTTCTGCCGCGCGACAAGCCTGGTCGATAATCTTGTGCCCAAGATCGGTTGCGGCAGTCTCAACCGTGGCATGGAAGGTCCCGTCTAGAATTGCGGCCAGGGCCAGTGGGTCGCCATTGATGCCGGCAATCTGCGTCTGATCATCCACAAAACCGAGCTCACGTCCAACATCGTGTGCGGCCAACGCCAATGGATCGGAGAGCCCAAATATAGCCGCCATGGGCTGGCTAGGATCAAATGGCGGATTGCCTGCGGTCAACTGCGTTCTGAGCGCCTCATATGCTTCATCGTAGCGCCAAGGCGTGGAAAGTCGATTTACAATGATCTGTGCGTAATTGCTGACTGTGGCCATAAAACCAGTGACCCGGCTAACCGCAGTTGGCAATTGCTCATCATCGCTGCAGATCATGAGAATACGCCCACGACCTTGGCAAGCCTCAACCAGGTACTCGGCTGCCATCTGGGCTGCGGTAAACAGTTCCTCTGGCGCCGTCAGCCGTGCGTGGCGGAAATTGGTCTCCTCAGCATAAATGAGCGCGAGGCCGGCCTCGAGTAAATAGCGTGCGAGGGGACGCGGCAAGCGGTTGCTGATTAGTACTTCCAGTTCCTGAGCCCGGAGTTCTTCTAGGAGATCGGCCGCAGCACTCCCGGCGACATCGTTCACGTCAAAAACAACTGGAACAGTGCTGATGCCCAATTGCTGGGCGCGCTGAATTGCTGACTCTCGAACCTGTACCCAAAAGGGATCTGAGGGTAGAATACGGATACCAATTCGATAGCTTTGGCTCATGATCTGTTAATGATAGAGTTGGACAACGCACAAGAGGTTGGCACGAGACGCTTCTAGACGCTTCTATAGTGGCCAGACCGTTCGGTTAGCAGGCCCATGAGCTGCGAGCAGCACGCCAACGACCTCTACTGAATCTTACGGTTGATCTTACGGTGTACCTACGCGGTCTGTCAATCCGAGAGCGCGGACCGCTTCATATTCACGCAGAAACGGAACGATCATGAACGAACTCGAAATCAAACTTGCTCGACTGCATGAACTGATGGACGCCACAGGCGCCGACGCACTCTGCCTCTCACGGGCCAGCAGCTTCGCCTGGATCACGGGCGGCGCGTCGTCCTACATCAACACGGCGTCTGACTATGGCCCCGCCCAGGTCTTGATCACAAGAGACCAGCGCAGCGTGATTACCACCAACATCGAAGCGCCCCGCATCGGCGGCGAGGAAGGGTTGGCCGCGGCCGGCTGGGAGATCATCGCCGAACCCTGGTACGAGACGCCAGTTGCGCTGAGCGAACGCACCGCCGGCCTGACGGTCGGCTCCGATGACGGCGCGATCGGTCTCGATCTCAGCGGCGAAATCGGCTGGCTGCGCACGCTGCTCACCGAGCCCGAACAAGAGCGCTTCCGCAGCTCTGGGCGCGCTCTGTGCCGATGCCATGAACAGCGCCATCCGTCACGTCCAGCCGGGCATGTACGAGCATGAGATTGCGGCGATACTGGCCAAGGAGACCGAACAGCGAGGCGCCCAGGCCATCGTCAACCTCATTGCCACCGACGAACGGATCTTCAACTACCGTCACCCCCTGCCGGCCGACAAGCAGATGGTGCGCTATGCCATGCTCGTCCTCTGCGGGCGCAAGCAGGGCCAGGTCTGTTCGATCACGCGGCTGGTCCACTTCGGGCCGCTCTCGGATGAGCTGCGCATCAAGATGGAGGCCGTGGCCGCCATCGATGCGGTAACGGTGGCCAAGACACGGCCGGGCCGAACGTTGGGCGAGGTATTCGCCGACATCCAACAGGCCTATGACGCCACGGGCTTTGCCAACGAGTGGCGGCTCCATCACCAGGGCGGGCCGGCCGGCTACGAGCCACGCGAGACGGTGGCCACGCCCGGTGCGCCGCAGATCGTGGCCGCAGGCCAGACCTACGCCTGGAACCCCTCCATTACGGGCGCCAAATCGGAAGACACGATTTTGATTGGCGAGACAGACAATGAAGTGCTCACCGTCATCGACGGCTGGCCCATGATCGATGTGGAACTCGATGGTCAAGTGATCCCACGGCCGGCAATCTTGGAGATGTAGGCCGGTCGTATTCGTTTCAACCACGCAGGAAGTCCACTTGTTGGACCACGTGTATTCCCGCAGCGAGCGGGTGCGAGACCCGCTTGCTGCGCTTTCAAATTCCACCTTTATTCCGGAGTCACACCATGACACAAGCTGCCAAGCTTTCTGGCGTTTTCGCCCCAACCCTCACCCCCGTCCACGCTGATCTCAGCCCCGACGTCGGGCGCTGGATCGAGTTCTGCAAGTCTCTGCTGGACGACGGCTGCCATGGCCTTTGTCCTTTCGGTACAACCAGCGAAGCCAACTCCTTCAGCATGGAGGAACGCATGGAGATGCTGGAGCAGCTCGTCGACGCCGGCGTTGATCCCGCTCTCCTCATGCCCGGCGCCGGTATGTGTGCAGTGCCGGATAGCGTCCGCCTGGCCGAGCACGCGGTCAACCTGGGCTGTGCCGGCGTGCTCATGCTGCCGCCCTTCTACTACAAGGGCGTCCCCGACGACGGCATCTTCGCCGCGATTGCCGAGACCATTGAGCGGGTGGGTGATGACCGCTTGCGCATCTATCTCTATCACATTCCGCCCATCGCCCAGGTTGGCTTTAGCATCGGGCTGATCGAGCGGCTGATCACGACCTATCCCGACACGGTGGTGGGCATCAAGGACAGTTCCGGTGACTGGAACAACCTCCACAATTTGCTGACCAACTTCCCCAGCATCTCCATCTTTGCCGGTACCGAAAAGTTCTTGATACCCGGCCTGCGCCTGGGCGGAGCCGGCATCATCAGCGCAATGGCCAACGTGATCCCGGGCACCCTGCGCCACCTCTACGACAACTGGCTATCCGAAAATGCGGACACACTTCAGGAGAACGCCAACCACACGCGCAGCGTGCTCTCCACCTATCCCACTATTCCCGCGCTGAAGGCAGTCGTCTCCCACCAACGTCAAGATGAGGCCTGGCGCACCGTGCGTCCGCCCCTCGTTGCGTTGGGCGATGAGCGCCGCGCCGAGGCGCTGACGTCACTGGGGCTGCTTGGGGCATGAGCAAGACCTTCCTGATTTACGGCGCCAACGGCTATACCGGTGAACTCGTCGCCAAAGAGGCGGTTGCGCAAGGCTTGACGCCGGTGCTGGCCGGCCGGTCAGCGGGAGCGGTGGCGGCGCTGGCGCAGCGGCTTGGGCTGGACCATCGCGTCTTCAGCCTGGACGATCCGGCTGCGGTCACAGCCGGCCTGGACGGGATGGGCGCGGTGCTCCACTGTGCGGGGCCCTTTTGGCACACGGCCGTGCCCATGCTGGACGGTTGCCTGCGCACGGGGACGCACTACCTGGACGTAACCGGCGAAATTGCGGTCTTTCAGCTGCTGGCCGCGCGCAGCGATGAGGCAAAGGCGGCCGGGATTATGGTCCTGCCCGGCGCGGGCTTTGACGTCGTGCCGACTGACTGTCTGGCCGCACACCTCAAGCAACGGCTGCCGACGGCCAATCATCTGGTGCTGGCGTTCAAGGGGCTGGGCGGCATCTCGCGCGGCACCATGACCACCGCGGTGGAGGCTGTCGCTCGGGGCCAGTCGGGGATGATCCGGCGCAATGGCGAACTGGCGGAAGTGCCGTCGGGCTGGCGCACGAGCCTGGTCGATTTTGGCCAGGGGCCCGAACCGACGGTAACGATTCCCTGGGGCGACGTCTATACCGGCTATCACAGCACCGGCATCCCCAACATCGAGGTCTACATGGCCGCCAGCCAGGAGATGATCCGCAACATGGCGCTGGGCCGCTACGTCACCTGGCTCATGAAGAGCAGCATGGTACAGAACTTCGTCAAGCAGCGCATCCGCTCAGGCAAGCCCGGCCCGACGCCAGAAGAACGCGCCCGCGGCCGCAGCTATATCTGGGGCATGGCCGAAGATAGCAAGACCGCGGTCCAGAGCCGCCTGGTCACGCCGGAGGGCTATACCTTGACCGCGCTGACGGGCGTGCACATGGTGCAGAAAGCGTTGGCAGGCAATGCGCCGCCGGGCTATCAGACGCCCTCGTCAGCCTACGGTCCGGATCTGATCATGGAGATCAAGGGTGTGACACGGGAAGAGTTAAAGACATTGGAACGGAAGGATATGGGCCAGCAGGCCGGCGACGCGATGGAGGATGCAGGCTAAAGTTTGGCGTCAGTTTAGTGCCAATCAAAGAGGAGCCGATGGACGAGCGACAACAGTCGCCCATCCATCGGCTCCCTTTTCTTGATAATGGGTCAACCTCAAAGGCTAGCGCCGGTTGAGCCTGTCGAAACCAAGCGGGTCGCAACCACGGAGCTGGTCGACATCAATCCGCTTAGTTTCGATAAGCTCAACCGGCGCTGCCTCGATTGGCTATGCAGTTACCTTTTTAATCATTGGTCAACCTCGAAAGCTGGCGCGGGTTAAGCTTGCGGCGTCCTGAGCATTTCGAAGGGTCGCAACCACGGAAGCTGGCTGGCATCAACCGGCTTTCGACAGGCTCAACCGGCGCTGCCCCGATCGGTTGGTTGCGCAGGTATCCTTCTTAATCATTGGTCAATCGGCGCTGCTCCCGCTACTGCATCAATCCGGCGTCTAGTAAGCGATCGTGGATGTCGTCAAACGCGGCTGCGTCTGCGGCCGTGACCTCGCCGGCAGCCACCAACTCCTGAAGCAACAGCGCCTGAATCTCACTCATGTTGCCGGTAAGTTGGCGGTCGGGCTCAGCCAGAAGTCGCGCATCAATCTGATCGTGCACCGCGTTGAAAAGCGTCGCTTCCTCGGCATTGATGATGCCCTGCTCCCGGCCTGCAGCCAGCATTTCCGCACGCATGGCCTGCTCCATGCCCGTGTCGGCCCCCATCCCCATCGGCCCATCACCGCCGAGCGAACGCATGTAGTTGACGAGGTGCCAACGTTGCTCCTCATCGATCGAGGCCTTCCACGCAGGCATGGCCGAGTTGAAGGGTGGGAACGCGCCCCCTTCTGAGATGCGCCAGAAGAGATAGTCGTCGCCCATCATGCGGCTGGTCATGGCCAGTGAGGGCGGGGCAGGATCGAGCGCCGCGGCCGTCGGACCATCGCCCATCCCCGCCTCGCCATGACAGGCGACGCAGAAGAGCGCATAGACCTCTTCCCCTTTGGCCAGCGAATCGGCGTCAGCCGCAACAGGACTGGTCATACCCGCATATTCCGTCTGGAATCGGGGCTTGGTGGCGTGCCCGCATGCTCGGATCCATGCGTCCGCCCATCATGCCGCCGCTGCCCATGCCAGACCCCATGCCCCGCTGACTGCCGCCGGTGTTTTCTGTACCATTGGACGCAGGGGCCGGTGTCGCTTCCGTTTCCCCGGCCCCTGCGTCGTTGCGGCTGCCGCAGCCGGCCAGCAAGAAGAGGGTAACGATCAATAAGAGTGTGGTCCGCTTCATTTCAATCACGTCATTTCTGATAGTCATTGTAAAAATCGTCAAATCTTTTAGAGAAGTCGCCGCTCCCCGGGAGGAGCGGCGCTGATTCGTTTTCCAGCCCTCTGGGCCACTGCGTGCAAAGCAAGGACTACCCGACCAGCGTCTCCAAACGATCTACCAGTCCATCCAACACGGCAAAGGCTTCCTCCACCGGCGCGGGCGTCGTCAGATCGACACCGGCCAGCTTCAACGCGTCCAAAGGATAGAGAGAGCTTCCAGCGCGCAAGAAATCGAGATAGCGCGTGGCCGCATCAGCTTCACCATCAAGCACGCCTCTCGCCAACGCATGCGCACCGGCAATACCGGTGGCGTACTGATAGACGTAAAAATTAGCGTAGAGATGAGACGAAAATTGCGCCCACGTGATGCCGCTGCGCGCCCGGTCCATGGTCACGCCATTGCCATAGCCCTCGGCCAGAAGATCGGCCATGAGCTCAGTCAGGCTATCGGCATTGAAGGAATCGCCCCGTTCGACCTGCTCGTGAATGTCGAGCTCGAAGCGGGCCAGGGTGGGCATGATGAAGAAATAGCGATGGAAGTTGGCCATGGCCTCCTCGATGACCGCAATCTGGAAATCGGGGTCGTCGTTGCGGTCAAAAAGATAGTCCCGTACCAGGGCCTGGTTGAAGTTAGAGGCGACCTCAGCTACAAAAAGCGAGTAGTCGCTGTAGACGAGCGGCTGGCTCTCCCACGTATAGTAGGAATGGAGCGAGTGTCCCAGTTCGTGGGCCAGCGTGCTCAGGCTATAGAGGTCGTCGGTATAGCTCATCATGATAAAGGGGCGGGTTCCCGGACCGCCCCAGGAAAAGGCGCCGGCCCGCTTCCCTCGATTGGGATAGATGTCGACCCAGCGATCATTCAGGCAGCCCTGGCGCAGTCGCGCCACGTATTCCTCGCCCAGGGGCGCCATGCCGGCCGCAATCCAGTCGACGGCCTGCTCGTAGCTTACGGGAATGGGCGCAGCGATCAGCGGCGCCTTGACGTCGTACTCACGCAGCGTCTCCAACCCCAGCGCCTTGGCGCGTACACGCCAGTAGCGGTGCCAGGTCGGCAGATGCTCGCGGTAGGTGTCAATCAGGTTGTGAAAAACGTCGACCGGAATGTTGTGCGGCGCCAGCGCTGCTTCCAGTGAGGAATCATAGCGCCGAGCGCGGGCCATGAAGACGTCCTGCTTGATGCCGGCCAGCATGCAGTTGGCCATGGTGTTCTTGTACTCCAGGTGAGCATCGGCATAATTCTCCCATGCACTGCGCCGCACCTCCCGATCGGCGTCGGTGACCAGCGTGGGAATATTGCTCTGGCCGATCTCGATTTCGCCGCCGTCTTGCGTGTGCGCAGGTGCGAAGGAGAGATCGGCATTCGTGAGAATGTCATGCGTTTGGCTGGCCGTGGAAAAGGGGTCGCGCAGCTGGCTAAGCAGCGCCTCCACCTCGGCGGATCGCACGTGTTCCGCACGATCCGCCAGGGTGACGAAGTAGTGGCCATAGGGCAAGAGCCGCGGCTCTTGTCCGACCCACTGCGTGAGCGTTTCGAAGCCCACCTCCATCAGTTCCGCTTCGGCGAACGACGTGGCAGCCGAGGCCTCGCTGACCAACGACTGCGCACGGCCCGCACGCGCTGCCGCGGCCTGATCCTCGCTGGCGACGCTATACTCAAGGTACGCGTACATCAGCGCCGTCATGGCATCGCGCATGAGCACCGTGGCATAGTCCAGCCAGTCGGCCAGCATCGCCGGGCTTTCTCCCAGCCGCCCGCGAAAGGCGTCAGCTTCGGCCAAGCGGGTGCGGACATCGTCCAGGGCAGCCTCCCAGGCAGAGAGGTCGGCATAAATCGAGTCGGTATCCCACGTATGTTCGACCGGAATCTCCGCCCGTTCACGTAAGCAAGTAGTCATTCGAGTCTCCTTCAGAGGCTGTGTGAAGATGCAAGCAGGATGCTACCACCGGCCTGAGGGACGGTCAACTTTGAGCGCGGAACGCGGAGTGGGCAATGTAGAGTGATTGCGCGCTGCTGGGAAATCCCGATTGGATCGGGTAGACTGGCCGGCAAGACAGGATTTAGACGCCGCAAATTGGAGGTTGGCCCATGGCTGAAATTACGATTACAACCCTTGCACCCGAGCACTTTGTCCAACTGGCACAGCTACAGCGCGACTGCTACCCGACCTTGGGTGAGCAGGAATTGATGAACGTCGAGCACTTTGCCGCCCAATACGACGTCTTTCCAGAAGGGCAAATTGTAGCCCTGGACGGCGATCGGGTTATCGGCCAGGGGTCGGGCTTCTTCACGGACTTCGACTTTGACCATCCGGACCATACCTTTGAAGAGATCTGCGCCGGCTTCTATTTCACCAACCATGATCCGGACGGGGACTATTACTACGGCGCCGACATCAGCGTTCATCCCGACTACCGCGGTCAGGGTATCGGCAAGCTGATCTACGCAGCGCGGAAGGATGTCGTGCGCCGCTATGGCAAGAAAGGCATTGTCGCCGGCGGGCTCCTGCCCGGCTATGCCGAACACAAGCATGAGATGACGGTCCAGGCATATGTGGAGAAGGTGCTGGCCGGCGAACTCTTCGACCCGACCCTCTCCTTTCAGTTGAAGATGGGCTTTGAGTTACGCGGTTTGATCCAAGACTATATTGAGGACAGCGCGTCGGATAATTGGTCGACGCTGATTGTGTGGGAGGGGGGGTCCTAGGGTTGTGGTGTTAGGGCGCCTTATGGAGAGGCGATTTGTGAGCACTGGGTGTTCTCATTCAGCGAGTTCCTCGGCCCCTAGGCTATCTCTCCCCCCACTCTCCTAACGCCCTACCCCACGCCGCGACGGCGCGCGGCGAAGTCAGTCGAACAAACGTCACGTGGTCGAAGGCGGGATCATCGAGGAGCGCGATGTAGCGGGCGCGGCGCTCTTTGTGGGTTCGAATGGCCCAAAGGAAGATGGATTCTCGGCTGAGGAAGGCCTTTCGCCACGTCTCGCGGTTGCCGGTATTCCAGAGGTCTTCGCGGCGGCCGACCCGGCGCAGCGTGCGCTGCCAAAGGCGCCAGAGGTTGACTCGTAGTGGAAAGTCGAGCCAGACCACCATATCCACCCGGTCCCACAGGCGCGTCCCCAGTGCGCTGCTGTAGTTGCCGTCTACCACCCAACACTCACCGGCCAGCGCCTCGTCGACCTGCGTCAGAAATCGCTCGCGTTGCACAGGCGTCCAATCCGGTCCCCAGAAGAGTGCATCCAACTCGACATGGGGACAGCCAAGCTGATCGGCCAGCTGCGCGGCCAGCGTCGATTTCCCGGAACCAGTTGTGCCGATGATGTGAATGCGCATAGGTCAATTGATTGTAGCATGGAATCGTCACACCATACGCGCCACAAACCACAATTCACATTGTGCATTCAGCGCTCGCTTTTGCCCTTCACCGGGCGCTCCGGTAGAATTCAAGGTTATGTCTGATGAACACTCTTTGCGTGCCTGGCAACGCTGGCTGCTGCTGGGCATGCTGCTGGCAGCCTTCGCTCTGCGCCTGTACGAATTGACCCGCCAGGATATCTGGTGGGACGAAGCGCGCAACATCGATGTGGCGCTGCGCCCCTTTGGTCAGGTTGCGACGGCGCCGGAGTTGGACATCCATCCGCCCGTCTACTTCTGGCTGCTTCACCTCTGGACCCAGGTAACCGCGGTCGCCATGGGTCAAGCGCCTGCGGCCCTCGCTTACCTGACACGCTTCCTCAGTGTCTTTGCCGGCGTAGCCGGCGTGGCGTTGCTCTATCCCTTGGGCGCGCGTGTCGGCGGCACGGTCGCAGGCCTCTGCGCAGTCGCGATTGGGGCGGTGGCCCCCTTCTGGCTGGCCGAAAGTCAAGAGACGCGCATGTACACGTCTAGGCTTTGCCCTGCTCGGCGCAGCTGCGCTGGCGCTCATGCGTGTAACGCAAGACGGAGGCAAGTCAGAAGCAGTCCAACGGTTGGCACCTGTCAGACTTTCTGGCGCCGCTACCGCTATCACATCGCCTTTGTCCTTCTTTGCGCCCTCGCATTGCTGACCCATTACAATGCCGTCTTCGTGGTGGTGGCCTGGTATCTCTGGTGGGGCGGCTGGTCGCTGCTGCAGCCCGATCGCTGGCGGCAGTTGACAACCGTCTTTGTCAGCGGGCTGGCCATGACGGTGCTCATTCTGCCCGTCGCGCCCATTGCGCTACGCCAAATTCCGGGCTATGCCAATCCCAATCTGCGCATACCAACCCCGGTCGAATATCTCAGCGAAAACGCACGCGCCTACCTGGGCGGGTATGCGTTCGACAGTGCGCTGCTGGGCGGCAACGCCAATCTCTGGCTGATCTCCGCCCTCCTCCTGCTGGTCGGCGGCCTGATTCTGAGCCTGATCTTGAGCGCTCGCCGGCCGGCGCCCAACCGACTCACAGACCTGACACTCCTGCTCGTTTGGTTGCTCGGTGGGCTGGCTCTATACTACATCGCTGTTCTGGATCGCGGTGCGTTCAACGTACGCTACGCCAGCTTTGTGACGCCGGCGCTCTATGTCCTGGCCGGCGCGTCTCTGGCTGCGCTGGGTGCGATCTGGCGGCTGCTGCCCGCGCTGGGCCTTGCTCTGCTGCTCGTGGGCATGCTTCCCGCAGCCCGAGCCGATGTGGAAGATAGCCGCTTCGCCCGCGAAAACATCAGCGGCGTCACCGCGTGGCTAAACGAGATGGCCGGGCCAAACGACGTCATCTTTGTGGATCAGAAATATCCGTTCGGCTTCTACTATGAACGGTATACTGTCGAGCCGGATGCCAGTCCTGATGGCCCGGAAGCCGCACCAGCCCGCTATCTCTTTGTCGACATCAACACCATCGATGAGCGGCTCACAGAGTGGGCGGGCGCCGCCGAACAGATCTTTTGGGTGCAATGGTTTGAGAGCGACACCGATCCCCGTCGGGCCGTGCCTTTTCTCCTCGATCAGGCAGGCGAAAGAGAAGGCGAGAAGGTTTTTCAGGGTTATGAGATAGACTGGTGGCGCCTGGATCCGCCCAATGCATTTACGCTGAGCCAGAACTTTGCCGAAGCCCGCTATGCCTGGCCCCCTGCGGTGCAGACGATCGAGATCGCCTTGCCTGGCGGGTCGGTCCCTGCGGGCGAGACCGCCTTTGTAGCCATCCGCTGGGAGCGGACCGGGACAGAGCCTGTCGGCCGGCCGCTCAAGGCGCGGGTCGCGCTCTACGCTGACGGCGACAGTCGCAAAGCCCAGGCCGACGAGCGCATTTTGAATGACCGCCACCTCATGCCCGACGAGTGGGGGCCTGAAGATCAGCCGCTCAACGTCTATCGCGTGGAGACGCCGACGGACCTGGCGCCTGGTCAGTACGACTTGCGGCTGCTTGTCTATGACGCCGACACGCTGGAACCGCTGGAACTGATTGACGATGCGGGCAACCCAGCGGGCATTGAGGCTACCATCGGAACCGTTGAGATTGAAGCCGCAGCACCGTAAGCTTCAGTCTCTGAACTATGGCAGATTATGACCAACACCTATCGCACATTTGGCCTGCTCATCCTATTTGCACTACTGCTTTCGATCTATACCATGAGCAGTTCGGGGCGCTTCCACATTGTCGATGAAGTCAGTCTCTTCGCGGTCACGGAATCCTTGGCAACACGGGGCGAGGCCGATACCAACGCCATTGCCTGGACCCAGTGGGTCAACAGCCCGGGCGAAGTGCTGGGCGCGTTTGGGCCCGATGGCGAAGTTTATAGCAAGAAAGGGCCGGGACCGGCTCTGGCTGCCCTCCCCTGGTACGCTGGCGCACGCGCGCTCAGTTTGCTTGGCGTGGGGTTGGGCATTCTCCAGTCGACGCTGCTTTGGCATGGCGTGGTGACCGCAGCCACCGCTGCACTGCTCTTCCTCACGACCACTCGGCTCGGCTACCGCAATCGGACGGCGATGTTGATGGGTCTGCTCTTCGGCCTGGCCACGATTGCCTGGCCCTACGCCAACCAATTCTTTGGCGAACCGCTCAGCGCCTTTGGGCTGCTCCTGGCCTTCTACAGCATCCTGAGCTGGCGGCAAAGCGGCTATACCTCGTGGATGGTCATGGCCGGCATCGGCGCGGGGCTTGTGCTCGCAACTGTGACAGCCCATGTTCTGCTGATCGGCGTTCTGGGTCTCTACGCAACCGTCGCGTGGTGGCGTCAACGTGAAAACGATCCGTCGGCCAGTGCGGGCGGCAACCCGTCGCTTCATCTCATCCGTGGTCTCGTCGCCTTTGCCATCCCCATCGCGATCGCCGGCGGCCTCCTCCTACTCTACAACAACGCCCGCTTTGGGAATCCTCTTGAAACGGGCTACCATTTCGATGCGGGCGAAGGCTTTACGAATCCCTTTTTCAGCGGTTTCTGGGGCCTCATCTTCAGCCCCTATCGGGGCGTCTTCTGGCACACACCCCTCTTCTTCGCCAGCTTGATCAGCTTCCCGGCCTTTTGGCGCCGCCATCGGCTGGAGGCAGCGGCGATCGCACTGCTCAGCCTGGTGCTGGTCGTTCTCTACAGCCTTTGGTGGATGTGGTGGGGCGGGTTTGCCTGGGGCCCCCGCTTTCTGGTGCCGCTCACGCCGCTCTGGGTCTTGTTGATTGCGCCCCTGGGTCAGAAGTACGTCAATGTGATCACCCGCCAGCCCTGGCGCAACTGGTGGCGCGGCCTGGGCTGGAATGGCCTGGCCTTGGTCGCACTCGCCGCGCTCTCCTTTCTGGTCCAGCTTGGCGCCGTAACGCAAAATTATGTCAACTACGAAATCTTGTTGCGCAGCTTCTATCCGACTGACTGGGAGGATCCGCTCGCTTTCGGGCCACCAAACCAGGCGCTGACCGACTTCTTCCGCAGCCCGGTCTTTGGTCAATATCGCCTGATGTTTGACGATTTTGTGGCCAATACAGATCTGGCCTGGCTCTGGCCGGACGGCAATATTCAACTCCTGATTCTCATTGTCGGCACCCTTGTCATCGGTTCGTTACTGATCGTGCTCTACCTCTGGTGGCGTACAGACGAACGGGGAGAAAACGTCGTGCCCAGCGTGCCCATGCGCGTGCTCATTGCCATGTTGCCCGTGGTCCTCATCGCCACGTGGGTCGGCGAGACGGGTCGCAATCCGGCCTACGGCGACGCCAATCGTGGTTATCGATCCATCATCGAGCAGATCTGTGCCGATGAGCGCCCGGGGGAAGATGCCGTCGTCACGATTGCCCCCTTTAGCTATCAGATCCCCATGAATTGGATGCCCGGTTTCTGCCGGCCCATGGTGCCCATCTACGGCTATGCCAAAAATTCCATGAGCCAGCCGGAAGCCCAGCAGGTCATGGAACGGTTGATGGCCGAACACGAACGCATCTGGTTCGTAACCGGCGGTCTGCCCGTCAACGATCCGGAGAATGAAGTGGAGCGTTGGCTGGCCGATGCCGCCTACAAGGCAGACGACCAGTGGTATGATGACTATCGACTCGTCCGGTACGCTACGCCACTGCTGTTGGATGAAGCGCCGGTCAAGCCCTTTAGCATTCCGCTCACGACAACGGGCGGCGAGGTCGTGACGATTGTCTCGGCCCAAACGCCCCAGGCGATTGACCCGGGCGGCATCCTGCCCATTCGCATTGATTTCGAGGTGGTCACGCCGCAGGATAGCGATCTGCGCTGGTTTATCCAGCTCATCACGCCCGACGGCTATCCGATTGCGCTGCTGGATAGCGGGCCGGTGGACGGCTATGTGCCCTTCACCCAACTGCCGGTCAACGAGGTTCTGGTCGAGAGCTTCGCCCTGCAATTGCCGGCAACAGCTGCGCCCGGCGTCTATCAACTCATCGCCGGCCTGTACGACCCAGCGGCGGAAGGTGCGCCGCGTCTGATTACGCCCAACGGCAGCGATTTCGTGGAGATCGGGAAGATTACGGTCGATCCGGAATCGAATTAAGGAGAAGGGGCGTCTTCACGTCATCACAAGTCATGCCCAAACCGCATCCGCCGACCCAATCAAGCTGGTACGAGCGTCATCCTACCCTCGCGGCGGGCGTGATCTTGGCCGGTCTGGCTGTGCTCTTCTACCTGCCGCTGCTGTTGAGCCTACGCACCTTTCCCGACGGCGACTTCACCCACCACTTTCTACCCTTCAGCCTCTTCCAACACGAAGCGCTCCGGTCGCTGACCCTCCCGCTCTGGAACCCGTACACCTACAGCGGGCACCCTTTTCTGGCCGACATCCAGGCAGCCGCGACCTATCCGCTCAGCAATGCTCTGCTGTTGCTTACGCTGCCCTTTGACGATCCAGGCGCCCGCCTCTACTGGCTACAGGTCGAAGCCATTGTGCAGACCGCACTGGGCGGCTTCTTTGTCTATCTGCTCCTGGCCGATCTCACGCGTGTGCCCTGGGCCGCGCTGACCGGCGGCGCAATCTTCATGCTTTCGGGCTATCTCACCGCCTATCCGCCCCTGCAGCTTGCAGTGCTGCGCACGGCCATTTGGCTGCCGCTGGTGCTCTGGCTACTCTGGCGTGCGCTGGCCCGGCCCGACGCCTGGCGCTGGTGGATCGGCGCGGGCGTTGCCTATGCGGTGGCCTTCAGCGCCGGCCACCCCCAGACCTTTCTGCACATCTCCTATACGGTCGCCGCCTGGTTGCTCTTTCTCTGGATCAGCGCCGCGCGGCGGGGGCTCGTGCCGTGGTGGCGTCCACTACTGGGCGGCGCGCTCTTTGCGCTCGTCGCCGCGGGGCTCAGCGCGGCCCAGTTTCTGCCTAGCCTGGAGTTCACGGGCCTGAGCGTGCGTGCCGACGTGAGCTATGACTATGTCGCCGGCGGCCTGCCGCCACGCGACACGTGGCAGATGTTTCTACCCGGCATCTTCACCCAGTATTCGCCCCTCTACGTGGGCGCAGCCGGGCTGGGCCTGGCTATCTTCGGCCTGGGCGCGCTGACGTCGGGCCGCGTTGCCGCCACCGATGATGCGACCGAGCCGGCCTCGCCCCGCGCGCTGATCGCCTTCTTCGGCACGCTCACCCTGATCGCGCTGCTGCTGAGCTATGGCAGTAATAGCTTCCTTTACCCGCTCTTCTATCGCCTGGCGCCGGGCTGGGATCTCTTCCGCGGCCAAGAACGTGCCGCCTACCTCGTGGCCTTGGCCTTGAGCCTACTGGCCGGCTTTGGTGCGGCGGCCGCACCGGTCATGGGCATCCGTTTGCGCCAGCGGCTGGCCCTCTTCTATGGCGCAACACTGACAGCACTCACGTACGTTTTCGGCCTCTTCTGGCAGCTCTTTGGCCAGACCGCGATCGGCAACGGGCGCTATCTCTTCATTGCCACGCTCACCCTGCTCACGGGCATAGGCGTGGCGACGCTCGTCTGGCTGCCTGGCTGGGATCGTCGCCGGTCTGCCCTGGTCGTTGCCCTGGCGGTGGCCAATCTCTTCATCGCGAATTTCGGCCTCAATCTGACTCCGTTTGGCCCGGCGCGTACGGTAATCCTGGCCCCGGAAATGGCGGCGTTGGGCGCAGCCGTGGCTGAGCAAGGCAACGCCAATTTGGGGCTGCCCGGGCGAGTCTACAACGAATTTCGCGTCTACGAGGACTACGGCATGCGCCAGGAAATCGAAGACGTCTGGGGCGCCAGCCCCCTGCGCCTGGCCCGCTACGCGCTGCTCTTTGACCAATTTCCCCTCGACCGCATGTGGGATCTCACGGGCGTGGCTCATGTCCTCACGTGGCGGGGCGAACTCTTTGAGCCGAGCGAAATGCTGGCCGAATTTCCACAGGCGGAGGATACGACCTATCTGCATCGTCTCACTGATCTCAATCCACGCGCCTGGCTGGTGGCCGCGGTGGAAGCAGTGGACGACGCCACGGCCCGCGAACATCTGGCCGATCATCAGTTTGATCTCGGCCAGACCGCGCTGGTGCCAGATGACGTACTGGAAGTCGACGGCCCGGTCACGCTGGCCGACACAGGACCCAATACAATCGCGCTGACGCGGCTCGCCCACAACCGTCTTGCAGTCAACGCCGATGGGCCCGGTGGATTGCTCGTAATCAGCGAAAACTGGATGCCCGGCTGGCATGTCGAGCACGCCCTGTGCGACGGCGCACCCTGCCCGGGAGGCGCGTCTGCGGGCCTCGACCTGCTCGTTCCCCAGCGCGCCAACCTGACGCTGATCGGCGTCCCTGTCCCATCCGGGGCCGTACAATTCGAGCTGATCTACGATCCGCGCAGCGTACGCGTTGGACTCTGGATCAGCCTGACGACGGTGGCCATCCTGCTCGTTTTAGGCATCATTAGCCTGGCCCGCACGAGGCGGTCCCCATGAGAGCGTTGGCGCTGCGTCTCCTCCAACTGAGTGCGCTGCTGGTGGGCTTCGGGCTCCGCGTCTGGCACCTCGATTTCCAGGAACTGCGCGGCGACGAGGTCTTCGGCTATCTCTTCAGCCTGCGACCGTGGGACGACATCGTGCGCGCCACGATCGAGCTGCAGGAGCCCCATCCGGTCGCCAGCTATTATGCGCTCAAGGGCTGGATGCTCGGCGCGGGCGAAAGCGAGTTTGCACTCCGCTTTGCCGGCGTGTGGTTCAGCGTACTGGCCATCGCCTTGCTCTACCGGCTGGGCCGCACGCTCCGACTGGATCCCCTTGTGGCAACGACGGCCATGGCCCTGCTGGCGCTGAGCCCCTACGCCATCTGGCATGCCCAGGACGCACGCATGTACAGCATGAGTCTGGCCCTGACCACGGCCAGTTCGTGGCTGGCCGTGGCCTGGCTCTATGCGCGTGGCAGCCAGCGCTGGCTGCCGGCGCTGGCCTACATCATCGTGAGTTGGCTGGCGCTCCACACCCATTACTTTGCGGCCTTTGTGCTCGTCGCCCAATATCTCTTTATGCTGGGCACAGGCATTTGGCAGCGAGCCTGGCGCACCGTCGTCTTGCCCTGGTTGCTCATCCAGGGCGCGGTGGCGCTCCTCTACCTGCCCTGGCTGGTTCAAGCCGCGGCCACGCTCACGGGCTACGGCGGCAACGGCGATTCGCCTGGTTTTGGCGCCATGGCGCAGCGAGCGCTCAGCGTCTTTGCCGCCGGTGAAAGCGTACTGCCGGCGCAGCGAACCGCGCTCGCGATCATCGCCGGCCTGCTGCTGGTGATTGGCAGCGTACGCCTCCTGCGCGGCGGTCGCGGGGAGGCCACGGCCTTCTTGCTGCTCTATCTGCTTGTCCCGGTAGGCGCGACCTGGCTCAGCGCGTTGCAGCGCCCCATCTTCGACGAGCGCTATCTGGTGGCGGCATTGCCGCCCTTCTTCCTGCTCATCGGCGCGATTTTCCAGCCGCCGGCGGTTGCCCGCGCGGCGCGCGTCTATCCCGCGCTGCGCCTGACCAGCTACGCGCTGCTGGCGGGGCTGATCCTGGCCGGTTTGCTATCCCTGAACCGCTACTACATCGATCCCGCCTATAGCAAGACGCGCGGCTGGCGTGAACTCGCGACCGCGCTGGATACGTTGAGCGCCGACCTGCCGGCCGAGCAAGTGCGCATTGCACAAAACTTCCCCGACCCGACGCTCTGGTATTATTACAGCGGCCCGCTCGAGCACGTGGTGCTGCCACCCGGGCCGCTGGATGCGGACGGGGCCATGCGTGCGGTCGCCGAGCTGCAGGCGGCAGGGGTACGTCGCGTGCTCTTGCCCGTACAGCCTGCCCCCAACTGGGATGATGCCGACCTCGCCCGCACTGCGCTGGCCGCGAGGTATGAGCTTCTGGCCGAGCGACAGGTCGCGGGCTGGCCGGTGGCGATTTACGCCCGCGCGCCCGGAGAGATGACCGAGACCGACGCCACGTGGCAGAACGGGCTCCGTCTGACCGCTGCGGCCATTGAGCCGCCAACGCTGACGCCGGACAACGCGCTGGCCGTTTGGCTGCAGTGGGACCAGCGCACCGCCGACCTGACCGGCACGGAAAAGGTCTTCGTCCAGCTGCTGGGGCCAGCGGAGTTCGGTTGTTGCGCAAGATGATCAGTTGCTGGAAGTTGCGATGCCAGATTCGCCGCACCTTCACGGCCTGGCGCTGCCGACCGAGCTTCCGCCGGGTTCCTATCGGCTAATCGCCGGCCTCTACGATCCTGCAATCGACGGCGCGCCGCGCGTCATGACAGCAACGGACCAAGACCACATCGTCCTCCATGAGTGGACTGTCGACATCCAACCAAGAGTGAGTGCACCAGGAAACCGACCGCTTCTGGAGAGTATTCGGCCTGCGTTGGTGTGGGAATGTGGGAATGAACTGGGTTGACAAGTCTCTCTGCCTTGGCTAAAATCCCGTCAGAGTCTACTTGCTTTTTGGGAAGAGAAAGGAAAGGGTCACTATGACGATCACGATCAAGAGTGAAGAGGCCCGAAATCGGTGGCGGGAGATGATGGACGCCGTGATGGGCGGCGAATCTGTTGTCATCGAGCGGTACAACACGCCGCGTGCGGCATTGATTAGCTATGAAGACTTTGTCGCATTGCACGAAGCAATTGAAGAGCTGCAAGCGGATCGACGGGCGGCAGAGATCTACGAACGGTTACGGACGGGCGAAACAACAACGCGGCCGTGGGAAGACGTACAGTCAGATCTAATCGAAGAAGGGTTACTGGATGAGCGATGATCGTCCGCTACCCTATCGGATCGAGATTGAACGATCGGCCGAAAGGGTCATGCGTCGACTCCCCCGAGATCTTCTGAACAGGCTGCGCACTGCGATTGACGCGCTTGCGGCCGACCCCAGACCACCGGGTTGCAGGCGATTGGCTGGGTACACGAATCTCTACCGTGTGCGTGTCGGAGACTGGCGGCTTAGCTATGCAGTTGAAGATGATCGACTGCTGATCGTCGTTACTGAGGTTGCTCCCCGCGGTGGCGCCTACCGCTCGCTTTAACCATAGCCAGACCAGGCATTCCTACGTCCCTGCATCTATGGCGTTCTCGCGCCAATGGGCTATAATCTCCCCATGTTAAACAGTGGTTATCAAGCGGCCCAGAATCTACTCTTTGCCGACGGTGCGCGCCTGCGCATGCCGGCGATCGCCATTCTCATGACGCTGGGCGCCTTGCTGATTGCCCTTTTCGTGGGCATCACCGGGCCACTGTTGGCGCTGGCCGTGGCCGTTGCCCTGGTGGCCGGCACGCTGGTGCTCAACGATACGCGCTGGGGCTTTGTGGCGGTGGTGGGCGTGGCCTTTGTGCTGCCCTTTGCCAGCCTGCCCTTCAGCATCGGCTTCAAGCCCACATTTCTTGATGCCGCACTGGGTGCGATCTTCTTCGTTTGGGTCTTCAAGCTGGTCATCGGCCAGCAGGATGATTTTGTGGCCTCGCCCCTGGGCCTCTTTGTGGGGCTCTTCATCCTCATCGCCATTTTTTCCTTCGTCAACGGCATGAGCCACAGCCCGGCCAGCTCATTTCTGCTTCGCCGCTTTGGCGAGATCATTGTCGGCATCATCCTCTTCTTCGTCTGCGTCAACACAGTGCGCAGTGAAGAGGACGCGACGTGGGTGACGCGCTGGGTGCTGCTCATGGGCGGCGGCGCGGCGCTCATCGCCATTCTCTTCTACGCCTTCCCCGACCAGGCCGTGTGGACGCTGGACCGGCTGGCGCGTTTCGACTATCCGGGCGGTTACGGCGCGCTGCGCTACGTCGAGGATGACCCGGAACTGGGGCTGCGCGCCATCGGCACCGCGGTCGATCCCAACGTGCTGGGCGGAATGATGATTCTGGTGGCCGGTCTGGCTATGCCCCAACTCTTTGAGAAAGCGCGCCTTTTCCCACTCTGGATCGTCGTGCCCATCTTCTTGCTGGCTGCGCTCGCCCTCTACCTCACCAACAGCCGCTCGGCCCTGCTGGGGCTGGGCTCCGCCTTGGGCTTGCTGGCCCTGCTCAAGTATCGTCGGCTCATTCCGCTGGGCATCGTTGCGGTGCTGCTGCTGATCCTGTTGCCCCAGACGCAGGACTATGTCGCCCGCTTCATGGCCGGCATCCGCGGCGAGGATTTGGCCACCCAGATGCGCTTTGGCGAATACAAGGATGCGCTGATTCTGATCCAACGCTATCCCATCTTCGGCGTCGGCTTCACCGGCACGCCTGACCTCGACATCTACCTCGGCGTGAGCATGCTCTACCTGATCATCCCGCAAAATATGGGGTTGGTCGGCCTCGTCATCTTCCTCGCCGCCATGATCGGCTTCTTCGTCATGATTTTCGGCGCCTGGCGCCACGGCTTTGCGCCCCGGCTCGAGGCGATGGTGCTAGGTTATGCCGGGGCCGTGCTGGGCGCGCTGGTCAGCGGCATCTTCGATCACTACTGGTTCAACATGACCTATCCCCATATGACCGTGCTCTTCTGGCTCTACGTGGGGATGGCCACGGCGGTGATGCTGGTGCAGAAGCAGGCTTCGACAAGCCCGGCAGAAACTCCGCCTACTGATAATGAGGCGGGATAAGGTTATCCAGTCGTGCTGTCACACTTGCACGACTGTAGCCCCTGACATACCTATGGAGCAGTGACCGGTTTGATGCTACGATCCCCAACCGACAGCGACGCCTTGCCGCCCGAAGGCGGCCTTCATAGGCACGATCGAGTTCGGGAAAGAGCGCCTCATATGTCTGCTCATGGCCTTTTTGCTGTGCAAAGACAAACCAGGCCCCGTACTCTGCAAGACGTTCGGCACTCGTGTTGAACAGGGCGTATAGTGTCGGAATCATCCCGCTTCGAAGGAGCGGCTTGAGGTCGCTAAGATTGACCAATTCGAGTGGGAGGTAACCGCTGCGCTGAAGTGACCGCCGAAATGCGTACGTACCGTCGTCATAGTCGGCCAGGATCGAGCCGAGATAGAGTTGATAGGAAGTATCACCGGCACGGATCATGCGGTCTCCCTCCAGCTCATCACTCAACAAATATCGTTCACCCGTATCTTGCCAGCCCCGTTGCCGACCAACCGTGAGCTCAGGAAACGCAATCTTCCAGACTTCGGGGTCGTTCATCACGTCCTGAAGCGGCCGACCCGACGGGTCGGCCGCAACCTGATCGAGACGCGCATGGAGGTCAAGGAGATGCCAGATCTCGTGATAGAGCGTCCAGTCCAAAATCTCGCCCAAGGTCAGGGGAACTGGCGCAGCGGCGTAGGGCACAATGTTGGTGGTTGTTTGCACCGTATCGAGTTCAGAGCCGTCCAGTAGATCGTCAGGAAGATAGAGGTAGAGGTTGAGCGCGGGCGCTGCATGGAGCAGGTGTGTGACCGGATCTTGCACGTCTACTGTAACTGTTGCCGCCATCAAATGATCTCTGACGCCGGAACGTGGCTGGTCAGTCGATTCCGGATGGCGGATGACGAAAACATTGTCCACATAGCGCTCCCAACAAGGCAACATGGAGTTCATTGTTGCCACGATGCGCCGCTGCGTTTGCATAGAAAGCGGCTGGACCGATTCAATCTGTCCCAACCCAAGCCGAAAGGCAGCAACCTCAGGTATGTCGACAAGCGTCCCCGAATCTGCGAACGGGACAGAGGCTATATGCTCCTGAACATCGGGTCTCTGGGGATTTGGATGCCATGCGTCTACCCGTGCCGTGCAGATAACAATGGCGGCGAGTATGCACAACAAGCGAGCGCACATCCTATTGGGCCTTGGGCAGTCACAGGTCTTCATCGCAGTTTCTCCTGTCCAGCATCTCTCCAACGTCCACTGCATCATCAATCTCGTCTAACGACGATTCGCTGAACCCACATTACAGGCCCGTTTGTACTATTGCGGCGGGACATTGGAGTTAAAGATGTCGCGGTAGAGTCTCCAACTGCCGTCAGGCTGCCGCTGAAACGTGCTCGTGTATTTTCCGTCGACGAGAATCGGATCGCTGCCGTCACTTGGCACATAGGTGACCATATACAAGCCTCGGGCGATTGCCAGGTCACCGGCGACCAAAACCTCGTCGATACCGATCTGCATGTCCGTAAAGGTGAACAGATCCATGGCAGCGCTGATGCTGTCGAATATGGCAGTCCGGCCGACATTGGGCGGCGCGTCCGGCGGAGACTGAACGCCCTCTTCCAGCCAGAGCTGGATCCAGCGCTCTGCGTCACCGGCCTCCAGGCTGGCGGAATATTCGCTGAAGAGCGCGTCGATCTCGGCCGTGACCGCTGCCACGTCGGGTTCTATCGGTGATGCCGGCGGTACGTTTGAGTTGAAGATGTCCCTGTAGAGCTTCCACTCTCCGTCCTGCTGGCGCTTGAGGACGCTCATGTACTTGCCGTCGAGCGGCAGCGGATCTCCGCCGTCCTTCGGCACGAGGTTGGTTGAGTACGTACCGCGTACCACTGCCATGTCGTCGGAGACCGTAATCTCCTCGTTGTTGATGACGAAATCCTCGAACGAGAAGAGCCCCAGCGTGCCGACCATATTGGCCAGGATCGTTTCCTTGCCAATGTTGGGCGGTGCGTCGGGAGGCATCTGCACGCCGTCTTCTAGCCAAAGGTCGATCCAGTGCTGCACATCGTCCGCCATGAGGCTATCGGTATATTCTGCCCAGAAAGTCTGCATATCTGGCCCTTCTGGTTGCGATTGAGCGTTGGCCTCTACGATGGGGCTGACTGGCACACAGGCGATAGTCAGCATGGCGATGACCAGAATAGATGTACCTATGAAAGTGGCTTGCATGCGATTGATAATCATGATTTCCTCCACTTGAATTGAACCTATTGCTGAAAACCTGCCGAATGTTCCGACATCAATACTCGACCAGTCGAAGCACTTCCATGGAGCCTGGAATGATGGTGCCGGCGGCGCCACGCGCCTGTTTCAATGCCTACCACTCGGGGTCGACGAATAGAGCCTCGACCTGTTCTGTCATCTGCTCAAAGCTGTCGTATTCACCCCAATCCACCAGCACTTCCCCGACCCTGCGCCCTTCGATGCGCCAGACGTTGACCTTGAGGCCGTGCCGTTTCATGATTTCGGCCGCTTTGCGCCGATAGGACTTGTCCTCTTCCTCATGGTTGTGATGCACGACTTCGATAAGAATTCCCCTAAGCGCAAGAAAGTGATCAAGTGTACGCCTAGCTCTTCGAAGAGTTGGACGGTCAGCTTCTGGCTGATGTAGCCCTTGTCGCCAATCAGCTTGCCAAAGAGATCCTTGGTCAATGATGGGACTGGCTTACGGTCATCCACGTTGCCCGATGTCAGCTGAATGCAAAGCAATTCGCCCCGATCGTTGGCTGTCAGGTGCAGCTTGAAGCCATAGAACCAGCCCATGGAGTTCTTGCCCCGTGCCGCCAGGCCAGTGAAGACTTTGTGCTGCTGGATGCGCTGATTGGGGCAGACTGCTAGCGGTGTGGAATCAATGAAAGTGATGCCGCTCATTAACCGAAACAACTGCGCAGATAGGCGGCTAATTCGACCAGCGCCCGAGGCATGAGCTCAACAAAGCGACTGTAGCTCACCAGGCCGGGAAACTCTCTGCGTAGGTAGACCCGTACATGGCGTGTGTAGTAGCGCTTGAAGCTCCGATAGTGGGACTGATGGAAATGAATCAGGATCGTCATGATCTCGCTCAAGCAGAGTCCACTCTTGCGCATCCGGCATCGTGCACCGCTACTCAGTAACTGCCGATTCCATTCCGGTTCGAATCGTTGACAGAAATCATCGACATCGCAGAAGAGTTCGAGTAGACTTATGGCAGGGCTCCTTTTGATCAGTCGCTTATTGTCGTCAACAACAAGCTTACCTGTTCTTGGGAGCCCTGTCTTATCGCGAACTCACGTTTGCTTGGTTTCGAACGCACGTTGGCAGAGCTGGGTCAACCTATTGGCAGGAGATTGCCCTGACACCAACGATTTAATGCAATTGACAAACCCTAGTTTGCACCTACTGACGCTGGCATTATTGGACCCCGAGTAATTGCAGTGTGGGCTTCCAGCACGTCGAACACCTTGGCGTCGATATCACTGAGGACAGGATTGGACTTAAGCGCGGCCACAATTGGCCCGTTCAGATACGACTGTACGGCAGCTTCATCTTCGAACAGATAGATTCCGGCTGCAGCATCTTCTGCCTCGTTCACCATCCAGATCTTCCAGCGCAGTCCAGGTGAATCGGCAATCGGCTGGGCGACATCGAGCCATGCTGCCTCCAAATCAGCTCTTGGAATGCTGAATTTCAGGTTAACCTGCAGGATTTTCTGGGACATCTGTTCCTCCTTTACATGGCACATGGCAATAGAATGCCTACACATGAGACGAACAAAGGGTGCTGTCTCAAATCATTGGCGCCTCCTCCCTTAATTTATCCGAAGGGACGGTTGTTCAACTGCGGAAGTAGCCAGCACAGAGACTGTTGGAGCAATTTCAGGACAAGTAGTGATTGCGGTTACCTCTCCTTCCGTATCTAAGTGAAACACATTTGGTAGCTTAACTTTAAAATGACCTGGAAGATTCCGACCGATTTGCATTCGTTAAACCATAGAGTGTGTCTCACTTATCCATGCGATTCTCTCCTTTGTTGAGACAGCGTAGACGATTCTGAATGTTGAAGTTCGGCCCGGAATATTAGCGCCGAACCTCGATGACCATGTTGAACGGCGTCTCCACGGCCACGCGAAAGCGGCCGAAGCCGCCGGCCGTGATCACCTCGCGGATGCGCGCTCTCGCCGGCCTGTGCGCCCAGCGCCAGCCCCACCTCCTGATCCAGCGACGACGGCACGCAGAGCGCAGCCGAGAAGGCATAGTAGACGCGGCCGACCGGATGCAGGTTCTCCTCCAGGCGTCGCCCGCGGCCGGCTCGACGATCAACAGGGTGCCGTTGCTCGTCCAGCGCGGTGCGTACATGGGCGATCGCGCCCACTGGATCGCCCAGGTCGTGCAGACAGTCGAAGAAGGCGACCAGGTCGTACCCGTTGCCGGGAAACTCCTTGGCGGTGGCAACCTCGAAGGTGACATTGTTGACGCCGGCCTCGGCGGCCAGGTGACGGGCACGCTCGATGGACGGCGGGTGGAAGTCAAACCGTAGAACTGGCTGGCCGGAAAGGCCTGGGCCATCACGATGGTTGAGACGCCATGACCGCAACCGACGTCAGCCACACGGCCGCCGGCCTTGAGCTTGGCGTCACGCCGTCGAGCGCGGGCAGCCACTCGGAGACCAGATTGGTCTTGTAGAGCGGCCCGTAGAACTTCTCGGCGCCGCAGAAACAGCCGCTGCCATGATCTCCCCAGCCCACACCTTCACCGGTTCGGAATGCCTCGGTCAATCGGGGTTCCGATTCGTAGAGCGCGCCCAGGCTGTAGAAGCCGCCCGTCATCAGCACGGGACTGGACTCGTCGGCAAAGACCGCGTGCTGTTCCGGTGACAGCGAAAACGTGCTCGTCCTCTGCCGTGTAGTCGACATAGCCGGTCGCGGCCTGTGCGGCGAGCCACTCACGTACGTAGCGTTCTGCTGTGCCCGTGGTGTCAGCCAACTGCTGGGAGGTGATCCCGCCGTTGGCGCCCAGCGCCCGGTAGAGACCGAGCTTGTCGCCGATGTGTACGTGCAGCCCCATGACCGCCGCACCGTATTCAGTCACAACCTTGCCGAGTAATTCGTTGAGTTTCTCTTCCTGGATCTGCATGCGTTCGGTTCTCCTTTGTTGACCCCTGTTCGGGCCGTGAATGCCGGTGACGAAGATGAGTACCCTGTTGCCGTCGAGAAGACCGGGGAGTTTCTCGACAGTAGGGTTTTTAGATGCTGTGGAGCATCTGCCGCAGCTGTGCTACCATAGTGCCCGCACCAGCTGTCAATTTCAAGCCTTTTTTTGTCAATTGTCGTTGACAATTTGCGCAACGCGCTCAGGACTCCCTGCCATGAGCCATCCATTCGGCGATCTGCTACACCAACATCTGCATCGCAAGCACGGGCTGACCCAGTCCAAGCTGGCCGAGGGCATCCTCCAGGATCCCGCGGTCATCAGCAACATGTGTCGCGGCCGGCGCCTGACCGGCAAACAGGCGCGCGAGCGGGTCGTGGCCATCATCGGCTGGCTGCACGCGCAAGAAGTGCTCTCCTGATCAAGACAGAGGCCGATGCCCTGCTCCACGCCGCCGGCCTGATCGGTCTGCAGGCGGAAAAGCCGGAAGAGGCCGCGTTGCTGGCGAAGCTGTCCTCCGACTGCGGAGACAGACATCGATACCCCAGAGCACTCGACTGAGCTCTCGCCGAGATACAGATGGCCGTCCGACCCAGGCCCGCCATCCAGTTTGCCCCAACCCACGACGCCCTTTGTCGGGCGGCGGCGCGAACTGGCGCAACTGATGGAGCGGCTGTCGCAGCCGGAGTGCCGGCTGCTGTCGCTGGTCGGGCCGGGCGGCTTTGGCAAGACGCGCCTGGGCATCCGGATCGGCGAGCTGGTCCTGGACACGCCGAGACCTCGCGCCGGACGGCGTCTTTTTCGTGGCGCTCGATGGGCTGGAGAGTCCGGCATGGGTCGTGCCGGCCATCGCCGCAGCGCTGAACTTCTCCTTCCACGAGCAGGATGAGCCCGAGAGCCAACTGCTGCGTTACCTGAAGCAGAAGCGGCTGCTACTGATCCTGGACAACGCCGAAGGCATTCTCGATGCCGGCCTGGTCCTGAAGCTACTGGGCAATGCGCCGCACTTGAAGCTGCTTGTCACCACGCGTGAGGCGCTGAACGTACGCGAGGAGTGGTTTCATCCCATCGCCGGGATGCATCTTGGAGGCAATGGTCAAAGACGACGATGCCATCACATTTTTCAACCGATGTGCCATCCGCGTGCGTCCGAGCTTCCAACTGGCAAGCTGAATATGAACATGTGCGGACGATCTGCCAGATGGTCGGCGGCGTGCCGCTGGCCATCGAACTGGCCGCGGCCTGGCTCAAAGGGCTAACCTGCCAACAGGTGGCCGGCGAACTGAAGCAGGGCATCGACATCCTCACGTCGTCCATGCACGACGTGCCGGAGCGACATCGCAGCCTGCGTGTCGTTCTGGAGCAAAGCTGGCGTCATTTTTCCGCGGAAGAGCAACGTGTCTTCCGTCAACTCTCGATCTTCACCGGCGGCTTTCAACCCGAGGCAGCCCTGGCTGTGGCCGATACATCACTGCCGGTATTGCTGAGCCTGGTCGACAAGTCGGTGCTTCAACTTGGCCGGAATGGGCGCTATCGCATTCATGCTTTGCTCCACGAGCTGGGCAAGGAACGGTTGGCCGCCAATCCTGCCGACCACACCGCAGCGGCTGCGCGGCACAGCGTCTACTACCTGAGCATCATCGCCCGGCCGGCCGGAATGTATCTCAACGAAGAAGGAACGCAACAGGTTGAGGCGGTCAACGCTGAGATCAACAACATCTTTGCCGCCTGGTATTGGGCGGTGGATCATGGAAGCATCGTAAACCAGCGTATGGCCATGGAAGGGCTGTACTGGTTCTCCTGGTTGAGCACCTATCACGAGGAGTGCGAAAAGGCTTTTCGTTATGCAGTTGAAATCCTGCGCGACAGACAGGACGATGACGATTATCGGATCGCTTATGCCTATGCATTGGCTTGTCATGGCACCATGGGCATATGGTTGGGGCATGATCAAGTGGAGAACAGAGCGTTGCCGGAGAGCGTTGCCCTTCTCCGCCACCTGCCGGACGCGCGCCGAGAATTGGCGTATGCCGTGGGCGGCCTCGGCTGGCATGCATATGCAAATTCGACAGTTCGAAGAGGCAAAACCGTTCCTTTTCGAAGCCATAGAGCTTGATCAAGAAACCGAGCAGTTCGAACATGCAGGCGTGGAACTATTGCCTGCTTGGCCATACTGCCCTGAAGCAGACGTGACTATCAAGGGGGCGAACAGAGATATCAGCAAGCATTGAGGCTTGGGCGCGAGATCGGCGATCAGCGCACGATCACTCACACCCAATTCTGTTTGGGTCGGCTCGCATTCCAGCGCGGTGAATACGGTAAGGCACGCCGCTACCTGGATGAAAGCCTGGTGGTGGCAAGGGATGGCAATCAACTTGCCTTTGTCGTGGATGTGTTGAACCAGTTGGGGACACTGGCCGAAGCAGTTGGCCACCTTGAAGTGGCCTCGGACTACTTTGAGCAAAGTCTGGAGATAGCTCAAACGTGGGGGAAAAATAATTGGATTGTCGATAGTCTGGGGAAGCTTGCACAGGTCAGCACGACCAAGGGCGACTATGACGCAGCCGCAGACTTTGCTCAAGAAGCAACGGACCTTGTGGCACAAGTAGGTAATGCGTTGTCAAGTACGGTTGAAATTCTTTGGATCGGCAAGAGCAGGCTTGCCCTATATACGAATGACTATACGGCTGCACACCTTCACTATGAAAAGCTTCTGGCGCTGTCTCGCCGGAATGGTAACCATCTATTGAGCGCAGAGACGCTTGTGGGGCTGAGCCTTGTTACCCTCGGACAAGGTGATAATAATGAAGGCAAGCGCCATCTGCTCAAGGCGTTGCAGGAAGGACTCCGCATCGGCTTTGCCCCGATTTTGCTTTCATGTGTCGCAGCGGCCGCCGAGTTCCACGCAGCAGAGGGCAATTTTGCCGATGCCGCCGAGCTTGCCGCGTTGGTAAGGCATCATATGGCAAGCACAGCGGAGACGAGATTTCGAGCGAACACCGTGCTTGAACGGTCCAGGCAGGCACTCCCGCCAGAGGCTTACGCTGAGGCCACCCTAAGGATCGTGGACAGCAGCCCCGGAGAGGTCGCCAAGAAGCTGGCGTCGAAACTGTGCAACAAGAACTAGCCCGAGTCGAGAACCGGAGGGTTGCTACTGGTCGATCAAATGCGGATCGGCTACAATATTGGCTACGTGAAGTGATCGCTATCTAGTAGATGAGACATGACAAAAACAACCGTTACAAATAATGAATTTGGCTCAGTGACGCTCGACCCGACACCGGTTGAGCCGAACAACTCAGGGCTGGGCACGCTGACGCGTGGCCGCCGGCCCGAATGGCTGCGCGTCAAGGCGCCGGCCAGTGACGGCAAATACCAGGAACTGAAGGGACTCTTCCGCGGCAAGCGCCTGCACACCGTCTGCGAGGAGGCCATGTGCCCCAACATCGGTGAGTGCTGGGGCCGGGGTACGGCCACCTTCCTGCTCATGGGTGACACCTGCACCCGCAGCTGTGGGTTCTGCAAGATCAAGACCGGTCGGCCCGGTCTGCTCGATCCGGATGAACCCCGCCACGTGGGCGAGAGCGTCCGCGCCATGAACCTGCACCATGCCGTGCTCACCAGCGTCAACCGCGACGAGCTGCCCGACGGCGGCGCGTGGGTCTTTGCCGAGAGCATTGCATGGATTCACGAGCTGCAGCCAGGCTGCACCGTCGAGGTGCTGATTCCCGATTTCAAAGGAGATTGGGCCGCTTTGCAGACGGTCATGGACGCCAAGCCGGAGATTCTGAATCACAATACCGAGACGGTGCCACGCCTCTATCGGACCGTCCGTCCCCAGGGCAAGTACATGCGCAGCATGGAACTGCTCAAGCGGGCGAAAGCGATGGATCCGCTGGCTCTGACCAAGTCAGGCATCATGGTTGGGATCGGCGACACGTGGGATGAGATCCTCCAGGTCATGGACGACCTGCGTGCGCACGATGTGGACATTATGACCATCGGCCAGTATCTGCAGCCGAGCCGCTTTCATCTGCCCATCGAACGCTACTACACGCCAGAGGAGTTCGACCGAATGCGCGAAGAGGGTGAAGCCCGCGGCTTCAAGTGGATGGAAAGCGGCCCCCTCGTGCGCAGTTCCTACCATGCCGACGGCCAGGCGCACTTGAGTCCGCGCAAAGACGTGCAGCGAGCGCTTAACGAGTAGCCGGCAGCCCGGTTTGAAGTCGAACAGTGCGATCTTGAGCAGACTCGGCCCGGGAGGCCTCCGCATAAGCAAGCTCAAACCGGCATCGTTGATCTCTATGAGTAGCCAATACAAAAAGCGGCGGCCAGTCATGAAACTGGCCGCCGCTTTTTGTATTGGCAGCGTTTTCGAACGCCTACGCCGTACCGAACTGGCGGTCGCCGGCGTCGCCTAGGCCGGGCCAGATGTAGCCCGGTGGAAAAGGGTCGCTTTCGTCGGTCAACCGCTCATCGACGGACGCAGCGTAGATGTCTACATCAGGATGCGCAGCGTGGAGCGCTTGAATACCCTCTGGCGCCGCAATGAGGCAAAGAAACTTGATGCGTGAAACGCCCCAGCGCTTGAGTACGTCGACTGCAGCAATGGCCGAACCACCCGTAGCCAGCATGGGGTCGAGCAGCAGGCACAGCTGCACCGTCGGGTCTGTGGGCAACTTGTTGTAGTATTCCACCGGCTCCAGCGTGCGTTCGTCGCGGTACAGGCCCAAGTGCCACACTTCGGCCTGGGGCATCAGCTCCCAGGCGCCGTCCACCATGCCCAGTCCCGCGCGCAGAATCGGGATGAGGCCAACTTTTTCGGCCATGGTGGCGCCCCTGGTTGTCGTCAGAGGCGTCTCGATCTCCGACCACTCAAGCGGCAGGTCACGCGTGGCCTCGTAGACCAGCATGATCGCCAGTTCGCTGACCAGTTCGCGAAACTTTTTGGACTTTGTTTCGACGCGACGCAACAACGTCAGCTTATGCTGGGCCAACGGGTGCGGCAGGGCATACACATTCTTAGGCAGCGACACGATGCAATCCTATTCTTGCGGGGTGGCGGTGATCGGTGCAGCGGATACCGAGTCGTGTGTGGAGGAGCAGTAAGTTGTCGTTTGTGCAGTCCCGGAGCATCATCACCGACAGCCGGGACCGCACATAACAAGAGAATCCCTGGATCTGAGAGACTCTACCAGTTGAACTGGCGCTGGGTCCGATTGCGTCGCGACAGCCGTTCGACCTCCTGCTGACAGGTGAGACAGAGCGTGGCGTCGGGCTTCACCTCCAGGCGCGCCACTTCAATTGGCTGATCACAGCGCTCGCAGATCCCGTAGCGCCCTTTTTCGATCGACCTGAGCGCCGCGTCGATATCTTGCAGCTTATGCTCCAGCACGGCGATCAGCGCGGCGTTCTTCTCACGCTCGAAGATCTCAGCATCACCCTCATCGGGCTCCACATCCACCTCGGCCTGCATGAACTCGCGCAGATGTTCCAACTCCTCGACAATCTGTTCGCGTTCGCTGAGAAGAAGTTCCTTCTCTTTCCCAATAAACTCTTCACGTGGCATGACGAATTGACTCCTGCCTTCTGATTAATCATGGGCAACCACTACTCTGGCCAACGCGTCGCCCATGAACCGAACATCCGTACGTTTGAGAACTGTGGAAGTTTCAGAGTAGCAAGGTTATATCAGCTTTTCGCCCAAAGGTCAAGCAGAGAATTTAAATAGTCAGGGGACTCAATCTCTGCTATAATCATGGCGTTTAGAACAAACGTACAACTATCATCTCCCATCCTCGATCAGGCAAAGTTCTATGGCGGACGAACGCAGCGTATCCAACACACCTCCTGAAGCCACTTCTCCCCAGCCGCCGCGCACCATTTCGGGCGAGGCCCAGGGGAGCGACCGCAAGGTCGACCATGCACTGCGTCCCCGCTCGCTGGAGGAGATGGTCGGTCAAGATCGCTTGCGCGACAAAATCCGCATTTTGGTTGAGGCCGCGCGGCAGCGTGATGAGGCCCTGGATCACGTCCTGCTCTACGGACCGCCGGGACTGGGCAAGACCACACTGAGCCACATCCTGGCGAATGAAATGAATGCCAATCTCAAAGTCACGGCCGGACCCGCCATTGAAAAGGCCGGCGACCTGGCGGCCATCCTCACCAATCTGCGCAAGGGTGACATACTCTTCATCGACGAGATTCACCGCCTAGGCCGGGCAGTCGAAGAGATCCTCTACCCGGCCATGGAAGATTATTCGCTCAACATCGTGGTGGGTAGCGGGCCCGCGGCGCGCAATATTCAGCTCAGCCTGCCCAAATTCACGGTTGTGGGCGCCACCACGCGGCTGGCTCTCATTACCTCGCCGCTGCGCGCCCGTTTCGGTGTTGTGGAGCGCTTTGACTTCTACAGCGTGGCCGCCGTCGAACAGATCGTGGACCGTGCCGCCCGCTTACTGGAGGTGGAAATCGATGCTGCTGGCGCGCATGAGATCGCCCGTCGTTCACGCGGGACGCCACGCGTGGCCCTGCGCCTGCTCCGGCGCGTGCGTGACTACGCGCAGGTGCGCGCCGACGGCCACATCGACGAGTTGGTTGCGCGCCAAGCGCTGGCCTTGCAGGAAATTGATGAGCTGGGATTGGATGATCTGGATCGACGCGTGCTTGATGCCATCATCAACAAGTTTGGCGGCGGTCCGGTGGGCCTGGACACCCTGGCGGCCAGCATTAGTGAAGAGGGCGATACCATCATGGACGTAGCAGAGCCCTATCTGCTCCAGCTCGGCTTCCTGGATCGCACGCCCCGCGGACGCATGGCGACCAGAGCGGCCTACGCACACATGAACGTACCATACGCCGAACGCCCCGTGCAGGGCGGGCTCTTCGAAGGTTGACCGCGCTCAGGCAGTTGCGCCCCGCGCAAACAGGATGCGCAAATTTTCGCCATGCCGCGCCCGCCCCAGGGGCGAGCGCCACTTGTCCGGCAGCAGCGTCCCACCCAATGCCTCAATTTGCAGCCAATCGTCACCTTTCGCGATTGCTGGCGGCACCGCCCGTTGCAGATGCAGCAGATAGCCCACGTCATCAGCCAGCCGCCGCATGGTAGTCAGCGGATCGTCGCTCATCTCACCCGTCGTGGGAATGTAGAGCTTGACGTTGCGCTTGAGCAGCCCGGCCAGCAGACGCAACGTCTCCAACTCCACGCTGCCGTCGGAGTTGGCGCCCAGTAGCGGAGGCAGCGCGTCAGAGCCGAAGGGGCCGCCCCAGAGGATGCCCAACGCCGGCAGGTGGACAATATTGTGGCCCGGCTGGCTGTAGACATCGAGAAAATGATCGCCGATCCGCAAGTGGGCTACACCGCCAGCCTGCGCCTCCATTGGCGGCAGCCCCACATCCTCCACAGCGCCGCAGAAAAGCGCGGCCACGTTGCCCGCCAGGCTGAAGCGGGTCCTCACGTCAGGCGGCGGATCGATGATCAGCAACTGATCCGGTTCTGGGTTGAGCGTGCTCAGGGGAGCTTTGCCCAGCACAAAGAGCGTGTGCCGGGGCGGGTCACCGTCGCTGAACAGTTCGAGATAGGGGTAGAGCTGGGTGATCTTGGCGCCGGCGCCGGGTGTGGAGTCAGTGAGAAAAATCGGTATGGACACGGTAATTCAGAGCCTGGGCCACGGATCGACGCCAGGTGCGTCAGATGTTTCGCTGGCAGACGGCGCGATTTCGCAGGCCTCAGCCTCGCCCAACTGTTCGACCAGTGCGGTCAATTCAGTGGGCAAGTCGGCCACGATGACGCGGCCATCGGGCAAGAGGTAGATTTCGGTCTCGGCAGGGAAGGCAATAGCTTCTGATACCGGATTTGCCGGTTCAAAGCTGGCTGATGTGGATGTCGGCATCGCTTTCTCGCTCGTAGAATTCGCTGGTGCGCTCTTCTGCTTGCACCTTGCCCAACTGCTCCAGCAGTTCGCTGATGCTTTCGCACGCGCTGCCCTTGACGCCGCGGATCGTGTACTCAATCCGGCCGTCGGGCAGAATTTCAATCTCAATCTCTTCCCGTTGCATCAAATTATGCCTCCAAAACGATAGAACGCGGATCGCGCGGATTCGGCAGAGCGCTGCGGATTTCCGGCAGGAAGTTCCGCACGGTTTGGCAGAATTCGGACCATCCTCAAACCTTGGCCCTAATTCCAGCGGCGAACGGTCAGGCGGATGACTCGATCCTGACCAACGCTTTCTTCGACGAGCGAGAAACCGGCCTTTTCCGTTTCATCCAGCACTTTGCGATAGGCGTAGCGCTGCTGAACTTCCTGCATCGCGACACGGATCTTGGCCAAAATCATGTCGTCACCTACAACCTCGTAGGCATCGTCCTCCCCTTTGCGCAGGCCAAATCTGAGCCGTCCGCTCTCCACCAGCAGGGGCACCGCTTCACGTCGCCCGGAGTAAATATGATGATACTCTGCGTCCTCCGTATAGGCGATCCTCAGATCGTCCAAACTTCGCTTGATCAGCGCCAGATCGCGCAACTGCGTCTGGACCTTCACAAATTTCGACATGACGTCTCCTTAACACCTAACGCTCCATGCTTCATGCGGCACCCTCATATGCCTGATCCAGCACCTCTATCGTATGCCAGATCGGCAGCGGTTGGCCCAACGCCGCCAGATGATTCTGAATCTGCGTCATGCAGCCGATGTTGCCGGTGGCGATCGCTGCTGCACCGGTGCTCAGAATGTTACGCGCCTTGCGCTCACCGATCCGCTGCGCCAGCTTGGGCTGCTCCAAATTATACGTGCCGGCCGAGCCGCAGCATAATTCGCCTTCGGGGATCTCCGCCAGCGTCACGTTGGGAATGGCGCGCAACAGCGCACGCGGTTCGGCCGTGATGCCCTGGGCGTGGGAGAGATGGCAGGCGTCGTGATAGGCCAGCTTCAACGGCTCGGGCAGGGGTGGCGGCGATTCCAGGCCAAGCTGCGCCAGAAAGACGCTCACATCCATGACCTGCGCAGCAAATTCCCGGGCAGGCACCTCACGCATCGTGCCCCGGAAAGAGCAGCGGATACTCATGCATACCGGAGCCGCAGCCGGCCGCATTGGTGACGATGGCATCGACATCCTTGGGGAAGGCGGTAAGATTATTCATGGCGAGCGCTTGGGCCTGCTCCGTCTCGCCAATGTGCATGGAGAGCGCGCCGCAGCAGCCCTGGCCAGTCGGAATCACAACGTCGACACCGTTATGGGCCAACACGCGCAGGGTCGCCCAGTTGATCGCCGGGGCCAACACCTGCTGTACGCAACCCGTTAGGAGCGCCACACGCGCCCGCCGCGTTCCCTGGGCCGGATAGAAGTCGGGCAATGGCGGCGCGCTGGGCAGTTCGTCCGGCAGCAGATCGAGCATGCCGCGCAGGCTCTGGGGCATGGCGCCCGCCAGCGGGCCGGCTAGCTTACCCAGGCGTACGGCCTGACGGAAGCGGGCGGGATAGGGCAGGGTCTCCCGGACCAGCCGCCGCCTCAGTTGATCCATGGGCGTGCGCTCGCGCGCCGGCTCGTGCAGGCTGCGAAAGGGCGTGAGCAGCTCGCCATAGGCCACGCCGGAAGGGCAACTCGTTACGCAGGCCATGCAGCCCAAACAGCGATCGACATAGGGCGTTACCTCGTCGACAGTGAGGCTGCCCTCCAACGCCTCCTTCATCAGGTAGATGCGGCCGCGCGGCGAATCGGTCTCCTCGCCGAGCACCTGGTAGGTCGGGCACGTGGCCAGACAGAAGCCGCAATGCACACACTTGTCGACGGCTTCGGCCATGGCCGGGCCCTGGGGGCCCAACGCTTCAACTGGAATCGAATGCTGCATGAATCACCTCTGGTCGGATAGAACGCCGGTCGGGCAAATCAGGCGATTCCGGACAAGCGCTTCGCCCCGATCAGCCGACATGACAACGCACTATCTTCGTCAATAGTCTGGGAAACTGCGTTGCGGATCCAACGTTTGCTTGATCCGCGCCAGCAGGGATGTGCCCGGCTGGCAACCGATGAGCGGGCTGATCGTCGCGCCTTGTAGAACAAGACCGGCGAGGCCCAGGGCCATGAGCAAAGCGTCCAGCTCTTGCATGGGGCCCGACCAGCCGATCCAGGCCAGGTTGCCACCCACGCTGTAGGAACGCATCGCGTCGATTTCAGCCAACCGCGCGTCCAGCGTTTCAACCTGGCTCGTTGATACGGCTACTTTGACCAACGCCGCGCCGTCGGGGAGCCACGAAAAAGCGTCCTGCGCAGCCCAATGCGCAGCCTCGTCGGCGGGTGCAAGCGCCTCACCGCCGCCGAGAAAATCACGTAGGCGAGCCAAGCGCGGCGGCAGTGCGCCCGGCAAGCCGCCAAGCCGCGCCCAGAGGGTCGCACCTTCCCCCGCCGGCGCAAAGTCGAGCGCCTCCAAATCCAGGGGCGCGCCCGCCAGGCGCTGGGCCGCGGCCACGGCATCCGCCACGCTGGGCAGGTTGACCGCGAGTGTGGCCGTGCTCGGCGGCACGGGGAAGACTTTGAAGCTCACCTCCGTCAGGACGCCCAGTCGCCCCAGGCTGCCCACCATCAGTTTGGGCAAGTCAAAGCCGGCAGCGTTCTTGACCACCTTGCCGCCGCCCCGCACCAGGCGACCCTGGCCATCGACGAAACGCACGCCGATGAGAAAGTCGCGCACGCCGCCGTAGCGCATGCGCCTTGGACCGCTCAGGCCCGCAGCCACAGTGCCACCGAGGGTGGCCCCCTGCTCACGCCGCGGCGGATCAAAGGGCAAATATTGGCCGTGCTCGGCCAGGGCCGCAGCCACCTCCGCCACGGTCGTGCCCGCTCGCGCGGTGAAGGTATACTCACCCGGGTCATACTCAACAATGCCTGTCAGTTCGCGCAAGTCCAGCAAGGTTGCACCAGGCGCATGGGAGAGGGCCGGCTTGGTGCCGCTTCCGCGGGCGAGCAACGGACCCGACCGATCAAGAATAGCGGCCTGCACGGCTGCTACGGAGTCAGCTTTGACCGCAGGCGGCGTTGCGACGTCAGAGTGCGCGTTCATACGCGTGAAATCACTCCCTTCTGTTCCAGCGGATGGGGTGTATGGGAGGCCGGACCGTCGTCGGAACCGGGCAACATCTTGCCCCGGTTGGCCAGCTCCAGCGGGTCGATGGCTTGGCGCAATTCGGTCATCACCTGCAAATCGGTGGGAGAGAACATCTTGGCCATATAGGCCCGCTTCTCCATCCCGATACCGTGTTCGCCAGTGATGGAGCCCTCCATTTCGATGCAGATGGCTAGAATCTCGCCGGCTAGGGCCTCGGCCCGCTCCAGCTCACCCGCGGTACGTCCGTTGTAAAGGATCAGCGGATGCAGGTTGCCGTCGCCGGCATGGAAGACGTTGGCCACGGGCAGGTCGTATTGCGCGCTCAGGGCCTCTATGCGTGCAAGGGTCGCGCCCAAACGGCTGCGCGGCACGACGCCATCCTGCACAATGTAGTCAGGACTCAAGCGTCCCACTGCGGAAAATGCGCCCTTGCGTCCTTTCCAGATGCGCGCCCGTGCGGCATCATCCTCTGCGAGGCGCACCTCGTCGGCACCCGTCCCCTCGATAATCTGCAACAGATGGGCAAATTCGGCCTCGACCTGGATTTCCTCGCCCTCCAATTCAACGATCAAAACGGCCGCCGCGCCTTGAGGATAGCCCGCGCCCACCGACGCTTCAGCCGCCTTTATGGCCAGCCGGTCCATGATCTCCATCGCACCGGGCAGCAGGCCCGAGGCCACCACATCGGCGACAGCATCGCCCGCAGCGCCGAGTGAGCTGTAGGAGGCCAGCACCGTACGATAGCTCTCGGGTTTGGGCAGCAGGCGTAGGGTGATCTCCAGCGCGATACCGAAGAGCCCTTCCGAACCGACGAAGAAACCGGTCAGATCGGGCCCCACAGGCTCCAGGCTTGACCCGCCCAACTCGACTACTTCGCCGTCGGGCAAGACTGCCTTGATGCCCAAGACGTGGTTGGCCGTCATACCATATTTGAGACAGTGTGCGCCCCCCGAGTTGAAGGCAACGTTGCCGCCAATCGTACAGATGAGTTGGCTGGATGGATCGGGCGCATAGTAGAGACCGTGGGGCGCCGCCGCCTGGGTGACATGAAGATTGACCACACCAGGCTCGACGACGGCGATGCGGGCGGCCGGATCAAGTTCCACGATGCGATCCAGTCGGTTGAGCCCGATGACGATTCCTTCGGCAATGGGCAAGGAGCCGCCGGAAAGACTGGTGCCGCTGCCGCGGGCGACAAAGGGCACGTCGTGTTTGTAACACAGACGCACGGTTTCAATCACCTCGGTCTGGCTTGTGGGCAGGACGACGGCCCGCGGCCGCGTGCGGAATGCAGTCAGCGCGTCCGATTCGTAGGGGGCCAATTGCACCGGCTGAAAAAGCAGACGCTCCGGCGGATAGAGCTGGGCGAGTTCATCAAAAAATGGCGCATCGGTCATGGAAGTTGCTCCCGTGTCAATCCGGTCGACGCATCACATGCACAGTGAAGGCATCAGCGAAGGTGTCGATGAAGTAGTCGGCATTGTAGCGCGGATGTTCGACTACCGTCAATCGTTGGGCAGGAGCAAGTAAAGCGTTGGATTGGTTGGCTTTGTAGAGCACGCGAAACGTTGGATTGGCTGACGCCTAACCGTGGTGAGAGCAGCATGGAAGTGTAGCCCCAACGAAAATCAAGCAACTTGATTTGGCAGTAGAATGGTGTCGATCCGATGAGAGCGCTACTAAATTGCGCGATGGGTCCGCCCTGCCTGAATCGAAGTGAGGGCCGTCAACGACCGTCGCCTGCTGCAACCAATAGGAAAAATTATGCCAGCTCTACCCAGCCGCCCCAGACCCTTCTTTATCGCCGCAGTCGTCGGCGTGATCGTGTTGTTTGGAACTTTGCCCGCTACGCTGGCCTCGGCGCGCAGCCGCGCCAGTGAATCGGCCCCACCCGCGCCAACCGTTGACTGGTTGCTGGAGACGGCCGCCAGCGCCGACGCTGTGGTACACGGCCGCGTTGTCGAGCAAACTGTTCACTGGGACGAATTGCGCACGTCAATCGTTACCGACAACATCATCGCCGTAAGCAGCGTGGTGGCCGGGGAGTTGCCGGCAGGAGCGCCGGTTACCGTTCGCACCATCGGCGGTGAATTGGCCGCTGAAGGCATCGCCCTGGGCGTCACCCACGAAGCGCAGTTGGCGCTGAATGAAGAAGTGATCCTCCTGCTGAATCAGGACGCCGCCTCGATCCCCTATTACGTGATTGGCGGTGAGCGGGGCAAAATGACAGTGGACGGCGACTACGCGTTCAGCGAAGCGGTGCGAAGCTGGTTGCCGCTGGCTGACCTAGTTCCGGCGCTCGCCGGCGATGCAGGTGAGGCAGTCACAGCGCTGCACGACCTGCAACAAAAGATGACCCGCCTTCCAACGCCCGAAGGGACGGAGACCCACGTCAACACCGGGATCCGCTGGCCTGGGGACGCCCCCACAGTCTCCTTTGTGCTCAACATCAATTCAAGCCAGGTTGGCGGTGAGGATGGCGATCAGGCCGCGTTCCAGGCTGCGGTACTCGACGCAGCCGCTGACTGGACGGCGGTCTCCAGCGCGGATTTCACCTTTGCCTATGCCGGCCCAACCACGGTGACAGACGTTGAAGCCAGCAATGGCATCAATGAGATCATCTTTGTGACGGCAGGACGTTCGGGCACATTGGGTCGAACCCGGTTCTGGTACAACCCGACGACGCAATTGGTCAATGAAGCCGACGTTTGGTTTAACGATTCCTACGACTTTGACGCGACGGGCGCGCCGGGAGGCGGCGAGATCGACCTCCAAAGCGTGGCGCTTCACGAATTCGGCCACTGGTTCGTATTGGGCCATGACGACAACGCCGCCGCGGTCATGTACTACGCCATTAGCGGCGGCGCGGTCAAGCGCACGCTCCACCCCAGCGACATTGCCGGAGTTGCCGAGATCTACCCGTGCGAAAATCAGCCGTGCGGCGGTGCAAGCGAGCCGCCGGTACCGCCTGAACCCACCGAAGAACCGACTGATGTGCCAACTGAAGTGCCAACCGAGGAACCCACCGCGCAGCCGACTGAGGAGCCCACCGAAGAACCCACTGCGGAGCCGACTGAGGAACCCACTGCGGAGCCAACTGAAGAACCCACTGCGGAGCCGACTGAAGAGCCGACCGAGGAACCAACGGTAACGCCCGATCCGCCGCCGCATGAGCCGGCGCCAACTTACACCCCAACGTCAGAGCCGACCGTACCACCCACACCACCGCTACCCGAGACGGCTCAATTGCTGCCAGGGCAAGCAGCGACCGTCCAATTTGGCAGCGAAGGCGACAGCCCTGCACTGATCCTAAACGTGCCGGACAATGCAGTCAGTGAGGTGACAGTGCTAGGCTATGCCGATCTCGACGAGCCCCCGTCTCCAGCGGGTACGAGCGGCGCCTATGCAGGGGCGCGTTTTGAACTGAGCGCAAGTCAGGCTGGCGGTGCGATCGAAGCCATGGACTTTATGGCGCCTGTCCGTTTTGAAGTCGCATACCCGGCGCCGGCAGGCGCTATTGCTGAGGCCAGTGTGCGCCTCTATCGTTTCGATTTGGACGCCGCGACCTGGGTGCCCGCTACCTGTGGAAGCGAAAGCGTCGATCCGGGCCAGCACGTAGCGCACGCCGATGTCTGTCTTACCGGCGAATTTGCACTCTTTGCGCAAACCGACGTCAATCCTGACGAGATGACCGAGACGGTCTTCCTGCCGTTGATTGAACGGGAATAGGACGCAGATAGGGCGCAAATAGGTCGCGGATGGCACGGATGGGGCGGATTGGAGCGGATCAATTGCGGAGGGTTGTTGCCGGAATGTCAGATCCACGTGAATCAGGCCACCGGCTTGTTAATCGTCTATAATGACGGCCTACGTTACCATTCACGACGGAGGTCAGTCATGCAACTCTTCGACATCACGCGCACGCTGTCGCCGGCGCTCGAGCCGTGGCCCGGTGACACCCGGTATCGCCACGAGTGGCGGTCGCGCATCGCCGACGGCAGCGCGGCCAACGTGTCGACGCTGGTGATGAGCGCCCACTCGGGCACTCATGTCGATTCGCCCTACCACTATGCGCAAGAGGGGCTCAAGCTGGACGAGATGCCCCTGGACATCCACCTGGGGCCGGCCACCGTGGTGGCGCTGGACGTAGACGAGCTCATCCTGCCCGAGCACTTCGACGGCGTCGATCTGGCGGCCATCGAGCGGCTCCTCATCAAGACGCGGGCCAGCGCACGGCGCGATGACGAGTGGTGGGATTCCTTCCCCTACTTCTCCATCGAAGCGGCCGAGCTTCTGGGCGAGATGGGCGTGCGTCTGATCGGTACGGACGCGCCGTCCGTCGACCATCTCCTCAACGAGACGATGGAAGCCCACCGCGTGCTTTATCGCCACAACGTCGCCATCCTGGAGAATGTGCAACTAAGCGCCGTGACGCCAGGCGACTATGAACTGATTGCGCTGCCATTAAAGATACCGGTCGATGGATCGCCGGTGCGGGCCGTGTTGCGACGCTGAGGCGGGTTGGGTTGGGTGCATGAGGCCACGTCAGCGCAAATGTAGGCATGATCTACGGCTCTTGACGTTGTTTCCGCAATCCATCGGCCGGAAACCAGATCCATCCCTCAGCGTCCGGGATGTCTTCGGGCGGCGCACAAAGAGCGTCGATCCTGGTGGCGTAGAGATAAGCAACCAGCGCGCAGGTCAACGCATCCTCCATATCCAGATGGTCCAGCGGCGCAAACTCCGCACGCAGTTCAGTCATAAGCATTGATGTCTTGCATGCCGACGGATATGCTTCAAACGCGATCAAGAGGGCGCCGTCGGACCAGACGCCGCAGCGCACCGCTTTGGGCGCAAATTTTCCCAGCACGTGCATGCCCTTGGTCGCCTGGCTGCCGATCATGTCCTTGATTGCGGATAGGGGCGCGAGGCCGTGGCTGAAGAGAAAACGCTCGGTTGCGCGAAAAATGTAAGGGTTATCGTTTGAGCCTTCCACGGACTCATCAACGGGCTTGCCTGTGGCGATGAGCTCGACAAACGCGGTTGAAAAGGCCAGCGGCGTGTCGATACCCAAGGTGACGGGAACTGGATGCGCTGGCATTGGCGCCTTACACAGCCCAAACAGGCCCTCAATCCAGCCCTCTGTGGTGTCCGCCCGGTTGATCAGGACGCGCAGATTGCCCCGCCACGGCGTCCCGCACATACGTCTGTCTGCGTCGAGAATGACGATGGCGTCGCGGCTACGTGGATTCTTGTCACAGTTCCAGCCGCCCACGTCCCACCCGATAAAGTACACGGCTACGTTCTCACTTCCACAAAATCGGCTTCAAGAAACGCCTCGACTGCAACGCACCAGCTATTTTGAACCCGGCTTGTTCGGATTCGAATGGCCAACTGGCGCCTCCTCTTGGTACAGACATGGGTAAGTGTCCGCCAGCAACATGGCGTTTTCGGTATGACCACAGCTCGGCCCCAAGCCCCCAAAGATTGCTGATCTCTACACACATCTCATTTCAGTCGTATATCGGTGATCCTCAGGCCGCCGCCGTGACGGTCGCCCAGGCATGAAGGCCGTGGGCTAGACTGTTTGCGCCCCCTGTAGTGGGGCTATGGCCGCCGCGCATCCTCGGTGAAGCCCCGCTTCAGGGGGGCGCATCCTGCCAGCGAGGGCATTCATGCCCGGCGGGCTCGCTCGCGAAAGCCGCAGCTGCCCCGTCTCGGTCGACTTGCGGGCAAAGATAAGCCAAAATTGGGGGCGGCCCAATCGCTAGCTCACTGGTGGACAGGTACTGAGGACGGCGTCACAATAGCCGATTCTTGCAGCTTCCGCATATCCGCGCAAATCGTTGTCGATGACAGCGTGCCAGAGCTCGAGCCGATTCCGCATCAGGTTTCTGAACAAAAATATCCGCAGGCGACGGGCGTCGCCTGCGGACACGCATTGGACGAACGTGTGGGACAGACTGATCGGTTAGCTCGGCCCCACTTCACTTTCCACGACATTGGCGCTATCGTGGCAAATCAGGTGTCCTTCAGCATGAAAGTTCCGATCGTAACATTCTGCTTCAACGATCCGTGCCTGCAGTTCGGCCTGACTGAGCATTTCCTGGGCCATCAGATCGACCGGCTGTACCTGTGCAATGCCCCCTTCCAGGATTAGATGCCGATCAAAATCGCCGGCATGGTAGACGGCCAACCCGCGCTCAGCGATTGCCCTGCTACCGCTGTAAGCAATGTACTCGGGCAGAAAGTACTTGGCGTCAAACGATGCAGCAAAGAGCACATCTTCTGCCGTAACGACAGGACTCTGCGCCAAGGCCACAGCGCTGCCCAAAAAGACGCTAATCAATAGAGCGGACACCAGCCCAACCAGACAAACCTTGGATTTCATCTTTTCCCTCCCTTTGGGTGATTGAGACGCTTGCTGAGGCACAGCGTAGCAAGGAGACGCAGACAGAATGGCGACGGCCTGTCCACAAAGTGGCGACGCGGTCGGAGTAACGAGAAACAACGTGAGCGGAACATGGACAGCGTAGCATGGTCGGCAGTGGGATCAAGGTCGACCGAACCCGGAAGCGTGGGAACGGCGCTGAGGTACCACGATCCGCAAGAGATGATGATTGAACGTGGCCTAATCTACTGCAAGAATGTCGACGCGTGTCGCAATCGTTTCCCCAATGCGATCATTACCATGGGCCTGTGCCGCTCTGAGGCGGGGCGTGCATCAAAAGGCCGACCTCGGGGTGAGGTCCTCGCACAGCCGACGTTGCGCATGGACGATGGCCTCATGGAAAGAAGCAGTCTGAAAGGGGTGCTGAATGGGCCGTCCTAGCCTCTCCAGAAAATCGTGGAGCGACCGAATGAGCGTCGCGTTGGAGCGCTGGAAAAGGCGCTGGCTGCCAGATGCGCCAATGGGTGTCGTGTCACTGGCCGCGCCTTGCGCGGTGTGCGGCGTCTCCGCAGGAACCGTTGTGCTCGCCGAGTACGCCGACGGCTGGCGTTTCACCTTCGAAGGCGTCGCTGGCTTTGGCAACGGCGGGAGCCGGCGAATCTCCGACGAGGAAGCGCAGGCGATTCGCGACGCATTGAGTCTGCCTTATGAGTCAGCGAAAATCCAGGCGGCGGGTTTCTACGACGACTTCGGCTACTGTACCTCCTGCGAGCAGTTCTACTGCTCAACCCACTGGCAGGTCTCGACCACCGGTGGTGGGACATGTCCCGCCGGTCACTTCAAGAGCCTCGACCCGCATTGGCATCCTGGCGGGGATGATCTTTGACGACCTAAGTAGGAAGCGAGGCTGGGAAGCGTTTAAGATGAAACACTTGGCACTCGAACCCAGAAGCCGCGGATTGAAATAAGGATGAGTGGGGGAACACGTCGATTCTCAACCGGAGATATTTTGCACGCTTGAGAAGACGCTGCATGACGCCCGAAGCGTACGCTGGCCTGGGTCTACTGGCGCGATTGGGGACGGCGGCCTGATGACCACTGCCAGTTGTAGCATTTTTGTAGCCAACCCCGTGAGACACTCCCAAAACTTGCGTTCGTTGTTCGCTCCTCAACCGACAAGCTGCACAGCGTTCGATGATCACCGGCGAGCGTCGCCGGCGCGTTTGAAGCCGAAGAAGGAGGGGACAAATGGTTCGCACGCTTTCACTACTCGCGCTACTGTTTCTATTGTCAGGTATGGTTGCTCCGGCTCGGGTCGCTTATGCCGATGAGACGGAGGTCTTTCTTCCGGTCATCACAGCCGGTTCGAACGGACAAGACCAGGAGCGGGTCGCGGAATCCGGCAACGCCGGCCGGAGCGAAGGGTATCCCTGGAGGGATCATGCGGCACCCTATACGTATCGCTTTGGTAACCGCATGGATCAACATCAACAGAGCAAGAAGGTCGGTCAGGATCAACTCAATGGTTTTTTGTACATCTGGTTCACGGACGAGACGCACGAGGATCCCGAACTAGGCCGATTACCGGTAGCTCAGCATGTAGACTGCGCCAATCCGCCGCAAAGGGAGGATGGTGAGCCAAGCTCTTGCACGGTCGGCTGGACGATGCACGGCATTCGTGTCCAGGGACAGCTGCTGACGTATGGCGGCGGTCGGCCCACCTGGTGCATCGACCCTTCTTCTATGCCCGAACAGCCGGGCTACACCCACTTCCATTGGGAGCGCGCCGAAGAGGGTGCGTGTAGCGGATTGGGGAGGGACTGCCTGGTATATGATGGCTACTTGATCAAACTCACCGCGCGGGAATCCTTCCGCTTTGTTCACGCAGGTCAAGGTAACAGTGGCGGCGGCGGACATGACGGGGGTGATTGTGGCGGCGATGATCATGGTGACGACGGCTGCGGCGATGAGCACGATGCCGGCGGCTGCGGCGATGAGCACGATGCCGGTCATACTCCGGGTGGTAGCGGCACCGTGCCAGGCGGCGACCACGATGCCGGTGGCGGCTGCGGTGACGATCATGAGGAAGGCGGCTGCAGCGGCGATGACGGTCATGACCCTGGCAGCAGCAGCCATGAAGGGGGGCACGGCCGAGCATGCGGCGCCAACATCACGCCAGGTATAGATGAGTTGAGTCACGCTAATTTTGGTCTCGGCATGCCGGGGCTGGATGAAGCAGGAAAGCCGATCTGCGTGCCGTGAGCGTAGTCGAGTGAAGCGTCCCAACGAATAGCGACATCAGTAGTTCACAATTTGAGTAAATCGAGATTTTTCGCCGGGAATTGCCAGGCCGACGCAGCCGATTTGACCCGTGATTACAAATCGTGAGCTACGAAAAATCCGCGCGGCGTTTAGGTCATGCACCAGGGATCAACCGTGAGTGAGGCGACAGCATTAGCGATCCGTTCAAGTGGCGGCACAATGAATCCCTGGTGTTTACCCGTTTTAGTGGCTCTGAAGCACTTTGAACCGGGTTACGGCATTCAAAAGATAAGATCTTCGAGCGCGGAGACATCAAGGCTGCGCAATTCTCGAGGGGGATGTGGCTCAAGACTATTATACGCACCATACGGGCTTCAGATTACCATACTGGGAGATTCGAATGAGATATCGTGTTCATCGACTTGAAGGAAGAAAAGAGACGATACAAGAAAAACTTGAGCTCTTCCTAAACCAATTGGATGGAGAAGTCCTGTCAATCGTTCCATATGTTTCTCCGACGTTCCAATTCATGGGCGCTACAGCCAAGGTCGATTTTCTACTTGTTGTAGAAAAGGTCAATTAACTCGTGCACCAGTGCACCAGAGCCAGTATTGCGATACCTATAATGGACAACTTTGAACAGAAATACCCTCATATCACCGCCTGGGTTCAAAATGGAATCGTGGAAATCGGCAACACCGGCTACGATTCATCTTTCATCCGCGTTCTTGACGAAGGCGGCACAATCTGGTCAGGGACGGATACATACCCGTCTCTCGATAGCGCGCTAGAGGCCGCCGAGACAGCGATCGCGGAGTGGTGCAGCGTAGACATCCCCGACCTGATCAGAGCCAGCGCTGCAATCCCTTCGTATACGCCCAAACAGGGGCAGTACCTTGCCTACATCCACCAGTATAGCCAGCTCCATGGCCAAGCTCCCGCCGAACATGAAATCCAGGCGTACTTCGGCGTCACACCGCCGACCGTTCACCAGATGATCTTGAGGCTGGAGCAGCTCGGATTCATTTCCCGGACGCCCAGACAGGCGCGTTCAATCAGAGTATTGGTGCCGGCAGAGGCGTTGCCACCGTTGAGGCGCGCTTGAATCTCACAGTGTAGAAAGGTGTTATGAGCCAATTTCCGACCGAACCCAAGAAGATCAAAGAGCGCATCCGACGCTATGAGCGAGCGCTCACCAATGAAAAGAGAAAATACGGCGGCTATCACGATGGCAGCGGCAAACGGTACCTGCTCGGCCCCCTCTACATGCTGTTGGACGACGTGGATGGTGCGCTGAAGTCCTTCGCCTGGTTCGACAAGGAATTCCCGGATGACATGGGTGAACCGTTCCAGTACCTGTGCTGGAGCCTGGCCCTCTATCGATCCGGCGACCAGAAGCAGGCAGCTGCAAAGCTGGCTCAAACCTGGTTCAAGAATCCGTACTTGGTCGCCCGGCTCCTCGGCACGGACGGGGAAAGACTGGATATTCGACACGGTTCGAACTGGGAGGAGCCGGAGTACGTCGCCTACGGCCCGACTGAGTTGTTGGAGCTATGGGATGAGGACGCGGTACAGTGGGCCGAAAACGTGTTTCACCAGGAGGGATTTGGTCAGCTGCGGGCCCAATACATTGAGATCAACCGGCGGCTGATGACGGAGCCTGTGGGGCCTGAGCGGAGTCGCCTGGTTCGTGAGCTCTATGCGATGATGGAGCTTGAAGGGGCAGATATCGAGTAATTCAAGGTCCAAAGCAGGGACCGGCATCCAGGCACGACAATAGAATACATGGGATAATTGTGACGTCGCTTGCGACGGCTGAAGGCAAGATAGCGGTACCCGATGGATCCCTAAACGCTTGCTCGTGTTGAAGGTCTTCCTTGCTCAATCTGGCGATTCATTTACTCTTCTTGCTACGTCAGCCCCAATTCGTGTCGCAACGCCTGTGCACTGTAGGGTGTGCCCCGCAGTGCCGGGTTTTCCTCTTCGAGATACTCGACGATTTTGAGTATCTCCTCAAGTTGGGCTCTGCCTTCGGCCGTTTGGGCAGCCTTACGCGGTGTACGGTTATCAAGGCCGGGTATGGGCGTCTCCAACCATTGCTCCGCCTGGCGAGCCAGCAGCTCTATCTCAACCTGCCGAGCAGTGGGGTCGATTTCCGACAGTCTTGGGGCAACCGGCGCATCCGGCGCTTCGTCTCGTTTCGTTTCGATCTCCGAAAAGACGTCGCCGCGATGGGTGATCGCACCCGGCAGCAACTCTTCGAGCAGTGAACGCCCGACAGCAAGGCGCTCGCGACTCAGGCAGGAGAGTTCCAACGTATTGACCGCCACGGTCACATCGCCCAACGATCGGTAGGAAGGCTGTCCTGGACCCGCAGTCCACTCTGAGCGAATCTGGAGCGCCTGTTCCGGCCAGGCTGGACCTTCGGGGATGTGGGAACGTCCGCGCAGCAGCCAATTGTAATGATCTGCGTAAGGGGTGGATCCGCTTTCCCCAGCGAAGACAAATTCCTCAGCATCATCCAGACAAGCCAAAACCTGATCCGGGTTCAACACCTCGTATTCGGCGACTGCCTGGAGCAGAAGGTGGTTCTCTGGGGTAACGAAGACAGGGTTCTGGCCGCTCTCTTGCAGGTTGTGTGCCTGCTGGCGCAATTGCAAGCTGTTATCGCGATAGAATTCATCCAGCGAGGCGGAAGGATGTAGTGCCTGGTAGTTTTGCCAGAGCTCACGCGCCACGCCGACCAGCTTCTTCTTTTCCATCGGAGAGAACATGCTCCCACTCCCGGTGAAGTGCCAGCGCCCGCCAGTGAGGAGCGGGCGAGCCAAGACAATGGACCATTTGCGCGCGGCATACGACATCGAGATGTCAAAGCAACGAAGAATTTCCCCGCTCAATAGGTCCTTGACAACTTCGCCGACGCCGGGCGTGACCTCCTGGATTTCCAGAAGGCGCAGACGGTTGGTTCGGATCCAGATCGTGCAGCATCTGTCGCTGGTCTGGCGGCAATGAAGGACCTCTCTGTTCGGCGAACAGGTCGATCAGACGGCTGCCGCCAGCCGTGACATAGTCGACGAAGAACCACTCCTGGAAATCAGCCGTTTCAGGGGCGTCCAGGTTGATCGCGCGCGTTCGCAAGGCCTCTTCTCCAAAGTAGAGACCCAAAGCCGTTTCAAAGTCGCTGGAAAAGGACTTTTGAAATGCGAATTGCTGGATACTAGATCGTAACTGCTGCTCAGCCGAACTTGACCGTGGAAATGCCGTCTCTCTTTCAATGCCGGTGTCTTGTTCAATGCCGGTGTCTTGGCGCAATCGCTTGCGTTTGTCGGCGCGCTGTTTGCGCTTCTTCAGCGCATGACGTTGTTGCTTCTTGGTCGATTTGGCCATTTGGGTACTCCACACTTATCCAAGAAAGATTGCTACTCGGATTTTCCTCACGTCCCACTGTAATCGGTACGATTATCGCACAGACGACGGTAACACGCATCAAGCAGATGACGAGACCAGCCAACGGAGCTCGCGCCAGTAACTTGGTCAGTGACCTGACACGCAGCAAGCATGATCTGCTTGTAGAAAACGCGCTGCTTCGTCAGCAACTGAGGAAAGATGATCTGTTTGACTTCACCCATCACCATCACTATACTGTGCTCCATGACAACCATACAGGCGATTGAAACCATCGGCACTGACCCCGATATCCGCAGCGGACGACCCTACATCGTTGGGACGACCGTCACCGTGGCCGATGTCGCTATCGCCCGCCTCTATCACGGTCTGGACGCGGAGGGCATTGCCGATTGGTACGGTCTTGACTTGCACCAAGCCTATGCGGCCCTGGCCTACTACTACCAACACAAGCCGGCCATCGACGAGCAGGTCCGAGCCCAAATCCGGCGAGCCGAGGCGCTAAAGGAGCAGCGCGTTGGCGCCGCCGATTCGCTTCTATCTGGATGAGAACGTTCCGGTCGCTGTGGCCGCACAGCTGCAGCGTCGCGGCGTTGATGCGGTTACCGTGCGCGATCTCGGTTTCCTGGGCGACAGTGACCGCAACCATCTTGTACGTGCCACAAGCCTCGGCTACGTTCTCTGCACCAACGACGCTGACTACGTAGACCTTGCAGTTGCCGGCGTCAAGCAAGCTGGCATCGTTTTTGGCCAGCAGCACAAACATGGCATCGGCGACTGGGTGCGCTTCCTCGAATTGCTTGCCTCCGTACTGGAACCGGGCGAGATGCGCAACCGAATTGAGTATGTTGGTTGAGCAACAACAGGTTGTAGTCGTTGCGCACCACTTCGGCCACTTTGGCCACGGCGCTGACGTCTTCTTCTTCCTGCCATGAAAGGTAGAGGTCGCCCACCTGCCGCACCTGCTCGGCGCTCATCTCGTTCTTGGGGCGACCTTTGACGAAGAGCTTGGCGGCCCCACCTTCCTCAACTTGGGCAACGACTACCCCACCCCGAACGCGTACAAATCGTCATCTGGGAGCGCCATCGTCGGTCATTTCCCGCACCGCCCCACGTCCTGTATGACGGCAAATCAATCTGTGTTGACGGGCTGATTGGACTATTCAATGGGGTGCCCGTGATTGAAGTGTCTAGGCCTGTACAGATCCGCATCCATTGCGACCTAATTGCCTGGCGGGGCAATCCGAGTCCAAAAATCATTTGTCATTTCGGATACACGAAGAGTCATTTCGTCTTCAATCACTTGCGGGCCGCTCATCGTAATCTGCAAAGGTCATGCTACGCCACCACAGCTAAGTCCCCTAGAATCTCTTCCAACTGTTCCGTGGCGGCCCTTAAATCCTCCAGAATCTCCTCAGCCAGCACGTCCGGGTCGGGCAGGTTTGCCGTGTCCTCCAGACTCTCATCGCGCAGCCAGAAGATGTCGAGATTGACCTTATCGCGCGCAATGAGCTCCTCGTAATCATAAGCCCGCCAGCGTCCGTCGGGAGTCTCCTCCGACCAGGTTGGCGTGCGTTCGTGACGGTTCTCGGGCTTGTAGCAGGCCACAAACTCGTCCAGGTCGGCCCGGGTAAGCGGGTTCTGCTTGAGCGTGAAGTGGGTGTTGGTGCGCAGGTCGTATATCCAGAGCCGCTTGGTCTGAGCCGTCTCGCCGCCGGTCTTGCGGTCGAAGAAGAGTACGTTGGCCTTGACGCCCTGGGCGTAGAAGATGCCGGTGGGCAGGCGCAGCAGCGTGTGCACGTCGCACTCCTGGAGCAGCTTGCGGCGCACGGTTTCGCCTGCACCGCCTTCGAAGAGCACGTTGTCGGGCACGACCACGGCGGCCGTGCCGTTGACCTTGGTGATGGTCTTGATGTGCTGCACGAAGTTGAGCTGCTTGTTGCTGGTGGAGGCCCAGAAGTCGTCGCGCACGATGCTCTGGGATTCGCGCTTGAGTTCGCCCGCATCGGTCACGAAGCTGACGCTGCTCTTCTTGCCAAAGGGCGGATTGGTGAGCACCATGTCGAAGCGCTTGCCGGAGTCGCTGGCCAGGCTGTCGTCCACGGCGATGGGGCTGACGTCGCTGTCGTGGCCAATGCCGTGGAGATAGAGATTCATGACGCAGAGCCGCGCGGCGCTGTCGACGATTTCCCAGCCGAAGAGCTCGTGATGGTTGAGAAAGTCCCACTGGTCACGCGTGAGCTGATTGTGGCCCTTGATGTAGTCGTAGGCGGCGAGCAGGAAGCCGCCGGTGCCGCAGGCCGGGTCGCAGATGGTCACGCCGGGCCGGGGCCGTACGACGTCCACCATGGCCTGGATGAGCGGCCGGGGCGTGAAGTACTGGCCTGCGCCCGATTTGACGTCCTGGGCGTTCTTTTCCAGCAGCCCCTCGTAGATGTCGGCCTTGACGTCGATATCCAGCCCGACCCACGTCTCACCGTCGATGAGGTCGATGAGCCGGCGCAGCTTGGCCGGCTCCTGTATCTTGTTTTGCGCCTTGCGGAAGATGACGGGAATCAGGCCGCTGCCCCGACCCAGTTCGGTGAGGATATGGCGGTAGTGGATTTCCAGCTCATCGCCATCCTTGGCCAGCAGGCTCTGCCAGTTCAACTCCTCGGGAATGGCGCTGGGCTTGTCCAGGTAGCGGGCATTCTCGTCGTCCATCTTGAGAAAGAGCAGGTAGGTGAGCTGCTCCACGTAGTCGCCGTACGACATGCCGTCGTCGCGCAGGACGTTGCAGTAGTTCCAGAGACGCTGGACGATGGTGGCGGAAGTCTGGCTAGGCACGGGCAATCTCCTTCAGGTACGGTTGCAGTGTGTCAACGAACTGAGTCATTTTTTCGACTGCCCAATGCCGCAGTTCGGCCAGACGTTCTGGGGGGTCAGTAATTCTGCCGGGCTCAAAAATCGCAATGCGGCTGGCGCGCGCATCATTCTTGCGCTGCCAGCTGAGTTTCTGACCAAATTGTTCCTCGATATCGGCCTTCCGTTCAAATAATGCGTCGAAAACTGCGTTGTTTTCTGCCTTGTCGCCTCGGTCAATGTAAATTTCGACGCGCAGCATGTTGTCCCGTCCAAAGGACCAGCCATAGCGAAGACCGGGCAAGTCAGAACCAAATGTTTGGCTATTGCGTGGGGCAGCAGATACAGAACCCATAAGGTCCGGTCGCACCGTACGCATATCGGCCAGCAAATCTTCGAAAAAGACTTGATACGTAGCGCCATGGGAACGCTCGAAGAGCACCGTTTCCTCCTGCATATCAACGGCACTGACTCGCCATCCTGCCTGCATCCATGCTCGTGCCCGGGTCTTGTTGCTCGCCGAGTTTGCCCACCACGCTCGATGCGTTCTAGCCGACGGCGGTAAGTCCTCCTCAATTAACTGCTCAAGTTCCGAAAAAGTGGCTTCAACCTCCTTGGTACGGACGGGCATCTCCTGTAGCCAACTCTGTATAGGAGTATATTTTCCGCCGGCAGTCTCAGCCGTCGGCGACGCCTTGGCTCGGGCATATGCTTCGGTTTTGTCGGCGGCCGTTGCCTCGGGTGACGGAGGCCGTGGCGGCTTTGGCCGGGACGCCAGCCAGTCCCGAGCATGGAGCAGTGCATGACGCTGGACGATTGAGATTTCATCCCGGAAATGAGCCAGTTGATTCCGAATTATGCGCACCTGTTCCATGTACTGTCGGAAAAGGTCAACAGGCTCGAAATAGCGTTCGAATTTCGACCGGTTCGCAGGATGGGTAATGAACTGCATGTGGCTGTAGAAGCTGAATTCCTCATAGGCACGACTCGGCTGTCCCGGATTCTTTTTGTCCTCCCCAAAGACATAAATCAACGCTTTGTTCAGCGCTTTTTCATCGGGGAAAACGGCCTCGATGTACTGGCGAAGGGTGACCTCGATGTCCTCAACGTACATTAAGCCTTCACTCACCTCCTGAAAGAAATGGGTGGCATCGTAGTAGGTCAGCACGCCCATGGGCTTGCGGTCGCGAACGACGATGACGGCGGCAACATCCTTCAGCCGACCCAAGGCTTCAAAGACATCAGTTTCCGGTGAAATCGTTACCGCCTTGGCCTGGCAGTGATGAACCGGCAGCCCAAAGAGGGGAACGCTCTCCTGGCTATAGAAATAGCTCCGGGCGATGGACTGCTCCGAAATCACGCCGGTCAGATAGCCGTTCTCGTCCACTACAGGGAGTTGACTGAAATCATTGGAGACCATCTGCGTCAAGGCCGCGCGCAGCGGCTCGTTTTTGCCTACCGTGACAAGCTTTGGCTGGCCCTCAATCAGTCTGGAGACTGGAAAATTCATCGATTACACTCACTTCGCGTCAAATGAAAAGGATGTTTGGAGGGGCGCTGTTTCTTCTTGTGCGTCTTCACCATTTCGAATGCGCGCCAACAGGACACTCGCCGGCTCGTCAAGAGGGTCTTGCGGGACCAACTTGCCCTCAAACGCGCGCTTCAATATCGACTGGCGCAAGCGTTCGGCCCGGGCCAGGCTGGCTCCGACCGTGGCTTCGAGCGCGTCGACAACGGAGAGGCGGCGCTCGACTTCGGCGACGATGCGGTGTTGTTCGATGATGGGGGCCACTGGTACAGGTAGATCTCTGAATAGAGGAATAGTCAAACGTAGACGCGTAGTACCGAAGGCTACACCGAATGCAATCCGCTTGGCCACCGTTGAGTTGAAGTAGTTCATGAGATACCGACGAACTACGATTTGTTGATTTGCATCCATTTTGATGACGTCTGGAGTAACCATAGCGGGACCAATTCCATTTGGGTAGATTGCACAAATTCCTGGGGGTTCTCCTAATTTCGTGACCAGCAGTTCTCCGCCGTATACGGAGTATTCTCGGAAGAGTTCCTCCCACTTTCTGGTATCCATAAAACCAGGCTTGCGATACGGAGCATACTTTCCGGGCTGAACGTGGCGCAAGAATATTATTGGAATACCTTCATCACGAAAGTCGCGCGCTTTGAAAATCGTACCAAATGGACCAGCACCGATTGTACCTGGCTCTGCAAGATATTCAGTCGGAATCCACCTCCAACCGTCCGGCAACTCCATCAACCCATCTACATCCAGTGACTCCGGCTCCTGATACTTCGCCTTCCACTTGTCGTTCTTGGGCAGATAGCGCGCGTACTCCTGCTCGTCCACCTCCTGCCATTCCTCGTCGGCCAAATCGCGCAGCTTGGCCGGGCGGCCGGCGGCTTTGCGGCGCGCCTGGGCGACCTTCTTCTTGGCCTTTTCGACCAGCTTGGCCCATTCGGCCTCTTCCCATTTGCGGCGGCGCTCGGCGAGGATGCGCTCCAGGAGCACGGCGGCCGGCTCGTAGTCGCGGCCTTCGGCCCGGGCCAGCTTGGCTTCGGTGGGCACCAGCCGGCCTTCGCACGCGGCTTTGAGCACGGCGGCCCGGTAGCGGCGCAGGTTGGCCTGGCTGCGCTTGAGCGCGGCCACGGCCGCGTCGAGACGCGTGAAGTGGGCTTCAATGGCCTCGACGATGCGGCGCTGCTCGTTGAGGGGGGCGAGGGGTATCGGAAATATCCGCAGATTCCCTAGCGGCACGAATTTCTGGGTTGTACCTTTGACTAGCTCATCTGTTTCAAGAATCTGCGTGAACACAGAACTCGATAACCAGTAGGCCAGATACCGTGAATCGATTATTGATTCGTTCTTCTTGAACAAGCCGACATTCTTGATGCTGAATTGGCTTTCTGTCATGACTACGACGGGATTGCCAATTGTCCCAATCATTGCGTAGAGTACGTCACCCTTCTCGACTCCGGACCGCTTGCTAATTTCACTGTGGTCATCAAGGCTAATGTTACGAACACTGCCGAAATCCAGACCATCGGGTCTCAGATTCTTGGACGTAATCAACGGTACTCCGTCCTCAACATAGGATGGTGTGCTATGAGTTCCGTCTCGAACCGAGCCGCAGACTTCCGTCGCCGTTGTCCACAACCAGCCAGGTGGTAACGAATTGCGGATATTTTCTTCACGATGCCAAGACATTATTCAGCTCTTCCAAATGGGATTGCCAATCGCTGCCAAGGGATTTCATCGCTCCAATGCGTCCACCTCTGTCAAAGAACTCGCCATAGTCAAAGTCCTCCGGCTCTACCGACAGATCTAACCCAATCTGCTCGGCGATGCGGTCAAGACACCAGCGCTGCTCGGGCGTGAAGGCGCGGCCGGCGGCTTCCTGGTCCTGGAGCCGGCTTCCATAGCGCCATCAAACCGGACGTGGAAGCGACTTGCGCTCCCTATTCACGAATGCGGATGCTGTGCTCATCGACGATCCAGAGCGTACCGCGCAGCGCTTCCACGTCCAGTTGAGGCACGATCCGGGCCACTACGCCTACGACATGGGCCTTGTCCTGGCGCTGCAGGCGCAGAACGATGATGCCGGCATACGCGCCCGGCGGATAGCTCTGGATATTGGCGAAGTCCGTGTCGAGTGTCAAGATGGCGCGGGCCTCACGTCGACAGACGGCCGCGATGGATTCGTCACGCGCGCCGACCATGGCCTGGTCGTGAATCGTACGCACGTCATGCCCGGCCGCGCGCAACAGCTGGGCGACATCTTCGGGTAGGTTTTCATCAATCTTGAAGCGCTGCATGGGGTGCTACGTCGGCAGGGGCAGGGTGCGTTCACGCGCCAATTCGGCGGCATAAGCAATCGCCGCCTGGATATCCTGCGGCGCCAGGCTTGGATAGCTGCGGACGATCTCGTCCGGGTCGACGCCTGCGGCCAGGTTATCGAGAATGACGGAGACCATGACCCGCGTCCCCGTGATGCAGGCGCGCCCATGGCAGATGGTCGGGTCGCTGCTAATGCGTGTTCGCCACTCCATTTGTGTCTGCCTCCCACGGGCGGCCGCAAGGGCCACGCCCTACAGTTTTTGATCAGGCCTACACCCGGCAGTCGTCGACTGGGGTCAGGCCCACATGATTGTCGATTGGGGTCGTCCCACGACGCTCATCTATTGTAGCATAGCTACGCGACGAGCACGGCGTTGAGTTCATCCACCATCAGCCGCCACTCCTGGCCCAACGTGCGCATCGCCCCAATGCGACCACCCTTGTCGAAAAATTCGCCGTAGTCGAAGTCATCCGGCGCAATCGAAAGGTTGAGGCCAATTTGCTCGGCGATGCGGTCGAGCCACCAGCGCTGCTCGGGCGAAAAGGCGCGGCCGGCGGCTTCCTGGTCCTGGAGCCACGTTTCGTAGCGCTGACGCACACCACGTCCTGGTAGGGCGCCAGTTCGTCCTCCAGCTGTACGGCGTGGCGCACCAGGGAGATGATGTCGGTGAGCGTGCGCGGCGCGCCGCTGCCCCGCACCTTGTCCTGCTCCAGCTGGGCGTAGGCCTGCCAGAGCCGTTCGGTCGTCCATCTGTGGGGCGGCTGCTGGAGCAGCTGCGGCCAATTCCTCGATGTCGCCATAGGTGAGGGTGCGCTGGCCGTAGGGCCGGCTGAAGAGCAGCTGCAGGGCGTCGATTTCGTCCTGGTGCTCGACGATGAAGGCTTCGAAGGACGCGACCGTGGCCTTGGCCCGCGCGGTGGCGTCGGCGTCGTAGCCCGCTTCGCGCAGCACGTCGACGGTGATTTCGTCGATGACCTGCTCGTTGCGCTGCTGGACCTCGACGAGCTTGGCGCGCAGGTCGGGGTTGTCGGCCAGCAGGGGCGCAGTCTTTTCCATCAGCTCCTGAGCCGCGGCCGCGTATTCTTCCGAGGCCGGGTCGATGGCTTCGGCGAAGTCGTCGGTATACGCCACGCCCTGAGCCTCAGCAAGGACCGCGCCGACGTGGTCGGGGTCGATGGCGTCAAGGAGCGTGTTGGCGATGTCCCGCACGGTCTGGCCGCCGGAGAGCGTGGCGATGTCGTAGTCGTCCTGCGGCGAGACCTTCTTCTCCAGCGTGGCCAGGCGGGCGGCCAGGGAGGAGAAGGTGTCGGCGTCGTAGGTACCCAGGGCCAGGCTGTTGAGCAGCTTGTCGAAGGGCACGCTGCGCTTGCGCTCCAGCGTCTTGGTGTCAAACTTGGGGTTCTCGGTCACGCCCACGGCATCGACAATCACAAAGCGCTCCTTGCTCGGCGCATCCTGGGTCACCACGCTCAGGTCGTTGGCGCTGATGACGCGCGTGCCCCGGCCCAGCATCTGCTCGTAGAGCAGGCGCGACTTGACCGAGCGCATGAAGAGCAGAATCTCCAGCGGCTTGACGTCGGTGCCGGTGGCAATCATGTCTACGGTCACGGCGATGCGGGGATTGTAGGAGTTGCGAAACTCGGCAATCAGGCTCTCGGGCGACTTGCCGCTCACCTTGTAGGTGATCTTCTGGCAGAAGTCGTTGCCCTTGCCGAACTCCTCGCGCACGATTTCGACGATGCTCTCGGCGTGGCTGTCGTCCTTGGCAAAGATGAGCGTCTTGGGCACGATGGCGCGACCGGGGTAGATGTCGGTGAAGAGGCGCTCCTTGAAGGTACGAATCACGGTGCGAATCTGGCTGGGCGTCACCACGTCCCGGTCCAGCTGGGTCGCGCTGTACTCATAATCCTCGTCGAGCTGCTCCCAGCGCTGCGCCCGGGTCTTGGTGTCCCGGTAGCCCACGCTGTGGCCGGCCTCAACACGGCTGCCCTGCTCCGTCACCTGCGTGCGAATGCGGTAGACCTCACCGTCCACGTTCACGCCGTCAGCCACCGCGCGCTGGCGTGGATACTCCATAACGAGATTCTGGTTGAAGAAGCCAAAGGTCTGCTTGGCCGGCGTCGCGGTCAGGCCGATGAGATAGGCGTCGAAGTATTCCAGCACCTGTCGCCACAGGTTGTAGATAGAGCGGTGGCACTCGTCGACGACGATGAAGTCAAAGTACTCGATGGGCAGGTGGCGATTGTAGACCACGTCCTTGGGGTCCTGCCGCGCCAGCGCCGAGTCCATCTCCCAGAGGCTCTCTTCCTCCAGCTCGGGGTCAAAGGCCTCCTCGCCGCGCAGCATGGAGTAGAGGCGCTGGATGGTCGTGATGCAGACCCGGCTCACGTCGTCGAGGACGTTGGACTGGAGATGCTGGACGTTGTAGAGCTCGGTGAACTTGCGCCCGTCGTCGGGCGTCACGAACTGCTGAAACTCCTTGTGCGTCTGCCGACCCAGGTTGCTGCGGTCGACCAGAAAGAGCACCCGCTTGGCCTTGGCGAACTTGACCAGGCGATAGGTGAAGTTGACGGCGGTGAAGGTCTTGCCGCTGCCGGTCGCCATCTGAATCAGGGCGCGGGGGCGGTTGTCAGCCAGCGATTCTTCCAGCTTCTGGATGGCTTCGACCTGGGCGTCCCACAACCCTTGGGGGTGAAGGGGCGGCGTGTAGAGCAGGCGGGCGCGCAGAGGTTCCGCCTCCTGCGTCCAGTCGAGCAGCGTCTGAGGTTGGTGGAAGTTGAAGACGCGCCGGCTGCGCGGGTCCGGGTCCAGGCCGCTCGTGAAGAGCGTCTCCACGCCAGTCGATTCGTAGAGAAAGGGCAGCGGACGCGCCCACGCGGGCAGGTCATCGGGCAGGCCCTCGCCATACTTTTGGGACTGGTGCGCGACCCCGCTCAGCGTCATGCCCACGGCCTTGGCTTCCACCACGCCGACGGCCTTGCGCTTCACGAAGAGCAGGTAATCGGCAAAGCCGGTCTTGAGCGGAAATTCGCGGATGGCAACGCCCGGACCTGCGCCCAGGTTGATGTGGTTGTAGTCCTGAATCACCCAGCCGGCGGCTTCCAGCTGGGCGTCGATGGTTTGCCGGGCAAGGGCCTCGGGGCCGGTCATGTTGGAGGGCCGGTCATGCTGGAGTTAGTGGTCTAGTGATCGATCGTTGAATCGTGTCTGGGAAAATCCGACAGGCTCAAGCCGCCACGCGCAAGCGTCGAGCCAACTCGTCTACGACTTGAGGCCACTCGTGCAGGATGTAGGGGTCAAAATCTGCGCCGTTCGGCCACACAAGCGTCTTGACTTCCGGGTCCAGCGCCGCCTGGCGGAAGAAGTCCAGGTCGCGTAGCGGGCCATACATCTCGCCAAAGAGTACTGGTTCCAGGTCAACCACCTGCACTGAACCGTCATCAAAGGTAACGCGCAAGGCATATCCGTCTAAGAACTCAAAACCGGTCACATCGTAGAGCGGATGACTCATTTGCAATTCTCCATTTATTCACTCCAAACCACGAATACGACGCCCTCTGCGTCCTTCCTGGATTCGCTGCCAATTGTCGAGCAGTTCCGCCTGATGCAGTTCCGCCCAGGCTTCTACCAGCCGCTGCTGGCGACGCGGCAGTGCGCCGGCCAGCTGAGCAATCGGGTCAATACTATAGGACGCGCGGTACTCATTATAGCGCACATGAAAATGAGGGACCTGGTGAGGTACGCTGACCTCCATATAGATGGTGACAATAATGCCAAAAAAACGGGCGATTTCAGGCATGACCGGCTCAGTATTGACAATCCTGTGCAGGTTCAGATGGACTACCCAAACGGCATGACCTCATACGGGCCAGTTACGCTTATATCATACATCGGAAAAAGAGAGGAAGTCCTTTGCCTCTCCCTGCTTCGCCTCCTGGACAGAGGCTTCGCTTCCCTCTCCGCCGGGCGGAGAGGGACAGCCGGGACGCCTTCAGCGGACCGGCAGGGTGAGGCGACTGCGGCAAGCCTAGACAAAAAAGCCTGTGTTTCATCTCAGAAACACAGGCCGGCACTCCTAATAAATGAGCCCCCTGGGACTCGAACCCAGAACCCGCGGCTTAAAAGGCCGCTGCTCTGCCAATTGAGCTAGGGACCCGCAACTGCTACAATCATAGCACAGGCCGGATTGGCAATGCAAAAGCTGGGCGCTGAATGCTGCAGCAAGTCGCGCGCCCCCTACGCCGGCGGCATGAAAAGCGTCCCGGCCAGAAGCAGAGTGAAGAGCAAAACGATCAGCAAGACCTTCCAGCGATCGAGCGCCCAGACAACGTAAGGACGGCTGAAAAATCTGATCATGCGGACGAGGCCTCCTGCCGCTTGGCCAGCACCGCAGCGCGCTTCACCCACTTGGCCGCGTCAGCCTCGCGCCAGTTCACCCCCTCAGCCAAGAGCGCCTGCAGTTCGGCCGGGCGACGCGCGGCCAGGTCGGCAAAGGTGTGGACGCCGGCCATGTAGAGCCACTGGGCAACTTCCCGGTCAATCCCGTTGATCGCGTCCAGTTCCGCCGGCATGGGGCCGGCGTAGACGGCATTGTCCCGCCCGTAGGCCGCAGCCAAGTCATTGGCCTCCTTGCGCCAGGCCGCGGGATCGGCCGCGGCAATGGCCTGGGTGATCTCTTCCAGCTCGGCCGCGTCCAGCAGCGAGACCTGGTAAAAGGTAAAGACGCCGTGATCGTAGAGGCGCTGACGATAGGTGGGGCCGATGCCGTCGATCAGGGCCAGGTTGTCCGGATGCTCATCGTCAGCGTCTTCTGCAGGGTCGAGGCTGATCCGCACCAGCCGTAGGCGACCAAACGAGTCGGCGTCATCCCCCGCCCGGAGTTGTGCCAGCAGGTCGTCTACCTCAGCGGCCGTGGTCTCATCCAGCCTGATCCGCATGAGGGCAATGCGCTCGCTCTCCTCCTCCGCGAGATCACCGGCCGCGGCCGCGCGCAGGAACGTCAGCGCTTCATCGCTCTCCAGATAGACGCCCGCCGTGGACTGATCGGTGGCACGCGCCAGTCTCGCCGCCTCCAGCGCGGTCAGATCGATATCGTCAGTTGATTCTGATTCTGCGTCCGCACCGGCAAGAAAGACGTAGTCGGCCACTTCAGCTTCCGCATCGTCATCACGCAAGATTACGCCGGCGCTGCGCGTGGCCACACGCTCGCTGTCGCTCTCCCCGGCCGCGCCAGCCTCATCGTCTAGGCCTTCCGCTGCAGCCTCTTGCCGCGCTTTCTCCGCCCGTGCGGCCTGCAGGGCAGACTCCACCCAGGCGGCCATGGCCGCGGCCTCTTCTCCGACGCTCGGCACGAATGCGTATTGCCCAATTTCGGGCTCCTCGCCAATCTGGTCCTCATCAATCACCACAGACGCGGCGGACTCGACAATGATCGTTACGCCAGGTCTGCGCGCCGCCACGCCCTCATCTGTATCGACATGCGGATCGAAACCAAGACGTTCAGGCGCGCGTTCGTCCTCTTCTCCCACAGGTTCGAACGCGCCGCCGGCCGACCGTTCATCCGCCGCGGAGGCGACATCGACTGCAGCAGCGTCATCCTCTGCATCGAGCACCAGCGTGACGCGATCACCCGGCGCGGGCGCGTCAGGCTCAGCGTCTCCGCCAGCTGCTCCCCCTTCATCATCGCGTTGGGCTGCATCAAAGCCACCGACGACGTACTCGGCATCGAGCACGACGGCACGCGAGCCGGCATCGTCGGCTGCGACGGCAGCAGCGTTATCAGGCTCGAATTCTCCAGTCCCGGCGGGAGCCCCAGCGCGCTCCTCATCTGGCTCATGCGCGCCAGCAACGTCCTCAGCCTCAAGCCTGACGGTGCTGGATCCGCCCTGATCATCAGCATCGAGCACGATTGTGACGCGATCGCCTGCTTCGAGAACAGCGGCCTCAGCGCGACGGGCGCTGTCGGTATCATCAGATTCGGCGCCAGCAGCGCCGGCCGTGTCCCCAACGTCGTTGGCGACGATCCCAGAGTCGACAGGATCGTCATCGTCCACCACAACTGTGATGTGGTCGCCCCGTTCGATGCCCTTGCTCTCGGCAGGCGGCGCCCCGTCTTCGTCACGGGCATCGGGCACACTGGCTATACCCGCAGCCGCAAGAGCGACCTTGGAGGACTCGTTGTCATCATCCAGCACGAGCGTAATGTGATCACCGGGCTCAACGCTCTCAGTCGCGCCCGGCGGCGCGGCGTCCTCGTCATCAAGCGCACCGGCGCCGCGCTCGGCATCGAGCACAACCGTGGCGGCATCGTCCGCATCTTCGTTGACGATGACCGTAACGTGGTCGCCCGGTTCAATGCCCTCGGTTTCGACAGGCGGCGCGGCGTCCTCGTCATCAAACGAACCGGCCACACGATCGGCATCAAGCACAACCGTGGCGGCATCGTCCGCATCTTCGTTGACGATGACCCTAACGTGGTCGCCAGGTTCAATGGCCTCGGTTTCGACAGGTGGCGCGGCGTCCTCGTCATCAAACGAACCGGCCACACGATCGGCATCAAGCACAACCGTGGCGGCATCGTCCGCATCTTCGTTGACGATGACCGTAACGTGGTCGCCCGGTTCAATGCCCTCGGTTTCGACAGGCGGCGCGGCGTCCTCGTCATCAAACGAACCGGCCACACGATCGGCATCAAGCACAACCGTGGCGGCATCGTCCGCATCTTCGTTGACGATGACCACAACGTGGTCACCCGGTTCAAGTTCGGCGGCGCCTGCGTCCTCATCCAGGAAGGCATCGCCCGCATCTTGTTCAGTGCGAGCGCGGCCCGCGACAAGACCGGCGGCTACGGCGGCTCGCGCAACGTCATCTGACACGTCAGCGGCTTGGGCGCGATCCGTAGCAGCTTGTTCCTCATCACCGATCGTCATGCGGACGTGCGTGGCTGGCGGAACATCAATACCTGCCAATTCTTCGGGCGAATCGGCGCGCGCCGCGGTCCTTTGGAACTCTGCGCCGGGCGCATAGATCGATGTCGCCGGCAGCGGTCCGGTATCCCTGCCGGACGCATCGCGCTCAATATCGCCGACAGCAACGTCGGTCGCAGAAGTCTCATCTGAGGCCGCAGATGAGACCGCATAGGGATTACGTTGGGGTGCATTCCCAAAGGGTTCGCCGCGCAACGATTCCGCCTCTTCGTTGCCGAGAAAGACGGGCGGGCTTTGATAATCGATTGAGGCAGCGTAGGCCGAAACGGCTGAATCCGACGGCGCCTCGCCGCTGCCAGCCGTCGTCTCCTGTTGCGTAGTCGTCTCGGTACGCGTGCGGGTGATGCTAGCTTGCTGCTGGAGGCGAATCCACTCGTCGCGCAGACGCAGCTCCGCTTCCAGCCGTTCTACTTCAGCATCATGCCATTCGACGCGCTGGCGCCGAAAGTAGAACCATTCCCAAAGCGTGGAGATAACGAGGCCGAGCAGAAAGCCGCCCAAGATAAGCCAAAATTCTTGCCATTGCATTGCTTGCAATCCTTCTGGGGGGCGCTAGGCGATATGAGGTGCGGACGGCGAACCGTCCTGAGCGCTATCATACACCGGCGCCACAGTCATGTCAACGCGGCTGGAATGACTTGTTCGCGGCAGCGCGCCGGCGGAATAACGAGACGAACAGCGCTGTCAATTCAAGTGAAACAAGGGATCCTAAGGTCAGGATCCGCGCCGCCTCTTCCCCCCATTCCGATCCAATCCAGCGTGAAGGCGGGGTGCTACAGCCGCTCACGCCGTTGACGGGCGGCTTCGAAGAGTATCACGGCCCCCGCCACGCCGGCATTCAGCGACTCGGCCTGCCCCAACATGGGGATAGCGATCAGCTCGGCCCGAGCGCGCGCGCCGGCGCTGGCGCCGGCGGCTTCTCCCCCCACGATCAGCACGGCCGGCGGCCGCCAATCGACTCGGTCGTAGCTCACCTCGCCGTCGGCATCAGCGAGATAGCGGGTCAGATGCGGCCCAAGCAGCGTATCGATCTCATCCCACTCCCCACAGCTCTGCACCGGCAGGCGAAAATGCGCGCCCATGGCCGCACGCATCACCTTGTCGTTATAGGGATCGACCGTTTCCGGCCCAAAAATGACCAATTCGACGCCGGCTGCTTCGGCCGCCCGCAGCAGTGTACCGGCATTGCCCGGATCGCGCACGCTGTCAAGGATAAGGGTCAAACTGGGCGTCGCAGGCAGCGGCAGCTCGGGCCAGGGTACGACAGCAGCAATGCCCTGGGGCGTCACGGTATCAATTAGGGAAGCAAATACAGGAGGGGAACAAACAAAGCGGGCAACATCGTTTGCCTCTAGGTCGCTGAGAAGAGCCGCGGCTCGTTGGTTGCCGGCCAACAACTCAGGATCGGTAAAGATGGCGATGGGCCGTATGCCACTGCGCCAGGCATCCTCAATGAGGCGCACGCCTTCGATGAGCAGACGGCGCTGCCGGCGCCGAGCCTTGCTCCCCTGCAGCTTGCGGGCGTCTTTGATACGCGGGTTGGCAGTGCTGGTGATCATGGCCGAACAGCCTTATCGACAGAGTGACCTTACGGGTCAAAGGTAGCGGCGCCGGTATAACGTGCGTCGTTCCGGGCCTGTCGAAAGATCAAACCAATAGCGAGTCAGGTTAGGTCGCTTGGTTTCGACAAGCTCAACCGGCGCTGGCCCAATAGGCTAACTGGTTCGCTCGGCAGGAACAAAAACGCCTGGATCCCCCCATCCTGCGGATAGGCGAATCCAGGCGCAGTAGAGGCATCCGCAACGGGCTACGCCGTGCGGCCGCCCTCCAGCTTGTCCTGCATTTCGGAGAGCGCGTCCCACTTGCCTTCAGCAGCCAGTTCGGCCTGCTGCGGCCAGGTGGTCGGATCGGCGCCCACGCCGGCGTCTGCCAGGATCTGGCGCAGATCGTCGACGGGCGTCGCGGCCAACTCGGCATAGGAATTGATGCCGGCGGCGTTAAACGTGGCCGAGATCTTGGGGCCGATGCCTTCGATCTTGGTCAGGTCAAGCGCCTTGGGGTCAGCGGTCGCGTCAATCGTGACGCTGCGCGTGGCTTCAACTTCTACAACCTCTTCGACGACGGTCTCGCTGTCCTCGGAAATCTCTTCAACGACTTCAGCAACGACCTCGTCAACCTCGACTACCTCCTCGACAATGGTCTCGCTATCCTCAGTAGTCTCTTCAACGACTTCAGCAACGACCTCATCAACCTCGACTACCTCTTTGACTTCAGCTTTGGCCGCGGCCTCTTCGGCTTCGGCTTTCGCAGCGTCTGCCTTGGTCATGGCGTCCGCCATGCCAGACTTCGGTGCGGCAGCCATGACGCCCCCCGCAGCCTTGGCCATCTCGGTCAGCTTGGTGAAGGTAGCCGGATCGTGCACCGCAATGTCGGCCAGAACCTTGCGATCTACCTGAACATTGGCCTGCTTCAGGCCATGGATAAAACGACTGTAGCTGAGATCGTTCAGACGCGTTGCGGCGTTGATGCGCGTGATCCACAGGCGACGGAAGTCGCGCTTGCGGTTGCGCCGGTCGCGATACGCGTAAAACAAGGACTTCAACATGGCCTCATTGGCCCGGCGGAAGAGCGTCGACCGGGAGCCATACTGGCCTTTGGTGAATTTGAGCACTTTCTTATGCCGCTTGTGGGCATAAACCTTTGGTCTTGAACGTGGCATTTTTTCTCCCTTTCCGTGATGGCGGATTCCTGTAGTGCAGTACGCTACGTCAGAATCACTTATGGGCCGGTCACGTGCTGGTTAATAAATTAAATGATCTACCAACAACTTGACTACGTTGGCGGGACGCTTACTTGATAGCCTTGCCGCCGGTCTTCTTGACTTGCTTAATGTTCGCCTTGACCGTGCTGGGTACGGCGTGGCGGAAGTCGCTGTTCTGGCTGCTCGTCTTCTTGCGGCGCAAGTGTGTTCGACCAGCCTTCATGCGCATCAGCTTGCCGCGCTTGGTCAAGCGAAAACGCTTGGCCGTTCCCTTATGGGTCTTCATCTTCGGCATGTTGGCCTCCCTCTTCTACAGGTCTACAGTCTACTTCAATTGTGCCCGCCGGATTAGGCAGGCATACAAAAACGGGCCGTGGCCCGTTTTTACCAACGTTTAGCGACTTTGTTTGGTTCAAATTCTACCCGAGCGCTCAAAAATACGCGCCCTCGACAGCTCCCGGCACTACGATTTGGGGGCGAGCAGCATAATCATGCTGCGCCCATCCATATTGGGTCGCTGCTCCACTACCGTCACATCCGAAACTTCTTCGGCCACCCGCTTCAAGAGATCGGCTGCCACATCAAAGTGGACAATCTCACGGCCACGGAAACGCACGCGTATGCGGACCTTGGCACCTTCTTTGGCGAATTTCCGAATTTTGGAGATGACAACATTCACGTCATGGTCATCAGTCTTCGGGCGCAGGCGCAGTTCTTTGATCTCGATCTGCTTCTGCGCGCGACGAGATTCACGCTCACGCTTCTGCTTCTCATAGAGATACTTGCCGTAGTTCATCAGACGACAGACGGGCGGCTTTGCGTTGGGCGCAACCTCGACCAGGTCCAGATCCTTTTGCTCGGCAATGGCAAGCGCTTCTTCAATCGGCACGACACCGAGTTGTTCACCATCATCACCGATTAGACGCACTTCTCGTGCACGGATGGACCCATTCACGCGGGTGTTGTCAGTCCGCTTATTGGGTCGGACTGGGGCTCTTCTACCGATATTACTGCTCCTCGTTCGTGAATCGAATGAATCAAACAAAAAAAGTCTGTGGCTCATAGCCGAAGTGACCGACGAAACCACAGATCTGAGTATATCATCAGCCGCCGCGAGCGTCAAGTATGGCAAGGCAATTTTCAGGGCTTCTCAAAAGTCAGGATTCAGGCTCACGTGGCCAAGAACGCTGAAGCGTTTGCTCGTGGTAGCAACGTTTGACCAAATCCATAATTCGGCCAGATTTCGGTTCAATTCGCGACTTTTGAGAAGCCCTGGGCAATTTTATGATGCGCATCCGGCGGATTTCTGGAAGAAAGCTCTCTGGTCGGACGGACGGTAAACGTCCGTCCGACCAGGGCATGTCCAAGCGGGTCACCGAGGGCCAGCGCCGGTTGAGCCTGTCAAACCTGTTGCACTCGCTTACAAGGCAGGCGGTCCTACAAGGCAGGCGACCGCGTGGCGATCCGCTCCAGGACCAGCGCCGTGAATTCATCCACGGGCAGGGCGTTCTGGCGCGTGCCGTCGCGCTTGCGCAGGGCGATCGTGCCGTCCGCCATTTCCTGATCGCCGACGACCAACATGTAGGGCACCTTCATCATCTGCGCCGAACGAATCTTGGCATTCATGCGCTCGGCGGCGAGGTCGGCCGATGCGCGCACGCCGACTGCTTCCAGCTGCGCGGCCAGCTGCAACGCATAGTCATGGTGGGCATCGGTAATCGGGATGACCCGCACCTGCTCGGGCGCCAGCCACACCGGGAACGCGCCAGCATAATGCTCGATCAGGAAGCCGACCATGCGCTCGTGCGTGCTTAGCGGTGCACGGTGGATACAGAGCGGCGTCTCTTCCTGGCCCTCGCGATTGATGTAGGTAAGATCAAAGCGCGGCGGCACCGCAAAGTCTACCTGGTTCGTGGCCAGCGTAAACTCCTTGCCAATCGCGCTCCAGATCTGCACGTCGATCTTGGGGCCGTAGAAGGCGGCTTCGTCCGGCACTTCCACAAAGGGTACGCCGCCGTTCTGCATGGCCCGGCGCACCATCTGCTCCGTCTGCAGCCAGAGCGGTTCATTGTCTACGTATTTCTTGCCCAGTCCCTTGGCATGATGCGTGCTCAAGCGCATGACGTAACGATCGATCTCAAAGAGCTCAAAATACTTGCGATAAAGGTCGATCACGCCCATGAATTCCTGCTCAAACTCCTCCACCGAACAGTAGATGTGCGCGTCGTTCATCTGCATGGAGCGCACACGCATGAGGCCGAAGAGTTCACCGCTCTTTTCATAGCGGTAACAGGTGCCGTATTCAGCCAGACGCACCGGCAGATCACGATAGCTACGCAGCTTGGAATCATAGATCTTGTGGTGCATGGGACAGTTCATGGGCTTGACGTAATAGCGCACGCCCTCAAGCTCCATTGGCGGATACATGCTCTCGGCATAGTAGGGCAGATGGCCACTGCGCAGGAAGAGATCTTCCTTCGTCAAATGCGGCGTGCGCACATGCTCGTAGCCGGCGTCCGACTCGAGTTCATGGGCCAGCTTCTCCAACTCCTCGATGATAATCGTGCCGTTGGGCAGCCAGAGCGGCAGACCCGGACCGACTTCCTCATCAAAGATGAAGATCTCCAGCTCGCGTCCCACCTTGCGATGATCGCGCTTCTTTGCCTCTTCCAACATGGCGAGATGCTGCTTGAGTTCTTTCTTGTCGTTCCACGCCGTACCGTAGATGCGTTGAAGCATGGCGTTGGCCTCATCGCCCCGCCAATAGGCCCCGGCCACGTTCATCAACTTGAACGCATCCGGGCGCAGCTTGGCCGTGTGCTCGACGTGGGGCCCCCGGCAGAGGTCCTCAAACGAATCTTGCCGGTAGGTGCTGATCACCGGCGCCTCGGTCACTTCGTTGCCATACTCGTCGACTTCGCCCGCAGCGAGGCCGTCGATCAGCTCAAGCTTGTAGGGTTGATCGGCAAAGAGCGCACGCGCTTCGTCCGCGCTGACTTCGCGATAGACGAACTCATGCTTACCGGCAATGATGCGGCGCATGGCCTTTTCGATCGCTTCCAGATCCTCGGGCGAAAAGGTAAGCGGCTTGCCGTCCTCGCCGACACCGAGGTCGAAATCGTAGTAGAAGCCCGTATCGATCGGCGGTCCGATCGCAATCTTGGCCTCCGGATAAAGCTCCAACACGGCCTGGGCCATGACGTGGGCCAGACTATGGCGGATCTTGTAGAGTTGATCTTGCTCAGGGGACTGATTGTACCCATTCTGATTGCTCATACTGTTTACCCAGACTCTCTCTCACTTATGCAAGCAGCACACTTAGCTGCGAACCGATATTGACAATTGCTTCACCGAGAATTCTCAGAAAATCAGCGAAAAAGCTCAGCACACTCATGGTAATGGGCTCAACAACCTCGGGACGAAGTCGATAGCCAACCACCCAACAACCAATCAAAATGCTGACGAAAAATAGACGCCGTTTGAATTTAGCCGCCCGTGCGGCATCCATCACTTCCTGGGGGGTCTTCTCTGTCTTCAACGTAATGGACAACGGCTTGGCGGGCGCCCCCATTGCTTTTGCCCAATCCTTGACCAAATTGCGAACGCCGGCGGCCAAGCCGATCACGGCCAAGGTAAACAGAACTACCGCCAAGGGTGACGGATCCATAAAAATCGCAGGCATGTGAGATTGCTCCGGAGATCTGGGTGAGAGACGTGACTTCAGGTCTAGAGCATGCCTCAGATTATACCACAGATTTCCCTTGCTTTCTCAGGCAATTCCTGATACAATTACCAGAACATCCGTTCTCCACCCTCGTTTCCGATAGGTTTACTGCCCATGGACATCTTCGCCCAAATGGATCTTCTGAATCCACTTGACGGCCAGTTCGGCAGACTCTTCAATGGCCCCATGCACCGCTTCACCTTCCGGGCCGACGGCGGCTTCAGCGGCCTCGAAGTCGAAAAAATGCTGCGACGCTATGGCATCCGCGTCTGGGGCAGAGAGATGGCCGACTCGGAGGAGCGAGCTCTCTTGGTCAAGCAATCCCAGGCGGTTTGGGCTGAGTACTTGCTCTGCCGTGCCGGCGTTCCCCTGACGTGCCAGCTACTTGATCCCCGCAACGACACCTACCGTTACCATCACAGCCAAGACACGATGCCAGTGCCCTGGACGCAACATGGCGTGGGCGCCCACTCATTTGTCGACCATATCGTCGACTGGATTGACAAGCTCCTCGGTTAGACACGTCCGCGCCCAAGCCAATCCGCCGTCCACCAGGTCAGCAGCATCAAGTGTTGAACCCCGACCGGCAGCAGCCGTGGCCCGATCCATTCCTCCAGCCGGTGGGCGTTGCCGCCCTCGGTGATGCCGACGCACACGGCAGGGATGCCCCGACTCAGCGGGATGTTGGCGTCGGTGCTGCTGATGCGCAGATCGGCGCTACCGGTCAAGCCGGCGCGGGCCAGGGCAGATTGCGCCGCTGCCACCAATGGATGGTCGGACGCGATCTCGCCGCTGGGCCGGTCGCCAATCACCTCCGTCGTGACCATAATCCCTTTTTGCTGCCAGTGGGCGGTCTGGTAGCGGGCGACGATCTCGTTGACTTGGCGGTCTAGCTTGCGCAAGGCCTCGGTCGCTTCGCTGCGTAGGTCCAGTTCCAGCTCGGCCTGCTGCGCAATGGTATTGATCGACGTGCCCCCGCCAATGCGGCCGATGTTGAAGGTCGTGCGTGGTCGAGCCGGGACGTCGAGCTGCGTTAGGTCGGCGGCCAGGCGCACCAGGGCGTGAATCGCGCTGCCGGTGCCGAAGTCGCTCCAGCTATGGCCGCCGGGTGCGGTCACCGTGATCCGATAACGTTTGGAACCCAGTCCGCGATGGACGATGCGTCCCAACCCCATGCCCTCAATGACAATTGCCGCCCCGATGCGGGGCGCAAGGCGATCCACGGCAGCGCGCATGCCGCGCAGGTCCCCCAATCCCTCCTCACAGCTGTTCGCAACCAGCCAAATGTCGACGGGCGGTATGAACGCCCTTATGCCTGCCGCCAGCTCGATCAAGCTCGCCACCCCTGCTGAGTTATCGCCGATGCCGGGTCCGTAGACGCGACCGGTCGCTTCGTCAACGCGTACCGTCAGGTCCGTCCCGGCCGGGAATACGGTGTCCGTATGGGCGCTGACCATCAGCGCCGGCATGGTGGGATCGAGACCGGGCAGACGAGCGTAGACGTTCTCTTCCGCATCGCGTGTGACTTCGGCGAGCCCAAGCTGGACGAACCGTTCCTGCACGTAGGCGGCTCGGGCGCCTTCGCCGCCGGTGGGCGCAGGAATCTGCTGCACTTCCACGCAACGTTTGAGTAGTGCGCGCCGGCGCTTGCGATAAGCGGCTGCGGCATCTACGATTTGGGGATAGCGATTCAATTCCTGCATGGTGTTGATCCCAAGACCCAAAAATAAAAAACGCCCCGTCCCTCATGGGACGAAGCAACTCTCCGCGGTACCACCCAAGTTATCCGCCCAATCCGGGCAGATCGCTCTAGCGTCCGTAACGGGGACGATCCGGAACGCCATAGTTGCGGTGCTTTCAGGCGCTCGCTCACGGGTGGTGGGTCAGAATGGAATTTACGAAGACTTGCAGCCTTTGATCTTCGCTCTCTGAAAATTCGAGTTTCCTGACAGGTCCCGCTCAACGCTTTGATTTACAATCGGTTGTATCTGGCCTAGGAGCCAGAACGACCGGCGCTCTGGAGCGGCCGGTCGGAAAACGAGTGGGAGATACTGGACTTGAACCAGTGACCTCTACGATGTCAACGTAGCGCTCTAGCCAGCTGAGCTAATCCCCCGTTTAGTGGATAAGAGTATAGCATAGGTGCACGGGCCGAGCAAATTTTAGTTCGGGAAAATGTATCCCGTGGGACCGCCACCCATCTGCTGTACAGCGGGTTGAGTATCGGCCATAAAGCGGGTCAACAGGGTCTCACGCGAAATCAGATAGTGCTCCCGGGCGAGCAATTCGGTCACGCTATCCATCTCGAGCAGGCGCTGCTTCTCGTCATTGCCAATCTGGAGCGCAATGGCCACCATGTAAGCCATCATCTTTGGATCTTCAGGCAAGCGATCGAGCTGCATCTTGGCGTTGCTGGCTTCGGAGAGTGCGGTCACATAGTCGAGCAGTTGCGGCCGCATTTGTTGGGTCAATTCAAGCGCCTTACGGGTGTTTCCGTTGGCAATGGGCAACGGAGAGACGGTACCGCTCAGATAGGCACGGCTGCGATCCAGCGAGTCAATCTTGAAGCGCTGCGCGCCTGCGGCCAGAATGTGTAACCGGCCGTCATCCTCTTGCTTGCGCTTGGTCACCCGTGCCATGGTGCCCACCATGTGCGGCGTCGCCAATCCGCCAACCTCTTGACCTTCCTGGATCAACACGACCCCAAACGGGCTCTTGTTTTCAACGCAGTAGTCGATCATCTCCAGGTAGCGCGGCTCAAAAATGTGCAGCGGCAGCATCATGCCAGGAAAAAGCACGACATTCAAGGGAAACAGGGGCAGATGCATGGGATTGCTCTCAAGTCTTTCGCTGGCCAGAAAGCGCTCAAAGGGATCCTCGCCTGGGCCGCGCCGATGTCCAGGGTTGTTTTGTTGATTCTCCAACACGGTATTTCGCCTTCCTCTTTTGGTTTACTCGTCCAAACCGGGCACTTCTGATAGGTCAACCTTCATCAATTCACGCAAGACAGTCGTTGCAAAAGAGCCCTTGGGCAGTGTGAAGGTGACAGCTAGGATTGCTTCATCGCCTCCATCTTGCCCCTGCACCGCCAAGTCCGGCGTCAGGATACGGCCGAGCCGGCGCGTGCCGTCAAAGCGTGCCTTGCGCCACTGCTCTATCGTTATGCCGGCAGCCGCGGCAATTTCATCTTCCAGAGCACCCGCTTCCCGCTGCGCCGAACGCATCTTCGTTCCATACATGGGAGCCGTAAAGCTGATTTCATGGGCCGCATAGCGAAGTTGTTCGGCGGCAAGGTCCTCAACCTCAAAGATACCGCCTGTCTCCATCTTCTTGGCCACATCGCCATCCAATAGCGTGTCAAACTGAGTGCGCTCCACACGCGCCGCCAGATAGCAATTGCACAGAAAGCTCTGGTAGGCGGAAATCAAGAACCGCCGCAACCACTTATCCTTGACATACGCTTTGCGCAGCAGCAGTGCACGGCCCTTCTCTACATTGCCACCTGCAATGCCAAAACGTTGCGGCCCAAAATAGTTGGGCAAGCCATGGGCAAGAATCAGATCGGTTACGGCCTGGGTCCGGACCAATGCGGTCGCAAGGGGCACATCCAAGTCACGCACAATGATCGTAAAGCGGTTACCGAGCAGATGGCCCGTTTTGAGCTTATTGTGATGAAAACGTGCCCACTGCACCTGCACGGGAAGCGCATCAGCAATCCGCTGGGCAGCCGATGCGGCAAACTCAGGTGACTGATACCCGACATTCAGGCTAAAAGTCTGGGTCGTGACGGCATATTTATCCTTCATGCCGGCAAATCCAACGGCGCCACGCGGCAGATTGAAAAGCCGCTGCAAGGATCTTTCAACATCTTTGGTAGTCAACTCACGCTTGGTGAGACGCACAAAGAGATGTTGCCCCTCATCCGCCGGCTCATACAGCGCCAGCTCTTCCACGACAAAATCGTCGGCGGAGCTGCGCAAATGACCGCCAATGCCCGGTATTTCATTCGTAAGGTACGGCGGGTTAACGCCCTGTCTGAAGTCTAACATTAGCTGTCACCAGTGGCAGGAAGATGAATTCCAAACGACGCGCACAAGAAATGCGGCGCGTGAAGCATCAAGCGGCGGGTGATTCGGCTTGCTGGCGGCGTACTATTCACCACGAGACGGCGGGGCGCAATCAACAGGACAGCGTGATGTGGCTATCATGGTCTTGCGGCGCAACGACAGACGCGCCGGCGACCATCATTCACTCTTCCCGTTGACGAGGACCATGCTGTAGCAGAAAGGCGTGCCTTTCTTGGCCAAGAGGTGGAAGCCGGCATTCTCGGCATGTTTACGCAGAACGCCCGAAAAAACGTACGATGGGTCAAGGAGCTCTTCACTGATTGCCAAACGCGCGCCCGGCTTGAGGACGCGGCGCAAGTCCAGCAGCGCGCCAAAGCGGTCGGGCACCTCAGAGAGTGTGGCAATTGCGACGGCTAGGTCAATAGAATCGTCGGGCAGGGAAAGCATGTTCGCCCCGCAATGATGAAGGCGAACTCTGGATCGCAGCCCCAAGTCACGCAACCGGCAGGCGGTTAGATGCAGCATGGGTTCCTGAATATCAACGGCATGGACCGTGCCCTCTTCGCCGATCATACGCGCCATGTCGACCGTGAAGAGACCCGAACCACACCCCAAGTCGAGCACGCTCATGCCGGCCATAATGCCATAGAGCCCGAGCAGCTCTGCCGGATCGCGATAGGCCATGCGCAGGCGATTCTCCAGCGCCCCAGCCATCTGATGGGGCATGGGACGCGGCTTGTGCAGGCAGGATGCGCGCAATGAGACCTGTGAACCAATTGCGCCGCCGGCCCCCATCGCCATTAGATTTTGTACCGCACCCATGAAGCTCACGTGAATCACCTTACTGTTTATCTGCAGTCCTGCTGGCGACGGTCGGCCCGATTCGGTCTTCAATCCTCATGCGGTCTGCCAGAAATCGACTGACCGATTTTGCTACGTCGTCGCATCTTTGACCGGAGCAGGCGGAAAGCGAACCTGCAACATGCCGTCGTTGAAGCGCGCACCCTTGGCATCGCGATGGGCAAGGACAGCGGGCAAGAGGATTTCACGTTTAAAATTCCCGACGCTGATGAAGAGCTCATCACCCCGCTTGACCAGCCGAACCTTGTCCAATTCTACGTTGGGCAGCGGCAGTTGCAAAATCAGGTCTTCGCCATCTTCAAGAATCTCCTGGGGCTGGCCGACATAGAGAATCGCACCGGGATCCGTAGCGCCGAAGAGCGATTCGCCCAGCTCACGCAGATTGTCAACGCCCACCATCTCCCGGTCAAACCAGCCGGATGTGAGAATGGGCAAGGGGTAGAAGTCCTGTTCGATTTCGCCCAAATAGCGCGCCTGGATCTCTTGCAGATGGCGCAGATAGGGATCGTCGCTGGGGTCCACTACCATGGCATTGCCCATCCCGTCGCTCTCGATCCCGGGCAGGATGCGATTGACGACGGCTGCATCGACGGGATAGCCAAAGAGCGAGAGGTAGGTGACGGCACGCGCCCCCTCTTTGATCACCATCTTCTCCGGGTTGAGTACGACCCGATAGCTGGAGATGGTCGGATCGACCAGGACTTTCTGCAACTCGTGAACGCCCTCAACCAAATTATCTAAACTTGTGAAGACATCCTTGTCAGGCATAAAGCGCTTGACCAGGCCGGCCGTCAGCTTGGTTGTGGCGTCACCCCAGCCCATGAGACGGCCCATGTACCACTGAAAACTCTCGGGCATAGTGAGCAGACGGATGGTCTCGCCAGTGGGCGCCGCATCCACGATAACACGATCATAGTTGCCTTCCTTGGCCTGCTTGTCAATATGCAAGAGACTGACAATCTCTTCCATGCCGGGAATCACCGCCATCTCCTCGGCAATGGCCTTGCTCATGCCCTGGCCCCGCAGCAGATTGCCAACGTAGCCCTGCATTTCGCCCCAGTGCTCGCGGATCTCATCGAGCACGTTGATTTCCTGGGCAAATAGGTTGGGCGCGACCTCTGTCGGCAGCCCGGTGAGGGGAACGTCAAGACTATCCGCCAGGCTGTGGGCGATATCGGTGCTCACAACCAGCGTGCGGTACCCTAGATCCGCGCTGCGCACAGCTGACGCGGCCGCGACGGTCGTCTTGCCGACGCCGCCCTTTCCTAGATACAGAATTATTCGCATTGATTTTCTCTCGATAAAATAGACTCAGAACAACCCGACCCGTTGGTAGGATCAAATCGCAGGTTACGCGCCCCGCGACCGTCGACGCGCCAGGCGCCAGGCCAAAAATCCACCGGCTAACGCGGCCGCGCCGGCCACATAGGCCGCCGTACGACCCAGACCAAACCAGCCGCGAATCTGCCACCAAAAGCGGGGAACCTGGGTCCAGTAGGTCCAGCGCCAGGGCCAGCGATGGCCGACCTGCACAACGTACTTGCCGATGTGATTGCGCGGGCTCCAGACCACCAGATAGCAGCGCCCGCTCACCAGCGTCTTGGTGTCGATGATGGGACCGGGATAGTACTGCACGCCGGTTAGCGCATCGCGCGTCGGCGAGATCAACTCATTTGGCGGCGGGGCCACGACCGCGCTAAAGCCGGCCGGCAACTCAACCGGCAAATGGGCCACATCGGCGCTATAGGGAAGGCTTTGGGCGATGATGGCAAAGCTGGGCACCACGGCCCCGCCCAGCGGCAGCACAGGTACAAAGAGCTGGGCCCGCAAGCGTTCGCCGGCCCGGCATTCGCTGCTATAGATATGGACTTGCCCAGGCTGACTCAGACGATTAAAGAGCAAGTGCTTGGCTCGAAAGCCAGACAGATGCAGGCTCGTTGCAAAATCGTCGCCCGGCAGGCGCGGAAAGAGCGGTAGGCTACCGGCCAGCTCCGTCCCGGTCTCGGCCGATGGTTGCGGTAGTTGATTCACGGCTGCATACAGACCTCATGGAGGTGATCTCAGCACGCAGCTTATGCCATGCTGAAAACGATTTTTGGATTCCCAAACAGTATGTCCGGTCAGTCTAGCATCGCGCCTTCCACGCGTCAATTTAAGCGCTTGATGCAAGGGTTCTTGCGTTGGCGACAACGGACCGGGAAAAAGCCGGGCCTGTTTTGAGCTCATCGCAGATCAACCTTGACAGACCCGCCGATATCGTGCGCGAGCCCACTGGATGCAGCGTCGCTACGCGATCCATTCTACTCATGCTGCAAACGCCCGGTGTTCACGTTCACTACGCAACGACTGGGCGTTAAGTTGCAAGTCGGCTAGGACGATGATCCCGGAGCGATATCGACAATGTAGATAGACCCGGACAAATCTTGAAGTATCTGTTCCAAACCGCCGCATCCGCTCGCTTCCGCGGCCCATCTACATACAAGGTCAAATGTCCGCTCGCGGCTCTGCCGTCTTGCCACGCCAGCCTACTTTCATTTACGATTGGTGCACAATCAAGGAAAGCGAATCGTTCATGGCCCCAAGCAATCCACCGGCACGCCCGGTCTTTTCAGTCGTCGTCCCAATTTGGAATGAAGAACAGGTCATCCCAGCCCTCTATGAACGCGTCATCAGCGTGATGGAGACTGCGGGCGAGAGCTGGGAGCTGATCTGCGTGAACGACGGCAGTTCAGACAACTCGCTAGCCATGCTGCTGGCCTTGCGCGCGCAGGATCCGCGTCTACGCGTGCTGGACTTCAGCCGCAACTTCGGGCACCAGATCGCGATCACGGCCGGGACGGACTTCGCCAACGGTGATGCCGTCATCGTTATGGACGCCGACCTTCAGGATCCGCCAGAAGTTGTCTCGGAGATGATTGAGAAGTGGCGGGCAGGGTACGAGGTGATTTACGCGGTACGCGCCAGCCGTGAAGGCGAATCGCGCTTCAAGCTCTGGACGGCAAGCCTCTTTTATCGACTGCTGCAGCGTATCTCCGACGTGGACATCCCATTGGACGCCGGCGACTTTCGCCTCATGGACCGGCGGGTCGTCCTCGCCATGCGACGCCTGCGCGAGAAGCACCGCTTTATGCGTGGTTTGAGCAGTTGGGTGGGCTTCAAGCAGATCGGCATCGAGTATGAGCGGGCCGAGCGCTATGCGGGTGAGACCAAATATCCGCTCAACAAGATGTTGCGCCTAGCCGTAGACGCCATCACGAGCTTCAGCTATCTGCCCCTGCAGTTGGCAACTTTTTTTGGCTTCCTTTTCGCCGGTCTGAGCCTCCTGGGTATCGTCATTACGATCATCCTGCGTCTTTCCGGCAATCTCTTCTTCCTGGGTCAAGCCACCACGCTCGTCAGCGTTCTCTTTCTGGGCGGCGTGCAGCTCATCTTCCTGGGCATCCTCGGCAGCTATCTGGGGCGGATTTACGATGAAGTCAAGGGCAGGCCGCTCTACATCGTCGCGCATGCCTATGGGTTTGTCGAAGATGCCGACCAGATGACGGGCCACATCCGCTAACCTCGCCGTTCCCAAAATGCCGTTTTGATCCTCGCCGCAAGAACAGTACACTAGGCAAGGTTTTCAGGCGTAACAAGGTGTTACGCAGCGAAATCAATGCCCACCGATGGAGAGTCAAATCATGACTGGCCTGCGTGTACCTCGAAAGACGCTAATCAGCGACCTTATCTCCGGTCTGATCATGGCCATCGTCACCGTGCCCGGCGCCGTGGCCAACGGCGTGTTGGCCGGCGTCAACCCGGTTTACGGCCTCTACTCGATGATCGCCGGTACAACCATTGCCGCGCTCTTCACCAGTTCCGTCATCATGAATGTCGATTCCACCAGCGCCACGGCCATTGCCACGGGCGAAACGGTAGGCGGCCTAGGCGCGGAACAGCAGCTCCAGTATCTGGTGGTACTGGGCATTCTTGTCGGCCTCTTCCAGCTGCTCTTCGGCATTCTCAAGCTGGGCGACCTGGTGCGCTTTATCTCAAATTCTGTCATGACCGGCTTTCTGAGCGGGCTGGGCGTGCTCACGATCTTGGGGCAGGTTGGCGACCTGACGGGCTATTACAGCCCGGCCAGTAACAAGGTAATCCGCGCTGCGGACACGGCACTTCACTTTCGCCAGATTGTCTGGCCGACGCTGGCGATCGGCCTCTTGACTATTGCACTGATCATTCTCATCGAACGGACTCGCTACGCCCGCTACAGCTACGCCGTGGCGCTGGTCGTGGCCTCAATCATACCCGCGGTCCTCAACATGTCGGCTGTTGCCGTGGTGGGGGACACGACTGAGATTCCCCGCTCTCTGCCCGTACCACATATGCCGGACCTCACGCTCGTCGTGCCCCTGCTCGTGCCTGCCCTGGCCATTGCCATCATCGCGCTGGTTCAGGCGGCCGGCGTTAGCCAAAGCATCCCCAATCCCGATGGCGAATTTCCCGATCCATCGGGCGATTTCCGCGGTCAGGGGATCGCCAACGTTGCGGTTGGTTTCGTGGGTGGCATACCGGTGGGCGGTTCGCTTTCAGGTACGACGTTGATCAAGAGCGTCGGCGGTCAATCGCGCTGGGCAAATATCTTCACGGGCCTCTTCGGATTGTTAATGGTGCTGCTCTTTGCACCGTTGCTGGAACAACTGCCCCTGCCTGCGCTGGCCGGTCTGCTGGTCATGGTCGGCTTCAGCATGATCAACTTCAAGCGCATGCGCTTCGTCTCGCACACCGGGCCCGTCCCCATGACGATCATGATCGTCACCTTTGTCGCCACGCTGACGTTGCCGATTCAATATGCGGTCGCGTTGGGTGTGATCTTCCACATTTTGCTCTATGTCTATCAGTCGGCCGAAAGCGTACGCCTGGAGCAGATCGTTGTCACCGAGGATGGCGCCTTTAGCGAAGGCGATCCGCCCGCCACGCTCACGAGCAATGAGATTGTCGCGCTGCGTCCGGTTGGCAGTCTCTTCTTTGCCGGCGCCGCACAATTTGAAGAAGATTTGCCCGATGTGGGCGACGCAGAACATGCTGTGGTGATTCTGGATCTGCGCGACCGCACGGAGTTGGGCAGCACGTTTATTCGGGCCATCGAACGCTACCTTCATGAACTGCACGCCCAGGACAATCTGCTCATGCTGGCAGATGTCGAAGAACGAGCGCTGGAGCAGTTGGACGACACCAACCTGCTTGATCAGATTGGCCGCGAGAATATCTTCCCGGTAGAGCCTGAATATGGCGGCGCACTCAGAGACGCCGCCGCCGCGGCCGAGGCCTGGATCGCAGAAGAAACCATCTAGTTGCGTACCAATAGCGAGGGATGACAAGCGCAAATGGCGGGATGGGGGCGAATGCAGGTCTGTCATTCCGCCAGAGCGCAGCGACGAGGAATCTAAAGGTGGCCGACCGAGCGTGGGCGACCGACCCCAAGATTCCTCGCTGCGCGTCGGGATGGCAAGCGTAGCTATCTGTTAGGCCCAACGTCAGTCACTATACGGTGCGGTCAACTCCAGTTGAATGTTGTCGGGATCGCGAAAGGCCAGCACGTAGAGGCCCAGGTCGGCGCCAAGATCGTTGATTTCACCGCGCACCACGCCGGCCTCATCAAAGGCACGTGCGGCGTTTTCCAGATCGACCAGGCTAGTCACGCTGAGCGAGAGATGGTCCAGGCCGACGCGGTTTTCATCAAAGCGATCGTCCCTGATCGCCCGGGTTGGATCGGGTGGAGGCGCCAGGGCAAGAATCAAACTGCCGTTGCTCAGCAACAGGCGCTGCCCCAGTTCTAGCGCGACCTGAAACCCCAACAACTCGGTGTAGAATCGAGCAGACCGTGCGACGTCGGTCACGGTAAGCGTAAGATGATGAACACTCCCCGTTTGAATCTGACTGGTCATAATCTCCTCCTGAAGGATGGAAACAGAAATGTTTAGTCCGGTTGACGACGATGAGCAGAGTACGTGGCCGGGACCGGACCATCACACTAGCTGAAGAAGCGTTACTTCGGCGTTATCGGGCGACCGAGACCAACTGTGGATCGGCTCCTTCGCCGCCGGCTGAAGGGAGGAGAGGCGGAACTGTCACCGGCTAGGCGACGTCTGCAGCCCGCTGCATCAGGGTTGCAATCTTGGCCTGGCCGAGAAAGCTGGCGACGAACTGCGGGTCGGGCAGTGATCGGGAGACTCTTTGCACCAATGCTGCAGCCTGCCGATAAAAACGTTCGGCTACCGCCTCTTCGCCCATGCGGTCATGATACTCCGCCAGCCCGGCAAGCGACTGCCAGCCTATGAGAGCGAGGTCAAACTCCTGAGCCATCCGCAACGCCGTGTCGTAGGCGGCGCGGGCGCCATCCGGGTCATCGAGGTGCAGCAAGGCACGCCCGCGCAACAAGTGCACGGTGGGCAGATAATAAACCAGCCCTCGCGCCATCGTTTCCGTAAGAGCCGCATCCGCCATGGCAAGTCCAACCGCCCATGCTCCAGTTGCCTCGGCCTGCGCCGCTGCGGCGCAAGGAACGTCTGCCAGGCAAAGCCATGCACGCCCGATCGCGCCCCGCACCTCTCGGCGCAGGGAGCTGTCTAGCCAACGCGTTCCAGCGTTGGTCTTGCCGACGGCAAAAGCATCTAGCGCAAGTTGCGCTTCAATTGCCTTACACAAAAATGGATTCATCGCTTCGGCTGCCGCAAGCGCCTGGAGATGGAGCCCTTCAGCTTCCTCCCACCTCCCGAGCATGCGCAGCAAAGCGCCGAGTTGGATAGGGACCATCGTTTCGGCGAGTGCCAGATCCGCGGCTTTACCAACCGCCATGCTCTCCTGATAGACCCGCAACGCTTCGCCAAGATCCCCACGCATGCGGGCACGGGTTGCTCGCGTCAGCAGTACAAGTGAGAGATTCCAGCCATTGTCGATCTGCCGGCACAGCGCCTCACACTGCTCCATCGTGTTATCGGCCTCGTGGAGCCGTAGCAGGTGCATATCTGCCCAGGCCTGCTGACTCAGATTGTCGGCCAGCATGGCAAAGTCGGTGCGGGTCTGAAAAATCCGACGCGCCTCTTCCGCCAGCGCTTGCCCTTCCTGAGCGTGGCCGCTCAGGCGCAGGTGCGTGGCGAGGTCATTGGCCAGATAGCCGAGCTGTTCATCATTGCCGCTGGCGCGTGCGAACTCAATCGCGGCCAAACCGGCCGCCCGCCCGGCTTCGTCGTGCCCATAGTGAGACTCGCCCACCATCTGCGCACGCAGCAGACCCAGTTCCAGGTCTGCATCATTCAGATCCCTGGCCAGTTGCAAACCGCGTTGAAGGAGCAACTGAGCGTCCGTCCAGCTGTGCATGTCGTTGGGTTCAACAAAGCAAGTCACCAACCGTTCGATCGCAATAGATTCCATTCGCCGATCATCGCGCAGACGAGCTGTCGTCTCCAGCGTGCGGTACAACGCAACAGATTCCTTAAAACGACCGCCATGCTCAAGCATGCGACCGCAACCGAGGTAGAGGCGAGTCAGGCGATCACTTGAGAGATTCACTCTGCCCGCTAAGTCAAGCGCCTGTTCATAGAGTGTTACAGCTCGATGGTATGCATAGAGTTTACTCGCCATTTCCGCTGCCGCGGCATAGAGGGAAATCGAGCGATCATACGACCGTGCCAACCGGAAGTGATGGGCGGCTTCGCCATAGGCCTGCTCCGGATCCATGCTGTGTACTTCCGTCAGCGCCTCGCCAACCCGTCGATGCAGACGGCGTCGGTTTAGGGGGCTCAAGTTGGCATAAATCACCTCCGCAAAGAGCGGATGGCTAAAGGTGAAGTGTCCGTCCTCTCGTTCACGCAGGATTTGGCGTGTCCAGAGTTCCTCCAATGCAGCGTGTATCGACAATTCTGCCGGCGCGGCCGCGACCATGAGCAACGAGTCGAATGGACGTCCAATGACAGCGGCCATCTCAGCCGCGACGCGTGACTCAGTTGAAAGCGAGGCAACACGGGTGCTAATCAAAGCGTGAACGGCTGGCGGAACCGGGAAGTCGCTGCGCGGTGCGCTCTCACCGATCTGGCGTAGCGTTTCGGTCAGAAAAAGAGGGTTTCCGTCCGTATTCCTGTGCAGCGCTTCAATCTGGTGTGTGTCGAAGTCGGTTTTGGCCGCGTGCCGGACCAGATCACCAGTTTCTGACAGCGAAAAGCGTACGAGCGTAAGACGAGTCAGTTGACGGTTGGCCGTTGCCTGCAGCTGCCATTCTTGAAACGCTGGATTTAGCGTAGCATCGCCCGAGCGCAGCGTCAGCAGCAGCAGGACAGGCACATCCGGCCTCTGGTGCAACAAGAATTGGAGCCAGTTCACCGTATCCTGATCACACCACTGAACATCGTCCAGCAGGAGCATGACCGGCCCTAAATTCTCGGCAATCGCATGGGTGACCGCCTCAAACAGTAGTCGGCGTCGCCCAGACGCAGGCCGTTGTGAAACCGCTTCCGTATTTGAGCTTTCAGTAACTCTTCTACGCTCGGTCAATTCCGGAAGCAATCGTGCAAGTTGCTGCTGATAGGCCGCCGGCAGGCTGGCAATATTATGTAGGATCGACGGCGTTCTCAGCCAGCTAAGCATGGGTGCATAGGCCATTGCCTGCTCAACCGGAAAGCACTGGGCTCGAGCCGTCGCAAAGCCTTGGCGCGCGGCCCAATCCAGCAAAGCGTCCGCCAAGTAGCTCTTACCGATCCCGACCTCACCATCAAGCAAGGCGACATGCGCACCATGAATCGCGACACCTTGCCAGAGCATGCTTAGTTCGCGCCATGCACTTGCCCGACCGACAAGTAGGGGCCCCTGGGCCTCCAGACTTGCCACATTGTCCACCATCTCTTCTCCGGCCAAGAGACGCTGATAGAGAGCGGTAGTCTCATCAGCAGGCGCAACTGCCAACTCATCATCTAGCACCTCAACACACTGGGCATATAGTCTCAAAGCCGCTTCCCGCTCTCCGGTCAGCGCCAACAAGCGCATGAGTGATCGATACGTACGCTCACGCCATGGCTCAAGCTGAATCAGCTTACGGGCCATCCCAATCGCGCGGTTGTAGTCTCGAGTTCGCTCGAATTCTTCGGTCAACCGGATCAAGGCGTCTACGTAACCGGCGCGCACTTCTTCCCGCAATTCGATCACCCAGTCGTCGTAACAACTCGCCATCAGCGGGCCACCATAAAGATCGACCGCTCGTTCTAAGTCGGCAATCAGCGGTGCAGGCTGGCGCGAAGAATCCGTCGTGCTATTGGCGCGGGCCAGTGCGTCGGCAAAGTGCTCGACATCGACGTCAAAGCGCACGCCTTCGTACCAAGAGATCGTCTTGGGCGTAATCTTCATCAACTGATCTGCATAGGGTAGCAGGCGGCGCAACTTATGCAGAGTTGCGCGCAGATTATTGTAGGCAGCGCCTTCACTTTTGTCCGGCCAGAAGAGGTAGGCCACCCGCTGGCGAGGCAACGGCGCCGTCCGATTTAGCAAAAGATAGCCCAACAAAGATTGTAGGCGCGGCTGCTCGATGGCGTCTACACGCATGCCATTCAGATAAAGCTGAAAAGTACCGAGCAAGGTCGCTTCAAGCCGCATGATGGAGAAGATTGACGGAACTGGGGGGACGCGCGCAGGACGAGCCGAGACTTTCGAAGCAGGATTGCCGCTCTGGCTTCCACATGAGACCGATAGGCTGACGAATCCTGGAGATGCCCCATCATAAAACAGATCCGAGCGTTGTCCAACCTCTCAAAAAGCGACATACCGTTCATGAAGCACTGTGGAAGCGCTGTGGAAGCGCTCGCTATGGTTTACTTCTCACAGCGGCGACAGGATCGCAGATTGGACAGCGCGACGTTTTCGCGACGGTAACCAAATATACTGCAATCAACTGACCAAACAACGCCGATCACGGTGATCAATTCCACAGTGATCAGTCCAGAAGAGCGCTTCATGTTTGGCAGTCTTCTCAACCGCGATCAGCCGGTAATGGACTCATCTCCCATCCGGGCAACGAAGACTTCACCAAAAAGTCAATAACGCTGCGGTAACGCATGCTAGGCAACAATGGGGCGAGCACGCTGTTTCTCATCGTTGCCACAAGCTGACGCGGCTCAAGCTTTCCTTCGCAATGGTTGCGCTTGATTCGGGATCGAACGCTGACGCAAACAAATCTGGTGGCGTCCTGTCAGGGTTACGACAGGTCACCGATAGTCGACAGCGACAATACTTGAAGTCCGCTTCGGGAGTGATTTGGCGGGTCTGGATCTCCAGATCTGCGAAGGAGCATACGATGTTGAACTGTAATAAAGGGCCGCACAATAATAAGAAGATGGCGATTGTCACACGGCAGGACCTTCTTTCGCCATGGCAGTCGGTGCATGCTTTTCCAACCGTTGCGGGTCGGCTTGCGGCAATGGATTCACTACGGCTCATCTGCCGCGAAGATGAACGCACCGAGTGCCTGGACAGGCTCAACGACTTGATGCAAGCGCCGACTGTGCGCCGGCGTGCGCACGCCATGCTCGTGGATTGGGAAGCGCAAACGGCCGCCTGTTTAGAGCGCCTGATTGCCACCGAAATGACGCCGCTGGTCGAAACCGAAGTTGCCGGCTTGCTCGAAGAGATCGAAGAGTCCTTGGCCCACCCGCCAAGTCAGCCAAGTGTGTTCGAGCGCTTCCGCTGCAGCGTTGAACCGGCATACCCTACCCAGGAGATCACGGGGCTCAGCCGACAGCTGGCGCAGCTGCGGCGCTTCAATGCGGGATTGGAGATGTGGTCCGCCGGACAACAGATCGAATCCTATCCGGGACAACGCCAACGGCTTGGCGCCGGCGAGCCAGCAAGCTATCACCTGACTCTGTGGCAATACAAGGTCGTTGCTCAGAAATCGAGTCTGCGTCCGTCCCCTTGCACCACCTATTTCAAAGGAGAGTAGCTATGTACGTTGCAATTCGCCAGTATGAAGTCAAGCCGGAAGATATGGAGCAGATCGTGCAGGAGGTAGAGAACGGCTTCGTGCCGATTGTCAGCCAAACGCCCGGCTTTGTCGCTTACTACGCAATCGACCACGGTGAAGGCAGAGTTGCCTCTGTCGGCATCTTTGAAGATGCGGCTGGCGCGCAGGAATCGGACCGCCGGGCGGCAGATTGGGTGAAGTCCGTGGCCCATTTGTTCCCCAATGGGCCGGCGTCATCGAGCGGAACGGTACGCGTCCACGCCAGCGCATAGCATCAGCGGGCGCTAGTACCAGCTGAATAGTCCAACCATGGTCAGCGATGCGTATTGCACGCTCCCCTGATCGTCGACCGCTCCCCCGGTCAATCAATTGTCGGCAGTACTAACCAATCAAAGGAGAAGAAACATGGCACTCGTCATCACGACTTGGGATTTGCCTACGCAAGATAAGCTGGAAGAGTACGGCCAAAAAGCGGCCACATCGTGGATTCCCACCAGCATGCAGCAGCCCGGCGTCAAGGAATTTCGGGCGTACCGCACCGCCTATGGCGCTTCACCGCAGGTGATGGTGCACACTGAATTTGAGACCCTTGCCGCTGCCCAGGCATGGATTTCGTCCGAAGCCTCCGCGAATCAGATTGCCGAACTGCGGGCGATCGGCTGCCCCAATGTCACGTTTGAAATATGGGATGCATCGCCGATTGTGCCCGACCCCATCAAAGCAGCCGGGTAGCGGCCACGTGGCTTGACCAGAGTGATCGGGAGGAGAGTGTCTACGGATATTGGGCCAGCACTGCTTCCAGCACGGCCCCGCCGATGGCCAACGCCTTGTCACTAACCGTAAAGCAGTGCTCGACCACGCCCCGGGGATCCAGATCGCCGATCTTCATTCCCGGGGTGACGGTCACGGCCGGATGAATGATGCCGCGCAGGACGCCGGCAAAGGGCGCACACACTTCTTGGCCGCTGACCGTCGCAATCAGTTCGTCCGCCTCCACTCGATCGCCAATCGCGCAGGATGCGTGCACATGCCCGGCAGCCGGGGCACGCAGGACGCGGTCGACGCCGCGGCCGGCCACCAGGCCGGGCGTGCCCGTATCTGTGGCCGCCGCGCCGTCGTAGATCAGCCGGCCGAGCCAATGCCCGCGCATGGTCTCCACCACGGCATGACAGTCGATACCGGCCGTAAAGCCTGGCCCCAGCGCCACCACGAGGGGCGCGTCATCGATCCGCGTGCCGGTGTTGACCTTGGCCATGATGCCGTCGACCACAACCGCCGGCCGCAACGCCTCGATGATCGCCGCCTGGGAATCCACTACGACCGGCAGACCGCCTGCAGCAGCCAGCGCAAGGGCCGCGTCCGGCCCATCGACGCGCCGGGCTTTGATCCCCTCAATTTCGACCTCGCCCTGGTAGACCGCTTCGCCGAAAGAGACCGTTCGGCGCACGAAAAGGGGTGCGGCCAGCTCGGTCACGATCACCGGGAAGCGGGCGCGTAGGAGGCGGTAGATCACCCCGCTGGCCAGGTCCCCCCCGCCTTTGACGACCACTAATTTGTCGGACACGCATGGATCTTTCATGGTGAAGGAGAAGATGGAACGCGGATTTAGCGGATGGTGCAAATGCACGCGCATCGCTCTCTCAAGAGACGATCTGCGAAAATCCGCCCCGTCCGCTAGATCCGCGTTCCATGCCGTCTACATATCGGCCACCCGCTGCCAGATGCCCGGTGCAAGTTCCAGGGCGCGGGCGGCGATGGCTTCTTCATCCAACGTGAAGAGTTGACGGTCGGCCATGAGCGTTTGGCCGCCACAGATGGTGTGGGTGACGTGACTGCCGTCCATGCCGAAGATGAGCTGCCAGGGATAGTTGCCCGACGTGAGCGGCGTGTAGGGCACGTAGTCGAGCAGGATGATGTCGGCAAATGCGCCCGGCGCCAGCGCGCCCACCGGCTGGGAGAAGAAGAGGACGCGATCTGCCGCGTTGTTGGCAAACGCCATCTCCATCAACCGGTCGCCCGGCATGGCGCGGGGATCGCCCTGCGCGACTTTGTGTAGTAAATACGCCGTATGGATCTCGCTAAACATGTTGTTGTAGAAGCCGTCATTGCCCAGACCCACGGTGATGCCACTATCCAGCAATTGCTCGACTGCGGCCACGCCCACGGCGTTGTTCATGTTGGAGCGCGGCTGGTGGCTGATCTTGACATCGTGGGCCGCAAAGATCTCGACCTCGGCTTCATCGACGTGGATGGCGTGGGCGATGAGCGTTTGCGGGCCGAGAATGCCGTGACTGCGCCAGTCGCTGGCGCCACGCGCATGCCGTGCTCGGCCAGGCTGAGCGCTTCATCGGCCGCGTCCTCGGCCACATGGATGTGGAAGCCGGTGGGCAGCCCTTCGGCCGCAGCAACACATGCCTCCAGCGTGTCGTCGCTGACCGTGAACGCGGCGTGCAGGCCAAAGGACGCGCCCAGCTTGGGGTCGGGCGCCGATCTGGAGCCGTTTGAGGAAGCGCACATTTTCGGCAATGCCCGCCTGCGCGCCGTCCAATCCATTGCGGTCGGTCACCTCGTAGCAGAGCCCGACGCGCAGACCGGATTCGGTCGCGGCCTCGGCCAACGCATCGAGTGAGCCATCGATGGCGTTGGGGCTGGCGTGGTGGTCAATCAGCGTGGTTGTGCCGTGGCGGATGGCGTCCACCAATGCCACCAGCGCACTGTAGCGGGCATCTTCCAGCGTGAGCGCGCGGTCGATCTTCCACCAGAGACGCTCCAGCACCTGCATGAAGTTGGCCGGCGCCTCGCCAGGAATCGCCATGCCCCGGGCAAAGCCGCCGTAGAAGTGTGTGTGCGCACAGACCATGCCCGGCATGATGACCTTGCCGCGCGCGTCGAGCGTTTCACCATCGGGATAGCGCTCCGCTAATTCTGCCGTCGAGCCCACTGCGAGGATGGTGTCGCCTTCATAATAGATGGCCCCGTCAGGGATGACTGCGCCATGGGGGTCAAACGTGACGACTAGGCCATGAGTAAGTAGCATTTGATTTCTCCAAACTTGCGGTAAGAATGAGTGTACCCCTGGCGCCTCAGTCGGTCACGTCGTCTACGTCTTCTGCCAACGCCTGGGCGATGCGATCGCGCAGGGTCTGGGCGCGGTAGAGATCACCAGTGCGGGTGCTGACGGCCACCACGGCCTCTCCGGTTCCTGTTACCGCCGGGACATGAAAGTTCCCGTCCCCGGGCGCATCCGCCACGTTGACGAGACGGCCGGCGACATGGGCGTCCGCGGCGACGGCCGCATTGATTGCACGCTCGCCGGTGGCGGCAAAGACCAGGCGCGCGGCGCCGATGTCGCCTGCTTGATACGGCCGCGCCTGCCAGGCCACGCGCCCTGCGTCGGCCCATGCACGCAGCGTCGGTGTCGCCTCGGGGCTGACCAGGCGCACCTGCGCGCCGGCCTCCAGCAAACGTGCAATCTTGCGCTCGCCCACCGTCCCCCCGCCGACGACCAGAACATCGCTCTCCGCCAGCCGCGTCAGCGTGATTGGATAGAGCGGCGGAGCTGGCGCGACCACAGAAGCAATGCGTTCAGCGATCAGATCGGCCAGCAGCAGGTCGTAACCAAGATGCTCGGCGTGGACGAAGGTGACGTCAGGCCAGCGCGCGGCGGCTTCCTTCAGCAGCGCGGGCACATCTTCGGCGACATGCCGGCCCTGATGGAGGAAATAGGGCATGGTGACGATGAAGTCATAGCCGTCAGCGGCTAGCGCGTCCAGGGCATCGAGAATGGTCGGTTGATTGAGGTCGAGATAGGCGACACCTACCGAGGCGTAATCGGCCTCCTCGCCCACAGCCGCGGCGACCTCCTCAATGGCACGATTGGCCGGCGGGATCGTCGTGCCGTGGGCGAGGAGGAGCAAAGCGCTAGCCGGTTGGGACGCGCCCAGCGCCGGGTCGACAGCGGCCACACGCTTCAGCGTCAGCGCGACCAGCGCAGGATGCGCGCCGAAGGGGGCCGCCGCCTCGAATACGACGTCAGGATAACGCGCCTCCTCCTCCGCGATCAGCGCCGGGAGGTCATTTTGAACATACGCACCGTCGATGAGAAAGTAGGGCTGGACGATGATGCGTGTGGCGCCGGCGTCCACACACTTTTCGACCGCGTCAACCATCGTAGGCCGGCTGTAGTTGAGAAAGCCCGCCTCAGCCAAATCGACCGGGCCTCGGTTGCGCAGGCGCGCGGCCAGGCGGAGCATGGCCGCGCCGCTGGCGCTGCGCGAGCTGCCGTGGCCGACGATGACACAGGCGTTCATGCGCGCTGCACCAACGCACGCCAGACCCGTTCCGGCGTGAAGGGAATGCTGCGAATGCGCACGCCAGTGGCGTGGAAGATGGCGTTCGCCATTGCCGGCGCAACGCCATCCTTGGGAATCTCAGCCACGGCCTTGGCGCCAAATGGCCCCGTGGGCTCGATGGTCTGGACCAGAATCGTCTCCAGTTCGGGCATCTCATCGGCGCGATAGATCTTGTACGGACCAAAGCTGGCATTGACCATCCGGCCTGCTGCGTCGTACGCCATCTCCTCGCAATGGGCATAGCCCAGGGCTTGGGTCATGCCGCCCTCGATCTGTCCGCTGGCCGTCATGGGATTGATGGCCACACCGCAGTCGACCGCCATCACCAGCTTTTTGACCGTCACCTGACCGGTGCGGATGTCGACCTCCACTTCGGCGAATTGGCCGGCGAAGGGCGGCGGCGAATCGGTTGCCACAAAGGAAGCCGTGGCCATGATCTGCCGCTGCTGGTCCTGGTGGAGCGAATGGAGGGCGACTTCCTCCAATGTAACCGAGCGACCGTCGGGCGCATGCGCACAGCGATCGCTAAGCGTCACCTCCTGCCAGTCAGTCAATCCCAGCATGAGGCCCGTTCGCTCCTGGATCTGCTCACGCACCAGTTCGGCCGCACGCTGAACCGCAGTGCCGGAGATGTAGGTGGTGCTGGAGGCATACGCGCCCACATCGAATGGCGTCATGTCGGTGTCACTGGAGTACATGAGGATATCGTCCAGGGGCACGCCCAACACCTCGGCGGCGATCTGTCCCAGGACCGTGTCCGAGCCTGTGCCCAGATCGGTGGCGCCGACCAGTACATTGAAGGAGCCGTCGTCGTTGATCTTGATGCTGGCCCCGCCCATGTCCAGGCCGGGAATCGCGGTGCCGTGCATGCAGACGGCCATGCCCAGCCCGCGGCGGAGATAGGGATGGGCGGCGTCCGGATCGTCCATCAAATCCTTGCACAGACGCCAGGCGTCATCACCATGGCGCGACCAGTCGATGGCCTGCATGCCCTGCGCGATGCATTCACTCAAGCCGCTGCTGCCCAAGACGGGAATCGTGGCGACGTTGTCTTTCTCGCCCTCGGCCAGGTGCACGGCAATCGCCAGCGGATCGCCGGGGCGCACCCAGTTCTTGCGCCGAAACTCGATCAGGTCCAGGCCCAAGGCATGGGCGATCTCGTCCATGTGGCTCTCCAAGGCAAAGAGCGCCTGGGGCGCGCCGTAGCCCCGATAGGCGCCGGGCACAGGAATGTTGGTGTAGGCCACGATGCAGTCAAAGCGCTTGTAGGGCGCGTTGTAGGTGCTCAGCCCGCGCAGCCCACTCACCGTCTGTACGGTCAGGCCATGGGTACCGTACGCGCCCGTGTTGGCGACGATGCGCAACTCCTGAGCGACAAGGGTACCGTCGTTCATGACGCCGCTCTTGTAAACGATAGTCTGGGGATGGCGCGTGCGCGAAGCAAAAAACTCCTCCTCACGCGTCAGTTCCAACCGCACGGGCCGGCCGGTGGCCACGGTCAGATGACTGACGATGTCCTCGATCAGCATCTCCTGCTTGACGCCAAAGCCGCCGCCAATGCGCGGCTTGATCACGCGGATGCGCTTGACGGGAATGCCCAGCAGCGGCGCAACCATGCGGCGCACGTGGAAGGGCACCTGCGTCGAGGTGCGGATGACCAAACGCTCGTCGGCATCCCAGTACGAAATGGCGATATGGGGCTCAATCGGCGCTTGCTGCACCTGATGCACGTAATAGGCATGTTCAAAGACGTGATCGGCCTTGGCAAACCCCTCGTCCATATTGCCGATATTGGCCTTGATGTGGTGAACGATGTTGCGTTCAGCGTCGTGAATCTCTTCGGTATCATCCTCGTCGTGGATGACGGGCGCGCCGGGCTGGATCGCTTCGTTCTCGTCAAAGACTGCGGGCAGCACCTCGTATTGCACCTTGATGCGCTTGAGCGCCTCTTCGGCAATCTCCAGGGACTCGGCAGCCACCGCCGCGACCCGATCGCCGACGTGCCGCACTTTGGTGTCGAAGCTCACCTGGTCGTAGGGCGGCGGGTTGGGATACGACTGGCCGCCCGAGGCATACTTGACCCGCGGCACGTTTTTGTAGTGGATCACGGCGTGGACGCCGGGCAGGGCCCGGGCCTCGCTGTCGTCGATGTCGAGGATGCGGGCATGGGCGTGGGGGCTGGTCAGCAGCTTGGCGTAGAGCATGCCGCGCATCTCCACGTCATCGACAAAGGCGGGATTGCCTTTGGCCAGCTTCACGGCGTCCACCTTGATTTCGGGCTTGCCCACGACCTTTGTCTCCGGCGCTTCGGGCGCGACGACAAATTTGGGCATGGTCGTCACGATCGTCGACGGCGGGGGATCAACGCTGGGGACAGGCGTGCCCCACAGCACGTCAGGCTCGCCGGGCGTCTTACCTTCCCCCGGCCCGGCATCGTCGGGCCGGAAGAGATCGGCATATTCGCTGCCCGGCGCCAGGATGGGCGGCAGCACGTTGAGCGCCACGGGCGTTGGCGCCTCACCGCGCATGACGGCCGCGGCTTCCAACACCGCCTGGACCGGTTTCAGATAGCCCGTCTCGCGACAAAGGATGCCCGAGAGCGCATCGCGCACCTCGGTCTCGGTGGGATTGGGGTTACGTTCGATCAGCGCCTTGGCCGCCAGGATCATGGCCGGCGTGGAGTAGCCGGACTGAATCGCGCCCGTACGGATAAAGGCCTGCTGAATCGGGTGAAGATCGAGTCCTTTGGCCATCCCCTCAATGGTCTCGATGGCGTGGCCGTCGGCCTGGGCCGCCAGCAGCACATCGGCGTTGACCAGCTTGCCGTCAAGCAAGAGCGCGGCCGCGCCCGTTTCGCCCGTGTGGGAGCCAAAGCGCACGCTGTAGAAGCCTTCGCGCCGCAGCACCTGCATGAGGGTCTCGCCCGGTGCGCAGTCCAGCTCGCGTCCGTTGCCGTTGATGGTTAGGTGGATCTTCATGCTGCTACCTCCGCCAGAACGCGGTTGGTCAGAACATGCGCCATTTCCCGCCGGTACGCGGGCGAGCCGCGAAAATCGCCTGGCGGATCAATGGTGTCATCGACGCTGGCTGGATCGACCAACACCGGCGTTGCGGCCACGCCACAAAGCGCCAGAAGCGTCCGGCCGTCCGGGGCACGTCGGGCGGCCGCGGCCACGATGGGGGCATCGGTGGGGGTGCACGCCACGCGTGCCATTGCGCACGCGCCGCCGGCCAGGCCAATGCGCACGGCGATGATCAGTCCCCCAGCCAGAACAGCCGGAAGCGCTCGCAGGAGATCGGCCAGGGGCAGACGCTGCATGCCGTCTGATCCGGCGACATCAACCTGTGCTTCGTGGATGAGCAGCGCGGCCAGCAGTTCACTGGTTGACTCGCCCCGGGCGATCGTTCCGCCTATCGTCGCGGCATGGCGCAACGTATTGGGGCCTTCGCGATAGGCGGCTTCGCGCACGATCGCGGGCAGGCGTTCGTGCTCGGTCAGTGCCTGCAATGTCGCCATGGCGCCGATGGTCACATCGATCTTGCCTGTCTCGATTGCACCAAGATTGAGCGCCTGAAGGTCGACAACCTCCTCCACGCCGCGGGCTGAGAGTTCAGCAACCGCGTGGGTACCGCCGGCAACCGCGACGACTTGCACCCCGTCGCGCGCTAGCAGCTGCAGCGCTTCCTCAACTGATTCGGGCCGGTGATAGGCCACGAGGGTGGGCATGGGAAACTCCTTAGTTCATCGTGAGCGCCATCACGGATTTCTGTACATGGAGACGATTTTCGGCTTCGTCGTAGACAACCGACTGTGGCCCGTCAATAACGCCGTCGGTGACTTCGATATTGCGGTCGGCGGGCAGGCAGTGCATGTAGATGGCGTCGCGCTTGGCGAGCGCCATGCGGCGCTCGTCGCAGATCCAATCTTCATACTGCTTGCCGATCTCGACGCTCTCGGCCTGGTCTTCGGTGGTCACCCAGCAGCCCCAACTCTTGGGATAGACGATGTCGGCATCGGCAAAGCCGGCGTCCATGTCGTCCATGATTTCGAAGTTGCCGCCGGCGGCCTTGGCATTGTCCGCGGCCTGCTGCACGATGTCGGGCATGAGCTTGAACTCGGGCGGATGGACCAAGCGCACGTTCATGCCGTAGCGGGTCATGAGCAGGATCAGGCTCTGGGGTACGCTCAGGGGCTTCTGATAGCTTGACGCGTAGGCGTAGCTTACGGCGATGGTCTTGCCGCGCGGGTCGCCCTTCTTCTCGATAATGGTCATCAGATCGGCCAGGATCTGGAAGGGATGATAGACGTCACACTGCATATTGAGGATCGGCACGCGGCTGGCGTCAGCAACATCGTTGATGTACTGGTTGCCAAAGTTCCAGTCGCACTGACGAATGGCGATTCCATCATAGTAGCGTCCGTAGATCTCACCAATTTCCTTGGCCGTGTCGCCGTGGCTGATTTGCGTCGTGGTGCTGTCAATGAACGCACCGTGGCCGCCCATCTGCGCAATCCCCGCCTCAAAGCTGGAGCGCGTGCGTGTGCTGGTGAAAAAGAAGAGCATGGCCAAAACCTTGTCGCGCAGGTAGGCGTGATCACGGCCGACCGCCCGGGCTCGCTTCAGGTCGAAGGCCAGTTCCATTACGGTATCAATTTCATCTTTGGTCCAGTCTTGGGTCGTGATCATATCACGGCCGCGGAGATTGCTCTGCATGGCTTGTGGCTCCTAGTTCTTGGAAGAGGATTGCATGACGCTACGGTGCAGCGACAGCCGTGCGCACGGTTTCTGATTGCATTGAATGTCAACCTTGCGCTGAGACTGCGCAGACGCGTATCAGCCAGATTATCTTACATCAAAGCAATCGTTTGGGCTAAGCATCCACAAGCAGGTCCTTCAGGACTGACCCGCACCGATCTGCTCCATCCGCGCCGATCCACGGCCTATTCTGCGTTGGTTTGAGGCTGTTGCGGCGCGGGCGATTCAAATCGATTGACAGCCCATCAAATCCGGCTATAGTTAAGGCTCCTCACACGTATAGTTGGGAAAGGAGCCATTGATGGGCGCAACTGAGAAGCTGCCTGTGCAAGACTGGGGCCTTCACGACGTGCCGGCGATTCCGCGCGCCGGCGTGATCAAGATCGGCCAGATGTTGCTGAAGTTGAACGCACGTTCCAAAGAGACCGGCAACGCCATGGAGGGGCTGTCCGTCTTCTACACGATCGGCGAGCATGAAGCGACGGCCAAATGGTTCATGTACGGGAAGCCAAGCCCGCGCATTGCGTTTACGCCCCAAACGGAAGGGGTTGACGCGGGGCCGGCTGACCCGTCACAACTCCCGCCGACCTCCCCGCCCGAATGGGATGAGGCCGCTACGGCGCGTAATGATCTTCTGCAGCTGATCGACAACGATCCTGATCAGCTGGCTGAAATGTTGGCAGACGAAAGCTACTTCAAATCGGATATGGTGACGCCGCCAGCGGCCGCCGGCGAAAGCCAGCCCGAGCCGCAGGCACTGCCCTTCTTCGGCGGCAGCGATCCATTGACAAAACTCTCTCTGACCGAACCCGAGCAGTTTGCGATGCCCTGGACAACCTTCCAGTCGGTCTACCAGGACGGACTCACCAAACTGCTGCCGAAGTGGGCAGCTTCGCTCACCGATGCAGATGCTGCCAGCGCCCAATTCTGGCCCACCATCGCTCAACATGGACTGGCATATGATTTGCTGATCTTGGAGAAGATAAAGGTGGAGCGGGTTGACGACTTTGCCACCAAGTTTGGCGATGCCTGGACGGATGACCTGGCGTCGACAGCAGCCGATGGTCTGCTCTACGCCATCGACCTGACGCTGTTCACATCGGTAGAACCACAAACGGCAGATGGTCTGACGCGCTTCACGCCAGCCACGATCACGCTTCTGCAGCAGGATCCTCTCTCCAAGATGCTCACGCCGGTTGCGATTCGTGTTTCGGGTCATGATGACGGCAACGTTCAGATCTACCAACGCGGGCAGGCAACGGACGCAGCCTGGCTCTACGCGCTGCAGGCTGCCAAAACGTCCGTGACGGTTTTCGGCATCTGGCTGGGCCACGTCTACCCATGGCACATTGTCAGCGCGGCGATGTTGATGACATTGGAGGACTCGCTGCCGCCTGAGCATCCTGTCGCCCAACTGCTGGCGCCGCAATCCGATTATCTGATCGCCTTTGACACCATTCTGCTGATTCTTTGGTCGAGAATCGCACCCCCCACTTCCATTAGCACGCGCTTCCAGTTTCTTGAACTGATCAACACCTATGCCCGAGGACGTGCGTACTTTGACGACGATCCGCCACAGAAGCTCCAATCCCTTGGGCTGGACGAAGAGGACTTTAGCATTGACGCTGCCTGGGATCGCTACCCGATCGTGGGCCAGCAGCTACGCATCTGGCAAACCACCACAGATTATGTCAACAAAATTGTGGACGCCAGCTATGCAGACGACGCGGCAGTCGCAGTTGATGCTCCGCTGCAAAAGTGGTTGCGCGAAGCGGCCGACCCCCAGGGCGGCAACATTCGTGGACTGCCCGAAATGAACACAAAAGAGGCACTGAAGCGTGTGCTGACCAGCCTGGTTTACCGGCTGACAGTCCATGGCGCGTCCCGACTCAGCCCGGCCGCCAATCCTGGGCTGACCTTCGTGGCCAACTTTCCGCCCTGCCTGCAGGACGCCGCCATTCCGCAGCCGACCAGCGAGTTTGATACCGCTACACTACTCAAATACATGCCCACAACGGGCGTGCTGGGCAAGATTGCGACCTTCTACTTCACCTTTGTCTTTTCGACACCCTATCGCTCCTTCATTCCACCGGGCGGCGTGGGCACTGAGCTCTTTTTTCCCGATGGTCCCACAGACCCGCGGAATGTCGCCCTGATTGACTTCCGCAACGCCATCATTGACTTCGTGCACGAACTCTACGGGCCGGACCAAACCCCTGAGCTCGGTCAATGGCCCATGAACATCGAGACCTAGACCTGGACGGACCCATTCCCCGAAAAACTAAGTGGCGGCATCACCGGGTGGTGATGCCGCCTTGCTACGTCCGCATGCTATTCGGGCTAGGCATTTTGGTTATTCAGGGTAGAGTGCACTTCCCGGCCCAAGACTACTTTGGGGCGGCAATCATGCTTGGCAGCAGCGCATAGAACTCGGTCGCGAGCACGACTTCGTCCAGCGACACGCTGTCTTCCGTCGTGTGTGCGGTCAGCTCATCGCCCGGGCCAAAGCCAATCGACGGGATGCCCGCCTTGCCGGCCCAATAGATGCCGTTCGTACTGAAGCCCCACTTGCCGCTGGGCGCATCGGGCAGACCAATGGCCGCACGCGCCGCCTGACCGGCCTCCACGAGCGGGTGGTCTTCCTCATAGGCCCAGGCCGGGAAATATTTCTCCACGGGGAACACGAACCCGGTGTAGCTCGGCTCGTCGTAGAAGAGTTCCTCAATCGTGATGCTCGCTTTGTGCTCGGCAGGAATCACGGCTTCGAGCTGGCGGCGCACATCGGCGCGCGACTCGCCAAAGGTCATGCGGCGGTCGATGAAGATGGTGCACTCGTCAGGCACGGCGTTGATGGAAGGCGTGCTGACGACCATGTCACTCACGGTGATCTTGCCATGGCCCAGGAAGGGATGATCGCCCAGCTCCGGCTCCATCTTGCTGATGGCGTCGATGACCGGCAGCATCTTGTAGATGGCGTTGTCGCCCAGTTGATTGGCTGCGGCGTGCGCGCTCTTGCCCTTGGCCGTGATCTTGAGTTCCAGCCGTCCCTTGTGGCCGCGATAGACCTGCATCTTGGTCGGCTCACCAATGACCACGAAATCGGGTTTCACCTGGGGATCGGCCTCGACAAAGCTGTGGGGCGCGATGCCGTCACACCACTCTTCCATGTTGCCAAAATAGTACATGGTGACCTGCTCGGGGTCGATCAAGCCAAGGTCACGGCCCAGGGCGATGCCGTAGATCATGCCGGGCGTGGAGCCTTTTTCGTCACACGCGCCGCGGGCGAAAAGGACGCCGTCTTCGACCTTTCCTTCAAACGGATCCCACGCCCACGCCGCAGGATCGCCGACACCCACGGTGTCGATGTGGCTGTCGTAGACGATGACAGTGGGGCCGTGGCCCATGCGGCCAAAGATGTTGCCCATCTTGTCGAAGCGCACTTCGTCAAAACCGAGCATGCGCATTTCCGCAGCCACGCGCTCGCCCACTTCACCCAGTTGGCTGTCCATGCTGGGAATGGCGACGATTTCGCGCAAAAAGCGAATGATTTCATCTCGTTTGGCTTCGACGGCGTCGTGAAGCGCCTGGGCCGTTGCTGCTGCCGACATGATTTTCCTTCCCGAATTCATGCGAGATTGGCGGATATGATGCGATCTGTTGGATCAGGGAGCTTGACGAATAATGTACACCAGAGTCCATCTTTGAGCCAGTGAACGCACGAGACAATCGATCAACTAGACTGATCGGGGAAATGGCGCAGATTGGGCAGGCGATGCAATGGTACGCGGCATCGCTATTGGGTGTTAACGATACAGGGCTTGATCGTGCGCACCTGAAGGGCAGCCAGGCGCTCACTCAGCGCGTCGAACATGGCGTCATCGGCATACGTACCCACGATCGCGCCGCCGGAGCCGGCAAACTTGGCGCTGGCCCCGCAAGAGCGTGCGGTTTCAACCATTTCCGCCTGCCATGCGGGCAGTTGATAGAGCGCGCGGCGGGTGTCAAAGTTCTCGTCAATCAGCGCGCCAAGACGCGGCCAATCCTGGGCCAACAGCGCATCACGGCCCGCCGCCGCCAGGTCGGCAAAATGTGCCATGGCCTCAATCACAGCCGGTTCGCCCCGCTTGTAGCGACCGCGGATGTCGTTGTGAAACACTTCGGTCGGCTCACCCAGCGCGGTGTGATAGGCCACATAGAGGGGCGGCAGTTGTTCCACAGGAAGCGCTTCATACGCATAGCAGCGCAGTCCATCGACGATCTCCTCCTGCTCGCGATCAAAGTCCATGTAGACCGCGCCCTCGTAGCACTGGATCACCCGGTCTTGCAAGCCCGCAGCAATGCCCAACTCGTCGGTCTCCACCGAAAGCACGAGCGACGGCTGGACGCGCAGCGGTATCTCGACGTCATAGAATTCCATAAGACAGCGCAGGGTGGCCACGATGATTGAACTGGAGCCGGCCAGCCCGACCTGGCGCGGCACATTGGCTGCATAACGCACGGAGAAATTCTGATCATGCAGCGTAATGCCCTGGGCGTCGCAGTAATCGACAAACGACTTGATCGTGGCCTTGATCAGCCGGATGCCGCCGTAGTAGCCGTGGCTGCGCACGTCATCAGCCAGATCGCGCACCGAGCGAAAGCGCGCGCGATCGGCCTCGGCCAGGACGATGTCGACCGAATCCCACTCGTAGAGCACGACCTCGGCCCCAAAATTGGCCACAATGACGGAGATGGTCTTGCCGTTGTAGCCGTCGGACGGATTGCCGAGCAGGCCGGCCCGGGCAAAGGCCTGCTTACGAATGATCTGCATTGAGCAGCTCCTCCAGGTGGCGACGAAAATCGGGACCGTACGTCTCGTCAGCGAGCGCGAATTCGGCAAAGGCGCGAAAGTAGGAGGTGAAGTTGCCGATGTCATACCGTTGCTCCGCCGGCGTCAGGCGCACGCCCATGACCCGCCCGCCGTCGTGCAGCAGGTGGCGGATGGCGTCGGTGAGCTGGATTTCGCCCCCCTTGCCCGGCCGGGTACGGCGCAGTGCGTCGAAGATGGCGGGCGAGAGGGCGTAGCGGGCGGCAATCGCCAGATTGCTGGGCGCCTCCTCCTGGCTCGGCTTCTCAATCAGGTCTGCCACCTCAAAGATCTCGGCGTCCTGCTTCGGCTGTGCAACGCCATAGCGATGCACCTCGCTCATGGGCACCTCTTCGAAGGCAATGACCGCGGCGGCCCCGTGCTCTTCATAGGCTGAGGTCATGCGTTCGACCACGTTGCTCTGTGCGTGCAGGCCGATGATCGAGTCACCCAGTGCAACGACAAAGGGCTTGTCGCCCACAAAGGCCTCGGCGCAGCCGACGGCGTGACCGAGACCGAGGAGACGACGCTGGCGCGTGAAAAAATAACGCGCCGGCGCACGTTCAAACATCAGCTCGGCCAGCAATTCTTCCTTACCTGTCTCGCGCAAGGTATGGATCAGTTCGGCGTTGAGATCAAAATGGTTCTCGATGGAGGTTTTCCCCGGCCCGGTGACGAAAAGAATGCGATCAAGACCAACGCGGGTCAACTCTTCGACGACATACTGGACGACTGGCTTTCGTCCCACCGGCAGCATCTCTTTGGGTTGAGATTTCGTGGCAGGCAAGAGCCGCGTGCCCAGCCCGGCAACGGGCACCACAGCGATTGAAACACTCATGCATACACTTATCCATTGGCTTGCGTTTTGGCTTGCGATCTTTTGGATTATAGCGCAAAATCTGCGCCGAGGAGACTTTTTACCGATCCGTAAGTCAACCAAAGACCACGCCCCGCCTATTTCAGTTGAGGTCGTGGCGGGGCCGGCACAAAGCCACGCTTGTAGACGAGGATAGTGCGAACAAATTCGATGACGACGACGCCTTCCTGGTTGAAGCCAATGGTTTTGAAGCGGACGATGCCTTGGCGCGGACGAGATTTGGAGGCCCGCTTGTCGAGCACTTCACTCTGCGCATAAATCGTATCGCCCTCGAAGACGGGCGCGGGCAGGCGTACCTCATCCCAGCCGAGATTCACCGCGTTCTGCGAAATGTCGGCAACAGATAAGCCGGTGACAAGCGCGAGCGTAAAAGTCGAATCGACCAGCGGCCGGCCAAACTCAGTCTGGGCCGCATAGTGCGCATCGAAATGGATGGGGTTTGGATTGACCGTCAGCAGCGTGAACCAGATGTTGTCAGTCTGTGTCACCGTGCGGCCCAGGCGATGGGGATAGACGTCGCCCGCTTCGAAGTCTTCATAGACGCGCCCTGGCCAGCCGGGTTTGATACTCACAAGTTCCCTCCTTGGGGTATCGCGAACAACCAAAACACAAACAAATTATGGTACAAGGATAGGATGGATTGCTCGTGATGAAAAGTTCGCCCCGACGGTTTTTTGCCATTGCCGCCCTGATTATCACAGCGATCATTGGGCTTGCGCTCTGGCTTTGGTGGCGGCCGGAGCAGGTCTTCTGGTTCTGGCTGCTCTTGGCCGGCATTGTCACCTTTCTCTTCTATGGCTTCGACAAGGCCCAGGCCAAACGCAACGGATGGCGCGTGCCTGAGGTTGTGCTGCAAGGCATGGCCTTGGCCGGTGGCTTTTTAGGCGCAGCAGCGGGGATGGCCCTCTTCAATCACAAGACGAACAAACCACTCTTCATGGGCGTGATCGTGTTGAGCGCGGTCTTGTGGTTCGGAGCATACTTTGTTCTGTAGATCGCGCTCGAACAATTGCGTATTTCCGAGACCCTTGTTGCGCTTTGAACCGTGCCGTGCAGGCCTGGCAGCTGCTGCCGCCTTGAAGCTAGTACAGGGCGGCTACAGTTAGCCGATAGTTCATTGTACTCAAACCCCGTTTACGGGGTGCTGTTCCATAGCCTCGTGGCTTTAGCCCGGGGCGGCGTCCGGTGACCTGACTGTTCGGGATGCCCGCCCCCCGCCCCGGGCTAAAGCCACGGGGCTACAGAGCAACGCCCGCTCAAGCGGGCTGGTACACGATGGCGCAACTGTGTCTATGGATTGGCAGGTCCGGCTACCCGCCGGACGAGATCGCCAACCTCTGGATTTGTCCCGTAATTGAAGCTTTCGCGGGTAGCTTACCCTGCCCAACCACCGGCTTACTTACGCCGCCTTGCGGCTAGCGACCGCCAGTTGCAGCGAGTTCGATAAGGCCTCGGAGTAATGCACGGGCGGTCGCGCTCGCCAGAAGATGGTCGGGCGTAAGGTGCATTGTACAGATCACAATCGATCCCTGACCATAGTCCGTATAGGCAATCAGCCCGGCAATTTTCTGCAGCCACCCGACAGCCAGGCCGGCCCACACATTCTGCTTGAGCAGCCGGTGTGACTCAAGCGTCAGGACGCTGCGGGGCATGATCTCAGCAAAGGTCATGTTCAGCATGGGACCGCCGGGCAGATCGGCAAAGGGCCCTGATTTGTTGATCCAGCTGAACGAAGAGGCCCAATCTCCCTCCCACCAGGTACCTTCACGAGGCAAAATTCTGGTCTGGTCACCCAAGAATGCCAGGTGAGCCGGCTGCACCGCCTCTGAACGCGTGTCAACCAGCCAAATGCCATGCGCGCCCTGGCGAATCTGATCCAGAACCGAGTCCGACAAATGGTCGGTAACAAGCGTGCGAGACCCAGGCATGTCCGAGGTTATACTATATCCGACTGCCCGCAACGCGTCCGCCAGGTCCGACCCGACATCGACCCGTATGTGGCCATCCCACGGTTGCACCACCACGCAAGCCAGCTCAATCTGATTGGATGCCAGCAGTCGCTCCCCTTCTTCCCATTCAACCCAGAGGGTAATCTCACAACTATCGTCGCCATCCGGCAGCCGTATCTCCGCCAGGCCGCCGGGCGCCGCCACCTCCCCCATGGCCCATTCGGTTCGCCAGCGCAACCGTCCGTTGGCCGCCGGACCGGTACCATCAACGGCAAGCAGTTCGACGTGTACGGTCTCGCCAGGATGGGCAGACCACTTCTCCGGATCAATCAGAATTGCGCAATCGCGGTTGACGGGCGCGATCCAGTCCGTCACGCCGGCCTTGACGTTGCGCTGAAAGTCCATGATGCCGTTGGCTTCCCAGTGAACGTCGGTGAGTTCCGTAACAACATAGCCGCCAATTGCGGGGTGACGCCGAATCGCGCCAATCTCGTAGGCGAGGCTACGTGCCATGTGCTCTTGGCTGGCATACAAGAAGGCGTCGAACGTGCCAAAGACACGGTCAAGACGCCAGCCGGCAAAGCGCTGCTCCAGCCCTTGCGGCGTCACAATGCCCTCGCCCCAGTCAAAGCCGGCGTCAAACCACCAAGGCGAATGCCCATCTTCGGTAAGTCGGCGCGGATCGGGCAAGCCCCAATTGCCAAACTCGCTGACAACGAGGGGCGCATCGGCCTGGCGCAGGTGTGAATATGCTGGTGTCCAGGTCCAGCCAGGCCGCGTGGCAAAATTGCTCACCCACTGGCTCCACGCCGCGGCGTTGTCAGGAATTACGCGGTAGTGGTGGTAATCGTCGATATCACTAATGACATGGGCGTTAGGGTGGCAAGGGGAATTATCGACGATGAGGCGCGACGGGTCCAAGGATTTGGCCCGCTGGAAGAACTGAACGAGCCACTGGCGATGCGTGTCATCATAGACCAGATCGGTCCCCCAATCTTCATTGATGAGCGTCCAGGCGATGATTGAAGGGTGGTTCCAGTCCCGTGCCACCATGGCCTCAAATGTCTTTTCAGCACGCGCCGCGGCAGCAGGCGACCAGTGCATCCAGTTAGGCAATTCTGCCCAGATCAGCATACCCATGCGGTCAGCCAAAGCGTAGTAGCGAGGATCTTCGATCTTGATGTGACAGCGGAGACAGTTGAAGCCAAGCTCCTTGGCCTGACGCAATTGCCGTTCCAGCAGGGCCAAACTCGGAGGCGTGTAGATAGTTTCGGGATAGTAGGCCTGGTCCAGAGCCCCACGTAGATAGAGCGGACGCCCGTTGAGGTAGATGCGACCATCTCGTACTTCGACCGTTCGGAAGCCACAGAAACCTTCAATCTCATCTAGCGTTTCGCTACCTCGGCGCAGTTCGACGCGCACCCGATACAGTGCGGGGTCGTCCGGACTCCATGGAGTTGCCGCTTCTTCAAGCACAAGCGTGATCGCCAAGCCCGCCTGCGCCGCAACATCAACCTGCGTCTGCTCGACCAGAGCGTCGTCCGGTCCGAAGAGAGACACGTCGGCGGTAAAGGGACCATCCATCCCGCTATCGGCCAGCCGCGCCTCGACAGCAAGTTGATTCCGGTCCAGGTCCGGCGTAAGCTTGATGCTGCAAAGATGACTGCGATGGCGGACCTCCAACCAGACGCTCTGCCAGATGCCGCTCGTCTGGCCATACCAGCTTTGCTTGCCGTGCGGAATCTGGCTGAAAGCATAGGAAGACCACGAGTCCCGATCTCCGTCCGGATCGATGACGCGTACCAGTATCTCGTTTTCGCCTTGCGCAAGGTAGGCCGTGATATCGGCTTCGAAGGGAAGGTAGCCTCCCTCATGCTCGCACACAAACGAGCCATTGACCCACACGGTTGCATGATAATCCACTGCACCAAAATGCAGGATGGCAACGCAGTCGTCAGGGACTGCCGGCGCGGTCAGCGTCCTCCGGTACCAGCCGACGCCTCCCCGATTGCGCAATTCTTCAAACTGAGCCTGCCAGGGCATGGGTACATTGATGCGACGCCAGTCGGCCTGCGGCGGCAGTTGACCGGATGTCGCCTTGCCGGTCTCATCAAAGTAGAAGTGCCACGGTCCATCAAGGGCGATGCGTTGGCGCGCGCTCATTGGAGATTGCTCCAGTCGGACTCAGATGGTGTGCGGGAGACTCAGACTAGGGGCGGCATCGTCTGTGCGCCGGTCGAGACCGGCGCACAGACGATGCCGGGATTTGTTGCGTCAACTAGCGGGACAGTTGCTCATCGATGCGTGACTGAGCAGAAGACAAGGCGTCCTCCGGAGCTTTGCCGGTGAGCCAGGTCGCTTCCAGCTCTTCTTTCAGGATATCCTCGACAGCCTGCCAGTTCACGATCGCTGGGACAAGCTTGGCGATGTCGGCAGTGGCGGCATAGTTCTCACGCTGGGGCACTGCAGCCAGTTCATCGCCGCTCAACACGGATTTGCGTGTTGAGAGATGCCCTGTGCCGGCCGACCAGTCGAGGCTATGTTCGTTGAGGAAGGCCAGAAACTCCATGGCTGCATCATACTCTGCATCGGCCTCGTCGGGCTGACGGGGCACCACCCACATGTGAGAATTGGCCCATGTTGCCGGCACGTCATAGAGGGTTGGAAAATCCATGGCCCGATACTCGAACTCAGCCTGCCGATTGTACATGTCCACGGCCCACGTGCCGTTGTGGAGCACGGCCGCTTCGCCATTCAGGAAGGCTTGTTCAGAACCGGCATAATCATATTCGGGATTGGCGTATGCCTGATTGAACATATTCACCATAAAATCAAGCGCCTCTGCACCTTCAGGCGTATCGACCGATGCAGTAGAGCCATCCGCCGCCACGAGGTCGCTGCCCTGCTGCCAGACGAGCGTAAACATCAAGCGCACGCCGATCGGAAATTGTGACGCGTCGGTCGTCATGTAGTCAGCACCCGTCACCTCCTTCATGAGCGCAGCCTGTTCCTCAAATTCTGCCCGACTCGTGGGCAGAATGGGGTTGCCTTCGTCATCGACCAGCCCCGCTTCCCGGAAGAGATCGACATTGACGTGCCACAGATTGGCGTGGAGGTCGAACGGCACGCCGAAAAACTGATCTTCGTAGGTGATTGCACCCTGGGCCGGCTCCGTCCAGTCTGACGAGTCGATGCCGAACTCTTCATACCTGTCGCCTACCGGCAGCAGCAGGTTGCGGACCGTATAGTCGGGCATGTTCGAACCGTGCATCACGGCCACGTCGGGCGGATCGCCACCCGCAAAGGTCGTATTGAGCGCATCGTAGTACGTACCCCACTCGGCGCCGCCCAAGCGCTCGACCACAATGCCCTTTTCATTTTCGGCGTTGAACTTGTTGGTCAGGATCTGGATGACCTCACATTCTGTCGTGGCCTGGCTGACGTCGGTGACGCCGGCCGTCGTGTCGTCACAATCGCCAAAGAAGCGCGCCAAACTAATCGTGACGCCCTCCTCGGCGCCGGCGTCCGCGGCGCTGTCCGTGGCCGCCGGTGCGGCCGGCGCGCTACAGCCTGCCAGCATCAGCGTGAACAATAGCCCCATGACGAGCCAGAACGTTCCTCTCTTCGTAGACATTGGTACTCTCCTTGCATAGTTGATTGAAGCAAATGGACCGAATCGGCGTATATCCGTATGAAAAGCGCGACTACGATATAGCGGGCGACAATCTAGCACGGATATCGAAGTCAGAACCCGCCAAAAACGGCTTTCTCTTGACGGGCTCGGGGGATTGATAACACTGATGCGGGTTGCCGAGACTACTTTCCCCCACTGCCGAGCGAAATGCCACGGATCAAATAGCGCTGAAAAATGATATACAGGATCAACAGCGGCGCGCTGGCAATGACGCCCCGGGCCATGAGTGAGCCAAGCTCGGTCGACTGGGCGAAATTGCCTTGAAGCGACGCCAACCCGGTCGTGATCGTAAACATTTCCTGCCTGGTTGCCGACACCAGTGGCCACAGGTAATCATTCCAGGTTAGGACGAAGGTAAAGATACCCAGCGCGGTCATGGCGGGCAGGGACATGGGCAGCATAATCCGCCAAAACACCGTCCACCGTCCGGCGCCGTCGAGCTGTGCAGCCTCCTCAACTTCGCTTGGAATCGCACGAAAGAACTGAGCCATCAAGAAGACGCCCAGCGGGGCAGCCACCCGGGGCAGGATCAGCGCGGCATAGGTATTGTGCATGTCCACTTCCGCAAACATCAGAAAAAGCGGAATAAACATCGCCTCTTTTGGCACCATCAGACCGGCAAGAACAAAGGCGAAGAGGAGGTTGCGTCCCGCGAAAGGAATGCGTGCAAAGGCATAGCCGGCCATTGATGTCAGAATAATGGTCACGATGGTGGTAATGACGGTGACGACCGTACTGTTCCAGAACCAGCGTGGTGTTAGCCCAACCCGGAAGACCTGGATGAAATTTTCCAGCGTTGGCTGAATCGGCAGCAAGCTCGTAGTTGTCGACTGGAGGATCTCATTTGGCGTCATTGCCAACGAAAACATCCAGATCACCGGTGCAATCCAGAAAAAGGCAAAGATGGCCAGACCGAGCATGAAGAGCAGGTGGGAGATTCGTATCGTTCGGCCTGAAGAAGATTGGGTACCCTGCATGACTAGTCCTCCTCCGGCGCAATGCGAAACTGGAAGTAGGAGATGACGAACATGACCACAAAGAGGAAAAGCGACATGGCCGAGCCGTAACCGAGCCGGAAATCGCGGAAACCGCTTTCGTAGATATATTGAATCAGCACTCTGGTGGTCCCGGCCGGGCCGCCGCGCGTCATGATGTAAACCTGACCGAAGATCTGGAATGAAGCGATGATCTGCAGCACGATCACCAGCAACAATGTGCGTCGTAGGCCTGGAATGGTGATATGACGAAATTGGGCCCAATTGCCGGCGCCGTCCAGTTCTGCCGCCTCATAGAGCGACTGGTCGATGTCCTGCAGGCCGGCCAGAAAGAGCACCATGTTGAAGCCCATGGTCCACCAGAGCGTTGTCATCACGATGGCGGGCATGGCGAGATTCGGATTGGTCAACCAGGAAATCGGTTCAATACCGAAACGCCCCAGAAATGCAGCGATCAATCCAGTTTGAGGATTGAGCAGAAAAGCCCAGATCAGGGTGACGACGGCCACCGAAAAGACGTAAGGCGAAAAAAAGATTGTGCGAAAGAAGCCCATGCCTCTACCGGCGCCGTTGAGCAATATTGCCAAGAGCAGCGCAACGCCGACAATGGAGGGCGTGGAGAGGACGACAAACTGCACCGTATTCCAAAACGAACTCCAGAAGATACTATCGTTGAACATCTCCTGATAGTTGCCCAGTCCGATGAAGGTGCGGAAGTCCAGCGCCAGTAGATCCCAGTCGAACAAACTCATGTAGACGGCTTGAAAGACGGGGAAGACGACAAAGAGGACGTAGACGATAAGAAAGGGCGCCAGAAAGAGATAGGCATCCAATGTGTCGCGGCGACGCATTTTGGACATGCCCGACGGGGCAGCTGGAGCGTTTTGGCTTGCCATAGATCTCTCCTAGGCCTGGTAAGGACGATTTTCCGGCGCGGTTGACGGACGCCAACGCTTCACATCAGTGCAGTGGTCACCGAGCAGAAAGCACTGTTCACACAAGGTTCAAGTCGCGCTATAGCAGTGCCGATTCGAATTCGAGTCAATCAAGGCAGATGATGGGGAGCCAGAAATGACTGTTTCAAGTAAAGCTGTTACAGTTCACTTTAGACCTTATTCCAGCGAGCGACAGTTGTCAATCAGCTAATTTATGCAGGGATAGCGATTTTTGTTTCAGGTTTTCATGATATAAAATGGAGGATGAAACCTCACGGACTACTACGCATCTCGAGGCAGATGCGCCGTATCCTGCGCTATGGATGAGAAGCCTATTGAGAGAGTGAAGTCATGGCACAACAAGAGATTGGCCCTGTTCTGCACGTAGAGACAAATTCACCCCGCGGCCAGCAAGTGTTGAAGGCACTGGCATCGGAACCTCGACTTCGCATTCTAGAACTGCTGGGAAAGCACCTGTCCAACGTCAGCGAAATCGCCGAGGCCCTACACATCCCCGTTTCGACGGCGAATCTACACGTCAGCATTCTAGAGGACGCAGGACTGCTCATCACGGAGCTGCAGCCGGCCAAGCGCGGTCTGCAAAAGGTCTGCGCCCGCGCCTACGAGATCATCACCATCACGCTTCCCGTTGAAGGTGCACGCCACGACGCGCGCGCGATCGAGCTGTCCCTGCCGGTAGGAAGCTACGTAGCGTGCGAGGTGACGCCTACTTGCGGACTCGCTGGGCGGAATGGCCTCATCGGCTTGCTGGACGACCCATCTTCGTTCTATGAACCGAACCGAATTGACGCGCAGTTGATCTGGTTTCATCACGGCTATGTGGAGTACCGGCTGCCCAACCGCCTGCCGCCCAAAGCGATGCCGACATCGCTCCAGGTTAGCGCTGAAATCTGTTCCGAAGCGCCACTGCACCACGACGACTGGCCCTCGGACATCACCGTCTGGGTCAACGGCGTCGATATCGGGACCTGGACGAGTCCTGCTGATTTCGGCGGCGGGCGCGGCATCCTTACACCCGCCTGGTGGGAGACGCGCAATACGCAGTACGGTCTACTCAAGGTCTGGCAGGTCAATCAAGAGGCGAGCCTGGTCGATGGGGTGAAGGTATCGACGGTGCGCCTACCTGATCTGAAGATTACCGAAAATAAATTGCTGACAGTACGCATCGGCGTCCGAGTCGACGCGGAACACGTAGGTGGCATCAACCTTTTTGGCAGTAGCTTTGGCAATTATCCGCAAGATGTTGTGGTGCGCATCACCTACCGGTGATGTGATATCCGCAGACTTCAGCTTACCGCCAGTTCTCTTCCCCAACAATCAATTTCGCTTCAGCCATGATCTCGTCGTGGCGCGGGCCATTGATATCGCGAAAGATTGCGTAGACGGGCTTGGCGCTGCCCGGTGCGCTGGGCAAGTCCGAGCTCTTGTCACGCCGGCGGATGCCCAAGTTCAAATCAAATTCATCCCGATTGTCGATGTGGGCATGGAGGATAAAGGATTCGATGCCCGGCTCTTGTTCCACCTTCCAGTAGGCAAAGGCATAGGCCGCAGCCTGGAGTTGTTCACCCTCGGGCGTCTCATCCGAATGAAAGCCCTGCTCAGACAGGATGATGTGGCGCTGCCGTCCCGCGTAAAGCAAGTGGGGCTGGGCAAAATAGCGCGGCAGAAGCTGCAAGTTGCGGAAGGTTATCTTTGGCGTGTCGAATGAGTCCTGGGCCGCCTCATCGTGCCAGAAATCCGGGTGGAAGAGATCTTCCGGATAGGGGTGGTAGGCGAGTGACCAGTCGTAATCGCCTTCAGCCTTGTAGAGCGTGTTGAGTTCCTCGATCAACTCGCGGCCGGCATAGGAACGCAGCGGGTTGCCCACACCGTCGACCTCCCAGCGGCTGGTCCAGTGATGAGTCAGCGAGAGATAGACTCGCGCCTCGGCATACTGCTTGCGGGCCGCAAGAAAGGCGATGCGCATGGCGTTCCCGTGCTCGCGTAGATAGTTCGCAAGCGCTTTCTCGCCGGCGTTGCACCAGACCCATTGTGCGTCCACCTCATTGCCGATGATATAGCCGCAGGCCCGACCATATTTCTGATCGGGTCGCGTGTAGCGCTCGGCAATGAACTCGACAAAAGCCCGGTAGTGGGCAAGTCCTTGCGGCGTCACCACATTGAAGGCGCTGATGAACCCTTCCCGGTCATAGTCTGGATGGAGCAACACCTCGTGCATGTCGGGATGAATTGTTTCGCCATCCCACTTCATACTGTTGAGCAGAATGAGGTTGACCACGATGCCGTGGTCCGACAGCGATTTTAGCTCGCGGTCAAAGCGCTGCAGGTAGGATTCATCAAAATAGAACGGCTGGCCGTCCATCATGTAGGTAATGGTTGTCGGCGAGGCATGGAGCCGGGCGATGTTGGGCAGGTTCAGATTCAACGCGGCGTGGCCAACGCCCAATGCCAAGGCATCGTCCACATCCCGCACCTGCAGGCCCTTGATGGTGGCAGCGGTTGGGTAGGGATAGGCGTAGCGTGAGATATCCAGTAGTTCGTTGACGAAACACGGGCCGGAAAACAGCTGGCTCGGGCTTTCGCGCGTGGGCCGGCTGCCCACCGCAAACTTGGCAAAGAGCAGGTCGCTGCCATTGTGAAACCGGTCAATAAGTAGCGAAAAGCGATTGTCCTCCTGTTCACCACTTGTTGTACTGAAATCGGGCGCGCCTGCCACTTCAGCAGGCATGGGTGCAAACGGCTCAAGGATGTGAACTGCCAGGGTACCTCCGTCTTCAATGCGGGGACAACGTCCCTGGATCGTGATGGTCTCCCTGTCGGCGGCAATGCGCTCTATCGTGCCTGTTTTCGTGTTCATTCGACGCCTTTTTTCCGGTACATGATCCAATTTACGGCTGTTGACAAAGCAAACCCCACTGATGTACGGTTGGGTTACACAAAGGTCTGACCACCAAACCATTTAACCATTGACGGGCTGATCGGTCAATCGCGTGCAAAACAGACCAGAGAGTTTCAATGCAACGACGATGGACCGCGGAAAGAACCGGACACCGGCCGCTCAATGGAGGCTCTTGGGATTGATCCGCAGATGTCCGCCGGATCTGCGTCGATCCGCGGCCCATCTTTCCCATATTCTGAATTCCTGAAAGATGCCCTGCACGATAGAATTCCAGCAACATGCCACCCGAATTTAAGTCGCTCAACAAAGACGTGCTCTCAGAACGCATCACTGCCAATATCTTGGATATGATCCGCGCCGGCGACCTGCAGCCGGGCGACAGGCTCCCATCCGAGCGAGAGTTGGCGACAATGATGAAGGTCAGTCGTCCCTCATTGCGCGAGGCACTGCGGGCCCTGGCCTTGATGAACATCGTTGAAATCCGCCAGGGCGATGGAACCTATGTCTCAACGCTGGAGCCCGGTCTCCTGGTCGAGCACTTCGACTTTGTCTTTTCGCTCAACGATGCCACATTTCTGGAGCTATTTGACGCACGCGAGGTACTTGAAGTCGGGATCGTCGGCCTTGCCGCTGAGCGCATTACGGACGAAGAATTGGCGGCGATCCGTACCTGCATTGGTCGCTCCAAAGCTGCCGTTGATGACCCGGAGGCCTTTATCCAACTCGATCTGGAACTGCATGAATTGATTACCAAGGCAGCCGGCAATTCCCTGCTCTCGAGCTTCATGCAGGCGATCCGCCAGCTTGGCGCCGCCAGCCGGCAGCGTACGGCCCGTCTGCCCGGCGTCACGCTTCGCAGCACCCGTGACCATGAAGCGATCCTCAAGAGCCTTGAAGCCCACGACCCCGACGCGGCGAAGCTGGCCATGCAAGCGCACCTGCGTCACGTCGAGCAGGAATTGGTGCAGTTATCCGCTACTGAACAGGTGCAAGAACACAACAACTAGCATGCCATTGAGCGCAAGCGCGAAGGAGATCGACAATGAAGGCATTAGTGTGGGAAGCACCGCGTGTGATGACGATGCGCGAGCAACCGATTCCCGATCCGCCGCCGGGTGAGGTTGTCATCAAAGTGGCCTACGCGGGCATCTGCGGCTCTGAATTGAGCGGCTACCTTGGTCACAACGCACTGCGCGTGCCGCCGCTGGTGATGGGGCATGAGTTCTCCGGCACGATCAGCGCGCTGGGCGACGGCGTGGCCGAGCACTATCCGGCACTCCAGCCGGGCGCCAGCGTGACGGCTAACCCGCTGTCGGTCAGCGGCGAGTCGGAGATGCAGCGGCGTGGTCTCGATCAGCTCTGCGCCAGCCGGCAACTGCTGGGTGCGCATCGTCCCGGCGCGTACGCGGAGTATGTGGCGGTGCCGGCCCGATCGGTTGTGGTCCTGCCGGCGGGCATGGCGTTGCGTACGGGCGCCCTGGTTGAGCCCGCGGCGTGTGGCGTGCGCATCGGCGAACTGGCTGGTGACGTTGCGGGAGAGGATTGCCTGATCATCGGCGCGGGGCCCATCGGCCTGCTAGCCCTTCAGGCGCTCCGGCTAAAGGGCGCAGAGCGAATCTTCATCGCCGACCTCGATCCAGCGCGCCTGGCCATGAGCGGCGAGTTGGGGGCGATCATGCTCGATCCCGCCGTCACAGACGTGGTCGACTTTGTGCGCAGCGCCACCGGCGGCATCGGCGCGGCGGTCGCGGTCGACGCCGTTGGCATGGGCGTGACCCGCACCCAGTGCGTTGCAGCCGTGAAAACGACGGGCACGGTCATTCTCAGTGGCCTGCACGAAGAGAGCAGCTCCATGCCCGCAGCGGACATCATTCGGCGCGAGATTGTGGTGCGTGGCGCCTTTGCCTATTCGCCGGCCAACTTTGCCCAGGCGATTGAACTGCTGGACGCGGGCAAGATAGACCTTGCCCCCTGGATCGTCGAGGCGTCTCTTGCCGAAGGCGGCACGTGGTTCGATCGGCTCATCGATGCGCCCGGCGATGTCTCCAAAGTCTTGCTGGTTCCCTCACCAAAGAAAGCATAACCCATGAAGATCGTGAGTGTCGAAGCCGTGCGCGTAAACCTTCCCGCCACGTCACCGCCGGAAGGAAGCCGCCCCTCCTGGGCCGAACATGCCGAAGTCGCCAATCCCATGTCGCGCTACCCGCACGTCAAGCGCCGCCGCGCCATGTGGCTGCCCAAGGATTGGGGCGCCGTCTGGTGCAAAGTCACCGCCGAAGATGGGACGTGGGGCCTCGGGCTGACCGACCACGGCGCGCCCGTTGCTGCGGTCATCAATGAACACCTGGCGCCCCAACTTGTTGGCCAGGATTGCCTGGCGACAGACCGCATCGCAGACATGATGTTCCGCATGACCAAACCCTATGGCACGGTGGGGTTGGCTTCCTACGCCATCAGCGCCGTCGACTTGGCGCTGTGGGATCTCAAGGGCAAGCTGCTGGACCAGCCAGTCTATCGTCTGTTGGGTGGACCCGCGCGTGACCAAATGTATTGTTACGTGACCGGCAACGACGTCGACTGGTACCTGGAGTTGGGCTTCACGGCCTTTAAGCTGGCCTGTCCGTACGGCCCCGCTGATGGTCTGGAAGGGCTGCGCAAGAACGAAGAATTTGTCGCCCAAACCCGCGAACAGATTGGCGACCAGTGCGAGTTGATGCTCGACTGCTGGATGGCCTTTGACGTGGAATACACGGTCCGTCTGGCCGAAACGCTGCGTCCATACAGGCTCAAATGGATGGAAGAGTGCCTCATTCCCGAAGATATGGATGCCCATGTCGAGCTGCGACAGCGCTTGCCCTGGCAGACGCTGGCTACCGGCGAGCACTGGTATTCCTACGTTCCCTTCCAGTCGGCCATCACCCACCGTGTGGCGGACATCCTCCAGCCCGATATCAACTGGTGCGGCGGCGTGACGACCTGTCAGAAGATTGTGGGCATGGCCGAAGCCGCGGGCATTAGCGTCATGCTCCACGGCGGCGCACGCAACCCATTTGGCCAGCACTTCACCTATGCCATGGCCGGCGTGCCCTGGCTGGAGTACTTCATCGGCTCGCGTCCCGGCGTGGCGCTGGAAGACGTGCCGCGCATTCCAGGCCAGGCAGTCGCCAAGGACGGCTATCTCGTGCCCAATGATGCGCCTGGCTTTGGCATGGAGATCCTGGAAGCATGGCTGGAGCCCTTCTAGACGGAAAGCACAGTCAACGATACGTTTCGGCCTCGGCTGACTCGTGATCTTGTACGATTGAGGGTTTCGCATGCGCGACTTGATAATCGATAGCCATTGCCATGCCTGGGCCACATGGCCATATGAACCGCCAGTGCCTGACACCGACACGCGCGGCCGTGTCGAGCAGCTTCGTTTTGAGATGGATCGGCACGGCGTCGATCAGGCGTTGATTGTCTGCGCACAGATCGAAAAAAATCCGGCCAACAACGCCTACGTAGCCGACTGCTGCGCACGCGATCCACAGCGTCTGCTGCAGTTGGTTGACCTGGACAGTCGCTGGTCGGCGCGCTATCACACGCCTGGCGCGGCAGCCCGCCTGCAGGCCATGCTGGAGCGCTGGTCTCCCGTTGGCTTCACCCATTACCTGCATGACGAAGATGACGGCGCCTGGCTGACTGCGCCCGAGGGGCTGGCGCTCTTCACGTTGGCGGCTGAGCGTAAGTTGCTGGCCAGCATTCACTGCCGGCCGTACCAACAGCCGGCAATCCGTGCTGTAGCCGAGCGCTTTCCAAACGTGCCGATTCTGATTCACCACCTCGGCCATCCGCAGGTTGGCAGCTCCGAAGATCTACAGCAAATATCGGCCACGGCGCGCTGCCCCAACGTCTATCTGAAGCTTTCCGGTTTCTATTACGGCACAGCGAAAGACAAGTGGGATTTCCCCCTTGCGGACCTCCAGCCAACTGTCCAGGCACTCTACAATGCATTTGGTGCGCAGCGCATGTGCTGGGGCTCCGACTACCCCGTGGTCAGCCAGTTCATGACCTATCGCCAGGCGCTTGAGATCTTCCGCAGCCACTGCCATTTTGTTTCCGCAGAAGACCAAGCCTGGATCTTGGGTCGCACGCTTCACCAACTTTTGGCCAGTCTGGGCCTCAATACGGCTACAGAGAGCGGCTGATGAATTCACTCGCCATCGATATCTTCAATGCACAGGAGTTTTTCTCGTGAGCCAAGCAGTCGCTGTCACCTTCACGGCCCGCGAAACGGCTGAACTGCTGCCTTTCGACATACCGGCTGAAGTCGCTGCAGACGAAATCGGCGGGCGGGCGCTCTATTCGCTGATCAGTCCGGGCACCGAGTTGAACCAGATGTATCTTGCGCCGGCGTTCCCCACCTTTCCCGGCTATGCCACGGTCTTTGTGGTTGAACAGGTTGGCGCCGAGGTGAACAATGTGCGCTTGGGCGAGCTCCGCCTGGGTCATGGTACCCATCGCAGCTGGCAGCAGGTCAAGGCTGCCAACACGCTGGCGCTGCCGCCTGGCCTCAGCCCAGACATTGCGCCGATCGTGCGACTCATGGCCGTCACGATGACAACGCTGGTGACGACCCGTGCCCGCCCCGGCGACCGCGTCATGGTCACCGGAGCAGGGCCCGTGGGTCACCTGGGCGCCCAAATCTTTCAGCTCGCCGGCTACGACGTCAGCGTCGTGGAGCCGGACAGCTATCGGCGTGACTGTCTGCAGCAGGCCGGCCTGGAGCAAATTTTTCCGGCTGTGCCCGTCGACGATCCGGCCTGGCGCAAAACGGTCGACCTGGTCGTGGAGTGCTCCGGCCACGAGCGCGCTGCCCTCGACGCCTGTCGCATCGTGCGCCCGACGGGCGAAATCGTGCTGGTGGGCGCCCCCTGGCAGCGCCACACCGACGTGAACGTGCAGGAGCTACTGCGTCTGGTCTTCTTCAACTATCTCACGTTGCGCAGCGGCTGGGAGTGGGAACTCCCTCACCGACCGGATCACTTTGCCGCGCACTCGCTCGACCGCACCTACGCCACCGCGGCTCAATGGCTGGCAGCGGGCCGCCTTTACGTCGACAGCTTCATCGAAATGGTCGTCCCCCAGGACATCCAGGCGGTCTATCAGGACCTGCTGCACGGGCGGCGCAAGCAGTTGTTTACGATGATTGACTGGAATCAGGGATAGAACGAGGAGCCATTCATGTCACTCAAAATCGCCATCGTTGGGACGGGTAAGGTCGCCGCCGCCAACTACGTGCCCTATCTGGCCGGGCGCGACGATGTGGCGCTGGGCTATTTCACCCGGACGACCGCCAAAGCCCATGCCCTGGCCGAAGAGTTTGGCGGTGAGGTCTTCGACACGCTGGACGCGCTGGCGGCATGGTCGCCGGATTCGATCTTCGTGCTCACCCACGAGACACAGCGTCATGCGGTCACCAACGCGCTGCTGGAGCGCAAGCCAAAGCGGCTCTTCTGGGAAAAGCCGCTGGTTGCCCGCGCTGGGCAGGCTGCCGTCGACGAGCAGGATTATGCCGACGCCAAAGCGCTGATGGCGCGGGCGCAGACGCTCGGCACAGAGACGGCCATGATCTTCAACTACCGCTTTCTCGATCACTCGATCCTGGCGGCGCAGATCGTGCGACGAGCGTGGGTTCGGACAGGTCCTCAACGTGGCGGGCACGGTCCACTTCGCCTGCTGGAGTCACTGCATCGACCTGATTCACTTCTTTGCCGGCCCCATCGTGTTGGTCAGCGCGCTGGAGGGCAACGAAGTCAACCTGGGCGATGGGCCCGTGAGCGGCCGCGACCTGACGGCCTCTTTCCGCACCGCCAACGGCGGCAGCGGCATCCTGCTGGGCACCAGTGCCATGCATTGGGCCTTCCCGCTCTTTGAGTTGACCTTTCACTTCGAGCACGGTCGCATCAAGCTGCGCGGGCTGGACGGCGATCTGGAGGTGATGGACGCACGCACGCAGCGCAGCGAGCGCTTCTCCATTCCGCTGGATCGCTCGCGGTGGGACCAGTACAACCGATCTTTTGATAAGTCAATCGCAGCCTATCTCGATTCGATCTACGCCGGTACGTCACCCCCCGTACCAGGCCTGGCCGGCCTGCGCGAGCTGCAGGTGGAGGCCGGTTTCCGCCGCTCAATCGCCCTGGGCCGCCCTGTGGACCTGGCAAATGAATTGCCTTTGGAGGCTTAGTCGCACCCATGCCACACGCACAACCCAACGTTGTTTACGTCTTCGCCGATCAGTGGCGAGCCCAAGCCACCGGCTATGCCGGCAATCCCGATGTTCAGACGCCCAATCTGGATCGCTTTGCGGCGCAAAGTCTCAACCTCACCCATGCGGTCGCCGGTTGCTCGGTCTGCTGCCCATCGCGCGCTTCCCTGCTGACCGGGCAATATCCGCTGACTCATGGCGTCTTCGTCAATGATGTCCACCTGGCCGACGACGCGCAGAGCATTGGCAAGACGTTTCAAGGCGTCGGCTATGACACGGCCTATATCGGCAAGTGGCATGTGGACGGCCGCGGCCGCTCAGCCTACATCCCGCCGGAGAGCAGGCAGGGCTTTGAGTATTGGAAGGTGCTCGAATGCACCCACGACTATAACGACTCGCTCTATTTCGCCGGTGATGAGACCGAGCCGCGACGATGGTCGGGCTACGACGCCCGCGCCCAGACAACCGACGCCCAGGCGTTTCTGCGCACGCGCACAGGCGAGAAGCCCTTTCTGCTCATGCTCTCCTGGGGACCGCCCCACGCGCCCTACGAAACGGCGCCGGACGCATACCAGGAGCGCTACCAGCCGGACGCCATCCACCTGAGGCCGAACGTGCCGCCTGCAGCCGCGGCAGAGGCCCGGCAGTGGCTGGCAGGCTATTATGCGCACTGCTCGGCGCTGGACGATTGCTTTGGCGACCTGTGGCAGACGCTGATCGATGAAGGTCTTGCCGACGAAACAATCTTCATCTTTACATCTGATCACGGTGATATGCTCGGCTCACATGGCGCGCAGAAGAAGCAACAGCCCTGGGAGGAGTCGATTCGCGTCCCCTTTCTCATTCACTATCCACAGCGCTTTGGGCATGCCGGTCAGAAACGAGACGCCCGCATCGACACGCCCGACATCATGCCCACGCTCTTGGGCTTGTGTGGGATTCCCATTCCTGACAGCGTGGAAGGGCTCGACTACTCAGCCTATCTGGCCGGTGGCGAAGATCCGTCTGACGGCGCTGCCCTGCTTCAGTGTCCGCATCCCTTTGGCCAGTGGTCGGCAGCCCAAGGCGGACGCGCCTATCGCGGCTTGAGAACGGCGCGCTACACCTACGTGCGCTCACTTGACGGTCCTTGGCTACTCTACGACAACGACGAAGATCCCTATCAGCTGCATAACCTTGTCGACCTTCCGGATTATGCAGCCATCCAGGCGGCGTTGGAGACACACCTGCAGGAGAAATTACGGGCCAGAGGGGACGATTTTTTGCCCGGCATGGACTACATCACGGCGTGGGAGTATCCGGTCGACGAAACCGGCACGGTGCCCTACACGGATTAGGTGTAAGTAAAATTGTTTCAAGTGAGAAGAGGTCGGGATGTCGGCAAAATCCCGACCTCTTCTCACTTGAAATGTTGGAAACGAGGGTGGTCTGGTGTAGATCCGGTTGCACGAGCAGCTAAAGTCGGTTGCCAGCCATTTCATCGACAAGAAACGCAGCCGTCGACCCGCTTGGTTTCGACAAGCTCAACCGGCGCTGACCTTCGTCGACCCCGCTTGGTTTTGACAAGTTCAACCAACGCTGACCTATTTTCTAGACCATTACGCTGTTTCTTAGCAGGGCGTGCGCACTAGCCTTCTGGGGTTGACGCCTTCAGCTCTATGCCCACTGTGTCGAGCGCTACGGAAAAGACATAGCGCCCCGATCCAATCTCCACTCGCAATTCATCTTCATCTACAGCCCAACTGACGACGCCTTCTGCCTCGCCTAGCAATCGTCCGCTTTCCGTCACGCGCTCATGCGTCTTCGCCGGCAGCACAACCGTAGCCGTCGTGTTTGCCGGAATCGTCACGTTGAGCTGCATGCGGGGCTCTTCCAACTGCCAGTCGCTGACGATTTCGCCGTGGATCGACTTGTATGCTGCCCGTGCTGAGGTGAGTCCGCCGCCCGGCTGCGGATGGATGAGGGTGTGCTTATAAGCAGGTCGCTGCGGATCAATCTGGAGGCCGGCCACGACCTTGTAGAGCCATTCGCCGATCGCGCCGTAGGCGTAGTGATTGAACGAATTCATGTCCGGCGTTTGGAAAGTCCCGTCCGGGCGCTGCCCGTCCCACCGTTCCCAAATGGTGGTCGCCCCTTGGGTCACGGCGTAGAGCCAGGAGGGACAGGTATCTTGCAAGAGGAGGTCATACGCGGTGTCCAGATGGCCAAAGCGACTCAGGACGTGGGCGATGTAGGCTGTGCCCACGAATCCTGTCGCAAGATGCATGTCGCGCGCCTCGACATCTGCCACCAATCGGCGCACAGCAGGCTCACGCAGCACTTCGGGCAGCAGATCGAACATGAGGGCCAATACGTAAGCGGTTTGGGTGTTGGCCCCGACGCGGCCATTTGGCGTGACAAATTCTGCGCAGAAGGCCCGGGCCACACGCTCGGCTAGATCCTCATAGATGCGAGTGTCGTCCGTCTTGCCCAGAACGGCAGCAATCTTGGCCATTAACTGCGCGCTATAGGCAAAGAAGGCCGTTCCAATCAGATCCTTGTCGGTCAGACCGAAGGGTGTGCCCAGGTCGGGTCGATCGGTCGCCAGCCAGTCGCCGAACTGAAAGCCGTCGCGCCAGATCAGCCCCTCGCCCGCCACTCCCTGCATGTAGCGAATCCAGCCGGCCATACTCTCGTAGTGATCGGTCAGAATCCGCGTGTCGCCATAATTCAAATAGAGGGTCCAGGGACAAATGATGCCTGCATCGCCCCAGGCAGCCGCGCCAATCACCGGATCCTTGGTGATGTACGGAGCATAGAAGGGGTAGGCGCCCGCCTCGCTCTGTTCGGCCACCACATCCTTGAGCCACTTGGTGAAAAACGCGGCTACGTCCATGTTAAAGCTCGCCGTGCCGATGAAGACTTGTGCATCGCCCGTCCAGCCCAGGCGCTCATCACGCTGCGGGCAGTCGGTAGGCACGTCAAGGAAGTTGCCCTTCTGACCCCAGACGATGTTGTGCTGGAGCTGATTGATAAGAGGGTTCGAGCAGGTGAAAGTGCCCGTCGGTTCCATGGCCGAGTGGAGAACGACACCGGTCAGGGAGTCAAGGGTCAGGTCGCCTGGATAACCGATCACTTCCACGTAGCGGAAGCCCTGGAACGAAAAATGGGGCTCGTATTCCTCGGGGCCCTTACCCTTCAGCACGTACGTCACCTTTTGTTCGGCGCTGCGCAGATGGTCCACATAGAAGTTGCCCGCTTTGTCCAAGACTTCAGTGTGGCGGAGGACAACGGTGGCCCCAGCCGGCCCCTCGACCCGCAAGCGCACGAAACCGACCATGTTCTGGCCAAAGTCGACGACCGTCGTGCCTTCCGGCGTAGTCAGGATCTCGACAGGCCGGATCTCTTCGATCTTGCGCACGCGCGGGCTGCATTCGGCCACGAGGAGATGCTCAGCATCGCTCTCGATGAGGACGCCGGACCAGTCGCTGTCATCGTAGCCCGCAGATGTCCAGCCGTCGCGCGCCAGCCGCGCGTCGTAGAATTCGCCCATGTAGTGATCCGCATAGCGGATCGGGCCGGTCGCTGCGCGCCAGCTCTCATCCGAGGTTAGCCGCTCCACGCGCCCGTCGGCATACTCCACCTCTAGTTGCAGCAGCAGTGCCAGGCGATCGCCATAAAAGTTGCGCTCATATTGGATGAAGTAGTACCCACGGTACCAGCCATCGCCCAGCATGGCGCCGATGGCATTGTCACCGGCCTGCACGAACTCGGTGACATCGTAGACCTGATACTGCAACCGGGTCTGGTAGCTTGTCCAGCCGGGCGTGAAGTAACTCTCGCCCACGTGCCGGCCATTGAGATTCACCTCATAGGTGCCATGCGCGGTCGCGTAGAGCCGGGCGCGCGTGATCTCACCATCGAGCGTAAATGCCTTGCGCAACATCGGGCTGGGCTCGGCTTTGGTCGTGTCTTCTTCAATCGCGGGCGTGATCCAGGTCGCCTGCCACGCTTCTGGGTCGAGCAAGCCCATCTCCCACTGCGCGGGTTCGCTCCATGAAGATCGTTCGTCAGCTGTGTCCCACACGCGAACTTTCCAAAACGCTCGCTGGCGTGAAGCCAGGGGTGCGCCGGCATACAAAACATGGGCCGTCTCGTCTGAAGGGACACGGCCGCTGTCCCACAGATCGCCCTGATCGGCGGCGAGGGTGGCGGCACTCGACGCGACCAAAACCTGATACGCTACTTGCTTCACGCCTCTTTGGTCGGAAGCGAGTGTCCAACTCAAGCGGGGCTCGATGACATCGATGCCCAGGGGATCAGCGAGATACTCGCACCGCAATGCTTCGATACGCAACGTCAGGTTCATGGCGACCACATTTCATTTGGGTATGGCGGAGGTTAGGATTTGATGGCTCCGCTGGTGATGCCGCGGATATAGTAGCGCATGCCAAAGATGAACAAGATCACCAGCGGCACTGTGGCAATGGTGTAGGCGGCCATGCGCGGCCCCCAGTCAGTCACGCCATATTGGGACGTAAATTGGGTAAGGCCAACCGATACGACCTGAATTTCCGGACTGGAGATGGTCACCAGTGGCCAAATGAAGTCGTTGTAGGTGGAAACCAGATGCATGATGCCCACCGTAACCAGGATCGGCCAGGACAGTGGCAGCGCGATGCGTGCGTAGAGACCCAATTCGGATGCGCCGTCAATACGTCCGGCATCGAAAAGCGCCTGGGGCAGGGAAGCAAAGAAGCCCCGGCAGAGCAAGATGCCAAAGACCTGCCCCCCTGCGGTCCAGGGCAGGATCAGCGCCCAACGCGTGTCGACGATGCCGAGTTCACGCACCAGCACAAAGGCGGGAATCAACGTCAAGACGCCGGGAATCATCAGCAGCGCCAAAATCGCGAGGTAGATGGTCTCCTTGAAGGGAAAGCGGTGGCGGGCAAAGACGTAGCCGGTGAGCGACGCCAGAAACATCACGGCGGCAGTCGAGACCAGGGAGGCGAAGAGTGTGTTGACGATGTAGCGCCACATGATAGCCACGCCGTCGACGTAGTTTTGCCACCGGACCGGGTTTGGCAGGGACCAGAAGCGCCCGTAGATCTGTCCATTGTCCTTGAGCGAAAAGATGATCATGACCGCGATCGGGATCAAAGTGAGAAGCAGCAGGATCAGCAGCACGACCACGATCAACGACTGACCGAAGAAGTGACGCGGCACAAAGCGAGTCCGCTGCTTGGCCTGGGTACGCTGCTGTGATTGAGGTACGGCTTCGGTTAGATTTGTCATTGGTCAGGTCTGCTCAATTGATTCAGATTACGAGTCATATTCAATCGCCGACGTCACCTGGCGCATGTAGAAAGTTGTACCGCCCAAAATAATAAAGAAGAGTACCGTCCCCATGGCGGAGGCCAGTCCAAAATTATTGAAGCGGACTGCCTGATAGTAGAGTTCCAGAGCCGGTGTATAAGTCACGTTGCCCGGGCCGCCGCCCGTCGTCAGGAAGATCTGCTGGAACTCCTGCACGCTGGTGATAAAGCCAAGAATGAGCAGCAGCTTGATCTGACTCATCATGAGCGGAATATCGATGCGCCAGAAGCGGGTCCACAGGGATGCCCCATCGACCTTGGCGGCGTCAAAGAGTTCCTGCGGGATCATGATGAGGCCGCCGTAAAAGATCAGCAGCGCAAAGGGATTCACCCATGGGAAGCCAATGCCAATGATGGCGGCCAGTGCGGTATTCGCATCCCCGAGCCATACCCGGGTCCAGCTCGATAACCCGAGCGCTTCCAGCGAGCGATTGAGCAGACCGATGTTGGGGTCGTAGATATTGACCCAGACCAGGATGCTGACCACGCCCGGTACGACCAGCGGAATGATGAAGAGAGAGCGCATGCCGTACTGCACAAAGCGATTGCGCAGGGCAAAGAGCAGTTCAGCGACCAGCAGCGGCACGGTGAAGACCTTGATGTAGCCGGTGATGACGAGAATAATCGCGTTTTTGATGCCGACCCAGAAGTAGGTATTGTCGGCAATGCTGCGGAACTGAGCCAGCCCCACCCACTCCGTCTCGATGCCGGGCGTCCAAATCGTAAAGGAATGAATCAGGCCGGAGACGGCAGGATAATAGTTAAAAACCAGGAGTAGAGAGACGGTCGGCAGCAAGAAGATATACGAAATACGATGACGCCACATCTCCTTGCCGACCTGCCGCGGCCGCTCGCTTCGCACCGTCCAGACGCGTCGCCCGGTTGCGGTTTTGAGCACCCATGTCATGATGCCGGCGAAGAGGAGCGTGAGGGCGAGAGGAATGCCGATCGCCCACGCGATGCGCGAACGCTGGCGACCGGCAAATTGACTGGCGGCTGTAGCCGCGTCGGCAAAGGTTGCTGTCCCCGCGCGGGAGCCGGTGAGGAAGTACTGCCCATCAGACGATACGGCGACCGCTTCAACTGCTGAATCCAGCGTTCTGTTCAGCTGGCTGTCGCCCGTGGCGCCATCCAAGACGGTGAAGACATCGTCCTGGCCGCCGGCGACGATCAGGCTGCCATCAGCCGTGATGTCCACATCGTTGAGCTGCGCATCCAGTGTGGTCGTCCAGATGACCTCGGTGTTGGCGCCATTTAGCAAGACGACATCGCCCAGCTTCGGTCACCGCCACGATCTTTGAGCCGTTTTGCACGGCGCTGACACCGTTGACGCTGTTGCGCAGCTGCGCTCGCCAGAGCTCTGTGCCGTCCGTATTGAAAAGATGGACTTGAGAATCGCGCGTGCCCACGATCACCCGTGCGGTCTCGCGACCGTAGACCGCGACCGTTTCGGCGACGCTGGGCAGCGTCACCTGCCAGAGCAAGGCGCCATCGGCGCCATTTAGCGCATGTAGCACTCGTCCTTCGTCAACGGCTGCAACCATCGCACCGTCGCTGGTGATCGCAACGTCGAGGAATATCTCTCCGCCGGGATAGTCCCACAGCGGCTGGCCAGTCGTATCGAGCAGATAGACGTGCCGATCTTCCGACGCCACCGCGGTCAAAGCGCCGTCGGCTGACGTCGACACACCCCACACGGTCCCGCCGGGCTCGAACTGCCAGCGCCTGTCGCCAGTGGCGTCGAACGCCTGCACGCTGTCATTTCGGCTGCCGACCACCTGCACCGCGCCATCGTCGCTGATGTCAACGCTATAGACGATGTCCCCGACCTCCACTTGCCAAGCAGCGCCCTGCCCCAATGTCGGGGACGGCAGCCACAGCAAGCCGGCCATGAGCAACCCCAGCCACAGGCAGATACGTTGCAGAATTCGTGCTTTGTTCACAATATCGAGTCGCCTAATTTCGTGCCGAACGGGCGTGGAACGGGGCAGAGTTGGCCAGATCCTGCCAACTCTGCCCGTCTTCGACGGAGGGTTTGCGTTCCGCTCCATTCAACAGGAGAGAGCGCAGATCACTTACTGATTTTCCGGCTTCTTGGTCGGATCTTCCAAGTCAGCAGGGGTGAGCTGAGAATGCTCGAGAATGCCTTCGAAATTGGCGTCAAGCGAAGCCTGATACTGCTCCAGGAACTCATCCAGCGTGATCTTGTCGGTGAAGTACTGCTGCGCCAGATCGACCCATTCGCGCACGCTCGGCTGGTAGTCGTTGACGCCGCGCGAGCGATAGGTGCCGGCCGTGTCCTTCTCCGTATTGCCGATGAGCTTCAGTCCCTCATAACGAGCGGCGATTTCCGGCGGCAGCGAGACGTTGCGAATCACCGGCGGGCCATTCACGCCACCCTGCGGGTTGTTGGGATCAAGCCGGTTTTCCAGATAGAGGCCATAGCCTTCCGGGCTGGTAACAAACATCAGGAAATCCATTTCCAGATTGTTCTGGGCCTGATCCTTCTTGGGAATGCTCCAGAAGCCGATGTTCACCTCGATCGTGCGGGCCGGGGCATCAACCTCGGGCCCTTCCATGGTCGGGTTGTTAAAACTGCCCAACTCAAAGATTTCGGCGGCTAGATCCTGGGCCGAAGGCGTCGGTGTCGGTCCGGCCTCATCTTCACCGGTGTAGGCGTAGGTGCCTTCCGCCAGGCTGCGGATATCCTTCTCAAAGTTGGAGAGAAGCCAGGCGCCGTCGAGGCGAATGGCGGCTTCCTGGGTCAGGAAAAGGGGATAGGCGTCAGTAGTGCCAATCCAGCCGGGCGGCACGCAGCGATCAGAGAATTCCTTGAAATTCGTGTACATCTCGCGCCACTTTTCGCCATCGACGGACTGATCGCCGTCGCGCAGGGCAATCATCTTGCGCACGGGGTTGAACTGGACATTGAGCGCGTCGTCATTGGTGGGATCGGTCGGATCGTACGTCCACTGATCGTCGATGCCGGGGCGGAAGCAGTAGTCGCCTTCCTGACAGCGCACGAGTTCCGCTTCGTCGCGCGTATACTGGTCGGCGTACATGCGGGCCAGCCAGCCGATGCGGTATTCCCAGAAGGCGCGGAAGTCGCCTTCGACAGCGACCGGGATATAGCCGGCCTCGTTCAAAGCATCACACCAGCCCAGGAACTGATCCCAGGTCGGCTGATTGCGGTCGGTCTGTGCCAGCGCTTCAGCTTCTTCGAGAATGCCGGCGTCTGCAAAGGCGCTCTTGTTGTAGAACCAGAGTACCTGGACGGTTTCGGCATTGAGCATGGGCCACTCGCCAGTGGTCACGTTACGCATATTGGCCAGCGCTGCCGGATCGAAATCCTCGCGCCACGGCGCACCCGTGTAGGGAGACTCCCGATCAAAATAGGTGCTCAGGTCAAGGAATTTCTTGTCGTTGATCAGATCGGCAACGACGTTGCCATTCACAAGCGATGCATCGGGCACGCCGCCGGCGAACTGGGTGCGAATCCATTCCTGATATCCTTCGGGCGGCTTGAGTTCGACGATGCAGTCAACGCCGGGATTGAGCTCTTCGTAGGCCGCACAGAGGGCTTCGAAGGTCTGGGTATCGTTGCTCTGGAATGAGATGACGATTTCGCCTGCCAGCTCGGCAACAGGCGTGGGCGTCACTTCAATCGCAACAACATCATCCTCAGCCGCTTCTTCGGCCGCTTCCTCCGTCGGCGCGGCAGCTTCTGCAGCGCCTTCTGCGGCAGCGGCCTCAGCCGGCGCCTCGGTTGTTGCCGGTGCGGCTGGCGCGCCGCACGCAGCCAGCGCAAGTGCAAAGAGCAGAAGCACGGCCAGGAACGGCCAGCGCAGTCTTTGGTGATTCATGTACATTCCTCCTCAGGAGTGATAGACGATGCAGAGCAGAGCACTGCGATGCTGACGCAAATACGGTTTTCATCGGACCTGCCGATTCAGGTGGGTGGCGTTGCTGATCCTCCTTTTCTAAGGCGTGGGCGCGGGGCCGGTTGAAGCGCGTACGACGAGTTCAGCCTCAACACGCGCCGTTTGAACGGGTAAATCAGGCTGCTGAATCCTGGCCAGGGCAAGTCTAGCGGCTTGACGACCGATCTCCTGGGCGTTGGCGCGTACGGTCGTCAGGGGCGGTGTCAGGAAGGAGGCCATGGCAATGTCGTCAAAGCCGGCGACGGAGATATCCTGGGGCACGCGGAGACCCGCTTCATGAATGGCGCGCAGTGCGCCCATTGCCAGCAGATCGTTGACCGTAATGATTGCGGTCGGCCGCGGTTGAATAGCGAGCAACGTCTGCGTGGCATGATAGCTGTCTTCCATGGCCTTATCACAATGGATGAACAGCGCTTCATCAAAGGGAAAGCCGTGCTGATGATAGGCTTCACGAAAGAGGCGCAGGCGCATTGTCGCCATATTCGGACTACCGACGCCATAGACGAAGCCGATGCGCCGATGGCCCAGCGCAAAGAGGTGATCCATCAACTGCGGCATGGCGCTGCCGAAGCCGGCTTCAACCCAATCCAGATCGTCTACGGCGAAGCCCAAGGTCACAACTGCATACTGCTGGGCAGACAGCTGTTGGAGCAGATCAATCGATTGATCCAAAAATGACAGCAGAAGAATGAGTGCATCAATGCGCCGCTGGGCGAGGGCGTTCAGGGTGTCGACCTCACGCTGCGGGTCCATCGAGGTGCTGGCCAGCAGCATGCCATACGCGGCAAGGCGTACTTCTTCCTCAACGCCCTCAGCAATCTCCCAATAGTGAGGATTGTGCATGTCGGGAATCAACAGACCAATCGTCTCCGTACCGCCGGAGCGCAATGACCGGGCGCGGGCGTCCGGCTGGTAATCCAGTTCGGCAATCGCCGACAGCACGCGCTCACGCGTCAGAGGGGAGATGGGAATCCGCCCGCCCGTCTGATCATTGACGACATAGGAGACGGTCGCCGTCGAAACGCCCGCCAGTTTGGCCACATCGGCCTGCGTTGGTCGTTTTTTCATCACCATCAGCTTGTTCTAATTGAGAGGGAGTCGATGCGGGTTAATCGAATTATCCAAAACGATTAACCTTAATCGCATAATCTATGGTATCATGCGCGTAATCTGATGTCAATACCCAACCAAAATCCCGTTCCAGCAATCCCCAATCGGCGTAGAATGGGCTGCGGATTGACGCTGCACGCAGGGGGTTCCCGTCTCGTGTCGGCGGATCAATCTCAGTAATACTGCAGCGATCCGATCCGCCGTTCGGCAGGCGCAGAAGGAACTCGCCTTTCCTGCGGCCCATTGTCGACAGTTTGAGAATCCCTTAAATCGTCCGCGCTGTAAGCTGGGCCAATCCATTAAGTATTTCTCCAAGGAGCCTCATATGCCGATTTATCAACACGCCACCTTTGCCGGCGAAAGCATCAGTCTCGAAAACGATCACCTGAAGTTCGACCTGCACAAACGCGCCACCGGCTGGGGCTGGGGCGAAATCCTGACCCCCAGTGGCCAATGTATTGCGATCCTCGAGCACTTGGGCGAGCTGATGCTGCGCGACCAGGAAATCCCCATGCGCCTGGAAGCTGCCGACGTCCAGCGCAGCCGCGGCGACTTTGGCGAGCGCCTGACGCTGCAAGTCAAGTCATTGATCGTGCAGGAGCAGTTGCGCGGCACCTCATTTGACTCCTGGTTGCGCTACCCGCTCGATCTCCACTGCATGGAAGGCGAAGTAACCATTACCCTGGCGCCGGACGAACCCCTGATCACCCTCACCTACCGGCTGCTTTCCAAGGCCAATCAGTATGCGCGTTATGTGCGCGGCCCCTGGCTCAAGGCAGGCGAAGGCAGCTTTGGGACCGCCAAGACGGATGCCATCTTCCCCGGCGTGGAGTGGGTGGAGGGCGAGGAGTGGTCAAGCGGGCAGGAGTGGTTCAAGGATCCCTGGGCGTTGCGCTCGATCCCCCACCCCAACAAAGTCACGGCCCCGGTCATGGCGCTTAGCAATGCAGGCATAGGGATCGGGCTGGCGTGGAACCCCAATCAGCGCGCCACAGGCTGGTTCAATTATCGCTACCATTGCCCGCAACCGGTCTTTGCATCACCCAATTTTATCGATCGACGTGCCAATCACCTGATGGGCCTGATGGTACCGGCAGTCGAAACAGACAACCAGGAAAATCAGCCACTCATGGAGCCGCCGCTTGAGCTGCATCTGGATCAGCAGGTTCACTTTGATGCCGAGATCTTTCTTGTCGAGGGCAACAGCCTGGATGTGATGGCCGATTGGCTTGCGCGTCATGGCTTACCCAACGCGCCAACGCCGCGCTGGCCGCTGGAAGAAGCGCTGGATCGCATTGCCGAGGCCTACACGACCCATCTCTGGCACGAGGGCGAGGGCTTTGGCACGCAGCAAAGAAGCGGCGAGATTCAGCCCACCGTGCCGCGCTTTGCCGAAGCGTATATCGAACGCCGGTCAGGCGCGGCGCTGGCCGCCGCGTTGCAGGAGAAGATCGACTGGTGTCGCGAGGGGCAAAGCGGCCCGGCGGCGCCAGATCCAGCCCAGCTGCACAGTCGGGGCGAAGAGATCCTCTCCTGGCAGGCGGAGGACGGTTCCTTCCCCTTTGACCCCAGGGGCAGACACTATCGCAAGGACGATTTCGTCGTTGCCACAACCTATTTGGAGCCGATGGGGTTGGCGGGTGACACTGCCCTGGACATCACCATCCTGCCGGCGCTGGAGTTGCTGAAGCTGGCCGAGCAGACGGGAGAGGCGGCGTTTCTGGAAGGCGCACGCAAGGCGTTGAATTACTGCCTGCCCATGCAGCGTCCTGAAGGCGGCGACTTCTGGGAGACGCCGCTCCACGCGCCCAATCTGCTGGCTGCGGGCCACGCGGCCGTCGCCTACGAGGCCGGCTTCCGGCGCTTTGCCGATGCACGTTATCGGGAGAAGGCAATCTGCTGGCTGCGTTCGCTCCTGCCCTTTACCCACCTTTGGGAGCCGGCCGGCATGCCCATGCGCTACAACACCAAGCCGTGCCTCTGCTCCAGCGACTGGTATTTCGCCAACTGGGTGCGGGACCATGTGCAGTGGGAAGTGCTGGAGACCTTTGCCCTCTCTGCCCAACACGGCATTGACTGGGCGCTGATTGATCCTGAGATTGACTGGGCGCGCTATCAGCACGGCATCACGGCGGCAGCTTTGAACTGGATGCTTGACCATCGCACCCAAAACTGGCTGCCCCATAACATTCCGTCAAGCCTGGCGCTCTTCGAGCAGGGTGCGTTGGACATGTGCTTTGCCGACACGCACAACAGCGTCACGGGCAATCTCGGCGGCATGGCGATCCTGCCGGATGTGATTGCGCTCAATCTGTTGGCCATTTTGCAGGGAATCAGGGCAAAATAGTGGAATCGTGATTGCGCGGTCATTAGATTGCTGCCGCTCCAAGTCAGCGGCGCCTACCGGGAGACGAAACGATGAGCACACCATGGGAACGCTTCAAGCTGGCCGCCACTCTGGGAGAGCCTGACCAAATTCCGGTCGCGCTAATCGTCGACAGCCCGTGGCTGCCGGGGTACGCCGGCGTCCACACCCTCGACTTCTTTCTGGACCACGACAAATGGTATGAAATCCACCATGATCTGCTGGAGCGCTTTCCCGACGCGGTCTGGATCCCCGGCTTTTGGGTCGAATATGGCATGGCGGCCGAACCGTCTGCCTTTGGCTGCAAGGTTCACTTCCACGCCGACCGGCCGCCCTCGATGATGCCCCTGGTGACCGACGCGTCTTTCTGGGCCAATGCACCCGTGCCCAACGTCTATGAAGATGGCTTCATGCCTCTCGCCTTGCGCTGGACGAAACGAGCCGACGAGCGGCTGCGCGCCGAAGGGCTGGGGATCAACATCGTGGCGGCGCGGGGTCCGCTGGTCACAGCCAGTTGGGTCATGGGCGTAAGCGACCTGATGACGGGCCTGATCGCCCACCCCGCGGAGATCCATGCCTTCCTCGACACGGTGACGGAGACGATCATCCGCTGGCTCCATGCGCAGTTGGAGCAGGTACATGCGCCCGAGGGCATCTTTCTTCTCGACGACATCGCCGGCATGATGTCGCTGGAGCACTATGAGGAATTCGCGCATCCGCACCTGCGCCGCATCTTCGACGAGTTCGGCGGCCTGCTGAAGATCTTCCACAATGATATGCCCTGCGGCCACCTCTTTGAGCGCATGGCCGATGCCAACTTCGACGTCTTCAACTTCACGCACCTGGTCGACATCGCCGAAGCCAAGGCAAAGATGGGCCATCGCGTGGCCATGATGGGCAATGTTCCCCCGCTCAGCGTTGGCGTGCGCGAAACGCCCGAAGTCGTCGCCCATTACGCCAAGGCGTGCCTGGACAAGGCAGGGCCCGGCGGCGGCATGATTCTTTCCGTGGGAGGCGGCGTGTCGCCCGACATGCCGGCCGAGAACATCGACGCGATGCTGGCCGCGGCACACGACTGGATCCCGCCGACGCCGGAGGAACATCAGGCGCTGCTGGCAGAGGTGAGTGCGCAGCCGAAAGAAGCGGGCGCGAAGCGGCGACGTCGGCGGTCTTGAAACCGTGGGGAATGGCTACTCGGGAATAGTTAATGGAGAATGAAAAATGAAGAATTGTCAATCGATGCGCCGCCCCATTAGCCGTTCACCATTATCTATTCTTCATTCTTCATTGAGTCGCAGTTTGGCACCAGAATGCCTTTTATTTATTCGCCATTCATGGCGGGGAGCCGACTACGATTGCGCGATAAAAGGCTCAAAATGGCGCTCGAAATGAGCCTGCAGCGTGGCGTAGTGTTCTTCTTCATAGCGACGCAGGACGTCGAGAATCTGGTCGCGGTACGCATCCAGCGCCGATCCAAAGGTGACGTGGAGGACTTCGCGGGCGTCAAACTGGTCGAGATAGCCGGCCAATTCCTCATCCTCCACTGTTGCAGGATCGGCGACATTGTCCAACAACGCCGACACGTGGTACGTGGCACGGTCGGTTGGATAGCGATCGATAGCCAGTTCCAGGATTGCGCGGAAGAGCATCGGGTCGACCCCGGCGATGGCGCGCAGGGCTTCCAGATAACTCGTGCCCGCAGTCTTGAGGTGGACAACGCCGCCGGTCTGGCGCATATAGGCGGGATAGACGCTAAACTTGTCTGAGCCCGAGTGAATCGAGAGCTTGTAGGGCCCCATGTGGCGGGCGATGGCGGCGTGCTGGGCCAGGCTCGCCTCAAATTCATCCAGATCGCCGATGTAGTCCACCCCCTTTTCAAAGCTGCCCACGTAGCGCGGGGCCAGACTGATCCACTCCACGCCCAGGCGCTTGAGTTCGTTGACAACAAAAAAGTGCTCTTCCGGCGAAGTGACGGTCTCGGTTTCGTCTACCGACATCTCCAGCTCGAAGTCATCGGTCAAGTCGCGCAGGTGACGGTACATCATGCTGGTGTGGGCAATGGCGCCGCCATACTTGCCCGCGGCGCGCATGAGCGTCTCGTCATCGAAAGCCAGCGTCAGATCGTCGTCGAGGACAAAGGTCTGGCCGGCATAGCGTGCGCGCAGCGCATCCGGCGAAATCTCCAGCCCGTCCCACGGCAGTTCGGCGTAAATCTCGGCCAGCCGCGCTGGTTCAGCGCTGTGGGCCTCGTTGTTGACGTGCGCCCCCGGATCGACCGTAAAGAAGGTGTAGCCGGCCGCGACGCACTGATCGACATGATCCGTTGTCATCAGGTGATCGGCGTCAGCGCCGTAGCCATCACGCCAACCTTCTTGCAAGACGGCCCAAGTCGCATCGTCGATTACCTCCTGGGGTGTGCGGTGCGTGCGGGCATTCTCGCGCATGGACTGTTGCGCCAGAATGGGTGCGAGGCCCGTGTCGCGTAGCGCACGAATGTGTCCCGGCGTGGCCAGGCCCAGCCGGTCACCGCAGCCGGCAGAAGTCGCCAGCCCCAGCGTCCGCGGTCGGGTAAAGGGCAAGTGCAACCGCAGCGCCGCAGCGTTGGCTGCGCTAAGCGGACAAATGAGCAGCGTTGAGCGGCTGCCGTCGTTCTCCACCGCCTGCCGCTCACCCTCAAAATCCATCAGCGCCTCATCACGCTGGCTGAGAATCAATAATTTTTTCTCGATCCCTTCACGGGCGAGGGCAAAGAGTGCGTCCCCATGCAGGATGATCGACTGGGGATAGACTGCGTAGCCGGTCAGTTGCTCCAGCTCCGTGCGTAACTGCGAGCATGGCTTCGGATGCGGACGAACCATCGGTTACGCGTTTGGATGGATCGGCGGTACCAGAGGAATCAAGCGTCGGCGCCATAACAGGGTTCACCTCTTGCGTGAGTCCTGGAGCGAGAGCTCGCAGAACGGCGAAAATGGGCGGCACACCCGGGAAATTGATCCGCCGCGATCCGCCGTAACCGGGCAGATCCGCGGTCTATTTTGCTAAAAATTGGCATTTCGGGCGGGAAAAAATCGGTCATTGACAAGCAGTTTGTTGTGCTGTATGCTAAAGGCAATGGGGCCGTGAGCGCTCACATTCTCCAAAGTTTACCACGCAAATTGAGAAAAGTCCATGAGTCGCCGCGTGACCATTGACGACGTAGCCGAAGTAGCCGGTGTTTCGTACCAGACGGTTTCACGCGTCATCAATGATAAGCCGGAAGTCAGCCCAGCGACGCGCCAGCGCGTCCAGAATGTCATTACAGAATTGGGCTATCGTCCCAGCCGCGTCGCCCGCAGTCTGGCCACTGCACGTACCGCCACCATAGGGCTGATCGTGCCCGATGTCGCCAATCCCTATTTTTCCGACATCGCCCACGGTGTTGAGCAATCGGCCTATGAAAGAGGCTACAGCCTGCTGCTTTGCAACACCAATGAAGCGCCCCAACGCGAAGTCGAAGTGTTGCAGATGCTGGATGACAAGCAGGTTGACGGCGTCATTGTTTGCGGGCTGCGCCAGAGTGGCGCTCCGCTGCGTAATGCGCTGGCAAGGCTGCCGGCAGCTGTGCTCGTCAATCGTCAACTGGAAGGCTTGACGCTGCCGGCCGTCATGGTAGACGATGTGACGGGCGGCTTCCTGGCCACCGCCCATCTCCTGCAAAGCGGTCATCGTGCCATCGGCTACATGGCCGGCCCCCGAACATCCGACAGCAGCCGCCGACGCGCCGTGGGCTATCGCCGAGCGCTGGCCGAGCAGGGCCTCAAGCCGGCGGATGACTGGATCCGCTCCTGTGCGCCGGTCGTCGAAGACGGCCTGGCCGCGACGCAACGCCTGCTGGCCGAGCACGCAGAGCTGACAGCGCTCTTCTGCTACAACGATCTGGTGGCAGTTGGAGCACTACAGGCCTGCAAGCACTTGAGTCTGGACGTGCCGGGCGATGTGGCCATCGTCGGCTATGACGACATCCAACTTGCTGCCCTGATGACGCCTTCGCTCACGACCTGCTACGTGCCGAGGCTTGAGATTGGCAGGCTGGCCCTCGAGTTGCTGCTCGACCAGATCGACGCCGACGGGCGGAAGCACGACGTCATTACCATTCATCCACAATTGATCATTCGGGAAAGTGCACCCGGATAGGAGGTCAACCCACTCAACATAGTCCCACTCGTCTACACGATTAATTGTTGTAGTCCAGCCAACTTGAAGCAGATCAATTGTTAGCAAGCTGTCCCTACACGTTCGAGAGGAGAACACCATGTTCCACCGATCAAGGTTGATGCGAGCACTGCTGTTGATTGGCGTTTTGACGCTGGCATTTGCGCTGGCCGCCTGTGGCGGTGCGCCGGCCGCGCCGGCCCCGGCAGAAGAGGCGCCGGCCGCGGCGGCAGAAGCGGATGCGCCCGCCGCGGCCGAACCGGCTGCCGACACGATGTATAATGAAGCCCCCATGCTGGCCGCACGCGTGGCCGCGGGCGAGTTGCCCAACGTCGACGAACGTCTGCCGGCCGAGCCGCTGGTGCAAGACGTCGTCGATGAGATCGGCACCTATGGCGGTACGCTGCGCCGCGCCTTCCTCGGCCCGTCCGATCACAACAACTACACCCGTGTGGTCTACGACGCCCTGGTTCGCCATGCGCCCGACGGCAGCGAAGTCATTCCCCACTATGCCAAGGGCTGGGAGTCCAACGACGATTTCACCGAGTGGACCGTCTTCCTGCGCGAAGGCATGAAATGGTCCGATGGAGAGCCATTTACCGCTGACGATATCATGTTCTGGTACGAACACATTCTGCTCAACGAGGAATTGCAGCCCACCGTCCAAATTTGGATGCAGAACGCAGACGGTTCACCAGCCCTCGTCGAGAAGATTGATGAGTACACGGTGAAATGGACCTTCGGTCAACCCAATACTGCCTTCCTCCTGGATCTAGCCAACAAAGATGGCGCCGATGCATTGATCGCCAACCTTGCCTTTGCCCCGGCCCACTATCTACAAGACTTCCACCCCGCATTTGCCGACGAGGCTGAATTACAGGCCAAGGTTGATGAATCCGGTTTTGAAACCTGGGTGGAACTCTTCTCGGTCGAGGCGCTGCCCCAGCTGAGCGGCAATCGTCCCAGTCTAGCGGCATGGGTTCCGAATGGAACCTCAGTCTCAGATCAGGTCTTCGTAATCGAACGCAACCCCTACTACTTTGCCGTGGATTCAGAAGGCAATCAGTTGCCCTACATCGATGAGGTACGTTTCAACTTCTTTGCCGACAAGGAAGGCTTGAACCTGGCAGCTGTCAGTGGCGAGATCGACATGCAGGGCCGCCATATCAACATGAGCAGCTATACCGTGCTAAAGGAAAACGAAGATACGGGCAACTATCGTGTCGTCACCTGGCCCTCCTTTGGCGGGTCTGACGCCGTACTCATCTTCAACCAAACCTATGACGCCAACGAGGAACTTGGCGAACTATTCCGTACCAAGGACTTCCGCATCGCCTTGTCCCACGCCATTGACCGAGAGGCAATCAAAGAGTTGGCCTTCTTTGGACTAGGTGAGGCCCGCCAGGGCGTGCCAGCGCCGTTCCATCCCTACTACCCGGGAGACGAGGTTGCCTTCAAGTACACCGAATTGGATCGGGACACAGGCCAATGAACTGCTGGACGGTATCGGTCTGGCTGACGCCGATGGCGATGGCTTGCGTGATCTACCCAGCGGTGAACCCTTCGACATTGAGATTCAGGTAATCCCTCAATTTGGAAACTGGCCGGATATCGCTCAAATCATTGTCGAGAACTGGGCCGAAGTTGGCGTGAAATCCCACATTGAGATTCGCGAGCGTGCCCTGGGCTTCACCATGCGCGACACCAATGAGTTAATGGTTGACATGTGGAATGAGGATACGACCGGCTTCCCGTTCAGCGGTCAACCCAAGATGGATGTCCGCGCATACCGCAGTGGTCTCTTGGCCCATTGTATCGCCAATGGTACCTTTCGAATGGTGAAGAAGGTGTTGAACCGCCCGATGATCTCAAGCAGTTGGTTGACATCATCGACGAGGCCAAAGTCTCTGGACGCGAGCGCCAGATCGAGTTAGCCAAAGAGCTCTTCACGGTCTGGGCCGACAACGTCTGGGAGATTGGCACGGTCGGTCTGACCCCCATGATTCAGGGCGTGTTGGTTGTCAATGACAATCTTATGAACGTGCCCGAGGTAGCCGGTAACGACTGGCCGCTGCGCACCCCCGGAGATACCCGACCTGAGCAATATTTCTTCCGGCAGTAGGTATGAGTCTGGAGGGAACATAGATCGAGGTTAAGGGTAGGCTGAAGCAGAGAAGACGCGTACTTCCTCTGCTTCAGCCTACCCCTCGGCACAACAATCACTACTTCACCTTAATTTCAGGCAGATGAGGGATGCTGAATGACCAGCTTTATCATCAAGCGCTTGATGCTCTTGCCTCTGCTTCTCTTTATTTTTTCGGTCTTTGTCTTTTTCATCATTCAGGCGCCGCCGGGTGACTTTGTCACCACCTACATCGCTGAGCTTGCGGCCTCCGGCTCATCGGTTGATCAGGCCCAGATCGATGCCCTGCGTGAGCTATACGGTCTGGATCAGCCGATTTACCTCCAATACGTCAAGTGGATGGGTCGTATGCTGCGCGGCGATCTGGGCGTGTCGCTGGATTGGAAAAAGCCGATCGGCGAACTAATCCGTCGAGCGACTGATGTTGACGGTCTTCCTCGGCGCGCTCACCTTCGTCGTCACCTGGACGCTGGCTATTCCGATCGGCATCATCGGCGCGACCCAAGCAATATTCCTGGCTCGACTACATCTTCACGGTCTTTAACTATATCGGCATCGCAACCCCTACTTTTATGACAGCACTGATCATCATGTGGCTGGCCTTCTCCTGGTTTGGCGTCAGCGTCACCGGCCTCTTTTCTCCCGAGTATGTGGACGCGCCTTGGAGCATGGCCAAGTTTATCGACTTGCTCAAACACATCTGGCTTGCCGGTTCTGATCCTGGCGCTGGACGGCACGGCCAGATTGGCCAGAATCATGCGCGCCAATCTACTCGACGAGCTGAAGAAGCCCTATGTCGAAATGGCGCGGGCCAAGGGTATGTCCGAATGGCGATCTGGTCATGAAATATCCGGTGCGGCTGGCGCTCAACCCGTTGATCAGCACGATCGGCTGGTATCTGCCCCTGCTCTTCTCCGGCAGCGTGATCGTCGCCACCGTATTGAATCTTCCTACCATCGGTCCCATGCTGCTGCGATCGCTCACCAATCAAGACATGTTTCTGGCCGGAGCAATTATCATGATCTACCTCTTTCTGGCGGTCATCGGCACGCTCATCTCCGATATCCTGCTGGCCTGGCTTGATCCGCGCATCCGCATGGAGGGCTGAATTGTGGTTGATGCAACCTCCAAACCAGAAGACATTCACAAAATGGAAGTCGCCGGCACGCTCGAGGATTCGGACGCTGAGCGATCAAGCCGGCGATGACGCTGAAGCGGTCCACGTTGCGCCCAACTGGAAACTCGTCTGGTGGCGCTTTCGCAAGCACAAGCTGGCCATGGTCTGCGCGGTGATCGTGATCGTTATCGCCATCGTAGCGCTCATGCCCGAGTTCTTCAGCACGCTCGATCCCCACGAAACCCGCGTCGACCCAGTCCTATGTCCCGGTGCAGCGGCTGCGCTTCTTTGGCAACGGCCACATCGGACCCTTTGTCTATGGCATTGAAGGCGCCCGCAATCAGGAAACGCTGCGCATGGAATGGCAGATCAACAAAGAGACCATCGTTCCCGTGGCCTTCTTTGTCAGGGGCTTTGAGTACAAGCTGCTGGGTATCATTCCGACCGACATCCATTTGCTGGGCGCTGCCGGCGTGCCCACCGCAGAAAACCCGATCTTTTTTCTCGGTTCGGATCGGCTGGGGCGCGATCAATGGTCGCGTCTGATGTACGGCACCCGGGTCTCCCTCTCCATCGGCCTGATCGCCGTCTTCATCAGCGTCGTGTTGGGCGTCTTCATGGGCGGCATCTCCGGCTATTTTGGCGGTGCGGTCGACATGGTGATTCAGCGCATGATCGAATTGCTGCAATCCATCCCGCCCATCCCGATCTGGATGGCTCTGACCGCGGCCCTGCCCCGCGACTGGTCCGTGGAGCAGACCTATTTTGCCATCACGATCATCCTGGCGCTAATCGGCTGGACGACCCTGGCGCGCGAGGTGCGCGGACGCTTCCTGGTGCTGCGCGAGGAAGACTTTGTGACCGCGGCCAAGCTCTGTGGCGCCAAGCAGCCGCGCATCATCTTTCGCCACATGGTCCCGACCTTTTACAGTCACATCATCGCCGCGGCCACGCTGGCCATACCGGTCATGATCATCAGCGAGACCTTTCTCAGCTTTCTGGGTCTGGGCCTGCGTCCGCCGGCGATCAGTTGGGGCGTCCTGCTGCAAGAAGCGCAAAACTCTGCAATCGATCGCGCTGGCGCCCTGGCTCCTGCTACCTGGTCTGGCCGTGATCATTACGGTACTGACGCTGAACATTCTGGGCGACGGCCTGCGTGACGCCGCCGACCCGTATAGTTAACGGTTCTAGCTAGACGCGTCAATGCACGACATGGAAAAAACGCCGCTTCTATCGGTACGCAATCTCAAAACGTATTTTTTTCTCGACGAAGGCATCGTCAAGGCCGTGGACGGCGTCGATTTCGACGTCTATCCGGGCCAGGTCGTGGGCATTGTCGGCGAGAGCGGCTGCGGCAAGAGCGTGACCATCAAGTCCGTGCTGCGCCTGATCCAGCCACCGGGCCGCATCGTCGACGGCGAAATATGCTTTCGTACGGAACTCCTCGTCGCTCGAAGAAGGGGCCGCCATCGATCTGGCGCAGCTGGATGCGATGGGCAAAGAGATGCGCCACCTCCGCGGCGCCGAAATCGCGCTCATCCCGCAGGAGCCAATGTCCGCGTTCAGCCCGGTCCACACCATCGGCAACCAGCTCATCGAAGCCATCCTGCTCCATCAGGACGTTAGCCACCAGGAAGCCGAGCAAATCGCCATCGAACGACTGCGCGAGGTGGGCGTGCCCAGCCCGGAACAGCGCATGGATGCCTATTCGTGGGAGCTGAGCGGCGGTCTGCGCCAGCGCGCCATGATCGCCATGTCTCTTTCCTGCGACCCGCGCCTGCTGATTGCCGACGAGCCGACAACGGCCATCGACGTGACGACTCAGGCCCAGGTGCTGCACCTGCTGGGCTCCCTCCAGCGCGAGCATGACATGGCCATTATCTTTATCACCCACGATCTGGGCGTGATCGCCCAGGTGGCCGATTTTGTGGTTGTCATGTATCTGGGCCGGGTCATGGAAACGGGGCCGGTGGACGATATTTTTCACAATCCGCTGCACCCCTACACCAAGGCGCTGCTCAAATCGATCCCAACGGTGCTCTCCGAACCGGGCACCGCGTTGCCGACGATCGAAGGCTCGATTCCGCACCCGTTCAATCGGCCGGCTGGCTGCCCGTTTACCCCGCGCTGTGCGGAAGCCATGGCCGGCGTATGCAACGCAGCCACGCCCGAAGATGGAACCGTTCAATGAACGCCAATCCGTCAGCTGTTTTCTTTACCATGACAGCATTGAGGAGGACTGAAACGACACGCTATCGTGAGTGAGTCTACCCCAATCGCTGAGTCCAATTCGCCCGCAGACAGCCGGCAGCCCCCGGCCATGCTGGAGGTGCGCAACCTAAAAAAATTCTTCCCCATTAAGGAAGGTTTCCTGCGCAAGACCACCGGCTACGTGCGCGCTGTCGACGACGTCAGCTTCTCCATCCAGGCCGGTGAAACGCTGGGTCTTGTCGGCGAAAGCGGCTGCGGCAAATCGACAACGTCGCGCTGCATTCTGCGCGCGGACGATCCGACCGCCGGAGAGATCCTCTTTCGAACCAACAGTGGTCAGGTGGTCGATCTGGCGACCATGCCTGAGAGCCAAATTCGTCCCCTGCGCGGCCAGATGCAGATGATCTTTCAGGACCCGTTTGCCTCGCTCAATCCGCGCATGAACATCCTGGACATTGTCGGCGAACCGCTGCTCAATATCGCTGGAATGAAGGACCGAGCAGAACGTTCCGAGCGGGTGGCCGAGTTGCTACAACTGGTCGGCCTGCGGCCTGAGTACATGCAGCGCTTTCCCCACGCCTTCAGCGGCGGCCAGCGCCAGCGCATCGTGATCGCCCGCGCGCTGGCCTTGAACCCAAGCCTGGTCGTGGCCGACGAGCCGGTGTCGGCGCTGGACGTTTCGGTCCAGGCTCAAGTGCTCAATCTGATGATGGAGTTGCAGCGCAAGCTCAACCTGACGTACCTGTTGGTTGCCCACGATCTGAGCGTCGTCAAACATGTCTGCAACCGGGTCATTGTGATGTATGTGGGCAAGATCGTCGAGAGCGCGCCGACCAACGAGCTCTACTCACGGCCGCGGCATCCCTACACCGCGGCGCTCATGTCGGCCGTGCCTGTCGCCGATCCGCGCCACCGCAGCGAGATGATTCCGCTCGAAGGCGAGGTGCCGAGTCCGGCCAATCCGCCATCGGGCTGCTATTTCCACCCGCGCTGTCCCTATGCTATCGACCGCTGTAGCCTCGAGACGCCCGAACTCGAAGAAATATCGGCCAATCATTACGTGAGTTGTCATCGAGCCCACGAACTGGAATTGGCAGGGGTGGCGGCCTGAGTAGAGAGCTGTTTCCTGTCGGATCTTTACCAAGCGCCGTAACCACGTAGGGTGCGAAAGCATCCTTGTTGACCTGTTGATCGAAAGGATTCACCAGATCCCATGAGCTTTGACCCATCACCCTACTTGGAAAAGTTGGAGCACTTGGTCGACGTTGACCACGTGCACAAAGCTGAGGCGCGTCAACAGGCGGCTTGGCGCTTTGAACCGGTGGACCGCCGCCCCACGATCGTCACCGTACGTGACGATTGGGGCCACCACCAATATGATTTCCCCCCCGAGTGGCCCCAGATTCCCTACAGCGAAGCCTATCGCGATCCGGCCAAGATGTTGATCTATGAGCTGGCTCGCGCCTACGAAGGCGCGCTCCTGCGCGATGACCGCGCCTACACCATTCGCGCCAACTACGGACTGGTCCTCTTACCTTCCATGGTGGGATGCGCTGTCTGGCAGGACCAGGAGAACATGCCCTGGGCCGAGGCCTACACGAGCACCGATGAGATCCGAGCCGTGCTCGATCGCGGGCTGCCCGACATGAACAGCGGCACCGCCACCCAAGTCTGGGAGACCGAGCTCTACTTTCAAGAAATGCTGGCCGGCTATCCGAACCTGAGTCAGACCGTGCGCATCGGTTGTCCGGATGCGCAAGGGCCCTTCAACACGGCGGTCAACATTGCCGGCGTGCAGGTCTACTATGATGTCATCAGTCAGCCGAAGTTGGTCCATGAGTTGGTGGAATTTTCGACCGAACTCTACCTCGCCGTCGTCGCCCATCACAAGACGCTGTCTGGGCGAGCCGGATGACGTGGGGTACTCCTTTTCCTACCGCATCGACGGCGGCGGCCGTGCTTCTGACGATTCTGCGGTGATGATTTCGGGCAAGATGTATGCGGACTTCGTCAAGCCATACAACGCACGCGCCTATGAGACGACCCGGGGAGGACTCCTCCACTTCTGTGGCAAGGGAGACCAGTTCTACGACCTGATGCTCGAAACGGCTGGTGTCACCGGCATCAACTTTGGCAACCCGGAGATGCAGGACTTTCGCGCCCGCTATGACGCGGCAGTCCCCCACAAGATCTGTCTGCTGTGGGACGGCGACCTGCCGTCGGAGTTTGACGACATCAGTACCGGCGTCGTTCACAAGCGGATCGCACGCAGCTGGGGCGAGGCAGAGGCCTGGGCCGCGGAGCTTAATGCCGGGTAAAATGTAACGCCCCGACCCTCGCTTGTGGGCGCAAGCGCCATGCGGGACGACCTCCAGCCGCACGAGGGCGTGCGGACTAGGCGAAGGGGTGACCGCGGAGTTCCCCGCCACCCGCTTAGTGAGCACGCCCCGTGCGAACGGATTGCGGGATGGTCGGACCTTTGTTACGGACCCAGCGTGGGCGCAAGCGCCATGCGGGACGACCTCCAGCCGCACGGGGGCGTGCGGACCGGGCGAGGAGGCGCCGCGCAATGCTCCTCCATCCGCTTGGTGAGCACGCCTTCGTGCGAACGGATTGCGGGATGGTCGGACCTTTAGTTACGGAACCGCGTGGATCGTCGACCCGCTTGGTTTCGACAAGCTCAACCGGCGCTGACCTATTTACTGTTCGTAGGGCGTGCGGACTCGGCGGGAGATTGGACATATCAACCGAAACTTGATGATTGGGGCTTTCATGGAGCAAGTCAATTGGGGCATCATCGGCTGCGGCAACGTGACCGAGGTCAAGAGCGGGCCGGGCTTTCAGCAAGCGCGCAACTCGAATCTGGCGGCGGTCATGCGGCGCAATGGCGATCTGGCGCGTGACTACGCGCAGCGGCATGGCGTACCGGCCTGGTATGACGACGCCGATGCGCTTATCAATGATCCAAGCGTTACAGCGATCTACGTCGCGACGCCGCCCTCCGCGCATAAACCGTATGTGCTCCGGGCCGCGCAGGCTGGCAAGCCCGTCTACGTCGAGAAGCCCATGGCGCTGAACTTTGCCGAATGCCAAGAGATGATCGATGCCTGCGACCAAGCCGACGTTCCTCTCTTTGTTGCCTACTACCGGCGTGCTTTGCCCCGCTTCCTTAAGATCAAAGAACTACTGGAAAATGACGGGGTCGGCGCTGTGCGCTTCGTGCAGATCACCTTTCATCAAACCATCCGCCCCGATGAACTGGATCCGACCAATTTGCCCTGGCGCGTGATCCCGGAGATTGCCGGCGGCGGTCGCTTCGTCGATCTCGCCGCCCATCAATTAGACTTTCTCGATTTTGTGCTCGGTCCAATTGTTGACGTGAAGGGCATGGCAGGCAATCAAGCCGGCCTCTTCCCGGCCGAGGACATCGTGAGCAGCGCTTTTGCCTTCGCCTCGGGCGTGCAAGGCGCCGGAGTCTGGTGCTTCACGACTTTTGAAGAGGTCGACCGCACCGACATCGTGGGCGATCGGGGCCGTATCAGTTTTTCAACCTTTGGCAACGAGCCGGTCACCCTTGCCACAGCCGAGGGCGAGACACACTTTGCCATCGAGAATCCACTGCACATCCAACAGCCCCTCATCCAAACTATTGTCGACGAACTGATGGGCGTCGGCCAGTGCCCCAGCACGGGCGTCACCGGTTCGCGCACCGACTGGGTCATGGACCAGATGTTGGGTCGCGCATGAGGGTCGACGTCCGCTTTGCCGATCTGCTGGCCATCTATCGCACCGAGCTGTTGGAACGGGTCATGCCCTTCTGGCTCGAACACGCCCTAGACCAGAAGCACGGTGGTATCCTCACCTGTATTTCCGATCAAGGCGACGTTCTTTCCACTGACAAGTACATGTGGTCACAGCTACGCGCCCTCTGGACCTTTTCTGCGCTCTACAACCGCATCGAGCCGCGGACGGAGTGGCTAGAGGCTGCACGCCAGATCTATGCCTTTGTCGAAGCCCATGGCCGCGATGCGGAGGGGTGTTGGGTCTTTGCCGTGGATCAAGACGGGCACGTGCTGGAGGGAGCGACCAGCATCTATGCCGACGGCTTCGCCATCTACGGGCTGACGGAGTACGCGCGAGCCACGGCAGACCAGGGGGCCATCGCACTGGCGCTCGAGACTTATGCCAATGTACAGGCACGCCTGGCTCAGCCCGGCTCGTACGCAACCGCGCCCTATCCGCTGCCGCCGGGTACAAAAGCCCACGGCGTCGCCATGATTTTTTCCCTGACCTTCCATGAGTTGGGACTGCTGCTCAACGACGAGACGATTCTGACGGCGGGCTTGCGGCTGGCCGAAGATATCCTCGACAACTTCGTGCAGCCGGAGCGAGCAGCTTCTGCTGGAATATATTCACCTCGACAACACGACGATCGACTCGCCCCAGGGTCAGGCGGTCGTGCCCGGTCACGCCATCGAGTCCATGTGGTTTCTGATCCACATCTTCCAGCACTGGCAGCACGAGTCGCGAATCCGTCAGGCGGTGGACGTAATCCGCTGGCATATGGAGCTTGGATGGGACCAGGACTTTGGCGGCATTCTGCTGGCGACGGATGCCGCGGGCGCCACACCGTGGTGGCCCTTTGCCGACAGCAAGCTGTGGTGGCCCCACACGGAGGCGCTCTATGCGCTGCTGCTGGCCTATGAGCACGCTGGCGATGCATGGACGCTGGACTGGTATGCACGGGTGCACGACTATGCCTTCAGCCACTATCCCGTGCCCCGCTATGGCGAGTGGACCCAGAAGCTAGATCGCCAGGGCAACCCCTTCACCCAGACCGTGGCCCTGCCCGTCAAGGATCCCTTCCACCTGCCCAGAGCGCTCATCAACGCGATTGCAGTGCTCGAACGCCTCAGCCAGCGCACGCACGCAAGTGACGACCATGCGCTCGCCTAACCTGCTCTTCCTCATGAGCGACCAGCAGCGCGCCGACACGGTCGCACCGGGTACGCCCTGCCCGACGCCCAACCTCGACCGCCTGGCCGCCGGCGGGACGCGGTTCGAACGCTGCTACGCGCCCAACCCGATCTGCTCGCCGACACGCGCCAGCCTCATGACGGGCCTGCTGCCCCATGCCCACGGCATGGTCGATTGCACCCATACCGTGCCGGACTTCCGCGCCAGGCTCCTGCCGGATCTGCCATTCTGGCCGCGTCTGCTGCACCAGGCGGGCTATCGTACGGGTTACTTTGGCAAATGGCATATCGAACGCAGCAACCGGCTGGAAAATTTTGGCTTTGACACCTACGCCGTGGAGGGCTACCAGCAACTCAAGGGACTGGTCAGCGTGGCTGGCCCCGTGGAGAATCGCATCAGCGTGAGTCAGCCGGGGTACGGCGACTTTCTGGTCAGCGGCGTGGTTGATCAGCCTGTCGAGCGTACGGCGGAGTACCGGCTCTACTCGGACGGCATCAACTTTCTGCGCGAGGCAGCGGCAGCGCCGGAGCAGCCTTGGCTGCTCTGTCTGAGCACGGAAGCGCCCCACGATCCATACATCGCTTTGCGCGATCACTTCGACCGCATCGACCGGGACGCGATCTTGCCGCCGCCTAGCTTCGAAGATGAGCTGCATGAGCGGCCGGGCATCTACCGGCGGATCCAGCGCGTCTGGCGTTCCCTCGAATGGCCCGACTTCGCCCAGGCTACCGCCTGCTATTACGCCAATTGCGCTATGCTGGATGACCAGGTTGGGCGCATCCTGGCAACGCTGGATGAGCTGGGTATGGTCGAGAATACCATCGTTGTCTACACGTCAGACCATGGCGACTATATGGGCGCGCACCGGCTCCTGCTCAAGGGCATACCGGCCTTCGAAGAAGCCTATCGCGTGCCGCTGATCATGCGCGGTCCAGCCATCGCGTGCGGACGCACGAGCGATCAGATCGTCAGCCTCCTGGGGTTGGGGGCGACGCTGCTGTCGCTTACCAGCGGTGATGAGTTTGCGTGCCAGGGACGCTCGTTCCAGGCGCTGCTGGAGGCCGATGCTTCTCCCACGCAGATTGACTGGAAATCAGAGGCCTTTGCCGAATGTCACGGGCAGCGCTTTTTCTACACCCAGCGCATCCTCTGGCAGGAACAGATGAAGTATGTCTTCAACGGATTCGATGAAGACGAACTCTATGACCTGGAAGCCGATCCCCACGAGCTGCACAACCTCGCCGCCGATCCTACGCAGCGGCCGGCGCTCGACGCCATGGCCGCCCGCATGTGGGAGATCATGCGCGAAACGGGTGACGACAACATGATCCAGGCCCAGTATGGCATGTTCCGCTTCGCCCCGGTCGGGCCAGCGGCGAGCAGCTGAGGAGATGAGATGAACGAACGACGCAAGGTACTCCACAACGGCAGGATCGTCCTGCCCGATTCCATCGCTGAAGGCCGCGCCGTGATCATCGAGAACGGCAAGATTGCGGCGATCGCGGCAGTGGACGAAGCGGGCAGCGACGGCGAGTGGATCGACGTTGCCGGTCGCCTGATCACGCCCGGGCTGATCGATATCCACACCCACGGCGCGCGCGGCCATGCCTTCAACGAACCGACTGCCGTCGCGTTTGAGACCATCACCCGGGAGAACGCACGGCGTGGCGTCACCGCCCTGTTGGCGACCACGGCCACTGCACCCATCGCCGATTTGGTCGATTGCCTGGCGTTTGGCCGTGAGTGGATGGCCGAACCACACGCCGGCGCGCAGGTGCTAGGCATGCATGTCGAGGGGCCCTATTTCAACCTGGCGCAGGCCGGCGCCCAGGATCCGGCCAACATCCGCAACCCGGATGACGGCACGGTCGAGCAACTCCTGGCCCATCACGACATCATCCGCATCTTCACCTTTGCGCCGGAATTGCCCGGCGCGCCGGCGCTCACCACACGGCTGGTCGACCTGGGCATCGTGGCGGCGGCCGGTCACAGCTCGGCCAAGGAGGAGGAGGTCGCGCCGCTGATCGACGCAGGACTGAGCCACATGATCCACATCTGGAGCGCCCAGTCCACCACCGTGCGCGAAGGCCCCTGGCGCAAGCCAGGTCTGCTCGAAGTTTCGCTCACCGACGAACGTCTGACCGTCGAAATGATCGCCGACAACAAGCACCTGCCGCCCACCTTGATGAAGCTGGCCTACCGCAGCATCGGCCCGGACCGTCTCTGCATCATCTCCGACGCCACCAGCGGCGCGGGGCTGGCGGAAGGCGCGCGCTTCCGCATGGGCGAGCTCGAGTACGAAGTGCACGACGGCGTGGGCATGCTCTTTGATCGCACGGCCTTTGCCGGCAGCACCACGTTGATCAACCAGATGATCCCCATCGTCATCAACGAAGTCGGCGTACCCCTGGTCGAGGCGGTGCGCATGGCTTCGCTTGACGCCGGCGCGGGTAATCGGCGTCGACGATCGCAAGGGCAGCATTGCCCCAGGCAAGGACGCAGATCTGGCCGTCTTCGACGCCGACTTCAACGCCTGGCGCGTCATGATCGGCGGCCGCTGGATAGAACAAAAGCACTCACAATCCAATTAAGGAGCCATACTTCCATGACAGATCGCCCAATCTACGAAACGACGGTAGAAGAACTGCCGGTCAGCGTCTACCAAACCAACCAGGCCATGGGCCAAGCCGCCGCGCAGGAGGCTGCCACGGTCATCCGCGACGCGATTGCGACCAAGGGCAAGGCGAGCATTATCATCGCCACCGGCAATTCGCAATTGACCTTTCTCGAGGCGCTGCGCGAGATTGATGACATTGACTGGTCCAAGGTCGTCATCTTTCACATGGACGAATACATCGACCTGCCGCCCGACCATCCCGCCAGCTTTCCGCTCTTTCTCCAACGCCACTTTCTCGACTACATCACGCCGGCCGCATTCTATCCCGTAGCGGCCCAGTCAGGGCAGCTCGAGGCCAATTGCAGCGACTATGCAGCGCTGCTCCACGAGCATCCGGCTGACTTCTGCGCCATGGGCATCGGCGAGAATGGTCACATCGCGTTTAACGATCCGCCCTTCGCCGAATTCGATGATCCCGTCTGGGTGAAGGTGGTGCGCCTGGATGACGTCTCGCGGCAGCAGCAAGTGGGCGAGGGCCACTTCAGCGGCATGGATGAGGTGCCGACCCATGCCATTACGCTGACGATCCCGGCGCTGCTGGCGGCGACGCGGGCGCTTTGCATCGTGCCAGAAGCGCGCAAAGCAGACGCGGTCAAGGCTGCGCTGACCGGTCCCATCACCGAGGCGTGTCCGTCATCGATCCTGCGTCGCAAGCCAAACGTGCGCCTCTATCTGGACGCCGAGGCCGCAGCGCAGATTTTGTAGGTCTTCGCGGGATGGAAAGATGGAACGGATAGCGGATGCAGCGGATTTTGGCGGATTCTCTTCTGGACTGAGCGCATAATCTGGCGATGAGGTCTGTTGCGCAAGGGTATGGGTGCAGGAAATCCGCGCGAATCCGCGTTCCATGCCGTTATACAATCGATCCGCGCAAAAAAAATTGGAGCATTCAAAATGACTGACGGTCACCAAAAAATCACGCTGCGTGACGACCGCTACTTTGGGCCGGACGCCAACCGCAAGCGGACGGCCATCGACCTGTATCAGGCCATCAAGGATCTGCCGCTGATCTGCCCCCATGGTCACGTGGACCCGCGTCTCTTCGCCGATCCCGATTACACCTTTGGCAACCCGGCCGAACTGCTCATCGTACCCGACCACTACATCTTTCGCATGCTCTACTCCCAGGGAATTTCGCTGGAGAGTCTGGGCATTCCCCGGCTCGACGGCGGCGAAGTTGAGCAAGATCCACGCGAGATCTGGCAGCGCTTTGCCGACCATTTCTACCTCTTTCGCGGCACGCCCACCGGCGTTTGGCTCACGGACGAGCTCTACAACGTCTTCGGCGTGACCACGAAGCTAACGGGCGAAACGGCGCAGGAAATCTACGACCAGATTGCGGCCAAGCTCGAAGCGCCTGCGTTCACGCCGCGCGCGCTCTACGAGCAGTTCAACATCGAGGTCCTCTGCACCACGGACGCGGCCACCGATCCCCTGGCCCATCATCAGGCCATCCGTGCGTCCGGCTGGTCGGGCGTCATCCGCCCCACCTTCCGGCCCGACGATGTCGTGAACCTCAATGCGCCGGCCTGGCGCGCGAGTATCGATGCGCTCAGTGAACGCTCCGGCCTCGATGTGGGCGACTATACGACCTACATCGAGGCGCTGGAAAATCGGCGCGCGTTCTTCAAGTCCATGGGCGCGGCCGCCACCGATCATGCTGCGGAGAGCGCCTACACGGCCGCGCTGAGTGCGACCGAGGCTGACGCCATCTTCCAGCGTGCGCTGTGGGGCCAGGCCTCGACCGAAGATGCCCAGCGCTTTACCGGCCACATGCTCATGGAGATGGCGCGCATGAGCGTGGAGGATGGCCTGGTCATGCAGGTACACGTCGGTTCCTTCCGGGGTCACAACCCGCTGATTCAGGCGCAGTATGGCAAGGATATGGGCGCGGACATTCCGCTGCAGGTGGAGTTCACGCGCAGCATCCGCCCGCTGCTGGCCGAGTATGGCAATGACCCGCGGCTGACGCTGATTCTCTTTAATCTGGATGAGACGACCTATGGCCGCGAGCTGGCTCCGCTGGCCGGCCACTATCCTGCGCTGAAGCTGGGGCCGCCCTGGTGGTTCTATGACAGCTGGAACGGCATCAGCCACTTCTTCGATCAGGTGATGGAGACCGCCGGGCATCTACAATACGGTGGGCTTCAACGATGACACCCGGGCCTACCCGTCCATTCCGGCACGTCATGACCTGTGGCGCCGTGCCGTCGCCAACTGGCTGGCCGGCCTGGTCGTTATGCACATGATCGATGAAGAGGATGCGCAGGCGATGGCGCATGCGCTGGCCTATTCGCTGGCGAAAGAGGCGTATCGGCTGTGAGGTTGATGGGGCGTAAAGCGTAAACCGTGGTGCGTGATGGCGTACGACCCAGCTGTCATCACGCATCACGTCTCACGCTTTACTCTGGCAAGTCCAGACCAATCCAGCCTTGCTCTAGGAGCTATCTCGCTGAATAACGTAGTAGTCGACCGGGTCGCCGTCCTCGTCAATGATGTGCCGTGCCAGGCGCATGCCTAACTTCTGCGCGACGTGAATTGACGCTGCATTATCGGCATGAATCGTTGCGTAGATCTGTGACAGGGCGGAGTGTTCAAATACATAGTTGATCATGGCGCGACCGGCTTCTGTGGCATAGCCCTTGCCCCAGGCATCTTCCTCGAAGACATAAATCAACTCGTCAAAGTCATTGCCCGGCGCGCGCACCACGCCGCAGTACCCGACAAACCGTCCCGTCGACCGCTCGAAAACAGCCGACGTACCGTAACCGCGCTGGGCGTACTTCTCCTGGCAAATATCGATCCAGCCCGCAACCTCGGCGCGAGAGAGGAGCGTGCCATCGCCCACATAGCGCAGCACGCGCGGATCCGCACAGAGTGCGGCGAAATCGTCCAGATCGGCCGGCACAAAATGACGCATGCGGAGACGTTCGGTCTCGAATAGCGGGTCCGACACGGAAGAATTCACTGCAGCGCGCCCCTTGGAAACACGAACGCCTTACGGCAAGGCATAATCGAATGCATAAAAATGTTTGCCATTTTCGATATTGATCGCCATCATGCCGGAGAGGTTGGTCAGGTCCCCCGTACCGGAGCCCGGCACGACTTCAAGAATCAGCCGGTTCTCGCCACCGTGCATAGTGCCAAAATGCTGGAGGACGAAGCTGCCGCGCTTGCCGTCAAGCGTGCCGGTGACGTGCTCGATGGCCACATAGCCCGCTGACCCTTCAACAGGCGTGCGCACGCTCAACATTTCTCCCTGACTGGTCGCAGCCAGATCACCGACAAAGGTCTTGTCGATCGACATGCGCGCCAGCATGTTGCCGTCACCGCCCTGGACATAGGACGCCAGCGGCTGCAAGTTGACTTCAAATTCACCAGTTGCGTGGAGCATTTGATCCCCCTATTTCGATTGGTCAAGCGGTTTTTCCATGGTCGTCACGCCGCCAAAGCCGAGCAGCCGGCACAAATACGGGAAAGTCTCTGTCTTGGCGGCGACGATTGCGTAAGCCGGCATGAGCCCGGCTTCGATCAGCGCCAGGCGTTCCCGGTCAGCGCGCACGGCAACGGCAAGTTTGGCGCCAAACGCTCCATCATACAGTCCGGCTGCATCGTGGCGGAGTGCTTCCGGCAGACCGACTTGAATCTTAACATCACGCATCCGGTTCACTTTGTGCGCCAAGATCAAATGTATAAAAGACAGCGACATCTTCAGTCCCGTTGACGGCAGCGTAGAGGCCGCGCGCGGCGTCGTTCTCAGCTTCCGTGCCGACCCAAGCCACGGTACAGCCGAGCTCGCGCCCTAAGTCGAAGAGCGCCGTCATCAAGCGCCGCCCAATGCCCTGACGCTGATAGGCATCGTCGACGCCCACTTCGTTGATCCACAATTCTACGGGCTTATCGGGGTGCACGTAGTCAACCGCTGACGCCATGCCCACGACCCGCTCACCATCCAGCGCCACGACGATGTGGTGACGCGGATCGGCCAGGAACTCGGCGGCGTGGCCGGAATCGACCGGATTGTCGAAAACGTCAGGCGCAACGTTGTTGAGGATCGGGCCGTCACTTGGGCCCAACACGCGAATTTCGATCATTACAGAATCTTACCCTCCCGGTATTCTTCCAATGGCAGCAGGTTGAGCATCACAACTTCACCGACGGTGCAGAGCATTCAAGAACGACCGGCTTGCACGAGCAGGGCATGCGAACTGAGATCGGGTAGGCTCGCTGCGGCAAGCCAGCTTAGTGAGCACGCCCCGTGCGAACAGATCGTATGGGTGGATGGTCCTCACCGCCCTTCAAACCATTCCCAACTCCCGGGCGCAGAACGCAGCGCAGACCAGGGCGTCAGAGCCTGCGAACTCGCTGCCGTCATAACTCCACCAGGCCGAAAGCACATTGTGGGCCACGCCCCAACGTAGCACCTCGGTGCGAGTGAGTCCGAGGATTTCGGCCAGCTGGGTCGCGCGACGTGCGTTCACCTGGACGGGATCGGGTTTTGTCAGCAGATGGTTACGAAGGTACGTGCCGCATTCGTAGCCACGCGGTCCGACAATCCCCTTGGGATCGATGACCAGCCACGGTTCCCGCTGCGCGGAGAGCACGTTTTCGTGATGCAGATCGCCGTGCAGCAAGACGTGATCCGCCGGATCTGTCGCCGCGAAAAAGCATTCCTCAGCCAGGGCAACCAGCGCTGGATCAAAGGGGTCCATACCACCGCCAAACTCGGTGCGCAGTTCACGCATGCCGCGCTGCCCCCAGTCGGCGACGGTGTGAAAGGGATGGTCCGCCTCCACCGGCTGCCAAAGCCGGCGCATGAGCGTTGCCGCAATCTCCGTGGCCGCGACATCGTCCTCGAGCGTTGCCAACATCTCGCCGGGCAGCAGCCGCTCCAGTAGCAGGACGCCCCGATCAGCGTCCGCCGCAAGTAACTCCACCGCGCCCAACCCGCCATAGCGTTGCAGCGCCAGGATCTCCGTGGTCAACTCGGGGTTGGGCACGCCCAGCTTGAGGACGACGGGGCGACCATCCGCACGGGTGGCTGCCGTCACGTAGCTATAGGAGAGATCGAAGGGTTCGCCGATCGTCAATTCATAGCGTTGCGCACAGTCGGCCAGGCGCGCCTGCAACGTGCGTAGCCAGGCCGCGCCGTCGTCGAAGGTCGCTGTAATCGTCGCAACAAATTTCGGGGGCAGGTCGAACTCAGCATCCATGATTGCTCCGAATGTCATCGGTGAACGTGCCTATCTGCGGACGGTTCTCCCGGTCAAGCACTACCCCGTCGTGCGCAGGCCGCTGGCAATGGCATTGACCGTCAACAGTAGCTGCGGCAGAAGCGCATCTTTGTCCGCGCCGGAAGCAGCCCGCCAATCACGCAACAATTCGATCTGCTGTTGATGCAGGATGCGCAGGCCGTCCTGGCGCAGTGCAAGCAGCTGATTGACGTTGGGCCGCTTTTCGGCCAAGGAACCGCCATAGATCGCCTCCAGCATGCGTCGGGTGCGCAGATACTCTTCCTCCACCAGGGTCATCACACGCACGCGCGTGTGCAACATCCTCGACCAGCGCCGAGTAGGCGTGCATGATGTCCAAGTCGGCGGTAGCGATGCTGGTGGCTGCGTTGCTAATGATGTAATGCAGAGGCGACCAGATGAAATTCTGCTCGCGCACAGCTTCAAACGTCGCCGGATCCTGCTCCTGGCAGCGTGGCCAGCGCCGCGCCCACGCCATACCAGCCCGACAGGTAGAAGCGGGCCTGGCCCCAGCTGAAGACCCAGGGGATCGCACGCAGGTCGGCGATGGTCTGCTGGCCGGTCCGGCGCGCCGGACGCGAACCGATACGGCTGGCCTCGATGGCGTCAATCGGCGTGGCCTGGCGGAAGAATGACACAAAACCATCCGTGTAGAGAAGCGTCTCGTAGGCGGTGCGGCTCGCTGCCGCCAGTTGATCCATGACCGGTTCCAGCGGATGGACCGGCTTGCTCGCTGTGCCAATGGCGCAACGTGGAGCCGGTGACGCCCGCCATGAGCAGTTCCAGATTGTAGGCGGCATTGAGGCGATTGGCGTACTTCTGGGCGATCGATTCGCCCTGCTCGGTCACGCGCAGATCGCCCTCGAGCGAGGAGTGGGGCAATGCATTGATGAACCGATGGGTCGGTCCCGCGCCGCGGCTGATCGTGCCGCCCCGACCGTGGAAGTAGCGCACGCGTACGCCATGACTGCGCCCGATCTCGGCCAGGGCGTCCTGGGCGCGATAGAGGCCCCAGAGGCTGGCAAAGATGCCGCCGTCCTTGTTGCTGTCGCTGTAGCCGATCATCACCTGCTGCTCGGGCACGAGCCAGCCCCAGCGCGGCCTGGCGTTGGCGCAAGCTGCGCTGGGTGACTGGATGGGCCAGAAAACCATCCAGAATCGCCGGCGCGCGCTGGAGATCGTCAATCGTTTCAAAGAGGGGCGTCACCGGCGAGCGCGCAGACCAGCCCGTCCTCACTCTGGCGAGCCAGCCCTGCCTCGCGCGCCAGCACGTAGACGACGAGCAGGTCGGACAGGCTGCGGGTCATGCTGACGATGAGCGCGCCCAATCCGTCGGCGCCATATTGGTGCAGGTGTTGGACCACCGTGCGGTACGCACCCAGTACCGCATCCGCCTCGGGTCCGATTGGCTGATCGGGACGCGTAAAGGGTCGCGGCGATTGGAGCTCCTGGTTGAGGAAAGCCAGCCGCTGCGCCTCATCCCACTGCAAAAATTCGTCACCATCCAGGCCGGCTGCGGACATCAGTTGCGCCAGGGCCAGCTCGTGAAAGCGGCTATTCTGGCGGATGTCGAGCGCGGCCAGGTGGAAGCCAAAGGTCTGCACGACGCGCAAGATTGGGTCGAGATCCATGCGGGCGATGCGCGTTGCGCCCACGTCGATGAGCGACTGGCGCAGAAAGCGCAACTCGTGGGCAAGTTCGGCCGCGCTGGCATAGGCGCTGGCGGTGGCCAGGTCTGTCTCAGCGTCGGGCAAACGGGCCAACATGAGGTTGACCGCCTGGCGCCACGGCTCGTCTACGTTGCGCGCCAGCGCACGCTCGCCCGCAGCGCCCAGGGTCAGCGCGGTTTCATCAATCCACACCCGGAAAGCGGCCGGCGGCGTCTGCAGGTACTCGGAGAGGCTCAGGCGGATAGTCAGCTCGACGAGCTGCTGGCGGAGCAAATCCAGCGCAGCCGCGCGTAACTCGCGCAGTGTCTCGTCCGTCACCGCGGCGGTGACAAACGGGTGGCCGTCCCGATCACCACCAACCCAGTTGCCAAAGCTGAGGCGGGGCAAGCGGGTCGGGTCGACGAGGAGCGCCGGATCAAATCCGGCATCCTGCCAGGCGTTGCGCAGGCGCCGGTCCAACTCGGGCAGCACCCGCGGAAAGACGTTGCGCAGGTAGTAGATCACATTGCGTCGCTCCGACGCGATGTCGGGCTTCTCCAGGTAGATTTCGCCCGTCCGCCAGAGGCGTTCCAGTTCGACTTTGACCCGCTCGCGGAGTTCGCGCTGCTCCGAGTCGGTCCAGACTGGATTCTCGCGCTGGACCAAGAGCTGGTAGAGGCGATGGTGAATCTCGAGGACCGTGGCACGTTTGGCCTCGGTCGGGTGTGCGGTCAGGACGGGCTCAACGCGCATCAGGTTCAAATCGTCAGCAATTTGCACATCGGTCAGGCCGAGGGCCTGGAGTCGATGCAGGTTTTGGGGCCAGAGGCCCGATACCTCTTCCAGCTTGCCTTCGTTTTCAAGCTGGCGCCGCATCTGCACCGCTGCGTTCTCCTCCACCATGTTGAGGAGCTGAAAAGCCATGGAATAGGCCTGAGCCGTGCGTCGCGGCTGTTGAACACGTACAGGCGACGTCTCACCATTGCGCCAGAGCAGCCGGCGGGCTAACTCAGTTTCGCCAAGCTCGTCCAGCACTTCTTGGAGACAATCTAAGATATAATCGAGATCTTCACGGATCTTGTCGACGTTGGCTTCTCGCAGGCTGGTCACAATCATTGCAAAAGTTACCCTTCCTCAGTAATCGATTCAGATCGAAGTCAATCCCTACCTTCTCGTCCCTTCAGGGTGCAATGTTACCAGATCGCCGGCGTTTCGGGATGATCCGCATGACGTTGTGCGCAGCAGTGTGCCAATTGGGCGCGATAGCGCTTTGGCATTGCGCCCCTTTGATGCGACAATCAGCGCCACAAATTCCTGTATCCATGATGGCTGTGGGGTTCACGACCAATTTCGACGATTTGTAAAAAGGAAGAGATAATGGCTGACAAGATTCTAACGCCGCGACACGAACGTGAAGAAGCGATCCGTGCGGCCAAGCGGCTGCCGCCCGGGCAGTCTTTGACTCGGCGGTTTCCGGTCCTTCATATCGGATCCGTGCCAAAGACGGACCTAACAACCTGGTCCTTCCGCGTCTGGGGCGAAGTTGAGGAAGAGCGATCCTGGACTTGGCAAGAATTCAGTCAGCTGCCACGCACGCAGTTGACACTGGATCTTCACTGTGTCACCCGCTGGTCCATGTTCGACACAGTCTGGGAGGGCGTTTCGCTGCGCACGCTGGTCGAGGAGGGATTCATCCGGCTTAACCCCGAGGCGCAGTACGTCATCCAGCACTGCGAACAAGGCTATACCACCAATACTACGTTGGCGCTGGCTTTGTCCGACAACATGCTGCTGGCCACCCACTACGACGGCAAGCCACTGGACCCCGACCACGGCTACCCGCTGCGCATGGTGATTGGCGTCACGCCTCATGATCTGGTGCGCGAGACGGCTTACCTGTGGAAAGGGGGCAAATGGTTGCGCGGGCTCGAATTTGTCGCCGAGGATCGCCTGGGCTTCTGGGAAGAGGCCGGCTATCACAACGTGGCCGATCCGTGGCAAGAGCAGCGCTTTGCTTGATGAGGCAAGCAGAACCTAGGCCCAATCACCACACGCTGATCGAAGGCTGACCATGAGCACACAACCACCGCCCGCTCACAATCGCTGGTATACCGAGCAGTACAACACGCGCCGCGGTCTGGCCGACGAGTGGGTCGACGATCTGCTCCAGCAGCAATGGCCGGCCTGGTCGGAGGCCGTGCGCGCCAGTGCGCTCTGCGTGCTCGATCTGCCTTACGGCGCCCACGAGCGAGAGGTGATCGATCTCTTTCCTGCGCCCGGCTCCAAGAAATGGGTTGTCTTCATCCACGGCGGCTACTGGAAAGCCATGCATGGTTCGGCTTCCAGCTTCATCGCGCCGCCACTCACGGCAGCCGGCTACAACGTGGCACTCCCCTCCTATCGCCTCTGTCCCGACGTGACGATCGGCACGATCATCGACGAGTGTGCGCAGGCCATTGCCTGGCTGGCTCGCCATGCCGGCGAGTATAGCGATGGCTGTGATGAAATCATCGTGACCGGCCACAGCGCCGGCGGGCACTTGGCCGCAGCCATGTTCACCGTAGACTGGACGCAGCGTGGCGTGCCGCCCGACCTCATCCGTGGCGGCATCGCGCTGAGCGGCCTCTTCGATCTCGACCCGATCCGCCAATGCGCAATGAACGACATACTGGGCCTGACGGCGGCTGACGTCCTTGCTTGGAGCCCGGTCCGGCTCATGCCGCGCGTGGCCGCGCCGCTGATGCTGGCCGCCGGCGCACGCGAAAGTGGCGAGTTCCACCGTCAAATGGCCGTCCTCGCCGGCGCGCCCGGCTGGGCCGATATCGTGGCTGATATCGTTGCGCTGGACGAGCGCGATCACTTCAACTTACTGGAAGATTTCCTGGCGCTTGACGCAGGATTGTGGGCGGGAATCGGTACAGAAGCTGACATGATGCCGAGGATGGCCGATGATTAAACCGTCAAACCCATTGTACCCCTAAAAATTCACCTAACAATGCAAAGCCGAGACCGTCAACGTACATCTGCGTACTTGCCGCCAAGTCATCCGTGGGTCTGGCAATTCGCAACTTGGCCGAGCGTGGGATCATAGGCTCGTCCCCATTTTACTGATTGATGTTCATTTTCGAGCGGAACTCCGCATACAGATACATCTGCTCTACGCCGCCAGGGGTTACATGCAGTTGCTTCTGGTGCTGCATCAGTTCAAGCTGGGAACCAAGGGTTGTCTGAAGCTGTGCAAGCGTGTAGCGTTGCACAGGCAGACCGCTGCACTTGGGCGGCGCCTCTGGAGCAAAGACGCCTATGATCAGGTAGCCGCCCGGCTTGAGGGACCGGAAGAGGTTCGTACGGTACCTTGCGCGTTGGTCCGCCTCGGTCAGAAAATGAAAGACAGCCCGATCGTGCCACAGCGTGTAGTGGCCAGTTGGTAGATCGGCGGCGGTAATTTCACCATGTAGCCAGGTGACCAGGCCGGCCCTTTCAGCCAGGCGAGACTGCGCGGTCCGCAGCGCAACCCCGGCGATGTCGAGCACGGTCAGGTCACGATAGCCCAGGTCGAGCAGATCATCTACCAGCGTAGACGCGCCTCCGCCTACATCAAGAATCGGGGCATCGGTTGGCAGCCCCAGTGCTTGAATCCAATCGAGTGAGACTTGTAGGCGTGGTGCATACCAGCCGAGCCGATCAACGGGCTTGGCCAGATATGCCTGTTCCCAATGCTCTTTGCGCTCCATTGTTCACTCCGATGAGCTGAGTTCAATTAAGTCCCACAGATTTCCGTACAGATCCTCAAAGACGGCAACGGTACCGTAGGGCGCTTCGTTCGGCTGACGTACGAAGTGAATGCCCGCATCACGCAGCGCACGGTAGTCGCGCCAAAAGTCATCGGTACGCAGAAAAAGAAAGACGCGCCCGCCACTTTGACGCCCGATGAACGCTTCTTGTTCCGGCGTCGCCGCACGTGCCAACAACAGCGTCGCGCCGGTTGATCCCGGCGGCGCGACGACGACCCAGCGCTTGTTCTGCTCGGGCTGATCCGTATCTTCGACCAAGGTGAAGTGAAGCTTGCGACAATAGAAATCGATGGCTTCGTCGTAGTCACGCACGACAAGCGCCACGTGAAGAATCGATTGGTTTAATTGGTTTATCATCCGCCAGCGCTACACGCTTCCAAGTTCGGCCATCATCAGCCGGGTATTGCTTCAAGTTCGTGCCGTGCTATCCGCCGCCGCTTCGTTACAGCCGGACCGCGCTTCCGCTCACGATGATCCCGCCGCGCGCAGGGATTTCAACCGTCAGCAGGCTCGGTCGACCCATCGCTTCGCCTTGACGGATGGAAATCGTCGTCGGCACGCCAATCAATCCGGCGTCGCGCAGGTAGCCGCCGAGCGCGGCTGCGGCCGCGCCTGTGGCCGGATCTTCAACAACGCCGCCCACAGGAAAGGGATTGCGGGCGTGGAAGAGATCGATGCGCTCACGCCAGATCAATTGAAGGGTCGTTAGCCCTTCCCGTAACATGAGCGTTTTGAGCGCTTCAAAATCATAGTCGAGGTTGTTGAGTCGCTCCACCGTAGCCGTGGCTAGCACCAGATGCCAAGCCCCGGCGAAGGCCTTCGCGGAGGGAATCTGCGGATCCAGTTCCGTCATCTGCCAGCCAAGTGCGGCCAGCGCCTCATCGACCAGCGCAGCCGGTGCGACGGCATGGCTCGGCTCAATCGAGGTCAGGGACGCCTCGGTCACATCCGCGCCGGCCCGCACCGTCACCAGCACTTCTCCCACCGCGGTAGCCAACCGGTAGGCGCCGTCACCGTCGCGCTCACCGAGCACGACGCCGGTCGCGATCGTTGCATGGCCACAAAACGGCACCTCGGCCTCTGGGCTGTAGTAGCGGATCGAGCGCGCAAAGCCCTCACGCGGCGCCACGAATGCCGTTTCTGAAAAGCCGACCTCGGCAGCGATGCGTTGCATGGTTGCCGCGTCAGGCAGTTCCTCGCCGATCCAGACGCCGGCTGGGTTGCCGCCCTCACGACGTGTCGTAAAGGCCGCAAGGCGATATAGGGTTCCACGATTCATTGTCTCTCCGGAAACTTCAGATAGCGCACGGCTGGTCCCAATTGTGGAGGCGGTGCACAAACGGCGCCCTCGTTTTCGCTAGAGCCGCCTCCCAATGTGGTCTGCACCCATAGCTCACTGCGTTGGCCAACTCCATCTGCTCAACATCCCGCTTTGTGGTAATATCCAGAGACGCCCAATTCACCCGACTTAGGAGTCAGAGCGTCCTATGGCCAAAGCATGGTTCTTCAACATTCCCTATCACGGGCACGTCAACCCGACACTCCCGCTGGTGCGGGAGTTGGTGCAGCGCGGCGATGAGGTGACCTACTTTGCCGGCCCGACATTTGAGGAGCGCATTCTGGCGACCGGCGCCCAGTACGGTCGTTATCGCAACCATGCGGTCTTTCAGCAGTCGAGAGATGACAACCACATGGTACTGCAGGGATCGCTGGTGGCCGAGTCAACCAATATGCTGTTGGCCGAGGTGCTGGAGACTGTCGGCGAAGGTCAGCCAGACTATCTCATGTTTGACATGAGCGCACCATGGGGAAACATCGCCAGTCGCCGCTACGCGATCCCGGCGATTGCCAGCTTTCCCCATATGCCTTTCTACTGGCGCATGGTCGTGGACGACCCGCGCATCTTTCGCAAAGCTGTCACCGGCGTGCGTCCCGGCCTGGGCTACTGGCGGGCGCTGGGGCGTGAGACCAGCAAGATGGTGATCGATCACAAACTGCGCAAGCCGGCCGACATCAATGTGCTCTCCAGTTCCGCTGCATTAAATATCGCCTTTCTCACCCGCTATTTCCAGCCCTATGAAGAACACTTTGACAGTTCCTATGTCTTCGTAGGCCCGACCATTGACACCAGCCGGCCCGAAATGCCCATGGTGATCGAGAAGCAGCCCGGACAGCAGCTCATTTACATCGCTGTGGGCACCCTTTACAAGGCCAACATCGAGTTCTTTCAGGCCTGCATGGCGGCCTTTGCCGACCCCCAATACGCCGTCATCATGTCGATTGGCAAGGCGGTCGACCCTGCGGATTTGGGGGAGATTCCCGCCAATTTCACCGTGGCGCAGTACGTGCCACAGCTCCAGATTCTTCAGGAAGCCGACCTGTTCATCACCCATGGCGGTATGAGCAGCATCAACGAAGCCGTTACCTTTGGCGTACCCATGGTCGTGGTGCCCAACACCATCGAGCAATCGATTAACGCCGCACGTCTGGAGCAATTGCAGTGTGGCCTCTACCTTGATCTCGCACAGCTGACGGTGGATACGCTACAGCACGCTGCCACGCAAGTTCTGATTGACCCGAACCTCTCTGCCGGCCTGTCGGCCCTGCGCCAGTCCTTCGAAGAAGCAGGCGGTATGCAACTGGCAGCGGACACGATCGAGCAATTCAAGCAGCGTCACAAAATCTAATCGCCACCGGCAACCGGCACCCTCGCCCGCGCTTCTCTTCAGACACGGTACGCTTCATGTGAGTTTGGCTGCTTCGAGTATAGCGAATTGTGCTGACGAACTCAACCAATGGTGACGAGCAAAAGCGGTAGAGAAGACGAAGCCAGGGGACATGTCAACGGCTCCGTTTATCAGAACGACCCGGGCCCAAGCAGGCCGGCTGTTGACAGAAGCCGGCCTGCTTGGGCCCGGGTCGTTCAGGCGTTACGATCTGCTCGGGAGGAAAATCCAGTTGCGGTCCCTCCGGCTCGGGCGGCGGCGGCTGAATCGGCTGGCATGCGCTCAACAGCAGGGTGAGGACAAGCAGGGGGACGATCATTAGGATAGACGGATAATGGGTCTTCATGACGAGTAGGTCTCCTCTGGTGGAATGAATAAAACGGCTATAGGTAACAAGTAGCGCATCTGACTTCTCAGAGCTCCAATGGATCACGCTGGTTCATCATGCATACCATTGTCGAACTGATCATCTTCAAACTCCTTTTCTTGTTCAATCTGTTCAACGATGAACTCAATCAGCGTCATCCAGGTACGAAAGTGACGCGTTTCTCCGCTCACCACATGTCGAATTTGGCCGCGATACTCCCCTGAATTCTCTGCGGTCGACTCTTTCCATACCCGCACAGAATAGAGATGTGTCTGGTCAGATTCCGGCGCCATCGCGATCCTTCTCCCTTCAAAACAATCGGCAGTCAGGTAAGAAGACATAGAGTCCATCTGGACCAAGCGGACAAGCGCCGCAGATTCTGTGAATAATCCGGTAAACCTCAAGAGTACCTTGCAGTTGCTACGATGATGTTCACTCTAAAGCGAGGGGCGTTTCAAAAGCGTTGCAAAATGTGTGGAGCTGCGTTTTTAGGCTGATTAGGTCGCCATTTTCACTCAGCATGGCGCACCGCTCGTCGTAGAGCTGGTTGGCCTGGGTCAGCACAGCAACATGGGTCGAGTCGTCAGTCGCGTGCGAAATCTGAAGGCAAGAGAGATAGACCCATTCCGCTTCAATCGTGGCGACCAACGCTCGCTGCTGGACAGCGGCAAATAGGCGCGATGACCGATCTTGCGCGCCAGAAGCAATCCATTTATCAAGGCGTGCTCGGCTTCAACATAGTCGTCATCACCTTGTTCGACAATCAGGAAACCCAGTTGATTGGATGCCCAGACCTGGCCTTCCTCGTTGCCGAGACTGCGGGCCGCGTCCAGCGCTTGATGAACGATTGCTTTGGTTGTGTCATAGGGGCCGTAGTAGGCATTCAACGCACCGAGATGGAGCAAGATTGTGGCTTCGGTGTTGCGGTCGCCTGCCGCTCGCGCCAGCTCCAATCCACGCTGGTAATTGGCATCGGCCTTCAGATAGTCGCCCTGGTTCCAATAGATCGACCCAAGCTGGATGGCGGCGGCGACGTCCCGATGCGCTGTCTCATCGTCTTGCACAACACGTGTCGCCTGCTCCACAAAGCCGATTGCTTCGGCATAGGCGCCTTGCGCCTCAGCCAAAGCGGCCCGTTGCAGCCAAACGTCGGCATATTTGGGCGCCTCATCCATGGCTCTGGCCAAGACCATCATTGCATCCAGGTCCTGGACCTGCGCTGCGCGATCAGCGCGTACGAAATGGACGTGTGCGCGCAGCGCATGGAGATCGTACCGCGTAGCTAGGTCGCCTACATCCGCCAGTTCCAACGCACGCGTCAGATAGCAGATGGCGTCTTGATGGACGAACTGCCCGGCCGCACGTTGACCGGCGCGTCGATAGAATTGCACAGCTCGGGACGCATTGCCCGACTGTTCACAATGATAGGCAACGTCAGCGCTCCATTCATCGATGCGATTGGCATAGACGGATTCCAACGCTTTGGCCACCGCGCGATGATGGAAACGCCGGCGGATCACGGAGATCTCGGCGTAGGCGACATCACGGATCCGATCGTGACTAAAGTCGTAGGCATAATCGCTCGGCCCGGTCTTGCTCTCGTTGACGATGCGTCGCCGCCAAAGCTCGTCCAGCTCTGCACGAGCCGCGACTCCGGCATTTCGCTGGCGTGCGTCAGCAGGTCGAATGTAAACGAGCGTCCGATGGCCGCTGCAAGACCCAGCAACTCACGCGCCGGCGGCGAAAGCTGGGCCAGGCGCGCCTGGATGATGCTGTAGACCTTGGGCGGCAAGTCGAAGGCGTCCACACGCTCATCGGGCGCGTCATGAGCCGGGCGTTCATCGCCGGCGCCTGGTGATGAGGTCGACCCGGTCGGCATGGCCTCCAGGCTGGCACGCGTCATCTCGACCATAAACAGAGGATTGCCGCCGGCTCGACCGCTCTGCAGCTTGAGCTCCTGCTCGTCCAGATGATCGCGCGCAACAAGTCGCCCCAACTCGACCATTTCGTCATCACTCAGGCGCTTGAGGTTGATGGCGGTGAGCTGGTCATCGCGGCGCAGCTGATGCTCCAGCAGCGTCAATGGGTGATCGGGAGCCAGCTCTTCATCACGCGCTGTCCCCACGATCAGTAGCGGTGCACCCGGGTCAAAACGCATCAGGTACTGAAACCAGGCAAGGCTCTCACTATCACACCACTGCAGGTCATCGATCCAGAGCAGCAAGGGCTGACGGTCCCCACAGACAGTATGGGCCAACGCTTCGAAGAGACGAGTCCGCTGCCAATCTTCGGCCAATGGTTCCGGTGACGGCAAGTCTTCATGAAAGGTAAGAATCTCCGGCGCAAGGCGGGCCAATTCGGCGAGTCGCGTGTGATCCACTGCGCGCAGGCGCGGGGCCAGCGGTTCGCTACGCAGCCACTCGACGATTGGTGCATAGGCAAGATTTGACGACGCCGCATAGACGCGTGTGCGCACCGCAGTGATACCCAGTTGATTTGCCCAATGGAACAGCTCTTCGGCCAGGCGCGTCTTGCCGATACCGGCCTCACCCCGAATGAGGGCAACCCGGGCTTGTCCCGTTGCCGCCTTGCGCCATGCGGCAAAGAGCTGCTTCCGCTCCTGCTTGCGCCCTACAAGGCGTCCGGCGGCGGCTTGATGGGGTGACCGTGGCGGGGCTGCTTCAACCGAGTCGTCCTGTTCCAGCAAAAGCTTATAGAGCGCGGTTAGGGAAGCCTGAGGCTCGACGCCCAATTCGCGTTCCAGTTCTGACGCGCAGGTGTGGTAGACGCCCAGCGCGCCCGGACGGTCGCCGTTCAGCATATAGAGCTGCATGAGACGATGATATGATCGCTCGCGCAACGGGTCTTCCCGTAGCAGCACCTCGCCATGGCGAATTGCGGCAGCATAGTCGCCGTCGGCCTCGCAGAGCTCCATCAGCTGCTCGATGGCATACAAATAATCCTGGCGCAGACGTTCGCGCAGCGGTGCAATCCAATCATCGTAGCAGTCCGGCAGCAAGTCCCCCCGGTAACGAGCAATCGCCGCCTCCAGATGGTGGCGAATCGCCGCATCATGACCGGTTTGCTGCAGCAGCGTGCGCGCCTGGACGATGCTTGTTTCAAATTCTGCTACATCGAGGGAAAAGGCGCCGTCCCCGCGCCAGCGCACCGTATGATCGCCGCGTTCCAAATACTCGTCGCTTTGAGGAAATGTCTGACGCAGGTTATAGAATGCACGCCGCAGATTCGTACGCGCTTGTTTTTCAGATGAGTCGGGCCAGAAGAGAAAGGCAAGGTGGGTGGCGGAAATCTGCTGACCGGCATGCAAGACGAGATAGCCAAGCAGCGATCGCATGCGCTTGGTCTGCAGGCCAGAAATGCGCTGGCCATCGTCGATAAACTGGCACTCGCCGAAGAAGCGGATCTCAAGTTGTGACATGGGTCGAGTCTTGCGATAGAGCAGGGTGACTGTAGGCGCCACCCTGCGTGCTCAACCGTTACGAGACTTGTGTAACTCGCAGGCCGTAGCCTAGAGGCGCGTCAACGTAATCACGGGAATGACGCGGTCTGTCTTGCTCTGGTATTCCTGAAATGTCGGATACGCGGCCGCCATCTTGGCGTACAGCGCCGTACGCTCTGGTTCCTCTGCCACAGTCGCCCGCGCCTGAAATTCGTCGGTTCCGACTTCGACGCCAACGTCCGGATTGGCGACCAGGTTGTAGTACCAGTCCGGGTTGTCAGGCGCCCCGGCCTTGGAAGCCGCGACCAGCAGTCGATCGCCGTCGGTGATGCACGCAAGCGGATTGATGCGGGGCAAGCCGCTCTTGGCGCCGGTCGTATGGAGCAACAGAAGCGTTACCCCCTCAAACGGCTCGCCAACGATCCCATTATTGGCGCGAAACTCTGCAATAATTCTCTTGTTCCATTCGTTCGGGTCGCTCATGGTTGGTTCCTCCCACAGAAATATCCGTCACTCAGCGTTGTACTGGCCTTCTACACTATCAACTGTCGTCCAAAACCCGATATGGACCGCAAGTGCTTCCTCTTCGAGAACCGGTCCGATCACCTCGATTGGCTTGCCCCCGCTCTGCAAGATATCTCGACAGGAAAGCCGTAAGGCCTCCTCCGTCTCAGCGCCGATCAGGGCATAGAGCCCGGCTTGGCCAAGCCCATAGACCACGCGCCTGACATTGCCCCAGAAGATGGCGCCAGCGCACATGGGGCACGGCTCGGCGCTGCTGTAAAGCGTGCACCGGGCAAGAAGGTCGGCATCGTACTGCTGCGTCGCCTGGCGCATCAGATTGGTCTCGGCATGGCCGGTGCAATCCCCCGTGGTGACCACACTGTTTTCTGCCGACTGCAGAACGCGCCCCATCTCGTCGACAAGGATCGCGCCAAAAGGGTGATTGCCATGCTCCCTGGCCCGTCGCGCTACTTCAATCGCAAGCCGCATAAAGTTCAGATCGCGCTCGTCCATCTATCGCTTCCTGGCCTGACGCCCAAGGGGTTCCGTGGGCTAATGATCCCATTGAGTGTAAACTCAACGGGATCATGCTGTTGCTCGACTGGCCAACGGCTAGGGCAGCGCGTTGCCTGCTGCCAAATAGAGTGCATACCATTCCGCACGCGTCAGGTTGACGTCCGATGCAGCCGCGATGGCGCGCACCCGTTCCGCATTGGTGGTGCCGATAATTGGCTGCATTTTGGCCGGATGGCGCAGCAGCCAGGCAATCGCGATCGCCGTATTGGCTACGCCCCGATCCGCGGCCAACGCATCAATGACTTCGTTCAGTTCCGGAAACTTGTCGTTGTCCAGAAAGACGCCATCGAAGAAGCCATACTGGAAGGGCGACCAGGGTTGAATGGTGATGTCGTGGAGCCGACAATACTCCAAGATGCCGCCATCGCGCACGATGGAGCGATCAATCTCCATATTGACGTTGAAGCCGCTGTCGATCATGCCCGTGTTGGTCAGGCTGAGCTGAAGCTGATTGGCGATCAGCGGCTGGGTGACATCCTTGCGCAAGAGCTCGATCTGACCGGGATTCAGGTTGCTGACGCCGAAGTGGCGCACTTTGCCGCTCTCCTCGAGCAGCGTAAATGCTTCGGCAATTTCCGCCGGCTCCATGAGCGTGTCGGGCCGATGGAGCAGCAGGACGTCCAGGTAGTCGGTCTGAAGCCGGGCCAGACTGCCGTCGACCGCGGCGAGGATGTGGTCGCGTGAGAAGTCGAACATCCCCTTGCGGATGCCGCACTTTGACTGCAGAAAAATCTGTTCGCGGTCAACGCCCGAATCGGCGAATGCACGGGCAAAGACCTCTTCGGACTTGCCGCCGGCATAGATATCGGCGTGGTCGAAGAAATCGATCCCTACCTCCAGCGCCGTATTGATCAGCGTGTCCGCCTCGGCCGGACTCATGCCGCCAATGCGCATACAGCCGAGACTAATCTCGGATGCCAGCAGACCGCTTTTCCCAATGTCAATCTTCTTCATGAGTTCTCCCATTGTCACTGCAATTTGTATGTTACATCAATGTCACAGAGTACTACGTTCAAGCAACCGCTTCCGCCAGCAAGACTCGAGCGATTCGATCACTTATCGCCTTGGCTGGATGGCGAGGCGACGAGAGGTTGCGAACAATGTTGATCGTCAACTCGTAGGAAGGGAAAATGGCGTTGATTGCATCCATGCCCGACCCCTGCCCAGGATGATAATAGTAAGGAACGCCGTCCAGTTCATCAACGCCTATGCCCAGTCCGTAGCCGGTCGACTCGCCATTCGCCAACTGATTCGGCCGCCACAATTCAACGTAGTCGGACGGCAATCCCTTTCCCGTCAGCAGCGCATTGCCCCATTTAGCCAGATCGCGCACGGTAGAGATCATACTGCCGCCGCCGATCAGATTCGAAAAATGCATAGCAACCGCCGATTCGAAGCCTTGCTCGGTCAGTTCATAACGCGGGACCGCGTCGATTGCGTCGTGCGAATAATCGCAGACATAGGTGTCGATCATCCCAAGCGGCGCCAGAATCCGCTCGTTGATGAATTGGGCAAACCCCACGCCGGTCAACCGCTCGGCCAGTGCGACAGCCAGCGTATAGCCCGTGTTGTTGTAGAGGAATTTCTCGCCGGGCAAGCTGCGGAACGGCCCAGAGAAGCCGTACTCTCGAATTTGCGCAACTGTATGCGGCTGACCGATATCGGTCATGAACTGCGTATTTTGCGTTAGTTCAGGAAAGCCACTGGTGTGAGAAAGTGCCTGACGGATGGTAACACCGTCCGCCGCCGTCGGCAGATCGGGAAAGTAGTCGATGATCGCGTCGTCGAGCGTCACCGTGCCCGCATCACACAGAAAGAGGATCGCCATGCCGGTAAACTGCTTCGACATCGAGGCGATGCCCATGCGATGCTCAGCCGTCAGTCTTTCTCCCGTCGTCAAGTCGGCAAGCCCGCAATAGAACTCGAGCACGATCTCACCCTGGCGTGTAACCAGGATTGACGTGCCTGGCTCATCTTCAGCCATGAGTTCCTGTAGCATTGCCGCGACATTATCATATGCGTTCATGGACGCCCTGTCTCTTTGATGATCGAGGCAATTGGCCCACTTGCTAGACCCACTGGTCGTTGGGCGCAGTCAATTCACCCCCGGCATCGCCTGTATTGACCAAGCCGCGGGTTCGATGAGCAGAATGCTGCATTCGTGCACGGCAACAGGCCTGTGCTCCACGCTCTTGGGCACGACATAGAGCTCGCCGCTTTTCATGTCAACGCGTCCGTTGCGTAGCTCGATGGCCATTTCCCCATCGAGTACGACAAAAACCTCGTCCGTATCATCGTGGCTGTGCCAGACGAATTCGCCCTGGATCTTGACCAGCTTGAGCTGATAATCATTCATCTCGGCGATCACGCGTGGGGCCCAATGATCCGAAAACTTGGTCAGTTTTTCCGCCAAATTGATTGCCTGCTCCTGCGTCTGATTCATTGCTGCTCATCCGTGGTCGTGGTGGTTTCAGGTTGGGCGGAGTCGCGGTCTGGCGACATGCGGCTTGTTCAGTATAGCCGCTTTGACCAACCTGCGCCAAGCCTCTCGAGAAAGTCCCGTGAGGTGTCTAGGCGGCGCTAATTGGCCGCGGAAAACGCCGGATACGGCGGGTTATGGCGGATCAATCTTGAAGAATCTACGACGATCCGCTACATCCGGCGTTTTCCGCGACCCATCGACTTGCTCCACCGGCGCCAGCAGTTCCTCCATCCGCGCGCGGATCTCTGCCTGGGCCTCCTGCGCAGTCTGGTCGCCATCGAAGACCGCACGCAACTCCCGGTTGATGAGGCGGGGCAGGCGTTCGAACTCGGCCGGCAGCTGCCATAGCTGGGCAAACGCCATGCTGTCGAGAAACGCGCCCAATTCTGGATGGCGCAGACGCCAGCTTTCCGCCAGGCTGGGCCGGGCCGGAATGGCCGCGGTATGAGTCAATCGCGCTTCGAGCGCGCCTGGCGTAGTGAGCTGTGCCAAGAGCGCGAAGGCGGCATCGTGATTTGTGCCGGCGTCATTGGTCAGTACGGCCCAGCATGAGCCAAACGCCAGGGTGCTCGCGCCCGCAGCGCCGACTGGCAAGGGCGCGACGCCGTAATCGATCTCCGGATGTTCATTGTCGAGATAGGGAATCGCCCAGTTGCCCTCAAGGGCCATGCCCACCCGGCCGATGCCCAGCGCCTCGCCGCTCCAGCCCGCCTCCAAGTAGCCGGGTTCTACCGCAGGGCCAGCGGTGACGAGTTCAACATAGGTGGAAATGACCTGGCCGGCCACGAGGGGATCCAGCGCGGGCGCGCCCGTGGCGTCGAGCAACAGGCCGCCGGCCTGGTTCAAGAAAGGCAGCCAGCGTGTCACATCGGCAGGGATAACCAGGCCGTAGGCAGTGAAACGATCGGTGGGAAGGCCCGAAATCGCGGTCGCGGCCTGCTCAAGATCCGCCCATGTCCAACCGGCAGCGGGATAGGCGATATCAGCTTGATCAAAGAGCGCTCGATTGTAGAGCAGGGCCAGCGTGTTGAACTCAAAAGGCAGGCAGTAGAGCTGTCCGCCGGCACTGGAACCGCCGCGCAGCAACGGGTACAGGTCGTCCGCAGTCAATCGATCCGCCGGCAGCGCCTGGACCAGCCCGGCGTCGATGAACTGGGGCAGACGAAAGAGATCGAGCAGGACCACGTCAGGGATCTCCGCCGGATCCAGTTGCCCATCGAGCAGATCATCGAGCCGATCCGCATAATCCGCAGGAAGCGCAACCGTGACGCTCACCGCGGGACTGGCCGTCACAAAGGCCGAAATCTGGTCGGTGAGCCAGCCATCGGCGCCTTCACTCTCGGACCAGGCCCAGACTGTGAGCGGAATGGACGTTGCATCTTCCCCCTGCAAAAACGGCAGGTCGGCTAGACGGGGCGGCAGTTGATCGCGCCAGTCGGCCGGCACGCGGGGTACAGCGCTGCAGGCAGCCAGTCCCAGCGTCAGCCCGAGTGCGACCAAGACCATGAGCGCGATCTTGGTGCAGCGGCCGAGGGGTGAGGGGTTGCGGATTGGGGATTGCGGATTCGGGATTGGGGAGAGACTGAGACGCAACTCCTCCCGGGCTTTCTCGATCCGCGTTTGGTCAGGCAGTTTCAGGCTCCGTCCATCAGTCGCGCTTGTACTGCGGCTTGTAGAAAGGACGCTTGACGATCACGGCCCGCTTGGGCTCACCCCGTATGAGGATGTCGATCTCGGTACCGATCTTGCTCTGATCGCATGGTACGTAGCCCAGCCCCACGAATTTGTCGAGCGTTGGGCTCTTCATGCCGGTGGTAACGTGGCCCACGACTTCTCCGTCAACCGCAATCGGATAGTGCTCGCGCGGGACGCCGCGGTCGACCATCTCGAAGCCGACGAGCAGTTGGGCGGGCTTCTCCAGCTTGGTCTTGAGCAACGCGTCGCGACCGATGAACGGGAGATGCCAACTCACGGTCCAGCCCAGGCGCGCCGACAACGGATTCGTCTGGGCATCAAGCTCGTGGCCGTAGAGCGGCATGCAGGCCTCGAAGCGCAGGCTGTCACGTGCGGCCAGGCCGCAGGCCAGCAGGCCATCTGCCTCCCCCTCTGCCTGCAGCGCATGCCAGAGCTCGACGGCGCGTTCGGCATCCAGGTAGAACTCAAAGCCGTCCTCACCGGTGTAGCCGGTTCGCCCGGCCAGCACCGGGATACCGGCCACATTCATCTGTACAGCCGTGCGCGCGGCCACGGCGTCCAGGTTGGTGTCGGTCAGACGCTGGACGATCTGTGCGGCCTTGGGCCCCTGAATCGCCATCATGTAGGTCGCGTCCGAGACGTCGGTCAACGTTACGTCAAAGCCGGCCAGGTGAGCGTCCAGCCAGGCTAGATCCTTGGCCAGATTGGCGGCGTTGACGACGATCAGCCAGCGATCGGGCAGGCGATAGAGGAAGATATCATCCACGACCGTGCCGTCGGCGTAGAGCAGGAGGCTATAGTGCGCATCCATGGGAACCATGGTTGAGACATCCCAGACCTGCACGCGCTGCAGGTAGCGCTCCGCATCGGGACCGCGCAGCTCGAATTGGCCCATGTGGTCGATATCGAAGAGCCCGGCGGCCGTGCGCACGGCGTGATGCTCGACCGTAGGCCCAGTCGGATATTGAACCGGCAATTCCCAGCCGGCGAAGTCGACCATGCGACCGCCCATGGCCACATGGGTGTCATACAGGCGCGTCCGTTGCATCCGTAGAGGTCCTTTCAAGGTGACGCCGGCAATACTTTCTGACCAGTAGAGACTGATCTCAGGCTGTCAGCCACTCGGCGATCTGGGCATTGACTGCGTCATTGTAAAAAAAGTTGATGTGGTGAATGTCCGACTGGCGTGACCAGACGCGCCGCCGTTCTTCCGGAATCGGCAGGCCGCAGACCGGCGCTTCCACCGAGTAGCATCCGGCCGTCGGCACGACTCCATCATTACCCTCACCAAAAATGTGATCGACCGCCAGATCCAGCCCCCGGTTGCGGAGCCGCTCAATCATTTGGCCGCCCTCCGGCCGGTAGTCGACGCTCAGTGAATAGTAAACCGCGTCATGGTCACCGTCACTGTTGAGCATCTGCAGAAAGGGGCCGCCGGGCCACATGCTGTTGATTCCGACCAGCTCGGCCAGTCCGCTGTGGCCGATGATCTTGACCAGCGCAAGGATCGCCTCGAGCGTCAGCGTGTAGACGTTGTCGGGCAGGTTGGTCAGCAGGTTGGTATAGCGGTCGATCAGCTCGATCCAGTTGTCACCGTCAGCCAGCACAGTACCACGCAGCGGCGCAGCCACAAAAACTACCCGGTTCACGCGCAGAGAACGGTTGCCCAGTTCGATGCGGGCGAGCTGCTCGTTCATGATGCGGGCGACGAGCGCGCCGCGGCTGTGGGTGATGATATCCAGATCCAGCTCAATACCGTCAGGCAGCATATCGACCATGGTCTGCACGTTGTCGATAGGCGACAAGTGGAGGCTGGGATGGTTGAAAGTAAAGATGCGGCCGCCATAGCGTTCTGAAATCGCAGCAAATTCAGGGCTCTTGGAGAGGCCATGAAACGCGACCTGTCCCATGCTAAAGGTGCCGTGGAGCAAGAGCAGCGCCCGGCCGCTCTGCAGCGCGTCCCAGTCCGGCTCGCCGGCAATCTCTTCGGCGTTCACGGCGCGGAATCCGTACGGTCGCTTCTCATTTTCCCACTTGCGCATGTAGGCATTCACGCCCTGGCCGACAATTTCATCCGTCGCCCACATGAGCATGCGCACCACCCGTCGTCCGATCTTGGAAATGGGGCCGCGCTTCTCCGTGTCGCCATCGGCGACCGGTGCGCTTGCTCTGGGCAGATAGAAGAGTAGCTCCCGTCCACGCCGCTGGCGTCCGGCACTCGAGTCCTCCGGAAAGATCCAGCGGCTCACACCCTGTTCGTCGGTGTAGAGGACCGCATAGTCCCGATTGGGGCGGCTCTGCTCCGCGCGCAGGACGATGGCCGGCTCCTGGCTGCGCGTGACCGCGTCCAGCCCATCCCGCCGCTGCCCGCCCGGTCCGGTCGGCGCACGGTCTTCCGCGACCGCCATCTCGAACATGAGCGCGGTCTCCATCTCCTCAGCGGCGAGGGCGTCGAAGAGACTCTGCTCCTGCTCACCCCGCCCGGACGAGCGCACATGCGCCTGCGCATCCACCACCTCGACCATCCCCACCAGATCAGGCGCCTCCAGCGTAAAGCCACTCTCGATTGTAACGGGCTCATTGCCGCCCTTTAGCTCAGGCATTGTTGGTCCTTTCGGTTTTGAGAGGGTGGTGGGGTCTTAGGGTTGTGGGGGGGCGTAGAAACGGCTTAAAAGAATGTATCCAGCCTCAATAACCAACACCCCAAAACGCTACCACACTAAGACCCTGCCCCCCTCACTCCACTACCCGCGCCCCCGGATGCGCGAACACCGTATACGCCAGCCAGCTCGGGTCGCCGTCGTCGCGGGCGGCGAGGCGGGCGGCAAGTACGGCATGGGCAATGGTCTCGCCATCCAGAAGTTTTTCGTAGAGCGTGCGGGCGAAGGCCAGCGCGCTGTCGTCGTAGACGCTCCAGTACGCGCCGATGAATGCGGCAGCGTTGGCGCGCAGGAATTGCGCGGCCCAGCCGCCGACGTCGGTTAAGGCAAAATCGCTGCGCCCAAGTTGGCAGGCGTTGAGAAAGACCAGGGGCGACGCCTTGCCCAAGTTGCGCAGAATGCCGCTGATATCCTCCGGCACCAGCTGGTCGCCCGCTTCCAGCTCCATGCCGGAATGGTTGGGATCGGGCGCACGGAAGACGCCGTGCCCCGTGAAGTGGAGCACGTCGTAGAGACCAGCCGCCAAGGCGTCGGTCACGTCAAGATAGTTGGCCGGAATGGCGGTCACGCTGCGTGTCGCCGTCGCCAGGGTATTCAGGAAGGCCGCCTCATCCTTGGCGTAGGCCAATCCCGAATCACCCGGTGCAATCAGGCCGATCTTGTTGAGGCTCAGGACCGGCTTCTGGCCAATACCGGGCATCCAGCGCGTCATCGCAAAAGCTTCACAAAGAAAGGGCCCCTCGATGACCTCGCCATTCTCCTCGCTCATCAGCCGGCAGAGTTCCCAGGGAATCCACGGCTCTTCGGACTGGATCTGAATCTCCTGGATGCGTCCCTGCAAGGACCAGAGCAGCGCCTGCAAATCGGGCGGGAAGAGCGTCTGAAAGAGTTGGGCGCCCTTGCGCTGCATGCGCCGCTCCGTTTTGGCCGCGTCGGCCTCGCTCTCCAGAGGCATGCGCTCGATGTCGCGGAAGAATTCCTGGAAATAAGCCTGGGGGCTCGTACGCAGGCGAATGGGACCGAAGGGCTGCAGGTTGAGTCCCAGCGCGGGATTCAGCGCCGACAGACGCAGCGTGATTTCGGTTTCGTCGCCGACGGGTCGTTCGAGCACGAGCAGGGTCAAATCCGGTGCATCGGGCGTCTGCGCTGGCAGCGTCAGAACCGTCGATTTGTCGGCGCCGGCCTCGGCCATGGCCTCCACCACGTCCAGGCTCACCGTGAGCGAGCCCAGGGGCTGGTTGTCCTGGAAGGCATAGAGCTGTGCTGTGGCTTCGCCCAGCGCCGTCGCGCGCAGCTTGAAGAGCACGGGCAGGCTCTCTTCCGGCCCGGCCACGACAATCGACGCCAGCGCCGAGCCTTCCACCGTTACCCCATGGAGCGGCTTGACGAGCAAATCAACTGTGCTGCCCGTTGCCGCCACCAGGGGCATGGAGCCGGCGGGCGACTCCCCCACCGCGGTCAGGCGCACTTGGAGCGGCGCCAGCTCGCCCAGCGTGACCTGGGCGGGCGCGACCGCCGTCAGGGCACGGGCAGCTGCGCCCGGCACGGCTGCGGGCGTGGCAGCCGGCTCGGGCATGGCCGGCTGCGGCGGTTCCAGCCCCTTGATTTCCCCGCCGGATAGGGGCGCAGGCGGCGTGGAAAAAGTCATTGACTCCCACAGGTCGGACTCAATATCGACTATTCCAGCCGACACGGGCAGAATCACGCCGACGGGCCGGCCGGCGTCGACAACCACGGCTCGGGTCAGAGCCGTGACGTCGGCATAGGGCGATACGACTTGTGTAGGAGGCACGTCGCCCAAGAGGTCCGCAACGGGAGCGCGATTATCCGGCAACGCGCCCCTGTTGACCAGCCCAGAAAACTCGGCGGGCCCCAGCAAACGGTAGTGCGGGGGCGAGCCATGAAATGAAACCACAACGCCGCCCAGGGCGCCTGGGGGAATCCGCGCCAGGCGCGCCAGCGCCTTGCCCACCGCCAAATCGGCGGACAAGAGCAAGAATCGATCATCAGCCGCCTCATGGGCGAGCATGGCGGGTTCCTTTCTGAGCGTATAGCCGGCAGGGTGAAGTTGTACTGCAACCAGTGTACCCACGGCCATGATGCGTGTCAACCAAATTTGCCGCTCATCTTTGACTTTCGCCCTGGCGTCGACTAGAATTGGTCAGAACAATTTGCCCCCTTAGCTCAGTGGATTAGAGCAACGGACTTCTAATCCGTAGGTCGTAGGTTCGAATCCTACAGGGGGTGCTTTCCAGACGAAAGCGTCTGCGCTCTACAAAAGGAGCGCAGGCGCTTTTTTGTTTGGTTTTCTATTTCCAACCAGAACGAAAAACTCATCTGACCCGCTCGACCGTTTTGCCAAGCTTCTGATAAGCCCCCAGATGGCGCAAAAACGCAAAAAAGAGACACATGGCCGATTGTGATATACTTCACATATTAATGGTCGAATAAAATTATACAATACTTGTGCAAAACCTATTCACCAATTGCTGGTAGCGAGATAAAGTGGCTTTTCGGAGGTACAAGCATGTATAACCTATATGATAATGATGTGAAGTTAGTGAATCGTCTCCATGAAGAACGCCGAACACAGTTAGCCCGCACCTATGCAGATGGGCAAGCCGACCTAGTTACACTCAAGCTTTGGGCGGCGAAGCTGGCAACAATTGTAGGCAGCGCATTACTGCGCAGCGGTCGCTCTCTCGGCACCGATGCACAAATTCGACAAGAACGGCGACAGGAGCTGGCCCGGGTTCGAGCCAATTTCGAGTATTAATCATCGACCACTAAATCGCGACGTAGATGATCCGCACGGAGCAGCGTTCATCAACAGCTACTTTGTGCGGATCACGTGCGCCAGCGACTATCCTGGTATAAGGAGACAGGCTCTCCCAGTGCTTAGCAAAAACAGAAACCTTATCAAAGCATCAATTTTGGTTGGTGCGGCGATTTCATTTTTCTTGTCGATCTTTCTATGGTTCTCAGGCGCAAAAGACCAGGGAATCTTTGTCGGCATCTGGGTGCCCTCGATCTTGAGCTTTGGCGCACTGATCTTCGCTGGAGAAACAAGAAATGGATGAGACATACTTATTCATCTGGGGCGTCATTGCAACGATCTTTGCCGTAGGGCCGCTTTCGGTGGCCGCCTTACTGGACTGGCGGGCCAGGAACCAAAGCTAATCCACTCGCTGGGTAGTGCAATCCAGAAAGAAACCTGCGTTCTGCGAAAGTGCGGATGCAGGTTTTTTCGTTTTCAAACAACGGTTCAACGGCACGCTTCCACCATCGCGTCACGGCGCGCCGACAACGCGCCCGGATTGATCCAGGGGCGGCGGCGGCCAGTGAACGCCGCGCTGGCCGCTTAACCCCCGATTCGGGCTGAGCACATGGGTCTCGCCGGGCAGCCCGATTAGCTCGCCGTTGGCCATCCACGCTTCGTCCGTCCCGTACATGGCGTCCATGAGGCGCGCGACAAGATCCTCCCGCACGGCAGCATGCGCCTTCATCCCGGCCAGGTCGTGCAGCTCGGCGGGATCTTCGGCCAAGTCAAAGAGCTGGATCTGATTCCCCACCGGATAGTAGATCAGCTTGTAGCGCCCGTCGTGGAGCATGCGCGTGGCGCTGCGGTCTTCGCCCACCTCGCCATAGAAGTGCGTACGCCGCCTGTCGCCGATCATGGAGATCCCTGCAACCGTTGGAGGAACGGCGATGCCGGCCAAGTCAAGCAGCGTGGGCATGATGTCCTGCCAGCCGACCAGGCGGTCGTCGACGCGCCCGAAGCCCACCCGTTCATCCCCGCGCGTCCCCACCAACAGCATGGGCACATTGGCAGAATCTTCGTAAAAAAGGCGCTTGGCCCAGAGGCCATGATTGCCCAGCATGTCGCCGTGATCGGAGGTGAAGCAGATGATCGTATTGTCGAGGATCATCTCCTCACGCAGCGTGCCGATGACCAGACGCAGCTGGTGGTCGATGTGGGTGCAGAGGGCGTAGAACGCGCGCCGAATCTGGGCAATCGCCCGCTCGTCCATCACTAGATGATGATCGCGGATGGCCTGCAGGGCATAGGGCAGGGCAGCGCGCTCGCGCGCCCAGTCGCCCCAGACCGGCGCCGCCGGCGTGACATCCCGATAGCGCTCCAGATAGCTCTGCAACGGCGTCAGCGGCGGATGGGGATGGCAGTAGGAGAGGAACCAGAAGCCGGGCCGCGTCGGATCGCGGCGGCGGATCATGCGCGCCATCTGCTGCGTGGCCCAGTTGGTGACGTGATGCCGCTCGTCCAGATGCCAGGGTCGCCAGCCATACTCGTTGTTGGACATGCCGTGGGCGAAGGACTGCCCCGGCAAGCCTTCCTCCCCCAGCCAAAGTTCATAGTCGTCGATCGCGCCAAGCTGGGGCCGTCCCTCCTCGGCCAGGATCACGTCATCAAAGCCAATGCGATCACGCTGGGGGAAGACGTGCAGTTTGCCCACGGCATAGGCCTGATAGCCGGCATCGCGAAAGGTTTGGGCCAGCGTGGGCAGCGCGGGCATGGGCGCATCGGGCTGGAAGACGCGATCGCCATGGACCCGGGGCGGCGTCCCCGTCATGAGCGTGCGCCGGGCCGGGATGCAGACCGGACACTCGGCATAGGCGTTGGTAAAGCGCACGCCGTTGGCCGCCAGCTGGTCCAGCGTGGGCGTCTCGATGGTGGCATGACCGGCAGCGCCGAGCAGAGAGGCGGGCCAGTGGTCCGTGCTGATGAGAAGAACGTTCGGTTGATCGGTCATCGTGGGTTGCGCCTGTTTTGAGTGAAAGAATGTGATCGGTGGAAGCCGAATCGCTTGCACCCGCTATCTTACACGCTCACGTCCGGATCGAAAATGGGGCGCATCTCCGCCAGATCCGCGTGCATCCGCGGCCCATTCCTTCATTCCGCGAATCCCAGCCCGGAAGCACCCTCACTTGTCAGAGACCCATTTACCCTGTAGGATGGGCCGACCATGACACGTTAAGCAATCCGCAATCATGTGTTGATCAAATCCAATGAGGGAGTATTGTGATGAGTGACGAATCTACCAAGCCGGTACGCATCGACGTCTGGTCGGACTTTGCCTGACCGTGGTGCCGCTTGGCTGCTTCCAGTTTGGAAGCCCTAGTGCAGGAACAGTCCGAGGACGCGCCGGTGGAGTTGCACTGGCGTTCGTTTGAGTTGCGCCCCAAGGACGCACCGCCAATCTCGGACGAGTATCGGGCGCAGATCGAGGAAAGTCGCCCCCGGCTCTACGGCATCGCCAAGGAGCGGTACGGCATCGACATGAACCCGGGTCCCTTCGGCTTTGACAGCCGCCCGGCGCTGATCGGGGCCAAAGTTGCCGACGCCGCCGGCAAGGGCCTTGCATACAATCGGCGCATCTTGAACGCCTACTGGGAAGAAGCTGCCGACATCGAAGACCGCGACGCGCTGGCCGACCTGGCGGTTGAGGCCGGGCTCGAGCGCGACGCCTTCCTGGCCGGGCTGGATGATCCCACCTTCATCAACCAGGTCGATCACGACATCCTCCTGGCGCGCCAGTACGGCCTCAACGGCGTGCCGGCCATCGTCTTCGACAACCAGTTCCTCGTCTCCGGCGCGCAGCCGCTCGACGTGCTGCGCCAGGCCCTGGCCCAAGTGCGCGAGCAGGAGGGCGGGGAGGGGTAGGGGACGGGGTGTACACAACATCGGAGCCCCCTGGGCCCTGCTGTTGTTTAACGCCGGCATTTAACCTGGGGGACGCTGGCGCTCCCCCAGACCCCCTAGCCAGAGAACAGCATCCCCAGAGATTCAGAGGTCAGAGGGCTCAGCGACCAACTGCGCCGGGGGACACAACACGCAAGCCGCGAGCTGGTCGACGCGGATAGTCTGGAGGCCTGAAGTCGCGGACGGCGCAGCGCACGTGGCCCTCGATGTCGTCCCAAGAGCCCCCGCGCAACGTGCGGCTACCGTCCGCATTGGGGTCTTCCCGCCCGTCATCCGGGTCATACGGATACGGCTTGTAGAGGCTGCTGGTCCACTCCCAGACGTTGCCCGCCACGTCTGCCAGTCCATAGTGGCTGTCGCCCTGGGGCGAATACTTACCTACCGGCGTCGTGCCGCCTTCGTTACGATCAAAGTTGCACAACTCCTTCGTGGGCGTGTCTTCACCCCAGGGATAGGTGCGCCCATCCGTATACCGGGCAGCCTTTTCCCACTGCGCCTCGCTGGGCAGCGTAACATTCGCCCACCTACAGAAAGCCTGGGCGTCATGCCAGGAGACGTTGACGACCGGATGCTGCTCCTTACCATCGGGAATGCGGCCATTCTCCCAGTGGCTCGGCGTTTCGTAGCCCGCGGCATCGACGAACGCCTGATACTGCGCGTTGGTCACCGGATAGCGGGCGATGCGATACGCCGGCAAATAGACCGTGTGCTGCGGCGTCTCGTCGTCGTACGCCGACGAATCCGTTTCTCTGTCGCTGCCCATCAGGAACTCGCCTTCCGGAATCGTAATCCACTCGAAGTCGATGGGCGAAGTCTCAGAGGTTGGCTGGCTGTCTTCTTGCGTGGCTGGCTGCTCATCCTGTTCCAGTACCAGCGCCTGGCCCGCCAGCCCGGTCAGGTGCAGCACGGGCAGCGACCAGCTGTCGCGTTTGGCGTTCTCGAAGTAGAGTTCGCGCCGGGCTTCAGTCATGGCCTCTTCGACGGTTGTGCCGCGGGCCAGCCCAGCGTAGAACGCACCGGCAAAGCGCGGGCGCGCTTCGTTGAGCAGCAGGCGGCGGAAACGCACCAGCGTGGGCAGCCCCGTGCGCGCCAGCAGCTCGGCCACGTCCCGGTCCACGACCCAATCGGGCGTCACGGCTTCCAGCACGACCAGCTGCGGCCCGGCAGCGCCCAGCGCAGCCAGCAGCGCCTCCAGGTCGCGCAGGTTGCCGTGGGGCGTCTCGCCGTCCGGCTGGGGCGGCGCAGCCAGGTAGTGGATGACCGACCAGTCCTCCGCCCGCGCGGCCAGCCCCTCGGGCTCGGCCAGGGCCTGTGAATCGGCGTAGTCAAGCGTGACCAGCCCGGCTTCGACCAGCGAGCCCAGCGCCTCTTCCAGCTCGCGGCGCTGCCGCCCGGCCATGTTGGGCGCGGTCGACATCTTGGTGATGGGGCCGCCGGCGCTGGCGTCGACGATCAAAATGCCCAAGGATTCCGGCAGTGCGCTTGGCGCCCGCGCCTGCGCATTGGGATGATAGCGCACGACCGAGCTTCGCTCCGCGATGGCCAGATAGCCGCCGGCGTAGAGCATCTCCCAGGGCGCGTCGCCGGTCTCTTCGCTCTGAATGGCCAGGCGCAGGCCCTGATCCGCGGCCTTGGCCTGGCGCTGTGTGCGCTGGAACAACTCGCCCGCCGCGCCGCTGAAGAAGCCGTCCGAGAGCCGCGCCATGATCTCCGGCGTACGCTCCATGGCCAGGCCCGAACGCAGATCGGCCAGCTCGCCCAGGTCGACGGGCAGGCTGTCGGCAAAGGTGTCGGTGGGGGTTTCCAGAGAGATGGCCAGGGCTTCGCCGCGCAGATCGATGCCCAGCGTGACGGTGAGATAGCGGTCGTGGGGCGAGGGGACGGGGGGCCGGGAGCCGGTCGGTACGGTCTCGGCTTTGACCGGCTCCGCAATCAACGCCTCGGGCACGCGCAGGGCAACGCCCGCAACGTTGGCTTCGTAGGCGCGTCTGCTCGGCCGGGCTCTGCGTGGCCTCGCCGGCCAGCAGTTGGCCGATGAGCGCGGCATAGTCGAGCAGCTCCCCGTGCTGGCCCAATTCGGGCGCCAGCGTCGCGGTAAGGCGGGTCAGGCGCTGGAGTTCGGCCCGGTCCACGTAGTCGGGCGCGGGCACGGCGGGTGCAGCAGCGCCCGTGGCCGCGGCAAACGACGCGGCAATCTGGCGCACGGCTTCGGGACGCTGTTCGTCCAGATAGACCATGGCCGCCCACTGCTGGGCCTGGAGCGTGCGGTCGTCCAAAAAAGCGTTGCTGCGCGCCAGATGCCGCACGTAGTGGATCAGGATACGCGCCACCCGCGCCAGTTCACCCGGCGCGGCCGTCTGCTTGAACTCGGCCAGCAGATAGGCCCGCACCGCCGGCTGCATGACGTAGAGCTCATAATCGACCGGCCGGCAGAGCTCCGACAGCAGCAGATCGACCTCCGCCACCCAGGGCACATCCCGCCCGCGCAGGAAGCGGTTGCGCAAATAGTTGAGCAACTCAGGCGTCAGCAGCAGCGGCATGGCCCCATACTGGGCCAGCAGCCGATACGACGGCTCATATTTGCCGACAAACCAGTCCACCGTCTGCCGGGCCTGCTCAAAATCATGCACGCCTGTTGCCATCAATCCCTACCCAAACCCCATTGCCCCAACACCACACTCCCCAAACCCAAAAAACTCCAGTCCCCCATTCCGCACTCCCCACTCCGCATTAGTTCTGTCCGCGCAGCACATCAATCGCGCCGGCCAAGCCATCCGGGTCCATGGGGAACATGTCGACCATGGCGTTGATGTAGTGCGCGCTGCTGCCGGACCAGCGGCTGCGGGGCAGCGGGTTGAGCCAGGCGATCAGCGTCGTGTGGACCTTGAGTTCGGCCAGGAAGCGGGCCGTGGCCTGGATGCGGGGCAGATAGCGCTCGCCCCGGGCTGCGCCCGCGTCAGAGACGATGAGCACGCTCGTTTCGCCGTCACAGCCGTCCAGCACCTGGGCCGCGGGCACGCGCACGGTCAGATGCGGATCGGCGAAGTAGGCGTCGCCGGGCACGTTGTGAAAGTAGTAGATCTCCGCCTGCTCCAGCGTGCTGTCGGCCAGCACGGTTTCGGCGACGTCGCGGGTGAAGCGATGGAGCGGGGCCATGGAGCCGCCCTGGTCGATCAGCAGCACGAGGCGCGCGTGGTTGCGCACGCGCCGGCGATAGACCGGAGCCAGGTAGTAGCCCTGGCGCGCGGCGCGGTGAACCGTCGCGCGCACGTCCAGCACGTCAGCCGGTCCGTCGGCGACCGGGCGGCGCAGATAGCGCCACATGTAGCGCATGTTGCGCCGGGGCAGGGGCCAGTGGGTTTGCACCGTCACGTCGCCGTCGATGGGCGCGGGCTCGTATGCGGCGCGCACCGGCAGCGCGCGCAGGGCCGCGACCGCGGCTTGCGCCGGGGCCTGCGGCTCAGGCATCTGGCGCGGCGGCCGTTCGGGCGGTGCAGCCTGCGTCGCACGCGTCGACATCTCCTCGTCGGGAGGCGGTACCGGCGGTTGCACGCCGAGTCGGGCAAAACTGGGCGCCAGGCGCGCCCAGTGCAGATCAAACTCGGCCTCTTCGGGGTGGGCGTTGCACCAGATCAGCTTGGCGACGACGGCCAGCTCGTCGAGATCGTCTGCGCCCCAGCCGCCCTCCAGCGCCTGATACGCGGCCATGAGTTCGGGCACGCCCAGCTCAAAGCCGGCCCGGCGCAGGCGTACAAAGAGTTGGAGCAGCAGATCGTGGAGGTCGGGCGCTGGCGGCGCTGAATCGTCTGCCCTGGGCACAGACGGCGCCGGTTCGGGACGCGTGGGATCTGCCTGGGGCATTTGCGGAGGCTCTGCGCCGGCAAGGAAGCGGCGCAGGCGCTGCCAGAGGCTGCTCAATCCGTCTGCTTCGCTCATGGACCGCTTTCCGCTTCGGCGCGATAGCGCAGCCAATCCATGCGCAGCTTCAAGAGCAGTTCGGGAAAGGGCAGGTAATCGTCTTCGGCGAGCGCGGCAGCGTCTGCCGGTTCACTGCCAAAGCTGGCGAGCGCCTTGAGCCAGTCGAGGAACTCGCTGGTTCCCGGCTTCTTGTGAAGCAGTTGTTCCTGGCGCAAGTCCAGGAAGCGGGACGACGCGGCTTCGACCAGGGGTGCAGCCGGCGCGGTCTCGGCCCGGCTGCGATAGTGGGCCTCCACCACCCGGGCCAGCCAGGCCGGGTCATTGGGAAACTCGATGTAGTGATAGATGCAGCGGCGCAGGAAGGGCGCGGGCAGGTTGCCCTTCTCCTTGTTGCTGGTGATGATCACGATCGGCGGATGCGCGGCCGTGATCGTCTCGCCCGTTTCGGGGATGGCGAACTCGCGGGGCGCATCGAGGACGGTCAGCAAGTCGTTGGGAAAATCGACGTCGGCCTTGTCGATCTCGTCAATCAGGACGACGCTGGGCACGTCGCGGCGGGCAAAGGCCTGGCCCAGCGGACCCAGCGTGCGGTATTCGGTCGCGTCGCTGGGATCGCGCCCGCTGCTGGTCGAGCCGACCTGGGCCGTCTGCACGTCGTGGAGGCGCATGATCGCGTCGTAGCTGTAGAGTCCCTCCTGCGCCTCGCTGGTGGAGCGCACGTACCAGGTCTCCAAGGGCAAGCCCAGCTCATAGGCCACGGCGTGGGCCAGCCGCGACTTGCCGCAACCTGCTTCGCCCTCCAGCAGCAAAGGCCGGCGCAGGAAGATGGCCAGGTTCACGGCGCGGATCAGCTCCGGCGCGGCGATGTAGGGCTCTGCTGCGGCCGGGGCGTCGGCGTGAGCGTCTGGCGGCCGGTGCGTCGGGTCGGCGGCGAAGGTGTAGGCGTTGGCTGCGGGCGGCATAGGCATTCCTCAGTGTCCAGATGATTCAGGTGTGTGATTGCAGATCGCTTGATTTCGATTGGCTCAACCGGTGCTGGCCTATATGGTTGGGACCACATCCCTCCGGTTAGTCCGCACGCCCCGTGCGGACGGTCGCCGTCGCGAATGGCGATTTTGCCCATGTTGGCCCATAACCGAAGACCGGGCGTCCGCACTAGCACACGTGAGTCGGCAACCCGACACTTCATGCGCAAGAAACGTTACCCGTCTACCCGCTTGGTTCTGACCCTTCGACAAGCTTAGGACGGCGCAGGCTCAACCGGCGCTGGCCTAAGTCCAAAATCAATACGCTGTTTCTTCGTAGGGCGTGCTCAACGCGGCGCGTTGTTCGATCAGGTTGCGCAGACTTTGCAGGACGCGGATCGGTTCGCCCTGGCGGCTGCGGGCGTAAACGCTCTCGGCATGCTGGCGCGTCTGCGTATCGCCCGGCGCAAAGAGGCCCGAGTGGCGGCGCAGCCAGCGGTCGATGTCGTCGATGTCCCACCGCCCCAGGGGCAAGTGCGCAAACTGCGCGGTCGAATCGGCGCAGTAGGCGCTGGTCGAGCAGTAGCGATCGGCCATGGGCAGGGGTTCCGGTATGGGTGTGTCGGTCGCAACCAGGGTGATGCAGCGCAGGTAGGGGCGCGTGGCCGCAGCCTGCTTCAACGCCGCCAGTAGCGGCGTCCAGAAAGAATCCAGGAACCACTGCACAAACCCTTCGGCGGCGTAAAGGTCGGGCACGACGTTGATCTCGAGGAGTAGCACCTGATCTGCCCCCAGACTATCGACCATCGTATCGAGTTGTTGACGGAGATAGGGCGTCAGATCCTCGCAGTCCTGGACGGGCGCATCGCAATTCAAACGTGAGCCCAGCCGGCGCAACAGCTGCGCGCCGCTCAGCGGCTCCAGATCCAAAAGCTGGATGGGGTGATAGACCAGCGCGCCGTAGCGCTTCTCGTCCAGCCAGTGGCGCAGACGCTGCACCAGCAGCGACGCGCAGAACGTCTCGTAGTCGGGCAGGAGCAGGAGCGCGCCGCCCCCGTCACGCAGGTCCACGTAGTCGTCAAAGATCATGCGCAGGTCGCGCCATGGCTCGACAAAGTCGATCTCGTGATAGGCAACCGTGCGAGACGGTCGCTGTGCAGCGTCCGGCAGGTGATGACCTTGCTTGAGCGCATCGATTTCGCCGGCGACGCGCGTCATTTCGGCTTCGTAGTGTGCAATTTGGTTGCGGATCGGAACCTTGTCCGCTTCGGCCAGCGTGCGATTAAGCTGGGCGCTGGCCGCTTCGTACTGCTGAACAAGCTGTTCCAGCTCTTGTTCACGCACCCGGATCTGAACGTCGGCAATCGCAGTCGGCATGAGTCACTTCTTCTGTACAAGCAGCGGTTACGTACTGAGCAGTTGCGTCAGTTGGTCTTCCACCTGCATCATCTCTTCCTCGATGCTGCGGATCTGCGCCTGGATGATCGGCCGGTTGACCGCGTCCAACGTGGCGTTGAGCTGATCGCTGGCCTTCGCATGTTGCTCCAGGAGGAGATCCAGGCGCTTCTGCAGCGCATCGCGGCGGACCCGTTGCACAAGCGTCAGGCCATCACCGGCTGTGGGGGATGACACGCGGCTTGGCGAACCCGCTGAAGGCGGCGGCGCGATCGGCGCGGGCTGCGGCGCGGTCGGCGCAGGACCAGTGTCGGTGTAGCGGGCCAGCACCTCGCTGTTGGGCCGCTCGGTATGCGCAGCCGCGACCAGCGTCGCCGAGCGCGCTGCGCCGCTTGGCCCAGTTCATGAGATTGTAGACACGCTCTTGCAGGTTAGCGCCGCCGGCGATTACATCAAGACGCTGATCGAAGGTCCGATCGACAAGCTGTCGCAGCTCCGCTTCGGTGAAGAGATCGACTAGTTCGTCCAGCAGTGGGCCCAGTTCCGTCCACGGCAGGGCATTGACATCCAATGGTGGGCCGGTTGGCGGCTCATCCTCATCCGTCGGGACGACTGTAACCACCTCCGGTGGCGTTGGATCGTCTGGCGGCCCGGGTACGTCCTCTTGCCCGTTGGCCCGCTCCAGCGCCTGGGCGATGCGGCGCAGGCTGTCGTCGCCCGTGACGGGGAGGGGAAAGATACCGGCGGCGCGCAGGTCACGGAGGGGCCACAAGCGGAAATAGCCGGCCGCGCTGGCCTGCTGCTGGGCCTGGGCCGCACCCGCGGCGAAGTTTCCGCCCGTCTCCACGGCCTTGGCAAAGGGATGTACGCCGATTGCCGTCGTCTCCAGATAGCGCCACTTATCGCTGCCGGCCGTAGGCGCCCACGCCACCAATGCATGACGGGGCAGAATGACGATGGCCGGCTCAATGCCCACATGCTCCAGCAGGCTGGCGAGGAGCAGCGTACCGTCGATGCAGTTGGCCGCCTGCATGGTCAGCGCCTGGCGCGGCAGACGCACGCGCTGGCTGACCTGGTTCTGGGGGCTGGGGTTGAAGTCCAGCACCGAATCGACGTAGCGGACGCCCCGGGCGCTTAACGCATTGTAGAAGGCCTCCACCTGTGCGTAGACGCTGCCCTGGTAGCCGGCGAAGGTCTCGCCTTCGGGCAAGAAGCGAGCCGCAGCCTGCATGAAGGCGTCGATCTCCGGGTCGTCGGGCGTGACAAACGCGCCGAAGTAGCGCGTCTGATCCAGGAATTGCTCGGTCGTCGGATCGAGCGCCGCCAGCGGGGCGGAATTGACGGCCAGCAGATCGAGCGGCAGCATGGTCTCAAACAGGATTTGGCCCGTTGCCAGATCATCCAAATGGATGCGGATGTAGGTCGGGGTCAGTGCGTTGAGTTCGGCCACTTTTTCCGGCACGAACGCGGGGAAGAGGCGCAACGTCTCCTCCTCGCCCGGCGTGAGGATCAGCGTGTCGATAATCTCGTCGCTGTAGCGGGACGCGTTGACCTTGATGCGCAGGCGGCGTGTTGCACTGGTCTCATTCTTGCAGATGACTTCGATGAGCGGATGGCGCTGCGCATCTTTCATCAAGAGATGGGCAACGGCGCTGTGCAAGGGGTTCAGCCGCACGCGACCTTGAACGGCGACGCCGTCCAGGTCGGAGGCTGCATAGGAAAAGGCGAATTTGTCGTCAGGCATGGGCGGTAGACTCTGCCAACTGATGGGTATGTTGGGCAAAGTATACCGTAAGAGCAGAAGCCGGGCAACGGAGGTTGGAAGGTCCGAGGATTCTCTATAGAAGGAGGATGGGCCGCGGAAAGGACCGGATGAAGCGGATCGACGCTGATCTATTTAGAAGATCAGCGTCAATCCGCCGTATCCGCGCAATCCGCGGCCCATCCTCCTCATCGCTATCGGGATTACCCCTCCAGCGCGGTGAGCATCTCATCGACGGTGACGAACTTGACGCGCGGGCGGCCTTGGGCTTGCCCGGCGCTGGTTTCGAGTTCGTTGAGCTTGCGCCATTCTTCAATGGTCACGTAGCGCACGTTGCGGGCGTCGAGCAGTGCTTCGACCGCGTCCGGGTCGGGATTCTCGGCCGGGGTCAGCCGTCCTCTGGCCACGTCGTCCTTGAGGCTGTTGACCGATTCGATGGCGTCGGGCTTGTTGGTGCCGATCACCCCCGAGGGGCCGCGTTTGGCCCAGCCCACGACGTATTCGCCAGGCACGACCGTCTCAGTGTCGGTTTGGAGCACACGCCCCACATCGTTGGGGATGATGCCCCAACTCTTGTGAAAGGGCACGCTGGGCAGAGGCACGCTGCGATAGCCGACCGAACGCAGGACCAGCCCGCACGGAATCGTCTCGTATTCGCCCGTACCTTCGGAGTTGATGTAGCCGCTGGTGGTCGGACGCAGCGTGTTGCGCTCGCATATGACGCCAACGATCCTGCCATTTTCCTCCAGGATCTCCACGGGCGAAAGCAGAAAGCGGAAATGAACGCGGCGCGTCTTGCCCGTCTCGCCAATCTCAGCGTAGGCACGCAGGTAGTCCAGATTCTTCTGTGCGCCCGTATCACCTTCTATCGACGCACTGCTGGCCGCATCCAGACGCAGTTCCCGATCCGTGACCAGGACGTCCGCCCCCTCGAGATGGCCAAATTCGCGAATCTCTGCGCTGGTGAACTTGGCCTGTGCCGGGCCGCGACGGGCGACGATCCAGACATCTTCGATCTGACTCTCGGCCAGGGCCGCCAGCGCGTGGTCGGCAATGTCCGTGTCCTCGAGCTCCTCCACAGACTTGGCCAAGATACGCGCCACATCCATGGCCACATTGCCCACGCCGACAACCATGGCCGCCTTGCAGCTCAGATCCAACTCGAGATCGACGTAGTCAGGGTGGCCGTTGTACCAGGCCACGAATTCGGTCGCTGACATGCTGTTGGGGAGATCCTCGCCGGGGATATTGAGGCGGCGATCCGACTGGGCGCCTACCGCGTAGATCACGGCATCGTAGAACTTGCGCACCTCGGCATGGGTGATATCAGTGCCGAAATTGACGTTACCAAAGAACCGGAAGCGAGCATCCGCGGCCGTGCGGTCGTAGACCTTGGAGACCGCTTTGATGTTCTGATGGTCGGGGGCGACGCCGTAGCGGACCAGACCATGGGGTGCGGGCAGACGCTCGATCATATCGATGGTCACGGCCGCGTCGGGATCCTTCAGCAAAGCGCCGGCGGCATAGAAGCCCGATGGACCAGCGCCGATAATGGCGACACGCAGCGGACGCTCAGGCGTCCCCAGTTGATTCGACACACGTTCCTCCTTGCAATTCAAGACGTAAGTGGCGCATTGACGCCGCCGGCAGCAATTAGCTCTTCAACATGCCGTTGAACTGGCGCGCCAGCGTCAAAATGGCAATGCCCAGGGCAATGTAGTCGCCAGGTCCCAGCGCGGCGACAGCCGGCACGCCTTCCTCTTCGTCGACATCGCTGGCAATCCAGGCAAAGCAGGCGCCGAGCACGGCCCCGCCGACGCTGCCGATGAGCAGCGCTTTGGTCTTAGGATTCATCTCGTACTCCTTGGGTGTCGGCCGTGACATCCGTTATCTCTGAATCTGGTTCGCACGGCCCGTAGACGGTATCACCAATCTCTTTGGAGAAGCTGCGCAGGCTCCCTTCCACGCGCGCCTGCTGCGCACGCGCACGCACGAGCGGCGCGCTAATCTTGTCGCTGGCATTGACCGTCTGATCACGCATGATGCGTGTGTAGCCCTGTGCCTTGGTCAGATATTCAGGCAGCGCGCTGCCTGCAATGTTCATGCCGCGCACCATCACAAAGGTCAGCCCCAGCGGGATCAACATGATGATAAAGCACTGGATTGACAAAAATACGACGGCAATATCGGTCCACGTACGTAGTTCCACAGTGACCCTTCCGCGTTTCAGGCAACGCTTTGGCCAGCGACCAGCGCCTTGGCCAACTTCAAGCATGGCCACATTGTAACAAAGTCAATTCCATTCCGCGAAGATTGGATGGTTGCGCTCTCACGGAATGACAGATGGCGCGGTCAGACTGGAGGCGCTTCGTGATCCTCCGTTGCGCGCAGCATCTGCTCTACGCGTGACACTTCCTCCTCGCGGCTATGAATCTCCCCGTCGAGGCGGCCGGCGCGCAGGTTGGTCAAAATCTGGCCGTAAACCGGCCCTTTGGGCACCCCCATCGCGGCCAAATCATTGCCGTCCAGTTCCGCCCGCACATCCTTCCAGACCCGTTCATATTCGTCCAACACGTGCGTCAGCGCCGGATCCTCCTCAATCAATCGCACCAGCGACCGCGCGGTTGCATTGGTTCGATTCAGAATGCACACGGCTTCGCTCGGCTTGATACCGGGCATGCGCAGAGTGTCCAGACCCACACGCAACGCCTCCAGCCCCTCCACCAAGCGCTGGGTCTCCCCGCGCACCCCCAGGCGTTCGATCAGTTCGGCGTCGGCCTCTTCGGACATCCGATAGGTGAGCAGGCCAAAATAGAGGCGCTGAATCGGTTCGACGAGCAAATTGGGGTCCGGCTGGGGCGCGCCCAGTTCTTCACGCAAGCGCTGATATTGGCGCGCCAGCCAGTCGTCGGCCGTGAGCGATTCCTGTAGGCGCCCTAAGACCCCCAACTCGTCGAGTCGGATCAGGGCCTTCTCCGGGATCTCTTCCTCTAAAATGCGTTCCAGTTCGTGGCGGATACGCGCCGGCGTGACCTTTTCGAGCATGTCCAGGGCGTCGTCCAGCAGTTCCAACGTGCGGGGGTCGATCTCAAAATCGAAGCGTTGCTCGTACCGAACCGCTCGCAGGATGCGCGTCGGGTCATCCACAAAGCTCAGGCTGTGCAATACCCGCACCAGCCCTTTGTCCAGATCATTGAGACCGCCATATGTGTCAAGCAACTCTCCCCAGCGCGACGGATTTAGACAAAGAGCGAGCGTGTTAATCGTGAAATCGCGGCGGTGAAGGTCGAGCTTGATACTGCTGCTCTCCACCGTTGGCAAGACCGTCGGCGCGGTATAAAACTCCGCGCGCGCGGTGACAAAATCCAGGTGATCGGGCAGGGGCGCATCTCCCGGGATGTCGACGTCGGCCAGCAACAGTTCGCGGTTGACCGGATAATCGGGATCGGTGAGCAGCCACTTTGCGGTGCGGAAACGCTCGTGGCGCACGATCCGGCCGCCGTAGAGCGCCTGCATTTGCTCGGCGAAGGCAATGGCGTCCCCCTCGATCACAACGTCCATGTCAAAGGCCAGGACGCGACCACTGCGCCCATCCAGCAGCAGGTCGCGCACAAAGCCGCCGACGACGTAGACGGTGTAATCTAGGCGATCTACCTCGCGCCCCACCAGTTCGAGCAGGTGATATTGAAGCGGGGGCAGGCTGCTCTCCAACTTGCGCGCAATGTTGTCCGGGTCGCGCTCGGGGCGCTGCGTGTCATCCCACAGCTTGATCAGGTCCGTGCGGGTGACGATGCCCATGATACGCCCGCGCTCGTCCATGACGGGAATCTGGCCCCAGTTTGAGTCAATCATCGTTCGCCGCAGCAGGGGAATGGCATCATCGGGCGTGACGTGAACCTCGCCCGTACGCATAAAGCGCTGCACCGGCTGATCGCCCATGCCGTGATTGATGGCGCGGTCGGCCTCGCGGCGCGTCAGCACGCCGAGGAGTGCCTCGCTGCCGTCGGTGCGAGCTCTAATCACCGGAAAGCCTTCATGTCCCCAGCGCTGCATGAGGGTGTACGCCTCTTCAATCGACATCTCGGGGTCGAGCATCTGCGGCCGGCCCACGCTCATGATGTCCCGTACCGTCAACGCGCGGCCGGTCGCAGCGGGAATGACCTCAGCGACCTGATCGCGCACGGCTTCAGCAGTGAGGCCGCGGCCGGAGATCGACGCAGCTGCGGCACGCGCGTGGCCGCCGCCGCCCAGCGCCCGCATGGCCGCGCCGACATCCACTTCATCGGTGCTGCTGCGTGCCACGACCTGCACCATATCGCCCAGATCGATGACGAGGAAGATGGCGTCGGTCTCATGAAAATCACGCATGCGCGAGGCCAGCGCGCTAACTTCATCCTGAAACCCCCCGGCCGTGGCCTGGGCGATAACGATAGAATGGCCGCCAATGTTCAGAAACTCACTCTGCTCGATCAGCTCCTCAAAGAGCGCGCGCTGGGCCTCGGTCATGGGATGGTTGAGATAGCGGCCCACTTCCGTCAGATTGACGCCCCGTTCGGGCGCCAGCAGCCAAGCCAGGCACTGGGCATCGCGCGCGGTGGTCGAGACATAGGTTAGACTGCCCGTATCTTCGTGAATGCCCAGGGCGAGCAGCGTTGCCTGCACCGGCGTGAGGGGCACCTTGCGCTCGATCAGCTTCTCCACCAGCATGGTGGTGTTGGCGCCAACCTCGTCCGTCCAACGCTCAACGCCGGCGGGTAACTCGGCGTCGCTGCTGTGATGGTCGATGATAAAGCGCTTGGTGCGCTTGTCCATGCCGCGCGTCCAGTTGGCCGAATCGGTATCGACCAGCGTGGCCCGGGCAACGCGGGCTTTGGGCAACTCTTTGGCCAAAACGAAGGGGAGTTGATTCTTGTAGAGCATGAAGAACTCCCCCACGTTGCGGTTGAGGCGCTGCGGCAGCACCGGAAACGCGTCCGGGTCGAGCAGCGACGCGCCCAGCAGCGACGCCAGTGCGTCAAAATCCGTATGCTCGTGAGTGAGAATGACTTCGATTTCCGGGCTCAAATAACCATCTCGCTATTCTGGAGAAGCTAAAACGCAGATACCACAGAATCACGCGGAGTTCAGCGATGATGCGGAACTCATTCCTCATTCCGCACTCCACATTCCGCACTCAGCGCCCCTATGCCATGCCGGCCCGCACCAGCAGTTGCCGGGCGGCATGATTGTGTTGTTCGATCAGCCGTCCCAGATCAAGATTGAGCGGCTGGCCGTCCTGCACCAGCACGCGACCGTTGACCAGGGCAAAGTCCACGTTCTGCGGATGGCAGAAGACCAGCGCGGCCACGGGATCGTGAACCGCGCCGCCGGCGTAGCCCAGTGCGTTCAGGTTAAAGCCGACGATATCAGCGGCCATGCCTGGCGCCAGCGCGCCGATGTCGTCGCGCCCCAGCACGGCCGCGCCGCCGAGCGTCGCCAACTCCAGCGCCTGCCGCGCCGACAGTGCAGCCGGGTTGCCCTGGACGCGTTGCAAAAGCATGGCCTGGCGCGCCTCGGCCAAAAGATGACTGCTGTCGTTGGACGCGCTGCCGTCCACGCCCAGCCCGACGTTGACGCCCACATCACACATGTGGCGCACGTTGGCGATGCCGCTGGCCAGGCGCATGTTGCTGCTGGGACAATGGGCCACGCCGGTGCCGGTGCGGGCGAAGAGCCGCGCCTCGGTCTTGTTGAGGTGGACGCAGTGGGCGTGCCAGACATCGTCGCCCGTCCAGCCCAATTCCTTGGCGTAGGCCCCCGGTCGCAGGCCGAACTGCTCTTTGCAGAAGGCTTCTTCATCCTTGGTTTCAGCGAGATGGGTGTGAAGATGCACGTCCGCTTCCGCGCCAAAGCTGCGGGCCAGGGCCGCGCTCTCACGCATGAGATCGGGCGTCACGCTGAAGGGACTGCAGGGCGCGAGAACGACGCGCCGCATCGAGAAGCGGCCGGCATCGTGATAGGTTTCCACCACCCGGCGCGAATCGGCCAGAATCACCGCCTCGGGTTCGGTGACCCGGTCGGGCGGCAAACCGCCGTCGCTCTCCCCCAGGCTCATGCTGCCGCGTGCGCCGTGAAAGCGCACGCCCACGCCCTCGGCCGCGGCAAACTGGTCGTCCAACTGCGTGCCGTTGGGCCAGAGATAGTGATGATCGCTGCTCGTGGTGCAGCCGCTGAGCAGGAGTTCGACGAGCGCCAGCTTGGTGCTGACGTGAATGTCCTCGGGCAACAGCTCCGCCCAAATGGGATAGAGTGTCTTTAGCCAGTCGAAGAGCACGGCATCCTGGGCCGCGGGAATGGCCCGGGTGAGCGTCTGGTAGAAGTGATGATGGGTGTTGACCAGCCCCGGCATGACCAGACAATCCTGGGCATCGATCGAGTAGTCGACCGCATCACGCTGGGCCGGTGCGAGCTCGGCGCTGGGGCCAACCCACTCGATGACATGGTCGCGCACGAGCACAGCGCCCTGCGCGATCTCTTGCCGCGTGGCGTCCATGGTGACCACCATCCGCGCTCGATCAATCAACGTCACAGCCATCGTTTGCTCCAATCGCCTGCCCTGAATTGAGGTGACCGATCCGGCTGACCGATGGATAGAGCGCGGATTTGGCGGATCGGGCGGATTATCGCGGATTTCTTTGTAATGCAGCCGGCAGTTGTCTAATCTGCTAGATCAGCGTCCCACTGTAGCAACTCCGGATGCCGATTCTGTCACAATTGATGTTCGTGTTGAATGTGGACCAGCAGACCGCGGCTGGCTGAGTCGACCAGTTCGTAAACGTGCTCAAAGCCGCCCGAATAGTAGGGGTCAGGCAGATCGCGCTGGCCGTTGCTAACGGACTCGTCGGCGAAGTCCAGTAGGCGCAGGATCTGTCCGGAGGCGCCATAGCGCTCTGCCAGCCGCGTGACCTCATACTCATTGCCGGCATCCATGACCACGAGATAGTCGAAGCGCTCAAGGTCGGCAGCGTGAATTTGGCGCGCCAGCATGCCGTCAGAAGAGATGCCGTGACGTGCCAGCACTGCCTGCGTACCTCGGTGAGGGCGATCTCCCACGTGCCAGGTTCCAGTCCCCGCGCTGTCGATCTCGAACCGGTCACTCAGGCCAGCTTCATCAACCAGGCTGCGCATGCATGCTTCGGCCATGGGCGAGCGGCAGATATTGCCCAAACAGATGAATAGGACGGAAACGGCCATGAGCTCTCCAGCGAGTTGGGCTGAACGAGATGGTTGCAAATATACCCAGACAATACCTCCTCTTCCCGTTCGATTGTAGCGTAACGAACTTGCTTCCGCAAAGGAATCGCGCATACTATCCTTATCGAGAAGCAACGGCTTGAGTACTATGGGAAGTCAAGCAGACGTCTAATTGCGGTATGCAGATTCAGGAGTTGCAAGACGTGAAGAATGTAGTTTGGCAGAAAACAATCGCAATAAACGGCGCCGCCGCGCCAGGAAAGCCGGGCCTGGACCGGGTGTCGACCTCATTTGTTCCCCATCCGTTGATCCGCTCGGGTACGCTGCAAACAGTGCTCTCGACCTTCAACCGGGAGTCGTCCGTGGCGTCGGTGCTGGCAAGCGAGCGGCCGATCCTGCTCGACAGCGGCCACGACATCTTGAAAATTGAGCCTGATCGCCCCGTGCGTCTGCTAGCCTACTACAATCAGACAGCGCGGCAAGAACGACACGGTCTGGTCTTGCTTCTTCACGGCTGGCAAGGGTGTAGCCACTCCAACTACAACCTCATGACCGCGACTGCGCTCTTGGATGCAGGCTACGACGTCATCCGCCTCAACCTGCGTGACCATGGCCCCAACCTTCACGTGGACGCCCATGCGCTCAACAAGGGGGTCTTTTTGGGCACAATGATCGAAGAGGCGGCGGCAGCCGGACGGCAGGCCGCGCGCATGGCCGGCGACGTGCCTTTCTTTATCGTCGGCGCGTCGCTGGGCGGCAACTTTGCGCTGCGCATGGCGCAAGCCCACGGCGAGGAACCATTCCATAACTTGCAGCATGTGATTGCGTTCAGCCCTGCGCTCAACCCCGATCGAGCCACCCGCACCATCGATGAAAAGCTCGGGTATCAGCTCTATTTCCGGCGTCGCTGGGCATATTCGCTCAACCGCAAGCAGGCGCTGTTTCCGGAGCTTTATGACTTCTCAACGGTCATGAATACGCCGTCGATCTATGAGATGACGGAAATCCTGGCCCGTGAATCGGGCCTGTATGACTCGGCCGCAGACTATTTTTCTCGCTACACTCTGAACGGCGACGCCTTCGAAAATCTGACAGTGCCGACCACCATCCTGACTGCGTTGGACGATGCCGTCATCCCCGCGGTTGACGTCTACAGCCTGGCCCCTCACCCGTTGCTGGACATTCGGATTGAACGCTATGGCGGTCATGTCGGGTGGATCGACCTCTTTCCATTTCGTCACTATTTGCCCCGGATGCTTCTCGCCATCCTTGAGGAGCAGGCGGGTTCGGGCGGCCATGCAGAGCTATGATACAATCAGCTAGTTGTGAATCGACTTAGACGCACTTGGCAAGGATGGCGCCGCAGCGTAAAAGAGGCGCGCCAAAAGGGACGGAGCGTGCCGGATTTCCCATGGGCAAACAAGTGGCCTGAGATTACGAATAGTCGCGTACGAGAAGCCTTCCGTACCGTGCCACGCGCCAACTTTCTCCCCCAAGAGATGCGTCGCTGGTCAGACCAGGACGCGCCCTTGCCAATCGGCGAAGAGCAGACCATCAGCCAGCCTTTTGTGGTTGCGCTCATGAGTCAGGCGCTCAACCTGCAGCCGGGAGAACGAGTCCTGGAGATCGGAACGGGCTCAGGCTTTCAAACGGCCATTCTCTGCGAGTTGACGGCCCAGGCCGGTCGACCGAAGGGTCGAGACGTCTATAGCGTGGAGCGCTTCGTTTCGCTGGCGGACGTTGCCGGCAAAAATTTGGCGGCCTCCGGCTATACGCCCCATTTGCGCACGGGCGATGGTGTGGCCGGCTGGCCCGAAGCTGCGCCCTTTGCCGCCATCATCGTCACTGCGGCCCCGGCCTGGCTGCCGCGCTCGCTCTGGGATCAACTGGCCGACAGCGGTCGTATGGTCATCCCGGTAGGCCCGGAAGCAAACAGCCAGCAGCTCTGGCTGTTACAGAAATCGGGGCACGAGATGCACGCTCGGGCTCTGGGCCCCGTGCGCTTCGTGCCGCTCGTTTCACCATTATTGGATCATCCGCATATGCGTTTGTCGATCCGGCCGGGTGTTAGCCAACCGGACGCTTCCGGAAATGGTTAGACGTTTCCCATCCATTCGAAAAATCGTAAGTTGAAGGAATGCAGACCGAAATGCATGTCGTACTTGTAGGAGCGGGCGGGCAGTTAGGCAGTGCGTTTATCCGTCTTTATGCAGAACAAGAGGATGTACGAGTTGACGCCTGGGACATTCCAGCGTACGACATCAGCGATCCGTTGATTGCTGATCAGGTGACGGAGGCACAACCGGATGTAGTCATCAATGCCGCTGCCATGACCAACGTGGATGCGGCAGAAGCCAAACCCGCGCTGACCTATGCCATCAACGCGCTTGGCCCCGCCTATCTGGCAGAAGGCTGCCGCGCGCTGCAACGCTCTGCTGGTGCAGGTGAGCACAAATGAGGTCTTTGCCGGCGCGCCCGGCGTCTTCTATCGTGAGTATGACGCCACTGCTGTCGATATGGCGACCAAGGGGATCTATGCGCGCAGTAAGCTGGCAGGAGAACGAGCCGTTCTCACCCGTCATCCCCGCACGATCCTGGCGCGGGTAGCGTGGCTCTTCGGGCCGGGCGGGCAGAACTTTCCGACCAAAATAACCGCTGCGGCTGACCAGCATGGTGCGCTGCGCGTGGTTGCCGACGAGTTTGGCAACCCCACCTACGCGCCCGACGCGGCCGCGGGTCTGGCTCGGCTGATTGCAGCCGACCGCCCGGGCATCTATCACATCGTCAACGAGGGACATTGCAGCCGCTTTGAGCTGGCCCAGGCCGTCCTAAGCGCGGGCGGGCGGGGCCACATTCCGCTCACGCCCATCTCCAGCGACGAGTGGCCCCGGCCGACGCCCCCGCCGCCCCACGCCGTGCTGATTAACCAGGCGGCAGCCGCGTTGGGCGTCACCCTGCGTCCCTGGCAAGAGGCCGTGGCGGAGTACGTAGAATTGTCGATCGTCAATTGAAAATTGATAATTGTCAAGGCGTACTATCATCTGCAACACGTTGCCAGGGCGACCTGTCTTGGTCTGTTGGTTGAAGGAGTTCCATGAGCGAAGAACCGTTGAATCCGACGCCGGATACCAGTAAATCCGAAGAAGTGAAGCCCGCTGCTGTACGCCACGCCCAGGTCGAGCAGGCCAAAGCGCGTCTGGCGAAATCCGCGCCCAGCGAGCAGAGCGCCAATCCCATCGTGGATGACGCCACATATGGCGAATTAAGCGAAGCCAATCGCGTGGTGATGCGCCACAAAATTGCGCTCAACATCGACAATTTCCGGGCATCCACAGATGACTTTGTGGCACGGCCGGTCAGAGAATACCCGGAGCTTACGCCGGCGCGTACCCCCTTCATGTCGGTGATCATCCCCAACTATAACGGCCAGCGCTTCCTGCCGACGGTCTTGGACGCGTTGGCAGCGCAGACGTTTCGAGACTTCGAAACGATTGTCATTGACGACGCCAGCCTCGACGATTCCGTGGCGCTGGTTGAAAGTCGCTATCCGGACGTGCGTGTCGTGGTCAATCGACGCAACATGGGCTTTGTCGCCTCATGCAATGCCGCGGCCGACGTGGCCGACGGTCGCATTCTCGTACTGCTCAACAGCGACACCGAGCCCGAGCCGGGCTGGCTGGAGGCTTTGGCCCTGGCCGTGGTCGCTCATCCGCAGGCCGCCGTCATTTCAAGCAAACTATTGCTCTTTGATGAGCGTAGCAAACTCCACTCGGCCGGTGATATCCTGGGGGCGGACGGCGTACCGCGCAACCGTGGCGTCTGGGAAGAGGATCGGGGCCAGTATGACGATCAGCCGCTCATCTTCAGCGGCTGCGGCGGCGCCAGCGCCTACCGCCGGGAAGTATGGGAGGCATTGGGCGGCTTCGACGAGGACTACTGGATGTATCTGGAGGACGTAGACCTGGCCTTCCGTGCCCGTCTGCTGGGCTGGGACGCGATTTTTGCGCCAAATGCTCGAGTCTACCATCATCTGTCGGCCAATGCCGGCGACACCCTGGCCTCCTACTACGTGGGGCGCAACACGATCTGGAACCTGGTCAAGAACATGCCGGCCGACAGCTTGCGTCGCCATCTGCCTGAAGTAATTGGCGCGCAATTGGGCATCACGTTGGATGCGCTGCGCAACGCGCGCGGCGAGGCGGCCCGGGCGCGGCTGCGGGGCCAGATTGCCGGGCTTGCGGGATTGCCCCGTCAGATTCAGAAACGCCGTCTGATACAGCTTCGGCGCCAGGCGGATGATGCGGCCATCGAGCAGCATCTTGTGTAGAGAGACGTTGCAATGCCACGTCTGTACGGCATCACGTCTGTAGGCATCACGTCGTAAACGCAATAGTCGATCAAGACCAATCGGAGAGCTCCATGATGCAGGCTCCACCTGAAAAACTGGGATCGTTTTACCTGGGCGCTGAATATGACCTGGCGAGCGGTGAGCGTAGCGATCTGCCCATTGACTATGACGCCCGCGATTTGACCACTCATGCTATCTGCGTGGGCATGACCGGCAGCGGCAAGACCGGCCTCTGCATTGGCCTGCTCGAAGAGGCGGCGCTCGATCGCGTCCCCGCGCTGCTGATTGACCCCAAGGGCGACATCACCAATCTCCTCCTCCAGTTTCCCAATCTATTGCCCGAAGATTTTGCGCCCTGGGTTAACCCGGATGACGCCCGCCGCAAGGACCAAAGCATTGGGGAGTATGCTGAGTCGACGGCCACATTGTGGCGCAACGGCCTGGCCGACTGGGGCATTGGATCCGCGCGCGCATCCAGGCGACTCTGGACGCCGTCGACTACACCATCTTCACGCCGGGGTCGGACGCAGGCATGCCGGTCAACATTATGGGCAGCCTGGCGGCGCCGGCGCTCGATTTTGACACCGACGCCGAAGCCATCCGCGAGCGCATCGCCGGGACGGTAGCCGCACTGCTGGGGCTCGTCGAGCTCAAGGCCGATCCGGTGACAAGCCGGGAAGCGATCCTGCTGGCGGCAATTTTCGAGCATTTCTGGCGTGCGGGGGAAGACCTCGATCTGCCCAAACTGATCCTGGCGATTCAGAGCCCGCCGGTGCAGCAGGTGGGCGTTTTTGACACCGACACCTTTTTTGCCCCGGACGATCGCTTCAAGCTGGCCATGCTCTTCAACAACCTGGTGGCATCGCCCACCTTTCAGTCATGGCTTGAGGGCGAGCCGCTGGATATCGATACGCTCTTTTTTACGGAGACGGGCAAGCCACGCCACAGCATCTTCTACATTGCCCACCTGAGCGAAAATCAGCGCATGTTCTTCACATCGCTGCTGTTGGAGAGTCTGGTCACCTGGATGCGCGGCCAGGAGGGCACCACCAGCCTGCGCGCGCTGCTCTATTTCGACGAAGTCTTCGGCTTTTTCCCACCCTCGGCCGAACCGCCGAGCAAGCGGCCGCTACTCACGCTGCTCAAGCAGGGGCGGGCATATGGTCTGGGTACGGTCTTGGTGACTCAAAATCCGGTCGACATCGACTACAAGGGGCTAACCAACGCCGGCACATGGTTCATCGGCAAACTTCAGGCCGAGCGCGACAAGGAGCGGGTGCTCGCCGGTCTCAAGGGCGCGCTGGCCGAAGCGGGCAGCAAGAACAAGACCGATTACGGAGCGCTCATCTCCCAGCTGGACAGTCGCGTCTTTCTCATGCACAACGTGCATGAAGATCGGCCGGTCGTCTTCCATACGCGCTGGGTTCATTCCTACCTGCGCGGTCCGCTGACGCGCCCGCAGGTCAGTCGCCTTCAGACCAAACAGGACGTCGCGCCTGCTGCCACACCAGCCGTTGTAGAATCGAACATCAGTGAGGACGCCCCTCCTGCACGCGAAGCAACCCCAGGCGCAGATGCACCGCCCGGCTACAGCGCCACGCAGCCGGGTCTGGATCCTGCCATCCAGCAGGTATTCCTGCCGGTACGCCTGGAAGAACGCGCCGCGCTCGAAGCCATCAAGCGTCGCATGGGGGATGTCGAAAATCCAACACTGGACTTGGTCTACGACCCAGTCGTGGTCGGGGCAGCAAGCGTCTCATTCGTCGATCGCAAAACCAATATCGACGTGACTCGCGAACTGCTGATTGCCGTCGATGCACCCGATGACCGTGGGAGCGTCAGCTGGGCTGACGGCGAAAGGCTCAACTTGCCGCTTAAGACGCTGCGTAGCAAGCCCGAGACAGTCGACAGCGACAAAGGGCCCTTCTTCACTACCGTGCCCGAGGGCGCCAATTCGGCCAAAGAACTGACGACCCTGCGCAAGGACCTGTCAGACTGGCTCTATTACAACGAGCGCCTGCCGTTGCAGAGCCACCCCAAGCTGGCGCTAACTCAGCGACCGGACGAGAGCGACCGCGATTTTCACGTCCGCCTGCAGCAGGCGGCCCGTGAAGCGCGTGACGCCGATATCGACACACTCAAGGCAAAATTCGCCAAGAAGATTGATGCGATCGAAGCGAAAAAGACCAAAGAGGCCCGTGAATTGGACGAAGATCAGCTCGATTACAGCCAGCGTCAGCAGGCGGAATGGGTCAACATCGGCGAATCAGTTATCGGTTTGGTTGTGGGACGTCGCAGCTCGCGTGCGTTGAGCAGCGCCATGACCAAGCGGCGCATGACGGCCAAAGCCAAAGCCGACATCAACGAGTCCATCGAGCAGATTGCGACGTATGAAAAGGAACTTGAGCAACTTAACGATGAACTAAGCACTGAGATTGCCGCGATTACCGGCGCTTGGGATGCCGCCCACGAGCAACTTGAAGTCAAGGAATTCAAACCCCGGCGCGCCGACGTACAGATGGAACTGATCGCTGTGGCCTGGCGTCCTAGCTGGCACGTCCGCTATCGGGAAGGAGCCATTGAGCGCACGCTCAAGCTCCCGGCCGATGGCAATGACTGAAGCGTAAAAAATATGCCGAAATCATGGTGGGGGAAGCCTTTGTGCACATCGCACGTTCTCTTTGCAGCTCTGTAAACACTCATTTTGCTCCCTGTTTGTAGGTTATGTAGGTGAGTGGTAGCGACGGCAACCCGCTTGGTTTCGACAAGCTCAACCGGCGCTGGCTCCATAAGGTTTATCGTCACGTCCGTTTTAGGAAACCATGTGAGAACCCAATTGCATATTCAACACTATCTCTGGCAACGTCGAGGCGCTCTCTTGGTGGCGCCTCTCTTTATTTTGGTAACATTGGCGCTTGCTGGCTGCGCCGGCAACGTGGTTGAGCTGGCGCGGGTGGGCAGCGATGCGGCCAAAACGCTCGCCGTTGAGGCTGCGCCCGCACTGGCCGATACGCTCGCCGCCAACGAACCGACGGCCACGCTGGCCCCTCTCTTTACGCCGAGTGGGGATGAGTCATCCGGCACGCCGGTGCAGATGATTGAGCTGGGTGCACCCCTCAATTCGCCCGATGCCGAGATTTCTGGCATGGCCTGGTATGGCGATGCCCTAATCCTGCTCCCCCAATATCCTAGCCGCTATGGCGATACAATCTTTGCACTGGACAAGGCGGAGATCACGGCCACCCTGCGCGGCGAACGCAGCGGTCCGTTGACGCCGACGCCGATTGCGTTTGATGACGGCGCGCTCTATGCGCTCGTGGACGGCTTCGAGGGCTTTGAAGCCATTACATTTGACGGCAACCGCGCGTATCTCACCATCGAGTCTCGGTCGCCATTCGGCATGCTGGGCCTGCTCGTCACCGGCGAGGTGAGCGCGGATGGTACGCTGCTGGCGCTCGATCCCTTCGCCCAGGCCTCGATCCCGGCGCAAAGCTCACTCACGAATATGACAGACGAGAGCATCACGCAGCTGGGCGATCTGCTCATCACCTTTTACGAAGCCAACGGGATGAACGTAAACGCCCAGCCGCAGGCGCACCTCTTTGACACCGATCTGATTTCGATGGGCACAGTGTCGATCCCAACCATCGAATACCGGGTCACCGACGCGACGGAGACGGATGAAATGGGTCGTTTCTGGGTGATCAACTACATGTGGCCGGGTGATGAGGACAAGCTCCGGCCCGGGCCGGATATGCTCAATGGCGGTGTGGAAGCAGGTGGGCGGGTCGAACGATTGGTTGAGCTTCAGCTGAGCGAGACGGGGATCAGCCTGACGGAAACAGCACCGGTCAATTTGCAGTTGTTACCCGGCGGCATCTCACGCAACTGGGAAGGCGTGGTGCGTCTCCAAGCGGGTGACCTCGACGGCTTTCTACTGGCCACTGATAAGTTTCCCACCACCATGCTAGGCTTCGTCGAACGGTAGGTCGTGGAGACGCCGAGCCGGCAACAGGCGTCCACATTTCACGTCTTCACGCCGCCAGCGCTGCGGCCGCGGCCGCCTGAATGCGCTCGACCATACTATTGAGACCGTTGGCGCGATTGGGTGAGAGATGGTTGGAGAGTTGCAGCTCGGCAAAGAGTTCACGAATGTCGTAATCGAGGATTGTTTGGGGCGGCTGATCGTTATAAACGTCGAAGACGATCGCAATCAGGCCCTTGACGATCTGCGCATCCGAGTCGCCCACAAGATGCAGACGGGGCGGCTCATCTTCACTGAGCGTGCACTTGATCCACACCCGGCTTTGGCAACCGTACATGCGATTCTCTTCCGTACGGTCGGCCGGATCCAGAGGCTCTAGCTCACGGCCCAACTCCACAATGTAGCGAAAGCGCTCTTCCAACGTCTCCAGGTAAGAAAAATCCTCGATCAAGTCCTCAGCGGACATAGCTGTACGTCTCCCTCGTTGGCGTTAATCCCACGTGTGGCGATCCGTGCGGTGCTCAAGGCCAGGCGCGAGCGCGCGATTGGCGTAGTCATGCGCAAAGCCGCTATGGGGTACATGATCGCCATCAGCCAGAGAAATCCGCCGCACCACCAGGACGAGGCTGGAGATATAGACCATGCTGCCGGTCACCCAAATCAGCGCGCCGCTAACGATCTGGTCCTCCAGCGTATCAAGCCAGGATGGCATGATCATGCCTGCCTGCACCGTTGCATAGTAAGCATAGAGGGGACGCTCCAAAAAGGCAATTGTGACCCCAGAGACCATGTTGGGGATCTCCACGAGCACCAGCATGAAGGCAATCAGCCAGGTGGATGTCCCCCGGTGGAGGCGCGGCGCTGTCCCCGAGACGTGCCACCAAAAGAGCATGGCCGCCGCAAAGAGAAGCCAGAGCGAAAAGCGATGAGCCCAGTCGGTGGCCATGCTCCAGTTGACGATCTGCGGGTCGTGCCAGAGTAGGAACGCGCTGACAAAGAAGAGTAGCGCCGTGAGCGGACGCGTCAAGTGCTGGACTGTGCGACGCGTGGCCGAGCCGGGCAGAAAAAGCGGCGCCACGCGACGGCGTAGCGCCGCCGGCAGCCCCCACGCCATTACATGGACGGGACAGGCCTGCCAGAGCAGGGGCGCGGCCAGCATGGCCATGAGCAGCTTCTGCAGCGTACGCGCGGCCAGGAATTGCGTACTGAGGAAATAGAGGGGTGACATCGTGGCCGCCACTAGCAACCCCATTCCCAGGAAAAAAAGAAAGAGGCGCCAGGGGGTAGCCAGGGCCATGCCGGCCTGGCGCAGGCGCAGCCAGCCGCGCAGGTACAGAACGGTTACGAGCCCCATGAGTAACAGGGCCAGCGGCTGCCAGGTCCAATGCACAAACAGGTCAGGAAATGTCATATCTGCGTCTCGTCAGCGCCCCGCTACGGGAAAAAAGAGCCGGTACTGCCCAATCTCTGCCATGACCGTGAGTTCCTGCTGCACCCACGGTTCAACTTCAGAATAGACGACAAAGCTCACCGGCTGTCGTCCATCTGATTCATCAGCTGAAGGGACCGCGACTTGGGCAGTAACGACGCCCGCCTCACCGGGCTTCAAGGTCAACGAAATCGACGATAGCGTGATCGGCCAGGGGCTGTCGGTAACCGAGACTCTGTATTGATCGGCAATTTCGCCCGTATTGGTCACCGTGAGGCTGACAAGCAGCGTTGAATCGACGGCTGCGGGCACGGCAGAAGGCGCCCAAGCCGCAAGCGCACGCCGGCCGGAGGTGATGTCCACAAAAAGCGCAGACGGGGAACCAATGTTGCCGGCGGCATCGCGGCCCTCAACAAAGAGCGTATGTCTGCCCACCGCGAGCCCAGCAGTTGGGATTGACACGGTCGTGGAAACTGTTGTTGTCGGCGGCAAAGGCGGCAGGTCGAATTGAGTTGGTTCCACGAGCCAGGCAGGAGCATCGAAACTGTACTGCCCGCCGCTGACGGCCTGAACCGGCTCCTCGCCAAAGCCATTGCTGGCATAGCGCGTGTCGTCCAACGTCAGTTCAACCAACAGCTCACTGCCCGGCGCAATCGGCATGGGGCCGGCATCCAGGCGGGTGACGTCAGGACCGCTTGGCGTCTGATAGGGCCGGCGTGCGGATTTGGCTGCATAGAGCAGCGCCGGCAAATTGGTTGGCCAGATCGTCTCTTCAAACGCGGCGCAGCTCTCAAAGAAATAGTTGCCCAGTTCAAAGGTGTAGGAGGCCACGCCCAACTCACCATAGACAAAGTCATCATTGGTGCCGTCGGCGCGATAGAGACAGCCAGGCTGGCTCAACTGGCAGACGGCGTGGCCATTCAGATAGCCAAACTTGCGACCGAGGGTTTGCAACTGGGTAAGATTTGGCGACTCCGCATTCGTCCAACCCCAGGGAAAGAGCACCAATTCACCATACGAGTGGAGGCTGATGAAGAGACCGGTCGCGTCCAGCGGCGCGGCGTCTTCGTCGTTCGGACCGCGTTGGTCCGCCAGGATCGAGCGTGCGTACGCTTCTAGCGCCTGGGTCTCCGGTTCGGAACCGGGCGTGCGGCCGCGAAAGGTGAGGCCGCAGGGATCGCCGCTGGAGCAGTTTCCCGTGCCGCAACCGCTCCAGCGAAAGCTGCCGTTGCGGTTGAGATCGACGCCATAGGTCGTCTGACTGTAGCAGGCATCGCCACTGTTGACGTTCTTGCGCCACAAAAAGCCGGCTTCGGCGCGCTTGCGCCCATCCGGATTGCCCAGGGGCACGATGTGAATCTCATTGTGATCGAGCAGCCAGGTCACGTCAGGATCGCGACCGTAGGCGCGCACGAGGTATTCGCCAAAACGGGTGGCACTCTCTGCGGTCGTCAGTTCACGGGCGTGGACGGCGGCCAGCAGGTAGAAGATCGCCTTGGGCGCATTGCTCACCTGATTGGAGATCACCAGCGCACGCAAATCGTACCCTGCCGCACCAAAGGTTTGCTCCTTCTCCCAGCTATCGCCGATGTCGACCCAGCGCGCCAAGTTCGGATAGGTGATGCTGAGCGCGTCCAGCGTGGCGTAGGTCTCTTCGACCGTACGATAGCAGGCGAAGCCGCCAGTTGCCATGCTGGGCGCGGCCCGGACACGCGTCTGCGCCGTGCGCATTTCGTCGACAGAGAGAACAAACCCAGCCTGCGCCAGGCTGCGCTCTTCCGCCAGCGTCAGCGGCGCCAGCACATACCCCGCCGTATGGTTCACCTCCCACACGTCGACGGTGGCGGCCAGCCGCTCCAGCTGGGCCGGCGAAGTGAAGTGGATACGCATGATGGGCGGTACATCCTGCGTCTGCGCAGATGCAGGCGAAAATGTGAGCAGCAGGACCAGCCATGCCAGACACAGGGCAATGCCAATGCCTCCGCCTTGCCAATAGCGACGCAGCCCCGGGTCCGTTCTGATCAGCGCCATGCGCGGAGTCCTTTCACACGGAACGAGCAACAAACCATCTCTTGAACGGGAATCCGCTTCGGCCGGGGAAATTTTATCGCTGGCCAAAGCCAAAGTCGACGGCGCTGAAAAAGAGCGGAATCATGGCAATTGCCCCGACAAAGATTGCGGTGATCTCCAAATAGACCCAGCCCTGCGCTGCACGCATCCAGACGCGAGACCAGGTGCGGTCAGCGCGAATACGCTTCTGGTAGACGTAACGGACCATGTATTGCTCGGCTTCGGAGACAGACTCCAGCGGTACGACATCCCAGCCGGCGTGATTGAATAGACGTGGAGCAGCCGTGATGATCCAGTGGGCCAGGTAGCCCAGGGGCAAAACGATGAGTAGGACAAAGACCGCCAGCCCGACGATCCAGTCCATTCCCTGCGGCAGCGGACTATAGTAGGCGAAGATGTCGATCCACAGCCAGGCAATGAAAAGGATGATGGGCGATGCCAGCAGCCAGCTGCCGATGGCGTTGCTGCCTGGTGTGCTCTCAACCAAATTCGCCGGCACCTGACGTCGCTCATAGCTATTGCTGGCCATATGCACGCCCCCCGGCCTCATCGCCGGCGTCGGACCCTGTGGTGGCGGGCGAGAAGGGCAGCGGTTCGTCGTAGGTACGCCAGTGGATTTCCGGTCGGTGGCGATTCTGCCAGCGCCACCAAAGGCCAACCGGGTAGCCCACCATCTTGGCCCCGTCGCCCACGGCACGAATCAACGGCACAAGCGCCACAGCCTGGAGTTGTTCAAGAAGTGATAGATTCCCCCCGATCTGGCGTAGCCGCTGCCATGGTCGCCGGCAGTAGAGGATGAGCCCGGCAAGCAGGCCCAGCCAGCCGAGCCAGCGGGCGAAAAAGCCAAAAAACGCATGTCCAAAGAGGGCGGGGAGCACAACCAAATAGGTGATGTAGCGTACAGCGTGGCGCTTGCGCCAGAGATCGGCCTTGCCGTCGCCCCGGGCATAGCGGTAGTACTGGGTCCAAAAGTCGCTCAGGTTGCCGCGCGGCGTGAAGCTGGCTGCAGCTTGTGGCGCCCAGGCAAAGGCAGTAGGCTTTAATGGCTCCAGGCCGTTGACTTCAAAATCGAAGATGAGATCCTCGCAATAGTCGAGCCACTCGGGATAGCCGCCGGCCGCTGCCCATGTCGCTTTGGTAAAGGCGACAGAGCGACTGCTGGGCAGAAACGTCTCCGGATCGATGTCTTCTTCAAGCGGCAACACGGTGGCCGCCATCGCCGTCTCAAAGACGCCGTCAGCCGCAGGCACGAAGAAGCCCGCCACCGCACGAGTCGATGGATCGGCGACAAAGGGTGCAGCAAGCTGCTCAAGCCAGTCCGGCGCCAGGCGTACGCCGGCATCGGTGGCGGCAATGACGGCGCCGGATGCGGCGCGGATCGCCACGTTGCGTCCGCGGCTGATGTTGGCGCCCGCTTCAACGAGCAGCTGCACGGGTGGCAGGCGCTCGGCATGCTCCTGCACGTACGTCTTGATCAGGGCTGGCGTGCCGTCCGTGCTGCCGCCGTCGCAGATGACGATCTCATCGGGCGGGCGCGTCTGCGCGGCAAGCGAATCGAGCAGGCGCACGATGCTGGCGCCTTCGTTGAAGACCGTGGTGATGACTGAGATTTGCATGGGGCCATTGTGCCGCAAGGAAGGGGGAGAGGCAAACTTGAGTAGGGAATGCGGAGTGCCTGCCACTTCGCGGCGGCTCTGGTATAATCAGCTTCACGACCGCAACCACTGGAAGGACTACCCGCATGACGCAGCATGGCACGGATCGCGTCTACGTTGCGCTGGACCTGGAGACGACGGGGCTGAACGCGGATCGCGATGCCATCATCGAGATTGGCGCCGTGCGCGTGGAAGATGGACACGTCACGGATCGCTTTTCTACACTCGTCAATCCGGGGCGCAAGATCCCCCTGCAAATCCAGCAAATTACGGGGATCCGCAATGAAGACGTGGCCGCAGCACCAGCGCTCGACGCGGTCATTCCCGATCTGCTCGCCTTTGTCGGGCCGGAGGTCGCAGGCGTGATTGCTCACAACGCCGCGTTTGACCTGGGTTTTCTGCGCGCGGCGGGCGTCAATTTTCACCGCCCGGCGCTCGATACGTTTGAGCTGGCTGCGATCCTCCTACCGGGCATGGCGAGCTACAGCCTCGGCGCGCTCTGCGAGGCCCTCGACATCAAACTGGTCGACGCCCACCGCGCGCTGGACGACGCTGCTGCCACAGGCGAACTCTTTTTGCGCCTTGTCGACACGCTCTACGCGCTGCCGGCCGACGTCATCACCCTGGTGCTCGAAAGCGGGCGCAGCACGGAATGGCCGCCGCTCCAGCTCTTTACCGACGCGGCCACGGCGCGGGGACTCAGCTACGAACCGCGCGCGCGTACCGACCTGTCACGCGACGTCCACCTGCCTCGCCCCGATCTTGGCGATGGCATGCTGGTCACGGGCGGACCGCCGGCGGAGGCCGTCGATGTGGCACGGATCGACGCGCTGCTGGGTGACGGCGGCGCGCTGGCCGCCCGGCTTGGCGATCTGTATGAGCCCCGGGCGGGCCAGCTCGACATGGCCCAGCAGGTCATGGCCGCCTTCAACCGCAACGACCACCTGCTCATCGAGGCGGGCACAGGCGTGGGCAAGAGCCTGGCCTACCTGGCCCCGGCCGCGCTCTGGAGCGTGGCCAATCAGCGCCAAGTCGTTATCGCCACCTACACCCGAGCGCTGCAAGATCAACTGGTCGAAAAGGACATTCCCCAGCTGCATGACCTCCTGCTCGACCAGGGCGAGGGCGAACTGACGTGGGCCGTGCTCAAGGGGCGCGGCAACTATCTCTGCGTGCGCCGGCTCTACCTCTGGCGCGGGGCGCTGTGATCTGCCTGCCAGCGAGTTGAGCTTTCTGGCCAAAGTGCTCGTCTGGATGACGACGACTGCGGACGGCGATGTGAGCGGTCTCTTTATCCCTGGGCCCAACGAGCGTGCGCTCTGGCAGGAGATCTGCTCGGACGGCACAACCTGCAACCCTACACGCTGCCGCAGTCATCCCGGCTGGCGCGACTACTATTTGGATGCCCGAGCGCAGGCGCAACGCGTTCATCTGCTGGTGATCAACCATGCGCTGCTCATGGCCGACATTGCTGCCGGCGGTCAGGTGCTGCCCCCATATACCCGGCTAATCGTCGATGAAGCGCACCACCTCGAAGACGCGGCTACGGATCAGCTGACCTACGCCGTAGACTGGTTCCATCTGCAAATGCAGCTCGGCGAGTTAACTGCCGGCGGCGACCTGCTGCCGCGCCTACTGGCCGCGTTGCAGGCGAATCAGGATACGGTGGCCATCGATGCGGCGGCCAGCATCGAACAGAATGCGCGCCGGGCAACCGCAACGCTCACCCGTTTCGCCGACATCGTCACACAGTTCGCACTGGGCCATGAAAGCATTCGCGCCAACGACGACTACGCGCAAAAACTCGCGATCGACGGCCGCTTGCGCAACCAACCCATGTGGAGCGAAATCGAAATCGAGTGGGAGCAAACGGCCCACTACGTGCGGACGCTCCACGATCGACTGCAACAGCTCATCAGTCGCCTTGACGCAGCCCAGTGGGCAGAGCGGGAACCCGAAGCAACGCTGCTTGATGCCTTACGCAGCACGACGTCAGATCTTGCCGAACTGCTCGACCACATGGACAAGATCGTCTTTCAAGGCACGCCCGGCAATGATCGGGAGATCGTTGCTTGGCTGGAAGTGCCGGACCAGCGCAGGAATCAACGTAGCGGCGTCAACCTCTATGCTGCACCGCTGCATGTGGGCGGCCAGATTGAGGCCGGGCTGGTGCACCGCTGCCGCACCGCGATCTTCACCGGGGCTACCCTGCGTACGGGCGGCGGCTTTGACTTCATCCGCGAGCGCCTCGGGCTGTGGGACGTCACGGCACGAACGGTGGAAAGCCCTTTCGATTATCTTGCGAGTGCGCTGCTCTATCTACCCAGCAACTTGCCGGCCCCCAATCAATCCGGCTACCAGGCGGCGGTGGAGGAGGCGATTCTCGAAGCCGCGCTGGCCGCCGGCGGACGCACCATGGCCCTCTTTACCAGCTACGCCCACCTGCGCACCACGGCCAATGCGCTGCGCGCGCCGCTTGATCGGGCCGGCATCACCCTCCTTCAGCACGGCACGAGCAGCCGCAGCCGCCTGCTGCGCGAATACCGCTCCACCGACCGAGCCGTGCTGATGGGAACGCGCAGCTTCTGGGAAGGCATCGATCTGCCGGGCGATCAGCTCTCCGTGCTCTTCATCGTGCGTCTGCCCTTCGCCGTGCCCAGCGATCCGCTGGTGGCCGCACGCAGCGCAGCCTTTGACAACGCTTTTAGCGACTACACGCTGCCCGACGCCATCCTGCGCTTTCGCCAGGGCTTTGGCCGTCTAATTCGCCGTACCACCGACCGGGGCGTCGTCGTCTTGCTCGACAACCGGATCTGGCAGAAGCGCTATGGCCAAGCATTTTTGGACGCGCTGCCGGAGGTTACGCAGCGTCGCGCGCCAATTGACAATTTGGGCGCCGAGATCGATTTGTGGCTCAATAGAGCGCGCATCGAACCAAATGAAATCGAAGCGGACAACCAACGATCATGAGCGAGCGCGTCGACGCCACAATTCAGGCCAATCCGTCTCCTGCGGAAGCAAGCAGGTGGCACTTTGGCGCGCTGCTCGATGGACTCTGGCGGCTGCTGGTCGATGTACGCCTGTTGCTGCTCGCGATTGGCCTCACGCTGCTCTTCGTCCTGATCGGGCTGGCGTTCCCCCAGGCGCCGGATCAACTGCGCGCTGATCCAGGTGAGGCAACGCGCTGGCTGCTCGCCACAGCCGAGCAACGGGGTGCGCTTGGCGAAGTCATCAGCAGTGTCGGACTCTTCGATTTATTGCATAGTCCTGTTTTTCAGCTTGCTCTGGCTATGATCGGACTGCTCCTGCTCATCCACCTGGCTTTCGCCTTAGGCGCCGCCCTGCAATTGCGCGGCGTCGCCAAGCACTTCGGCGACGAGACCGGCGTGGCCGGTGAGCCGTGGCCCATACCGCCCGGACGCGCCATCCATCGCCTGCGGCGCACGCTATCAGAGGAGAACGCCGATACCGCAGCCGACCTCGATGCGCTGCTGGAAACGTCCTACCCCTCACTTCAACGCGCCGAGATACCCGTTGCGCCACCGCCCTACGGTGAAGAAGAGACGCAACCTGAGTCGGTCCTGGAGTCGCGCACCCTCGCCGTGCGCACGCCGTGGGCAGCGTGGCTGCGCCTCCTGCTCCCGGTCGGCCTGCTCTTCTGTACGGCCAGTCTGCTGCTGCTCGCGCGTCAGGGGTGGGAAATCACGGTGCCTGCGCTGGAGCCGGGCGCCAGCAGTCGCTTTGCCGCGGGCGATCTGCTGTTGCGCTATCAAGTTTCAGTGGATTCGGAGACCTATTTCGCGACGCCCACATTGGCCATTGAACAGGGTGCGGCCCAGGAAGAACTGCCGCTCGGGCCGGGCGCATGGGCGCGGGTTGGCGGCGTACTCGTGGCCGCACAGCCGGCAACGCCTGCCATGCTCATCCGTACCCGCGGCGACCAGCCGATGTTGACCCAACCCGGCCAGTCCACGCCGGCCGATTCGATCGGGCTGATCTTTCCCGCTGCCGGCAGCGAGGAGGCGCTGCTGCTGCCTCGACAGGGTGCGGGCCTGCGCATCGTCCGCGCCGCCTCTGACCAGGATGCATTTGTGGTTGAGCTTTACCGCGGCGACGCAACCGAACCCGCGGCGTTGATCCCCGTCGCCGATAATCAGCCCGCGACCCTGCTGCTCAGCGACGGCGAGATTGTCGATCTGCTGCCCTTGCGCGCTGTCGACGTGACCGTGCGCAGTCTGCCCGGCCTGCCGTTGCTCGTCGTAGGCATCATCTTGAGTATCGCCGGGCTTGTCGGCTACTGGCGCAGGCCCGGCTTTGCGCTGATCCAAGTTGCGCCGTGGAGCGACAGCAAGCGCGTGCTCGTCGCCCAGAGCGACGGACGCGGCGTCATTGCGGCGCTAGAAGAGGAACTTGCCGATGCTTGAGCATCTCACCCAGAAGACCCCCTTTGTGATCGGCGTGGCCGGCGGCACCGGCAGCGGCAAGACGACAGTCAGTCGCGCCATCCAGAATGCAGTCGGGCGCGAACGCATCGCCTATCTCCAGCACGACAACTATTACAACGATCACAGCCATCTGCCGCCCGAAGATCGTGGCAAGCTCAATTATGACCACCCGGACAGCCTGGATACCCGGTTCATGGTCGAGCAACTGCAACAGTTGCGCAATAACCAGGCGATTGACATGCCCATGTACAACTTTGCCACGCACTCGCGGCTGGCCGACACCCAACGCGTGGAGCCGGCCAAGATCATTTTGGTCGAGGGCATTCTGATCTTTGCCGAACGGTCCCTGCGCAAGCTCATGGATATGCGCATCTTCGTCGATACCGACGCGGATCTGCGCTTCATCCGGCGTCTCAAACGGGACATGGACGAACGGGGCCGGTCCTTGGACTCAATCGTCAACCAATATCTGGCCACCGTGCGCCCCATGCACATGGAATTTGTCGAGCCCTCCAAGCGCTATGCCGATATCATCGTGCCGGCCGGCGGCTTCAATCGCGTCGCCATGGAGATGATCGTGAGTCGCATCCACACGCTCTTAGAAGCCCACGAGTAGACTGGGGCGGCGTTCTTTGTCCCGTCAACCACCCATGCCACCCCGCACCGCTCCGCTCCCGGTCACCATCGACGCCGGCCCGGCCGTTCACCAGACCGCGGGGTTGAGCCGCTACGCCACACGCCTGATCGAACACCTGTGGCGCGAGCAGCGTGCGCGGGTTGAGCCCACGCTCTTCTTCAACGCCCACAGCGGCCATACCCTGCCGCCGTCGCTAGAGGAAATCCCGACACGCACCATTGAGGCCGGTCAATTGCGCTGGCGGCTGGGCGCGCTGGCCAGCCAGCGTGTGGGCCGCCCTGCGTACGCTAGCGCCATCTTGCCGCCTGGATCTGTGCGGGGAATCTACCACGCCACCGAGCACCTGCTGCCCCGCCTGCCCTGCCCCACGGTACTGACCGTGCACGACCTGATCTTCGAGCGCTATCCGGAGCACCACACGCGGCGCAATATGCTCTTTCTCAAGCAGGCAATGCCCGTCTTCGTCCGGGCAGCCGGCCACATCATCGCCGTGAGCGAACAGACCCGGCGCGACCTGATTGAGCTTTATGCCACGCCGGCGGAGAAGATCACCGTGGTTTACGAAGGCATTGACGCCGGTTTCGCGCCTGCACCGCCCACGGAGATTGCGCGCGTGCGTGCGACGTACAGCCCGGAACGTCCGTATCTGCTCATGGTCGGGACGCTGGAGCCGCGCAAAAATCATCTGACCGCGGTGCAGGCCCTGGCGCGACTCAAGGCCGCGGGGCAGCCGCATCGTCTGCTCGTCGTGGGTGGGGAAGGCTGGCTCTTTGACGAAATTCGCCGCCAGATTGAGGAACTGGGGCTGACCGGGGACGTGCGCTTCGCCGGCTACGTGCCCGAGGAAGATCTGCCGCCCCTCTACAGCGGCGCAGCGTGCGTGCTCCTGCCCAGCCTCTATGAAGGCTTTGGCTTTCCCGTGCTGGAAGCTATGGCCTGCAACGCGCCGGTGGTCTGCGCCAATGTAAGCAGCCTGCCCGAAGTCGCGGGCGACGCCGCGCTCCTCGTACCGCCCACGGACGACGAAGCCCTTGCCGCAGCAATTGGTCGCGTGCTCCACGAGTCTGGACTTGCCGCGGCCCTGCGCCAAGCCGGACGCAGCCAGGCCGCACGCTTCAGCTGGTCACGCTGTGCGGCGGAAACCGCAGCGGTCTACGCTGCGGTCGCGCAGCGCCATGGTGGCGAACGCGACGCCCCGACGTAACGTGCGACAAGTCATCGAGCACACGTTACAGAGCTGTCACGCATCAACGGCCAAGCCAGCCGCCGTCCACCGCCAATACCTGACCATGGAGATAGGCGCAGGCGTCCGACGCCAGGTAAACCGCGGTCCCGGCCAAATCCTCAGGCGTACCCCAGCGGCCGGCCGGAATTCTCTCCAAAATCTGCCGCGAGCGAACCGGATCCTTTTGCAGCGCCTCCGTGTTGTCTGTGGCCATGTAGCCGGGGGCGATCGCATTCACGTTGATGCCGAGCGACGCCCACTCATTGGCCAGAGCCTTGGTCAGCCCGGCCAGGGCGTGCTTGGAAGCCGTGTAGGCCGGCACCGTGATGCCGCCCTGAAATGAGAGCAGCGACGCCACATTGATGATGCGGCCGCCGCTCTCTTGTTTCACCATCTGCCTGGCCGCGGCCTGGGCAAGCAGCCAGACCGAATTGAGGTTGACGTTGAGCACGAACTCCCAGTCTTCCAGGCTGTAGTCCAGCGCGGGCGCGCGGCGGATCGTGCCGGCGTTGTTGACCAGGATATCGATACGGCCGAACTGGTCGACCACCCGCTCGACCAGCGGCGGCGCCACGGTGGGGTCGGCGAAGTCCGCGGCCAGGGCCAGCGTGCGCACGCCGGCGGCATTGAGCGCGGCCAGCGTAGCCGCAGCGTCGCCGGAACGCGAGGTCACGGCCACGTCCGCGCCCGCTTCGGCCAGGCCAATGGCAATGCCCTGGCCCAGCCCGCGGTTGCCGCCGGTGACCAGGGCCACCTTGCCGCTGAGATCGAATTTGTCCAGGATCATGGCGGCCTACCTCAACTCGTCCATGGCAACCATATCCATGTCGGTGAAGTCCTGATTCTCGCCGGCCATGGCCCAGATGAAGGTATAGCTGCCCGTGCCCATGCCGGCGTGGATAGACCAGCTTGGCGAGATGACGGCTTCACGATCGCGCATAACCAGGTGACGCGTCTCGTCCGCTTCGCCCATCAGATGAAAGACGACGTTATCGGCGTCGATGTCGAAGTAGCAATAGACCTCCATGCGCCGTGCATGGAGATGGGCCGGCATGGTATTCCACATGTTGCCCGGCTCCAACAGCGTCATGCCCATGACCACCTGGCAGGACTGGGCGCCGTCGGGGTGAATGTACTTGTAGATCGTGCGCTCGTTGGAGTTGAGGGGATCACCCAGATGAACGGGCTCGGCGTCATCGATCTTGAGATGAACGGTAGGATGGATCGCATGCGCCGGGGCGCTGAAGAGATAGAACTGGGCCGGATCCGCTGCGGCGTCGCTGGCGAAGGTGACGGACTGCGCCCCTTTGCCGACGTAAAGACCGTCGCGCTTGGCCAGACTGTACGTCTCACCGTCGACGCTGATTGTTCCGGGACCGCCGACGTTGATGATGCCGACCTCACGGCGCTCGAGGAAGTAGTCGGCGGCCAGCTCGTGCTTGTCCGCCTCTAGCGCAACCGTGCCGGTTACCGGCGTGGCGCCGCCCACAATCACGCGGTCGATATGGGAATAGACGAGCGACAGTTTACCGGCCACAAAGAGGCTGCCGATATGAAACTGGTCGCGCAATTCATCCGTCGTCATTCGTTTGACCTGATCCGGATGGGCGGGATAGCGCATTTCCATGGGGTCTTGCTCCTTTGGTTGATTGGTACGAGTTCGTTTTTGTCAGGATAAATTCCTGGTTGGTTCTGCGGTTGATTCACGCACGATAAGTTGGGTCGCCAGGGTCACGCTGCGCACGTCGGCCTGAGGGTCTTCCAGGCGCTTGAGCAGCATGCGCACCGCCTCACGCGCCATCTGCCGCATGGGCGCACGCACCGTGGTCAGACGCGGCAGCACCACGCTGGCCTCATTGACATCGTCAAAGCCGATCAGCGACAGATCCGCCGGCACGGCGAGACCGCGAGCACGGGCCGCCTCCATGGCGCCGATGGCGGAAATATCGTTGCCGGCAAAGATGGCGGTTGGCGGACGGGGCAAATCGAGCAGGCGCTGCGCGGATTCGTACCCGCCTTGGCGCAGGTATTCGCCGTTGGTAACGAGGGCCGGGTCAAAGGCGATCTCGGCGTCGAGCAGCGCCGACCGATAGCCGGCTTCGCGATCAAGGGACGAGGCGCGGCCACCCGGCCCGCGCAGGAAAGCGATGCGTCGATGGCCCAGCTGAATCAAATGGTTGGTGGCGTCATATGCGCCCTGGAAGTTGGTCTGGCTGACCACGGGTTGGCCGGCACTGGCCTGCTCGCTGCCGATGAGCACGAACGGCACGGTACGCCGGGTGAGCAGCTCGAGATAGCTGTCGGGCGTCTCCATAACCATAATGATCAGGCCGTCAAGCAGGCCGGTGGTGGTGCGCTCAATCAGAGCTTTTTCCCGGGCCGTCCGGCTGTGGTGGGGAAAGACAGCCAAATCGTAGCCGGCCTTGTACAGCTCTTCATCCACCTGTTCGGCCAGCAGCCCGACGTAGCTGCCGCTGAAATCGGGCAGCAGGAGCCCGATCAGTTTGGATGAGGCGCCGGCCAGGCCGCGCGCAGACTGATTGGCCACATAGCCCAGCTTCTCGACCGCTTGCAGCACGGCGTCGCGCGTGCTGGCCTTGGCGTAGCCGCTGGCGTTGAGCACACGCGAAACCGTGGCATGGGAGACGCCGGCCTCGCGGGCGACATCAACGATCGTGACGTTAGAGATGGGCTTGGCAGACAAAATGAACACGCTTTCACTATCACGGAAAAAATCGGGTATGCGAGCTGTTTTTCGGCCAATTCGGGTAGATTAACGGCAGCTTCAGCATGTACACGTGAACATGTTTGCACTTTATCACGTAGACTATTTGCTGTCAACAGGCAGTGTTTGCCGATTTACGCCCATTCATCCTCTCTCCGACAGCCTGCTAGCAGCTTGTCGGAGAGAGCAAAAGGGTAGGCCGCGGATTGCGCGGATCTGGTGGATTCAAGCGGATAAAACGAAGAAGATCCAGATGTCTCAGGCTAGGCGCTATTGACATTTCGAGAACCACCGACTTTGCGCCTTCAACGTCCCCGGCACGGGCGCCAATAAGTCTGCTAATCGGATATTCTGCCGCCCGTGCCGGGGACGTTACGAACAAATGTCAACGGGACCTAATCCGCGCAACCCGCGGCCTATTCATACTATCTCCAACAGCCTGCCATAGAACGCTATCGTCCCCCTTGATAACCTGGGGCGTGAAAAAACAAAATGGTATATGATAATCGACATACAAGATCTATGCGCACGACAGAATGCCTGGATCGTTGCAAGGAAGCAAAACCCAAAGGAAACGCTCAGATGCATCTGACCAAAGCTGTGATTACCCTGGCCGGCCGCAATCAGCGCACGCTGCCCCTGCAAACACTGATCGATCGCGACGGCGAAGAGAAGGCCATTCTCACCATCCTGCTCGACGAAGTGCACCGCGCCGGCATCGACGAGGTCTGCCTGGTCGTGCGGCCGGGCGATGAGGAGCCCTATGGCGCCATCCTGGGCCGCCGGACCGCGCACGTCCACTTCGTCCACCAGGAGCAGCCCCAGGGCCATGGCCACGCCGTCTACTGCGCCCGCGACTTTGTGGGCGATGATCCCTTCCTCCACCTGGTGGGTGACCACCTCTACGTAAGTCGGGAGACGCGCGGCTGTGCCGAGCAACTCGTCGCCCTTGCCCAGCGGGAGCAATGCGCCATCTCGGCGGTCCAGGCCACGCGCGAGACGCTGCTGCCCTACTATGGCGCAATCGGCGGACGCCGCGTCCAGGGCCAGCCGGGCCTCTATGAGGTGGAGACGGTCATCGAGAAGCCCACACCGACCGTGGCCGAACAGCGGCTGATTGTCTCCGGCCTGCGCGCAGGGCACTACCTCTGCTTCTTCGGCATGCACGTGCTGACCAAGACCGTGATGGAGCTGCTGGGCGAGCAGATTGAAGCCGCCCAGGCCGCGGGCGGGCGCATCAACGTGACCCTCTCCCAGGCACTGGCGCTGCTGCCCCAGCGCGAACGCTATCTGGCCAGCGAGCAGCACTATTCCCGCTATGACGTGGGCGTGAAGTATGGCCTGCTCAATGCCCAGCTTGCCCTGGCCCTCAACGGAGCCGACCGCGAGCAGGTGTTGTCCATGCTGCTGGCCCTCCTCGCCGAACGCGAGCTCATGGCAAAGGGCGGGTGACGCATACCATGAGCGAGTTCATCCGCACGATTACCAGCAAAGAGCCCGCCGTCCGCAACCGGTCCCTCGATGAACTGGCTGCGCCCTTGCAGCGTCGACGCGCTGCTGGCGGAAGCCGCGGCGCTGGATCAATTCCGTCGCCAGAGTGACAACCTCTACGAGCAGGTGCGGGCGCTCTTCTTTCTATATGCGCTCTATCGCTTTCACCTGCCGGCCACGGAGGCCATGCCGAGCCGCGGCTTCATTCCCTTTGACGGCTATGCCAGCCTGCTCCAGCGTCGCTTCGAAGAGGCCATCGACCTCTTCCTGGCCGCGCCCCTCTCCGACGCCACCGCCAGCGCACTGGCCACGGCCTACCACCAGCTGGCTTTCCAGACGCTGGCCAACCAGGTGCGGCGCAGCGTGCGCTCCGTGCGCGGCAATCAGTGGATGTTCCGCCTGGGCCATCCGGACGATCAGCCCCTGCGCGTGCGGCCCGAGCTCTACGCCGCCGACCGAAGCGCACTCGACGCTGCGACGCTCTTCCCGATTCTCCACGAGTCGACGCCCGTACGCATGGACCTGACCCACAGCGGCTGGAGCGACATCTTCTTTCTGGGCATGGACTTTCCCGAAGGCGCACGGGTGCTCAACATCTCAGTTGACCTGGCCGTGCGCGGCCAAAGTGATGACGCGGCGGGCGCGCCCAAGCCGCCCATCGAGACCTTCTTCCGCGTGATCGACCGGCCGGTGCTTGCGCCTGGTCAGCGTGGATCTGGGCGCCAGCGTCGAGATCACCACGGTGGCCGAGGTCTTTGACTTTGCCAAGGACTATCTCGGGCTGCTCAAGGCCGCGGTCATCGCTGCGGGCATCGTACCGCCGGGCATGGAAGGCGCGGACCAGCCCTTGGCCGAGCTGCTGGGCCGGCTGATCAAGCCGGGCTATGGCATCGAACTGGTAAGCCAGGTCAACGACATCCCCAAGGGCTCGCGCCTGGCCGTCTCCACCAACCTGCTGGCCTCCCTGATCGCGGTCTGCATGCGTGCGACGGGCCAGACCCAGGCGCTGACCGGCTCCCTCTCCGAAGCGGCCCGGCGCATTGTGGCCGCACGCGCGATCCTGGGCGAGTGGCTGGGCGGCTCGGGCGGCGGCTGGCAGGATTCTGGCGGCGTCTGGCCGGGCATGAAGCTGATCGTGGGCGCAGAAGCGCAAGCGGGCGATCCCGAATAGGGCGTGAGCCGCGGGCGGCTGCTGCCCGATCACACGATACTTTCGCGCGACGATGTGACGCGCGGCGACGCGGCAGCGCCTGCAGGAGAGCCTGGTGCTCGTCCATGGCGGCATGGCCCAGGACGTGGGGCCGATCCTGGAGATGGTGACGGAGAAGTATCTGCTGCGTGCGGAGGCCGAGTGGCGCGGCCGCCAGGACGCGATGCGCGCTCTACGATCAGATCGTGGCCTTGCTGCGTGCGGGCGACGTGCGCGCCATCGGCGCGGCCACCGAGCAGCAACTTCCGCGGCCCGCTGCAGACGATCATGCCCTGGGCCACCAACCTCTACACCGAGCGGCTGATCGAGCGGGTACGGGCCGAGTTTGGCGCTGACTTCTGGGGCTTCTGGATGCTGGGCGGCATGGCCGGCGGCGGCATGGGCTTCATCTTCGATCCGGCGCGGCGGCGCGAGGCCCAGGATCGCCTGCAGGTCATCATGTCCGAGACCAAGCGTGACCTGGAGACGTCGTCGCCCTTTGCCATGGAGCCGGTGGTCTACGACTTTGCCATCAACGAGCAGGGCAGCGTGGCCGAGCTGCTGCACGGGGAACGACGCGCTCATGCCCCCGGGCTACTACACGCTGATCGTGCCCGAGTTCCTGCGCGCCGGCCCGCCAGACGCTCTCGCCCTTTCGCCGTGCGGAGCTGGACGCGTTTCGGCGCGGCCTGCCGCACCCGGCCGGAGCTTTCGGGCATGGTGCAGACGCTCTTCGACCAGCTGCTGCCCCAGACCGCGGCCGCGGCGCCGCGGCTATCGCTCGCTGAGCGAGCTGCTGGCCGAGCACGGCTTCGACCGCGTGCAGCACGAGCAGATCCGCGCCGACCTGCGCGACGGCCACATCGGCCTGGCCCAGAACCGGCTGCCCGTGCGCACCAAGATCGAGGACGTGCAGGCCGGACGATGTGACCGACATCACGTCCATCGCCGGAGCGCGGCGCGCGACGCTGCACGAGCTGGGCATGGCCGCGCTGGCCGCAGGCGAAGCCGCGGTGGTGACGCTGGCCGGCGGCGCGGGCAGCCGCTGGACCCACGGCGCGGGCGTGGTCAAGGCGCTCAACCCGTTCTGCCGCTTGGGCGGCCGGCACCGCAATTTCCTCGAGGTGCACCTGGCCAAGAGCCGGCGCACGGGTCGGCTCAGCGGCACGCTGCCGCCCCACATCATCACCACCAGCTACCTGACCCACGCACCGATTGCAGCGATGGCTGGCCGCGCGACGGACACGGCTATGAGGGGCCGCTGATCCTCTCCCGGGGCGGGTGGTCGGGCTTGCGCCTGGTGCCCATGGCGCGCGATCTGCGCTTCGCCTGGGAGGAGATGCCCCAGCAGCAGCTCGACGAGCAGGCGCAGAAGGTGCAGGAGAGCCTGCACGCCGCGCTGATCGGCTGGGCGCAGAGCATGGGCGAGGGCAGCGACTACACCGACAACCTGCCCGCCCAGTGCCTGCACCCGGTGGGCCACTGGTATGAGGTGCCCAACATGTTGCTCAACGGCGTGCTGCGCGACCTGCTGGCCGCGCGCCCGCAGCTGCAGCCACCTCCTGATCCACAACATCGACACCCTGGGCGCGGACCTGGACCCGGTGCTGCTCGGCCATCACATCGACCAGGGCCGCGCCTGGACCAGCGAGGTGATCACCCGGCGCATCGAAGACCGGGGCGGCGGCCTGGCGCGCATCGACGGCCGGCCGCGCCTGATCGAGGGGCTGGCCCTGCCCCACGAGCGCATCGAATTCGGTCTCTCCTACTACAACTCCAACACCTCGTGGATCGACATCGATCAGCTGCTGGCCGTCTTCGGGCTGGCGCGTGGGGATCTGGCCGACGGGCCGCGCGTGGCCGACGGCCGTGCGCGGCCTGGCCGCTGCGCATGCCCACCTACATCACGCTCAAGGATGTCAAGAAGCGCTGGGGCCGGGGCCAGGAGGACGTCTATCCCGTGGCCCAGTTTGAGAAGCTCTGGGGCGACATGACCGCCCTGCCCGAACTGAACTGCGGGTACGTCGTCGTGCCGCGGCAGCGCGGCCAGCAGCTCAAGGAGCCGGCGCAGCTGGACGGCTGGCTGCGCGACGGGTCGGCCGCGCACGTGGAGGGGTTGTGTGATTGGGGGTAGGGTCTAATCACACAGGAGCGATTCGCTTGAGGCGGGCGCGCCAATCGAATCTACGCAAGCACGGCATCGATTTTGCAGATGCCGGTGCAGTCTTTGCTGGTGCAGTCTTTACCTTTGCTGACGACCGTTTTGAGTACAGTGAAGAAAGATTCATTACGCTGGGGCTGTTGCGCAGCGTTGTGGTCGTCATTGCGCACACGGAAGAAGAAGGCTTGATACGGATCATATCCGTGCGAAAGGCAACGAGGCATGAGCACAAAATCTACTTCAGTGGATTCTCAGACCGACTGGGATAAGCTAAAAGCGATGACGGACGATGAGATTGACCTAAGCGAAGTACCTGAAGTCACGGCAGAGCAGTTGGCCCAGTCCACGCTGCGTGTCGGCGGCAAAGCGGTTGCCAGAGACAAGGTGCGCATCAACATCTACTTGGACACAGAGGTCGTCGAGTACTTCAAGGCAGCAGCCGGCGGCCGCGGCTACCAGACGCTCATCAACGAGGCCTTGCGCGAGCGCATGTGGACCAAGGGGATCGAAGCGATGCTGCGTCGAGTCATTCGGGAAGAGATGACGGGTAGGGAGCATGAGTAGCCGCAGGAATGCGCCCTCGGCCAGCGTATGCCCACCCACATCACGCGCAAGGACGTCAAACAGCGCTGAGCTGGGGCAGGGGCAGATAGCATGGCCAACAGCTGAAAGAGCTGGGGTAGCTGGACGGGTGGCTGCGCGACGGGTCGGCCGCGTATGTGGACGAGTTGTGCGTGTGGGGGAGAAGGCATCCGTTAGGCCTAGCGGTCCAGCGGGCTGCGTACGCCGTGCGGGCCACGATTGAGGACGTGGGTATAGATCTGCGTCGTTTTGACGTCACTATGCCCCAGCAACTCTTGTACCGTCCGAATGTCATAGCCGGCTTCAAGCAGGTGCGTGGCAAAACAGTGGCGCAGCGTGTGAGGCGTGGTCGGCTTGGTTAGATTGGCTTCCTGTGCTGCTGTGCGTACGGCCTTCTGGATCACGCTCTCATGCAAATGGTAGCGATATAGAGGACTGTCTATCCGCTGAGGATCTTTGGACAGCCTTGACGAAGGAAAGACAAATTGCCATCCCCACTCCCTTTCGGCATTGGGATACTTTGAAGCCAGCGCATTGGGCAGCGGCGCCCGGCCATGTCCTTGTGCAAGGTCGCGCTGATGGAGCGCTTTGGCGATTTGAAGTTGGGCCTCCAGTTCGGAGATGGCGCTTTCCGGCAGCATGGTGATGCGGTCCTTATCGCCTTTGCCGGCCCGCACTGTGATCTGAAGTCGGTCGAAATCGATATCCTTGATGCGAAGGGAAAGGGCTTCGCGCACGCGCAGACCGCTGCCATACAGAAGCAGTGCGACCAAGTGAGGAACGCCCGCCATCTGCTTGAGCAGCCTCTGTACTTCCTCTACGGTGAGGACGGTTGGCAGTCGACGGCGTTCTTGGGCGCGCAAGGCATTAATGCGCTCGGGAATCGGCTCTTCCAGCACCTCGCGATACAAGAAAAGAATCGCGTGTAACGCCTGATTCTGAGTAGACGGCGCGACGTTGCGGTCAACGGCCAGGTGTGTTAGAAATGATTCAATCTCGGGTCGCCCCATTTGCGCAGGATGACGTTTGTTGTGGAAGAGGATATAGCGTCTGACCCATCCGACATAGGTCTGCTCGGTACGATAGGAATAGTTCTTGAGGCGGATTCGGTCGCGAAGACGGTCCAGCAGTTTCCGGGGTTGCTGCGCGCTGTGAGGCGGATTGGTGTGCGGCATAAGACACTCCTTTCTCGAGGGAATGAACGAGTTATCTTTGCTTTGGCCGCATAATATCCCGAATTGATCGTTCGCGCAACGTTTGGCGGCATAATGCGCCGATTTGGTGCGTTATTTTGTATCGAACTGCTCAATGAAATAGTTGAACTAAGCGCTCCGCGCAGGGGGTTATACGGCATCCTCTGCTTTTCCTCGTGACTTCTCCTCAGTTATAGATCATGGTTCCATACCTTTTGTCGAATTTCGTTTTTCATTCAGACAGGAGGTATTCCCATGACGTCCCTACGCCAACAGATGACGGACGAGATGCAGTTGCGCGGTCTGTCGTCTCGCACACAGCAGAGTTATCTCAATGCGGTCAGGCAACTGGCCGAGTACTACCACAAGCCGCCGGATCAGATCGAAGAGGAGGAATTGCGCCGTACTTCCTCTATCTGATGAACGAGAAGCAGCTCTCGCCCAGCAGCTGCCGGGTCGCCCACTACGCCATCCGCTTCCTCTATGTTAAGACACTTGGCCAAGCATGGCCGGCAGATCTGGTCATTCGGCCGCAGAAGGAGACCAAGCTGCCGGTGGTGCTCAGTGTGGCCGAGGTGCAGCAGATCCTGGGCTGCGTGCGCAAGCCACGCTATCGGGTCTGCCTGAGCACGATCTATGCCTGCGGTCTGCGGCTAAACGAGGGCATTTCGCTGCAAGTCGCCGACATCGACGGCGACCGCATGTTGCTCCATGTGCGCCAGGGCAAGGGGGCCAAGGAGCGCTATGTGCCCTTGCCTGAAGCAACGCTTGAGATGTTGCGCACCTTCTGGGCCACCCACCGCCATCCAACCTGGCTCTTTCCCGGACGCCCAGGCGAAGGAGAACCCTATGCCGCGGCCGACAAGGTCATGTCGCCGAGCGGCGTGCAACGGGCCATGCGTGCTGCCGTGAAAGGATGCGGCATCCAGAAGCATGCAACGGTCCACACGTTGCGCCACTCCTATGCCACTCACCTACTGGAAGCGGGCGTCAACCTGCGCCTGATTCAGGCCTACCTGGGCCACAGTTCACCCAAGACCACGGCCCGCTACACGCACGTGACACGACCGGCGGAGATGGCTGCCAGCGAAGCCATCAATCGCATCGTGGCAGGCGTGACATGGTAGAACTGGCCGACATCTTCCGTGAACATGGGCCAGCCTACCGTAGCAGTTACGGACCCCGCATGTTGCCCAGCCATCTGGCGGCCATGCGCGCCATTGAGCAGTGCCGGACCGAGGCGTTGGGCGGTCATCTCTACTACTGCGCCGACTGTGATGAAAGCTGGTACAGCTACCATTCTTGCCGCAATCGCCACTGTCCCAAGTGTCAACAGGATGCTGCGCAGGCATGGCTGGAGAAACAGCACGATCTGCTCCTGCCCGTGCCCTACTTTCTGGTGACGTTCACCCTGCCGCAGTCGTTGCGGTCGCTGGCTCGCACGCAGCAGAAGAAGGTCTACAACCTGCTCTTTCGCTCTGCCTGCTCAGTCCTTGCAACAACTGGCCCAAGACTCCTCGCTTTGTCGGCGGCCAAATTGGGATGGTCGGCATCCTCCAAACCTGGACCCGTGATCTGCGCTACCATCCGCATGTCCACTTTCTTGTGCCAGGCGGCGGGCTGTCGACCGATGGTCAGCACTGGCTACGTGCCAAGAATCACTTCTTCGTCCATGTCAAACCGCTGGCCAGGCTCTTTCGGGGCAAGATGCGGGATGGGTTGCGCAAGCAGGGACTTGCTCGCTCAGGTTGCTGACCGAGACCTGGCGTCAGGATTGGGTAGTCGACTGCCGACCGGTCGGCAAAGGTGAGACCGCGCTCAAGTATCTGGCGCCCTATGTCTTCCGCGTCGCCCTGAGCAACAAACGCATCCTCAAGCTGGAGCATGGTCCAGGTCACCTTCCGCTATCAGGACGGCGAGACAAAACAACAACGGACCTGCACGCTGTCAGCCGAAGCCTTCATCCAGCGCTTTTTGCAACATGTGCTGCCCAAAGGCTTTGTCAAGGTGCGCTACTACGGGCTGCTGGCGCCGGGCAATCGCAAACGACTGGCCCAAGCCAAACGGCTGCTTGGCAAAAGAACAGATGAACGCACTGATCCTCAGGCGATGGACGCCGATGCCGCGGAAGAGATCAAGGCGGTTGTCTGCCCTCACTGCGGGCAACCGATGACCGTCGTTCAGCGCATTCAGCCACGTGCGCGCTGTCCGCCGTAACCTGAGGAAAGGAGAACAAGGAACGAGTTGTCAGCATGGAGGGATCGCAGATGCGTCCTTGGATTGTACGCGCCATCATGGTGTGTGCATCACACTTGTTTAGGGCCTTTGTCACCGTGGCCCGCAACTATCGCACTGGGTTGCATTTGATCCCGTTGCTGTCGCCTCGATCATTGGCTACAATAAGGACACTTGGATGGCTGTCCCGGGCAGCCCGAAACCACGGCAACGAGACTGAAATTCCATAGAGGGTCTGGTCACACCGGCTTAGTTCAACACCGATTATGCGGCGGCGACAATCGGACTCGGTGATACGTCGGCTTCTCTCACGCCGCATAATCCTTATTCGTTGGCGGGCTGTTGATGTTAGATGAGCTCTTACTGAGCAGCAAAAACTATGTCAGTTTGTGCTGTTTGTCGAATCAAATAGCAATAGCAGTTTCCACTACGGGCGGCTACAACTCATGTTCGATGTATTCACTGAAGAAATAGAAGTCATCATCAAAGATGGCATCGCCAACCTTTACTGGTATAAGAACGATTTGAAGAAGGCATGGCAACGATCAGGGATTGATACAGCTACGTGCACCCGATTATTCGCGCAAAAAGATGATGAAGGCAGGCCTTGTACGAAGAGACAGTTAATGGACCTTCTTTATGATGAATTCCGTGATACAGAATACAACAAACGCCTTGAGGTTTCCAGGAACTTCGTTCGCATTTTGATCGAGCAACGGAGTTTCTCACCTCAAAGCCCAAATCATCGCATTGAAGCGGCGGAAAGAGCATCTTTGATATTGAGGCAAATCATAGCAGATCAAAACAAGCAGAGAGAGTACAAAGACCAAATACGGCGGCGTGCTTCGGAGGCAACGAAAGAGACCTATCATTCCCAATTACTTGGCCTACGAGAAGAATTCCTTAGTGCAGTCGCGTTGACAGGTCAAGAACGAGGCTACGCCTTTGAAAAACTGTTTGTGAAGCTGATGCATGCCAGTGGGATACCAGTTGAGGAGCCATTTAGAATTGTAGGTGAGCAGATCGATGGTGCTATCAAATACGATGGGCACTTCTACTTGGTTGAGCTGAAATGGGTTAAGCGCAAATGTAACCAACCCGATATTGCAAGCTTATATCTAAAGGCAGAAGGGAAGTTGGAAGCGCGTGGGCTGTTTATCGCTATGGAAGGCTATTCGTCAGAGGTATTGGAGTCGCTTCCGAAAGGCAAGAATATGAAGGTGCTGCTTCTAGACGGAGTACATCTATCGAACGTGATTTATGGTACTTATACATTTCAAGAGCTCATGGAACACTCCATTAGCCATGCGTCACTTCGCGGTGAAATATATTGCCCAGCCAACTTGTCAGGATGAGGCAGTTGAGCATGGTCATTCCTTTCATTTCCCGCCGCGCCACCACCTGGCAACACAGTAATCTGTTCTTACCTGAAAGCATATCTGCGTATCGTCACAAGGAGAGAACCATGACAAACCCTGAGCAGGTAAAGCAATTTGGCCAGAAGCTACTTGGGATCTATACCGGAGGCGTATTGACACAGATGATCGATATTGGTTATAGAACCGGTCTCTTCGAAGCTTCGAGCCATGGACCAGCCACAAGCGAGGAATTGAGTGACAGAGCTGATCTACATGAGCGCTATGTACGCGAATGGCTAGGTGCAATGACTACCAGTGGCATCTATCAATACGATGCAGATACAGAGCAATACACGCTACCGGCTGAACACGCTTTGTTACTGACCGGTGGAACAGCCCGAAACCTTGGTCCAATTAGTCGAATCATAGACCAACTCGGTGAGCAAGTTCCTACTTTGGTCAACCGATTTCGCGACGGCAACGGTATTCCCTACGATGCATATCGTCCGGATTTCACTCACTCGTTGGATGATACTTGGCGAAGAATATATGATGAGCAATTGGTTGATGGTTTTTTGGGACGCTTCGATGATTTGACTGCAGCAATGACAGCGGGAATCCGTGTACTGGATATCGGATGTGGCACCGGCCATGCAATCAATATCTTGGCGGATGAATATCCGAACTCCACGTTTGTTGGATATGATTTGGCAGAGGATGCTATCGAATTGGCCCAAGCAGAGGCTGATGAGATGGGATTGTCTAATGTCAGCTTTGCCGTAATGGACGTGGTCGACTTCCCAACTGAACCAGCCTACGATCTTGTGATGGCATTCGACACGATCCACGATCTAGCTGAACCCGGAGCCGTACTGAGCCGTATTCGCCAGTCTCTGGCGCCCGACGGTGTGTTTCTCATGATTGAGTTCAAGTTCAACAGCAACGTCGACGGCAACGTTGGGAATCCATTCGCACCAATGTATTACGGGATCAGTTTGCTACACTGTACGCCGGTCTCGATTGCAGCTGGTGGCCCAGGGCTAGGTGCAGTTTGGGGAGAGCAAACAGCAAGACAGTTATTGACAGAGGCCGGATTTCGTGACATCGCTGTTGTTGATTCACCGCGTCCCCAGAACTACATGTTCCGCTGCCAGTCGTAGTCTTTCAGCATCACAAATTTCAATTCATTCCTAGAGTCCAGGACGGCAGGCCCAGGTTGAATCCTTTTGCTGGCGCTGAAGAAATAGGTGCTCATCCGCTAATACTTTGATTATGATTTGGGGCAAATTCGGTTGTCGTGATCGGCTTTTCAGGTGCGTTTTTCACACAGAGTCAGCGATTTCCGATACTGCTCAAACAGTTATCGTCAACTTGACACAATATCCAGTTCAAAAAACGTCCGGATGATGTCATCAGAAGGTCAAAATGACTCGTTATCGAACCAATTTCTAAATCAAAGCATTAGCGGATGAGCACCAAGAAATAGGGCGCATCTGATATTGTCTGTTTCATAGTGCCAGTCTGGTCAACGGCCGCCGCCCGCCAACTGGACGTCGTGTCTGACCGGTGGGGGATCGGCGCGTTACACCGATCGCCACGTCCAACCGAGTCTGGTTAACCACCTTGTCCGCTCACTATCCCACCGGCAGCACACGCTTCTGTTGGCGGGCTACCGACGTCAATGCAAGGAAATGTGGTAGCAAGACAGAAAAGGATGGGCTGCCGTTGGATTGGAGAGCAAGAAGAGTTCAAGCGGGCACGAGCACACAGCTTCAAGCGACAAGATTTGTTTGGAATCTATCGAATTTCAAGGAGGGTCAACGATGAGTCACGGGAAGCCTCAAGTCACAATTCCTAACACAGAAGTTCATACATTTAGATCAACAATTGTCGATCAAGAGTATCAATTGTCCATTTCCTTGCCGTCAGAATATGATGAATCTAACGAACGGTATCCAGTGGTTTATATCACTGATGCAAATTGGTTCTTCACTAACTTTTCATTAATGAGATGGTTACCAATCCCTCCCTTTATCGCCGTTGGAATCGGATATCCCCAAAATGATTTTGCAAGTGTTTGGCGATTAAGGTCAAGAGATTTTTTGGCTACGCAGAATAAAGAATACGAAAAACTGAATGAAGACAAGTATGGAGCGCCAACGGAATCTGGAGGCGGAGAGAATTTCTTGTCGTTTTTTCGTCAAGAGCTTCTCCCTTACGTCGAGCAAAGTTTTCGTACAATCCCCAATGACCGAACTCTCTTCTGTTATTCCTTTGGGGGAGCTTTTGGCGTTTACACGCTTTTTCACCAACCCGACACCTTTAGCCGTTACATCATCGGTGCTCCAGATCTAGACTGGGACGATGAAGTGGCCTTTAGATATGAGCAGGAGTTCTTTGAAAAGGGAACGGACCTACCTGTAAAGCTCTTTTTTGGTGTGGGCACCGACGACGAAGATGTTGTAATTGATCGAATGGTTTCAACACTGTTCAGATTTCATGCCATCATCAAGAGCCGTAACTACGAAAATCTAGATATGACGTTTGATGTCTTCAAAGGTGAATCACATATGACTGCAATTCTGCCAACTGCATCATGGGGTTTGAGAGCCGTATTTAGAGCAGAGGGCTAGATAGCACTGCTCCAACTGTGTAAAACCATTGGCCGACGTTGATGAATTCGTGCATCTTGAATTTTCGGCTCCATATCGCTGGCTCTGGTCACCGGCCGCCGCCAACCGTGCTTCGTGTCTGACCGGGCTACAGCTCGGGCAAACCAAGTTGTCCGCCCGCTTGGGTGCGATCCCATTTTCACGGTTTGGCCCGAATTGATGCGATTTCGCCGATTTGAGCGCCTAAATTGGCCATTTTTAGCCTCTGAAGCCCTGATTTCGGAGCTAAATGGGTGTCTGAGAAGCACTGTTTGGCCGCTTTTGCGGAAAACCGTAAAAATGGGATCGCGTCCGCCCGCTTTGACAAGCCTGGTAGGCAACCGATCGCCACGCTGTCCGCCCGGCAGCACAAGCTGGCGTTGGCGGGCTTTCGACGTCATAGGAACACATAAACGATGAAAGATATTCATTCAGAGAGCTTCAGTTTGAGAGCAATAGGACAGATCGCAATCCCGGTAAGTGACCTGGAACGCGCAGTCGATTTCTACCGCGATGTCCTTGGAATGCAATTCCTCTTTCAGGCTCCACCAGGACTCGCCTTCTTTGACTGTGGTGGAATCCGACTGTTGCTCGACGTTCCAGCCAAAGACAAGCCGGAAAACTACAGTTCGATCATCTACTACAAGGTCGATGACATTCAAGCAGCATACGAATTACTCATCAATCGTGAAGTAGTCTTTGAGGGACAACCTGAGTTGGTCGCGAAACTACCTGATCACGATCTGTGGATGGGTTTCTTCAGAGATCCAGATCACAATCTTCTCGCGCTTATGAGCGAGGTCAGAGAGCCTTCGTAAGAGCGGCATTTTGCATCAAGAAGTGAGCTATTGAGAAGCAGCACAGGCTGCGATTGACATCATTGCCGGTAGGTTCGAAGCTGAGCAAAGAAGAAACGTTCGAGAAATCCGAAGCATCGCATATCGGTCGGGCATTTAGTCGGCGCTGATGAAAAGCCCCGTATTTGGTATCGTCTGTTTCATAGCGCGATTATTTGTCAAGTTCCAACCGCGCCGACCCCACGTCCACTGGACTGGGCTAAAGCTCGGGCAAACTGAGTTGTCCGCCCGCTTTGACGAATCTGGTTGGCGACCGATCGCCACGCCGTTCGCCCTGCCGGTAATTTAACCGTTGGCGGGCTGTCGGCGTCGCGCCCTAGTACCGTCAAGAAAGAAACTCAATAGTAAATACATTTAGTTCAGCACGGCAAGAACATGCGTTCTGAGATCGTATTTGATATAATCCTTCGTATGAGGCCAAGTTGATCATGAGCAATAGCTATAAGATTATCTCTAAACGAAGAGGGAAATCATGTTCTATCGGCAGAAAGTCCTGCTTGCTCTTCTGCAGAGCTGTGGCGGGGATTTAGGTCACACCGATCTCGAGAAGCTTCTATTTCTCTATTGTCAGGTGGTGGATCGAAATTATTACGATTTTTTCCCTTACCGATACGGTGCGTTCAGTTTCATGTCCTTCTACGACAAGGGCAAACTTGAAGCTCAAGGGTTGTTAAAGAGAGGTGACAGGTTCGTACTTGCGTCTCGTAGATCCTTCAGAGAAGAGCTTGAGGTTAGGGATCGGGCGGCAATGCGTGCTTTCGTCAAGGAGTATGCCCAGCTACGAGGTCGCAGTCTAATCATAAAGTCATATTTGGATTATCCTGAGTATGCAGCACGCAGTGAGATTTCAGCGGAAATACTAACTCCTACCGAATATGATAGTGTGCAAGCGTACTGGAATACAGACATATCAGTGGGGTTGTTCACGATTGGATATGAAGGTTTGACCATTGATGCGTATTTGTGTCGCTTGATCTCCAATAACGTTCGTATGCTCATTGACGTTCGAATGAACCCATATTCTAGGAAACACGGGTTCTCCCAAAAAAGCCTTCAGTCATATCTGCAAAAGGTGGATATTGCTTACCTACATCTTCCCGAACTCGGGATTCCGTCAAACAGGCGAAAAAATCTCGGAAACAAGGAATCATATGAAAATCTATTTGCCTACTATTCCAAGGAAGTGCTGCCAAACCAAGTTGAAGCACTAGCGACAATTCGGTCTCAAGTCGCTGAGGTTCATAGAGTAGCACTTACATGTTTCGAGGCACAACCTTCTATGTGCCATCGTAGTGAGATTGTCACGGCATTGAAGAGTAGCCCAAACTTTGAACATCCTGTCATGCACATTTAGCTCAGCGAGGCAATACGATAGTAATGTACCTCCCCCTTGAACTTCCAAAAGCGAAAGTGCTCATAGCTGTAAAGACGTATCCAAATCCATCACTGAAATATGATGAACTTGTATGCAATGCCGGGTTTCTAGAGGATGGAAAATGGATTCGCATTTATCCAGTCCGCTTCAGATCCCTCCCCTATGAAAGTCAGTATGGGAAATATAACTGGATCGAGGTCGATCTTGTCCGAAAGCACAGTGATCTTCGTCAGGAGAGCTACATGCCAAAACTCGGCGTCGACGAAGAGATAATTACGCTTGACTCAATCACGACTGGTAAGAACCGAGATTGGAGTGAACGAAAGCGATATGCGCTAAGCGAAGTCTTCGGGTCGATGAATGATCTTATCAGACTAGCAAAAACTGAAAGAGTATGGAAGTCCTTGGCAACGATCAAGCCAAAGGAACTCATTCGTTTTGAGATACAAGAAGATGAGCGCGATTGGAAGCCAAAATTCAGAAGCGACTTGAGACAAGCCAACCTGTTCGACACACGGAGGGATCAAACCACTCAAGACTTCGAGGTCGTCAGAAAGCTTCCCTACAAGTACTACTATCATTTCATTACAGAGGGCGATGACAAGCCGCGGCGTATGATGATTGAAGACTGGGAAATCGGAGCGTTGTACTGGAACTGTCTCGCTCATGCAGAAGGCGACGAGGTTCACGCAAATGAGCTTGTCCGTCAAAAGTACGAGGAGAAGTTTTTCAATCAAGACCTATATCTCTTTGTTGGAACTACATTAGCCAACCACATTCGTGCGCCCAATCCTTTTGTCATAATCGGTGTGTTTTATCCGCCGCGTGTTCCGCAGATGTCGTTTGGTTTCTAGCAACTGCGCCGACGTGTGAATGAGTATCCAATAATGGTAGATGGAAGGTGGCCCGCCAACTGTCACTTTGCAGGCTATAGTGGTTCTCCCGCACTTTGTGTGATCGTGCCGGGAGTCGTGCCGCTATTTCATGTCCTGTGCGGGTGCTACCTCTGGTGCCAGTTCGATCCACGTCAGTTCGGCGTACCATTTTCACACAAAGTGCGGGAGAACCATTCACGGGTGCAACTTGACAGTCAGCGTGTACTGCTCCCCATTTGCAGAGCCAGTTGTCATATATAGTTTGTCGCCCGCCAACGAAACATGCACCGGAGCCGGCTAGATCTGGGCAAATCTGAGTTGCCCACACGCTGCAATGAGTTTGGTTTGCAGCTGATCGCCTCGGTTCCGCCGACCCGGTGATGTAATTGTTAGGCCGCAGGAGGACGCATATGGGACGACTGATCGTGTCGATGAACTTGTCGCTGGACGGCTGTATAGAGGCGCAAGGGCAAGACGACGGAAGCTGGCTTCGCATCGACGAGGAGGTACACCGCGTCTTCAATGAGCTTGCGGTTGGTGCCGACGCGTTCCTGTATGGGCGCAAGGTCTACGAGGTGATGATCCCGTATTGGCCAGACGCCGCTGAAGACGCGGCGAAACCCGCTTATGAGCGCGAGTACGGACGGCTGTGGATGGCTACGCCGAAAGTGGTCGTCTCAACTTCGTTGAAGGAACCCGGCTGGAAAACACGCGTGGTGTCGTCCGATGTATTAGAGGAGCTAGAGCGCCTGAAGCGGAAGTCGGAAAGCTACGTTTTGTGCTACGGAGGCAGCCAGCTCGTCACGGCGCTGCAGGAGCGCAATCTGGTCGATGAGTACGCGTTGTTTATACACCCGGCTGCGCTCGGACCCGGTGTTCCGTTCTTTCGTCGGGCCCTCAGCCTCCAGCTTCTCGATGTCCGTCAGTTTAAGCAAGGAGCGCTGGGACTGCGCTACTCAAGCCTTGCCCCCTCTGCAATGTCGTGACAGTCACGTTGTAGCGATCACAGAATGTCTACTGCATTGCGGCCTAACAACAGCATACAGCGGGCGGCGCTTCGCGCCGCCGCTGATGCTGAGCGTTGGCGGGCTACTGACAATATGCACCTATACCTCTTTGATAGAAAGGGTAGTTAATGGACTTTGAAAACAAGGTAGCATTGGTGACCGGAGCAGGCTCAGGAATCGGCCGTGCACTCGCACAGGCATTGGCCGTTGCAGGTGCAAGCGTCATTTTGGCAGACCGATCTGATTCGGCACTATCAGAAGTAGCGCAAGCAATCAAATATGGTGGCGGAATTGCATTGGCAATTCAAGCAGATATTTCAAGACATGAAGATGTTAACCACTTGGTTCAAACAGCCGCTAAACAGAATGGTCACGTTGATATTCTAATCAACAACGCTGGCATTACAGGTCCTATTCAACCAGTAATTGATACTGATCCAGACCAATGGTGGCAGACCATTGAAGTCAATTTGCGAGGTAGCTTCCTGGTAACAAGATTGGTGTTGCCAGCAATGATTGCACGCTCAAGCGGACGCATCATCAATATTTCTAGCGGTGCTGCCTATGGAATCTTTCCAAATCTATCATCATATGCGACTTCCAAAGCCGCGCTCACGCACTTCACCCGATGTCTGGCGGTTGAAGTTGAACGTTACAACATTAGCGTCATCGCATTCAACCCTGGTTTCGTACAAACACCAATGTTGCAAGCCGCTGCAACTTCTTCAGAGGTCGATCCGTTGAGCAGGGAAGCGTTTCGACAAGTTATAGAATCCGGATCTGCACGTTCGATAGCAGATGTCATTCCGAAGCTGATGTACTTGGCAGCTGGTCACGCGGATACGTTGTCTGGCCGTTTTCTCGACGTCAATGATGATTTCAATCACATCGCAGAAGCGCATGACGAAATTGCTGCGACAGATCTATATACATTGCAGCGAAAAACCTGATATTGCTTTGGGCTATTGGTAACTCAATCTTGGGTGTTGCCAATGTGCAAGTTCTGTCAGCGGGTCCCGCCCGCCAACTGTGCGTAGTGGCTGACCGGTGGGTGATCAGGTCCCTCCACCTGTCGCCACGTTTCACCGAGTCCGGTAGCAAGATTGGCCGCTCGCTTTCCCACCGGCAGCACACGCGTTTGTTGGCGGGCTTCCGACGTCGATGCGACGAACACTTGGAGGGTAATCTGATTTGCGTGGTATGACCTATTGTCTGGGAAGAAGACTGTAGCACATCAGTTGACTGAGGGCGCAGATAGAGGCATTTCAATGTACATTACACAGACATTAAGACGTGCTGTTCAAGTAAATAGCGATGGCTTAGCGACAGTCATGGGTAATCGGCAGCATACATGGACAAAGTTCGCCGAAAGAGTGGCGAAATTGGCGGGGGCATTTCGCAAGCTGGGTTTGGAACCAGATAGCCGCATTGCCATCCTATCTTTGAACAGCGATCGCTACCTCGAATGTTTCTTCGCAGTCCCTTGGGCAGGAGGAATAATTACGCCATTGAACACCCGTCTTGCGCTACCTGAACTTATCTACATGCTCAACGACTCAAAATCCGAGATACTGGTGATTGACGATGCCTTCAGGAGTGTTGTGTCAAACGTGAAAGAAAGTGTGCCGACGATTCAACACATTGTCTTCGCTGACGATAGCGCTCCCCCCGAAGGCACCTTGAGTTACGAGGATATTCTGGACGATGCAGATCCGATCCCTGACACTCTGCGCGGTGGTGACGATGTAGCAGGCATTTTCTATACCGGAGGTACGACCGGTCGTTCAAAGGGGGTTATGCTGACCCATGACAATATGTTGAGCAACACGATGAATGGTCTTGCCGGGGTATATAAGGGCGAACACTGGATGTATCTACATATTGCACCCATGTTCCACATTGCTGATTGTAGCCTAAACTGCATTGTCACTACTATAGCAGGAACTCACGTTATTGTCCCCAAGTTTGATATCGAAGAGACTCTCAGAACAATTCAACAGAATGATGTTACAGCGTGCCTCATGGTACCCACCATGATCAAGATGCTCATCGATTTCCCGGACATCAGAAGCTACAGCCTATCTAGTCTCAAAACGATTTGGTATGGAGCATCGCCTATGCCAAGAGCAACGATGGCCAGAGCAATGGATGTCTTTCCCAATTGCGAGTTCTATCAAGGCTATGGTATGACCGAAACGGCTGCAGCATTTACAACACTTGACTGGAAGTACCATAAGCTTGAAGGACCGTTTGCGGACAAGATTGAATCAGCTGGTCAGGCTAACTTCGGATATGAAGTACAGGTTGTCGATCTGGACAATGTTGAACTTCCCCGAGGGGTGGTTGGGGAAATCATTACACGCGGCCCCCATGTAATGAAGGGTTACTGGAATCGACCGGAAGAAACATCAGAAGCCCTCCGAGGTGGCTGGATGCATACTGGAGATTTGGGCTATATGGACGATGATGGATTCGTATACGTGGTTGATCGCATGAAAGACATGATCATTACTGGTGGCGAAAACGTCTACTCAGCAGAGGTCGAAAGTATCATCTATCTGCATCCACAGGTCAATATGTGTGCCGTCATCGGAATCCCTGACGACAAGTGGGGTGAATCTGTTCATGCTGTTGTAGTTCCGCATCAAGGCCATGATGTGACTGAGGAAGAAATCATCATGCATTGCAAAGAACATATTGCAGGATACAAGAGCCCTAGTAGTGTCGAGATCCGTCGCGAACCCTTACCGATAAGTGGTGCCGGCAAGATTCTCAAGTCAAGGCTACGGGCTATGTATCGGGCAGACAAAAGCCCACGCGATTCCGATTCCCACTAGGCGAGCATAACACGGTTTCGTGGGTCTAGTCTGGTCAACGGGTGCCGCCGCCAACCTTCAATCGTACGGAACCGGCGGATCTCGGCGCGTTCTACCTTGCCGGCACGTTCCACCGAGTCTGGTTTACAATCTTGCCCGCTCGCTAGCCGCCGGTCCGCACATCGTGCCGTTGGCGGGCTATCGGCGCGAATGCGACGTTTTGGTCATGCGAAGAATGGCTCGAAGACATTTTCTCGCCTGATGCAGTAGCATCATACACAAGCGTTCAGCATACAGCAGCAAAGACAGAGAAGCTCTCGACGTTTCAAGAATTGCTCGGAGTCAAGAAGCGGCTCTACCCTTTTCGGTCACCAATAGTTCTTTCAGGAGGATAGTCCATGGGTGTTTGGTTTGAAGGCTCAGACGAAATCGATTGTGACATCCAGCAAGTGAAGGATGCCTTCGAAAACTACGGTGAACACTATGTTCAGGTCATCAGTTTGATGCCTGGCTTGACGAGCGTCGAATTGGTGGAAGAAGGCTCATGATCACGTAGTCATTAGAACTAACGAAGGCCTTATGAAACGCACGAATATCACCAAGCATATTGACGCCGAGAGCGTGACCGTTGATTTCGATGAAGAATATCAAGCCGGTTCGAAAATCACGACCAAATCACATTTCTCGGATCAATTCACAACGAGCAAGCCCGGGGTGAAACATCGCACGACAATCAGCGACGTTGAGGCATCTGGCTTGTTAGGCTTCTTCTATCGAAATCTGGCCAGTTCCAACATTGGAAAGGCAATCTTGAGTTCGTACAAAAGCTATTTTGAGAGCCAGGGTGCGTAAGCCGTGGGCCGCCGTTGATAAAACCCAGCGGGTTTGGTATTGTCTGTTTCATAGCACCGCCCTGAGTCAAGTTCCAAGCCCGCCAACCGTAGTTGTAGCTGACCCGGCCTACCCTGCGCCGTTTTCGACCTTGGCGGCACGCTCAACCAGTCTGGTATGCAATCTTGTCCACACGCTTTCCGGCCGGGCACCTAAACATGGCGTTGGCGGGCTACCGACGCAAATGTGATATTTTGTGTCAAAACCGCCTGTTGAATTAGCATGAATACCGTGATAGCATGCATGCATGATTCGGTCATTCAAGGGTAAAGGAACAGAAGACATTTTTAACGGTGTCAAGAGCCGTGTCGCAAGACGAACTTGCCCTCAAAGCATCTGGAGAATTGCAGCCCGAAAGTTGGAGCAATTGGATTCCGTCATTGCGCTTGACGAACTGCGCATTCCTCCAGGCAATCGTCTTGAAGCACTTGCACGTGACAGACAAGGCCAGCATAGCATTCGGATCAATGAGCAGTATCGAATTTGTTTCGTATGGACCGAATCAGGAGCGGACGAGGTTGAGATAGTTGATTATCATTGAGGCAGAAATATGATTCGTATACCAACACACCGTACGCCGACGCATCCCGGCGAAATGCTACTGGAAGACTTTCTGAAGCCAATGGGTTTGACCCAGCAGCAATTGGCAGATGGAATCCACGTTCCCTACCAGCGTGTCAACGAGTTGATTAACGGCAAGCGAGGCGTCACACCGAGTACGGCATTGCGGCTGTCTAGATTTTTCGGCAATACGCCCGATTTTTGGATAAATTTGCAGATGCGGTGGGACCTTTACTTCGCGCAACAATCTGAAGCCGACGATCTTGATTCAATTGAGAAGTTTGTCATCGCATAACCTTCGCCCGCCAACAATGGCTCGTGCTGACCGGTGGTGATCAGCGCGATTGGTCAAGCCGCCAGGTCTGGTGATGTTGAAGATGGCGGTATAGTGCATCCCTTGAAAGATGAGCCACCAATAAGACATCATTGAGATCATTCAGCGATAAACGATCCCACGAACTCTATGTCAACGGCAAAGCCAGGCGCTTCCCACCAGAGATTGCAAAACGCGCTGCACGCAAACTGGAATACATCGATCTCCCAACGAGACTGGAAGATTTGGGCGTGCCGCCAGGGAATCGTCTGCACGCCCTTGAAGGAGACCGAAAAGGACAGCATGCCGTCTCGATCAACGATCAATGGCGTATCTGCTTCCGATTTGTCGACGGCGATGCCTACGATGTCGAAGTTTGTGATTATCGCTGAGGTTATGAATCAGCTATGAGCGTTCCAAATACAATTCGCATGAATCGCCGGCCAACCCACCCAGGAGAAATGCTGCGCGAAGACTTTCTGCCCGACTTCGGCCTCACAGCAACGAGCCTTGTTGAAGCAATCGGCGTTTCGCGCCAGTCAATCAATGAGCTACTGCGCGAGCGACGCAGCGTCAGCCCTTCGATGGCATTGCGGTTGGCGAAACTGTTCGGACACTCACCGGAGTTTTGGCTCAACGCACAAAGAGCAGTTGATCTTTGGGATACAGTACAGCTTATCGAAGATGACGTCACGCGCATCCAGACACTTCAGCCGGCGTAGAACTGCAAGCTGTATCAGCGATCCGTTTTGCGGCATGTAGCAGCAACGTATTTGCTATCCAGGCCAATCAGCGCCGCCAACCAGGCGTGCACCGGAACGGGCTAAATCTCGGGCAAATCAACTTGTCCGCCCGCCCTAACGAGTTTGGTCAGCAACTGATCGCCTCGCCATCCGCCCGTCCTGTGACGCTGGCCGTTCGGCCGCAAGAATCACTACTTGAGGAGCAATCACGATGTACGCGTTCAACGAAGTAGTCCGTAGTGAAGCGGAGTTCCGTGACATCATGGGGGAGCCGTCAGACAGGGTTACTGCTAAGACAATTGACGCCTTGGATGAGCATTGCCGTGCTTTCATTGGCCGTTCACCATTTCTTCTGATTGCCTCTTCTGACTCGCTCGGCAACTTTGATGTGTCGCCGAAGGGTGACCCGCCAGGGTTCGTAGCCATTCTCGACAACCACACGCTCGTCGTCCCGGAGCGACTAGGCAACAAGCGGGCAGATACCTTCAAGAACGTGCTGTCGAATCCCAACGTTGGCCTAATCTTCTTGGTCCCGGGTAAGAAGGAGACCTTGAGAATCTCGGGACAGGCAAGAATTATCCGCGACTCGGGCGTCTTGGAGTCGATGGCCGTAAAGGGAAAGGCGCCCCAGTTCGGCCTCGCCGTTGATGTGTCGGAAGCATTCTTCCATTGTGCCAAATGCATCGTACGGTCAAAGTTGTGGTCACCGGACGACTGGCCAGAGCTCGATGGCCTCCCGAGCCTTGCCCAGACCATGGTCGATGGCGGGCAGCTGTCCATCTCCGTGGACGAGATGCAGCAAAGAGTCGAGAAGGATGAGGTCGAGCGTCTTTACTAATGGTGCCGAACAATGCCATGCACCCGACCGCTAGACCCGCCAGCCGAATTTGCTAGCGCAAATCGTCTGTCGCCTCAAGCGACGGGTGATGGCTGGCGTTAGGTGGGCGAGCATGCTGGCGGTGCGTTGCGACAATTTGGATGACAAGCCAATGAACATTTTGAAACCAGCGCCATGGGGACACTCCTCGTGAGCAAGACGGAACAGAAGCACCTCATTCGACTCAGTGTCGAAGAACGGGAAGTGCTGCAGCGGATACCATCATTCCTTCGCGGAATGTTCACCGCATTCTGGATGATGAAGCGGCGACTCCAATTCACAGGTTGGTTGCAGTACCTGATCCCAGTGTTCCTGTCGTTGCCGTTCCTGGTCATCGGGCTTCCCCTGTGGTTCTTCACGCCCCTGTGGGCATCGCTGCCATTCCTGGTCCCGGCCGGGCTGTTGCTCCTGACAGCCGTCTTCGACATCCTGACGGTCAAGTGGCATATCCACTTCCCCGAGCGTCGTCCTCGTCGCAACTACGACCTGGACCTCTTCGATCTGATGCGGGCCCGGCGCTCCTGCCGTTCTTTCCAGACCAGAAGACTCTCCGTTGAAGACCGTGAAGCCTTGTGCGCCTCCGCCAAGGCCCACCTTGCAGAGCCCAAGTTCAGTGACGGCCCCATACGACTCGAATACATCGACGGCCCGCTCACCGTTTGGCCCACGGTCAATGCCCACGAGTTCTTCATCGCCATCGCCTCCAAAGAGTACGATCGCCGCGCCGTCATGGACGTGGGCCGCACACTGCAGCATGTAGTGATGGACGCGACGCGGATGGGCATCAGCACGTGCTGGATAGGGCCGGGCGCCGACCACGCCAGCATCAACAAGCTGCTCGGAGACCGCTTCGACCCCGTCCAGGACAACATCATATGCATCTGCGCCATCGGCTACGCCTCGCACTACATTCCCGCGTTCATTCGGTTGTTCAACGCCAAGTTCAGCGATCGTCGATACCCTCTCGACGCCCTGTTCTTCACCGACCCCGCCTGCAAGCAGCCCCTCGTCACGACGACGGCCCCGCTCGACCGGCTCGGACGCACCTACGAGATCTGCCAATGGGCTCCGTCGTCTTACAATGGACAGACCACAAGGTGCGCCGCGGTGGTCGACAACGCGACGGTGACCCGGTTCGACTTCTTCGCCGCCACGACGAGCCGCTACTACGCAGCCGTCGCTGTCGGCATTTGGACCGCGAACTGGGAGTTGGGGTGCAAGGCCCAGAAAGTCATCGGTCGATGGGAGTTCCTTGACCCCGCGACTGCGGAGGAAGGAGAAGTGCCGCAGTACGACATCAGTTGGTTGCTCGATCCACCGCTTGACGCCTAGCAAATCGCTCAAGCCGACTCGGCTTCGGCTCGCGGCTTAGCTCAAACGTTAGATGTACAAGAGCCAGGAGTGAATTCGCACCGATGAAGCACATTGCACTTGGGGTCCTCGTTTTCGTGACCCTATTCGTGGGGTCGGCCCAGTCTCAGACTCTAGATCTCACCTATTGCCTTACTTCTCCACTTGCCGACTCGGATGTCGCCGGTGGCGATCCAGAAGTGTTTGGTCTCGAGCCAGGGTTGTCCGGATTGGCGGTCAGTGTGGGCTTCGGTCCGGAGCCGATTCTTCGGGGTGGCCTGACGTATGTTTTTCACGGTTTCTATCGGACTGCCGATTCCTTGGTTAGCTCCTATACGGAAGGGGCAGTCGGAGTAGGAGTCCGCTCCGTCGTTACTCAATTGGGTTCGGCGGCATTTGAGGTTGGAGGATTGGCTGCTTATAGCAGGTACTGGGTGGACAGCGAAGCATCCGCGCGCGATGGTGCAGCCAGTTTCGGTGGTGGCTATTGGGTGGCGCCTGAAGTGCGGGCGTCATTGCCAGTCGGAGCCAGATTCCGAGCGCTTGGTCTGGCAAGGGCGATGGTATACTTGGACCAGCCGGATCCAAACGGACTGGAGTTTCCGTTTGAGTCTGGGTTGGTTTTGTCGGTTGGAGGGGCCTGGAGATTCTAGGCAGGTTGGGAAGGGACATCTAACAAGCGCTTGCACCTGACAAAGCCGCTTGTCACGCCCCTGGCTGGCGCCAGGGGCGCGCCAACCGACTTTGCAGGTGAAGCACAACGTTAGGCCGCATAGCGTAGTATCCTACAGCGATGCCATCTCTATTCAGTCGTAGATCGAGCGCAATCACAGCGCAATTACCCTCTGAAACCGTGCCCTCGTCGCGGAAAACACCCAACGGGCAGGGATTCATAGCCGCCACCAGACATTTGTGGCCGCAGGCGCAGGCGATCTCCAGCGCTCGTTTTGGCCAATTCTTGGCCGTAGACATACATGTAAAACAGATGTTGATTTTGCCCTGAAATTCGAGTACTGATGCCGAAATCAGCCACGGGATACTCACAATATGACTAACTCTTTTCGTTCTCTTGGAGTGTTGGCAATGTGAGACATGGGGGCCTTTTGTAGATTGGATCGATGACCATGAGTAGTCGTAGATACAGTCGTCAAAAATCTGCGATCCAGTGTACTGCCCTGTAAATAGGCTATTTTCATCCCCCGTGGCGGGCAACCGCCCATGGGGAACTAAACTGACATTTCTACGAGACCATGGTTTCTGGTGGCCGACGTTTTGGGATTCGAAGATCGGACAATTGCGGGCCAGTCAGCAATCGTTCAATCTCAAACCGAAGGCCGAAATCTTTCGTTTTCAAAAACCGTGATCTCGTCGTGTCTTCAGTTTAGCGACTCATTTCTCGAGATCCGCCAATACATTGGCGGCTGTTTCCCAGACGTCAAGTTGGCGGCCGCGCTCCTGTGCGCTGGCGACGGTGGCCGGTGGAAGATAGGCCGCTACGTTTGCGAAATGCGGCTCAACTACGTCTCTGAACCATTGGGGATTGTTCACCTTGGGGTGTAAGCGTACCATGCCGTATATTTCTAGGGAGCGCGCTTTGTCCCGGCCCTCAGATAGCCACAGGGCAGCAGCCTGGAGTGCTTGAATGGTCGTGTTGAAATCAGAGGATTGTACACCGGTGGCCAATGCCAGAACGATATGTTCGCGTGCGAGTTTAAGATTGCCTAATCCCCAAGCCACGGACGCCATGACGCTGTGAGACCATGCATGGATCACCCACATGCCTTTCTCGCTCAGAACGCCTAGAGATTCCTCCAGATACTCTCTTGCCCTCTCATAGTCACCCGAATACATGGCGATTTTGCCAAGCACCATCAAGCACCATACAACACGGGATTCGTCGCCCAGTTCCCGCGACATCGAAAGCGCCAGCGTAGCTTCCTGGCTCGCCAACTCATATTCGGCCGTTCTCGCATGTGAGCTGGCAAGCTTTCCCATCGCATCGGCCAAGGCCCGGCGATCACCTAATTCGCGATTGAGAGATACGCTTGCCTCCAGGGCTTCCATCGCTTCCGATGTCCTACCGAGCCAGTTGAGGACATCGCCCAAATTGCTGAGCGCGCCTGCCAGTCCGGCTCGATCTTCGAGCTGCCTATACATGTCCACGCTTTCCTTGGCCAGCGTGAGCGCCTCGTCCAGACGGCCCAGACTCCGAACTGCCCTGCTGACTTCGGCGAGCGCCCTTGCGATTCCCACCCGATCTCCCAGGGTTTGCCGCGCTGCGAGGACAGCCTCGGTTCGCTTTCGATAATCGGTGCGATCACCGATTTCATTCGCAACAAACCCTAGCCCCTCTTGTGCACCTGCCATTCCCCGTACATCGCCAAGCTGTTCGTATAGGAGTAGGCTTTGCGCGTATAGTTCACGTGCCATGTCCGCATCTCGGAGTCGATCCAGATGTCCCATCTCCAACAGGGCGAACGCTCTAACCGATGGGAGCTTGTCGTTTGCCGACTCAATTTCGTCCACCAATGCAGTACCTCGCTGCAGGCAGAAACGGGCTTCATCGACGTCACCGGTGATGCGTGCGAATGCGGCTGACCAAATCAGTGACTTCGCCAGCGTCCGCTTGATCTGCGGCGACGTGCCTCCTTCGAGTCCTTGCACCGCGCGACGAAAAACCGCAGTTCCCTCCGAATAGCGTCCCTGCATCTGATAAAACGCGCCGATGCCATCTATCGCTTGATCAAGACGGGTAGTATCGCTCTTGCTGACAATCCACTGCCATGCAACCTGTATATTTTCAATCTCAGATTCGAGGGCGGTCAAGGCTAGTCGCTGTCGCGTTCCCTTGAGATGCTCTCCGTTCGTCTTTACAAACTCACAGTAGTACGCGGCATAGCGATCGAGGACTTCCTCTTTGGCTCCTGGTCGAAGTAACTGTTGATCCTCGCCGTACTGGCGCAAGAGTTCGTGTATCGCATAGCGATTGTGGCTGCTCATATACTGGACCAGAGATTTGCTCACAAGAGCGCCTAATCGGTGGATACTGGTACCCGTAATGTTCAACGCCGCGGAACGTGTGAACCCGCCTTTGAACACCGACAGTTGGGCGAACGAGATCTGTTCTTCCTCATCCATTCGATGCCACATTGTTTCGAAGACAGCACGGATACTGTGGTGCCTCTTAGTCACACCTCGAAGATCTCTCGTCAAGAAGTCAAGGCTGCGCCGGAGTTCGTCAATGATTGCGGAAGGTGGCAAGAGTTCTACCCATGCAGCCGCAAGCTCAATTGCCAAGGGCATCCCCTCTGCGAGTCGGCAGATACTGGTGACGTGGTCCCAAATTGTGATGGTTCAGGGCAAATTCCGGCATCGCCCGTCGCGCACTCTCGACGAAGAGCCTAACTGCTGCCGGCTCAGCGGCATCCATCTCTGTATCCAGCCCCTGAATTGGATAGACATGCTCTCCAGGGAAACGCAGACGCTCGCGCGAGGTGACCAAAATCTTGACCGCCTGGTGCTGCTTCCAAGATGTTGCCGATAAACTCCACGCCCTCCAGCAGGTGTTCGAAGTTGTCCAACAGGAGCAGCATCTGTTTCTCACGCAGATAGTCCGCCACCTGCTTCTCGGGGGGACGTGTCTGGACGGCGTCTCTCTCTAACTGGAAATGCAGCGCCTCGGCCACAGCGGGTGCAACCTGTCTCGGATCGCTTAGGGACGCCAGCGCCACGAAGAAAACGCCGTGATGAAAGCGTTCCATTGTCGACCTAGAGGCGCCAGTTGCCAATCCTAGGCGCGTCTTTCCCATTCCCCCAGGACCTACAATTGTGACCAGGCGCACATCCGCCTGCGCCAGCATTTCATCCAGTGCTGCCAGCTCTCTTTCTCGACCAATGAACGGCGTCAATTGGTACGGCAAATTGTTGGGTGTTTGCAAGGCGGGGCGGCGTTCAAGTGAGTCTCTGGAGGAAGCAGGTTGGATATCGATGAGACCAGAGTGTGATCCATAAGTCGAATCTCCGTGACGCTTGACTGCCTCGCGCTCGACGCCTTGTGCAGGCGGCTCTGTAATCGTTTGCGGAAGGTGCAAGCCCTGCCGAATCTGCAAAGACAATGCGACGGTCTCGTCCGCGGGTGATATGGACAGATCTTCCTGGAGTATGCGTACACACTCATCGTATTGGTGTATGGCGGCTGCCCTCTGCCCGGACTCGGCGTAAAGCCTCATCAGACTACGTTGGCCCGGTTCATACAGCGGATCGAGATCTACACGGCGTTTGGCATGGGCAACAGCAGCTACATAATCGCGCCGGCCAGCACAGAACTGCACAAACAGTTCCAGTGTGTCAGCCAACTCGCGTGTCAACGACTCGCCTTCAGAGGTAGACCACTCATCAAACTCAGCAGCATCGGGCAGCGTGAATCCGTCCAGAAACGTTTGGTCAAAAATCTCTACGGCGCGCGCCAGTTCCTGCGCAGTAGTGCGCTCCTGGGCTGCGTTACGGAATGCCACCACATCTACCCAAATATCGGCGTCTTGACGCAGAGCCAGATATTGGCGATTCGTCTCAAACCATTCACCGGGTAGCGCTTGCTTCAGAATAAAGAGCGCCCGACGCAAATTGCCGCGCGCGTCTGTTTGAGAATACCCCGGCCAGAATAGTGTGGCGAGCGAGTCACGGCTGCGCATTCCAGGATGTAAGGCAAGAAAAATCAGTAGCGCTAGACTCTTGCGCCGATTGATTTCGATAGGTTGACCATCCAGCTCGACGCGGGGCGGGCCGAACAGATAGAGCGCGAGCTTCGCCATGGTGGGTGCCAAGTTAAGAAAAGAGGGGAACGGCGTCTGCATTACGTGGACGACCAAGGGCTTGCTGCCTTGACCAGTCCTGGATTGTATGGCGTGAGTATAGCAGATCTTGTGGACGCCCGCTATGTGGATTTCAGAAAGTGGGACGACTAAGTCACGATATGAGAAATCGAGGTCACGCAAGAATCACGCAGGGGCGCTATGCTGCTGAAAGTAAGAGATCGATTAAGAGATGGGACGGCGTGTCTCACTCAGATTTGCCCACGGGAAAAGGAAGAACACGATGATGATTAAGTTATTGGGTCCAGTATTGATGATGGCTCTGCTGTCAGCGGCGTGCATGCCGTTAACCATGCCAGCGGCCAGTGTCTCGACAGAATCGGGTGCGGATACAGGCTATGGGAACCAAGTTCAGTACACGGCTGAGTGGACGATTCACGAGGGGGAACTGGAAAGTTTCAAGGAGATTGCCAAGAGCGGTACGGCTTTGGTCGAGGCCAATGAGCCGGAAATGCTGGCATTCCACTGGTACTTCAACGAGGACGAGAGTAAAGCCTATCTGGCAGAATGGTATGCAAATGCCGATGCTATCCCGCACCACATGCAGAATGTCGGGGAGTCGTTAGGCCAGTTGTTGGAAATCTCTGATCTCTCCCGTTTTGAGGTCTTCGGTGACTTGACCGATGGAGCGAACGAGACGCTTGCCCCGTTGCATCCGGCTCTCTTCTCCCATATGGACGGATTCACGCGCCCGGAGGCAGTTGTAGCCGGGACGGATGCAAACCATGGGAACCAAGTTCAGTACACGGCTGAGTGGACGATTCACGAGGGGGAACTGGAAAGTTTCAAGGAGATTGCCAAGAGCGGTACGGCTTTGGTCGAGGCCAATGAACCGGAAATGCTGGCATTCCACTGGTACTTCAACGAGGACGAGAGTAAAGCCTATCTGGCAGAATGGTATGCAAATGCCGATGCTATCCCGCACCACATGCAGAATGTCGGGGAGTCGTTAGGCCAGTTGTTGGAAATCTCTGATCTCTCCCGTTTTGAGGTCTTCGGTGACTTGACCGATGGAGCGAACGAGACGCTTGCCCCGTTGCATCCGGCTCTCTTCTCCCATATGGACGGATTCACGCGTTGAGTCACCGTCTGTAACAATCGGCTTTTGGGCGGAGCGACGCCAAAACAGGGCGTCGTTCCGCCATTCTCGATCAGTGCGCCGACATTCAGAAGATTCCTCTGCCGGTTTTCCACCTTTCAGAAAAGAGCATCTTTATGCCCTATGCTATCAATGACGGAATCCGGATACATTATGCGGTGGTAGGTGACGGTCCACCATTGGTGCTGCAACATGGGTTTTCTGGCAGCGGACGCGACTGGCATGAGTTTGGCTACGTGGAAGCAATGCGGGAACACTATCGCCTGATCTTGATTGATGCTCGTGGTCATGGCGACAGCGACAAGCCGTATGATCACGATGCTTATGCGCTGCGACACCGAGTGGCCGATATTGTCACTGTACTCGATGATTTGAATATCGCTGCGGCGCATTACCTAGGCTATTCAATGGGGGGATGGATCGGGTATGGCATGGCCGAGCATGCGCCAGACCGTCTGGTTGCGTTGCTGATAGGGGGAGCTCAGCCCTATGGTCGTAGCTTCGAAGGCGGCCGAAAGCTTCTGGCAGAGGGGAGTGACGCCTGGGCAGAATTTTTCAACGCTTGGGGATATCCTTGCTCGCCAGATATGTTGACCCGCTTGCGACGTAATGATTCTGTGGCGCTGATTGCAGCTTTGCAGGACAGACCTGACATATCCCATATTCTGCCCTCGATGCATATGCCCTGTCTGCTCTTTGGCGGGGACGCCGATCCGGAGATATCGGCCATCCGACGCTGTGCCGGTGAGTTGCCCAACGGAACGTTCCTGAGTCTCCCTGGTCTGAATCATCTGCAGGTCTACCAACGAGGTGGGCTGGCTACAGCGCACGTCCTCAAATTCCTTGCATCAGTGTGATGGAGTTTAGGCATCCTCGCTTTCCGAGGACAACCGCGCATCAACCCTAGAATTCGATGATGACATGGCACATGCGGTATCCGCTCCATGAGGTTCGATAGAGCATTGGGATATCCGCTTGTCAGCTTGCGATCAACTCGTTCTGAGCCGTAATTTTGAGGCCGGATGAGTTGAGGGTGCTAAAGCCCTTTTTTGGGATGTTTTCTGAGCGCTGGGGGCGGCCGCAAAAGTCAAGTGGCATTGAAAGATGTCAGCAATTCCAAATAGCTTGGTGCTACATCTACCAGAGGGCCAGACGGTCAAGTTTTCAACCCGCCACCTTGGTTGCCAGCGCCTTCAATGCCCGCACTCATTCCGAAAAAAACACTTCGCTCGTGACGAGCACTCAAGGCGCTGAATAGAACTTGGTTTATGGCGAAGTTGGAAAAGGCATAGAGCCTGTCTGGGTTTATTGAAAATCCCTTGGGACTCTAGTTTTGGCTAAAGGTTGCCTGTGACAGGCAACACGAAGTGACCAGCTCGGATATAAGCGAGTCAGATGGAGGGCGGCACAGATTGAGAAAGGCCCAATTGTGGGTGCGGGGCCGGTCAAATTGGTGGTTTGGCCATGCGGCGAGCCTCAAAGCCCTTGGGCAGATGGTCGGTAGAGGACTGCTTTTTGCGAAGTTGACCATCAAACGGGTAATCATGTGGAAAATCAGTGTGCGCCAAGAGGCGACGAAGGCGACCTGGCGTTTTTTTGGCTGTCGATCCCAGAAACCGGTGGGCAGGGGAGGCAACGTAGCCGCCAGATAAGTGAGAATATTGGCAACCAGCAGGGCCAAGGCCGGCAGACGGATGCAAGAGAGCCGCGCCCAGACGAAGTGACGATGGAGACCTAGGGTTTGTTTGGCCACCAAAGGCACCTGTTCCACCGGCCAGCGATCGAGATAGAGACGAAAGATGGTGTAAGGCAGGGCCGAGAGATTGGTGCCGAGCACCAGCGGATTCTGGTAGAGTGGGTCAAAGAAGACCCAGATGGAGTAGGTCTCAAGGCCCTGGTCCACCTTCTGATCTCGACGCACCAGACCGTGCCACCCGTGGACAGCAATGGTCCGTTCTTCGTAGGTGAACTCGGTCTCCACATCGGGTGGCGTGTCCGGCAAGATGTTGCCGTTATGTTCACGCGCCAGCGGACGCACAATCTGGCCATACTCGGCCGGACGTCCTCGCTGGTTGCCCGGCAATTCATTGCGCCGTGCGGTGCAGTTCTTGGCCAGACGCAGGACAAACCGGGGCATGGCGCTCTCCTGCATATCGGCCACCGATGCGCCGGCGTCATGCACGGCTACCTCGTCTTCAGCCAGGATCTGTTGGGCATGCCACAGGACCACATGCTTGAACTCATCTTGGCTCTCCGTATCGAAACCGGCGGGAATGATTGCTTTGAGCAGGGGCAGCCGATGACCATCCACCTGGCCTACTTGGACCAGCAAGCCAAACCCGACTCCTTTGCGCGCACGTTGCGCGATGCCATGGAAGAACTTCCCTTGCCACCCCTGCAGCCGCGGGCGCCAAAATGCGGTGACATCGATGGCCAGAGCACGATATCCTTCATAGCTATTGGCCTGCCATTGCCCTTGAGCCATCACGTAGCTGCGCCAGTTCTTGACCAACTGCCCGATTCCCCAGGTGCCTTCGGCCATGGCCTGCCAACTGCGGTAGCTTTCGGCCGCACTGAATCCACAGCGCTGAAGGGCAGGAAAGATTGCCCCTCGGCTACTCAGAAACGAGCCCGTGATGAGCGCCCATAACATGTGCAACAACGCCAGATTCGTCCCCACTGGCAATCCTTTTACAACCTGTTCAAGAACGTGTATAGTCTTCTCGGAAGCGGTTGACATGTGTCCTCCTAATTGTAGCTCTTTTGCCTGCCACAATTATGGACCCGTCGCCGCTTCTTGTCTTATTTCGTTTACGCCCGTTAGCCAAAACTAGAGTTGGGATAAGTACTTGTTTTTGACCCAGACTAGGCACAAGCCCTCGTCGGGGTCGGGGTTTGCTGTAGTTAATCAAAAGCTATGCGGTCAAGGCCGCCTAACAATCAAAATGTAGCCGACCGCTTGGAGCTTGGTTCGTATCGCAAGGCTTGGTTTCTGTCCCAAGCACGCCCGGCGGCGGCTAATTTTGGGGTGTTGGGCGGCTCTCAGCAAAACCGCTTTGAGCGGTTCATATCTTCAAGCCACCACCTCTGGTGGCGGTCTATGGCTAATTTCTCTATCAGTCCGCGAAATCTGATGCCTGGACTGCCCGGCCAGTGACGTGATTATACGACTCGACGACTAGCTGATAGGTCACGTCCAATTCGGCCATTGATTGGGGCGTAAAGAGCATCACAAATCCTTCCCAACCATCCCGCTGATCTGCCCACGGGTGTCGTTCGGCCCAGCCCTTTTCGACCGCTTCCAGAGCGCGTTCGTATGGTAAAGGGAGATGAAGACTTCCGTCAGGATGAATATGGGCAAATTCGCGCCCGGCAACGATAACTTCGGGTCGGGCCACAGGCGCTTCCTCACTTAGCCACATCCCGTCGGCACCTGGCAGTGAGGCAATTGTTGGGCGGTTCTCGACGTCTGGTAAAGCAAAGGTCCGCCGGTAAAGTTCACCGTTGACAGCCTGTACTGGCTCGACACCAATTTGTACATGCGGTACGGTGCCACTTGTCCGCGTACGTGGGCCAGAGCGCTCGGGCAGTGGAACTACACCCGATGCAGGGTTGGATATTGGTTCCGCTACCGTCGGCTCTAGCTCAGACGGTGAGCTGTTCTCCTCAGTTACAATCTGGCTCGATTCAATTTGGGGAGTCTGGCACGCGGCAAACAAACCAAGAACGCTAAAAAAGGCAAATAAAAGGCTGAATTTTTTCCAATTCATCGTGTGACCTCCTCCATCTTACTATTCATTTGACGAATGTGCCTGTGAAGGCATACATACTCAGAAAAGTTCCGTATCACATTTCAAGGAGCCAAAATGGTACGGAACTTTTCTGGGCAACTGTATCATGGCGTGCGTCTGATTCTACGAAGGATACTGGAAGACTTACTGCGGTACCTCGTAGACCGTTACGACCATGGATTCCGCATCAATAAAGGACATGAAGTCACCCACGCCGGGCGCGCTTTCGAATCCGGCAATCGATGCTTCGCTGTCCGACGCGGACGCCCAGTGTACGAAGATGACCCATTCGCCATCTTCGGTCACGCCCGTTTGCCGTCCGATAAAGCCAGGTTGCTGGAGGACATACTCTTCGCGAATCAGATCATTGGCGGCCAGAAATCCGTCAACATCCGCCCCTTCATTAAGCGAGAACGTAATCACCTCCACGGCATTGCTATCCGGAAACGCCACCTGATCCGAGCCGCTGCGAAGCCCATACTGCTTAATCACCATCGTCTCTGCGTTTAGGTGGGCCATAAATTCTTCCAGACCCGGTGCTTCGCCGAAGCCTGCGATGGAGTTGTCGCTGTCGGCCTTGCTTTCCCAATAGACAGCAAGCTGTATCTGACCATCTGCGCTCACGGCCGTTTCGCGGGAGAGGTAGCCGGGTTGCTGGGAGGCGTAATTCTCATCGATCGCCTCATTGGCGGGCAGGAATTCGTCTATTGTCACTCCGTCGGCCAATGCGACTGTAATCACTTCGATTAGCCCGGAAGCCGCCGCGCTTTCATCGGATTCCATCGCGCCAGCATCATCTCCAGGAAAGAGGAAAGGCAAAACGAAGTCAATCGCGGCCACCATGCCCAACTCAGGGAAGGCATCTACCATACCTGCTTTGAACTCTTCACCCGAGGTAGCCGTCCCCATAAGCTCACCGGCTTTAGCCAGCCAGGCAATGTTGGCATCGTAAACGCTGGGGTCGGCCGTCGCACCGTGTCCAGGCAGAACCACTGGATAGGAATCGCCCTCGGCTTTGAGATTTTCCAGTGCCCCAATCCAGGTCGGTGGGTTTCCAGCAAGAATGAGATGGGTGCCGCTGTAGACGATGTCGCCAACGGATACGACCCCGTAGTCTGGTAATTTTGTAACCACTTGGATTTCCGCCTCAGCATTTGTCACCAGCACGAATTCAAAGGTTACGCCATCAATCTCGAGGGTGCCCGGTTCTAAACTCATTGGCACAACATAGGTGCTGGCAATGGCGGCCCCAAACTCAGCCTGCTTTTCGTCGACTTCGGCTTGCCCATTGGCCTCAATGGATGCGGCCACTTCCGGCAGCGCGTAGACATCGACATCAGCAAAGGCTTCGCTTCCCAAGAAGTGATCGGGATGTGCATGGGTGATGATCACACGGTCGATCGGCTTGCCCAGGTTATCGGCATAGGCACGGAAATCGAGCGCCATCGGTAACAGAAACTGTGTATCAATCAGAACCAGGCTATTCGCTGTTTCGATGATGTGGGTGTTGTTGGCAAATACCTGCTCTGGCGCGAGATAGCTATGGACGGTGATATCGCCCAAGTCCTGGACCGTGATCGTAGCGCCTGTCTCGCGCATCATCGGTTCGGTCGAAGTTGCTTCATCTGCGACAATCTCGGCTGCCGGCACGGACGTAGCGGGGACACAAGCTGCGAGCAGCAAGATGAGCATCATCAAGATACCCAGATAGACTTTCCCAGTACGCATGTTCATTGTTGATTGTTTCTCCTTGTTTGTAATGTAGCCAAAAAGGCTAAGCGAATCGCTTGGGGTCTCTTCGGCGGATACTGTTTTCTGCCGATGGCACCATCTTAGCCGGAAACAGCGGTCAAAATGAGGGATTATCTTCTGGTGGAATGGTACTTTTCTCGGATTCGGATAAACGTGGTCCGAGCACCGATCAAAAAACCGCGTCCGACAAAAGCATGCCGGACGCGGTTTTCTCTGACTTGCGAAGCTGTTGAAGTGCATTTCAGGGTCTTGAGACCGAAAATGCCTCGATACGGTGCTGTTTCTGCAAATTGACAATCGTGACCGAAGTTAGGTTGACTGCCGAAATCGCCCGGGGCTGATCCCCGTCTCGCGGCGGAAGAAGCGGCCAAAGTAGGAGGGATCATCGAAGTTAAGGCAATAGCCAATCTCGGCAATCGTCAGGTCTGTGTGGCGGAGCAAGCGCTTGGCTTCGAGCGCAATCTCTTGGCGAATGAGTTGTCCAGGAGTCCGACCCGTCAGCGCCTTTACCGTATCGCTCAGATGGTTGGGCGTAATAGCAAGTTGATCGGCGTACGCCTGTACAGACTGTTCGGTAGCAAACTGTTCGGTGACAAGCTGCTTGAAATGATGGACGAGTGTGGACGGTGCGTTGCGTTCATTCGCTGTCGCTGTACTATTGAAGAGGCGTTGTGCCTGCACAAGCAAGAGATGAAACCAGGAACGCAACGCCGAGTTACGACTGAATCTCTCGCTCTCAAACTCGTCAACTACGGCATGGACAAGATTGGCCATCGTCTCCGCATCCTGGCCGTGAAGCGTCAGTGCGGGCGTCTCTTCCACAGTATAGAAGAAATCCAGCTCATGTAAAATGTTCTCATCCTGCTGACCCTGTAGCAGAAAATCAGCCGTAAAGATCATGGGGTACCCCTGTAATGGAACAGTGGTCTCCCAATAGTGAATCTGTCCTGGCGAAATGAAGTAGAGAACAGGCGGCTCGATGGGATACGCATCAAAATCGAGGTAATGTACGCCCTCTCCGCCAGTGATATAGAGAATCTCGTAGAAGTCGTGGCGGTGGGGATAGTTCGCTTGCGACAGCGGGTTGAACCAATCGAAGCTGGCGGTGAAGAAGGGTAACTCATCGCCCAGCACGGGCTTTCCACTTTGGGGATCAAACCAATGATGCAGCGGGATCTCTTGGGCTTTTGAAGGCAGTAAGTGTGATGGGACCATTCGTCTGTCACTATTAGAATGAGAAAATTGTCTTCGGGAGCGAATTATACCACCAAGCCACAAGTTTCCATCTGCTTTTCCTCACCATTTTTCCTCAGTTACTGATCGTGGTTCCATACTTTCTGTCGAATTTCGTTTTTCATGCAGACAGGAGGTTTATCCATGACGTCCCTACGCTAACAGATGACGGACGAGATGCGGCTGCGCGGCCTGTCGTCGCGCACGCAGCAGCGCTATCTCAATGCGGTCAGGCAGCTGGCCGAGTACGACCGCAAGCCGCCGGATCAGATCGATGAAGAGGAACTGCGCCGGCACTTCCTTTATTTGATGAACAAGAAGCAGCTCTCGCCCAGCAGTTGCCGGGTCGCTCACTATGCTATCCGCTTCCTCTATGTGAAGACGCTTGGCCAAGCTTGGCCGGCAGATCAGGTCGTGCGGCCGCAAAAAGAGACCAAGTTGCCGGTCGTGCTCAGTGTGAATGAAGTGCATTACACTTGTTTGGGGACTCTGTCTCCATGGCCCGCACTATCACACTGGGCTTCATTTGATCCTGTTGCTGTCGCCTTGATCATTGGCTACAATAAGGACGCTTGAGCGGCTGTCCCGGGCAGCTCAAAACCGCAATAAGGAGACTGAAATTCCATAGAGTGCCTGGTGGTCCCGTCGGCTTACTTCAACACGGATTATGCGGCGGCGGTAATCGGACTTGGTGATACGTCGGCTTCTCTCGCGCCGCATGATCTTTGTTCGTTGGCGGGCTTCCGACGCAAATGCGACGACAAATATGAGAATCCGTGATAAAGTGAGCCAAGACGATTCAGTGATTGATTTTGCTCACCACGAGAGCATGGAACGGTAATAGCAACATGGGAAAAGCACGTATTCAATCAGATCCGAAGATCATGATGGGCAAGCCTGTCATTGCAGGAACCCGAATCACCGTAGAGCTGCTTCTGGAAAAGCTTGCCGCCGGAGAGACAGCTGAACAGATCCAAGAAGCCTATCCGCATTTGCCGGAAGGTGCCATACCAGCAGCACTTGCCTTCGCCGCAGAAGCGCTCAAAGCAGATGTTGTTTATCCAGTTCCTTTGGAAATGGCATGAATCTCTTGGCCGACGAGGGCGTCGACAAGCCGATTGTTGACTGATTGAGACAAGATGGCCATGAAGTCGCCTACATCGCAGAAATGTCACCAGGGATCGACGATGGCACGATCTTGCGACAGGCGAATGACAACGGCGCCCTGCTCCTAACACTCGATAAGGATTTTGGCGAATTGGTCTTTCGTCAGGGATTGGTCCATGCAGGTGTCATCTTGATCCGGCTTGCAGGTCTGCATCCGTCAACAAAGGCAGATATCGTTGCCACGGCGATAGCCGAACACGACACCAAACTACTCAACACCTTCAGCGTCATTTCTCCTGGCTCAATTCGAATTCGCAAGCAACAATAAGCTCGTCTCAACACTCATTCCAAACAACGGTCATGCAAACGCCGCCACGCCAACCAAACATGCACCGGAGCCGGCTAGAGCTCGGGCAAACCAATTTGTTCGCCCGCTTCAACGAGTCTGGTCAGCAACCGATCGCCACGCTTTCCGCCGGCCCGGTGATGTAGTCGTTAGGTGCAAGAGCGTCGTCAACAAATCTCGTAATCCGACATTTGTAAAAGACAATCGACTTTTGCTTTTGGGAAATCGATGAAAATAAAAGTGAGCTATCGATCTGAAAGTCGGTAATTCAGATTTAAAAAACTGTGAGGAAAAGATATGGTTTCAGTAGCAGCAGTGCAACACCCATCCAAATACCTGAATCGAGATGGTTGTCTTGAAAGAGCGGTTGAGATAATCAAACAGGCAGCGAAAGAGAATGTAGAGCTTCTCGTTTTTCCTGAAGCATGGGTGCCTGGATATCCAATGTTTATCTGGGGAATGACCCCAACCAACAATGCGGGTGAGTTCGATCAGCTATACCGGCAGTTATTTTCCAATTCAATTGACCTGTCGAAAGATCAGTTGGCGCCTGTTCAAGAGGCAGCACGTGAGTATGGCGTAGTTGTCGTGATGGGTATAAATGAGCGTGCCGGAGAATTAAGCGCTGGTACTATCTACAATACGGCGGTCACTATAGACGCCACCGGAGAAATACTGAATGTTCACAGAAAAGTGATGCCGACCAATGCTGAACGCACAGTTTGGGGTTTTGGCGATGGTCGTGGACTGAATGTTGTCGATACCGCAGTGGGTCGTGTCGGCGTACTCCTTTGTTGGGAAAACTTCATGCCTTTGGCCCGTGCTGCCATTTACGCGCAGAATGTAGAGATCTACTGTGCACCAACCGCTGATCATCGTGAAAACTGGCTGGCTTCGATGCAACACATCGGACGCGAAGCTTCTGCTTTTGTGATTGGTGTTGCGCCAGCATTAGAAGACAGTGATATTCCACTCGATTTGCCATCACGCGACAGCATTTCTTCAGGTAAAGGCGAGTGGTTGATGCCGGGTAACGGGATCATTTGCTCACCTTTAGGTGAAATAATTTCCGGCCCAATGAGACAGGAAAAGGGATTGTTAAAGGCGGACATTAATTTAGATGATGTTCGCTCTGCACGCAGAACGTTTGACGTGGTTGGTCACTACTCGCGTCCGGATATTTTCAAATTGGAGGTGGATCGCCAGCCTAGATCGTCCGTCAACTTCATTCCGTTAACAAGTTAGCGAAATCTGGCGTAGAATGGCTCCCATAGAGTAAACGAAAGGGGAGCCGAAACGATGAGCCAGAGTCCGATCCATCAATGTGAATGTCCGAACTGCCAGTCACCGGAGCCGCATCCTGACAAGATTCACCATCACAAGATGAACGTCTTGCTGAGCCGGCTGGATGAACAACAACGACGTTGGTACGTTGCGGTCGAAGCAGACCGGATCGGTCATGGCGGTACCGAACTGCTGGCCAAGATCACGGGCATGAACGTGAACACGATACGTCGGGGCCGTCGTGAACTTGCCGGTGATCTGGCAGATCGGCCAACGGACCGGGTTCGCAAGGCCGGTGGCGGTCGCAAACCGATCGAAAAAAAGCACCCGGCATAGAAGCTGCCCTTCAGGAAGCCGTCAACGACGATCTTGCCGGATTGCCAACAGGCGAACAGAAATGGGTGAGACGCAGTCTACGCAAGCTGGTCGTCCTTCTGGGTCAGAAGGCATACAACATTGGCCGTACAACGGTCCGACGATTGCTGAAGCAGCTCGATTATGGACTGGTCGCCAACCGCAAAAGCTTGACCGGACCAGACCATCCAGACCGAGACCGCCAGTTTCACTACATCCATCGGGTTCGAGACCATTATCTCAAAGCTGGCTATCCAGTCATCAGTGTTGATACCAAGAACAAGGAACTCATCGGTCACTTTGCCAACAAAGGGCGCACTTGGCGTCAAACTGCTGAACAAGTCAACGTCCATGATTTCCGGAGTGATGCCCTTGGGCGTGCAGTCCCCTACGGCATTTATGATCTCACCCACAATCAGGGAACCGTCTATGTCGGCAACTCTTACGATACGTCAGAATTTGCCGTTCATGCGATTGCCCAGTGGTGGGCTGATCCGGAGCGCCCTCGCTTTCAGCGAGAGGACAAGATACTAATCCTCTGCGACGCCGGTGGCAGTAACAGCTGTCGCTTCTGGCTTTGGAAACTCGAACTGCAGCGGCAGCTTGCTGACCAGTTTGGCCTTTCCGTCTTGGTCTGCCATTACCCAACTGGAGCGTCCAGGTACAATCCGATTGAGTATCGTCTCTTCAGCCAGATATCGCTCAATTGGGCCGGAAAACCATTGCGCTCCTTTGACACGATGCTCAACTACATTCGGGACACGACCACCGATACCGGTTTGACGGTCCGTGCGTTTATGGTGGACCGTCCCTTTGAAAAGAATCGGAAGGTCTCCATGGATGAACGACAGTCCATTAACCTGATCCGGAGGTCGATCTGTCCACTCTGGAACTACATGATTCTGCCAACTTCACCTGCTCTGATGTATAAAACCGCTAACTTAATTGCGGACAGTTACTGAGTTGCTGCCCACATTGTTCAACCGACCTGTCAGCCGTGGTTGCTTCTGGACATCGACGTCGTCAGGTCTACGATGTCCCACCAGTGCAGATCGAAGTGACCGAGCATCAGGCAGAGATCAAAGCGTGTCCAAATTGCCATCGTAGTGCAGAAGCATCCTTTCCCGCCGATGTGACGCAGCCCGTGCAGTATGGGCCTCGGCTGAAGGCACAGGCCAGCTACCTGAACACCTATCAGCTGATTCCAGTCGCCCGCACTTGTGAGTTATTGGGGGACTTCTACGGACACAGTCCGTCATGGGACTTTGTCAAACAGGCCAATCAAACGGTCGAAGCCGGTGTTGCCCCCTCTCTGGCTGAAATCGAACGCCAGTTACTCTTGGCCAAGGTCACACACTGTGATGAGAGCGGTCTGCGAGTCGAAGGTGCACTGCAATGGCTCCATAGCATCAGCACAGAATGGCTGACCCTCTACAATCTGCATCGCAAGCGAGGACGGGAAGCCATGGACGCCATCGGCATCCTGCCTCAACTGACCGAATGGGTCATGCATGATCACTGGGCTTCCTATCTCGCCTTTGAAGCCTGCAACCATGCCTTCTGCAATGCCCACCATCTGCGTGAACTGCAATTCATCACCGACCAATATGAGCAGCCGTGGGCCGCTGATATGGCAGACCTCCTCTACGACATCAAGCGAGAAGTCGATGAGAGCGCAGAGAAGACTCACTCGTTATCATCAGAGCGTCTGGCCTACTTCGACGCTGAATATGATGCCATTCTCCAGCGAGGATTCCAGACCAATCCCCCTCCAGAACCCGCATCAACCAAGAAACGGGGACGTCCAAAGCAGTCGCCGCCCAAGAATTTGCTTGACCGATTGCAGAGGCATAAGGCTGGCATCCTTGCCTTCATGTACGACTTCGATATCCCCTTCGACAACAACCTGGCCGAGCGAGACATTCGCATGGTCAAACTCAAACAGAAAATCTCTGGCGCCTTCCGCACCCTGGCCGGCGCACACACCTTCTGTGCGATTCGCAGTTACATCTCGACTGTCCGCAAGCAGGGCGGCAACGTCATTGCTGCTTTGCACGATGCCTTGACTGGTCAGCCCTTCATCCCTTTACCGGCTGCCATGCCTGTATAGTTACCAAAAATGCACATAACAAACGCATGCAGCCGGACTTCGGCAAGCTGCGCTTGCCTTAGCCGCTGATGCGAGGCGTTGGCGGGCTGTCGGCGTCAATGCGACGATTTTGGTCAATGTTCGACTCCTTGCAAACTTCATCGCTTCCACAGATAATGATGTTCAGGTTCGCAAGTTCGAAGAGTCCCAAGCAATGAACTACAAGGGTTGAGCCTTGGACTACAATTTTGAGTGGGATCCGGCCAAAGCAGCTTCGAATCGTTCGAAACACGGAATCTCGTTTGAGCAAGCTGCAACGATCTTTCGTGATCCTCAGCAGATTTCCGTGGCTGACGATGAACATAGCGACGACGAAGAACGTTGGGCAACCATAGGATTTGATAGTCAAGGAATCCTTCTTGTTGTCATTCACACATACAGAGAAGATTCAAGCGTTAGCGTCAGCATCCGAATCATTTCGGCGAGAAGAGCAACACGACACGAAGCAGGCCAGTATGCTGAGTTTGGACAATAAACGAAGATGACAGAGCAATTCGATTTTAGCAAAGGCGAGCGCGGCAAATTCTATCGGCAAGATGCGGTTCTCCACATTCCGATCTATCTTGATCCGGACGTAGAGCAAGCAATCCAAGCAATGGCTGAGAGCACAGGTCAAAACATGGGTGCGCTGATCAACGATTGGCTTCGCAATAACATCGACTTGATCCACTCAGTCCAGCCGGCACCCAATTCCTAAGCCAAGCCGGGTCAACAAACGCCGCCGCGCCAACTCCAAATTCACCGGACCGGGCTAAAGGTCGGGCAAACCAAGTTGTCCGCCCGCTTCAGCGAGTCTGGTCAGCGACCGATCGCCACGCTGTCCGCCCGGCCGGTGATTTCGTTGTTGGCGGGCTTCCAACGTCAATGTGATTGCTGTGTAGTTCACTCAACCGACTTTCTAAAGGGGATCGAACATGTCGATTGAAAGCACTCGAGAGACGATGATGCGCTACATGAACGCCGAGCACAGTGATGTCAGTATGCTAGCCGAAGATGTTGTCTTTACTGTCATGGCGACAGGCGAAGAACACCGGGGACGAGATGCAGTGCTTAGCATGTTGAATTACTTCTATCATGTCGCCTTCGATGCCATCGCCAATACTCGCGTCATGCTATTTGGCGAAGACAACGCGATGCTGGAAGCTGACTTTGTCGGCAAGCATATCGGAGAATTTGCCGGAATCCCAGCAACAAATAGAGACGTGCAAGTTCCACTCTGTGTTGTCTATGATCTGGACAACAATCAAATCACGCAGGGCCGAATCTATTTCGAAATGCCTGCATTGTTTCAGCAGTTGGGTGTCTCGATGGGCTAACCGGATCGCAATTCCAGTTCACTGTTGAATGGTCCAGAAACGGATTTGCTCTGCGGTACGGAGATTCCGGCCGTTCCGTATGCTGTTCGGAATCGAGAAGTAGGTCAAGTCCGAGACCGAGAATACGAAGCGTTCGCCGTTCCATGAGTCACTCAGAATGCCGAAGCGAGTCACGTTCGAAATCGAGGATAAGAAGCGTTCGCCGTTTCATGCAGCAGTTTGGACCAGGAAGTAGGTCGTTGAGATCCAACTCGGCTTCTGGATGAAGCCATTATCGGCTGATCCGAAGTTGAGCAAAGACGAAGCCTTCGAAAAGTCCAAAACACCAATCCCTGGTCAAAGTTTTTGCCGGCGTTGATGAAACACAGCGCGTTTGGTATCGTCTGTTTCAAAACGCCAGTCTGGTCACCGGCCGCCGCCCGCCAACCATCGCGTTGTGCGACCGGACCTGATCTCGGCGTTCTCAACCTTGGCGGCACGCTACACCGAGTCCGGTTGGCAACCTTGTCCGCCCGCTTCCGGTCCGGCTCACAAGCGGGTCGTTATGCGGCAAATAGTTGCGTGTGTCCCAGAGAATCGTCACCCAATGCAAAGCACACGAATGGAACCCGTCAGTTTGTGTAGAGCCAGCTACGGCTTCAACAGGCTCCACCTCCGCCAACCGGCTGCATCCCATCTATTGGTTTCAAATGGACCTGAGTTTGGAGAAATTCGAAGGCACGTAAATTGCTAATCGGGTTCACATTATGGAGAGGTGATATGTCGCCTACAGAGCTAATCATCGCTGCTATAACTGCTGGCATCGCGGCTGGTCTACGAGGTACGGTAGAGCAGTCAGTTAGAGATTTCTATCAACAGCTAAAATCTCTACTACAGGATAGATATGATGTTGATGTAAGCCAGTTGGAGCGCTATCCTGATTCCACAACTCAACGAGCAGGAGTAATTGAGCAGCTCGATAATTCTTCTGCGACCAAAGACAAGGAGGTTTTGAGTGTTGCCCAAAATCTTCTGGATGCAATAAAAGTCGCAGATAAGAACATTGTGACATCAGGGCCTGTAAACGCCCCATCTACGACCATATCCGGTACTGGCAATACAGTTGACAACACCCAGACCAACGTCAGCAGTAGCCATACAAACATTGACAACAGCAGAACTGAGAACAAACAGATATACAGAAATCCCATCATTGCAGTCCTTGGAATTGTGGTCCTACTTGCATTTCTATGGTTTCTCTTTCGAGGATTGTCAGGTGGTGGTGGTCTCCCTGCCACTCCGGCATACATGGGCGTATTTCTAATCGATGGCAATGAATATGTTGAAACCCTGTCCACAAGGGGCGCACCGGAGCTAAAGTCATCCTTTCCTGTGATCAACGATAAGCAACCTGAGATCGCTTTATGGAAACCAGATATTGATTATAGTTTGCTCATGTTGCAGCCACTTTCCGAAGCATCGGCGTCATTAAATAATCCTGCAAACATCCCGTTTAGGCTTGGCGTGACCGAAGATGATCTTGTGATTGCCCAAGTTGCAGTTGACTTATCTAGCGATATTTACTGCTTTGTTCAAGGCGACTGGATGGGTATACCTGGGCAATTGAATCACTATTGCTTTGAAGTCCGTTGATATCTATTGCTACCGATTTTTGTTGGCGGGCATAAAGTGCAATGTCTGAATGGCGTGTCACTTTTCGCGTGAAGATCCGCCGAATCTTGTTCTGTATCCAGCCCTATGCCTGAGCGGATGGGGCTGGTATTTGTTTAGGAGGTCATTGACAATCGTAAACAATTGGTTTACAATCCAGGCATGATTCGAACGTTTGCAGATCGTGAAACAGAGCGATTCTATGCGACCGGACGATCGCGTCGTTTTCCACCCGAAATCCATAGACGCGCAGCTGTCCGGCTTACGCAACTGAACGCTGCGACACGGATTCAAGATCTGCGTTTGCCTCCCTCGAACCGGCTTGAAGCACTCAGTCACGATCGCAGCGGGCAATGGAGTATTCGAATCAATGACCAATGGCGCGTCTGTTTTCGATTTGAAGACGGCGATGCTTTTGACGTAGAGATAGTTGACTACCACTAGACCGAGGGTTCCATGATAAACAATGGTCTGCCACCGATTCATCCTGGCGAGTTTTTGGCTGAGATCCTGGAAGAGCTGGAGATCTCTCAGGCGCAGTTTGCGCGTGCCATAGACGTCTCACCGATGCGGGTTTCACACATCATCAACCATTCACGACCGGTGACCGCAGAGTTGGCCCTGCGCTTTGGGCGAGCGTTTGGTCAATCTCCGCAATACTGGCTCAATTTGCAAGCTGCATACGACCTGAAACAAGCAGAGGCCGCCATGGGCGATCAACTGTCAGCAGTTACGGAATTGGCGCCAGCATGACATCAGCCATGACTGTCCGCAGTAGCTCAGTTTTTCGGGACGGTCTCAGCCCAGAAAGCCGAGACAAGAGCCAGGCACACCGAGTGTTTTGAGTCGGGGTGTCAACCGAAAGGTTGATGATGTACCGAAGGCTTCTGGGTTTCGCCGCCCAACAACACATCCAGCCGACCGAGTCTTCTACAATGCCAGTTTATACACGACTATCGGCGGCTGATGTGAGCGTTAGGCAGCTAACGTCCTATCCATTTTGATCTACTAGAAGGAGAAATTTTGAACAACACAAACAGTTTATTAAAGACGCGCACATATTTCGTGCATGATTGGTTGATTAAAGCTGGTACGGTCGTTAATTCCGATCAATTTATTCATGTTTTTAGTGAGGATTCACCACCAATTGGTTGGCATTTATGGCATATGGCTCGCTTCGCTGATCGACTCCAGTCTAAGTTGTCATGTGTGACCGATGGAGCAATGGGTACTGAAATTTGGTATCAAGACAGCGTTAGCACAAAGTGGAATGTTTTGGCTGACAATCTGGGAGTATTTGAGTCTGGTATGGGGCAAGCGCATGTACAAGCTCAAACCACCATCATTCAGGCGGGACAAACGGCCGTTGTCGACTATGCAAGAGCCGCTTTTAAAGTTTGTGACGCAAACATCAAAAAACTGACTGAAACAGATTTTGACAAAACTTATCATGGCGTACTTGATTATGATCTTGATGCGAAAACGGGCAAAATCTGGGCCGTTGAATCAAAAGAGTCAACTGTTGCTCAAGATTTGATTTTTCATGCCACTCACGGTAGTAGACATATGGGAATGATGGAAGCACTTCGTGGATTACTCGGAACTGCCGGGACGGTGTCTGCATAGTTATTCAAAGATGTGTTTGCGGAATTATCAGGTTCAAGTCTAAGTCGATTTCGTTAAACGAGACTGAAACACAAGATGTTCCTTGGACTTGTGTTCGAATCGCCTAACAACGCTTGCAACCGACGCGAAGCGCGGCTGATGTGAGCGTTGGCGGGCTACCGACGCAAATGTGATATTTTGTGTCAAAACCGCCTGTTGAATTAGCATGAATACCGTGATAGCATGCATGCATGATTCGGTCATTCAAGGGTAAAGGAACAGAAGACATTTTTAACGGTGTCAAGAGCCGTGTCGCAAGACGAACTTGCCCTCAAAGCATCTGGAGAATTGCAGCCCGAAAGTTGGAGCAATTGGATTCCGTCATTGCGCTTGACGAACTGCGCATTCCTCCAGGCAATCGTCTTGAAGCACTTGCACGTGACAGACAAGGCCAGCATAGCATTCGGATCAATGAGCAGTATCGAATTTGTTTCGTATGGACCGAATCAGGAGCGGACGAGGTTGAGATAGTTGATTATCATTGAGGCAGAAATATGATTCGTATACCAACACACCGTACGCCGACGCATCCCGGCGAAATGCTACTGGAAGATTTTCTGAAGCCAATGGGTTTGACCCAGCAGCAATTGGCAGATGGAATCCACGTTCCCTACCAGCGTGTCAACGAGTTGATTAACGGCAAGCGAGGCGTCACACCGAGTACAGCATTGCGGCTGTCTAGATTCTTCGGCAATACGCCCGATTTTTGGATGAATCTGCAGATGCGGTGGGACCTTTACTTCGCGCAACAATCTGAAGCCGACGATCTTGCTTCAATTGAGAAGTTTGTCATTGCATAACCTTCGCCCGCCAACAATGGCCCGTGTTGACCGATGGTGATCGGCGCGATTGGGCAAGCCGCCAGATCTGGTGATGTTGAAGATGCCGGTATCGTGCATCCCTTGAAAGATGAGCCACCAATAAGACATCATTGAGATCATTCTGGGATAGACGATCCCACGAACTCTATGTCAACGGCAAAGCCAGGCGCTTCCCACCGGAGATTGCAAAACGCGCTGCACGCAAACTCGAACACATCGATCTCGCAACGAGACTGGAAGATCTGAGCGTGCCGCCAGGGAATCGTCTGCACGCCCGTGAAGGAGACCGAAAAGGACAGCATGCCATCTCGATCAACGATCAATGGCGTATCTGCTTCCGATTTGTCGACGGCGATGCCTACGATGTCGAAGTTTGTGATTATCGCTGAGGTTGTGAATCAGCTATGAGCGTTCCAAATACAATTCGCATGAATCGCCGGCCAACCCACCCAGGAGAAATGCTGCGCACTTGTCCGTTATGACAATTGGATGAACCAGCAGGTGCTGGCGATTTGTGAGGAATAGAATGAACGCAACCTTCAAACCAGCCCGACCGAACTGCGTGCGATTTGCCTCGATGCTGGACTCATCGAAACAGGCCATTGACACCATCGAATTACCAACTGAACTGGTTGACGCTGCCTGACAACTATCACAAGGATTTACACTGGATAGAAATAATCGATTTGGTCTATTCAAACAGTGACAAGATCGTCCCCATCCAGCACACGAGTCTTTATCAACGTGATTTACCCCAGGCCAGAACTCACGTGATTGCTGATTCTGACCGTACGTTTCAGCATGGCGATCTGTCTATGCTGATTGCACTACTCAAAACATAACCATCAAGTGACCGTGAACAAATAAGCAGGAGAACCGAATGATGCGTGTTTTGATTACAGGGATGTCCGGCACGGGCAAGTCGAGCGTCATCGGGGAGCTGCGGAAGCGTGGGTTTCAGGCAATCGATATGGATGAGCCGGGCTGGTCTGAGTTTGTCGATGGCAATCAACTGTGGTGTGAAGATCGGTTGCAGCAGGCAGTTGATGACGCTGGCGACGCGCCACTGTTCATCAGCGGATGTGCGGAGAATCAGGTCAAGTTTTACCCACAAATGACTGATGTGATTTTGTTGAGTGCGCCAGCCGATGTCATCAAGGAACGATTGCTGACCAGAACATCCAATTCCTATGGCAAGCGTCCAGAGGAATTGGCTGAGGTGCTTGGCTATTTAGAAACAACTGAGCCGCTGCTGCGTCGAGGGGCTACACTCGAAATTGTGACGACGATTCCGCTTGAGGCTGTTGTCGAACAGCTTTGGGAACACGTCAATCGCGCAATGGTGTGACAAATCATGGACTTAGAATTTTCAGGCGACATCTGGTATTGGCGCGGGCCGGCGCCGTGGTATTTTGTCTCCACGCCGCCAGCGGAAAGCGATGCGATTAAGGCAGTTGCCAACACGGTGACGTATGGCTGGGGCGTTATTCCTGTTTGCGTCACGATTGGAAAAACGGTGTGGAAGACTTCGCTGATTCCGAAAGACGGTAGCTATCTTGTGCCGATTAAGGCGTGCATCCGCAAAGCGGAAAAGCTGAATGAAGGGGATCGTATGACGATTCAGTTGCAAATTAAAATGTAGCGCTTTCTTCACCGCAAACCGAAAAAGGAGAAATTTTGATGAATTGGACACTTGAAGTGATTGTTGTGCCAGTTTCAGATGTGGATCGATCCAGAGATTTCTACGAAAAAAAGCTGGGCTTCCATGTTGACCACGATACAAAAGTGAATGAATCGACGCGAGTCGTTCAACTGACGCCACAGGGGTCGGGATGCTCTGTCGTCATCGGAACCGGGATTCCGAAGTCTGAGTGCAGCATCAAAGGGTTGCAACTTGTTGTGAATGACCTGCACAAAGCCCATGCTCAGCTTGTGGCAAACGGCGTTGCCGTCAGTGACATCACAGCGCATGGGTGATAATCCACCCGGATTTGAGGGGGATGAACTCGATAATGTTGGGTTCATCTTCTTTAGCGACCCGGATGGGAACGAGTGGGCTGTTCAACAAATTTCCAGCAGACCGTAAGCGGTGTGAGCACCGAAAATATCGACCAACACATTGGAAAACAGCCCAAAACTGTTCGGTTGATCTTGCAGAAGATACACGACACTATCAACCATTCTCATCGATACCGGAATGGATAGCAAGATGGAATACAGTCGAGCCGCCGAACAGGGCTTGCAGCCGACGCGAAGCGCGGCTGAAGCAGGCGTTGGCGGGCTACCAGTGTCAAAGTGAAGATTATGGTCAAACAGCGATTCGCTGGAGTCAAAATGGTTGCCTATCCGAGATGAAGAGGAATGCAAAAGGAAACCATGAATGAAGACCTCGAAAGACCTTCTCCCCATTTGGAAATGTCGCGACAACGCTTAACACTTGCCCAGTATGTTCTGAGGCAGAATGGCGTCCCCTTGGGTGCTCCCCGCTCTCTCCAGAATATGCTATATCGCTCTTTTGGGGCAGGGACTTTAGCCCAAGACCATTCAAATAAGCCGGAATGACCGTTCAGTAGGCACGCCCACGTGCCGGTCGCTCTCTGGTAGAGCCGCACGTGGGCGTGCTCACTGAACGTTATTTGAATGGTCTTGGACTTTAGCCGGCTTCTGGCAATATTGGAATCCTGTTTGGGGGTATGGTTTGGGGAAATATGTGTATTCGCCTTTCCAACGTAACTTGCCTTTGTGGTCTCAGGAGGCCTGCATGATTTGGTCATCATGGCGATACGCCAGTCGGCAGCTTTTATATTTACTCCCTGGTTCTTCTTACTTGGCGTCGGAGTCGTGATAGGTAGGACACTTGGGATTGATTTCTCTGGCCAGCCTTGGGGCATCCGCGCAGGGATAAATCTAACTTACCTTGTCGCGTGTTTCGGACTGATGCTGCTTGCAAAACAAATCCTTGAGTTTCCGTAACTGGAAAACCTATTCGCCATAGACAATCTGTGAAAGGTTAATGGCTCGTGCTGACCGGTGGTGATCGGCGCGATTGGGCAAGCCGCCACGTCTGGTTATGTTGAAGATGCCGGTTTGGCCGCTCGCTTTCCACCGAAACCACATCAAGCCGTTTTGCCGAGGAGAATCTAGTTTCATGCCTGAACCCGATCCAGCGAGAATCATGACCTTTGCAACGCCGAAAGATCTCGGCCTGTGGCTCAAGGTGAATCACGCCACCGAAAGTGAGCTGTGGGTGAAGATATTCAAGAAAAAGAGTGGCATTCCGAGCGTGACTTGGGACGATGTCGTGATTGAGACGCTGTGCTGGGGCTGGATCGACGGCGTCAAGAAGTCAATCGATGACCAAGCCTATCTCCAGCGGGTCACGCCAAGAAAGGCGCGAAGCAACTGGTCAAAAAGGAACAGAGAGCATGCGGAGCGTTTGATAAGCGAGGGCCGGATGACGGAGTCAGGGCTCGTGCATATTCGTGCCGCCAAAGCGGACGGCCGGTGGGAGAACGCCTATGCGGCAAGTGAAATGAAAGTGCCAGCGGATTTCTTGGCAGCACTGGAGAGCAAGCCGAAGGCGAAGCAGTTTTTTGAATCGCTCAACAAATCGAGTCGTTATGTCATCGCGTACGGATTGACAAGTGCGAAGAAACCCGAAACCAGAGAGAGGCGATTTGCAAAATTCATGGACATGCTTGTCCGCGAAGAAAAGCCGGACTCTGGCTCCAAAGAGACGAAAAAGGCATAGCAATTCAATGCACCGCAGCCGCGAACCCGGGTGTTTTCAAATGGACAATCATCCGTCGCAGCCCGGTGATTGCGGGCGTTAGGCGGGCTAGCGACGTTCATGCGACGTCTGTGAGATCGGTGAACCATTTTGAACGAGATGCGCTTCACCTGCAAATGAGTTACAATCATGATTGAGGCATATTGATGACAATCGCAAGAGTAGTGACCAAGGTCTCAATCGACCAGCAGCCAAATGATGCAGTTTACTGGCGAACCCAGCCATTTGCTCCGCGCCTTGCCGCCATTGAAGAGCTCCGGCGGGAGTACCATCAGTGGAAATACAATGCTGAACCCCGACTTCAAAGAATTTATACGGTTACTCAACGAGTATAACGTTCGTTACCTCGTCGTCGGTGGCTATGCCGTCGCGCTCCACGGTTATCCGCGCTATACAAAAGACATCGATATCTGGATCTGGCTGGATCCCGAAAACGCAGGACGGATGATTGCTGCGTTGGCCGATTTCGGATTCGGCAGCCTTGCGATCCAAGCAGAAGATTTCACAACACCGGACCAGGTGATTCAACTGGGACATCCTCCCGCAAGAATCGATATTTTCACGACTCTATCCGGAGTTGAATTTGACGATTGCTACGAGTCCCGTCTCGAAGTAGAAATAGACGAGATCCTGATCAAATTCATCGATCTTGACGGTCTCAAAAAGAACAAGAGAGCAACCGGGCGTCTTCAGGATATGGCTGACTTGGAGAATCTTGATAGCGAATGACCCGTACCTATCACTTATGGCAGCTTGCAGTCTGGTCAACCAACGCCGCCGCCAACACGTCATCGTGCGGACGCCGCTATGGCGGCGACGAAGATCCTGGCCAAATTCAACACCGAACACCTCGCTACCACCTTGTCTCTCCGCGGCGCCCCTTAAGCCACCGTTGGCGGGCTTCCAACACATAGACGATCGACAACCGTCACGCGACGAATGCAATTCTGATGTACGCAAAATCGCCTGTTTGGGCACCGCATGTCACGTCACCCGGACAACTCAACCATGAAAATCGATTTCAAGAAGACCATCGCAGCGTATAAGGCAAAACCAGGGCATTTCACAATCGTTGACGTTCCGGCGCTGCAATACCTCATGATTGATGGCCACGAGGGTCCGGCCTCACCTGGGTTTGCGGCTGCAATCGAAGCGCTCTACCCGGTTGCCTACAAGCTGAAGTTTATGTCCAAGCAAGGGCTCGGCAAGGACTATGTCGTGCCGCCCCTCGAAGCGCTTTGGTGGGCCGAGGATATGGACGTCTTCACAACCAAGTTCGATAAGTCACAATGGCAATGGACCGCCATGATCATGACGCCGGACTGGATTGACGACGCGATGTTTGAGACGGCAGTGGATGAAGTGACGGCCAAAAAAGGACTGGAGAGTCTCAGCAAATTGCGGCTGGCTGAATTGGCTGAAGGGGTCTGTGTGCAAACGCTGCATATTGGGTCCTACGCAGATGAGGGCCCCGTCTTACAGGCGATGCACAATCAGTTTATCCCCGAGAATGGCCTGCAGATGACTGGGAAACACCATGAGCTATACTTTAGCGACTTCCGCAAGGTCGCGCCCGAAAAGCTGCGGACGATCTTGCGTCAGCCGGTTACGTCATAGGAGATCGGTAGCGCTCGCATGGATCCATTGATTGCACGGCTGGCCGGCCTGACAGAGGCACAAACCGAATTCATGCAAGTGGTCGATCAGCTCGAGCCGGCGCAGCGGGATCAACCGGGCGTCTGCGGAGACTGGTCTGCACAGCAGGTGGTAGCCCATTTGATCGGCTGGGACGAGCTATTTGTCGAGTTCATTGTCAGACCGGAGACATTTACCCCACCGCAGGATGTTGACCAATTCAATCAGCGTTCGGTAGAAGCCCGCAGATACGATAGTTGGGACCAACTCATCCGCGAGATGACGGCTACGTTTGACGCTTTGCAGCGAGGGGTCGCAGGCGTAAGCGAAGAGATGAAGATATACGATCGAGTCATTGCGTGGCTTGACGGACGTACCGAAGACTACGCCCTCCACCGAACCCAACTAGCTGCCTGGCTAGACCGTTGAAAAGCCAAGCAAGCTGAACGCTGATGTCTCCCCCCAGGTTCGTACAAATTTTCTCACCGGTCGTGAGGCTGCCTTTTCTGTTGACTTCATCGAGGCACTGTATCGTTCGGCATCGGAAGGCAAGATGATTCACGTTGACTGAGGCATAAATGCCGAGCGTCACGACAGAGCCGATCACAGCAGACCCGCACAGAACGGCAGCTGACGTTCTGCGTACCGTTCTGTGCGGGTCTACCAAAGCGCTTGACGAGCTAAGATTGGCCAGCCGAACGCGCTAGGCCTGGGGTCGAATATTCTGGTTGATGTGAAAGACGTTGTCCGGATCGTATTCGGCCTTGACCTGCGTCAGTCGTTCGTAGTTCTGGCGATAGGAGGCACGAACCCGCTCCTGCCCCTCATCATCCATCATCATGTTGACATACGCGCCGCCCATGGAGTACGGGTGCAGCGCATCCCAATAGGCTTTGGTCCACTCTGTGATTTTGGCGGCATTGGCCGGGTCTCGATCGACGCCGGCAACCACCATGCCCCATGTGGCATCCCGATAGCCCCAGGGCGTTTTATCTGCCCCGACACGACCGGCTGCGCCGTTGATGGGATACATGTGCATGGTTGACTGCATGCTGGGCAGCTTCGACCCAAACTCGACGTGGCGCGCGATCGCGGCATCGGGCAGTTCCTTGACAAAGTCGGCGCGCCAATACCACTGGTCCCCGGCCGGATAGAGGCCATCGAACATGCCTTGCAGGGCCGGCAGTGGAATCGGACCCACAAAGTCGAGCGCCGGCTCGCCAAAGCGGCTGCGAATCGGTGCGAAGACTTGATCCGCTTGATCGTGAGGCCCGGTGTAACACCAGACGACGCCGCACATGGCCTTCAGGTGCAGGTGCTCGGGGAACGGCTCGGCCGGTGGAACGGTAAGAAATGCAAAGAAGCCGTTGACATCATCCGGGGCATCGACGATATATTCCCGGTACCACTGCATGATCTCAGTCGCCTTGTCCAGTTCCCACAGCATTGGACCGCCGATGACGGTGTCGATGTCGTGCAGTGCAAAGAGGAACGACGTGACAACGCCGAAGTTTCCGCCGCCACCACGCACGGCCCAGAACAGATCCGGATGCTGTTCGGCATTGGCGGTGACGAAGCTGCCGTCGGCCAATACCATGTCAACTTCGAGCAGATTGTCGATGGTCAACCCGCACTTGCGCGACAAGTGCCCCATGCCGCCCCCCAGCGTCAGGCCGCCAACGCCGGTCGTAGAGATGATACCGCTGGGCGTTGCCAGGCCAAAGGCGTGGGTGGCATGATCCACGTCACCCCACAAGCAGCCGCCCCCAACACGGGCCGTACGCGCGTGCGGGATCGACGCGCACATCGTTGATCATGGAGAGATCAATCACCAGGCCACCGTCGACCGTGCCGAGACCGCCGCCATTATGGCCGCCGCCGCGAATGGCGATCTCCAGATTCTGCTCGCGGCCGTATTCCACGGCCGCCATAACGTCTCCGGCATCTACACAATAGGCAATGACGGCGGGATATCTGCAGAAATTCCAACTCTCTGCTTGCGAGGCCAACGTTAGAGGATGATGACCGGCCAACGACGGCAATAGGTACTTGTCTATCGCCGCCACTTGAGCATTCCGCAGTCATTTCGAGCATGCTTTTCGGGTCCAGCCAATTTTGGGGGCGGTGTACGAACGGACTGGTTGCTTGCTCGAGAGCAGCCCCCAAATGTGGTATGCACCTGGCATTTCAAGGCGCTTGACGTTTCGCGAGTTGCGTCTTAGACTGTTTTCCTATCCTGTCACCTTGCTGATAGTCACACGCCGGAGACAGTCTATGCATCACTTCATCATTGATTGCTCTGAGTCAATCTTGCATTTGGGCGATCGGATGAATTGATGGGCTCAGTCTACGCGGCGACCGAGTCGACAGGGCAGTTTGCCAAGCATGGCGTTGGCGGCATCAAAGTGCGGCTGAATCCCTACTAACGGAATTGGTTTGCGGCATAAGCTACCCTTTTCTGGAGAGAAAACATGGCGAAAAGAGATCCATTACTTGAGCGAATCGAAGCATATAACGAAAAGCAAGGCGGCGGCGTAGTCATTCGTCGTGCCAACAAAGGGTATTCGCTTTTTGTTGAGGAGGACGAAACGCCAATTGCCAGGTTACGGCCTACCGGATCTGGCGATGAAGTCGAAGTATTATGGTGGAGTCATCGAGACAGATGGGAAAAAATCGGCGACTTCGGCGGAGTAACCCTGCCATTAGATAAAGCCTTGGACTTCATAGCAGAAGATCCATATGGATGCTTGTGGATATAGCGCAAATTCAACAGACTTTATTCGCTATGCGAGTCTGGTCAGCCAAAGCTGCGCCAACTCGGCATCAACCTGCCCGGGCTGAAGCTCGGGCAAACAAAGTTGTCCACCCGCCTTAACGAGCCTGGTCAGCAGCCGATCGCCGCGCTACCGGTCAGGCATTAGAGATAGGCCGACCATTCTTCTTGCGCGATTGCCTGATCGGATACCCTCGCAAAACCTGCTTTCCACACCAGCGGCTCGCACGGCGCAATCACCCGTGACTGACAGATGAGTTCCGGTCGGCCTCAATGTGCAATTTTGGGTTAAGTCCCGCGCCCGCCAATCCCCGAATCAACTTATCTCTTGCCGCCGCCCCTTATGCCGCCGTTGGCGGGCTTCCAACGTCAATGCAATGACTAGACAAACAAACCCTATGCGTGCAAACAAGTCGGACAATGACTCTCTGATATCGCTGCGCCCAGTGGATAGCGAAAATTGGCGCGATGTTGCCCATCTGCAAGTGACGGTATCTCAGCAGGAATTTGTTGCCGAACCCTGCTACTACTTGGCGCTCTGCTGTTTTGGAAACGACTGGCACCCCCTTGCCATTTGCCTTGGTGAGCAGATTATTGGCTTTATGATGTGGGCAGTCGACCCGGCTGACAACAGTTGTTGGCTGGGTGGTATATTGATTGATCAGAGCTACCAAGGTAAAGGCTATGGTCGGCAAGCGGTAAAAAGGGCCATTTCTTTGCTTGCCGAAGAATACGATTACGAAAAGTTCGCCCTTTCTTACAAACCGACGAATTTAATCGCAAGACACCTCTACAATTCACTTGGCTTCTCGGAAACAGATGAGTGGGAGGGCGACGAGATAGTAGCCCGTTTTTTGTTAACTTAGCAAATCAAAAATGTTCACCGAAGTAACTATACATTTGTTACCACGGATGTGGTATAAAGACGGTGATAAACGAACCTGAAGCCGAGAATGAACGGCTCCGACAAGAAGTCGCGGAACTGCAGCCAACAAATGAAAGCCAACAGAAGTCTTCAACATTCTCAACTTCGTGCTCCAATTCTGTCCAACTCACCCGTCTGAAACTGAACTCATGGCACGATTCGACGCCATCGGAATCGGCGCAGGAAAGAAAATCGACTACCTTTATCGGTTTACCGCAGCGGTACTGGGTATTTATGGCAACTCTAAGCAAGAGGCGATGTATCCTGCGTACAGGGTGGATGCAGACGGACAGAAGCTGGAGGCATCGAAAAACCGCTATACCCTGCATTTTGCGCCGGGTCAACTTCCTCCCGTTCATGCCTTCTGGCCGATAACAATGTACGATTTGCCAGACAGTCTCCTTGTGAAAAACTCGTTGAATCGTTATCTCATCAATTCGAAGATGGTGTCTACAATGAAACTCGACGCCGACGGTGGGTTGACTCTCTACATTCAGCACGATTCACCGGGAGAGGACAAGGAATCGAATTGGCTGCCGGCGCCCAATGGGCCATTCTGGTCACCGATGCGCCTCTATTGGCCGAAAGACGCCGCTCTGGATGGCAAGTGGGTAGCTCCGTCATTACGGCGAGTTCAATGAACCGGTAAATGGCTTGCTAACGCAATCCGACTGTCCACTTCATCAACGTAGACTGGTACGAAATGATGTGACGCGCGTCAAGACGCTCACACCGACACAGAAAAGGCATCACCCTGATGACGAACGAACTTGCAATCCGCAATATGACGAGGACCGAGGTCGACGAACTCGTTGCCTGGGCCGCGCGCGAAGGGTGGAATCCCGGCCTGCATGATGCCGAACTCTTCTGGGCCACGGACCCGGAAGCCTTTATTGCCGCGGACCTGGACGGCGAGCTGATCGGCGGCGGCGCCATCACTTCCTACAACGATGAATTTGGCTTCATGGGCTTCTTCATCGTCCGGCCCGAGTTTCGCGGGCGAGGTTTTGGCAACACGCTCTGGCATGCCCGGCGTGAACGGCTCCTGGAGCGCCTGCGCTCCGGCGCCACCATTGGGTTGGACGGCGTCTTTGCCATGCAGGAGTACTATGCGGCGGGCGGGTTCGTCTTCTCCCACCGCACCATGCGTTTTCGGGTTGAGATCCCGGAGCAGTCGGACAGAGCGCGCGACGACGGCGGTCCCATCGTTGCGCTGGAGACCGTTCCGTTCGATCAGCTTCTCGACTACGACCGCAGCTGTTTTCCGGCGCCCCGCCCGGCCTTCCTGCAAGGGTGGATCGCACAGCCCGATGCGCTTGCGCTTGGCTATCAGCGCGACGGGAACCTGCGTGGGTACGGCGTCGTGCGACGCTGTGGGGAAGGCTGCAAGATCGGTCCGCTCTTTGCGGATGACGCCGCCATCGCCGAGGCGCTCTATGCGGAGCTGGCCGGCTTTGCCGCCGGCGGCCCCCTCTTTCTCGATGCCCCGGAAAACAACCCCGCGGCCATGGCGCTCGTGCAGCGCCATGGCATGACCGAAGTCTTTGGCTGCGCCCGCATGTATCTGGGACCGCCGCCCCTTGTCGCCCATGAGCGCATCTTCGGCGTCACAACCTTCGAGTTGGGCTGATGACAGAACGTGATCTCGTCGGCTACGGCGGTCGCCCGCCCGATCCGCGCTGGCCGGGCGGTGCACGCGTGGCCGTTCAGTTCGTGCTCAACGTCGAGGAAGGCGCGGAGCAGACGATCCTCAACGGTGACGCGCAGTCGGAAGCCTATCTCCACGAACTGCCGGGCCGCCCGCCCGTGTGGGCGAACGGGATCTGAGCGTTGAAGGCATGTACGAGTATGGCGCCCGCGCCGGCGTGTGGCGCATCCTGGATCTGTTCAGCGCTCGTGACCTGCCCCTGACGGCCTTTGCTGTCGGCCGCGCGCTGGAACTCAACCCGGAGATCGGCCGCGCGTTGAGCGCGGCCGGGCATGAGGTCGCCGGACACGGCTACCGCTGGATCGATTACCGCACCGTTTCCGAAGAGGAAGAGCGACGCCATATTCGTCTCACCTGCGAGATCATCGAGCAGCATCTGCGGCCAGCGCCCCGTCGGGTGGTATACGGGGCGGGTGAGTGAGCATACCCGGCGTCTGCTGCGCGAGGAAGGCGGTCTGCTCTACAGTTCCGACGCCTACAACGACGACTTGCCCTATTGGCTGGCCGGTTCGCCGCCGTTGCTGATCATTCCGTATACGCTGGTCAACAATGACGCACGCTATCTGCTGTCTACCGGCTTTGCGTCCGGCGATGATTTCTTCATGCTGCTCAAGGATGGATTCGATCAGCTGTGGCACGAGGGCGCACGTCGGCCCAAGATGATGAGCGTCGGCCTCCACGGCAGGATCAGCGGCCATCCGGCGCGTGCGCTGGCGCTGGCCCGTTTTCTCGACTACGTGCAAGGTCATGACGCGGTGTGGATCTGCCGCACGCGGAAATTGCCGGCCACTGGATGGCCGAACACCCTGCTGAGTAGACGCAGACTATCAAAAATCGAAAGCGGCTATTCAGGTGCCAATCAGATAGAACGCGGATGTACCGGATCTGTCCTGAGCCTGTCGAAGGACTGGGCGGATGCTACAGCTTCTTTTGCCCCTTATCCGTCCGATCCGCGTTCCATCAAGGCAGCGGCTGTATAGTTTCAATTCGTAAATGCAGACAATCGGATTCAACACACGGAGCAAAGCATGTCCAAAATGGAGCGCAGTTATGCTCAGGATGTTCATCAGTATGTGCAAACAACGTCTCTCCGGCTGCCTGCGTATATGGCTGAGCTGATCGCCGAGACGGATGAGACGCCGCTGCCCATGATGGCGACCTCTCCCGAACAGGGTCAATTCTTGTCCTTCCTGATGAAGTCAATCGGCGCCAAGCGGGCCATTGAAGTGGGCGTCTTCACGGGCATTGGCACGATGTGGATGGCGCATGCAGTTGGCGACGGCGGTCTGGTCGTCGCCTGTGACGTGAGCGATGAGTTTGTGGCAGTCGGGCAACCATATTGGGAAAAAGCCGGCCTTGCCGACCGGATCGATGTGCGGATCGCGCCTGCGCAAGAGACGCTGGCGGCGATGGCCGGCGGAGGCGACGCGGCTTCTTATGACTTCTGCTACATTGATGCGGACAAAGAGGCCTATGGCGCTTATTACGAAAGCTGTCTCGACCTCATGCGGCCAGGGGGCGTGATCGCGTTGGACAACATGCTGCTTGGCGGTCGTGTGGCCGATGCCAGCATCACCGAAGAACCCGTGCGCAGCATCCGCGCCCTGGCTGAGAGGCTTTATGCTGATGAGCGCGTGGACGTCTCTTTCCTGGCCATTGACGATGGTCTATACCTGGTGCAGAAGCGGTCCTGAGCCGGCATCCTATTTCGACCGGACGCGCCTGAAAGGAGTTCATAACGCTTGACTGACAACGAGTACCTAACGCCCGAATACGCCCTGGCCTACCTGGCCAAAGCGGACGGCATCCCGCACCGCACCGAGGGCGAGGCCGTGCTGCTGTCGTTTGTGCCCAAAACGGCGCAGCGCATCCTCGACCTTGGGACCGGCGATGGCCGCCTGCTTGGCCCTGCTGCACGCGCACTGTCCAGAGGCGGAGCTGGTCGGTCTCGACTTTTCGCCGACGATGCTTGCGGCGGCGCAAGCGCGCTTTGCCGGCGATGCCCGCGTCTCAATCCGCGCCCATGATCTGAACGCCCCGCTGCCGGCGGGTCCGCCCTTCGATGCGATCGTCTCCAGCTTTGCCATTCACCACTGCCCTGATGCGCGCAAACGGACGCTCTACATGGAGATTTACGATCTACTGCTACCGGGCGGCGTTTTCTGCAATTTGGAACATGTTGCCTCGCCAACGCCTTCCCTCCACACACGCTTCTTGACGGGCATCGGTGCAACCGCCGCTGATGAAGACCCCAGCAACGTCCTGCTCGACGTCACGACCCAACTTGATTGGCTGCGCGACCATCGGTTTTGATGACGTTGACTGCTACTGGAAATGGCTCGAGTTGGCGTTGTTTGGCGGTGTACGAAGAAGCTCCACTGCGTGAATAAGGGGCCATAGACGCTTTCCCTTCCATGACAGGTTGGCGTGGTTATCGGATCGTGTGTGGTCAAAGACTCACAAGGCGCGCTATGATATACTGGTTACCGAAATCACTGACAGATATGAGCGGCTGACCGAATGGTAAAAATCTACCTGGACACCTGTAGCATCCAACGTCCGCTCGATACACTCAACCAAACACGCCTTCGCCTTGAGGCGGAAGCAGTATTGGGCATATTGGCATGGGTCACTGACGGTACGATTGAGCTCATTTCGTCAACCGTGTTGGAACTAGAAACGCAGGCGAGTTCTCTGGCTCTTCGTAGAGAGCACGGCGAACAGGTCTTGGCGCAAGCAACGACAATTGTGGTGGTTAATGACCGGATCGAACAACGTTCGTCGCATTTTGTTGAGGTAGGCATTGGAGCGATGGATGCACTCCATCTAGCTGCTGCTGAAGCCGCAGAGGCAGCTTTCCTCTGTACGTGCGACGACCGCTTTCTCAAAAAGACAAAAGCAATTTCCGACTTGCGAACGCGGGTCGTTTCTCCATTGGAGCTCGTCGAGGTGTTAGAAGATGACCGCTAATACACAATCTCTGCATGAAATCACTCAGGAAGCATTGCGCCTACTCTATCGAGAACTGGGGCTTGTCAACACGATTCGGTTTTTGAATCAGTTTACGACCGGTTTTGGCGATTATACGGAAGAGCGCAGGGCTTTGTTGGAAAATCAAACCCTTGATGAAGTGCTGGCCGACCTCCATGATTATCAGGCCAAACGCCAACAGCGTCCCCAAGACCGATAGCCCCACCTCATTCCTGATCGAATGAGCATGCAGGTTTCCTGATCCGCGCCCCTCCGATCACGCGGTTTGGTCCTCGACCACAATCATCGCTCTGAATGCAGTCGATGATGAAGGCCCCAGCAGTATTCTATGTGACGTCACCACCCAACTGGATTGGTTGCATACCATCGGTTTTGATGACGTTGACTGCTACTGGAAATGGCTCGAGCTGGCGCTGTTTGGCGGTGTACGACGCATATAATGCAATCGAAACGGAGGCTGAGATGATCCAAGGTTCCTGTCACTGCGGCGCGGTTGAATGGCGGTTCGACCGCATGCCGGAGTCGGCCACGGCGTGCAACTGCACGGTCTGTCGCCGCTATGGCGTGCTCTGGGCCTATGATTACGAGGGCGAAGGCATCCATGTCTCGGGCCCGACCCAAGTCTATGTCCGGGGCGATTGGATCGGCTTTCACTTCTGCCCCGACCTGTGGCTGCGTGGCCTACTGGCGCGCGCTGGAGCCCAACGCCGAGGGGCGACGTCGCATCGCGGTGAACCTGCGCCTGACCGAGCCCGAGCCCGTGGCCCACCTGCCCATCGACCACTTCGACGGACTGGACAGCTTCGAAGACCTTCCTCGCGATGGTCGCTGTGTCGGAGATTATTGGTTTTAATAAAGATGCGGATAGGCTCGGTCGAGCCAAATGGTTCTGATTACGGGAAGCACTGGTAGTGAGCAATCGGAAAGGATGCTGATGAACGAGCCTTTACAGACGGATGAGAAACGCGCGCCTGCACTTTGGGTCGGCGCGGGCACCGACCGCTTTGGCGAACATCGGGGGTTGGGCATCAGTGCCATATCATTTAAGGTCGTACCACAAGATAGCCGCGATCAACTCGTCATCGAGAACAGTTTTTGGGCCAGAGGCGGCCCAGCGCGGCATCTACACCATGACCAGGATGAATGGTTTTACGCCGTTGAAGGCGAGTTCATCATTGAGGTAGGAGGGGAGCGTTTCAACCTCAAACCGGGCGACTCCGTCCTTGCGCCACGGGAAGTGCCGCATGTATGGGCCTACGTTGGCGACAGCACAGGCCGGATGCTCATCGCGTTCATGCCGGCGGGCAAGATGGAGGCCTTCTTTCGCGAAGTGACGAAAGCGAACGCGATGCCGCCGCAGGATCCGGCGTTATGGCGTGCCCATGGCATGGAGTTGATAGGACCGCCACTGCCTGTCGATTGATTGCGTTGGCCGGATAAGCTGTCCGGTCCGTGAAATCGTCTTCAATTCAAGGCCCGTACGCCCGCATGACAGTAGGGGCGGCAGTAGTTGTACAGCGACGCGCCCGCTGCCGCCCCTGCAATCCTCGAACGACGCCCAAATGGGTTGCATCGTACGGCAGCAGCGCGTGATAGCGCGCCTAGTAGAGACCCAGTTCACGCGCACGCGCGACAGCTTCAACGCGGTTGCGTGCGCCTAGTTTGCCGTAGATCTGGCCGGTGTAGAACTTTACCGTGCCCACCGCCAGGACCAGTTTATCAGCGATCTCTTTGTTGGTCATACCCCCACAAAGCAGGGTCAACACGTCCCGCTCCCGCGGTGTGAGCGGTTCGATCAACGGGTCAACAAGCGGATCGACGAGCGGCTCAACAAAGCCTTTTGCTGCAGGATCACCTTGCTCAACGATTGGGACGACCGGCGGCAAGGCCAGATCGTGGAGTAAGGCTGCCGTGACCGTCTCCAGGGTGCGGGCCGGACCAGCCACCTCTTCAGCCAAAAGATCTCGGTCAAGCTGCTGCCCGTAATGTGCAAGCAATTCCTCGGCGCGCGCTTTGGAAGCATGATCGCTGGCCGGATTCCGGACCGTGAACGTCAGCAGGGAGAATGCCCGCGTCTGTTCACCGATCAGCCACAGGTATTCTCCCATGTCGACCAGCAACGAGAGCAGCAGCGGGCGGTAGTTGATCTCCACGCCGATCCGCAAGGCATCGGCAAAGTAGTCGTGTGCCTCCGCATAGTGGCCCCGCTTGCAGGCGACTGCCCCCAACCCCCTGTTGGCAGTGGCCAGCCCCCCCTGATCGTTAATCTCCTGATAGATTTCCAGGCTGCGGCGGTAGCGCGCCTCTGCCTCGTCGTACACCTGGGCCTTCAACATGATGTCGCCAAGATAGCCGAGCGCCAGCGCCATGCCCTCGGGATCGGCGAAGAGACGCCGAATCTCGTAGCTCTTCTCAAAATGGCTGGCCGCCATGCGGTCGTCTCCCAGCGCAGAGGCGACCTGCCCCATGTTATTCAGGATATAGGCGCTAAACCAGAGGTCACCGGAACGCTGAGACATGGCATAGGCCTGGTGCGCAAGCGCGCTGGCCGTCTCATAGTCGCCCTGTCGCATGTGAGCTTCGGAGAGAACGTGATAGGCAAACTGACGGTTAATATTGTGATCCTCTGCTTCACCCGAGCGGCGCACTTCTTCCGCGTGGGCGATGGCCGCAGCATAGTCGCCCCGCACCAGCGCCACAAAACCGAGTGGCGCCGACGGATGCGTGAGGTAGCCGGGCAGCGGCGCGATCCCCAACCGATCATAGATGGCCTGACTCTGCGCCATGCACGCTTCTGCCGCTTCCAGACGCCCAAAGCGCAAATTGTACCAGCACTGAAACATGAGGGTCGGCAACAAGGCCAGGCTGCTGGCCTCGTCTTGGGGCAAAGCGTTCAATCGATTGATGGCCTGGGTGAAGAGGTTCATCCCCTCCAGATAGCCGCCCAGAAACTGATAGTAGAGTCCCAGCGGGTCGCCGCCCCGATAGAACGCATTTGCGTCAGCAGTATCGATCGCCCAGAGCCAAGCGGCACGGATATTATCGAGTTCGTCCCTAATTTCGAAGAGCGCCTCTTTCTGGCGGCCGCCAAAGACATCCTGGCGCCGTTCATGGAGGTACTCTATGTAGTAGTCGGCGTGGCTGGCCTGGGCCTGCCGGCCATCTTCAGAATTCTCCGTCAGGCGTTCGGCCGCGTATTGGCGCAACAGCTCATGAATCTGATAGCGTCCATCGACGTCGGCCCACAGCAGTGACTTGTCCACCAGCGCGGTGAGGAGAGAGAGCCCGGCGCCGGCCACCGCCGCGGCGGCCTCGCGCCGAAAACCGCCACGGAAGACAGAAAGCCGGGTAAAGGTCGCCTGCTCCCTGGGCGTCAACCGGCGCCACGTCTGCTCGAAGACTGCGTGCATACTACGATGGCGCTCGGGGATGTCGCGCAAACGGGTCGTTAGAAAATCCAGATCCGCCTGAATCTCATCGGCGATCGCCGCACAGTCCAGCGATTTCCGCCACGCCGCGGCAAGTTCCAATGCGAGGGGTAGGCCAGAGACCAGGCGGCAGATACGCACCACGGCGCCCAACTCTTGGTCCAACGAAAAATCAGGCCGTACACGGGCAGCGCGTGCCGAAAAGAGTTCCACGGCATCGAAGTGCATCTCGGCAGCCTGTGCCGCCGTTTCGCCAGGAAATTGCAGGCCGGCGATGGGATAAAGCCACTCCTCCTGGAGGTTCAGCGCTTCTCGTGATGTGACCAGATAGGTTACGCCAGGCGCCAGGCCCAGCAGTTCGCCCAGATCGTCAGCGGCGTCGAGCAGGTGCTCAAAGTTGTCCAGCACGAGGAGCAGTTCTTTGTCGCGCAGATAGCGGCCGAGCTGCACGAGCGGTTCTTCCTGGCCAGTGAGCGCGAAGCCAAGCGCGTCTGCGATCGCAGGCATGACATATTCCTTCGCGCGCAGGGGCTGCAGATAGACGACAGTGCTGCCGCGCGCGAAGTGCTCGGCGAGTGTATCGCCCACGTGCAGGGCCAGGCGCGTCTTGCCGATCCCGCCCGGTCCGACGATCGTCAACAGGCGGCAATCGGGCTGCGTCAACATCCGCTGAATCTCGGCTGACTCGCCTGTGCGTCCGATAAAGGAGGTGTACGGTAGCATGAAGGGCTCTCGAATGCCGACCCAAGGCCTGGCGGTACGACAAGCTGCATCAGCATGGTTCTGTCGTGGGGCGATACCGGCGGCCCTTGGACACATTTTCAGCATCGCGGTTGTAGCAAATTGCGAGTAATTGTCGAGCAGTCTTGGCGGTCGGATGTGTGCGTATCATGCACCCGCTTTGACACCGCCTATCTTACCAGAACAGGCAAAGAAGAGATACTAGAGTTTGAGCAACCCCACGCGGCACCCAACCTTGTCTAGAAACGGCCAGTTGACCAGCACGCCAAGATCGCTATACTAAAACGGACTACGGCCCGAAAAGCAAAGCGGATTTTCCGTCAAGCGCCGTCAGAGACTACCCGTAATCTTTCGCATCGCGTCCAAGGAGACCCCATGTCCACGCACGCTCCCCATGCACAGAGCGACACGCCGGATCTGTCCATGAAGCCGTCATCGCACCACGAAATTGATAGTGCACTGGCACGGCTCGACCAGACGAAGGCACGATGGGCCTCTCTGAGTGCGGCGGAGTTGGTCTCCCTGCTCGATGAAGTCCGGCAAGACTTTTCTACGGTCAGCGAGGAGTGGGCGCAGGGGTCAGCAACCGCCAAGGGCATGGGCGACAAGAAGGAGGGCGTGGGAGAAGAGTGGCTCTTTGTCGGCGTGATCGCACGGACGCTGCGCCTCCTCCGGCAAAGCCTAAACGACATCGCCCAAGGCGAGCGCCCGCAGTTGCCCGCACCGTTCTATGTTAACGACCGCGGCCACGTTGTGGCGCCGGTCTTTCCCGCCTCTTCTTTGGACAAGTACTCGCTGCAGGGTATCTCGGGAGAAGTGTGGATGCGCGCCGGTGACAGCGTGGAAGAGACACGTGAGGCGCAGGCACGCGCATACAAGACAGACGCAGACGAAGGACGCGTCTCGCTGGTGCTGGGCGCGGGCAACGTGTCGGCCCTTGTGCCCGGCGATTGCCTCCACAAGCTCTTCGTGGAGCGCTCCGTCGTCATCCTGAAACCGAATGAAGTCAATGAGTATCTCGGGCCGCTCATCGCGCGCGGCTTTCGGGCGCTGATCGAGCGCGGCTTCCTGCAAATCGTCTATGGCGGCGCGCAAGAAGGGCAATACCTCTGCAACCATCCGCTTGTCGATGATATCCACGTAACCGGTTCGGAGCGGACCTTCAACGCAATCGTCTTTGGACCGGGCGAGGAAGGCGAACGCAACCGCGCGGCGCAGACGCCCGTTCTGGATAAGCCGGTCACCGCCGAATTGGGCAATATCTCACCCGTCATCGTTGTGCCCGGCCCCTGGACCGAGAAGGAGATCGAGCGCCAGGGCAGCAAACTGGCATCGTGGCTGATCTCCAACGCCGGCTTCAATTGCTTGACGCCGCGCCTCTTGGTCCAGCAGCGTCAGTGGGCGCACCGGGACGCCTTGAATGAGGCCATTCGCACCGGATTGACCCAGATCGAACCACGCCCGGCCTACTATCCAGGCGCCATGCCCCTCCACGCCCGCTTTATCGAGGCCTATCCAGACGCCTGGCAAAGCGACAACGCGGATCCCGACGCCTTGCCCTGGACCTACATAACAGACGTCGATGCAGCCAATCGAGACGACATCGTCTTCCAGACCGAACCGTTCTGCAGCCTGATGTCGGAGACAGCGCTGGATGTGGCCGATACGGCCGGCTTTATTGCTGAGGCCGTGCGCTTTGTGAATGAATCCGTGTGGGGAACGCTGGTGGCCATGATCGTGGTTCATCCTGATTCTGCCAAAGAGCCGGCCATCGCCGCGGCGCTCGAGGCGGCAATCGCCGACCTGAGTTACGGTACGGTCTCCGTCAATCTCTTTTCCGGCCTGGGCTATGCCTTGGCGAGCGCGCCGTGGGGCGGCGCACTCGGTCAAGAGACTCTACGATGTTCAGTCCGGCATCGGCTTTGTCAACAATCCGCTCATGTTCGAGCACCCGATTAAATCGGTGCTGCGCGGCCCCTTCCTGCAGTCACCGGACGTCAACGCACCCGGCTTTTCCAAGTACGACCAGTTTGGCCGCAGTTTCGCTGCGTTCCAGGCAGATCCGGGCTACGGCAAGCTGGCGCGCCTGGTTTGGGCAGTCATGACGGGGTAGACATCGTTCGGCACCTACGCCATTACTGTCTCATATATGTCCACGTCATCAGTTTTTACAGAGGAGAAAAAAGCGCATGCATCCCATTACCGACCCGCAATTGGCGGCAGGCCTGGCAGCATTTGAAGACGCGGTACCCGGGGGGCTCACCCTCGACGACATTCCCGCCAGACGCCTCTTTCTAGACGAACTCACCGCAGCCATGGCGGCTCAAGTTCCGGACATACCCGGGATCACAAGCACGGATTACGATGTCCCCGGTCCGGATGGCGCGCCGGACGTGATGGTACGAATCTATCAGTCCGAAACACGACCGGAGACGTTGCCGGCCCTGCTGTGGATTCATGGTGGCGGATATGTCGTCGGCAATGTCGAAAGCGATGACCTCAAGGCAAAAGGATTAGCGCTTGCGTTGAACTGTGTCGTCGCCTCGGTAGAGTATCGTCTCGCGCCGGAACACCCGTTCCCAGCGCCGCTGGAAGATTGTTATGCGGCGCTGAAATGGCTGGCAAGCAACGCTGATCAGCTTGGCATTGATCCAACACGGATTGCAATCGGCGGTGCGAGCGCTGGCGGCGGTTTGGCGGCGGGCCTTGCCCTGCTGGCGCGCGACCGCGAAGAGGTAGACGTCTGTTACCAGCTACTGATCTACCCGATGATCGACGACACCAATGTTGAACAGGCCGGGCCGGATGTGGCCGACGCACCGCTCTGGACGCGGGCCAACAATCTGATCGGATGGCGCGCTTATCTTGGTGAAGAGCCGGGCGGAGAGGGCGTTTCAATCTATGCGGCGCCATTCCGGGCGGAAGATGTACGCGGTCTGCCGCCGACCTACATTGGGGTCGGCACGCCGGATTTATTCCGCGATGAGGATATCGCGTACGCGCAGCGCCTGATGCGGGCTGGCGTTCCGACTGAGCTGCACGTCTATGCCGACGGTTTTCATGGGTTTGACGGCTTCGCAGCGGAGTCTGAGGCGGCGCAACGCTTCACGGCCGAGTATACGCGTCTGCTTGCCCGTGCGCTTCACGGGTAACCTATGTGACACGTCCAGCGGCCATCGGCTATGCGGATGCGAAACAATGTCATGATTGGCCGATTATTCTACCGACGAGGTAACCCGTGACACTTGCTGTTAGATTGTCCGGCATGGCGGATCGGCTGCGCGATGCGGCCGCATTCGGCTTGCACTATACGAAAGACCCGTATGACCGCGAGCGCTTCGGCGCGATTCAAGATATTGCGCTGGAACTCTTCGCGCTGGCGACCGACAGGCCGCTTGAGTCCTTCGAGCCCTTGCGGGGGGGCGTGCTCTCCCGCCCCACCCCCTTCAGCGTGGGTGACGCGGCAATCATCAACGATGACGGACGGATCCTGTTGATCCAGCGCGCCGACAATCAGCTATGGGCCATGCCGGGCGGTGCGCTGGAGGTGGGCGAAACGCCGGCGGCCGGCGTGGAGCGGGAAGCGTTCGAGGAAACGGGCGTACGCTGCCGGGCAACCGCGCTGATCGGTGTGCACGACTCCAGGTTATTGGGTGGCGAGAGCGCGTTCCAGCTCTATCAGCTGCTCTTTCTCTGCCGGCCGCTGGATACGACCGCGCTGGGCCACGGCAGCCATCGCCACGAAGTGCTCGACGTGCGCTGGTTTGCCGAACGTGACGTGCCCATGGAGCAGATGGATCCCGGCCACCGGGGACGCATTGCCGAAGCCTATCGCGTCTGGCATGGCGACACGCAAGCCTACTTCGACCGCACGCCGGACGGTTGACGGCATGGGCGCAGCAACTAACGGCGTGCGCGAGGCAGCAAGAAGCAATCAAGATCGATCCGCCGCTATCAGCCGGATCAGCGTCAATCAGCGGCCCATTCTATCCTTATAACGAATCCCCATACCATCCATATACCAGATTGCTCAAATCCGGCACCTATGCTAACTTTCTGCAAATTCCTCATCGCGGCGAGCGCCAGGGGGCAAGATTTTCCACCCTCCCGGTCGGATTGTCCCCGCCAATCATTGCCATGATGTGAATAGTACGAAGTACGTTCGCGTCGATTTTTGCATTTTTTATCCTCAGCAGGCGATCGATCAATGCATGGCAGCCTTCCAACAACTCGCAAAGGAAAACCCCATGAATCCAACCAAGGTCTCTTTGACCACCTTCTTCGCCGTCATTTTTACCGCTGTGCTCTGGAGCGCGGCGCCGCTGGCCCCGGCCTATGCGGCCGGGATTCTCGTCAATACGACCACAGACGACAGCACTGCAGGCAACGGTTCATGTAGCTTGCGCGAAGCAATCACCAACGCCAACAATGATTCAGATAGCACAGGCGGGGACTGTACTGCGGGCAGCGGCGCCGACACAATCACCTTCAGCACCGGTGGCACGATCACCTTGGGGTCAGCCTTGCCGCCAGTTACCTCCGTGATCACCATCGACGGCGCCGGGCAGAGCCTCATCGTGAGTGGCGACTCGACCTATCGCGTCTTCCAGGTGACCAACGGCGCAAGCCTGACGATTGACACCCTGACGATCGCCAATGGGTCCGCCGGGGATGGCGGCGGTATCTTTAACGAAGGCACGCTGGCAGTCACCAATAGTACCTTCTCCCGAAATGTAGCGTCTGGGGGCATCTACGGTGGCGGCGCTATCTGCAATCTAGGCGGCACCGTTTCCAGCATCAACAACAGCACATTTTCTGAAAACGTGGCCACCACCAGCGGCGGCGGCGGCGCCATCTATCATTTTGGCGGCCGTTTCTCTAGCATCACCAACAGCACCTTCTCCGACAACATTGCTAACACATCCAGAAGCGGCGGTGGCGCCATCAGCAGCGGCAGCAGTTTTGGTATAATCGCCAACAGCACGTTCTCCGGCAATCGTGCGATCGCCACCGGTAATGATCCAACAAGCGGCGGCGCCATTATTAATGGCGCGGGTATCAACAGCATCCTCAACAGCACCTTCGTCGATAATTCGGCTGGTCTCGGTGATGCGATCTTTGGTTCCGCTAATTCTGGTTCTTCCATCACCACCGTCGCCAATACCATCATCGTGGACAGTACCTCGACGGCTACCGGAGCCTGTGTTCACCCGACCCCAACTAACCTGATCAGTAATCTCACGAATAGTGGATCCAGCTGCTGGAATTTCGCTGCGACCCTTGATCCGGCCAGCCAGCTTGGTACGCTGGGCAACAACGGCGGCCCCACGCAGACCATTGCCCTGATCGCAACGGTGGTCCAGGCGGCCCGCGGGCAAGGTGTAGCCGCCGCCAATCCGGCCATCGACACGGGTGACGCCGCCACATGTGCCAATCCGCCGGTCAATGGGCTCGATCAGCGCAGCTTCATCCGGCCCGCAGGCAGCTGCGACATCGGCGCCTTTGAATTCGACGCCACGGTCGCCGTCACCCTCGGTTGGTTCCTGGCCGAACGGAGCGGCGATGAAGTAGAGATCCGCTGGCAGACGGTCACCGAGAGCGGCACCGCAGGCTTCAACCTGATCGGCCAAAGCGCAACCGGACGCACGCAACTCAATGCCGCGCTGATTCCGTCGCCGGTGATCGACTCGCTTGAACCGACCGACTACAGCTTTACGGCCACCACCGATGCCACCGTCTTCTATTTGCAGGAACTCGAGATCGACGGCGGCATGAATGAGCATGGGCCATTCAGCTTGGGCGAAGCCTATGGCATCCGGGCGCAGGATGACGTGGATGCGGATGCGATGGAGCTCTTCTTGCCGCTGATCACGCGTGAATAGGCTTCGAGACTGACGGTCGATACACAACAACGGGGCCCAGAGGCTGTGCGCTGGGACAACTGGAGCATTAAGGGCTAGGGGGCTGACCATGGCAGCAGGTCCCGGTCCTAGTCGATAATTCGCAGGGACGCTTCAGCAATACTACGGGGCGTTCCCCGACTCAGCCAAACGCGATATTCTGCGCTGGATCAAGCTGGCCAAAAAGCCTGAAACCCGCGCCAGGCGGATCGCCGAAGCAGCGGCGCTTGCTGCGCAACACAAGCGGGCATCGGGAACCAGTTAGGGCTAGCGCACTCGGCAAACGCTGGTCCTACTCACCCATCCCCGCCTGCCGGGCTTTCACAATGGCCTGGGCACGGTCGGCGACCTGCAACTTGCCAAAGATATTGGAAATATGGTTGCTCACTGTCTTTGCGCTCACGTGGAGGTGGCCGGCAATCTCTTGATTATTCTCACCGGCCGCAATTCTCTCCAGCACCTCGCGTTCACGCTCTGTCGAGTTCAGGGAAAGGAGCGAGGGCATCCCCGAGACGTGCCGTCGCGCTGGAGTTTTGGAATAGCGCGGTCAACCGGCCGGCAATCGCCGGGCCAAAGAGCGCTTCGCCGTCTGCGACAGCCCGAATGGTCTTGAGCACCTCCGCTTTGTCGGCCCCTTTCAAGATATACCCCCGTGCGCCGGCGCACATGGCCGCAAAGAGCGAGTCGTTGTCCTCCAGCATGGTCAGCATGATGATGCCCGTATCGGGCTGGCGGCCCAGCACCTGTTGGGTCGCTTCAATGCCGTTCAACTCGGGCATGTTGATGTCCATCAACACGATGTCCGGCGTCAGGCTCTCCGCCTGGGTCACGGCTTCACGGCCGGTACCGGCCTCGCCCACCACGTCCATATCGGCCACGCTCGTCAGAATCGCGCGCAAGCCATCGCGAAACAAGGTATGGTCGTCTACGATCAGAACACGAATTGCGGTCATTGCGCCCCCCTGGCTGCAAATGGGAGCACGGCCGTGATCCGCGTGCCCTCGCTTGGATTCGAACTCACCTGACACGTGCCGCCCAACTCTTCGGCCCGCTCCCGGATCGAGATCAGACCGACCCCGGACTGAGGATTGGCGGGCAAGCCGATACCGTCGTCCGCAACGGTAAGCACAAGACGGGACGACTGCTTCTCCTCCGCAATGACGAAGCGAATGCGGCAATCGTTGGCCTGGGCATGACGGACGACGTTGGTCACCGCCTCCAGCGCGATCCGATAGGCGGCTACCTCAATCGCTGCGGGCAGCGGGGGCAGCGGATCCGGCACAGCTTCAATGCCAATGCGCAACTGATCGTTGGCGCCGCTCATTTGGGCCACGTGGGCGCGCAGCGCTTCCAGCAAACCCAATTCGTCCAACGCCGGGGGACGCAACTCATAGACCAGCCGCCGGATATCAGCCACCACCTGTTGGGTTTGGCCCTTCAGCTGTCTGACCTGCTGTGCGGCGGCCTGGCTGTCGTTCTCCGCCAGCGAATCCAACACCGAGTCCAGCTGTAGCGTTTGGCTGGCCAGCGTGGGCCCGAGACCGTCGTGCAGGTCGCTACGGATGCGGCGGCGTTCCTCCTCGCGGGCGAGCACCAATTGCTCGCGGGAGCGCTGCAGCGCCAGGGTCAGCCGCATGGCCGAGGCCGCCGGGCCGGTTTGGGCCGCGATATCAGCCAGCAGTTGCTCCTCTTTGGGCGTGAATTTCTCATCCGGCGCGCGGGGAGAGACGATCAGATGGCCAACGGTCTCTTGTTGGTAGCGCAACGGCAACTCAACGGTCTCGCCCTGTGGCTCGCCCACGGCGGCCTCTCCAACCTGCGCGTCCTGCTCCACCAGGTCGATGGCGACGTAGGGCAGCTTGAGCGTGGCGGCAATCGTGGCCACAATCGAGGTCAGCGTTTCGGCTGGCACAGCCGTCGTTCTGCAGCTGTTGGCCCAGCTGGGAGAGCACGGCGTAGGGGTCGTCGCGCTGGCCGTACATCAGGCGGTTGACGCCCTGCTGGAACCGTTCACGGACCGGGTTGAAAGACCACGGCAATCAAGCCGGTGGCAAGCAGCGAAATGATCAAATTGCCGCTCCGGATTGAAAGAAGAGGCTCAACCCGGCTACGGTCACGGCATAGATCAGACACGATGGCAAGCGTCAGCCCACCATAGACCAGGGCACGGTTGATGACGACATCGATATTCCACAACTTGTAGCGCTGAATCGCAATCGTGATCGCCACCGGCAAGATGAGAAGACAGAATGCATTGATGAAGTACCAGCCACCCAGATTGGCCAGGAGCCGTGGCTGCCCGGCCGGAATCGCCACCACGCTGCCGAAGATCAGAATCCACACCATGACCGCAACGATATAAGACAATACGCCAAAAATGATCCACTTGGTTTGCTGGCGTTCGATGGAGCTGGAATCTCGAGCATAGCGGTAGACCTGCAAACTGCCGCCAAAGAGGACGAGGCCGACGACCGTAGGTTCCAGCCAGGCCAGCCCTTGCTCAGAAACGGGCAGGAGACCATTTTCGTTCAGAACCATCATACTCACAAGCAGAAGAGTACAGATCATGGGGATGTAGGCCCATGTTGGCGAAAAACGACCGTTGGGCATCAGGTAGAGGAAAATGACCACGATGGCGGTCCCCGAAATCGCGACGGCCATAGCCAGGAAGAACAGGACGGGGTTGGTCCCTGACCAATCGTTACGAGCCGGAGATCGTCGCGACCGGCAGAGCGATCAGTGCCAGGGAGACTGTCAGCCCGAGCCAACTGGCGCCCTGGCGCCACAAGATCAGCGCACCCAAAGCACCATAGACCAAGAGAAGAATCACCGCCGCGACGCTCATGGCCGTCGCGTAGAAATGCAGCGTCAGCCCCCACGATGCCAGGACGGCTTCCTCTGCCGCCGAAATTGCCAGGAAGTTACACGGCCCGTCAATTCCCAGCATCCCTTCACAGGGCGCCAACATATCAGCGTAATCTGACGCCAGATCGAAACCAAAAAAGAGCAGATTGGCCAGCACGATCAGCAACCAGCCAACCGGCGCGACCCAACGGATCGTCGTGTTTGATTGCGTTGCGGGAAACGTGATTGAAGAAGTGTCCACCAGCACTCGCGCTCCAGTAGGATTCCTAATCGAAGTCAGAATCGCGTCGTTGCATGTCTGCGCCTTGGCTTTGCCGTTCCAACGAGGGTCGCTGTGGCAACCCTCGTTGGCAGGATGCTTTTGGTCTAGCCGTCGCCGGGCATGGCGCCAAGCTGCTGCATCATCCCGATGTTGTCCATTTGGCCCCAATGTTCCACAAACTTGCCATCCGCAACGCGGAGGATGTCGAAGACATTAATGGTGAAGCGCTTGCCGCTCGGCGGCAGCCCCATGAACTCGCCCGCTTGGGTGCCGCTCCAGCCCCCCAGTATAGACGATGGAGCAGATTTTAGGCAGCGTTCATCTCCGCCTGGGGCATCTCCACCTCATTCGCTGGATGACCACCACCCAGATAGCGTGCGCCGATGGGGGCCAATGCGACCAGATAGGCGACGGTCGCCAGCGGTGTGAAGACCTTTGTCTGCCACGAGGCAATATCCGCACCACCGCCCACGCCAACGGCAAGAAGGACCGTACCGACAATCAGCAGTCCTGCCGCCCATCGTGGGATGCCGCCCTTCCAGAAGAGGCCGACACCCAACAGAAGAAGGCCAAGCATGCCCAACAATGACGGAAGCATGACCAATAGAGCGCCTGGCATAGACTCCACTACGGTCCAGATCGATTCGTTCAGGCCCGCGTTGATAATGCCCATCTGGACAATCTTAAAGACTGCCGCCACGACAGACATCCCCCAGCCCAGCCCCAGAATTGCACAGATCAACCCGAAGACCGGGGAGCGTTGCCCCAAAATCCGGGCCAGTTCAAACGAGACGGGGATCATCAGTAAGAAGCCGTAGGCCGAAAAAAGGCCGTCGACCCAACTGTCAGTGCCGAATGGAGTCAGGCCGATGCCCATCAGATAGGCGGCTGAGCCAAGCGCCAACAGCAATGGCGCCAGGATAAAGGCTACACCCAACGCTTTTTGCTGTAGTGTTTCGTACGAGTTCATCTTGCTCTCCTGTTCGTAAGTCGTTTGTCAAATTGTCATGCGCTGACAAGATAGCATGCGTGGTTTCCCGCTGTCATGGGGGCCTGCTCCTATATGCATCGGGAAGTTTTCCCGACGCATATTAGGGGTGCGACATGCATTTCGGGCATCCCTTGCCACGACCTGCCAGACTGGCTACAATAGCAGGACGTACGAGAAATACGCCGTTGCCTATTGAGGATGTGATGACACGGATTGGATTGCTCAACGAGAAACCGCTTCACGCTGCCTTGAAGGCATGGTATGCGCGACCCGGCGATCAAGTTGAAGTGGCAGTCGATGGATATGTCATCGATCTTGTGCGCGACGACCTCCTGATCGAGATTCAGACCGGTAATTTTGCCGCGATCAAGGCAAAGCTAAGCAAGCTGGTGCGCACCCATCGGGTCCGCCTGCTCTATCCCATCGCGGTCGAGAAGTGGATCGTAAAGCGGGCGCCGGACGACACGGGAGACGTGACGCGGCGCAAGTCACCCAAACAGGGACGGGTGGAGGATCTGTTCTGGGAGATGGTGCGGATCCCGCGGCTGCTGGTGCACGAGAATCTTGCGCTCGAAGTTTTGCTGATCCGGGAAGAAGAGTTGCGGCGCTATGACGAGAAACAGAACTGGCGTCGCAGAGGCTGGGGCACAGAAGAGCGTCGCTTGCTCGAAGTCGTGGAGCAAAGAGTGTTTGCAGAGCCGGCGGATTGGCATGCGCTGCTCCCCATAGGGTTGGGCCCGTCATTCACGACGCAGGATTTGGCGCAAGCGGCAGGAATCAGGCCACAGCTGGCGCAAAAGATGGTCTATTGCCTGCGCGAGATGCGGGTGATCGAGTTAGCGGGTAAGCAGGGGCGCTTCAATCTGTATGTGCAATAACCTCTTCACGCAGTCGCTCTGAGCCTGCGGCCAAACTCCGAGGCAATTGTAAATGGCCGGTTACTCTGGTACCCCGCTCGTCAAGAAACTGGGCATCAAGCCCGGTTTCCGTATCAAGACCAAGCACGCGCCGCCAAACTATCGGGACCTCATTGCGCCGCTGCCGGAGGGCGTTCAGCTTTCCGCCACCCTGCGTACGAATATCGATCTGTGGCATCTGTTCACGGCAGCGGAAGGCGAGCTAGCTCGCAGCCTGCCCAAGGCGCAGCAGCAAATCAAGCAGGACGGCATGATCTGGGTCTCATGGCCAAAAAAATCCTCTGGCGTACCGTCTCAAGTCACGGAGGATACGATCCGCGCCGTGGCCCTAGCGCTGGGTCTTGTTGACGTGAAGGTATGTGCCGTGGACGCAACCTGGTCTGGCCTCAAACTGGTCATCCGGAAAGAGAATCGCGTCTAGACACACCGGTTGAGGCACCAGCATCCACAATCCTTCTAGCGCGAGATCTCCCTACGCGCCATGAGCCTACAACACTGGACATGAAGGCATGACATCTCCTCAAACGCAACAACTCTACGACGACGCGCTGGTTTGGGACGCGCACGTCTGTTTTCCGCTCAACCCCAAGGCTGAATTGGACGAGTTGCAGAGGTATCGGGCCAGCGGTGTGAGTTTTGTCTCAATCAATATCGGGATGGACATGGATGCGTTCGACAAGATCGTGCAGGTCCTGGCCGGCTTTCGGCACTACATCCAGTCCTGTCCTGATGAGTATATATTGGCTCGCACCGTCCATGACCTCCGTACCGCCAAAGCGGCCGGCAAACTGGCCGTCGCCTTTGACCTGGAAGGCTCGGACCCGCTACTGGGCAACGTGAACCTGATTTCCCTCTACTATGATCTCGGCGTGCGCCAGATGCTGCTGGCCTACAACAAGGATAATCAGGCATCCGGCGGCTGCATGGAAGGCGCGATTGGCCTGACGGCCTACGGTGAGGACGTGATTGCTGAAATGAACCGCGTCGGCATGCTCGTCGATCTCTCCCACATGGGCCACCAGGCTACGCTGGATGCGTGCGCGTACTCGACCGCGCCGGTGATCTTCTCGCACTCGAACCCCAACGGCGTGCGGCAACACGCACGCAACATCAGTGACGAGCAGATCCGGGCCTGTGCGGCGACCGGCGGCGTGATCGGCATCAACGGCATCGGCGACTTCCTCGGCGACACGCGCAGTGAGACTGTGGTGCAGCATATTGAGTATGTACTGGAGTTGGTAGGGCCTCGCCACGTCGGTCTGGGTCTGGACTACGTCATCGACAAGCAGGAGCTAATCGACTACATCAACGCCCATCCGGACCGTTTCCCGCCTGACAAGACCCAAGACTATCTGGCCTTTGTGGAGCCCGAGCAAACGCCCGGCATTGCTGCAGTTTTGCTACGTCGCGGCCACAGCGAAGAAGTCGTACGCGGCATCTTAGGCGAGAATTTTCTGCGGGTTGCTGAGGCTGTTTGGCGCTAGGACAGCCTGGCGCAAATGGACCCGCAGTCCGGATGCCAGGATTCCGTCCTCCGCCCCCGATCCTGGATTCACCTTTCCCCACAAGTCAACAGAGACGGCGTAACGAGACAATCATGACATTCGCGCGCAGGCCCGCCGGGCATGAATGCCCTTGCTAGCAACCTGCGCCCCATGAAGTGAGGTTTCTCCGTACGACAACGGATGCGGAAGGGAACGGATACTGCTTCGCTGTCGATCGCCACGCACGCTGTCGACTCGACGACTGCTTTATCCGTTCACCTTCCCATCCGTTGTTCTATAGCCTTTGGCGCCGCCCGCCACTGTGACCTCGACTTCGACCTTCGGTATGCCGCCGCTCCCACACTCAATCTGATGCATTGACCGCCATCCGTGAGGCATCGGCACGCCGGATTCAGTGTCACAATGACTGCGCCCCCACCGGACGCACCATTTTCAGATCGGGAGGACCTACCATGTTCGATGACATGCTTCATCTACAGATCGCTGGACAACTAAAGGAGAAACAGATCATGACCAAAGCAACACCGAATACGCTATTACGCTTGCTGCTGGCCGCGCTCGTTAGCGCACTGGTCGCCGCAGGCCTCGCGGCAGCAACCGGGGCGGAGGCGGCACCCCTCACGCTAAACGCTGATGCCCTCACCGCCTACGAATCGGGCTTCACCTACCAGGGCACCTTGACCGACAACGGCGCCCCGGCCAACGGACTCTACGATTTTCGCTTTGAGCTGCTGGCCGACGGCGGGGTCGTTGGCGCCGAGTATGTGGCCGACAACGTCACGGTGACGGACGGGCTCTTCGCTACGACGGTCGCCATCACTGGGGACGGCATGTGGAATGGTCAGCGCCGCTTCCTGCGCGTGGCAACTCGCGCCGACGGCGAAGCAGACTTCGTCACCATCGGCGAGCCGACCGAGATCCAACCGGCCCCCTATGCGTTCCACGCCCGCCAGGCAGGCCGCGCGGCTGAAGCCGATGTCGCCACCACGCTGGCCAACGTCGGCCCGACCGTCGTGCAGGTTGGCACGTTCAACATGTTCCAGGGCGGAACCTCGGACACCATGGACTTTGCCGCCCGGGGCACCGGTATGATGGAAGTCACCTACGGCGCCGGCACTGAGGTAGGCTTCGTCTACCTGCCCGTCGATGTGCCCAACCAGGTGCTGGGCTTTGAGCAGAAGCTGGCCGCGCTGCACTTCTGCTATAGCGGGGCCGCAGACAACGGCATCGGTCCGCTGGCCGGCATCGACGTGGTGCAGATTCGCCAGGTCGACAAGTTCAACCAGACCACGTTGTTGGATCAGCAGTATGGTTCCTATCAGACCAATGAGAATGAGTGCATCAACCTCACGCTCGACAACCCGGCGACGGTGAATGGCTCGGTCTGGATCATGTTCCGGGTCATCGTCAGCAATGTGCCGCTGGAGTTTGGCGAAGTGAAGCTCACCTTTGTGAATCAATAGCCGGAAAGCACGGGAGACTACCATGAATCGTAATCGATTGTTCCCCCTCTTGCTCGCGCTACTGCTCTTGTTGGTCGCCGTTGCGCCTGCGGCAGCCGAGCCGGTTGCCGAGGAAGCAATGATGTACGCCCTCGTCAATCAGACGATCGACGGCGGCGGTGCGATCCAGAGTGATGGGGGCCGCTTCACCGTCGGCAGCACGATCGGCCAGCATGACGCCACGACGCACCATAGTAGCGAACGCTTTGGGCTGGCCGGCGGCTACTGGGGCCCACGGGCCAGGGTTGAGACCAACGCAACCATCTTCCTCCCCATCGTGACGCGATGAGGGTAGGCGCAGAATGATGGGTCGCGGATGACGCGGATGAGGCGGATTTGAACGGATCAGTTTAGAAAGAATCCGCTTTCATCCGCTACATCCGCGCCACCGCGGCCCATGCATGCCAGCCTTGCTTGCGGTCATCATTGTGATTGACTAGAATGAATCCTCGCACATCAAGCCGCCGCCCAAACAAGTAAACGGAGTTCCGTTATTCTCAGACTCGAAGGCAGCAAGATCCGCCTGCGCGACCTGTGCCTGAACGACCTCAGCGCCTACCGTGACTGGCAGCAGCCGGGCCACGCCTGGCAAGCGCTTGACGGCCCCTATTACGCGCACGCCACGCCACCCCAAGTAGAAAAAAACATCACCGCGCTTCAGGCCAGGATCGAGGCTGGAGATCGGCCGAATCCGCGGACACGCCTGGCGATCGCCAGTAGGCATACGTACGAATTCCTCGGATTGGTTTCGCGTTATTGGATCAGCGAGGAGACCCACTGGGCCGCTGTCGGCATCGTCATTTTTGACGCAGCGTCGTGGCGAACGGGGATTGGCTATGAAGCGCTCGGCCTGTGGTCCGACTACCTGCTTGCGAACTGTCCCGAGTGGGTCCGCCTCGACCTGCGCACGTGGTCGGGCAATCGCGGCATGATCAAGCTGGCGCAGAAGCTGGGCTATCGAGAAGAGGCGCGTTTCCGCCAGGCGCGCATTGTTGACGGCGCCTACTATGACGGACTAGGTTTTGGCATCCTCCGTCAAGAATGGGTAGCTCAATTCCCAAACGGTTTTGCGGCGTCGCTAGCGACGACAGACCGTACAATCGACGGGGCCAGACCGGAGCAATCCAAACCAATCCGTCAAGGCGATATCTACTGGATCGACCCCGGAGCATCCGCAGACTCTGAACTAGGCCATCATCGCCATCCCTATGTGGTGGTCCAGGACGATCTCTTCAACCGCAGCCGCATTCCTACAGTGGTCGTCTGTGCGTTGACGTCAAACCTGCAGCAGGCAAACGAGCCGGGCAACCTGCTGCTTGAGGCCGGCGAAGCCAACTTGCCGGCGCAAAGCGCAGTGGTCGTTTCGAAGGTCTCCACGGTTGATAAAGCGCAGTTGGGCGCCCACATCGGGTCGCTTAGCAAGCAACGCGTTGCGCAAATCCTGGCTGGCCTGCGTTTTCAGCAGAGATCGTATTGGCAAGCGTGAGTACCCGGATGGATATTGGCAAAGCGATTGGCGCGAGCCTCACCCTGCTTCGCCTCCTCAGTGGAGGCTTCGCGTCCCTCTCCGCCGGGCGGAGAGGGACCGCAACCATCCCAAAGAAAAGGAGCCGCCAAAATGACATTTGCGGCATCATTCCAAGGAATCGCAGCGCCCGAGCATGTAGACGCGCTCCAGACGTCCCTGGCAATTCTCGAGCGCGAGAGTAGAAAACAGCCCGGAACGATTCGCTACGACTTCTACCAATCCGCAGACGATCCAACGATATTCATGCTCTTTGCGATCTGGGAAAGCAAAGCGGATTGGCAGGCCCATGTTGCATCTGCAGCACATCGGCGCCATATCGAATCACTGCCGGAAGGCGCCTGGACAACACGGCCAGCGAAGACGGAGTGGCGGCCGCTAAACGATCAATGACGGCAAGGAGCGCAAGTAGAACTGGCTAACTATCGAGGTGATTTGGGTGGATGAGCATATCCGGGGCGGCGGGATTGGCAAACGATTGATCAGCGTCCAGATCACGTGTAACAAGAGTGATGGTATAATGCGGAAAATTTTTTTGAACCTGCGGAGTGATGGCGAGCGTCCCAACAAGTATAGCGGCCGCTAGCGCACTACCTAGCCATCTTCGCCTCAAGATCGTCGTTGCACTCAGTTCCAGTCAACCAAAATTTGATCTATGACGCTACCGGCTTCCAATCCATCGAACAGTAAGAGTCTCGCCGCCAAGATTGCAGATGAGCTTCGGCCGCGCCAGTTGCTACCTAGCCTGACGGCAGGCCTGATTATTGGCGTTATTGTCATCATCATTGAAATTTCATTGGCCTCACTGATCTTTGCCGGTCCTCTGGCCGATTATGTCTCCACCGGTATACTATTGGTCCTCCTGAGCGCAGTCATTGTCGGCACGGTCGTCGCATTGTTCAGTTCGCTGCCGGGGATGATTGCCGCGCCACAGGAGGCGCCGGCCGTTATCTTGGCGCTGGTGGCAACCTCCATTGCCAATACCATGCCACCCGGTTCTTCACCAGAGGCTACATTCCTGACGGTTGTCGCCGTCATCGCCATAACGTCCGTCTTGACGGGCCTGTTGTATTTGATCCTAGGCCATTTTCAATGGGGAGAGTTCATTCGTTTCCTGCCCTATCCAGTAATCGGCGGCTTCCTGGCCGGGACGGGCTGGCTGCTGGTCGTCGGCGCCATTGCCGTGATGACGGGGATATCTCCGAGCGTGTCAACGCTTTCCGCCCTCCTGCAGCCCGAAATGCTGCTCCGCTGGCTCCCGGCCCTCATCTTCGCCATCCTTTTATTGGCGGCTCTGAACCGCTACGACCAATATTGGATTATGCCGGCCATGCTTCTGGGCGCTGTCGCGCTCTTTTACGGTGTGATGTGGCTGACCAACACGTCGGTTGCGACGCTCAGTGCGCAAGGCTGGCTGTTGGACCCGCCGCAGGAGGAGCTTGCGCAGTCATTCGCTTTCTCCGACCTCGCGCAGGTGAACTGGCGCGTGATCATCGGGCAGGGCTGGAACATCGCCGCGATCCTCGTGATTAGTGTCGTGGCGTTGCTCCTGAACGCCAGCAGTATTGAGCTCAGTGTCGGAGAAGACGTTGACCTAAATCGTGAACTGCAGGTGGCCGGCATCGGCAATGTACTCACTGGTTTTTTTGGCGGTCTGCTTGGCTTCCAAGCCCTGAGCGTCTCCGCATTGAGCTATGAGGTGGGAAGAGGCAGCCGCTTGGCAGGATTGATCGCCGCCGCGTTGTGTGGCCTGGTGCTCTTTTGGGGCATGGCGCTGCTCTCCTTTCTCCCGAAATTGCTCCTGGGCAGCATGCTCATGTTGCTTGGTTTATCGTTCTTGATGGACTGGGTGTACAAGGCGTGGTTCAAGTTTCCACGGACAGATTACTTGATCATCATCGCCATTCTGTTCGTGATTGCCACGGTCGGTTTCTTACAGGGGGTCATGCTGGGCATCGCATTGGCCCTGATCCTTTTTGTGGTGAACTACAGTCGCGTAAACGTCATCAAGCATGCCTTAACGGGTGAAACGTACCAAAGTCGCGTCATCCGCGGCCGTACTCAGCGCCAACTATTGGCCGACAAAGGCGACGAAATCCAAATTTTTCAATTGCAGGGCTTCATCTTCTTTGGAACGGCCAATAACCTGCTCAATCAAGTCCGCCAGCGGCTCGAAGCGGCCGATTTGCCGCCATTGCGCTATGCCATCCTCGATTTTCGCCAGGTGACTGGGGTCGATTCCACAGCGGCGCTCAGCTTTGCAAAAATGCAACAGCTTACTGAGGCGCGGCAGGTAGCGCTGGTCTTCACCACTCCGATTATCGAAGATCCTCTGCCCGGCCAGGACGACTCCGTGGCCAATCTCTGTGCGGAGCTAGAGGACAGCGAGAAGGCGGAACCAGAGAGACTTGTGCGCATTTTTCCAGACCTGGATCACGGCATGGAGTGGTGCGAAGACCAGATTCTATTGAACGCCGGCATTGACCCGCTTGAGGGCCACGAAAGCTTACGCGTTCAGCTACGCTCGTTGCTGCCAGATGATACAACCCTGGATCGCATCGTGAGCTATTTCGAGCGACTGGAGGTCGATGCCGGCTACTGCCTGATGAAGCAAGGCGGTCCGCCGGACGATCTCTATTTCATCGAGGCCGGCCAGGTGACCGCGCAGCTTCAGTTTCCAGATCGCCCGCCGCTCCGGTTAGAGACGGTTCGCGGCGGCGCGGTGGTGGGAGAAATCGGCTTCTACCTGAATCAACCCCGCTCCGCGGCCGTCTTTACCGACGAGCCAAGTACGCTCTACCGCTTGTCCGCACAGGCCCTGCAAAGAATGGAACAGAACGATCTTGAAGCGGCCGCTGCCTTCCATCAGGCCGTTATACGCCTGGTATCGGAACGGTTGGCCCGCTCGCTCAATACCGTCAATGCCCGGCTCGGATAGAGTTGGCAAGTCATGGCTTGCACGCGACATGGTCGAACGCGCTGGATGAATAATCACGCTTTCGAATTGATGATATCTACTGAAAGATGGGCAAACCGGTATGCACGATAAAGTGAAAATCGGCTATCATACGAACCTACCATGACCATTCCTAAACGATATGAACCCTTCTGGCAAGCCTTTGCGGAAACTCAAGCGGTCGACCCGACGCCCCGCTTCCTGGAGGCGTTTTATTTTGACGTTAACGAAGCCAGCGCCAACGAGTTGGCCGCGCTGGTCCTGGCCGGCCGCAAACGTGCGACCGCGTCGCTGCTCTGGGCCTACGAGCATGACCAAGAGCCATTGCCCGAGCCGGGCGATCTGAGCATCGTCACCGACTACGACGGCACGCCCCGCTGCGTGATCGAGACGAAGGCAGTGGAGGTTGTGCCCTTCGTCGACGTAAGTGCTGAATTTGCCGCAATCGAAGGCGACGGCTCGCTCGCCTACTGGCGCGACGTCCACGACGTCTACTTCGCCGGCGAGTGTGCTCGCATCGGCTGCACGCCCACACCGCGCATGCCGGTGATCTGCGAGCGCTTCCGAGTCCTTTATCCCGCGCCCCGGCAATAGGAGCCCTTTGGCTGGCTCCATTCTGAGCCGTGCTATTGCTGCTGGCGAGCGTCTACTTGATTCGTCGTTTCTGACCGGCAAAAGAAATCATGCAAACGCGACCGATCCTCCTGGCGCTGCTTTCCGCCCTGCTCTTTGGAGCGGCGACGCCGGCCAGCAAGGTGCTGCTCGACGGCTTCACGCCGTTTCAGCTAGCCGGCCTGCTCTATCTGGGAGCGGCTCTGGCCATGGCGCTCCCGGCGCTGCGCCATGGCGGGACATCCTTACCCGGTAGCAGCGACCGGCCCAATCGCATTCGCCTCTTTGGCGCCGTCCTCTTCGGCGGCATTCTCGGGCCCTTGGCCCTGCTCTTTGGCCTGCGTTTTGCTGAGGCCGCGTCAGTCTCCCTCTGGCTCAATCTGGAGTTGGTGGCCACGGCCGTGCTGGGCGTGCTCTTCTTTCATGACCACCTCGGCCGGCGCGGCTGGCTGGGCGTCGCCACGGCGCTGGTCGCCTCGGTGCTGGTCGCCTGGGGACCGAGCACGGCCGGCTTTCTGGCCGGGGCGCTGGTCCTGCTGGCCTGCGTCTGCTGGGGCCTGGACAACCACCTCACGGCGCTGATTGACGGCATTACGCCGGCACAGAGCACGCTTTGGAAAGGAATTGTCGCGGGCAGCGTCAATCTGGCCATCGGGCTGCTGCTGGCGCCCATGACGGCCGCGCCGGGCAGCATTGTGCTGGCGCTGTTGGTGGGCGCCTTTTCCTACGGCGCCAGCATCACGCTCTATATCCGAGCCGCGCAAGAGATCGGCGCCACGCGCGCGCAAGTCATCTTTGCCAGTGCACCCTTTTTCGGCGTGGCGCTCTCGGTCCTCTTGCTCGGCGAAGCCTTCTCCTGGATTTACGCACTGGCGACACCGCTCTTTCTGGTCGGCACTGGACTGCTGCTGGCCGACAGCCACGCCCACGACCATGGCCACAGCGAAGTCACCCACGAGCACGCCCACAGCCACAACGACGGACACCACACTCATGCCCATGACGACCTTCCCTCATCTGCCCGCCACAACCACCCCCACACGCACCAGCCGCTGGAGCACGCGCATCCCCACTGGCCCGACCTCCATCACCGCCACGGACATGCATCACAAGAGCAATCTTGAGCGCCGGCGGGATGGGGCGGGAATTGGGTCCAACCGGCGTCCGACAGAGGGGTCTCGCCATTCTGCGTATTGATGGCCCGCTAGCGTCATGGGTTGACCAGCGCCGGCGTCTTGGTAAGATTGTGAAACGATAACGAAACGTGGTGTATACAATGTATAAAATCGGCGACTTCTCACAGATGGGGCAAATCTCCGTGCGCATGCTGCGGCACTATGACAAGCTGGGCCTGCTCACGCCCGGCCACGTGGACGAGTGGACGGGCTATCGCTACTACACACTCGAGCAGCTGCCGCGCCTCCATCAGATCCTGGCCTTGCGCGATCTGGGGCTTTCGCTGGAGCAAGTGGGCGATCTGCTTGATGATCCCGCGGCAGAGCAGCGGCTCTATGAGATGCTGCAGGCCAAGCAGCAGGCCATCGACAGCGCAGCTCGCCGAAGAGCAGGCGCGCCTGGCACGGGTTGCGGCCCGTCTGCAGCAGATCGAACATGTGCATGAGCCCATCGCCTACGACGTGGCCCTCAAGTCGTCCCCGCACACAAGATCATTGCCAGTCGGGAAATCGTTGGGCACGTGTCGCAGATGGGCGAATTTCGCGACCGCATGCTGCGGCGTCTCTATGCGGGGCTCGAGTCCTACAAGATCAAGCCGGGCACCGAACTGGCAATCTATCACCTCCAGGCCTACGCCGAGGAAAACATCGATATGTCGCTGGCCGTTGAAGTCGGCGCGAGCGCAACGCTGCCGGACGGTGAAGAGACGCTCCATCACTTCACCCTGCCGGCCGCGCCCCTGGCCGCCAGCATCGTCTTCGATGGCGACCTGTGGCTGATTCCCGACGTGGTCGCCAATCTCTATCGCTGGCTGGGCATGAACGGCTATGCCAGTGCCGGCGCCTATCGGGAACTGCATCTTTTTGGCCGCGAGCTAGACCTCTTTGCCACCGACCCGCCGGGGAAGGCGTGGTCGAAATCTTGGTGCCGGTCGACAAGCTATAACTCGTTACGCGCAATCCAACGAAATATTCCCCGGGAGGAGATCTAGGGCATGGGCTCCTCAACCCGAAAAAGGCTGACGGATCGTCGATCCGTCAGCCTTTTTTATTTGTTCTCAAATTGGCCCTTGACTCTGACACTGTGTCAGGCCTTATTCTCCCAACAGTTGCGCAAGAATCATCGACCAACAAGGAGAATTTCCGTGAATACCAACTGAAACACAAGAGTCTGCATGGTGACGGGCGCCACGGCCGGAATCGGCAAAGCGACCGCCATGGGCCTGGCCGATACGGGGACAACCGTCATCGTCGTCGGCCGCAATCGGACCAAGGCCGAGGCCGTTGCAGCCGAAATCAGCAGCACAACCGGCAACGCGCGGATCGAGACGATGGTGGCCGACTTCTCATCGCTGGAGCAGGTTCGCCGGCTCGCCGCCGAATTCAAGGCGCGGTTTGATCGGCTTGACGTGCTCGTTAATAATGCCGGTCTCGTCACGCAAACGCGTCAGGAGAGCGCAGACGGCTACGAGCTCATGTTTGCCGTCAACTACCTGGCCCCGTTCGTGTTGACCAACTTGCTGCTCGAGCCGCTGCAGGCAGCGGCCCCAGCCCGCGTCGTCAACGTCTCGTCATTCGGCTACAAGCGGGGGTCATCGACTTCGATGATCTGCAATCCGAGCAATCGTTCGATCACCGCCAGGCCTACTACCAGACGCGGCTTGCCATGGTCCTGTTTACGCTGGCGCTGGCCCGTCGCCTGGATGGCAGTGGTGTCACCGCCAACGTCCTGCACCCCGGCATTGTCAAGACGGCCCTTTCCCATGATTACATGGCCAATCCGATTTTCCGCTTCTTCGAGCAGCTGATTGCCGTCAGCCCGGAGACCGGCGCCCAAACAAGCATCTACCTTGCCACATCGCCAGAAGTGGATGGGGTAACGGGCAATTACTTTGAAAAAGGAGAGAGTAAGCCGGTAAACGAAATGGCGCGGAGCCAGGGGCTGCAGGAGCGCCTTTGGGAAGTCAGCGAAACGCTGGTCGGCGTCGGCGAAGACGTACCGGCCTAGGATTCGATTGTCACCTGTTGGACCGGCCGGACAGCGGCCAACCGGCCTGCTGCACGGTTCGCGCAGTAACCCAAGCATCGCAATGCCCATCATACTTGTCTAGAACAGAGAGAGAACCATGACCAACATCACCCTTCCCGTTACCGAACCCTTCACGCAGACGGCACGCGCCGATAGCCTTCGCCGCAGTGCCATTGTGCTGCTCATTCTGGAATTCCTGCTGATCTTTCCGCCGATGATCATTCTGGGTGGCGCCATTAACTGGCCGGCCAGCCTGGATGAGCCGGCCAGCGTCAACCTGCCCCTGATTCTGGAGCAATATGCCGCCGTCATGAGCGGCTACGGCATCTATCTGATCTATTCGCTCCTCTTTTGGCCCGTGGCCTACCTGACTGGACGCGTGATCGTGGGCGACGACACGCAGAACCCGCTCTTCCAGGTTGCCAATGGCTTTGCGGCGCTCTCGGCCCTGGCGCGCTCGCTGGGCATCGTGCGCTGGCTCTTTGCCATGCCGGTGCTGGCCCAGCTCTACACCAGCGCATCGGCGACACCCGAGAGCCAGGCAACGATCAGCGTCGTCTATGAGATGCTCAACGCCTATGCCGGCGGCGTCGGTGAACTGCTGGGCGTCAGCCTCTTTGCCGTGATCTGGCTGGTACTGATCAGCGTGGTGATCATCCGCAAGCCGGAATGGCCCAGCTGGCTCGGCTACTTTGGCTTTGCAGCAGCGGCTACACTTGTCCTCGTGCTACTCGAAGTCGTGGGCATCGACATGGGACCCATGATCACAATTTCTGTCTCCATGCTGCAATTCTGGATGCTGGCGGCCGCGATCGTCTTCTGGCGCACGGGACGCGCCAGCCGCTAGCGTTTGCCAGAACACTCAAGGGGTCGCCGTTCCGCGCGACCCAGGCTGAACTCAGTGCACACAAGTCTGAACTATGCTGCTGTCACCGTGCCACAAATTTCGGGGAATGATTCCCCCGAAGTTTGTGGCATACTGAGAGTGGCAAGCTTCAAGTCCAGGCAAGGAGAGGAGATGGAGAGCCGTGATTGACCTTCTGGTTAGAGACTACTACACGGATCACGTGGAAGAAGAGTGGACGCGGCTCACCGAAGATGCCTATCACCGTCTCGAGTTGGAGACGACGCTGCACTACCTCAAGCAATATCTGCCCCAAGGTGGACGCATTCTCGACGCCGGAGGCGGTCCCGGGCGCTACACGATCGAATTGGCGCAACGCGGCTATAAAATGGTCTTGCTGGACATGACGCCAGCCAATCTGGACTTCGCCCGCCAACAAGTCATCGAGGCCGGCGTGCAAAACCGCGTGGTGCAGATCAGCGAAGGCTCAATCGTCGATCTATCCCGCTTTGACGACAACATGTTCGACGCCGTGCTCTGTCTCGGCGGCCCGCTCTCTCACGTCCGGGCGGTGCGCGATCGAGAGCGGGCAGTGGCCGAGCTTGTGCGCGTGTGCAAGGATGAGGGTCATCTGTTCGTTTCGGTAATGAGCCGCCTGAGCGTGCTGGGGCTGATACTGGTGCTGGCGCCGCATGAATTTGAAGAGCCATTCTTCGCAACGCTGCGCGACACGGGCGACTATGGCGGCGGTTCCGGCTTCACCGCCTGCCACTTTTTTCTGCCGGAAGAGTTGGCGGACGCGTTCCGCGTCCACGACGTCGAAATCTTGACCATGGTTGGCCTGGAAGGCCTCGGCAGTCGTCACTTCACGGCGGTGAATGAGCTGGCGACAAACGCCGAGCGATGGCCCATTTGGCTGGAAACGCATCTACAAACCTGCACCCACCCGGCGGTTGTCGGCACGAGTGAGCATATGCTCCTTGTGGCAACGAAGGCGCAGGCGCGTGACAAATCGATCTCATGACAAGCAAAAGGGAATCGAGCATGACGGTAGATCTCGAGCACAACGATGACAACCAGCCTGAGCCCGCAGTGCCGGATGAGTTTGCGCGTGCGATGCTGGAAGGCCGCCACATTGCCAGCCTGGCCACCCAGCGCGCCGATGGCTCGCTGCACCTGACCGCAATCTGGTACCTCTACGAGGACGGCCTGCTCTACTTCCCCACAAACTCAAAGAGCCAGAAGGCGCGCAACGTGGCGGTCAATCCCCACGCCACGGCCATGATCGACACGCGTACCCCGGGCCAGGAGCAGGGCGTCATGGCGTCGGGACCGGCGCGCATCATCGACGGCGAGCAGGGCAGAGCGCTCGTCGCCGCAGCCCAACGGCGCTACTTGACCGCCAAAGCGCTGACCGATCCGGTGGTCGGCCCGGCCTACGCGAGCCTTCGACGACGTGGTCATTGCACTGACGCCGACGCGCTGGACGACGTGGGACATCGGCCAAATGAACGAAGCGCACTTCGGCGGCAAGCTGGGCGTTGAGACGGGCTATCTCTATCCGCTAGATTGAAGCGGCGAGCGACGCAAGCTGCAGCAGCTAGAGGATCGAAACCGATGAAGCTCACCTGTTTTGCAGCCGGTTCACGGGGCGACATTCAGCCGTGTCTTGCTCTGTGCAAAGGCCTGCTGCAGTCCGGCTACGAGGTGCGTCTGGCCGCGCCGGAAGATTTCGCCGCCTTCATCCAAGAACACGGCGTAGCGTTTGCACCCTTACGCGGTGATGTTCAACAGATCATGGCCAGCGACACCGGGCGCAGCTTTATGGAGAGAGGCGGCGCCAATCCGCTCAAGTCGATTCAGGCAGTCCGAACCATGATTGGTCCGGTCGTGATGGACATGGCTGAGGACGCCTACGCCGCGTGTGAGGGTGCAGACGGCATGATCTGCCTGGGGGTTTTCAGCGCCTTTGGGAAATCGATCGCCGATGCGCTGGACATCCCGCTGATCAACGTCGAACCGACGCCGCTGCTGCCGACCCGGGCATTCCCGGCCCCATCCTGGCCGACTCAGCGGAATTTGGGCGGCTGGCACAACACGGTCTCCGGCGTGGCCATGCTGCGCGTGGTCTGGCTCTGGTATCAACCCTTTGTTAATGCCTTCCGGGAGCGGCTGGGGCTGCCGGCGCTGAACGGGACCCGATTTATTGCGGAGCTGCGCGCGACGCCGATGATCAGTGCGTACAGCCCCACCATCATTCCGCACCCGCCGGATTGGCCCGACACCACGCACGTCACCGGCTATCTCTTTTTGGACGATGTCGCTGACTGGCAGCCGCCGGCCGACCTCATCGCATTTTTGGCGGCGGGCCCGCCGCCTGTCTACATTGGCTTTGGCAGCATGGCCGGGCGCAAGCCGGAGCAACTGGCCACACTCGCCGTGGACGCGCTCACCCGCTGTGGCCAACGGGGCATCCTCCTGACCGGTTGGGGCGGACTGCGCACCGAAGCGACGGCGCAAGAAATCTTCGTGGCAGAATCAGTCCCCCATAGCTGGCTCTTTCCACGCATGGCGGCGGTCGTCCATCACGGCGGTGCGGGAACGACCGCGGAAGGGTTGCGGGCCGGTGTGCCGACGGTGATTGCACCATTTGTCCTGGATCAACCCTTCTGGGGGGCGCGAGTCAAGGCGCTGGGACTCGGGCCAGATCCAATCCCACAAAAGAGGCTCACCGCTGACCGGCTGGCCCGGGCCATCGACGAAGCCGTGAATGAGCCGACAATGAAATCTCGTGCGCACGAGATTGGCGCAGCAATTCGCAATGAAGATGGCACCGGCAGCGCCGTAACGATCGTCGAACGCTATTTCGGCCCACCGCGAGCCAAAGACTCGGAAAGTGAGCAAGCGTGATGCCAAAACGCGCTGCCCATGCGGTTCGCCCCTACCCGCGCAACAGGCTGCTGATGGTAGACGGTGGGCGGTTGGGGCGTAAGAAGCACACCATCCATGGGCTGGTCGAGTTCGACATTTCGCATCCCCGTCGCGTCATCCATGACTACAAAGCGCAAACGGGTGACGGGCCCTCGTTCTCGGCATTCTTGCTCGTCTGCATTGGTCAGGCAATTGCCATGAACAAACAGATGCATGCGTATCGAAACGGGATGAATCAGCTGATTATCTTCGATGACGTCGATGTGAATACACTGTTTGAAGTTGACGTGGCAGGCCACAAAACAATCCGCCCCCACATCATCCGCGCCGTAAACAGACGCTCGGTCTGGGACATCCACCGCGAAATCCGGGCGTTTCAGCAAGAGCACACGCAGAGCCAGGAATCGAAATTCATTGAATGGTTCGTCCTCCTCCCAGGCTTTGCCCGCCGCGCGTGCCTCACCTTCCTGTTCAAGAATCCACACTGGATCAAGGAATACTACGGCACGGTGCTTCTGACCTCCATCGGGATGTTCGGGGAAGGCGGCGGGTGGGGAATTCCCGTCTCGAACCATACGCTTCAAATAACGTTGGGTGGGATTGCCGAAAAGCCGCATGTCGTCGACGGGCGCACCGAAACGCGTGAAACCCTCAGCGTGACGGTCACCTTCGATCACGACGTGGTCGATGGCGCGCCGGCCGCGCGCTTCACCCAGCGCCTCAAAGAGCTCGTTGAGAGCGGTTATGGTCTTGACGAACCAAAGCCCTCGACGTGATCGGTCGCTGCATTCGCACCCAACGACAAGCCCGGACATCGGAAAGGAAGCACCATGGATCTGCTCGATATCGTCAACCGCCGGCAAAACCCGATTCCTTGGGCGGAAGGGGAGAAGATCCCCTGGCACGATCCGGCCTTTAGCCGGCGCATGCTGCAGGAACATCTGTCGCAGGAGCATGACGCGGCAAGTCGCCGCTTCGCCACGATCGACGAGCACGTTGCCTGGATTCATGAGCAACTTCTTGCTGGGAAGCCAACGCAGATTCTCGATCTCGGCTGCGGGCCCGGTTTCTACACCTATCGCTTGGCAGCACTCGGTCATCAGTGCATGGGGATTGATTTTTCGCCGGCTTCGATCGCCTTCGCCACGGCACAGGCAGAGCAAGCAGGGCTTGATTGCACGTATCGGGAGCAGGACATTCGGACCGCAGCGTATGGTTCCGGCTACGGCCTGGTGATGTTGATTTTTGGAGAACTGAACGTTTTTCGGCCGGAAGAGGCACGACACATACTCGAGCAGGCATATCATGCGCTGGCGCCCGGCGGACTGCTCCTGCTGGAACCGCATACGCATGCGCAGATTGTTGCGCTCGGGCAGGAAGCGGCCTCCTGGTCTACAGCCACAAGCGGGCTGTTTAGCGCGACCCCTCACCTTTACCTGCAGGAGAACGGGTGGGATGAGCAGCACGGCGTGGCGATCACGCGTTACTACATTGTTGATGCGACGACCACTGCCGTGACGTTGCATTCGTCAAGCATGCAAGCGTATACGGACGAAGCATATCAGTCCTTGCTAAACGAAGTCGGCTTTGGCGATGGTACGTGGTATTCTGCACTCGGCCAGCACAGTGAGGACCTTGAATGGACGCTGCCCGCCATCGTGGCGCGCAAGCAGAAAAATGATTGATGAGAGAGATCACCGTCGTCAACGTAGGCTATCGCTCGACCAACTACTGGGTCATCAGCGCGGGCCCCAACCGCGTGCTGGTCGATTTGGGCTGGCCGGGCGGCATGGGCGAATTACAGGCAAATCTGCGCCGCATGGATGTGCCGCTGGCGGAGTTGCGCTATGCGCTGGCGACCCACTATCATATTGACCATGCCGGACTGGGCGAAGAGCTGAAGCGGGCGGGCGTGCCCTTGCTGGTCATCGACGTCCAGGCAGATGCGATTTATGGCATGAAGCGTTGGACCAAGCCCCATGACCGCTACGTGGAGATCACCGAGCAGGGGAACGTCACGATCTCCTGCGCGCAGAGCCGCGGGTTGCTGGCAGAGATGGGCATAGCCGGCGAAATCCTGCACACGCCGGGTCATTCAGATGACAGCGTCTCCCTGCTGCTTGATGACGGTCGGGCCTTCACGGGCGACCTTACCCATCCTGGGCTTGTGGGGTTGGAGGACCCGGACGTTGTAACTGCAAGTTGGCAGTTGCTGCGCGATCACGGCGCAACCAGCGTTTATCCCGGCCATGGCCCCGTTCGAGCCATTACAATCGAGTCGGACAGCATGCACATCTAGCAAATACGACCCCAACGAGCAGCGAGCGCTCAGCGCACCGGCAGACTATTTCAGAGACGTAGTGATAGCAATCGTGAGGAGCATTTGATGGAAGTCGTTGAAAATCTTGCGCAGTGGCAGGCAGAGTTTAGGGCTGGCTGGCTGGCGCATCTCGATCAGACTGGTGATACTGACTGGTCAATCTATCCGAAAATCAAGAATCAAACTGCGCCGAGCGGCGAAGGGGTGGATCTGGCCCAGAGCCGCCTTCTGCTCGTCTCCACTGCCGGCGGCTATCTGCAGGCAAGCCAAACAGCGTATGATGCAGCCAGCCTGCTCGGCGATTACTCAATACGCCAATTCCCCGTGTCCACATCATTTGGTGAACTTGCCTTTGCCCATGATCACTACGATCACACGAGCGTAACCGAAGATCCCCAAGTCTTGCTGCCCCTGCGCCATCTGGCCGCCATGGTTGACGAGGGCACGATCGGCGAGCTGGCGCCCAACGTCGTCAGCTATAGCGGCTATCAGCCCAACGTCACCCGCATCCTCAATGAAACCGCGCCCGCCGTCCTCGAAGCGGTACGGGCCGAGCAGGCGGACGCCGTGCTCCTGGTACCTGCCTGACCGCTCTGCTCTCAGTCCGTGGGACTGATCGCACGCGTGTTGGAGATGAACGGCATCGCCACGACGCTGACCAGCTGGAACGCCGGCCGCATGCGCCCGACCGCGCCCCCCAGAGCCACGCTGACCCGGCTCAAGCGGGGCGCTACGTTGGGCGAACCGCATGACACGGCCCAGCAACGGCGCGTCCTCGCAGCAACGCTGGCCCTGCTGGCTCAGGATGCGCCGCTGGAGATCGTGCGCCTTGACGAAGAGGCGGTGGAATAGACTATTTGAGGCGTGAGACGCCTCCCACCCACCGGCTGCCCACGGAAAATGCCCTGTCCAAGAGACAAGCCCGTGTCCACAGATGATGGCCGCCGCCTGGCGGCGCTCCAATATCATGACTTTCGCCTGATGTGGGCCGGCAACTTCGTGTCGGTTGTCGGCTCGCAGATGCAGTTGGTTGCCATCAACTGGCACGTCTATCGCCTGCTGGCGGGGACATCGATCACCATCACGCTCTTTGGCCGCGAGGTTGCCTTGGGGGCCGAGGCGTTGGGGCTCGGCGGCGTGGGGCTGGCGCGGGTCATCCCGATCATGATCTTCGCCATCATCGGCGGCGCGCTGGCCGACACGGCCAACCGGCGCAAGTTGCTCATCGTCACCAACGGCATCGCCGGGCTGCTGGCGGCAGTGCTGGCCTTGCTCAGCTTTACCCAGCGCGACAACGTGCTGGCCATCTACCTGCTGACCGCCGCCGGCGCGGCCACAGCCGCATTCTCATCGCCCGCACAGCAGGCGCTCATCCCCAACCTGGTGCCCCGGGCCGACCTCACCAACGCCATCAGCCTCAACTCCACCATGCGCCACATTGCCACCATCGGCGGCCCCGCACTGGCGGGTCTGATCATCGGCGCGGCCAGTGAGTCCTGGGTCTACGCCATCAATGCGGTCTCCTTCGCCGCCGTGATCGTGGCCCTCTCCCTGCTCCACTACTCCGGCCGGGTCGTCCAATCCACGACGAGCGGGCTGGGCTGGAGCGCGATCGTCGAAGGCTGGCGCTTTGTGCGCGGCTCGCGCATCATCTGGAGCAGCATGCTGCTCGACTTCATGGCCACCTTCTTTAGTTCGGCGCGCACCATGCTGCCCCTGGTCGCCGGCGAAATCCTCAAGGTCGGCGCGCAGGGCTACGGCCTGCTCTCCACGGCCGAAGCTTTGGGCGCCGTGACCGCGGGTGCGGCGCTCTCACTGCGGCGCGACATCTATCGTCAGGGCGTCGTGCTGTTGAGCAGCGTCGCGCTCTACGGCGCCGCAACCGCGTTTTTTGGCCTCTCCACCTCCTTTGCGCTCAGCTATCTGCTCTTCATGATCATCGGCGGCGCAGACACCGTCTCCATGGTCATCCGCCAGACCATCCGCCAGAGCACCACGCCCGATCGCCTGCGGGGGCGCATGACCGGCATCAACCAGATCTTTTTTATGGGCGGGCCCCAATTGGGCGAGCTGGAGGCCGGCATCGTGGCATCGATCTTTGGCGTGCCCTTTGCCATTGTCAGCGGCGGGCTGGCCACGGTGGCCATGACCGCCGTGATCGCGCAGCGCTACCCGAGACTGCGCACCTACACGCGCGACACGATGATCGATGACGAGCGGCGCGTGACGGAAGGGGCAGCGGCGTGATGGGGTTCCGTTATTGAATCGATTTTGTCAGTCGTTACGTCCCCGGCACGCACCAGCAGATCTGCTGTTACCGATGCGGCGCTGATGCGTGCCGGGGACGTGGTATGAATACGAAACGAGGAGTGATGTCAAAATCCGTTGTCCACATGATCGGCCAGGGCCACCTGGATCCGGTCTGGCTCTGGCGTTGGACCGAGGGCCGGGCCGAGGCCTTGGCCACGAGCCAATCGGCGGTGGATCGCCTGCGTGAGTATCCCGATTTTCACTTCGTGCGCGGCGAAGCCCAGGTCTACCAGTGGATCGAGCAGGACGATCCGGCTCTCTTTGCCGCCATCCAAGAGCTGATTGAGGCCGGCCGCTGGCACCTGGTCAACGGCATGGTGATCCAGCCCGACATGAACCTGCCCGGGGGCGAATCCTTTGTGCGCCAGGTGCTGCTGGGAAAGGCATACATGGCCGAGAAGTTTGGCGTCGAGCCGCGCGTCGCCTACTGCGTGGACAGCTTTGGCCACGCCGCGACGCTGCCTATGATCCTGCGCCAGTGCGGCTTCGACGCCTACGTCTTCATGCGCCCCGCACCCCACGAGAAAGAGCTGCCGGCCAACGTCTTCTGGTGGCAGGCGCCCGACGGCAGCCGCATCCTCACCTTTCGCATCGCCGGCGCCTACACCACGCGTGACGCAGATCAGGCCGCCCACATCCGCCTGGCAGTAGGGGCCATGCCGCCCCAGCTGAACCAGACCATGTGTTTCTTTGGGGTGGGCAACCACGGCGGCGGCCCCACCAGGGCCCAGATCGAAAACGTGCAGCAGATCGCCGCCAGCAGCGACCAGTGGGACATCCGCTTCAGTGACCCCCAGCGCTACTTCACGGCTATCGCAGACGCGGCGGACGCGCTGCCCACCGTGGCCGAGGAGCTGCAATTTCACGCCATCGGCTGCTACTCGGCCGTCAGCGACCTCAAGCGCGCGCATCGCCAGGCCGAAAATGGGCTGCTGATGGCGGAGCGCATGGCCGCGCTGGCCGCGCACTGGGCCGACCGGCCCGCACCGCACGCGCAGCTCAACGCGCTCTGGCACACGCTCTGCTTCAACCAGTTTCACGACACGCTGGGCGGCACCTCGCTCAAAGAGGCCACGGACGACGCCATCAGCGCGCTGCGCGGCATCGTGGCGGCGGCCGAAGAGATCAGCATCGACGCCGGGCGCGCAGTGGCCATGCAGATCGATACCCGGCGTGGCATGCCGGAACGGGGCGGCGCCGTGGTCGTCTTCAACCCGTCGGCTGCACCCCTTGCGCAGTATGTCGAATATGAGCCCTGGACCGACTGGGGACCGTGGCAGGGCGAGGAATGGGGGCTGCTCGACGACGACGGGCGCGCCGGTGCCCTACCAGTTGCTGGAGCGCGATGCGGCCATGTCGAATCCGGCGCTGATCCCGGCCAAGCTGCTCTTCCGCGTCCAGGTGCCGCCGCTGGGCTATCGCCTCTACCATTTCGGGCCGCGGCAGCCCCAAACACCGGCCGCGGGCATCACGACAGCCGCCCCTCACACGCTTGAGAACGATCTGCTGCGGGTGCAGCTTGATCCAGCGTCGGGCAATATCGTCTCCTGCATCGACACGGGCAGCGGGTGCGAGTGGGTGGGCGCAGGCGGTTGGAACGTGCCGCAAGTGGTGGACGACCCCAGCGACACGTGGACCCACCGGCTGGCCGGCTATGGCGCGGCGAGTGGCGCCTTTGGTGAGCCCACCTTCACGGTCATCGAAGAGGGTCCGTTGCAGGCATCGCTGCTGGTCGAGCGCCGCTTTGGATCCAGCGTTTGGCTGCAGCAACTCAGCCTGCGCCAGGGCGAAGCGGAAATCCTGATCCGCAACTGGTTGAACTGGCAGGGGCGCTGGACGCTGCTCAAGCTCGCCTTTGACGTAGCGGTAACGGCGCCCATTGCGAGTCACGACGTGCCCTTTGGCTGGATCGAACGGCCGGTCGACGGCCAAGAGGTGCCAACTCACATGTGGATGGACGTGACGGGACGTATGCCGGACGGCAGCGGGCAAACGCTGGGCACAGCGCTACTCAACGACGGCAAGTACGGCTGTGACGTTACGGGGTCGATCATGCGGCTGACCGTGCTGCGCAGCCCGCCCTACGCCTATCACGAACCTCATCCCCATGGGGCCAAGCGGCGCTATGATTGGATCGACCAGGGCGCGCAAGAGTTCAACGTGGTGATCCGTCCCCACCTGGGGCCGTGGCAAGACGCAGGCGTGGTAGAGCGGGCGCGGCAGCTCAACCGGCCGCCGCTGCTTGTTACCATGCACGGCCACCCCGGCACGCGGCCGCCGCTCGACTCACTGCTGGCAATCTCAGATGAAGGGATTGAGCTGACCGCATGCAAGATGGCCGAAGACGGCCACGGCCTCATCGCCCGCTTCGCCGACCGCCATGGGCAGGGAAGCCGGGGCCGGGTGCACCTGGGTGAGCAGTCATTTCCTGTGCACCTCGCCCCTTTCGAGGTGGCCACACTGCGCCTCACGCAACGCAAGGGCGTCTGGCAGGCAAACGCGTGCGACATGCTGGAGCGGCCGCTGCCGAATTGATGGGGCACGCGTGGATTTCCGGTCAACCCCACGCTGGTATCGTGGGGCTACGGCGTGAGGAAAGGCCCGAAAATGAAGATGTCGGACTTTTTAAAAAAGTCCGACATCTTGACATGCCCCAACGCGCAATCAGCGGGGCCTTTGCGCGGCTTCGACCTGGGCTGGACAAAGAGGGTATAATTGAGTCATGTCTGCGCCCATTTTGGCGACCAAACTCTTCATTCCGCCGCGACGGCCCATGGTGGTGCCTCGCCCCCGCCTGCTGACGCGCCTGGACGACGGCCTGCACCGCAAGCTGACCCTCGTCTGCGCACCGGCCGGCTTTGGCAAGACCACTCTGATTGGCGAGTGGGCCGCTGCGCTACGCAAGACCCACGCCGCAGAGCTTGCCTGGCTCTCGCTGGATGAGCACGATTCGGATCCGACACGCTTTCTAACCCACCTGATTGCGGCCCTCCAGACGTTGCCGGCGCATGCAAAACAGGGAGGGGCGGCGCCTTTCGGCGCCAACCTCGTGGAGATGCTCCAATCCGCCCAGCCGCCGCCCCTCGATTCGCTGCTCACCACCTTACTCAACGAAATCTCGGCGATTCCCCACAAGTTCGTGCTCGTCTTGGACGACTACCACGTGATCGAATCGCTTGCCGTCGATCACACGCTCACCTTCCTGCTCGATCACCTCACGCCTCAACCCGATGCCCAGGAAGATCTGCCACGCGGCATGCATCTCGTCATCTCCAGCCGCATGGACCCGACGATTCCGCTGTCGCGCCTGCGCGCGGGTGACCAAATGACCGAGCTGCGCGAGGCTGACCTGCGCTTCACGCCTGCAGAGACCGCAGCCTTCCTCAACGACACCGTTGGCCTCACGCTTGCGGCTGCAGATGTGGCCGCGCTGGCCGCACGGACCGAAGGCTGGGTAGCCGGACTGCAGCTGGCCGCGCTCTCCATGCAGGGGCTCAACGGCCAGGACGAGATCGCGGACTTCGTCCGGCGCTTCACAGGCAGCGATCGCTACATCCACGACTACCTGACCGACGAAGTGCTGCAGCAGTGCCCGCCGGACACCCAGCGCTTTCTGCTGCAGACATCCATCCTCGGTCGCCTGAGCGCGCCTCTCTGCAACGCCGTTACCCGGCGCACCGATAGCCAGACCATTTTGGAAACGCTGGAAGCCGCCAACCTTTTTTTCGTGCCGCTGGATGACGAGCGGCGCTGGTATCGCTACCACCACCTCTTCGCCGATCTGCTGCGCCAGCGGCTGCAGCACGAAGTACCGGACACCGTGGCGACGCTGCATCAGCGCGCCGCCGAGTGGTATGCCGAGCAGGGCTTCGTCGGTAGTGCGATCGAGCACACGGTTCAGGCCAAGGATTTCGCAACCGCCGCAGCGCTGGTTGAGTCGCTTGCAGACCAAACCTGGTCCCGCGGTCCCGACAGCCGGCTGGCGCAATGGCTTTCCCAGCTTCCCCTGCCGTCCCTATTGGCCCAACCACGTCTCACCATCTACCGCGCCTGGTATCTGTTGGCCAATGGCGCGCAAGCCGCAGCCGACGAACTGACCGCTCGCATCTCCGCCTCGCTGGAAGAGAAGACAGAGGAGCCGATCCTCGACAACGCGGAACGCACGCTGCTCACCGGCCGCCTGGCCGTCTGCCGCGCCTTTTCGGACTTCTATCGGGGCGATGCGACCGGCATCATTCGCCACGCCAATCAGGCGCTGGCACTGCTGCCGGCGGCCGAAGCCTCGTGGCGTGGCCCGGCCGCGCATCTGCTGGGCGACGGCTACGATTTTGCCGGCGAGATGGAGTTGGCGTACCGCGCACGCCTCTCTCACGGCGCGGGCGAAGACGCGCCCGGCGGCCTCTACCAGCAGGTGATCGCCAACTTGAAGCTGGCCGTTACGCTGCGTCATCTGGCCCAGCCCAAGGAAGTGCAGTCGCTCTGCGCCGAGCAGTACCGGCTGGCAGAGCAGGCCGGGCTCGAGGAAAGCACGCTGGCCGGCTGGTTGCTGGCCATCTGGGGCGAAGCGTGCGCAGAACATGGAGAGCTCGATGACGCGTTGGCCAAGGCCGCGCGCGGTGTCGCCCTCACCGCGCGCGGCGGCGATCTGGCCATGCGCGGGTGGAGCTACCTCTGCCTGACGCGGGTGCACTTTTCCCGAGGCGACTATGCTGCTGCGGCTGAAGTCGTGGAGACCGTGGCGCAGCTGGCCCAGGACGCGTTTGTGCCGCCCTGGATCCTACACGTCAACGCTGCCTGGCGCGCCCGGCTCCTGCTGGCGCAGAGCCGCATCGACGCGGCTACACGCTGGGCACAGCAGCATGACCTGCGCGCGCACGAGCGCCTCGACTACAGCCTGGAAAGCGAACACATTGCCCTGGCGCGCATCCTCATGGCCGAGGCGCGTAATGACGAAACCGTTGGCCTTCTCACGCGTCTGCTACAGACGACGCGCGCCGGCAGCCGCACCGCACGCACAATCGAACTGCTCATTCTCTTGGCGCTGGTCTATAGGGAGAAGTCAGAAGTCGAAGCGGCCATGGAGGCGCTTTCCGAAGCGCTGAGACTGGCCGAGCCAGGCGAACTCATCCGCACTTTTGTCGATGAGGGCGCAGCGTGCGCAGCCTTGCTGGCCAGGATACCCGCCGCCAGCGCGCAAGCGCCCTTTGCGCAACGCCTGCTCGCAGCCTTCCCACCTGCGCCAACCCATGGGCAAGCCGATGCCAATGTACCCGCTTCGCTGATCGAACCCTTGAGTGACCGGGAACGAGAGGTGCTGGGCCTGGTGGCGCAGGGTCTCTCCAACGCAGAGATTGGCGACCGCCTCTTTCTCTCGCTGCACACGGTGAAGGGGCATAACCGCAACATCTTCGGCAAGTTAGGCGTGCGCCGGCGCACCGAAGCCGTGGCACGCGCCCGCGTGCTGGGGTTGCTCTAAGCCGCAGCTCTCCCCTCCCTTTTCTTGCAAACAGTACCTTGGACAGTACTTAAGTGCCTGTCCTGCTGCGTTCGCGTTGGCTATGCTGGACTTAACGGCTGTTTGCCAACAATAGCCGGCAGGGAGTTCCGGTATGAGTCCCTTGCGGAGGTTTGAATTCCGACGATAAAGTTGCCCATACGGCAGGTGGCATCATGAACGCTGACTCCGTGACGACGCCCCAAGCGAACCCATGTCCGATCTACGAGATCAGACTCAAGGGCCACTTGGGCCCCGAATGGTCCGACTGGTTTGATGGCCTCGCGGTGCAGTCGGCCGAGCAGGGGGAGACGCTCATCACCGGTCCGGTCGTGGATCAGGCGGCCCTCCACGGGTTGCTCAAAAAAGTGCGCAACCTAGGCCTCCCGTTGCTGGCCGTCACCTGCCTGCAGGTGGGGGATCTTGGCGTGCACGACCGGCCGCACGACCACATAGAAGGAAAGGCGCAAGATGATTGAGGCGATTCAGTTCAAACTGTCGGCACTCTGGATAGCGCTCATGCTCACCTATCTCCTGGGAGACGTGTTGCGCATCTTCGCCGGCGATTTTGAGGCCGGCCAGATCGAGGGGCAGAGCATGTCGCAGTGGATGTGGGTCTTGATGGCCACGCTGATGCTGCTGCCGATTTTCATGGTCTACCTGTCGTTGACGCTGGGCAATCCGGCCAATCGCTGGATCAACATTGTGCTTGCCGTCGGCCTCTTTCTCTTCAACCTGGTCGGCTTGCCGACTTATCCCGGGCTCTACGACAAATATCTGATTGCGGTCGGGCTGGGCATTAACCTGCTGACGCTATGGCACGCCTGGAGGTGGATGTAGTGAGAGCCGTTATCTATGAGACCTATGGGCCGCCGGAGGTTCTGCAGCTCAAAGACATTGACAAACCGCGCCCCAAAGAGGACGAGGTCTTGATCAGGGTGCAGACCACGACCGTTACCATCGGCGATGTCATCATGCGTCGCGGGCGCCATCCCGATTCCACGTTCCAAACGGCCATGCTCCACCTCTTCATGGGGCTGCGCAGGCCCAAGCGACCAATTCTCGGCATGGAACTGGCCGGCGAAATCGAAGCGGTCGGTCGCGATGTGAGCACCTTTCAACCCGGCGACCAAGTCTTTGCCTCGACTTTTGAGGCCAAGTTCGGCGCCTACGCCGAGTACAAGTGCCTGCCCGCCACCGGCATGCTCGCCAAGCAGCCGGCAAATCTGACCCAAGGGGAAGCCGCGGCTCTGCCCGGCGGCGGCCTGACTGCGCTCAGCCTGGTGCGCAAGGCACAGCTTCAACCTGGTAACAGCGTGCTGGTTTACGGTGCGTCGGGCGCCGTGGGCACCAATGCGGTGCAGCTTGCCAAAGCGCACGGCGCAGTCGTGACTGGCGTCTGTAGCACGGCCAATTTGGCACTCGTGCAGTCGCTGGGCGCAGACGATGTGCTCGATTACACCTGCGACACCTTTGCCTCCCACGACGGGACCTACGATGTGGTGCTCGATGCAGTGGCCAAGCTGCCGGCCGCGCGGGCCAAGGCGCTGCTGAAGCCCGGGGGACGCTATCTGAACGTGATCAAGCATGCCGGCGGCAAGCAGACGGTTGACGATCTGCGTCTGCTGCGCCAGATGGTTGAAGCAGGCACGCTGCAGCCGGTCATCGACCGGCGCTATCCGCTGGCCGAGATGGTCCAGGCCCACCGCTACGTCGAGCAGGGTCACAAGCGGGGCAACGTGCTGATCGATGTGATACCGCAGCAATCACGATGAATTGAGAGGTCTGGTCTGTGACAGGCTCAGGCCTCTTCAGTGCATAGATTTCATGAAGGAGAAAAAAGATGTCGACGCAAGACCAGCAATCGCGTACCAAGGGTATAAGCGGCATCGTCTTTGTCGCCTGTTTCTTGATCAGCCTGGCCGTCGGACTCTATACGGGCCAGATGGCGATCGCGGTCCTGGCAGGGCTTGGGATCAGCTTCATCGCGATGGCTATCACGCGTTATCTGACCGGTGAGTGGTAGAGAGTAGGCTTGTCCGTTTCACCCACGCCGCTCCGGTTGTCATCCCGACCAGCGTCGAGGGATCTCGCGCTTCACCGACGAGGCCCGCTGGGACCACAGCAGAGCCCAAAATGTCACATGGCGCGCCAGAGTGTCTGATGTATAATTGCGCCATGTCTGGACCTGTGCTCGCGACCAAGCTCTATATTCCGCAGCCGCGCGCCGGCGCGGTGGCGCGCCCCGCGCTCGTCACGCAGTTGGATCGAGCCCTTGCCTTCAAGCTGACGCTCATCTCTGCGCCGGCCGGCTTCGGCAAGACCACCCTGATCAGCGAATGGGCCGCCACCGCTTCAATCCCCAATCCCCAATCCCCCGTCCGCACCCCAATCGCCTGGCTCTCTCTAGACGAAGGCGACAGCGATCCGGCGCGCTTTCTGATTCATCTCGTCGCGGCGTTGCAAACGCTTACGCCGCCGCCAGCGGGCGAAGCGCCGATCGGTCAGTCGATCGCGGGCGCGCTCCACGCCCCCCAGCTGCCGCCCCTCGAAGCGATCCTCACGCCCTTGATCAACGATCTCGCTGCCCTGCGCGATCACTTTGTGCTCGTGCTCGACGACTATCATCTCGTCGACGCTGCGCCTGTCGACCGGGCGCTCGCCTTTCTGTTGGAGCACGGACCGCCTCAAATGCACCTGCTCATCGCGACCCGCGAGGATCCGAATCTGCCCCTGGCCCGCCTGCGCGCCCGCGGCCAGCTCACAGAGATACGCGCGGCCGACCTGCGCTTCACGCCGGCTGAAGTTGCGGCATTCTTCAACCAGGCGATGGGCTTGCAGCTCACCTCGGCAGAGATTACGGCGCTGGAGACGCGCACCGAAGGCTGGGCCGCGGGACTGCAGTTGGCTGCACTATCGGTACAGGGCCAGGCAGACAGGTCGGCGTTCATCCAAACGTTCAGCGGCAGTCATCGCTATGTGCTCGACTACCTGGTGGAAGAGGTGCTGGAGCAGCAGCCCACTCACATCCAGCGCTTTCTGCTCCACACGTCGATTCTCGACCGCCTGTGCGGTCCCCTTTGCGATGATGTAATGCGCGATCCGAGCACGCCGGGCCGGGAAACGCTGCCTGACCTGGAACGCGCCAATCTATTCATCATTCCCCTGGACAACGAGCGGGATTGGTATCGCTATCATCATCTCTTCGGCGAGCTGCTGCGCCAGCGGCTGGCGCTACAGCCGGGTGCCGCCGAGCTGATCACCGAACTCCACACGCGGGCCAGCATCTGGTACGAGACCCAGGGTCTGGATGTAGAGGCGTTTCAGCATGCCATTGCCGCCAATGACGTAGACCGCGGCGCGCGTCTGGTGGAAGGGGACGGCATGCCCCTGCTCTTTCGCGGCGCGGTCATGCCGGTACTCAACTGGCTGGCGTCGCTGCCGGCGGCAGTCATGGACGCGCGGCCGGGGCTCTGGGTGCTCTATGCGTCGGCCCAACTTTTTGTCGGTCGCCTGCCCGCCGTGGAGGAAACGCTGCTCGCGGCCGAAGCCGCGCTGCGCGACGCCGAACCGAACGCTGCAACAGACGATCTGATCGGCCACATCGCCGCCATTCGCGCGGCGATGGCTGTCGCCCGCGCCGACGGCCCCACCATTCTTGCCCAGTCACTCCGGGCGCTGGACCATCTGCATGCCGACAATTTACCTGTGCGCACGGCCACGATCTGGACGCTGGGTGTGGCTCATGATCTACAGGGCGACCGGGCGGCGGCCAGCCGGGCCTATGCGGAGGCGATTGCCGGCAGCCGGGCCATCGGTCACTATATCATCACAATTGCGGCGTTGATCGGCTTGGGCGGCGTGCAGGAGCGCGACAATCAGCTTCCCCTTGCTGTTGAGACCTACCACAGTGTGCTGAACTTAGTCGGCGACGCGCCGCTGCCCGTTGCCTGTGAGGCGCATCTCGGTCTGGCGCGCATCTATTACGAATGGAATGATCTCGCAGCGGCCGCGCAGCATGGAGAGCAAAGCCTGCAGCTGGCGCGCCAGTTGGAAGAGACAGACCGGGCGATCGCCTGCGAGCTCTTTCTGGTACGCCTGGCGCTGGCCCACGGAGATGAAACCGATGCGGCAGCCAGACTGACTCGAGTCGAGCAAGTGGTGCGCCAAGAGGCCTTTGCCCGCCAGACCGCCAACGTAGCAGCCGCACGGGTGCAACTGCTACTGCGCCAGACCGCACGCCGCCCGGCGACCCTGAACGAGGCTGCACGCCTGGCAGCCGCGCACGATCTTCCGGTCAGCCAAGCACGCGTCTACCTGGCGCGGGGAGATGCCGCAGCGGCGCGGGCCTTGCTGGAGCCGCTGCACCAGGAGATGACGACCAGAGGCTGGGCGGACGAGGCGCTCAAGCTAACGGTGTTGCGCGCCTTGGCAGCGCAGTCACAAGGCGCAAACGTAGAGGCCATGGACCTGCTGGCGGACGCCATGGCTCGTGGCGCGCCGGGCGGCTTCGTCCGTCTCTTTATCGATGAAGGGGGTCCTATGGCAACGCTGTTGGGAAGTGCCGCAGCGCAGGGCATCATGCCCGCCTATACGCGGCAGCTCCTTGCAGCCATTGGCGTTCAGGAAGTGCGCCCTGCCGCCGAAGCGTCCACCCAGCCCCTGATTGAACCGCTCAGCGCGCGCGAATTGGAGGTTTTGGCCCTTGTGGCTGCAGGCCTCTCCAATGGCGAGATCAGCGAGCGACTTTTCCTCGCCCTGAGCACGGTGAAAGGGCACAACCGCAACATCTTTGGCAAGCTCGGCGTCAAACGGCGCACCGAAGCCGTGGCGCGGGCGCGCGAGTTGGGGCTGGTGTAGGCAGGGCGATCACTTCCCCGTCCCAACATGCTTCCCCATGTTCCCTGCAACAATACCCCGAACCATACTTTGGTAGCTGTACGTCAGTACCCTCCTGTCGCTAAACTCTGGACATGTAGAGCAAGGCAAGCCAGCATGTGTCAAGCAACGCGGCAGGACGGAGCAATGTCAGATAAAGCGAATCCCACAGCCGAAGTTGCCCGACCGCCAGTCTATCAGATTCGCGTCCGGGGCCATTTGGACAACCAATGGACAGAATGGTTCGACGGAATGGCCATCGTCCGTGAGGCGAACGGCGAGACGCGTCTGACCGGCCCGGTCGTCGATCAGGCGGCGCTCTTCGGTCTGCTAAAAAAGGTCCGTGACACGGGCATGCCTTTACTCTCCGTGATGCGTATCGAAGCGGCTGAAGGCGATGCAACAGAATACCGAATCAGCCATGAGCACAAGGAGAAGAAGCATGAATGGTTTTCACAAGATTGGGAGAACCGTATGACAGACAAAGACCGAGGAATGATGGACTCGCTTGTCACGACCGAGTGGCTTAGCCAGCACCTCGATGACCCCGATTTGGTCATCCTCGACTGCACGGTGGTCGTCGAGCCGGACGCAGAAGCAGGCTTCCGTCTCGTCAACGGGCAGGCGCAGTATGAAGCCGGCCACATCCCGGGCGCAGGCTTTGCCGACTTGCTCGGCGCGCTCTCCGCACCGGACAAGCCCGAGTGGTGGATGCCCATGCCGACACCCGAACAGTTCTGTGCCGCCATGGGTGCGCTGGGCGTGGGCGACGACTCACGCGTCGTGCTCTATGACGCCAGCGGACGTATGTGGTCGGCCCGCGTCTGGTGGATGCTCCGCTGGGTCGGCTTTGACAATGTCGCACTCCTTGATGGCGGACTCGGCCTCTGGCAGGCAGAGGGGCGACCGCTCTCAACCGAGCTGCCGGCGCGGACGCCCCAGCGCCTCACGCCGTCGCTCCGGCCGGAGGCAATCGCCGATCAGAGCGAGATTTTGGCCGCCATCCAAGCGGGCGCCGTTGACGCCGGCGCGGTCTGTCTGATCGACGCACTGGGCGAAGAGAGCTATCGCATGCGGCACATTCCCGGCGCCGCGCCCGTGGACGCCAACGGGCTGCTCGATGAAACGGGTCGCTATCTGCCCGAGGATGAGCTTGCCGCCCGCCATGCGCCGCATGCATCACAAGACGACGCGAGTGCCCGCATCATCACCTACTGCGGCGGCGGCGTCGCGGCGTCCTCCAACGCGTTCATCCTGACGCGCTTGGGCTATGAAAACGTAGCCGTCTACGCGGCGTCCATGCAGGAATGGGCGGCAGATCCCGCCAATCCCTTGATCGTCGCAGACGCCTAAACCTGGCTCCCCACCCGACGCCTTGCCCCAGTACCTGGAGGAAGATCATGAAAGCAATCGTGTTAAATGAGTATGGCTCGCCGGATGTCCTTGAATTCAAAGAAGTAGACAAGCCGGTCATCAAAGAGAACGAAGTGCTGGTGCGCGTGGAGGCGGCGAGCGTCAACGCCGGCGACCTCTTCTCCATGCGCGGCAGTCCCTGGCTGGCGCGGTTTAGCGTCGGCTTCCCCAAGCCGCGCGACTACGTGCTGGGCTGGGACATGGCCGGGCGCGTGGAGGCCGTCGGCGAGGGGGTCACGCACTTCCAGCCCGGCGATGAAGTCTACGCCTCCTGCAGCGGCGCCTTCGCCGAATATGCGGCCGTCGCCGAAGAGAAGCTGGCGCACAAGCCCGCCACGCTCTCCTTCGAGCAGGCCGCGGCCGTGCCGACAGCCGCCATCACCGCGCTCCAGGGCCTGCGCGATGCGGGCAACGTCCAGCCCGGACAGAAGGTGCTGATCAACGGCGCCTCGGGCGGCGTCGGCACCTTCGCCGTGCAGATCGCCAAGGCGCTGGGCGCCGAGGTAACCGGCGTCTGCAGCACGCGCAACGTGGAACTGGTCCGGGCCCTGGGCGCGGATCACGTGATTGACTACACGCAGACCGATTTCACCCAGAGCGCCGAGCGCTATGACCTGATTCTGGACAATGTAGCGAGCCGTTCCTTCTCAGACCTCCGTCGCGTGCTCGCGCCCCAAGGCATGATCATTCCCAACAGCGGTCACGGCGGCATGACCTATGTGATCAAGGGCATGATGCTCTCGCCCTTTATGGGCCAGCAAAAAAGTCCACTGATGACGTCGCCCAACCGCGAGGATCTGACCGTGCTGGCGGAACTCATCGATAGCGGCCGGGTCACACCGGTCATCGACGAATCCTTTCCCCTCGAGGACGCTGCGGCCGCGCTTCATCGCCTGGAAAACGAGCATGCACGTGGCAAAATTGTGCTCACAATGACACAGGGCCAACAAGATGCAGCATAACGAAACGATGAACGCCGCCGTCTACACCGAATATGGACCGCCTGAGGTGCTCCACAGTGCACAGGCGCCGAGACCCATCCCTGCTGAGAATGAAATTCTCGTCAAGGTCTATGCGACTTCGGTGACTGTCGGCGATCTCATGGCGCGCAACTTCAAGGCCATTTCGCCCGGCCAGTTCACCATGCCTGCCGCGCTGTGGCTGCCGACGCGCATGATGTTTGGCATTTCAAAGCCCAAACGGCAGATTTTGGGCAGCGAGTTTGCGGGCGTGGTGGCGGCCGTCGGCGAGGGCGTGGACGAATTTCAGGTCGGCGATCCGGTCTTTGGCTATCGCGGCCCCCGGTTTGGCGCCTATGCCGAATACTTGACCATGGCCGCGGATGGGCTGGTCGCGCCCAAGCCGGCCAACGTCAGCTTTGCCGAGGCGGCCGCACTTTCCTATGGGCCCCTGACTGCGTTGAGCTTGTTGCGCAAAGTGGAGATCCAGCCAGGGGACAAGGTCCTGATCAACGGAGCATCAGGCAGCATTGGTGCGGCCGCGCTCCAGCTGGCCAAGCAGGCCGGCGCCCACGTGACTGCAGTGTGCGGCACGCCGCGGCTGGCGCAGGTGCAGGCGTTGGGCACCGACGCCGTGGTCGATTACACGCAAGAGGACTTCACCAGCAATGGCGAGCGCTATGATCTGATCATTGATATTCTGGGCAAGCGTTCGTTTGATGAGGTCCGAGAATCACTGACGCCTCATGGCCGCTATCTGCTGGTGAGCTTTAAGTCCAAGCAGCTTTGGCAGATGCTACGCACCGCCCGGGGCAGCGATCAAAAGGTCATCTGCGCCCTCTCTTCAGAATCGCCGCAAGATCTCCAGACGATCAGGGCGATGATTGAAGCAGGCAGCATCAAGGCAATTGTCGACCGCACCTTTCCCTTGGCGGAGGCGGCTGCAGCGCATCGCTACGTGGAATCGGGCAGCAAGCGAGGCAGCGTCATTCTGGTCGTCGCCGGCACAGATGAGCAGGAAGGTCTGGAGTATCGCCAGACCCCATGACCAGTCATCGGGCAATCAACGTCATCCTCATCGGCGGCTCCTCCCATACCGGGAAGTCGACGGCGGCCGCAGCCCTGGCCGAGCAGCTCGGCTGGGCGTACCGCGCCACCGACATGCTGGCGCGCCACCCCGGCCGCCCGTGGAAGCCGGCCCCTGAGCAGGTGCCGCCCCACGTGGACGAACACTACCGCACTTTGTCGGTTGACGCGCTCGTCGCCGATGTCGTACGCCACTACCGGGACAACGTCTGGCCGCAGATCGAGGAGATCGTTGCCCACCATGCAACCGATCCGGCCAGCGACTGCCTGGTTTTGGAAGGGTCGGCCATCCTCCCCGAGCTCGCCGTCGCGTTGGACCACGAAAACGTCGCCATGATCTGGCTGACAGCGGATGACGAATTGTTTCGCGCCAGAATCTATGCCGAGAGCGGCTACGCCGGCAAGGCCGAAGCGGAGCAAGCGCTGATTGACAAGTTCCTTGCGCGCACGTGTCGCTTCAACCAGCGGCTGCAGCAGGAGATCGAGCAACGTGGCCTGACCGGCCTTTCAGTGAGCGATGGCGTCGACACAATGGGTCAAATCCGGGATCTGCTCGGCGTGTAGGCGGCCGCTACCTGTGATTCGAAGCATCGAAATTGGTTGACAGCGCAAGGCCGGCGCGCACTTGACGCTTATCGGCAACAGCTGCAGACACTGGCTGCTGCCCTGCCCGATTGAGGGGAGACGCCATGGAAGTCGATCACATCTTCATTGCGGCCAAGCACGGCGCGCCCGAGGCTGAACGCCTGCGCGCATTCGGTTTGACAGAAGGCAGCGCCAATGTTCATCCGGGCCAGGGCACGGCGAATCGGCGCTTCTTCTTCCACAATGTTTTTCTTGAGTTGCTTTGGTTGGCCGATGCAAATGAGGCGCAGCGCCCGCTCACGCAACCGACCCGGCTCTACGAACGGCTCACGACAATCGGGCTCGACACATCCCCCTTCGGCTTTGCTTTTCGGCCCGAGCGTACCGGCGAAACGGACGCGCCCTTCCCGCACTGGGCCTATCGACCGGACTATCTGCCCGCGCAGATGAAAATTGACGTGGGCCAAGCGCCCCTAAGCGAGCCCATGTGGTTCTTTCTGGCCTTTGGCGGAAAACCGGCCCTTGCAACCGGAGCGAGGAGGCAACCGCTCGAACACGAGGCCGGTTTGCGCGAGGTTACATCTCTCCGTCTGACCATCCCCACCGGGGCGCCGCTCTCCGATGTCGCCCGGCAAGTGGCGGCCATCGACAATTTGGAAATCGTCCGCGGCGAAGCACATCTGCTTGAACTCGGCTTCGACGGCGAAGGCGTGGGGCGCCGGCATAGCTTTCAGCCGCAGTTACCGCTGATGTTCAGCTGGTAACAAGGGCTCAGGCATCCTACTTATGCCGAAAGTGAACAAAGACACGCCCGAAGTTCTTGCTGTCTTTGTCGATACGATGATACTTGGCGCGAATTTCGGGCTGATTCAGAAAGCGCAGGACCCGCTTCTTGAGTTGGCCGCTGCCCTTGCCCGGAATGATCTCGACCAGCGCAATGCGCTTCTCCACCGCCTCGTCGATCACTCGATTCAGCTCCGCCTCAATGCGGTCGCCCTTGTTGTAGATATCATGCAGATCCAGCTTGAGTTTTGCCATGGAGTCCTCATCGCGGGGCGTGCAACCGAATCGGCTACACGCCCCGTTCTCAGTTGAAGTAGTACGAATCTACGCCGGCGCGGTCATTGCGTCCGTCGCTGCTGCGTACGTATCAATCAACGACTGTACCTGAATCGCCTCCTCGACCTCCGCCAGCGTCGCCGCGGTCGTCAGCCGAATCGTGCGCGGTTCACCCGGTCGCACGTGGAAGAAGTTGTCCGCAAACGCAGCGTCGTGATCGCCCAGCGTGAGCCAGGCCCAGAGTGCCGGCGCCTGCGCATCGACGGTGACATCATACTCGCCTTCGCCGGCCCGTGCGACCGTCACAGTAAAGGCCGGGGGCCGCAATTCCAGGTGCTTGGGGCGGGCGAGCAGGACCAGATTTTCCGAAACGGTTTCGCCATCCACATCGAGCGCCAACCAGAGTAGTGCGCCGCGCGGACCAACCTGAGCCAGAGGCGCACTCACGTCGAGCGTGGTCAGCAGGCTGTCGGCCAGGGCCGGCCCCTCGGCCGCAAACTCGCCCTGCTCCAGGGCAGCACCGTCCAGGTCGGTCAGCGCCCAGCGCACGTTACCGTCCACGGCCTCGCGGCCGTCGTTGGTGAGATGCAGCGCCACCGTGCCTGCGTCCACATCTTCAATCCCCGAAAGCAGCACCGGCGCAAAGAAGTGGCGCGCCATGTAGTGCAGCGCCTTCCAGCGACCGAGATAGTCCAGCGAAGACCAGCTTGCCACCGGCCAGCAGTCGTTGAGCTGCCAGTAGAGCGTGCCCATGCCGCGCGGCCGCGAGCGCCGCCAGTGCTCGACCGCGTACTTGATCGCCATGCCCTGCAGGATCTGGCTGAGCCAGAGCGTGTTGTCAAACGAGGTGGGCATGCGGAACCAGATCGAGCATGTAGTGCATGATCGCGCTGTTGCCGATGCCGCTGCGCTGGTGATGTTCCATGACGTAGCTGGTGACGTTGCGATCCTCGGGCGCGGTGAAGCCGTCGACCGTGCGCGGCTCGGGGAAAGACTGGAAGCCGAATTCGCTGTTGAAGCGATGCATGCAGGTGCGGTACAACTCGAAGGGCTGGAGGCCGTGCCAGACGTCCCAGAGGTGGGCATCGCCCGAGCGGGGATTGTTCCAGTCAAGGCGATTGCCCAGGGGCGTGTGCGGGCTGCCCGGCCAGTAGTCGGTCTGGGGATCCAGTTCGGCCGACCAGCAGGGCCAATTCCTGATCGAAGAGCTTGCCGTAGTCGGCCCAGCTCATGGTCGTGGCGGTCCATTCCTCGCCGACCAGCCCCTGTTCCAGCTCGTTGTTGCCGCACCAGAGGGCGAGGGAGGCATGGTGGCGCAGGCGACGGATGTTCTCGGCTGGCTTCCACGCGGACCGACGCCATGAAGTCCTCGTCGAAGACCGGATAGGTGGCGCAGGCGAACATGAAGTCCTGCCAGACGCAGATGCCGAGTTCGTCGCAGAGGTCGTAGAAGATGTCCTGCTCGTAGATGCCGCCGCCCCAGACGCGCAGCATGTTCATGTGCGCGGCCGCGGCGTCGCCCAGCAGCATGCGATACTGCTCTGCCGTCACCCGGTTCTGAAAGACGTCGGCCGGAATCCAGTTGGCGCCCTTGGCGAAGAAGGGCACGCCGTTGGCCGCGAAGTGGAAGCTCTCGCCCCACTCGTCGGGCTTGCGCACCAGCTTGAGCGTGCGCAGGCCGATGCGCCGTTCCCAGCGGTCGATGACCGCTCCGGTCGCGTCGATCAGTTCAACACGTACCGTGTAGAGCGGCTGCTCGCCCAGATCGCGCGGCCACCAGAGTTGGGGCTCCTCAATCACGATTTCGGCGACGCCTGCGCCATCGTCCAGGCTGATCTCTGTCTCTGCAACGGTCGCAGTCAGCCAGGCTGAGCGTGACCCGTGCCGCCAGCCCCTCGCTTCCGCTCGCTGCATGGGCCAGATCGGCTGTAACGTCGACGGCGAGGGTGACGCGATCGTGTCATGCGCCTGGCGGACGTAGACGTCGGCCAGGCGCGCCGTGCTCAGCCCCAGCAGCGTCATGTCGCGCCAGATGCCGCAGGTGACGAGCTTGGGGCCCCAGTCCCAGCCGAAGTTGCACTGCTCCTTGCGCACCCAGTTGCCGCCGGGCAACTTGTGCGAGTCGGTGCTCCAGGAATGAATATAGCGCTCAGCCAGACGCGCCTGGCCATAGTTGAGCGCCGAGGCAAAGCCCACTTCGATCTCATTCTCGCCCTCGTGCAGTAGTTCCTTGACGTCAAACGTCCATGTGCGGAACATGTTGTCCGTTTCGCCCACGAGTCTGGCCGTTGATCGTAATCGTGGCCAGCGTGTCCAATCCGGCGCAGTGCAGCAGCACCGCCTCTTCGTCCAGCAGCGCAGCCGGTGCGTCAAAGCTGCAGCGGTAGAGCCAATCCGTTTCACCGATCCACATAACTTCATGCTCATTGTCACGTACGTAGGGATCGGGAATCAGACCGGCGGCGAGCAGGTCCGTGTGCACGCAGCCGGGTACCGTCGCCGGGGCGCGCAGGTCGCCGTCTACCTGTTGCAGCTGCCAGGCGCCGTTTAGGGAAAGTTCAATCATGGGAAACATCCTGTTTTGATTGTGGATTTTGGATTGGGGAGTTACGGAACCGGCCATTTCATCTAGATGTTGTGCGATGGCGCGTTGGAATAGCTGGGCAATCGCCAGCAGGAAGGGACGGGCCAGGGCGCGCGTGGGATAGAGGGTGAAGGCGCGCGTGACAAGGGTATCGTCCCCATCCGGCTGAAAGCGCCACTCCTCGACAAAATGGCTGGCGAGCTGACGCAGCGGCGGCGTGAAGTCGCTCAGCTGCATAACGATCCGCTTGCCCGGCGCCCACGCAAGTATCTCTTCAACATGCTGGGAGCCGTCCGTATTCGTGACGCGAATGCGCGAGCCAACCATATCGGCGGTACGCAGTTCGTACTCGGCCCGCGCAATGCCCGGCAGCACGCCGTAGCCGCCGAATTCGGACCAGCGCGTGACGTCGGCAATCTCGTCGCAAATCTCACGCGCCGACCGAGGGATTCGTTTGGCAGATTCAAAGCGGATTGGACGCATTGCAGTTGATCCAAGTGGCTTCTGATCGAAATTCGAAAACGCTACACGATCAACATCGAAACTGTATTCTATCGTCTGGCCCGCCTATCTCCAGAAAACGCTACGGCTTGGTGTGAGCTTTTGGCAACGAATGGTCCGTCATGCTTGCCGCCGTTGATTGAGCGCTGTCCGGCAAAAAAACGGGCGCTTCCGGATCTTAGGTGGGTGACCCGCTTGGTTTCGACAAGCTCAACCGGCGCTAGCTTGGCGCTGACCTGTCACCCCCTGAGATCCTGAAGGGCCAAAATGGTAGAGAGCCGTCAATCAGCGATAATCTGTACCGACCCACAGGTCGTTGTGTTGCCTGTCGGCGCGCCGGTCACCGTCGAGCAGCCCCACGACAATCGGATAATCGCCATTGGGTGTAACCGGATTCAGGTTGACGTCAATCTCATCACGCACGATCTTGCCCGGCTGCCAGGTCGAAGTCGGCGCACGGCGTAGCGCTTCGTTGTCGCGATAGAGACGATCGCCCCAGACACCTTCCGGACCGACCATCTGCACGGTCGCCACATAGTCGTCGCCGATTGGCCCGACGGCTTCCCACCACAGGCGCACGTGCACCCAACCGCTGGGCGGGTGCATAGCGTCATCGGTCGCCGCCAGCCGCGGCGTGAGGATCTCGCACGCGGCCAGGGCGAGGCCGGGCGCAAGCTCAGCTGCGGGATAAATGGCGGTCTCACGCAAGTCAGGCAGAACGTCGTAGCGATAGCGCAGCGCATGGCCCGTCAGCTTGACGCCGGCCGGATACTGCTCGGTAACGAGGGGGAAGTTGGCGTTGAGCCACTTTTCCACGACGCGTTGCTCATCTACGCCCTCCAAATGGCTCTGGGTAAGCCAGAGCGTCTCCATCCCCAGGTCGACTATGCCCTTCAGGGGCGGCGCCACCACGTCGTCCACCATGTCAGGCGTGAGCGTGCCGCCATACGGAAAGAAGAGAGGTAGCCTCCCCTCATCCAACTCCTGACGCAGATACCATTCGACCGGACGGCGCGTGTAGTCGATATGGGCAACCATGGACGCCGGCAGCTCTTCACTCTGCAATTGATAATTGGTCACGTACTCGACGGCTGCGCGCCAATTCTCGCGAGAGAGGTCCGGCGTCCACAAGCGGGGCAGGGCGAGCACAAAAAGCATCACGACCAGCGCAGCCAGGAGCGCGCCGGCTACCTTCAGCCGGCGCCCGATGGCCGTCACGCCCCGGGCCAGCGCCCAGAGCGCAAATGGCGCCATGAAGAGCAGATAGCGATCCTCCTGGAAGACTGAATCGCTGCGGCTGAGCAGCAGGTTGGCGATGAGGAAGGGCGTGGCGATCCAGATGAGAAGCCAGACCTGATCGAGGTAGCGAGGCGCTGCGGGCGCGTGGGTCGGCTTTGTCTGCGGGCGTGGGGACGACCATGGCAGGACGATGCCAATGAGCATGAGGAGGCCCAGGAGCGCAATCACGACGGCTTTGAACTCGTCGGGCCAGTCGACACGCCAGACGGTCACGTTGCGCAGCAGTCGTTCCGTGTTGCCGACGAAATCCTGAAACGCGCGGCCCGGCGTGCTTTCGGCCTCGTTGACGAACCAGGCATTGCGCGCCAGCGGCAGAAAGAGCAGCCCAGCCGCGCCCACGGCCAGGGCGCCTTCCACAAAGCGCCGCGTGCGCCACGATCCGTCTGCGCTGCGGTCCAGCAGGAGCAACGCAATGAGCGTCAACCCCGCCGCGGGAAGCATGAATGCAGCAAAGAGATAGCTGTAGAGCGCCGCTTCCATCGCCAGCACAAACCCCAGCCACCAGCCGAGTCGCACCCGCCAATCGTTGCTCTGCCAGCCGCGCAAGAGAAAATAGGCCGACCAGACCAGGCCGGTCGCCGCAGGCTGAAACATGCGCAATTCCTGGCTATACCAGACGAGCAACGGGGCCAGCGCCACCAGCAGCCCGGCCAGCAGGGCGGTGACGCGACCGCTCAGGCGGCGCACCAGCAGCAGCATGCCGAGGACCGTAAGCACACCCAGCACCGCGCCAAACGCGCGCAGCGCGGCGTCATTCTGCCCTAGATGGAACCACTCCAGAAAAGCCTGCCAGTAGTGGAGACCCACGTAGTAGACGGGCGGGTGCTTCTCTTCGACCAGCCGCGTGGTCACCTGCCAGGTATAGCCGGGGTCGGCCCCGGCCCAGGCCAGGCTGACCGCCTCGTCAAACCAGACGCTGTGATAGTTCAGGCGCCAGAAGCGCGTCAGCGTGGCAATGAGCAGGACGATAAGCTCCGGCCAGGGTTCGGCATAGACGCCGGCCGCAGCTGTGCGCATGGGGGTAGCCGCGTCCGAATTCGTCCTCGTCATGGCTGACTCACTCATACCTCATCACTCCAACCCGAGTTCACGGAGAGAGGCGCTACGATAAAATCGTCGCCGCGCCCGGACTTCACTCAACTCTTCTTCGAGGCGCGCCTGGCGCAGGGCAGTCCCTTCTTCGTTGCGCGCACCCGTGCCCGGCCCGATACGCACCGCGTCGTCGGCTTCGTTCGCAGGCGACCACTCCAGCAACTCGATTATCCCCCGGTGGCGCAGCCAGAGCAGGCTCTCGTGAATCACGCTCTCGGTCATGCCCAGACGGGCGGCCATACGGTCGATATGAAAAATGCCGCCCTGGTTGATGACGAATTTGCACATGCCCGCCACCTGACGCAGTATGCCGGCGAGTGAATCGTCCGTTGTCGCCTGATCGCAGAGGTAGACCTCGCCGGTCGCACTCGTATCTACCATCCACTTCAGTAGTGTGAGTGAAGGTGGCGCGTTCCAGACCACAAGCGCGTGGTCCGGTACTGCATCAATCTGATAGCGCGGTGAAAAAGTCGCCTGCCCTTCATCATCTTCGTTGCCGGCGATGGGCAAATGAACGCCTTCAGCGTACCAGGTTGCCGGCTCTGGCGCCGTGCCCGGCATCACGGACTGACCGCGCCAGTCATGCACGACAAGAATCGGTGCGGGCGGCGGGCTTTCCAGCGCTAGAAGCCTCTCTGCCTCTGCTGGTCGGATGCCTTCAAACATCAGTTGGAGCGAGCGATTGCCCTTGTATTCATTGATGCTGAGCGTGTAGGCGAGATCAACCGGCCCGCTGGGAATGTCGACGTCGGCGCCGTTGAACCAGACAACCTGTTGGCGCGCATCAGCCTGGCTGATGGTCAGCCGCCGGTGGGTGCCGTCCTTGCCCATACGCTGATCCTGCTCAATCGTCACGCCGCGCGAGAGAAAGCGGGGGGCCGGATTGCCGTTCCCAAACGGGGCCAGACGCCGCAGTTCCTCGGCCAGGGCAAGGTCCAGCTCGTCCAGCATCACCTCGGCGTCGATGACCAAACCGGTCGGCGCGTCGGGGATCTGATGCACTTCGATCTGGCGACTCAATTCGCGACGGAAGGCGTCGACCTTGTCGGCCTCCAGCGTTACGCCGGCCGCGCCCGGGTGGCCGCCATGGGCAATGAGCAGATCACTTGCGCCGGCGATGGAGGCGCCGATGTCCACGCTCGGGATGCTGCGTGCGCTGCCGCGGGCATTTTCTCCCGGCGGCGTCAAGAGCAGAACCGTCGGCTTGCCAAACTCTTCCACCAGGCGGGAGGCAACGATGCCGACGATGCCGGCGTGCCAGGCCGGATGGGCCAGGACCAGGCCGTTGAACTGCAGCAGCTCGGGATGGCGCTCGATCATGTCCAGCGCCGCCGCCGCCGTCTGGCTGGTCATGATGCGCCGCTCCTGGTTGAGGCGATTCATCTTGGCGGCCAGTTCGCCGGCGCGCAACGCGTCGCGCGTCGTGAGCAGGTCGACGGCCACCGTGGCGTCTTCGAGCCGCCCCAGCGCGTTCATACGCGGCCCGAGTTGGAAGCCGATGCTCTCGGCGTCGACCTTCTCCGGCGTGACGCCGGCCACATCCATCAGCGCCAGCAGGCCGATGCGGTCGGTGGTGCGCAAGCGCTCCAGCCCGCGCTGGAGCAGGTAGCGCGCGTCATGAATCTGTTCGGCCACGTCCGCGACGATGCCCAGGGCGACGAGGTCCAGAAACTCCCGTTCTTCGCCGGCGAGGCCCATGTTGGCGTAGAGCTGTTGAATGAGCTTATAGGCAACACCCACGCCGGGCAGGGTGCGTAGGGGATCATCGGGCGGCTGGAACTTCGGGTTGACGATGGCATCCGCCCAGCGCACGCTGGTTGCGCCGGCCTTATCTGCCCCCTGCCCCCACAGCGGATCGACGCCAGGCGTCAACCCTGCAAACTCTGCGGTGAGATCATGATGATCCGTAATCACCACGGTCATGCCCCGTTCCTTGGCGTAGGCCACGGCGTCGGCGTCGGCAATGCCCGTATCGCACGTCAGCAGGAGGCTGGTGGGCGGCAGGGTTGCCAGAATTTCGGCCAGCTTCTCGACCCGGATGCCGTGCCCTTCACGAAACCGATTGGGTACGTGATAGGCAACCCGTTCCTCGCCGGCAACCTTACGCAGCGCCGCCACCAAAAGCGAAGTGCTGGTCTGCCCATCCACGTCGAAATCGCCCCAAATCAGCATGCGTTCACCCCGCTCGATCGCGGCCTGAAGCAGCTGCGCTGCTTCCGGTACGCCGATCAGTGCCGCGGGCGGAGCGGGAGTGTAGGCTGCCGGGTCGAGAAAGCGTGCGGCCTGCGCCGCCGTAGTGATGCCGCGTTGGGCCAGCAGGCGCGCCACCAGCGGATGACCGCCCACGGCAGCAGTCAGTTCAGGTGTCGATTCAGTTGGCGGCAACAGGGTCCAGGACATGGGAGATTCTTGCGTGCTGGTTGCGGATTTGAGCGTGCGGATTGGGCATCCACACTGGCTAGAATTCGATTTCTTCGACGTCGTCGAGGGTGAACTCCAGGGCCTCGGTGGGGTCGACCACGAAATAGGTTTCCGGATCGTCCAGCTCTTCCAGATCACCGGCGACTGCGCCCCGGTTGCAGCGGCTGCGATAGATGCAGTAACTGCAAAAGCGCTTGCGGTTAGGTTCTGTGTCTTCTACTTTGGGAAAATCTTCTTCCGTCGCGCCAGTCAGAATCTCGGCCAGAAGCGAACGCAGCAGGGCGTCATTGGCCGCATGTTGCTGCGCGCTGTAGGGCAGGACGACGGGGCGGCTGGGTGCAGCCGTGAACCAGTAGCGCATCTCTACCTGATGCGGCTCGAGCGGTCCCCAGGGCAGCGCCTTGCTCGCCTCGACTAGCACGTAGGGGTAGACGATGCTCTGTAGACGCCGGCGCAGCCCGCCTTCATCGCCTCGGCGCTGCGAGGTCTTCCAATCCAGAATCACCGCCCGCCGCCGCGGCTCGATGGCGATAAGATCATACTTGGCAGCGAGGCGGAATTTGATTGGGGATTGGGGATTGGGGATTGGGGATTGGTCGAGCGTGCCAGGCGGTTCCTGTGGGCCAAAGGGGATTGAGAGAATTTTCTCGATTTCCAGATTAGCCGGCAGATCGCCCGGGCGGTAGCGTTGGTAGGCGTCGAACCACTCGTCGAGGGGGCGCTCGAGGCCCAGCTCGATCTGCGCAGGCTCCATGCCGATCTCGGCGCGCTCGACCAGGCGGTGAAAGAGCCCGCCCTGGCGCATGCGCTCCTCGTATTCCTGGACGGGTGACGCTTCAACCGCGGGCCAGGGCAATTGCTCGACATAGGCCAACCAGAAGCGGCGCGGGCAGTCGGTAAAGGCCTGCAGGCTTGACTGGCTAAAGGCAAAGGTTTCGGGCAGACGATCGACAATCGTCGGTGTGCTGGTCATACCGGAGATGATAGCACAAGTGTGCGCAAAGTGCAGGCTTATCCCCTCTCTGCTACCCGTCGTAGTTGCCCTCGTTTTGCCAGATGTCCAGGATAAGTTCGTAGCGTTCGAGCGGCATACCGGGATAGACGCAGTTGCTGGTCGAGAAGATGTAGCCGCCGCCGGGCATGCCCTGCTGCAGGGCGTAGCACGCGGATGCCACTACCTCTGCTTCCGTGCCGGTCTGCATCAAGCCGCAGTCAACGTTGCCACAGAGGCAGAGCAGATGGCCGCACGCGGCCTTGACCTCGGCAATGTCGACGCCGGCCTGGGGATCCAGTGAATGCAGCGCATGCGGGTTGCAGGCGATCAGGTCGTCGAGAATCGGCATGATGTTGCCGTCAGTATGCTTGATCGCGTAGAAACCCAGGTCGCGATAGCCCTGGATAAGCTTGGCGAGATAAGGCGTAACGAACTCCGAAAAACGTGCCGGTCCCAGAAATGGCCCCTGATTGAAGCAATAGTCAGCACAGAGGGCGTAGCCGTCAAAGAGCCCCTTGCCGGCCAATTTCTCGGCCTTGGCCAACTGGCGCGCAACCGCCTCTTCTTGCTCCGTTTTGATCGCCTCGGGTTCATCGGCCAGTCGATAGGCGAGTTCCGTCATCGCGCTGCCGCTGCCAGGAATGCCCAGCGTGGCGTCGCCATGGCGCATGAGGAAATACTCATCGCCGGTCTCCTCGCGGATATACTCGGCAATCAGGCTTTCGCCATTGCGCACGCCCGGGAGGGCCTGGACAAAGATGGCCGAATGGTCATACTTGCGCGCAATGTCGATGTAGCAGCGGGCCGCATCCTCGATGTGCAGGCGCCGATCCAGCTTGCTCATCTGTCCCCACTGTTTCAGATTGCGATGTTCCGGATGAACCTTACCGAGCACTTCCATGGTGAGAAAGAAGACCAGCTCAAATGTGGGCACTCGCCCGGGCGGCTGTTTGCCTTCCAGCGCCATGGTGAACCGTTCACGATGGGAAAGCATGAAGATACGCTACCTTTCAAAGTTCAAGAGTGGAAAGTGTCAATGGCCCCAAAGAACCAGGCAAGTAGATTTGCGCCACAGGTTGGGTGGTGGTTGTTGGCGGCGATCTGCGGACTCTACGGCGTTTACGCTTTTGCGATGGCGGGTGTAGAAATCAGTAGGTACCTCGCGGTAGCCGTCGATGCGCCTCAACGTGCGGTACCACCCGTTTTTTTAATTCACGCACTGGCCGGTGGCATGGTGCTAATTAGCGGCGTGCTGCAGTTCAACCAACAACTGATGACCGGACGACGCCGGCTTCATCGCAAGGTTGGGCGCGTCTACATCGGCGCGGTTTGGCTATCGAGTGTGGGCGGCTTGTGGAGCGCCGGTTTCTTCGACGTTAATGTCGCAGCCAAGCTGGCGCTGGGCACCGTAGCAGTGCTCTGGTTTGCGACGACAACGGTGGCTTACCTGAGCGCGTGGCAGCGCCGGTTCACCATTCATCGTGAATGGATGATTCGCAGCTTCTCGCTGTCGTTCTTCTTTGTGACGTTCAGCCTCTGGGTCGTTTTCTTCGAGATGCTGCGCCGCAAAACGGTCGACTGCCAGAACGGCCGAGCGTCACGAATCTGCCGGCGATCGGCCCATCAGCGCTTTGGCGACGGCAACGGCCTGGCTCGCATCGGGTGCATAGCCGTCCGCTCCGACATGCTCAGCAAAGGCGGCCGTCACCGGCGCCCCGCCCACCATGATCTTGACGCTGTCGCGTACGCCGGCTTCTTCCAGTGCCTCAATTGTTGCGGCCACGCTGGGCAGCGTCGTGGTGAGCAGCGCCGAGAGACCGAGAATATCGACGCCTGCTTCCACTGCGTCCACGAATCGTTCGGGTTCGACATCAGTGCCTAGATCAATGATCTCAAAGCCGGCGCCATCCAGCATCATCGCCACCAGATCCTTGCCAATGTCGTGGACGTCGCCTTCCACCGTGCCCAGTACGATGGTGCCGGCCGATTCTACACCCGAGTCGGCAAGATATGGTCTCAAGACGGCCAGGCCGGCTTTCATGGCCCGGGCGGCGATCAGCATTTCCGGCACAAAAAACTTATCCTCTTCGAACAGACGGCCGACCTCATTCATCGCTACGATCAATCCATCCTGGAGAATCGTGGCGGCTGGAATACCGGCGTCGAGCGCGGCCTGGACATAGATCGGCGTCGCTTGCAGATCGCCATCTAACACGCCCTCATATACATTATCAAGCGGATCCATGATTTACCTCTTTCACCCATTCTCGAGGGTTAATGATTTTCAAGGGACTGAAGCTTTGTTTCAACCCCGAATTCGTTTCCGAGTTCAACTAATTCAGCGTAGAGCGGCGCAGAGAGAGGAATGCCCTGGGCGCGCCGGACCTGCTCCGTCCGATATTCGATTTCGCCGGGGATGAGCATTTCCTGGGCTTCGTCCTGCATGGGCGACTGCTTGATGGTTTCCGTGAAGGCCGCCATCTGGTCGGCGAAGTCTTCCTGATCCATGATCGCCAACGGATTGATCACGATCATCATGTGACCAGTAAGGCTCGGCTCATCGGCCTGCTGGTACATGTTGCCCAACTGATGCTGGAAGACACCGCCCGCAATGACCCCGCAGAAGATGTCGACAACGTAGGAGAGCCCTAGCCCCTTGTAACCGCCCACTGGCAGGAGAAAACCGGCGAACGCTTTGGCCGGATCATCGGTGGGGTTGCCTTCGTCGTCGGTCGCCCAGTCCAGGGGAATCTTTTGGCCCTTCTGGCCGGCCAGCAGCAGCTTGCCGTCGGCCACGCGGGACAATGACATATCCAGCACAAAAGGAAATTCGCCAAAGGTCGGCACGGCAATGGCGATAGGGTTGTTGCCCGTGATGGGGAGACTGCCGCCCGGCGCAACCATATTGGGCTTGACGTTGGTCATGGCGATGCCGATCATGCCTGCCTCAGCCGCCATGCGCGCATAGAGCGATGCCGCGCCAAAATGGTTGCTGCGCGCTGCGCCCACCGCACCGATGCTGTAGGTCTCAGCCAGTTGAATGGCGCGCGCCATGGCTTTGCGTCCCACCAGGTAGCCCATGCCGTCCTCGCCGTCAAGGAGCTCCATGCCCATGGCACCGGTCGCAATGGTCATCGTCGGCCGGGGGTTGATTGCGCGCTGCGCCACGCGCCTGGCGTAGATCGGTAGGCGCAGGACGCCATTGGCATCGATGCCCCAGAGGTTGGTCTGCACCAGACATTCGGCGCAGTAGGCCGCGTCCTTCTCCGGCAGACCGGCGTTATGCAAGACATCGGTGGCAAAGCGTTCCAGCAAGGGTGCAGAAATGCGGACGGTGTGGTCGCTCATAGCTTCTCCATAGTGATTTTCTTTTGACCATCCCCTCGTGAATCCCGGCAGAAATCCTTATACAGTTTCCCCCAGAGATAAATTCGCCCGATTTCTGTCGTGGTATTCACGCCGATCTTTACTACGTGAGCAGTCGCCCACCGTCAACGGGGATGATGGCGCCGGTTGTATGCGGCATATAGGCTGCAACCGCCAAAACGGCTGCGCCGACGTCTGCGGGCTCAGCCAAACGCTTGAGCGGCGTCAAGTCAACCTGTGACTGCCGCCAAACGGGGTCGAACGAACGCGCGTACTCGCCGTCAACCAGGCCAGGGGCCAGGGCAACCACCCGAATCTTGGGCGCCAGGGCGCGGGCCAGCGAGAGCGTCATGGCGTCGAGCGCGGCCTTGGAGGCGCAATAGGCGACGTTAGAGCCATTGCCGGTCGTGCCGGCAATCGACGACATATTGATCACCAGTCCGCCCTCGTCCGCTTCCAGCAGCGTGCGCAGCACGCGCACGCCGGCAAAGGCCCCACGCCAATTGATCCGAAAGATGCGGTCGATGAGCTCATCGTCGAGCCCGTTCAGATCGTCATGGGCAACGAAGCGCGTTACGCCGGCGTTATTGACCAGTATGTCCAACCGGCCAAAGCGTTCTGCAACCGCCTGCGCCAATGCGTCCAGGCTCATGCTCTCTTCGACTGACGCCTGGAACGCAACATGACCCGCGCCCGGGAACCGGGCCGCTAAGCGCTTTCGGCCCGCGTTGCGTCGCGATTGTAGGTGATGATGAGCGTGCATCCGGCATCGGCCAAGGCCTCGCAGATGCCGGTCCCGATACCGCCCGCGCCGCCGGTAACCACGGCGACTTTTTCTTTGAGTGGCTGTTGTTCCATCATTTTTTTACCTCGCGCTAGCCAGACTCATTGCACCTGCCTCGAGCTCTATTTGCCAGAAACTGCCCAGCTTGCCAGCAGACGGAACGCGGAGGAAGCGGGATGAGGCCGATTGACGCTGATTATGCTGGCTTTATCTGCGCTGATTCGCCTCATCCGCCCGATCAGCGTTCTATCAGCTGCAGCTGAATCGGGGCACTCATCCTAGGCGTCAGGATCGTCGCCGTAGCGCTGCACGCGCAGGTCGGCTTGGGCCTTGTGCCCCCAGAAATTTTCGATGGCGCAAAGCCGCGCGCCGACTTCCCCAATGCGCGCGCTGGCTTCAGGCGTGCACAGTTGATAGGTGACGGTCTTGATGAACTTGCCAACCCAGAGGCCGCCCGTATAGCGTGCAGCTCCTCGCGTCGGTAACGTATGGTTGGTGCCGATGACCTTGTCACCATAGGCCACGTTGGTCTCAGGGCCTAGGAAGAGCGCACCGTAGTTGGTCATATGCTCCAGGAAGTAGCGGGGATCTTCGGTCAGTACCTCGACGTGTTCCGAGGCGATGGCGTCGGCCACTTCCACCATTTCATCGACGGAATCGACCACGATCACCTGTCCATACTCCTGCCAGGCAACGCCGGCCACGTCCGCTGTCTCCAGCGTCTCCAGCTGGCGGCCGACTTCGACCAGCGTCTCCCGAGCCAGCGTCTCACTCGTCGTCAACAGGATAGCCGGCGACGTGGGGCCGTGCTCTGCCTGGCCTAATAGGTCGGTGGCCACCATCTCAGCATCGGCCGTCGCATCGGCGATGACGAGCACCTCGGTCGGCCCGGCCAGCAGGTCGATACCGACGCGGCCAAAGAGCTGGCGCTTGGCTTCTGCCACGTAGGCATTGCCGGGCCCGACGAGCATGTCAACGGGCTCGATCGACTCGGTGCCGAGGGCCATGGCGGCAATGGCTTGGACGCCGCCCAGAAGGTAGATTTCGTCGGCGCCGCCCAGATGCATGGCGGCAACGGTGGCTGCCGGCACCTCGCCGCTGATGGGGGGCGTGCAGGCGATGATTCGCGGGACGCCGGCGACCTTGGCCGTCAGCACGCTCATATGAGCGGACGCCACCATAGGATAGCGTCCGCCGGGCACGTAGCAGCCCACGCTGTTGACGGGAATGTTCTTGTGACCCAGGGTGACGCCGGGCAGCGTCTCGACTTCGATATCGCGCAGGGCAGTCCGCTGCTCTTGCGCAAAATTGCGCACCTGTTCCTGGGCGAACTGGATGTCTGCAATCACCTGGGGGTCGAGCGAGGCGATGATCGCGTCAATTTCATCCTGGCTGAGTCGGAATGATGCAGGCGACCAACTGTCAAACCGCTGGGAGAGCGCACGCACCGCTTCATCGCCACGCGCCTTGACGGCGGCTAAGATGTCTTCAACCGTGGCCCGGACCTGCGCGTCTGCTTCGCTCCGTTCCCCTTCGGATTTACCTTCCTTCAAAAAACGTATCATCTGTCTGTCAAACTCCTCAACATCGGCCATGAGTGTGGCCTGGCGCTGGTGTTGAATACGTAGTCAAGACAGTAAGGCAGAGCCGCACCAATTGTCAAGACGCAGTCGTAAACTGCGGCGGATTCTCAGCTTATCGACGATGGAGAGCGGAAAAAGCCGAGCTTGTCGGAGGATATCGCGGATCGTCGCAGATCATTTAGGATGGATCCGCCAATATCCGCTGCCCATTCTCCTCGGCTTACGAATTCCTGGCGTGGATGTGGATGGATTGACGTTTTTTTGATCTGCGGGTATACCTGAATGCGTATCCACGCTGAATTCATCGGGCACACGTTGGCCCATTTTGCAGAGAGGACCCCCATGAAGCTTACCTGGCTTGCCCATGCCGCGTTTCTCATCGAAGGCGATGGACTGCGCATCATCACCGACCCCTACGAACCCAACGAAATCATGAACCTGCCGCCCATCACGGAGCCGGCCAATATCGTCGTGCGCAGCTCCGACGACGACGAGGCCCACTGCTACGTGGAGACAATTCCGCCCGGCTTTGAACTGGTGACGGCAACAGATATTGTCGACACGGGGGCAACGGCCAAGGGGATCGACTTTGCGGCGATCTGGTCGCAGGAGAGCGTGGACAAGGACGTGGTGCGCGACAATGCCATGTATCGCTTTGCGGTCGACGGCATCAACATTACCCACATGGGCGACGTGGGCAATGGCCTGACGGAGGCACAGATGGACGCGCTGGCAGGAACCGACGTTCTGCTGGCGCTGGCCGGCGGCTTTCCGACGATTGCCCTGGACGATCTGCATGCGGTGATTGCGGCCGTACAGCCCAAGGTCGTCATCCCCATGCACTACCGCATCCCCGGCCCCCGCTTCGCCATGCTACCCGTCACCGACTTCACTGACCATTATGATGACGCCATGGTCGAGGTACGGGACGGCAACACAATCGAGCTTACACGCGCCACGCTGCCCGATCAGACGCGCATCGTTGTGCTCCAGCCGATGCTCACAGGCGGCGAATAAGCGCCATGCGACCCAATCCACTGATCGAAGTCTGGCGCCGCGGCGGCTATGCGCTGAATGGCTGGATGCATATTCCCGACTCCTGGGCGGCCGAGGTCATGGCCCATGCGGGCTGGGACAGCGTTACCGTCGACCTCCACCACGGCTTTGCCGATTTTGAGACCCTTGTGTCTATGTTGCAGGCCATCTCCACCACCGAGACCGTGCCCATGGTGCGCGTCACGTGGAACGATCCGCTCCAAATCCAGCGCGTGCTGGACGCCGGCGTCTATGGCGTCATCTGCCCGGTGGTCAACACGCGTGTGGAGTGTGAGCAGTTCATCGGCGCGTGCCGCTACCCACCATTGGGTTATCGCAGCCTGGGCCCGACACGGGCCAGCGTTTACGGCGGCGCTGACTATGCTGCGAACGCCAATCATACGGTCGTCACCTTTGCCATGGTGGAGACCGCAACCGGCTTGGAGAATATTGACGAGATTTTGACCGTGCCCGGTCTGGACGGCATCTTTGTGGGCCCGGGTGACCTGGGCCTGACGCTCGTCGGAGAGTTTGGGGTTGATCCGAGCCATCCAGTTGTGGCTGATGCCATTCGGACCATCGTCAAGAAAACGCGTGCCGCCGGCAAAGTGGCGGGCATCTGGTGTCCGTCGGCGCAAGTGGCGCTGGAAATGGGTGCACTCGGCTATCAGTTTCTGACCATTGCCAGCGATGCCCGCCTGCTGGCGGCTGCGTCCAAGCAAGCCATTGCCGCTGTCAAGGAATCTATGGTGTAATTGACGGGCGGGGTGCGTTGATTGCCCTGCGCAACCAACAACCTAAGGCTGAATGAGCCGTCACGGAAACGCACATTGAATCGAAACCTCTTTCTAATCGTCTGGCTGATGGCGCTCTGGGGCGCCGTCGCGATCATTCCTTACTCACTCACAACCCAGGCGGATGCACTGAGCGGTGCAACAGCCAGCATGCCCTTGCCCATACTGATTCTCCTGAGCCTCGTGCAGAGTGGCGTGCTGTTGGCGCTCCTGACAGGCGCCGGCCTTTTTCTAGCGCCGCGCAGCGGGCTGAGTCTCCCCTTCCTGACAGCATTGGCGGATCGTCGACCGATAGCGCCCGGATGGGGCGGGACGCTATTGCGTGCCGCCTTGATCGGCGCGGGCGCTGCGCTGGCGATCTTTGGGCTGGAACGCTTGCTCTTCATGCCTGCTATGGCCACGCAAGGCTTGGCCTTTCCAGAGCAGGTGCCGACACCCGTCTGGCAACGGTTCCTGGCCTCGTTCTATGGCGGCATCACGGAAGAGGTCATCGTGCGGCTCTTCTTGATGACGCTGCTTGTCTGGTTGGGCGCCAAGGTCAGCCGCGGTGCGACCGGGAAGCCGAAGGCTGGCGTATACTGGATTGCCATCATCATCGCAGCGCTGGTCTTTGGCTTGGGCCATCTGCCCGTTACGGCTGCAATGGGCTTGCCCTTGAACGGACTCATCGTCACGCGCGCGCTTGTGTTGAATGGCGTTGCCGGGTTCGTCTTTGGCTGGCTCTACTGGCAGCGGGGGTTGGAAAGTGCCATGGCGGCCCACTTCACTGCCGACCTTTTGCTTCTGATCCTCCTGCCGCTCTTTCTATGAGATCGATCTCGCCCTTGGCTGGAGCCCACTAATCAACTGCACACCTGGAGGAAACCGACGTGGACAGCGAGCAGATTCAACGATTTTCAATCACGGACAAGCGCGCCTTGGTGACCGGCGGCTCCAAGGGCATCGGGGGCGAGATTGCAATTGAGCTGGCCAAAGCCGGCGCTGATGTGGCAATTGTCGGCCGCGACGCAGAGGGGTTGGCCGCGACGCGCCAGGCAGTTGAAGCGACCGGACGGGAGTGTCTGGTGATTGAAGCGGATCTGAGCACCGTCGACGGACCGCGCAACGCGGCCCAGGCTGCGCTCGATCACTTCGGCGTGATCGACATCCTGGTCAACAACGCCGGCATTGCCCAGAACGACTACCTCCTCGACATTTCCCTGGATGACTGGGACCGCACTCAGGCCGTCAACGTGCGCGCCCCGCTGATTCTTGCCCAGACCCTGGCCCCCGCCATGATTGCCCAGAAGCGGGGCAAGATCATCAACATTTCGTCTCAGGCCGGCGTGGCCGCGCTGGAGCGTCACGGCGCCTACTGCACGTCCAAAGGCGGCCTCAACATGCTGACCAAGGTAATGGCCTTGGAGTGGGGGCCCCATAATATCCAGACCAACGCGGTTGCGCCCACGGTTATTCTCACGCCCATGGGCGAACGCGTGTGGGGCGACCCGGAAGTCGGCGCGCCCATGCTGGCCAAGATTCCGCTGGGGCGCTTTGGGCAGCCGGTCGAAGTAGCCGATCTGGTCCTCTTTCTGAGTTCCGCTGCCTCTGATCTGATTTGTGGCGCCGTAGTTCTTATCGACGGCGGCTACACCGCGATCTAAATTGAGGCTTTGACCGGCGCGTCGGTGATGAACACCCGCACCTGAGCCTTTAACGGAGACAATTCATGCCCGAACAGTTTGAGTTTGCCACGGTTGGCCGCTTGCCCGCCCCGGGCGACAATGTGGCCATCGCCACCCGTCGCCTGGAGGCCGGGACGGAAATTGCCTACGCCGACAGTCTGATTACGTCTGGACTACACCGTGATGGAGGGACACCGCTTCGCCGTGGCCGCAATCCCGCCTGGTGCACCGCTCCTGTCGTGGGGGCTGCCGTTTGGCGTGGCAGTCGAGCCGATCGCGCCGGGAGAGTATGTCCATAACGCCGACATGCTGGACAGCGCTGGCCGGCCGCACGATTGACTTTGAGATTCCCACCGAACCCAATTTCCGCAACCAGATCGAACCATACGTGCTGGATGAAGCCGCGTTCGTGCCTGGTGAGCAAGTCGCCGCGCTACCCGGACGAACGCACCTTTCTGGGCTATCGACGCGCGGGCAACCGGGGCGTTGGTACGCGCAATTTCGCGGTCGTACTGGGGACATCGGCGCGTAGCGCCAGCTACGCGCGGACGCTGGCCCAACGCTTGGCACCCGAGGCTGACGCCTATGCCAACGTAGACGGGATCTCGGCCGTCGCACACACTGAAGGCGATGGTCATGATCCCATCAACAATTGGGACTTCCTCCTGCGCACCTTGGCCGGTCTCGTCGTCCATCCAAACGTGGGCGCAATCCTGATCGTCGACTATGGTCCGGAGCAGGTCAATAGCGACGTGCTGCGCGCATTCATGACCGAGCACGGCTACGAACTGGATGCAGTGCGCCACGGCTTCCTGCGCCTTTCGGGAGACTTGGCCCATGATCTGGAAGCCGGTACGGCGGCGCTGCGCGGCTGGTTGCCCGCGCTGGATGAAGACCGCCGCACGCCCTGCTCGCTGGCTCATCTGAACATCGCGCTCCAGTGTGGCGGTTCCGACGCCTTCTCCGGCGTGTCGGGCAACCCGCTGGCGGGATCGGTGGCCAAGGAGGTCATTCGCTACGGCGGTCGCGCCAACCTGGCCGAGACGGACGAGCTGATTGGCGCCGAGCCCTACATGCTGCAAAACATGCGCGATCTGGCGGTGGCCCGGAAATTCCTGAATTTTATCGCCACATTCAAGGAGCGAGTCGGCTGGCACGGTTCTTCCGCCGAGGGCAACCCGTCGGGCGGCAATCGCTACCGCGGTCTCTACAACATCGCCCTCAAGTCGATTGGCGCAGGCATGAAGCGCGACCCTGACGTGCGCGTGGATGATGTGGTCGACTACGCCGAGCCCATGCGCGAGCCTGGCTTCTACTTCATGAACACGCCGGGCAATGACCTCGAGAGCATCGCCGGTCAGGTGGCAGGCGGTGCCAACATGATCTTCTTTGTCACAGGGAATGGCTCTATCACCAATTTCCCCTTCGTGCCCACCCTCAAGCTGGTGACGACCACGCCCCGCTTCGAGATGCTGGCTGAGGAGATGGATGTTAACGCCGGCGCCTATCAAGATGGGCGCACCATGGCTGAATTGACCGACGAGATGCTCGATTTGACCGTCCGCGTGGCCTCGGGTGAGCGTAGCAAGGGCGAGCAGGCCGGCCACTCCCAGATCTCGATTTGGCGCAATTGGCGCCAGACTGACGACTCCAGGCTTGCAGCCATTCTGACGACGCCGGATCCGAACGGCAAGGCGCTGCCCGTGCGCGGGCATGACCTGCTAAACGCTGACTATGCCTTCCAAGCCACGCGCAAAGACGGCCAATTCGTGAGCCGGCAGATCGGTCTGATTCTGCCGACGAGTCTTTGCTCAGGCCAGATTGCGCGACTAACCGCCGAACGCTTGAATCAAGGCGATTGGGCGCGGGCAGGTGGGCTTACCCATTTCGTGGCGCTGGTGCACACGGAAGGCTGCGGCGTGGCCATGCCCGGCAGTCGCGAAATCTTTAACCAGACGATGGTCTCGTATATGGCCCATCCCATGGTGCGCTTTGGCCTCTTTTTGGAGCACGGCTGCGAGAAGACTCACAACGACTACATGCGCCACGCGCTTGACGAGCAGGGCCTAGATCCGGCTGACTTTGGGTGGGCCAGCGTGCAGCTGGACGGCGGCATTCAGGCAGTGATGGAAAAGATCGAGGCGTGGTTTGCCCAGCGCATAGTGAGTGCGCCGTCGCCCGTCTTTGAACCGACCGGGCTGGCACACCTTCGCCTGGGACTCATGGGATTGGATACGGACCTGCCGGACGACGGCGCAGAGGCGCTGGCGCAGCTTGTGCGCACGGTCGTCATGCGGGGCGGGACGATCGTCGCGCCCGAGAACGCGACCGTCTGGCAGAACGAGCGATTTGTGATGGAGACGCTGGGCGCTAGCGAGCCCGAACTTGCGCCGACCTTGGCCTACGGCCAGGCGATCACCGCGCCTGGCCTCCACATGATGGCCGCGCCGTCCCGTCACTGGTCCGAGACCGTCACCGGTCTGGGCGCGACCGGCGTAGAGCTGATTTTGACCTACGAGGAAGAGCCCTACGCTGGCCATCCCTTCGTGCCCCTGCTGCGCGTCGGCGACCACGGGCCAAATCTGGACCTGACGCTCGCTGGCGATCCGGCTGGATGGGCTGACGCAATCCTCCTCGCTGTGATGGATACACTCAATCGCAGCGCAAGGCCGAGCTCGATTGAAGCCGGACTGGTAGACTTTCAACTGACGCGCGGGCTGCTTGGCGTATCGACGTAAGTGGCGATTCTCCGGCACGACAACAAGAAAGTGGTGCACCCGTTCGATGCTACGCTACCTTTGCGGACGCAGCCGCAGGGTCACAATCTGGAAGGGGTGTACGGGTAGCGTCACGGCATTGCCCTCCACGACCAGATCCTCCTGCTTTTCCTCCATGATGTTGACGCGCTCGGCCGCGGCGATGGGGAAGCCCGTGCGCAAAGTGACCGGTCCGCGATGGCGCAGGCTCTCGTAGAGGCGCACGATCACGCCGTCACCATCCTCGGCCGGCTTCACCGTTTCAATCACCACATTGTCATGATCCGTAGCGACCAGGGACGCGGACGCCTTCGGTTCAATGGCCGAGCTTGCTGAAGCGCCGGCATCTGCATGGCAGAAGGCAAAGGGCGGATTGTTGAGGGCGTAGGCATGCGCAATGGTCTCTGCACCAACGCGACCCGCGTGGGGCAGCAGGCTGTAGCGGAAGCGATGCACGCCCCTGTCGGCCACGGGATCGGGATAGCTGGGGCTGCGCAGCAAGCTCAGCCGCATGACCGTACCGCCCGCGCCGGTATCCTGAATGTCGTAGCCATATTTGCAGTCGTTGAGCAGACTGGCTCCGTAGTTTCCCTCGCTGACATCGGCCCACTTCTGGGCCGCGGTCTCAAAGCGTGCCCAATCCCAACTCGTGTTGCGGTGGATCGGCCGTTCGACATGACCCCACTGGACTTCATAGGACGCAGCCGGGGTCAGCACATCGACCGGAAAGGCGACTTTAAGCAAGATCTGACGCTCATTCCATTCGATCTCCGTGTCGAAGTCGAGGCGCGAACGATGATGGCAGAGCGAAATGCGTTGGACAAATGGACTGTTGAGCACAAGCCGCCTGATTTCGAGCGTGGCGCGCAGCGGCCCCTCCTCTACGACAGTGATCGACTCCGCCGGCTCGGCCAGCCATTGCCTGTCGTCGTAGAAGATGTCAATGTCCCAGGCGTCCCAATTCTTGGGTCGATCCTCGAAAGCAAGAAACTGATTCGCCACGCCACCGGCGGGCAGGACTTCGCGATCGGCCGCCTTGTCATAGATGCGCGTAATGTCGCCGGCATCGTTCAGCTCAACCCGCAGCAAGTTGTTCTCGAGATGTCGGGGCGAAACAGAGAGCGGCAAAGACCTTTGCCCGCTTGCGATCAGTGGCTGCACGCTATACGGGGCCAGTTCGCCGACGTCGATGAGGACGCCATCCATGACCGGCTGGCTGCCGGCCGGCGCGTCTTCGATGCTGCCGGGCAAAAAGAGTATCTCGTGCATGGGTTGACTGTTGGGGTTGACGAGCAGGGCATCCGCTTGCCAGGCCTCAGCGAGCGCTGCGAGCGCTTCGGCACTGATCGCCTCGCCAATTTGGCGCACTTCCGCATACTGAACGGCCGAGTCTTCATAAACCGGCGTGATGCTGCTGCCGGGGATGATGTCGTGGAACTGGTTGAGGCAGACGAGTTCCCACGCGCGATTGATTTCGGATTGTGGATTGGGGAAGGCGGATTGGTCCACATGGAGCGCCGCGTACGTGGCGAGAAAGTCGGCGTTGTGGAGCAGGAATTCGCTCTTGCGGTTGGCGCGTTTGTTGCGCGCCTGCGAGGTATAGGTGCCCCGGTGATATTCAAGGTAGAGCTCGCCATTCCAAACAGGCAGGACGTCGCCGCTGTTGGCTTCCAGCGCACGAAAGAAGTCGACGGCCCTGGCGTGCCGGATGCGCGGCGTCGCCGGGAAATCGGCCATGGCCGCGATGTTTTCGAGCATCTGGCGCGTGGGACCGCCTCCGCCGTCGCCGTAGCCGAAGGCCATGAGCAGGTCGCGTGATTGCTCCTTCTGCTGGAAGTTGGTCCACGTGCCCAGCACTGACGCCGGCGTCGCCATGGCGTTGTAGGTGCTGGCATGGGCGGACGCGCCGTCGTTGGGCGTGGGGCTGTAGTGGGTGAGGACGCGCGTGCCGTCCAGTCCCTGCCACCAGAATGAATCGTACGGCATTCGATTGTACTGATTCCAGCCGATCTTGATGGTGAAGAAATATTCCAGTCCGGCTTCTTTGATCAACTGCGGTAGGTTCCAGGCATAGCCGAAGACGTCGGGCAGCCAGAGGATGGGCGATTCAGCGTCAGCGCCGAAATGCTCGCGTAAAAAGCTGCGCCCAAGCAGGAACTGACGCGCCAGCGACTCACCGCCGGAAATGTTGCAGTCCGCTTCCACCCACATGCCACCCAGCGGTTCCCAGCGCCCTTCGGCGATGCGAGCTTTGATTTCCTCAAAGAGCGCGGGTTGATCCTGCTGGATGTAGTCGTAGAGCTGAGGCTGACTCTGGGAGAACTTGTACTCCGGGAACTGCTCCATGAGGCGCAACACGGTGTGGAACGTGCGCTCCGTCTTGCGCCGCGTCTGGTCGAGCGTCCAGAGCCAGGCCACGTCGATGTGGGCATGGCCCGCCGCGAATAGGTTGACGTCGAGGGCAGGTCCGGCGGCGTTGACAGCGGTCTCCAACGCCGCCTGGGCTGCAGGAATGGAGTCGTAAAACGCCCCCGCCAGCGGCGCGCGCGTGTCAAGTAGCTTGAAGGCCGCGTCCAGACCATTGAGCAGGATGCCCTGAGCCGGATGGTTCTCATCGAGACGGGTGGCGATGCCGAGTGTGATGCGGGCGAGAACGGTGAAATCGCGTGTCGGCTGATCGATCTGTACTACCTGGCACGGACGCATGAAGAGTTGGGTCTCGGTTTCGCCGTGAAGGCTCTGAGCCAATCCTGTCCAGCCGCGCAGGGCCAGATCGTGCTCGGCGCCATCACACCATTCCGGTCGCAGCAGTACCTCTTGGTGGTGGCGGTCGCTCGCCGCGTAGGGCTCGCCGTCCACATGGATTAGCGCTTCGGGATGGCTGAAGCTGCCGGCCTCACCCAGTGGCAGGTAGAGCGCAACCGGCGCATCTGTCGACCAATCTGCCGGCACCGAAAAGCTGCTGCGCAACACGAAGTCGGTTTGCCAGCGGCCCCAGTAGGTGTTGGGTTCGATGACGGGCCAGGTTTCGATTGCGGATTGAGGATGGCGGATGGCAGATTGGCTGTTGGGATCGATTGGGCCTTCCAGGGCAAGAAAGCGGAAGGGCGGGATCTCGCTGCGGCGGCGGTAGACAGAGGGCTCGATCAAGGCGAGCCGCTGGGTGATCTTCTCGGCGGTCCAACGTTGCTGGTGAATCATGTGAGTGGATACGCTTTCTAAACGCTTTACGCAGAGACCCGTAGAGCAAACCAAAGGGCGACCGAAGGTGGGGTGAACGGGGCGTAAAGCTTTCTATAGCGTGCTTCTGGATGCCTATCGATCTCTGGGTATTGGATTTTTTTTATCGCTTGCACTTCGTAAACATCTCTACGCGCGTAGGGTACGATTGAAGAAGTCATTTACCAGCCGTTCAGTTTCCGGACTGTCTAGATCATGCCCCATATCCGGCAACATGTGCAAAGCAACGTCGACGCCGGCTGCCTGCATGGCTTCGTAGAGTACGGTTGCATGCCAGGGCGCCACAAGCGGATCCTGCGCGCCATGGACGATGAGGTGCGGTGGATTCTGCTTACCGATGTAACTCGTTGGGCTGGCAGCGCGGGCGTGCTCGAGGTTTTCGGCCAAGGGGCCGCCCACCACGCATGAAACCAGGTCAACCATTCCGTCACCCGGCGCCGGATCCGTCAACGTACGGACGAGATCGGTCGGTCCGCACCAGTCACAAACGGCGCGTACTGCACTGCTGAACTCTTGGTATGGTCCGTCACCCTCCCACTCAGGCAGGTTGTTAGTGACGCCGAGCAGCGCGGCCAGATGTCCGCCGGCCGAGATGCCCCATGCGCCAAAGCGGTCAGGGTCAAAATTGTATTCCTCGGCGTGGGCACGCAGCCAGCGCACGGCCGTCTTACAATCGAAGAGCATGGCCGGGAAGGGCATCTCCGTACAGAAGCGATAGGTGATTGCGGCGATGGCAATGCCCTGATCATAGAAGCGGGGGCGAAAGGGCGGGCGATACTGAGTCCCTTGACTCCAGGCCCCGCCGTGGATGTAGACAATCAGTGGCGTCGGTTCGACTGCTTGCGCCGGCAGCCACAGATCCAGTACCAGGGTGCGAGTTCCCTGCGCCGTCGGCACTGAATGAAAGGGCAGATCGAGCAGAACGCGTACTTCGTGGGGCATTGGGCTTATCCTTTCACGGCCCCGGCCAAGCCGGAGACCAAATAGCGTTGCAGAACCGTGAAGATCACCAAGACGGGTATCACGTTGATCAATGACGCGGCGGCCAGGAGGCGAAAATCCGATTCGTCAGGCCCGATCAGCTGAAAGGTGCCGACAGTGAGCGGCACCAGGTCTGGATCGCGCAGCAGTACGGATGCGGTGGTGTAGTCGTTCCAGTGACCGATGAATTGCAGGATCAATAGGGCTGCGAGGCCGGGAATCAACGATGGCATGAGCACCTGCCAGATCGTGCGGAAGCGGGACGCGCCGTCCATCCAGGCTGCCTCGTCCAGTTCTTTGGGGATCGCGTCGATATAGCCCTTCATGAACCAGGTTGCGTAGGCGATCCCTCCGGCGCCGTAGAGCAAGATGATGCCAATGCGCGTATCGACCAGGCCCAGCGTGCTCATCATCACGAAGACAGGAATCACGCGCACCAACGCAGGCACCAGCTGGACGACGAGCAGAAAGGTCAGGAAGAGACGCTTGCCCCGGAAGAGATAGCGCGAAAGCCCGTAGGCAACCAGCATCGCGAAGAAGACGGTTAGCAACGATCCGCCGATGGCATAGAGAATACTGTTGCCCAAATACCGCAACATCGGCGTCGTGAGAAAGATCTCGCGATAGGCGTCAAACTGAAATTCTTGCGGGATGAGGCGGAGAGGATGGCGGTAGATCTCCGGATTGGATTTAACAGATGCGCTCAACATCCAGACGATGGGATAGATAAAGATCAGCGCGGCAACCGACAGGACAAGATAGCTAAATCCCTTGTCGATGTGCCGATAGTTCAGCCCCTTCGAGCGTTGACCACTCATCGCCTACGCCTCCTCCTGATCAAACATCACGAGCCGCAGATAGAAGACCGCAAAGATCATAACGATCAAAAACATGACGACGCCGATGGCTGAGCCGCGACCGAGCAGACCGGCGGATGCCTCGCCGCCGAACGCAGTCATGTACATGCGAAAGCCGACCGTCGAGGTCGCCCGGCCCGGCCCGCCGTTGGTGAGGGCCAGGATTTTTTCGAAAATTTGAAAGACGCCCACAAAGTTCAAGATGATGGCCAAACCGGCGATTTGGCGCAGCATGGGCAGCTTGATGCGCCAGACCTTTTGCCACGCGCTCGCGCCGTCGACCGTAGCCGCTTCGACAACTTCGGCGGGAATAGTTTGCAGTCCGCCGAGCATAAAGACCATCGTATAACCGACGCTCTGCCACATGTTGACGATGAAAACGGAAATGCGCGCCATAGTCGGGTCACTGAACCAGCTTACCGCATCAAAGCCCAAGCCAACCAAGATCGCGTTGATGGCGCCGACCTGGCTTTCATGCAGCATCAGTCGCCACATCAGACCGACGATGATGCTCGAAATGGCCATGGGCATGATAATCGAAATGCGGAAGAAGACGCGTCCCCGCAGCTGTTGATCGAGGAGAAGCGCCAGGCCGAAACCCAGGGCAAATTGAGTCGGCACGGTCACAGCCACAAAGGCGAAGGTGAAGAGCAGCACATCGCGAAAGACCGGGTCATTGGCCAAAAAGACAAAATTATCCGGCCCGACCCAGTTGGCACTGTAGATAGTCGAGATGGTCATGTTGGTCATGGCGACGTAGAACTGATAGATGATCGGATAAATGCTAAAGGCCAAGTAGAGCGTGATCCCCGGCAGGATAAAGGGCCAGGGGCCGGACATGAAGCGCTCTAGTCGTTGCGTACGCGGCTCACCGTTCGCCATGGTGGTGCATCCTCAACCGTGCGGAGGTAAATATGTAAAGAGAAAAGGTCAGACTGTAGCGGAACTCATGCAGGCTGCCGGCGCAGCCTGCATGAGTCTTGGTCCTGCCGTCATCTTGCCGCCTGTAGCAAGGCCAGATGAGACGTAGAATCGGCGGTCACAGCTTGCCCGCTATTGAGACTGGAGGGCAGCGTACTCGCGCTCTACTTCCGCGGCTGCATCTTCGATCGCTTGCTCGATACTAACCTCGCCGGTGGCCGCGCGGGAGAGCGCAGTCTCAATCGCCAAGCGGGTCGGAATGTAAATCGGGAACTGAGGAACGATATGACCGTTTTCCAACGCTTCCAGCGTGACCTGGGCGAAGAAATCATCGCTATAGAACGGGTCATCAGCCAGAATGCCGGGTCGCGTGGGGATCCAGCCGCCGGCGCGGTTGGTGTTGGCTTGCGCCGTATCGCCGGTGGCATGGAGCACGAAGGCTGCTGCCGCCTCAGCCATGGCCGGATCGTCTGTGCTGCGGGCGCCAATCAACCAGCCGCCGGCTTCATAAAGCCCCTGACCGGCTTCGTCGGGATAGGGCAGTGGTGCTGCAGACCATTTCACATACTCTTCTTCGGGCAAGTTGGGCTGAAGTTGGCGAATGTGGAAATTGCTGTTGCCGGCAAAGCTATGGATGTTGCCTGCATAGACATCAGGCATCTGCTGGATCTGATCATTTGCGACAGCAGAGGGCGGGATGAGATCGTTTTCTAACAGGCCAATATAGTATTCAAACATCGCTTGCCAGATCGCCATGTTCTCATCGGTGAACGCGAGCGGTGCGCCTTCTTCATCGACATACTCGCCGCCCAGAGCCAGGAAGAGACCGCTGTTCATCTGCCCCCAGCCCACGAAGGGGTGGGTAAAGCCGTAGACGTCGCCGCCTTCGCTTTCTCGGATGGCCTGCGCCATTGCTTCCACTTCTGACCAGGTCTCCGGCGGTTCAGGGATCATCTCGGTGTTGTAGTAGAAGAGCGGCGTATCGGTATTGTGCCAGAGAGAGTAGTACTTGCCGTCTACGCCCTTCATGGTCTCCTGAACCCAGTCAAAGAACTGCTCGCCTTCACCATTCATGTAGGGATCCAGTTCGAGGACATGACCGGCGCGCACCATGTTGGCGTATTCGCTGTGGTTGTACCAGAAAGCATCCACATTGCCGGCTTCGATCTCCTGAATCAACGTGACCTGATTGCCGTCGAAGACGACCTCTTCCACCTGCCAGCCGCGATCCGCATAGGCGGCATTGAACGAATCGATCACCGAGCGGAAAGCAATCTGGCGCTCTACGCGACGATCGGTGGTCGAGGCCCAGCGGGGCACGGCGAAACGAATTGTGACCATTTCACCGGGTTCAACGGCTGCATCTGCCCCGGACTCTGCCGGCGCCGCGGGGACGACACACGCGGCCAGCAGCAGCGTAGCAATCGCCAAAATCGCCAGCTTTACCAGCCTGAACTGGGAAAATTTCTTATGCATCATCTTCTCCTTTTGGTTTGGGTGATACGGCATATGCTTGAGAGAAATCAGACTACCCTGAAATAACCGCAAAACGTTACACACAGCGCCGTAGAAAAAACGTCCGGTGCTGGGAAGCATGAGAAGAGCAAGATGAAGCCGTAGAAAGTATGCCCGATTAAACAGGGCATGCTTCATGACCGCTTGCCCGCTAAAGCGCTGGGCACGTCGTCGCAATTATGACTCGTCTGCGATTACGCGTATGGGGAGCGGGACCTTTACTTCCTGCATCTCTGCCGCAAGTTGACCGGTCACTCGTTCAATGAGCAGCTTGGCGCCCTGACTACCCAATACATCGCCTGGCTGCATGGCGGTAATGACTTGATGATCCGTCGGAAAAATCCAGTCTTTATACGTGATCGCGGCGATGTCAATGCGATAGGGATCAATCGAACGGCTCTCAGCCGTGGCATTCGCCCGAGAGCGCAACGTCAGTAAATCGATGTGCAATCGCTCCATGACGTCACCATTGGTGGCGAGGATCGCGGTCGGCGCTTCGGCGTCAATATGCCGCGCCAGTCGCTGGCGCATTTCGCGGTTGCCGATCTGCCCGGCTGAAACGCGGAAATCTGCGTACACGTCGGGCCAAACCAGGTTTTCGAAGGGGAGCTGTGCTGACCGCATGGCTTCTTTATAGCCTTCATGGCGGGCGCGGGTACTGGTCATTTCTGTTTCGTAGTGACTCAAGACCGCGATACGACGATGGCCTCGGTCGATCAGCCGGCGCGTCAAGTCGAAGGCCGCAACCTGGTCGTCAAAGATGACGCGGTCACAGGCAAGTTCCGGATAGTAGCGATCGACCATGACGACCTGGATGCCGCGATCCAGCAGCCGCTGGCACAGGGCAAGGTCACGGTTGTTCTGGCGCGGATAGAAGAGCACGCCAGAAAGATCCTGCGCGAGGATGTTGTCAAAGGTCGAAACGCCGGCGTCATTGTGTTGCAGCCCGATGGCATGGAGTCGATAGCCGGAATTTGCGGCTACGCCGGCTGCGCCCATCATGATGCTGTAGAGATAGGGATGAAGCGTGGTGCCGGAGACGAAACCGAAGGCCGGCGCTTTCTTATCGACGATCGGATCGGGTGGATTGACAAAGGTACCGCGGCCATGTTCCCGGCGAATGATATTTTCGCGTGCCAGCAACTCCAGCGCCTTGGTGATCGTGATCCGGCTAACGCCGTAGTCTTGCAGCAGTTGGCGTTCGGGCGGCAGCGCCTCATCCGGCTCGAACTCACCCGCTTCAATCCGTTGCTGAAGCGATTGATAGATTTGGTGATAGGCCGGAATCGGGCTATCAGTGTCGACTAAATGCGGCTTGACAGGCATGATTGGGTGCGTGTAAGATTGGATATGTCCACATGTCCAATTGCGATAATAGCGTGCGTTTGTCCCATTGTCAAGAGGCAATTTCTGAGCAGGGAGGAAATACAGATGACGAATGCGCTTGATCCATCAATCGAACTTGAGTCAAGAAACGCCCAGTCTCGCCAGTGGTGGGATCGTGCCTGTCAGGTAATTGTGGGCGGCGGCCAGCTTCATAAGCGGCCCCATAAGTACATGCTGCGCGGCGGGCCTGCCTTTGCCCAACGAGCCAAGGGGGCGCGCTTCTGGGACGTGGATGACAATGAGTACCTGGATTACCTGCTTAGCTACGGGCCGATCGTGCTCGGCCACGCCGATCCAGAAGTCAATGAAGCAGTGCTGCGGCAGATGAACGAGGGCACGCTCTTCAGCATCGAGCATCCGGCGACGGTCGAACTGGTAGAATCGCTTTGCGAACTCATTCCCTGCGCCGACATGGCCTTTATGCTGCTTGGCGGCTCCTCGGCAACCCATGCTGCCATCCGCTGCGCCCGCGCCCACACCCGGCGTGAGGTGATCATTCGCTGTGGTTATCACGGCTGGCTCGACTGGTGCTTCCCCACCGATCCGGGCGCGCCCCAATATGAGCAGGCGCTCGTCCAGTCCGTGCCCTATAACGACCTGCCCGCGCTAGCGCAGATGCTCGCCAAGCACGCAGGTAAAGTGGCGGCGGTGATCATCGAAGCCGTCCAGGACGACGGGCCGGAGGCGGGGTACTTCGCAGGCGTGCGGCGTCTCTGCGATGAACACGAGACCATTTTCGTGCTCGATGAAGTCAAGACGGGCATCCGTTTTGGTCTGGGCGGAGCACAGGCACGCTACAAGATAGACTGTGACCTCGCCACCTTTGGCAAGGCGCTCTGCAACGGCTATCCCGGCTCCGTGCTTGTGGGCAAGCGGTGCTACATCGAGGCGCGTACCGACACGTGGATCGCAGCCACCTTTCATGGCGACCTTCTCAGCGTGGCGGCCGCCAACACCGTGTTGCGCGTCATCCGCGAACGCGACGGCGTGGCCCATCTGGAGCGACTCGGCACGCGGCTGATCGACGGGCTCAACGAGGTCTTTCTGACCGAACGCTATCCCTTACGCATGGCAGGCTTGGCGCCCATGCCCACGCCCGTGCAAACGAGCCTCGACGACCCGCTCAACCCCACGCCGCCGGACTTTGCCGGCAAGGTGATCACAGAGTGGTGTGCGGCGATGCAGCGGCGCGGCTTCTATGTCACCGGACACTGCTGGTTTCTTTCGCTGGCGCACAGCGACCAGGATATCGAGCAGACGATTTCGGCCGGGGCCGAAGCTGCGCGGGAGGCGCTGGCGCTGCTCAAGCAGATCGCGACCGGGCAGGTAGATCCGCTGCCCTATCGGTGAGGTGGAGGTCCTTTCACAGCAGAAGGAAACCGAAGAGGGAGTGAGAAACGAAATGAGCGCACTGGAGTTGGACCTTCGTCAAATTGCGTTTAGCCGTTGCGAAACGACTCTGGCCATTGCCCGCCACGCCACGCAAGAAAATGGCGCAGCAGGCTACACGCCGCTCGCGCTGCGTTCAATTTACGCAGGTGAAGCCGCGCCCCTCTATCGGCTCGATGCCTGGCGCAGCGGCCAGCCTGTGGAAGCTACGCTCCACGCTTCCCCCATACAGCTCACCCTGTACGGCCAGCGGGGCCGCGTGGAGTTCATCATGCCGGGCCCCAACGTTCTGCGCTTGCGCGGCCAGGGGCTTGGCCTGCGCATGTCGCTCTTCTCCAGCGCCGGCCAGGGCTTTGTCTTTCACTTCGACGACGATGAAATGGACGGCGCAGGGTATCCTATTTTGATCCCAGCCGGCGTGGATCGCTGGCGCTCGATCATCGGCGCGTCCAAGCTCGTCTACTCCCGCATTGCGGGCGCAGCCGACATCTATGCACCGTGGGCGCCGCGCCGCGGCAGCGAGCATCGCCATCATCGCACATTTCCCATCCACATCACGTTGGGCAATGACGGCGCACCCTGGGAGTTCCAGCTCAATAGCTACGAGAGTGAGATCGATCCGCCGCCGGTGGTTGGCGATTTTGCTGCAGCCCAGGCACAGGTTGCCGCGGACTTCGCCGCGTGGCGCGATGCGAGCCCCGCAGGGCCGGTGCGCTACCAGGCGGCAAGCGAGCTGGCGGCCTACATCAACTGGTCTGCGGTTGCGCCTGCAGGCGGCAATTTCCGTGCCCCCTCAATGCTCATGAGTCGCAACTGGATGGTCAATACCTGGAACTGGGACAACTACATCAATGCCTGGGCCAGTGTCTATCGCGACCCGGCCTTCGCTTGGAATCAGTTCTTGCTCCACATCGAGCATCAGCACCCCAGCGGCGCGCTCGGTGACGCCATCAACGAGCAGCGCGTGGGCTGGCCCTATACCAAGCCGCCCATTCACGGCTGGGTATTGCGCCGCATGCTGGAGGCGACTGACTACATCAACACCGAGCGGTTGGCCCAGGTCTATGCACCGCTCGAGCGCTGGACTGAGTGGTGGTTCCGCTATCGCGACGATGACCGCGACGGCATCTGCCAATACCATCATGGCAACGACAGTGGCTGGGATGACGCCACCGCCTTCGACATCGGCGCGCCCACTGAGGCGCCTGACCTCACGGCATTTCTCGTTTTGCAGATGGAGGTCCTGGGCGATGTGGCAGCGCGGCTTGGGCAGGAGGATCAAGCCGCAGCCTGGTACGCACGCTCCGCCGCGACCTTGGATCGGCTCATCGTCCACAGCTGGCGCGACGGTCAGTTCGTCTCCATGGTCAGCGGCACGCACGCTTACGGGGGCGCGGGCGACTCCCTGCTCAATTACATTCCGCTCATCCTGGGCCGCCGGCTGCCGTCCGAAATCCTCGCTGCGATGATTGCCGGCCTAACGCGCAAGGGCCGTTTTCTTACGGAGTGGGGTCTCGCCTCGGAGGCGCTTGACAGCCCCGAGTTTCTGCGCACGGGCTACTGGCGCGGCGCGATCTGGCCGCCGCCCATGCTCATCATCATCGACGGCCTGCATGACGCCGGCGAGACTGCGCTGGCCGCCGATCTGGCCGAGCGCTACTGTCGCCTCGTAGCCATCCATGGCTTTGGCGAGAATCACGACCCCATCAGCGGCGAGATTCACTACGACCCTGCCTATACCTGGGCCGCCAGCACGTTTCAGATTCTGGCCCACCGCTACCTGCATGATGCCCCAGGACGAGTCAATGCAAAGCGGCGGCCATAGGGAGAAATAATGACAAGACAGAATGAGACAGTTGGAGGACTACCGGCGCTTGATCACACGAATTGGGGTCAGTTTAGGGGCAATCGGCGTCAAACCGGCAACACAGATGACGCCGGCCCGCTACATGGCAGGATCAAGTGGAAGACGCCGTGCGGACGGCAATGGTATTCACCACCGCTGGTCGAAAAGGGGAGAGTCTATCAAGCCTGTCCAGGTCGAATTGGCGAGAAGCTAATCTGTCTCGACCTAGCATCGGGCCGGACGATCTGGTCGGCTGCAGGCACGAAAGAGCCGCAAGCGGGACAGCTCCCATCGAACCTGAGAATGAGTTCGCGTATCATCTCGGCCGGAAACATGCTCTACGTCCGCGGCCTGAATCACGATGGCATCTTCGAAATAAGAAAGGATGATGGCTGCGTCCAACGAACCTTTGATGGCGATGGAATCTTAGACTATCGTACCCATCCCGGACCGATGTTGGCGGGCAATAGCCAGGTACTCATTTACCCCCTCGGCACACAATTTCACGCTGGACCAACACTAGGCCAGACAGCCTCCCGCATCTGGCGACACATCGGTTGCCGAGAACTCTCTACCGGCGAAATTCGTTGGCGGTTTCACGTCGGCCAGTTTTTCGGCGAGCCGGCAATTGATGATCAGCACGTCTTTGTAGGCACAGATGACGGCTACCTTTTCTGTCTTCATCTTCAGACGCCTGACCCTCTATCGACCGAAATCGGTACGACATCGGCCAGCCGCGTCGCCTGGTCCTATCAGGTTGGCGCACCCGTCAATGGTTCGCCCCTGGTCGTGGGCGATCAAGTCATCTTCGGCGCGAATAATGGCATCATCTATGCGCTGAGCGTGGCTGATGGTCGGCCTATCTGGCACTATGCGACGGGACAGGTGCAAGCGAACGCATTCATCCAGTTTTCAAGACCGACTCATCACGCTGGAACCATCTTTGTCGGCGATGCAAGCGGCCGCGTCCATGCCATAGATGCTTGCAAAGGAGACGCTGTTGGAAGCTTCTCGATGGAAGACTGGGTACGGGCCAGCCCGGCGGTATCGGATGAGCGTATCGTCGTCGCCTCTCTCGACAGCACAGTTGCCTGCTTTGCTCCAGACGGGTCGAGCCATTGGCGTCGCCGGTTGGACCATTGGCATTTGACTTGTGATCCGGTCATCGCCGAAGATCGCGTACTGATCGTGACCTCCGACATGATGCTCCACTGTCTTTCCCTATCAGCCGGTGAGATTTGCTGGCAGCGCGCGTTGGTAGATTATCCCAACGACTGGGTCGCTTTCGATGAGTTCCAGTCGTCGCCCGCGGTTGCAGACGGCACGCTCTATGTGGGCTCCCCAGGACGCTTCCTGCATGCGCTTGATGTTGAGTCCGGCAAGCCTCGATGGCGCCACGAGGCTGGCGGAGAAGTGCCGAGCGATCCACTCTGCGTGGACGGCCGCGTCTACTTCGGCCAGTATGGCGGTGACGGGACTTACTTCTGCGCAGACGCGCAGACCGGAGAGATTATCTGGACGCAGAGACTTGGTACGGTCTGGGCAGCATCAAATCAACAGGATGGTCGACTATTTGTCCCCACCGCAGAAGGAAATGCTTACTGTCTCGACGCACAGACCGGGGCAATCCTCTGGCAATCTCCGCTTGCGAGTGATCTGTACATGGGGCCGGCGATCGATCGAGATCTAGTCTACTTTGGCGCCTGGGACAATTGGCTCTACGCACTCCATACGCAAACTGGAGAGTTGGCTTGGAAGTTCAATGCCGAGACCTATCTTGACTCCGGTGCACCGGCTATTGCGGATGGACGACTCTACCTGCCAACCATGGGACCACGCTTCTATTGCCTCGATTCACAAACCGGCGAAGTAATCTGGACGTTTGATCCAGATCCGTCATGGACAACCAATGCCTCGCCTGCAATCCACGGGGACAAGTTGGTCATGACCGTCTTCATCTCGGGCGGCATGCCCTGGACGGCCTATGAGATTCAGACCTACTGTCTGAACGCGCACACGGGCAATGTGAACTGGGTCTATCCTGCCGGCGGGCTAAATGGCCCGACAATTGCGCGCGATCGGGTCTATTTTGGCTCCACAAGCCGTGGTGATTTTGGCTTCTACTGTCTGGATCTAACGGGCACTGGAGATGGCACGACAACGTGCCTGTTCCGCGTAGAGCTTGGCTTCAACATGCTCGAATCGTGTGCCGCCATCGTAGGTGACACCGCGTACGTCTATGCTGAAGATGGATACGTCTATGCTATTGAGTGATTTTGGCGACAAAACGGGCGCCGTGCTGGTCGACAGCAACTCGGAGGAGGGTGATCCTTTTGATAAACTTGGGTGGGCTTGAGAGAGGGTGTTCTCGCCCTTAACCGGCATCGTGTTGACCAGAATCAAAGAAGAGGAGAACCGTGATAAACTTTGTCCATTTCCCCCGCTACACCGAATTCGAGCCCCGCGTGCCGGTCTGGTGCATTACGCCCGACGTGCCCGGCTGCATTCACCGCTTTTTTGACACAGCGCCCATCAGTCCATCTGGCCGCTATCTGGCCGTCTTCCAACTGCCCTTTGAAGACCGCCAACCCCAGCCGGGCGAAGCCGGCGTGGTCCGTGTCATCGATTTGGCAACAGGTGAAAACCGCGCCGTCGCCGAAACGCGCGGGCTGGGAACCGCAGATGGGGGCCAACCTCAATTGGGGCGGCAGCGATCACGAACTCTTCTTCAACGACGTGGACACAACGACCTGGCGACCCTTTGCCTGGCAGCTCGATCCGCTCTCCGGCGCACGCCAGGCCATGGAGGGCACGGTCTATCACGCCTCGCCCGATGGTCGCTGGCTCATTTCGGCCAACATGACCACCATGGGGAAGACGCAGCCGGGCTATGGCGTGCGCATTCCCCATGAGGCGGCGCGACGCAACATCGGCCCGGCCGCCGACGACGGCTTCTATCTGACCGACACGCGCAGCGGTGAAGCCAGGCTCCTGGTGTCGATTCACGACCTGGTGACCCATGCCGACCCGGCCATAAGGATGGACGATCCGGAAACGGTCGAAATCTACGGCTTCCACTCGAAGTTCAATCCCCAGAGCGACCGTCTTATGCTCAGCCTGCGCTGGTTTCCAGCCACGGAGGACGTGCGCTGGAATATGTTTGCCATCGACCACAGCCAGGTGCGCTTTGCCTGGGTGACCATGAAGCTCGACGGCAGCGCCATGCACTGCGCAGTGGGGCCGGAAGAGTGGGAGAAGGGGGGACATCACGGCACCTGGTTCCCGGACGGCCGGCGGATCTCCATGAATCTGGCCATTGACCGGGACGTGCTGCGTTTTGTCCAGGTGAATGATGACGGCAGCGATCTACGCAAGATGTTGGATGACATCGTCGGTTCGGGCCATCCCACGGTTCACCCAGATGGGCGTCATCTGCTAACCGACACCTACACCCACGAATCCATGGTCTTTGGCGATGGCACGATTCCCCTGCGCTGGATCGATCTGCAAAGCGGTGCGGAGGAGGTGATCTTGCGCATCAACACCGCCCAGCCTTGTGCGGACAGTACGCTGCGCGTCGATCCCCACCCGGCCTGGGATCGCACGTGGCGCTATGTGGCCTTCAACGGCTTTGTCGATGGCACGCGCCGCGTCTTTATTGCAGACATGAAGGAGCTCTTGTCATGAATCTTCACGCAACCGGTGTTCTGGCGGATCGCGTCGCCCTCAACGCGATTCTGCGTCGTGCAGTCACCCTAACCAACGGCCACATGTCGCCCTATGTGGATGACGACCTACGCATGCTGCGCAACGTGGGCGCGCGCTTCCTGAGGACGATCGGCCTACGTATGGCGCACGCAGGTCGATGATGACGGCCACTTTGCCAGCGCCAAAGCATGGGCCAATCGCATCCACGATGAGGTCAGCCCGGATACAGTGCTCCAGGCCGGCATCTTTGAGGCGATCTTTCCCCAGATTGACGAAATCTCAGTCCCAGCCTGGGTCTTTGAGGATCTGGGGGAGGTCGCAGAGACGCGCACCTTCTCCTACGAGGCCATGCGGGGTGATCTGCCTTTGCCAGGCCGCAATACGTACGTGTGGCGCGACGGTGGGGCCGTACCTGACTTGACCCGTGCCGAAAGCGTGCGCTGGTTCTACTACCGCGCCCGACGCTATCTTGAATCGGGTTATGAAGCGATACATCTGGGGCAGGCCCATTTGGTGGGCGGTTTTGACCACGGCTACCGCCAACTCGCTCGTCTCTGCCAGGCCATTCGCCTGGCCGCAGCCCGTCATGCCCGCCGGGGCTGGGTACTGCTCGATGCGCACAGCCACGGCATTGCCATCGATGGCGAGCTGCTCTTCGACTTCGCCAGTCGCCCCCTCTCGCAGCGAGCGCTAGTGGATTATCCGGAGCAAATTGCGTTAATCAAGCGGGGCGAGTCAATCGGCGGCCGCCATCCCGGCGGCTGGACGTGCGACCATGCGCCAACCCTCGTCGAAGTCGACAATTGGGGCGGCTATTCGCTGGCGCCCGACTCGGAAGAATGGCCCGATCTCAACCATCGCGCACGTGCCGGCTTGTGGGGATACGACCAGATTTCGTGGTTTGCGCGCCTGCCCGACGAAGCGCGGCGGGCTTTCTTGCGCTACGCCCATCGCTGGACGCGTCTGCAGGGAGCAGAGTGGTACTTCCAGCCGGTGTTGACGCGTTCGTTCGGGCAAGCCGATTTTGCCTATGGCGGCCGGTCGCCGCAACACTACTATCGTGCCAATCGGATTGAAGAATGCCCAGAGGGCTTCGGTGATGAAGATGTGATTGCGGCAATTTGGAATGATGAGGACCCTGGACGCTATCTCGATCCACCGCCTGCACCGGCGGTCGCCAGCGCCAGCAGCCTAACGATCCCCGAGCCGGTCACGGTGGTCGGGCAGCTGCAGCCCCTGCTCGGCGGCGTGCCGGGGGACGCTTCGTGCCCGTGGAGCCGTCTCTTTCATATCGGTGAGGGCCGCTTTGCCCGCACCTTTGCCATTCCCCTGGCCGGACGCTACGCCTTCACCATCACCAACGGCGGCACCATGACCGACCCCGCCAACCAGGGCGGCGTGGCCATGGCGCAACCCTGGATGATGAACCTGTCTGAGCCAGGGACGCTGGTGAGGATCGAGTTTGACTTTGATCGCCGCACGGTCGCCGCGACGAACGTCCTGACCGGTGAATCGCAACTGGCGTAGCAAGTATCTAACTGGAGCGAAGGATGCAAGTCTATATCGTCGGGGACAGCATTTCACTACAGTACGGCCCCTATCTACAGCGTTACCTGCATGACAGCATTGGCTACGCACGCAAGCAGGCCGCAGAGGCCGCACGCCTGGGCATGACAGAGGCTGACGCCAATGGCGGAGACTCGGCCGCGGTGCTCGCTTTCCTTGAGGCCAAGGCACGGGCCGATGGGATCGACGCTGACCTGTTGCTGGTCAACTGTGGCTTGCACGATATTCGCGTGGATCCTACGACCGGCGCACATCAGGTAGCGATTGATGCGTACCGGGCAAAGCTGCGTGCCATCATTGCGCTGTGCGAACGCGTGCGGAAACCGTTGGTCTGGATTCGGACCACGCCGTGTGATGATGCGATTCATAACCAGCGTCAGGTCGACTTTCAGCGCTTCACCGCCGATTGCCAAGCGTATAACCAAGTTGCCGACGAAGTCATGGCCGCGGCCGGCGTGCCGTCGCTAGACCTCTACTCCTTTACGCACACCCTTGGGCCAGATCTTTATGCAGACCACGTGCATTTTCATCCCCACATTCAGGAGAAGCAGGGTGCGTTCATTGCCGGCTGGCTGATGGCGTACGCTGAAATGATGGGGTCACCGCCGCCGAAGTCCTAGATCGCAACAGGGCCTACCCGCTCCGCCGCGTTCTGTGCCTTGACGCAAAGCTCGGCAGCCTTAAACGCGTGGGCCTGGGTCATGGCATGCTCAGTCCGGTTCAGGCAATCGAGGATGAGCTGACCAAAGTAGGGATAGCCGACCTGTCCGGCTACAGGCAGATGAAACTCGCCTTCATGGTTGACCAGGTAGACGTGATCGCCCACCGGATCACGGCCGACGTCGACATACTTGCGCAACTCAATGTAGCCGTCCGTCCCCAGAATGAAGGTGCGCCCATCGCCCCAGGTGCCCAGCCCGTCCGGCGTAAACCAGTCGACCCGGAAATAGCCGGTGGCGCCGTTATCGCCCAGCAGCGTGGCGTCGCCAAAATCTTCTAACTCCGGCGTGTCGGGATGGTGGTAGTTGGCCACCTTGCTGTGGAGTACCTCTGCGTCTTGGGCCCCAGTGTAGAAGAGAAACTGCTCGATCTGATGGCTGCCGATGTCGCAGAGAATGCCGCCGTAGCGCTCGCGTTGGAAGAACCACTCTGGCCGGCTGGAGAGGCTGATGCGGTGGGGCCCCATGCCCAGCACCTGAATGACCCGGCCAATTGCGCCGTCTTCGATGAGCTGACCGGCGTAGACGCCGCTCTCCGTGTGCAGCCGTTCCGAGTAGTAGACGGCGTATTTGCGTCCCGTATCCGCCACCTTTTGCTTCACCGCGTCCAGTTGCTCCAGCGTCGTCAGCGGCGGCTTGTCCACGAAATAGTCCTTGCCGTGATCCATGACGCGCAACCCCAGCGCGTAGCGATCGGCCGGGACGGACGCGCCGGCCACCAGATGAATCGACGGATCCTCCAGCACCTGCGCTTCACTTTCAGCCCGCCGCACGGTGGGATAGCCCTCACAGAAGCGGTCAACTTTGGCCGGATCGGGATCGTAGACCCAAACCAATTCGCCGCCGGCTTCCAGCAGGCCGTTGCACTGGCCCGAGATGTGACCGTGATCGAGTCCGATCGCGGCAAAGCGAAACTCGCCGGGCTCAACCACAGGGGCCGGCTTGCCCTGGGGCGCATAGTTCATGCCATCAGCTTTCTGCATCATCGGATTTCCTTTTTGGTAGAACGCTGATCGAGCGAATTCGGTGGATCATGGCGGGTTTCATCCATGCAATCCATCTTTGTGCGCCCGATCCATAAAGCCAGCGTTCAAAGTCTTTGCTCGTTGTTCAGCAGGGGCCTCACCCAGGCGGCGAACGCCGGAAACGCGATTTCGGGGTCCGGCAGGGTTGGATGCCAGCGCTTCTCGCTTTCAAAGGTAATCCAGCCGTCGTAGCCGTGCTGGTGCAGCACGCCAATCGCCTCAGCCAAGGGCAATTCGCCTTCGCCCGGCAGCACGTAGCGCCAACCATCCTTCATGGCTTCCGGATGGCTGGGATCGTAAACTGCGTCCTTGACATGCGTGTAGCCCACGCGCGGGCCGATGGCGGCGTAGCTTTCCGCAGGGGTCTCGCCGCCGACGCGTGCGGTATGGCCCATGTCCCAAAGCGCACCAAACGCAGGGTGGTCAATCCGGTTCAGCAGGAGCGTGCAGTCGGCCGCCCGAATCCAATTGTCGTGGGTTTCAAAGAGCCAATGTAGCGAATCCGCGCCATCCAAGAGCCAGGATGCCGTCGACACAGGTCTGACCCACGGCGGCCAGCTCAGCCAGGCTGTGTGCGTCGGCATCGCCCATGCCGAAGACGCGCACATTCTCTGCGCCAAAGTTGCGGGCGACCTCGATCGTACGCCGCGCCTCGTCCAGATTGTCTGCTAAGCTGGCGGCGTCGCAGACCTTGATGCTTGTACTGATCGCACTGACCGCCAGCCCGGCATCGTCCAACATTTGCTTTGTGGTCGCTGCATCCGACGTGAATGCAGGCAACTTGGTCACATCGATCTCGTCGAGCAGGCCTCGGAAGTCGACGCCGTCGAAGCCATATTCATTACCGCGGCGGCAGATCGTCTCCAGATCCCAGGTGGGACAGCCCAGCGTCATCATGCTGATTTTCACAGTTAAGTTTCCTTAGCCGAACGATTTGCCCATGTCGACGCCATCGACGGAGCGGGTGGTCTTTTCAAATTGCGAATTGTCGATCAACGATTGCAGGGTCGCCGCATAGTGGTCGGCATCGAGCGGTAACGTCACCTCCCTGCGTTCGAACGCTGAGAGCAGTATAGCGTTGGCCAACATGACCGAGTGGATGCCTTCGACAGCGGGCGCAACAAGCGGTTCGCCATCCAGAATGGCATTGGCAAAGTTCTCGATGATGAGCGTATGACCGGGTTGACCGTGGTGGGCAAAGGGCACGTCGACATGCTCGCCAGGTACCTTGTCGAAACCGCCTGTTGCCTCATCAATGAAGTCAAGCATAGATTGGCGATTGCGGAAGAAGGTAAGCTGTCCGTCTTCGAAAACGAGCTTACCCCGCTCGCCAACGATTTCGAGCCGATTGGTGCCAGGTGATTCGGCCGTTGAGGTAATGAAGTGACCGACGAGGCCATTATCATAATGAAAGAGCGCGGTGACCTCGTCCTCGACCTCGATGTGATGATACTTACCGATTGCGGCATAGCCGGTAACGCGATCGGGCATGCCCGTCAGCCACTGGAAAAGATCGAGATTGTGGGGACACTGGTTGAGCAGCACGCCGCCGCCCTCGCCCGCCCATGTGGCGCGCCAGCCGCCGCTGTCGTAGTAAATTTGGGTGCGAAACCAGTCGGTAATGATCCACGTCGCGCGCACGAGCCGGCCCAGCTCGCCTTGCTCGATCATCTCCTTGATCTTGCGATAGTAGCCATAGGTGCGCTGCATGAAGATTGCCGCAAAGCGCAGGTCGGGCGTTGCTTGGCTGGCTGCGGCGTAAGCATCGATCATGGCCCGGCAATCCTGCACGTGCGCAGCGATGGGCTTCTCCACCAGCACATGCAGCCCCTGCTCCAGCGCAGCGATGGAGATCGGCGTATGGTCGTAGTGGGGTGTGGCGATGACGATGCCATCCAGCTCAAACTCGTCCAGCAACGTACGGTAATCATACGTTGCGCTCACCCCTAACCCGGCTGCGACTGCGTCGGCCCGATCGCGGTCGATATCGCAGACCGCGACCAGCTCGGTTTGGGGCAGTTCGGCGACATCCTGAGCATGCTTGCTCCCCATGTTGCCGACGCCGATGACGGCAAGTTTGACCGGGTTGCGTTCTTCCATGGAGCACTCTCCATAAGGGTTGCGAGTTAGGTAATGGACAAGTTCAGGAGCACCTTGGTTAGTGTAGCGGGTTCGACTGGTTTTTGAAAGCGGGCGCGGCGAGACCAGCGAAAGGTTATTGCATACGTCAAGGGGCTTTCTTGTACGCGCCTACAGGTCGCGTCTGAGCGATTGTCGATCTTCCAGCCGCTCTTCGAGGACGGCGATGCGCTCGCCTTGGGTAACGATCAGTTCGGCGAGGAAGCCAACCAGAAGCAGCAAGACGCTGATAATGGCCAGAATGCCGGCAGCTAGAAAGACAGGTCGTTTCTGAGTCTCTGTAATAAGATAGAGGCCGGTTAGAAACAGAAAAATCAGACCGCTGATTACGAGGCCGGCCAAGCCAAGGCCGCCGAAGAAACGCATGGGCGCCTGGCTGAAGGTAAGCAGAAATTTGAGCACCAAAACATCAAGCAAGCTGACCGGAATCCGGCCGATGCCAAACTTGCTTGCCCCAGCCTCCCGCACTTTGTAGGAGGTTTTGACCTCACCGATCGTGAAGCCCATATCAGCGGCAATCATCAAGATGAACCGATGCCAATCACTGCGCAAGGGCGGCAGCGCATCGACCACATCGCGGTGCATGGCCTTGATCCAATTGCCGTCATGGACTGGCACGCCACCTATCGTACGCATGACAAAATTATAGATGCTGCTGGCAAAAACTTTGCCGTCATTGCGCCCTTGGCGCCAACCCGCAACCACATCCAGCCCCGTCTTGTCCATGTATTCGACCAGCGCCGGCACATCCTGCAGCGGATCTGATTCCATGTCAGCAGGAATGAGAATCACGATCTCGCCTTCGCTTTCGTCAAACATCAGGCGCAGCGCACGGGTCATGCCCTGGCTCCGGCGTTGGGTAAAGACGCGTAGGCCAGCATAGTGGGTGTTCAATTCGTCCAGCACCTGGCCAGTGGCGTCGGTGCTCCCGTCATTGACCACGAGCACCTCACCTTCACGCTCTAGCTCGGCAAACGCGGCAAAGCTGCGTTCCACCACCTGCCCGATCGTCGCTTCCTCATTGCGCGCCGGGACGACCACAGTAATCGATCCCGGCCCCAATGCTATCGCTTTCGTCACGCTGGCCCTCCGGCATCGAAGAACTCAGTCACGGCCGCGACAACTCTGTCCTGCTGCTCATCGGTCATTTCGGGGAACAGGGGCAGGCTGAGACAGGTACGCGCGACCGCTGCGGTGACAGGCAGATCGGCACTTGCGTAGCCGAGATGGGCGTAGGCCGGCTGCTCATGAAGGGGAACCGGATAGTGAACGCCGGCCCCAATGCCCAGGGTCTGCAGATGCTCTAGCAGCGCATCGCGCATGGGGGTACGAATCACATAGAGATGCCAGGCCGGATTGGCACGTGGGTCGACGGAGGGAAGCGTCACTTCTAGGTCGGCCAGCAGCGCGTCATAGCGGGCCGCCAGACGACGTCGCACGGCTGTCCAGCTGCCGAGGTGGACAAGTTTGGCGCGCAGAATAGCGGCTTGCAGCGTGTCCAGTCGTTCGCCAAAGCCGATTTGCTCATGGAAATATTTGTCGCGCCGCCCATGGTTGCGCAATAACGCGACCTGCTCAGCGAGTGAGGCATCATTTGTTACCACGGCGCCAGCATCACCATATGCCCCCAAATTCTTGCCCGGATAGAAGCTGAAACATGCGGCGTGGCCCAGGGTACCAACGCCGGCATCCATCCAGGTTGCGCCATGGGCCTGGGCTGCATCTTCGATCACCAGCAGGTCATGGGCACGGGCGATGTCCATAATCGCCGTCATGTCGACCGACTGACCGTAGATATGAACCGGCATGATAGCACGCGTCGCCGGCGTGACGGCCGCGGCAACAGCGGCCGGATCTATGTTGTAGGTATCGGGCAGGATCTCGACAAAGACTGGGGTGGCTCCGACTGCGCTAATCGCTTCGGCTGTGGCAATAAAAGTGTGGGCAACGGTGACGATGTCATCACCCGGCCCAACACCCAGCGCGCGCAGCGTCAATTCTAGTGCGCTGGTGCCGCTGCTCACGCCGACACAGTGGCCGACACCGCAGAAGGCCGCAAATTCACGCTCAAAATCACGCACATCCGGCCCCATGATGAAGCTTGTGGTGTCAATAACACGCTGAATTGCCGCATCGATCTCAGGGCGCAAGCGCTCATACTGCACAGTTAGATCAACGAGTGGAACAGGACAAAGCTGTGGGGTCTTTTCGGGCATGGATCTCTTGCGTTCCTCGGCCACCGGCAGATCACCTGCCACGGACGTCTCTCACCAATGTCGACAGACGATTATACGCCACCTCCAAGAGAAGCCCAAAGCGTAAGCGACTGAAGGCGCAAGTTCTCTATTCATCACGTCCTGGGGCCATGCCGATCTTGCGGGGATGCCGACGTACAGCGGATCGCCGGTTGGCTCTTGCGTGCACGTCGGCTCGGGGGAGTGTTCAAGTCGGTCGTTATGCTAGGAAGATTGAAGCTGTGCAAGCGCCTCAATTTCACGCTGGGCAACCTGGAGCGTACGCCGCACGAAGTCAATTTCCTGCGCCAGTGTGTCAGCGTCAACATTTTTGGCCAGGCGCTGCTTTCGCTCGAGGTCAACCAGGTGAGACTGGAGCTGCCGAATCTCCTTGTGTAGGGCATTAACTTCAATCGTAGCCCCGAGCGTCATTAACTCCTCCACCCGGCTCGAACTGACCGGCGAGTCTTGCTGAACGACCAACGCCTCGAAGTCTGCCAGTAGCCAATGGCGAAGAAACTCATTGCCAACCGTCCAATAAGCGCCGATCTGCCGGATATAGCCCAGTTTATTCAGGCCGTACAGAAAAATTTGAAGGCGATTAAGAGCCATGTCCGGCAATGCCGCTAACAGTTCGTCCTCGCTGGCCATTGACGAACGCACGATGGCGAGAAGAATACGTCGTTCTAGCCGCGAGAGGTGCTGAAAATCGACTTGAAAGAAGCCTGCCAAGAGATGATCCGGAAGCAAGTCATTTGGCTCGATCGGGCGCAGCATGCCAACGCCCGATTCTGTGCTCACGAAAAGTCGTTGACAAAGATACTGAATCAGGTAAGGGTGCCGGTTGGTAGCGGCCAAGATCTCGTTCCGCAGCTGCTCATCTACTGTAACCGGCGTGTCCGATTGCGCCTGACAGATTAGGTGTTCTGACGCAATCTCGTCCAGGCTCCAAAGGTTGGCCATACTAAAGCCGAAGAGAAAAGGACTCGTTGGCCAGTCTGCCGTCAACTCGTTGAGCTGCGTCAGCAGCTTCGTTGACGTGAGCACGGTACGCTGACGATCATCCTGAAAGACCTTGCGCAGTCGTGCTAGCCAATTTGGTTCAGTCCGTCCAATTTCGATGAGCGCTTCGCCTTCATCGATCAGCAACAGCAGCGTGCGGCCGTGTTGCGATAGGCGGCGAGCAAGACGTCGAAGCACGGCCACGGCGTCACCCGCCTCCAAATCGGCAGCCGTGACGCCAAATGGGGTGAAGCGGGCAAAGACATCTTCGATCGCAAACTGTAGCTCATCGTTGAGGGCCCACGGCGTATCACAGCCCTGAAGATCCCAAAAGAGCGGAACCAGGTTACTTTCCGGGCGATCCGCTTCATATTCCAACTGGCGTAGCAACGATGTCTTGCCCATACGGCGCGTGCCAACGAGCCAGAGCGCGCTATCAGGTACGTGCAGTAAATAGTGAATGAGGCGGCGGCGTCCATAGTGTTGATCGCCTCGAACCCACCGCCCTACGACGTAAGGTACTCGCATAGATACTACTTTCCGTCTGCGTTAATCGTTACGGCCAAGTCCGCAGCCGTGGAGGGTTCCAAGTCAGCTTCAGTGATTGAAGCAGATTCGGTCAACGAATCAGATGCGCCAGTTCCTTTCTCCTCCGAAGAGTGGGTGCGCAGACCAATGGTTTCATGTTCGGCAACATAACTATTCTGAATCCGCTCATGCGCGGCCTCTGCATCTTCAAGTCGCACTTTTCGCCGGCCCTGCGCAAGCATGTGGTTCACAGATTCAAGACCATATTGCTGAATACGGAAAGGCCGACCGTCGCACCGGTCCAGAATATACGCAACCGCCGCAGTATCATAACGATAAATATTGCGCACCGGCTCCAATAGGAGATCGATTCCATCCTCCCGGGTAAAGGGTTCGACTTCAATCTCGTTAAACAGGTTATACCAGGGACTTTCCACGCGGTCCCATTCTTTGTTGATCTGAATACCAGCCACAACGGCGCCAAGCGTCGAAGAGAAATCGCGCATGAAAATCCGGCGCAGCTGCTGCTGCACAAGCCGATCATAACCGCTCATCACATCCATTTCATCCAGCAGCAGAATGAGGCGTAACTGCTTGTGCGGATGGAAGCTTTCACCGTATTCATCCAGCGTGTCAATCACGGCACGAATATCGTTACTAAAGTCGCGATCTCGATATTCCTTAGCCGGTACTTCGTCCAGCCGCAATTGCACAGGCGTCTGGGCGAGATATGTCTGCGCGTCAGGCAGTCGGTTTACGCCCTGGACAATCTCCTCCATTAAAAAGTGGAAAAAACTATCTTCAGGCGTCCCTTCCAGATCGGCGTAAATCGGTACAAACCAGTAGTCGTCGTCCTCCACTGTTTGGAGCGTGTTGGCAAGTTGATAGAGTAGTGTCGTCTTGCCGATACGTCGCTCGCCATGAATCATGATGCTATTGTTGTGGAGCGTATCCACGATTCGCTGGAGCAGATTATGACGGGCAAAAAACATCTCCGCATTGCGCACGGGCTCACCGCTGACGTATGGATTATAGCCACGGTTGACGGCGTCGTTGGTCTGCCGCCGATTCTGCACAATTTCGAGGCTGACGTAGGCGAAGCCGAGCAGCGCAGTGCCGCCGAGCAAAATTAGCGTCCAAAAGACGCCAGTTTCCACCTCTCCGAGCAATGGTAGCGACGCCGTGCGCGGGGGCATCAAAAACGCAATTTCCTGGCGCATAATTTCAGAATAGTTGAAGGCAAGGTCTCGCGCCATGACCTGCACCTCCTGTGGTCCAACTTCACTGGGGTTGAGTTGCAAGCTGTCCGAATTGAGTTCTTGCCAGCTTGATTCGCCATCAAGTCGATAGAACAGTTCAATCTTCGCCTGGGGCGTTTGCAGATCACCATATTCCAGGCTGATTTCAACGGGCGTTCCAACCCGCGCAGTATAGGTGCCATTGCCGCTTGCCTGCGCACCGTCAAATGATGCAAAGCGTACCCAGGGGGCCGACGCTTCCGGCCAATAACGGGTGAGGCCATCCGGACCGCCAAACCAGTATCCGTCTTCCTGATCTTGAGCCATTGCGTAGATCGCTGTGCTCTGAAGGCCGTCTTCCACATGCAAAAGGCCCCAAGTTTGACCGTCGTAGCGGGCTACCCCAGCTTCAGTGCCTACCCATAATGAGCCATCCTGCCGGTCGACATAGAGGCGATAGAGCAGACCACTCGGCAATTTGTTTTGGGGATCGCCATCATGCCAGCCCTGGCCATCCCAGTAGACAAGCCCGCCATTCGCCACAAGTGCCCAGACACCGTCATGAACGTGATTGACGGCCAAGCCATTTGCGACAACACCGCTTCCCGGAAAGCTCTGCGGCGCATTGCGGTCAAACACATGCTGAATCCAGCGGCCGTCCCGATTCTGTACCCACACCCCGTCGGCGCGCGTGCCAACCCAGAGCCGGTCACTAGAATCCTTAGTCAGCGCCTCAACGGTCATACCGTCAAAGGATTCGAATGGGGTAAGCGTTTCCGTAGTCAGATCCCAAAAAACCAAGCCGGCATCCGTTCCAATCCAGATCCCAGCGTCATCCGCGAATAAGGCTGTGACAAGTAAGGACGGCAATTCACGCGCATCAAACGGTAGTGCCCACTCGTCATTAGCGGAACGCGTGAGTCCTTGCATGGTTCCGGCCCAAATACGCCCATCACGGTCTTCAGCCAACGCCAGGACAGCATCGTTAGCGATGGCGCTGTTTTCAGTGTTAAAAATCTGCTCAGAATAGCCAATGCGGCCAGGCTCCTTGCGCCTGATCCCAGCGCCAGCCGTTGCCACCCAGAGGGAATTGTCGCCATCAATGAGTAGATCGTTGACTTCGTTTAACGTCTGGGGAATATCATCCTGATCCAGGTAATCCATAAACCAGATTCGTTCCTGAAACTGGAAGAGGCCAACAGGGGTTGCAAACCAAATGGAGCCATCCTGATCAACGGCAATATCGAATACAAAAGGTGTGGTCAGACCGCCGCCGCTGGTCCGGGCGACATCGATCGTAGCCAGTCCATAATCGATAAATTTGCGGGCGCCGGCGCCGTTGGAGCCAGCCCAGACCGTACCAGTATCGTCTCCCGCCAATGCCAAAATGGGGTTCGCCGTGCCCTGGGGATCAGTCACCGGCAGTAGTGTTTCTGACCATCGCTCGACACGCGTGTCATACCAGGTCACGCCGTCCGCCTTGGCTACCCAAAGCACGCCGGCCGAGTCCAGCCAAAGGTCATCAATACGACGATCGCCGACGCCTTCATCCATGGGTACGGGGGTAAGGTCCACATCTGTCAGGCGCCAGACGCCATCGGTTGAACCAATCCAGATCGCATCATCGTCCGGCTCCAGCGCCGTGACATTCAATCCGACCGAGTTCGCCAAGGGGCTCGGCGTAGTTTCGTCGGGAGAAACCTGCCAAACCCCTTGTGACGTACCGATCAGCAACCGTCCTGCAGCATCATATAAAGCGGAAATTGGAACTGGGAGATGAAACGCAGCGCGCCAACGATTACCATCCCACCACGCAATTTCACCGCTGCCGCTGCCTGCCCAAATTTCGCCCTCACGGCTGGCATCGGCGAGCGCCACAATGTGACCACGCTGGATATCTGAGGTGAGTTCATCACTATTCGAGCGATTATCTTCGTTATAATATCGGCTCCACGTACCGTCATAGCGCGCGATCCCCTGGTCAGTCCCAATCCAGATGGCATCGTCGACCGCCAACAACGTCCATACGTCATTGGAGATGAGCCCATCCTCTTTGCTAAAGACGCGCCACTGGATGTCTTGCGCGTTCTGGGCGCGACTGATAGCGGGCGAGGCCGAGAGACAAAGCAGACTAACCGCAAGCGCGCTCAGCAGCCAAAAGAGAATGTTTTTTGTTTGTCGTAAGTTGGGGATTTGCGGCTCACTTGCGTCACAATCTGTGGATTGCTTCCGCAACGCCAACTCTTTTTGCACCATATTGTTATCCCTCAATCGCACACGAACAAACCATGTCTGCGTAAGTTAGCCTGTCAACAAACGCTCACGCTACGCATCCGGTTCTGGCTGAGGGGGTGCAAGATCAGCCGATGGGGCCTTGCAGGTCATAAATTTGGCAATATTCACCACAAACTTAAATTAATCAATCAAATCAATATGACAAATTATGCTGACTATCTTACAAAAATTCACCGCACATATTTTTATTGTTTACATAGGATAAACCCAAAATTGGTTATTGTCAACCTCTTGATTTTGGTGTACAATTGAGGGTGCTCGCTCGATCCAGAGATCGGCTTCCTTTTTAACCCGGAAAGAAGCCATCAACCATCATCTCACACCCGTTGCTCATACTCTGAACATTTGTGCTTTGCGCAAATGTGTCTGTCTCGTTACTCTTGCGCTTCGCCTGAGACACTTTCGCTATACGCAATCCACCCGAGTTGCAAACTAATTGCTGTATCTGTAACAAAAATTGTAATCATTCCGTTATAAGGTACGAGGTAGAATGAAGTGGCAAGGTCGGCTTGCCCCGCTTTCCTGCAAAGGAGAGAGCCAGTTCATCAAGATGGATGGCTTCACTTTTGATGCTACAGGGATGATCGTACGATTGATGCGCAATGGACGCAGGCATTTTGCGTCAATGCACGATTGGATACTGGCAAACATTGAAGCAAATATCGAGGCCCCCCATGTTCGACCTGAAAGATGTCCAACAATCGATCATTCGGATTCTCCAAACTGAGCGCCTCATTGCAGCAACAGTTCTGCTAATACTCGTTTGTTTAGTGGCAATTCCTGCCACAGCAATGGCTACCGGGAACGGGTCGGCAACTCATCAGCCTTCCACGATCGAACAGCCGGCTGAGCAGAGTACGAGTTGCGGCGCCTCAGCCTATCGCGTCAAGCATGGAGATACGCTCGGTGCGATTGCGCGGCGATTTGGGACTACTTCACGCGCCATCCGGCAGTGCAACGGATTGTCTTCTTCTGTTGTCTATGCTGGACAGATCCTGAGTATCCCGGGCGTAGTCAATAACAGCGTCTCAACGCCCGGGGCACGCGTGACGCGCTCGTACAGCACTCCACCGCCGAGTGGATCTTCCGGTGGAGCAGATACTTACAATCCATACTACCGTGAGCGACGGCCGACACCTGTTCCAAGGCGCTAAGCGACTGCGGATGTCGTCCCCCCATGTCGGCGCGTGCTTATTGTTGCGACCGATACTCCAGGATCATCACCCCGCCGTAGACGGAATCACCCGTTATGGCGGGGCCTACGTAAGCGGACGTAGGCCGTAGGAGATCTAGTTCTTCCACCGCGGTACCGCGCATGGCGCCCGTGACGCCAATCAGGACATGAGACCAGCGGAAACGGTCGCGTAGATCGCCCTCGACACCCAGCGTTGCCAAGGCTGAAACCGCTTCTTCGGTCAGATGCAGGCTGGCCTCATCCGCTACGGCTCCTGCGATGATCGTCCCGACCGGCCACTGCCGAATCCAGTCTGCCATGGCGATGGAGGCACTTTCATCTGCAAAGGTGTCAAATGTTGCGCTGGCCAACACCTCGCCCACAGATGAAATCGCAGCCAAATGATAGCCACGACTTTCTCCACCCACATCCACACCATTGACAAAAATCTGCGCAAAGCTCCCCACATCGGCGCCAGCGCTACGCACGACAACGTTGGCGCCAGGCCGGAGGAAAGTGCCTGTCTGGCCAATGGGCCAGCCATGCGCATTGTCCGGCATTTCGATTGACCGTGCAGCGTGCGGTTCGCCATCAAAGGTGAGCGATAGTCGGTCAACGAGCTGATCCGCCACACCACTTGGAATCTCCACTGAAACTGATGTGGGTTCGTCAGGATCAATCGTAATCGCACGCTCGAGAAGGCGACCGTTTAGCCGCAGTTCTACCGTCTCAGCCGGGCCGCTCAATCCTAGATGCAGTTCCCCAGCCGTGGCCGGAAGATCAAGCAGCAGGTCGGCTGTTGGACGCAGCGCATAGCGAATCTCGCCTGGCCCCGTGGCCACGCTCGACCACCCTTCGGCTAGATGCAGATTCCCCATCTGGGTTGACAGATCGATGGACCAGGTGCCGGCTTGTGGTCGATCCACTACGTCATAGAGGCGCAAGGTACTGGGCTGCCCTTGCCAGTCGGCGCCCTGCCACTCGTCCTTCAAGACCAGGGGCAACGCCTCGTCAATGAAGCGCAGGAGCGCGGGCGTTGCATGGTCAACATAGACCATGACCTGCTCGACACCTAAGAAAGCGAGAATGGACGGCGCCGCATCACTGTTGCGGGCCACGATTTCATCATACGCTTCGTCAACCGCGGCGGCAATATGGCTGGTGGCCGGATTCGAATCGTCGGCATTCATCAGGGCAATCAAATCACCGATCAATGGCGCTTCACTGAAGTATTGAAACTTATAGCCAGGGTTGCGACTGGTGTTACCGCCCAAACGGCGCTGGCCATGTGCCGTCTGATACCACTGTTGCATCATGATGACTACGTCGGACCGGCCCAATACACGTGCGCCGTTGCGCCAGCCGGTCGGCAGTTCCAAGAGCGTGCCATCGGACGACGACGCGCTAACCTGCGCAAAAATCGGCGGCATGCGAAAGTCATTGAGTGGCAGGGGTGCAGAGAAATGCTCTAGGATAAAAAGCAACGCCAGCAACGAGGCTCCCACAGACACTGCGAGATGATTTCGCAGATGCTGGAGCAACCAGGCCGTCCCCCATGCGGCCAGCACGGCAACACAAAGCATAAGCATCACGCTATACCGACTCGGATAGCGGTTACCGTTGAAAATAGGCAGACGACTGACCAATGCAAACGGACCCGGAATGCCCAGCGCTTCGCCCGCCCAGCGCAGTTCGGGACCCAGTGTCAGTAGCCAGAAGAGGAGTGTTGCCCCGCCCCAAAGGATACCAACACGTCGAAGCTGTGAACTGGGACTACGCATTAGCAACACAAACCCGATCAGCGCCAAGATTAACGCAAGATACCCAATAAAAATATGCTGACCTTTGTCATTAGGGAAAGGCTGGGTCGCTACCCATGCGCCAACGATTGGATGCAGACGCGTGGGCATAAGATAACCCATCAGATCAGCGCTGAATACGTCGGCAAAGCCACCGCCGCTCGCGAAAAGATCATCCTCGCGGCGCAAATCGGGCCACATCGCCCAGAGAAAGGGCGCAATCCCAATGACAAAAAGGGCCGCCGTCACCAGAAAACGCCGAATCAGGGAGCGCGCGTCAGCAAGTCGCGGTACGCCGGTTGGCACGCCAATCGTTATGCGCCATAAAAAATAGAAGGCGATGAAGATGAGCAGAAAGGAAGCGTATGTCAGCTCGGCCCAGGCTTGGAAAACAAGAAAGATGCCGGCCATGGCGCCGTCGCGCCACGTTGCTGACGGGCGCCCCGTGCGTATTACGTAGAAGACACAAAAAGGGATCCACTGGCTGCTGGCAATATTGAATTGCCCCAGGCTGGCGTAGAAGAGCTTCGAAGAAGCGAAGGCGTAGATCAACCCGGCAAGCAATGCCGCCCACTCGAGCCAGCGTCCCGCGCCGATGGACTCTGCGGAGGAAAGAGCAGATGCCTCTACGCCGCGGCTCAATAGATCTGCGGCCAACAAGTAGGTTCCATAGCCGGCCAGGACAAAGGCCAGGATCAACAGCAGATTATTGGCGATCACCAATGAAAATGCCGTCTGAAGCGGGATGCTCAGCAAGCCATTAAGCGGCGTCAGCGTATAGAAGCCAAGATTGATAGTGACAGGATGAAACATCCAGTCGGCGTGAAAAACGTCAGCGTTCAGTTGGTCGACGAGACGGGTTTTGAGCCACCAAAGATTCCAGGTCAGGGAGGGGTCATCGATACCGTCGCCAGGCACGTGAGTGGCGAAACGCGTGACCAACGGCCAGGTAAGCACGAGGGCCAATCCGGCGTATATCAGCAGCGCCCGACCATGATGGAGGGAAGGCTGACGGCGGGAATGCGATTCGGACATGGCTTAAGGAGTTGGCGTGGGACGGGGCGGCCCGGCGGCCTGAAAGCTCTGCATCGCCGAGGCCATGCGCACGCGGGCGATGGCCGCAAGTTGGCCGTCGCTTTCCTCGGCCATCTGATAGGCGAGATCATAGCGCTCGATGGCCAGAGGATAATCGCCGCTCACTTCAGCGATCTGTCCCAGGATCAACATGGCGGGTGCATTCTCATCATCCAGCGCCAACGCGCTGTTGGCCGCTGCCTCCGCTTCTGGCACGGCGCCGGTACGCAGATAGTGGTCGGCCGTGACAACCCAGTAGCGGGGCATGTCATCCGCCATGAGCGTCTGGGCGCGTGCCGCCGCCTCAACAGCGCGATCAGCGTCCTCAGCGCGTTCGGCGATCACCGCTTCCCAAACGTAGAGTTCCGCCTCGTCAGGCAGTTCACGCTGTGCGTCTTCCAGCGTCAACAGTGCGTCAGCCCAATCTTCGGCCAGAACCGCTTCGTCCAGACGAGCATTTACGTTGACCATGTAGACAGCTGCGGGATCGGGCGGAAACAGCGTGTTGATTAGCCAGAAGACCAGCACGATCCCACCGAGGACGCCGGCGAGCAGGCCGAACGTGCGCAACAAGCCATTGCGCCGCCGCTGATTCAACATGGTATCCAGGTGCCACCAGAAGCTTTCGGCTGGCGGGTGCTGGGCACGCAGTTTGCGATACCCGCCTGCTTTGGCCGCGGCAGCAACGATCTTCGCCGGCCTGCGCTCCAGACGTCGCAAGAGGCTCTCCCAACGCACCTGTTCAGCGCGCAGGTCAAGACCGTCTGCATCCAGTTCATCAAATTGCTGCTCGATTTGATCGAGCAGCGTAAGCAGCGTTTCTACCTGTGCAGGCGACGGGTTGACCACCAACCGTTCGGCACGGGTCAGATTCTCGCGGAGTTTCGTCGCGAGGTTGCTGACCTGGCTTTCTACTGCATGTGCCATGGGCCGCGCCTCATTCCATGCGTTGACAATGCGTTCGAAAGCGCTTGAGATCGACCAACGCAAGCCATGCGGGCAGAAAAACTACGCCTCGTCGCTCTCATCATCCTCGTCGGCCTCGCCAAACTCTCGATACTCGCCACTGGCAGCCATCTGTTTCTCTTCTTCTTCGCGCTGTATTTCGCGAAAGACGCGATTGATGCCCGATTTGATCTGGCTCTCAATCTTCGCCTTACGCTCCGGCGGCACGGGAAACCACTCGACCATTTCACCCACCAGGCCGCTCTTGGCTTCATTCTTGGTCTTGCCTTCCAGGTAATAATCACGCACGCGCCGGCGCATGAAGTTAATATACTCGGCCACACGGTGGGTTGCGTCCGGCTCGCATACAGGACCATGACCGGGAACCAGCTGCTCTGCCCCCAGTTCGCGGATCAACTCCAGCGCATTGAGCCATTCGATCGTGTTCCCTTGAGCCATGTATGGGTGTTGATCGACCCAGAGGATATCACCAACAAAGCAAATTTTCTCGTCGGGCAGCCAGACCAAACTGGTCGCCGGCGTGTGACCGCCGACAAAAATCAGCTCCACCTCACGCGTGCCCCGAATCAGTTTGGCTCGATTCGTGAAGGTGATATCGGGCGGTACAATGATGATATTATCAAGCTGGGTCTGAATCTCCGGCTCGCGCTTAAAGCTGTTACGCACACGATCCTTGAAATTCTCAGTATACCCGGACATCTCCTTGTGCGCGCGCTCATGGGCGATTACGGTAATTGGGGTGAAGTACTGGTTGCCCAATGCGTGGCCACGATGATGATCAGTGTTGATCATGTAAAGGAGCGGCTCATCGTCAAATTCGTCTTCAATCTGGGCACGCCAGTCCAGCGCCTGTTGGGGAATCAACGGTGCATCGACCAGGATGATCCCCTCCTCCGTCTGAATTGCGCCCGGCGTGCAGCCTCGATAATGCGTGTTGATGATTACACCAGCCGCTAACTCTTCGCGTTTGCCCAGACCGGTTACGCCCAAACGCAATGCACTCTTTCGTCTTGCCATCTGCTGCCTCCCAAAGCTCAAGCTGCTCGATGCCGGAAAGTATAGATCAGGTATGCAAAAAGGGCAAAGGCTTAATATTATGTCAATACACATGTCATGCTACGGCATATCGATCCTCCGGCGGATCGTGATATAATCGAAGTAAGTCAGGTGGATCAGTTTTTGACTGCCTTCGGACGAAATGAGGCCTGACTGTCCTGAATTGATTTCCTCTGTGGCAACGACGCCTCGCTTATCGAGAATGCACTCAATCCTCACAGCTAATTCTGCCGCTCGTGCACACGCCTAGCCCGAGAGTTTGATCGCTCGAACGGCGTCGTTCAACGGGCAGCATTGTAAAGGAAGAGCGTCATCCATTCGATTGGGTGGAGCTTTGGCCGCGATGCAGGAGCTGTCGCATCCACTTGACAACAAAACACGCTTATAGCGGAGATCAACCGCGTGGAAAGGGAAGACGTACATGAAGAAACGGATCGGTGTCTTAACCAGCGGCGGTGATGCCCCAGGCATGAATGCGGCTGTCCGAGCCGTCGTGCGTGGCGGCCTCAACCGCGGCGCAGATATGTTCGCCATCTATGAAGGCTATCAAGGCATGATTGAGGGCGGTGATAAGGTACGCCCCATGCATTGGGGATCGGTCGGCGGCATTCTCCACAAAGGGGGGACGATCATCGGTTCGGCCCGCAGCATGGAGTTTCGGACCGAGGAAGGGCGCCTCAAAGCGGTGCGCAATCTCCTGGAACACAACATTGATGCACTCGTCGTCATTGGCGGCGACGGCAGCCTGACGGGCGCCAACGTCCTGCGCCAAGAGTGGAGTAATCATATCGCCACACTGCTGGAACAAGGCGAGATTACCCAGAAACAGGCCAAGGATCACGCCTACCTTACCCTTGTCGGCATCGTCGGCTCGATCGACAACGACATGTGGGGCACAGACATGACCATCGGCACAGACACGGCACTCCATCGCATCATCTATGCCGCCGATGCCATCTCCAGCACGGCGGCCAGCCACCAACGCGCCTTCGTCATTGAGGTAATGGGGCGCCACGCTGGTTATCTAGCGCTCATGGGCGCGCTGGCGGCGGGCGCCGACTTCGCGCTGATTCCCGAAAGTCCGCCTGATGTGCCGGACTGGCGCGACACCATGTGCGAAATCCTGGAAGCCGGCCTGGCCGAGGGACGGCGTGACAGCATCGTCATCGTGGCCGAAGGGGCAGTCGACCGCGAGGGCAACCCAATTTCGGCAGTGGATGTACAGATGGCAATCGCCAAGGGCATGAATGAAGATGTACGCGTCACGGTATTGGGCCACGTCCAGCGCGGCGGCTCACCCACAGCGTTCGACCGCATCCTCAGCACCCGGATGGGCGTCGAGGCCGTCAACGCAGTGATGGACGCTGGTCCAAGCGACGAGCCGATCCTGATTGGCATCAACAACAATCTGATCACGCGCCTGCCGTTGATGACCTGCGTCAACACGAATCAGGCCATCAACGAGGCGATCAACACGTTGAACTTCGATAAAGCCATGGAGCTGCGGGGCCCGGCCTTTCGAAGTGCGTTCCGCACGCTGCGCACGCTGGTGCGGGCCATGCCCCACCCGCCGGAACAAGGACAACCGCAGCTGCGGATCGGCATCATGAACGCAGGCGGGCCGGCTCCCGGCATGAACGCAGCCGTCCGTGCGGCTGTTCGTCTCATTCTTGATCGGGGACACGAACCAGTCGGGATCGAGCGAGGTTTCCGCGGTCTGATCCGGGGCGAAACCCAGGCGTTGAAATGGATGGATGTGGACGGATGGGCGGCGATTGGCGGCTCTGAGTTGGGCACCAGCCGCAAGATTCCCAAAGAGACTGAGTACTACACCATTGCACGTCAGTTGGAAGACAACAAGATCGATGCGCTGATCGTCATCGGCGGTTGGTCGGGATATGAATCTTGTATCAACCTGCATAACGAGCGTACGGTCTTTCCCGCATTCGATATCCCCATCGTCTGTGTGCCGGCCAGCATCAACAACAACTTGCCCGGCGCCGATTTTTCCATTGGATCGGACACTGCGCTCAACAGCATCACCGAGGTCGTGGACAAGATCAAACAGTCGGCGGTCGCGTCCAACCGCTGTTTCGTCGTAGAGGTAATGGGGCGCTACTGCGGCTATCTCGCCCTGACCAGCGCCCTAGCCTCCGGCGCCGAGCGGACCTATCTGCACGAAGAGGGCGTCACGCTTGCTGACCTTGAGCAAGACATTCACTTTCTCAACGAGGGCTTCCGTCTGGGTAAGCGACTGGGGCTCTTGATTCGCAACGAGTACTCAAACCAGCTCTACAACACCAACTTCCTCGCCGCGCTCTTTGAAGAAGAAGGCGGCGACCTCTTCGATGTCCGCATGGCGGTGTTGGGTCACTTGCAGCAAGGCGGCGACCCAACACCATATGACCGCATCATGGCGACATCGCTCACGGCCGAGGCAGTGGACATCGTGATCAACGCCTGCGAAAAGCCGGACGACGAGACGCCCGGGGTCTGTATCGGCATGGTCGATGACCAGTTCACCCAGACCCCCTTTTACCGCATTATGCGACAATTCGACCTAGAGTTTCAGCGTCCCAAAAAGCAGTGGTGGCTACGGCTGCGACCGCTTGCGCGCATGCTGGCTCAGCCGGGAGAAGAGTTCGGAGGCAATCTCGTTGCAGAGTCAGAAACATAGCGGAGCAGAGCGTCGAAAAGCGGACAAAGCGCACACGTAGCGCCGCCCCAATTGGGGCGAAACAAAGCAGGTGTGAAAGCGTCACTCTATGCTATAATTGAGGCACTATCACGTCCCCAGCACGGTCTGCGTGCTAGCGTACCGGCAGCTACTGAATGATAGTAGCTCTTCGCCAAAGTAGTGGGCGATGGCCATTCATAAATCAAGTCGCGATGGGCTTAAACACCCTGTTATCAAACAAAACCGATTCAAAGGAGTGAAGCATGAAAATTGGTATTCTGACCGGCGGCGGCGATGTCCCCGGTCTTAATCCCTGCATCAAAGCTGCAGTTTATCGGGCGATCGACGAAGGACATGAAATCGTCGGGATCCGGCGCGGGTGGGGCGGCCTGATGGATCTAAACCCGGATGATCCTGCTTCGATTGAGGCGAATATACTCCCGCTCAACAAAAAGAATACGCGCACAATTGATCGCACAGGCGGCACCTTTCTTCACTCTAGCCGCACAAATCCTGGCAAAGTCAAGCCTTCTACTGTACCCGACTTCCTACACGATCCGGAGGAAGCGTACGAAGATGGAACATCTGGCGAACTACTCGACTTCACTCCCCACGTCATGCGCAATCTGGAATTTCTGGGCATTGATCGCCTCATCCCCATTGGCGGCGACGACACCCTAAGCTACGGCGAACGCCTGCACAGCGAAGGTTTTCCGGTCATTGCCATCCCCAAGACGATGGATAACGACGTCTATGGCACCGACTACTGCATCGGCTTTAGCACGGCTGTGACGCGCAGCGTCCAGTTCATCCATCAACTGCGCACCAGCACCGGCTCCCACGAGCGCATTGCCGTCATCGAACTCTTCGGGCGCAACAGCGGCGAGACCAGCCTGATCGCTTCCTACTTAGCGGGCGTCGATCGCGCCGTCATTTCCGAAGTGCCCTACGATGTTGAGAAGCTGGCCATGTTGGTGAAGCAAGACAAGATGGACAATCCGTCAGCAATTACGCCATGGTCACCATCTCGGAAGGCGCACACATGAAGGGCGGTCAGGTAGTCGAGTATGGCGAAGCCGACGCCTACGGGCACAAGAAACTCGGCGGCATCGGAGAGATCTTCGGTGACGCGCTCAAGAAGCTGACGGGCGAGAGCATCATCTATCAGCAGGTCTCTTACCTCATGCGCTCGGGCGCGCCCGATGCGTTGGACCTCATGGTAGCCGTCAACTACGCCAACATGGCCATGACTTTGATCCAGAGCGGCGCCAGCGGTCGTATGGTCGCCCTGCGCGACGGCACCTACACCCACATTCCCATGAGCACCGTCACCAGCGGGCTGAAGCGAGTGGATGTGGATGAGCTCTACGATGTCGATGAATATCGCCCCAAGGTCCGTCATGTCTTGGGCAAGCCGATGTTCTTGTACTAAACGCAAGGTGTAATGCATTTTTGGGCGTGACGATGCGCAGGATTCTCGCATGGTCACGCCCCTTTTTGTATGCCCGTCTTGTAACCAATCCCCACCGATGGGACAGTTGCAGTCAATGTTGGGGACAGATGACAGGTGACGAAAGGGGCAAGTCCGGATAGTCTTAGAAGAGAGAAACCGAATCGGTCTAGCCGATCTATGCGCCTCTATAATTTCCTGCTGAGTTTACGAACGTGACCGAATGTATGGATTCAAATCGGTCATGCAATCGCAATAGAAAAGGATGCGAAAATGATTTACGAATCTGTCTATGAAATCAAAAAAGATGTGAGCAGCGCGCTCAAGGTCAAGGGCGATGTCGTTGAAGTCGTCGATGTAAACGCTCTACAGGATGACAAGATTGACCTGTTGGTACGCACATCTGTCTTCGGCACAGACGAGACGAAAGCGTACGCACAATGGCTCATTTGGGAAGCCGGTCAGGCGGTGGGAGTGCGTCCGGCCAGCATCCACGAGTATTACATTGCATGCGGTCAAGGCGAATTCGCCGACCGCACCGTACCGGCCATGAATATCCGCTTCACCAACTACGATGCGACGCGAGCCGCCCTCCGTGCCGCGCAAAAGACGAACGCTGGCGCGATCATTTTTGAAATCGCCCGCTCTGAAATGGGCTACACGGCGCAGCCGCCCATGGAGTTCACCACCAACGTCATTGCCGCCGCAATCAAGGAAGGCTACTTCTACCCGGTCTTCATTCAAGGCGACCACTTCCAGGTCAAGGCGAGCAAATACGCAACGGACCCGGCAGGGGCCATCAACGAGGTCAAGGACCTAATCAAGGAAGCGATTCCTGCCGGTTTCTGGAACATCGACATCGACACCAGCACGCTGGTAACGCTGGAGCCGGAGTCGCTCAATGAGCAGCAGTATGACAACTATACGCGTTCGGCCGAGATCACGGAGTTGGTGCGAGAGATCGAGCCGGAGGGCGTCACCATTAGTTTGGGCGGTGAGATCGGCGAGGTTGGTGAAAAGAATTCCACGCCCGAAGAGCTGGAAGCCTACATGAAGGGCTATGAGGGCCTCATCAATGGCCAGGCAGGCCTGAGTAAGGTCAGCGTCCAGACGGGTACGAGCCATGGCGGCATTGTGCTGCCCGATGGCAGCATCAAAGAGGTGGCCGTCGATTTTGAGACGCTGGAAGTGCTGGGCGAACATGCCCGCCAGCACGGGGCCGGCGGAGCCGTACAGCACGGCGCCAGTACCCTGCCCAAGGAAATGTTCCACAAATTCCCGGAAGTCAACACGCTGGAAATCCACTTGGCCACCGGCTTCATGAACATCTTCCTGGACCACCCAGCCTTCCCGGCCGATCTGCGTAAGGCGATCGAATCATATCTGGTTGCCAATCACGCTGACGAACGCAAAGAGGGCCAGACCGATACCCAGTTCTACTACAAGACACGCAAGAAGGCTCTAGGGCCATTCAAAGCCGAGCTCTGGCAGCTGCCCGAAGAGGCCAAAGCCGAGATCTTCCAGGCCCTGGAAGATGAATTTGCTTTCTTCTATGATCAACTAAAGGCCACTGATACGCGTGAGATGGTCGACAAATATGTTACAGTCGTCGAATATCATCAGCCCAAGCCGGCATCCGCCCGTGGCGTTGGCGATGACATGGGTCTGGCAGACTGATTGATTGACGATTATCGGCGGGCAATTGTCAACTGAGTGAGTTACCTGAAGCGTGACGGAGTCATCTCAATGACTCCGTCACGTTTTTATTATTGGCGAGAGTTTGTGGTCAACGTATCGCGGTCCGCCAACATACTTTGGATCGATTGCAATGCTGGTCGGGTAGAGGTTGCTCCTGCGGGCCGAATTCCGGGAGGATGACGTGCGATGCGGTGTCATGATAGAATGGCCGGCAGTAGTTTGTCACCGTTCAGTCAACCCGAAGGAGTAACATCGTGGCCGACCCTGTTGCCTACCGAGCCCAAATTCGTATCGAACGCATCAAAGGCCCGCTACGCCGCGCTTATTTGCCCGCCGAAGAGACCGCCGTGCAGTTTGGCGTTCACTCTGAAATCGCCGAGCACTATGGCGTAGACACCGCCGTCCATGAACCGCATGCCACCACGCTAGACTACCTCATTGCTGCCGCCGGTGGCTGACTGACCGGCACCTTTGGAGGCGCGCTGGAGGCGCGTCAAATTGCAGCGGGCGAAGGCTATCTCTGGTCAGACGTAGTCGGGGAAGTGGAAAAAGAAGACAACGTGCTTGTAGTGAAGCGGATCCATGTGACCTACCATCTCAGACTCGAGCCGGAGCAGCGCCAAACAGCTGAGCGCGTCCATGGCTTTCATGCACAGTATTGCCCAGTCTATCGCACCATTGAGGGAAGTGTTGCCATCACAACCGAATTGGCGATGGAAGATGCAGGCCAATAGGTATGCGCGCCTACGGCAGCAATCGCATTTCGAGCTATGATGGTCCTTGATGCCTCCGTGTCAGGCATGCCAGACACGGGAGCGGCGCGAGTTGAAGTCTGGTCATCGGGCTACCCATTGAATACAGCTGCATGACATTTGATCCGACGATTTTAGAAAATAATCAAGCACTCCGCCGACCCATAGTTGCCGTAATGGAAGCAGCGCTGACCGCCGTAAATCCTGCCACAGCCGTTACAAATGCGTTGTCGCTGGGGGACCGTCTCCAGGTAGGAGATCGCTCGTACGACTTGGACAGCTTTGAGCGTATTCTAGTCATTGGAGCCGGCAAGGCGGGCGCGCCCATGGCCCAAGCGGTTGAAGCCGCTTTGGGACTACGGGTTGCAGGCGGTCTTGTTGTCGTCAAATATGGGCATAGCGCGCCAACCCAATATGTGGAGATTGTGGAAGCAGCGCATCCCATGCCTGATGACGCCGGTGTTGCGGCAGGGCAACGCATCCTCGAGATCGCAGGGGCTGCAAACCAAAATGACTTAGTGATTGCGCTGCTCTCGGGCGGCGGTTCGGCACTGCTGGTGGCGCCTGCTGCAGACATCAGTCTGATCGATTTGCGGGCTATGACCGATGCATTGCTCGCTTCGGGCGCAACCATCAACGAAATCAACTGCTTGCGTAAACATTGCAGTGCTGTCAAAGGCGGTCAGTTGGCACGCGCCGCAGCACCGGCCACGCTCATATCCCTCGTGCTCAGCGACGTGGTCGGCAGTCCGCTGGATGTCATCGCCAGCGGGCCGACCGTGCCGGACCCGACAACCTGGGCAGATGCCTGGGCCGTTATCGAGCGGTACGGACTGGCCCACACGCTGCCCGCGCCCATTGTCCAGCGCCTGCAGCTGGGACTGGCCGGCGACGTGGCCGATACGCCCAAGGCAGATGATCCGGCCTTTGCCAACACGCAGACCATTATCGTTGCCGACAATCGCGTAGCCGCGTTGGCGGCGGTCGCAGAAGCCAAACGCCAAGGCTTCAATGCTGAGTTGCTGACGACCTATCTGGAGGGCGATGCAGAACAGGCCGCCCAGGTGGCGGTTGCGTTAGCGCGCGAAGTACGTGCTAGTGGCCATCCGCTCCCCCCACCAGCCTGCCTGGTGCTGGGCGGTGAGACAACTGTGCAGCTTGGCGCAAGTCCGGGCAAGGGTGGGCGCAACCAGGCCATGGCGTTGGCTGCCGCGGTGGCGCTTGACCGACTTGCACCGGAGGATGCGGCCGGCATGACCATTGTTGCCCTGGCAACTGACGGCTCTGATGGTCCTACTGACAGCGCTGGTGGCTTAGCCGATGCCAAAACGGTCGCTCGTGGTGCAGCACTCGGGTTTGACGCTGTCGTTCATCTGCGAGAGGACAATGCGTACCCATTTCTTAGCGCAACAAAAGACATTCTGAAGACGGGCCCGACACGCACAAATGTCAATGACTTGACGTTGATTTTTGTCAACGATTGAGTCCATCAGGGCAGACCGTCTACTAACGCTAATCACACCTTTTTTTGAGTTACTTACATCCAAGCAATGAGGAACGAATGATGCCCAAATTGACTGTAGAAGATTTCGGAACCGTTGACGTGCCAGCCGGCAAGCGGCTGGTGCTTGCCCTGGTTGACGACGCTGGCGTTGATCAGATGCATGCATGCGGCGGCAACTGTAAATGCACGACCTGTCGCGTCGAATTCATCGATGGCGAACCGGTGATGATGACCGAAGCAGAGCAAGCAAAACTGGCTGAGCGCGGCTTGGAGGGCGTGCGCCTCTCCTGCCAGATTGTCGTCGATCAGGATATGATCGTCCGGGCGATCAGCCGGCTCTCAGAAACGGGTCGACCCGATCCGGGACCGCGACCCGAGCCAGATGTCCAGCCTGATCCGGTCTGGGTAGAGCGGGAAGCATAGGGGCCGCCCGGCTGTCATTCAGGTGGATACGTGGTGGCGCGTGTTGAGCTTGTCGAAACCGAGCGGCTTAGTTTCGACAAGCTCAACACGCGCTAGCCTTGTGGGCTGAGTTGTCACATCGTCAAGACAAAAAAAGCGGTGGGGATTAGACCCCGCCGCCCTTTTTCTTCCGCTATTCGGCCCTGTGCCGGTTTGGCCCGCCTAGCCCTGCATAGCTGCTGCAAACTCGCCCCTAATGTCGATGGCATCCTGTAAAATGGCGGCGACCTCAGCAGAACTTTCCGTATGGAGCAGGCGTGCGCGCAAATGAGTCGGGAGGCCGATGCGTCGTGCGTAGGCATTCAGATGCTTGCGCATGGGCACAAAACGATACCGAGGTTCCTGACAATAAGTCGCTTCAAAGAGTTGGCTGTGCTCAATCGCAACGGAAATCATCCGTGGGTCAGGGACGCGACGATGATCAGCATGAAAGACATATGGGTCCCCCATGGCAGCGCGGCCAATCAGAACGCCGTCGACGCCATAGATTGTGGCACGGCGTAATGCATCCGCACGCGACAACACGTCGCCGTTGCCCAAAATAAGCGTCTCTGTTCCTCTGGCAAGCTCAGCCGCCCGGCCGATAGCCGTCCAATCCGCCGTGCCCTGATAGCGTTGACTGAGCGTCCGTCCATGAAGTGCAATCGCCGCCGGGTTCACGGCCAACAGCGTTTCAATCCAACTGGCCACAATCGGTTCGTCAAAGCCAATGCGCGTCTTTATGCTTACCGGTATCGGACGATGCAGGTCTTGTGTAGGGAACGAGTGGGCGGCACGTTCCTCAACGGCGGCGGCCACGTTGGGGTGAATGTCGAGACAATCACGCACCGTGGCGCCATTGGTCCATTGTGCGACGCCAGTCTGCGTCGCGCGTACAATTGCTTGGGCAAGTTGCGGAGCGAGGATCAAACCGGCGCCGGCGCCCCCGCCAGCCACCCCCTTTGACGGACACCCCATATTGATGTCGATCCCGGCAAAGCCAAGCTGACAAGCCAAGATCGCGGTCTGGCGAAAACTCTCAGGCTCTACGCCATAGATTTGGGCAATAATCGGCTGTTGCGACGAGTCAAAGAGAAAGTTGCGCAAGATGTTCGGCTGTCGTGCGCGGCAGATCCCCTCAGCCCGGCTGAACTCGGTGTAGATGAGATCCGGCCGACCATATTTTGCCTGAATAACGCGAAACGGCTGATCGCCGACACCGTCCATCGGGCTTAAACCAATGATGGGACACGCCAGGCGCTGCCAGAGGGTGCCTGTTTCAGTTAGGTTGCTACGGTGACTCATTGCGCGGTTCACGTCGCCATTGTGCCGGTCTCTACCCAAATCATGCAAATAGAAACTCGGGCGTTTTTGGCACCCGAGTTTCAAACACTGATTGATTTTCAGCCGACCGGTAGCCTACTCTGCAGCAGCTGTTGCCTCGGGGTCGCAGCGACCAAGGCGATTACACCAGAAATTGTTGACCTGCGCGGCGCCATTGCCGGCATTATCAACCGCGAATTCAGTTGCGTTGCCAACAAAGTCAGTGGCCCAGCGGATCCCCTCATGCGTGATGTCGCCGACCTGAGAAGTATCCACGTCAATCCGATCCACCGTATTTGCTGCCCATTCAACGCCTTCGCGCAGGCCAGCGCCATCACCAACTCGCTCGCCGGCGCTGACAATCACCCACTCGACCCCATCGCGCACCGATGACGAGGAGTCGGACAGTTGTGAACGAACGGCGGCCAAGGCTTCGTCAGCCGGCAGTTCCGGCATGACCAAAAGCACGTCTCTTCCTTCGGAGAAGCTAAACATGGGCACATCAACGTTGCCGCCCAGCGCCAGAGACGCTCGCTCGCCCGAGCCAAGCAGCGGAACATGCACGGCCGCCGTACCTTCAGTGCCAAAAACCTCGCCGGGCTGGAACGCGGAGCGTGCCTTGCCGATCATGGCCACGCCATCATCAGACGCCTGGAATGTGCCCTCAAACGCGACAGGCTCCAAGTCGAGGCCGAAGCGCGCGGCAAGCGGGCCGCCTGAGACAGCATACCCTCCACTAAGTTCAAACTCGGATTCAGACAGATCATCGGTCACAAGCAGCGCCAGGCGCAACCCTAGCTGTTCCGGCAACGGCAGCAGGCCAGCCGACGGAACGAGGCCCTCGACACCGGCCGCACCAATCACGCTGGCAACTTCTTCCGTCAAGAGTTGGGCGGTGTCGACAAGCATTACATTGCCGACGGCGTGAACGAAGCGCTCGGCAGGATCAATGATGAGCACCAACGAGTTCTGTCCTTCCTCGCCAGTAAAACTAAACGCCGGGTCGGTGACGGCTCGCTCATTGCCAGAGCCAAAATGCATGGCCAGATAGCGTCGCTCCGGATCAAGCGGTGCACCGAGATGGGCCAATGCCTCACCCGTATCATAAGCAACCACCGCCTCACCAGGAGCAATCAGCTGCAGGTCGCCCAGAATCCCGAGCGTTGGCAAGGGAATGGCGGCCGTGCCGTAAAAGCGCTCAATCTGGCCCTCGTCATCGCGTTCGACGTCCAGATCCGCATTGAACATTTCGATGTTGCCAACCGGCAGCGATAGCGTTACGCGGTCATTCACTTCCAGATCAGTTCCGCTAGGAATAGCGCTGATATTCTGTTCGGCAACGGTCAAAATGCCAGAGGCGAGTTGTAATGCCGACGTAGAAACACGTCCATCAATTGCGTCCAAGTCAACCGACAGGCTGCACACGCCGTCGCTGCAGGTCAGGCCGCCCTGCGGGTCGGCAGTGCCGTCGTCCGTTTGTAGTCCGGGCGCGGCAAACGCTGTCACAGGGACCAGTGCCATCACCAACGCGGTGAGTAGCATGGCCAAAATCGGGCGAATATGGTTCATCAGATAACCTCTCATGGGTTCGGACTCTAAGACTCGCCGGTCGAATCGGCAAGGTTGGGAAGCACAAGATGGAACAAATTGTTGCGTTGGCTGCATTCCAAAACGCAGTTCGTTAATTCAACTACCATACGTTTTATATAGCACGCTGGTTCCACAGAATCAAGTGATCTAATGGAACGCAATGACAAGTCTAATTTCTCGCTAAGCTACCAGAGCGGACTAGATTGGCACACCCTGTTGGGGAGTTGGACACCGGATAATCGCCACACATGCACGGTAGTAAGCCCATCGGCCAGCAATCTGCAAAAAAGGCTCCGCCTTTCCCGTGGGCGGAGCCAGTACGCAAACTGTATCCCAAGCAAGTCTTGCAGTGGCCTGCAGCGCAAATAATTGCCGCCATCACCTAGAATGGCAAGTGCAGGCTGATGTCGACAAGGTAAGGTGGCATGGCATAGAAGAGCCTATCGATGCCCATGGCAATAAAGAGCAGGGCAAGATAGAGCAGGCTAAAGCGATAAAGCCGCCAAATATTGCCATTATTCGGCTCACGTCGGATATCGACGGCTTGCCAAAGGAAGACTGCGTTGAGCGCGAGTGCTGAGACAAAATAGACCGGCCCCAGTAGGCGAAGAAAAACCGGCGCCAGGCTCATTGCCGCCAGCAACACACTGTATATCACCATCTGGTTGTGCGTAGCGCGATCGCCCGCAATGACAGGCAACATGGGTACACCCGCGGCCGCGTACTCCTTTTGGCGCATTAGGGCCAAAGCCCAGAAGTGAGGCGGCGTCCAATAGAAGACGATCATGAAAAGAAAGATCGGCAGCAGCGAAATCTCATTCGCCACCGCTGCCCATCCAACCAAGCGGCGGCACTGCGCCCGCCGCACCGCCGATCACTATATTTTGCGTACTACGGCGCTTAAGCAGTTGCGAGTAAATACAGACGTAGAAAAAGATCCCAAAGAGAGCCAACAGCCCCGTCAGCAGATTCGCACTCCACCACAGAAGGATAAAGCTCAACAAGCTAAGCGTCAGGCCAAAGAGGAGTACCTGGCTGGGCGTCATTCGTCCGCTAGGGAGAGGGCGCTTGCGTGTGCGCACCATCACGTGATCAATGTCTCGATCGATGTACTGGTTGATGGTGTTGGCCCCACCTGCGGCCAGGAAGCCGCCCACCATCACCCAGAGGATCAGCCACCCGCTCGGTGCATGTTCTCCAGCCAAGAACATGGGGACGAGCGTCGTAACCAAGAGCAGCGAAATGATGCGCGGCTTGGTAAGCGCAACATAATCGCTGAGCGCCAGACGCGTCAACGCTTGGTCGCGCGTCAGTTGTGGCTCAACCTGCTCTGGCTTATTGACGACTGGACTACGCAACGACATGTAAACAACCTTTGATTAGTACAACGTCAGCGAAAATCTCACTTGGGTCCAGGTGTTGAACCGCTTACGATGCGCCCGGTTGTGCGGCAGTAAAATCGGAGTCTAGCTTCTCTGCATCGGCTTCCGCAGCAGCAATACGGGCCGCCCGTTGTTCCGAATAACGCACGAACAGAATATAGCCGATTCCCAAAATTGTGGCAAACATGAACCACTGAATCGCGTAACTAAAATGGTTTCCCTCAGAGAGTTGAATCGGCTCCACGCGTAAAGGCAACTCCATAAAGGAACGATCTTCTTCCGGCAGTTGCAGAATGAAGTAGGGCAGTAGTTCGTACGGCATCTGCGGCTGAATGGCTTCGATGCTGATGAAGTTCCATTCACGCTGTGCCTCGGTCGGAATGAATACGGGCTGGCCATTGGGCATGGTCTGTGATTCTTGCATCAAGCCCACGATGCCCTCAGAAGCCGATTCATTATGCGTTGAGATCATGTCCGGCTCGGCCTCGTCCAGTGGCAACCAGCCGCGCACGACCAGCGCAGCCCGACCGTCCTCATAGACCAACGGCGTCACGAGGTAAACGCCCGGCGCGCCCCCCAGTCCGCTGCCGGAACCAGCCCCCAGGCTCTGGTTGGTGAGCAAGAGCTGATTGTCGTAATCGTACTCACCGGCCACCACAACCCGCCGATACTCAAGCAGGCTTGCATCGTCCGGCAACGACTCTGTGTTGAGATCAAGCGGCATTTCCTGCCAGCGCGCGGAAACCGAAGCATTGAAGGCCCGCCGCTGATCAAGCCGGTCCAATTGCCATATGCCCAGCCATACGAGTGCAACAACGCCCAATGCGACCACAATCGTTACCCACCACCAGCGTCGACTAAAGAGCGCGCCCAGCGTGCCTACTACGCTATCCATCAAAATACTCCTCAATTAGGTTCCGTTGACCGTACGCACACGGGCGTGCCCCGCCTGCTCCATCCGACCGCGTCGCATGCCGATCAGCGTCAGGATGCCAATCAGCGCACCGGCGCCCAATCCCAGCCACAGCCAGTTGACGCGCCGCGTGGGCAATACGGTCACCATGAAATCGACGCGGCCTTCGCCCAACGGCCCACCAACGTCGACAAAGACTTGCCAATTTCCAGACTCAGGTAATTCCGTGTCCGCCTCATAATAGGCCCCACTCAGCAGATCCTGACGCACGGCGTTGATCCCAATCGGCGCACTCGTGCCATCGACGGGTATTAAACTGACGGTAACAATCGCGTCAGAAACTGGCTCATCCAGCATATTGCTGAGCTGATTGTCGTCAATCACCGCATCGGCGGGCGGCGGCAGCGTCACTGAAATGGTGACGTGCACCTCCCCGGCTCGCCAGGGCTCCGGCGTTGTCCAGGCAAAGACACGGTAGGGGCCCGCTTCGGCATTGGCCAATTGCGACGTACCGCCACCGTGAGCGAACAGTGAGGGCTTTGACGGCAACAGCAACAGACTTAGCAACGCAAGGACCACAACCGCAAGACCACTCCGAGGCAGCTGCCGGGTCATGAGCCTTGCTGCCCGGCGCCAGGCAGCTTGCCTGTCGCATCCAACTCACGCCAGCGATTCTGGATCACGCGCTGCTCCAGACCTGGCGCTATCAGGGCTTCGTCATTGTCCCATGCGGGTTGGCGCGTCGGTGTTGAGTCGTCGTTACTAATCAGCACCGCCGTCAGAATCAACGCAGCCAGTAGAAGCATCATACTACCGGGAATCCACATAATCGCACCGGCAAGCATCTGATCCTGCAAAACCGTAAAGCCCCAGATGCGCGGGACAGTCTCATAGTAGGCGTAGAGCGACTCAGTCGATGTGGCGATAATGATGCCGGCGATCATGTTGGGCGGCACCATAGCCACCAGATAGACGATTCGCGCCCAGACAGGGAAATGTGCGTGGAGTACCGGGCCAGCGCCAATCACGTGCCACCAATAGAGCATGGCGCCCACAAAAAACGTAATATGCTGCAGGTCATGTACCCAATCGCGCCGCAGAGCCAGATTGTAGAGAGCGGGCTCGTGCCAGCCGAGGTAGATCGTCAGATAGAGGAGCCAGATGACGCCAGGTTTGGTGAGGAAGACGAGCGTGCGACGAAACCAGGAATCGGCCATAAAGAGGTTGGCCGTTGCCAACCTCGGGCCCCTCGGCAGTCCCCACAGTCCAATTGGGAAGGGGTTACCCAGCCAAATCAGCGGTGCGGCGATCATCATGGTCACAAGATGCTGGATCATGTGCATGAAGAAGAGTTGCCCGCCCAGCACATCGATGGGTGACATGATCGACGTAGCCAGCGCAAGCATGCCAATCCAGTAAGCAGAGAGCCGCCAGTAGTTGGCCAGTCTCGAATGACCATGACGGCGGCGGCGCACATTGAACCAGCCGGCGGTGTAAATCGTCGCCAGGAGGCCCAGGATGAATATAATTTCAAGGCGCCACTCCCATTGCGAGAATAGCGCCTGAATCAGCGGGTGCATAGGTGAATCTCAGCCAGCGTCACCGGGTGGACAACCCAGTGAGTGCGCCTTTCAACAATACGGGGTTCGCACAACAACGTACGTTCCCTCTTCTTCAGGCTTCACAAGATTAGTGAACGACCGTACCAATCAGATAAAGGGCCGGGTAGAAGAAAATCCAGACTACATCCACATAGTGCCAGTAAATGGCGCATGACTCCACGCCCCAGTGACGTTCGCTTGAATACTCGCCTTTGCGGCCCAGATTCCACACCACAGCAATGAAAATCAAGCCCGTAATGACGTGGAGGGCGTGCATGCCGGTCATGGCAAAGACGACTGCGCCGTAGACACTGCCACCGGGCGTTAGATGTCCCTCGTAGATGGCCGGAAAGAGACCCCATTCGAAGATCATCACGCCAAAGAGAAAAATCAGGCCGAGAATAAACGTCATCACCAAGCCGCTGAGAAAGACACGGCGGTCATCGTTTTCGATCCCCTTCTCGGCCAAATTCATGGCAAGGGAGCTAATGAGCAGCACGGACGTTACGATCAAGCCGACTACCTGATCGAGCTCGGGGCGCGTGTTGCCCCACAGATAGAAGCGCGTAGCCAGTAGTCCACCAAAAAGAAATGCTTCTGAGATGAAAAAGAGCCACAAGCCAAGTCGGTTCAGGCGGAGTTGGGCGCGGTAACTCTCAAGACTCGAGGTGATGGTTGACATGGACTAGTGCTCCTCTTCCGGCTGCCACAAGCGTTGGACATGCATATAATATCGGATGACTATAACGGCCTTGAACAGGGCGATCAGCATCAAGAGAATCGCGCTATGCAACTCTATGGCGACGAAATACTCGATAACGGTCAAGATGGCTAGAACAATGGCGACGATGACGCTTTGGCGGTAAGCGGCGCCTTTGTTCTGATTTTTCTCACTCATAATTTCAGCTCCCAAGCTCGTGCGCGTCGGCGCAATCTGAGATTTAGTCGTCGCCGGCCGCAGCCATCGTCACGTAGGTCGAGCCCGGCAGACCGTAGTCGTAGGGTTCGCCCACCACGGTAATGGGGGTAGCATAGCTGTGTTCCGGCACCGGCGAAGGAATCTGCCACTCGGGCGAGCGGGAGTTCCAGGGGTTGTTGCCGGCAAGTGCGCCCATTTCGGCGCTGTTGAGCAAGTTGTAGATCATCAGCAAGATCGAGAACGCGATCAGGAAGGCCGAAATTGTGATAACGGTCTGTCCCACCTCAACAGCACTGAAGCCGTTCGCGGTTACGCCGCCCAGGTAGGGGTCATAATCGGCAATACGTCGTCGCATGCCCATGACGCCAACAGACATCTGACCAATGCTCATCATCCAGAAGGCCGGGGTCATAATCCAGAAATGAAGCTTTCCCAGGCTTTCGTTGTACATGCGTCCCGTCACCTTGGGATACCAAAAGTAGAGGGCCGCCAAGAATGGAAAGACAAAACCACCAAAAATCGTGGCATGGAAGTGACCGACGACAAAATAGCTGTCATGCAAGAAGAGGTCAGCAGTAACCATGGCCAGGGGCGGGCCGCTAAGACCGCCAATCAAGAAGACTGAAATCGCGCCCAGGGCAAAGAGCATGGGCGTTGGAAACGTCAACTTGCCCCCCCAGAGCGTACCTAGCCAGCTAAAGAACTTGACACCGGTCGGCACGGCCACCAACAGCGTTGCCCACATGAAAGGCACCCGGAGATAGCTAGCAAAACCGGAGGTAAACATGTGATGGCCCCAGACCAGGAAGCCGACCAGAGCAATGGCCATGCTGGAGAGAGCGATCCAGCGATAACCAAAGAGTGGCTTACGGGCAAAGACGGGCAGGATCTCGCTAATGACGCCCAGTCCGGGCAGCACCCAAACGTAAACTGCAGGATGTGAATAGAACCAGAAGAGGTGCTGATAAAGAATCGGCGAGCCGCCAAAATCGGGGTTAAAGAAGGGCATGCCCATCGTGCGCTCGAAGGAAAGCATCAGGAACGCCTGGGCAATCAGCTGCGTAGCTGTCAGCTGAATCAGGCTTGCAGCCAATACGGCCCAGCAGAAGATCGGCATGCGAAAGAGACCCATGCCCTTGGGTCGCATCATCAACATCGTCGCGATCAAGTTGAGCGAGCCGAGAATCGATGAGAACCCGAGCAGGAAAACGGCCATAAAAACAAACTGGAAGCCCGGTTCACCCTTCGTGCTAAGGAGCGGGTAGAGCGTCCAGCCAGCATCCCAACCGTAGAAGAGACTGCTCATAAGCCAGACGATGGCCGGCACGTTGATCCAAAAGGCGAAGGCATTCAAGCGCGGGAAGGCCATGTCTTCGGCGCCGATCATGAGCGGAACCAAATAGTTGGCCAGACCGCCGATGCCAATGAAGATGGCAAATAACGCTGCCCACCCATGCATGCCCAGATAGGTATTGTACTGATTGGCGTTCAGAAACTGGAAGCCGGAGCGCGCTAGTTCGGTACGGAGGACGACCGCAAAAGCGCCGCCGATCATCAGCATGATGATGGCGGTTACGGTGTACTGAATGCCAATTACCTTATGGTTATAGTCCACGCTGAAGTAGCGCGTCCATGCCGGCGCGTCGGTCGGCGGACCGTGGTGGAGCGGCGTATCGATCCCCCTCATCCAGCCAAACCAATCAGAGACGGCGCCCACGCCAATCAAGAAGCCGATAGAACCAAAGATAATACCGGTTACCCACACGGGTTCGGGTGACCAAGCTGGCATGCCCAACATCACGCGGACAGTCATGGCCAAGGCAATACCGATGACCGTACCGGCGATTTGACCGATGAAGCCACGGACGATCCCTAGGGACATCAATGACATGTGATTGCTCTCCTTCACGCACTATGCTTACCGGGACCAACGAGAATAAATGCCAAACAAGAAATCCGAGTGTGGAGATCGCCTTGCGATCTACCATGCATGCCGCTAATCGCCAGAGGCGACAGCGTCCGTCATACCAGCGATCTGGTCGGCCAGCCAGGCATCATATTCAGTCTGCGAAACGATGCGCACGTTGGCCAACATGTTCCAGTGACTCAAGCCGCAGAGTTCGGCACAGCGCAGTTTGAAGTCGCCTTCAACAGTCGGGGTGAAGCGCAACTCCGTGACTTGACCGGGAATCAGGTCCTGCTTCACACGCATCTCGACAATCCAGAAATTGTGGTTGACGTCCTTAGATGTCATCGCCATCAAAGCAGGACGGTCGACGGGCAGGACGAGTTCAGGACTAATAAAGCCTTCAGGATAGGTGAATGTCCATCCCCATTGGAAACCTTCGACATCGACCACTACCTCATTGGCTTGGGCACTGGTAATTTCGCGCAGAGTAACGGTACCGATAAAGCCAAAAATAACGACCAGGACCAGCGGCAGCGCAGTCCAGGCGATCTCCAGCATTGTGTTACCCTCAAAATGCTCGCCCTCGCCGGTTTCATCCTTACGCCGCCGGAAGACCACGACAGAATAAACCATGAAGGTGACCACCAGCGAGAAGAGAAAAGCGATCAGGAAGAGCACAAGCGTAAAGACCTGATCGACCGTAACCGCCTGGGTGGAGGCCTGAATTGGCAAAGGCAGTAGGGTCGTCAACGCCCAAAACATGACGAAGGTACCAATCACAACAAGGATACCGATGATGATAAAGTGACGGATGTCTGAAGATGATCGACGCATGTTTGTCAACAGCTCCTAATTTTTGGCCAGTTTTGCCCGAACAATCCGACACGTACGCAGGCCGCGGAGTACAGAATCACGCTGATACGCCGCAACCGGAAACGAACGTAGAAAAACGATCACAAAAAAAAGTCAAGGAAGAGTCAGACTCGACCACGTTTGATGGGCCGCAAAGGCCAGCAACAACGTCATGAGGATGGGCAGAGCTGTCCAGACGAACTCTCGCCCACGGGAAAGGTGAAACGCCTGCGCACGTGCCCTACTAAAGCGTCCAGGCCGGAAGATTCCAACGGTAGAAACAAGTACCCATACCTGTAGCCCGAGAAAAAGCCCTGCGCCAATCACGAGAATGCGCTGGAAAGAGACGTTGAGCGTATCCGGGAAAGCAACAACTGGCAGCGTGACAAATGACGCAGGCAGATAGCTAAATAGAAGCCATAATAAGACGATGGTCAGGCTGGCATAGGCAATAAACTTGTGCAAGGTTAGTCTCTTGATTTATATGGGATCGACACCTCTCTGCGCGGGCGATTTTAGCAGAGTTGGTCATCGCTTGTCAAAACAATTGGCCGGAAGAAGAAGAATCAGCACATACTTTTCCCATTTCAATTCACGCAATTGGCTAGATAGTAAGGGTTTATCCCTTGGGCAACAGTTAGATTCATTCTAATTCTTCTTGACAGATTCGTCAGATAGTGGCACAATGCACCAATAATTAGAATGAATCTAAAATAGTGAGCTTAAAATGACCAAAATCGATCTATTTCTCAATGCTTTGCAGCAGTCAGGTTTTCGCATCACGTCGCAACGTCGGGCAATTTGCGAATACCTGGCCAATACAAGCGAGCATCCTACGCCCTCGCAGGTATACACGGATGTAATGGCTACCCACCCGGAAATCAGCCGTGCCACGGTTTACAACACGCTCAAAACGCTCCAACAACTTGGCGCGATCGTTGAAGTCAGCCTGGGCGCCGATCATACCCACTACGACACCAACACCGAGCCCCATGCCAACCTGATCTGCCTCCGCTGTCATGCCATTGAAGATTACCATGGTGACTTGGGTCTGGAGAGCCTCCACGATGATGTACAGGCGGCCCTTGATTTTCAGCCAGTGGCCGCACGCATTGACTTGCTTGGCTTCTGCCGGGCCTGTCGCGATCAGCGCAAGGCCGAAATCATCGCGCAATGGGATGCGGAACGAGGAGCGAGTATGGGAGACCCGGCGCCATTAGCAGAAGAGCCAACCTACCTGCAGCAAGCGGACACTAACACAGATGGGGAAAAGGACCAGCCGTCATGACCACTCAATCACTCAAGCCGCCGGCGCAGAGTGGCGAAAGCGCTAACGCATATTCCTTCAACTTGTTTGAGCTCTGGCGCTCGAATTACGAACTCCTGCTGGCTGCTATCACGCTGGTAGCCCTGCTCATCGGTTGGATCGGCGGCAGTCTCACCGGCGCGCTGCCGCAGTGGGCGGTGACGGGCGCCGCCCTGACTGCCTACATCGCGGGTGGGTACTCAGGGATGAAGGGGGCGATCGAGGAAGCCAGGCAGGGCCGCCTCGACATCGATTTCCTGATGATCACGGCGGCATTGGGGGCGGCGCTGATCGGTGAGTGGGAAGAGGGCGCATTGCTGCTCTTCCTCTTCACGTTGAGCGGTGCGCTGGAGGAGTTTGCCATGGACCGCACTCGAGCCGCGATCGAAGCCCTTGCTGATCTACGGCCTGACACGGCACGCGTCCTCCGCAATGGCGTGGAGGTCACCGTGCCGGTGGATGAACTGACACCCGGCGAAATCGTCCTTGTCCGCCCAGGCGAAAGGCTGCCAGTCGATGGCCTGGTAACCAAGGGCATGACGAGCATCGATCAGAGTCCGATTACCGGCGAGAGTGTACCGGTCCACAAAGAGCTGGACGATCAGGTCTTTGCCGGCACCATCAACGGCAGCGGTGCAATTGAAGTTGTCGTCACGACCTCAGCTGGCGAGAGTACGTTGAGCAAGATCATCAAGCTGGTGGAAGATGCCCAAGAGGATACGACGCCAACCCAGCAGTTCATTGACCGCTTCAGTCAACCCTACACCTACGTGGTGATTGGCGCAACGCTCCTGGCGATTGCCCTGCCTTGGCTCTTTCTCAATGAGCCGTTTGACGATACCCTCTACCGAGCGATGACGTTGCTGGTCGTGGCCAGTCCATGTGCGCTCATTATCAGCACACCCGCCAGCGTCTTGAGTGCAATTGGTTCAGCGGCCCGTGGCGGCGTGCTCTTCAAGGGCGGCGCTTACATCGAAAGAATGGCCGCCATAGATGCCATCGCCTTTGACAAGACCGGCACGTTGACAGTCGGTCACCCCGTCGTTACCAACGTGCATCCGCTTACCGGCCATACGGCAGAGGATTTGCTGCTTCTGGCGGCCAGTGCAGAAAAGCTAAGCGAACACCACATTGGTCGCGCAATCCTTGATGAGGCCAAGCAAAGGCGACTGACGCTCGACGAACCGATCGACTTTGCAGCCATTGCCGGCCATGGCGTCCAGGCAAAATTTGACCGCGGCGATCATATAGAAACCGTCTTTATCGGCAATGATCGCCTCTATATGAGCGAGAATATGGAACTCTCGCCGGCCATCCGCATGATTGGCGAAGCACTGCGCAAGCAAGGCAAAACCTCCATGCTTGTCGTACGACGCAGCACGGTGGAAGACACGCTGGGCCAGGACCGCGACTGGGAAGTAGTCGGCTTCATTGCCGTAGCAGATGCCCTGCGCCCTGAGGCGCCGGCTGCTGTCGCGGCCTTACGCGAGCAGGGTATCGAACGGATTGCAATGTTGACGGGTGACAACGAAGCAGTAGCGGCCAATATCGCCGCTGAGGTCGGCATCGACGAAGTCTACAGCGGTTTGTTGCCGCAAGAGAAGGTGACAATCGTCAAAGATCTGGCTGAGGAGAGTCAGATCGCCATGGTGGGTGACGGCGTGAACGATGCGCCGGCCCTGGCCACGGCGACGGTCGGCATCGCCATGGGCGCCGGCGGCACCGATGTGGCGTTGGAAACCGCCGACGTCGTGCTTATGTCAAGCGATCTTTCCAAGCTGCCCTTTGTGGTTCATCTCAGCCGCAAGGCCGAGCGCATCATCCGTCAGAATGTGATCTTTTCCGTAGGGGTTATCGTGGTACTGGTCACGATGACGATTGTTGCGCCAATCTTTATCCAGGGCTTCCAACTTCCCCTGCCGATGGGTGTCGTTGGGCACGAGGGTAGCACGCTCATCGTCGTGGCCAACGGCTTGCGGTTACTGGCTGTCAAGCCGCGACCCCTGAGCGACGACACCACTGGCTAGCGGCAACTCCATCCATCGAGGGAGTAACGCTTGCCCTAGATGGGCGTCCTGCCATTGCGTTGGTGAAGGCAAGCTTCAGCTTGTTGAAAAATAGAACGCGGATGTTCCGGGATCGGACGGATCTATGCTGATTTTTTCGCTTCCATCAGCATAGACCCGCCCGTTCTGATGCCTTCACCTTCTATTTTGTCGAAAGCAGAATAGTTGTTCAACGAATCCTGTAGCGATACGCGCCGGTCGCAGCGTTAACCCAAAGCGTTGAGGGATTGCTCTCGGTGATGAGTAGGCTAGAGATCGCCTGACGACTGAAATCTTCACCCGGTAGCAGCAAGAAGGCCTGGCTACCGGGTTCCAGAACATAGAGCCCCTTGGTGCTGGCAAGGAAGAGTTTCCCCGTGGCCGGTGCATACGCCAGATCTGTAATCTGCCCGTAGCTGGCTCGCCCACGCACGCTAATCACATCGTCCAGCCCCTCGCTGATTAACGTCCAAGTTGCGCCCCAATCATCTGTCGCCCACACGCCTTGCGCATCAGCGGTCCACAGTCGGCCGGCCACGTACGGATCGGCTTCAATCGCCCGCAGGCCGATGGGTCCCGACCCGTCCAGGGGTGAGAGAACAGACCAAGTGTTACCCTCCGTTTGCGTCACGGCAACGAGGCTGTTACCGCTATCGAGCGCACCGCCCGCATAGATATTGTCCCATGTTGGTCCTGCACCGGAAACGGTCAGTGGCGCATCGACCATATCCTTGAGGCGAAAGTCAAACCAGTAGGGAAAGGTCGTGCCGTCTGGACGCGCCAGCCAATTTTCGCCACCGTCTACGGAAAGAAAGGGCAATTCGCAATCAGCAGCAAAGAGACGATAGGGATCATTGGGGTCGACCAAATATGGAATCAAATCGACCGCAGTGGGCAACTCTTCCCACGTACTGCCTCGGAAGTCTGAGCGATAGAAGGGGGCGGGCGGCGCAGCGTCTTCCGTACAATCGACACCGGCTCCGCTATAAAGCACACTGGGATCAGCTGCACTCATGATGAACTGGTCAACCGGCGGATCTGTCGTGACGTAGCGCCAATCACGACCGTCTTCGGGCGACCAATAGAGGCGGCCCCGATCGGTGTAGGCGTAGATGACGGGCGAAAGACGCTGCCCAATGACCTTAATAATTGAATAGCGACCAATGGATGCAACGCCCTTGGAAGTAGCAGCTGAAGACCGCTGAGCCGTCGCAAGCGGGACTGCCGTCGAGTATGGAGGCCGCGCCGTTGCTGTAGGATGGGGCGGCTTGGTGGGTGAACTGGTCGGTTGCGGTGGTTCCTGTGTAGGCGCCACCGTCGGCAGCGTACCCGGTGGGTATGTTGGCGTCGGGCTGGGCAGCGTGCCGGGTGGATACGTCGGCGTCGGGCTGGGCAGCGTGCTCCCCTCGGCACCGGGTAGACGAACGTCGCCGGGTATACCCATGGCAGCCGAAACCGCGATGGGTAAGAGTGTTAGTATGCCGAAGAATAGGCACAGCAAAGCGACCAAACGCAGAGTGCGTCTGAACATATCTCTACCTCCTTGTTGAAGAGATTGGGATTCGAACGATTGCCAGAAAAACCTGTCAGCACGCGGCCAATCGATCTCACAGGCGAACGGGGTCCACTCTCGCGGAAGGGACAACCGCCCGACCCAGCGAGGAAGAATCGGTCGCATCCGCTGCGCTGCTAACGGGTCCATTCGAGCCAATAGGCACGTACACAGGATGACGTCCTCACCTGTAAATGGATACGGCGGATTTGCGACAGGGAATCGAGTAAGATCTGCTCACGGCGACGGTTTCATGGCGATCTTCAGCCCAGTCTACTTGACTTACGAATTCCTGTACGAAGAGAGCGCTAATTGACAAGAGCCGGGTACATTGCGTAGGATTTGAAGAGTGATTCAGGCCAACGTTTGCCGGCATGCGTGCGGCAAGAGGAAGTGAAGTGGACTAATGACGCTCAGACAAATCGTAACCCTCGGTTCACCCCTAGAGCCGGTCCTGCACAAAACCGGTGAACGGGTGCGCGTCTTTGACAAGGAGTTACATCAACTACTTGATGACATGGTCGAGACCATGCGCGAGGCGCCCGGCGTAGGCTTGGCTGCACCCCAGATCGGTCTCAACCGTCGGATTGCCGTTGTCGAATACCCGCTGGATGAGGACAATCCAGAAGAGACGTTAACGGTTTTCGAATTGATCAATCCGGAAATCATCAAAGCCAAGGGAGCCGAGGTTGCCCAAGAAGGATGTCTCAGCCTCCCCAACATTGCGGCCGATGTAGAGCGCGCCACCCATGTGGTGGTACGGGCACAAGATCGCCACGGCCAAGAGGTTCGCATCAAAGCGTATGACTGGTTGGCCCGCATCTTTCAGCACGAAATCGATCATCTTCACGGTATCCTAATGACCGAGCGTGCTGTAGCGATCTATCACATGCGCGAAAACGAAGAGGGTGAGGTAGTTGCCGTCCCCTTGGGCGTGCACAGCGCCGAAGAACCGCCGCTACAGGCTTGACGATACAGGCCTGACGATACAGGCGAGTGGTAGCGACGCCGGTTGCTCCAATAACATAAAAGCCCTGCTACATGCTACGGTAGCAGGGCTTTTTCTTGTCTCAACGAGGCGGACATTGACGCGGAGATCGTCAATTTTGGACTGAGATGGTCACGCGGCATGGCGCGGGAAAATTACCGCTCTGATCGACGACGATCAACTGGATTGTATAGTCACCGTTTGCCAACGCTGTCGTGTCCAGGTTTCCCAAGAGACCACCTGCTACAGGGCTCTGGGCGCCGTCAAAGTAAACATAGCCGCCGCCTGCATCCGCTCCAGGCGCAAATTCCAGCTTATAGTAGCTGAAGGCTTCATGGACTGCAGTACCTGTCACACCAACCGTACCATTGACAACCTGGCTGACGCCGGGCGACGTGATCACCGAACGCTCGTCCGGACAGAGTGGAGGCAAGACAACGGGCTCAGGCGTTGGCTCTTCTGTAGGCGTTGGCGCCTCAGTCGGAATGGCCGTCGGTTCCGGCGGCGCCGGTGTCGGTGTCGGCTCAACTGCGGCAAAGGCCTCGGCAGTTGCCGTCGCATCGACTGGCTCAGGCGTGGCAGTCGGCCGTAACGCGGCCAGCGCGCTGAGACCGCCGCCCGCCGGTGTATCGCCGCCCGCCCCTTCACCACCGTCATTACTAGCTGGCGGCTGAGCGGCCTGTTCAGCCGTTTCGGGCTCAAGCTCGGTGGAACCCGCCAGGGCAATCGATTCATCAGTGCCGGCCACAGGGGCTTGCGGGTCAGCTTGACCACCAAGGTTCTGCGGGTTGACCACGGCAGCGGCATCGGTTGTTGCAACCAGCGTTGCAGTGGGGGCGGCCGGACGTGTGGTGAGGCCAGCCATACTCGCTTCGATGGCGTCGACAGCATCCGTAGCGGCATTGCCGATAGGATCGCGGCCGAACCAGAGCAGCACAGCGAACGCTGCTACGGCCAATGTCGCCAAAAGGGGGCCCAGACGGAGTTCCCGGGTCTCCATAACATCCGGCTCGTCGCGTAAGTCAACTTCTTTCGGGCGATAGTCTACCTGGCGTGTCGGCGGCAAGTTGGACCCCGCGCTGATCGTAGCCAGCGAACTGGCCAACGACGGATCAACCACGGCGCGGCGATGTTCGATAATCTCAGTAGGCTCCAGGCCCAAATAGGTTGCGTAATTGCGCAGGAAGCCGCGTCCGACCACTTCGCCAGGCAACAGTTGCCACTCGTCTGCCTCCAGGGCAGCCAGATATTTTTGCCGGATTCGGGTAGCGACTTCGGCCTCAGCCAGGGTAACGCCCATGGCTTCACGACGCTCGCGCAGTGCAGCGCCAATCCCCTGGACGACAGGTGCGCCGTTGCGGCGAGCGGTTTCGTATACTTGTGGTGCGGTTGACTCGGCGCCACGCGAGCCAAAACTAAATCGAGTTGCCATCTATGTCGGTCATTCCATATGAGTGCATGCGTTGCCGCGCAAGGGGCGGCAACCACCAATTTAAGAGTGTAGCCTGCGCCGAAACCTTTGTCAATTCCACTTGATTGTTTTGGAGATCGCTGGGCTTCGCGCCCCTGTTCAATCGCCAGCCGCTCCACTCGGTATTATGGACAGGGGCCCCAACACCATTACAATGAGGGTATGGTCGGGTCGCGACCTAACATCGTCGATGGCCTTGCGAGACCAATGAATTCATTATTCCTGCATGCAAAAGCATGCCCGAGCCTGCGCATGCGGCATACGACTATTCAAAAGATCCAACGTATTATTCTGCTAATCAGTTTCCTCACACTGCTGGGAATCGGACTGATCGGCGCCCGCTGGGCGGGGTTTGGCCTACCCGGCATGGACGGGTTGGCGCCGCAGGGCGTCAATGCTGCAATGTTTAACCGTCAAGTTGCCATTATAAGTGGTCATGCGGGCTTTGATTCCGGCGCAGTTTGCGAAGGAGCAAATGGAGAGGCAGAGCTGAAGGAAGTCGATATCAACGCCGACGTTGCCCAACGCGTTGCACACCGCCTGCGTCGCGCAGGCGCTGATGTCATCATCCTTGAGGAATATGACCCGCGGCTCGAAGGACTTGTAGCCGATGTCATGCTGAGCATTCACGCCGACAGCTGCATTGACGCAACAGGCTACAAAGCGGCCGTCGATGAACGACGCGTGAGCACCGCCCAGGAGCAACGCATCTTGGCCTGCATCGATCGCTATTATCCGCTGGCGACGGCACTGTCCAACCATCCGAATTCGGTCACCCACAACATGACCCAATATCACGCTTTTCGGCGCATCGACCCATCCACGCCGGCCGCAATTCTGGAGCTAGGCTTTTTGGGCGGCGACCGGGACCTGCTCACAAAATCGCCGCAATTAGCGGCCAAGGGCATCACCGATGCGCTGCTCTGCGCCTTTGACGATAGCTATCTGAATCCGCCGCAATAAGGGCGCTTACAAAAATGGAGATCACCATGTTGGCGGAATCCGCGCAACATCTCGCAATTTCACCTGCTGATCCGGCCGCTACAGTACAAATCGCAGCCATGGTTGCACTCTGGAATGAGACCAGCGGTGAAGAACTGGCCATTTCCGAACGTCTTCTGGAGTACAACCTGCGCCCACCGGCCGGTGGTGCTGTGATGAGCTGGCTGGCGACCATGGATGACCGGCCCGCTGGCTTCGTCATCGCCAGTCACCTGGCGGAACGGCCCGCAGTTATGTTGCCCACGACGGGCTGGGTTGGGGCGATTGCCGTGGCGCCCGGCCTGCAGCGCCACGGCATCGGTGCGGCTCTCATGGCGGAAGCCGAAGGCTGGCTGAGCGCACGCGGCGTCACCCAGGTAATGCTGGGGGGGGACATCCGTCCCTTCATGCCCGGTGCGCCCGTTGGCCTGCAGAGTACAGGTTTTTTTCTACACCAAGGTTATGGCGTGACAATCAATGGTGAAGACCGCGGCATGACGTGGGATGTGGCCGCGGACCTCTCCGGCTACGAACCGCCAGCGTCGGTTGTGGAGGTGGCCGGCATCGTGCGCCCGGCTCAACCTGGTGAAGAGAGGTTTCTGCTTGACTTCATGGTGCGCGAGTTTCCCGGTCGGTGGCACTATGAAACGCAAGAATTCATCCGCGAGGGAGGGCGCATATCCGACTGGATGCTACTCTGGACAGAGCAGGGCGTCGATGGCTTTTGCGCGCTCACCTTCGAGGATTCCCTGCGTCCTATCGAACGGTACTATCCCTATCAGTTGCCGCGCCCGTGGGGGCAGCTCGGGCCAATTGGCATCAGTGCCAGCCTGCGCGGGCAGGGGTATGGTGCGGCTGTACTTAACGCCGGACTGCGTCGTCTGCATGACAACGGCATCAAGGGCTGCGTAATCGACTGGACACGCCTGGTCGACTTCTACGCCAAGTTCGGCTTTGAAAAGTACCACGCCTATCAGCAGATGTTCAAGAGTCTGAGCTGAGGCCAATCTCACACGAGCATACAAAGAACGTTTGGAACCGCCAACCAAGGTTGGCGGTTCCAAATCTCGCGCCCTAGGGATCCGTCAAAATGAGATGGCTATCACCAAACTCGTGCCACAAATAGCCCTGCGCTACGGCTTCAACGTAGGCGTTCTGGACCAGATCCTGTCCGGCAATCGCGTAGAGCATGGCCAAATGGCTTGCCCGGGGATCATGCAGGCCGGTAATGAGACCGTCGACGACTTGCGTCGGCCGGCCCGGATGAAGAAAGATGCTGGTGAAGCCTTTCTGCGGTTGCATGCGTTGACCATCCCAGGCCGATTCGAGCGCCCGTACAACCGTGGTCCCGACGGCGATCACGCGGTGCCCCTCGCGCTGAGCCCGATCCACGGCCCGCACCGTAGAAGCGGGCACGTGGTAGGGTTCAGCATAGAGCACATGATCCTCCACGTTGTCACTTTCCACCTCCAAACTGGACACCCCTGTATGCAGCGTGATGCCGGCTAACGCAACGCCCCGCTTGCGCAGGCGGGCAACGACACGCGGCGTGAACGGCCGCGCGGCTGATGGCATTTCAGCACTGCCCGGAATTCGCGAAAAAAGAGTCTGATAGGCCGCCAACGGAAAGCGCTCGTCCACGTATCCATAACGGATAGGCTGGCCAAAACGGTGCCAATCCAGGTGAGACGGATCATCAAATTCGATAAACCAGAGCCGCGGCAGTTGAGGGTGGGGCGCTACCATGCGCGCGCTGGCTCCCGCAATCTCAATGCGTTGCCCAGGTCGTACGGGCAACGGCCCCGGCTCGGAAATCGAGTATCTTGGCTCCGCCAACCAAAGACCTCCGCCATAGCGAGTCGAGAGATTAAGCAGAAAACTGCCGCCGGGATAGCGTGCGGGCAGGCTGGCCGGAACGGTGGCACTGCGATTGACGACAACCAAGTCGCCAGGCATCAGATAATCGGGCAGATCGATAAAACGAGCATGTTCGTGTCCCGTCGACCTGCTGACCAGAAGCCGCACTTCATCCCGCGCCAAGCCGCGCGCTTCCGGCGGTTGGCTTGCTTGCAGTTCATCCGGCCGTTCGAAGGTCAGAGTAGTGCTTTTCATATTGGTGGGTCCTTTCGTTGGCGTGTAGCGTTGTGGGGAGAAGGGGTCGTAGGGTTGTGGGGATACACTTCTGTACTTCTGTTGATCTGTCCCCACAACCCTACTACCTTACAATTTTTCCCTTACGCGGCCACCCACTGATCTGCCTGGGCTTGGAAGCGACGGCCAGTAATCGCTGCGGGCGGCTGGACGAAGAGCCAGGCCCAGAAAGGCAGCGTGACTTCGGGCAGAGGGCGGTCACTGATATCCTGGTCGGGAAAAGCAGCCTGATGCATGCCGGTACGCATATCACCGGGATCAACGGCAACTACGGCAACCTGTTGGTCGGCCAGTTCTTCAGCCAGTGTTGCGCTCATCAAGTCAAGCGCGGCTTTGCTTGCACCGTAGCCGCCCCAGCCGGCATAGGCGCCTACAGCAGCATCACTGGACAGATTGACGATCAGACCCTGAGTCTCGCGCAGTGCCGGCAACAGCTCTTGAATCAGGGCGAGGGGCGCCAGCACGTTGATGGCGAAGACCTGCTCGAGCATTTCCAGCGGATAAGCGGCTAGCTCGGGCTGGGGGCTGGGACCAAGAATCGATGCGTTGTTGATGAGGAGATCGAGCCGTCCACGTCGTTCGACAGTTACGACAAGCGCTCGTCGATGCGCGGGATCGGCAACATCGCCAAGGACGGCGTCAACTGCCACGCCCAGCTCGCGCAGCGCTGTGGCCGTCGTCTCCAATTCAGCTCGGTGCCGGGCCGTAACGATCAAGTCGTACCCCCGGCCGGCTAGAAAAGCGGCTAATGTCTTGCCGAGCCCGCGGCTTCCGCCTGTGATCAATGCAACCTTGCTCATAACACACTCCTATTGGTGAAGTACGGGCGGTGGATCCGATTTGGGTCCACATCTTGGCTTGTCTATGTTCCGACCATAGCGTACCAAGCGCCTGCGTCCGCCGCATCGTGCGTTGGTTCAGATCGTGGCTGTACTTTGGGACAGGAGAAACGAGAGGAACGAAATGGGCGGGGATTCTCTGAGCTTCAACAGATCATTGGGTTCGTCTAACGGTCGATTAGCCCGCGTTCGACTGCGATGGCCACAGCCTCAGTGCGATTGTTCGCGCCGAGTTTGCCCATGATTGCGCTGACATGAAATTTGACGGTGCGTTCCGTAATGATCAACGCATCAGCGATGCCGCGATTGGACATTCCTTGAGCCAACAATGCCAACACTTCCTGCTCGCGTGCAGAAAGTGGATCAGGCTCGGGCTCGTTCAGGCGACGCATGAGTCGCGAGGCGATAATGGGTTGCAGCAACGTGCCGCCACTATGGACGACCCGAATGGCGTTAAAGAGCTCTTCGCGCGGCGCTCCCTTTAGCAAGTAGCCTTGGGCGCCTGCACGCACGGCTTCGACGATACGATCGTCTGTGTCGAAGGCAGTGAAGACAATCGTGCGCACCGATAGGTCACGGGCGCGCAATTCCCGGAGCGTTGCGACACCGTCCATTTCCGGCATTTCCAAATCCAGCATCAACACATCCGCTGCAATTTCCTCGATAAGCTGTATGACCTCCATGCCGTTGCCCGCTTCGCCGGCAATGGTGAAGTCAGGTTGGGTCAGAAGGACGGCAGAGAGGCCATCGCGTACAATAGGATGATCGTCGGCAAGAATAATGCGAATCGGTGTCATAAACGATTACTGGTTGGTTGATGAAGCGTAAAGAAGGCTTATCAATGGGATACAAAGCGTGTGTCAGCTTGCCGAAAAGGGCACCATCACGCGCACACGTGTACCGGCGCCGGGCGCGCTTTCCACATGTAATTCTCCACCGAGCAGATTGACCCGTTCATTCATCCCCGTAATGCCATAGCGATTACGCTCAACAGAGCACCGGTCGAACCCTCTACCATTGTCTTCGATCCGCAACTCGATTGTGGGTGGCGTAATCACCAAATCTACGCGCACGTGATCAGCCTGAGCATGTTCACGAACGTTATTGAGGGCTTCCTGCGCCACGCGGTACAGCCCGGCTTCCACGGCAAGCGACAACGGGTGGTGCCCGCCAATTGCGTCAAAGTCAACCTGCGCTGCTTCCACTTCCTCAAATTTATCTACCAATTCACGCAACGCTTGCGCTAACGTCCGACCTTCCAGGGGCGCAGCGCGCAACCCCATCACCGAACGCCGCGCTTCATCCAGATTGCTGCGACTCAGTTGAAGCGCACTGCGCAAGGCCTGCTGCAGCGCTTCGGTCCGCCCGCCCGACTCCAATAGCGCGTCGGCCGCTTCCAACTGTAACGTGATGGCAGACAGACCCTGGGCGAGCGTATCATGAATCTCGCGGGCGATGCGGTTCCGCTCGGAAATTGCACCGACCTGTCGACTCTGGTCGAAGAGTCTGGCCCGCTCGATCGCAATGCTGAGCAAATCGCCGATCGTGTAGAGTAAGCGCAGCTCATCCTCGTCCAATTCGCGCCAATCTTTACTAGCTGCGTTGAGCACGCCCAGCTGCTTGTCATGGGCATAGAGGGGAATACTGGCATGATAACGTAAGCCGTCAGTGCCGTCGACAAGATTCCAAAGTCGACTGCAGCCCACGACATTCACATTGGCTGCGCCTTCGAGGTCACCGGAGCGAAACGTGTCCAGACAGTGGCAGGATCCCTCCATGCGGGCAGGATTGCGAGCAAGCGCCGGCGGCAGGTTTTGCGCGGCAGCCAGATAAGCATTATCCGTCTCCTCGTTCAACAGCCAGATCCAGCCGGTCTCTAACTCGAGCAGTTGGGCAACGCTCGCCAATGTTAGCTGGAGCGCTCCCCGCAGATCGACTGACTGGTTAAGCGCGCGGGCAATGCTATTGATGATCGAAAGCTCGTAGGTGCGGCGCTCGAGGTCATCTGTTCCGGCAGTCATGGGCATTCCTTGGGCGTCAGGCGATCGTGTCAACGCGATGGAGCAATCATTCACCCATTATAACAAAACGGGGATGACGCACTGTGGCGTCATCCCCGTTTTTGATTTCACACTGGCTTGGCCAATCGGCAATCGGTCTCACGCGTTTGCGCCGTGCGCTTGTGATCGACCGAGCTGTCATTCGCCACCCGGCGTAGCCGCTATCCCAGCTCCACGTCAATATCGTCTGAATCGTCGCCGCGCAACGAGTCAAGATCAATCATCTCGTCATCATCTTCTTCGTCATCCAGCGAAGCGTTGGCCCCGAGCGGCTCCATACCCAGCTCAGGCACGCCCGACAGATCGCTGTTGTCGATATCTGCGAAGTCTAGATCATCGAATTCGAGTTCGGTATCGTCCAGATCGTCCAGTTCCTCCAAATCCTCGAGGAATTCGAACTCATCTGCATCGATCTCGTCTTCCGGTCGGTCAATGCGCGTATGGAAGCCCGTACCCACCGGAATCAGCTTACCGATGATGACATTCTCCTTGAGACCGCGCAGATCATCGACCTGGCCGCGAATCGCCGCCTCGGTCAGCACACGGGTTGTCTCCTGGAAGCTGGCCGCTGCCAGGAAGCTTTCCGTGTTGAGCGCGGCCTTGGTCAAACCGAGCACAACCGGCTCGCCGCGGGCAGGCTTGCCGCCACGTGCGATGGCCGCGTCATTGATGTCTTCGAACAGGAAGCGGTCGATCAACTCGCCGGGTAGCAATTCCGTGTCGCCGGTGGCGCGCACCATGATCCGGCGCAGGAGCTGACGCAGCACGACCTCAATGTGCTTATCATGGATACCCACACCCTGGCTGCGATAGACCTTCTGCACCTCACCCAGCAGGTAAAGCTGACATGCCTCGCGACCCTGAATGCGCAGAATCTCCTTGGGGTTCTTGGCACCCTCAGTCAACTGCTCGCCCGCAATCACCTCATCGCCCTTGTCGACACGCATACGAGCATTGGCGGGAATGTCGGTCTCCCACACTTCCGTATCCTCGCGCCGGACAACGGCCTGATAGCTGCCATCTTTCTGGCTCTCGACAAAGATCTCGCCTTCCATACCCGCCACGATGGTCGCATCTTCAGGTAGATCACCGTTCTCATCCGGCTCAGCATCAGCCCGATGGGCGATCACTGTATCTTCCTGCACGCGATCACCATCTTCCACGAGCAACGTATAGCCAGTCGGGATCGTCAGATCATTGCGCTTCAGATCAGTCCGCGTGACCCGCACCATGCGGACCTCGCCTTCCCAGTAGACGTCGATCGTGCCATCGATCTCGCTGATGACAGCCTCGCCCTTGGGGTTGCGCGCCTCGAAGAGTTCCTCGACGCGGGGCAAACCCTGCGTGATGTCATCGGCGCCGGCAACACCGCCGGTGTGGAAGGTGCGCAACGTAAGCTGTGTACCCGGCTCACCGATGGACTGGGCAGCGATAATGCCTACCGCTTCGCCCATGCCGATCAGACCGCCGCGCGCCAAGTCCAGGCCATAGCACTTTTGGCAGAGACCAAAGCGCGACTCACAGGTCAGCGGGTTGCGCACGAAAGCCTCGGTAACGTTGTGTCGCTGCATGGTGGCCAGCGCCGCTTCATCAAGCAGCGAATCCCGCGCCAGCAGCAGTTCACCCGTTTCCGGATCAGAGATATCACCGGCCAGATAGCGACCCGCCACGCGTTCGAAGATGGTCTCGCCCATCTGGCGCGATTCTTCCTCGGTAATCCAGATGCCGGTGTTGGTACCGCAATCCTCTTCGGTGATAATGACATCCTGGGCAACATCAACGAGACGCCGGGTCAAATAGCCGGCATCGGCCGTACGCAGCGCCGTGTCAGCCAGACCCTTGCGCGCACCGTGCGTGCTCAGGAAGTACTCCAGCGCAGTCAACCCTTCGCGGAAATTCGAGCGAATCGGCAGCGGAATAATGCGACCATTCGGATCGGCCATGAGGCCGCGCATGCCAGCCAACTGGCGAATCGGATTGATACCGCCCTTGGTCGCGCCGGACTGGGCCATGGCGCCAAGACCGTCAATCGGGCTCAACAAGCCCTTCACGGCGTCCGTCACATCGTCAGTCGCCCGTGTCCAGAGCTCGACGATCTTGTTGTATTGCTCTTCAGCGGTAATCAAGCCACGGCGATACTGCTGCTCGGACTTCTCTACCTCGGCGGTCGTGTTCTCAATGATTTCGCGCTTTTCTTCCGGCACGCGGATGTCACTAACGGCAATGGTAATGCCGGACTTGGTCGCGTACTTGAAGCCGAGATCCTTGATGTTATCGACCACCTCGGCCGTCACTTCACCACCGAGGTGCTTGTAGACCCGTTCGACAACCTCATTGACGCCCTTCTTATCGAGCAGGTCGTTGACGAACCAGACCTCTTCGGGCAACGAGCGGTTGAAGATGATGCGCCCCACGGTCGTGGTGACGATACGCTCTTCAGGCCAATTTGCGCCCAACAGGCCCAGATCACGCAGTGCTTCGCGCGTCTCATCCAGGGCCACGTTGCCGAAGCCCGGAATCTCGTCAATCATCTTGCGCTCGCCCTTGTAATAGATATCCAAGACGTCGCCGACTGTCTCTAGACCATATTCTGCCAACGTCTCGAGCACGCGCTCGCTCACGCCGATGCGCCCTTCAACGTCATTTTCTTCGTCAGCCTCAATGGCCAGCAGGTCTTCCAAAGGCATCGCATCGAATTTCGTTTCGATCCGCACCTTGATGGGTTGCCGCAGGCCGATGATGCCCATGTCCAAGGCGTACTCAGCTTCGTCCATGCTGCTGAAGATCGGCAGCCTGTCGTCCTCATTTTCCAGCTCTTCCATCACGGTCAAGTAATAGACACCCATGACCATGTCTTTGGAAGGGCCGACGATGGGCTCACCGCTGCTGGGCTTGAGCAGATTCTTGCTTGAAAGCATCAACTCGCGTGCTTCCTTGACCGCCGGCTCGCTCAGTGGCACGTGAACGGCCATCTGGTCGCCGTCAAAGTCGGCGTTAAACGCCGCACAGGTCAACGGGTGAAGCTGAATCGCGCTCCCTTCGATCAGCACAACCTCAAAAGCCTGGATGCCCAAGCGATGGAGCGTCGGCGCACGATTGAGCATCACCGGTCGCTCATGGGTGATCTCCTCCAGCACGTCCCAAACCTCGGGCGACTGGCGGTCGACCATGCGCTTGGCGCTCTTGATATTGTGGGCATAGTTGTACTCAACCAGCCGGCGCATAACGAACGGCTTGAAGAGTTCCAATGCCATCTTTTTGGGCAAACCGGCCTGGTGCAGCTTGAGCTCCGGACCAATCACGATTACCGAACGACCGGAGTAATCAACGCGCTTACCAAGCAGGTTACGGCGGAAGCGCCCCTGCTTGCCCTTGAGCATGTCGCTCAGGCTCTTGAGCTTGCGCTTGCCGCTGCGGCTCACCGCACGGCCGCGCCGACCATTGTCAACCAGACTGTCGACAGCTTCTTGTAGCATGCGCTTCTCGTTGCGGACGATCACATCGGGCGCGCCCAGCTCCATCAAACGATGGAGGCGGTTGTTGCGGTTGATGACACGCCGATAGAGATCGTTCAAGTCGCTGGTGGCAAAGCGGCCGCCATCGAGTTGCACCATCGGGCGCAGATCGGGCGGGATCACAGGCAGCGCCGTAAGAATCATCCACTCGGGGCGATTGCCGCTCTTGCGGAAGTTCTCCACCACGCGCAAGCGCTTGGCCGCCTTCTTGCGCCGCTGCTTGCTGCGCGTCGTGCGGATCTCCTTGCGCAGTTCCTTGGCCATCTTGTCCAGATCTAGCTTGGTGACAATGTCGCGCACGGCTTCGGCCCCCATGCCGGCCGTGAAGACGTTTCCCCAACGATCCTGCAACTCGCGATAACGCGTCTCGGTGAGGAGCTGCTTCTCCTCCAGGCTCTTGAGCTCTTCCAGCGATGCATCCATCTGGGCGCGTACGCGATCTTTTTTGGCCTCAATGTCTTCATTGAGCTCGCCAATTTCGGCCCCCAACTCACCGCGCACATGATCACGCTTGGCGCTGATCAACAGACGGATGTCGGCCTTTTCCTCATCTGACTCCGTCTGCAATTCGTCCAGACGCTCCTGCACAAGATTATTGACGGCTGTCTCGTGGTCGGCAGAGACGGTCTCTCCCTTTTGGATGAGCACGCGTTCCGACCAATCAACGGTCTTGTCTTCTTCCGCCTTCTTGCCCACACGATTACCGATCCAGGTCTGCAAAGATTGGGCATCGGCGATCACCTGGGAAGATTGGGCGTTGATGCGCTCGTCGAGTTCGGCGATCTCCTTCTCTTCCTCAGCATCCAACTCGGCCAAGGCACTTTCCAAAGCGCTGTTCAGCTCTTCGGAATGGTCGGAAACATCGCTCTCGATGCGTGAGAGACGCATGGCCAGCTCCCGCTCGTGGCGCTGAATGGCGCGGCTGCGGGCGTCTTCGTTGACGTTGGTGATGATGTATTGAGCAAAGTAGAGCACGCGCTCCAAGTGGCGCGGGCTGATGTTGAGCAAGAGGCCCAAACGGCTCGGCACGCCCTTCACATACCAAATGTGACTGACGGGTGATGCCAGCTCAATGTGGCCCATGCGCTCGCGCCGCACGCGGCTTGGCGCAACCTCTACACCGCACTTGTCGCAAATGATGCCCTTATAGCGGACGCGCTTGTACTTTCCGCACGAGCATTCCCAATCCTTGGTCGGACCAAAGATCCGCTCACAGAAGAGACCATCTCGTTCAGGGCGCAAGGTGCGATAATTGATCGTTTCAGGCTTGGTGACCTCACCGAAGCTCCATTCGCGGATTTGTTCCGGCGAGGCAAGCGAAATACGGATGGCGTCAAAGTTTTTTACTTCCATAGTTTACTCTATGATCTCCCGTTCTATATGACACAAGGAGATTTAGAGACTGGAGACTAAGAGATTAGGAGATTGGCCGCAAATGCTGACACAATCTCTAATCTCTCAATCCCTTAATCTCCTAATCTCTGCTATTCGCTGCTGCGGCTCATGGGGCTGGGCACATTCAAGCTGAATCCCAGCTTGGGCAGACGATCTTCGCCGTCGTCTTTGCCGAACTGAATGACCTCATTCTTCTCGTTGATGACCTCAACCGAGAGGGCAAGGCTCTGCAGTTCCTTGACCAGCACGCGGAAGCTCTCCGGCACGCCGGGGCTCTGAATCGGCTCGCCCTTGACGATAGCTTCATAGGTCTTGACACGACCGCTCACATCGTCGGACTTGACCGTCAGCATTTCCTGCAAGATGTGGGCGGCGCCGTAGGCTTCCAACGCCCAAACCTCCATCTCGCCGAAGCGCTGACCGCCAAACTGCGCCTTACCGCCCAGCGGCTGCTGGGTGACGAGGCTGTAGGGGCCAGTGCTGCGGGCGTGAACTTTGTCCTCGACCAGGTGATGCAGCTTGAGCATCTGGACGACACCAATCGTCACCGACGAATCGTACGCTTCGCCGCTCTTGCCGTCGTATAGCCGCTGCTTGCCCGTTGTGGGCCGTGGCCAGCCGGTGCGATGGCTCAAAGCAAGGGAAGCTTCCTCCAACGCGTCACCCGCCAGATCGGCTGCGGGCTCCTCGCCATGGAAGATCATCCATTCGCGCAGCGCGCATTCGCGGGCAGCGTAGTTGGCTTCCTCCGTCGTGCGCATGTTCATGTAGCTATCTGGCCACATGGCTTCCGGCGCATAGCCGCGCTCGCGCAACCATTCGCGCAGGGCAGCATGACGGGCATAGTTCTGGTCATCAAAGAGCTGCTGCCCCTCATAACCCATCGGTTCCAGCCAGTCAATCAGGTAGGCGATACGCGCATCCGCGTCGTCGCGGATCTCTTCGGTCGGGATATCCTCGGCCTCCACCCAGTCCCAGGCACGCTGCGTGACGTCAGCCCAGGCCCGATCAACCAGCCATGCGCGAGCCAACTCGGATTCAATTTCTTCCTCTTTGGCGCCGTCAAAGACCGGCGTTTCAGCCATATAGCCCAGACGTAATGCCGCCCAACCAAGATGGGCCTCGAGAATCTGACCGATGTTCATGCGGCCGGGCACGCCCAGCGGGTTCAGAATGATATCAACAGGCGTACCGTCTTCCAGGAAGGGCATATCCTCAACGGGTACAACCTTGGAAATGACGCCCTTGTTGCCGTGGCGACCGGCCATCTTGTCGCCTTCAGTCAAGCGGCGGCGCTGCGCCACGCTGACCCGGACGATTTTTTCAATGCCGGCAGCCATGTCGCGATGCTCGTCGCGGTCAAAGACCTTGACGTCCACGACCTTACCGCGCTCACCATGAGGCAGGCGCAGGGAGGAATCCTTCACCTCACGCGCTTTCTCGCCAAAGATGGCGCGGAGCAGCTTCTCTTCGGGTGTCAGTTCAGTCTCGCCCTTGGGCGTGATCTTGCCGACCAAGATGTCTCCCGGAGAGACTTCGGCGCCAATACGAATGATACCGTCTTCGTCCAGGTCCTTCAACGCATCTTCACCCACGTTGGGAATGTCGCGTGTGATCTCTTCCGGCCCCAGCTTGGTCTCGCGTGCATCGACCTCATGTTTCTCCACATGAATCGAGGTGTAGCGGTCTTCCTGCACCAGTCGTTCGCTAACGAGGATAGCATCCTCATAGTTGCCGCCTTCCCAGCTCATGTAGGCGACGACCACGTTCTGGCCAAGCGCCAACTCACCGCCTTCAGTGCTCGAGCTGTCAGCCAGCACCGCGCCGACATCCACGCGGTCGCCCTTGAAGACAGTCGGACGCTGGTCGATGCAGGTGCTCTGGTTGCTGCGATTATACTTACGCATATGGTACGTGCGGCGAGTGCCGTCTTCCTCTTGCACGACAATCTCGCTGCCGGTTACGCTGACTACTTCTCCAGCGTTCTTGGCGGTCACAACCTGGCCGGAATCAATCGCCGCTTGCCACTCCATGCCGGTGCCCACCAGGGGTGCATCCGGTTTGACCAGCGGGACCGCCTGACGCTGCATGTTCGACCCCATGAGCGCGCGATTGGCGTCATCATGCTCCAGGAACGGGATCAGCGCGGCGGAGACGCCCACAATCTGCTTGGGCGACACGTCCATATAGCTGATCTGCTCGGGCTGGGCGAAGAGGAAAGACTCAGCCTGACGCGCCGATGGGCGCGGGTTCTGGAACTCGCCGAGCGCATTTAGCTCTGACGAAGCCTGAGCGATCGACGCCTCCTCATCCTCATCAGCCGTGAGGAAGACCACCTCACGACTGGCGTAGGGCTTGACCCGAATCTGGGCCAGTTCATCATCGCCAAAGGCGGCCTCAATCTTCTTGGCCGTTGCTTCGTCGACAATCGTCCCCTTCTCAGCGATTACGTCACCACTCTTTGGGTCGGTGACATCGGCGCGCAATTCGCGTTGCAGCAGATCGCTAGCCACCGGCGGCGCCCAAGTATAGACCTTACGATAAGGGGTCTCAACGAAACCGAATTCATTGACGCGGGCGAAGCTGGCCATGGAGCCGATCAGACCGATGTTGGGGCCTTCCGGCGTCTCAATGGGACAGATACGTCCATAGTGACTAAAGTGAACGTCACGTACGTCAAACCCCGCACGCTCACGACGGAGACCACCGGGGCCCAGCGCGCTTAGGCGACGCTTGTGCGTAAGCTCGGCCAGCGGATTGGTCTGGTCCATGAACTGACTGAGTTGGCTGCCGCCAAAGAATTCACGCGTGGCGGCCACGACCGGACGGATGTTGATCAGGCTTAGCGGCGTGACCTGCTCCGGGTCGCGGATCGACATGCGCTCACGCACGACGCGTTCCATGCGCAGCAGGCCGATGCGAATCTGATTCTGAATGAGCTCGCCCACCGTCTTGATGCGGCGATTGCCCAGATGATCGATGTCATCAGGGCGGCCCTGGCCCAGGTTGATCGCGATGATACGCCGGATCACCGCCACGATGTCTTCATTGGTCAGCGTGCGGGTATCGAGGCTGGCATCTACGCCGAGACGACGATCGAGCTTATAGCGTCCCACCCGCCCCAAGTCGTAGCGGCGAGGCGAAAAGAAGAGATTCTGCAGGAAGCTCTTGGCGTTGTCCAGCGTCGGCGGATCGCCCGGACGCAACTTCTTGTAAAATTCCAGCAGGGCGTCATCTACGCCTTGCTCGCCATTTTCATATGTATTGCTGGTCGGATCACGTTCAAGCGTCGACTCGATAAAGGGATGATCCGGATCCGTATCAATGTCTTTGAACAGTTCACGGATCTCATCATCCGTCCCGTAGCCGATAGCGCGCAAGAGAATCGTGACCGGCAGCTTACGCTTGCGGTCGACCTTGACGCTGATAATGTCCCGTTTGCTCGTCTCAAATTCAAGCCAAGCCCCACGGCTGGGGATCAGCTTGGCCCCGGCCAAGTCGCGACCGGTGCTGCGATCTTCCTCGACCGTAAAATAGACGCCGGGTGAACGAATCAACTGACTGACAACGACGCGCTCGCTGCCGTTAATAATAAAGGTGGCAGCCTGAGTCATCAGCGGGAAGTCGCCCATGAAGACTTCTTGCTCGCTGATTTCACCCGTATCCTTGTTTACCAGCTTGATCGTGACCCACAAGGGCGCTGAAAAGGTAATATCTCGCTCTCGACATTCATCTTCCGGATACTTAGGCTCGCCAAAATGGAAACCGCCGAAATGAAGTTCAAGATTTTTGTTAAAACTGACAATCGGTGTAATCTCATCAAAGAGTTCGCGCAAACCCTCTTCCTTAAACCATTCAAAGCTGCGCAATTGCACTTCTGTGAGACCGGGCAAATCCAAAACCGTTGGCGTACGTGCGTACGACTTCCGGTCCGGGCGTGCGCCAGCTACATTGATTGTGCCGTCTGGGGAAAGCATCATATAAAATTTGCTCCTTAGACCATACTGAGAGTGCAACGACCCCACATTTCCTTAACTACGTGCGTGTAACAGCATTAGCTGCTACCAACTAACCGTATAACCAACCTCCCGCTCCGATTGAATGCATCCTGCAATAAAGCGTACTGGCGTGACGACTCCAGAAGATGTCTCATCTGATACGGCAGCCCAACCATCGGGCGCCCGCACCGAATAGGTCGCCAAATAGCAATAAGACACCCTGGCAGGACTACCCATATTGGCGACATCGCCAATGGTATTCCAACCCCCGTAAGGTGTCTTCCGTAAAACGGATCTAACGTATGTTGCGGTCTGTATTTTCTCTACCCAGATGTCCCAAATAGAAAAAGCCGGTGTCCCGTCGTTTCTTGCTCAGACTCTTCGTCCTCCGCCAATCGAATCGCTTGCGAACACCGGTTTATTCACCTACAGAACCCTTGATTTGTTGAACCATGTTAACAAAAATGCATTAACACGCGACCTAGGATATTACCATATTGTTCGGGTCGTGTCAAGCAATTTGTATAAGAATTTCGTTAGAATTATAGATCCACGTCCCCCCCCATCCGCCCGCCACCTGCCTGGCCACACCGCATCATCGTTTCGCCCATCGCCTTGCGCCCAACACCGTCCTTCTTCGCCAATTGGCGCCTATCCCAAATCCATGGCGACTTACCCAATAATTTTAATGCGCGACCGCCAATTTCGGACTAGACAACCTCCGGCTTTTACCGTATAATGTGGGAAATTGTGGGGCAAAGTGGGTGAATGAGCCTATTTTCCCGCATTTTTGGGAGCGAAGTGGATATTCCGACACGCGTGCTGAAGCAGTAGGGATATTTGGGATATCGCTCATCTTTTGCAACCGCCAAGGTGGAACAACAATGTTTTTGGGCGAATTTGTACATACCTTGGATAGCAAAGGCCGGCTGACGATCCCGGCCAAGTTCCGGGATCGTCTTGCGGCTGGCTTGGTGGTGACGCGCAACCCATCCGACCGCTGCCTGCTCCTCATGCCCATGAGTGAGTGGACCAAGCTCTCGGACAAAATCAAGGCATTGCCCATTACCGATCGCCGCACCTCCCTTCTTCGTCGTGTGCTCTTTAGCGCCGCCGAGGATCTAAAGCCTGACAAGCAGGGACGCATCCTGGTCAGCCAGCGATTGCGCGATTTTGCCCACATCGACGGAGAAGCCATGGTGGTGGGCATGGACAACTTTATCGAGCTTTGGGCCCCAGATGAATGGCAGGAGCAGGTGCTCCAAAAACTCGACGATGACCTGGACACTGAAATCTTCACTGCGCTGGACGTCTAGGTTAATGGCGGAGACCATTGCACCCGATCCAGCAGACGCTAACCACGTTCCAGTGCTCTTTACTGAAGTGATGGAAGGCCTGGCGGTCCGACCCGGCGCAAGGATGATTGACGGTACGCTGGGCGGCGGCGGTCACACAGCCGGTATGTTGGCCGCCACAGCGCCGGATGGTCAAGTGCTCGGACTAGATGCCGACCCGGCGGCAATCCGGCGGATCAGTGAGACGCAACAAGCGATGGTGGCCTCCGGTCGCCTGACGCTTGTACAGGCCAATTTTGCGGAGATCGAGACAGTCGCCCGCCAGGCAGGATTTGAACAGGTCGACGGAATCTTGCTCGACCTCGGGTTGAGCAGCTTTCAACTTGCAACATCGGAACGGGGTTTCTCGTTCGCCCAATCCGGGCCATTAGACATGCGCTTTGATCCGCAGCAGCCGATCAGCGCAGCTGATATCGTCAATACCTGGTCGGAGGCTGAGCTAGCCGACACCTTATATATATACGGCGAGGAACATCGCAGCCGGCGCATCGCCCGCTATCTGGTCCGCAAGCGACCGATTGAAACGACCGAAGAGTTGGCAGAAATGGTTTCGCAGGCAGTAGGCGGGCGCCGGGGCAAGCGAATTCATCCGGCGACCAAGACCTTTCAGGCCCTGCGCATCGCCGTCAATGACGAGCTGGTCCATCTGGAAAAGACATTGCCGCAATGCTTGACACTCTTGCGACCAGGCGGACGACTGGCCGTTATAAGCTTTCACAGCCTGGAAGACCGCATCGTCAAACGATGGATGCAACAAGAAGCACGATCCTACGTACCCGACGCAGCGCACCCCCTCGGCGGGTATGATCGCACAGCAACAGTGGAGTTGGTGACGCGCAAACCGATAACCGCAGGTCCGGCAGAACAAGCCGCTAACCCGCGAAGCCGTTCGGCCAAACTCCGAATTGCTGAGCGTTGCTAACACGAACCATTAACTGAACAGACAGACGACAACCAGCACTCAATCCCTACAGCACCCCCCAGAGAAAGTAGAGATCGAAGATGTTACAGCGCGGGACCATGCCGACCGTCTCCAACACGACGGCCGAGCTAAGCGAGAGTTGGCAAGAAACAATCCGCGGCGAATGGGCGACGACGGCACGTGCTGCAGCACACCTGCCCAAAACGCCACGCGAATTCATGATCTACTGCGTGGGTCTCTTGCTGATTGCCTCTGGTCTGAGCCTGCACGTCTTCCTCTCGGTCCAGATTCTTGATGCGCGCGTCCAGATCCAGCAGATCAACGCTGAAATTGAACGCATTGAGCGCGTCAACAGTGAAATCGTCTACGCCACAACACTGCATACGTCTGTGGACAAGATGGTGCGACGTGCGGAGGCGAACGGATATGTCTACACGACCGAGCGGAAGTATGTAGATCGAGGGACGCTCTTCGGTCCTGCGCCCACAGATGCGTCTGTGCCAGCCACAGCGGAGGCAGATAGAGGTCAAGACGTGGCGGCAACGGCGAACCAGTTGCGCGACTTGCCCCGGCGCATGGGCGAATTCGTCCCGCCGCTGCCCGATCGATCGACGCTCAATGCCGGGGTCATGGCTGCAGGAGACCAGACTCGCGAGTGGTCGCAGCGCGTTCAGGCAAGCTGGACTGCGCAGCAAGAACAGTTGCGCCAGCGCTTTGAACGCTATGACCAGCGAAAGTAGCTAGGTGATGCCCGCTTGCCGCCTGTAAGAAAACACCGGCAAGCGTTCTTGTGATGAACGGCTGCGCACAAGGTCGTTTTGCTAGCCGCCGGCAGAAATGATCAGACGAATCAAACGGGCGAGGCGCGTAGATTGGCGTCTCGCCTCTAGGCTTCATACTGAGCAAGTCTCGACGAAACGTACTCGACGCTTTCTCCCGCTGGATTTGTGCCGTCAGGCAAGAGTAGGTTTACCATGACCCAAACGATTTCCTCGCCAGAGACTAATACAAAGACTGCGCCGGAAGCGGAAACGCTCGACGGGCAAAACGAGCAGGAAGAACGTCTTGATCCGCAGCGGACGTCCTGGCGCTTCGGCGCGATTGCCATCTTTTTCGTCACAGCCACGCTGCTCATCGTCGTCCGCCTGATTTCCTATCAACTCTTTCCCAATCAGGGGGCGGACGCCCTTTATGCTGCGCCGGCTGAGTCACCGGCGCGTGGTTCCATTGTCGACCGCGATGGCAATATCCTGAGCATTGATCGCTATTTCTACGATATTTCAGCAACGCCCGAGAATCTGAACGACGAAGAGATGCGTGAAGTCGCCAGCAAAATCGCAGAGCTTACCGGCATGGATCCCGCTGAATTGCTGGCGACCCTGGTCGATAGCGGGGATCGTCCCTACTGCCTTTTGGCCAAAGGCCTCACGCTGGACGAGAGTCGTGCCCTCATGAGCTTTCTAGCCGAAGTCGACCAGGCCAGCGAGTATTCGCCCTTCGAATATATTCAGGTATCTGCATCGCCCGAACGCTACTATCCCGAAGGGAACCTGGCCGCGCACATTATGGGCTTTGTGGGCATCGACGTTGCCACCAATTCGGGGCGTGCCGGGCATTATGGTCTAGAAAGCTACTACGATCGCTATCTAAGCCAGAATGGTGTCGGCCTGCCCACCCGGGCCAATGCTACGCTGGACGACCTGCCGCGGGAAACGGTGCGCTATCTGCCCTCCCTGCCGCGCAAGGATCTGGTTCTGACGATTGACCGGGGCATGCAGTGGATTGCCGAAGAAGAACTGGATTATGCACTGCGCTACTTCCGCGCGCAAAGCGGCTCCATCATCGCCATGGATCCGCGCTCAGGCGAAATCTTGGCCCTGGCCAATCTGCCCACGTTTGATCCCAATGAGTTTGCAACAGCGGACGGCGAGTCGTTCTCGAACGCAACTGTCAACCTCCAGTACGAGCCGGGTTCCATTTTCAAGGTCATTACTATGGCCGCCGCCCTGGATACTGGCATCATCACGCCGACGACCGTATTGACTGACACCGGCTCGATTTCGGTTGGCGGCCGCGTCTTCCTCAACAGCAATCGCCAGGCCTACGGCAAGACGACCATTGCCGATGCCCTGGCCCGATCGCTCAACGTGATCACAGTCCAGGTGGCCGAGTTGTTGGGCGACGATGAGTTTTATCACTACGTACGGCGCTTTGGCTTCGGCCAGCCCACAGGCATCGACCTGGCCGGTGAAGTTAGCGGCTTGCTCAAATCGCCGGGCGACCCCACCTGGAGCGTTTCCGATCTGGCCGCCAACAGCTTTGGCCAGGGCCTAGCTGTTACACCGCTGCAAATGTTGAGTGCCGTGGCAACGCTGGCAAATGACGGGCTCTATATGCGGCCTTACGTTGTAGACGCTCGGGTAGCCGGCAATGAGGTACTCCTCACTGAGCCAATGGCGGCACGCGAGGTGGTGTCGCCCGAAACGGCGCGCACCATGGCTGAACTAATGGAATATGCTGTCAACGTGGGGATCCGCGCTGCGCGTATTCCCGGCTATTCGGTGGCCGGCAAGACCGGCACAGCCCAGATTCCTACCGAAGAGGGCTACACCGACGACGAGACGATCACGACATTTGTTGGCTTTGTGCCAGCAGATGATCCGCAAATCGTGGTACTCGTCAAGCTTGATCGTCCTGATCCTGCTATTAGTCCGTGGGCCGCTTACACTGCCGCCCCGACCTTTGCTCGTGTCACAAAGCGCTTCATTGACTACCTCAACATCCCGCCCGATGAGATTCGTCTCAGCACGACGGTGTCGAGGCAGGCCTTGGTTCCCAACACCGGGACGGAGTAGACCATGGCGCCCGTAGTGTCGACCTGTATCACTCAACACACGCTCTGGCAAGCACTGACCGGCGAACTGCCGCCCATGATGTTGCCGGCAACGCCGCTGGGCCGGGGCGTGCTTGACAGCCGCGATGTGGAGCCTGGCGATCTATTTGTCGCCCTCGTCGGTCAAACCAACGACGGCCATGACTTTATCGCGCCGGCGCTGGCGGCTGGCGCCAGCGGGGTGATTTGCGAGCAGCGGGGCCTGGAGGCTGCGCTGCAGGGGGGAGCGGTCGCCGTCGACTGCACCCAAGGACGCTGGTCCCTGCGGGCAAAGTTACCTGAGCGCGCAACGGCCCAAACGCCCATCGCCTTTATCGTCGACGACGCCGAAGTGGGACTGCAGAACGTTGGCGGCTTCCAGCGCCTCCACCGCGCGCGCGCCGACCTGCGCGTGGTGGGCATCACGGGAAGCGTGGGCAAGACAAGCACCAAGGAACTGACGGCTGCCGTATTGAGTCGGCGCTACCGTACGTTGTCCAACCAGGGCAATCTCAACAGCGGCCAGGGTTTGCCCCTGACGCTCCTGGGGCTGGGCATGACCGACGAATACGCTGTCTTGGAGATGGGCATGTATGGTCCGGGAGAGATTGCCCGGCTCTGTGAGTTGGCACGGCCCCACGTCGGCGTGATCACGAACGTCGGGCCCAGTCATCTGAGTCGCCTCGGCTCCATTGAGGCCATTCAAGCCGCCAAGTCAGAGTTGCCCCAGGCGCTGCCGGCGGCCGATGATGGCGGCGTCGCGATTCTCAACTGGGACGACGAGCGGGTGCGCAGCATGGCCGAGCTGACGCCGGCCCGCGTCTTTCGCTACGGGCTGACGCCTGAAGCGGATCTGTGGGCCGACGAAATCGAGAGCTCGGGCATGGATGGCATCCGCTTTCGCTTTCACTATCGCCGTACCACCGGGAACGTCGATTCGCTCCACGTGCGCGTGCCGCTGCTCGGCCGTCACAGCGTTCATACGGCCTTGCGCGCCGCCTCAGTCGGCCTGGTTGAAGGGCTGGATTGGGATGAAATCATCTCTGGCATGCAGAGCATTCCAGGACAGCTGCGTTTGGTTGTCATGCCCGGTCTCAACGAAAGCACCATCATCGATGATACCTATAACGCCAGCCCGGCCAGCACGATTGCTGCTCTCAACTTGCTGGCCGACCTGACGCCCGAGGCCAATGGACGCAGGGTTGCGGTCCTGGGGGACATGCTGGAACTCGGTCAATTTACCGATGAGGGACACAAGCTGGTTGGACGGCGAGCAGCAGACGTTGTTGATACGCTTGTGACGGTGGGCGATTTGGGCAGATCGATCGGCGAAGAAGCGCGCTTTGTCGGCTACGGAACCGAGAAGTTGTACATTGCGCCCACTGCGGAGGACGCCATTGCGCTGCTGCACGAGTTGCTCCAGCCCAATGACGTGGTACTGGTCAAAGGCAGCCGGGCGATCGGGATGGAACAAGTGGTCACGGAGATCGTAGCCTCCGTCGAAACTGGGAAACGGAGTCGATAGCTTATGGTCCATACGGGGCAGTCGGCCAAACGGCGAACCAGCCAGACGAACTGAAGGGAACGCCCTCCATGGCGTATGCACTTACACTTGGCACGGTCAGCTTCTTTATGGCCGTGGTCTGGGGTCGACCGCTCATCGCGTTGCTGAAGCGTTGGGGAATCGGCAAGCAGATTCGAATTGAGCAGCCCGACCGCCACCAGGTCAAGACCGGAACGCCGACCATGGGCGGAATCTTGATCGTCGTGCCGGTGCTTGTGATTACCGGCCTGCTCAACATTGCCAATTTGTGGGGTCTCAATGCGATTGGTCAGAGCACTCTGCTACTCTTTTTCTGCATGGGCTCTCACGCTATCTTGGGCGCCGTGGACGATTGGCAGGGCGTAAAGGGAATTCGGGGCAAGGGCGAAGGGATGAGCGCTCGTATGAAGAGCAGCATCCAACTGCTGATTGCCACGATTACGGCGCTGGTGCTCTACTTTGGTCCGCCGGCCTGGGATTTCGTCGGCGTGCCCGGCTTTCCGGATTTTTTCCAGGTTGGCGTCTGGATCATCCCGGTGACCATCTTCATCATCGTCGCCACCAGCAACGCCGTCAATCTGACTGATGGGCTGGATAGCCTGGCCGGCAGTATTGCCAGCGTCGCCTTTACCTGTTACGGCATCATTGCCTTCCTGCAGGATCAGATCTATCTCGTTGCATTCTGTTTCACAGTCGTCGGCGCGCTGCTGGCCTTTCTTTGGTACAACGCTTACCCGGCCGAGCTCTTTATGGGCGACACGGGCAGTTTGGCCCTCGGCGCAACGCTCGGTCTGGTTTCGGTCATGACGGGTCAATGGCTCTTGTTGCCGGTCATCGGGTTCGTTTTCGTGGCTGAGGCGCTCAGCGTCATCATCCAGGTGACTTATTTCAAGCTGACCAAACGCATCTACGGCGAAGGGCGGCGGGTTTTCAAGATGACGCCACTTCACCACCACTTTGAGCTCCTGGGATGGAGCGAGATGCAGGTGAAAGAGCGCTTCTGGATCGTCGGCGTATTGAGCGGCATGCTTGGTGTGGCGCTACAAATTTGGGGAACGTAAATCAGGAGCACGATGAAAACGCTCGATTCGTTCGCAGGAAAAAGAATCGTTATTCTAGGTCTGGGCCGTCAAGGTCTGGCCCTGGCGCGTTTCTTCCATGATCAAGGGGCTCTGGTCGTCATCAGTGACCGGACCGAGGCCAACCAACTGCGCGCTGAGTTGGACGCGCTGGCCGGCATGAACGTGGAACTAGCGCTGGGCGGTCATCCCCTCAGCCTGCTTGACGGCTGCGACTTGCTCTGCCTGAGCGGCGGTGTGCCGGCGCAACTGGAAATCGTGCAGGAAGCGATCTACCGCGGTATCCCACTGACGAACGATGCGTTGCTAACATTACAGGCAGCCCGCTGCCGCAGGCTAGGGCCGATTGTTGCCATCACCGGCAGCAGCGGCAAAACAACGACGACAACGCTTGTGGGCGAGATGGTTGCAGCAGCCGGCATGACGGCACACGTGGGGGGTAACATCGGTTCGCCCCTCATTGACCGCATGGAACAGATCGTACCTGGTGAGCCAATCATCTTGGAGCTGAGTAGTTTTCAGCTCGAGCTTTTCGACCCCGCCATCAGTCGCGGGCCATTCGACGGTGTCGGGCCGGACATCGCTGCACTGCTCAACATCACACCCAATCACCTGGATCGTCACGCCGACATGGCCGACTATGCCAACGCGAAGCTCAATTTGCTGCGACATCTGCCTGGGGGGGCGACGGTCGTACTCACTGCTGACGACGCGGTGACGGGACGTATGTTGAACAACAGCGATGCGCCGGCCCTGCCCGAGGAATGGGGGCTGGAAGCGCTGCTGGACACCATGCGCAATGAGTTGCTGACTGCAGGTGCGACACTGCGCCCCTTTAGTCGGATACAGCCGTTGCCTACGGGTGGCCGGCTCGTCGACGAGCAGCTTCAACTCGACGGCGCGCAGATTTGCCTGCGCGGCGAGGTGCAATTACGCGGCGACCACAACATCAGCAATCTGCTGGCTGCCGCGGTTATCAGTCAAGCCGTCGGCGTGGAGATTGCAGCCATGCGTCAGGTCGCGCGGCGCTTCGCCGGCGTACCCCACCGGCTGGAAGTGGTGGCCAACCAAGACGACGTGATGTGGATCAACGACAGCATCGCCACTTCGCCCGAACGTGCGGTTGCCGCGCTGCGAAGCTTCAAAGTTAATGGGGTGACATTGATCTTACTAGCAGGCGGCAAGGACAAGAAACTGCCCTGGCAGGAGTTTGCCGACGAAGTGATCGAGCGCGTCAACATGCTCATCGGCTTTGGCGACGCCGGCCCGATGATCGTGCGCGCAGTGCAGGATCGCGCAGAAGCGAATCATCGCAAAGCACCCAGCTGCGCACTGGTGCAGCGACTGGACGAGGCTGTCGATTTGGCCAGACGCGTGGCCGCCGGCCCCAGCGTTATCTTGCTCTCTCCGGGCGGGACAAGCTATGACGCCTATCACGACTTTGAAGAGCGGGGCGAACATTTCCGCTCGCTTGTACGCGCGGCCAATGCCGCATCTTTCCGACCGGCCTGAGGCTTGCAGGAAGCAAGGAATCCGTCACGATGACAAGCAAAGCGCAGGGTGCCAAAACTCAAAGCAAACCGCGATCACCATCGACCAAGCGAACCGCACGGCCGCGGGCCACAGGCAGTTACGATTGGGGTCTGATCACCGTGGTCATCACCCTGCTCACGCTTGGGTTGATCATGGTTTTCAGCGCCAGTTACGCCCAAGGCCTGGAAGGCTTTAACGATCCCTTCTACTTTATTTCTCGGCAGCTCATCTGGACCGTATTGGGGATTGTCGCGCTCGTTGCAGCCATGAAGATTCCCTACTATTTTTGGGAGCGGGTGAGCATTCCACTCATGGCCCTGGCCCTAATCTCGCTCATGGCCGTTATCACTTTCGGCAATGAGACCTTTGGTTCGGCCCGCTTCTTACGCGGCGGCAGTATCCAACCCAGCGAGCCGGCCAAAATCATCATCATTATCTACATCGCCACCTGGCTGGCCAGCAAAGGACGCCGCATTCGTGACGTCAAGGTGGGGTTGCTGCCCTTCTCAGTCTTGCTCGGCGCGGTGACCGTACTCATCGTCACCCAGCCAGACATCAGCACGGCACTGATTATCGTGATAACGGCCTCGATCATGTTCTTCATCGCCGGCGCCGAGTTGAAACAGCTGGTCGTCGTCGCGGCCGGCACCGCGGCTACATTTGGCGTGGTCATCCACTATAGTACGTACGCCAGGGGCCGGATTGAACGTTACTTCACGTCGATCCGCAATCCGCTGGAGAGCGCGGAGTGGCAGTCGGTGCAGAGCGCCCAGGCCATGATCAACGGCGGTCCATTGGGCGTGGGCGTGGGCAACAGCCAGGCCAAGTACCCGGGCTTTCTACCGGTCAGCTGGAGCGACAACATTTTTGCTATCATCGGCGAGGAGTTGGGCCTTGTCGGCGCACTCTTTGTCATTTTACTCTTTGCTGTGCTAGCCTACCGCGGTTTGCGAATCGCGCTCAATGCCCCGGACAATTTTGGGATGCTGCTGGCGACCGGGATCACGGCGCTGTTGATCCTACAAGCCGTGCTCAACGCCGCGGTTGTCGTAGCGGTGGCGCCGCCTACTGGCGTGACGCTGCCCTTTGTGAGCTACGGCGGCAGTTCCCTGGTGACAGCGCTGGGCGCCATTGGCATCATGCTGAATATCGGCAAGCATATTCGTCCCGGCGTTGCGCCGCCGGCAGCAACAGGAAACTTGGCTTATGCGCGTTTTGATTTCGGGTGGGGGAACGGGCGGACACGTCTATCCGGCAATCGCCGTCGCCGCACAAATCGAACCAGCACGAAAAAATCAGGCAGTCGCAGCCAGCGGACCGTCCGTCGGCCTGCCCGAGCCAGCCGCAGCTAACCAGGTACTCTGGGTCGGTAGCATCGACGGCATGGAGCAGGAGCTCGTAGAACGGGCCGGCATCGAGTATGCCGGCATCCACACGGGCCAGATTCGGGGGGCAAACCCGGTCCACGCACTGCGTAGCGGCGGCAAGATGATGGCGGGCGTACAAGAAAGCCTGGCCATCATCGACCGCTTTGCGCCTCAGGTCTGCCTGGTGACCGGCGGTTACGTCTGCGCTCCGGTCGTGCTGGCCTGCCGCCTGCGCCACGTGCCAGTCGTGATCTACTTGCCTGACATGACGCCGGGCTGGTCGATCAAGCGCATGAGTCGCTTCGCCGAACGGGTAGCAGTCTCCTTTCCAGCGGCGGCCGCCCATTTTGGCGGCGAAGCGCCGGACGGCAAGGGCGTCGTAACGGGCTATCCGGTACGGCAAGAGCTGATCGAGGCCGCCGAGAGTCGTAGTGAGAGTCGCCGCATGTTGGCGACGGCGTTGGACACGCCTCTGAGTGAGACAGGCGATCTGCCGCTCATCCTCGTCTGGGGCGGCAGCCAGGGTTCGCGCAGCATCAACCGTGCGATATGGGCAGCGTTGCCCGAACTGCTGCCGGATGCGGAAGTCTTGCACGTCGTGGGCCTGCGCGACTGGCCGCTCTACGAAGAGGTCGCTGCAACAGCGTCTCTGCCGGACGAACTGGCGGTGCGTTACCATCCCGTGCCGTACCTGCACGAAGAGATGGCGTTGGCTTTGGCGGCCGCTGATCTAACCGTGGCCCGAGCCGGCGCAAGTACACTGGGTGAGTTTCCGGTCGCAAATCTACCTTCGGTCCTGGTGCCGCTGCCCATCGCCGGCGTCAATCAGCAGGGCAACGCCCGACAGCTGGCCGATGCGGGAGCAGCCATCGTAATCGACGACGAAGCCCTTGAAACGGAGCTACTGCCCACCCTGCAAACGCTGCTGGCCGATCCGCAACGAACCCGGCGCATGGCCGAGGCCGCCGCGGCGCTGGCCAACCCGGATGCCGCAGCAGACATTGCGTCACTCGTGATTCACGTAGCAAATGACTGAAACAACTGCGCTACATTTCGCCTGAGATTTGCCGCCAAGAAACTACTTGGCAAGGAAGGGCAATTTTGACTGAGGGATTCACGATTCAGGTTTTGCTAACCTTTATCCTCTACCTTTCTTTCTTCGGATGGATCGGTTACCGCCGCGGCAGTTGGCGCGAATTTATCGTGTTGACGACGGCAGTGGTGGGCTGGCTCGTATTGCAGGAACAAGGCGATATTTTTGTACGCATTGCCAATCTAGGCAGCAAGTTCACGGCCTTTATCACCGCTGGCGGTCTGAGCGAAAATCCGGAAGAGGCCTTCTCGGCAATTGGCGATGCATCGCCTTGGGTCACCTCCACGACTAGGAACGGATACCTCTTCGTGATTTGGGTATTGCTCGTCATCATGGCCTATGTGCTGACTGGGTGGTTGGTGCCCTCAACCAAGAGTCAGTCCAATGGCTGGGCGATTTTGTGGGGCATGCTGAACGGGCTCTTCTTTGCGTCCGTCTTCCTGCCGCGATTGCTCTTTCTCTTTGCGCCCGGCACAGTCTCCGCTGTAGCTACTTCCGCACCCGAGGCGACCACCGGCAATGGCAGAGCGAATATCCTTACCTTCTTGCAGACTGGCTTCGATCTCATTTGGGATCTTATCAGGAATATTTGGGTGTTGCTCCAACCGTTCCAACCCTACGTCTTTCTCTTTTTGTTGACGGCTTTCCTGGTCTTTGTTTATTTCACCATCCGAACACCAAAGTTTTCCGGTTGGTGGTTCAACTCGAATTCGAAGCCAAAGGGATAAGGGTCGCTGGGAGACGTTGCAATGCAACGTTTGTACAAGGCGTAGTCTGTACGAGGTGGTTTGGGATAGCAAGAAATCGTATGAGATAGCGGACGGAGATAGAATGCCGCCGCTTCAACCGCCTAGCCGAAGAGGGAGAGGCAAACGGCATGGGTCCAATCGAACTACTGTTTATCACGATCGGCGTTATCGTGACACTCATCGGTATCGCCAGGGGCTACGTCCGTGAACTGGGCAGCACGATCGTGATTCTGAGTGCGCTCTTTTTGCTCACCTTCTTTTCAGACGAGATCGTGCAAGTCTTGACGTTTTTTTATAGTGATCTATTGGGGATTACTGATCCGGGAACGCTGGACAGCCTCCTGGCATTTTCATTCTCGGCGGCGTTCATCGCGATTGTCTTTGCTGGCTATGCCGGGAAGACCCTGCGCTTCTCAGGGGTGCCAGCCAAGCAGCCGGGCAAGTTTTTGCTCGACCTGAGCGTCGGGATGCTAAACGGCTACCTGATCGCCGGAACGCTCTGGTATATCCAGAACCTTTTCGGCTATCCGCTGGGCGGCACAACCGCCTTCATTCCACCGCTCACAGCACGCGCCGAGGCGATGATACAACTGCTGCCGCCCAATTTGGTTAGCAATCCGGTCTATTGGATCGTACCAGTTGTCATTCTTATCATTCTGATGGTTCGAGGCTAAAAGGTCTTAAAGGTTAGGACATCGTTGTTCATGACATCACGATCGTCAAGTCCGCAAGCGCATACCTGGCAAGATAGATTGGCCGCAGCCGATCCAACGCTGCATGTCCACCTGATCGGGATCGGCGGTACGGGTCTCAGCGCAATCGCCACAGTCTTGCTGGAAATGGGCATCACGGTCAGCGGCAGCGACCGCCAGGCCAATGGCAGCACTGCACGACTAGCCGAGGCTGGCGCACGCATCTTTGACCAGCAACAGGCCGCCAATCTGGCGGAAGTTGAGCCAGACGTGGTTTTGATCAGCAGCGCGGTCGATGCCGCCAATCCTGAGCGGGCGGCTGCCGAAGCCGCGGGGCTGACGGTTGTCAAGCGCGACGAGTTTCTGCCCGCCCTACTTGCTGAGCGGGAACTGATTGCAGTGGCCGGGGCCCACGGCAAGAGCACGACCACCTCCATGGTGGTCAAGGTGCTGCGAGAAAATGGCATTGATGCTGGCTATATCATCGGCACCGAACTGCCCGGCTACGGCAATGCGGCAGCCGGCACATCTTCCTATTTCGTCCTGGAAGCAGACGAATACGATCACATGTTTCTCAACCTGCGGCCAGCCATCGCGGTGGTAACCAACGTAGAGTGGGATCATCCGGACTGCTATCCCACACCGGCCAGCTTCCGCCGCGCCTTCATGCAGTTCATCGACGGCGTCGACCGCGCCGGGTTGGTTATCTCCTGCGCCGACGATCCGGGTGCTGAGCAGCTTCACGCCTACAGCTTCTCGCGTGGACCCGAATGGATCACCTACGGGTTGCGCGAAGGCGCCGACTTCCAGGCGATCAATCTGACGCCCCGGGCCGGCGCAGGCTATTCGGCAGATCTCCTCTGGTGGAATGCACCGGCCGGATCGCTCACGCTGTGGGTACCGGGCGTCCACAACGTCAGCAACGCCATGGCTGCGATGCTGGTTGGGCGCTCCTGCGGCGTGGGTCTGAGTGCGGGCGCAGGTGCGCTGAAAGATTTCATGGGTACCGCACGGCGTTTTGAACGCAAGGGCGAAGCCGGCGGCGTCACCGTCATCGATGACTACGCGCATCACCCGACCGAGGTAGAAGTGACGCTGGCTGCGGCCCGCAACTATTTCCCAGATCGGCGCATTTGGGCAATCTTTCAGCCCCATACTTTTAGCCGGACCAAGCGCATGCTCTACCGCATGGGCGACAGCTTCCGAAACGCCGATCGCGTCATTGTCACCGACATCTATCCCGCGGCGAGCAAGACGACGGCAGCGTTAGCGCCGAGGAACTGGTCGCAGCCAGCGCACACGAAGCCATCCGCCATGTTGCCACCCTCGATAAGGTGACTGCCTGCTTGATTGATGAAGTCGAACCGGGCGATGTGGTCATCACGCTGGGCGCCGGCGATGGCTATCGTATCGGCGAGATGCTTTTGGACGCGTTGACACGCCAACAGACTCAGCGAGAGGACAGCTGACTCGACTTATGTTCGAGTCGACCTGACTATGCTTGTGACGATGTACGATTTTTCCGAATTGAATCTGCTGGAAATTGATGTGCGTTCCGACGTTGGTCTGGCCCCACTCACCAACATGAAGGTTGGCGGTTCGGCTGACTATTTTGCGAACGTTGTCACGATCGACCAGCTGCGGGCGCTCGTGCGCTGGTGTCACGGAACGGGTCTGCCCTATTTCGTCCTGGGCGGCGGCAGCAACATCCTGATCAGCGATCGAGGCGTGCGCGGCCTGGTGATTCACAACCGCTGCCGTGCGGTGAGTTTCGAAGCTGCAGCGGATGGCGCGCTGCTCCTCACAGCCGAAAGTGGCGCGGCCATGGCCGGCGTGGCCCGGCAAAGCGTCCGCCATGGCCTGACCGGATTGGAATGGGCCGTCAGCGTACCGGGTACGATTGGCGGCGCGGTGGTGGGTAATGCCGGCGCCCACGGCGGCGAAGTAAAAGACAATTTGTACCGGGCCAGCCTGCTTGATGAGGCGGGTGATGAAGCCGAGTTTACGCTGGCCGACTTTGACTACGCGTACCGGGACAGTTCGCTCAAGCGCATGCTCCCCTTGCAGGCCGGCTTCAAGCCAGTGCTGCTGACCACCACGTTCCGACTGGAGCAAGGCGATCCAGACGCGATCAAGAAGCGAGCCGATCGCTACCTGGCTCACCGCCGGCGCACCCAGCCCGTTGAGCCGAGCCTGGGCAGCACCTTTGTCAATCCGCCAGGTGATTTCGCCGGGCGCTTGATCGAAGCAGCTGGACTGAAGGGGACCCGCGTGGGCGGTGTGGAAGTAAGCCAAACCCACGCCAATTTCATTATCAACCCCGGTGGCGTCGGTAGTGCTCGCGCTGACGACGTCATGGAACTGGTCCGGTTGATTGAAACGCAGGTCCTGTCCGCAAGCGGGATTCGCCTGGAGCGCGAAATCCAGCTTGCGGGGGAATGGTAACGCCAATCGCCGCAACGACGTGTGTGGTGGTGGCGGCGCAGGTTGTGTACCCCCTCCTGCGCCGCCTTCCGCCAAGACGGTTGAGAATGTCGGAATGCGGATTTGGGATTGTAGGGTAGGGGCTTCAGGGTTGAATTGTCGTAATTTGAATCGTAAGTGAGCAGATTTATGGTAACTTCGAAGTCTTTGCGGGTAGGGGTGCTCTTTGGCGGGCGTAGTGGGGAGCATGAGGTATCGCTCAATAGCGCACGCAATGTCATGGAAGCATTAAGCCAGGCCGGTCATCAAGTCGTGCCCATCGGCATTACGCCCGCTGGACGCTGGTTGGCGAGCGGCGATCCCATGGCAGTCCTGGCCGGCGAAGCGGTGGCGCAGTTGAATGGTTCACACGCAGCAACACCGACGCCCGAACAGACCCAGGACGAAGACGTCTGGGCGCTCCTACCAACGGCTGCACCGGAAGCGGACCTGCCGATAATCGACATCGTGTTTCCGGTCCTCCATGGTCCCTATGGCGAGGACGGGACGGTCCAGGGTCTGCTAGAGATGGCGAATCTGCCCTACGTAGGCTGTGGTGTGTTGGCCAGCGCAGTCGCCATGGACAAGGGCTTGGCTAAGCAGCTCTTCGCGCAGGCCGGCTTACCCCAAGCCGACTATCGCATCGTCATGCGCAGCGTCTGGCAGCGCGAACCGGAGCGCACACTCACAGAGCTGATCGATGCGCTGGGGCTGCCGCTCTTCGTCAAGCCGGCCAATCTGGGCAGCAGCGTGGGAATCAGCAAAGCAAGCACTCGTGAAGAGTTGACTGAAGCGCTAGATTTGGCCGCCATTTACGACCGCAAGCTGGTTGTCGAGGTGGCAGTACCCAACGCTCGCGAGATTGAAGTCAGCGTGTTGGGCAACGACTCGCCGCTGACAAGCGTACCCGGTGAAATCGTCCCCGGCGACACGTTTTATAGTTACGCCGACAAGTATCTCGACGGCAACAGCAAGGCGCTGATTCCGGCCCCACTGGATAAGGCCGTGAGCGAACAGATCCAGCACATGGCCCTGGATGCCTATCGAGCGGTCGATGGCGAAGGGTTGGCCCGCGTCGACTTTCTACTCGACGACGCCAGCGGCGCGATCTACCTGAATGAGATCAACACCATGCCCGGCTTTACCCGCATCAGCATGTATCCCAAACTATGGGAAGCCAGCGGCATCAGCTACCCGGAGTTGGTCGACCGCCTGCTCCAGCTCGGCCTGGAACGCCACGCCGACCGCCAACAGAATCAGACCAGCCTTGCCTGAACGCGAACCGCGAAACGGGGAGTGCGGAATGGTTGACTCATTATTCCGCACTCCGCACCCCGCCTTCCGCATTGAGAATCACACTATGGCCCGTGAAGATCTGCCGACTCGCTCGGAACCAGCCAAATATCAGAAGGCACGCCGCAAGCGCCAGCGTGCGCGACAGATGCGGCGGGTTGAGTCTGTGTTGCCGACGCGATTGGCCTTGCCCCGCATTGCCGTGCCCGCTCTGTCCGGCACGCTCTTCTCGGCAGCGGGCGTGCGCGACGGGTTACGCCACGTCACCGGTAGTGGCTGGCATTGGAGCAAGCTGCTCTCGGCCCTGCTGCTGGTTGCGGCAGTCGCCGGTATCTACTGGCTGCACTGGGACACGCGCTGGTTTATCAGCGCCGAGACGATCACCTTCCGCAACTTAGGCTACTTGGAAAGAGACGACCTTTATCCGTCCGTGGAAGATGTAGCAGACTGGAGCATCTTCTGGGTGCGGCCCGAGACGATCCACGAACAGATCCTGGATCACCCGTACGTGATCGATGCCGACGTCTCAATTGCCCTGCCTAATCGCGTGGAAATCGAGATCGAAGAAGCCGAGCCGACCGCGCTCTGGGTGACCCAGGAGGGAACGCTCTGGCTGCTGGAGGATGGCGCGGCACTGGCGATGCGCGTTCGGCCCGGCATGGCGCCGGAATCAGCCATGGTCGATACCACAGGCCGGGAGCTGCCCCAAATCATCGACGTGACGCGTGACGCGCAGGCGCCGGGGCGCTCTGCGATTGACGCCGACGTGCTCGACTCGGCGCTGGCCCTGCTGGAGACCTTCCCCAATCTGCGGGAGATTCGCTTCAACAGCGGCGCCGGTCTGAATTTCGCCCTCCCAGACGGCGAGACCTACGTCTATTGGGGCGACGGCCTCAATACCCAAACCAAGCTGGAAAATCTGGCAGCCGGGCAGGAGCTGCTGCGCAGCGGCGCCGCAACCGGGAACATCATCGACGTACGGTACATCGATCGGCCCTTTATTCGCTAGGCAGTCAACAGGAATTTTGTCTGAACCCCGGGCTGTTTGTCCCGGCCGTCGCTTCCAGGAGGAGCGTCGTGAAAGAAATTATCTCAGCAATCGATATTGGCACCACCAAGATTTGTGCGCTCACGGCGGCTGTTGTGTATGACAGCCTGGGCAATCTCAGCCTGGAACTTCTGGGCGAAGGCGAGACGCCGAGTCGTGGCATCCGCCGCGGCGTGGTGGTGGATGTGCCCGAGGTCACGGCAGCCATCCATGAAGCAGTGGAGCAATGTGAAGAGCAGGCTGACCAGCCGCTGCTCAATGCCAACGTGGGGATCGCCGGCAGCCACATCGCTACGCTCAACAGCCGCGGCATGAGCACCATTGACCCGCGCGACGGCGTGACCGGAGCGGATATGCAGCGGGCGCTGGACGCAGCGCAATCCATCGCGATCCCCGAACATCAGGAGATCAATCACACTATCGCGCGCGGTTGGACCGTCGACGATCAGGCCGAGATCCTCAACCCTCTGGGTATGCACGGCTATCGTCTCGAGGTGGATGCGCACATCATCACCGGCAGCACGACGGCGCTCAACAATCTGGCCCAATGTATTCAGGCCCATGACATTGAGATCGACGGGCTGGTCCTTGAGCCACTGGCCAGCAGCGAGGCGGTTTTGCGGCCCCAAGAACGGCGCATGGGCGTCGCCCTGGTCGATATCGGCGGCGGGACCACTGACGTTGCCGTCTTCATTGATGACCGCCTCTGCCACACCCAGATTCTCGACGTTGGCGGCAACCACCTGAGCAATGATGTGGCGATGGGTCTCCATGCTCCCTTCGAAACAGCCGAGGAACTCAAGGTGCGCTACGGCACGGTTCTGCCCGAACGCGTAGCCGAAGACGAGACAGTCTGGGCCCGCGTCTTCGGTGACCGGTCGGAGCGCAGCTTTAGCCGTCAGTTTATCGGCAAGGTGCTCCAGGCGCGGGCGGTCGAGATACTGGAAATGATCCACGACGCCCTGGACGAAAGCGGCTATCTCGATCGGTTGCCGGCCGGCGTGGTGCTGACGGGCGGCGGCAGCCAGCTCCAAGGCTTCAGTGAGCTGGGCCGCCAGGTGCTCAACATGCCGGTCCGCTTGGGCAGCCCCCTGCCAGATGCGCCCATCACGGGGCTTTCGCGGCAGCTGCAGTCGCCGAGTCATGCCACCAGCATCGGCCTGCTGCTTTGGGGATTGCACGAGGACGCCCGCCAGGTCAAGCGCCGTTATCCGCCCAAAGTGGGCAATGCAGTAGAGTCGGTCCGCCTCAACCAGGCGGTCCGCTGGTTGCGCAATCTGCTACCAGATTAGCGTTCAGATGGGTTCTACGATTCTATATCGTTTTTCATAAAGAATGCCGTGAAGAAACTGATCGTTTCACCCCCCAGTACAAAAGGAGCCAGTCGCATGACAACTCGCAAGACAAATCAGCAGCCCCAGTATGTCGACAGCTTTGCCCACATCAAGGTCGTGGGCGTGGGCGGCGGCGGTCAAAATGCCGTCAACCGCATGATTGAAGAGGAGATCCAAGGTGTTGAATTTATCGCCGTTAACACCGATGCCCAGGCGCTGATGCTCTCCGGCGCGCCCCAGCGGTTGCGCATCGGCGAAAAACTGACCAAGGGACTTGGCTCGGGCGGCAACCCTGAAATCGGGCAGCGTGCGGCCGAAGAGAGCCGGGAGGACATCAAAGAGATTATGACCGGTGCAGATATGGTCTTTGTGACCGCGGGCATGGGTGGCGGCACAGGTTCGGGCGCAGCACCCGTGGTTGCGGCCGCGGCGCGCGATTCCGGCGCGCTGACCATCGGCGTAGTCACCAAGCCCTTCACATTTGAAGGCAGCCAGCGCCGGCGCGTTGCCGACACCTCGCTCCAGCAATTGGCGGACAACGTGGACACGCTGATCGCCATCCCCAATGATCGCCTGCTCCAGGTGGTGGATCGCAAGGTCGGCATCAAAGATGCCTTCCGCCTGGCCGACGACGTGCTGCGCCAGGGCATTCAGGGGATCAGCGAATTGATCACCGTGCCTGGTATGATCAACCTGGATTTTGCCGATGTACGCTCGATCATGATCGAGGGTGGTGCGGCACTAATGGCAATCGGTCGCGGTAAGGGCGAAAACGGCGCAAAAGAAGCTGCAGAACAGGCGATTCATAGCGCGCTGCTCGACGTCTCGATTGACGGCGCGCGCGCCATTCTGTTCAACATCAAGGGCGGTGAGGACCTGAGCCTGCATGAGGTGAACGAGGCTGCTGAGATCGTGCGGGCCAACACCCATCCCGAAGCCAACATTATTTTTGGCGCCGTGATTGACCCGGCCATGAAAGACGAAGTGCACCTGACGGTAATCGCCACGGGCTTTGAGCAAGCCAAGCAGCAGGATCCGCTGGATTTCGTGGCCCAAAACTACGAGCGGAGCGCCCGCCAAGCCCCGCCCCCGCGCGAACGCCCGCCTGTAGAAGAAGATTACCGGACCCGTACGTTTGAACGCGAGGATCTGGATATTCCGGCCTTCCTGCGCCGCTCGCGCACGAATGGGCGCTAGGCGGCGGCAGCGCAATGCGTCGCGCATGAATGGCTTGCGGTGTCCGGCAAGCCGTTCAAGTGCGACGCAACGCACAACCGCGCAAGGGCAGCCATTTCACTGCGTTCATAATTTACGCCGGACACAGTACGCTGCAGGCAACAACCTATGCGGTTCGAATGACATGGAAGTCGGAGATCTGACAGATCTCCGACTTCTACGCGCAGGCGTACGGTGCACGCTGGAAAGGCGTTGAAAAATCCAACCTTAAAATTTCGCGACAGGCTCCTCATTTTTGAAAACCTCTCTGGTAGAACAGTTGTTTCCAGCTTGCATGGGTCCAAAACCTATGTTATACTTCTCGCCCGACAGCCCAACATCTAGTTGTCACGAGCAACAAGCGCACAATATGTTGTGGTCACCTCCTTGCAAGGATACAAAGAATGCGTTGCCCGTATTGCACCGGAGCAAAACACAAAGTGATCGATACGCGTGAGGCAGGGGACGCCATTCGCCGGCGGCGTCGGTGCGAGACGTGCGGCGAACGCTTCACGACGTATGAGCACGTTGCGGCCAATATGCTGGTCGTCAAAAGTGATGGACGACGGGAACCGTTTGACCGTCAAAAACTACTGCTGGGCATTCAAACGGCCGCTACGAAACGACCGATCAGTTCGGATACATTGGAACAGATGGCGGCGCAGATTGAGGATGAACTCCAACATCTAGGTCGGGCCGAAGTACAGAGTGAGGCGATTGGCACCCTGGTACTCGACCATTTGGCCGGCACCGATCAAGTCGCCTACATTCGCTTTGCAAGCGTTTATCTTGATTTTGCAGATCTGAATGAAGTGTTGACCGAAGTTGATCGCTTAATGGGTCGTACGTCGCCGTCAGAGTAAACCGCCCTGGAATACCTGGAATACAGAGTCAACGGGGAGCGCGGCAACGGAGGCGCGATGACCTATTGGTCCACCGAGCGCACGCTATGCTCATCCAGCCCGTTCTCTCTGCACCTCTTTCCGGCGGCCGCTCCCGGTCGACAGCGTGATCAATCCATACTCAACGACGGGCACAGCGCAGCCTGTCTACTCTCATCGATATTTCCAATCTGCGCGGGCAGTGTCGCTCGTTGTCCAGACTTCAACGCGCCGATACGCTTTTTGCATTCGTTTTTCTTGACGCAGCATATTATGAAAGGTTCACCATGAGCGGCAACTCAACCTACTCTACTGCCACCGTCACCAACGGCATCTATGCACCGTACGCCAATGGCAACAGCGTTGACGGCAAAGTCGAGGTCTCTGTACCCAAGCAGATCGTCAAGCGCGACGGTCGCCAGATGGAGTTTGACCCCCAACGCATCGAGACCGCGCTGCTGCGCTGTTTTAATAGCCTCAATCTCGAGCCCGATACCCCCCTTGCGGAACTGACCCAACGCGCAGTCAACATCGTGGCGGCTAAGTACAAGGTTCCCAGCGTTGAGCAGGTTCAGGACATTGTGGAGATGGTGCTGCTGGCCGCCGGCGAATACGAAGCAGCCAAGCATTACATCCTCTACCGGGCAGAGCGCGCCCGCATGCGTGTTGAGCGCCCTATTCCTGAAGATGTGCGCAACGCCTTTGCCGCCTCAGACGAGTACTTTCCCAGCCAGCTCCAAAAATTTCAGTACTACGATAAGTATGCCCGCTTCAATTATGGACACATGCGGCGCGAGACGTGGATCGAAACGGTCGATCGCGCCGTCGATTTCCTGCGCGAGTTGTCTGAAGACAAGTTGCCCGAAGCCGATTATGCCCGCCTGCGTGAGGGCATCCTCACCATGCAGGGCATGCCGTCCATGCGCCTCCTGGCCATGGCCGGCTCGGCCGCTCGGCGCAGCAACATTACCATCTATAACTGTTCATACATGCCGGTCGATAGCCTTGACGCCTTTGTGGAAGCGCTGATTATCTCCATGAGCGGCTGCGGTGTGGGCTATACAGTTGAACGCTCCTACGTCGAGCAACTGCCGCGTGTCATGCGCCAGAGCGGTGAGGCGCCCATCCAATTCCAGGTGCCTGACTCGGCCGACGGCTGGGCCGAAGCTTTGCGTCTGGGATTGCAGACCTGGTTCGACGGTGGCGATGTGGAATTCGACTTCTCGCTGGTGCGCCCGGCAGGTGCGCCGTTGCTCACCAAAGGCGGACGCGCCTCGGGACCGGAACCGCTGCGCACCATGCTAAACTTCGTGCGTGATCGCGTTTTGGCCCGCCAGGGCGGCTTCCTGCGCCCGCTGGACGGCCATGATATCATGTGTGCGGTGGGTGGAGCGGCAGTCTCGGGCGGTGTGCGCCGCACGGCCATGATTGCCCTCTTTGACTTTGATGACGACGAGATGCGTCAGTGCAAGAATGCCAAAAACATCGTGGGCAACGAACAGCGCTGGAACGCCAACAATTCGGCAGTCTGGCCCGATCGAGATTTAAGCCAGTCCGAGATCACCCGCTACTTGCTGGAAATGGTCGAGTCCGGCACAGGGGAACCGGGCATCTTTAGCCGCCGCGCGGCTATCAACACGCTGCCAGACCGGCGCAAGCCAGCCGACTTCGGCACGAACCCCTGTGGTGAAATCGTCCTGCGCCCCTATCAGTTCTGCAACCTGAGCATTGCCGTAGCGCGGCCTGACGACAATCTGGAGACGCTCAAAGAAAAGGTGGAATTGGCCACCATTATCGGCACGATCCAGTCGGCTGGCACCCACTTCCCGGGTTTGCGGCCGCAGTGGCAGCAAAACTGCGGGGAAGAACGGCTGTTGGGCGTCGATATCAACGGCCAGATGGATTCGGAACTCGCCCGCGATCCTCACGTGCAGGAGGAATTGCGCCTCCACGCCGTTGCCGTCAACAAGAAATATGCCGAGATGCTGGGGATCAACCAGTCCACGTCAGTAACCTGCGTGAAGCCCTCCGGCAACTCGTCCCAACTGCTCAACTGCTCACCGGGCGTACATCCGCGCTGGGCGCCCTATTACGTACGCAACGTGCGTGTCGGCACCCATACGCCCGTCTATAAGGTACTGCGCGATGCGGGCTTGCCCATGGATCCCGAAAACGGTCAAACTGCCGATAACGCGACAACGTGGGTCGCCCACTTCCCGGTCAAGGCGCCGGAGGGCGCCATCACGCGCAATGATCGCACAGCGCTGGAACAGTGCGACTATCGGCTCCAGGTCAAGACGCATTGGACCGAGCACAACCCGAGCGTTACGATCACCTACCGCCAGGATGAGGTAATCGACATCATCAAATGGGTCTGGGAAAACCAAGACAAAATTGGCGGCATGACCTTCCTGCCGGCCTTTGATGCCCAGTATGATCAGATGCCGTACGAGGAAATCACCGAGGAAGAATATCTGAAGCTGGCGCCGAAGTTCCCGAACGTGGACTTCTCCAAGCTCTGGCGCTACGAGCAAGAGGACTACACCACCGCCGCCCAAGAGTTGGCCTGCCTCGGCGGCCAGTGTGACATCATTTAGGAGTGCGGAGCGCGGAGTCCGGAACGCGGAATCCTTGAATCAAATTCCGCGTTCCGGACTCCGCGCTCTGCGTTTGGTTCAGTCGCGTAGTTCGCGTTTGAGGATCTTGCCCGTTGCCGTCATGGGAAGAGCGTCGCGGATTTCGATGATGCGTGGATACTTGTAGCCGGCCATGTTCTCTTTGCACCAGACGACGAGTTGGTCGGCGGTTGCGCTTTGCCCATCCTTGAGAATCACAAAGGCCTTGATCTCCTCGCCGTGGCTCTCATCCGGCACGCCGATCACAGCCGCCAGGCTGACGGCTGGGTGGGTCATCATCACCTCTTCCACCTCGCGCGGATAGACGTTGAAGCCACCGCGGATGATCATATCCTTAACCCGATCGGCGATGTAGAGATATCCGTCTTCATCAAAGTAGCCGATATCGCCCGAATGGAACCAACCACCCCCCATGCACTCTGCCGTGGCTTCGGGCCGGTTATAGTACCCCTTCATGATGTTGTGCCCCTGAATGACAATCTCGCCTAGCTCGCCCTGGGCGACGTCATTGTCGTCAGCATCGACCACACGTACGCCGATGCCCCAGATCGGCAAACCGACGGAACCGGGCTTTCGTTCGCGGTCAGGCCGATTGAAGGTCGCCACGGGGCTCGTCTCCGATAAGCCGTATCCCTCCAGAATCTTGACCGTAAATTTCTCGTCAAAGGCGCGCATCACTTCCACCGGCATGGCCGAACCGCCGGAAACGGCAACAAGCATGTTCTGCGAAATTTTGTCCAAGTCAAACTTCTCCTCAGAGCCGGGGTGGTTGAGAATTGCCCAGTACATGGTCGGCACACCGGCGAAACAGGTGATCTCGTCGCGCTCCATCGTCGCCAATGCAGCTTCGGGGTCGAAGCGGGGCAGCAAGCTGAGCGAGGCGCGCTGGTAGAAGCCGGCGTTCATTTGGCAGGTCTGGCCAAAGGAGTGGAAGAGGGGCAGCGTGATCAAATGCCGATGATGCTCGGCTTTCACAAAGAGACTTTCGGCGCTGACCATGGCGTTCATCACCATGTTGGAATGGCTGAGTTCGGCGCCTTTGGGCTGGCCGGTCGTGCCACTGGTGTAAAGAATCACCGCCGTGTCTTGCGCATCGGTGGGCACGGTGTTGAAGACAGGCGCCTGGCCATGCATGGCCTGCCCCAGCGTCATCGTCCCCTCAATGGGCGACGGTCCAGCCGGATCGGCTGTGATCATAAAGAAATGCTCACACGCGTCCACTTGCTGGAAGCCCTCATAGCCCATTTGCGCCATGGGCAGGTCAGCCGTGCCCTGAAAACAAAAGTAAACCTTGGCATCCGAGTCACTCAGGTGATAGGCAATCTCTCGTCCTTTCAGCAACACGTTGAGCGGCACCACCGTCGCACCAGTCTTAAGAATCCCGTAATAAACAATGGGGAAATAAGGCAGATTGGGGCAGCTTAACGCCACTTTGTCGCCGCGTCCGATACCCCGCTCGGCCAGTGCACCCGCCACCTGGTTGGCTGCCCCGTTGACCTGGGCGTAGGTGAGCCTGGTTTCGCTAAAGATCACGGCCTCGCGTGCGGGCACCTGACGCGCGCTTTCTTCCAGCATAGTAGCAAGATTCAGCATGGGATTCTCCTTGGATTGCGATTGTCAAAAGGTAAGACAACGGGCGCCGAGCATAGGGAAGTCAACTCTCGGCGCAGGCGGCATAGGGCTATAAATGCGTAGGGCTACAAATGCGTAGCAACGTATACTCTTGTCAATGGATGCGATGGCTACCTGCCACATTCAACCCGAAAGGACTAGATCCGTCAAGCAGGTCCGATCGCGCGGCATGGTGATTGTCAACTTGGTAGCGGAGTCTCTACGCCCCATCTTGCGCTTGCAACCAAATCACCTGGTATGGCTCAAGGTAGAGATGTTCATCCTTCAACACGGTGGGGCGACCGCTAATCAGCTCGGTAAAGCGATAGGTGAGACCGTAAAGACGCAGCTCGTTGGTGTCAATGCGTTGGCCGCGCTCGGAGAAATTGGCTGCGACCAAGACGCGCTGTTCGCTCTCTTCTGCACTGTGCGTGCGCACGAATGCAAAGACGTGATCCGAACCCACATCAATCACGCGCATGTCGCTGCCGGCCAAACCGGGCGTGGCCTTGCGCAACTCGATGAGCCGCCGCAACGCCTGATAAATGCGTCCTTCCACGGTCTCCGGATTATCGCGCAGCGCCATCTTTTCCCAGTCTGTAGCAGGACGGTGCACCCAGCGGCTGTCATCGGCCTTGGCCGGATCGCGCCGGTAGCCGTAATCGTTGAGCGTCCCCACTTCGTCGCCCAGATAGATCAGGGGAATGCCGCCGATCGAAAGGATAATGGCGTGGAGCAAGAGGATACGACGAATCGCTAGTTCTACCTCGGCCGCGTTTTGCTCCTGCAAGCCCATTTCCAGCCCGGCCAGCGAGGCCAACGTACCCGAAATGCGTGCGTCGCCCGTACGCGGGTTCTCCTGGAAGGGCAGACCACGGGCAAAACTGCCGTCAAAGCGACCGGTATAAAAGGCATTCAGAAAGCGCCGGTGATCATAGCCGTTGATGCCCAACGCTGCCGCATCACCGTCGTCAAAGGTCCAACCAATATCATCGTGCACGCGCACGTAGTTGACCCACCCGCAGCCTGCGGGAATCTTGAAACGATCGCGCAGGGAGTAGCGCAGCAGCGTTACATCGCGCGTTGCCAAACTGTTCCACAGCAGGGCCATGAGTAGCGGGTTGTACGAGAGCTGGCATTCGTCCAGGCTAATGTAGCGATTTACCTCGTCCGGGTGGACGATGGCTTCGGACTTGAAGAGCAGCGCGGGCGCGGCAATGCGCAGCAGCGCGTTGAAGGCCTGGACGAGCAGATGGGCCTCGGGTAAATTTTCGCCGTCGGTGCCCAGTTCCTTCCACGTAAAGGCCAGGGCATCCAGCCGCAGGACCTCAGTCCCGGCATTAGCAAGGTAGAGCATTTCCGCAGCCATATCATGGAAGACCGCAGGGTTGCGGTAGTTGAGATCCCACTGAAACGAATTAAAAGTCGTCCATACCCAGCGATCGATCTCCGGCTTGTAGGTGAAACTGCCCGGATGCTGATCGGGAAAGATCTCACGTAAGGTCGCGTCATACTGATCGGGCATTGTGCGGTCGGGAAAGAGAAAATAATAGTCCACATATTCAGGATCGCCCGCTTTGGCACTCTGCGCCCACCGATGATCGTCTGCGGTGTGGTTAAAGATGAAATCCAGGACCAGGCTAATCCCAGCCGTGCGCAGCTCTGCCGCCAGTGCTTGCAAGTCGTCCATGCTCCCCAACTCGGCGCTGACTTCCCGGTAGTCGCTCACGGCATAACCGCCGTCATTGTCGCCGGGCGGCGCCCTAAACAGCGGCATGAGGTGGAGATAGGTAACGCCCAATTCCTGAAAGTATGGAACCTGGTCACGCACGCCGTCAAGGTCGCCGGCAAAGAGGTCGACATAGCAGACCGCGCCCAGCATCAGCTCTGACTGATACCACGTTGGTTCGGCTTCACGGGCGGCGTCCAGCGCCTTCAACGCTGCGGGCCGCTCCAGCCAGGAGGCGGCGGCCAAGGCCAGAATCCGTTCCAGGTCATAAAAAAAATCGTAGCGTTCGCCATAGAGTTGCACCAACAGGGCGAAAAGGCGCGGGAAGTGCGTGGTCAACCGGCGCTCAAAAGCGACCCACTCCGCCGTGCCTGCTGCAGCGGCAAACTCGTCTTCAAGCCGTGGCAATAGGCGCACCAGTGAACGCTGCGCCTCCCAACCGATCTTGCTTGCATCAATCACGTTCATCGGTTACCCCGTTTATGTGGACTGCGCGCTGAGGACAGAACGCAGATCGGACGGATGCTTGCAGCTGAGAAACGAGAAGAACCCGTACTTTTCCGCCCCGTCCGCGAAATCAGCATGCCATTATTTCTTCTTCGCCAGCAAGATCAGATGATCGCTGGCGCTGTGATAGGGCTCGCCGTCGAAGTCGCCCAGCACGTCTTCAACCTGAAAGCCGGCAATTTGGAGCATGAGCTCGGCCTCGCTACGCCAGAGGAAGCGGAGTGGAAAGGGGCAGAGCGTGCGCTTTATCGTCCCGTCTGCAAAGGTTTCCTCATAAATGAAGAGCGTCTCCTGGATTTGTTCCGCCAGGTCGAAGGTACGTACGCTCCATTTGAGCACGTCGGCTCCGGTCGCCTCATCCACCCACTGATCAGCCAGTTCCTGAACGCCATTGACCGCAAAAAGACGCGTCAAGTCCGGGTTAAAGAGATCGATGAGCAGCAAGCCATCCTTTGCCATGTGTGCATGCACGCTGCGCAGACAAGCAAGTTGTTCTTGCTGCGTGGTGAGATGCATGAGCGTGTTGCTGGTGCAGAAGGCAAACCGAAAGTTTCGTTTGTCCAAGTCAAGATCACGCATGTCAGTTTGGACAAGCGTAACGCGCTCGCCAAGGTCCAGTGCATCCAATTTGCGGCGCGAGATCGCCAACAGCGCCGGGCTGATGTCGACGCCCGTCAGCTCGTGATCGGCCGCGGCCAAAGGGACGAGCAGACGCCCTGTGCCGCAGCCAAGCTCCAGGATGGGATCGCCCCATTCAGCGGCAAGTGCGACGATCAATTCGATGTCATCGTCATAGTGACGGTAATCATGATCATAAAAGCGGGCAAAGCGATCAAACAACGGTACGGCATGCATAGGTAACCTTCACTGGAAAGGTGATGCGGCATGGGCGACGGCGGCGAATCAGTGTGCCCGGACTGGCGGCGTACCGCCACGACCGTTTCACCGTCGATCATACCGAATCATAATGCTTTCAACAAGAGCGGAATTTTGAAAATGCGATCAAATGAGCTATAGTTGTTGAGATACGCACGCATAGCCGACCTGCTCAGACAACGAGTCGCAGGTCGGCCATTACTTTGTAGACGACAGTTGCTCTGGCGTTAAACCCGATTGCCTACCAGCTTCTTATACAGCGTATGACAAACGCCAGGTGTCCGTCTACCGCGTACTGAAACAAAGCGCTCGTTTCATTCGTTTTGATGCATAGTCCCGCAAAGCCAATCGAGCCCATCACCATAGCCGGCCTAAATGGACAGGCACGGATGTTTTTCATTTTGGAGAGAGTGTATCCGCATGAGTACTGAACAAAACAAAGTCTATCTGACGCCAGAAGGACTGACGAAAGTCAAAGAAGAACTGGAGTATCTTACCGGCACGCGACGCCGTGAAGTTGCTCAAATGATCGCCGAAGCCAAAGCGGAAGGCGACATCAGCGAAAACGCGGGCTATGATGAGGCCAAAACTGCCCAGGGCTTTCTAGAAGGGCGTATTCGGGAGCTTGAGAATGTGCTCAAGAATGCCGAGGTCATTCAGGAAAACAACGGTCCGGCCAATCATGTCGATATCGGTCGCACGGTCGTGATTCGCGAGGTCGGGAGCGACTACGAGGAGACCTACACCATTGTTGGCTCGATGGAGGCGGACCCAACCAATGGTCGCGTCTCGAATCAGAGTCCCATGGGCCAGGCTCTCCTGGGCAAGAAGATCGGCCAGGAAGCGGTCGTTTCTTCGCCCGCCGGTGAAATTAGCTTTGAGGTCGTCAAGATCGAGTAAGAGACCGCAGGTAATGCAGCTTCGGCGGTCAGTGGCTGAGTTTTGATCTCATATCGTCACAGTCAAAATCGTACCAGTGCAAGCAAGGATGTTGTCGTGGTTGATTCAGCACAGGATCTCTTTACCCCAAAACGTCTGACAGACCAGGAGCAGGCGCGTCTATCCAACTTGGAAGCGCTGCGCGCGGCGGGGATCGAGCCTTATCCGGCTCGGGTCACGCGTACGCACACTATTGCCGAAGCCCGAGCGCGCTACGAGAGCGGCGAGGCAGGCGATGACCCGGTGAGCGTGACGGGGCGACTCAAGCGCATCCGCGTGATGGGCAAGATGAGCTTTGCTGATCTGGAAGATGGGACAGGTCAGATTCAGCTGGTAGTAAAGCGTGACAACCTGGCCGATGGCTGGTACAACACGATCTGGAAGAAGCTGATTGATCTGGGCGATTTTGTGGGTGCGACCGGCCCGCTGATGACGACCAAGACTGGCGAGACCAGTATCGACGTCCACGACATTCAATTCTTGTCTAAAGCGCTCAAGCCCATGCCCGACAAATGGCACGGCGTCAAGGATTCGGAGACGCGTTATCGACGGCGGTATGTCGATCTGCTGGCCAATCCTGAGGTGCGGGAGATCTTTCGCACGCGTGCGGCCATCATTCACGGGTTGCGCGATTACCTGGACGGTGAAGGCTTCCTGGAAGTCGAAACGCCGGTGCTCCAGCCGATTTACGGCGGCGCCGCGGCGCGGCCCTTCGTCACCCACCACAATCAGCTGCACCAGGATCTCTACCTGCGCATTAGCTTCGAGCTCTACCTCAAGCGACTGCTCGTCGGCGGCTTTGACGGCGTTTATGAAATTGGACGTGACTTTCGCAACGAAGGCGTTAGCTTCAAGCACAATCCCGAGTTTACCCAACTCGAGTTTTACGAAGCGTACGCCGACTACGAAGACGTCATGCGCCGAACGGAGGAGATGATCGCCCACGTGGCCCAACAGGTTACCGGCGGCCTCCAGATTGAATGGCAAGGGCACGTCATCGACCTGACGCCGCCGTGGACACGTCTCCCCCTGCGCCAGGCGATTCTTGACGCCACAGGCATCGATTACGAAGCGTATCTCGATGCCGAATCTTTGGCCGCGGCCATGCGCGAGATCGGTCATGACCCCGATCCCAATAGCAATTGGGGCAAGCTGGTCGACAGTCTTATGGCCAAGCATGTGGAACCCCATCTGATCCAGCCGACCTTCTTGGTTGACTACCCGCGCGATGTCAGTCCCCTTGCCAAGGGGTCCGACGAAGATCCGCGCCAGGTAGAGCGTTTTGAAGGCTTTATGGCAGGCATGGAAGTCTGCAATGCCTTTAGCGAACTAAATGACCCGATCGATCAGCTACAGCGCTTCGTGGACGAGGGTTACCGAGCCGCGCATGGCGACGATGAGGCTCATCCGATTGACTTCGACTACATCGAAGCACTCTCGTATGGCATGCCGCCCGCTGGTGGCTTCGGCATGGGCGTCGACCGCCTAACCATGCTCTTCACCAACACCGATACAATTCGCGAGGTGCTGCTCTTTCCACACTTGCGGGCACGGGAAGAAGCCGACGCCCAGGTCGAGGCTGAGGTTCTCGTCGAGGGAGACTAGCGCCGTGGTGCAAAATCAGGCATGCTCCAGCGCGGCAATCTCCACCATGAAACTCATTCAGTCCATACAATCCATACATAAGTCTCCAATCGCGCCGGTGAGTGCCGGCGCGATTTTTGATTGGGCATGCCGGCAACCATGACACGCCAACATGCCTTGGCCGGGTTGTTCACGCTGGCCCACTTCGTGCTGACGGTGGGCTTCTCCGTGATCAATCCGCTGGGTGAAGCGCCGGACGAGGCCGATCACTTCGCCTTTGTCGTCTACCTGGTTGAGGAGCGAGCGTTGCCCGTCGGCCCCCGGGTGACGCAGAGCAAACACCCGCCCCTCTATCACGCCAGCGCTGCGCTCGTGGCGAGTCTGGCGACGCCCGACCATCGCTTCTTGCGCGCTAATCCAGATGTAGACTTGGCGCCGCACGTCGGCTGGTCGCCCAATTTCTTTATCCATACGGCCAACGAATCCTGGCCGTGGCAAGATGACGGCACACGCGCCTTTCACCTGGCACGCCTATGGTCCGCCCTGCTGAGCAGCCTTACGGTGGCGGCAACCTACGGCCTGGCGCTGACCGCGTTTCCAGGTCACGATCTGGCGGCGTTGACGGCAGCAGGCCTCTTGGCTTTTCTGCCTGAATTCGCCTTCATCGGCGCCTCGGCCACCAACGACAATGCCGCAGCGCTCTTTGGCACGCTTACGCTCTGGGCAGGCCTGCTGCTCTGGCGCAAACAGGCGAACGTCCGGCTGGTCTGGTGGGCCCCGCTGGCGCTGGGCGCCGGACTGCTGAGCAAGACGAGTACGGTGGGCATCTGGCCCGCTGTGGGCGCGGCAATCGTGATTGGCGTGTGCACCGCTACGAGTATGCCGGCCACCTTTCGGGCATGGTGGGGGGCGCTCTGGCAGACGTGGCAGCGCTGGCTCCCAAGCGGGCTCTACGTCTTCGGCGGCGCGCTCCTGCTCGCGGGGCCATGGCTGCTGCGCAACTGGCGTCTCTATGGCGATCCGCTGGGCATGGATCTGACACGCCAAACCATCGACCTGCGCAGCAGCCCCTGGACGGCAAGTGATACGCTCTGGCTAGTAGAGGGTTGGTTCCGCTCCTTCTGGGGGAAATTCGGCGGCGCGGGCCATATTCCTATGCCAGAGCCAATCTACTTTGCGCTTCTGAGTCTGACCCTTGCAAGCGCAATCGGCCTGGCGGGTAATCTGTGGCCGACCAAACGCCGCTTTGCCCTGACGCCGCTGCTGCTGTTGGCGTTGGCAGCGGGCGGCGTAATTGCCGGCATCGCCCGCTATTCGTTGATTGCCTTGGGCACCGATCAGGGCCGGCTCCTTTTCCCGGCCGTGGCCGCGCTGATTGTGCTCTGGACAGTCGGACTCTTCTGGTGGATTCCACCTCGGTTCCAGCGAAGCGCGAGTGTCGTACTGATTGGCGCCATGGCAGGCCTGGGTCTCTACGCGCTGTTCGGGGTCGTACGCCCGGCCTTTGCCCCCCCATCCCCGCCGGATCCCGATGCGGTGCAAGCTGTGCGTGCCCAGACGCCGGTGAACTTTGGTGACCTGACGCTGATCGGCTGGACGCTGGATGAGACGCCCATTCTCTATTGGCAGGCCAAAGTTGCGCCCCAGGCGGACTATCGGGCCGTGCTCCGAATTGTCACTGAAGACGGGGCATTAGTGTGGGAGCGGAGTCGCTCGCCCGGCGCGGGTCGCTGGAGTAGCGACCGCTGGCCAGCCGGTGCAATCGTGGAAGACGCCTACGAGATCGGCTGGCCGGAATGGGCAGGATCCGGGCGTTATCGTGTTGAGGTGGGCTTGCGACCATTCGGCGCGGAGTTACTCAAACCTGCAAGCGAGCAGGACTATACAACGCTGGGCACGCTTGAGCGGTAAACAAAAAAAGACCAGCCATGTGGCTGGTCTGTTCAGTCGGGGAGAGAGGATTTGAACCTCCGACCTCTTCGTCCCGAACGAAGCGCGCTACCGAGCTGCGCTACTCCCCGAAGTACCGTCACATCATACCGTGTTTCAAGCGGCAAGACAAATTTCGTGACAGGTAGCCTGCAATCAATTTGACGTCTCAGCACGCTGAGCAAGACGGGCAATTTAGGGCCGTTGTCCGATTCAAAAAACCGCGTCGCAAAAGTCAGAGAAATCACTTTGCACGCCAACACAGGTGTGCTATAATCTGCGCGAAGCATCACCGAAAGGTATCGTCCTCGAGCAGTTGTCCTTCACAACGCAAGCAGGATTGCAGCCGGCATGGTCCCGGCATCGTTCCGGCAATGACGGCCAGGAGATCAGTATGATAGAAGTTACCATTGACAGCATCCGTGTTAGCTTGATGTCGCAGCACCGCATTGTTGTCTTAAAGGAACAAGAAAGTGAACGATTCCTGCCGATCTGGATTGGTCCATTTGAGGCGGATGCCATTACCCTGCAACTGCAGGGGATGGAAGCGCCCCGCCCGCTTACGCACGATCTCCTAAAATCCGTTTTGGAGACGCTGGGTGGTGAAGTGGTCCACATTCTGATCAGTGGGCTCGAGAAGAACACCTACTACGCGTGGATTGTGCTCGATGTGGACGGCGATACCGTTGAGATTGACAGTCGCCCCAGCGACGCCATTGCCTTGGCAGTGCGAGTTGGCGCTCCCGTTTTTGTGGCCGACGAGGTCATGGAGCAGGCAGGCATGCAGCCGGAAGAAGAAGTGAGCCTGACTGACGAGGATGGCGAACCCGTTGAGCCGCGAGAGGGTGACAAGGATTCCGATCTCGGTGCTTTCTCCGATTTTGTAGAAGGATTGGACTTGGACAGCCTGTTGGGCAACTGAGCAGCTCTTCGCTGCACGCAGAGACTCATAACGGCGGGCTGTGTATCGACACAGCACCGCCGTTTTTGCGCCTTGGGACCTTATCCCCAGTCTATCCGCAAGATATACCCGCTTTTCTCCCGATTCGCTAGCGATAGTTGACGTGTTCCCGCTAAGTCTTGAAGTGAGCCGTTCCTTTGCTTTCACCGACCGAAGTTGGCCATACCATGAATGATTATCAGGATCTGCCGCTCAAATCGACCCCCGCCAATGTGGAAGCCGAGCGCGCGGTATTGGGCTCACTGCTGATCGACCCGGACGCGATCATCAAGATCGCCAACTTCCTGCGCGCGAATGACTTTTTTCGCGAGCGTCATCAGTTGCTCTACAACGCCATGTTGGCGCTCAACGAACAGAACGAGCCCATCGATTACATCACGCTTGTCAACATTCTTGAAGAGCGCAGCCAGCTGGATGACGTAGGCGGGCCTGCCTACATCACTGACCTGATCAATGGCACGCCCACCTCGATGCATGTCGACCACTATGCGCGCATCGTAGAGAAGACCGCACTTTTGCGCCGGCTCATCTCCGCCGCCGGAACCATTGCCGAGCTGGCTTACGACGAGCAGAACGAAGTCGATGAGGTGGTCGACCGGGCAGAGCAAATCATTTTTGGTGTGACCGAGAGCCGCATCCACCGCGACCTGACCCCGATCCGTGCGATCATGGGCAATGTGGTCGACCGGATCGACTTCCTGGCGCGTAACCAGGACACGCTGATGGGCGTGCCGTCGGGCTTCACCTTTATCGACCGCATGCTCGGCGGCTTTCAAAAGAGCGACTTGATCATTCTGGCAGGTCGGCCGGGTATGGGCAAGACCAGTTTCGCTGTCTCCGTGGCACAGAATGCCGCGACCCGCTTTGACGCGCGCGTGGCTGTCTTTAGTCTGGAAATGAGCAATGAACAGCTCGTTCAGCGCTTACTTGCCATGGAGACCGGCGTTGATTCACACCGGCTGCGCATGGGCCAGATCTATGACGAAGAATGGCCGATCCTGCTGGAGGCGGCTAACCAGCTGGCCAACACCAATATCTTTATCGATGATACGCCCGCAGCGTCGGTCACGGAGATTCGCACCAAGGCCCGGCGTCTCTATGCTGAGCACGGCCTCGACATGATCATGATCGACTACATGCAACTCATGAGCGGGCAGAGCGGGCGCAACGAGAATCGCCAGCAGGAGATCTCCTACATTAGTCGCTCGCTGAAAGGGCTGGCGCGCGAGCTGAACGTGCCCGTCATTGCGCTTAGCCAGCTCAGCCGGGCGGTCGAGAGTCGCGCCGACAAGCGCCCCATGCTGTCCGATTTACGCGAAAGCGGCAGCATTGAGCAGGACGCGGACGTAGTGCTCTTCATCTATCGCGAGGATTACTACATCGAAGATACGGATCGTCAGAACATCGCCGATGTGATTGTAGCCAAGCATCGCCATGGCTCCACGGGAGCCATCAGTCTCTATTTCCGCAAGGAACTGACCCAATTCCGCGATCTGGAAATTGAACGGACCGAACTGGAGTACTGACAAGCTGATGATGAAACCAACGGGCTTTATCGGCTTTCCAGACAAAAAAATGAAACCGGTAGTGATTCCAGATCTCTTCTTTTCGGATTTGCTGCCGCTCATCGATGATCTGGCCGAGTTAAAGTTGACCGTGCACAGCTTCTGGTTGCTCAACGAGCAGGAGAGCGCATTGCGCTATCTGCGCGGCGATGACCTGCGCAGCGATGAAACGCTGCTGGCCAGCCTCAATCTGGATTCGGACCTGCGCACGCCCCTGCAGACGCTGAATGATGCCCTGGAGCGGGCGGTGGCCCGCAACACACTCCTGCGCATGGACGTGGAGACAGACGGCCCCGATGATGGCGCGCCGATCAGCGAAGACTGGTATTTCATGAATACGGCCAAGGGCCGCCAGACCATTGCACTAATTCGCCAGGGACGGTTGAGTGAACTCCAGGCCGTACTGCCCGACGAAGCACGGCTCAAAGTAGAGCGTCCTAATATCTTCAAGATGTATGAACAGAACGTCGGTTTCATGACGCCGTTGATTGCCGACCAGTTGCGTGATCTGGAAAAGAGCTATCCTCCAGACTGGATTGACGAGGCGTTTCAAATCGCCATTGCCCGCAATAAGCGCGCCCTCCGCTACATCCAAGCGATCCTGAAGCGCTGGGAGACCGAGGGCAAGGATTCGGAAGAGCATGAAATCACTGGACGAGATTCTGAAGCGAGCCGGCGAGACTATCGACCGGACGAGTATTCCGGCATCATCCGCGGCTAGGGCAACGCAGCGCGGCAGGAGAGGTACCATGCCCTCGACTACAAACGAGCCAGTTTGCCCCCGCTGCCACGGAGCCGGCTTCACCATCCTCGATGTCCCGCTAGGCCATCCCGATTTCGGCAAGGCAGTTCCCTGCGCGTGCCAGGAACAAGCGCGGCTGGCGCGCAGGCTGGCCCGCCTCCAGCGCATGGGCAGTTGGGAAACCGTACAGCACCTGACCTTCGACAGCTTCATTCCGGAGCCGGCCCACCTGCCGCCTGACCGGGCTAAGAATCTGCGTCGAGCCTTTGAAACGGCCCGAGGCTTTGCCGAGCATCCTGAAGGTTGGCTGTTGCTGACGGGCGCCTATGGTTGCGGCAAGACGCACCTGGCCGCAGCGATTGCTACGGCGCGCACAGAGGCCGGCCAGCCCGCGCTCTTCATGGTCGTACCCGACCTGCTTGACCATCTGCGTGCGACATTTGGCCCCAACAGCGACGTGAGCTATGACGAGCTCTTCGAGCAGCTGCGCTCCACCCCGCTCTTGATATTGGATGACTTTGGCGCCCACAACAGTAGTTCGTGGGCGCAGGAGAAGCTCTTTCAACTCCTCAATCACCGCTACAACGCACAGTTGCCCACGGTGATCACCACCAACCAGCGTCTTGAGGAGTTAGATCCGCGCCTGCGCAGCCGCCTGTTGGACGTAAATATCGTCACCTTCTTTCCGATCCTGGCGCCCGACTTCCGCGCCGGTCTCAACCCCAGCCGGGGTGACTTGAGCACGCTCTCGCTCCACCGTGAGCAGCGGTTCGAGAACTTCAACGCCAATCGCAGTGATCTTTCGGGAGAAGAGCGCGCCAATCTGCAGGAAGTCTTCAAAGTTTGTCAGCGTTTTACACAAGAGCCCACCGGTTGGCTCGTCCTTGCCGGCACCTACGGCTGTGGCAAGACTCACCTGGCAGCAGCGATTGCGAACCAGTATGTCGAGGAGCAGCGGGGCGAGGCTACATTCGTCGTCGCCCCCGATTTTCTGGACCACTTGCGCGCCGCTTTCGGCCCGCAATCAACGACCTCCTATGACCGGCGCTTTGACGAGGTCAAGCAGGCCGAACTCTTGATTATCGATGATTTGGGCACGGAAAGCGCGTCAGCGTGGGCCAAGGAAAAATTCTTCCAGCTCCTCAACTATCGCTACAATGCCATGCTGCCCACCATTATCACCACCAGCGCCAAGCCCAAGCAGATCGAGCCATGGCTCCGCACGCGCATGTTTGATGCCGAACGTTGCCGCTTCGAAGGCATCATTGCTCCCGGTTATCGCGGCAGCCGCAGTCAGCATGACAAGCTTCAAGGGCGTCGGTAGCAGCGCAAGGAACTCCACACGTGTTTTGATCGTCATAATTCTCGTGTGCTAAGATTGAAAACGATTGAACTGAAATCGTAAATGCCGGCCACAAGGTATGCACGGCATTCCGTCAAGACAGAGATGTCGGATTACCGCTGCGAACAATGTGCAATCATCTTCTCATACTTTGTCCGCTGCAGCGCGTGTGACGCCTGCCTGTTTCGGACCGACTAGCGGCAAGAGGCTATCTATACCAATGCTTGGATCAACAACTCGAACAACAACGCTCATATTGGGCCTGGTGGTTGTGCTGCTGCTGGCAGCTTGCGGACCGGCGGCGCCCCCCCCCGTGCCGACACGTACACCCGCGCCCACTTTCACGCCCACACCCGAAGGCCAGGTGATCAGCGAACCAGTGACGGCCGATCCAGGCACTCAACCCGAAGTTGCGCCAGCGCCTGTAGAAGGCTCCACAGATGAAGCTGCGCCGGATGATCAGGCTGAGGAACCATCCGCAGAGGAGGCGGCGCCTGTCGAGGAGCCAACGCCCGAACCAACGACGCCTCCGGCATCTGAGGTAGTCATCAACAGCAACATGAACGTACGTGGCGGACCCGGCACCAACTATGGAATCGTCGGCGGCGCCAACCAGGGTGAAAGCTACTCCGTAACCGGGCGCAACGATGATGGCTCCTGGTGGCAGATCGACTATAACGGGCAAGCCGGCTGGGTCTTCAATGATCTAGTCATCGCGACCAACGTTGAGAGCGTGACCGTTGCGCAGAATATCCCGGCTCCACCGCCAACAGCGGTACCGCCCACGGCCACGCCGGTTCCGCCTCCCGCGCCCGCCGAACCGGCGGCGCCAGAACCAGCACCGGCGCCCAGTGACAATTTCCCTTTCCTGCTGCTTGACACGGCCGACTGTGACCCGAACAAGGGTCAGACCTATTTCAGCGGTTTTGTGCGGGATATCAACAACAATCTAGTCAACGCGGTGTGCGTCCATATCAATTTCTTTGAACCGAGAACGACCAAATGCTCCGGCTGTGATGGCGTCGGCGACGGCAACTGGGGTTTCTCCCCCTTTGGCGGGCCTGCGCCGCCAGGCACGCCGATCGAAATCTACGTCGTCCCCTGCCCACCCGATCTACCGCCAGGCGGACAGAGCAGCGGGTTTGATGATTTGACGCCCCAATCTCCGAAATGGACGCGCGTCATCAACGAAAGTGAACAATGCACAGGCATCACGTTCGTGCGCAAATAAACGGCTAGCAAGGCATGGGAAAAGCGGCTTCACTTGCCCTCCGGCAAACCATGATCATCTGGGTCAGCCTGCTCATCTTGGGCGGGCTGACTTTTTTGGCGTTAAGCACGCCGCCGGCGCGGCAGTGGATGGCGGCTAGCACGGGCGAGGCAGCCTACGCCGCTCAGGTCAAGGGCTTGAGCGACCTCATGAGCGACTGGTTGCGCCCACGATTGCATCTGGATCCCGACACGCCTATTGCCCATGCCGATCTCTCTCCCTTCGGCGTCAACGTCTTTCTCGAACAGGAGGTTGACCCGGCCAAGCGTGCGTTGGCCGTTGAGATGGCCGCAGACGCGGGCTACGAGTGGCTGCGTCAAGAGTTCCCCTGGGAGGATATTGAGATTCACGGCAAAGGGGACTTTGAAGATCGCCGCCACGAACCGTATCGCCCGGCGTGGGATAAGTACGATCATATTGTCGATCTGGCCGAAGAGCACGACCTGGAATTGATCGTGCGTTTGAGCAATCCGCCAGCCTGGAGTCGAGCTGCCGGCGACGAAACCGGCACCTATGCACCGCCCGATGATGTGGCCGACTTCGCCGACTTTGCCCGTGCCGTAGCCGAGCGGTATCAGGGTCGCATCCGCTATTATCAACTCTGGAATGAGCCTAATATTTATCCTGAGTGGGGCGAACAGCCGATCGATCCGGAGGGCTATGTGGCGTTGCTCGAAGCCGGTGCAACGGCTATCCGCGCAGTCGATCCCGATGCTGTGATTATCGCCGGAGCCCTGGCCGCCACCATCGACCTCGACGGCACGCTCAACGCGGGTCGCAACTTCAACGACCTGCTCTTTCTGCAGCGTATGTATGACGCCGGCGCCGCGCCCTATTTCGACGTCATGGCCATGCAGGGGTACGGTCTTTGGTCCGGACCCAGCGATCATCGCATGCATCCGCGTGTAATGAACTTTGGGCGTAACCAATTTGTACGCGATCTCATGGTGCAAAATGGGGACGGCGACAAGGCGATCTGGATCTCGGAGATGAACTGGAATGCGGTGCCCGATGAAATCGCCGACAAACGCTTTGGCCAGGTGACGCTGACGCAGCAGGCTGCCTACCTACCCCGGGCCTATGAACGCATTCGCACAGAGTGGCCCTGGATCGGGGTGGCCAATACCTGGTATCTCAAACGCGCCACAGATGCCTGGGAGCAGGCTGACAAGCCCGAAGCCTACTTTCGCCTCCTGGCGCCTGACTTCACGCCTCAGCCCGTTTATGAAAGCATGCGCAATTATACGGCGGGGCTCCGTTGAGCTCGATCATGCGCGCTCGCATTCGTCCGGAACCGCTGCTGCTGACGGCCCTACTGCTTCTGGCCGCGGCACTGCGCTTTTACGCGCTGGATAGCTCCAGTTTATGGAGCGATGAGGGCAACACCTGGGCCCTGATCCAACGCAGCTTTGACCAGATTGCGCGTGATGCATCTGCCGATATTCACCCACCGGGCTACTATTGGGCGCTGAAGTTCTGGACCAGCATTTTCGGCCTCAGCGCAATGGCTATGCGCAGTTTTTCTGCGGTGGCCGGCGTGGCATTGGTCTGGGTCATTTTCCGGCTGGGTTGCTTTTTTGATAGCGGACAGCCCGTCCGCTGGACTGCCTTGCTGGCGGGTTTGGTCGCGGCGCTCAATCCCTTTCAGGTCTACTACAGTCAAGAAGCGCGCATGTACATAATGCTGGCGCTAGAGGCGGCCGGGCTTTTCTGGGCGCTTTTTGCTCTTCTACGGCAGCCGTCGCATGACGCAGCAGGAAAACTGCGCTGGATCACGGGCCCGGCAGTGGCTTTTGTGCTGCTCGGCGCAGCGGGCTTGTGGACTCACTACAGCTTTCCGATCGTCCTGATCGCGGCAGGCGCAGCCTTTCTGGTCGATTGGCTATGGACTAGCGGTCCCGACCGGCGGCGCCAGTGGGATGAATTGGGCCGCTTTGCGCTCCTCTGCACGCTGATCGTAGCCGGCTTTCTGCCCTGGCTGCCTACGGCGATGGCGTCGGTGCGAGCATGGCCTCAAGGCGGCGAGACGATTGCCCTAGCGGACGGCGCGGCGTTGACGCTGCAAACGTTCCTCTTCGGGCCACTACGCGGCCTGCCGTCTCCACTTTGGCCATGGCTGATGCTGGGCGCGCTCCTGCCTATTTTGGGCACGGTTGCCTGGCGGCGGCAGCGCTTTCTGTCCGGCTTGGTGTTGTGGTTACTAGCCCCGATTGGGCTGATGTTCGGCTTGGGCCTCTTCAGCGACGCCTTCCTCAAATTTCTCCTGGTCGCATCGGCGCCGTGGTGCTTGTTAAGCGCGGCCACAAGCGAATTAGTACGCCCGCGGTGGCCCCTGCGCGCGCTCGTGGCGCTCGTAGCCCTGGCCGTTGCGCTGACCAGCCTGCCGGGCTACTACACGTCGGCCACGGCGCGTGACAACTACGCGGGCGTCGCCCGCTACGTCGCTGCGTTTGGTGATCCCGCCAAGGATCTCGTCCTACTCGATGCACCAGGCCAGCAAGAAGTTTGGGCATATTACGACCCGGGCGTACCGGTGCTGGCCCTGCCTGCGCAACGCCCGGCCGATCGCGCCGCGACTGAAGCCGCACTAGCCGATGCCACGACAGACAAACGCAGAATCTTCAGCCTCTTCTGGGCCACCGATGAAGCGGATCCGCAACGCATCGTCGAAAGCTGGCTGGATGCCAACGCCTTCAAAGGCCTGGAGAGTTGGCAGGGCAATCTGCGCTTTGTCACCTATATCCTCCCCGACGACGAAGTGAGCTGCACACCCGTGGAGCCGCCGCAACAATTCGGCGACCTACTAGCCTTAGAAGGCTGGTGCGTAGCCGGCGACAGTAGCGTGGCCAGCGGCGATGCCGCGTTGGTGGCGCTACAGTGGCGCGGGCTGGCCCCACTGCCGGCGCGCTACAAAGTCTCCGTGCAACTGCTCGACGGCGCACGCCAGGTGATGGCGCAACATGACAGCGAGCCGGCCGGCGGCTCTGCACCAACCACAACTTGGCAGGTTGGTCAGGAAGTGATCGATAACCACGGACTCTTCATCCCACCCGGTACGCCGCCCGCGCCATACCGGCTGACCGTGGCCGTCTACGATGCGGAATCCGGAACGCGCCTGCCGACTGGACGAGGGGACTCTGTAGAGCTAGGTGAGATTACCGTTATCCCGCAAAGCATTACGCCCCCGCTCGATGTGATTGACATGATGTATCGTGTAGATCAGCCACTGGGTCCCGTGACGCTGGTCGGCTATGATCAGTACAAGCTTGGCTTTGCCCACGCGCCGACCACATCCCTTGCGCCTGGCGACACGGCAGAGTTTGTCTTCTACTGGCAGGCGCCCGATCCACTCCCGGCAAACTGGCCGCCGGCACAGACGTTTGGCCTTCGCCTGGGCGAGGCAGAATTAATCAGTCCTCTAGCTGGCGCCTCGCTGCCGACCGCAGCATGGCAGCCGGATCAGTTGATACGCGTCACTGTGCAGCTTCCTGTGAATCGCACACCGACACAAGCAGTCTTGTCCGTCAACGACGAATCTATCATGCTAGAAGAGTTGCCATGAGGCCAAGTTATACCTTGGTCAGGTTCTTCTGAACGAGTCTGATTTCCAGCGAAAAACCGTGATTTCTGCTCGGTCAATAAAAAGTTAGCCAATGCACCAGATCAATTCAGGGCTTTTCAAAAGTAAGACCACCGGCTTGAACCGGGTCAGTCTGCCGGTGGTCTTACTTTTGAGAAGCCCTGGGGGCAAAAAAGTGACCGTTCCAAAAGTGGTAAAGGAGGAGTAAAATGGAATCATAGTCGAAGCGAAGCGCGGAGGTTATGATGCGACTGCGAATGCGATTGCCCAAAGTAGTGCCGGAAGAGTATGAAGAGCCGAGTTGCTGCCCTTATGAGGGTTGTGGAGGGCGCTATTTCAGATGTCATCAACATGAGTGCGAGAAGCGAGTGAGCGACCCGGACCATGAGGTGGTGAGTGTGCGGCGGTACGGATGCCTGAGCTGTAGGCGGACCTTTCGGGTCTATCCAACGGGGGTGAGCAATGCCCAGCGGTCAGATCGACTGAAGGGAATCGGGGTGATGCTCTACGTACTGGGGATCAGTTACGGTGGAGTGGCGGATGCGCTGGAAGCGCTTGGGTATCAGGCGAGCAAGAGCAGTATATATAGAGATGTGCAAGCGCTGGGTGAGGCGGTGTTGCGGTTACGTCAAAACCAAGGATCGCGCCAGGTGAAGGTGATGAGCACAGACGCCACCTACGTGGTATGCAATCGCAAGGAAGTGACGATTGCCGTGGCAGTAGACGCATTGGCGGGCGATGTCGTCGAAATTGACCTGGTTGACTCAGAATCAGTCGATAGTTTGCGTCCATTTCTCGATAAATTGACGGCGCTTTTTGAGGTGGAAGTGTTGTTGAGTGACGATCAGGACAGCTACAAACGTGTGGCCGATGAACTTGGCATCGAACATGGCATCTGCCGTCGGCATATCAACCAAAATGTAGCTAAACTGGTAGCCGAGTTAGGCGAGGCGATGGTGGCGTCACCAGAGCCGTCGCCACCAGGTGTGCCCCGCACAATCGATGAGTTTTTCACTGATCTGGAGTATCTACAACTGCTGATGGCGTTGCGACCGCCTGACGGTGACCAGCAGTTGCAGCGCCTGCTTCGCTGCTATCAGGCTGCACCACCACCCAAGAAAGGGGAGAAAGCGACTTGTTGGTATCGCCTGCGCTTGGCGCTCCTGCGCTGGTCGGAAAACTGGGACCGGTTCACCTTTGACCAACGCTGGAATCAAACCCATGAGGACCGCCTTGACGGCACCAACAACGTGGCCGAACGCTCCATCGGCAACTGGATCAAGGAGCGCTATCGCACCATGCGCACCTACAAACGGTTGCGTTCAGTCCGCAACGTCACCAACTTGATCACCTTCCTTGCCGCCCAGCAGGACCAACCTGCTTCTGTAGCATTGCTCGCCGCTTGAATGCCTACTCCTCCCCCAGGGATCGTCTGGCCTTCGAGATTTCTTCACCATTCTTGGAACGGACACGGCAAAAAATCTCGTGTTGTATTTCACAAACACTTCTGTTATGATATGGACCAGAAAGCCTCATTCACCAATAGCGCAATTGCCCCACACATGATTACTTGTTTGGTATACAATCGGCCCGTTTCAAGGGATTGACAGGAACAGATGAAATCTCAGTGATTTATGGGCTCGATTTTTCGATATTCTCCGATGCTAGATAGATAGGAACAAAGAAAAGGAGGACGCCCGAAAAAACAGATTAACGAAATCGTTGGCCAACCCTTTGAAGCAGTCAGATCAAACTGCTCCAATCCGTAACTTGCTCCCGGGAGGAGGAAATTATGCGGAGAAGTATGTGGCTTGCGGTTGTCTTGGTAGCATTCCTATGTGTGGTATCAGCTCAGGTTGCATCTGCGGCGCCGCAGGCTCAGGATCCAGAACCGGTTGATGTTGAAGTGCCGTTCCTCATGGAATGGATGGGTTCAGGTCATGCCGACGCTGAAGCCGAGGCCTTCACCCATTGGGATGAAGATGATCCGGCGGAGGTACCACAAGATTGTGCCAAATGTCACAGCGAGTATGGTCATCTGGACTTTCTGGGTGAAGATGGCACCGAGGCCGGTGTGGTCGATAACCCAGCAGAGATTGGCAGCACAGTGACATGCGTCACCTGTCACAACGATACCAATCTACACAAGACCAGCGTGGTCATGCCGTCCGGACTAGAGCTCACCGGGCTTGGCGATGAAGCACGCTGTATGGAATGTCATCAAGGGCGCGAGTCAACAATTAGCGTCAACCAGTTCATCGAAGAAGTTGGACTGGAAGATGAGGACACCGTCAGCGAGGATCTGCGGTTCCGGAATATTCACTACTACGCAGCAGCGGCGACCAAGTATGGTACGCTGGCCAAGGGCGGGTATGAGTATGAAGGCATGTCCTATGACGGCAATTTCGTTCACGTGGAACCGTACGACACCTGTATCGAATGTCATAACTCACATACGCTCGAATTGGAACTCGAGGCATGTGCAACCTGCCATGAGGGTGTCACTGCGGTCGAAGATCTCCATAACGTACGCATGGCCGGCTCTACAGTCGACTATGATGGCGATGGCGATATCGAAGAAGGCATCTACGATGAACTCGACGGACTTCGGGGGATGCTCACCCAGGCCATGCAGGCCTATGCTAACGAGGTATCCGGCACACCCATTGTCTATAGCTCAGACAGCTATCCGTATTTCTTTGTGGATGCGAATGGCGACGGCGAATATGACGATGGCGATGTAGATGGCTACAATGCCTGGACGCCACGCCTGCTGAAGGCGGCCTATAACTATCAGACCTCGAAGAAAGATCCCGGCTCTTATGCCCACGGCGGCAAATATGTCATTCAATTGATGCATGACTCGATCATGGATCTAAACGAAGCCATTGCCGAACCGGTGGATTTGAGCGAGGCCCATCGCATCGACGCCGGTCACTTTGCCGGCTCTGAAGAAGCATTCCGGCATTGGGACGAAGAGGGCGTCGTGCCTGGTTCTTGTGCGAAGTGTCACACCTCGGGCGGCTTGCCAATGTTCATCAACGAAGGTGTCACGATCTCGCAGACGCCGTCCAACGGCTTCCTGTGCAGCACGTGTCACAACGATCTCGAAGAGTACACCCGTTACGAAGTTGAAGATGTCACGTTCCCAAGCGGTCTGACCGTCTCGGCAGAAGATCCTGACAACAATATCTGCATGACCTGTCACCAGGGTCGTGAGTCGACGCTCAGCGTCAACGCCCTTATCGGCGAGGCCGCTGACGACGATGTTGCCGATGGACTCCGCTTCCTCAACGTTCACTACTTTGCGGCCGGAGCCACGCGTTACGGAACTGAAGCAAAGGGTGCGTACGAGTATGAGGGGAAAGAATACGCGGGTCTCTTCGACCATGCCAACGTCAATAGCTGCACCGACTGTCACAGCGCCCACAATCTACAGGTAGAGTGGGAAGGTTGTGTCGAATGTCATGAGGAAGTAGAAAGCAAGGAAGATCTGGAGAACATTCGCTACTTCTTCACCGACTATGACGGTGATGGTGACGACGAGGAAGGTGTTGCCTTTGAAATCGACCACCTGCTTGAACAACTCTATGTCGCGCTCCAAGCCTATGCGCTAGAGACGGTCGGCACGGGCATCCTCTATGATTCCCATAGCTACCCGTATTTCTTCGTGGATACAAATGGCAACGGTGAGGCCGATGAAGGCGAAGTCAACGGCGACAACCGCTTCAATTCGTGGACGCCGCGCCTGCTGCCGCGCTGCGTACAACTACCAGTACGGCAGCAAGGATCCAGGCGCTTACACCCACAACGCGCCGTACATTATCCAGACGCTCTACGACAGCCTCGAGGATATCGGCGGTGATGTCTCAGCGATGACGCGTCCAGAGACAGAGTAGAAGTCATAGCCTGACGTGTGTTGCAGTTTGACACACGCCTTGTAGAAAGCACAAGAGGTCGGGGGTTCTTAGGGAACCCCCGACCTCTTTTTTGTTGCCGAGCTTCCTGCCAGGTCAACGCGCCTGCTACGAAAAAACGGCGTGATGATCTAGGCTGTGAGCTTGCCGCCGGTTGAGCCTGCCCGTACTGAAACTGTCAAAGTATGAGAACCAAACGGGTCGAATGGATACGCTGCTCCTGAGCGAAGTGGCGGGGGACTGATATGAGTTGCGCGTACAGATACTCACCCGCCAAATGATCGTTTCCACGATGATGCACGACGTAACAAAGTGGTTGCCTTGACGACCCGTTCGCACGGAGGCATGCTCTTACTCGGCGGATTAGGAGGAAGAACGCTTGCTGCCAGCAGGCGTGGGTTTCCCTACGGCTGGCTTTCCGCCTCTGCAGGGGCGAAGACTTCGATCTCCTGGCGCGGCACCGTGGTGATAGCGGTCTCCTCAAAGGTTACGAACCAGTAGAGACCTGTCAACATGACCAGCGTAATGAGTGAGACGACGGGCACAAAGAAGAGCAAGCGCCGCCGCATGACTTCAGGCGGAACATCCACGCGAGGCGGGCCATTCTCGATCTGTGCCAGTTCCAACGGATGCTCCTCTTCCATGGCTTCATGGTCGAGATAACCGGTAAACATGCTCTTGTTGAACGACTTGATATGCACGTGATAGAGGTGCCAGGTCACAATCGCCAGAATCGCCAACAAAGCTTCACCGCCGTGGGCAGCCTTGGCGACCGGTACAAATTGGCCGGGCAAGAAACTGGTCGTCGCAATGGGATTCCAGAGCATGAAGCCGGTGATAATCATGATCACCGTGCCCCAGATCACGGCCCAGTATTCCATTTTTTCGGCAAAGGTGTAGCGGGGCATAGACGGCGGCTGCTTGGCCACGCCGACGTTGTAGCCAAGCTGTTGAAAGCCGTCCTGCACATCCTTCCAGCCCGGCAACATGGAGAAATCCACGCGCCGTACCAGGATTCGGTAGGCCACGCTGCCTGCATGATAGATGCTCAGCACAATCAGAACAATGGCCGACGCCCGATGGATGATGCGCGTCGATTCAATACCGCCCATTATGGTAATCATCAAGTTCCCGAGCCAGGAATCCGGATACATTTGGGGAATGCCGGTCAGGCCCAAAATCGTGAAAGAGATAATCAGCACTGCATGTTCCATGCGTTGCGAGCGATCGAAGCGCAGGTACTTCGTCTGACTCGCCTTGACATGGTTCAGTTCGCCGGCGGCCGCGTTGGCCTCGCTGGTTACGGCTTCAGCCATTACTTGTTCTCCTTACGCGGGCCACGAAACCGACGGAAAATGTCTGTGCCAATAAAGAGCACGAAGCCGCCGATCAAGCCAGGAATCAACAATTGATAGAACCAGTCAACCAAAAAGACAAGCCGGTTGTTTTGCCATGATGGTTTGAAATGGCTCGTCCACGTATCGGGGAAATTGTCTGTCGCATCAGGGTGACACTGTTGACAAGTGGTGAGCAGATTCGCTCGAATCACCTGAGAATGCTCATCCGAGGCAGGCAGAATGTTGTGCACGCCATGACAGTCATAGCAGACAGCCTTGTTGGTTTCCTGGTCAGGCGACGTCTTCTTAAAGAGCTCGACAGTTTGGCCATGGAAGTCAGCAACGTAGGTTTCGAAGACATCGGTCGAAATATCGTACTTGGCCATCATCTCTTCATTGGCGTGGCACTCGCCGCACATCTGGGGCGAGTCCAAACGGAAAGCAACTGTCAATGGATCGTTGATGTCGTGCACGCCGTGACAGTCGGTACAGACTGGAACGTCAGGGTTCTCCTCGCCCAATAGAACGGCCCCATGTACGCTGTGTTCGTATTGTCCCTGAATCGTTGAATGGCAGGAACCGCAGGTCTGTTCGACCCGCTCCCGGGGCTCGTCGGGCTGCTGTACATCGTGGGCGCCGTGGCAGTCGATGCACGTGGCGGCTTCCAGGTTCCCTTCTGCGAGTGCAGTCGCATGAACGCTGTCCGCCTGATGGTCCGCAATATCGGTGTGACAATCCTCACAAATCGCACTGGCGGCGATGGTTAAGTAACGCTGATCATCGGGCAGGTCCACATCATGAGGAAAGGTAGTAAAGGCGTCATTCTTGTGACAGTCGGTACAAAGCAGGGGCGAATAACCATGCTCCTCGGTCAAAAAATCGCCGTGCACCGAACTGGCTAATGTCACCAGATCGACATTGGCATCCAGCGTCTCACCCGAAGCAAGCGGCAATCTCGCTCTTCACCAGCGTGTGGCACGTCTTGCACTCACGATCAGGCGGATGAAGCGGCTCGTTGTTGTGACAGGTCTGACAGTCTTGCCCAGGCTCAAAATTCGCTACCACTTCTGCGTGGAGCGCCTGCTGCTCGGTGTCATCAAAATCGCCGTGACAGCGTCTGGCATGTGGCAACCGGCGCGGCCGCCATTGTGTTCGCCGGCTGGGTATCGTGACCGCCATGACAATCGACGCACGTTGGCACGTTGGGATTGTCGGTTACGCCTTCGTGGCCGGGATTGTGCAGGGCAGAGTCGGCGTGACACGGTACGCAGGTACTCGGCGATTTCACCGGTAAATTCGCTAAGTCTTGGGCCGGATTCGGGGCATGAGGGTACTGATAGCGCTCCCCGTTGCGATGACAGTCGGTACACTGCACATTCTCAGTGGCGTGCATGCCATGAACCGACTGCTCTAGCGCTGAGAAATCAACATCTGCGTGAATTAACTCACCCGACGGCAGGGTCAATACTGCGTCGTTATCGAGATGACAGAGTATACAAGCCGAGTCGGGGTCAGATCTGGCCGTCCTGGGCGAGGGCCGTGGTCGGCAGAGAAGAAAAAGAAACCAAAGAAATGAGCAGCGTACAAGCCGCCGCCAACCGTGCATGGACAGTCCTCCAAACTGATAAGCTCCTTCAACTACACCTATTGTATTGTGAAACACAGCACAAGTCAATTGCGTCTTTGTATCTTGTGAAGAATAGTACAAAACCATGCAATTGCCTCTGTTTGACAGGTGAAGGGGCATACAGTAGCATAAGTCTACCAGTCAATCAGAGGGAAATACGAATGATCATTAAGGGCATTACAGTCGGACTTTATCAGGAGAACTGCTATATTTTTGGCTGTCAGGAGACGCACCAGGCGGTCGTGATTGACCCAGGGGACAATGCTGCGGCCATTCTCAGACTCGCCGAGCAAGCGGGCGTTGAAATTGGCAAGATTATCAACACGCACGCTCACCTTGATCACGTGATGGCGGTGAACCAGATCAAGACGGTGACTGGCGCGCCCTTCTACCTGCATGAGGCTGACCTGCCAACGCTTCACGCGGTGCCGGTCGTTGCGCGCATGATGCTTGACTCTGAGGTCGATCCTATTGATGAACCAGACGCATTCCTTACTCACGAACAGATCATTGCCGTCGGCGAGGAAGAACTGGAGGTGCGCTTTACTCCCGGACATGCACCCGGCCATGTGGTCTTCATCCATCATGCTGGCAAACAGGTCTTTGGCGGCGACACGCTCTTTATGGGCAGCATCGGCCGCTACGATCTACCTGGGTCCGATGGTCCCACCCTCATGCGCAGCATCCGTGAACAACTCTTCACGCTGGATGACGAATACACCGTCTATCCAGGCCACGGGCCGGCCACGCGTATCGGTATTGAGCGCAAGTCCAACCCGTTTGTGGGCGAGGCTGCACAATGGGGCTAATTTACCATATGTTGCCAGCCCAGGCGTGGGCAGTCCAGGCTAAAGAAGTAGAATATCGCACCGATTCGTTGGCGCAAGAGGGTTTCATTCACTGTACCGGCGAGTTGACGCTGGTACACGAGGTAGCGAACCGTTTCTACCGCGATGTACCGGATAATTTGATTGTGCTGGCGATAGATGAGCAAGCCGTTGTCGCTCCAGTGAACTGGGAACCGGCTGACGGGCATCTATTCCCACATATTTATGGCCCACTCAACCTGGATGCCGTACGCGCAGCGTATCAAATGACGCGAGGCCAGGATGGAGCCTTCCTGCCCTTGGCGCCGGATAAAGTCTAACCATTCGGCAGTGGCCCAACTCAATGCTTCGCCTTTATCACATCGTTTCTGTTAAATTTCAGCACGAGCAGAACAATGAGTAGCAACACAGGCAGTTTTGGAGATCTATTCGGCAAATCGTTCAAGCCTTCCCAGAAGCGGGAGAGAGGAACCGACGAGGAGACCATGTCAACCACTGGCGGCGGTCAAGAGCAGGAACCCGAAGTCGTATGGGAAGCGGCCAACTTGATGGAGGCGCAGATTGTCAAGGGTCGTTTGGAGAATGAGGGAATACCGGCTATCATAAGAGGTGAAGCTGTCGGCCAGATCTATGGCCTGACAACCGGTAATCTGGCTGCTACCGACGTGCTCGTTCCAGCTCCTCTGGCAGAAAAGGCCCGTGATATTCTGGCAACGGACGTCGTTTGGGATGATGTAGACTTCGACGCTGTTGAAGACGAAGCAGATGGCGAAAGCGACGACTGAGCGCGACGCTTTGTCAGCGAATACGACAGGCCAACTGCTGTAGTAAGGATGGCGTTGATCGGCGCAAAGGAACCGACAGGTACAGTACCCAATATGGCTCAACAACTCAACACACCCAATGCAATTCCGGCAGAACTGAGTGAGGAACGGAAATCCACGCTCAATCCGCGCTTCATCGGTGGTGGATTGTTGCTCATTGCCTTCATTGTCTTCTTGGGCTTTCAAATGGTCCAGGCCACGACAACGACCGGCGCCTACTACCTTACGGTAGGCGAATTGACCAGCCAACAGGCCCAGATGATTGGCGAGCGCGTGCGGGTAAACGGCAGTGTGGTAGAAGGCACCGAAGACTGGAACGCACAGGAGATCACGCTGCGCTTTGAAATCGCCGACGAAAACGGCGACCAATTGCCCATTGTCTTTTACGGCCCGCGACCGGATAATTTCCAGCGCGCGGCCTCGGCAATCGTCGAGGGTCAACTGTTGGCGGACGGTAGCTTTCAGGCAGATAGTCTTTTGCTCAAGTGCCCGAGCCGCTACGAAGAAGACCCGGAAGAAGTCTACGTTGAGTCGACGCGCTAACTCACGTTACTATGATCATTGTTCAAGACCGGCGGCCCGTTCGGGCTGCCGGTTTTTCATCCACATAGAAAGACCAGTCCCATGCCCAAGGCCTTTCAGCGCCGATGGCTGCCGATATTTGCTCTCTTTGTTGGCCTGCTACTCCTTGTTGCAGGTGATGCACAAGCTCAACCGACCCCACCGCCCTTTGACCCAGATGCCGTTCCTGTGCCAGCTGAACCGCCGGCAGCTTTCCGCGCCGCGACAAGCTACGCTGAAAATTGCGCACCATGTCACGGTGCAACCGGCAACAGCGACGGTCCGACCGTCGCCGACCTGCCGGTACCGCCACCCGCTTTCGCGGATCCGGCCACCACGTGGGCCGTCTCTTCGGCTGAGTACTTCCACACAACCAAGTTCGGACGTATGGCCAACCTCATGCCGCCCTGGCGGAATCAACTGACCGACGATGAAATCTGGCTGGTCGTTGCGTATGCCCGAAGCCTGCATACGACCGAACAGGCCGTGAGCGACGGCGCCACACGCTATGCAGCCGAATGTGCGGCTTGCCACGGGGAGGACGGGCGCGGTGACGGTCCTGATGCCGACGGGACGTTGGGCGACTTGAGCGATCAGGCCACGATGATGCGCGTCAGCGACGCAGATCTCTCTCAGGGCTGGAACAGCGCCCATGCCGAGCTAGGTGCTGATTGGAGCAGCGAAGAACGTCGCAATACGCTGGACTACATCCGTACATTCACCTACACGCCGCCATGGGAACTGCCTTACGCCGCCGGCCCGGGCGTCATCCAGGGCTATGTAGTCCAGGGCACGCCAGACGGGGGAACGCCGGCCAATCTGTCGGTCACGCTCTTTGGTTTCCTCGACTTTACCCAGATCATGAGCGCGACCACAACGAGCGAGGCTGACGGTTCCTTCCAATTTGATGACCTATCGAGCGATCCGGAAATCGCATACGTTGTCGAGACAGATTACGCTGACATCGGCTACACCAGCGACTTTCTTCGCCTCAGCCCCGACGCACCGGTCGAAACGGTAGAAGTCGAGGTGTTTGAGCCCAGCGATGATGACAGCAATATTGTAATCAACCGCAGTAACTGGATTGTGGACCATGAGCCGGGTGCGCTACGCGCCGGCCAGATCATTATCTATGGCAACCGCGGCGAACAGGCCTTCGCCGGCACCGTGATTGACGGTGTTGAGCGACCGGTAACGGTTGCCGTGCCGGTCCCGGCTAATGTAGAGAATATTGAGTTCCCAGATGGCGAACTTGGTAGACGCTTTCTGCGCGTCGGTGACGTGATCTATGACACGGCGCCCCTGCCGCCCGGCGATGAGGTACGCCAGATCTTTATTTCCTATGACCTGCCTTACGACAATGCAGACGCCACGCTCGCCCTGCGCTGGCCCTACGCGGTCGAGCGGCTCAACCTTTTGGTCGCGGAGCTGCCCGATCTTGTCGTCGAGGCGGAAGGGCTGACCTATACGAGCAACGACACGCTGGAGGGGATGGAGTTCGAACTGTGGAATGGCACCGATTTGGCCGCAGACAGTGTCGTAACCGCCAACTTTGCCGGGCTACTTCCGGCCGGCAGCATAGATCCGCGCTTGCTCACAGGGACCGATGATGCCACGCTCGGCGGCTCCAACATGCCTGCGGTCACCGTGCCGCCGCTGGAGCCGTGGGTGCCGTGGACTTTCGGGGCCTTGGCGCTGCTGGCGCTGGGAGCGGTTTTTGTCGTGCAGGTGAGCAAGGCCGAAGATGCCGCTACTGTCCTCACCCGGGAACGCGACACGCTCGTCAAAGAGATCGCTGCGTTGGATGACAGCCATGCTCGGGGTGAGATCGATGACGCAACCTGGGTTGCACAACGTGCTCAATTGAAGCGTGAACTGGTAGAAACGACGTTAGAGTTGACGCGGCTGCAGGAGGCAGGCAAGTAGCGCATGGCTGAAGCCAGTCTGATCGAGGTGCGCGGTGCAACCAAGCGCTACGACCGCAAACCGATTCTCCGCGGCGTTAACCTGACCGTGAAGAGCGGTGAAGTCGTCGCCCTGCTCGGTGCGAATGGGGCAGGCAAGACCACGCTCATGCGCATCATCAGCGGCTTGACCCGGCCCGACCGGGGTGAAGTGAGGCTGGGCGGTGCCACCTTTGACGCCGGCGGACATGAACTACGCCGCTATATCGGTCTCGTTGGCCATGCACCGCTGCTCTACGATAACCTCAGTGCACAAGAAAATCTTGATTTTTTCGCCCGCCTCTACGACATGGCCGCGCCGGCCGACCGGATTGAGTGGGTGCTCCGTGCCGTAGATCTGTGGCCGCGGCGACGGGATCTGGTACGGACCTACAGCCGGGGCATGACCCAACGGCTGGCCATCGCCCGCGCGATCCTCCATGACCCGCCGGTCCTCCTGTTGGATGAACCTGACACGGGATTGGACCAGGAGAGCGCGGATCTGCTCCATGGCCTAATCCGCCGGCTTGGGGCGGCAAATCGAGCGGTGCTCCTCACCACCCACAACCTCAGTCGTGCCCGCGATTGGTCCGACCGTGTCGCCGTGCTGGTGGATGGCGAGATCGCCTACACAAACACAACAGCCGCCCTCTCCAGCGATGAATTGCGCGCACGCTACCGGGAAGCGAGTCAGGCCGCATGACCTCACTTTCGGAAGAAGCCAGCATGCCCAATGCGCCGACAGCCATGGCGACTGGCGGTGGCATGGCGAGCTATCTGCGGAAGGTCCGCGCCATCACGCACAAAGAGTTGCAGAGCGAATGGCGGGCCAAAGAAATCTTTGCCACCATGACGGTATTTGGCATCCTGGCCGTACTCATCTTTGGCATGGCGTTTGATCTACGCGTCCCCCAGGCCGAAATGGTTGCGCCAGGCGTACTCTGGGTCGTGGTGCTCTTTGCCGGCGTTCTGGGCCTCAACCGCAGCTTTGGGGCCGAGGTCGACCGGGGCAGCCTGCCCGCGCTGCTGCTGGCGCCTATGGATCGCAGCGCGATCTATTTTGGCAAGCTGCTATCGGGACTGCTCTTCATGTGCGCCATGGAACTCATCCTGTTGCCCATCATGCTGGTGATCTTCGACGTCAACCTCATACGGTTCTGGATTTTGGCCGCTCTGGCTCTGGGTACCATTGGCTACGTGAGTGTGGGCACGCTCTTCGCCGCGATGACGGCCAGTTCACGCGCACGGGAGACCATGCTGCCCATCCTGCTGTTGCCCTTGATGGTGCCCATTTTCATGGCGGGTGTCGCGCTTACCGGCGCCGTAATCGATGGTAAGGAGTGGGCCGATTTCCGACATTGGGTGGGTATTTTGGTCGCGTACGATTTCATCTTCGTAACGATCGCATTCTTGGTCTTTGACCTGATTTGGCAGGAGAATTGAACAAAGGAAGTCACTATGAGCGCAACGACGATTCAGAGTTCGAAGCCGCAAGGCTCAGGCTGGGAAACGACTCAACTAATTTTGAACATCGCAACGGCGCTGGCCATGGCTGGCCTCATGTGGGTGTCATTGGTCTATGCGAAGCCAGCCGCCAATTTGGCGGGTGACGAGCAATTCGCCCAGCGCATCTTCTACATCCATATGGGCTGCAACATTGGCGCACTGGTCGCCTTCCTCATGTCGGTCGTCGGCAGCGTTGTCTACCTCTTCACCCGCGATCTCAGACTGGGACCGCGTTGCCCATGCCAGCGTTGAAGTCGGCATTGTCATCGGTCTTGGCACCATCACCACCGGCGCGATCTGGGCCAAGCCAACGTGGAACACCTACTGGACGTGGGATCCACGCCTGACCGCGTCGACCATTACGGTGCTGATCTACGTCGCCTATATTCTCTTCCGCAATGGCATTGACAACCGGCGCACCCAGGCACTGTTTGGCTCGATTTACGCGATCTTTGCTTTTCTTAGCGTGCCGCTAACCTACTACAGCGCACGCTGGTTCCGCTCGATTCATCCCGTTGTCTTTGACGGCGAAAACGCCGATGGACAAGGCGGCTTCTCGGTCGGCCCGACCATGTCGCAGACGTTGATGGTGGCGGCCATTGCCTTCTGTCTGCTCTTCAGCGCCCTCATGATCATGCGCTGGCGCCAGCTGCGCCAGGAAGACCATATTGCCGAACTGAGAGAGGATCTTTACTGATGACTTTTCTTGCTGCTGCATTTGCCATTGTCTGGCTAGCCGTTGGCCTCTACGTCGCCTATATTGGACGTCGCCAGAGCCAACTCGCCGCAGAGTTGGAAGCGCTCGCTGAAACGGTCGAAGCCGAGCAGTAGTCCCCGGCGTAGGCGCGGTTACAGCAGGAAAACGGTCCGGCGCGTACAGTAACACATGTGTTACAATGGCCCAGACGGGCCGCAGGCTGCGGCCGCACGGTACGGAGGCAAATTCATTTATGGCGCAGATGATCGAGCGACCCAAACCGCCGGGAACTGATACTTCTCAGGGGCAGACAGCAGATGGTCCGAAGGCATCAGCCATCCAAGCGCAGGTGGCGGAAAAGAAGCAGGCCACGCGTCTGCACGTCTTTCTTCATGCCCTGGCGTTCGTCCTTGGCTTCACCTTTGTTTTTACGCTGCTTGGCTCCGCAGCGGGACTGCTCGGCCGCAGTCTCAACCAGTATTTGCCCTACATTCAGCGCTTCGGCGCCGTCCTGCTGGTGATCTTCGCGCTCTCTACGATGGGCGTCTTTCGCTGGATTATTGACAAAATCAACGCCTCAACTGACGTCGAGTCAAACCCTGCTGCGGCGGGTCTGGTCAGCGTGTTGAATTTCTTCAACAGCCTCATGTACACTGAGCGCCGCGTGACCGACATGCATGAGGTCAATCCCAGCTATGGGTACGTCAGCAGTGCATTGCTGGGCGTTAGCTTTAGCGCGGGGTGGGTCCCCTGCATCGGCCCAATTTTGGCCAGCATTCTCTTTCTGGCCGGCGACTCGGCCACGGCCATGCAGGGAGCGGGGCTGCTGGCAATCTATAGCATCGGTCTGGGCATTCCCTTTCTGATCACAGGCGCGGCCTTCAGCTCGATGACTGGGCTGCTGCGCAAACTCAATCGCTACTCAAACGTCATTGGCCTCATCAGCGGGGTCTTCTTGCTCAGCGTGGCCGCCCTGCTCTGGACTGACAGCCTGGCCATGCTCACGACCCAATTCAGCGGACTTAATGAATTGGTCTTCCGCCTCGAAGATACCATCGTAGGCGACTTCGGGGGCAGCATCGATATCTTCAACGTCAATCTTGCCAGCGCGGCGCCACTCGCCTTTATCGCCGGCCTCATCAGCTTCATTAGCCCGTGTGTGCTGCCGCTCGTCCCGGCCTACGTCGGTTACTTGAGCGGCGCGGCCGTCAGCGGTGGTCGCTAGCACAAAAGTCGGAGAAGCTTGACGGAGCATGCGCGTAACGCTGTATTCCAAACCGGATTGTGCGCTTTGTAATGAACTGAAAGCCGATCTTCTGGCACTCCAGCCGGAGATCGGCTTTACTTTGATCGAACGGGATATCGAAGAGGACGCAGACAGCTTTGCCCGTTTTCGCTATCTCGTTCCCGTCTTGGACGTGGAGGACGGACCGCTGCTGATGCCGCCTCACGACTTCCTGCAGCTACGCACGGTGCTTTCTGGGGCACACGACCAATCAAGCAATTGCTCGTAATGTAGGTGCGTGGGCTCGCATCGTGCCCAAAGTGAAATAATGGCAATAACCCTTGTGATACCGTTGCGTTCACGCGAAGGCGACAACTCATGACGCAAACCGATTCAGCCGATGCCATCAACCAAGGGGCCAGCAATCTGGTCGTTTGGTTTGCGCGCCACTGGCTCGCTATCTTCAATACCATGTGGGGCATCTATTTTTTTCTGCCATTTCTGGCTCCGATCCTCATGGCGGCGGGGTTGACCGCACCGGCCCGGCTCATCTATAGCGTTTACTCGATTTTCTGTCATCAGTTGCCAGACCACAGCTATTTTCTCCACAGCCATACGCATGAGTTTGCCCCGTCCGCAGCGTCGCTGGCGGCCGGCGGCATGCCGACCGGTCTCTCTCTCTTTCAGGAACGCCGCTTCATCGGCAACAGCGAAGTCGGCTACAAGGTGGCGATCTGCCAGCGCGATGTAGCGATCTACGGCAGCATCTTTCTGAGCGGTCTGATCTACGCACTACTACGCGGACGCGACGTGCGTATCAGCTGGAAAGCGGCCGCTCTGCTAACGGTGCCCATGGCCATCGACGGGATCACGCAGATGCTCGGCTTCCGCGAGAGCAGCTGGTGGCTACGCAGCGCAACCGGCGCGCTCTTTGGCTTTGGCGCAGTTTTGTTTCTCTACCCCTTTATTCAAAGGGGCATGGATGATGTGATCTACACCGAAACAAACCGCGGGCAGAAGACGGCGGGCCCCAAGCCAGCTGAAGAAGCCTCAGGATAGGGTCAGCAGAAATGGTCTGGGGCTTTTCAATATTTTCGATGTATCGACAGTGGGGCGCGGAAAGAGCCGGATGCAGCGGATCGTCACCGATTTTCGGGATTGATCTGCCGATATCAGCCGGATCAGCATTGCTTCGCGGCCCATTCTACTCAAATTGAGAATCCCAGCACCGAAATTCGACAGCATGGTGAGAGTCGGCTATACTATTTGCTTGTGGAATGACGGCCTGTCCTCTCAACTGTGCCCCATTTCATCGATTGATTGCTATCAACATGGCGCACCAGAGCGGCCAGATAATTTTGCAGTGTAGGAGAATAACCAAGCATGGCAAACATTAAATCCGCGGAAAAACGAGCCCGTCAGAGCGTTGGGCGCCAAGATCGCAACCGCATCCTGCGCAGCAGCGCGCGTACGGCCATCAAAAATGCCCGTGCCGCCATTGCCAGCGGAAATCTTGATGCCGCTACAGAGGCCGTCGCCGTGGCCGGTCGCGCGTTGGATAAGGCCGCCAGCAAAGGCGCCATTCATCCCAACAACGCATCGCGTCGCCGCAGCCGCATCACCCTAGCCCTGAACAAGATGCAAGGCTAGGGCTGACTACCTGTTGATCTTCCTGGATGCAATCGGGCCAGGAAGAAGCAGAAGGCAGAAATCAAAACAGGGACGTCATCCTGACGGATGACGTCCCTGTTTTGATTGGCATATGATCGCCTGTACGGTATTACACGTAATCTGCGGCGAGGCGGGCGAGACGCGCCCTGCTGTCGACAAAGCCGCCTGGCCGGCTGCGCGCATGCCAGATCGATTCGTACGCGGCCAGCAAGGTGGTCAGATCGTCGGCTAACGCTTCTGAAGTCACGCCGGTAGCGAGGTCACCCGACGTAATCCCTGCTTTTTCCAACAGCCACAGCCCGCGCCGGCAGCCATGGCCCAGAAGGTCGGCGCACCACAAGAATTCTCGCTGCACGAGCTCAGCATCTCCGCAGGTCGGCGCAGCCTGGACCAGGGCCGCGCGCTGGGTCTCGACGTAGGCCAAGCTTTGCATCAACTCCGCTGCCGGGTCGCCAGCGGGCCACCACTCAGTGAGCTTTTCGTTGAACTCATTCGGCGTCGCTTGGAGAATGGCGAAGAGCACCGACATGTTGTGAATCTTGACGCTGCTCTGGGCATAGGCATTGCCCAGGTCATAGACGGCCCGCCCCATAACGCCCCTCTCATCGCCAAAGACGAACTGATCCAGCGCATCCGGCACGTCAAGATCCCAGTTTTTGTCACGATCCCAGGCGAGCGCGGCACCGTAGAGAATGCCGGCGTAGGTCACCGGCAGGGGCTGCCAGTGGCCACGATCGCCCCACTCGGTGATCAAATAGCCGGTCGCCCCGTTCAGACCACCATGCTCCGCGGCGTTGCGCAGATTTTCCATCATGTTGTCCGTGCGTCCAGCCACGGAATTCCAACCCGACGTGCCGGGAACAACGTAGAACGGAATGCCAGAAGCCGCAAAGCGGGCGGCATGCTCAGCAAAGGGATGATCGGCCTCGTACCCCCACTCCATGGCGATCACATCCCGGGGCAGGTCCGGCGTCAGATCGGGGTGTTCCATAATAATGTCGCCCCAAAATTGCATGGTGTAGCCACGCGCAGTCACCTCGCGCTGTATCTTCTTCAGGAAGTCCAGATAGACCCGATCCTTACCAATTTGCTCGGCGAGCGCCTTGCTCTTGCCCTGTCCCACATCATAGGTCTCATCGCCCCCCACGTTGACCTGACCGCTGCTGAAATGGGGCAACAATTCATCCAGCATGTCGCGCACCAGATCCAGGCTCTCGGGAACGACTGGTGCAAGGGAGAAGGGACGCGTGGTCGAAGTAGCCCCAGGGCGTCTCGGCGCCGTCAGGCGCCTCGGCCAGGTGCCGATACTCATCATGGTCCAACCAGCGATGCATGTGACCAAAGGTGTTTTGGTTGGGCACCAATTCGATGAAGCGTTCCTGGCAGTACGCGTCCAGCGCCAGGATTTCCTCACCTGTGAAGGGCGACGCCTCGGCCCATACAATCGGATGGCGCTGGTAGGCGAAAGTGTGCTCGGTGTAGAGTTGGAATTGGTTGAGCTTGAATGACGCCAGCAGATCGACCAGCGCCATCGTCGCTTCAAGCGTCGGCACGCGGTCGCGGCTGATGTCGAGCATGACACCCCGGTTGGGATAATCGGGCCAATCGGTGCAGCGTAGCACCGGCAGCGTGGCGCCATGCTGCAACAGAAGCTGGCGCAGCGTCTGAACGCCATAGAAGATGCCAGCCGGCGTGCTGCCCACGATCATGATACGCTCTGGCGTGATCGTCAGATTGTAGCCCTCAGCATGCGCAGTGACGTTGGGTACGACGCTCAGCTCGACGCCGACGGCAGCGTGGGGCGTCGCTTTGCCAGCCACAATGGACCAGGTCACGTCAGCATGGTCCGACAGCGCAGTCTGGAGTTGTACAGCAGCGAAACGCAGGGCTTGCGGCTCCGAACTACGCAGTTGGATAAAGGCTGCCGACGGCAGCACGAATTCGCCTGAAGCGACACGCAGCTGGCGCGGCATAGGCGCCAGTAACAATTCATCCGACATGAAAGTAGCCTTTCTATGAGATCGCCTAAGTTAGATGATTTAACAATTATGCCAGCAACGGGCGGATTCCCTAAATATTTCACGCCGGTTGAATTGTTGTTTGCCCGAGCCTTGACAGCAGAGTAAAATCGATAGCCATTGAACGTCCGACTGCATTCCAACGTGAGCGAACCAACGAGTCAATCTATGTCCGACAAAGTTGCCCTCGTGACTGGCGGCGCCAGCGGCATCGGCAAAGCTGTAGCCACGAGTCTTGCCAACCATGGCGCCCGAGTCGTCATCACCGACATCAATCAAGCGGCAGGCCAGGAAGTCGCCCAGACCATCGGCGGGCACTTTGTCCAGGCAGACCTCGCCTGGCGCTCTGACTGCCGTGCTCTGGTCGACGCCACATTTGACTTACACGGACAAATCGACATTCTGGTAAACAACGCCGGGTTTCAGCACATCGACCCGATCGACGAGTTTCCCGAAGACGTCTGGGACAAGCTGATCGCGGTCATGCTGACGGCGCCCTTTTTGCTGACAAAATACGTCTGGCCAGGCATGAAAGCCAATGGGTGGGGACGCATTGTCAACGTCGGTTCGGTGCATAGCGTGCGGGCTTCGCCCTTCAAGGTTGGCTATATTTCGGCCAAACATGGACTATTGGGTCTGACGCGTACGGCCGCCCGTGAAGGAGGCGAGTTCGGCATCACGGTCAATGCGGTGCTGCCTGCGTACGTGCGCACGCCGCTGGTAGAGAATCAGATTACCGATCAGGCACGCACCCGGGGCATCTCCGAAGCGGAAGTGGTCGAAGAGGTCATGTTGACGCCGGCCGCGATCAAACGCCTCGTGGAACCAGAGGAAGTGGGTGAGTTGGTGGCCTTCCTCTGCTCAGAAGCAGCCGGCGCAGTCACCGGCGCGGACTGGACAATTGACCTGGGCTGGACCGCGGGGTGACATTATCAATTGACTATGGTCAATTGCCCATTGTCAATCAGAAAGGATCAGTTGATGCGTGTTCTCATCATGTCGGACATGGAAGGCGTGAGCGGTATCGTCGTGTGGGAGCAGGTAGATGGCGGCGCGCCCATGTATGAGGAGGGGCGGCGGCTCTACACGGAGGAGATCAACGCGGCCGTGCGGGGCGCAAAGGCCGCCGGCGCCACTGAGATCGTGGCGGTCGACTGTCATGGCGCAGGCGGCGGCTGGAGCTTCAATTCCTACATCCCCGAGTTGTTGGATCCGGACTGCGAATGGGTAGCCCACCACAAATGGTCACGTTACACAGAGTTGCTGGAGCAGGGCTGTGACGCCGTGCTGCTGGTGGGCATGCACGCCCGCGCCGGCACGCCCGATGGCGTCATGTGTCACACGATTTCGACGGTGACATGGCGCAATCTCTGGTTTAACGAAGATCTGGTCGGCGAAATCGGCATCAACGCGGCGCTCTGCGGTCACTTTGACTGTCCGGTTGCGCTCGTGACCGGCGATGTGGCGGCGTGCCGTGAAGCCCAGGAAATTCTGGGCGACGGGCCGACCTATGTCGCCGTCAAGAAAGGGCTGTCTCGCTTTTCGGCCCGCCAGATTGCGCCTCTCCGCGCGCGTCAAATGATTGAGGACGGCGCGCGTCGAGCGCTGCAGCACCTTGGTCAGGCGCCGGTCTACACGCCGGCGCGCCCGACCACCATCACCATCGAAATTGACACGGTCGACAAGGCCGGTCAGTTCCGCGGCCGCGGCGGCGTCGAGGTGGTCGAGCCGCTCAAGGTTGTCAGCCGGGCCGATGACTGGATGGCCGCCTGGAATCAGGTTTGGCCCTTCGCCGATACGTGGCAAGACACGTAACCACCGCATCTTGGCAACCATTGACAATTGCCGATTGACCGTCGATATGGCCTTTGTAAGGAGCATTCATGCTAGTCCTCACCCAAAGCGATGTGGAAGCAGTCTTGACGATGGACGAAGCCATCACGGCAGTCGAAGACGGTTTCCGCCAACTGGCTCTGGGCAACGTCGAGATGCCCCAGCGTGCGGCGACAGAGATTGCACAACGCAACGGTCTACACCTCTCCATGCCGGCCTACGTGGGCGGGGATGTCGATAGCTTGGCGATTAAGATCGTCACGGTCTATGGTGGCAACCCAGCCAACTTTGGGCTGCCCATGATTCAGGGCGTGGTGCTGCTCCACGATGCGCGCACGGGCTCCCTGTTGGCCATGATGGATGCCGAACATCTGACGGCTATGCGTACGGGTGCAGTCAGCGGTGTGGCCACGCGGGCATTGGCGCGCGAAGATGTCTCCATCGCCACGATCTTTGGGGCCGGGGCCCAGGCCTTTGCCCAGGTCGAGGCTATCTGCGCGGTGCGCCCGATTGAGCAGGTCTTTATCGTGACGCGTACCGGCGAGAAGGACCTGAATTTCGGCCTGCAGCTCGAGCGGCGGTTGGGTGTACGCGCCCATTCCTCCCGTGATCCCCGTACTGCGATAGAATCAGCCGACATCATCTGCACGGCGACTAACGCTACCGAACCGCTCTTCAATGCGACCTGGGTACAAGAAGGCGCCCACATCAATGCCGTGGGTGCGTACACGCGGAGCATGCGCGAGCTTGACGGCCGCCTGCTCCAATACGCCCGGGTCTATGTAGACCATCACGTGGCGGCGCAGGCAGAAGCTGGCGATATCATGATTCCCGTGGACCAGGGCGCGCTGAGCTATGACCGGGTTGTGGGTGATCTGGGCGCCCTGCTCACCGGCAGGGTCGATGGCCGCCTCCATCCCAGCGACGTGACGGTCTTCAAGTCCGTGGGCTTGGCCATGCAAGATGCGGTCACTGCAGCGCGTGTTTACGCCAATGCGCTTGCCGCGGGCGTCGGTCGCCAAATCACCCTCTAGATTTCCACATTTTGTGAAAAATGAGAATTCTCTCATTTTGAAAAACACAAACACACCATTGACGATTGTGTATTTGTGTGATATTTTTTATGGTAAGCTCTCGCAAACTGTTCGAGGTCGGTTCATTCAGACCAAAGACAGTGACGTCACCGACCCAAAGCCGCCACGAAGAGAGGACTGCCATGAACACCCATGATGTGCAACCCACCGGCACCGGTCCCCTGACGGGGATCATCAAATTCTTGGCCATCGTCGGCATCTTGACGATATTCTTTGCCGGCGTTGCGATCGGCATGCTGATCCTCAGCCTGCTCCTGGCCTAACTTCAAACCGCGGCGCTGCCGGCAGGCGCAGAGGCGACGTGCAACGGACAGCAGACTATCAACACAAAAAGGGAGGGGCGCCATAGTGGTCGCCCCTCCCTTTTTGTGTTGATACAGCCAATCTACAGAAAAGTCATGCCGGCAACTGTCACGACCGACGTATCATGGGGGTCGGCGGGGCAAACGGCATAGCCAAATTGTTCGCCCTGCACCGGGCGCTTGTGGCCATTCTTCAAAAGCCGCAGCGTCAGATAGATGGAGGAGACACCACAGACGTTGTTGACGTTGTCGATACTTTTGATTATCCGGTAGAAGCCTTCGGCGTCACCTGCGCGCAACGCCACAAGCAGTTCCTCGTCTGCCTCCTGCAGCACCTGTCGCGACCGCTTAGTCAGCGGCGCGCCGCCAAATTCAGGACCGACGTGGGCCAGATCACCCGACGCGACAACAAGTACGCGCCGATCTCCAGCCAGCTCGTGCAGCGCATCGAGCAGTGCGTGAAGCTGTCCGTCACCATCCGGCCCCGAACCGTTGCGCATGAAGCGATGGAAGGAACCGGTGAGAATCGGCACCACGTCGACCGGCTCGCCCCCGCGCATATGGTGGAGCCAGACGGCAACCAGCTCCAGCGAATGCTCATCACGGTGGCGCAGTTCGCCGGCAAAGGCAGCTTCTTCGCCCAATAGAGCGGCAAGTTCATCAACGATTTTCTGGTCGGTTGGCAGAATACCAAAGGGCGTGGCATAGCTCTGGCGCGTCAAGGTGATGGGGTCATCGCCATAGTGATCGGTGCCAAGAAGAATGACGAGGTCAGCCGCCCTGGCAGCTTCGGACGCTTGCTTCCACAGCTCAGCATAGACCGCACCACCCCTTCCGTAATCGATATGGGGGCTTAGCAGGCCTGACCAGCGTGGCCATTCTTCTACCGGTTTGGGCACGCTGTCAACGCCTTCCAAATAGTCATTGAGAAACGCGTGGAGCTCGGCCGGATCGTCCGGGTAGCCACGCCCGGCGATAAGCGGCGGGCGCGACGGCGCAGTCCGATACGCATCCAGTACGCGCGACATGGCCGCGGCCGCGCGCTCGTTGTCGAGCAGATAGTTCTCGTCAAGCGCTGACAGCAATTCTTCGACTGTCGCCATGTCAATCTGTACGCCATAGTGCCGTTCAAACGCTGCGGCCAGCGCGACAGCATCATGCTCCCCATCGCAAAAGGCCAATACTGCGGCCAGCGCCTGGGGGACAAGCAGCGTGTGTTCGGCAAGCTGCAATGGATCACGCAGGGCAAAATAGAGCTGTCCATCTTGCTGATGTGGGCGCACATCAAGCGGGCGCAGTTGGGGGCCACGACTGTAATTGGAAGGAGACATGAAATTTGCTCAAAAAGGGGATGATCTGGGAGGATCGATCCGACCGTTTGTCAAGGAACAATAAAAGTGTGACACAGAGATTCAACGGCTATTTGCGAGCCACCTGGGTAGGCGCAGGCTGAGCTTGCGTCGCCCTGAGCTTGTCGAAGGGTCGAAGCCGCAGCCGGATCTACACCGATTGTTTGGAAGCTGTCAACCGCTGCTAAAACCGAGTCGAGATGCTTGGTCAAAATGCCGCTTGCCCATCCTTCTTTGTGCAGTAGGGAGCAAGCGGTAAAGAGGATTGTACGCAGCGGGCCTATCTTCTCCAAATCGCTTTGCTGACATTTTCCTGGCCGAGTAAGGGTGCTGCGCCAGACACAATTTGGGCTCTTGGCAATGGTCAGCCGTCTGAGTTCACGCTGCCCAATCCTGCGCCAACATGGCATAAACGTTGTGGTCGACGAAGTGGTCGTAGAGCCATTCTGCCTGGCGTACGACGCCTTCGTGGGTGTATCCCAGCCGCGCCGCCACGGCGCAGCTACGCCGATTGCCCAATGCACAACGAATATCGATGCGGTTGAGGGACAAGTCGACCAGGGCATAGGTCGTCAGCGCACGGGCTGCGCGGGTCATCAAGCCGTGACCCTGGAAAGATTCGCCCAGCCAGTAGCCCAGCGCCGTGGAGCGATTCGTCCAATCAATGGCATGATAACCGATGACGCCGGCCAGTTGATCCTGATACCAGATGCCGGTCTGGAAGCCGTTGTTCTCGCCGAATTGGCGCATGACGCCCTTGATGAATTCTTCTGAGTCGGCCACACTCTTTACATGATCCAGCCAGGGCAGCCATGTTCGTAAATGTGCGCGATTGACGTCCGTCAGCGTAAAGAGCGCCTCGGCATGATAGGGCTGCAGCAGGCGCAGGTCACTCTCATCATCCAGCAAAAAGCGAAACATTGGGCGGACTCCACGTCATATTAGTATGGAAGCAAGGGGACCTCTACAAGATACAGGTTGGGCGGTCGACTTCGGGCAGGTGTTCGGGTTGGGCAGTGACGATTTCTCCGCCATCCAGATGGAGCCACGTCTCAAAGTCATAGATGCCTTGTCGTAAGCGAATCAACCGGGCGCCGCGGGCAAAGGCGTGGTCGCCATAGCCGCTGTAGCCGCTCACACGCCCGAAGGCAAGGCGCATGCCGTAGAGCTGACCGATGAAGTCGTTGAGGTGATCATGGCCAGCGAAGATGCCCATGACTTCGGCCGCCTCGTGCATGGCCGCAAACATGCCCGTGTTGACCAGCGGACAGCAAACGGCCTCGCCTTTACGGCCATAGCAGGTGTGGAGATCCCAGACTTCGTTATATTCGGAAAGCGGGATATGAAAAAAGGCCAACGCAGGCAGAACCATGCCATGCGCCCGGCGGGCGGACTGGGCCGTCTGCAAGTACCAGGCGATTTGATCGCGCTCAAGCCAGCCGTAGCCACCGATGTCCGTGCGCGGCATAGGCGTGAGAGTCGAGGAAGTAGAGCCGCGCGTGCGGCTGATCGTCTTCGCCGGCCACGGTCAACACGTAATTGCCCACGCCCGACAGTTTCACGGGACCTGGCTCCGCCATGCAACCCGGCAACCCTTGCATGACGGCCATGAGCGCAGCCCGATCCAGGGCACCTTCGTCATCGTGGTTGCCGAAGACTGCGGCCCATGCCAGGTCGCGCGCGACGACTGGTGCGACCGCATTCTGCAATGCGCCGGCAGGATCGTCGCAATAGGACCCGTCGATCGTATCGCCATTCAGCACAACCAGGTCGGGCTGTTCCGCATCCAGCACAGCGCCCATCATCTGGGCCGAGCGGCTGTCGTCCTCGCTGCCGCCACGCCAGTGGATGTCGGTGAAAAGCGCAATCGTAAAGGTATCGTCAGGGCGAAATTGAAGCGTCATGGCTCACCAACCTCTTCATGGTACGCCGATCATGCAGATGGGGTCCCAATTCAGGTATCGATCAAATGGAACGCTGATCTGGCTGATCAAGCGGATAGGTATATCAGAACCTGCTCGCCCTCGGACTATCCACGTTCCACCAGGTTTGGCCTGGATTCCGTCAGGTCTGGCCTAGCGAATCGCAGCATCCAACGCCTGGGCCAAATGGACCGCCTCCCGGTCGCCGAAGTCGTGAATCTGGTGACGGCAGCTGGTGCCCGAGGCAACGATGGTGACATCCGGGCCGGCCGCACGCACGGCCGGCAACAGCCGGTCCTCGCCCACTTTGCGGCTAATCTCGTAGTGATCGGTTTCATAGCCGAAGTCGCCCGCCATGCCGCAGCAACCCGATGGAATCACCGTCACGTCGTAGCCGGCTGCGCGCAACGTCGTGACGGTAATCTCATTGCCGACCATGGCTTTGTGATGGCAGTGACCGTGTAGCAGCGCCGGCCCCGCATCGTCTCGCCACGATGGCGTAAAGCGTCCGGCCTCCAACTCACGTGCGACAAATTCCTCGAACGTAAAGGCCTGGGCGGCCAGCACTTTGGCCCGTCGCAGATCGGAGGCTAGGTTGAGATACTCATCGCGCAGGGTGAGAATGCAGCTCGGTTCGATGCCGACAATGGGCACGCCCTGCAAGGCATAGGGCGCCAGCAGCGCCACGTTGTGGTCGATCCATGGCTTGGCCTTATCGGCCTGGCCGCCGGTAATCAGCGGCCGGCCGCAGCACTTGCGCCCCTGGGCGAGATAGACGTCGTAGCCGGCCGCCTGTAGCACGCGTACAGCGGCCTTGCCCACTGCGGTCTCATTGAAGTTCACCCACGTGTCATGAAAGAGAATCACCGGCTGGCCCGCGCCATCGGCCAAGCGCATGGGCGGCAGTCCCGCCTGGAGTGAGCCGGCCGTGCTTGCGGGGGCCTTGCGCTGCTCTTTGGCGAACCAGGCCGCTAGCGTCTCCGGCGCGTAGGCGGGCAGCGTGCGGTCTGGATGGACGCCGATGCGCGCCTGTATCTGCTTCATCACGGGCGAGCGCATGAAGGCATTCACGGCCGGGATAAAGGGGCGTCCCGTACGATAGAGCTGCTGGTTGATCTCCGGCAACAGCCCCATGAGGCGATTGAAGAGCGGCGTACCATTGGCCTGGTGATAGTGGACCATGTACTCGGCCTTGATCTTGGCCATGTCTACGGCCGAGGGGCACTCGCTCTTGCACGCCTTGCAGCCAAGGCAGAGCCCCATGACATCCTTCATCTCAGGCGTGAAGAGTTCATTGTGGGGAATGCGTCCGGCGAGGGCATTGCGCAGCGCGTTGGCGCGGCCGCGGGTGGAGTCGCGCTCATCGCGCGTCGCAATGAAGCTAGGGCACATGGTGCCGCTGCCCACCTTGCGACAGACGCCGGCGCCATTGCACATCTCGATCGCGGGTGCATAGCCGCCGTCCGCGCCCCAGTCAAAGACCGTCGGCAGGGAAATGGTTTGATAGTCGGGCCCAAAGCGCAGATTGGCCGCTCGCGATGGCGCGTCCACAATCTTGCCCGGATTCATGCGGTTTTCGGGGTCGAACGCTGCTTTTACTTCGGTGAGTGCAGCATAAAGCTGAGGCCCAAAGATGCGCGGATTAAGTTCGCTACGCGCCAGGCCGTCACCATGTTCGCCGCTCATCGCGCCGCCATAGTCCACGGCCAGACCGCAGGCGTAGTCACTCACGGCCTGGAGCAGCTCGACGCCGCGTACCGTCTTCACGTTGATGAGCGGGCGCACGTGCAGACAGCCGGCCGAGGCGTGGGCATAGACCGCCACGCCCGGCACGTCGCCCTCGGCCGCGCAGAAGTCGAGTACCTTGCCCAGATATTCGGCCAGCTGCTCCTGGGGCACGCTTACATCTTCGATGCCCGGCACCGCCTTGAAATCCCCGCGCCGGCTCATGAGAATGTTGAGCCCGGCCTTGCGCACCTCCCAAACATCGGCCTGGCGCCGAGGATCGAGCAGGTTGATGATCGTGCCTTTCCAGCCCCGGCTATGTAGATGAGCGGCAAGATGATCGAGCTTCTTCTGCAATTCCGCTTCACTCGTGCCGTAGTATTCGGTCAGCATCACCGCCTCGGGATCGCCCTCGACGAAATGGAGACGCTTGGCCCACTCAGGCTGCGCCCGCGCCAGATCCATGAGCTGCTTGTCGAGCAGTTCAGCCGCGCTGGGATCGGTTTCGAGAATATCGGTAATGGCCCGGCACGAGTCGATCAGGTTGTCGAAGTGGACAACGGCCAGGCCAGTTAGCTGGGGACGCGAGACGAGGTTGACCGTCGCTGCTGTCATAATGGCCAGCGTGCCTTCGCTGCCGGTCAGGATCTGCGCCAGGTTGAAGCGTTCGATGAGCGTGGGATCGGCAACGGGCGGGCGAAAGCGACTGTCGAAAGAAAGATGATGACGCTGATCGGCCGGGAGCAGAGCCGCGGCCAGACGGTCGAGGTTGTAGCCGGAAGCGCGGCGCCAGTGCTTGGGCCAGCGCGCCAGGATCTCGTCCATGACGTCGTCGACGATGGCCGGCACACGCCGATAGATTTGCGCTTCCAGCGAGTCACCCCGAGCTTTGGCGGCCAGTTCATCCCGACCGACGGGGCCGAATTCGGCCAGAGACGCGTCGGCCAGCACGGTTTGCACCGAGTGGACGTTGTCGGCCATCATGCCGTAGAGGATCGAATGGCTGCCGGTGGCATTGTTGCCAATGCTGCCGCCGATGGTGGCCCGGTTGCCGCTGGCCGGATCGGGGCCAATCATCAGACCATGACGGGCCATCTGCTGATTGAGCGCTGCGAAGTTGATGCCCGGCTCAACGGTGACGCGGCGAGATTCGATATCGACGTCGATGACCTCGTGCATATACTTGGAGAAATCGAGCACGATAGCCGCACCCACGGCCTGACCCGCTAAAGAGCTGCCGCCGCCGCGCGGCAGGACCGGCACACCGTGACGAGCCGCGATCTCCATCGTCGCCACCACATCTTCGACTCGTTTGGGAATCACGACGCCTACCGGCTGAATCTGGTAGAGGCTGGCATCGGTGCTGTAGAGCATGCGGGCATAGCCATCAAAGCGCACCTCCCCCTCGACAGCCTGCCCCAATGCCGCCACCAAATCACGGTTGACGTCCATGGCTTCCATATCAGCCGGAGAGAGCGCGCTACGCACAACAGGCGAGTTGAGAGTCATGAGAGGTCCTTATGATTGCGGAATTCGGATTGGGGATTGCAGTCTGTCGCATGCGAGTAGGTTTCGGACAAATCAGGCGGCGAGCAGGGCCTCTTGCCAGGCGAGTTGGGCGGCCAGGCCGTCGCGTACCGTTGTGGCAGGATCATAGGCCAGGAGCGTGCGTGCCTTGGTGATGTCAGCTGCAGTGCGGCGCTGATCACCGGCGCGCTGGGGGCCGTGGATCGTGTTGGGCGTTTTGCCGGTCAGGTCGGCGAGGATGTCGAGCACCTGCAGCACATTCACCTCTTCGCCGCCGCCGAGGTTGAAGGTTTCGCCCACGCTGGCTTCGGGTTGCTCCAACACACGGTTAATCCCATCAACGCAGTCGAGCACAAAGGTATTGGAGCGGCTATCAGTGCCGTCGCCGTCGATCACGATCTGCTCGTCGGCGAGAATTTTGCGAATGAAGATGTTGTAGCCCATATCCGGTCGCTGGCGCGGTCCATAGACAGAATAGAGACGCAAGACAGTCACGTCCAGGTCGTCCTTTTCCGCATAGGCCCAACAGAGGTTTTCCGCCGCCAGCTTGGTGATGCCATAGGGTGAAACCGGCTCAATTGCGGCCGTCTCGTCACCGGTTGCAAAGCGACCGTAGACGGACGAAGTCGAGCCGTGGATATGCCGTCCGACGCCGGCCGCGACTTCGGCCTCCAGCAGACGCTGGGTGGCCTGAATGTTACAGGTCATGTACGAGTCAAACTCATCCCACGAGCGCACCAGGCCGGCCTGAGCTGCCAGATGAACGACTGCATCAACGCCCGCAAGCGCCTGACTCAGGTCATCAGTCCGCAGGTCCAATTCGTGCAGCGTGAAGTTGGGATTGGCGCGCAGCCCAGCGAGGTTGTTCTCCTTCAAGGCCCGCGGGTAGTAGGGAATAAAGGCTTCGATTCCCACCACATTGTGGCCGTTGGCAAGCAAGAGTTCGGACAAGTGGGAGCCGACAAAGCCGGCTGCGCCTGTTACCAAAATGACAGACATAGAGGTACCTGCTAACGATGTGTGATGACCGAGTTTCAGATAGCAACAGTATAGCATAAGGGCCAGAGTTGCCGGGAATGAATCGGGATGCTCGGCCATAGCCCCTGCTCAAATTCTGTTCGGATTTCAATACGGCTATGGTATGATTGAAGCCAGCCATATTGTACAGATCACGCGTCTTCGATACACACCAATTCCCATTTACGGCATGACAGCCGGGAGCAACTCATGGACTTACCAGAATACATCACCCGTTCGGAAGTGCAGCGCGTTTGTGAGGCGCTCGGTTTTCGCGATTGGACCCTGCTGGAGTCGACCGATGTCTTGCCTGAAGAAGCGCTCGTCCTGCAAGAGTTGATGGGCGCCGAAGCAAATCAGATCTCCCCGGAAGCGTTCCGTCATGGACTGGAAATTGAACTTGAGCATGGGATTGCCTTTCCCGACGCCAACGTGACCAATAACCATCCAGTCTTGACGGCCAAAATCGTCCTCGCGCACCTCAAAGAGATGCTGGACTACTACGAACGATTGGACGTAGCGGAGCTGGAGGGCGATCTTTTCAAGGCCATTGTGTCAGGTGACAACGCCAAGATCCGCCGGAAATACGCACAGCTTGCCGCAGCGCGTACAAGCCTGGCCCAGTTGGAAGCAAGCCGCTTCTAAGCGTTCCCATCCGCCAGTAGCGCCAGCCGACAGGGGCTTGTCACCATGCAAATCCAACTGATCCGCCATGCCACGTTGCTCGTTCAATTTGGTGGACGTAGGCTGCTCCTCGATCCCATGCTGAGCCCGGCCGAAGCCATGGATCCGATTCCTAATGCGGCAAATGCGCTGCGCATTCCCATGGTGGAGCTGCCGCTGGACGACGCGGCGCTGGCTGACCTGTTGGCAACGCTCGACGGCGTACTAGTCACTCATCTGCACCGTGACCATTGGGACGACCGGGCGCAGGCGCTGATACCCAAAACTGTGCCGATCCTCTGCCAGCCGGGCGATGAGGAAACGTTTCGCACGGCTGGATTCGCTACTGTACAGCCGGTCAAAGACAGGGTCACTTGGGCCGATATCGACATCCAGCGCACGGGTGGCCAGCACGGCACGGGTGAGCTGGGCGGAGCTCATGGGACCGGTCTCTGGTTTTGTCTTGCGCGCGCCGAAGGAACCAATGCTCTACATTGCGGGAGATACGATTTGGTGCGATGACGTCGCCAAGGCGCTGGCGGCTCATACACCCGATGTGGTCGTCCTCAATGCCGGCGCAGCCCAGTTTCTTGAGGGTGACCCCATTACCATGACGGCCGCTGACGTAATCAGCGTCTGCCAGGCCGCCCCCCAGGCGGACGTGATCGCGGTTCACATGGAGACGATCAATCACTGTGGACTGACGCGTGCCCAGTTGGCGAGTGGGGTTGCAGCCGCCGGTCTGAGCGAGCGTCTGACCATTCCCCGTGATGGCGATACGCTGACGCGCTAGATTGCCATTCGGGCTGCGTTACTCCAGGTCCAGCGTGACTACTCTCTTCGTACGCAGGTCTGCCACACGCACGCTGTGATTGTTGGTGTCGGCGATATAGAGACGGTCATTTAGCCAGGCCAGGCCCTCCGGCTCATGCAATTGCGCGGTATCAAACAAACCATCCTGTGCGCCGGCAGTGCCCGTGCCGATCAGCGTCTCCACGGCGAGCGTGTCGAGGTCAAGGGTCTTGACCTTGTGGTTGTAACTGTCAGCGATATAGAGCCGACGATCGTTGCCGGCCAGTCCCGTCGGGTGCTGGAGGCGGGCAAGAGCGCCCACGTCATCCACGTCTCCGAAGTCAAAAAGCCCCTGCCCGGCCAGCGTTCGTACCAAGCCCGATTCATCCAATGAGATCGCACGAATTGCGCTGGCCTCGGCGTCTGCCACGAAGAGATCCTGCGCCATCAGTACGAGATCACTGGGCTGGTTGAAAGCTGCCTCCGCCCGCGGACCGTCAAGCAGCGCCTCCACGCCACGGCCGGCAAAGAGCTCTAACCGGGCCTCATCACGTAAGCGCCAGATCTGATGCGAGCCGGCCATGGCAACGTAGAGCGCGTCACCATCCGCAACGACCGCCCAGGGTGAGCGCAGGGCGACGGCCAGGGAGTCGGTGCTGTCGGGGCTAAACGTACGCCCAATCTCGCCGGTACCGGCAATCGTACGGACACGCTCCCAGACCAGGTCGACGGCGCGAATAGCGTGGTTGTCCGTATCAGCGACGTAGAGGGTGGAGCCAGATGCAGTCGAGCGAAACGCAAGGCCGTGCGGGTGAAAGAAGCGCGCCTCAGCCGCTGCGCCATCGACCAACCCGGCCGCGCCGGAACCAAAGACGCGCACGATCTCTCCGCTGCGGCCATCCAGGCTGAGTTGCACTTCCAGAATGCGGTGGTGGCCGGTGTCGGCAATGAAGAGACGATCGCCGGGTGCAGTCGTCAGCTTCGACGGAAAGCGCAGGCGCGTCGGCGCTTCGTCCGGTGGCTGCAGCCCCGGCAATGGCCGGCGTGAGAGCGTGCCCGCAGCGTCGGCCGCGTCGATCAACGGCTGAAGCAATTCAGCGACGTGCGCGGCATCGATCTCACCCGTCCGTTCAGCAACGACCTTGCCCGCAGGGTCAATGAGCACAACCGTAGGCCAGGCGCGCACGCTGTAGCGGCTCCAGATTTCCAGGTTAAAATCGTTGACGACGGGGTGTTCGATGCCATGACGCATCACAGCCTGGCGCACGTTTGCGGTCAGTCCTTCAGCAGGGAATTTGGGGGAGTGAACGCCAATGACGACCAGTTCATCGGGGAACATCCGGCGGAGTCGACGCAACTGCGCGACGTTGTGGTGGCAATTGATTCAGCAAAAGGTCCAGAATTCAAGGAGAACAAACTTGCCGCGCAGCGCCGCCATAGTTGGCGCCTGCTCCACATTGATCCAATCCCGCGGCTCCGGAAAGCGCGGCGCATTCACAGGACTTCGAAACAATCTCATACGACCTCCAGAGGAGTGCGGAGTGCGGAGTGCGGAACCGTACCATGACGACCCTACCACCCCACAACCCTACAAACCCTACCGCTGCTCAGCGGCGTAGGGATCGCGTCACAGATATGGGCTTCCGTCATGTGGGGTTCCTTGGCCTTGAAGCTTCGAGTCAAACGCGGTTCGGACGGACTAGACGGATCGAGGCAGATGCTTTCAAAGAAATCCGCGACAACCCGGCAGGTCCGCCCGAGCCGCGTTCTATCTCAACTCAGTCCAGTCAGGTTCCGGGCAATCACCATACGCTGGATTTCGCTGGTGCCTTCGTAGATTTCGGTAATCTTAGCGTCGCGGAAGTAGCGCTCGATGGGCAATTCCTTGGAGTAGCCCATGCCGCCATGAATCTGCACGGCTTCGGTCGCCACCCACATGGCTGTCTCCGAGGCAAAGAGCTTGGCCATGCTCGCCTCCATGCTGTAGCGGGCGCCGCTCGTCTGGGACGCCATCTTGGCCAGCGCCGCCTGATAGATGAGCAGGCGGCTGGCGTCGACCCGGCACTTCATGTCGGCCAGCTTCTGCTGGATCATCTGGAACTTGCCGATGGGTTGGCCAAAGGCTTCCCGCTCCTGGGCGTAGGCGATGCTGGCCGCCAGCGCGGCCTCGGCAATGCCCAGCGCTTGAGAGGCGATGCCAATCCGACCGGCGTCAAGGACGGCCATGGCGATTTTGAAGCCGTCACCCTCGTTGCCCAGGCGATTCTCCACCGAACATTCGTAGTTGTCAAAGAGAATCTCACTGGTGGCCGAAGCGCGGATGCCCAGCTTGGGCTCCGTCTTACCGCGAGCAAAACCGGGCTTGTCGGTTTCGATGAGGAAGGCGCTCACGCCCCGGTGCTTTTGCTCCGGCGCCGTCATGGTGAAGAGGACGATAAAGTCGGCATAGGGCGCGGAGGTGACCCACGACTTGCGTCCGTTGATGATGTAGTGGGCGCCGGCCTCATTGAGCACAGCCCGGCTCTTCATCGTGCCGGCATCGGAGCCGCTCATGGGCTCGGTGAGGCTGTAGGCGCCAATCTTCTGGCCCGACGCCACGGGCGTGACGTACTGCTGCTTCTGCGCTTCGGTCCCGTACTTCATGATCCCGTTGCAGAAGAGCGAATTGTTGACCGACATGATGGTGCCATGACTGGCATCGACCCGCGAGATTTCATCCAGCGCCAGCACATACGCAAGCGTGTCCATGCCCGCGCCGCCGTAGGCTTCGGGCACTTCAATGCCCATAAAGCCGAGCTGGCCCATCTGGCGCACGGTATCGATCGGAAATTCGCCGGTGGCGTCGTGATGCTCGGCAATCGGCGCGATCTCCTTACGCGCGAAATCACGCGCCGCCTGCTGGATCATTTTGTGCTCTTCAGTGATGAAATCGAACATGGGTTTCCTCCGCAATAGGATAGTGACGCAACGGGTCTTTGAAGAGACCACCTACTTGCGTCAACCGCTTTTTTGAGACAAATCATGTGCAGCAGTGCACCCATTAGACAAGATGGTTGTTTAGGGCGTGTTGCAACGCAATGCTTGCGTCAGCAGCTCATCAATGTCACACGCTGCGCAGCGAGGTATGGTTGAACCCATTGTCAAGACAACGAAACGACAAAAACAGGGCTTCTCAAAAGTCGCGAAATCAACCAATATCATGTCGAATGGAAAATCGGTCTGCAGTCGCTTTCACGTTGACGGCAGAGTAGCCCTATAGATCAAGTTGATGCATCGGGCTTCGCGCAGCGTGCGTCAGGCATCGTAGGCGTCCAATCGCTCGTCAGTGGCGACACGCCTGAGTAAGGGTGGGCTGCACCAGACCATCCACGCGCCGGGCCCGGCCTCAGAAACCTGCTTGACCAATCTATGCAGACGTTTTTGCATCGTCTCACCTATGCTGCGGCTCGCACTGTTTCTCAAACCACGCGGTCATGCTGTCCAGATTGCTTTGGCCGCGCGCAACGTCAAGCGTGAATTGTTCGAGTTCTTCGTTGGTCACCGTCAAGTAGCGGCCATTGAGTTGGAGGAAGAGAGCGGCTGCCGTGATGCCGACGCGTTTGTTGCCGTCAACGAAGGGATGGTTCAGCACGATGGACTCCATCAGTGCGGCGGCTTTGCGAAAAAGGTCCGGATAGAGATCTTTGCCGTCAAAGGCAGCCTGTGGGCGAGCCACTGCCGCAGCCAGGAGACCTACATCACGGATGCCGCCATCACCGCCGGTTTCGGCAATGATGCGGGCGTGGATGAAGAGCGCCTGCTCGGGTGTCAGGTAGATCACTTAGCCAGCGCATCCAGGGCAGGCCGATATTCCTCAATAAATTCGGCTACCTGCTTGGCAAATTCGGCATCGACGCCTTTTCCTTCAGCGACGGCTGGCGTAATCAGGATGTGGCCATGTTCCGTATCAAGTTCTACCGAAACCTCGCCGCCCTCTGAAAGCTTCAACACGTCCAACATCTCCTTGGGCAGAGAGACGACCATGCTATTGCCAGTGCGAAAGATTTTGCGGTTCACGAGTCACTTCCTTCCTATCGTAATTACAGTGTGCTTACGCTAGTATAGTCGCTGGCACGTCAGTCTGCAACATAGTCAGCTCCAATGTCAACCCCAAATCCCTACCTACCGTCGCAATCGGCTCTGCTATTTGCAACAGTTTGACGGCAGAATCCTTTCCGGCAAGCTGCTCGCATCCAGCACGGCTCAATGGCCCTTGCCGTTCATGCTCACGTGAAGCTCCTGGGCAATCAGCTTGTCGTCCAACGTGTGGCGATCCACTATGAAGCACTCGGTGACGCTGGTTCTCGTGACGTCACCGAGTGCGACTTTCCGATTGGCTCAGAGTATGCGATCTGGGTCCACTCAGCTAGAGTCCGTCAAGCCGCTGGCAAAAATGGCGTGCCATTGGCCTAAGTCAGGTTCATCAATCACCTCGACAGCAACGACCCACTTCACCCACTGAAAGCCGCGCCGCCCGGGTGCGACCAGCCGCAGCGGCGCGCCATGCCCGTGACTCAACGGTTCGCCGCCCACATGCGTTGCGAGCAGCGTCTCCTGCGCTTCCGCGATGGGCAGGCTCCAGCGGTAGCCGGTCGCCGACGTGAAGCGCACAAAACGCGCCGTCGCGGCGGTCTGCGCCCTGGCCAACAGATCGCCCGTGCGAATCCCGCGCCAGGTCTGCAGTGAGTACCACCCGCCGGTGCAATCGATGACGACATCGGCCTCACGCACAGGCATGCCGGCGAGCTCGGCCAGATCGTACTCAGCGGGCTGGGCAACCAGTCCCAGCACCGACAATCGGTAGTCATCGAGATTCAAGGGTAGGGGGCGATCCAACATCCACATGGTGACCGGAAAAGCATCATTGCCCTGTCCGTCGCCGGCATTGCGCGAGCCGGTAAAGCGGCGGTCTGCCCCCGGCGCGCCCAAGGCGCGAGCGCTGCGATCCTGCAGCAGCCACGCGCCCCCACCGAAGGCCAGCACGCCGAGCGCGCTGAGGGCCGTCCGGCGATCGGTCACGTCACGCCGGGTCAAGGGGCGATAGCGCAGTAGCATGTGCCAGAGGTAGAGTACGACGAGCGCGATGCCGAAGGTCGTATGCAAAATCATGCCGTTGGGATAGCCGAGGGGCCGCTGCACCGTCGTCCAGACGTATGCCCGTGGCCAGTGAGCCAATCGCGGCCACCGACACCAACACCGAGACAATCGTGGCCCGCTGCCAGCGTCGCGGCTCCGTGACGCGCCGCCGGACGCGCCGGAACTTGAAGAAGAGCAGGCCAATGATCGCCAAGCCCACGATGCCGTGAATCACGAAGAGGGTGCGGCCCTCCTCCTTGCCGACCGTGAAGGAGGTCAGTCCGCTTACAAATTCAAAGCCGATTATGAAAAAGAGTGACCAGTCAACAGCGCGTGCGCGCATGCCTATGCTCATTTCGACCTATCCGAAACCCTTGCCGTCCCGGCAACGAATACAGAGTCATACTGCACTGTACAGAGGAGGGATTATAGCACAGTCGTTTTCTACTGATTGACGATCAGAGCAGCGTTTCCCGCGCATCATGCAGCGACTTTTTCGGCGCATCCGGAACGCCTCCGTCCAGATCACCGATGATGCTAACGGAGTCGACCTCACGTCAACTGGCTGGTAAGAGGATTACATCCAACCACGTAGATAGGCGCGCACCGTCGCATCAAAGGTTGCGCTCAGATCGCCGCCGCGCTGCAACTGCTCGTTCAATTCGAGCATGGAAAAGCCATGAACGAGCGCCAGCAGGCCGCGCAGCGCGCTCAATGAGGCTGTCTCACCAACGTGCTCGGCCATGATCGCCTGAACGGGCAGGACAAAGTTGACGAGCAGTTCTTCGTCAGGACGCCCCTGGCTGGGCGGGGCCGTCATGGCCAGTTGATAGGCGTGGGGATGGGCGTGGGCAAAGCTGCGCAACGCGCGCCCGATGGCCAGTAAGCGCGCTGCGGCATCGCCATCGGTGACGGCCAACGCCTGATCGATGGCCGTGAAGAGCTGCGTCAAGGTGCGCAGATTCACGGCCTCGATCAACGCAGCCTTGTTGGCCACATAGCGATAGAGCGATGGCGTCTTGACGCCCAACGTCCTGGCGACTGCCCCCAGAGAGAGGGCGTCTGCCCCGTCCGCCTCTACTATAGCGTAGGCAGTGTCGATAATGGCGTCTCGATTGACTTGACTGGGATAGGGCACGGCAGTATCCGGTAAGTATGTAACGGTCGGGAAAAGCTGCAACACGCCGAAACGTGTTGCAGGGCGCACGCCTCGATCACGCACTCAGGTGCGTGCGCTTGAAATGCTCAGGATACTTGAGCCCGTAGCCAACCGTACGATCGACGCCAATGTGCAAGAGCCAGATCAGCGCAATCTGCACGCCGAGCATCCAGCCAAAGGCAAAAGCAATACCGCCTAGCGCCAGGGGAATGACCGTCGTGTGGACCGCATTGTAGACGATTGCCCCGACCCGGGGGCCGGCCAGATAGCCCACCATGGCCAGATCCGGCGCCAGAAAAAAGAGCGCCAACACCCACCACTGAAAACCAAAGTAGGCGTAGAGGGCAAACGCCGCTGCGGCGATGGCAACGCCCTCAAGCTGGAGCGTATGCTTGATGCCGGCGGGCTGACCTGTGGGGGAAAAGGTTTCCATCTGCTCTGTGTTCATGGAGATCTCCTTGACTAAAAACTAATGATATTATTCTTCAAGATTAATGATATTAGTTTTTGTTTGATTTGTCAACCCCCAAAATTGGGCCGGCAGGTCAAAACGCAGCGCATGCCAAGCTGGGTCTCGGCGCGCCCAGGGATGGTATTTGCTTCCGAGCGGCTCCTAATCCGCGTTGTATCCTTCTGGGTATCTTCTGGCGGCAAAGCCAGCGCACGCAAATCGGGATTGCGTAGGGCGATTAGGACCACCAACCAAAGCAAGGCGCCCCCACCCACAAAGAGACCCGTAATCGTCACCTCGAGGATCGCTCCGGCCAGCGCAGCCATGACCGGCATCAGACCAACCGAGGAGAACATGAAGAGGCTCATCATGCGACCGAGCATCTCGTCCGGCGCGCGCCGCTGGAGCCAGGTGATCAGTTCGATGTTGATATAGCCGTTCCCAACGCCCATCATCAAGGCAATGAGCGCGGCGAGGAGGGTCGAGGTCGTCAGCCCGAGCAGGATCAAGCCCAGGCCCATCAGCGCCGTCGCGGCCAGGAGCAGCGTGCCGAGATAGCCATCGGGACGCGGGAGCGCGATCGACAGCCCCATACCCGCCAATGACCCCGCGCCCATGGCCGACATGACGATACCAAAGGAGGCCGCGCCGTATGCCAGCCGCGCATCGGCCAGCACGGGGATGCCCACGGCCATGACGCCATTGATGAGTCCGGCCACGGCGGCCACAATGAGGAAGAGCATGCGCAAGGTTGGGTCGGCCCAGGCATAGGCCAGGCCGACGCGGATGTTTTCCAGGACCGACTCGTGCTCGCCGCTGGCCGTCGGATTGTTGTAGAGCTGGATCAACGCGATGAGCGCAGCCGCGAGCAGAAAGGTGACGGAGTCGATGAGAAAGGCAGCGCCGATGCCCTGTACGCCGGGCGCAGTGCCGGCCGAGCGTCCGAGCAGGGCAATCAAGCCGCCGGCAAGAATCGGGCCCAGCAACATGCTCACCTGCGCGGTGCCCTGCACCACTGCATTGGCCGAGCCGAGTTGCTCTTCTTCAACGAGCTGGGGCACGATCGCGCTTTGTGCCGGAAAGAAAAAGGCGTCAGCCAGGCCAAATGCTAGTGCAAAGCCATAGAGCATCCACAACTGGATCTGCCCCGCCAATACGATCAGGCCGAGCGAGCCGACGAGCAGAAAACGCAGGCTGTTGGACAGAATCATCACCGTGCGCGGCGAGAGGCGATCGGTCGCGGCCCCGCCGACCAGCATGAAGATCGCCCGGGGAATCGCAGCCAGCGCCATGACCGCGCCCACGGCCAGGGCATTGCCCGTCAGCATGAGGACGAGCCAGGGCATGGCGATCAGATGAAATTGATCACCGAGGACGGAGATGGCCTCGGCCGCCCACAGCAGGACAAAATTGCGGTTGCGCAGGATGGAGGATTCTATCGCCGGCGCAGTGCCGGAGCTTCCGCCGGCAGATGGAATTGCTTGGGCTTCATCGCCGGTTGGAATGAGATTGGGTTGATTCATTGTACGATCGCTTCAGTCCTTGCGGCATGTAGGCAGGGCGTTTCATTCGTGTTTTCGGCAAGAGTCGCCGAGCTTCCAGTATGCGGCAAATGGCAGAGAATTGGGTAATTGACGCTTTTGACCTTTTGGCGGCTATGGATGTAGGGTGAAGACACGCAGATCAAATCGTTGACGCCGGGGCAAACCTGTCGCCCTCGTTTCCCCCACACTACCAGGATTGGGAGCGCGCATGAGTGCACAACCGGTCGCCCCGGCCGTCGAGATCGACTATGGCCGCAAGTGGTACGTCATGGCCGCAGTCGCCATGGGCATCTTTCTGGCCACCATTGACGGCAGCATCGTCAACGTAGCGTTGCCGACGCTGGAAGCGGATCTAAACACCAATTTCGCTACGGTGCAGTGGGTCGTATTGGCCTACCTGCTGACCCTATCGACGCTGCTGTTGCTGGTGGGGCGGCTGGCCGACATCCGCGGCAAGAAACGCATCTATGGCTGGGGCTTCGTGGTCTTCACGATCGGCTCGATCTTGTGCGGACTCTCGGGGACGATCTACATGCTCATCGCCATGCGCGTGCTGCAGGCGGTCGGCGCAGCCATGATCCTGGCGCTGGGTCCGGCAATCGTCATCGAAGCGTTTCCTAACTCAGAACGGGGCACCGCTTTGGGCATCACCGGTGCGATCGTCTCGATTGGCATCATCGCCGGCCCGACGATCGGCGGGGTGCTGATCAAGCAGCTTTCCTGGCACTGGATCTTCATCGTCAATGTCCCCATCGGAATCCTGGGCACCTGGATGGTCTGGCGCTTCGTGCCCAATGTACCGCCGGCCGGAGATCAACGCTTTGACTACTGGGGCGCGTTCACCCTCTTTGTCAGCATGCTGACGCTGCTGCTGGCGCTGACGCTGGGACCGGACCGCGGCTTCACGTCAACCGGAATATTGTTACTCTTTGGCCTTTCCGCGCTGGCCTTTGTTGCCTTCATCCTGATCGAATTGCGCGTCTCGGCGCCCATGATCAACCTGCAGCTCTTTCGCAACACGCTCTTTAGCGTCAACCTGTCCACCGGCTTCCTGACCTTCATGGCGATTGCCGGGACCGTTCTCTTGCTGACCTATTATCTGCAGGACACCCGGGCGCTGGATGTACAGCAGGCCGGTCTGCTACTGGCCGTCTTGCCGGCGGCGCTGGGCATCGTCTCGCCCATTTCGGGCAGAATCTCTGATCGGGTCAACCCGCGTCCGGTGACCGTGGTCGGCCTGCTCGTCATGGCCATCGGCTACTGGGCGCTGAGCACGTTGACCCTGGAAAGTTCGGTGCTGCGCTACGTGCTCTGTCTGCTGCCCGTGGGCCTGGGCATCGGCATCTTTCAGTCGCCCAACAACAGCGCCATTCTGGGCGCCGCGCCGCGCAACCAGCTTGGTACGGCATCGGGCTTGCTGGCTGTGAGCCGTACGCTGGGACAGACGGTTGGCCTGGCCATTTTTGGCGCGATCTGGGCGGCACGTGCCGTCCACTACAACGGCGCCCCCGTGCCCGGCGGCGCCACCGAAGCCACGCCCGCCATCCAGGTAGCAGCCATGCAGGACACCTATCAGTTGATCGCGCTGATGATGGGCGGTGCGCTCCTCATTGCGCTGTGGGCGACCTACCACGAACGACGCATGGAGAAGGCGGGCACACCGTGAGCGCACCAGAACCGACAGCCAATCGCATCGCCACCATCACCCTCAATCCGGCGATCGATCAGACGATCAGCGTGCCCAACTTTGCCGTCGACCAGGTCAACCGCGTCACGACGACTCGCTCGGACCCGGGCGGCAAGGGCGTCAACGTGGCCTCGATCCTGGCCGACCGCGGGCTGCCGGTGACCGTAACCGGCTTTCTGGGTGAAGAGAATACCCACATTTTTGAAGAACTCTTTGCGCGCAAAGCGATTCAGGACCGCTTCGTGCGCATTGCCGGCCACACGCGTACGGGCATCAAGGTGATCGATGAAGTCAACGGCACCACGACCGACATCAACTTTCCCGGACAGACGCCAACGGACGCCGATGTCCACGATCTCCTCACAACCGTCGATGAGCTGACACACTCCTGCAGCTGGTTTGTCCTGTCGGGCAGCATCCCGGCCGGCGCGCCCGTGGATCTCTACAAACCGCTGGTAGAGCGCATACGGGCTGCGGGACGCAAGGTGGCGTTGGACACCAGCGGTCCGGGACTAGAGGCGGCATTGCCCGCGGGACCGACGCTGATCAAACCCAATATTCACGAGATGGAAGAGGTGATTGGGCGGCCGCTGGCGGATCAAACCGAGATCATCGCCGAGGCGCAACGTTGGCGTCAAGCATATGGCATCGACGTTGTGGTGGTTTCCATGGGCGCCGAGGGCGCGCTGCTGGTCACGGGCGAGTCTACACTCCACGCCCAGCCGCCTACCGTGGCGGTCAAGAGCACCGTCGGCGCCGGCGACGCCATGATGAGCGGATTGGTGGCCGGGCTCTATCAGGACCTCGACCTGCCGGCATGCGCTCGCCTTGCCACGGCCTTTGCAGCCGGAACCATCACCTTCGTCGGCTCTGGCCTGCCGAACGAGACGTTACTCAAGGCGTTGGCCGATCAGGTAACCTTAGAAGAAATCGAATAGCTGTGCGATCGTGACAGTCACGATTGGAAAGTACCAGGGCATCCTTGGCCCATTTAGACGCTTGCGGAAACCAGAAAGAGGATAACCATGCGCGCACAAATGCTATACGTTGGGACATACACGCTGCCGCTGGGCCACGTAGATGGCCGCGGTCTCGGCATCTATCGATTGGAATTCGATCCCGGAGAAGGTCGTCTGACCCCGATCGATGTGACGGAAGGCTTGCGCAACCCGTCCTATCTTGCCTTCACACCCCTGGCCGGCCGCTTGTATGCCGTCGAAGAGTGCGACATCAGCGAATCGCCGCGTGTGGCCGGCTATGCCCTGGGACCGGACGGCGGGCTGACTCGCCTGAATGCCCAGCCACTCCCGGGCAGCGCCGCCTGCCACGTCCTCGTCGACACAGCCGAGCGTTGGCTCTTCGTGGCGCACTACATGGGCGGCAACGTTGCCGTCTTCCCGCTGGAAGTCGACGGTCGCATCGGGCCGTTGGCGAGCATGGTGCAGCATGAAGGCAGCGGCCCCAACCCTGAGCGCCAGGAAGGCCCCCACACCCACAGCTGCGCGCTGGATAAGCGGGGCGACTATTTGTTTGTTGCCGATCTGGGGTTGGACCGAGTCATGGTCTACGCCTTCGACAGCGAGACCGGTCAACTCAGCAAACGCGAGCCGGGCGTGGTTGCGCCCGGCGCCGGGCCGCGTCACCTGGTGGTCCATCCCAGCAATCGTTTTGTCTATGTGGCCAATGAGCTGGATGCGACCGTTACCTGCTTCGCCCATGAGGAGGGCACGCTCACACCGCTGCACAGCATCTCCACGCGCCCGCCGGGCGCCGAAGGCGTCATCCAACCGGCAGCCATCCGCATGACGCGCAAGGGCAACTATCTCTTCGTCTCCAATCGCATCGACGACAACAGCATCGCCAGCTTCCGCGTCGACGGCGAGACCGGAGAACTCACACTCCTCGGCCACACGTCGACCCAGGGCTTGACGCCGCGTGATTTCATCCTCGACAACCTGAACGACTACCTCATCGTCGCCAATCAGGATTCGGGCACGCTGGTCGTCTTCGAAATCGACGCAGTTGAGGGCGCACTCAAACCCACGGGCGAAAGCGTCGAGATTCCGTCGCCCTCCGGGCTGGCGCTCGGTTAATCCGCTCGTTGGCAGACTACATAGGTGTTTGGTAGGGACGCCGGTCAAGTCAGCGCCGGCTGAGCTTGTCGAAGCCGGCGCTAGTTCTATGGGCTAGATGACTACGATTGCAAGAAGAATGCGAACTTCTTATCGGCTGATTGGCTTCAAACAAACCAAGCCCGGTTGACGCTTTGATGACCGGCGACTTTGCGCCTGCCATGGAAACGCGTAGAAGGACGGCCTCATAAACAACAACGGATGGAAAAAGGAACGGATACGGCAGTCGTCTAGTCGACAACGCGTGTGACGATCAACCATACGGCAGTATCCGTCCCTTTCCATATCAGTTGTTGTGCTCCAACCAACTGACGCCTTGATCTGTCGAGTTATTTACGCCGCCCTGTACTAGCCGGATAGCTCAGCAAACAGGTCGATCAAATTGCCATCTGGATCGATGACCACGGCGTAGCGCTGCCCCCAGAACGCGTCCCAAGGCGCCTTATGGCTGGTATAGCCGGCATCGATCACCGCAGTATAGAGTTCATCCACCTCAGCCGGGCTGGCGCAGAGCAAGGCCAGGCCCATGCGATGGCCGACGGGCGTCGGTCGTGGGCCGTCAAAGCTTTCAACCAGCGTCCGCGTATCCCATGCAATGCGAAAGCCGCCTGGCGTCACATATTCGACGTGAGCCTCCACGTCCGCCGTGGCCGGAATCTCCAGACCGAGCAGGCGGTAAAACTTGAGCGCCGCGGCCATATCCTCGACTACCATACCAACCAAATCGGGTTCTGCCATAGTTGCCTTCCTCACCCTTTCTGCTTTCCGTGAACGCTTCTCAGCAACGTCTTTCCTATAGTTGGTTACGAGTTCTGCGGGTGATAGGCTAACAGAATGATGCCCAGTTCCTCTTCCAAAGCTTGGATGCGTGCCAGTTGGGTCGGTGTGAGATTCGCCAGCTTCACGGCAGGTTCGATGGCCAGCACCCAGCCGCCCAGCTCTTGCTCCAGCTCGCGCAATCTTGCCAGCTGTTCCTCGGTCAGCACGGAATAGTTGACATCAGCCATTTCGTTCACTCCTTTTGAACGCAAGCGTTTGCCCTGCGGCAGATCGCAGATGCGGTAAGTGTACCATGTCCGGCGAGATTTTTCGCCCCGGTTTCGAGCGCGGAACTCGAAGCGCGGAATGTGACCCGCAGCGTGGCGGATCCTAGACAAAGTGGGATCTATGCGGAGTGAGCATTCTCAGCGCAGAAACGCGTAATGATCTAGGCCACAGGTCAGCGCCGGTTGAGCTTGTCGAAACCAAGCGGGTCGACGGTTATGTTTCTTGTGGATAAAATGGCGGGGCGCCCACATAACCGGCTCGTGCGTACAGGTCACACAAGTTTCACGCTAGGTAGACTGCCGCCACGATTATGTATGTTCAAAGGCAGGCAGCAATGGCCGCTTGCGCGGCGTGGTAGCCGCACATGCCGTGGACGCCACCGCCGGGCGGCGTGGCCGACGAGCAAAGATAGAGGCCGTCGAGGGGTGTGCTGTAGGGTGACCAGCGCGGGACGGGCCGGGTCCAGAGTTGACGCAGGTCCTGCACGCCGCCGTTGATGTCACCGCCGATGTAGTTGGGGTTGTAGCGCTCAAACGCCGGCGCCGTCATCACGTGGCGGGCCAGAATCAGGTCGCAAAACCCAGGGGCAAAGCGTTCGATCTGGGCTTCGACCCGCTCGGTCATGTCCATCGTGGAGCCATGGGGCACGTGACAGTAGGCCCACAGGGTCTGTTGACCATCCCGGGCGCGGCTGCTGTCTACCAGGCTCTGTTGTGCCACGAGAACGTAGGGACGTTCGGGATGGCGGCCGTACCACATCTCCCGTTCGCTATGGGCAATCTCCGCCAGGGTGCCGCCAACGTGAATCGTGCCCGCACGCCGGCATTCGGGCGCGGTCCACGGCACCGGGCCGGCCAACGCGTAGTCGAGCTTGAAGACGCCGGGGCCATAGCGATAGCGGGCAAGCTGGGTTCGATACCGCGCAGGCAGGCGGTCGCCGGCCATGCCAAGCAATTGGCGCGGGGTCACGTCGAGTAGCGTCACCCGCGCCGGCGGCAGCTCATCCAGCGACGCCACCGGCCAACCACAGACAATCTCGCCGCCGAGCGCCTGCAAATAGCGGGCCATGGCGTCAGCAATCGCCTGGCTGCCGCCGCGTGGGACGGGCCACCCCACAGCGTGTCCCAATATACCCAGCACCAGACCAAAGGAAGCAGTCGCCATCTGTTCCAGCGGGCGAATCGCATGGGCAGCCAGGCCCGCAAAGAGCGCCTGCGCCCGTTCGTCCCGATAGGTATGGCGGGCATAACGCGCGGCCGGTTGCAGCGCAGCCAGGCCAAAGCGCGTCAGGCCCAACAAGTGGGGGGAGAGCGGCAGTGGGCTGAGCAGCGCCGGCGCGAGCTGGGGCCAGGCGTCGGTTAGCGGCTGCATGGCGCGCTGCCAGCGCTGACCATCCTCGCCGCCGATCGACGCGCCTGTTGCGGCCAGATTCTCGTAAAGCGCAACGGCCGAACCATCGTCGAAAGGATGGGCCAGCGGGATCTCCGGCGGCAGCCAGTCAAGGCCATACTGGGCCAGGGGCAGGTCGGCAAAAAAGGGGGAACCCATGCCCAGCGGATGCACGGCCGAGCAGATATCGTGCTGAAAGCCAGGCAGCGTCAGCTCAGCAGTGCGCATGCCCCCGCCAACCGTGGCCTTGCCCTCGATCACGAGCACTTTGGCCCCACTTTGCGCCAGGGTGATGGCGGCTGCCAAGCCGTTGGGCCCGGACCCTACGATGATTGCGTCGTAGCTCATTGTCTGTCTTTCCAGAAGCAGCAAGCCGGCCATGGCATTTGCCGCTTGATTGCACGTCCTAGCGAACGCGATTTTCCCACTCGCTGACCAACGGTCGACCGTCCAGTCGCGTGAGCGCCCGCCAGTGGGGGTCGAGCGTTGTGCGCCCAAGCTCGGCCGCGACCTGCCGTGCGGCCAGCCCCAAAATCGCGGCATAGGTGGGATAGGCGATCTCCAGCGCCGCCAGCTGATCAACCGTCATGCCGGAAGCCATCCCCGCCGCCACCATGTGGACGATCTCCAGCGCCTGTTCGCCGACGACATGGGCGCCCAGCAGCGCGCCGCTTTCGCGCGCCACGATCAGCTTGCACATGCCCTCGGTTCGTTCATCGATTACCGCACGATCGAGATCTGCGTAGGCAATCTCAGCCACCGCGATGGCCTGTTCCGCGGCGGCCTCTCGCTCGGTGAGACCGACGCTGCCATATTCGGGGTCGGTAAAGCCGCCATGGGGCACCACGTGATGGGCATAGCGCTGGTCATTGCCGAGGACGGCGTTCTCGGCTGCGATGCGCGCTTCGTAGCCCGCACTCTGCACCAGCATCATGCGGCCGGTGATGTCACCCGCTGCGTAGATATGGGGCACGCTGCTCTGCAGATGATCGTTGACCGCCACATAGCTGCGCACCGTCTCCACACCCGCGGCAGCAACGTTTAGGGCCTCGGCATTGCCCGGCCAGCCGACTGCCTGAATCACCGTTTGCACCCTCAACGTGCATGCTTCGCCACCGGCGCGGTAGTGCAGGATCTGCTCCTTGCCCTGCTGTTCGATGGCAGTGACGCCCTCGATGCCGGTAACAACCCGCACCCCCTGCCGATCAAATGCGGCCCGCACGTATTCAGCCGTGCCCGCATCCTCGACAGGAAGAATCTGCGGCGCCAGGTCCAACAGGTGGACTTCCGCACCAAAAATGTTGAGAATCGAAGCCAGCTGGCAGCCGGTTGCAGCCGCGCCAATGATGGCGACGGACTTGGGCAGCTTTTGCAGCGTCCAGATGTCGCTGTGGGTCAGCGCCAGGTCGCCACCGGGAATCGCCAGACGACGTGCGTGGCCGCCGGCACAGAGCACAAAGCGGTCGGCGCGCAACGGGGCGCCATCTTCGAGCTGCACGGTATGAGCGTCCACAAAGCGGGCAGCGCCGCGCTCGGCAACGACCGCAATACCGGCCGCTTCCAGATGGCTGAGCAGCTGTTTCTTTTCATGGACGGCGTAGACGACCTCCTGCGCCCGATCGAGCAGACGCCGGAAATCGACTTCTGGGGCAGCCGGCGTCAGGCCATAGCGTTCAAACTGGCGCGCGTCCCGGGCCAGGCGGGCGGCTTTGGCCAGCACGCGCGTGGGCACGCAGCCGTCGTTGGTACAAGTCCCCCCCAAGGCGCCACGCTCGATCAGCGTGACCTGTGCGCCCAATTCCCGTGCCCGCAAGGCCGCCGTTACCCCGGCCGGGCCACCGCCCACAACCATGACATCAACCATCACCTACTCCTTAATCTTCCGCAGAGCCGGACATGCATCTGAATTTGCGAGTAGCGTACAACAAAGATGCTGATGCGTCTGTCATGGCGACTCCGACAAGGAGTAATGTATAGGAGCACAAATCGTGGTGCAGGTTGCGGTTCGCCGGGACTGCTCGTACGACTATGCCTCTCGCCCAAAAAACCGTCTGCCCGCACGTAACGGACGATAGAGCGTTGTGCGGATGGCTGCGTTGTGCCACACGTTCTTGGCCTCCCGCCACTGCAGGCGCGGATCGACGCACGTTGTCTGTTGCTCGACCTGATCCTCGGTAGAGTCGACGGCACTGGCCAGGTTGACAAGGGTGCCGTGCCAAAACAGATCCTCCTGTCGGTGGGCGATGCCCAGACGACAGCCAAGCTCATAGATTGGATCGCTGGCGCGGACGAGCACCTGAATCTCGGCCACGGTTGTTTCGGCTTCTTCATACGCGCTAAACGTGTTCATGCCGGCAAAGATGTGGCCCTGGGGCGTCATAAATGAAAACGATTCATCGTCAGCATAGATCACGAGGATGCCGGTCGAAATCGAGGCGCCACCCGGCCCGGCCAGGTTGAGCAATGCCACATCGCCCGCCTTGATCGCTTCTACGCTGCCGTAGAAATAGTTGTCGCCGGGCCAAAATTCAGGAAAACGAGCCTTCCAAATGCGAATCAGTTCCTGGGGACTGACGGCGGCATTTTCCAGCTTGATGCGATAAGTCTTCTGCCAGAGTTGACCGAATCCCCGCAGCGGGCCGGCCAGCTGCCGCCCGTCAACATTCAAATTGATCGCTTCGCGCGGCACAGCCCCCACCGTCAAGGTCTGCACCGGTTTTGCCCAGCCACTTTCTTGTGCAACCGGCTCACGTTCAGAATCGGAGATCGTCTTGTCGTCCATCATGCGCTTCATCCTCCATCAGTAGGTGCGAAATGGCTGCGTCTGTCACCAGTGTACTCGCGCAGCGTCACCCAATCGTTACGAAGTGCGCAACGATGAGCGTTGATTGACCAAAGAGAGGGCTCTGCGTAGACTGATGGAGTTCAACTCAAGCCAACGATTGGGCGCATGCTCAATGCAAGCAGAATCGGAGCAATCCTCGCATGACTGATACCCAAACCCTGTTTTCGTCCATCCAACCCCGCTACCCTGAGCTGTCCGGCCAAGTCGCCATCGTCACCGGATCAAGCAAGGGCATCGGCAAGGGCATTGCCATCCGTCTGGCCCGGGAGGGCATGAAAGTCGTGATCAACAGCCGTACGCTCGCAAGCGTAGAGGCGACCACGCAAGAACTACGGGCAGCCGGCGCTGATGTGCTGGCAGTTCCGGGCGACATGGGGCAGACTGCGAATGTCAATCGTCTCTTCGCTGCCACCGTGGAGGCCTATGGCACAGTCGACCTGCTGGTTAACAACGCAGCAAATCTTACGCGCAAGCATTTTTTTGAGGTTGACGAAGCGCTCCTCGATGCCCATCTGACCGACAACATTCGCGGCCCGTACATCTGCGCACACCGGGCGGCCGAAATCATGCGTGACCAGCAGAAGGGCGGCAACATCGTTCACATCAGCTCGGTTGGTGGCGTGCTGGCCCACTGGCGCGGCCTGCCCTATGACGTCACCAAAGGCGCGCTCGACGCGATGACGCGCGCCATGGCGCTTGAGTTGGCGGATTTCGGCATTCGCGTCAACGCCGTGGCGCCGGGCGCAACGGCGACGGAAACGACGACCCAAGATCCAGAGAAAGTGCAGATGTACGCCAATCGGATCCCCATTCGCCGCTTTGGCACACCATTGGAGATGGGGGCCGCCGTGGCCTTTCTGGCCTCGCCCGACGCCGCCTACATCACCGGCACGATTCTCTACGTCGACGGTGGACTGACCGTGCAGCTCGGCACGCGCGAGCAGCCGACCTAAACGGCGCTGCGAGCCATCCATGGACGCTACCCGCACGATCAACTACTGCTTGCGCAACGTCACGCCTGAAGCCCGCACACGCCTGCGCCAGTTGCCCCATCACGTAATCGAGGATTTTTGCCTGCAACGCTGCGGCGATTGCGAGCAAGGCCCGTTTCTGGTCGTTGACGGCGACTTGGTTGCCGGGTGCGATCACCTTGCGCTGCTCGATGACCTCGACCGTTATGCATACATCCCTTCTCCAAAAGGACAATCGTCTTGAACGTACTCTTTATTTCCATTGACAGCCTCAATCGCCACTTCCTGAACGCCTACGGCCAGCCGGTCGAACTCGCCGTGCACATGCCCAATCTGGATCGTTTTGCCCGGCGCGCCGCGACCTTTGACGCGCACTACGCGGGCAGCCTGCCCTGCATGCCTGCACGCCGGGAATACTTCGCCGGCGTCCAGGAGTTCCTGTGGCGGCCATGGGGTCCCATGGAGCCCTTCGACACGTCGGTAGCGCTGGCAGCGCGGCGTTCGGGCGCGATCACCCAATTGATCACGGATCACTTTCATCTCTTTCAGTACGGCAGCCACGGCTATTTTGAGGATTACCATGGCTTTGAGTTCATCCGCGGCCACGAATATGACGCCTGGAAGACCGCGCCCAAGCACCCGGATCCGGTCATGCTCAAGCAGTCGCTGGCCGACGATCCGCAAGGGCTGCAATTCATGAACCGTGTGTCCTATGCGCGTAACGTCGCGGGCATCCAGCGCGAAGAGGAGTTCTTTGCGCCCCAGGTCTTCTCCGCCATCGCCGACTGGCTCGAAGCGAATCACGATCATGACAAGTGGTATTTGGCCGTGGACAGCTTTGACGTTCACGAGCCCTTCCACTGTCCGGACAAATATCTCGCCCTCTACTCCGACGAGAATCCGCGCGATCCCGACCTGGTCTTTTGGCCCTATTACGGTCGCATCGATGAAGGACAGAGCAAATTGAGCGACCGCCAGGTGGCGTTCGTGCGTGCGCTCTTTGCGGCCAAGATCACCATGGTCGACCACTGGTTTGGCCGCGTGCTGGACAAACTCGACGCCCTCAATCTGTGGGACAAGACGATGGTCATCGTCACCGCTGACCACGGTCACTATCTGGGCGATCATGGCTGGATGGGCAAGCCCAATGCGCCCATGTACAACACGCTGACCCACACGCCCCTATTCATTTGGCACCCCGAGAGTCCGCGCATGGGCCAGCGGGTTGGCGCGCTGACTGCGGCGGTCGATCTCTACGCGACGAAGCTGGAAGCGCTGGGCACGGAGGCCGGTCCAGGGACGCACAGCCGCAGCCTCATGCCCCTGCTGCGTGGCGACACTGACCGTCATCGCGACTGGGCCATGTATGGCTACTGGGGCTCGACCGTCAACGTGACCGACGGTCGCCATACCTATCTGGTTCCGTGCCGTGACGACATGCCGGCCGAATGTTACTCAACGATGATGATCAACCCCCACGGCTGGTTCCTGCCCATTCGCGTGCCCCAAGACGCCGAGGCAGGACGCTTCCTGCCCTACACGGATTCACCCGTTTGGCGCTACAGGGAGAAGGCCTATACGCGCCATCAGCAACCGCTGCTGTACGACGTGCAGAACGATCCGGGTCAGGAACACAATCTGGCCGGCCAAGGTCAGGCTGCTGAGGCGGAGATGCGCGATTTACTGGTCTCCGCGCTGCGCGAACTAGAAGCGCCACAGAATGTGCTTACGTTATTGGGAGTCGAGTAGGGAAATGACTATCTGGCGCCATTCAGCGTTGCCAGTGCGCTTGCTTCATCCGCATAGCTGGCAATGGCTTCGTTCAGGCGCGTCAGCTCAAAGATCTGCTGATAGTGATCGGTCAAGCCCACGGCGAGCAGCTTCTGCTTGCTGCGCTGGACGCGAATTAGCAGCGTCACCAACAGCCCGATGCCCGAGCTGTTCATGTAACCGAGTTCATCAAAGTTGAGAATGATCGTGCGCGCGCCGCCGTCGCTGGCCGCGGCGTAGGCAGCCATCAGGGGCTCCTCGGCCATGCCGGTCAGGTCGCCGGCGATATCCAGTACGGCCACGTTCTGTGGCAACATGCGGGTAGAAATGGCGATTGCAGTCTGGGCCATGGTATCTCCTCGGCCGGTCACATGTGTGATAGCCGGCAACAGTTCCTATTCGCGGACGGCGGCCAGCGCCGTCGCTTCGTCAGGCAGAATGGACATAAAATCACTCAAGCGGGTGATGCGAAAAATCTCGGCATAGTGGTCGCTGAGGCCGCAGGTTGCCAGGCTACGTTTGGCCTTACGCGCCTGAGCCAGCAGACCGACGATCAACGCAATGCCGGTGCTGTTGATATACGAGACATCGGCAAAATTGAGCAGCACGGTGGGCGTGTCGAGCGCGGCCGCCTGCGCGTACGCGGCGCTCAGCGCTTCATCGGCCGCGCCGTTGATCTCGCCGTGCAGGTCAATAATTGCGACGGGATCGACGGCACGCACATCGGCAGTGAAGGGACGACTATGGCTGGACATTGTGATCTCCCTCCGTCAAGTTCATGACGAGTTCGGCGGTGTGATGAACGCCATCGCTTGAGGTGTTCAGTTCGTCCACCATGTTTTTGATGAGAAAGAGGCCCCAGCCCCGGGGCGTCTGCAACCCCGCCAGCTTGGCGGACAGATCGGGATTTTCAGCCTCCGCAATCGGCAGATCGCCACCCTGATCGACGACGCGTACGGTCACAGCCTCCTCCGACGCCAGAACGGAAATGGCGACCGGCGTGTCGTCCCGATATTGATTGCCGTGTTCCATGGCATTCATGGTGGTCTCGGCCACCGCAGTCTTGAGCCGCTCGAGTTGCGCAGCGGAAAGTCCGAGTCCAGCGACTGCTGCGGCTACTTGCTCCATGGCAATGCGTTCATTGCCCGGCTGGCTGGGCACGGCAAATTCGGCCAACTGTGTGGCGGTTATCACGGGTTCGGCGGGATCCTCTGTAGCTGAGGACAACTGACAACTCAGGGTCACCAGCGTCACGTCATCTTCTTGTTCCCAGCCGGGACCTGTGAAAGTTATCATTTCGGCGAGGAGATAGCCAATCAGCGAATCGTCTCCGCCGTGGGCCGCGATGAGTTGTTTGAGGCGCGGGAAGCCAAACATTTCGCCGGATGGCGCATGGGCTTCGACCAGGCCGTCCGAATAGAAGAGCACTTCATCACCCTCCCCCACAACCAGCTCCTTCTCCTCGTAGCCCATGCCCGGCAAGAGCCCCAGGGGCATACCGGTCGCGCGCAGCTCAACGACGCCGTCGTCAGTCCGGCAGTAAGGCACATCGTGGCCGGCGTTGGCGTAGGTCATGCGTCCGTTCTGCAGATCCAGAATTGCGTAGAAGCAGGTCACAAACATCTTTTCGGGAATGTCGGGGCAGAGCAGATCATTGACCCGCTCCAAGACTTCGCCGGGCGCTGTGATGCGTTCGGCCGCAGCGCGTAGAAGGGTGCGGGTTGTTGCCATGACCAGGGCTGCGGGCACGCCCTTATCGGTCACATCGGCGATGATAAAGGCCATGCGGCCATCGGAGAGTTGGATGAAGTCGTAAAAATCGCCGCCGACGGCCCGGGCCGGCTGCCAGTGCACGGCCACCGACCAGTCGTCCAGCTCCGGCACATGCTGGGGCAGCAGGGTCTGCTGGATGAGTCGGGCAACCTGGAGCTCCTGCTCGATCCGCTCCCGCTCCGCGGCTTCGATCTGCTGCTGGCGCGCCAGCTGCGCCACGCGTACAGCCGGCGCGGCCTGAGCTGCCAGGTCGGCCAGCAATTTGCGATCGTCGGACGAGTATTCCTGCTCGCTCAGCCGCGGCCCGAGATTGATCATGCCCACCAGTTCGCCCTGGCTGACGAGCGGTACGATGAGCACCACGCCGGCCTCACGCAGCTGGGTCAAGCCCTCCGACGTCAGGTTGAGCCTGTCCAGTTCGACCACGCCGGGCGCGCCCTGCAAATAGGCGAGCAGCGGATCGTTGGGCGCGATGTCGAGCTCCAACTGGACCACGGCGGTCTCGCGCTCGACGGTCGCGGGCGGCGGCTCGCTCTCTGTTTTCGCTTTGCTATTTTTTCGCCAGAATGCAATCGTTGCCATAGTGACCTCAGTCTACCCAATCAACGTCTGCCATGCGTTACGAAATGCGTTACGGACCCGTTGGGTCAACAAATCAACGGTCCATCAACTCCCTGGCCTGCGCGCCAGGAAAACGATCGTCCCTGTGTGCTGCGGGCCGAAATCTTCGTCGGTATAGTCGCCCTTGACCACGACATCAACAAAGCCGGCCAGCTGCAGCATCAACAGCACCTCATGCTTGAAGTACCAATGATTCTGGCCGGTGTGGCTCTCCTCCGCCAGCAGCGTCTCGCCAGCGTAAAGCCGGTAGCGCCGCTCTTCGCTGACAATCTGCTCGACCGGGTCGGCGCCGACCGTGCGGCGATCGATGACCAGGCGTCGGCCGTCGGGCAGTTCCTTCGTCACGTGGGGCGTCCACGCTGTAGGGTAGCTGCGCACGGTTTCCGGACTGCTGTAATCGTAATCGCCCCAGTCGCCCCAGTAGACGTTGAAAGCAAGCGTGCCGCCGGGCTCCAAATGTGCGTAGAAGCGGCGCAACGCTTCCAGTGCATTCTCCCGACCCATGACGCAGGTGAAGCTCCCGCACGGGACATAGATGCAGGCGTAGCGATGGGGCAGATCCAGCGCCTGCATGGGTTGGCAGTAGAGGACGGGCGCCAGGCCTTCGTCCTCTGCCAGGCGGCGACAGGCCGCCAACATGTCGGGTGCGCTGTCGACGCCCTCCACCCTCAGCCCAGCCTGCAGATAGCGGCGCAATAGCCGGCCGGCGCCGCAAGCCACGTCCAGGGCCAGACCGTCCGCTTCCTCGACCACGCGCCGATAGAAGTCGTGGTCCCAAGAGGGGTCATCGTACGCGGACCAGTGGAGCGCGGCCAGCCCGGAATAGAGATCGATCTCGTCAAAGCTCATGGACTCTCCCTGATGTTCTCTGGCTGTAGCCAGATGGTGACCTGTTGCGGCTGGAGCGTCCCGGCAACCGTCTGCATGAGATCGGCTGTCAATGTCTCAAGCTCTACCTCGTTGCGTGCACTTTGTGCAAAGCTTGCCAGGGCCTGCTGGGCATCATACTTCTTGCGAAAGAAGCGCCGGTCGATGAAGTTCTGCACCCAATTGCGCAGGGGCACGAACAGGGCGGCAATCATGAGTGTCGACACGACGACGGCTAAAGACGATTGCTCGCCCAGCGTCCGGCCGACGATGGTCTGTAGCACGATGATCGAGCCGAAATAGACCAAAGCCAACAGCGCCGTCAGAGCCGTGTAGACCAACGTCTTGCGGAAGATGACGTCAATATCATAGAGTTGGTAGCGTAGGATGGCAATTGCAATGGCAACGGCAAAGCCCAGAATCGGTACGAGCAACACCAGTGATACGACCCTGCTCGTGGCAAATGCATTTGCTTCGGGGTCGGTGAGGAAGAAGACACCGGCGTAAATTGGCACAAAAAAGATCCCGGCCAACAGCAGCCACTTGATCTGTTGACGAACCGGGCTGCCAGAGCGACGATAGCGCACGACGAGCGATGTCACGCTGGCGATCAAGACCGTCACCAGCCCGATGCCCCAGCCGATGAGGAAGGGGCCGTTTACCACCGCGTCCGGTACCCAACCGATGGGATTGGGTAGTCGCCAATCGTAATTCATGGGACCAATTGTGGCGCCGAAGAAGGGTGAACAGAAGAGAAAGAAAAGAAAGAGCGCGAGAGCGAGCCAGTTGACCCAGTTCCAGCGAGATGACGGCGGATGTCCCGTCGGAAAGTGAAGCGGGATCAGGAAGATCGGGAAGATCAGCAGAGTCCACGAGACATTGTCGTACCAGAGCAGCAGCCAGAGTGCACGCGTGAGTTCCGAACGCGGTGTGATCAGGTACGGTTCTGTGGCAATGACGCTGGTCAAGGCCGGTACCATCAACAGCCAGCCGACCCGATTATCGGGCTGACGCGCGATGATCAGGGCTGCGACTACACTGTAGACGACTGGCAGCAACCATAGCCAGCCGTACTTGTCGATGATGACACTCCACGCGGGATGAGCAGGCTGGCTGACATACCAAATGATGAGGTTGGCGGTCGCACCGGCAACACAAAGGCAACAGAGCAACCATGCAATCATCTTGGCGCGCTTGATCGTTCCGCCACGCGCTGTTGTTAGGCTCATTCTGCCCCCTCCTTCAGCCAGAGGGTCACCAACTCAGGTTGGACGGTCTGCTGCACGGCGCCGATGAGTGCACTGTTGATTTCATCCAGGTCAACCTGCGCACGGGTTACGCGGCTGAAGTCGGCCAGAGCTTGCTGGGCATCATACTTCCTGCGAAAGAAGCGCCGGTCGATGAAGTTCTGCACCCAATTGCGCAGGGGCACGAACAGGGCGGCAATCAGAAGCGTCGAAATGACGATGGTCAGCGAGGATTGCTCACTGAAAGTCCGACCAACAATCGTTTGCAGCGCAATGACCGAACCAAAGTAGACCAGGGCCAGCAATGCCGTCAGGATGGCATATGTCAGCGTCTTGCGGATGATGACGTCGATGTCGAAAAGGCGGTAGCGGAGGACCGCAATGGCCAGCGCGATGCCCATCACGCCAAAACCCAGTAGGCCAGTGGAGTTGGCAAAGTCCGTGACCGGATCGGGAACAGCAAAGAATACGGGAATGTAGGTGGAGAAAAAGAGTGCCAGCCCTACAATCATACCACCCAGGCCCCAGCGCAGTTGTGCACGACTGACCGCATCCCGCATCGTCACTGCGCTGTGAATCAGGAGCACCAGTGCAATCAGAATGCTGATAGCCGTCCAGGCAAAGCCAAAGACATAGAACTCGGCCAGAAAGGCGCCGATGCCGATGATGCCGACGACATAGGGCAGATAAGCAATCCAGGGATGGCGCTGCAGAATCGGCACGGGTCGCGGAAAGACGAGGGCGAAGCGGATGAAGGCCGGCGGCAGCAGAATCGTGAAGGTCGCAAAAATGGACAGGACAACGCTCATGCCTGCCGGCGGAAAAACATCATCCGGAACCATGGATGGATACAGCGTAACAAGATAGGTCGAGAAGATTGCGGCAGATAAGACCCACAAGGCACGCGCGGCCGGGACGTCCGGTCGCAGCCAAAAGGTCAGAAATCCCATGACGAGAAAGATAAACAAGCCCAGGAACGAGGCAATGGCAGCAGCCGTGATGCTGTCGGACTCCAAGAACCGTCTCAGATTCCAGTTCGTTAGCTCTGCATCAATCTCCTGCTCGTAACCCGCCCGCAGGACGGTGTAGCGCATGGTATTCCCGGATGTCCAGGCGTCTTTCAGCACCCAGAGGGCCGGGGTTATTCCACCGATGAGCGGGATGCCTTCGACGGCAACGAGGTGATCGCCCGGCTGCAGCCCACTGGGTACGTCCATGATGTTCTCCGCATAGACATACCCGAACCCGTTGAACTCGTCCGGCTCGGCCGCCAGCCAACCGTCAGTCGGCAGCGTGAAGCGATAGATCGTACTGCCCGCGGCGAAGGCGATCCAGAGCAGCATCAAAATCAGATGCAGCCAGGCGCCACGATCGAAGCGGCGGGCGGGAACTGGGCTGGTCGTCATACGATCCTTAGCCTCGCGAGCAAAGACAATCGAGCATTTGCCGATTAACGAACATCCGTGCGGTCTGCGCATAGATGGCGCAATCCACCCGACTGATAAAGCCAGAATAGCCGATACGCGTCTGCGATTCGTTACGAGGGGCGTTACCCAGTATCAGCCCAGACGATCTTTTGGACAAGTGCCGATCAACAACCTGACTAATGCGACAGTCCACATTTTGTCTGACTCAATCCCGGTTGTGCTCTTTGATCCAGACGGCAAGCGTTGCCGGCCGCATCGTGTTCTGGATGATTGCGCTCATCTCACGCTGCAGCGCCTCGGGATCGACCTCATCACGGGCAATCGCGGCAAAAGCCTGGAGCGACTGCTCCGCGTCGTAGCGCTGGCGGAAAAAGCGCCGGTCTATCCCACTCTGCAGACGCAGGCGCAGCGGGCTGAAGAGCACCGCGATGACCAAGGTAGAGATGACGATGGCCAGGTTCGACTGCTGACCGGTCAGCGTCGTAAAGAGCCGCTGCAGCACGATGATGCTGCCGAAGTAGATCAAAGCCAGCAGCGCCGTTAATGAACCATAGACCAACGCACGGTTGACAACGACATCAATGTTCCAAAGCTTATAGCGTAGAATCGCGACCGTAATGGCTGCGGGCAAGATGAGGAGCAAAAATGCGTTGATGAAACTCCAGCCACCCACGTTGGCCAGCAGGCGGGGCGCGCCGGCCGGAATCGCCAGCGTGCTGCCGAAAATAAGAATCCACACAATCACCGCAACGACAACGGAGAGCACCCCGAAAACCACCCATTTTGTCTGCTGGCGCTCTACAAAGTTTGATGTTCGAATATAGCGGTAGATCTGCAGGCTTCCGCCAAAGAGCAGGAGACCGACGAGGGCAACTTGTATCAAATAGGTTACCTCCGTTGGCATCACCACAATACGATTCGTGTCCAAGGACAACACGGACATGAGCAAGATGGTGACGATCATCGGGATGTAGGCCCAGCGGGGCGCAAAGCGACCGTTGGGGATCAGGTAGAGGAACGCAACCGTGACGATTCCCCCCGAAAAGCCGATGACGAACGCAATGAAAAAGAGAAACGGCGCACTCCCCGACCAATCATTGTCGCCGGAGACAATCATGACGGGAAAAACGATTAACGCCAGCGAGACGGTCAGTCCGAGCCAGCTGGCAGAATGGCGCCACAGAATCAGTCCGGCCAAGGCGCAGTAAACCAGAAGCAAAATGATCGGCGAGATGGTCATGGCCGTGGCGTACGCATGGGGCGTAAAGCCCCAGGACGAAAGCACATCCATCTCTGCTGAGGAGACGGCCAGAAAGTTGCACTCGCCGCCGGACCCCAAGATGCCCTGACAGGGGATCAACATGTCGGCATAGTCGGACGCCAGGTCGAAGTAGTAATAGACGAGGTTGGCGATCGCAATGAGCACCCAGCCAACCAGCGCGATCCAGCGTAGCACTGTCCTGGGTTGGGATGAAGAGAGGCTTCCAGAGTAGGTCTTCATCATCGGTCGCCATCCTTCTGGTCACTCATCCAGACCGTGACATGGGCCGGCTGAATCGTGCGCTCGATCAAGCGCTGCAGTTCGTCCCGGAGCGCGTCGCCATCGACCTCGTTGCGTGCCGTGAGGGCGAAGTCCTGCAATGCCTGCTCGGCGTCGTAGCGCTGGCGGAAGAAGCGCCGGTCTATTCCGCGCTGCAGACGCAGGCGCAGCGGGCTGAAGAGCACCGCGATCACCAAGGTAGAGACCACAATGGCCAGATTGGATTGCTGGCCGGTCAAGGTCGTGAAGAGCCGCTGCAGCACAATGATGCTGCCGAAGTAGATCAAAGCCAGCAGCAAAGTTAATGAGCCATAGACCAGGGCGCGGTTGATGATGGCATCAACATTCCACAACTTGTAGCGCTGAATCGCAATCGTGATCGCCACCGGCAGGATCAGCAGCAAAAATGCATTGCTGAAGCTCAAGCCGACTACATTGGCCACGAGGCGCGGCGCGCCGGCCGGAATCGCCAGCGTGCTGCCAAAGATCAAGATCCACACAATGATTGAACACACGACAGAGAGCACCCCGATCAGAATCCACTTGGTCTGCTGCCGTTCTACGGGATGTGATGTTCGCACATAGCGATAGACCTGCAGGCTTGCGCCGAAAAGTACCAGGCCGACGAGCGCAACCTGGATCAGATAGGTTACCTCCGTCGGCAGCACAATGACCCGATTGATGTCGAACGTATACACAGCCAAGAGCACACAGGTGGCAGATCATCGGTATGTAGGCCCAGCGGGGCGCAAAGCGCCCGTTGGGGATCAGATAGAGGAACGCAATGACGATGACTCCCGTCGTGCTCCCAATGACGAGCGCAATGAACAGGAAAAACGGCGAACTCGCGGACCAGTCATTGTCGCCAGCCTTCACGAAGACAGGAAAGACGATTAAGAACAGCGAAACGATCAGCCCGAGCCAGCTGACGTCCTGGCGCCACAGAATCAGTCCGGCCAGCGCCCCATAGACCAGCATCAAGATTACCGGCGGGACGGTCATGGCCGTGGCGTAGGCATGGGGCGTCAATCCCCAGGACGCAAGCACATCCATCTCTGCTGAGGAGACAGCCACAAAGTTGCACTCGCCGCCGGACCCCAGCCTGCCCGGACAGGGGATCAACATGTCTGCATAGTCAGTGGTTAAATCCAAGACATATTTGATGAAGTTGGCCACCGCAATTAGCGTCCAGACGATGAGCGCAATCCAGCGCACGGCCGTGCTTGATTGGGGGGACGGAAAAAAGCTTCCTGAGGCGTTTTGCAACAAGACACTGGCTCCTTAAAGCGTACAACAACACGGAAAACGTAGAGCATGGCAAAGGCTGCGCCATTGCTGGTCGGCAGTATGGTTGGCGCCTGGATGCCTAGTATAACAGGTCGCGAGTCCAGCCTTCATTCGACTACCTCAGCCAGACACAATATTGGCGCCGGTCAGCAGGCCAGCGCCACGCATCATCGGTCGCCATCCTTCTGGTCACTCATCCAGACCGTGATATGGGCCGGCTGGATCGTGCGCTCGATCAAGCGCTGCAGTTCGTCCCGAAGCGCGTCGGCATCGACCTCGTCGCGTGCGGTGAGGGCGAAGTCCTGCAATGCCTGCTCCGCGTCGTAACGCTGGCGGAAGAAGCGCCGGTCAATTCCGCCTTGCAGACGCAGACGCAACGGGTTGAAGAGCACGGCGATGACCAAAGTGGAGATGACGATGGCCAGGTTCGACTGATGGCCGGTCAGCGGTCGTAAAGAGTCCTTGCAGCACGATGATGCTACCGAAGTAAATCAAGGCCAGCATGGCGGTCAACGAACCGTAGACCAGCGTACGGTTGATGAGAATATCAATGTCGTAAAGGCGGTACTTGAAAATCGCAATACCGATGGTCAACGGGAAACCGATGAGGACGATCGCAATCATCAATTCATACCACATGGTTTCGAAAATTCCCGGGTAAAAGAGGCCGCCTGGAATTTCGAAAATGAGCAGTTGAGCCGAGACGGCTGTAACGAGGAAGTAGGCCAGCCACTTCATTTGCTGGCGCTCGTCCCCGTCTGCGCGTCGCAGGCGCACGACCAGCGAGGCAATGGCCAGGAAACAAAGGCAGCAGACGATGAACAGCGACGCGTTGCGGAAGAGGGAGTACCACCAATCTGGCAGCGCGGCTGCGCCAAAGGGATTGTCAAGATCATACGCGGCGCCGTAGGTGTTGTCGCGCCGCAAATCGGGCAGCACGCCCATGCCCAGCCGAATCACGAAGAGGAGCACCAGCCCCCCCACAGTCATGCGCCGCCAGCGCCGCGACAGGAAACGTCCCGTGGGATAGAGCAGCGGCAACAGAATGAAGAGCGGCACGATCGTCAAGAAATCGGCAAAGGTGTAGTGCAGCCACGCAACATACGGCACGGCCGGCACATGGACATGCCCTGCCAGATCGCAGAGCACATAGGTCTCATAGTCGATGAAGCCAACCGCGACCCACAGCGCAATCCACGCCAGGCGGTTCTGCGGTCGGTAGACGATTATCAACGCACCGAGCGCTGCGAAAGCTAGCCCGCTTAGAAATGGGAAGATCTTGAACGTGCTGCTGTAGGAGAGATACTGACCACAGCCGCGGGCGTACAGCCACGCGGTCGTCGCATAGCCACCTGCAATCAGGAGCAAGAGTCCTCCCGCCACCCAGCGCTGCAGCCTGATTCTCCGCGGCGACGCGAGCGCAGGCTCGGCTGGAATGATAGATGTCTTGGCAGTGCGCTTTGACATGAGTAGTCAACCTTCCTCGAGGACGATCGGCCCGGTCCGCGACGGCGCCCAGCCAAATATCCACGCTCGCCGGTTGGAGCGACTCCTGTACAACTCGAACTATCTCGTCAGTTAGCTTCGCCAGATCTGCTTCATTGCGAGCAGTGCGGGCGAAGCGGTCCAAGCTCTGGCGTGCGTCATGTTTGCTCCGATAGAAGCGCCGGTCGATCACCTGCTGAATCCGCAGACGCAGGGGATAAAACAGCGCCGAGATCAGCAGCGTTGACAGGACAATGCTCAGCTGCGTTTGTTGGCCTGTGACCAGGCCAAGACCGGTCTGCAGCAGGATGACGCTGGCGAGGTAGATCATGACCAGTAGAGTGGTCAGAGACGCGTAGACGAGTGTGCGATGAATGACTGCATCGATGTCCCATAACCGCGAAGACAAGATCGCAAAGGCAAATGCGCCGGCCATACCGATAGTTGCGACCAGCACCACGGTAAAGGCGACCATTCGTGCACCCATCAGCAGCGCCGGGGGCGTGTTCAGCGCAGGCATGATCAAGACCGGCAGCGCCGCCGCCAGCGACGCTCCCATTCCCATGGCCAGGCTCCAAACGACCCACTTGGTCTGATCACGCTGGCGCGGCGTCGCATCATGGCGATAGCGCATCACTTGCAGCACAGCGATCAGAACAAGCCAGGCGAGCACCCAGACCAGCACCGCGACCTGGCGATAACTGTTCCACACCAGACTGGACTGTAGACGCAACGCGGGGAGTGCGAGTGCCAGCAGCACGTAGAGTGTCCAAAGCACTGCGAGCCATTTCGTCCAGGGCGGCGCAAAGCGGCCGTCGGGAAAGAGCAGAAATGCCAGTACGAAACCGAGCAAAGCGACCGAACGCAACACAACCAAGAGGGACGCCCATCTTGGTTGTGTCTCTTCCAATCCCGTCACAAAGGGGCTATTGATCAGGCCAAAGCCTGTGAGGCCAAAGGCAAATAAGAGCGGCATCCACTCTTCGGCTCGCAGGCGGTAGATCACCGCGGCGATTAGCAAGAAAAAGAGCGCACTAAGGCACTCTAACACGGTGAAATAGGCGGCGTAGGCGGGAAGTGACAGGCCAATTTGCGCCAGTCCGGTTGCATCCTGTGACGTGAGTTGGCCGGTTGCAGAGGTCGTCGGCGCCAACAATCCCAATTGCCGGTAGCGTGGCAACGTCGACCAGAGCAGTACAATCAGAATCGTACTGGCATAAATCGGCCAGGCCTGGCGAAGGGTTTGCAGTGTCTTGCTTGACAGACCAATGCCACGCATCATCGGTCGCCATCCTTCTGGTCACTCATCCAGACCGTGATATGGGCCGGCTGGATCGTGCGCTCGATCAAGCGCTGCAGTTCGGCCCGAAGCGCGTCGGCATCGACCTCGTCGCGTGCGGTGAGGGCGAAGTCCTGCAATGCCTGCTCCGCGTCGTAACGCTGGCGGAAGAAGCGCCGGTCAATTCCGCCTTGCAGACGCAGACGCAACGGGTTGAAGAGCACCGCGATCACCAGTGTCGAGATGACGATGGCCAGATTGGATTGCTGGCCGGTCAGCGTCGTAAAGATCCGCTGTAGCACAATAATGCTGCCGAAGTAAATCAGGGCCAACAGCAGCGTCAACAAGCCGTAGACCAGCGCACGGTTGACGATGATGTCGATGTCGTAGAGCCGGTACTTGAAGATGGCCAACCCAAAAACAACCGGCAGCCCCAACCAGAAAATCGCCAGGGCGACTAGATACAACCAGCCGTCAAAAATGGCCGGATAGATGGTTGCGCCAATCGTTTCGATGGCGATGAAGAGAAGACCTGCCGTGGCCAGATGGTAGACCAGCCACTTCATCTGCTGGCGCTCATCGCCATGAACACGCCGCCAACGCAGGACCAAGGAGATGATCCCGGCGAAAAAGATGCCGACGATGACGAAGTCAGCACCACCTATCGTCGCGTCGAGCCAGCCAGTGCTAGGCACGCTGAGCGCAATCGGTTTGGGGAACGGCGTTTGATCCAGCACACCGATCAACATCGGTATCGGCCAGAGTGCGCGCAGAACAAGCAAGGCGGCAGTGAAGACGATTACGCCAATGCCAAAGCGTCGCCACCCCACGGACAGAAATCGGCCGTTTGGAAAAAACATGGGCAGCAGCGCCAGGCTCAAGAAGGCAAACGGGCCAAAGAGTTCTCCAAGCCAGAGCGCGTAGCGAAAGTTTGAGAACGCCAGCCTTCCCTCGAATCCGCATTGACCAGAATGTTCTGCCACGAGCGCCCAGGTCATGAGCAGGCCATAGGCGCTCGATAACCAGCCAATGCGATTGTCTGGCCGATACGTGTTGATGAGTGTACCCAGGATGGCAAAGGCCAGTGCACTGGCCGGCAACATGAATAGTCCATATGCCTCAGCCGGATAGGCGCTCGCGGGATTGATCAGAATCTTGCAGCCCATCCATTCCAACAGTAAGAGGCCGACCTGACCGATGAGTGTCACCAGCAGCAGCAACCAGGCCAACAGGGCGCCGAACCGGTATTTTGTTGTTGACGTCAGACTGAACATGGTCAATTCTCATCCACTGCTATTCATCAGATTTGCCGCCGTTTAGCCAGACGTTTAGCCAGACGCTCACCCCGACCGGCTGCACCGTTTCTTCGACTACCTGAGTCACAGCTGCCGACAGTCGTTCCAGATCGGCTTCGCTGCGTGCGGTGAGGGCGAAGTCCTGCAATGCCTGCTCCGCGTCGTAGCGCTGGCGGAAAAAGCGCCGGTCTATTCCGCGCTGCAGACGCAGGCGCAACGGATTGAAGAGCACCGCGATCACCAAGGTAGAGATGACGATGGCCAGATTCGATTGCTGGCCGGTTGCGGTCGTAAAGAGCCGCTGGAGCACGATGATGCTGCCGAAGTAGATGAGCGCCAGCAGCGCAGTCAAAGAGCCATAGACCAGCGTGCGGTTGATGATGACATCAACATTCCACAACTTGTAGCGTTGAATCGCAATCGTGATGGCCACCGGCAAGATAAGGAGGCAAAATGCATTGATGAAATACCACCCGCCCAGATTGGCCAGCAGTCGCGGCCGCCCGGCCGGGATCGCGACCACGCTGCTGAAAATCAAAATCCACGCGATGACTGCAACGACAATGGACAGCACGCCAAAGATGATCCACTTGGTTCTCTGGCGCTCAACAGGGTTAGAGTCTCGAGCATAGCGGTAGATCTGCAAGCTGCCGCCAAAAAAAGCAAGGCCGGCGATCATCGGTTCCAGCCAGGCCAGTGCTTGCGTAGAAACGGGCAGAAGGCCATGCTCCTTCAGTCCCAGCACACCCATGAGCAGAAGCGTACCGATCATAGGGATGTAGGCCCATGTTGGCGAAAAACGACCATTGGGCATCAGGTAGAGAAAAATAACCATGGTGGCGATCCCCGCAATTTCTACGGCGATGACCAGGAAGTACAGGACAGAACTTGTATCGGACCAGCCGTCGGCGCCGGAAACAATGGCGACCGGCAAGGCGATCAGTGCTAGGGAGACCGTCAGCCCGAGCCAACTGGCGCCCTGACGTCACAAGATCAGAACGCTCAACACGCCATAGACCAGCAAAAGGATCACCGCCGCGACATTCATGGCCGTCGCGTAGAAGTGGAGCGTCAGCCCCCATGATGCCAGAACGGCTGCCTCTGCCGCCGAAACTGCCAGGAAGTTGCACGGCCCCCCATCTCCCAGCATTCCTTCACAGGGCACCAACATATCGGCATAGTCAGACGCCAAATCGAGGCCATAAAGGAACAGATTGGCCAGCACGATCAGCACCCAGCCAACCAGCGCGATCCAACGTAGCACCTTAGTGAATTGGGATGAAGAAAAGTATCCTGAGGCATTCTGCGACAAGACCCTGACTCCTTACGGGTTTGCAATGCATGGTGTATCTAGACGGTGGGCACACGGTCGACAACTGGTCGCTTGGGCCCCAAGTATAGCATGCTTGCGGTCCGCCATTCATCCGGATTAACCTCGCCCGGACGCGGCCTTGGCGCCGGTCAGCAGGCCCAGGCTCAAGCCAAAGAGCAGATGCGCGCCGCCGCCATAGATCACCGGCACGTCCAGACCGGCCGGCAAAAGCAGTGCACTGACAGCCCAGAGCAGCGCGCCATAGAGCAGCCCCCACAGCCAAAACGGCACGGCCACCCGGGCAAGCAGAAGATAGCATAGCATGCCCCAGACGAGGCCATACAAGGCTGCGAGAGCAAAATGACCGACAATCACCAGCAAGGGCGCGACGTCGAGGCCCCCGGCAACCGTGTCGAGTAGGTTCAGCGGCCCGAATTGCAGTGCCAGGCTGATGAAGACCAAATATGCCAGCATGATGACGCCGGCAACCAGTCCATATAACAATCCTTCAACCGCGCCATCGCCGGCGCTGGCGGTCGTGCGTACGGTAGATGAGTTGCTTTGCATGATGCCTCCCTTTTTCAGAAGCCGGACTCTCGAAGAGAGTCCGGCCTCTTTGCGGCTTATCCACAGCGATGGTTAGTTAACGACGCTCATCTGCGCCGTCATGCCCAGCATGAAGTGGGGTGCGCCTTCGTTCGCCGCACTGGAAATGAAACAGATCAGGCCATACTCCCCCGGCGCAAAGTCGGTCTCATACCAGGCCGTAACCCCGGCCGACTGGGGGCCGGTCCCGCCATAGAAGTCGAAGGACGGCGGTCCCTGCGCCTCTTCGCCGGCCATCATGAACTCAATCGCATCCTGAACGGTGGCGCCGTCGGTCAAACTGAGCAGGGCGATCTCATGGGGCTCCATGCCCGTGTTCGTGACTTCAATAATCTGCGGTCCGGCTTTGGGTGTGCCATCTACGACAAAGCTGAAGTCAACCAGTTCCATCGTCATATCGGCAGCCGGCGGCGCGGCCGCGGCGGCCGCGGATTCGGTCACCGTCAGCGTTGCCGACATCCCCTTCACCACATCAGGGACTTCTTCTTCATCGCTTTCAATCGAGATCAGCAGATAATCACCCGCTGGGAGATCGACCGTGTAGGCGGCTGATGCGCCAGGCGGGGCCGAAACACCGCCGTAGAAGCTCAGCCATGCGGGGATCTCGGGGTTCACCTCCATCGCTTCCATGAAGCCCATGACGTCATCCAGCCCCTTGCCGTCAGCCAGGTTGAACACCCACAGACCATGGGGCTGTTCACCGGCGTTGACCAGTTCGATGCGGGTGAGGCCGCCGGCGATCTCAGCGGGGCCGTCGTAGGCGTACTCGGTCGCGGTGAAGGTGACCGTTGGCGCTTCGGGCGCTGTTGCAGCGGCCTCATTTGTCCCTGCTTCGCCAAGATCCGACGTACCCGTCGATGACGATAGATCCGCACCGATTGGCGCACAGGCGACAAGCATTAGCGCCACGATCACGAGCCAAAGCATGTAGCTGCCACGTACAAAGTATCGAGTTCTCATTTGGGTCTCCTCCCACTCATTCACGATTGGTACATTGCGGTAAAGCTCAACCAGACTTGGTAACGATGGTGTCATCAATGTGTCTGTACGCCACTCTACCTAGTGACCGTCGGCCAATCGTCACGAAAACCGTTACGGACGAGCCATCAATGACTATTCCGTTGCGCAATACCCGCTCGTGCACTACAATTCTGCAGATTCCCGAACGCATTGCTGCTTGCTGTTCTTTTGAATCCAAACCATGCCCCATCTCACCATCGCCCTGCTGGGCGCACCGCAAATCAGCGTGGACGACGAGTCGATTCAGGTCGACACGCGCAAAGCCATTGCCCTGCTCGCCTACCTTGCCGTGACGGGCCACCGTCACCGCCGTGATACCCTCACCCTGCTCCTGTGGCCCGACCTGGATCAAAGCAAAGCGCGCGCGGCCCTGCGCCGCACGCTCTCGGCGCTGAACCAGACGCCTGTTGCCAACTGGATTGAGGCAGACCGAGAGAACATCGAGCTGCGCGTCGATGAGGGGGTGACCTGTGACGTCTGGACTTTCAAGCAGATAATGGCGCAAGGAACGGAGCAGTTCGAGTTGCGCGCATTGGAAGAAGCTGTTGCCCTGTACCGGGATGATTTCATGGCCGGTTTTGGCCTGCGCGACGCGGTCAACTTTGACGACTGGCAATACTTCGAAGGCGAAGCCTACCGCAATGCCTACGCCACGCTCCTTGACCATTTCGTCGAAACATCTATGCGAGGAAGGCGACTTTGCACGGGCGATCTTGCATGCGCGACGCCGTCTGCAGCTAGACCCCCTGCACGAGCCCTCCCACCGCACGCTCATGCGCCTCTACGCCTGGTCGGACCAGCGTACGGCCGCGCTGCGCCAGTACCGCAGTTGCGTCACCACGCTGGAGGAGGAGCTCGGCGTGCCGCCGCTGGCAGAGACAACCGCGCTCTACGATCAGATTGTCAACGACGAAGCGCTGCCGGCGCCGACCCGTTCGTCACCAGGGCCGGTGCGCGTGCCTCAGAAGGCGCAGTTGGCGACGCCCCGCTGCGCCCAGGACGAAACGTACCCCCTCGTTGGGCGCGCCGCAGCTTGGCAGCAGCTGGCCGCGGCCTACGCAGCGGCGCAGACGCAGGGCTGCTTGGTCGTCGTGGAAGGCGAAGCAGGCATCGGCAAGACGCGTCTGCTCAGCAGTTTCTTGGCTGCGCTGGCAGAGACGGACGCCATTAGCTTGACCACGCAGTGCTACGCCGCTGAACACGAGATCGCCTACGGCCCCATCATTGCGCTCTTGCGCACCGGGCTCAATCGGCCCGACGGCGGCGAGCGATTGCGGCACTTGCCGGCGAGCGTGCGCACCGAAGCAGCAAGATTGCTGCCCGAGCTAGAGCCAGACGAGGCGTCTGGCGCCCTTGCGCTCCTGGACAGTGCGGCGGCATCCGGCCGCTTTTTCGAAGCACTCACACAGACGCTGCAGGCGCTGTTGCAGGGTGCAGAAGCGGGCGTCGTCGTCATTGACAACGCACACTGGGCAGATCCGGCAACCCTCGACTTTCTGGCTTACTTCCTGCGCAGAATCCAGGATGAGGCTATCTGCGTCGTCCTGGCGCTGCGCAGCGAACACTTGCGGCCCGTCGAGCAGCTGCACCAGTTGATCAGCGACACATCCCAGCAAATGACAGTGCACAGGATTGTGCTTGAGCGGCTGGATGCAGAGGAGACCGTCGAACTCATCCAGGCAAGTGATCTGATCATCCTGCCTGATCAAGCCGACCTGGCACAGCGTCTCTGGGCGGCGTCCGAAGGCCTGCCCCTCGTGCTGATCGAGTATTTGGACCTGCTGACCAGCCTGCCAACCCTGCCGGCCGAGGCCGACTGGTCGCTGCCGCAAGGCGTGCGCGAGCTCTTCCAGTCACGCGTGCAGCCGGTGAGCGAAGCCGGACGGCAGCTGCTAACCACCGCTGCAGCAATTGGCCGCTCCTTTGAGTACGATCTGCTTCAGACGGTCAGCGGGCGAACGGAGGAGGAATGCGTTACCGGTCTCGAAGAGCTGCTTGCCTACCGTCTCGTGCGCGAAGTAGAGGGGCTCACCTATGACTTCTACCACGACCAGCTGCGCGCCCTGGTCTACGAAGAGGCAAGCGCTGCACGCCGGCGCCTGCTGCATCGCCGCATTGCCGAGGCGCTGGTGCGGGCCGAGCGGGGCGCGGGCGGGGAGCACGACGAGATTGCCGTATTGCTGGCGCAACACTATGCGGCCGCGGGCATGGCTGAGGAAGCCATCGCCGCCTATGTGCGCGCGGCGCAAAACGCGGCGCAAGTCTATGCCAATCAGACCGCCATCGATCATCTGGAAGAAGCGCTGGCGTTGGGCTATCCGCAGCTTGTCGAGGCGCGCATGCGCTTGGGCGATCTCTATATGTTGACGGGCGAGTTCGAAGCCGCCCGCAACAACTACGAAGCCGCCGCCGCCCGCGCCGCAATGGAGGAGTTGCCGCGTCTGGAGCACCGGTTGGGCCGCGTGCATCATCGCCTGGGGCACTGGACCCAGGCGATGCACCACTACGACGCCGCGCTTGACCATGGCGCTAGCTTCCTCGCAGCCGCGGAGCGCGCGCAAATTCTTGCTGACTGGAGCCTGACTGCCCATCGCCTAGCCGACCAGGAAACGGCCATGACGCATGCCAAAGCGGCTCTGGACGCTGCGTCGGGGGATGAAATTGCCCTGGCCCGCGTCCACAACCTCTTGAGTATCCTCGCCCGCCATCAGGGGGAGACAGAGGCATCTCTCGCCCATGCGCGGGAGAGTTTGGCCTTGGCCGCCACCCACGAAGAGCTTCCTTCAATGGGCGTCGCTGCGCAAAACTCCCTGGCACTGGCCTACGCCCAGGCCGGCAAGCTCGAGCAGGCGATTGAAGCGGCTCAGGCAGCCCTGACGATCTGTCGCACCATCGACGACCGCCATCATCAGGCCGCGCTCCACAACAATTTGGCCGATTTCTACCACAAACTGGGACGCGAGGAGGAAGCCATGGCAAGCTTGAAGGCCGCCGTTACGCTCTTTGCGGCGATCGGTGAATTATCTGCGGCGGAGGCAAGCGAGCAGCAGCCAGAGATTTGGATGCTTAGCGAGTGGTAGGTATGCAGTACAGGAGAGAGGCCATCCATGCGGCGCCCCCGCACGTACGGTCAGCGCAGCGAGAAGAACGAAATAACCATATAGAGCATGGGCAGCACAAAGAGGAGACTGTCCATGCGATCCAACATGCCGCCATGACCGGGGAAGAGCCTGCCCGAATCCTTGACGCCAACCTGCCGCTTGAGCATGCTGATGGAAAGATCGCCGAGCAGCGCCAAGACACCGGCCAACGCGCCCACGATCAAGGCATAGCCAGGCGCAAGAGGAATGGGGAAGAGCCAGGCCAACAGCGCCGCCACGAGCGCGGCTGCGATCCAGCCTCCAACGGTGCCCTCCCAGGTTTTTTTGGGGCTGAGGCGTGGCCAAAGCAGATGGCGGCCGATCGTGACGCCGGTGAAGTAAGCGAAAATGTCATTCGCCCAGGTGATCAAAATCCCGAAGAGAATCCACCAGAGACCATCAGGCAACAGGCGCAACGCCATCCCCATGCCCAGCGTGGTGCCGATGTAGATGGCCCCCATCGAGGTGGAGAACCACGTATCGGCCGGCCGCACCGGTTCCAGCAGCGAATAGGACATCGTTGCAATCAGGCCGATGGCGAGCACAAAAGACAAAGGCACCAAGTCCGGTCGCCAGAAGGTCAATGAGATCGCCGACAGCCAGACCAGGCCAATCCACCGTGCGGGGCGATAGCCGCCCACCCCCATCATGTGGAAAAATTCCCAGCCAGCCAACAGACCAAGCGCCAGCAGGAGCAGTACGCCCCAAATGCCGCCCAGATAGATTGGCACCAGAATAAACGGGATCGCAATGATTGCGACGATGATGCGAGTCCACATGTGGTGTGCGTCAGCTCAATTGGCAGGGTGAATGAGGATGCGACTTGGCAGCGATCTTGCAGCGGCGAAATGCAGCCGCTGGATCGCTAGATCATTGCAGCATGCCTGCAGTTCTTGCGCTAGGTATTTAGAACACGCCCGAAACGACGTTCGCGCAGATTATACTCAACCAGCGCCTTGTCCAGTTCAGTGGCGTCAAAATCTGGCCAGAAGGTCGGCGTCGTGTAGTATTCGGCATAGGCCGCTTGCCAAATCAGGAAATTGCTCAACCGCCACTCGCCACCGGTACGGATAATCAAGTCCGGATCAGGTAGATCGTGATAAAGATACTGGCTGAAGAGCTCTTCGGTCAGATCGCCGGGGTCGACGCCATCTTTGATGATGCGCCGGGCAGCGTCCAGAATCTCAGCCCGACCACCATAGTTGAACGCCACGTTGAGGGTGACGCGATCATTGGCTGCAGTCACGTCAATCGCATGACGAATCTGCTTCTGCAGGTGTAGATTAATGCCCTCCATGCGTCCGCTATGCAGGATGCGCACGCCATTCTTGTCGAGTTCCCGCAACTGGCGCTGAATAGTCAGTCCCAACAGCCGCATGAGGCCGCTCACCTCTTCAGGCGGGCGATGCCAGTTCTCGGTCGAGAAGGCGTAGATCGTCAGCACCTTGATGCCCAGACGCACGGACTCTTCCAAGATCTGCTGGATATTATCGACGCCGGCCTGGTGGCCGGCCAAACGCGGCAAGCCGCGCGACTGCGCCCAGCGCCCGTTGCCGTCCATGATGATCCCGATGTGATAGGGGATTGCCAGCAGTTCGTCTGTGCCGTTATCCTGATTTCCCACCTTGTACTCTCCTTACTCCAGACCCACGCCGTCGTCTCGCCAGCAATGCGGGGAGGGGAACTACCGAAACAGAAGGGGTGAGACCATCTCACCCCTGTGCACCTCATTCAATCCGCTGCTGGTTGTCTTGCGTGGGCAATGTGCCCGGAAATCGGGCTAGATCGTCATGATCTCTTCTTCTTTTTCCCGCATAATCTCATCGGCGCGCTTGATGTAGGCGTCGGTCTTCTCTTGAATCTTATCCTGCCCGCGGTGCAAGTCATCCTCGGAGATCATCGACTCGCGCTCCATCTCGCGCAGGTCGTTGATTTCGTCGCGACGGATGTTGCGGATGGCGATGCGCGCTTCTTCGGTGCGAGAATGAACCTGCTTACTCAAGTCACGTCGGCGATCTTCAGTAAGGGGCGGAATCGACAGACGCACGACCTGTCCGTCATTGCTTGGAGCCAAGCCAATGTCGGAGTTGGCAATCGCCTTCTCAATGGCGCCGATATCGCTGGCGGAATAGGGACGAATCTGGATTGTCTGCGCATCGGGAATGGTGATGGCCGCCAGCTGCATGAGCGGTGTAGGCATGTTGTAATAGTCGACCATGAGTCGCTCAACCAGCGCGGGAGACGCGCGCCCGGTGCGAATTGTCATCAAATCGTGCTGTAACACCTCGATCGTCTTGGTCATGCGCTCATCTGCATTGGCCAGAATCTCGTTAATCATATCCACTCTCCTCAGTGACCCGCCCCACGATGAAACCGGTTGGTCTGCGCGTCTGCCGCCATGTAAAATCGCGCGAGCTACTCCTTTTTGCGTTGCGGGAGGAGTGCAGGCGCAGCGTACAGGTGTTTGGGCGATTGGCTTATTCTAGCAAATTCCAAGCTGACATGAAAATCAGACAAATACGCTGCCGACGAGTGATCAGGCCGAAATCATAGTCCCGATGGGCTCCCCCAGCACGACTTTTTCCAGCGTGCCTTCCTGCCACAAGTTGACGACATGGATGGGCAAATCGTTGTCCATGCACATGGCCATGGCCGTGCTATCCATCACCCCTACACGCATGTTGAGAGCTTCGATGTAGGTCAGGAAATCGAAGGGCTCCGCGTCGGCATGGGCCTTGGGATCCCGATCGTAGACGGCATCGACCTTGGTGGCCTTGATCAGCGCTTCAGCGTCAATTTCCATGGCCCGCAGGGAGGCTGCCGTATCGGTGGTGAAGTAAGGGTTACCGGTACCGGCGCCGAAGATCACAACCCGGCCCTTTTCCAGATGGCGCACCGCCCGACGTTGGATGTATGGTTCGGCCACCGCGCGCACCTCGATGCCGGTGAGGACGCGGGTGGGCACACCCAACCGTTCGAGTGCGTCCTGCAAGGCCAACGAATTCATGACCGTCGCGAGCATGCCCATGTGGTCGGCCGTGACACGCTCCATCCCGTGATCCAGCCCATCCTGCTTGCCGCGCCACAGGTTACCGGCGCCGATCACGATTGAAATCTGCACGCCCATGTTGACCACATCAATCACGCGCCGGGCCACAAAGTCAGCCTGGCTGGGATTGATCCCAAATCCACCTTCGCCGGCAAGCGCTTCGCCGCCGAGTTTGAGCAACACGCGCTGATACTTCAAATCAGCCATGATGATTCCCTCTCCTCCACATGAAATTGGTAACTAAAATGGCTCGTGACTCCGCGTCGCCGTGGAGCGGAAGCAGGGCAGACGATGGCGAACGGGAGATACAAGAATGCCCAGCCGGCGCCGACTGGGCATTCGCTTTATTTGGGCTATCCGCCGATCTCCAAGCGAGCAAAGCTGTTCACTTTGATGTTCTCGCCAAGAGCAGCGATTTGCTGCTTCAAGAGATCCTCAACGGTAATGTCTGGATCCTTGACAAAGGGCTGCTCCAACAGGCAGACCTCACTGTACCATTTGTCCAGCTTACCGTCGACAATCTTGTCGATGATGTCGGCTGGCTTGCCGCTACCGGCCATCTGCTCGGCGTAGATCACCTTCTCCGCCTCGACCACTTCGGCCGGTACATCTTCCCGGCTCACGTACTCGGGATTAGCGGCTACGACGTGCATGGCGATGTCATAGGCCAGTTGCTGAAATTGTTCCGTGCGGGCCACAAAGTCGGTCTCGCAAGCCAAAGCCACCATGCTTGCCATCTTGGCGCCTGGGTGGATATAGGTGCCGATCATGCCGTCCTTGGCGTCACGGCTGGCCTTCTTGGCGGCCGCGGCAAGCCCCTTTTTACGCAGACTCTCCACAGCCATGTAGAAGTCACCATCGGACTCCGCCAGGGCCTTCTTGCAATCGAGCACGCCGGCATTTGTCGCCTCGCGCAGTTCCTTCACCATTTGTGCAGTAATCTCTGCCATGAGATTGGTCTCCCCAATGAATATGCTTTCTTCACGCACGTCTCCTCCACGGCCGCTCAGCCGGATCGTGTCGCTTTTTCCCAAGCGTGGGTCAGTCAGCGGAGTCGTACGTCTCTTGATCAACTATACTTTTTCGTAGCAAGGACGAAGCGCCTTTGCAGCGCTTCGTCTATGTCATCATGTCATATTTAGATGTCAGCGTAAGCGCAATTCTCTACGGCTTAAGCCTCTTCATCGGCCGCCTCTTCAATCACTTCTTCAGCGACGATCTCTTCTGCAAGTTCCTCAGCAGCCGCCTCGCCAACAATCTCTTCTACTACTTCCTCGGCGACAATTTCTTCAACGATTTCTTCCGCCACTTCTTCTGCGACGATTTCTTCAACGATTTCTTCCGCCACTTCTTCTGCGACGATTTCTTCCGCAATTGCCTCGACTACTTCTTCGTCAATGATCTCTTCCGCTACAACTTCAGCCTCTTCGTCCTCGCTGCTTTGTAGCTTGGCCAGCGTGCTCGGGCCAAGGAACCGCTCCATTTCAGCGAGATCGGCACTGCTGACCTGACCGGTGTCGGCCAGATCCACTTCTCGGATCCGCCGGCCTTCCTCAACGGCATCGGCAATTACGCTGACAATCAGCTTGACCGAACGAATGGCGTCGTCATTACTCGGGATCACGTAATCGACGTCATCAGGGTCGCAGTTGGTGTCAACCATACCGATCAGCGGAATCTTGAGCTTGTTGGCTTCCTTGACGGGCAGATCTTCCATGTTGGTGTCCACCACAAAGACCATGCCCGGCATATCCTTGAGCGTCTTCAAACCGCCCAGACGGCGATTCAGGCGCTCGATTTCACGGTCGATCTCCAGCTGTTCTTTCTTGGAGAGATTCTTGAATTCACCGGCATCGACCCGGCGTTCGAGACGCAGCAGGTAATCGATCCGCTGCTTGATCGTCTGCCAGTTGGTCAAGGTGCCGCCCAACCAACGCTGGTTGACGTAGGGCGAACCACTCCGTTCCGCTTCCTGCTGAATGGTTGCCTGCGCCTGACGCTTGGTGCCCACAAAGAGCACCGAGCCGCCGTCGGCCACATGGTCGCGGATCATGTCGTAATAATTGTTAAGGAGCAGCATCGTCTGCTGCAAATCGATGATGTGGATCCCGCTGCGCTCGGTGAAAATGTACGGCCGCATCTTGGGATTCCAACGTCGGGTGCGATGCCCGAAGTGGACACCCGCTTCCAACAACTGCTTCATCGTAACTTTTGCCATCGTTCTTCTCCTGAATTGGGTTAGTCTTCCGCCCCGTTCAACCCGGAAACACACTGCAAATGCCTGATCGTCATTCCCTGAGGCAGGCACACAGCACCCGGTTTACCGGTCCCGAAGCGTGTCAAATAAAATAAATTAGCAACTGGCAACCAGAATTGGCACCAATTGATAATCATACCACACCAGGCTGGATTCGATCAAAAAATCTCACCGCTTACCTACGAACGGTTACCACCCTATTCGCTTTCCTCTTCATAGTCGACAAAACGGTAGCCGAGCCCGCGTTCCGTGAAAATATACTCCGGATTTGACGGGTCTTTCTCAATCTTTTTGCGCAGGTAGGTCACATAAAGGCGCAACAGATGATTATCGTTGATATACTCATGTCCCCACACCTTAGTCAGGAGGGTCTCATGGGGCACGACCCAGCCAGCATTCTGGATCAGGTGATAGAGCAGTCGATACTCCGTGGGGCGCAGGCTGATACGTTCGCCGTCCACAATCACATCTCGTCGCTGCAGGTCGACCTGCAGGCGATCATCGATCGTCACGATCTGTTTGTCGGGCCGGCCGGGCGATTCGAAGCGGCGCAGGACGGCGCGGATTCGGCTCGACAGTTCGCGCGGGCTGAAGGGTTTGGTCACATAGTCATCCGCACCCAAGTCCAACCCCCTGATGCGATCCTCTTCGCCGGCGCGCACGGTGAGCATGATCACGGCCGCGTCGCTCACTTCACGGATCCGCTTGAGCGTTTCGAAACCGTCAAGCCCCGGCATCTCCACATCCAACAGCACCAAGTCAGGATTGTGATCACGCACCTTTTCCAGCGCCTGCAAACCGTCGTTGGCTTCCAATGTCAGATACCCTTCCAGGTCCAGGTTCATCTTAATGAACCGCACCATGCGGGATTCATCATCTACCACGAGGATCGTCGGTTTGGGCGATGCCATGCTGTGCGCTCCTGCGTTTGGTGGTTGTGCTCCAGATCTACTGCAGCCCGGCGTGAAAAGACTGGCCTAATCGGTCTTGTATCCTGGCAAATCCAGCGAATCATAGTTCAATCGCCCGACATCAGTCAGTCCATCGGCATCAATCTCGATCAAAATTGGATCGCCCGTGAGGGGATCTGCGAGGAGAATCGACGTGGTCACGGCATCCAGAATGATGGCATAGGTGGCCGGCGGCACGCTCTCAATTGCAAAACGGCCCAGATCATCGCTAGTCGTTTTATAGGCATTGGCCGCGTCATAACCGGCAATCCGAGGAATGCCGTCGTCATCAAGGAGCACGTCCGCCAAGGCAACCTTCATGTTCGCAACCGGACGCGTCTCATTTTCATTCATGAGCATGATCCGTCCGATCACGGCGCCAGTTTCCGTCGTTGTCTGGGCATCTAGGGCCGGCGGCTCCGCAGCAATCGGCGTGGCCAGCGGCGAACCGCCATCCCCCAGGGGCGAATCGGCCAGCGGCGATGCAGCCGCATCTTCCACAACGGCTTCGCTTTCTTCGGTTGCGGTCTCCTCGGCCGCAGCTTCTGTGGGTTCGGCTGCAGCTGGGGCTTCCGTTGCCGTTTCCGGCACAACTTCGGCGGGGGCCTCTGTCGGCGCTTGCGTGGGGGCGGTGTCGCCCGGCGCAGGCCGGCTACGGCCGCAGCCGGCCAGAGAAGCGACGAGCAGAAACAGGAGCAGGAGTAGGAGCAGTGCTTTACGGTTCATTGGTTTCATAACCTAACAAGTCTATAAATGGGTCAGTAATGAGCGTGCTACAGCCGTGTGAGACTCTGCACACAGCAGAGCACGGCGTACGTCTAGCCTTGTATTCTATCTAATCTCTACAAGAGGGCAAAACATCAAGGGACTCGATGCCACCGCGCCAACTATCTATCGCCAATAATAAAGAGGGATGGCGTGTCGCCATCCCTCTTTATACTTTACCTTACAAAGTGACTTAAGGTGTTACATTAATGGCTTCATAGACCAGGAACTGGTCGCCAGTGCCGCCTTGCTGCAGCTGATTGACGACGCCAACCAGCTGGGCGTTGGTGTCGTTGGCAGTGCAGCGAGCCGAACCGACGTATCCATTACCGATCTGGTTGTTCTGGATGTCGTTCAGGGCCGCGCCCGGAGCGATCGTACCAGAAACGGTGTAGGGGGTGTTGGTGAAGGTGCAGTTGACCGTAGCGCTCGAGCTGCCCACGTTCTGCAGGTTGAAGCCCGTGAAGTAACCGCTATTGCGGTCCATGATCAGCGGCATCACGACAACGCTCGTGGCGCTAGCCGGGTCGAAGGAACCGTATGCCTCACCGTTGATACCGGCCAGCAGTTGGTTACCGATGCCGACCAGAGGCTGGCTGGTGCTGTTACCCGTGACGGCTGCCGAACCGATGAACTTGGCGCCAGGGGCGCAGTTGGAATTGCCGCCGTTGGCGAAAGCGGCCAGCGCAAAGGTGGCCGAAGCGGCGGGGGCGATCGTCTGGGTTTCAGTACAAGCGGTGCCGTCGGTCGACGGCGTGTAGCTAACCGTGACGTCGGTCGCCTGCGCACCGGCATTCTGAATCTGCAGACCGGTCTGGTAGTTGGCATTGTTGGCATTGATCAGCGGGAAGACCGGATCGGTTGCGCCGCCGGTGAAGCCGGTGTAGCTGAAGATGATGTCGCTGCTCTCCTGAATTGCAGCCGCAACGATCGGCTTGTCACTGCTGACCGTACCGGCGAAGACCGGCGAGGTGTGGGTCTCAGCATTCTGATAGTACACGGCAGCAGCGCCAGGCTGGATCTTCTGCTCAGCAGCTGAGGTGCCGTCGCTATACGTCACATTGACGGTTGCTTCATCGGTGCTGGCATTCTGCACGCTGAACCAGGTGGTGAAACCGCTGTTGTCCTTGTTGAGCAACGGCAGCTGCACTTCATTTGCGCCAGCGCTACGGCCGACATAGGAGGCTGCAGCCGAGTAATCAGAGGACAGGATGTTGGAGATGGCAGCCACATTCTTGTCGGAAGAGATGATGACCGAACCGCTGAAGCCGTCAGAGACGTTGCTCAAGGGGAAGTAGGTCTTGCTGCCATTGGCGCCGACGGTGTCGACAATATCACTGCCATTCTTGGTACCATCCGGATTGTAGGCGGCCAAGGTAACGGTGGCCGGCTCATTCTGAAGGTTGGCAACCTGAATACCGGAAATATAGGCCGGGAACTTGGTGTTCTGCGCCATCGCGCCGGCGGTCAAGGCCAAGGCCAAAACCATTACCAGCACCATGACAATGGGAAGGCGAAGCTTCATCTTCATGTCAATACTCTCCTTGTGCAAACTTCGATAAAGATAACGATTGAATTGCATCTGCGCTGATTGGTGTTCAGTGCCTTTGCATTGTTGTGCTGGGCCGCTTCAAATCGACTTGCGACCATCTTACCCCGGCCGCCGATCTGACTTGGCCTTCGTATCCACAGTGTAAGAACCGAGGCGGGAAATTTCAATACAACCTTTGGGGTATATTCAGCCGAATGCCGGATTTTCGAGGTTTAAAACGGTGGATTTTGGGGGCAAAACCGGGGTTATTGCCTACTCCAAATGGGTTATTTCCTCTGGTGGCGGCTCATCTTCACGCCAGATCAACGTAATTACGCCCAATCCGATCATTTCAAAGATCATCACCAGAATTCGATTGAGAACGGCCACCAAAACGGCCAGGGACGATGGCATTACCGCGCTCAACAGCAGGCTCAGACCCACTTCGGTAAAGCCAAAGTTGCTCGGCAAGAAGAAGACCACGACAGATAGTGTACCCACCAACGTGAAGCTGGCGACAAAATATGGCAGTTGCGTCCACGGCAGCGGATAGACCGCATCTGCAATCAGATAGAGCACGCTGCCGCCCACCAGCCACAGTACAAGATAGAGCGCCAGCCAACGCACCAGCCGGCCATAAGGAATCGACGGCACGTCCGCCACCCCCAGACGCGTCAACAGCGCCTGAATGAGGCGCGGGTGCATCGCGATCAATCCCGCAATTGCAGCGCCGGCCAGCCCAAAGAAGTAGTAGCGGGGCAGGTCAGCCAGCACAAAGCCAGCCAGGCCCAGCGTCAAGAGCGCGCCCGACACCACGGTGACAATCAGTTCCAGTGCGCTGGCCGTGGTCACGAGGCGTACAGGATCGCCATGTTGACGATAGAGATAGCCCCGTCCAGCCACATACCAGACGGTGCCGGGCAGACGTCGAGCCAGTTGCGAGAGCGCGTAGTAGCGCAAATGAAGCCCCATGGGCACCTGGCTGCCCAACACACGCATGATGTCGCCCCAGATGAAGGCTGCGAGAATCATGCCCGCGACCAGCAGCACCAACGCCAGCAAGAGATTGGACCAGGTAAGGTCCCAATCATAGGTGAGGAGTACTTCACGCTCGTTATAGAGCAGGGCGGCTAGAATTGCGCCGGAGACAAAGAGGGTCGCGAGGGTGATCAGCAGTTTCTGCCAGTGTCGCTCGCGAATGGCGCGTATCATGACCAGGGCAACATGGGGTAGTAGGTGCGGCGGGTGGCGATTCCGTTTGGTCGGCAGAGGAAGATGAAGTGATTGGCCAGGTTCACCGGCGTCAACGCGGCAACGGCGCCACGCAAAGCTTTCTGCGGGCGCAGGGCAGACCAGACCCAATCACGCCCTGTGCGCGGCCAGCTGACTTCACCCCACGGCACCACCCGCTCAACAGTCAGCCCGCCCATCTCCAACATCGTTTGCCAGGCGGCACGGGTGCCGTAACGCTGCAGCGGCTGGCTGTCGTCGAACACTTCACCGCTACGGCGCACGTGCCGAATGTTGCCCATGAGGCCAAACATGTTAGGCAACAAGATACAGGCCCGCCCGGTCGGTTTGAGCACCCGCGCCAGTTCGCGCACGCCTAACAGGGGGTCATCGTAGTGCTCCAGGCTGCCAATGCTCATCGCGCCGTCGACTGCGCTGTCGGGGAGGGGAATAATCTGACCGTCGCCCACCACCCAGTCAGCCCCGGGCGTCCCGGCCGCGCCCAGTTGCAGACCTTCGAATGAAAGATCAAAGCCGATCGCATGAAAGCCTTGACGACTGGCCAATTCGACCAGGCGACCATTGCCGCAGGCCACATCGAGCAGCGAACTGCCGGGTTGCGCATCCAGCAACTCAATCAGCCACAGATAGAACGAATCGCGCATGAGCAGATCGCGCGCCTGATACATATCGTCATACGCATCCTGGATCGACTGGCCGTCGTGGACGGCCTGATGGCGAATTTCCAACATAGAGAAGTCCTCTTGAATCGATCAATTTTGCAGCCAAAGCAGCGGCTACGCAGGCTTTTGCGCGGTTGTCACCAGCAACGGGCCCTTCCGCGTCACGCTCGATACATAAAAGAGCGGACCGCTGGCCAATCGCGTGAGCGGATTGTAGAGCAGGCGCGATGTCGTTGCCTGAGTCTTGGCCGAACGCCCGGCTGCCGTCATGCGAAAACGCACGCTGAGGGCAAAGGTCGGATAGCTGCCAATGTTGCTGCTCTCATCCACGATTTCAAAGTGACGCTGGGTGAGCATCTGGCGTAACGTCTGCGGTGTGAAGACGTACAGATGGCGCGGCGCATCGAGACCCGCCCACTCCTGGCCAAATAATGCCGCATCCCAGCTGTCCAAATTGGGCACGCGGATCAGCAGCAGACCGCCGGGGCGCAAGATCCGGTAGATCTCGGCCAGTGTAGCCGACGGATCGTGAAGGTGCTCCAGCACGTCCCACATGGAAACGGCGTCAAAGGATGCGTCGGGGAAGGCTGCTGCTTCCAGCGTACCGGCAATGACGTTGAGTCCGTGGCGGTGGCGGGCCAGTGCGGCGACGTCCTCACTAAGTTCCACCCCTGTCGTCACCCAGCCATTCTCCTCCATCCCCAGCATAAAGGTTCCCGCGGCACAGCCGATGTCGAGGAGTTGTCCCGGCTTCCGGCGGCGGGTGACGAAGCGGCAACGCTTCTGGATGCCATAGTCCACCGCTCGCTGGAGCAGCCAGTTGCGCCTTCCCTGGGTGATGTCGGCATAGGGCTCATATTCCGGCGGATAGTGTGCGCCGATCTCGGCCGGCGTCGGCCGCGGGTTTTGATAAACCAGCCCACACTCGGTGCATTGGACCAGCGTTGCCGTCACCTCCGGGCGATCGAGGAGCAGATCGGGCACGACGGCATAGGGCCGGTTGGCGGCAGAACCGCACAGATTACAGACAACGGTTTCCATAAAAGTCTGTGACTCTCATCTAATCTTCCGAATTTCATCCGGGACAGGCTCATCCTGCCACAGGTTGGGGCCAAACCAGCCTGTAAGCCAGGCACGCCAGGTCGGCGCCAGCAGTCCCCAGCGCCCATGCAGTAGATCGCCAAGGGTGACCCCGGTCAAACGCAGTAGCGTGAAGGCCCAGAGCAGGAGGCGCTGCACGCCCCAGCTATGGCGGCGATAGAAGCGAATCTGATTGCAGGTACGCCAGTAGCGCGCCTGCGGATGATAGACGCCCGTGCTGCGCGATACCTTGTGCAGCATCCTGGCGCGCGTGGCGCAGGCCAGCTGAAAACCGGCAACCTGCGCGCGCCGGCAGAAGTCGGCGTCTTCCGCATACATAAAGAAGTGCTCATCGAGCAAACCGATCCGCTCGAACACCTCACGATGCACGAGCAGCCCGCACGCCGTCAAATAGTCGACCGGTTCCACCGCCGGCAAATTGGGCGGGACCAGGTCGTTGCGCAGCACGCTGCGCGTTATGAGCGTCCCGGCCACCGTGCGGTCGCCCAGAGCCCAAATCCGTTGCGGCTCATCGTAATAGAGAATGAGCGGCCCCAGCAGGCGGTGGCTAGGTAAGCATTCGGCAACCGTCATGAGCTGCGTCAAAAAATCCGCGGCCACTACCGTATCATTATTGGCCAGCAGCACCCACTCAACGCCGTCGGTCAGCGCCCGCCGAATGCCCAGGTTGTTGCCGCCGGAGAAGCCGAGATTTTCAGCGCTTTCAAGCAGCGTAATCTCTGTGCCGAAACGGGCCCGAAGCCAGCGCGACCGAATCGTCCGCTGACCCATTGTCGACAACGTAGACCCGCCCGGGGGCCATCCCGGTCGCCAACAGCGAATCGATACAGGCCGCGGTTTCATGGGCTAGATTCCAGTTCACGACGACAGCGCCCACAGGCGGTGTCGTCCCCTCGCCTTGCCACGTCATCACCTCAGTATACTGTGGGAGCAGAGATTTCTCTGAATCAGCGCATGAATGGCGGAAACGCGACAGGACGGCGATTGCGCGGAGCGGCATGAGCATGCAGTCAAAGCGCAAGTAGACGGTCGCGCAATGCCCCCATGTCGTTGGTGAATGGCCCCGTGCGCCCCGGGGCGTGCTCACGCAACGCCCCGGCAATTATCGTAACTCAAGATACGTCTGCCATCGATTGATTTGGCGACCCGTCCGCGCTTGGGCATACTACAGCGGTTTTGGGGCGCGTTGGCTGTGCCCATTTCATCCAAGCCCGCCGGTACGTGTTGGCGACGGGCACGTCGAAAGAACTCATGCGCGTTCTTTTTCTGGCCGGTCGTGAAATCGAATATGCCCGCAACCAGGTGCTGTTGGCGGCGTTCGAACGTTTTGCCGACGTCGATGTCGTGGCGCGGGCGCAGAAGCCGGGCTCGCTCGTCGCCAACAGTGCGGCCATCGCCGCCCAGGCCGCGCCCCTGCTCCTGCGCAACCGCTATGATTTGGTCTTCGTCGGCTTCTACGGCCACCTGATCATGCGCATGATTGCGCCGCTTGTGCGCAGCCCCTTGCTCTTCGACGCCTTCGTCTCCACCTTCGACACGCTTTGCTTTGATCGTCAACTCTATGCACCCGACTCGCCAATGGGCCGTGCGGCCTTCAGCCTGGACCGCGCCACCGCACGCCAGGCGGATCGAGTGTTGCTCGACACGCAGTGCCACGTCGCCTACTTTGTTGAGACCTTCGGCGTGACGGCAGAGCGCTTCCGCGCCGTGCCTGTGGGATGCAGCGACGCAATCTTCACGCCCGCGCCGCTGCCGCCTCCGCGTACGCAGCTCGAAGTACTCTCCTACAGCACCTTCCTGCCTTTGCATGGCATGGACGTCATCCTCCACGCCGCGGCGCAGGTGCAGGATGAGCCCCTGCGCTTTCGCTTCATCGGCGACGGCCCGGCTTACGGCGAGATTGTGGCGCTGGCGGACCAACTCGGGCTGCGCAACGTGCGCTTTGACCGGCCGGTGCCGCCCGTTGAGCTGGCCGCCTGCATTGCCGAAGCCGACCTCTGTCTGGGCGGGCACTTCTACGCCGGCGGCAAGGCCGGGCGCGTCGTGCCCGGCAAGATCTATCAGATGCTGGCCGTGGGGCGTCCCGTGATTGCAGCGGACGCGCCGGGCAATCGTGAACTGCTCACCCACGGCGAGAGCGCCTACTTCGTGCCGCCGGCCGACCCCACAGCATTGGCCGCGGCCCTGCGCACCCTGGCCCACGACGCGGCCCAGCGCCAGGCACTGGCCCACGCCGGCCGGGCGCGCTACGTCGCCACAGCCAGCGAAGCGGTCATCACCCGGCAATTGCGCCAGATTGTTGACGAAATGCTGGCCGCTTGACGTTTGTCCTTATGGAAAAAGGACAGATGTCACTGTTGGCCGGCCGGCCTTTTGGCTAGACTGCTCTGAGTAGCATCCAGTTTCAGCCAGTGCGACGCCGGTCAACCGTTCACAGCACAGCGCATCCCACTTTTGGACCATACGCCGCACAAAACAGTCAGGCTGTCGTGCTCGAGTTGGAGCCATATTTGGCTATACCCGCGTCAATCGACAGCTTGATCCACAGAGTGCTTGAGCGTTTCAATGGCCGGTCAACCGCAAAACTTGTTAGCCAATCCATTGCCGCCACCGACACAGCAGACCGCACGCGCCAATTGGACGCGTGAACGAGGCTGGACGCTGTTGTGGTGGATCTTGCGTGATCCCACTCGCTTGCAACAGTACATCAACGGCTACGTCGAGAACGAGCAAGCCCAAGGCACCGCTGCCAGTCTTCGCCAGGGCCCCTGCCCGCGCCCCAACGGCGCTTGCCTTTTTCTGTTCGATGTCGCGGTGGCACTTACGTTTCTCTGGTTGGTATTGGAACTGACCGGCTTCATTAGCCTGCTGCTGGTCGACATCAGGCTCGTCGAAGCCGATTGGCTGTCACCCGAACGCTTTGTCGCCCACTTCTTCTGGGCGACGCTCCTTGTGGTGAGCTCGATCGTTCTCATCTTTTTTACCGTCGGCCTTATATCGGGTGATCTCGTCTCAGCCGCGTCGTGGGCGCTGCTAATCTGCATTAGTCTACCCTTGATTTCAATTGGGGAACTGTGGCTTCGCTATCTGCCTGACCGATGGGACGAAGGCGCCTACGTGGTGGTCGTCATCTTGCTCAGCAGTATGATTGCACTTACCATCAACAACCTCCAACATGGGGCTGAACGGCGCCGCCGTCATATCAACAGTTATCGCTGGATGTATTTCTTTCTCGCTATGGGGTACTGCCTAGCGCTTGCTAGCCTACTCTATATCGGCTTTGGTGAACAGACAGTTGAAACGCCTCACTGGCCCACCTACCGCTTCTTCATTATTGTCACCTTTCTCGGCGTAACACTAGCCGCTGCCGCCGAACGTCGCTTTCTGGTACGAAAGCCGCGCGACGTGATTCCCTTCAACGTCGACTTGGATACCTTTAGGGCCAATTGGCCAACCTGGCGAATGGAATTCCGGCGTAGCGAATTAGCCGCCTATCTCGATAAGATGCTGACCCAGCGCAGCGATATCAACGGGAATACCGACAACCTCCTCGACTGGATGGCGGTGCTGGTCCAGCGGGATCCCAAGAGTGATCTAGAGGAAAATGAGCTACGGTTGAGTGATCTCTTTCCGCCGCTAGTAGATGATGAATGGCCCTGGTGGAACGTTTTCAATCCGCAGCGATGGTATTCCTTTGCAACAGCCAGCGATGCGATCAGCGGCAGTTGTGAAAATGAGCGTTTGGAAAATGTCTATCGTCGAGAAGCGCGGCGTTTTGTGCCCGTCGCAGTCGATGGCACGCTGGTCAACCAGCCTCTCGCCGATGCCAGCAATTCTGATATCCTCATTGCAGTTGCTGCGTTTCAGCTTCTGGAGCAGTGTCGCTTTAATGAGGCCGCGGCTATGTTTGACAAATTACCCAGCTCGGAAAGAGCGCGAGAGATGGCGCGCATTGCTCGTGCCTTTCAGCAGTTATGGGACATTCGTCAGCGCATCATCCTGCAACCTTACCCGCGAACCCCGCTTGAGCCTGGCACTTGGCGTCCCACTTCTTGGGAGGCGCTGCGTCGGCTCGAACAAGTCTCATTCTTTATGTGGCTATCACGCCGCTGTCAATCGACGTTGCGGCAGATCGACGCCTTACAGGAGGCGGGGAACTACATGCGCGGCATCGAAATAGGCTGCCGCTCTAACCTCATCCCCGAGCCTGAGTCTCGTATTCTCCTCACAATGGTTGCCGCTTGGCGCGACTACGAGGGCTTCGCCCAGGCCGGCATCGCCGTGAAGTCGTCCACGGAGCCTTGGAGCGTCGGCGACACGGAAGCGGTCGCAGCCGTGTTGAACCCGTTTCAATCGACTGGTATGTGGGGCGCACGAACCCCTCAGTACGACGGCTTCAGCACCCAGACTCGGCTTGTCGAACGATCCGGCGAAATCGATCCCATGCCGGTTGTTCTCTACGGCACGCCATGCATTGGTATCACGACGCGGATATATCTCCTAGCCCAACAGGTACCGACTGCCTACCTCTCGCTGCGCAGCATCGATGGTCAAAACACTCTACGTTACGACTTGGGCCGCCGGCTATACGAAGAGCTGGCGCGCCTTCAGAACCAGAACGCCAATGGCTTCAATCTCAGCGAGGATCAGCTCTATGACGCCATCGACCGCCAGTTAGAAGATCTCCTTGACAGGCCCGACGCTCGGCTGGTTGTAGCTGTCGATGACCTGGAAGACGGCATTGCCCAGGGATTTGCACTTGGCTCCCTGGTCAACGCGCTGCGGCGGCTTAGACGTCGGATTGATCGCTTCGACCGCACGATGCTGGTGCTTGGCGGCCACTTCACCCCGGCAGAGTTCCAGCAGGCACGCAGCTTCATGCGTAGCGGCTACAGCCGGGTGAAGCTAGCACCGCTCGGACTGTTTGAGTGTGGGCAGTTCCTTCGGGAAAACCTGCAACAAGTGGGTCTCTTCATCTCAACGGAGGCCGCCGACTTTGTATTCCGTCAGACCGATGGACAGCCATATCTGGTCTGGCTGACGGGTTATTGCCTGACCGAGCGCTATAACGAAGCAGTCGATGCCTTGGACACAATCGATCCGTTCTTTATCACAGAAGATGTGCGCAGCATATGGCGTCAAGATCGTTTCCAGGCCAGAGCAGTGAACAATTTGTTCCGGCCGCTGGTCGCCTACAGTGAGCGCATCGATCCACTAGCCCCACGAATTCTACGCTACATTGCCACAGACCCTGCGCCGCCATCCACGACTCGCGTGCAGAATCGCTTTGGCGGCGCAAGTCAAATCAGGCGCAACCGCATCAGCGACATCCTTAACGACCTAGACGACAGCACACTCCTTCGCCAACAAAACGAAGGGTGGCGCATCGCTATCCCGCTGATGCGCAACTATCTACGCCGATTAGAAGATGGCCAATAGCCATTCATTTTGCTCTCCCTACCATCGCCAGCAACCCCGCCTCAAACGCGTCCGTGGCGCGCGCCCAGTCGTAGCGGGCGGCGGTGGCGCGGCCGGCGGCGACAAACGACTGCGCCAGCGCCGGATCGTCCAGCAGGCGCGCCGTCGCCAGAGCCAGCGCAACCGGATCACGCGGCGGGACCATGAGGCAGTTCTCACCCGGCAGCGCATAGTCGCGTACGCCCGATGAATCGGTCAACACCACAGGCGTGCCGCAGGCCATGGCCTCCAATGGCGGGTAGCCCAGTCCTTCCCCCCACGAGGCCGAGAGCAAGAGTTCACTACTCCGATAGAGTGCGGCCAATTCCTCATCCGAAGGCGCCAGGTGAAATTCCACAGGCGCAGTCGTGGCCAGCTCGCACGGCTCCTTGGACGCCACTACCAGCAGCAGATCCCCATAGTCGGCGCTGAGCCTGTCGGTGGCGGCCAGCACTTCGCGCAGGCCCTTGCGCGGCCGCATGTCGCCCACATAGAGCAGGCGCCGCTTGCCGTCCTGCCGGTCGATGCGCGGCTGATCGAAAAAGAGCTCGGCCCGGCCCAGTCCGCCGCGGATGGTGTCGACGGGCGCGGCGCGTCTGGCTGCGCACGGCGTCGGTCAGCGGCCGGGAGATGGTGAAGATGCGGTCGAAGAAGCGAGGGGCGTTGTTCAGCAGCCAGCGCTCTGGACCGCGGCCGGCGAACATCTCCGGATAATCCATGTAGAGCCAGGCGCGTGGTGTGGCCCTCCCCAGCGTGCCCAGCAGCACAGGCAATACCGTGGGCGTATGGGTGGCGATCACGACGTCAGCCGGGGGGATCGCAGCACGCAAGCTCGCGGCCAGGCCAAGCAGCGCGTGGGGCGCACGGCTGGCGGGCACGCCTCGCTTGGCTTCGACCACAGCCACGGCCGGATCGAGGCGTGCGGCCATGCGCGGATCGGTTGTGTCTGCGGGTGTTACCAATGAGATTTGATGGCCGCGGGCCGCGAGCCGGTTGGCGTACTCGGCCACGAGCAGAACGCCGCCCGAAAGGCCCAGGGAAGACAGCACAAAAGCGCAATGCATGTCAGGGGCTTAGAAGCGAGGGACAAATGAGTCGATATCGTCCGTCGCTGTTCCATTCTCCAAATCGGCGGTCGGGGGAATCTCGTCGTCCGGCGGCTCTTCCAACTCCACTTCGAGCCGGCGAATTCGCATGAGCGATTCTTCCATGATCCGGCGGTTGAAATTCACCAGGTCGGCCAGCACGCCGATCAACAAGATCTGAAAGCCGACAATGAGGAGGATCGCCGCCAGGATCAGCGACTGAATGTGCCCGCCGCCGGCGCCCGTGAGGTAGAAGTAGACAAAGCGCACGCCCAGAGCAAAGCCGACCAGCAGCGAAATCGCGCCCAGCGTCAAGAAGACGCGCAGGGGCTGATAGAGCGTATAGGCGCGCATGATGGTGACGCTGGAATTGGAGAGATAGTGGGGCAAGTTGCGCATGAGGCGCGACGGTCGCGTCGGCGGGTTGGTGCGGATGGGCACGAATTCCATGGCGGTGTGGCGAGCGCCGGCCTGAATCAGCGTCTCCAGCGTGTAGGAGTAGTCGCTGAGCACGATCGTTTGCAGCGCAGCATCGCGCGTGTAGGCGCGGAAGCCGGACGTAGCGTCGGGCGTCTTCACCCCGGCGGCACGACCCACCACCCAACTGCCAAGCCGCTGCAGGCTGCGCTTGATGGGAGAAAAGACTTTCAAGGTCCCCACGCCGCGATCGCCAATCACCACCTCGGCGCGGCCGGCCAAGACGGGTTCTACCAGCAACGCGATGTCCGCACCCACATACTGGTTGTCGGCATCGGTGTTGACGATGATGTCGGCATTCCGCCGCACGGACGCTTCCAGACCGGTCATAAAGGCTTTGGCCAGACCCCGATTCTGGCGATGACGCACGATATGATCGACGCCCAACTGCGCCGCTACAGCCGCGGTATCGTCCGAACTGCCGTCGTCGATGACGAGCACCTCGATCTCATCCACACCGTCGATGGCGCGCGGCAGTGCGGCCACCGTCTCCGGCAGCGTTCCGGCCTCGTTATAGCAGGGAATCTGGATAATCAACTTCATTTTGTAGCGCGGAGTGGGGAGCGGAGAGCGCGGAATGGTTACGAGATCGCTTCACATTCGGCGCTACGCACTCCCCGCTCCGCGTTCCCCTACTCCTTTGGCTTGCGGTTGAACATGCCGCCGAGAAAGAGTTGGCGCATGAAGCCTGGCTGGCCGTCAACGTCTTCCAGGGCCGGCGCTGCCCCGTCCCAATGCTTGAGTTCGGCCTGCGCCGCCCAATGCTGCCGTTCGTTTACTGCCTCCTGGAGCTGGGTCAGCAGCGGATTGTCCTCGCCATCCGTCACGTCGGCTTCCAGCAACGTTTTCCATTCGGCCAACTCACGCTGAAGCTGGTCGATGCGCAGCACTAAGCTGGCACGGTTGGTATCCAACGCAGCATAGAGTTGATCGCCACTGCCGCTCAGTTCGGTCGCCTGGGCAAAGGCGCGCCCCGCCAGCCGCTTGGTCTCGGACCAGCTGGGCGACGATGCGCTCATACGCATGAGCACCGCGGCCACGAGCTGGGGCAGTTGCTCCACGCCGGCCATGATACCGTCATGTTCGGCCGCATCGACATAGAAGGGCTTGGCGCCCAGCCTTTCGGCGAAGTCGCTGGCCAACTCAACCGCGTCAGGTTCGGTGGTCAAACTGGGGGCGAGGCAGAAGCTGGCGCCGTCAAACAGATCGGCTCGGGGCGTAAGCGTACCGCCGACGCCCGCCACGATCGGATGCCCCACGACAAAGTGCACGGTGTCCGCCAATTGCGCATCGGCGATCGCCATCGCCGGCTGCATAATATTGGTCAAAGCCAGCACCAGCGTATCCGAACGCAGTCCCTCGCGCATGTGGCCGAGCAGATCGTCCAACTCGCTAAGCGGTACGGCCAGCACGACCAGATTGGCATCCTCATAGGCACGGTGCAGGTTCCACTCGGTGCGGTTGACCGCACCCAATTTCTTGGCCGCGGCCGCGGCCTCCGGATCTTTGTCATGGCCGACGATCTCAAAATCGCCGGGCATGCGCTGCAAACCCAGACCGACGCTTGTACCGGTCAGGCCTAGGCCGATAATTGAAATAATTGGCTTTGCCACGTTAGTCTCCTCTCAATGACGTTCATCCGCCCACTGCAAGGCAGCGAGTAAGGTACGTTTTTCGCCGGACGCCGGCAGTGCTTTGTCCTGATGATGTGCGATGAGCCAGCAGGTCAGTTCGCTGCAGCCGGCCTCCCTTGCCCAAGCTGCACCGATGGCCGGATGGTCGAGCTGTACGTGCAGCGCATAGCGCCACCCGCGTGCAGGATCATCCGCGGCCTGATCGGCGAGCACAGAAGGACTTAGCCACTCGGCCAAAACAATGGGCCCACGCAACCAGAGCTGAAGCCGCACACCGGCCTCATCCGCTGCAGCCTTGCCCACGTCATGCAGCAGTGCGGCCTGCGTCAGGTCGGGCGTCTCATAGCCGGCAGCGCGCAAGGTCTGGAGCACATTGAGCGAATGGCGCTGGGCATCGACCGGAAGCCGTGCAAAGAGGGCTGCGCCCTGTGGTGAAAGCCATTCGCTGACCTGACGCTGCTCTTCATCGCTGACGGAGGCCGTCAACCCACGCAAGAATTGCCCTACGCGATACGGCGCCCGTTGCCAGCCCGGCCTGGTTGGTAGTGGCTCGGACGGCCAGCCCGCCGGCGGCTCCTGCCCATACCCCGTCTTCAAATCCCCGCCATTCATCAGCCAAGTCCAAAAAGTATGCTCATAATGAACTGGGTCGGCGCAGTGATCAGCGCCGGCGCAAAAAAGATGATGGCAAAGAGGATGATCATGCCAAACTGGGCAAACTGCGCCCGCAGACGATAGGTATCGCCCGGTAGCAGAGCAAACAGAACGTGGGAACCGTCCAGGGGCGGCACGGGAATCATGTTAAAGACAAAGAGCAACACATTGATGTAGACAAACGAATAGAGAAACTGCGCCAGAAACGGCATCTCTGCCACGCCGACGCGGAGCAATGCCGCCCCGAGCACAGCCATCAGCAAGTTGCTCAAGGGGCCGGCAAGCGCAACCAAAATCGAGCCGAGTTTGGGGCTGATATCGATATTGGCCGGATTCCACTGTACGGGCTTGGCCCAGCCAAAACCGGCAATATAGATCATGATCGCACCCACGGGCGCAATATGAACCAGGGGATTGAGCGTATACCGTCCCTGCCATTTGGGCGTGTCATCGCCCAACGCGACGGCAGTCGCGGCATGGGCAAACTCATGAACCGGCAATGCGATAAAGACGATGGCTGTTGCAGCCAGTAGCCACGAAGGGTCGAGAAAACGCGCGCCATTGGTGAGCACCCAGTAGAGCAAGAGGGCGCCAACACCCCCGACCATGATGCGCTCATTGCGGCCAAGACCGTTCCACCAGGCGCCAATCGAACCAACATTCATAAAAAAATTTACCTCCAAGGCCACCTCACAATGGCCGATTCTTTCTGCAATGCAACGGTTGATTATAGCATGCGCTGAACCCAGGTCCACAATAATTTGAGATCCGACGCACGGAACCGCCCGGCCCCAATTGTGGTTCCTATCCCATTCCGTCCCGTGCATGCGCCACGAAAATTACTTGTCTGAGGCTGCACCGGGCCGTATAATGCCCTCTAGTGATAGAGTATAGGAAAGATGCAAGGTAGGAATGTCCGAACGCTTCCGATGGCGTCCCAATCAGCAGGCAACACCGCAGCCCCAAAACTACAAACGACAGTGGCTCTGGGGTGCGTTTGCTGGCCTGGCATTGCTGCTGCTGGGCGCTATTTTCCTCTGGAAACCGTGGCAGACAACCCATGACGTCAGCCTCGGTCCCCAACAACGTGTCGAAACCCTCAATCCCAAGATTGGCGTTCACACGCGCCTAACCGATGAAGTGGAAGAGTGGAAGATCAAACGCACGTTGGAGATGGTGCGCGAAATGGGCTCGCCCTGGATCGTCGAATACTTCCCATGGGCCTATATTCAGCCGGAACCGGACAGATGGAAGTGGACCCACAGTGATCAGGTGATTCAGCATGCGGATCGTCAGGGGTTGAAGACGATTGCGCGCCTTGGCTTTGTGCCCGAGTGGGCGCGCCCGCCAGAGACGACGCCCCTCTATTTAGACGAGGAGGAGTTTGAAGCATTCGGTCACTTTGCGGCCGAATTCGTCAGCCGCTACGCGGCTGAGATCGACCATGTAATCATCTGGAACGAGCCCAATCTAGCCTTGGAATGGGGCTACGAGGCTGTTGATCCCGCCAAATATGTAGAGATGCTGCGCGTGGTTTATCCGATGATCAAGGCGGCTAATCCCGATGTGCAGGTGCTGGCTGGCGCCCTGGCCCCAACGCTGGCGCCCCCCGGTTCCGAATGGGGCATGAACGACCTGGATTACCTCCAGGCCATGTATGACGCGGGCGCGGCCGACTATTTTGACATCCTGGCCATCCATGCCTATGGATGGCACTTTCCGCCCGACGAGCCGGCCGCGGCCGACGCGGTCAACTTTCGTCGCGCTGAACTCCTGCGCGAGATCATGGTGGCCAACGGCGACGGCGACAAGACGACTATGATCACTGAAGGCGGCTGGAACGACCACCCCCGCTGGACGCGAGCCGTGCGTCCGGGACAGCGAATCGCGTACACCGAGCAGGCCTACGAGATTGCGCAGCAGGAGTGGCCGTGGATGGAGGCCGTTGCCATGTGGGCCTTTCGCTATCCGTGGGATCAGAAGAGCTATCAGGATTACTTCACCTTTGTGCGTACAGACTTTGAACCAAAGCCAATCTACGAAGAGTTGCAGCGTTATGCACGTGAAGGATTGGCGGAGACATTGGAACTGGACGAAGCTGATGAGGCCGTCCAGGGCGAGCCCAATGCTGACGTGGCGAATGAGGCCGGCGAGGGACTTGAATAGCTATGGATGACATGCTGCGCCAGCGCCGGTTCTGGGTCATCATCGTGATTGGCCTGATTCTGGGGCCGCTCATCGCCTGGCTGACCGGACCAGGCCGCAGCCCGTTGAGCTTCCTGTCGGGCCAGGACCAAACCTGGCGCTCGGTGGAGAGTCGGGGCGTGTGGCGCGTTGGGATGGACCCTAGCTTTCCGCCGTTTCAGTCACTGGATGACGAAGGTCGTCCCGTTGGCTACGACGTCGATCTGGCGCGGGAGATGGCTGCAACCTGGGGCGTCGAGGCCGAAATCGTTGCAATCGGTTTTGATAGCTTGCTAGATGCGCTGCAAACGGGCAAGATTGATAGTGTGATCAGCGCGTTGCCCTATGATCCACGCGAGACCAAGGATTTTCGCTTCTCTGAACCATATTTTGAAGCCGGTGTTCGTCTGGCCGTACCTGCAGGATCCACGATCACGAGCGTCGAAGATCTGGCTGGCCGCAACCTGGCGGTAGAATGGGGTAGCAGCGGTGACATGTTGGGTCGCCAACTCCAGCGCGATGGCATCGCCGTGACGTTGGCCCCCTACTCTGCACCGGACGAAGTGATTGCCGCGCTGGCCGCAGACAGTGCTGAAGTTGATGCTGAGGTGGACGCGGCCCTGGTCGACAACATCACGCTGCGCGAAGCCCAGGGCCGAGGCGCCGCCGTCGACGCAGTGGGTCCGCCGCTGGAGAGTAGCCCCTATGTCATCGCCTCGCCCTATCGTGCACCCGAAATGGCTGCGCAGATCAACGCAGCGCTCGCTGAACTAAACGAGAACGGACAATTGGCTGAACTGGAAGCCCGCTGGTTCGGTCGCGGTCCCCACGACACAGCGCCAACCACATCTGAATCCGCCTCAGAGTAAGGACAGACCGGAATGGCCCCGATTGAACACGAGAGTTACGCCACTTACCACAACCTCCCGGCCCGGGATGCAAATCGCGTGCGGATTGGCCTCTGTACCGACACCCACGTGTGGGTCGACGGCGTCAACAATCATGGCAGCGAGGGCAATCTGCAGTTGGTGGGCGAGTCGGTTGCACTGCTCGATACGCTGGTGGACGAGCTGTCCGCCAGGGAACTCGATCTGACCATTCACCTCGGAGATTTTACCTGTGGCGGCGGCTATTTTGGAATAACGGAGGCCGATTTCTATCGTGGGGCCGATCTCAACCGCGCAGCGTTTGATCGTTTGGCTGCACCGGTTTTCGGCTTGCCAGGCAATCACGACTGTCCGCCCGGCGGCGACAATTGGCGCCACGTTGAGGAACAATGGGGCCTCTTGCCAGGATTAGGTCTGACGCTCGATACGCCCTTCGCCCGCCTGATTTTGCTCAATGCCCAGGGTCACTCCGCGGCGCAAGTCGAGGCTGCGCAGCCGGATGACCCGATTTACGGCTGGGTCAACGAGGCGGAACTGGCGCGGTTGGATAGCGCCCTGAGCAGTGCGAACGACCGTCCCGTCTTGCTCTTCGTTCATCAGCTGTTGCAGCCCTGGCGCGGTCCGCGCAAGTGGGCGGATTTTTATCTCGTGCAGAACGCGCCAGCCGTACTGGACGTGTTGGCTGCTCACGACAATGTACGCGCAGTCTTTCAGGGGCATGCGCATATGTTTGAAGTCCATACCGATCTGCTTGACACCCGTCCGTGCACCTTCGTAATCACCCCGTCGGTGGTCGAATACCCCTTGGGATGGCTAGAGCTGGAACTGACTGCCGATCAGCTGACGGTAGCGTTGCGTCAGCTGCCGCGCCCAAACTGGCGGGAAAAGACGCTGCGCAGCGGCAACGGCCAGAACTGGCGAGCCGGACGGGCAGACTGGCATAGATTTAGCATTGACCTAGCGTAGAAAGGATTGGCCTGTGGAACCAGGCAAACCGTTACAGGTGCAAGATCTATACCACCGCTGCGATCCGAACCAGTTTGATTTCGCCACGACCGCCGAAGTCGGCGAGTTGGAGCACTTCATCGGCCAGGAACGGGCGACCCATGCCATCCAATTTGGCATCCGCATCGACCGCCAGGGATACAACATTTACGCGTTGGGTCCAACGGGCGCCGGCAAGAACACGCTGGTGCATCGTTTCGCTGAAGAACGCGCCGCACAAGAGCCGCCGCCCAGCGACTGGTGCTACGTCAACAATTTTGACGAATCGTCCAAGCCGAACGCCTTGGAACTGCCGACCGGCATGGGCAAAGTCTTCTCCGATGACATGGCCCACCTGGTCGACGAGCTACAAACCGCGCTTTCCTCTGCTTTCGAGAGTGAGGAGTACCAGGCGCGACGGCAAGCGCTGGAGGCCGAATTTCAGGAGCGGCAACAGGAAGGACTCAAGGCCGTTCAGGATCAAGCCAACGAGCGCAATTTGACCCTTCTCCGCACCTCCAGCGGCTTGGTTTTTGCGCCGATCCAGGAAGGTGAAGTGATCGAGCCGGATGTCTTCGAACAGCTGGCTGACGAAGAGAAGGAGCGCATCCAATCCGAGATCGAGGTCTTGCAGGAGCAGCTCCAAAAGATTCTCTATCAGGTTCCGCGCTGGGAGCGTGAGTTCAACCAGCGGCTGCGCAACCTCAACCGGGAAGTCTCCAGCTTCGTTCTCGAAGACTTGCTCAACGATATGCTGGCCAAGTACGCCGACCTACCCGGCGTACTCGATTATCTGGACGCGGTCAGAAACGATGTCGTCGAGCACCTGAACCTGTTCCTCGGCTCCAGCAATGAGGACGACCAGGGCGCGCCTCTACGGGCGATGCGCGCCGGCACGACCGTGCGTCGCTACCAGGTCAATCTCCTCGTTGACTCCAGCGGCATGACCGGCGCACCGGTCATCTCTGAGAACAATCCCTCCTACATGAATCTCATCGGCCGCGTCGAGCAGATGGCCCAGATGGGCGCCCTGCTGACTGACTTCACGCTGATCAAGCCGGGCGTTCTGCACCGTGCCAATGGCGGCTACCTGATCATTGATGCGCGCAAAGTGCTGACCAATCCCTACGCCTGGGAAGGCCTCAAGCGGGCGCTCCAGTTCCGCCAAATTCGGATCGAATCGCCTCTGGAAATGCTCAGTCTGACCAGCACGGTATCACTCGAACCGGAGCCGATTCCGCTCGACGTTAAAGTCATCATGATTGGTGACCGACGCCTCTACTATCTCCTGGCCGCGTACGACGAGGAATTTAGCGAACTCTTCAAGGTAGCAGCCGACTTCGACGATGAGTTCACCTGGGACGAAGAGAGTGCAGATCTTCACGCACGCCTGATTGCAACGATTGCCCAACGCGAAGGACTCCGGCCCTTCGATGCTGCAGCAGTTGCGCGCATTATCGAGCAGAGCGCACGCCTGGTCAGCGACAAAGAGCGACTCACGGCCCGGATTCAAAGCATTGTCAACCTCCAGGAGGAGGCCGACTATTGGGCCGCCGAGGCTGGTGCGGCTGTGGTGACGGCCGACCACATTCAGCAGGCCATCGACGCTCAGATTTACCGCGCGGACCGGGTGAGCGAACGGCTGCAGGAAGAGATCGTGCGCGAAACCATTCTGATTGACACCACGGGGGAGCGTATCGGCCAGATTAACGGACTGTCCGTGATGCAGCTGGGCAATTTTGCCTTTGGCAAACCCTCGCGCATCACGGCGACGGTGCGCATGGGCAAAGGCGATGTCGTCAATATCGAACGCGAGGTGAATCTGAGCGGGCCGATCCACGACAAGGGCGTGCTGATCCTCTCCAGCTTCCTGCAAACCCGCTACGCCTATGACAAACCCCTGGCGCTCTCAGCCAGTCTTGTCTTCGAGCAATCGTATGGCGGCGTGGATGGCGACAGCGCCTCGTCGACCGAACTCTACGCCCTGCTTTCCGCCATCGCCGAAACCCCCATCCGGCAGGGGCTGGCTGTGACCGGCTCCGTCAACCAATTGGGCCAGGTCCAGGCCATCGGCGGCGTCAACGAAAAGATCGAAGGCTTCTTTGATCTCTGCGCAGCACGGGGACTCACCGGCGATCAGGGCGTACTGATCCCAGCCGCCAACGTCAAGCATCTGATGCTGCGCAAAGATGTTCGTGACACGGTTGCCGCCGGTCAGTTTGCAATCTACCCGGTAAGTACGATCGATGAGGGCATTGAAATTCTGACAGGACTTCCAGCGGGCCAGGCCGACGACGACGGCGTCTATCCGCTGGGTACGCTCAACCAGCGCGTCGCCGCAAAGCTGGCCGAGCTGTCCGACAAACGCATTGCGCTCGACCGGCAGGCCCGCGCCGCTGCCGACGGCGACACGGAAAAATCTGGCTCCACGGCAGGCGGGCAGGCTGGCAATGGAACCTAATGCGTCGAAATTGGACGGTCGAAAATCATGAGCCAAGAGCAAGAATATGTCCCTCTCCAAGAGATCGATGAGGCGCCGCCGGCCCGTGTTGTAGCCGCTCTGGACGCATCTCGCCACAGTCTGGCCGCGCTGCGCGCGGCGGCAGAACTGGCTGTACTCTTAGAAGCAGAATTACAGGGACTCTACGTCGAAGATATCGAACTCATCCGCCTGTCCGGGCTGCCCTTTAGTTACGAGTTAGGCTCTTTTTCGGCCACGCGCCGGCGCCTTGACAATGCGTCCGTGGAGCGCGATTTCCGCCTCATGGCCCAGCGTATGCGCCGGGCCGTAGCCCAGACCGCGGTGACGGCACGGGTAAAATGGTCCTTCCAGGTCACGCGTGGCAGCGTTACGAGCGAAATACTGGCGGCCGCCGAGGCGGCCGAAGTGTTGACCCTGGGGCGCGTGGGTCGTACCCCAGGCAGGCAAATGGGCTCCACGGCAAGGCGGATCATGCAGCAGGCAATGCGCCCGGTCTTTCTGCTGGGTGACGAAGGACTCACCCTCCCACTGACCGTTTTGCATACGGGTTCACCCGCTTCGGAGCGAGCGCTGGCGCTGGCGGCAACGATCATGCTGGGCCATACGGCGCCGCTGCAATTGGTCGTAATCAACGATCCGACACATGCCGCCGACGAACGGGAACATCGAGCGAAACGCTGCGTCGAGCAGCTGGAAAGCCAGGAGTTGGCGGCTGATCTCTATCTGCTTGATCGAGCTGAAGAGTTTCTCGGGCTACAGGGGACTATCGATCCTGGAACGCTAATTCTGCCCGGCGACCTGGCCATCATGCTGGAGGCGCTCAATCAATCGGCGATTCTGGTTCCGTAGCAAGGCAACAGATCATCAAATTTATTTCATAGAAGCGAGGGATTCTAGTATGGTACGCCAAAGCAGATGGATGGCGACGGTTGGTCTTATTCTTATGGTCATGCTGATGGGAGGATGTGTCCAGACTGAGCCGACAGCAGATGGGTCGGCCGGCGACAGCAATGAAGTCATCGCTGTGACGGTCGAAGATGCGCCGGTGGTGGAGACGACAAGCCCCGTCACGGCCCTGACTTATGCCTCCGACGGTAACACGATCTACTCCGGTCATGCCGACGGCGCGATCATTCGCCGCACGGCGGGCGGGGCGGTTGAGAAGCGGTTGGAAGGGCACGATGGCGAAGTTGTTAGCCTGGCAGTCAGCCCGGATGGCACACGCCTGGCCAGCATCGGCACCGACAAACTTACGCTCATCCAGAGTACGGATGGCAGCAGTGCCTGGGCCATATCCGAACCACTGAGCCAGGCCAACACAATTGACTTCAGTCCCGATGGCGAGACGTTGGCCGAAGCTTACTGGGAGAAGCTGGATCTATGGCCGGTAGCTGACCCCAGTACCGGCCCCATCCCGGTCGAAGGCCTGGAACCAAGCATCCGCCTGGCCCGCTATGCGCCCGATGGGACACGGCTGTCGGTTGCGCTGGCCAACACGGGTCTGGCCCAGCCGGAACTCTTTCACCTCGATCCGGCCAACGGCGACACGCTGGCGACTGTCACGCCTGATGCTCCCATAGAAACGTTGCTCTACGGTCCGGGCAGCCAGGTCTTTGCTGCCGTCTCCGATAAGGCTGTATCAATCTGGCCGGCAGCGGGTGAACGCCCTAGCCACTCAATCCCAATGGAAAGTGTGCTTTCGCTGGGCTTTAGCCCGAATGGCGTCACGCTCCTTACCGCCCAGCAGGGAAACAATGCGCTTACCATTGCAGCATGGAATGTTGAAAGCGGAGAAGCAAGCGGCAGCACCGAACTCAGCGTGATAGGTAGCGTCACGCCGGCCTTTGCACCCGACGGCGCAGCGGTTGCGATCGGTCATGAAGATGGCGCGGTGACGATTAGCCCGCTGGAATAAAGACACTGGATAGAACGCGGATGACGCGGACACGGCGGATCAACGCTGATTTCTTGTCATGGCGGCTCTTTTCGAGAATCCGTTCCAATCCGCATGATCCGCGTTCTATCTTTCCTCAATGTCCACCGTGGCAATTCGCACTTCGCCGTCGCCGCTGGGGAGATCGCCAGCAGCAGTTACGGGCAGACGGAGCGCGCCTGCGCTGTCGCTTTCGTAGAGGCCTAGCCAGAGCTCGTAGACCCCGGGAACGACCTCCTCGGGCAGTGCTAGTTCAAAGTTGGAGAGAATCTGATCCCCGGTACGCCAGTAAGTGGTCGGAAAGCGCCCCTGTGCGGGCTCCTCGTCAGCGCCTGCGATCTGCGTGCCTTCCAGTGTGCGCAGATGGAGGAAGGCCGTGTAGTCCGCGGCCGGTTGGCCCGTGGCCTGCCACAGGACGCGCAGGGGCAGGCTCGTGGTGCTTGCCGTGCCGCCGCCGACATCTACGCCCGCTACTGCTATCACCGCGCCGAATTCAGTCGCGATTTCCGTCATCCCTTGTAGTTCCTCGTCCAGCGCGCGATGGGGCGTAATGATCAAGTTGCCAACAAAGGGCGTGATCGCCTCACCCGCGCCGTCAACGGCAGATAAGGGCTGATCGGCCCGACCGCTCGCCGGATCGATAAAGCCGGCGTAGACGGTGGCGAGCAGGGGTGAGCGCACGTCGATGGCTTCGTCGATGCGTATCGTGTAGGCGTCGGGGTAGCGCACGTTCGCAATCCAGAGCGTGGTCGGGTTGCGGCCCCAGCCGGGGTGGGTAGTCACGTTGCCGATTACGTTGCGCTGATCGTCCAGCAGCTGGATGAAGAGGCGGTAGTCTTCAGCGAGCGGCTGAGTCGTCTGCTCGAATAACGTGATCGGCACGCTCTCTCCCGGCGCGTAACGGTCCATCGGCAGGATGATAGCGTCAAGGCGCAACTGCGCGTCTGGGCCAAAGCGCACATCCAGTGGCGTCGCCTCGTTCGGCAGTACGGCAAGAGGCGCAGCTGCGCGATAGGCTTGGGGGATGAGTACGGCCAGCGTCCACAACGTCGCGCCCAGCAGCAAAGCGGGCAAGAGCGCATGGCCCCATGCACGCCCGCGGCCGGGCAAGTGACGCAGCCAAGCATCAAACCCGCCCGCCAGCAGAATGGCAAACGCGCTCAGGCCTGGAAAGATGAGGCGCCCCTGGCTGCCCGTGGCCTGATTCGTCCAGTAAATCAGCAGGGCGAGGGAGAGCAGTGCCCAGACCAGCAAGAGCAAGCGCACACGATCAGCACTGTACCGAAAGTCCCACGTGCGTCCGACGCGCACGCGTTGCACCGTCCACCAGCCTAACCCGGCCAATGCAATCAATGTCAGAAGATCAAGAACGTCGTAGATCCACTGGGGCAGCAAGATGTTAAACCAACCGAAAAGACCCCAGAACGAGTAGCGCAGCCCGCGAAACTCACGCCAGAAGCCCTCCCAGGTCAGCGGTTGCTGGCGGCGCCCGTTGATCTCCAGCAGGTTGGATAGGCCAAAGAGGTCGCCGTAGAGCCGCAGGTTGCGGGCATACCACCAGCCCGCGATGAGCAGGATGGGCAGGGCCGTAGGCAGGATCGCACGCAGGAGCAGGCGCCAATCACGCCGCTGCCAGGCCATACCCAGCGCAGCCAGGCCTGCCAGCAACCCCAAGCCGAGTCCCTGCAGCTTGCTCAGCGCGCTCAGCCCAAGCAGGATGCCCAGCACCGCCCACTCCCACCAGACCGGATCTCGCTCTGGAGGCAAAGCAACGAGGTAGGCCAGCCAAAAGACGGTCGCCGCGGCCATGGCCGTGATCATATTGTCGTTGTTGAGCGAGCCGGCGATAAAGCCAAATTGGGGCATAAACGCGACGATGGCCACTGCGCCCAACGCGGCGGCAGTGCGTCCGGGAAGTGCCAGCCGGGCCGTAGCATAGGTCGCGCCCAACGTGATCAACCCCAGTACAACCGAGAGCCAGCGACCCAAGTGGAGGGCGAGATTGGCCCCGGTCATGGGGGGAGGCGGACCGCCGCTGTAGAGCATGCGGTTCTTGTTGCCTGGATAGAGGGGATCACCGATATTGGCGTGGGGATTCCTGATCGAAAGCTCCTCAAAATCTGCTTGATCGACGCCCGCGCTGAGCGCACCGGCCAGCAGGTAGTAGAGAGGCGCCTGGCTGCCCTCTTGCTCCCACGGCCCGCTACTGATCGCACTCTGCACCGGCAGACCGTTGCCGCCGGCAACATGTCGGACGAACCCGTAATGATAGAGTTCGTCGGGCGATTCAAAGGGCGGCACGATCAAGCTGAAGGCCACGCCCAGCAGAGCAAAGCTGAGCAGAATGAGCAACGCAAAACGGGTAGTACGATCGATCAGGTAGGTCATAGGCGATGCATCCGGTCACCTGTACTCGTCCGGCTTCCAGCCGGACCTACGGTGAATACGAAAGGGATGGCGATGTCCGGTTTCTGCGCGATCATTGTCCGGCTCCACTAGTTGGGAGGTCGAAAGGTAGAATCAGGGTCACGCCATCGGTGTCAACCGTGCCGGAACCGGACGCAGTTACAGGTAGCTTCTCGTTGCTTTCAGCATCATAAAGTCGTACACGGAGTTGTGCGTCCGCCGGCAATTCCTGCCTAGTTGGCAGATTGTCGAAGCGCAATTCGCTGTACTCCAAAATGGTCTTGCCCGGGTCTTGCCAGAAGGCCGTGGCAATTGCGCCCTCGTAGGGTTCGCGCTCGGTCTGAGCCAGTATATGCCAGCCGTCTTCGTCAGCAGGATCGGCGTTGGGCACGGCCAGCTGCAGGATATATTTGTAGCGTGCGTCAACCGGCGCCAGCGGTTCCCAGTAGAGATCCAGCGGCATTGAGCGTCCATCCACCAGCGGCGGACCGATATCGAAACCGCGCAGGCGAATCAAGTCGCCAAAGTCGGCGTCAACCGGCTGGGGAGCGGCCGCGATGGCGCCTGCGTCGAAGACCGTCGGCTCAGGCAGAAAGAGCGTCATCTTGGCAAAGGAGTTTGCTGACTCAAAGCCATACTCTTTGACGAGAAATGAGTTTTCCGCCAGCCATTTGTCCGTGAGTTGATCATAGTCGTCAGTAATCAGCGGCGGGATCTGTGCCAGCCAGATACGCCTGGCATCGCCATGGAGCGCGGCCAGTCGCGCCTCGGTGTCGGCCGGGTCACCCGTCAGCAGCGGCATAACTTGCCACCTGAGATCGCCGGGATCAGGCTGGGCCGCGACGAGGTCTTGGGGCAGGTAGTAATCAAACATGCGTCGAAACTCGGGTGGACGAACCACCACTACGTCACCCGGCTGCAGATGATCGCGCAGCGTTTCGCCCATCCCGGCATAGTCGGTCGTGCGCGGATCGGGCGTGGCGTAGTATTGAGCGTTGGCGTAGAGCATGCAGCCGGCCAGCGTCGCGCCCAGCACGAGTCCGGCCCAGCGCTGGCGACTGCCGAGCCAAGCGATGCCCGCGGCCACGGCCAGCAAGAACGCGCCGCTGATGATGGCCATATGGCGGGCGGTCATGTAGGAGGGCAGGAAACGGTTGACAAACCAGAGCGCGAGCGGCGGCGCCAAAACAAGCGCAGGCAGCACCCAGCCATCGGCGCGCAGCGCGCGCCGGTTGCGCACGGCCGCTATCATGCCCGCGATTGCGGTCGCGCCAAACAGCAGATCGAGCCACCAGACCTGATCGATGGGCACGCCGGGCCCAAAGCTGAAGGCGTTGAGAAGATCCTTGGCCAACGTCTCCAGTTCGACGGCGGTGAAGTTGCCGCCCGCACCGGCCTGGCCGAGGATCGACCAGGCAATGAGCAGGCCGACGGCCAGCGCCCCCGCGCCCAGCAGACCGGCCAGGATCATGCCCCAGGTACGGTTGATCCGAAAAACGTGCAGGCCGACCACGGCGATGTAGACCGGCATGAGGTAGATTGCAAAATAGTGAGTGAGTAGTAGTGCGAGCGTAAAAAGCACGGCCCAGCAGGCGGCGAGGAACTGCGCGCGTTCCGTGCTTTCCGACCAGCGCAGCAGCCAGTAGAGCGAGATGGGCGCCAGCACGGCTACCTGCGCGTACATGCGCACTTCCTGGCCAAACCAGAGGTGGAAAGGACTGAGCGCGGCCAGCACGGCCGCAGCCAATGCCGCGCCGGGAAACGCCACGCCACGCCGCTCGAACAGGCGCGCTATGCTCCACAAAGCCGGCACCAGCAGCGTCGACGCCATGGCCGCGGGCAGACGCAGGGCGAACTCGGAGATCCCGGCCGTGGCGATGAAGGCGCGTAGCAGGGCAAAGTAGGCAAAGGGATGCTGATCACGGGTGACAATTTCATGCTCGCCGTCGCTGAGCGCCAATCGCGCCAGCAGCAGGTCGGACCAAGCGCTCTCTGCCCGCTGCAGGCTCAGGCTCTCATCCCACCAGAGATTGACCAAGTCAAGCTGATGAAGCAGGCGCGCAAAAGCGACCAGCACCAGGGCTAGCAGGAAAATCCGCTGCCAGGTCGGCACGGCGGCAGACAAATCGGTTGTGGTAGCCTTGCTCGCCATGGTCACAGCCTTATGTGAAAAGATCAGGGATGATCACACAGCTACCATTCATGCGGCGGTCGATTCACTCCGCCGTCCACGTACCCAACTCGACGGCATCGTCGGCGTAGGGCGTGCCGTCGCTCGCTGTGGCAGACAGACGCACGCCGCTGACGGGATCGTATAAGCCCGTCAGCAGGCGATAGGCGCCGGCAGCATCTGCCGGCAGGGGCAACACGTGGGTGTCGACGATCACTTCACCGGGAATCCAGCCGCTCGTGCGATAGCCGCCGCCCGGCTCGGCGTCGGACTGGACGACGAGCTGCCCCGCCTCGTCAAGCAGATGAACAAACACTTTGTAGTTGCCGGGCGGTTCGCCCACGGCCTGCCAGATCAACTCAACGACCAGCGCAGCGTCGTCAGCCGCCCCTTCGATTGAATAGCCGGACAGGGCAATGGCTTCGCCCAGCCGCACGTCCATGGGCGTGGCGAAGGCCGGCAGATCGAAGCGCCGCGTCGACGCGCCGATGCTCAAGTCAGTCAGCATGGTCTTGTCGCCATTCGCAGTGACGGTCAAGGCGTAAGGACCCGGCGTCACATCGGCGGGCACGCGCAAACGCAGGCGGCGACAGAGCGCCTCATCCTCATCCCAGCGTGCATTCGGGGCCAAGGCGCCCTCCCACAAAGGAATCGTTTCCTCGTCTCCCTCCAGGGCAATCGACACGAGCGTAGCGGCCTGCGCCGGCATGCCCTGCCAGAGCAAATCGAGGCGCAGGGGCGCGCCCGGCTGCAAGTCATCACCGCGCAGCGTGTAGCCACTCAGCGTGGCGTCACCCAGCGTCGCGTCGAGTGTCGCATCCATAGCGAATCGATCGAGCGGATACGAGAAATGGGGCAGAGTTAGCTCGCCCGCGAGTGCGGTGTCGCCGGGCGCGTCGGTGCGAGGCATGCGCATGCCGTCGGCCAGTAGCTGGTACCAGCCGACCTGAGCCCGTACCGTCTCGCCGCCGGCACAGAGGTCGATAATCTCCGGCGCGTAGATGTCGATGACCCGTTCGCCTACATGCCACCAGGGCGTGGCGTAGGAGCCGCTGCCCGGCCGCTTGTCGATCTGACCGACCCGGCGTCCATCCACATCAAGCAGATGGATAAAAGCCGTCAGGTCACGCAGCATCCGCTCCTCGCCTCGCCAATAAAGCACAATATCGCCGTCATCCTGGGTGGACATGCCCAGGAGCGTGGGGGCCTCCATAAAGCGGGCCTCGGTTTGCGTCGTCGGTGTGAAGTGAGCGGGCCAACCCGCCGCAGTCTCGGCCGGTACCTGGACGATACTTAGCAGATGGCGCCCGTGACGGTCGTCAAGGCGCGCCAGCATTGCATCGGGCCAGCGCTCGGCAAGCTGCTCGGCGCGCTCATGCTGCTCAGATGGGAAGGCGTAGACGAGACCCTTGCCCGGCGGCGGCAGCACGAGCGCGTTACTCGTCTCGATAGAGTTGATGTCATACTTGCCGCGCAGATACCAGACGGTGGCATGAGCGTCCCCCCAGATCTGCGATAGATAGACCTGGTTCTCGTCGGTTAACGTGTTGAGATGTTCCAACGCGTCCAGCTTGTCGGCGTCGTAGACGTAGTAGATCTCCTCCTCCTGGGCAAAGACGACGTAGTAGTCGTAGATCGTCCACAGCATGCCGCCGACCAGGATCAGCCCGGCCAGCAAGGGGCCAAGCCAGGTCGTGGGTCGCTTGAGTGTGGCAAGCCACGCCAGTCCCAAACCGGAGGCGGTCAGAACGGCGGGCAGCGAGGGCAGCGTGCGCGAGTAGTTGGGCGCACGCTCGCTAAAGACCGAAGGCAGAAGCATGGCCGTCGCCCAGATCAAGAGAATCGAAAGTGCTTCAAAGTCCGGATCGTCGGCGCGGCGGAGGCGCCAGAGCCAGAGGGCCAGGCCGATATAGAAGGGAATGGAGAGCAATGGATCGAAGACCGATCGCTTTTCGGGACCGTGTGTCCAATCGAGGTCACCGGTGAAAGAGAACATGCCCGCCACACGCAGCACGTTTTCGCCCAGCGCCAGCAGCGGGCTGCCGCCGCTCACACGGTCGGCAAAGATCGAAACTTCCGAAGCGTGGCCAAAAAAGAAGTCTGGGTGACGCACAAATGTGATGCCGAGCGGCAGAAAGACGACAAAAGCGGTAGCTCCCGTGATGACAAAGCCACCCAGCAGGCTATCCCAGGCCCAGCGCCGGCGACCGGATTCACGCAGCAGCAACCAGAGAACATAAATGATCAGGATAATGGGCGCCAGCCGTCCAGTGGGATGGCTCCAGGGCGTCAGGCCCAAAACAATGCCGCTGGCCACGTAGGCGCTGATGCGCCGGTTGCGCGTCGGCGCGTGCCCACCCAGCCAGAAGAGGCCGAAGGTGAGCGTGAAGAGCACTGGCATCATGCTCACGCGAATGGCATAGTGGCTGAAGTGGATGGGCCAAAGCGTGATGGCGAAGACCAAGCTCGTAAAGAGCGCCACCAGAAAGCTATCCTGCCGTATCATGCGGCGCAGGGCAAGATAGGTCAGGGGAATGGCCGCGATGCCAAAGAGGGCCGAAGCCAGGCGCAGCGAGAAGGGATTGATCCCCAGCAGCGCACCGATGGCCGCCTGCCAGTAGGTGTAGAGCACTTCGCGACCGCCGTTGGCGGGTAGAAAGAGGGGAAAATTGCCGGCCAGCACCTGATCGGCGTCAACTGCGTTAAAGGCCTCGTCAAACTGAAAGCCGGGCGGCACATCGCCCAACCTGTACAGGCGTAGTATGGCTCCCAGCAGCGTTACGCCTATCAGGGCGAACCAATCGCGGCGACTCCAATTCATCACGAAACTTGCTATCCTTGCATGTCAGTAATCAAAGCACGATTTTAACACTCTTTTTCGCCCTATTGACAATCATTGCTGCGCATGATATTCTGAAACCGGTTTCTGAAACCGGTACCCTCCTGATTCAAAATTCGAAAGTTCAAGTGCCCCATGGCTCGCCCAACCATCGCCAATGTTGCGGAAACTGCCGGCGTTTCAAAAGCGACGGTCAGCCGCGTCCTCAGCGGCAATGCTGAATATATGCGACCGGAGACGCGGGCGCGCGTGCTGGAAGCCATCGAACGCCTGGACTATCGGCCGAGCAGCGTCGCCCGCAGCCTGACGTCGAAGCGTACCTTTACCGCCGGGCTGCTGGTCTCGGACATTGGCAATCCCTTCTATCCTGAGGTCATCAACGGAGTGGAAGAAACGGCCCTGGAGCAGGGCTACAATATTTTTCTTTGCAACACGAGCTATGACCTCGAACGGGGCATGACCTACGTGCGCTCGCTGATCGACAAGCAGGTCGACGGCGTGCTGATCATGTCGATCACCATGTCTGTTGAGTGGGTGCAGGAATTGGCCAAGCACAACATTCCCACCATCATTCTCGATTGGGAAATCAATGACAACGTCAGCGGCGCTCTCGGGGTCATTGAGGTTAACTTCGAAGCAGGCGTTCAGGCCGCAGTGGAGCATCTGGTCGCTTTGGGCCACACCCGGCTTGCCCATGTGGGCGGCCCTCCGGACTTGCGCACGTCGCGCCTGCGCCTCGACGCGTTCAGCAAGGCGACCGCAGCGCGATCCATTTCGCCCGAGCAGATCACGATCATTCCGGGCAACCTGCGCATTGATGGCGGCAGCGCAGCGCTGGAGCAAATCATGGCCATGCCCGAGCGACCGACCGCAGTCCTTGCGGCCAACGACCTCATGGCCATGGGCCTCATCCGCGCCGCGCGGGCAAATGGCCTGCAGATTCCCACCGACCTTTCGGTCATCGGGCTCGACGACATCTGGTTGATCGCCGACATGGAACCGCCGCTGACCACGGTCGCCCTGCCCCGCTTTGAGATCGGCCGGCTGGCCATGGAGATGCTCTTCGAGCTGCTGACCGCAGATGAAACAGAAAAGAGTGCCGCCCCGACCCTCTTACGCCGCCAAGTTGAGACGCGTCTGGTCATCCGCCAGTCGACCGCTGCACCCGCCTGACGGGCAACTACTTGAAGGTTATTTCTTTTTTTCCTGCTTCTGAAACCGGTATCCCGCCCCCGATCGTCGCCGCACGATGTCGCTTCATTCTCAAAGAGAGTCAGCGCGGCCTCGACCTGGCCAAGACCCTCTTTGCTGACGACCGCACGACCATCAGCGAGTTGACGGCTGCCTCCTCTTGTGGCGCACGCGACCTCTACGAAATCGGCGCGCCGACCATACAAGGTACGAGACTTTATCACGCAGGTCAAGCAGACTTATCATGCCGCGACGGGCCTTGAGCCTCTGGCGATGGTCTTCTTGGTGACAACGATCCAGACCTTTTTCAGCGTTGAACGCACGCGCGCTGCTGGGCGGCAAACGCCTGGGTCTAGGCAATGCACCGGCAGCCATGCTTTGACACCAACGTCATAGACATCAGCGACATCATGGCTTTTGGCGTCATGAGCACGCCGGCAATCATAATCGACGAGACGGCGGTGGGCGATGGTGGCGTGCCGACTGCGGCACAGATGACAGGATTGATTCAAAACGCCCGATAGTGTAGAGACCGTTGCATAGAGAGGTTGAAATGCAACGTCTCTACGGAGAAACTTCAATAACGGCCACGGGGATTTGATCGTTGACGTAGGGTGTGCCGTCTCGATCCGCTACCGGCACGCGTACGGCGCCGGCCTGGGCGTCATAGAAACCGACCAGTAGCTCGTAGACGCCTGGCTGGGCGTCGGGTGCAATGGTGAGCGTCACCTCTTCCACAATTTTCTCCCCAGGCGCCCACACCGAGGTCGGGTTGCCTCCCGCACCAGGAGGGGCATCTCGCTGCGTAGCCATGCCCAATTCTCCGCTGTACAGATGCACAAACTGGGTGAAGTCCGTCGCGGTCGGACCATCAGCTTGATAGTACAGTGTTACTGAGACAGTTTCGCCGGGTCGCACGGTGGCTTCAGGCGGCGCAAGCGTGTAGCCTTCCAGCGTGCCGATGCCGGCGAAGCGAGCGTCGACCCGCGTTTCCGGCTGACCCTCTGGCGGATTGACGATTTTGATGGGCGGCAGCAGGCCTCGATCGCCCAACGATGCACCCTCTGCGCTGGTAACGGGTAGACGCTCTCCCTCAGCAAAACGATAAAGCCCCACCGCACCCCGATAGAGGCCACTCGGGGCATCATCGGGCACGGTAAACCAGTAGGTGTCCGGCGCCGCACGATAGGGATTCCACAGGCGCGGTGGGCTGAAAACTGGTCCAGGCAGTTGATCGCCCTGGAGCAAGGGCGCCTCGGTGTGATCGAGCAGGTGGAGGAAGGCATGATAGTTCTCTTCGATCGCACCATCCCCCAGCCAGCGCAGCTCGTACGCCAGGCGATCGCCCGGCTTGACCGTGGCCGGCGGTGATCCATTGAGCGTCACGGACCGATCATTTTGCTCGAGACTTACGCCGGCCAGCGACGCGTGATCCCCAAATCGCCAATCAAGCAGCAGATCCGGGCCAGGCTCGGCCTGTGTTGCACCACCTAACTGAAGCGTCGCCGCGGTGACCGGTTCCGTTTCAGTGTCCGGACCGCGCAGGCTGAGTTGGAGTGCGTATTCGCCCGCCGTTAGTTCCGTCGGTAGCGCCAGCCGGTAGGCGTCGTCGACCACCGTAGCGGGCGACCAGGCAGCCGTCTCCAGCGTGTTGAAGAAGGGGCGCGACGTGGCGAGTGGATAGGGATTACCATCCTCGTCGAGCAGCGTCCACGCCATGCGCAACTCTGCCGGCGCCGCGTTGACCAACCAGGTTGGATAGACCATGAGAAAGCCATCTTGATCGACCTGCGTGCGCGTCCCCAGCAAGGTCAGGCCACTGGTCGCCAGCGGTGTGGCGGGCGCCTGTACTGGCTGCGCGGCGGGCGCCGGCCGCGTCCCCAGCAAGCCCCAGATCAACAGCAGGACCGGCGCCAGCGCCAACAGCACGGCGCGTCCAGGCCGTTTTCGCGCCAGCCACAGCGCAAGGCCGATCAGGCCCGCCAGCGTCATCAGGCTGACGAGATTGGCCGCACGCTGCACGTCCGTCCCAACCCAGCCGAGGTGTAGCTCGGCAACGCCGGCAGGCAGATCGAGCGTGAGCAAGCCGCGGCTCGGGTTTGGCTGGGCTTCGATCAGCGCGCCGTTGACCGTTGCGGCCCAGCCCGGGAAATAGAAGGTCGCGAAGCTGAGCGGTCCTGCTGCAGGCATGTCGGTCTGCAACACCATGCGGAAAGGCGATGCGTTGGTCAGCGTGACGGTGGGCGCAGCCGGCGCAGGCTCAGCTGCCGGCAGCGGCGCAAAAAGCGCGTCACCGGCCCAACGGGGCAAGAACTCGCTGGACGAGCTGGTGCCAAAGGCGTTGGTATCGAGTTCGAATTGGGCCACTTCGGCCGGACTCAAGTTGCGGTCGGCGCGGATCAGCGTATCCATGGTGGCAGGCTGCGGGCGCTGGGCCAGGATAATGAGCGCCAGCAATGCCAATGTGACGCCGGCCATTACCGAACGCCGACGCAGACGGAGCACCAAACCGCCGGTGAAGAGCGCGAGGGGCAGGCTGACAATACTGAGCAGACGCCAGGGGAACTGGGCAATGAGGAGCAACTCACTGTTCATCCACAACGGCAGCGCCAGGCTACTGATGCCAAGCGCACCAGCGAGCGCAACCACGCCCCAATACCACCACTCGGCCGTCTTGGGACGGATCAGCACAAAGCCAATCAGCGCCAGCGCCAGTTGCAGCGCACCGATCTGGAATGGGATGTTCAACGTGTAATCAAAGGGCACCTGCCAGTCGAGAAAATTGGTCAGCGTCCAGACATTTTCACCCATGTACGTGGCCGCAATATCGAACGCCACGCCGGAAAGATTGGCCCGCTCCAGAATCAGGGGCGTCCAGAAGAAAGCGCTGACGCCCAGCGCTGCCAACCCGCCAATGATGGGCCAGACAAGCGCCTGCCACGTCCGCCGATCCCACCAGAGCACGCCGATGTAGGCCAGCAGCGTCACCGGGATCCAGAGCAGCGTGATGTTATGGGTCGCGGCCAGTCCACCGAGACTCAATGCTGCCGGGATCACGTAGGGGCCAGGGCGCTCTGCACGCAGCAGACGCCGAAAGCTCCAGAAGATCCAGGGCAGCAGTGCCTGCGCGCCGACCTCGGCCAGCGCCCCGCGCATGTAGACGTTGGTGAGCAGATAGGGCGTGTAGAGGTAAGCGACGCCGGAGATCAGCGCGGCCGCAATTGCGGCGTTCTCGGATATCGGACTGTCTTCAAAGGTGCCCCTTCTTGCGACATCTGCAAACATGTCACGCGCCAGGAGCAACGCACCATAGCCCCCAACCAGAATCAGCAGCCCGAAGGTCGCCATCAGCGCAGTAGAATGACCCAGCCCAAGCAAATGGAGCGCCTCGGCCAGATAGTAGGTCACGGGGCCATAGAAGTTAAGCAGGGGATAGCCATAGCCGAGCACCAGTTCCGGCATCCAGCGCGGGAAGAGCATCCCTTGACCAACGTGATAGTCGAGCAGGGCGATGCGCAGCAGGTGCAACGTGCCGTCGGCCGTGCTGGGTAAGCCGACGCGCCAGAGTGGCCACAGCGCAGGCAGAGCCAGCAGCGGCAGCACCGCAAAGGGTAACCAATGTGGTAGTGAGCGGCGGCTTACGGATGGTTGCGGTGCGCTCACGGCTGGGCCTCCAGAGGCAGCAGGACATAGGTCGCGCCCGGCTCCGCATCTGAACCGCTCGCCGGCAGTTGGCGACCGCTTACGGGTTCGTACAACCCAATGCGCAGACTGTGGCCTGTGTCCGCTGACGCGCCGCCCGCCAGCGGGAATTCCGTGCGCGTCCGCTCGCCCGGCAGCCAGCCGGCGGTCGGGTTGCCGGCGCCGCCTGGTGGCTGATCGAACTGGGCGATGATCGTACCATCTGGATCGAGCAGATGAACAAAAGCCGTGTAATCACTGGTGACCCGATCAAGACTTTGCCAGGCCAGATCGACAAGGAGGGTTGTCGGGTCATCTGCTGCAGCGCGCGCCGACCAGCCGGCCAACGCAACACGCTCATCAAAGCGAGCGTCCAGGGGCGTCAGGTCGTTGATCGACGCTTGAGGCGGCGCAAAATTGATCGCGACTGCGCCGAGCAGCACGTGATCGTCTACGGCCGCGCCGCTGTCGTCGACAACGGCAATGCGTTCAGCGCCGTCGGGCACCGAGGGGTTGTAGAGACCGATTTCGAAGCGCGCTCTGCCCGGAGTGGCAGCAATCGGCACGCTGAAGCTGCGCCGATCGTCCACAACCTCATCAGGCTGCCAGAGATCGACCGGATATCCGCGCCCGAGGTTGCCGTTCTCCTGCACCTGTGCGCCGCCGGGCAGCAACAGATGGGCGAAGAGATCAAAGCTGTCGGTTGGCGGGTCCTGACCGGAAGGTAAGCGCCAGTAGGTGGCCAGACGAAAGGTAGCCTCGCCGGCGTCGACATTCACGCCATCGGGCATTACGTCATAGCCGACCAGACGCAGCCCATTGGCAAAGGTGACGTCAAGCGGATAGCGCGGCGTTGCGTGCCGCCACGCAACCGTCGGGGAAAGTTCGCCGTGGCGCAACGCAGGCCAGGCCGGCTGATGACCCGGCCAGATGAGTTCGGCCAGACCGTCCACTTCGCGTACGCTCGCCAAAGCGCTATCCGTTTCGTCGTGGGCCACCCATGCCGCCTGGACACCGTCAGCATTGGAGGTGAGCAAATAGAGGGGCTGGGAGGGATCGGGGTCTTCTTCCACGATCATCTCTACGTTCGTGACTGCACCGTCCTCAAGCTCCATTGTGCCCACGGAGCCCAACGCAAAACGGACGTGAGGCGTGAGGAAGAGACGCCGCGTGGTCAGCACTGACGCCTCGTCATCGCGCAGTTGCCCGGCCAGCGTCTGGGCTGCAAGTTGCTGGTCAAGATCGAACGCGCGGCCGAGCGAAGGTTCGGTAGCCCAGCGATTGAAGTAATCACGTGTCGTGTTGACGCCGCCAAAAACCAACACGGCAAGAAAGATGCCGACGCTCACGGCCTGCGGCGGCAGCCAGTTCGCAGTCAGACGTTGCAGGCCCGCTGCGCCGACGCCATAGAGCAGCGCGAGCGGCGGCAGCATGCCGGCCATGCGCAGGGCATGGGGTGCGCTCGTGCTGAGCAGTGAAGGCACAGCCATGATGCCAAACCACAGCAGGAGCAGGCGCATGCGTGCCGTGCGCAGTTGCCAGAGCGCATAAAGCCAGCCCACAGTGAAGAGCGCGGCCAACAGCCAATCCTGGACAGGCCGGTTCGGCAGGTTGTGACGCACATTGAGATCGCCCTGATCGTAGAAGCTGCGGGCAACCGCGCTGGCATTGGTCAAAAAGCGCTCGCCCGGCGTGCCGGGCATCTCTGTCTGGCTGGCGCTGAAAATCGAAACGTCGTCCGTGCGCGCGGCAACCAGCGCCGGATCCTGGACAAAGGCGGCGAGCAGTGGGACGCAAACCAGCAAGCCTGCGGCGATCAACCACCCCAGGCCGCCAATCCGCGCGCGCCACCGCGCGCCAAAATCGGCCCGACGAGTCGCCGCGTCAATGATCAATTCGATCAGCACAAAGGCGACAACCACCAAAGGCAAGATACGCGCAGCGATGTACGAATAGAGAGCCAGTCCAAACCAGACGCCTGACCAGATGTAATCGCGCCGGCCTCCTGTCGTCCAGGCCCGCCAGAAAAGAGCGACTGCCAGCAGGCTCAACGGCGGCAGCAGCACAGCGCGGAAGGCGAGACGACTCAGGCTCACGTGCCAGTAGGAAATTGCCAGCCCTGCAGCAGCAATCAACAGCAGCCAGTAGCGTTGCGCAGACAGCTTGTTTTGCTCATCATTGGACAGCAGGAGTCGACGCGCGCAAACAAAGACCAGCGGAACTGTCAGAATCCCAATGAGCGCAGAGGTGAACCGCAGCGTATAGGCAGAAGGACCCAAAAGCTTGACGGCCACAGCCTGAAGATAGAGGTAGAGCGGTTCGCGCCCGTTGTTGCCGGCGAAGTAGAGGGGGAAACGTTCGCCCTCGGCCACTGCGCGGGCATCGAGTCCGTTGTAGGCTTCATCGAAAAAGAGGCCGGGGGGCAATTGGTCCAGTTGCCAGAGGCGCAGAAAGGCGGCAATCAGCGTCAACAAGGCCAGGGACAAGATGACCCACGTGGGGGTGGAACGTCGATTTTGGGCGGGCCGGGTAGCAGACATGGCTTTGTGCTGATCGCTGGACGTAAGTAGGTTGGCAAGACAACCGCCAAGGCTTCATCCTACACTACCCATGCGTTCGCATGAAATCAATGCAGCAGCATTCCAGCATTGGGGCAGCTCTCTATTGAAATAACCGACAAGCCGGATTTCTAACTGCGATTGTCCACCCTATCGAGCTAGCGCTATAATCCGACCATCCCGAACACTGCCAGAAGGATTGACGTTCTCACATGATGCGGCGATTGGTGTAGGATCAGCAAGCTCCATTCTTCTGGCCCATACTTCCGGAAATCAAACGAGGGAATCACAAATGCTGACTGAGCAACAGACCAATTGGCCGGCAAACCAGGTTGCGGTCGTAACGGGCGCCGGCAGTGGCGTTGGCGCTGCGATCGCCCAGGCCCTGGCCGGCCGTGGCTTCACGGTCGCGCTCCTGGGCAGAACGGCAGCAAAGCTCACCACCGTTGAAGATGAGATTCGTCGCGCAGGCGGCAGTGCCGAAATCTTTACGTGCGATGTCTCCGAACCCGACCAAGTCGAGTCGGTCAGTGCTGCGTTGACGCAGCGTCTCGGCCAACCGCAAGTTGTGGTCAACAATGCCGGACTGCACTGCGAGCTGGCGCCCATCGCCGCAACAACGCCCGCCCAGTGGATTGAGACGATGCAGGTCAATGTTGTCGGTCCCTATCTGATCAGCCGTGCCTTCATGAGCGGCATGATGGCCCAGGGCTGGGGACGCATTGTCAACGTCTCGTCGGCAGCTTCATTGGGCGAACCGGGCAACATCGGCGCGATCTATCAGCTCAGCAAGGTGACGCTCAACCATTTCACGCGCCAACTCGCCGTGGAAGTGGAAGGCACGGGCGTGACCGCCAACGCCATTCATCCTGGCGAAGTCAAGACCGCGATGTGGGCCGCAATCAAGGCGGACGCAGAGAGCCGCAGCGGTAGCGGGCAGGACGCCCTAAATTGGGCGACCATGGTGGAGGAGAGCGGTGGGGATCCACCCCAGAAGGCCGCCGATCTGGTACTGGCCATGCTGGGGCGCGATTACGATGACGTCAACGGACGTTTTCTCTGGATTGAAGATGGCATCAAGGCGCCCATGCCGTCGTGGTGACTGGCGCGCCAGGCTCCTAACCGATCTGAATTGCCAGCTACAGGTCCTTAATCCTTATGACGGCGCAGTGGGCTAATCGCGTCAATTCCTGGCGACCAATAGCCATTATTCCCGCAACTCGGCGGCATATAGCGCTAAGTGACGGGCTGCGATGGCGTCCCAACCAAAGAGGCTGCTGCGTTCTCGGGCATTGCGGCGCAGCTTCTCCGCCAGCGGAGGGAGGCTCAGAACGCGGTTGATGACTTTGGCTGCAGCCTGGTCGTTGCCTGGGGCAACGTAGAGCAGATCGCGCTCGTCGACCAGCTCGGGCATGGGCGTCTGGGGGGTCGTGGTGACGATGGCGCAGCCGTTGGCAAGCCCGGCCATGAGCGTGCCCCGGCGCAGGCTGGCCCCGTCTTCATAGGGCATAAAGAGTAAATCGCAGCCGTTGAGCGCCGTCGCGACCGCATCGTCATCTAGCCGCCCGGTCCACTGCACCATATCGCCCACATCAAGTTCAGCGACTAGACCCTCTACTTCCTGGAGGTAAGCGTAATTGGTCGGGTCGCTGGCGCCTACCCGTTCGCCGATCATCAGCAGTTTGACCGACGGGTGCTCCTCGCGCAGACGCGCCAGGGTACGAATCAGCGTCGTGCCCCCTTTGCTGCGGTTGAGAAATCCAAAGTATCCAATCACTATGTCGTCGTCCACGTAGCCCCACGCAGTGCGCGCAGCTTGGCGTTGGGACGGACTCAACGCAAGGGCGGTAATATTGCTGCCGATGGGAATCTTGGCCAGGCGCGCGCCGGCCTGTGGCGCGAGGGCCATACGATCGCCTTCATTCGTGGCGATGACCAGGTCCGCCAGCGCGGCCGGACGCAGGGTTACCCAGTTACGCAGGCGTACCCCGGCTTTGGGAAAGAGATAGGGCGCCAGCACGTCATGGTAGGTCCAGGCCACAGCAGCGTGGGGATTGGCGCGTCGCCAGTAGCCTGGCGCAACGTTGATGGCCGGATTCATGCCAAAGGCCGCAGTCTGATATTGGACGTGGATCCAGTCTGCCGCCAGTGCTGCCGCCACGCGCGGCGCGCTCTCCCAGATGCTCGTTCCCCACTTTTCTATAATTGGGTAGACGCGTATGCCTTCTGTCAGCGTAGCAGCCTGCCCACCAGCGCCAGCGCTCGTCAACACGCTGACCTGTGCGCCCTGGTCGATCAAGGCGCGGCCGAGTTCCGCGGTGTAGGCGCCCACGCCCCCTTCCAGGGGTGGGTATTCGCCGGTGACAAAGAGGATGTGCATGAAGTGTGACGATTGCGGTGGAGAGCTAGAAGTCGGTCTGGCGATGACGCAGCGCCACGCTTTCCGCCAAGCCAATGGCGAAGAGCATGGAAACGAGGGAGCTGCCGCCATAGCTAACGAAGGGCAGCGTCAGGCCGGTCACCGGCACCAGGCTCAGGTTCATGCCGACGTTGACGATGACCTGAAAAAAGACCAGCGCGGCTACGCCTGTGGCGATCAGCCGTCCAAAGTGATCGCGTGCGTTGTCGGCAATGCGCAGAAGACGCCAAATCACGAAGAAGAGCAGGAAGAGAACCAGCAGCGAACCAATGAGGCCCAGTTCCTCAGCAATCACGCTGAAGATGAAGTCGGTGTGGCGCACACGCAGGAAGTGCAATTGGTTCTGGCTCCCCAAGCCCCAACCGCGACCCAGCCACCCACCCGAGCCCACGGCAATCAACGCCTGGTTAATGTTGAACGCGGCATCCGGGTTGCCCTCCGGGTTGAGGAAGACCTGAATGCGTTCCAGCATGTATCCTTGAAGCGTTCCCCATAAAAATGGTGTTGTGGCCAGGGCTGCACCAAAGAGCAACGCGATCTGCCAGAGGCGAATGCCGCCGACCAGGATCAGGGTGCCGCCGATAAAGGCAAAGGTGATGGTCATGCCCAAATCGGGCTGAAGGTAGACCAGGGCCAGGGGCGCCAGCAACAGAATCAGCGCACCGAGCAGGTAGGGCAGCCGTGACATGTCATCATGGAACCAGCTCAGATACCAGGCCATGAAGATGATCAGCAGAAACTTGCCTGGCTCAGTCGGCTGTACCAGCGTGCCGCCCAGATTCAACCAGCGTACGGAGCCGCCCTGGGCCGTGCCCAATGCCAGAACGGCAATCAGCAAGCCCACGAAGATCAAGAAGGCCGGCGGCGCCAGCAGTTGCAGCTGACGGTAGTCGATCACTGCGGCAAAGACCATCACAACCATCCCCAACCCCAGAAAGACCGACTGGCGCGTCCAGTAGTCGGCCAAGTCGATGGTGGTGATGGTGGCGCTATAGATCATGCCGATCCCGATTGCGCAGAGCACAATCACGGCAAAGAAGAGCGGCCAATCAAAATTGCGAAGTTGTGGACGTTCAACCATGGTAGGAGATTTGAGTCAACTGCTGAGGCAGCCTGTCATCCATCAGATCATTCATTTAGCGGCTAAAAAGGCGGGCCCAGAACCCGCGTTTCTCAAAGCGCATAAGCGGCACATTGTTGCCCATGATGCGCTGGGCGATATTCAAGTATGCTTCCCGCGCCACCATGCGTTTGTCGAGCACTGCAGGTTCCCCACGGTCAGTCGTCAGGACAATCAATTCGTCCTCCGGCACGACACCCATGAGATCAATGGCCAGAATATCCAACACGTCATCGATGTTACGCATGTTGCCGTTGCGCACCAGGCGCGGGTTGTAGCGATTCAGGACCAGTGCAGGCTGGCACTGGTAATCACGTTCAAGCAGATAGATCACTTTGTCAGCATCGCGCAGCGCACTCACGTCTGACGTCGTCACGATGAGCACGCGATCGGCCGGCGTGATCGCATTCTGAAAGCCGTGTTCAATGCCGGCAGGCGAATCAATCAGCACATAGTCGGCCATGGTGCGCAGCTGGGCGCAAATCGCCTGCATCTGCTCGGGCGTAACGGCCGTTTTGTCACGCGTCTGCGCGGCTGCCAGGAGGAAGAGCGAGCCAACGCGCGTATCCGGCACCAGAGCCTGGCGCAGATGGCAGCGCCCTTCGGCCACATCAACCAGATCATATATGATGCGATTCTCCAGCCCCAAGACCAGATCCAGGTTACGCAAGCCGATGTCGGCATCGACGGCAATGACGCGCTTGCCATAGAGCGCGAGGGCTACGGCAATATTGGCGACAGTCGTCGTCTTGCCTACGCCGCCCTTCCCCGATGTGGCTGTGATAATTGTTGCGGGCATCGCGTTCCCGCTCTCCTCGGTCTGGTTGGTTGGCTGGTCCGGAAGTTAGAAGACAGCTCGTCGTAACACCCAGCGGTTGTCACGGCGGGCTTCTGACCAGTCGGCGACGACAATGCGATCGTTAATGACGTAGGCAATTCGCGCGGGCTTGCTCGCGTCTTGGGCGACTGCACGCTGCTTATCAGGTGACGGCTCATTGGGCGCAATCGCGATCAGATGGCCGATGCGCAACTGAATTGGCGCAAAAACCATGGCGGCGATCACGGCGTCATCATCACCGGATGCACCGGCATGGGCCACACCCCGGAAGCGCCCCCAGATCAAGATATCGCCATCACTGATCACGTTGGCGCCTGGATTGACGTCGCCGATGATCAAGACGCTCTCTTTGCGGTGCAAAACCTGACCGGAGCGCAAGTTGCCCCGATAAACGAAGTGCGAGCGGAACTCTTCGTTCGATTCTGCCGGATGAGCAACAATCTGATGTTCGACGTCGCTGCTCTCTAACGTTGCCGCCAACCCAATGGCCAGCGCAGCATCAAAGGTACGTTCCGAAGCGGTGCGAACGACACCCAGTTTGAGACCATAGCGCTCCAGCACCTCGTAGGCTTCGTGCAGCGCTCCTTCATCAAGATGCCGGCGCCCGACGAAAAGCGCAACATTGCCGTCGCGAAAGAAATTGGCCGATTGCTCCAACCGGGCGTCGAGTTGCTCCATCAAAAGGGGCCACTCGCCTTCGCCGATCTCGACCGTGACGCCATCGGCGCGCCCGCGGATGCGCAGATCGGCCTGATCAGTCGCATCAGTCGGCGCGCCCACTGCGCCATCCAGAAGTGGACTGGCGACCGAGGGATCGATCGAATTGGCAGGTAAATCGGGCTCCTCGTTGGGCGACGTATCGCCAAGAGGAACGGACGGATTCTGCATCGTCAAATCCTCGCCTCGAGAATCGGCGTGAGAATGCACATCGTTGTTAAATTCCGTAATACCGTCGAGCAGGCTGGCCACACGGGTATCCATGACGCTATCATCTTGCGCGTAATTTGGCAACCCGGTCGGATCGCTCCCATTGCCGTCCAGCGACGAGCGCAGTGCGGCGCTGTCATGATCGGGCCAATTGGGCTGATTCTTCTCGTGTGACATGGCACGCTCTCCTCTCACGTCTGCGATGATCCGTTACGGCGCGGAGTTTCCGGTGGGATCAAGGTGATTCCGCCACCGGACGCGGGCTGATTTCAGTGAAATAAGCTTCCAAAATCTTCTGTGTAACGGGAAGAGCCGCCTCAGACCCCTCGCCGCCATCGTAGATAAATGTTACCACAGCAATCTCCGGATCCTCGTACGGCGCGTAAGCCACGTACCAGGCGTGGGTCGGCAGATTCTCTTCTTCATCGCGACGGCAATCCTCCAACTCAGGATCATATTCGCAAAATTCGGCCGTGCCGGTCTTGCCGGCCACCGTTACGCCCGGCACACGCGAGCCAACCGAGGTGCCGTAGTCGGCATTAACTGCGGTCCACATGCCCTCCTGCACGACTTCGATGATCCCTTCATCCAGCGGCAGTTCGCGCCGCACAATGGGTTCAAAATCACGCTGGAGGCCACCGGCCGAATCAACGATCTGGTAAACAATCTGCGGCTCGTGTACGGTACCGCCATTGGCCACCGCTGCCGTGCTCACCAGCACCTGAAGCGGCGTCGAGAGCAGATAGCCCTGTCCGATGGACATGTTGAAACTGTCACCCGTTGTCCAGCTTTCGGCATAGAGTTGGCGCTTCCACTGATCGTCCGGAACCAGGGCTCCCACCTCGCCGGGCAGGTCGATTCCTGTGGGCTCGCCGTACCCAAAGAGTTCAGCCCAATCGGCCAGCTTGCGGTAGCCGAGTCCCCTAAACTCGGCTGGCGGGAAGCCACCGCCAATCCAGTAGAAGAAGATATCATTGGAAAGCGCCAGCGCATCGACTACGTCCACCGGACCGTGCGCAATGCCCAGAGCATGATTCCAGCTCACAAATTCCTGAGCTTGGCTGGCATCATTGGGGAAAAAGCGATTTGGCAGATAGATCGGGCCGTCGTCGCGGATCGTGGTGCCTTCGCCGATGACATTCTCCTGCAGCGCAGCCGCGGCCGGGACCATTTTGAAGGTAGAACCGGGTGGATAGAGACCGCCGATAGCGTAGTTAATCAGTGGGCGGCGCTCATCGGCTTCCAGAGCGAGATAATCTTCGTTGATACCCTCAGCAAAGATATTATTGTCGTACGGAGGAAGGCTCACCATGCCCAACACAGCACCGGTCTGAGGATCCATGGCAATGCTTACGCCCCAGCTCGCGTCCTGTTCTTCAAGCATCGCTTCCAGTTCATCGTACATGACCTTCTGCAGCCGCAAGTCGATGTTCAGAATCAAGTTCGATCCGGGCACCGGTTCGATGACCTGGCCGACGGTGCGCATCTCACGCCCCACGATATCGACTTCGACGTTGTTGTATCCAGGCAGACCACGCAGGTCCGTCTGATAAGAGTACTCTAGCCCATTAAGCCCAACCCGCTCATTGGGGTCGGTGTAGCCATTGGCCTGGTAATCATCGGCCTGGGCGGCGGGGATGGGCCCCATAAAGCCCAGGATGTGGCTCAACAGCTCGCCATAGACATACTCGCGCACGGGCACTTCATCAACGCGTACGCTGGGCAGGGCGTAACTCTCTTCGACGATTTCAAAGGCCCGATTGCGGTCCACCAGGTCAAGAATCGGAATCGGCGTGGAGGCACTACCTTGACCGCCGAACTGAACGGCCCGCTGGACCAAGGCCACCAACCCCTCCAGCGGCAGCGGTTGGGTCAAATCAGGAATGAGAATCGGTGACGCAATTTCCTGGGGTTCGCCGCCATCATCAGGGAAGATCGTCTCCACCGGACCAGGTACAAGGACAAAAGAGAGATCTACGCCCGCTTCTTCGGCCACCGTGGCGAAGTCGGCGCGACCCAAGCGGCGGAACATGATTTCACCGACACGAATGGCGACCTCTGAATCTTGATCGGCACGGAGGGTACGCAGGATATGCTCGATCTCAGCCGCTTCTTCATCCACATCCGTTTCGGGGTCATTGAAGGGAAGATCTTCGGGCACGACCGAGACCTGAAAGCTAGGGCGATTGCGGACAAGAATTTGACCCGTACGGTCATACATGACGCCGCGCGGCGCAGCTGCCTCCGTCAACCGAAAACGATTGCCATCGGCGCTGGCGCGATAGGTCTCACCCTGCATAATCTGCAGTTGGTAGAGACGACCAGCCAACAGAACAAAGGCGAGGACGATGCCAATGCGGAAAAGACGCATCACCCAAATTGCGGTATCGGTTTCACTCTCGCGGCTCAAATTTATCGAGCGGCGCGAACCGTTTTCATACATGAAGTCAGTCTCACCCAAAGATCAGAACTCTACCGAACATCCTTACTGGAACGTCGTGATCGTCTCCTGGGTTTCAGGCAGACGGTTCAAGAACGGAATCGCCACGATCATCAGCGTCGTGTTGTAGAGTACAGCGGGCGCGATCACGAACTGTACTGTAGGCCAAAAGGGTAACTGGCGCTGAGGAAGGTCCAGGCCGGCAAAGCCCGCGAAGCCGTCCAGCGCGATGAGCACCCCCAGGTAAGTCACGCCGTAGACGACTGTGCCAACCACGCTGACGCCAATCGGCACCAGGAGGTGGTAGCGGGAAAAGGTACGATAGCCAAGGCCGGTGACGAAGGCCGCCGCCATGAGCGCCAGGCTTGATGCCCCCATAGGACCACCGCTAAAGACATCGAGGAAGATGCCGCCCAAAAATGCCCAGACCAACCCGATCCGCGGGCCATATAGCAACACGCCGATCAAGACCAGCAGGAGGACAAGATCCGGCTTGACCCCGCGCAGCGCCAGACGTCCCGCAGCCGTCGACTGGAAGAGCGCGGCCAGTGCCAGCAGCGGAATCATCAGGTAATAGAGCAGACCGCGAGCCATAGGTTATTGGCCGCCGTCCGGCGCAGGGGCCCCTTCTTCAGAGCCTGTCTCTTCCAGGATTTCCCCCTCAAGGAGCGTCTCACCGTCCGCCGCGTCCGCCGCCGGAGCTTCGTCCTCAGCTGGAGCGAGGAGGTCGGGTATGTTCTCGAGCGGGTCGAAATTGGTCACGACCATGACCAATTCCAAGCTACTGAAGTCGACTGTGGGGCGCACGACGGCCTGCTGAAAGACGTCGATATCACGCTGGCGCACCTCCGTCACCTGGCCGATGGGAATGCCCTTGGGGAAGTTGCCCCCCAAACCAGAGGTCAATACAATCTCGCCGACGCTAAACAAAACGCCCTGCGGAATGTAGTCCATAAGCAGATCGCCGCCCGGGTTGCCGCGCACAACGCCATTGACGCGGCTACTCTGTAGAATCGCATTGACGGCGCTGCTGGCGTCGGTGATGAGCAGGACCTTGGAGGTCGTATTGGTCACCTCGCTGATGCGCCCAACCAAACCCTGATCGGTCAGCACCGGCATGCCGACCGCGACGCCGTGCTCCGAGCCGAGATCGAGCATGATGAAGTCGAGGAAGTTGTTGCTCTCCTGACCGATAACGCGGGCGACAATCTGCGCGCCGCGCAACTCCAGCCCCGGACGCGTCTCAGCAAAGTCGAGCATGACGCGCAAATCCTGATTCTCCCGCTCAACCTCGCGCAGGCGAAAGTTTTCCACCAATAAGTTGGCGTTAATCTGCTCGAGCTCGGCTGCGCGCTGGCGCAGCGTACGCAGTTCGGTCACAAACGAAAAGGCGTCGCCCAATGATTGGGCTGCGCCGGAAGAACTCGTCTGTGCAGGAGAGGTAAATTGGGTGACGGCGCTTTGGATCGGCTCTAACCGCCCAGTGATCTGCAGCGCCATCAACAGCAGCGCCGCAAGTACCAGAATGAGGGCGCGGACGCCAATGTCGCCAAAAGACCAAGCTCGTCGTTCAGTGTTACGCATAGGAGGGTGCTGAGAGAAGAACCGGGCAGTCGGCCCGCAATGCCTGCAGCAGCAACATTTCTGTGCAAGCGTAGCAATCCGGCCGCCGAGAGTCGATGCGGCCCAAACTTACCGAATCGTACTTTTACGCTGCATGCTGGTCAGGGTTTCGCGGTAGAATTCGGGCTTTTCCAGAATCATGCCCGTACCCATCACCACCGCGGTCAACGGGTTGTCCGCCACGTAGACATGCATGCGCGTCTCATCCTGCAAACGCTGGGCAAGTCCCTGGAGCAGGGCCCCGCCACCGGCCAGCACGATGCCATATTCCATCAAGTCGGCCACCAATTCGGGCGGCGTCTCATCTAACGTGCCCTTGACTGAATCAACGATCACATTCACCGAGCCAGAGAGTGCCTCACGGATCTCCACCGAGCTGACCTCCACCGCCTCGGGCAGACCAGTGACCAGATTGCGACCACGCAAAATCATGGTCCGCTCTCGCTCCATGGGGTAGGCCGACCCGATTTCAATCTTGGTACGTTCGGCCATGCGCTCGCCGATGAGCAAGTTGTATTTCTGACGGGCGTAATTGATGATATCCTCGTTCATCTCGTCGCCGGCCACGCGGATCGATCGCGAGACCACGATACCGCCCAACGAAATAACGGCCACCTCGGTCGTACCACCGCCGATATCGACGATCATGGAGCCGACCGACTCGGTCACCGGCAGCCCGGCGCCAATGGCCGCAGCCATGGGCTCCTCAACCAGACCAGCCTCGCGTGCGCCTGCGCTGATGGCGGCATCGCGCACAGCACGCTTCTCCACCTCCGTCACGCCGGAGGGGATGCCGATCACCACGCGGGGGCGTGCGGCGCCAAAGGGTCGATTGCCGTGGACCTTACCGATGAAATGATGAATCATCTGCTCGGTCACGTCAAAATCTGAAATCACGCCGTCTTGAAGCGGGCGAATGGCGACAATATGCGCAGGCGTCCGACCGACCATCTCCTTGGCTTCGCTGCCAATCGCCTTCACAGCGTTCTGCCGCCGGGAGGAGGTATCAATCGCCACCACAGACGGCTCATTGATGATAATACCCCGATTTTTTACATGGACCAGCGTATTCGCCGTACCCAAGTCAATGCCAATATCTAAAGAAAAAAGCCCCAACAGCCAATCAAATGGATTATTCACGTTCTGCTAAACACTCCATCCGACTGAGACGCTGCCGGGCTGCCAGACAGTTCATCGTTTGCGTCCAAGCGATCTGCGTCAATGTGAATGCTGCCGTGCAATCGACAGCGATGGCGCCCTACTCTTCCGCTACGCTGCAAGACAGCGATGCAGACAAGCGCTTTGGCTCTCTGCGCACGTTCTCGATAATTTGCGTTCTGCGCGCGAAATCTCTGACTTCTCCGCAGGAAAATTACACCGCATTATACCATACGCGCAAATGCCCCAAAAAGATTGACCGCGCCAGCGGAAAAAACCTTGGCCGCTATCTATGGTATAATCCGCATGTGAAAGCCTACCGTGAGGGATCTCGCCTCGCCCCACCCCCAACCGCATTGCCCACCCTGCTGAATGACAATCTGCAGGCACATCGCCTCTTGGCAGCAGATGCAGCCGTACCCGCTTCGCTTCCGTCAGCCACGGTTGTCGTCGCTGTGAGCGGCGGCGCAGACAGCATGGCCCTGCTCCACGGACTCGTTGAAGTCTGCGTCTTGACGAGCATATCCCTACATGTCGCCCACTTTGACCACAGTCTTCGGCCCGATTCCGGGCATGAGGCCGCTTTTGTAGCGGCTACGGCAGCACGGCTGGGGCTCCCCTTCTATTTACGAGCATGTGGGCCGGGTGAACTGAAGAACTCTGGCAGCAATCTGGAGCAGGCCGCCCGCGCGGCCCGCTATGCCTTCTTGTGCGACGTCGCCCGTGGTGTGACGCCCCGCAACCAGGCGCCGACAATCATGACGGCGCACCATGCGTTGGATCAGGCAGAAACGGTGCTTTTCCACGTCGTGCGCGGCAGCGGCCTTGCGGGATTGGGCGGCATGCGCTGGTCAACATGGCTGCACAATGAAGGCGAACGGGCCGTCCGTTTGGCCCGCCCACTGCTCGACGTCGACCCGGACCTGCTCCGCGCCTATTTGCTTGCCAAGGGGATCACCTGGCAAGATGACCCTTCCAACTCGGATACGGGGCTGGCGCGGAATCGATTGCGCCACGAGATTCTGCCGGCACTGGCTGAGCTGAATCCTCAAGTCGTGGCTGCGCTGGGGCGGCTGGCCGAGGTTTCAGCCGGAGACGCCGAACGTTTGGAGGCGATGGATGAAGCGCTCCTTCAAACGATCTGCCTGGAAGCCGATGGCACACGCTATGTTTTCGATCTGGACGAATTGCTCAAGCTACCCCGAGCCGCGCAGAGAGGCGTCGTCCGGTTGGCATTGGCAGAGCTAACCGGTTCAATGCGCGAGCTTCATTTCACGCCGCTAGAACAATTGCTTGATGCGCTGCCTGAACATACCTACGCCGGCGGACCGCATACCCTCTTCGCAGGACTGGCCTGGAGCGTAGTGGCTGGCGCTGAGGGTGCGCACTTATCCATCCATCGGGCTGACGCGACGCCTGCATCGGCCCGGGGTCCACAGCTTGCGCCTGATGAATCCCCCCGTCCCATCGCACCGCTAGGCCGCCTCACCCTCGGCGGATGGTCGTTGTCTTGCCGGCGCATGACAGGCGCCGATCTGCCCGAGGACTGGCGCAGCCCGAATTTGCCCTGGCGCGCATTTATAGACGGAGAACAGATCAGCGCGGCGGGGCTGTGCCTGATCGCTTGGAGAGATGCACCCGCCGGCGCACGCTTCGCGCCTCTTGGCCTCGGCGGGCGTCACAAGCAGATTGGCGATCTCTTCACCGATCACAAGATTCCGCCGGCCCACCGGCGTGGCTGGCCCCTCGTCATCGACGGCGCCACGCAAGAGATTTTGTGGGTTTGCGGTCTACAGCCGAGCCATGTTGGCCGCATCACGGCCACGACGCAGCAAGTCATTGAACTCTGCTGGTCCGAGCATAAGAAAGAGTAGAGGAAACTATGCGCGCCAACGTTAAGCCGCTTACCCACTGGATCATCTATCGCGGCTATACCGTACGCTTTAGCCAGCGCACGCCGCAGCAGGTCACCGGAACCTTGACCACGCCGGACGGACCAGTCGATTTTCGATATGACCCCATCGCCATGATCGTCCAATTGCCGGCTGAACGCGTTCAGATCAACGAACACGGCTGGGAGTTGGATAAGGAAGGCACGCAGGAATGAACCCAATCATGCAGCATGCAGCCGGCACCGTCCAACTCAAGCAGGGACGGGAAAAACCCGTCATCCAGGGCCATCCTTGGATTTTCAGCGGGTCCATTGCCCGCCTACCCGGAGCGGACGAAGCTGTCGATGGCGAGATCGTCACCGTGCTCGCGGCCAACGGTCGGGCGCTGGCCCAAGGCTACCTCAATCGCAAGAGTCAGATTCAAGTTCGCCTGCTCACATGGGATGTCGAGGAAACCATCGACGAAGCCTTTTGGCGACAACGGCTGGCCGAGGCAATCGTACGCCGGGCGGAGTTGGCTGCGGATAGGAGGACCACGGCTTACCGTTTGGTCAACGCCGAGAATGACTTCCTGCCCGGTCTGACCGTCGACCGCTATGGCGATTTTCTTGTGCTGCAAGCAGGGACGCTCGCTATCGACCAGCGCAAAGCCATGCTGGCCGCGCAGTTGCTGGAACTCACTGGGGCCCACGGCGTAATCGAGCGCAGCGACATGGCCCAGCGGGCTCAAGAAGGACTGCCAGAGCAGCAGGGCCTGCTCGCCGGCGCCTCACCACCGGCGCAGACAGAAATCTACGAAGCAGGCTTTCGCTTCCTGGTTGATCTTCACGGTGGGCAGAAGACCGGTTTCTACATGGATCAGCGGGCCAATCGCGCTCAGCGTGGCAGCCTACGGCGCCGGCATGCGGGTCCTTAATGCCTTTGCCTACACGGGCGCATTCGGCGTCTATGCCCTGGCCGGCGGCGCAGACCACGTGACGAATCTGGACACAAGCGTTGAGGCTCTAGAACTATGCGAAGAAAACCTGCGCTTGAACGGCTTTGACCCGGAGCAACAAGCCGAACAGATCGCCGGCGATGTCTTCACCGTCCTTCGCGATTGGCGTGGGCCAGGAGGGCCGCGCTTCGATCTGATCATCCTGGATCCACCTAAGTTCGCCACGTCCAAGCGCAGCGTCGACCGTGCGCTGCGCGGTTACAAGGACATCAACCTGCTCGCCCTGCAGCTGCTGAACCCAGGCGGGATCCTGGCTACGTTTAGCTGCAGTGGCCTGATCAGCGCTGACCTCTTTCAAAAAGTCGTCTTTGGTGCGGCGGTCGACGCCGGCCGGCCGACCCAGATTCTGCAGTGGCTGCGCCAGGGCGATGACCATCCTGTTGCGCTTACCTTTCCCGAGGGCCAATACCTGAAAGGGCTAATTTGCCGCGTGGGATGAGTCCATGAGCGAACGATACGAACCATTTCTTCAGCAATTGCGTCATGACCTGGCCGCCCCCCTTCCTGGCCGGGAAGCACAATATGGCATGGCCCCGCGACCCCGGCCGGGCGCGGAGTATCGTGACGAACCAGGACCTGATGCCCGGCGCGGCGGCGTGCTCGTGCTCTTCTATCCGTGGGAAGGGCGGGTACACCTGCCCCTGATCCTGCGCCCTAACTACAGCGGCGTCCACAGCGGCCAGGTAGGTTTGCCCGGCGGCGGCCAGGAAGACATAGACGCCGACATTACCGCCACCGCGCTGCGCGAGGCCTATGAAGAGGTAGGTGTGCGCCCGGACGACGTGACCGTCCTAGGTTGGATGAGCGAGCTCTTTGTTTCGGCCTCCAACTATCGGGTGCAGCCCGTAGTGGGGTGGACCGACTATCGTCCCCGCTTTCACCTCGACCCCTATGAGGTGGCGGCTCTGGTGGAAGCGCCACTGACCGATTTTTTACTGCCCGAAAACCGCCGCGAGGAGATTTGGCGCTTGCGCGATCGCGATGTTACCGTCCCCTTTTTTAACATTCAGGATCAGATCATTTGGGGGGCCACTGCGATGATGTTGAGCGAAGTCCTAGCCCTGCCCGCGATCCAGCGGCTGCCTGGTCTCAGCAAGGTGTAGGGACCGGACAACGCAGCACCGCGGCGAGACCTGGCAGCCAGTAACGTAGGGGGCGTGTCTCTGCAGCAACCCGCCCTGGTGTGGATGAATATCATGATGGTGGATAGCGGGTCGAATTTTGTCGTCGCGTGGCCGCGTGATACGATCAAAGCTTATGAGCATGCATGAAACACCCGTCGCCACGGTAGAGGCAACCCTGCCCGCCCTGGAAATTCTGCCGGAACGCGATCAGCGAATGCGCCTGGGTTGGCGCATTCTTCTCACCATTTTGCTATTGCTGCTTGTTGGCCTGCTTGGTTTCCTGGCGCGGCCGGCCAATGCCGCGCCCGCAGCGCAAAGCAGTGGCGATCCGCTGGTGCTGGCCTCCTATTACACCTGGTTTGACGAAAACTCCTGGAGCTATGACCAGCTGAGCGACCTCCCGGCCGAACCCTACGTCAGCCGTGATCGAGCGGTCATGGGGCGTCATATTGAGCAGGCCAAGCAGGCGGGCATTGATGGCTTCATCGTCGCCTGGTACGGGCCAGGGGGACAATTCAACCAGACCGAACCCAACCTCCAAGCCTTGCTCGACGAGGCTGCCGCACGTGATTTCAAGATCGGCATCCTTTTCGAGACCGACTCGCCTTTCTTTGCCGGCGTCGGTGACGTGACCAACGCCCTCGCCCACGCCAATAACACCCATGTCAACCATCCCGCCTATCTGCGCGTCGATGGCCGCCCCGTGATCTTCTTCTGGCGGCCGACTATCTATGGCGTCGATACGTGGCGCAATGTGCGCAGCCAGGTCGACCCTGGCTACGGCAACATCTGGATTTCCGAAGGAGTGGATGTCAGCTACCTCAACGTTTTCGACGGCCATCACCTCTATAGCAATACCTGGAATCCACCCACGGATCTAAGCTACACCAATGGTAAGTTCGCCGATCTGGTCGACCAGATGCGCGGACAGACAGGTGCATACAAGTTTTGGGTGGCGACGGTCATGCCCGGCTACAACGACGTGCGCGTGCGCCCCGGCAGTGGCTTTGCCCGCGATCGTGAGGGCGGCAACTATTTTGTCCAATCATGGCAGGCGGCCATCGCCAGCAATCCGAACTGGATCATCATCACCAGTTTCAACGAATGGCCCGAAGGTACCTACATTGAGCCGAGCGCAGCGTTTGGCCGCCAATTTTTGGACCTCGCCGCGGGCTGGAGCCAGCAGTTCAAGGCCGGCGGCGGTCAGGCGGTCGACCCTGCTTTGCTGAGCGCGGCTGCCGCTCCTGCTGCGGTTGAGGTTGCGCCGGTCGAGCCCTTGCCGGAACCCGATCAGCCAACCGCCTACGTCGAAACAGCGCTGTTGAACCTGCGCGCCGGGCCCGGCACGGAGTTCGAAATTATCGGCCAGGCCAATGCCGGCACGGCGCTGCCCATTGATGGCCGGTATAGTGAAGGGGACGAATGGTGGCGCGTCGACACAGGCGACGCGCAAGGCTGGGTGTACGGCCCATTGGTGCGGGCCGCAGGGCCGCTTGAGGACGTTGCCGCGATTGCCTTAGAGCCGCAGCCCCCGGCTATTGAAGCTACAGACGCAGGTGAGACGACTGACATCGCTGCGCGCATTTCCGCCGGTACGATAACGCCCCTGGCGGCGCCCGACCAGGGCCGTCTCCATCCCTTCTTGGTGCCCCACCCATAGCGCTCGGCGCCTGCCCAACTTCCCAGAGCGAAATTTTGCCCAACGATCTTTGTCGCTGTATCCTGCACCTGACGGATCCATTCCAGTCGCCAGCCGGGGAGAAATGCTTCATGCGTCAAGTAAATGGCTCGCTTCACAATGACATTGATCACATCCTGATTGACGAAGAAGAGATCCAGGCACGGATCATCGAACTCGGTCAAGAGATCAGCGAGCTTTATGCCGGGCAGGACCTCCTGCTCATCTCGGTGCTCAAGGGCAGCATCATGTTTATGGCCGATCTCTGCCGGGCCATCGAGATTCCCCACGAGATCGACTTCATGGCCACCAGCAGCTACGGAGCCGGTATGGAGAGTAGCGGCGTCGTGCGCATTCTCAAAGATCTCAATAAGCCCATCACGGGACGCAACATCGTCATTGTCGAGGACATCATCGACAGCGGCCATACGCTCAACTACCTGCTGGGGCTACTGCGCCAGCGCCAGCCGGCAAGCATTCGCATCGTCTCCCTGCTAGACAAACCTGACCGGCGCGAAGTTGACATTGTCGTTGACTGGGTGGGCTTCTCCATTCCCAACGAATTCGTCGTTGGCTACGGCCTGGACTTCGACGAAGTCTATCGCAACCTCGGCTACATTGGGGTCCTCAAACCGGCAGTCTACAGTGAACCCGAGAGCGTCGATGGATAGCGTCGTTTCCCGCCGGCCGTCTTCCTGGCGCTTGGCTCTGAGCACGGCATTGCTGTTGCTCGGCATCTTCTGGTGGGCATTGCTACCGAGTGCGGGCCACGCCCAAGATAACGTTGGGCGCTACACGGTTATCGCCGGCGACTCCCTCAGCGCAATTGCCGCACGCTTCGGCGTTCCGGTCGATGCCCTCATCCAGATCAATAACATCACCGACCCATCTCTGATTCGTGTCGGGCAGGAGCTACTCATCCCAACTGACGCCGCAGCCCTGGCGCTGGGCGTGGTAGAGACTGTACCACTCTATGCCGGTGCGGGCGACACGTTGGACAGCCTTGCCGTGCGCACGAATCAAGATGGCGAGCTGTTGGCCGCACTCAATGGGATGACGTTGACTACGCGCCTCTGGCCCGGCCAGCCCATTGCGATTCCTGTCGATCGGGCGCCGCCCGTGCCTCTGCGCTTCGGCGCCCTGACCGACATTGACGTGTCAAGCTCGATAGCACAGGGGCGCACCGGCCGCCTGCAGATTAAAGCGGATCGGCCGATTTCCGTGCGCGCCGATTGGAACGGGCTGCCGCTACCGCTAGTCTCGCTACCCGTACCGACGCATACCGTGGAAGCGCTTCTCCCGGCGCCGGCGCTTATTGAGCCAGGCGCGTACACGCTCACGATAGCGTATACAACTGGCCGCGGCATCCCGGTTGCACTGACGCAGATGATCGAAATCGTCGACGGCGGCTATGGCTTTCAGAACATTTATGTGCCGCCAGAGAAAAGCGACACGCTTGATCCTACCACGACCGTAACGGAAACAGAGCTGCTGCGAACGGTCTATGCTCCGGTCACACCGGACCTGGCCATTCGCGCACCCTTCGTCCGCCCGTTAGGCCCCGAATATGCCACAACCAGCCCCTTCGGCACCCGCCGCAGCTACAACGACGGCGTCCTGAGCGGTTACCATGCCGGCCAAGACTTTGGCGCCGGTGTGGGCATCACAGTGACTGCGCCGGCGACCGGTGTCGTCGCCCTGGCGCAATCGCTGCCCGTGCGGGGCAATGCCATCGTATTGGATCACGGTGCAGGCGTTTACAGCGGCTACTGGCATTTGAGCGAACTGGCCGTAGAGAAGGGGCAAACCGTTGGCCCCGGCAACGCAATCGGTCTGGTCGGCAACACCGGCCGCAGCACCGGCGCCCACCTCCACTGGGAACTGCGCATTCGCGGCGTGGCGGTTGATCCCATGCAATTTTTAGAGGAGGCGATCTACTCAACCGGTCAGTAGTTGAGAGAACAAAAAAAGCGGCGTCGGCAAGAGTTCTGCCCGACGCCGCTTTTTGATTTCTGTATGGAAGAAAGGTTAGTTTTCCAGTTCTTCGTCCTCCGCCTCGGCACCGACAACCTCGGGCTCGATCATCTCCTCGTCGTCGAGCATTTCCTCTTCCTCTTCCTCGGCGGTACGAGCAGCAACCATCGTGAAGACCGTCTCATCCAGCGGAGTCGTATACTCGACGCCATCTATCTGGGGCAGATCAGAAACCGTGATGCTGTCCTCTAGGGTGAGGCCGGTCACATCAACCTCGATTACGGCCGGAATAGCAGCCGGCAGCGCTTCGATTTCGACCTGATCCAAAGCTTGGAGCATCATCAGGCCGGCAGCCAAGGCGTCGGGCTCGCCGACACCGTGGATCGGAACGGTCACAATTTGCTTCTGTCTCATGTTGACAGCATAGAAATCGGCGTGCATCAAGAAATGACGGACGGGATCGCGCTGGATATCACGCACCAGTACGTTCTTGACCTCGCCGCCATCCACCGTCAACTCAACAAGCTGTGACGTGGCGCCGTGATGCAGGAGATAGTCCAGGTTGCGAGCATCAACCTGCAAGGACATGGGCTCTTCCCCCTGTCCGTAAACAGTCACCGGGACGATCCCCTGTCGACGCAATTGGCGCACCTTACGTCCCTTTAATTCACGCGGTTGCGCGTCAAGTTTCAATTCAGACATTTTGGGTCATGCTCCTCTAGGCAATTGGAACCACTTCAATCGATTGCAATCTATTTCGTCAATTTACTGTCGTCAATTCCTGCGCTCAACGCTGACGACGCGCAAACGGATTCAGGCCGGCGGCCAGACGACGCAGAATCCACAGTCCGGCAGCAAAGCCTGCGCCCGCCGCCAACGCCGTGACGGGCGTAAAGACTGTCTTCACATTGCCGTTCACCCGGGGTGTCAAGATCACCACGCTACGCAAGGAATCGGCCTCGACTTCCTGCGCGACCAGAACGGAACTGGTTGTGTTGCGCAACGACAGCTGTTTCGTCACGGCAAAACCGATGGCACTGTTGCTCGCATCCATCGTGCCGGCGCGGACAAAGCCCACACCCGATTCTTCCAGCTGCAGGGCGCTGGCCTGGACCGAACGGGCCGCCGACTGGCGCATCGTCACCTGACCGCCTTCAACTGAATCGACATTCGTGTCCGTGATGTTGACCGGCGTGCTTTCCAGCCCCTCGCTCATTTCCGCAGCGAAATCCTCCAAAGGATTCCGATCATTCTCGTGCGGCTGGTTCGACATCACTGGCCTCCCGGAGCCGTTTCGACTCATATCATGTCCACGCGCGCAAAAAAACACGCGCCGGAAAAAGCGCGAACCACAGTATAGCCCAACAAGGGCGGCCGGTCAATTTTGAGCAAACAAAACGACAATTCGTTGTTACAGGAAGACGCAGAGCATGGCCCGGCAAAGGAATCCGTAAAATTGTTTGGAAGCAGGCCCCGGTGCTACCATGCAGGACATGGCCCCTTCGATGAATGGCGTGACCGACCCCAACGCAGCGCGCGCGCCCGTACGCCTGCGCATGATGCACGTAACCGGCCTACTCCTAATTGCAGCCGGACTCCTTTGGCTCCTGGTCACGCGTGTGCCAACACCGTCTCGGCCCGATCCAGCTGCGCTGCCGGCACGCGCCACGCTGAAGCCAGGCGTGGCGACCAATATGACCAGCTCGGCCCTCCACTATGGCCCCGGCTGGCAGGTCTCGACGCAAGGGGCCAATCCGGCCGAGCCCGCCGCGCCATGGCAGGAACCGGCCGGCGTTCTCGCCTTCACCTACCAGGGTAGCGTGCTGGAACTGGCGCTGGCTGAAGGCGACTACTGGGGCTATCTCTACGTGACAGTCGACGGCGAGCCGGCCAATCAGCTCGCCATCATGCGCGGCAACGTCAATCGCCAAGGCGAGCGCGCCGGCTACAAGACGTTGCTTGCGCCCGAGCTGGCGACGACTGACACACCGGTCGTACGCTGGCATCCTGTCCACCGTGCGGCAGACGATGGCCCCCACGAGGTCCGGGTAGAAGTGTGGCGCAGCTGGGGCCAGATGCCCCTGCGTGCGCTCGCCGTCGACCTGCCGGGAAGGCAGATGCTTCCGGCCTGGCCCGGCGTCGCCCTCCTCGGCATTGGTGGATGGCTGCTCGCACTGGGCTGGGCTGCCGCAGCCGCCGGCTGGCGTGCACCCGCGGCCGTGCGCACCGCATGGGCGCGCCGGAGCCGTGGGGTTCGTCTGCAAACAATTAGCCGGGTGGCCGGGGTTGGCCTCGCAATCATGATCGTCGGCGTCATGTTCGCCACTTGGTGGGTTGCACTGGCAGGCTTGGCCCTGCTTGGGCTGGCCGGGCTGCTGCGACCGAGCGTTTGGCTGGCGGCGCTGCTCTTTGGACTACCCTTTTACTTCAGCGTCAAGCTGCCCCTGCTACCCAACCGCGCGTTTGAACTCATCGATGTGGGTGTGGCCGGCGGCCTGTTCCTACTTCTTTTTACCATGCTGATGCGGGAACCGGATGAGAGGCCCAACATCCGGTATGGCTACCGCACCTGGACCTTTGGCCTGCTTATGGCGCTGGCGACCTGGGCGCTCGTCGCGGCAAGTGCAGCCGACTATCAGGCGCTGGCGCTGCGCGAGTGGCGCACGGTCTTTCTGGCGGCGGCGCTCTTTGGCGTGACGCTGATTGGCGTGTTGCGCACCACCCCAACCCCTACACGCGATCGCGAGCTGCTCATCAACGCATGGCTGGCCGGCGCGACGCTCATGGCCGCAATCGCCTGCTGGCAATTCGTCAGCGACGCTATGTTGATCACGGCTGAAGGCGTACGGCGCGTGCGTGGGCTTTACGGCTCACCCAACAATCTGGCCCTCTATCTGGAACGAACATTGGCCGTCACGCTGGCGCTGGCGCTCTTCACTCAGTACCAACTGGACCAAAGACGCAATCACACCACACTGATTTGGGTTGCGGCCGCGCTGCTTCAAGGCGGCGCCTTGCTGCTTACTTTTAGCAAGGGCGCGATTTTTCTAGCCCTGCCCGCCATGTTGCTGACGCTCTGGATCGGCGGTTACTGGCTGCTGGGTGCATGGGGCGTTGAGCGGCGTGCCCTTTGGTGGTTGGCAGGCGCGGGTGTGTTGGCTGGCCTGTTGCTCATGCCATTTTTGGGTACGGAACGCTTCCAACGTCTGCTCGACTTCCAGAGCGGCACCGGCTTTCTGCGCGTGCAGCTCTGGCGCAGCGCGGCCCAAATGGCGCTGGACCACCCCGCCGCCGGCGTCGGGCCCGACAACTTTCTCTACGCCTTCCGCAACCGCTATCTGCTGCCGGCGGCCTGGCAGGAGCCGAACCTCAACCACCCACACAACTGGCTGCTCGACTGGTGGACGCGCTTGGGGATTCCCGGGCTAATGTTGGGGATTGGGTTCTGGTTCAGTGGTCTGCGCACCTTGCTACGGAGCCTGACAGCAAACGCCGTCGCGCGCCACGAACAAACCCTCGCGCTGGGCCTGCTCGCGGCAAGCCTGGCCGCGCTCACGCACGGACTCATCGACATGACCTACGCGCTGCCAGATCTGATGATGGTCTGGGTGCTAATCTTCTTCATTCTGCCAGCGAGGCGTGAGGCGTGAGGAATGCTGCAGAATCCACATTTCACACATTCACGTCACACGTTTTCATGGCAAAATGCCGGCAATATTCTCCGCCAGCGTGACGCTATTCATCTCACCGGACCAGATGCTCTGGATTACACCGTCGCCGTCGATGAAAAAAGTGGTCGGCAGACCGATGACGTTGAAGCGGTCGGCCACGGCGCTATCGGTATCCATCGGGATCGGAAACGTGAGGCCCAGTTCATCGACGTAGCGTTGGACTACCGCGGCCTCTTCCGCCTGATCGACGCCGACGATGAGCAACTCGTCTCCCCAGCGTTCGGCCGCAAGCTGAAGCGCGGGCAGTTCGCGCTGACACGGTCCGCACCAGGTCGCCCAAAAGTTCAAGACGACTGGTTTCCCCGCCTGGGCAGCCAGCGAAAAGGATTCATCATCAAGCGTAGCGAGCGTGAAATCCGGAGCGGGATAGCCCACCGCCGGCTGTGGCGTACGCAGATCAACCGCGGCGTCCACCGGCAATCGATTCCACCAGACCCAGCCGCCACCAAATACCAGGACAACTCCGAAAACTGCAAGCCAGCGATTCATTGTGCGGGAACTCAACTCTCTTCCGATTCATCCTCTTCATCGTCGTCGCTGGTCGCATCGTCGGCGCTTGCCAACGAGTCCAACACGTCGATGATTTCGTCCACGCAAACGCGATTGACCGAGGTGTTATACCACAAGCGCATCGCATGAATTAGCTCATCTTGCAGCGCCCCAAAGGCATCTTGCGCATCGTCGCTCTCATCTGTAGCCAGGGTTTCGTAATCCGGGTGCTCTTCCAGCCATGCTTCTAGCAGCGGCTCAGCAGCGGCTGGCCGCGGGCCCCACGAACCCTGATCCGCCCACTCCTCGTCAAAGAAGATGACCAGCGGTAAGTCCAGCTCATCCAGATCACTCAAATCGAGCGCTTCAACCATTGCATCCAGTAAGGTCAGATCATCCTCGTCGGTGATAATATGCAGATCAAGACGGGGGGCAGCGGCATCAATTCGCGCCAGCACGGGCAACACGGCGATCGTATCGGGATCCTCCGCGTTGAGGATCACAACCATGTGCACCATGTTTGGGTAGTCAGTCAGGCGCAGTTGCTGATCGCTGGTCAGACGCGTCTCCTCAATCCGCTTGATAATTAGCGGACCGTAGAGTTCATTATCGGCAATAAATTCGGACAGATTCAGCGCCATGGTGCAGATCAGCGAGCTGCTCTGTGCAACGAGGGAAATTGATTTCATGAGGGTCGAATAGCCACAGTTGAATACCGGTTGACGATCGAGAAAACAGAATTGGCACAATCTTAACACAAAGCGGAGAGGAGGATTGAATGGGGCGTGGGTTGGGTCGGTGCGAACGCAGGGTTGTGGTAAAATGCACAAACTGTTTTACACGTCGAGCGTGAAAAGCTGAGGAGAACCCAACCGTGATCAATCGTCGCTATGCCACCTTTGCGTGGGGCGTTCTAGCCTTTAACATACTCGTCATTCTTTGGGGTGCGTTTGTGCGCGCCACTGGATCGGGAGCGGGCTGCGGCAGCCACTGGCCACTCTGCAACGGCGAACTAATTCCCCGTCCGGAACAGACCGAAGTGATTATTGAGTTCTCCCACCGCATCACCAGCGGTCTGGCACTGATTGGCGTGCTCGTGATGTTAGTGTGGGCGTTGCGTGCCTATCCGCGTGGTCATCGAGTCCGCCGTGGAGCGATTGCAGCCATGATCTTCATGGTCATCGAGGCGCTGATTGGCGCCGGACTCGTTCTGCTGGAGTTGGTTGCCTACAACGTCTCCATTGCCCGGGCCTACTGGATGGCAGGCCACCTGATCAACACCTTCTTTCTGCTTGCAGCGCTGACCTTGACGGCCTGGTGGGCGTCGGGCGGAGCCAAACTCCGCCTGCGCGGGCAGGGGGCGTTGCCGTGGGTCTTTGGCCTGGCCTTGCTGGCAATGTTAATTCTGGGTGCGAGCGGCGGCATCACGGCGCTGGGGGATACGCTGGTATTGAATGCTGGCATCACGCCCGAAGAGTCCCCCGTGGTCGCCCAGCTGGTGAGCCTGCGCATCTACCATCCATTGATTGCATTTACGGTTGGCGCACTCCTAATCCTGGCTGCCGTGATGGCCGTACGGCATCAACCGGCGCTGCTATCCACCCGCCGGCTGGCTCTGGCACTGGGCGCGTTGTATACGCTGCAGCTCATGCTAGGGGCGCTCAACGTCGCCTTGAAAGCGCCGGTCTGGCTCCAGTTGGTCCACCTCTTCATGTCCAATCTGATCTGGATCACGCTGGTGCTGTTGGCGGCCGACACGCTGGCCGAGGAGTCCCCGGCGCGTGTTGCAGCAGAGCAACCGGCCGATGCGGCAACCCTGCGCGAGCCGAGCCCGGCGACGTAGTCACGACGCTACAATGAAACGTCTCTACGTCGGGGGCGGCGTCGAGGGTGTCGAAACTGCGGAGGGTGGGGAGGATGACGGACGTGGCGGGTTACGACGCGGGCCAATATCGGCCGTGATCGACCGTAGGGTGGCGCGCATGCCGGCTGTTGCCCGGGTGCTACGCACCACCGGATCGACGACGCTTTCACCCACGAAATTGGCCGTACCACGCACTGCGCCCAATGTCTCCTGGGTGTCCTCAATCATCGGCTTGATCTCGGTCTGCAACATCTTGACCATACGATAGATCTGCCAGATCAACACAGCCAGCAGAATGTTGACAATCAAGGTCTGCAACGCGAGCAGAATAATCGCAATATCGCGAATGGTTGCGCTAATCACGGCGACTCCTGAACAGTAGGTAATACGAACGTGGATAGAAACATAATCGAACGCGGATTAGGCGGATCGGGCGGATCGGAGCGGATCAATTAGCAGGACGCTATAATGTTGCGGCAGGCTCCATTCGGCCCTTCACATGATCGATCAGCCATTCGCACCATCTTGCACTTCGCATGCGTCCTGGTAACTATACAGGCTAGTGCCGGTTGAGTAGTCCACTGTGGTTTGTGGACGTATCGAAACCAAACGGGTCGACCCGCTCCTTGGTTTCGATACGGCTGGATACTGCCCCAGCCTACCGGGAGCCCACTGGGCGCAGCGTTCGCTAGCCGTTAGCCTGTATAGTTACTGCGTCCTGTATGATTAGCAATCCGTGAGCTTCCGCATCATCCGCGTTCCATGATGAGCACGGCAGAGCGCCCGGCTGGATCACCCCCCGATCAACGCACATCCTGGCGATCGGCGTAGGCGGACTGACTCCAGGCACGAGCGATCACCAGCGCGGCAAACGCCCCCAGCGTGCCTTCGATCACGTGCAGGTGACCGATCTGCAACACCGGCACCTGGGTCAACTGGCCGATGGCCTGGCCAATTGCAAAGCCCGCGCACGCGCTCAACCAATAGAGCACGAGGTCGCGCACGTTGCGCCCGCCCCAAACATGAAAGAGCGCAGCATACGCAGTGGCAAGCAGCAGGCCCAGCAGAAATGCCGGCGAAAGCAACCCCGTCATCAACTGATGATCCCCCCGCCCAGGCAAAGGTCGCCCTGATAGAAGATCGCGCCCTGGCCCGGCGTCACGTCGCGCTGCGGTTCGTCAAAGTAGACGTCCACGCTGCCGTCGGCCTGCGGCACAAGCCGGCACGGCGCAGCATGGGCGCGATACCGAATCTTGCATTCCGCCAGCGTATCGGCCGCCACGGGCCGATCGAGGGTCCAATTCACGTCCCGTGCAGTCAGCGAAGTACGTCCCAATTCGTCCCGGGTGCCGACGATCAGCGCATTCTGGTCGCTGTCCAACTCCAGCACGTAAAGCGGTTCGGTCGCGCCGCTGAGCCCCAAGCCCTTGCGCTGACCGATCGTGTAGCCGGGGAGGCCGGCATGCTCGCCGTAAATCATGCCCTGGCGGTCCATGATGGGACCAGGCTGCATGGCCTCGCTGGCCCAATCCTGCAAAAACCGCCGGTAGTCGTCGTCGGCAATAAAGCAGAGATCCATGGAGTCGTGCTTCGAGGCCGTGGGTAGTCCTCGGGCCGCCGCGATTTCGCGGATATGCGCCTTCTGGTATTCGCCCACAGGGAAGAGCACATCCTGCAACTCTGCCTGCCCCATGACGCTGAGCACGTAGCTTTGATCCTTGCCCTCGTCCACCGCCTTCAGCAGATGAACCGTACCGTCCGGCTGGCGTTCCACCCGAGCATGATGGCCCGTGGCCAAGAAATCTGCGCCCAGCTTGCGGGCATAGTTTAGCAGATAGTCAAAGCGGATATGGCGGTTGCAGGCCAGGCAAGGGTTGGGCGTGACGCCCTGGCTGTAGCCGCTGATGAAGTAGTCGACGACGCGCTGCTTGAAAGGTTCCTCCACGTTGATCAGATAGAAGGGAATGCCCAGATGATCGGCGACCTGGCGGGCGTCGTGGACGCTCTCCAGGCTGCAGCACTTATTGGTCGACCCTTCGCCCCGGCCGACTTCGGCCCAAAGGCGCATCATGACGCCAATGACGTTGTAGCCGGCTTCCACCAGCAGCGCGGCCGCGACGGAGCTATCTACACCGCCGCTCATGGCGACGACGACAGTGGTTTCAGATGGCGGGCGAGAATTCTTGGACATGGCAATCGGCAAATAGCACTCAGTAAAGAACGGCAGACAGCAGGCAATGGAGTCATATTCTACACGATAGCGCACGTCCGTTCCAGAAAAGCGGCCGGTGGTTGGCGCTGATTGGCATCAACCCTCTTTGAAAAAGCCAGGGAACGGACGATAAAATGGCACGTAGAGAGCCCCAAAGAAACGCCCGTTGCCTTACTCGAGCTGCACGGTCATCTCTACTGTCGCGGTGCGGCCGTCTTCAGCGTAGACCGTGGCGAAGAGACGATGGGGGCCGGCGCGCACCACGTTATCCGTGTCGGGCCAGCGCGAATCGTCGACGGTGAACTCGAAGACGTTGCAGTCCGGTTCGCCGCCGGCAAAGGCGCAATACGCAGCGTTCCGTTCGGTGCGGCCATAGACCTTGCCGCCGTCTGGACCGAAAATCTCCAAATTCACTTCTACGATGCCGTCGCCATCCCGGCTGCCATAGGCAGGATCAAATGCCTCAACCTGAAAGGCCAGCGCATTGCCGATTGCGGCATAGGTTGAGCCTGGACCCACCTGGGCGATCCAAGCTGCAAGCTCATTTCCAGACGGTACGGTGGCGGCTTCGGGGCTGGTTGGGGTAGGCGCCTCAGCCTCTTTGGCCGCCTCAGTCTGGGTGTCCTGGGTCTGGGTCACTTCGCAGCTGCGTATGCAGAATTGCCAGAACCAAACGCTCTCCAAGTTGTCCGCCTCGGCGACGATCGTGATCGTGGCATCATAGCGCCCATCCGGCCATTGACTGCGCGCGCTGTTTAGATCCAGCGCCGGGCAGAGGGGCTCATTGCCGCCGAAGAGGCAGAAGGCTGCTCCCGTCTCCACCTTTTCATACTCGACGGGGCCATATTGCCCAGGCGGGCCGACGATCTCAAAGGTGACGCTGGCAATGCCGTTGCCGTCCGTCTTATCGGGCAGCCGGTCATCAAAGACCGCCACGCGCTGCGGTCAAGAAGTCGTCGAAGACCACGGGCGAGGCTGCAGTGGGAATCCCCGGTAGCAGAACCGCGCGGCCATTCTCACCGATCAGGATCTCCCGACCATCGCCCTGGCTGCCGTCAGTGGGAATGACCGCGGCAATGATCGGCGTGGGGGTTGGGGAGACCTCCACCGCTATGACCACAACCGTCGCCACAATCTGCGTTGCCGTGGCGGCAGCCTCAAGGGTTGGCGTGGCAGGTGGCACAACAGTGGCCACGATGGGCGTCGGCGTGGCCACGGGTGGCGTAGTCGCTACCTCGGTGACCGTTTCCGCATCAACCTCTGGAGCCGCTACAGCTTGCGCAACCACCTCGGCCGTAGGCGACTCCGCCGGCACGACTGCCGTTTCACCATCTGTTGCCGGCGCGGCCTCAGCCGTTAGTGTGGCCGCCACCGCACGATCTTCGGCCACACGCGTAGCCACACGAGATTCCGAATCTTGGGACGCAGCTCCGCAACCGGCGAGGATCAGCACGCCCAACACGAGCGCGGCTGCCAGAAGGTCAAATCTTCGTCGTTTCATCATGACTCCTTTGCAAGATCGGCCAGCGCATCATCCGTTGCCTGATGAAGCGGACGGCACGACTCGTCAACGATGCGAATTCGCAGCAAATCATCAAAGCTGCCGGCTTCAGCTTGCGCAACGCAAGCGGCGAAGGCGGTGCGCGCGGCTTCCAATTCTAGCAAGCGCCCGGCAGCATCTTCCTGCCGGCGTAGGACATCGGCACGCTGAAAGTGCACCAAGCCAAGTGACTGATAGCCCTGTGCGGTCAAACGATAGTTTGCACCATCATCAAAATAGGCAACCGCTTGCGTCAGATAGTCTTCCGCGCGAGCAAAGGCCGTCAGGGCCGGCTGAAACTCGCTGCGAAGATAATAGCTTTCGCCTTCCAGACGGTACGCCGTGCCGAGACTGAGTAGCGCCAGGTGCTCAATCTGCGCATTAGCCTGCGCCCGGGCCAACGCCAGCGCTTCTTCGTAGTTTGTGATGGCCGTAGCCAAGTCCGATGGCTCAGCCAAGCGGTCTGCCGGCGGGACGCGCTGCGAACGGAGAAAATGAGCGCTACCTAACCCGTTGTACGCACGGGCATAGTCGGGGTTGAGCGCAATTGCTTCCCGAAAAGCTGCTTCGGCGGCCTCATCGTTTCCGAGAAAGAGTTCTTCACGCCCAATGAAGAAATAGAGCAACTCCCGCCCTTCGTCCGGCGTCCAGTCGGCGAGAGCAGCTTCTGCACGGCGAAAGGTCGATAACGCATCCTCGGTCCGGCCAAGGACCTCCTGTGTGAGCCCTACGGTGAGCCAGAAAAGCGCTTCGGTACGCGTACGCAGGCGTTCCGTCACCACCACATTCGTAATTGGATCGTCGGCGTCAAAAGGCAGCGGCACAGACACGGGACTGCCCAGGCGGTGAGGGCCAACAATGGCGGCTGTCTCGTCATTGACCTTCGGTGCCAGATAGAACTCGAGATCCAGCCCCGAATTCTCTTCGTCTTCGACAAGGTAGCCATAAATCACCATGTGCGCACCGATGCGCTCGGCAAGCTTGCGAGCGTTCTCCTCGCGTGCAGCAGGCGTGTCGCCGCGAATGGCGTGCAGGGGTATGTTTTGAGCCGTGTCGGTACGCGTGTCGTGCCAGATCTCTACGGAATCGGCCAGCGGCACATCGGGCGTCTCGGCATAGACCGCATTAAGTTGGTCATAGAGCCAGGTGCTGAGCGTGCGGCTGTCGTCCGTTTCGCGCACGTGTCCGCTGGCATCCGACTCTCCAAACTGGGCAATGGCAATGTTAAACTGCCCCTGCATCTGACCGGGGTTCCAGAGCGGCTCTACGAGCGGGTAGACGAGCAGGGCAAGTAGCAGAACCAGCGCACCGGCTATCACGAAAATCGGCACGGTCACGTTGCGGTTACCAACGTTCACCTGAACGTTGCGACTGCCCACAATCACATTGCGTGCATTGCCGCCGATGATCAAACGCGCGTCACTTGTTTGACCGCGGTCCCGGCCAAAGAGACGCGCCAGCCAACCGCCTCTGACCGCGGCAGGACCAATGTCAGAGGCTTCCGGATCTGCTTTGGCCGCCTCATCATCTGCCGGCGCTGTGGATCCGGTACTGATGACATTGCCCTGCCCCACGGCAACGTTTTGTGCATCGCCGCCAATCACCGTCGCACTGCCGCCGATGGCGCCAATGTTGATGGTGTTGCCCGGTTTGCCGGCGTTTTTTTCCGCTTCATCGCCTTCTTCGTTGGCGATAAAGATCGCACCGTCGGGCGCCCGCAGGTGCAAGACGGGCGTCGCCCACTCCAGGGAGTTTGGCTCAGCCAGGCTCATGGCCTTACGTGCCTCGGCCAGCGCCCCATCCACTGGGTAGAGATTGGCGAGCGCAGCGTAGAAGCTGGCGCTAAATTCGACGGCGGCATCGTCGGTGATGGGGTACTGCATGGCGACGACCGCGGGCAGCCCGCGCAGGACCAGCGTCGCGGCCATGCTGGAAAAAACGCTGCCCTCATGGCCGTGTGCGCCTTCGCACACGTTGAGGACGGCAAGACGCAGCGTGCGCTGGTCCGCCAACAGATCAGCCAATTGCCCGACGCTCATGCGCAGGGCCTCACCACCATCATCGGCCAGGATGACGGCCGGTTCGCCATTATCGCCATTTAATTCAGCATGGCCTACGAAATGCAGCACATGCCAAGGCCCCGCCTGCATGGCGGCTTGTAGCGCACGCCAGGTCGGCGGCGCGAGCCAGGTTAATTCAAGCTGCCCCTGTTCGACCAGCGGTGCAATCGCAGCTTCGACGCGCCTTTGTTCTTCTGCAATGTCCAAGGGTTCGACGCCATCAGGGCTGGCGGCCACGCCTAGGACGCGGAGGGGCGACGTCACCGCCAGGGGGCGATCCGGCGCCGCGACTTCAGCGTAGCGGACCACGGGCGTGTAGCGCGAGAGGGCTATAAACGCACCCCGGCGTTGATCGAAGAGAAATTCCCACGGCAGCGTGGCTAGTTCCGGTGCATTAACGCGCAATTTGATGCGCAGCCCTTCACCGGCCTCACGCGTAACGCTACGGGCAACATCGTACCTGCTGCGCAGTTCACCGGACAGGAGCGCGTCGAACAGCTGTGCGCCCACGCGCTGAGCCAGCACGACAGCGCCGGCCGTGGGGTCATCGAACATGGCTGCATCAAGCTCTGCCAGCTCACGTTCGAACTGGTCCACGTCATCCGGCAGCACCAGAAACCCACGCGCTTGGCCACCCGGCGAATTTATGATGGCGACAGGGTAGCCGTCCGCTTGGACCGGTCCAATCTCGATATCGAAGTTGCGATAGATCAGTTGCGCCATAGGATTCGGCAAACGGAATTAGAAAAGATGCGCGGCGCTACTCGAGGAAACATCGGCCGCGCGGCGTACGCACGGCCAAGCGTCCCGTGCCGTGACGCTGGTGCACTGATTATTATGGGTGTAGTGGGCTATGTCAAGCAGACAAAATTTCACGCACGGCAGGCAGCACACGCACACCCAGCAGTTCTACGCCTCTCTGGGGCGAGAGACCGTGGGGCGTGCCGTACTCTACCCGGGCCGCGCCGGCGTCAAAGAGCGCGACACTCTGCTCAATCAGATCGGCTGGCGCACCGGCGAAGGCAAAGCGGGCCAGCAGCTCATCGGAAATCAGCCGGCCTGCGGCATCGAAATCATAGCGCGCCGCGGCCGTGCGCAGGCGCGCCAGCAGTTCCGGCTCCACATCAACCGTCGGGTCAAGCGTCGCGACGATAGGCAAATAGAGGGCTACTTCGCGCCGGGCCACTGCCCGCGCCGCGGCGGCGTCCTCGTCGACCACGGTCACAGCGCCGATGACAATGCCGACCTCTCGTTGCGGAGTGGACCGGCTGATCAGCGTGTCGTCGATCAGATTGCGAAAATAGGGCACCACCGCAGGATTGGCGCTGCCGCCGATCTTCAACTCGTCAACATAGTCGATGCAGGCACGGAGGGTCTGCGCGCCCCAGGTGCCGAGCAAGCCGGGTACCTGCGTACGGTGGATGGTCCAGCGAAAGGCGTCACCGCCGGCGACGGGAAAGATGTCGCTCTCAAAGGGGTCGGTCGATTGAGCGAGAAGATGGCGCACGCAGGCAAAGGCATCGCGTAGGGCCGTGACTGGACGGGCCGGTTCAATGCCGACAAAGTCGAGCCAGCCGCCTCGGGCCATGCCCAGGTAGGCGCGTCCTTCCGAGGCCTCGTCGATGAGCGCGATGTTGGCCTGCGATATTGACCGGATGACAGGTGAAGGGGTTGACCGCGGCCGCGCCAATCCGCACGTGACGGGTCGCGCGGGCAATTTCCAGCAGCGGCAGCCACGCCGGCTGGTAGAGCATGTCGTTGTAGACCGTGACGGCGTCAAAGCCATAGGCTTCGGCCTGGGCTGCCAGCGGACCGTAAGCGGCGAGGGGTTTATCGGTTTGGAAGGCGATGGAAAGCATAGTGATTGGGATCGTCGAATGCGGGTTGTTGATTGGTTGGGAAATTGTCGATGGTCGATGGGTGATTGTCAACTATTGGGGCGACTGTATTGGCGCGACTGCTGTTCAATATGGACAACGAGCAAAATCAGATCATGAGGTCGTGAATGGAAACATCCCTCTAACACTTTGCCGATGAAAATCATACAGAAATAGAGTAAGATAGATACCAAACACTCCATTTCAGCGTGCAAGCCGAAATCAATCCATAAGAGGAGCAACAGCCTATATGCGTTACGATAAATTTACCCAAAAAGCCCGCGAAGCGCTGCTCGAAGCCCAGACGCTGGCCGAGCAATATGGCCATAGCACCCTGGAGCCTCAGCATCTGCTCAAGGCGCTGCTGATCCAGGAGGGTGGCGTCGTGCCGTCGGTGCTCAACCGCATTGGTGCGGACCCCGCCATGATTATGCAAAGCGTCGACCAGGCCCTGGCTGCCATGCCACGCCAGGAGGGCGGCACATTGCAGGTCAACATGGGCCGCGCGGCATCTAATATCTTGCAGGAAGCCGACAAAATTGCCGGCAACATGAAGGATGAGTATCTGTCCACGGAGCACATGCTCATGGCCATGGCCTCGCTGCCCGGCGCAGCCCAGGATCTGCTCAACCGTCATGGCGTCGACTACAACGCCATCATGCAGGCCCTTGCCTCCGTGCGCGGCAATCAGCGCATCACGTCGGACAACCCCGAAGCCCAGTACGAATCGCTGACCAAATATGGGCGTGACCTCACCGAAGAGGCGCGCAAGGGCAAGCTTGACCCCGTGATCGGCCGCGACGAAGAGATCCGCCGCGTAATCCAAATTCTCAGCCGCCGCACCAAAAATAATCCAGTGCTGATCGGTGAGCCGGGCGTGGGCAAGACCGCCATCGTGGAGGGACTGGCCCAGCGCATTGTTAACGGCGATGTGCCCACCGGCCTCAAAGACAAGCGCCTCGTTGCGTTGGATCTGGGCGCGCTGGTCGCAGGCGCCAAATATCGGGGCGAATTTGAAGAGCGGCTCAAGGCCGTACTCAAGGAGATCAAAGAGGCCGAAGGCGAAATCATCCTCTTCATCGACGAGATGCACACGCTGGTCGGCGCGGGCGCGGCCGAAGGCAGCATGGACGCCTCCAACATGCTCAAGCCCATGCTGGCGCGCGGCGAACTGCACACGATTGGCGCCACGACGCTGGATGAGTATCGAAAATACATCGAGAAGGATGCCGCATTGGAGCGTCGCTTTCAGCCTGTGCTGGCCGACGAGCCCAGCGTAGAGGACACGATCAGTATTCTGCGTGGCCTCAAGGAACGCTACGAAGTTCACCACGGCGTACGCATCACCGACGGCGCCGCGATTGCCGCCGCTCAATTGAGCGACCGCTACATCACCGACCGCTTTCTGCCCGACAAAGCCATTGATCTGATTGACGAAGCGGCCAGCCGCCTGCGCATGCAGATCGACTCCAAGCCGCAGGAACTGGATGAGATCGATCGCCAGATCATGCAGCTGGAGATTGAGCGCGAGGCGCTAAAGAAAGAGAAAGACGACGCCAGCAAGGCCCGCCTTGAGATCCTTGAGGAAGAACTGGCCAATTTGAAGGAAGAGAGCGCGCAGATCACCAGTCGCTGGGATGCGGAGCGCGAGGCCATCATCCAGGTGCAGGATCTGAAGGAACAGATTGATACGGTTCGCACCGAAATCGAACAGGCCGAGCGCAGCTATGATCTGCAAAAGGCGGCTGAGCTGCGCTATGGCAAGATGCGTCAGCTGGAAGAGGATCTCGCCGCGGCCGCGGCCCGGGTCGCCCAGTTGCAGAGCGAAGGCGCGCTGCTCAAGGAAGAGGTCGACAGCGAAGAGATCGCCGCCGTCATCAGTAAATGGACCGGCATCCCCGTGGCCAAGCTCATGGAAGGCGAGCGGGCCAAGCTGATCCGTATGGAGGAAGAGCTTCACGATCGCGTGGTGGGTCAGGATGAGGCGGTGTCAGCCGTGGCCGCGGCCATACGACGCAGCCGCGCCGGTCTGCAGGATCCGAACCGCCCCGTGGGCAGCTTCATCTTCCTGGGTCCGACCGGCGTGGGCAAGACCGAGTTGGCCAAAGCGCTGGCCGAGTTCTTGTTTGACGACGAGCAATCCGTCATTCGCATCGACATGAGCGAGTATCAGGAGCGCCACACGGTGGCCCGGCTCATCGGTGCGCCTCCCGGCTACGTGGGTCATGATGAGGGGGGCCAGTTGACCGAAGCCATCCGCCGCCATCCGTACTCGGTGGTGCTCTTCGATGAGATTGAGAAGGCCCATCCAGAGATCTTCAACGTACTGCTCCAGGTGCTGGACGACGGTCGCTTGACCGATTCCCAGGGGCGCACCGTCGATCTGCGCAACGCCATCATCATCATGACGAGCAACCTGGGCAGTTCACACATCTTGGAGGATGGAGAGCTGAGCGAAGAGACGGAAGCGCGGGTCAAGGACGTCCTGCGGCAGAACTTCCGGCCCGAGTTCCTGAACCGGATCGACGAAACGGTTGTCTTCCATGCTCTCGACAAAGAGCAGCTCAAGGAGATCGTCGACATTCAACTGGGTCGTTTGCGGCAGTTGCTCAAGGATCGCAACATCACGATTGAGTTGACTGATGGGGCCAAGGAGCTACTGGTCGACGAAGGCTTCGACCCGGCCTACGGCGCCCGACCGCTCAAGCGGGTCATCCAGCACTTGGTGGCCGACCCCTTGGCGGTGGAACTGCTGGAAGGAAGTGTCCAGGATGGCGACCATATCCTGGTGGATCGAGCAGGCGATCAGCTAACCTTTCAAGCCATCGAAGTCGTCGACGCATAAAAATGTGCTGATTTGTTGAAACAAAGACCACGCCCACAGAACTGACAGTTCTGTGGGCGTGGTCTTTTTGGCAGGATGATTCCTCACGTCTGAGAATCGAATGAGCCATCTGTTGCTACGTCTCGTTGGACGTACCATCACCGGTGCTCAATGCGGCAGCTAGCCAACGTGTTCCCTCATAGCCATCTAGCGCAGTTGATTTTATCAACGCCGTCAGCGGTACGCCAACGATACCTCCAATCGGCCCCAGCAGAAAGCCCCAAAAGAGAACGGCGAGCAGCGTTATGGTAGGCGATAGATTCAACCCTTTGCCGTAGAAACGGGGGGCGATTACTGTGCTCAGCATACCGTTGATAAACCAATAACCGAGGATAATGATGAGCGCCGTGACAACGCCGCCCTGAAGAAACCCCAGGAAGAGCGGCGGCAGAATAGAAACCCAGTAACCAATATATGGAATATAGCCGAAGACAAAAGCAAGAATGCCCCACAACAAGACATGCGGAATGCCAAGCAGCCACAAAAACAGCATGTCAGCCACCGCAATTGTGAGGTTCACGACGGTCAGCATGAGCATATATTTTGCTACGGACGATGTCGCCTGACTGGCTCGAATTAGGCCGGGATTATCAGCCGGGATCACTGTGTGCAGTCTGGCGGTCAGACTTTCAGATTCAGCGAGCATATAGCCGAAGAGAAGTAGGGCAAATGCGCCAAAGGTCAGAAGTCCGACGAGGTTTCCTGCGATCGAAGCCAGCGTGCCAAAGATCAGTGAGGCAGCCGATTTAGCAGTCGAGTCAAAGGTCGACGCATCGATTCCGCGCTGCTGAAGCGCCGCGGTAATTTGACCGCTTTGACTGGCTATCCCATCCTGATAGCCCGATGAATTTTGGGCAACCTGGCCGATTGAGAAACCAATAAGGGCAATTAGCAATACGGACAAAAGCAGGGCGCCGCCGATAATGAGCGTGAGGGCCAGCCATCTCTTCATGCCGCGACCGATTAGCCAATTGCGAATCGGAATACAGAGCAAAGTGAGCAATCCAGCCATCAGTACCAAATTGACGATAGACGAGGCTGCCCACATCCCCGCGAGAATCACCACGACAGCGGCGATGGCAAGCAGTGGACGCAAAACAGATGGCACGGACGCTTGTTCTGACGACATCAAAATACCCTCTCTGGCTATCCCCCTGTGATGAAACCTTCTCAAAAATGAGTACGGTCCCTCGAGAAATGTTGGCAATGCCTGGACAGCCCTGAAAAATTGTTTCTGCTCCCGGACCTCTTGGCAGGGGAAAGGCTGTACAGTTATTCTTCTGCACTCGCTTGCGTGGTCTCAGGCTGATCGTAGATACGCTGTATCGAACCACCGTAGGATGACGCCGACCAAGACAAATCCTTGCAGTGTGCTCTTTCGCGGCCCTTAACGCTTGTGGAGGCTTTGGCAGAACAGGTGCATTGTCAAGCGTGCTCAGTATTTTGTCAACCAGCGGTTTTCCGAAGAGGAAATGGGTAGCGCTACGCAAGGAGCGAGCGCATGAGTTCCAGACCGCTATTCCAGATGAAATAGATGCCGATAGCGCCCAGGATGGCGGCCACAACGTAGCGCATCACCCCAGTGATCCAGCCATTCATCGTCGTGAGCAGCGCTTGCGCACGTTCCGGACGAAACAGGTAGAGCAGGACCGGGATGGCAACAATAGAGATACCCAAGAGCAGATAGACGGCCAGTGCGCTGAATTGAAACGTGAGTTTGGGAGGCATTGCCAGAATGATATTCATCGCCGCAACCGTCAGCACCCATTGCTTTGGGCCTGTGATGGCCAAGAGCAGCCCGACGCCCAGCGTCCCCAACATACCGGGCGAAGAATCATCTTCTACTTCGTCTTCTGAAGTTTGCTCTTCAACTACCGTGACCGCATTTACCCCGCGAGCATAGTTAATCGCTTCGATAATCAGCCACACGCCCGCGACGGTCAACATGATGTCAAGCGCCCAATGTCCCTCGGCGACGATCAGCGCATTAATCCGCTCCAGCAGATTGACCGCAGATTCGGCAGCCCAGGCTGCCGTCATGCGCATGATCTCAAGAACGCTGGCAAAGACTGAAAAGACGCCAAACGCAATGATAATGCGGGCCAGCGTAATGCCGGCGAGCAGGCCAAGTACTCGCCGCACGCCTCCTTCCGTGCCGAGCAGCACTGCCTCAACACCCAAAACCGAAGGCATAAACGATGCAACCAGCCCCAAGAGGGCCAGGACCAACCACGATTCCCACATACTTCACCTACTCTCTGACAACCAATCGCTCTTTGATTGACGGCACAACCTGCAGGTCAAGCGTCAAGGAGTCGCGCCTGGCTGACTGCAGCAGAGCGATCAAATCGTCGGTCTGGGGCATGTCATCTTGCCCTGCAATCGTCAGCTTGACAGAATTGCCGCCCGCATGAACGTTCACAATTTCGTAACTAGTTCCCGTCAACCATGCTTCACTCGCCTGTCTCGTCTGGAACTGCAAGATCCCGTCTCGTCCCGTCTGAATGCTCGTTGCTGTCAAGGGAATAATCACCAACAACGTGCCGAGACCAATGAGCCAGAGCACGCGCCGCCGCGCGGGGCCAGTCATTTGATCCATCGACGCCTTGCTCAAACCCAACAAGGCAAAGACGCCGCCGCCGGCCAACAAAATGGAAAAGAAGTTCGTCAGAAAGAGAATGAATGCGCCACTGGCCTCGTCAAATGCGCCCTGGGAAAGCGTCAGGCCAACGACCGTCAAGGGCGGGACCAACGCGATGGCAATTGCCACGCCCGGCAGCGTGTTGGCGACATCTTTACGGCTCATGGCAAAGGCCCCAACAGCACCCGACGCCAAGGCGCCATACAGGTCAATCAGGCGAGGCGAAACGCGCGAAACGATCTGAGAATTTGTCGAGACCGAAATTACGCCCGAAACATAGACAAAGCCCAGTAGCCACGACAAGAAAATAGCGCCGCCAGCACCGGCAATGACGAGCAAAAGCGCCCTGCCGGCACGATCCATACGCCCCATGACGATGGCAGCGGCAATCGCCATGATTGGGGTCATCAGCGGCGCAACAATCATCGCGCCGATCACCGTGGCTGTCGAATCGCCGATCACGCCATATGTCGCAATAATCGTAGCAAAAAACATCAAGACGGCGAAACTCTCCATATCGAGACGCCCGTCTTCCCCTTCATAGAAGAGGTTTTCCTCAATGCGAGGGACATCGTCAGGTTTGATTTGATTATCATCGATGACGGTTCTGATAACGCCCACTGGAATTTCTCCTTTTTTGTCGAGCGGGGAGTGACTTCATTGCAGACTAGTCATCATGATACGCCACGAGAAAGTCAATAGCAATGAGGAAATAAACACACGCCTGCAACTTTTGGCACCCTCGTGCGTAGAAGAGTTGACAAGGAAGTCACTGTAGCGCATAACACAGGAGCCACAGAGCATCGTCAATAGCTGACCAACGAAGAGCTGTGCTCTTGCGCACTTTCACTTTGCAACCGCCGTTGCGGAACCGTGCGTCCTCTCTACCAGCGGGACGCACAAGCAACATAAGGACCGCTGCTTGACTGTTTTGATAACCGATCCCTTTAGATTGACTGTGGAGCAGACGCTCAGCCTAGCCCCTGGTCAGGCCGGCCGCCGTCAGATCCGCAGCCTAGCCGGCCGCGACAACTGGCTTCGTTGCGGCTCTTTTGGCGCGCTCATCTGGGGTGAGTATGGCACCTCTAATCACGGGCCTATCCAGGTTCTTTGCGATACAGCATCCCTGACTGTCACCTGCACCTGTCTGGGTCGGCAACGCCCCTGCAACCATGGCCCTGCACTCTATTTACGTTGGCTCGATCAGCCGGCATCCTTCACGCACGATCTTCGACCGCCCTGGCTGCCGGCAACCGATTCTGCAGTCCAATCCGCGTCAAGGGCATTGGCCCAGCAGTCAGATCAATGGCCTGCGGTCATGCGCGGGCTGGCCGAGTTCGAGCTCTGGCTCCACGACCTCATGCGCGCTGGCATGGCCAATCTGCCCGAGCAGCCAAAAGGAGCCTGGCGCGGCGTCAGCGATCGCCTGGCCGATGCCCACCTGAATGAATTGGCCCGTACGATCCATACGCTCGCCACCCTGCCCGGCTCCACGCCAGACTGGCCAGAGAGGCTCTTGGTCGAACTCGGTCGCATGCACCTGCTGATCCAGGCCTTCAAACAGTGGGAGGCGTTACCGGTTGCGCAGCAGGGAGACCTGCGCCTGGCGGTCGGCTGGGTGGACGATGCGTTGGCGTCTACGGGCGACGTCATCCATGATCGCTGGCACGTCATCGCCGATGAACAGTCCAAGGGCGGGTTGCTCTCCCGTCGACGCACGTGGCTCTGGTCAGAACGCAGCAACCGCGTCGCCGAACTGAGCCACAGGAGTACGCTGCCCCAGGGCATCCCAACACCGACCCGTGAAGCGCTCTTGCCCACGGGTGTCGGCATTGATGGGGCACTGCACTTCTATCCAGCAACAACGCCCATCAGCGGTGTGCTTGCGGAAGCGCGTCGCTTCTTTCAGCCCGACCAGCGCCCAGCCGGCTACGCGACCATCGAAATGGCCCTGGCAGCCTGCGGTTCAACGCTCGTCCGAAATCCATGGCGCACCGAGTTCCCCATGCTGATTGCATCTGCATACGCACAGCGCGCTGAGGGCCGATGGCAACTCGTCGATCGTACGGGCGCGATGCTGCCCGTAGCCGAGGAATTCACGCGTGGGTGGCATCTGCGGGCGTTGAGCCTCGACACGGCCACGGCAATCTTCGGCGTATGGAATGGCACGACCTTTCGCCCTGTCAGCCTCTGGGCCGATCAGCGCTGGCTGCGGTTAGAACTTTTGCGAGGCGTAGCATGAGACGGTTGACTGATTTGACCCGTGTCGCCCTCCTGGGCGTGCAGCGGGCAAAATTGCCCGACTTGGAATCGGCGGGCGATTCACGAGATTCTGCGCTGGACGCGTTGCTGGTCCAGGTAGCCGACCAGGACCCGGCCGCAGCATTGCTCAACGCGGCCGGCATTATCGGCATCTACGCCCGCGCGGGCGTGGGGGTTTCGCAGCAGCCGCGCGCCGACGGGATAGCGCCCACACGGCCTGGCGTGCGCGGCCGGGTTTGTCCGCCCAGCGCAGTCTTTCACTTAAATGTCATGCTCGAAGGCCGCCAAGCACACCTGCTCGACGAAATGTTGCTTGCTCTCACAGCTGGCGGCTACGCCATTCCGGCCCCCCTGCTGCCAGTTCTGTTGGACCGCGGCGCCAAGCGCTCGCAGCAACGTCCGGTGATCGTCGGAGCACTCAGCCCGCTGGATCGGCGCTACGCGCACGAGAACCCGGCATGGCGTTACGCCTCGTCCCAGATCGATGACTACGAGGGCCTGCGCGCCGTTTGGCGTGCAACAACTGATCTGGGAGAACGCCAGGGACTCCTGCGCCAGGCACGCGTCCGCAATCCGGACTGGGGGCGGCGCTTGCTCGAAGGCAGTTGGAAAAGTCTACAAGATAGAGAACGCCACGCATTATTCGAGCACTTGCGCCAGGGTCTGAGCGACCGTGATGAGCCATTCCTCGAAATGGCGCTGGATGATCGCAGCCAACCCGTGCGCCGCAAAGCGGCCGATCTACTGGCCCACTTGCCCACGTCGCGCCTGGCGCGTCGCATGGCCGCGCGGATAACCGAGATCGTGCGTTACGCACCTGATGCAGAGCACCGTGTCGAAATCGCGTTTCCGCCCGCGCTTGATGCCGCGACGGTACGCGACGGCGTGCTGGAACGGAGCGGGAAAAACATCGCCCACCTGCGCGGTCTCCGCCTCATTGAGATGGTGAGCGCAGTACCGCTCGACCACTGGTCCACAACGTGGGCTGTTGAGCCAACCGATGTGGTGCTGGCCATGCGCGCGAGTCTATGGCCACGCACGCTGACCCAGGCCCTCTGCCTTGCCGCCGTTCGTCAAGGCAATGCTTACTGGGCAGCTGCGCTGCTTGACGCCACTGACCTTCACGAGCATGCGCTACGTGCGGTGCCCGCGCTTTCGCTGGCGGAGTGTGACCGGTTGTTGGAGCGCTGGGATGAAACGCTTCCCATCGATGTCCCCTTAAATAAAGATGCAAAGCTCATTCAACTGCTGCGCCAGCGCTCCGGACCATGGTCGGCCGCCATGACGCAACGTCTGTGGCGCCAGCTTGCCAATCAGCGCACCCTTGACGGGCAGCAGTTGGACCACGCAGTCAGTGCTGTTATCAGGCAGATGGCCACCTATTGCCCGCCGCACTTGTTGGAAGAAGGCCTCACCCTGTTTGGCGGGCTGCCACCAACGACTCAAGACATCCGCGCCGTGCGCGAAGCCAGAAGCACCATGACTTTTCGCCACGGCATGCTACACGAATTGTCGATTGACAATTGACAGTTGCCAATTCAAACGAGGAGACCCGATCCATGTCCGAAATTTTACGCGCACACGCTGAAGCGCAATATGCAGAAGAACTAGCCGAGTTGGCCAAGGCCGATCGTCGCCAGCGCCCGTCGAATTGGCATTTGTCGCCCTGGGCCGTGGCGATCTATCTTCTGGGTGGTACGCTCGACAACGGCTTTGCGGTCTCACCCAAATACATTGGCAACAGTCGCCTGATCGAGGTCGCAATCGCCACCCTCACGACCGATCGGGCGCTCCTCCTGTTAGGCATTCCCGGAACGGGCAAAACGTGGGTCTCGGAGCATCTGTCGGCAGCCATCTCGGGCGACTCAACACTGCTGGTCCAGGGAACTGCCGGCGCGGGTGAGGAAGTAATTCGGTATGGCTGGAACTACGCCTCGCTGATTGCGAAGGGGCCAACCGAGGAGGCGCTGGTGCCCAGCCCCATCATGCACGCAATGCGCGACGGCAAGCTGGCCCGGGTTGAGGAGTTGACCCGCATCCCGGCCGATGTCCAGGATGCATTGATCACCGTCCTCTCCGAAAAGGTATTGCCCATTCCGGAATTGGGGCAAGAGGTACAGGCCGTGCGCGGCTTCAACGTCATCGCCACCGCGAATGACCGCGATCGTGGCGTCAATGACCTTTCGAGCGCGCTCAAACGGCGCTTCAACACCGTGGTCCTGCCCCTGCCGGCGACCGCCGAAGAAGAAGTCACCATCGTGCGCCGCCGTGTCCGCGAGTTGGGCCAGGCGCTCGATCTGCCGGCGGAGGCGCCGGCCCTGGAAGAGATTCAGCGGGTCGTCACCATCTTCCGGGAGCTGCGCAGCGGCGTGAGTGAAGACGGCACGGCCAAGCTCAAAAGCCCCAGCAGCACGCTGAGCACGGCTGAGGCCATCTCCGTAGTGAACAGCGGCCTGGCTCTGGCCGCCCACTTTGGCGACGGTGTCCTGCGCGCGGCCGATCTCGCTGCCGGGCTCACCGGCGCAGTGGTCAAAGATCCCGCCCAGGACGCCATCGTTTGGCAAGAATATCTGGAGACGGTCATGCGCGAGCGGGAGCCGTGGGCCGATCTCTACGAGGCGTGCAGTGAACTGCTCTGACCTGCGACCATGACTGACACAGATTTGCACATCTTCGGCATTCGCCATCATGGGCCAGGCTCAGCCCAGGCCCTCGTCGAGGCACTGGCCGAGCTGGAGCCGGACATCGTGCTCGTCGAAGGGCCGGCCGACGCCGATCCGCTGCTGCCCTGGCTCGATCACATTGCGCTGGAACCGCCAGTCGCCCTGGTCATGTACCGCACGGATGAGCCCCAGCGTGCCAGCTACTTTCCCTTTGCTCGCTTCTCACCGGAGTATCAGGCCATCCGCTATGCGCAACAGGCGGACGTTCCAGTGCGCTTCATGGATTTGCCCCAATCGATCGTCTTGGCCCTGCAAGAAAAATTTGTGCCACCCGACATGGAAGCCATGCAGGAGCTGGCACGCCTGGCCGGCTTCGCGGCAGTCGAACCTTGGTGGAATGCGATGGTCGAGCAGCGGCAAGACCGCCGCGACATTTTTGCCGCCATTCTCGAACTGATGGCGACGGCGCGTGATGCATCGGTACAATCAAATGAACAGGCCGCTACCGCGGCCGTAGATCTGGGCACAGATCCTGTTGCAGAGGCGCCCGCACAAGCGCTTCACATCCCCCTCAATGACCGCCGTGAAGCCTACATGCGCCAGATGGTTCGACAGGCACGGAAGGCAGGACACACACGCATCGCCATCATTTGCGGCGCCTTTCACGGCCCGGCCCTGCACGACCTGTCACGCCACCCGGATGACGAGACGCTGCTCCAAGGCCTGCCCACGGCGCCAGTCGAAGGCGCATGGACGCCGTGGACCTATGGCCGGCTGGCCCTGGCCTCGGGCTACGGTTCGGGCATTCGCTCGCCCGGTTGGTACGATCACTTGTGGACGCAAGCCCTGCTACAGGCAACACCCACTGAATCCAGCATCGTGTGGCTGACGCAGGTCGCCGGCCTGCTGCGTGAGGAGGGCATGGACACGTCGTCCGCTCACATCATCGAGGCCGTGCGCCTGGCCGAGTCACTGGCCGCGCTGCGCGGCTTGGCCCTGGCCGGCCTGCCCGAGCTGACCGAAGCGACCCAGGCTGTGCTCTGCTTTGGCCGCAGTGAACCCCTCGATCTGATCCGACGCAAGCTCATCGTGGGCGAGCGCATGGGCCGGGTGCCGCCTGACGCACCCATGACGCCCCTTCAGCGCGATCTCTACCGTCTTCAGCGGGAGCTGGCGCTGCATCCGGAGCCGGAAGCCCGCACCATGGTCCTAGATCTGCGCACCCCCTTGGACCATGACCGCAGTCGCCTGCTGCATCGGCTCAATCTGCTCAAGGTTTCCTGGGGTAAGCGCGTGAAAACACGCAACCAAATCGGCACCTATCAGGAGAACTGGCGCCTCGCCTGGCAGCCTGAATTTGCCGTCCGCATGATTGAGGCGAGCGTCTGGGGCACGACCGTGGAACGGGCGGCAGCAGGGTTTGTCCAGCATGAGGTAGAAGCGGCTGAATCCCTGCCCGATCTTACCGCACTGCTGGACGAAGTGCTCCTGGCTGACCTACCGGAAAGCGTAGCGCTCATCATCGCCCGCATCGAAGAGATGGCGGCGCGCAATGCCGACATTCTGCACATGATGGGTGCACTACCGCCGCTAGCAAGCGTGTTGCGCTACGGCAGCGTGCGCCAGACCGATAAGCAAGTATTACGCCATGTGGTCGACAGCCTGCTAACCCGTATCTGCCTGGGCTTGCCGGGCGTTTGTGCAGCACTCAATGACGATGCCGCCGTCGATGTGGAAAGTCACATCAGCCAGGTCCACAGCGTCGTGGCCACGCTCCGGGATGAGGCTCATACGGGTGCGTGGCACCATGTGCTGGGCACGCTGCTGGCCCAGTCCAATGTCCACGGATTGATCGGCGGGCGCTCCTGTCGCCTGCTCTTCGACGCCCGCACGCTCGACGCGGACGAGGCACTGCGTCACCTGGAACGCAACCTCAGCGTCAGCCGCCAAACGGGCGCCGACTTGAGCCAGGCTGCGCACTGGTTAGACGGCTTTCTCAAGGGGGGCGGGTTGCTGTTGATTCACGACCACGACCTGTGGACGCTGCTAGATCGCTGGGTCATGCGCCTGGAACCGCCGCAATTCATGATGGTGGCGCCGCTCTTGCGCCGCACCTTTGCCGGCTTTAGCGAAAACGTGCGCCAGCAGCTGAGCGAACGGATTCAGCATGTGCGGCCCGGCCAACCTGATGAAACGCTGGAGCTGGCCGACTTTGATCACGCGGCCGCGGCCCGCGTCGTTCCCTTTCTGGCTGAGATTTTGGGCGTAGCGCAGGATAGTAATGGAGCAGAGAGTGGGGAACCAAAGCATGTCTAGCCAGCATAACCATCCGATTTTGATGGAACACAGCGGGAGCGACTGCGACGTTGGCGCCTTATCCTGGGCAAGACAAACGAACCAGAACAACAGGCGACCACCTCGATGTCCGGCAGTGGGCAGGGTGAAGGGGAGGGAGAGCGACGCGATCAGGCAATCGATTCACTGCTGGAAGCGCTCTATGGCGAGGGCGACGAAGGCGGCCTCGGCGATGCCGCCCCCGACGTCAGCCGCTGGCTTGGCGACATACGCAAGTATTTTCCCGAGTCGGTGGCCAAGCTGCTGCAAGAGGATGCATTAGCCCGGGTCGACCTGCGCAAGCTGCTCAAGGATCCCGACTTCCTGGCCACAGTCGAGCCGGACGTGACGCTAGTGGGCAAACTGCTGGCCCTCTCGCATGTGATCCCCAGCGAAACACGCGAGACAGCCCGGGCACTGGTGCGCCAAGTGGTGGAGGAGCTACGTGAGCAGCTGGAATATCCTCTCTACCAGGCGGTACAGGGCAGCCTTAACCGGGCCCTGCGTGCCAATCGCCCCCGTTTTCGCGAGGTCAACTGGCAGCGTACTATCTACGCCAACCTGAAGCACTATCAGCCGGCCCAGCGCACGGTGGTGCCGGAGCGGTTGGTCGGCTATGGTCGCCAGCGTGCGTCGCTGCGCGACGTGATCCTCTGTCTGGATCAGAGTTCGTCCATGGGTGCGTCGGTCGTCTACGCCAGCGTTTTCGGCGCGATCATGGCGACGCTGCCGGCGCTGCGCACGCGCTTGGTCACCTTTAGCACGACGGTGGTCGATTTGACCGATCAGCTGAACGACCCTGTCGATCTGCTCTTTGGCGTACAGTTGCGCGGCGGCACCAATATTGAACGGGCCGTCGCCTACTGCGCGCAGCAGGTGACGCGGCCGCGCGAGACGATTCTGGTATTGATCACTGATCTCTTTGAGGGCGGTGACAAGGCCGCATTGGTCCGGCGCATTGCCAGCTTGCAGGCCGACGGCGTTCAGGTCATCATCCTGCTTACACTGGACGACAAGGGCGCCCCCCGCTTCAATCGCCCCCTTGCCGCACAACTGGCTGAACTGGGCGTGGCCGCGTTTGCCTGCACGCCCGATCTCTTTCCCGACCTCATGGGCGCGGCCATCAACGGTCAGAATATTCGTGAATGGGCGGCAGGGCATGGGGTGGTGGTCGCGCCGCGCAATTGATCACCACCTAGAGATGTTGCAACGCAACGTCGGTACCGACGACGTTTCCGGACATTCATATCGGGTTGCGTCGATCTGGTTGATCGGGTAGGCTTGAGCAACAACCTCCATGACTCGATTCCAGCCGCCATGTCGACCAAAGCCCAGGCCATCAACCAAATCCGTAGCGAAATCGAAGCGTTGACCCAGTCTCCGCTCTACGCTTACCGCACAGAGAACGGCTTCCAGCCGGTGACCGGTGCAGGCAGCCTGGATGCCGATGTAGTCTTTGTGGGCGAAGCGCCGGGCAAGCAGGAGGCGCGCTCCGGCCAGCCATTCGTGGGCGCGTCTGGACGGGTGCTGGACGAGCTATTGGCCACCATCGAACTGCAACGCGAGCAGGTCTACATCACCAACGTGGTCAACGACCGGCCGCCGGATAACCGCGACCCCAAGCCGGCGGAGATTGCGCTTTACGCGCCCTTTCTGATCCGTCAGCTGGAGGTGATCCGTCCGCACGTAATTGCTACGCTGGGCCGTTTTGCCATGGATTTCCTGCTCGGGCACTATGACGCGCCCGTAGCCGGTGGCAAGATCAGCGACCTGCATGGCCAACCTGTCCCAGTGAACACGAGCTATGGACAGGCGATCGTGTTGCCGCTCTACCATCCAGCCGTCGCCCTCTATACGCGCAGCAAGCGCCCGACACTCGAAGCCGATTTCGAGATGCTGCGTACCTTGATTGCCAACCAATAGCCTGAAGCGCGCATGACGGCGGCACACCGGCCGCATCATGGCGACAATAGTCTACCGAGAGGACCCGCCGCATGACCGATGCTGACCTGATTCCCCGCTACAACTACGACAGCTTTGTGCCCGAGAACTTCATGCCCTGGCTCAATTTCGCAGCGAGCCCTCCTCTGGGCGTGCGCGGCCCGGATTTCCCGCTTTGGCAACTTGACGGCACGCAGGTTCAACTCAGCGAACGGCTCAACGAGCACGTCTACACAGTGGTCGAGTTCGGCAGCTTCACCTGACCGTACTGTGGAATGGCGGCGCCATTCATGAACGAAATTGCCGAGCGCTACGCGACGCAAACTGTGGGCGCAATCTTCATTTACACCAACGAAGCGCATCCGGGCGAATTCTATCCGCACCTGACCGCGATGGAGCAAAAGGTCGCCCATGCCCGCGACCTGCGCGACAAGTTGGGCGTCACCCGGCCGATTCTGCTGGACAGCCTTGACGGCGCCTGTCATCGGACCTATGGCTCCATGCCCAATATGACGTGGATTTTCAACAAGGTCGGCGTGCCAGTTTACAAGTCCGACTGGAGCGATGCAGCCAGCGTCGAGAATGCCCTTCAATATTTCCTCGACGCAGTGGAACGCCGGCGTGCGGGCGAGCGCCTCTCCCCCTTCCACGTCGAGCGGCTCGACTACCGTAACCAGGACCGCGAGGCCTTCTACGCCGGCCTGGCTCGCAACGGCCCCACGGCCGTGAGTGAGTTCCGCGAAGCGTTTCCGTAGGGAGCGCGCTCCATCGATACCCCAAGCGAACGGCAAGAGCGCCACAGAGTCAATCATTTCGTTACTCTGTGGCGCTCTTGCCGTTTATTTTTCCGTCAATCTCTGTGCAACGCGTTTCCGCGCTGTGCTATGAAGTGAGAGGCACCAAGTTCGCCTCAATCGCGCCGCGCCGGGCTTCCAGGAAGGGCGGCAAAGAGAGGCTTTCGCCCAGTGTTTCCAGCGGCTCATCCACGGCGAAACCGGGTCCATCCGTGGCCAGTTCAAAGAGGATGCCGTTGGGTTCGCGGAAGTAGAGGCTGCGGAAGTAGTACCGGTCAATCTTGCCACTCGTCTGGATGCCGATAGAGGGCAAGTAGGCGGCCCAGGCGTCATACTGCTCGTCATCCGGTACGCGAAAAGCGACATGATGAACGCCGCCTGCGCCCTGGCGCGCCACCGGCAGATCGGGGCGGACGGCCACGTGCAGTTCAGCCGCTGCGCCGCCGGGCCCCATGGCAAAGACATGCACGGGATGCTCGGGCGCCTCCGGATTGGCGTATTCACGCACTTGCGCCATGTTGAGCGCTTGCGTCAAGACCGCATCCGTCGGGTAGAGCTGACCAACCGTGATGGTAATGGGGCCAAGACCGAGGATCTGGCGCTCGGCGGGCACGGGCGAAGCCGCCCAGGGGTTGCCGGTTGGGCTCTCGACATCGGCCACTAGCGTTAGGCGCTGACCTTCTGAATCTTCAACGTCAAGTAGCGTGCGTCCGTCCCGCTCGTGGATCTCGCCGTGGGTGACGCCCAATTCGGCAAAGCGCGCGGCCCACCAGCCAAGGGTATCAACACTGTCGACGCGCAAGCCCGTCCGCGAGATGCTGTGGCTGCCGCGCTGCTCGGCTGGAATCATCGACCAGTCGAAGAAGGTCAGATCGGTGCCGGGACTGGCCAGACCATCGGCATAGAAAAGATGGTAGGCGCGCACATCATCTTGATTTACCGTCTTCTTCACCAGTCGCATGCCCAGAGTCTGTGTGTAAAAGTCGAAATTGGCCTGGGCTTTGGCCGTAATCGCCGTAAGGTGATGAATGCCCTGTAGTTGTAAGTCCATGGGTTCTTCTTCCGTTCAGTAATGGAGTAAAAACTGTAGTTTTAGCTTTGCATGCCTGTTGCGGCTTCCCGTTGGCCGGCGGCCGCAGGGTCACTGGCTGCCTCATTCATCGCCTCGGCGCGCTCGGCAATGTTGTTGATCATGCCGGGAAAGACGATTTTGTGCAGTGGATAGACGCTGTACCAATAGATCAACCCAAAGAGTCCTTTGGGTGCGAAGAACGCGGTCTGAATCAGGTCAGCGCTGCCATCAGCCCTCGGCTTGGCCCGAAAGCGCAGCCAGGCATCGCCCGGCACCTTCATCTCCGCACGCAGGATGAGCAGTTCGTTTGGCTCCACCCGCTCCACGCGCCAGAAATCAATCGCTTCGCCCGCGCGCACCTCTTCGGGATGGCGTCGACCGCGGCGCACGCCAATTCCGCCGACCATTCGATCCATAATCCCGCGGATGACCCACAGCCAGTTGTAGGGAGGCCAACCAGTCTCACCGCCGAGGCTGGCAAAGGCGCGGTAGACTGCCTCTGGCGGCGCGTCGACCGTGCGCGAGCGCCGCTCGATGAGCATGCCTTGCTCCTGGACGAGGAGGACGGGCGCCAAATCGCCGACGCTCGAAGAGAACGCGTCGCTCCACACGGTCTCTACTTCTCCCTGCTGAATGCGCGCCAGCGCCAGGTCAACCGCGGTCGCGTAGTCGAGCGGTTCGATGTCGGGAAAGAGAACGCTAGCCTTGTCGTTGGTGACGACGACTTCGTTGCGCAATCCCTTGATCAACGGTTGCGCAATCGTCGATGGAATCGGCGTCACCAGATGAACCCAGTATGAAGAGAGACGCGGAGTCAGGAAAGGCACCGGCGCCAGATAGCGCTTGAGGCCGCGGCTCTTTGCGAACCGTTGCATCATTTCGCCATACGTCAACACTTCGGATCCGCCAATTTCGATAATCTCGCCCGCACTCGCCGGCGTGGTGAGGGCTGCGGTCATGTATTGGAGCACATTGCGAATGGCGATGGGCTGGATGCGCGTGTAGACCCACTTGGGGCAGATCATAATTGGGATGCGCTCGGTCAGATGACGCATCATCTCAAACGAGATGCTGCCGGAACCGATGATCACGGCAGCGCGGAATTCAGTCACCGGTACGCCTGCTTCGCGCAGCGCGTCGCCCGTTTCCTGGCGCGATAGCAGATGTTCGGAGAGATCGGCGTCGGCGTCGCCTAGGCCGCCCAAATAGATGATCCGCTGAACGCCGGCCGCAGCCGCGGCTTGGCCGAAATTTCGTGCGGCCTGGATGTCCCGGTCGCGGAACTCGGGATGGTCAGACATGCTGTGGATCAGGTAATAGGCTACGTCCACATCGGCCATGACGTCAGCGAGCGTCTCCGGCATGAGGACATCCCCGACCGCAATTTCTACGTCGTCTGACCAGGATCGACCGGCAAGACGATCCGGCCCCTGGCGCACGAGCACGCGTACGGTATACCCTTCGTCAAGCAGAAGCGGCGTTAACCGGCCACCGACATAACCCGTGACGCCGGTGACCAGAACACGTTCGATAGATTTGCTGCCTTCCACTTTGTCCGCGGACATGGCCATTCCTCTTACACTAGCGCAAAATTGGTTTTCATCAAATTGGCCATAACAGGATAGCGGAAGCCGGCGCACCAGACCATAGGCATGGATACAATCTTGCCCAATCCGGTTTGACAGCGCCCGTCAATCCACACTATGCTTGCCGGATACGACGGCAGAGATTTCCTCGTATCCAAACCAAACCATCAATCCAATACCCGGAGCACGACCAATGCTGAACGAAGCAACTGCGCTGTCTGATCAACTGGTCGCATGGCGGCGCGACATCCACATGCACCCCGAACTCGGCTTCGAAGAGACGCGCACCGCACGCCTCGTGGCCGACAACCTGGCCGCCATGGGCATTGAGGCCCAAACCGGCGTCGGCAAGACCGGCGTCGTCGGCTATCTAGGGGAGGGCGGGCCGGTCGTCGGTATTCGCGCCGACATGGATGCCCTCCCCATCTTCGAAGAAAACGATGTCCCCTATGCCTCCCAGACGCCGGGCGTCATGCATGCATGCGGCCACGATGCCCACACGGCGATCATGTTGGGTGTGGCCAAGGTGCTCACCGAAATGGACGACCGCCCGCCGGGCCAGGTCCGCTTCCTCTTCCAGCCGAGCGAGGAGAAATCGGATGATGAGAACAAGTCGGGCGCCATTCGCATGATCGAAGACGGCGCCATGGAAGGCGTAGACGCGGTCATCGCGCTCCATGTCGACAGCACGATGACGGCCAACCAGATTATGGTGCAGCCCGGCTACGCATCGGCCAACCAAGACTCATTTTACGTCGAATTGACGGGCGACGGCGGTCATGGCGCCTTTCCTCACCAGGGCAGCGACCCGACCTTCATTCTCGCCCAGGTGATCAACGCCATCTATGGAATTCGCGCTCGTCGCGTCGACCCGACCAAAGCCGGCATCATCTCCCTTGGTTCCATCAACGGCGGCAATGCCACCAACGTCATCCCCAGTTCGATTACCGTCACCGGCACCATGCGCAGCTATGACGACGAGACGCGCGAACTACTCAGGCGCGAATTGAAAGCAGCGCTGGGCGTAGCCCGCGCGCTGGGCGGCGATTATGCGCTGGAGATCAAGCCAGGCTATGCGGCCAGCTACAATGACCCAGAAGTCTGCGCAATGATGGAAACGTCAGTCATCGACACCCTGGGGGAAGACGCACTGGCGCCGGTGCATCCGGGCATGGGCGCCGAGGATTTTGGCTACATGCTGCGCAAGGCGCCCGGCGCAATGTTTATGCTGGGCGCCAAGCTCGACGAGGTCAACCGCGGCCACCACACGCCCCTCTTTGATATCGATGAGGCTGCACTACCAACCGGGGTTGCGCTCCTGGCCGACATGACCTGCCGCTTGCTGCGGGAACATGCCGCGTGAGACGAGGGATTCTCTACGGCATTGGCGCCTATATCATTTGGGGCGTGCTGCCCATCTACTGGAAGCAACTGCAGGGTGTGGGCGCGCTGGAAATCTTGACCAACCGCATGGTCTGGTCGCTGGTATTCTGCATGCTGCTACTGTCGGTGCAGCGCAACTGGAGTTGGATCTCGGCAGCGTTACACAATGGGCGCACGGTGTTAACGCTGATCGGCGCGGCCGCGCTGCTGACGGTCAACTGGGGCGTCTACATCTGGGCCGTCAATGCCGGGTTTATCATTGAAACCAGTCTTGGCTACTTTATCAACCCGTTGGTCAACGTCCTCCTCGGCGTACTCTTGCTCCATGAACGCCTGCGCAGCGGCCAATGGGTCGCGGTGGGTGTTGCCGCGGCTGGCGTGCTCTACCTCACGATTGCCTACGGCCGCCCGCCGTGGATTGCGTTGGCGCTGGCCTTCACGTTTGCTTTCTACGGTCTGCTCAAGAAGCAGGCGCGCCTGCCCGCACTGGAAGGGCTTACGGTGGAGACAGCGCTGATGACGCCCCTGGCGTTGCTCTATCTGGGCTGGCTGCAAAGTCAGGGCAATGCCGCCTTCGGTCACGGGGACTGGCAGACTACTCTGCTGCTAATCGGCGCTGGCGTGATCACCGCAATTCCGCTGCTGCTGTTCGCCGGCGCAGCCCAACGCATCCCACTGAGCATGGTGGGCTTGCTGCAATATATTGCCCCAACGCTCCAATTTTTGATTGGCGTTTTCATCTATCATGAAGCATTCGGTCGCACCCAATTGATTGGCTTCAGCATGATCTGGCTGGCGCTGATCCTTTACACGGTTGACGGTTTACGTCACCAGCGCCAGCGCGTTCATGCCCCACGCGCGCGGGGCGTTGGCCGGCTGATGTCAAGAAGTCCGCAGTCACATTGCTCGATACCGTCGAATCCGTAAAAAGGGGCTAGATTTGGCACGATTCGGATCGGAGGTGCACAATGGATGATTGCCCCTCACCGACTGGGATGGTAAGATATATACGAACATTTGTTCTACACTTGAATTCTGTGAAAGGAGCTTCGTCATGGAGATGTCCCGGCAGATTGTGCGTGAACTAAAGCTAAACTATGGCGTCATTCAGGCCCAGTTGGATGGACTTACCGATGAAGAGACGCGCATACAACCGCCCTACCGGGCCAACTGTCTCAACTGGGTGCTGGGGCATCTTGTCCGGAGCCGCGGCGGCATGGTCACGCTGCTGGAGATGGAACCCCTGTGGGAAGAAGACGACTATGCGTGTTATGCCCGAGAGTCGGAACCGATCACCACGGCAGAAGCCGGATTGCCGCTGGAGAGGCTCATGGCCGATCTAGCAAGCACGCAGGAGCATCTACTAGCGCGCATCAAGCGCATGGACGCATCAGAACTTGACGTCACGCCCGAGGGGCATGAGCGCTCGCTGGGTGAGCAGTTGAGCTTCCTCTCCTGGCACGAGACCTATCACGTAGGCCAGACCGAGGCCTTGCGCCAACTTGCGGGCAAGAATGACAAGGTGATCTAGCGTCACAAGCGGCAAGAACTGCGCACCCGCACAACCCGTTCGCACGCAGCATGCTCACTAAGCAAGCGTTGGGAGGAATCTGTGGTCAGCGCCGGTTGAGCCTGTCGAAACCAAGCGGGTCGCCTCCCCAAGAGGCAATTCCATTCACGTTGCCGCGCCGCCAAGAGCACGGCCTCCACGCAACCCGTTCACACGGGGCGTGTTCACTAAGCAGGCGTTGGGAGGAACCTGAGGTCAGCGCCGGTTGAGCCTGTCGAAACCAAGCGGGTCGCCGTCCTGAATGGCGATTCCATCCGCGCAACCCGTTCGCACGAGGCGTGCTCACTAGGCGGAGGCGGGTGGGGGTAAGACGGTGGGCCTTACAAGAGCCCGAGTTCCCGCGCGCGCAATGCCGCCTGGGTTCGATCACGGACCCCGATCTTCTGCAAGATATTGGTTACGTAGTTCTTGATTGTCCCCTCGGCCAGAAAGAGGCTTTGCGCGATTTCCCGATTGGTCAAGCCCTGGGCAACCAATGCAAGGATCTCGCGTTCGCGGTCAGTGAGCGGTTCGGCCAGGCCGGCATCGATGGGACGGGCAGGCAGCGCCAGCCGCGCGAATTCAGCCATGACCTTGGCGGTCACGGCCGGGTCGAGCAGCCCATCTCCCCCATGAACCGTGCGGATAGCGGCCGCCAGTTCTGCGCCTGAGAGCGCCTTGAGCAGATAACCGCATGCGCCGGCCCTCAGCCCCTCAAAAATATACTCATCCTCATCAAACGTCGTGAGAATAATGACCCGGGCCGCGGGCCACTCGCTCACCAGACGCCGCGTCGCCTCGACGCCGTCCATACCGGGCATGCGCACATCCATCAGCACAATATCGGGCTTCAGTTCGGCGTAGCGAGCCAGCCCCGCAGCCCCGTCTTCTGCCTCGCCCACGACTTGCAGATCTTCTTCCAGTTCCAGCAAGGTGCGCAGCCCGTCGCGCAGGAGCCGTTGGTCATCCACCAGTAGCACACGGATAGGCGATTGCTTGTTCATGAAGCGACCTCGGGCGGAGTGACGGTGGAGGTGAGGGGCAGGATAAAGGTAACGCGCGTGCCGCCGGCGTCCGCTTCCACGGACCAATCGCCCTTGAGCAATCCGGCTCGCTCGCGCATGCCGCGCAGGCCAAAACCCTGATTCGCGCTGGCCGGATCAAAGCCAACGCCGTCGTCGGTGACGATAAGAGAAATCTGTTGATCCCCTAGCCCATCGTTTGTGTCTGTCAGTTGGAGTGTCACATGGGTTGCGGCAGCATGACGCTGCACATTGGTAAGACTCTCCTGGGCGATGCGATAGATGCCATCCTGTTGTGCTGCGGCCAACGGCGGCACGACGTCGGGCAGGACCAGATCGACGGGAATCCCCGTGGCAGCGGAAAATCGCTCACACAACTGCTGCAGCTGCTGGTTTAGCGGCGGACTGGGCATTTGAGGACGGCGAAGGGCGGCGACCGTCTGGCGCAATTCAGCCAGGCCGGCGGCCACCTCACCGCGTACGGTCTCGATCATGGTCGTGGCGCGTGCCGGGTCCCGGTCGACGAGGCGTTGGGCAGCCTCCAACTGCACCGCGGCCACGGTCAGGCGATGCCCCAGGGTGTCGTGTACCTCGCGCGCCAGGCGATTGCGCTCTTCGGCGGCGGCGAGCGCTTCCGCATGCTCGGCCTGCGCCTGGAGGAGAAGATGGGTCACGCGCAACTCGTCGAGAAGACGCTGACTCTCAGCCTCGGCCGCTTCGGCACGTCGTTGGGCGTGCGCGGCCGAGCCGATGAAGTAGTAGCCGGCGAATACGCCAATGCCATTGGCAAGACCCAGCCACAAATCCTGATAGATCTGGACCATGAAGAGCGTTGTCAAAGCGCCAAAGAGGACAACCCAAAACATGCCCTGCCGGCCGGGTAAGGCGATCAGCGCATGGGCGCTCATGATGAAATAGAGGACGATGATGCCGCCTAGGTGCGCCTGCAGCAAAAAAAGTACGATGGTTAGAGCCGTCGCAATGGCCAGACGGAGATGTTCGCGTCGCGGGTCAAATGGCGGATCATCATCGACATTCAGAAGTGGGATAAATAGCAGTAGCACGAGCAGTGCGGGCCAGCGCAGCCAGCTCCCAGGCTCATAGGTAGCGAAAACAAAGAACGTTACTGCCATCAGCGCCAGTAGACCGGCCATATCGAGCCAGCCGCGGTTGCGAATTGCGTTTTGCCAAGCGTTCACGAGCAGTCTCCTCAACCTCAATAAGATGCAGTTGGTAGGATAACCGATTTGGGGTCACATATTGAAGTGCCAATGGTCATGGTTGTCTGAAGGATTGGAGGATTGCCCGCTACTTGCTTCGCCGCCGGTTTCATGTTACAATTTTTTCTGCTGCTTAGTATTGCGTGTGGCTCAGTCCACTATCGGGGGAACGCAATACTAAGCAGTTTTTTTTTCGTCACGGTTTCAACCCACAACGCGACCCATCGGAACAAATTCGCTACCGGTCGCCAACTTAAGCTACATAGACTGCATACCGTAACGCACTTCACCGCGTTCGTCTCGAACTATCTTTTCTATTCCTTGGCCATGGAGCATTGACCTATGAGTACGCTTGAAAAGGGAACCGATCCGGGCGTCGCGCAGGACAGCACGCCCGAACCCACTGTCAGCGAGGAGTTTGACGAGACGGTCGTCATGGAAGAGGCCGCCACTGAAGTGAACGTTGGTGGTGCAACGCCTACGTTGGCCGAATCTCGAGCCATGCTCGATGACTATGTGGCTACGCTTGCCCGCCAGAAAGACGTGTGGGCCAAGCTTCCGCTGACAGAAAAATTCCACCACATTATGGAGATGCGCCGCAAGTTGGGCGAGGTAGACGATCGTTGGGTTCAACTCTCGGCCCAGGCCAAAGGACTTCCCCAGGACTCTCCACTCCTCGGCGAGGAGTGGGCGAACGGACCGTGGACCACGGCCCATGCCTTGAACCGCTACGGCGATACCTTCCGTACGTTGGAGCATGGTGATGATCTGCTCGATCACGTGGGCAAGGTGCATACGCGCAAGGACGGTCAGGTCATTGTCGATGTTGCACCGATCAATCCATATGAAAATCTCTTTCTCAATGGCGTGCGCGCGGAATTGTGGATGGAGCCGGATGTTACTCCGGAGAATTTGCGCGAGCACATGGCCAAGTTCTATCGCGATCCTGATCCACAAGGCAAAGTGGCGTTGGTCTTGGGTGCGGGCAACGTCGCCAGTATTGCTCCGCTTGACGTGCTGCACAAGCTCTTCTCCGAAGGCCAGGTCGTCATGCTCAAGCTCAATCCGGTCAATGACTATCTTGCTCCTGTCTTTGAAGAACTGTTCGAATCGCTGATTTCTTATGGCTTTGTCCGTATCGTTAGCGGTGATGCTGATGTCGGCGCCTATCTTGTCGACAATGAGAATATCGACGAGATCCACATGACGGGCAGCGTTCGTACCCATGATCTCATCGTCTATGGATCCGGCGAAGAGGGCGAAAAACGCAAAGCAGAAGGAAAACCACGCATCAGCAAGCGGGTCACCAGCGAGTTGGGCAACGTTAGCCCGACGATCGTGCTGCCCGGCGATTGGAGCAAGGACGATTATCGCTTTCAGGCTGAAAACATCGTCACGCAGAAATTACACAATGGCGGCTTCAACTGTATCGCCTCCCAGGTACTGATTGTGCCCCAGGAGTGGGACGGCACACCCTATCTCATGGGTGAGATCCGGCGCCTCTTGCGCACGATTCCTGACCGCATGGCCTACTATCCTGGCGCGGTTGAGCGGGCGCAGCGCTTTGCCGAAAGTCACGGTCGCGCCGAAGCCATTGGCAAAATGGAGGGCGGCGCCTCACTGCGCGTACTCCTGACTCAAATCGACCCAAAAGATGCCGATGCAGTCAGCTTTCGCGAGGAGGCATTTGGCACGGTAATGGCCCAAACAAGCCTGCCGGGCGCCGACGCCGCTACTTTTTTCCGCAACGCCGTAACCTTTGCCAATGAGACGCTGTACGGCACCCTGGGCGCCAACATTATTGCTGACCCCAAGACGATGAAAGAGATGGGCCACGAATTCCAAAATCTGCTCGCCGACCTGCAATATGGTGCGGTCGGCGTCAACATTTGGATCGGCGGGGCCTTTTCGCTGTCCCAGACGGCCTGGGGCGCCTACCCCGGCCACACGCCTGACGATGTTCAGAGTGGCATCGGCAAGGTTCACAATGCCTTCCTCTTCGACAAGCCGCAAAAGACGATTGTCTACGGTCCTTTCCGCCCCTTCCCGCGCAGCATCATGCATGGCGAGTGGACAATACTGCCCAAGCCGCCCTGGTTCGTGACCAACAAGACGTCGGCCGATACGTTCAGGAAACTGACCGAATTTGAGCTCAATCCCGGCATTCAACACTTGCCGGGCGTGGTCTGGTCGGCGATGAAGGGGAACTTCTAGACAAACTGCCACTCGAGAATAGAAAATGGAGAATGATTAACTGGCTGCTTACGCATCGTTAGTCATTCTCCATTTTCCATTACTAGATCGGTTTTCCCGTGAACGAATATGTTGTCTTGTTGCGCGGTAACCGCAACTATCGCAATCTCTGGCTTGCCAAATTAATCAGCTTCCTGGGCGACTGGTTCAACCTACTCGCCTCGGCCGCACTGATTACCCAACTCACCGGGTCCGGCACTGCGATCAGCGGCCTCTTTCTGGCCCGTTTTTTGCCTCTCTTCCTCATGAGCCCGGTGGCCGGCGTGGTAGCGGATCGCTTCTCCCGTCGCCAGATCATGATTGCCAGTGACCTCCTGCGCGCAGTCACCGTACTTTGCTTTCTCTTCATTCGCTCCGCCGACCAAATCTGGCTCCTCTATGTCCTGACCGCACTCCAGTTTTCGCTGAGCGCATTCTTTGTACCGGCGGAGCGTGCCCTGTTGCCCAGTGTTGTCGAAGATGACGATCTGGTGACGGCCAACGCTTTGGACGGCTTCACCTGGAGCACGATGCTGGCGATTGGCTCGCTGCTCGGTGGGCTGGCCACCGCGGCCTTTGGCAAAGAAACGGCCTTTGTCCTCGACGCCCTCACCTTTCTGCTCTCGGCCTGGTTTGTCAGCCGCATCGATATTCCTGCGTTGACGCCCCAGCAAAGGGCTCAGCACGCCAATCAGGGCAGCAGCCTCTTTGAATTTGTGGACGGGCTGCGCTACCTGCGCGTACGCCCCTTCATCCTTGGCCTAGCGCTTGCCAAGGCTGCCGGGTCTCTGGTCTGGGGCGCAACCAACGTGCTCGAGATCCCCCTGGCCGAAAATGTCTTTCCCATCAACGGCAGCGGCACGATCACGCTCACCTTAATCTATTCGATCACCGGTTTGGGGACCGGCTTCGGCCCAATCATGATGCGGCGATGGATCGGCGATGATCGCAACGCAAGCCTCTGGGCCATCACCATCGGGTTCATGCTCCTGACGATCGGGCTATTTGGACTCAGTCTGTCCGGCCAGCTCGGCGGTGTTCTGGGCTCTACCTTTGTCCGTGCCTTTGGCGCCGGCTCGATTTGGGTTTTCTCCAGCGCGCTGCTTCAACGCATCGTGGACCGTCGTTTCCTGGGGCGCGTCTTCGCCTTCGAGTTTGCCGCGCTTACCCTTACCCAATCCATTTCCATCGTCTGGGCCGGGCTGGCCCAAGATTTGTTTGGCCTCGACATCCAGCAGGTCTACTTGGCCACCGGCATGATCAGTGTTCTGGTCACAGGCCTATGGATCATCTTTCACCTACGTAACCGCGAACTCGCCCTCACCACAGACAGTGGCTAAAATGATGGGGACTTCGTTTGCACCGAACGCCAATCCATAGTACAGTCTCATAATCCCTCGGCAGGGGGCATTGTTGGACAGCACAATGGCCCCAAATTCATCGCGAACCATCTCTTCAAGCCAACGTTGCCCTGTCGAGATGAAGCAATTTCCCACGATCCAATTTTCACGCAAGGAGCAGACTATGAATCGTATTCGCCTCGCCTTCTTTCTTTCGGCGTTGGCCACAGTTCTCATGCTGATGGCAGCCTGTGCCGCCCCAGCGCCGGCGCCGACGGGTGACGCGCCCGCGGATAGCGCGGAAGAGGCTGCGGCCCCGGCAGAGACGGGGACCAGCGACACGCTCGTCATCGCCATTGCCGAGGATACCGCTTCCTATGACCCGCAGCGTTCATACGAAACGCTGCCGACGATTGTCCACAAGGCAACCTACCAAAACCTCGTCTCCTTTCCCGAGGACTCCGTCGAGCAGGTTATCCCGGACGCCGCAGCAAGCTGGGAGATCAGCGAAGATGGGACTGTCTACACCTTTACGCTGGCCGATGGCATCACCTTTAGCGACGGCAGCCCGCTGACCGCCGCCGATGTGGTCTTCTCCTTCAACCGCCTGGCCAATCTGAAGGGCAATCCTTCGTTCCTGTTCAATGGCATCGTTTCGGTGGAAGCGCCCGACGATCAGACCGTCGTGCTGACGCTGGCTCAGCCGGATCCCGCGATCCTGGCCAAGCTGGTCTTTGACGCCTTCGGCATCGTCAACATGGATGTGGTCATGGAGCAGGGCGGCACCGACGCTGAAGATGCCGCTACCGCCGACACCGCGGAAGAATGGCTGAATCAGAATTCGGCCGGCAGCGGTCCGTACGTGCTCGAGAGCTGGGAGCCGGGCGTCGAGACGGTGCTCGTTCGCAATGAAAACTACTGGGGCGAGGCCCCGGCCATGGCGCGCGTCATCTTCCGCAACATTCCCGAAGCCGCCACCCAGAAGATTCAGCTTGAAGCCGGGGACATCGACATTGCCTGGGATCTGACCGCTGATCAGGTCGCCGGCATGGGCGACACCGAAGGCGTTACGATTTACCAGGGCCTGAGTGACACGATCGTCTTCCTCAAGGGCAATCAGGATCCGGAGATTGGCGGACCGGCTGCAGATCCGCTGGTGCAGGAAGCGATCCGCTATGCGCTCGACTACGAGGGCATGCGTCTGCTGGCCGGCGGCCAGACGGTCACGCCTGCCTCCATGCTGCCTGTCGGCTTCCTGGGCGCATACGAAGCCAACAGCGGCCCGACCCGCGATCTGGACAAGGTCGCGGAATTGCTGGCCGAAGCGGGCTATGCAGACGGCGTCGAGCTTGACATCGTCTATCCTGACTTCACCTTTGCCGGCGTCAACTTCGGCACCTTTGCCCAGAAGGTCCAGGCCGATCTGACCGAGGCGGGCTTTACTGCCACTCTGGCCCCGGCCGAGCTGCAGGTGGCGCTGGAAGCCTACCGGCAAGGCACGGAGCCCTTTGGTCTCTGGCTCTGGCTGCCCGACTATCGCGATTCGGTAGGCTACGTCGATTTCCTGCCCGAAGGCACCGTGGGCAACCGCGTCAACTGGACGGCAGACAATGCCGACGAGGAGATCCTGGCCCTGCGCGACACCTTGCGTGTCGAGACGGATGACGAAGTACGCGCCGGCCTCTTCGGCGAAATGCAGGACTACCTGATCGCCAAGGGCCCCTACGCCCCCATCATTCAGCCGGGCCTGCAGGTTGGCCTGAGCAGCGATCTTGAAGGCTTCGTTTACAACCCCCAGTGGCGCGTAAACGTGGCGCTGTTGAGCAAATAAGTCAAACGCGGGGCGCGGAACGCAGCGTGCGAAATTCACAAACATTCAGGTGATGACGCACAGACCATTCTGCGCTCCGCGCTCCACATTCCGCGCTCGCTATGCCTTTATACCAGTACATTCTGCGCCGCCTGGTTCTGACCATCCCACTGCTGATTGGCATTACGCTGATCGTGTTCTTGATTTCCCATGCTGTTCCGGCCGATCCGGTCACGGCCAACTTGGGCCAAAAGGCCATGTCTGACCCGGAAATTGTGGCCGCGTTTGAGGCCGAGTGGGGACTGGACAAGCCGCTGCCCCAACAATATGTGACCTACATCGCCAATCTGGTACAGGGTGATCTCGGACGATCGATTAAGAGCCGTCGGCCGGTCGTGGAAGACCTGCGGTCATTTCTGCCAGCAACCATCGAGCTAGCCACTACCGCAATCATCTTCGGCGTGACATTGGGCATGACCCTCGGGCTGCTGTCAGCGCTGTGGCGCAACAGTTGGCTCGATCATACGGCGCGGATCGTCTCCCTCATCGGTGTGAGCATCCCCGTCTTCTGGCTGGCGCTGCTGGCGCTCTTCATCTTTTACTCACGCCTGGGCTGGGCAGCAGGACCCGGCCGCCTGGATGTCGGCTTGGCCCCGCCGCCTCACGTCACCGGTCTCTTTACCGTTGATGCGCTCCTGGCAGGTGACTGGGTCGTCTTCCGCAATGCCGTGTCACACCTGGTATTGCCGGCGATCGTGCTGGGCAGCTACACGACAGGACTTATCACACGCGTCACGCGCTCGGCGATGCTCGAAGTGCTCGGCCAGGACTACATGCGTACGGCTCGAGCCAAAGGGCTGCCGACACGCACGGCCCTGATTCGTCACGCGCTGCGCAACGCCATGATTCCTGTCATCACCGTAATCGGTTTTTCCTACGGCAATCTGCTGGCGGGCACCGTGCTGATCGAAAGCATCTTCGCCTGGCCCGGCATCGGCCAATACGCGTATCGCGCCTCCACTTCGCTCGATTTTCCGGCCATCATGGGCGTCAGCATGCTCATTGCCCTCATCTTTATCATCACGAACCTGATTGTCGACGTGCTCTATTTTGTGCTTGATCCGAGATTGCGGGCGGCATAGACGATACGCAAATGACTAGCACACCCGCATCCCTTTCCCCTGCCGCGACACCGACAATCCGGACGCATCCCAGCCGCATGACCAGCCTGACCCGCTTCTTGCGCAACAATCCACTGGCGCTGGCCGGCATCGTCATCTTCGTGTCCGCTGTCCTCATCAGCATCTTTGCGCCCCTCATCGCGCCCTACGAGCCGCTGGAACAGGACATCGTCAACCGCCTGCAAGGCCCCTCTGTTGACCACTGGTTCGGAACCGACCAACTCGGACGCGACATCTTCAGCCGCGTGCTCTACGGCGGCCGCCTCTCCCTGCCGGCCGGCATCATGGTGGTCATCTTCGCCGGCTTCGTGGGCACAGTCCTGGGCGCCATATCCGGCTTCATCGGCGGCTGGTTCGACGAGACGACCATGCGCCTGACCGAGATCTTTCTCGCGTTTCCCACCATCATTTTGGCCATGGCCGTTGCGGCCGCGCTCGGGCCCAGCTTGATCAACGCCGTGATTGCCATGGTCGTCGTCTGGTGGCCCAACTATGCGCGCGTGGTGCGCTCGCTGGTCATCGGCGTGAAGTCGCAGGAGTACGTGGAGGCGGGTCGCGCCACCGGTGTGCCCACGAACCGACTTCTCTGGCGCACAGTATTGCCCAACTGCCTGGCGCCCGCAGTCGTTCTCGCCACGATTGACCTGGGCAACGCGATTCTGGTCTTTGCCGGGCTCAGCTTTCTTGGCCTGGGGCCGGAACCATCTTCCCCCGAATGGGGACGCATGGTGGCCGACGGCATTGAATACTTCGACCAGTGGTGGATGTCCGCCTTCCCCGGTATGGCAATCTTTTTGGTCGTCATTGCCTTCAACTTTCTCGGCGACGGCATCCGCGATGCGCTTGATCCGCGGCTGCGGAAAGCGAAGTAGGATAGAACGCGGAGCAGGCGGATTGGGCGAATCTGCGCGGATTACGGCAGAGAGGATCAGCGTAAATCCGCCTGATCCCGGTTCATCCGCATTCCATTACTTTTATCCTTCAAACCATTTCAACAGCATATCAAGGAGCTACAAACCGAATGCCTGACTATCAAGGACGCTCGCGTCGTGTGCAGGAACAGATGGCGGCGCAGCAAATTGATCTACTCTTTCTGCCCATCTGCGCCAATCTTCATTACCTCACCGGCATCGGGCGGGAGGAGCCCAATTTTGGCAACACGATGTATCCCGGCGAATGGGTGACCGGTGCTTGGATTCCCCAAACCGGCGAGCCGATTTTGACGCTGCCGCGCATGCTCGCCGAGTTTCACATGGGCCACGTCAGCGGCTTCGACGTCCGCGTCTTGCCCGACGCCGATGATCCGCTCGAGTTGGCCGGCAGCGTGCTGCAACACTTTGGCATTGCCGGCAACGCCGCGATTGCGGTGGAAGACCGCGCCTGGGCCGAGACGCTGATCAACCTGCGCAAGCTCGTGCCCGACGTTCGCTTCAGCCAGGCCTCGGCGTTGATCATGCCCCTGCGGCGCATCAAGGACGAGGAGGAAATCGCCATCATGCGTGAAGCCGGCGCCGTTACGGAAGCGGCCTATGCCGCAACGCTGGCTCAACTCGAACACGGCATGACCAACCTGGATCTCATTAGCGAGGTGCGTTATCAGTTGCGGAAGCACGGCGCCCTGACTGATTCGTTCGTGACCAGCTTCTACAACATGGGTGTCGAGTATCCTTTTGACTTCTCGAACCGCGAAGAAGTGCTGCAGATCCCGCTGGAGCCGCCGGTTTCAGTTTCGTTTGATTGCGGGGCGGCCTACCATGGCTACTGCTACGACTTTGGCCGTTCCGTCTATTTCGGCACGCCGGACGACGAATACCGACGCTGCTACGAGTTGGTCATGGCCGCGCAGGCCGCCGGCATCGCCGCCCTCAAGGTGGGCAACACCTGCGAGCAGGCCGACGCAGCCGCACGCGCCGTGATCGTCGAGGGCGGCTACGGCGCGGACTTCCGCCATCGTTTGGGTCACGCCATCGGCATGGATGTCCACGAATCCCCCTTCCTCACGGCTGGCGACACAACCGTATTGGAGGAGGGCATGTGCTTCACCGTGGAGCCGAGCATCTTCATCCCCCACCGGCTGGGCGCCCGCGTGGAAGATGTCGTGGTCGTGCGTCAGGACGGCGGCGAACCGCTGACGACCGGGTATCAGGCGTTGCAGGTGATTGAGTAGGCGGAGGTCACAGGTCAATCGATAATGATGAATAGACAATGTTGAATTATCCATGGTCGGGGGTTCGAGACATTCACAATTTTCCGATTTCTATTCATCATTATCGATTATTTTTCGGGAGCGCTAGATGACCAAACAAACCTTTTCCAGCGGCACTGTTTGGGAAGAGATGGCCGGCTACAGCCGGGCGGTGCGCGTGGGCGACCGCATCCTGGTTGCGGGCACGACCGCCACCGGGCCGGATGGGCTGGTGGGCGGCAATGATCCAGCCGCACAGATGAACTTTGTGGTCGACAAGATCCAGCACGCCATCGAGCAGCTTGGCGGCCGGCTGGAGGATGTCGTACGCACACGCATCTATATCAGTGTTGCAGACAATTGGGAGCCTGTTGCGCGCGTGCATGGCGAACGCTTTGGTCACATCCGTCCGGCCAACACGCTGGTCGAGGCGCGACTGATCGGCGAGGAGTATCTGGTCGAAGTGGAAGCAGAGGCCGTGGTGGGTGCAGGCGCTAGATAACGTCTAGAAATAGGGATCCTCCGTTCCCGTAGCCCTCAGCCCCGGGCCACATTCTCCAACCGGTCATCGGGCGAAATCCGCCAGCCATCAGCTAAACCGCGCTCCTCAGCGGATTCCCATACGCGTACAGATACCGATTGTACGGCAACACATTCCCAGAATCCGGCACGAGCGTATCCGGGCTGATGAACTGGCCTGCTCTGCGTCGGCGATCGAAGCCAGCACGCCGAGGGCCGCAGCCGACGGTTCAGCGCGTCCCACAAGTGGCGAGGTCTGTGGCGGTTACATCTGCCGTGATTGCTTGCTCGGCACGTCGTGTTGTCGTCGCTCGACGCGCCGCAACACGGCGGCCTCACCTCAACGCCCTGCCATCGGCAGAAAGAGATCCGACACCTCGAATTGAGTCGTATCGATCCGTCATAGCACTCGCTCTTCGGATACGGGACCCTCGCCATCGGGAACCGGACGGTCGGCAAAGTAGACGTGATCGCCAGCGACACTCACGGCGATATGGCGGCCAAACCGGAACCAGTCGCTCCCATTCTCACTGCCGAGAAAGGACCGCACAACGACAATTCTTAAAATCTCTTTCGTCAAGTACGCGCCTCATTGCTGGCGTCGCCAATTGTGAGATACAATCGCCAGGCCAACTTCAACAGATCGGACATGTCTCCATGAAATTCAGCCTCCGCCTCAACAACGATCTACCGCTGGCCGATTATGTGGCGCTGGCCCAGGCGGCCGAAGCGGCCAACTTTGACCAGATCTGGGTCTCCAATGATCTCTTCCTGCGCAGCGCGCCCGTCATTCTGACGGCCATGGCCCAGGCAACCACACGCATCGAGATCGGCAGCGGCATCATGAACCCGTACACGGTCCACCCGGCCGAGCTGGCCATGCTTGCGGCGACCATGGACGAGCTGAGCGGCAATCGCTTCAACCTCGGACTGGCGGCCGGTGCAGGCGAATTCTTCAAGTGGGTGGGGATTGAGCAGGCGAGCCCGCTAGCGGCAATGCGCGAAAGCATTACGGCCATCCGTGGCCTCCTGCGGGGTGAGCGCGTGGCGCTAGACGGCCGCGTTCTCCAGTGGACAGAGGAGGCCTACCTGCGCTTCACGCCGCCGCGTGTCACCCCCATCTACGTGGGCGCGATGGGCCCCAAGATGCTGGCCTTGGCCGGCGAACTGGCCGACGGCGTGCTGCCCCTCCTCTTCCCGCCGGAGCACTATTTTACCGTTCGGCCGCTCATTGCGGCAGGAGAGGCCCGCCGCGATCCGGCGCTGGGGACGCTAGACATTGCCGCCTGTATCTGGGTTTCCGTGGCGGCGGATTCTGAGGCTGCGCGTCGCGAACTGGCCCAGAAGATCGCCTACTATGGCCATGCCCTCAGCCCGCTCATCCTCGATCAGCTCGGCCTCACCCAGGCTGACTTTCGGCCCATCGAGCAGGCGATCATGGTCGAGCGCGATGTGGACAAGGCCATCGACCTCGTCGACGAGCGCATGCTGCGCATCGGTGTGGTGGGCACGCCGGCCGACGTCATCGCACGCCTTGCGTCCCTGGTCGACGCCGGCGTCACCCACCTCAGCTTTGGCCCGCCCTTGGGCCCGGACCCGACGGCAGCAGTGCGGATGTTGGGAGAGGCCATTAACCATTGACCATTGTCGATTGGCAATGGTCAATGGTCAATGGGCTTCCCATGGAATTGGGCTGACGTCGTCGTGGCGCAGGGTACGCTGGGCTAGGCGATCGATGCGCATGGTGAGCTTGCAGGCCGGATCGGGGCAAACGGCGCGGGAGTCGGTTTCCATCCAGTCGGCCGGATGGTTCAGGCGCTGCTTGGCCGGCAGCAGGGGAATGACCGTCTGCATGGCGTAGAGGCAGAAGTCTTGACCATCAGGCAGGGAGAGCTTGCCTCCGCGGAGGAAGAAGCAGTCGCCTTCGGTCATGCTGCATGTGCAGTTGCCCTCGATGCTCTCGACGACGATTTTCAGATCGTAGAGGGTGAATTCGTCGCTGCGATTGGATGTCGTCATTCGGTATGCTCCGCTTCATAAAGATGGCAAGAAAATGGATAGTCAGAAATAAAAACGGCGTCCGGGCAGATCCTGGACGCCGTCTGTTTCAGCCAACGGTTCATGCTTCTAGCTGCGTAGGTCACGCAGTTCCGCAAAGAGTTCTTTTTCCTGATCGCTGAGATCGGTCGGCACGGTAATCTCAACCTCGGCCAGGAGATCGCCCCGCTGATCGGGGTTTTTGAGCTGGGGCATGCCCAGCTTGCGCAAGCGGAAGGTCTTGCCCCCCTGGGTGCCCGGCGGAATCGTCAGCACGACGGGGCGGTCCATGGTGGGGACCTGTACTTCGCCCCCCAAAACCGCGGTATAGAGATCAATGGGCACATTGACTGTTAAGTTATCGCCATCGCGCTCAAAGCGGCGATCGGGCTCTACGGTCACGCGGAGAATGATGTCCCCACCGCCTACGCCACGCATGCGCACCTTGGAGCCAGTCTTGACGCCGCGCGGGATGTTGACCTCAAAACGGCTGCCGTCCGTGTCCTCGAGCCGCCGCTGGGTGCCGTTGTAGGCCTCCTCCAACGTCACGGTCACCGGCACTTCGGTGGACTGAGGCTGCTGGGTCTGGGTCGCATACGGATCGTAGCCGTATTGCGCACCGCCATAACCGCCGTAAGGATCGTACTGTGCCCCGCCCATGCCACTGCCTCCCCCCATGCCGCCGCCAAAGAGGGTGTCAAAAAAGCTGGAGTAGCCGCTACCGCCGCGGCTGCGACCGCCGCTGCTGCGTGCGCCGCCGCGGCCGCCCAACCCCATCTGGCGTAAAATCTCTTCCAGATCTTCGGGCGAAACTTGTTGCGCACCGCCGCCGCCAAAGCCGCCAAAGCCGCCACCCATACCAGCGCCGCCGGCCGCATCGCCGGCCCGCGCATATTGCTCCCACTGCGCGCCAAAACGATCATACTGCTTGCGCTTCTCGGGATCGGAAAGCACGGTGTAGGCCTCGTTCACTTGTTTGAACCTGGCCTCGGACTCGGCATCATCCGGATTGCGGTCCGGGTGGTACTGCTGAGCCAGCTTGCGAAAAGCCTTCTTGATTTCCTTTTCGTCGGCACTGCGTGAGATGCCGAGCGTTTCGTAATAGTCTCTGTATTCCATCGTCACCTACTCCCCGCTCCCATTGCTTACTAATACGCGAGCCGGGCGCACAATGCGATCGCGATCGCGATAGCCTGCCTGGATCACGTGAGCCACGTGGTCAGCCGGAATGTCGGCATGCTCGACCTGACCCATGGCTTCGTGCATATTTGGGTCAAAAGGCTCGCCCTCGGCAGCCAGGCGTTCCACGCCGTAGCGCTTGAGCGTCTCCATAAAGGCGTGCCGCGTGGCTTCAATATTGGCCACAAAATCTTTGGCCGCCTGATCTTCCATGGTGTCGGCATGCTGAAGGGCCAGATCCAGATGATCGGCCAGCGGCAGCATGTCAAGCAGAATCCGATTGCGCTCGCCGATGACTTCCTGATCCTTACGGGTTTCAAGCCGCTTACGCATATTTTCCATATCGGCCTGCAATCGGGCAAACTTCTCTTGCCATGAAGCTTCCTCAGCGGCCTTCTCTTCATCTTCGAGTTGCTGGCGAGCAGCCCGCTCGAAAACCAACTCACTCTCGGTAGACTTTAGCGCCTCGCCCTGTTGGCGGAGGGCGTCAGTCTTGATTTCCAGCTCCTGCTCCAGCCGACTCAGTTGGGCAGCCTGAACTTCAAGTTGCGCCACGGCCTTCTCATACTGCGACTGAAGTGCCTGGGCATTTCCCTGCAATTCCTGCAGCTTGCTCTGGGTCTCACTGTACGCATTGGCAAGCTTCTGGTAATCCTCCAGCGTTGGCATGCGCTGGCCGCTGCGGCTAGCGGGCGGCTGACGCCGGCGCGGGTCGTACGGATCGTAATAATTGGCCATGCAGTTCTATTTTCCCCTCTATGAAAAACGTAGCAGTCGTGCCAGTTCTATAGCCTGAAAAAAACGGGCGAAGCATATGCCCCGCCCGTTTTCATTCACCGGTCAATCACCAGTAGCAATCTGCACTTGGCTTTAGAAGCTGTGCTGCCACGCAGCTAGATTTGAGTGACTATACCTGGCGGTACTCGCCCTCGACGACATCATCTTCACCGTTGGTCTCGCCCTCACCCGGTGCACTGCCTGCATCGGCTGCGCCACCCATGTCCGGGCCAGTAGCGCCATCACCCTGCTGCTGGTAGATCTGCTGCGTCAAGGCATGGCTGGCCTGCTGGAGCTGCTCCATCAACTGCTTGATGCGGCCGACGTCGCTGCCTTCCTTGGCCTGGCGCAGATCCTCAACCAGTTGCTCAATCTGGCCCCGATCCGTTGCCGGTACCTTGTCGCCCAATTCGGTCAGGGCGCTCTCGGTTCCGTAGATCAGCTGATCGGCACTGTTGCGAACCTCCACCAGTTCACGGGCCTTGCTATCCTCGGACTCATGCTCCTTGGCCTCGCGCACCAGGCGATCGACCTCGTCACTGGCCAGGTTCGTCGATGCCGTGATCTTGACGCTCTGCTCCTTGCCCGTCGCCTTGTCTTTGGCATTGACGTTGAGGATGCCGTTGGCGTCGATATCGAAGGTCACCTCAATCTGCGGCACGCCGCGGGGCGCAGACGGGATGCCGTCCAAGCGGAAGTTACCCAGCGTCTTGTTCTGATTGGCCATGGGCCGCTCGCCCTGCAGAATGTGGATATCCACCGCCGTCTGGTTGTCGGCCGCCGTGCTGAAGACCTCCGTCTTCTTGGTCGGAATCGTGGTGTTGCGGGGGATGAGCACCGTCATCACACCGCCCAGCGTCTCCAGGCCCAGGCTCAAGGGCGTCACGTCGAGCAGCAGGAGGTCGCTGACCTCGCCGCCCAACACGCCGGCCTGCACCGAGGCGCCGATGGCCACGACTTCGTCAGGATTCACGCCCTTGTGGGGCTCCTTCTTGGTCAGATCGCGCACCAGATCCTGGATCATGGGCATGCGGGTCGAACCACCAACCAGCACCACCTCATCCAAGTCGCTGGCCGTAATGCCGGCATCCTTGAGCGCGTTCTGGAACGGTCCCTTGCAGCGTTCGACCAGATCGGCCGTCAACTGCTCGAACTTGCTGCGGGTCAGCGTCATTTGCAGATGCTTGGGCCCACTGCTGTCGGCCGTCACAAAGGGCAGGTTAATCTCCGTCTGCGGCACAGAAGAAAGCTCAATCTTGGCTTTCTCGGCCGCTTCGCGCAGGCGCTGAACGGCCTGGCGATCCTGGCTCAGATCGATGCCCTGCTCCTTCTTAAATTCGTCGATCATCCAGTCGACGATGCGCTCGTCCCAGTCATCGCCACCCAGCTGGGTGTCGCCATTGGTCGACTTGACCTCGACAACGCCGTCGCCCACTTCGAGAACGGAAACGTCAAAGGTGCCACCGCCGAGATCGAAGACCAGGATGGTCTCATCTTCCTCTTTGTCCAGCCCGTACGCAACCGCAGCGGCGGTCGGCTCGTTGATGATGCGCAGGACTTCAAGGCCGGCAATCTGACCGGCGTCTTTTGTCGCTTGACGCTGACTGTCGTTGAAGTAGGCCGGCACGGTGATAACGGCTTGGGTCACTTCTTCGCCCAAATAGGACTCAGCATCGCGCTTGAGCTTGCCCAGCACCATCGCGCTGATTTCCTGGGGCGTATAGACCTTGTTTTTGATCGGCACTTCAATACGCGCATCCTGATTCGGTCCCTCGACAATGTGATAAGAGACCATCTGCTTGGTGCGCTCCGTCTCCGGATCGTCGAAGCGGCGACCCATGAGGCGCTTGGCCGAATAGACCGTGTTCTCGGGGTTGACGACGGCCTGGCGCTTGGCGGTCACGCCGACGAGACGCTGACCGTTCTTATCGAACGCAACCACCGACGGCGTCGTGCGGTTGCCTTCGGCATTCGCAATCACCGTGGGATCGCCACCTTCCATCACAGAAACGACGCTGTTGGTGGTGCCCAGGTCAATACCAATAATCTTAGCCATGTTCTAAATCTTCCTCCTAGTGGGAATTCCGGTTGAATGCTCTAGCTGTGGCGTGCACAGACTGTTTTGCAAAATTCTTTTGCCCAGCGTGCGCGCGGCGTTTCAATTCGTACACTGGAAACAGTATACCCTCAAAATATTAGCTTGACGTTGTGCTTGCATTAGCAAAGTGTTTGAATTATTGAGTGAATAAAGCGAAAAATATGAGCGCAGGAAGCTGTAGAATCTGAAAAGAAATGCCCGCATGTTGCGGCCTTTATTCTGCGTTCACACCTCACGCCTTGCCCGCAACTGTGGTACACTGAAGCAAATATCCCAACGGGTCTTATGGTCCGCAAAAAACCAAAAAGGAGACTCATATGAGTAACCAGATTGCCGTTTTCATCGACTTCGAAAATGTGGCCCTTTGGGCCGAGCAAGAATTCCTCGATTTGGAGCTCACGCCCCTGCTGAACTTCCTGGGCAACCGGGGACAGGTGGTCATCAAGAAGGTCTATGGCGACTGGAGCCGCTTTTCCCGTTATCGGGAAGAGTTGATGAACAACTCAGTCGACCTGGTCCAGATCTACAGCATTCGCGCCGGCAAGAATCGGGCTGACATCCGTCTGGCCCTCGATGCGTTTGAACTGGCCCTCACGCGTGAGCAGCTCACAACCTTTGTGATCGTTTCCGGCGACAGCGATTTTGGCCCGCTGGTCAACCGACTGCGTGAGCATGGCCGGCATACCATTGGCATCGGCCCACGCGATGTGACGCATCCCCTGCTGATCAAAGCCTGCGAAGAGTTCTTCTACCTGGAAGAGATTCTGGATGGGCAGAATGCGCTCCACGCCGCGCCCGCGATGGAGTCGGCGACGGCCCTGCGTTTGCTGGGCAATGCCTTGCGCATCCACGAGCAGCAGGGCGATCTGCCGGTAGCCGTCCCAATGCTGCTCCAGACGCTCATGCTGCTCGACCCTGCATTTGACGAGGCCAGTCTCACCTTCCCCCAATTCCAGGAATGGCTCGAGAGCAATAGCGACACTGTGGCGCTCTTTGTCATGGATCGCCAGCTCGTCGCCGCGCCGCCGGACTATGCCATCACCTCGCATCCTGACCTGGAACCGTGGCCGCTACCGGGAAGCAACGGCACGCGCGAGCTCGAAGGCGACAACCGCATGGTTACCCTCGCAGCAGACGCGATGACGCCGAAACCTTCGCTGCGCGTGCAGTACAAGCAAATTTTCAACCGGCTCAAGATGACCTCAGTCGATTTCGCGACCCGACGCGATGTATTGCGCGACATCTATCGCGAGCTGAGCGCACGCCCTGGGGAACGGACGACCGACGAACTATTGGAGGAACTCTGCGTTGGCTACGAGCAGCAGACGCTGATTCGTTCTAAGACGACCTTGCGTCAGATCTGGCAAATGGGCTTTCGCCAGCGTGCGTTTGACTATGGAGACAAGGTAGCGTCGGTCCACGTGCCGGTCTGGGTCGACGGGGAAATCCAGAGCGAAGCCGAATTTGTGCGCCGGGCCGAATCGGGCTTCGTTTATGCAGTAATTAACGCCGGCCTGAACATCGACGCAACCGAATTGGGGGCCATTTTGCTCAACGACGGCGAGCAAGTGGAGTATATCCAGGAGTTGCTGGACGATTTGGTCGCACGTGGGCTGATCGTCCACGATGGGGAGGGGTTCGTCTTGCCAGGCTACAACACGATCCCCTTCCGCGAAGAGGCTGTCTTCGCGCCGGTCATCGCCGACATCAAGCAGATGCAGTTGCCCGACAACTTGCCCCACACGCTGGAAAAGGCGCGTTCACTGGCCAAGACAGCCATGCTGCAGCGTTCTCAAGATTTCGCGGCCTCGGCTCGCTCCTACCTGTGCGCGTGCAAACTGCAATGGGAAGCAGTTGAAGAGAATCGCGCCGGCGCCACACTGGAAGATCTCAGCTGGTACCTGGCTTCCTACGCATCCGTCCGCGCCGGTGAGCTCTCGCAAATCCATCGCGATTATGCCCGCTCGCGGCCCTACTATTTGGCATTCTTTAAACTCGTCCAGGAAGACGACGCACTCTGGAGCCGTATGCGCGGGCTGATCAACCCCATGCTCTCCTACTACTGGATCAATGCCTGGCGCGAGCTGGGCTTGAGCATGGGCAATCCCAGCGGCAGCACCGCCACCCCGGCCGAGATTGCGGTACAGGCCGCCACCCACGAAAACCAGGACCTTTGCGGCCTCTTCTATGAAATGACCAATAGTCTGGCCCAGGTAAACCCCGGTTTGCTACGCCGCGTCATCGGTCAGATCCGCCTCAGCCGAGCCGACAACCCCCAAAACATGCAGGTGGCGGAGACGCTGGAACAGATGTTGATGCAATAACGCGGCGCCCTTACGGGCCGTCGTGGCCGTCGAACTCTTGCCCAATCACGAACAGCTGACCCGGCACGCTACTCTGCCGCGAACAGCATCGGCGGGTTGGGTCATGCCCATGCGCCAGGCCGGGTAGAGCCCCGCCAGGAGCGCCGCCACCAGAGCCACGAGGAAGGCCTGCAGGAACTCGCCCGCCTCCAACTGCATCTGCAGGGTCCAGCCGAAAGAACGCAAGTTAATGATGTAGATCAGCACAATAGCGAGGATCAAACCCACAGGCATGGCGATGAGACCCGCACTTGCGCCGATCAAGCCGGTTTCTTCCAGCGAGAGACGCCATAGCTGACCGCGCGTCATGCCGTTGGCACGCAGAACGCCGATCTCGCGGCGGCGCTCCAGTTGCAGGCTCATCAGGGTGCTGAGGATGCCGATAAAAGCCACGATTGTTGCTAGTAATTGAAGCGCCACGGTGATGGCGAAAGTGCGGTCAAAGACGACCAGCGCGCTCTCGCCGCGTGCCGCGGTTGGAGCGAATGAGCAGCTCAGCTTCGCCGGCAAACTCAGCCCGCAACTGGCTGACTGTAGCGTCTACGTCGACGCCGTCAGCAACAAAGACCCCCACCGCTGAGATCAAGTCATCATCCCAGAACGCGCGGTAGACGGGGTCATAGATCGAGATGACGTTGTTTACATCGAAATCAACCGCCACGCCGACGATCGGGAAGCTCTCCAGTCCCGTATCGGTTTGGATTAGCAACGCATCCCCGACCCCGAGATCAAGCCGATTTGCCATGGGCTCGTTGATAAAAATTCCCCCCGCTTCAAGCGCCCCCCATGCGGCCTGCCAGTCGCCGATGCTCTCTTTGTAGCGACGGTCGGCGCCGACAATATCATCACTGAAGGCATTGACCAGAATGGGGGTCGGCGCGCCCTCTTCCCCATCAAGCAACGCAGTGCCGTCGATACTCCGCACCGTTGCACTCTGCACGATGTCAGGATGGGCGTCAAGTTGGGCCGCCAGTTCCGGCGTCAGGCTGGAAAGCTGCTGATTCGACACAAGCTCGGCCGGCGAAATATAGATATCGGCCTGAAGTACATCATCCAACCAGATTTCCACCGTGTTGCGGAAGCTGCTGATCATGATGCCCACGCCGATAATGACGCTTACGGCTACCATGAGCGCGGCCATGGCCACCGACGTGCGGCTCAGGGCACGGGTGATTCCACGGGGCGCCATGCGTTCGATGACGCCGGCGCCGCGCGCCAAGCAGCCGCTGTAAGCCGGTCATGAGCCCCAGCGTAATGACCGGCGTCAGCAGCGCACAGCCGATCACGACAGCAAAAAGACCGCCGAAGGTGACGACGAGATGCCATTCCGGGATCAAGAGCGCCGCGCCCAGTACCAACATGCCCACCGCCAGCGCTGTGATCCAGGGCAGAAGGCGGCGCGTCCGCTCTTCCACGTTGCTGCGTTTCGAGCGCGCCGGCGGGGGCCACGCTTGTCGCTTCGAATGCCGGGGCTGCTGCGCCAATCAAAGCCGCCAGCAGGCCGATGACGCCGCCCTTGACCAGCGTCCACGCCGGGATCTGCACCTCGCGCACGGCGACCACAAAGAAGAGATCATTGACCGTCTGCGTCACCAGCTGCACCGCGCCCCGCCCCAACACAACGCCCAAGACGATGCCCAACAGCGCGCCGATTAAGCCGAGGACACCGGCCTCCAGCAGGATGATCATGAAGATCTCGCGGCGGGTCATGCCCAGGGCACGCAGGCTGCCCAGCACGGGACGACGCTGGATGACGCTAAAGGTGACGGTGTTGTAGATCAGAAAGACGCCTACGACCAATGCCAGCAGGCTCAAGGCAGTCAGGTTGAGACGAAACGCTTCAGTCATTTCGTTGACGGTACCGGCGCGTGCTGCGGCCTCATCAACGCGGGCGCCAGGCGGCAACAGCTCGGCGATGCCGGCCAGCGCTGTCTCACCGGCCGCATTGTCGGCCACGATCAGGTCAATGCGATCCAACTTGCCCACACGCCCAAGGAGTTCCTGAGCTGTGGCAATGTCGGTAATCATCAGGCCGTCCAGGGCCCGGCGGCTCAACTCATCTGACGGCTCCAGAAGCCCCACAATTTCGACCATCTCTGCACCGGCGCCGACGCGTACGGAGATCAGGTCACCGAGCGCCAGCCCGTAGCGTTCGGCAACCACGTTGCTGAGCAGTATCGAGTTGGGGCGTATGAGCATGGTCGCCAGGTAATCGGCTGTACCACTCCCCGCGCCGCCCGCGCCCAAATAGCTGCGGAAGGGCGCTTCGGCAAAGGGATCGATGCCCAGCAACTGCATGGGTTGCGCATCCAACTCTTCGGCCAACACGTAACTCTCAACGACCGGCGCACTCAGCCGATAGCCGGCGTCACGGCGGATCGAGGCATAGAGCGCCTCATCCAGCCCCGACGGACCGCCGGTAATCTGATGGGTCGCCCGGCCCGTAACCGTCTCAGTTCCCAGGTCAAAGGCCCGAGCCGCAGCGCCATTAGCCAGGTCGATGGCGATGATCATCGCCACGCCAATGGCTACGCCCACCACAAAAAAGAGGCTCTGCAAGGGCCGTCGCCTGACATGACGCCACGCCAGCCGAAACGTTGTCCGCAAAGAAAAAGAGTTACCCATGACCGCCACTCACGCTCCGCTCGTCACACGAGCAATCTCAACTCCCCAATCCCAAATCCGTAATTAATTCAAGTCCGCATGCTCTGCGCGCCAGACCCGATCACTGACCAGCTTGCCGTGTTCCAGATGGAGCACGCGGTCAGCCAACCGCGCCACCTCGGGCGCATGCGTGGCCATAAAGAGCGTTTTACCGGCATCGCGCGTCAATTCGAGGAGTAGGTCAAGCACCGTTTCGCCCGTCTCCTCATCGAGGTTGCCCGTCGGTTCGTCGGCCAGGATCAACAAGGGATCGTGGGCAAGGGCCCGCGAAATCGCTACGCGCTGCTGCTCACCACCGCTCAACTTGTCTGGATAGGTATCGAGCCGATCACCGAGGCCAACCCGATCCAGCAGGGAAACTGCTTGATCACGTGCGCCCTGCCGGCGTCCGGCAAGTTCCAACGGCAGCGTCACATTTTCCACCACCGTGAGGGTCGGAATCAGATTGAAGAACTGAAAGATAATGCCGATGTGTTGCCGCCGAAAGAGGGTCCGTTCATGATCGTTCAAGCGCGCAATCGCGACCTCGCCTTCATCTGCGCTCGTCTCAGCACGAATGAAGACATCACCGCTCGTCGGTGCATCAATCCCGGAGATGAGGTTAAGAAGCGTGCTTTTGCCGCTGCCTGACTTGCCCAGCAGGCAGACAAATTCGCCCGCCGCAAATTCACGATTCAGCTCGTTGAGCACCATACGCGCCTGGCCCGCCTCTTCGTAAGACTTGGACAGCTTCTCCAACCGGATAAGCGGCGGCTGCACGGCGCGGGCGGTCATTTCGATGTCGACCAAACCACCCGGGCGTATGGTCGGTTGCTCCAACACTTCTTCCATCATTGCAATCCCTCATTTGAGAAATATTCCACAATCAGTGTTTGTCAAGCATAGTAAAGTGAGCGGATTCTGTATGTTGGCAATGCGACAATCGCCCACCCCTAACTGCCTCAATCTTGTTGACCAAAGCGAGCCGCAGTGTTACGCTGCGGCCATGGGATCTGTTGCAAAAAATGTCCGCGTAACGTAATGTTTGCCTCACGCATCGATGAACAGCAGCGAATGAGGCAGCGATATGACAGATCTCTTCAAATGGCGACACTACGAGTCTGAGATTATTTTGACGTGCGTTCGCTGGTATCTACGCTACACGCTGAGCTATCGCGATCTCGAAGAAATGATGACCGAACGCGGTCTATCAGTCGACCATTCGGCGATCTTTCGCTGGGTCCAACGGTATGCTCCGAAACTGGATGAACGCTGCCGCCCCTACCTCCAACAAACCAATGATTCGTGGCGTGTTGATGAGACCTACGTCAAGGTTCGTGGCAAATGGATGCGCCTCTATCGGGCAGTAGACTCTACCGGCCAGACCCTCGATTTCCTCTTGAACGAGACCCGTAGTACTCGAGCAGCCAAGCGCTTCTTTCGCAAAATGTTGGGAAGATCGAACATCACAGCGCCTCGTGTGATCAACGTGGATAAGAATCCTGCCTACATCGGTGCTGTCCGACGATCTTGAAGCGAGAAGAGCTGCTGCCTGACCACTGCAAGTGCAGGCCAAGTCGCTACATGAACAATATGGTGGAACAAGATCACCGATTCATGAAACGCCTCATTCGGCCAGGGCTTGGATTCGGATCATATCCAACGGCGTGGCGGACGATTCAAAGCTACGAGACGATGCACATGATACGGAAGGGGCAAATTGAAGGGGTGGACAAAGACAACATCAGGGCACAGAATCAGTTCATCACGGAACTGTTCGGTTTGACCTTGTAATCCGGACGCAATCGCCTTGAATCATCGCGGCCTTCAGACTGTCGCAAAAACTTTTTGCAACACAGCCCCATCGAAGGCTTCATAATCGTCCAGTATCTCTCCTGCCCACTACGTCATGAGCCAGGACGGGAAACTGGAGGAGGCGGAAGATCGGCTGGATCGGGCGGCATGGGAAGATTGTCGCATGTCATCCGATAGGGTTCATCGCTGAAAGTCTTCTGCCATTCGGGAAGGGTCAGGTTGCGGGGGAGACGTCGGCACGCTTCGTCAATTAGTGCACCCAATTGCGTATGGTATTGGAAGACGCCACCGGAGATGACGAATAGGCGACTCCCGTCTTCGCTCCACTCGATCTGCCTTATATTTCCCTGCGCTTGACCCTGAACGCCCTCACCCGGCGCGGCAACAAGATGACCGATTTCCTGCCTGAGTTCACCAGTGGCGATATCCCACACCCGAATTCCGCTGTTTTCATCAACGGTGGCAACCAGCGTCTCATCTGCGCTCCACGCGACATCTTGCAGGCCGATGCCAGGGTCGCCAAGCACGGTGATTGGTGTTCCATCTGGTCCGTGATTCTCAGCGCTCCAGATAAAGGCTCGACCATCCGCGCTCGCGGTCAGTATGCGGTCTTCGCGCTGACTCCAGTCCGCATGCATCACCTCATCTGCATGCTGTAGAACGACAGCGGCGGCTGTGTGCCCCAGAGCAACGTTCGGCCGCGAGACATCCCAAATGCGGGCCGTTCCATCTGCGCTCGTCGTCAAGACGGCCGTTTCATCCTGGTTCCAGAACGCCTTTCGAATGGCACCCGTGTGACCGTCCAATGTCAGAAGTCGATCTCCCGTACCGGCATTCCAAATCATTGCCTGCCCGCCGTCATCGGCGCTCAGAACCTGACTGCCGTCATCGTTCCAGATAGCCCAGCGTACAGCCGTACCATGGCCTGCAAAGCGACGAAGTTCGGTACCGCTATCGGCGTCCCAGATGCGTACAGTGCCGTCCGAGCCCGCGGTCAGAATTTTTTGTCCAGTCGGGTCCCACCGTGCCTGGTGAACTTCTTGATCGTGCCCGGTGAAGTGCATGAATTCGGCGCCGTCGACGGTATCCACTAGGTGCACAGTGCCGTCGCTGCCGGCCACCAGCAATCGGGTACCCTCCTCGTTCAGGTCAAGATGGCGGATCGGATCGAAATGAGTATGAAGAATCCGCGTCGCTCCCGTTTCATGTTCCCAATGATAGAGTTGAAACGGAGGCGTCGCGCGGGCAAAGTACAGATTGGTCTTGCCGGCATCCCACACCGCGCCGCTGATTTTCATCAGTGGTTCATAGTACGCCGGTAGTTCGGGCGTGATCTCCCATTCATTCCACAGCCAGAGTCGCGCCAGACCGTCTTGGCTCACCGTCAACAGTTCGGTACCGTCGGGCGACCATCGTGCGTTTGAGACCGCGTCCCCATGACCGAACACCACCAGTTGCTCAGCCTGACTACCTCCGGGTCTGGCGTTCCAGACGCGCGCCGTTCCGTCCGCTCCGCTTGTGACAATCAAGGTTTCATCCGGGCTCCATTCGGCCAGCCCCAACGGACCTTCATGGCCAGTCAGGATGTGTCTTTGTCGACCCGTATTCGCATCCCAGACACGGGCCGTGCCGTCCAGGCTTGACGTCAGCAGCTCGGTATCGTCTGCTCTCCAGAGCAAATGACGCACCGGCTCCGCGTGTCCGACGAGCGTGAGTAACGGCTCCCCGCTCTGTGAATCCCAGATGCGGGCCGTGCCGTCAAGCCCGGACGTCGCGATCCGGTCGCCAGCGTGGCTCCATTTGGCATCGGCCACAGGCCCCTCATGACCTTGGAGGGTCAGAATCACCTCTCCTGACTCCGCATCCCATACGCGCGCGATGCCGTCAACACCGGGCGTTAGGATTTGCGTGCCGTCCAAACTCCAGGCCACTGGTGGTCCGTGCGGCTCGTCACCGTCCCGGGCCTGCACGATCTCCACGCCTGTTGTCGCGTCCCAGACTCGCATGGTGCGATCGGGGCCGACGGTTGCAACCCGCGCAGAATCGGGGCTCCAGCGCGCCTGCGTGATTGGACCGGCATGACCACTCAGCGTGAGCCGCGCCGCTTTCTGTTCGGCATAGGGCAACTGCCTGTCTGTAGAGCCAGGAGAGGCGGCAGGTGCAATATCCCAGATCATGGCCGTACCGTCGTCACTACTCGTCAGCAGCCTGCGTTCCTCCTCGTCCCATTCGGGCCATCCCAGCGGGCGAATCGATGCCTGGTGACCGGTCAGCCGTACGACTTCCTCGCCAGTTGCCGAATCCCAGATCCGGACAACGCCATTCATGTCGGTTGTGACAACGCGACTGCCGTCGCCGCTCCAGACCCCCGTGGTGACCGGTTCATCTATGCGTTCGCCGAGGGGGCGAACGACCGGACGGGGCGTGTTCAGAAGGCGATGCAATATCGCCAACGCCTCGACTCCGGCCTCGGAAAGGAGATCGGCGCGCCTGGCTGCCTCTGTCGCCAACAGGAGCGCCTGGTCGAAATTGCCGGCAGACTCCGCATCAGCAACTTCAGTTCCCAGCTGCCTGACCAGCGCAAGTTGCGTTTTATGTGCCGCCTGGTTTGCACTGCGGTTGGCCTGTACAGCGAAGAGCGCTGCAGCCACAGCGAATCCGATTGCCACCAAACTTGCGAAAGCAAGCCACCGTGCGCGGCGCCGAAGCCGGGTTGCCGCGGCCGCCTGTTCGCTCGCTCTGGCTTCCGCCTCGGCGGCGTGTTGAACTTCGGCCACACGCCGCGCCTCGGTCTCCGTCGCCAAAGACCGGGCGGCAGTCAACTCCCGCTGCTGCTGTTCTGCCTGGATCCTCGCCGCTTCGGCCCGGCGTTCGTCCTTGAAGTCAATACTTGTCTGAATAAATTCGACTTCAGCTACTCCTAGATCGGCTTCACGATCGACCAACCAGCCCTCAGCCTCAGATAGTGGACGCCCGCGCAGCAGGGCACCGTCATCGTGTTGGGTTACATCCCACTGAGCCAGCGCCCCGCGCAGACGCTCCTGCCAGAGTCGGAACGCTCGATCGGCCTGCAACCAATCCTGGAGGCGCTGCCAGCCGCGTATGAGGACCTCATGGACAACCTCGACCGTCTCCTGTCCGGACTCATCCCGATTGGTGACCAGTAGGCGGCTGTCGGCCAGGATCTGAACCAGCGGCCAAGCCTCATCGCCGATCTCGCTACGGGTGGCAAGCCGGCGCGTATCTTCGGAATTCAAGCCCGGACGAACAACCTGCACGAAAATCCGGTGTGCCAATGGCTGTTCCGCTCTCGCCAACTCAGCATAGACATTCTCCGCCTGGCGCGCCAGCGCCCCGTGCACCTTGCCAATCCTTTCATAGGCTCGGTGGCTAAGTTGGTTGTCCTCCTGCTCCATCCATAGCATGTCAAGGGCAAATTGGAGCAGGGGCAGGCCGCCTGGCTCGTCGCGTACATCGTCCAAGATACGGGCTACCAGACCCGGCTCAAACGCAACCCCACGTAGATGGGCGGGGTTGACAATCGCTCGGGTCATCTCGGCCCGCCGCATGGGACCGAGTTTGGCATCGCCGTCGGTCAACGCATCGGCCAGAGGCCGGTACGCGAGCATCTGACCGAGAAAATCTGCACGGAGTGCAAAGACCAGCGTGAAACCGGGAGACGGGCGATGCTGCTGGTCGAAAACGGCCGTCAGAAGCGTATCAAGAAATCGTTCGCGAAAGGCCGATTCAGCGCGCAGGGTGTAGAGCTCTTCAAACTGGTCGATAACCAGCAGAAAATGGGCCGGAGAAGCTTGCGGCGGAACGACAATTTGCCGTTCACGAATTCGGTCAACCACCTCCATCAAGGGCAGCCGATCCTGCTCGAAGCCATCGGCGAGACGGCCGACGGCCAGCAGTCGATCGGTTTCACTCTGATGCGCTTCAAGCTGGGGCATCAGGGCACCGGCCAGGGCATGATACGGGCGGCGTCCGGGGCGGAAAGCGGCAATGATCCAGTCGTGTTCGTGCCGCAATGCCGGAATCAGTCCGGCGTGAATGACAGACGACTTGCCGCTCCCGGACGGTCCGACAACGGCGACCAGGGAGCGCTGATAGGCGGCGGTGATCAATTCATCGATGAATTCTTCGCGACCAAAGAAATTTGCAGCATCTTCTTCCCTGAAGGCAAACAGGCCCCGGTATGGATTTGCTGTCGTCGGCGCCATTTCCATAGCAATCGATACCCCGGTCGGCTCGATCTCGGCGTCTACAGCCGCGTCACTCATTTCAGAATCGTCGGCGTCTGACTCCGCTATGGCTGGAACGCCATCCAGCACACCGGTCCGAATTTGGGCAACGAGTTCTTCAGTGGCCTGGCTCGGCGATGCGGACAGTTCGTTCTCCAGCAAGCGTCGAAGCGCCTCATATTCGCCGAGAGCCGTTGTGCGTTTGCCACTACACGCCAGCGCCAGAAAGAGTTGTTGATAGGCTGGTTCATCCAAATGGTCGATTTCTATTTGGCGGCGGGCGTGGCGTTCAGCCGCCGCCGCATCGCCCTGGTCGAGATATGCCTGGGTCAGGCGACGCAGTGCAGCAAGGGCCAGCCGTCGGTAATCTTCGCGACGGTCGCGTGCCCATGCACTCCACTCTTCGCAATCGTAAAGGACAAGATTGTCCAAGAAATCGCCGGTATAGAGCTCAACGGCCGCAGCCAGTTGACCCAACTTTGGGTTCATTTTCCCAGTGATCGCGTCAAAGCTCACGACATCGATCTCGGCCTCGTCGCGGACAAATGTGACCGTTTCCGGTGTGGCGTCAACCCAATGCCCGACCATGCTCTGATTCATGAGCCACAGAACGCGACGCAGATTTGCACGAGCGCGAGTGGCGTTCACTTCCGGCCAGAGCATGGCTGCTAGTCGTTCCCGCTCGTGGGGGCGCGGGTTGACCACCAACCATGCAAGAAGCGCAAGCGCCTTACGCGCCTTCAGATCGACCGGATGGGCGTCAATGTTGATGCGGATGTGGCCAAACAGAGAGACAGTCAGTCTGCTCATCAGTTCGTCACCGGGTGGCCCTGTTTGTCGCCTACTTAATGAGTGCGGAAGGAAACATGGCCGAGTATACCGTTCGAACCCGGTTCTGTAAATGCCAAAATTGCCGAAACCGGACGTGACGGTTTCATATCGCGCCAAATGATACACGCAAATCACGCTCGATGACACAGCCGGACAACGCCCTGCCCTTATGCTAGCGCCAGTTGTCCAGAAAGATAGGCCTTGACGACAGCAACATCGATGATGGAAAGGAGAATTGCCTATGGCTCTTGTCGAAGCATATGCGGGCGAAATTCGGCTGTTTGCTGGGGATTTTGCGCCAAGGGGATGGGCGCTGTGCGACGGTCAACTGCTCGCGCTTGAGAGCAATCCCGTCCTCTTTGCCCTGCTTGGCAATCACTACGGAGGGGACGGCATCACCACCTTTGGCCTGCCGGATTTGCGTAACTGCATCCCCGTCCATCGTGGGTGCGAGGGCGATTTCTCGATTGCACGTCACGCCAGTGTGGGCGTCAGCTCAGGCGGCGATGTGTGGCTGCCGTCCATGTTGGCCCTGAACCATATCATCTGTTTGCAAGGCGTCTTCCCGGATCGCGACTGAGCAGTAGAGGCAAAATGCAACGTGTACGTGGTCGTTCCGGTATTGCTCCGTTGTGATGCCGGCTAAGCTTCATAAGTTGTTCTACAACCGACGACATTTCCACCACAGGAGAACCAAGAATGAGCGACATCAAGACGATTCTGAACTGCAACCGCGGCCTGAGCTTGTCTACTACCGAGGCACAAGCGTTGGCGCGCAAGTTCGCGCCTATGTTGGCGCTTCATCCCGACGAGAAATGGAACCCTTCGAGCGTTGAATGGTATCTGAGTCGGGTCACCCTCTGCTACCAAAATGACAGCACCGTTATTCTCGGAAGAGGCGAAGTCACGCCCGAAGCGCTAGTGAAGCAGTCTGACCAGCAGAACTCAAACGGCACACCGGCCTTCGACTTCGACCAGTTCAATTGGTATCTGCGCATTCCGAGCAAAGATGGTGACATCATCCGGCGTGGCATGCCGCTAGAGTATGACAGTGTGGTAGCGCCCTGCTATGTGCATATCCGGCAAGCGCCGACTTCGAGCGACGTCGACATTCAGTACTGGTTCTTCTACCCGTATAATGGCGACATTGCGAAGGTGGGGAGTAAAGGCACCCATGATTCCGACTGGGAGCATGTGACCGTCCGCGTCGACAGCGCGCGCCAGAACGTTAAGAACGTCTATTATGCGCGGCACAGCGGTGAAGCCAGATGGTACGAGCCACACGAGTCTGTCGCGTACGCCTACTTCCGTCGGGTTAACAAGTATGACGAGGGTGATTCGCCCTGCGTGGCCTTTCTCGACAGCAAGACGTTCCTGGAGATCCATGACGATTCTGATGACTCTCTCTACCTGCGGATCGGCGTCATCGATGCTGTCACCAATCGCATCCACTGGTCCACTGGCGAAAAAGGAGTGAGGTATGACGGTGGAGTACGTCCGTCGTTAGCGGTCGCACCGGATGGGACGATTCTGGAGGTGCACCATGGCGCTGGAAATGATTCGCTCTACTATCGTATCGGTCGCCTGAACCCAGATCGCACCGGGATCACGTGGACAACCGGCGACGGCGGAAAGAAGTACGATAACAAGGGCGATTCGCCTTCTGTTGCTTTCTTGAACTCCAACACCTTTGTGGAGGTGCACGACGGCTCCAACGGCTCGCTCTATTATCGGATCGGTACGATTAACCGCGAGCGCACGTCGGTCGACTGGCTCACGGGTGAAGGCGGCATCAAGTACGATGCCGGCAACCGGCCCACAGTGGCCGTGGCACAGGACGGGACTATTCTAGAGGTGCACCACGGCGACGGAAATGATTCCATTTGGTACCGCCTTGGCCGCTTATCAGGCGATCAGCGCAAGATCGACTGGACAACCGGCGACGGCGGCGTCAAGTATGACAGTGGGGATTCACCCTACATTGCGTTCCTCGATGCAGACAGCTTCATCGAAGTCCACGACAACACCAATGATGGGCTCTTCTACCGGATCGGCCGGCTCAATGCGCAGAGAGACCGTGTCGAGTGGATCACGGGTGACAAAGGAATTCGCTATGACGCTGGTAAACGACCGGCCATTGCGACTACGGGAGACGGCACATTCCTTGAGACCCATCACGGATCTGGATCCAGCGCGTGGAATTTCTGTCATATTGGCATGACGAGTCTGGACGGATTCCCACTCGTTTTTTCTGCACAATCGTCGCACGCCAGCTACCCAACGATCGGCAAGCACGGTCGCGGGAGCACCCTCAAGAACACCTTTGCTCCGGACTATACGGGATGGGGCGCCCTGTGGGACCTGTCCAAGCACATGGTGCTCCTCGAAGACAATCCGCTTGAGGACAACGCTAACCCCTGGATTCGCTTTGCCGGCCATTGGGGAGCCAGCAAGGGAGAAGGCCCAGGTAGTGAGGCAGAAAGCAAGAGCCCTGATGGTCCGGCGTTCAAGGGGGCTTGGTGCAACGATGAATAGGGTACTACCAGCATTGCACATGCTTGCCCATACAAAGGTGCCCCCGTTCGCATGTAGGGCCGGATGAATCCAGCCCAATAACTAATACGGTAGAGGATGGGCCGCCCCGTGTGGAGCGACCCATCTGATCCAAAAGCCCGAGAGAGGTTTGTGTTGCAAAGAATCGTAGTGAAAGTGACGTGGGAAGGGGTGCAGGAAACGGCCTACATCGACCTATGCAGCTAGACCAAATAGCTCCGAGATGAACTGATTCTGGCCTTGAATGTCGCCCTTTTCGATTGCCCGATGCCAGCTTGGTCATGTTCGAACGCAGCGGCCATTTCCCCTTCATCGAGGAGCCCGCACCTTTTGCCCGTGCCGTGGAACGCTTCCTCAACGATGGAATCGTGGATCAGTGACGCCCTACGGATTCGCGCACACCTTGGTAGAGGACCGCCGCAGATGGCCGCCGGTTTTACGCTACCCAACCTGGTAACCTGGTAACGGCGGGTTGCCTCAAACCAACTTCTGAGGTACGGTCTTTTTGATCCCGCGACCTGTCGGTATCGACCGTCTACTGGCACGAACTGCTGCAAAGGCTAGTTTCAATGACCCGGATTCTCACGTGGATTGGCCTATGCTTGCTCCTTTTGGGCGCGGCCGGCTGTCAGCCGTTGGAGCAGCCAGGGGATCCGATTGCCTGGGCTTGGTCCTATCGAGCCGGCGACTATATCCGCAGCAAGCCGGCCGTGGATGGCGAGGTTGTCTACATTGGCTCTGACGACAACCGTTTGCACGCCGTCGATGCCAATACAGGCGAAGGGTTCTGGATCTACGAAACGGCTGACAATGTTACATCCGCAGCTGCAACAAACGATGATGCCGTCTATTTCGCCAGCTGGGACGGTGGTATCTACGGCCTGGATGCGGCGGGTGAATCCCGTTGGACGTTTCAGGCAGATGGCTGGGTCAGCGCAACACCGCTGTTGCACGACGATCTTCTCTATGTCGGCTCACAGGATGGCGTATTCTATGCGTTGGACGCCGACGGCGGCGACCTCATCTGGCGCTTTGAGACCAATGGTCGGATTGAGAGTAGTGCTGCCATTGCCGGCGATCTGGTCGTTTTTACCGCCAGCGACGGCTATGTTCACGCCCTCGATCTGCAGACCGGTCAACGTCGGTGGTTCTACTATCTGAACGGCACATCCAACGCGCCGCCAGTCGTCGCAGAGAACCAGATCTATGTCACCTCTTTGAACCGGTCGCTGACGGCATTGGATGCCAAATCAGGGGAAGCGCGCTGGATCTTCACGGCAGAAGCGCCTATCGGCGCCACACCGGCAGTTTCCGACAATGTCGTCTATGTCGCTGCTGACGATGGCATGATCTTTGCCTTGGACGCAGAGAGTGGACAGCCTCGCTGGCAGCGCGCAACCGGAGAAATGATCCGGTCCACGCCTGCGCTATGGCACGAACTTCTCTTCGTGGGCACCAATAGCGGGAACCTCTATGCCCTAGACAGCACCTCGGGAACGCCCCAGTGGGACTACCGACTCGGCGGCGCAATTACCCAAGGTCCAACGATCAGCGCCGACAGACTCTACGTTGGGTCCACGCTTTCGCAGCTACACGCGTTTGACCTCTCTCCAGATGCCCTGTCAGGCCTTCAGCCAGACCCGACTACCTCCCCAGAGGGCGATCCGGCCGCAAGGACGCAGGAAGCAGCCAGACCCTACGCCGAACTGGCCCACGCCATGCCCGCCATCATCGAGTATGATCGGCTGTGGGCCGCCCAAGCGGCAATGCCGGACATGGACGCCCTGCGAACCCTGCGCGATGTCATCGCGTTGCGACCTTTGAGTCCCGCAGCCTACCAAGCGCACGTGATCCTGGCGCGCTACTATGCCGAGCAAGAAGCGCCTGCAGCCGAAGATGGCTACCGGTCCGCCTTGGCCCTCGATGACAATGTGGCGCTTCACCTGGAACTGGCAAACTACCTGGAAACTGTGGGGGAGCACGAAGCTGCTTACGCCGAATATCGCTCACTGCTCAGTCGCCAGCCCGACGCCTTTGTCGGCATGCGCCGTACGGGCGCCGATCCACTACAAGTCGCCGCGGATCTGAATTCGGGCCTCTTCTACACAGACGCCTTGGAGACATTACGCGATATCGATGCAGCGGAGGCCATATCCCCGCGCGCAGAAGCTAATATGGGCTTGGGCCGCTATGCCGAAGCAGCCACCGACTATCGCACCCATCTCCGATCCCACCCCGATGATGAAGAGGCACGCATGGGTCTGGCACTTGCCCGCGCTTGGTTGGGCAATGGCGAAGCGGCCCTCGATCTCTACAGCACGGTTGATACGCCGGAGAGCCGGCGACGTCAAGCACAGCTTCTGGCGCCGGAAGAACCGGGCTTGGCGCTTGATCTCTATCTAGACTCCCCCGATCCATCGGCTTGGTGGGCCGCAACCGAGATGCTGGAAAGCCAGGCGCGTTTCACCGAGACCCTGTCCATCTACGAACAGATTGCCCAAGCGGAGACCCAATACGCTGATGATGCCGCCTATCGCCTCTACACCTTGGGCCAACGACTCGACAATGCGGAGGCACGAGCCAAGGGGTTGAACCTGCTACATCGCTTCGGCCTGAACTGGCTGGCCCACCGCAGCAAGGACGAACCGTTACAGCTCGAAGCGGCGGCTGCGATTGCGCTGGATCATGCGCTTGCAGAAAAGATCGCTGCGCTCGAAAGCATCGGACGCCATGATCTTGCCCGACTGGAGCTTCTTTTTGCAGCACGTTTCCGCAGCGCACCGGAAACAGATCTGGCCATAGCGAAGGCGCTGAGCGAGCGCGGCGACGTGCACGAGGCACAGCGCATCGCCGAACGATTCATTAATGAACACGCTTCAGCGCCACTCGACTTCTGGCAATTGAGTTATCCTCGACCCTATACCGAGACGGTCAGTGCCGCTGCCACGGCGTACGGTGTGGATCCGTTGCTGATATGGGCTGTGATGCGAGAAGAGAGCCGCTTTGATCCGGATGCTCGGTCCCACGCCGACGCTCGTGGACTCATGCAGGTAATTCCGGCAACACAGACATGGATTGCCGAAGCCATGGGGGAAGCCCAGGCCCCTGGCGATGCCTACGTGCCTGCGACCAGCATTCGCATGGGCGCCTGGCTCCTGAATTTCCTCACCGACTATTTCGACGGCGATCTGGAACTGGCGATTCCTGCCTATAACGCAGGAGCCGGCAGTGTCGACAGTTGGTTGGCTGACGCAAAAGTCGAAGACCGCGAGGATCTGTTGCGCTGGATCGGATACAACGAGACACGTCTTTACCTGAAGCGCGTCGCATTGAGCTATCAGATCTACCGTTCGCTATATCAAACGGACTGAACCGAAGTCACGACGCTTATCTGGGATCTGTTGCAAAAAATGTCCGCGTCACGTAATGTTTGCCTCACACATCGATGAACAGCAGCGAATGAGGCAGCGATATGACGGATCTCTTCAAATGGAGACACTACGAGTCTGAGATTATGGTTGTGTTGCAAAGAATCGAGGCGGAATAATTGTGGGCAGAATCGTAGGAAACGGCGAGCTTCAGCCTATGCGGCGAGGCCGAACAGGTTTGCAATGAACTGATTCTGACCTTGAATATCGCCCTTTTCGATTCCTTCTATCTGCCCCTTCCGTACCATGTGCATCGTCTCGTAGCCTTGAATCGTCCGCCACGCCGTTGGATATGATCCGAAGCCAAGCCCTGGCCGGATGAGGCGTTTCATGAATCGATGATCTTGCTCCACCATATTGTTCATGTAGCGACTCGGCCTGCGCTTGCAGTGGTCAGGCAGCAGGTCTTCCTGCTTCAAGTCGTGGACAGCACCGATGTAGGCAGGATTCTTGTCCACGTTGATCACACGAGGCGCAGTGATGTTCGATCTTCCCAACATCTTGCGAAAGAAGCGCTTGGCTGCTCGAGTACTGCGGGTCTCATTCAAGAGGAAATCGAGCGTCTGGCCAGTGGAATCGACTGCTCGATAGAGATACATCCATTTGCCTCGGACCTTGACATAGGTCTCGTCAACACGCCAAGAATCGTTCGTCTGCTTGAGATGAGGTCGGCATCGCTTGTCCAGTTCTGGCGCATACTCCTGAACCCAGCGAAAGATCGTCGAATGGTCGACTGACAGGCCACGTTCGGTCATCATCTCTTCCAGATCGCGGTAGCTCAGCGCGTAGCGAAGATACCAGCGGACGCAGGTGAGGATGATTTCGCCTTCGTACTGTCGCCATTTGAACGGATCGCTCATGTCGTTGCCTCATCCTGGTTTGTGCCGACTTTCAATGGATGAGACGCACGCTAATCGATGTCCTCAATCTTTGCAACACAATCGGGCAGGCTTCGTCCGGCCGAGCGCCCGGACACAAATGCTTCGTTCCTTGTGCGTCCAGGCGAGCTCGAATGCTACGTTCACGACGCGGGGTGGTCGCTGATCGGCGGCCACAGCAACGGCGCGACGAGCCGGCGTCCCACTGACGGCATTGTTGCTCAGCGCCCGTTTCACGCCATGGCGGCGCAAGGCATTGCACAGAAATCCAAACAAAAAGGCTGACGAAACATGGAGAAAGGAACTTATGAAATCAGATCTGGACCGCTTGATGGCGGAACGTAATCTTAACGCGCTCTTGGTGCTGGGCGACTCCAGCGGCAACCCGGTGCTCAATTACCTCACCGGCGGTGCGCACCTGGAAAACGCGATCGTCTTTAAACGTCAAGGCCAGCCGATCACGCTGATTCACGGTGCGATGGAGCGGGACACAGCCGCGGCCACCGGTTTGCGCCTCATCAATCGGGATACGGTATACCCGCGCGATGAATTCATTCGCAAGCACAATGGAGACTTGCTGGCCGCAAAGATCGACTATCTCAGTCAGGTGATTGATGATCATGCGCTGTACGGACGCCTCGGCGTATATGGGATGGTCGATGCGGGCGAGGCGTACGCCTTGCTCAGCCGGTTGCAGGCCGAAACGGCCAACACGGAATTGGTTGGCGAAAGCGGCGGTTCGCTCTTCCTGGAAACCCGCGCCACCAAGGACGATGCCGAAATCACGGAGATGATAGAAGCGGGCAGGCTGACCAGCCTCGTAGTGGGCGAGGCGTGGGATCTGCTCGCATCGAGCCCCGTCCGCGCCGAGACGCTGCTGCGCGCCGACGGCGAAGCGCTCACCATCGGCGATGTCAAGTCATTCATCCGCCAACGCATCCATGTCTACGGCATGAATGAAGATCACGAGCACATTTTTGCCCAGGGACGCGATGCCGGCGTTCCCCACAACGCAGGCACACCACACCAGCCCATTCGTCTGGGACAGAGTATTGTCTTTGACATCTTTCCCCGGCTGGCCAGCGGCTATTACCATGACATGACGCGCACATGGAGCATCGGCTACGCCACCGATGAAGTGCAGGAAGCATGGGATCAGTGCAAGGAGATTTTCGATCAGGCGATGGAGATGGTTGCCGTGGGCGTGGCCTGTCGCGACCTACAGGTTGCCACGGCCGAGTACTTTGCCGCCAAAGGCCACGCTACGACCATGGATACACCCGGTACCATGGAAGGCTATGTCCACAGCCTTGGCCACGGCGTCGGGCTCGACGTCCATGAAGAGCCGCGTTTGAGTCACGTGGCGGGCAACACGACGCTGCTGGCGCCGGGCCACGTCATTAGTATCGAGCCAGGTCTCTACTATCCGGAACGGGGCTTTGGCGTACGCATCGAGGATACCGTCGCGTTGACTGCGGATGGCAGCGTCATGAATCTGACGCAGTTTCCATATGAGTTGGTGGTGCCGGTTGGGGCGTAGGGTCGTGGGGTCTTGGGGTGTTGGTGCGTTGAGAAACGCTTGTTTGCCGCCAGGCAACACCCTAGCCCCCCACCACCCCACTACCCTACAACCTCATTCCCCTCCCCCTACTACAGCGCAAAATCCGTATACCGCGCCTGCACCCAGCCACTGGTGGCGAGCGGGGCGGCGTTGACGCGGAGCCACTTGCCGTCTTCGCTGATTTCGAGGACGTCAAGGGCCTCGCCGTTGAGGAGAAAGCCGAGCTGTTGTGCAGTCGTGGCCGGCTCGGCATGAACGCTCAATGACCAGCCGTCGGTCTTTACCGTCGCTGTGCCCAACACGGCTTCTTCGGTGCTTTCCGCTTGGGCATAGTCATCTGTAGCTGCCGCAGCACTTTCCGCCGCCGGCGCGTCATCAGCCGTGGCTGCCGAATCGGCATCGCCCGTCACGCTGCCCGCCTCGACGCGTAGTGTGAAAGGGCCTGTGTTAGCGTCATTGATGGTCGCGGCTTCCACCACCAGCGTTAAATCGACCGGAATTTCCAAGTCAGCCAGGGCCGAGGTCAAATCGCCATCGGCCGCATCGTCATTGGCAAGCAACAATTCGTCATTTGTGTCGTAGACGCGGAGCACGGTGTCCAACTCTGGATCATCGCCCGCCAGGAAGAGGCTGATGACGTCACCCTGGCCCACGTCCAGCGTGTAGCGCACGCGCACGCCGTCGACGAATTCGCCGGTGACGCTGTCACCAACGGCCAGCGTGCCGCCGTCCACCGTCTCCACGCTGGTCGCGCCGGTCAGGTAGTCAATCGCTGCATCCAAGATCGGATCGCCGTCACTGAAGAGCGTCTCCTCGGTGACCGGAACCTGCACGGTAGGCACCACGCCGATGCCTTCAATGTGAATATTTCCGTCCACATCCACGGCACGGCCGGCTGTGAAGGTGAAGAATTCGCTTTCGGGCATGAGCACACGGTCAATGCTGCCGCCCAGTCCACCCGTCGGGTATTGACCGACGATGGCGGCGCGATCCCCAACCGTCATGTCATAAGAGAAAAATTCACAGGCGCTGTTGCAGCTCGGACCGACGAGTACGGCGATATCACCTTGATAGCGCAGATCTTCGGCCGGCAGGTAGAAGCGGTCAATCGTGCGTTCGTCAAAGAAGAACGCATCGAGCCCCTCGTCATAGCGACCCGTATTGCCCAACTCATGGGCCTCGTTAAAGAAATAGGCCGCCATCTGATCCGCCAGGAAGCCGCTGCCGCCGCCGTTTTGGCGCATGTCAATGATCAAGCCGGGCACGCCCGCTTGATTCAGCGTGCGAATCATCCGTTCCCACAACTGGATGCTGAGCAGGTCATTGTCGGAAAAGCTGTAGATCTTGACATAGCCCAGGCCGGCATCCTCCAACAGTTCATATTCAACCGGCTGCTCGAACCCGGTCAGCCCCGTACTGAAAGACGAGAAGCGGAAGCTATCCGCCTCGGGTATGGTGACCATCGTCACAGAGGTCGTTTCCTCATCGCCAGGGTTGCGGTAGGTCACTTGCACTTCGTCTCCCAAGGGGAAGCGCACGGCATAACGCAATTTCTGCAGGCGATAGACGTGATCGGTGCTAAAGGGGGCCGAGTAGATCACGGCATCATTCACCACATCGTCGACGGGCTGACCGTTGATCTCGAGGATCTCTGCACCTAGCTCGATGCCGGCCTGCGCCGCCGGGCCACCCTCCAGAATGAAGTTGGCAATCACGCGTCCGTCGTCCACGTCACGAATGCCTAAGCCCAAACCGCCGCCCGTAGCGGCCTGAAAATCTTCGGCCACAAAGGGCCCGCTCACATGACCGTCGGGAATGCCCCAGGAGAAGTCGCGCAGGGCACGGCGGTATTCCATGGCGTCGCCCTCGGCTTCGGCGGTTTCAAAACGCGGCAGGAACTCAGTGCGCAGGGCTTCCCAGTCAATAGTCTTGTATTCGGTGAACGCGTATTCGTTGGCAAGCTGATCGACCAGGCTGTTGAAGGCCTCGGCATAGCCCAATCCAGAATAGTCGACCAGGGCCGACCCCTCCGGCTCGATCAGGTCGATGACCGGGTTGCGCGTGCGATCGAAGGTGAAAGGATCACTGTCCATGTCAACAATGGTGTAGCCTTGAGGCAACGTGACGATCGGATCATCCTCGGTGAAGAGCAGGCCATCGGCGCCAAAGCCAGACGGGAAGCCCTGTTGATCATCCGGCGCGTAGACGAGGAACTTACCGCCCACTATCTCACGGCGGGTGTCAGCGTCATCGCTCACTTCGGTGGATGCATAGGCCGTCGACCAGCCGCCACCGTAGAGATCGCGCTCTTCCAGAAAGGGATCGCCAAACGTATTGGTCCAATAGGCTACGGCAAAGGTCATGACGCCCGTATCTTCTTCACCGTCGTTGTCCACGTCGCGCAGGGTGCCTTGGGGTTCAATCGGCAGTGCAAGCGAGTAGGAAAAAGGAGACGTGTAGAAGTCAGAAGTGATCTGCCCCAGCGTCTGGGACTCGACTGGCATGATGAAGCCTTCGTTGCGGTCGACAAAGCCGGCCTGGTCCTCCAAAATGACCATGGGTGCGGCCACACCCAGCGTGAAGAAGGCATTGGTGTATTCCACATCGCCGGTGATAGAGACAGGGCCACCCTCATCATTTACGACTTCTGCCGCCGGTGCGGGCTCGTCCTGAGCCCGCACCGGCGTGGCAAAAAGGGCCGCCGCGAGCAGAGCCAGAAGCAGCAGCGTCAGCGAGACGCGTCCGCGGTCGATAGTCGGATAAAACCTATGCATAAAAAATCTCCTCAAAAAGCAGTCCGGGTGAATTTGTGTTGAATAAATTGCGGGCTCGATCATGACCACGTGCCATGAAAGAGAGGTGAAAGTCATCTAAGAATCAGTCGAGAAATGTTTCGGACCTCGCGTCGTCGCGCTCATACGTAATCACATCGCGCAGGATTTCGTCCAGTGAGATCCGGGGCCGCCAGCCAACAGTCCGGTCAATCTTGGCGATGTCCGGTACGCGTCGCTGCATGTCTTCAAAGCCCGGTGCATACGCCTGACTATAGGGAATGTAGGCAATTTCCGCTTGATTGTCAGTGTGTTGGCTGACTTTTTGCGCCAAGTCAACAATCCTTGTCTCCTCCGTGCTGCCGATGTTAAAGACCTCGCCCGCGGTGATGTCCGGCGCGTCGAGCAGCGCGGTCAGCGCGCGAATTGTATCGGCCACGTGACAGAAGCAGCGACTCTGGTTGCCGTCGCCAAAGATGGTGATCGTTTCGTGCCGCAGGGCCTGGCGCACGAAACGGGGCACCACCATGCCGTAGCGGCCCGACTGCCCCGGTCCCACCGTGTTGAAGAATCGCACGATGGTCACGGGCAACTCGTACTCCCGGTAAGCGGCCAGCCCCAGGAACTCGTCCAGCAGCTTGCTGGCGGCATAGCTCCAGCGGCTGCGGCTGGACGGCCCCAACAACAAGTCATCATCTTCATTGAATGGGACCCTGACCCCCTTGCCATAGACTTCGCTGGTGCTGGCCAGCAGCGTACGGCAGCGATAGCGGCGCGCCGCGGCCAGGACGGCATGGGTGCCCAACACGTTGGTTTCGATCGTCTCCGTCGGCCGCTCGACGACCAGCTGCACGCCCACGGCCGCGGCTAGATGGACGATGGCGTCGCTTTCGCTCGCCAGTCGATCGAGGACCAAGGCGTTGTTCAAGTCCTCGATCGCAAAGCGAAAATGGGGGTGATCGGTAAAGGATGCGATGTTCGCGAAGCGACCGGTGCTCAGGTTGTCCAGGACCGAAACGCGATCGCCCCGTTCCAGAAGCGAGCGGGCAAGGTGGCTGCCAATAAAGCCGGCTCCGCCGGTAATCAGGATGTTCATAGAGGTTTCCCGTCTGCCATGTTTGTTTGACGCTGCTGATTTTAGCACGATACAATGCCAGGGATGGAAACTATCTACTACAACTTCGACCTGGCCATTGAAGAAAACGATGGCGAATATGTGACCGTACTCGTTGCTGCGCCCGACGGCGCCGGTTCCGAGCCCTTCCTGCCGCCACTCTCGGATCGAGATCTGGACCGTCTCTGGTCGACCGTCGAGCGGCGCACCGAGATCGATCCGTCAACGCAGCGGCAGACAGCGCGCGCGATCGGCACGCAACTCTATACGGCGCTCTTCGCCGGCGAGCTGGCGCAACGTTTTCAGGAGAACCTGCGCCGCGCCTATCAGGCGCGTGCTGGCCTCAACGTGCGGCTCGATCTCTCCCTGGCGCCCGAACTTGGCTACCTGCCCTGGGAATTCCTGTTCGATCCGACCCGCAACGAGTTTCTCACCCTCTCAATTCATTCGCCCTTCATTCGCCATCTGGACCTCATGCACCGCATCGAAGCCATTCCCGTCCAGCCGCCGCTGCGCGTCCTGGTGGTCGTAGCCGAGCCCGACACCTACTCGTCGTTTGGGGGCGAGCGCAAGTGGCTCGACCTGGTCGATTCACTCGATTATCTGGCGCGCGATCGGCGTCTGCTACTGGAGCGGTTGCGTAAGCCTTCGCTGCTCGACCTGCAGCGTCGCCTGCGCCAAAACGACTATCACGTGCTCCATTTTGTGGGTCACGGTATGGACAATCCGCTCACTGACGACGGGCAGCTCGTCTTTGAAGATGAAATTGGCCGAGGTCGGCCGGTCAGCGGATTGCACCTGGGCCAGTTGCTACGCGACCACTACTCCCTGCGCCTGACCGTACTCCAGGCCTGCGACGACTTCACCGACGGCATCCGCCACAACCCCTTTGCGCAAATCGCCCAGAACATGGTCTTGCGTCAGGTACCTGCCGCGGTCGCGATGCCCCAAGTCCTGCCGCCGGACGTGACGACCGAATTCTTCCACAGCCTCTACGCCGGTCTGGCCAGTTACCACCCGATCGCTGCGGCCGTCACCGAAGGCCGCAATGCGCTCTACCGTATGACTGGCGGGATCGAATGGGGTTTGCCCTTGCTCTACTCCCGTGCGCCCAGCGGCTATCTCTTTGACAACGGCTCGCTGGCCCAACCAACGGCAGCACCGGCGGCGCGTGAACCCAGCCTATGGGAACGGGTCATGCAGATCGGTCGCAACCGCCCAACGCCGCCGGAGTAGTGCAGTGATGGTCAGTTAGGGTACACTTACGGGGAGCTTGCCCACAGGCCAGCGATCCGTGATGCGACGATAAAATCGATCAGACAAAGATCATTCTCATATTTTAGGACAAAGAGATCCATGCAATCTGACACAAGAAAAGCAGATATCGGCCTCATCGGCCTGGCCGTGATGGGCCAGAACCTTGTGCTGAATTTTGAGCGCAACGGCTACACGGTTGCTGTGTACAACCGCACCACCGCCACAGCTGAAGAGTTCATCGCCGACAATCCTGGCAAGAACCTCATCTTTGCACCGACCTTGGAAGAATTTGTCGCCAGCCTGGAACGACCGCGGCGGATCCTCATCATGGTCAAGGCGGGCCGGCCGGTTGATCTGGTCATCGAGAGCCTCAAGCCCCTGCTGGAGCCGGGCGACCTGATCATGGACGGCGGGAATAGCTTCTATCCCGACACCGAGCGTCGGGCTGTCGAACTGGCGGACGAAGGGCTCAACTTCATGGGCGTGGGCGTGAGCGGCGGCGAAGAAGGGGCGTTATGGGGGCCCAGTATCATGCCCGGCGGCTCCAAGGAGACCTGGGAGACCGTACGCCCCATGCTGGAGGCCGTCTCGGCCAAGGCGCCGGAAGATGGCGAACCGTGTGTGACCTATCTGGGACCGCGCGGGGCCGGCCACTATGTGAAGATGGTCCATAATGGCATCGAATATGGCGACATGCAGTTGATCGCCGAGGCGTATGACATTCTCCAACACGTCTTGGGGCTGGACGCAGCCCAACTGGCCGAAATCTTCGGAGAGTGGAATCAAGGCGAGTTGGACTCTTTTCTCATCGAGATTACGACGAAGATCTTCCACAAGATTGACGAACTGACCGGCGATCCGCTGGTCGACAAGGTGCTGGACAAGGCGGGACAAAAGGGCACCGGCAAGTGGACAAGTCAGGATGCCCTGGACGTTGGCGCCCCCGTGCCCACCATCAACGCCGCGGTAGTCGCCCGAATTCTCTCCAGCCTCAAGGACGAACGGGTGGCCGCCGAACCGCTGCTGCCCGGCCCCGAGAACGCCGCCTACGATGGCGACGCTGCCGAATTGATCGACGCCGTGCGCCAGGCCCTCTACGCATCCAAAATCAGCGCCTACGCCCAGGGCATGGCCATGTTGCGCACGGCCAGCGAGGAGCACGATTACGACCTCCCGCTGGACGAAGTGGCCGCAATCTGGCGGGCCGGCTGCATCATTCGCGCCCGTTTTCTCAACCTAATCACCGACGCTTTCCGACGCGATCCGCAGCTCTCTAATCTGCTGCTCGACGCGGACTTGGGCGCAGCCGTACAGGACTGCTTGCCCGCCTGGCGCAAGGTGGTCGCGCTGGCCGTCAGTCGGGGCATTCCCGTGCCTGCCTTCAGCGCCAGCCTTGCCTACTATGACAGCTATCGCAGCGCCCGTCTGCCTGCGAATCTCATTCAGGCCCAGCGCGATTTCTTCGGCGCCCATACCTATGAACGGGTCGATATGCCGGGAGTTTTCCACACCAACTGGGAAAGCACGGAGGAGGCGTAACGGCTTAGCAGAAAGGGCTGAAGGTTGGGGCGTATGAATGACACTTGCCGGTCTTTGGCGTTCAAGCCATGCGCAAGGAAAGCTTGATGAAGAAATATCGTTTGATCTTGACGACGCTCATAACGGTCATGCTGCTGAGCGCAGCATGTGGCAACTACGAATTTAACGGCACTCAATATTCGCCGCCCCGGCCGGCGCCTACGCTCAATGGCGTCAATTGGGATGGCAGCGATTTTTCAATCGAAGATCTGCGCGGGACTGTTGGGCTGGTCTTCTTCGGTTACACCTTCTGCCCGGACATCTGTCCCATGTCCTTGGCCAACATGCAGCAGGTCTTTAATGCCTTTCCCGATGATCAAGAGGACATTTCGGTGGTTTTTGTCTCTGTCGATCCAGACCGGGACACGCCAGAACGCCTGGCCCAGTATGTGCCGGCGTTTGACCCCAACTTCTATGGCATCTACGTGCCCGAAGCCGATCAGGAAAGCATGAAAGCGGGCTATGGCGTCTACGCCGAGAAGAACTACGAGGCAGCCAGCCAAAGCGCAGTTGACTACCTGGTCGATCACACCGGCTGGATCTACGTGATTGATAAGAATGGCGATCTGCGCCTGGCCTTTTCACACACGACGCCCGCCGATGAGATTATTGCCGACGTGGAACAATTGCTCAAGGAACGCAGTTAATGACCCGCATTGACCGAGCTTTCGCTGCGTGTGCAAGCGTGCCGGCGACGCAATCCGGCTCCACTTCATGCTCGAGAGCAATCTACCCGTGACCGATCCGATCCACGCTGGCAAAACCAATCGCCGTATCCCTGAGAAACGCAAGCGGGCTCCCTCGCGTACGCTACCTCGCCTGGTTCTTGCCAGCCTCTTCGGCTTGCTGCTCCTAAGCCAAGCGCTGCCTGTCTTTGCAGGCTGGGTGCCGGCCTACATCAGGGCGCAGGGGCTGGAGATTGGCGTCCTGTTAGAATGGGCCACAATCAGCGAATACAATCTCTCCGGCTTTGAGATTTTGTGCAAGCTCGAAAACGAACCCGACGACGCCTATCACCCAATCGCTTCGTTGCCCGCCGAAGGGTCGCTCGATCGCGGTGCAGAGTACTCTTACCTGGTCGACAGTGGGCTCGAAGTCGGGCAAACGTATTGCTTCCGCATCCAGGAGATCGCGCTGTTCGAGGAGCCGCCGGAGTATGTCGACATTTGCGGCTATGGGCTGGGCATTGAGCCAGCTGTCACAGCCGTGCCGGTCAATCCGCAAACCGGCAGCGTAGAAGTGGTCGCAACGGCCGTCTTTACGCCGCCGCCCGTCCAATCTGTGGATAACACGCCCACGCCGATTACGATCCTGCCCAGCGATGCAAACGCGGGAAGCGCAGTGCCGGGCGCGACGAATCTGCCGACCGCACCACCCGACTTGCCCCCGACAGCGACACAAACGCAGTTCGCTGAATCGAGCACCGCCACGCCGACGCCAACCATGGGGATCCAATCACCGCTGGCATCCCCCATGCCCGACTCGCCTTTGGCTACCCCGCAAGGCGCCGTCCCGAACGCTCAGAGTGGCCCTGCGGCTGCCGCCAGCACGGCGAATGGCGCGCCCGCGACCGGAGGGACTGAAAGTCTACCAGCTGCTGCCCCTGCCCAATCCTATGTGGTGGTGACGGCAACGCCCACTACCGACGCAACACCCGTCGGCACCTTCACGCCGCTGCCCACGACCACGCCGCCTCCCCAAAATGCGTTGCTGGCTACTGCCGCCAATCCGACGGTTGACAATCTGATTCTGATGACGCTCTGCTTCACATTTCTTGGCGCCGGCAGCCTGGGCGCGCTGGGCTTGACCGCGACGGCTCTCTACATTCGGTCACGCAAAGACGGCTGATTTTTAAAGAGGGTCGATGGCAAAATCGCGGTGGCCGTCCGGCACTCTGATCGCGCCGGAGTACCCCGGCACGTATCGACTTGACATGTGGAAATGCATGCGAACGTTTATCGCCCTTGAGTTGCCCCAATCGATCCAGGCGTTCATCATGGAGCAGCAAGAGGCGCTCCAGGGTACGCTGTCGCCAGACGTGCGCAAGTTGCTCCGCTGGACGCCGGCGACAAAGGCGCATCTGACGTTGCGCTTTTTGGGTGAAACGAATGATACGCAAAGCGAACGGTTAAGCTCGGCCTTAGCTGTCATCGGCGCCAACCATGCACCGCTCTCCCTCGCACTCCAGGATGCAGGCTGCTTTCCGCACTGTAGCAAGCCCAGCGTGCTCTGGTTGGGCTTGGGGGGGGACCTGAAGGGTTTGGGCGAGCTGCAGGCAGAGGTGGAAGCGGTCGCCCGGTCGGCGGGTTTTGCGCCCGAAACACGCGCTTTCGCACCCCATCTCACCATTGCCCGCGTTCACCGTACAAGCAGCGTTGCGGCCCGTCGCCAGCTTGGCGATGAATTCCGGCAAGCAGCGCTATCGTCGTCGGTTTCACCCGTCTTTGTCGCAACCGAGTTTGTCCACATGCAAAGTCAGCTCAAGCCAGTGGGCGCAGTCTACACGCCATTGGCCCGGTTCCGATTGACCCAGCCAATCTAGGCGGTTCAAACGGCCTATCGACAATTGGCCATTGCCTATTGACAATTGTCAATTATCCATTGTCGATGGTCATTGGCCGCAGAGTTGGGAAATCCTCAGGGATTGCGGGAAGCAGGTGGGGGGGACGTAGGTGAAGCCAATCGCGGATCTGCTGTAGTCCCATCTGGCCTAGGGCCGACCGCGGCGGCGGCTTCCGCGGCGGCGCGCTTTTGTGCGCTGCGGTCATCCCGTTCCAGCGCGTGGAGTAATAGCCCGAGTGGAATACAGACTGCCAGCCCGCTGAGAAAGCCCCAGAGCGAGAGAGCGAGCGCGCCAATCAACTGGGCCTGCAATTGGCCCGGAAAGTCGGGCTGATATCCCCCGGCGGCCAAGAGTCCGGTCACGCCCTGGCCGGTGACGCCGAGGTAGCTATCCAGCCCGGTCATTTGCCAGCCGCGACCGACCGCGCCGTCGGCAAGAATGCCGACCAGCAGCAGACCAATCAGCGCCGGGACAAAGAGCGCAGCCACGATGCCCGTCTTGTCCTCAAGACCCAACACATCATCGACAAGATAACCGACGAACGGGACGGTAGCCCCAGCCAGAAAGCCAATCAATAGCGCCGGGCCCGGCTGGACAAAGGGACCCGCAGCCAACGCGGCGACAATCCCCGCCAGCACGCCGCGTGCGCTCAACGTTGGATGGCTGTAGCCCGTCACAAACCAGGTGTAAAGTAGCGGCACCAGGGTTCCTGCGCCCGCCGCAAGAATTAGATTGATGCTGCCGCGGACGACCGCTTCATCACGCAGCGCACTCATCTGCAGCGGATTCGACCAGAGCCACCCCAGCATACCGCCGATAAGCAGCAGCGCACCGACCACGGCCAGCAAGGGCAGTTGCGCCGGCGGCAGCGTGGCCGTCAGTGGGTCAACCGCCCGCGGCCGGGCGGACCAGACGACCAGACCGGCCAGCGTAAAGGCAGCCGTCACCAAAAAGAGCGAACCGGCCCCGCCGAAGTCGATGAAGCCGTGACCAAGATTCAGATTGCGGCCCAGCGCGTTGAGCCAGCCACCGCCCTGCACCCAATTGCCCGCTAGGGGATAAACAATTGCGCCAACAAAGAAGGCCAAGGCAATTGTGGCAATGGCAGGCGCGCGACTGCGCAGCGCTACGACGGGAATCATTCCTGCGGTAATTGCCCAGGGAAGATGAGCCAGAAAGAGGCTGTAGGCCAACGTGGTAATCCCCGGCCCGGAAAGAAACCAGCCGCTGAGACCGGCAATCCCCCACCCGATGCCCCATTCGTCTGAGAGCATGCTCCATTCCCATACGAGATCGCTTAACTCGGACTGCGGATAAACGAGACCAACGCCGCCAAATTGGAGGGCAAAGCCAAACGCCCAGTAACCAAGCGTTACCACACCGATGGCTGCCAGTGCACCCAGCGCTGCGTTCCACGCCCGGACGGCGCTCATTTCGGCTACGGCCACAAGTACAATGCCTGCCGGCACAAGCAGGGCAAGGGCCGCGGTCAACACGTACCAGATGAGCGGCGTCGTTGCGGTCATCGTCACCGCAGGTTCACCGCCGGTTGTCTGGGCCGACGCGACACCAAAGGCAGCGAGCCAAAGCGGCACAAGCAACACGCCGAGATATGACAGGCGGCGAACGGGAAATGATTGATGTAGCGGCAGCAGGCGACGAAGTTGGATCATTGAGCGCTTCCTGGACTGACGTGAGTCCGGTGACAATCATGCCGAGGGACCGGTTTGAAGATCGCAGCGTATGATACCAAAATGGCCGAGGAACACCAAAGTTGTGGTAGACTTCGGCCTTTAGAGATCATTTTCATTCCGCCAACGACCGCCGCTTTTTTGATCGTCATGCCGTCGCCAACATCCACACCCGAGCCTCAGCCAATCGCCCCTGCTACGCCGGCACACGACCAGAGCGTTCGCCGCCGCACTTGGGCGACGCTGGCCATATTTACCGGTGCGCTTGTGCTCTATGTCGCCACGGCAGGGCCCAGCATCGTTGAACTCTTTGACGACTCGCTGGAATTCCAGCTGGTTGGGCCGACGTTGGGCATCGCCCATCCGACCGGTTATCCCCTCTATGTCGCCGGCGGCGCCCTATGGAGCCGTGTGCTCTTTCCGTTCGGCAACTGGGCCTGGCGCATGAATCTCCTCAGCGCACTCTTCGGCGCGCTCACCGTGGCGCTGCTCTTCCATCTGACTACACGGCTGGTCACCCACGCTGATGGTCGCCCCAATCTCTGGGCCGGACTAGCCGCGGCAGTTACGTTTGGCCTCGCCCCCACCTGGCGCGGCCAGAGCACCATTGCCGAAGTCTATGCACTGCACAATTTCCTGCTTGTCGCCATCATGAACACCGCCATCGGCATGAATCTGACGGTGGCTGAACAGGCTGACGGTACGCCGCCCGGCGGCCGGCGCTTCAATCGCCGCATGGGATTGCTGGCGCTACTGCTTGGCCTGGGCCTGGCTCATCACCGCACGACCGTTTTGATTGCGCCCGGCCTGGCACTCTATCTGCTGTGGAGCGTCCCGGGGATCTGGCGCCCCCAACGCGCCTGGTTGGGCTGGCTCGCTGCCCTGCTGGCGCCGCTGCTGCTGTACGGTCTCCTGCCCCTGCGCGCAGCCATGGGCATCAGCGATCTAAATGGCAGCTACATCAACACCTTCAGGGGCTTTCTCGATCATGTGCTGGCTCGGCGCTATGCAACCTTCTTTACCGACAATGCGCTCGCGATTAGCCGCTCGACGAGCGACTGGCTGGCGCTCTTCGGGCAGGAGATGGGTCTGGTGGCGCTGATTCTTGCGTTGCTGGGCCTTCCCTGGTTGTTCGATCGCCAACGGCGGCCGGTCAAGGCGTGGATCTTCGTGTTGATTGTGCTGCTGACCAACCTACTCTTTGCCCTCAACTACCGCGTGGGCGATGTGGAAGTCTTCCTGCTACCAGTCTTCCTCTGTCTGGCCATTTTCACCGGGGGCGGGGTGGGGCTTTTCGCGCGCCTGTTCGATCCGCGCGGCCGTTATGCCGCGCCGCTGATGCAAGGTGGTCTGCTCCTCTTGCTGATCCTGAGCGTCACAGGGCGCAGCGCTGGCGTCAATCGCAGCGAAGATTGGGCGGCGCATGACTATGCGGTCAGCATGGCCAAAACGCCCTTTCCGCCTCAGAGTCACGTCGTTGGCTTGGAAGGCGAGATGACTGCGCTTGGGTACATGCAACAGGCGGAGGGGCTGGGGCGCGATGCCACACCGGTGACCGCCGATGATCCGGATCAGCGCACCGCGCGCGTCGCCGCGCTGGTCGCGCAGGGCGTCCCCGTCTATCTGACGCGCGAGTTGCCCGGCATCGAGGATGCATACAGCTTCAGTGCTGACGGGCCGCTGGTACGCGTCTGGCCGCGCGGGACCGCCGATCCTGGCGCCCCCACCCATGTGCTTGACGAAGCATTTGCGGACGGCGCACTGCGCCTGACGGGCTACGACGCCACGGTACTCGAGCAGGCCGGGGGACCGGCGCTCGCGCTCTCGCTCTACTGGCAGCCGGAGGAAGCAATGGCGCGGAACTATAAGCTCTCTGTGCGCGTTACAAATGAGAAAGGCGAGCTGCTAATCGGCGCTGACGGAGAGCCGACAATGGCCGACCGTTTTCCCTTGCGTCAGGTTGCCCCAACCTGGTCGTGGTTACCCGGTGAAGTAGTGCGCGACGTGCAGATTATCGATCTGCCTGCCCGGTGGGCTGAACAAGCCGCTGTCGTTCAAGTCATCCTCTACGACGCCGAGACCATCGACGAGGCTGGACGGTGGGAACTGGATGCAGCAACGCTGCGTCCATGAGCTTGACAACAGAAGTTTCGTTTGATGATTTTGGCCGCCCTGCCAAAGCGTGCCATAATTAGAAGTTGTACTTCCGGCAAATGCCAAACAAATTTTTAAAGAGGGAATTGATCATGCGTACAACGCGATTAGTCATCCTAGCCATCTCCTTGTTTACCATGCTGGCTTTGGTCGCATGCCAGCCGATTCAAGTGCCAGCCGAGGTGATGGGCGACGATGCCACAACTGATACAACCGAAGCCGCGGCTGAAGATGCCGCGCCCGCCGACGACGCCATGATGGATGACGGCAGCGCGGTGGCGACTATCGCCACCCGCTCCCTGCGCGTGCGCCAGGACCCGGGCGAGGACGCCGAAGTGATCTATGGCGTCAACGAGGGTGAGGAATACAGGGTTCTTGAAATCAGCCCGGATGGCGGCTGGGTACGGCTGGCCATCGCCGATGCGCCCGACGGCAGCGGCTGGGTGGCTGCCGGCCTGGTGAGCGTGCTGGGTGAACTTGAGGGCGGTGAAGCCATGGATGATGGCGCCGCCACGAGCGAGGAAGCAGCGGCAACCGAAGAACCTGCGGCAGAAGAACCCGTAGCAGAAGCGACCGACATTGCAGAAGAAGAAGCGATTGCGCCGCCGGCTGCCGGCATGGTGCAAATCGTCACCGATGGTACTCGCCTGCGCGTACGTGCCGAGCCCAGCACAGAGGCTGAAATCGCCGGCTATGTCTACAATGGCGAAGAGTATGAGTTCGTGAGCCAGTCTGACGATGGCGTTTGGGTTCAGATCGGCGGCGCCACCGCCGAGGATACGGACAACCCGGACGGCGGCTGGGTCGCGGCAGAGTTCGTAATCATCGGCCAGTAAGCGTCCCGTAGTTTCGCCCAGAAGACCGGTTGCCTCTGGCAGGTAACCGGTCTTTTTTTGTCTCAGGTCTGCCCTATGCATGAAGACGACCTAAGCTCCGCCTCGCCGCCGGTAGCGCAAGCGACACAACCGAGTGACGAATCCAACCGTTGGCGACTGGTGATTGCGCTCCAGTCCACTGCGCTAATCGTCTGGGGACTGCACCTCTACGTTCGCACCCTGCCCACTACCCCCACGCCCATCCCCGCGCCCGGCAGCGCCGAGGCGGCATGGTGGGGCCTGTGGCCGATCACCTACGCGCCGGCCTGGAGCGTATGGCTGGGCACGCTGGCCCTGTTAGGGTTCATCGCCTGGTGGTGGTTACGCGGTCAGCAGCAGAGCGTTCATGTTCCGGCTACGAGCCTCTCGCTTCTCTACTATGGATTGGCAGGGGCGCTGACGCTGGCCTTCTTCGCCTTTCCCATCGCCCATACGCGCTGGGGCGATGCCTACATGCTCGCCAATGGCATCGCCTGGCCCGATGCGGCGCTGCGCCTGACGCACTCGTGGCAGGCCCCGCTGGATGTGCTGCTCCACGCCCAGCTCTGGCGGCTGCTGGGTGAAGCCCGGGGCTGGGAAGATGCAATGCCCATCTATCGGCTGCTGAGTCCGCTGGCAGGCATGCTCTACTTGGGTGTCGTGCTGGCGCTTGCGGCCCGCCGCAGCCTGGCCCCTGCCTGGGTCACCTTCGGCCTGCTAACCAGCCTGGGGCTGATCCAACTCTTTTTCGGCTATGTGGAGAACTATAGCTTCGCCGCGGTTGGCGTGCTGGCCTATCTCTGGTTGGGACTGGGCGTCCTGGCCGGCGAACGACCACTTTGGCTGGCAGCGAGCGTCCTAGCCGTGACCAACGCGACCCATCCCAGCACGGTAATCCTGGCCCCCAGTCTGCTCTATCTGGGCTGGCGTCTTTGGCAGCACGGAATCCCCACGCAGGAACCCAGCCGTTTGCCACCCTGGTCCGCGATATGGCAGATTGCCGGCCCGATGGCGCTGGTGGCCGGCGCCACGGTGCTGATGATGGAGTCAGGCGGCCATGGCGTGGTCGCACTCTTCACCAGTGACCGGCCGGGCGGCGGCGATGCCCGTTGGTTTGTGCCCCTGTGGGAGACGCAGACGCGCTGGGAACAGTACACCATGTTTTCTTGGCCTCACCTGCGCGACGTGCTCAACGAGCAGCTGCTGGTGGGACCGGTGGTGTTGCCGGCGCTCTTGATCCTCGCGGTTACACGACGACAATTGACCATTAAGAATGATCAATTGTCAATCGCCAATTTCCTCCGCATTGCCACAGTCTTCTATTTGCTCTTCACCTTCGTTTGGAATCCAGACTATGGCGGACAGCGTGACTGGGATCTCTTCAGCCTGGCGCTGCTGCCGCCGACGCTGCTGTTGGCGCTTCGCCTGCCCCTGGCTTTGGGACGTGGCAGCGCATTACTCGGCGGCGCCGCGCCATTGATCCTGGTTCAAGCCATTCATACCGCGGCCTGGATCTATCAGAACACACGCCCTTGGGAATGGCCATAAGGCAGCATGAACATTTGAAGCAGGACGAGCGTTCTAAACTGACAGCTCTATGAGATCACGAGTAGATCCGGCCATTGGCCGAACGGTCTCGTTATGCATGGAACCTAAATAGATTTAGCGCAACGCCCTGATCCAGTCTCGAAGATACGCCCATGAGTCGTTACGACCTCCTCCCCCGCGAATCGCAGAACGGTCCGCCCCCCCGCGCCACGCCCTTCACCCAGGGCGCGTTGAGTGGCGTACTCGCCTTTCTCCTCCTCGCCATGTTTGGCGTCGGCGCACTGCTGATTGGCTATGCTGCGATCGCAGCCACGTTACCCGCGCCCAGCGAGCTCAGCAATCGCACCAGCACCTTTCAGACCACGCGCATCTACGACCGGGAAGGCAATCTGCTCAACGAAACCTTCGATCCCAACGCGGGGCGGCGCACCATTGTCCCGCTGGAGCAGATTTCACCCTACTTGATCGAGGCGACCATCGCCACGGAAGACGCCAACTTCTATCGCCACCGCGGCGTCGACCCCATCGCGCTCAGTCGCGCGCTCTACTATGCACTTCAAGAGGGCGATGTGGTCTCCGGCGGATCGACGATTTCGCAACAGCTGGTCAAAATGGTCATGCTGTCGCCGGAGCGGACGGTGACGCGCAAGGTCAAGGAAGCCATCCTCTCCGCTGAAATCACTCGTCGCTATACGAAAGACCAAATCCTGGCAGCATATCTGAACGAATTGCCCTACGGCAACCTGGCCTACGGGTCTGACGCTGCCGCCGAGACTTATTTCGGCAAAGATGTCAGCGAACTGAGCCTGGCTGAAGCCGCGCTCATCGCCGGTCTGCCCCAACTGCCCGCCTACTACGACCCTTACACCCATCCCGAACGGGCTAAGATTCGCCAGGGCGTGGTTCTGGGCTTGATGGTCGAGAATGGAACAATTACCCAGGCCGAGGCCGACGCAGCCTGGCTGGAGCCGCTCAGCTACGTGCCGGTTGAATTCAACCTGGAGGCGCCCCACTTCACCTTGCTTGTGCGCCAGCAATTGGAAGAAATCTTGGGCACAGAACTGCTCTACACGAGCGGACTTGAGGTAACGACCAGCCTTGATCCCTCTCTGCAGGAGGCGGCCGAGCAAATCGTTGCCGAACAGGTTGCGCTCCTGGCCGAATACAACGTCTCCAATGGTGCGCTGGTGGCCATGGACCCCGCCACGGGCCAGGTTCTGGCCCTCGTGGGCAGCGCGGACTTTGACAACGTGGAGATTGACGGCCAGGTCAATATGGCCCTGGCCCCGCGCCAGCCGGGCAGCGCCATCAAGCCCCTTGTCTACCTAACCGCGTTCGAGCAGCCTGATCGACCCTTAGACGAACGATGGACGCCAGGCACGCTGGTGGCCGACATTGAAGAAGCTTTCCCGGACGGCGCCAACCCGCCTTACGTACCGACCAACTACGATAGCAAAGAACACGGCATGGTGACCGTGCGCACCGGGCTGGCCAATAGCTACAACATTCCGGCAGTGCGCGCGATGGAAGCGGTCGGCGTAGACAGCTTTACGGCGCGGATGCCCGACCTGGGCATCACCACGTTGACCCGGCCGGACTACGGTCTGAGCCTCAGCCTGGGCGCCGGTGAAATTCCGCTGCTCGAGTTGACCGGCGCTTATGGTGTGCTGGCCAACGCGGGCGTACATGTACCACCCGTCACCATTCTGGAGATCAAGGACAGTAGCGGGCGTGTCCTCTGCGCGCAGGAAAGCGAGAGCCCGTGCCAGCCCCAGCAAGGCATGGCAGCAGTCGACCCCATCAATGCCTTCCTGATCACGGATATCCTGAGTGACAACGCGGCACGCACGCCGGCCTTCGGTCCCAATTCCGTCCTGCAGTTGGATCGCCCGGCCGCAGTCAAAACGGGCACCACCAATGATATCCGCGACAATCTGACCGTCGGTTACACGCCCCAGTTGGTAACGGGCGTCTGGGTAGGCAATGCCGACAATTCGCCCATGCGCGACATCTCCGGCGTGAGCGGTGCGGGCCCCATCTGGAACCAGTTTATGACTTATGCCCTGGCCAATCAGCCGGTGGAAAATTTCCTGCCCCCGCCGGGCGTAGGTCGTTTCGAGGTCTGTGCGGACACAGGCACCTTGCCGAGCGAAGCCTGTCCCGAAACGCGCCAGCACTTCTTTGCTGAAGATCGCCCGCCCCGCCCCAAAGAAGAGGACCTCTGGCAGATTGTGCGTCTGGATCGCAACACTGGCGAATTTGCGACGGAGTTTACGTCAAGCGATGCAATCGAGGAGCTCATCTACAAGATCTATCCCCCCGAATATCGAGAATGGGCGGAAGAAAACGGCATCCCGCAGCCGCCGGTCGACAATCGGCCACCGGTCGATGCCAGCGCCCAAATTGAGATTCGCGAGCCACGCGAGGGGCAGATCGTTCAAGGCGTCGTCAACGTCATGGGGAGCGCCAATGTCGTTGACTTCGCGCGCTACGAGCTTCAGTACGGCGTAAGCCACACTCCGGGCGCGTTTAGTCCGCCGATCGCCGGCCCCTTCAATGCGCCGGTGGTCAACGGCGTATTGGGCCAATGGGACGTGCGCAGCTTGGGCAATGGTCCCCATACGCTGCGGTTGCTCATGCGGGATCAAGCCGGTGCCAGCTATGAACAACGGGTGCGCGTCTTTATAGAAAATGCGCCCGCCACATCGATCCCGACGGAGCAGCCCACCTGGACACCGTTGCCCTCGCCCACGCCCGTAGCGACCTGGACACCGCTGCCGAGCCCGTCGTTCACGCCGTCACCAACCTGGACGCCCGTGCCCACGCAGGCGCCGCCTACGCTCACCCCAACGGAAACGCCCACAGAGGTGCCGACAGAGCCACCGCTCGAAGTGCCGACACTAACGCCAACGGAGATCCCAACGCTGCCCCCGACCAGTACACCAGTCGAGTTGCCGACGGAAAGCCCGACTGAACCAGCAGTTGTGCTCCCGCCGCCGGTCGAAGCAACCCCCACCGTCACGAATGGCGTGGGCATCACCAGCGCCGGCGCAATTACAGTAACTGAAGTGGTTACACCGTAAGTAGATTGCCCAATCAAAAAGCGCCCTTTGTCTTCTTCCGACAAGGGGCACTTTTTGATTCACTTACTGACCAGCGCTACTCCGTGCCAAGCTTGAGCTGGCCACTTTCAACCGACGGCTGCCGGTTGCGGCCAGTGGACCTGCGCGGCAGGCGACTTAGGTAGCGACGAATTTCGGTCGCGAGCGTTGTCGTCGGCAGTTGAAGCAGATGTTGGTGGTTGCGCTGGTAGCGTTCGTCAGCGTCTTGCAAACGCTGTTGATGTCGCAAAAGCAACTGATTGGTTTCAGGAAGCAACATGGTGACCCTCCTTGGGGTTGGCGTGTCGTTCAAGGGTTGACGTTACTGCATTGACCGACCGCCTCCGGAAGGCGCTTCAGACTCTGGCGAGGGGACCCTTTCTCCCGAGCGAACTGCGATCGGTACGGTTGTACCATGCGCGTCGCTGCTGAAGCCAAGCCTGCATACCGGACATGCGATCAGCCACGTTCAGGCGAAAACCGACTTGGAGCCGGTGACGGACATTGCGCCGTTGCACCGCGATGCGCCGAAACTCATCATGGCGCTCCTGTGCGGCCCAAACGTCTAACATATTCACTGACATGGCTAACCTCCTTCCTGAGCGCCCCGTCAGTCCGGGGCAAGGTGTTGGTTGCGTACACCCGTGCCGCCACAGGCGGTTGCGCAACCTCATTGGATGATGTATATTGTGTATAATCACACCATACACACACAAACACACTTTAATACACAAAATCATATTTGTCAAGCACCAAAACACAATTTGTGTTACAATGTTTGTGAGAAGCGTCAAAATTGACCTTTTGCCAGTACCAAGGATAAGCCAAGAGTCCGCATGTACGCCAAGCAAGAAGACGCAATCGATGTCTTACACTTTCTCCGCGATATGCCAGGCGTCGCATCAGATCACACCGTATCGCGGGCCACGCTTGCTGCACGTGCAGAAGCGATGGCCACGACGCTGCGCGCCTGGGGCGCGGACGAGAAGCTGCAAACGGCCGGGGTTCTGGCTGTCAGCCTTGCCGGCGGTCTGTCGGATGAAGGCGTCCGGGCGATTGCCACAGCCTACGGCGAAGGGACAGCAGAGTTGGTGACCGAGGCGGTCCACTTCCTTGCGAGCAGCCCGGTCCCCCTCTCTGGCGCCCACTGGCAGGACGATCCGAGCAAAGGTACGCTGTCGGCCCTCGGCAAGCGGGGGGAGCCGCTGGTATTGCAGCGCATCCACGCCTTTTGCGCCGCCTACCGAGACGCCGATCTGGCCTTTATCTACGCAGCCCTCCTCTGGCGGCGCTTTCAGCAGGCGCAGCAAGCGGATGACGCCGCACGCCGGGCCTACGGTGACGAGGCCCGCCTCCTGCTTGCCCCCTTTCTGGAAATGCTCGGCATGCGCGAACTGCGCTCGCTGGTAGACCGCTGGTTGCTGCACCAGACTCGGGGCGCCGGTCCTGAACAAACCGAACAGGAGGCAAGTCGCTTTGCCAGTCTGACCGACCCGCTACGCGACGCGCTGCCTGGCGCGGAATTTGTTGTCGGCAGATACACACAGACACACAATTCAATCACAGGCAATCTGGCCGATGGTACGTTTCACACACAACCGACCCTGGTAATCGACGTGTTGGTAGACGACCCTGCAGCTTGCTACACTGCGCTCTATGAAATCAACCGACGCTACCTGCCCGTTGACGGCGGCCTCATCGACAATCTGCAAGTCGGCCGCGTCAACGGCTATCGCTGCCTGTCCACGACCGTCATCGCGCTAATCGATACGCAATTGGCGGCAGCAGAGGGTGAAACGCACTACAGCGGATCGCGGGTCGGCGGCAAGAAGGTACGCGCGCAGTTCCGCATTGCCACGCGCGAACTGGATGAGATCAATCGCTGGGGACTGGCGGCCTACCGCCTGCACGGCCGGACGGAAGAACGCCATTCCTCGGGCTGGTGGAATGACGCCGTCGCCGGGCGCGCAAAAATCGCTCAAGGCGCGCCCGGCTCACTGCCGGAGACGCTCTTTGTCTTCAGCCCCCATGGGCAGCTCTTCGAGTTTCACCGCAACTGCACCGTGGTCGACTACGCCTATTACGTCCACAGCGATCTGGCCGATCAATGTCTTCAATTTAAGGTCAATGGTCAGCGTGTGGAACCCTCTACCGTTCTGCGCCATCTCGATCTGGTCGAGTTGGAATATGACGCCCACGCACCGGGCCCAACCCAGGTCTGGCTCAATGCGGCACGCACGAGTCGCGCCCGCGCCAAGATTAAGCGCTTTCTCAAGCGGCGCGACCAAGACGTCTTCCAAGGCGAGCACATCGTGCGTGAGCAGTTGAGTCACCTGGCCGATCACTATAGATTCAGCATCCCGGAATATCGGGTTCAACAAGAAATCCGGCGCATGTTGAGTCGCATGCAGCTTTCGACGCTGGAGGACTATTACAGCGAGATCGCCGGCGGCCGCGTCGATGCCCGCAGCACGCTGAATCGCCTCTTTGCCAATGAGCTGATTGGCCAGATCGCCCCACCAAGCGGCCTGCGTCCCCAACCCAAACTCCATCTCGCCCAGTGCTGCCGCCCTCGCCCGAATGATGAGATCGTCGGACGCGCCAAACGACGCAGCGGCGCCATCTTCCACATCAAGGTCCACCGCACCGATTGTCCCCATATTGCCGATTTGGCCGAACGACCGGAGGACAGGATTGCACTGGCATGGAAGCAGCGCCCCAAGCTCAAGCTGCTGGCCCAGCTCGAGATGATCGCCCGCAATGAGGATGGCCTGCTGGGTGAGGCATTGGCGCAGATCTATGCGGTTGCGCCCCGTGCGACGCTGCACCGGTCCGAAGCGGTGGCGCGACGGGGGGTCGCGCACATCAACTTCATCATCGAGTCGGAGAGCCAGGAAGTCATCGATCAGCTAGCGGCCGCGCTCAGCTCGCTGCCCCGGCGCACGGTGACGCGGGTACGCGTGCTGGATGTGTCACGCTCGGGCCGCGAGGACTTGGCGAGTGTCGGATCGTCCTCGATCAACAATCCGTACAGCCGCATGCCGGTCAACGAGCGCGAGATGTTTTTTGGCCGGCGACGAGAGTTAGAGCGCATCAGTGACGGTCTCCACGGCAATATCGGGCCGATCTGGCTACGGGGTCAGAAACGAGTGGGCAAGACCTCGCTGCTTCTGCATCTCAAAAATGTCTATTTGGAGCCCCAAGCCTTTGTGCCCGTCTATGTCGATTTTCAATTGCTGCACGGCATGGACGATGTCTCAATCTTCTACGAGGTGGCGACGGCCGTCCACAGCGACCTACAGACCAGCCTCTACCGTGCCGACAGCCACATCGACGAGCTCGGGCCGCCTATCCGCGAGCTTTTCGCCCACGAGCCCAGTCGCCAGTTGCTGAGCTACTTGGGCGACATCCAGAGCAGGCTGAGCCAGGGGCGCATCGTGCTACTGCTCGACGAGTTCAGCCGCACTATCGACGCTAGAGACAAAGGCCGTCTCCACGATGACTTCTTCAAGCAGTGGCGAGGACTGATTCTAAATTCGCCCGGCGTCAGCTTTGTGACCGTCATTCAGCAGAAAACCTTCGACAAACTGGAAAAGGAGTCCCAGGAAACGGAACGTATCGGCATGCCGGACCAAGAGGCGATCTGGGAACTGCTGGAGTTGGGTGAACAGATTATGCTGCGCCCCCTCAATGCGGACGATGTTCGTCGCCTGATCGAGTGGCCGATCCGCGACGTACTGGAATATCCGCCGGAATTAGTCGAGTACGTGGCGACACTCACTGGCGGCAGCCCCTTTCTGATTCAGGCGTTCTGCGCCAAGCTGGTCACAGATATGAATCGCAGCCACAGCGTGCGCATCACGCCGGCCGAGGTCGAGGCGACGCGGCTCTACTTCATGCAACCCAGCGAGAGCATCTTCGCCCACCTGCTCGATCTGATCCCGGGCATTGGGCAATTTGTCGCCCAGGCCCTAGCGGATATCTCAGGAGAGAAACCAGCGGTGGGAGCCAGCTATGCGCAGCTGTGTGAGGCGCTGCCTCTGGTCGAGCCAGATCAAGTGGGGAATGCCCTGAGGGAGCTAACCGCGCAGGATATTTTTGTTGAAATCGAGAACGGACGCTGGCGCTTCGCCAGCCTGCTCTTTCAGCAGTGGCTTCAGGCTAATCCGATCGCATAAGTATGCTTGCAGCCGGTTCACCGGCAAGAGAAGGGGAGCGGGATTGTGGATCCGACAAAATCGATGCTATTCGGCCGCGAGACCGTACAACGGGACATCACGGAGGGCGTTTTAGCCGATCAGCCTAGCAGCTTTTCGCTGGTGGGCACACGCTGGATCGGCAAAACAGCCCTCCTCAAGCACCTCGCCGGCCAGAATGGGCCGCTGCAGAGCGCTGCCTATGCCGAATGGCGGCCGGATCGCTATGCCGACGGCGATGATGTCCTGGTCGTGAGCATCGACTGCAATTGGGCAGAGGCACAGCAGGATCTCCTCGGCCATCTCTTTGTGCGCGTCTACGATGAAGCCAAGCAACGCGTCCGGTTCGACTTGGACGAAACCCGCATCGAAGCGCAAACGAGCCCGGCGCGCAAGGTGTGGCAAATCGCGCGCCAACTCCAAGAGCAACACTGCCGCCTGGTGGTGCTGATGGACAACTTTGACCGCGCCTTCGAACAGCAGTTGATTCACCTCGATTCGGCCGACGAGCTACGCCCGCTCACGCTGGAGATGGCCCTGGTCGTCGCCACGGAGCAGCCGCTCCACGACCTCGACCGCCAGCTTGCGGCGTCGCCCCTTTTCAACGTCATGACCCAGGTCTTTATCGGCCTACTCAACGCCGACGCGGCCAATCAATGGCTGGACGCCTATTGCGAGCAACTGCCTGCGCTGCAAGAAATGCGCGACGAGTTACTCTTTCTGTCGGGAACGCACCCCTACTTACTGCGTCGCATTGGCGACATCATCCCCGAGATTCGCCAGATGCTCACGCCGGACCAGGAGTTGGGGCCGGAGCACATTCAAATCTTCCGCCTGCGCCTGGCCGAGCACGGCCGCCTGCTCTTCGAGATGCTCTGGCGCACGCTCCAAACACCGCCGCCCAGGGTACAGCCCGATGCGCTGGAGCGCCTTGTACGACGCCTCGTGCGCGGACCGCTCACTATGGGCGATGTGGGCCGGGATCAGGCGGCTGCGCTCAACTGGATGATCAACCAGGCTATGGTGGCTTACGGTGAAGACGGCTACCGCCTTTTTTCACCACTTTTCCGGGAGTTTCTAGCGATCCGGCTTGACGTCGCGCCCAATGGCAGTGCGCCCACCGCCATCCTCCCCCATTCCATGAGCAACGATGACCCCATTTATGAACAACTCACCAAAACCGAAGCCGCGCTCCTGCGCTACTTCCGGGCCAATAGCCAAACCATCGTGACGCCACAGCAGCTCCTAAACGATGTCTGGAACCGGCCCAACGCCACGTCGCGTCGTGTTCAGGAGGCGATCCGGCGCCTGCGATTGCAGCTGGAGCAGGCCACGCCGCCCATCGGCGTGATTGAAAACGAGCGCGGCCGCGGCTATCGCTTTGTGCCCGCGACCGATTGACAACTTCCAACAGAACCGAACCCATCCAGAGATAGAAATTGAGCTCGCTATGACCGCACTGACCCTCTTCGCCATCGAGGGCATTCCCCTCGTTCACCCCGGCGATGATCTCGCTGCCATGATTCTCGCCGGCCTGGAGGGCATGGGCGAACGACTCGAAGCGGGTGATGTTTTGGTGATCGCCCAGAAGATCGTTAGCAAAGCCGAAGGTCGGCTGGTAGACCTGGCAGAGGTCACCCCCATGCCCGCAGCCAAAATTTTGGCAGAGCAAACGGGCAAGGATGCACCGACTGTTCAGGTTGTCCTCGACGATAGCAAAGAGATCATCCGTGCCCAGCGTGGTCTCCTGGTAGTAGAGCAAAGCGGTGGCTGGATCTGCGCCAATGCCGGCGTGGATCGCTCCAATGTGGCGGGTGATGACGTGTTGGCACTCTTGCCGGAGGATGCCGACGCCAGCGCCGTGCGCCTGCGCGAAGAGTTGATCGCCCGCAGCGGCATTGCGCCTGCGGTGCTGATCAACGACAGCCATGGCCGTCCCTGGCGCATCGGCACGGTGGGCGTCTGTATCGGCTGTGCGGGGCTGCCGCCAATTTGGAACCAGCGCGGCCTGCGAGATCTCTACGACTATGAGTTAGCGGGCAGCGAGGAGTGCGTTGCCGACGAACTGGCGGCTGCGGCCAGCCTGCTCATGGGCCAGAGCGATGAAGCGCGCCCGGTGATCGTCATCCGCGGCTATACGCTGCCGCCCGCCCCACCGGCCCCGGCGCAGACTATCCAGCGACCGCGATCCATGGATGCGTTTCGTTAGCTACTCAATCGGCACAAACATAGGGCCGGCATAGCAGGGCCAGGCGACGCCATCAAAGAGGCCATCGGTGACGACCTGTTCGGCCCAACAATATTCTTCACCCGGCGTATCATCGTTCTTCAACTGAGGCACGTACCAGATGACAATTTCCTTGTCGGTGATGTCGGCCGGTGGGTTGTTGATGAAGATCTCTGGGCCCTGGGCATAGTTTTCGTTGCAGCAAGAGCCGAGTGAGACCATATCACCATCGCCTTCGCGGCGGGCGTATTGGGTCACATAGGTGTAGGCAAAATCGCCGCGGCCACCGTCAAGAAACTGCCCCTGCCCTGGCTCGATGTAGAAACCCCGCCCATCGTCAAAATCAACGCGGTACAGATAGCCGTCCTCGCTATAGTCGCTCGACTCCGTCTGTTCCGCCCACTGCTCCTTCTGCCACTGTTCCCACTCATTCCCATCCCAGGCAGAAAAGGTCGCGGCGCCGCCGCCGTTCAGATCCAGCCGAAGAACTGGACGGTAGGTACCATCGTTGCCGCACCCGCGGCCAAGATTGCCTGCGACGACCCGAAAGCGCCCATCGTGGTAGAACTCATAGCGCTGTTCGTAGCGATAGTTGCAGGGCATGGGCCAGTCGTGGTGGGCGAACTCCTGGACCACAACAAAGCCAATCTCTTCTCGTCCAGCCATCAGCGGCTCTACCCGCGGGGGCGTGGACGCAACAATCGTCGTATAGGTGGATAGGAGGGGGCAGCCTGTGGAGTCGCTGTAGCCAAAGCTATCCTCACGCGAGTAGTTCACGTGCCAGTCGACCAGCTTGGCGCTGCGCATGACCGGCTTGCCCCGATAATGCACATCATCGACGCGCAACCCGTCCGATGTGGTGAGAATGTATGAGAGGGACCAATCCCCCTGTTCGACAAGGGTCTCCTGCTCGCAGGCCTCCGCAGCCAACGTCTCAATCACCAGGGCGCGCTCTGAAGTCATGATGGTATTGACGTTGCCCAGATCGGTCCAGCGCACGCCGACCAGGCGTTGATCAGTCAAGTCGACAACGGCCCAAAGCGCACGGTTCTCCACGATGAAGGTGGGCGCGACACAAAGGTGATCTGAGTTCTCGCAGGACGTATCGTTGAGCGCGGTCTTGACGTTCGGCATGACGGCGTCGGTAGGCTTGAAGCCCAGTTCCGCCTCCACCTCCGGGGCGTTTAGCGCGATCTGCAGGGCCAGGTCACCCAGAGCGGGCGGCAGTTCAGGCTGGCTGCCCGTCACCGCGTTCTGTCCGACCACGCGCTGGCCGTCGACGTCGACGATGGCGACGCTGGCGATGTTGACGCCATAGTTGTAGAGCTCGACGCGGTAGCAGTTGGCGCCTTCGCAAAGGGCTGCCACGTCCGCGGGCATATCGCCACTGCGCGCAGGAAAGACATTGAAGACTTCGCTCCGCAAGGGCGTGCCGTCGGTCAAAGAATACGCATACTGAATGAATTCGGGATCGTTGAGGGCTACCGTCTGGGCAATCTGTGCCTCTGGGGTGAGATCGGCATCATCGAGGCGCAGCACCGGCGGGTCTTGGGTCAGCGCCTCGGCAAAGCGTGCGTTGCGCTCGGCGATGAGGGGCACGCGTTCGGCAATATCGGCCTGCTCACCGGCCAGTCGCGCGTAGGGCGTAGGCGTCGGTCCATCGGTAGGAAGTGGCGCCGACGTAGACTCCGGCGTGGTGGTGGCAAAGGTCAAGGTCGCCACCGAAGTTGCAGTGGGCATGGCGGGTTGGACCGAGGTCGCCGCCATCTCTGTGCCGGCATCGCCGGCGGATGGTACGCCAGGACCACAGGCATTCAGGGCCACGAGCACGATGAGGCCGAGCGTGAAGCGATGGATGAATGGCAGGTCAGGCAACGTTTTCATGATGCAATCCAGTGGTTTGTTTGGCCGGACATCACGCCGACCGGATTGGGGTCACGCCGGGCAGTCTAGCACGATTCTAACTTTTTGTTGAGACCGGACTGATCTTGTGCTAGACTGATAAACAAGTTTTACCGTAAATTATTTGATCAGAGGAGGCTCTTCTGGACAGCAATACCTTGGCTCGACGGATTGTTGATATCGTCGAGGAGAAACAAGCTTCGGATATCGTTCTGTTGGACGTCAGTGATATTTCATCGCTGGCGGATTATTTTATCATTGCGACAGTAACCACGGATCGTCAGGCCAATGCGATTGAAGACGATTTACTGCAAAGCCTGAAGCTCGAGCAGAATATCCGTCCGCTGCATCTGGACGGCGTGAAGGCGGATAGTGGCGGCTGGGCCGTACTTGATTATGGTGACGTGATCATCCACCTCTTTACCCCAGAAATGCGTGATCATTACGACCTGGAAGGCCTTTGGAACAAGGGCAACGTGGTCGTCAAAGTCTTATAGCACCTCTACGCGCAACGACGAGCCCACGGAAAATGCCGAATGGGGCGGATTCCGGTGGCTCGCTGGCGGAAAGTGTCTGGAACCGAGCCATCCGGGTCGATTGAGAGCTTGGGCCTAAGAACCACATTGGTGCAGAATTGCGAACAAAGAGAGGCCATCTGGCGTGCGCCGGTAAGCACAAGCTAGATGGCCTCTGTCTATGGCGTCTACGACACAATCGCAGTCGATGCTTAATCGAGCAGTGCGTAGGCGGGAATAGTCAAAAAGTCGAGAAACTCTTCGTTGAGACAGAGACCGTCAAGCAACTCGGCTGACTCTTCATAGCGAGATTCGCTAGAGCCGCCCAGAGCGGCCAGTTCCTCAGCACGGATCTCCGTGTAGAGCTCCCGCGTCACCGGGCGGCCATCATCGAGTGCGGCGTTGTGGTGAATCCACTGCCAGATCTGCGAACGGGAAATCTCAGCGGTGGCGGCATCCTCCATGAGGTTATGGATCGCGGCCGCGCCGTTGCCGTTGAGCCAGGCATTGAGATATTGCAGCGCCACGTTGACGTTGGTGCGCAAACCGGCCTCCGTAATCGTGCCGTTGGGCACGCCGACGGCGGTGATCTCTTCCGCACTCACGCTGACATCTTCGCGCATGCGCTCTTTCTGGTTGGGTTTGTCGCCAAAGAAGCCATCGGCCACCTCGAGCACGGTCGGCACCAGATCCGGGTGGGCTACCCAGGTACCGTCACAGCCGTCGCCGAACTCGCGCAGCTTATCTTCGCGCACCTTGGCCAGGGCCATCTCCGTCACTTCAGGATCGCGGCGATTGGGAATAAAGGCCGCCATGCCGCCGATGGCGTGCGCGCCCCGCTTGTGACATGTGCGCACCATGAGTTCCGTATAGGCGCGCATGAAGGGCACCGTCATGGTAACTTGGGCCCGATCGGGCAACACCATCTCCTCACGCCGGGCAAATTTCTTGATCGCACTAAAAATGTAGTCCCAACGACCGGCATTGAGGCCGGCGGCATGGTCGCGGATCTCGTAGAGAATCTCTTCCATCTCCAACGCGCCCAAGATCGTCTCGATCAGCACCGTTGCGCGCACGCTCCCATACGGAATCCCCAACGTTTCCTGGGCAAGTACGAAGGCCTCGTTCCACAGTCGCGCTTCCAGGTGGCTCTCGAGCTTGGGCAGGTAGAAGTAGGGACCGCTGCCACGCGCAAGCAGTTCCTGGGCATTGCGGAACATGTAGAGGCCGTAGTCAAAGAGGCTGGCGGAAATCTCTTCGCCGTCGACCAGGAGATGCTTTTCAGACAGGTGCCAGCCGCGCGGCCGCACCAGGAGCGTGGCGACTTCGTCGTTGAGCGTGTAGACGCGCCCATCGGGATTCTGAAACTCAATCGTACGGCGAATGGCGTCGCTGCAATTGATTTGGCCGGCAATGACATTGTCCCATGTTGGTGAGAGCGCATCTTCGAAATCGGCCATAAAGACCTTTGCCCCCGAATTGAGGGCGTTGATCATCATCTTGCGCTCAGTGGGACCCGTGATTTCGACACGTCGGTCATTGAGGTCGGCGGGCGCCGGTCCAACCTGCCATTCGCCCTCACGAATGTCGACAGTCTCCGGCAGAAATCCGGGCGTCATGCCCTGATCGATTTGCGCCTGTCGCTCGATGCGGGCCGCAAGCAGCGCCTGGCGCCGCGGATTGAACGTGCGATGAAGTTCGGCGACAAAGGCCAGCGCATCTGGCGTCAGTACCTCTTCAACTTGGGAGGAAATGGGGCCAACGATCTGTACGCCGTCAGGTAATGAGATTGCCATACTGCTCTCCTCTTATCGGTCATGTCAGTTGCGTGAACAAATTCAGTAGTTCACAATTTCAGAACATTTGTCATTCCGACGCAGCAAAGCGACGAGGAATTTCGACTGTGCGAACCTACGATTCCTTTTCCCTCCGGTCGTGGCGCTTTGCGCCCGCTACGTGAACGGAATGACAGGTCATAAACTCCTGAATTTCAGAGTATACCGGCTAAATTTCTAGCCGGTTGTGCGCTGATTCAGGTTGCGTTGGTCCGCCTCAATTGCCAGCGGACCTAGTCAGCCAAGCCGCACAGGCACTGTTGTATCACGCGCAACAGGCAATCGCCTAACGATGACCCAGTTAATCCTCCAAGGTACTCAGATCGCCCGGATCTTCGCCCATCTCCTGGGCCTTGAGGAGCCGGCGCACGATCTTGCCGCTACGCGTCTTGGGGAGCTTCTCAATGAACTCAATGTCACCCGGCGTGGCAATGGGACCCAGTTCCCGTCGCACGTGATCGACGATACTGCGCTCCACGTCGTCGCTGGCCTCCTGATCCAATGACAAGACAACAAATGCCTTGATCGACTCGCCCTTGATGGCATCGGGGACACCAATCACGGCCGATTCGGCGACCGCGGGATGGGTGATCAGAGCAGACTCCACGTCGGCCGTGCCGATGCGATGACCGGCCACGTTGAGCACATCGTCGCTACGCCCCAACACGGTGATATAAGCATTCTCGTCCCAACTGGCTACGTCGCCTGCGGCATAGACGTTGGGAATCTCGTTCCAATAGGCAGCGTAGCGTTCAGGATCATTCCAGATCGTGCGCATCATGTGCGGAAAGGGCCGGCGCAGGGCCAACAGGCCGCCCTTCCCCCTGGGCACGTCGGCTCCATCTTCGTTGACGATGGCCGCTTCCACGCCCGGCAGCGCAATGCCGGCCGAGCCGGGAATCGCCTGCTTGGTGACGGGCGTGGCGATTGTCGGCCCGCCCAGCTCCGTCTGCCACCAGTTGTCCGTCACAAAGCCGCGCCGGCCACCGTCGAGCAAGTGCTCCATCGCCCAGCGCATGGCCTCAGGATTGAGGGGCTCGCCGGCCACGGCCACCTGACGCAGGGTCGACAGGTCATACGGTCTGACAAATTCAGGACCGAACTTCATGAACATGCGCACGGCCGTAGGCGCCGTAAACATGACGTTGATGCCATATTGCTCCACACAGGACCAGAAGACGCCAGGATCAGGATAATCGGGGGCGCCCTCGCGGAAAACCGACGTGATCCCCTCTACCAGCGGGGCATAGACGATGTAGCTGTGGCCCACCACCCAGCCGATATCGGAGGTGGCCCAGAATACGTCACTGTCCTTGACATCATAGAAGGTGCGCAGATGATAGGCGGTGCCCACCATGTAGCCGCCATGAACATGGACCACGCCTTTGGGCTTGCCCGTCGAGCCCGAGGTGTAGAGGATGTAGAGTGGATGCTCGGCGTCAACCGGTTCAGGACCGGCGTCGGCCGGGCTTTGCTCCATGAGTTCAGTGAAGTCGACCTCGTGGGCGCGCAGGTCGCTCTTCCCGCTGCGCTGCAGCCAGATGACGTGGCGAAGGGGCAGATCTTCTACGGCCTGGTCGACGATGCTCTTGAGGTTGACGCTCTTGCCTCTCCGCATGCCGATGTCGCCGGCGATCACGACCTTGGCGCCGGCATCCAGGATGCGATCGCGCAGCGCGCCCACGCCCATGCCGGCGTAGACGACCGAATGAATCGCGCCGATGCGGGCGCAGGCCAGCATGGATATGACGCCTTCCAGAGTGAGCGGCATGTAGATCACCACCGTGTCACCCTTTTCCACGCCCAACGATTTGAGGCCCGAAGCGAATTTAGAGACCAGGCGTCGCAACTCATAATACGTGACTTTGCGCTCGGCGCCGTCCTCTGCGATCCAGATTAACGCCAGCTTGTTGCGATTGGGACCATCGGCATGACGATCCAGCGCATTGAGCGTGATGTTGGTCTCGCCGCCCACGAACCAGCGATGGTTGGGGTAGTCCCAATCCAACACCTGATCCCACGGCTTGAACCACTCATACTGCTTAGCCCATTCACCCCAGAACGCTTCCGGATCGGCGATGCTCCGCGCATACTCGGCGTCAAAGTCCTGCAAGTTCGCCTGCGCCGCCAGCGCTTCCGGCGCCCGAAAGACATCGCCATGCTGCAGAATCTGTTCAAGCATCAAAGCCCCCCCTCTCCAGTGCGGAGCGCGGGGCGCGAAATGCGGAATGTGCGACCGATCATTCCGCATTTCGCGCCCCGCGCTTTGTCTAGTCTTCCAGCGTGCTGGTATCACCGAGTGGATTGCCCATGACCTGTGCTTTCAGCAGGCGGCGCATGATCTTGCCACTGCGCGTCTTGGGCAGGGAATCGACGAACTCAATGACAGCGGGCATTGCGATAGGCCCCACCTCATGGCGTACGTGCTGGCGCAGTTCGGCGCCCAGTTCGTCGCTGCCTTCAGTTCCCGAATTAAGGATACAGAAGGCGTGAATGACGTTGCCCTTCAACTCGTCCGGAACGCCGATGCAGGCGGCCTCGGCCACATCCTTATGGCTGACTAACGCGCTCTCCACTTCAGCGGTGCCCAAGCGATAACCCGAAACCTTGATCACGTCGTCCATGCGGCCGATGATCCAGAAGTAGCCGTCCTCGTCCTTGCGGGCGCTGTCGCCGGTAAAATACCAGCCTTGGTCAGAGAACTCTGACCAATAGGTCTGAATGTAGCGATCGGGATCCCCCCAGACCGTGCGCGCCATGCCCGGCCACGGATGCTTAACCACCAGGTAGCCGTCCTCATTCGGATCGCACGAGGTGCCATCTTCGCGCACGACATCGGCCTGGACGCCGGCAAAGGGCAAGGTGCCGCTCCCCGGCTTGAGGGGTACGACCGGGGTGGGCGTAATCATGAAGCCGCCAGTCTCAGTCTGCCACCAGGTATCCATGATGGGACAGCGTTCGTGTCCAATGTGGGTGTAGTACCAGCGCCACGCCTCGGGATTGATCGGCTCGCCCACTGAACCAAGCAGTCGCAAACTGCTCAGATCATGGCGCTCAGCCCAATCTTCACCAAAGCGCATAAGGCTGCGGATGGCCGTCAGGCGCGGTGTAGAGAATCGAGATGTTATATTGCTCAATCTGCTGCCACCAGCGATCCGGATAGGGATAGCCGGGTGCGCCTTCATACATGAAGCTCGTGGCGCCCAGAATCATGGGGGCATAGACGATATAGCTGTGACCGGTAATCCAGCCTGGATCGGCAGCGCACCAGTAGCGATCTTCTTCTTTGAGGTCAAAAACATACTTAAGCGTGGTGGCGATGTGGACCTGATACCCGCCGCAAGTGTGCAGGAGCCCTTTGGGCTTGCCCGTCGTGCCGGAGGTATAGAGGATGAAGAGTCCATCTTCAGCGTCCATGACTTCGGTATCGCAGTACGGGCTCGCAATGGGCAATGCCTCCAGGTCATGCCACCAAAAATCGCGACCGGCGACCATGTTCACGTCCTGCTTGGTGCGCTGGAAGACAATCACCTTCTGGACGACGGGGCTGCGGCTGACCGCCTCATCCGTGATGTCCTTAAGGTTGACCGTCTTACCGCGCAGCCAGGCGCCGTCGCAGGTGACGACGACCTTGCTCTTGGCATCGGCGATGCGATCGGCCAGCGCTTGTTCGCTAAAACCGCCATAGACGACGCTGTGAATGGCGCCGATCTTGGCCGTGGCGAGCATGGCAATGGGGAGTTGGGGCACACGACCCATGTAGATCGTTACCGTATCGCCCTTTTTCACGCCCATGCTTTTGAGCACGTTGGCAAACCGGTTTACGCGACGCCAGAGCTTGAAGTAGCTGTACGTCACCTGCTCGCCGTCTTCCCCCTCCCAGATGAGGGCCAGCTTATTCTTGCGCCAGCTTCTGGCGTGGCGATCCAGCGCATTATGCACGATGTTGGTCTTGCCACCGACAAACCACTTGTAGAAGGGCGCATTGCTGGTGTCAATCACCTGTTCATAGGGCTCATACCAGTCGATCATCTCTTTGGCGCGCTCATCCCAAAACGGAACGGGATCGTCGTAGACCTCTTCGCGCAACGCTAAATAGTTGGGGACATTGGCATTGGCAATGACCTCCTCCGACGGCATGTAAAGCTCGCTCTTGCCAGCGGATTCCGAACCGTTCGTCATTGATTCCTCCTTCAAAGTTTCGGGCGAACAAGCCACCCAATGAGATTGAATAGTGATACGAGTGCATCACGCGTGCTGCAGTTGATGCGAGTGAGCGTAGACAGGGCATGGTCGATTATAGAGAACTTGGTTGTAGAAAACAAACAACGCGAAATTGAACGCATGGAGAACACATGGGTCAGGCTGGAAATTGAGGACCATTCCAGCATCTGGCAGCGATCGATCCCTGCAAGCCAAGAATTATTGACACGCTATGGCGGGGTTTGTACAATAGCATGCAGTTCTCAAATTGGACTTACAAAGGAACAGTTTTTGACCCAGCCTCAGCAGACTCCCAGTTGCGTGCCCTCAGCATTGACGCCTCCCACGTCTTTCGTCACGTCAACAACGCATACTTCAGCAGTTGCCCGGCATTTCCCTACCGATCAGAAGTGTCGATGAATACATATTATTCTAGCGCTAAAGCGTCTTCCGCCGTCGCCTCACAGGGGAAGACGCCGGCCACGAAGGCCAAGCAGAAAACTGACAAGAAAGCTGCCACGAACCGTATATGGGAACTCGACACGTGGCGCGGTGTCGCCATTTGCACGATGATCCTCTACCACTTCATGTGGGATCTGTGGTATTTTCGCTTGCTGCCGCCCGATGTCACACTGTTTGACGGTTTTTGGAAGTACCTGCAGCGATTTACGGCCATCTCATTCCTGCTGCTGGTGGGCATCTCGCTCACCATTAGCTATCGATCATCCCTACTGCGCAAAGGGGGAGACTCGTCGGGGCTCTTTGCCAAATTTGCGCGGCGTGGGCTAAAGATCTTTGGCCTCGGCATGATCATCACGTTGGTGACATGGGTAGTAGGCGTCGGCACGATACACTTTGGGATCCTGCACCTGATCGGCTTCTCGATCATCGCCGCCTACCCCTTTTTGCGCTTCCGCTGGCTCAATTTTTTTCTGTGGATGCTCTTTTTTGTGGCCGGCTACTTCACGGTGGTCAATCCGATCTATCTTGACCACAACTGGCTGACCTGGCTTGGCCTGCGGCGGCCTGACTACTACGCCTCCGACTACTTCCCGGTCATTCCCTGGTTTGGCGTTGTGCTGTTGGGCATCTTCCTCGGCAACACGTTCTATACTGCAAACGGGCGAACATTCTATCTGCCCGACTGGGGCAACTTTCCGCCTTTTCGTTTCCTCCAACTGCTCGGCCGCCACTCGCTGCTCATCTACATGATTCACCAGCCAATCCTGTACGCTATCGCCTTTCTGCTCAGCATTGGGCGATTCTGGTGGATTGGCCGCGGTATCTGAGACTGTTTCTGACGCCTAAACCGAACGCGTGATACCACCGTCCACCCGGATATTCTGCCCGGTAATATAGCCACCCCCATCGGATAACAGAAAAGCCGCGGTCGCGGCAATCTCATCCGTCGTGCCATAGCGGCCCATGGGGATCTGACTGCGGAACGTCTCGTTTTCGGGCAAGCTGTCAACAAAGCCCGGCAAAATGTTATTCATGCGGATACCCTGGGCCGCGTACTCATCAGCATAGAGCTTGGTGAAAGCGGCCAGGCTGGAACGGAACGCCCCGGATGTGGGAAAGTGGGGATCGGGCTCAAAAGTGGCGTAGGTCGAAATATTGACGATCGCGCCACCGCCCTGGCTGAGCAGGATCGGCGTCACCAGACGACAGACGCGCACCACGTTGAGAAAGTAGACCTCCATCCCGCGATGCCACTCCTCGTCGCTGATCTCCAACAACGCGCCTTTGGGACCATGGCCTGCACTGTTGACCACGGCATCGATGCGGCCATATGCATCCATCGTCGCGGCCACAGTTCGTTCCAGATCGGCCACGTTCAGGTTGGAACCGGTCACGCCAACGCCACCCAGTTCCGCCGCCAGCGCTTCCCCCTTGCCCGACGAAGAGAGGATGGCGACTCGGTAACCATCATCGGCCAGTTTCCGTGCAACGGCCGCGCCCATCCCACTGCCGCCGGCGGTAATCAACGCGACTTTTTTGTCACTCATCGTTTCTGTTCCCTCTGGTTACTGATTGATTGCGCAGCGCAGCAAGCACGTCGTCTAGCGACGGCTCTGTGCTTCCCTTGAAGTTGCTCAGCCGCGCATAGACCTCAGCCGCGGCCTGATGAAAGCCGCCGGGCAGACCGGCCGCCTCAAACGTAGCCGCAATCTCTTCCATCTCGCCGGCAAAACGCCAGGCTTTGGTCGTTACGCGCTCGGTGCGCGCTTGGGCCTGGCGGGCAAAGTTCGGATCATCGCGCGTCCACTGCCTCTCCAACACGCCACGTACACCCAAATCTTCTGCCGTGGCCAGGATGGCGGCGAGCAGCGCAGTCGTGCCCTTGCTGTAAGCAGCATAGCACATCTTCAGTGCCGAAGCGTCGCCCACGCTCGCGCTGATGACCTCGGTTTCCAACGGGCCCGCGGCGAAGAGCCCAGCCGCCGTATCCGCGCTGGGACCGGCGAGGTAAAGCCATGTCTTGCCGGGTTGCCAAGCCGGTCCGCCGACGATGCCCCCGTCGACAAAGGTCACGCCTTGCTCGGTCATCACCGCACAGATGGCCTGCGCACGCTGCGGTGCAATCGCATTGGCATCCACAAAGAGACCATGAAAGCCAGCATCCAGCGCTGCCTGCGCCACCGCCTCCGCTGCCGCGGGCGGGCAGACGCTGACCAGAACCTCACAGCCCTGACTCAACGCTGCGACCGTTTCCAGATCAATAAGATCATGCTCCCGAGCGCGGCAGCTCGCTCTCCTGGCTGCGCCCAGCCGACGCCCAATAGACCGTGTGACCGCTGTTTTGTGCAGAGGCTGCGACCGAGATACCCATCTCGCCGGGGTGAAGAATGCCGATTGTCGTCATGTCGCTCCACCTTCTTTGTGCCGCGTGCGGACCAGGCACGGGCGCGTCACGGGGTTGAGCCATCTGGCTCAACCGATAAGGCCATGCGAATCGACTCACAGAGCTGAGCCCGTCCAACGTCGTCCGGCGCTGCAACATAAGTCGGAGTCGATCCCTATCCGCCGCGAAGAGCTGCCAATGGTTATCGAAATTCGCGAATTTGGTTGCGATCCCCAATTCGACGTTCAAAGGGGCACATTATAGCATACGCCGCCTATCGAGAGCCTACGCCTTGTCAATCTATTTGCCAGAATCAGCGCGTATAGCTACCATTGAATGTCACCATAGTTGCTGTATCAAGCCGAAGCCTGCACGATGCCAAGTACCACGGAATTCACAATCGAGACGCCCCACCCCTACTGCTTCGCCAGCGTGACCGATCATGGCTGGGTAGCTCTAGCGCCATGTTCCTGGGACGTAGAGACGAGTACGCTGCGGCGCGTCGAGCGCCTGGCGGACGGGCAGGTGATACTGCTTGGCATGCGGGAAAATGACGAAGACAGCCTGAGGATCGAAGTCGAGTCGGTGGGCTCGTTGAATGCTGACCAGGAGGCGGAAATTCGGGCGAAGGTACGGCACATGCTCAAGCTTGATGAGGATTTATCGGGCTTCTACGCACTGGCCGACAATCACGCAGCCATCGGCCCAGCGGTCCGGACTGGGCGTGGCCGCCTGCTCAGATCTCCGACGCTCTTTGAAGATGTGGTCAAGACGATCTGCACGACCAACATCACCTGGTCCCAGACCAAAGCAATGGTCGTGCGTCTCGTTGATGTGTTGGGGATGCCCTATCCGGCTGACCCGACGATGCATGCGTTTCCGACCGTGCAGGAAATTGCCAATGCCGACCCTTCCCTGTTCGACAAGCAGATTCGGATGGGCTATCGCAATCAATATGTGCAGAATCTGGCCCGATCAATCGTCGACGACGGGTTCCAACTGGAAGCGTTGGACAATCCCAACTTGGAACCGGCAGCCTTGCGTAAGGCGCTTAAAGGCATCCAGGGGGTGGGCGATTACGCCGCCAACACGTTGATGATGATTGTCGGTCACTACGGTCATCTAGCCATCGACAGCGAATTTCGCGCCCAGGTCAAAGCGCGCTATTTTGACAGTGCCGAGACGATTAGCGACCAGGAAATGGCTGCGGTCTACGCTGACTGGGGAGACTGGCAATATCTGGCTTACTGGTTTGATCAGGACGAGGCTGAGGTGTAGGCGGCCCAACGAAAAATGCCCGAAAGCAAGCGCACAGTCTCAAGTGGGCGCATACCACATTGGGGGCTGCTCTAAAGAGAGCGACCGATCCGTTCATACACCGCCCCCAAAATGGGATGCACCCGTCTCAAGTAAACGGAGCGTATACGATGGATAGCAGTTCACGGGGCCCACTGGGCATGCCAGAAGACGCGGTTGTCGAGGAGACAGGCCGCAGTTCCGAAGCCTGGTTTGCCTTGCTCGATGCCTGGGGCGCCAAAGAGAAAGGGCACATCGCACGGGTGCGGCATCTGCAGGAGATTTACGGCCTCCCCGAGCGCTGGGCCAACACAGTGGCCATTCGTTATGAAGCGGCACGGGATCTGCAAGAGGAGAGTTCCGTGCCGGCCGATCTCATCTCGGCCATGATCCTCAAGGCGGCGGCCCGGGTACGGTTCGAGAGCCTGCCGCCGGTTGAGCAGCGCAATATCATCCACTGGATCGAGGCCGCCGATGATGCGGACGAACGGCGCGAACGGATTCGTGCTACCGTGGTCCAGCTGACGACGGGCTAGAACGAAACGTGATTCTAGCCAACAGCAGTGTGGTTTTGGTGGGCAGATTTTGCTGTGCTACACTTGCCAAGCTTGGCGTCCGGCGCGCCCGGCTGCGTAGGTTGACGGTCTTTCCGCTCCACACGCCCATTGCCTTTGATCACCATTCTTGATTCATTTCCTTTTTTTTCGTGCTTAAGCGCGAGCGTACCAATTGAAGAAACTTATGACCAAACTTGTCATTGTTGAGTCGCCAACCAAGGCGAAGACGATTCGAAACTATCTCCCTGAAGGCTACAAAGTTGAAGCCAGCATGGGGCACATTCGCGACCTGCCGGCATCCGCGTCTGAAATTCCCGCCAAATATAAAGGCGAGAATTGGGCGCGTCTGGGGGTTGACGTGGAGCATGATTTCGATCCGCTCTACGTGGTGCCCAGCGAAAAGAAAAAGGTCGTCACGCAGTTGCGCAAGCAGTTGAAAGATGCCGACGAACTGATTCTGGCCACAGATGAAGACCGCGAGGGCGAAAGCATCGGCTGGCATCTCTACGAGGTGCTCAAGCCCAAGGTGCCGGTCCAGCGCATGGTCTTCCACGAAATCACCCAGGAAGCCATTGAGGAGGCCCTGCAGCATACACGCGACATCGACGAGAACCTGGTGCGGGCCCAAGAGACCCGACGTATTCTTGATCGACTCGTCGGGTACACCGTCTCCCCGCTGCTCTGGAAGAAAATCGCGCCCAAGCTCTCGGCCGGACGGGTTCAGAGCGTTGCCGTGCGCCTGTTGGTGCTGCGCGAGCGCGAACGGCGAGCCTTCCGTTCGGGTACCTATTGGGATCTAAAGGCGCACCTCAACAAACGGCCCGATCAGCCTGAGCATCGCTTTGAAGCTGAATTGGTCTCAGTGGGCGGCACACGTGTCGCGTCTGGCCGCGACTTTGACGAGAACACGGGCAAGATCGCCGAGGGCAAAGATGTGCTGCTCCTGAACCAGGAGGAGACTGAGGCGCTACGCGAGCGCCTGTTCAACGGTATCTGGCGCGTGACAGGAATCGACGAGCGCGACAGCCAGCGCTCGCCGGCGCCTCCCTTTACCACCAGTACGCTGCAGCAGGAAGCCAATCGCAAACTGGGAATGGGCGCCAAAGAGACCATGCGCACGGCCCAGTCGCTTTATGAAAACGGCTACATCACCTACATGCGCACCGACTCCGTCCACTTGAGCGATCAGGCTGTGAACGCGGCCCGCCGTCGGGTGACGGAACTCTACGGCGAAGAATACCTTTATGAGCACCCCCGGCGCTACAAGACCAAGAGCAAGTCGGCCCAAGAAGCCCACGAGGCGATCCGGCCGGCAGGCGATCAGATGTTGCCTGCCGATCGCCTGCCGATTTCCGACCAAGAACGCCGCCTTTATGACCTGATCTGGAAGCGCACCGTCGCCACGCAGATGGCTAACGCACGCCTCCGCTTCACGACGGCCACCATTGAAGTGGAAGATGCCGTCTTCAGGGCGAGCGGCCGCACCATTCTTTTCCCCGGCTTCTTCCGCGCCTATGTGGAGGGATCTGACGATCCCGATGCGGCACTGGACAATCAGGACACCTCCCTGCCGCCGCTGAGCCTCGAAGAGGAGGTCGATTGTCGCGAGCTGGAAGCCGTGGGTCACGAGACCAAGCCGCCGGCCCGCTACACGGAAGCGTCGCTGGTCAAGGCGTTGGAGGCGGAGGGCATTGGTCGGCCCAGCACCTATGCCACCATCATCGACACGATCATGAATCGCGGCTATGCCTTTAAGCAGCGCAAGGAGTTGGTTCCGACCTTTACGGCGTTTGCCGTGACTGAACTCATGGAACATCACTTCGACGATCTAGTCGACGTTCAGTTCACTGCGGGCATGGAGCAGCAGTTGGACGACATCGCCGAGGGGGAGTTGGACTATTTGACGTATCTCAACACCTTTTTCCTGGGCGATGGCGGTCTGGAAAACCAGGTACGCACCAAGGAAGCCGATATCGACCCGCGTATTGCCAGCGGCATTGATCTGGAGGACCTGGCTGGGGCAGAAGTACGGATCGGCCAGTTTGGTCCCTTCCTGGCACGCATGAGCGACGGCGAGCGCATCACGGCAAGCTTGCCCGCAGATCTGCCGCCGGCCGATCTGTCGGAAGAGATGGTTGAGCAGTTGCTCTCACAGAAGAAAGACGGCCCTGAAGCGCTGGGCGTCGATCCGAAGACGGGAAAACCGATCTACCTCAAGATCGGTCCCTACGGTCCATATGTACAGCTGGGCGACGAAGGGGAAAATGGCAAGAAACCCAAGCGCACGAGCTTGCTCAAGGGCATGCAGCCGGAAGAGATGGATCTGGCACTGGCGCTGCGATTACTCGAATTGCCGCGTACCGTGGGACAGCATCCTGAGACGGGCAAGGTCGTCAAAGCCGCCGTAGGTCGCTATGGCCCCTACGTCTCTCATGACGGCGTCTTTGCCAGCGTGAAGGCCCCTGACGACGTTCTGGAGATCGACCTGGGCCGGGCCGTGGAACTGCTGGCGCAGAAGAAAAAAGGCAGCAAGAAGAGTGTGCTCAAAGAACTGGGCGAGCATCCCGACGGCGGGACGGTGCAGGTATTGGACGGCCGCTACGGCCCCTACGTCAAGTACAAACGCACCAACGCGACGTTGCCAAAAGATGTGGAGCCGACCTCGGTCACCATGGAGATGGCGCTGCAACTGATTGAGGAAAAGAAGGCGAAGAAAAAAAAGAAGTAAAGCCCCGTAGTCATGGAAAAGCCGTAGAGACATTGCAATGCAACGTCTCTACGGCGTGAAGGATTCCAGCTCAAACAGACCGCCGTTGAGGCTATCCGTATATTTGATCAACGGATAGGGCGGCTCGGTTGCAATCCACAGTTCCTCTTGTGCGGCCCCGGTATCCAATTCAATCCGCCATGTGTCAAAGGAACCGGCTGGCACAGTTACTTCCTCGCGGCCTTTCACCGATACCGTCACTCGATCCAACAAATCCGCAACGGGCAGATAGCGATTGAGGTGCGCGGCATAGCCGGATTCCAGCGGCAATGTGCGCACCAGCATGCCCACGGTGCGTCGGTCGCGCGCGTCAGACGGGATACGCACGCGCTGGTAGGTCGTGACATCCTCTTTGGTGGTGAGTTCCATGTCTATCTGGCCGCTCTCGTAGGTGGTCGTCACCCGTTCTACGCCGCTGCCCGTGGTGCGCACAAGCGAGGCATCACGCGGGATGAAACCGCTGGCCGTCATTGCCACGGTTACCTCTTCCTGATCGCCTTGGGCCTCGGTCGTCCGCACGATGATCCAGCCAGGCTCACCCAGGCGAGTGTCCGCCTCTTCAATCGTGAACTGTTGGCGGCCAGCAAAATTACCGTCGATATCGGTGACCCGATAGACGCTCGTCTCGCCAGTTTGCCAGATCGCGTCGCCCAGACGCAAGGCCTGGATCTCCGGTGCACCGCAGCCAGCCAGGACAAGGGCTGCCACCCAAAGCGCGGGCACACACCGCCGTCCGACGATCAACCTGCTCTTCATGCTTTTCATCACGCCTGTACTCTCAACCATCTTACGCACAGAAAATTTGGTCCGCCAGATCGCTACGCTCCCGCCTGTCTCTCCATCCACTGGATTGCCGACGCCGCCAGTACGGCAGCCCCAATCGGCAAAGCATCTTCGCTCATTCTAAAGTCGGCGCGGTGGACATTATAGTAGGCATCATCCCATGCTGGATCATGTACACCGAGGCGGATAAAGCAGCCGGGCGCGGCTTGGGCCATGTAGCTAAAATCCTCTGCGCCCATGATCATATTGGCTTCGAGCACATGGTCGCTACCGAGAATTTCGCTTGCGGCACTGGTAAATGCGTCCACCGCCTCAGGCGCATTGACAGTCGGCGGATAGCCGGGGTAGAGCGTGTATTCATAGCGGCCTCCCAGCGCCTCAACGAGGGCAACCGTTTGGGCCAATTCGCGACGCAAGAGCTCTCGGCTCTCCGGCGTGAAGGAGCGAATGGTGCCGCCCATGGTCACTGTATCCGGGATGACGTTGTTGGCGGTGCCGCCATGAATCGTGCCAATGGTGATCACGCCCGACTCCATGGGATTGAGCTTGCGGCTAACAATCTGTTGCACGGCATTGACCACCGCCGCCGCCAGCACAATCGGATCAATTGCAGCATGGGGCCGGGCTGCGTGACCGCCCCTGCCATGAATGACCAGTTCAAAGCGGTCAGCCGCGGCCATCATAGGACCCGAGCGCGTCGCCACATAGCCCACATCTTGGTAGGCATCAACATGGACGCCGAATACGGCAGAGAGTCCGTCCAACGCCCCCTCTTCGGCCATGCGCATGCCGCCCGACTTGCCTTCGGCATCTTGGGCCTCTTCGCTGGGCTGGAAGAGCAAACGCACTGCACCAGGCAGACGCCCTTCATCGGCAAGACCTTTCAGAATCGTCGCTGCGCCCAAGAGCATTGCCGTGTGGGCATCGTGGCCGCAGGCATGCATAATACCGGGTCGCGTGCTGTCGTAGGCCGTGCCATTCGTCTCCTGAATAGGAAGAGCATCCATGTCTGCCCGCAAGCCGACAACAGGGCCAGAACCGCCTAGAATGTGGCCCACGACCCCCGTCTTGGCCACTTCGGTCTCCGTCTCGATGCCGAGCTTGCCCAAGGCATCGGTCACCAACGCGGCCGTACGATGTTCGTCAAAGGTCAGTTCGGGAAACATGTGGATCTCCCGTCGCCACAAGCGAATACGCTCGTGCAGCGCCTGGGCGCGTTCCAGCAGTTCCTGCTTGGCAATGGGCGCCGTGGATCGAGCAGTCATGGACACAAAGGCCTTTCGCTGATGGTTAGTTACACAAAGCAAACACGGGGACAAGACAAAATGTCCTCCCCGTGCGCGTCAAACTCGATAATGATGGCAAGTGCCCTGGCAAGAGTCTGATGACCGTGCTGTGGTAGAAACTCGATGCTCAGTTCCGCCAGGATTTATGTCTCTATTTGGGCTGTCCTGGTTGCGTCTTACGCTTCTTCAACCGGGATCCGATACTTTTTGCCTTCCTCGATCAGCATGACCGGAATGCCATTGCGGATCGGGTAGCGGTAGCCGTTGCGTGGATTGAGCAGGAATTTGCCGTCATCGGTCAGTTCCAGCGGGCCTTTGTCTTCCGGGCAGACCAAAATCTTCAGCAAATCTGCGCTGATCTCGCCACCCAAGGGCGCTTCGTCCAAAGACTTTACCGGCTCCGACGGCAAGACGCCGCTGCCGCTGCCGCTGTAGTCATCAGCAGGGGCAAACATGCGCCGAATGCCATAGACAATGCCGCCGATGACTGCCGCAAAAAACAAAAAACGAAAGAATTTCTTCATGGGTATTCTCCACCCTGGAATCGAATGCAAAAGAAACTACGTACCAAGCCATCTTAGCATGAAGTGGGCCCCTTCGCAATTCCATCGTGAATATTGGGCGCTCTGCACCACACGGTCAGCACGGCGCCATGAATTCGACGCGATTGCCAAAGGGGTCGCGACAGTGAACGCGTGAATAGCCTGCCAACGGTACGTCATGCTGAAGATCGATACCGGCTGCGGCCAGGGTTTCTTCCACTGCGCTCAGGTCGTCTACCAGATAAGCGAGGTGAGCCTTGGTTGCATCGCGCGCTATGCCAGGCGCTTCGACGCTGACATGCACCTCCTGCTCGCCGACTTGCAGCCAGAAGCCGCCGCGCCCACGCAGGACAGCCGGCTTTTCGATTTCTGTTAGCCCAAGCAACCCGCAGTAAAACTGACGCGCTTCCACTTCCTCTCCGGGCGGAATGGTGATTTGCGCGTGATGCAACCCGAGGATCGTCACGTCGTCAGCTCCTCAAGACGGCCAACAACCTGGGCGCAGGGATGCTCAAAGACACTGCCGGTATGGGGTGCATCGGCCATTTCGTCGGTCAAATCCTGGCCCGGCCAATGCAGGTTTTCGTGCAAGCCGCGGCGCCACTTGGGGCAATTGGTCACGTCATAGACGACGCCGTCACAAGCGACGTAGATCGGCCGGCCCCGTTCACCGGTGTAGTCATGCAATTCTTGTCGGGAAAAAACGCGCAGCGCTGTCATTAGTCGTCGATTTCACTCGACCGGAGCGACGAGCAGATGCTGGGCCAGGCTGTGGGCCAGGGCATAGGGCTCATTCTCCACTTCGATCAAGAGCGGGCCGTCAAACGGGGAACGCTTGCGTACAATCACCAGGGCATTGGGATAGAGCCCCATGTCACCCAAATAGGCAAGACGCTCGGCGTCCTGGACCATGACCCGTACGAGACGATGGGGGCGCTGGGATTCTGCCTGGCTGAGCGGTAAGCCCGCCACCCCCTCGACGCGGCCATCCTTGGTCGGAATCGGATCGCCATGGGGGTCGATGGTCGGGTTGCCCAACGCAGCGGCCATGGCGTCCTCTAGCACTTCACTCAGCACATGTTCGAGCCGTTCCGCTTCTTCGTGGACCTGATCCCAGGTCAAATGCAGCTTATCGTGAAGGTAGAGTTCCAGCAGCCGATGATGGCGCAACACCTCAAGCGCCACGAGCCGACCGTCCGAGCTCAAGGCTATCTCGCGATACTTTTCATATTCGACCAGCCCCAAATCACTCAGCTTTTTGACCATGTTCGTGGCCGAGGCCGGCGAAACTGCCAGATAGTCGGCCAGCGCCGAGTTGGTCACCCGATCGCCCCGCGTCGCAAGGATATAGATTGCTTTCAGGTAATCCTCATGGGACGCCGACAGTCCGTTTTTGCCTTCGGCAGCAATATTTTTAGCCATATCAAAATTTTAGCGATTCCGCGTCAGTTTGTCAATCGCATTGAGACTGATGGGAGAGGTAAGTCCTTATGCGGGAACCAGCGCCGTCGAACCGCCGCGCCGATCATCGCCGGCAGGCGTCAATTCGCCCTGTTGCAGACCCACGGCATGGGCGCCACCGAAAAACATATTCTTGCCCGGCCAGTGATTGACCGTATAGCCCCAATCACGCAGGCCCGCAATCACAGAAGCATCGATCCCGCCTTCAGCCTGCAGTACGCCTCGCTCAAAATGGATGCGATCTCGGTTCACCGCATCTTCAAGCGGCAGATCGAAGTCGATCACGTTGCTGAGTACCTGCAGAATAGCAGAGCGGATGCGATTGCTGCCGCCGCTGCCGACGGCGAGAATCGGCTGCTCGTCCTTGACGACCACGGCCGGCGTCATCATCGTGTGGAGGCGCGTGCCGGGAGGCCAGCGGTGAAAGCCCTGGGGGTGAAGATCGGCCTCGCCCAGCATATTGTTGAGGCAGACGCCCGTATCGCCAATGACGAAACCGGCGTTTTCACCCGCCGATGTCGTCACGCCGACCAGCAGGCCATTGGCGTCAACCACGCTGATATGGGTCGTATCATTGGGACCGGATGCAAAGTCAGGCTCGGCCGGGCCGGGCGCGCCCTGAAGAATCTGCATTAGTTGAACGCAATAGCCGGCCACATGATCATCGCTCAGAAACCAGGCAATCCGTTCAGACAAGGTGCCCTGATGCTCGTCCCAGTCAGCCCGAGCAACGTTGGTCAGGCGCATGGTCTCACTCAATGCGCGTAGATGATCGACGCCATTGTGCCGGTGGTCGGCAAGCGGAACGGCTTCCAGAAGCTTGAGCGCAAAAGCGACCAGCACACCACCACTGGACGAAGGGGGCGGCAGCATTACGGTGTAGCCTCGATACTCAACGGCAATCGGCGGCAATTCATGGACCGCATAGTGCTCCAGGTCCGCGGCCGTCATGAGGCCGGCGTGGGCTTCCTGGTCAGCAATGATCTGCCGGGCCAAATCGCCCCGGTAGAAGTAATCGGGTCCCTCTGCCGCCAAACGCTCCAGCGTACGGGACAGTGCGGGTAAGGTCATCAAGTCACCCGTCACGTACCGATGACCATTGGGCACATAGATTTCCTCGATGCCGGGGGTCGCCCGAAAAATGGGCTGCAGAATGGAATAGGCGTACTCCTGCGCCGCCGTAAGCTTGGCTCCTTCATAGCCCAGGCGGATGGCCGGTTGGAGCAGCGTTGCCAGCGGCAGGGTACCATATTCCGCAGCCATGGCACAGAGTCCGGCAACCACGCCCGGCACCGCCACGCTGGCGCGGCCGATGTAAAAGGGCTGTTGCTCGGGCCCGAAGTCGACCATGACGTGGTGAAAATCGGCCGCCTCCGTCATGGGACCGGTCGGCATGTTGCTAAAAAAATCGAAGGCAATGTCCCGATCCGAATGGCTGTCGACCACCAGCGCGATGCCGCCACCTGAGATGTTGACGAGTGAAGCTTCGGCCACAAAGGAGGCAAAGGCAGCCGCAACCGCAGCATCGACCGCGTTGCCGCCCAGTTCCAACATGGCTGCACCGGCAGCAGCAGTCTCCGGATCGCCAGCGGCAATCGCACCCTTGTACATGGCGGCTTCTCTCTGCTTCGCACGCGTCGGCTTCATTGTGAGTTTTGCTCAATATCCCGGCACAATTTCTCGCACAGACCGAGAAAATTGATCTTCCAACGATCGTGGAGATCCAGCGGGTTGACCCAGTGGAGCGAATAGGTCCGGCTTGCCATCGTCTCTAGATCGGCATCGCGATCATCTACAACTTTTGTCATCAGTTCGCGGCGTGAGAATTCACCAAACTGGTATTGCAGGACCGAAATCGGCGGGATCCGGGTGGCGGTCTCGTTAGACCACTGAAAGACCTCGTTGAAGAAGAGACGCAGCGGGTGGTAGCGGCGATGCGTGTTGGGTGCGTTGGAGACCAATTGATGCCAAAACCCGCTCTGAGAAAAAGAGCGCTCGCTGTTGGGTAATTCAAGCTGGTAGATCGTAGCCAAGGTCACGGCGCCGGCATCAAGCAGGGCACGGCAGGCGCCCAGGTAGCCAATCACGAAGGATCGGTTGAGGATGGCCGCCTTCATGTCGGCGGCGCGGTCGATCTCTTGTTTGTCCAGCGAATGGCGCTTGACCGCGTCTTCGATCAAGAAGGCATACATTTCCACATCAGCCATGCGCGCGCAGACGGTCTCAGCGAGCGCCAGAGCAAAATGCATGGGTACCCCCTGAGCGTCGCCCAATCGCGCGTCAAAATGATCGTCTATTTGGAGAAAGCAGTTGGGTACCGGTTGATCAGAGAGCCGGTAGGCCGTACGTTCATAGAAGCGTGTTTTCATGGTATTCTCTGGCGATCTTGGCGTCGGGCAATTTTTCTCAGTGGCTGCTGGCGGGGAGATGGGCTATAATCCGCCTAGGTCATGATGCAATGAGACCACACGGTTTCATCCGACCGGCAAACCCGATCCGCCCATCAAGGAGAATTGAATTGGATAGCGTACCTTCCCCCGAGTACAGCCCCATGATTCGCGACCTGCCCGCGGATCTGCGTCCGCGCGAGCGGCTCATGTATGCCGGCGAACGTGCATTGAGTACGGCCGAACTGCTGGCGATTATCCTGCGCGTCGGCAACCAAGGCGAAAGCGTCATCCGCATGTCGGAACGACTGCTCAGCGAATTCGACGGCGTCGCAGGCCTGGCCAAAGCGGACTTTGACGAACTCTGCCAGGTCCACGGCATCGGCGCAGCCAAGGCTGCCCAACTCAAATCTGCGCTGGAACTGGGCCGCCGGCTGCTCATTGCCCAACCGGAAGAGCGGCCCCAGATCCGCACGCCGACCGACGTGGCCAACCTGCTCATGCTGGAAATGAGCTTGCTCGAGCAGGAGCATCTACGGACGGTGCTGCTCGACACCAAGAATCATGTGATACGCATTGCCGACGTTTATGCCGGCAGCTTGAATGCAGCCGTGGTGCGCGTGGGCGAGGTCTTTCGCGCCGCAGTGCGCGCCAATGCTGCGTCCATCATCGTCGTTCACAACCATCCCAGCGGGGATCCTACGCCCAGCCCGGAAGACGTACGCGTGACCGAGATGATCGTCGAAGCCGGAGAGTTGCTCGACATCAACGTCTTGGATCATCTCATCATCGGGCGCAACCGCTATACCAGCCTGAAAGAACGCAAGCTAGGCTTTGGCTAGCGCGCCATGTCATTCGTCTTCCTTTTGAAAGACGGCCTGTTCCACCAGATAAGGCTGTAGCGCACGCAGTGTAGACGCTTGCACTTTGTGCTCTTTGGCCTGCCGGCGCAAATAGTCCTTCACCTGATCGCCGCGCAGAGCGGGCACCGAAGGGTTCTCGACTTCCAACTGCACCTGTGGATTGAGAAAGACCGCCGCGCCTTCAATCGGCACGCTCGCAAACAGCTCAGCATCCTCGGACACGGCCAAGAGGTCACGGAGTTTCTTGGCCTGTTCCTCGATCTCAACGCGTGGATTGCCAACACCCTCGCGGGCAAAAACGGTGAAGATGCGCCGGAAGTTAAAGGGCTCACGCCATTTGTCCCCGTTGATCACAACCCTGCCCTTGTCGCTGCGGACGGCAAAGATCTGGATACCGGCCGGCCCGGCGACGACGTAGTTGGGCGGCAGGCTGTACGTGTAGTACGCAGTCTTGTCGTCGAAACCTTTCATGCTCCGCTCCAACACCTCATCGGGACGCTCAACCAGCTTGCTGTCCGGCCAGCGGCGACGGGCAAACCGATTGATGAAGTAGCTGCCGATACTGGCCAAAATGAACCCAAGGGGCAGCGCGGCCAGACTGATGTAGGTCCACCACTGCTGCATGAATTGCCCCAACGCGCCGGCCGCCGGCTCATCGAGCGGGTAGAGATTGGGTGTAAAGCTGGCAAAGAGCCCAATGAAGAGGACGAAGAGGCCAGCTGTGCTCAGACGGCGCCCCAGACGTTCTTTGCTCTGGATTTTCTCGATGTTGCGATAGACTTTCATGCGATTTTAGATTCTCGTTGCGTGGTCAATATGATGATTGATTAGCTGGCCAGCAGATACGCAGCCAGCAGGCGTGCAGTTGCTTCTAGTGCGTCTACGTGGGTACGTTCGTAATGGTGAGACGCGTCAACGCCAGGACCGATCAGGGCCACGGCCACATCACCGCCCGCACGCCAGAACGCTTCTCCGTCAGAGCCGTAATAGGGATAAACATCCGTACAGTAGGCAATGTCCTGCTCACGGGCCAGCTGCTCCAGGCGGCGGCGCAGGCCATAATGATAGGGGCCGGCTGAATCCTTGGCGCAGATTGTGACCTTGTGCTCGTCGGACATCTGCCCCGGCGCCACCACAGCCATGTCGACCGAGACCAGTTCCTGTAAGTCGTCAGGGAAACCCGTCGCCGCGCCGTGGCCCACTTCTTCATAGTTGCTGATGTGGATTGTGGTCGTTTGCCGGGGGGTCAGCCCCGCGTCGGCGAGCGCCCAGAGCGCGCCGTAGATGGCGGCAACGCTGGCCTTGTCATCCAAATGGCGGCTGCGGAGGAAACCGGCCGGCGAGCGCTCCACGCGCGGGTCGAAGGCGACAATATCGCCAACCGTGATGCCCAGGGCCGCCGTATCGTCCGCCGATTGGGTCTCGGCGTCGATACGCACCTCCATGTTGTCGCTGGAGCGAGTGGCGTTGCCTTCTTCGCGCGTGTGCGCGTGAATGGAAGCCATGACCGGCAGAATCGTACCGCGGTACTGCGTCCCGTTCGCGGCAAAGATGGTGACGCCCTCGCCTTCCACCGAGTTCCAAATCCATCCACCGAGTTGGGTCAGGCGCAGACGTCCATTTGGCTTGATTTCGGAGACCATCGCGCCCAACGTGTCCACATGTGCAGTCAGACCGCGTGGTGCGTCGTCCGCCTGACCGGAGAGGGTACCCACATAGACTCCCTTGGGCGTGATCCGTGCGGTGAGGGGCAGGGGCGCAAATCCTTCGTGTACAAGGTGGATGGCGTCCTCGGTAAAACCGGTGGGGCTGGGCTGATTAAGCAGTTCAATCAGAAAGTTGACCATGCGCTCAACATCGATGGGCAACTCTGCCGCTTGCACGGTGGGTGTCATGGGTTCAGTTTTCCTCTTCAACGGGGTCATCCCGGAGTGCGACTGCGCTGGCTTTGGTCGCGGCAATGCCTTCTTCAAGGCGATGGGTCAAGTCATGTTCGATTGCGTTCTTGGCGACGCGCACGCTGTGGCGAATGGCGTTGGCCTTGGCCCGTCCATGCGCCACAACCACCGGCCCCAAGAGGCCCAAGAGCACGGCCCCGCCATACTCACTGTCATCCATGCGGGCGCGGACGCGCCGAAGTCCAGACTGGGCCAAAAAGGCGCCCATCGTGCTGATCGGACCGCGCGTCAGCTCCTCGGTCATGACGCTCTGTACCAGGCCGGCCAGGGCTTCAGAGGTCTTCAGAAAGATGTTGCCGGTAAAGCCATCGGTGACCACAACATCGGCCTTTCCATCCATTACTTCCTTGCTCTCCACGTTGCCCATGAAACGAATGCCAGGCGTCTGAGTTAAGAGATCATAAGCGGCGAGGACGAGATGATTGCCCTTGCCCGCCTCTTCACCGTTGCTCAACAGATAGACGCTGGGCGCGTTCATGTCCAGCACGTGCTGGGCGTAGATGCTGCCCATAATGCCGAACTGCTCCATATGTTCGGGCTTGGTATCGGCATTGGCTCCGACGTCAAGCACGACGCAGAAGCCATTGCGTGTCGGGAACGGGGTAATCAGCGCCGGCCGCATGACGCCTTTGATGCGTCCGATCTTGAGGATACCGGCTGCCAGCGCGCCGCCGGTGTTGCCGGCGGTGATAAAGGCCTGGGCCTCGCCCGAGCGCACCATTCTACAGGCCACAACCATGCTGCTGTCTGGTTTGCTGCGCACCGCCAAAGCGGGCTTATCACCCATCTCTATCACCTGGCTGGCGGAAACGATGGGCAGATCCAAACCAGCTGTCGAATGGTCGGCAAGATGAGCGTGGATCACGTCGGGCTGACCGACCAGCGAGATGGTTACGCCGTAGAGGCGGGCGGCATCGACGGCGCCGGCTATGATCTCTTGCGGGGCGTAATCGCCGCCCATCACATCAAGGGCTATGTTCATCGTCTTCCACTCTTTGAGGAGGATGCACTATCGGACCCATGTTACACCAATCAGCGCCCAAGTGCGAAGTTATCCAGCCATCCGGCGGCAATTCAATTGACCCAAAGAGGGCCGCGAATTTACGCGGATACGGCGGATTAAAGGCGAGATCTCGGTAGAGATTGATCCGTCCAGATCCGCATAGATCCGCGGAGCCTTGTCGCTTTGATCCGCATTGCCGCCTGCTTTAGATGCCGGATGGCGCATCGAAACCCTGTAACCAAACCAGGACGCCGGGAATACGCGGCAACAGGTCGCCAGCCAGCGTCCCCATCGCGCCAATCTCAGCCGCGCAGCGCTCGCCGGCCGCGCCATGTACGGCTGCACCCAGGCACGCAGCCTGAAAAGGTGGAACGCCCTGAGCCAGGAGCCCGCCGATGATACCGGCCAACACGTCTCCCGTACCGGCAGTGGCCAGCGCGTCGGTGGCAATCGGCAACACGGCGAGCAGCCCGTCCGGTTCGGCGACGACGGTGTAAGGGCCTTTGATCAACAGCACCGTTTGCCAAGCGGCGGCCATCGCCAGGGCCAACTGCCAGCGCTGCGCCACCACATCGGCCACAGATAAATTGCTCAACCGGGCCATCTCCGCCGGGTGCGGCGTGAGCACAGTATCGGCAGGCAGGCAAGCCGACCAGTTGTCCAACTGCGCCAAGTTGTTGAGACCGTCGGCGTCGATCACCGTCGGCGGCAGATCGGAAGCAGCCAGCAAACTCGCCACAAAGCGCCGCGTCGGCTCACTTTGGCCCAGGCCGCAGCCCAACACCAGCGCATCATAGCCAGCCAGAAGATAATGCACTTCTTGCGCACCGCCGGCGATCATGCCGTCATCCGTTGCAGGAAGGGGCAGCCAGGTTGCCTCGGCCAGCTTGGCCGCGCTCACTGCCCAAAGTGTTTCCGCCACCGCGCCGGTAACCAGTCCGGCGCCGGCCCGGCCGGCTGCCGCGCAGGCGAGATAGGCCGCACCGGGATAGCGCTTTGAGCCCACCGCAGCCAGCACCTTGCCATAAGAGCCCTTATGGCTGTTGGCGTTGCGCCCGGGCAACCAGCTTGCCGTCACATCGGGCGTGAGCAGGAAAGTGGTCAAATCGTCGGCCAAGTCGGCGGGCGTGCCGATATCGGCGACGCGGATTTCGCCGCATGCTGCTGCGCCAGGGAAGAGATAGTGACCGTACTTGGCATGGGCAAAGGTCACCGTGAGATCGGCCCACAGGGCATGGGGATCGAGCGCGCCGTCGTCGCAGTTCAGACCGGTGGGGCAATCGACGGCTACTACGTCAACGCATGCACGCCAGGCGTTTACCTGGTCGAGCAGCGCCGCCAGCGCGCCGTCGATTGCACGATTTGCGCCTGTCCCAAGGAGGGCGTCCACGACAAGCGCTGCATCTTCCAACCAATCGACCAGGCGCGCAAAGTCAGGATCAGAGTCCTGATGTGCGGTGGGCACGCCCAGGGCCGCCAGCTTGGCGAAATGCTGCCCGTAGTCGTTGGCCGGATCCGTAGCGCGCTTCCACAGATAGACGCGCACGCTGAGCCCTGCCTGGATCAGGTGACGGGCGCAAACCAACCCGTCGCCGCCATTGTTGCCCGGACCGACCAGCACCAAGACCGGTGCGGTCGCGCCCTGGACGCGCGCCACAACCGTATCAGCGACCGCGCGACCGGCAATCTCCATCATCGTAGCATAGGAATGACCACGTGCGTCAGCCGCGCGCTCGATGGCCTGCATTTGCGCCACGGTCACCAGCTTGTTGGCGGCAGGAAGATCGTGAGGAAGTATCGTGTCCGTCATGCGGTGCAATTCCATCTTGAGTACGGCGTGATCCAGCGGTCAGTATAGCATAGGCGGCTTGGATGGAGGCAGCGACGGTTGTATACTGAACGCCAGCAAAGGACAAGCATTCTATGACCCATCTACGCGCCCGCATCGCCCCAAACTGCATCATGATGACTCCACTTGTCTGGCTGGTGATCGGGCTCGTTTGGCTGGGATTGATCCTGCTCTTGCGCCGACGCGAGGCCAAAGATCCCGGCGCAGTTGCATATAGCCGCGACCTACTGGCTGGGGGTGCGCTGCTGGCGCTGACGGCGGGTTTCTTCTGGCGCACCATCAGCGGCGACGTCTACCAGCCGGCCGACGGCGGCGATCTGGTCAGTTTTCTCTTTCCTACTTATCGCTTTGCCGCGGCCCAACTCGGCCAGTGGACGCTGCCATTGTGGAACCCCCATCTCTACGGCGGCGCCCCCTTCATCAGCGACATCCAGGCCGGTTTTCTCTATCCCCCCAACCTGCTCCTCTTTCTGACTAATCCAGACTTTGACTACGCGACCATGCAGTGGCTTACCATCGGCCATCTGTATTGGGCTGGACTCGGGCTCTACGTGCTCCTGCGCGTGCTGCGGCCCGGAGGCATCGATATTTCCCGCCCGGCCGCGCTCTTTGGGGCCATCGCCTTCGAATTCAGTGATCCGCTGCTGCTCCACTTGGGCAACCTGAACCTGGTGGCTGTCCTCAGCTGGCTGCCTTGGATCCTGGCAGCGTTTCAACTGGCCCTAAATCGGCGCCAAATCGCGTGGGCCGTCCTGGCCGGCATCCTCTTTGCCGTGGCCAACTATGCCGGCCATGCGCCGAGCACAGTCTATATTGGCTTGGCGCTTGGTCTTTTGGCGATTGTGGATTTTGGATTGCGGATTGCGGATTCATCTTCAAACCCGGAATCCACAGTCTTCACGCCCTTGGTCGACCTGGTTGTCGCTGTTGGGCTGGCCGCCCTGCTTTCAGCGCCGATTCTGCTGCCCGCCCTGGAGTTGACGCAATTCACCGAACGCAGTGATTTTGTTTATCAAGATACGGTCGCCTTTTCGCTGGCGCCGGCCCAGGCGATTGGGCTGATTACGCCCGGTTTCTTTGGTCGCGGTCCGGCCCTGCATTGGAGCCTGTGGGATCGAGTCGAGCTTCCCTACGCGGGCGTAGCCACGCTCTTGCTCGCCATCGGCGGCCTGCTGCTGGCCGGCAAACGCGTGCGCCGGGATCTATGGCCATGGGCCGCGCTGGCTCTCTTTGGCTTCCTTACGGCACTGGGCATCTACGCAATTCTCCACGGATGGCTGACGCTCGCAGTGCCGGGATTTGATCAATTTCGGGCGCCGGCGCGGGCGCTGGTGCTGTGGACGCTGGGTCTCGCCGTACTGGCAGCAGTCGGCTTCGATTGCGCAGCGGCGTGGGGCAGCTCGCGCGCCGATGACGTGGCCTATAGCCGCTTTAGCCGCGTGCTCAAGTGGGGCGGCTTGCTGCTGGCAGGCATCTTCACGCCGTTAATGTACCTGGCGCTCTTGCTGACCCAGGACGACCCCACAGCATTCTTGCGCGCATCCGTCGCGGCATTGGCCATCACGCTGGCAGCCGGCTTCTGGCTGGCGACCTGGGCGCTGGTCGCCATGCGCCGTGCGGAGATGATCAGTGCAGCGCTCTTTGCCGGGTTGATGATTGGCTTGCTCTTCTTGGATCTGAGCGCTACGGGCGCCTATACCGACATCGCGCCGGACAATCCGGCCGCGAGTTTTGAACACCCCGAGCTGGTCACGTTTTTACAGAGCGACCCCGACCGCTTTCGCATCGACACGCGCACGGATATCGCCGACCTGTGGCAGCCGGACGGGGCAGCGCTCCAGGGCTTGGAGGATGTGTGGGGCGTAGCCAACCCGCTCATGCTGCAACAGTGGGCCGACCAGTGGGAGTCGACCGGCGGGCGTGATAGCCGCCTCTATGATACGCTCAACGTCAAATATGTGGTCGTACGCGATGGCACGCCCCTGCCGGAGGGTAAATTTGCGCTGGCCTTTGATGCGCCCAATGAATTAGCAGTCTATGAGAATTTGGAGTTCTGGCCGCGGGCATGGCTGGTACACGAGGCAGAAGCGGTACCGCCTGGCACGTTTGATGATACGCTGTTGCGCGATCTCGACGCCGCGAACAACCTCGATCCGACCACCGCAGCTATCGTCGAGTTACCCGCCGGCGCTGTGTTGGACCTTGCGCCGGCCATAGGCGAGGAATCGGTCACGGAAGCGCAATTCGGCAGTTCAACGCAGCGTTGGGAAGTGGCTGCTTCAGCGCCGGCGCTGCTCATGCTGAGCGAAACCTGGTATCCGGGCTGGCGCGCGACCGTCAACGGCGAGGCGCAGCCGGTGCTGCGGGTCAACGGTGCGCAGCGTGCCGTGCCCGTGCCCGCCGGCGCGTCAACCGTCGAGCTACGCTTTATGCCCCAACCATGGCGCTGGGGTTTGATCCTATTTGGCATGGGAATTGTCCTGGCAGGACTCGCCCTACTCATCGACTGGCGCCGGCAAACGCGCTAATTGCTACGCAACGCTGCGTTCGTCGATCCCCGTTCAGCGTTTGCTCTACTCTCCGTCGGGCACGGGCGTATCCGGACCGATCAGATAGACGGCTTGCCAGGGCTGATATTGACTCGTCAGCGTGTCGGTTCGCGTCTCGCCGCCCTCAACGATGGTTCGTTCCACCACCACGGTCATGCCCTCCTTGGGCCACTCCACTTGCTCAATCTCACCCTGAGCCAGCGTCTCATCGACTTGATAGGAGGGCGCTTCCGGCTCTTGTTGATTGGTGACAATTGGCTCGCTGATGGTGACCTGGCGATCTGGCTTGGTGCCATAGAGATTAAAGGTGATAACGCCTCCCGCGCTGTTCACATCAGGTTGAACAAGGAGGTAATTGTCGGTATCGTTGCGGAAACGAAAATCGACCGTGGGCGTATAGATCGTTGCATCGAAACCGGGCTCACCGTACCAATCGACAACATAGCCATGGTTGTAGCGTTCGACGATGGGCAGGCCCGCCTCATAGGCCGCCCGGAAGAGTGTCGTGCTCACCTGGCAAACGCCACCGCCCACGCCCACGGCAGTACGATCCCCCCAGATAATCAGCGAATCCTCAAACCCATTGGCCGCGCTCACATCTTCCACATATTGATTGAAGCTGAAGATCTCTCCGGGCGGAATGACGACACCGTCCATCTTCTCGGCCGCAACCTCGATGTTGCGGATCCGGTCGGCGCTGCTACCGGAAAAATAGCTTACACCGCTCGCTACCAGCTCGCGAATGCCCATTTCGGCCACTCGGTTGCTGTCAACCAGGGGCGCCACCTCAGCAATCACTAGTTCAGCTTGATCACGGTCTTCGACCAACGCGCGCTCAACCGCCGCCACCGTGGCCTCGACATCCAGCGCGCGCCCGGTCCGGCTCGACTGCACGACAGTCACATTCCCCGTCGCTGGGTCAAAGCGCAGACGGGCCTCACGTGCCGGCACGTCGATCTGTGCGGCCCATCCCGTCAACACGGCTGCCAATGCATCCCGGTCGATGCGCAGGGGATCACGTGTGTAAATAATCTCGTCCAGCTGGGCAGCGTCCAGGGCGAGATCCATCCCCGAGCCAGAATCGCTGAGCAGCAAGGGCTCGTTCGACAGAGATCCGCTGGCGGCGTCGACCAGCGCCACTGGCTCGGCGGGCGGAAGCAGGGGTATGGCAGCCAGGGAAACGGTGAGGGGCGCACGGCCCTGCTGCCCCGCCAGTGCGGTTAGCACATTATTCACGGTGGTCTCCACATCGACATCCATCCCGGGCTGGCCGGGGATGAGGGTCTCGCCCGTGCGTGTGGCCGGGCGGGCAGGCTGGCGGACCTCACGCGCCACGCCATCGACTGCGTAGCGCAACTGGCCCGTATCGATCGCGCGCGCGGGCGTGAGATCGGCGCCGCGCAAACCCGCAACCAGCTGCTCGCTGAAACGGCGGCCGAACGCGCCCGTACGCCCAACCCGGTAAGCCTCATCGACCGCAGCAAGCAGATCCGTCTCAGCGCGCAATGCGTCTGCGTCCAGCGGCCACGCCTCGCCGCCATAGGTCAAGCTGACGGGCGGCATGGGGGCCGTGCCCAATTGTTGGTTGAGGCGATTGATCGCGCCAGCGCGCGTCAAGCCGCCAACCGGGACGCCGTCGACGCTGACGCCGGTGAAGATGCGTTCTGTGTGCCAAAATTGCCAAAAAAGCACGCCGGCGAGGATGACAATCAACAGCAGGCCGGCGAAGATGCCGGCGAAATCCAATGGCGTACGGCGGATGGCGGATACAGATCGGGTTGGATGGTCGAGCGTTCTTTGCATAGCGATTTTACGGCAACAGTTGCGGCAGGATGTAGGCAAACGGAATGCGTAAGTTGAGCACAAAGAGTAGGGTAAAGGGAATGGACCATGCCGCAACGCGCAGCCATCCCATCACACGCGCCACCGGCGGGCGCGTCACAAAGTCTTGCATACCCGCAGGCAGTCGTCCTAGTGTACGCTCTTCAGTCCCCGCCAACAGTAAGGGCTGTAACAAGAGTACGGCCGAAATCAGCGACAGCATCAGAATTGGCCACTTCGCCAAATCGTTGCTCAGATATCCGGTGAACGCAAGCGACAGGGCCAGCACCGCCACCAAAAACCCGGTAATCGCCCCCTGGATTGGCTGTAGCACTTCGCGCCAGCCGATGGCAACCACGGCGCTGATCGGCAACAGGCCCCAAAAGAAGTAGCGCCCCTGATGTTGCACATACTTGGCGTTGTACCCAATATAGGCGGTCAGCACCAAGAGCAGCATGATGGCAAAGAGCGCCTCCACGGTCATTTGAAATAGATCCAAATCGGTATCAGGCGGACCCGAAATCAGTCGTACCGTAGCCCAGAGCAAGCCCAAGAAGATCACACCGGTAAAGATAAGCAACGCCGTATAGATGCGTTCATCCATAAAGACGCCCATCCAACCAAAGACGCCCCAAAAGCTCTTAAACGTGAAGCTGAAAGCCCGCTCGCCATACGAAACCCAGCCAAAGCGCTCGATCCAGTCGGCCGTTGTGGGCTGACCGATCACAACGGCGTCATGGCGCCTCAGCCCGAGTGGATCAAGCACGCCGTAGACGCGCATGTTGCGCAACCATAAGGGGAGCGACAGCACAACTGCGGGCACGATTACCCAACCGGTCTGAAGCAGCGCCTGAAGCAGGCTGGTGCGTCCGGGTGCGGTGGTGGGCTCGACCCGTGGCCGCAGCCACCCGACGAGTAACACCACAAGCAGAACAAGGGGCAGCAGCAGGTAGGCGTAAAATTTGGTCAACATGCCCAGGCCAAGCAAAATGCCGACAAGCACCAGTTGTCGCCGTTGCACCGGCAGTGAAGGCGTTTGATTGGCGTAGTACTGACCCTGCATCCAATGAAGTAAAGCCAGCATTGCGGCCATCAAGAGCAACTCGGACAGCACATCGTTGTTGACCGAGGCAGTCATGGCCACATGCATCGGCAGCATGGCGGCAAAGGCGGCCGCGCTCACACTGATCAACGGCTTAGAGGGGAAGACCAGTTCCAGGCACAGATAGAGGAGAACGATGGTCACGACACCCAGGAAGACGCTGTAGAGACGCAGGGCAATCAGATTGCCGTCACTCAGCCAATAGACGGGTACCGCGGAAAGGTAGTAGAGTGGCGGCTGATAGGACTCATATTGAAGCGACTCTGTCGGCAGTTTGGGCGCAAACGCCCGCTCGAGCAGAAGCTCAAGTTGCGCCTGGTCGTAGTCGCCGGACACAAGGACAGGCAACCTACCCGTTTCTGCAATATGGGCGATGTAGTTGTAGTGTGCCGGCTCATCGGGGGCCTGCCAGAGCGGCGTCTTGACTGCGTAGAGCGTGGCGACCACGATGTAGGCCAGCACAATTACCGCCAGCCAACGGCGCGGTCGCTTGACGTAGAGATGGTCGAAGTTATGCCCGGCCAGCGTCACCCGGCGCAGGGGCACATCCGGTACGGAATCCGTTGCCAAACCGGTGGATAGAGCAAGCTTTGTCCTGGTCATGAACTCGGATTAAGAATAGCAAATGGTGACAATTGGCGATTGATAATTGTTAATTGCCCAGCTTCTCGGCCATCAATTCCTCATCGAGCTTCTCGAAGAGGGGCGCCGGCTGCTGCATTGCCTGCCCCGCGGGCAGTACAGTGGGCGTCCAACGCCCGGTGGCGCCCGTATGATCGTAGCGCAGCACCAAATGCTCGCCCCGCTCATCGGCGACATGCTGGGTAAATTGGCGGCCGAAAAGCGGTTCCTCGTAGCCTAGCATGGTGTGAATCTGCTCGCTGGCGTAGGGCAAAATCGGCCCCCACATCAGCTTGAGCCAGTCGATGGCCTGCAACGCGACATAGACCGCAGTAGCCGCTGCCGCTGGATCCTCTTTGATCAACAGCCAGGGCGCCTTCTCATTGAGATACTGATTGACCCGCTGGCTCAGGCGGCGCACTTCGATCAGCGCGGCCTTGAGCTTGACGCTTTCATAGAGCGCGCCCACGCTGTCGAAGCCGGCGCGCACGTCGGCCAGGAGTTGCTCGTCCACTTCGTCCAGCGGGCCGGGCGCGGGAATCTGGCCGTCAAAGCGCTTGTAGGCAAAGCCCAGCATGCGGTTGACGAGGTTGCCCCAATTGGCGACCAATTCATTGTTCACCCGGTCCATGAAGTCCTGCCAGGTGAATTCCACATCGCTCGTCTCGGGTGCAAGGGCCGTGAGTACGTAGCGCCAGGCGTCTGGCTGGAATTCTTCCAGCACCGTGTTGAACCCGATCACGCGGCCACGGCTGGTGCTAAACTGCTCGCCGCCCAGATTGAGGTATTCGTTGGCCGGCACGTCATAGGGCAGATTGAGCCGCCCTTCGCCGCCGTCATTCCAGGCCAGCAGCATGCCAGGCCAGATAATCGTATGAAAGGGAATGTTGTCCTTGCCGATAAAGTTGTAGATGCGCGCGTCGGGATTGACGTCGGCATCCCACCACGCCCGCCAGGCATCGGGTTCGCCCGTGACCTGGGCCCACTCGATCGGCGAACTCAAATAGCCGATGACCGCGTCATACCAAACATAGATGCGCTTGTCGTCGTAGCCCTCCAAAGGAATGGCGATGCCCCATTCAATATCGCGGGTAATCGGTCGCCCGCGCAGATCCTGGAGTTCCAATTGTCCCTTGGTAAAATTGAGCACATTGGGGCGCCAGTGATCCTTGTCCTCACCGATCCACTCCAGCAGCGGTGCGTTCATCTTGCCCATGTCGAGGAAGAAGTGCTCCGTCTCGCGCACTTCCAGTTCGGTGCTGCCGGTCAGCTTGGAGCGCGGATTCTTCAACTCCAGGGCATCGTAGAGGCGACCGCAATTGTCGCACTGATCGCCACGCGCGTCTTCGTAGCCGCAAAAGGGACAGGTCCCCTCGACATAGCGATCGGCCAGGAAACGACCGGCCTCGGCATCGTACCACTGGCTTTGGATATCCTGATAGATGTAGCCATTTTCCATGTGGCGCAGAAACATCTCCTGGGTCACCTGCCAGTGATTGGCCGTATCAGTATGGGTATACCAGTCGAAGGTCAACCCCATGGCGAGACAGCCATCCACAAAAAGCTCGTGATAGGTATCGATCACCTGGCCGGGCGGCACACCGTCAGCCTCGGCCTTGAGCGTAACGGGCGTGCCATGGGTATCCGAGCCGCTGACCATCATCACATCGTTGCCGATCAGCCGCTGATAGCGCGCAAAGATGTCCGGCGGCAAATAGGCGCCGGCGATCTGGCCGATATGTTTTTCCCCGTTGGCATAGGGCCACGCGACCCCCACCAGAACTTTTCGTGCGTTGTCTGTCATCTCATCTATCCGAATCAATGGTCAATTGTCGATGGCGAATGGTCAATTGACGATTGACGATCGTCAATTGACCATGAAAACCATTATAGCGGCAGCCGAAGGCAGAAAGCAAAGGATTTCCCTTCTCCATTCCACCTGATGGAACGGGGCTATGGTATAATCGCCCGCATTGGGCAGGTCGTCATGCAGCGTCGACCGTAATTGACGCATGACGATGTCGTAAACACCAGTAAATGGGCAGGTATCATGAAGGCCTTTCGCGTAATGGGTCGCGTCCTCAAGGCGACCTATGATGAACTCTTTCTCTGCATCTTTATGAGCGTGGTATGGTGGCTTGGCGTAGTGCTCATCATCACGGCAGGACCGGCGACCATGGGCATCAACCACGTGGCCAATCGCGTGGCCAACTACAAACGTGTTGACATGGGCTTCTTTTGGGACGGCGCCAAACAGCACTTCTGGCAGGGTTGGTTCACGTTGCTTCTGCTGATCATCGCACCGATCGCGCTCTTGCTCAATATTCGTTTCTATCTGGGCATGGATGGTTGGCTGCAATTTGCAGCATTCCTATGGGCCTGGGCGCTCTTCTTCTTCATCCTCTTTGCCCAATATCTCTTTCCCCTCATGTGGCAGCAGGACGAGCCGCGTATGGGACTGATGCTGCGCAACGCGCTGATCTTGATGCTGCGTAATCCGCTCTACTCGATCCTGATGATTCTGTTCATGCTGGTACTGGCCGTGGTCAGCGTCCTGCTGGCCGTACCGCTGGTGCTCTTGCTCCCGGCCATGTTGGCGCTAGCCGGTAACTTCGGCCTAACCGGCCTCCTGCAGAAGGAAGGGCTTGCTCCCGAACCACCCGAGGTGCCGCGGCCTTAGCACGCGCCAGCCAGTGGCAAGATCGAGCAAATGAAACGGAACGCCCGCTTATGACGCAACCCACCCACGCCACCGGATCCGGTACGGCCCGCTATGCGGCACGCATGCACCACCTGGCCCCGGATCACTTTCGTCAGCGCTTTGGGCTACACTTCAGCAGCATTGGCCTGGGCACCTATCTTGGCGAGACCGACACCGCTTCCGACGGCTACATACGCAGCATTGAGATGGCGCTGGCCAATGGCTGCAACGTATTGGACACCGCCATCAACTATCGTCTCATGCAGTCCGAGCGGGACGTGGGCCGCGCCCTGCGCGAACTCTTTGCCAGCGGCACAACCGCGCGGGATGAAGTCATTGTGTGTAGCAAGGGCGGTTATGTGGCATACGATGGGTCCCATGCCTTTGACGGCCAGCGCGACCTGCACGGCCGCTTTGTCGCCACTGGCTTGGCCGCGGCCGACGAAATTGCTGGGGGCGTGCACTGCATGGCCCCGGACTATCTCAGCCATCAGCTAGACGTCAGCCTGACCAACTTGGGTCTGGAAGCCATCGATGTCTACTACCTCCACAACCCAGAAGTACAATTGGAGCATGGCGTGGAGCCAGCGCGTTTTCTGGCGCGCCTGGAAGCAGCCTTTGCCCGGCTCGAAGAAGAGGCGCGGGCCGGGCGCATTCGGGCCTATGGCGTTGCGTCCTGGGCCGGCTTGCGTGCGGATGAAAACGAACGCAACTATCTGCCTCTCTTTCGGGTGGTTGACGCGGCCCACGCTGCCGGCGGCACGGCACATCGCTGCCGCTTTCTCCAGTTCCCGTACAACATGGGCATGATGGAGGCGCTGATCAAACAGAATCAATATGTCGACTTGACGCGCAACAACGGCGAAAGGGAGCGGGTGCAAATGGCCCTGCTGGCGGCCGCGGTTCAATCCGGGATGGTCTCGATCACGTCGGCGACATTACTCCAGGGGCAGATCCAGGGCCGTACGCCCGACGCCCTGCGCCGCAAGCTAGGCGATCTTGCTACCGATGCCCAGTTTGCGCTGCAGCTCAGCCGCAGCACGCCCGGCGTTACCACCGCGCTGGTCGGCATGAGCCAACCTGCCCACGTGATGGAGAACCTCGCTGCGGCGCAGCTACCGGCCATCGAGCCCGACGCATTCTTTCGCAAGTTTCGGATTGATGGTCAAGGCGGCGCGTCAACAGAGCGAGATCGATCCGGCTTCAGAAGCCGAGCCAGGAGTAGTGCAGCCTGGCAGACATGCCGGCAATTGGGTGGTACGGTCTCAAGCAATCGCCTGGGCAAGGCTAGCTCAGCCAGCCTGCTGAGTTCGCCGTCGCTGCAGTCAGGCGTGTATCAAGACGAGCAGCATGATGCGCACCAGCACATGCTCAAAGAGCGCAAACTAAATTCCGCCCTGCGCCGGATCCCAATAGCTGATCGGGTTATAGAAACGAGTTTCCCAATCGAAGGAAAAGAAGATTAGCGGCCCGTCGTTGTAGTGCGTTGGGATATCGATGAGGGTGTGAAGGGTGCAGAAGCAGCGCATAAAAAAGTAGTCAGGCCTCTGGCAGAAGCCTGACTACTTGAATCGTCCAGCGGGTTGCCTAGACCGACTTAGGCAAGAAATAGATCAACGCTCCACCGATCACCAAGTGCATGATTTCCAGAAAGACGATCATGGACGTAGGAGCGCCGGGCAGTGTAAAAGGGCGTAAACGCCATGGCGATCAAGACAACCACGGCGATGATGGTAAACCAGCGATTGGCCAATGGCTTAACCATGAAACGACTCAGAACCAAATAGCCAAGCGTACCAGCCACCGCCCCAATCAGCGTAACCATGATGACCGGTATGAGCGTAATTGGCTGACCGGCAGGGTTGAGCACAGTCTCCGGAAAGGCGCCCATCGCCGAGCCGATGAAGTAGAGAATAGCATTCACGACAACACCGATAACGCCTGCAATTGCGCCGTTCTTGATGACGCCGCCAACCGATGGCTTGGCGTCTAGTGGGGAATGGATTTGGGTCGACATAGGCTCTTTTCTCCTCAGATGAATGCAGCTGTGATGTAGGATAAGACCTTCGTTTATTAATCTATGGTAAGTTTATGTCCAAAAAAGTGAGAGAGCTTTCTATTGATGAAAACCAATGTCGCAACGCTCAATGAGTATCAGTGCGAATCACGCCAGACGTGGAGCCTCATCCATACCGACCACCCGATCGTCTACCCGACACTGGGATTGGTCAACGAAGCGGGCGAGCTGGCCGGCAAGGTCAAAAAGATCTTCCGCGACAAGGAAGGCATGATCGGTGACGAAGACCGGGAGGCACTCAAATACGAGTTAGGCGACGTGCTCTGGTATCTGGCCCAGATCGCAACAGAGCTGGACCTGACGCTCGATGAGGTAGCGGTCGCCAACCTGACCAAGCTCTCTTCGCGTCAGCAACGCGGCGTCATTGGTGGTGATGGTGACGACAGGTAGCAAGTTCGAGTATAGATCTACTCTTCACCAACATAGCGCACGCGATAGATGACGCCGCTGGCATAGTCGCCAAAGACCAGATTTCCATCCGGTCCCGTGTTCATGCCCAGTGGTCGATCCAGCCCGCTGACGAAGTCGGACGGCGTCGCCCGGTAGGTCTTGCCATCGGCCGTCACTTCCTCCGTCAACGCCATATGCTCCACGGTGTGACCGACGATCTCCTCATCGAAAACCTCACCAAAGAGCGTGGTGTAGAAGGTGCGATAGGCCGGCGGCCACGCGGGGTTGTCGATATATGCCAGACCGCTGGCGCTAGCGTGGGGCGTCGCCGGATAGACCGGGCCGCTATAGGGTTCGCCATCCGTCTCGCCTGCGGCGACCGGGCCAAACTGATCCGGAAAGCCATAGTGATGGCCCCAACGAATGTGATTCACTTCGTCGGGCGCATCGTTGAAGTCCGGGCCGTTTTCGCTGGCAAAGAGCTGCCAGGCCGTTTCGCCGTCGGGCGCAGTCAGGTCGACCGGCACCGCGCCGAACGCGACCATGTAGGCATTACGATTGCCGCGGCTGACGACTTCCAGATCATCGCTGCCCTCACCCCCACGCGGGAAGCGCAGCACGGTGGCGCTGAGTTCACCGCCCACTTCCAGATCGCCCGTGGAGCCCAGTCCAAAGTAGATCCAGGCGTAGGCATCTTCCCCGGAGAAGGGATCGACGTCGGGGTTCCAGGCCAGACCATTGTTTTGGTGACGCCCCCAGGGCAGGCCGTCAATGCGTAATTCACGCACGTCGGCGGCGCCATCGCCGTCGCTGTCCAGCGTCCGATAGAGCTGGCCTCGCCCGCCCAGCCAGACAGCGCCGTCCACCGGATCATAGAGCAGGCCGACGACCTCAGCATAACCGTGGTCGTAGAGGCGCCGCTGATCGTAGAGGCCGTCGCCGTCGCTGTCTTCATACCACCAGATGCGCCCGTTTTGCAGGCTGACCAGCATGTCACCGTCGGGCGTGAAGTCGATCTGCGTATTCTCCAGCAGGCGGTCGGCGAGCGCTTCCACGACAAAGGCGTCCGGCACGGTAAGGCCCGCAGCCAGCGCGGTTGCCCCGTCACCGACACTCACGTCTTCGCGCCAGGTGGGGACGAAGCGCAAATCATCGATCTCCAGGGCGCCGCTCATGTCCGCCCATTCGAAGACGATCTCCAGATAGCGCAGGTCGTCCAGTTGGGGTGCAACGCCCTCTACGGTACGAACCTCGCGCAGAGGGATATGGAGTTCATGCCAGGATTCGTCCAGGCCATAGTGATCGAGGATCACGGCCACGCGCGTGCCGGCGCCGTCGACCAGATAGAGTCGAGGGGTGATATCGCCTTCAGCCCGGGCGCGTAGACGCAGTGTCTCGTTGCCATCCAGCTGGTTGGCGGTAGGATCAAGGGGCAAGGACCAGCGTGCAAAGATGCCGGCGTGGGTCTCGGTTTCGATGCGCGTGACGCCGTTCTCCTGGCGACAAGTCAAGACGGCCTCGGGTGAACCGTCACACTGCGCCTCGGATCCGGTCGAGGTCAGCAAATTCGCATTCGAAGCCGATGTGGCGGAATTGAGCTGGTCAGGCGCGACGGTGTACGTTGCGATGGGTGTTGGGGCTGGCCGGGGTTGGCTATTGCAGCCGGCGGTCAAGAGCGCCGCCAGTAGCAACAGGCCGACAGACCAGGATGGCATCTGCTTCAGCATCGTCTTGAGTCCCCGATGTTGGCGCAAGCATCACTTCTGCTTCTTCACCCAGGGATCGAGGGCGTCGCGCAGGCCATCGCCGGCCAGATAGATGCCCAGGGTCGTCAGGAAGATAAAGATGCCCGGCGTGATCACAAGCCATGGGGCGTCGGTGAAGTTACCGAGCGAACCCTGCATCATATTACCCCAACTCGGTCGGGGCGGCCCAATCCCCACGCCCAAATAGCTCAGACCAGCCTCGACGAGAATGGCGCCGGCCACGCTAAAGATAGCCGTGACGATAATGATTGAGGCCGTGTTGGGCAGAACGTGACGCAGCATGATCCGGAGGGGCGAACTGCCGACGGCGCGGCTCGCTAAGATGTAGTCACGCTCGCGGACGGAGAAGATCTGCCCGCGGATCAGGCGCGAAACGCCCATCCAGCTGAAAATGCCAATCAGAAAGGCAAGCCCTTCAGGTCCAGGCGTATAGATGCTCGACAGGATGATCAAGAGGAAGAGGAGTGGAATACTCCCCAGCGTCATGATGACAGCGTTAATCACATCGTCGATCATGGTCGTGGCGTAGTAACCGCTGACGAGTCCCATGAAGACACCGATCGTGAGCGAAATCAGCGATACCCAGAAGCCGATCCGGAGAGAGATCCGCCCGCCATAGAGTCCGCGCGTGAGTACATCACGGCCGGCCTCGTCCGTTCCCATCCAGTGACAGGTTCCCGGACCCGAGCCGGTGCATTCACGCACACCGGCAACAGATGTACGAAAGATCGTCGGCCAGAGTGACCACGCACAATTGCCATCACCCTGACAGGTACGCGTAAATTCTTGAAAGATGGGCCAAGACTCATCAGCCCAGGTTGGCGGTTCGCCCCGTTCGCGCAAATTGGTGTCGAGTGGATCAAAACCGAGGATGTTGTTCCCGATCCACGGTGCGGCGAGGGTGATGGAGACCATGAAGACGATGAGACAGATGCCGAAAACCGTGATCTTGTCGGACCAAAGCTTGGCCCCGACCATGCCCCAGTAGCTACGCGCCTTGGTCGGCTGTGTCACTTCGGCTCGTTTTGCAGATGAAAGTGTAAGCGTTCCCTGTGCCATCGTGACCTACCGTTTCCCGTAGCGTACGCGCGGGTCAACAAACCCATAGAGGATGTCGACCATCAGCACGCCGATAATGCCAAGGAACGAGCTGATGACAAAGAGCGCCATCATGACTGGATAGTCCCGGGCATTGACGGCGGCAATGAACAGCCGTCCCATGCCGGGCCAGGAAAAGACCATCTCCAGCAGCACCGAGCCGGAAAGGAAGATTAGAAAGATGCCGCTGAGGCCGGTGACAAAGGGCATCAACGCATTGCGCAACACGTGACGGCTGATGACGCCATAGCGCGAGAGGCCCTTGGCCCGTGCGGTGCGTACGTAGTCCTGATTGAGCACGTCCAGAATCTCAAAACGCAGGATGCGCGAAATGGTGATCCACCCGCCCGTCGCGCCGATCACTGCCGGCAGGATCAGATGGTGTAGCCGATCCATAAGCGAAGCGTCGCCAATGGTATACATGCCGCCCAGCGGCACCCAGCCCAGATAGCCGCCCAACACGATCAGCAGCAGCAGTCCAAGCCACCAGTCAGGCACTGTGTTGATCGTTATGGTCGTCACCCGGATTGTGTTGTCCGGCCAGCGTCCACGCGTCAACGCAGCGATGATCCCCAGCGGGATGCCCACGATGACGCTGAGCAACAGGCTGGCAAAGCCCAGCGTAAAGGTGGCCGGTATGCGCTGCACGATCAGATCGGTGACTGACTCTCCCTTAAAGGAAAACGAGCGACCGAAATCGAGGCGGACGATCCCCCTTGCGCACCGGTTCTCGTTGGCCAGACACTGTCCGCTGCGCCAGCTTGCGTCTTGGGGCAGCCAGTCTTCGCCCAGAAGCCAAGCGACATACTGGACGGGAATCGACCGATCGAGCCCATAGAGACGCTCGAGCTGCACCAGGTCTTCGCTGGAACTGGTCGGATCGTCATCCAAGAACTGGAGCGGTCCGCCCGGCGCCAGCTGATAAACGCTAAATGAAATCAGCGTGGCGATCAGCAGCAGAAAAAACGATTGAATTGCACGGCGAATGATGTAGCGAGTCATGAACTGTCTATCTGGGGCGAACGTGAGGAGGTCTTGGTGGTGAAGCAATCAGACCGCAGACGCTTCGCATCAATCCTTCATTTCAGGGCATCTGATAAATGAAGTCGGGCTTCTCGCAGAAGCCCGACTTCTTCATCCGTCTTATTCTCCGCTGTCCTCGCGGATATACCAGTCCTCGTAGTTCCAGCCTATCCCCAGTGGTGAAGGGTCGATCCCCTGAATCCGATTGTTCTGACCACTCCAGGATTTATTGTAGAAGAGGAAGACGTAGGGCGCTTCGTCGGCAATGATGCGCTGAATGTCTGCGTAGCGCTCCTTGCGATACTCCGTATCGTAGCTCTTGCCGGCCTCGTCAAAGAGCGCCTCCACATCCTGGTTGATGTAGGCAACCGAATTCAGGTCGGGAATGCTCTCTTCGGCCCAGATCGTGTACATGATTTGGGGCTCGATCGTGGCGCGCCAGCCGCCGACAAACATATCCCACTCGGGCTCGACGGCATCGGTTGCATCAAGGAAGCTGGCCCACTCCAACGCCTGGATCTGGACGTCAACGCCGATTTCGCGCAGGAAGTCCTGAACCGATACCGAGATGAGCTCGCGCGTTTGGCTCGTATTCGGACCAAAGAGTAGCTGAAGCTCCAACTGCTCGCCGTCTGCCGTCAGCATCTGATTGCGGTCCGCATCGTAGGTGTAGCCGGCCATCTCGAACTCGGCGATGGCCTGCTCCGGATCGTATGGGTAGCATTCAACGTCATCGCTGTAAGCCCAGGAGGTCTCCGGGAAGATGGAACAGAGGCGCTTCGCCTGACCGAGCATAACCTCGTCCGTCAGCAGCTGCTTGTCGATGGCATAGTTGATGCCCCGGCGCACGTGCACGTCACCCGTCGGATACCCTTCACGCGTGTTGAGGCCGATGTAGCTCCACGATGCGGCAGCCGGCCACCATTCGTAGACCGTGATGTTGTCGAGGCCACGCGCCTCTTCCAGATTCTCCGGGGTGATGGTGCCAGTGTCACTATCGCCACTCTTCAGCTTCTGGTAGGCGATATCCTGATCGGGCACGATTTCTTCAATCTGCCGGGTCATGTTGGGACTGCCCTTATACCAGTAGGAATCGTTCGCTTCGTAGATGGAGAATTGGTCCCGTCGCCACTCCTCAAGCTGATAGGGTCCCGAGACAACGGAGGGTGAGTTGATTTCCGGATTGGTCTCCGGGTCACTCCAGTCGAGCCCTTCCCAGACATGCTGCGGAAGGGGCGTAATCAGCCCCGAGATCTGGCCGAGTGCAGGCGCGTAGATCTCGTCGATCTTCACCTCAAGCGTGTAATCGTCCAGCGCTTCGTAGCTGGTAATAAAGCCCAACTGCGAACGGTAGGGAAAACCATTGTCAGGATTGTTGGCCTGGTCAAAGGTCCACTTGAAATCCTGGGCCGTAATCGGCTCACCATCGCTCCACGTCATGCCCTCACGCAGCTTGAAGGTGAAGGTCAGCCCATCCTCGGAAATGGTGTAGCTCTCCGCCATGTTCGGGATGTATTCCAGCGTCTCTTCGTCCAGGCGGAGCAGACCAGATGCGTAGACCGAAGCTTGCGCTGAGCTGGATGAAGAATCAGTGGTCAGATAGGGGTGAAAATTGACGAAGTCAGCCGTCGCAACGCTGCGATACTCGCCGCCCTGCAGGGTGGCATCACGCGGCGTCGTCACGTCTTCTTCACTCGTCACGCTGATACCGGCTTCCACACGTCCCTGGGCAGCGGCAGACTCCTGGACGGCTTCGTTGTCTTCCGCCGCCTCTGCTTCCGATGCCTCGTCCGCTTCTTCGGCCGGCGCTTCTGTTGGCGCTGCGTCAGCTGCGGTGGTCGTGCTCTCTTCGCCAGGGGCGCCGCCGGCGGGTGCCGCAGGTCGGCCACAGCCCACGACCAAGAGGGTCACGATGACGAGCAGGCCGAGCAGCCAAATGCGGCGAGTTAACGAATTTTTGCGCATAGATTGCCTCCAAATGATGGATTAATAACCGACTGTATGTGGATAATGGCTATATCAAGAAGGTTAGTCGGTAAAGCGTAATACAGTATGAGAAAATCGTTAGGGTTTCCTGTGAATGAAAGAGCTGAATGGAAGCGCGCAAGAGTCTCAGCGACGACATCCGGGCAGTTCAAAACGCTGCACAGGGTAAGGCGCGAATTATCGCATCAAACGATGAGGAGAGACGCAGAGCGTGGTAGGGTTCACCCTCTGTTTTTCAACGTTGGGTCGAGTGCGTCGCGCAATCCGTCGCCAATGAGGTAGAAGGCCAGGACGGTTAGCGTGATGAAGATACCGGGCCAGATCAACAGATGGAGCGCCTGCGGTTCACCCGTCACCGGGTCGATCAGGAAAAGAAAGTTGCGGGCGCGGTTGAGCATGTTGCCCCACGTGGCGGTCGGCGGCTGGATCCCCAGCCCCAAAAAGCTCAGAATCGACTCAACCAGGATCAGGCTGCCCACGTCAATTGCCGTAATAACAACGATCACCGGAATACTGTTGGGAATCACGTGGCTGCGCATGATGCGCCGGTTCGTGGCGCCGATGGAACGGGCGGCCAACGTATAGTCCAGTTCCCGCACGCGAAAGACCTGGCCGCGCATGAAGCGGGCCGTGCCAAACCAGCCCAAAAAACCCAAAAAGAGGGTGAGGACCAGCGGGCTCGGCGAATAGATGGCGACGATGATAATGAGCAAATAGATCGTGGGAATCGAGACGACGGTGTTGATAAACCACATGATCGAGTCGTCTACCCACCCGCTGAAATAGCCGGCAATGGTGCCGACTGTCACCCCAAGGACAAGGGCGATCGTGGCCGCAACCACCGCCACGGTCAGGCTGACGCGGCCACCGTAGAGCAGGCGCGCCAGCTGATCGCGGCCAAGTTGGTCGGTGCCCAGCCAGTGACGCGCGCCGCCTGACTCGTAGAGCATCACCGGCGCGGTCTGGTCGTCCATCCCCAACTGCCACCTGATGTAGGGCCCCAAATAGGGCTGTTGGAACGCGTTCTCGGGATTGGTCACATTGGGACCCACGCCAACCAGCGTATTGGTGATGGGACCGGCAAAAGCCGTAATCAATGCCAGAAAAAACAGATAGCCAATCGCTACCAGCGTCAGTTTGTCCCGGCGCAGGCTTTGCAGGGCCATGCTCCAGTAGCTTTGCGGTTTGCGGCGCAACTGCGGCGCATTGGCAAGCGAGGAAGCGGCAGTCGGGGCTTCGACCGTGGGTTGATTGACACTCATGGCAAAACTCCTACTCCAGCCGCACGCGCGGATCGACCACGCCGTAAAGAATATCCGAGAGCAGATTGCCCAGAATGGTCAGAAAAGCAAAAAACATGCCCGCCCCCAACACCAACGGATAGTCGCGCTGGAAGACTGCATTGAGCGTCAACCGCCCCATGCCGGGCCAGGCGAAGACGGTCTCGACCACCACCGCACCGCTGAGTACGCCCAAGATCGCCGGACCCAGCAGCGTCATCAGCGGGATCAACGAGTTGCGAAAGGCGTGCACGAAATAGGTGGACGTATAGCCCAATCCCTTGGCTTTGGCGGTGCGGATATAATCGGTGTTGATCACCTCCAAAGTCTCCGTACGCATGACGCGACTAAAGATGGCAATGCCGCCCAGCGCCAGCACAAAGGCCGGCATGATCAAGTGGCGCAACCGGTCGACCAGGTCAAACTCCTGCGTCAGCGAGACGGTCTGGCGTCCCCCCGTGGGCAGCCAGCCCAACATGACCCCAAAGACAAAGATGAGCATAATGCCCATCCAGAAAGAAGGCACGGCTTGGCCCACGACCGATGAAAAGCGCACGGCGTTATCGAAAAGTGAGCCGCGATAAACTGCACTCAAGACGCCCAAGGGCACACCGATGACGAGCGCCAAGAGCAGGCTGGCAATGCCGAGCTCCAGCGTCGCCGCCATGCGCTCGACCAGTCGATCCCAGACGGGTTGATTGGTCTGCAAACTCATGCCCAGGTTCCCGCGGATCACGCCGCCGCCGCTGTCGCAGGCTGTTAGATTCGCGGCCGCAAGATAGGTGCAACGCCCCCCGTTGGCCTCGAGCTCTGCGACTTGATCGCCCTGACGAAAGGCGAGGCCCGTAAACCAGCGCACATATTGCACCGGCACCGGCTGATCCAGGCCAAGCTGGCGGCGCAGGGTGTCCAGCGCCTCCTGCTCCACATTGGGATCAAAGTTGTACATGGTGATGGGATCGCCCGGCGCGGCATAGGCCAGGAAAAAGCTGATGATGCTGACGCCAATCAGCGTAGGAATCGCTTGGAGGAGCCGGCGAATAACGTATCGTGTCATGGATAAGACCTACCCGAACAAAGGAGATAATGGCGAGTGCCTCACCCTGCTTCGCCTCCTACACGGAGGCTTCGCGTCCCTCTCCAAAATTTGGAGAGGGACCGCCGGGCGCTTAGCGCCACGGCAGGGTGAGGCATCCACGACTCTGCCTACGGCGCCAGAGTCGTGTCAGACCAGGTGTGGATATTCCACTCGAAGCTCCATTCGCCCGGATCGATACCGGCCCAGTCGGCGCTGTAACCGACATTGCCGATCGTGCCGCTCACGAAGAGATAAGGGATCTCGTCGTGGATGATCTGCTGGATTTCCTGATAGTACGGGCGCACGATCTTCCGGCGCACAACCGGGAATGCTCACGCCTTCCTTGAGCAGTTCATTCACGCGCTCGTTCTGGAAGGAGACGAAGTTGAAGCTGCTGCCGGGCACGTCGTTTTCCGTGTGCCAGAAGCTCTCATCGTTCGGGTCAGTGCCCAGACCGGTCCAGCCGATGATGACCATGTCGAAGGTCTGGCCCAAGAGCTGGTCGACCAGCGTACCGAAGTCGATGGCCTCGAAGGTGATGTCAAAGCCCAAGGCGTTGAGCTGATCCTGCACCAGCACGCCCATATCCTCACGGGTCGTGTTGCCGGCATTGGTCATGAGCGAGAGCGAAAGGGTTTGCCCGTCGCGGTCACGCACGCCATCGCCATCACTATCGACCCAGCCGGCCTCGTCCAGGATCTGAGCGGAGAGTTCCGGATCGTAGGCATAGGGCTCAATGCTCGGATCGTAGGCCCAATCCACCGCAGGCAAGACGTTGGAGGCAATCGGGTAGCCCTGGCCCAGATAGACATTGTCGATAATCGACTGGTAGTCCAGCGCATGGGCCATGGCCAGGCGTACGGCATGCTCGCTGAGAATCGGGTGGGGATCCTGCTCGATCAGATTGCCCTCTTCATCCTGGCCGGGCTGCGGGATTTTCCGGGTCGGCCAGGTTGAGGCCGACATAGATATAGCCGTCGTCCCGGGCGTTGAAGCGCTTCAGGCTGGGATCGCCGTCAACCGTGGCGATCTGCTCGGGCTGGATGCCGGTCACGTCGACCTCGCCGCTCTGCAGCTGGGCCAGACGGGCGCCGGGATCGGGCACGATGCGGAAGATCTTGCCGTCCATGTTGGGGGCGCCTTCCCAGTAATCCTCGTTGCGCACCAGAATGGTATTGTCGTCGCGCGCCCAGCTCTGGAAGACGAAGGGGCCGGCGCTGACGGCGGGCTCTTCATTCAGTGGGCTCGTCATGATGTCGCTGAAGTCCTCCGCATAGAGATGGCTGGGCAGCCAGCCGAGACCGAGGTTGTTCAGCCCATCGCACTGAACTTTATCATAGGTAACCTGAATGGTCAGCGGATCCAGCACCTCAATACTCTCGATGCCCGCCAGGAAAGATTTGCGCACGGTCTCCACTAGATCGCTGCCGATTGCGTCGTAAGTGTACTTGAAGTCTTCAGCCGTGACCTGTTCGCCATCGCTCCAGAAGACACCGTCGCGCAGATTAAAGGTCCAGATCAGACCGTCGTCGGAAACATCCCAGCTTTCGGCCAGGGCGCCATAGTCGGCGACGATCTCGCCGGTGAACGGATCCGTGGCGATCAGGCGGGGAAATAACAAGTCGTAGACGCCGCTGCTTGCGTTATCTGCTCCTAGAATTGGATTGAGGATTGAAGCATCAGACAGCTCCGCTTCCGTCCAGACGCCGCCGCGCACGGCCTCGCCGGCCGCTGGGGCGTCGGCCTCGCTCACCGCAGCGGCTGCTTCACCGGCGGCTGCGGGCAGATCTTCCGGCGCGATGGCTGTCGGTTGGGCGCAGGCGCTGAAGAGCAGTGCGCTCACCAGCAACAGCGTCAGGATTGGTAATCGTTTATTCGTCATGGGCAGGCTCCTTGCATACAGAAATTTAAAAATCACGCAATCAAGAATTGTAGACAACACAACTTAAGCGGACATGAAGCGCAGATAAAGGTGTAGACAATAGACGCTGGATCAGCAGTGCTGCGGGCTCGTTGGCGCTGCTACTAGGATCGTTGACATTTCGATAACCACCGACTTTACGCCTGCAACGTCCCCGGCACGGGCGGCGACCAGTCTGCTAATCGAATATTCTGCCGCCCGTGCCGGGGACGTTACGACCAAACGCCAACGGGACCTAGTTCAGGCTGACAGTCACTGGCTGATCAATTCCTTCTCGATACGATTTCGTTCTGCCGGTGACAGTCAGGTTACGCTATCAGCGTGACAAGCCTCGCCGATTAGAGTGATCCAAAGGTTCCCGTAGTCGTCCGGCTGATAGTCGGACCTACAAACCATAGGGCCAGCGCCGGTTGGGCTTGCTTGAAAGTCAGCAGCTTCCCGCAAGATAAACCAAGCCGGCTTCCACGTCAAAACGCAACCGGGCACTGACGGCGTTGAGAATCCCTGATCCGACAACGGTGTCAGTGCCCGGTATGCTATGTGGCCAGCCGCTGGGTTAGGCCACTTACATTCGCTTACATGCCTTCCTGGGCCGCGGGGTCGATCGACCAGCGGTAGAAGTACGAGTAGTCACTGTAGATGCGGTCCAACCAGGGCTTCTGCACAACGTTTCGCGTATAGTAGAAGATCGGGATGATCCCGGCAATATCATCTACAAAGAGCTTCTCAGCCTCTTGGTAGAGTCCGAGTTGCTCTTCAGGCGAAGCGGTCTGTGCGGCAAAAGTTAGATCGGTGAATTCCTGCACGGCGTCACCGACCTGAGGGTCATCAGCCTTGATGAGGATTTCGTTATTGCCGGCGACAGGATTGAAGACCTCGTGAATCCAGTTGTTGGCGTGTGGATAGTCCGCGCACCAGGAGAGACGGAAGACATCGGGCTTGCCTTCCAGCGGTGCGGGGGGATCCAAAGAGTCGAGATAAACGCCCCATTCCTGAGATTCGATCAAAATCTGAAGCTGGGGGAAGGCCGCGGTCCACATCGCCTGAATGGCCTGGGCAATCTTGGCGTTGTTCTCCGTCGTATTGTGCCCCAGCGTCAGGCTCAAACCTTCACCATCCGGGTAGCCTGCCGCAGCCATCAATTCTTGGGCCATTTCCAATGCGGCCGCATAACCGGTTCCGCCGGCGTCCTCGGGCAATGCCCAAGGGGCTACTTCAGGATTGCCAGCCGGTGAGCCATAGTTGAGTGGGTTGGTAAAGGCATTGGCCTCAATCTGACCGCCCTTCAAGATGCTATCGACCAGCGTCGAACGGTCGACGGCCATGGAGAGGGCGCGCCGGACATTGACGTCGCTGACCGCTTCTTTTTCGGTGACAAAGCCATAGTATTCCGTGCAATTGCGCGGCACATTGACGTACTCATCGCCGAAATCACCCGCAAGCGCTCGATCCATCATGTCGAGCGGAATGGCAGAGTTATCAAGCTCATTGTTCTCGAACATGGCAAATTCTGTTGAGACTTCCTCAATCATTACGAAGTCGATGGCGTCCAGATTGCCGGCCTCGTCCGCCATCTCGGTCCAGCCGAACCAATTGGGGTTGCGTTCCAGGCGTAAACTGTCTTGGTGGATCCATTCCGTCATGACGAAGGGGCCGTTGGTGCTGATATTGCCTGGCTCAGTCCACAGATCACCATACTCCTCGATATCCCAGCTTGGCAACGGGCGCGCAACCCACATGCCGGCAATCTGCGGGAAGAAGCCGGCGCCATAGGTCAAGGTGAACTGTACCGTGGCGTCATCCAGCGCTTCCACGCCGACGTCCGCAACGTCACCCTCACCAGCGTTGGCTTCCGCGCAACCGGCAATGACATACAGTACATAAGCATAGTCGGACAGCGGTTTCAGCATCACACGTTCGCTGAACGCCGTAGACGATATCATTGGCATTGACGAGACGGGGATTGCCGTCTTCATCTAAAACCGGTTCAATTTCGCCGGAATCGACATTGTACTTGACCCACGGCACATCCGTACGCATGGTGAAGGTCCAGACGGTCTGGTCTTCACTTGCTTCCCAGCTTGTGGCAAGGAATGGCGTTGCTTCTTGCGTGTCAGGATCGAGTTCCGTCAGGCCGAGAAACAACTCATTGATCACGTTGATCGATGCGACATCGGTTGCCAGCGAAGGATCCAACGACGGTGGCTCAGTCCCCAAGTTGTGGCGCAGGGTAACCGGACCCTCGGCAGCCATGGCGGCGTCACCGGAATCGGCGGGCGCGGGCGCAGCCGGCGCGGCACAGGCGCTAAAGAGCAGTGCTGAAATGATCAGCAACGCGAAGGCAATGAATCGATTACTGTGCATAAAATTTCTCCTTTTGCTAGTCTGACTGTTGGTGCAAGCGGGTCATGCAGAAGTGACAGATTGAGGTCGTGTAGCCAATTCCCAAACAGACACTGCCCAGAACGGTATCAAGAAAGCAGTCGGTACCAAGTGGCAGCTGTGCTGCTCCTTGAGCAGCCTGGGCTGTGGCACTCGCCGTCTCTCTATACTGATCTGGGCAGCGTCAGTTAGATTCATTGCTTAACACGTTCAGGGTAACGACAACTCAGTCGCGAAGGCGCGGGTCAAAGGCGTCACGCAGGCCATCACCCAAGAAGTTGAAAGCCAACGTAGTCAAGGTCAACGCAAAAGCGGGGACAAAGACGTTGAGCGGCGCAACGCGCATGGCCTGATAAGTTTCAGAAATCATGATGCCCCAACTAGGCGTCGGCGGGTTGGCCCCCAAACCAATAAAAGAGAGAAAGGCCTCGAGCAAGATATAGCCAGGGATCGCCAATGTTTCGGCGACAATGCAGGGACCAAGAATGTTGGGCAGATATGTGCCTACGGATAATTCTCGCATCGTCGCTTCCAACGGAACGCGATGCTTCAACAAACTCCTTGCGCTTATAGGAGAGTGTCTGACCACGGGCAATCCGCGCCATACCCAACCAACTGACCAGGCCAATGGCTACAAAGACCAAAAAGATCCCGCCCATGGCCTGATCTACCTCGATGACCCAACGTGCAACAGGATTGGTGGTGTCAGCCGCGGACAACGCCTTGAAATAGACCTGCATTAGAATAATAAAAATGATCAGCGGAAAGCCATAGAGAAAGTCGACAAAGCGCATCATGGCATTATCGCGCGCCGGACTGCCATAGCCGGCAATCATCCCAAAAATGACGCCAACGACCAAGCTTACCGTCGCCGCAATCACGGCAACTGATAATGAAATGCGCGTTCCGTACAGCGCACGGCTCAAATTGTCACGACCCAAATAATCGGTGCCGAGCAAATAGAATTTGCCCTCGGCCGTACGTGTAAATGCAGGCGCATTTGTGTGAATAAAGTCCACTTCTGCGTAGTGATAGGGTGCAATCAATGGCTGCACTTCAGCGCCTGTAAAGATGGTAAACACTCTTGTGTCAACGAATATGGCAATGAACACCATGACTACGATGACAAAAAAGCCGGCCACGGCCATTTTGTTCTTGCGTAGCTGACGAATTGCATCGCCCGTTGGCGTGCGTCGCTTAGTTGTCGGCGCCTGAATCTCTTCACCGACCGTCAGGCTTCCTGCCGCCATAATGGTAAGTCCAATCTGCAATAAAGTTGCCCAAACGATTGAGATCAATCACTCGGGGCGTGAAAGTTATGTGCCAACGTGCGTTAGTCGTACCGAATTCGCGGATCAAGCCAGGCATATGCCACATCAACACCGATATTGGCGAAAACCAACCCCACCGAATAGATCAGCGTCGTGCCTAATACAATTGGATAATCTCGGTTCGTGACGCTGGTCACAAAGAACTCACCCATCCCGGGAATGCCAAAGATGCGCTCCACAACAAACGAGCCAGTGACGACCGCAATCAATAGTGGACCAAAGACCGTCACCACCGGAATCAAGGAATTCTTCATGGCATGGCGCATGATTACGCCGTACTCGGTCAACCCCTTGGCGCGGGCCGTCCGAATGTAATCTTCGCGGATGGTCTGCAAAAGGCTGGCTCTGGTAAGGCGGGCAAATGTTGCCGACAGCGCTGTGCCGAGCGTTATGACAGGCAAAATCGCATGACGCCAAAAATCGACCGTCATGGGCGGAATCCAGCCAAAGTAAAATTCCTTGTAATTGGCGCCCCAACGTGCCGCCGGTAGCCAACCAAGCTGCACCGCAAAAATATAGATCAGAAATGGCCCCAACACGATATTTGGAATCGAGACGCCGAGAATGGCTACAAATGAACTGGAGTAGTCGATCCACGTATTCTGCCTTAACGCAGCAATAATGCCGGCCGGGATGCCGATGATCAACCCCAACATGATTGAGAGGATACCAAGCTGCAACGAGATTGGCAATGATTCCTTCATGATTTGATTGACGCTACGGCCGCGGTATGAGTATGAGGGACCAAGATCGCCACGCAAGACATTCCCCAAATAATTGGCGAATTGGACATGGGTTGGATCGTCCAACCCATATTTCGCTTCCAGATTCTTGCGAATACTCTCCGGCAGCGTCTTATCGCCTGCGCGATCAAAGGGACCGCCCGGCAACGAACGGGCAAGGAGAAACGTGACAAGAATAATGCAGAAGAGGACGGGGATGGCGTACAGAAGACGACGAATTACATATGCAGTCATGAGAACTCCCAACAGTTCTCCGGCGGAGGCTGCGTGCTCGATGAAGAAGCCACACGGAGCAAGCCTATACCAGATGCGTAACTGACAAGGCAGGGCGCACCCCACTAACAAGCCAATGAAGTGCGCCCCTTACCAATGAGCAGGAGAGCCAATGGCTCTCCTGCTCATATCAGACTCTACATGCCTTCTTGGGCCGCTGAATCAAGCGTCCAGAACTCAAAGTACGGATCGTTAGCGTAAGGGCGTTCCAGCCACGGCTTCGTAACACGTACCGTGGTGTAGAAGTAGATGGGAATAATGGCTGCCATGTCGTCAATCAGCAGTTGCTCAGCCTGCTTGTAGAGCGCCAGCGATTCCTCCGGGGACGCCGTCTGAGCGGCAAAGGTCAGATCAGAATATTCGGTCACCAGGTCGCCGATCGCAGGATCGTCAGCGGTCAGCATGATGCTGTTGGCGCCAGCCTCAGGATTCCAAACCTCATGCACCCAGTTGTTGGCATGGGGGTAGTCCGCGCACCAAGCATAACGGTAAACGTCGGGCTTGCCTTCCATCGGGGCATCGTTACGGATGCTATCCAGGTAAACGGCCCATTCCTGGGTCTCGATGTTGACCTGAATGGCCGGGAAAGCGGCCGTCCACATGGCTTGGATTGCCTGGGCGATGCGGGCATGGCCTTCGCTGACATTGTGACCCAGCGTCAGATTCAGACCAGCACCGTCAGCATAGCCGGCATCGGCCATCAGCTGTTTGGCCTGCTCGACGGCTGCGGCATAACCGGTACCGCCCTGCTCTTCCGTCAGCGCCCACGGGGCAACTTCAGGATCGAAGGCGACGGAACCAAAGTTGGCCGGATTGGTGAAGGAGTTGGCCGGCTGCTGGCCACCCTTGAGTGATCTGCTCGGTCAACGTAACGCGATCGACAGCCATGGAGAGCGCGCGGCGCACATTGGGGTCGCTCACAGCTTCCTTCTGCGTCACAAAACCATACACGTACGTGCAGTTCGAAGGGGCAATTTCACCTTCGTCGCCATAGGCGCTGCCTTCACCAAAAACAGCATCCATCTGATCCTGCGGGACGGTGGAATCGTCAAGTTCGCTATTTTCGTACATGGCAAACGCTGTCGAGTCTTCTTCAATCATGACAAAGTCATAGACGTCGACATTGCCAGTGCGGGTATCTTCTTCCCAACCAGGCCAGAAGGGATTCTTGACCATCTGCATGCTGTCATTGTGAATCCACTCAGTGACAGCGTAGGGACCATTGCCAACGATATTTTCGGCCTCGGTCCAGACATCACCGAATTCCTCGATGACCCACTGTGGTGTCGGGAATGCGGTCGGCATGCTGACGATCTGCGGGAAGAAGCTGGCAGCGTAGGTCGTGGTGATTTCCAGCGTCGCATCGTCTAGCGCGGTCACGGCCACGTCGTCGACCGCGCCTTCACCCGTGGCGGCAGCTTCACAGCCATCAATCACGTAGAGAATATAGGCATAGTCGGAAGCGGTCTCGGGGTCGCAGGCGCGCTTGATGCCATACTCGACCTGGGGTGCGGTGACAAAGACAACTTCACCGCTCTCATCCGTGACCTGCTCGACTTCGCCGGTATCGGCGTTGTACTTCACCCACGGAATGTCGGTGCGCAGGTTGAAGGTCCAGGTCAGACCGTCTTCGCTTACGGCCCAATCGGTGGCCAGGGAAGCCTCTGCCGACGAATCTTCGGGGTTGAGACGGGTAAGGCCAACCATGGTCGAACGAATCACGGCGCTGGAGGTCGTGTCCGTGGAGAGGGCCGGATCGAGCGTCGGCGGCTCGGTGGCCAAATTGTAGCGTGCGGTTACCGGGGCCATGGCCGCGGCATCAGCACCGGCGCCTGCGCCAGCCGGCGCGGCAGGGGCGGAACACGCGCTGAAGACCATGGCTGCCAGGGCCACGATCACCAGAACCACGTAGCTTCGCTTGTTCATAGAGTTACTACTCCTTTTAGGTAAGTGAGTCGCTTGCCTAGCGCGGCAAGCGACAAAATACGAATCGGTACGGCATACGAGGCTCGAAAGACAGTATGCAGTACCCAGTTGAAGTGTTGAGGTCTCCCTCGAGAAGCCAATGCATAGTAGCACCGAGGTCAATTGAGTGTCAATTTTTTTGGGATTTCAAATTAACAAACATACGCCAGGACAAAGCACGGTCGGTGCACGGAGGAGAGAGCATCGAGATGCTGGCGGTCCATTCCGTACACCGACCGGTTGACTTTAAGCGGCGGCCTCGTCTTCATGCAGCCAACAGGCGACATAGTGCCCGTCGCCATAATCTTTGAATTCGGGGTCTTTCTCGCGGCAGATGTCCATCACACGGGGGCAGCGGGTGCAGAAGTTGCAGCCCTGGGGCGGATTGGCCGGGCTGGGCACGTCACCCTCCAGAATGATCCGCTTCCGTTCATTCTCAATCACCGGATCCGGGATGGGCACGGCGGAGAGCAGCGCCTGCGTATACGGATGCATGGGATTGGCATAAAGCTCATCGCGTTCGGCCAATTCGACGATTTTGCCCAAATACATGACGGCGATGCGATCCGAAATGTGACGCACCACCGAAAGATCATGGGCAATAAAGAGGTAGGTCAGATTGAGTTCTTCCTGCAAATCTTCGAGCAGATTGATAATCTGGGCCTGAATCGACACGTCGAGCGCCGAAATCGGCTCGTCGCAGACGATGAACGAAGGGTTCACGGCTAAGGCGCGGGCCACGCCGATGCGCTGACGCTGACCGCCGGAGAACTCGTGGGGATAGCGATTGACGAAATAGGGGTTCAGACCAACGATCTTCAACAGTTCCTGGACGCGCTCTTGGCGTTCCTTGCGGCTGTTGCCGATATTGTGGACTTCAAGCGGCTCGCTGACGATGCTGCCCACGGTCATGCGCGGATTGAGCGATGCGTAGGGATCCTGGAAGATCATTTGCATCGCACGGCGCATGCGGCGTAACTCTTCGCCCTTGATCTCCGTGAGTTCCGTGCCCTCAAACTGGACGGTGCCGTCGGTCGGGCGGTAAAGCTGCAAAATAGCCCGCCCCGTCGTCGACTTGCCGCAACCAGACTCGCCCACCAGACCGAGCGTTTCACCCCGGCGCAGATTGAAGGTAAGACCGTCCACCGCTTTGATGGCGCCGACCTGGCGCTGGAAGAGCACGCCCTTGGTGATGGGGAAATGCATCTTGAGGTCGTTCACCTGCAAAATCAGATCTTCCGTTACTGGCGCGCCATTGGCACTGCTTTCGGTAATTTGCGTACTCATCAGGCAGCCTCTCCACCGTCTTGCGCTTGAGTTGCTACAGCCTCAACATCTTCATACTCAATCACATCCACCTTCGCGCCCGAAATGTCCACCCAACAGGCCGTCCGATGATCAGGGCCGACCGTCTCCAGGACCGGATTCTCTTCCCAACACTTATGCTCTTCACTGGCAAAGTCACAGCGGGGCGCAAAGGGACAGTGAGTCGGCGCCTCGAGCAAGTCGGGTGGAAGACCGTCGATGGGAATCAGACGCTTCTGGCGACCGAGATCCAAGCGAGGAATTGACCGCAGCAGGCCCAATGTGTAGGGATGGCGGGGATTGGCGTACAGCTCGTTGACGTCGGCCTCTTCGACAATGAAGCCGGAGTACATGACGAGCACCCGTTCAGCCATGCCGGCCACCACGCCCAGGTCATGCGTAATCCAGATGACGGCCATGCCCAGCTCTTCTTTCAGCCGGTTGACCAGGTCGACAATCTGGGCCTGAATCGTCACATCCAGGGCTGTCGTCGGCTCGTCAGCGATCAGCAGTTGCGGATCACAGCTGAGCCCCATGGCGATCATCACACGCTGACGCATACCGCCCGAGAACTGGTGAGGATAATCATCAAGACGCGCTTCGGCCCCGGGAATACCGACCATCTCCAATAGCTGAACCGCACGCTTGCGCGCCTGGTCCTTGTTCATGTTGAGATGGAGTTCCAGCGCCTCCGTAATCTGCCGGCCAATGGTCAATACCGGATTGAGCGACGTCATGGGGTCCTGGAAAATCATGGCAATGCGATTGCCACGGATGTGACGCAACTCTTCTTCAGACAGCGTCAGGAGATCCTGGCCGTCAAACCAGACTTCACCGTCGACGACTTTACCAGGCGGAGATGGAATCAGGCGAATGAGCGACATCACGCCGACGCTCTTGCCGCTACCAGACTCCCCCACGATGGCAACCGTTTCACCAGCGTCCACAGTGTAGGAGATCCCATTTACCGCGTGAACAACGCCGTCTTGGGTGAAGAACTGAGTCTTGAGATTCTTCACTTCGAGCAGTTGTGCCATTCAATTACGCTCCCCGAATAACTGCAAGTAGATGTTCGCGAACAATTGACCCGTTGGCCCTCGAGAAAATCAACTTGATTGATGATCCGATAATGAATTCAAAATGATGCTGCCGCCAGGGGGCGGGCGGTTGAGCGTGGGCGACCCTGACCACAAGATACTACGACAAATTACAGAGTGGCTACACCATTGCGAAGGCAATTATGCCGGCAATCTATGACCCCATGTCCATGAAACAATGAACGTGCCCGAACAAGGCATGTCGCTCGCACTGTATGGGAGATAGAGAGGAATAGACGGAGCTAGACAATTGTTTCGCTCGTGTTGGTCACTGACGGGATCGTGCTATCGCCCAGACTTGAAGCCTTCATGCTCGGTTGGTGGGTCACAAGCGCCGTGGGAATCACGGCTTTTCACGACGTGCTAAATCGTAACAGAGATTAAAACCCATGTCAAACGAATTTCCATTTTGTGGAAACTAAGCTTTCGCCTCTTCTTCAAGCGGCATTTCGGCATCGGTCCTTGTCCGCGTATCGGCCTTCGCCGGCGTCGATTCTTCATGCTCACCAACCAGGTACGCAGCGCGAATAATCTGCTCCACGACCGCCTGACGACTCGTGCCGCCCGTCGTCGTCCGACGCTCGACGCTGCGCTCGAAGTCCCACACTTCGGCGACGTCCTCCTCAAACGCATCGTGTAAAGATAACAGATCATCTAGCGTCAGGCCCGAGAGCGGGACGGCCTGCATCTCAGCCATGCGCACCGCTGCCCCGGCGATGTGATGGGTTTCGCGGAAGGGCACCCCTTTGCGCACCAGGTATTCGGCCAGATCGGTCGCCAGCATCTCTGCGGTTAAGGCGGCCTGCAGGTGGGCGACATTGGGCGTCAGCGTGGCGAGCACGCCGCCGGCGATCTGCAGCGACGCACCGACATTGTCGACCGCGTCGAAGAGCGGCTCCTTGTCTTCCTGAAGGTCTTTGTTGTAGGTGCTGGGCAGCCCTTTCAACGTCACCATCAGCCCGGTCATGTTGCCCATCACGCGGCCCGACTTGCCGCGCAACAGTTCCATCGAGTCGGGATTCTTCTTCTGGGGCATGAGGCTGCTGCCGGTGCTGTAGGCGTCGGCCAGGGTAACGAAGGAGAATTCGCGGCTGCTGTAGACGATCAAGTCTTCGGCCAACTGGCTCAGATGCAGCATCGTCATGGTCGACCAGAAGAGAAACTCGGCGATGAAATCGCGATCGCTAACGCCATCGAGGCTGTTGCGGGTGACGTCGGCGAAGCCAAGATCCACGGCTAGTTTCTGGCGGTCGATGGGAAAGGGATTGCCGGCCAGGGCGCCACTGCCCAAGGGCATGACGTTGACCCGCTCAGCGAGCTCGGCCAGACGTGCCACGTCACGCTGCCAGGCCCAGGCATGGCGCAACAGCCAATGGCTCCAGCGGATAGGCTGGGCCGGCTGCAAGTGGGTATAACCCGGCATGAGCAAATCGATTTCCGCCTCTGCCCGATCGACCGTGATGGTGATTAGCTGAGCGAGATAGCCCTGGAGGGAACGGATCTCCTCGCGCAGCCAGAGGCGAATATCGGTGGCAATCTGATCATTGCGACTGCGGCCGGTGTGAAGCTTACCCGCCACCTCGGCGCCGATCAACTCGGTGAGGCGACGTTCGTTGGCGGTGTGAATGTCTTCGTCGCCCGCTTCGATGGCAAAGATGCCAGTACGCCATTCGACGGCCACGGCATCCAAGCCGGCCACGATCTCGATCACTTCTTCGGGCTTGAGCAGCCGTGCATCGCCCAGCGCGCGGGCATAGGCCTGACTGCCGGCGATATCTGCGGCCCAAAGTCGCTGATCAAAGCCAATCGATGCGTTAAAGGCCTCCATCAGTGGATCGTTCTCGCCAGTGAAGCGTCCGCCCCAGAGTTTTTTCGCCATGAACTGCTACTCCTGCCTGCGTGGATCTTTGAATGGTGCCGTATTGTAGCTCGGAACGATTGGCGTTGAAAATACCAGAATACGTAACTATGCCCCCGGCCGCAAATCATGTTAGAATCCGCCGCAGAATGGGTCATTTGCCGAGCAAAACTGGTGCAGACGAATGAGTGAAGAGATCAAATCAGCCAAAGAAAAAGCGGACGAGTACGCCCAAGCCAAAACGGACAACGCCCCGCCTGCCGCGGCGCAGCAAGAGGACAAAAAGACGCAGCAGTCCGAACCGCGTGGACTCGAGGAGTGGGAGTCACTGGCCAACCAGCGCATCGAGGACGCCATGCGCGCCGGCGCCTTCGATAACCTGCCGGGAAAGGGCAAGCCCTTACGTGCCGACGCAGAGGCATTCGAGCCCAGCGATCAGCGCATGGCGAACAAGCTGCTGAAGAACAATGACCTGGCCCCCGGCTGGATCGGCGACCGCAACGCACTGCAGCGGGAAATCGAAGCGCTGCGCCGCGAAATCGCCGCGACGGCCGAGCGTTACCAAACATTGTTCAGTGAAGCGTCCTCGCCCCAGCTTCAGCAAGAGGTGCAAAACGGTTGGGGCCTCTACCTGGCGCGCTGGGAAGAAGCAGTAAAGGAACTCAACCGCAAAATTCTCACCCTTAACCTGCAACTCCCCACCATACGACTGGAGCTCTTTCAGCTGCGGCTGGACGAGGAACTGACGAAGGCGGGAACGGGGCGAGAACTGCGCAGCAGTGAGTTGATACGGGGAGTCAGCAAGCGCCGTAGAAAGAGCCACAGAGATCAAGTTCGAATTGCGTCTCTGTGGCTCTCTTTTCTCTGTATTTTTCTCTGTGATTCGTTGCGTGACCCACTGTTTCAGCTACGCATGGCTACGCATAAATCGATCCATGCGCGCCAGCGCTTCTTCAATGTCCGGCTTGGCCGCGGCATAGGCGCAGCGCACGTGCCCTTCGCCGCCTAGCCCGAACGCACTACCGGGAATCACGGCCACCTGCTCCTCACGCAGCAACAGCTCACAGAAGGTCTGCTCATCCAACCCGCTCTTGCGGATACTGGGGAAGGCGTAGAAGGCGCCCTTGGGTTCGAAGCAATCCATACCGATCGCGTTGAGACCGTCCACGATGAGCCGGCGGCGTTCATCATAGCTCTCCAGCATCATCTGCACATACTCCTCCGTGGTCGGATCGACGAACGCGGCCAGGGCCGCCTCCTGCCCCACCGTCGGTGCCGACATGATCAGATACTGGTGAATCTTGCGCATGGCCCCGATCAGGTCGGCCGGTCCACACGCATAGCCGATGCGCCAGCCAGTCATGGCATAGTCCTTGCTCATGCCGCCCAGATGGACGGTCCGATCGGCCATGCCCGGCAGCGCGGCAAACATAACGTGCTCGTGATCGCCGTAGACGAGCCGGTCATAGATCTCATCGGAAATGACGATCAGGTCGTGTTCTTCGGCGATCTTGGCGATCTCCAGCATGCCGGCCCGATCCATGACCGCGCCAGTCGGGTTGCAGGGAAAGCCAATCAGCAGCGCCTTGGTGCGCGGCGTGATGGCGGCGCGAATGGCTTCAGGGCGCACTTGAAAGTCATCTTCGGCATGGGTTGGGATATCGACCACGTGCCCGCCGGCGAGAATGACGCTGGCCGTGTAGCTCACGAAACAGGGCTGGGGCACAATGACCTCGTCGCCCCAGTCAAGAATGGCCTGCATGATCAAATACATGGCCTCGCTCACGCCGACGGTGATGAGCGCTTCCTGCTCCGGATCGTAGCGCTTGGCGCCATACCGCTCGGCAAGATTGCGGACCACGGCTTGGCGCAGTTCGATCATGCCGGCGTTGGAGGTATAGGCGGTCTGACCGCGCTGGAGACTGGCGATGCCGGCATTCAGGATCGGTGGCGGCGAGACGAAGTCCGGTTCGCCGATGCCGAGACTGATGACATCTTCCATGGTGGCGGCAATGTCAAAGTAGCGACGAATGCCCGACGGCGGCACGGTCTTGACACGCTGGCTGATGCGGTCCTCGTGATTGCGCAAGTTGCGCGGCGTGGCGCCGTTCTGAGTCATGCTCTGGATAAACTGTTCGGTCAGCAAGGTCGTCATGGGTTGATTGGCCTTTCAAAACTGGAGGGTTGGCTGCGGACTGCAGTCCCCCCACACGCAGCATCAAGCTGCGCGGCATGAAGAAAAATGGAGCGTCACAGCCGTATGGCTATGAAGATCGACGCCGGTACGCGCCGTTCACACGCTGCAATCCGGCTAGGTTGCAGCGTGCCGGCGGCTAGCAATGGCCAAACCGCCGACGCCAAGACCAATCACGAAATGAAATGACATAGAGTACTATCTCGCCGTAGCGCCCGCGGGTCGTCGTTCTCGCCAGGGTGTGCTCTGCTCGTAGGCGTAGGCCGTGCGCAGAATGATCTCTTCGCCCAGATGCGGGCCGATCAGCTGCAGGCCGATGGGCAGGCCGTCGCCGTCGAAGCCACAAGGCACGCTGATGCCGCACATGCCGGCCAGGTTCAGGCTCAAGGTGAAGACATCGCTCAGGTACATCGCCAAGGGATCGTCCGACTTTTCACCGATCTTGAAGGCCGTGGTTGGCGAAACCGGCCCGGCAAGCACGTCCACTTGCTCGAACGCCCTTTCATAATCCTGCTTGATCAACGTGCGCACCTGTTGCGCCTTGAGATAGTAGGCGTCGTAGTAGCCGGCACTCAATGCATAAGTGCCCAGCATAATGCGGCGCTTGACCTCCGGCCCAAAACCCTCGCCGCGCGTTTGCCGGTAGTTTTCGAACATGTCGTCCGCGCCGGCGCTATAGCCAAAGCGCACGCCGTCGAAGCGGGCCAGATTGGCGCTGGCTTCCGCCGTCGCGACAAGATAATAAACAGGTAGCGATATGTCGGTATTCGGCAGACTGACGGGCACCACTTCAGCGCCCAAATCGCCCAATTGTGTCAGCGCGACCCGGACCGCTTCTTCAACCGCTGGCTGCATGCCGTCGATAAAAAACTGGTCGGGCACGCCGACGCGCAGCCCATCCAGTGACCGGCCGAGCGCCTGGCTATAGTCCGGAACATCGCTGGCAAGGCTGGTGCTGTCGCGATCATCATGGCCGGCGATGACGTTGAGCAGCAATGCGGCATCCGTCACGTCTTTGGTCAGGGTGCCAACCTGGTCGAGACTGCTGCCATACGCGACCAGGCCATAGCGGCTGATGCGGCCATAGGAGGGCTTGAGGCCGACCACGCCGCACAGCGACGCCGGCTGGCGCACGCTGCCGCCCGTATCCGTGCCCAGCGCGCCCAGCGCTTCCCCGGCGGCGACAGCTGCAGCCGAACCGCCGCTGGAGCCCCCCGGCACGCGCGTCAAGTCCCACGGATTGCGCGTGGTCTGGTAGGCGCTGTTCTCGGTGCTGGACCCCATGGCAAACTCATCGGTATTGGTCTTGCCCAGCATCACCATGCCAGCCGCTTCCAGGCGCTTGACGACCGTGGCGCTGTAGGGCGGTCGATAGCCCTGGAGAATCTTACTGCCGCAGGTAGTCTCGGTTCCTTCTGTTGAAAGGACATCCTTAATGCCCAAGGGAATACCCAGCAGCGGCGCACGGTCGCCTTGCCGCCGCCGTGCATCAGCCCGTTCCGCCTGGGCCATGGCCAAATCGCCCGTCACCGTCAGATAGGCCTGAATCTGGCCGTCGAGCGCATCAATGCGCTGCAGAAGAGTCAGCAGTCAACTCCACGGCGCTAAAGTCGCCGGCGTCGAGTCCGGCCAGCGCCTCGTGGATCGAGAGTTCATGTAGCTCAGTCATGCGAAACTTTCCTCCCTATTCGCCGAAGACGGCCTTGACGCGGAAGAAGCCATCGGCCGCGTCCGGCGCATTGGCGAGGGCCTCCTCGTTCGTGAGGCCCGGCTCCGGCTCATCCTCGCGCATGACGCTCGCCAAGGGGAGTACGAAGGGCGTGGGCGGAATGCCCGAGGTGTCGACTTCACTCAGCCGCTCGGCATAGGTCAGAATATCGGATAGCTGCTCTGCATACTCGATTACCTCTTCGTCGGTCAGGCTTAGCTTCGCCAGTTCAGCGACGTGACGCACATCTTCCGGGGTCAAACGCATGGGACAGGCTCCTTTATGCGAACCGGGCATGGGTGCCGCGGCATGATTTCTGGCGAAACAAAACGCCGTGGAAACAATCCACGGCGTTGCATGCAAATCAGCTATGATCGTCACGAGCGCCGTAGAATGGTGTTCCGGCGCCGACGTCTCCGCCTTACCGCAACACGCAGCTAGCTGTCGCTGCAGCCTGCGCGGCTACAGCTGCAATAGCGTTCGGGGCAACGGCGGACGAAAAGGTGACGGACATGATCATCATATCAGACGCTTGTAAGTGGTTGGAATTGGATAACAGTTCCCAAAGCGGGCGTCAGTATAGCCGCCCGCTTTGCATCTGTCAAAACGTTCTCACTGAATATCAGAAATTCGCAACATAAGAAGGCAGAAACGATCAGGGTAACTCCGCCCAATCCCGGTTCATCCGCGTTCTCTCATCGGCTCAAAAACGAATGGTTGGCAGGTAAATCCGGGTGCCGGGTCCAGCAGGCGGCACGTCATCGATGGCGTTTGGCTCAACGCCGACATAGTGACTCGGATCCTGGTCCGTTACCTGTTGACCAGTGGGCGATGTACCGACTGTCGTACCAATATTGCTGTAGAGGCCGAACTGGGCGACGCCCAACGCAGTACAGGTCATATTCTCAGCAGGCGCCAGCACATCTTGCGGACAGCTGACGGTCACGCCCCGATTGTCAATCACGCCGACGTTGCTCAGGGGCACGTTGCCGGTGTTGGTAACCAGGTAGGTCCATGAGACGGTTTCACCTACGCCGATCTCGGGACCGGGCGGTTCGTCTGCGTCCACGCCGTTGGTAGACTTCTCGATGTCAATTGCCGGCGCTTCACCGAAATAATGGCTTGGATCCTGATCGGTCACCGGCTCGCCCCGCGGCACATCATTGATCACCGGGGTGCCGATCACGACGGCGACATTGCCATATTGACCGATCTGCGCAACGCCGGTTTGTAGACAGGTCGTGTTATCCACCTCACCAATGGCCAGGGCCGGGATCGCACAGGTAAAGTCATCGGCAGGATCCCCGGGCGTACCGTTGTCATCGGTCACGACGACGTTGATGAGGTCCATGGCGCCCGTGTTTTCCACCCGATAGCGCCAGGTGACCGCTTCCCCACCTAGGATGAAGGGACCGGTCGGCTCGTCAGCATCCTCACCGTTGGTCGTCTTCTCGAGATCGATGGCCGGCTCCACGTATTCCTTGACGGCGGAGCCGCCGTTGCTCTCGCGGCGAGTGCCGTGCTGAGGTGGGCCGATAGTCCATTGCCCAAATCCAGGGCCGCTTCGGCGTTGGCCGTAAAAATCCCCGGCTTGTCGCTGTTGATGGTGAACACACAGGTAGCGATGCGGCCGTCGATGGTGGGGGTAGCGCAGGTACCTGTCTGGGAATCGGGCCGCGGCGAAACCGTGGGCGTGATCACCAGGGTGCCTGCGAACCCAAAGGCCGAATTGACGGTGATTGTGAAATCATGGGGCTCGCCAACACGATTGAGGCCGTCGGGCCCGATCTCGATTTCGGCCAGCGGCACGCGCATGGCGTGCGTGATCCACGTTGCGCTGATGCCTTGACGCTTGGCTTCGGGCAGGGGCTCGCCGTCGATGATGAGGGCCGGGAAGCGTTCGTTGTGTACCTCAGGCGGCGACTCGATCTGCACACAGGCCCAGGTATCACCGGCGTCCACGATAATGGGATTCGGGTCCTGGATCACCGTATCATAGTTGTCGAATTCATCACCCTGGAGGCCGCGCAGCGCCATGCGCAACTCAACGGCGTCCGGATCGCCCACGATGTTGGCAGGCTTGGTCCCGCCATTGCCGGTACGTGCCCAGATCGCATTGGCGCGATATGGATTCTCGACACCGCCCACGAACATCTGAATGTCCATTTCCAAGTGGATCCGGCGGCGGCGGGAAGTCAAAACAGACCGGTTCCGAGTCAGGACCGCTGGCGCCGTCCCAGCCATGGAAGAGAACATCGTTGCCGAAATAGATGCCCAACGCCTGGAAGGGACAGGCAGCGTGATCTTCGCCGATGATGAGAACGCCGACGCCATGGGCCTCAAAGGTATCATCGCCATCCTCCAGGCCCCGAAAAACGAACTCGATTGGCGCCGGAGACAATTGGTACACGGCCGGCCAACGCGTCGAACGAGTAGGTGAACCAGCTAAACTCGGCATCCGAGCGGGCAAGCAGAGCCTGATCGGCGACAATGGTCATGAATTCGGCGCCGTTGACGCTCACTTCCAGGTTATCGTCGCCCGTGCGGTCCAGGCGATTGCGTCCCGACCAGACGATAAAGGCTTCAACCGGTTCACCAACGACGTCGACGGTAAAGCTGCCTGGGCCGCCATCCGTATCGTGGAGGCTGACACCGCCAAACGCGCCGCAGTAGTCGCCGATGAAAAGCAGCGGCTCCGCTTTCGTTCCCGTCTGGATATCGGGCGGTAGTGGCAGAGGATAGTCGTTTTCGTCCTGGGCCAGAAGCGCGGAAGACGCCAGCAGCCCGACGATTAATCCAAGCGTCACCAGCGTGGTAACGCTGAGCACAATCCGTCGTACAAACGTGTGATTCTGCATTTTGATTTCCCCTCTGTGGCGATGAGCGGAAACGAGCGAGTAGCAAATAGAGCGCCCGACGGCGTCGTCGGCTTTAACGCCACAACATACGGCAGTCGATATTGACAGTTGCCTCTGCGACCGCACCGCCGCTACTGCAGTAAACACGCCGGCGCGAGTCCAAGGGGTCTTTTTGTATTGATTCGGAAGGCGAAGAGGGCTGCAATTGAACCAAGAATGAGTAACGAACCGCTGCAGAAGACCGCGGACGAGACGTCTAGAAAATCACGACAAGGATACGTTGGTGAGGAGTATTCAAATCATAGCACACTCGACGGCCCCAATTCAATGGGTTGCCCAACAAGAATTTCAGGGATTCTAACTGTTCGGACGACCGATGAAATCGACTGCGGAATAGGCGGATCGAACGAATCAGACACCTGCTTCAGGATTGATCCGCCGATATCCGTCAGACTCGCGTTGATCCACGGTCTATTGTGGTCGAATTCAGCTTCGCCACGACATGCTTCAGCAGCGGCTGTAATCGTGACGAGCGTCACGCCGCTACGCCGGTCGACGTGCTACAATCGAGCCAAATTCAATGCCGCCAAGGAGTCCGCATGTCTGCCAACAAACCGACCAATCGCCTGATCGACGAAACGTCGCCCTATCTGCTCCAGCACGCCCACAACCCGGTGGCCTGGTATCCCTGGGGAGAGGAGGCGCTGGCAAAGGCCGAAGCGGAGGGCAAGCCTATCTTCCTCAGCGTCGGCTACAGCGCCTGTCACTGGTGCCACGTCATGGAGCGCGAGAGCTTCGAAAACGAGCAGACCGCGGCGCTGATGAACGAATTGTTCGTCAACATCAAAGTGGACCGGGAAGAACGACCTGATCTCGACGCCATCTACATGGACGCGGTCCAGGCCATGACCGGCCAGGGTGGCTGGCCCATGAGCGTCTTCCTCACCCCCGATGGCCGGCCCTTTCTACGGCGGCACCTACTATCCGCCCGAGCCGCGCTATGGCATGCCCAGCTTTGGCCAGGTGCTGCGTTCTGTCGCCAACGCCTATGCAACGGATCGCGACAAAGTCGTTGGCCAGGCCGACCGGCTGACAGAGATGCTCAACCGGACCGGCGTGATCGAGGCCTCGGGCAACGACCTCAGCACCGCAACGCTGGATGAGGCCGTAACCCAGCTGCAGCAACATTTCGACAGCGAGGATGGCGGTTTCGGCGATCAGCCCAAGTTTCCCCAGCCGATGACGCTCGATTTCCTCATGACCCAGGCGGACGATGATGCGCTCTACATGGCGGAGCTGACGCTCTTCAAAATGGCGAATGGCGGCATCTACGACCAGCTGGGCGGCGGCTTTCACCGTTATAGCGTCGATCGCTACTGGCTTGTGCCTCACTTTGAAAAGATGCTCTATGACAACGCCCAGCTTCTGCGCAGCTATGTCCAAGCCTGGCAGATCACGGGCCGGCCGCTCTATCGCCGCATTGTTGAGGAAACGATTGACTATGTGTTGCGTGAGATGACGGCGCCCGCAGGGGGCTTCTACAGCACACAAGATGCGGACAGCGAGGGGGAAGAGGGCAAATTCTTTGTCTGGACGCCGGCTGAAATCGAAAGCGTGCTGGGTCCACAGATTGCGGCGATCTTCCAGGACTATTACGGCGTGACGCCCTCGGGAAATTTCGAGGGCAAGAATATCCTCAACGTCGTCAAGACGCTGGAGGAGACGGCCGATCGCTTCAACGCCAGCCGGGCCGACGCCGATCAGGCGCTGCTCATCGGTCGCACGACGCTTTTCGACGTGCGGGAGCAGCGGATCAAGCCGGCACGCGACGAAAAGATCCTCACCGAATGGAACGGGCTCATGATCCACGCGCTGGCCGCATGCGCCACCGCGCTCGATCATGACGGTGCGCTGGCCGCAGCCCAGCGCGCAGCCGACTTCATCCTCACCAACATGCGACAAGAGGATGGCCGCCTCTACCGCAGCTTCAAAGATGGTCAGGCGCGCTTCAACGCCTATCTGGAAGATTATGCCGCGTTCATTCGCGGGCTGCAGGCGCTTTATGCGGCTACCTTCGATCTGCGTTGGCTGGGAGAGGCACAGGCGCTGCTCGACATCATGTACGCTGAGTTTCACGATGCCGAACGTGGGGGCTTTTACCAGACCGGCGTGAACCACGAGGCGCTGGTCGTGCGCCGCAAAGACTTCATCGACAACGCAATTCCATCGGGTAACTCCATGGCCGCCGAGGTACTCCTCCAGACCACTGCCCTCCTGGGCAACCAGGAGCATCGCCAGGAAGCCGCACGAATTTTCCTGCTCATGGAGGCGGCCATGGCGCGCCAGCCGACTGGATTCGGCCGCTTGCTGAGCGCGCTGGATCAGTATCTGGCGCCGAGCATGGAAATTGCCATCGTGGGTGATCCCGAAGGCGAGGCCACGCAAGCACTGCTGCGTGAAGTGCGCAAGCGCTACTTACCCCACGCGGTCGTTGCCCTGAAAAAGCCGGAGGAAGAGAGCCCGCTGCCCGTCTTCGAGGGCCGGGGCATGGTCAATGGTAAGCCGACAGCGTACGTCTGCGAAAACTATGTCTGTCAACTGCCGGTAACCACGCCCGAGGAATTGCGTGGGCTGCTGGCCTAGGGAAGTGCTAGACCGCGGATCATTCTCAAAAAGATCCGTGCTGTTTCCGCCATATCCGCGCCATCCGCGTTCTATCGCTTTTCGCGCATGGAGTCGGGGAGAAGCCCGGTGGCGAGGACCTGCTTGTAGGCATCGATGCGGGCCGTGCGTAGTGCGCGCTTGCTGCCAAGGAGACGCTTGAGCCGTTCCGACCAGAGCTGCCACCGGTATTCGGCAAGCAAATAGTGGCGCAGGGCGTTGGCCCAACGCCGTCCAAAATATTTATCATAGAGGCGCACGCGGCTGGTATTAAAGTAAATATGGCGTGCCGCCACCACTTGCTCACTGCTGCGCCCTTCGTAGTGGATGACCAATGAGGTCGGCACAAAGACGACGCGCCAACCGGCGTCCTTGAGACGCCAGCACAGATCCAATTCCTCGCTGTACATGAAGAAGCCTTCATCAAAGGGACCGTCCATGCCCGGCATGCGGACCGACTCCAGCGCATCACGGCGCGCCAGCATGGCGGCACCCACCAACCAATCCACATCATGGGGAAAATCGACCTGCCAGTCGGCCATATGTAGACGACGCGACCATCGATTACCCGCCCAGGCCCGGCCGAGCCAGGTGCTCTCCAGAAAGCCGGTCAGATGCGTCGGGAAGCGGCGCGCGCTGGACTGGGGCACGCCGTCAGCGTAGCGCAGCTGAGGTCCGACCATTCCAATGGATTCTGTGTCGCGAATCGCGCTGTAGAGAGTCCACAGCCCGTGCGTTGCACTGCTGGCTATTTCGGTGTCAGGATTGAGGAAATAGACAAATCGTCCCTGGCTGGCCGCGTAGCCCAAGTTGTTGCCGCCGGTAAAACCCAGGTTGGTATCGCTGGCGATTAAGCGTACCCAGGGAAACTCAGCCTGTACCATGGCGCAACTCTCATCCTGGCTGGCATTGTCCACGACGATGACTTCCAGGCGCTGAAGATCGTTCGGCGGGCCAAAGAGGCGCGTCTGCGGCAGGCGCGGTGCGGGATCGGAGCACGCGGCCAGGGACGTCAAACAGGCGCGCAAAAGTTCATGCACGTTCCAGCTGACGATGACGACGGATAGATCGCAAACGGTCATGAAGACTCGGCGGGTGGCGGTCCTAGTAGGTGCGCTGGACTACGAAATCACAGAGGTCCAGCATGGAAGCTTTGTAAACATTGTCGGGGAGCCCATCCAGGTTGTGACGGGCCTTATCAAGAAAGCCCAGCGCTTCGTCCCGCGCCGCGCCCACGGCGCCGGACGCACGCACGGCCCCCACAACCTCCTGAACGGTTGCATTCCAGGTTGCTGTGTCACCCCCGTCGCGGGCGTCGATGCGCTCTTCCAACTCGGCGATCAGCGATGCCGGATTGGGATGATTTTTCAGATAGTGGAAAAAGGGCAATGTGAAGGTACCCTGGCGCAAATCGCCGCCGGCCGGTTTGCCCAAAGAGCGCTCATTGCCGGTGAAGTCGAGGATATCATCCACAATCTGAAAGGCCATGCCAAGGTTGTAGCCATAGTCGCGCAGTTGCTTGATCTCGCCTTCGGACAGATCGGTCAAGATCGCTGCTCCTTCCGTGGCGGCACAAAATAGGCTGGCCGTTTTGGCATATATGCGCCGGTAGTAATTCTCTTTGGGCTGATCCAATTCATCGCGTTCAAAGAGCTGGCGCAATTCGCCATTCACAATAATGTCCAGCGTGTTGCTAAAGAGGGTGATGACGCGCATGTTGTTTGTCTCGGCCGAAAACTGGGCCGCTTGTCCGAACATATAGTTGCCGGCCATAACCGTGGATCCCTTGCTCCAGCCGGCGTTCAGCGTGGGGGCGCCCCGGCGCAACAGCGCATCGTCGATCACATCGTCATGCACCAACGTGGCCGTATGCAGCATCTCTACGGACGAAGCCAGCGACAGTACCCGAGGATAGACGGGACTCGACTGCACCTCGCCGTTGAATTCAGCTGCCAAGAGCGCCAGGGCCGGGCGCAGGCGCTTGCCGCCACGCCCGATGAGATCAACAAACGCGGTGGCCAACGGGGCAAAGAGTGCGGAATCCACCTCTTTCATTTTGGCTTCCACCTGTTCCAGGCCAGGCTGGACAGGCTGCAGGATTGCGACAACCTCCAGCGGCTGACCATTGGAAAGTAGGCTGCCATTTGTTGTCGCGCTGCTATTGGTCTCGGTGTAGGTCACGATTGTACGCGAATCCTGATTATCGAGCTGACGTTGTGTGTGAAGCCGTGTGCTTAACACGATACGCATCCTCCAAGCCAAAAAAACGCAGGGCCAGACGCGTCGAAGCCCCGGCCAAAGCTTCTGGACTCATCATGAAAAGAGCGGCCAGCTGTTCAAGCATTAGGGGCACGTAAGCCGGCTCATTACGCGTACCGCGGTGCGGATGCGGCGTCAAATAAGGCGCGTCCGTTTCCAGCATCAAACGCAGTGGATCAAGCTGGGGAACCAACGCGTGTAGTTCCCGTGCATTCTTGAAGGTCACGGGACCGCCCAAGCTTAACACAAAATTCCAATTATACGCTTCTTGGGCCAAAGCTGCATCCCCGCTGAAAGCATGGAGCACGCCGGCGACCGGTCGCCGCGCCAAGGGCGAAGCCAGGAAGTCAGCGCTTTGCACCCAGCTTCGCAGCGTCCGGGCCACATCATCGCCCGCCTCCCGGTTATGAATAATGACCGGGAGGCCCAATTCGGCCGCCAACGCCAGTTGCGCCTCAAATGCTTTGGCTTGCACCGCCGGCGCAACGTCTTGCCAGTAGTAGTCCAGGCCAATTTCACCGATGGCCACCACTTTTGGATGGGCCGCCAGTCTCCGTAGGGCCTCCACTGTGGCAAGATCGAACTCGGCGCTGCTGTTGGGATGCACGCCAACCGCGGCGTAAACGCCATCGTAACGCTCCGCAAGAGCAATGGCGGCCCGGCTGTGGTCCAGGTCAATGCCGGGGTTCACGATCAGGTCGACCCCGGCCGCAACGGCACGCGCGACGACTTGATCGCGGTCCTCATCAAATTGGGCCAAATCGAGATGGCAATGCGTATCAGCCAAAAAGGGCTTAATTTTCATGGACCCCACAAACTCTACACAAAAATACAACAAAGTTTACTCAAATCTTGACTTCCGTTTGTACATTTTATCACAGGTTGAGCAGGTCCTACCGTAACGCCCATTTCATACGGCGAATTCCTATCGTTCGTGACAGGCTGATGACGCGCTGACTACCTATTGAGGGATCTGCAAGAGATGGCCCCATCATAAACGATCACGGGGCCGGTAGCCCAAACGACAATCCAGGGCCAGCGCCGGACACAATGTGTCTGCAGTGTCCGGCGCTGGCCCTGGATTGGATTGAGAAACGACGTTCCGCAGAAAGCGTCTAGTTCAGCCCTGCCAATGCCCGGCCGTCGGCCAGAATTTGTGCGACTGCGTCTCCATCCGTCGTCTCGGTATAGACCCGAATCAACGGTTCCGTGCCGGAAAAGCGCACCAGTAGCCAGCCACCGTCATCCATCACAAACTTATAGCCGTCGGTCGTCACCAGTTCGGTGACACCGTGGCCGCCCAACGTCAGGTCTTCTACGTCCAGTCTATCGAGTTTGGCCTTGGCCGCTGCCTTCATCTCATTGTCAGTCAGCCGAGTATCTATGCGGTCATAATAGTGAACGCCGCCTACGGCCTCGAAGAGCAACTCAAGCAGTTCGGTCGGTTTCTTGCCGGTGCGAACCAGCAAATCAAGGAGATAAAGATTGGCCAGAATACCGTCGCGCTCTGGCACATGGTTGCGGAACGCGTAGCCGCCGCTCTCTTCGCCGCCGATCAGCGCATCGTGCTTCACCATGGCCGGAGCCACATACTTGAAGCCGACGCCTGTATTCACCACATCGACACCATAGGCCTTGCCCAGCTTGTCCAACATGGCGGTGGTACTCAGCGTCTTGACGATGGTGCCACGATCACCCCGGACCTCCAGGAAGTAGTAAGCCAACAGCCCATAAACGCGTAGTTGATCAATAAACTCACCGTTCTCATCGCCGAAACCGCAGCGATCGGCGTCGCCATCCATAATACAGACGCAATCCGCGCCCACATCTCGCCCTCTGGCCAGGCCATTGTCCACGTTGGGCGGAATCGGTTCCGGCCGGGACATGCCGGGATAGATGGGGTTGCGCCCGGCATTGACCTCAATGATTTCAGTGGCGCCGCCGCCGAGAATCTCGGTAAGCCAGCCCGACCCGTTGCCCCACATGTTGTCGACAACGACCTTTAGGCCGGCCTCTTTGATGGGCGCCACGTCGATCAAGGTGGCCAGATGGGTCAGATAGGCGGGTTTGGCATCAAAGTAGACAATGCGGCCGGTGGCCAACGCCTCGTCCATACGCATCGTTTGAATGGCATTCGTCGCATCGGCGGCCGGAATGCGCGCTTCGATCTCGGTCAGGCCGTCGGGCGCAATGGCCCCGCCCTGCTCGTCGCGGACCTTGAAGCCCAAGTCCTGGGGCGGATTGTGGCTGGCGGTCACGTTGACGGCCGCAACCGCGCCCCGGTTGGGCACGCTGAAGCTGATCACGGGTGTCGGCGTGGCCTTGTCGGTGAGATGGACGACGAACCCGTTCCCGGCCAACACCTGGGCAACCGTTGCGGCAAAGTCTTCGGCCGCGAAGCGCATGTCGTGCCCAACGATGACCGTCCGCCCCTCAAGTCCCTTGCTCTTGAGATAATCGGCAAAGCCCTGGGTGCAGCGCCGTGCATTGGCAAAGGTGTAGTCATCGGCGATACGCCCGCGCCATCCGTCCGTGCCGAACTTGATATCACTCATGTTTGCTCCTTACTTTATGTCGTAATTGGGAGTTGCGCTTGGGTTTCCGGTTGCGCAGCCACGGTGCAACACACCGGCTGCCTATGGTTAATCGCCGCGCCAGGCAGAATCCTGTCCTCGGTTTGATCAGTCAGAAACGTGTGTCGAGAGGCGCCGCACTTGCTGCAACGCTCGGGCTCAGCGTTGCCCAGTATAGCAGCCCCGCCCTGGGAATCGGCAACAATATCGCGCGCTTGATTTGTCCTAGCACTGGGCTATACTGGACGCTGTCAGACCGATGGCTGTCCAAGCCCCTTGACAGCACGGGCATATACCGATCCCCCACCGACTCGAATCTCAATCCACTGGTGGACGCTTCACGCTTGACGTCCCCACCTGTTGTCGCCCGTTATTGCATACGGACTGTTGTTTGATTGAACCGTGCGAGCGAGTCTCAATGGCTATGCAGACCGATTCAGATTATTCATCCCATATAGGCCACGTCTATCTCTTTGGCGCCGCAAAAGTCGAGGTGTCAGGACGCACTGTCGCGCTCCCCGGCGGGAGGGCGACAATTCTCTTTGCGTATCTGTGCCTTCATCCCGCCCGGGAGCATTCGCGCGAAGCGCTCATCGAAACGCTCTGGCCCGAACGCGCGCCGGCAAGCGGTCGGCGGGCCCTCTCCGACACGCTCTACCGCCTGCGTCGTTCACCAGTTGGCGACTGGATTGCGGCCACGCCAACCCAGATTCAACTCGCAGATCCTGAACGGCTCTGGGTCGATGTCTGGGCCTTTGAGCAGGCGACGACAAAGCGCGCGAAGGTGACGGAGGCGACGGCTGTATCTGCTCTGTACGAACATGCAGTGACGCTCTATCAAGGAGATCTGCTGGAAGGTTGCTACGACGACTGGTTGCTGGCGCGGCGCTATGCGTTGCGCGAGCGCTACTTGGATTGTTTGTTGCAGGCTGGCGAGGAGATGGAACGGATCGGTGAGTTTGCCCTGGCGCGTCGCTATTTCCTGCGGCTCATCGGCGAAGATCCGCTCCGAGAGCAGGCCTGCCTTGGTTTCATGCGCACGCTCGCCCTGGACGGTCGAATCGCTGAGGCGTTGGCCGCGTTTGGCGAGCTTACCACGCGCTTGTCGTCCGAACTGGGTGTAGATCCCAGCGCAGAAAGCAAGCAACTTGCCCAGCGTCTGCGCGCCGAGCAAAGCAGCATCACGCGGGATGGCGCCATTGGCGCAGCCCCCGACGACAACCTGCTGCGACCGACCTTTGTCGGTCGTCAGCAGGAACGTCGTCACTTGCTCGGCGCCGTCGAGGAGGCCATCCGGGGATCCGGGCAGACCGTGGCCGTCGAAGGCGCGGCTGGCATGGGCAAAAGCCGGCTCTTCGATGAGATCGCAGCGGGCGCAACCTGGCGCGGCGCAGTCGTTGCCCAAGGCGCGGCCAGCGATCGGCCAGCGGCCTCACCGTTTTCGGCCCTGGCCCAAGCCGCGACCGCAGCCTTGACCGGACTGCCGGCCGCGCAACTCGAAGCCATCCTGCCCAACCACACGCGAGTGGGCTTCAGTCCTCTCTACAGCCCATGGGCAACGCTGCAGGCACAAGACGAGCTTCCGCCGGATGCAGCACGCCTGCGCCTCCACACAGCCATTGTGGACGTCTTCTCAGCACTCACGGCACTGACTCCCCATGTGCTGGTGCTGGACGATCTGCACTGGGCGACTGAGGATCAATGGGCGGCATTGGGGGCGCTTGTCGCGCAGGCGGCACATATGCGTCTCCTTATCCTCATCGGCTACCGACGCACAGAAGTCGAACGTGGCCCCGGTTGGGAACAACTGCAGCACTGGGAACGCAATGGATGGCTGGCGCCATACCGGCTCGAGCCGCTCACACCCGAAGAGCTTGCTGCCCTGCTGCCCCCGCCCTTTCGAGTAGAAGCCGCCAAGATCCACAGCATCAGCGGCGGCAACCCCTTCTTCGTCACAGAGACGCTGCTGGGGCTCCAGGCAGAGCAGCGCGCTTATCGTCTCACCGTCGAGAAGCGACTGGCGCAGCTAAGAGCGGATGAGCGCACTGTTTTGGAAGCCGCAGCAGTGATCGGCGATGGCGCGAGCTATACCCTGTGGCACGCGACCGGTGACACGGATGCCACGACCCTGGCGCGCATCAGCCGGCGTCTGAGCGACGCCTACTTCTTGCAGATGAACGAAGACGGCTGCCGATTCCACCACGACCTTGTGCGCACCGCCGTCTACGAGCAGATGGATCCGAAAACCGGGCGCAGGCTGCATGCGCGTGCCGCAGCCGCACTGGCGCAGCAACAACCCGATGCAATCCAATTGCGTGCGTTCCATCTGGCGGCGGCCGGCGAAAACGAGGCAGCGGCCGCCATGTATTGGGCCGTTAGTCAAGCCGCGCTCGCGGTCACGGCATATGCAGATGCACAGCGTGCGCTACACCGATCATTGACGCTTGCGCCGCCGTCATCGCCCCAGGAGCGTCTGGAACGATGGACAGAACTCGCGCGAATTTCGGCCATTACGGGCGACCGGGAAGTCCAATGGACAAGTCTCGCCGCCGCGCAGCAGCTCGCTGCTGACCTTGACGATCAGGAAGCGGCGCTCGTCCTTCAGATCGATTCCGCCCATAGCGCCTTTCTGGCTGGCGATCAAGCCGAGGCAGACAAGCTCTTGGATCAGGCTGAAGAATCTGCCAGGCGCACGGCCAATCAGGCTGCGTTGTGCGCCGTCTATCTTCATCGGGGAGATGTTGCGCTTCACTTTGGCGACAATCAGGCTGCAGTGGAAGCCTTGGAATGCGCACTCGAGATTGCCCGCCGCATCGACCACAGGGCGCACGAAGGGCGCGCGCTCGACGGCCTCGCCTGGGCCTATACCAATCTGAATAAACCGCCCGAACGCTGCTTGCCCCTCTACGAGCAGGCGATTGACGCCCAGGTTGCGGCAGGCAATCACTTTGAAGAGGCCCGGGCGCGCATCAATTATCTTTCCGGCCTGCAAGATCTCGGGAGGTGGGACCGGGCGGCCGCGCTGGCTGATGACACGCTCGTCGCCCAGCAGCGGATTGGCTATATACGCGGCGAGGGCGCAGTCCGGCAGGCTCGAGGCTTGATCGCACTGGCGCTGGGGGATTATGAGGCAGCCCAAAAAGAAACCGAAGCTGCGCGAACGATCTTCACCCGGATTGGCGAACGGTTGGGCCATATCATCGCAACGGTAAGCCTCGGCAACATTGCCTATTGCCTCAATGACCCTGCCACTGCTGAAACATTGCTCAGAGAAGCACTACACGAAGCCGAAGAGCTCGATGCCACACTCTTCATGGCCTTCGCCTTGCAAGACTTGGGGATACAGTTGGTCGAACAGGCACGCCCGGCGGAAGCCATTCCCCTGCTGCGACGGGCTATCGCAGCTTGGCATACAACCGGGGAACGCCTGAATCGTTACCATTGCGAAACCCATCTTGCCCTGGCGCTCTTGGAGAGCGGTGACGCCGAAGTTACGACGCTGGCCGACTCGCTCTGGCACTCCTTCCGCCAGGACGATGTGACAGGCGAGCGTCTGCAACACTGGTATGGGTCGCTGGCGCGGCTCATGGGGGCCCTGGGCCGGGCAGAGGAACGGGCAGCCGCGTTGACGGCTGCGTATGAAGAACTACACCGGCAGGCGCGTGCGATTGAGGACCACGACATACGCCGGCGCTTCTACGAGGCAGTGGCGGTAAATCGCGCCATTGTCGATGAACACGACGACCTCACCCATATACAGCGCCGTATCTCCATGGTACTTGCCCGCGAGGACGCCCCGCTGGGACGCACCCTGCAGCCTGATGAGCTGGTTACGGTCCGCTGGACGATTCTAGGGCCGGAAGCGGAGACCATTCCCGACAAAGTGGACGCCCGGCGCTATCGCATGCAACGCCTAATGGCGGAAGCGGCCGAGCAAGGAGCTGCGCCGACTGATCACGACCTTGCCACGGCCTTGGGCGTGAGCCGCCGCACGATCTTGCGCGACCTGGCGGCCATGGAAGCGGCAGGCATCGCAATCCGGACGCGCGGCCGAATCTAAATTCATTCAACAAACGCAAGTTCTTCAGAGCTACAAGAGCCTGAATACACCGCATCCACCGGTCCACAAACGCCGCACGCGTATGCGCTGCGGCACGAATAGCCCCGCTGTTCGGTTAGCACGCGGCCCAGCCTCTTCGTACCGGCGTGTCACACCGGTTTCTCCATCCCCATGTGCATGCGAGAGCTGTGCGAGACCCCGCCGCTATCCTCCTCATGAATACCTTCACAACGAAAGCGGGGAACGACGTTCAATCATGCCGCGACGACGCGCCACCTTCGTCCTGCGTCTGTGGACGGACGGCAAAAAATCCATCAGCGATGCGCTGCTAGACGTCGACGCAACGCCAGCACACGATGACCGGCCGGAACTTCGTGGTTCACTCCAGCCGGTTGACTCGGAAGAGACGCGCCACTTCGCCTCGCTGGAACAACTCGTTGCGCTGCTACAGGCCGCCATCGACGAATTGAAGCGCGCCGGCAACGATTGAACGAAGTCTGCCCCACCCACATTCGACCGATATCGAGGAGGCTATCATGACCCGAAAGCGTTCTGTCTTTGTACTCTCGTTCATCTTCATGGCGCTGCTTTTTGGCGGCTTCATCGCCATTGGGGGCGGCCAATTATTGGCCACAGAACTGGGAGGATCGTCGATTCCCGAATTGATGACCTATCAGGGCTATCTTACCGACAGCGGCGGCACAGCGCTTGATGGCAGCTATACGCTGACCTTCAAAATCTATGACGCCAGCACAGGCGGCACCCAGTATTGGGAAGAGAGCCACGGCGGCGTAGGCGTCAACAGCGGCTATTTTGCCGTCACGCTGGGCAGCCAGGGCACACCGCTGGGCCCCAGCGTCTTTGAAGGCGAAAATCGCTACATCGAAGTCAGCGTCAATGGCGAAGCGCCACTGCCGCGCCAACGCTTCGCTTCGGTCCCCTACGCACTCCAGGCCTACCGGGCCCTGAACGCGGTCGAGGCTACCTACGCAACCACGGCCACCGTTGCGCTCAACGCCGGGGGCGACTACCAGAACGTGATCGTCGTTGCCAAGAGCGGCGGGGACCACACGTCCGTCGCAACCGCGCTGAATAGCATTAGCAACCCATCTGCCAGCAACCGTACCTTGGTCTATGTCGCTCCCGGCACGTACACCGAAAGCGAACTGGTTGACGTGAAGCCGTACGTGCATCTCAAGGGAGCCGGTCCCAACGTGACTGTGGTCACCTCAACGCGCTCAGACTCGAGCGCCGGCTCGTCCGCATCGACGGTGAGAGTACAGGACAAGGCGCGGCTCAGCGACATTGCCGTCTACAACGATGCCACGACCAACACCGCCATCGCCGTCTATCTCGGCAGCGACGCCACGCGTGACGCCACAATCGACGATATCGTGGCCAAGGCGCAGGGCGCCGGCGGCGCAAAGCATTATGCCGTCCTGCTCAAGGATGCCGAACCGACCATCCGCGACTCACTCCTCATGGCCACAGGCGCCGTCGGCTTCGGCACGGCCATCAACGCGGCGCTGGGGCACATCGATGAGGACGGCAACAGTGAACAGCCCTTCGTAGAGCAGAGCACGCTCGTGGGCGGTGAGGACGATGTGATCAATTGCTCGACCGGTACGGGCACAGGCTATGCGCTCCACCTCACGCGCAGCAGCATCGATGTTCGTGACAGCACCCTCTGTGGTGACTACCGGGCCATCGGGGTCTTCACCAACGGCCTCCCCGATATCGAACACTCGCTGGTGCGGGTCAGCGCCAATAACAGCGCCTTTCTGGTTGAAACCGAAAATGGACGCGTGAATTTCGCGGCTTCACGGCTGGGCTTCATCCCCGAACGTCTCGCCACAGGTAGCGGGAGTACGCCCAAATGCGTCGTTTCCTATGATTTTGGCACCTTCAATCAGCTCACGACGACTTGCGCCAACGAGTAACTCAAGGAGGAAACGATGCAGACCAAATTAAGACGCATGCAGGAAAGCGGCGTTGTGGTCATTCTCTTCGCCTTGCTGGCGCTTGCGGGCACGATTTATGCAGCCGGCGAAAGCCTGGCCCGTTACAGCCCCGGCGGCGGCAGCGGCGGCGGCGGCGTCGCCAGTGGTCAATCAGCGCTGCGCAGCGCTTTCGGTCAACCCGTTGCAGGCGTCACGGCCAGTGATACGACAACGCTCTGCGCCGGTTTCGCCTGCGGCCTGGGCGTGGCTTCTGACGACGCCATCGTCGGCTTGAGCGCCAGCAATAGCAGCCCGACCGAACTGGGCAATCTCACCAGCTTCACGGCACAAGTGACAGCGGGCAACAACGTTCTCTACAGCTGGGACTTTGGCGATGGCGGATCGGGTAGCGGACCCTCACCGACCCACGTCTATGGTGCGCCAGGCTCATACACGGCAACCGTCACGGCCAGCAACGGCGCCGGTAGCGCCACGGCATCGACGAACGTCTCCGTGACCGGCGTTGGGACAACGCATACGGTTGACGTGGTCAACTTTGCGTTCCAGCCCGATCCGCTCACCATACGGGTTGGCGATACGGTGACCTGGGTGCGCCAGAGCGGATTCCACAATGTGGTAGCCGACGATGGCTCCTTCACCAGCGGGCTGGCCAGCAGTTCATGGACGACTTACAGCCATACCTTCACCTCGGTCGGAACGTTCCGCTACTACTGCGAAATTCACGGCGGACCGGGTGGCGTTGGCATGTCCGGCACGATCATTGTCGAAACCGGCGACGACGAGCCGATCAGCGGCCTGATCGCTGAAAACGATGGCCCGACGACCCTTGCTTCTCCCACCGGCTTCACGGCCAGCGTAGGCGATGGATCCAACGTCAGCTACGCCTGGAATTTCGGTGATGGCGCCAGTGGAACAGGCGCCACGGTAACCCACACCTATGCAACGGCGGGGACCTATGTCGCCACAGTGACGGCCAGCAACAGTGCCGGCAGCGTACAGGCGCAAACGACCGTGCAGGTCGCCCATGCGGTGATCGACGTGATCAACCTGGCGTTTGAGCCCGATCCCGTCACCATCCCCGTCGGCGGCACGGTGATCTGGGTACGCGAGGAGGGCTTTCACAACGTTGTGGCGGACGACGGCAGCTTCACCAACGGCGCGCCCAGCAGTTCCTGGACGACATACAGCAACACCTTTGCGACGCCCGGTGAGTTCCCCTACTACTGCGCAGCTCACGGTGGTCCAGGCGGCGTGGGTATGGCCGGCACGGTCATCGTCATCGACAGCGGCAACCTGGACAACAAGATTTGGCTGCCCTTTATTCAAAAAGGACCTTGAGCATGCCCAACACAGATCTTTCCCCCAGGCGGGGAAGGCCGCACCGGCTGCTACTTCTGTTGCTGCTTGCTGCCCTGATTCCAACGCTTACGGCGAGGGCCAGGGCGCAGGCGCCGGATGAACCGGTGAACCGGATTGATGAAGCGACCTTTGCTGAGTTCTATGAGCCTGGCGTATTGCGCATCAAGTTCAGCGATGGCGTCCCCATGCGCCTGCGCGACGGCTCCCCCACCGCGATCAATGCTCGGGTGGATGCGGCGACGATGAACACGCTCGACCGGCTCTCTGCCGGTGGAACGTGGCAGCCGCTCCACGATGTGAGCGAGGACGCGCTCGACGCACTGCGCCGCGAAGGGGCTGCGAATACGCAAGACCCGCTGCCAGATCTCAACAACTATATGCGGCTCACGCTGCCCGCCGGCACGGATGAGCAAAGCGCGCTGGAGGCGTTCCGTGCGCTCTCCATCGTCGAGTGGGTTGGACTTGTGCCGCGGCCCGAAGTCTCATCGGCCATACCCGACTTCAGCCAGGTCGGTGCGATCACGGGCAACCCGGCCGCCGATCGCTACCAGCGCTATCTGAACGCGGCGCCGGAGGGGGTCGATGCACGCTGGGCCTGGCTCGGCAGCGACAGCAACGGCAGTGGGATTCGCATCTGTGACTTGGAATATGACGTCAACGAGAACCACGCGGACCTGCCGACAATCAAGCTCCTGCCCCCTGCGGCAGATCCGGTCTATGATGACAACCATGGCACGGCGGTCATGGGCATCATGGCGGCGAGGAATAATGGCTACGGCGTCAAAGGCATCGCCTACAACGCCGACCTCTACTTCGCCGCGACTTACACCATCAACGGCTTCAGCATTCCGTCGGCCATCACGCGCTGTGCAAATGCCTTGCGCGCCGGCGATATCATCGTCATCGAGGCGCAGGCAACGGGTCCCAACACCAAGCCAAAGGCGGAACGGGAGTGGGCCTCAGAAGGGCTTGTCCCGGTCGAGTGGGACAAAGCAACCTATGACGCCGTCAAGGTTGCGGTTGCCGCCGGACGTATCGTCTTTGAAGCCGGCGCAAATGGTGCGGAAGATCTGGATTCACCGGCCTATCAGAATGGAAACGGCGGCCATCACCCCTTCCTTCCTGCCAATGACTCAGGCGCGATCATGGTCGGCGCCGGCAACTCCCCCTATGTTGACGGCGAAGATCCCCGCGCACCCAGCTGGTTCACCAACTATGGCGCAACCATGGACGTGCAGGGCTGGGGGGATGGCATCGTCACGACCGGGTACGGCGATCTGCATCCTGGTGAAGCTTCTGAAGAGGAACGTAATTTATGGTTCAAGCGCTCGTTCGGTGGCACCTCGGGCGCGACGCCGATTGTGGCGGCCTCTGCAGCCATCTTGCAGGATACATTCAAAGCCGTCAACGGTCGCGTCGCCACGCCCGCCGAGATGAAGACGATCCTGCGTTCGACGGGTACAGGTCAGCAAGGAACTCAGATAATCGGTCCCCTGCCCGACCTGCGCGCGGCGATCCTGAAAATCTACGCCGACGCCGGCGTCCTGCCGACGATCGCGGCGCCCGTCATCACGCCGGGTAGCGGGACCTACGCAATGCCCATGGAAGTGACTATCGGCTATGGCTCGGGGCAGAATCAGAGCAATACGCAGATCCGCTACACGCTGAACGGCAGCGAACCGACAGAAGATTCCTTCATCTTCATCCCAAGCCAGGGCGATACGCTCTATCTGAACTACGGCGCCACGGTCACGGCACGGGCATTCGTCCGTGACAATACGCTCAATCGCACCTTCGAGAGCCCAACCAGCAGCGCCACCTATGTAAGTTCCACGCCCAAAGTTGCGACGCCCGTCATCTCCCCCGGAGCCGGCAGCTACTCTCAGGGCCAACAGTTCGTCATCACCAGCGCCACGCCCGGCGCATCGATACGCTATCGAACCGATGGGCGCAGCATCAGCTTCTTCTATCCCGGTACCGATTACACCGGGCCGATTACGCTGGGACCGGGGACCCATGAAATCACGGCACGGGCCTACAAAGACGGCTATTACAAGAGTGACAACGCCTCCTCCGGCGAAGTCATCGTCAATGAAATCCAGCTGCCGGCTCCGACTATCTATCCTTCCAGTGGAACCTTCACGGGCCAGTTGACCGCCTATATCGGCTCCACCGTCCTGGGTGCAGAAATCCGCTATACGTTGGACGGCAGCGAACCGGACGAGAATTCGCTACGCTTCGAAGAGCCGATCGTCCTCCTCCCTGCTAGCGGCTCAACGACCTTCTCCCTCAAGGCACGGGTCTTCTTGCCGCCTTACACGCCCAGCACAACCGCCGAGGCTGTCTATACCGTCATCAGTAGCTTGGCGCCCCCGGAAATATCGGCAGATCAGCCCGGCAACAGCAACGAAGCAACCATTACGATTACCCACGAGGATCCGGCCGCCGTCATCCGCTACACGACGAATGGGGCCGAGCCCACCTCCTACTCAACCGGCTACAGCGGCCCCTTCACCCTGACGCCCGGCCAATACACGGTCAAGGCCAAGGCCTTCCGCGCCAACGCCCAACCGAGCGCAAGCGCAAGCCTCGACGTTGCCGTAGCCAACAACACCGAAGTCATCGCTGACCCAACGATGCAGCCATTCAACACCCAGTATTTCGTTGCACCATTTTCGCTGACCATGCGGACAGATACGCCCGAAGCGATCATCCGCTACACGTCGACGAATGACGGCTCCATTGCGCCGGATCCGACGGCGCCGGGACAAGGCGGCGCAGAAACGTATACCGGGTCGCTGTTGATTGATACCAACGGCCAATATCGTTTCAAGATCAGGGCCTACAAGAGCAACGGCGCCGGCGGCTTCAATGCCAGCAACGTCGTTGGCTCCGGAACCCTTTCTCTCGGCGACGCGCTGGGAGAAGCGACGGTACCCACCATCGACCCGGCAGGCGGCGTCTTCACGGACACAGTCGACGTGCGTCTTTCCGGCGCAGCAAACGAAGTTTTCTTCTACACCTTGGATGGGTCGGCACCGGTCTCCGTCCCGCCGGTGACGCCGCCCTCGCTGTCGGCCAACCCCGCCAGCGTCATCTCAATCTCCGCGCCCTCGACGCTCGTCGCCAGGGCCTATCGCATCTTCTTTGCACCCAGTGCTACGGCCAGTGCCAATTTCGACTTCATCTGCGCGACGCCCGCATTGACCGCCGGCGGCGCCGCCACGGAGCAAGTCGATGTGACAATGAGTACCACAACGTCAGGTGCGCAGATTCGCTATACGACGGATGGCAGTGATCCGACCGAGTTGTCGGCGCTCTATACCGGGCCCCTCACACTCGAACAGACGACCACGCTCAAGGCCAGATGTTACCGCCCCGGCTTCTCCCCCAGCGAGATCGCCACCGAGTTTTATGTGATCGGCCCCGCCCCGGAGACGCCGGTCGTCATCGAAGATCCGCAAGGTCAAGACACAGCGGCAGGACAAGATCTCACACTGTCGGTCGACGCCAGGGGCTTCGTGACCGATACCGTCGTCTTCCAGTGGCAGCGTAATGGCAACGATATTGCCGGCGAAAACGAACCAACGCTGGAGATTCCCAACGCGCAGCCGGAAAACGCCGGCGTCTACCGCGTGACCATCAGCGACCTGGGCGGCGCAGTAACCAGTCAGGAAGCGACTGTCACCATCAGTGAAGCAGCCATATCCGGCCTGCAGATAGAGCATAACGGTCCCACCGTGCTCGGCAGCCCGACGAACTTTGCCGCCAGCGTGGCAACGGGGAGCGGCGTCACCTTCAGCTGGGACTTTGGTGACGGGAGCACGGGCAGTGGCCCGAATCCAAGCCACAGCTACGCAAGCGTGGGCGCGTATGTCGTCACCGTCACGGCACAGAATGGAGCAGGCAGCACGAATGCCCAGACGACTGTCAACGTCGTGGCGACGGCAGAGACCATTAGCGGTCTGGATGCGGCCGTCGACGGGCCGACGCCGCTCGGCCAGCCGACGACCTTCTTTGCCACCGTCGAGCAAGGAACCAACGTCACCTATGGCTGGGACTTTGGCGACGGCACAACAGGCAGCGGCCCGCGCGCCGCGCATATCTACGCCACTGCCGGCAGCTTCACGGTGACTGTGACTGCATCCAATAGCCTCAGCAGCGAGCAGCGGACGCTACAGGCCGTGGTCTTGCCGCCCGCCGGCACGCTGGACAACAGCGTCTACCTGCCGCTGGTCGAGCGGTAGACGGGCTGTGAAGCTAAAAAACAGGCGCCGGCATCGACTGATTGCCGGCGCCTTGATCTCCCTTGGGGATCAATAGCGGACAATGACAAAGGAGAAAGGGAGCGTCTCATGGATCGAACTTATCGGAAATTTCTGTTGGCCGTAATGATTGGCATTGGCGGGTTGATCGCGCTGGCAGGACTGACGCAAGCCCAGCCACCGGATCGAGGGCCACAGACAGAGTTGGCAGGAAGGTTGGCCGACAGTGAGTCTGTGCAACTCATCGTGACGCTGGACGTCGTCGGCTGGAATCCCGCGGCATACAGTGCACGCCTGTCCGAAGCGAGCGCACAAGAAGCCCAGATTGCTCTGGCACAAGACGCAGTCAGCCAAACGCTGGCTGACGAAGCAGTGAGCGACATTCGCCGCTTTCGTTACGTCCCCCAGATGGCAGTGACGGTCCATTCCCGTGAGGCGCTGGACGCACTCTTTGCCGCACCGAATGTTCTGGACATCCAGGAAGACATTCCCGTTCCGCCTGCATTGAGCGCCAGCGTTGGCCTGATTCGGGCCGATCAGGCCCATCAGCTCGCCTTCGACGGGGCTGGGTGGGCTGTTGCTGTGCTTGATACGGGCGTCGACAAGAATCATCCGGCCTTGCAGGGGCGCGTGGTATCGGAAGCTTGTTTTTCGACAACGAACGCTGCGTCGGGCTTCAGCTCGCTCTGTCCTGGCGGGCAAGACTCGACGGCGGCCAATTCAGGCCTCCACTGCGCCAACAACATCAGCGGGTGTGACCACGGTACCCATGTGGCCGGGATTGTCAGTGGCGTGGCCCCGCGCGCCGATCTGATCGCAGTGCAGGTCTTTTCACGCGTTGATGATACGCCTGGGAATCCGCGCTGCGCCAATGCCGGTCGAACCAGTCCCTGCACGCTGGCCACCAGCGCAGACATCATCGGTGCACTGGAACGCGTCTTTGCTCTGCGCAATAGCTTCAACATTGCGTCGGTCAACATGAGCCTGGGGGGAGGGCGCTTTGGCAGCACCTGCGACACTGATCCACGCAAACCCGTCATCGACCTGCTACGCGGGGCTCAGATTGCCACGGTGATCGCCGCCGGCAACTCCGGCTTCACAGACTCCATGGGCGCGCCCGCCTGCATCTCGTCTGCCATCAGCGTGGCATCATCCACCAAGTCTGATACGATCTCGAGCTTTTCCAACATCAACAACTTTACGACGCTGATCGCGCCGGGCGGCAACATCCTCGCACCAGTTCCGGGTACCGGGCAGAGCTTCAAGAGCGGCACATCCATGGCCGCGCCCCATGTTGCGGGGGCCATGGCCATTTTGCGCCAGGCCGCCCCGGACCAAACGGTCAACTTCATGGAATCACTGATCGAACTGAACGGCCCGCCCATCGACGATACGCGGATCAATGGCTTCATCGCCAAACGCAGACTCGACGTCTATCTCGCCGTGTGCGGCATGATCAACTGCGGGGCCGATGACTTTCAGACGCGCGCCGTACCGAGCAGCATCGATGGTCAAATCAACGCGTCCGGCGATCGCGATTTCCACTATGTTCAACGCGTGGCGGGCTCGCGCCTGACGGCCCAAATGAACGCGACCAGCGGCGCAATCGACCCCTATCTCGAGCTCTATGGACCGGACGGGACGCGTATTGCCATCAACAACAACGGCGGTACCGACAACAATGCCCTGATCAACGGCGCCATCTTACCGCTGACGGGCCGCTACACGCTGGTCACGCGCAGCATCAACCGTAATGCCGGCGGGTACAAGCTCATCCTCTCCACGCAGCCTGCCGCCGTCAACCCGCAACCGGTCGTAGAGCGTATTGCGCCGGCAGCTGTCACAGGTTCGTTCAACACGAGCGATTTCTGGGTCCGCATCGATGGCCGCAATTTCACACGCCAATCGCGTACGCTGCTCAATGGATCCTATCGCCCCATGTTCTACAGTTCACCGACGCGCATCTGGATCCGTGTACGCGGCACAGACATTCGACCGCCCTGGCCGTCGGTCAGATTCGTCACGGTCGTCAACCCAGCGCCAGGGGGCGGCAGCTCGCCGCCGCTTCCTATCAGCATTCGTTTTCCGATCCTCGGTGAGAGCGAACTGGTCGAACCTGACGCCGGAACCACGATCGAAACGGGTGTGGAAAACACCTTCACCGTCAGTTGGACGACGCCGATTTCCATTCCATCCTGGCGCAACATGCAGTTTATGGATCTACGTCTCCGTGACGACCAGGGCAACGTCGCGGCCTGGGTGCGGGTGAAGGAGCAGCCGGGCGATGGCAGCACGTACAGGCTCATGAATGGCGCCGAAGTCAGCGTTGCGACCGACGTAACCGGCACCGTGCCGGGTCCCGACGAAGGCCTACCGGGCGAGAGTCGCACGATCGACATTCCGGGTTACGTCTCCCTCAATCTGGCAAACAGCACATTCAGTGGCTCTGGACGGACGGCCACCATGTCTCCGGCCCTCACCTTCGGTCCAGATGCCGTTGGCACCTACAGCGTCGAATTCCGCGTCGACGGCGAAGACGGCACCGTGCAGGATGACGATGTGTTGGGCGAACTGCACATTGTGCCCAATGCCTGCCCCACGGCGCTGAACGAAGTAACAGTCACAGGTACGGAGAATGGGATTGTAGAGACCGACTACGCATACAGCGCCAGCGTGCAGCCTGGAGACGCAACACAGCCCCTGGCGTATGTTTGGTCGCCGGAGCCCCAGAGCGGCCAAGGCACGACCAGTGCAACTTATCGCTGGACAGAAGCTGGCGACAAGGCCATCGCCGTAAATGTGGAGAACTGCGGCGCATTTGGCGGCGCGACCTATCTCACACGTATTCGCACGACGGACGCGCCTGATCTTACGATCGTCAAGCACGGTCCTGCCGTGGCGGAGGCAGGTGAGTCGATCACATACACCCTGCGCATTACCAACAGCGGGGCCATGACGGCAACCAATCTGGAGGTGACCGACGTTCTGCCGGCCGGCGCAAACTATGTGGGCGGCGGAGCCTTGAACAACGGCGTGGTGGTCTGGAATCTTGCCGAGCTTGGCGGCTATGGCGCGACGGCTGAGGTCGAGTTCACCGTCACGGCAGGCGAGACCATCACAAACAGTATCATCAGCGTGGCGGCCGACGGCGACTACAGCGCATTCCGGACCGATCCGGTCGTCACCGAGATTGTTGATGAGCGCCAAGAGGCTGACCCGCTCCTCGACACTGCGCTCGAGCATGGCGTCAATGCCGAGCGGACGCTGGCAGAGCTGCCGGCCGGCAGCGTGGCCAACCGAACCGTGCTCGCGCTGGATACACAGGCTGTGCCCGTCCGCCCGCTCCCCGTCAATCTGGCCTTTGCCGGGCGCGCCTTCAAATTAGGCGCCTTTTTCAACAACAGGCCCATGCCGCAAATGGAACTCAACGAGGGAATCTCCCTCACCATTGGCATCAATCCGGGGGCGGTCACGCGCGTTCGGGCCGCCACGACCACGAATGCCGAACCGACGCTCGCACTCTGGGACGGTTCGGCATGGCGCACGGATGGTGTCCACTGTACGCCAGACGCAACGCCGGACGCGCTGTTCTGCACCGTTGACGCGCCGCTGGCGACAGAATTTGCGCTCGTCATCCCTGATGAAGTCAATCTCGATCAACGGCTCTTCTTGCCGCTTGTCAAGAAGTAAGCCATCGCGCGAAACGGCTAAACTCGAGACCGGGGCTGGTCCCGAGTTTAGCCGTTTCGCGTGTCAGTCCACAGCGCAATCAACAAAGCCACACCATAAAGCAAGGCGCCCGCCACCATGACGCTGCGATAACCAAAGAGCATTGCAAGGGCAAGTGCGCCGGCAGCACCGGCCACGCCCATCACGCCATTGACTGCCCAGGCCAGCGCCACCAGGCGTACGTCGCTCGCCCCCACCCAGCGCAATCCGGTCGGGAAGGGCGCGCCCATGCAGAGCGCCAGCGGCAGCACGGCGACACCCACCAGGACGATCCGCCCGGGCAACGCCCAACCCAGCGCCGCCTCGCGCAGCAGGGGCCAGAGCACGATCCAGGCCACGACCAGTCCTATGATGCCAAACAGAGGCCCGCTGCGTAAGCCGTTGGCCTTCCGTGCCAGCAACAGGCTGCCCAGTCCGCCGCCAATCAGGAGGACGCCCAGCACTGCGGCCACCGTCACCGCAGGGTGACCAATGAAGAGGCGAGTTTGCTGCAGCAACGCAATCTCCACGGCCATAAAACCGGCGCCCAAGGCCGCGAAAGTAGAGCGGCGACCAGCGTGTCGGACCCGGCACGTCACTCCGCCAAATGAAGAATCCGACCGCAAGGCCACCCAACCCGATCAACGCCAGCAGAAGCCAAAGCAGACGCTTCAGTGAGAGAGGGAGGCCAAAGTCAAAGTGATAGAAGAAGGGCCGATCATCGGATACGGGGGCGAGATTGCTCTCCGCTGCCGTGATGACCGCGTCCAATGATTGTGTGCCTGCGGCGACCGCATCCAGCGGTGGTTGTGCCACGACGCCGGGCAGGAAGAGGGGTGTGAAGCCCACCTCGCGCGCCACGGCGCCGATCGAAAGCGCATCCTCACTCGTATAGGCCGTATTGCGCACCAGCAACAGGGGAATCGGCGGGTCGACACGGGTGTCCAGCAGCGAAATCACGTGGGTCAACGCTTCGGCATCGGTTAAGCCACGGCTACCCAGCACGGCGACGGCTGTAGCCAGCGCGCGGGTAAGGGTCGGCTCATCGTAGAGCTTGATTGCCAAGGCGCCGGACGGCGTGAGGTGATCCAGGTAGGTTGTAAAGGCTTCGAGCGTAAACGCGCTGTTTTCCACCAGGCTCAAGCCGCCCCGCTCCGCGGCCAAGGTTACCACATGGGCGAGGAAGATCAGGTCATAGTCTTCCGCAGCGCGGGCTAAAACGCTACGCCCTTCATCGATCTCGATGCGGACGCCCGGCTGATCATAGAGATCGCTGTTGTAGGCGGCATAGGCACGGGTAAGATCGACGCTGGCGCGATTGACCTCCACGGCGTCGATGGTCGTCGCGTTGCCCTGGCGTGCAAACCAGACATCCAGCCCGGCGCCTGGGCCGATGATAAAGACGCGTGCCGGCTGCTCCGTCGCAAACGGGAAGAGGCCGATATCACGCCAGAGTGCAGGATGGCCCTCAGCTGGGGGCATGACCGAACCGGCTGCGCCGTCCATGTAGAGTTCGTAGGGCTGTCCACTGCCAGGATCGATGAGATCGGTACGCGCAAAGGAATCCCAGACGCTGGCCAGCGGCGTGGCGCCCTGGTTGAGTTGCGCCACCAGAGGCTTCTCACCGGCCAGACGCGTGCACGTCCAGCGCGATGACGCCGGTCCCAAACCCGGCTAGACCCACGCCTGCGACCAGACCGGTCGCCAACAGCCAGGGCAACGGCGACCTGTCCGCCCACAAAGTCGCGACCAACAGAAAGGCTACACCGGTGAACCAAAGGCTGTTGGGCAACTGGAGTGCGTCGATCAGCGGCACGGCCAGCAACGCGCCGACGCCTGCACCGATCAGGTCTGCGGCGTACAGCGGTGTGCTATCCGTCGGGTATGTGCTAAAGAGCGTCGCCACCGCGAGGCCCACGGCCACAAAAGGTACTGTTGCCAGGATCAGCTGCAGCCATTGCCATGTCGGCGTTGGGAAGCGCAGCATGAACAGGGTAACGACCAGCGTCGTCATGCCTGCTGCGGCAGCATACCATGCACAACGCTGCAGCAGACGCAGCCGCGGCCATGCCGTCGCCAACGCCGCCCCCAACCCGAGGCCAAGCAGCGCCAGCGCCAGCAGCGCATAGACGTAAGGCGGATAGTAGATTGTTGCAAAAAGGCGCGTGAGTTCGATTTCGAGCAGCAGGGTGCTGGCTGCGAGCAAACTGAGGCCAAGCAGGTAGCGGCGCAATGGGCGGGTAGGCATAAGAGATATTGATGGAATGCGGCGGATTCGGGCGAATCGTAGCGGATCCTGAAGCAGAAAGCCCGCGTCAATTTATTTTTCACGCTCGATCGGCGTGCGATCTACCCCCGATTTTTCAACCGTGGGTCGAGCACGTCGCGCAAGCCGTCGCCGAGGAAGTTAAAGCCCATCACCGTGATCATGATGGCCACGCCTGGAAAGATGCTCATCCAGACTGATTGGCGAAAGAAGGCGCGTCCCTCGGAAAGCATGCGGCCCCAACTCGGATCGGGCGGTTGCGTGCCCAGCCCAAAGAAGCTGAGCGCGGCTTCGGCCAGAATCGCAAAGGCCAAACTGAGCGAGATCTCAACGATGAGCGGGGCCAGGGAGTTGGGCAAGATGTGACGCGTAATGATGCGACTGTCGCGTGCGCCGGTGGCCCGCGCGGCATCGACAAATTCCTGCTCGCGCACCGTCAATACGGAGCCGCGGGCGATGCGCGCAAAGATCGGCGTGTAGACGATGCCGATGGCGATCATGGCATTGGAAACGCCGGTGCCCAACGCGGCCAGGATGGCAATAGCGAGCAAGATGGCCGGAAACGCAAAGAGTACGTCCATGGAGCGCATGATCACTTCGTCGGCAAAGCGCCCGCCATAGCCGGCAAAGACGCCCAGCGATGTGCCGGCAGTGGCAGCAATGCCCACGGCAATCAAGCCAACCATGAGCGACACACGTGCACCGACCATGATGCGGCTCAGCGTATCACGGCCAAAATCATCCGTCCCCATGGGGTGCTGGAGCGAAGGCGGCGCAAAGCGAGCGTCAAAATCCATCTCGTTGGGATCGTAGGGAGCCAGGACCGGACCAAACGCAGCCAAGAAGAGCAGGAAGCAAACGATGATGAGTCCGATCATGCCGATCTTGTGGTGGCGCAGCCGGATGGCCGTGTCCTGCCAGAAACCGCGGGCTGGCGTGCGCAGGAGATCCTCGCCCCCGGGTCGTTGGGCAGCGCCGGTCGGCGCATCAACTGCGCCCGCCATTATGCATACTCCAGGCGTGGATCGAGGAAGAAGTAGAGCATGTCCACGCCCAGATTAACCATAGTCAGCATGACGGCCATGACCAGGACCGCGCCCTGCACCATCGGGTAGTCGCGATCAAGCACGGCATCCAAAGCCAGACGACCCAACCCCGGCCAGGCAAAGACCACCTCAACCACCACGACCGAGCTGAGCAGCGCTGTGATTTGCAAACCGATGATTGTCATGATGGGGATGAGGGCGCTGCGCAGGGCATGGCGCGAAATGACGACGCGCTCGGTGAGCCCTTTGGCCCGGGCCGTACGGATGTAGTCCTCGTTGAGCACTTCGAGCATGGCGCTGCGGATAAAGCGCGGTCTGAATCGCGCCGCTGATAATGCCGGCGGTCAGCGCAGGCAAGATGATGTGGCTCAGCCATTCGCGCGGGTTCTCGGTAAAGGGCGTATAGCCGCTGGGCGGCAGCCACTCCAACGTCAGCGAAAAGAGCAAGACAAGCAAAATACCCAGCCAGAAATCGGGAATGGTCAGACCAATCTGACTCACGATGGAGGTGGTGACATCCGTCTTGCTGCCCGGTCGCAGCGCCGAGAGGATGCCGGCGGGAAACGCGATCAGCATACCGATGATCAATGCACAGATCGTCAGTTCCAAGGTTGCCGGCAGGCGATTGCGCAGCTGCGGCCCGATGGGCTGCCCAGTGATCAGACTCTCTCCAAAATCGCCGCGCAGCACGCCCGCTAGCCAGGTGCCATACTGGACCAAGAAGGGCTCGTTGAGGCCCAATCGCTCACGCAGCGCAGCCACATTTTGTTCATTGGCCTGCACGCCCAAGATCACGCGCGCGGATCGCCGGGCACCAACTGCATGATGGAGAAAACGACGAAGGTGACGCCCAACAGCACCACCGCGGTCAGCAACAGTCGTTGGATGATGTAGCGAAAATTCACGATAACTCAGATCGGTTGTGTCTGTTTGAACGGAGTAAACGCGGATACGGCGGATCGGGCGGAAACAACAGAGATTCCATCAAGAAATCTGCGCTGATCAGTCAAATCCGCCGAATCCGCGTTCAATGGATTATTCGGCCAGCCAGACGGTCCAGAAGTTATTGGCCTGGTCCGGTCGCACCGTGAAGCCCTGCACGCTTGGTGCAAAGGCGCGAATCTCTTCCTTGTTGTACATGTAGACGTAGGGCGCTTCATCCACAAGGATCTGATTGGCCTGCTCGTAGATTTCGAAGCGGGCGTCGAAGTCATCCATGGAGCGACCTTCGTCCACCAGCGCATCAAACTCCTCGTTGCTGTAGCCGGTGAAGTTGAAGACCTGCCCGGTGCGGTGCTGGAGGTAGTAGTACTGGTCGGCGTCGATCAGGCCGTTCCAACTGCAGATGTAGGCGTCGTAATCGCCGTCGCCCTCCAACTCCAGCCATTCGCTCCACTCGGGGGCGAAGATATCGGCCGTGATGCCGACCTCGCCAAGCTGCTGCTGGAGCACCTGGGCCGCGCGCACAGTCTCGCCGTACTGGACAGTGGGCATGAGCTGCAGCTCAAAGCCGTCCCCGTAGCCGGCGTCGGCCAACAGCTCCTTGGCCTTCTCAATGTCCCGATCATAGGGCGTATAGCCCGTAGTCCAGGGGCTGCTGCTGCCAACGGGGCCCTGAACCGGCTCGCAGATGCCGAAATAACCGGCTTCACAGAGCTGGTTGCGATCCAGCGAATAGGCAATCGCCTGGCGAACCCGCACATCATTCAACGGCTCGCGCTCAGTGTTGAGGCCAATGTAGTCATAGGAGAGCTGGGGCGCAGTCTCCACGACGACGTCGGGATCTTCCTGGAGCGACTCAAAGTTCTGCGGGGCAATGGAGATGACCCAGTCCACTTCGCCGCCACGCAGGGCTGTCTCACGCACCGTATCGTCGGGGATGGGCGTAATCTCGACTGCGTCCAGATAGGGCAGCCCTTCCTGCCAATAGTTCTCATTCCTGGTCAGCAGCACGCGGGTTGTGCCTTCCACTTCGCTGATCTGGAAAGGACCGGTGCCGATGGGCACATTGATCGAGCCGTCCTCATTGACGCTTTCGCGGGCGATAATGCCCGATGACTTATCGAAGCCGATGGACTGCGGGAAGATGCCAAAGGGCTCGGGATGCGTCACTGCGACGGTGTAGGTATCGACGACTTCAACCGTGGTGCCGGGCGGACCCACGCGGGCCGCATTACCGGAACCGGTCGCGGGATCGAGGAAACGATCCCAGGTGAACTTCACATCGTCAGCCGTCATTTCGCGACCGTTGGAGAAGAGCACGCCTTCGCGCAACTTAAGCGTCCAGGTCAACCCATCTTCGGACTGTTCCCAAGATTCAGCCAGCCATGGCACCAGATTCAAGTCGTCGTCATAAAAGGTCAGCCCTTCGATGACGTTGTTCAGAATCTGGTAGCTGGAATAGGAGCTGGTCACATGGGGATCCAGGCTTTCCCATTCATTCTGGAACGCAGCGCGCAAGGTGCCGCCGGTAACGGGTTCGCTCGGAACGGCCGCGGTGTCGGCTTCGGTTGCGTCGGCGGCATTTTCTTCCGTAGCCGGTGTGGCTGGTGCAGCGCACGCTGCAACAAGGGCGACAAGCACGAGAAGAGAGAGCAGATAGGCCAATCGTTTCATAACAGGCTCCTTTGTGACTCCGTAGAGAGCGCCAGCACGCCATCAACGGCAAGAATAGTGGAGAGCAATGCCATAATGCTGGACGAACATTGCGCCTACGATGACATACATCCAGGTGGACAGGCATCAAGTGATAGAGGGATGCGCAACCAGCACGCATGCCTTTGTACGCTACCCGATCCTTAGCAAGCTGTCAAGCCGCAAGGCGAGATTTCGCGCAGCAACGTGCGGGCGCGGAAGATGCCTTCGACCATGCTGGCGTGAAGGAGTGGATTGCCATTGGAGGCAATAAACTGGCGGTTGGCATGGGTCCAGTCGTTGCCCTCGTAATCGGTCACGCGCCCGCCTGCCTCGCGGATCAAGAGCGCGCCCGGTGCAATATCCCACGGGTTGAGATCGCCCTCCCAATGTGCGGCAAAAACGCCGGACGCAACCAAGGCCAAATCGACGGCAGCCGTGCCCATCCGGCGCACACCTCGACAGCGAGGCATGAAATACGCAAATTCCATGTTGTTGTTATCAGCCGTCTCTGCGCGGGTATAGGGAAATCCAGTCGATAGCAAACTATCCTGCAGACGCTGGGTCGTGTTGACTTGCAAACGGGCATCCTCATCTTCATTGCGCACGTAGGCGCCTTCACCCGCTTGGCCCCAGTAAATGGTCCCACTCGGCAGGGCAAGGGTAACGGCCAGCAGCGTTTCTCCCCCTTTATTCAGGGCAATGTTGACAGCGAAGTAGGGCACGCCATGAGCATAGTTCACCGTTCCGTCAATTGGATCGACCAGCCAGAAGGTTTCTTCGGCTGGGAGCTGATTGCTCTCTTCACCCCAAAAGCCCACGCCTGGAAAATCGATAGCCAGCGCAGTCCGAATCAACTGCTCGGACGCCAAGTCAGCCTCGGTCACCAGGTCGTTTGCATTCGATTTGCTGGAAACGTTTTGCAGCCCTGCGCGCTGCATGGAAAGGGCAAGTTCACCAGCCTCCCGGGCAATGCTGATTACACGCTCCACATCCGGCTGATCGATGATCATGAGATACCCCAAATTCTATGCAAAAAGCATGAATGGAAAACGGCTTCCGATTGGACGATCGCCGTCTTATCTGCGAACCGTCAAGCGCGATACAAGGCGCATATCACATGATCATACTCCTCGCCTTGCGACCGAGCCAAATAATTTTGCGGCCTTTTCAATCTGCGGTATAGTGCACTCAAACATTTGTTCCGTTACCCGCAACGCAACAAGACCGTTCCCCAGAAGACAAGGAGCGTCATGGATATTCAATGGTACGGCCTGTCCTGTTTTCGCATTCGCGAACGCAACGCGACGGTCGTGTGTGACCCTTACGACAAGTCGGTCGGCTACACCTTGCCGAAACTCAAGGCAGACATCGTCACCGTAAGTCACGATCAGCCTGGCCACAATGCGCTTGACCGCATCATGGGCGAGTACAAGGCGCTCACCGGGCCGGGTGAGTATGAAGTCAACAATGTATTCATCACCGGTGCGATGACCTTCCACCGTAAGCGTCAGGACACGCCGCCGGAGCGTAACACCGTATTTTTTTTCGAGTTCGGCAACCTCAGCGTGGGCCACTTGGGCGACTTAGGTGAACTTCCCAGTCAGTCTGAAATCGACGATCTGAATCTAGGCGAAGTCGATATTTTGATGGTGCCGGTGGGCGGCGGCGCGACGCTGGATCCCACCCGGGCAGTAGAGGTCATCGGCCTCTTCGAACCGCGCATCGTTATTCCCATGCATTATGAATATGAAGGTCTTTCCAAAAAGTTCGTTGATGCCCTGGAACCGGTCGACAAATTCTTGAAAGAGTTGGGCCTCGTCGTCCCTGATCCGATCGACACGCTGAAGATCTCCAAGGCCAACCTGCCTGAAGAGACAGAAGTCGTATTGCTGAATCTGACGACATAAAGGCTGCAACAACTGCGTCAAACAAGTAAAAAAGAGGTCGTCGGTTGGCCGACGACCTCTTTTTTACTTGTTTTTGTTGCTCTGCTTGATTGTCGCCTATTGGAGATCAAAGGGGTTGCGCTTCTTGCGTCGATCCCCCACCTGGCGCTGCATCCATGCCTTTTGGAGGATGGGACGCAGTTCCCGCCAGGAGTTGCCCACTGTACCGCTTGCCTCGCCATCACCATCCGCCTGCGTCAAATCGCCGGCGCCTCCGCCAAACCGATAGATCACATACTCGTCGGTAATGTTGCGAATGTACGGCTCGCCCGCCGGCAGCGACCGGGACAGATAATCGGCGTGCTCGTAGGGTGTCTGGCTGGGTCCAAAACGCATGCCCAGTCGTTCTGCCCAGCGGATCATGCGATCGTAAATGATGGGCGAGACGTCGGGCGAGAATTCGTCCGGCCCCGCTACGCGCAGGCGACGCAGGGCCCATAAGCCAACAAAAAGCATGATTGGCGCTAACAGCAGGCCAATGTAGCGCCGCCAGGGATTGACGCTCCCGCCTTCACCAACGGCCAAGGGTCCATCTTCTGGCAGATTCTCCAAGCCCTCATCAAACCCGGCATCCGCGGCAGACGAGCCAGCTTCGGGTTGGGGCGCGTCCGGCGCAGAGGGATCGCCCGCAGCTGCTTCGGGAAACTCCAGACCCAATGGCCGTGACAAAGTCCCTTCGCCGGCGGTTGGCTCAAACTCGATCCACCCCAACTCGGGAAAATAGACCTCTACCCACGTATGCGCATCATCCCCACTGATGTAGTAGGTCTGAGATTCCATGTCGTGCTCGCCTTGCGCATAACCGCTGGCCGCCCGCGCAGGAATGCCCAAGCTACGCAGCATGAGAACCATGGCCGTTGCATAATAATCGCAGTAGCCTTCCCGCAAGTCAAAGAGGAAGTACTCAATGGGATCCACGCCTTCAGGCGGCGCGGGAATTTGTTCGTTATACGGATAGTTGGTCCGCAGGTAAGTTTCAATTGCCTTGGCCTTGTCATAGGCCGTAGGCTGTCCTGCCGCAACTTCTGCGGCCAGTTCACCGATGCGCGACGAAAAGTCGATCGGCAGTTGGGTATAGACGGCCTGCACGGTAGGTGGCACCGGTCCGTTGGCGTCACGCAGGTCGCGCTGGCTGACCTCGGCATAGTTGCTGACAACGGTGTACCGTTCATTCTCTTCCAGCGTGCCGCGCACCGTGGTGTAGGATAAATCGACCGTTCCCGCTGCTTCATTCACCGTCTCATAGAATGTGGAGAGAGGCACGTCGGTCATGACGATATCTTGCGCAGCGAAGATTACCCCACCTGTAGAAGAAAGCAGCGTCACGGTCTGGGTTACAGGCTCCCGATTGGACCAGTCCGGTACGGGAATGGCCTCCAGCGCCGCAAAATTTTGCTCTGCCCGGCGCGTATTCTGCCACGCCTGGCCGTCATAGTAATCATAGGTGACTGCCCGCCAGTAGCGACCCTGCGGCGCCTGAATTTGCAGCACAGGCCGGTCATCTACCTGACGCGCGCCGCCCAAAGCCAGGCTGGAGCCAAACGCAGCGTAGCCCGGCACTTCACGCTGCGTCAGGCTCGGGTGCAGATCGTTGAAGCGTTCTGAGATGTTGCGTACGCCTTCTTCAATCGGTGCAGTCACGGACTGCACTTCCTGATTTCGCCCCATGCCCGGCAAGATCCACGCCATTGCCAGAACAATCACGCTGTAATACAACGCACTGCGCAGGAAGTCAAAGGTAATGTCGGGGCTAAAATAGATGCGTTGCTCGCGCCAGCGCAATTGCTGTTCCGCCAGATTTGTCCGAATCAGCAAGACGAGCGCCACGACCGAAAAAATAACCAGGAAGCCCAGGACGGACTCGGGTGCGTTGAAGACATTAATAGCCAGCACAATGCCGGCCGGAACGATCGCGCGCCACGTGTAGCCATATCGAAAGATTGACCAGATGCCAAGAAAGCTCAACCACCAGATTAGAAAGCTCAGCTCGAAGATGAAGACATAGTTGTCGGCCGTGGCCTCCCCTTCCATCGCCGCCGAGACCCAGATGACCCAAGAAAGCAGCACGTGGTAGGACTTGGCCTGTAGGCCATAGATCTCATTGGCCTGAAAGGCTTGAATCTCGGCCGGCGTCACCAGCGTTGTCATGAGAAAAAGGATCCACGCCAGGCCGGTAAAGAGGCTGTGGGACATGGCAAAGAAGCCGTCAAAGCGACTGAAGGACATCAGCAGGCTCAGCAGCACGGCCCCGCCCGTCACAGGCACGAGAATTGTCAGGTTATCGGTGTAGCCCGCCGCGTCCAGCGAAACGGCCACGAGCAAATAGAGCAGTGCGGCCAACACCGCGGTAACGATGTAGCCGTCCTGATAATAAACATTGTCACGATAGCGTTCGGAGTAGGCTCGTGCGCGGCGATGGTGGGTGTGGGACGAGACCTGCCGGGATGTAAGTGTGGACATATTTTGACTATTCTATCACAGGGCGAATCAACGACGCCCTGTCGCGTAGCAGAGTACAGCGTTCAGATATGACAGAGATCACTAAATGCGATAACGGTGCTTCTTCACAGTAACCGCCATAACAGAGTCGTCAGCAAAAGCAAAACGATTAGACCGATAATGGCCGCAAGCAGCACACGGGTCGGATTCACGGACTGCGTACTGTATTCAAAGGTTTGGGCCGGCCCGTCAACGGTAGTCATCCACGAACGCGCCAGCGAGTCCAGTGCGGATGGCGCCTTGAGCGTCGTCACAATCCAGCTCGACTCAGCGAGTTCCGTCCAGACCTGGGCCGCATTGCGATAGTTGACGGCCTGGATTTCAGCGCGCAGGGCATCCTCGCCCGCGGCCGGATCATTGACGAGCGTCGCCGCTTGGGCCTCAAACTGGCTCGCCTCGCGGTTCAGGTTCGCCGCCATGGCCCGCCACTGATCGCCGGCGGTTGCCAGCCCCAACGACTGACGCAGCGTTGTCTCCTGCCAGAAGAGGCGACCCGTCTGCTCGACCTCCGCAGCCGTCTGCTGCAGGAGGCTGCGCAGCAGCGCCCAATGCGGTCCCCCGCCTAGCAGGCTGGCCAGCGTGCCAGCCGCCTCACCATCTGTGTCTGACAGTACAATCGTCAAACGGAGTCCACTACGACCCGGTTCCCCATTCTCACTGCGAATATCATCCAGCTCGATCTGCACGCCGCGGGGCAAGTCGACAGTCTGCCAGCGAGCAATCTGTTCATCCAGGGCCGCCTGAGCGGTTGCCTCCATGCCGTCGGCAGGCTGGGCAAGCATGGCGATCTCCGTACCGTCAACGCCGGTTGTCACGGTTGCCTGCCACGAAGCGAAGAGACTCTGGGCCGCAACCGGCGGTGTTAGCTGCGCGTCGAGAATTCCCGCGCCGGCCAGCGCCAAGGCGGCGTTGCGGTCGCCCTGGCCCAGCAGTTGCAGCGCCTGCTGCACCTCCAGTTCGCGGCGCTGCTGCGCCAACGTTTCCGTGTCGACAAACGCGGCAGGCAGCGCGGCTATCTGTTCAACCAGGCCAAGGGCGCCGGCCCAGTCACGCTGCGCCCGGGCGGCAATCAGCTGTACATTGAGGCCCTCTTGCTGCCAGCGTCGCATCTCCGTCCACGTACCGCTGTCGGCCGGCAGTCCCGCGGCCGCTGCCGCGGCTGCTTCGGCCATCAGCGCAGCGTTGAGCGCGTCGCTGCGGTTGTCGACCCCATCGATGCGGCTCCGATAGAGGGCCGCCAATCCGCGTTGAAGAGGGGCCGCCGTAGCGGGATCGCCGCCGGCGGCCGTGATGCCGGCCGTATACGCAGCTAAGGCCTGGGCAAAAAAGCGCGACCCGGCTCCGTTGTGCGCTTCGCCAGCCAGCGAACGATAGAGATCGCCCAGTTCGGCATAGGCGGCGGGTCCACCGCCATCGCCTGTAGCCCCTTCAGCCGCTTGCAGCCGGGCCCATGTCGTCGGATGAATAAAAAGGGTGCGCATGGCCTGGTCCGGGAGCAGCCCGTCGTAGAGCCACTTGATGGCGTTGTCGCTGCCGACCACGTCGCTCCAACCATCAGGCGCAATCTCCAGCCAGCTTGCCGGCGGTGCGGCGGATGGCAAGGCAAAGGCCACGCGGATGCTGCGTGCACCAGGCCACGCGGCAACGCCGGTCGCGTCGTAGCGCATGTCGACCAGCGGACCCTCGCCAAGGTGCACGTCGTAGCGCAGGCGCACGTCCGCGCGCCCATCAGCCGGCAGAGGCAGTTGAGCTGTCAAGGCGTCGTTCTCGGCCGGCAGCAGGGTGACCGGCTCGCCGTTGAGGGTAACGGTAACGGCATCGGGATTGGCGGTCGCAGACTCATTCTGGGCGCTGAGGCGCGCCAGAACCGTAATGGCTTCATTCTCACTATTCTGCAGGCGATAGAGTGCGTCGACCGCTGCGATCAGCAGCCCGTCACGCACCGTCACGCTTACATCCGCGGTGTGAGTTTGCAGTTCTGCGGCCTGGTTTTCGATCGGTTGCAGAGCAAAAAACGCACGATTGTCGATCGCCTGACGGCGTTCCGGCACGGCTGCTTGGGTCGGGGTCGCAAGCAGCGTGAGCAGTACCAACAACCAGGCAAGCCATAAAGCGACGGGACGACGCAGATTCGCGACGCCATAGAATCCATGGGAGAGTCGAGCGGAGAGCACAGGACGCCGGGCCGCATTCGGAACGGCCAAAAAGTGGCTCCAAAGTTGCTTTTTCATAGTGCTTCTGGTATCGTGACTCGAACCGGGCAACGGTCAATAACGCGGTAGTGCCATGGTTCGTCCCCGGATGTGCGCCGCCGTATTTTCAGCATATGGATGAGTCTGGCGGCGCTATGGTTAAATTGCTCATGCAATGGGACATCAAAATGGGTCGGGAACAGGAGTTCTCGGAGTTTGTGGTGCGGGAATTTGCGCCCAAACTGATGCAGTTGGGCATCGAACCCAGTGAAGTGTTGTATACCATGTACGGTGAGGGTCCGCAAATGCTGACCATCGGCGCCGTGGAGAGTCACGAGAAGCTTACCGACATCCTGGAAAGCAGTGGCTGGCAGAAGCTTCAAAAGAAGCTGATGTCCTATGTGACCAACTATCAACAGAAGATTGTGCGCGACAACGGGCGCAATTTTCAGCTCTGACCCGCTGGCGCGCTCAATGTTACCTGGCCAGTAAGGGTGAGCGCCATCACACCGCGGCACGCTGCAATCGGCTAGACTACGCCGCATAAGCTGCTGCCGACGGAAGCCGAAACATTACTCAGCTTTTCAGAGTCACAGTTGCGTGACTCTTTTTCTTTGCCATCCCTGATCTGCCGCGCAGGCACAGCAAGCAGCGCGGCATTGTCTCTAGCCAAGTTAGGAGAATTCCATGAAGAGTCCATCCAGCCGTCGACCTTTCCGCGGGGCGTTTGCGCTCGTCGCCCTGGCGGTGCTGCTCATGTTGGCGGCCTGTACCGGCGTGCCGGCCTTGCCCGCCGACATTGCCCCGGCAGACGCTGCGCCAGAATCTGCCACCGAAACGCCCGCCGAAGAAGCGGGGGACGAAGCCGTTGACGCTGAGGCTACCGCAGCCCCGACCGAAGAAAGCGCTTCAGAAGAGACCTCATCTGAGTCATCGCGCCCATGGGCGAGTTGACGGTCGCCGACGAGCAATTCAAAGGCTTTGACGTCGGCTTCACTGCCGAAGGCTACCCTTTCCGCGGCAGTCCCGACGCGCCCGTAGTGATCTACGAGTACAGCGACTTCGAATGCCCGTTCTGCGCCCGCCACGCGATTCAGACTTCGCCGGCGATCGATGAGTCGTACGTGCGCGAGGGCATCGTACGGGTGGTCTTCCGTGACTTCCCGCTGGTTGAACTTCACCCCAATGCGCCAGTGGCCCATCAGGCAGCCCTTTGTGCGGCCGATCAGGGAGCCGTTGCCTACTGGGAGCTGCACGAAGAGATCTTCCGCACCCAGGATGAATGGGCCAACAGCGCAGATCCGGCCCTCTTCTTCACCGACTTGGCCACCGACCTAGGACTAGATAGCGACGCAATCGCCGCGTGCGTGGCCAGTGGCGAGAAGCAGGCCCTTGTCGATCAAGGCGTGGCGGATGCCCGGACCCATGGCTTCTCGGGCACGCCCAGCTTCCTGCTGGCGAATACGACCAACGATGCCGGCGCCCAACTGATTGGCGCACAGCCCTTTGACCAGTTCGCCGCCTATATCGACGCCATCGCCGCGGGCGAGACGCCGGTTGATCCCCAAGCCGCAGCAGCCGACGCCGGCTATCCGGAATGGGCCACGGTCGAAGGCATCACGCCGGATCCCGACCGGCCCGGCTACACCATGGCCGGCGATCAATACAAGGGCAATCCTGATGCCAACGTCGTGGTCGTCGAGTTCTCTGACTTCCAGTGCCCCTTCTGTCGTCGCCACAGCCAGGACACCCAACCCGTGCTCGACGAACAGTTCGTGGATACGGACGACGTGCTCTGGATCTACAAGCACTTCCCGTTGAACATCCATCCCCAAGCGCCTGCGGCCGGCGTTGCCGCCGAATGCGCAGCCGAGCAGGGTCTATTCTGGGAGATGCACGAGATTATCTTCGCTGGCACAGAGGCTTGGTCAAACAATGATCCTAATGCAGCCCTGACGGAGTTGGCCAGTGAGCTTGATCTGGACATGGAAGCCTTTACAGCGTGTCTGGAAGATCCGGTCATGATGGAGCGGGTAAGCAGTGACTTTGCCGACGGTCAGGTAACGGTGGCCGACGAGCAGGGGAATCCGCAATATCTGGTCAGCGGCACACCGACCTTCGTCTTCCTCTACCGCGAGCAGGATGAAGGCCCGCTGGCGCTGCTCATGCGTCCCATCAACGGCGCGCTGCCCGAGGAGTCCTTCACGGAGCTGCTAACCCAAATTGTGGCTGATTTGGGCAGCGACGACGGCAGCTAAGCTGACGTCCATGTGGGGAGCGGCTTTGCTTCCGATAGCTGGTGTGATTTGAGCGGGAGTGCCGGAAGATGAAACAATTCGTTATGTTGATGCTGTGGGCCGGCCTGGCGGTCGCTCTCACCGGCTGCGTTGCGGACGCACCGCCGGAAGCAGCCACAGGGGAGGTAGCAGTCACGGTCGAAGAGCCCGCGGCAAGCGCTCCGACCGTAGTCGAATCTGCCGCAGAGGCTACATCGGCGCTGGCCGCATTGGCCCCTACGGCGACGAGCGAAGCGATAGCACCGGCCGAACCGACCGCAACGACGGCGCCCGCCGACTGGAGCACCGTCGCCACGCTGGAAGGAGACTATGTCATCCTCGGGAATCCGGCCGCGCCGATTCGGCTGGTTGACTATTCGGACTTCATGTGAGGGGCCTGTCGCTTGCACGTGCTGCAAGTTGAACCAGAAATCCGGCGGGACTATGTCGCCGACGGCCGCGTCAGTCTGGCCTTTCACCCGATGCTCGATCATGGCGAGCCCTCGCGTTTGGCCCACCGGACGGCCGAATGCGCGGCGCAGCAAGATCCGGCCGCGTTTTGGACCATGCACGATCTGCTCTTTGAGCGTCAGGATCAGATTTGGCGCGCTGGGCCGGAGTTGATGATCTCCTGGGCAACAGAGCTTGGCCTGAATGGCGATGCACTGGCGGGTTGTCTGGCCGATCCAGCCATTGCGGACAAAATCGAGCAGCTCGATCAGGCGCGTCAGCAGACCGGCATTCGGCTGCGCCCATCGTTTGATCTCAATGGACGGCTGATTCAGGGCGCGCTGCCCTATACGCAACTAGCCGCAGCATTTGACGATTTGCTCAACCAATAGGCTGGGGCTACACTGACATAGAGGGGACGGCGCTGTCGCCGTCCCCTTTTTTGTCCACGCCTTCCTGCGCTGACCAATCCAACCCACGGGGAACCACCATCATGACCGGGCAAGAAGTCCGTTATGGCATCATCGACCTGGGGTCCAACACCGCGCGACTGGTGATCATGTTGGCCGTCCAAGGCTACGCCTATCGCCTGGAGGATGAGGTACGCGAAGTCGTGCGCCTGCGTCAGTGCATGAGCGATGCGGGGCTAAGCGATGCGGCCATGCAACGCGCCCGCTCTGCGCTGCATGTCTTCCAACGCTTCTGCCGCGCCCTCGAAGTAGACGTGATCATCGCCACGGCAACCAGTGCGGTACGCGATGCGGTCAATGGTCCGGCCTTCTTGGAGCAGATAGAGCGCGAACTGGGCATGACACTGCGCATCCTTGACGGCGAACGTGAGGCCTACTATGGGACCATTGGCGCGCTCAACGACGTCGATCTACGCACGGGGTATGTCCTTGACATCGGTGGCGGCAGTGCACAAGTGAGCCGCGTGGAAGACCAGCGCTACCGTCATGGCCAGTCTGCCCCCCTCGGCGCCCTCGCCCTCACCGAGCGCTTTGTCACGTCCGACCCCATCTCGAACCGTGAGTTCAAGGCGATCCAGGATGAGATTGACGCCCAACTGGATGCGTTCGACTGGCTGGCACCCGGTCAGGGCGGGCTCGTCGGCCTGGGCGGAACCATCCGCAACCTGGCCAAACGCGAAGCCGCCCGGACCGCATACCCCCTCAATACGCTGCATGGTTTTCAGCTCTCGCGCAATGCCGTCGCCGAGACCATCGATGAACTGCGCAGCCTGCCCCTGTCCAAACGACTCAAGCTTACGGGCATTCGCAGTGACCGGGCCGACATTATCCTGCCTGGCGCAATGGTGACGACCGCCGTCATGGCACGAGTCGGCGTCGAGGAACTGACCATCTCGACCAACGGCCTGCGCGAGGGGCTCTTTTTCGAACAGTTCTGGCGCCATCTCGACTATCCGGTGGTACCCGACGTGCGTGGCTTCGGCGTGCTCAACCTGGCCCACATCTATCGCTATCAAAAAACGCACGCCAATCATGTCCGCTTGCTGACGCGGCGCCTCTTTGATCAGCTGCAGCCGATCCACGGCTATGGCCCAAACGAGCGGGAGCTGCTCGACGCAGCGGCGCTGCTGCACGACACGGGCACGATCATCAACTACAACGATCACCACTATCACTCACAGATGCTAATCGTCAACAATGGCTTGCCCGGCTTCTCGCCACGCGAGATTGCCCTCATCGCGCTGCTCGTCCGCTATCACCGGAAGGGCTCGCCCAGCGTGGGCGAGTTCGCCTCGATTATGGAGGAGGGGGACGACGAACGCTTGGTGCAAAGCTCAGCCATGCTGCGCCTGGCCGAATACCTGGAGCGCAGCCGCAACGGGGCCGTGGACGATGTTATCGTTACCTGGACCGATGAGAGCATGCGTCTGACGCTTATCGCCGACTACTATCCTGCTGTGGAGATCTGGCAGGCTGAGCGCTATGCCGTCGAACTCTTCGAGGAAGCGTTCGGGCGCACGGTTACCCTCGACACAACCGCCGCGCCTACCGCGCTTGAAGGCGCCGACCTCTGACCTAAACCGCCGATTGGAGAGTAGCGATGACGCGTACAGCAATCCCCGCGCTAACAACCGAGCAGATGCAGGAAGTCGATCGTTTGATGATCGAAGAGTACGGCATCGAGCTGATCCAGATGATGGAGAACGCCGGCCGCAATCTGGCGCTGTTGGCCAAACGCATGCTTGATGAAGACATCGAGGATCGACCGATTGTCGTGTTGGCCGGCCGGGGTAACAACGGCGGCGGCGGCCTGGCGGCGACGCGCCACTTGCTCAACTGGGGCGCCTGGGTACAGGTGCTCTGCTCCTATCCGCCCGAAGAATACAAGGGCGTTCCCCGCCACCAGCTTGCGATTCTACAACAGATGGGCGCGCCCCTGGCCTGGGCCGACGAGGGCTGGGAGCTGCCGCCCTGCGATCTGGTCATTGACGCGATCATCGGCTATGGCCTGCGGGGGGATCCGCGCGGTCGCGCCCGTGACCTGATCCAGTTGGCCAACAGCAGCCTGGCGCCGATCCTCAGTCTTGATGCACCCAGCGGCATCGACACCGCCGGCGGGCGCATCTTCACGCCCCACGTGCGCGCCGCTGCAACCATGACGCTGGCCTTGCCCAAGACAGGCCTGCTGACGCCGGCCGCCCACGACGCCGGCGGCGCCCTCTATCTTGGCCGACATCAGCGTGCCGCCGGAACTCTACGCCCGGCTCGACCTCCAGGTGCCGCCGCTCTTCGCCCGCGACACAATCCTGCCCGTGGACGTAGAGAGCGAAGCGGGAGTAGCGTATGTTGAACTCGATTAGGGGAAGGGAAGAAAATTGACGATTGACGATTGTCAATTGCCCATTGTCAATGGGCGGTGCGGACAGTGATGGACGCCAATTTGTGGTATTTTCTGGGCTACGGGCTCATCGTTTTGGGCTTGGCGGGTGCGGTCGTGCCGATCATTCCGGGACCGTTTCTGATTTGGCTGGGCGCACTCGCCTGGGCTTGGGGCAACGATTTTCAGGAGATCGGTCCCGTCTTGCTGGCAGGGATGGGCATGCTGGCACTGCTGGCATGGGGCATGGACCTGATCCTCAGCTATACCTTCAGCCGGCGCACGGGCGCAAGCTGGAAGTCCTTCGCCGGCGCCATCGCCGGCGGTATGGCCGGCGGCATCTTTCTCAGCGGCACGATTCCCGTCCTGGGCACGCTGGTCGGCGCCTTCCTGGGATCGGTGGTCGGCACCTGGCTGGTCGAATACTATGCAAAGCGGGACATGATGACCGCGCTGCGTGCGGCCAGAGCCTACATTGCCAGCTTCATGCTTTCATCGATCCTGGAGATCGTGCTGTCGCTGGTGATGGTGGGCCTCTTTGTGTGGCGTGCGCTGCTCTAGGACGGTGACATGAGAACGGTGATCTTTGTCAATGGACTGGTCGAAGACTATGCGATGCTGGCGCGCTGGCTGCAGCCGGATGACTATCGCATCTGCGCCGACGGCGGCACGCGCCACTGCGCCGCGCTGGGATTAACGCCCGACGTCATTGTCGGCGATCTCGACAGCGCGGATCCGGAACTGTTGGCGCGCTTCGTGGACGCCGGTGCAGAGATCGAACGTCACCCACCGCACAAGGATCAGACCGATCTCGAGTTGGCACTGGAACGAGCGCTGCACGACGGCGCCGACGAGATCATCCTCCTGGGCGCGTTGGGCGGACGGCTCGACCAGACGCTGGCCAATTTGCACATCGTGGCCCAGCGTCGCTGGCCGGTGCCGGTGCGCATCGCCGAAGGCGGTCAGCTTGCCCAAGTCCTGATCGGCCCGGACAGGATCGTCATCGATCTGCCGCCCGGCAGCATGGTGAGCGTTATCCCCTTCAGCCCCGCTGTGACCGGCATCACCTATACGGGCCTGCGCTATCCGCTGGAAGATGCTACGCTGCGCTTCGGCAGCACCAAAGGAGTCAGCAATGAAGTGGAGGACCGTCCGGCCAGCGTCACCATTCAAGAAGGCATGCTGCTGATGGTGGAAGAGCCGCTAGACGCCGTCGAAAAGAACAACGGATGATGAAATCAGCGGATGCAGCGCAAAGCAGTATCCGTTCCCTTCCCCATCCGCTGTACTTTCTACGATGCTTCGACTACGGGCGGTTTTGGCGGCCGCGCGAGCATTGCAGCGCTCACCAGCGCGCCGATCAGGCCGAGCAGCTGGCCGGCGCGAAAAGGGCCGATGAGCGCCGGCTCGGCCAGGAACGCGTCGCAGACCAGGTGCACCAGCGAGAAGCCCAGCAGCGCCATCCAAATGGTGCGGGCGGGGTGGACCACATCGGCATAGTAGAGGACCAATAGGAGAGCAAGGGTCAGGCCCGCAGCGCGCCAGAGCGCGACGGGGTAGCGGGGCTGGCCAAAATAGGCGAGCGTGAGCGGACCTTCGCCCGGCATACCCAAGGTGGCGCCGGTGAGGTAGGCGCTCACGTTGAGCACGGCCGCGGCGGCCAATCCGCCAACCGCAAAGGCCGCGGCGATGCGGAGCGGGTCCAGCGCACGCCAGTAGAGATAGCCATAGCAGGCGATGACGCCGCCGATCACGCCGGGGAGCAGGGCGAAGCCGCTGGGCCGCAGGCTAAAGATCAGGCGTGGCTGATCGGCGTAAATGTACCAGAACTGGACCACATTCCAGAGTCGGGCTACAATCAACCCCGCAAGCAGTGCAACCAGGCCGGCGTTCCAAACCGCGTCCGGGTCCAGATCTAACCGGCGCGCAAAGCGGCTGGCGATTTCCAGCCCCACCCACATGGCAAAGAGGGCGAAGATCGGGCCGGTAGGCAATGAAAAGGGTCCAAACGGTATCGTCGGATACATGAAAATCGACCGTGGTTGGCTTGGGCTTCACGAATAAACTGTTCACTCATACTGTTCACTGACAGCACCGAATCCATCATACCCGAAAATTAGCATTCGAAAGGAATCCCTTCTATGCGTGTTCTGGTGACCGGCGGCGCAGGCTTTCTGGGCAGCCACCTCTGCGACCGGCTTCTAAGCGAAGGCCACGAAGTGATTGCGATGGACAATCTCATCACCGGCACCACCGACAACATCGCCCACCTGGCCGGCAATCCTCATTTCATGTTTATCGAACACGATGTGACCAACTACATCTATATCAAGGGCGAACTGGACGCGATTCTGCACTTTGCCAGCCCGGCCAGCCCGGTCGACTACCTTGAACTGCCGATTCAGACGCTGAAGGTCGGCAGCCTGGGCACGCACAACGCGCTCGGCCTGGCGCTGGCCAAGAGCGCGCGGTTGCTCCTGGCCAGCACGAGCGAGGTCTACGGCGACCCGGAGGTTCATCCCCAGCCGGAGAGCTATTGGGGACACGTCAACCCGATTGGCCCGCGCGGCGTCTATGACGAGGCCAAGCGCTTCGCCGAAGCCATCACCATGGCCTATCACCGCAGCCACGGCGTCGACACCCGCATCGTGCGCATCTTCAACACCTATGGACCGCGCATGCGCATCAACGACGGCCGCGTAGTGCCCAACTTCATCCGTCAGGCGCTCCAGGGCGAACCGCTGACCGTCTACGGCGAAGGCAACCAGACGCGCAGCTTCTGCTACGTCAGCGATCTGGTCGACGGCATCTATCGCCTCCTGCTCAGCGATGAGAGCGACCCGTGCAACATCGGCAATCCGTCCGAGATGACGATCCTCGACTTCGCCCAGACCATCAATGAGATCACCGGCAATCCCAGCGGCATCCGCTTTGAGCCGCTGCCCGTCGACGATCCCAAGCAGCGCCAACCCGACATTACCAAGGCCAAGGCTATCCTGGGCTGGACGCCCCAGGTGCCTCTGATAGCGGGCATGGAGCCAACGATTGCCTGGTTTGCGGACAAGCTGCAATAAATCTCGCCCGCTAGCACACTTCACCGCACCTCCATCATGTCAGGTATCATGTCTAAAATTCTCCTACTCGCTTTTGCCGACGATTACTTCACGCCAGCACAGATGGCACAGATTGAGGACGCCGCCCTCGGCTTTCAAGTTGTCCAGACGGTAGCGCCGGAAGAGATCAACGCGCTGCTGCCTGAGATTGAGGTCGCGGCTGGTCGCTTCCCGCAAAAATTGATTCCCCAGGCGCCGGCCCTGCGCTGGCTGCAGCAGTGGGGTGCGGGCGCGGACTGGCTGCTTGCGCATCCTGACGTGCAGGAACTTGACTTCATCCTCACCAACGCGTCGGGCGTACATGCCGTACCCATCAGCGAGCACATCTTTGCGCTGCTGCTCGCCTTTGCCCGCCGCCTGCCGGACGCGGTCCGCGCGCAGGACGAGCGGGTCTGGATCGGCAACCGCTGGCAGAAGGCCCACGGCACGTCCATCGCGGCGGATCAGAAATATCTGGCCGACTTTGACAAGCATGATCTTTTTGAGCTACACGAACAGACGCTGCTCATCGCCGGCATGGGCGCGATTGGCGCCCGCACCGCGCGACTAGCCCAGGCCTTCGACATGCACGTCATCGGCATGCGCCGCAACACCGGCGAGCCCGTACCCGACGTCGACCGGCTGATCGGGCCGGAGGAGCTGATCGCGACCCTGCCGGAGGCGGATATGGTGGTCAACGCGCTGCCGCTTACCGCGGCGACGCAGCACCTCTTCGACGCCCGGGCCTTCGCGGCCATGTCCGCCCACGCCGGCTACATCTCGATCGGCCGCGGCGGCACCACCGATGAAGCCGCGCTCATAGAAGCTTTGCAGGGCGGAGCGATTGCCTGGGCCGGATTAGACGTCTTCGAAAGCGAGCCACTGCCGCCCGCTTCTCCCCTCTGGTCCATGGCCAACGTGCTCATTACGCCCCACTACTCAGGCCTAACGCCCGAGTATGACAACCGCGCCCTGGCGATCTTCCTCGACAACCTGGAACGCTATCAGCGCGGCGCCCCCATGCGCAACGTGGTGGATAAGCGACTGGGCTATTGAGGAAGCACCTGGATTTTGCGCTGTGCATTGCACAATCGATCGTTTTCCTGCACAATACGCCACGCAGCGTCTTCGCAGTAGCTGGGTGGCCAGAATGGAGTGGGTATTCTGTGGAAAAAGGAGAACAAAAGATCCCAGGCTCGGTAAACAAAGATGCATTGGGTTCTGCCGAGGATGATCAAGCCATGCTTGAGCCACAAGAAGCCTACGTCACAAAACCCGTTTCCATTGGCGCCGTCGTTCGTAACGCAGCCATCTTCAATTTTCGAAAACTAAAGCATACCACCATGGATCTTGACTCACTGCTCCAGACGGTCCAGACGCTTTTCGATCTATTGGCGGAACGCTCAGTCGATTACGTGTTGGTCGGCGGCATTGCCATGCTGCGCTACGTCGATGGTCGCAATACGGAGGATATCGATCTAATTGTGGCGACCAATGCGTTGCAGACTATACCGGAGATCGAGATTCAGGAGCAAGATGCTTTCTTCGCCGCGGAACCTTTCACGGTCTTCAGGTCGATTTTCTGCTCACTGAAAACCGTCTCTTCGAAACAGTGCAAGCGCGTTATGCGACGATGCATGATTTTTTGGAAAGCAAGATTGCCACGGCAACTGTGGAAGGGTTGTTGTTGCTCAAACTCTACGCTTTGCCGTCGCTCTATCGCCAAGCCGACTTCGGTCACGTGAACATCTATGAAGGCGATGTCGCTGCCCTGCTGCAAGCATACAGGCCGGAAGTCGAGCCGCTGCTTGAAGAGCTATCGCAACACCTAGACGCCACCGACATGGCGGAACTCAAGAGCATCGTCAGTGAAATCCAGCAGCGCATTGATCGCTTTGAAGCGCGTTTCCGCGACGCCGAGTAGTTGACCAAGCGCCGCAGCCTTCGCCAAGCAAGCCGCCATCATCAGCGCCAGTTCGACTTTCCCGATCCACGCAAAGCGCCTGCCCACGTCCGTTCCTAGCCACAGCTTGAAGCAAAGTTGTTGGCGCGCCCGCTCAAAGTCGATGAAATCGAGACCTTCACCCACAACGCCCGCCGCATCGCTGCGCTCCTCGCGCTGGGCGACACGCTCAACGCCAACTATTGCCGCGTGACCGCGGCCACGGCCACGCGTCCGGTGTCGCCGGCATCCGGCTGCGCGGCTGCTGGAAGTGGCGGGGCGGCGTCAAGCAAGAGCGTCTCCGGTACTTCGTCGGACATTTCCCACTCAAACGTCGTTTGCCGGCGCTTCATGATCTGGTTGCTTTCCGGTGACTTCGATCTATTGCCATGCGGGTGTGACCTAAACCGCGAAATCCCGTTGATAGTTGGTCGTAACGTCCCCGGCACGGGCGGCGACCAGTCTGCTAACCGTAATTTCTGCCGCCCGTGCCGGGGACGTGGCAGGCGCAAAGTCGCTGGTTTCCGAAATGTCAACAGGGTACGGAACTGTCACGCTGATGGCGCAACCTGCGAACTGGTTGCCTTCTGATGGCTTCGATCTGTTGCCATGCGGGCATGATCTAAACCCGCAACCAATTTTCCCTGTGGCCTGGCGACAGCAAGTCGACACTTTATCCAAAGCAGCGATCATAGACTGTGCCGGTGATGGAATCGGCGCGGCTGCCCGACAGGCTGACGACGGATCTGGATGAAAATTCCGGTCGATCTGCTGCATCCGCGCGATCCGCGGTCAACTTTTAGCAACCCGTCGAATTCATAAGGTACAATACCGACCAGCACACCACTCTGTGCTATTGTTGAAGAAGCTCGGCCGATCACGGATGCGCTACACCACTGCATGCATTGCAGGTGGCGAAAAATCCGTTTGAATCCGCTGGGTCCGCTAACGCCGCGGTCTATCGACTTTGGAAATCAAATGAATCTCGATCACATTCGCAATATCTCGATTATCGCCCATATTGACCACGGCAAGAGCACCCTGGCCGACCGCCTCATGCAGATGACGGAGACGGTGACCGCAGCGCGAGATGAAGGAGCAACTGCTCGACTCCATGGACCTGGAGCGCGAGAAGGGCGTGACGATCAAGGCCAGCGCCGTGCGCATGATCTATCACGCACGAGGGCCAGGAGTACGAGATCAACCTGATCGACACGCCCGGCCATGTGGACTTCAGCTACGAGGTTCACCGTGCGCTGCAGGCGTGTGAAGGCGCCATCCTGGTGGTTGATGCCTCCCAGGGCATCCAGGCCCAGACCATGGCCCATCTCTTCGCCGCGCTGGAACAGGATCTGACCATCGTGCCGGTGATCAACAAGATCGACCTGCCCGCGGCCATCCCGGACGATGTCGCCCAGGAGATTGAGAATCTGCTGGGCATGCCGGCCGAGGATATCCCGCGCATCAGCGCCAAGGACGGCCTCAACGTAGCACGAGGTGCTGGCCCAGGTCGTTGAGCAGGTGCCGCCGCCCGAAGGCGATGTCAATGCGCCGCTTCGAGCCTTGGTCTTCGACTGCCACTACGATCCCTACAAGGGCGTGATCGCGTACGTGCGCGTTGTTGACGGCACCATCAACGGCACGCCCACGCTCAAATCGCATGGTCACCGGCAAGATCCATGGAGCCGCTGGAGATCGGCGTGCTGACGCCGGCCATGCTGCCCACGAATCAGCTGCACGCCGGCGAGGTAGGCTACATCGCCACCGGGCTCAAGACGCTGCAGGACCTGGACGTGGGCGACACGATCACCCTGGCGGCCAAGCCGGCCACGGAACTCCTGCCCGGCTATCAGCCCATGAAGCCCATGGTCTTCGCCGGCCTCTATCCATCCAGCCCTGACGACTATACCGATCTGCGCGATGCGCTGGAGAAGCTGCAGCTCAACGACGCGGCGCTGGTCTATGAACCGGAGACGAGCCAGGCTTTGGGCTTTGGCTTCCGCCTGGGCTTTCTCGGCCTCTTTCACATGGAGATCATCCAGGAGCGGCTGGAGCGCGAGTACGATCTGGACGTCATCTTCACGGCGCCCGTCGGTGGAATATCGCGTCACCAAGACCGACGGCACGGTGATGACGATCGACAGCCCGGCCGAACTGCCCGAGCCGACCCAGATCGACGAAGATCGAGGAGCCGTGGTGCGACCTGCACATCTTTACGCCGTCGGACTACATCGGCGCGATCATGGATCTGGTCACCAAGCGCCGGGGTGAACTGCGCAATCAGAACTGGCTCGACACCAAGCGCGTCGAGATCTCCTGCATCGATTCCCCTTTCCGAGATCATTGTCGACTTCTACAACGACCTCAAGGCGCGCACCGCGGGCTACGCCAGCATGGACTACACGCTGGACGACTACCGCGCATCCGACATGGTCAAGCTCGATATCCTGGTCAACCAGCAGCCAGTCGACGCGCTGAGCGTCATCGTCCACCGGGACGATGCCTTCTACAAGGGCCAGCGGCTGGTCTCCAAGATGAAGGAGATCATCCCGCGCCAGATGTTCGAGGTGCCGATTCAGGCCGCGGTGGGCAACAAGATCATCAGCCGGGCCAACGTCAAGGCCATGCGCAAAGACGTGCTCTCCAAGTGCTACGGCGGCGACGTCACACGCAAGCGCAAGCTGCTGGAAAAACAGAAGGCCGGCAAGAAGCGCATGAAGATGGTCGGCTCGGTCGAGATTCCCCAAGAAGCGTTCATGTCCGTCCTCAAGCTGGACGACGACTAGGCGCGCACGCATTTCATGAGTCAACTCTCCGTCTTTGAGCTGCTGCGTCGTGCCGGCATCGACCCCAAAAAATCCCTGGGCCAGAATTTTCTGGTCGAGGAGGCCTATCTGGACCGCATTGTCGCCGTGGCAGACCTGAGCGCTGGGGACACCGTACTCGAAGTCGGTCCAGGCCTGGGCACGCTGACCGCGCGTCTGGCCGCACAGGCCGATTGCGTCGTCGCAGTCGAACTGGACGACCGCCTCGTCCCCCTCCTCCGCGCCGAATTCGCCCTCAGCGATAACGTCCACATCGTGCACGGCGACATATTGGAGCTTGCGCCGGGTGAGCTGATTGGGGAATGCGGATTGAGGAATGCGGATTATGCGCACGACGGCGGCTCCACGAACAATCCGCAATCCGAACTCCCCAATCCCCAATCCTACACGCTCGTCGCCAACCTGCCCTACTACATCACCAGCGCGGTGGTGCGCCACGTGCTGGAAGCGACGCCGCAGCCCAACCGAGCGGTCGTGATGGTGCAGGCGGAGGTGGCTGAGCGCATCTGCGCGGAGCCAGGGAACATGTCGATCCTGAGCGTGGCCGTGCAATTCTATGCTGAACCGAGCATTGCGTTTCGCGTGCCGGCCAGTGCGTTTTATCCCATGCCCAAGGTGGACAGCGCCGTGCTACAGCTGGCGGTGCGTCCTCATCCGGCCCTTGCGGGCGTCCAGATCGACACGCAGAAATTCTTCGCCCTTGTTCGGGCCGGCTTTGGCCAGAAGCGCAAGCAGTTGCGCAACAGCCTCAGCGCAGGTCTCCACAAGCCGAAAGAGGAGATCGACACGGCCCTGGCCGCGTCCGGGATCGATGCCAGCCGGCGCGCCCAAACCCTTTCGATTGCAGAGTGGGTGGCCCTCTGTCAAGTGATGGAAGATAAGTCGACTGCCGAATCAGGCTGATCACTCAAACGGCGGTCCTGCCCATTCAAATTGAAATTGCCGCGGGCCCGCCCCCTATCTTGAAACGCCAAACCTGAACTGCTATACTGCATTTCATGGACATTCTCATACAGTCAACGCCCAATCCCAACGCGTTGAAGTACATATTGCCCAGTCCGCAATTTGCATCCCCCTTGAGCTTTCCCAGCGCAGAAGCTGCGGCCGCGCATCCGCTGGCAGCCCGATTGTTCGCCCTGGGCGGCATCTACAACGTCTTTATGGTGCGGGATTTCGTCACCGTCAACAAGCTGCCGGAAGTTGACTGGGAGCCGCTGCGTGAACATGTCCGCACGACTGTTGAAGCCTATTTCGACCAATAAGTATTGAAACGAGACTCTTGTGACCACCAACCCCGCCTTGCCCGTGATCGTCTCCAGTGAGAATGGTCGCCGGGGCGCCAAAGCCGCCATGGAATTGCTGATCAATGGCGGCAGCGCATTGGATGCCATCGAGTTGGCCTGCCGCATTGTTGAAGATGATCCCACCGACCACAGCGTCGGCTATGGTGGTCTGCCCAACGTATTGGGAGAGGTTGAACTCGACGCCAGCATCATGGATGGTCGCACGCTTCAGGCCGGTGCGGTCGCAGCAATTCACGGGTACGGGAATCCCATTACCCTGGCACGACGCGTGATGGAGCAGACGCCCCACGTGCTGCTGGTTGGACGCGGGGCCGAGCGATTTGCGGCCGAGTTGGGCTTTCCCAGCGCCAACCAGCGGACGGATGAGGCCGTGCGGCGTTGGGCGGCGCGTTTTGAGGAACGCAACGTAGAGCCGAGTTCAAGAGATGGCCTGCGCCACGTTGCCATGCAGATGACGGCGCCCCTCAACTTACAGGACCGCGCAGCCCAGGGTGATCGCATCGATACGCTCGGCACCGTCAATTTCCTGGCCCGGGACAGTCGGGGCGATATCGCTTCCGCAGTGAGTACCAGCGGCATCGGCTGGAAGTATCCAGGCCGTGTGGGCGACAGCCCACTGATTGGGGCCGGCAATTACTGCGATAATCGCTATGGCGCGGCCGCCTGCACGGGCATGGGGGAACTGGCAATCCGTGCTAGCACGGCCCGCAGCCTGATCCTCTATCTGAAGAGCGGCATGACTTTGCAAGAGGCTGGAGCCGAAACCCTGCGCGACCTGCTGATTTTGGACGCACGCGAAGGGCAATACATGAATATCGTCGCCCTGGACGCACAGGGCAACCACGCCGGCTTTACAACCGTGCCCGGAAAGCAGTACCTTTATATGACCGGTGAAATGACTGAGCCGGCCCTGGCCGAGCGTACTGCCTTGTCGAACGATCCCAGCTGATACGCACGATTTGACCTGTTCCCGTCACGATCCGCCGGCGGCTCCCTTTGTAACGATTGATCGTCCTGTTCTTGAGGAACAAGATGGCGACACCCGTGAAGATGCCTCAGCTTGGCGAGAGCGTCGTCGAAGGCACCATTTCGCGCTGGCTCAAGGAGCCAGGCGATACCGTCGACAAGCTCGATCCGCTGCTGGAAATCTCAACTGACAAGATCGACACGGAAGTGCCCGCGCCTGCATCCGGCACGCTGCTCGCCATTCTGAACCAGGCGGGCGAAACGGTGAAGGCCGGTGCAGTACTCGCCTATATCGGCAGTCCGGGCGAAGCGTTGCCGGACGAACCGCACGCTGGAGCGGCCGCGGACACCCCAGTTGCGCCAGCGAGAACGGAGAAGGCTTTCGAACCAGCGTCCCGTGCCGACACCGCAGCACAAATGGCGGGGGGACGCGCGTTTATCAGCCCCGTCGTTGCGCGCATGGCGGCCGAACATGATTTGGACCTGAGCATGGTCCCGGGCAGCGGGCTCAACGGACGCATTACCAAACGCGACCTGGCGGCCTATCTAGCGCAAGGCCACCAGGTTGCGGAGCAGGCTGACCCGATGGTAGTGTCCGGCGCGGATACGGTCAGCCGGCCACTCAGCAACATGCGTCGCATGATCGCCGACCACATGACGCTGAGCAAGCGCACGAGCCCCCACGTGACTACGATCGTGGAAGTCGATGTGAGCGCCATTGTGCGCCACCGTGCGGCCAATCGACGCTCCTTTGCCGAGCAGGGCATTGCGCTCACCTACATGGCCTATTTCATGGCCGCCACGGCGCTGGCATTGAAGGAGATACCGGCGGCAAACAGTCGCTTCAACGGCAACGCCATTGTTTACAACAAACGCGCCCACATCGGCATGGCGGTGGCAATCAAAGAGGGGCTGCTTGTCCCGGTGATCCGCAATGCCGATGAGTTGAACCTGCAGGGCATGGGCCGTGCGATTCAGGACCTGGCCCGTCGCGCGCGCGACGGCAAACTGGGACCGGATGAGTTGCAGGGCGGCACCTTCACCATCACCAACCACGGCACCAGCGGCAGCCTGGTCGGCACGCCCATCATCAACCAGCCCCAGGCCGGCATCCTGGGCATCGGCGCCATCGTGAAGCGACCGGTCGTGATCAGCAGCAGTCCGTCCCTCCTACCCAGTGCCGACGACGCCATCGTCATCCGCCCCATGTGCTATCTGAGCTTTACCTTCGACCATCGGATCCTCGACGGTGCGGAAGCGGATAAATTTGTAGCATCATGAAATAGACGCTCGAGAAGTGGCAATGAGAAGCGGAGAACGGCAATCGGCTCAGCTGCGCCGGCCTGCTTACTCTCATCTTCAATCTCTCACGATCCCTGAAAGCGGGTATTTGACCATGACAGTTATGACTACGACGTAATCGTCGTCGGCAGCGGTCCCGGCGGCTATGTGGCCGCCATCCGTGCGGCGCAGTTGGGGCTGAAGACCGCCATCGTGGAGCGGGAGAATCTGGGCGGCGTCTGCCTGAACTGGGGCTGCATTCCTACCAAGGCGTTGATCCACAACGCCGAGGTCCTGGAGACGCTTCCACGACGCCAAGCACCTACGGCATCAGCTTCGACAACCTGCAGGTCGACTTCGGGGCTGCGGTCAAGCGCAGCCGTGACATCGTCGACCGCCAGACCAAGGGCGTCGGCTTCCTGATGAAGAAGAACAAGATCGACGTCATCGAAGGCGACGGATCGTTCGTCGACGCCCACACGTGCATGTCGTCGCCTCGTCGATTTGTCGCCGGATGCGGCGGATCGCAACGTGACCGCCGACAACTTCATCATTGCCGTGGGCGCGCGGGCGCGCAGCCTGCCCGGCACGGCCATCGACGGCGACAAGGTCATCCAATATCGGGACGCCATCGTGATGGACGAAGTGCCGGAGAAGCTGATCGTGGTCGGCTCCGGCGCCATCGGCATGGAGTTCAGCTACATCTACAGCACCTACGGCGCCGATGTCACCGTCATCGAGATGCTGGACCAGTTGCTGCCGTTGGAAGATGTCGACGTGGCCGACGAGGTCGCCAAGGCCTTCCGCCAGGCCAAGCATCAAGACCATGGTCAGCACACGCACCGAAAAGATCGAACTGACGGACACCGGCGTCACTGTGACGGTCAAGAACCTGGACGACGGCAGGACGCAGATCCTGAGTGCCGACAAGGTGCTGATGGCCATCGGCGTCCAGCCCAACACCGACGGCGTGAACCTGGCCGGTGCGGGCGTTGCCGCCAGCCAACACGGTTTTATCGAGGTGGACGAGGTGATGCGCACCAATGTGCCCAACATCTATGCCATCGGCGACTGCACCGGCAAGATGCCGTTGGCCCATGTGGCCAGCGCCATGGGCCTGGTCGCCGCCGAGACCATCGCCGGCGTCGAGACGCTTGCCCATTCCCGGATGAGCGCTACAAGTTCATGCCGCGCTGCACCTACTGCCATCCGCAGGTCGCCAGCCTGGGCATGACCGAGGCGCAGGCCAAGGAGGCCGGCTATACCATCAACGTCGGCAAGTTCCCCTTCATGCCCAACGGCAAGGCCCAGGCGCTCAACGAGCGCAGCGGCTTCGTGAAGATCATCAGCGACGCCGAATACGGCGAGATCCTGGGCGCGCATCTGGTCGGTCCGGACGTGACCGAACTGTTGCCCGAGCTTGAGCCTGGCCCAGTTCATGGAGATCACGCCGGAGAGATCGCACGCAACGTCCATGCCCACCCGACGCTGAGCGAGGTGATCATGGAGGCGGCCCACGCGGTGGACGGGCACCCGATTCATATGTGATAATGAAAAGTGGATGGGGCGGATTATCTGCTTAAATTACTTCTTGTCCGCCTCATCCGCCTTTCATTTGACGAGCACGTTCATACACATGTCTGAATACCAATCTGTCACTGTTCATATTCCCGTACGCTTCGCCGAAACCGACGCCATGGGCATAGTCCACCACGCAGCGTATATTGTCTGGTTCGAACTGGGCCGCGTCGCCTGGATGGACGCGGTCGGCATGCCCTATGCTGAAGTAGCCGAGCAGGGCAATCACTTCGCGGTCACGGGACTCGAGGTACGCTATCGCGGCGCCAGCCGCTTTGGCGAAACGGTGCAGTTGACCACCACCGTAACCACCTTACGTAGTCGCCAGGTCAGTTTTGCCTACGAGGTGACGAACCGAGCAGGCGATCTTCTGGCCACGGGTCAAACCGATCACATTTGTGTCGATTTAGAAGGCCGCACAGCCAAAATTCCCACCGTAGTGTTGGAACGATTACGTACGGGGCAGGTTATGCACGCGGAGGCAATCCGATGATTCAAACTGAACAGCACGGTCCGATCACTGCAATCCGGCTGGCCCGGGCATTTCTGGGCCGCCCCATCGCCTGGACGACCGCATACTTCGTCGATGGTTTGCTCATCGACTGCGGACCGCGCTGCACGGAAACGGAACTGCTGGGCTATTTGGCAGGGGTTACCCTGCAACAGATCGTCCTCACCCACGGGCACGAAGAAAATATGGGCGCGCTGGCTGCCATTCATGCCCGCTATCCCGATGTGCCGATTTACGCCTCGGCACGCACACGTACGCTGGTCCAGGATCCGGCACGGCTCAAGCTGCAGACCTATCGCCGCTTGGCTTGGGGCATGCCCCGCAGCGTTGAGTCCGTGCAGCTGCTGGACGAAATCGACAATCGGGTGGCGACATCTGCCTACCGTCTGCGTGCAGTGGAGACGCCCGGCCACTCAGCCGACCATACCTGTTATTTCGAGCCAACCCAGCGCTGGCTCTTCTCCGGTGACGCCTATACGGCTGGTCGCGACACCGCATGGACGCCGGAAGCGAATCTATTCAACGTCCTGGGCAGCCTGCGTGTATTGGCCGGCTTACGGCCGGAGCGACTTTTTCCCAGCAGCGGCGCCATTCGTCGCACGCCCCAACCCGAAATCCATGAAAAAATCGCTTATCTTACGCAGTTGGCGGGCGAAGTAGGCAAGCTGGAAGCTCTGGGTATGAGCACAGCGGAAATCAGCGCGTGCCTCATTGAAGGCGAGCAGCCACTGCGCTTCTGGACGCTGGGCCATTACGCCCCTGCGCACCTGATTGAAGCGTGTAGTAGTTACAACACCCTTTTCCTGGCCGAGGATGGCCGCAATTCTTCTCAAGACAGCGCTCGATCGCGCTTTAGCGACGACACCGGTGCACCAGGCGCCTCGGAATCGACAGACTACAGCGACTTCGCGCGTTGATCGTCACGCGCGATAATTCTGCTCTTCACCGCTCTTCATTCCACATTCACCTTCGGTATCGGACGTTGTCATGCTAAAATAGGCGCGCGCGAGGGTCGGCACGTCCGTGTCGTCCGCTCGTTGTGACGTTTACAAGACGTCGATACTTTGCGTAATTTTTGCGCAAAGCGAACAAGGAGCAACCACTCTCACCATGCGAGTTTTTATTACGGGCGGCGCAGGGTTTCTGGGCAGCCATTTAGCCAATCGACTGCATTCAGCAGGGCACTCCGTGCGCGTGCTGGATGACTTGACCAGCGGAGACCCCGCTTATCTCCAACCTGGCATCAGTTTCACCCGGGGTGACATGAACGACGTGCCCAAGCTTTGGTCGCTGCTGCAGGACGTTGACTGGGTCTTTCACCTGGCCGCGCGGGTCAGTGTACCCGCATCCGTGCTCTACCCCCGTGAATACAACAATGTCAATGTGGGCGGCACGGTTGCGCTCCTTGAAGCCTGCCGTGATGTCGGCGCCGTGCAGCGGGTCATTCTTGCCGGCAGCGCCACCGTCTACGGCGATCAGCCTGTTCAACCAGTCGGCGAGGTGATGGTGCCGCAACCAGGCGTACCATACGCCGTGAGCAAGCTAGCTGCAGAGCAGTATCTATTCAACATCGGCGCTCTCAGTGGCTTTGAGACTGTCTCCTTGCGCATCTTCAACGCCTTCGGTCCCCGGCAGTCGCTGCCGCCCGTTCATCCGCCCGTTGTGCCCCAGGTAATGCAGCAGATTGCAGGACGCGGCTCGGTGATCATCTTTGGCGATGGACATCAGACGCGCGACTTCGTCTTTGTAGATGACGTGATTATGGCGCTTATCGCAGCAGCCGAAGCCGATAACGTCAATGGCGAAATCATCAACGTGGGCAGCGGCCAGGAGACGTCGCTCAACGATTTGGTCACCATCATCGGCAAGGTAGTCGGAGCCAAACCCAATGTGCTCTACAACAGTGAATCATCGGGCGGCATCCGCAGACTGGTCGCTGATATCAGCAAGGCCAAGCGCCTGCTCAACTATCGCCCGCGCACCAGCCTCGAAGCAGGGCTCCAGCGCCTCTACCGCGAGGATCCGCACTTTGCCCGGCGGACAATCGCCTCGCATTTAACGGTCTGATGGACGCCTTCTCTTTGCTGATGATGCAGCGGACGACCAGGCCGTTCGTCTTGACGGTACTGATGCTGCTGCCACTCTGGCTGGGCGCTTGCGCCAGCAGCACGGGCGAACGTGCACTGAGCGCGTACCTGGCCGCTAATCGAGATGAGCTCAACAGCCCGATCAGCGTCAGCGATCAGCCGGTGCCCTTTGTCGTGAAGCCAGGCATGCCGGCGCGCGGCAATCGGCCAACAGCTTGCCGAAGCCGGGCTGATCGAAGACGCGTTTCTCTTCGAGGCCTACGTGCGCATCAACGGGCTGGCTGATCGCCTGAAAGCGGGCAGCTACCTGCTGGCGCCATCCATGACCGTGGTCGAGATTGCCTCGGTGCTGCAAGATGCAGCCGCCGCCGGTATCAGCGTGACGTTGCCAGAAGGCTGGCGGCTGGAGCAGATGGCCGAAGCCTTTGCGTCCGCCGGCGTGCTGACCGACGACCGCTATCTCACTCAGGCCCAAAGCGGCGACCTGACCGATTTGGACTTGAGCCGCTTCTCCTTTTTGCTGCAGAAACCAGCCGGCGCCAGCCTGGAAGGCTATCTCTTTCCCGACACCTATCGCCTGCCGGTGACGGGGGCCAGCGGTGTGGAGATCCTGGCCCAACAGCTAGAGGTATTCGGCGCCAAAGCGTTGCCGCTCTATGTTGCCGCCTTGAGCGAAGGCCGCACCAGGCTGACGCTCCACGAAGTTCTCACCTTGGCCAGCATCGTCGAGCGCGAGGCAGTTGTGCCGGCCGAGCGAGCGACCATTGCCGGCGTCTACCTCAACCGGCTGGCCAGTGGCATGAAGCTCGACGCCGACCCCACGGTGCAATACGCTCTGGGCTATCAGGCGGACAGCGGCCAGTGGTGGAAGACGCCCGTCTTCTTGGAAGAATATGGCTCGGTAATCAGCCCCTACAATACCTATCTGAACACGGGACTCCCGCCCGGTCCGATCGCCAATCCCGGGTTGGCGAGCATTCAGGCCGTCCTCGCGCCGGAGCAGCACGACTACCTCTTCTTTGTCGCCCTGGCTGACGGCAGCGGTGCGCATGTATTCGCTCGCACCTATGACGAACACATTGCCAACACGCAAAAATACCTAGATGGACCATGAGTCCGCGGGCAGTCGGCTGCACCCCAACGAACCGTACCTGAATAAAAGGATTTCTGACTATGGCCGCAAACATGCCTAGCGTGCCCGGTGCAACCAATAGCGCCAAGGGACGCTTTGGGACATTTGCCGGTGTTTTTACCCCCAATGTACTGACAATTCTGGGCCTGATCCTCTTTTTGCGTACGGGCTGGGTCGTGGGCCAAGCCGGCCTGATTGGTGCGCTGGTCATTGTGTTGATTTCCAACGTGATCACGCTTCTTACCGGCCTCTCGCTCTCCGCGATCTCCACCAGCATGACCGTGCGCACCGGGGGCAACTACTACATGATCTCCCGGTCGCTGGGGCTGGAGATCGGTGGCGCGATCGGGATTCCACTCTATCTTTCGCAAGCGATTTCAGTCGCTTTTTACGTGATCGGTTTTACGGAGGCGCTACAATCCATTCCTGCTTTCCAGCCGATTGACGAGCGTCTGATCTCTACAGCAGTCGTCATTGTCTTTGGTCTGACCGCCTATGTTGGGGCCGATTTTGCGCTGCGCATCCAGTTTCTCGTGCTAGGCGCGCTGGGCATCGCCCTCGCCTCTTTTTTCCTGGGCAGCTGGGGCGATTTCATTCAACCCACGCTTATGCCAGAGTATGTAGCCGGGCAGAGTTTCTGGACAGTCTTTGCCGTCTTCTTCCCCGCCGTCACGGGCATTACGGTCGGTGCCAGCATGTCCGGTGACCTCAAGGACCCCAGTCGCAGCATTCCGCGCGGCACGTTGCTCTCCATCGTAGTCACAGCCATTATCTATATTGCTACCGTCATCTGGCTCTCGCTCCACGCCACGCCAGCCGAGCTGATCAGCAACAATCTGATTATGCAGGAAATCGCGGCCTGGCCGACGGCAATCCTGATCGGCGTGTGGGCGGCGACGCTCTCTTCTGCCCTGGGCAGCATCATGGCCGCGCCGCGGGTTCTCCAAGCTCTGGCGCTGGATCGCGTCGCGCCCCGCTCGTTTGCAGGCCAACTTGGCAGCAAGACAGAGCCGCGTGTGGCGGTCTTGATCACCACGGCCATCGCCCTCTCAGTCGTATGGATGGGCGATCTAAACTTCGTCGCGCCGGTGATTAGCATGTTCTTTCTTAATACATATGGCATGACCAATTTGGCGGCGGGAATCGAGCGGTGGGTCGGCAACCCAAGTTATCGCCCACGCTTTGCCGTCCACTGGAGCGTTTCGCTGCTGGGCGCCTTGGGCTGCTATGGGGCCATGTTTCTCATCAACCCCTGGGCGACAGTGGTGGCGATTGTAGTTAGCTTTGGCATTTTCTTCTATCTGGAACAGCGTTCATTGTCGCGTACCTGGGGGGATGTGCGGAGCGGTCTCTGGTTTACGCTGGCCCGCTACGCGTTGCTGAATCTCGAGAACCAAACGTGGCACCGGAAAAACTGGCGCCCCAACATCCTCGTCTTCACGGGACGCCCCCACAATCGCGAACAACTCGTCCAGTTGGCCGATTGGTTGAGCAGAGGCAAGGGGATCGTCACTTTCTCGCAACTGATCATCGGTGATGTGGAAGAGATCGCCGGTCGCAATCTGCGCACGGCCACGCGCAAACATATCCGCGGCTATATCCAGGACCGCGAAATGATGGCCTTCACCGAGGCCGACGTCGTCCCCAACTTCTACGACGGCGTCCTCTCGGTTGCACAAGCGCATGGTGTAGGTGGACTTGAGCCCAACGCGATTCTGCTGGGCTGGAGCGGCACCCCAGAGGGGCGCATCGAAGGAATTCGGTTGATGAATGGGTTGCGTGCGCTGGACAAATCTACGCTCTTTCTTCGCTACGACCCGGAGCGCGGTTATGGTCGGCAGCAGCGCATCGATGTCTGGTGGGGCGGGCGCGGCGGCAACGCCGACCTCATGCTCTTGATCGCTCATATTATCAGCCAGCACCCCTCATGGCGCGGCGCGCAGATTCGCCTGCTGCGGATTATTGAGCACGAGGAGGGGCACGCACAAACCGTTGCCCATATGGAATCTGTACTCGAAGAAGTGCGTGTCATCGGCGAGCCGGTCGTCATCGTACGCGAGGGAGATGAAGCCATCGCCGATATAATGGAGCGATGGAGCCACGAGACCGATCTGTCACTGCTCGGTTTGCGCATTCCAGCTCACCTGCACGACGATGAGTACGCAGAACAGATCAACCAACTGATGGCGCGTATCGGGTCGGTTCTACTGGTTCGGAGTACGCAAGATGAAGATATTCTTGTCGTCGATTAGGCTTGGCGGATCTAGTGATCCCACCCGCTAAGCGAAGCAAATGCGAATGACGCAAAACAGGCCAATCCTGGCGATGAACCGTCAGAATTGGCCTGTTTTCTTCGTCAGATCTTCAGCTTATCTCTAACCTAGCGTGGCAGCTGCAGGATAAACGGCTCCTTATCAAAAGTGACGGTAATTCTCCCGTCATTTGTCCCGTCGCTACCGTCGTTTAGGGGCGTTGCACTACCATAAATGTTGAATCTAACCGCGCCGGGCGCATCAAATGTGAGCTGCGTGGTCACGTTCTCTTCTGCATCCCAATAGGTCCAACCGACGATCAGCTTACGGTTATTGACTGGGTCATCGAACTCGTACGCCATATAGCCGTCACCGCCATCCGTTTCAGGGGTGAGCGTACGCACGTAATTGGCATGCTCAAAAAAATCACTCATCGCCAGGAATGCATCAAAGGCAGGCTTATAGGAGGGGGGATTGTCTGATTTCACCAGCCCTGTATAACGAGGGTATCCCTCCAGATCATAGAGCGTAAACCACGTTACCGCTTCAACTCCCGAAACTCGCGCCTGGGTAAAGATTTGCGTCAAATAGATTGACTGACGATGGGCCAACCAGCCGTCGGATGATGTAGCATGATCGCCCGTTTCTGTGATCATAATCGGCTTGTCAAAGCCGTAGTCGCGCATAATCTGACGGAACTCGGCAACTTTTTCAATCGTGCCCGGGAAATGCTCAGCGCGTTCAGGAAAGTAGCCTGCGTAGTTGTGAATATTCATTACGTCGAAATAGGGCCCGCCTCCAGCAGCCAACACCTGTTCCACCCAGTTGCGTACGAAGACGCCGTCTTGATCAACGAACCGATCCTGGGCAACACCGCCAAAAAGAATTCTGGCTTCCGGATCCGCGGCCTTCATCGCAGGATAGAGAGCGGCCATCATCTGTGCGTATTCTGCAGGATAATTTCCCCATGTATAGCGATTGTCCGGCTCATTGTAAAGTTCCCAATGCTTCACTCTCGGCGAGCATGGCGCGTCGTCGAGACCGTCTCCATCATATCGCTCTACGACTGCCGCCGCGAACTGGGCAAATTCGTCCAGGCTCGTCAAGTTGATGGGACCATTGGGTGCGCTGGCCGCCCATCTCGGTGCAAAGCTGATAGTGCCGATCATCTGGACACTCACATGCTTTGACGCTTCAAGCTCATCGTCGATGCGTTCCCAGTCATATTGGTCGGGTGTGGTATTTTCTGGTTCCGTCTGTGCCCACGGCACCAGCGTCCGTACCCAGCCGGACTTACTAGCCACCAACGGTTCAAAGAACTCTCGATCAGGACCCGTGTCATCATACATCTGCACGCCAAAGTGGCTGGAGCGCCGCACGCCCGCACCATACTGGACACACTCGCTCGATGGTGGACGCGCGGGCGTGGGTGATGCAGTTGGCGTAATCGTTGGCGTCACGCCGGGTACAAAGGTCGGTGTAGGCGTTGGCGTCACGCCGGGCGGCAGAGTGGGTGTAGGCGTTGGCGTTGCGTTAGGCGGCAGCGTTGGGGTTGGCGCAGCCGTTGGCCCATATTCGGCCGGAGAACCGAACCGGGTAATCAAGGGGACATAGGTGTTCGTGCCGGAGTCCTGCGCCAATGCGATGCCGGCCAGCGGTGCCAGGATTGACAAACACAACGCCAAAACCAAGGCGATACTCTTGTTTCGTTTCATACCTTTTTTGCTCCCTTTAAGCACCCCAATGGGGTGCTCATCAACAAATTGCAACCTCGTAGCCAAGCACCCAGCGCGCAGATGCCTTAAGATCGTTTTCTATGGCAGTGAAGTGGAGAGCAGTGAAGAGAACGAAACGTCTGCTGAACGATGATGAGGACTAGGCTCAATTATTGAGGGTCCAATGAGGTTCGCAAACCAAGATCATGCAAAGCGGTCCCAATGGTCTCGTATTCTACTTGATTAATCGTAGCGAGGACAAGTTTCCCGCAAGAGTTAGACAACGAGAACACTACGGCTACCCATCGACAATCAGCAGGTCCTGAGTTGCTGCCGCCATGGATAGCGCTTCGTATTCGGCAGCATAGCGACGCATGCAGTCCAGATCCTCCAATCCCAGACCGTGCACTGTGCGCACAAATGTGACGGAAAACGGATCCTGGGTCGGCAAAAGCGCCAGATTATATTCCTCCAGCAACGTACGCGTCAGATCCGTGTCGGATCGACCGGATGCCGCTGCGAAGTCGATTGTAATGCCATAGACGGCCAGACGATCCGAGACATCGTAGTTGGCTGTCGGCTTGGCCCGATTCCAACTATTTTCGATGTAGTGGCGGCGCGGAAAAGCCTGAACATTAGCGACCAGTGCAGCCCGGCCAGTGGACGCTTCCAATGCGCGCAGCTGACGCTGAAGTTCCTCAGCCTCCTCGCGACCACGCCAGAGCATATGCTCGATACTATATTCTTCAGCCAGTGTGCGGATCAATTCGGCGCGCGCGGGTTCCGTCCGGGCCAGACTCACAGGCGCAACAGAACGACGCACGGTGCCTCGAATCAACTCGGCCAATGTCTGCGCGTGAGCCCGAATTGACACATCGTCGGCGTCGATCGGCAACATGGTTTTGAAGATATGTTCAACCTCACGCCGCCATGCGTCGTCGCCCCACAAACGATCCAGACGGGCGTCACTGCTGTTGCCCCGGGCATCTTGCTGCACGCGCAAGTAGTTGAGGCAGTCATCCCACAGCTGCTCGCTGAGGTGGGGCCGATAGAGATGGGTCGGACGCACATCGTCCGGTGGTGCAGCAGGCACGATTGGCGGGGTCGCAAGATTCGTCAGTTCCTGATGCGCGTCATCGAGCATGGTCTGCCAGGCGTTCAACAGGGCGCTGAGCTCAGCGGTCATACGCACCATGCCCGCTGTAGCTGCTGCGCGCACATCGGCTGTCATCGCGGCAGTGGCAAGGTCCACACGCTGTTGGCGCAATCGGTTGACGCGGGCCAACGCGTAGCGGTAGGCAAAGAGGATTGCGCCAAAAATGCCCGTGGCGAAACCGGCCAGAGCCAGACCGTCGCGTACGTTGTCCCAGGGCTGCTCAACCACCGCCAAGTAGCCTAGCGCCAGCGCCGCGACGAGCGCCACGATCAGCAGCCCGCGCAGCAAGCCTTTGCCCAACGACGGGCGTTGTGCGGCTGCCAATTCATATTCATTACACCACGCGCGTACGGCCATCTCCTGTTGAAGGTCGGCCAACTCGCGTCGGTTGGGCGTTGCGCCCAGCGCCAAAGCCTGCTGCAGCTGTTCAGCTTCAGCCCGCCAGCGTCGTACCTGCTCCTGCGCTGCGGTCAGACCGGCAGGCGATGCCGCGACGAGATCCACAATTTGACGGTTGATGTTGCGGATCAATTCAGAAAAGAGCCGCGTGTCTCTCGTCCATTCGCCATCGGCCACGATCCAATCATCGGCCTGCAGCCCCCAAGCCTCGTCCACTGCGTCGGCGCCTACAGCCAGCACGACGTAGGGCTCCGTCTCCAGCAGGTGACGCTCGAACCCAAGCGCCCAGTCGCGGTCGGGAAGGCGACGCAAATCTGCAGCCACGGGCGCAGGCAGGACGAAATCCTGGTTTACGCTCAGATCGACAATTCGCGCTGGAGATTGACTCTCAAAGAGCTCGGGCAACCGCTCTGTCAGCGCAGTGAGCGCCGCACTCTCTTCGAACCCCAGCTCGCGCAGCGTCTGGGCCCGGGGTGCGCGACTGGCGGCGCTACGGAAGAGCGCATTGGTGCGGGGCGTCTCTTCAGGCGTGCTGCGCAGCACCCACTCGCGAACCAGGCGACTCTCCTCCTGTCGATTGATGGCGTGCAGCAGGTGGGCAACGGGCACATAGTCAGTGGCTGCACCCAATAGGCTGTAAGGACGGGTCTCGCCGGCATGGAGGCCGATCCCGAGCTGCTCCTGGATGTGCAGGCCGCCACCAGAAACCAGATTCGCTTCTAGTGCATTGGCCGCCAAAATTGCCACTTCATGGCTGTCGTCGGCCAGGCCCTGATTGCTCTTTTCTCGATCGAGCAGATAAATGTAGTCGAAAAGGGGCGCGCCCATGCGAGATGTTAGCAACCGGTTCTGCCGATCCAGCAGCTGTTCCATGTCTGCCTTGTTCGCACCACCCAACCACTCCCTCTGCCCGGTGAGCGCTTCAAGCTCGCGCAGCGCAACGTAGCTCACACTATCCTCGTGCGGCCGGCTCAGGTCGCTGGCATAGCTGCCCGTTGCGAATAGCGCTACCACTTGCGAGATATGCTGACGGCCAGCACGCGCCAGCAGTTGCGCCACGATCGGCCAAATCAGCGCGGATGTGAGTGGCTCGAAGAGCGGCGCAACGATATAGAGCGTCGTCTGTACAAAGGGGTCGTCAGGATCCAAACTGTCATGTCGGATAGGATCGAGCAAATGCGTCTCGAGCAGGCGTGACACGGGGTCGGCATGTTGGGCAGCAGCTGCGAAGAATATGGACCGCGTGGGCCGAATCGCTGATGCCGGAGCGTCGGCGCGAAAATCGGGCAGGCCATAGCCAAGTGACGTGAGGTAAGGCCGGGTAGCGTCCAGAAGCATGATTGCCCGGCGCTCCGAGGCCGTCAACCCCGTCGGCAGGCGCCGGCCTGTACCCAGCTTGCCCAACGTGCGCTCAATGAAGTAAGGAGGCAAATTCAACTGATCGCGAGGTCGAAAGAGCTCCATGCGCACCTCACCCGGCGCAGCCCATTCCGGATCGGCCAAGAGCGCGCCGAACCGGGTCACATCCTGCAAATCCGGCCCCAACGCCCCCAACGCAGCCCGCTGCTCCTGGGCAGCTTGAAGCCGGGGCAGGAGGTGAAGCATCACCTGCAGGCCCCACCCGCCAAAACAAAGAATAGCCGCGCGGCTTTGGGTGTAATTAACGATCATCTTGGTAACTGTCGATGGTCAATTGTCGATAGTCAATGGCTCATTGTCGAGTGCCGATGATTAGTAATCGTGGCGCCGCAATGGCAATAAATCATCGACAATTGTCGATTGTCAATTAACCACCGGTTCATCAATCTCCGGCGTGATCTCGGGCAGTGCAGTCCAGGCCGGGTTGAGATGGAATTCCTGACGAATCGGAAAGTCCAGACTGTTCTCGTACTGGGCGCGGTAATCGTCTAAACGCTCCAACAAAGTGACAGGCAGGCCATGGACAATCCAAACCGCATCCATACGCGTGTGGTCTCCGGTCGGAATCCACTTGAAATCCTCCTGACCGACGGTGGCTGCAGTCAAGTCTGGATCATCCCGGCGGCTGCTGGGCACGGCTGCAAGTCGAATGTGCTCCAGGTTAGTCTCATGAAACGAAAAGCGGTCAGCGTCCCAACGGATGTAGGGATTGAGCCGATCGAGCCATTGATGGATCCGATTGTCGGGTCGCTGGCGTGCGCGCGCCACTTCCTGGCCGTGTTGCACGGTAATGATGTGATTGATGTCGACTGACGCATCCACCCGGTCTAGAAGTTCCTGGTTGCCCTCGATCGTGGCTGTCAGATGCGCATAGAGCTGATCAGCGCCAATCACGTCAGCAGATTGCACCAGCTGGCCAAATAGGGGGTCCAATGCACGCTGCCAATCGCCTGCTGTCACGGTTGCACCCGCTCGACGATAGAACTGCTGCAAGTAGTCCCGCCCAACTGCCCCCGTCTCCAATTCGTAGTAAGTGCTGGTGCTGGGATAGCCATCCGGTACGCGCGGATCGATGCGATCGGCCATGCGTCCGGCCTCCTGATTGGCCCGGGCGAGCGCAGTGGCACAGGCGCCCACCTGCGCGCGTAAGGCTTCGCGCATGATTGCGGCCTGCTTGCCCAACTGCTCGACCAGAAGCCGCTCAACCATATCACGACGCTGATAGAGACGGGCGCGCGCGCGTCGTGAAGCCGAATCTTGTGCGCGCTCCTTGGCCTGGCGTGGATTGAAGGCCATCATCAGCATATCGCCAAAGGAGGCGCCCACCTGCTGGGCCTGCTCCACGATGCCGCCCTGCTGGGCCAGCACCTTGCGCCAGCGCAGCCGATCTTCTTCAGTAACAGGTGCGCCATTGAGTAAAAAAAGACGTTGGCGCGGCAGCGAATTGGCCGGCGCGCTCGCAGCGTTCACCGGCCCGAGCAGATCGCAAATTGCAATCGCGCCGCGTATGCCTGTGTCGGCCAACGCTTGCTGAATCGTCTGCTGCACGGGTGACCAGAAGCTGTGCCAGGCCCCAGTCTGCTCCTCAATTTCCTCAGCCGTCGTCTCCAAGCGGTCATTGTCCAGCGCGGCGTAGCGGCTGACCAGTTGGGCCAACAAGCCTTGCCACAGGTTATTCACCCGCTGCTGATCGGCTTCCGGCATGGGGCCGCGCGGATCGGTGAGTGACGGCCCGGACGCAAAACGACGCACCAAGTCAGCGGTGAACGCACGCTGCCAAAAATCGGTCAAGGCTTCATGCGGCGCCACCAGGGCCGACGCGGCGAAACCGCTGTAGACAAGAAAATGGCCCCGCCGGTGGCCTTCGCCGTCGCCCAAGCCGTCGAAAGGCAGCGGCTGGACGCCCGTCACCTCGCCAGCCGCGCCGCTGAGATCGTACATGCGCTCGCGCACGACGTTGACCTCCAGGCCGAGAATCTCGCTGCTCAAATGGCTGATGGCGGTGAGTTGAATCAGATGGGCGGCCATCTGCTCGGCGTCAGACTTGCGGGCCAGGCTGTTGCCATTGCGATTCGTGCGGCTGACCAGAAAGATGAAGTCAAAGGGTGCGTAGGGTGTGTCAGGCAGTTCACGCTGCTCGCTGGGGTAGAGCGCACGGAACTCTTGCGTCTCTTGAAAATAGTTGAGTTCCTTCAACGCAGCGTAGGCATTGGCGCGGATGCGCCGGCGCTGAATGTCGCTGGAAATCTCCGGTTCCAGCACGTCGGGCAAAAAGAACACACCCACAATGCGCCCGTTGTTGCGCACGGCTGACCGGATCCGATGGGCAGCGTCCATAAACATGCCGGACCCCGTCCCGCCACACAGACTCCCCACCACATAGACAAGTTGATAGTTGCCCACGACAGGAAAACCCCGATTTTGAGCCGTCTCCATGTCACGGATGCGATCCAGGTTGGCCAGCTTGGTCTCCAACATCTGCTTAAAGGTCACGTAGTTGCGGAAGAAAGAGAGGCGACCAATCGGGCGCAACTGCTTGGCGCCATTATGGATGTAGCCCAGCGGAATAGACGGATAGTTCCACCAGCGTGCGATTTCAGGATGCTGGTCCAGGTTGGCAACCAGGCGCGTCGCATCAAACTTGCCCATATAGGCAAACTCATCGGCGAAGAGCGGCTCCTGATCGAGCCGGTTCACCAGCGGCTCGGTGTCCAGCGCCATCAGTTGAATCATGCCGGGCAGTTGGTCACCGCCCCATACGTTGCGGAAGCGGCGCTTCACCGCGCGCACGGTATTCGTGCCCATACCGCCCACGCCGACCACCATCGTCGGGTATATCGTGGGCTTCTCAAAGCGGGCGTTATTATCACTCGTCATATGGTCAAAAACCTATCATAATGAACTTCAATCAAACACGGAACGGGCGGACGGGGTGGATTCTCACGGGTCTATCCTGATTCCCAGAATTAGCCAGCCCCCTATCCGCCGATCCCCGTTCTGTTGAAGTTACCAGCTGTCATTCCACGGATCGGCGCTCGGTCGATCCGTGGCGGGCGGAGCAGGCATGTCGCCGGACGACGTGCCGCCGTTCCAGGGCATACCCCATTCGGAATGTCCCCAGAGTGACTCGCCACCACTCACCGCCACGAACGAACGCTCGGTTTCGGTAGGCTGCGCGATTTGGGGCGTAAATGCTTCGGCCGCCATCTGCCGTGTTGCCGCCATGGCGGCCTCTTCGATCTCATCCTCGTCAATGCCCCGGCTGCGGATGCGGGCAACACTGACCAGCAGCAGCAGAAATGTCAGCGGCACGGTGCAGAAAGCCCACGGTGTCGAGTAAATGGGCACGACGATGGGCGCAAGATAGCGCTGCACGAAATTGGGGCTGCGGAAATTGACGCCCACGCGCTGTACGTCATCCAGCCCCACGACATTGAGGGCAAGATCGCCAGCATAGAGGGTACCACGCAGCGGGTCAAAGGGAATATCCTGGCGCGCGGTCAGCAGCACGGGTACTTCATAGAGGCCATCTTCGTCCGGCTCGCCATTCACCTCGACAGGCGGCATGGCGATCTGTTCGGCGGTCAAAACATTGCCTGCGCCATCCGCGCCGGCGGCGGCGATGTCAGCCATTTCCAGCACGAAAGGCGTATTGCCCGTGAAGCGCACCATCAGGGTGGCGTCCGCTTGCTCGCCCGCCCGTTGCAGATCGCCAAAGCTCAACGCGCCATCTACCGGTGACCACTCGACTGCGTTGACGCGCGTGCGCCATTCGATCTGGCCAGGCTCCACATCGTGATCGCCATCAGGACCCTGCAAGACCAGCACGCCAGCACAAGCGCCGGGGTCAACGGGTCGGGTGCTGCGCAGCCGCAAGGGCAACACGTCCCGTCCGGCCTGGCGTCGTACTTCGCCGGCTTCGACCACAACATCTGCACATGAGCCGTTCACCATCGCCCCTGTTAACGGGAATTGCGAACCGCTGAAGTCAACTGGCACCAACGCTTCTTGATCTAAACGGAAATTGGGTGACGTGTCAAACAGTACATCGCCAAAATCAACCGTCTGCGCCCCAATCACGGCGAGAGGTCGTGGCACAGCAAGCGACACCGGCAGGGTTGCACCGGGGCGTATGTCCACATCCATGGGCAGCCCTGCGGGCGAACGAGCCAACAGTTCCAGCTCGCCCACGTAGGTTCCAGGCCGCAGGGTCTCCAATCCGGCCACGCGCAGCGCCGACTGCACGCTGCCCTCCTCAGGCACCTCTTCATTGAAGTCCAGGCTCACTGTGGCGACCGGCTCTAAAACGGTCGGATCCGTCTCGTCCACGCGTGCCAAGGTCAACGCACCCTCAATAGAACCGATCTCTTCAATGGTGCCCGATGCCAGATCGATGGGCCAGCCGTCCGCCGGCATCTGGGCCAGATCGAGTTCAGCAGGCAGGCCGCGCAAATAGATGGCCGGCGCCAACTCAGTCTCGGTCTGCACCCAATCGCTGAAGCGCAGACCGTCCTTGACCGCTTCCAGCACAAAGGTGTAGCGATAGCTGCGCCCGTCCTCGGGCATAAAGCCATCGTCGGTGCAGAGAAGATTGGCGCATTCCATGGCAGCCTGATAGGCTAAGGAACCGTTGCGTCCATCCTCTGTTGTATCACTGACGAAGACCGTGCCCGCCATTTCGCTAATCGCCTCCCCACCGCCAAAGCCGGCTTGAAGACGCTGGCGCCCATCGTTGAGCAGCCCGGGCTCGCTTGGCGTTGGTGAAAGGGCCTGGGCCCGCGGCAAATCCTCGCGTGCCTGGAGTTGGAAAGTGCGTATCAGCTGCAGCGGCTGACTGTCGTCGCCGAGTTGAAGACGCACAGTCTCCGGCGCTTCAGTGAGCGCGAGTGCGCGCGTCCCTGTCTCCCCAAAGGGTGTCAGTTCCGTACCATCGTTATAGTAAATCGGTTCGGCCGCACCTGGCCCTACGCCTTGGGCGATAAGCAGCGGCGCCGCGCCCGCGGGATAGTAGCGTACGGATGCCGGACTATCGGCAATGCTGGGCGGCGGGTTCAATAATTGCGGGAAACTTTCCGCCTGCACCACGGCAAAACCACTGCGATCGCTGGTGTCAATCGACCAAACGCCGCTCTCGAGCTGCTCCCGGTCGACGCGGCTGACGTTAATGTTGGCGTCGTCGAGCATGGTGCGCGCCAAGGTAGGCTCACCATCGCGCTGGACATTGAGCAGTCCGCCGCTGGGGGTGACAAAGGCCATGTTTTGCGCACTATGGGCATCACGGATGGCCACTTGTAACGCACCGTTGCCGTTGCGCTGGTCCGTAACCGAGCGGTCGGGCTTCATGTCGGCCACGATATCGCCGAAGATTTGGAGCAGGTCGGGCGCGGTTTTCGCTTCGCGTACGCCGAACGCGGCGAACTCCTCACGCAGGAAATCGCCGGCGCAGCCGGCGCTGGGATTACAAAGCACCACGGGGAAGACGAGCGCGCCGGCTGCGTTGAGAGCGTCAATCTGCTCACGCACGCGCGGGTCTGGTTGGCGACGCCCGCCTGCGCGCTGGGTTCGCCGTCCGTCAGCAGAAGAACATATTGGCTGCGGCCCGGTTGACGGCCTTCATCGAGCAGACGGATGGCTTCGTCCAGCCCCAAGTCGATGCGCGTATAGCCGCGTTGGAGGTAACTGTCAGGCGCTTGGAGCGTGCTGGAAAGCTGCCGCCGATTCTCTTCTGAACCAATTGGTGTGAGTTGACCAAGCGCGCCGACCCCTTCGGCAGCGCTGTCGAAACGCACGACCGCCATCCGATCATCTCGATCGGCCAGTTCGATGAGCAGACGGGCTGCGCTATAGCGCAACTCGCTCGGATCGCTGGGCAAATTCGGACTGGGCCCACCGCAGGGAGGCTCGAAGGGCGGTCGATCCTGAGGCCAGGGCCAACAGGTGGCCATGCTGCCTGAATCATCGAGCAATACCACAACGTCGATCGGCTGGGTGGCGCTATCCTGCGCAGCGGCCGGCTGGATTGCCTGTCCCGGGGGCGTAGCCTTGGCCATCTGAAACGAAGACAGGAGCAGCAAAAACGCAAAAAGAGCGCCCAGCCAGTGTAATCGGCTGCGAGCCTCCAGGTGGGGGCGCTGAACGGTTGTCAAATCCTTCACGTCTATCGGGTACCCTTGAACAAGATGCGGCGGATTAATGCGTTACACCGGCTCTAACGGACGAATCAAATTGATCGTTCCGTTGGCAGCAGGGCTGCATAGGCCGCTAGCGTCAACAGGCTACCGCATGACAGGCGTGATCGCTGTATGCTAGGTTGCTGTTGACGCACACTTATCGCTGTAGCGATCCAACGGGTTGGCTAATCCATGCTGCAGCGCTCAAACGCCGGCAAATGACGTTCCTCAGAGGCCCACTGCAGCTTGCGAAAGATGGTGATCAAATCAGTGCGATCCGTGCTCGCAATCAGCACATCGTAGAGGTCTCGATTTACGCGTTCGGCCTCGACTGCTGCCGAACAAGCCGCAGGAATCGAATCAACGTGCAAGAGGCTTTGCGTCCACGGATTTTCAGGGATCGGGATCCCATAAGCGCTCATCAAGTGCTCAACAGCCTGGATATGCTTTGCCTCGGCGCGCTGAATATTGGTAAACGGGCGGCGCGGCCCAAACGCTTCGATCACCTGCCCATAAATAGCATATGCATGGTACTCATCGTTGAGAGCCAGCAGCAAGCTCTCGACCTCCGTGACGCTGAGCGCTCCAGTATAGTCGCCCGGGTCGACCTCACAGATTGGACAAGCAGCAAGCAGTTGGGCACGAATATCCGGCTCTGGCGTGGGCTCAGTTTGGGCAAGACCAGAGCTGGACCAGAGCAGCACCGATGCTGTTGCGACGACGAGGGCAAGGGTAAGGCGTTCGAATGGCTTCCGCATGAGAGACTCCTTCATTTGAGTATCGATCGATCAACAAGATGCCTGACAGTGCAGGCGTTGACTCAGTATGAAGGGTAAAGGCGGAGAGGAAGCGGAGAAGGTGTGGACATTTCGTGGACGCTGTTTAGTCCAGCGGAATCGGCTCACCCAGGACCGGCGCTGGAGCCTGGCGGATCACGTCGAGCAGCGCAACGACCAGGGCAGGGACTTCACGTGACTCCGACCACGCCACGGAGCGCGGATCGTACGGGCGACGATCGGCAATGACACCCACAGCGTCAATGCCGAGAGCCTCACAGGTAAAGAGCGCACGGGGCAAATGGAACTCCTGCGTCACCAGGATGGCCGAGTCGAGTTGAAAGACGTGTTTGGCGCGATAACAGGTATCGTAGGTGCGACGGCCGCCAAAATCAGGCTGAATGTCCTCGGCCGGCACGCCACGCGCAATCGCATGGGCCATCATGGCGCTGGGCTCATCATACTCGGCGGTGCTGTTATCGCCGCTGACCAGCAGCTTATCGACTTTGCCGGCCTCGTAGAGCGCAACCGCTGTGTCAACGCGGTCGCGCAGCATGCCGCTCAAACGCCCGCTGGGATAGACCCGTGCGCCGTAGACAATCGCTGCCCGCTCGGCTGGCCCCGCTTCCAGCGCAACATCCAACTCGTAAATGCTGGCGCTATAGCGATGCTCGACCCAGGCACGCCAGACATACGGAAAACTGATGACGCATGCCGCTACCGCGACCAGCATTGCGCCAACCAACACCGGGCGCCAGTTAGAGCGGTTGGGTCCGCGCGTTTCATATTCCTTTGCAGCCGTCACAGAGGTGGTCATTGCCGTTGGCCCGAAACAAAAAAGTGAATAATCGTCCGCAGTGTACAGGAAATCGAGCGCTCCGTTGGGAAAGCCGCCTACGATTCAAGCCAAATACGCCCGCCAAGGCTAATTCGTTCCCGTTACCGGCTTACCGCAACACTTGACAATGGACTCTATCCACGCTGATACTTGGAACAACATTGGCGGCTCTGTGGCCGCTGCAGACCTGTTGGCTATCAGTCAGTCGCGAGATGATCGATCCCGAAGAGCGATCGCCGGACCAAGAATCCAGCGACAACAACCCCTCATCGCGCCCCAACGATGCCGTGCCAGATTTTCTACGCAACTGGCAGGTAATTGACGCGCGGCCCCACCCGTCCCAGCGGACAAATGACTGGCGGGAGATCGAGACGGACGCAGCGTTCGGCGTCGTCCTCGATGGCAAGGTCGTGCCACTTGAGCGCGATGAAGAGGAACTGGCTGAGGCGGAGAGTTCCCACCCCACCCCGATCGTTGATCAATCTATCGAGCGCCATGATGACGTAATCATTCTGGGCCTGCAGGCCGATACCCTAACGGTCAATCCAGGTGCTACCGTGACGTTGCAGGTAAATCTGCTCAATAACGGCCCGCAAAGTGCGGTCTTCCATCTTCGCGTTGAGGGAGAGCGAGAAGCAAGCTGGACAACGGTGACGCCCCTGAGCACTCCTTTGCAGCCGGGAGAACGGGCGCTGCTGGAGGTAGAGATGGCGCCGGGTCGTGAACCCGGCAGCCGAGCCGGCGAGCACCTGATCGCCATTGTCGCGGACTCGCCCGACTATCCAGAACGATATAGCCGTGCCGTTGCCCGGCTCACGATTACGCCGTACGATGAGGTCGATGTGGGCGATTTGCAGCCGCGACGCCTGATCATCGGCGGTTCTCAGCAGACCGCGCCGTTTCGTCTGCCCATTTCCAACCAAGGCAATCGCAAAGCCATCATCCACGTCAATGCCCAGGAGATTACCCGCGCCTGCCGCTTCGAGTTCGCCAGACCGGATATTGGCCTGTGGCAGCCGGACAGCCTTCAGATCGAGCTTGAACCCGGTCAGTCGCTGATGGTACGCGGGCAGGTGATCCCCAATCGGACACGCTGGTTCGGTCTGCGACGTGAGGTCTTGCCCTTTCGGCTGACGGTTGGCTTGCGCGATCAACAGCGAGTGCCCCATATTCTGCCCGGTCGCGTTGAAAACCGACCCGTCATGGGGCCATGGCAAATCGCGACTGCGCTGGCATTGCTCACGGCAGCGGGCCTGCTGCTGCTCATGACGGGGTTGGGCGGATTGCTGCTACTCCAGACTGCCACTCGAGCGGCTGCACCGGCCGCAGCGCCAGCACCGGCCCCAGTGATTGCGGTCATGCTCAATGCGCGGGCACCGAGCACACCGGAGTCGCCAGCCGTGACGGAAGCTGCGCCGCCTCCTGACACGCCCGTAGTTGCTGCGCCCGTGGTTCAAGCCGACCAGGTTTCTGCGCCGGGCGAGGCTGCAGCACCCAGCGCGGCCATTGCCCCATCTGCGCAGGTACCGGCTGCCATTCCGCCCGCTCCCGACGCCAACATGACCTATGCGGAGATGTTTCAGTTGGTCGCCAGTCAATATGATCTGGACTGGCGGATGTTGGCCGCGCAAGCCTATATTGAAAGCAATTTTGACTCGGTGGCCCTGGGTGCCGACGGCGACCTCGGCCTGATGCAGATCTTGCCCGATACCTGGCGGGAGTGGGCGCCGGTCGTGGGGGCCAATGATCCCTTCGACGCCTACAGCAATACGCTCGTGGCGGCAGCCTATCTTGATTACCTGCGTACGCTCTTCGGTCAACGGGGGTATGCCGAGGTTCAGTGGATGCTCGTCGCCTACAATTGGGGGCCCGACAAGTTGCTTGAGCATCTCGGCGCCGGTGCGGCTTGGGAAGAGCTGCCCGACCTGCGCCGACGCTATGCCGAGCGCATTCTGGAAATTAGCGGCAACATTCCATTGGAATGAGTCAGTTTGGGAGAAAAGTGAAGATGAATCGGCCAGATTTGAACGGTATCCCTCCGGAGGTGATCGCTTACATCGAGGCGCTGGAGGCTCAAGTCGCAGCGCTAGAAGAAAAACCCAGCGTACGTAGCAGCGAGCCGCCGGAGCCCAGCGAGCCGCCGACAACCATCAATATCATCTCGATCAGCGCGTTGGGCATAGCCAAACGCACGCCGCGCCATCACTACGCCCGTCAACGGCGTGGCGGCATGGGTGTCTTTGATTTGGAGAGTGATCGGGAGCCGCCGGCATTTCTTGTTGCTGCCGACGAGGCGGGCGCCATCCTGTTCATCACCAATCAAGGACGAGCGTTCCGTGTCCCGGTGGCAATGATCGTAGAGACAGATGTACGCGGAAGCGGTGAACCGCTTTCCCATGGCCTCACGCTACGTCCAGATGAACGGCTCGCCATTGCATTGCCCGATGCGGGCGGACCATTTCTCACTTTGGTTACAGCGCGCGGTCAGACCCGACGCATCGGCGGCCAGTCGTTCGGCGCCAATCTGCGTCCCGGCACCGTGCTGATCGATTCACAGGAGAGTGGTGCGCCCGCGGCTGCAGCCTGGACATCTGGTCAGGCTGACCTCTTCATCGCTACGGCTACCGGCCGGGCCATCCGCTTTGCCGAACGCCAGGTTCCCGTGCGCGGATGCTTGGGTATCCGTGTTGATCCCCAGGACCGGGTGGTTGGCGTTGCCGGCGTTGGCGCGGCAGACGGCGCATTTCTGATTGGCAGCGATGGCAAAGGCACCATTCGCCTCATGGATGGCTTTGCCGCCAACAAATCTCCTGGCGCCAGTGGAAAAATTGCCATGAAAACCGATCAATTGATCGCCGTGGCGCCCATTCCGGCCAACGGGGCGCCGGACCTCTTCATCATCTCCCAGTTGGGCAAGATCATTCGCTTCAACAGTGGCGAAGTCCCTGCCAAGGAAGGCGTCGTACAAGGCGTCAACTGCATGCAGTTGCGCAACGATGCCTGTGTAGCGCTGACAGCATCCGGTTGATCGTCCCAACTCACCTGCATGAACGAAGAACTCCTATACCTATACAGCCTATCCGGCCGGCGCCAGTTGAGCTTGCTTTGGCTGAGCCTCTCGAAGAGTCGAAACCAACCGAACTGACTCAGATTCGCTCCTTGGTTTCGACGGGCTCAACCGGCGTCGCTACCACCAAACCTATAACCTTACAAACATTGGGCTTTACCAGCGACAGGGTCGGCAGAATCACGGCGCCCGCCGCTGCTGGAACATTCCCTGCACTGCGGCCGTTTACGGGCCTCGTCAGTGATGATGGCTGCATGCGGACGGCATGCTACGTCCACGAGGCAGCGATGGATCTATACACATTGCACAAGAAATTCATGGCAACTTTGCACAGTCCGGCGCAATTTTCTGGCCGATAGTCATGATAAACTACTAATTAGATTCCGTTTTGGCTATTTCCGAAAGCCAAACAGAACCTTAACGAAGAATTGTTCGTTTGTTGACGAAGTTCGAATCGTTATGTGGTAGCATCCGTACGGATAAGTCAAGCCCACTCGTGTAGACTGTTGGGTTTGAAGACATATGCTTAAATCGGTGAAGCTTTCTTCACCCGCAATTGGTGAAGCTTTCTTCACCCGCTGTGCGGAAGTGTTGCAGAGCGATCTGGAAAAGGAGTAGGTTATGGTCAACAGCCACCTACAATCAAACGCATTAAGAAAATACCGACAAAATGTCTCGAAAGCGCAGATGGTTGATCTGCTCAGCTTGATTACCGGCGCCAACACCGACCTGGTGAATTACGACGAAGTAGCCAAACGGCTAAAAGCGCGCCAGCAAGTAGACATGGGCACGCAAAACGTGCCGCTGGATAAAATTATTGGCAGCGTGGGTCGCTATCATGACTTCACCCGCTCGTTTCTGCCCCGATCAGCCGTCAATGCCGACCGCTGGTCACGCCTGGACGCGGCCATGAACGATCTTAAGGGGCTGCCGCCTGTGGAGCTCTACAAAATCGGCGACGTTTACTTCGTGCGTGATGGCAACCATCGCGTGAGCGTTGCCCGCGCCAATGGGGCCGCCGACATCGAGGCATACGTCACTGAGGTGAAGACGACCGTTCCGATCACAGTCGAAGATTTTGAACACGACGAATGGATCATTAAGGCTGAACGAACTGAATTCCTTGAGGCCACTCACCTCGACGACTTGCGGCCCGACAATGATCTCCAACTCACCGAGCCGGGGCGTTATCGCATTCTGCTCCGTCACATTGAGGTGCATCGCTACTTCCAAAATCAAGCGCGGGCGAACGATCACCATACCAACGAAATGAGTTGGGAAGAAGCCGTAGCAAGCTGGTATGACAATATTTATCAACCTGTCATCGAGGCAATCCACCGCTATCATCTGCTTGACGCCTTCCCCCATCGCACTGAGGCCGATCTCTATCTCTGGATCACGCATCACCGGGAGCAATTGGCGGCAACGTATGGTCTGGCGCCGCTCAGCCCGGATGCAGCCGTGGCGACCTTTGCGGAAACGCATGATGGCAACCCGCTCAACCGTACGGTTAAGAATCTGCGCAACGGCTGGCATCGACGTTTGGGCGTGGAACAACCGCCCTTGGGGATGAGCGAAAAGGAGTTTAATGAATTTCGCGCCCGGCGTGCGGCTGGCGAGATCTCCTTGGGCGAAGTCAACGGTGTTGATGACGACGAGTTCGAGACGGATGAAACGGATGAGTCGGCTATGCAAACGCCGGAAAGTGTGCCGGCTACCTCTTAGAGTAGCCGTCTTGATCCGAATATAGTGAGCGTTGCAGCAAAGGCGGGGATCGTGTGATCCCCGTCTTTGCTGTCTGTCGTTCAAGTCACGTCGACTCAAAAGAAGACTTCTTACCAGGGCGGGTTTGTGGTAGCATAGCAAGATTGACAAAATCGTGAGGCCTCACCTGTTGCTTGTATCGAGGAAAGCATGCTGCGAGTTAAAATTATCTGCACAATTGGTCCTGCAAGTCGCGAAATCGACACGCTAACGGCGATTGCCGAAGCCGGCATGAACGTCGCCCGGCTCAACATGAGCCACGGGACCCACGAATATCACAACGGCACAATCGAACGGGTGCGTACCGTTTCCGAGCGACTCAACAAGCCGATTGCTATCCTCGCCGACCTCCAGGGCCCAAAACTACGCGTGGGCACGATGCAGGAAGGGGGCGTCCCCCTCCGAGAGGGGGAAGAGCTGGTGCTCACCACCGACGATATCGTTGGTGAGCCCGGCCGGGTGCCCGTGCAGTACGCCGACTTGCCCCAAGCCGTAAAGCCGGGCCACCGCATCCTCATTGACGACGGGATGCTCGAACTGGAAGTAAAAGAGACCTCAGAGACTGAAATCGTCACCCGCGTGATCATTGGCGGTGTCTTGCATGACAAAAAGGGCGTAAATCTGCCCGACGGTTCGCCCAACATTCCAGCATTGACCGATAAGGATCTCGAAGACGTCCGCTTTGCGCTCGCCCACCAAGTGGATTGGATCGCATTGAGTTTTGTGCGCAGCGCCAGCGAAGTGCTGGAACTCAAGGCGCTGATCGAGGAATACTCCACCTTCGGTCGTACGACGCCTGTGATTGCCAAGATCGAGAAGCCCGAAGCGATCACCAACATTGATGCCATCATCCAGGCATCTGATGGCATTATGGTCGCACGCGGCGACTTGGGCATCGAAACCAGCCCCGAGACCGTGCCCACCGTGCAAAAGGTGATCATCAACAAGTGTCATCACGCGGCGCGCCCGGTCATTACGGCGACTCAGATGCTCGACTCCATGATCCGCAATCCGCGCCCCACGCGTGCGGAAGCGAGCGATGTAGCGAATGCCGTGCTGGACGGCAGTGACGCCATCATGCTCTCGGGCGAGACCGCCGCCGGTTCTTACCCGGTGGAGTCGGTCCACACGATGGTGAAAATTGCCAAGGAGGCGGAGCGGGTTCGCACAGATACCAATATCACCATGGCTCTTGACAAGCCTGCGATTTTCACGGCGTCCGGCGCGATTTGTCACGCTGCGATGCAGACGGCCGAAGACGTGAATGCCAAGGCAATTGTCGCCCCCACGATTAGCGGATCGACTGCACGCCTGATTGCGGCATTTCGTCCAGCAGTGCCATTGGTTGCGGTCACACCCAGCCCAATGGTGCAGCGCCGCCTCTGTCTCTATTGGGGCACCTACCCGTTGCTCACGCGCCGCCTGAGCAACACGGACGAAGTCGTGACTGACGCCATCTCCGTCGCACAGAAACACGGCTACATCAACGAAGGCGATACGGTGGTGCTGACCGCGGGCGTGGTCGGCAGCGTGCGTAGCGCCACCAACTTGATGATGGTGCGGACGATTGAACAAGTACTGGCCCGTGGTACCGGACTGGGACAGCGCGAGGTTGCAGGTACCCTCGTCCACCTGAATCCCCCGCTGACGGATGACGATCTCGCAGTTGGTCCTCAGGACATCGTTTTTGGTGAATCAATCGACCGCAGTTGCGTACGCGTGATCCAGCGTGCCGGCGGTTTGATTACTGCCGACCAAGGATTGGACAGCCCGGGCGCCATTGCCGCCGTCGAACTCGGAATTCCGGCCGTTATTGGCGTGGGCGATGACATTAACAATCTGACGCCGGGCGAAAAGGTTATTCTCGACACGACCAGCGGCCGCGTCATTAAATGGAACAAGTAACCCCATTCGAAAAAACACGGGGGCATGCAGTCTGTCAAACCTTTATGGGCGCTTCATTGCCCGCCTCGCGAATCGCACGCGGCACATCGACCAGCGGCAAGAGCACGAGACCGGCAACAAAGAAGATCGCCACGGATAGGATGGCAATGCGATAGTTACTCGTAAATTGGAGGGTCAAACCATAAAAGAGAGGCCCCAGCCAACTCGTTCCCCGCTCACTTACCTCGTACAGGCTAAAGTACTCCGACTCCTGACCAGCAGGAATCATCTGCGAATAAAGCGATCTACTGAGGGCCTGACTACCGCCCAGCACGATCGCGATGATGCCGCCCATAATGAAAAACTGTAGCTCGGTTTGGAGAAAGCCATAGGCATAGACCACGGTCGCCGTCCAAATCACCAGACTGAGCAAAATGGCGCGCTTGGCGCCTATCCAGCGTGCCAGGTAGCCAAAGAGTAACGCGCCCCCAAAGGCCACAAACTGCACCATGAGAATTAGCGAAACTATAGAAGACTCGCCCAATCCTAATTCCTGTGCGCCAAATTGGGCTGAGAGGGCAATCACGGTTTGAATGCCATCGTTATACAGCAAATAGGCGACGAGAAAGAGCAGCGTCTGTGGATATTGCGGCAGCTTGCGCAGCGTGTGCCCCAACTGCTTGAAACCGACGGTCACGTAGCGCTCGCCAGGTTGCAAGGAGCGCTGGGACTCTCGGGTCCGCAACGCCAGCAGCGGAATGACGGTGAAGACCGCCCACCAGATGCCGGCCGAAGCCAGGCTGATACGCACGGCATGACTGGCTGACAGGCCGAAGCGGTCAGCCTGCAGAAAGAGAACGAGATTCGCCGCCAGTAATACCCCCCCGCCCAGATAGCCCGACGCCCAACCCTGAGACGAGACACGATCGCGATCATCTGGGCTCGAAATGTCCGGCAGAAACGCGTTGTAGAAGACCATTGATGCGCCAAGGCTTAGGTTGGCCAGCAAGAAAAGTGAACCGCCGAGAAGATAATTGTCTCCGTTAAGAAAATAAAGGCCCAGAGTGGCAAAGGCCCCCAGATAGGCAAAGAAGCCTAGCATTTGCTTCTTGAGTCGCGTGTAGTCGGCAATGGCGCCGAGTACGGGCAAAAACAAGACCTGCAACAGCACTGAAAACGAAACCATAAAGGGGAAAAACGAATCAGCCAGAACGGTCACACCGAGTGGATGCACGTAGCCTGTCGCGTCAGCAGCGTTCTGGGTGACACTGGTCAAGTATGGGCCCAAAAAGACCGTCACGACCGTGGTTGAAAACGCAGAATTTGCCCAGTCGTAGAAATACCACCCAACCTGCTCTCGACGGCTGTATGTCGGAACGGTGCTTCCGTCTCTCTTCATCGTACTCTCCTTCCAGCGCCTCGCTCTGACCGTTACACATTCGCTACACGGGGGGCATTGTCATCCAACGGCACAGCGTGTAGCAAACGCTGAGAATTGGAGCGGGTCAGCAAAAAAAGACGAGCGTTGTGAATGAGGTGGAGATCTCATTCACAACGCTCGTCTTTTTTGTTTCAATGTAACAATACAGGTGAGTGGCAGCACCGTAGGCTGTATCGTTCGCTTTTAATGAAGCGTTTGCGGGTGGCGACCCAAAAATCCAACAAGAAAGGGGCTGCCGCTCAGCAAGTTACAGTTAAGCCGGAACTGGAAAATGAACAACCATGGCCAACACTTCGTCGCGCGTGCGCGCCTGTAGTTCCTCATCGAACGGGCTGCGTGCAATTGCCGCGATCCAGCGACCGATCTGCTCGAACTCGGCCTCTTTCATCCCACGCGAGGTCGCGGCCGGGCTTCCCAGGCGAATGCCGCTGGTTACCATGGCCGGCTTGGGATCAAAGGGAATCATATTCTTGTTACAGTGAATGGCGGCATTGTCGAGCGCCTGCTCCACCACCTTGCCGGTGATCTCATTGCCATCCGCATCCTCGCCCAGCACGCCCAAGTCGACGAGCAGCAGGTGATTGTCCGTTCCGCCGCTGACGATGCGCAGACCTTCGGCCTCCAGCGTACGGGCAAGCGCTTGGGCATTGGCCAGCACCTGCTCCTGGTAGGACTTAAACCCAGGCTGCAGCGCCTCTTGGAAAGCAACGGCCTTGGCCGCGATGACGTGCATGAGAGGACCGCCCTGAGTGCCGGGGAAAACAGCCCGATCGATCTTCTTGGCCAGTTCTTCCTTGCAGAGGATCATGCCGCCGCGCGGGCCACGTAGGGTCTTGTGCGTCGTTGTGGTGACCACATCACAGTAGGGGACGGGGTCAGGATGTAAACCCGTTGCGATCAAACCCGCAACGTGAGCCATATCCATCATCAGCAAGGCATCGGTTTCATCGGCAATCTGACGCAAGCGCGGATAGTCGAAGAAGCGCGGATAGGCACTGGCGCCGGCTATGATTAGCTTCGGCTTGTGTTCAGCAGCCAAGCGAGCAATCTCGTCATAGTCAAGGCGCTCGGTTTCGGGGTCCAGACCGTAATGGACGAAATTGTAGAGCTTGCCCGAGCTATTCAGGTGAAAACCATGAGAGAGATGGCCGCCGTGGTCCAGCTTGAGCGCCAACACGGTATCACCGGGCTTGAGCAAGGCCAGGTAAACGGCCTCATTTGCCTGCGCGCCGGAATGGGGCTGCACATTGGCATGTTCTGCGCCAAAGAGCTCCTTGGCGCGGGCGATTGCCACTCGCTCAGCCACGTCCACATAGAGGCAGCCGCCATAGTAGCGCCGGCCCGGATAGCCCTCGGCATACTTGTTGGTGAGCACGCTGCCTACCGCCGCCAAAACCGGAGCGGATGTATAGTTTTCGCTGGCAATCAATTCGATGCCGGCAAACTGCCGCTGGCGCTCCAATTCGATCGCTTCAAAAATCTCAGGATCGGCCTCAGCCAGCAGCGCGCGTGGATCCGGCGTTTCGAGCCAGGGAGCTAATTCTTCTGTCAGTCTCTTTTCGACTGCGGGAGAGATTGTTGCCATTGCTTCTACTCCTTATTCCAGCAGATTATTCAGAATATCACACGATTTTTGCCAATGTCCAAGCCTTCGATTGTCGAGCATTTTACCCTAGGTTGGCCAAAAAGCAGTCATTTTCCAGCAAACGACACATGAGCGTTCTCATCTAATCCACTAATCCACAAAGAAAAAGAGATGACAAAAATGTCATCCCTTTTTGATGGATTCTGCAATGTAGGGCGGGGTGTTAACTAGCTGATATGGGTTTCCAGCCGACTTTTTAGTTGTGGCTTAGGCTGGTAGCCGACGATGCGATCAACCGGCTCACCATTCTTAAAAAGCACCAGAGTCGGAATGCTCATCACGCCATAGGCCATCGCCGTACTTTGGTTGTGATCCACATCAAGCTTGCCGATGACCAGATCGCCGTCCATCTCTTCTGCCAGCTCTTCCAGAATCGGAGCGATCATCTTGCACGGCCCGCACCATTCTGCCCAGAAATCAACCAGCACCGGCTGGTCTGCATTAATGACTTTTTCGTCAAAGTCCTGATCGTTTACTTCAATAGGACTACCCATTTCACGCTCCTTAGCTTTGTGACTCGTAGTAATAATCGATGTACAGGGCAAAATCCTGCGCATAGATTTAATCTATTGTATGCCGATAGTCAGTTGTACTCCAAAAAGCAAAAACGTAGCCGTAATTGGGGCTACAAAAGAAAAATGCGCAATTCTTTTGGCGCGCCAAACGTTGGCGGCGTCACTTCAACGCAGGCAGAGCGCAGGGTATACTAGCATAGCAGTTGCGATGCTTGCTGCCATGCATTGTCAGGTAGAGTCAATTATGGAGTTCACTGCATAAACCTTACGGAAATGGGGAGAATATGACCAACCAACTAGAAGAATTGCGTACAGCTGGCCAGAGCGTCTGGCTCGACTTTATTGAGCGCGGCATGCTCGAATCGGGTGAATTGGCGGACTTGGTTGCAAGCGGCGTCGCCGGCGTCACGTCTAACCCGACGATTTTCCAGTCCGCCATCAGCAAGAGTGATGCGTATACCAACGATCTGGCAGAACTAGCTGGCAGTGATGCCGACACCAAGACGGTATTCGAGACGCTGGCCGTAGCGGATATCCAGGCTGCGGCTGACGTGCTGCGTCCCGTCTACGATGCTAACAATGGCCACGACGGCTTCGTGAGTCTGGAAGTTGCGCCGGATCTGGCGTATGACACCCAGGGCACCATTGACGAAGCGCGCCGCCTCCACGCCATGGTCGACCGTCCCAACTTGATGATCAAAGTGCCGGCTACCGAGCCCGGTCTGGAAGCCATCCGCACGTTGATCGCCGACGGCATCAACGTCAACGTAACGTTGATCTTTAGCCTCGATCGCTACCGTGCGGTCAAGGAGGCCTACATCAGCGGATTGGAGGCTCGACAGGCCGCAGGCGAGCCTATCGATCAGGTTGCGTCAGTGGCCAGCTTTTTCGTCAGCCGCGTCGACGCCAACATCGACGCCCAACTTGAAAAGCTGATCGCCGACAACCCCGAGCAAGCGGAAGCGTTCGAAGCCCTGCTTGGCCAGGTAGCGGTTGCCAATGCCCAGCTTGCTTATGCTCAATTTGAAGAGGTCTTCTCCGGCGAGCGGTGGGGAAGGCTGGCGACTGACGGGGCTCAGGTACAGCGACCGCTCTGGGCCAGCACCAGCACCAAGAATCCCGATTATCCCGACCTGCTTTATGTCGAAACGTTGATTGGTCCCCACACAGTCAACACCATGCCGCCCAACACGCTGAAGTCACTGCTGGACCATGGCCAGGTTGCACGTACAATTGACCAGGATTATGACGCGGCTCAGGCAATCATGGCGCAACTGGCCGCCATCGGCATCTCGATCGATGATGTGACTGAAGCATTGGAAGAAGAGGGAGTCAGAAAGTTCGCCGATTCATTTGTCGAATTGTTGGAAGTAATTGAGGAACAACGTCAGCAACTGGCCGCAGCGCAGTAGCTAGCGTGGCGCTTGATTTCTGTTTAGCGAGCGGGCGGAGCAGATCGCTCTCCGTCCGCTTGTTGTCGTTTCGCTCGACATCAGTACGTCAGTCCTGACGCCTTCTCCGTCGAAACGACTCGAATTCCGCCGCATCCAGTCCGCCGATGGGCTCGCTCGGCGCGTCCGCGCCTTCATCAGCCGGCAGTGGAGCGTCGGCAATGATCATCAGCTCGTCCTCAGCTACGGGGCCGGCTCCTTGACCACCCAAATGGGCAAGCAGTGCGGGCAAGAGGTCGATGACGCCGTTCAGGAAGAGCACTGCCGTTGCAGTGCCCGCCGGCAAGTTGAGGATCACTGTCCGGCCACGGATGCCGGCCACGCCGCGATCCAAAAGCGCGAGGCGTGTCTCCTGCGCGGCATGATTGCGCATGCCCTCGGATAAGGCCGGCATTGGACGCTCTACCACGTCGCTGGTTGCCTCCGGCGTAATCTCTGCAGCGCTTGGCCCTGGCGCAGGGAGGGTCCCGCCGAGCGTTACAACGAGGTCCATTTCCTCCTCATCACACCAGCGCATAAGCGTATCGGCCACCCAGTGCCGCTGGCTGCCAATAGCCTGCGTTTGGAGCACCTGCACGCCGGGGAGGCGCCTGCGCAACACATCGGTGATGGTAGCAACAGCGTCCTCATCCAGTAGTCCAACGGTGAGCAACCCGGTGCGAATCAACATAGCAAAGCTCCTCGACAGGAACGCAGCAGCAAGAAGAAAAGACAAAAGCCCCTGAAGCTTTGCTCCCAAGGGCTCTTGAATCGTTTAATTCCATCTCTACTCAGCCGTGCCAGACAGGCACGTAGGCGATAGTTTAGCGCTTCGTGTACTGCTTGGCGCGACGGGCGCGAACCAGACCAGGCTTCTTGCGCTCCTTGGCGCGTGAATCACGGGTCAGATAGCCGGCCGACTTGAGCACCGGACGCAAATTTTCATCTGCTTTGATCAGTGCACGGGAAATGCCGTGACGCACGGCCGAAGCCTGCCCCGACTCACCGCCGCCTCTGACGTGGATGCTGATGTTGTACGTACCGACAGTACCAGTCAGCGTCATGGGCTGCATCAAGATCATACGATCAAGTGCGCGTCCGAAGTAATCGTCCATCGGCTTCTCGTTGACGACGATCTCACCCTGTCCGGGGTAGAGGCGGACACGTGCGGTAGCCGTTTTGCGGCGGCCAATTGCTTCAATGTACTCAGCCATCATTACACCTCTCCTACAGTTCCAACTGCTGCGGCTGCTGCGCCGCGTGCGGATGTTCCGAACCGGCATAGATACGCAGTTTTTTCATCTGCGCACGACCGAGGCGCGTCTTGGGCATCATCCCCTTGACAGCCTCATAGATCACCCGATCCGGGAAACGATCCAGTTGCTCGCGCATGGTGCGGCTCTTGAGGCCACCCGGGTAGCGCGAGTGCCGATAGTAGTTAACCGAATCCAGTTTGTTACCGGTCACGGCGACACGCTCGCAGTTGATCACGACAACAAAATCACCGCCGTCTACGTGCGGGGCAAATGTAGGCTTGTGCTTGCCACGCAGGACCTGTGCAATCTCTGAAGCCAGCCGGCCGAGGGTCTGATCAGTGGCGTCAACGACCCACCATTCACGGCCAGCCTTGGCCTCCTCGGCGCTTGGACTATATGTCTTCACGCTACGTTCTCCCTCTCAAATCCACCAAATAATGTACTGTAATGATTCATTCACGTTCCCGCCAAGGCCAGATTTCAACCGGAAAATCGACTCGTTCCAGCGTTAGCCCTGCCGGTGGAGCCGGTGGTGCTGAACGGCGGCGATCACGAGCCATCAGCGCAACCTGCACATCCTCAATGCTGCGCCGTCCGCGCCCGACTTCAAGCAACGTACCCACCAGATTGCGCACCATGCGGCGCAAAAAGGCATTTGCGCGGATTGTGAAGACCAAACGCCTTCCCGGCAGATCAGCCAAAGGCGGCAAGCTGCTTTCAACTGCCTGCCAATCGGCTTGATAGACCTGACGAACTGTGTTTTCGCCCTGCGGCGGCTGGCCGAAGGTCGAAAAATCGTGCTCACCCAACAGCAGGTCAGCTGCGTTGTCCATCGCCTTCAGGTCAAGATAACGCGGCTCAAAGAGCGCAAAGCGTTCTGTCAGCGGTGAGTGACGCGGCAACGGGAATGGGAGCGTCACGCTCGCTGGTTGAACCGAGTAGCAATCAACCATGTAGCGATAAGTCCGTGCTGTGGCATTGAAGCGGGGGTGAAATCCCCCCGAAGCCTCAACCACATTACGCACCTGAATCGCGTCCGGCAAATGCGCATTCCACGCCTGCTGGAGTGCAGCCGGCCCATGAGACCAGGGCACTTCAGCCGCAATCACCTGACCGACGGCATGAACGCCTGTATCGGTGCGTCCGGAGCCGATTACGCGACCATCGAATGAAGAGAAGGCTCGTAACGCTTGCTCCAGCTCTCCCTGGATGGTCGGCACGTCGTTCTGGTACTGATAGCCGCAATAGTCCGTACCATCATAAGCAACGTGTGCGGCAACATACAGAGACGAAGCAACCACAGGCCAGTCACATTCCGATTGTAAAGTCGGATCGCCGAATGGCTAGTCGACCAGTTCCAGAATCACCATGTCGGCGCCATCGCCCTGGCGCTGACCAAGCTTGATCATACGAGTATAACCGCCAGGTCGCTCGCTATAGCGTGGTGCGATGTCATCAAACAGCTTGGTGGCAATCGGCTTATCGTTTAGATAAGCGACCACCTGACGCTGAGCGTGAACGCGATTGCCGCCTTCGGCCAACCCACGCTTTGCCTTCGTAATCAACTTTTCGGCATCGCTGCGGACAGCCCGAGCTTTGGCTTCGGTCGTAACGATCCGCTCGTGGTCATACAGGTCTTTGATCAGATTGCGAAAAAGCGACTTGCGATGTGCGCTATCTCGACCCAACTGACGCCCTTTAATATTGTGGCGCATGATTCAAACTCCTACGACGGGCGATAATTAATCCAAACGACTCACATGTTGAATGCACGGTAAATGCACTCAACCATTAGGCAGCCTAGGCTACTTCTTCCTCAGTTTCATCTGCGTCAGCCGCAGCCTCATCACTCTCCTCATCGTCCACAGCGTCAGCACCGTTACCGCCCGTATCACTCCAGAAGGCGGTCAGATCTACACCAGGTACGTTGAGATAGTTCTTTTCAGCGAGTTTGTCGACCAATTCATCCAGTGACTTCTTGCCGAAGTTGCGGATGGCCAACATCTCTTCCTCGCCCTTTTCCATGCGGCGCAGAATCTCACCAACCTTGGTGATTCCCGCCCGTTTCAGGCAGTTGTAGGCTCGAACGGTTAGCTCAAGCTCTTCAATCGGCGCATCGTATACGCGCGCCGGGATGCCTTCTTCTTCCTCTTGCGGCACTTCGATTTCGATTTTTTCGACGCCGGCCAAGAGCTGCAAATGCTGAACCAGAATCTTGGCCGATTCGCGCATTGCTTCTTCCGGCGAAATCGTACCGTCTGTCCAGATTTCAAGATTTAGCTTGTCGTAGTCAGTCTGTTGACCGATACGAGTTCGCTCCACCCGATAAGACGCCTTACGAATGGGACTGTAGATGGCATCAACAGGGATCTCACCCAGCGGCAGCCGGGTCCGCTCTTCAGCGGGGCTATAGCCGCGCCCCCGTTCGACAACCAGTTCAAAGTCCAAGTCAACGTCATTTGAATCTGCAGTCAGCAGATACAAGTCCGAGTTGATAATCTCTACATCAGGTGGCGCAATCAAGTCACCGGCCGTAATCGGACCCTCGTTGGATACTTCCACATGCATGCGCACCGGATCATCCGACAGGCTGGTCATGCGGATCTGCTTGACATTCAAGATGAGTCGCGTCGTATCTTCCCGCACGTGGGGAATTGCCGAAAACTCATGATGAATGCCGCTCAAGCGAATCGATGTAACGGCTGCCCCCGGCAAAGACGACAGCAGTACGCGGCGCAACGCATTACCCAAGGTAATGCCATAGCCGCTTTCCAACGGGCTGATCACAAAATGGCCGTAATTCTGCGAACTCGCTTCTACTTCAATTTTAGGTAAGACCAAGTTTAGCAACGGCGCACCCTCCCTGCGTTTTACGTGCAATTGAAGACCTCAGCCGCCTCGCTAAGCTTCAGCCAAGACGCCCCAGAGAGACAATTACACAGCCGTGTTGTGGCAAAAATCCGACTGATCATGGCTAATCATCATCAGCATACAGCGCCTGATTAGCGGCTGTAGTATTCGACGATCAGCTGCTCGTTCAGCGGAATTTCGATATCCTCACGGCTCGGCTCACCGACCACCGAACCACTCATATCAGCCAGATTGAGGCTCAACCAGGCGGGCGTGGTCACATTACCCTGCATGATTTGAGCACGGTCCTTGAAGTAGGTCAGAGCGCGCGATTGACGCGGACGCTGATTACGTCGCCAGGGCTCACCTGGAAGGAGGGAATATCGGTCTTGCGACCATTCACCTCAAAATGACCGTGTCGAACAATCTGACGAGCCTGCGCGCGACTATCGGCAAAGCCGAGCCGATAGACGGCATTGTCAAGGCGGCTTTCCAAGATTCCCAGCAAGACCACACCAGTCAACCCCTTGCGGCGACTTGCCTCGCGGAAGTAACGGCGGAACTGCTTTTCCATTACGCCATAGACTCGCCGCGCCTTCTGCTTCTCGCGCAACTGCAGACCAAAGTCAGACTGCTTGCGACGGAAGACGGCCTTGCGGCCATGCGCACCGGGCGGAAAGCTGCGCTTATCAATTGCGCACTTGGGACCCAGACAGCGATCTCCCTTTAAGAAGAGCTTTTGGCCCTCACGCCGGCACAGCTTGCATACTGCATCCGTATAACGTGCCATTATTCCTCCAAATTTTAATTTCTAGCGTCTGCAAATCCTACAGCTTCATCCGTAGGAAAGCAGGTGGCGCCCAACTTCGCAGCCACCTGCTCAGGTTTCTTATCATTCGGTCGCTTCTCGACTACTTTGCCTTGCAGAGTGATTGACTCACTCCCGCTTGGCAGCCAGTCTAGACGCGACGCTTCTTGGGCGGCCGGCAGCCATTGTGTGGCAGCGGCGTGATGTCCGTAATCGACGTGACGACGATGCCGGCAGCCTGGAGCGACCGGATCGAACTCTCACGACCGGGACCGGGCCCCTTGACAAAAACATCGGCCTCGCGCATGTTAAAATCGCTACGCGCAGTGCCGGCGGCGCTTTGTGCGGCGAGCTGCGCCGCAAAAGGCGTCGACTTGCGGCTGCCCTTAAATCCTGCCGTGCCCGCGCTAGCCCAACAAAGCGTGTTGCCCTGGGGATCGGTAATTGTAATAATCGTGTTGTTAAAGGACGCGTGAATATGAACCTGTCCGTGGGGGACGTTCTTCTTTTCACGACGTCGCGAGCGAGTATCCCGCCTTCGCTGTGGTCGGGCCATGATGACTCCTTATGCCTATTCACTACTCCGCCGATTCAAACCGGCGATCTCATTGCGAACGATATTTTTCTTGCGCCCAAGCGGGATGTATGCAATCGCCACATCCGACAACCAGACCCGCAAAGTACTGAATAATTTCCTGACCAATCAAAGTTCTATTTGCGAGCTCGCTTTTTGCCGGCCACGGTCTTGCGTGTGCCGCGCTGCGTGCGCGCATTGGTGCGCGTGCGCTGACCGCGTGAAGGCAGATTGCGTCGATGACGCATGCCTCGATAGCTGCCGATCTCCATCAAGCGCTTGATGTTCATGTTAACATCACGACGCAGATCGCCTTCTACCATCAAGTTGCGGTCAATATACTCACGCAGCCGCGTCAACTGATTTTCATCCAGGTCGCGCACCCGAATATTCGGATCGATCTGGGTCGCGTCCAAGACTTGCTTGCTTGTCGTCCTGCCAATGCCATAAATATAGGTCAGGGCGATCTCAACCCGCTTGTCACGGGGAATGTCTACGCCGGCAATACGTGCCATAAAACCTTCTCCTTCAAACTACCGCGTCGAAATTAACCCTGCCGTTGTTTATGCTTAGGATTGGAGCAGAGTACATAAACCACCCCGCGCCGACGCACAATTTTGCACTTCTCGCACATCTTTTTAACAGACGGTCGAACTTTCATCGTCTTACCCCCAAATCCATTTAGCGCAACTTAACTAGTCTATCACACCCTCAGGGGAGAGTCAAAATTTCAGGGCCATTATTGGTAACAGCAATTGTGTGTTCAAAGTGGGCGGCAAGACTGCCGTCTTTGCTCACAACCGTCCAATCGTCGCGCAACACTTTGGTCTGCCAGGTGCCTGCTTGCACCATCGGCTCAATTGCGATGACCAGCCCCAACTCCAGCAGCATATTGCCGTCTGGATCCCCTGCGACGTAATTCAATACCTGAGGCGGTTCATGCATCTGTCGCCCGACGCCATGGCCCGTATAGCCGCGCACGACATGCATGCCGGCGTCTTCCACGTACTGTTGAATTGCACGACTAATGTCAACCACGCGGTTGCCCACAACGGCCTGCTCGATCCCCTGGTAAAGACTTGCTTCCGTGGCGGCCATCAAAGCAGTTGCCGTCTCGCTGATTTCACCCACCCCATAAGTCCAAGCACTGTCGCCAATAAAGCCGCGGTAGTGAGCCCCGACATCAATACTGATGATGTCGCCTTCGTGCAAAACACGCTCTCTGTTGGGAATCCCATGCACCAACTCGTCATTGACGCTTGCGCAAATATGAGCCGGATAACCGCGGTAGCCCAGGAAAGCGGAGGTTGCGCCATATTTTTGCAACACTTCTAGCGCAATTTGATCCAGTTCCCAGGTACTCACACCGGGCTGCACGGCCTCGCGCATGGCAGCGTGGACGCGTGCAACAATCCGCCCGGCCTCGCGCATGATCTGGATCTCACGCGGACTCTTCAGGACAGGCTGCGAGCGATCCTGACTGCGTCGCCGCACAGGGCGCTGCGTCTTCTGTTTCTGCCATTTGAACATATTCATCGTGTGGTTCCCGGCAATTCTTCCTGGGCAAAGGGCCGCTCAAGCAGAGTCGCTAGGCCTCTTCTATCCACTCACGGCGCTGCGCAACAAAGCATAAACATCATCAATCGGTTGGGCCCCGTCAATCTCGGCCAGCAAATGTTGGGCAAAATAGTAGCCGACCAACGGCGACGTCTGCTTATAGTAGACGTAGAGCCGATTACGGACCGTATCAGGCTTGTCGTCGTCGCGCTGATAAAGCTCGCCCCCGTCGACGTCACAGACGCCGGGCGTCTGCGGCGGATTGAACGCTTCATGATAGACGGCGCCACATGAACGACAGACGCGCCGTCCGGTGATGCGGCGCATTGCCTCGTCATCATCGATAAAGATCAGCGGTGCAATGGTGACACCGCCATACGGTGCCGTCATCTCCGCGAACGCGTCGGCCTGCGCCAGGTTACGGGGAAAACCGTCCATGATGGCGCCCTGTGCACAATCCTCCTGCTGGAGACGGTCTTCCACCATGCGAATCGTGACTTCATCCGGCACCAGATCGCCCTGGTCCATATACCCCTTGGCCAGTAGACCTAGTTCGGTCTCATTCTTCAGGTTGTAGCGAAAGATATCGCCCGTCGACACTTGCGGTAGCCCATACTCCTGCTCCAGCATCCGCGCCTGCGTTCCCTTACCGGCGCCAGGCACGCCCAACAGCACGATATAAGTTCGCTTCTCGCCACCCATCGGGTTTTCCTCCACGCGTGAATTAGCGAATAAAGCCTTCGTAGTTGCGCATCGAGAGTTGTGCTTCGATCTGCTTCATCGTATCCAGAACCACACCCACCACAATGAGCAGGCCCGTGCTGCTAATGATGAGCGACTGGTAGCCGGTAAGAATTCCGGCTGTACCAAAGATCGAGTCCACCGTCACGCCGACCAGATAGGGCAGAATCGCAATAAAGCCCAGGAAGAGCGCACCAACCAGCGTAATGCGAGTCATGACGCCATTCAGGTATTCTTCGGTGCGCGGGCCGGGCCGGATGCCCGGAATAAACCCGCCCTGCTTCTGCAGCGTCTCTGCCAGATTTTGCTGGCGGAACATGACGTCCGTATAGAAGTAGGTAAAGGCCACTGTGAACAAGAAATAAAGCGTCCAGTACAGGAAGTTTTGCGGGCTAAATGCTGTAGCAAACCAGCCGGCCACACTGCCAATCACGCCAGGCTGACTGACAAAATAGCTGGCCACCGTTGAGGGCAGGATCAGCAGGCTCTGGGCAAAAATCAGCGGGATCATGCCCGCCGTGTTGACGCGTAAGGGCACATAAGTGCTCTGGCCGCCAACCATCATCATCCGATTGCCGCGCGTGGTGCGCACCCGCTTCCCATATTGAACGGGTATGCGCCGCTGGCCCTCATTCACAAGGACAATCAAGGCGATCGTCAGGATGGTGATGAAGATAAAGATGACCAGCAACGCCGGCTCCTGCCAGAGGCGGGCGATCTGCGTTGGCACGGACGCCAAAATACCGGCAAAAATGATGAGCGAAATGCCATTACCGATACCTTGTTCGGTCAGCAACTGCCCGAGCCAGACTGCAAACATCGTACCGGCAGTCATGCCGATGATAATGGTGAGTGACGGCAGCCAGCCACCGGCTGTGAAACCCCAATCGGGCAACACCGTCACGCCACCCACTGGCCGGCTGAGCAGCGTCGCTTGGGCGATGGCCTGCAAGAGCGCCAGAGGCACGGTCATGTAGTACGTATACTGATTAATCTTATTACGGCCCTGTTCGCCCTCCTTGCTGAGTTCTTCCAGCGCAGGCACGATTGGCGTCAAGAGCTGCATGATAATGGATGCCGTAATGTAGGGATAGACGCCCAGCGCCATAATCCCCATCTGGGCCAGACCGCCGCCGCTGAAGAAATTCAGCAGGCTGAGCAGCATGTTGGCGTTCTCGCCACCGAAGAGAACGTCTAGCGCCCCTCGGTTGACGCCAGGCAAGGGAATATTGGCAAAAAGCCGGTAAAGGACCAAAATGCCGAAGGTGATCAGCAGTTTCTGGCGCAGGTCCGGCAAGCGAAATGCGTTACGCATTGCTTCAAGCATGTGGATTTCCTCCGCTGGCAACACCAAGACGGCGATGCCTTCTACGGGCGATCGCCGTCAGTGTGTCGCGCATTTGTCTAGGAACGCGGCAGATTCTTGTTGACTTCGAACGGCAGAATCTCAACACTGCCACCGGCCGCTTCGATCTTCTGCTGCGCGCGCTCTTGCTGATGCGGTGCGTCTTGACCGTCAGCGCCTTGCTCACGTCGCCGCGGGCCAATACGACCACAGCGTCGCTGGTGTTGCCGAGCAGACCGGCCGCGCCCAAAGACTCCGGCGAGACTTCCGCCCCGGTTTCGAAGCGAGCATCCAGTTCGTCCAGGTTAACCGGAACATAGATCACCTTGAAGCGATTGTTAAAGCCGCGCATCTTGGGAAGGCGCTTGACCAGGCGGAGCTGACCGCCCTCAAAGGTCATATGAACGCCACCGCCAGAGCGGGAATTCTGGCCCTTCGTGCCGCGGCCGCTGGTCTTGCCTTTACCAGACCCAGTGCCACGACCCACTCGCTTGCGCTTTTTTGTCGAACCCTCATCGGGACGCAGGTCATGAAGTTTCATCTTTGTTCCTCAGAATCTCTGTTCAAATAGACAATTTTCCGCCGAAGCAAAGCATACTGCGTAACGAATCGTTACTCAGTATGCTTTGGTCGATTTGCTGGCTTACGCTTCTTCTACCTCGACCAAATGCGACACTTTGTTAATCATGCCGCGTACGGTCGGGTTATCCTCTTTTTCAACAGTCTGACCCATCTTGCGCAGCCCCAGTGCTGCCACCGTCGCCTTTTGGCTCTTTTCGTAGCCGATGGGACTGCGGGTCAGCGTCACGAAGATCGTCTTGCTCGCGCCTTTAGGCATACGTCTCCTCCTTATACCAGAATGGCGCCAGGTGCTTTGCCTCCACGCCACGCCGTTCAGCCTCGACACGAAAATCCTGCAAGTCGCACAGCGCAGCAAAGGTAGCCTGAACCACGTTCAGGATGTTGTCACTGCCAATCGACTTACTTAGAATATCCTTGATGCCGGCCGCTTCAACGACAGCGCGCACGCCACCGCCGGCGATAACGCCGGTACCGGGGCTAGCAGGCTTGAGCAGCACTTCCGCCGCGCCGAAGCGCGTCTGAATGGTGTGCGGAATAGTCGTACCCAAGAGAGAGACGTTCACCATCTCCTTCCGGGCAACATCTGACGCCTTGCGAATGGCATCCGGCACTTCACGCGCCTTGCCGACACCGACGCCGACGCGCCCATTTTGGTCACCAACCACCACCACCGCGCGGAAAGCAAAACGACGACCGCCCTTCACAACCTTGGCAGTACGGGCGATATGGACGACGCGTTCATCCAGCTCTTCTCGATCGTCTCGCTCGCGTTCTTTTCTACGTTCTCGACGTGCCATAAGTTTGATCCCCCCTAGAAGGTCAGGCCGGCTTCGCGGCTGCCCTCGGCCAACGCCTTCACACGGCCATGATAGGGATACCCACCGCGGTCGAAGACGACAGTTTCAATACCGGCCGCGCGCGCGCGCTCGGCAACGACCTTACCCACTTCCTGGGCCTGCTCCAGCGGACTCAGGGAATCCACCTGACTGCGCAACTGCTTGTCAACAGTCGAGGCCGACACCAGCGTAATGCCGGCGTCGTCGTCAATCACCTGCGCGTAAATGTGATTGATGCTGCGATATACATTCAGACGAGGCCGCACCGCCGTGCCGTGTATTTTGCTGCGAACACGGACGTGACGGCGCTGACGCGCCTGTAAGCGTGTTTCTTTCGCCATGGCTCTAGTCCCCTCTAGGCTTTGCCGGTCTTGCCAGCCTTCATGCGCACGTACTCGCCTGCATAGCGAATACCTTTCCCCTTGTACGGTTCAGGCGGGCGCGTCTTGCGGATTACAGCCGCCAACTCGCCAACTTCGGCTTTGTCGGGGCCGGAAATGGTAATCGAACGACCATCCTTTGGCACTTCAAACTCGATCGTGGTCGGCGGCTCAAACTCAACAGGGTGGCTCTTCCCAACCTGCAGAACGAGCTTCTTGCCCTGCAACTCAGCGCGATAGCCAACGCCATGTACTTCCAAGCGGCGAATAAAACCATCGCTAACCCCAACGACCATATTGTTGAGCAAGGCACGCGTCAAGCCATGCTGCGCACGATTTTCACGATCGTCGCTAGGTCGGGAAACAGTGATCTCGCCATTTTCCTGCGCGATCGTCATCACCGGGTTCAACTGCTGCTGCAGTTCCCCCTTCGGTCCTTTTACCGTTACCAGGTTGCCCTTATCAACAGTGACCGTAACACCGTTGGGAACCGGGATCGGGTTGCGTCCAACACGAGACATAATTATCCTCCTACAGCGCTCGGTTGCCGGGGCTTGCACCCAACAACCTGTCCCGGCGCTACCAAACGTTGCAAAGAACTTCACCGCCCACACGCGCACGACGGGCGTTTCGCCCCGTCATGAGGCCCTTGGGCGTAGACAAAATGCTAATTCCCAACCCGCTGCGCACCCATGGAATGTCGCTGTATCCCGTATAGACGCGTCGCCCCGGCTTACTGATGCGCTCGAGGCCACTAATGACCGACTTGCCCTTGCCCGTGTATTTCAGGTCCAACACCAACTGGGGCTGTGGGACAGCGTCCGACACGTTAAAGCCGGCAATAAAGCCTTCTTCCGTGAGAATCTGGGCAATGCTGATCTTCATCTTCGATGAAGGCATCGCTACCTGCGTTCGCTGCACCATGGCAGCGTTGCGGATACGCGTGAGCATATCGGCAATTGGATCACTTAACATAGTTCAAAATCTCCTAGGTTACTCTTGCAACCTTCTGCAAGGATTCTCCTTGCCTAAACGTGACCGCCCGAAGACCGTTCGGTCCCGTAGAAAATTGTAGTTAGCACCCAGGCAAAGTATGAAGACTGAAGGACTGAAATGAAGTTCCGAATCCGGCTGTAAAGCCTTCACATTCATCCGTCATGATTTCACGATTTGCCCAAAGTTTACCAACTGGACTTAACAACGCCGGGAAGATTGCCCTTGAGCGCTTGCTGCCGGAAGCAAATTCGACAGAGGCCAAACCTACGCATATACCCCCGCGGGCGACCGCACATGGAGCAGCGATTGCGCACACGCACGGTATATTTTCGGTTTTCCTCTCGGGCAATCATGGACTTTTTAGCCACAGAAAAGACTCCTTATCCATTCACGCGTGAATCAAAAACTTATTCGTCTACTTCCGTTATGCACGCTTGAATGGCATGTCAAGCAGGGCAAGCATGCGGCGCGCTTCCTCATCGGTGTTGGCCGTTGTGACAATCGTCACTTCCAGACCACGCACCTTATCAATCTCTTCGTAATCGATCTCGGGAAAGACCAACTGTTCGCGTAGACCCAGGCTGTAGTTGCCGCGACCGTCGAACGCATCGGGCGAAATGCCCTGGAAGTCGCGTTGACGGGGCAACACAACGTTGATCAGGCGATCCAGGAAGTACCACATGCGATCGCTACGCAGAGTCACCTTGATGCCGATCGGCTGTCCTTCACGCAACTTGAAAGTCGCGATCGAATTTCGTGCCGTGGTCACAACCGGCTTCTGTCCGGTCATAATCGCCATGTCATTGGACGCCGCTTCGATCGCTTTGCTGTTTTGCAGCGCTTCGCCCAAGCCGATGTTCACGGCCACCTTGGAAAAGCGCGGCACCTGCATAATGTTATCGTAGCCAAATTCTTTCATCATTGCCGGCACAACTTCTTCCCAGTAGCGCTCTTTCACCGCGGCGTGGGCGCCGGGGTCTTGCCATTTTCACTCATTTTTTTATGCTCCTCGCCCGCAGGTGTCGGTTTGATTCCGACACAAGGTCAGGCATTGGTGATAGCGGACGATAGATCCGCTCCCCTGATCTCAAATCCGAAATCAACTATTTGTTACCCGGTTTTGGCAACGGATCGCCACTGCGCGAGACTCGAGTCTTCTCACCGTTGTTGGCTACTTCATATCCGGTCCGGGTCGGCCTGCCATCTTTACCGACCAGCATGACATTACTAATATGAATTGGCGCTTCCAACTCAATGCGGCCGGCTTGGGTATTCACCCGCCCCGTCGCCCGCTGGTGTTTGGTCACCAAGTTGGCGCCTGCAACAATAACGTAGACACGATTGGGGTCGTATCGGCCATCCTTGGTGCGTTTTTGAATGACCTGACGGACTTCGCCGCGGTGGCCTTTTTCGTTGCCCGCGATTACCTCAACAGTATCGCCTTGACAGATTTTCAAACTCATAATGCGCTACTCCTCGTGCCAGGAACGAATGTCTTTGTTCCCAAATTCGCGATGCTGCCACCTTCAGTCCGATGACTTTATAGGACCTCAGGGGCAAGAGAGACGATCCTCATATAGCCGTGCTCACGCAGTTCGCGCGCCACCGGGCCAAAAATACGGGTCCCACGCGGGCTCTTCAGAGTGTCTACAATCACGGCCGCGTTTTCATCAAAGCGGATGTAGCTGCCATCCGCCCGGCGCAACGGGCGCTTGGTCCGCACCACCACGGCACGCACCACATCGCCCTTCTTGACGGTGCCATTGGGCGTGGCCGACTTAACCGTCGCCACAATCTCATCGCCTACCGACGCATAGCGACGGGTGCTACCGCCCTTTACGCGGATGGTGAGAAGTTCCTTCGCACCGGTGTTGTCGGCTACTTTGAGCCGGCTTTCTTGCTGAATCATGGCAACACCCTCGTTTAGACAATCTCAGCTTGTTCCAAGACCTCTTCAACGAAGAACTGTTTGTCCTTGCTGATGGGCCGGCATTCGCGAATGCGCACCGTGTCGCCCGTCTTGGCATTGTTGTTCTCGTCGTGAGCCTTGTACTTTTTATTCAACTTGATAACCTTGCCGTACAGCGGATGTCGGGTGACACGTTGTACGGTGACCACAACCGTCTTGTCCATCTTGTCGCTGGTGACTACGCCAACCAGCGCACGTCGTTGTTCACGCATACTTCGTGCTCCTATTCCTCGGCCAGTTCACGTTCACGCAGGATAGTCTTCATGCGGGCAATTTCCTTGCGCACCTCGCTAAAGCGGGCGGTGTTGGAAAGCTGACCCGACGTGCGCTGAAAGCGCAGGTTAAAGAGCTCCTGATAGGCGTCATCCAGCTTGCCGGCAATCTCGGCATTCGTCATACTACGAAACTCGCTAGCATTCATCGTTTCCTACCCCCTAGCCCCCGAAATCGTCACGGGAAATAAACTGTGTCTTCATCGGCAGCTTACGGGCAGCCAAGCGGAATGCTTCACGCGCCACATCTTCGGGCACACCAGCCATCTCATAGATGATCCGGCCAGGCCTAACCGCGGCCACGTAATGATCAACATTACCCTTACCAGACCCCATGCGGGTTTCTGCAGCACGCTGCGTTACCGGCTTGTCCGGGAAGACCCGAATCCACACCTTACCGCCACGGCGCGCATAACGCACGATGGCGCGACGGCCCGCCTCAATCTGGCGGCTGGTTAGGTAATGCCGATCAACGGCCTGCAAAGCATAGGTGCCGAAGGCGATCTGACTGCCGCGGTGCGCCTTACCCCTGAGACGGCCGCGCTGCATTTTGCGATATTTTACACGCTTAGGCATCAACATGGTCGTATCTCCTCTAACGGTCTGCGCCAAGCACGACCGTCGCTACATCAGTTCTCGCTGGAAAAGCGAGCATGAAATTCTTCACCGGGCATCACTTCGCCGTGGTTGATCCACACCTTGACGCCAGTCACACCGAACGTCGTGTTGGCTTCGGCCGTGCCATAATCGATGTCGGCGCGCAGCGTGTGGCGCGGGATCTGTCCTTCACGCACCGTATCGACGCGGCCCATATCTGCGCCGCCCAAACGCCCGGCGACAGTGATCATGATGCCCTTGCCGCCGGCGCGCATGGTCTTCTGAACGGATTGCTTCATGGCACGCTTCCAGCTAATGCGCCGCTCCAACTGCTCGGCGATGCTTTCGGCCACCAGTTTGGCGTCCATCTCTGGCCGGCTGATCTCGCGCACGTCGATCTTGACCTTCTTCTGGGTCAGATCTTGTAGCTTTGTGCGCAAGATGTTGACGTTGGCACCCTTGCGACCAATAATAACGCCGGGGCGAGCGGTATCAATAATCACATGCACCTGATTGGGCTGACGCTCAATCTCGATACCACTGATGCCGGCCTTGGGCGAATCCGTCACGATCATCTCGCGGATCGCGCGGTCTTCGTCCAGCTGTTCAACATAAGTTTTGCCGTTGGCGTACCAGCGGCTTTTGTGTTCTTTGACAATGCCCAGGCGAAAGCCTGTCGGATGAATTTTGCGACCCAAGATGATTCTCCTTTACCCGTTCATACGTTCTTCTAAAACGACCGTAATGTGGGACGAGCGGCGAATCCATGGCTTAAAGCGACCGCGGGCGCCAAAGCGCCGCCATCTTCGCATGGGTGCGTCATCGGCCACGATCTTGGCGATATACATGTCCCCCGGCTCAAGGCCGTAATTCTCTTCTGCATTCGCCAATGCACTCTTGATCGTCTTGGCCACAACCTTGGCAGAAGACTGGGGCATAAATTCCAAAACTGCCAGTGCATCTTCGGCCGATCGACCGCGCATCTCATCCACAACCAGGCGCGCCTTCTGGGCGCTAATACCTGTATATTTCGTAACAGCTCGAACTTCCATCGTTCGCTCCTGACTTTGCTACTAGCCGCGGGCTCGGGAGCCCTTCTCAGACCGAATGTGACCGCGGAAGAATCGCGTCGGCGCAAATTCTCCCAACTTGTGACCAACCATATTCTCCGTTACATAGACGGGCACATGGCGACGGCCATCGTGAACCGCAATCGTGTGGCCCACAAATTGGGGAAACACGGTAGAGGCACGCGACCAGGTTTTGACAACTTTACGTTCGCCCTGCCGATTCATTTCCTCAATGCGCTTGAGCAATTTCGGATCGACGTAAGGGCCCTTCTTCAATGATCGAGACATTTTCTATTCTCCTACTTTCCCTTATCTACCCTTACTGCGACGGACGATAAACTTGCTCGTGCGCTTGTTGCGGCGCGTCTTCTTCCCCCGGGCCGGCTTGCCCCAAGGCGTCTTCGGCCCCGGCATACCAACTGGCGAGCGACCCTCACCGCCACCGTGCGGATGGGAGGAAGGATCCATGGCGACACCGCGCACGCTTGGGCGACGACCTAGCCAGCGCCGACGGCCCGCTTTACCCATCGTCAGGTTGCCATGATCCGGATTCGAGACCTGACCGATCGTCGCCAGCGAGTTCATGTCGATGTAGCGAACTTCGCCGCTGGGCAGGCGAACCTGCGCCATCGTACCTTCCTTCGCCACCAACTGAGCGGCACTCCCGGCGCTGCGCACCAGTTGACCGCCGCGTCCAGGATAGAGCTCGATGTTGTGAATCACTGTACCGAGCGGGATACTGCGAATCGGCAGGGCGTTTCCGATCCGAATGTCCGCGTTGTCGCCGGACATGACGGTATCGCCCACCTTCAGCCCCACCGGAGCGATGATGTAGCGGCGTTCGCCGTCGCTATATACCACCAGGGCAATCCGCGCGCTGCGATTCGGATCATACTCGATCGACTCAACCTTGGCCGACACATTAAACTTGTCGCGACGGAAGTCGATGATACGGTAACGGCGCTTGTGGCCGCCGCCGCGGTGGCGAACCGTCACCACGCCGCGGTTGTTGCGACCATTGATCCGATTCAACGGCGCAAGCAGCGAACGCTCTGGCGCCTTCTTGGAAATCTCCTCAAACGTCGAAACACTCATGTTGCGGCGCCCGGGAGACGTGGGACGATAAATCTTTACTGGCATATTTCACGCTCCTCCGACTAGACGCCTTCAAACAACTGGATCGAATCGCCTGGCGCCAATGTGACAATGGCTTTCTTCCACTTCGACTTGCGGATCCGCGCGCGACGACCGCGAAGCGCGGTTTTGACGGGCATGACCATGAGATTGACCTTCACAACCTCTACGTCAAACGCCATCTGAACGGCATCCTTAACCTGCAGCTTGTTGGCGCGCAGGTCAACCTCAAAGACATACTGGTTTTCGTAATCAACCAGCATCATCGACTTTTCTGTGACGACCGGTCGCTTGATGACTTCATAAATATGCATGGGTTACTCCTCCACCTCAACTGCGGCTTCGCCGGCGCCCAACCACTCATGGAGATGAGTGACGGAGTCTTGCGAAAGTACAATCAAGTCATAACCGAGCAGGTCACGAACATTCACGTAGCTGCTGAGAATCGTCTTGACCCGGGGCAGATTGCGCACGCTGCGGCGCATGGTTTCATCCTTCGTCCCCATGACCAGGAGAACGCTCTGCTCGCCGATCTCCAAGGCATCCATGGCTCGGACAACGTCCTTGGTTCTGGGCGTATCCATTGCCAGCGTATCCACGATCAGCAACTGGCCAGCTGCGGTCTTGACGCTCAGGGCGCTACGCAGCGCAGCACGACTCATCTTGCGCGGCATCTGCTTGGTATACTTGCGCGGGCTCGGACCAAAAACGGTACCGCCGCCCACCCATTGGGAGGCACGGATCGACCCCTGGCGGGCGCGGCCGGTGCCCTTCTGGCGCCATGGCTTGCGGCCGCCGCCACGCACCTCGCTGCGGGTCTTCGTCTTGTGCGTGCCAAGGCGTGCATTCGCCAACTGGCGAACCAGCGCCTGGTGCATCAGGGATTTATTAACCGGTGCGGCAAAGATCGCATCTTGAAGCTCAAGTTCACCGACCTGCTGCCCGGCCAAGTTCTTAACAGGGTACAACATCGTAAAGACTCCTTGTTCCTAATATGCCGGGGCTTAGGCCTGCTTCGGCTTCTTCACTGCTTCACGCACAAGCACCAAACTGCCGCGAGCACCAGGGATTGCTCCCTTGATGGCCAGCAGATTGCGCTCAGGGTCAACCAGTGCGATCTGCACGTTCTGGACAGTCACACGCTTATTGCCCATCTGACCGGGGCCGCGCATGCCGGGGAAAGTATGGCCTGGGGTCGTGCCGGCCCCGGCCGAACCGGGTGCGCGATGACGATCCGACTGGCCATGGGTCTTGGGGCCACCGGCGAAGCCATGTCGCTTCACCGTGCCGGCGAAACCTTTACCCTTGGAAATACCGGTCACATCCACAAAATCGCCCTGCTCGAAAACGTCAGCCTTGATCACATCGCCGGCGCTCAATTCAGGCACGCTCGCATAGCGCAACTCGCGCAGACGGCGCAACGTCGGCGCACCGGATTTAGCCAGGTGACCGCGCTGCCCCTTGGTCAGCTTGCGTTCAGCGGTTTCCTCGAAGCCAATTTGCACGGCGTTGTACCCATCGACCTCTGCGGTCTTAATCTGGGTGACCGTACAGGGTCCCGCTTCGACAATCGTGACGGGGATCACCGCGCCGCTGTCATCAAACAGCTGGGTCATCCCCACCTTCTTACCTAAAATTCCTCGCATCATTTCCTCCTAGGACTGACGGTCGACATGCAACAGCAGGCCCGACCACATCATCCTGACATCAATTCGCAATAGAAGATTTGCGTGTCAAAAATTGTTAATCACTTACAGCTTGATCTCAATATCTACGCCGGCGGGCAAGTTTAGGCGAGTGAGATTTTCAATCGTCTTACTGCCCGGCTCTACCACATCGATCAGTCGCTTGTGTGTGCGAATCTCGAACTGGTCGCGACTGTCCTTATCGATAAATGTTGACCGCATCACGGTAAATTTTTCGATGCGGGTGGGAAGCGGCACCGGCCCAACAACCTGGGCGCCGGTCTGCTCCGCCGCGTCAACAATCTGTCGCACGGAAGCGTCCAACACACGATGGTCATACGCCTTAAGCTTGATCCGAATACGCTGCTTTGCCATGTATCTTTCCTCGCAAAAAGGTGAAGGCCGGGGGAAGCGTGGTCTTGCCCGCTTCGCCCCAGCCTCGACCTTACCCTATTCGATAATCTCGGTGATGACGCCGGCGCCGACGGTGCGACCGCCTTCGCGGATGGCGAAGCGGCTACCGACTTCCAACGCCACCGGCGAGATCAACTCGACCTTCATGTTGACGCTGTCGCCCGGCATGACCATCTCCACGCCCTCAGGCAGCTCGATGGAGCCGGTGATGTCCATGGTGCGGATATAGAACTGGGGGCGATAGCCCTTGAAGAACGGCGTGTGACGACCGCCCTCTTCCTTCTTCAGCACATAGACCTCAGACGAGAACTTGGTATGGGGCGTGATGCTGCCCGGCTTGGCCAGCACCTGACCGCGCTCGATCTCGTCACGGTTGATGCCGCGCAGCAGACAGCCGACGTTGTCGCCAGCCTGGCCTTCGTCCAGCAGCTTGCGGAACATCTCCACACCCGTCACCGTCACCTTGCGCGTGGGCTGGATGCCGACGATCTCCACCTCTTCCATCGGGTGGACCACGCCGCGCTCGATGCGGCCCGTCACCACCGTGCCGCGACCCTTGATGCTGAAGACATCTTCGATCGGCATCAGGAACGGCTTGTCCGTCTCACGCTCCGGCGTGGGAATGTACTCATCCACCGCCCGCATGAGCTCCCAGATCGGCGCATACTCGGGCGCTTCCGGATCGTCGCTCGTACTCTCCAGCGCCTGCAGCGCACTGCCGCGCACGATCGGAATGTCGTCGCCGGGAAACTGGTAGCTGTCCAATAGCTCGCGCAACTCCATCTCCACCAGCTCCAACAGCTCCTCGTCGTCCATCATGTCCACCTTGTTCAGGAAGACAACCATGGCCGGCACTTCCACCTGGCGCGCCAGCAAGATGTGCTCACGCGTCTGGGGCATGGGGCCGTCGGGCGCCGCCACCACCAGAATCGCACCGTCCATCTGCGCTGCACCGGTGATCATGTTCTTGATGTAGTCGGCATGACCCGGGCAGTCCACATGGGCGTAGTGACGATTCTCCGTCTCATACTCCACGTGCGAAATCGCAATCGTGATGCCGCGCGCCTTCTCTTCCGGCGCATTGTCGATCTGATCGAACTTGGAAAAGTCCGCCCAGCCCTTCAGGGCTAGCGTCTTCGTGATCGCCGCCGTCAGGGTCGTCTTGCCGTGGTCAATATGACCGATCGTACCCACGTTTACGTGGGGCTTTGTCCGCTCAAATACTTCTTTGGACATGGCTTACTCCTTCAATCTTTGAAATCGCCTATTGCCAATAACGCTACAAATGACTTTGAATCCGCCAACTACCATTATGACCGCTCTAATTGCCGGTCTTGGACCAGCAATTATTCCTTCAAATGCATCCAATTCGCACACATGTTCGCATACAGGTCTGCGGCGCTCTTAGGCAGAACTGCACCGCCGAAGTTATTCGGCGGTGCAGAAAAATACACTGGAAAACAGGTGCGGCCTCTGAATGCCGCAAACCTTAACATTATACCGTAACGAAGAGGGTATTCCCAAATTTACCAGAGGCAAAAAGAAAATCAACCCATTCTTCGCCCGGAGACCCCGACGGGCGCTACGCCGACTTGAGTACCTTCTCGGCAATTGACTCGCTCACGGGGGCGTACCGCTCGAACTCCATCGTGAACGTACCGCGGCCGCTCGTCATGGATCGGAGTGACGTGGCATAACCGAACATCTCGCTCAGCGGCACCGAAGCCCTGACGGCCTGGGTGTTACCGCCACGCATCTCCATGCCACCGATCTCACCGCGCCGACTGGAGACATCGCCCACCACATCACCGACGTATTCTTCGGGCACCACAACCTCAACCTTCATCATGGGCTCCAACAAAATTGGACGAGCTTGGCGCACGCCATCCTTGAAAGCCATGCTGGACGCAATCTTGAATGCCATTTCATTCGAGTCTACCTCATGGTATGAACCGTCCACGAGACTCGCCTTGACGTCCACAACAGGATAGCCGGCCAAAACACCGCCCTCTGCCGCCTCAAAGACGCCTCGCTCAATGGCCCGGAAGTATTCGCGCGGCACGACACCGCCCACGATCTTCTCCTCAAACTCGATACCGTTACCGCTTCCATTCGGCTCAAGTTCCAGCCAAACGTGACCGAACTGACCGCGACCACCGCTCTGCCGTACAAAACGGCCTTCGACCCGAGTCGGCTTGGTAATCGTTTCACGATAAGCGACCTGGGGTCGACCGACGCTGCAGCCAACACGGAATTCGCGCTTCAGGCGATCCACAATGATGTCCAAATGCAATTCGCCCATGCCGGCAATTACTGTCTGACCGGTCTGGTCGTCGTAGGCGACCTGGAAAGTAGGATCCTCCTCAGCCAGCTTGATTAACGCCTCGGAAAGCTTGTCCTGATCGGCCTTAGACTTAGGCTCCACCGCCACTTTGATCACAGGATCGGGGAACTCGATTGTCTCAAGCAGGATGGGCGCACTGGGGTCGCAGAGCGTCTCGCCGGTGAACGTCTGCTTAAGACCCACGATGGCGCAGATGTCGCCTGCTTCACATTCCTTGATCTCATCACGCTTGTCGGCATACATCTGCAACAGACGACCGACCCGCTCCTTGCGCTGGCGGTTGGCATTATAGACATTGCTACCGGCTGCCAAGGTGCCGGAGTAGATGCGGGCATATGCCAGTCGACCGACAAAGGGATCGGTTACAATCTTAAACACAAGCGCAGAGAAGGGCTCGGTGATGTCGGCCTTGCGCTCAAGTTCCTCGCCTGTATTGGGGTCAGTCCCCTTCACGGGCGGTACATCGAGCGGGCTCGGAAGATAACGCACCACGGCATCCAGCAGAGGCTGCACGCCTTTGTTGCGCAGTGCGGTACCACACAGAATCGGCACAACCTGGTTGGCAATGACTGCTGCGCGCAGCGCTGTGGCCAACTCAGCGTTGGTGATCTCCTCGCCCTCCAGGAAGCGCATGGTCAACTCGTCATCGGTCTCGGCAATCCGCTCGATCATATGCTCACGGGCCGCCTGGGCAGCCTCAAGCATATCGGCAGGGATCTCCTCAATGGTTGGTTTGGCGCCCAGTTCATCGCTGAAGATCAACGCACGCATGCCGAAGAGATCGATGACACCAGCAAATTCGTCCTCAGCGCCGATTGGCAACTGAATCGGAAGCGGATCCGCGCCCAAACGCTCGACGATCATTTCGCAAGTGCGTTCAAAGCTAGCGCCAATACGATCCATCTTGTTGACGAAGCAGATACGCGGTACGCCATAGCGATCCGCCTGACGCCAAACTGTTTCAGACTGGGGCTCCACACCGGCGACCGCATCAAAGACGACGACGCCGCCGTCGAGTACGCGCAGGCTGCGCTGCACTTCAGCGGTGAAGTCGATATGACCGGGCGTGTCAATGATATTAATCTGTACTTCCTCGCCCATCTCTTTGTCTAGCCAGGTCGTGGTAATCGCAGCCGCAGTAATCGTGATGCCGCGCTCGCGCTCCTGCACCATCCAGTCAGTCACGGCAGTACCATCATGGACTTCACCCATGCGATGGATGCGGCCAGAGTAGAAAAGAATGCGCTCGGTAGTCGTTGTCTTACCAGCGTCGATATGGGCAATAATGCCGATATTACGTGTCTTTTCGATTGGATAATCGATGCTCATTGTTTCGTTTCCCTATTTTTGCGTAGCCCGCTGGCCGCCAAAGCGGCCAAACCGACGCAAGGCTATCATCAAATTCCACGCCCTGTCCCAGCCACGGACTGCGGGCAAAATAGTACGGCGCCAGTGACAAACAACAGGACCATCACCCTCGCCGTCCGTCTCTGCGGTAGCGGAAAAATGAAGTGATGGTCTTATTGATAACCAAGGCGCCGTATCAGTCTACGGCTAGTCTCTATCGATCAGTTACGTTCGCCGCGCCCGGCGTACACCGATTGGTGCGGAGGAAGTTTACCCGCTGGCTTCCGGCTAATAGCGGAAGTGGGCAAATGCCTGATTGGCTTCCGCCATCCGATGCGTATCTTCTCGCTTCTTGATTGTGGCGCCTTCATTACGCGAGGCATCCAACAATTCATTCGCGAGGCGAATCGACATGCTGCGACCCGAACGCTTACGCGAGCTGTCAATAAGCCAGCGCATGGCCAGCGCCTGACGACGGACCGGGCTGATCTCAACCGGTACCTGATACGTGGCGCCGCCCACACGACGAGGCTTCACCTCGACCAACGGCGTCGCATTCTTGAGCGCTTCTTCAAAGACTTCAAGCGCGGGGCGCTTGGTTCGCTCTTCCATCACTTCAAAAGCATCGTAAACAATCGAAGCAGCCAAGCTCTTCTTGCCTCGCTCCATCAGATTGTTGACGAATTTCGCCACAACTTCGCTGTTATAACGCGGGTCCGGAGTAACCGGTCGGCGTTCTGCGCGATTTCTTCGCATGCTCTATTTCTCCGACTTCTTGGCCTGATGCCGCTTATCTTGGCCGCTTCGTGCCGTACTTGCTACGTCCGCGCTTGCGATCATCTACACCAGTGCTGTCCAAGGCGCCGCGCACGATATGGTAGCGCACGCCGGGCAGATCCTTTACACGACCGCCACGCACGAGCACGACGCTATGCTCCTGAAGGTTGTGACCTTCACCAGGAATATAGGCGGTGACTTCCATGCCGTTGGTCAAACGCACACGGGCAACTTTGCGCAGAGCCGAATTCGGCTTCTTGGGCGTGGTCGTGCGTACCTGTGTACAGACACCGCGCTTCTGCGGGTTGCCTTTCTTCATACGTTGCGTCCGCCCTGTCAATGTATTCTGGGTGAAGCGCAGCGCAGGAGCTTTTTCCTTTTTGGGGATGCTCTTTCGGCCCTTGCGGACCAACTGGTTAATTGTGGGCAAAATTCCCTCCCGGTCTTTACAGCGTACCTAATTTGCGTAGAAACGTAACTGATAGCGGGCAATCTGCGCTACCCACTCTCACGACTGATCAAGTCGTTCAACTCATGTCTAAAAATCTAGCTTCCACCGGTTCCTTAGGCAACAGACAATTGCCCGCCTAACAAAGAAACGGGTTCCATGGACACAATTGGCCCACGAACGAAAAGTGTATCATATCTCTAGAAAGAGGGTCAAATTTCGAAGGGCAGGATTCACATTCGTGTTTTTGGGGTCCGCTTGCCAAGTTGGGGGGCCTAAGGCTTTGATTTCTCGGGCGTGGTGCGCGCAGATAACGAAAGAATGTCTCCGGCATCGGTGTCCGCTATCGCGGCAGCGGGGCCATCTCAATGACGCGATCGTCCAGCGTCACATACCGCTTCAACAGATTGGCCGTCAAACACGAATGAATCGGTAGGACCGCGACCAGATCACCGACACCAACCGCTGCTGTCACCTCAGCCCAGCAGGCCGGCTCAACCGCAACAACGCCATGCTCCTGAGAAACTGAGCGAAGATATGCGCCTTGATAATGCGCCCCCCACCCTCCATCCCTCAAGGGGGCGATCACCCCGAATGACGACGCGCCATCTTCCAGCACGAGGGAATCTTTGGATAGATGCACGGCCCCACCGTAAAGGACAATCTCATGGCGCGCGGGGTAGATCCCTACAACCGGGCAGGCCACAGCCGCGGCAATCTCGTCCTCCTGACAGGCGCCAATCACCTTTTGCGTCCAATCGTAAAAGACAAAATTGCCCGGACGAATCTCGTCTATAGCACCCAAATCTTCGACCATGCTGCATGCCGGGGTGTCGCCAATCGAGAGTTCGAGATTGGAACGACCACTCGCCGCACCGAGCAGATCACGAGCTTGCGCCAGGCGTCGGACGGTTTCAGCGTGAATCTCGGAAACAGCATCCGCGGAGCGCGCGCCATACGTATTGCCGGCATGGCTCAACACGCCCGCCAACGTCAGCATGGGCGGGGCGACGGACGCGGCGCCCAGCTCGTCAAGGAGCGCCTCGTCACGCCAGTCGACACCACTGCGCAAATAGCCCGCATGGACCTCCACCCACACCTGAACCGGGTGCTCAAGCGCTGAACTGAGAAAGTCAAGTGCGGCGATTGAATCGACCAAGACGCCGAGTCTCACCCGGCTGGCTAGGATGTTCATCTCATCGACTTGACGCAGATTGACGGGAAAGGCCACCGTGATGTCGTCCCAACCATGATCTGCGAAGTAGCGCGCCATCTCTAATGATGAAACAGTGATGGCGGTCACGCCGGCCTCACGAAACCACTCGCCCACGACAGCGGCTTGATGGGTCTTGAAGTGAGGTCGAAAGCGGGCATCGGCCCGCCGGGCCTTCGAGGCCATCGTCAGAATGTTTCGCCGCGCCCGTGCTTCGTCCAGAATCAGGGTCGGCGTTGTGATTTGCTCAAGCATCCTCGTGCCCTTCTATGGAGTCCCTCATGGCAAACGCTCTTCGCACGCATCAAGCTCAGTCCGTCAAATCAAAAATGGGATGTCCGAAAAGCTTTTCGGACATCCCATCTATTTGCGGTTTCTGTCAGCGCCTTTGTTCAAGCGCCACAGAAATAAAGCTTATTGGCCCAAGCCAATGGTGATTTCACCAGGAGCCGTCTCGACATTCAGCGCAACGCCCAGGCTGTCATCAGCCAATGCACGATTAATCGCGCCTTCAATCACGTCCAGAATGGAGCCGGCAGCAGTCATCCCCATAGCTGAGGCAGCTTCCAGATCAACCTGGATGTGGTTGGCGTCATTTACTTCGATCTTGCCGGCAAGGTCAGCGGTCATGCCACCGGGCAGACCAATCTGCAATACAAGGCCGTTGTCACCCTCAAACCAAGCCTTGACGCCTTCAACCGGAGCCATACCACCAAGGTTCTGCTGCAGCAACGTAGTAACGAAGCTGCTGAACTCTTCCTCGGTCCAGGTCACGCTACCGGTCATGAGACCTTCCATGCCCTTTGCCTGACCAGCCATTGCAGCATCCATATTCACCATGATTTCACGATCCGGCACCTGCACTGCTTCAGCGGCGCCACCACAACCGGCCAACACGGCAACGACGAGAACCAGCATGACCGTGACCAACAGATTTTTCCGACTGAACATGAAAACCTCCTTAAGTGTCTGCGTACGAATTGGTTGACGGTATTTTTATTCTTCATGACCTTACGTGAGCAAGACCATGTAACACAAATTATAGTATGGATCGCGTCTCTGCAAAAGTGCCACAAAAGCCATCGATCAATAGGGGCAACCTGCTTCACAAATGATAGCCAATATTACCAAACTCAGAGCGTATCAATCATGGAGGAGAGCTTCGTTTGAGATTATAGCAGCTATGCGATCAGGATGCAACCACTATTTTCGAATATATTTCGGTTACCTATTGCAACGATGTAAGCCAGAGTCTATTTTGAGCAATTAGGCGGCATCTGCGCCATGCTCATACCCATCCAGCACGGCATACAAGACTTCATCGAGGAAGCGGTTGAGCGCTTGCTGGATACGAACATCGTCTGCATCCAGGCCATCGGTGCGAGCATTGTGTTGCAGCGCCAATGCCAACTGGTTGCGGAAAAACTGTACGGCGCGTCCTGTTTCAGCCAGATTCATTGAACTACTCGCCGCCTCACGTCCGTACGTGAAGCCAAGTTGGCGCCCTTCGCTCAGCAGGCGCTCATGCTGATTTGGCTTCATCACGAAGGCAATTGCGAGTGCAAAGAGTTCACGCCCTCGTTCACGCTGTGCGGTGCGGGTCATTTCGTCAGGAGCGCCACTCCAATGGCCTTCCTGAAGCGGAAAACGCTGCAATTCCTCGCGCACCCGGTCCACTGCCGCATCGATGATGGCCGTTGCATCGGTGTACGACGACTGTTCCACTCGCTGATCGAGAAAGCGCCGCAGATCCTCAGCGCTGAAGCGGCGATGGCCGCCGGGCGTGCGGAATACAGGAATATCACCTTTATCCGCCCAGGCGCGCAGCGTGGTGTAGTGTACGCCGAGGACGTCACTAGCTTCCTTCAACGTCAACCAATTCTTCGGAACGGACGTCAAGCCGCCCTCGGTCTCTATCGACGCATTGGGAGCGGAGAAATTCTCTTCCGGATCCATTAGGGTTTGGTCTCTGCAGCCAGAAGGGCTCAACAGTTCGATAGTTCTATCTTAATGGAAGTGTGTACGGGAAGCAATCTGTACCCCGATGCGCGCCGTCAACGCCGACAATTGCTTACCTCTATAGTGGTGACATTTACAATAGTGACATCGGGTCGACGTCAATCCGCCAGCCAAAGGGAATATCAATTCCGCGCATGAGCCGTGACGGATCTGGCGCTCGCACCAGAATGTGCCAGCGATAGTAGCCACGGTGACGGGCAAAGAAAGCAGGCGCAGGCCCAATAATCTCCTGCCAGTCCGCTTCCATCCCCATTTGCGCAAGCTGGTAACGCAAGACGTCGGCCATACGTGCGGTCTCTTCCTTCACTTTGTCCAATTTTTTGTGCCAGTAGATTAAACGCGCCAGTCGTCGCACTGGCGGATATTGATGCTCAGCGCGAAACCCGCGCTCACGGTCGAAAAAAGCGTGATAGTCATGTTCAGCCGCGGCTTGAATTGCATAGTGTTCAGGCGTATAGGTTTGGATGACAACGCGGCCGCCTCGCTCGCTGCGTCCGGCTCGACCGGCCACCTGCGTCAACAATTGGAAGGTGCGCTCGCCGCTGCGGAAGTCGGGCAGGTAAAGGCCTACATCAGCAGCCACCACCCCCACGAGCGTCACCAGGGGTAAGTCGAGTCCTTTGGCAATCATCTGGGTACCGACGAGAATGTCGGCGTCGTGATCGGCGAAACGCTGTAAGATGGCCTCATGGCTGCCGCGCCGGCCGGTTGTGTCGGCATCCCACCGCAGCAGACGGGCACGGGGTGCAATCTGTTGTACGAGTTCTTCAAGACGCTGGGTGCCGCTGCCAAAATACTTGATCCGCCGGCTGCCGCACTGGGGACAGACTTGCGGAATGGGATAGCGCCGATCACAATGGTGGCAGATGAGAACCTCAGCCCGCTCATGCTGTGTAAGTGGGATCTCGCACAGCGGGCATTCCTGCACATCGCCGCAATCTCGACACATGACAAAGGTCGCCGAACCGCGCCGGTTCAGGAAGAGGATGGCCTGCTCGCCTGCATCGAGCGTAGCGTGCAATTCAGCCTGCAAACTGCGGCTGAAGACGCTGCGATTGCCGGCACGCAGTTCTTGACGCATGTCGACCACTTCCACTGGCGGCAACGCGGCGTAAGCTGTGGCGACGCCGATTCCCTTTGCGTCGGCGGCCTGATGCCCGACCACCCGGTTGGGCATCTCCAGCAGCGCCATTTTGCCCTGTTCAGCGGCAAGATAGCGTTCCATGCTTGGCGTGGCGCTGCCGTAAATCAATGTACTTCCAGTCAATTCGGCCAAGCGCGCGGCCACCGTACGCGCGTCATAGAAAACCGTGAAACTGCCCCACTCTTCGGCATTCTGCTTATAGGATCCCTCGTGCTCTTCGTCAACGATGATCAAACCGAGCTGGGCCAGAGGCGCAAAGAGCGCACTGCGCGGCCCAACGACAACATCGTACTCACCGGCACGGATCATGCGCCAGACATCATAGCGCTCACCCTGACTCAAGCCAGAATGAATCACCGTGACGCGACCAGGAAAACGACCGGCAAAGCGAGCGACCGCTTGGGGAGTCAAGGCAATTTCGGGGACAAGCACAAGGGCCTGACGACCTGCATTGAGTGTAGCTGCGATAGAACGCAGATAAATCTCGGTCTTGCCGCTGCCCGTCACGCCATGGAGCAAAAACTGCGCAGAGGAGTCGGTGTCATGGCCGATCTTCGGTTGAATGCTTGCCCAGACAGCCTCTTGCTCGCCGGTGAGGGGCGGTGGCGTCGTACGGGGGTAGGTACGACCGGCCAATGGATCGCGCAGATGGATGCGCTCGGTCATCATGATCAAGCCGGCATTGGCGAGTTGACGCAAGCGCTTCAAGTCGGCATCGACACGCGCATAGAGATCACTTTTCCACAACGGGCCTTCTGCATCCTGCAGTGCCGTGAGGATAGACAGATAGCGGTCGGCCCCGCGTAACGCAAGCAACGACTGGCGCGCCTCTTCGTTGTCCGGGAGCAGACGAACCGTGTCCTCTCGGATTTCGACAAGACCTTTCTCGCGCAGGGCTCGCAGGGCGCTATCGCTCTTGAGACCGCAACGTGTCTTTAGAGCCGTCGGTGAGACAACCGGCGTTTCAAGTAGCGCAGCCAGCACCGATGCCTGCTGGCTGTTACGCCCTAAGGTCAACAGTCCGGCAGCAATGGCCTCCGTGTCAGCCACCAATTCGATTTCTAATTCGCGCTTGGCGCGCACACCGTGAGTCGCGGCATCCTTGTGTAGCAGACCGGGTGGGATAAAGAGCTTAATCGCCTCCGAAATAGGCGCCACGTAGTACTCTGCAATCCAGAAAGCCAATTGGATTTGAGCATGTGTTAGGACTGGCTCTGGACGTGCCAGCCGAGCAACCGGCTTGGTTGGCACAGGCGCGTGATCTGCCAATGAAACCACAACGCCCTGCACCTGCTGTTGTCCAAAAGGAAGCCACACGAGATGTCCCGGCCTCACTTCCGCTTCCAATTCAGGCGGCAGATGGTAATGAAAGGTTTGGAAGCGGGTGGCCGAGGGCGAGTCAGTGGCGCCTTCGGCAAACGGCGCCGCCGGCGGCGCCTCGGCATGATGCGCAGCAAAGGTCCGGCGGATTGGCACGTTGACAACTACTTCAGAAAAGATCATGGGGTACTGGGGGTAGGTTCGGCGAGGAAGAACCTGTCAAAGCTCGGTCCCGTAGAGCCGTTCCTGAAATAGGCCGTATAGGAATGCCAGAAGCATCGCAATAAGCACGAGCGTCATAGCGATCGCGCTGGATACAGGTGCAAAGTAGGCTGTGAGGCCAAATGGCACGAAGAGTATCATCCCCACAAACGCAGCAAGAATCGGTAACAAGAGGCCGCGCAAGCTATATTTTCGATCGAAGAAACCATGTTCAAGGCGTCTATGACGATGCATCGTATACCGCGCCCCCAGCGAGCCGCCCAGCGCTCCCAACGCCATGGTGGTAAACCAAAGCGGTAGCGCCTGCATCAAGAAACTATCCGACGCCAGGCCGGTCAGAAGTGTAAAAAAGTTGGTCAGTTCCTGCCGATAGATGAAGCAGCCCAGGGCTGCCACGCCAGCAAAGCCGATCCACGCCAATAGATAGGCGTTCAACTGCCGTACGTAGATCTGAGACCATTGAAACGACTGGCGCACACTGTCGCGAATACCCCGTACCTGATTGAGATAATATTCCACTTCAGCCGTGCGGTCGGGCGACTGGCGCAAAATCATCGCAGCCTTGTCGAGGAGATGGCGACTGCGGACGCTCCATTCGTGGTTTTCCGGAATGACACTGCCGATCTCAGCACGCATCTCATCAATTTCTTGCCACAGCGCTTCCGTATTGACCTCAGAAGCGCGCGGCAATAAGTTAGTTCGCGTTCGCCCACGGCCAGACTCCGTACTGGCCCCGTGACGCCCATTTACAACGGCAGCTGGATCGGGCGCCGCAGCTACTTCACCTTGCGCTAGTGGCTGAACCGCTGATGGCGGGCGCAACAGGCCTGTGGCTGCGCCAGCGGCGCCGGTTCCGGTAACATTGGCGATGTCGGCAGACTTGGCTTCAGCAGGCTGGGCTGACGCTAGATCATCCCCAAAGGAGCTGGCTAGTGCAGCCGAGTGTGGCGGAATTGTCGCGTCATCTTCACGCCCGGCTGGTGGCGCGCGAAATGGATGTCGCCACCAGTCCTCGTCGACCTTTTCCTCATCATCCTGTGCGCGCTTTGGATCGCCAGCGGCACCAGCCGGCTGAGCGGCCGATTGTGTCGACAACGTCTCGACGGCTGCTGGAGCGCTCATCGGCGCCAAGGGATCTGGATGGCTCAAATTTGCATCCGCGGGGGGTGTAGTACCAACAGGATGGCCGTTGGCGGAGCCACTTGCGGCTGTGTCAACCGCACCCAGCATCATTTCATCCATCAGGATGTCAGCGCGCCAACGTAGAATTTCCGGGCTGTCCGCCGCGGGCTCCACGGCGAACTCCGCGGTCACGTCAATCGCCTTACCGACTGCGCGGTCCGCAGCATCGTAGTTCCCGGACGTAGTATTCTGATTGGTCGGGATCGGCGTAGAGTCGGCCGTCATTCATCCTCCGCGTCTAGACTCGGTTGGGCCCACTCTGACTAAGCGGACCACCCATGGCATACTACCATTACTCGCAAGGCGTTGCCAAGCTTTTCAGCAGGTGTCGAGCGCAGCGCCAAACGGGGTTGATATGGCTTAGTGGGATCGTTGAGAAACCTGAGTTATCGGAAAACGGCTTCAAATTTGACAGTGCTGTTTGATAACCAGTATAATGCTCGTTTGATGGTAGTCACGAATAAAGCGGCATCGATTCTGACGCCGTGTTCGTTTGTATGGGCTGAACGCACACGGTCCAAAGATGGTTCATTTGGCCTGACATCCGCTTTGGCACGCACGGTAATTCCTCTGGATTCGCCGATGCTTGGCGCACCGAACGTGACGACGCTTGTGGCTGATACTGATAAAGATTCTAGGAGATTAACTGATGTCAACCAAACGTACATGGCAGCCGAAAGTACGTAAGCGGCTCAAGACACACGGCTTCCGCAAGCGCATGAGTTCCCCTGGTGGACGCAATGTGCTCAAGCGACGTCGCCTGCGCGGCCGCAAAAATCTGGCTGTTCGTATGTCAACCCGCAAGCGAATTATCAATAAGTAAGACGATTTGGGGATGATCGACAGAGCGTGAAGAGATTGTGAAGCGTCGATACAGCATCCAGCGGAATGATCGCTTCCAAGAGATACGCCGCCGGGGAAAATCGTATCCGAGTCGCTATCTGGTTCTTTGCGCTTTGCCTAATGGTCTTCCCTATAGCCGTTTTGGCTTCTCGATCAGCAAGCGCATTGGCAATGCCGTTGCACGCAATCGCATCAAGCGGCGCCTGCGTGAGGCGATTCGCCTGAGCATGGCTGAGATCAAGCCAGGATGGGACATCGTCCTGATTGCGCGCCAACCAATTCGCGGCGCGACCTATGCGGAGATGGAAATGGCGTGTGCCCGCCTTTTGGGGCGGGCGCATTTATTGCGTTCATCTGCGTCCGTGTTACAAGACGACGATGAGCCCTCAGTGGATCGCTGATTGCTACCATTGTGCACTCCGACGTTGGTCAGTCAATTAGTGTCAGCGAGGGTTCCGACAGCATGGCGACTGATGAGGTTGAGACACCAGAGGTAACTTAACGTATCATGCGTACACTAGCTCTCGGAACGATCCGCTTTTACCAAAAATTCATTTCGCGCGGATTGCCCAGTAGTTGCCGCTTTCACCCGACCTGCTCCCAATACACCTATGAAGCAATTGAAAAGTATGGTGTCATGCAGGGCTCGTGGCTCGGCGTCAAGCGGATTGCTCGGTGCCAACCTTGGAACAAAGGCGGGTATGACCCTGTTCCGTAAAACGGCCCACATCGCCGTTTTCGAAAAGGAGCTTCAAACATAGTGAAATACCGACGGTGGTTGTTACTAGCCGCGTTGATCGTTGCCATGCTCGTCTTGAGCGGCTGTGGCGTTCCACGTGAAGGCGTCGATGTCACCTCGACTGAGCCGAGTAATCTCTGGCAAACCCTGGTCGTCTGGCCCTTGGCCAAATCGCTCATTTGGCTGGATCTTCGCTTTCTTCAGGCAGGCGTACCGTATCACTGGGGCTTTGCCATCATTGCGTTTACAATCGTGATCAAGATTGTGACCTTTCCGCTGACGCTGATGCAGTTGCGCGGCATGCAGGCCCAAAAAGAGCTACAGCCTAAACTACAGGAAATCCAGAAGAAGTACGGTAAAGATCGCGAGTCGCTTTCCAAGGCTCAGATGGAGCTCTACCAGGAAGCAGGCGTGAACCCGATGAGCGGCTGTTTGCCCCTCATTATACAAATGCCCATCCTCTTCGGCTTGTACTCTGCCCTGGTCGTTCTTGGTCCGTACCTGGTCAATTCAAGTTTTTTTTGGATTCCCGATTTGGGATTTCCGGAATATACGCAAGGACTCAGCTGGATACCGGAGTTCTTTCGGGCTGGTGAGTTTGGTCTCTTGGCCGCCTATCTAGTCTTGCCTATCTTGCTCGTCGTTTCACAATTCGCCATGCAGAAATGGATGACGCCGACGGCAGGCGCGGGCGATCAGGCCGGGATGATGAAGCAGGTTTCGTTGATGATGACGGCTATGTTTGGCTTCTTCACCCTGCAGGTGCCGGCTGGTCTCACCCTCTACTGGGTCACAAGCAATGGTATTCAGATGCTTCAACAATGGGTGATTACGAGCGACCGCTTTAGCTTTGGCTCCACGCCCGCAGCAGCCAAGGTTGTTGAGCAGGTTGAGCCCGAGCAAATTACGGCAAACGCTTCGGCGAATGGAGACGGCCATCAGGAGAATGCCGAAAGCCAGGCGAAGAAACCCCGAAGACGCAAATCGAAGAAAAGGTAAATTATGTCTGATCCCAGCTATGAATTCAGCGCAAAAACGGTTGAAGATGCAATCGAAGAGGGGCTCCAGACCCTTGGATTGCAGCGCGACGCGGTCACCATCGATATCGTCAATAGCGGCAGTCGTGGGATTTTGGGCTTTGGCAGCGAGCCGGCAGTTGTGCGTCTTTCCCCGCTCGAAGTAGCCTCAGACACCGAGAGACCGACTGAGTCCGTGCAGACTGAGTCCGTGGAAGAGATCGTCGACACGCTTCTCGGAGAAGCGACGCCATCTGCGGAAGCTGCGGCAGAGGTTGATCTTGCCAGCGTCACAGAGGCGACCGTCGCGACAGAGGTGGTCGATGATGTGATCGAGGTCGTAGATGTCGATGATGACGACGAAGCGGGCGAAGAAGAGTGGGAAGCGCTGACAGTCGACCTGCTCAGTGAACTCCTTGATCTGATGGGCTTTGACGTCGAGGTCGTGGCCGAATGGCGCACCGCGGTGGAAGATGATGACGAGCCTTATCTTAATCTCGATATTCAGGGCGATGAGCTTGGCGTGCTGATTGGCCGCCGCGGGGAAACGCTTTCTAATCTTCAATTCTTGCTGCGCCTCATGGTCAATCAGCGTCTCAAGACCTGGAAAAATATTGTCGTCGACGTCGAGCAATACAAGCAACGGCGCATCGAGCAATTGACCCAGCTAGCCAATCGAATGGCGGAACAGGTCGCCTCCAGCGGGCGCCCCGTTTCTCTCGAACCCATGCCCGCCAACGAACGCCGCGTGATTCACATCGCACTGCGCGAGAATCCTGCTGTCTACACTGAAAGCACGGGTGAAGGCGAACGGCGCAAAATTACCATTCTGCCCAGCTAAACTGCGATCTGGCTGACCGCATTCGCATCCGACAAAAAGCGGCTTCTGTCCTCGAGACGGGAGTCGTTTTTTGTTGACCAACCGCAACGCCGGGGTGCCCACGGGATGCCCAATTGGCACAATTATCCAAAACCCGGCGATATTTGCTATACTCAGGCCAACCAACTCGGCAAGTGAATCAGAGGATGACTGCATGGACGAAAAACGCCAGATTTCGGCCGGTGATGACAGGGCCGACGTGCTGCTTATTGGCCACGTCACACGCGACGTCTTTGGCGATCCCGCTGATCACAGCTATCGACAGGGTGGGACGGTAAGCTTTGCAGCGTTGGTCGCCCTTGGGTTGGGTCGCAAGCCGTCAATCATTACCCGCGCTGAGTCCCCCGCTGATATGGCAGAATTGCCCGAAGGCGTGGATATTTGTTGCTTGCCTAGCACAGTTACAACCACTTTTCATAATATCTATACGCCCCAAGGACGCACGCAGTACTGCCTCGCCGCCGCACCGGCAATCAATGTGGCCGACATCCCCAACCGGCTACTCAATCCCAATGCAGTGCTGCTGGGACCGCTCGTGCAGGAGATTCCCCCCGAGGTAGCGGCTGCATTTGACAATGAGACATTGATAGCCGCCGTGCCCCAAGGCTGGATGCGTGAGTGGGATGAAACAGGGTTGGTCAGTCACATTCCGTGGGCGACGGCCGACGATATCCTGCCGCACATCGATGTATTGATTCTCTCATTGGAAGATATCGATAACGAGATTAGCCGCCTCTTTCCCTGGTTCGAGCTGGTGCCGCTCATCATCGTGACTGAATATCGCGATGGCAGCACGGTCTTTCAACGCCGTCCCAACGGCGCCGTCGCCATGTTCCGCGTCCCGCCGCGACCCGCTACCGAGGTCGATCCCACCGGGGCCGGTGACATCTTCGCCACCTCATTCTTAATCCGCTACCAGGAGACGGGCGATCCCCTCGACGCCGCACGCTTTGCCAATGTTGCGGCATCCTTCAGTGTCGAATATATTGGCATCAGTGGGATGCCGTCGCGTCAGCAAGTGCTTGACTACATGGCAGAGCATCCCTTCTCAGGCATTCCATAGGCTTCGACGTCACAATCGATGGGCGGCGTACGTAATTTATGACGGCGAAAATCATTGCATTTGCCAACCAAAAAGGCGGCGTTGCCAAGACCACCACGGCCGTGAACCTCGCCGCCTATGTTGCGGCTGAGGGTCGACGGGTACTTGTAGTGGATATGGATCCACAAGCCAACGCCAGCACCAGCCTGGGCATTGAACCACGTCGGCTCACCCTCAGCACTTATGACATGCTGATCAACGGAATATCAGTGGACGAGGTGCTCACGTTGACTGAACGTGTGGGCCTTGACTTGATTCCGGCCACGACCGACCTAGCCGGGGCTGAGGTGGAAATGGCGCAACTCATGGCACGTGAGCGCCTGTTGTCGCGCAGCCTGCAACCCATCAGCGACAAATATGACTATATCTTCATTGACAACCCGCCGAGCTTGGGGCTGCTAACAATCAACGGTCTTACGGCCGCAGACCATGGCGTTATCATTCCGGTCCAGTGCGAGTATCTGGCGCTGGAGGGCCTCAGTCTACTGCTGCAGACTATCCGCCAAGTGCGAGAGGTACTCAACGAACGCCTGATAGTAGGCGGCGTAGTGCTCACCATGTACGATAGTCGCACCAATTTGGGGCAGCAGGTCGTCCACGAGGTACGGACATACTTCCCGGATGAGGTCTTTGAAACTGTGATTCCACGCAACGTCCGCCTGAGTGAAGCACCCAGTCATGGCCAGACGATCTTGAGCTATGCGCCCAACAGCGCTGGCGCCTTGGCCTATTCAGCCTTGGCAGAAGAGTTTTTGCAGCGGCATGAGAGGTCGCGTGACTGCCAAGAGACAGTGGAGAGCCAATCATGAATCCACCCGACAAGAGCGCCAAACGCGGACTCGGCCGCGGCTTGGGTGCACTGATTGTTAATACCGACGATGGCGTCAACCCTGCTACGCAGGAAGTAATCGCTCAGGCGGAAGCCGGGGGCGTGCGCCTGCTGTCAACGGAGCGCATCGTCGCCAACCCGCACCAGCCGCGTACCTATTTCGATGACGAGCTTCTGGCCGAATTGGCGCTCTCGATCCGCGAACATGGCATCATTCAGCCCCTTATCGTGACTGCGGCCCGGGATCTGCCCGGCCATTATTGGATCATCGCCGGTGAGCGGCGCTGGCGCGCGGCCCAACTGGCCGCCCTGGCGGAAGTGCCCGTCATCATCCGGGAAGCATCGCCTCAGCAGCTGATGGAGTGGGCGCTGGTGGAAAACGTCCAACGGGCGGATCTCAACCCGCTGGAAGAGGCCACTGCCTACGCCACGCTGATGGGCGAGTTTCAGCTCACGCAGGCCGAAGTCGCAGAGCGAGTCGGGAAGAGTCGCCCCGCCATCGCCAATACCGTGCGCCTGCTCCACTTACCGGAAAAAATCCAGGCGGCAGTCATCAGCGGCGCACTTTCGGCCGGTCATGCGCGCCCCCTTCTTGCCCTCGACACGCCCGAACAGATGGAGGAAGCCGCTGGCATCGTTCAGAAGCGCGGGCTGAGCGTTCGCCAGACGGAAGATCTTGTCCGCAAGATGCAGGTCCCGCCCACCTCGCCGACGGAGACACCCGCCGACTCCGAAATGCAGGCGCAGATTGAACACCTGGAAAACCAGTTCCGCTCATCGCTCGGCACACGCGTTAATCTGTCCCGCAATCCTGATGGCAGCGGCCGATTGATTGTCCACTTTTACGGCGACGATGATCTGCAATCGCTCTATCAGCGCATGGTTGGCGACGATGACGCGTAGGCCGGCGCGCTAGACAGGCTTGTCAAGAATCATGCAATCTGCCAGCCCACGCGTCCTGAAATCCTATTTTGACGACACGCGGGCCTTACCACGTTGGGGCATCATTGGCGGCAGTCGGGTGGTTGAGGAGCGATTCCTTCCGGCATTAACCGCCATCCTGGGCGAGCATCGGTCCGATCTAGGCGCGGAGAGCGTCGTTCACGCCATCTACAGTCGCAACCGGCCTCACGCACGCCAGATAGCAGATCGCCACGCGATCCCCTTCTTCGGCGACGACCTCGCCCCCTTGCTGGAAGATTACACTACTCAGATCATCTATATTGCCAGCCACCCCAATCACCATGCAGAGCAGACCGCAGCCGCCTTGCGTGCCGGCAAGCATGTTCTCTGTGAAGCGCCACTGGCACTCAACGCAGAGGAAGCGGAAATACTGACCGCGATGGCTGCCAATCGGAGTTTAATGCTGGCGATCAATCAGATAACGCGTGGGACGCCGGCGCTGCAAAGCGCACGTCACCTACTCGACGCGGAGGCGTTGGGTGATCTGTTGGGAATCGAAATCAGCAATTTGGCGCTCCTGCCGCTGGCGCAGCAAACCTGGCGGCTCCAGCCTGATGGCGGCGGCGTCGGATTTGAACGAACGCTCCAAAGCCTGGACGCGCTTACCTTTCTCCTTAGGGATCAGGTTGTCGAAGTCACTGCACGTCAGGGGCAACGTATTTTAGGGGATAACGCTAGCGTGATGGAGGAACTCTTCACGCTGGCGCGCCTGCGCAGCTATCCGTTTCAAGCCCAATTGCATGACGCGCTGCTCGTGCCCCATGCCAGCGAGCGCGTGGACATCCATGGCAGTCGCGGCAGTTTGACGATCCACCATTGGAGCGGGCGCGAGAAGAAGGCGGACAGCGTTATATTGACCAGAGCAGGTCGGCCCCAGACCGTGCCTGTGGCTCACGACAATTCTTGGACCGACGAGCCCTTTGCCCTGTCGATCGGGCGGCTCTGGGCAGCGGCCGGCGGCCTCGCCGTTCCGCTCCTGCTGGACGGACGCACGCATGTCGAGCTCTTGCGCGTGCTGCAGTTGATCGAACAGGCCGCACGCAGTGAGCGCGATCAGCGACTCAGCGATATTGGCCACATCTAACCAGATTCATACCGCAAACACCGCTTCAATTGGCACCATGTCAAACCTTTGCACACATGTTTGATAGTTTCCGTTTAATGTGCTAGGATGCCTCCCGTATTTAGAATAAAATCAGATCTGGTATAGGCTATTTTGCCTCTGGACAGTGCAGGCCATTCGTGATGACACAAATTTCGCTCGGCGACTATTCATCAACGCCGCTTTACAACATCAAGGCAGTTGTCCAGGCAACTGGGATCAGTTCCAGTACCCTGCGTGCCTGGGAGCGCCGCTATCAGATGGTTACGCCCAATCGCTCGGATAGCGGCTATCGCCTCTATTCCGACCAGGACATTGCTGTCATTCATTGGCTGAAGACACAGGTCGAAAGCGGCATGTCAATCAGTCAGGCGGTCTCGTGGCTCGAACAGATTTCTGAAAAAGCAGGAGATCGCAACCACGCCATCCTGCCTGGCAGCGCTGATGATGTCATGACGCCGGCGACGACAGCAAACCTTCAACGCACCCAAGTACGCGATTTTGAGTCGCTTCAAGGTGACTTGCTGTCCGCCTTGCTCGACTATGACGAGCAGCAGGCGGATGCGACGATTTCCGAAGCCTTTGCTCTGTATACCGTTGAGGAAGTGGGGGAGAATCTTTTTGTTCCCGTACTGATCGATATTGGCGAGCGCTGGCACAACGGCGAAGTTAGCATCACGCAGGAGCATTTTGCGACACGATTCCTGATGCAGCGCCTCATGGCGCTGATGCGTGCGAACAATCCCGGGCGGCAAACTGCAGAAATTTGGGTTGGCTGCGCGCCAGGAGAACTGCATGAAATGGGCGCTCTGCTACTAAGCCTCTACCTACGTCGCGCGGGACACCAAGCACATTACTTGGGTGGCAATCTGCCGATCGATGACATACTCAAGGAAGTTACTGAGAAACGCCCCAAGATGCTCTTACTGAGCGCGGGCAGCCCAAAGGCTGCGGCGGAACTGCGAGAGTTGACGGCAAGAATGAAACAGATCGATCCCGCACCGACTGTGATTGGCTATGGGGGACGCATCTTTAATGAAGAACCGGAGCTCCGCAACGACATTGCCGGCATTTTTCTCGGAGAAACGGCACAAAGCGCAATCGACATCGTCAACGATCTGCTTGCGGCAAATCGTTAGTGCGACCAGTCCTCCGATGGTTCTACTCTCATCCGCTAGAAGTTGCGAACAAAGCAGACACGCCCATAATGCCCAGATTATCACTCGATCTATTAGAAGAGACGCAGGACTTTGCCGCTGAGTTGGATGTGGTGCGAAAGTTGTTGCAGCGAAGCAGCGACACGTTAGGCATGCCATTGGCGAAGCTTGTTCAAGAACAGATTGAGAGATCGGCGCCGGCGATTCGGGCGGGAATTGTCCTGTCGGTTGCGGTCGACGAAGAGGAGCCCGTCCAATTGCGCGAACAGCGCATTAATCTGGCCGCGGCGCTGGAGATGCTCTATGTGGCACTCAATGTACACAAATTGCTGCTAAACGATCACTTTGCTGCCGCGGACAAATCCCTGCTTGGTGGGACAATTCTCGCTGGTGACTTTTGCTTTAGCCAAGCAGCGAATCTTGCAATCAAGACGGAGAATCCCGTTGTAGTCGACCTCTTTTCTCAGGCGCTCAAGATAACGAGCGAAGGGAATCTCCGTCACCTCTTTGACGATCACTTGCCACCGTTTAGCGACAATCTGGCACTCTGTCGTGCCGGCGCAGAGGCAGGCATGGCTCTGCTCGACGAAAACGTACACGCTACCGAACGTTTGCTTGCAATGGTTACGACACTAGCCGAGTCGACCACAACCGGCTTGCAAGCAACAATCGACAAGCCGGCGTTCACGGATTTGAACTCGACCCAGCAGGCCCGAATGACACTCCTGGCCACGTGGCTGTCCGACCCGGAATCTCCTCTGTCTTATCCACAGCATAGCCGGTAAACACCTCCTCTTCAACATCGCAGCCAACCTGCGCTCTGACCGTACGTCGGCAGTCGCAGAAAAAATGCAATCCAAAAACATTAACGAAACGCCAATACTTCGCCAACAGTATGCACATTTTTGTATGCTATGCTACGGTCTGGTGCGTGTTCGGTCTGGAAAAGAGATGCTAGAGCAGTTCTAATCTAACTCTCATTTTAAACTCTGGACAAGTTTGCAAAAGCATGGTTTAATAATTGCACAATGTTTGCAAAGGATCTATCCTGTAATTATCAACGTTTAAGCGATTAACAGAGCTTTTTTCTGCACGGTGGCGGAAAATCCGGCGAACGACCGCAATCAACACGCACGTTTTGTATCACACAAGGAGTGTTAATCAATGATTTCCTTCAATCAGGAGAGCCAATGGCCTCGCGCTGGTGCAACAGTAGGTACGTTGACCGCAGGTGAAAACAACATGACGCAGGTACTAACTGCGCTGCGTGAGGAAGATCCTGCCTTCAGCAAAGTCGTGAGCATGCGTTCGTTCCATCGGGGTGAAATTGTTGCAACGTCGGATGATTTGGCCACCAAAATGTATGTCTTGATGAGTGGCAAAGTGAATATGGTCTGCACCAACAATGAGGGCCGCCGTCTTGTGATTGCCGTTCTCGAGCCCGGCGCTATTTTTGGTGAAGGTGCTCTAGAAAACCCTGGCGATCCAAACATTTTTGCTGAAGCGGTTGACAAAGCTGCCATTTGGATCATCCCTGCAAGTGAGGCGCGAAATTTGACCATGCAGTACCCGATCTTGGGATGGGGCATGCTGCAAACTTACGGACAGCGGTTGATGCAGGTAGAAAATAGCTTGGAGGATGTTGCCTACAAGAAGCTGCCAGAGCGCCTCGCTTCTCTGCTGTTGGAATTGAGCGATCATGAAGATGGTCTGATCAAGGGCGTAAGCCATCAAGCGCTGGCGGATCATCTTGGTACCTATCGTGAAACTGTGAGTGCCATTCTGCGTGACTTCAAACGTCAGGAGTTGGTCGAACTGGGTTACCGGCGCATCAACATCCTCGATGTCGAGACGCTGAAAGACATCGCTGGAATCTGGGAATGGTAGAAGCGGTGCCGATCGGTGCCTCATAATCTATAGAAATTGCGCCTGCTCAACCTCAATTGAGCAGGCGCTGTCATTTCGCTGGGCGTTCCTGACCAAATTCGTAACAGAATCGCAGTTGACGGCTTACCTTTCTACTGCTATAATAGACGAAACTTTACGCCCTCGTTGCGAAGGTTCATGACATCCCCAGCGCACACAATCCACGATTAGTTAGTTCAATGAGAGATTGATGGGTTGACTCTTACTTTTGGTCATGGCCCCGCTAAATCTGAGCAAATAACCAACTCGCGAACGAATTCACAGAAAACCGTACGCCATTCCCAACGCGGATTCCCGCTTGTCTGAAAACAGAAGAGCAAAGCACAAAATTGCTAGCGGATGCCTGATGAGCAGTCGTGTAGCGCTTGCAGAATGTCAAATCTGATGAGCTATTCCTCATGGACGAGCAGAGGCGCCTGAGGATTGTTTCGCTTTGCATGCCAAGACCCTTCACAAGCATATTGTGTACCCTGGCGCGGCTGACCAATTTGGCGTGCGTCGGCACAGGTCGCCTTGGCGCATGCTGTTTTGCGCATGCTGCTGCCCGGTCTACGCCCACCAAAGCAACTCAAGAAAACCGACCTGAAAATGGGTCTATAATAGAAATCAAAATTCTCTGAAGGAAACAACGCATGACAACCACACCCACCATTGGCACGATGACCATTGCTCATCTCGAAGAGCTCAGTCTCGAAGAGTTGCGCGACATGGCGAAGACGCTCGACATCACCGGCTATTCCCGCCTCAAAAAATATGACCTGGTAATGCGCCTGTTGCGCGCGAATGCCGAGCAACAGGGCTTTAGCTTCGGTGGCGGCATTCTGGAAGTCGTGGCCGACGGCATTGGTTTCTTACGCAGCGACCACTTGTTGCCCGGACCAGAAGACGTCTATGTGAGTCAGAGTCAGATTCGCCGCTTTGGCCTGCGCACGGGTGACTTTGTCGTCGGCCAGGTTCGTCCGCCCAAAGAGACGGAAAAATACAATGGCTTGCTCAAAGTCGAAGCCGTCAACGGGCTGGATCCGGAAGTTGCCAAGCGTCGGCCCCACTTCGAGAAGCTGACGCCAATTTTTCCAGACGAGCAGCTACTGCTTGAAACACGCGCCAACGTCATTTCTACGCGCATGATCGATCTGCTTGCACCGATCGGCCGGGGCCAGCGCGGCCTGATCGTCAGTCCGCCAAAGGCCGGCAAGACGACCGTGCTGAAACGAATCGCCAACGGCATTTCTAATAACTACAAGGACCTCCATCTAATGGTCGTGTTGATCGGGGAGCGCCCCGAGGAAGTTACCGACATGGATCGTTCAGTGGAGGCCGAGGTGGTGAGCAGTACCTTTGATGAACCGGTGCAAAACCATGTACGCGTCGCAGAGATGGCGCTTGAACGTGCCAAGCGCCTGGTCGAAGGCGGCCGCGATGTCGTGATTTTGCTCGACAGCATCACGCGACTCGCGCGCGCATACAACCTAACCGTGCCGCCGTCGGGCCGTACACTTTCAGGTGGTATCGACCCCGCCGCGCTCTATCCGCCAAAACGGTTCTTTGGTGCGGCCCGCAACTTGGAAGAGGGCGGCAGCTTGACAATCATCGCTACGGCACTGGTCGATACCGGAAGTCGTATGGATGACGTCATTTACGAGGAGTTCAAGGGCACGGGCAATATGGAACTTCACCTCAGCCGCAAGCTGGGAGAACGCCGCATTTTCCCGGCATTCGACATCGAGCGCAGCGGTACCCGTGCCGAAGAGAAGCTGCTTGATCCCGAGACATTGGCCAAGGTGTACACGCTGCGACGCATGATTGACGCCATGGGCGGCGGTCATGAAGCAATCTTGCCAATCATTGAACGCCTCAGCCGCACGCGCGACAACCAGGAATTCTTGGAGACCCTTACCAAACCGAAGCGTTAATTCCTGGTTTCAAAAGCGAAACCAAGCATATGTGACGAGCTTTGTGTTCATTTAGGCGTCTACCCCAAGCGTATACGCCAACCCTACGTCAAACCGACGATTGCCCGACACGTTCGGGCAATCGTCGGTTTTTGTGGGGCGAAACGCCCCCGTTTTCCTTTGAAAGGCATTGCTTGCATGATATAATTGTTCTTCGACAGGGAGAAATGATCGCCCAGATATATGCATGCTTGCGACGTTTCCACGGTTGTGACCGTTTGTCCCTTCTCTTGCGCAGCGGAGCCAATTTATGTCAGCAGACGCAAATTCGGCCTTTCGAAAAAAGTTGTCCACAACGCCTAGAGCAACCGGTTGGGGTCAGACCGGCGATCTAGCCAGTGAATACCATGACAACTTGGCCACTAGTCCAAACTACAATTACGATTCTTCTCAAGTAACAACCCCTACTTTCTCTCCAACCCATTCCTTCAACGCAGGCTTTTCGCCGCAGCCGGTGACTGGCGAAGAAACGCCACTACGTGTTTTGGGCCTTGGCGGGTGGCTGTTGCGGTTGCGTAGCGGAAGTCTCTTCAACGATCAGATGACACCATTGCGTCTCATGGGCCATTTATCAGTCCTCGTTGTGGCCGCGACGATTCTCTTTTTAAGCCAGTATGACTTCCCAGAGGTCGACATTTCTCTTCGCACGATTCCTAGTAACGCCCTCTTGAATACGGATGGACCCTCTGCAAGCATGCGCGTTGCGAGTGCGGTTGATGGTCTCGATAAAACGTTGACCATCAACGACGAATCGCTGAAGAAGGCAGCGGTTCCCTTTACGGTCGCCCAGGAACGCGCCCGTCAGACGATCGAGGCCTATACGGTCGAACCTGGAGATACGGTTTTGGGCATTGCGGCCAAGTTCGGACTCCAGCCCGAATCGATTCAATGGGCCAATTCCGACATTGAGCAGAACCCCGATTTGTTGCAGATTGGCGACCAGCTCAACATTCTGCCGCTTGACGGCGTTCTGCATACCGTCGTAGCTGGTGATACCCTCTCTTCCCTTGCAGCCAAATACAAGACTGATGTAGAAGCCATTGTCGGGTATGGCGGCAACGACATCGCTGACGCCGGCACACCGCTTAGCGTTGGGACTCAGGTAGTGGTACCAGGCGGCATAAAGCCGTATGTGCCACAAACGGTTGTTGCCTTTAGTGGACCTGCACCGGCATCGGCCGTTAAGGGCTCCGGCTCCTTTGCGTGGCCGGCCGGTGGTTCTGTATCTCAGCAATTCTGGGGCGGTCACCGGGCGGTCGATATCGGCTCGTGGACCGGGGCGCCGGTCAAAGCATCGGACAGTGGTTATGTCGTTACCGCTGGCGGTGGCTGGAATGGCGGCTACGGCAATCACGTGATCATTGACCACGGCAATGGCTTTGTCACGCTTTACGCCCACCTCAACAGCATTTACGTCCGGGCTGGAGAAAATGTAGCACGGGGACAGCATCTTGGCTCGGTGGGTAACACCGGCAATAGTACAGGCCCTCATCTGCACTTTGAGATCCGCTATCAGGGTGTTCCACGCAATCCCTTTAGCTATCTCCAATAAGAGATTTAGACGACAGAACGAAAAAGGGGTCTCGCACTTACCACGTGCGAGACCCCTTTTTAATGTGCCTAAGCAGGACGCCTATTTCTGAATGCCGCCCTCAGTCAACTGACGCGGATCGAGCAGACGATCCAAATCTTCCTCGGAGAGTTCGGTCTCGGCAAGCGCGACATCTTTCAGCAGACGACCTTCGGCATAGGCGCGCTTGGCAACCTTTGCGCCCGTTTCGTAGCCAATGACCGGGTTTAGCGCCGTCACCAGAATTGGATTGCGTCCGACCAGACTGGCAATACGTTCTTCATTCACGGTGAAACCAGCAATCGCCTTGTCGGCCAATACGCGGCTACCGTTGGCCAGCGTGGTAATGCTTTGCAGCAGGTTGTAGGCAATCACCGGTAACATGACGTTGAGCTGAAAGTTACCGGCTTGGCCGCCAATTGTAATCGTAACGTCATTGCCAATCACCTGCGCGCAGACCATTGTGACCGCCTCGGGGATCACTGGGTTGACCTTGCCCGGCATGATGCTGCTGCCTGGCTGCAGTGATGGCAGCGCGATTTCACCGATGCCGGCAATCGGACCGCTGTTCATCCAGCGCAAATCGTTGGCAATCTTCATCAGGCTCGTAGCGACCGTCTTCAACTGACCGCTCAACTCGACAGCGGCATCTTGAGTGCTGAGGCCTACAAAATAGTTGCGGCTTGTTACAAAAGGCACGCCCGTACGTTCTGCCAGCTTGGCGGCGATTCGTTCGCCAAATTCGGGATGCGCATTGATGCCCGTACCAACGGCCGTACCGCCTTGGGTCAATTCCAAGATACGCGGCATGGCCGCCTCAAGGCGTTCCTGCCCCTGCGCGATCTGAGATGCCCAGCCGCCCAACTCCTGACTCAGGCGGATTGGCATGGCATCCATTAGATGCGTGCGGCCGGTAGTAACCACGTGATCGCACTCGTCCGCTTTGGCCAGCAGCGTGTCCTGTAAATATTGCAGTGCCGGCAACAGATCGTCAACCACCGCCAAGGCCGCGCTCACATGGATCGCAGTGGGGATAACGTCATTGCTGCTCTGCCCCATGTTTACGTGATCATTCGGGTGAACTGGGCGCCCCAGAATCGCCGAAGCGCGATTGGCAATCACCTCATTGGCGTTCATATTGGTGCTGGTACCCGAGCCGGTCTGGAAGATATCCAGTGGGAACTGATCGTCCAGCAGACCATCTTCAACTTCCTTAGCGGCCTGCTGAATGGCGCTCGACATCTCTGAATCCAGCAGACCAAGATCTTCATTTACGGCCGCTGCAGCCCCTTTAATCATGCCCAGGGCCCGAATAAAAGTACGTGGGAAGCGCAGATCGCTAATCGGGAAGTTATCAACCGCACGCTGGGTCTGCGCTGCGTAAAGGGCGTCAGCGGGAACCATCACTTCGCCCATGCTGTCGCGCTCAATGCGATATTCCTGCTCGCTCATTCACCTACTCCTTTGTGTTTCAGATAATCGGAATCGTAGTGGTGTATGCAAAAGGTTTAGTCCGGATCGAAATCAAGAAACTGCGTCTGACATCGAGCATGATGCCGATGCGCAGCAGGCTTCAGCGCGTTTCATTGTAACATTTGATAGGGTCGAGTGCACGTTATTTGGCCACCGAATTACGCCGGCCATTGTGACATTCATCAGCGATTCCTTGTTCATTTGACAGGCACCTACGGCTGACCTACAATCGATGCAAAACCACTCTTTGGAGCGACCGCGCATCCTATGGCAGAACGAATATTAGTGGTAGAGGATGACCGGCGTCTGCGCGATATGCTGCGCCGGAATTTGATCTTTGAAGGTTACACGGTTGAGACAGCTGAAAACGCTGACAAAGCCTTCCAAAGCATGCGCGAAAGGATGCCAGACGCCATAATCCTGGATCTAATGCTGCCAGACCTGGACGGCATCGAAGTGTGCCGTCGCATCCGCGAGGCGTCAAACGTGCCAATTCTGATCCTAACCGCACGCGATAGCGTCTCTGACCGCGTGACAGGATTGGATGCCGGCGCGGATGATTACGTTGTAAAGCCGCCAGTCTTTGAGGAGCTCTTTGCCCGACTCCGCGCCCTCTTCCGGCGCCACAAAATGGAAGCGGATCCCGAAGTCTATGAGTTTGCCGATCTTCGCTTGAACCCGCGCACACGCCAGGTCTTCCGCAGTGAGGAAGAAATCATGCTCACGGCCAAAGAGTTTGATCTTTTACACCTCTTCATGCGCCATCCAAACCAGGTACTGACGCGCGAGATGATCTATGAACACATCTGGGCCTATGACTTTGGTGGCGAGAGCAACATCATTGAGGTCTATGTGCGCTATCTTCGCACAAAGCTAGAGGCGGGCGAAAAGCTGCGACTCATTCAGACCGTACGCGGCGTGGGCTACACCCTGCGCGAGTCCTCTTGATTGACCGATACTTGTGGCAAGACTCTAAGCTAACGTTCAGACTGGCTTCATGCCTCGCCTACCTGCACTGGTCATACTGGCCACATGTGGCTCAGACATGACGCAGCAATCCCAGGCAGTCTATCTCACATCCCGGCGACAGCCAGGGGTAATGGGAATGAGTCATCCCTGCATGCCATGACGATCCGCCTTCGCCTCACACTCTGGTATACGGCGTTACTGGGCGCTACGTTGATCCTGTTTAGCGTAGTGGTCTATTCGGCGCTTTCCACAAATCTCTGGGCGCAAGTAGAACAAGATGCAGCCAGTCAAGCCAACGAAGTCGCCAATGCCCTCACGCAGCAGCTTCAGCTCGAACTCTTTGTGATCCGAAGTAGTGAATCACGCATGCAGTTTCCAGATGTGGAACTGTTTGCCAATGCATCAGGGGTTCAGGTCATTGGCCCCAACGGTATGGTCTATAAGCGCAGTACCAACCTCGGATCCATGGTCGTGCCGAACTTTCGTACTGCATTGGAGCCGACGCAACAGGGCAAAGAGCATAGCTATTACACCACAGGCGCCGACGATGCCATGATGCTGGTGTACAGCGTACCGCTAATCGTAGACGAAAACATCGCCGGCGCCGTTCAGGTCATCAAGCCGGTCGATGCCGTCAGCGACGCGCTTAGCCAGATTAGCCGCTATCTCATCCTCGGCACGGGGCTGAGCCTGGTGCTGGCCGCCATTGTCGGCGCGTTTCTGGCACGCCGCACCTTAGCGCCCATCGATAGCATCACCAAGACCGCACGGGGTATTACGCAGACCGGCGACCTGGGTCAGCGCCTCAACGTCGTCGAGGACCTAAGCGAGGTGGGGCAGTTGAGCGCCACATTTAATGCCATGCTCGACCAGATTGAGCAGCTCTTTGCTACCCAGCAACAGCTTATCGCTGACGTCAGTCATGAGTTGCGCACACCCTTAACCACCGTACAGGGCAATGTCGAACTGCTCCAGCGCATGGCTGGCGCGGCGGTGCTCGGCAAAACGCTCACGCCGGAGACGCTCACGCAGATTCCGGAAATTCTGGCGGAGGTAGAGGTCGAGACGGGCCGTATGGGTGCAATGATTAGCGATCTGTTGCTGCTCGCGCAGGCCGATAGCGGAGCTCTGCTCTTGCAGGAAGAGGCCGTTGAAATGGATACCCTGCTCCTTGAAGTCTACCGCCAGGCACATCGCATTACCGATCGCGCCAAAGGAACCGGGGTGCTGGAAATCCGTCTTGGCAGCGAGGATCAAGCACAGGTGTGGGGCGATCGTGAACGATTGCGTCAGCTGCTGCTCAATCTGGTCGACAACGCGATCAAATATACCCCTGACGGCGGTGTCATTACGCTGAGTCTGGAAAATGAAGGGGAGTGGGTGGCTGTCGCCGTGGAAGACACGGGCATCGGAATTTCACAGGAAAATCTCGACAATGTGTTTACACGTTTCTATCGAACGGACAAAGCGCGCAGCCGTGAACTAGGCGGCAGCGGGCTCGGGTTGAGCATCGTCCAATGGATTGCAGATGCACATGGCGGCAAAGTGACGGCCCAGAGCGAGCTAGGTCAAGGCAGTACGTTTACACTTTGGTTGCCGACTTACGCAGGCGAAAGACCAGTAGCGCGGGCAGACACGCAACGCAGTACAGCGTAAAGGCTAACGAACTTGATGGCTCTCCACACGTAGCCCGCCTGCGATTTCGGCCATCAGCTGTTGGACGTATCTGGAGAGAGATGGTCTGACACGGGCAGAGAAAAGAAAAAGGTAGCTCCTGCCCCAGAGTCGCTGCGTACCCAGAGTTCCCCACCGTGGGCGTCGATAATTGCCTTACACAAAAAGAGCCCCAGCCCCGCCCCCGCAGTTTTGCGTCGCAGCGTACTATCGACCCGATAGAATCGGTCGAAAATGTGAGGCAATTCCTCCTTGGGGATACCGATACCCTGATCTGCCACGAAGGTGACAACTCGCGCCTCGGTGGTCTCGGTTGCCGGCTCCGCCCAGCCGCCGAGACGAATCACGCCGCCGTCCGGTGAATACTTGATGGCGTTACCTACCAGATTGGTCAGAACTTGGCGTAGCCGCTCTTCATCCCCCCACACGAGTGGCAGGGGATCAGGATAATCCAGTTCGATCGTGTGAGCAGGGCTCTGAATTCGATAGGCATCAGCCACCCGAGTCACCAACTGTTCCATGTTGACGTCGTCAAAGTCTAGCCGCAGGCCGCTAGCCTGGATGCGGCTTACGTCCAACAGGTTATCGATGAGCTCCTCCAGGCGATCCGCCTCCTCTTCAATAATCTCAAGGCTTTGACGGGCCGTCTCAGCATCCCACTCGGCATCTTCCCGAGCCAATGTCTGCGCATAACCCTTGATGAGCGCTACCGGCGTCTTGAGTTCATGGCTGATGATCGAGGTGAATGTCGACTTCATCTCCTCTTCCTCACGGAATTGCGTGATGTCGTAGACATTGACGATGACGTTGACCGGTTGGCCCTCTTCGTCGTAGAGTGGCGTGTAGGTGATGGCAAGTGATACTCGCCCGCCACCGGGCCGGTTAAGTTCGCCTTCACAACGCAGACCTTCTTCGGCAAATAGCTCGCCTAAATTACCGACCGCACTGATATCATCGCCTTGGATGTTTTCCAGAGGCAGCACCTCATCAAAGGGAAGGCCGACCGCCTCTTCCGGCGCCATGTCGACCATTGTTGCCAGCGCTTGGTTGATGACAAGCACATCCAGATTGGCATCGAGAATCATGATCCCGTTGGCGCTATTCTCGATAATCGTGGCGAGGCGGCCGCGTTCCCGATCAAGTTGTGAGTAGAGGCGTGCATTGCGCACCGCAACTGCAGCTTGATTCGCAAAGCCTTGCAGCATTTGGGTGTCCATTTGCGTAAAAGCGTAATCGCTACGAAACAGGTAAATGATACCCATCAGCTTATCTTCTACGAGCAAAGGCAAGCCCACCACCTGACCAAGCGATGTCCCCAATTCAGCTTCGACCATCTGCACACGTTCTTGCAAGCCGGGAACAGTCCCCGGAGACGCGTTCTCATCTCCGCCACTGGGTGTACCAATGGTCAACAGCGGCTCAAACGCCGGGAGCAACGTCAGATCGATATTGTAGACGACGCGGACCTCAAAATGAACCGGCTGCTTATGTAGATCCTCGATGTCGATCGGCTCTGAGGTGAGCGCAATCAAGCCGGCGCGGCAGCCCACCATCTCGGCCGCGCTCTTGAGGATCAAGCGCAGTAGGCTAGGCAAATCCAACCGTGAAGCCATGGCGCGACTTATTTCCAGCAGATATTCGCGCTGGCGTAGCTGGTAGGTGGCCATCAGGGCCGGAACATTCATGGAGAAGTCATTCACAGCAGGTGTGCCTTCCGATGGAGAAATGAACACGATGCTATTCTCGGCCGTCGTTCGCCTCACTCAGGTCGTCACCGCCGAAGGATGATGGGAGTAAGTCCGGCACGGTGGTTGACCAGTAGTCTCCCGCTGCATTGGCGATGTAGACATCCATCGCCGGCCCCAATTCCGCCATCACCTGACGGCATGCGCCACAAGGAGAGCCTCCATTCTCCGTAGCAACCGCCAGTGCACGAAAACGCCGGTGCCCCTGGGCGATGGCTGAGGTCAATGCGACGCGTTCGGCGCAAATGGTGGACGGATAGGCGGCGTTTTCTACGTTGCAGCCATAGATGATCGATCCGTCTTCTGTCAGCAGGGCTGCGCCCACGGCATAGCGGCTATAGGGCGCGTAGGCGCGCTCGCGCGCAGCCAGCGCGTGGGTGATCAATTCTTCGGGCGATGAATTGGTTTGCATGGCCATAGAGTTTCTCAGAGGAATTGTCAATCAAGCGTCAGCGAGTTGATCAGTGAGCTGGAACCGGGAATCTGTGGATCGGTCACTTCGTGCTCTTCAACCTCCTCGACGCGATCATCGACAATCCGCCGTGCACGAACAAGTTCGATCCGCCGCCCATCAAGCACTAGCACCGTAAAGCGCCAACCCTCGCACACGACCATCTCTCCGGCTTCAGGCACATGGCCCAGGAGGCTGTAGATCAAGCCGCCAAGTGTATCGGCATCTTCATCAGGGAGTTCAGTGTCTAAAAGTTCCGACAGCGAATCAATATCCAGTCGGGCGTTGAGTTCATAGGTGTCGGCATCAACCGCCTGGATATAGATTTCCTCTTCCTCGTCGTATTCGTCCTGTATTTCGCCGACAATCTCTTCGAGGATGTCTTCGATCGTGATCAGGCCAGCCGTACCGCCGTATTCATCGACCACAACTGCAATGTGAACACGTCGCTTCTGCATTTCGGCAAAGAGCGTGTCGAGCGTTTTCGTCACCGGCACGTAGTAAGCATCGCGCAGCAATTCTCCGATTGGGCGTGCACTCTGGTTGTGACGAAAGCAATGCAGCAGATCTTTGGCATAAAGAAAGCCGACAATCTTATCAATATTGTCCTCATAGACAGGAATGCGGCTGTGCCCGGCCTCAATGATCACGTCGAGCGCGTCGTAGAGTGACGTATTGACGTCCAGAGAAATGATGTCGATGCGCGGAACCATGATTTCACGCACCACCGTTTCTTCCATTTCCAGGATATTGGCAATCATCTGGCGCTCGGCTTCTTCAATCAGGTCTTCTTCCTCTCGCACGTTGATCAGGAGGCGCAGGCCGTCCTCGGTGAGGAAGACGCTCTCTTCCGACATCTCGCTATCGCCATCGCTGACCTGGATGCCCAGACGTTGAAGCAGGGTCGAAAGAGGCCAAAGCAGCGCGGCAAAGCCATTAACAACTGGCGCGAGCCAGAGTGCCACCTGATCAGTGTGGCGCTGTACGTAAGCGCGGCTCAACACCTGAACAACCGAAAGCACTACCCAGGACAGCAGGAAGAGCCCAATTTGACTGATCACGGAGAGTGACGAGGGCATAAGCCAGACGACACTGCAGCCCACGCCAATCAGGCCGGCCGTCTTCAACAGCATGGTTGTAATCAAGAGTTGCGTTGAGTCGGAAAGGGTAGCTTCTGCCCGCTGAGCGCGCCGGTCTCCGCCCTCAGCTCTTGCACGAATCGATTGGCGGTTCGCACCAGCGTAGGCCATTTCGGCTGCAGAAGCGAATCCAACAAGCCCTATGAAGAGCACTAGCATGAGATATGGTAATGGGTCGACGTCCACTAGGTACTCCCTAACTCCCCTCAATTTTCCAGCATGATCCACGTGCCGCTTAACACTTGGACACAATCTTTTTCTACAAACAATACAAACGGACGCAACACATTCTGCCCCGATCAGAACCAAGAATCAGTAAGGCCGCTACTACAGCACAGGGGAATATTGCCCGCACAAATACAATCTGTGTCCCCCTCGCTGGGCCTGGGGGACTCTTTCCTCGCACCATTCATCAAGAATTGGAGACGGCAGCCGAGGGCGAAATCCGCTCTTTGGACCGAGCCGGGACGCCATACGCCGTCTCGCCAGCAGCCACGTCGCGCGTGACGACCGATCCTGCGCCTGTTTGGGCTCCGGCGCCAATATGCAAAGGCGCCACAAGCATCGTATCGCTACCGATAAATGCATCGCGCTCCACACGCGTCTTGTGCTTATTCGTCCCATCATAGTTGCACGTGATCGTGCCTGCACCGATGTTTACGTTTTCGCCTATCTCGGCGTCGCCCAGATAGCTAAAATGCCCCATCTTTACGCCTGGGGCCAGGTAGCTGTTCTTCACTTCGCCAAAGTTGCCCATATGGACATGATCATCCAGATGCGCGCCCTTGCGTAGATGACCGAAGGGGCCAATTTCACAATGGTCCCCCATAATCGCCTGTTCTAATACGGAATAGTTGATGCGACAGTGAGCCCCAATGCGACAGTCAACAATCTGCGCATTGGGGCCAATCACCGTATGGCTGGCAATCTGTGTGGCGCCTTGAAGATGACAACCAGGAAGCAGAGTGACATCAGGCGCAATCTCCACCGTGTCTTCGATATACACCGTAGCTGGATTGATGATTGTAACGCCGTCGAGCATATGCTTTTCAAGAATACGCCAGCGCATGACTTCAGTGGCTTGTGCCAGATGCACCCGCGTATTGACCCCATACACGTCTTCGAGCGGCGACTGGGTAGCAACAACGCGCTTGTCCT
>CAVVOJ010000001.1:0-1525000 GCA_963749845.1 uncultured Chloroflexia bacterium | reverse complement strand
TCGCGTTGCATCGAATTAAACCACACGCTCCGCTGCTTGTGCGGGCCCCCGTCAATTCCTTTGAGTTTTAGCCTTGCGGCCGTACTCCCCAGGCGGAACACTTATCGCGTTTGCTTCGGCACAGATGGGTTTGATGCCACCTACACCTAGTGTTCATCGTTTACGGCGTGGACTACCGGGGTATCTAATCCCGTTCGCTCCCCACGCTTTCGCACATGAGCGTCAGGTCAATGCCAGGGTGCCGCTTTCGCCACTGGTGTTCCTCCCGATATCTACGCATTCCACCACTACACCGGGAATTCCGCACCCCTCTCATCACCTCAAGCTAATTAGTTTCCAACGACCTCTCCCAGTTAAGCCAGGAGCTTTCACGTCAGACTTAATCAACCGCCTGCGTACGCTTTACGCCCAGTAATTCCGGATAACGCTTGCCACCTACGTATTACCGCGGCTGCTGGCACGTAGTTAGCCGTGACTTATTCCTGTGGTACCGTCCTTTTTCTCTTCCCACAGAAAAGGAGTTTACGACCCAAGGGCCTTCATCCTCCACGCGGCGTTGCTCGGTCAGGGTTGCCCCCATTGCCGAATATTCCTCACTGCTGCCCCCCGTAGGAGTCGGGACCGTGTCTCAGTTCCCGTGTGACTGATCGTCCTCTCAGACCAGCTACCGATCGTCGCCTTGGTGGGCTATTACCCCACCAACTAGCTAATCGGACGCAGGCCCCTCTCAAAGCGCCAGAGCTTTATTTGCCGAAGTTCCCACTTCAACAAAGCCATGCGGTATTAGCCATCGTTTCCAATGGTTATCCCCCACTTCGAGGCAGGTTACCTACGTGTTACTCACCCGTTCGCCACTTTCCGCCAACAGATCATACCGAAGTAGTCAATGAAGGCTTCACGTTCGACTTGCATGTGTTAGGCACGCCGCCAGCGTTCATCCTGAGCCAGGATCAAACTCTCCGTAATATCTTTTTATCTCAAAAAGAATTGATAGAGCTTGGTTAATTCGCTGTTGTCTTACCACTCTTTAATTGTTAATGTGCTGCACTGAGTTGCTTCAGGCGGGAATCAAGCATATCACATTGACTTCCGCCTGTCAAATCTCAAGACTCTTATTTCTGAAACAATTTCTTGCGATTCGATCACTTCTTAATGTGCTGCCCAAACGCCTTACGGCTTTCAGGCACAAGCGAGAAGATTATCATACTGCCTTCCGCCTGTCAAATCTCAAGACTCTTGTTTCTGAAACAATTTCTTGCGATTCAATCACTTCTTAATGTGCTGCCCAAACGCCTTACGGCCTTCGGGCACAAGCGAGAAGATTATCATACTGCCTTCCGCCTGTCAAATCTCAAGACTCTTGTTTCTGAAACAATTTCTTGCGATTCGATCACTTCATTAATGTGCCGCCCAAACGCCTTACGACCTTCGGGCACAAGCGAGAAGATTATCATACTGCCTTCCGCCTGTCAAATCTCAAGACTCTTGTTTCTGAAACAATTTCTTGCGATTCGATCACTTCTTAATGTGCCGCCCAAACGCCTTACGGCCTTCGGGCACAAGCGAGAAGATTATCATACTGCCTTCCGCCTGTCAAATTCCAGATGTGCCAAACCAAAACAACATCTTTCCCCCCTCTTATTCCGTCACAATCATCACGGCGTTCTGTTCAACACGTTGTCCGGCAGCAATCTCTACCTTTTTGATCGTACAGGCACGCGGAGAGCGAATCTCGTTTTCCATCTTCATCGCTTCAAGAATGAGAAGCGGCTGGTTCGCTTCTACCGTATCCCCGTCTGCCACAAGCAACTTGACAACTAATCCTGGAATGGGGGCCTTGATGGCAAACTCCCCATCAGGCAGTTCGTTCTGCCTGCGGCTGGCATTTAAGCGACGCGTCCGCTCATCTTCCACCATAATCTGATATTGGTCGCCACGGATCAAAACGGTATAGTTGTACCGCGTCGCTTCGACCACGAGTTCATAGCTATGGCCATCATAGAGTATGCTATAAAGTTCTGGCTCGGCAATCTGCTGCAGGTCAACCTCAACCCGATCTCCATCGACAAAAATTTCATCGCCATCTATTTCAACTTCGTATTGGCGGTCACCTACTACGGCAAAATATTTCACTATCGCCCTCCCGTGGCGCGCATGCGCCCGATCTGTTTCCACATGGCCCCGCTCTTGGCGCTGCGCTGCTCACCGATGTGAATCGCCTGCCGCCCCTCTTCCTGGGCCACCAGCGCAGCCGTAACCGCCGCAATCTTCTCGTGTTCCAGCGAGGGGTCAGGTCGCATGGGCAGACTGCGGCGCCCCAGGAAGCCGGTATCAAACGTGCCCCAAATAAACTCGGTGCTGTCCATAATTGCCTGGTGGAACGGTACAGACGTATGAATGCCGCCGATGCGATATTCACTTAGCGCTCGTCGCATACGCAAAATCGCTTCTGCCCGACTATCGCCCTGAACAACCAACTTGGCGACCATGGGATCGTAATACAGGCTCACCTCGGCGCCCCGATAGAGTGCGCTTTCGACGCGCACGCCAGGCCCGGTTGGCTCTTTGAGTGAGGTGATGACGCCGCCGTTGGGCAGGAAATTATTGGCAGGGTCTTCGGCCGTGATCCGGCATTCAATGGCCCATCCCTTGGGCACAATGTCTTCCTGACGATAGCGCATACGCCGGCCATTGGCGATGGCAATCTGCTCCTTAACGATGTCGACGCCCGTAACCATTTCCGTGACGGGATGTTCAACTTGCAGCCGCGTGTTCATTTCCAAAAAGAAATATTCTTTGGTTTTTGGGTCAAAGAGAAACTCGATGGTCCCGGCATTCACATAGTGCACGGCTTCGGCCGCGGCAATCGCGACGGCGCCCATCTCGGCGCGCAGGGCTTCGTCAAGGGCCACGCTAGGCGCCTCTTCGATCAATTTCTGATGGCGGCGTTGAATGCTGCACTCGCGTTCGCCAAGGTGAATCGTGTTGCCATGGCTGTCGGCCAAGATCTGAAACTCGATATGGCGCGAGTTTTCGATCAGTTTTTCCAAATAGACTTCATCGTTGCCAAAGGCGCCGGCTGCCTCGCGCCGGGCAGCATCGAGCGCGGCAGCCATATTACCTTCCTCATAGACGGCCCGCATCCCCTTGCCGCCGCCGCCAGCACTAGCCTTGATCATCAGTGGGAAACCGATATCACGCCCAATGGCCAGCAGATCATCGTCATGCAGACCCTTAGGCGAGCCGGGCACGAGGGGAACATTTCGTTTGGCGACCGTTTCGCGCGCCGTAATCTTATCGCCCATTTTGGCGATGGCGTCGGGGCTGGGGCCGATAAAGGTGATACCTGCGTCGGCACAGGCGGCGGCGAATTCGGCATTCTCTGAAAGAAATCCATACCCCGGGTGAATGGCATCAACATTGGCACTACGGGCCACATCAATAATCTTGTCGATGCGCAGATAGCTCTCGCTACTGGGGGCGGGGCCAATGTTGTAAGCCTCGTCAGCATAGCGTACGTGCAAGGCTGTACGATCGGCGTCAGAGAAGACCGCTACGGTTGATATGCCGCGTTCTTCACAAGCGCGCAACACGCGGATGGCAATCTCACCGCGGTTTGCAACCAGCACTTTTTTGAACATTTCAGACTCCTCTAGTTCATTGCCCCGTACTCTGTGCGGAGCACGATATGACACATTACACGGCGCATACCAGTCTATTGACGCCAGGAGGACCCACAGGTTCGTTGCCGCCAGGGTTACCGGTGACTGACACCCAATACCGGTCAGCTATCGATTCCTTACCCACGATGACGATGAAGACGCCCTTCAACAACGACTTGATCGTAGCGCAACGGCGAATCGGGCAGGTCGTCGCTCGTGTGCCACACGCCAAAATGTGTGTCGCCTGGTGCCAGGATCAACCGTCGAAAACGCCAGATCGTCACACCGAGCGGACGTCCGATGGGCGACGAATAGTCGTCCTCGACAATACCGTGTAATGCGGCAACGCCCGTAATGGTTCGAGTTTCCCAGGTGCCAAAGGGCAGGCGCCCATCATCATTGGGCGCACACACGACGCGAAAAACGAGTTCTCCCGTTTGGATGAGCAGCGTCGCCAGTTCAAGCCCGTCATCCTTGACGATGTCGGCCTCTTGAATCCGGCCTGTGAAGGCATAGCGGGCGCGACCAACTTGTTCAAACCGTTGCGGCAGAGGCTCCTTTTGAACCGTGAACCAAGCTGGTGCGGACGGGTCGGGAAGTAAAACGCCTGCATCGAAAATGACAGAGAGAGGCTGTCCTTGTGTGAGGCGCGGATAGCCCATCAGTTCAAATTGTTCTGCCGAAAGCTCAAATTCGATTTCAGATACCATTGCTCGGGTCCGAATTGATCGTGCAGTCCTGATCGCGAGGCGCTCGCCGTCTAGCTTCCATTCAGGAATTGGGCGCCATCCCGGCTAGGGCTTGCTAGAGTGGAATGTTGCCATGCTTCTTGTGGGGCAGGCGAGCCTGCTTATTTTGCAGCATTTCCAGCGCGTTGATCAGGCGCGGGCGGGTCTCACGCGGTTCAATCACATTATCGATGAAGCCGGCCGCCGCCGCGATATAGGGATTTGCGAAGCGGTGGCGGTAATCTTCAACCAGTTCAGCCTTCTTGGCCACAGGGTCATCGGCCTCAGCAATTTCGCGCCGAAAAATAACGTTTACCGCTCCGTCTGGCCCCATGACCGCGATTTCTGCGCTCGGCCAAGCCAACACCAGGTCCGCACCGAGATGGCGAGGATTCATCACGCAGTAGGCCCCGCCATAGGCCTTCCGTATGATCACGGTTACTTTGGGCACGGTCGCTTCTGAGAAAGCGTACAGCAGTTTGGCCCCATGGCGGATAATGCCACCGTGTTCCTGGTTCACGCCTGGCATAAAACCGGGCACATCTTCAAAAACCACTAATGGAATGTTAAAGGCGTCACAGTAGCGAACGAAGCGTGCTGCCTTCTGACTGGCTTCCACATCCAGCACGCCGGCCAATACTGTCGGCTGCTGCGCCACCACGCCCACAGGGCGACCGTCCAATCGAGCAAATGCGACAATGATATTTTGCGCCCAATTTTCATGAACCTCAACAAAGTACCCGTCATCAAGGATCAGGCGCAGGATCTCCTTCATATCATAGGGCTTGTTTGGATTGTCCGGCACAATCGTATTGAGGGCGTCATCCTGGCGCAGCGGGTCGTCCATCGCCGCGGAGATCGGCGGGTCATCCAAGTTGTTCGAGGGGAAGTAGTCGACCAATTGCTGAACTAGGTAGAGGGCATCCTCCTCCGTATCGGCATCAAAATGGGCCACACCCGACTTAGATGAATGAATTGAGGCGCCCCCGAGTTCCTCAAATGTGACATCTTCATGGGTCACGGTCTTGATGACGTCTGGTCCCGTGACAAACATGTGACTCGTATCCTTCACCATGATGACAAAATCCGTAATCGCCGGGCTGTAGACGGCCCCACCGGCGCACGGTCCCATGATGACGCTAATTTGGGGGACGACCCCAGAGGCAATCACATTGCGATAGAAGATCTCCGCATAGCCGGCAAGGCTATGGACGCCCTCTTGAATGCGGGCGCCGCCCGAATCGTTGAGCCCGATCAGAGGTGCGCCATTGCGCATCGCTGCATCCATCACCTTGCAAATCTTCATCGCATGGGCGTTGCTTACGCTGCCGCCAAAGACGGTGAAGTCTTGAGAATAGACGTAGACAAGCCGACCATTAATGGTTCCATACCCCGTCACAACTCCATCGCCCGGAATCTTCTTTTCTGCCAAGCCAAATTCTGCGGAATTGTGGGTCACAAACACGTCCATCTCACGGAAGCTGTTCTTATCCAGCAGAAGGTCCAGCCGCTCCCGGGCCGTCATGCGGCCGCGTGCGTGCTGGCGGGCGATGCGTTCTTCGCCCCCGCCGAGTTTTGCGGCGGTCTTACGCTGATGCAGGTCGTCAACTCTGGGATCTTTGACTGGCTCGCTCAAGTGGATTTCTCCCTTCCACGGATCGGATAAGGTAGATACGTAGGCGTAGTTTGACCCGCCCCGTTTGCACGGAAGCGAACTTGACTGCCGCCACAGAATTATGTTGAGAACTGTGAAAAGTGTCGTCGCGGTGAATCCAAAATGTTTCTTTCCCTATGATGTAACACTCAATATGGAAAAGCGACGCGCCGATTATTTTCTCAATACTCACGCCCATCAGCTTGAGCAGGTCGGTTGTTGCCCAAAGTTGACTGCTCAATGTACCACAGCGGCAAACGCTTGCCCGTAGGCAAAGGAGCAAGGCCGTCGACTAACCGCCCAGGCTGAGAATGACCGTTGCGACAATGGCGCCTGATAGTGTACAGACGCCAAAGAAGAGCGCGCTCAGGACGAGCAAACCGCAACTCATTGATATATTAGCCAGAAAAGCACGCGAACCAAGCAGCTCCGTCAATAGAGAGGCCACACCTGCCAGCACGGCCAATGAACTCAGCGTGCCGACCGCAGCGCTGGCAGGTAACGTTAGCGTAAACAGTTCGTAGGCAAAATAGAGCCCGATGATACCTGCCCCCACTCCAAATGCCGCGCTGATGAGGATAACGGGCAGGGACGGACCATCCGGCCAGTCATCCCAACCGGCATCATCAACCAGCAAATTTTCGACCTCCGCAGGAGAGAATTCATCGGTCGTATTCAAAATTTGATCGGGCAATGGGTCAAACACAAGGTGTCGGTATTGGCGTCTCGTCAAGAGGGCTGCAACTATCGCTGTGGCATTCTACACGATAAAGCATGCGGGATGAAAAACCATACCAGACAAAATCATCAGGAGAACCGTAATAAAAAATAGGGGACGCTCCGGATTGGAGCGTCCCCTATTTTTTGCATCAGTCCACGTCATTGTGAACTGAATGTGATTACATCATGCCCATGCCGCCCATGCCTGGGTCGCCACCCGGCATCGCCGGTGCTGCCTCAGGGATGTCGGTGACCAACGCCGAGGTGGTCAGAATCATGGCAGCGATGGAGCAAGCATTCTCAACGGCGCTGCGGGTAACCTTGGCCGGATCGATGATGCCCGCTTCCAGCATGTCAACGTATTTGTTCGCAATGACGTCGTAACCCGTCGTGAGCTTGCCATCTTCGTGGAGGGTGCGGACCTTCTCGATGACCACCGGGCCATCCAGACCGGCGTTCGCCGCAATCATGCGCATCGGCTCTTCGAGCGCGCGACGCAGGATGTTGACGCCAGTCGCAGCATCACCTTCCAACTCAACCGAATCCAGAGCCGGCAGAGAATTGATCAGAGCCACGCCGCCGCCGGGAACGATACCTTCTTCGACAGCTGCACGGGTTGCGCTCAGAGCATCCTCAACGCGGTGCTTCTTTTCCTTGAGTTCAGTCTCAGTGGCCGCACCGACACGGATGATCGCCACGCCGCCCGCCAGCTTGGCCAGGCGCTCCTGAAGCTTCTCACGATCGTAATCGCTGGTGCTGGAGTCGATCTCGGCGCGAATCTGGTTGATGCGGGCCTTGATGGCATCGCTACTACCGGCGCCATCGACAATGGTCGTGGCATCCTTGGTGCTGACGACCTTGGCCGCGCGGCCCAGATCTTCCAGCATCACGCTGTCCAGCTTGCGGCCTAGTTCTTCCGTGATCACTTCGCCACCGGTCAGGTCGGCGATGTCACGCAGCATGGCCTTGCGGCGGTCGCCAAAACCCGGGGCTTTGACGGCCAAAACATTGATCATGCCGCGCAATTTGTTGAGAACTAGCGTGGCCAGAGCCTCGCCGTCCACGTCTTCGGCAACAATGACCAGGTCGCGCTTGCCAATCTGGACAAGCTTCTCAAGGACAGGAACGATGTCCTGAGCGCTGCTGATCTTTTTGTCCGTGATCAGAATATAAGGATCCTCGATCTCCGCTTCCATGCGCTCGGAATTGGTGACGAAGTAGGGGCTTAAATAGCCACGGTCGAGCTGCATGCCTTCCACGTACTCGGTCTCGAATTCGAGGCCCTTGCTCTCTTCGACGGTGATGACGCCATCCTTGCCGACCTTGTCCATCACTTCAGCAATTAGATTGCCGATTGTGGCGTCCGCGGCCGAAATGCTGGCGACCTGGGCAATGCCCTCACGGCCATCGACTGGAGTGGCCATCTCCTTGATGGCGTTTACGATTGCATCACGACCGGACTCAATGCCCCGCTTGAGCAGCATGGGATTGGCGCCAGCAGTCACGTTCTTCAGCCCCTCGTTGACGATGGCCTGGGCCAAGACGGTGGCGGTAGTGGTACCATCGCCAGCCACGTCGTTGGTCTTGGTAGCAGCTTCCTTGAGCAACTGGGCGCCCATGTTTTCAAACGGATCTTGCAGCTCGATCTCCTTGGCAACCGTCACACCGTCATGGGTGACAGTGGGGCTGCCCCACTTCTTGTCAAGCGCCACATTGCGACCCTTGGGGCCCAGGGTGGTCTTGACTGCGTTGGCGAGCGCATCGACGCCTGCCTTCAGGCTTTTTCGTGCCTCATCTTCAAAAACAATTTGCTTTGCCATAGTTATTATCTTGTCTCCCAAACTTTTAATATTGGCTGCGAATCGACGACCTTCGCGCACGATTCGTAAACGTCGAAAGTCTGTTACGAAATTTACGCCGAAGAGGATTAGTCCTGTACGATCGCCAAAACGTCACTCTCCTTGAGGATCAGGTACTCCACGCCGTCAAGCTTGATGGTGGTGCCGCCATACTTAGCGTAGAGCACCGTGTCACCAACGTTGACATCCATGGCGACACGCTCTCCATCCTCGTTGCGCACACCAGGTCCAGCAGCTTCAACCTTGCCCTGCTGGGGCTTTTCCTTGGCCGTCTCCGGCAGAAAAATACCCGTCGAGGTTTGTTCTTCTTGTTCGATCGGCTTCACCAGCAGGCGATCTCCAAGCGGCTTCAAATTCATCAGTGGCCTCCTAAAATTTGTTTTACGATTATTTGGTTCAGTATGCGACAAGTAGACTTGCAAAAGAAACCCGTTAGCACTCTACTGCATTGAGTGCTAACGGATGTATCATATCTAAATCAGTTTTATGTGGCAAGTTTCTGAGTACGCATATAATTCAAAGTATAGGCGGATATTGCATGCGCGGCGCTAACCTTGTGTTAGATTTTTGTTAATCTTTTTGAAAACAGGCGCTACGCCCCCTACGTTCATGCGTTACGAAGCCGACTCGGCCATCACAGTCCGAATATATTCAATCATCTCTTCTTCTTCAGCCACATAGTCGACTAGCTCAAACGCTGCATAAAGCGCACGACTTTGCTCAAAATAGGAGAGCGCACGTGCATAGGCTTCTTGCTCTAGCGCAACATGCCCCAGGTTATGGAGCGTCGCCGCCATATCGGTCCAGTTCCCTCGCTGCTCGGAAAGCGCCAGATCAAGCTCATACCACCGGAGCGCCTGTTCGAAATCACCCTGGGCGTAGCAGGCCGAGCCCAAATTGTTATAGCAGGTGCTAATGCCGATCTGGTCATCGATCCGCTGAAAGACGTTCAATGCGCGCTCGTATGCAGCTTGGGCCTCGGCAAAGTCCTCCATCCCTTCCATTGAAAGGCCCATATTATTAAAGGAACTGGCAATGCTGTGTTGATCCTGATTGCGTAAGGCAATCCGTAGGGCTTTGCGCTGCTGGCGCATGGCGTGCTGATACTCTTCCAAGCTGTAATAGGCGCTGCCAAGATTGAGGTAGGCTGTCGTTAGTGCATTCTGGTCGCCGGTCTGTGCGACACAGTCGAAGGCAGCATAAAAATGGTTGAGCGCTTCACGCTGCCGATCCAATATCCGTGCAGACGTGCCCAGATCTGTAAAGACGTACGAGAGCTCAACCACGCGGTCCTGCGCATCCAGGATTTGACGCGCGCGCTCCAACCACTCAACCGCCTCATCTACTCGGTTATTAAAAAAGAGTTGCCGACCAATATTGGTTAATAGCCAGGCGTAATCGGCATAGTCGCGTAGGGCAATGGAAGCCAATGCGCCAGCTGCCAGCCAGCGCAACGTGCCGAGGGGATGGCGCCAAAACGCATAGTACGCGAGGGCGAGGGCATAGGAGCGCGTGAGCCGCAAATCATCCAGATGATCCATTGCGCCTTCGGGTAAATCGACACCCTCATAATCGACTGCTGGATCAGAGACAATCTCCAGCGGGTCTCGCTCCCAGAGTCGCTCCATCCGCTGCAGGCACCAGTCCATCCCTTGGTAGATATTCCCCCACTCGACATCAATTTCAGGCCACTCTGCCTGGGGAAGATACTGATAACGCTGAGCAAAGGAAACATAGTAACTGGCATGCGCGCGGTCCCAATCTTCGCCCAACATAACGACATTTTGCTCCAAGTAGCGTCGAACTACCGGATGGAGCACAGCACGCTGGCTATAGATGTCGATATCGAGGAGCGCGCGCGAGGTAAGTCCGTCCAAGACTCCGTCTAGCTCAGCGTCAGTACCCAGATCCCCCCAGAAGAGTTCTCTGATTGCAGGCGACGAGGCGCCGCCAGCAGCGCTGACGAGGTGATTTAGCAGCGGACCGACGCTTGGCTGGCTGATCGCATAATTCTCGACCGCAAAGGTCACCAGATCCTGGATAGGCAAGATCTCATCGGGTGGCGCTAGGGCAACGAGGAACTCATTCAATTCGGGCCAAGCGTAGTCAAGCATGAGCCCAAGGACCAAACGCATGGAGAGGGGGCGCCCGCCAGTCAGGGCGTAAATCTCATCCGCGTGGCGAAGGGCAGGATCGACCACGCTTTGCGGCGCGCGATTGCGGATGAAGCTGCCAATATCTGCAGGTGCCAATCCACTGAGGTGCAGATGCTGATTCTGCACAAGACCGGCGATCTGGGGGCTAAAGTTGCGGTCGATCAGGAGGATGCGCGAGTTGCCGCCGGATTCATGCAGATGGCCGATGATATCAACCAGCGTGTTGAGCTCAGCGTCAGTCGCCCCAGCCAGCTTATCGATGATAAGGAGACGACGCCGGCGATAGAGCTGTTCAAGAATACTGATCCCCCAGCGCTCTTCACTCACCCGCGTGAGGGTCGTCCCCAGCACGGTGTCGAGCGTGCGCACGACATCATAGAGGCGAAACTGCGTCGTACCGGCGGCTCCAACACGAATGATGCCGTCGCTAAAATGATAGTAGTGATTCCAGGCCGCGGCCGTAGTGATCGTGCTCTTGCCATTGCCTTGCTCACCGCTAACGGCAATCGCTGGCAGATTATCGCTGCCCACGAGCCACCGATGCAGCGTCTCCAACTGACTCTGCGCGCCGGAAAAGCCCGTCAACCGATAGAGGCCCAAATTGTGGGGTGTCTCTCGCACTTCAGTTGGCTCTGTCATGCACACTCATCTCACAAAACGGTTCTTCCGCGATATCTCTTGAAGCCTTAACCCAAAACCAAGCACGGGCACTGGGCCGCAGATGCAGTGGCACGAATCAGTTCGGCGGATAGCGCCGTACCGCCTGCCAGTCGGGCGTAGTCCCGTGCCGCCGCCGACGGGTCGATGAGAATCAAGTCGGGACGGATGCGTCGCGCCAGTTCGTTGATATTGACGTGGTTGACGCGTTCCACATAATCAACACGCTCAATGACGCCTTGACGTACGGCCTTCGGGTCTTCAGCAGGCGCGCTGACGATCAGGTGAATGTCACGGTTCTTGCGCAACTGCAGAATTGCTTGAATCGCCAGATCATCGGCGCCGATCAGCCAAATACGCATGCTCCCACCCTCCTGTCAATTCAATATCACCCGCCATCACTTACTGACAATAGACCAATACGCAATAGACCCTAGAGCCGACAGCCACGCGCATGGGCAAACGAGCGCCCGATCAGGTCGATCTAGATCAGCCCCACGTAGCTCAGCACCAAAAAGAAACCAAAGATGAAGAGCATCGCAGGCAGGCCAACGATGAGACCGGCACGCATCATGTCTTTACGCTCCACCGCGCCGGTAACTGAGGCCAGCGTCATGCGTGCAGAAGCGCTGGGCAGCATGTAGGCAAGCGCCAACGTCATGATGGCGGGCAGAACGAGGCGGGTCGGTGCAATCCCGCTAGCGCTGCCCAGCGTCACAAGAATCGGCGCCAAAATTGCACCCAGCGTGACGTTGTTCATGAATTGCGTCAGGACAAATGCACCGGCCACCAGAATCGCTAGAATCGCGGCGTAGGGCAGTCCTCCCAACGTCGGTGCGAGCAGGCTGGCGAACCAATCGCTGGCTCCCGTCTTGTTGAGCGCATCGCCCAGGGTTAGGCCAGCACCAATCACAAAGAAGACGCCCCAGTTAACGCCGCGCAGGTCATTCCAATCGATCACTTCATCAATCGAAAGCAGTGCAACGGCACCGATGGCAACGACTGCGCTGTTGAGCAGCGTCTTCGGTAAGTTGAGCCATTGCTCCAAGGCCGAACCGGCAACCCAAAGCACGATGGCCAGGCTGAGCACCATGATGATCTCGCGTTCGGGTCCACGTAAGCCGCCCATCTCCCGCATCTCGTTGCGCGCAGGTTCGGTATCGATTTGGAGATTGGGTACGCGCACAGCCTGCATGAGCAAGAACCAGCTCATCGGGATCAAGACAACAACGATTGGGAGGCCGTAGGTCATCCAATCCAGAAAGCCAAAGTCGGTCACTTGTGCCAGAAGGCCGCTGGCGATGGCATTCTCGCCACTGCCCATTATGGTGGCAATCGCGCCAATGCTTGCGCTGTAGGTTATGCCCAGAATGAGTAATGATAGCGCCCGTTGGGCCGATTCAGGCCGGCTAATACGCTGTGCGATTGTAATGGCGACAGGGATCAAGACAGCGGCCGTGGCCGTATTTAGCACAAACATGCTCAGCGCCGCGGTGATGAGCATGATTCCCAAGAGTAAGCGCCGGAAATGCCCCTTGCTGGCCACGATGGCGTAGAGCGCCAGGCGCCGCGTCAAGCCGTGCTTACGCAGGGCTTCGGCCAAAAAGAGGCTGGCCAGGATCAGAAAAACCACTGGTTGGCCAAAAGGCGCAAAAGCCCCAGCCGCAGTATCAATCCCTAAAGCAATCTGGGCAATCGGCACCATGAGGGCTGCAATTGGCAACGGCGCCGGCTCTAGCGCCAAGATGCTGCCGGTAAAGGCAAAGAGCGCCAACGCACGGTGCCCTTCGGGGGAGAGCCCCGGTGGCGTAGGCAGCAGCAGCACGAAGACAGTGATGCCGATAACGTAAAGAAAGCGACGGATGTCAAAGACCTTACGCATGCCCGCCTGCACCGGCAACTGCAAGACCTCCAGCGTCGTCCTACGCCGCTGCAGGCGCCGCTTGCTCGTGGAAGTGCGGGCGGCCGTATTGGTTGCGTGCGTCGCCGTTTTGGCAGAACCCTCACCAGCTGTCGGAGCGGTCGACTCGGATGCGGAGAGCGCCTCACTTGGATCCTTCGCTTCATCTCCATTGGCGAGCGGCGAGAGCGTGGCAGTCTGGGGCAGATCAGATTTTAGGCGGGACTTGCGTAAACTCATAGCATTGACGGGTTCGCCCGCCTTTTTCTCTTGACGGCAGCGGCTGGGACAGGCTGATGAAGATCAAGCGGCATCACGAGTTATCACGGTTGCAAAGCGCCATACCCTCCAGCGCCGGGCCCGATTCCGGTTCGATTTCCAGCGCTTTGCGCAGCCATATTTCGGCTTCTTCACAGTCCGTCGGATCCTTAAAGATGTGGGCCAGTCCCAATGTATACAGATGCTCAACTCGGGCGTTCTCACCCAACAATTCAACGCCACGTTGAAGCGCCGGAACCGTATCTTCATAGTTGCGCCGCGCATACAGCGCCATGCCCAGGTGCACCTGTGCGGGGCCGTAATTTGGATCCAATTCGACCGCTCGACGCAGCGTACGGATGGCTTGGAGGTGGTCGCCGACATTGTAAAGGCCGAAACCCAGAGCATCCAACGTAACGGGGGATTCGTAGACCTCGACAGCCTTGCGATAACTCTCGTTGGCCCTTTCATACTCAAGCAGGCCAATGCGATATTGACGGCCTTGTTCGATGTAGAGATCGTAGCGCTCGGGCGCAAGTTCTAGCGCTGCCGTATATGCCTCGACAGCCTGTTCATACTTGCCCTGACGTTCGTAGAGATACGCCTGGTTACGCCATGCCAAAATGTGGCTGGCATCCAAGGCAAAGGCTTGATTCAAATAGTCTTGTGCGACATCCCAGTTGCCGACATCCGTATAAATCTCAGCCAGGACGGCCAACGTCTGAACGTGCTCCGGATCGATTTCCAAGGCGTCCAACGCATGGTTGATCGCCTCCTCATAGTCACCGCGCCAGTCTTCAGCCCGGGCCAATGCCGCCAGTGCATCGGGATCATCGGGAGCCAGTGCAACAGCCTCCTGCGCCATCTCATAGGCCTGCGTTAGATCCTGCAACAAGAGATAGAGTTGCGACAATGCCACGTAGGGTGTGGCGTTATCCGGTTCCAGTCGACTCATCTGGCGATAGGCGGCCAATGCACCGTCATAATCGGCCACCGCTAACGCTGATTCGGCATCCGCCTGGTAGGAAGCCCCACTGCGGGTCGGGATCGGCGTCGGCTCCAGTGGGGTCTCCATAATCCACGACGGTCGCTGTTCATAAAGCACGATGGCAATGATGGCGAGCAGAATCACGGGCCAAAAGCGCCATCGGCTCCGTCGCCGTCTCGGCTTGTACGAACGATCAAGATACATAAGGGAATTGCAATTGACTCCGGCGCCCAAAGCGGGGCGCAATCCACCCAAAATCTTGCTCTATCCTCGTAGCATATGGTATAAAAGAGCAGCAATCGTCACTTCATTTGCCCTCGTAGCTCAGTGGATAGAGCACCGGCCTCCGGAGCCGGGAGCCCAGGTTCGAGTCCTGGCGGGGGCGCTCCCAATCCTTAACTTGGCGTGGTTGTCGTATCCTCAGAAGAGAGCTTCTGCGTCATCTCCACGCGCAGCTGCAGCCAGAGTAGCGGAACAATCATCCCCACGAAAACTACGACGCCAGCCGCCCACGAGCCCAATGAGCCGCCTAACCATTTGGCCCCGGGAATCAACCCCAGACCGTAGAGAAGATACGAAAGCAAACCTACGATTACGGCCCATAGGATATTGTACACCAATGTGGAACGGGGCAGTGTGCGGATCTGTACGATCAGCAAGAGGCTGACCACAATCAGAATTGTAAAAAACGCAATCAGCAGCGTGTCAAAACTCACGTTATCCAAATTCAGGACGGTCTCTGCGTCTTCAGTTTGCGATTCAGCCGTCGCCGGCGCTTCACTATCCGCAGAAGCCGCATCGTCTACAGGAGCGCCGGCTACTTCCACAGGCGCGACCGGCAAGTCATCCAGCATGGCCAACTTGACAGTGATGGGCGGACCAGTCGACGCTTCGCCGCTGCGAGCCGAGATCGACAAGGTGCCACTTTCACTCAGTAGCAGATCGCGCGTCGCGACGCCCTGGCGCGTCAAGGCTGGCTCAGCAGAAACGGCAAGATCCTTGTCTTCATATGCGATCTGAAATTCTACAAGCGTATTGTCGGGCACCAGGTTACCGTTGTAGTCGATAATCGGACCGACCTCAACGGTGACGTTCTCAGCGATATAGGCCTCTTGCGCCTCAAGCGCTAGGGTTGCAGTATTGACCACGACCTGTCCATCCACAAGCACCTGCAAGGGCATCTGCACCTGGGCATCGGGCTGAAGCCGCTCAGCAAGATTGTCGAAGCGCGTCCCCGAGACGCTGAGCGGCGGCGCGCCGGCCGGCACAATGCCGCGAAAAAGCGTACGAACGGCCATTTCCAGAAAGGTCGTGGAATGGCTATAGACGCCGAGATAGGTTGAAAGCTGACTAATCTCCGTCGCATCCAGAAAGTTGGGCGCATGAAGCGCCAACACCACCACCTGTTTTCCTTCAACCTGCTCACCTCGTTGACGTAAAAAGCGCTTCACGACATCGCTATCAGGATCCGCAGCGGGGTCAACATTGAGCATCGCAAAGACGATCCAATCGGCGTCATCGATGTCACGCTCAATGCGGCTGTGCTTGTCATTAGCAGCTAGTTGATCTTGGGGCGGTGAGGAAGGAATGTTGAGCGGGAAGGTACGCCGCGGGCGACCCTGCAGAGCCGAGGTAGCGGTGACAGCCTGACTCTCAGTAGCGCTTTGCGTGGCGGAGATGGCTACACTTGGTTCCACCGTCGGAATCATGATGGCGATACCAGCATTGGGTTCTTCCTCGACGACGATCTCTTCTGCCGTCCCCAAAATCTCAGTCAGATCAGCAAAGGTATAATTCGTCAGCTGGCTTGGCGATACCTGGCCCGTGCCTTCCGGGCCATAAAGTTTCAGGATTATGTCGCCAATCTCTTCAGGTCCTACAGCGATGTCGGCCAGGCAGGTTGCGCATTCTTTAACCAATCGAAGATCGGTAAAGATCACAACCTGTTCATCGGCCTGCAATGGCGGCGGCAGCGTATCGGTCACGGTGAGCGGGTCGGGATAGAGAATCGTGATCGACTCTCTCGCTACCTGCTGCACAATCCGCTCCGCTTCCGACATAGCCACGCTCCCGTCGTCAAACAGAGCCAGATCCGCGGGTGTGCTCAGAAGATCCGCCAATGTAATCGTGCCGGCTGCCGGAACCTCCGTCATGGTAAGTGGCAACCCGTCAGCAGCCGCTTCGGCGGTCGCCATGACGCCTTCAGCGACCAGACTCTCTGCCGCAGCCAAGACTTCAGCCGGATCTAACGCAAGCTTCAATTTCGCGCGTATGATGCGTCGCACGGCATCATCAACCTGTAGGGCAAATCCAAAGTCATCTGCATAACGTGACTGGAAAAACGTCACGGTCTCTTCGATGTTTTCCAATTCGCTGGACCAGGTGCCTTCAGTTCCATAATAGCCCAAATAGATCAAGTCATTGCCGGCCGTAAATGCATCCAACGCAGCCCGTCGAAAGGGAAAGTCCGCCAAGTTAGGGTCATACGCGCGGCGAATTGCGGGCAACCCCAGCGCAGTGGTCATCATTAACCCGCCATCGTCACGCCACGTATCCAGGCCTTGCTCCTCTATGAGCATACTCAGAGCCGGCGAGAGACCAAGTGGCGGCACCCGCCCAGAGCCGGTAGGCTGATAAGCGGTGTAGCGCATATGGCTGGACATAAGTGCATCGGTCCGGACAGGTTGACCGGTCAGATCGGACGGCCTGCCACGGGTGACTGCGAGAAAGGGCGGGAGCGATTTCTGTGCCATCGCCTCTGGCGTATCTTGAATGGTGGCGACCTCAAACGCCGGCAGTCGGTCGGCCGAGCCAATGCCCGGAAAATGACGCGCGACAGTCGCAACCGTCTCGGCGCTTCCTGCTTTCACGCCCGCGATATAGGCAGCCCCAGTTTCACCTACCCAGAAGGAATCGCCACCAAAGGAAAAGGTACCCAAACTGCCGACTGCATCGGTACGCGGCATACTGTAAACGTCCAGTACGGGACCAAGCAATAAATTCACGCCGACCGTGGCTAGTTCGCGACCCACGATGCCGCCAACGCCATAAGCCAGTGACGGATTCCAGCCTGCGCCCAAGGTCATCTGATTGGGCAATTCAGTGAAGTTATGCCGCAAGGCTGTGGTCCTCACGTCATCGCCAAATTGTTCTACCCCGACAAACAAAGGCAACGAATTGACCGCGGTTTCGAGTTCATCCCCGTTCAGTGGCGCGAGTGCGTCATCGACAGGCAACGTGGCGCCGAAAGCAAGGGCCTGCAAGCGGTTGGCGAGCGAGGCGACGAGCGCCGGTGTATCAGCATTCTTGGCATTGACAAAATTACCATAGGCAGGCGAGAGCACAACGCCACCGATCCGATATGTTTGAATCAGTTGGGCGACATCACTGTCGGGATCGGTTTCGTCACCCAAAAAATTTGTGACGAAGAGTTGGCCCACCCGGGCGTCCGGCGAGAGCGTGGCGAGATAGGCTTCGACCAGTGCATCCAAGTAGCGCTCGATAAGCTCCTGCTCCAAAGGATCATCCACATGCCAACTAGCGACGGTAGAGACATCCGCAGGTGGCATGAGCGGTGAATCCGATTGGCTGACGGCAGCTAAGGGCGCGCAAAGAGGAAGACAGATAAGCAATAACGCTATCCAGATTCGCCATTGGAAAAGATTGTGGGCTGGCATGATCAACCGTTTTCGCCCTAAAAGGATAGCGGGAGGAGGCAGTTCAGCATGGAGAACAGTATAGCATCAACAAACGCTCACTCCGAAACGATGCCGTGCGCTAGAAAAGCGATGACATTCGCCAGAAAAGCATCGTGCGTACGGGAAATTAGCCCTGTCATTTGTGGAATAGGCGACGGAACGGATATACTTACGCTAACGTTTTGGGCTGAAGAAAGCAATATGAACAAAGAAACGCAACATTACGCAGACTTGCATATTGATGGTGAAGAGGGGAAATTTGTGCCAAGCCTGAGCAAAGAAGACGCACTTACTGGTCAGGCTGTATCGACGCCTGCGGCAGACATGCCCCAACAGGCAGCGCCAGAACCAGCTTCTGCCGGCTTTAGATGGCGTATCGCGCTTGGCGAAAGCCTACAGATCGTGCTCCCGGCATTGGTGTTGGCGACGATTGTCCACTTCTTTCTGGCTCAGGCCACGGTCGTCTATGGCCAGAGCATGGAACCAAACCTCTATCAGCACCAGCGGTTGGTCGTCGATAAGGTGAGCTTCCGGCTGCATCCACCCCACCGTGGCGATATCGTTGTCCTGGACCTGCCCCAAATGGATGAGATGCTCGTTAAGCGCGTAGTCGGCATGCCGGGTGAGCGCATTGAAATCTTCGACGGCATTGTCTACATTGATGGTGAACCCTTGGCTGAACCGTTTCCCCATGACTTGACAGCGTACGACATGCCGGAAATCACGCTTGCACCACTTCATTACTTTGTGCTGGGCGATAATCGCGGTAATAGCAATGACAGCCGCTCCTTTGGCGGCATTCACCGTGACTACATTGTCGGGAGAGTCTGGCTCCGTTATTGGCCTATTAATCAAATGACTATCTTTTAGCGAATATGACATCCCGACGTTGGAGTAACGTCACCAAAATTATTGTTGTAGCAGCGCTGGCAATCCTGGCCATCGTTCTGCTCATCACCTTCCGCGTCATGATCATTCCCACGATCGTGGCGTTTTTGGTTGCGTTCATTTTCAGCTACCCAGTAAATTGGGTGCAACGCCGCACTGGCTGGCCGCGTGGCATTACGGTGGGCCTCCTTTATCTCATTATCCTCGCCGCGGTTGTGATCGTTCCCGCGATCTTTATTCCCCGTGTTGACGTAACGGCATCGGTCAACGACACCATCACAGATTTGATCGATAGCCTGCAAAACGAAACGTTTGATCGCACCATCGTTATTGGCCCTTATCAGCTGTCGACCAATAGCGCCTTCCAGCAGCTGGGTGATCTGCTCCAGGGGTTTGCAGTCTCTACGGGCAACCCCTTTACAATCTTTCGCAACTTCACAACCGGCGTTCTAACCGCGCTCTACGTGGTCGTACTCAGCTTCTGGATTCTAAAAGACTTTCAGCGCTTGCAACGTGCGACCATTGAGCGCGTGCCAACCGAGTATCAGGAAGAGGTACGCCAAATTGGCTTGGAACTCGGCGCAATCTGGGACACCTTTCTACGCGGGCAGATCGTTCTCGCCATTGTCGTAGGATTTATCACGTGGATCATGCTCACGCTTTTGGGCATGCCCAATGCCGGTGGGCTGGCGCTGCTGGCTGCGTTTATGGAGTTCTTGCCAACCATCGGTCCTGGCATCAGCATGGCGATTGGGACGACCTTCGCCCTCTTTCGCGGCTCAACCTACGAATTTTTCGGCAATAACCTTACCTATGCCATTATTGTACTGGCCGCCTATAACATCTTGACTTGGTTCGAGAGCGCGTACCTCATTCCCCGGTTGATCGGCTCGCGCGTGCGCCTGCATCCGGCAGTGACGTTCGTCGCAATTATCAGCGGTGCGCTCTCCTTTGGACTACTGGGCGTGCTGTTAGCGACGCCGGTCGTGGCGAGTAGTCGCGTCCTGTTAGACTATGTATACCACAAATTATTGGATCAGAATCCGTTTGAAAGCGCCGACCTCGGCCAACCTGCCGTTCGCATCCGCGGGCTGATTGCAGGCCGCAAGATTGAGGGGATCATCTTCGACTTGGATGGCACCCTGACTGACCTTGACTGGTATATGGCCGACAACCTGGTCGATCGCACCGCCTGGTTCAACCGGATCGCCTCTACCGAGCGTCGTCAGCGAATTGCCCAACGGATGATGATTGCGAGTGAAGGCAGCGTTAATTTTCTGATCAAACGGCTGGAACGACTGGACCATGATCGTTATCTGGCCCGCTTTCAACCCCTTTTCGACCAAGTTCGCGGCTATCCGCCACCCGACGAGTTGACGCTCAACGAAGAGGCTTGCGCAGCGCTCAACACGCTCCACCACCAGTACAAGCTTGGACTGGTGACCACGCGGCAGCGCGCGCAGGTGGATGAATTTCTGGCGCGAGTCGAGCTTGATCAGGGCACCTTTGACACCATCATTACTCGCGATGATGTGCGCAATCTACAGCCCCACAGCGAAGCGCTGCTGCTGGCAGCACAGGAGATGGGCCTAGAACCGGAAAATATCCTGGTTGTCTGCGACACAGATGGTAGCTTGCGTTCGGGCGGCGCAGCCAACATGGCGACCAGTGGCGTACTCGGTGGCCTCAGCGAAGCTGAAGACTTCTCCAGCGCAGACCTTGTCCTCTCCACGCCTGGAGAATTGACCGACTGGCTCTGACCATGACCTGGCGCAAAGTTCTTCAGCTTGCGTTGATCCACGTTGGCGTTTCGATTACGGTTGTGCCGGTGACCAGCACACTAAACCGCGTCATGATTGCGGACATGGGGCTTTCGGCAACACTGGTTGCCCTGCTGGTTGCCCTTCCCTATCTGCTCTCTCCCCTGCAAGTTGCGGTAGGGAATCATGCCGATACGCATACCCTGTGGGGCCGCAGGCGTTCGCCGTGGATCGTCATTGGCGGGCTGATGGCATCCTTTGGCAGCTATTTTACCGCCCATGCCGCTTACCTACTCTTCGATGAGATTCCGCTTAGTCTGCTAGCCGCAGTGAGTGCATTCGTGGTGTGGGGTGTGGGAGTCAACATCGCGTCAGTGAGCTACCTGTCGCTGGTTACCGACCTCACGTCAGGTCAAGAGGGTTGGCGCAGTCGCGCCATCAGCGTGATGTGGACAGCTATGATTCTCTCCACCATCGCCATCAGCATAATGATCTCTACAATTCTCAGCCCCTATGCCGACCTGCTGACACAGGCCGGTGAAGCGGCGCTCTACAACGCGTTTGGGGCAGTATGGATGATTGCCAGCGCCGCGATTCTCTTTGGAGCTGGTGGCCTGGAAGCGCCGGCCGATCCAGCAGCGGTCATGCAAAACGCAGCGGACAACCCTGTTGCAGCCTATCGTCTGATCATGATCAACCCGGCCGCCCGGCGCTTCTTCCTTTACCTGCTTCTCATCCTCATCAGCATCCATGCGCAGGACGTGCTGCTGGAACCATATGGGGCCGAAGCGCTGGGGATGACCGCATCACAAACGTCCCGCCTGACCGCAATCTGGGGCGTTGGGGTCTTCATCTCCCTGACGGCTGGCGTGCCCATCATGCGGCGGTTGGGTAAAAAGCGCAGCGCCAACCTGGGTGCATTCTTCACGGCTATTGCCTTTGCCTGCATTATCGGCTCGGGGTTAGCCGGCAACGTCAATGTCTTCATGACGTCGGTCCTCGCGCTCGGTCTGGGCGGCGGCTTGATGACCGTCAGTAACCTGAGCTTCATGCTTGACATGACGGTGCCCCAAGCAGCAGGGCTCTACCTGGGCGCCTGGGGCGTAGCCAATTTCGCCGGCCAAGCCCTGGGCAGTATCGCAAGCGGCGTCTTGCGCGATGTCATGCTGGATCTTACCGGCAATGCGCTGGCCGGGTATGTAACCGTGTTCAGCCTGGAAATCGCCGGGTTGGTGTTGGCCATGTGGCTCTTTCGCACTGTATCGGTTGCAGAGTTCCGCGAGGCAGCAGACCTCCATTTGCATGAAGCGCTTTCTCTGTCATAGGCTTGCTGCCGTCGCACCCAACGCGGTTGATCAATACGGAAGCAACGCAACAGTTGCGCCGGTCAAAGCCATGTTATAGTATTTCGCGCTATTTTCGGCCACCACGCCAGAGAATGACTCCAGGCATGCAGCCGACATTATCTGATTGAGTGTAACACAAAAACTATGGTCAAAATTTTAATTAGCTATGACATGCAGGACGGACAAGAGGAAGCCTGCCAAGAGTATCTGGCCAACAAAGTCGCTCCGCTATTGGCGCGTAAGGGCTTCAGCCTCAACGATGTCTGGTACACCATGTGGGGCGACTCCCCCCAGATCCTCGGCGGTGGAGAAGTGAATAGTCTGGATGCCGCCCGCAGCATCTTTCTCTCCTCCGAGTGGAACGAAATCGAAGAAGAGCTGGAGCCGATGACGCACAACTTCAAGGTGCGGATCTTCCGCCCGGAGGACGAATGAGAGCGAGAGAGGACGCTGTACCGTCCCAAACCATAGCGTCTGCACACTCATCCTCAGCAGAACCCGCACGCCCCGGACTGCTGGTCGAGGAAAAACCGCTGGCTTTGGTGGTATTCCTGGAAAATGTGGGGCATGTTTTGGGCCTCAATCTTCCGCACTGGACCATGCGTGCGATTGACTTTGTGACTGAAGAGTATGCCAAGATCTTGCTGCGCGTCCATGGCGCATATCGGCGCTACGACCGTGTGGTCATCCTGGAGGATGCCGATGCCACCGGCCCAGCTTTGACCCACGCACTAGTCGACTGTAGTCGCACTCATCGCGTGGACGTGCTGCTGCTTGTCCACGGTCATGAGGGAAAGCTCGTTGGCCATGAAGGCAAGGTTATGGTCGGCATGGAAACCTTTCTCCCTTTGCTGATCGCCTATCGACAAAATCCCAGCTTGCTAGATATCCGTGCAGTCTATGGGCTCAATTGCCATGGCGCAACTTTGGCGTCAATGTGGATCGATCTAGGCGCAGAGGTTGTAAACGGTGCAGCCGGGGTCAATTGGTTTCCCGAACCGAGTCTGACCGTCTTTCTGCACAACTGGCTCAAGGGCAATAGCTTTAGCGATGCAGTCCAGAAGAGCAATCACCGTGCAGATCGCGTCTGGCGGACTATCTTACGCAACAAACCCAACCAGCCGCCCCACCCGTGGATCACTTCCAGCCGCCAGATCGTCTATGGACAACGCGACATTTCAATCGACAGCGGCACGAACCCAGAAGCGCTCACATAAGAAAAACCGGACATGATCAGTTGATCATGTCCGGTTGGACGCAACGTTTGTCGATACGATGCTCAGAAGGGTCCCGGCGACATTACTTGGGGGCGCTACTTCGTCGTTTTGGCGTAGACAATTTCGTAGCTCGTGTGGATGCCGCGGAAGCGATCCTCGATACTGCCCATACCTGCACCCTGGACCACCTCGCTCGGCAATCCTTCAACCTTCACACTATACGCATATCCGGCCGCATACATCTGAAAATTGAAGCCCAAATCCGGTGGCGCCTTATCCTCGACATTGCTTGTGTGGCTGCCATCGCCCCAGAAGACCGTAATCGGCTGTCCCACAACACGAGTCCCGTTTTCATCCAGAACATCAACATAGATGTGATGCTTGCCACCCGATTCTTTCTCATTCAGGAAGCGCGCCTCAACCACGCGCCAGTACTGTTCACCTGGTTGTACATTTGCAGGGACAATGTTGATGCCCAGTTGGTCTAGGCGGCCATCCCAGGCGACAGGCAGCGCGGCTGCAGCTTCAACCGCCGGCTCCGGCTCAGCCTCCTGGACAACAGGAGCGGCCGCGACCTGCTGAACAACGGGCTGCGGTGTCGGCGTGTTCGTCGGCAGAGGCGTCGGCGTAATGGTCGGCGTGGCCGTAGGAATCGGCGTGCTGGTTGGGAAAGGCGTGTAGGTTGGCGTGGCCGGCACCTGCTGGTCGACCAGGGCGACTGCTTGTGCCAACGCGTCGTCCATCGCAGCGACCTGGAAGCTGCCGATGCTGTAAACGGCATCAATTGCACTATTGCTCGGCGCGACCGGGTCGGTCGCCATCCCGGCTCCGCTTAGCATGCGATTCATGGCCATCGGCGCGGCCACGACAAGTAAATAGCCGAGCAGAAGCAACAATACAATCAATTGCACTTTGGCCAACGTGTCCAAATCGCGGAACCAGCGAATCGGCCCCCGTCGTGTGGTACCCGCATCTTCCAAAGGCACTGTGCGCGCCGCAGCGTAGGATGAACTCTGGGCCATTCCTAGCCCGGCCCCAGCATACTCTTGGAACGGTACGCCCGGCTGTTCGCCCATACGCTGGCTCAGAATGCGGCTGATGTTGATCGCTAAGCTCGGGTGTGCAGCGAGCAGGAGGTTAAAATCCTCTTTACTCAGCGTCCACACGTCAGCGTCAGTCTCAGCGATTGCGCTCGAGTTGTGGGGCTGATTGCTCAGCAGCGCGCGTTCGCCAAACGCTTCGCCTGGCCCCAAAATCCAACTACCGCCACTCAGCGGCTGAATGCGAATCTGCCCTTGTTCCAACAGGAAGAGATGCTCGGCCGGAGCGCTGGCACGAAAGATCTGTTCACCGGCTCGGAAACGATTTGGCTCCAGATGCTGCGCGATCTGGCTTAGTTCAGCATCATCCAGATCAGCAAAGAGCCGGAAGGCGCGAATATGATCCAGGTTACCACCATTGGCTCCCGCAGTAGACAGCCGCGTGGCCAAACCGGCGCTGAGCGCCTTGCCAATTGCGGGATACTGCTGGGTGAGTGCGTCCAGATCTGTCTTGTGCAGGGTCCACAGATTGGCGTGGCGCGTCGACGTAGCATCCTCGGTTCGCAATTGACCGCTGACGAGACTCAACTCACCAAAGTAGCCATCGGGCCCAATTCGCGCAAGTTCCTCGAGAATGCCGGCCGCGTTTTCGGCCGCCAGTTCCACCTCACCCGTTTCGATGAGGTAGACGGCATCGCCGGTTTCGCCAATGCGATAAACTCGCTCGCCCGCGGCAGCATGTTCGAGTCGCATGCGCTGGGCAATCGCCTGGAGCGTCTGCGGCGGCAGTTCGGCAAAGATCGGCATTTGGGCCAGACGCATGACGGCCCGGGCCTGATCAGGACGGCTGAGCGGTGCGTTGACGCTGCTGCTCAACTGGCGACGCAACCCGGGATGCTGGCTGTTAAGCGCCTGAAACTCCTCGGCCGAGAGCGTCCACAGAAAGGCGTTGGCATCGGCCACTGCGCTGTTGGTATAGGGCTTGCCAGTCAACAGCGACGTAACGCCAAGCAGCTGGCCCGCGCCAATGGTTGAAGACTCTTCAACACTATTCGCGGTATCCGGCTGTAACTCAACCGAGCCTTCTTCCACTAGGAAGAGGCCACGTGATGGTTCGCCGGCATGATAGAGCACATCGCTATTCGCCGAAGTCTGAGCCCGAAGTCTAGCCGCTACGGCCTCCAGGGTATGACGCGGCATCCCATGGAATTCAGGGGTTGCGCCCAACGTTTGCACCAGGTAATCCTGCATCTGGGCAATCTGACTGCCGAAGTTCTGCCCCAACTTAATGCCGATAGCAGGATGGTTGAGCACAATGTCGCGCAGATGCCGATCGGACAAGAACCAGTACGCCAGATCGGAGACTGCCGTCGCCGTCAGTTCGTGACGACCATGGCGAAACAGGCCGTCTTCGCCGAGGACGCTGCCGGGGCCGAGGGTCGCCAGCGTGGCGCCGCTATTCGTCGTCAAGCGGACAAAACCCTGACCAATCAGGTAGAGGGCTTCCGAGGCATCACCGGCTTCAAAAAGTGTAGCGCCTGCGCTTAAGGTGCTGGCTTCAAAACCGTCGCCAATTATCTTCTGTTCATCTTCGCTCAGTCCGCCAAAAAGCGGCGCGAATTGTATGAACTCTTCTTTCACAAGTTTCCTCCCAGGCGGCACGGGACATTGTATTGAACGATTCTATCAACCGTGCACACTGTTGTACAGTGTAGAATTGTTCGCCTTTTTTGCCAAGACAGAGCAAGATCAGTAACGCGTTTTTGGCAGCAGAAAAGCATACGCTCCACCTACAAACAGCCAACGCTCAGCGCAATGGCCTAATAATTGCGCTGGAACGTGGCTTCCCAACTATGATGTCCCTGACAGCCGTAGGAGCTATAAAAGACGTCACAATCAGCCGAGTCCGAACAGTAGCCGGCTGCAATCAGCGTGTCCTTGTCGATATCCCGCGAGCGAGTGGTAAAGCCCTCGGCACGGTCACTGATCACCTCGCGACCGTCATCATTGCGCAACACGAAAAAGCCTTCGCCGCTGCCGTGCAAATCGTACTCAATGATGCCATCGCCCTTCCCCTGATCGCCAGTCACCAAGACCTCGCCGACGTAAATGCCTTGGAGTGCCACGCCATTAATCCGAATACCATTGGCGTCAATGACGTTGATACGCAGAAGATGCTGTCCGGCACAGCTACCATTCTCTTCTTTTGACCAAAGACGGCGTTCAACGAGGCGAAACTGTGGTTGCCCTGACGCATCGGCTGCCGGCGGCTCGGCTTCTGGTGGCGCCGCTTCTGCTTCTGCCGGCGCAGGCTCAGCTTCGGCCACCGGTGCAGGTTCGGGCGCGGCCGTCGGTGCGGGCAGCGGCGGGATGTCGGCCGCCACGGCAATTGCGTCGAAGCTACCGATCTGTTCGACCAATTGCCCATAGACCCAACCCAATTGGCCGTCATCCAACTCGACCTGCCACCAATCGCCAGCGTCATTCTTGCCAACCACAACATATTCTTCGTCATCGTCGAAGATATCGATGATTTCATACGCTGTATCAGGCCCGCTACGCACGTTCATGCTGAGGGTAGCGCGCACAATAGGCTGAACGGGTGCAGCCTCTGTCGCCGTTGGCTCCGGCAAGGCTGAATCTGCTGCTTCCGCGCTTTCATCTTCACTTGACTGGTCGCTCGCGTTTTCGGCAGTCTCTGCTTCCGGCGCGGCAGTGGTAGCGGTCCCGTCTGTGGTCGCTTCTCCCGCAGCCGCCGACGTCACACTGGCGTCCCCATCCGTCGGGGCAACCACCACTTCGGCCGGACCGACCAGGGCGGGTACAACTTCGGCAGCGGCCGCCAGCCCTTCAATCAGATTATTCTGTAGCGCATAGGTGTCGATCGTAGCTGAATCCAAGCCAAGTGCGTCGGTCAACTGCACCAATGCAGCGGACAAGTCCGGATCTGTATTGGCTGCAATCGTAGTCTCTGCCACATAAACCAACCACTGCTGGTCATTGGCAACATCTATCTCACTCAGACGCTGGCGCGCCTCATCCAAATTGCCGTTCACTGCGAAATCACGGGCAATCTGATGGGTCTGCCGAAGTAGCGCCTCATCGTTCTCAACCGACTCCTCCGGTCCGCACGCAGACAAAAGCAACAGCGAGCAGCACAGGGCCAATAGCAGTAGCTTGGCCGGGCGTCTCATGATCTGCGTCTGGAGGGAAGCGAGCGGGGAGAGGAGAAAAGTGGAGTGCGTAGTTTGTAGTTGTAAGTCGCGTATTGTCATTATCCGGTTTCGCCTAATGCCTGTTCCTGTTATAATCCTGCTACACCAACGCATTGTTGAACAAAACAGTTTCAACAAGTGCCGCCACCGTGTCAAGCGGGCAGGAAAGCCAAAGGCGAAAGACATTAGGGCAAAGGCCAAGAACAACAAATTCGTTCCTGACACGAGTCTCTCTGTTCAGATGCCGAAGGTGGGACTTGAACCCACACGGGTTTCCCCACACGAGTTTGAGTCGTGCGCGTCTGCCAATTCCGCCACTTCGGCTTGGATTTCGTCTGCTGAGTATACTGATTGCGTGCAAAATCGTCAAATGATCGCCGGTTTCAGCAAGAATTAGAACCACCAATCAATCACTTCGCGGATTCCTACGGATACGGTGTAGCACGGCGGATCTGTTCAAAAGATTTGGCTCCGACCTGCAAACGTCGAGGCCTTTCATCGCTCATCATCCAGCTGAGACCTTGAGTACAGACTATCTAAGTGCAACTGAAGAAGAGGCTGCGATTGAGCAGGCGCTCAATCAAGACCTGAATGCGTTTAATCGACTGGTGGAAGCCTATCAAAGGCTGGCCTTCAGCGTCGCATATCGCATGTTACAAGATGAGGACCGGGCCGCGGACGCGGTCCAGGATAGCTTCATCAAGGCATTTCGCGCGCTCCACACCTTCCAAGGCGGCAGCTTCAAAAGTTGGCTCATGCGCATCGTTACCAACACCTGCTACGATGTGCTGCGAGCCCAGAAACGACGCGCCACTGACAGTCTGGATGAATTGCCGCCAACCGCACAATATGCCCCCTATTTGACCGATCCAAATGAAAGTCCCCATGAATATGCCGAGCGCATGGAGCTCAATCAGGCCATTGAAGCCAACATTGCCAAGCTGCCCGAGGACCAACGCCTGGCCGTCTTACTCTGTGATGTGCATGGCTATAGCTATGAAGAAATTGCTGAGATTACAGATATCCCCATGGGGACCGTCAAATCGCGTATCAGTCGCGGACGCGCACGGCTGCGCGAGCTCCTGCTCGCCCATCCGGAACTATTGCCATCCGCTTTCCGTCCTAATGCATAAGTCTTTCGTCTGCTTTCGGTCCAATGGGTACCGAATGATCTTACGGTCTTCACACCGTCATGTACTAGTGAACTGCGCTCATGAATTCGTCGTATCACAACTCTGTAACCGACGAGATGCTGTCGGCCTATATTGACGGTGTTGCAACCGTCCAGGAAACAGCGCTGATCGAAGCCGCACTGGCTGAAAACAGTGAAGTCGTCTGGCGGTTGGAATCGATGAAGCATACGGTTGCTCTACTCAATCAATTACCCGAGCTTGAGCCGCCCCATTCCTTCGCGCTTACGGAAGCAATGGCCGGAATCCCGCTCACGCGCCAGACGATTCGTACACAACCGACAACGGAGTCAGTCGGTTTCTGGCAAGCAATCCAGGAATTCTTTCAGACCGGCAATCCATTAATTCGCAACTTTGCGGTTGCCAGCTTCGCGGCTTTTCTGGTACTGGTCGGTCTTGGAGCGGTCATGGGTGAACCGACAATTACGACCGGTCCGGTGACCGTTTTGCCAGCCGGCAGCGCAATGGTTTCCGATGGCCCACAAACCGAAACGAGCGAGTCATCGACGCAATTTGCGCTACGCACGTCAGTTGCAGAAGCCCCGTCCGCAGTGAATCCTGCGGCGGCTGCGGGCGCAGCAGCGCCGATGATGGCCGAGGCAGCGCCTGCAGCCGCCAGCGCCATGAAAGAAGAGGCTGGTGAGGAAGACTTGACCGTGATGTCCATGTCCGAGGCGCCTGCGACTGCCGGTGATGGAGCTCTTGAAATGGAAGCTGCCGCAGCGCCGATGGCAGCGCCGATGGCGGCGCCGATGGCGGCAGACGCTGTGTCAGCCGCTCCTGCCCAGCCCGAGGGAGAAGTTGCTTCGGCGCCTGCAGCGCCAGCCATGGAGGCGGCCGAGGCGCCGCCGCCAGCATCGCAGGCGGATGGACAAGCGATGTCTGCCGAAAGCGGGGCCGCCGCCGCAAGGATGTCAAGCATGGCGAGCGAAGAGGCGGGCGCCCCGGAGACGGGCCCGCCAGCCAACCAATCAGAACGCTCTGCGCTTTGGTATTGGGCCCTCATCTCACTCGGGCTGGCCGGACTCTTTGCGGTGCTCTGGCTGATCAGCCGCAACAATTACGCCCCCGCGATCTGAGTGTACCGCTATTGCCCCATCCTTTATCTCCGGAAACCTTCCAGGTATCAATCAAGCAGAACGCTGATTAGGCGGATCACGAAGTGGGCGCACAGCGCCATGCCAGCCGATTAAAAAGCTGAAGAAAACCCGCATAAATCCGCCCAATCCCGGTCTATCCGCTTTCTATCTGAAGGCCGGCTGCCCCGTTTTCATTTCCGTTGCAACCAAAGTAGACCGATCATGCCCGAACTGCCTGAAGTCGAGACCTATATTCGTGAGTTGGCGCCCGTACTCAGCGGCCGCACAATCGTTGGAGCCGACGTACGTTGGCCGCGCACCATTGCCACACCGGCTCCAGAAGCCTTTGCCGGCGCGGTCGCTGGCCAACGATTCGAACGCTTTGGCCGGCGCGGCAAGTACATGCTCTTCGGTATGGCCAGTGGCGACACGCTCATCGTGCATCTACGCATGACGGGCAAACTTCAGCCCCAGCCCGGCGATGCACCAGCCGACAAACACACCCATGTCTTATTCGACTTGGACGACAGACGACGGCTTCACTATCATGACACGCGCAAATTTGGCCGGATTTGGCTGGTAGCCGATCCTGGGCCTGTGTTGGCCAAACTTGGTCCTGAACCCTTAGGGGATGACTTTTCTAGCGCGGGGCTTGCGGCGGCACTAGCCACCCGCAAAGCAGCCATCAAAGCCCTGCTCCTAGATCAGAGCATCGTTGCGGGGGTAGGGAACATCTATGCGGATGAGGCGCTCTATCTAGCGGGGATTGAACCGGCTCGGCCGGGGAGCAAGTTACGCGAGCACGAAATCGAACGCTTGCATCGCGCAATCCAAACTGTATTGCGGCGTGGAATTGAGTACCGGGGCAGTAGCCTAGGCGGCAGCAGCCTGCAAAACTATGTACGCCCCGGCGGCGAACAAGGCGGCTTTCAAGAAGAGTTCAACGTCTTTCGACGCACCGGGCAACCGTGCCCGACGTGCGGTACGCTAATTGAACGCATCACCATCGCCCAGCGGAGCACACACTTCTGCCCCGAGTGCCAGCATTAGGAGCGCTGAGACTTAGGACGCTTACCTTCTTCAAATTGCCGGCGCAGACTGGCTTCGGCCTCATCAGCCGCTCTCTGACCATCACTCAGCGCCTTATCCACACGCGACTGATAGCCCTTGTCATAGGTAGTGTCGTTGGCTGGCCCAAATAGATAACTGACAGCCATGCCAGCCGCTGCCCCCAGCATTGCACCGATGATGAAATTCGACGTTCTGCCCATCCCATGTCTCCTTATCGCTGACAGCGATTTCTACAATTTGGCTACCGGTCAAATCGTCTACCGCCAAATAAAACGCGGATATACCGGGATTAGGCGGATTTGCGCCGATCTTTTCCTGCTCCTGCCTGTGCGGATATCCCTGATTCGCCCAAGTCGTGTTCCATTCTGTTGGTGCCTGAAAAATCACCAATTTGGTCAGGATTATAGCGCAGATGCCGTTGATCACAACAACCAATCAAAGGGGGGAGCAACTGTGATAGTCGCTCCCCCCTTTCCATCTTTCCTTCTTTTGCCTGGATGCTATTAACAATCCAAGCGATTCCGAGCTATTTGCTGACCGACCCGTCAACAATGATCACGTCTTGCGGCTCGGCGGCGCGCTTGGCCACATCTGCCGGTCCTTCCTGGGGAAGAAGCAGGCCCAAAGCCACATAGACCACCACGCCGAGGCCGATGCTGCCGACGCTGAGCGCGGCCCAGATCAGGCGGACCAGGTTAGCATCAATTCCCAGCCACTCTCCGATGCCGCCACAGACGCCCAGAACAATTCGGTCATCCGTGCTACGCTTCAGCGGGAAGCTCTGGCGAGCGGAAGCAAAGCTATTGCGCATCTGATCGCTCGAGGGCACCTTGCCGTCCGTGCTGGCTCGAACCTTGCTGGTGACGCCATCCACATCACCGCGCCAGTTGCGTCCGCTGTTACGCAGCAAGAGCCAGCCTGCGCCGATGAGCAACGCCGGCCAGAAGAGCACTCCCAGCACCGACCATGCAGCCGACCAGAGGCTTGGCAGAATGCCTACATTGGCCAGGAACCAGAGGCCGCCCAAAGCAATGAGCAAGTAGGCCGTGCGTGCCAGCGTCTTGTCGTTCAGTTGGATCGCTGCCGGCTGAATCTGGCCTTCCGTCCGGGTACCGACGGGAAGAAGCGCCCAAAGTGCAATGTAGGCGAGTACGCCTCCACCGCCAGTAATGAGGGTCAGAATAATCCAGGCGATACGGACCAGCGTCGCGTCAATGCCTAGGAAATCGCCCACACCGCCACAAACGCCGGCCACAAACTTATTGGTCGGGCTACGGTAGAGCGTACGGGGGTTTGCCTTAGCCTCTCCATTAGCGTTGGCGCTGCCATCAACCGTCTCGGTGACATCATCCGCCGGTCCATTGCGATCAATTTTGATGACCTCAGTCTCAATCGTTGCAGTTTCCATAGTTTCGTTCTCCGATTTCATACTCTGTGCAAATATGCCAGCGGTACGATTGTGCAAAACCCAAGTCGTTCCGGCTGATTCACTCACATTACCTGCGTGGAGCAGACATTTTCATGCTCGCTTACTCAAACATTACGAGGCGGGAAGAAAAAGGTTGCAAGATTCCTCGAATATCTTGATTTGGCGCAAGAATCGGGTGGGCGGCAGGCCGAATTTCGCCTACAATCCGCGAAGTGGTGTCTGCCGTTGCCCGCAAAACAGGACCGGAATTCCATCCTACGGTCGCGTACCGGATCAATTTTGTGACCGGTATGACATATAATATAGAGCTACGCATGAGGGAGAGAAGAAACCGATGAGTGAGATCGTTCAAGTACAGGATACGTTTTCCCAGGACTACCAGCGCATTGCCAGCGCTATTCGTTACCTGGAGTTACACTACAACGAGCAACCGAATCTAGATGAGTTGGCAGCCCATCTAAACTTAAGTCCCTATCACCTCCAGCGTCTGTTCCGGCGCTGGGCCGGGATCAGCCCCAAGCGCTTTGTCCAATACTTAACGATAGAGCACGCCAAGACACTCTTGTCCGATTCCTATTCGGTCCTCGACGCAGCCTATGCCAGTGGTCTATCAGGCCCCGGACGCCTCCACGACCTCTTTATTGCGGTGGAAGCCGTCACCCCCGGCGAATACAAGCAGCAGGGTGCGGGCATGCACATTGATTACGGCTTTCATGCAACCCCCTTTGGTGAGTGTTTGATTGCAGTTACCGAAAGGGGCATCTGCGGCCTCCTCTTTGTCGAAGAGGATCAAGCCGCGGCCATGGCCCAGCTATCTGCACAATGGCCGCGGGCCGAATTGCAGGAAGCGCCGCTGCGCACGCAGCCTTCTGTTGATGCCATCTTCCCGCCCCAGAAAGGCAATGTGGAAGAGAACACCAACCAGCGCAACGTCACGCTACTTCTACGCGGCACGAACTTTCAGGTCAGGGTGTGGGAAGCCCTGCTGCGCATCCCCAGCGGTGCGCTGGCCACCTATGGCCAGGTCGCCCACGCGATCGGGAAGCCGACTGCAGCCCGCGCCGTAGGTCAGGCAGTGGGCGCCAACGCCATTGCCTATCTCATCCCCTGCCATCGCGTCATTCGCGCCAGCGGCGAAATTCGCGATTACCGGTGGGGCAAGACGCGCAAGCAGGCCATGCTTGGCTGGGAAGCCGCCCATCGCGATCATCAACAAGTCCCAGAAAGCGAGAGTATAGCGTAGCCCGCGGCGGCGCAGATGCGCTATCCCGGCAGGCTGGGGTCGACACAGAAAAATCCATGGTTGCCAAGCCATTTCCAGCTATGCTATACTAGCTGCCATGTTGGGTCCCTCCACGTCGAAAACAAAAAAATCTAATTCTATTTTCTGTTCGACCCAAAGGAGAAAAACGTAAATGGCAAGTGTAACCTATGAACACGTCTACAAGCGGTTTGGAGATGTCGTCGCCGTCAACGATCTAAACATCGAGATCGAAGACAAGGAGTTTCTGGTCTTCGTAGGCCCCTCCGGCTGTGGGAAGACGACGAGTCTACGCCTCTTGGCAGGCCTGGAAGAGATCAGCGAAGGCCAGATTTTGATTGGCGATCGCGTGGTCAATGACGTACCGCCCAAGGATCGGGACATCGCCATGGTGTTCCAAAGCTACGCGCTGTACCCGCACATGACCGTCTATGACAACATGGCTTTTGGTCTCAAGTTGCGCAAGACACCCAAGGATGAAATCAATCGCCGCGTGACGGAAGCTGCTACAATTCTGGATATTGAGCATCTGTTGGATCGCAAGCCCAAGCAGCTCTCCGGTGGTCAGCGCCAGCGTGTAGCCGTGGGTCGCGCCATTGTGCGTGAGCCCGCCGTCTTCCTCTTTGACGAGCCGCTCTCGAACTTGGACGCCAAGTTGCGCGTGCAAACTCGTGCTCAGCTGACTCGGCTGCATCAGCGCCTCCAGACCACCTTCATCTACGTGACCCACGATCAGGTGGAGGCCATGACGATGGCCAGCCGTATCGCCGTCATGAAGGATGGTATCTTGCAGCAGATCGATTCGCCACAGGAGCTGTACGATCATCCCAACAACGTCTTTGTCGGCGGCTTTATCGGTAGCCCGAGCATGAACTTCTTTGATGCCACGCTCGTTGAAAGCGACGGCAAATTGGAGATCAACTCGAGCGGCTTCCGGCTGGAAGTGCCTGCCGAGAAGGCGGAGCAGTGGCGCCCCTACAAGGGTCAAGAAGTGATCTTCGGCATTCGCCCCGAGGACATTCATTCCAAGGAATACACGCCGCCCGGCATCCTTGAGTCTGACATGACCGCCAAGGTTGACGTGACCGAGTTGATGGGCAATGAGATTTTCCTCTACTTGCTCACTTCCGACGATAAGTCCTTCATCGGTCGTGTGGATCCCCGTGTAAAGGTAGAGCCGGGTGACGAAGTTGAGCTGGCCATTAACATGGCAAATGCCCACATCTTCGATACCAAGTCTGAATTGGCGCTGGCTGAATAAGCGCCTCGTTCCGACGCACAAAACAGCCGGACCGGCTTATGCTGGTCCGGCTGTTTTTATGCTACACTCAAGAGCGTTTCGACCGTTTTATTCGCAACCCTGTAGCGAGGAGTTATAAATGTCTGTTTTTACTGAATTTGATCTCATGCGCGACCTTCATATCGACGGTGATAAGATCGTGCTTCTGGTATTGGACGGTCTGGGCGGCCTGCCGATGGAGAGCGGCGGCAAAACGGAGTTGGAAGCGGCCAATACGCCAAATCTCGACCGCTTGGCGACCGAGGGCAGCACGGGCCTCAGTACACCCATTCGGGAGGGTATCGAGCCCGGCAGCGGACCTGCCCATCTCAGTCTCTTTAGCTATGATCCCGTTCACTATGAAATCGGTCGTGGCGTGCTGGAGGCGTTGGGTATCGGATTCGATCTCGGCCCCAATGACCTGGCAGCACGGGGCAATTTCGCCAGCGCCGATGCCGATGGCATTATCACCGACCGCCGCGCCGGGCGCATCTCTACGGAAGAATGTATCCGCCTGACCGAAAAGCTCCAAGCGGCCACGGGCGACGCGCTGCCGGGCTACGAAGTGTTTGTCGAGCCGGTGAAAGAGCATCGCTTCGTGCTCGTCATTCGCGGTGAGGGGCTGGGCGGTCATCTCACGGAGACGGATCCGTTGCAAACCGGCAAACTGCCCCTGCCCGTCACCGATGAGAGCGGCTCCCCTGAGGGCGTTCACACTGCGGCACTGGTGAATGAGTGGGTCAAAAAGGCACGCGCGGCGCTGGCCGATGAACCGGTAGCCAATAGCCTCAACCTGCGCGGTCTGGCCAGCGACCCGGGCCTGCCCCGCTTTCCCGAAATCTATGGAATGCGTGCAGGGGCAATCGCGGTCTATCCCATGTATAAGGGCGTAGCCCAATTGGTAGGCATGGATGTCGTCGAATTTGAGGGCGACCGCCCCGAACACGAAATCGATGCGCTGGAAGAGGTGTGGGACGATTATGATTTCTTCTTTATTCATATCAAAAAAACCGATAGCTACGGTGAAGATGGCAACTTTGATGCCAAAGTCCACGAAATCGAAGTAGTCGATGCGTTGATTCCGCGCATTCTGGCCCTCAAGCCAGGGGCGCTGATCGTCACGGGTGACCACAGTACGCCGGCCAAGCTACGTAAGCACAGTTGGCACCCCGTGCCGACCCTGCTCTGGAGCCCCCAGGCGATGCCGGATCAGGTACAAAGCTTTGGCGAGCGCGCCTGCGCCAGCGGTCACTTTGGCGTCTTCCACGCCACCCACCTGATTCCCCAGGCCATGGCCCATGCCGGAAGGCTCAAGCGCTTTGGTGCGTAGGGTGTCGATTGCGGATTGACGATTGTGGAGTGCGGATTGTGGAGTGCGGATTGAAGGACGGGGGCTGGCGGTGAATTGGCTGTCAGTCCCCGTCCATTGCCAGATATGATGGACCTTGCGGAACGGATCGATGTAGCAGCGAAGCGGTTGGCCAGCGCCCAGCGGGTTCTCTGCCTGACTGGGGCAGGCGTGAGCGCGGAATCGGGCATTGCCACCTTTCGCGACGCGCAGACGGGACTCTGGTCCAGGTTCGACCCCCAACAGCTCGCTTCCCAGGATGGGTTTGCGGCTGATCCGGGTCTGGTCTGGCGCTGGTACATGGACCGGTTACACTGGGTCGATGACTCGGCGCCCAATGCGGGCCATGAAGCGCTGGCTGAGCTGGAGGCGCTCCTACCATCCTTTACGTTGGTGACCCAGAACGTCGACAATCTGCATGAACAGGCGGGCAGTGAACGCGTCCTGCACATTCACGGCAGCATTGCTCGTTTCCGGTGCAACCGCTGCGACGTTGTTCACACGCTGACGGCGGGCGATCGAGAGGCGCCATTGCCGCCACGCTGCATTGCTTGCGGCGGGCCCGTGCGACCGGATGTGGTCTGGTTTGGGGAGATGCTGCCCCAAAACATACTCGGCGAAGCCTGGGCAGCGGCCCAGCAGGCCGATGTTGCGCTCGTCGTCGGCACGAGCGGCGTCGTCTATCCTGCCGCCCAACTTCCTTACATTGCGCGCGAGGCCGGCGCTTTCCTCATCGACATCAACCCCGAGCCCAGCGAAATTTCACAGATCGCCGACATTTACCTCAAAGGCCCTAGCGGCGAGATTGGCCCGCGCCTGGCGGAAGCCACGCGTCAGCAGATTAATGGAACGTAGCGACTACGGTACTGGAACCTTTTTCCTCACCTGCAGTGAGCCGGTTGCATGCCGAACTTGACCACCCGGATGAAAACGAGGCAGAAATAGGGCCCGTGCCCGGCATGTCGATTCCTGTTGACATGCCGGACACGAGCCATTTCAAAGGAGAATACCCTGTCGATTATGCGGGCCATCGCCGCCTACGTGACGCTTCTATTTGGGGGCGAAGCGCTCGTAGTTGCCGGCGTTCTCCGGCGTCAGCAGCACCATGTCGATCGACTGCTTCTCGGGCAGATCGGTGCTGCCGTTCTGGATGTAGGCGTCGGCCTGGATCACGGCCTGGTTCGGCCATCTCCGCCACCGGCTGTGAGGCGGTGGCGTCCAGCTCACCGGCCACGATCGAGGCTGAATCGCATCGTCGCTGCCGTCAAAGCCGACCACGATGACGTCGTCACGGCCGGCGGCCAGCAGCGCAGCCTGCGCACCCAGCGCCATGGTGTCGTTGCCCGCAATCACGCCCTTGATGTCCGGGTTGGCCTGCAGGATCGTCTCCATCACGTCGAAGCCCTCGGTCTGGCTCCAGTTGGCCGTCTGCTGCGCCACCATCTCCATGTCCGGGATATTCGTCGATGACGTCGTGGTAGCCCTGGGAACGCACATGGCCGCATTGGTGTCCGAGTCCTTGCCGGTCAGCTCCACGTACTGGCCCTCTTCGCCCATCAGCTCGACGAAGTACTCGCCGGCCAGCGGTCGCGCCCTGATAGTTGTTGGAGACGATCTGGGCAACCGCCACGCCGTCCTGGGTGATCTCACGATCGACCAGGAAGCTGGGGATGCCGGCATCGGCGGCCTTCTGCACCGCGGCGATGGAGGCGTCGGCGCCGGCGTTGTCCAGAATGATGGCGGCCGCGCCCTGGGCGATGGCCGTGTCGAAGAGCTCATCCTGCTTGTTGGCGTCGTCGTCGTGGACCAGCGACAGCGTCTCGTAGCCCAGTTCTTCGGCCTTGGCCACGGCGATGTCGGCCATGGCGCCAAAGAAGGGGTTGTCATGCGACGGCGTGATCACCACGATCAAGCTTGCCGCCAGCAGCGTCGGCCTCTTCCTCGGCCGGCTCTTCCGTGCTTCTTCGGTCGGCGCCTCTGCCGGTGCAGCAGCATCGGCCTTGGGTGCGAAGCGCTCGTAGTCGCCGGCGTTCTCCGGCGTGAGCAGGACCATGTCGATGGACTGCTTCTCGGGCAGGTCGGTGCTGCCGTTCTGGATGTAGGCGTCGGCCTGGATCGCGGCCTGGGTGGCCATCTCGGCCACCGGCTGGAGCGCGGTCGCGTCCAGTTCACCGGCCACGATCGAGGCGATGGCGTCGTCGCGAGCCGTCGAAGCCGACCACGATGACGTCGTCACGGCCGGCGGCCAGCAGCGCAGCCTGCGCGCCCAGGGCCATGGTGTCGTTGCCCGCGATCACGCCCTTGATGTCCGGGTTGGCCTGCAGGATGGTCTCCATGACGTCGAAGCCCTCGGTCTGGCTCCAGTTGGCCGTCTGCTGCGCAACCATCTCCAGGTCCGGGATATTCGTCGATGACGTCGTGGTAGCCCTGGGAACGGACATGGGCATTGGTGTCGGAGTCCTTGCCGGTCAGCTCCACGTACTGGCCCTCTTCGCCCATCAGCTCGACGAAGTACTCGCCGGCCGCGGTCGCGCCCTGATAGTTGTTGGAGACGATCTGGGCGACGGCCACGCCTTCCTGGGTGATCTCACGATCGACCAGGAAGCTGGGGATGCCGGCATCGGCGGCCTTCTGCACCGCGGCGATGGAGGCATCGGCGCCGGCGTTGTCCAGGATGATGGCGGCCGCGCCCTGGGCGATGGCCGTGTCGAAGAGCTCATCCTGCTTGTTGGCGTCGTCGTCGTGGACCAGCGACAGCGTCTCGTAGCCCAGTTCTTCGGCCTTGGCCACGGCGATGTCGGCCATGGCGCCAAAGAACGGGTTGTCATGCGACGGCGTGATCACGACGATCAGGTTCGAGCTTTCAGCCGGGGCGGCGGCTTCTTCCTCGGCGCTGGCTGCTTCGCGGTGGCTTCCTCAGCCGGTTCTTCCGCCGGCTCTTCTGCGACCTCTTCGGCAGCGGCTTCTTCGGCCGCGGGTTCTTCGGTCGGTGCGCATCGCCACCGCCACGGCCACAGGCGCCGAACATCAGCACGGCAGACCAGCAGCAGACTCAGAATTGCATACAGTTTTCGGTTTTGCATGGGTTGAAAATCCTCCGTCCTCTGATAGTTTGTCAAAGTAAGTCAAGACAACGTCGTCAATCCTTGCTTGCTTGAGCCCTAGTTACGATATGCAGCTCCTCTCTCACAATATGTCCCTTATGCTCGATTTTCGAAGTAAGCTTCGTCGATGCAATAAACTCTCAACTGCTCAGGTACAGGATACTTGACTACGCCAACTGTTGCTGCCGCTTTAAGGCTGCACGCTCTTGCATCCGCGCCTGGACCTGATCGATGATCACTGCGAGAACGATCACTGCGCCTTTGATGACCTGCTGCCAGAAGGACGAGACGCCCAGTCCGATCAGCCCGTCAGTCAGTACCCCGATGACAAAGGCGCCGATGATCGTGCCGCCGATGCTGCCCCGACCGCCAGACAGGGAAGTACCGCCCAGAACCACGGCGGCAATTGCGTTCAACTCAAAGAAGGTGCCGGTGGCCGGGTGGGCCGCCACCAACTGCGAAGAGATGATCAGACCGACGGTGGCGGCGCAGAAACCGGAGATCATGTAGACGATCGTCTTGACCCGGTTGACGGCACGCCCGAAAGCTCGGCCGCCCGCTCGTTGCCGCCGATGGCATAGACCTGGCGGCCAAAGGGCGTGCGCTGGGTCACAAAGGCGGCGACCAGGGCAAAGACGATCATGATCCAGATCGAGTAGTTGATGCCCAGGAATTCGCCTGCGCCCAGCAGCGGGAAAGCCGGTGTTGCCCAAGTTCGTCACGACCCACCAGGTTGGCGAAGGTATTGCCGTTGGAGCGCAACAGGGCCATGCCGCGCGCCACATAGAGCATGCCCAATGTGGCGATGAAGGGCGCCACGTTGAAGCGGGTGATGATCAGAGCCGCTGATGCCGCCCATGAGGACGCCGGCGCCCAGCGTCATCAGCATGATGGTCCAGACGTGGGGATAGACCACGACGCCAAACGTCTGCAGAATGATGCCTTCGTTGATCAGGCCGCCGGCGATCATGGCGCAGAGGCCAACCAGCGAGCCGACCGAAAGATCGATACCGCCGGTCAGGATGACGAAGGTCATGCCGATGCCGAGGATGGCGTTGATGGCCACATGTTTGGACATGATGACGATGTTGGCCGGCGTCAGAAAGGTGGGCGAGAGAATCGAGAAGACGATCACCAGCACGAAGAGTGCGATGAAGGCCCGTGCCGCGCAACAACAGCTGCTGGAGTTCCGACTCCGCTGAATCGGATTGGTGATCGATACCGTTGCTTCTGCTTGACTCATTTCAGATCCTCTTCCACTTCGGGTTCTGACCATCCGACTCTTCATCTGTACGTTGACCGGTCTGGGTCCGTGTCCGACGGAGGACGCCGCCACCAACTTCTCTTCTGTCGCTTCATCCCGCGTCGAACTCACCCGTGATCTTGCCCTTGGACATGACCAGAATGCGGTCCGACATGGCCAGCACTTCCTTCAATTCCGACGAGACAAAGAGAATGCCGTAGCCGTCGCTGGCCAGTTGATTCATGATCTCGAAGATCTCGGCCTTGGCCCCGACATCGATGCCGCGTGTCGGTTCGTCCAGCAACAAGACTTTCGGCTCGGTCAGCAGGCTCTTGGCCACCACGACCTTCTGCTGGTTGCCGCCGCTCAGCGCCGAGACCAACTGCTTGGAGCTGGCCGTCTTGACCGACATCTCGTCGATCATGCGGTCGACGCTGGCTGTCTCCTTCTTTCGGGAAAGATAGAAGCCGTTCAGATATTTCTGAAGACTGGCCAACAGCATGTTGTCGGCGACGGACATGCTCTGGACCAGCCCCTCGCGCTGGCGATCTTCCGGCACCAAGCGTCATGCCCAGTTGAATGCGTTTGCGGATGCTCGACTGATCTTGACCTCAGCGCCGTCGAGCCAGACCTGGCCGGTGGCCTCCGGGTGCAGACCGAGCAAGCTTCTCGAAGAGCTCGGAGCGTCCGGCGCCCATGAGCCCGTAGATGCCGAGAATCTCGCCGCGCCGCAGACTGAAGCGAGACATGGTCGACGGTGAAGCCACCGCCGACACGGGGCAACACCATCTCCTCGACACGCAACAACTCTTCGCCGAGTTCGCGTTCCTGATAGTGGAAAAGTGATGCCGGATTGCGGCCCACCATCTGCTCGATGATCCACGGTACGTCGATCTCGCTGATGCCGGACGCTCGGCCATCAGCTTGCCGTCGCGCAGCACCGTGACGTAGTCGCCGATCTGCAGCAATTCGTCCAGCTTGTGCGAGATGTAGATGATGGAGACGCCATTGGCCTTCAGGTCGCGAATCACGCCGAAGAGCACCTCGACTTCGCTGGTGCTGAGCGCCGAAGTCGGCTCGTCCATGATCAGAATGCGCACGTCCTGGGCCAACGCCTTGGCGATCTCGACGATCTGCTGCTGGCCGATGCGCAGATTGCTGACCAGTTCGTCCGGCCCGATCTCCTGCTCCAGCCGATCCAGCAGGGACTGGGTGATCCGCTGTCTGCTCCTTGCGATCGATGACGATGCCGCCCTTGACGCACTTCATGGGCCATGAAGATATTCTCGGTCACATTCAGATTGGGGAAGAGATTCATCTCCTGGTAGATGATGCCGATGCCATGCTCGGCGGCATCGTGGGGCGAGTGGATCTCGATGCGCCTTGCCGTCGAGCAGCAGCGAGCCCGATGTGGCACGCTCGACGCCGGCCAGCACCTTCATCAAGCGTCGACTTGCCCGCACCGTTCTCGCCGACCAGCACGTTGACCTTGCCCGCGTAGACGTTGAAATCGACCTTGTCCAGCGCAATCGTGCCCGGAAAGACCTTGGTGATCCGCTCAGCATGGAGAATGATCTCATCAGCCGATTCAGTATACGGAGGCGCTGCGGTTGATTTACTTGCACTCATATTGCATAACCCTGGGCCATGTTGAAAAGGCGAATCATGTCGTCAGGCGGCTTATTCGATGACGTCAAAGGTCACCGGGGTGATCGTGATCTCACTCAGATCGATATTGGTCTGGTTTGTGGTACTGACGGAAAAGGCGCCGTCAAAGGAGACCGTTTTGCCCTCAAGATTCTCCAGGTCGAGAGCACCCAAGACGTCGGTCGCAATGCGCTTGTTCATCTCCTCGGACTCACCTGACCGAATTCCGTCTGATCCTTGAAATCGCCAAAGTCCACCAGTCCGGTTGCGTCACGCACGGCGTTGCCGCGGATCAGCGGCCCGACCTGCACGATGACCATTGCCGGCCCGTCATAGCCTGCCAGGTCGACTACGGCGGTGCCGTTACGCGATTCGGTGGAGACCTCAGCTAATCGTGCCCTCACCCTTAACCATGAATTGATAGGCGCCGCCGACAAAGCTGCCGTACGCTTCACCACCGCTCTCCAGATTCGCCTCGATCGCGGTCAAAACGGCGGCTAAGTCTTGGGCATTTTCGACAATTGCGGGCTGCACTGCACTCTCCCACACACCGTCGACGTAGACCTCAGGATCGAAGACTTCACTCTCCAGCTGCGCCTCAATCTCTTCTAACGGAACGATAGTGCAAGCCGAGAGGAGAAAGAGCAACGCAGTGACCGGGAGCAAGTGAAGAAGGCGTTGTCGGCTAGGCAGCAATTTCACCCTTCGCCACAGTGAAAACCAGGAGAGCGCAGGGTGCGCAATGGTCTCTTGCATGACTCGTCTCATCTCATAAAATGATTGGGAAGACAGCAGCTTAGGATAATTAGGCAAGATTGAATAAATATTCGAATGCATCATACACCATCCGCATTTGATTGTCAATCCACAGCAAAAGGCCTGTCCAGCTACGCCGATTTTGAGCAGGATGGACTGCTGAAGAATGTGATCGACGGTAACGTATTAATTCGATGCTTCTGCGAACAAACTATGAAGCAACGGTGGTTCAAGACGCTAAGAGCGCTTCAACTTCGGCCAAATTGGGCAAGGAGGGCTGGGCGCCGGCCTTGGTTGCCGCTAGCCCTGCCGCAGCATTGGCAAAGCGAGCCGCCGCCGCAAGTTCATCACCCTTGGCCAGCGCTACAGCCAGCGCGCCATTGAACGAATCGCCCGCTGCCGTCGTGTCTACCGGCGTAATCTGGAATGCTGGGGATTCAATCTGACGCTCGCCATCCAGCAGCAGCGCGCCCTGTTCGCCCAGCGTCACGATCAGGACATTCAGCCCAAGACGCTCAGAGTAGGCCGCAGCCGTCTCCGCAATGTCCGCATCCGGCGCGGCCTGGGCCAACATGGCAAGTTCGGTTTCGTTGGGGGTCAGAATGTCGACCATGGCCAGCAATTCCGCCGGCAACTCCGCCGCAGGCGCCGGATTGAGAATGACGCGCACGCCATGCTTTTGCGCCAGCTTGGCCGCAGCTTCGACCGTCGGCAAGGGCACTTCCAGCTGCAAGAGCAGACAGTCGGCCTGGGCAATTTGCGCCTCAGCGGCCGCTACGTCGTCGGGCGTGAGGCGCGCGTTGGCGCCTGACGCCACCGCGATACAGTTCTCGCCCCTGGCATCCACGGTGATCGAGGCAATGCCTGAAGGCGTCTCGTCATCCCAAACGAGGAAGTCCAGATTCAATCCTTCTGCCTGGTAGGCCTCGTACGCGCGCTGCCCAAAATCATCCCGTCCCAGACGGGCCACGAAGGTAACGTCGGCGCCCAATCGCTGTGCGGCCACAGCCTGATTGGCCCCTTTACCGCCCTGGACGGTGGCGAAGGTCCCACCGAGCACCGTCTCGCCCGGCTTGGGCAGATGCCCTACCTGGACCACCATATCCGTGTTCGCACTGCCGACGACGACAATCCTTGGATTCATGTTTGAGTCCTTACAAAGTGATGCGTTTAGTCACGCCAATGCGGCGATCACTGAAGGCTGCTGCCGCGCACAATCAGCTCTGTGGGCAGCACAATCCGCTTGATAGGCTCTTCCTTATTGCGCATACGCGTAACGAGCGTCCGCACCGCTTGACGCCCCATTTCTTCCTTGGGTTGAGCGACTGTGGTCAGGGCGGGCACGGTGTAAGAGGCCAGTTCGATGTCGTCAAAGCCGACAATGGCCAGATCGTGGGGCACACGTACGCCTGCTTCGCTCGCAGCGCGAATTGCCCCCACCGCCATGACGTCGTTGCAGGCAAAGATCGCCGAAGGCGGGTGCGCCAAGCCCAGCAGCCGGCGCGTCGCATCCTGACCCGATTGATAGTGAAAGTCGCCCCGGTCACAGAGCGCAGGCTCCAGCTCTAGCCCGAGCTCATCCAGCGCCTGACGATAACCGATCTCGCGATCGGCGCTGGGCGTCACGTTCGACGGGCCGGCGATGAGGCCGATGCGGCGATGGCCCTGCTCCAACAGGTGATGCGTGGCGAGATAACCGCCCGCCAGATTATCGGCCAGGACAGCATCCACTTCGATTTCAGCCAGATCCCGATCCACGACGACGACGGGCACACTCTGACGCAGCAGGCCCTGCAGGGAGCGGCTTTGATCGCCCACGGCGAAAAAGATCATACCGTCGACCTGGCGCTTGCTGAGCAGATCAGCATAGAAGGCTTCCTTCTCCGGGTTGCTCTCGGAGTTACAGAGCACCACGCTATAACCCAGTCCGAAGGCGGTCGCTTCAATCGTGTGGCCGACTTCGGCGAAGTAAGGGTTGGAGCTATCGGGCAGGATTAAACCGATGGTGTGCGTTTCGCCGCGCCGCAATGAACGAGCCAGCGTGTTAGGCCGATAGCCCAACTCGTCCATAGCCGCCTGCACGCGCTGGCGGATCTCGTCCGAGACGAAACGCGTGTTGTTGACGATATGCGAAACGGTGGTCGGCGAAACGCCGGCCTTGTCGGCGACCTCACGAATGGTCGGCACAGGACAGTCTCCATCGGTACGATTTGAGAATGGTTGAGAAGGAGTCAAGAGTCGATCTAGCAAACGTTTGCGCAATCGATTGCTTACAGTCTAGCAAGACTGCCGTAGGATGTCAAGGGGTATCGCGAATATTTCACTGGGATGAAGCGCGGATGACGCGGAAAGCGCCCGACGCAGGCAGATGTGGCCCGCATTGCCGGCGTCTCGCAGGCCATGGTCTCGTGTATTGTTAATAAGAACAACGCCGTCACCATCCCCGACGACACGCGTCAACGCATCCTCGATGCCATGGATGAAGTCGGCTATGTGCCCAATGTGACCGCGCGGCGGCTGCGTTCCAGCAAGACCTATACGGTAGCCGGCATCATCCCGGATATCACAAACCCGTTTTACCCCGATTTTGAGCGCGGGATTCAAGACGTTGTCGACGGTCACGGCTATGATCTCATCATGTACAACACGGATGGTACGGCCGAGCGGGAGCGTCGCTGTCTGGACTCCATGTTGCAAGGACGCGTCGATGGCGTGGTCGGCGTCTTTTTTCATCTGCGCGTGCCGGATCTTGCGGCGCTGATCAACCAGGGCATTCACGTTGTGCGCCTGGAGGCGATGCCCAAGCTGCCAGGGTCCTTGCCGCTGGACAACATCTTCATCGACAACATTGCAGCGAGTCGGATGGCGGTTGAGCACCTTATCGAGTAGGGCCACAGGCAGATTGCCATGCTGACCAGTCATGAAGGGCCGGCGCGCTTTCGCGAACATGGGTACCGCGAGGCGCTCGCAGCCAACCAGCTTCCCATGGATGACCAATTGTTGAGCTTTGGGGCCTTTAGCGAGGACGGCGGCTATCAGGCGATGGGCAAGTTGCTGCAAGGAGACCGGCGCTCGTCCGCTGTCGTTGCGGCCAATGATCTGATGGCCATGGGCGCGATGATCGCTATCCGTGAAGTCGGCTTGAGTATCCCCCGGGATATTGCGGTCATCGGCTTTGACGATATCTCAACGGCCAAGCTCGTCTTTCCGGCGCTGACGACGGTGACCCAGTTTCAGCGCCAGCTGGGTCGACGTGCGGCGGAGATGCTCATGGAACGGGTGAAGGGGACCGCGCCGGAGAACGGACGTAGTATTGAGATGCCATTCCGCTTGGTTACACGCGATTCAACCACGTAGGCGATTCCAAGGAAACGATATCCGAGAGGTAGAAGTGGACCATGGAAATGTCTGGATTCGCTTAAGCGCAAGGAGGTGTTGCGAATCAAGTCCCAAGATGATGTGAAGTCGTGAGTCAATTTGTTAGTCATCCAACGAAGGAGAACCCACGTGAAACGCAAAATGCTCTTCCTACTGATGATTGCGATGCTGGTGCTGGCGGGCTGTGCCGCCGGCGACGTTGCGCCTGCAGGATCTGGCGATGAAGGCGCACAACAAGCGGCGGCCGTCGAAAAGACGACCGTCACCCTTTGGCTAGACGACACGGCCGTCAACCAGTGTTTTGTCGAGGTCGTCGAATCCACCCTTGACAGTGAAACGATCGCGGTCGAGTTCAACCTGATTTCGGACAACTATTGGGATGCGATTCGTACGGGCGTCAACGGCGGCGCCGGCCCCGACGTCGTCTTCTCTCCTGGCCCCAGCTTCGCCTTTGAGATGGCCCAGGCCGGGCTCCTCGCCCCGCTTTCCGGCTATGCCGAATCGCTAGGCTGGAACGAGATCATCGTCGACTGGGCGCTGAGCCTGGGCGCAGTCGACGGCGAGTTGTACAGTCTGCCCAGCGAGCAAGAGACGATGGTGCTCTACTACAACAAGACGCTCTTTGAAGAGAATGGCTGGGAAGTGCCAACCACGATCGATGAGCTGATGGCGCTCTCCGAGACGATTGCCGCGGCCGGAATTGACCCGTTTGCCCATGGCAATGCAGACTGGCGCCCCGCGAACGAATGGTTCTTCAGCGCGATTGTCAACAATGTGGCCGGTCCGGAAAATGTCTACGCTGCGCTTACCGGTGAAAAACCCTGGACCGATGCAGAGTTCATCGAAGCGATCAACGTGCTCAACGACATGCAGCAAAATGGCTGGTTCTCGGGCGGCCTTGATCTTTACTACACGACAGACGGCGACGGGCGTCTGGCCGCGTTTGGCGCTGGCGATGCCGCCATGAACATCGAGGGCAGTTGGCGTTTGGAGAGTATCAACACCTACTTTGGCGAAGAGGCCGGCAACGGCAATGACTGGGACTGGAGCCCGGTACCCAGCAAGTCCGGAGATGACACCTGCAGCATCGGCGTCGGCTCGACCTATTCGATCAACAGCTTTAGCGAGCATCCTGACGAAGCAGCTGAGCTGATCACCCACATCTTCGATCCCGAGACGCAAGCACAGTTAGTCGTGCAGTGCGGCATGGGTCCGGCCCCGGTTCGCCTGGAGGCCGAGATGCTTGACGGGCTCGATGAGCGCAACGCAAGCCTCTATGCCGCCATCGGCCAGGCTTCGGATGCCAGCAACTACGGCTACCTGACCTGGACCTTCTGGCCGCCGCGCAGTGACGTCTACATCTACGAAGAGATCGAAAAGATGTGGAACAACGACATTTCGCCGGAAGAATATGCAGCCGGGCTGGGCGAAGTCTTTGCCGAGGAGCTGGCGGCAGGCGACATTCCGCCGATTCCTGAACGCTAGTCGATTTTGAGGATTGTCTGGGGGTGGATCCGGCTGGATCCACCCCAACACCTGTTATGCGGGGCAAACCATGGCCGAAACGATCATACCAGCCCAGGGCTCAGTGAACGCACAACCAGCGACCAGAAATCGACGCGTTGTGAGGAAGGTCCTCATCCCGTGGCTCTTCATCCTGCCCGTCGTCCTTCTTCATGGCTTCGTTGTCGTGATTCCATCGGTATTGGGGATGTACTACTCCTTTACCGATTGGTCCGGCATGGGCGGGGCCAACTTCATTGGATTGGAGAACTACCGCCGCTTATTCTTTGATGACGCCTCCTTCCGCCAGGCGATGGTAAACAATATCGTCTGGCTGACATTCTTCATGACGGTGCCCTTTGCCCTCTCCTTGATGGCCGCCTTCTTGCTCTCACAGATCAAGCGCGGCAGCTATTTCTATCGCATCCTGATCTTCATCCCCTACATTTTGCCAAGCGTCGTCATTGCCAGCATCTGGCGAAATCTATTGAGCCCACGCCAGGGAATCCCCGCCGTGCTGACAGAAATAGGAATTCCCGGCTTTGACGTAGCCTTCTTAGGCAATCCAGACACGGTTCTGCTGACCATTGCCTTTATTGACAACTGGCACTACTGGGGCTTCCTCACGATTTTGTTCCTCACCGCCATGCAAAGCGTTCCCACGGTATTGTATGAGGTGGCCCGATTGGACGGGGCCAATCGCTGGCAGCAGTTCTGGAACGTAACGCTGCCCGGCATCCGGCCTACCGTCGTCTTCATGTTAATGATGACGGCGATCTGGTCGTTCCTCGTCTTCGAGTACGTGTGGATTCTGACCGAAGGCGGTCCAGCTGGATCATCGGAAGTGATGGGCACGCTCGTCTACAAAAATGCGTTCCGTCGCTTTGACGCGGGCTACGCGGCCGCGCAGGGCATCACCATGAGCGCATTTGCCGGTACGATCGTCCTGATCTTTATTGTTCTTCGACGTCGAGGGTGGGAGATTTAGCATGCAGAAATCACGACGGGAAGCGCCGGCAATTTCCAGCCACATCATTATGCTGCTATTGGTCGCCTTTGCCATGATCCCTCTGGTCGTGCTGGCCTTTAACTCGGTCAAGACAAGACCGGACTTTGCCTCAAATCCGCTCGGACCACCCCAGGAAATCCGTCTTCAGAACTATCCCGAGGCATGGCAGGAGAGTAATTTTGGGCGAACTGCCACGAACAGCCTCACGCTCGTGGTGGCAACCGTTCTCGCAGTCTTGACGCTCGGAGGTCTGGCGTCCTACAGCATTGCCCGGATCAATCCGCCGGGCTCTGATTTTGTCATGTTCTATATGCTGGTTGCGTCCACCATTCCAATTTGGCTCTTTATGGTGCCGCTCTTCTTCATGTGGCGCAATCTGGGATTGGTCAATACCCGAGTGGGGCTGATCCTCATTTATACAGCGATCAATCTCCCGTTTGCCATTTTCCTGCTGCGCACATTTCTTGTCAGGGTGCCGTTGGAAATTGAGGAGGCGGCCCTGGTTGACGGGGCAAGCAGACTGATGATCTTCTTCCGGGTCATCTTGCCCATCACGTGGACTGGATTTTTGACCGTGGGTCTCGTCGTCTCGCTGGCCGTATGGGGTGAGTATCAAATTGCGCTGATCATGATCCATGATCCCAATCTCTACCCGATTACCACCAGCTACAACAGCTTCACGGAAACCTTTGGCCGCGACTGGACGCTAACCAGCGCGGTGGCGGTGATGATGATCTTTCCTGTATTGGTCTTGTTCATCGCACTGCAACGTCAATTCATTGATGGCTTGACGCAGGGAAGCGTAAAAGCCTAACCGCAAGAAGGGACAGTTTGTAGATGCAGGCCGACTATCTGGAACGTGTGTATGCTGGCGTACTTGGGAAAATCATTGGCGTCTACCTCGGGCGCCCGTTCGAAGGCTGGACGTACGAGCAGATTATGGAGCGTCTGGGCGAAGTCAATTACTACGTACATAAAGAATTCAAGGTCCCACTGATCGTCACCGACGATGACATCTCGGGCACCTTTACTTTCGTTCGTGCATTAGCCGACTATGGCAACGACCGCCAGATTACACCCGCCCAGATTGGCCATACCTGGATGAACTATCTCATCGAGGAGCAGACAATCTTGTGGTGGGGCGGCATGGGCAATTCGACCGAGCATACGGCCTATCTGCGCCTCAAATCCGGAATCGAAGCGCCGCAAAGCGGGTCGATTGCGCTCAACGGCAAGGTCGTTGCCGAGCAGATCGGTTCCCAGATCTTCATTGATGGCTGGAGCATGGTTGCGCCGGGCAATCCCGAACTAGCAGCGGACTTTGCACGCCGAGCTGCCAGCGTCAGCCATGACGGCGAGGCCATCTACGGTGCGCAGGTAATGGCGGTCATGGAAGCCCAGGCTTTCGTTGAACCCGACATCGATAAGCTAATCGATACAGGCACGGCCTTCATTCCCCACGATTCGATCATCTATCGGATGATCCAGGACATTCGTGAATGGCACGCCAGCGAGCCGGACTGGCACGCCGCTCGCAAGCTGCTTGCCGAGCGGTATGGATACGACACGTACGGCGGCAATTGTCACATGGTGCCCAATCATGGCCTGATCATCTTCTCCCTGCTCTATGGCAATGACGATTTCCAGAAATCGCTCATGATCGTCAACACGGCCGGCTGGGACACGGACTGCAATTCGGGCAACTTGGGCTGTTTGTTGGGCATCAAGAATGGCTTGGCCGGAATTGACGCCGGCCCTGACTGGCGCGGCCCCGTTGCCGACCGTCTCTTCCTGCCCACCGCTGATGGCGGCCGCTCCATTACCGACGCAGCGACCGAAGCCATTCACTTGGCCAATATGGGACGGGCGATCCACGGACTCGACCCGATCGCGCCCAAAGCGGGCGCGCGCTTCCATTTCGAGCTGCCGGGCTCGGTTCACGGGTTTGTCAGCGACGACTCTCCTGCGGCGAGCGACGTCATAGAGATTGAAAACGTGGTGGGTCACAGTGCCGGGGGCGAACGTTCCCTGGCGATTCATTACCGCGGACTCGCCCCGGGGCGGGTGGGGCGCGCCGAGACCGCCACGTTCATTCCCTCGCGCGAGGTTGCCAGCTATTTCGACCGTCGCGGCTACTCGCTCCTGGCCTCGCCGACGATCTACAGCGGCCAAACCCTGCAAGCCCGGATTGCGGCCGGTGATGCAAACATAGCCCCGATCCAGGTCACTCTCTACATCAAGCACTATGATGCGGCTGATGCGCTCGCCATGATACACTATGAGCCAATCTTGCTTGAACCAGGCAAGGCGACAAACATTTCATGGCTGGTGCCGGATACACAGGGATATCCGATTGCATTTGTCGGCGTTGAGGTAAATGGATCGGGCGGACAACAAGGCTCGATCTATCTTGACTACCTGACATGGGCAGGTGCGCCCAACGTCACCCTCGATCGCCCCCTTGAGCGGGAGATCAGCCGCCTCACCCGCGACACCGGCCCAATCATGTGGAAGAAGGCCTGGATCAACGGCTTCGACAGTCTCGAACGGCTGACGGAACTTGACTACTGGCCGGAGCCCTATCGCCTCATCCAGAACGCGGGCCGCGGCTTGCTCATGCAGGGCACGCGCGACTGGCACGACTATCGCGTCACCGCGCGGATGACGCCTCACATGTGTCAGGCAGGCGGCGTAGGCGTACGCGTCCAGGGCATGGGACGCTACTATGCGTTGCTGGTTGACCGGGAGAAGACCAGAATCATCCGTGCGTTTGAAGGAAAAGACATGGTCCTGGCGGAGTCTGATTTCGGCTGGACCTTCGGCTTGCCGTATGAGCTCGACCTCAGCGTGGAAGGAAGTCGCCTGGTTGGTTCCATTGATGGCAAAGTCATCATTGAGGCCGAGGATCCTGACAATCTGTATCCTGGCGGCGGAGTGGCGCTCATCGCCGAGGTCGGGCGCATTGGCTGCGATCAGGTGTCGGTGCAGCCTGTCTAATAAGACGCTGCCCGCCGGGCGACGGTAATCAACGGCGATTGCCCACAGGCTGAGCCAAAATATCTGAGCCAGGCGCGCCATGGTATACTCCGCGCTTCGATCCCAGCTAGACGCGGAGCATACCATGGACAATGAGCAGCAAAGTGGCCGTCAGCGAAGAAACATTCAAATTGGCAGCACTGTCGAAATCGTTCAAAAAATGGATCAGCGAACCGGCAAGCGAACGCGCGGGACGGTGCAACGCATTCTCACCAAGTCGGCCACGCATCCACATGGCATCAAGGTGCAATTGGCGTCTGGTGAAGTGGGTCGAGTCATATCGGTTCTCGAATAGCCCAACGCGACTGACCGATCCTACTGTGCCGCCGCCTTTCGTCCCATTCTCCGGGCAACCAGGGCATTAATGAGGTAGAGCGTAACCGAATTCAACACGCCCATCACCGCAAGCACGGCAAACCAAATGACGTAGTCGAGCGGACGCATGGTGATCGATGGTTCCCCGCTGCCGCGCAGCGCAAAGGGCAGAGCCACGAGCAATCCGGCCACAACTCCGTCCAACACGACGAGCCCGTAGCGCCCGGTCCGTGAGGTGCAGGTCCAATCGATATAGGTGGGTACACGCCAGTAGACGACCGCAGCGCAGACGGCCACAGCCAGCATAATCCAGATGAAGCCGCGCGGCGGTGGCTTATCTGCGCCGGCCAGCAGGACGAACAGCCAAAAGACGAAGAAAACAATGGCATTGATGGCGGCAATCTTACGGTGGGTCATAGCGCGTTACTCCTTCATCGCATAGGCGTCGGTCAACGCATAGGCATAGTCACGCCAGACGCGATCGAACCGTTCCGGGTTGATGGTAGGCTTGCGGATCATCTTCAGGCAATGGTCCATCTGCGCGTCGCTGCTGCTCGTCTTGGAATAGAGTTGCAGGGCGAATTTGGAAAAGTCGCGGATCATGAAGTCAAAGATTTGGTCGAGCAGAGCATCGTCTACCGCGTAGATGCGGGCATTCTCAATGATCAATTGGCCGTAGGCGACCAGCGTAAAGAGTTCGCCAAGATTGAGCAGAAAATCAATATCCTGGGTCTGCTCCTCCGTGGGACGAGCGGCGAAGAGCATTGCCTTAAACGTCTCCGTCTGCTCCTTGAAAACCTGGACATTGGGCAGATCGACGCTGTCGTATGCCAACGCATAATCGTGAAACTGAATCTTGCCCAGCCCTTTGGTCGCACCCTGGTTGAAGAGAAAGTCATCATTCACCGGGTCAGTGCGCTGGGGAATCTCCGGAAACTCGGCCGGAAAAAAGAAGTAATTGGGCATGAATTTGACCACCAGCGCCATATTGACGTGAACGGTCCCCTCAAGCTTGGGCAGGGCGCGGATATCGCGTGTCACCGCGTCAAAAACCAGATCCTTTTCGAAGCCCTTGGCGGCAATTACGTCCCACAGCAGATTGACAACTTCTTCCCCCTGCGTCGTCACCTTCATCTTGACCAGCGGATTGTAGAGCAGATAGCGCCGGTCATCGGCCGAAGCGCTGCGCATGTAGTCGGCGGCGCGCAGTGCGAAGAGCTTCATGGCCGTCAAGCGGGCATAGGCGTCGGTGAAGAGCTGCTTGATGTGGGGAAAGTCGGTCACGTAGTGATCGAACAGGCGGCGGTGTGCGGCGTGGGTGACGGCTTCATAGTAGGCGTGGGTGCACATGCCAATCGAGGCCCAGCCGAGGTTGTACTTGCAAATATTGATCGTGTTGAGTGCCGCATCCCACGCTTCACGCCCCTGCGAAAGAATGTCGGCGTCGGTGACCGGATAATCTTCCAGCACAAATTCGGCCACGTAGTTTTGAGAGTTGACCACGTTACGCACGCAGTCAAATCTCTCGTGTTGGGAATCCACGGCAAAAAAGACATAATCGCCTGTGTCGGCCCGCTTGCCAAAGGTAGAGACAAGCGCAGCTTCGTTGGCATTGCCGATGTAATATTTCGACCCGTCGGCGCGATAGCCGTCACCATCTGGCGTCAAGGTCATTTCGCTGGCATAGAGATCGGCCCCGTGTTCCTTTTCCGAAAGACCAAAGGCGAAGACCGCGCCCTCCTCCAGCAGCTGAGCCGTCTGCTCTTTGATCGCTTCGTTGCGGCTCATCCAGATTGGACCCAGCCCCAGCATGGAGACCTGCCACGTATACCAGTAGCAGAGCCCGTAAAAGCCGAGAATTTCGTTGAATGCGCAGATACGAAAGGTATCCCAACGTGCGTCGGGCGCGCCGTAGCCTGCCGGCGTCATCAGGATGGCGAAGGCCCGTTCCCGCTTGATGAACTCAACAAAATCATGATTCCAGATGCGCGCGTGATCGTCTTCTCTAAGCTTCTTTTTGCCCTTGTTTTCGAAAAAGTCGATCGTCTTGCGCATAAGGTCACGCGAGGCCGGATCAAGGTAGTCGTAGGATTGGGTGCTGGGGTTGAGGAGCATGGTTTGCGCTGGCCTCTCGGAACAGTAGGTGACGGCTGACATGGGCCGATGGACGGTACAAATACGATAACACGCTTCGCCGGCGCAAGCCAGATTTTGGACGCGAAGACGCACTGCATGAGGTCAGAGCGCCGCGTCTCGGCACACCTTCACACATCACGTCTTCTCGCCGTATCCAACGGGTCAGGCACACCAACTGCGTCGTCGACCAGGCGCAGCCGCTACTCAGCGCGGCATGGGGGCGCCGTCTTGGTGGCGAGCCATGTAGTCATACTTCTGCTCGAGGCGTTCGCCCCAACGTTCGAGTTGGTGGGCGAGCCATACGAGCGCCCGGCAACAGGGTTCCGGAAGCTCGGTCTCGACGCCCAGTTCATGGTGCTGCAGGCGATGGACCGCAGCAATTTCCACTTGTTCATCATGGCCGCAGCAACCGGCATAAAAATCCTTCCACGTGACAAACATCGGCGTATCCTTTCGCCCCGCCGCCTACCTCGGCCAGGCAACCATATCGCGATCATCGCATTGATCAGAAGACGGATCTGCTACACGTCGGCTACATCTCTATCTCACTGTCGGATGGCGCAAATCTGGGTGCCGTTGCCAGGTACGTCAACTAAGCTTCGTCTGCGGCGAGCTGCGCTTGCAGGAAGGAGAGGGTCTCACTGCCCGCGACTTGTGCCTTCTCCACCAACGCGGTCATTACGGCGCGTGAGCCGACTTTAGGCTGGCCTGTATGCCAACAGACGTACTGACTTCCTTTCACCATCGTGCTTGCGCATGGTCAACGCGCCTATTTGGACGTCAAATTGGCGCACTATTTGTGGTATACTCGAGTAGACGCGCCGATGCTCTATTCAAATCGAGTGAAGGCGCAACGCCAATGTTTGCCTCAATCTCCGCTTACTTGCCTCCCCTCAAGTTGAACGAAACGGCGACGGGGATTTACGCTCTCGCAAGGCGGTGACCTGCTGACCGACCTTATGCAGTTTGAATCAGCACATGACGGACTATCGTTTGGCGATTGGGTACAGCAGCGGCGGTTGGCCCTTGATCTGACGCGTCCGGACCTGGCACGGCGGATTCATTGCTCACCCAGCACGGTCAAGAAGATCGAACGGGACGAGCGTCGGCCGTCGCGCCAGATGGCAGCGCTACTGGCCGACGCGCTGCGTATCCCCCCGAGCGAGCAGGCGCGCTTTGTCGCCATTGCACGCGGCGAGTTGAGCGTCGAACGCCTTCGGACGGATGACCGCGCGTCATTGCCACCCTTCCTGCACGCGTCGCCGCCTACCGATCAAGCCGAGCAGTCCACGCTGGTCGCTCGGGAAGCAGAGTTGGGCGTCCTCCGATCACATTTAGAGAAGGCAGTGGCCGGGCACGGCGGGATTGTCTTCATCTCAGGTGAGGCCGGCGACGGCAAGTCGATGCTGGCGCAGGCGTTTCTTCGTGAAAGTCAGGCAGAGCACGCCGACCTGGTTGCAGCGATCGGGCACTGTAATGCGTATACGGGGATCGCCGATCCCTACCTCCCCTTCCGTGAAATCTTGGAGTTGCTGACGGGCGACCTCACGCCCCACTGGAACGCGGCGACCATGAGCCGGACCTATGGGGAACGTCTCTGGCAGGCAGCTCCGCGCACCGTGCAGGCTCTACTTGAGGCCGGACCGGATCTCGTGGGTTCCTTGCTCGTGGGCACGTCCCTGCGCGCGGCGGCTGCCGCAGCAATTCCGGGACAAGACGAGGCCCTGCTCAGCCGGCTCGACCAGCTTGTCGGCCGGCGGCAGACAGAGCAGGTTGCCGGCCAGCGCAGTCAAGAAGGTCTCTTTTCCCAGTATACGCGAGTTCTGGAAGTCCTGGCACGCCGGCAGCCCCTGCTGCTGATTATCGACGATCTCCAGTGGGCGGATCGCGGCTCCATCAGCCTGCTCTTTCACCTGACTCGTCGCCTTGCCCACCACCCCATCCTGCTGGTCGGCATCTATCGCGGGGCCGAGGTCGCGCTGGGTCGCAACGGAGAACGTCATCCTCTGGAGCCGCTGCTCAATGAGTTGCAGCGTTTGTTTGGTGAGATCCATGTGCGCTTGAATCAGGCAGACGGCCGCCGCTTTATAGACGCGCTGCTCGATCTGGAACCGAACCGTCTTGATGAGGCCTTCCGTGCGGCGCTCTATCGACAAACGGCAGGACATCCCCTCTTCACGGTTGAGCTGCTGACCGGCCTGCGCGCACGCGGCGATATTGTGCGCGGTGAGGACGGCGCGTGGCTTGCTTCATCCGCCATCGATTGGGACATCCTGCCGGCGCGCATCGAGGGCCTCCTCAAGGAACGCATCGCACGCTTGACGCCGCCGCTCCAGGAAGTACTCCAGGTGGGCGCTGTGGCCGGCGAGGCCTTTGCTGCGGAAATCATTGCCGGCGTGCTGGGCATCGATGTGCACCAGTTGACGCGCCAATTGAGCACGGTGCTGAGTCGCGAGCAGCGCCTGATTGTCGCGCTGGGCCAGCAGCAGATCAACAGCCAGACCCTCTCCCAATATGCATTTCGCCATATTCTCTTTCAGCAGTATCTCTACAACAGCCAGGATCGAATCCAACGTGCACAGCTTCACAGTGCGATAGCCGCTGCTCTAGAGCGTGCATACGGCGATGCAGCCGCTTCGATTGCCCCGCAGTTGGCGCGCCACTTCGCCATCGCCGGCAGGAGGCAGCGTGCGCTGCACTATTACACCCTTGCGGGCAATGCGGCGGCGGCCGTCTACGCCAATGCCGAGGCCGCAGCTCACTATCGCAGCGCCATCGGGTTGCTCAATGGATCAGGCGGCGATGCACTGCACGTGCCACAGGGAGCGCTGCTTGACCTCTACCGGCGCCTTGGCCGCACGCTCGAGCTCAGTTCGCACCATGATGAAGCCGTCGCTGCCTACGAGGAAATGGAGCATGCGGCGCAAGCGCAAGAGGATCAAGCCATGGAGCTGGCCTCGCTCCTGGCGCGTGCAGCAATCCGCGCTACGGTAAATTTTGCCCGCGATCCGGCCGAGGGACGAGCACTGCTCGACCGTGCACGGGCGCTTGCGTCGGCGATGGATGACCGCGTGGCCCAGGCTGCAATCCTGTGGAACCTCCTGATCCTCAGTGCGTATACGGGCGGCGATCTCACGCAACGGCTGCGCTACGGCGAAGATGCCCTCAGACTGGCCCGGGAGGTTGCTGACCCTGAGCAACTGGCATTCACGCTCCACGACATCTTTTATGCCTACGCCGGGGCCGGCCAGTGGGCGCGCGCCGGCTCCGCGCTATGCGAAGCCCGCGACCAGTGGGAATGTCTCGACAATTTACCCATGCTCTCCGAGGCGCTCATGCGCTCGCACTGGGTCGAACTGGTGACCGGCGCCTATGAGCAAGCGATTGCCCATGCGGAAGCCGCCCATCGCGTGGGTGTGGAAAGCCACAACCTAGATGCCCAAGCGCTCAGTCACTTCATGCTTGGCTCGATCTATTGGGAGCAGGGCAAGCTTGATCAGGCCGAGACGACGATGGTGGACGATATTGCCGTTGCCGAGCAGGTTGCCAGCCTGACGCCCCTGATCGGGACGCGTGCGGAGTTGGGTCTTCTGCGTAGCGAGTTGGGCGACCCGGCGCAGGGGCTTGAGCTGGCCAATCTGGCGCGCACCGTGGCCGAGACGAAATTGCCGATTCTGCGCTTCTGGCCCCATGCCATTCAGGTGAGCCTGGAGTTACGCCGTGGGAACACAGATGCGGCCGCGGCGTTGGTCGAAGATCTGGCAGACTATCGGGAAGTCAAAGAGCGCTTTGGCTACATGCCCTTCATGTGGATTCGGGTCGGCCTGGCCCATGGTGAATTGGCGTTGGTACAGGGAAAGTTTGACCGGGCGGTTGCCGAGATGGATGCCCTGTACGCCGATCTGGCGGCCGCCGGCATCTGGCACCTGCGCCCTGACGTGCTGCAGCTCAAGGGGCGGGCGCTGCTGGCATTCGGGTCAATGCGTGCAGAAGAGGCGCGGCAGGCATTGACAGATGCAGAGGCCGCGGCCAGAAGGCTGGGATCACGCCGTACCCTCTGGCCGATTCTGATCGGCCTTGCCACGCTGGCGCAGCGGGACGGCGATGCAGCCGCCGCCGCGGCCTTGCGGGAAGAAGCCGCCGGAATTCTCGCCGAGATTGCGGCGCATATCAAACAACCCGCCGTGCGCGCAGCGTTCATACGTCGTGGACAGCTTTCAACTGCTGGATCAGGCTGAATGTGTCCCAGTTGAGCCAGCTCTCGGCAATCCAGCCGCTGCAAATGCGATGGATGCTGATGGCGGTGACCGAAAAGGGATGGCCGCTGGGGGGGATGCCGCTGTAGTCGCCTTCGTGCACGCCGCTGATGGTGAACCGAGTGGTCACGCTATCGCCTTCGGTCACCTGATCTTCAATGGTAACGTGGAGATCGGCAAAGGCGCGGCGCAGGTAGGCCACCGATGCCTTCAGCCCCTCTCGACCCGGCGCCTCACCGGGTGCAGGATTGTGGCTCACGTAATCTGCCGCTACGATCTCATCGGCGACGGTCAGATTGCCCTGGCTATAGATCTCCTCGAATAGACGTTGAATGAGGGCTGTATTCTCCGTGGACACGGGCGGTCTCCCCTCTATTTCGCTGAGTAAGTGAGACGGCGGGAACCATTATCCCGAATGGTCTTTCACTCATAAGCCTGTTCAGGCTGACCGTCACCGGCGGATCGATTCCTTGGCAGGAAGGCTTCGTTGTGCCAGTGACGGTCAGCCGAGTCGGAACTAGTGGCCTGACAGCGCCTTCGGTTCAGCTTCCAAGATGGTGAATGTCAGCGCTGCCTATTCGTCTCGCGGCTTCGCAAAGCGGACGATGATCTCAATTATGAGCCGGACTCAAACAGGTCTTGGTAAAGCTTCCAGGAGCCGTCAGCCTGCTGGAGGAAGATGGCCATGTACTCGCCTTCGAGTTCAATCAGATCGTTGAACTCCTTGGGCGTACACCGCGCCATGTAGGTGCCGCGGGCCAGCGCCCAATCATCGTGCACTTCCACCGCCTCGTTGTTGATCACAAACTGGCTGAAATCGTCATGCTCCACAGCGTTGGCCGCAACGGGGAAGGTCGCCTCCTCTAGCACGGCAGCGGGCAGATCAGACGGCGCCTGCACGCCGGCCTCCGTCCACAACTTGTCACACCGCTCGGCATTGCCCGCCAAGACACTGGCTTCATACTCACGCCAGAAAGCGTCGATGGCCGTGGTAGCATCTTCGGCCTCAGTTGTCGCTTCAACAGGCGTCGGTGGTCCGTTCCAATTGTGGATGTCGCGATGGATCTTCCATGAGCCATCGGGCTGGCGTTGCAGGATCGTCATAAACTTGCCATCCATCATCTCTTGCTCGCCGGTTTCATTGATCGTGTACGTGAATGTAAAGACACCGCGTGAATAGGCCCAATCCCCAGCGCTCTGCGTTTCCAGCGCAGTAATCACCATCTCATCAACAGGATCTGCCATGTTGCGTTGCGCACGTGCAAATATCTGGTCCGTGCCGTCGATGGCAGGCACATCCGGCGGCATCTTCACCCCTTCATCGGTCCAAAGCGCAATCCAGCGGTCAGGATCACCCGCCATCTGACTGGCTTCATACTCATCCCAAACCGCGTTGACTGCCGCAGTCACATCTTCATCGGTCGCAGGGGCAGCCGCAGGAGCCGGCGGCACATTCGAGTTGAAGATGTCGCGGTAGATCTTCCACGATCCGTCGGGCTGCTGGTGGAAGATGGTCATATACTTGCCATCGAGGTCCATCGGCTCCCCGCCACTCTTGGGTGCGAAGGTCAGGACATAGTTGCCGCGGGCAAAGGCCAGATCGCCATTCACCTCGACATCTTCATTGGTGATGACAAACTCGCTGTACGCAGTCGACGCCAGGTCATTGCTGATGCGGTCGTAGATGGCCTCTTTACCGGCCACTGGCAGATTACCGGGCGGCAGCTGCACGCCGTCTTCTTCCCATAGTTCGATCCAGCGGTCGGGGTCACCGGCCAGAATGCTGGCTTCATACTCGCGCCAGACCGCATTGATCGCCTCCGCCACTGCCTCTGCATCCGTCGCAGGGGCAGCCACAGGGGCTGGCGGGACATTCGAGTTGAAGATGTCGCGGTAGATCTTCCACGATCCGTCGGGCTGCTGGTGGAAGATGGTCATATACTTGCCATCGAGGTCCATCGGCTCCCCGCCACTCTTGGGTGCGAAGGTCAGGACATAGTTGCCGCGGGCAAAGGCGAGATCACCATTCACCTCGACATCTTCATTGGTGATGGCAAATTCGCTGTACGCAGTCGACGCCAGGTCATTGCTGATGCGGTCGTAGATGGCCTCTCTACCGGCCACTGGCGGATTACCGGGCGGCAGCTGCACGCCGTCTTCTTCCCACAGTTCGATCCAGCGGTCGGGGTCGCCGGCCAGAATGCTGGCTTCATACTCATCCCAAATGGCGTTGATTGCCGCAGTCACATCTTCTGCAGACGACTGCGCCATGGGCTCCGTCACAATCGGTTGGCAGGCGCTAAAGAGCAGCGCGAGCAAAATCAACAATCCGATCATTCTCTGAGTGCGTAACATGGTTGCTACCCCTTTCGATTCTGTGCATCTACGGTTGATCCGATCACTCACGTACGCTTCCAGTAAAAAACAGGATCTACGTACGCTGGTACCCATTCACGCGAAAGGAGGGGCACAAAAGGGGTACAAGCATGGTGAACGCAGCCGTTATGGTGGCCGGTCAATTGGGGATTCCGACAAGTGGCAGATTCTAGACGCTGAGTCATGCAGGCAATGCAGGGAGGTCGCGACGTTTTCGAGGGCTGTGGTGATGAGCCCGAATCGTCATAGGTGTTGTGGTGTGAGTCCGACCAGGGTACGCAGGCAGAGCCACAAAACTAGAAGCTCCCAGTGGTTGAGCTACGAAAAAGCCTCGTTATGCTGTTCCTGCACGCGGATGAAGGTTGTACGCTTGGTCAGCTCCTTGAGCCGCCGTGCGCCTACGTAGGTGCAGGTCGAGCGCACGCCCCCCAGCATGTCCTGCACGGTGGCTTCAACCGGTCCGCGGTAGGGAATGTGGACGGTTTTGCCCTCTGACGCCCGGTACTCGGCCACGCCGCCGGCATGCTTCTCCATGGCCGTCTGTGAACTCATGCCGTAGAACTGCTTGTAGGGCGCGCCGTCGATCTCGATCAGATCGCCGCCGCTCTCGTCGTGGCCGGCCAGCATACCGCCCAACATGACAAAATCCGCGCCGCCGCCAAAGGCCTTGGCAATGTCACCCGGCACTTTACAGCCGCCATCGGAGATGATCTGCCCGCCCAGCCCGTGCGCGGCATCCGCGCACTCGATTACGGCCGAAAGCTGGGGATAGCCCACGCCCGTCTTGATGCGCGTCGTGCAGACCGAGCCCGGTCCGATGCCCACCTTGACCACGTCCGCCCCGCCCAGCAGAAGCTGCTCCACCATCTCACCGGTGACCACGTTGCCGGCGATGATCGTCTTGTCCGGATGTTTGTCGCGCACCCGCTTGACGAACTGGACGAAGTGTTCCGAGTAGCCATTGGCTACGTCGATGCAGATGAAATCGAGCTGACCGTACTCACCGAGCAGATAATCGAGCATCTCGGCGTCGGCCCGGCCTGTGCCCGCACTGACGGCAATATGCCTGGTCACGGACTCGTCGGCCGTCTGCATGAAGGCCTTCCACTCGTCACGGTTGTAGTGCTTATGAATGGCGGTCATCATTTGGTGATGGCTGAGCGCGCGCGCCATCTCAAAGGTGCCGACGGTGTCCATGTTTGCAGCAATGATGGGCACGCCGACCCATTCGCGTTCGCTGTGCCAAAAGATGAATTTGCGCACGAGTGAAACCTGGGCGCGCGAGCTCAACGTCGACCGTTTCGGCCGAATCATGACATCCTTGAACCCGAGTTTGACATCCGCTTCGATTCTCATGGTTTTTTCGCTGCTCCGTTGGAAAGTTGACCAAAGAACGCTTCGGTTTCCATCGCGCAGTCGCTGGACGCGCTGCGCCAGCAAGGGGACGGAAACGCGTGAAGGACGGCCTCTTTGGTGCACAACAGCGGATGGAAAAAGGAACGGATAAAGCAGTCGTCTCGTCGACAACGCATGTGGCGATCAACCACAGCGCAGTATCCGTTCCTTTCGGAGAGTCCTCTGGGCCCCGCTGTTGTGTACCCACCGACTGACGCCGGCATGTGACCTTGGGAACGCTGGCGCTCCCCCAATAAATCGAGGGCCAACCCGGCTACCCTTCCCCGTACCGCGCCGGCGCGTAACGCCTGGCCAGCAAGCCGGTGGCCTGGTCCACATCAATCTCCGCTACCAGCAGTCCCTCTTCACCATAGGGCAGGTAGGCCTGGCAGCGTCCTGTCGGGTCGATCAGGCTGGTAGCTGATTCCGGGTAGCGCAGGGCGTAGTTGACGCTGGCGAAGTAGATCGTGTTCTCGCGGCTGCGCATCGCCATGGCCTGCTCGTAATAGGGATTGCCGGACGCGCCCCACTCGGTCAGGCGCATGCCGGCCTGCTCGTTGCCCGTGTGCTGGGGGTGAAAAACGATTTTGGCCCCGCACACCGCGGCCCAGCGCACCGTCTCGGGATAGCGCCATCCCTCGTGACAGATCGCCACGCCAAATTTCACGCCATTGACTGCAAAGAGTTGTCGGGTGCTCCCGGGCACGTAGAAGCGATCTTCACTCGGATCGAGCTGGTTTTTGGTCTGGACGCCCAGCAGATCACCGCGTGCATCAAAGACAGGCGCCACGATCTGCCGTCCCGTGGCCGTGATCCGCTCCATGCCGAAGATGACGGCGATGCTATGATCGCGCGCCCACCGGGCCACGCTGCGCAAGACCCGCGCTTGTGTAGCTCTGTCAAAGGGCAGCACGTCAAAATCCTGGCCGCGCAGACCCGGCAGATAGGCCTCGGGAAAACAAACGATCTCAGCGCCCTGCGCCGCAGCCTCGGCCACGAGGGCGCGTGTTCGCTCGAGCCCGGCTTCCAGGCTCTCGGCGACGCGGGGCGAAGCGAGTGCAATCATCATGACGGTTCGTCAGCAGACTCAGCTGCCGCAAGCAGTGCAGCCAGGTGCAGGAAATCGCGCGCGTGAAAGGTATCCTCGGGCTGACCGGAGACATCCTTGGACTGATTGGATCCGAATTCCAGCGGCCGCTCGACGTACGCCGTCTGCAAGCCGCAACGCCGGGCCGCGGCCAAGTCATTGTCGTGTGCGGCGACCATGAGCACCTGGGCCGGCTCCACATCAAAAACGCTGGCAACGCCGAGGTAGGTTGCCGGATCAGGCTTATAGCGCTGAAAGGTCTCAGCCGAGAGAATGCAGTCCCAGGGCAGCCCGGCACGCTTGGCCATATTGGCCAGGAGCCCGATATTGCCGTTGGAGAGCGTGCAGATCATGTAGCGACGCTTGAGTTCGACTAGCCCGGCAACAGCGTCCGGCCACGGATCGAGGCGATGCCAGACCTTGTTGAGCTCGCGCTTCTCTGCTTCGCCCAGCCAATCGATGCCATATTTGGCCAGCAGCTCGTCCAAAATGAGCCGGTGAAGGTCATCGATGATGGTCCAGCCCAACTCGCCTGCGCGCACCCGCGCCATGGCCGGCTGATAGCCCGCGCGCCAGGCAAGCGCAAAGTCACTGCCGCTGACGCCCAGGTTCAGGGCGTCCACCTCACGCGCGATGGATCCATGCCAATCGACCACGGTGCCAAAGACATCAAATGCCAACAGGTTGATCTCACTCACCGCTACTCGGTCCCCGCTGTCGTTTTGAGACCGTATCCAAATGGAAAGAGCAAATCGTCCTCATTCAAGTCTGCATGGTCCAGCGGCAGCTGATCGCTGCTGCGTGGCCAGGCGTACGGCGTCTTGCCCGTGAAGGGCCGCGCGCCAAAAAGAACGTCGGCCACGCCTTGCCCCTCGGTGCCGGGCAGCCAGGCGGCTACCAATGCATCCCACTGGTCCACCCGGTCGGCGATGAGTAGCGGCCGCCCGGAAACCAGTACTACGGCAAGCTGATCGCACTGCTCGGCCAGCCGATCGAGCGTGCGCAACTCGTTGACGGGCAGCGTCAGCGTTGCGCTGTCTCCCTGGCCTTCGGCGTAGGGAAGCTCACCGACAACGCCGAGACAGATCATGGGCGCCTCTCCGGACACGTTGTCGCCAAACTGTGCGTACGGGTCATAGATCACCGTGGTCTGGGGCGAAACCGCCTGCTGCAAGCCGGCCAAAATCGTGGCGCCCGGCGTGATGGCGCCCGGCTTGCCCTGCCACTCAATCGTCCAGCCGCCGGACTGGATGCCGATGTCATCTGCGGCTACACCGGCAACGTAGAGTGTCGGCAGATCGGGGGGAAGCGGCAATAAGTCCGACTCGTTCTTGAGCAAGACAAGCGACTTGGCCACCGCCTCCCTGGCCAACGCACGATGGGGCTCGGAGCCGACGCGCGACGCCAGCTCAGGGTCGGCGTAGGGCTGTTCGAAGAGGCCGAGGGCGAATTTCACCGTGAGGATGCGCCGCACGGCGTCGTCAATTCGATCCAGAGAGACGTCGCCCGCAGCGACGGCCGCGGTGAGCGTATCAACGAAACGCGTGGCGTCATACGGGACCATATTCATGTCGACGCCGGCGTTGATGGCGGCGACCACCGCCGTATAGTAGTCAGGATCAATCTGATCGATGGCGGCCCAGTCGGAGACGACGAAGCCGTCGAAGCCCAGTTCCCCTTTCAGCACGTCGGTGATCAGATAGCGCTGGGCGTGCATCTTCATGCCGCCCCAGCTGGAAAACGAAACCATGATGCTCTGGGCGCCGGCGTCAATCGTGGCAACATAGGGTGGGAGATGAATGGCGCGCAGAGTCGCTTCGTTCACGTCAGTGACGCCTTGATCGATCCTATAGCCATTGGTGGTGGATGTGCCCCAGGCCGTGCCACCATCACCCACGAAATGCTTCGGCGTGCCCAGCACCGTGTCCGGCGCGGCAAGGTCGTCCCCCTGCATGCCCTGCAGATAGGCCGCGGCCAACGAAGCCACAATCTCGGGACGCTCGCTGTAGCCCTCGTAGGTGCGGCCCCAGCGGATATCCTGGGGTACGGAGACGGCCGGCGCGTAGTTCCAGGTGATGCCGGTGGCGACCATCTCCGCTGCGGTCACGCGGCCAATCTCGGTCATGAGTGCCGGGTCGTTGGCCGCCCCCAGGCCGATGTTGTGGGGAAAGAGCGTTGCGCCGCGTAGATTGCCATGGCCATGCACAGCGTCAACGCCATAGAGCAGGGGAATGGCCAGCCGTGTCTGCAAAGCCTCATCCTGAAAGCCGCTGACCATCGCGGCCCAGCCTTCCGGCGTGTTCTCGGCCGGCGATCCGCCGCCGCCGCTGAGCACGCCGCCAATCAGGCGCTCATCGATGTCGCCCGGCTGGACGCTGTCCTTTTCGATCAGCGTCATCTGGCCGATTTTCTCGGCCAGCGTCATGCGCGCGAGCAGATCCTCGGCGCGTGCGACCGGGTCCAAAGCAATATTCTGGTCGGCCGGTGCAACGGGCGCGGGATTCTCAATCAATAGATCGTCGCCAGCGCACGCAACCAGGATAAGGCTAAGTGCCGCGACCACGAGAGCGACCGCGTGATGAATTTTCATGGGGGCCTCCAATCTGCCGAGTCCAGGAGTGATCAACCAAGTGAACGGATTTAGTATAGATCACTCTGACGGCGGTGAAAAGAGGCATCGCTCAATTCAATAGGTATGCTATTCAAAATTGGGTATTGACTGACGGTCAGTCAGTATGGTATACTGGCAGCTGTCACGCAGAATAGTCTGCAAAAAACCGCAACAGTTTGGGCAAACCGTTGTCCAACGGAAGAAAAAACAAGGAGTCAATCATGAACGGGATCCACCGCTATCGACCGACACTCTACTTCGTCCTGGCCTTCGCCGTGACCTGGATCAACGGGTTTATCCTGGCCGCGCAGAGTCAGCAGGGCGCCGAAAAGAATCTACTCCATCTGTTACTGGCCTATATGGGACCGCTGATCGCCGCGCTTTTCATGATGTACGTATTTGCCGACAAGCCTTTCCGGGCCGACTTTCGGCGGCGGATATTCGATCTGCGTTTGATCGACATGCGCTATCTGCTGTTTACGCTGCTTCTGCTGCCCTTGGGCATGGTGGCTGCCATCGGCATCTCCATCGCCTTTGGACAGCCGGTTGAACAGCTGCGCTTTGCTGAAGCATTCAAGATTTTCGACGGAGAGGTAATCCTCAGCATGATCCTCCTGGTGCTGGTGCCGGTGCTGGAGGAATTGGGCTGGCGCGGTTATGGCGTCGACAGCCTGGCAAGCAAGTTCAACCTATTTGTTACCAGCCTGATCTTCGCCGCATTGTGGGGGCTCTGGCATCTGCCGGCATTTTTCATCGAAGGTTCCTATCAGGGGTCGCTCTGGGGGCAGCATCCGGTGTTCGCCATCAATTTCTTCGTCGGGATCATCCCGTTGGCGTTGATCACGAACTACCTCTTCTACAGGAATCGGCGCAGCATCGCCTTGCTGGCTCTGTTCCACGTCCTGGTCAACTACTCATCGGAAGTGTTCGAAGCCAACCAGATTAGCAAATGCATCTACACGTTGATTATGGCCGCCGTCGCCGTGACGCTCGTCCTCAGAAACCGGGAGTTCTTCTTCACCGAGAAGATGAACCTCAATCTTGTAGAAACCGTTCTGCCGCCGAGAAGACGATGGGGGTGGAGCGGGCGTGGCAATCGTCAACTAGCTTGATACAGACAGTCAGAAAAAGCTTTCGCTGGGCTTGCATCCGTTGAAACCGACGCCTGCTCTGGAAAACCGGCTGAGGCCGGTTGGCCATCCTGCCACAACGTACTGAACCACGTTTCTCATGCCAGACGCCGATTTCAATCGGCGGGCCACGCTGGGCCGATCTGTTGCAAAGCAATAAAGGACCAACCATCATGAACAATCAAACTGCTGAACAAAACTCCATGCGCAACGTCCTATCGATTCGTGATTTCCGATTGCTCTTTGCCGGCACATCAACCTCGCTCTTGGGTGATCAGTTTGCCCTCATTGCTACGCCCTGGTTGGTGCTCCAACTCACCGGCGATCCGGTTGCGCTGGGCACGGTGCTGGCGCTGGAGGGCATCCCCCGCGCGCTCTTCATGCTCTTCGGCGGCGCTATCACGGACCGTTTCTCGCCACGGCTCATCTTGATCGTTTCAGACATTGTGCGCTTGGTGCTGGCCGCGCTGATGACGGTCGTCGTCGTGGCCGGCGTCGTCGAGATATGGATGCTCTACGCCTTCAGCCTGGGCTTTGGCCTGGTGGCCGGCTTTGCCGTGCCCGCAGGCAACAGCATTGTGCCCATGGTGGTGAAGGAGAAAGACTTGCAGGCCGGCAATTCCATTGTCATGGGGGCCGGTCAGATGGTTGGATTTGTCGGGCCTGTGCTGGCCGGCATCTTGATCGGGAGCTATGCCGAATCGATGCGAGGCATCGGCCTGGCCTTCGGCCTTGATGCCGCCACCTTCGCCGTGTCGGCAATCCTGCTGGGATTGATGCGCACGGGCGGACAGCTTGCTTCCGCCGGCAGTGGAGAGAACAACGAGAGCGTCTGGACCGCGATCGTTGCCGGGCTGAACTATGTGTGGCAAAACGAGGCCTTGCGCCTGATGTTCATCGTCATCGCTGCCGTCAACTTTCTGTTTGTCGGACCGGTCTTGGTCGGCATTCCGGTGTTGGCCGATCAACGGCTGGCTGAGGGCGCGATGGCGTTTGGGTTGCTGATGTCCGGTTTCGCCGGCGGCAATCTGCTTGGTTTTCTGCTGGCCGGCCTGCTGCCTCGGCCTAGCGGGAGCACCATCCGCCTGCTGCTGATCACCTTGCTGACCGTCTTCGGTCTTGTGACGGCGATGCTCGGATTTATCTACTCGACGTGGATCGATCTTGCCTTGATGGTGCTACTTGGCGTAGGCACCGGCTACATCACCATCATTCTGTTCACCTCGATCCAGAGCCGCACGCCCAAGGCGATGCTGGGTCGGATCATGAGCCTGCTGATGCTTTCCAGCACGGGGCTGGTCCCTGTCTCGCAGGCCCTCTCCGGCGTGATTGTCGCCTGGAATCTGACTGTGCTCTTTGTGCTGGCCGGTGGGTTGATCGTGTTGGTCACATTCTGGACGGCCTTCCAGCCCGCATTGGAGACCTTAAGCGAGGATCTGCTGGCGAATGTGTAACTCGTTCTTCACCAGCGATGACCGCGGTTTTCTCCGGTCTGCTACGTCTTTTGGAAGTAGCGTCATCTGTGGAAATCTGTGGCAAAATGGTAAGCGGAAGATGAGGGCGTCGGCGCATCTAGAACATCAGCAGGGAGAGTTGGCACATGCCACGGACCGTCAAATCGGCCGAAGAGCGACGGCTGGAGATCATCCAAACATCGGAGCAGCTGTTCCGGGAGAACGGCTACGCCAACACCGCGGTCGACGCCATCATCAAGGAGATGGGCGTGGCCAAGGGCACCTTCTACTACTACTTCAAGTCCAAGGAAGAGGTATTGGAGGCCATCGTCGAGCACACCCTCGATCAGATCGTGGCCATGGCCGAGCAGGTCGCAGACGACCCATCCCTGGACGCGCTGTCCAAGATGCGGATGCTGCTCTCCAACAGTCACATAGGTGACGAAGACACGGAGGATGTCGTTGAACTTTTGCACGCGCCCGGCAATCGAGAGCTGCACGAACTGAACAATATTCAGACGGTTCTGCGCCTGTCACCGATCTTTGCCAAGATCGTCGAACAGGGCAATCAAGAGAACGTCTTTAACGTGGAACGACCCCTTGCAACCATGCAGTTCCTCCTGACCGGTTCCCAGTTTTTGTTGGATGGTGGGCTCTTTACGTTCGGCAAGGATGAGCATCAGGAAAGGCTGCTGGTCACGCAGGAGATCGTAGAGAAAGCACTGGGCGCACAGCGCGGCACATTCGACTTCATGAATGCTGAGATCCCCAGAGATAAGTAGAACAAACCGAGCGTGAAAAGTGCCGCCCCCGGAAATCGTTGGGCCAGCAGTGTCGAGTCGTCGATCTCCTCGCCGGGAACTCTCGTGATATTGCGGGATCAACTCGATCAAGCAAACAACCTATCTAAGCTGACGACCGGATGAAACCATGAGTTTCGCAGGTCACGCTACCAGCGTGACGTCTCCGACAAACGAGACCGTCCGGCTGATATCTTGACCTACGAAACTCGTGATCCCGTAGAGCTGTCAGTTTAGTCCACTCGAACACCCAAATGGCTATGCTGAATCGCCTCTACCCTGCGTCTCAAGCAGCGCACGCGCCAGCGCGTCCTGCCAGCCCGCGTAGAGACGCGCCCGGTCAGCCGGGGCCATGTGCGGCGCAAAGCGCTCCTGCGACCGGGGCAGCGCGGCGATCTCGGCCTCTGACGCCCAGAAACCCACGGCCAAACCGGCCAGATAGCCTGCCCCAACAGCGGAAACCACCGGCGACGCGCTGCGCAGCACCGGGCAGCCGATCATATCGGCCTGGAACTGCATGAGCAGATCATTCTGACTGGGACCGCCGTCGGCCAGCAGCGTCGTGAGCGGCGTGCCTGCCTCCTGCTGCATGATGTCGAAGACGTCTTTGATCTGATAGGCGATCGACTCCAAGGTCGCCCGGGCCAGATGCGCGGCCGTTGTGCCGCGGGTCAAACCGGCAAAGAGACCGCGTGCGGCGTCGTCCCAATGGGGCGCGCCCAGCCCCACAAAGGCCGGCACCAAGTACGCGCCGCCCGTATCATCAACCTGGGCCGCCAGCGCCTCGATCTCGCGAGCCGGATCGGCGAGGCCGAGCACTTGCCCGAGCCAGGCCACAGCCGCACCCGTCACGTAGATATTGCCTTCCAGGGCAAAGGTAGGCCCGGCTTTGGTCGCCCAGGCAACCGTGGTCGAAAGGCCATTTTCTGACAGGACCGGCGTGGCGGTCGGCGTCATCAGCGAGGAGCCGGTGCCGTAGGTCGCCTTGATTGCGCCGGGTTGGAAGCCGGCATGACCAAAGAGTGCGGCATGGGAATCACCGATAAGGGACGCAATGGGGATGCCGGCCGGCAGCGTCGCCCATGGCCACGCTCTCGCCAGAGACATAGCTGGACGGTTGCACCGCGGGCAGCGCGGCTGCGGGAATCCCGAAGAGCGCCAGGAGTTCCTCATCCCACTGCTGCGTCGTCAGATTGAAAAGCAACGTGCGCGACGCGTTGGTCATGTCACAAGCGAAGACCGCGCCGCCGGTCAGGTTGTAGAGCACCCAACTGTCCACCGTGCCGACGCAGAGTTCGCCGGCTGCCGCCCGCGCTGTGACCGTCGGGCGCCTGATCGAGCAGCCAGCGCATTTTGCTGGCCGAGAACATGGCGTCGAGGGTCAACCCGGTGCGCGCATGAACCAGCGCTTCCGACGCCGGCGTGCGCAGCGCCTGGCAAAGCGCCGCGCCACGCTGGCACTGCCAGATGACGCACGGTCCTACGGGGGTGCCGGTTGCCCGTTCCCAGAGGATGACCGATTCGCGCTGATTGGAGACGCCGATTGCCGCCAGCATCGCGCCGCCGGCCAGCATTTCGGTGGCAAGGGTCTCGTCAATTACCTCCCGGACGCTCGCCCAGATCGCCAGCGGATCCTGTTCGACCCAGGCCGGCTGGGGATAGGTGACGGAGAGCGCGCGCGAGGCTTGACGCACGACTTGGCCGCTGTGATCCAACAAGATGGCTTTGGTGTTGGTCGTGCCTTGATCAATGGCGAGCACAAATTGAGCTTCCACGAAAGCGTCCTCCAATTTATGGTCTGTCTGGCGGTAACGCAGAGTGCCACAGGTAGAAAATCAAGGGCGAGAGAGAAAACGAAATCCGCGCTTTGAACCGATATGCCGTGCACTCTCTTGCGCTTGTCCGGCTAGTCGGTTACGTCAATGGATGAAACAGGCCCCCTAACCCACCACTGCGGACGGCAGGAGTTCATGGGCGGTGGCGGCCAACCCTGCCGGCGTGATGCCGTAATGGGTCAAGATCTCGTCCTGGCTGCCGGTGACGGTGTACTCATCAGGAATGCCCACGATTCTGAATGGATGACAGACGCGCCCGATTGCAGCAGCACCTCAGCGCACGCGCCGCCGAGCCCGCCAAAGACGCTGTGCTCCTCAACGGTAATAATTGCGCCGGTCTCCCTGGCTGCAGCGAGGAGTGCAGTTTCGTCCAGTGGCTTCACGTATGCATGCTGAGCACGCCGGCAGAGATGCCCTGCGTCGCAGCAGTTCCGCGGCCTGGGCAGCACGGGCAACGGTCTCCCCGGTGGCGACAAAGGTCACGTCGGCGCCGGTCGTCACGGTCAGCGCCTTGCCGATCTCAAAGACAGTCTCCGACGAATAGAGGTCGGGCACTGGCTTTCTTGCCAAAGCGAATGTAAAGGGGTGCGGTAGTAAGTGACAGCCGCTCTGTGACGGCCCTCGGGTCTCGAAGTTGTCGGCTGGGGCCACGATGGTCATGTTGTGATGGCCGCAGCGCGGCAAAGTCGTGGAGCGAATGGTGAGTCGAGCCCAGCGCGCCATAGCTGACGCCGGCGCTGATGCCGATCAGCTTGACCGGATTGTCCGAATAGGCCACGTCATTCTTGATCTGCTCCAGCGCCCGCGCCGTGAGAAAGCAAGCAGGCGAGACGGCAAAGACCTGCTTGCCGGCCGACGCCAGCCCGGCCGCCATGCCGACCAGGTTCTGCTCGGCAATGCCGACTTCGACGGTCTGCAGGGGCAACTCCCGCCCAAAGGGCACGAGCTTGCCCGAACCGCGTGAGTCGCTGGTCACGATCAAGATATCGCGGTTTTCTCTGCCCAACTCGAGCAGAAATGTGCCGAATTCTTCCAGATTTGCCCGCCCCATCTTCATGCTTGCACCTCCGTCAGCGCCCGTTCAGCCATGGTCAGTTCTTCCATCGCCTGGGCATATTCTTCGTCACTCGGCACGTGATGATGCCAGCCGACCTGCATTCTCGATGAAGCTCACGCCACTGCCCTTGACCGTCTGCGCCAGAATCAGATTGGGCTTGCCCGTTGCAAAGGGCAGCCGCTCAAAGATGGCCGACCAGCTGGCCGATGTCGTTGCCGTCCACGCTCTCCACGGCATAGCCGAAGGCGCGGAACTTGTCGACCAGCGGCTCAAGCCCGGAGACTTCTTCCGTCGGGCCGGTAATCTGAAGTCCGTTGCGGTCAACAATGACAACCAGGTTATCCAGTTGATGATGCGCCGCCATCATCGACGCTTCCCAACTGGATCCTTCGGCCAGTTCCCCGTCACCCAGGAGTGTAAAGGTGCGATAGGTGCGTCCATCGAGCTTGGCGGCCAGGGCGACACCGGCCGCGATGGACAGGCCGTGGCCCAACGCGCCCGTGTTCTGTTCGATGCCCAGCACCTTGCGCGTGGGATGGCCGATGAAGTGTGATCTGGTATTGATTGAGCGTCTCAAGCTGGCGTGATGGGAAGAAGCCCCGGTCGGCCAGCACGGTGTAGAGCGCTTCGACCGAATGCCCTTTGCTCTGGATGTAGCGATCCCGATCCGGATCGGCAAAGGTCTCAGGCGAGACGCGCAGCACCCGGTTGTAGAGCACGGTAAGAATATCGATGCAGGAGAGGCTGCCGCCCGTGTGACCGGCCCCGGCCTCTTTGATAATCGTGAGTACCGTCTTGCGGTAGGCGATCGATTTCTGGCGTAGTTCGATTTCTGAGAGCATAAGCCTTTCCAACCCGAATCATCAGAAGAATCAAAAAAATGCGGTTTGCCAATATCCACATTTGAATATATATTCATTATTAAAATAATATTCAATCTATTGTAGCAGGATGCGTCCGGCCCTGTCAAGGAACAAATCGATTAGACGGGTAAAGTCTGCTAAAATGAGGCACAGACTGACACAGACAGACGGCTGTTACGTCAACGTCGGCCGGCCTGTTGACGGGGCAAGCGTTCAATTGGCCTGCTGCATTGGACGCACCGTCCAACCAACGAGAAAGCGTCTCCGCGAATGGCACGCATCGATGAACTGCGGCTCATGACAAAAGTGGCTTACATGTACTACGAACAAGGTCTGCGCCAGACCGAGATCGCCACGCGCCTCAGCCTCTCCCAGGCATCGGTCTCGCGGCTGCTCAAACGCGCCCAGGAAGAAGAGATCATTCGCATCTCAGTCAACGTACCCCAGGGAATCTATGCCGATTTAGAAAAGCAGCTCGTTCATCGATATGGTCTGCTCGACGCGATCGTCGTCGATTGCAGCGACGTAGAGAGCGACGAGTTGATCCAACGGGACATCGGCTCGGCCGCCGCCTACTACGTGGAGACGACGATTCGTGAGGATCAGGTCGTTGGCCTCTCCTCCTGGAGTTCTACGCTCCTGGCCATGGTCGATGCCATGCATCAGCTTTCGCGCCGCACCAACGCCCAGGTTGTCCAGGTGCTGGGCGGAATTGGCGTGCCCGCGGCCGAAATCTACGCCTCACGTCTGCTGGAACGTTTTGCTCGTCTGGTGCGCGGTACGGCGATCCACCTGCCGGCTCCGGCCATCGTCGGCTCCGAGGATTCGCTGCAGGTGCTTCTGCAGGACCCCTTCGTCCGCGAAACCACGGCGAAATTTGCCCAGATCGACCTGGCATTGGTCGGCATCGGCGATGTGGAGCCGTCGAAGCTGCTGGCCCAGAGCGGCAACAACTTTTCCCCCAGCGAGTTGGAAATCCTGCGCAGTCAGGGCGCGGTGGGCGATATCCTCCTCCAATTTTTCGATATCAACGGCCGGCGTATCGATAGCACGCTGCAGAATCGGGTCTTTGCCATGAATCTCGATCAGTTACAGCATACGGAGCGTGCAGTCGGCATCGCCGGCGGCAGCCGCAAGTATCACGCAATCCTGGGGGCGCTGCGCGGCAAGTGGATCAATATCTTGATCACCGATAACGTGACGGCCGAACGATTGCTGGCAGAACCATCCCTTCCGCACTCAACAGAAAGCGTCTAATCCATGAAGAAGCAAGGCTTACTCAACGCTGCGATCGGCGCCGTGACCCTGACAATGGGGCACACGGACACGCTCACAATTGCCGATGCAGGATTGCCCATCCCTGCCGGGCCAACACGAATCGACCTCGTCGTGAAGCCGGGCCTACCGTCCTTTCTCGATGTCTTGGATGTGCTCCTGGATGAGCTGGTTGTCGAGGCGGTCGTGATTGCAGAAGAGATGATCACCGTCAACCCAGCGCTCTACGCAGCCCTGCGTGAGCGGCTGCCCGAAACGCCAATGGAGGCTGTCCCCCACGAACTCTTTAAGGGGATGACGGCCGCCAGCAAAGCGATCGTTCGCACGGGTGAGTTTGCCCCTTACGCCAACATCATCCTGAAATCTGGCGTCGCTTTTTAGGCCCAGCCATGAGAAAGTCGACTGGCGACATTGCCCATCGCCCTTGGCCGCTGCCCCACGGTCCATGGATCCTGTCCCAATCGTGGCACGATCTCCTCTTTGCCCACTGGCCCTTGTCGGCGCACGCGCTGCGGGCGCTGATTCCGTCATCGCTGCGACTCGACACCTGGGAAGGTAACGGATGGATCAGCATCGTGCCCTTTATCATGCGTGGCGTGCGGCCGCGTGGCGCACCGGCTGTCCCCTGGCTCTCCAGCTTTCCTGAGCTCAACGTGCGCACTTACGTCACCTCACCCGACGGCAGCCGGCCCGGCGTCTACTTTTTTAGCCTGGATGCCGCCAATCCTGTGGCAGTCGCCATTGCCCGGCAGATCTTCAAGCTGCCTTATTTCAACGCCGCCATGCAGGTCGCGCATGACGGAGACGCCGTCACCTTTGCGAGCCAGCGCACGCACAAGGCTGCCGCACCCGGCCACTTTTCGGCTCGCTATGCACCTACGGGCGCGGTCTACCGGTCTACGCCAGGCACGCTTGACGATTGGCTGACGGAACGCTATTGTTTCTATACGGTGAATCAGGCCGGCAGCCCGCTGATCTGCGAGATCCATCATGCGCCCTGGCCGCTGCAGCCGGCAGTCGCCGCAATCGAGCAAAATGATATTGCCGGCGCCAGCGCGATTGGTCTCGCGCCCGAGCCGGCGCTGGTTCATTTTGCCCGGCGGCTCGACGTCGTGGCCTGGCCATTACGTCCGCTACATCAGTAAGAGAGAGATAATCGTTTCTTGCATCTTCGAAGGTAAGTCCGCTCAGTTTCGACACGACCAGATGTTGGCCCAACCTGTTCCGCCAGCGCAACCGTCATCAGGTTCAAGCAATTCTGGTAAACCAAAAAGATAAGGAACCCGCCCATGGATTATCGCCTTGGATTCCCCGTCAAGGTTCTCGGAGCGCCGTTGCGCTCCCACGACAGCCGGCGCTGGCAGAGTGCGCCACACCTCAGCATCAGTCTGGCCTACGTGCGCGACATTCTCGAATATCTACGTCAGAAAGAGATTCGCTTCTACCGTCTGGCCGGTCAGCTTGCGCCCTACCTTACTCATCCCGCATTGCCCCAGTTTCATCGTCAACTCCAAGAATGCAGCACTGAACTCGCCGCCGTGGGTGACCTGGCTCGAGCCTACCGCATTCGCCTGACGCTCCACCCCGGCCACTATATCCAACTCAACAGCCCCGATCAAGACCGCGTGCGGCGCTCCGTGGACGAATTGATCAGTCAGACCGCGCTGCTCGATGCGCTGGGGCTCGATCAAGACGCGGTGATCGTCATCCATGTCGGCGGTCGCTATGATAACCGGTTGGCGGCACGCGCCCGCTTTGTCGCGGCCTTTGAGACGCTCCCGGAGCGGGTGCAGCTACGTTTGGCGCTGGAGAACGACGACCGCCTCTACGATCTCAGCGACGCGCTCTGGATCCACCGCCGCACGGGCATCCGCCTGACGCTCGATACGCTGCACCACCGCTGCCTGGATCGCCAACACATCCCGCTGGCCGAAGCCTTGGCCCTGGCATTGGCCACCTGGCCGCCTACACAACGCCCGAAAATTCACATAAGTAGCCCGCGTACGGAACTCCGCCACTTGCGCCGGGCGGGTGAGTGGCGGCTCCAGATGCCACTGCCAAATCAGCACAGCGATTTCCTCAACCCGTTTGAGGTCATCGATCTGCTGCGTTTGGCGCAAGCGATGGCCCTGCGTCCCTTTGACATCATGCTGGAAGCCAAGGCGAAGGAGCTTGCGTTGCTGCGGCTGCGGGAGCAGATTGCGCGCTATGCGCCAGAGGTTGTGGGGTGGTAGGGTTCTGGTTGATTGCTACTATCTATTGGAGGTCATTTGATTCTTGGCATTTTGGCGTGCGACTTCTGCTTGGGAGAGTCGTTGCCTGGTGCCTTCGAACCATTCTTCATCTGCCGCGTAGACGCCACGTTAGGTCGTCGAGCACTTTGGTTGTGGCTGCAGCAGCGACGCCGCCGGGGACCGTGCGCACGGCCACGAAATGCTCGGGATCGAGGGCGCGGACGAATTGCTCTTCGGTGAAGTCGAGCTGCCGGCCCAGCACGCTTTGCGCGGAGCCCTGGAGCATCTCCAGGGTGAGGTCGTCACTGCCTTTGCCCTCCTTGACCGCAGCCTGCACCATGCCCGCCACAATCTTGTGCGCCTGGCGGAAGGGCAGGCCGGACTCGCGTACGAGCGTATCGGCCAATTCCGTGGCGGTTGTGAAGCCGGCGCCGGCCTGATCGCGCAGATGCTCTTCATTCAATTCCAGCGTCTCAAAAAAGTCTGTATAGAGCTGCACGCACTCACGCGTGGCGTCCAGTGCGTTGAGCAGGGGCGGCAGAATCTCGTCTTCGATGTCCTGGGTGTCGCCGTAGGGAATGTTGTGGCACTGGGTCACGACAGTCTGGGCATAGCCCAGCGCCCGGCTGAGCCGGGCACGCAGATGCTCCAGCACAACCGGGTTGCGCTTCTGGGGCATGATCGAACTGATCTGAATGAAGCTGTCGTCGATATAGAGCGCGTCAGTCTCCTTGGTCGCCCGCACGAGCATATCATGGGTCACGCGGCTGAGGCCAACGGCCAGAGATTGCAGGCCAAAGGCCGCGTCGGTCAGATTGTCGCCGGCGCCGATCGCGTGCTGGGTGCTGAGCACGATGTCGTCGAAGCCGAGCAGGTCGGCCACGAGCTTGCGATCGATCGGAAACCCCGTGCCCGTAAACGCAGCCGCGCCCAGGGGCGATTCGTTCATATTGGCATAGGCCATAGCCAGACGCGTCTGGTCCTTCCCCAACGCAGTCAGGACGCCGGCCAAATAGTGGGCAAAGGTGACCGGCTGGGCCGGCTGCGTATGGGTGTAGCCCGGCATGAGCGTCTCCGTATGGCGCAGGGCCAAAGCGAGGATCGCCCGGCGCAGCGCCAACAGATCGGCAGCAAGCGTCAGTAACTCCACGCGCAGGGCCATACGCGCCAGTGCGTGGCCAAGATCATTGCGGCTGCGCGCCAGCTGCAAGTTGCCGCCAAAGTCGGGCCCGATCATCTCGATGATCTGGGACTCAATGCGAAAGAAGAGATCCTCCACGCCGGGCTGGTATTCCAGTGCGTCGACGCCGGCAAGCCGAATCTCGTCCACCGCACCCAGAATCGCGGCCGCGTTCTCATCCGAAATGATGCCGCAGTGGGCCAGCATCAGGGCATGGGCCTCGTGTGACGCCAGCATCGGTTCAAAGAGATAGGCCTGCGCATCACGATACGCGTGCTGCAAGACGTGCGCGGAATAACTTGAATTCGGAAAAGCAGAGCCCATAGTAATAATTAACGAAGAACGACTAATTGATAAGGATAATGACGCCTACAGGCGATCAGACAAAATTAACAATTGTCAATTACCGATTGTCAATTAACCATTCCTCACCCTTTCAGCCCGGTGAGGGCAATGCCTTTGATGATTTGGCGCTGGAAGATGATGAAGACGAGCAGCAGGGGCACGGTGGCCATGCTGGCGCCGGTCATGATCAGTTCCCACGACGAAGACGCTTCACCCGAGAAGAAGCTGAAGCCGACCGGCAGTGTGTAGTACTGCCGGGCGCTGACGATGATCAGGGGCCAGAGATAGGCATTCCAGTTGCCGATGAAATTGAAGATGCAGAGCGCAGCCACGGCCGGCTTGACCAAGGGCAGGGCCACACGCCAAAAGATACCAAACTCGTTGACGCCATCAATCCGCGCCGCGTCAAGCAGTTCGTTGGGCACGCCGTCAAAGAATTGGCGCATGAGAAAGATACCGACCGCCGTGATCACGCCCGGAAAAACGATGCCCCAGTATTGGGCAAGGCCCTCGTTCCAGCCAAACTGAACACTCATGTTGAACCAGGGAATGATCAGCATCTCCGTCGGCACCATGAGCGTGGCCAAAATGCCCATGAAGATGATATTTTTGCCGGGAAACTCAAACTTGTTGAGCGTGTAGCCGACCAGGCTATCGAAAAAGGCGACGCTGGCCGTGCTGACCGTGCGCGATGAGCAAGCTGTTGACGTACCAGCGCGGAAAATCGCTGGTCGTCAAACACCTTGCGATAGTTATCCAGCGTCGGATTCTTCGGGCAAGAAAGAGAACTTGAACCAGTTCAGGTGCGCGGCTTCAGGCTGGTCAAGAATCATCCAGACGAAAGGTAACACCATCACCACGGCGCCCAGCGTCAAGCAGGAAGTAGACAAAAAAGAGATCCCACGACCACTTGCGCCTGCGACCGGTAGAACTGACGACCTGATCGGCCAGATCGAGTGTATCTTGTACGCTGGAATCGAGCGTTGTCATAATTTCAATACTCCACACGCTTGGGAGAAGACGCGTAATTGCACAACGGTAATCAGAAGAATGAGAAAGAAGAGAATGACGGTTAAGCGCAGCAGCATAGCCCATTTTATAACTGCCAAAGCCAGTCTTGTAGACCTCCAGCACGACTGTCGTCGTGCTTTTGAGCGGACCACCGGCATTATCTGTGCTCATATTTTGAACCAAGTCAAACATGCGCAAGAACTGAATCGTCTGTAACACGCCCAGGTAGACAAAGACCGGGTTGAGCAGCGGCAGCGTGATGTTGCGAAAGAGATGCCAACGATTGGCGCCGTCAATACGCGCGGCTTCGTAATAAGTTTCAGGAATCTGCTGAAGACCGGCGAGAAAGATGATGATGGCAAAGCCAAGGCTGCGCCAGACTGCCACAAGCGTGATCGAGGGCAAAGCCTGAATGGGACTGCGCAGAAAGGGTTGCTTGGGCAGACCAAGCGCGTCCAGCGTCACGTTGATCAGTCCAATGTTGGGCGCATAGAGCCAGTTCCAGACAAAGGCCACGGCCACAAAGGAGGTGACAAAGGGGATGAAGTAGGCGGCACGAAAGAAGCCGGCAAGATAACGAATCTGCGTCAGGAGCATGGCAATGCCCAACGCCAGAAGCAATTGCAGGGGCACGCCAAACGAACATATTGCAGCGTATTTACAAAGGCCGCCCGAATCGCGCTGCGCGGCTTAAAGAAGTCTTCCCAGATCTCCGCATAGTTCTCCAGACCGATCCACGGACCTGTTCCTTGAAAGACATTCCAATCCCGAAAGCTGATGTTGAATGCCAGGATCACGGGATACCAGCGAATCACCATAAAAAAGAGCAGGCTGACGCTCAGAAACGCGTAGGCCCACAGCACCTGACGTCTGCCTGAGAGTAAGTTTCACCGGTCGTCTCCTCTTCACAGACTCAGCGAATCGATTCAAACCGCAAACATTGACAACGCCCTCGTCCAACCAAACCAAGTAGGTGCATTGCTCAATGTTTGCGTATCCTTGTCTCTACGTGAGCGGCTACAGGGTCCGCTACTCACGCTCCGCCCAGAACTCGTCCAGCACCTCTTGGACGGTCTGCACGGCAAAATCAAGTTCTTCTGCCGGATCTCCGTCGACGAGAATTACGCCATCATAGGCGTCCATAACGGCCTGACGATCCAGGCTCTCGTCCGGGAAGAAGGTCGAATGAGCATACTCTAAGCCGGCCGCAAACGCGCCCAGCTTCTCATCAGCCAGCAGTTCCGGATCGGACGCAGCCTCTAGCTGAGCGGGCAATTCGCCAACGATGTCCACCCATACACGTCCTGCTTCAGGACTGGTGATGAATTTGATGAACTTGGTGGCGGCTTCCATCCGCGCCGGGTCGGACGCGCCCTTCTGGGTGATGCCGTGGGTCCAGTAGCTGCCAAAGTGCTCTTGACGCCATTGTGTTCCGGCAATTCGGTCACGCCGAAGTTGAGATCCGGCGCATTCGCAGGCAATGGTGCCCAGGCGGAAGGAACCGTCGATGTGGAAGCAGACCTCACCGGCCAGGAAGCCGTCGTGGTTGTTCTCGTAGAGATGAGCAACACCGGTGCCCTAACTCCCGTTCGAAGGAGAGGAACGTGTTCCACGCCTCATAGCCGCCGTCACTGGCGTTCCACTGCACCTGGGTGTAGTCGTCGCTATAGGGCTGCTGGCCGAACTGGCGGAGCAAGCACCTCACGGAACCAGTGATGTTCCTGTCCCTCGGGGTTGACGTGGAAGCCGTAGACCTCAAAGTCGTCACCGTCTTTGACCGTGCAGGCAACAGCCTGTTCCTTCAGTTCATCCAGCGTCGTTGGCGGACTTTCCGGATCCAAGCCGGCCGCTTCCATCAGATCCTTGTTGTAGAAGAGCGCCAGCGTGCGCACTGCGGTCGGCAACGTGTAGAGTTCACCTTCGAAGAAGCTGGCCTGAACCATGGGGCTAAAGACCTCGGCCACCATTTCGGGTGGGAACTCATCTGCGGGCAGCGGCACAATGAAGCCGGCATCTACCCAGGCCGGCTGCCAGCCGTAGAAGAGCGTGGCGACATCCGGCCCAACGCCAGCCGGAGCCGAAGCAGCGATCTGCTCGCGGTAGTTATCGTAGGGCAGGTCCGAATTGTGAATCACCTTGATATTCGGATTTTCGGCCTCGAACATCGCGATCAGCTCATTCATGGCAGTCTGGCGTGCTTCGAAGAAGTATTGCCAGTACTCGATCTCAATCACTTCGTCGCTGGCCGCGGCTTCTTCGCCGGCAGCTTCTTCGGCCGGCGCTTCCGTTGCTTCGGCCGCGGCGCCGTCATCGGCGGCTGGTGCGGGCGCGGCCGGCGCGGCGCAGGCGGCAAAGAGCAGCATGGCCACGAGCAACAGGCCGAGCAGACTCCAAGAGTGTACATGTTTCATAGAGCGTTCCTCCGTTTTGATGGAAAAGTAGGGTAAGAAAGGGTTTGTACAAAAGGATGTGTCATCGGCTCGATAGTGCGCCAGGCAGATGTCACGTCTCCACACGCGGCTCACATTTCAATTTTCAAGAGGCGTGCGGCATTGCCGGCAAAAATCTGCTGGATATGCTCGTCAGGCAGGTTGAGGTCGAGACAGTCACGCAGTTGATCCTGCAGGTAGCGGACGGCGAAGCCACGGGGGAACCAGCTCGAGTCAGTGCCAAAGATGATGCGACCGGGACCGATCGTCTCGTAATACTTGCGGAAGAGATACTTGGTCGAGACGTCGCCCGGCACCCAGCGCACCCACTGGTTGCTGCCGGAGGTGTCCACACTCACGTTGGGGCAAGCCCAGGCGAGTTGAAGCGTCTCCCGCTCCCAGGCGCAGCCAAAGTGAGGAATGACGAAGTCGACATCGGGGAATGATTTGGCGACGTTGTGCAACTTGAGGGGATTGATGTTCTGATGCCAGGCAATACCGCCCGAACTACCCTGAATGCCAAAGTGAATCAGCACCGGAATGCCCAGTTCGGCGCATTTTTCCCACACGGGAAACGCGGCCGGATCCTCGATTGGCTCCTCAATCAGCGGCGCCAGCAGCTTGTAGGCGCGCAGGCCCAGGTCCGTCACGGCATGTTCCAACCGTTCGACAGCATCGGGCAGAAAGGGGGAGTGGTGGGCAAAACCGATAAAGCGATCGGGATACCAGCTGCAGATTTCGGCCAGATGCTCGTTGCCGCCGCCGGTGACAAAGCCAATGGCGCGCACGCCGTAGCGGTCCAATTCATCCAGCCAGCGCTTGGCCTGCGCGCGGTCGCCGGGATGATCGTCCGGCTTCTCCGGCAGCGGGAAATCCCACATGCGCCGCCAGTGTTCGCCGTAGGGCCGCGCCCGTTCGCGCAGAATGGCGCGCCGCTCTGGGCTGACGGCGGCTTCGTAATTTTTCATCGTGTCGCCCATGTCGGTAAACCACGGGCCTTCGGTGGGAAAATGGGCGTGAAAGTCGACGATCTCAAACCCTTGATACATGGTGAGGACTCACTTCTCGTGTGCAGAGACTTGGCAAGGACTTGTCAAACGATAGGGGGACAGCTTACTATCGATAGCGTGAACGGTCAAACAAGGAATGCAAGCCCGCAATCCATCCTGTTGCGCCATCGCTGACCAGGATCTTAGGTAGCAGTAGCCAATCGATCGCCGGGCCGCCGGCGCAACCGCGCGGGTCGAACTAACGCTAGTACACGATGGCGTACTTGACCATACGGATGGCAATGCCGGTATTCGGCCCGCCACCCCCCAATCCTGGGCTTACCTTTACCCACAAGTTACTGTGTCAACGGGCTTGAGCCCGTTTTCCGTGGCAGACGCCGGATTCATCCGGCGGAGCCAAGCCCAGCCCGGCAGGCAGCGGTTCGAAACCGCCGCCTGCTACGGGAAACAGGCTGAAGCCTGTTCGGAGATAAGCCACATCTTGCCGCACGGGGTGATATGGGTAAAGGTAAGAATCCTGGGGGAGGCTTTGCCGGTTTGGCTGGCCTGGCGCTTCCCCCAAAAGGTTGGGGGGCTGCTGCCGGCGTGACGCCTCGATCTGTCGAGTTGTTTGTGCCGCCCTGTATTAGTCGATTTCTAATACGCGTGCCAAACAGCCGGACATTTAGGAAAGATCCATGCCTGCTTCCCTGCAACTCAGCCTGACCGACGCGCGGCGCCTGGCCGTGAGCGCCCAACGTCTGGAGCAACGCCCGTCTCATGCCGGCCCGGACGAACTGATCCAGACGATTGAGGCGCTAGGCTGCCTCCAAATCGACCCGCTGCGTGCGCTGGACTATACCCAGCATCTGGTCCTCTGGAGCCGGCTGGGTGCGTTTGACCGGGCCGAGCTGGCGCGCCTGCTGTATGACGAGAAACGCTGCTTCGAATACTGGGCCCATTGCGCCTCCATTGTCGGTACCAACGACTACCCGCTCCACGCCACCTGGATGCGCGCCTACGCTCGAGAAGCGACGCGGGACATGCAGTGGATCGACGCCAACCCTGACCTTCACCGCCACATTCTCGGCCGGTTGGCAAGCGACGGCCCCATGAGCAGCGATCAGTTTGATGCGACGCTTATCCAGCAACCCTGGCACTCCAGCGGCTGGAACCATGATCGCAGCGTTGGCATGATGCTCACCTTTCTTTGGCTCAAAGGCGAGATCATGGTGGCGCGCCGGGAAGGACGCAAGCGCTTCTGGCAGCTGCGCGACGCGCAGCTGCCAGACTGGACGCCCCGCACACCGCTGAGTGAAGCTGAGGCCGTACGCTTGGCAGTGCAGCGCTCGCTGGCCGCGCTGGGCGTGGCCACCCCAAAACAGATCACCCAATACTTTACGCGCAACAATTACCCCGGCCTGCTGCAGACGCTCGCTGCCCTCGAGGCGGAGGGTCTCGTCCAGCGTGCGTCCATATGGGATGGGGCCATGGAACTGGCCGGTGACTGGTACGTCCACATCGATAGCCTGGACCGCCTCGAAGCGATCCGACGCGATCCAGGGCGCGGTCGCACGACCTTGCTCTCGCCCTTCGATAACCTCATTTGCGACCGGGAGCGTACCGAACAGCTCTTCGATTTTCGCTATCGCGTCGAGATCTACGTGCCCAGGGCCAAACGAGAATTCGGCTACTATGTCGTGCCGATCCTCCACGGAGAGCGGCTGATCGGTCGCGTCGACGCCAAGCTGGAGCGCAAGACCATGCGGCTGACCGTCAACAACGTCTATGCCGAAGACGACGCGCCGCCAGCCGGCGCCGAGGTCGCGGCCGCGCTCGAGGATCTGGCCCGCTTCCTGGAAGCAGACGCGATTGATTATCTCGGGGAGCGGCCGCGGATTTGGGCAGACGCACTGCAGTAGATGGCCGGTTGGGCAAGATCGATACGGGCAAGCCAACGCCGTTGAGGGTTTGGCTGAGAAATTCAGACAGATCTGTTGCCAAAAGGGTGCGCCTCGGGTACTGTATGCTTCAGCGGTCGACGCCGGAGCGAGGAGAGCCGCGGGGCAGGGTGCAGCGATTGGGTAGGAACGTCCCCGGCACGGGCGCACACAAGTCTGCTCATCGGATTCTCGGCCGCCCGTGCCGGGGACGTCGCAGACGCAAACAATCACGCGGGGGAACGAACATGAAAACAGGAGCAGCGTTGTCACCAGCACAGCAGGAAGAAGTGCTCAGCACGTTAGAGGCCCGTTTTGAGCAGAACATGCACCGCCATCAAGGCCTGGAGTGGGCCGCCGTGCAGGCCAAGCTCCAAGCCCATCCGGAAAAACTGTGGTCGCTGCATGAGATGGAACGGACCGGCGGCGAACCGGATGTGGTGGGGCATGATCAAGCGACGGATGAATACATCTTCTACGATTGTGCGGCGGAAAGCCCCAAAGGGCGCAGAAGCGTCTGTTTCGACCGCGCCGGGTTGGAGTCAAGAAAAGAACCGCGACCCGAGCATAACGCCATCGACATGGCCGCGGCCATGGGCATCGAGCTGCTGACGGCAGACCAATATCGCGCGCTGCAGGAGTTGGGCGATTTTGATACCAAGACGTCGAGCTGGCTGCAAACTCCGGCGCGGATACGCGCACTCGGCGGCGCGCTCTTTGCCGATCGCCGCTACGACACCGTCTTCGTCTACCACAACGGCGCCCAATCCTACTACGCCGCGCGCGGCTTCCGTGGCGCACTGCGGGTCTAGCCGCTGCCCTGGTAAGCGTCGCAACGCATCAACCACTTGCGGCGGCGCCATCCGCCGGCCATTGCGGACCAAGGCGACCGCTCGGCTCCGGCGCTGCAGCAGTTGGCCGCCTCTGGACTGAGTGAACTCCAGTCGCTAATGTCGTCCATAAGGACTAATGAAGCGTGGGATCGATAGTGCCGTTGGCGGTGAGGTGCTCAATGATGTAGTTCACAAAGCAAATCTGATCGGCCGTGTGCCGTAGATCTGGACGAACTGCTCTTCCCCGCCTGCCACCTCAGCGCCGTAGAAGAACGTTTCCCGGGCAGCCAGTTCCTCAATCGTCAACCGAATGCCCCAGCGAATCTTCTGGATGGCAACGTAGTCTTCATGGCTTCGCACAAACATTGATCGAATAGCTGTACTTGATCTTGAAACCGGTGCCCATCATGCCTGAGTTAATCACCTGTCCACCAAACCGAATCATTGACACTTTCGATGATGCCTTCCTGCCGGCATAGCTCACTGAAAGTCTTCAAACCATGCCGGCGTCGTTTACAAACTCGAGCAGGAAAGGCTTCTTGGTAGCGCTGACAGGCAGGGTTACCCCTGCCCCTGGAACGGCTAAATATTTTGACAGCGGGATTTTTTCCATTTTTTGTTTCCTTTTTACTGCACATCATTGGTTCGATTATAGGTAGTCCTTCGCGTGGCCTTCATCGATAACCGGTAGCGCATGGGATTCGAGCCACGCTTCCGTATCGACCGGCTTGTAACGCCCCTTGCTTTCCACCGGGTAGCGGATTGGCTGCCCCGGGAACGCATGCGCACCGGCAGCGCGCTGGGTGCCCGGTACACGCTTCGTACGGAGCGTCCCAGGGTAAGAGTTTGCCGTCACTGCCCACGGCAGGCATGCCATCGGCTGTGACCGTCATGTGCGGCATCCTGCGCCAGTACGGCAACCATCTTTTGCGGGCTGGCATCTCAACGATAATGGTTTGGCCCGCATCGCGTTTGACCAGTTCGAGGTATGCCTATTTGTTCAGCCACTTATCCGTCAGCGGGTCATAGATCGTCTCCTCATAGACGTTACCCGGCTTCTCCTCCCAGTTTTCCGGGGTCAGGAAATCGGCGCTGACAATTGTCGAACCGGCCGTGTAAGGATAATGCTCCGACCACATGTTCAGCCCCTTTTGGCGGGCCATCTGTAATTTCTCTTCGATCTCCCACCAGCCATAGTCATTGTCGTGCGCAATGAGCAGCGGCGCGTCGGTCAGGAAAGCGTTCGTGAACACTTCATCAAAACCCAGCGGCGCCTCTGTCGGTGTTTGCGTGATGCCGAATGGCGGCAGGCCGTGATATTGGGTATCGATGAACCCCGGCGCCACCACGTGCCCTCTGGCGTCAATGGTCTTCTTGCCGGTGATCTTTTCCGTCGTGATAACGGCGATGCGATCGCCCTTGATGCCGACATTCGCGATGGTGTCGTACATCGTCTCCGGGTCCATTACCCGGCCGCCTGCGATGACTAGATCATAGGTATCCATTGCATAGCTCCTATTATTTCCCGCACCTTTTCTCACTGCTTGAGGCTTTCTTGATCGTGTTTCTCCTCCTTGACCTTGATGCTACGTCATGGCGGAACGGCCGGAAAACCTCCCCTATTTTTCATGCCCAATCTGTCTCACAGGCTCTGAACCCACACACCCCACTGATCTATACGACTGCCGCAGGGGTCATTTCGGAGCGAACCTGCGCGAAGAGCAGCAGAGCCTATTCGGGTTTGGCGCCCGTGAACTTGGCCCAACCGTCTTCAAGTTTATTCCACCGATTCTTAACCCAGTCACCAGCATGATCGAGCCCGGTGCCAATCTTAACTCCCATTAAGTTGCTGGAAACCTCATCCCAATTGACCACATTCCACCAAGCGTCAATGTAGTCGCCACGGCGATTCTGATAATTGAGATAGTAGGCATGCTCCCACACGTCTAGCCCCAGAATGGGCACCAGTCCTGTCGCAATCGGGTTGTCCTGATTCGGCAGGTTGGTGATCAGCAGCTTGCCCTTGTCGTCCACGCACAGCCAGGCCCAGCCACTGCCAAAGCAGGCGGCTACTGCTTGGTCAAATTGCGTTTTGAATGCGTCCATTGAACCAAACCCCTGGTTGATAGCCTCGGCCAATTGACCCGTGGGTTGCCCGCCCCCATTGGGACTCATGCTCGGCCATAACAACGAGTGATTGGCGTGCCCGCCTCCGCTATTGCGCACAGCCGTCCGGATCTCTTGGGGAACGGTATCCAAATCGCTGAGCAACTCGACTACATTCTTCTTCTGCAGGTCCGGGTAGTCAGCCAACGCTGCATTTAGATTGTTCACGTACGCCTGATGATGCTTGCCATGATGGATAGCCATCGTACGCGTATCGATGTGCGGTTCCAGGGCATTGTACGCATACGGCAAATTGGGTAGTTTGTACGTCATCTATCGGTCTCCTTTACCTGCAGTCCGTAACTGATTATGAACAATCTTGATTTGCCTGCTCGCTGTCTGGGCAATAGACAGTGGGCAACTTACCCCTCTTCCTCGACAGAAATCTTATCGGCGACAGCCTCAGAAATCTTATCGGCGACAGCCTCATAGACGTTGCCGTAAAGATGACTTTCGCCGAGCTGATCAATCACGCCGTCGCGCTGCAACAGCGCCTTCACTTCAGTCTTTACCCGAGGCAGGCGTAGCTCCACATCATAGCTTGTCGCCAGGCTGAGGATTTTGGCCAGTTCGTCGGCCCCCTGGGAGTCGATGAAATTGACGCCTTCAAAGTCCAGCACAAGGGTGTGCGGCTTTGGGTCTGCCTGCTGGACAAGCTCTCTGAGCCGGTCTTCCAGCGCGTCTGCGCTGGCGAAAAAGAGCCCGGCATCGAAGCGCAGCACCAGCAAACCGGGATAGGTCTCAGCGTCAGGATGATCATCCACGGCCCAGAACACATCCGTTCCCGGCTCCCGACCTAGGACAGGCATCTGCGGCGTGGCCGAGATGTAGATCAACCAGCCCAGCGACAACACCACGCCGATCATCACCCCTGCCAGCACGCCGGCGCTCAGCACGCCGACGATGGCCGCGATGGCAATCCAGAAGTCGAAGCGGGAGACGCGCCACAAACGTTGCATCGCCGGCACATCCATCATGCCCATCACCACCGCCTCAATGATCAGGGCGCTCAGTACGGCATTGGGCAAATTCGAAAAGACCGGAGCCAGAAACAGCAACGTAAGAATGACCAGAACAGCGAGGGGCGTCTTGGCCCCGGAGGTGTCATTGAGAGAACTGGACGAGAGGCTGGCTGCGACGGCAATGCCCTGCACCAGCCCCGAACCCACATTGGCCATACCCTGCGCCACCGATTCCTGATTGATGTCGATCCGATATCGATGCTTGACGGCAAACGAACGGGCGTCAGCCGCGCTCTGGGAGAAGCCGATGAGCAGCAAGCCCACCGCCGCCGAGCCGATCACCGCCAAATTCTCCATCGCAAACTGGAGATCGGGCAGCGCCAGCGACGGCAAGCCGCGTGGCACGTCGCCCACCAGGGCCAGCCCCCGGTTGCCCAGACCAAAAGCCATCGAGGCCACGATCCCGCCCACAACCAGCACCAGCGCGCCGGGCACTTTGGGGGCCGCAAAACGCAGTCCAAAGATCACCGCCAGCGAAAGCAGCCCCACCAGCAGCGTTAGTCCGTCGGTTTCAGATAGTCCCCCAAGCCAGCTCGACAGCTTCTGCCAGGAGTTTGCGCCCCCACCCGTGGTGCCGGTGATCTTTGGCAGTTCGCCGACCACCACTTCGATGGCGGCTCCGAACAGGAAGCCGGTGATCACCGCTTTCGAGAGAAATTGGGAGATCCAGCCCATCTTGAAGAGCGCCAGCAGCAGGAAGAAGAGTCCGGTCACCAGAGTAATCGTCGCCACCAGGGTGACCGCATCATCGCTGCCGGATACCCCGGCGGCAATCACTGCACTGGCGGCTACTGCGGCCAAAGCAGAGCTTGGCCCGGTGGCGATCTGGCGCGATGTCCCGAAGATCGCATACAGAATCGCGCCGGCGGCAGCCGCGTACAGGCCGTACTGAATTGGTACGGTGGCAATGCCGGCATAGCCCAGTGACTTGGGCACGACCAGCGCCGCCACCGTCAAGCCGGCGATGAGGTCGCTCCTCAACCAGCTCTGGTCATAGCGGGGCAGCCACGTCAGGATCGGCAGAAAGCGGGCAATCCCGCCACGATTGTCCGGTTGTTGCCTGATGTCTGTCTGCGTCATGGTACGCGCCTCACCGCGTGTGGTCTAGCAAACCAGTAAATTCCGACAGCAGTTCTCATACAGTTGCTGCCAGAAGTAGATGCCTTCAATTTCTGTCGGGATCCTCGTTCTGAGCATAGCCGAAGCATTTAAGTAGCAGCACACGAATGAAGCGTCTGCACCCCGCTGCTACGCCAACTGGTTCGATGCGGGCAGCTCGGTCGGTTCTGCGCCATAAGCCTCTTTGGCATCTGCATCGTCCGAAAGCCGCTCCTTGTGCATGTAGTGGAAGTAGACCATGACATACGTCACGACGGGGGTCAGATAGGCAAAGAAGGTAAAGGGCGCCCACTGGAACGCTGCAATGCCCAGCGTCCCGGCAAAGATCGCACCGTGAAGGTTCCAGGGAATGATGTGGGAGACGATGGTCCCGGAGTCTGCCATTGATGCCGTCAGTAGCACCGGCTTCAGGCGTTCCTTCATATATTCCTGGCGGAACATCTTCGATGTGAGCACAATGCTCGTGTAGGTGTCGGCGGTGGCGAGGTTCGTGCCGATGGAGGTCAGCATGGTCGCCAGTATGAGGGAGGCCGGGCCTTTGGTCCAGTTGATCACGGCGTGATGATGCGCTGCAGCATGCCGGTATAGCCCGTCACTGCGCCAAAGCTGGCCGCAGCCAGAATGAGCCAGACGGTCGTGAGCATGCTCACGGCGCCGCCGCTGAAGAGCGTGTCCAATTCGTCCACACCGCTGCCGAGCGCGAAGCCGGTGCCCAGGGCGCCGACCCCGACCTTGAATGCAGCTTGCAGGTAGCTGAGGCTCGGATCGTTGGCGACGGCGACGATCAGATCATGCTGGGTAAAGGCTGCCAAGATGACGGCAAAGATGGCGGAGAGCATCAACGACATGAAGGCCGAGAAGCGCAGCATGGACAGCGCAAAGATCATGATGACCGGGATGAAGGCCAGCAACGAGACGTTGTAGTACTGGGCAATGGTACTCTGTACTTGGTCGACATCGGCCGGCGTCGCCTGGGATGCACCAAAGAAGCCCAACACGAGGAATATCGCAGCGCTGAGAATCCAGGTGGGAATGGCGGTACGCGTGACGACTTTTACGTGTTCATTGATCGTCAGACCACCGACGGAGGCGACGGTCAGATTCGCCGTATCGGAGATTGGGGCCACTTTGTTGCCAAAGATTGCGCCGGATACGGCGGCGCCGGCCGCAATCGCCGGGCTGACGCCCATGATGGACGCCAGGCCGACAAAGGCAATGCCGACCGCGCCTACCGTCGTCAAAGAGCTGCCCAAAAGCCGGCTCAAAACCGACGCAAGCACGAACACAGTGACGAAGAAGAAGCGCGGGCTGATCAGAGCCGAGCCGTAATAGACAAAGGCCGCCACGGAGCCGGAGAGATAGAGCGCACCGATGACTGTCGCGAACAATATTTGACACTAGTCTCATGCTTCTCTACTCCTTCTCAGTTATCGACTGGCAACTGGGTGTAGGACAACTCCTTCTCGTCTGGCACGTTGATGGCAATGATAAACCACCCCAACTGCCATGGTTGCGGCTACTACGGACTATCCGAATCCACCAACACAACTACTGAGCGCGACTGAACCTCATAGTGTTCGCTTGCGTTTGGCAGCAGGTCTGCCGGGTCCGCGAACGCCGTTATTGGGAAACCATATCGGTCCACGCCAGTTCGAGTTGCCGCCAAACATGCGGCTGTTCGACTCGGCCGGCAAATAGTCAACCCGATATTCCGTGCCGCCCACATCCACGACATAGGGATGCGCCTGGTGGAAACGCGACAGCGAGCGGATGCCGTACGGACTCAGAAATTCATTCTCGTCCAGCATGCGCGCCAGGACCCGGCGCAGCTTGACTTCATCCACGGCGGCAAGCAAGCGCCTGTTGCCAACGCCCGGCCGGACCATGGTGGGGATGCCCGCAACGAGTTGGGGTCGCTGCTCGTTCAGATCCTTGACCCAAGCCACAAACTCCGGCAGCTGTTTCACCTGCTCCGGCATCATCATGCTGCAGGCGGCCAGAGGTAACAGACCGACGAGCGAACGCACCTTGAGCGGCGTACTGCGGCCGTCGGGCAGACGCAATACGTCGTAGAAGAAGCCGTCATCCTCATCCCACAGGCCGGTGGAACTCGCGTTGGAGGGATTCATGGCCGATTGAATCCAGAGAAACTGCTCATAGAACTTGTTGGCCATGGATTGATAGGCCAGATCGTGAAGCGATAGCTCCAGTGCGATTTGGAGCATAGAGAGGGAAAAGAAGACCATCCACGCTGATCCATCCGACTGCGCCAAGTGACCGCCGGTCGGCAGGGGCGCGCTGCGGTTAAAGACGCTGATGTTGTCCAGCCCCAAAAAACCGCCGCCAAAGACGTCCTGGTTGTCCGGATCTTTACGGTTCACCCACCAGGTATAGTAGAGCATCAGTTTGTGGAAACCGTCCTTTAAGAACGCCAAATCACCGGCGCCGCGCTGTTCCTTTTCGATTGCATAGAGGCGCAGGAGCGCCCAGGCATGGACCGGCGGATTGACGTCGCCGAAGTTCCACTCGTAGGCGGGTATCTGGCCGTTGGGATGCAGGTAGCGCTCGTTGAGCAGCAGCATCAGCTGGTCTTTGGCAAAGTCCAAATCGACAACGGCCAGCGCGAACCGTGTGAAAGGCCAGGTCCCAGGCGGCAAACCAGGGATATTCCCACTTATCGGGCATAGAGATAATATCGTGGCTGGCCATGTGGTACCACTGGCCGTTGCGGGTGGCGTGGGCTTCTGCCGCCGTCCGATCGGTGAAGCCGTGCTGGCGCAGCCAGCGCGTCACGTCATACTCATAATATTGCTTGCTCCACAGCATGCCGGCCAGGGCCTGCCGCATGACAAGCGCCACATCTGCCGGAAGCTTGGGCGGCAAGATGTCACCATAGAATGCATCCGCTTCCGCCTGTCGCGTTTGGCATACTGCGGTGAAGGGATCGCCGAAGGGATCGCCGTTCGGGTAACGCTTGGCCAACTGGTCGGGCGGGGCATCGGTGAGGCGCAGTTGGACAACCGCGCGCCCACCGGGCGGCACATTCAGAACGTGCTGGACAGCTACCTTGGTCCCTTTCTGCGCCGGATTCACGGCGGCATGATTGCCCTGAACCACATAGTCGTCGATACCGTCCTTGACGTAGGGCGCTATATTTTGTTGGCTCCACAGTCGCTGTTTGTTGGTCTCGTTCTCGGTGAAGAGCAGTCGGCCGTCTCCTTCGGCATACAGATAGCGCGTTCCAAGCTGGGGATGATCCGCCTGTACGACGTGGACAGACTTTGCGGCCTCCAGCGCGCGCAGGCCGGTTTGACCGCATCCCCGTTGTCGGACCAATCGTTGCGAAACCAGAGAGTAGGCAGCAGGTGCAACGTCGCCGTGTCCGGCCCGCGATTGAAGACGCTGATCCTGATCAACAGATCATCGGGCGCTTCCTTGGCGTACTCGACGAAGACATCAAAATAGCGGTTCTCGTTGAAGATGCCGGTATCAAGCAGTTCGTATTCGAAGTCGTCTTGATTCCGCTTAGCGTTGGTTTGCACCAGATCGTCATACGGATAGGCCGCTTGGGCATATTTGTAAAGATACTTCATGTATGAATGGGTCGGCGTGTTGTCCAGGTAAAAATAGTACTCTTTGACATCTTCGCCGTGATTGCCCTCGCTATTGGTGAGGCCGAATAGACGCTCCTTAAGAATCGCATCCTGACCATTCCAGAGGGCCAGAGCAAAACAGAGTTGCTGGCGATCGTCGGAGATGCCGGCCAGCCCATCTTCGCCCCAACGATAGGCCCGGGAACGGGCCGCGTCGTGGCTGAAATAGCTCCAGGCATCGCCGTTGGCGCTGTAATCCTCGCGGACAGTGCCCCACTGTCGTTCGCTCAGATAGGGGCCCCACTTGCGCCAGGGGACAGCGTCTTCTTTAGTCGCTTGGAGGCGTTTCTGCTCCGGGTTCATGTTGTTCCTTTATGTTCCTTTGTTCCCAAGAGTGTCGGACACGATTGAGAAATTGTTGTCTTCGTCGTCATCCATGAAGCAAACTCAGAGACGATAGCGGTTAGGAATATCGGTTTGTTGATATACTCCGTGCTGAGACTCGCGGCCGCTGGGTCAACATAGTGGCCGGCCGCGCCGCCGACAGTAGCCGCCGATCAGGTCTACACCCAACGCGCCCAGGTTCAGCAGCATGGACGCGGCAATGCCCGCGGCGACCGTCACCAGTGCGCCGGGAATCTTGGGTGCAACTAACTTGATGCCGAAGACCAGAACCAACGCCAGAACGCCGACGATCACAGTGGGACCATTGGCAGCGGGCAAACTGATGATCCAGGCCCACAACTTCTCCCAGCTGTTCGTGCCGGATGAGAAGGTTCCGGTGATCTTGAACAACTCACCGATGGCAATGCTGATGCCGACGCCAAAGGTAAAGCCTGTCAGGACGCTGGCTGAAAGAAACTCGGATATCCATCCGAGCTTTAGCAGGTACATGACAACATAGAGCAGACCGGCAACCAGCGCAATCACTGCGGCCATGGCAACCGCTTCATCGGATCCTGCGGTGGCGACGGCCAATACCGCGGCCCCAACGACGGCTGCCGTCGATGAACTGGGGCCTTGCGTTACCTGGTGCGAAGTGGTGAAAAGCGCAAAGCCGATTAGCCCGGCGGCCGCAGCATAGAGGCCGTATTGGACGGGCACGCCGCTGATAGTGGCATACCCCGTGGCCGAAGGCACCATCAGCGCCCAAACCGATAGCCCAGCGATGATGTCGCTCCTGAGCCACGTTCGATCATACGCCGGCAGCCATTGGAAGATGGGCATGATTTGGGCAAGGCGACTCGGCTTTGCCGATTGTTCACCTGTCTTTGCGGCCATCCTAGACTCTCCTTCTTCCGTCAAAGTGCTAGTGCATCGGCAATCTCTATTTGACGAGTTTGCGAACTTGTTCGTGCCGATGCATTTAGGTTCCGCCACAGCAAAACGGGTCGTCAATTCAAGATCGGCGGAACACTAGTTGGTATCGCCGACAAGTACCCGCGCCACCAACAGCTCGGTATTTCGATAGAACAGCAGCAACCAGATGCCTGCCAATACAAAGGCGCCCAACTCCAAACCCACCAACGAGTAGAAACCCGCGACTTTCAGCACTGCCGCCAACAGCATCAAGAACGCCATGACGGCAGAGATGAGGTAGAAGTTACGTTGATAACCCGGAACCACCCAGCGGAGGGAGACCATCAAGATCCCACTGATGACACCTACGCCAGTCGCCGATGTGTCATGTATCACGTTGGTCAGCGGGCTAACCCCATATCGAAAGATGCCCACAAAGGCCAGCGCTACGCCAGCAGTAATCAAAACCAGCCGCACAATGGTGATGCTGCGCGATTCGATCACGTTTCGGTCTTCCAACAGAGTGAAAGCGTCCATGAAGAAGTACTGCCACGCAAGAATGAGTATGCCTGTCAAAACCAAGCCCAGGTCAAAGATCAGCCGGGTGTTCGAGTCGTCCATCCCCAAATAGCTAAATGAGCGCTGCCACCAAATAGGATTATCTTGCTCATAAGTAGAAAAGAAGAGCGTGGCAAAAAGATAGAAGACGGCGAGATGCACTAGCAGTGCCGATGTCTTGGTCAACATCAGTCGCGTCACGATCAGATAGGTGACCACACCGGTCAAAATGGTCAGGATGGCCGCAGTCGCTGGAAGGTCGAGCTTGACGTTGATGAATGCACGGCTGATTACCTCAAAGCCAATTGTCACAAGCAGCAAGACGAGCAGCGTCGTTCCGATGGTTACCGGCACGACACTCCAGCGATGCTGTCCATGTTGCGTATCCAAGGGACTCGTGTAGCGAAACTTGAGCCCGCGCAGATAGGCCAACGGACTGATGAGCAGCGCAATCACCAAACTGCTGATGAGGGCATGAGCGCCCACGCTGTTCGGACCATCGACCAGCGAAGCACCGTCCCCACGTGAATAGAGTAGCACGACACCAAGTAGTTGCGCGAGGCCGAACAGGAGAGCGATGCCCAGCGCCAAACCTTCGGCATTCTCAGCGTCTGCCACTTGCTGTTGCGATCGTTCAGCCAACTCGTAGGTCAGCTGCCGATTTTGGGAGTTAATTTTGTTGTTCATCTCTTCGTACCTTTTCGTCAGACTTTTTTCGGAAGTGTCGTTTGAGTCGACATCATCGTACCATGCAAAACTGTTCGACCATAGGAGGGCGTGAGCATTCGCTCTGCTTGTCCTTTCCCGCTGAATTTGAACTGCCCTCTCGATTTCCTCTCACGGTCGGCGCGGTGCATTTCATGCGGGAGGTCAACAACGAACAACATCTGCCAGGTCGTGTACCGTACGTAGTCTAGGCCGTCTGTGTCAGTTCGGGCGGCTTGGCCGGTTCCTAGCTGCGGACAGCGTACGCATTCGAGTAGCCGGCACTGTGAGGTCCCTCCGGCTTCTGTACCATCAAGTTGGTTTGGTAGCCTGCAGGATTCACAAACGCATACGAGCAACCCAGCATCAGCAGCGCCATAAAGGACGCTACGCTCACGCCAAGGCTTTCGGCCAATGAAAATGAAATCGGGAACATGAACGCTGCGGCTGCGGCGTTCGTAATCACATTGGTCATCACCACGGCACCCACAAAGACGGCTGCCATCGCCACGATCGCGTTGCCTCCCCCACTCGCTCCAGCGCGCCGGCAATGGCAGCGGAAAGCCCGCTTCCCGAGACTGCCGATTCCAGACCAACTGCCGCACCTAGCACCACCACTGTGTCCCATTCGATGCTGTCAAATCCGCGCCGCAACGTGATAAAGCCGGTCAACAACATGGCCAGGCTGGCCAGCAGGGCCGCATTGAGCATGCTCATCACGCTGAATGCGGCCAGCAAGACCATGGCCCCCGTAATCAAACCCGCGATAATCGCACGATCTGTGCGCTGAATTTGGTAGCCAGATAATTGCTTCGTGAGCGCGAATTCGGTTTCCAGGCGGTTGGAATAGGAGAAGTCACTGCTCACCTCCATTATCCCTGCGTCGCCTGCCTCGATACGAATGTCTCGAAATGGTGTGTCGGGTGTGCGTCCATCCTTGGACACGCCAATTACGCGGTAATCTGTGGGACTTTCGGGTGTGGGCAGTTCGCCGAGCTGCCGCCCAATGGACCCGGCGTGCTGTGAAACGACCACTTCCACCAGGTGATTCTCGTCTCTCCTTGCATCTGCGCCCATGCCGCCGATCGGCGATTCCAGGCCAATAACCGTCCACAAGGTCGGCACGGCGTCGGCTTCGGCCACAAACTCGAGCATGTCGCCGCCATGTAGCACCAACTCACCGTCTACGTCAGCCTGACTACCGCCGGCTCTTCGCACGGTGACTAGTTCATAGCCGGTGCCCTTCAACAGCCCACTGGCGGCTACGGTCTTCCCCTCAAGTGGTGAATCGTGCGTAATGACAAAGTCGGTACGGTAGCGTCGTTTCGTGACCGCGCCATCTTCGTCTTCAGGCGGTTCGGAAAGCAGCCGATTTCCAATCGTCAAAAGGAATAGTATGCCGGCAGCTGCTGCGGGGACGCCGATCAACGCGGGAAAAAGATGTTCAGTTTCTCACCCGTTCGTGCGAAACTGTCATACTTGCTTATCTCTTGAACTCCTTTAGCTTGTGAGGTCTTCTCGAAACTGGTCGCCGAGTTTCATTGCTACGCCTACGGATGAGCCATCATGTCCAGCACGACGGTGACGGCCAGAATCAGTACATCGTTCTGGTCGGGAGCAATCTCCACTCCGTAGGTATCGCTGATGCGAAACCAGCGCTTGGAGACTTCGGCAATGACGTCATTGTAAGCGTGAATCTTGTATTCGTGATCTACGATGTTGCCCCGGACATGCAGATCGGGCTTGCCGGTGCGTTCAACGGTCCAATGACCGCATGGGGTTGATCAGCGCCTTCTTAACGGCGGCCAGCCTATGCCCATCCGGATCTTCAATATCCATCGTGTCGCGCACGTGCACGAGCTGCTTCTGAATTTCGCAGAGGGGGGGCGCCGTGGGGGTCCTCAAAGAGCAGCGTCTGGCGAATGCGCAAAGCCTTTCCATGTACTTTGAAGGCCCTGCGGCCATTTTGGTCTTCAATCCAAAAATCATCGCCGATGGAGACAAGCTTCTGGCGCATCTTGTAGCGCGTTGCGTCACCCCGGCGCCCAAAGGTCTGGCGTTCTTCTCGTCTTTTCCCCACGATTGTCTCCATTGCTATCCGTGAACCAACTAGCAGCGACCGCACGCTGCAAAAGCACACCGCCATCGGTACCCGTAGATTTTGTGATCGAAGTCAAGGGCGAGGCGTAAGCAACCGATGCAGGCCGATTCTGTTGCAAAAACGGACGATGTCCGGTATTGTGATAGCGCAGATCCTCAGTTGATGCGTGGCAGAGCAGCAGTTCATGCTGTGGATATGTCTCTGGCGAACCGTCTGGGTCGACGGCCAAACGCTCGACTCCCTGCTGAATAAGACCAGCAGCACCAGAGCATCCTCACGGTGCTTCGGTACGGCGTTGAGCAGGCCCGGCATCACGATCCCTTGTGTCCTCAACGTGGCCAAAAATTCGACCTACATTGGAGCCGTGCACGATCAGAAATGGGCTACCCGATCACGATAAGCCAAGGCCAAGTCGCTACGTGAACAACGCAATGGCCCTACTGCATAGATCAGGACCGGCAGTTTTCTACGTTCCTGCTCCCATTGAGATCACCACAGTTCTTTGCAACGTAACCGAATGCCATAAGGCTTGATTCAAGCGGATTACCAATTCAACTCATGGAAATTTCTCGTTCGAGCCGTGTCTTCTTCCTGATTCTGGCAGTGGGCGTCAGCATCCTGACGCTTTTATTGATTCGACCCTACCTCGGTTCAGTGGTTCTCGCCCTGACGCTCGCCGTGGTTCTTAGGCCGCTGCACGAGTTCTACTGCCGCCATCTCGGGGGGCGCAAAGGCATCGCCACTCTGCTGACGATGGTTACCAGCGCGATTGCCATTGTTCTGCCGATGCTGATGGGCCTTGTACTGCTGGTTGATTCTGTTGACGCCGTTTCGGTGGACCTCGCACAATTCGAGCAGACGCAGGGCGTGATGTTGGAACAACGGGCAGCAAAATATTTCGAATGGGCTCAGACGATCACCTCCTCTGATCAAATGCCGCTCACAGAAGCACAGCTCACGGCGGCCGTACACGGTGCAATCGACCAGATAGAGAGGCGCCTTACCCGTAGAATGACCGAGTTCGGGTTTTCGACCTTCAATTTGATCACACCGTTTGTCGTATTCTACGTGATGCTGGGCAGCATTCTCACCAACCATAGCTTGGTCGCCCTCGTCGTGATCAGCCCGATGGATACGCCATCGATCAACTCTTCCTGAGTCGCATGGCCATTATGATCAAGGCCATGCTCAAAAGCATCCTCATTGCCGCCGTCGTAGAGGGGCTGGTTCTGGGTTTGCTCATGGCGATGACGGATACGCCCCACGCACTACCCTTGACTGCGCTCGCCATAATTCTGGCCATACTGCCCTATGGCGCGGCCTTGGTTGGCGTCCCCGTCGGACTAGTCCACTTGCTTATCGGCAACACGTTTGAGGGGATCTTGCTCGTTTTCGGGAGTCTGACCTTCATTGCTGCCCTGGACAATCAGATCCGCCCCCTACTCGTATCCAAGGATGCCTACCTGAATCGGGCCTTTGTCTTCCTCAGCGTGTTTAGCGGCATCGCGCTCTTTGGCTTCATGGGCGTTGTCTACGGGCCACTGATCATGATCCTCTTCTCAACTACCCTGGAGGTGTATCTGAAATACTACAAGTTTGACGTTGCCCCGCCCGCCACAAGCGCCGAGACTCTCCCCTCCGGGGATCCGCTCGGCAACGTTGAGTAGCCAGTGTCAATGCCGGGATAAAACTCCCCAATACAGGGGTCGTCCGGCCCGCGAGTCGAACCGCCGAAGAGATCGCACAGTCGTAATTACGCATCGAAATGGGCGTTGAAGGCCACGGCGGAGAACTATCGCGTTGAGCTTTCGGCTTCGGCGTCGACTCCGTCGTTGTTGAACCCGGCGGATATCCGACTTTCTTCATGGAAAATCTCCTGCGGCCGAGCGACACGGCGCGTGACGCCAGCTATGGCGATCTTGCCCATGCCCCCATGGCGATGGCCACAAGCTTTGAGGGCGCACGCGTCGAACCCGGACCAGAACCTGCAGGATGTCGCCGATGTAATCGTCAATCTGATCAACACACCCGGCAGTCAGCGACCGTTCCGCACGTCGTCGACAAGATGGGCATGGGAGATCCGATCGGCGGCTATAACGACCAGCTGGAGCAGATTCATCAAGCGCTCTATGGCGCCTTTGGTATGGAGGGGATGCTCGAACTGAAGGTCTAACGAGAGGGTCCGACCCGCGAACAATACGCGGGTGCGGCGGATGCACGCGTATCAACATCGATCCGTTGCCATCCGCGTCATCCGGTAATCCGTGCGAATCCGCGATCCTGACAATGTCTCACAGCACGAACCGCTGAACATCATGCTCTTCGTACCAAAATTCAGCAACAATCCGACTTCCAGATGATAAGCCCGCAGATAGTTGAGCACTTGCGCCCAGTGGGCGTGGCTAAACTCTGTGATCGCCTTCAACTCGACCAGGACTTTGTCCTCGTCGACGAAGTCTGCCCGTCGCTTGCCGATGGGTTGATGAACAGATAACACGGATGCTGGGCCTGAGCTGAGCTGGCCTTGCCATCTGCGTCATCCAATAATCCCACCCTCCGTGATCCTGACGTTAACGCTGCCAGGGCATGATGCGTCGCTCCAGCCATTGCAGGCCAAAGGTGAGCAGCACGCCCAGCCCCATGACCACGAAGAGGCCGGCGTACATCTTTTCGGTGACCAGCACTTCCCAATAGTAGAAGGTCACGTAGCCCACGCCCTTGCGCGCACGCACAAATTCGATGGCGACAATGACGATCAACGCGGTGCCCAGCGCCAGCCGCAGCCCGGCAAAGATGACCGGCAGCGCGCCGGGCAGAATGACGTGGCGGAAGAGCTGAAGACGATTGGCCCCATAGTTGCGGCCCGCCTGGATGTAGACGGGATCGATGTCGCGCACGCCGGCCATGGTATTGATCGCCACCAGAAAAAAGGCCGAAATCGCCACCACCGCGATCTTGGGTCCCTCGCCAAACGGGTTGGCAAAGATCAGCATCATGATGGGAAAGATGGCGATCTTGGGCAACACGTAGATGGCCGACATGGTGCCGTCCAGCATGGTGCGCACGGTCTTGTTCATGCCCATGATCATGCCGACGAAAATGCCCGGCATCGCGCCGATGAGAAAGCCCGCAAAGACGCGCCAGAGCGTGGTCAGCACGTGGCTCTCGGTGAAGAGCGTCAGCGCTTCTTCCCACCCTTCCTCGGCCAGCGTCTGGGGAAAGAGCCAGGGGCGGCCAAAGAGGCTGGTCTTGTTGAACTCGTCGTAGTTGATGGTCAGGTCCCAGAGCGCGGCGGCGATGCGCGTGGGCGGTGGAAACCAGCGTGGGTTCAGGATCTCCGCGCGCACGATCAGCTCCCACGTCAGCAGGAGCAGCACGGGAAAGCCTACGGCCAGCGTCGATCTCATAGGAGCGCCGGTAGCGGAGGGGCACGACCTGCCCGACCTGCTCGGCCAGCATCACAATCAGCACGAAGTTCACCAAGAGCGCCAGCCACCAGAGCGCATCCCAGAGGCCGCCGAGCAGCAGCAAGGCGTTCCAGCCCAAAAAGGCGGCGGCGGTGATCAGAGATGTTCCGGTTCATGAGTTACTCTTCGGCCAGTGTCGTGGCCGATCTTCCATTTGCTCCGCCATGGTGCGCATCACCTCTACCTCAAGCTGATCCCAAATCTGCAGGGTCAGCTCGGTGAATTCCGGCAGGCTTGTCGATTTCACGCTGCGCGGGCGGGGAATGTCGATATCAAACGTCGACTTCTTTGTGCCCGGATGCGCGGTCATGAGCACGACGCGATCGCCCAGGAGCACCGCTTCATCGATGCTGTGGGTAATGTAGACGACGGTCTTGCGGTTCTCCTCCCAGATGCGCATGAGCTCTTCCTGCAAGACCTTGCGCGTCTGGGCGTCCAGCGCGCCCAGGGGCTCGTCCATGAGCAGCACCTCGGGGTCGTTGGCCAGCGCCCGGGCGATGCTGACGCGCTGCTTCATGCCGCCGGAAATCTGATGAGGGTAGTAGTTCGTAAACTTGCGCAATCCCACCCGGTCGATCCACTCCTGGGCGATGGCATAGCGCTCGTCCTGGCCGATGCCGCGCATCTCCAGGCCAAAGGCCACGTTGTCGATCACGGTCTTCCAGGGAAAAATGGCGTATTCCTGAAAAACGACATTGTTGAGCGGCTTGCTGGGGTCTTCGCCCGGGATGATGCGCACTTCGCCCGCGCTGGCGGTATCCAGACCGGCCAGGATGCGCAGAAAGGTCGACTTACCGCAGCCCGACGGTCCGACGATGCAGACAAATTCGCCCTCGGCGACCGTCAGGCTGAAGTCTTCGATGGCGGTCACGTCGTCGCCATGCGCGGACGGATAGCGCTTGTAGACGTTGCGCGCGATAATCTTGGGATTCATAGCGTGGATAGAACGCTGACCAAGCTGATTGGGCAGATCAAGGCTGCTCCAGCTGCGAGAAGATCAGTGAGAATCCGCTAGATCCGCCCAATCAGCGTTCTATCTTTCCGTTCTATTCGGCGCTGTACTTCGCCAAGCAGTTCCAGCGCCTGCTCGGTGAAGGAGGTATCGACGACGTTGCTCAGGTCGATGGGCGTCTCGTACTCGGTGCGCCCATTTTCGCGATGGGTCTCTTCTACATCGGCCAGACCGTCGACCGGGATCACCTGGTTGGGATCGTAGACGACGGGCGTGCCGGCGCGCAGGGCTTCCTCGGTCGAGTTGACGTAGGCCAGGTACGCGGCCACGTTCTCGTCGGCCAGATAGTCGTCACCCTGCATGAGACGGGCCGCTTCCATGAGCGCCAACGTGAAACGTTGCGCCGCTTCCGGGCGCTCGGTGATGAAGTCGCCCGAGCCGACAAAGGCCACGGTCATCAGGCCCGGCGTCAGATCTTCGGCCAGGGGCACGCCAAAGCCCGCTTCCATCACCTGATCGGCATAGGGCGAGCCCAGAATGCCGGCGTCGATGGAGCCGTTCTCAAAGGCCAGCGGCATGTCGGCGTTGCCGATCTGCACGATGTTGGCGTCAAAGATGCTCAGGTCACCCCGCTCCAGCGCCTTGGCCAGCAGATACTCGCCGCCGCTGCCCGGACCGCCCGCCACACCGATGGTCATGCCGGCCAGATCGGCCACCTCGGTCACAGAGCCGTCATCGGCCAGTTCTTTGCGCACGATCAGCTTGGTGGGGCTGTTTTCGAAGGGTTCCAGCCCACCTGGGGCAAAGACGCGCAAATCAAGTCCCTGATCCCAGCCGTTCCAGAGCGACGTGACGATGGCAATACCGCCGACGTCCACCTGACCTTCGCTCAAGAAGGCGATGGCTTCGGTGCCGGACTTGACCGAGTTGATATCGACGTCCAGGCCATACTTCTCAAAGAGCCCGCGCTCCGCGGCCACGTAGAGTGGGGCAAACTTCATGATCGGCACGTAGGCCACGCGCACCTCTTCGGCCGGATCGAGGGGCGGGAGGACCGTATCGGCAGCCATTTCCTCGCTGGCGGCCTCTTCCGCAGCTTCTTCGGTCGGCGCTGCGGTCGCTTCAGCGGCCGGGGCATCGCTAGTTGGGGCAACGGGCGCGGCACAGCCGGCCGCCAGCAGGGTAAGCACAGCCAGCAGTGCGCCGAGCATGGCCAATGAACGATTGAATTTCATGGAAGTTCTCCTTGACAAGTGATGGTGCACGCAATAATAGTGGAGGGAACGCAAGCGAGCGGTTCAGATGCCCGCTCGACAACTAGGGTATTCTACCATGAACGAACTACACAACAAGACAGCCCTGATTACCGGTGTCGGTCGCCTTGCCGGCATTGGCGCTGCCATTGCGCATGCGCTTTCCGCTGCCGGTGCGGCGGTTTTCATCACCTACCATCACGCCTATGACGCGGCCATGCCGTGGTCGGCGCAGGCCAATGAGCCGGATCAGCTTCTGCAGATGCTGCGCGCCGACGGCGGGCGGGCGGAGGGGATTGACGTTGATCTCAGCGATCCTTCAGCGCCGGCCGCGCTCTTCGCCGCCGCTGAAGCGGCGCTGGGCCCGGTTGATATCCTTGTCAACAATGCCGCCTACTCAACCCGTGACGGCATCGACGCCCTGCTGGCCGAGACCATTGACCGCCACTATGAAGTCAACGTGCGGGGCATGATGTTGCTCTGCGCCGAGTTCGTACGCCGCTTTGACAAGAGGACGAGCGGCCGCATCATCAACCTCACCTCCGGGCAGGGACTCGGCCCGATGCCGGGCGAGCTGGCCTATGTGGCCACCAAGGGCGCGGTCGACGCCTTCACGCTCAGCCTGAGCGCTGAGGTAGCAGCTCGCGGCATCACGGTCAACGCGGTCGACCCCGGCATCACCGACACGGGCTGGATCGACGACGCGCTGCGCGCCCAGTTTCTGCAAAACGCGCCCAGCGGACGGGTCGGCACGCCTGCGGACGCCGCACGGCTGATTGCGTTCCTGGCTTCCGAGGAAGCAGGTTGGATCACCGGACAGATCATCCGCTCGCGCGGCGGTCAGTGACGTGATGCGAGGAACGGTCCTTCACCTACGTGTGGGAGTCTTGAGGTCATCTGCTTACGCGTCGTTCCACCACGCTTTGGGCGCCTTGCGTTTGCCATAACCCAACCAGCCGTCCAGCCGCAACATGAGCCCGCGCAGCGGCGTGGCGGCCAACTCCCGGCCCAGGCGATGAAGCCAGTGACTGAAGTCTTTGTTGTAGGGACAGACGCGGATGCAGATGGAGCAGTCGCTATTCTGGTTGACCCAGAAGCCAAAGCATTTCTCGGCGTCGGTCGTCCATTTGCGCACACCGACCAGGTTCGAGACGTTGTGAATTTCGCGGCTGGGCGCACCGGCGGCAATTGCCTTGACGGGGCAAGCGTCGGTACACTTGCGGCACGTTTCGCAGAACTCACGCACGCCAAAGCGAATGGGCGCATCGTGCGCTAACGGCAAATCGGTGAAAATCTTTCCCAGCCGCACGCGAGGGCCAAACTCTTTGGTGATGAGCAGGCCGTGGCGACCATATTCGCCCAGCCCGGCTTGAATCGCCAACGGAATGGCCAGCGCGGTGTCGTTCATGCTGGCCACGGCCTGGTAACCCAGATTGCGGATATACTGGGTCAGCGTCAGCAAGACGAGGGTGTCAAGTGAATAGCCCAGCCCCGTGGCCGCGCCGCTCAGGGCTGAAGGCACCGTTTCGATCAGCTCGCGGTCCATGGACTGGGCGATGACGATGGCATTCGTGAGTCCGTCCGGCAGTTCCTGGGGCTTCTGACCATCTTGAAGACGGCTATACTTCGTGGTGTAAAGCCAGCGTTCGTCAAATGCGGTCACGCCGATCAGGTCAGCCCCAATCACCTTGCCGACACGCTTGATCTCGGCGCTCATGGCCGCCGGCGACTCCACGGGGACGCGCTCCGCCGGTCCGTCGCGCAAGACGGTAAACTCGTCAAGGTAGCCCTCGCGCCGGTTCTCATCTTCCTTCAATTCGGCAAAGATATCGGTGACGTGCCAGGCTGCGTTGCGCAGGGCGTAATCCTTCTGCGTAAAGCCGTCGGCCGTCTTCCAGTTCCTGAGCGCCGTCCGATAGGTGGCGTAAAAGCGGTCACTCTTGGGCGAATGAATGGTCGGATCCCAAAACGAGCGGGAAAAGATGTCGTTTTTCTGGGCAAAGGGTTGAAAGTCCGGACCGATCTCAAAGCCTGCAGCCTCATCACGCTGCGCCTGGGCCGGGGTGCGGGTGGAATCCGCCATGGTCAGACGACCTCCTCAGCCAGCTCGGCCCAGGCTTCCATACGCTGCTCCAATGCCCGTTGGGTCGACTCGTATTGGGTCGAGAGCCGCTGAATTTTGGCCAGATCCTGGGCTTGGCTGGCGTCGGCAAGCTCGTGCTCGATGCGGGCGAGCGCTTCTTCCAGACGATGGACCTCTTCCTCGGCCTGGGCGACGGCCTTCTGTCGCTTGCGTTCCGCATTTTGCCGTGCACGCTCCGTCCGGCGATCTTCGCGGCTGTCGCCGCGCTCGCTAGCGCCAGAAATCCGCTGGGCCTCCCGCGCCCGATCACGCGCGGCGATATAGCCGGCATAGGTTCCTTCATAGACCTGCAGCCTGCCCTCCTGCAATGACCAAATCTGGGAAGCCAGGCCATCGATCAGATAGCGGTCGTGGGAGACCAGCAGGATCGTACCAGGGAAGTGCTCCAGCACCTCCTGCAAGATCTCCTGAGCTGGAATATCCAGATGATTGGTCGGCTCATCCAGCAGCAGGAGATTTGCCCCTTCCAGGGCAAGAATGGCCAACGCCAGCCGGGCGCGCTCACCGCCGCTCAGTGAGCCGACGGGCTTGTAGACATCCTCACCTCGAAAGAGATACTGGGCGAGATGGCTACGCGCAGGCCCCATCAGCATGAACTTATGGCTGATTAGCTCGTCCAGCACGCTGTTTTCCGGATTTAGCTTTTCGTGTGCCTGGGCAAAATAGCCGACCTTGAGGCTGGCGCCGAACTGAATTTTACCGGCGAGCGGCTCGATCTGCTCCATGAGCATCCGCAGAAAAGTTGTTTTGCCTGTACCATTAGAGCCAATCAACGCCGCGACCTCGCCGCGGTGCAGCTCCAGCGCATCGGTCCTGAAAGAGCGGTGCGCCGGGGTAGCCGACTTCCAGTTCCGACGTACGCAACACGATCGCACCGCTACGCAGCTCGGTCTTCAGGCGCATGTTGAGCTCGGGCGGCCGCACGATCGGGCTGTGCAACCCCTTGATTGCGCCTTCTACATCGGCCACATTCCAGCGCGTCGATGAAATGTCGATCTCGTCCATCACGCGGCTCCAGGTCTTGGTGTTCAGCGCCTGCAGGCCGCCGGCCTGCACCACCTTCACCTCGCGAATTAGACGTTTGAGGCGGCCTTTGGCCATGTTGGTCGTGCTGTCACGGGCAATGTTGCGCTTGACGTAGTCGAGTTCCTTGAGGAACTTCTCGCGCACGGCATCGAACTCGGCTTCGCGCCGGGCCCAACGTTCCTGCCGCTGCTGGACATAGGCGCTGTAGTTGCCGCGATACTCCTCCATGCCCGTGCGGCTCATCTCCCAGATGCGGTTGACCACCTTGTCGAGGAAGTAGCGATCATGGCTGACGATCAACAGCGCGCCATCCCACGTACGCAGCAGATTTTCCAACCACTCAATCGCTTCCACATCGAGATGATTGGTCGGCTCATCGAGAATGAGCAGATCGGGCCGTTCCAACAGGAGCCGGGCGAGCAGGGCGCGGGTCTTCTGGCCGCCGCTTAACTGACTGAGGGGCGTGCGCCAGTGTTCCTCGCGGAAGCCCAACCCCTGCAGCACCTGCTTGATGCGCACCTCATAGTCATAGCCGCCGGCCCGCTCAAAGGCCTCCTGCATAGCGGCATACTCGGCGAGCAGCGCCTCTGACGAATCGCCCTCGGCCATACGATGTTCAATCTCGCGCAGGGCGGCTTCCTGCGCCTGGATGCCCGCAAAAACGGTGAGCATTTCGCCGTGCACCGTGTTTTCGCGTCCGGCAAAGGCCTCCATGGCCTCCTGGCGCAGATAACCGATGCGGGTGCCCGACGCCTTGCTGACATGGCCAGACGTTGGCTCGTCGAGCCCAGCCAAAATGCGCAAGAGCGTCGTCTTGCCGATCCCGTTGGGACCGACCAGACCGATCTTCGCCTCTTGGGAAATCGAGGCGCCGAGGCCGACAAAAATATCCACATCGCCATAGGCGCGGGAAAGATTAGAAAGGGTCAGTAGTGCCATGGGGTCCTATGTGCATTTTCTAAGCATGAGATAACTCATGCCATCCTAACATAGAAGGAGTCGATTGCGGAGTTTGCATCAATGATCGCAGCACATCAATCGACAATCCGCAATCCAAAATCTGTAATTGACAAACGTGCGCATTTTTCCAAGATCGACTAAAGTTCTCCCATGAGCAACTCACGCGACGCACGCTTTCCCGACTGGGCCCTCTGGATCATCGGCACCGCCACGATTTTGGCAGCTGCCATTCTGATCTTGGCCGTTGTGTTGGGCGTGCGGGCCGGACAGCGACAAATCGAGATTCAGGCGCGCCAGCAGGTGGGCATCCACCTGCAGCGGGCGGTCGACCTGCGTTCGGAAGGCAACCTGGAAGCAGCCCTGGCCGAATACCAACAGGTGATGCTGCTCGATCCGGGCAATGTGGGTGCGGTGGAGGGCATCGAAAGCCTATTGGCGCTGGCCCAGTCGGAAACCGTTCTGCAACCCTCAGCAGAAAGTGACGAAGTATCCACCGCAGGAACAGCGAGTACAGCGCCTACGCCCGCGCCGGCGCCGACTGATAGCCCCCTCGCCACTCCCGTCCCTACCCTGAACGCGCTGGAACAGGACTTTGCGGAGGCTGAGCGCGCCTATGCCGGCGCAGAATGGGAAACGGCCGCAACCCTGCTCGAATCCATCCAGAAGCAAAATCCTGCCTTCGAGACGGAAGCTGTCTCCAACATGCTCTTCACCTCCTACGTCAATTTGGGTGCGGAAAAGGATCAGGCCGGCAATCTTGAGGAGGCCCTGGCCCTGGTCGACGCCGCGCTGGAACTGCGGCCCAATGCGGTCCAGTTGCGCACGGCGCGCAGCACCGCAGCCACGTATCTCGATGTGCTCACCTACTTTGGCGCCGACTGGGAAGAGGCCGTACTCCTTTTGGAAGAGCTGTACGCGACGAATCCCGACTACCGTGACGTAGAAGAACGGCTGCAGGCGGCGCGCGTCGAGCTGGGCGATGATTTTTTCGGGGATCAACAGTGGTGCAATGCGCTGGAGCAATACATTGCCGCTATCGACATCGACGTGACGCCAGGATTGCTTTCCAAGCGGGACCGGGCTCGCAACCGCTGCGATGACTTGAGCGAAGTGGCGGCAGCGCCTACACGGCGCAACACCGCCACGCCGGCTGCCACGCCGCGCACCGGCACGCGGACGCCAACCCGTACGCCGGCCGCAGCTGCTGAGGTCAATCGACCAACGCAAACGCCCGAATTGACAGCCGACGCCGGCGCCGCCGTCGCCACCGCGGACGAAACGCCGACCCCAGAGCTAACCCCTACGCCTGAAGTCGTCGAAGCGCCGGCTGCAGCCGGCGCGCCCAGTCGTGGCCGCATCCTCTTCGCCAGCGTCAGCCCGGACGACGGTCGCAGTCGCATCTATAGCGTCAACGTCGCCGGTAACGCACGCACCCAGTTGGTCGTCGAAGATGGCAAACAACCAGCACTGCGCGCCGATGGTGAGCGTCTTGTCTACTACAATACCCGTGAAGACATGGCTGGGATCAGTTCATTTGATCCGGCAACGGGGCTCAACCTGCGCTTCACGCGCTTTGCCGAAGACAATCGGCCCAGCTGGAATCCAGAGGGCAACCGCTTCGCCTTTGGCAGCAACCGCGAAGGCGATCGTCGCTGGCGCATCTACGTGGCCTGGGCCGACATAGACGGTGAGGCAAACAACATCAATTTTGGAGAAAATCCCGCCTGGCACCCCAGCGCCGACACGATTGTCTTTCGTGGTTGTGACGAAACCGGCAATCGCTGCGGTCTCTGGACCATGACCGGTGCCGGCTCCGGTCGCTCCTCGCTCACCAGCGTGCCTGAAGACACAATGCCCGCCTGGAGCCCTGATGGTCGCTACGTCGTCTTCACCAGCAACGGCCGGCATGGCAACTACGACGTCTACCGCGTTGACACAGAGAGCGGCGACGTCTTGCGCCTCACCGACAGTGGAGCGAATGACGGTGTGGCCGCGGTGAGCCCGGATGGCCAGTGGGTGGCGTTCTTGAGCGACCGGAGCGGCGTTTGGCAGATTTGGGGCGTGCCAATCAGCGGCGGCGAGGCAGTGGAGCTGGCACCCCTGCCCGGTGGCGCCGGCAACTGGCTTGACCAGAGCATCCAGTGGGTAGATTGACAGCGCCGCCCGATTTTGACCCGGACGTCGCTTTTCAGTACAATGGTTGAGTTACGGGGAGTAGCGCAGTCCGGCAGCGCACAGCGTTTGGGACGCTGGGGTCGTAGGTTCAAATCCTATCTCCCCGACAAGGAAGTGCGGAACGCGGAGCCCGGAATGGGGAACGGTTAATGGCTTCTACAGATGCTTAATAACCATTCTGCACTCCGCGTTCCCCATTCCGCACTGCCATTGCGGGTATAGCTTAATGGCAAAGCCCTAGCCTTCCAAGCTAGTCATGCGGGTTCGATTCCCGCTACCCGCTCTCTTTTCCTTCTTCCCCGGATCGGTAGCTCAATGGCAGAGCAGGCGGCTCATAACTGCTTGGTTACAGGTTCGAATCCTGTCCGATCCACTTACATCTGTATTCTTCTCCTACGCAAAACTTCGCTACACATAACGGTTGAGCCTTTTCATTAGTCGCCGTGCTCTTTGCCGTCTGGAACTGTTTTCTTCCCCGCTCAGACCTTTTGCGCAAATCTACGACACTTCAAACTGGAGACCTCGCCGTGCTTCATGATCTGCAGGGGTCAATTGCCTCCACCGGCATCAAATAAGAGCATCCATTTGTCACGATAAGGACGACTTCCATGAAACTTCTGCTGGATACCGACATTGGCAGTGATATTGATGACGCGATTTGCCTGGCCTACCTGCTGGCAAAGCCGGAGTGCGACTTGCTGGGCATCACCACGGTCAGCGGCGAACCAGAGAAGCGGGCCATGCTGGCAAGCGCGGTCTGTAAGGCCGCAGGCCATGAGGTTCCGATCTTTCCCGGTGCGCCGAATCCGCTGCTCATCCCGCCCCGCCAACCGCTGGCGCCGCAGGCGACGGCCTTGGCGCAATGGCCTCACGAAACAGAATTTCCGGCAGGGCGGGCCGTCGGTTTCCTTCGCGATACCATCCGTACGCATCCGGGCGAGATCACGCTGCTTGCTATCGGTCCAATGACCAACATTGCATTGCTTTTTACGCTTGACCCGGAAATCCCGCAGCTGCTCAAGTCCTTTTATATGATGATCGGCGCCTTCTTGCCTGACGGGCCCTTTCCCGGACTCCGCAACGAGTGGAACGCGCTGAACGACCCCCATGCCGCTGCGATCGTCTACAACGCGCAACCACCCATTCACCGCTCTGTGGGGCTGGATGTCACCATGCAGGTGCAAATGAGTGCTTCAGAAGTCACCGAAAGATTTCAGGCGCCGCTGCTTCGGCCGGTGCTGGACATGGCATCGGTCTGGTTCGAGGCGCGCCCCGAAGTGACCTTCCACGATCCGCTGGCAGCTGTTTCAATCTTTGACGACCAGGCCTGCACCTATCAACGAGGTACGGTTGAGGTCGAATTGGCCAGCACACGTTTGGCAGGCATGACCTATTTCGCGGAAGATGATATAGGCCCGCATGAAGTCGCGGCGCAGGTAGATGCAGATCGCTTCTTCAATGAGTATTTCACTGTGACTGCCCGACCATAGCATTCGCCCCAAAGCGCTCGCTTTTTCAGCTGCGGTATGGAGCATGAACAGGTCGGTTGCCGGACGACGCTAACCTTGCCATCGTGACACTCGGCGGCAATGGCGTCACTGCATTCCATTTATTTCGTCAATTTGCAAGCTATATGACTCAAATCAGGGTCTACCGCATCCTCGGAATGGGGATGCGGTAGACCCTGATTCTCATTTGCGAAGGGTAGCGGGCAGCCCGTTCTGTCATTCATTTTGCCTACTTTACCCATTCGACCATTGTGCTGGCGACCAACCCCGGCACTCGTGTCACCCGACTTCGCATCAGCGCTTTCGTCAATAATCAGGACGCTACCTCTGGAAAATTTTGGTCGCATGCCGATTTCATAGCAAACTGCTTCGGCGATTCGATTTCCGTTCCGTTTTGCTCTGTATCCATGTGGCTTTTTTGCCACAGCCGCTCTCAGTTCGTCGAATATAACGTTGTTGTACTACCACGACAGTTGTAGATGGTGTATCCTTTTGAGAAGGAGGACACATCCCAAATAGAACAGAATTAGTCACATATGAGCAGGTATCGAGTTGGGCCGACAACTTCGCCGATGTCAGTCAACGGTTGGGTCCCTGCTTCTCACGGACGGAGCCTCGTGAGCATGCCATGGCCTATCTATATGGGCTCCTGAGTCCTGCAGAGCGCAAGAACAGCTGGCAACTGGCAGAGATGGCGGGGGCAGCCACCCCATATCGATACCAGCACTTGCTGGGCCGGGCTCGCTGGGATGAAGACAGAGCTCGAGATGAGCTACAGCGATATGTCGTGGACCATCTCGGCACGCCTGAGGCAGTTGTCGTCATTGACGAGACAGGCTTTCTGAAAAGGGTAAGTCCTCGGCCGGTGTTGCCCGGCAGTACCGCGGCACAGCGGGACGGAGATCACAGGCGACAGTGTCTATGGCGACGACCGTGGCCTACGCATATGGCTCGAAGAGCAAGAGCGTGCCTATGTATTAGCGGTATCAGGCAAGGAATACGTCTGGATCGGCTGGCATCAACATCGCGTGAGTCAGGTTTTGAAGATGCTCCCCCAAGAAGGCTGGCAGCGTCTGATTGAGCGTTCCCGAAATCCGCCATCTCCTCTGGAATCTTGTGCTGTTGGTCAGGCAATCGGCAGCGCACTGGTCACATTGGTCATTTTGGCGACGTCGCCATCAACCTATCGCCATGCGCTTTCATTACCAGCGACGTCAAGCAGCTACCCGTATCCACAACTGTAGTGCTAGAGAAGGAATTGCTGCATGACTTCAACAACTCAAGCGGCGCCAGGGTCACCGCTTGCTGCGGAAACACTCTGGCGCGCCTATCTGGCCCTGGGCGCCGGCATTGTCAGCATTAGCTTTTCGGCGATCTTTGTACGCTGGGCCAACGCGCCCGGCGCGGTGACGGGCTTCTATCGCATGCTGATCGCGGTGATTATCCTGGCCTTTCCGTTCATGCGCTACGTCTATCGCACGGGCCGACTGCCGCGCCGGGAGGCGATGATCGCGCTGGCGGCCGGTCTCTTTTTTGGTGGCGATTTGGTCTTCTGGAACACGGGTATTCTCATTTCGGGCGCGGCCACCCCCACGCTTATGGCCAATACGGCCCCGATTTGGGTCGGACTGGGCGCGATGATCTTTTTCAAGGAGCAATTGGGGCGCCTCTTCTGGCTTGGGCTGGGGCTTGCCATGGCTGGTGCGGCCTTCATTCTTGGGGCCGACATCAGCGGCAGCGTGGGGTTGGGGACAATGTTCGGGCTGATCGCCGGTATCTTCTACGCCGGCTACATGCTCGTCATGCAGCGCAGTCGCGAGCAACTGCCGGCCCTGGCCGCGTTCTGGCTTGCCTGCGTAAGCGCGATGCTGTTGCTCTTGGTCGTGGCGCTCCTGCGCGGCGATCCGCTGACGGGGTACTCCATGCAGACCTGGGCGGCGTTTCTGGGATTGGGCCTGATTTCACAGGTCTTTGGCCAATTGCTCGTGAGCTATTCGCTGGGCGGCCTGCCCGCCTCCATCGTTTCGCCCACGCTGCTCGGCCAGCCGGCCCTCACGGCCGTGCTGGCGATTCCGCTCTTGGGCGAGATTCCCGACGACATGGCACGTTGTCGGCGGGGTCGCGTTGCTGGCCGGCGTCTATCTGGTGCATCGCAGCCGCCTGCATTGACGGGTCACGAATGTAGTCTGGGAATACGTTTTCTGGACAGAGCGACAAAATGATAAAGAGGTCGGCCATACAAGCGTGGCCGACCTCTTTGTTTCTAACAGATGCATTCACCGCGTCTGCTGCAGTTAGGCGGTCATCTTCTGACTGCTGCCTTCTTTCAGATCGCTCTTCATGTGGCAGTGCTTGTACTTCTTGCCGCTCCCGCACCAACACGGATCGTTGCGTCCCAGGTCCGGACCGGACTTGCGTACGGTCTCCTGCGCCTTGCCGTTGCCGCCGCCTTGATCGCCGCGATGCGTACGGATGTTTTTGGCAATGGGCGATGTCAGTTCCGGCTGCCGTATCTGGATGGCATAGACTGATTTGACGATATCGCTGCGAATCGCGTCCATGAGTTCACCATACATGGCAAACGCTTCACGCTTGTAGGCGACCACGGGATCAACGCCGCCAATGCCCTGGAGTCCAATGCCCTCGCGCAGTCTGTCCAGATCGGTCAGATGGCGCACCCAGCGGTTGTCCACCGCCCAGAGCATGATCTGCTTTTCGGCCCGACGCATGTCCTCATCGCCAATCTCTTCTTCCTTGGCGGCGTAGGCGTGCAGCGCCATCTGAATGGCCTGCTCTTCAATCTCATCGCTATTGAGGTTCTCCCACTGGGCCTCGGAAAAGCCCTCCGGCAAGGGGAAGACGCCACCGAGCGCTTGCACCAGCTCGTCCAGGCGCCATTCGTCATCATAATCCGAAGCCGTAAAGCCGGCGACGATACTGCCCACTTCCTGCTCAATCATGTCCTCAATGGAGGTCTTGAGCGACGGTTCAAAGAGGATGCGGCGGCGCTGCTCGTAGATGCGGTTGCGCTGCTCGTTGACCACCTCGTCATACTTCAGAACGTGCTTGCGGATGTCGAAGTTATAGCCCTCGACCTTGGTCTGGGAGTTCTCAATCGACTTGCTGACCACCCCTGCCTCGATGGGCAGGTCATCTTCCACGCCCAATCGACTCATAATGCCGGCGATGCGCTCGCCGCCAAAACGCCGCATGAGATCATCTTCCAGGCTAAGGTAGAAGCGGCTGGCGCCCTGGTCACCCAAACGACCTGAGCGACCACGCAACTGGTTGTCGATGCGCCGCGCTTCGTGGCGCTCGGTGCCGATCACATAGAGTCCGCCCAACTCCTGGACGAAGTCTTTGTCGTTTTCAGTCAGCACAAAGTTATCGCGCAGGATCTCCGCCCACGTGTCGGGATACTGCGTCGTGGGATCCTCACCGTGCTTGAGCATTTCTACGGCATGGGTCCAGGAACGCTGATTGATTTCAGTTAGATCGACGTCGGCTCTGCGCAGCTGATCGCGCGCCATGCCTTCGGGGTTGCCGCCAAGCAAAATATCGACGCCACGACCGGCCATGTTGGTGGCGATTGTTACCGAACCAGGCCGACCGGCCTGGGCAATGATGCTCGCCTCGCGCTCGTGGTTCTTGGCATTGAGCACTTCGTGATGAATGCCGCGGCGCGTGAGCATCTTGCTGAGCCGCTCGCTCGTTTCGATCGCCACCGTACCCAACAGGATTGGCTGGCCCCGTTCGTGGGCCGCCTGCAGGTCGTCCAGCAGCGCCTTGTACTTGGCCTCCTCGGTGCGATAGACCATGTCGGGCTGGTCGTCGCGGATGACCGGTTTGTACGTCGGCACGATGAGAACGTCCAGATTGTAGATCGCCTGGAACTCTTCCTCCTCGGTCTTGGCCGTACCGGTCATGCCGGCGATCTTGTCATACATGCGGAAAAAATTCTGGAAGGTAATCGTCGCCAGCGTCATCGATTCCTTCTGGACCTTGACGCCTTCCTTGGCTTCGATGGCCTGGTGCAGACCCTCGCTATAGCGCCGCCCTTCCATGAGACGACCGGTGAATTCGTCGACGATGATGACGTCGTTGTTGCGGACGATGTAGTCCTTGTCGCGCGTAAAGAGCGCATGGGCGCGCAGCGCATTGTCCAGGTACGGAATCAGTTCGAAGTGCTCGGGGCTGTAGAGGTTCTCAAAGCCAAGACGATTCTCGATGTACTCGACGCCTTCCTCCGTCAACGTGGCGACCCGCTCCTTTTCGTTGACCACATAATGGGTGTCCAGGCGCAACGTCTTGACCAGGTTGGCAAATTGGAGGTAATAGTTGGAGCTTTCCCGTGCCTCGCCCGAGATGATGAGCGGCGTGCGCGCTTCATCGATGAGAATGTTGTCGACCTCGTCGATAATCGCGTAGTGTAGCTCACGCTGGCTCAAGCGGTCCGGCGAACGCACCATGTTGTCGCGCAGGTAATCGAAGCCGAATTCGTTGTTGGTGCCGTAGGTGATATCGGTGCGGTAAGCCTCAGCCCGGGTGATGGGACGCAGGGCCTGAACGCGATCATCGGCTGCCGGGAAATCGGGGTCGTAGATATAGCTGCCCTTGTCAGGACCTTGGGCGCTATTCTGGATGACGGATGCACTCAGCCCCAGGAGGCGATAGATGGGCCCCATGAGCTGCAGGCCGACCTTGGAGAGATAGTCGTTGGGCGTCACCAGGTGCACGCCGCGCCCAGATAGCGCATTGAGGTAGAGGGGCAGCGTGGCGACCAGCGTCTTGCCTTCACCCGTCTTCATCTCGGCGATGCGCCCGGTATGGAGCACCATGCCGCCCAGCAGCTGCACGTCATAGTGGCGCAGGCCGATGGTGCGTTTGGATGCCTCGCGCACCGCGGCAAACGCCTCGGGCAGGATAGCGTTTAGCTCGGCCTCTTCGGCCTTGAGCAGCTCCTTCTTGAGGCGTTCAACCTCGATGCGGGCAAAGCGCTGCTCGTCTGTGCCGAGCACAGCCAGGAATTCTTCTTCGGCCGCCTGCAGCGCCGCGCGCAAGTCGTCGGTGGCGGCATGAATGCGGACTTGAAATTCGGCCGTCAGCGCGCGCAGATCGTCATTGCTCTTGGCCTCAAACTCGGGCTCGAGCGCGTTGATCTGATCGATCATGGGGCGCAGCTTGTCCAGTTCCTTCTCATTGGGATCGCCGGCAACGGCGTAATACAGTTTTCGAAACATAGTACTTCCTTCGGTATCACTCCAGGTGCAGAATGTTGCACATGTTTGCAGAGCTTCTCTCTATGCATCAACTATCGTGCAAGAGCAAGCGGATCGACGCAGCAAAGCTTACGAATTATCCGTCGCAATAACCTATCGCTGCATGCACAAGGATAAACGCTGAAGCAAGGGAAATTGTGCCGCGCATAGACAGGAACTTTTGGCACGTCATTGTACCATGGCCCTGACCAGCGTCAACCTAAGTGCCCTATTATTTTGATCAATGACGGTCCAAACGACAGTCCGCCTGGAATAGGCCCATTCCAGGCGGACTCGAGAGGGGAGAAAAGCGAGGAGGACTGGTCACGGACCAGTCCTCCTCGTACCGTTTTGATCGATGGTGCAACGAGTTGCGACAGAAAACCCTTGCAACGTTACTGACCAGAGTTCCGCACCAAGGGTGTAAAAACGGTATAGTCTAGCGTATTGTCCGCGCCTCCGGCCGGCCCGCCTTCGTTGATCAAGACGAGATCAACACCGGCAAAGGTGCGATCGTCCACCATTGTGCCGGTCAGCATGAGGGGTACGACCGTCCCTTCAGGAGTACCGGCCAACAGCTCTGCGATCTCCGGCGTCTCGAACAAGAAGCTGGCGTCCTCAAAGCCATCTGCTCCGAGCACATGACAGGCGTAGGCGTCGAGTGGCTCCGCAAACGTGGTTGCATAGGGCGTAGAGACATCCTCGACGACCGTGTGATTGGCTTCGGGCATGAGCTCCTCGAAGCCCTCCCCGACCGGCACCTGCATGCGTACGGAGTCGAGCAGAATATCAGCTACATCGAAGGTCGCGCTGCCGAGGACTGCTGCACGCACGTGACCGCCTGGCTCGCTGCCATTGCCGCCGTTGCCATTGCCGGGGCCGCCCGGACCGTTACCGTTGCCTTCAGGGCCGGGCATGTCGATGTTGATGACGTTCGGGCAGGCCTGCGGCTTTACGTCGACGGAGATGACCTCATCCGGTACGAAGGACAGTTCTGGCATGAAGTTGGCCGCTGCCGCTTGGGGCTTGCCGCCACCGCCGCGCTCAAGAATACGGACGTCCATGTAGGTGAGGTTGAGATCCGTTCGCAGGACACCTGTAGCACCACCACCTGGCTCTTCGCCGATCTCAGCGGCAATGGCTTCAGTCTCCTCTTCGATCGGGACCATGATCTGAGTTATGTCTTCTAACGAAGAAAGTATTTAGCGTATCAGGACAGACTTGAGTCGAGGCTGAAAGTGATGTCGATAGTCGCCGGCACCCTCATTAAGCTGACGTACATTCCAGGTGTAGCCATAGATGATCCTGCCCTTGACGTTGATTTCGGCGTTGTAGTATCCAGGACCGTCGCCTTCTTCATAGACACGCTTGTTGAAATCGGGGTACATCGTTGAATCGTATCCTCACCGCAGTCCTAGTCTACTTCTCGTCCAGCCCAACCTGAGGCTCCACTCTATCTTCGGTTCCAAGACGTCCAAGTCCGGAACAGGTCATTGTCGACGGTCAACCATCAACTTCTGAATCGTGAAGCGAGCACAGCGTGAATAGACTGTGGCACGTGTACCCGGCGCCCTCTGACGTTGATGGAGGATCCATCGAGCGATTCCGCCAGGCCATGAACCTCGTCGATGCCCCAGCCGGAAGTGTGGCGCATTTCGTATTCAGTCATTGGCGCAGTCAAATCCTGGAAGAGTACTACCTCCGTTCGGACCTGTGACCGCGTATACCAGTCAACAGATTCCAAATTGTCACCCCAATCGATCCAATGCACATTTACCGGGGCGTCACTCCAGTCCGCACTTCCGGCCTGCCATTGGTTGAGTTGATCTTTCTGGACGTAGGCCTTTGCAAGCGGCAGAGGATTATCCGCTGGAGGTTGGCCGGCTGGTTTGGTCAAACTACCTGGCAAGGCATCATTGCAGAAAGGATTGTCCGCCGGATTTAACTCGTTGTTGACTTCGTCCGGGTCTGGCGGACAACTGGCCGGCGTAACATCCGGATCGGTGCCATTCGTTCCCCACTGATACCACCATTCGCCCTTCAAGTTTCGGCTCCATCCCAGCGTTCCCGGCAGAAGCTTCGCCACCCCCTCCGCCCAAATCACCGGGTAGGAGAGGTTGTTGCCGGCGGTTTCGCCGCCCGGTTTGCTGCCTTTGCCGCCGCCGCCAATGAAGCCGCCCTTGCCGCCGCCATCGGGGTCGGCCCAGGCCGCGCCCGCCGGCGCCAGCAGGGCGATGATGAGCACAAATACCAGCACATACTTCAAGGTTTTCATGATCTTCCTCCTCTTTCCCACTCAGGAAACTCGTCATTGTTTCGATGTCGGGACTGTGGCGCCGTGTTGTCCTTTAGCCGGGGCCACCCACAGTTGCCACCGCCTCGGTCCGGCCTACCTGCTCCTGGACCAGCTGCAGCAGGTCCTGCAGCGTCCGGGAGGCGTAGTGGCGGCCGGTGAGGACGATGAGCCGGCCCTGCGTCGGGTCCAACCCGATGAGCTGCAGGTCCGGCTCATCTCGCAACAGGGTGAAAAGCGCATCACCCCAGGGTGCGTCCAGCTCGGTGATGATGAGCGCCGGGGCCAGCCGTCGGAGCGCCGGCCACCACTCGGCGTTTGCCGGCTCGATCTGTACGACCATCCACTGCTGGCATGCCTCCAGGCGAAGCTTCACCCCCTCCATTAGAATTGAGTCGCCGATGAGGGCGATGGCCCGTTGCCCATCCATGCGTAACAGCCCCTTGGTGAGTTGCAGAGCAGTTGGTGCTGACCCCAGTCTAGCGGAACGACGGGCGCGTCTCAATCGCTCGCGCGCTCATCCACGCATGAAAAAAGAGTGACCTTGCAGCCACTCGTGGATGGGCATTTAGCTAGTTCTTCGGAGCGGGAATTAGTTCGTGGACCCGCTAGCGGCCCCGTTAGCGGACCCGCTGCTGCCGTGTCATGATGGGGGAAGGTGGATTATCCCCTGCTTGAGGGCATACTGAGCTGCCTCGGCTCGATGGCCCAGATGAAGTTTGGCGAGGATGTTGCGCATGTGGCTCTTGACCGTGTGAATGCTGATGACGAGCGTTTCGGCGATTTCCTGATCGGTGGCGCCGGTGGCCGCCTGGCCAAGGACTTCCTGTTCGCGCGCGGTCAAGCGCGGGATCTCTTCACCGTCATCGGCAGGCGCAGTGAGACTCAGGCGGCGAAATTCCTCCAGCATGCGCCCTCCCAGGGCGGGCGTAATCGCTGCCTCGCCTCTGACTGCGCCGCGCAGCATTGTCAGCAATTCTCGCGAGCGGATATTTTTGAGCAAATACCCCTGCGCTCCGTTCTTGATCGCTTCAAAGAGCAGATCGTCCTCGTTACGCACCGTGAGCATGATGATCGTGACATCAGGCAGTTCCGCTTTGATCTGCCGCGTTGCTTCGACGCCATTGCAGCCGGGCATGCCGATATCCATGAGGATCATATCCGGCAGTAGCTTGCGTGCCATGACGACCACAGCCAGCCCGTCGCCCGCTTCACCAATCACAGCGAAATCGGGCTCGGCGTCGAGGATGGTGGCGAGACCCTCGCGGAAGAGGTCGTGATCGTCGGCCAGCAAGATACGTACTTTCTTCACGGCAGTGCTCCATTCTTGGGATCGACGGACTCGATAGAGTAGACCGCAGTCATTGCCGCCCGGTCCGGCGTGAGAGAAGCTGCGTCTGCTGTCATGGATCCCGACGTCTCGCGCCACGTCAGGGTTATGCTTGTGCCTTGATCTGGCGCCGACTCGACGGCCAGATTCCCCTGGATGCGGGCAGCACGCGCCCGCATGATGCTCAAGCCGAAGTGACCGGCGCTCTTCGTCTCCGGCGCATGGAGGCAAAAGCCTTTGCCGTCGTCAGCGACGGTGATGACAAGATCATCTTCCGCTCTGGCGATGCCTATGTTGATATGCTGTGCGTCAGCGTGACGACACGCATTCGTGAGCGCTTCCGCAACGACGCGGACAACGTGGTCTAACTGATCGGCCGGCGGATAGATTGTCGCAGCGTTGGCCTCGTCGATCATGTTCTACGCTGGGGTGAATCGACGCGGTCGATCGCCCCGATTGCCGCGCGCAGTGCGTCGTATAGCGACTGGCGTGGCGTGGGGGCAGACTGGAGTGATGAAATCGAGCGGCGGACATCTTGGATTGTGCGTCCGATAATCGTCCGGATCTGCCCAAATTCATCCAGGACTTCCTGCACATTGCCGTACTCTAGACTTTGCGCTGCGCGATCGGTCTTGAGTCCAAGGTAGCTCAGGGTTTGGGCCAGACCATCGTGCATTTCTGCTGCGATTCGTTGGCGTTCCTCTAGCGTCGCCGCCAGTTCCAGACGCTGATGCAGGTGTGCGTTTTCAAGGGCCGCAGCGGCCTGACCTGCGTAGTTTTCCAATAGATCAAGATCATGTGCGTACCAGGAATCTCCGCCGTCATTGGCGAGGAGAACCAGGACGTGTTGTGGCATCTGGCTGCCACAGAGTGACACGCCAATCAGCGGTTGCCCTTGGGAAATCGAACCCCATTCATCGGCCACCGGCGCGGTTTGTTCTCTGGGGCTGATCGTGAAGGGTCTTCTTGTGGACAATTCAGTTCGAATAGAAGTGAGCGTATGCTTCAACTGCTGTGGCACCCGCGGCTTGTCGGAATCGTTGCTGCCTGCCGCAGCATACAAGGCCACCAGGTTTGCTGCGTCATCGGATTCAGACCAGCGGTAGAGCAAGCTCATGGAGCACTCCATTAGTCTGACCGATTGGCGTACGATCATGTCACTGACGGTTGCATCGTCCAGCGTAGACGTCAATTCGATACTCATCGCGTGCAGCGCTGCCATGCCCTGTGCCCAACGCTCGGTCTTTTGATAGAGCCGCTTGTTTTCACGTTCGATTTGCATACGCTCGGTGATTTCGGCTTGGAGACGGGCATTGCTGGCCGTGAGCGCGGTCGTCCGGTCATCGACCAGTTCCTCTAGGTGATTGCGATAACTCTGCAACGTGGCTTCGGCCTCTTCTTTTTCATGAGCCTGCTCACGCAAATAGACAAAACCAAAGACCGGAATGGCCCAGATATAGAGGTTGTTGCCAAGCGGGCAAAGCAGTCCACTGTATGCGCGCGCTGTGACCAGATTGACAAGCACCAAACATTCGGAGACTAAGATCATCGACAGTGCCAGTACAACGACGTTGCTCAACCAGCCTCGTTCGCGTACCAGGAGCACGATCGCTGCTACGATGAGGATGGCTGCTACCAAATGCAAAAACCATGCCATCCAAGTTGTATGGAAGCGCACTGTGGGGTCAATGGCGAGCTGACGCGGCCACCAGCCAAAGAGCGTGAGCGCCGCCAAGAACGACATGCCAAAACCAAGAGCCAAGTAGCGTCGGGCAAGCAAGGCGTCATCCAAGATGTACCGTAAAAATGCGCCGCTTATCAGCACCATTGAGAGCAACGTCAACGCATGCTCCATCGGTACCATGACTGAACAGAGTGCATCATGATCGGCATTTGTTATCAAGCGGTGGGATAGATGGGAGAACATGAATAAATCGCGGAAAAAGGCAAGGCCGAAGCCGATCATCAGCCAGCGCTCGCGCGGGCGAGGCGTCTGGCGCTGTCTGCTCCACGCGAGGAGCAGGAGCACGCCCCAAAATGTTGCGGCCAGCCCAAAACGGACCAGATTGTTCTCTGGCGGACCAGGTCCCCCTCCGAATTGTGCCAAGAGGGTGGTGAAATAATCACCGATTGCATTCATATCGATTTTGAATAGCGATGAATAATTGGTTAAGAAATTGATCGCCAGCGATCAGACGGCAATCACACGAAGTCGGGGCAAGGTCGGCAGAACAATCATAGATCGGTGATGGCTACAAAATGGCTACAACAAGGCGCCTAAGCTGGCGCCCAAGCATTCAAAGGCACAGTCGAATGGCGTAAAAAAAATACGGCGACCGGAAGGACTTCCGGTCGCCGTATGGTTTATCGAACGTCTTGGATTATTGGGACAGGTTACTTCGTCTGAATCTTGATCTGCTTGGGGCGAATCGCTTCGGCCTTGGGCACGGTCAGCGTCAAGAGGCCATTCTCGAAAAGCGCCTCAATGGCGTCGACTTCGACTGGTACATTGAAGGTCAGACGTCGCTCAAAGGCGCCGGTGTAAAGCTCACGCTTGATGAACTCGCGCTCTTCATCCATGGTAGGGAACGCTCCCCGAATCGCGAGTTCTTCCCCCTCAAAGGTGATCTCCACCTCATCGGGATTGACGCCGGGCAGATAGGCCTGCAGGACAAAGTTTTCGCCGTCAATCCAGGCGTTGAGGGGCAGACGCCGGGTGTGGGCAGGCGTCTCGCCGTTGTGGCCGCCAGCCTGCGCATAGTCGTAAGCGCCGGACTCCCAGGCGCGACCCATGGCTTCGGTCATGCCGGCAAAATTACGGGCAAAATCGTTGGTGTTGTAGGTTCGAACACGCATCGTATGGTTCTCCTTGATCAATCAGAGTGAAATTTTCGCTGTCGCCGGAAAACGCCCGGCTTGCTGCAACTGATTATCAGGATAGCGCCCTCGCGTTAGATCGGCGCTGGCGCTGCGTTATCGTCATCTATGCAGAACGTCAATTTTTTGTTAGCGCGGTGAAAAGAAGGGCTCGGTGTACCGTCAGCCGATGGTTTGTCATATCGAGCACAGCGAGAAATCTTGTCCTGTCAAGAGAATGCTGCGCTTCTTTTTGCGCATCAAAACAAGAAACGTCTCGCTAACGAAGCGTCTAGCGTTTGGGGGGAGCGGTGGTGCTGCGCACTTGCAGTTGCGTGGGGAGTTCGATGCGAGTCAGGGGACTCTCCGGGTCTTCCAGATGATTGATGAGCATGCGCGTGGCCAGGCGACCCATCTCGCGGAGGGGCTGGCGTATGGTCGTCAGCGCCGGCCGGCGGTAGGCGGCTTCCGGGATATCGTCAAAGCCGACGACCGATAGATCCTGGGGGATCGTCAGCCCTGCTGCCAACGTACCTTCGATGACGCCGAAGGCCGTCACATCGCTGGCCGCAACGATAGCGGTCGGCGGCTCCGCCAGCGCCAGGAAGAGCTGCGTGCCTGTAAGGCCGGACGTGAAGCCAAAGTCACCTTCGCTGATGAGGCGGGGATCATAGGCAATACCGGCATCGCGCAGCGCAGCTTGGTAGCCGGCAAGGCGGTCAACTGCCGAACTGACTGCACCCAGATCGCTGTATGGCCCCGTGATTGTGCCAATGCGCGTGTGGCCCAGGTCGAGCAGGTGGCGTGTCGCCTCATAGCCGCCCTGAAAGTTCGTGGCCTGAATCGAACCGCCGCCCGCGCGGGTGATGCCTTCGTGATCGATGAGGACAAAGGGGTAGTTTTGCGCCTCGAGGGTAGCGTAGTAGGCATCCAGGTTGCTCGGCAAGACGATCAACAGGCCATCGACCAGCCCCCGCGCCAGCTTGGCCACATAGTCGGCCTCCTGCTGACGCCGGTGGTGAGTGGTGGAGAGCATCATGTCGTAGTCGAGCTTCGAGACTTCTTCATCGATCCCGCGCACGACTTCCACGTTGTAGTTTGTGTCCAGATCGTAGATGAGAATGCCGATCACCTGAGAGCGCCCGCCGGCCAGACTGCGTGCCTTGAGGTTGGCCACATAGCCCAATTCGGCCATTGCGGCCTGAACTCTGGCACGCGTCGCTGGTTTGACGTGGGCATAGTCGTTGACGACCCGTGAGACGGTCGAGTAAGAGACGCCGGCGCGTTTGGCAACGTCGAATATGGTGGCCGCAGACGATTTGATCTCGTTCATGATCGGTTCCTGGGCGGCGCGGCAGGGGAAAGAACGGCAAACGCCGATTGACAACTTCGCAGCGCTACGCTATGCTTTTGCAAGCGCTTGCATTTTGTTCAGTATAGTTCGATTCATCTTGAGCGTCAACCCCAAATCTGTTCATCCACATCCATGGAATTGGTGGCGTCATCATGCAAAGCAATGCAAACCCCACGGTACAACAGGCCGCACTCGTCCAGCGCATCGACGAACTCATCACCCAGATGACGCTGGAAGAAAAAGTGGGCCAGATGCTCTTTACCGCGCCCGCGATTGAGCGCCTTGGCATCCCCGCACACAACTGGTGGAATGAGGCGCTGCACGGATTGGGCCGGGCTGGCGTGGCCACCGTCTTCCCCCAGGCCAGTCGGGCTGGCCGCGACCTGGGACCCTGCGCTGATGCGGCGCGTGGCTGACGCCATCTCCGACGAGGCCCGGGCCAAGCATCATGTTGCCGTGCGCCGGGGCATGCGTCAGATCTACTCGGGTTTGACCTTCTGGTCGCCCAACATCAACATCTTCCGCGATCCGCGCTGGGGCCGCGGCCAGGAGACCTACGGCGAAGATCCCTATTTGACCGCGGCGATGGCGGTTCCCTTTATTCACGGATTGCAGGGCGATGACCCCCATGCTCTGAAGGTAGCCGCCGCGGCCAAACATTATGCCGTCCACAGCGGCCCCGAGGCGGACCGGCATACCTTTGACGCGCAGGTGAGCCAGCGCGATCTGTACGACACCTATCTGCCCGCGTTCGAGGTTGCGGTAAAGGCCGGCGGTGTGGCTGGCGTCATGGGCGCGTACAACCGCACCAACGGTGAGGCCTGTTGCGCCAGTCCAACGCTGCTTCAGCAGATACTGCGCGACGAATGGGGCTTTGCCGGTCATGTGGTCTCCGATTGCGAAGCCATCACCGATATCTATGCCCATCACAAGATTGTGGACACGCCGGCACAGGCCGCGGCCATGGCGGTGAATAGCGGTTGCGACCTGGAGTGCGGCTGCGTCTTCAGCGCGCTGATCGACGCTGTGGACCAGGGTCTGATCGACGAAGCGACGATCGACCGCGCCGTCGGCCGCCTGCTGGAAACGCGATTGCGTTTGGGCCTTATCGACACGCCGGAAGAGACGCCCTACGCCGCGATTCCAGCCGAAGTCATCGACTCTGACGCGCATCGTGCCCTTGCCCTGGAGGCCGCACATGAGAGCATCGTCTTGCTCCACAATGATGGGCTGCTGCCCCTGGCCAAAACCATCGAGTCGGTGGCGGTCATCGGTCCCAATGCTGACGACCTCATGGTGCTGCTGGGCAACTACAACGGCACGCCATCCCAGGGCGCGACCCTCCTGAGCGGCGTGCGCGCCAAGCTCGCGGACGGGGCCAAGCTCTACTACGCGCGGGGCTGCCCGCTGGCCGACGGCGTGCCCAACATCGAACCGATTCCCACGGCCTGCCTGCGTCCATCGGCGGCGGAGGCGGGCGCGACCGGCCTCACCGGCGCCTACTTCACCGCCGACGATCTGGGCTCTTCCGTTACAAGCCGGGAGGCGCTCTTGGATGATCTGGTGCAGGGCCGGGAACCGGCTTATACCCGCACCGATCAGGTGATCGACTTTGTCTGGAAGGATACGTCGCCGCTTACCGGTGAATGGGGCGGGCATTTTGCCGTCTGCTGGACAGGCTCGCTGATTGCGCCAACGTCCGGCGTCATACCAACTCGGCGTCAGCGGCCACAATGCGTACCGCCTCTGGCTGGATGGCGACCTGCTGGTCGAAAATGCTGACATCCACCACGCGATTCTGCGTTTGGCCAAGGTGGAGCTGGAAGCCGGTCGCTTGTACGACATTCGGTTGGAATATGCCAACTGGGGGCTCGATCCCCAAGTACGCCTGCTCTGGGCCCAGCCCGATGTCGACGAATTGACGCCCGCGCTGAATGCCGCGGCCAAGGCCGAGGTCGTCATTGCTGCGCTGGGGCTGTCCCCGCGCATTGAAGGCGAGGAATTTCCCGTGGTCGTTGAAGGCTTTGATGGCGACCGCAGCTATATCGAACTGCCCGCCTCGCAGACGAAGCTGTTGAAGGAACTGGTCAAGCTGGGCAAACCGATTGTGCTTGTGCTGATGAGCGGAAGCGCGGTGGCGGTTCCCTGGGCGGCTGATCACGTCGGGGCGATCGTTCAGACTTGGTACCCCGGTCAGGCGGGCGGCGAGGCGATCGGCGATGTGCTCTTCGGCGACTACAATCCGGCGGGACGGCTGCCGGTGACGATCTATCGCAGCACCGATGACCTGCCCCCCTTTGACGACTATGCCATGACGGGCCGCACCTATCGCTACTTTGAAGGGGAGGCGCTCTACCCCTTCGGCCACGGGCTGAGCTATACAGACTTTCAGTACAATGACTTGCAGCTCGACCGCAACACGGCAAGCCCGGGAGAAACCGTCGAGGTCGGCGTCACCGTGACCAACACGGGCGAACGTGCAGGGGAGGAGGTCGTACAGCTCTACGTCAAGGATCTGGAGGCGTCGGTGGAACGGCCGCAGCAGGCGCTGCAGGGCTTTGCGCGAATCCATTTGGCGCCGGGCAAGAGCCGGCGCGTGACCTTTGCCCTGGGCGTGAATCAGCTCGGCTTCCAGCACGAGACGCTGGGCTACGTGGTTGAGCCGGGTGACTTCCAACTGCGAGTCGGCTCTTCATCCGCCGCGCTGCCGTTGGCCGCTACGCTGACGGTTACTGGTGAGGGGGATCTCATTCCTGCGATCCGGACGTTCTTTGCCCAGACGCTGGCCGCATGAGGCGCGGCCGCGGTTGAACAAGAGGCAAAGAAACGATGAGATTCCCCGTCAGAAGCTGTTGTGTGTTGCTTGCGTTGCTACTGAGCGCCTGTGCTGCACCCGTCGTAGCCGATGAACCCGAGAGACAATCGCCGATGTCTGAATCCGTGTCAGACAGATCCGATTCCCCCGTCGCAGTACCCGATTCACCCATTGCTACACCCGAGTCACTCGTCGCTACGCCAGAATCCCCCATCGCGACACCTCCTGCAGCGGCATCGGTTGTCGTGACACCGTTACTGGATGAGGCCCTCGTCCCGCCCGAAGGCAAAACGCTCTTCATCATCGGTCAGGATACGGACAGCATCGACGCCTACACGGCAGCCTTCGACCTGGCGCCCGGTGGTGTGACCGGCTACACCTCGCTCAATCGCCTTGAAGGTCTAACCAGCGTGGCCGAGTATGGTTCCGGCCCGCATCATATGGACTATCTGGCCGAAACCTATCCTGAAAGCGCGCTGGTGATTGGCCTCTATCTGGTCGACTTCTTGGATGACATCAACGCCGGCAAGGCGGACGACAAAATTGATCAGCTGCTCGACATCCTGGCCGGCTACGAGCGACCGGTCTATCTGCGCTTTGGCTACGAATTTGACGGGTCGTGGAATCACTATGACCCCGAGGAATTCAAGGCTGCGTGGATCCGGTTTCATGACAGGATGACCGAGAGAGGCGTTGACAACGTGGCCATGGTCTGGCAGAGCGCTACGGCCTGTCCGGGAACCTATGGGGGCCGCCCTATCCGCGCCTGGTATCCGGGCGATGCGTATGTCGATTGGGTGGGTTTGTCCTTCTTTGTGCAGCTCAACTGCCGGCTCGAACCGATCCGCGAAGCAGTCGATTTTGCGCGCGAACGGGGCAAGCCGGTAATGATCGCCGAGGCGACTCCCCAGCGCTACGCAATCGAGGATCTGACCTTTTCCCTCTATGGTCGCACCTTCGAGGCGCGCTCACCCGAACAGATTTGGCTTGAATGGTATGCGCCTTTCTTCACCTATATCTTTCAGAATCGAGACGTAATCCGCGCCGTGGCCTATATCAACGCGGACTGGAACGCGCAGCCAATGTGGGGGCCGCCCTACCTCAATAGCTATTGGGGCGACTCACGCGTGGAGGTGAATGCGTTCATCGCCGCACGCTGGCGCGACGTGCTCGACGACGAAGAGTGGCTGCATGGCTCGCCGGCGCTGGTCGCTTTGCCGGAGTAGCGGCGCGCTGAATCTGAAGTGCCTGCGTGTCAACCGAATGGAAGGGCCCTGTACGCCGTGGTGGACTAGGGGGCCTGGCTGGGCAACGTGGGCCAACCTTCTTCATCCCAGACGATCGATTCCATACGCAGCTTGGGCACGCCGATCTGTTGGGCGTCGTAGGCATGGTAGACCATCCAGTCGATGCCATCTTCACCGAAAACAGCGTTGTGCCCCGGTCCCTTCCACTGACTATATTCCCTGAGGATGGTCGTGCCGCCACCCTCGGTAAGAGGCGTGCCATCACGGTCGACGTAGGGGCCGGTTAACGCTGCGCTGCGCCCCACGCGCACGTTGTAGGTGCTGGCGACGCCCTGGCAGCACTGGTCAAACGAGACAAAGAGATACCAAAAATCGCCATGCCGAATGATGAACGGCGCTTCGATTGCCGGGTTCCCCTCGGGACCGGCGCCGCGGTTGGCGAGTGGGCGGAAGGTTGTCGCGTCCTCGGACAACATGCCGGTCGCCGGGTCGACCCGGGCCAGCCAGATGCCGTCCCAGTAGCTGCCCCACGTCAGCCAGGGCTGGTCGCCCTCATCGAGCACCAGATTGGCGTCGATGGCATTCCAGGCATCGCCCGGTCGCGAACGCAAGACCTCACCCTGATCCACCCACCCATACTCGAGACTATTCGGGTCCAACGTCCGATTGGTGGCGAGGCCGATGGCCGATTCCTGCGTGCCAAAGGTCGAGACCGCGTAGTAGAGGTGCCAGCGGTCGTTGAAGAAGGAGATGTCGGGCGCCCAGATGTCGGGCAGATCGGGGTTGACCTCGCGGGTCCAGGCCGGGTTGCGCGTGAAGACGCGGCCACAAAATTCCCACGTGATCATGTCCGGCGAACAGAGGAAGGGAATGCGCTTGCCCGTGTGAAAAATGTAGTAAGTGTCCGTCCTCGCGGGCCATCACCGGATCGTGGACGCGCTGGATGAAGCCGTCCGGCTCCAGCACGATGGCCGGCGCGGCAGCCGCTGCGGATGGCGCCGCCTCGACTGCCGCATCTTCAGAAAGAGGCTGGATCGGCTGGCAGCCGGCCAGCAGGAGCAGCAGCAGACCAGCCAAGACTCGCATGATCAAGGGTGTATGAGCGCGTCGATTCACGGTGCTGTCTCCTGCCTCACATCTCAAGCAGGCCGGCAAAGAGTGCCTGGGCCATGGCGTTTTCCGCCAGCGTCTCCGGGTTGAGCTTGAACGTCGTTAGGACGCAGTGACCGCGGCCATAAGGGATTGCTGCCAAGAGCGAAACGGGCTGGTGGATCCAGCCCAAAGCCAGACCGGCCCAGCTGTGGAGACGCCCCATCCAGGACGGGATGCCGAAGATGATGGCGTCGGGCATGAGCGGGGCCCACTCCATCTCCAGTAGCGGGTCGCCGGGCAGATGGGCCAACGGCCCTTCCTTGCGCATCCAGGCAAAGGAAGTCGCCCAGTCGCCCTGCCACAGCGTGCCGGCGCGGGGCATGATTTGGCCCACGGGCAACGGGTGGGGTGCACCATTCGCCGGTGTCCGCGTCAGCTGGGCCGGATCGGCCAGCACCACCGCGCGGCCGCCCCTGTGCAGATGCTCCGCGATGGTTGCGGTGTAGCCTCGAGCCACCACGGTTTCGTCCGCAGCGGCGTCAGCCAAGGCGCCTTCGCGGACGGGATAGCCGAGCGTCGCGCAGAGCTGCGGCCAACTCCCCATCATCGGCCACCCGTAAGGGCGTCATAGTTACCGTCTCGGCCACACAGGCCAGTTCCACGCTGTTGCGGGCCAGCTCGCGCCCGTCGCCATCCAGCCAGCGGGCGGAGAGGGTCGCCATACCTGGCTCGGTGAGCGTGACGGTGATCGTGCCGCCGGGCGCGTCGATCTGCCCCTTCTGTCCGGCGCACGACCAGGCAACGACGCCCGCCACTTCTTGCCCGTCGACGCCTGCGGTCTTCACCTCAACCGTCACGGCATCGCCGGGGCGGCCGCTCCAACTTTGGGGACGCAGCAGGACGACTTGGTCCTGGTTGATCTCTTTCAGGATCGGATCGAGGAGATGCTTGGCTTTGCGTTGCATGGTGAGCAGCCCGTTGCATTCCCAGTGGACGTCGGTAAACTCGGTGACAACGTAGCCGCCGATGGCGTCGTGTAGGCGCATGCTGGTGATCTCGTAATGCAGGCTGCGGGCCATATGAGCTTGGGAATTGCGCGCAAATTCGGCGAAGGAGGGATAAAGATCACCCAGGCCACAGGCCACGAAACGATTCCTGACGCCATGGGGGTAGACGATGCCGCCATCTCGTTCATAACCCGCTTTCGAACCACCACGGCTCTGCGCCATGCTCTTGAATCTCGGCAGGATCCGGGAGGCCCCAGTTGCCGAATTCCGAGACAACCAGGGGGAGATCCCCGCGGCGTTCGCCGGCAAAGTCTTCGTACCAGGCCCAACTGCTGCGTCCGGCGAAGTCGGCCACCCATTCATCCCACTCTTTGGCGTGATCGGGGATGGCGCGATAGTGGTGGAAGTCTTCCAGATCCCCGGCCACGTGTGCGTTGTCGCAGCAAGCCGAGTTGTCGACGACGAGGCGGGTCGGGTCAATCGCCTTGGCTTCGTCATAGAAATCCTTCAGCCACTGCCGATGCTCGGCATTGCGCGTGAGATCCGTGCCCCAGTTTTCGTTGATCAGCGTCCAGGCAATGATCGAGGGATGGTGACCATCGCGTGCGACCATGGCGCGGAATGTTTCCCTGGCGCGCCGACTGGCGGCATCGGTCAGATGAACCCAATTGGGAATTTCTGTCCAGACGACGAGACCCAGACGATCTGCCACCTCGTAGTAGCGGGGATCCTCGATTTTGATGTGAATGCGCAGACAGTTAAAGCCAAGCGCCTTGATGGTGCGGGCCTGCTCTTCGAGCAGCGCCAGGCTGTTGGGCGTGTAGATCGTCTCGGCAAAGTAGCCCTGGTCAAGCACGCCGCGCAGGTAGAGCGGCTCTCCATTCAGATAGATTCGCCCGTCGCGCGCCGCCACCGTGCGGAAGCCGCACGCTTTGCTCACCGTATGCTCAGACCCGTCCGGCAGGATCATGGTGGCAGCAACCGTGTACAGATTGGGCGTTTCGGGACTCCACAAACGCGGCTCCGCGTCGAGTTGCAGCGTGCCGCTCAGGGCGCCGTCCAATACAACGTGTCCTGCGGGTGCACCGTCAGGATTCGTCGCCGCGCATGCGATGCGGAAGCCGGCCGGGAGCTCCGTGTTCGGCGTCACGGTGATGGCAATGCTGCCCTCCGCGGGCGCTGGCTGCACCATGATGTCGGCGATGTGATGGCGGGGGCGAAATTCCAGCCAGACGCTCTGCCAGATGCCGCCGATGGGGCCATACCAGCTCTGCTTGCCGTGGGGAATTTCGCTAAAGGGATGGTCGGGATAGGCGCTGCGATCATCGGTCGGGTCTTCGACGCGTACGAGAAGCTCATTTTTGCCTTCTTGGAGCGCGGCGGTCACGTCGAACTCGAAGGGTAAGTATCCGCCTTCGTGCTCGCCAAGCAGAACGCCGTTGAGCCACACCCGGGCCAGATAGTCGACCGCGCCAAAATGGAGGATGGCTGTGTCGTACCCGGCCTCTGCTTGCGCGGCCGGCGCCGCTTCAAAGGTGCGTTGATACCAGGCGACGCCGCCCACGTCGCGCAGGTCATCAAACTGGGCCTGCCAGGGCAGAGGGACAGTTGCTTCACGCCAGCTCATGACGGCTGACGGATCTTTGCCGTTGGTTGGGTCAAGCTGAAACAGCCAGGGGCCGTCCAGCGAGAGTTGATGATCGCGCATTGTTCGTACCGTACTCTTTCCTTTGGAGTGAGCAGTGCCCATCTATGGATGCCCATTTGTGGATAAGGTGTCGATTGTGAAATAAAGTATCACCGAGTCGCCCAGAGGAAAACCACACGCTCACAGAGTAGGGCTAAGGCGTACAGGATTTTCTCTGTACCCCCTTTGCCCGCCTCTACAGATCTCTGTGTAACGTCTTTCTATGCCCCGGCGGTTAGACTGAGCGTGGTGAACGAGAGGGGCGGCAGCAAGATCTCCATTTGCCCCGCATCAATGCGCGGCGCGTCGATTGCCTGGGTCACAAGGCGGTTGGGATCGTCCCAACTGTTGGCTTCTTTGGGGTCGCTGCCCGTCAATTGCCAGGCCTCTATGACTCGGTTGAGCGCCTCGTCTTGCAAAGTTACGGTCACGGCCACGGCTTCGTCCTGACTGCGGTTGACGAGGAAGAGCGCGCCCTGCCGGCTCGCTTCGTCATAACTGGCGGAGATATCGAGCAGGGGCACTTCGCCATGGGCCGTGGTCTCTTGCATGGGCGCCGTCACGTGCACATCGAGCGCGGCGCCACGCGCCAGGTTGCTGAACAGCTTGAAGACGTAGAAGGAGGGCTGCTTGAGCAGACCGTCCTGGCGCGTATGCAGCCACGAAATCACGTTGACCACTTGGGCCACGCAGGCGATTTTGAGCACGTGGCTTTTGCGCAGAAAGACGTTGAGCCACTGGGCCACGACCAGCGCATCCTCTAAGTTGTAGATTTCCTCAGCCAGGTGAGGCGCTTCGGTCCAGTCGCCCTGCAGCGGATCGCCCTTGTACCAGACCTGCCACTCGTCCCAGGACAGATAGACGTCGTGCTGGCTGCGTCGTTTGGCTTTGACGTAGCGCAGCGTGCCTTCCAGCGTGTCGACAAAGCGCTCGAAGAGTACGGCGCTGGCCAGGAAGCTCGCGGTGTCGTCGGCCTGATTGCCGGCATAGTAGTGCATGGAGTGGTAGTCGATATGCTCCCACGCGATCTCCAGAGCGACCCGGTCCCATTCGGGATAGGTGGGCATGCGATCGTTGGAGGAACCGCAGAGGACAGTCTGGATCGTGGGATCGTGCCACTTCATCATCTTGGCCGCTTCCAGCGCCTTGTTGCCATAGGCGACCGCGTCCAGGTGACCGATCTGCCAGGGGCCGTCCATCTCGTTGCCCACGCACCAGTAGCGCACGTCATGGGGCTCGGCATAGCCGTGGCTGGCGCGCAAGTCAGCCCAGTAGGTGCCCACGGGACCGTTGCAATACTCGACCAGATCGGCCGCGGCCTGGATCGTACCGGTGCCCATGTTGACGCCCAGCATGGGGGCCGTGTCGATCGCCTTGCAGAATTCCATGAATTCATTCGTGCCAAATTGGTTGGTCTCGATCGACTGCCAGGCCAATTCTTTGCGGCGCGGGCGCTCCTCCTTGGGGCCGACGCCGTCGAGCCAGTTGTAGCCGCTGAGAAAGTTGCCGCCCGGATAGCGCATGGTCGTGTAGCCCTGCTCGCGCAGAGCCGCCAGGACATCGGTGCGCAGTCCGCGGTCATCGGCCAGGGGCGAGGCGGGATCATAGATGCCTTCATAGACGCAGCGCCCCATGTGCTCGACAAATCCGCCGAAGAGCAGGGGCGAGATCGCGGCGATGGTGCGATTGGTATCAAGGAGAACGTTTGCGGTTTTTGTGGACATAGCAGGGCCTATCCGTCATGGTTTGCTGCACGGACCTTCGGTGCAAGGTGGTGGGTGGATTGGAAGCATCAATTGCAGGTCGAGCACGGCAGTTGGCCCTACTGGCCGGCCATGCCGGTCGTCGTGATGCCGGCGATGATCTTGCGCTGGAAGATGGCGTAGAAGACCAGCGCCGGGGCGGAGGCAATGAATGCTGCTGCAAAGGCCAGGCCACGCTGAATGAAACCAAGGAGTTGACCTAAGGAAAACAACGCAACCCGTAAGCTGCGTGACTACCGATTTGGGTGTGGGCGATTCCGTCTGCGTAGGGAGCGGACGTTGCTATACCGAATCGCGCGTAATTAGCTGACAGGGAACCTCAAAGCGTCGACCAGGACCATCGTACTTGTCCTGGATGCGTTCAAAGAGCGCATGGGTCAGGCGCGTCCCCATCTCCGTGGGAAACTGGGCCACCGTCGTGAGCCGGGGGCTAATCCAGGATGCTGCGGGAATGTCATCGAACCCGACAATAGCTACATCGTCTGGCGCGCGTAACCCCGCCTGCTTGATCGCTTCCAGCGCGCCGATTGCCATCAGATCATTGCAGGCAAAGACGGCCGTGGGGGGCGTCGGCAGTGCCAGTAGCGCCAGCATCGCGCGGTAGCCGCTTTCGGGTGACCAATCACCAGCCTGTTCGTATGCGGACGAAATCGTCAGCCCCATCGCGCTCAGCGCCCGTTCATAGCCTTGGCGGCGGCGCAGCGCGGCCGAAAAATTGTCCATGACGCCGATGAAGCCAATCCGTTCATGCCCTTTTTCGGCATGGAGCCAACGGACGACCTCTTCGGTCGCTGCACCGTCATTGCCAAAAGCTACGTCGACCAAGGGGTGTTCAATGTGCTGGCCGACGATAGCGATCTTGACACCCGTGCGCTGCATCAATTCTTCCAGATCGTCGTCGGTGAGGTGGTAGGGCGTCATGTAGAGGCCATCGACAGGCCGGCGGATGACCGATTCCATAAAGCGCTTTTCGTTTTCCAGAGCATGATCGGTGTTGGCAATCATGACATCATAGCGATAGGTGTCGGCAACATCCTGAATCGCGCGGACCATGGCCTGATAGAACGGGTTGGCGATGTCGGCGATCATCACGGCCAACATCTGGCTCTTCTGGCCGCGCAGACTGCCGGCATGGAGGTTGGGGTAGTAGCCCAGCTCTTCGACGGCGGCCAAGACGCGCTGCTGCGTCTCCTCTCCGATCGGAATTGGCTCGACCGCACCGCTGAGGACGCGCGAAACGGTGCTTTGGGAGACGCCGGCCAACTTGGCCACGTCGCGCATGGTCACTTTCTTGCGGGGTACGTTTTTCCGTTCTTGCGTCGCCATGGACGGACTGTCCTAACGGAAATGGGTGCCAGTAGATGAACGCCTCTGCTGCCTGCGCGTCTGCGGGATCAATTTGTGCAATCGTATGCGGTGTTTCGTATTAAAGCATACGATTACGCTTTCGTCAATAGGCAGTTTTGCGGTACACTATGCGGGCAACGGACGGCATCCGTTGCCCACATATCCTGAATCAGTCCCAGCTTTCAACCTACTTCTTCCTGCGCTCAAGGAGCCCGCTATGACCCGCACCGCCAATCCAGGCCCGGTAGATGCCGTCCATTCGCCCCACGTCACTTTCTCGCCCCTTGCCTACGCCGACGTTGCCCTGACGAACGATTTCTGGCATCGCGTGCAGGCCGTCAATCGCACAATCAGCCTTGCTCACGGCTATGCCATGCTGGAACAGGCTGGCAATTTCGCCAATTTGCGCCGGGCCGGCGGCATGAACGATGGGCCGGACGGCGGTGAGTTTATCGGCTTTTGGTTTGCCGATTCCGACGTATACAAGTGGCTGGAGGCGCTGGCGTGGGAACTTGGCCGTGCGCCCGACCCAGCATTGCAGGCCATGGCCGATGAAGTCATTGGCTTGGTCGAGGCGGCGCAGCAGCCAAACGGCTATCTCAACTCATACTTCCAAATTGTGAAGCCCGCTGAGATGTGGACCGACCTGGATCACGGCCACGAGCTCTACTGCGCGGGCCATCTGATCCAGGCCGCCATTGCCTTTCAGCGGGTGCTAGGAGATGATCGGCTTATGGCCGTGGCGTTGCGTTTTGTCGATCATATTGAGGCGCTCTTTGGCGCCGGCCGGCGCGAGGAGACCTGCGGCCATCCGGAGATCGAAATGGCCCTTGTCGAGCTCTACCGCGTGACGCGAGCGGCGCGCCACCTGGAGCTGGCACAGCTCTTCATCGACCGGCGCGGGCAGCAGCGTATGCGCGGCCATGCCGGCTACGGACCACTCTATCAACAAGACCATGTGCCGGTGCGCGACGCCACCGAGGTGGCCGGTCACGCTGTGCGCCAGCTCTACCTCACCACCGCCATGGCCGACCTCTACATGGAACAGGGCGAACGTGCGCTGGCTGACGCCATGGACCGCCTCTGGTCGGACATGACTGAACGCAAGCTCTATCTGACCGGCGGCATCGGTTCCCGGTTTGACGGCGAGGCCTTTGGCGGACCCTACGAACTGCCCGCCGACACTTGTTATTGCGAAACGTGCGCGGCCATTGCCAGCCTCATGTGGAACTGGCGTCTGCTGCTGATCACGGGCGAGAGCCGCTACGCCGATCTCTTCGAGCGCACGCTCTACAACGGCGTCCTGTGCAGCCCCAGCCTCCGCGGCGACAGCTATCTCTACGTCAATCCGCTGCATGTGCGCAGCGGGCGCTACGTGCGCGCCTCGGACAACGTGGGGGCGGACGCCGGCGAGGCGCCGCTGCGCCCGGCCTGGCACTCGTGCGCCTGTTGTCCGCCCAACGTCATGCGCCTCTTCTCCAGCCTGGGGCATTACATGGCGACATCTTCCGAGCAGGGCGTGCAGATTCATCAGTTTGGGACAATGCATCTGGAACACGTTGTCCACGATGAGCCGGTTGCCATCACTCTGACCACCGACTATCCGTGGGACGGCACGCTCGAACTCAGCGTGCGCGAAAGCCCAGAGCAGCCGTGGACGCTTTCGCTGCGGGTACCTGCCTGGTGCAGCCAATTCAGTCTGGCAATCAATGGCGACGCTGTAACTGCGCCATATGTGGAACAAGGGTATGTGCGGCTGGAGCGGGCGTGGCGGCCTGGCGACAGCATTACCTTTGCTCTGGAGATGCCCCCTCTCTTCATCGTACCTGACCCGCGGATCGACGCCGTACGCGGTTGTGTCGCCATCGAGCGCGGGCCGCTGGTCTACTGCCTGGAGTCCCACGATCAGCCTGAAAGCGTCGATCTCCTTGACGTCCAGGTCGACACGGACGCCGCCCTGGACGTAGGCGCAGCCAGTCCCTGGCCCGAGATGGTAGCCCTTGGCCTGAGTGGTCGGCAGCCGCAGGGCTTCGGCGGCGACGCACTCTATCAACCGCTACCAGCCTTTTCACCGTCCGGCTTTGACGAGGTGGCGCTCACGGCGATTCCCTACTTTGCCTGGGGCAATCGGGGCATGGAAAGCATGCGCGTCTGGATACCGGCTCGCTAGGCTTCAACGAATAGAGTGAGTGCAATATATGGGCCGCGGATCGGCGCGGATGTTGCAGATTGGCGCGGATTCAATCAAAGATTTGGGTTGATCTGGCTCAACTGCTTCTTTGCGAGGTCCATCGCCGATCGTAAAACGTTTGACAAGGCGCTTTTGCAACTGTTACAATTGTGCCATCTCAGATCATCCGGATGTCGAAACGCTTCCTTCATTTCTACCAATCCATTTCCTTGTGGGAACGTCCCCATCACTCTGATTGGGCGCCCGTTTTGACAACCGCCGACATCCAACGAGATTGTTCCAACTCATGACGGCAAATTACGCTGAAAAGATTGTCCTGTTTCTGCGAGGTGAGGGCTTGCCTTATCGTCCGGCTGCTTGATTACGCCGGGTGAGGCACGTTCTCACCGTTTCTTGTTGCTATCTAATCTCACTTTCTGTATCTGTTTGTTTGTCAATCTCTTTCTACGTTTTAGTCAAGGAGAACCAATATGATCGGTGGTTTTGCGAATCGTGTTGCCTGGGTTGATCTCGGCAGCGGTGATGTTGAGTACAAAGGCATTGATGACGAAGATGCCAAGAAGTACTTGGGCGCGCGCGGCTTGGGCGTCAAGTATGTCTTTGAAAATGGCGCCGACGTCGATCCGTTCTCGCCCGACAACCTGCTCTGCGTGATGAATGGTCCATTGACCGGCACCAACGTCAACATGAGCGGTCGCCTGGCGGTCGTCACCAAATCGCCCCTGACCGGCACCGTGGCCGACGCCCACATGGGCGGCTGGACCGCGGCCAAGCTCAAGTGGGCCGGGTTTGACGGCCTGGTTTTCAAGGGCAAAGCTGATGCGCCCGTTTACGCCTATTGCGAAGATGGGGAAATCACGCTGCATGATGCCTCTGACATTTGGGGCAAGGGCATCCATGAAACGTTGGCCATTCTGCGCGAACGTCACGGCGAGGATTGTGACGGCATGGCAATTGGCCAGGCCGGCGAGAACCTGGTGCGCTTTGCCTGCTGGGTCAACGTAGATGATCGTGCCGCGGGGCGCAATGGCACCGGCGCCGTGGGCGGCAGCAAGAATCTCAAAGCCATCATCATCAAGGGTGACAAAAAGAATCGCCCCGAACCGGCCGACAAGGAAGCCGATAAGGCCGCCCGTCGCAAGGCCCTGGCCGCAATTATGGCTGAAGAGAACATCACCTCGCCCAAGAAAGGCGGCCTGAGCCTCTACGGCACCAATGTGCTCATGAACATTACTGAGAGCATCGGCGCCTTGCCCACCAAGAATGCGCAAAAGACCGCGTTTGGCGCTGACAACGCCGAGCGGATCTCCGGCGAATACGTGCGTGAAAACGTGCTCGTGGCCGAGCCCACCTGTCATGCCTGCCCCGTCGCCTGCAAGAAGGAAGTTGAAATCACTGAAGGCCCCTTCAAGGTGCGCATGGAGAGCGTAGAGTACGAACCTGCCTGGTCGCTGGGCGCTAACTGCGGCAACGATGACATTGCGTCCGTCGCTTACATCATCGATCGCTGCAACGATTTTGGCATGGATCCCATTGAGTTGGGCAACGTGCTGGCCATGTATATGGAGGCCAGCGAAAAGGGCTATACCAATGGCGACGGCGCCTTGGCCTGGGGCGACACGATGGCCATGGTTGAGGTCACCAAGCAGATCGCCATGCGCGACGGCGTGGGCGACAAGCTCTCTGGCGGTACTGCACGCGGCGCCGAAGCTTTTGGCCATCCGGAAATGTCCATGACGGTCAAGGGCCAGGCGATTCCGGCCTATGATCCCCGCGGCCTCAAGGGAATGGGCATTGCCTACGCCACCAGCAACCGCGGCGCCTGTCACCTGCGCGCCTACACCCCGGCCGCCGAGCTGGGCGTCATGCCCTTTGGCTCGCTCAAGGTCGATCCGCTGGAGTGGAAGGGCAAGGGCGAGTTGACCAAGGTCTTCCAGGATGTTCACGCCGTCTCCGACTCGCTGGACCTCTGCAAGTTCTCGGCCTTTGCCATGGGCATGGACGAGTACACCGAGCAGTTCAACGCCGTGACCGGCCTCGACTACAGCGTCGAGGAGTTGCTGACCTGCGGCGAGCGCATCTACAACCTGGAGCGCTACTACAACAATCTGGCCGGCCATGCCGAGGGCTCTGACTATCTGCCCAAGCGCTTCACCGAAGAAGCCAGCACCATGCCCGGCTCTGAAGGCCACGTCTGTGAACTCGACCTGATGCTGGAAGAGTACTACGCCGCCCGCGGCTGGGAAAACGGCGTTGTGCCCGAAGGCAAGCTGCAGGAACTGGGCATTTTGTAGAGTGCGGAATGCGGATTAGTCGTCAATTCTTTGGGGCGATCTCGGTAGTACTGATTGTCTGAGTTTGGATTCCGGCAATTCTGCATGTGAAACGAGAAAGAGGCGATACACTTACCCCGTGTATCGCCTCTTTCTCGTTTCAAGTCGGTGCAGGAACGACCACTGGACCCGGTTTCGAGCGTCTAGGTGGCCACAGCCAGCACGCCGGGACAAGCTTCGTCAATTCTAGCTGCGCCGTATCGGCAAATAGGCAAGAAACGCATCGATGGCCATGGCGGCGTTGGCCAGTCGTTGTTTGCGCAGCCTGCTGTTGACGGGCGTCAACTGCCCTTCCCAGATGCGGGCGATTTCGATGGCGCTCTCATGGCGGCTGCATGTGCCGTTGAGATAGTCGGCAACCGCTGCGGTGCAGTGGGTTTCCACGAAGTGCAGATCGACAAAGGCCGCATAGCGGTTCCCGCCGTTTGCCGCAAACTGCTCGTGGGCCGTGCGCAAGGTTGCATTGAGATCGTCGGCTGCCGACTGGGAATTGGCAGACTCAACAAGCCGGATGAAGCGCACGTACGAGCCGGTAAGCGAGTTGGCAAGCGCAGCAGTGTTGATCGTAAACATGGCGAATCTCCTTGTGACTTACTCTGAGCGATCGGCCCTCGTGATGCCGTTTCGTTTCCCGATTTGCTGTGCTCAGGATACGAACAAACCGTCGCGGCACCGTCGCGTGAAAGAGAACAGCCATGATTCCAGTAGAAATCTGCATTGATACAGACGCCGTGCAACCGGTCAGCGCCAGCGTGGCAGCCGCGGCTGCCGGCGGCGCGGCCACGCTGGAACTCTGCGCTGCGATGGATGTGGATGGTCTCACGCCGTCGCCGGAAGCCGTGCACGCGGCCAGACAGGTCTTTCCACTGCCGGGAATCATGGTGATGATCCGGCCGCGTGCCGGCAATTTTGTCTTCGATGAGGAGGAGGTGGCCGTTATGCTCCGCCAGATCGAGGAAGCGGCCCGGGCGGGCGCAGATGGCGTGGTCGTGGGGAGATTGCGTCCCGACAATCTCGCTGTAGATGACGTGACGCTGGCTCGTTTGGTCATGGCCGCACAGCGCCACGGGCTGATCACGACGTTTCATCGCGCCTTTGATGCCACGCCCGATCCCGCGGCCGCGCTGGAGACGCTGATCGCCCACGGTGTCGGCCGCGTGCTGAGCAGCGGCACGCGCTGGGGCAGCGGCCAGGGCGCGGTGCAAGGCCTTGCCGCGCTGCGACGTCTGGTTGACCAGGCCGCAGGGCGCATCGAAATCGTTGTCGGCGGTGGCGTGACGCCCGCAAATGGCGGCGAAATCATCGGCGCGTTGCCGCGGGGCGCACCCATCGCCCTGCATGCCTATTCGAGCGTGTTGACCGATGGCGCCGTAACGCCGAGCGCCGTGCGTGCGTTAGTCGAAGCTGCATGATGCTCAGCCATATCTCGATCTCCGTCGCAGATCTGAGCCGGTCGGCAGCCTTTTACGATGCAGCATTGGCGCCGCTGGGCTACACGCGCGTCTGGACAGCCGCGGATGCAGTGGGATACGGTGAGGCTGGTGGCGGTGACAAGTTTGCCATCAAGCAGCGCGTGGCCGTGGTTGCTGTACCCAGCCCCGGTTTCCACCTGGCCTTTGACGCGGCAACGCGGGCCCAAGTCGACAGCTTCTTCACGGCCGCGCTGGCAACCGGCGGTACAGAAAATGGCCCACCAGGCCTGCGCCTTCACTACGGCCCTACCTATTACGCGGCGTTTGTAATTGATCCCGACGGCTATCCAATTGAGGCTGTCTGCCAGCAAGACGAAGGAGAGATGTATCCATGACGCAAAACAGTTCTGCTTTGCAAAGCTGGCACGAGCTTGTTGCAGCGGGCAATCCGGCCGGGCTCAGTGATCTGCTGGCCGATGACGTGGTCTTCTACTCGCCGGTCGTGTACACGCCCCAGCAGGGCAAGGCCATCACCGAACTTTATCTGGCCGCGGCCATGCAGGTCTTTGGCCAGGGCGGTTTCCGCTACGTGCGCGAGGTTGTGGCAACTAACGCCGCCGTGCTCGAATTCGAGGCGGAATTGGCCGGGATCTATGTGAACGGGGTAGACATGATTCAATGGAATGATGCCGGTCAAATCACTGAATTCAAGGTGATGCTCCGTCCCCTGCAGGCCGTCAACCTGATCCATAAAATGATGGGGGAGATGCTCCAGGGCTGAGTTAGGGCAGGGCGTGGCGACCCAAAATTCTGTTTGGTATTCCGGGATTCGGCCATGGCGGACTTGGGCACCCTGAATTTCCACAGGCCGAACCCCGGAATACTAGCGGATTGCAACCGGCGTAAAAACGTATTCTTCCACGCCTTGACCGATCACAACGATCGGTGTGCCCGCCTCGTCGACCGTCAACTCCAAGACGGCTCCGGTCAAGGGCGCTTCCACCACCAGAAAACTCTGGCTTGCTACCCCATCGTCTGCTTCCGAATCTTCGACCAGCGGCCGCATGGTGACCTGAAAACCGCCTGTGTCGACCTCAAGTCCGGCTTCGTCGGCGACAACGGAGAGCTCGATTTCGCCCAGCGCCTCGTTGGTGAAGCGCCCCAGAAAGGGGGCAACCGCCGCCTCATCAAGCGTCTCGCTCAAATCAGCGCTCATCTCGGCGTAGGCATCGCCCAGCCGCCCGTAACTAAATGCAATTTGGGTATCCGCGTTTTGTGGCTGGTCAAAGAGTAGCTCCAGTAGTCGATAGCGGACGCCCTCGTTGAAGAAGTTCGTGACGCGCCCATTGGTGAGCACGCTGATACCCACACCGGCTTCGGGCAGGAAGGCCAGATCCGACGTAAAGCCCAGCGTATTGCCGCCATGCTCGATCATCAGCTGCCCCTTGTAGTCATTCACTATCCAACCCAGTCCATAACTGGCGTCGGCCGAGATCGGCACCTGGGGCGTACGCGTTATCGCCAGATTTTCGGGCGAGACGACAACCGTGCCATCGGGCGCGATGCCGTCAGCGAGCTGCATCTGCAGGTAGCGGGCCATGTCGAGCACGTTGGACCAGTAGGCCCCGGCCGGCGCGATGGGATCCAGGAAAAGTGATTCCATGGCCATGGGCGCCGGCGTGTAGCTCATATCCAAATTCAACGTATGGGGGATGGCGTAGTTCTCGCTGGCGATGACGTCGTCTAAGGACAGGGTCGTTGCGCCCATACCCATGGGGCCCAGCACCCGTGCCTGGACGGACGCTTCGTAGGCGTCGTAGAGATCGCCAAAGTCACCACCGTCTGCCGCCGCGGCCGCATAACCGCCGGCTGCGACCATCTGGTTCGAGTACTGAAAGGCTTCGCCGAAGTCAGTATAAAATTCAAAGCTTTGCAGAGACTCAATGACATCCTCGGCCGTCATCCCCTCGCCATTGAAAACGAGTTCCAGATCACGTCGTGGCACGCCGGTACAGGCGCAGACCAGATTTTCGAGCGTTATCTCCTCGCTCAATTCCGGATCTGCCACGGCGAAATCGGGCAGCACGTCGGCAACGGGTGTGTCCCACGACATCAGACCGGCATCGACCAACGCCGCCATGAGCAGTGTGGTAAGCGTCTTGCTAGTGGAGCCAATCATCATCCGCGTCTCTGGCGTGACGGGCTCACCCGTGGCCGGGTCACGTATGCCAAAGCCCTCGGCATAGACGATTTCGCCATCCTGGACGATGGAGACTGCCGCGCCAGGCACCTTGTACTGCTCCAGAGCACTGATGATGTACGTCTCCAAATCGGCCAACAGGGCATCATCGATGGAACGTGGTGCTACGCCCGCCAGGTCAGTCTGCTCCACCCCCAGAATGTCGAGGCCAGAGCTGATAATCTGAAGCTGGGAGAGACGTCGCTGTACGGTCTCCAGGTCGCCGTCGTAGAGGGTGAGGTAAGCGACTCCTTCCGCCAAAATGGCGTCGGCGAGGACGAAACGCTCTTCTTCACCTGTGTCGAAAACGACGGTGATCACCTGCTCGACCTGCTGGGTCGGATGCTCGATAACCTCCTGCACCTCGAGGTCAAAGTCAGGGTTGATCCGAGCCCACGCCGCTGCAACAGCCTCCTCGAGATCGCTATCCTCAAGCGCCAGGACATAAACCGTCATGCCCCCTTCAGGGCTGGTGAGCGTGGCATAATCTTCGGCTTCCGTCAGGAGCCAGTTGGCCGGCACCGGCACCGTGAAGCGTCCGGTCGGATCGGCATAAATTATGCCCGCATCGGCCGAAGCGTCTTCTGCTGCATTTGTAAGAGTATCCGGCGCTGCCCGTACCAGCTCAAATGACCCCGCCATGCCGCTCTGGGTAAAGTCACCGCTCATGGAGCCGTCGTCGTTGACTGTACCGTCGAACAAGGCCAGCTGGGGACCTTCCAGTAACTCGAACTTGACGGCAGGATAGGCAACTTCGATATCGTGGAGTGGTAAATCGTCCGCGCCTTGTTGCGGAATGTCGATGGTTGCGCGCAGGCCGTCTTCACTCTCTTCAAACATGACCGCAATGTCCAACGTTATGCCCGCCACGGTTAGGCTGCCGGACCATTCGCCAGCGAGTGAGGACGGGTTCAACCCTTCCTCAGCCGCGTCCATGGTCACCGCAGTCGGGGCAGGCGCTTCAACCAACGGTTCACTAATTGGTTGGATCGGTTGGCACCCGCTCAAGACGAGGAGGATTGCCCACGCTGAACACAAGACAAATGCTCGGTTGAATCTCATGCGTATCCGCTCCTTTCGCTACCGTAGCGCAAAACGAGCCTGCACCCCCGGTAGGTACGTCCCACATCACTATTTCGGCACTACGCCTCGCCCACTCTATGGTCGCGCGCGATTGATTCCCCCGTGTTCGCGCTTGGTTGGCGACGCGTGTAGGGCTGGCCACCGACGCCAGCGCGCTTTGGGGACACACTGCGTCGAAGCGAACGAATTCAAGCGACTCAATCATTGGTCGAGTGGGTGGTCCTGGCTGCGGGTGATTTTGAGGACGCCGACAGCTTTCATCAGGGCGCGGTACAGCGACGATTCTGGGTCAGGGCGACCAGCAGGTGCTGCGCTTTGAGGCGTTTGATGTGACCAACGGGCCCGATTTACACGTGTTGCTGGTGGAGAATATCGATGGCACCAACCACAACGAGATTGGCGAGTATGTGGATTTGGGCGCGCTGAAGGGCAATATGGGCAACCAAAACTATGAGATCCCGGCCGATGTCGATCTGTCTCACTATGCCGGCGTGATGATTTACTGCATGCCGTTTCACGTTGTCTTTTCAACGGCGGCCTTTTGATGAGCTACAGCATTAGACAGGGGGCTCGTACGCGTCAATGAGGGAGCGATGAGCCTGCGCATGAAAAGCGCCACTGCGTTCGATCTCTTTATGAAGCAAGGCTGTGAGCATAGATACGGAACTCATCGAGCAGGAAGCGCGTGTTGGCGCCCGGCTTGCCGTCACCAATGATCGTCTCATCGATCTGGATGATGGGGAGCACTTCTTTGGTTGAGCTGGTGATGAAGGCTTCGTCGGCTTCGGCCACCTCGTCGGCGTGGATCGCGCGTTCGACTACGTCGAAGCGTTCGCTGGCCAGTTTGAGCACGGCCATACGTGTAATGCCGGGCAGGATTTCAGCCTCAGGCGTGATGAGCCGATCGCCTTTGAAGAGAAAGAAGTTGGCGCGTGTACCTTCGGTAATGTGGTTGTCGGCCGTGCGATAAAGCGCTTCGATCGCGCCCTGCTCTTTGGCTTCGCCCACGGCGACGATGGCCCCAATGTAGTTGAGACTCTTGACGGTGGGCCGTTCGCGAATCATCTCCACGGTGATGGCTTTACATCCCGCCGTATACTGTATTTCCGGATAGACTGGCGCCGGCGTCACCATAATGACCAAACTCGGCTCGCCCTGGGGCGTCATATAGTCAGACGAAGCGCCACCCGTCGCCACGATGCGGATGGAAACATTGTCGAGGCCGTTGCGCGCGACTGTCTCATCGATCAACGCACTCAGCTCGTCGGCGGACCAGGGGAGCGCCAGGTTGATCTGCCTGGCTGAATTGGCAAAGCGCTGGAGGTGCTCGGGCTGATGAAAGGGGGTGCCATCATAGGTGCGCCACAGGTCAAAAATCCCGTACCCGCGCACGATGCCCAGGTCATTCAAGGGCAGGCTGGCATGTTCGGCCGGTACAAATTCACCATTGACGTAGAAAATGGATTGCGGCATGACACCCTCTTGGAATTGCGGATTGCGTCGGTTAAGGACGCGTGTGGAAGTCGCCGAGGCAGACCCATTTGTAGGTGGTCAACTCTTCGAGACCCATGGGACCGCGCGCGTGGAGCTTTTGGGTGCTGACAGCAACTTCGGCGCCCAGGCCAAACTGGCCGCCGTCGTTAAAGCGCGTGCTGGCATTGACAAAGACGGCCGACGAGTTGACGGCGTTGACGAAGTGCATGGCATTGGCCAGATCATTGGTCAGGATGCCGTCGGAATGATCTAGGCTGTGATCCTGGATGTGGGACACGGCTTCGTCCAGCGTGTCGACCAGCTCAATGCCCAGGACCAGGGCCATCCATTCGGTGTCAAAATCGTCCGGACCGGCGACGATAATGGGCGTGCCGTAGTCTGCCTGGCCGAGTAGCGCGAGCGCATCCGGCGTCGCGCGGATCTCCACATGATTCTCGGCCATGCGCCGAGCCAGCTTGGGTAGGAACTCGGCTGCCACGGCCCGGTTGACCAGCACGGTGTCCAGGGCGTTGCAGACGCTCGGCCGCTGCACTTTGGCGTTTTCGATCACATCCAGCGAGCGTTCCTGATCGGCGCTGGTATCGACGTAGAGGTGGCAGATGCCGATGCCGCCCGTGATCACGGGCATGGTGGCCTGTTCCTTGCAGAGGCGATGCAGCCCGCCGCCGCCGCGTGGGATAATCATGTCGACATACTTGTCCAGGCGCAGCAACTCGCCGACCAGAGCGCGATCCGGATTGTCGATGTATTGCACTGCGGCAGGCGGCAAACCAACACGCGCCAGCGCGTCATGGATGACCTTGACCAGGGCTACGTTGCTGCGCAATGTCTCGCTGCCGCCGCGCAGGATGGCGGCATTCCCGGTTTTGAGGGCCAGCGTGGCGATGTCGATGGTGACATTGGGTCGGGCTTCGTAGATGACGCCAAGAACGCCGATGGGAATACGACGCCGGCTCAGTCTCAGGCCATTGGGCAGCACGCGCCCTTCAATTTCACCCCCCACAGGATCGGGCAGTTCAGCCACTTTGCGTGCGTCTGCGGCCAGGGCAGCCACGCGTTCTTCGGTGAGCAGCAGGCGATCCAGCAGCGCTGCGCTGAGTCCCTTGGCGCGGCCGTCGGCAATGTCCTGCGCGTTGGCCTCGATGACTGCCGCCGTTTGGGCTTCCAACTCGTCGGCAATGGCCCGCAGGGCAGCGTTCTTGCTATCGGTATGGAGCGTTGCCAGCACGCGGCTTGCCGCCTGCGCGGCTTCGCCCATATCAGTCAGGTTGACGTCGATTCTGACAGCGCTGATCATACAGATCTCCTTCGTGACATCCCTAGCACGGGTCAAAAAATGCAAGGCAAAGTATGCCCTACTTTCTCACAGGTCGCAAGGACGCGCCAAAAATTGGAGGACGTAGTTGGATCGAAATCCTGATGGACTAACCCTCTGGTGTGACCTCGGCAGCAGGCGGCGATGGGGCCGCTTCGGTGGCCGGTGGCAAATCAGTCTCCTCGGGCGGGGCCGCATCGGTCGGCAGCGGTGACGGCGAAGAGGCAGGCTCTATGGCGGGCTCGGTCGGTTCGTCGGTCGGCATAGGCCCTGGCTCTTCTGTCGGATCCGGCTGGGGCGTTGCCGTAGCGGGACCATCATCAGGCGTGGGCTCCGGTCCGATGGGATCAGGCGTGACGGGCGGATTTGGCTCGCTGGTTGTGGTTGCCGGTGGCGTACCGTCCGGCGTAGGTGTGGCCGCCTCCGGCGTCCCGTCGGTGGGGGGTACGGTGGGCGTTGTAGGCGGAGTTCCGGTCTCCGTGGCCGATGGCGTACCGTCGGGCGTGCTTTCGGCCGTGGACGAAGCCTCGGGCGTGATGGTGGCGTCGACTTCAACCGTGGGCGTGTCTGTTGGCGTTGGCGTATGCGTCGGCTGCGGCGTGTCGGTTGGATCCGGGCGCGAGCTGTCGGAATCGTCACGCGTGGCTGTGGCGGTCGGGGCTGGCGTCGGCGTAGCGCTCGGTGTCGCCGTTGCAGTCGGTGTCGCCGTCGGCATGGGCGTATGGGTGGGCACCGGGGTGGCTGTATTGGTTGGCGCCGGCGTAGCGCTGGCTGTCGCTGTGGCCGTCGCCGAGATGGTTGCGGTCGGCGTCAGGATCGGCGCGCTCATGAGCCCCGGGGCATCGCCGTTGTCAGCCTGCAACGCTGACGTCGTCGCGGTCGGCGGCATTTCGCCTGACGCACCGTCATTCGCCGGCTCGTCGGCGCTGACAATCGGCAAGGGTGGATCGTCCATGGCGGCTGCAGTCTCGACCGTGGCGATGGCATCATCCAAGGCCCTGGTTGTGAAGGCGTGGCCATTGGCTGTGGCGCGCAGCGCATGCAGGTCATTCAGCAACGTTGCTAGCAGTTGTCGACGCTCTTCGGTCGGCAGGGCGCTTGTGGCAGCAAGCGCAGGAGCCACGTCAAAGTCCGCACTGTGCATGGTTTCGGGCGTCGTATCATCGCCGCGCGTCTCCAGCGCCAACGCCTCACTCATTCGACGCTCGACCTGTTCAACCTCCCATGCTGCGCCATCGCCCGCGGCTGCCATGAGGACGCCCTGGGTCTGCTCGACGATGCGCTTCGCGCCATAGAGACGATCCCCCGGCAGGCTGTCTCCCGTGCTGCGGGCGAGCGAGTAGGTTGTCAAGGCCAGTACGAGGATCGCCAGGAGAGTGGTGAACATGTAAATGCCGGCGAAGATTCCGGGAGCTTTCTGTTGACCTGCTCGATCCGTGCGCATCGGTTGCGGTCGCCGGCGTCGCCGTACGCGCGCACGGGCGGGGTGCATCCGTGACCGCTGTGGTCGTCGATGACTGGGCTGGGCGCGTCGGTGCTGCTGCGTGGCAGCCCATAGCGTAGCCTGACCACGGGCAAAGGCATCTTCGGACAGCTCTTGCCGCGGTGCGCTGCGCACGGCAACCATCATCTCTAACAAGGGCTGTAAGGCTGCGACCTGTTCAGGATAGCGGGCCAGACAATCTTCGATTGTGCTGCCGGATTCGATTGCAACCAGGCAGTCGTGGAGAATCTCGTCGAAATTCATTATGTCTTCTGCCAGCAATTTACGGCAACAGCATGCTGCGTAAGTTTGCCAGCGCTCGATGCTGCAAGGCTTTGATCGCGCCCTCGCTTTTGTCCATAATCTCAGCCGTCTCGGCAATGTTATAGCCTTCGACAAAGCGAAGGAGAATCACGTCACGCTGCTGGGCGTTTAAGATGTGCAGGCGTTGCAGAACCTCATCAATTTCCAGGCGGGCCAAAACCTGATCCGCTACCTGGTGTTTTTCTGCGACGTGTTCTGCATACTCAATCGGCACCGCCCGAGAGCGCTTCTGCTTGCGCTGAATGTCGATCATTTTGTTATAGGCCAGGCGATAAAACCAGGCTGAAAAGATTGCCACGTTGTCCTGCGGCGAAATCCGAAACTGCTCAATCTTCTCCATCAAATGGAGAAAGATCTGCGACGTGATCTCTTCCGTCAACACGGGATCACCGACGCGCACCAGTAGATAGCGAAAGATGCGATCGGCGTAGAGTAGGTAGAGTCCATCAAAGGCGCCGGGATCGCCCCATTCTTGCGCACGCTGGAGCAACTCTACGAGCACATCTTCTTCAATTGCGGCGTTGCGTTGCAGGTCCACGATAAGGTCGTCCGCAATTACTTAAGCATACGTGAAAGGCGACTTAGAGGATACGTAGGAAGCGTCAGGACGCTTTTGGGGATAGGCGGCATCTGTCTGGTGAGCTTCAGGCACTCTCAAATCGGTTGCAGTATACCATACGGGTTGACAACTTCGCCGTTTGCCTGCCCGCCGTGACCAATGTCATCGACCTATGGCGCGTGCTGTGCAGCAGGCAGCAAAACGCAACAAAAAAAGCGAGAGGGCTCGGTAGATGAGCCGAGCCCTCCCGTCGTCTTATGCACTTTTTCGATCGAATAGGGGCACTAACTCAAGATCTTGAGCGCGTCTGGAACGCTATCCTTGGGCGCAATTTTGTAGTGCACGTCGATGAGGTTACCCACCTCGTCAATCACAAATTGACTGCGAATGACGCCCATGTATTTCTTGCCGTACATTGACTTCTCGCCCCAGGTCCCGTAGGCCTCGGAGATAGCATGATCCTCATCAACGATCAGCGTGAAAGGCAGTTCATACTTGCTGCGGAACTTCTGGTGAGACGCGCTACCATCGGGGCTGACGCCCAGGACGACCGCGTTCTTCTCCTCGATCTCGGGGTAGGCATCACGAAAGCTGCATGCCTGGGTGGTGCAACCCGGCGTATCGTCTTTCGGGTAGAAATAAAGGACTACGCGTTTGCCGCGAAAGTCGCTCAGGCTGATGGGGTCACCGTTATCGGTCGTGGCCGTGAAATCGGGCGCCGGCTGGCCAATTGTTAGCTCGGACATTTGCTCTATCTCTCCAGATCGTATTCGTGAATCAGTAAGAATGCGCGCTTTTTGATAAAAAAGGCGTAACCCTCATATTGTCCTTGGCACTCGCATCGTTCTCTGCAACACTGCACCCAATTCACGGTTGCCTACACAGCAAAGCTTAATTTTGAGTTCCGCAAAGTACCATAGGATACTGTTTTGATGAAGAAGTGATAGCTAAAGATACAATGCCCAAAAGGTGATTGAACCAAAATGACGATCGGCGCAGCCAAGCAGTTTCAACTCTATCGAAGAATCGCCCTGTTTGCGCTAGCGTTGGCCGCTGCCAGTGGCGTTTTGCTGCGCTTTGGGCTTTACCGTGGCTTTCCAGCTTGGGCGCAGAACTTCGGCGCCGTGCGCCATGCACACAGTCATCTCATGTACTTTGGCTGGGTCACCCTCGGGCTCATGGCGCTGATTTGGTCCGACCTGCCCCGCTATGTCGAACGCCCGCTCCCCAAGGCCGTCAGTTGGCAGATGGCGGCGACTGCCATCGCATCGTTGATCAGCTTTCCGGCCTTCTGGCTCAACGGCTATGGCTTGACTGCGGTTGGTTCGGCCGATCTGCCCTTGGGTTCCATGACGGCCGCGCTCAATGGCCTGACCTGGTACTTCTTCATCTTCCTCTACTGGCAGATGACGCGTCACATGGTCGACAAGCCGTTGCCGATTCGGCTGTGGGATGTTGCGGTTGCGTTGATGGCGCTCTCTTCGCTCGGCGCGGTTGGCCTGGCTGCTCTCGTCGTTGCAGACCGCAACAGCTTTGTCCTGCAGCAGCTCTTTTTGCATCTCTTCCTGGATCTGTTCGCGCTGGGTTGGTTTACGCTGGCATTATTGGGAGTGTTTTGGGCGCAGTACGGCTGCGGATTGGCGACACGCGCTCACTTGCCCGTTGCTGCGTTAGGCCTGGCGCTCGTGCCGACCTTTTTGCTTGGCATGTCGCCCGCCGTGGTGACGCCCGCCCTCTTCTGGGTGGCCGCAGTCGCCAACGTGGTTGCCGCGCTGCTGCTCGCTCGCCACCTGTGGGCGCTATGGCAGACTGGGGCCGCGTTGTCAGCGCTCGAGCGCTTCGCCCTGCTCTGCCTGGCGCTGCATGCGGCAACCGCTGTCGTGCTGATCTGGCCCGGTTTCTGGCGCTGGGCTCACGGCACACAGCTGCGTATCTTCTATCTCCACAACTTTCTGCTCGGCTGGATTAGCAGCGGCCTGCTCGGCGTGCTGCTGGTCGATCTTCGCACGCAGCGGCGCCGGCTCTGGCAGATTATTGCCGTTCTCTGGATCGGCGGCGTCTCACTCATGCTGCTGGCCTTGCTTGGCCTGGGCTTTACCGCGCGCCTGCCCCTTTCTCCCCTCTTCCTGCTCCGCGGCGCAGCCTGGTCCAGCGTTCTTTCTGCCGCTGCCGCCACCCTCGCCTTTATCGCCTCATTCCTCCCCCAGCCCCCCGCACTCGAAGCCCCCAATCCCTAACCATCTGCAACTCCACAATCCAAAGTCCACAATCCGAAATCCGAAATCCACAATCCTCCCTATCTTCCTGGCGGGAATAGATGGATCTCATCCTGCGGCCGAATTGGGACTGCGGTCCCTTCGGCAAAACTGATGTCTTTGCCGTTGTGCAGGACGCGCCACGTTGGCTTAACTCGATAGACCGGGATCGCCTCAAACCAGGGCGTGCCGGTGCTGTCTATGCGCGTGCTGTCCGCCCACTCGACATCGAAGACAGCCGGACGCATCTCTGGATAGTAGTTGAAGACCTTACGCAGCAGCTGCTCCATGTGGGCGCCGTCGGAGAGTCGAACAGTCAGATCTTGTCCGTTGGCAATCGTGCGCAGGCGGCCGAAGAGCCGTACGTGAACCGGCAAATCGCCTTGGTCCATGGCTTGCGCCACGCTGTAGCCATGCAGCATGAGATGCTGGTGTAGCGTCAGCACCTTATTCCAGCCGGCCAGCGCCGCCGGCACGATCGGATCGCCGGGTAGCTCTTCCTGGAGAAAGCGGGCAAAGCTGGCGTTGACGAGGCTGATTGAACCGTTGACATAGACCGGCGGCACGTGCGCCCGGCGTGGACCGTGGGCGGCATGCTTCTTCCCGGCCACGAAGAGATAGTGCGCCAGATCATCGCTAAAATCCATGCCCAATAGTCGCGCCAGCCAAATCGTAAAGAAGCGCCGCCGCTCGGCAAGGTGGCTCGGATCCGCGCCCTGTTCCCAGCCAAGAATGGCCGCGGTTTCCGGCTGATCCAGGAGATAGTCATAGGTGCCGACGACCAGCTCGTGGCCGCGGCGGAAGAGCGGCTCCACCGTGGCCAGCATGGCTGCCGTATCGTCCTGGTCGATGTGCAAGAAGGCGCGCAGGCGCTGCCACTCCGCCTCGGGGGACGGTTCCAGCTTGGTCAATTGCCATCTGGGCGGATTCTTGTAGCCGTTGAGCTTGGTAAAGGGATCCATGATACATTCCTGAATGGTGTGCTTGTTGCGGTCAACAGGGGCGAGGCGTACTGCCCGCAGATTGATAACAAACTTGCCGAACGCTATTGCTGAAGTGTGCGGACATACGCCACGACGTCCAGTAAGTCCGCATCGGACAAAGCTGGATTGCCGCCCTTAACCGGCATGGCGACGCCGGTCGTATTGAGCGGGTCGCTCGTATCGCGTCCGGCTTTGATGAAGGCTACCAGCTCTTCATCAGAAAGGCCGGCGATAAATTCGCTGGCGGTCATATCCTTACCAAGATTCTCCACACCTACGCCGCCCGCACCATGGCAGGCGATGCAGGTTTGGTTAAAGATCTCTTCGCCGTGGGCAGCATCACCGGCTGCGGCCTCGGCCACGGCTGCCGCAGGAGCAGCCTGTTCGGCAGCCGGAGCGGCACTCTCTTTCTTGTTGCCGCCACAGGCGCTCAGGATAAACGTTGCCACCAGCAACACAATGAGCGGGCGATAGACTTGGCGCATTTCAGACTCTCTCCTTCGCTGGGTAAATGCTTCTCAACAAGATAATTGTAACACTCTGGGATACGCGGAAGGTATCACTTCTGCTCGGTCTCTCCCGCACGCTTCGTTTGATCGGTTGGGTCGTGATCTTGTGCATCTGTCATGCCCATATCTGCCGCGGCACCGCCCAATTCTCCCGCTGCGGCCAGCGCCTGCAACGCGTCCCAATCAAACACGTCTCCATGCAACTCCGCTGCCATGGCCTCAGCCGCGGCCAGCGTTCCATACGCGGCCGTCCCCTGGCCCATGGGGGTGTGAAGATTCTGACTCACGACATAATGGGCGCGTGTGGCGTCTAGCCAGGCTTCGGTCTCGAAATCATGCACATACCAGGCGACGATAGTCTGGTCCGGGTTTGCTGCGCTATAGAAGAGCATGTCGCCGATATCGTCGACGGCGATGCTGGTGTAGCGTCCCGGCGAAACTTCGTAGGCGTATCCCGCGGCGAAGCGGATATCGCTGATGATCATGCCGCACTGATCGCACACATCTTCGCCGTAGCGGATCTCGGGCGGTGCGGCTTCTTTGGCGCCTTGAGCACAGCCGCTCAACAGCGTGGCAAGGCACAGCGCAATCAGTGCAAGCAGTGGCCGATGTGACGCAGCCATGACACGTCCTCCTTCTGAATTGGTTGGCCGAACAATTGATCAAACTGCGCTGTCTGGATCAAAGATCTGCCTTGGTCGCGAGGCGGAAATAAGCAAGCGCCGCGGGTACGCAGATCCAAAGGGCCAGCGTGGTCACGAAGACCCACAGCAGATCGTCGCCGTATTCCTGCATGGCATAGACCCCGGCCGGCCCCAGGATGTCCAGCGTTGTGTTGATGTCGAGGATCGCGGCCATTTTGAAGACCTGCAGCGGGTTGATCAAGGAAAGCCAGAACAGGTTGTCGATCGGTATGCGCAAGACGATGGCCGTGCCCATGAGTCCCAGATCGCCGAAGAAGACAAAGAGCAGCCAAAGGAAGAGACCCACGCCGACGGCCACGCCCGCGCGACTGGTAAAGCTCGAAACGAGCATGCCCACGCTGAGCATGGTCAAACTCAAGAGATAGGCCAGCACAACGAGCCGTAGATAGACGTCAGGGTCCGCCGCGCCGGTGCCGTTGAGGGCCATGACTAGACCGGCAACGCCAAAGCCAAGCGTCAGCGAGGCCAGCAGGCTCAAGGCCAACCCCAGGTATTTGCCCAGAAAGAGCTCCCCGCGGCTGATGGGCTGGGCGAGCAGATAGCTGAGCGTACCCTGCTCTTCCTCACCGGCCATGCTCTGGGCGCCAATGGTCAGCGCAATCAGAGGCACGATGAGCAGCACGAGGTTGATCAAGCCGGCGGCGGTGCGGCCAAAGCCGGCAAAGCCAACGATCCCGGCTCCTGCCAGGGCCAAGGAGGAAAAAGCCAGCGACAAGCCCATGAAGGCCAGGGTGTAGAGCACGAACCAGCGATTGCGCAAGGCGTCGCGCAGCTCTTTTTCGGCGATTATCCAGACAGTCTTCAGACTCATTTCACTTACTCCACTTCAAAGTCGGTTACTGCGATATCGGCCTCACTCAAGGCATGGATGGGGGCGGCTTTGGCCCCTGGCGCGACGTCGACGAGCAACCCCGTACCGTTGCGATGGACCTGATAGCCCTTGCCGGTCAAGGTCGCGATCGCATCCTCCAGCACAAGAGCCGGGATCCGCAGCTTGATCTGGCGGCGCAGGCCCACGGTCTGCGGCAGCTGCGCCGGCGTGCAACGATGCTCGACCTTGCCCGCAGCCAACACGAGCACCTCGTCGGCCAGCATTTCTACCTCTTCCAGACGGTGCGAGGTAAAGACAACGGTTTTGCCCGCTGCCTTGACCCGCTTGAGCAAATGGAGGAAATCGTCGCGCGCGCCGGCATCCAGATTAGAGGTGGGCTCGTCCAGCACAAGGATCGGCGGATCGGCCAGCAGAGCCAGGGCGAGGGCCAGGCGTTGCTTCATGCCGCCGCTCAGGGCGCCGACTGCTTTATCGCCGTGGTCGCTTAGCTCTACGAGTTCGAGCAGCTCGACAATACGCGTTTCCGGCGCCCGTTTGAGACGTGCATAGAAATGGGCCGTTTCCAGGGTCGACAGATCGTCGTAGAAGGCCAATTCCTGGGGCACGTAGCCCAGCCTGCCGCGTACGGAACGACCCTGCTTCTGTGCATCCAGACCGTCTACATCGATGTGGCCGTCATAGCGCAACAGCCCCAACAGACATTTGATCGCGGTGGTTTTGCCTGCGCCGTTGGGGCCCCAGAGGGCAACGGCCTGATGGGGCGCGACACTCAGGTTGAGGTCGTCCAGGGCTACGAATCGACCGAAACGTTTGCTAACGTGGGTAAACGTAATCATTTGTAACTCGCTTCGTACGCTTCCAAAATCTGCGGCATCTATGGGGGATCGTGCCGCTGATAATCATTGGGTTGTGCAACTGCTTAACCGCCCGCTATGAGCCCGCGCAAGCGTTGGGTACGCCGACGGCGCGCCATGGCGACGTTGCTAAGGATGAGGCCGGCGATCGCCAGCAGCAGCGTCGCAACTAATAGATTCTCTCGTCTTGGGGCAGCCGGCAGGCCACGCACAACGGGTGCTGCAGGCGCCGTGACAAGCGGCTGCTCATCGCGGATCTTCTGGCGTGGTTCGAAGAGCGGAAAGGCCCGGGCGGCCAGATCAAGCGCTTCGCTGGCTGGACTCATTTGGAAGAGACGCAGCGCAGGATGATTGGCCAGCAGGCTCTCATACAGGCTGGACGGCGCATAGGCAATGTCGCCCACGCCGTCGCCGTCGGCGTCAAACCCCCGGTAATCGCTCCAGTAGTTGCCCAGACCGCCGGCCGACCAGTTGTTGTCGCTGAGCACGCCGCCGCCGGAGATGCTGACCTGCTCGCCATTTTCTACAAAGAGATTCTGGCTGTAAGTATTTCGTTTCACCAGCGGGAGCACTTCCAGGCCAATCTCGTTGTAGGCCATCACGTTATGGCTGAAGACAACGGTCGCATCGGGTTCGCGGGGGGAGTTGTCGATGTAGACGCCGATGCGGTTGGCCACGCTGCGGTTGCCCGTCGCCAAGACATCGTCGACATCTTTTAAGCCGACGCCGTAACCGCTGGGGCCATGGTTGGCATAGAAAAGATTGTTGCGCATGACAAGGTCTCGCCCATACATCAGATAGGCGCCCACCGAGTTATGGCGCAGAATATTCTCTTCCACCAACTGGTCGTCGCTAAACATGAAGTGCAGGCCGTAGCGCCCCCCCTCCACCGTGTTGCCCCGAATGATGCTGTGGGGCGAGAACCAGATTACGACATCCCGACTATCGATAACGTGGTTGTTTTCGACGAGCGTGTTGTCACTGTACCAGACGCGAATGCCGTCGCCGCGGCGGGCCACGGCCAATTGCTTGCCGTGGACGACATTGTTGCGGATGATGCTGTCGGGCGCTTCCTTCAGGTAGATGCCAAAGAGCGTGTCTTCCAGGCGGTTCTCCTCAACCGTCAGGCGTGGCGCCAGGCCCGTAATGCCGGCGTTTTCCTGATCCAGCAGGTCACCGCTGTTGCGAATGATGAGACCGCGCAGCGTGACATCAGCCGCGTTGACCGTGATGACGTCACCCTTGCCCGTGCCCTGGATGATCGCTTCGCCGTCGCCGATCAGGGTGACGGGCGCGTTGATCTCCAGCGGACCGGCATAGATGCCCGGCGGCACACGGATGGTTGCGCCGGGCGCGGCAGCTGCCAGCGCGGCAGCAAGATCTAAATCGTCTGCTTGCGCCAAGACTCGCCCGTCGCCGCCGGCAATCGATAGGAGCGCAATGACCAGCAGCCAGATGCTCATCTTTGGGTGGCGAGCGCTGTAGTACGTCGGTCGGGCGATGCAGCGTAGCGTGGAGCATAATTCGTGACGGCTCATTGATTCATCCCCGTGGGCCGCGTTTAGGCCGCTTGCGAATCGACCAGCGGCTTATATGCCTGGCGATGGAAGAAGAGGCCTATGATGATCAACACCGAGGCCAGAATTGCCAGCCAGAGCCCAATGCCGGGTTGCGCCCACGTGCTGAATTGGGCAATGCGGCCTTCGAAGAGGACCGGGGGCACAAAGGGATCTACGCTGCTCGACAGCGGCGCGGTTTGGTCCAGGTTGCGCCCAAAATTGGCCATCCACCATTGCAGATCGAGCAGAAAGATGACGGGAAACAAGATGGCCGGTAAGACCAAGAGCGTAACCCACTTTGAATGCACAAAGATGGCAGCCAGGATCAGCAAGCCGAGCGCTACGACGCCGATAATGGAGATGGAGCGCTCGAAGGGCGCAGCCTCATCCAGTGGCCGCATGCCGATATAGTGGTTGAGGCCGTCGATCTCGCCGACGTCTCCTTCCAAATGGTTCAGATACGCTTCAATGGTCAGGCCGCCGGGATATTGGGGTGCGTTCAGGGTCAAGCTCCAATAGGGCAGAAAGACCGAAATGACAAGCAGAAGCGCGGCCAGGGCAAAGAGGATCGTTGGGATGAGATAGCGACTGCGATGCGTGGCCATCTCCTCCGCAGGGACCCGCGGTCCAACAATCCGGTCCATATTGTCAGCCATCAGGGTGGCTCCTCCGTTAACGGTTGTGCGCTTCCTGTGTGAACCGGATGACAAGGCAATTGATGCACGCCATCCGGTTCACACAGCCCCTTTTATTTACGGTTCAACCAGCATGTACCCCATCATTTCGAGATGGAGCGCAGAACAGAATTCGGTGCAGTAGTAGGCGTACGTGCCGTCGTTGACCGCATCGAACTCGAAGGTTGAGGTCTCGCCCGGCTCGATGCTCAGACTGATGTTGTAGCCGCCGAGTTGGAAGCCATGGGTCGCATCATGGGCCGATTCGATGTTGGTGATGTGCCAGGTGACGTGATCCCCCTGCTTCAACTGCACATGCTCGGGGGTCAGATGGGAACGGACCGACGTCATGAAGATTTCGACTTCTTTGCCGTTGCGCTCGATACGTTCCTCGCCCGCTGCCGTTGCGAACTCGGAAGGCGACTGGGTGATCGGATCCCAGCCAACCTCGGGATAGACGTTCCACGGCTCAAGCTTATCGGCCTTGATGATCTGGGCATAATGGGGCTCACCGATGCCCATGGGCATGTCATAGATGACCTTCATCGTGTCGCCGCTGAGGTCCACGAGCTGCTCGTTCTGGGGCAGCAGCGGTCCAACCGGCGTGAACCGATCCACAGCCCACTTATTGAGCGCGACCAGATACTTGCCATCGGGATCGATGGTGTCGCCCTCAGCTACGGCGATATGGCCGACGTTGTACTGAACGGGCACGGCCTCGATCAACTCATAAGCCTCAGGATCGTCGCCGCCAAATTTCCATTTGGCGACCGTGCTGTCCAGGAAGAGGCTGGTATAGGCATAGCCTTCATTGTCGAACTGGGTATGAAGCGGGCCAAGTCCCAATTCCAGTTGCGCAACTTTCACGGCATCGAAGTTGAGGATCGGGATGCCGAACGGATCGGGTTCCCAATTCTCGTCGGCAATGGCCTGTTCGATCTTTTCCATGCTGTAGATTGTCACCTGGGGATCGAGCTTGCCGGCAATCACCAGATGTTTGCCATCCGGCGTGACGTCGACGCCGTGAGGGCTCTTGGGCTCCGGCGCAAAGAAGAGAATTCCCTCTTCGACGGCCGTATCCATCATGATGACGGGCATGCCGTTCACTTCTTCGGTCTTGCCCGCTTTGTAGAGTTCTTCCGCCTTCTTCCAGTTGATGATGTGGAGATAATCCATGTCACGCTGGCTGACGCCGGCCTCAAAGGGCGGATTACCGCTCTCGACGCCGCCGATGGCCATTTCGGTGTTGAAGGAATTGCAGAAGAACCAACCGTCGCTGGCCAGCTTGCCAGCGTCACACAGGTCCTGCCAATAGGGCGGCAGCTCGATGCTGAATGACTCCTCGGGCACAATGCGGCCTGAGTCCCGATCAAACTTCCAGAGCGTCGCTAGCCCGCGGTACTTCTCCTCATACTCCTCGAGCGGCGCGTATTCCCAGCCTAGCGGCGTCGCGTACTGGGAACCCTGGATCACATAATCCGTGTCCGGCGTGACAAAGGTGGAGCCGTGGTTACTGATGATGTTGGGGTCTTTGACAATCTGCTTGGTTTCGAAGTCGCGCAGGTCGATCACGGCCACGCGGGCGCTCGACTTATCGTTGATGAAAACGTAGTCGCCGTCGTAGTCGCCGCCGGTCTCGCTCAGCGCCGGGATGGTGGCTGTCACCCATGCGGATCTCGACCCCGTTGACATTGCCGGCATCAAGGATCGCTTCACTCTCCACGGAACCGAATCCATACCCCTGCCAGGCCTCCGGCGTGAAGACGGCAATGTTCTTGAGGATGCGCATGGAGGGCAGACCGACGACGATGAGGTTGCCCGAATGACCGCCTGAGGCAAACATGAGGTATTCGTCCCACTTGCCGCTGGGCATATAGGTCTTGAGCGCAGCATTGATGTCATCGGGCGTAAGGCCGCGTTCGGCCGCAATTTCCATTGCGGCGGCGGGCATGGCGCCGTCGCCAACGACAGGTTCGACGGCATCGTCCTGCCGACTACGGTTGCAGGCAGCCAGACCGGCAGCCAAGATGACGATGATCAGAATTACGCCGAATTTGCGCAGAGTGATCTGATTCATTGCTCGTTCTCCCTTCCACGAGTGACGACTTGATGAAAGTTAAACAGCGAGGAACATGTGCTCCAGCCACGGCCCGCAAATGACGGAAAAGCGGTCTGACTCTTACCGAGAGTGGAGCGGAATGTTAGGGGAATTGGCGACGTGCTGGGATAAGCCTACTGGAGAAATGTTCCGAGCGCTGCGACTTTTGTCACATGGGCGGCGTGAAATGACCCGGTCCTTAAGGACCGGGTCACAAAAAAGAGAAGTGATGGTGGGAGACTAGCGTGGGTGAACTAAACCGAAGGCGTTACGAGATCATGATTTCTGTGAAGCGGGCGTGCGAACTGGACGGATGCCCGCGTGCGAGCGGACGGCGAACGCGCGATTTCAGGGCACTTGTCATTCCGAATCTGAAGTGGACCCGCGTTGAGCCCCTTTCTCCTGAAAAATGATCAGGAAGGGGAGCGCAATCGCATTTTCCGGACAGACGTCTTCGCAGGCTGTGCAGTAGGTGCACTGGTCCGGATGGGCCAGTGTTGCCTTGTCAACGGCCTGTTCCAAAGCCTGAGTGGGGCAGATTTCCACGCAGAGCCGACAACCGGTACAGCGGGTTGGGTCGATGGTGGGTAGCGGGGCGGGCGCCATGGCGTCACTCATGAAATTGGCGGATTGATCCGCGCACAAAGAGCCTGGACCGGCGTGGGCGCCGACATCTGCAATAGGGTAACAAAAGCAGCGTTTCCTTTCTGTGACAAAAGTCTCGCCTGCTATTTGGGATGTCGCTTCGATTCAGCAACGCTTAGGCCTCTGCTTCCTTGGCCAGGCGCGCAGGCTCGAGAATGACAATGTGGTGGCGGTCAAATTCGATAATGCCATCGGCGGTCAGACTGCGCAACGCACGGCCAACAACTTCGCGTACAGTCCCTAGTTGGCTGGCCATCTCTTCTTGGGTCAACATGCGCGGGACATCATTGGCTGCGGATTCAGCTGCTTGTTCCAGCAGCAGGCGCGCCAACCGACCGCGCACGCTGCGCATGGAGAGATCTTGTACCAGGCTGATCAGGTAGCGTGCGCGTCGGGCAATGCTTTCAACCAGCGCCCACGAGAGTGCCGGATAGCACGTCGCGATCTGCTGTAAGTCAGATCGTTTGACGTTCCAAATGACGACGTCGGTTTGGGCCGTCGCGGTGGCAGGATTCGGCCCGCCATCCAGGACCGATACATCGTTGAAGGTCGACCCTTGATCCAGGAAATGCAGGATATGTTCGCGTCCATCTTTGGCGTACCGACTGATCTTGACCGTACCGGTTTCAATCATGAAAAGACCGGCTGTCGGTTCGCCTTCGAGAAAGATGATGGCGCCGGCCCCATATGATTTGGAGCGGGCGGCCTGAGCCAGGGCATGGATAATGTCGTCCGGCAAGCCTTCAAAATAGGGGACAAGCGCCCACAGCGCAAGCAGGTCGGCGCGGTCGGACGGATCTCGCATGGAGCCATGGGGAGCACTGGCGATGTTCATAGGTCTATATTGTAGGGTCAGACGGCGTCGCTCGACAAATTGAATTTGATGACCAGTGCTGTACATCACGGAGGAACTTGTCGAATATTGGGGCCATATATTCGACAGATTTCTGAGGAATCGTTATGATCTCAATCCGCAGATGCATCCTGATCTCGGATACGTTGTTTTGTTTGTTGAATACTTGAGGTCTGTTTATGTACACCCAGCGCAGATTTGTTCTGCCACAGTTCATCCTGATTTTCTTTCTGATACTCTCCGCGGCTGCTGTCCCCACGGCACGGGGCCAAAGCGAGAATGAAGAGCCGCCCGCGCCGGTCAGCCGGTCGCTGCAGCGGCAGCTGGCCACAACCGACGAGGCCGTTTCGTTTCTAGTGGTTCTGCGCGATCAGCTCGACATTGGGGCCGCGCTGGATGCGGCCCCCGTCGACCTTTCCGATCGCACAGTACGCGCTACCTATCTGTATGACCGTCTGACGGCGCACGCTCAATCAACACAGGCGAATTTGCGTGCGGATTTGGCGGGGGAGGGCGTGCCGGTCCGCCCCTTTTATATCGTGAACATGCTGGAGGTTACAGGCGATGCGGCGTTGGCGGCCCGCTTGCGCAGCCATCCTGCCGTGGCGCGGTTGGAAGCCAACCCGACTATCAGACAGGCTCATCTGGCGATGCCCGCTGCCTCCGCTGGTCCGGCCTGGCTCCATCGTGTGATCCAGCCCTGGCTCCAAGACTCGTCTGCGGCAAGAGTAGAGAACACGCGCATGACGACGGTCGAGCAGCCGTGGGGACTGGCTTATACGGGCGCGCCGGAACTGTGGGCAAACGGTATTACCGGCGCTGAGATTGTCGTTGCCAGCCAAGATACCGGCGTCCAGTGGGATCATCCGGCGCTCCAGTCGCGCTACCGTGGCTGGGATGGCGACGGTGAACCTGTGGATCATGTCTACAACTGGTATGATGCCTGGGCCACCGGTTCGCGACCGGCCTACTGCGACAGCGATCCTCAGACGCCCTGTGACGATCACGGCCACGGCACCCACACGGTTGGCACGATGCTTGGCAATGCGACGGGTAATGAGCCGGTGTTGGGCATGGCGCCGGACGCGATGTGGATCGGCTGTCGCAACATGGAGAATGGCGACGGCACGCCGGCCTCGTACACGGCCTGCTTTGAGTTCTTCCTGGCGCCCTATCCCCAGGGCGGCGATCCCATGACGGACGGCAAGCCGGAATTGGCCCCTCACATCATCAATAATTCGTGGGGCTGTCCGCCCAGTGAAGGCTGCGACGCCGAGAGTTTGCGCCAAGTGGTCGAGACAGTCCGCGCCGCCGGCCAGTTTGTGGTCGCCTCGGCCGGCAACTATGGCAGCAATTGTGAGACGGTCCGCAGTCCCATTGCTATCTACGACGCCACCTTTTCGATCGGCGCCCATGATTCCACCGGCAGCATCGCCTCCTTTTCGAGCCGTGGCCCGGTCACGATCGACGGCAGTGGGCGGGTAAAGCCCGATCTGGCTGCACCTGGTGTGAGCGTCTATTCCTCGTGGGTGAATGACGGCTACACCTACCTCCAGGGGACGAGCATGGCTTCCCCCCATGTAGCGGGCGGGGCCGCACTGCTTTGGTCAGCCGTGCCGACGTTGATCGGTGATATCGACCGCACGGAGCAGGCGCTGATCAAGAGCGCGACGCCCATCAACGCTACGGTCTGTAATCCACCGGGCGCGCCGCCGGTACCCAACAACATTTTCGGCTACGGGCGACTCAACATCGTGCGCGCGGTGGAAATGGCCCGCCTCACGGCACGGCTGGAGTTGACCGCCCGTGACGGCACTGGCCAGCCTCTGGTCAACGCATTGGTCACTGTTGTCGACGCACTGACCGGCTTTCGCAGCACCGGCGTGACCGACGCCAATGGCGCAACCGTCATCGAGCCGCTTTTTGCCGGCAGCTATCTTCTGGATGTTGCCGGCACAGGGGGAACCATCCCGCCAGCCCCGGTGGAGATTCCGCTTGGTGAAAGCTACGGTCCCCAGGTGATTGCAGATGGCTCCGGCCCTACGGTGACCTATACGGTGGTTGTGTCCAGCGTGATGGAGCAGTTGAAACCAGCAGGCTATCTGCCAATCATCAGCCAACCTTGAAGTAAAGGCGCTGGATAATTCGCACTGAATAGAAAAGCGGAAGGGGATCCATCATTCAATGGATCCCCTTCCGCTTTTCTATTTGCTGATTGTACCGTGCTGCAATTAGGCCGGTACTGCGTTGCGCACCTTGGTGCCGCAAGCGGCGCAGAAATTGTCGTCCTCGCTGATGGCAACGCCGCAGTGGTGACAGAAGCGAGGCGTTCCAGTAGAGGCTGGTTGGGCGACAGGCGTTGCTGTCGGCTGTGACTTGACCTGGCGTTCGGCGGCAATTGCGGTTTCCAACTCGCTGTTGAGATCACCGATGTCGGGCGCCAGCTTTTCAATCTGCTTGATCAGGCTGACCGCCTGTTGGCGCAAGCGCACATTGTAACGCTGATAGTCCTCTTCGTTGAGCTTGCCCGTGCGATAGTCAAACTCGACCTCTTTGATGTTGAGGAGCACTGTATCCTTACGTGCAATCAGCTCGCCCAGGGCGTCATCATCAGTGCTCTGCAGCGAGCGCTGTTCCTGCAAGAGCGGCCGGGCGACGTAATAGATGGTTACCACCGCCACCAGTATCGCCAACCCAATTGTCAACCATAACATAGAAAATTTCCGTTCCAACCTGTCCGGTAGTTCGATCTGTTGCTAGCGCTGATGCGTCTACGCCGGCTGTCCCACGCCGGCGGGTACAGTTGCGGGGCGCCGTTTCGGATGGGGCCACATGGCAATCAACGTTCCGATCACAAGCACAATCCCACCGATCCAGAGCCAGATCGTCAACGGGTTGACAAAGATCGAGAAGGTGGCCGAGTTCTCATCCCATCCATTGAGCACAACATAAAGGTCCTCGGTGACGAGCGAGCGCAGGCCTACCTCACTTGTGGGCATGTCGGGCGTCTTGTCGTAGATGTTGCGCCGCGGCGCCACAGTGCCTACCATCTGCGTGCCCTCGTCCTTCATAATGCTGACATAGGCCCGATATTCGGTGAGATTCTCCTGCCGCTCGGCATTGAGACCGTCATAAACAAAAGTGTAACCCGACAGCTCTGCGCTTTCGCCTCGCTGCAGGGTGACGTTGGTTGTCTCCACATAAAATTGGTTGCCGATGACGGCGACACCAATCATGACCATGCCCAAATGGACGATGTAGCCGCCATAGCGCTGGCCATTTCGACGCATAAGATTCCAGGTCGCAGTGAAAGGGTTCTCACCCGTGGCCGCGCGGCGGGCCAACATCCCGCGCACGAACTCCTGCAAAATCGTGGCCGTGACGAAGACGCAGGCCGTCAGCCCTGCCACCGGGTAGATACGCTGGCTCACGCCGAAGTAGAAGGTCACGGCAAAGATGAGGGAAATAACAAGGGGCCAGGTGAACTGCTTGCGCAGCATATCGACGCTGGTGCGCCGCCAGCCGAGCAGGGGGCCCACGCCCATCATGACGAAGAGCAGGAGGAAGAGCGGCCCAGTCACCTTGTTGAACCAGGGCGCGGCCACGCTGATGCGCTGGCCGGTGATGATCTCGCTGAACATCGGAAAAAAGGTGCCCCAGAGTACGGCAAACGCGATGCCGGTAAAGAGCCAGTTGTTGGCCAGGAAAGCCGCTTCACGACTGAGTACGGAGTCGATGTGGTTCTCACTACGCAAGAGGGGCATGCGGTCAAAGAGTAGCCAGAGAAAGCTAAAGACAACGATAATCAGGAAGCCAAGGAAGAGTGGCCCCACATCGCTGCGCGCAAAGCTGTGCACGCTCTCTAAAATGCCGCTGCGCGTGGTGAAGGTACCGAGGACGACCAGCACGTACGTTAGCCAAATAAGCACCAGATTCCATACCTTGAGCATACCGCGGCGCTCTTGAATAATGATGCTGTGGAGAAAGGCCGTTGCTGTAAGCCAGGGGAGGAAACTGGCGTTTTCCACCGGATCCCACGCCCAGTAGCCGCCCCAGCCCAGCTCCATATACGCCCACTGGCTCCCCATGATGATGCCGGCCGAGAGGAACATCCATGGCACCAGCGTCCAGCGTCGAACGATGCGGACCCAGGTGTTGCCCAATTTTTTGCTCATCAACGCGGCCACGGCAAAGGCGAAGGGCACCGTCAGCCCGACCCAGCCCAGATAGAGCATGACCGGGTGAATGACCATCCAATAGTTTTGGAGCAGCGGGTTGAGCCCCTGACCGTCAGGCGGCTGAAAGCCATACTGCTCGAAGGGATTGGCGCTGAAGACGAGCAACACCAAAAAGAAGCCACTGGTTGCCAACAGCGTGGCGTTGACGAATGGCATGAGCGCTGCCTGTTTATGGCGGAAGGCCAGCGCAGCGGCAATGCTGTAGGCGCTCAGCAAGAGCGTCCAGAAGAGCAGGCTGCCCGACTGACCGCCCCAAAGGGCCGAAAATTTGTAAAAGAGGGGCAGCGCGCGTTCCGAATGGTTCCAGACGTAGGCGAGCTGGAATTGGTCAGCCAGGAGGCCATACCAGAGAATGACGGCCGCCGCAAGCACCAACGCACCAACGGCGTAGACGGCATGAAAGCTGCTCTCCGTCAAGTTGGCCGAGCGCTTGCGTCCACCCCAGAAGCCGGCAAAGGCGCCAAAGAACGATATAGCCAGCGCGGTAACAAGCAGAAGATAGCCAATGTTGAAAATCATCGTATTCCCTTTGCTTCCAAGAACTGCGTGACGACTCGTCAGTACTTATGGTCGAATTTCGTCCAAACGCCTGTCAAGGTCGGCCTGGCTCATGATCGGGCCGATGACGTGACTGGCAATTTTTCCCTGCGGATCAATGAAGAATGTCTCCGGTACGCCCTTGATGCCATAACTGCGCGCGGCGTTGCTCTGCAAATCGGGGCCGTTGGGATAGGTCACGTTGAATTCATCAAGGTAGGCAAGCGCCGCATGTTCTTGATCGAGGTAATCAAGACCGATGAAGACGATGCCATTGTCAGCTTCGCGGCGCCAGGTCGACTCCAGCACATCGGCTTCGGCGCGGCACGGGTCACACCAACTGGCCCAGAAGTTGAGCACGACGCCCTGACCGGCGAGATCAGCCAACGCAATCGTCTCGCCTTCGAAGGTCACGAATTCGAAATCGGGGGCGTCGCCTGCCGCGCGCTGTTCGGAGACGTTTGTGCGCTGCAAGCCCACGACCAAAAAGCCGATAAACCCCAATAAGACGGCCAGAATGACCAGCCGCCAGAGCGCAGCCTGTCGTTCGTAGCTCGGATCTTTGGCATCGTTGGCGCTTAACGCATCTGGTTGGTCCGTCTGTGGCGCGTGTTCGGAATCGAGGAACTGTGTGGAATCAGTCATAGCGGGCCAGCTCCTCATCCAACAGCCGGTTGTAAGGATCGCCGTCTTGGTTGCCCTCCGCGCTATTCGCAGCCCCGCCGGCCGCTGGCGCCGATGGGACTGCCGGCGGTGTCTCAGCTTGTGCAGATTGGAAAAGCTTGCGGCCACGCGTCAGGAGGAAGACTCCGCCACCCAGTAGCACCGCAAAGGGTAAGACCCACGCCATCAAGTTAAAGCCTTCGCGCGGCGGCTCGCCCAGCACTTGGGGGCCATACTGGTTTACAAAGTAGTTCTTGATGGTGGCCGTGTCCTCGCCACTTTCCAGCATGATGGCGATTTCGTCCTTCATCTGATCGCACGCTTTTAGCTCGCACCCATCCAGCCGCACGCCGGAGCAGAGGGGGCACCAGAGCTCGCGGGCGACTTCGTTGACGTCGTCAGCCGTCACGGGCGATGAGTCTTGTGCATAGATAACAGTGGGGATGGCCAGAAGAATGACCAGCATGAGGAGCAAAAGCCATCCTCTACCGGTCGACGCAAAATGGGGAGAAGCGTTTCGGTTCATAGATTGCTTGTTGTCAATTCGCCACGTCAAAATTCTACACGTAACGCATGGGGACGTCCCATGCCAAGATTGTGCGATGTCACGCCAGTTGCAACTGTCGATTCCAGCGTCTCTACAATTTCGCAATGGCGTTGATTATACCACATCCTGTACGGATTTGGTACGATCTGATGGCTGACATTTTTGTCAACTTTTCTCTACCCGCTCCAGCGGTTAGACTCTTGGCTCTTCTACACGTTTCAGGTCATCTTCCCAGATGGTGCGATGAACGACAACGCCTAGCTGGTCCGCTTTGGCCTGCATCTCACGATGATCAGATTGGGGGGCGCAGGCCAAGATCACGACCCGAGAACCACGCCGGCGTGCCCCATGGAGAACCCAGAGCAGCTCATCTGTAATGCGCGGGGTGACAATGATCAGCGTGGCGCCCCACGCAAGGTCCGTGATTTGACTCGGCAGCCAGGCCGCCAGTTGTGGTCCCTCTGTATGAAGTTCCACCCTCGCCAACAGATCCAACACGTTCATCAACTGTCCTGGGCCGTGGTGTGCCGGCACGGGCGAGGCTGTCCCTTCCGCACGTGGGTCATAGCCATTGCTGACCAGGCCGACCGGCTGGCGCTGGCGTGTCAGATAGGCTGCTACCGATCCGGCCACGCTGATGGCCCACTCGCTGTAGCCAATCATGCCACGCTGGACGTGATCGTACGCGCCCCGATCCAGGTCGAGGGCAATCACCACGTTGAGCGCGATCGCCGGCTGGAATTTTTTGACCAGCAGCGTATCCTCGTGCGCGCTGGCCTTCCAGTGGATATGGCGCAAACTGTCGCCAGTGGCATACTCACGCACGCCAGCCAGCCGGGCCGGATCGTCGAACATTCGCTGGTTGCTGCGGATGACGCCAAAGGGCGCGCTGCTCGGCAACCCCATTTCTTCGAGGGAGACGATGCGTGGGTAGACGGTGACGTGGGGCGGATCCACTTCCTGCCAGTTCAAGCCGGTGAAGCCGAAGAGGTCACCCGAGGTGATGATCAGCGGGCCGATCGCGTAGTAGCCGCGCCGCTTGCAATAGAAACGGTAGTTATATTCGGCCTTCGCGTGACCGCCCAAGCTGGTAACATAGTGATAGTTAGTCTGGTCTTTGAGCTCGAGCGGGGCCTGCTCGAGCACCTTGAGCCAGGGCAGCGGCAACCAGCTTCCATTCTGCAAGATCAGCCGGACATCAATGTACTCGCCCGCAAAGGCGCGGAAGAGCATGTCGCGCCGAGCCGTGGTGCGGTTGAGCGCGCGGCGAATCCACCAGTGGCTGACGACCCAAACCCCGCCAACCACGTAGACGAGATAGTAGATCCAATCCTGGCGCAGCAGCGCAGCAAAGAGAAAGAGGATGAGTACGGCCCAGAAGATCCGATGCATGGCAATTGACCATTGACAACTGAAGATCGGCAATTGTCAATTTGGTCTAGGCTACTCCTCGACGCCGCCAAGTTCAAGGGGCGTCTGCTCGACGAGCTCGGCAATGATCGTTTCGGTCGTGCGGCCGCGCAACGCGCTCTCGGGCTTGACGATGCAGCGATGGGGCAGGGCCGCCGGCGCCAGGGCCTGGATGTCGTCAGGCAACACGTAGTCCCGCCCGCGAATGGCGGCCAGGGCCTGCGCCCCGCGATAGAGGGCCAGGGACCCACGCGGACTCGCGCCCAGCGCCAAGTCAGGATGGTCGCGCGTTGCCTGGATGAGGGCGACGATGTAGTCACGCAAAGTATCATCGACCCGAACTGTCCATACCTGCTCCGCCAACTCTGGCGTACGCATGCCGTCGATGGCCGGTTCCAGATCCTCGATGGGGTGCCGTCCGCCCAGGTTGAGCAGCATGGCGCTCTCCTCCTCTGGTGGCAGATAGCCCAGACTCAGCTTGAAGAGAAAGCGGTCCAGCTGTGCTTCTGGTAGCGGAAAGGTGCCTTCGTACTCAATGGGGTTTTGCGTCGCGAGCACCAGGAACGGACGTGGCAGCGGGCGTGTCGCGCCGTCGACGGTCACCTGACGCTCGCCCATGCACTCGAGCAGCGCGGCTTGTGCCCGGGGTGTGGCCCGATTGATTTCATCGGCCAGGAGAATATGGGTAAAGGCGGGACCGGGCTTGAATTCGAACTCGCGCGTGGCTTGGTTGAAGACGCTCACACCGGTGATGTCGCTGGGCAGCAAGTCGGGCGTGCATTGCAGGCGGCGATAATCTACGCCCAGCGTCGTCGCCAGGGCCCGGGCCAGCATCGTCTTGCCCACGCCGGGGACGTCTTCCAGGAGCACGTGCCCTTCACAGAGCAGCGCCACGACCAACATCTCAATCACCTCTTGTTTGCCGACTATTACCTGGCCGATATTTGCTTCGACTTCTTGGGCAAAGCGCTGAATTTCTTCCACTGCCACGATAGGACCTTTCTCATGCTCCAGAATTGGTCCGTGCATTCTACTGCAAAAGGGTGCGTGTGGCGAACCCCAGGCGTTGCCGGTAAGGCTTCAAAACCGATGGTCGGACAGTAGAAAAAATGGCGTTATGCTTTGCGCATCACCTGGCGATATGATAAGGTAACGGAGTCGCCTGCCGGGCACCCAAGCCCCCATAGCTCAGAGGATAGAGCAGTGGTTTCCTAAACCATGTGCCCAGGTTCGAGTCCTGGTGGGGGCGCTCATGATCTGCCCGCAATGAGCTTGATAGCACCGTACTTTTTGCCTGACTGTGGTCGACATCTCCTAGACGCGATCTGTTGTCTTTTCTGAAACGGCCCAGTCTCGACCCCCTTTGGAAACTCACATGTTCAATCACTTATTCAACCACCTTCATCTTGCGCCGGCTACAGCTGGCGTTCCCTCTGCGCCGACACACGGCCAATCTCATTCCGGCGAAGCGAGCAAGGGGCTTAGTCTGCTCCATTTCGCCAAGAAAACGGACCAATCCAGCGAGAAAGAGACCGTCACGGTTCAGCGCCGGCGCCGCACCACGCCGGGCGGACCGACGGAGCGGGCCGAGGCGCCCCAGCGGCGGGATACAGCCAGTGGCTCGCCGCCATCGACGCCACCGCCGCCTCCCCCTCGTCCGCCGTCCGGTGGTGGATACGGCGGTAGCCAAGGCGCTAGCAGCGGTGGCGTGCGCCCGCCGTCCGGCGGACCCAGCCGCGGCCTGCCGCTCTTGGGTATGATCGCACTGCTTTTTGTCTGTGGGGCTTCTTCACTCATTTTCTTTCTTTTTTCCGGCCGTGGCGGGAATAACAATCCGGCGCAGTTAGCCGCTCCCGTTGAGCAGGCTGTGCAACAGCAACAGCCGGGCGGCGGACAGGTCGACCGGCCCGCAGTTCGACCTACAGCTACGCCCAATCTGCCGCCGCCCTCTCAAGATGACCCAACGTGGCTGATCATGCTCTACCAGGATGCCGATGACAAGATCCTGGAAAAGGATATCTTCTTTGATCTGAATGAGGCCGAACGGGTTGGTTCGGGCGGCAACGTGCATATTGTCAGCCAGATGGACCGCTATCAGGGCGGCTTCAGCGGCGACGGCAACTGGACATCCACGAAGCGTTTCTACGTGACCCAGGATGACAATCTGAATCGTATCGGTTCTCAAGAGTTGATGGACCTGGGCGAACAGAATATGGCCGACGCGGACACGCTGATCGACTTTGTGACCTGGGCCGTGGCAGAATACCCCGCCGACCACCATGTTCTGATTCTCTCCGATCATGGGATGGGGTGGCCCGGCGGCTGGAGCGATCCGACGGCGCCGCGGCGAAGCGGCTCGCAGGTTCCGCTGGCATCGCGCCTGGGCGATCAGCTCTACCTCAATGAAATCGACGATGCCTTGCAGGAGATTCGCGACCGCACGGGCATCGATAAGTTCGAACTCTTTGGCATGGATGCCTGTCTCATGGGCCATCTGGAGGTGCTGAGCGCGCTGCAGCCTCACGCCCGCTACGCCGTCGTCTCGCAAGAGACAGAGCCGGCAGTGGGCTGGGCCTACGCTGCGTTTTTAGCCGAACTACGTGCAAATCCCGGCATGAGCGGGGCCGAACTCGGCGAGTCGATCGTGCGCACCTATATCGATGAGGACGAACGCATCATTGATGACGAGGCCCGGCTGGACATGACCGGCAGTCGCGGCGCCTTTGGCGCACCCAGTGCGGCAGAGTTGGCGGGTCAACTGGAAAAGGGGACGACGCTGACCGCGGCCGATCTGGAAGCCGTGCCGGCCCTCATGGATAGCTTTAATACATTGGCTTATGAGTTGCAGCAGGCCAATCCGCGCGGCGTTTCCCAGGCGCGTAGCTACAGCCAGTCCTTTACGAGTATTTTTGGTCGCCAGGTGCCGCCCTCTTACATTGATATGGGCCATTTTGGCCAGCTGATTGTCGAGAATACGCGGGACCGCAACATCACGTCAGCCGTCGCCAATATGCAGGCGGCATTGGAAGAAGTCGTCGTGGCCGAGCGTCACGGTTCCGGCAAACCCGGCGCAACCGGTCTCTCAATCTACTTCCCGAATTCGGACCTTTATCGCAACCCGGTGGCGGGCCCGCCTTCCTACGTACCGGTTGCGGAACGCTTTGCCCAGGAGTCACTCTGGGACGATTTCCTGGCCTACCACTACACCCAGCGTGCCTTTGAACCCGCCGCGCAAAGTCTGGCTGTACCCGCCCCCGATGAGGCTGTTGAGGCGCCGGCCGCTGGCGGCATATCGGTCTCGGCCATTCGTGCGTCGAGCGACGTCGCCGCGCCCAATCAGCCGATCCAATTCGAAATTGATGTTGCTGGCGAAAATATCGGCTACATCAAGCTCTTTGTCGGCTACATTGATGAGGCGTCGGCCTCAATCTTTATGGCCGACCAGGATTATCTGGAGAGCCCGGACACGCGTGAAGTAAATGGCGTCTACTACCCGGTGTGGCCAGAAGAAGAATTCACCATGGCCTTCGAGTGGGAGCCCGTGGTCTTTGCCATCGATGACGGCTCCGGCGGCTCGCTCGTGCAGGCGATGCTCGAGCCCCTAAGCTACGGCGCTTCGTTTGAGGAGACGGTCTATACTGTGGAGGGCATCTACACCTATGCCGATGACGGTGAGCAGCGCCCGGCTGAGGTGCAGTTCCGCAACGGCGTGCTCGACCAGATTATTGGCTTCAACAATGACAACGAGGCCGGCGCGCCCCGCGAGATTCTTCCCCAGAACGGAGATCGTTTTACGGTGACGGAACAGTGGCTGGATCTGGACGCCAGCGGTCAAGCGGCGCGACCGGCCCAGCAGACCGGCCAGACGCTTACCTATAACGGTACGCCTTGGGTATGGCAGGATTTGATCGCCGCCGCGGGCAACTATGTGGTGGGCTTTATCATCGAGGACTTGGACGGGAACGCTTATCCCGTTTATACGCCGATTCAGGTGGAGTAGAATCGACCAATGAGAGCTGCCGGGACGCTCACGCGTCCCGGCAGCTCCGCTAACTACGCGATCATGTCACCGAGCCAGGCACGATGGATCGTCCACGTGTCTGCGGCTGGGTCCCAGCGTAGTTCATAGGTGTCGTTGTCCACGGTCTGCACGAGATAGCAGCGCAACGTCCGGCCGCCCACCCGCTCTTCCCACGTACGCCCGATATCGCCCACATAGCGCGTGCGATCGCGCCACAAGAACGACGTGGGACGAATCTCACCAGTGGGCATTGCCCGGATCAGCGTGTCAACCGTTTCATCTACCAAGACTTCCTGGCGCATCTAGACCTCCCCAAATTTCTGCTCTCGCCGCCACCCGTGCGTTCAGCACGGCGCCAGCTTCCTGCCACCCATTCTACTTCAGCCCCTGGCATCCAGGTAATCGCCGATCATTTGCAGTGCGGCCTGGGCGCTGAGCAGCTTGTTGTCGCTGCGATCCCCCGGCCAGATGTGGTGGGCGCCCCTGGCATAGCCCTCGACGGTGGCGAGATGGAGGTAGACCGTGCCTATGGGCTTACCCGGCAGCGCACCGCCGGGGCCGGCAATGCCCGTCACCGACACGGCCACGTCGGCAGCGTAGACGCGCCGCGCGCCTTCGGCCATCTGCCGGGCGACCTCCGGACTGACCGCACCGACTTCCATTAGAGTTTGGCGCTGCACGCCAAGGAGCGCTTCTTTGGCTGCGTAACTGTAAACGATGGCGCCGCCGGCAAAGTAGGCTGAACTGCCGGCGTTTTCGGTAATGATGTGGCCAATCAACCCGCCTGTGCAGCTTTCGGCCGTGGCGCAGGTGAAGCCGACATCGGCCAGCCGTTGCCCGAGCAAAGCTGCCATGGCAACGACATCACGGAATGCAGGTACAGCAGTGGGCTGAGCGTGATGCGATTGTGACATCCTGTATCTCCGGAAGTTGCATACAAGTTGGGCTCTCTTTACGACCGTTCTGTCGAAGGTGGGCAGCATTCGACTTGAAATAACGCCATGATGCTATAGACGCCGGCCAATAATCATGAGCCGCTCGTTGCCGCGACGGGTGAAAATGACGACGGCCGGCCGCCCGCCCGGCGTCAACTTGAGGCGGGGACGCAGGCTCTCGGGCTCCACGGGAAAGCCGCGCTTCTTCAGCTCAACCTGGCCAATGCCCGCGCCCTGCAGCCGCCGGTTGAGCCCCTTGAGGCTATAACGCGCCACCTCTTCGATGACAAAACTCTGGAGTAGGGGATGATTTATTGTCTCCTCTGTTACCAGATACGCAATCTGCGGGTCGAAGAGATGCGCGCCGAGCGCACGGCAAAGCTCTGCCAGTGCACCGGCGCGGATGAGAGCCGGATGGGGCTCATGCAGGAACATGTCGGCGGCAAGCGGGCCAACGGGCGCCTGTTCGCCTGCTGCCTGCCAGACGGACCACTTCTCCGCTACGAAGATCGACGCCCAGCGCGCATGGCGGGCCAGCGGCCCAAACCAGAGCACTGCTTCTTTGCAGGCCCCGGCATGACCGATGAACTCTACGCCACATCCGGGCGGGACCTGCCGGTCATCCACACCGGGCATAACCTTGACGCCCAGCGCTGGAATCACGGCTTGCAGGGCAAGCAGCGCCGCAAGCGGCGGCTGCATTTCATCCAGGTGAAAGACACGACGTCCGGCAACGCGGCGCGCTGGATCGGCAAAGGCTGCGGCGGCAGCGGGCAGGCATCCATCCGCTAGGTCTTGCGTCCAGTCGGCGTGACGAAACTCAATGCGATCGGCCAATCCGCAGCGATTGGCATTGGCCTCGGCCAGGCGTAGACGCAACGGGTCGATGTCGTAGGCGATCACCTGTCGTCGCCGGGCCAGGGCAAGCGTGTCGCCGCCGATGCCACAGCCCAAGTCCAACACGACGCCGGGCGCTGCGTGCTGATCGATCCATTCCGCGTGGTGATCGGCGACAACAGCCGTGGTCGCCTGCTCCAGCGCCTCTGCGGTGAAGAAAAGACGGTCAGCATGGGGAAATTTGTCAACCGCACGCTGGCGTAGGCGGGCTGTTGCCAACAGTGCACCAGCTTCTTGCGGCGTAAAGGTACGGCGTAGTTCCGTAAGTTTTGCCAAGGAGGCCGTGTCGCTCAAGTTGCATCTTTGCAACTCGTTCATGACTTCGTCAGCCGCGTCCGAGCGCAAAAAGTCGATAAGTTTCAGATGAATTGCTCCTTCATTCATGCGCTGATTATACCCCGAGCAGCAAGATTCAGACGATGCAATGGGTCGCCGCTGGCCCGGCTTTTTGTCGAGCCAATGGGACATCGACAAAGGAAAAGTGGCTGAATGCCGATAATAAGAGGGGAGGAATGGGTCGAATGGCACAGGCTGTTGAGGCTTTTTCCTATGCGGGCCCATTTGACGTGCCGTTTCAGAGTCGGTATGATGACAGTCAATAGGCTTGTGCTAAAAAGCACAAGTGTGATGTTTCCTCGAGTGATTTGGATTATCCTTCACATCGCTGCTTCTTGCACTGGCTGTATGATGAAATCTGTGTATAATGAGTGCCACGCAGCGTAACTCATCACAATGAGCACCCTGCGATTTTTGACCAGTATCCAGGAAGGAGAGTTATGAGCGTACACCAGGAGTCCCTAGAAATGGCAAACTCGTCGGCGGTAGAGCCGCGTGAAGCACCCGAACTGGCATACAATGACGCACGAACGGACTCACTGAGCATGTTTGCCGCTGCAATTGGCGGCGCCATACTTGGCATGTTGCTTACGCTGCTGATCTTGGCCATCATCAATGGCGGCACGCTGCACTTCACCGGCGGCGAGCGCTTGGCGGTGTTTGAGGCCAATCTTGCGCGAATCAACGAAAATGTTGGTTCAGTCAGCACCAATATTGATATTGTCGCCGAACAGGCGCGTCAGATGCAGGCTCAGCTCACCGAGATGGAGACCGCATTGGACACCGAGCTGACCACTGTGGAAGAGTCAATCACGACCCTCAACCAGACGGCCGATCAGTTCAACATCTTCGTCGGTGCGTTGGGCGATGCGCTGACTGCCATGGAAGATGGACAATAGTTGGATTTGGTTTGCCCAAGCTGAATACGATGCAAAGAGGTTACTCCAAAAAGGAGTGACCTCTTTTTTTGAGGTGATCTTCTACGCCGGCTCTGAGCCCTCGAGGTCTTCCGCAGCGGCATAGAAGATCATTAACACCGAGCCGTACTGCCGTCGATCGTATTCGCGTAGGTGGCCAAGATCAATAGGACCGTCTTCTTTGGGATGGATTTGGACGATTACATCACCATCTGCCGCCAATAGATCGGGGTGCTGGTCGATTTGCAGCAGGGCCTGACGCCATAGATCTTTATACTGGGGCGGCGCGACATAGATCAGATCGAAAGGGTCGCCCGCATAGCGCTTCAGGAACTTGAAACTGTCGTCCCGGGCGATCTGCGCCTGGCGGCTGAAGCCACAATTCTCCACATTGTTGCGCAGTGTCTGGATGGCACGGCGGTCAAGATCGATGAAGGTGACATGGTCGGCACCACGCGAAAGCGCTTCGATTCCGACTGCGCCGGTGCCGCCGAAGAGATCCAGCACGCGCATGCCTTCGACCCAATCGCCCAGGATACTAAATAGCGCTTCCTTGGCCCGATCTGTAATCGGGCGGGTACTGTCGCCCGGCACCATCTGTAATTTGCGGCCTTTGGCCGAACCGGCGATTACGCGCATGATAGCTCTCTTCCGGCAAAGCGCGTCATGCTGCTACTGGACATCTAACGTCCAACTCCCATCATCCCGGATTTGAAAATAGCGTACGGTCGCGTCCTCAAAACAGGCCAGTACGCGGCCCTGTTCAAATGGCTGGAGAACGGCATGCTGGCACAACCGTTCCTCGCGCGGCACAGGACCCATAACCATTTGAATCTCTGAATGTTCGCACCAAACCTTGTTGAAGCCACGACGGGGGAGCGGCGGTGATTGAGGCTCTCCGCCAAAGGGATTACATCTGAACTCAGGTTGACTCTCATCCCAGGTGTCAGGGTACGTTTCCCAATACCCGTCAGGCAGAAGGACATAGATCGTGTTCTCCGTGCTGAACCAGAGCATGAAGCGGTCATAATCCGGCCCATCACCGAATTCGTTGAAGCCAATCGAATCGAAAACAGCTTCGCCTGTGGCACAGCCCATGTCGGTTTCTACCGCAGGATAGCCGGCCAGGTCCAGATCGGATTCGATAGGACAGTCGCCACTCTCTGCCACTTCGAGGGGCGTGAAGGTGCTGTCGTCACCCTCTGCCGGCGAGGTCGCAGCGTCGGGCGCTGGTGTATTCATGGCCGAGAATGGCTCCGCGGCCTCCAACGTGATGATCGGCATTTGCGTGTTGGGCGCGTCCATATCCAGCACCGGCTCTTCCGTCAGCGCACTGGTGGGCGTCGCAGCAACTTCACCGGAGGGCACCGTCGCGGCTGGCGAAGGCTCACTGCGACCACAGCTTGAGAAGGTCAGCGTCATAATCAGCAGTACGGGCAGCGCGGCAGACAGCGGCCGTCGCCGCGTTCTGCCAACGGGCTGGTGATATAAGGTAAGTAGCATCCGTCTACAATGAATAGCGTTCAAGAATCTACTCCTACAGAATGACATCAAGTTCGCGGCGTATGACAAACCCGCACTTCGGGTAGCTTCCGTCGCCGCCTGGCGGTCCCCACGCGTTGCGCTCACTCAACGGGCTGCACGCACCTCGATCGGCCCCACTTCAATCGCGTAGTCCTGGGGGCCGGCGCTGATCGGCAAGCGCTGGCCGCTGACCGGATCGTATAGACCCACGTCCACGCGGTAGCTGCCGGGCGGTAGGTCGTCAGGCAGACGCATACCGTAGTGATCAACGATTTGCTCGCCGGCTTGCCAGGTGCTGGTCGGTCGCATCCATTGAACGGGCTGACCGTCACGCTGGGTAATCTTCTCATTGCTCTGATTCAGCAGATGGACAAAGACATGGTAGTCATCATCGACAGGCTGGAGACTGCGCCAGAACAGCGTGAGCAGCAGTTCGCCCCCGGCGGTTACCTGGCTGGTTACTGCGGTTGAATCGAGTTGAATCCAGCCATTGTCGGGCGTGACGGGCACGCCTCCACTCGGATCACCAAAGATCGTCGCGATACCAGTGCGCTGCATCTCGTACGCTTCACCCATGGCGTAGAGCGCCATACGTCCGCCCCCATCACCCAGCGGACGCCCCTCGCCGAGCAGGTATTCTTCACTCCGCAATGCCCGCTCCCAACCCGACTGCTCGGGCGGCGTGTAGTCGGGAACGACCCAAAGGCGTGTCTCTTCTTGCTGCCATCGATTTAGCCATTCAGTGTCGCTTGGGCTGAGTTCGCCAACCGGGAAGAGGCCATACGTGGCGAGGTTCCCATGATATGCATTGGCAAATTGCTGGGTTTGCTCCGGCTGGAGGAAGAGAATGGCGTCGTCTGTCCGTTCATCTGCTTCGATCCGGCCGGCCATGGCGCGCAGATCGGCGTTGCTCAGGAAGGGCAGATAGTAGGTGAGGATTGCCAGCGCAATGATAAAGAGCGCGCCGCCATAGATCCAGTTGCCTCGCGTATTGGCCACATCGGCGGCATCGCGCATACGCAACTGGCGCACCAGCACCACCAGGCCGACGACGACCGCCGAGAGCGGCATGAGCAGTGCCAGCCAGTTGACGCCGCCGCTCCGCATCCCGGCTTGCCACCAGGCCAAATGGATGTTCTCGGGCGTCAAATAGCTCCACTGGCGCACCAATGGCGAATAACGCCACTGCATAAAGGTTTCCGACGCAAAGAGCGGCTGGACAGCCGCTGCCACTTCTTCCTGAACCAGCGCGAAGGGCACGAGCATGCCCAGCCATTGGACGGCAATCGAGAGCGTCAGAAGAAGACCGACGCCGATCCGTCCGGCTAGCCCCCAGCGTTTCTCTGCGACGAGAAACGCCCAAATCGGTCCGACAAAGAGGCTGAGGAAGGGAAGCATGGGTACAAGAAAGCGCGGCCCCCAACTGAAACCGCCGTGCCACATGTACCACTTACCGTAGGTGAGCACATAGACGGCAATGAGCGCGCTGGTGACCCAAAAGATGCGCCGTTCGTTGCGCCAAAACCAGATCGTCCCGGGAATCGCCAGCAGCAAAATCGGGTTGTACCAAAAGAGACCGCGGCCTGGTGAAAAGAGTTGCCCAAAGACGCCGAACCACCAGACGGCGTCAAAGCGTTCGCTTTCGGCATAGCCAGTCTCAAAAATGTGACCATAGCGCACCCAGTTCCAGTAGAGCGAGAGCAGACCCGCCCCCACGACCGGAATCATAAAGCTGGTAATCGGCCGCCAGTAGCTGGCGAGCGCATAGCGCAAGCCAGTACCCGAGAACGCAAAGCGCTGACCCCGGCGCATGGCCTCGTTGTACAACACCATAATAAGCCCGGCCAGATAGACCGGCAACGTGAGTAGATTCACCGTGCGGGCCAGGTAGGCGACGGCCCAGGCCAGACCGCCGCCGAGCAGATAGCGCTTGAGGCCGGTCTGGCTGTAAGCAAGGAGCCCGTAGGCCGCCGCGAAAAGGCCAAACGCACAGACAGGATCGCTAAAGAAGGTCTGGGTGTAGGGCCAGGCCATGGTGCCCAAGCCAAAGATGAGGGCAACGGCGATGGCCGTGGTGCGCCGCCATGCCAAGCGACGCCCTGTGCGGTAGAGAATCCCGCCCGTCCAGGCTGTGAGTAGCGGATTAAGCAGGAGCGCGGCCTGCACCAGGCCGACGATGGCCCACTGTTTGGCCAGCCACACCAGCGGAAAAGCCAGCAAGGGCATGCCTACCCCTTTGCGGCTATAGAGAGAGCCGTCAACGCCATAGGAACCCTGCTGCAAATCCATCCACAGCAGTTGATTGCTGTCAATGCCGCCGTAGCGGACCATGCTTTCGACGGTGGCGAACATGGCCAGGCCGTCGCTACTCTGGATCACGCCCGTGTAGGTGAAGAGATACCAAGCCAGGAGAAAGCCAAAGATCAGGAAGGCAATGCTGCGGTCATTCGGTTCGATGGCGCCGCGCGCCACGGGCGTATGTGTCATGGCTGAAATGGAATCCTAGGGGGACTCTACCAGAATGGTCAAATGGTCAGCCGTCGATCCGTCAGGCATTGTCAGCATTTGACGTCCTGCTTCATTATACAGCCCGATGTGCAATTGGATGCTTTCACGCTCACCCCAGGTGGAACTGAGGTCTGCAGGCGTCAGAAGATAAGGGTCACGAATGATGGCATCGGGCGTCCATGTATCGGTCGGAGCCAAGCCGCTTACGGGTAGATTGTCCTGCTGCGCAATCATCGCGCCCTGGGCATCAAACAGTTGGGTGAAGACCGTGTAGCTGCTGTTGACGGGGCCATCCGCCTGCCAGTAGAGCACAAGTTCAACTGCGTCGACTGCTGCGGTCGGCTGTGCCTGCGCGTGGAGGAGCCGAATCGGACCGCCATCGACTTGGGCCGTGGCCATGGTTGTTTCTGGTTTGATGCGGATCAATTTGCTAACGGTACAGTCGCCCAGCGTCTGTTGATCGAAGATTTGCACATCGGGGCGCATGAAGTAGCTTGCCTCGGCCAGACCCTCACTGGCACCTGCCAGACCCTCACTGGCACCTGCCAGACCCTCACTGGCACCTGCCAGACCCTCACTGGCATCGGACACCCACCAGACCTCATCGCCCTCGCTCAGCTCCTCATCCAACGTACGCGCCAGCACGACGGCCGGCGGCTCATCAATCGGGCTGTAGGTGTCGATTACGCGCAACGTGTACTCTTGACGCAACCAGGGGTAGAAATCCTGCCAGACGGTGAGTGACTCGGTAAGGAGTCTGTCTGGCTTCTTGCCAGCTTCTTCCATAAGGAATTCGATTGCAGCTTGACATGGGTGCTCGGCAAGGCGGCGATCCTGGTAGGCGTGGGCCGCGCGTGGCGTTGCGAGTATGGCGCCCACCAGGCCAATGAGCAGCGCAATCCAAGCCAGGTTACGGCTGGCGCGGCCCAGCCGCTGCCCGACCGACGCTGTGGGCCAGATCTGGCTCAGGAACTCGCTCCCGAGCAGGATCAATAGCACGGTGCGCAGGATGACCGTTGCAGCCAGGATCCACTGCTCTTGCGGCAGGATGATCAGAAAGACGAAAGACTCGATCACGTTGATGACGCTTAGCGCTACGGCTATGCTGACGCCAAAGAGATTGGGGGTCAGCAGCACAACAAAGGCCAGAATCCAGATTAGAAACTGCGGACTCCATCCCTTGCTGTAGAGAAAGAGCCAGATGACACTGATGCCGGTGAAGGCAATCGGGGTGCGTACCTGCGTCCAGTCATAGCGGCGTGTGTAGAGCCAGAGATACAGGGCCAGAAAGGCCAGTGTCACCCAAGTCCACGGGATGCGACTTTCCCATTGATTGGTCTCTAGCCCGATCATGTTGCGCATGTCGACGGGCACCAGGCCATACCCATAGTAGCCGTCGATCAACGCCCAGACGCTCTGCCAGGGCGAGCGGATGGCATTGATGCGGAAGCTGCTCACGGCCAACTCAACGTTGCCGTGGGCCAACCACAGCCCTAGGCCAATGGTGACGCCGAAGAAGATCAGCGTATAGAGCGTTGGGCGCAGCAAGTTGCCAGGGGAATTGCGATCAAACCACTCATCGCGCGCTGCGCGCCAGCTTAGCTTGGCCCCCAGCCAGCGGATGGACACGGGCACGAGCAGCGCTGGCGTCAACTTGACCAGCGTACCCAACGCGGCTGCTACCGCGCTACCTGTCCAGCCCCAAGCTCGCGGTACAAGTAGGAGATCCAGCCCAAGGAGCAGAAAAAAGAGAGGCATGGGCTCAAACCAGCCCAGAAAGGTGTAGAACGGCGTAAAGAGGAGTGCGTAGAAAACCGCGGAAATGATTGCGGGTTGCGGATTGGGGATTGCGGATTCAGAAGTGGGTGCGCTTTGGCCGAGCCGGCCGGCGAGCCGGTAGACGAGGATCAGGTTGGCGCTTTCAAAGACGAGCAGCCAGAGGCCAAAGATGAGACCAAAAAAGAAGGGGGGATCCACCCAAGGCGGGATGCGGCTGGCAAGCTCAAAGGCAGGCAGCATCAGCGCCGGAAAGAGGGGCGGATAGGTCGCCCACAGGTCGACGAAGGGTTTGTAGCCCATGGCCGTGAGCTCACCCCAAGCGAAGTAGTAGCTATAGTCAGTCAGGCTTGCATCCGGCTGAAGCAAAACCAACGCCATGAGACGGAAGCCAACAAAGAGTATGAAGACCAACACGAAGGCGTGATGGCGCTTGTACAGGGCCTGCAATCGATCAACCATGCTCGTCTCGCCGGACTACTGCTGACGGCGTCACACCGGTCTCAACCCCAGTCGAATCGATACCGACTGCACCGCGGGTGACGGGCCGGATTGGCGCCACGGCGTTGATCCGCCAGTGCACTAGGCGCGCGACCAGCGGAATTCCAACTCGCCGTTCTCATTCAACCCATTTCTGAGGATTGTGAGCAGCGCTGCGTCCGCACCTTGCGCTTCCAGCATGTCAAGCGTGACCGTATTGATGTAATAGTCCTGGTCTTCCAGCGATTCCTCCTCAAAATGATCCATCAAGAAGGCAAGCTCGGCTTCGGTGATTTCACCTAAGAGTTCGTCTGAGGCGGTATTGTAGAGCTTTATCATGTTGATTTCCCCGCTGATCTGCTATGAATGATGGCAAGTGAGAGACGTAAAAGACGCCCGGCATTGTTCCGGGCGCTCACGCCTCATTCTAGCGGAGAGGGTCAAGAATAGACAAACGGTTTTGGGAAGAAGTCGGGCATTTGGCTTGACGACAATAGGCCGCGGGTCTCCGCGGATCCGGCTGATTCAGACGGATGAAGCGGGAGAAAGTCTTGTATGATCTGGCGAATTTGATTTTTAGGCGCTTCAGGATCCCAGAGGATTGACAAGTCATCTCCAAGCTGGCGCCGGTTGAGCTTGCCTGGACTGAGCCAGTCGAAGTGTCGAAACCAAGCGGGTCAAGCCCGTGAGATCTGGAAGAGCCGATTCTTGCTGTGGTTGATTGGCCCCAGCCTGGGCAGCGTGCAAAGGAGCGCGTGTCAGTAGAGGAATTCACGAATATCATAGCGCGAGACGCGCACGCTGCGTCCGTGTAGCGCCGCGCGCAAAACAGTGCGGAAGCGCGCCTCCTCTTGCTGCAAGCTCGTATCATCCAGCGTGGTCAGGCCGGCCGCAGCCGCATCGGCCACATAGGGCGAGTCGGCCCCGGGGACGAAGGGCGACAGATAGACCAGGTCGTTGGGGCCGAGCGGCATGCGTGCGATCAACTCGACTGTCTCGTGGAAGTGGCGCTCGCGGTACTGCTCGCCGCCTACGCCGATCATGAAGATGATGCCCAGATCCAGACCGCCGGCCTTCATGGTCTCAACTGCGGTTAGTACGTCGGCGGCGTCGCCCTGCTTGCGCAGAAAGCGACGCAACGGATCATGACCCGTCTCCAGACCTACGTAGAGGCGGCGCACGTTGCGCACGCGCATGGCCGCAAAGTCGTCCGGCGTCTTGCGTAACGCATCGGGTGCGCTGACAAAGGCGTAGATGCCATTGAGTTGCCAGCCATGGTCGGCTCGCCACGCCGCCTGCTCCGCGGGTGTAGCCGCCAGAGGCGCGACGGGGTAACGGTCGTTGACGATATCGAGCAGCGGCAGTAGGCGCGCCTGGGGCATGATGACGGCATTGGCGTCGGCCAGAAAGATGGAGCGCCGTACCGTCCCTCCTTGCCCCAATAGCCCGTCGACCTGATCCAGATGATGGGAAAATGATTCCGGGCTTTGGATGCGGAAGGGGCGATCGCGATAGAAGGTGCAAAAGGAGCATTCGTTGTACGAACAGCCTTCAGTCGCCTGGAGTACCAGAGCCAGATACTGATCGGGCGGCATGATCGACACCGGCTTGTAGACCTGCGCAAAGCGTACGGCTTCGGCTTCGAGCCGGGACCACGTCCAGCGCTGGACGTTCGCCAGCCACGCCTCGACTGCATGGCGAAAGCCCTCGTTTGTATCACCCAGGGACAGCCGCCCGTTGGCCAGACGTGCGGCCACGTCATCGGCGTGATGATAGACGCGCTCCAGTACTGCGCGCCGCTCATCCTCGGCCAAAAATCGGCGTTGTCGCACGCCGCCCCGGGCACGGTCGCTCCACTTCAGCAGGATTCGATTGTCGAGTCCTCGTCGGTAGGTCAGCCCTGCAAACCAGGCCCCAACCAACCGCCCCTCGCCGTCAAATGAGAGATTGATCCGCTCGTCGAGACTTAGCGTCAATGTGCCTGCTGCCAGCGAAACGTGGAGGGGGCGGTTGGTGACGGTGTCGATCCAGGTGTGGGGCATTGGATTTTGGGGCTGGGGATTGCGGATTGCGGATTGGGGACTAGGCGGCTTTGGTGCGCATGGTGACGAATTCTTCGGCTGCGGTGGGATGAATGCCGGTCGTGCTGTCAAGGATCGTCTTGGTGACGCCGGCTTTCATGGCGGCAGCGAAACCCTGGATGATCTCGCCCGCTTCAGGGCCCACCATATGCATACCCAGCACCAGATCCGTTGCCGGATCGACGACGATCTTCATCATTGTGCGCTCTTCATTGCCGCTGAGCGTGTGGATCATGGGGCGAAACTTGGCCCGGTAGATGTCTACATCGCCGTACGTGGCACGCGCGGCCTCCTCGCTTAGGCCCACGGTGGCGACGTTGGGCTGACTGAAGATGGCTGTCGGGATATTGCTGTAGTCGGGCGCGGTGGGTGTCTCTTGGAAGAGTGTCGCAGCCAGGGCCATGCCCTCGGCCAGGGCGACCGGCGTCAGGTTGACCCGGTCGGTCACGTCGCCCACAGCGTAGATGTTGGGGACGCTGGTTTGCGAATACTCGTTGACGACAATAGCCCCCTGCTCATTTAGTTCGACGCCCACATTCTCGAGTCCGAGCCCTTCGGTCAGCGGTTCGCGGCCGATGGCAAACATGATGCGGTCGGCCAGGAGCACGGTGCCGTCCGTTAACTCGATCTGCAGTTCGTCGTCGATCTTGTCGATTCGTACGACGTTGGTGCTGCGGCGGAGATCGACGCCTTTGGCCAGCATTTCTTCGGCCAGCGTCTGTTGGATATCGTGATCAAAGCCCATCAAAATCTGTTCGTTGCGCACGATTTGAGTTGTCTCGACGCCAAGGCCGTTGAAGATGCCGGCAAACTCGCAGCCGATATAGCCGCCGCCAACGATGACAATTCGCTGATCCAACTCGCTGAAGGACAAGGCTTCGTTGGATGTTTCCGCATACTCGACGCCGGGAATGTCGGGCAGAACCGGCCACCCGCCCGTAGCAATGAGGATATATTCGGTGGAAAAGAGCTGGTCGTCGACCTGCACGGTGTGTTCGTCAATGATGGTAGCGTGGCCTTTGAAGTGATCGACGCCCGCCCGTTCCAAAATGCCGGCATAGATCGCATTGAGCCGTTTGATCTCTTGATCCTTGTTGTCGATCAATTCAGACCAGTCGATGTGGGTCTCGCCCACGCTCCACCCAAAGCCGGCTGCGTTCTGGAAGGCCTCGCGAAATTGGCTGGCGATGACGAGCAGTTTCTTGGGTACACAACCTACGTTGACGCAAGTGCCGCCCAGATAGCGCTCTTCAGCGACCGCGCACGCGTGCGCCATACGAAGCTGCGATGCGGCTGGCACGCACGCCGCCTGAGCCGGCGCCAATCACAAAAAGATCGTAATCATACTGAGACATGAAGTTCCCCCAATGCTGGTGATGATGACTTGCGGCTATGCGGCCTGAGCGGATTCCTTGACCAGGTTTTCATCCATCCACGCAATGATGTCACTGGACTCGTAAAGCACCTGGTCGTCGATCATCAGGGCCGGAACCTGACCCTTGCCGCCCGCCTCGATGAGTTCAGCTCGGGCCGAGCGGTCGAAGAGCGTGTCGCGCAGGGGAATTTCGATGTCATGTTGCTGCATAAAGCGCAGGACGCGCCGGCAGTAGGGACAAGCCTTGTACTGGTAGAGAAGTAATTCTTGCGCCATGATTTCTTTTGCTCACAAGACTGAATTGGTGACAATCAGACGCGGTCAGTCTACCAATCCCTTGCCGCCTGCACTGTAGTTGACTTCACATTACATGTTGCGCCCGGCTACCAGTCACCGGCGTAGCCGATATCGCCGTGCAATGCAACGGTGAGGTAGGCGCGCTGCAATTCCACGAGCTGACGCAGGTGCAGGCCATCATGCGCCACCCAAGATGCCAGCAGATCGCCCGCGGTGATGCGCCTACCCGACGGATGATCGTAGGCATGCAACCAGTCGGGCTCGTCCAGCTTCCGCAGCCATGCCAGCGAGTTTCCCCGCTCAACCAGAAATTCAGCCAGTGTCTGATCGGGGTCACGGTCATTGTACGCCCGGCTTTTCACCCAGCCCGGTGGATCCGTGGCCGGCCACGCTTCGCCGTGGCGGTGGAGCGTGTAGTCAAGGCGTTGGCGAAAGTCCTCCCGCTCTTCGTCGACGAGGTGGCCGAGTACCTCCAGAATTGACCACTCGTCTGGCGCCGGCTTCCAGCGCGCCTGCGCGTCGTCTACGGTGACCAGGGCCTGGATGGCAACGGCATTTTGATTGAGGCGGTCGATGGCATAGGCGAGATTCATGGCGGTTCCTCTCATATTATTGTGTCTTCCGTCCCAGCAGATAGCGATGGTGGGCCCAGACGGATTTTACCTGCCAGGGCAAGGGCGCATGGTCAAGCCAGGCATATTTCATCACCCGATCATACAGATCCGGCTCTTCGTTCAGGTAGTAGGCCATGGTGCTCCATTGCCAGTCGTCGCCGGTGAACTGCTCCTCGAGCTTGGCGCTGCGTAGGCCCAGGCGCTGGAGCACTTCATTCGCGGGCATGACTGTGTCGGGCCAGGGCGGCACGTCGAGTACACCCTGCTGGATGATCTCCACGCCCGCTTCTTCGAGAATCTTACGCAACAGGCCGATATTGGTCCAACGTTCATCGTGATGGAGAAAAAACTCTCGATCGATGAGCAATTTGCGCATCCAGTAGCCGACCTGGATGTTGTTGGGCATGGCCACAAAAACAAGGTCGCGGCTGGTGCGCACCAACTCGCGTAGCAGTCCGACCGGATCGGCGATATACCACAGCCCCGCCCACTCCCAGGTGAAGTCGAAGCTGTTGTCGGCAAAGGGCAGACGACCCCATTCGTCCGGGCGCACATAGACCAGGTTTGCGGGGAGCTGCAAATCCTCTTCCCAGATGCGGCGGACGCCCCGGATGCGCTCAGCGTTGTCGTCAACCATGGTCACCATTGCACCGTTATGCGCAAAGATGACGTCGTTGATGCCGCTCACGCCGGCCATGCCGTAAAGGGGCGCCTCCAATACGGATTGGATACCATAGCGACGGCGCAGGTCATCCAGAAAGTCGTTGAGCACGAAGCGCTCGTAGACCAGACCCAGCCCTTCGTTGTAATCGGTCAGATACTTGCGCCATGTGTCAAAATTGGTCATCGTTGTTTCCTATCGCGTTTGACGCGTCTTGCTCCACACGCAACGTATAGCCGTCCATCCCGGTTACGGTTACGCGGTCGTCTGTGAAGACTTCGCCATGGTCCAATTCGGCATTCCACCACTCACCGGAGACAAAGACGCTGCCCATTTCGCCGGCCCGAAAGTCGGACTTGACCGTGGCGCGCTGACCGATCAGCCCTTCTACGCCAGTTGTGGGCTGGCGGCGTTGGGCCATCAGCCCCTTGCTGCCGGCAAAGAGGGCAAAGCCGGCCATGATACCGGCCATTATCAGGATCGTCGCCCAGGGCATGTCGAGTCCCGGCTGGTCAAAGAGCAGCATGGCGCCCAGCACAAAGGCCACGGTCCCGCCCAGAGCCAGGACGCCAAAGGTCGGCGTGAAGGCTTCGGCCACGAAAAGTCCAACGCCGATGGCCATCAACGCCAGGCCGGCCAGGTTTGCGTCTAGTTGACCCAGCGCGTAAAAACCCAGTAGGAGGCTGATCATGCCCACGATGCCCGCCGCGCCGAAGCCCGGCGCGCGCAGTTCCACGATCAACCCCAAGGTGCCCAGGCTGAGCAGAATCGAGGCAACGCTTGGATTGCTGATAAAGTTAAGAAATTGTTGCAGCGGCGTCAGCGCCAGTGGCTGGCTGATGGCCCCGGCAGTCTCCAACGTTGTCGACTCCCCCTGAACGGTGACTTCCAGACCGTCAAGCCGGGCATAGAGCACGGGCAGATCGGCGGCGATCACGTCGATGATGCCCAGTTCCAGCGCTTCTGCTGCGGTAGCGGCGGCCGCGTCTTGGACGGCAGCCACGGCCCATTCTACCGCATCGGCGCCGCGACGTTCCGCCAAATTTTCGATATCCGCGCTGAGAATGTTGCGGATCTTCTCGCCGAGCGTCTCGTCGATCTCGCCGCCCGACATATCAACCGGGCTGGCGGCGCCAATGCTGGTGCCGGGCGCCATGGCTGCGGCGTGGCCGGCAAGCGTGATGAAGGTGCCGGCACTGCCCGCCCGTGCGCCCGATGGGGCCACGTAAACGATGATCGGCACCGACGCGCCCAACATGCGCTGGATAATCGTATTGGTCACGTCCACGCTGCCGCCCGGCGTGTCCAGACGCAGTACCACCGCCTCTGCGTCAATATCTTGGGCCATTTCAATGCCCTGCGCCACATATTGGTCGAGCACGGGCGTCACGGCCCCGCGGAAGGTGAGGACCACGGCCATAGGTGTCGCTGATTCGTTGCTCGGCGTATTGTCCTGTTGCGGAATTGGAGCCGCCAACAGCGTTGCGGTCAGCGGGCCGACCAGGCCAAAGAGCAGCAAGGTCACATAGAGGAGCCGCAAAATCGCATAGAGCTTTTTCATCGCCGTCTCTTTTCCAGCAACTACACAGTCCTGTGGCGAGCGACACCAGTCGAGCTTACCTGCACTGAGCCTGTCGAAGTGCCGGCAACGAAGGAACAGGACGAGCCGATCTGCTTGGTTTCGACAAGCTCAACCGGCGCTCACCTTCGAGATCGAACGGGTGCGTTTCGACTACGAAGAGATCCGCTAGGCGCTCACCTTGTCTTTCTTGTTGCGGCCCGTCTTCGCAGCAGCGACCTCTGCCATCATCTCCTCAACCGATTGGCGACCAGCGTCGGTCACGGCGCCAAGCATCTGCATGAGCTCATCGACGCGGGTCGCGTCGGTCAGCGTGTCGACCCGGGTGCGGGTGCGTTCGTCGCCAGACACCGTGACAACTTCTTTATTTACCGTGAAGTGGTTGTCCCCGTAGGCTGCCAACTGGGGTAAGTGGGTGATGCACAGCACCTGGTGAGCTACGCCTGTTTCAGATTGGCCACCTTGACCCGTCAGTCTCCAGAGCTTGTTGCCCACCACGCCGCCTACGCGGCCGCCGATGCCCTGGTCGATCTCATCGAAGATGAGCGTCGGCGTGGCGTCGGCGTGGGTTAACACGCTCTTGAGCGCCAGCATGAGACGCGCGGTCTCGCCGCCCGAAGCGACCTTGGCCATCGGTTTGAGCGGTTCGCCTGGATTGGCGCTGATGAGAAAGGCGACCTGGTCAACGCCTGTCCGGTCAAAGGCGACGCGCCGCCCGTCGGGCAAAAATGCGCCGTCGGCCGCTTCGCGCTGGTTGACTGCCACGCCAAATCGGGCGCGATCCATGCGCAGCTCGGCCAGCTCTTGCTCAACGCCCCGGGCCATGGCTTCCCCGGCGCTGGTGCGCGCTACGCTCAATGCAGCGCCCAGCGCGCCGATGTGGTGCAGCAGTTCATTCTCCTGCGTCTCGAGCGCTGCCGTCTTGACCTCCCAATTGCCCAGAGACTCTAGCTCGGTATCTGCCTCTTGGCCAAAGGTGATGATTTGCTCCAGCGTGTCACCATATTTACGCTTGAGGCCGGCAATTAGCTCGAGGCGATCCTCGACCTCCTTGAGTCGCTCGGGATTGAACTCAAGATTCTCGGCGTAGTCACTCAGGTCGCGCGCCAGGTCGGCGAGCTGCTCCAACAGCGCCTGGCTGGCCGTGGCTGTGGCGGCCATATCGGGATCGATACGGGCCAATCGCTCGACACGCCCCACAGCTTCACTGACGAGATCGGAGGCGCTGGGCGTTTCGCCATCGCCGTCGCCCAGAATCGTTTCGGCCGCCTGGGCGAGGGTCAGCAGCGCTTCGGCATTGCTAAGCCGGCGGCGCTCGCTTTCGAGTTCGGTATCTTCGCCCACTTCCAGCGCGGCTGCGTGAATCTCGTCGACCTGAAAGCGCAGGAGATCCACGCGCTGGGCCAGCGTCCGTGCATCTTGGCGCAGGCGCTGAAGCTCACCCTGCACGCCGCGCAACTCGTTCACGACGGCGGCCAGCTCCTGGCGTTGTGGCACGAGGTTTCCAAAGCGATCGAGCAAAAAGATGTGTGTCTTCGGTTGCAGGAGGCTCAAATGCTCGCCCTGGCCGTGAACGTCGACTAGTTGCGCCGTCAATTCACTGAGTACCTGAAGGCTGACGGAGCGCCCATTCACCCGGGCGATGTTGCGGCCGTTCAGGCGAACCTCGCGGCAGAGAATCAGCCAATCCGGGTGATCGGGATCTTCTAACCCTTCTGCCTCTAGCGCAGCGCGCAGCCCCTCGTTGATCTCACCGTTTTCGGGCAGGAAGAAAGTCGCTTCGATCTCTGCGCGATCGGTTCCGGCGCGGACCCATTCGGTGAGGGCGCGGTCGCCAAGCAACAGGCTGACCGCATCGATAATGATCGACTTGCCTGCGCCCGTTTCACCGGTGAGGATGTTCAGCCCGGGACCAAACCGTAGCTGGAGATCATCGATGATGGCGAAATTGTGGATGCGTAATTCGTGAAGCATAAGGCGTCAATCTCATGAAAGGAAAGCAAAAGGTCGCGGCAAACGTTGTGGTGTGTTGGATCGTACCGCAGAGTGGGCCAGTGCGACAAATGTTCTGAGGGTGTTGGCGACACGCTGGACGCCAAGGGCTGGGCCCGCTACATCGCGCCGGCATGCGCTCCCACGCAGTGGATCCTTTTCAGCGCTTTCGTCGTCTGTTTTACATGCAGAACTGGCCGTGCTATAATCGAAATCTAATTGCAGGTAAGATGCAACGCATAGTATTCTGTTGATCTTCGATTTTAGAAATTTGTCGCGAGCTAGTGGAGAAGCAACCGTGTGAGTTGATACGTCGCACGGTTTTGAAGGAGATCATTCATGCCCGTACCTGGACCGATGGAACTGTTCCTGATTCTAATCATTGTCGCCATGCTCTTTGGCGTGGGCAAGTTGCCCGAAGTCTTTGGCTCTGTTGGCAAAGGCATCAAAGAATTCCGTCGCGAAGCGAGCCTGGAAGAACCCAGTGACAGCACTGTTGCTGCTGAACCTTCCACCGACGCTGCTGAGAAGAGCTCGTAACGGAATTGGTTTGCCGGCGCCAATCGCCATCGGTCATGCCATTTATTTGTTGATTGACCGATTGATGATTGATGCATTGAAGCTGCGCACTGATGCCGTTTGACGCGCAAGGGTTTTGCGCGGAAGCGCATTTTGTCTGAAACACCCGGCTGTCCATTGAAGACATGCCGGGTGTCTTTCTGTCCTGGGTTCGTTGTTCGCGTCTTGTCCGATTGAATTACCGTACTGGCACAGCGAAATAGACACCTCTAGAAAGCGGAAAGACGCGCATGCGATTGCTGCGCTTTGTGGCCCTGATCGTTACCCTGGCCCTGGCTTACTTTGCCCAATATATCTTTGATACTCTCAGCTTGGCCGGCTTTTTCCCCGATTGGCTGTTGCGTCAAGTTCCTGCCTTGGCCCAATACACGCGTTGGCTTGCCAATGATCTGCTACTGCTCGCCTTTGGTTTGGCGCTCGGCGCTGCGTTGGCCTTTGGCCTGCTGGTTCCCCCCTGGCGCGGACTGCAAGCGACACCCGCGTCGCCCCAGAGCAACTCTGCTACCGGACCCTGGGCACGCCCTCTGCTCGCGGTAGGACTCGCCGGCGGGATCGGGGTATTGCTCTGGCTTTGGCTCGCCGGAAGCGAACCCCTCTGGCTGGCGCTGCTCTGGCCGCTGAGCGTCTTTCTCTATTGCGCCGGCGCACTGCAATTGGATCGTCACCGACCTGCGTCGGCGACACTGACTGTAGCGCATGGCGGGCCGGCCGGCGTGGCGATTGTTCTGCTATTGGCACTCGTGCTCTTTGGGTGGTCCCTCGCAGCGCTGCCGGTCCAACTCGATCCTGCCTTGGCCGAGTTTAGCGTTGAAGCGCTCATACAGATCGACGACGGCCACCTCTTCACACCGGGCAGTCAAGGCCTGCCTGGCTTTGCCTACCTCACTTCGGCCGTAACCATGCAGATCGGACAGAACGTCCTGCGTGAAATGCGCCTGCCCGGCTTGATCGCCGGACTCCTGACTGTCGTCGCAACCTGGTTGCTGGGGCGAGAACTCTTCATCCGTATGCCGGTGGCCGGGCCGCATGGGGAGGTGATAGAAGACGGCGGCGGCTGGATCGCCGCACTCGCGGCAGCACTGCTCGCCGTCATGCTGGCAACGATGCATTTCGCCCGCCTGCCCTTCTATATGGAGCCAGTGGCGTGGGGCGTTATGGGGTTATGGCTCATGCAGCGTAGCCTGCGTCGCGGCAGGATGGACGGGTATGGCGCTGGCCGGACTGGCCATGGGACTGGCAGCGGTTATCTCGCCGACCGGGCTGGTCTTTCCCGTGGTGGGCGGGCTCTGGTGGGCGGCTGTGGCGATCTTCAGTCCTGGTTGGACCCCTGCCGGTAGCCGTCTCCGTCGCTTTGGGATCTGGTGTGGCGGCCTCTTTCTGTTTTTCGGGCCTCTGATCGGATCGTGGTTGTACGCACCAGCGCGTTTAGCGGCCTACCTTCGTGCGCCTGCGTTGATGGACGCCATTGTCTTCTCACCCGATAGCGTGATCTACGGCCTCAACTTGCGGCGAACGCTGCTGGCTTTTTTCTATACGACCGATATCAGCACCGTCTTTGGCTATCCGGATCATCTGCTCCATAGTTTGCTCGCACCCCTCTTCGTCGTGGCCATTGGCGCGCTATTGCTCAATATTGATTCTTGGGCAGGTTGGACCATGCTGATGTGGCTGGTGGCGGGCGCCTTGATCGTGGCGGCGCTCTCGCCACGGGCGCCCTTTGCCCCCGTAATGCTGCCGATCCTACCCGCTGCCGCCCTGGCTGTGGCCTTTGCGCTTGATCGTCTACGCGTTGCCATCTTGGAGAGTGCCGGCGCTTGGCTGGAGCAGGCAACGCTCGTGATTGTGACCGGCCTGCTGCTTTGGGTGGCTGTAGATAGTTGGTTGGACTACTACCATTTTGCCGCCACGGGGGCCGACGCGACAAGTGAGGTCGCGCGTGCCGCCCATGCAAGTGAGAGTGCAACCCTGCTGGCGCTGGTCAATGGCGGCGTGGGTACGCCGCTGGACTGGCGCGAGGCCCGGTTTTTGCTTGCCCAGTCCGACCTGCCGCGCAGCCAGCCCCGTACGACGATCACCACACCGGAATGGCCCACTGGACTGCCGGCCGGGGCGCGCCTCCTGCTCCAACCGGTTGATCGTGCGCTGGCCGACGAGGCCGTGCTGCGCTATCCGGGCGGCGAGCTTACGGTCACGCGTGATCTGGCCGGCAATCCTACCGTCTTGATCTACGATTTGCCTTGATGTGCGTGGCTGGTTAGCAGGTACGCACTATCTTGCCCAGCGCGGCGTGAAAAGCAATACCAGGACAAAGAGCACCAGTACGATTAACACATCGAGAAAAATGGTGAAGAGCAAAGCGCTGGTCAGCTGCTGAAGATAGGGCGTGCTCCAGTCGAGCGCGGCGGCCAGCGGGCTGGCGGGCAAGCCGAGGAACAGGTACAGCACCGCTGCGATTGCCACGTAGAGCAAAACCATTTTGAAGGGTTCGCGATCGCTGGCGCTGGGCATCATGGCGTTGGCGATGGCAAAGAGTAGATAGGCCCACAGTGCGCCGTCAGGCTGTTCAATGGCCATGCGTAGAACCGTCAGCCCGCTGCGCCAATCGCCCTGGCTCCATGCGTCAGTCAGCTCGTAGGCGCCAAAAATGCGATGGGCGATCAACGCGCTGAGAAAGGTGCCGGCCAAGAGCGGGGCTATGCCCACCAGGCTGTCGCGCCAAACACCGCCGGACTGTACACTCACACTTCCCATGCCAATTGATTTGCCCCGCCGCTTCGGCCAAACTCGAAACTTGGCCGTCTTTAGGCCCAACGCGCGCGCCATCAACCAGTGTGCACTTTCATGAATAAAGATGCCAGGGAGAAAGGTCAGAAAAAGAATGAGCATCATCATATCCTCGGAACCGGTGAGGAAATAGATCAACTGCTGCAGGCGAATGCTAACCTCGTGGCTGAGGAGATAAAGAACGATGAGGGTGATGCTAAAGGCAAGAAGTGGCAGAACTGGGGCTATGAAATCAGGCATGACGGTCGCATGGGCGGATGTCGCGCGCGGCAAGGAGGCGACGACCTACTCGCTTCCCTCCAAGTTGTAGGTTAAGCTCTGGATATACCAGCAGCCCTCTTGCTTGATGAGCTCCCACCGATCACCGGCTGGGGCAATTTCCGTACCGATTTTTGTCGTTGCCAGGACCGTGGCGCGGTCGCCATCAATGGCGATCGATAGGTCTGCCGGCTGAATGGCAGAGGGCGCACCAGGAAAGACCGTGCGCACGTAGCGGTGACGGATGGCGTCTTTGTCGAGCCAACGCTGGTCGTCGCTGGGATCGTCAGGCGTATTTTTGGCGTCGGTGATGTGGCTTTCATCGCTCCACAGCGCCATGAGGGGGGCAATTGCCTGGGCGACGACTTGCTCGCCTTCTGCTGCCAGCGTGGATCGAATCGCGGTTTCATCGTCGGCGCCGTCCGGCAGGCTCAGGGAACATGAACCGGCCGGCTCACGGGTTGCCGCAGGCGGTACAGAAGGACTCGCGCAGGCCGCGGTGACCAGCATGGCGGCCAGCAAGGGCAATGCCCATGCGCCGCGTGCCGGTGCGAAGTCTGCGAACATGGTGGCTTAGCTGCTCTGCGTCCCAAAGAGGGTGCGAATGAAATCGCCCTGCATCTCCAACGTCTCTTCGAGACTGCCATATTCCAGTGAGGTTAACTTGAAGAGGACGATGCCTTCGGACAGGTTGCGACCTTCGTTGGGGAAGAGATAGAAGTAGTAGACGATCTGCTTGACCGGCGCATCCTGGCCCTCGACCGCTTTGTCAGCGTCGAGCCAAAGACCGTAGAGCTGGCTGCCGTCATCCAACGTTACGGCATGCGACCCCAGGTCATACTGCCAGCCGTCCGCGTCGTAGCAGATGTCGGGGGCGTGAAATGGTTGGGAACTGCGTCCACCGATCATGGTGAGCCAGACGTACTGACCGGCATCGTTCTGATAGAGGCGGCGCACATACTGCTCCGGCTCCAGCAGAATCATGACCTCTTCGTTCGTCTCCGGCATATTTTGACCGGTCCAGCCCGTCATCGCAAGGGGCACTGCATTGAGATCCGCATCCAAGTCAAAGCGAACTGGGCTGCTAACCGTGGATTCACGGGGCGTGCGCTGCCAGAAATCGAGATCGGCCACATACTGGTTTATCTGCGCATCTGTGCTGCCCTCTCCTTGGCCGGAGGAAGCCGATGACGACGCAGAGGAGAAGATGCTCGGTGCGTAGACGATCGACAGGCCGACCACAAGCAAGACAACGACTAGGATGATGCGCACGACGTTCTTTGACATAGTGACTCTCTACAGATAACGGCCAGATGAATCGGATCTGCGTACTGTTCTGATCTATTATTAGATCACGTTTAGCCGCAAAGTCCGAACTTGAAGCAAGCGCGAGAGAGGGATAAGCAGCAGCAGGCTCAATGCGAAAAAGATTGGCCCAGAATAGTCATGATAGAAAATGAATGCAGCATCCGCACCCTGCCACGAAGCCACTACCAGCAATGACGCCACGCGCAAGATATTGCCCAACATAGCCAATGGGACTGACATGGCGACAATCCCAATTCGACCCCACCAGGGACCATCAAAGAGGTAGGCGGCTAGCGTCGTCAATGCCAGCAATGCGATCAATGAGTTGATGCCGCTACACTGCGCGCCAATGACAAGGTTGGCGTTGGGGAGCGTAACGGCATTGCCAACCACGGTGATATCCAGCCCCAAGATGCTCACCAATCCCGTCGAACAGACGCCGGTAAACATCGCCAAAGGGAGCGTCACCCGCTCGACAAAGGGCAGCGGAACCATAAACGCAAGATAAGCGATCGGAAAGAGCAGCGTTCGAAACGTCTTCGTTCCTGCCAGCGTCCAGATCAACCCACCGATCAAGCCAATCGTGGCAAAGGCGGCCAGATAGTACGCCTTGTTGTTCAAGAAATATAGATAAAGGAACAGGCTGGGGATGAGTAAAATTAATCCGATGTTGCTGCCGGCAGTTGGCGGCCAGGACAATGACTCGTCCTTACGAAAGCGTTGTACGATCAAGAAAAATGAGACCAAAGGGATTAGAACGCCGTGACTATAATAGTCGTTGCCCATCCATTCGCCCCAAAGCCATTGCCAAACAGGCCAAGTCAGGAGAAAAAAGACGGTGGTGACAACAACGGCAGTTCCGATAGCAATGGTTGGATTTCGAGTCATCATACAGGTCGCTAGAACGTAGTCCGCCCTCGGCAAGCTTGCCGAGCGACAGCATTCAGCAGGATACCATGCCGCTTACAGCTTGGTCAAAGCCTGGAGCCCATGGCGGAAATCAGTTTTCATTGCAAACGTGTCGCGATAGAGGCAGGAGGCGGCGGATCATGACAGGTTCTTTCACCACAGTCTGCGTTCACCTGTTCGAGTGGATGGATACGCGCGCTTCAATCCGCCACGCGCGTCATCAGCTTGTCGAACCGGCGCCTAATCACTCTCTGGATTAAGCAAAAACCGGGTATGGGTCGGCTTGTCGCTGCAGAGTTGCGCATAGCGGGTGCGGCTTTCGGCGCCCACGGGCAGAAGGGCGGTGAGGCTGCCGCCCACTGCATGGGGGATGAGCGTCTCCATGATCATGAAGCGGATCGGGCCATGCTCAGTCTTGTAGTCAACGTGAAGTTGCTGTAGGCCGGCAGCGATTGGCGTGAAGTCATGGTCACTCTCGCTCACTGACTGCCAGATTCGCTCAAATTCGTCACCATGACGGTGGCGCAGACGTCCCAGTAATTCGTCATAGGTTGGATCCCCGGTCAGGAAGAGAGTGCGATGATACCAGTAGGCGATTCCTTTGCGCGCTTCGGTTTCCCAGTTTTCGGCATTGAGTGCCCGAGCACGTTCCGAGAAGATCATTGCGTCTAGTATGTAAGGTGGTTCCGGATCATCCCGAAACTGATGCAGCCATAGTAAGCGCTCCATGCATGCATTCCACGCAATGATGTAGCCCGTCTGATCGACTAGAAATGCAGGATACCCAACACCCTGTAAAGTAGACTCAACGACCGGTTGCCAATTGCGCTCAGCCTCTTCAGATTGCTGTGGATCAGGGATTAGCCCGGCAGCTCGCCATAGCTCGAATTTTTGCCACTGGTTGAGGTTGTACAGCTTGATCGCAGCCTGTATGTCCGTGCGTTGGATGCGGTCTTGGCCCCGTTCTCGTCGTGAGAGCGCTGCCTGTGAAAGGCCAAAGGCGGGCGCTGCCTGTTCCAGCGTCATGCGGCGTTGGGTGCGGAAGGCGCGCAGCAGCGCACCAGCCCGCTTACGGTATTCAGGCATTGTCATATCTCATCAGGGACCGTTTCGGGGGAGAGGGCGGTCTGTACATTGCGGGGTTTCAATAGACCGCTGTATGAATGATCTATCCGAGCGACCGTTTCATAGAGCACAAAACCTACGATTCACGAACAACCCGGATGCCACAACGCCGGCATCATACACCAGCGATAGCTGAATGGTCAAGAATGCAATCGGGAAAATCCGGAACCTAGTGTCTACCATTGCTTCCTACGCGGATAGCTCGTCAGATTGCACTGCTTGCAACAAGCGTTGTGCTGCCGCGGTAGCAGGGAGGGACCCGTCAATCACCGCTTGTTCAATTTGAGGCAGGATGGCCTGGATGGCCGGATGGGCGTAGAAATAGGCGCGTAACTGCTCATCAACCAGCAGGTGCAACCATTCGCTGTTCTGCTGGCGGCGGCGGGCAGCAAAGACGCCGCTTGCTCGTGTAAGCGCCGCAAATTTCTCTACAACGTGCCATAAGTCGAGCACGCCGGCGCCCGTGGTGGCAGAGCACGTGTGCGCTTGTGTTGTCCAACCTTGGGTGGCCGGTGTCAGGTAGTGCAGCGCACGATTGTATTCCACTTTTGCTACCTGCGCCCGGATCGTATTGGGACCGTCGGCTTTGTTGATGGCAATGGCATCCGCCAATTCAACGACGCCCTTCTTGATGCCCTGTAATTCATCGCCGCCGCCGGGAATCAGCACCAGCAGGAAAAAGTCGACCATGGAACGCACGGTGATTTCACTTTGACCGGTACCGACCGTTTCGACGAGCACCACGTCAAAGCCGGCTGCTTCGCAGACGAGGAGTGACTCGCGTGTCTTGCGCGCCACGCCACCCAACATGCCGCCGGTCGGCGACGGACGGATGAAGGCGTTCGGCTGGCGCCCCAACTGGGCCATCCGTGTCTTGTCGCCCAGAATGCTGCCCCGCGTGACGCTGCTGGTCGGGTCGATGGCGAGAACAGCCACCCGGTGGCCCTGCTCGATCAACTCGGTGCCCAACTCTTCGATCAGGGTGCTTTTGCCTGCCCCCGGTACGCCGGTGATGCCGACTCGAATGGAATTTCCTGTATGGGGCAGCAATTGTTGGAGCACTGCCTGGGCCTTGTCGAAATGGGCCGGCGCATTGCTCTCGACGAGCGTAATCGTACGGGCCAGAATCGTGCGATCACCGGCCAGTACGCCCACCACATGCTCATCGACGGTGAGGCCGCGTCGCATCCCGCCTGTAACCTGTGGCCGTGCCGCCGTCGTCATGCCATCGTGGCCGCCGACGACGCCCGCCAAGACCCGCGACGCAAATTCGTCGCCGGCATCTTCTGGCGTCCATTCCGGCTTGTCTTGATGCTGAGCCATAGGGTGACGTGTCCAATCAGAATGATTCCGTGGGCAAACAGGGACATTCTATTGCACATCACGAGGGCTGGCAAGCAAATGGTAAACGCTAGTCGAAGACGCCCAGGCTCACGTACTTGCTGCCGTCATCGGGCAGAACGGTGACGATAATGCCGGCGGCCACTTCGCGCGCGATGTCAATGGCTCCGCTGACGGCCGCGCCCGCGCTTAGGCCCACGAAGAGGCCGGCTTCACGTCCTAAATGGCGCGTCGTGCGCCAGGCCGCGTCTGGATCGATCGGCAAGTAGCGATCGGGTAGCTGCGCGTCAAAAATCGTCGGCACAATTGCCGTCTCCAGATGCTTGAGTCCTTCAATGGTTGAGAACTCGTCCACCGGCTGGATACCGATCAGCTCAATTGCCGGATTCTGCTGCTTGAGAAAGCGCCCCGTGCCGGTGAAGGTGCCCGTCGTGCCCATGCCAGCCACAAAGTGCGTTATGCCGCCGCCGGTCTGGGCCCAGATCTCCGGACCGGTGGTCGCGAAGTGGGCCTGCCAATTGGACGGATTGTTGTACTGGTTGGCGTAATAGTACCGTTCCGGCGTCTTGGCCACCATATCACGCACGGTCAGGATGGCGCCGTCCGCGCCTTCCAGCGGATCGGTCTCGATTAGTTCGGCGCCGTAGGCCCGGACCAACGCCTTGCGTTCTGCGCTGACGTTGGCGGGCATAACGAGTTGTACGCGATAGCCCTTGGCCGCTCCGATCATGGCAAAGGCAATGCCCGTGTTACCCGAGCTGCTGTCGATTAAAATCTTATCGCCCGTCAGGTCCCCCCGATGCTCCGCATCCTCGACGATGCGCAACGCCGGCCGTGCCTTCACCGAGCCGCCCGGATTGAACCACTCGGCCTTGGCAAAGAGCTTCACGGCCGGATTGACGCCCTGCTCATGCGCCACATGACTCAAGTCGAGTAACGGCGTCTTCCCAATCTGCGATAGCAACGACACAGCATAGTTTTGCGGCCGCGCCGGCCAAATTGCCGGCTGGGCCCTGATAGTCTTCGTACCTAATGGCAGACTCATTTGTTATCTCCTGTTGGGCGTTGGGGTCTTGGGGTGGACGGCACCTTGCTCGCACCCCACCACCCCACAATCCCAAGCCCCCGCAACTCACTAAACCCCCACCAACTCCTCCACCCGCCCATTCCTTGACGGCAGACCACAGAATTGCTCATAGTCGATCAATTCGGTAACGGTCGGCCGGTCGCTGCAAAGGGGGCAGCTCGGATCGCGGGCCACGTTGAGCGTCCGGAAGCTCATGTCGAGCGTGTCGACCATGAGCAGGCGGCCGACGAGCGACTCGCCAAAGCCGACGATTAGCTTGATGGCTTCAATGGCCTGGAGCGAACCGATGATCCCTGGCAGCACGCCCAGAACCCCTGCCTCGGCACAGCTTGGCACTTCGCCCGGCGGCGGCGGATCGGGGTAGAGGCAGCGATAGCAGGGGCCGCCTTCAATGCCCTCTTCGGGCACCGGCGCCTGGTAGACGGTGACCTGACCCTCGAACATGAAGATGCTGGCATCGACCAGCGGCTTGCTGAGGAAATGGCAGGCGTCGTTGACCAGGTAGCGGGTCGGAAAATTGTCGGACCCGTTGAGTACCACGTCGTAGTCTTTGATGATCTCCAGCGCATTGTGGCTGGTGATGGGCTCGCGATAGCCGACTACCTCCACATCCGGGTTGATCTCGTGCAGACGGTCGGCGGCGGAGTCCACCTTGGGACGTCCGACGTCGCTGTTGCCGTGCAATAGCTGGCGCTGTAGATTGGAAACGTCGACGGTATCGAAGTCAACGATGCCCAGCGTGCCGACGCCGGCTGCTGCCAGATACATGGCGGCCGGACTCCCCAGCCCGCCCGCGCCGATGAGCAGAACCTTGCTTTCCAGCAGCTTAATCTGGCCCTCTTCCCCGATTTCGCTTAGCAACGTGTGGCGGCTATAGCGGAGGCGCTGTTCGTCATTGAGCACGGCCGGAATCTTGAAGTCATAGCCCGCATTTTTCCAGCCATTAAAGCCGCCAATCAGCGAAATGGTTTTGGCGTAGCCCATCTCTTTCAAGTTGCGCGCCGCCAAAATGGAGCGTACGCCGCCGGCGCAGTAGATAACCAGCGGTTTGTCGCGATCCGTTTCGTATTGCTCGATCTGTAATTCCAGATACCCGCGCGGGATAAAGCGGGCGCCGGGAATGTGCCCTTGGACGAACTCGTCACGCTCGCGAATGTCGATGATCGTGACATCATCGCTCAATTCAATTTGGCTCTTTAATTCTTGGGGCGACATCTCTGAGATGTCACGCCGTGCTTTTTCGAGCAACTGATCTCGATTTAGTCGACTCATACGGCCTCCTCTTGTGTGTGTCGGCTGATGAATTAGCGGGCGCCGCCGGCCATGGCCGGCACGATCGAGATCTTATCCCGTTCGTTCACGGGCGTTTCGAGCCCCTGCAGGGTGCGAATTTCATCGTCATTGACGAAGATGTTGATAAAGCGCTTCGGGTTGCCGTCGCCATCCAGAATGCGTTCCGCCACACCGGGATATTCGGCATCTACGGCTTGAATAAGGCCGGCGACATCGCTACCCTCGACCGTCACTTTAGCCTGGCCGTTGGTGAGCCGGCGGATTGGAGTGGGAACATAAACAGTAGCCATCAGATCAGTTTCTCCTTGTAGACAAATGATTGGTAATTCTGCCGGGCAGCGTTGCCCATATCGGACCTGCCGGCGCTATGAATGTCACAAAAAAAAACGCCGAATTCATCAAGCGATGAATTCGGCGGGACAAACGCACGGAGCAGTCAAACGCCCTAGCAGCGGGCGGTACATCTACTCTCTATGAATCGCCTTGCGGCGTGTGCGGTTTGCAGCCAACTATCGCTTGCATCGTCAAACTGCGGGTAAGTCAGCGCCATGCTGACTCAACCCGCTACAGACACAAGCAACAGTTTATTGTGGTACAAACCGAATAGTTCATTGACCGGCTCAAAATATTAAGACATCAAACGGTTTGTTCGACGTGTGCCAGAGTATACTGGCTCGATTTGGCCTTGTCAAGAAAGATTTCTTACCAAAACCCCCTACTGTACCTCAATCTCGTGCTCGGTGATGGTCACCAGACGTCCTTCGGGTGGAAGCCTGTCGCGACCTTCATCGTAGTAGACCACGTAGAACGGTCCGGATCGTGCCGGCGCTACGGCTGCCAGCGCTGCGGGCATACGGCTGTCGACGCCTTGATAATAGCCGAAGAGACCCGGGCGCACCTCAGTAAACGCTAACTGGGTGCGCAGGTGCGGAATGTTCAGGTCCAAAAAGTGTGGGGTGAGGCGGAACGCGCGCAGCACCGGCGCATCGTCATCCTCTAACGAGCAGATAAAGTAGACGCTGTCTGGGTAATGGGCGTTCCAAGCATCCGTGGCCGACGGATAGGCGACCGAGACCGGGTGTGAGTGATAGATGCCCATCATCTCATCGCCGTCGTCCTCAAAATCGAACTGCAGGAGGAGCGTTTGGGGATCAACATCATAGTTGTCGATTCGATCCGGTGCCACATTGCGGGCGCGGATCAACTCCGTTGCTGCCAGGTCACGGCCGCGGAGGATACCGCAGATCTCCTCCGGCTTGCCTTCACGCGCATGGGCAATGATCTCATCATAGATCGACTGTGGCAAAACCGTTGGCAATAACGCCTCGTCTGACATACTAGACCTTTCCCCTTGCTGTAACCGATGCTGGGGCTCATCGGCTGACACGCTTGCTTCATTGCTTTGAAGGGGCGCAGTCTAACATGGCTGCTTGATCGGGGTCAATCCAGGCACGACATTGGCGGAAAACCTTGGCTACCAGACGCTGATCAGCGCCACGATGAGCATGGTGAACATCATGGCGAGCGGAACGAAGAGACAGAGGACATAGCAGAACCAAGCGCCTTCACAGATAGCGCAGTTGAGGCGTCTGGGTAACTGTTTGGAATTGCGCTGCATGATGAAACTTCCTTACCGATTGGATGCTGTGATCCGGTACTGGTCTTCTCCTCATCCCCCAGGCCGGTTGCTGAGCTCAAGCGCATGGCCTGGGGGATCCCGGGAGGGGCGTCAGCCCGTCAGGGCTCACGCAAAGGAAATAGCGCCGGCCGTCGTCGGGTAAATGAAGGCGGCCGACAGAAAGCGGCGGGGCTAGGCGGGCGAGAGTTCGCGCCGGCCCTGAAACTCAATGTCGATCCCTTCCAACGTGACGATCGTTTCGTGGACCGGACAGTGCTCGGCCACCCGCTTGAGCGCCTGCTGACGCAGCGAGCAATCGCCGTGGGGCAGGTTGACGGTGATCTTGAGATTGGCCAGGCGTGTCGGGTTGTCGACCTTGTCAAAACTGACGTCGACGGTCATGTCACGGGTATCGATGTCGGCCTGATGGCAGTAGGTGGCGGCAAATGCTCCCACACAGGAGCCAAGCGAGGCGATGAAGAGTTCCGGCGGGGTGGGACCGCGACTGGCTCCGCCCATGGCGGGCGGGACATCGATCAGGACACTATGGTCGCCAAACTGGCTCTCGAACAGCATGTCACCTTTGTGGGCAGTCGTAATGGTGGGCATCTACTCACTTCACTTTCATAAGACGGATTGATTGGCAGCCTGGCGCATGCCGTAGCTGCATAGGTATCTCCAGCCTAGCAGCGTTTTGGTCCGGCGTCTTTGCGCGCGCGAAAGACGCCGGACCAGAGATGAAGGCCCGCCCGGCAACGATACAACGGTCTATTGTTTTGGTCTTTGCGGTAGTGTGTCTCTAATTCGAGGTGCTATGGCGCCGCGTCGACGCCGTCGGCAATTGCGCGTAGCGCGACCAGGTCGCTCAGGGAAACCCGTTCCCGGCCGGACTGTACGAAACCGTCTTGCTCCCAGCGGCGCAGGATGCGGCTGACAGAAAAGAGGGTGGTGCCGGTATATTCGGCCAGATCTTCGCGGGTGAGCGGCAGGTCGATGCGGATATTGTCGCCCTCCGGCCGGCCGACCTGATCGGCCAATCGCAGCAGCCCTTGCGCCAGACGCTGCTCGACCCGCTCGGTGAGCAGTTCCTGGTAGCGCTGCTGACGCTGTTGATTGCGATTGACCATGACGCGGAGCGCGTTGATGCTAATGCGCGGGTGGCGCTCCATGAGTTGCAGCAGCCCCTCGCCCGGCCACATGAGTGTCGTGCAGGGTACCACGGGGTGGATGGAGAGCGGATAGCTCAGATCGCCCAAGACGGAGATCAGGCCGACCTGTTGACCCGGTACGATGTAGCGCACCAGCACCTGGTAGCCGTCGCGTGTAACCTGGAGCAGCTTGGCCCGACCGTCGACCAAGAGGTGGAAGTTGCAGGCGGGATCGCCCTGGCGGACGATCAGCTCACCTTTGGCGTACGTACCCACCACTGCTGCCCCGAGTACCTCTTCCCACGCTCGGGGCGACAGGCCCGCGAAGATCGGGTTTTCTGCGATCAAAGTGAGATACGTTGTGTGCGTCACGTCTTCTGACATAGCCACTGTCTTTCGCCAAGATTGTCGTATTCAATTTTATGCCCAGGGATGGCAATTGACAACCTCAGGATGCAGACGTTTCGTTTGCAGATCGGCGGAATTCCTGTCACAATTGGAGAAGCGTTTGAGCCCTGTACAAGCAGAGGAGAAACGACCATGATTTTGGCGGGCGACATCGGCGGGACCAAGACCCTCGTCGGCCTATTTGAACGAGCTGACGATCTCAAAAACCCAGCGCGTCAACAGAGTTTTCCCAGCCAGCGCTATAGCAGTCTGGAGGACATTATTGCTGAGTTTCTGGCGGAGGAAGGCGTGCAGCCCACCGCAGCCAGCTTCGCCGTAGCCGGGCCGGTGGTGCGGGGACGTTCCGAGATTACGAATCTGCCCTGGGTGATTTCCGCTGAGACAATTGCCCAAACGTTTGACATCCCCGTTGTGCATCTGATGAACGACGTGGAGGCCACGGCTGCAGCGGTGCCCGCACTTGACGATGATGACCTCGCTGTGTTGCGCGAGGGGATGACTGACCCGACCGGAGCGATTGCCGTCATCGCTCCCGGCACCGGGCTGGGCGAGTCGTTTCTCACGTGGAACGGTGTGCGCTATCAGGCCCATCCGTGTGAGGGCGGTCACGCCTCCTTTGCGCCCAGTTCGCCCATTGAGGTGGAATTATTGACCTATCTCTACCCCCGCTACGGCCATTTGAGCTTCGAGCGGGTCTGCTCGGGTAGCGCCATTCCCAGCCTCTACGAGTTCTTGCGCATCCGCGGCGATTATGGTGAGCCGGAATGGCTGCGCAAGGCCTTGGCTGAAGTAGATGACCCCAACCCGGTCATCGTGGGGGCCGCCTTGGAGAAAACGGCTGATCTTTGTGTCGCCACGCTCGACTTGTTTGTACGGATCCTCGCCGGCGAAGTGGGCAACATGGCCTTGAAGGTGTTGGCGACTGGTGGCGTCTATCTGGGGGGCGGCATTCCGCCCCGCATCCTGCCCCGGCTGCAACAGGCGGACTTTCTGGCCGCTATCAGCCAGAAGGGACGCTTCAAGGGTCTGTTGGACAAGATCCCCGTTTACGTCATCCTCGATCCGGAAGTGAACCTGCACGGCGCGGCCTACGACGGCTTCATGGGGGATGAAGGCGTCCGGAGCTAGGATGCGCCGTCCGACAAGATCCGACCATCGTCAAGCCGCAGCACAGCGTCAACATAGCGGTCGACCAGATCGTCTTGCGTTGCCAGCAGCATCGTCATCTCTTCTGCATGAATAATTGCACGGAAGAGGTCCCACACCTCGCGTGTGGTTTCGGTATCCAGCTCGCCCGTGGCCTCATCGGCCAGGATGAGACGGGGCTGATTGGCAATCGCACGGGCAATCGCCACCCGCTGCTGTTGGCCGCCGGACATTTCATAGGGGCGATGATCGGCCCACTTGTCCAGCCTCACCAGTTCCAGAAAGCCCATTTCAGCGGCCGTTCCAGGCGCCGATGTAGTCATGTATAAACCAGATCGCAGTTGCAACTTTTTGGCAACTACGGCGTAGTGATGGATAGAAAGTGAGCGACCTGCTCGCCCCATAGCGGGCGAGAGTTGGCCATAAAATATGATTCTGGAGATGATAAAATGACCACAAACGATACCCGAAACCAATTGCGCCGCCAGAACGGTATTTTGGCTGGCGTTTGCGGCGGATCGGGCGCCTTTTTTGGCGTAAGCGCGGTCTGGTTTCGCTTGCTCTTTCTCTTGCTGATGATTCCGGGTGGCATTCCGGGCGTCCTGCCCTATCTTGTCCTGTGGGTGATCATTCCCAAGGCGAAGTAATCGCAAGAAGATAGGACGCCAGTCCGAAATCGACCACCTATTCAGACGATATACAAGCAAGAGCGCAGCCGACTTGAGTCGGCTGCGCTCTTGTAGTTTTTCTGTGTCATGCGGCGAAGACGTGTGCCATGACCTTATGCGGCCACGGCCTCGTTCAAACCGGCAGCAACGCGTAGTGCTTCTGCACGGCTGGTATCTTCCCAGGGCAAATCGACGTCATCGCGACCGAAGTGTCCGTAGGCCGCAGTCTGGCGATAGATCGGACGACGCAGGTCCAGGTCATGGATGATGGCGCCGGGGCGCAGATCGAAGGTGTCTTCCACCAGTTCGGCAATACGCGCATCGTTGATCTTGCCGGTGCCGAAGGTCTCTACGTTGATGCTCAGGGGGCGGGCGACGCCGATGGCGTAGGCAATCTGAATCTCACAGCGGTCGGCCAGGCCGGCTGCCACAATGTTTTTCGCAACCCAGCGCGCAGCATAGGCCGCGCTGCGGTCAACCTTGGTGCAGTCCTTGCCGCTAAAGGCGCCGCCGCCATGACGACCCATGCCGCCGTAAGTGTCGACGATGATCTTGCGACCGGTTAGACCGGCATCACCCATGGGGCCGCCAACTACGAAGCGGCCGGTGGGGTTGGTGTAGATCAGCATGTCTTTGTCGACCAGCTCGGCCGGCAACACGGGATCAATGACGTGCTCGATCAGGGCCTGGCGGATCTCCTCCTGGCTGATTTCGGGCGCGTGTTGGGTGCTGATCAGCACCGTGTGGATGCGCTTGGGCTTGCCATAGGCATACTCGACCGTGACCTGGCTCTTGGAGTCTGGGCGCAGCCAAGGCAGCGTGCCATTCTTGCGCACTTCGGCCATGCGGCGCACCAGCTTGTGCGAGTAGTAGATCGGCATGGGCATAAGCGTATCGGTCTCATTGCACGCATAACCGAACATCATACCCTGGTCGCCGGCACCCACAGACTCAATTTCGGCTTCGGTCAACATGGTGCCGTCCTTGGCTTCCATGGCGCGGTCAACGCCCATGGCGATGTCGGGACTTTGGGATGCAATCGCAACCTGAATGCCACAGGTGTTGCCGTCAAAGCCCTTCTCCGACGTGTCAAAGCCGATTTCGTTTACGACCTCGCGCACCAGCTTGTCGAAGTCGACAAACGCGGTCGTCGTGATCTCGCCCAGCAGCAGCACAAAGCCGGTCTTGATGGCCGTCTCGCAGGCCACACGGGCGTTGGGATCCTGTTCAAAAATCGCGTCCAGCACAGCGTCGCTGATCTGGTCGCACATCTTATCCGGATGCCCCTCGGAAACAGATTCGCTCGTAAAGAGCAGACTCGGGGATGTCATGAAGGTTGTCATTTAGGTTTCTCCTCAGTCTAATGCGGAGCGCGGAATGCGAAACGCGGAATTGTTGTGTGACATTCTCACCTACTCCGCGTTCCCCATTCCCCATTCCGCGCTCATTAATGGCCTGTGCCGACTGTCCACTCGTTCAGATAGGCTTCCTGCTCGGGGCTGAGCACGTCGATATCGATGCCCATGGCCTTGAGCTTCAGCGCAGCAATTTCGCGATCAAGCGCTTCCGGCATGTCGTAGACCTGGCCTTCCAACTCATCGCTGTTCTTCAAAATGTATTCGGCAGCCAGGGCCTGGTTGGCAAAGCTCATGTCCATAACGGCGCTCGGGTGACCCTCGGCCGCGGCCAAGTTGACCAGACGACCCTCGCCCGCCACGTAGATGCGGCGACCATCAGGCAGGGTGTACTCGTCCAGGAAATCGCGGACGCGGGTGACCTTGTCGGCCATCTCTTCCAACGCAACCAGATTGATTTCAATGTCGAAATGACCGCTGTTGGAGAGAATCGCGCCATCGCGCATGACCTCAATGTCGTGGCCATCGATCACGTGCATGTCGCCCGTGGCGCTGCAGAAGATGTGACCTTCCTTGGCCGCTTCCAGCATCGGCATGACGCGGAAGCCGTCCATGACTGCTTCCAGCGCGCGCATGGGATCGACTTCGGTGACGATGACATTGGCGCCCATGCCCTTGGCGCGCATGGCAATGCCCTTGCTGCACCAGCCGTACCCGCCGACCACAAAGTTTTTGCCCGCCAGTAGAATATTGGTAGCGCGAATGATGCCGTCGATGGTGCTCTGGCCCGTGCCATAGCGATTGTCAAAGAAATGCTTGGTCATGGCGTCGTTGACGGCCACAACCGGGAACTTGAGGGCGCCGTCGGCAGCCATGGCGCGCAGGCGGATCACACCGGTGGTGGTCTCTTCGGTACCGCCAAGCACGTTGGGCAGCAGGTCGCTGCGCTTGGTGTGGAGCATGGCGACCAGGTCCATGCCGTCGTCCATGGTGATGTGGGGCTCGATGTCGAGCACGCTCGCCATATGGCTATGATATTGCTCATTGGTCTCGCCCTTGATAGCGTAGACGGGCATCTCGTAGTGGGCGACCAGCGCGGCGGCCACATCATCCTGGGTACTCAGCGGATTGGAGGCGCAGAGCGCGGCCTCGGCGCCGCCGGCCAGCAGGATGCGCATGAGGTTGGCAGTCTCACTCGTCACGTGCATAGCCGCAGCGATGCGAATGCCCTTGAAGGGCTGTTCTTTCTTGAAGCGCTCTTCCAGTAAATCCAGCACTGGCATCTCTTTGGCGGCCCACTCCATGCGGAAGCGGCCACGATCGGCCAGGCTCAGATCAGCGACATCATAGTTTAATTCTTTTACGGCAGTACTCATAGGGTTTGTTGCTCCTTTGAACAGAAAAATCTACTAATCTCGTTTGATTCCAATCCCTTCCACATACGGACAGTGTTCCAGAAATCCGTGCTGTAGATAGAGGCGATACGCTGCTGCATTGCGCTGGTCGACGTTGAGCACGATGGTGCTTACGTCGCCGGCGCGTAAGGTGTGCGCGAGGGCCTGGACGATTGCGCCGGCGTGGCCGCGGCCACGCGCATCAGGCCGGGTGTACATGTTGCCGATGGCTGCGATGCCTGCCGACCAGTCGACGATGTGGGTGCCGCCGGCGGCGACCAGTTCGTCCCCATCCATAATGCCGAAGAAGACGCCGTTTTCGATCTGATACGGGTCGAAGGCATCGGGTGCAAAATCGCCGCCGTAGCCATAGAGCGTGCACAGGGCATCGCTCATGGCTGTAGTCAGACGGACAACCGCTTGCTGTGGTGAACCAATCTGCTCCCGTGCCGGAAGCATCATGCGTCGCATGGGCCGCTGGTCAGCGCTAAAGTCATAGTGGCGATCGACGGCTGGAAAGTGCTCCTCGCGCACCGTGATGTAGATACGTTCCGGCAGTTCAATCCGGGTCATACTTGCGGCCACGCTGGCTGGATCCCCGGCTGTAAAAAGCGTTGGGATCGACAACCCCGTGTAGATCATGGCCAGGCCCCGCTCATCATCAGCCGGGTACCAGGCGCAGTAAGGCGCAAAGTCCGGTTGCAGATCGGCCAGGGCATAAGCGGCCCAGACCGCGTCTCGTTCCAGCATGGCACGTAACTGCGGATGGTCAAAAGCTGCCGTACCGCGTGGAAGGTCAGCCGGCGCCATGTTCGACCGCCTCCGCCAGCGCCAGGATCTTGCTTGCCGAGCGCCAGTTGCGGGCAGTAGCGCTCACGCCGAGCGCTTTCTCCGTCAGCGCCGCCAACTTCGACCTGCCAATGCCGTCCGGCGTATAGAGATAAAAAACCTGATCCGCCAGATGAAATTGCTCACTATCGCGTTGAACGCTTGCCAGCGCCTCCAAGTCTGGTGCAGTCGGCACGGATGCCAAGAAGTAAAGATGCAGCGTCTTGGGATCGGCCTCGCCCTGGGGAAATGGATTGGATGACATTGCTTGGGCCAACTCATCCATTTCCAGCAGCAGCACCTTCGGCGCAAAACCATGTCTCGTCTCAATAGCCAAGCTGATTTGTTCCGTCAACTTGTCGCGATCGGTGGCTTCGCTCTGAAAGACAACGTTGCCACTTTGAATATAGGTGTTAACGTGCTCTAGCCCCAGCTCTTCTAGCAGCGCCTTTAGCTCCGCCATGGGCAGTCTGTTATTTCCGCCCACGTTGATACCGCGTAAGAGTGCGATGTAGGTCGTCATTGAAGGCTCGTTTTTGCCTAGAGCACAGCTTACGCCAGCGCGCCCTGCTGCATCTGCGCCAGCGTCGACTCGGACCCAAAGTATTCTGCATAGCGTGTAGCAAACTCAGCCGGCGTAAAGCGATGAGTGGTGGTGCCGATATTCTCCAACGCATAGGTGCTGCACAGCGCACCGACGCGGCCGACCACGTCCCAGGGAAGCCCTGCCATCCACGCCGCAAAGAAGCCGCCACGGAAGGCATCGCCCGCGCCGGTCGGATCGTCGATGTGATCGAGCGGCGCCACCGGAATCTGATACTCCTCGCCGCCCGTGTAGATCACGCTACCCTTCTTGCCGTAGGTGACCACCAGCGTCTCAACCATGGAAATGATCTCCTCCATGGTCCAACCGGTCTTATTCTGGATGACTGCAATCTCATATTCATTGCAGAAAAGAAACTTGGCCCCGGGCACGCTGACGCGCAGGTCGTCGCCGCTCAGGCGGGCGAGTTGCTGGCTGGGATCATAGGCGAAGGGAATGCCCAAATCCTTGCACTCTTGGGCATAGTTGACCATGGCGATTGGATCGTTAGGGCTAATCAAGACCAGTGCCGCCTCCTCCAGATTGCGCGAAGCCAGCGTGTAGTCCTTGGCGTGCGCCATGGCCCCCGTGTAGAAATTGGCAATTTGGTTCTGATCCAGGTCCGTGCTCACAAAGAAGGTCGCCGTCAGATCCTCCGGAATTTCGATAATTTGATCCGTGGGCAACCCCTGCTCTTCCAACCAGCGGCGGTAGTCGCCAAAATCATTGCCCACGGTGGCAAGGATGACGGGGTTTCCGCCAAGCAACTTGTTCGTGTAGGCGATATTGGCGGCCACGCCGCCTCGCTCGCGCCGCATAGAATCAGCCAGAAAGCTGACGCTGAGACTATCGAGCTGATCGGGCAGAATGTGGTCGGCAAAGCGGCCGGGATAGCTCATCAGGTAGTCATATGCGACCGAACCGGTGATAATAAAGCTCATCTCTTCCTACGCTCCTTGCTGCGAAATAGAACTGCTTTACGTTTCGTTCAAGCTCATCCACTTTACCGCGCTGGGCGGGGCTTGGTGGGCATTCATCTGATTAATCAAGTCCGTTGCGCTGTCAGAAACAACCAGCAATTCACGATGGTGGGCTCGGACGAAGCCCTGCTCAATTGCCTGGTCGATCCAGGCCAGGAGCGGATCGAAATAGCCCCGGACGTTGAGCAGACCGATCGGCTTGTTGTGGATGCCTAGCTGACCCCACGTGATCGTCTCAAACAGCTCATCCAGCGTACCGAAACCCCCAGGGATCGCAATAAAGCCGTCGGCGTGTTCGGCCATAAGCGCCTTGCGTTCGTGCATCGTCTCGACGACGATCAACTCGCCGTAAGTCGTGCCGGAAAGCTCTTTGGGCTGAAGTGAACGGGGGATGATTCCCCGTACGTTCGCGCCGCCCTCGTAGGCCGCCTGGGCAATAACGCCCATCAACCCAACGCTGCCGCCACCGTATACAAGATCGATCTTGCGTTCGGCGAGCACTTCGCCCAACGCAAGCGCCGCTGCCTGAAAGTCCACATGCGCGCCAAAGCTTGAGCCGCAATAGACGCAGATGGATCGTAAGTCGTTCACTACGCTTACTCCGCAGCCGACAAGGCCGTCAAACGATTTGCGGCCGTCCGGCATTGAGACTAGAAAACAAAAAAACCCGCCTGGCATTCTCCAGGCGGGTGAATCAACTCGTGCCGATCTATCATGCAAAGTCCGACCATTCGTCGACTTGCGCATTACCCATCCTGGTTCGTTTTCGATTGTGGCGGTGGACCGATTCAGTTTGCTTGCCGTCTGCGGCCGCTACCGCTTTGCGGTGGCTTCGCAACAGAGCGTTCAACGACGTTTCTGCTGCAGGTCAAGCATTGCTTTGTTCGGTCCAGCGCAACCGAAAACCGGGACTCCAGCGGGTTGCTCAGGGATTGTCGGGCTAGGTCCGATTCCCTTCGGCGGATTCTTGCCGAATATTTATCAAATCGATGCTACAAATTAGTAGGCTAACACATTCATATTGGCCCTGTCAAAATCGGCAACCAAAATGTTGTCATCAGCCAATCTGCGGGACGTAGTTTGCATTCGTCCCCACTCAGTAATCGGATCCCGTCGTCGAATCCTTCGCCTTTGTCGCAAAGCGGCTGTCTTGCTCGACGCTCGGCCAAGGCGCCGGGACTTCCCGAATAGATCGAAAGCTTAACCATATTCACAAGGGTCCCCGGCGCCAATGCCCTCGATGAAACCCCAGCCAAATCATACTGTTTTCTCTGATGGGCTAACGTGTGACCAATGGCAAGAAGACCGCAACTGCTCCCCGGGGCGCGCTGGGCGCTTCGTCGTCGATGGCCAACGGCGGTTCTCGATAGCCGAAGTCTACGTCTGTGCGATCTTGCCATGCCGCCAGCGGCACATTGGTCGTGTTTGGCGTCGTTACGCCATCCAGATCATACGTGGGCAGGTAGCCTTCAGGCAGGGTGGCCGGATCGACCGCCACCGTGTAGTTGCCCGGCGGCAGGCTAGTGAACGCGTAGCGGCCATTGCCATCGGTTTGGAGGAAGGAGCGCACGCCGTCTGCACGGATCAGGATGACGTTGACGTCCGCGAGACCCTGCTCCGTGCCATCCTGGATGCCATTAGCATTGCTGTCATGCCAGACGGTATCACCCAGACTGCCGAGCGGCTGATAGCCGAAGTCGACGTCAGTGCGATCTTCCGCCTGTGCAAGCGCGGCCGTTGCTCGATCCGGCGTGCTGAGGCCGTCCAAATCATAGGTCTGGCGCACGTTTGCAGGCAGGCTCGCCGGGCTGACCGTAACCGTGTACTGGCCGGCCGGCAAGTTGTCAAACGTATAGCGACCATTGGCATCGGTGATCGCCGTGCCCAGGTTCCCGTCATTGTTGCTCAAGGTGAGCGTGACGCCTTGCAGGCCCGGTTCACCGTTGTCCTGAACGCCGTTGCCGTTGTCATCACGCCAGGCGGTGTCCCCGATGCTGCCCACAATGTCCACGTAGCCAAAGTCGACATCGGTGCGCACCTGTCCTGCGGCCAGCGTCACCTGAGCCGTGTTGGGTGTGTTCGTTCCGTCCAGGTCATAGGTGGGGCCCAGGCCGGATGGCAGAGTCGTCGGGTCAACAGATACCGTGTACGTGCCTGGCCTCAGATCCACGAAGCTGTAGAAGCCACTGCCATTGGTGACTGCGTTTTGGGAGCCACCGGCGCCGCCGGACAGCGTAATCAGGACATTGGGGATTCCGGCCTCGCCATCATCCTGCACGCCGTTTCTATTTTCATCCAGCCAGACGGTGTCACCCAGGCTGCCCAGCACGCTGTTATAGCCGAAGTCGATGTCGTCGCGATCTTCGCCGGGTCCGAGCAGAAGCACCGCTTCGTTGGGTGTGCTGATGCCGTCTGGATCATAGGTTGGCTTGAGGTTGTCCGGCAGCGTCGCCGGATTGACGGTCACCGTGTAGTCGTCAGCCGGCAGGTTCTCAAACGTGTAGAAGCCGCTGCCATCGGTGACGTCGACCTGAACCTGATTCTGGCTGTTGATCAGGGTGACGGTGACGTTGGCGATGCCTACCTCCCCGTCGTTGATTACGCCGTTGCCATCAACATCTAGCCAAACGGTATCGCCGATGCTGCCCAAGGGCTGATAGCCAAAGTCCTGATCCAGATTGGCTTCGCCCGCCCCGAGGGTGAGTTGGGACTGGTTATCATTGCCGCCGTCAGGATCGCCGGTCTGCGTGTAGTTTCCCGCGACGAGATCGCCGCTCGCCGGATCAATCGTGACTGTGTAGGGACCCGGAGGCAAGTCGGCAAAAAGATAGTTGCCATCGGCATCGGTTGTGACCGAAGCGCCGTTGCTGAGCGATACCGTCACATTGGCCAGACCCGGTTCACCCGGATCCTGTGCGCCATTGCCATTGAGGTCAGCCCAAACCGTATCGCCGATACTGCCCAAGGCCAGCGGCGTACCCGTGGTCAGGTTGAGCCAGGCGCCGCTGATGCCGCCGGGATCGCCGTTGCCAACGGGTGATTCGGCTTGGAAGCAGGCGTAGTTGTCGCCGGCTGCGAGGGTAACCTGGCCCGAGTAGATGTCCCATTCCAGGCCGGGCGTGCTGTTGAACGGATCGACGAGACCAGTGGCAAATGCTTCGCCTACTAGTGACGCCGGAAGAACATCATCGGGGGCGTTGACGGCCGCGGTCCAGAAACCGCTGGGACGAGTGGCGTCAGCCACCTCCGGCTGCGCCGCCCCGGCGATGATCACCGTGTAGGAGAGCGTACGCGACTCCGTGGTTGGGTCGAAGGCGACGCAGGCGACTGCCGAATTGGGCCCAAAGGGCGGCGCCCAGTCGTGGTAGAAGGTGTCGAGGCCATAGGCAAGATTGATTTGCTGGTAGGGACAGTTGTCGGCCTCATACACAATGGTGAGCGCCGCACCGTGGGACTCGGAGATCTCAAAAGCGGGCACGTCAACACCCGAGATCGTATAGGCGTTGAGCCCTTCGCTGACAAAGTCAAACAGATTGTCGGAATAGACAAAGGCATAGCTACGGATGTAGCCGCTGAACGTCGATTCTTCCTGGATCGAGGCCGTGATCTCCGTATTGATCGGCGCGCCGTCGCCGCGGGTGCCGGTGACGGTGAGCGTGTTGTCGATTGGATCGGGGAAACTGTCGCCGCTACCAAGAATGACGCGCGATGACCAGACCCAATATGCGGCCACGGGCGTACCCGGCACGTTAATCTCAAAGTCTGCTGACTCGACGAGGATCAGACTGTTGCCGCCGGTGACATAGCAGTAATTGCCCGTCAGCACCTGCGTATACTGGTCGGTCAAGGGTGCTTCGGCGCCGGCCCCCGGGACCAATTGCGCTAAGGCTTGGCTTGGTGTCAGTGCCAAACCAAGCACGGTCGCAAGCATGAGCGTGACAATGATGAGGCGGATGGATTTGCCATGCATAAGGGTGTCCTTTCGATCGACGCCGCCGTTGGATTGACCGGATCAGAGATGCCAGGCGTCGGCTGGAGGCGCGACGATCCTTCCACGGATGCGCTGTGCCCACTCTAAGGGGCATTGGCGAAAAATGTTGACGATTGAGTTCCGGAATGGACGCAGTGCTGGCGAGGATGATGGCGACGAAGTGCCTGCGAATATGCTCTATGGGGAGTAATCGGTATCTTGGTCGCGATTCCTTCGCATGCCAACCGACGGTCTGGCGCAGGGAGCGCGTTGGTTGGCATGCAGGCTGGCCGCTATGCTACGTGATTTCCGACAGAAGCGATGAGGCCCCGGTCTGATTCCAAGCAGGCACGCCCAATACCCACTGCTGGACTGACGCGGCGACGCTATTGGAGATAACGTGCGGGCGCTTTGGTCAAGCCAAGATCAGTTCCATGAAGGAACCGGCCCTGACGCGCTTACTTGGCCGGCTTTTTGGCAGCGCTGACGACGCTGGCAACCGTCTTTAGCTTGTCATTCGTGCGTTTGGTCGTCTTGCTCTTGGCGGACTTCGTTGCACCGCTCTTGGCGGCAGGTGCGCTGGTCTTCGTTGATACGGCTTGCTTGTTCGCCGTCGTCTTCTTGTCCGTAGACTGCTTGGCTGTGGATTTGGCTGCAGGCTTGACAGGGGAAGAAGTCTCGCCTGATGCAGGCTGCTTGCGGGGAATCGTCTTCTTGGCAGTTGACCCTTTGGTTGTAGCTTTGGCCGCAGGCTTGGCAGGGGTAGAAGACTTGCCCGACGTAGTCTGTTTGCGGGCGGTCGTCTTTTTGGCAGTTGACTGTTTGGTCGTGGCTTTGGCCGCAGGCTTGGCTGGGGTAGAAGACTTGCCTGATGCAGGCTGCTTGCGGGGAGTCGTCGTCTTGGCAGTTGACTGTTTGGTGGTAGCTTTGGCCGCAGGCTTGGCAGGTGTAGAAGACTTGCCCGACGCGCTCCGCTTACCGGCGGAAGAGCTCGTGGCCGTCGTTCCTTTTGTCGTTGACCCGGCAGTGGATTTGGCTGCCGGCCTGGCTGCGGATTCGGATGCGGATGTAGCAGATTTCTTGGCTTGGGAGCGTTTGGCAGGTGAAACGCCTTGCTTACTTACCCGGGTGGACTTACTCTTTCCAGATGCCTCCTGTGCGGGTGATTGGTCTGCACGTTTTCGTCTTCGTGTGGCGCTGCTGGTCGCTGTAGCAGTCGTTGCCTTGGCTGCTACCTTTTTCTTGGCGGGCGCTCGGGCGCGACTGCGTTTGGCGGCCGGCGCTCCCTGTTTTGTCGATTGACTCGCACTGCCTTTGCTGCCGGTCACGCTTGCACCGCTCCCATCCGTACCCAGATCGCCGTTGGCGCCGGGATCCGTGGGCGGCATGTGCAAAACTTGTACCGCAACGATCATGTCGCCGACGCCCACAGCCACGAGTTGCTTGCCCTGGACGTTGCGCCCCATCTGCGGGATCTGGCTCAGCGAGAACATGGCAAGCTTGTTCTGACGACTGACCGTAGCGACCGGATCATCCGGGGTCAACTCGGGCGTGAGGAGGAGCGCCGCGGTCACGTTGCCGCTCTTGGCATTGAGCTTGTGGGTCACGACGCCGCCGCCGTTGCGGCCTTGCGTCGGATATTCATTCAGGGGCGTGCGCTTCAGGAAGCCCTTTTCCGTGGCCGTCAGCAATTCTCCGGCCGGATCGACCGGGGCCGCGTAGACTACCCGCTGACCCTTACCCAGCTTAAAACCGTTGACGCCGCCTGCAGCCAGCCCCATGCTGCGCACCGCATCCTCGGCAAAGCGAATGGCCTTGCCCGCATTGCTGACCAGGATGACATCCTGACTGCCGTTCGTGCGGAAGACGCTGCAGAGACGATCCTTGGCATCCACGTTCATGACGATGGGGTCCAGCGCGCTCGCAGCGATGAAGTCGGCCAGCGCCACGCGCTTGACCATGCCCTGTTCGGTGGCGAAGAAGAGATAGCCGTCACCCTCGTCAGCGGCCAGTCGCGGTAAGCTGACGGCGGCGGTGATGTTGTCCCGTCGCGAGAAATCGGTCAATTCAGCCAGATGCTTGGGGCGGCCATCCTGCGGTATTTCGTGAATGGAAATGCGTCGGCATTGGCCCCGCTCATCCATTAAGTAGAGATAATCGCGCGTGTTGGCCGTTTGCAATCCAACCTGGCTGCCGCTGCCGCTACGCTTGAGTGCCGTCGATGAGACCCGCGTGACGTCCTGGCGATGCAGCTCGCCGTTGCCGCCGACCGCCACCCACACATTCTGCTCGGGGAGCAGATCGGTGCTGGTCAAGGTCCCCTTGGTGCGGTCGACAATTTGAGTGCGTCGCGCGTCGCCATACTCGTCCTTGATGGCCAACAGATCTTCGCGAATGACGCCGAGGATCTTTTCGGGATGAGCGAGGAGGTCCTCCAAATACTTGATACGCTTTGTGAGCGCCTTATATTCTTCCTGGAGCTTCTTGCGCTCCAGCGCGGCCAGGCGTCGCAGCTGCATGTCCAAAATGGCCTGGGCCTGAATCTCGGTGAAGCCAAACTCCGACATGAGATTGGTGCGTGCGGTCTCGACCCGCTGACTCTTGCGGATGACGGCGATGACCTCGTCAAGAATGTCCAGCGCCTTGAGTAACCCCTCCAAAATGTGGGCGCGTTCCCTGGCCCGGGCCAACTCATACTCCGACCGGCGGCGGATGATCTCTTCCCGGTGCTGGATGAAGAGGTGCAAGACCCGTTTTAGGCCAAGCAAGCGCGGCTGGCCGTCGACCAGCGCCAGCATCTGCATGCCAAAGGTCTGCTGCAGGGGCGTGTATTTGAAGAGGTCGGCCAGAATGTCTTTGGGTTCTACATTGCGCGTCAGCTCGATGACGATGCGCATGCCCGTGCGGTCGCTCTCATCGCGCAGGTCGGTGATGCCTTCGATCTTGCCGTCGCGTACCAGCGATGCAATGCGTTCAATGAGGGTGGTCTTGTTGGTCTGGTAGGGCAGTTCGGTGATGACGATGCGGCTGCGGTTGCGGCTCATCTCCTCAAAATGGGCCTTCGCCTGCACGATGAGACGCGCCTTGCCCACCGAATAGCCTTGAATGACTGCGTCATGCTCCTCTTCGCCCGTCTTGTCCTGACGATAGCGATAGAGAATGCCGCCGGTGGGGAAATCGGGCCCCTTGATGAAGCGCGTCAGATGTTCAACGGTCAATTCATCCAACTCGTCATAGTGATCGATCATGTAGCAGAGCGCGTCGACGACTTCGCCCAAATTGTGGGGCGGCACGTTGGTTGCCATGCCCACCGCGATGCCGCTGGCCCCGTTGATGAGCAGATTGGGGAGCGCCGCCGGCAGGACGTCCGGCTCGCGCAAGCTGTTGTCGAAGTTGTCGTGCCAGTCGACCGTATCCTTTTCCAGATCCTCAAGCATGAGGTTGCTGATCTGGTCAAGCCTTGCTTCGGTATAGCGCATGGCGGCCGCATTATCGCCGTCGACGGAGCCAAAGTTGCCTTGGCCGTCGATGAGCGGATAGCGCAGGCTAAACTCCTGGGCCATGCGCACCATGGCATCATAGACGGCCGTGTCGCCGTGGGGGTGATATTTACCCAGCACTTCACCGACGATACGGGCGCTCTTCTTGTGCGGCTTGTTGTAGGTCAGATGCAGGTCCTGAAACATGGCGTAGAGAATGCGCCGATGGACCGGCTTCAAGCCGTCGCGTACGTCTGGCAGGGCGCGCGCGACGATGACGCTCATGGCGTAATCGAGGTATGCATCCTGCATGGTATCGGTGATATCAATCGGCAAAATGGTGCCGATTGGCGTCAGCAGCGCCTTGGCAGGGTTTGGGCTCGTACTTCCGTTCGTCGTCGTCATGGGAATGCTTTCTACGGTCATCGCATGACCGCTGCGGCTAAGCTTCTGGGTGGCAAGTCAACCCTTGTCATGCTGCGGTAATTGGTCTAAGGTCACTTCCTGTCGACTCGAGCGCGAATCGCAATGGGCGCGGCCAAGTGGCGCCGTAGCGTTGCCGCATCTGTAACCGGTTCAAAAAGAAGCGAAACATCTCTCGAGCGCTAATGGTGTGGCCGGCATACGCTTCTACAGTCACCCCGTCGCCAGACTGGACCACGCCTGCTGAATGACGCGGCAATAGAGACCAGGGCGTTCGGCATAGCGGAAACGCTTGACAAAGGTCGGATCTCCCATCCGCTGCCAACGTGACGCAAGGATTCTCGGCGCGGTCACCTCCAAGACCACTGTGCCGATATGAAAGCGATCGCCGATGTTGTAGTCCATGCTTTCCAGCCCGCCGACCGTCAGGTTTTCGCCAAAGGTGCCGGGCGCCAGTTCCGTGCCAAGTTCCGCGACCACCACGATAGTCCGTCGTTCCATAGAGATAGACGGCCTGATCGACCCCGCCGTGATGTTCCACGTCGCAAATGGCATCACCCGGTAGTCCATGGATCGTAATCTCATCTGCACCGGTCACAGGCTGCTTGAAATGCCCGTTTTGCCCACTGCTTTGGCACTTTCAATGGCGGTGGCCTGCCGATATTGATGATTTGGAGTTCCATCTATCACTAAACCTTTAGTCGCTCTTCAATCTCAATTTGCCGGAGCTCCATCAGCTGATCGCGCAGCGCGGCCGCGCGTTCGAACTCGAGCGCTTTGGCCGCCGTCTTCATCTCTGCTTCGATCTGCTTGACCAGCTTGGCCAGTTCATCCTTGGGCAGGCTGGCCGGATCGATGGGACGCGCCTCTTCTCCGGCATCGTACCCTTCCTGGCTCTCGGCCATGATCCGCACCCGGTCTGTCAGGTCGCGGATGCTCTTGACGATGCTCTGGGGCTCGATCCCGTGCTCCTGATTGTATTGCTCCTGGATCGCACGTCGCCGCTCCGTTTCGCTGATGGCCGCTTCCATGGCTGCGGTCATCTTGTCGGCGTAGAGGATCGCCTTGCCTTCCAGGTGGCGGGCGGCACGGCCGATGTTCTGGATCAGCGCGCTCTCGCTGCGCAGGAAGCCTTCCTTGTCCGCGTCCAGGATCGCCACCAGCGAGACCTCGGGCAGATCAAGCCCCTCGCGCAGCAGGTTGATGCCCACGACGACATCGAAGACGCCCATGCGCAGGTCGCGCAGGATTTCCACGCGTTCGATGGTGTGGATGTCGCTGTGCAGATATTGCACCTTGATGTTGAGCTCGGCCATGTACTCGGTCAAATCTTCGGCCATGCGCTTGGTGAGAGTCGTGATCAGCGCCCGTTGCCCGTTTGCCACGCGTATCTTCACTTCCTTGAGCAGATCGTCGATCTGCCCTTCGGTCGGGCGCACCTCTACCAGCGGATCGAGCAGACCGGTCGGGCGGATGACCTGCTCCACCACCTGCTCGCCATGCTCTTTCTCATAGGGCCCCGGCGTCGCGCTGACGTAGATGACCTGATTGAGATGATCCTCGAATTCAGTGAAGTTGAGCGGGCGATTGTCCAGCGCACTGGGAAGACGGAAACCGTGCTCGACCAGCACGCTCTTGCGCGCCTGGTCGCCGTTGTACATGCCGCGAACCTGGGGCACGGTCATATGGCTCTCATCGATAAAGAGCAGCCAGTCGGCCGGAAAGTAATCGAGCAGCGTCCACGGCGTGGAGCCGGGCGGGCGTTGCGCCAGTGGGCGACTGTAATTCTCGACGCCGTTACAGTAGCCGACCTCGCGCAGCATCTCCAGATCGTATAGCGTGCGCTGTTTGATCCGATGGGCCTCCACGATCTTGCCTTGAGATTCAAACAGGGCGACCTGCTCGGTCATTTCCTCTTCGATATCTTCCAGCGCTTCCGTTAGTCGATCCTGAGGGGTGACAAAATGCTTGGCCGGAAAAATGTCGATCTCCTGATGATCGGCCAGGATTTCGCCGGTCAACGTGTGGATTTGGCTGATGCGCTCGATTTCATCACCCCACATACTGATGCGATAGGCGAATTCCTGGTCAGCCGGCTGAATCTCGAGCACATCGCCGCGCACACGAAATTTGCCGCGCTGTAGCGCCATGTCGTTGCGGTCATAGTAGATCTCCACCAGGTGGCGCAGCATCTGGTTGCGTCGCACCATTTCGCCGACGCGCAGGTTGAGCACCACGCGTCCGTAATCTTCCGGGCTGCCCAGGCCGTAGATGCACGAAACCGAGGCGACGATGACCGTATCGCGTCGGCTGAAGAGTGAACTGGTGGCGGCCAGGCGCAGGCGGTCGATCTCTTCATTGACCTGAGACTCTTTTTCGATATAGGTGTCCGAACGCGGGATGTACGCTTCGGGCTGGTAATAGTCGTAGTAACTGACGAAGTACTCGACGGCGTTGTTGGGCAAGAACTCGCGCATCTCGCTGTATAGCTGTGCGGCCAGAGTCTTGTTGTGGGCGATAATGAGCGCCGGTTTCTGGACTTCTTCAATCACCTTGGCCATGGTAAAGGTCTTGCCCGATCCCGTCACGCCCAAGAGAACCTGGTGGGTCATTTCATCGCGAATGCCTTGGGTCAATTGGCGGATGGCCTGGGGCTGATCGCCTGTCGGTTGGAAGTCGCTGACAACTTGAAATGGTGGCATAAAGGTCGTATCCCTTGTGCGCCGTGCGCTCAAAAACAGGACAAGTCAAGATCGTCATGGAGGAGGAATTGACGTGATAATGCGAACAAAAGTTCTTGCCTTGCTAGTATACCCATAGATGTCAAATTTGTCTAATACTTTTGCATAAACCTGAGAATTCGAAAGTCGGCGCCAAAAGACCGAAACAGGCGCGACGTTTGCTGGAATTTCGTTGTCCAATTGAGTCGGCAAGCGGTGGCGAGATCGCTACCCTGCGTGGCGGAACGACCATGCCTGATTTGTGCGTTAAATTGCTGGAATTGCGGCCGCAAATCCAGTGCCACCCGCCTCATCCACGTGAATGCAGGGCAGCATCTGGATCGTCTTGCTGGCGCAGAATAAGGCGATTTGTGCTATACTGGCCCTACTTCGCTACTCGTCTGCGTCTGTCGCCTGACCCATCTTTCGTCTGCTCGAACACGATGCTGCTTCAGCTTCTGTCTTGTCGCCGTTCTGTATCACCGCGAGGAACTCTTCATGCATCGCAAACCTGTCCAAGAAATCATGCAGCGCGCCGTGATCACCATTGAACCGGACGCGCTGGTGGTCGATGCCGCGCAAATTATGGAAGAGTTTGACGTTCGCCGTCTGCCGGTGGTGGATGAGGATGACCGGCTCGTTGGCATTGTGACGGACTCGGACATTCTCGAAGCTGAGACCGCGGCCAGCGTGTTGGGCAACTACTCGCCCGACACGCGGCAAGAGTGGTTGACCGTCGCCGATATCATGACGCGTGAGTTGATTACCGTATCGCCCGACACCACTGTTGGTCAGGTGGTGCGGATCTTCATGCAACGCCAGATCGGCGGCGCACCGGTGATCGAGTCTTCCCCATCGTCCGGCGTGAAACTGATCGGCATCGTCACGGAGCAAGATGTCTTTTCCATGATTCTACACGCCTGGGAACAAGAAGAAATCGCCCGGGGCATCGCCAGCTAAGCGCATCGATTTATCGCAGTGAGCAATGGTGAATGCGCCGGCCGCCCATTAACCATTTGTCATTTCCCATTCAAGCTTGAGCATTGATTAGGAACGCTAGATCGCAACCGGCGTCATCCCACGCATGCGCGCAACGATTTCCGTTAGCTTCGCTGCAACATACTCCACATCTTCCGGCGATGTGCTTCGGCCCAGGCTCAAACGCAGTCCGCCGGCCGCAAGCTGCGGCGTGATGCCCATGGCCTCCAGTACATGACTCGGTCGTTGGGAGCCACTGGAGCAGGCACTGCCGCTGCTGGCCGCAATCCCGGCCAGGTCCAACGCAATCAACACGCTCTCGGCTTCGACGCCCTCAATCACAAAGCTGGCATGATGAGAGAGGCGCGCCGTGAGCGGGCCTGTCAGCTGTGCACCCTCTATCTCCTCCAATATGCGACCGATCAAGCGATCGCGCAGTAGCGTCAGCCGCGCATTTTCGACCGGTCGTTCGGCTTCGGCCAACTCTAGCGCAGCGGCCATGCCCACGATGGCGGGAACGTTTTCCGTGCCGGCCCGGCGGCCTCCCTCGTGGCTACCGCCGGTCATGTAGGGCACGAAGGGCGTGCTCTCGCGCAGGTAGAGGAAGCCCACACCCTTTGGCCCATAGAACTTGTGCGCGCTGCCACTGAGTGCGTCGACCTGAAGATCGTCCACGTTTAGAGACAGCCGTCCGGCGGCCTGGACGGCATCTGTATGCAGCGGCACCCCATGCGCCCGGCAGAGCGCGCCGATCTCGGCCACGGGCTGGATCGTGCCCACTTCATTATTTGCCAGCATGATGCTGACCACGGCCGCGTCGCCGCCGTCGCCCAGCGTCGCCGCCAGGTCCGCAACATTGACAAAGCCCCATTCGTCTACCGGCAGCACCGTCAGGCGGAAGCCGAAGTGATCGCGCAGATCTTCCGCAGTGTAGAGCACGGCCTTGTGTTCGATGGCTAGCGTGATGATGCGATCGGCGCCGGTAGCCGCGCGCCGGGCCAGGGCTAGTCCGCGCAGGGCCGCATTGTCGCTCTCAGTGCCACAACCGGTGAAAATGATCTCGCGCGGCCGTGCCCCAAGCTGGTCGGCAATGGTCCGGCGCGCACGTGTCAGAGCCGCACCGCCACGCCGGCCCACGGCATGGATACTGCTGGGATTGCCGTAAAATTCAGCAAAGTAGGGCTCCATAGCCGCCAGCACCTCATCACGTACGGGGGTCGTGGCCGAATGGTCCATGTAAATCGAGCGACGATTGTGTGCCATTGCTGGCCTCCAATTCTACAATTCTATACGATGCAGACTGCAACCTAGAACGCTGATCTCCTGCACATCTGTTGCTCAAATGCGCATCTGCATCTATACATTTCATCTTCCCCGCATCATGTTCCCTGCCGCGTTCAGGTTGAGTATTGTAGATTTGACGCGGCCCAGTTCACAATTTACAATACAAAGAGCCTCGACTTGTGAAAGTAAGCGCAATTCGGTTTAGACGCAGGAGAGACAGCAGCGCATTCTGCGATCGAATTCCACGAAACCAGATCTCGTTCATTCATGTGCGAATGATCGCAATGTTTCCATCCTCGAATTGGTTGATCCGCCGGCGGAAAAATGAAGACGCGCGCCGGTGCTTAATGTCCATTTATTCAAACCGTTTATTTTACAGACCCCAAAATCGTTGGGAAGAAGGAGGAGTATCTTGCAAGGCAACGTCTCGGTAGTGATTGCGTTATTGTTGGGTTTGGTCGGGATCGGATTTGTCATCTGGCAAATCCGCAATGTGATGGCTGAAGATACGGGTGATGACAGAATGCGTGAGATCGCCGCCGCGATTCAAGAAGGCGCCTCAGCCTTTCTCCAGCGCGAGTATCTCTACCTCTCGATTTTTGTCGTTGTGGTAGCTGCCGCCATCGCCTTTTTCATTAGCTGGCAGACGGCCGTTTGCTTTATCGTTGGCGCCGCCGCCTCGGCTGCCGCCGGTTATTTGGGCATGTACATCGCCGTTCAGTCCAATGTGCGTACGGCCGCCGCGGCCAGCCGCAGCCTCAATGACGGCCTGCGCGTTGCCTTTAGCAGCGGGTCGGTCATGGGCATGGCCGTGGTCAGCTTCAGCATCATCGGGCTCACCACCCTGTACCTCATCTTTGACGGCAACATTGCCTATCTGACTGGGTTTGGCTTTGGCGCTTCAAGCATCGCACTCTTTTCACGCGTCGGCGGCGGCATCTTCACCAAGGCCGCAGATGTGGGCGCCGATCTGGTTGGTAAGGTCGAACAGGGTATCCCCGAAGATGATCCCCGCAACCCTGCCGTTATCGCCGACAATGTGGGCGACAACGTGGGCGACGTGGCCGGCATGGGCGCCGACCTCTTCGAGAGCTACAGCGGCTCCATTATTGCCGCGGCCACGCTCGGTCTGGTCATGATGAATGGTGCCGAACTGGCCTTTGTCGGGCTGCCGTTCCTCATCGCTTCGGTTGGCATTATTGCTGCGCTGATCGGTACCTTCATGGTCAAGACCGAGGAAGACGCCACGCAGGAGGATCTGCTCAAGACGCTGCGCAACGCGATTTGGGCGTCGTCGGGCATCGTAGTCATTCTCTCCCTGATCATGGTGCTGCTTGCGCCGGGCGTCTCCTGGCTCTACTGGGTGGTCATTCTGATCGGTCTGATCGCCGGTAATCTGATTGCCTTCTTCACGGAATACTATACGGCTTATGCCTACAAGCCAACCCAAAGCATTGCTGCGGCTTCTGAAACCGGTCCGGCCACCCTCATCATTCAGGGGCTCTCGGTCGGCATGATGAGCACGCTGGCGCCGGTTCTGATCGTTGCCTTTGCGATTCTCTTTAGCATCATGCTGGGCATCCGCGCCGACGGCACAATAACTGCCGGGCTCTATGCCGTTGCCCTGGCCGGCGTCGGCATGTTGAGCACGCTGGGCATCACGCTGGCTACGGACGCGTACGGCCCCGTTGCCGACAACGCCGGCGGTATCGCCGAGATGAGCGATCTGCCCGACAGCGTGCGTGACCGCACAGACGCCCTGGACAGCCTGGGCAATACCACCGCTGCCACGGGCAAGGGCTTTGCGATTGGCTCGGCCGTGCTGACGGCGCTGGCGCTGATGGCCGCCTATGTGGAAGCCGCAAACATCGAAAGTCTCAATCTTCTCGATCCGACTATGCTGCCCGGTATTCTCATCGGTGCGGTTCTCCCCTACGTTTTCGCGGCGCTGACGATGACCGCGGTCGGCAAGGCGGCGTATGCCATCGTGATGGAAGTGCGGCGTCAATTTGCCGAGATTCCCGGCATCATGGAAGGCACGGCTAAGCCCGACTATGCCACCTGCGTCGCCATTAGCACGGAGAATGCGCTCCGCCAGATGATCCTTCCCGGTACGCTGGCCGTGGCCGCCCCGCTGGTCGTCGGCTACGTGCTTGGTGCGGAGGCGCTGGCCGGTATGCTGGTGGGCGCGATCGCATCCGGCTTCATGCTGGCGGTGATGATGGCCAACTCCGGCGGCGCCTGGGACAATGCCAAGAAGTGGATCGAGACGGGCGAAATGGGCGGTAAGGGTTCGTTCGCCCATAAAGCAGCCGTCATCGGTGATACCGTCGGTGATCCTTTCAAGGACACCAGCGGCCCGTCGCTCAATATTTTGATCAAGCTCATGAGCATCGTCAGCCTGGTCTTTGCTGCAACATTTGGCAGCGGCCTCTTCTAGCTGATCGATTGACAGCGTTCATTACCTCGCTGTCATTGTAGAGAACGAAAAGCCGGGGCATCAGGTGATGCCCCGGCTTTTCGTTTGTCTGGTGAAGTCGGTGACAGGCACTGGCTCAAAAAAAATCTGATCGACGAGCCAACTTTGAGCCAGTGCCTGTCACCGACTCACATGCTTTTAGGGCTTCTCGATAATCAACCCATACGACGTCGCCACATAGCGTCCCAGCTGAAGTTTGAGGTGCGGGTCATGGCTGTATGGCGGGCGATCAACTGCCTGGTCGGCCGGGCCGTCGCCGGCATCAAAGGTGAGGTCGATAGCATAGCCCTGGCGGCGCAGACGATCGGCCAGTGCGGTCAAGTCGCGCCGGCGATAGATGACGGCGTCGCCCCGCCGACGGGTAAAGAGATTGGACGAGAGATTGTACTCGGTCGTGTGGACGGCCACGCCGCCCGGCTTGAGCAACGCCAGCGAGGCTTGAATGAAGTCGAGCCCCGCCGCGCAGCGAACCCAGATGCTCCAACGCACAGGCCGACCAAACGAAATCGTACTGTCCCAGATCGGACGGCAGTGCGCGCATGTCCGCGAAGCGAAAAGTGACGTGCTGCGCAAAGCGCGCCTCGGGGCAGAGCCCACGCTGGTTGAGCGCCTGGGGGGCCGCCGCGTGCTGGCCGGTGGTAACCCAGCCGCCTGCCTCCGCTTCCGCTGTGGCCAGATCGGTGGCGACGATGTCGCAGCCCCGGGCCGCGCAGAGAGCGGCCAGTGGTTCCTGGCCCACGGCAAAGCCCAGCCCGCGCCGGCCCGGCTGAAGCATGCCCCGCTCGTCCAGCGCCTGGGCGATGAAACACCACTCCCAAATCTTGCGATGCAGGTGTAGCGGCCGTTCACCGAGGGCGATGGCCCACAGTTGGAATGTGGCGGACTCGAGCTGGGCTTGGGTACAGGGTGTAGAACGTAGCATGCTCCCATTATACCTGGACGGTCGGTGCATCTCGTAGCGCAGTGAGATATGGTCTGGACCAGCCTGGCGCTTCATCGTATCTTGACTGACGAAAACCGAAGCGGTCTCTGTCGACGATCGAGATTGGGCGTCTGCACCATCGGATTGCCGTAGTAGCCAAGAAGATCGCAACTGTGTTGATCGGACAGGATAAAGAGAAGATTCGCCGGCTTCATGACAGTCGTGCGCCATCGATCTGGAGTTCACCCGCGTCAATCAGCCATTGAACTGCCTCATAAACGCCCTGCAGCGACGAATAGCGCGGCTGATAGTCGATCATCTGACGGGCTTTTTCAATGCTGCAGTTGGGGCTGTGCGCAATGTGATCCCAGGTGGCCCGGGCGTCATCCGGTTCCTGGAGGGCCTCCCACTCCGGCCAGGGCAGAAAGCGCAGATTGGCGCTCTGCCCGAACCAGCCGGCCACGGCTTCCGCATAGCCACGCAGGGTGAGTGCTGCGGACGACACGGTGTGAAAGCTCTCGCCCACGGCGGTGCTACGCCGGATAATTGCCTGCATAAAGGCCTGCGCGACATCGTCAGCATGGACGTGGTGGAGCGTCTCCATGCCCAGATTGGGCAGAAGTACTTCCTGGCCGCCGGCCAGCTTCTCAAAGACGGTCAAATCCCGGTTGCCTGCGGGGCCGATCGGCTCCCAGCCCGGGCCGACAATGTGGCCGGGATGCAGCGCGGTGACCGGGAAGCCATGACGCCGGGCCTGGTCCATGAGGTAGCGCTCGATCTGTGATTTCTGGGTGCCGTAGTCGCCAAAGGGCGTGCGTGCGGCATCCTCTGTCGTGGGGACAACTGCGCTCGCGCCATGGATCCAGATGGTGCCGCAGTGCAGGAGGTGCTGTACCTGCCCGCGCAGGCCTTCGACGAGCTGCTGCCGCGCTCTCCAGTGTAAAGCAGATCATGTCGATGACGATGTCGGGCTGCAGGTCGGCGATCTGCGTGCCAAAGGTGCCGGCCGCGTCAGCCGCCTCGCGGTCGATGATCACAGTCTGGACGGCAGACCAGGCGCCGTGGGGCTGATAGGGCTTGCGCTCGCCCCGGCTGACGTTGACGACTTCGAAGCCGGCGCCAACCAGCCGCGGGACCAGGTATGTCCCCACATGGCCGCTCCCGCCGATAATTACAACACGGGTCATGGGAATCGCTCCTTTGCAAAATGACAGACGGATGTCAGCAGTCTACCTGTCCGCTACGCAACCGGCAAGGGACTGTGCTTGCTTTGCTCAGATCTTGGGTTACTTGAGACGTTAGTGCCGTTTGACAGCCGTGCCGTTCCTTCGTATACTCATCTTATGCAATTTCGCATAGAACACCAGTGAGGAACAGACATCATGGCAGATCCGGTCATCGACTCTCCCAATGTTCTCGACGACACCGCCGCTACTTCCGGCCAGATGAGTGCCGGCGACGATGCAGTACTGGCGCCGCCATTACGCGCCGACAGCACGCTGGCAACCGCGGTCGATGCTTTTGACGAATACATGATCCGCAAGGGCTTCAGCGAAAACACGATTAAGGCCTTTCGCAACGATCTCAAGATTACGACCGAATTCTTGGGTGCGGATACGCCGCTGTTGCGCATTCGCACCGATGATCTGGAAGCCTACCTCTATTGGCTCCAAAACGAGCGGGGCAAACCCTGCAGCGCCAAGACGCTGGCCCGGCGCATCACGACGCTCAAGGTCTTTTTTGGCTGGCTGCATGGCATCGGCGTGCTGGGCACTGATCCGGCCGAACCGGTCGTGCAACAGTCGACCAAGACGCCCTTGCCCACCATTCTGCGCGAGGATGAGATCGGTCGCCTGGCCCGTGTGGCCCAGAACCGCTTACTGGATCATAGGCATCCCGATGCACGGCCCTATCTGCTCGTCCATCTGCTCTTGCAGACGGGGATGAAGAAGGCAGAGTGCGCACGGCTCCTCATCACCGATGTCGACGTGTCAAACCCGCAGGCGCCCGAAGTGAGCGTGCGCTACCCTGACGAGCGCCATGCCCACAAGAACCGCTCGATTTCGCTGACGCCGGCGATGGCGCCAGCGCTGGGTCAGTACCTGAACCAGTATAAGCCGGAGAATCACCTCTTCGAGTGCACGCCACGCAACCTGGAATATATTCTGGACGAGATCGGCACGGAGGCGGGCATCAAGCATGTCCAGGTTGGCTTCGAGACGTTGCGCTGGACTTCAGCCGTACGTGACTTTCGTACAGGCATGCCGGAAGAACGGCTGCGCCAAAAGATGGGCCTGAGCAAGATTTCCTGGCGCGAGACGCGGGAGAAAATTTACCAATTGTCGGGCCGCTAACAGACACGTTGTTCAAACTTTGAACAATGCTCCTTGTTCAGATACCGAGCAAATAGTCCAAAGTTTGAGTGTCGCAAGATGGGCTTCAGCCCAGTCTAGGATTTCTGGTTCCAGCATGTGGAAGGCAGGATGCACCTGCAGGGCAGATCGCACACGCGCCAGAAGTGGCCTGCGTCCAGCAATTCTGGGTGGTGTGTCTCGGCCATATGATCTGTCTTGCGTTTAGATACGCGGTCTGTCGGCCACATTGCGCAGGAAAAGCACAGCGAGCCACAGGGCCATAATGCCCAAAACCAGAAAGGGCGCAATAAAGACGATGGCCTGCGCAAAGGCGAACTCATAGCCGGCGAGAATCTGTGCGACCGTGGCTGCAGGCATAGAGAGTCCCACAATGAAGATGCCCAGCGTCAGCATGGTGATGGCCAGCGGATAGCCCAGCGCCTGCTGCCGCCATAACAATCCGCCGGCCAGAAAGGCCGTGGGCATGAGCACGCCCAGGTCCAGCGCATGGGTGACGAGCGTGGTGTAGGCAGCCAGTTCCTCGGGCGCCTGCCCCTGACTAGACGGCACTACGATGCCGAGCACGAGCCACACGCCCACAAAGACCAGCCCTGTGATCGCCATGAAGATGGCCAGCGCCCGGTGGGGCATGCTGGGCAAAATGTGCATAGGTAACTGCTTCAGATCGATTGCCGCAAAAGCCAGTACAAAAGCAAAAAGGCTAGCCGAAAAAAGCGCCACGTACACGACAAAGAGTTCATTGTAGGCAGCGCCCAACGCCATGGAGGCGTGGTTGTAGAGGAAGAAGCCTGTCATGCCAAGCAGTAGCAAACCGCCCCGCAACGAACCGCGCTGATAGCTGGTGGCGCCATAGATCAGCAGCGGCACAGCCACGAAGAGTATTACGACGTCAATGCCGCGGAAGCCAGCGCCGACCAGCAGCGAGTCGTATCGATAGAGGCCGCGGCCATAGATTTCGGCCTGTTCGCCGCGTAGCGTGGTGAACAGATACGCTTCGCCTCCATCCGGCCAGAGTAAGCCCGCGACCGTGGCCGTGATTGCCAGCACGACGATCAGCCAAGCGAGCATGATCAGCAGATTGGACTTGCGCATCGAAACCTCCTATGTTCCCGAGCAGTAACGGGCTCTTAATGACGAATGAAATAACACGAGTATATGCGCAGCTTATGGGATGAACGGCCGCATTGATGACTGCTACTGCCGCCGTACTGATCGTCACGTCCGCCTTTATGCATGCTTTTTGGAACTTTGTCAGCAAGCGCCGCAGTCCGACGCTGGCCTTCTTCTGGCTGGCCGCCACAGCTGCAGCTGTGGCGCTCTCGCCGCTGCTGGTTGTCTATTGGCAGACGCTGTCGCTGATCCCCGCAGCGGTTTGGAGATTGATTGCACTCACTGGCCTCGCCCAACTGGTCTACTTCTTTGGGCTGGCGGGCGCCTATCGACAGGGCGACATTTCGCTGGCCTATCCGCTGGCGCGGGCGCTGCCGGTTTTGCTCGTGGCCGCCATCAGCCTGTTGCTTGGCACAGGCGGAGAGATTGGCGCTATGGCCCTGCTGGGTATGGCATTGATCATGGTCGGCTGCATCATTCTGCCGCTATCCGACTTCCAGACCGTGCGTCCCCGCGATTACTTTGATGCGCTCTACCTCATGGTGGTGGTGGCTGCGCTGGGCACCACCGGCTATACGCTGATCGACGATCATGTATTGCGCGAGCTGCGCATGGTTTCTAATCAGATGGCAATCTATGAAGTAACGCTGCTCTTTATGGCGCTGCAGACGCTGAGCACGGCCGTCATGCTTGGGCTGGGCACGCTACTCTATAAACCGGAGCGCCGCCGCCTGCTGCTGCTGCTTCGCGACCGCTCGCTGCTGGTGACGGGGCTGCTTACCGGCATCGTGGTGACCGCGGCCTATGGCTTGGCCCTGGCGGCTATGGCCTTCGTTAGCAATGTGAGCTACGTGGCCGCCTTCCGCCAGCTGAGTATCCCCATGGGCGCATTGCTGGGCTTCACGCTGGGGCAGGAACCGCGCTATCGCCCTAAGACGATCGGTATCGCCATCGTCTCCGGCGGCCTGATTTTGGTGGGGATTGGCTAGTCTATCCACCCTATCCCCACAGAAATTTTCCGTACGTCTCGCCCCTGGCGCACGTCGTTCACCGTCCACTCCATCTGCACGTCAGGGGGCAATGCCGACCTCCTCAATCGGTGTGCCGCCTATGCAGCGGAAGTCACCGCTAGGAGCCCGAACCAGATGTCGAGCTGGAACGGATTTGATTTACAGTAGGGAACGGTCAGCGACCATTTTCTCCTTCCTCCAAGCGCGCCAGCAGGGCATCGAACTCTTCGCGGGTGAGGCCGAAGATCAGCTCGTCATAATGCCGACCTGCGGTGTAGATGTGGCGGCGGATGCGGCCTTCTGACTGGCAGCCAAGCCGTTTGGCATGACGAATCATGGGCTCGTTGACCTCCACGCAGCGAATGTTGTATTTCTGAAAGCGCAACTCGTAAAAGGCATAGCGCAGCACCAACAGTTTGGCTTCAAAGCCATAACCCTGATTCCGAAAGGCCGTGTAGACGCGGCTGCCCGTCTCAAAGGTGCCGTTCTTATGGTCCATGGAATGGATGTTAATGGCTCCGATCAGTTCACCGGGGGCACCGTTGGCCGACGTCTCAATTGAGAACATGATGCGTTCGTCGCGGTTGTTGAACTCGGCGTAGCGCTCGGCAAACTGTTGCGCGCCATGGGCAGACGTGGGCAGCGTCATGCCGTAGTTGAGAAAGCGCACGCCCGCGCTATCCACCTGCTCCTCCGCCAGCCACAAATCAACATCTTCTATGTGCATAGGCCGCAGGCGAATGCGTTCAGTCTCCCAGTAGTAGGCGCTTTCATCCAGTCTCATTTTGTTCCTCCTAGTCCTTGACTGTTGGAGCAATTGACGCGAATTGCTTGCGTCGCTGACGCTGCACCAAATGTTGGGAACGATATGCCGCCTAGCGCTGCGCAATGCCCGCCACCGTCTCCACAAACTTCGCCGACTCGCTGACCCACGGACTGTGTCCGGAGCGTTCGAACCAGACGATTTCCTTGTGCGGCGCATCAAGGAGTTCGTAATACTCCTCAATCAGCGACGGCGGCGCATTGACATCGTGGCGACCGGTTAGGAAATAGACGGGCACATCCAGCGTCGGGGCCTGCTCACGGAAATCTACGTCCCAAAGATATGGGTAGACAATGCCCAACGTATCCAGCGGCCCGCGCGCCCAGTTGATGATGTCGAGCAGGCCATATTCCGGACTGCCCAAGTCACGCGGCGTATTGAAGCTGGTGTCGATGGCCGGATTCTGATTCATGTAGGCATAGGTGTCCTGCAAGTACCGTACCTGCTTCCAAGCCACACCGTCACCATAGTAGGGCGGTGGCCCCTGCTCACGCAGCTGATCTACCTTCTGCGTGTCGCCCCGTTCACGCGCCCAATCCATGGCAAAATCGTAGGCCATCAGGTCGGTTTCCAGGAAATCCACCATCTGCGCTGCGCCGATGTGGGCGTGGAAGAGTTGCGGGTAGCGCTGCACCAGCATGATGCCCAGCGCACTGCCCCACGATTCGCCCAGCACGTAGACCTTGTCTACCCCAAAGCGTTCTTGCAGGTGGAGCACAAGCGCGTGGGCGTCTTCGATGTAGCGCTCCGGCGTCAACGTCGAGCGATCCACGGCGTTGAAACTCTTGCCCGCGCCCGGCTGCTCCCAGTTGACGACGATAAAGTGATCTTCAAGCGCCGCCAGCTCGTGACGCGCGGTCGTTAACTGGCTGCCGCCCGGCCCGCCGGCCAGGAAGAGCAGCACCGGATTGTCGACGTCCCGGCCGCGTATGGAGACCCACTGCTCGCTGTCATTGAGCGAAACTTTCTCCAGTGAGGCAATGCTGTTGGGAACGACTTTGCCCTCTGCATCCATGATGGGCGGCGTTGTCGCATAGAGTTGCGAAAGCCAGACGGCAGCCACCGAAACCACCAGCACGCCTGCAACCACGCCGATCACGAGCAGTGCGCTGCGTTCAAGCCAGAGGAGAGATGCGATCAGCACTGCGTCCATTGCGGCCAGCGCCAGCGCAATATAGAGCGGCACGCCCGTGGCGACGAAGAGTAGCAAGACGGGCAAGCTGGCCACGAGCAGCGCAAGCGCCAGCAGCGTCCAGAGCAGTCCGCTAAGCAGGCGGCGACTCCAGTGGACCGGTTGATCTTGCGTATGTTGCTGCGTCATAGATTGATTTAGCGTTGTCATGTTGTCACTCCTTTGATAGTCAGATCTGATCGTCGTGTCACTTTTCATAGCGCAGATGCTGGCGCAAGCAGTAGGACAATTATGAGTGCGAGCCAGGTCAAATGTTGGATTGTCTGTTTTTCATAGCGCTTCATCATGCGCTCCTTTCTATCCGTCGCCCGTCGGCATCATCCACACGCGTCACCGAGATTAAGGGCATGCCGAGATCGCGGATGCGGCTCAACAGGCCGTAGAGTGCGGCCTGGTCGACCAGCGGTCCGGTTAGGCAGGTTGTGCCGCCGGGCTCTTGGTCAATTGCCATGCCTTCGAACTGATGTGCTCGACGAGCGTCCAGGTAACCCTGAATGCGAATTGCGTAAATCGCTGCTTGCGGCTGGCTGTTCATGGCACTTCTTCCTACTGCTTCAAGTCGTATGGGCGGGACTTGCCTTGCCCGCAGCGGTTACAGCTCTATGGACAAGCATAGCAGGCGGGCGCGGGCCCGTCGCCTAACGAAGGATAGGTTGGGAGATAGGGATTGGTTGGGGAACGGAGATTGAGAGGCTTAGCGCACTTCAGATTGACAGACCCAACGCATGGACCCGTGCGATGGCTGCGGCGCGGCTGTTCACATCGAGTTTCTGGTAGATGTTGTGGACGTGCCACTTAGCCGTGCCCACGGTGATGATGAGCGTGTCGGCGATTTCTTGATTGGTGTGACCGGCAACGAGCAGCTTCAGCACTTCTTCTTCTCGCTCACTGAGCGGCTCAAGTAAGGGCGCAACTGCGCGAGGCGGATCTGGACGAGACTCCGGGGCGGAAACTCCCGTAAGCTCTGTAGGAGATTGGTCGATGCGTAAAGATGGTTCTACGTCTTCAAATTCCGCCAGCAGTCTGTCGACGAATGCCGGCGCCGCCGGACGTGCGCCAGGCAGCAAGGCCGCCGCTGGCGCGCCCATGTCAAGGAAGAGGCGCACGAAGCCGGCGGGCGCGGCCAGGGTCACTGCCGCGCGCAGCGCAGTCACGGCCTCAGCCGTCTGGCCTCGCGCCTGTAGGATCAGCCCGTGCAGCAACAGCGCCTCCATGGTCGTGCGTGAGCGACCGGTCGGCTGGGCCGCGGCCAATACGCCGTGCACGGCCGTTGCAGCATCGTCGAGTGCACCCGTAGCCAGGCAGATATGGGCCAGCGTCAGCGCCTCGAATTCTTGTACGGCTTCCAGCGCACGATCGTTGGGGCGCGCCTGGAAGATGGTCACCCAGCGTTGTGCTGCAGCCGGATTGCCCTGGGCCAGATCGAGTCGCGCGCGTTCCGCTGCAGCCAGCGTTGTCAAGCGCGGCACGTTGTAGCGCTGCAGCAAGCGATTCGCCTGACGCCAGGCATCCAGCGCGGCTTCTGGTTGACCCTGAGCCTGGCGCAGGCGCGCCAGAAAGAGGTAGGCGTAGCGCAGATCATCGGTAATGCCGCCCTGTTGCGCCAGCCGAATGCCGTCCTTCACATGGCGTGCGGCTGCGTCCAGATCATTGCGCTCCCGTTCGATTTCGCCCAGCACGGCCCAGGCCAGTCCGGTCGGCGCAATTGCTTCGCCATCGGCTTCTGCCAGCGCAGCATGACAGCTCTCTTCCGCCGCTGTTAGTTCACCCTTTGCGATCTGGATCAGCGCCACCTCGCAGAGCGCATTTACGGCTAGATAGCGCACGCCGGCCTGTTGTGCCAGTACGCTCGTCCGCCTGTACGCCTGCTCGGCTTCAATCAGATCGCCGCGCAGGGCATGGGCAAGCCCCAGCGTGTCGACCGCCCGGGCCGCAGCGTGCAAATTGGTCCTCGCCAAGCGCTCCGGCAGCGGCGTGACCGCAGCAATCACCGCGCACAGGTTCGTGCCACGCAACGCGTTGATTGCTCCCTGGTAAACGGTGGCCAGCATGGCTGCGTCCGATTCTGCATCGGTGCCGGACGCGTCTGGGTCGAGGGCAACCTGCGCTTGCACGACAAGTCGTTCCGCGCCATCCAGGTCGCCGGCCAAATAGAGGGCGCGCGAGGCGTGCAGGCTCAAGGTGGGGCGGGCGTGGAGGAGCGCGGCGGGCAGTGCGTCCAGCCAGCCGTTCAGTTGTGCCACATCGCCTTGTGACCAGGCTGCCGCGCGTTGGAAAACCGCTTCCATCACATCTGCCGCCAGCGCCAGATCGTGCGTTGCCAATGCGTGGCGTACGGCGGCTGAAGGCTGGCCATGCTGCTCATGCCAGCGCGCCGCACGTGCGTGCAGTTGCGCACGCTCATCATCTGCCAGTAATGCCTGCAGCGAGTCGGCGATCAGGTGGTGGTGACGATACCAGCGCCGCTGATTGTCCAGCGGTACGATGAAGAGGTTGCGCCGTTCCAGATCGGTCAAGAGTTCCTGGCTATCCTGGCGCCCGGTGATAGCATCACAAAGGGGTGCGGTGAGTCGATCCAGAATCGAGGTTTGTTGGAGAAAGATGCGTACGTCGGCACCCTGGCGGCGCAGCACCTCTTCCAGCAGATAGTCGATGACGTAGAAATGGCTGCCGCCAAACTCGGCGATGAAGGTGGATGCATCGCCGGCTTGCTCCCCCGCAAGGGGTGTGCGCAGGGCCAGCGCCGCCAACTGCAGACCGGCCACCCAGCCCTCTGTCCGCGCGTCCAAGCGTTCGATGTCAGCCGCTGTGAGCGTCAAGCCCATGCTCTCATTGAGAAAAGCCGCTGCCTCAGGCGGCGTGAAGCGCAGGTCGCCGACGCGCAGCTCTGTCATGCGATTGCTCACGCGCCACCGCGCCAGCGTCAGCGGCGGATCTTCGCGCGTGAGGAGAAGCAGATGCACATGGGGCGGCGCATGATCAAGCCAGAACTGCATCGCCGCATGAATGTCGGGTGATTGAATGCGGTGGTAGTCATCCAGCGCCACGATCAGGGGTTGATCGGTCTCATGTCTGCCCAAGTCATTGAGCAACGCAGTCATGAAGGACGTTTCGGCGATAAGATCGGCTTGCAAGGCTGACTCTGCGGCGTCTAGTGCGAGGCCAGCCCCCTTGAGTGCAGCCAGTAGGTACGCAAAAAACCGGCGCGGTACATTGTCTTCCTCGTCCAGCGAAAGCCAGGCACAGCGCAGCGCAGGCTCGTCTGCTTCTGCATGCAGCTGCAACCAGGCTGCAGCCAGCGTTGTCTTGCCGTAGCCGGCCGGTGCAGAGATCAACATGAGCGCGTTACCCGTCTGTACGCTCTGATTCAGGCGATCAAATAATCGGGGACACGCGACCAGTCGGGTCGGGGCATGGGGCCTATACAGTTTGGTATGCAGCAGCGCACCGCTCATGCTGAAAGTATAGCGTGATTAATCGATTGCGCCCAGTGCCTTGAGCGAACTCCGCTGTGCCGCAGTAATGCCGGTGACGCCGCTGATTCCCATTCCCTGATAGGGCCCCGGCGTGCGCAGCGTATGCAATGTTTCGCCACGCACCGCATCCCAGATTCGAACCGTGCCGTCGGCGCTGCTGCTGGCCAACGTACGTCCATCCGGGCTGAAGTCGACAAGGAATACATAGTGCGTATGTCCAGTCAACACCTGGCGCTGGACGCCCGTTGCTACATCCCAAAGGCGCACCGTTTCATCATAGCTGCTACTGGCCAGCGTCCGGCCATCTGGGCTGAAAGCAACGCCTTGCGCCATTTGAGTATGCCCGGTCAAGACTGCACGATTCTTGCCGCTTGCAATGTCCCATAGCCGGACGGTCCGATCCCAACTGGCGCTGGCCACCAGCCGGCCGTCCGGGCTGAAGGTCACATGCTGTACAGCGTCGGTATGGCCCACTAAAATCCGCTCGCTCTTGCCTGTGACGAGATCCCATATCACAATCAGCTGATCTGTACCGGCAGAAACCAGGCGGCGCCCATCGGGTGAGAAGGCTACTGACAAAGCCCACCCCTCATGTCTTCCGATCGATTGAATCAGGTCACCGGTTTTGCTGTCCCAGAGCAGCACGTTATGGTCAACGCTGGCGGTGGCCAAGGTGTTGCCGTCGGGGCTGAATGCGACGGCCTGGACTCCGCCAGTGTGGCCCGTTAGCGTAGCAATTGGCGTATTTGTGCGAACATTCCACAGCTTTATGGTCTTGTCAAAGCCGACGCTGACGAGAATGGTACCGTCTGGGCTATAGACTGTACGCCAGACCCAGTCGGTGTGTCCGCGCAGGGTGTGCAGCAATTGGCCGCTTTGGACGCGCCAAAGACAGATTGTACGATCAGATCCTGCTGTAGCAAGGGTCGCTCCATCCGGACTGAAGTTGGCGGTAAAGTGCCAGGCACTTTGCCCCTGGAATAAAAATGCCGTCTCGCCGGCATCCTGGGCGCGCCAGTTCTCGACATTCCACTGCCGGACGCTGTGATCCCAACTGCCGCTGACCAAGAACTTGTTGTCGGGCGTGAAGGCAACTGCTCTGACCGCACCTTTGTGCCCCTTCAAGTTCCTAAACTCCGTGGCTGATTTCACTTCCCAAATCCGGACCGTGCTGTCGATGCCACCGCTGGCCAGCCACTCACCCCGTGGGCTAAAGGCCAACGCTTGGACGTCGCCCTGATGGCCGGTCATTTCTCTTTCGGTCCAGTGGGGATCTGCGGCGCTGTCAGTCGTAACCGTGCGGGTACGGGTTGTCTGATCCAACGAGCGCTCATTCAATAACGTGATGGTGCCGTCTCCATCTCCAATCGATAGCGTCCGTCCATCTGGGCTCCAGGCAAGGGCATTGACCCATTGCGATCGTCGGGTGACGAACCGACCCGGCGTTTCGCCGTCAGCTTGTGGATCAGTCAAGAACCAAAGTCGAACCGTGCCGTCGCGGCTGCCGCTGGCCAACTGCTTCTTCTCAGGATGGAAAGCCACGGCTTGCACTTTGTCCTGATGGGCGTGGATAACATGCAGCAATTCCGCGCTGTCCACATTCCATATCCGGATTTTGTGGTCCCCGCAGCCAGTAGCGAGGACTTGAGATTCGCTGGTTATGCCAGAGTGCGGGCCGAATGAGAGACTATGTACGCCATCTGTATGGCCGTGGAGGACGGTGATAACCTGCCGGGATTCCACATCCCACAAGCGTACCGTGCCGTCCGCACTGCCGCTGGCCAGAATCTGACCGTCTCGGCTGAAGGCGAGCGACCAGATAGGCTGTGAGTGTCCTTCCAGATTGGCCATCAAGCTCATCGTATCGCTATGTAGGAGATGGATTGTTCCTTCACTGGCGCCAACCGCGAGCAGTTGTCCAGAGGGGTCGATCGCAATGGCATAGATGAACCCCACGCTGTTTGTAAAGACAGAGCCGTTCAGGTCGGCGCCGGTAAAGTCGATATCGAGGAGGAGGTGATCAGAGGCATTGGCTTGCCAGACCGCAAGATATGAAAAATCAAGGCCCGCGATATCAACGCCCGATTGCAGCAGAAGATTTAGCAAATTCCCGCCGGCATAGCTATGCAGGTTGGTTGATCCGCTGCGCAATTCGTCGAGCAGTCTGCGCGCTGCGTCCACAATGCCCTGATCTCCCAAAACTGGCTTGATCTGTGCAAGGATCGGTTGCCAAATCAGCCGAACTTGACTCCGCTGTACATAGTCGCTGGCCTGCGCATTCAGTAAAGCGTGGCGGTGGATCATACCCAAGCGGCCCTGCAGGAACTCCTGGGCAACCCCGTCAACGATACGATTCGTCAGGTATTCCAAAATGACATTTTGTAAGCTGAGATCGGTCTCTCCCGGTTCGAGCAAAGAGCATCCCGCTAGATTGCGTATGGCTTCAACCAACTTGTGCCCTGACGGTTGGTAAAGCAATCTGCTTCGTAGCGCCGGAAACGATAGTGGTTGCCTAGCAATTGCCAACCAGAAGAGGATATCCGTTTCCAGTTCACTCAACCGGTTGACTTGCTGGTCGAGAATCAATCGAATATCGCCAAATACCGGCGCAGCTTCGTCAAGCAGCGCGTCGACATCGCCACCCAACAGCGTGTCGACCGTGTCAGCAACTAGTTTCAGTGCCAGCGGGTTGCCTGAATATTGCTCTATCACCTGACGCTGCTGCGCCGTTGAGCCGACAATGCCCCGGCCGCGCAACAATTCGCTGCCGGCAGCATAATCCAGGCCGTCGAGATAGAGAGATCGTACACGGGGTGTGTCGCCCTCCCACCGGCTGAAGTTGGGGGGATGCTCCCGACTCGTTACGAGAACCTGGCTGCCGTGGGGAGCCGAAGCAATGAGTTGAAATAGTTGATCGTAGCTTTCGTAACCCGGTTGATAGGCACCCAGTCCGATGGGTTTGAGAATGCTCTCCAGATTATCCAGCACCAAGAGGAGCCGTTGTTTTTCCAATGAAGTCAGCAACATCTGCATCAATGTATCCAGATCACTGGGCAATTCTGCCAGTGAGTCGTCTTCCAGAAAGTTCAGTACGCTGGACAATAGCTCAAGCAATTGGGGCGCGTTTACCAATGAGCGCCAGAAGACGAGGTCATATTGGGGCGCTATCTGTTCCATTACGTGGGCTGCCAACGTGCTCTTGCCGATACCGCCCATGCCCAAGATGGAGATGAGTTGGCAGCCGTCGTGGACCAGCCATTGCTGTAGCGTTGCGCGGTCGGCTTGCCGTCCGTAGAATGGCGACCCAAGCGGCGCACTGCCGAAGTACCACTGTTTGCGCGCTTCGTCGGCTTGCTTCATCGACGAGCGCTCGATGATGGTTCCTACAGAGGGTGCAGCAACCGTGTGTGGGGACTGTGCTATCGCTTCGTCCGTCTCTAGTGATCCGGTGGACTGCCTGGGAGTTATTGCCGCGATCTGGCTGGCGTTGGCTTCCTGTATTTCTTTGGCTAGCATAATTGTCTTGGCGCTTGGCCCGATCCCCAACTCACGCTGAAACAGATCATGCAGATGATTGTATTGAGCCAGGGCCCGTTCCTGATTGCCGAGCTCTGCCTCCAACTGCATCATAGACCGGTGTGACGCTTCACGAAAAGGGTCAATCTGCAGCAACTCTCGCAACAAACCGATCGCCTCCCCCGGTCTGTCGTTGGCCCGATACGCCGCTGCCAGACGGGCCATGGTCTCAATGGCCTGGTCCTCCAATAGCGTACGCTGCCAGAGTAGCCATTCATCAAACGGCCGGGCGATGAACGTCAGATTCGGGAAGAGTTCACCGCGATAGAGCTGGACGGCGGCCTCCAGGTTGCCGAGGCAGCGGTCACAGTGTCGTTCGTCTGCATGATCATGTGCGCTGATCTGCGCGAGCAACGCCTGAAATTCAAATACGTCTACTTCAACCTCTAGACGAAGGCGCAGCTGATTGTGGTCAACCTCCACGAGTTGGTCTGCCGCGCCGGGGATAACTGCATCAAGATTTTGACGCAGATAGTAAATTACCGTGCGTAGATTTCTGGCGCTGCTCTTGGCCGGTGCATCGGGCCATAGCAGTGTTCTAAGCGCACGACGACTGTGCGCACGCGGTTCCAGAGCCAAATAGGCAAGCAAGGCCCGCACCTTGTCGCTACGAAAATAGGAGACGGGCGTACCGTCAAGCAAGACGGCATAGGCACCAAGAAATTTGAGTTGGACGTGCATTGAAGGCACCTACCTCCAGAGCCAGAAGCGTTCCTGATGACGCTTTGATGACGCCGCCTAGTCTATCATGGCAATGGATCGTTGACGATCCGTTGATTACGGCCGATTGTACCACCTATCACTACAAGAACAATAGCAGTTGGCGCTACTGCGTTGCGCCGTCTCCGCTCAATGAATCAGGGGTGACGCTGTCTGGTTTGGGCTCACCCTCGCCGATGACTGCACGCTAGTTTCCGGTCGCAGCACCCGTAATTCGAAGACAGCCGCACGTACGGCGTTCGTGTTTCATGGTCAGGAGTAGGTAATGTCCGAAAAGAACCAAATTCCAGACCAACGTCTTGACGATAGCCGAACGTACCAGGTCTATCTCATTCGGCTGTGGCGTGATGATGCAGAGTCCGAATGGCGGGCTTCCGTCCAGTCTGCAGCACGCACTGATGTTGTGCGTTTTGGCCGTCTTTCTGAACTCTATGCCTTCCTGCATGAACAGGCGCACTCGACTCCAACTAACGCTGGGTAGGTTCCAAGTCCCTTGACGAAAGGATGTCTCAATGAAAAAGTCACAAGCTGGCCGAAACTGGTCCCTGAACAAGATGATTGTCGTCTTTGTCCTGAGCCTGCTACTCCTGGGCAGTATTGCGACCGGCTCGCATGCCCAGGAAGCCCCTCCGGATGGTAGCGCCGACTTCGTTCTCTTCTTCCCGGCGATCACTGCGGGGGAGGAAGAGACTACCGAGCCAGAGCTGCTTCAGCCCAAAGAAGCATCATCCTTCACCACGGCCGCCAATCAGGCCGTCTACGACGAACTGCCCTTTGACGACACCTCCGATTACGACGACGTAGCCCGGGACCTGATCGCACCGCTGCCCAGTGCGCCGGTGACCAATAGCAGCGGCGACGTCATTTGGGATCCGACCAAATATGATTTCATCGTGAACGGATCGACGGCGCCGGATGAGGCCAACCCCAGCCTATGGCGTCAGTCGCAACTTGTCAACACTGGGGGGCTCTTTAAGGTGACGGATCGCATCTATCAGGTCCGCAACTATGACCTCTCTAACATGACGATCATTGAAGGCGACACCGGCTTGATCGTGGTCGATCCCCTGGTTTCGGTCGAAACGGCGGCGGCCGCACTGGCCCTTTACCGCGCCAATCGACCCCTGCAGGATGTGGTTGCAGTCATCTATACCCATAGCCATGTCGATCATTGGGGCGGCGTGCTGGGCGTGATCTCGGAGGATTACAACGGCGGCACCGTGCCCGTTTACGCACCAGAAGGGTTTCTGGATGCGGCCAGTAAGGAGAATGTCTACGCCGGTAACGTCATGGGACGGCGCGCCAACTACATGTACGGCACGCTCATTCCCCCCGGCCCGCGCCAGGGCATCGGCGCCGGCCTGGGCATGACCATCTCCGAAGGCACCCAGAGTCTGCTGGCGCCGACCGTAACCATCAATGACGATACCGGCTCTACGGTGATCGACGGCCTGACCTTCGAGTGGCTGATGGCGCCCGATTCGGAAGCGCCTTCGGAAATGCTCTGGTATAACCCCGAACTAAAGGCGCTCAACGGCGCTGAGGATGCCACCCACACGCTCCACAACACCTACTCCCTGCGCGGGGCCAAAGTCCGCGATCCGCTCGCCTGGTCCAAGTATTTGAATGAAGCGCTGGATCGCTGGGGCGACGACGTGGAAGTGCTCTACAACATGCATCACTGGCCGATTTGGGACAACGACGAGGTCGTCGATCATCTCAAGCTTCAGCGCGACCTGTATCGCTTTATCAACGACCAGACGCTGAATCTGGCCAATCAGGGCTACGTGCCCGTCGAGATCGCCGAAATGATCGAGTTGCCCGAGGTGCAGCAGGAGACCTGGTCCAGCCGCGGCTACTACGGCACGATGAGCCACAACGTGAAGGCCACTTACGACCTCTACCTGGGCTGGTTTGACGGCAATCCGGCCAATCTGCACAAGCTGCCGCCGGTCGAGTCCAGCACCAAATATGTGGAGATGATGGGCGGGGCCGAGAAGGTGCTGGACGAAGCCAAAGCTGCGTTCGACCGGGGCGAATACCGCTGGGTTGCCGAACTCGTCAACCATGTCGTTTTCGCTGATCCGACCAATCGGGAAGCGCAGTTGCTCCAAGCCGACACCCTGGAGCAGATGGGCTATCAGGCTGAATCCGGCCCGTGGCGCGGCTTCTATCTCTCTGGTGCGGAAGAGTTGCGCAATGGCGTGAACCCGAATGCCGGCACCAGCAACAAGGGCGGCCTTGAAGTGCTCAAGGTCATTGAGTTGGAGGCCCTGTTCGACTTCCTGGGCATTCACCTGGACGCTTCTCGAGCCGCCGGCAAGATGATCATCTTGAACTGGGTCTTCACCGACAAGCCGACGGAGAACGATCAGAACAAGTTCATCACGACGTTGGAGAACTCGGTGGTCAACCACACAGAGGGCGAACAGTCGCCCGACGCCGAGGCGACAATCACGATCAGTTCCGAGACGTTGGGGCAGATCCTGCTGGGTGACACCGACATTCAGGTTGCGATCGATGACGGCAAAATCGAAATCGACGGCAGTGTACTCAGGGTGATCGAATTCTTCTCCCTGCTGGAACTCTTCCCCTCAGATTTTAACATTGTGACACCGTAACACGCAGCAGCGCGGCCAGATGCCCGCCAACTTCGTGCGACGCCGGCCACTTGCTCAACCATCTGGTGAGCAAGTGGCCGATTGCTCTGACTTGTAGCGAAGAGATGTCACGTATTCCCCCTTCCGCACCAACTGTAGATGCTCAATCTCGGATGGAGAAATCATGAAACGATCGAGTCTACGCAACTTGTCCGTGTTGATCGGGTTGCTTGTATTCGCAATCGGATTAGGATTTAGCACCAGCGGGGCAGCGCTGGCCCAGGCGGATGAGACGCTTTCCCCGCTGCCTTTGCCCAGTACGCTGCCCCTAGATGAATATGAAACATTGCTGTTCGACTTTCTTGAGAGCAAAACGTATCAAGAGATGGGCTGGGCAGAGGACAAACGGGTGCGTGATACCGGCGCGTATATTGATGGCACCTATTACGGCACCCATCCGGCCGTGCGCATCTTCTACTCGCCGGAGGTCTACGCCTGGCTCAAAAATGATCGCACCGGCGCCATCCCGGACGGCGCCATGATCATTAAGGAGATGTATGCGCCGCCTGCTGCCCGATATGCCGATCTGACGGATGATGAGATCAACGCTCAGCTGAGCATGTGGACCTACATCATCCGCGACAGCAGTGCGTCCAAGGATGGCTGGTTCTGGGGCTATCACGACACTGGTGAGGCGGTCGACGGCAATGCTTACCCGTTCAACTATCCTGATGCGGGATTTGGCCAGTACTGCGTGCGCTGTCACGCCTCGGCCGCCAACGAGTTTACCTTCTCTGCGCTGCGCAACATTGCTGGCGAACCGGGGAACCCCGTTTCCTACCGGGTCGACAACTCGTGGATCGACCCGTCCGCTGCGCAGACGCCATCGGGACAGCACGATGCGTTGGCTGCCGATGTTGATGGGGCGTCTTTGGCCGAGGTAAAGCCGGCACGCGACCTCAATCCGGAGTTCCTGGCCCTCTTCGACATGATTGCACCCGTTGAGCCCGGTGCAGTGGCGTCTATTCCGCCTGTCACCTACGACCACGTCGTTGCCGGTCCCGACGGCCCCGAGCAGTTCATCACATCGGACCAATGTCTCTCCTGCCATAGTGGACAGGACCTGCCCTTCGGTCCCAACATGATCATTCCAGCTACCGATGATCAGGAACTGGTCAATCTCTCACCCTACGGCGAATGGAACTGGTCGATGATGGGGCTGGCCGGACGCGATCCCATCTTCCACGCCCAACTGGAGAGTGAGATCTCCATGCACAGCAGTGGCGACCTGCCGCAAACCATTCAGAATCTCTGCTTCCAGTGCCACGGCGTCATGGGCCAGCGACAGTTTCACATTGACGACGCCGGCGAATACTTCACGCGTGATATCCTGGACGTCGTTGACCCGACGGACCCTCTACACAAGTATGGCGCGCTGGCGCGTGACGGCATCTCCTGCACGGTCTGCCATCAGATCGATGTGACCGAGGAAACCCCGCTACACGAGATCATGACCGGCCAGTTCCCCGTCTCGACGCCGGGCGAAGAAGAGCCGGGCATCAGCCGTATCTTTGGCCCGTTCGAGGATCCGGCCACACTGCCCATGGTTGCATCGCTGGGCATGAAGCCGGAATACAACGCAACTATCAAATCGTCCAAGATTTGCGCCAGCTGTCACACCATCTACTTGCCCATCTACGACGCCGACGGCAATCAGGTCGGCAGCGACTTTGAACAGACCACCTATCTCGAATGGCAGAACAGCGCCTACCAGGACGAATTCGGCGGCGGCAGCGATCCCAAGACCTGCCAAGACTGCCACATGCCCAACGAATACGAGGGCGAAGCGCTGGCCTTCCGGATTGCCAACATCCAGGATCAGACCTACCCGGAAGCCGACAACCGCGCCCTGGAAGCGGAGGTGACCGTGCCCATTCGCGAAGACTTTGCCCGGCATACGCTGCTCGGCATCAACATCTTCGGCCTGGAGATGTTCAATCAGTTTGACGATGTGCTGGGCGTGCGCAAGACCGACTTTATGACCGGATCGGACAACGGCTTGCCCACGGCCATCGAAGTCAGCAACCGCCTGGCCAAGGAAGAATCGGCCACGGTCGAGATTGAACGGGTCGAAGTAAATGACGGACAGCTCGAAGTTGATGTCAGGGTGACCAACCTGACCGGCCATCGTTTCCCGTCCGGGGTGGGTTTCCGGCGTGCGTTCCTTGAATTGCAGGTCGTCGATCAGAGCAACCTGGTCCACTGGGCTTCCGGGCGCACCAATTCACTGGGCGTGATCGTCGACGGCAACGGCACGCCGCTGCCGTCAGAGTTCTTGACGATTCTCAATCCGGCAGCATGTGCCGCAGATCCCACGACCTGTGAACAGGCCTATGAGCCCCACTACGAAACCATCACCGATGAAGATCAGGTGTTGATCTATCAGGAACTGGTGAAGAACCCCGAGAACCTCTTCACCACCAGCTTTGTGGCCCAGGCCACCACGATCAAGGACAACCGTCTGCTGCCCAAGGGCTGGACGCCCGAAGGCCCGCCCGGCTTCGCCGCCGATCCCGAATGGGGCGAAAAATACGTCATCGCCACGGCGCCCAAGGGCAATGTGGTCGACGATCGTGGGTTCCAGGATGGCACCGGCTCCGACATCGTGACCTATGAAATCACGCTGCCGCCGGCAATGGAGGATATGACCGGCAGCCAGGTGATTGCCCGGCTCTACTATCAGTCGATTCCACCCTTCTATCTCATGGAGCGCTTCATGACTGCGGACGGCGCTAGTGCTGAGCGGTTGCACTACCTGTCCAGTCGTCTCAATTTGGACGGTACGCCGATTGAGAACTGGAAGCTGGAGATTGCTTCTGCGGCAAGCGACCTTTTGGCGGCAGAGTAAGTTTGATCGTACAACGAGCGCAAAGCGCCAATGACGGCCAGCCGCCACTGGCGAAATGTTAACAGGCCCCAGAAGATCAAGGTGACCGATTCATCATCTTCATTCGGTGGCTTACATTCACACACAAAAGGAAAGAATGTAATGAACAACTCGAAATCCTTGCGCCGCCATCCCGTCATTTCGGCGCTGCTCGCACTCATGGGAACCGTGATGGCTTTGAGTCTGTTCATCGGCTCCGCCTATGCCCAGGATCCCGATTTTGACAACATTGACGATCCGCTCATGGGAGAGTACGAGCTCAATACGGTTGACGATCTCCTCATATCGCGCACCAAACCGTTGAACAGCAACACGCAGTCGGACGTGCTCAACTACATCCTCGAGACGGAGAATGAGACGATCAGCAGCCAAAGTGTCCTGGAGGTGGACACCCCAACCTGTTTGCTGCCCTTTACCGCCGGTCGCCAGCCCCAGCAGACTCGGATCGGTCGGTTTTTTGCGCTGGGCTATGATGTGATCATCACGCTGTCGCCTTATGGCGCAAATGCAACCGGTAGCAACTGTTCTGCACCAAATGGCGAGCCAAACATGGCGTTGTACATTCAAAGCACCATATCCCCGGTCAACATTCCAACGGCCTTTTCTCTGTCGGCAATCAATACCGCCCTGGCCAAGGCGGATTTCAACCGCGACGGCCTTGACGATCTCTTCATCATGAGCAACAGCGAAGTGGTTGCGGCAACGGCCAAGGATGTAACGAATATCAATGATGGCATGAAGATTGGGCCAGCCACTGCGTTGCCCTCTACCGAGTATGAGAGCCTCTTTACCGATCCGACAACCGGCGATTTCAATCACGACGGACTGATGGATGTCGCCTGGATAGACCAGGGCTTCACAGTCCGCTTTGCCACTGTCTGCCCCGGCGCAGTCCAGAACACGATCTGCAGTGACGCCGCAGAACTGCAAATTCTCCTCGACCCACAGCAGTCGCAGGCGAATCCTATCGTCAGACCGCCGAATAGTAATGGGCCAATTGTTCCTGTAGGTGGTCGCTTTGACGTTGCGGTCGAGGGGGATGGGCTAGTGCTTGTCTATGCTACGGACGATACGCCCAACAACACCACCGTGCGTGCGCGGTGGTACCAATTCACGTCCGATTGGGCCATTGCAGCGGGTAGTCCGGTTGATGAGGTCGCCGGAACGATGCCGGCGCCGGGTCCCTCCAACATACTAGCCGAAGCAGGAAGACTGGACTGGTTCGGTCCGAATGAGCAAGTCATTTTTGCTGCCAGCGGGGCTGACGCTGCGAATTGTACAAACAGCACCAGACGCTACCTGATTACCGGTGTCGTCACCTTTGAAGACAAGACGATCAGTGCCAAGACGAGCCAAAAAAGTCAGGGCTCCTGTGTTCAGGGTAGTGCAACCTGGCTGAACGGCTTGGCGATGGGTCACTTTGCCACGTTGCCTGAAAATCCTGCCGGCAATTCTGACTATAATCAGCAGTATGCGGTTCTGCTCGATGACGGCTCGGTTACGATCTACAGCGTGGAGGCGCCCACGGACTATACGCCAAAACAGGGCGCCGTCGTCACATTGGAGAGCTCCCTCGGGCTCAATGAACGACGGACGATCGATCCACAAGATACGAATTGGCTTGTGGCCGGAGACCTTCGGGGACGTTCGGACAGAGTCAGCGCGCCGACCATTGCCCGCGTCAGTCAGCACATGGACCCCTCGGTCATCCTGGGGCACCCGCCTATGCATGTTGACTTCATCTTACCCGATGAGAGTACGGCGGTGATGACGGCTACGGTCAACTTCGGCGTGGTACCGAATACCTACTACTCGCAGTACAACACCGCTACCCAAAATAGCAATCAATCTTCCAATACCAACACGACAAGCAATTCTTTTGGCTATTCAGAATCGGCCTCCGAGAAGTTCAAGGTCAAGATTCCCTTCATCTCCAGTCTGTCTGGCTCATTCACCCAGGCCTGGGCACAACAGACGACGCGCACGAGGGCTACGAACAACTATACTTACAGCAGCCAGAGCTTCGACTCATCGACGAATACCGGTTTTGGCGATCAGGTCTGGTTTACCACCTATGACTTCAATATTTACTACTATCCGGTACTCGGCCAAACGGTCTGCCCCAGCGATCAACCCAACTGCACGCCGAGTGAAGAAGAACCGCTCTACGTCCAATATTCCGGCCCCAGCAATACTGAATCCATTTCGATTAGCGGCCCACGGGCCGAATGGTACCAACCGGTACATGAACCGGGGCAGGTCTTCTCCTATCCGAGTTCGTACGCCCAGCTGCAGGATCGCCATGAAGGGTTACTCCTGCTCAGCAAACCGCCGGCCGGCTACTTCACCGATGATTCGCCCAATTCAGCGTTTGCCGACTGGGCGACAAGCAGCATTACTGAGACCACCACCGGATCCGTTCGCACTCACTCGTTCAAGACCGACAACTCGATTACGGTCGGCCCGCCCAAACTCGAGCAACTAGCGGGAAGCGGTGTCCAGGTATCGGGATCGTTTGGCTACAATTCGAGCAGTTCGGCCTCGAGCCTCAACGTGACCCAGGCAACAATTGGCAGCTCGACCGGTGTGAAGATTTTCAAACCACGTTCTTTCCGCCAACCGGGCCTCTATCAATACCTGGTGGAGCCGTACATTTTCGGGCTGACCGTGCCGACTGGCACCGTGCAGTCGATTCCCATGAGCGCCACCCTACAGACCACCGGCCCGATCCACACAGCCTTCATTGCAAATCCGCTCTATACGTACTCGGGCTCATGGTGGGCGGGGAGTCCCTACAACCAGCACATCGATATCGCGCTCAATCATCCACAGCGCTGGGCGAAGACATCCGGCTCAAACGTCAATATCCAGGGCGCGCTGAACTGTCTGCAGGCTGGTACGTCGACGGTCAACTGTGTGACCTTAAATGACCCGGAGCCAGATGATCTATGGAACAGCGAGTTCTATCAGATGCGCGGTCTCTTCGTGACGGTGGATGAGGCGGACGGACCACAGCGGGCAACCGGGGATGTGGGTGATGAGATCGTGTTGCAGGCACGGGTCTACAACTACAGCCTGAAGGAGATGGCCAGCACCAGCAAAGTCCATGTGCGCTTTTATCGGCAGGAGATCGATGGGACCGTGCCCGTCAATGGCACTAACGTGCTCATTGCTGAAGAGACGTTGGACCCGCTGCCACCCTTCAGCACCGACACTTCGCCGGACGGACAAAATTGGGCGGTCGCCTTGACGTCCTTTGAAGCGACGGCCGATATGGCCGATAAATATTTCATTTTCTGGGTGGTCGTCTGGGCCGAAGACGAGAGTGGTCAGCTTGTTCAGGAACTCCCTTATCATGGTCTCTCCGCGATTCCCGGCACGCTGAACGCCATTGGTGACGTGCCGCTGGAAGAAGTGACCGTCACCGGCAGCAATGGTGATCCCAAGACGACGTCGTTTAGCAACAATGTGGGCTACTTGCATCAGCCGTTCTACATCGGGTCGCAGCAGACGGCAAGCGAGTCGGATGGTGCTCCGCGCGCACAACTGGGCGAACTCCGAATTGACGACATGATGGTTGTGCGCAGTGAAGGCGCCACGGGTCCGATTGCGCCGGAGGAGCGTTTGCTCATCATGGCCGATGTCACCTCCCTCAGCGGTGCCACCGAAGGCGCTTCGATCTTATTCTACGAGGGCAAGGTCGACCAGGCCCCTACAGCGTATGACGTCGAAGTGATCCCCCACATCCGTGGCGACAGCAGCTTCCGCGTCAGCATTCCGTACCGGCCGATTTCCTGCGGCACCAAGGAACTGGTCATCATTGCCCGTGGCAGTAGCGTTATCCGGGCGGAGGCAACTACCAGCATCGAGGTCCCCTGTGTGGTGCCGCAGTGGTACATGCCGCTCATTGTGCAGCAAGACGACACGCTAAGCCGGGAGTGAAGAACGAACAACAACGCAGGACTTGACCAGGTCCGAAGGCGATGACGGATGTCCGAACTTGGGGAGAGGTCGGTGGCGCAGTGGAAGGCGCTACTGTTCTCATGTTTGAAGACAGCAGCAGCAACGTCACCGCCTATGATATGGAGATTCTCCCCCATATTCGCAGCGATAGCAGCTACATGGTCAGCATTCCGTACCAATCAACGAGTTGCGGCATCCAAGAGCTGGTGCTCGTCGCCCATGCCGGGCAGAAGAACTGGGTGGAGGCGTCCACGACCGTCAGCGTCTCCTGTCCGCCGCTCTATCTGCCCATCATCCGGCAGGATGCAATAAGCCGGTGATAGGGAACGCACGGCATAAGGAAGGTGTAATGACCAATCGGTCCGGTTGCGGTGTCCATGTATGACGCTAATTCGATTCATTAAGGATAGGGGACCCCCACAATGCAACACGACCGTACGATTCTTAGCCGCATTTTTCGCAGCGCGGAAGTGCGGGTTAAGCGACCGCTTCAGTCGAATCGGCCCACGGTATTTTTGGCCCTGGGCACCGCGATCCTGCTGGCACTCCCGGGCTTCATGCTGCTTGGCAGTGCCGATCCGGGCAGCGCAATGCGCTTGTCGCAAGCGCGTTCTTTCCATGGAACCACATTGGGCCGATCGATCGGCATCGGTGAGACTGAGCCGTCCGACAACGGCTATCGCCGACTGGAATACCAGCAGGGCTGGCCGCTGGTCATTCGCCAGGACATGGCGCGTGCCGGCCTCACGCGCTTTAAGCAGCGCACGCCGCTCGTCAGCTTTGTCCACCTGACCGACGTGCACATCATTGACGCCCAGAGCCCGGAACGAATCCCCTTTGCGCGCAAGTTTGGCGTGCCCTACCGGACCGACTACCGCAACCAGGATGCGCTGACGCTTCATGTGGCCGATTCCATGGTGCAGCAGATTAACGCCCTGGAGGGCGGCCCGATTACCCGCGATCCACTGTCATTTGCCATCTCCACCGGCGACAATGGCGACGGTCGGCAGATGAACGAACTACGAAACTATGTCAATGTGCTGGATGGGGGAATGGTGACCACCGATAGTTCGGGTGAAGGCTATATCGGTGTCCAGGACAGCTTTGTTTTGCCCGGTCATGAAGCGCTCTATGATCAATACTACCATCCGGATCCGCCGCCAGCGGGCATTCAGCCAGATCTCTTCAAGCGGGAATATGGTTTTCCGGAATACCCGGGACTATTAGAGGCTGCCACAACCAATTTTGAAGCAACTGGCCTGGATGTTCCCTGGTATTCGGCCCACGGCAATCACGATTCTGCCGTCTTCGGCTACTTTCGCGCAGTGGAGGAGGACCTAGAACTTTACTGGAATCCGGTGGGGACCGGTACGAATCCCTGACTACGGTTCGCAGATGTTCCTCGACGTACCAGACGGAATGGATATCGAAGCGTTTGAAGGCTGCCTCGGATCCCCCACAGAGGCCTGCGTGACGCAGATTTACACCGGCACCTTAAAACGACCCGTGCCTGCCAACCCCCAACGCGCCCAATATCTGACCGAAGAATTCTTGCAGATGCACCTGGATTCGCCGGCCAGTCCGGGGCCCGTAGGTCATGGCTTTAGCGAAGACAACCTGGTGAACAACACGCTCTACTACACCTTTACTATGAGCCCGGAGATTGTCGGCATCATGCTCGACACGGTCAACCAGAGCGGCAAAGACAGCGGCTCAATCGGCACGATTCAGGCCGACTGGCTGGAGTCCCAGCTGCAGGCCTACAGCAGCCAATACCTTGACACAAGCCATCAGATCACCACAACTGCCAATGCCGACCGCTTGATTGTGCTCTTTAGCCATCACAACCTGCTCACGCTGGACAATGACACGTCACTGCCCGGTGATCCCGACCCGGACAAGGTGCTGGCGGACGATATCGAGCAGTTGCTGTTGCGTTACCCCAATGTCATTCTCTGGGTCAACGGTCACAGTCACGTCAACCGCGTCTGGCCCCATCGCAGCTTCCGGTCGACCGCGCCGCTGAAGAGCGGCTTCTGGGAAGTCAACACCGCTTCGCACATCGACTTTCCCCAACAGGCGCGTACGATTGAGATTGTGGACAATCAGGACGGCACGCTCTCGATCTTCGGCGTGCTCATCGATCATCTTGCGCCGCCGGAGACCGACCCGGCGCGCCTGGACCGCTTGGGGCTGGCTTCGATCAGCCGGGAGTTGAGCGTCAACGATCCAGATTTTCTGATCGATTTTCAGATCGGCGCGCCGGGTGACCGCAATGTCGAATTGCTGATCGACCGTCCCTTTGCGCGCAGGCGGATAAGCGGATGGTTGACTGAGAGATCGCCGCGTTGTTACCGGGCATGATATGCTACGGCAGCGTGATACAATTGAGTGTCTCCCTGGCGTTCTCCAGCGAAAATGTCTGAAGGAGTAGATCTGATGCGACAAAAGCGCTTTCCAGTATTGATGTGGCTTGGCCTGCTTTGCGTTGGCGTCTTGCTGACAGCATGCACAGCCGTGACGCCGGTCGCGCCAGCCGCGGAAGCTACCGCGGCGCCTGATGCGACATCCGCGCCGCAACTTGCCAATCCCGCTTCGGTAAACTGCACCGAACAGGGCGGCACGCTGACCATCGAGACGCGCGGCGACGGCGGCGAATTCGGGGTTTGCATTTTGAGGACAATCTTCAATGCGAAGAGTGGGCGCTGTTCCGGGGCGAGTGTCCCGCTGGCGGACTGAAAGTGACCGGCTTTGCCACGGACGCCGCCCGCTACTGTGCGATCACCGGCGGCGAGTATCAGGCCGACGAATCAACGACCACGGAGTCGGGTGAAGAAGAGGGAACCTGCATCTTGCCCGACGGTCAAAGCTGTAACGTGTGGGACTACTACAACGGAACCTGCGGTCAGACCGCCCCATCCGGCGATCAATCCACGCCGGCGGCGGAGAGTGATCCATTTGCCTACTGCGCTTCAGTCGGCACGGACGACATGCCGGCAGGCGAGACTGTCGATGGTGAGCTGCCCGATGTGATCGTCCAGGGCATGATTGCTCAGGATCTGGTTTCGGCCGATGCGCCGGAAGCCATCCAACAGGCGGCTCAGTGGCGCTGCATGGACGGCAATGTTTGGGTTTGCGTGGTCGGCGCCAATCTGCCCTGCGGCGAAAAGGCCGACCTGTCGGACACGCCAACCGACGCCATGTCCGAATTCTGCCAAGCGAATGCCAATGCCGATGCCATTCCTGCCGCGGTGACCGGGCGTGCGACGGTCTATTCCTGGCAGTGCGACGGCGAAACGCCTACAGTAATCGAGCAACTCTTCACCGCCGATGCCCAAGGCTATCTAGCCGAATTCTGGACTGAACTGACCCCGCCCCAGTAAGCGGAAATAAACCTGTTCAGCGTCTGCCACCGTGTGACGTGTAGACGAGGCGGGGAATATCGAGATCGTCATCGGTCAGCAACGGCCAGCGCTGGTTCTGTCTCTTGCTGAGCTTGTGGATGAAGTCGAGAATGAAGAGACAGCCATTGTCGGACCAATCATTATTGGCGGCGTGGAAGCAATGGCCACCCCTTGTGGATTCGTATCGGGGGCATGGCCCGTAGCGATAGAACCTATGGAGCCAGCGCCGGTTGAACCTGTCGAAACCAGGACGGCTTGCTGCCAGGATTCCACGCAAGATGCTATAATGGGCTTGCCGTAGATGCACAGGCTGTGTTATGTTATGTGGTGTTTGTTATGTTATGTTGCTAGCCTCAGCAAACTCTGCCTGCTCATCAACCTCAGCCCCTGGAGTCCTCATGGCTCAGCATGATGAAACGACTGTCGAGCGTTCGACCGTCGTTGAAACCACCACGATCACGGGCACGGATGTTTCCAGCCAGCCGGGCCAGACCACACGCACCATGAGCGCGGAGAAGCGCGCCGCAATCGGGTTGGATCCGTCTCGGCCCACAGCCAAGGCTGAAGTGCAGCGCCCGCCGGATGATGACATTCCCCAGTGGCGCTTACGCTGGCTGGCGCTTCTGCTCTCTGCGTTGGCGCTGGCTACGCTTCTGCTGCTGCTCGGCCGCATGCTGAATTGGCCACTCAGTTGGGCCGACATCCAGGCCGATCTCAACGATACCTGGGGCGGAGGCGGCGCTTCCTCTGCCTTTGTCACATATGATTTGGAGGACGAAGGCGTCTATCGACGTTTGATCGAAGTCGATTTTACGGCAGCCGCGGCCGGGCTGGATGAAGAATCCATGCCCAATCAGTATCAAATCTGGACTGATCGCGATGCAGGCGTCTATCGCATGCGCATCTGGCCCGATAACATGACGTGGAGCGTATTGGGAAAGGCTTGTCTTGGTCCCTATCGAGTCGAAACAAGCACTGCAATCGCCGGCGAGTCGCCCACGGCCTACACTGGGCTCCTGGGGCGTTTTCAGAACACGCGTAGTTTCTACATGTTCGTGGTCGACGGCAGCGGCAACTATCGCGTTGTGTTGCAACTCGACGGCGAATGGGTAACGCTCCAGCCTTGGACGGCGTCGCCCGCCGTCAACCCGGCCGGTCAAGCCAACAAACTCTCACTCATGGATGATGGGCGCACGCTGAATTTTTTGAGCAATGACGAACTGCTTTACGGCGTTTCCGACCTGGCGCTACCCGCTGGCAACACCGGTCTGGTTGGCGGCGCCCGAGACGAAATCGCCGAACTGGTGTACGATTGGGTGAATCTGTACGATCTGCCCTGTCGAGTCCAGTAGCGATGATGATGTCTCCATTTCCCACCGAAAACAAGAAGAGGGGCCGGCTCCGTGACATCAGCCCTTGATGTATTTCTGCGCGCTGTCTCCGCCGAAGATGAAGCTGCGGCAGACAGCGCCGCTGTTCAACTTGCCTCTACAGATGAGCCGGTCATTTTGGCGCGGCTGGTTGCCGCGCAGAATGACGAAGAGCGTTGGTGGATGACGCGTGCCCTGGCTTCATGCGGATCAGCCGCTGCGTTGCCCGTTTTGACCGTACGTTTGACAGATGATGACGCTGCAGAGCGTGCGACCGCCGCCCTTGCCCTTGCTCATATTGCACAACGCCATCCTGCTGCACCCGTTGCGCTGCCGGTTATTGCCAATCTGCTGCAAGATGAGGAGGGCTTTGTCCGCCAGGCCGGGGCTGATGCCCTGGCACTGTGTGGGGACGCTGCCGTGCCGGTGTTGCACGACGTGCTGCACGGCGAGCATGAAGGCGCGCGGTCACGTGCCATGGCTGCATTGCGCAAAATTGCGACCCTGGCGGCAGCCGGGGTCATGTTCCAGTACTTGAACGACGAAAACTATCTCGTGCGGACTTATGCCTACGAAGGACTCGACGAGATGGGTCTCTTGGAGAATCTACTGCTCCAGATTTAACCAGGTGTAAGGGCGCAAACGGGCGTGTTTTTGCTGGGCGCCGCTTTGGGCAAGCCGCGACACCCATGCTATAGTTAGGCTCGTTTGAGTGCCATGCCAACTAGGCCTTGGTCCGTTTTTTATGACCAGGACGCCACTATCCGAATGAAACGTCCATGACTCTTTTTTCGACCAGCCACAACTGTCCTTCTCGCATCCGTTCCCGCCGCACCCTTGTCGTTTTGCTGGCCCTTGCCATGATGCTGCTGGCCGCCGGCTGTAGCACCAGTAGCGTCTCGCAGAGTGCGACCCCAGCCGCGCCCGCGGCGGCCATTGAAAGCGATTACATCGACCCGCTCGATGAGTACGTTGAGATTACGGAAGAAGAGCCGGTTGCGGAAGAAGCTGAGGCGGCGGCGGCAGAGGCTACGGACGCCGAGGATGAGAAAGCCTACGTGATTGTCGCCACGCAGGGTGCGCGTGCCAATATGCGCAGCGCACCCGATTTGGATGCTGAAATCGTGGGCAAGGGCAACCCCGGGACGACGTTCGAGGTGCTCAGTCAGAGTGAAGACAGCGCTTGGTACGAGGTCTGCTGCGTCTCGCCCCTGGCCGGCCCCGATGGCCAGCCGATTGAGGCATGGGTCTCCGCCCAAGTCGTGGAGCCGGGCGACGGCTCAAATTTCTCCAACGTTGCCATTGCGGAGGACGTAGCCCCGCTCATGCCGGAAAATTTGGAGGCCACATGGAGCGTGGATTGGGCATGTGGTGCGGAGGAGCGCTGTGCGGTCGACGCTTGCCAGGCGACGGTAACGGCCCAGGCCGACTCGACGAACCTGCAATTTCTTCAAGTCGCCCATGAAGTAGTCTGGGACGATGCCTGTTTTGCCACCGACAGCTGGATTTTTGAGGTCGATCCTGTAACCGGTCGTGAGCGCACCGGCGACTTTGCCGAGAATTTCCTCTATGGCTACTGGCTGGGGGCCGAGCCGGGGGAAGCCAATGGCGTCTATAAGTACGACGACGAACTGGGCGTGATCGTCTGGTGCTCGGAGCCGCGCGATGTGGAAATCGACGAGGGTGACGGCTGGACGACCATCTACGAAGGCTCCACCTGCCACGATGTGAAGACTGGCGCGCTGACCCTGCTTACCTATACCAAACGCTGGCTCTACTCGGGCGAGTACGACGGCGAAACCTACAGCCGTGCCTATTTCGGCGATAGCGAGACGCTCGAGCAGCGCCTGATCGATACCAATATTGAGCTTGGGTTTGCCGAGCCGGCCAATTAGAAATGCTTAATGAAGAATAGAGAATGGAAAACGGTTAATGGGCGATCGATCCCATTAACCGTTTTTTTGTTCTTTATTCTGCATTTTCCATTAGAATCTCTGCCGCAGGCAGATAATCCGCCATTGACGAGCGTTCCAGCGGCGTGAAATCCATCGTCTGCAGATAGTCCGCCATCGCCGCTTCGGCCCGCGCCGCATAGGCGGCGTAGCGCGCACGCTTGTTGCGCACAGGATCCTCCAACTCCGGCAAGATGCCCATATTGGCCTTCATGGGCTGGAAATCCTTGGGCTCGGCATGGGTGATGTAGTAGAGCAGTGCTCCCATCATCGACGCTCGCGGCGGGCTGAGCAGCGCCTCGCCCTGCAAGCGCCGCGCCATGTTGATGCCCGCCAGCAGGCCGCCCATGGTGCTGCCTACGTAGCCTTCGGTCCCCGTGATCTGGCCGGCGAAAAAGAGGTCGTCGCGCGTGCGGAATTGCAGCGTCTCGCGCAGGAGCGTGGGGCTGTTGATAAAGGTGTTGCGGTGCATCTGACCCAGGCGCACGAACTCGGCCTCTTGCAGGCCCGGAATCATCTGCAACGCCTCGGCCTGGGCGCCCCAGCGCATGTTGGTCTGGAAGCCGACCATGTTGTAGAGCGTGCCGGCCACGTTGTCCTGCCGCAGTTGAACGACAGCATGGGGCCGCCGCCCCGTGCGCGGATCGCGTAGCCCAACCGGACGCATGGGGCCAAAGGCCAACGATTTCATGCCGCGGGCTGCCAGCGCTTCGATGGGCATGCAGCCTTCGAAATAACGCTCTAGCTCTTTGTCCGCGCCCTTCAGTTCGAGCTTGGGCGCCGCCAAAATCGCCTCGACAAAGGCTTCATACTCTTCCTGGTTCAGCGGACAATTGATGTAGTCGCCTTCATCCTCTCCCGTCCCGCTGCTGCGATCATAGCGACTCTGACGAAAGGCGATGGACATGTCGATGCTTTCGGCCATGACAATGGGCGCCATGGCGTCATAGAAATAGAGATGTTGCTGGCCCGTCAATGCCTGGATTTGGGCAGTGAGCGCGGCGCTGGTCAGCGGGCCAGTGGCGAGGATCGTGGGGCCCGCGGGAATGTCCGTCGCCTCTTCGCGCCGAATGGTAATATTGGGGTGCTCGCTCAACGCGGCCGTGATGTCTTCGGCGAAGTCTTCGCGGCTGACGGCCAACGCGCTGCCCGCGGGCAGCGCATGGCGGAAGGCGGTCTTGATGATCAGGCTGCCCATGCTGAGCATTTCGTTCTTGAGGATGCCCAGGGCGCGGTCGGTCATGGTGCTGCCCATGGAGTTGCTGCAGACCAATTCGGCCAGCCGGTCAGTGATGTGGGCGTCGGTAGGCCGGACGGGGCGCATTTCGTAGAGCTGGACGGACATGCCGCGGTTGGCGAGCTGCCAGGCCGCTTCACTGCCCGCCAGGCCGCCGCCAATAATGGTTACGTCTTGGATGGTCATGCTCTCTGCTCCTTCAATCAACCGCCGGTCTGTTGTGCCGACGGTAAGTGCATGATTCTAGCAAAGGCAGGGGGTTGCGGTCAAAACCGTGCCGGGAAATTTCCTCTGTGTTATAGTATCGGCAGGCAGAAAACCGGGCGATTAACCCTGAGCAAACCGCGCAGCAAGATCAATGCTCATTTACGCATGCTGAAGAGATTCGCCCCACCCCACCCAAGGGGCACATTTTCCTGGACCGTACGGATAGACAAGCGAGAGAGAGAACGATGATCGAGCGGACTTACCTGCACATCAACCTAGGCGATCACTCGATTGAGCGCCAGCCCCAGCAGGGGGAAGAACTGGTCAAGATTGGACGCTACTTGATTGCCAAGACGCTGCTTGAGATGGGCGTCGCCACGGTCGATCCCCTGTCGGCCGCGAACCCCCTCATCTTTTCGGCCGGCCCCATGGCCGGCACCAGCTATTCCAATGCCAATCGCACCAGCGTCGGCTGCAAGAGTCCCCTGACCGGCGGCGTCAAAGAAGCCAACGGCGGCGGCACCTTTGGCTACGCACTGGGCCAGTTGGGCATCTCCGGCTTCACCCTGCATGGCGTTGCCGACGAGTGGGTAGTCATTCACCTGCACAAGGATGGCGCCATTACCTTTGATTCGGCGGAGCCTTATCTGGGCAAGGGCAACTACGAAGCCGCGGCCCTCCTGCATGAGCACTATGGCAAACGCGTCAGTCTGGCCCTCTGTGGTCCGGTGGGGGAATATGAGGGATTGCTGGCGGGCATTGCTTTTAGTGACAACGACCGCCGCCCTTCGCGTTTGGCCGCGCGCGGTGGCGTGGGCGCAGTGATGGGCACCAAGAAGGTTAAGGCGATCGTGGCCGACATGGTCAAGATGCCGGCGCTCTACGACCGCAAGTCGGTGCTGAGCGACGTGCGCACCTATGCTCAGAAGCTGCAAAATGATCCCGTGGTCAAGAATTTCTACGCCGCTGTCGGCACCATGGGGATGGGCGACTTTACCAACCACATCGGCGGCCTGCCCGTGCGCAACTTCAGCGCCGGCCAGCTGGTCGACACGACAAACGGCGCCTTTAAGATGGGCGGCGATTATATCCGCGAGCAGAACATTGAGCGGGGCGGTCAGCACACCCATGCCTGCATGCCCGGCTGTACGATCCAGTGCAGCAACGTCTATGCCGACGCCGACGGCAACGAAGTGACCTCGCCCGTCGAATACGAGACGCTGGGGCTGCTGGGCACCAACTGCGGCATCGAAGACCCGGACCATCTGGCCGCACTCAATCACATCGCCAACGATCTGGGCGTTGACACGATCGAAACCGGCGCCACGCTGGCGGTGCTCATGGAAGCCGGACTGGCGCGCTTTGGCGATGTTGACTTTATGGTCCAGGCGCTCAAGGAGATGCGTGAGGGCACGGAGCAAGGCCGGCTGTGGGCCCAGGGCACGGCACGCGTTGGCGAGCACTACGGCCTGGCCCGCGTGCCGGTCATCAAGAAGCAGGCCATCAGCGCCTACGACCCCCGGGTGATCGAAGTGACCGGCATCTCCATGATGGCCACCGCGCAGGGCGCCGACCACACGGCGGGCAATGCCCCCCGGTTCGACTCTGAGGGCAAGGGGCTCGACGAGCTGCTGGCCGTCAGCCTGGACGCGCAGATCGGGGCCGCCGCCACCGACTCCATCGGCTTCTGTCTCTTCGGTCGTACGGTCACCAACGAGGCGCTGGACTTCATCGCCCAATCCTTTAACAATGCCGTCGGGACCGAGCTGGACTCGTCCTTCTTCATGGAATTGGGGCGTGAAACGCTCAAGCTGGAGAATGAGTTCAACCGTCAGGCCGGCTTCACCGACGCCGACGATGACCTGCCCGAGTTCTTCTACACCGAGCCGCTGGCACCGACCAACAAGGTGGCGCGCTTCCGTGGCGATGACGTCCACGATATGTATGAGGCACTGGACGCCTAGCCGCCCAGACGAGCAAACAACATGACTGCATGACAAGCCGGATTTCTGCTGGAAATCCGGCTTGCTTATGCAGCATGCGGAGAGGCCTTTTGCTATGAATGAAGTCGTGATCGTCAGCGCAGTACGCACGCCCATCGGCCGCATCCGCGGCGCGTTGGCCGACGTGCGACCGGATGATCTGGCCGCGCTCGTCATTCGCGAAGCCGTGGCCCGCGCCGGCGTCGATCCGGCAGAGATCGAGGAGGTCTATCTCGGCTGCGCCAATCAGGCCGGCGAGGACAACCGCAACATCGCGCGCATGGCGCTGCTGCTGGCCGGGTTGCCGCATCACGTGGCCGGCGTCACGTTCAACCGACTCTGCGCCAGCGGCCTCAGCGCCGTCAATCATGCTGCCCGCGCCATTCTGGCCGGTGAAGGCGACATCTTCGTCGCCGGCGGCGTGGAGAGCATGACGCGTGCGCCCTATTCCCTGCCCAAAAATCCGACCGGCTTTGGTCCTTCGGGCAACGTGACCGCTTGGGACACAACACTGGGCTGGCGCTATCCCAATCCGGCTATGGAGGCCCTCTTTCCCTTGGAGGCCATGGGGGAGACGGCTGAAAATATCGTAGAGATGAGCCAGCGCGGCGAGCTCGCTGGCGGCGAGATCACGCGTGCAGCGCAGGATCGCTTCGCCCTGCAGAGCCAGCAGCGCGCGTGTGAAGCCATCAACCAGGGCCATTTTAAGCGCGAGATTGTCGGCGTCCCCATCCCCCAGCGTCGGGGCGACCCTGTGCAGTTTGAGACGGACGAGCATCCGCGTATCTTACAGTCTGACAGCGGCTATGAACTGGCGACCAACCTGGAGCAACTTGCGGCGTTGCGTCCTGTGTTCCGTGCCGGCGGCAGCGTGACCGCAGGTAATGCCAGCGGCCTCAACGACGGCGCCTGCGCGCTGGTGCTCATGTCGCGGGCACGGGCCGACGCCATGGGCATCAAGCCGCTGGCGCGCTGGGTCGGCTCGGCCGCAACCGGCGTCGATCCACGCGTGATGGGGTTGGGACCGGTCGGGGCGTCGCGGAAGGCCCTGGCGCGGGCGGGGCTGACCGTCGCCGACATCGACCTGGCTGAACTCAACGAGGCCTTTGCGGCCCAGGCCCTTGCGGTGCTGCGCGAGCTGGGGTTGAGCGAGGCGATCACGAACGTCAACGGCGGCGCGATCGCGCTGGGCCATCCCCTGGGCTGCTCTGGCGCGCGCATCCTCACGACGCTGATCTACGCGATGCAGCAGCGGGCGAACTGAAGGGGAACGCATGCGCTATGGCCTGGCCACGCTCTGTGTTGGGGTTGGACAGGGTGAGGCGACGATCGTAGAACTTGTCGACTGAGGCGCTATGCCTCGGCTTTGCGCTGTGCGATTTGCTCTTGGAGCCGTTGCACCATTTCGGCAGTCAGCCCGGCTTCCGGCGCGACGGATTCACGTTCAGCCATGACTTGCTCAATTTCAGCGAATGTCGCTGTTCCCAGCGACTGGAGCAGCGCCGTATAGGCAATCTTCTGCTCTTGAACGGTGCGCTCGGCAACCGGTTCAATCGTGCAGGCCATGGTCGCCTGACGGGAAAGCGCGTAAACGATATACTGATTGAGCGATACGCCTTCGCGTGCGGCCAAGTCAGCCAATTGCATATGCAAGGATTGTGGCAGTCATACGGTCAGTCTACTCACTTTGTCGCTCCAGTGATTCAGAACTCATTCAGTAAATGGATGGCGTCGACAGGCGCGAATACGGGCAACCCGATCGACTGTTGTGCAAGCAAGAAATCTCTGACATTCCAGGTGCTTCCCTGCGTAGTTAGGCCTTCGAAGCGAATGTTCGTATCAATCACAAAGCGAACTCGTAAGTCAACGCTCGTGGTGTCATTATGGCACCGGATGCGGTGCGCTTGTCAATCTCCCCGAAATTTTAACGTCATTTTTGCCAGCAGGTAGAAAGGCCCTTTATCTGATGAAACAGACGCCGATCATTTCCTCGACGATGCCGCAAAGCAAGTCGAAACCGGCGCGACGATCCTCGTCGGCGGCTTCGGCATGACGGGCAACCCGGTCCACCTGCTCCATGCGCTGGCCGAGACCGACGTGCGTGACCTGACCTACATCGCCAACAACGTGGGCGAAGCCGGGCTGGGCGGCGGCCGTCTGCTGCGCAACGGACAGATCAAGAAGGCGATTGGTTCCTACTTCACCAGCAACCGGGAAGCAGTGGAGGCGGCCCAGTCTGGCGCGATGGAGGTCGATCTGATCCCTCAGGGCACGCTGGCCGAGGCGTTGCGCGCCGGCGGCGCGGGACTCGGCGGCTTTTTCACGCCTACGGCCGCAGGCACTGTCCTGGCTGATGGGCGGGAGATCCGGCAGATCAATGGCATCGAGCAGGTCTTTCAGCCGGCCCTGCGCGGCGATGTGGCGCTGATCCGGGCCTGGAAAGCCGACACGGCAGGCAATCTCGTCTATCGCATGACCGAACAGAACTTCAATCGCGCCATGGCCACCGCGGCGGACCTCGTCATCGCCGAAGCCGAGTTCATCGTGCCCGTGGGGGAACTCGACCCCAACGAGATTCACACGCCCGGCTGCTATGTGGACTACCTGGTCCAGGCCCACACTACGCTGGAAGAGCTGGGCTCATCGGCCTCGGTCGACGCCGGCATCCGCAAGGCTGATGATGCGCGCCTGGCCATGGCCCGCCGCGCTCTGGCCGAATTGGCGACGGGCGACGTGGTCAATCTAGGCATCGGCATCCCCACACTGGTGGCCGATCTGATCACGCCCGAACACGGCATCATCATGCACACGGAAAATGGTATGCTGGGCGTGGGCCCATCGCCGACTGACGGCGGCGCGCTTGACTATCCGGTAAACGCCGGTAAGATTCCCGTGACCGCGCTTCCCGGCGCCAGCTACTTCGACAGCGCGGACTCTTTTGCCATGATTCGCGGCGGCCATGTCGATGTCGCGATCATGGGCGGTTTGCAGGTCGACGAAGCCGGCAACCTGGCCAACTGGGCGGTGCCGGGCAAGCCGCTCCTGGGCGTCGGTGGGGCTATGGATCTCGCCTCCGGCGCCAAACGACTCATTGTTACCATGACCCATACCAATCGGGACGGCTCTTCCAAGGTCGTCCCCCACTGCACCCTGCCGCTGACGACGCGTGCGGCCGTTGATGTGATCATCACCGATTTGGCAGTCTTCAAGTATCCGGATGGACAACTGACGTTGGTAGAGGTCATGCCGGGCGCCACGCTGGCCGAAGTGCAGGCCAAGACGGATGCCGAGTTTGCGATTGCATTGGCATAACGTGCTTGAGAAAAGGGAGACAAAATCATGAATGGAGGTCGGCTGGCCGGCCAGGTTGCCTGGATCAGCGGCGGCGCATCGGGCATTGGTGAGGCCATTGCAGAACTCTTTGCGGCCGAAGGCGCCCACGTTACTATTGCCGATATTCAACTTGAACGAGGTCAGGCCGTAGCAGAGCGCATTCGGCAAGCCGGCGGCACGGCGCACTTCCTGGCCTGCGATGTCGCGCAGCCGGATCAGGTCCAGGCCAGCATGGAAGCGACGGTGGCCACGTTCGGTTCACTCCAAACCATCGTAAATTGCGCTGGTATCGTGCACGTCGGACCGCTGGACGAATTGGAGATTGCAGAATGGGACAAGCTGATGGATGTCAATCTCAAATCGATTTTTATGGCCGTCAAATTTGGTATGCTCCATCTGCGCCGTCATGCCCGCAGCTATGTCGTTAACGTGGGTTCTGTGAGCGGTTTTGTAGGCCAGTCGCTGACCCCGGGCTACATTGCCGCTAAGCATGCGGTGATCGGCCTGACTCGGGCCATCGCGCTCGATTATGCCGCCGATGGCGTGCGTTGCAACTGCATCTGCCCCGGCATTACCGATACGCCCATGCTGCGCTATCACCTGAACACGTTGCCCGATCCAGACGCAGCCCTGGCCGAGCGCCTGCGTCGCGTACCGGTCGGCGTCGCCATGACGCCACTTGACATTGCCCGCGCGGCCCGCTATTTTGCCTGTGAAGACTCCTCGGGCGTGACGGGGACGACGCTGGTGGTCGATGGCGGCTATACGGCCACGGCAGAATGGACCCATCCTGGCCAAACCCGCTTTATGGAGTAAACCGTGGAATCAAAATTCGCCTGTGCTGATTTTACCTTTCCCCTTCTGCCCCACGATGACGTGTTGGCGTTGATTGCCATGCTCGGCTTTACGGGTGTGGATATCGGCCTCTTTGAAGAACGCTCCCATCTCTGGCCGTCCCGTGAATTTGCAAACGTCGAAGCTTCGGCGCGGCAACTCAAGGCCAAGCTGGACGCACGGGGACTGCAGGCAGCAGATGTTTTCCTCCAATTGGCGGAGGATTTCACGCCCTATGCTATCAATCAGCCCGATGACGCCCGGCGCCGTCAGGCGCGTGAGTCATTCTTGCGTACATTGGACTACGCTGCGGCATGCGGCTGTCGCCATGTGACCACGCTCCCCGGCGTTACCTTCCCGGACGAAGCGCCCGCATCCTCCTGGAGCCGGGCGGTGGATGAGTTGGCCTGGCGCGTGGAGCAGACGCAGGCCTACGGCCTGATTTTCGGCGTGGAGGCTCACGTGGGCTCCATCGTCTCTGAGCCATTGGCCGCCGCCCGCCTGATCGAAGCGGTGCCGGGCCTCACCCTCACCCTCGATTACACCCATTTCACGCGTTTGGGTATGGCCGACCGCGAGATCGAGCCGCTGGTCAAGTACGCCAGTCATTTTCACGTGCGTGGCGCACGCGAGGGGCGCCTGCAGGAGTCATTCGCACGTAATGCCATCGACTATGCCCGCGTTTATGCCGCCATGCAAGAGACAGACTACCCAGGCTGGATCGGCATTGAGTACGTCTGGATTGATTGGGAACACTGCAACGAATGTGACAATCTATCGGAGACGATTCTCTTTCGGGATTTCTTGCGTGCCTTAGCCTGAGAATCCTCGTCATGCAGAACCAAACGCACTCTCACCGTAGATCAAGACGCCAAAAAGGATAATGCCCTATGCAGCTCTACACCGATAAAGATGCGTCCCTGGAACTGCTAGTCGGCAAAACGGCTGCAATTCTAGGGTACGGCAACCAGGGCCGCGCTCAGGCGCTGAACCTGCGTGACAGCGGCGTGGACGTCATCGTCGGCAACCGGGACGACGCCTACCGCGCCCATGCAGAAGCCGACGGCTTTCGTCCCATGTCTATCGCCGATGCGGCCACGGCGGGCGATTTTCTGCTTGTCCTGACGACGGACGAGTCCCAGCCGGCGATCTGGCCGGAGCAGATTGCGCCGGGTTTAGCGCCGGGGAACGTGCTGGTTTGGGCCAGTGGCTATAACGTGGGCTACGGATTGATCCAACCGCCCGCCGGCGTCGATGTGGTCATGGTAGCCCCGCGCATGACCGGCGTTATGGTCCGTACACTTTTCGAACATGGCAAGGGCGCCATGGCCCAGATTGCGGTGGAGCAAGACGCCACCGGCGCGGCCTGGGCCAACATGATGGCCATTGCCAAGGGCATCGGCGCCACCCGTGGCGGCGTCTTCGAGTCTTCCTTCCGCGAGGAGGCCGAGCTGGATCTCTTCGCTGAACAGATCGTCTGGTCCGGTCTGGTGGCCTGGTTTGAAGAGTGCTTTCGTCTGGGGGTGGAACAGGGCTTTTCACCGGAACTCATGGTGCTGGAACTGTATGCATCGGGCGAGGCCGCGGAAATTTTGGGCATGATGGCCCAAAATGGATTCTATCGGCAGATGGCCAATCACTCCACGACCAGTCAGTATGGCACGTTGAGCCGCTCCCGCACGTTGTTGAATGACGAGATCAAAGCCAGGCTACGCGACCTGCTCGTGCGTGATATCAAGGAAGGCGCCTTCGTGCAGGAGTGGACCGAGGAGCAGGCTGCCGGAGCCCAGGTGCTGGCGGAATTGCGTGCGGCCGCGCTGGAGAGCCCCATGAGCCGGGCGGAAGCGGATGTGATTCCGTTGGTCCAAGCCTCTCATTCGCTGTAATTCGTAAGAGACCGCAATCGAGCCGTTTCTTGGTCGCGAAGCGCGCCAATCCGAGGCATCCATGCCCAGACCTCTTCAAGCCATTCTTGCATGGAATTAGCTCACCATCTTCAGTTTGAAAGGCCATCTACATGAAAATTACCGATATCACTGTCTATCCAGCCAAGGAGTGGCGCACCTTTCTTTTTGTCGTCGTTGACACGGATGAAGGCATTTATGGTGTTGGCGAAGGCGGGATCACCGGCCGCGAATTGGCCATGGCCGGTGCGATCGAGCACCTCAAGCCGCTGCTGATCGGCCTCGATCCCTTTCGCACCGAACACATCTGGCAGTTGCTTTGGCGAGGCGGCTTTCACCCTGCAGGGCAGATTCTGACCAGCGCCATTGCCGCCATCGACATTGCCTTGTGGGACATCAAGGGCAAGGCGTTGGGCGTGCCGGTCTTCGAACTTTTGGGCGGCCTCGTGCGTGACAAGGTCATGACCTACAATCACATCCAGGGCGGTAGCGTTGAGGAGATTGTAGACCACTGCCAGGCGTCGGTTGAGGCGGGCTGGAAGTGCCTGCGCTGGGGGACTAATTTTGGGTCTGACGGTGTGATTGAGCCGCGGGTGGCCCTGCGTGACGGGATTGCTGAGTGGCAGGCGATTCGGGAAGCCCTGGGCGATGAAGTCGAGCTCTGTTACGACATCCACACCCGGTTGGGCGTGCCCGACGCCGTGCGCCTCTGCCGCGAAGTCGAACCCTTCCGCCCCTTCTTTATCGAAGACCCATTGCGTTCCGAAAATCCCGATTCGTACAAGCGCTTGCGTCCGCAAACCGCGGTGCCCCTGGCTGCCGGTGAGCAATTTGGCACCAAATGGGATTTTCGCCAGCTGATTGAGGAAGAGTGGATTGATTACGCCCGCATCGATCTGTGCATCTGCGGCGGCTTGACTGAGTCCAAGAAGATTGCCGGCTGGTGTGAGACCCACTACATCGATCTGGCCGTCCACAATCCGATTGGTCCCGTCTCAACGGCGGCTTGTCTGCATCTCAATCTCTCCTGTCCGAATTTTGGCGTGCAGGAGTTGCCGCGCCGGCCCGGAGAAAGCCTGCCCGATGTGGTCCTGAATCAGCCGGAGTGGGTGGATGGCTACCTGCTGCCGCCCGACCGGCCTGGTTTGGGCATCGAATTTGACCGTGAGGCGATCAAGCGCTATCCATTTGAAATCACGGGGCTGCCCATCATCCATCGCGCCGACGGATCCTTCACGAACTGGTAGCCCGTAGAATACGAGGACATTGATAGAGCGCAGGCAAAATCCTATCCAGGTGAGTGATAGCGACGCCGGTTTCGACAGGCTCAATCGGCGCTGACCCCATGGGCTGTATCGCTACGTATGCGGATGAAACAGACCTTCATGGATTCAGAAATGCAAGAATCAGCGAAAATTCGTTCGATCTGTTTCATCCGCGTTCCATCGCTACGCGTAGAATCTCAACCACGCGTTTCGCAGTATGCGGCATAAGCGGCTGCATCCATCAGCCCATCGACCGCGCCGGCATCGGTCATCTTCACCTTGATCATCCACGCTGCGCCATAGGGGTCGTCGTTGACGGCTTCCGGCGCGTCGATCAATCCTTCATTGACCTCAACAACTTCGCCAGCAACCGGACAGAAGAGATCCGACGCCGCCTTCACCGATTCGACCACGCCATATATATCGCCCGCCGCAAAGGTGGCGCCGACGTCGGGCAGTTCCAGATAGACCACATCGGAGAGGGCATCCTGCGCAAAATCGGTGATGCCGACGGTGGCAACCTCACCGTCAACCTTGACCCACTCATCATCTTCCGTGTAATAGAGTCCTTCGACGACTTCAGGCATTGCATTTTCCTCACAGTCATATGCCAATTCATGAATTTGAAGCGTGGCACCGCCGGCGCAGCCCTGGCGGCCCGCACCATTTGCATCACGTTTGCTTTATTATACCCGCTTGCGTCGATCACGCCACAGTGTATGGGATCGCAGCCAGGAATTTCGGTATGAGCAGCATAGGTCGCTGATCAACGCCGATCCGGAGGATATTGGCGGGCAGGCTCGGCTCTTTTCGCGGCCCACCTTCGCAAGCTGAATATCCCGGGATTGTCGGGTCAGTTCCAATCGTCCGCCATTGTTGGGTAGCTGATTATATCCCTCTGCGGGTATACTCTATAATCATCGATGGCCATCACCGAACCAACGTCTCACCCATTCTCGCAGACTCATACGCAACTTGCCGCTCGAACATTACACGTAGCCATGTGACCTATTGATTCAGTCCTAACCCGCGAATGGCAAACGCTACGCGCTGCCGACAGTAGCTGGAGGATTATGAAATTTCCGAAGTCAGTGCCAACAGTTTCAGTTGCCCAGGTCGTACCGCAGCGCAAGTCGGTCGTGGCTGACGCCGTCTCCGGCCTGACCTTTGCCGTGGTCAATATCCCTCAGGCGATGGCCAATGCGTTGCTTGCCGGCGTTGACCCGGTGCTCGGTCTCTACACGCTTATGGTGGCGACGCCGATCGGCGCGTTGTTTACCAGTTCCGTCTACATGAATATTTCGACCACCAGCGCGCTTTCCGTTGCTGCGGGCGACGCGTTGATCGGCATACCGGGACCGGCCAAGACGGCCAACATGGCGATCCTGGTCTTGCTCGTCGGTATCGTGCAGGTGCTGGCGGGCGTCTTTCGCCTCGGCTCCCTCCTACGCTTCGTCTCACGCTCAGTTATGGTTGGCTTTATCAGCGGCGTGGCTGCCCTCATCGTCCTGGGGCAGATTGAAGACTTCACCGGCTATGCCAGCAGTTTTCAGAACAAGGTGCTCAGACTGGCAGACTATGTGTTGAACCTAGGCCAGACGCACTGGGCCACCCTCTTTCTGAGTATTGTCACCGTATTGGTGATTGTGGGCATCGGCTATACGCCACTCAAAAAGGTGGCCATGCTGATCGGCTTGCTCGTCGCTACGCTATTGGCCTATCTCGCCCAGCCGATGGGGATTCGTTACGTTGGTGACATCGCGGTCATTCCGGATCAGTTGCTCAGCTTCGGGATGCCCAATTTTTTGTTGGCCCCGAATCTGATCCCGTCAGCCATCGCCATTGCCATTGTCGGGCTGGTACAGGGAGCCGGCGTCAGCCAGAATTATCCGAATCCGGACGGCAAATTTCCCAACGTATCACGCGACGTCATCGGCCAAGGGGTCGCCAACATCGTCACCGGATTTTTTCGCGGCATTCCTGCCGGCGGGTCAATGTCCGGCACGGCGCTGACGGTCGGGTCCGGCGCACAGACTCGGTGGGCCAATATCTTTGCCGGCCTGATTGTCATTCCGCTGGTGTGGATCTTTGGTGATCTGATTACGCTTGTTCCTATGTCAGCCCTGGCCGGACTGTTGGTCGTCGTCGGCTTTCAAAGCTTCAAGCCGGACGATGTGCGGACGGTCTGGAACACGGGCAAGATCCCGGCGACGGCCATGGTGTTGACCTTTAGCGCGACGCTCATCTTGCCGCTGCAATACGCCGTCTTTGTCGGTGTGGCTGTTTCGGTCTTGCTTCATGTTTTTCGCTCGTCTAACCATGTGCGCCTGGTTGAGTGGGTGCCGGTGGAGAGAGGTTTTCCGCTCGAACGGGATGCGCCGGCAACGGTGCGCAGCAATGACAGTATCATGCTCTATACGTATGGCAGCCTGTTCTTTGCCGCTGCCGCCAACGTCGAGAAACGTCTGCCTGAGGTTGGCGACGCCGAACGGGCGATCGTGCTTCTTGCTCTGCGCGGGCGTGACGAAGTGGGGAGCACCTTGATCGGCGTGCTCTTACGCTATGCTTCCGCACTGCAAGCACGCGGCGGTCGCCTGATGCTGGTGGGCGTCGATGAAAATGTCTATCAGCAGCTTGAGCGCACGGGGGCGCTGCGGCTAATCGGCGAGGAGAACGTCTTCCGGTCTGAACCTCAACTCGGTCAAGCGATGAATCTGGCACTGGCGGCGGCCCGAGAGCTGCTCGGCCAATCGTCCCCACCTGCGGACGTACTGCCTTCGCCAAAAGACGCGCAAGCCGAAGAAGACGATTAGCTAACTGATCCGGCTGCTGCCGACCAGTCCTCACCTTCTTGTGCTGCGGCTGCGGCCAGGGTCGTCAGCGCGCGTGAACCTTCCAACTGCAGCAAGAGCGGCAGACTGCCATCGACTCCATAAACCGTCTGCCACAAGCCATGCTCTGCATCACGACGCCAAAGTTCTTCCAAAAAAGTACGGGCCGTTTGCAGATCGCGCCCGTTCAGCTCACCCGTTTCGATATGGTCGGCCAGCAGCGTAGACAGCCGCGTAACGTGGGCCGCGTGTTTGCTACCGCCCACGCTCAGCATTGCTGAGAATTCTGACAGCAGGGCAATGGCCAAGTCGCCCCGCCCAGCCGCAAAGAGCGGTTCAATCATGCCCTCCAGCATGAAGCTGATCAACGCCTCGCCCTCCAACAATTGGGGCGCCCATTGCTGTAACTCGCGCACGAGTGCATCGACGTTTGCCCCATTGGCATCCTGGGCCAAGTAGGCTTCCAGGCGCAGGCGATTGTCGCGTAGATCGTCATCGCTCCACTGGGCCTGAAAGAGGCCGCGCAGGCGGGTCATGATTCCTGCCTGCTGCGTGCGACTGTCTAGTAACTCCAACGCTCGCTGCGGTTCGCCCCGGGCCAGATACGTCTCGACCAGACCCCACAATGTGGCACGCAGCGCGTTGTCGCCTTCAAACGCGCGTGCCCACTTCAGCGCACGGTTTGCAGCTTGATCCGCCTCTTCGATCTGTCCCAAGCTGAGCAGACCATCCACGAGCGCGACCGCGCCTTCGCTGCGCGTCGGGTCGCGGGGGGCGATGTGGTCGACGACGTCGGTAGCAAATTTGAGCGCACCCAGATCGATCAATGTCGTGGCCGCCCCGGCTGCGGTCCACCCGTCCGAACGCATGCCCAAGGCCGCGAGTTGTTCGGAAAGTTCGATGCGCTGCTCCCGCGTGATCTGGCGTACGGGCATGGCCCGAATGGCATCCTGCAGCGTGTAGACAAGGAAGTCGACGTCGGCGTCAGCCTGCGGACGCTTGACCTGGCGCAGGAGCGATTGATCGTTTTTGCGCAGAGCCAGCCCGCTCTCGCGCCTGGCCTCCTGGATGCGTCCGATGGTAACCAGGTGGGCCAGTACTTCGTCTGCTAATCCAGCCCGGGCCAGGATGGTCGTGGCCACGCGATGGCTGTGCAGCGTGGTGAGGGTAGCGTAGCGTACGGTCTCCAGGCAGCGGGCAAGTATCCGCTGTGCTTGGGGGGATGGTTCATCGCTGTTGAGTTCGGGCGCAAGCTCATCGGTGATATGAGCCAGATAGTGGGCCCCGGCTTCGCCGAAGCGGCGAATCGACGTGCGTATCAGTACGAGCGTCAACGGGTGCAGGCCGACAATGGCCGTGGTCTGCGCCAGCAAAATGCGTAGCTCCGGCGCCGCGAAGATATGGTCCCACCCCTTGTGCAATTGATCGAGCCGTTCCAGATAGCCAAAGGCCAGCGCTGTCTCATCGATATTGGCTGCAGCTGCCGCGGCCAGCAAGAGCCGTTCGCTCTGTTGGGCAATGGTGAGGGGGCTGTCAGGTTCAAAGAGAATGGGCTGGATTGCGCGCAGTTCCCGCGCCAGCCGTGTGGCCAACTGGGGCCGTGCGCCGACCTGGGCGCTCATGCGGAGAAGGGCTTGCACGGGGGCAAGGGGATGGCGCGAGCCGGCCTGGCGGGCGACCGCCAGCGCAGCCTCGATTTCGCCGCCATCGGCCAGCGTCTCCCAACAGCGCCGGATCAGCCAGGTGTCCGGCTGCCAGATGCTACGCGCACGCGCTGGCTGGAGTTCGTTGCCGTTGCCGGCGGCGGCGCGGCGGATGACGGTCAGGGCCTCCTCCGTCAGCGGCATGCCCGACGCAGCCGGTAGTTCGGGCTGCGCGATGCGTTCTGTCTGTACAGTCGGCGCGGTAGTCATCAGGTTATCTCAACTCAGCCACCAATACAGGCCAGCGACAGCCAGCAGCATCAGCGCCACCCCAATCAGCGCGATGGCTGTCTTCCGCAGACGGCTGGCTTGCTGCACCTGCCGGCCATGTTTGGCATGGGCCTGGTTGCCGGCGACGAAGACTTCAGGCCGCGCGTGCGGTACCTCTTCGACATTGGCCAGCCACCAGGCGCGCTGACAGAAGTGCCAGGAAGTCAGGTCACTGGCCCGTACCAGCGAACGGTCTTTGGCCATCCTAGTCCGCCTGGCTCTCTTCAAGCCGGCTTTCAAGGCGTTGGAGCAGGTCGCGCATGCGATCCTGGCGCAGCCCCATAGTCAAGTCGCCGCGCGTGCGCTCCAGCACATTGCGCAGTACGTCGGTCTGGCGGCGCAGCCCATTGGTGATGGCGTCGGGGAAGTCGACCGTCACGAGCTGCGTGTAGACGTCGTCCATGAAGTCGAGGTAAGGCTCAGCCGCCTCTACCTGATCCCGCCGCATAAGGTCGAGTGCGAAGCGCCTCATTTCGGTGGCGGCTTCGCTCATGCCCTTGAGATAGGTCGCGCCGGTCACCATCAGTTCGGTGGGCGTGGGCGGCTCTTCCCCACGCACGACAGCATATACCAGGTGGGCTTCGACCAGTTCCTTGAGCGCGTCTTGGGTGTACCCCGTATGGTAGAGCATAGGGTATTCAGCCAGGGGCTCGACCATGGCTTCTGCTTCGCGACGGGCTTGGGCCAGCAAGGCCTCGGCTTCCGTCCAGTCGTGGCGATGAACCGCGCGAATCGTATGCGCGCATGAGCGGATCAGCATGCGGCTGCGCTTAAGCGTCTCGTCGCGCAAATCGTTGATCGCCGTCATTTCCTGACGGATGTCGTCGACGATAGCGGTAAGCGTTTCGGTTGCCATGGTTGCGGTTGCCTTCTGGGCTGGGCCCATGTGTGGGCAGGTAACTGAATCAGATTATACTGTAGAGTGACAGAGGAGCGAAGTGATTGGAAACGCGGCGCGCGGAATTCGGAACGCGGAGTAGGGGGCTGGCATGCGTTGATTTTCGAAGCTGACGGGGACCGGGGCTATGTGTCGTAAGGAAGTGACAGAAAAACAGGTGGTTGCCGAAATCGGCAACCACCTGTTAGAGGCCTTTATGACCGGCTGAACCACGCCGCTGTGCGCTAGAAGGGGATCTCTTCGTCGCTCACAGGGGCTTCACCGCCACCTGCTGTGGCCGGGGCCGCCTGGCCGCCGCCCGTGTTCATATTGTCACCGGGACCGCCCAGGAATTTGACGTCACGTGCGGTTACTTCCAACGACGCCCGATGGTTGCCGTCACGATCGGTCCAGGTGCTGGGATCCTCGACTTCGCCGATGACCAATACCTGGCGACCTTTTGACAGATATTGGCTGCAAATCTCAGCCAGTTGCCGCCATGCCGTCACCCGGAACCAGGTGGTCTTTTCCTGCTTCTGACCGTCCTGCCCCGTCCAGCGTTTGCTAACGGCTACGCTGAAGCTGGTGACCGGTACGCCACTGGCTGTGTAGCGCATCTCCGGATCCTGTCCGAGATTCCCTACGATGGTAATTTGCTGATACATGAGTCTGCTTCTCCTTTCGGGGGATTGATAGGAAATAGAGCAACGCCCTGATTGTACCGGTTGCACCGGCGGCTGTCAATGGGCGAAATTTTGCTTTCCTAACCCCGTACAATAGCGTGCGAACGAATGTTCGAATTGTACCACAAGTACCCATTGGACGCAAACCGGAAATCGTGTGATAATAGCGGCCAAAGCCGTTGTGAAACGGGCAATTCTCAAGCGGCGAACCGCCGACAAACCCACTTTGAAACGCAAAAAATCGTGGACCTAAACCGCATTCAAACCTACTTGCAAGAGCACGAACTCGATGGCTGGCTGCTCTATGATTTTCGCGGCCAGAATCCGATCGCACTCCATGTTGCTGGCCTTACGAGCAGCGGATCACGGCGTTGGTTCTTGTGGATACCGGCCACTGGTGCCCCCGTTTTTCTGATCCACGCTATCGAAGCCAGCACATTCGTCGCCACTGCTCCGGTATTGGGGGCCGATAAGCGACGGTATGTGGGCTGGCAGGATCTCATTGACAAACTGCCGGCGCTGCTTGCCGTCACCGGACGCCGGCCACGCATTGCCATGGAGTATAGCCCCGGCGGCGCCATGCCCTACGTGAGCAAGCTCGACGCCGGCACGAAGGAGCTGATTGAGGCGGCCACCGCTGCCGAGATCGTGAGCAGCGCCGATCTGGTCCAGTTCACCCAGGCCATGCTGACGCCGGCACAGATCGCGGGTCACCGGCGTGCGGCGGCAGCCTGCATCGCGGTCAAGGATGCGGCGTTTGACTTCATCGGCGCACAGCTGCGCAGCGGCGCGGCGCTCTCAGAATATGCGGTGCAGCAGTTCATCGCGGCGCAATTCGCCGCTCGCGGGCTGGATCCCGACCATCCGCCCATCGTTGCGGTCAACGCCAACGCGGCCGATCCTCATTACATGCCGGGTCCGGCGCGCTCGGCGCCGATCCAGGCGGGCGACATGGTGCTCATCGACCTCTGGGCCCGCGAGGCGAACAACGCACAAGATTGCTTCGCCGACATCACGTGGACGGCCTACTGCGGCACGGAGACGCCGCCGGCAGCGGAACGTGTTTTTCAGACCGTGCGCCAGGCGCGTGATCGCGCCGTGGCCTTCATCGAGGAGCGCTTTGCGGCGGGTGAGACGGTCCACGGCTACGAGGTGGACGACGCCTGCCGGGCCGTCATCGAAACGGCCGGCTTTGGTGACTATTTCTTTCATCGCACAGGTCACAGCCTGGGCAGCGAAGTTCACTTCACGGGCGTCAACATCGACAATCTGGAGACACAGGATCGCCGTGCGCTCATCCCCGGCGTCATGTTTACCATCGAGCCGGGCGTCTATCAGCCTGACTTCAATTTCGACGATGCGCCCGCGGCCAAAGGATTGGGTATTCGCAGCGAAATCAACTGCGTGGTCCATGAGGACCGGCTCGAAGTAACGACGTTGCCGCTGCAGACCGAGATCGTCTGTTTGTTATGACCGGCTGACTCGCCATTTTTTGAGACGCTGGCCCTGATCTATAGAGAGCATTATGTCTGAGAAAAAACAGTTTGCCGAACCGCCCCGCCGTGTGGCGCTCTTTGTCACCTGCATGGTCGACATGATCTACCCCGAAGTGGGCATGGCGACGGTGGAGTTGCTGGAACGGCATGGCGTCGAGGTGCTCTTTCCCGAGGAACAGACCTGCTGCGGCCAGCCGGCCTTCAACGCCGGTTTTCGCGATGAAGCCCGGGATGCTGGCCCAGCGCTTTCTCGACATCTTCGAGCCGCTGGTGCGCAGCGGCCGGGTCGATGCCGTGGTCGCGCCCAGCGGCAGTTGCACCACCATGGTCAACCATTTCTACCCGGTGCTCTTCGAAGACGACACCGACAGCGCCGAATATCGAGCGTGCCCAGTTCCTGGCCGCGGCCACCTTCGAACTGACCGAGTTTCTGGTCGACGTGCTGGGCGTGACCGACGTCGGCGCTCGCTTCGACGGCAAGCTGACCTACCACGCCTGCTGCCATCTGCTGCGCGAACTGGGGGTCGATCGAGCAGCCGCGTGCGCTGCTCGACAACATCGACGGCGCCGAGCTGGTCGACGCTGGCAGGCGACGACGAATGCTGCGGCTTTGGCGGCCTCTTTGCCATCAAGAACGCGCCCATCAGCACGGCCATGGGCGAGCGCAAGGTCGACAACATCGCCGAGAGCGGCGCCGATGTGGTCACGCTCTGCGATGTGAGCTGTATGACCCACATCAACGGCCTGCTCAGCCGCCAGGGCCATGCGCTGCCGCGCCGTCCACATCGCCGAGGTGCTCAACAGCCAGGTCGATGTCGCTGGCCGACGCACCGCCCGCGCTAAGCGGTGCCGAAGCGCCGGAGCCGTCCCGCCGCTGGCAAGACGCCGCGAGGAGTAAGTAATGGCCAATTGACAATGACCAATTGTCATCTGTAATAGAATCGACAATCCCCAATCCCATGACCATCGATCTGCACGCTCCCTACAAAAAGCGAGTCGACGACGCGCTCAACAACGCCCACCTGAAGACCGCGCTGAGATCGTTCGACCAGGCGCCTGAGTGCGGCAACGCGTGGCGGCCATGGCCGCGGTCGACGGCGAGGCTTGCGCAACCAGATGCGGCAGATGAAGGAGTATGTCCTGCGCAATCTGCCCGATCTGCTGGAGGAGCTGGAGGCCAACATCGACGGCCAATGGCGGCCAGGTCCACTGGGCGACGGACGGCGCGGAGGCCGGCCAGATTGTGCTCGAGATCGCGCGGCAGGCCAAGGTGCAGAAGGTGGTCAAGGCCAAGTCCATGGCCACCGAAGAGATCCACCTCAACGAGGCGCTGGAACAGGCCGGCATCCGCGTGGTCGAGACCGACCTGGGCGAGTACATCATCCAACTGGACAACGAGCCGCCCAGCCACATTGTGGCGCCGGTGATCCACAAGCGGCTCGAAGACATCGCCGAGATCTTCCAGCGCGAGCTGGATATGCCGCCTACCGCTGGACCCGAGGTCATGTGCAACGCCGCGCGCCAGCAACTGCGCCAGGAATTCCTCGCGCGGACATGGGCATCAGCGGCTGCAACTTCGCCATCGCCGAAACGGGCACCGTCTGCATCGTGACCAACGAGGGCAATGGCCGCATGATCGTCCAGCATGCCGCGGGTCTATGTGGTCGTCATGGGCATCGAAAAGCTGGTGCCCACGGTCGAGGATGCCTTTCTCCAATATCAGGCGCTCTGCCGCAGCGCCACCGGCCAGCAGTGCAGCGTCTATCTCTCCATGACCAGCGGCCCGCGCCGCGACGACGAGTGGACGGTCCGGAAGAATTTCACGTCGTGCTGATGGACAACGGGCGCAGCGACATGCTGGCCACGGGCTATGGCGAGGCGCTCATGTGCGTGCGCTGCGGCGCCTGTCTCAACGTCTGCCCGGTCTATCGGGAGATTGGCGGCCATGCCTACGGCAGCACCTACAGCGGCCCCATCGGCGCAGTGATCAGCCCGCTGCTCAGCACTGACGTGACCGATGTCCAGAAGCTGCCCCATGCCAGCACCCTGTGCGGCGCCTGCCGCGACGCCTGCCCGGTCAAGATCGACCTGCCCCGGCTGCTGCTCGATCACCGCACCGATCAGGTTGCCGCCGGAGATGCGGCCTGGGTGGATCGTCAGGCCATGCAGGCCTTCACGAAGACCATGAAGAGCCGCAGGCCGCTACGTGCGGTGACAAGACTTCGCCCGAGGCGGCAGTGGGTTGCTGGCCGGTCTTGGCGGCGGCAACATCAAATTCCTGCCGCCGCCTTTGGCCGGCTGGACCAAAAGTCGTGACTTTCCACCCCTGGCCAAGAAGAGCTTCCACGAGCAATGGAAGGCCCGTCAGGCCCAGCGCAAGACAGTCAAAGACGAACCAATCCGCAATCCATAATCCGAAATCCGCACTCACCATGTCCGCACGTGACGAAATCCTGAATCGACTGCGCACTGAACTACGCCGCCCCGACCTGCGCTTCCCGCCCGTCCAGACGCCGCCGCTGACGGCCGACCAGCGTATGACTGTGACCACGGCTGCCGGCACGCCCGCGGAACTGGCCGCGCGATTTGGCCAGGAACTGGAAACGCTCCACGGCACCTATGAGATTACCGCCACGGCCGTGGAAGCGCGCCTGGCGCTGATCAATCGCATCCTGGCCTGGATGGATGAAGACGAGGCTGCCCGCCGCGGACCGCGCCCGGAGACGGGCCAGGAGCGCCAGGTGCTAAGCTGGGATCCTGCTGCGCTGCCGGTAAGCGGTGTGGCGGATGCGCTCGGGGATCTTGGCGTGACACTGGTGGCGCCTGAGTCGCTCCACACGGCGGAGGAACGCAATTCCGTCCGCTTCATCCGCACCGGTCTCACCGGCGTCACGGCTGCCTTTGCAGCGACAGGCTCAATGATGATGGCCGCCGGTCCGGAGACAAATCGCGCCGCCAGCCTGCTGCCTTTTCGTCACGTCGCGTTGATCCCCTTCAGCCGTCTCTATCCGACGATTGAGAGTTGGCTGGCCGAACAGCGCCAAACCGGTGCCTTGGACGACTTGCTGCGTGACAGCGCCAATCTCTCCATGATCACCGGACCGAGCAAGTCGGCCGATATTGAAATGAATCTGACTTTAGGCGTGCATGGCCCCAAATATGTCCATGCCATTCTGTTTGACGATCAATCATGATGGCGCCAAGTCGTGGCTAAGGCCCGCGTTGCGCGGCCTCGCGGCGGCTGCGTGCCATCCCAAAAAAACGCAGGACTCCATTCTTAGAAAGCAAAGCACTATGTCTCAATCAAAGCAGTGGCGGGTTGGTATTATCGGCGCGGGAACAATTGTGGGGTACGCTCACATTCCCGGTTTCCAAGGGATCGACAACGCCGAGGTCGTGGCGCTCTGCGACGTCAACGAGGCGCGCGCCCAGCAGGTGGCGGCCGAGCACGGCATCCCCGCGGCGTATGGCGATTATCGCAAGATGCTCGACGAGAGTAAGCCCAATATCGTCGTCGTCGCCACACCCAATGCCTTTCATCATCAAATGTCCATGGACGCGCTGGATGCTGGCGCGAACGTGCTGTGCGAGAAGCCGCTGGCCATCGACTATGCAGATGCGGAGGAGATGGTGGCGACCGCCTCAGCCAAGGGGCTGACGCTCACCGTCGGTGCGCACTTCCGTTACTCAGCCACCACTCAGGCCGTCAAGGCCCACGCTGACGCCGGCTTCTTCGGCAATATCTATGCCGCGCGCTCGCTCTGGCAGCGCCGGCGCGGCATTCCCGGTTTTGGCAGCTGGTTTACGCGCAAGGAACTGGCCGGCGGCGGCGCGCTGCTTGACATCGGCATCCACGCTCTGGACCGGGCACTCTACGTCATGGGCTATCCTACCCCGACCCGTGTGACCGGCGCGACATTTGCCGAGTTCGGCTATCGGGGGCAGGGGCTTTCGACGTGGGGCGTCGACGGCATGGCCGGCAACACAGCCGGCGCGCAGTTCGATGTCGATGACCTGGCGTGGGCCCAGATTCGCTTTGAAGATGACGCCGTGCTTCAGCTGCAGGTCGCATGGGCCACTCACTATCCGGAGGAATTCCGCACCCAGTTCTACGGCAGTGAAGGGGGCGCGTTGATGGACGGCATGAGCGATTACGAACTCTACTACGACCTCAATGGGCAGGCCGTCAGCGTGAAGCCGGATATGTCGCGGGTGCCGGCCGTCCATAGCTACCATCAGTTGATCGAAAATTTCGTGCGCCGTCTCGACGGCGATGAGGGCGCCGAGATCATCACGCCATCTGAGATGTTGACCAGCGCCCGTATCATCGACGGTATTCTGCGCTCGGCGGAGAGCGGCAGCGAGGTTGAGCTGTAGGCGAAGGCTTTCGCTTACTTGCTTCGGACCGCCTTTGCCTTCGACAAGCTCAGGCAACGGCTACTTTGCTGGACACCGCCTGAGCTTGCCTAAGGGTCGAAGCCATAGCCTGATCTGAATCGACTGCCAGGAATCGACCCAATCATGAATTCTTATCCGATTGCGCTGCGCCATCTCTACATTTCTCCTGGTCACAACTACTTCGGACGTCCCAAAGACGGCCCGGGCTCCCATCCGACGCTGGACGTCGACGCGGTGGAGGCCCGAGCCGGACTCGGCTTGGTCGGCGATCGCTACTATGCGGTGGCCGCTCACTTCGAGGCCCAGGTCACTTTTGTCGCGTGCGAAGTTTTTCAGGCCATGTTGGATGAATTTGCCTTGGCGGATCTCTCGCCCGTGCTGATGCGGCGCAACATCGTCACCGAAGGCGTCAACCTCAACCAACTGCTCGCCCACGAATTCGAACTCGATTTTGGCGACGGTACGGTGCGCTTTGCCGGCACGCGGCCGTGCAGCCCCTGTGCCTGGATGGACGTTGCCCTTGCGCCCGGTGCGCTCAAATACCTCAAGGGGCGGGGCGGCCTGCGGGCGCGCGTGCTGAGCGACGGCGTCATCCGCAAGGGGCCGGCGCTGCTGCGTACGGACGCTACGCTGGATAACGCTGCGATCACCATGCCGTTGCCCCGCCCCAACCTGCCTGGGTAAGGGTGCAGCGACTGATCCGCCCGCCTGAAACCTTTTCCTCTCCAACATAGTTCTGCAAGAAATCGACATCGCTGTACCGAGAAACCGCGATGTGTGTGGAGAGCCGCCCCTGTTCCGCTATTGCGCCTAACCGCTGCCTAACACCTGGCTAACTCCCTTCTATCACCTTTTTCTTCTTCTATTGTATTTGCCAGTCCGACCTGCTATTATTGTAAAGTCATTCTGCAATCGCGTTGCGTTCGCAGCTTCGCTATGCTAGCGCCTAACCCAGCATGTCCAAGATTTCGAGCATTTGGGAGTGCAAGATGGTAGCGTTCGGGTATCAAAATTTTGATCTCTGGTTACATGGTGGTGATCGCGGATACATTGCACGCGTTGCAGCGTCGGATTTGACTGGCGATGCTGCCGCCGCGTTTCATCTGCCCTTTGACGACCATGATCAGCTGAATGTCTGGCTTACCGAAATTAGTCTCCCCTTTTTCGACGTGCGCCCTCCAGCGGAGATGGAACAACAGGCCTTTCTTCGTGCGCGCGAATTGGGGGAATTGCTTTTCAAGACCCTGTTTGTCGATGAGGTAAACGACGCCTGGACAGCGGCTCGAGCAATTGCCCGGGATCGTCAGCACGGCCTCCGCCTCCGCCTCCATATCGATAAGGACGTCTCCGATCTGGCCGAGATTCCCTGGGAGTATGTTTACTCGCCGGACATGGACCAATTCCTGGCCCTCTCCAGCGAAACGCCGCTGATTCGCTATCTTCCGACCTCAGAGCCGCCCCAGGAGTTGAGCGTCCAACCTCCGTTGCATATTTTGGCCGTGGTCTCTGACCCGCAAAACGTGGAAGCGCTGGCCGTGGATGCTGAGTGGCGACGGCTGCAGGAGGCCATGGCGGATTTGCAAAGCGCAGGGAAAATCGTGCTGGAGAGACTGGGTGAGCCAACGATCGAGGCTTTGCAACATCGCTTGCGCCAGGAGCCAGTACATGTGTTGCACTTCATCGGCCATGGTTACTTCGACGAGGGATTTGTCGAGGGCGGTCTGGTCTTTGAAGATGGCCACAGACAGGCCAAGCTGGTGGCTGCCAACGAAATAGCCAGCCTGTTGGCAACTCACCCGACCCTGCGGCTGGCGTTCCTCAATGCCTGTCAGGGCGCCCAGACCGCGGCAGCGGATTTGTTTGCCGGTGTGGCTTACAAGCTGGTGCAGCAGGGCATGCCGAGCGTCATCGCTATGCAGTTCCCGGTGACGGATGATGCAGCGCTCATGCTCTCCGGAGCTTTCTATGCCGGGCTGGCCAACGGTTTTGCCGTTGATGAATCCCTCACGCTGGCGCGTCAATCTGTAGCGCACGACGTGGGCAGTGTGGAATGGGCGACGGCGGTTCTCTTTACCCGCGCATCGGACAATCGGCTGCTGTGCCTACCCGAGGGCGATGAACGCCCGACCATTCCGCGGGAAGATTGGGAGCCGGAGACGGTACTAATTGAAGGCGGTGATTTTTTGATGGGACGCAATGGGCCTGGCGTCCCGATTCACGAGACCCCCCAACATACTGTCACGCTTCCCCATGCCGTTCGCATTGGCCGCTATCCCGTCAAGAATTGCGAATATGCAGAGTTCCTGAAGGCCAACCCGACACAGGATGCGCCCCCGCATTACGGTCAGCGTCGACCGCCGGAAGACCGGCTGGATCATCCCGTCACGGGCGTTTCTTGGCACGATGCAGTTGCCTACTGTCATTGGCTTTCTACGCAGACGTCGCGCCGTTACCGCTTGCCGACGGAGGCAGAGTGGGAGCGGGCGGCAAGAGGCGTCGACGGGCGTTGCTACCCGTGGGGGAATGCCTGGAAACCCGATGCCTGCAATGCGGACAACAGCGATACAACAGCAGTCGGTCAGTTTGACCATCACTATGAGGCGAACGAACCGGTCGATCTCTTGGGCAACGTACAGGAATGGACGTCATCCTTGTGGGGCGGTAGTCCGCGCCGCTGCGCCTATCCCTATCCCTATGATCCAACCGATGGGCGGGAAGACCCGGACGCCAAGCAACACCCGGACAAAGCCTACCGAATCCATCGGGGCGGTTCATATCGATCCACACCAGACAAGCTGAATGCCCTAGCTCGGGGCAAAGCGGAACAAGGACTCGGGTCAAAATACCGCGGATTCCGGGTGCTGATGGTGCTGGCAGATGACGCGCCAGCGACCCCAGCGGACATCGACGCTCGGTAGTTGAAGGAGAGACAAATGGAACTGTTGGGCGGGACGAAGAAAACAAAATTGAGCCTGAAGGAAAGCATTCAGTCAGGGCGAGCTGTACCGATCATAGGTGATGAAGTCCTGTTCGACCTCATTCTGGACAGCTATGCGTCGTTTGTTGCGTGCTATGGCGAGGCCGTCAGCTATCCCCTCGATGACAGGAACAATCTCCCCAGGGTGGCGCGCTATCGGAAGCTGGCAGAACAGAAAAAACGCATGATTGAAGGCGAAAGCAATCCCTTTACCGATGACGAATTGCGGGCCGAGTATCTGCGCTACATCCAGACCTTGATTCACAAGCGGGCGGAAGCCGAGGCGTTGGATGAGGATATTTTGACTGATGCGCGCGACCAGTACGAGCAGGGCGTTTCCGTAACCGAATTCGCCAAAAATCTCGGGTATCCGGATTTTGATGCTGTGTCCCACAGCCCGCTGCAGGTGCTGGCAGACCAAAATTTCCGTATTATCTTGACGACCAGTCCGTTCATGTTCATCGAACAGGCACTTGAGCGGGTTGGTAAGCAACCCGTCACAGTGATGTGTAGTTGGCGAACTGAGTTGGATGACGTGCCGGAGGCAAGTATTCCGCCAGGCCATCAACTCAACAAAAACACGCCTTTGGTCTACCATCTCTTTGGCTTGGACAAGTATGCGGACTCCGTGGTGCTGACTGAAGATGACTACCTGGATTTCCTCGTCAATGTCAGCGGCAATCGGGGTGACAACTCGCGCGACCGGCTTCACGGGTTGGCGCGGCAGGCCCTGCATAGCGATCTAATCGTGCTCGGATATAGCCTCAATAGCTGGGCATTTCGCGCCCTTTATGCCGGTTTGATCAAGCACAATCAGCGTGAGAATCGGGGGGTCTGTTGCGTACAGGTGCTGCCAAATGAGGACGAACGAAACTATCTCAATGACTACTTGCAGCATGAAGCAAAGTTCGAGGTCTTCTGGGGCAAGGTAGAGGAATACACCGATGAGATTCGATCGCTGTAATCTTCTTCTGTCCAGACCGTCTGCTCTGAAAATAAGGCTCTTTTCATCCCCCGTGGTGCGCAATCGCCCATGGGAAACTATTCTCTGAATCGTGGTGGAGGCAGCCGTGACCGATTCACAACAGAACGCCAATCCTTATGTGGGACCTGAGACATTTCAATTCAAGGACCGCACGCGCTTCTTTGGTCGGGAGCGGGAAGCGCGCGATCTCCTGGCGCGAGTAATGTCTGAGCGGTTGCTGCTCTTCTATGCCCAGTCCGGGGCCGGCAAGAGTTCCTTGTTGAACACGCGTCTGATTCCGCAACTCGTCAGCGAAGGTTTTATCGTCATGCCCGTCGGCCGCGTTGCCGGTGAACTCCCTGCGGGTATTGACCATGTTCGTAATATCTTCACATTCAATCTGCTCACAAATATCGATAAGAGTGGCGAACATCTGACACTGCTCGCCGATGTGACCATCACGGATTTTCTGAAGTGCCTTACGGCAACGCCTGATCAAACCGGTGACAACCTCCAATGGCGTTACGATCCAACGTACGTGCCAAGCCCGCGCCGGCTTGAAAACCGCCGTCAGCAATATGTTCTGATCATCGATCAGTTTGAGGAGATTATTTCAACCTACCCTGGTCGCTGGCGAGATCGCGAAGCCTTTTTTGAAGAACTGAATCAGGCCATGCTTGACGACCCGGATCTCTCCGTGGTGCTGACCCTGCGTGAGGATTATGTGGCGTCGCTGGACCTCTACGCCGAAATCATGGCTGACCGGCTCAGCGCACGGTTTCGGATGGAACGGATGGACGTGGCGGCGGCCAAGGAAGCCATTCGCCTGCCGGCGAGCCGGCACGAGTCATCCGTTTACTGATGAGGCCGTGGACGATCTGGCGAAAAACTTGAGTCTGACCCACGTGGTTGGTCAAAAAGAGCTGGTAGAAGGCCGGTATGTGGAACCAGTCCAACTGCAGGTAGTTTGCTATGGGTTGTGGGAAGACATGTCCGGCCGGCCGCCCGGCCCCATCACGGTTGCGGATGTGCAGACTGCCGGAGACGTGGAGAAAGCGTTGGCCGCGTTTTATGAAAAAGCCATCGCACAGGTCGTCAATGACCCCGATCTTAGTGTCAGTGACGCCCAGATCCGACGCTGGTTCTCGCACCAACTCATCACCGAGACCGGCACGCGCAGCACCGTCTACCTGAATTCTGAGACGGGTGAAGCCGGCGGCTTGCCGAATGAAGCTGTGGCAATCCTCGCCCGCCAGTTTCTGGTGCGTGTGGAACCCCGGGCCGGCGGCGAATGGGTGGAGTTGGTGCATGATCGTTTTGTCGAGCCGATCAGCGTTGCCAATGAGCGGATTCGGCTTGCTGACCCGCTGGCGAGCGCAGCCAGCCTATGGGATGCCAATAATCGCAGCGAGAGTTATTTGCTCCATGCACATCAACTGGCGCGAGCGCAGAAGCCGTTGAGCAGAATGGTGCGGATTCCCTTGTCTTGGAGCTTCCTGCAGGCGTCCGAACAGATGAGAACAACGACGCAAGAATCAGACGCGGCGCGGTTATCAAATTGTCGCGATGTCTTGGGGCTTCTCCTCCTGGTTGCAGTGGCTGGATGGATTGTTGCATTCAATGAAAAAAATCGGACCGAGGATGAAAAAATTCGAGCCGAGTCCCAAACGAAGCGCCATGAACCAGTCACAGTCAGCAGACTACCAATTGCCGAACGAGAAAAATTGCGATCGGCGGATTTCAACTGGCCAGGCCGCAAGCATCAGTGGCTGGATCCCAGAGGGAGTGCAATCTTGGCGCACGCTGCCGGCAAACGGGCCCTAGACTGAGCGATTCCGACCTCGAAGCGCTGCACTGGCCGCTATGTTGGAAAGCCTAATTCGTACAGCTGAACACTGGCAGCTGGGGCAACATCGAACAGAGGTAGGAAAACCCAATTGAGCAAAGCGGCAGCGACATTATCCGCGTCATCGAATCAGCACACACAAAAGAGAATCAACGTTCATCTCGTTCCCTAGGTGAACTTGCGGTCAGTGGCGATGGGACGTCAGTTGCCTGGCTTAACGAGTCCCGTACAGATCCGCGCGTGGAGATATGGTCGCTAATCGGAGAGAGTCATCCATCAATCCCAATTACGCCAACTCGATCGATGACCGAGACTTTGGACGTTGTCCTAAACGACGACGGTTCGCAACTTGCCATTATGGGGAAATCTGCCGATGGTCCTTTGTTGGAACATTGGGACGTAACCCGCCAGGAGCTCATTTCCACAACGGAATTGGCGTTTTCTGCCTCTCTTGTGCCAAGCGTAGGATTTAACCAGATGGGAGAACTTGTTGAACCGACTTCTCATCCCACCATCACGGCACAGCTGGCAGACGAAAATGGTCAGCTAGAAAGGCCGAGTCATCCCGTGATTAGTAATGATCGCGTACGCTTGTCCTCATGAGTGATGAGCAAGATTGGCGCATTTTCCATATCGTTGCGGGGACTGACTCTAATGCCGTCGGGCACCATTCATTTCTCATCTAATGAAAAACGTATTCTGATTGACCAGGTAAAGGAAATTGCCTTCAGTACAAGCGGAAACACCTTTGCGATTTTTGAAGACGAACACCAGACGGTCAACGTATGGCAGAAAAGTTCTGCCAATCACGAAACGCCTGGCCTGGCATCGCATCTATCGGGAATCCGTGCCGGCAGATGAATTCTGATCAGCCTGAATGAGGATGGTTCCCGACTGGCAATTTCCAGCGTTCAGCGACTCTGTTTACGCGAGCGACTTGACGGCAATGATCATCAGATTGTTGAATTCGCGCCAAATCAAACCAGCCAACTTGGTCATCCCCGCGCTTCAAGAGGGCTACTGGGACCCAAGTACTTGGCGGTATCAGCGGCATTTATCTGGCAAGCAATCACTTGCTCGCGTTCGCACTCACACTGGTTGATTTGGGCGCCGTTGGATATCGATGAATTGACGAAGCCGCTTTGTAAAATTGCAGGAAGAAGCATCAGCTTCCACGAGTGGTGGGAGTATCGGACCGCCCTCGGTGAAGGTGTCGATGGCCGTACGGTCTGTGGTAGCCGACACGATTTGTCATTTGTGGTCGAGCATCTTCGGGAATCCTCTAGAGTGACTTTGGAATCTACGGATATATCAGAGTCAGATCTTCTTTCTGCATCGCTTATCCTGACAATGGAGTACGTGGAAGAAGGAGACAATCAACGAGCAGTAAGAAAATGCTGGAGGAGATGGCTCAGGCTTTATGACCACAGGAGTATTTAGTCCTCCTCAACGCGCCGCAGCGTCATCTTGAGTTGTGCACTGCAGAAGCGGAATGGTTGCTCGAACAGCACCAAGCCTCGTTCTGTACCGAAGCTGCCGCGTCGTTTGGACTGGCTGGAAAGAAATCGCTGCCGATAACCCGGTTTCCGGTTTAACGATTGGAGCACTTGGCAACTTCTGGCGGTACACAGTGCCAGCTGATGCAACGGTCACCATCGACGTACAGGCAATTGATGACGATTTGGTGCCGATCATCTCGCTCTATTCAGCCGAAGAGTTTGGAATTATCCAATGTTGAGAATTACCGTGATCATGATATCCAGCTGTCCTATCTTTCTACCGCGCCTATGGAAACACAAGAACTTCTCATCAAGGTGAGCGATCTTCAGGATAAACCTGGCACCTATGAAGTAACTGTAACGGAGCAGTCAGTTGGACCGCTCACGCCGGGCGAACCGATCGTCGCAGATGCGAAGGACGCACGATTCTGGCGGTTTGATGGCCTTGAAGGCCAAATGGTAAATGTATCCGTTGAGTCAGTTGATCCAGAGGTCGAATATCGCTTGGTACTGTCCGAATCTTCGGGTAACAAACTTGCCAACAGCGGGGAGGGCAAGCCGATGCTGGTAGACGTCTTATTGCCAAGCGATGACGTGTTTCTCTTAGAAATTGATGCAGTCGATACGCCTGGTCGCTACATTCTTTCCGCCGAAGTCGATGAAGTACTAGAAATTGAAGTGGGTCAGCCGACGGTTGGTGAGATTGGGATACAGGAATTGTGGCGTTTTGATGGAAATGCTAATGCCAACCTCTCCATTACTGTCGCCACGCCCCAAAGTCAGATTGATCCGTTTGTGACGCTGCGAGATCAGAATGGTGAAGATGCTGGCGTATAATGATGATTCAACTCCCTACGACATAACTGATCCGAATTGGCTAGACGCTGCAATCGAAGACTTCCCCTTGCCAGAAGACGGCATTTACTACATCCAGGTCGGCGCCTATGATGACGCGGGCAGCTACGAACTAACGGTTGAGACAAGCGACTAGAGTTGCCGCGCCACTACATTGTTCGCAGAGATCCGTACGATCGGTTGCGAAGAGTAACGTTTATCGGAAATCGGCCTACGTTCAGGTGCAGACGGGTGTGGTAGCATGCAGCAATGACTAGACTCATCGTTTTCTATCATCCTGCCTTTTGGATTGTTGCTATCGTCCACTTGTTGCCTTTAGCCTATTGTTCGCGACGGCCCTGCCAACTTACTGCCCAAGGCGGTGTGGCCTGTACCCGCGATGTCCGCGTCGCAGGCCGGCGAAACGCTCTCCGTCATTGCCGCCCGCGAGTTGGGCAGTCTGGGCGCGTATCCGCAGATCGTGGCCGCGACCAATGCCGCGGCTGCGGTGGACGCAAGCTACGCGACGATCGCTGACCCCGGGCGCATCTCCGTAGGCTGGCGACTGTGCATTCCAGACGCCAGCGTAGGCGCGGCGACTGCGTCGCCAACACAGCCCGCCCCAGCCACATCAACAACCAGCCCGGCAACAACTGTGACTGAAGCTGATGATGACTTCGTCTTTGATCCCGAACGGCTCACCATTGACTACCTGCGCAGCCTCGAATTTCCGGGCAGTGAACTTGTCATCGAGCAGGAGTTGGCGCCCGGCAGCAATTACCAGAGATATGTGGCCTCCTACCAGTCAGACGGGCTGAAGATTCTCGGTCTGCTCACCGTGCCGAATGGCGAGGCGCCCGCGACAGGCTGGCCCGCCATCATTTTCAACCATGGCTATATCCCGCCCGACGTCTACCGCACCACCGAACGCTACGTCGGCTATCAAGATGGGTTTGCCCGCAACGGCTATGTGACCTTTAAGTCCGATTACCGCGGCCACGGTTTCTCCGAAGGCGACGCCCGCAGCGCCTACGGGACGCCCGACTACACCATTGACGTGCTCAACGCAACGTCTTCGGTCAAACAGTTGCCCTATGTCGACGTTGATCGCATCGGCATGTGGGGCCATTCCATGGGCGGCTACATCACGGTCCGCGCCATGCTGGCTGACCCGGATATCAAGGTCGGCGTGATCTGGGCCGGCGTCGTCGCCTCCTACCCCGACATCATCGAGCGCTGGACGCGCACCGGTCCCCGGCTCAACATTCCCGACCGGGCGCGGCGCTGGCGCGAACAAATCGCCGAACAGGTCGGCACGCCCGCAGAGAATCCAGCTTACTGGGCCTCTGTCTCCGCCAATAGCTACGTCGATGAACTGCCCGGTCCGATCCAACTCCATCACGGCACAAATGACGGCACTGTACCAATTCTCTTTTCTGAGTTACTCTATGAAGAGATCCAGGCCGTTGACGGAGATACCGAATTTTTCGCCTATCCGGGGGATGACCACAACCTCTCCCAGCAGTTCAACACGGCCATGGCTCGCTCAATCGCCTATTTTGATGCGGCTTTGAAGCAATAGTGTAGCGATGTAAGCCTTTGGCAGACGCGCAGAGGTCAATTCGCTGGCGAGTTGACCTCAATTGCTGGTTGTTCGTAGCGGAGGTATGAGTGATGTCTGACGTATCTGACCCGCTTCCCCTGACCGATCCCATCCCCGAAGCAATCACCATCGTGCTCGATCCGGCCCTTGACAATCAACCGTGGCGGCTGGCAAGACGACGCTTGACTACTGCGTTGCGGGTTGCCCTGGGCCAGCCGGCTACCGGCTGGCGCGTGCGGCGCGTGCCCTATGCCGAGGGGGTCGTCTACGATCTGCTGCCGCCTGACGAGCTAAGCCTGACGGCGCAGGAAGCGTGGGATCTGACCTATGCGCTACGCGACCTGCCCGATGTGCTCGACGCCGAGCCCTCTTTTGCCATGCTCCAGGATGCATACCTGCCGCCCGCCAATCCGCTACAACAGCCCTTGATTCCACCTGCGGCCCCGGCCCCCGCCGGGGATGATCCCTGCGCCGATGATGACCCGCCGGCCCACGTTAGCCCCAAGCTCGTGGACTGGTGCGCACGTCTGGTGGATGCGCTGTGCGCGTGGCAGTTGACGCCGCCGGCGGGTGGCAAGACGCGTGGGGCCGGCGTGCGCATCGGCCATCCTGACAGCGGCTATCTGTACCATACCGACCTCTTTGCTGAGCCCAATGGCCAACCGACACGGGTGCAGACGAAGCTTGAGTATGACTTCGTCGATCGCAACCGCGCAGTTGAGAACAGCGACGGCCAGCACGGCCTGAGCACCGGCAGCTTTATCATGAGTTCCGACCAAACGGGCAAGATCGTCGGCATCGCACCGGCAGCCGAAATCGTCCCCTTGCGCGTGACGAAACCCCGTTTGGGCGTGATCCCGGCGCCGATTCTTTTTGACAGCGGCGCCCGCTCGCTGCGCGATGGCGTTCGCTATGCCACATTTACTGCCGACTGCCACGTCATCTCGATCAGCCTGGGTTGGTTCTGGAATCGCTCGCTCCACGCCGCGCTGCGCGATGCTGAAGCCAACAACGTGATTGTTTGTGCGGCGGCAGGCAACTACACGCCCTTTGTGATCTGGCCCGCGGCCTACCCTGAAGTCATCGCCGTGGCGGGCTGCAACGCCCGGCGTGAACCGTGGGACGGCTCCGCCCGCGGTTCGCTGATTGACGTCAGCGGTCCGGCCGAAGATGTCTGGGTGGCTTCATTCATGTCCGATGGGACCGAGGCGCCGCGCGTGAGCAAGGGCACATCGTTTGGCGTAGCGACTGTGGCCGGCGTGGCCGCGCTCTGGCTGGCCTATCATGGTCGGGATGCGCTGCTGGAACGCTATGCGGGCGCGTTCACGCTGACGGACGTCTTTCGCTATGTGCTGCGGACTTCCAGCGATGCGTTTGCCTTGCCGACCGGCGGGCAGTATGGCGCCGGCATCGTCAACGCGCGCCGGGCGCTGACAACGCCACTCCCCTCGATTGATGAATTGCGGGCGGCTGTGTTGCTCGCGCCTGCTGCTCCGGCGCCAGCAACGCCGGTCGCCGTGATTGGTTCGCTCTTTCCTGACATTTCCGAGGCGCAACTGCGGATTTGGCTGGCGCAAAAGCTGGGCGTTGCCCCGGACGAGGTAGACGATCGGATTGCGGGCTTTGAGGAAGAGATCATCTTCTTGCTCGTAACTGACTCGGCACTGCGATCCCAACTGGCTGATTCGTCGTCGCCGGTAAATGACGGACCGGCGCGATTTGACGCACCGGCGCCAGATGCCGTCTTTTCCCCTGACCAGTTCTCGGTGCGCTTGGGCAGTCGACTAGAGTAGAGTTTGCTGCTCTTCGTGCTTTGGCCTCCAACATGCCGGGATTCGTCATGAGTCGTCCCAGGCGAATCCCGGCATGCTGCCACCGCCTGTGGGCTATTCTCCGGCAGGCTCCAGCATCAAGACGCGCCCATCAGTGTTTTCGCGTCCCCACGTCATGGGCAGATACTCAACGTCCCGATGGCGCTCGATAAGATTATCGTAGTGGCGGCTGAAGAGGTTGCCCGACTGACCCGTCGTATGCATGAAGCGGCTATTGGTCCAGTTGCCCACGTCGATGATATGGCGCTGGCTGGGCCCGTGATACTGACTGTAGAGGTCGCTCTGGCGGATCGGCGCCACGTTGATGGTGTAGCCGTCGCCGCCGTTGGCGATGCTGCGGTCGAAGAGGGGCGCCAGCAGCGGCACCTCGCTGAACGGGTTGTGGGGATACTGCGTCTGGTGAATCTCGCCCCACGCCCAGCTTTCCATGCGCTCGCCCATGCGGTCCGTCAGGTCGTCGAGTGCGATGTCCAGCGCCTCTTGCGCGATCTCCGGACATGATTCGATGGGCACGCTGAGAACGTTGTCACACCAAAACCCCAGTCTTGCCGGGTCCTGCACGATTTCGGCCAAGAAGAGAGCATGCACCCGACCTGCCATCTCTTCGTAGAGGGCGCCGTGCAGATCGTCTTCAAACATGATGCGCCCCAACGCCGTGAACCACGCCTGGTAGATGGCTGGTGCAGCATCCTGCCGTCTGGCAACGTTGTCCCAACTCTCCAGTATGTCAAGCGCCTGGGCCTGTCGCTCATCGGCCGGCTCAATTGCTAGCAGCACTGGCAGCAGTTGCTCTGTCTGTTTGCTATACTCGTCGGCATGCATGAGGGCGACGTCGTCCAGCGAAACTAGTTGGCCGTTGCTGCTCATCTCTTCGATCATCTCAACGATGCGTTCGGCGCGGTAGGGCGCCGACCAGTCGTTGGAGATCAGGTAGGGATAGCTGTCGTCAACCACCTTGTTGTTGGCCGTCGCGACATAGCCTTCGGGCGGGTTGTAGACGTGGGGCAACTCTTCAAAGGGAATCCAATCGACCCACTCGTACTCTGAGTTCCAGCCGGGCACGGGCAGCATGCCATCGTGGTTTGCGCGAATGGGGATGCGACCCGGTGCGAAATAACCGATATTGCCCGCCCGATCGGCGAAGACAAAATTTTGGCTCGGCACAATGTAGTCGCGCAGCGCCTCCACGAAGTCTTCCCAATCCTGCGCCAAGTTGACGTTGGAGTACGCTGCGAAGGTTGTGTCGCCTGGATCGAGCGCTGTCCAATGCATGGCAAGGGGCGCGGCAGTTTCGGTGGCATCGCTGATCAGCGGGCCGTGGCGCGTGCTGCGTGCGGCATACTGAACCGGCTCGTCTTCACCATCGACATAGATCAATTCATCAAAGATCTCCATGTCAACCCATTCTCCGTCCACCTCATACTGATTGGGGTTGGCCGGGTTGATGCGCTCGATGTAGAGATCCTGCACGTCGGGGCCCACGTTGGTGACGCCCCAGGCGATGTAGTCGTTGTGGCCGCTGGGCATGAGTGGGACGCCGGGCAGCGTCACGCCCGTAACGTGGAGGTCGCCGCCCTGCAGCTCGGCCAGATACCAGACGGAGGGAATGCGCGTACCCAGGTGGGTGTCATTGGCCAGGATGGGCCGGCCCGTTTCGGTGCGGCTCGGTGCGATAACCCAGTTGTTGCTGCCCACGTCTAGACCGCCCAGTTCGTACTGCTCTTGCAGCTGCGTGTCGATCTCGAGCAGCGCATCGGCCGTGTCGACCAGTGCACCGGTTTCAGCCAGAATCGTCGGGCCGTTAGCCGGATAGGGCGGCATGATCTGGGCCATCCGTTCCGGGCCCAACATCTGGATCAGGCGCGCGCGCAATAGCTCCAAGTCGTAGTCGCCGCCCAAATCCCACGCCATCATCTTGGACCAAACCAGCGAATCGAGGACCGTCCATGGCTCCGGCTTGATGCCCAGGATGATGAACTCGGGCGGCAGGGTATGCCCTTCATCGATCCAGGCATTGACGCCATCCGCGTAGGCTTGCAGAATAGACTGGCTTTCAGGGCTGAGCGCCTCCCAGGCGCTTGCGGAGGCGCGATACACCCCCAGCGTTCGCAGAAATTTGTCCGTCGGCAGCGTTGATTTGCCGAGGATTTCGCTGAGGCGACCGGCCCCCACGCGGCGCTGAAACTCCATCTGCCACATGCGGTCTTGGGCGTGGACATAGCCGAGACCGAAGATGGCGTCGTCTGCCGTCGTGGCGAAGATGCGCGGCACGCCGTCCGTGTCACGCACGATCTCAATCGGGCCGCTGATGCCGGTCACTTCTACGGTACCGCTGATTTTGGGCAGACTTGTGCGCATGAAGATGATGCCGCCAACAACGACGACGAGCAGCAGCAAGACGACCGTCAGTAGAATGCGCCACAGCCATTTCATCATCAAACCATCCGATCTATTCCATTCAGCCCAATGCGTGCTCGTTGTTGGATGCGATCTCCGCTACGGGGCGAAACCACCAGAGATTGCGCGGAGATTTACAACACAAACTACGGGGTCACAGAGAATTTTCAACAATTCTCTGTGATCCACCTAAACGCATTCTGCGAATTGCGTTACAACAAATGCTAAAACTCAGGATCCTGGGGAATGTAAAGCTCGTCGCCTGGTTGCAGGACCATGTTGGGACGCACGAATTCTGCATTCACGGCCTGGAGTAACTGCAGCGGCACCTCGAAGCGGTCGGCGATGGATGCCCATGCGTCGCCTTGTGAGACGGTGTAGAAGTCGCCGTCGTTACCGATCGTCAGCGAAACGTAGCTCGGCACCAGGATACGGTCGCGCGTTAGCAGTATGCCCTCATTGCGCAACGCATGGGGATTGGCATACTGCAGCTCAGAGAGCGTGAGGCCGAAGCGTCGGGCCAGCATGGACCAGTTGTCGCCAGGCTGGATTTGGTAGAAGGTAAGCGAATCACAATCCCCGATATTAACGGCGGTACCGCGACTCAAGGCCCAGCGTGCGCGTCGGAAGCGTTCCAGCTCAGGCTCTTCATAGTAGGTGACAATGGTCTTGTTGTCATCCGTCTTTTCGACTGGCCCCAACTTGCCGATAGTCGTGTCGGCCATGTTGATCGCTGCCATTGCAATTTCTTCGGGCGACGTGGCTTCGGTCTCGCGATGGACGCGCCGGGCGCCGTCGACGTTGAATAGCAGACGTTCATCCCCTTCCGGATCCATGCAGTAGACTGCACCGGCGCCGTAGCCCCAGCGGTTGACGTGCACAGGACGGGCCTTGACGGTCGCGTACGAGTCGAAGAGTGGACCCTGCTCGCCGCCCTTCTCCAGCCACCCCTGGCTGAAGAACTCACCTCCCTCGCGGCAGGTCATGCGCGGCGGGCAATCGGGCAGTTGCACGGCGCCGGCTGGCGGCACAAAGTCCCACGCCGCCGGATCATCCGCCGGCGCGTCCAGCAGGGCCAGGAAATCGGGGTCGGCCAGCACCGTCTCCATGAAACTGTTCCAGACGGGCGCCGCGCCGGAGAGACCGGTTGTGTCCTGCATGGGCTTGGCGTCGGTATTGCCCATCCAAACGCCGGTCACCAGATATTTCGTGAACCCCATAGTCCAGTTGTCGCGCCAGTCGGTGGTGGTGCCTGTCTTGGCGGCAGCGGGCACGCTCAGGCGCATGGGGCTATTGGCCCCGAAGACCTCCGTGCGCGCCTTGTTGTCGCTCATGATGTCGGTGACAAGGAAAGCGGCTTCCGGCGAGATCGCCTGCTTGGGTTCCACGATCGGCAGGGGGTCGATCAGCCGGTTCTGACTGTCGTAGATGCGATGGGCAACTTCGGGCGGCACATAGAGGCCGTCATTGGCGATCGTGGCAAAGCCTGACGTCAGATCGAGCAGGCGCACTTCGTTACTGCCCAGAGCCAAGGAGAGGTTGTACGAGCCCATGCGCCGTTCCAGGCTGCGCACGCCCATCTCTTGACCCACCTCCACCATGCGATCGATGCCAACCTGATCCAGCAAGCGCACAATGGGGACATTGAGGCTACTGGCCAAGGCTGAGCGCGCGGTAACAAGACCGCGGAACTTTTTGTCGTAATTGGTCGGTTTATAGAAAAGTCCGCCGCCAAGATCATAGGTGACGGGCGTATCCCACAGGATTGAGGCCGGGCTGATCACCAGGTCGTCGAACGCTGTGGCGAAGAGGATGGGCTTGATGGCGCTGCCCGGCTGACGCGCGGCGCGGGTCATATTGACCTGGCCCGCAATCTCTTCGCTATTGAAGTCGGCACTACCCACCATGACCAGGATTTCGGACGTACCCGGCTTTAGGGCCACCAGCGCGCCATTGGTCATGTTGTATCGGTCGCCGACCTGGGCGATTTGATTGCTGATGGCCTCTTCAGCCACTGCCTGCATCCGCAAATCCAGACTCGTATACAGATTAAAGCCGGCCCGGGCCGTATAGCCTTCGCCCATGCGGGCGTCGATGGAGTCGATGGTGAATTGGACGAAATGGGGCGCCACCCAGGTCTGTGGGCTGATGTCTTCGTTGAGCGTCAGCGGTTCGTCAAAGACGCGGTCGGCTTCTTCTTCAGTCAATTTGAGGCGCTTAACCATGAGATCAAGCACCACGCGCTGGCGATCCTTGACGCCCTCAAAATTGGTATACGGATTGAGTTGGGCGGGCGCCTGGGGAATACCGGCCAGGAAGGTCGCTTCGCCAATGGTCAAGTCAGCGGCGGGCTTGCCGAAATAAGTCTGGGCCGCGGCTTCCGGACCATAGGCGAGGTTGCCGTAGTTGAGGAGATTTAGATACATCTCCAACAATTCATCTTTGGTAAAGGTCGACGTGAGCCGCTGGGCCAATCCCGCCTCCAGGACCTTGCGATCCATGGAGGTGTCGTAGCGTTGATCAGGCCCCAGGAAAAGGTTGCGCGCCAACTGCATGGTGATTGTACTCGCGCCCGAGACGATCTCATTTTGACGCCAGTTGTCGAGCGCGGCTTTGGCCACTCGCACAGGGTCGATGCCCAGATTGGAGTAGAATGTGGCATCTTCGGTCGCCACCGTGGCGTCGATAAGGTAGGGAGAAACGCGATCGATGCTCACCCACGTGCGGCGCCCTTCGCCGAAGATCTCGGCCAGCGGTTCGCCGTTGCGATCATAGATGTAGGTAGTTTGGAACAGTCGGGGGAGGGGACCCGGCTGATACTCGCGCAGATACTGCTCGACAATGTCGGGCAGATCGGAGGCCGGCGGTTCGCCGACCATGTCGCTGGCGGCCGAACACCCGACCAAGAGCTGGGCGATCAGCAAGAAGAGGAGCGCCAACGAGAGGCTGCTATGCTTTTTCATGGGTCAGTCCGTCCATCAATTGACATGCGCAACGCTGGGGGGGCTGCTATGTCAAGCAAGATTGTACTAAGCTTTTACCAATCGGTCAACCAGGAATTGGGGTCGACAGCAGGTTGAAAGCATACGCACCCTGGAAAGAGACCCATGAGATGATGAAATGGACGCTGTGAAAGGAATGTCAACGCTAATTCGATTAAATACACAGGTAGATCGTTGCCAGCCCTTGAGATGATTTGATAGAGCGCAAATCATCCAAATTGGGCGGGTGCGCGCTGTATTGTTGCAGGTTTACGGTACGACTTGCTCGATTCGCGTTGGTGCAATTGCCACTTGATCTGCACAATTTGGCTCATTCGACCGTGACTTTTATGACGCGTTGACGTCATCTTTTTTGATGGGCGGCGCATCTGCATTTTGACGCAGGTGCGCATCCTCATGTTTGCGCCCCATTTGGGATCATCGCACCGATCGTTGCAGTTGGAGGTATTTACCCATGAAATGCAAGGCGATCTTTTGGCTGAGCACGTTGGTTATGACTCTTGTCTTGCCCCGTATTGCGCTGGCGCAAGGCGCGGCTCCATATTTAGATCCACCGCTGGAGGGCTGTTACGACGTCGCCGTGTACGGTGTCGCACTTTATGATGGCGGTGAAGGCTCGGTAACGATTGCACCGCCACCCGGTGAGGTAGTGCTTGCCCTCATGGAGTGGGTCGGCGTGGAAGACGCTACGCCGGGAACAATTAACAACGGTATCCCGGTCCTGGACGGGACCAGTACGCTGACCATGGCGAAGCAAGGAGCGGGCGCACCCATTCAAGTAATCGGCGAGCCGGCCGAGCCGCTTATCCCTAAAGGGGGGGGCGGTTTCGAGGGCAATGCGGGCTACGATCCCAAAGGCTTTGCCAATGTGGGACCACAAGGCTGGTTTGCATGGAATGCTGAATTGGGACCGGGCGCGCCGGGCTTGATTCCCGCCACCTTCAGCGCCCCGATTACCCTGCTGATTTCCGACTGGGATTCCCCCGCCCGGCAGACTAATGGCGCGTCTATCACGCTGGTTTATCGTACTGCACCCGCTGGTAGCGACGACTGCGAACTGCGTAACACCATTCAGGTCCTGACCGGCATAGACACGTATCATCAAAGCACAAACGAAGACGTCAGCGAACTGCTTGTCTTCGATGTCGAACCGGTGCCGATTGCGCGCACCCTGCGGATGTTCTTCAGTCACGCTGGCACGGATGCTGGTCAGCAGGTCTGCCGCGGCGGGGCCATTTGGATGGCTGTGGGCGACTCGGCCGAAACCCGACCTGGCTCTGGTTTCTTTGTGACTGACTATGACATCGTCGCGGTGGGCGATACCAACGGCGACGGCACCGCGCGTGGCTACGGCATCAACGGTGGTGTGGAGATCGTCAATGATCCCTTTACCTCTACGGCGCTACCCTGTGCGCCTACGCTCAATCCGAATCCCGACGAGACGTACGCGCCTGGCCATCCCTTTCCTGGCGGTGCGTCTACCGCGCCCTATCGATCTTTGGCCATGATTCCTAGTACAGGCGGCGATGTCGGCCCGCCGGGAGAATGGGGCGTCGTCGAGGTTCGGGTCGTTGTGCCGCCCAATACGCGCTGGATGGCTTATCAGCTTGAGTCAGAACGCGATCAGAATGGAGAGTCCGGTGGCTGGGTGGGTAATGGCGTCTTTGCTGTCATTCCCACCTCGACGCTAGGCGATCGCGTCTGGGAGGATCTGAACGGCAATGGCTTACAGGACCTGGACGAGCCGGGGATTGCCCGGGCTGGCGTCGCACTGTTGGATGCTGGCGGCGCGACCCTGCGCAGCACCCAGACCAATAACGCCGGCCTCTATCAATTCACAGACCTGATCGCCGGCGACTATGAGTTGCGCTTTGCTGCCCCGAACGGCTATCGGGCAACCGCGCCGCGGGCCGGCGGTCCAGCCTTTAGCGCCGTCGATAGCGACGCCGATCCGCAGAGCGGCCGTACCGGCCCGATCTCGTTGGCCCCCAGTCAGGTCGACCTGGACTGGGACGCCGGCTTCTATCGCCCGACCGCCATTGGCGACTACGTTTGGGTGGACCAGAATGGCGACGGTACGCAGAATCCCGGCGAGCCGGGCGTGAATGGCGTCACCGTGAATTTGCGCGGGGCTGGTCCCGATGGCGCTTTCAATACTGCAGACGATACGACTGCCACCACCGTCACTGCCCCCAATGCACAGGGTGACGGCTATTATCTCTTTGACAATCGGGCCCCAGGTCGCTATCACGTAGTTTTCGAACTGCCTCAAGGCTATCGCTTCACTCGGGCCAACGTGGGCGATGATCGCTTGGATTCGGACGCCGATCCGACCAACGGCCGGACGGCTCAGTTTTCGATCCAGTCCGGCGCACGGAATCTGACAATCGATGCCGGCCTCCTCCGTCTGGCGCCCGAAATTCGTATCGTCAAGTCGCCCGACCTGCAGAAAATCAACCGTGCGGCGACGGCAGCCTTCACGATCTATGTCGAGAACGTAGGCGAGAACGCGCTGGTCGACGTGGCGGTCTCCGATCCGCTGGCGCCTGACTGTGATGCCATTATTGGCGACCTGGCCGTGGGGGAGAGCGTGACCTACGCGTGCCAGTTGGACGGCGTGGAGCGCGATTTTGTCAACGTGGCCACGGTGACGGGACAAGACAATCGCGGCAATTCGGTTGAGGACACCGACGATGCGGTGGTGGATGTTCTGCCGACGGTTGAGTTGCTCAAAATCTCCGATCCCAACTCCCGGCCTGAGCCGGGGGGCAAGTTTGACTTCCTCCTCATCATTCGTAACACTTCGGGTGAGCCGGTTGAGATTACGGAACTGACCGATACCTACGCCCTCTCGGCCGCCTGCCTTGGGCTCGTTGGTCAGACCATTCCAGCCGATGGCGCAGTGAGCTGTCCATACGCGGTCAGCCACAGCGAGATTGACGTCTATCTGAATGAGGCCGGCGTCAGCGTAATGGACGATGAAAAGAATCCTGCGGCGGCAACGGCCGAGGCCACGGTCGAAGTCTTCGATGTACCGCCGTCGATTGTGGTGGAGAAGACGGCCAATCCAACCTCTGTGCCGGCGACTGGTGATGAGGTGACGTTTACGGTGACGGTCTTCAATACCTCAATTGAGCCGATTACCCTCTTCTTCCTGGAAGATGATATCCATGGCCCGCTGGCCGGGCAAGGCTCTTGTAGCCTGCCGCAGTCGATTGCCGTCGGAGCTTCCTATACCTGTGCCTTCACAGTAACCGTCGTGCCAGGCGAAGAGGGGGAGACCGATACGGTTACCGGACAGGCTAATGACAATGAGGGCAACACGGCAACCGATAGCGACACGGCCACAGTCTTGCCCGCCGTGGTCGAGGCGAATGCCAGCGTGGGTGATTTTGTCTGGAACGATCTGAACATCGACGGCCTGCAGGATCCCGACGAACCGGGCATCGCCGGCGTGCGCGTGCAGCTGTTCACCGCAGAGAATGACCCGGTAGGGGAGGCGATCACTGACAGCAGTGGCTTCTATCGAATTGATAAACTCTTTCCCGGTGAGTATTACCTGGGTTTCTCGTCAGCGACACGCGCCGATTTCGTGAGTTTCAGTCCGCTCAATGCCGGTGATGATCCGAATCGAGATAGCGATGCCTACCGCGTCGAAACCACCAGTGAATTGATTCAGGGCCGCACGCGCCTCTTCAACCTGGCGCCGGGCGCAGTGGACATGAGCTGGGATGCGGGCATGGTGGCGCCCACGGCCATCACGCTGGTTAGCTTCCAGGGCGAAAGCTGGGAAGACCAGGTGCGCCTCACGTGGGAGACGAATAGCGAGTCGGGCACGCAGGGCTTCCGGATCCACCGCGGCACCAGCGATGACCGGCGCAACGCGGCCGAGGCGATTAACGGCGGCTTGATTGCCGCCGTCGGGCCCGCCGGCGGCAACTACAGCTATGTGGACGTGTCGGTCATCCCCGGTATCACGTACTTCTACTGGCTGGAAGAGGTAGCTGCCGATGGCGGCTCTGAGTATGGGCCGATCACGGTGACGGTCATGTCCGATCAGCGTGACGTGCAGGTGCTGTTGCCGATGATTACACGGTAAGCGAACGGTTTAGCGGGACCAAGAAGCCCTGATTGAGCTGAAGATTGGGAGACAGCGGGAGGAAACCGGTGGTTTCCTCCCGCTGTCTCGTTCTGAAAGCATTTCTACAGTACCAATTTATTTTGGCTCTTGCGCCCGGTGGCCGCATTCGTTACAATGGACGCCGCGTCGTTTTCGGATCGGTGTCGGTTGATCGAGCTTTGGCTCACTCTTCTCCCGGCGATGCCGCCATCCGATGTGGCCGGAACGGACACATATGGCAGGCAAAACACGGGTGAAACGCGGCCTATCCTATTTTGAACATCTAAAGCAGGCCCTGGAGAAGATTGATGACCCGGAAACATTGGGCAATCAGTCGCCTTTGGCCGCGCCCTATTTTCTGGGCGAAACGCTCCATAGTGTCGAGCCGTCGCCAGTAGCCCGCGGCATGATTCTTCAGCAGGAGATCGACCAAGCGGTGCAGTCCCTGTGGGGTGGGCCGCTGCCCGATGACGGGCCGGGTATGCTCGCCGCGGCAAATGATGATAGTGGCCACGACGGACGCTATCTCTGCGTCATTCTGGAACTCAATTACTTCAAAACCCGGTTCCGCCCCCCACCGCGCACGCAGGCCGAAATCTACCACGATATCCTCCACGTCTCGCGTCCCACCCACGACCGCCACTTGCGTTCCGCAGTCGAACGTTTGGGCGATGTGCTGCTGCAGCGCTTGCGCCCGGCCATCCGTCCGGAGCATCCCATGCTACCGGCGACCATCATTGGGCGCGAGGAACTCATCGAATCGCTGATGATAGAACTTGATGCGGGTAAAACCGTCACGCTCGCCGGCGCCGGCGGTGTCGGCAAAACGACGGCCGGTGCGGTTGCCGTAGATCGCTGGCCAACGCCCGCTGTCTTCTGGTACACCTTCCGGCTCGCATTCAACGATCAGCTCGAGAATTTGCTTTTCGCCCTGGGGCACTTCTTGCACACCCACGGCGCTTCGACGCTATGGCATCAGCTCATTGCTGACGGGGGACGCATCAAAGATACGGGATTGGCAACAGGTCTGGCGCTCAACGATCTCGAACACCTATCAAGTCGCCCGCTCCTCTGTTTTGATGAGCTTGATTTCTTGCGTCCCAGCGATCTGGGTGAATCCTCAACCCAGCACCTGCGCATCTTGGAGTTCTTGGACAGCTTGCGGGGCGAGGTTGCGCTGCTCCTGATTGGCCAGCGGGCTTATTGGGAAAGCGATCACACGCTGCAAGTGGATGGATTCACGGCCGAGCAGTTGGCCGAGTATCTATCCGTCTTGTCCGTACCGCATACGCCGGCGGATGTTGCTGCGCTCTTCGAGTACACCGATGGCAATGTCCGACTTGCCGATTTGTGCATTGTTCTCTTTCAGGCTGATGCCGGCGCAAACCTTAGCCGATGTCCTGCAACAACTGCCCCGTTCCCATGCGCTCCTGCCGATCTGGCATCGGATTGAGCGGCGACTTACCCTGGCGGAACGCAGTCTCTTGCGCACACTGGCAATCTTCCGTTCGACCGCGCCCGTCGATGCCTGGCAGAGATGAAGAGCGACGGTCCGTACTAGAGGGCTTGGCGCAACGCCGTCTTGTCCATCTGGACGCACGGGGTGGGGTGACGATCCTCCCGGCGTTGCGCGAGCTAGTCTACAGTGATCAAGCGATTGAAGATCGGGAGAGGAACCACTTGGTTGCCGCCGACATCCGCGCCGAGCGGGGCGACTATACAGCGGCCGCCTATCACTTGGCGCAGGCTGGCCAGACGGATGGGGCCGTCGCGTTGTGGTATGCCAATCGGCAGGCGGAAATCAATCGGGGGCAGGCGGGTGCCGCGCTCTTGATTTTTACCAACATTTCACAATGGCGCTTGCCGGCGAAGCGGCGTAAAGAATTGCTCCTGATGCGCAGTGAACTCTACCAACTCACCGGTGAACCAGAGAAGGTGATCGAAGAACTTGCCGATGAGGCCTGGCCGCCTGATGAAGAAGAGAGCGTTGATGCCGCCCTGTTGCTGGGCAAAGCGCTGGAAACGACCGGCGCTATTGACGCCTCGCGACAGCAGTATACGCTGGGGATTGCCGTTGCCACCCAACTCCTCGATAAGTTGGCGCGGATCACAATTGAGCGCAGCCTCTCCTACCTGCACGAGCGGAATCTTGCCGCGGCGTGGTACGACGTCTGGCTGGCGCGCCATCATGTCGACCTCATGCAGGGTGCCATTTATGAGCAGTCAGGGAGTCTGGATGAGGCGTGGACTCACTACGAGGCCGCACTCGAGTTGGCGCACCGGGTCGACTATCGACCGGGCATCGCGCGCGCGCATCTGCACATGGGCACGATTGCCATGCGCAAGCTGGACGTCGAACGCTCGATTGATCATTACACCCGGTCCATGGCCGCTTATGAGGAACTCGGGGATCGTGTGCGGCGCGAAATTACCCGTAGCGGCATGGCCACTGCCCACATGCAGGCGCAGCAATACCTGTTGGCGCTGGAGCCGGCTCAGGTTGCTCTCAAGTTTTTTGAACGCATGAAGGACTCGTTTTGGATTGCGCTCAACGCCTCCAATCTGGCCGAGGCCTATGTGGAGCTTGCCAATCTGCCCTTGGCGGAAGAGTACGCACAGCGGGCATTGATGGAGGAAGAGCCCCACAGTCATCCTTACGCCCTCTTCTCTCTTGGGCGCATTCGTCTGCTTCAGACGCGACCGGATGAAGCGCTATTCCATTTGCGGCAGGCGCAGGCGATCGCTGAACAGAATGAGGACCAATATCTGCTCGCCTATGTCTGGGAAGAACTTGGCGCCTTCTTTGCCGATCAAGATGATGTCGCAAGCGCCCGCGACGCATTCACTCGCGCGCTCAAGGGGTTCGAACAGCTGGGGATCGATGCCAAAGCGGAAGAAGTCTTCAGCGCGCTGGCGAATCTCGCTGTCGCAACCTGATATCGTGTCAAGCATGAAATGATCAATCGGTTAGTGAGCACGCCCTACCAAGGAACAGCGCAATGAACCGGGAAATAGGTCAGCGCCGGTTGAGCTTGCGTTGTCCTGAGCCTGTCGAAGGGTTGAAACCAAGCAGGTCGACGGTTACGTTTCTTATGTGTGAACCCACCACCCACCCTGTGTCCCACTTCACACCCCGCCAGTCCCCTACCCCGCAGCCATCTTCACCCAACTCACCTATCCTATCTATCGAATGATGTATGGACAATCAAATTTGATGCATCAGATTGCCCATTGCCCGCTATACTATTTTTGCTCGATCGCAAATATTTGATTTGGTGCAGAAACGTTCTGCACGTTTTTAGGGAGGAAGCAATGAAACGCAGTAGATCAACCGGATCCAGCAGGCAACGACTGACTGCATTTGCCAGACTGTTCGCACTCGCGCTATTGGTTGGCAGTGCCTTGCTGAGTCCATATTTTGCTGTACCAGCCGCTGCCAGTAGTTACGGCTACACGTGGGAAATTAAGTTTGACTTTGACGCTGGCTTTGATGGAACCTTGACGGTGGAAGCCGGTCCCGGTACGGTTGGCGCGCTGGACAAGGTCTATGTGTCCGAGAAATTCACGGTTTCATGTGCACCAAACGGCGTCGTCAATCAGGGCGGCGGCGTGGCCACCTTTGACGGCGGCTACTTGGTCTGTGACCTGGAGCTGGGCCGGGCGATTGTCAGCACCTTTGAACGCTGCAAAAACGTCGATCCGAGCTGTGACTATACGCTGGCCCCAACCGAAGCCTATGACAACCTACAGATGACGGCCGAGGTTCTTTCGATTCAGCCAGGAGCGGCGCCGTTGCTGCACATGCCCGACGTGTTCTTTGGCGCCAACGTCACCGCCGCTGACGTGATTCTCTACACCAAGCTCAACCCGGCGGGCGGAATGAATTCATTATTCGTGACATCGCCGCTCGGCAGCTTCCAGTCGTATGGTTCACTCTATAGCTGTCAATTTGGACCGCCGTGCAACAGCGAGTTCAGCGTGAGCGGCGTGACGCAAGCCGGTGGACCGGGACCGTTTGTCGATCAGGCGCAAATCCAGATGGGGGGCGTTCAACTGCTGATCGGCCATGATCCGGGTACTGGCCTCACCATCCCCAACGGTACGCAGATCAACTACCTGACCATCGATCCGCCAAACATGGGGAACGGATAACGATTCAGGCACCGACGAGATAGAACGCGGATTCGGCGGATCTGGCGAATCCGGGCAGATAAAAGCAGAAGAAATCAGCTAGAAACACGCAGCGCAGATCAAATCGATCTGCGCTGCTGCGCGCCTGAGCCGCGATTTTCTCTTTTCCCTCTCCCGTTCATCATCAATCTGATGCATTGCCCCTCCTTCGTGAGACATCCACGGTCATGATCTCGTGTCACACTGGTGAAGTCGCGCCCCGGTCGACATTGACTCACGTGCAGCTTCGAACTAGGAGAAAACCACCATGCAAGTGCGCAAACGCATTCAACTCGGCATCATGCTATTGATGCTGCTCACGTCCGTGCTGGGCCCAACGCAGAGTATCTATGCGCAGGAGGTTCCAACGGATACCGTTCTCTCCCAGGCGCCGGCAGCGCCCGCCGTCCAACATGAAGTCTTTCTCCCGCTGGTCAGCAACAGCGGTACTGGCGTTGAGCCGACGCCAACCCCCACTGTGACACCAACCGCAACACCTCGACCGCCGCTAGAACTCACGCCCGGCCCGGTCACGGAGCCGCGACCCGATCCGGATCGCGCCGAGGTTGTTCGTCCACAGGACGGCAACTGTCCCGCGGGCACGCACCTCGTCCATGCCAGCGGCATTCACGGTCTCTTTGCAGCCGACACGGAAGAGACCATCGACGATCTGGACTACACCTGCGAGCCCAATCAGACAGCCGATGCAGCAAGCTGTGGCCCCAACGGTACGGCCGTCGTAGTCGGCGGCGTCGCGGCCTGCTCCTGCGCCGACGGCTATGTCGGCGCCTCTTGTCAACTATGGGCCGGGCGACCGGCTGGCCGCCGGCGACTATGATCGCGACGGCAATAGCGATCTCTTCGTTGCCCGGGCAGGCAGCGGCGACATTGACATCTATGACATAGATGGGACGCTGAAGCTGACCGTTGACGCCAACGTGACCGCAGGCGATACTTTCACGGTGGGCGATGTTGTCGGCAGTGCGCTTGCGGCCGATCTGCTCGTGGCCCGCGGCGGCACCGGCATCGTGGAGATCTATGTCTACAGCAGTGGCGAGTTTTCGCTATATGAGTCTTTCGCCAGCGCCTACCTCTCTGGCGGCAATCTCGCCGTGGGCGACTTTGGACGGGGCGCTGAGCCTCAATCAGATCCTCGTCACCGTGAATGGTGACGTCTACCGCTGGCAGGCGCTTAAGGATGAAGAAGGCGCCTATCAGTTGCATTTCATTGGCTTCACGCCGGACGCGTATGCTGCCGATGTCCAACTAGCCGGCGGCTACGGCGCGGGCCAACGCCCCTACGCCTGCGCAACATCCGATGGCATCTTCCAGGATATGCCGGACGGACTGGACATCATCGTCTCGGTCAACCAGGGCGGTGACAAGCAGTGCACGGAAGCGGGCGGCTTCGACGAAGCGGACGAGCCCATCAGTCGCTGCGGCGACTACTATCAGACGCTGGCCGCGGTGCTTAAGTATGGCATCTGCCAGGTAGATTGGTCAGAGGTGGTGGAGACGCCGCCGGCGCAATAGAAAACGCGCACTGCCTGCCTTGCGGTAGGCGAACGGCCAGACAATCCGGCTAAAATGCGGCCCCGCTTGCGCGCAAGCGGGGCCGTTTCCGTGATGCAGGGGCCGCGCTCGGCGCCTGGCAGGCCCATCATTTTGCCTGCGCCGCGCATCATCAGCCTCTTTGACCCCAGCGCCCATCCCACCGTCATGGCAGCAGGCACCACTTATGTGCGCATCAATACCATGATGCTGCCCATGGCGGCCATCGCCATGGTGGCGAACGGTGCGCTGCGCGGCGCAGGCGACACCCTGCCCGCCATGTTTAGCACGTTGCTGACGCGTGGCGTCGTATCGGTTGTTGCCCTGCAGCGGCTGCCGTCAGGGCAACACGAGTGATGTGTTCGATCCAATAGTGCCAGGTCTTGGCGGTGACGGTGACGATGCTCTTTATCTGGTCTTTGAGGGTGAAGTCGGGTCCGGCCGGGAGATAGATTACGTTTCCTTCACGCCGCACCATGACATTTTCCACAATGATGGCCCGCACCAGCCAGATGGCCATCTCCTCACTATCGCACTGAACGCCGACCCAACCCGGTGAGCGGCTTTCAATCACCGGCAGCCCGGTGATCATCTGGATGCCTCGTTCGATTTCGGCAACGACCGCTGCCTGCTTGCCCGGCGCGGCCAGGCAGTCGGTGGCCAGCGGCGGCTCCAGCAGCTTGCAGCGGTGTGACGGTCCGCCAGCCAGCGCCAGCTCGCAAAAAGGGTTGTCGGGATCGTCGACGCCGAAGATCTGGTTCCAGGCAACGTCACCCGCTTCGTCAAAGACCAGCTCTGCGGCCGCCATGGGCGCGGCGCTGACTTCATCGGTGCAACCCTGATAGCGGGGCGGCAAGATGGCATCGATCTTGGCCGTCAGCTGCTGGAAATCATCTTCATCGGGTGCAGGTTGACCTGGACGCGCCCGGTCGTGGGCGTTCAGCTCGGCGGCAAGCTGGCGCTCGATCTCTTCCCAGCTGATGGGCAGCAGCGTGCGGTCTGCCAGCGCGGCGGCGTGGTGGGTCTGTAATAGGTCGATTAGGGTGTCAGAGGTGGACAGGCAGGGGACAACGTTGGATTTTGGATCTGCGATGTTCGATTGCGTTCCTGTAATTTGCGCACGCAATTGTTGGTGAGCGTTGCCTTCAAACAGGATGTGGGGGACAACGATGATTCTTTTGGCGCCTAAGCTTGTGTAGCGAGCTATTTGATCGGAGATGGTCGGAGTGGTTTGGCTGATAAAGGCCGCGTCGACCGAGCTGAAATCGCCGGCTTCGTAGAGGAGACGCGCCAGTTTGGCCACATCGCTGTTGAGATCAGGATCGGCCCCACCCCGTCCGGCCAGAATGATGGCGGCTTCATTCGTGGTTGAGTCAAGCAAATCTTGGCAGAGCTGCACCCATTCCAACCAATCCGGCGGCGGGCTGAGGTGGAAGTGGACAAAAGGCCAGCGCCGGCTGGCTAGGGCGATGGCCTTGGCAACGGCATTGTCTCGATACTCGGCCGGACTGAGAAAGAGGGGCAGCGTGACGATTCTGACTGCACCTCGCTGCAAGGCCGCGCCGATGCCGCTCAATAGCGGATTGCCGGGGGCATCCAGCGAGCAGGCGATCACCGGCTGGTTCAGCCGGGCGGCAAGCTGCTCGGCCAGGACGTCAAGCGCCTGTTGCTCTTGCTGATCTTGATGGGTGTAGCTGGCCAACAGGGTGGCGGTTGGGATTTGATCCACGCTCTTACTCCTGCAGATAGAGTATGGCTAATCCGTGTTTTGCCCCTCGACCGGGTCTTGGCCCGAGGTGCGCGGATCGAGATAGTGCGGCTCGGTCATGCCCAGCTTGCGCATGGCCAAGCCGGTGATGGCTTCCTGAATGATGCGCAGGCCGTTGAGTGCGGTGGTATAGCCGGGGTCATGGACAGGGGCAACCTCTACCAGCTCCATCCCGATGACATTGCATTCTGCACACAAGCGGCGGATCATGGGGAAGATCTCGCGGGTGGTGAAGCCGCCTGGCTCCGGCGTGCCGGTTCCTGGAGCATAGGCCGGGTCTAATGAATCAATGTCAAAGGAAATAAAGAGGTGTTCGGGTCCATCTAACGCTTCGGCAATCGCACGCGCCATCACGGCCTGAAAGCCGTCTTGTTCTACCTCGGCCATATAGTGGGATCGAATGCCCTGGGCGCGCATCCAGTTCATGTCCTCTTCACTGGGACCATAGCCGCGCAATCCGACCTGGATAAAGTTCTTGCCCGCAACAAACCCATCTTCAATCAGTCTTCGTACGGGCGTGCCGTGGGAGATCTCATGCCCTAGCGTGTTCGAACTTGCATCAAAATGGGCGTCAAAGTGAACGATGCCGATCTGATTTTTCCCGTAGACGTCAGCCAGCGCCATCCCGTCGGCACGCATGAGCGAATGATCGCCGCCGAGAATGACTGGAAACGCGTCCGCCTCGGCAATTTCTCGGACCCGTTTTCGCACCTCATCATGTGAGTTTTCGACATCCAATGGATCGACGCCGGCGTCGCCATAGTCAACGCAGACAAGTGTTTCATACGGCTTGAGCATGACGTGTGTGTGGGTCATGTATTGCTGAGCAGCCGGTCCGCCAGGCACATAGCGGTCTGCCGTTCTAAGCGCACGCGGTCCCCAAGCCGTTCCGCGTTGGCCGACCGACATGTCGATTGGCGCACCGATCACAGCGACATCTACATTGCCCGCGCTGAGATCTTCAGGCGTCAGACAAATGGGCCAGTTCATGAATGTAGGAATGCCTGAGTACGCGCCGGCATTGACTACATAACGATTCAGCTCGATTGGGCCCGGCTCACGCTGTGGGTCTTTGGATCGATCTCGTTCCTGTCGCCAAACGTCGCCTTCGATTCCAGCCATCGATCATCTCCTTTTTCTAAAATGATATGGTGAATCCCTGCGGAAATCGACCGAAGGTTGCTACCACGACCTATCTTACTATATTTATGGCATTGCAGGGCAACAAACAGGGAGAAGACGACAGATGTACAACCGCAGCCGTGCGGGTGGCTCCCCGGCAGAGGGCAAGAGATCTCCGGTGATTGAAAGCGCTCTGACCTCTGCCGGGCAGTGATTCGCCTGTGCGACCGCCTATCCCTCCGACGTGACCGGGTCGATAATGGTCTTGACCTCGTTGATCTTGTCGGCCGGGAAGCCGGACTGCGCCGCATGCTGCTTCACCATCGCTTCGTTGGGTGCAATGTAGACGCAGTAGGTCTTGTCCTGGACCACGTAGCTCTGGATCCACTGAATTTCGGGCCCCAGATCGCGCAACACATCACAAGACTTCTGGGCAATCCCCACGGCTTCCTGAGGTGATGCATTGCCGATACCGGGGATCTCGCGTTCGATGACGTACTTAGGCATGATGATTGATTCCTTTCTGTGATGAATCCTGCACAATTGACTCTGATCAAGAGGCGAATGATGGGCAAATGTGCCCTTCCCCTCAAAATCTCGCGCGTGATAAGGCTACGATGCCAAATTTCATGCGAACCTCTACTCCGGACGGATGTTCTTGTTCATCTTGAAGAGGTTCTGCGGATCGTAGCGTTTTTTCAGTTCGACCAGGCGTTCGTACTTCTCTGCACCATAGGCGGCCCGTACGCGATCTTCGCCGTCATCCGCGCTCAGAAAGTTGACGTAGACGCCGCCCATGGAAAACGGGCGCAGCGCAGTCCACAGATCGTGCATATGTGCTTGGAAGATATTATTTGCGCACAATGATCTCAACCGGCGCGATCAACCCGTCTGTAAAGTTGTCGATCATGTTCTTGACTTTGATCGGCGTGCTGTCTTGCATTAAGAGATGAAGCCCGAACGGCGGTGGCCCGCCATTGGCTGCTGTCTTGGCACGAATCTGCTCGAAGAACTCCAGTGCATAGTCAAGGCGGACCGTTTTGGCGTCAATCTGGAACCCAGCCTGATGAATCGCCTCTTCATAGGCCTCAGGTGACGCAACCTTGCTGATAGTGCTCTCGGTCGCCCAGGGAACCGGGTAGGTTAAGTCGCCCGCCTTGATTTGCATGATGTCGTAAACGCCGAAGGACGCGCCCGGGCGCAGCACGCGGTAAATTTCATGGAAGAGCGCGGACTTATCTTCGATGTTCATGCCCACGTGCAACATGGTGGCGCCATCAAACGCATTGTCGTCAAAGGGCATGGCCAGCGCACTGGCCTGTTCTAGCGTAACGCCACCATTCATACCCACCCAGGAATTCAGTTGGATGCCCACATCGATGAAGGATTGTGTGAGATCAATGCCCGTGACATGGCAGCCATATTCGGCCGCCATATAGCGTGCCGCGCCGCCTAGGCCACAGCCGACATCGAGAATTTGATCCTCTGCCGAAAAATTGAGCTGGTTGAGCAGGTGTTGTGTGGCCGGTCTGCTCCCAACATGAAATTCATCGGTGGGGGCAAGGTCGTCAATGGTGACATCGTCAGTCGTTTTGCCGATGCTGGCGACGGCAGCCTCGATGGATTCGAGCAGATGGTCCGCCGTGTAGTGAGTTGCGACTTCCTGTTCGTAAGACATGAACTGAGTTTCTCCTTTGCTTGATACGGTTCTGGTCTGATGTGCCTGATTGTGGACTCGGCCCACAGAGTGTACGATTGGCAGCGTTTCGTAGACGTTTCGTGGTATCGAGGGGAACGTGGGCTATGTGGATGCGTTCCGCAACTGGCCGTACCGACAGCTTCTACTCAATGACACGGCGGAAGTTGACCTCAAAGCTGCCGTCGATGGCGACTTCGAACCACTTCTTGATCCATGTCTGGAATTCCGGCGTTGCCGTTCGTTCCGCCCATTTGGCTTCGTAGTCGCCCAAGCTTTCGAAATCGTCCTCAATGAAAAATCGGTTTGCTTTGCCTCCCACACTTTCGTAGATCCGACAAGCAGGTGAGGGATCAAATAGCGCCTTGTGTTCTTTGGTGACAGCCTGTGCCTTCTTGTGTTCGCCAATCGGACATGTAAACGCATGGGTGACGGTGATCATTTTTCTCTCCCTCGTTGAATAATCTGTGGTTGAACGTGTTAGCCGACCCTGCGCCACTCGTGCGTGACGCCCGACGGCAGATTTTCGACCAGCCGATCCCCGTCGACGATAAACTCGCCGCTGTACGTCTGGCCGAGACCGTTTGGGATCAGGCCCAGTTTCGCCTCGTAGGTCGCCGTAGTGCCCGAAAGTGTAAGCAGTCCGGCGCCGGCGCCGGCCGAGCGAAAGGCAGCCAACTCTTCGGCCTCGGTCGGCGCGTTGGCGTTCGCAAAGGGTGGCCGCTCCTTCTCGGTGATCAAGAACATGTGATGTTTCCCGGTGTCGATCATTAGGCCCTCATGCGTGTCTGAAATCAGTTCCCACACGCCGACTATCGATGACACATTTCACCTCCATGTCCTATTCGGCAGCCCAGACCTTCTCGACCGTCCAGATCTCGTTGGTGCCACCTGACTCAATTAATTTGACTCCTTCGGCATGGCTGGTCGTCCAGCGTCCCCAGTGTTCCTCATAGGCGGCCAAACTCGCGCACTCAACCTCAAGCGCGACATGATCAAATGGAGCCAGATGATTGCGGTAGACTCGGACTGCACCTGGCCAGGTGTACTCATCGAACCAACTGCTGATGAAGTCGGTGACCTTGCCGGCGTTGCCCGGTTTGGCAATCCATACGCGGCGGTTGACCAGCTTGTTTCTGGTGTTTGTACTGCCAGCGGTCGTCTCTGAGATCCGCTCATCGGCTATCGACCAGAACTCGTTCGTGCCGCCGGCCTCAACCAGCGTAGGCCACGTCGCCGCTTCCACTACTGGAAAGGCCGCAGCCGTCCACTGATTCCACTTCTCCTCCCAGAATGCCAAACTCTCACATACGATCTCAACCGCAACGTGGTCAAAGGGTGCGATGTAATTGCGGTACATGCGGACCGTATCGGGCCAAGCTTCATGGTTGAACATGGCCTCGATAAGACCAAGCAATTCGCCGGCTCTACCAGGTTTTGCGATCCAAACTCGACGGTTGACCAACATGGTCTTGGGCTCCTTTCATGAATGTGAATGTTCACGTTTTGCGGATTGGAGATCTCGGGGATATCTTTGCGTCTGTTGAGATGGCAAGCCTTGTCACACCCGTGGAGCTTCCTGTCAGCGAATAGAATCAAGGTGACACAAACGATCTGTCGGTTGCCTACCATCTGCCTAACGCAATGCTTACGTTGGCCAGGGTTCTGCACAGTCCATCTGTACAATCAGAAAGTCCTGCAGCGCCTGCCAGCTCTGAAAATGGTGCGTTTTTCCGCTTAGCACATGCTGTACCTTGCCCTGCAGCTCAAACTCATTCGCGGATACGTGCCAGAGTCGTACCGCAAAGAGCTGGCTTCGTTGACCAGCCGCTTGCGCGGTGTTGGTCGGCTGAGTCATGCCTTTCCTCCCTTCAATTGGTGGCATTGCGCGATTTGCCGCGCCGAAGCTTTTCGACCTACCAGCGTTCGTTGCGCCCCTTGTAGCGTTCCGCGCAGCCTACTGGCCATGCCCTGCCTGCGCAGATTGACTATATGCCCTGCGCTGCGAAAAAACGAGATCAACGGCTGATACAAAAAGTGATACAATGGCGCGCAACCCTACGAAACGTGTCCTTTGGAGGCCCGTGTGGCAGTAGAGACCTTTGGCGCGTGGTTGAAAGCTCGCCGCCGCCGGCTGGATCTGACCCAACAAGCGTTGGCCGAACGGTCAAGCTGCTCGGTCGTTACGATCCGCAAGATTGAGCAGGGTGACCGGCGGCCGTCTAAGCAGTTGGCTGCGCTCATGGCCGCGGCGCTGCAGGTTCCGGCTGAGCAGGTAGCAGAGTTCGTCGCCTTTGCGCGCCACGATCCCGATTCAACACTTGTGCCGCCCGGCTTGCAGCCTTCGGATCTGCCCCTCACTCTGCGTCCTTCTGTGCCTGAATCAATCGACGCGCCATCAGACACACAGCCACGGATCGTCACCTTGCCCCGGTCGACGACGCCATTTCTCGGCCGCGAAGCAGAGGTCACGGCTCTGCTTGACTATGTGGAAGATCCCGCATGCCGACTCATCAGCATCCTGGGGCCGGGCGGCATGGGCAAGACGCGTCTGGCCGTGGCCGTGGCGGAGCGCCTCGCCGACGGCGGCAGCGTTTCATTTGCCGACGGCATCGTCTTTGTTTCGCTAGCAGCGCTGACAGACGTCAATCAGATTGGGTCGGTGATCGCTGATGCCCTCACCATGCTCGTTGACGGCACACGAGATGTGACGCAACAGCTTCTGGACTATCTTGCTCCGCGACAGGTCCTACTCATCGTCGACAACTGCGAACACTTACTGGACGGCATCGGCCTCCTGGTGGAAATCGTCCAGGCCGCTCCCGGCGTAACCGTGTTGGCCACCTCGCGCGAACGCCTGCACCTGCAGGGCGAGCAGGCCTATCCCATCGACGGGCTGGACGCGCTCGACCTGTTGGATCCGGACCCGGACGTGGTCATGGCGCATCCGGCCATCCGCCTCTTCAGCCAGAGCGCCCAGCGCGCGGCGCCGACCTTTGCGCTTACCTCCGAGGATGTGCCCCACGTGGCGCACATCTGCCGGCTCGCCAACGGTATGCCGCTGGGCATCGAGCTCTCTGCCGGCTGGGTGGGGATGATGTCGCTGGCCGAGATCGCCACTGAGGTGCAGCAGAACCTTGACTTCCTGGCCAGCGATTTTCGTGATCTGCCGCCGCGCCATCGCAGCATGCGCGCCGTCTTTGACGCCTCTTGGCAACACCTGGATCCGATCGAGCAGTCGGTCTTCCGCCAGCTCAGCGTCTTTCGCGGCGGCTTCACCCGTCAGGCGGCCGCCGATGTCACCGAGGCCACGTTGCGCCATCTAGGCCATCTGATTTACAAGTCGCTCCTTCACTACGACCGCACGCGTAACCGCTACTGGCTGCACGAGTTGTTGCGTCAGTATGGCACCGACAAGCTGGCCGAGGATGCCACTGAAGCCACCCGCGCGTCGGTTCGCCACGGCAACTACTTCATTGAGCGTTTGAGCGCAACTTTGGAACGGCTGCAAGGGAAAGACCAGGCGGGAGCGCTGGCTGAGCTGGATGATGACATCGACAATGTCCGACTGGCCTGGCGTACGGCCATCGCCCGCGGGGAGGGCGCGCGTCTGTACCCAGCCATGGATACGCTGGGCTTCTACTACGAATGGCGCGTGCGCTTAAGTGAAGGCCGGCAGGCGTTTCAGCGCCTGGCCGAGGCCATCGATCCCCGAGAATCTGCCCACGCACGGATGACCTACGTCCGCGCACTGGCCTGGCAGGCCGCGTTCTTGCGCCAGGCGGGTAAGCCGGATGTCGCGCTCGAACTGCTGGACGAAGCAGTTGCACACTGTGAGCACCCGGTGCTGGATGCGCAAACGCAACAGGTCCAGCTGGCGTTCATTGCCTATCAGCGCGGCTACTGTCTCGAACGGCGTCAGAATGAACGCGCGCTGGCCTGCTTCCGTGAGAGCGTCGCGCGCTGGGAAGCGTGCGGCGACTCCTGGTGGACGGCGCTGGGGCTGGGCGGGCTGGGCCATGCTCTTTCCTGGTCCAACCACTTCATCGAGGCGCGTGCAGAGCTGACAAAGAGCGTCGAGATTTTCGAGCGCCATGGGCACGTGCGCGAGCTGGTCTTCCTGCACAATCGCTTGTGCGATTCGTCCATATTTAAGGGCGAGTTTTCTGCCGCACGCGAGCATGGGGAGCGCGCGGCAGCCTTGGCTGACGAGGTGGGCAACAAAAAGGGCAAAGCCGATGCACTGCGCAATCTCGCCACAATCAACCTATTGGCAGACAACAATTTGTCACACGCCGAGACGCTGACCAATCAAGCGCTCACGTTCTACCGCGCCTTGGGCGTTCAGCTTGAGTCGGCCCTCTGCCTTGCCGCCATTGGTAGCTATCGGCTTACGACCGGAGAGGTTGAAGATGGCCGACGCCATTTCGAGGAGGCAAGGGCGCTCTTTGCGGCGCAGCAGCTGCGTCAAGGCGATGGCTATACCTTACGCTGGCTGGCCATTGCCGATGCCATGGCCGGCCAGCAGGCTGAAGCACTGGAGAAGATCGGACGCAGCATCGACATCTTCACGGAGGTCGGCGCTGTCAACTACATTCCCCACCTTCATGTCATCCGTTTCCTAATCGATAAAGAACGCTCGTCGCCGGTCCAGGCGAGGCCCTGGCTTGTGGAGATCCTGCGTGACGCGCTGGAGATTCGCGAGTATTTCGACGTCTACTGGTCGCTGTCATCCTTGGCCTACGTCTGGCTGATTGATCAATCACCTACGGATGGCGGTCCTTTACCGCAGCTTGTAGCGATGGCGGCTGAGATACGTGGATTTGTGCGTGAGAGCCTAGAGTATGGCCGGTCGGCCTTCATGCGCGCCCTGGTTCATGACGAAGTGGATGCGATGTTGGCGCAGTGGCCGCCGCAGGAGGTTGACGCCGCGCAAGCGCAGGGAAGCGACCGTGAGATGTGGGCGCTGGCGGCTTCGGTTTTGAGCTGCTTGGATGAGATAGAAGGAGCCCAGCATTCAAGCTGAAGTACTACTGTGTATGGGCAAGATTCGCTACCTCGGCGTCTTGGGCTTTGCCGCCTGGCAGCTGGTCAAGGCCAACCTTCTCTCCGAACTGCGCAGCTGGGCGCCGATTGTCGCGATTCAGTCCGAGTATCACGTGCTGGAAGGGCAGGTGGAGCGGGACATGCTGCCCTACTGCCGGGCCCACGGTGTGGGCTTCATCCCCTACTTTCCGCTGGCCGGCGGCTTCTTCACGGGCAAGTACAAGCGAGGTAAAGCCCCGCCTCCCGGCTCGCGCGGCGAGTCCAGCGACTACGTCCGGCAGTACATGACGGCCGAGAATTTCGACAAAATCGAAGCGCTTACCGACTGGGCAGGCGAACGAGGCCGCGGGCTGAATGAACTAGCCCAAGCCTGGCTCATGGCGCAGCCGCAGGCCTGCTCCGTCATCTCCGGCGCCACCAAGCTTGCCCATGTCGAAAGCAACGTCAAGGCGGCAGATTGGCATCTGAGCAGCGAAGATCTGGCCGAGATTGAGGCGGTTCTGAATCCGGACGCGGCTGCCTAGAATCCGTGTTAGCAAAAGAATCATTGAGGCGAGCCCATCAGTCGCTGTAGTTCGTACGACGGACAGCTGCCCGCCGTGATCAAGTATGGCGCCTGTCAGGTAGACTGGTCGGTTGTGGTCGATACGCCGCCGGCACAGTAGCACATTCGATTTCCTCCGCTTCATCAGGGGGACGCACACGACATTTTGGAGGGCTGCACCAACGGACTGGTCATTCTTGTCCAAGCCGCCCTCCAAGCATAGGAAGTACGCCACCACGGCCCCGCTTGCACCTAAGCGGGGCCGTGCGCGTGATGCATAGCTGCGCTTTTGTGAGGCATCGGCTCCCCTCATTCGATGTCACAATGGCATGAACCGATCGAGATACCTGCTCAAATTGCACGACATGAAGGAGAACAATCGTGAACGTATTCAACAAACTCCGCCCGAACCAACCCGCAGCGCCCTCGTCGTCCTCAAGGCCTCAGCTCGATCACGCGATCGTGATTGGCGGCAGCATCGCCGGCCTCTTGACCGCCCGGGTTCTCACCAACCACGCCGCCCGTGTCACTATCATCGAGCGCGATCGTCTGCCCGGGGCGCCGGCTTTTCGCAAGGGCGCTCCGCATGCGCGTCACCCCCATGGCCTGCTGGCACGGGGGTTGCAAATCATGGAGGAACTCTTTCCGGGACTGACGGAGGAACTCCATGCCGGTGGCGCCCGACCGGTCAACGCCGGCAGCGGCATGCGTTTGGTCATCGGTGATGCACCGGTCCAACCCTTTGTCACGCCACTGAACGTAACCGCCTGCAGCCGACCGTTGCTGGAATACACCATCGCCAGCCGGTTGCGCCGCATGCCTCAGATTCACGGGCTTGACCGGTGCAGCGTCACCGAGCTCATGACCGATTCGGCCGGCGGTTGCGTCACCGGCGTGCACCTACAGCATCTAGACCAAGGACCTGCGGCAGCACAGCCCCTGCGCGCTGATCTCGTCGTAGACGCCAGCGGCCGTGGGTCAAAGATGCCGAAATGGCTGAACGACCTGGGATATACTGCGCCGGAAGAAACGGTGATTGACGCCAAAACAGGCTATACCACGCAGATCATTGAGTTGCCTGCCGAACTTGCCGCCGAGCTCGGATGGACCGTCTTCTACAGCATGCCCAAGGCGCCTGATCATTCGCGGGGTGGCATTGTTGTGCCCCTGGAAGGCGATCGTTGGCAGGTGACATTGATCGGCTTTAATGGCGACTATCCGCCCACTGAAGCCGCGGCATTCCGTGCGTTCGCCCGCACGTTGCCGATGCCAGATATTGACGCCATCCTGGCCGAAGCCAAACCCGTGAGCGCGCCCTACGCCTTTCGCAACGTCGCCAATCGCCTGCGTAAGTATGAGGGGCTATCCCACTATCCGGACGGCGTCGCCGTCATCGGCGACGCGGTCTACGCCTTTAACCCGGTCTACGGCCAGGGCATGACCGTCGCTGCCCTGGGTGCATTGGCATTGGACGGCTGCTTGGCACGCCAGGCAGGCGCCAATGCCCTGGATCCGACCGCAGGCCTCATGGCTCGATTTCAGCCGGAACTCGCCAAAGTCATCGCCGGACCGTGGCAGATGGCGACCGGGCAGGATTTGCGTTGGCCCGCCGTTGGACAGACGTGCAAGGTAGACCCGGTCACGCGGCTGGTGCAGCACTACTTTGACCGGGTGCTTGACGCCATGACGACTGACGGTGAGGTCGCAGCGGCGTTTGTGCAGGTGCAGAACATGTTGCAGCCGCCGATAACGCTCTTTCAACCAAATATTGCACGGCGCGTGCTGCTGTCGCGTACGCAAGGCGCATCGCCGCAGTCGTCTGCCGTACAGAAGTCCCGAGCGACTCTGCGCGAGATCGCAAGCTAATCGGCCGATTATATTGTCGTTTGTAGACCCACCATAGGAGAAGAATCATGACTGTAAGCACAGAGCAGATTGAAGTAGTTCGCCAGACTTTTGGTCTGATAGAACCGATCGCGCCGCAAGCTGCTGCGCTCTTCTATGACCGTCTGTTTGAGATCGCGCCGGAGGTTCGTCCACTCTTCAAACACAATATGGATGAGCAAGGCCAGAAGCTCATGCAGATGATCGGCGTTGCTGTGGCCAATCTCGACAAGCTGGAGGAAATCGTGCCGGCAATCCAGGCCCTGGGCAAACGGCATGCCATCTATGGCGTGGAGCCCGCTCATTATGTGGCCGTCGGCGCAGCCTTGCTCTGGACGCTCGAGAAGGGACTCGGCTACGCCTTTACGCCAGAAGTGCGCGAGGCGTGGACGCTCGTCTATGCAACGCTGGCCAACGTTATGCAGACGGCCGCGTATGGGACAGCGGTCGTGCCGGACGCCGTGGGGTAAGCCGGTAGAATTGAGCAGTGACTGGGCGTCGAAAATTCCTGCTTTGACAAGATCCACTGTTGACCGCGCACGAGTCAGCAGAGTATACTGTCCAGCGTAGACTTCGCTCTTTACCTCAACGTTTGCACGCTTCAACGCGACGCTGGCCGTATGAGGGCCGTCGACTCCATTTGGGTTGGCGCGGGCATTTACCCACTTGGGCATGTACCACCATCGTCTATTTCACTGCAGGGAAAGGAACTGTTCTATGAAAATCGCTGCTCGATTTGCGAGTGCTCTGCTCGCACTGCTGCTCGTTGCAGTGCTGGCAAATCCGATTGCGGCCGCACCCGTTGCGCAAGATGCCGGCACAATCTCTGATCTTGTTGCCGAAAATGCCGACTTCGCTACGCTGCTGGCAGCGTTGCAGGCGGCAGGTTTGGATACCGTATTGGCGGGCGAGGGTCCGTTTACGGTTTTTGCCCCCACCGATGAGGCGTTTGCTGGTCTGGATGCCGGTACGCTGGATGCGTTGTTGGCAGATCCTGAGGGCGCCCTGACGTCAGTGTTGGGCTATCATGTCGTGGAGGGCCAGATTTTGGCCGAGGATATCACCGACGGCATGGAAGCGACAACGGTCGAAGGCACCCCGCTCGTATTCACGGTGAACGATGGCGTGGTCAGCGTGAATGGCGACGAGATCGCCACAGCCGATGTCCTGACTGATAACGGCGTTGTCCATATCATTAACAGCGTCTTGGTGCCGGCGAGTATTGCAGCTGCTACTGACGAAGAGGCTGCTCCTGAAGAGGAAACTACGGCTGAGGAGGAAGTTGCAGCTGATGCAGAGGAAGAAGCGACTGCTGTTGTAGAAGAAGAAGCTGCCGCCGAGGAGGAGGTCGCTACCGCTGAGGGGGAAGCCGCCGCTGCAGTGGAGGAAGAAGCGACTGCTGTGGTAGAAGAAGAAGCGACCGCTGAGGGAGAGGCCGCCGCTGCAGTGGAGGAAGAAGCGACTGCTGTGGTAGAAGAAGAGGCGACCGCTGAGGCGGAGGTCGCTGCTGTCGTGGAGGAAGAAGCCACTCCTGTGCCGGCAGCCGCTGCTACCCCGGAATCTGGAGAGGGTGGCTGGCCCTGGTGGGTCTGGACGCTCCTTGCCCTGGCACTGTTTGGGCTTCTTTGGTGGCTGATCTCGCGGATGAAGAAGCCGGATCCCGCACCTGCTCCGGCAAAGACTCCTGCGAAACAAGTCGCGCCCGCTCCGACGAAGAAGGCAGCCGCTGCGACGACAGCTACGGTGGCAGCCGCAACACCGCCTCCCGCCCCGGCCGCCAAACCGGATGATCTGACCAAGATCGAAGGGGTTGGCGCCAAGACTGCGGGTGTGCTCAATGCTGCCGGCATTCACACATTCACCGAACTGGCGAATTCGTCCCAGACGGACCTAAAGCGCATTCTGGCCGATGCCGGGATGACCGGAGCCTATGGGGATCCCACCACATGGCCCGAGCAGGCGGCGCTGGCGGCCGCTGGCAAGTGGTCCGAACTGGATGCCTTGCAGGCGAAGCTGACCCGAGGCCGTGATATCTAGCACCGGCTTCCATGCATAAGTTGTACAGAGCGCCAGTCCGGCATCAATCCGGGCTGGCGCTGTCTCATACAGCGACCCTCATGCCATCAGCAGCGGAGTGCAATGATGACCGAACAGTTTCTATGCCTGGCGAGCTATTTCAAGGGCGGCGAATTTATCGAGGAGTGCAAGGCGCTGGGCGCCTCCACGATCCTGATCACCACGGAGGACCTTCAAGATGAGCCGTGGCCGCGTGACGCCATCGATGAATTTTTCGCTTTCCCCGGCGTCAATCTGGGCCGCCAGCCCGACATCACCCACGCTGTCAGCTACTTGGCCCGAGACCGACAGATCGATCGCATCATCGCTTTGGACGACTACGATGTAGAGACGGTGGCCGGCCTGCGTGAACACATGCGCACGCCCGGCATGGGGGCGACAACGGCGCGCTATTTCCGCGACAAGCTCGCCATGCGCGTGCAAGCGCGTGATCAAGGCATTAACGTCCCGGAATTCATTCATGTGCTCAACTACGATCAGGTACGCGACTTCATGCAGCGCGTGCCGCCGCCCTGGGTGCTCAAGCCTCGCTCGGAGGCCGGATCTATGGGTATCAAAAAAGTGCACAGCGCAGAGGAGTTCTGGCCCAATCTTGAGTATCTGGGCGATCGCCAATCCTTCTACGTCCTGGAGCAATTTCTGCCCGGCGATGTCTATCACGTTGACTCGATTATCTCCGAGCGAGAAATCGTTTTTGCGACCAGCCACAAATACGGCATGCCGCCGATGAGCGTCTATCAGGGGGGCGGCGTCTTTGTCACCTCTACCCTACCCTACGGCGGCGAGGAAGATGTGGCGCTGCAGCAGATCAATCGCCAGGTCATCGAGGCCTTTGGCATGGTGCGCGGGGTGACCCACGCCGAGTTCATCCGCAGCCATGCCGATGGTCGGTACTACTTCCTCGAGATTGCGGCCCGGGTCGGCGGCGCGGGGACCGACAAGCTAATCGAAGCCGAGGCAGGCGTCAATCCGTGGCGCGAGTGGGCAAAGCTCGAAGTCTGCCATCTGCGCGGCGAACCCTATGTGCTGCCGCCGATCCGCCAGGACTACGCTGCGCTCATGGTCTGTCTGGCCAAGGATGAATGGCCCGATACGTCGCAGTTCGATGCGCCGGAAATCGTCTGGCGCATGCCCAAGAAGCACCACGTGGGCATGACCGTCGCTTCAAACAGCTACGAACGCGTCCAGGAAATTGTCGGCGATTACGCCACGCGTCTGGCCGACCAATACGTGGCTACGGCCCCACCCATGGACTCCCCGGAAGGGTAGATGAGTGCGGGACGCGAAGCGGAGAGCGCGGAATGTGTAATTCCGCGCTCTCCGCTTCGCGTCCCGCACTGTTTGCTTATGGGGCTTGCGCTTGTCTCTGACTTTCGGCCCCACGCTTCAACTCCTGCCAGACTCGTTCGGGCGTGTAGGGCAGTTCATCGATCCAGATGCCGGTGGCATCGTGAATGGCGGCGGCCACGGCTGGCGCGGTGGGAATGAAGGGCATCTCGGCCATACCGCGCACGCCCAGCGGACCCTGGGGATCGGGATATTCCAGAATGATGGGCACGATCTCCTCAGCCATGTCGAGCACGCCGGGAATGAGGTAGCCGCTCATGGCGGGGTTGCGGATCTTGCCATCCTCCTGCACCAGGTTCTCCATCAGCGTCCAGCCCAGAGACTGGGCCACCGCGCCCTCGATCTGCCCTTCCACCTGCTGTGGATTGACGGCCAACCCCACGTCGTTGACGCTGATCAGTTTTTTAACCGTCACGTGACCGGTGCCCAGGTCAACCTCGACATCGGCCACCTGCGCACAGTAGCCATAGGTGATGTTGGGATCGGACTCGCCCGTTTCCGCGTCATAGATGCTCGTTGCGCGCGGGTGGAAGGTGAATTCGGCCCGGGCCGGGCGTTCTTCGTCTTGCCATGCTGCCAATGCTCGCTCGGCCGCCCCTTTGATCGCGTTGCCCGCCATGAAGCTCATGCGGCTGGCCGAGGCGCTGCCGCTGGACCCTGCGGTTTCGGTATCCTCGGCGCGCACCTCAACCAGCGCTGGATCGATCTCCAAGACGGCCGCCCCAATCTGGCGGAAGAGCGAATGCGCGCCCTGCCCCACCTCTGCCCCCACGCAACCGACGACAGCCCGCTCGATCTCGCTGCCGCCGTAAAGCTCCACCCAGGCGCTGCACGCCTCGGGAAAGCCAAGGCTGAAGCCCACGTTCTTGAGACAGATGGCCAGGCCGGTGCCCCGGGCGACGGCCGTGCGGCTGGCGTCGAGAGACGGGCGGATGGGTGATGACCGATTGACGATTGACGATTGAGGATTGACAATTGTCAATTGCGCCGCTGCGGCTTCGAGGACTTCGGCGGCGGTGCAGCCGGGCGGAACGGGGCTGCGCGTGGCGAGGAGGTCGCCGTCGCGCAGCACGTTGCGCCGGCGCAACTCGACCGGATCCATCTCCAGGGCCGCGGCCAGCTTGTTGACCTGCATCTCTGCGGCAAAGTGGCCTTGGGGGCCGCCGAAGCCCCGGAACGCGCCGTTGGGGCAGTTGCTCGTGTAGACTGTCTTGGCCTCAACCGCGACATTGGGAATGCTATACGGGCCCAGGCAGGCGAGGGTGGCATTGCCCAGTACCTTGGTGCTTGTTGAGGCATAGGCGCCAGCGTCAGCGATGACTTCATTTTGTGCTGCGATGATCTTGCCGTCGTGCGTTGCCGCCCATTTGGCGCGGATAATGTACGGATGGCGCTTGTGGTGGCCCCGAATGCTCTCCTCGCGGCTCCAGATCGTCTTGACCGGCCGGCCCGTGCGTTGTGCGGCCAGGGCCAGACAGATCTGAATCGAAATGTCCTCCCGACCGCCGAACGCGCCACCGATGGCCGGGAAACGCACGATGATCTGCTCCTCAGGCAGACCCAGCGCGTGTGCGATCTGTTCCCGTTCTTCATGCATCCACTGCCCGGCGCAGATCACTTCGATGCGGCCATCGGGCAGAACGTGAGCTAGACCGGCTTCCGGCTGCAAATAGAGGTGCTCCTGTGCGTGGGTACGATATTCGGCCTCGACGATGACGTCGGCCGTGGCAAAGGCCGCGTCGACGTCCCCCGTGCGCACGCGAAACGAATGCAGGATGTTGGAGTGAAGGTCGCGCTCGCCATACATGAAGGCAAAAGGATTGGGGTGAAAGATATGCGCATCTGGCTGCATCGCCTCTAGCGGGTCGGTGATGATGGGGAGTGGCGTGTAATCGACCTCGATCAGCTTGGCTGCAGCCTCTGCCTGGCGGGCCGTCTCCGCCACCACCAGCGCGACACGATCGGCTTCCCAGCGTACCACCGCAGCCTGCGCGCTGCTGCCCGGCCCGCAGATGACGGGTTGGTCGGGCATGATCAGCCCAAATTCGTTGACCGGCACATCGGCGGCCGTCAGCACTGCAATGACGCTGGGCGCAGCCTGCGCCCGGCCTACGTCGACCGCGTTGACCCGCGCGTGGGGTACGCCGGCAAAGACCGTCTTCAGCCAGACCTGACCGGGAAGATCGATATCGCCGGCATAGAGCGCGGTGCCGCTTACTTTTTCCGCCGCGTCGATGCGCGGCAAACTGCTGCCTGCTGCTCGCATAGCGTCTGTCCTCGTCTCGTGTTAGCCGCGCTGCGCCAGCATGGGGCCGAGCTTGCGGCCGCCCAGCAGGTGCATATGCAAGTGGTAGACCTCCTGGCCGCCGTCCCGATTGCAGTTGACCAGCAGGCGATAGCCATCCTCGGCGATGCCTTCTTCCTCGGCGATCTTCGCGGCGACGATGAAAAGGCGTCCCAAGGCTTGCTCGTCTGCGACCGTCACGTTATTCACGGTGGGGATCACCTTGTTTGGCACGATCAGTACGTGGGTTGGCGCCTGGGGGTTGATGTCACGAAAGGCCGTGACGAGATCGTCCTGGTAGACAATGTCGGCCGGGATCTCTTCGCGAATGATTTTGCTAAAAATGGTCTCTTCGGCCATGGGCGGACTCCTGAGGTAATGTAACGATCTGTCAGATAGATAGCGCCCAGTATAGCGCAGATCGGTTCGTCTGTCAGGCAAAAAATTGTTAACATGGACGCTGATAGCACTAATGATCCTGACCTATACGATTTTCTCCGACCGTCGCTCATGCTATACTCAAAGTCCAGTAACCGGCCCGCTCGCGGCTTAACAGAAAGTGATGTCTGGCTATGAATGCAGTAGATCTTATCGTAAAAAAACGGGATGGCGAAAAGCTGACGGCGGCAGAGATCCGCGCATTCGTGGATGGCTTTGTCAGTGGCGAGATTCCCGATTATCAGGCTGCAGCCTTTGCCATGGCGGTCTATTTTCAGGGGATGGACGGCGAGGAGACCACTGCGCTCACCATGGCCATGGCCGAGAGCGGTGGGCAGCTTGACCACCATGACGCGTTCGAGACGGGGTTGATCATTGTCGACAAGCATTCCAGCGGCGGTGTGGGCGACAAGACGACCCTGGCTGTGGGCCCGATCGTGGCGGCGTGCGGCCTGCCTGTGGGCAAGATGAGCGGGCGCGGCCTCAGCTTCAGCGGCGGCACCATCGATAAGCTGGAAAGCATCCGGGGCTGGTCGGCTGACATCGACGACGTACAGTTTCGCCGTCAATTGGGTGAAATCGGTCTGGTCGTTGCCGGGCAGTCGACGGATCTGGCGCCGGCTGACAAAAAATTCTATGCCTTGCGCGACGTCACTGGAACCGTGCCCAGCCTACCGCTCATCGCCGCCAGCATTATGTCCAAGAAGCTGGCTGCGGGCGCGGATGCCATCGTACTGGATGTAAAGTGCGGGCGCGGCGCGTTCATGCAGACGCTCGAAGAGGCCCGTAAATTGGCCAAGCTCATGGTGGAGATCGGTACGCGAGCCGGGCGCCGGATGACAGCGCTCATCACCCAGATGGACCAGCCTCTGGGCAACGCCATTGGCAACGCCTTGGAAGTTCGAGAGGCGATTGATACCCTGCACGGCGGGGGCCCGGCCGATTTTCAGGAACTGGTCGAGGCCGTCTCAGCAGAAATGCTGCAGCTGGGCTATCGGGGCGATGGCGCGCTCGGCGAAGAGGCAGCGTTCAAACAAATTCACGCCGTAATTGAGTCTCGTGCTGCACTAGCCAAGTTTCGCGATTTTGTCATTGCGCAAGGCGGAGACCCCGCCCTGATTGACGATCCCACGCTACTGCCCGTTGCACCTGTATTACGCGCTGTGCACGCACCGATCAGCGGCTCCATCCACGCCATTGACGCCCGCGAGCTTGGCCTGACCACGGTCGCGTTGGGCGGAGGGCGACAGAAGAAGGACGATTTGATCGATCACCGGGTCGGCATTGTGCTGCTCCACAAGGTAGGCGCGACAGTGGCGGCGGGCGAGGAGCTGGCTATTGTACACGCAGCCGACGACGACGCGGCCACGGTCGCGGCGGCCCGCGTACGCGATGCATTTACGCTTGATGCGGCACCCGCGGCGCCGCTGCCCATCATTCTCGACCGCATCAGTTCGGCGGAGTAAAACCGCAGCAGAGAGTCATGTTGCGGCGGCGGTTGCCTACCACTTTACCAGCTTGCGCGCCGCCGCGATCCGTTCGTAGAGCTCGATGGTCTTGTCGGCTACCCGCTCCCAGTTGTAGATGGTCTCCACTTCACGCAACGCGCGCGCCTTGCGCCGCTCGGCGCCCGCCATGTCGGAGAAGAGGCGATCGACGGCCCAGGCCAGGCTTTGCGGATTGTTGGGCAGGGCTGTCAGGCCATTGATTTCATGATGGACGACTTCGCCCAAGCCGCTGACGTCGCTGGCAATGACGTTGCAGCTGTTGGCCATGGCTTCGAGCGCGACGATGCCAAAGGGCTCGTAAATGCTGGGAAATACGGCTGCGTCGACCGCCTGGTAAATCTGATCGCGCCGCTCATCCGAGACATAGCCAAGGAAACGCACCTGCTCTTCCACGCCAAAACGGGCCGCAACGTCACGCATGGTATGGCTGTTCTTTCCCGCCACCAGCAGGCGCGTCTCCGGATGTTCTTCCAAAATCAGCGGAAGGGCCTCTAGCAGGATCTGCAACCCCTTCTCGTGGACCATGCGCCCGACAAAGAAGAGCAGCCGCTCGCCATTGACCGCAAACTCGCGACGGACCGCTTGCTGCTCTTCGGGCGTCGTCTTGGCGATCTCACTCAGGCTGACGCCGTTGGGGATGATGACGATCTTTTCCATGGGTGTGCCAAAGAAGTGATTTACCTCCTGGGCCATGTAGCGGCTGCATACGATCACTTCCCACGACTCGAAACAGGCGCGCCACTCCATGTGATCGATCTGCCTGCTCGTCTCGTTGAGCAGGTAGCCGTGGTAGCGCCCCCGTTCGGTGGCGTGAATGGTCGTTACCAGCGGCACCCGGTGGCGCAGCTTGAGCACAATGCCCGCCTCGGCGACGAGCCAGTCGTGGGCGTGGATGATGTCGTAGGGTTGCTCGTCAAGCAGTTTGGTGGCGTAGTCGATGAGCGGCAGGTTGCCGTCGACCACGCTGTTGAAGGGGTCGATCGGATCGAGCGGCGGCGTCATCACCCGATGAATTGTGACATGATCGCCGGATTGCTCGAGTGCGGGCGTCTCGCCGTGGCGGACCGTCACGACGTCGATCTCTAGGGGCATGCCATTGGCTTCGCGCCCCATGAGCGCAGGAATCAGTTCGGCGACATGTTTGCCCATGCCGCCGACGACATAGGGGGGGTATTCCCAGGAAAGCATTAATACGCGCATAATAGCTTTACCTCAGTCAACCAGCGCCGGTACGCTCTCCCCATCGGCCAATAGCTCAAATACCTGTAGCTGCCACTGCGCCGGGTTCGATGTTGGTGTGGGAATGAGTGGCTGAAGTGCCTGGCGCGTGGCAAGATAAATCAGTTGTGCGTCCGGTGCGGCTGGGAAGTTGGGAGCGATTTCGGGATTATACTCGACCATCGTCCAGATCGTCCAGTAGACATTTGTCGGATGATTGGCGCGGGCGCTAAAGACTGGGTTGGCAGCCTGCGAACCGAGCCAGAAGGACGCACTTTCGTTGCCCTCCCGCAGTTCATTGAGATAGGCCGCACCGTCGGCCGCGGAACCGAGCCAGAGCACGGCGTCACTTGGCCCTACTGCGGCCGGATCGTCGCTCACGGCCACGGACATACCGGCAACAGTCGTCCATTCGGCCGCCGCGTATGTGGGCCAGCCCGGCGTCCAGCCGGCCACGACAAGGCGCTCATGGCCGCGTCGCTGGATCGCTTCTGCCGTGGCCGTTACCCATGCATCCGCCCACTGCTCCGGCAGACCCGGATCGACAAAGCCGGCGTCAGGCGTGATGGCAAAGGGAGCAATCCAGTTCACCGGCGTATTCAACTCATCGGCTGCGCCGGCCGCCGCCCAGGGCGTCAGCGGGCCGATGACGGCTGCAACAGTCGGATCGGTACGTAGCTTCTGCGCCGTGCGCCTGGCCTGGAGGGGATCGTCGCCGTCATCCAGCGCCAGCGGCAGGACGGCCAGCTCCGCAGCGCCGGCATCGGCAAGCGCCCCGCGCATGGTCGCCAACGCGGCATAGCCTGATTCACGGTAGAGCCCTTCGAAGGGTGCAATCAGGCCGATTTTTGTGACTTCGGGCGTGGGGCGGCAGCCGCTCAACAGCAGCAAGGCGAAAACCACCCACAAGCGCCAATAAGCGTTGAAGGTTGGGCGCTTGTGGCGCCAGCCTTCAACGCGCGCTTTTTGCTCTTCGTTCATGCGACAACCTTCGCGCATCTACTGATAACCGTAGATGCGCAGATTCTCTTCATGCTCGGCCAGCGTCTGCGCAAAGACGTGGCGACCGTCCTCGCCCGTGCCCAGGAAGAAGCAATAAACGCTCTGCTCGGGATTGCGGGTCGATTCCAGCGCGCTCAAGCCTGGATTGGCAATGGGGCCCGGCGGCAGGCCCTCATAAAGATATGTGTTGTAAGGACTCTGCACCTGTGCGTATTGCTCGACGCTGGTTGGCTTCCACCACCAGTCGCCCACCGTCCCGCGCGGATATTGGACCGTGGGATCGGCCTGCAAATAGCGCCCGCCCACATCGGGGAGGCAGGTGCCGTTGAGGCGGTTGACGTAGACGCTGGCGATCAACGGCCGCTCGTCGGCTTGAACCGCCTCGCGCTCCACAATCGAGGCCAGGTTGACCAGATCGCGACCGCTCAGGCCGCTGGAGCCGCCGATAAGCGTGTCATTGCCTACCCGGGCTTCGAAGTTGTCCAAAAAAGAGCCAATGACGATTTCTGGTGTGCTGGCAAAGACCGGGAAGCGATAGGTATCGGGAAAGAGGAAGCCTTCCAGCGACGCGCCTTCCGGCAGGGACTGGAGGAATTCGTAGTCTTCATAGATGCTGAGGCTGCGCGGGTTGCGCACGGCCTGCAGGAAACGATCCGGCTCGATGATATTGGCCTCGGCCAGCCGCTCGGCAATCTCCTCGGCCCGGAAGCCCTCAGGCACCGTGACGACCGCCTCCTCGAAGAGTGCGCTCTGCAGCGCCTCGGCCACCTCGGGCATGGTCATGTTGTCAGCGAGCATGAAGTTGCCGGCTTCAATCCGTCGTTCTAGGCCGGTGACACGCAGATAGAGGTTGAAGAGATCGGCGTCGGTGATGAACCCTTCGTTTTCGAGACGGGCGGCGATGAAGCGCGCCGGTTCGCCCAGATTTACGACAAAGGGCCGGGGTCGGGGGTTTTCGCCGGCAGGGATGTAGAGCTCATTTTCGCGCAGGCGCAGGTTGAACGCGAGCACCTGGTCTTCGATGTTGTCAGGCGTCAGTGCCCCTTCACCCGCATCGGGATTGATGAGGCCTGCCGTCTGCTGGGGCGCACCTCGGAATTGCTCGGTGAGGTGTGCGCCGGCTACCACCCAGACGCCTGCCAGTACCGAAAGGACCATTACCAAAAAGCCTACGCGGACCAGGTTGGCCATCAAGGCGTCACCCTGGAACTGAGCGCGCCAGTTTGCATGCGTCTGGCTCTTTTGTGATTGAAAAATCGGACTGTCGTTGCGATCGGTCGTCATCTGGAAATTCTCGGAATCATTCACGTACTGCGATCGAACGCGGATTGGGCGACCGGCCGCAGCGCCTCGCTTCAATGATCCGCCCTGATCTGCTCAATCCGACGGATCCGCGTTCTATTGCGGTTTTTCCGGCAGTTCAATCCGGCCATAGTCAATCAGTCGATCCTCGCGCCGGGCGTCGAGATAGCTCTGGAGGATCACTGCGGCTGCCGCTGCATCCTGGCCGACCTTCATGTCGGTGGCGGCCAAAATCTCATCGGCAGCGTAAGAACTCAGGCGCTCGTCCCAGAAGACAATCGGTATGGGCGCACCCAGCAGCGTGCGCAATGCATGGCCCAGGCGTTCGGCCCATTTGCGCGTTGTCGCAGCTTGAGGCCCTTCGCTGCCATCCATGTTGAGCGGCAGCCCGCAGACGATGGCACTGACTTGCTCCCTCTCGACCAGCATCGCGAGACGGTCAAAGTCTTCCCGCCGGCTGCGGCGCACGATCACCTCCAGCGGTCGGGCGGCCAGACCGAGCGGGTCGCAAACGGCGACGCCAATCCGGGCCATGCCCAGGTCGAGCGCCAGCAGCTTGCCCAGCTCACTGGTTGGCGACGGCATCGGCATATTCCAGGCGCACCTGAATACGGGACGGGAAGCGCGGCAGCGTGCCCAACCAGGCCGGATCCTGATAAATATCGGGCGTTTCGCGCAGACGCCAGCGCTCGGCCAGCATCTGCTGCGCAGCAGCCAGCGTCAGGCCCGTAACGGATGTGCGCACTTCCTGGGGATCGACCGGCACGACATATTCACCGCCGGCCGTGATGCCAAAATCAACCGTGCGACCCGTGGCCGTGGCGCCAGGGTTGCGCTGAAAGGTGATGGTGTCAGCGATCAGTCGCCCATCTTCGGGAATCGCATTCTCCAGCGCATTGAGCGTTGCTTCCTGCATTTCTTCTTCCGCTACGGCCACACCCTGGACCAGTACGCGCAGAGTCAGGCCCACTTCATCAGTTTCAGAATCTTCATATTGATCGAAGACCTGGGCGATGACGTAGGTCTGGACCGAATCAGGCGCCAGCCATTCGCCCTCGGTGACTTCGGCCTGAAGCGCGGGCAGGGCTTGGGCGTCAATGCGAGCCTTCAATTCTTCCAACAGCCGCGTCTGATCTTCCGCAGTCACGATGCCCGTGAGGGTCGCGCCGCCACCTGCAGTGCCCTGGGGATTGATGACGCGCACGCGGAAGCGCAAGGGGCCGCTTACCGTGTTGATCGTGTTGGCGCGTACGTTGGCTTGAATGCCCGGATCTTCGGCTTCGATTGGCACGCTTACCTGCGAACCGACGCCGCCGGCCAGCTCGGCATCCTGGGTGGTACGGAAGTTGACCGGCGAGCCTGAACTGGTGGAAACGATTGTGCCGCGTGGAATTGCAACCGACGCCGTCCCCAAGTTAGTGAATGTGACGGCCCCGACCGCGTTTTCAGTCGCTTTCTGGCGCGAACCGGTCGTCTGCGTCGTTCCGGTTTCAATGAGCGTTGTTTCCACCAAACGTGCAGCCAGTTCATTGGCTTCTAAGTCGGATTCGGCCAGGTCAGCATTGGCGCTTAGGGGCAAATTGACGGTGACGGCATCGCGGCCGGGCACAACCGTGATGGTCGCTGCGGGCAGCACGTAGAGCGCAAAGAGGAGCAGTGCGCCGGCGATGATCGCGCCCATGGCCAGATTGCCGCCCAGACGTACCCAGGCCGGCGTAGGTTTGCGATAGCGCTCTTCCGCATCGATGCGTCTCTGGCGCGCCCGGTGCTGCGTCGGACGTGCAGCCCGGGTGACGATGTCTTCCCGTCGCCAGGGCGGCGCCTCCGGGAGGGTCGCAGCCGGGTTTGCCACGTTAACGGGCGGCAGGTTCGGGTCCATAGACCATTTGCCATTGGCCGCGTCTTCGGCACGACGAAAAACCGGCACACCTACCGCCTTGGCTGCCTGGCGAGTGGGTTCGTACCGGCTGATGATTGCCACATCCATGCCCTGAATCTGCGCCTGGCGTTGCAAAAGACGCATGCGGGCGGCATTGTCCAACTCGAGCCAGCCTTCGGGTAGCTCCAACGCTACCTGATCAGCATTGACCAGGGCAAGGCGTTGGCGCACTGCTTCAAACGTGGCCGTCTCGGAAACCTGAATTTTCTCGACCATAACCGCACAAACTCGCTTACGAAAGCTTCTCTTCCACCCAGGCAACGACGCCGGCCAGCGCCCCGGGCAGCTTCTCAGCATCCTTGCCGCCGGCTTGAGCCAGATTCGGCCTTCCGCCGCCGCCGCCGCCGATTAACTTGGCCGTGTCACGGACCAAATCGCCTGCTTTAATGCCCCGCTGGATGACGTCATCCGTGACCGCGGCTACGAGCATCGGCTTCTCATTCACCACCGCGCCGACGACCACGACGGCACTGCCTAGCTTGTCGCGGAACCAGTCGGTCATCTGGCGCATAGTCTCGACGTCGTCGGCCGCGACCTGCGTCGCCAGCACCGCCACACCGTCGACCGCTACGGCCTGATCGAGCAGCGACTGGCTCTCTTGCTGGGCCATTTTCTGGCGCAGCTGGGTCAGTTCTTGCTGCAGGGCGCTGTTCTGCGCCTTCAATTGCTTCACGGCCTGGACAATCTCGTCCGGCTTGCCATGAAGCAACTCTGCCGCCTCTTGTAGTGCGTGCATGCGTGCGTCGACCAGCGCTTCGGCCTTGCGGCCCGTTACGACTTCGATGCGGCGCACGCCTGCGGCCGAACTGGCTTCGTTCGTCACGCGGAAATCGCCGATCTCTGCCGTCATATCAACGTGTGTGCCGCCGCAGAGTTCCATACTCACGCCGTCTTCTTCACCAAAGGAGACGACGCGTACGGTGTCGCCGTACTTTTCACCGAAGAGGGCCATGGCGCCTTCCTCGACGGCGCGGTCATAGCTCGTCTCGCGCGTGTTGACATCATAGTTGGCCAGCACGATTTGATGGGCGCGCGTTTCGATGTAGTCAATATCTTCCTGGCTCAGCGCCATGGGATGGGTAAAGTCGAAGCGCAAGCGCTCGGGCGCGACCAGCGAGCCGGCCTGATGCACATGATCGCCCAACCGCTCGCGCAGCGCCGCGTGCAGTACGTGGGTGGCCGTGTGGTTGCGCATGATGTCCCAGCGCCGTTCGGTATCAATCACGGCCTCGGCCGCGTCGCCGACCTCGACCGTGCCGCTCGTCACCGTGCCGCGATGAACGATCAAGCCGGGTAGGGGACGCGCCATGCCAGTCACCTCGACCGTCCAAACGGGTACCTCCACGTCCTCAGGGAAGTAGTAAATCTCGCCCGTGTCAGAGATCTGACCGCCGCTTTCAACATAGAAGGGCGTCGCCGGCAGGACCAGTTCGACTTCGCTGCCGGCGTCGGCCCGCTCAACAATCTCGCCATCGACCAGCAGGCCCACGACCTCGCCGGCCGTTTCGGCCACGTTTTCATAGATGAAATGTTCAACGCCGCTTTGCGGCAGCTTGCCTGTTTCTTTGAGCGACGCCAGCAGCGTGCCGTAAACCGTAACGTCAATGGCGGTCTTGTCTTGCGTGGTCGCCCGGCTACGCTCTTTTTGCGCGGCCATGGCCGCTTGAAAACTGGCCTCATCAATCGTGAAATCTCGTTCTTCAACCACATCGCGCGTCAGGTCAATGGGGAAGCCGTAGGTATCCCAGAGGAAGAAGGCCTGCTCACCGGGGATTTCAGTCTTACCGTCCGCTTCCAGCTCCGCCATGAGGTCGTCCAACAGCGCTAGGCCGGTGTTGAGCGTGCGCTGGAAGCGCTCTTCTTCGGCCGTGATCGTCTGGAGGATGAAGTCGCGTTTGCCGAAGAGATCGGCGTAGTGCGTGCCCATCTCTTCGATCACCTTGTCGGCCACGCCGGCTAGGAAGGGGCCCTCGAAGCCGATCAGCTTGCCAAAGCGCGCCGCACGACGCAGGATCATACGCAGGATATAGCTGCGACTTTCGTTGCCGGGCAGAACGCCATCGCCGATCAAAAAGGTGCAGGCCCGCGCGTGGTCGGCGATGGCGCGGTAGCGGTAGAGATTCTCGGCGCGTTCAGCGTCGGTTTGACCCGCAAGTTCCTGGATCCGGTCCATGATCGGGAGGAAGGCGTCGGTGTCGTAATTGTTGTCGGTGCCTTGCAGGATGCTGGCCAGACGCTCCAGCCCCATGCCGGTGTCGACGCTGGGCGCAGGGAGGGACATCAGTTCACCGTCAGCTTTCTGGTCGTACTGCATGAAGACCAGATTCCAGATTTCCAGGTATTCGTCATCGACGTTGACGCCGGACGCGTCTTGCTTGTCGAGATCGCCCCAGTAGTAGTGAATCTCGGAGCAGGGCCCGCAGGGACCCGTGTCGCCCATGGACCACCAGTTGTCCTTTTTCCCGAAACGCAGCACGCGGTCGGGCGCCGCGCCGGCTTCGATCCAAAGCCGTTCGGCTTCGTCGTCGTCCGTGTAGACCGAGAACCACAGGCGCTCCAGATCAAGACCGAGTTCGTCGATCAGAAACTGCCAGGCAAAGTCGATGGCCTCTTTCTTGAAGTAGTCGCCAAAGGAGAAGTTGCCCAGCATTTCGAAGAAGGTATGGTGGCGCGGGCTGGGGCCGACGTTTTCCAGGTCGTTGTGTTTACCGCTGACGCGCATGCACTTCTGCGACGTGGTGGCGCGGCTGTAGGCGCGCTTTTCCGCGCCGAGGAAGGCGTCTTTGAACTGCACCATGCCGGCGTTGGTCAGCATGAGCGTCGGATCATTGTCCGGCACCAGGCTGCTACTGGCGACGATGGCGTGCTGGTGCTCATTGAAAAAATCGAGAAAGAGCTGGCGAATCTCGCTGGTTGACAGTTGTTTCATGGCCCTTCGCCCCAAATATAAAATGGATAGAACGCGGAGGGGGCGGATCGGCCGGATTCTCGCGAATTGTTCTCGCAAAAAAACAATCCGTGAAATCAGCCCAATCCGCACCATCCGCGTTCCAGTAAGAACGGATGACAGTCTGGTGATTTTAGGTCAAAGGTCCGCGCGTGTCAAAAAATGGGCCTTTTCCCCATCGTCCTGATCGTTGGCCCTGCTCCCACTCCAGTCGGCCTATTTTTCACCGGCGAAGAGCAGAATTGCCTCACCTTCAGCATTGGCAATGATCAGCGAACTACCGCCCGTTTCAAACGATGCCGCCGTGTCAAGCAAGGCCTGGTAGATACTCTCCTGATCCATGATCCCTTCCGGCTCCTCGCACGACCGCATAGTCGACGCCACCTGCTCGAAACTGATGCTGCTGCCGTCAATGACAACCCCGCCGGTATACTCGTTACAGCCGGAGGTGCCACTGACCTGGTCTCCGTCGATGTTGAGCGTAACCGTTGTGTTGTCGATCAGCGGCACGATTTCGCCCTCGACCACGTAGAACTTGAGCGACCAGGTCGTCCCTTCCAAGCGGCAGATCCTCGGCGCGTACCAGCGTAGCGAGTTGCTGATCGCCGGTCGTGAAGAGCGTGAGCTGATCGCCTGCAAGCTCAAAATTGGTGGAATTCTGCAGAATGCCGATGTAGGTAGATTCCTGCTCTCCGACACCTTCCGGTTCGTCACAGACGAGGCGTGTGATGTTTGGACCGGTCATCGTAATTTCGTCACCGTCTGAGATCATAGGCGGCTAGATAATAGTTGCAGCCGGCAAACCCGGAATAGTCCTTGAGAAAGAAGTTCAAGGTTGGCGTCACGCCCTCGATGAGCGCCAATTCGTTGCCCGGGCTGCCAATCATCTGCAACTCCCATGCCGAAGCGGCCAAGGAGAGAATGTCACTGGCCTCCGCCACTTCTTCGGCGACCTGGGTTACCTGCTCGGCGGCTGCCTCCTGGGGGGTCGGTTCGGGACCACAGGCGGCGAGGGAAAAGAGCATTGCAACAAGCACCAACAAAAGCAGTCGGCTACGCATGAGACTTGTCTCCTTCTTGAGGATGGGCATGATGATGGATATGGACTGCCGCACGTGCACAAGCAAGGCGTCGGTCTCTTCCTTCAAACAGTTGGTCTGCTAAACTGAAATCTCCACGAGAACATGGCTTTCATAGAGGCGACCGCCTCTGCCTTCGACAGGCTCAGGCGACGGCTACCCGGTAGCGCAGGCTGAGCCTGCTTGGACTGAGCCTGTCGAAGGGTCGAAGCCGGGTCCACTACTAGGGCTGGCAAACCTAATGATCTCGTCACACCTTCAGTTTACATTGATTTGAACGTATCAACACGATACCAGACTTTGCCCTTTTGGGAAACCGGCAAGCGGCTGTTTCGTCCACCATTTGATAGAACGCGGATGTGGCGGATCACCGCAGATCTTTCAGGATTGATCCGCCGACGTCCGCCAACTCCGCGTTGATCCGCGGCCCATCCTTTCCATTGCAAATTCATGGTAGCCCTTTTGGGCTGCGTGCACACGAAAAGCGAATTATGGTATGCTTGCGCCATGGACAGTGAGCCCTTTGCCTACCCGCCACTGCAAATATTCGATCCAGCTGCATCTTCAACCGAACAACCGCCTTGCCCCGTACCCTATCCGGCGCGCCGCCCGTTGCGTGCCGTCGTGGACGAGAGCGGCTACTTCACCACGCGCCAGGGTTCGGCGACGATCACGGCGGCCTTGCGCGGATCAACGGCTACCTTCTACTCAGACGATGGGTTTCGTTTTCGCCATCCTCAGAGCGATATCGACATTGTCGCGTTGACCGAAGCAGCCGGCTCTGTGATTGGCGCACGCTATCTCTTCTACAGCGTAGCGAGCCTGCCGCCTACGGTACGCGATATGGACGTGCTCTGCTTCTCGCCGGCGCGTTTGGCGCGCGAGCAGGCGACGGCCAGACGCATCTTTCTTACCACCAAGCTGATCCAGCCGGGGATTCCCGTCTGTAACGACCCGATCTACCAACAACTCAAGATGCAGGCACTTGCCGTACTCATCCTGCGCGGCGCCGCGCGCCGACGGTTGCACCGCGTGACGCCGTCGGGCGCCGCACGGCTGGTATTGGAGGAAGATCTCTTTGCCGAGCCGTGGCGTTGGCTCAGCCTGCGCACCTACTATGTGGACGCCCCGTCGGCGCAGGCCCAGCGCGCCAGTCTGACGCGCTTTGCACACGCGGCGTTGGTACGGCTGGCCGCCCACGGTCGTGCCGTCGATGTGACAAGAGAGTATGCAGCGCCAACGGAGCCAGTCTTTCTGCTTTATCCGCCCGACTACGGCTATGGCCCGCTGCCGGTTGAGCGGACGCGTTCCGTGCTCGGTTTTGTCTATGATCAGTTCAACATTCTTTTCCATTCCGGCGGCAAGAGCTTTACGCCCGATAAAGCCGTGAGCTTCATGCTCAAGGCCATTTCGCTTGCCAAGAACCCGTTCTTGCGCTTTGATGCCGACCTGATCTTCGGGTGATTCGAGCAGGAATCGCACTTGTACAGGTGAGTGGTAGCGACGCCGGTTGAGCTTTTCGAAATCAAGGAGTAGATCAACGTCAACCCGCTTGGTTTCGACAAGCTCAACCGGCGCTGGCCCTGCGGATTGCATAGGCAATACAAACTCATGATCTTGCGCGGTTGTGGACTTAAACTGAAGGCGCTACAAGAGCATGATATCCGCTAAAGCGTCCGGTCCAGTGAGCACGCCCACATGCGAACGGACGGCGTACGAGCGATTTCGGTCATACCCGGGCGCACGTGGGCGTGCGCACTAGACGCGTTGCCGGTATCGAAATTAGTGTCCCCGTACTCTTATCAGTTTCGCTGGTTCATAGCGACGATTGGAGACCGAGCATGACGAATATTGTCGAGGGCGATCTCCTCTGGCAGCCTGCGCCCGATGAAATCGACAATGCCAATCTGACGCGTTACATGGAATGGTTGCGCGTTCATCGCGGGCTGGACTTTGCCGACTATCGTGCACTATGGGCGTGGTCGGTTGAGCAAACTGATGCATTTTGGGCCTCACTCTGGGACTACTTCGAGATTGTTGCGTCGGCTCCCTACTCGGCGGTCATGAAGCAGCGGATCATGCCGGGGGCCGAGTGGTTCCCCGGATGCGCGCCTGAACTATGCTGAAAATCTGTTGCGGCAAGTGACTGACGCACGCCCCGCCATCCTCTATCAGGCTGAAGGGGGCAACCTGAGCGAGATTTCATGGCAGGAATTGGCCGAGACTGCGGCCAAGGTTGCTCATATGCTACAGGGAGATGGGCGTCCAGCCCGGCGACCGTGTCGTCGGTTTCTTGCCCCACATCCCCGAGACGATCGCGGCCTTTCTCGGCGCCGCCAGCCTGGGCGCGATCTGGTCGAGCTGCCCCCCTGATTTTGGCAGCCAGAGCGTGCTCGACCGCTTTCTGCAGATCGAGCCTACGGTCCTGATCGCGTGCGACGGCTATCGCTGGGCCGGAAAGCCCTTTGACCGGCGCGATGTCGTGGCCGAACTCCAGGCCAGATTGCCCAGCCTGGCCTGGACGATTCTTATTCCACAAGTGACCGATGGGTCTGAATTCAACGGTCGTGGCGACGTCGTACTGTGGGATCGCCTGTTGGCGTCGCAACTCGCCGCACCCCTGACGTTTGCACAGCTTCCGTTCGATCATCCCCTCTGGGTGCTCTATTCGTCAGGCACGACCGGCAAGCCCAAGCCGATCGTGCAAAGCCACGGCGGCATTTTGCTGGAGCATCTCAAACAAAGCCACCTGCAGCTCGATCTCAAGCCGGCGGATCGTTTCTTCTGGTACACGAGCACAGGGTGGATGATGTGGAATTTTCTTGTGGGCGGGCTGCTCAACGGCACGACCATCATCGTCTACAACGGCAGTCCCGGCTATCCCGATTTGAATGCGCTGTGGGCGTTGGCCGAGCGCAGTGGCATGACCTACTTTGGCACCGGGGCCGCGTTCCTTCTCGCATGCATGAAGGCGGGCATTCATCCCGGGCGCGACCACGATCTCCATGCCTTGCGTGCGCTGGGCTCTACCGGCTCGCCGCTGCCGGTCAGCGGCTTTCAGTGGGTCTACGATGAGGTGAACCCCGACCTGGCGCTGGAATCAGTCAGCGGCGGCACGGACCTGTGCACGGCCTTCATCGGCGGCGCCCGGCTCCAGCCGATCTATGCCGGCGAACTTCAGGCGCCATCGCTGGGCGCATCCGTTCAGGCCTTCAACGACGCCGGTCAGCCGGTGATCGACGAAGTTGGTGAACTGGTCATTACCCACCCCATGCCCTCTATGCCCACCTATTTTTGGAATGATCCCGGGATGACGCGCTACCGGGAGAGCTACTTTGAGATGTTTCCCGGCGTCTGGCGGCATGGCGACTGGATCAAGATCAACGCGCGCAACGGCTGCGTGATCTATGGACGCTCTGACTCCACCATCAATCGCCAGGGCGTCCGCATGGGCACCAGCGAGATCTATCAGGCCGTGGAGAGCTTTGACGAGGTGGTGGACAGCCTGATCATCGACTTGGAACTGCTGGGCCGTGATTCCTATATGCCTCTGTTTGTGGTTCTGCGCAGTGGCGCCGTGCTGGATGACGATTTGCGGCAACGTATTATCGCCAAGGTGCGCGCCGACATCTCCCCTCGCCACGTACCGGACGAAATTTTTGCGATTGAGGAAGTGCCCTATACGCTCAGCGGCAAGAAGATGGAAGTGCCGATTCGTAAGATCCTCTTGGGTCAGGACCCGCAGCAGGCCGCCAATCCCGGCGCCATGCGCAACCCCGAGTCCCTGGCCTATTTCGTAACCTTTGCGAAGAAGCGCGGGCAAGATGGGTAGCATAGTTGGCTCTGATGCTGCTTGGGGAACGCGGTTTTCAACGATCCGGAAACGAGCATGCGCTTCCCCATTGTCGGCTTCGGCTATGAGGAATGCGGCGAGGTTGTGGAAGTCGGCGCCGCCGTGACGCAGGTCCAGCCGGGCGACCACGTCTATGGGACGTGGGGACACCGCACGCATCACATCGTTTCGGCCGGATTTGCACGTTGACCGGGTTTGGCTTTGCGCGTCATGCCGCGGATAATCAGAGCCAATGTGATGGCCATTTTCAACGGCAACTTGAGGAAAGCGCCATTCAACGCAATTATGCAGCCCATCGCAGCGTGCGCCGCTAGATAGCGTGCGCCGCGCGAATGAGGTCACAAGGAGTGAATCATGCCCGAACAACGCAGCTTTACCATTCAATCTTTACTCGCCACCTTTGTGTTGAACGCCGATCCTGCTGGGTGCGCTCTATTACTATTTTGTCATGGGCAACCCCATTCCCGGCAACCTCGACCCAACGATCTTCTTCTGGATTGTGGGCGGCGTGCTGACGCTGCTGCTCTGGCTGGCGGTCTGGTTCATTGGCCGCGGTGCGCTTAACAACGCAGATGCCCGGCTGCGCGCGGCGGCCAGCGCGGCCGCCCGGCCCGCGCCGGCTCCCGTCGAGGCGCCCAAGCCCGCGCCGGTCAAGGAACCGGCCAAGCCGGCAGAATTTGCGCGTGCGCCTGAAGCTTCGGCCATCCAGATGCTGGCAATCCTGCAGCGCAAGGGACGTCTGATCGATTTCCTGAGTGAGGACCTGAGCGCCTTTGATGATGCGCAGATCGGCGCGGCGGTGCGCAATATTCACGACAATACGCGGCAAGCGCTCAACGAATATGTCACCTTGGAGCCCATCTACAGCGAGCCCGAAGGGACGCGCGTGACGGTCGCGCCCGGCTTTGATGCCTATGCCGTGCGTCTGAGCGGCAACGTCCAGGGCGATCCGCCCTTTAGCGGGTCGATTCAACATCGAGGCTGGCGCGTCGTCAAGATTGAATTGCCTGAACAGACCAAAGATCAAGCCGAGTCAAAAGTTGTGGCCCCGGCTGAGGTCGAGGTCGGCGCGTAACACATTTTTGAACGGAGTATTATCTTGACTGAACCAACTTACATCGTCGGCATCGATTTGGGGACGACCCACAACGTGCTGGCGTATACGGTGGCAAATCTGCCCGAGGGGCAGACGCCGGACATTGAACTACTGGAGATTCCCCAACTGGTCAGCATGGGTGAGGTGGAAGCCAAGACGCTGCTGCCTGCCTTCCTCTTTCTGCCGGAGGCCCATGACGTGGCGCAGGGCGGCCTGGCCCTGCCGTGGGACGCGGAGATCGACTATGCGATTGGCGAGTTTGCGCGCAACCGGGGCGCAGAGCTGCCGGCGCGGCTGGTCTCTTCGGCCAAGTCATGGCTCTGCCACACCGGCGTGGATCGCACCCAGGCCATTCTGCCCTGGGACGCGCCGGCGGATGCACGCAAGGTCTCGCCCCTGGAGACGATGACGCGCTATTTGCGCCACATGCGCGAAGCGTGGAACTACATGATGGCCGGCGATGAATCGGCGCTGATGCTGGAAAATCAGACCATCTACCTGACTGTGCCCGCTTCCTTCGACGCCATGGCCCGCGAGTTAACCGTGCAGGCAGCGCAGGCAGCCGGATTGCAGAATTTTACGCTACTTGAGGAACCGCAGGCCGCGTTCTATGCTTGGCTGGCCGCCCAGGATGACTGGCGCGAGCAGATCAGCGTGGGCGAGGCGGTCCTCGTCTGTGACGTAGGCGGCGGTACCACCGACTTCAGCCTCATCCAGGTAACCGAGGAAGCGGGAACGCTTGGCCTGCAACGCGTGGCTGTCGGCGATCACATCCTGCTCGGCGGCGACAACATGGACCTGACCTTGGCCTACGCCGTGCGCGCCAAGCTGGCCCAGCAGGGCACTCAACTCGACAACTGGCAGTTCCGGGGGTTGTGGCACTCCTGCCGTCAGGCCAAAGAGAAGTTGCTCAGCGACCCGACGCTTGAGTCCGAACCGATCGTCATTCTTGGCCGGGGCTCGTCGCTGATCGGCGGCACTATCCGCACGGAGTTGACCCGGGGCGAGATCGAGACCATTCTGCTGCAGGGCTTCTTTCCCCAGGTGGGGCGTCATGACTATCCGGAAAAGAAACCCCAGGTTGGCGTGCGCGAAATGGGCTTGCCCTACGCGTCGGATCCCGCCATCACCCGCCACCTGGCCCAGTTTCTGGGACGCCAGGTAGACGAGGACGGCGGCGAAAACAGCGTCGCCTTCCCGTCGGCCGTGCTCTTCAACGGCGGCGTCATGAAGGCGGACCCGCTGCAAAGTGCGGTCATCGACTCCCTGCGCCGCTGGAGCGACAACGAAGCCTTTCGTGAGCTGGATTCGGTGGACCTCGATCTGGCTGTGGCTTTGGGCGCGGCCTACTACGGCCTGGCGCGCAAAGGGCAGGGCATCCGCATCCGCGCCGGCACGGCCCGCACCTACTACATCGGCATCGAGAGCAGCATGCCGGCAGTGCCCGGCATCCCCACGCCGATCAAGGCGCTTTGCGTCGTGCCCTTCGGCACCGAAGAAGGCGGCGACGCCGAGATCATCGAAAAAGAATTTGGCCTGGTCGTCGGTGAACCGGCTCTCTTCCATCTGCTCGGCTCGACCACACGCAAGCAGGACGCGTTGGGACAGGAAGTCGAGGATTGGGGCGGTGAGATTGATGAAGTCGCCACCTTGGAAACGCTGTTGCCGGCCACCGAGGCGGAGCAGGGCGGCACGCTGATCCCTGTGCTGCTCCAGAGCCGCGTGACTGAGATCGGCACGCTGGAACTGTGGTGCGTGGCGCGGGACGACAACCGCCAGTGGAAGCTGGAGTTCAACATTCGCGAAGAGGATGGCGAGGCGGGAGATGTAGAAGAAACGCCAACGCCCTCCTGGTCGTAGGCATTGCAGCGCCGCAGCTGATTGTGGTGGCGCCCTTTGTAGCCGGCGTTATGCCCCCATTTCAAAATCCGCATTGTGGTTTCTTCGCAGACCAATTATGATTTGTGCTCTTAACGGATTGAAGCAGCGGCTAGAAAGGGGTGACCATGACTTTTATTACGACGATTCCCGAAGAGCAGGCGTTGGCCGACGTAAAGACCATGTATGCCGATAACGTGGCGAGTATGGGCTATCTGCCCGAATACGTAAAGATCTACAGCCATCGCCCGCAGGTGATGGAAGCTTGGGGCAATTTGTTGGGCGCGATTCGCGGTTCGATGGATGCGCGGCGTTACGAACTGGTCACCCTGGCGGCCGCGCGCGCCCTGCGTAGCTCCTATTGCATGCTGGCGCACGGGTCGATCCTTGCCCGGGACTTCTACACGACCGATCAATTGATCCGGATCGCCCAGGAGGACGAAACCGCCGATCTGACCCCGGCCGAAGCGGCGATGATGGCCTTTGCCGAGCAAATCGTGCGTGATGCAACGGTCATTACGCAACAGGACATTGACGTCCTCCGCGGTTACGGCTTTTCTGACCCCGAAATTTTTGACATCACCGCCACGGCAACCGCCCGCTGTTTCTTCTCCAAGATGCTGGATGCGTTGGGGGCGGAACCGGATCCGCACTATCTGACGCTGGATGAGCCTGTGCGGCAAGCACTGACCGTTGGTCGACCTATTCGCGAATTAGGCAGCTAGACTCATTTCCGGCAACGACTCAGGTGCATGTTAAGAGCAAGACGCCGCACGCTTTGCACGGACGCCGGATTGCTCTAGCAGTGGAAGCGCGCCAGGATTTAGGTCGAAGGTGGGTTGACCGCAATGGCTGGAATAACGACTGTTCTCGTCGTGTCTTCAATTTGGCTGCCGGCGGAAGAGGATGCTCAGGAGGATGCCGTTGATGAGCAAAACCAGCCAGGCCGTGGATATCACAACGACCTCGAAACGATCCAGGCGTTCCAGGCCGTACACGAACAAGATCACAATCAGGGCGGCGAAAGCGATGGTGCAGCCGATGACAAAGACCCAGCCTACCGCGCTCTCCAGCCGCCCTTTGCCCAGAAATACTGGCCCCATCAACAGAAAAGAGAGGCTCATCACCAGGTAGCCCAACTCCTCAAGCGCAATGAATACTGAATCGATGCCGTCCGCGGCTATCCGCTGGATCAGCGTTGATCCGCGGCCCATCCCTCGCACATTGCGAATTCGTGACGGATCAATCAGCAATTTGACGACCCTATTCCGCCGTCCTATAATCCAACCTATCCCCGATCGTTATCAAACTATCCGCCCTTTCATCCTGTGAAGCCCCAAAATGACCGACGCATCGCTCTCATCAGCTCTCCAATCTGCGCAAGAGGAACTCGATCCGCGCTTCCGCGCTCTGCGGGCCACGACATCCGCGCTCAAGCAGGCGACGCGCCTGGCCAATGCCGAAAGTGTTGACGCGCTGGCCATGCAGAAGGCGTTGCTCAAGCTGGAACAAGCCCAGGAAATGCTGGGCGCTCAGCCGGAGATGGACGCAGCCGTTGCGGCCTTTGCCGCCGCCACAAGTACCGCGCTGGACGCCTTGGCGTTTGACTTCGCCCGTGAGCTGCGCGAGCTCTTTCGGCAGCGGGGCATCGCCGTCGGCGGCCGGCCGCCTCAGCTTACCGTGGACGATTTGGTGCTTGAGATCGACATGGCGACGCGCAAAGGACAGTGGTTCTATGGGAAGGAGGCGCTGACTCGTCCCATACCGCTTTCCTATGGACCCATTCTCAAGGCGTTCGATACCCAGCAGCGGGCCGTTCTCAAACGTGAGATCGACGTGTCCGCCTTTCTGCTCGAATTACACCGTGCGTGGGAAACGCTGCTTGCCCGGCGAGCCCAAGCCCCGCAAGGCAAGCGTATCAACATTATCGAAGTCTATAGCCAGGTGGTGCTCGACCGGCAGTCGGCGCGCTTTTGGAACGCCCCGGCGCGGGCTACCTTCCGTGATTACGAACGCGCCCACTTCGTGCGCGATCTGGTTCTGTCCCGTCAGGCGCCCGTTATTGAAGTCGAGGGTAAACCTCAGCACTTGCGACTCGGCGGGGCCACCAAGAACCAGGCTGAAAGCGCCGCGCGTAGTATCTGGCTTCCAAGCGGTCCGCTGGATGGCGACTACTATGCCAATCTCACCTTTGAGTCAGACTAAACAGGCCGCGTCATGACGCTTTCCCAACGTGAAGCCCGTCACATCATTGAGGTCTTGGGCAGTTCCGGTACGCCGCCCGAGCGGGGCGTGAGCCACTTCAATGTGGGCAACCAATCGCTTTTGGACGCACTCGATGAGTATTACCTCTCGTCATACCTCCAAAGCGGCGGCGCCGCGTACAAGATGATCGTTGGCGATTACGGCAGCGGCAAGAGTCATTTCCTCTACTGCGTGCGTGACATTGCCTGGCGTCGCGGCTTTGCCGTCGCCAAGGTGGATCTCAGTCCGGTTGAAACGCCGTACAATGACCAAAGGCTCGTCTATGCTGCCGTGGCGCGTAACCTGATCTGGCATGACGATGCGGTCGAGAGTTCGGACGAACGTGGCCTGCCTCGCTTCCTCGAAGGGACGCTGCGCAAAATGATTTTGGGGAGCAATGTTGACGGCCAGCTTGGCTTGGAGACGTTGAATCACCCCAATTACCGGGGACTGGTCGACACCATCGAGGCCTCCTTTATCGACAGCCTCGCCTATAAAAACGCAATCCTGGCCTATTTCGACGCCTTGCTCCGCGATCAGGAAGACCTGCTGGCCTCGCTGACGCGTTGGCTTACCGGCGCCACAACAACGCCCGACGATACGAAACTGCTGCGTACCGTGGGCGTCACGGGCAAGATCACGCGTCCCAATGCCTTTCGCATGTTGCGCTCGCTCAGCCAGACCATTCATGCCCTATCTTACAGCGGCCTGATCCTGCTTTTCGACGAAGTGGACCGCATGGCAAGCATCGGCGGCAAGGCTGAGAAGTTGGCGACGGACAACTTGCGCGAAGTAATTGATCGCTGTCGCGAAGAGTTGCCCGGCGCGATGTTTATCTATGCCGTACCGCCTCAGTTTATTCACGACATCGTGCCCCGCTACCCGGCCTTGCAGCAGCGCGTGCGGGCGCCCGGACGTTTCTCCCGTACCAACCATTTCAGCCCACAGATTAGCCTTGACCACCTGGATCTGGACGAGAATGACCTGCTGCTGGCCATTGGCGAGAAGCTGATTCCCATCTATGGCACGGCCTTCAACGTTGAGCTTGACACCCAGATTCAATATGCCAATGCTGCGATTCTCGCCAACGTTGCCCGGGATGTATTTTTGGACATTAGTCATCGGCGGATCTTTGTCAAGGCGTTTGTCACAGAACTGGCGCGACAGCATGCCACCGAAGAGCATCTGCTCGAAGAGAAGGAAGCCATTGCCATCGTACGCGGCCAGATCGATCAGCTCGACGCCGATGAGACGGCGCCCTATTGAACCTCCCGCACCCGCACTCTTCGTCATGATCCAAAACCATCATGACCCAAAGCCGCTATGATCGGTGAATCTGTTTTCCATCCCCAGTACGGTCCTGGGGTGATCACAGCCGTCTTTCGGAGCGGCAGCGAGTGGTTGGTGCGTTTTGAGAGTGGGCTGCGTTTTCGCCGGCCCCGTCTTGAATTTGAGGGCCAGACGCCGCTTCACGCGGAACGTATTGATGCGCAAGACAGTCTCACTCAACCGGACCAATCTTTCGAGTTACCACTCATGGCTGAATCCCAATATGATGCCCGACAACTGATCGAAGCCTTGCGCGTGGGCATCGCTCCTGCCCGCCACGCCGATGAGTTGACCGTCGGCCTGACCGATGAACGCGCCCGGCTGGTCGATGGCCTCAACCGCGCGCACAGCGAAGGCGGTGCAGCCTTTGCCGTCATCGGTGATTATGGCTTTGGCAAAACCCACCTGGTCGAGCTGAGCGCGCAAGAAGGATTGCGTCGTAATTTTCTGGTTGCGGCGACCAGCCTCGACCTGCTGGAGTTGCCGCCCCATCGCAGTTTCGATATCTACGGCAGCCTCATGCGCAATCTGCGCTATCCGGACACGGATGAACGCGGCCTGGGTCCGCTGTTGGCGGCAGCCGCGGCGCGTCCGCGCATGCGCGAGCAGCTGATGGCGCTGACCGATGTGGAGAATGATCCCCTGTCGGTCGGTCTTTATGCCTATGCCAACACCGCCTCGTCGCGCAAGCAGCAAGCATGGGCGGATTGGCTGATGGGCGGGCGGCGCGTCAAGCGCATGAACCGGGGCGCGCCGTCAAACATTAAGTTTCCGAGTATCTATCGCGTCGGCCACAATGCCCGCCAAATCGCGTACATGCTCAGCGGCATGAGCGTGCTCGCGCGCCTGGCCGGCTATAGCGGGCTCTGTGTCCTGATTGACGAGGCCGAGAGCTATTCACTCCTCTTGCCCTATCAGCGCCCCAAGGCCAGCCTGTTTTTTGCCGCGGTCACCTATGCCGCGCTACAGGAACGTCAGGCGCAAATTCAGCCTGAGGCATTTCCCCAGCATCGTTTTCGCGACTATCCGCTGGCCTATGCTGACCGTCAATCCCTCTTCTTTCTCTTCACCGTCACCCGGAGCGATCAGGGCATGCCACTGGATCAGTGGTTGCGTCAAGATCAGGTGCTTGACCTGGCGCCTCATCATACGCCGCAGGAAGTTGGCCAATATCTGGAAAAGGTCATGGCCTATCATGCACTGGCCTACAGCTACCCAATCGATGAACGTCAGCGCCAGATTCGACGGGGCGCGGCCGAACATCTGGCGCTGGGTATGCGCAACAATCATCTGAGCATTCGCGGCACTGTTCGCCTTGGCGTAGAGCTGTTCGACCTCCTCTATCTCTACCCGGACTACAACCCTGCTGCACTCCTGGACGAGTTGCGTCGCACCGTACGACCATGACCGCCGATCGGCAAAGTCTGCGTCGGCAACTGCGCCGCACCTGGCCTCACTTCTTTGCACGTCACGGCAACTTCACAGAAATCCAGCGCCTTGCCCTACCGCCATTGCTCGCCGGGCGTTCGACGCTAATTATGGCTGCAACCGCAGCCGGCAAAACCGAAGCGGCCGTGGCTCCGCTGATCGAGCGTCTGCTGAATCAAGGCGTTGGCCGCCCGCCGGCGCCGCCAACGCTGCGCATTCTCTACATCTGCCCGACCCGTGCATTGACGAGCGATCTCTATGCCAGGCTAACGCCCCCGCTGGCGGCATTGGGTATTGCGCTGGACATGAAAACGGCCGATGCGCCCGGGCTTGCCATGGGCGCGCCGCCTGCGCTGCTAATCACAACGCCTGAATCGACGGACTCCCTCTTGACCCGCGCCCCGCGTCTCTTTGGCAACCTCAGTGCATTAGTGATAGATGAGGTGCATCTCTTTGACGGCACGCCACGCGGCGATCATCTGCGCTGCCTGCTGGAGCGCATTGACCAGATCCGTGACCATCATGCCGCGACCCAGCCCGAAACAAGCATTGCTCCATTGCAGCGCTTAGCGCTTTCGGCTACCGTACCCGATCCGGCCGGCGTGGCCGCACGCTTTCTGGGAGCGGAGGACGATGTCGTCATCGTGCGCGCGGCCGGCCGCCGCACGCTGGAAGCCGACACGAGCGCGCTGCCGCAACTTGAAGCGTTGCCGGCTCAAATCGGTGCACGTGCGGCGGGGGCGCAGGGCAGTCGCAAGATGCTACTCTTCTGTAACACGCGCAATGAGGTGGAGGCAACCGCAGCCTTTCTGCGCACCGCATTGCCTTTTGACGCCAAAGTTCTGGTTCACTATTCGAATCTGGATCCAACCTTGCGACGCCAGGTTGAAGCAGATTTCACGGCGGCCAAGACGGCCATCTGCGTCTGCACCTCAACCCTGGAATTGGGCATCGATATCGGGACCGTTGACGACGTGATCCTGTTGGGGCCGCCGCCATCACTCTCTTCGTTTCTCCAACGCATTGGGCGGGGCGGACGACGTCGCGAGCGGACGCGTGTCCTTTGCCTCTACCGCACACCGCTTGAGGCCCTGCGCTTTCACGCTTTGCTAGGCTTGGCGCGCGGCGAGATCGACGAGGTAGACCCGTTGGCCTATCACTTCCGCCCCTCGGTACTCGTGCAGCAGATCTTTAGCCGCCTCAAGCAGAGCCCTACCGGCGCCGTACGGCTGGCCGATATCGCGCGCATTGCGCCTGAGCCCTTGGCCACAGAGACGCTGCGCGCGCTGGTCGGGGAACTCGTGCAAACCGGCTACCTGCGCCGGGGCCGACCGGGCGAGTGGCGGCCTGGTCCTGCGCTGGACGAATTGCTCGACGCACACGAGATCTACAGCAATATCGGCGCCGATCCCCGCAGAGCAGAGGTCGTGGATGCGTTTAGCGGTCGCGTGCTGGCCACCACCGAGCGATTTCGCCAGCCGGGAGAAACGCTGCTCCTGGGCGGGCGTCTGGTGGAAGTGCTTTGGCGCGACGGGCGTCGATTGGGGGTGCGTAGTCGAGCGACTGGGGCTGACTTGGATTCGGTCCACTTTGTCGCTGCACCCTTTGCCCTGCCCTTCGACGTGAGTCTGGCCATGGCAGCCTCGCTGGGCCTGCCGCCCAACAGCTTGACGCTGGTCGCGGACGAAGGCGAGAGCTTGCTGTTTCACTTCTGGGGCGAAGTCTATGGCACGCTCCTGGCACGGCTCTTGCAGAGGCAGATCAATTCTCACGCTAGGGGCGGGGCGGATGATTACCCGGGAGATCATGACGACTCGCGACAGCGGGTCGATGTCGTCTCCCCAATTTGCCTGCGGTTGCCGGAGGCGCCAGTGGCATTGCCGCCCTGGCGCGAAGCGGAGGCACAGCGAGCGCTGCACTATCTGCTCCCTCGGCTGGAACCCTTCCTCGATTTGGGCCGCTTTCACGCCCTGCTGCCCCCGGATCTGGCCCGTGAAACCGCGCTGGCGCTCTGTGATCTACCCCATTTTGAACGACTTTATCGGTCGGCCGTGATCGTCCCGGCCGGCGATGACCTGCGGCGTCGACTGATCGAATTGCTGTAGTAGAGTAGAGAGGTGTGACGGTACGAAGCACGCCGGTTGGGCTTGGTGCTGCAAATGTGGCGACAAAATCCGCGGCAATCCGGCTCATCCCGCTCCATCCGCGTTCTATCGGGTGGTCGGCCGAATCGTCCTGACCTCCGCTCGCAATTGACGCAGCGACAGCTCTGCCAGTAAGATCCTGGTAGGATAATCGTGTCCATTCATTTCGCGAGGGTTCTATGCACGAAAGCAACTCCCAATCATATTGGTTTCCGGCCAAAAAGTATGGCTGGGGCTGGGGATTCCCGATCACGTGGCAAGGGTGGACGGTGCTGATCCTCTTCATTGTGGCTGTGATCGCGCTGTCGATCTTCTTCAACCCGGTCGACTACCCGCTCGCCTTTATTGCTTCAATGCTCATCTCCAGTGCCGCGCTCATCGCCATCTGCTATGCCAAGGGCGAGCCGCCTCAGTGGCGCTGGGGCGATTCCAGTCACGACAATTCGCCGCGCTAAGATTGATGCAGCGTGTGGCGTGCTGCCTAATCGCCTGAGCCGCTCACTTCCCTGAGCCGCTCACCACAACGTGATCGCCCGCCGCTTTCCCGCCAACAGAAACGGGAAGACGCGTCTGAGTGGCCGCATCATAGAAGCCGGTGATGACGGTGTAGTCACTGACTGGTGCGGCGAGCGTCACCTGGTCGCGGATGGGCCACTCAAGGGGCCAATCCTGCGTGGGCAAGAACCCATTCATAACCGAGCCGTCCTGTTGGGCCACGACCTGCCCGGCGGCGTCGATTACCTGGACGAAGCGGACCAGATCGGCCGGCGGTCGCGCATCGGCCTGCCAGAGCAAGTCGACTGCAAGCCCGTCCGGCGTAACGCTGACCTGGGTTTCGTGAAGGTGGATGCTTTCGCCAAATGTCGCCTGGATCGAGCCTGCCGGCAGAGGATCGCCCACGCGGAGCACGCCCGCGGTCACGGTCGCGCCCACGGGGTCAAGAGTTGTCGGGTCGTAGAGCGAGGCCTCCAGCTTGTAGAGGCCGGGCGCAGTATCGGCCGGCAGAGCGACTGTGTAGCCGTCAGGACGGACGGCGCCCACGGCCCAGACTGAGGTCGGCGCGCCGAAGGGCCAGCCATCCGACCGCCAGAGTTCCTCGCCCGCGGCATCGACGAGTCGCACGAGCAGATTGAAATCCTGTGCCATAGGCGCGAGGGCCTGCAGGTAGAGGGTCACAACGGTCTCTTCGCCCGGCAGCAGCGCTGTCTGAGGCAGGTGCACCGCGCCAAGCTGCACAAGCCCGCCCCAGTCGGCCAGCGACGAAAGCCAGAGTGTACCGTCGTCAGGCAGGTTGACGGGTAGATAGCGATTTTCTTCAGCATAGGCAACCAGGGGCGCTTCTTCCAGCTCGTCGTCATTATCGAGCCCGGTGAGGAGCGCGCGCGGCGGCTCGACTAGCAGTCCCTCCAGGTCATTGGGGCCAACGAGATGGCGGGCTGCTCGCGCGGCAGGGTCGACTAAATCGGCGACGCGCCAGGCAAAGGGGCCGGTGGCAAAGGCTGGATAGATGGGCAGCCCGCCTTCCAGAATGTGGATCGGGCTCAACGTCAACACGGGAGAATCTGTGCCGACAAGCCCGGCGATCAGTTCACCCCGAGCGTGGACCTTGCGCGGCACCCATTCATCCGGCTGGGCAACGATAGACAGGCCGGGCGTGTACGCCCGGCCTGTCAGCAGCAGCGCGATCAATGCCGCGCCTGCTACCGCGCCTACGCCCCAGCGTTGCTGCGCCCATGGCCACATCCCCACCGCATAGAGCGTTCCGAGCACGGCAAGCGGCAGCAGCACGTAAAAGTATTGGGTTTGGACGGGGGTGGCGGCTAGCGCGCCGGCTAGCGCCAGTAGCACCAACAGAATCAGCACAGCGAGCTGGCGGCGCTGGCCGCTTGTCCCGCGCAGCCAGGCCCATGTGGCGGTGCTGGCGAATAGCAACAGCGGCAGCAGATTGGCCGCCTGTTGCACCATCAGCTCTGCAAAAACAGCGAGCTTGCCGCCCAGCGTCATGCCGGGATAATCGCCCGCCTGGCTCTGGTAATAGAGGGTGTTGAGCTGCACGTAGGTCAGGTTGCCAAAGAGAAAAGCCTGGGGATTTCTCCCCAGCAGGACGAGCGCCGGCAGCGCGCCCAGCACGCCGCCGAGCGCAAACCAAGCAATACATCGCACCCGCTGCCCATTTGTTCCAGGCGTTCCGAGCCAGAAGCCGATCAGAAATGCAGGAATCAGCAGAGCGAATGACGCACGCGTAATGATGGCCAGACCCAGCATCAGTCCGGCGATGACGGCATGCCAATTGACGCGCCCAGTGGACGGGCGCGCCATGCCATCGATCAAGTTGATGATCGCGATGACGGTCAGGAGCACCGGGAGGTCATGATTCCAGGCCCGACCGCTGGTGTAGACAAAGAGGGGCGTGAAGGCCAACAGTGTGGCGCCCGCTGCACCGTGGAGCAGGCGCAACCACGCGCTTTGTCGGGCCAGCACCCGATAACCGAGCCAGAGCAAGAGCCCCAGCGTGACCCACGCGCTGACGACGGAGACGGCACGTGCGGTCAGCAGGAGCGACGGCGAGAAGCGGAAGCGTAGCGCATAGACCTGGCTGAGCAGGGGCATGTGGAAGGAGGGGAAATCGACGTACGGGGTCAGACCGTCACGCGCCATCAGCGCAGCGCCGGCAATGAACTGATGCTCGTCATGATTGAGCCCGCGCCGCATGTTGAGGCCCCAAAGCAGTAATCCGAGGGTCAGCAGCAGCAGTCCGCCGGCGATCCAGACGCCGATCGGCGGACGCGCCCGCTCGCCGGTCAGTGCGGCAGGGGCGGGCAAATCATTCTGCATCGACTCCATTCTAGCGTGCAATCAGAGGCAGCATGGTCTGGCCTTCGGCGCAGAGCAAGTAGAGCGGGATGACACGCCGGCGGATGCTGTCATCCTCGGCCACGGCATCGATGGTCATGGTTGAGGTAAAGAAGTCGCTCGTGGCGAGCGGGGCGGGATCGACGGTAACCACAAATTGGCCAGGCGTCGTCCCGGTCGCCGACGTCACCGTGACCCAGTCCAGACCATTGCGCGCCTCGCCAACGCGTACAGAATAGTCGAGCCCTTCAATGCCGCCCACGCTGAAGGTCTGTTCCTGTGGGGCCAAGGGGCGGACGCAGGGAACGAAAACAAAGCCCGCACTGAGCGGCTCTACGGTGAGGCCGGGGACGACCTCCAGCGTGACCGCAATGCGTACCGACGAGTTGGTGACATCGGGATCGGATGAGGTCAGGATGATGGTGGTGATGTAAATGCCGGGCGTGAGGCCGCGGGCATTGAAGCGTACGTCTAGCGTCGCCGGCGTGGTCAGCGCCGAAGTCTTCACCTCAACCCAGCTGGGGCTATCTTCGACCGTGACGCTAAATGGAATTGCTGCACCTCGACTCTGTTCAAAGACCAGGGCCTGGTTGTCGATCTCAAACTCTACCTGTACCTCGTCCTGTTCCAGCGTATCGCGAATGAGATCACGGTTGACGGCCAAGCGCAGCGGTTGGGCAAAGCCGCCCGCGTCCAGATCCCCGACGCGCACGGTACGGCTGTTGGTGCCCACCCCGACATCGACAAAGCTGCTGCCTGCGCCTGGATTCAGGTAGATGCGCAGCCGGTTGTTGCGGATAATGACAATTTCTTCACCCGCGTCGCCGTCGATATTGCCGCCCGCTCCGGCTTGATAGCCGTTGTCTTCATCCAGGGTCTGCTCCAATACGGGATCACCATCGCCGGCACGCGAAAAAAGCCGAGGTTGAATCACCACGCCCGCCGGCACGCTGCGCAGCATGAACGCTTCGTCCAAACTGCTGGCCGTGACATCTACGTTAGCCATGAAGAGGTACTCGGGCGGCGGAAAAAAGCTCTCGAAATAGTCATCCCGGAAGCGACCATTGTCGTAGGCAAAGGACCAGAAATTCTCGACGCCGGCCGGTGAATTACGAATGGCGACGAGGTCCAGGCCGCCGCTGCGCGAGCGAAAGGGCGCGATGACGGCCGCCCGCCAGGGCCGACTCTTGTTCTCGCGCACGAAGATGGGGTCGGCAAGCAGGTCCCGATAGAGATGCAGCCAACCCTCTTCATAGGCAACCAGGGCGATCTCCTCCGGCCCTTGCTCATCAATGTTGCCGATGTTGATCCACGTCCACTCTTCTTCATATTCGGCCTGATCGACAAAAGGCTGCCAGGCCCGGCCTGTGGGTGGATTCGTCGTGCCCTGGAGCGCGGTCAACTGATAGATTGCATCATCATCGATGGCGACGGCGTCGGTGATGATCGAACCAAAGACAATCTCATCACCCGGCACATCGACGACCAAATCACCTGCCGCGACCAGGGTAGGATCGCCCGGTATCGACTGCGTGTAGAGCGTGGCCCAGGGAATGCCGTTGATCGTGCCATCCGTGGGCGCGCTAGGGTCGACAACGACCGGATCGAAGATCACCAACTCGCCTTCTTCCGGACCACCGCGGACGCCAATAATCTCCAGATCACTGTCGTCGTTGACGTCGCCCAGCGCGATATCCGCAAACCCGCCAATCGGGCTATACCAGCGAACTGTCTCAGCAGGCACATCGTCGACGTAATCGAAGACGCGGATGAACCCAGTGGCATCGATGAAGACGATTTCATCGTTGATGTCGGCTGTGGGCGCGACGGGCTCGGCCTGGGCGAGGGATGTTGTAAGGCCGCCTGTCAGGAACAGCAGACCGGCGCAGAGCGACAGAGCTACGAGGAGTATCGCTACGGCTTTGCCTGCACCCATGGTTTTGATTCCTCTCCGCCCTTCTGTCTTTTTTACAGCCTGTCTGCCTCGTACACGATTGCGCAAATAGACCAATGGGATTGCATGGGTCACGCATCCAGCCTGACGGACCGCTCTGCAAGGCAAGATCATACGACGGCGAAGCTTGTCCGGCAGGGATGCCGGACCTACGATCTTGATCAGTTTGCGCTTGACAAGACGCTAGCAGCCACTCTGCAGGCGAATGGTCGGCATGAAGTACTGCTTGTCTAGTGGCATCTCCACGTTAAGGCCACCGGGCGACGGGACCGGCAGTGGTCCCCAGCTATCGGTTTGATTCCAGACGCGCCCAAATGATTGGTCAGGCTGCTGCACCTCATACGTATAAATGTCGAGAACCTGATTGCCTTGACCGTCGCGGTCGAAGAGCGCGACCGATTCCCCCGTCTTGTCCAAGCGGAAATTGGTGTGGAGTGGCCCTTGGCTGAATTCCCCGTCGGCGATGAAGATCACGTACCCCTCGGCCGGCGCCACGACGCCGTCAGGAATGCGGTATTGGGTTGGCAGGTTGGCATCATCGGTCAGATAGAGCCCGCCCAGGTCGAGATCGAAGCGTCCCCAGTTGTACAGTTCGATCCAGTCAGGGAACTCACCCGGCTCGTCAGGATCCTGGAAGGTCCCGATGTTGTCGGCCATGAACTCGTTGATCTGCAAGGTGAGCGACGGCGCTTCGGTCGGGGCGGTCTCGCCAGAGACACTGCGGGCAAATTCGGCCAGCAGGGGTCGATCGTCCCGTGTGTCGAAGCCGCCCTGATTGGTCACCAACGTCATCCCGATCTCTGGCGTTGCGTCGCCGCACGCGCCATTGACATCGCCTACGACGAAGTAATCCTTGTAGGTACCCGGGGCAAGCCGATTTCCCTCTTCGCTCTTTGGCAGCGGAATCGTCACGCGTCCATCGCGCTCAACCGTATAGTCGACCGTCTGGCTGACCAGCAGATCTCGATCGGGGTCGAAGAGTTCGTTGCCGTCACTGTCCTGATAGATGGCCAACCGCGTGAAGATCGAGCGCAGCCCCTCGGACGACATGGATTGCCCGGCCTGATCGCGAAAGAGGACCGAAACGCCGCCCATGTAGAGGTCGGCATCGCCGCCGCGTCCGCGATGCAGCGTGCGCAGGGTCAGCAGGTTGTTGGGACGTCCGGCGACGAGGTTGCTGCCGTTCTGATTGATCAGCTGATAGCGGTACTGGCCGCCCAGGTTCTCGAACCAGAGAACGGCGTTATTGCCGCGTGCGGTGGCCAACAGGTCGGGATCGCCGTCGCCATCCACATCGTCAGCAGATATGGAATGGGCGGTGAGTGCGCGGTCATAGACTTTGTGATAGACAAAACCGGGCTGCGCGCGACCGTCATTCTCATACCAGGCGATCTCGTTGTCATACTCAATCGCCGCCATGACGTCCATATCGCCGTCCATGTCGGCGTCAGCAGCATAGACCGCATGGACGCCACGCGCGCTGGTCGAAATGTGGTGGGCCGTAAAGGCGGGCGCCTCGGCGCCATTGTTTTCATACCAGGCGATGATATGGTCATTTTCGGATGCGGAAAGGATGTCTATATCGCCGTCGCTGTCCAAATCGACAGCGTGCACGTGTTGCGCGCCGTTGGGCCACCACCAGTTGCCGTCACCGATGGGCAACATCTCCCCTTCCCGCCGGCTGACGATCACATGACGATTAAAGCTCGGCCAGAAGGCTCCGTCGTTCTCATACCAGGCGACTTCACCGAACGTTTGGCTCGCCGAGAGAATGTCCATGTCGCCGTCGCCGTCCACATCCGCCACGTCAACAGAGCGCGCGTAACCTGCCTTATCCGTGACCAGATAGGGCGTGAAGCGAGGCGGCGAATCGCCATCGTTGGCAAACCAGAAGATCGAATTGTTCTCGTCAGACGCGACCACGAGGTCTTGATCACCGTTGTTGCGCAGATCAGCGGCCACAACCGCACGCGGGCTCAGATAGTCGCGGGCAACAATACGCATGCGGAACTGGTCGCCAGGCAGGTGTTCGTACCAAAAGACGGTCTGGTTGTTGCGCGATGCCGCCAAGATATCAAGATCGCCATCATTGTCCAAGTCGGCCACATCGACCCAGCGTCCGCCAGCCACGCTGCTGTCGATGATGCGCTCATTGAAGCGAGGCGGTTGCCCGCCATCATTTTCATGCCAGAGGACTTCATTGTTGCCAATCGAGATCAGGTCGCGGTCACCATCCTGGTCCAGGTCGCTGCCGATGACGTGACGTGCGCCAGCCTGCGTGGTGACCAATGATTCGGGCTGGGGCGCGTAGCGGGCGTTGCGGTGTATTGTCTCATTCGGAAACCAGCGTGCATGGCCGTCGATGCGTGACGCCGCCAGGATATCCAGGTTGCCGTCGCCATCCAGATCGCCGACCGAGACGCCCCGCGCGCCCATTGCACCGTCGGTGACGATGTGCTGGGCAAAGGTCGGCGCGGCTGCGCCGTTGTTCTCATACCAGGCGATGCGGTTATCGCCGCTGGACGCAGAGAAGAGATCGGTGTCACCATCCTGGTCGAGATCAGCGGCGAAGACTTGTTTGATATGGATCAAGTTGGTCGCCACTACATGCTGCAAGAAACTGGGATTGGCCGTGCCATCATTTTCGTACCAGCCGATTTCATTGGCATCCTCCGAGCCGTAGACGATATCCAGATTGGCGTCGCCATTCACGTCGGCCACGAAGACCGACTTGGCGAAATCGATGCCGTCCGGGGCAATCCCGCCCGCCTCGCGGATAACCTGACGGGCAAACGTCGGATTCAGTTCGCCGTCATTGCGATACCAGGAGATCTGATCGTCATTCTCTGATGCTGACACCACGTCCATGTCGCCGTCGCCATCCAGGTCGCCTGCTTGCACCGAGACGGCCCCCTGGGCGCTAACGTTGATCGGCGCGGCTGCAAACTGTGGGTTGGGCTCGCCATTGTTGCGATACCACTGGACGCGGTTATCATTGCGCGAGGCCGAGAGCAGGTCGATATCGCCGTCGCCGTCCATATCGGCGCCGAAGACCGAAACCGGATAGTCCAGGTCGTCGTTGATGACCCGGGGGGTGAAAGAGGGGGTGGGCCGACCGTCATTCTCCAACCAGACAATGACCCCCGAGCCGCCGGTCACGCGGTTGACTACCCCATTGTCCACAGCCGAAGGCTGGATTTCAATGACGGCGGCGGCGATAATGTCCATGTGTCCGTCCTGGTTGACGTCGATGGGCAAGGCGACGTACGCCCCGGGCAGCTCGGCCACAAATCGTTCTTCAAAGGTCGGCGCGGCCGCGCCATTGTTGCGCAACCAGCGGACTCGGCCATCTTCGCGTGACGCAATCACCACATCTTGATCGCCATCGTTGTCAAAATCGGCCGGGAAGATCGAGTGCGCACCAGCTGCGTTGGCTGTCAGGACGACTTCCGCGCCCAGGGGAACGCCTAGCCCTTCGGCTGCCTCGTCCTCCTCAGCGAACGCGGGCAGGGCATTGAGCGACAGTAGCGTGATCGCGCAAATGGCTGCCAACAGCGCCGGTCGGCGCTTCAATAAGCTGCGCAATACGGCATACGCAACCTCACCGGGCTGATTTCGGCGGTGAAGTCGCGCGGTCGGATGTGTCGATGGAGAAATTTCGGTTGAGTGGGTGGCAGGTGTTGAAATGGGGAGATCGATCATAACGCGCTAGATGCTTTCAATTGAATCATTCATGACAGCACAGGAAAACGGCGCAGGCGTTTTGTGAAATACGTCGCAATGCCGCCTCGAGATTCGGCGAAAAAGCGAAATTCGTTTCTCCGCGTACGGCACAATCATACAAGCGGGGCCAGAAGTTGTAAAGCTCAGGGGCGGCTCTTAATCTTGCAATTTTTTCCAAAATTCAGTATTGTTCGGGGGAAGCTCTGGCGGCAATCCTTGACCGTCGCTTACACTCAACGGCACACATGTGGTACCGACTTCGTCAGCAGCGCCAATCCAACACAACGCAGCCAACGCACTCTCTTAACACATTCTCGCTCTCGTCGCCGCGATCTGTAACGTCTGTCGTCCTGCGCCGTCTCTTTCCCAGTCTCGCGCTCCTGCTGCTGGCGCTATCGCCGCGCGCGGTTTTGGCGCAAGAGCCCGACCGGGTTGTCATCAATGAAATTCATTACAATCCAGACATAGCAATAGAGCCTGTCGAGTTTGTCGAGCTCTACAATCGCACCGATGCAACAGTCAATCTTTCCGGCTGGCGACTGGACGGCGCGGTGAGCTTCATGATTCCTGAGGGGACAGTGCTCAACCCCAGACAGATGGTTGTTATCGGTCAGGATCCAGGTGCGCTGCGCGTCAAGTACGGCGTTGATGCGCTGGGGCCCTATGTCGGCAAGCTGGCGAATGAGGGCGAGGAACTCATCCTGCGTAGCGATGCCGGGCCACGCGTGGATGCCGTCGACTTTGAGGACGGCTTCCCCTGGCCCGTGGTCGGCGCCGCGCCGGGCCATTCAATCCAGCTGCTGAATCCGGACCTGGACAATGGCCAAGCCGGTCACTGGCGGGCCGCGCCCCCCACGCCGGGGCATCGTAACAACGGCTACAGCGAGAATCCGCCGCCGCGCATCGAAGCGGTGGGCCACACGCCTGAAGCGCCAACCTCATGGGACGCCGTCACGATCTCCGCGGCAATCGCTGATGATGATGGGGTCGCTGCCGCTACGCTTCTCTACCAGATCGTAGCGCCCGGCAACTACATTCCCATCAACACGTCCGCCTATGGTCAGCAGTGGTCACCACTACCCATGACTTTGGGAGAGGACGGCCTCTATCACACGACGCTGCCAGCCGAGATGCAGCGCCATCGTCATCTGATCCGCTATCGCATTACGGCGCAGGATGGAACCGGGCAAGTCGTCCAGGTTCCCCATGCCGAAGATCCACAGCCGAATTTTGCCTATTTTGTCTACGACGGCGTGCCCACCTGGTCAGGTTCAAATGACGGCGGCGGCAATGGGATTGTGACCTACGACTTCACGCAGATGCGCGATTTGCCCGTCTACCACCTTATTGCGCGCCAGGATGACGTAGCTGATGCGCTCTTTATGCCAGACACGCCCCGGCCCTTTGGCTATCCCGGGAATGACTATCTCTGGTATGGCACACTGGTTTACGATGGCGTCGTCTACGACCATATCAGCTTTCGCGCCCGGGGGGGATTGACCCGCTACGCCACGGGCAAGAATATGTGGAAACTCAACTTTAACCGCAGCCATCGCTTTGCCGCGCGGGACAATTATGACCGCGCCTATGACGTCGCTTGGGACAAACTCAACCTTTCGGCCGTCATCCAACAGACGCACCGCGGCTACCGCGGCGAGCAAGGCATGTTCGAATCCATGAGCTTCCGGCTCTTCAATCTGGCCGGCGTGGAGAGTCCCAACACCCATTTCATTCACTTCCGCGTCATCGACGAGGCTGAGGAGCGCTCGGCAAACCAGTATCGCGGCGATTTCTGGGGCCTCTACCTCGCCATTGAGCAGATGGATGGACGCTTTCTTGAAGAACACGGCTTGCCCAACGGCAATCTCTACAAGATGGAAGAGGGTGCGACAGAAGCGAACAATCAAAGCCCATCTAGCCTGGGAAACTGGGACGATTTGTGGTATTTCATCAACACCTACTTCACCAATCCATCTGAAGAATGGTGGCGCCAGCACTTGGACCTGGAACGCTTCTATGCCTACCGTGCGGTGATTGAGGCGGTACGCCACTACGACATCAATCAGGGCAAGAATTACTTCTACTTTTTCAACCCTGAAACGAGCCGCTGGTCCGTTCATCCCTGGGACGTGGATTTGACCTGGGCGGACGGACTAGCGGGTGACGGCCAGGATCACTTTGCGCCGCGCGTGCTGTCTCAGCCGGCCTTCAATCTCGAATACCAAAATAAACTGCGTGCAGTGCGCGATCTGCTCTTCAACGTGGAGCAAATGAACTGGATGTTGGACGAACACGCGTCCTTTATCAACACGCCAGCCGCCGGCCCGGCCATGGTCGACGCCGATCGTGCCCTGTGGGATTACAACCCGATCTACGGTACCCGCTATGTGGATAACGAGCGCACTGCGTCCGGTCAATTCTATGTAGCCGCACCGACACGCGATTTTTCCGGCATGGTCCAACTCATGCGGGATTGGGTTGTCAGCCGCTCCCAGTGGATCGACGCTGTCTTGCTGACCGACCGCGATCATCCGCTAACGCCCACGGTTGCCTATAGCGGCGCGGCTGGCTTTCCCGTCGATGGACTGCGCTTCACCGCTGGGGCGTTTGACGATCCTCAAGGTTCTGATACCTTTGGCGGCATGCAGTGGCGCATTGCAGAAGTGACCGACCCCGCTGCGCCGGGTTTCGATCCCACCGCGCCGCGTCTGTACGAGATCGATTCGGCCTACGAGTCGCCACGCCTAGCCGCGTTTGCGCCGGACTTCGCACCGCCGCCAGGTGCGGTGCAACCGGACGGTCTCTACCGCGTGCGCGTACGCATGCAAGACGCGACGGGGCGTTGGAGCCATTGGTCGCCGCCGGTACAGTTCCGCGCCGCACCGCCGACAGCGCCCGCGCAGAGCGCCCTGCGCATCAGCGAGATTATGTATCATCCGCCGGCGCTGCCCGGTCTGGACGACAGCCGCTTAGAATTTCTAGAGCTAGTCAATGCCGGCGGCAGCGCATTGAACTTGAGTCACGTTCGGGTGGCGGGCGCAATTGACTACCGCTTTGCCGAAGGCGTGCGACTGGATCCGGGCGGCTATCTGGTGCTAGCCAGCGATGAGTACGCTTTCTTTGACCGCTACGGATTCTATCCGTTTGATGAATATGACCGTCAGCTCAGCAATGGCGGCGAGCGCGTCGCGCTGCTTGATGCCTTTGGGCGGGAGACTACGGCCGTTGCCTATGATGACAAGGCCCCATGGCCCGCGACAGCCGACGGTAATGGGTCGCTGGTCGTCAACCGCATTGCCGGCGACGCGGATGATCCAGCCAATTGGCGGGCTAGCTTCCTGGCTGGAGGCTCACCGGGCGCGGCAGACCCGCTTCCTATCGTCATCAACGAGCTTCAGCCCCGGCCGAGCACCGGCAGTGCTGCCCGGTTCGAACTCTACAACCCCAGCGATTATGAGGCTGATCTGAGCTACTGGCGCCTGACGGACAAAAGCGTCGAGACGCCAGACCTCTTCCTGCCGGGTAGAACCGTGATCGGGCCACGTAGCTATGGCGTATTTGACGCCGGCAATTTTGCGGGGCAGGGGGATGCGTTGTTGCGTTTCACGTCTGAGGGCGGGGAATTGACGCTGCACTCGTCCGCTGCTGACGGACATGCCACGGGGTATCAGACAGCGGTTGAGTTTCAGGGCTTCGGCAACGGTCTCTCTTACGGACGCCACGTGACGAGTGACGGCCGCACCTACTTCGTTCCCCAGGCCGAGCCCTCGCTCGGCCGCATAAATGGTCTGCCGCGGGAGGGGAAATTGATCATTAGTGAACTGATGTATCACCCCGCCGGCGGCGATGAGTATATCGAGATTACCAATATAAGTGATGAAGCGGTCCGGCTTTATGATCCGGATAACCCTGCCCGCACCTGGCGACTGGACGGCGCGCTCTTTACCTTTCCTACCGGTTTGGAACTTGCACCAGGCGGCAAGCTGTTGCTGGTCGCCAATAACCCGGCGGAGATTTGCGTCGATCACCAGGTTGCACCGGGAACGCTCGTTATCGGTCCACTGGCGAGTGCATTTCCGGATGAAGGCGCAACGCTGGCACTCGTACGCCCGACGAGCGCGGCGACGAGCGATAGTTCACCTTACATAATGGAAGACCTAGTCGCTTACGACGACGGTGCACCTTGGCCAAGCGAAGCGGCTGGGCGTGGCGCAACTCTGCTACGGACGATGCCGCGCGGCTTTGGCAGCGAGCCGAGTCACTGGCGCGCCGGCTATGAGGCTGATCAGCTGTTGCGTTTGGCTGAAGACGATCCATACGTCCAACTCTGCACGTTCAACGCCGCTTTCCAAGATGAAGAGATGGCAGTCACCATCGACTGGGTAAGCAGTGCAGAGGCCAATATCAGCGGCTTCAATTTGTGGCGCGGCCTGGTCAATCAGCCCGACGCGATGAGGCTACTGACACCTGAGGGATTGCCTGCCACAGGTGGCGCGGCAAATGAGCGGTATAGCTTCACCGATTCTTTTGCTGATCTCTTCGATGGGGATGCAGCTGCGGCGGAGGCTGCAGAGGAGACGCTCACCGGCATGATCTACCGGCTGGAGGCCGTCGGAGCCGATGGTGAAGCGGTTGACCTGGCCGTTACCGAGCCGGTCCGAACGATGCGTAAGCTCTATGTTCCTTACATTTCACGTTGACAGGGGTTTATTCAGCAGGCGTCCAGGCTAGTTCGCGTGTCGCCAAGGTTGTGGAAAGTTCATGGGGCGCGACGTTCACGGTAACCGGTAGCGCGTTGGTACCGGATTGACGCTGGATGGTCAGGGCGTAATTGTCCGGCATGATGCGATCCGGCAATTCGTAGGTGAAGCTGACGGTATGTTCAGTTCCTGGCAGCATAACAAAATAGCCGGCAAACCGCTCTGTGCCTTTCTCACCCCGTGCACTAGTAATCGAGTCAGCTTCTAGACCGGTGGCGCTCAGAAGGCGACTGCCACCTGGTACATGGAGGCGTACGTAGTCGAAGTAGCAGCGTGCGGCCATCTCATCATAACTTGCGCCATAGCGAGGCGATTGATCACAGATGTGTCCCTCCACAGCGATGGGATGACGATAGGTCATGGTTGTGGTAGCCGTAGCCGGACCATCCCCCTCGGACCAGTCGACGCGATAGTCGAGCGTGCGTTCCAGCACCGAATCAACCTTGTTGTAGCCCATATTGGTGTCGGTGTAATAGACGTAATCCGCGCCGGGACGATAGGCAATGCCACCGTCCCAGCCTGCTGCCGCCAGCTGACTTGCCACCTCACCATTCTTCATCCAGACTTGGATCGCACCTTCGTCCATGGCCTGAAGCACATTCGCCAGCACCAGCGGATAGTTGACGTCGCCTGACTCAAGCCGGCGCAATGCTTCGCTTGCCAGCGTGGGGATAAAGTCCTTGCGCTGACGCCACCACGCGATCCACTCGTCTACGTTCTCCTGATCCTTGCGCTCAATGTCGGCAAACTCCTCGGCCTCAATCGGTTGATCGAAGAAGAGTTTGATCTGATCTTCAATGTTCTCCGCCGTGATCGGGTATTCGACGCCTTCGACCTTGATCTGGCCCAACGCATCCACCAAGAGCTGAACAGCGCGCAGATCGACTGTGACGACACCGTCGACCTGAACGCCTGTGTCTTGTGCATAGATCGTGCTGGCCAGGGCTGCGCTGGCGGGAAAATGGGGCGACCAGTTTGCGTCGCGCAGCAGCAGGAGCTCGATCCCCATATGCTCGCGCATGGGCTCGGGCGCCCAGCTATACTCGTTCTCTTCGCTGAAGATATGATGGCTGTCGCTAAAGGAAAGTTCGGTCGGCACGCCGCGATCAAGCGTTAGCGTACCCGCCGCGGTGATAAATCCGCCTGTCGCACGCAACTCATGATTGTTTTGCACCAGAAGGAGATAGGTCACAGGGCGATCAAAGCCCAGCAACGCGGGCAGGGAAGGTGCGATTTCCATGGCCGTCGGCATCAGCGAAATCAGCGACTGGAGCGTGGCGAATTCGCCGGCCACAGCATACGGGAGATCGGCGGGTGAGATGCCGGCCAGGGTTTCGGCTGCGCTCGCCGCCTGATCGCTCAGCGCGCCCAGCTCGGGCGAAGTCGCGACGACTGCGGCCAACAGTCCGTCCAGCGTCAATGAGTCACCTTGTGCCGCCAGCGCCGGCGCCAGCACGCCCAGGCTGGCCTCCCCGACCCGCGCCAGATCGGCCCCGGCTGCCGTCAACTCCGGCGCTGCGGCCAGCGAGCCGCCAATCCCTGGTATAAACGCAAGGCGGTCGAGCACAGGCGCCAAGGGCGCAAGCTGGCCGTCAATCCCTGCGGCTGCAGCGGCCAGTCCATCGAGCGAGGCCTGCACCGCAGCCAAGTCATTCAGGGTTGGGTCCTGCTGGGCGATCGCCAATAGATCCTGGCCGCTGCGATAGGCTTGCCACCCGTAAAGGCCTGTCCGCACCGCCCAATAACCAACTACAAGCAGCACAATGAAGAGCAACGCAAGAAGGATCTGTCGCATGCGTTTGGGGCCACTGCCTTGTCGGGGTGAGTGGCTGCTGTCAGCGGCTGGAGCTGTTGTAGATGAATTCATATGTGAAGTTACTCAATTACTCTCCAGAGCGGTCCGACTGCCTCAATTCGGGCATCGGGGATTTCAGCAATTTTGTCGGCGAGATAGATAGATCGATGGTTGAGATTGGCATCTATCAGTGATGTGGTCGAAATGCTGACGTTCGGTACATTTGGGTATAGATTGTCCAGCAATCGCCGATACCAGTCAAATTGATAGAGTGCATGGTTTACGATGATGGCATCGGGTGCAACGTCGAGCAGCGTACCAGCGCCCCAGGCGCCATACCACATCGCAAAGGTCGTCGGGTCGCCGGTCGTAATGATGATGCTGTCTGGCTCCAGAATCGCCTCTACTTCGTCTAGGTAGGCCTCCGCTTCGATGTCGTGACGAAGCGAAAGATCCGGCAGGTGCAGCGCAAAAAGGGCGGCAAGCCCAATCACGGCAAGCCCAGTTATGATCGCGCGCCACGGGATAGTCTGTGCGCGTTGCGCCAACCAGTGGGCAAGGACCGCCAGTCCGATTCCCAACCAGATGGCCATCAACCAGCCCACGGGCAACAGATAGATTTCGCTGTCGCGGGTGTAGTAGCTGATGGAGTAGAGGCTGACCGGCAAGATCCAGAGAATGCTGAAGTTGCGCAGGCGCGGCGCGCTGGCATCCAGATGAGAGAGACCGATGAGCGCGACGCCCAGCCCCACCGGCGTGTATTGAACGGTGATGGTGTAGGCCCATCCAGCGACCCGGCTTAACAAATCCTTGGCCGGCAGGTTGAACAGATATCCCTGGTAAGCGCTACCGCTGACCAGCCACCAGAATCCCGCCGGATTGTCCGGATAGCCCCAATTCACGGGGGGCGGAGGCTGCCCGCTCGCCGCCCAAGGGGTGCGGAGATAGATCAGCGCACTCATCAGTGCGCTGCCTCCCAAGATCAGGGCGATCTGCGCTAAGCGACGACCCGGCCCCAGCGATGATCCTGACCACAAAAAGTAGAAGACTGCCGGCATGAGCAGCAGAAATGTCAGATGATGCCCCATTCCCACGATTAAGATCGGAACGAGCCAGCGCGGTCGCCCATCTTTGCAGATCAACGCCCAACCCAGCAGCGTCACGAAGAGCGCGTGGAGGGCGTAAACTTCTGTAATCAGCGCCTGGCTCCACAGCAGGGGACTCACTGCCCAGGCCAAGCCTGCCAGCAGCGCCCAGAGCCAGTTCCAGCGATCCTCGCGCAGTAGATGCGACAGTATCAAAACTGTCACGCCCACGCTGAACGCAGCGCACGTTGCACTGAATAGATTGCCACGCCACGCCAAATCGCTTGCCGGGAAGATTATTGACGTTAGCCAAAGCCATCCCTGCAAAATGAGGATGTAGAGGGGATAACCCGGCGGATGGGGCACGCCGTTACTCACGGCGGCTGCCAGCAATTCACCGCTGTCCGCCCCATCGTGGGCCCAGGTAATACCCTGGGCCAATGTAGCGACGTAAAGCGCCAGCGCAGCTAAGCTGGCACCGCTTGCCGCCAGCCAAACCACCCACTGTGCGGTTGCGCCCTCCTTTGATGCATTCTCAGATGCGGCGCGCGCTGACGTCGACTCCTGCGACGCAGGGGGCTGGACAGGCGGCTCCGGCGTCACAGGGCGCTACTGAAAGTCGGGAAGTGTAGTCGGCGGTAGACCGATGACAATGCCGCTGCTTGCGGAGCGGGCGTTGTCTGCACTGGCTGCCACCAGGTTGTCGATCGTCATGCCGTCACTCAGTTCGGGCGCAACGCGCAGCACGATGGTGGTGGTGACGATCTCACCGGCCGCTAGTTCTGGCCAGCGAATGTCGAGGACAGTGGTGCCATCTGCTGTGGATTCTTCACGCACCTCACCGCCGGCGCCCACATCAGCGGCCTCCAATGAGAGATTTTCAGGCAATTCATTACGTAACTTCACATTGCGGGCGATTTCCTCGCTGGGGTTGCTGAGCACGACTTCCATCTCGACGGTGCTACCCTGCAGCGCAGCGAGGGACGCCTGCGGCGCCGAGAGCACCAGGGCAAAGAGGGAGACTTCCTCTTCCTCCGCAGTCGCTGCATCATTCGTCTCTGCTACCGAGCTAGGCTCGTCAACGGGGTCGCCACCGGCGGCTGTTGTCGGGGCCTCGATGATCGGCAGCGTCAAAGCTGCCGGATCAAACTCCGGTGTCATAAAACGGGCAGCGACCCAGCCATTCGTCTCTCCGCCGCCGACACAGCAAATCAGCCACCAGTCACCGGCTTGATTCTGGCCAAGGACCGTTAGGATTTCGGCCGCTTCCACCAAGCCGATCACGTCATAGTTCGTGCCGGGTCCGCCGCGTACGTTGAGCGCGCTGACGTTCACTGCTGCCAACGCATTGCTTACGCTGGCCTCTTGCGGCTCAACCGGCGGAGGGGGCGCAACGCCGCTGGAGTCGTTGCCGCTGGAGTCGTTGCCGTTGCCGCCGTTATTGTCATCGTCGTCATCATCGTCATCAGGCTTGGGCGTGGAAGTGGCCGTTGGCTGAGGCGGCGGCTCTGGCGTTGCCGTTGGTTGGGGCACTGTCTGGTGGGGCGGCGCAGCGGAAGCCGGCAAGCCGCTACTCAATACTAGAAGGGTGAATGCCATCACGACAATACCTATCCAATACGGTCGATGTCGGCGACGGTGTTCTGCGTTGTTGGTCTCTGTGTGGGTCATAGTCTGCTCTCAGGTGTCGGTTTGTCGCTTCAGGTTGCATTACGCCTGGTTGCTTTTGTTGTTAAGGTTGACGCCTTTCAACCTTAATCGTAACGCCTGATCGGGTCAATAGGCTCCATCTCCCTTGAAAATTGCCGGAAACGTTTGTAACAAGATCGCCAGATCACGTTTGAGGCTGTAGTTGTCAATATAGTCAATTTCCAGCCGCAAGCGATCGCTAAGAGAGAGATCGCCGCGGCCATTTACCTGCATCGGTCCCGTCATTCCGGGCTTGACGGCCAGCCGCCTTCGCTGCTCGTCGGCATAGAGCGCCACGATCTGCGCCTCTTCCGGGCGGGGACCAACCAGACTCATGTCGCCGACGAGCACGTTGTAGAACTGGGGCGCTTCGTCGAGGCTGGTGCGCCGCAAGAGCCGTCCCACCCGGGTGATGCGCGGATCATTCTGGATCTTGAAGACGGGTTCTTCCAGCGCGCTTAGGTCGATGAGTTCATCGAGCCGTTCGTCGGCATTGCAGACCATACTGCGCAGCTTGACGATCCGGAAGGGACGACCATTCTCGCCGACGCGCTGCTGGACGTAGAAAGCGGGCCCGGGTGAGTCAAGCTTAACCGCGATGGCTGCCGCCGCCACAAAGGGGATCGAGATCATCAAGCCGATGACCGCTCCCAAGACATCTACGCCCCGTTTGACTGTCCGTTTCCAGCCAGGGATAACCGGCTGGCGCGCACCGGGGACCGTGCCTGCAAAGTGGATTGTCCCGGCCAAATAGCCACTGCCGAGAGCCAGCGCGCGGACCATCAGCATGGGTGGGCCAATAAACGCCAGTTCCCACGAGCGTTGTGCCAACTTGGCCACAAAAGGTAACGTACTGACGAGGAAGACCAGTAAGAGCAAACCTACGCCTGCCCATGCCCAGCGCAATGGCGACCAGGCAAAGCCTAACAGGCCCACGCCGATCAGCGCAAGCCATGCTGCCATCAAGACAATCTGCAGCTTGAGTACCTGGGGCGTGTGGGAATCCTGGACCATGCGTTCGGGGTGCCAACGGGTGAGCAGCGCCTTCCAGTAACCGATGTAATATTTACGGCGCATATACTCGCCCAAATCAGCGTCATGGAAGTGAGCGACTCGTGCGTCAGGCGCAAAGACAAGCGGGTAGCCTTTCTGTGCCAGGCGAAAGCTAAACTCCTGGTCCTCTACGCTCGCCGTGGTAAAAATCGGATCAAAGCCGCCGTTCTCAAGAAAGACATCGCGTCGGTACGCAGCAGAATAGGTGTCGATAAAATCGATGCGCGGCATGTCGCGCATGCGATCATAACGATCTTCATATTCGGCCTGCACGAATTGGGAGACGAGACCGTTCTGCTCAGTGACGTAGGTCCCTTTGGCGCCGATCACGTCTGGGTTGGCAAAGGCGTCCAGCATCTGCGCAACCCAGTCGGCCAGTGGCGCGCAGTCACCGTCGGTAAAAAAGAGCAACGGTGAGCGCGCCACTTGAGCGCCGTGGTTGCGGGCGGCGGCCGGCCCGGCGTTGGGCTGTTCAACCAGCCGAAAGCAATGCTGGGGATGGCGTGCCGCCCATGCGGTTGCGACTGCACACGTATGGTCTTGAGAACCATCATCCACCAGAATAATTTCGTAGCGGTCGGGTGCAACCGTCTGGTTCGCAATCGCATCGAGGCAGCGTTCGACCAGGCCCTCGCCGTTGTAAACGGGCACGATGACAGAGCAAGCTAAATTCGGACGAACAGCGTTTGAATCCATCTCGGTCATGGTCGTAATCGTATCCGAACTTAAGGCAATCTTGCGGGATCCGCCTCCAACGCTTAGGCGGATCTGGCGTACTCTGCGCGCCTCACCGCTTGCGGCGAGAACCGGAGTAACCGGTGACGCTATGGCGCTGCCTCACCGATTAGTTCGGCTTGGGCAAAGACCCGGTGTGTGGTCGTGAAGTCCGGCCACCCTGTGATCAAAGTGAGCTGAGCGTTGGGGCCACTGGCGATTAGCGCATCAATCTGAGCCGTCTCTTCCTCAGATGCGCCCGTCAGCGGAATGGGGGCGGTGATTTCAGTTATCTGATAGACGAAAACTCGACCGTTGACATCCTCCACCAGGATTTCCTGGCCGGCAACGATTTCGCCCAACGCCAGGGGCGCCAGCAGCGCGTCGCCCAAGGCCTGGTGACCGGAGATCAGCATGTTGCCTGCGGCGCCGGCGCCCACGGTGTTGGGGTGCCAGCCCAAGCTGGCGTCGGGCACTTCCCACTCGGTGGTCAGTCCGGCATCGGTCGTCACGACCGTCCAGCCCATGGGCGTGACGGGCAGCGTCAAGTCCAGCACCGGCAAGGTGAGTTGTACAGGCTCGGCAGCCTCTTCGGGCGGCACTGGGTCGATGGCCTCAACCGGCGTCATCGCTTCCAGCGTTTCTGGCGCGATGGTTGCGGTTGCATCAGCAGCAGCCGGTGGGATGGTCCCGGCAAGCTCATCGAGAGGCTGTTGGCAGGCGCTAAGCAGCAGTGCAGTCAGGAGCAGCAGCGTAATCGGGAGCGTCTGTTTCAGTGATCGGAGGTCGTGCAGTGGGTGGCCAAGTTGCATGAAGCTTCTGTCCTCATCAGTCTGTGTTCGCGATACGCTATCCAGCATAGCGCATGGTCAATTCTAGTAGATGACCAACCGATACGCAAAGATTTTTACCTCTACGGGGCGCCAAGACCATACGCCGATTGGGTCGCAGCAGTTACGCCTGTTCTTACTATCGCAATTCCGGTGTAATTCCTGCGATCTGATCAGTCAAAGATGAGGGTTTTGTTGCTGTTTCCGAGCGCGCCTAGAAAGTGTCCGGCTGCCAAAAGCGGCAATTGTACTGCCAATAACGTCGTTGCCGTCGCGGCCCCTGTTTTGCCCCTCGCGGCGCCAGCAAGTAGAATGGAACGCGGGGAGGGATGTGTCCCGGTGGGCGCCCTGGTCTTCAAAACCAGTGGCAGGCGGCGCAGAGCCGGCTGCGGTGGGTTCGACTCCCACGTCTTCCCGCTAAATCGTATATGATTGCGGATTTTCGATTGCGGAGTGCGGATGGCGCACTTTGACCTGACAATCCGCTATCCTAGATCCGAAATTGACTCATGGAAATCCCTTTTTTTGACGCTGACGAGTCCTTACGCTTTGAGCGCATCGTCTTGTATCCCTACCCGGATATGAACCGCGTATGGACGCGCATGTGGGTGACGGCGGTGCGCGATGAGACGCCCAACGTGGAAATCCGTGTCTTTAATCCTAACGGCACGGAGAATACCAGCGTCTTCCTCATGTTCCAAAGCGATCAGCGGATTGAAACCACGCTCCACCTGCGTGATGCCCAACCGGGCGAGGTCTATCACGTGCGCGCCGAATTGACGAGCGGCATGGCGGACAGCGTGCAAGTGCTCGATGCCCAAGAGTTTGACATGATCCTCGAGTTCCGCAATCCGGAGACGCCGGAACCTGGCTTTGGCATGGGGATTGACTGGGACGAAATCCGCCGCAAAGCGCAGGGGTAGTCTGTGAGCACGTGTGCGCGCTGTAGCGCTGCTGTTGATTCGCGTCTCTTGGCACGGTCAGACGAAGTTCGCCCTACCGTCGGAGAGCTGATTGCGGCGGATTTTTCTGACTGGCGCGGCCATGGCCTCTGTCCCGACTGTATTGATGAATACGCGGCGCAATTCGCCGCGCAGCGCAGCACGAAACCGCTCAACACCCTGACAGATCCTCACACGACTTTTCCCTACTATCATCCCGCTGAAGAGACCCTCCTGGCTCAGCCCCAGCGTCTGGCTGACTATGACAGCTTTGGCGGGGCGGGCGTGACCATTGCCTTCCTGGATAGCGGCTTCTATCCCCATCCGGATCTGCTGGAGGCGCCAATCTGGCCGGGCGAGATGCCGGCGTGGGAGCGACTTGGCAGCAGCGATTTGCGTGCACTGCTGGAGCATCGCAAGCTGCGGCTGGTCCACTATGTGGATCTAACCGATGGCATCGAACGAGAGGGGCTTCATTTAGCCAGTCTTTGGGACGCAGCGGGTTATAGCTGGCACGGCCAGATGACGACGACGATTGCTGCCGGCAACGGCATGCTCAGCGGCGGCATTCTGCGTGGGTTTGCCCCGAAGGCCGGTGTTCTGCCGATCAAGGTCGGACGAAGCAACGGTCGCATTCCCGAATCGGCGATTCTGGCTGGGCTGCGTTGGCTGCTCAAGGAGAACAATTGGCGTCGCTACGGTGTGCGTGTCGTCAACATCAGCGTGGGCGGCGACGCGCCGATAAATTGGGAAGAGAGCGAGCTCTCGCTCGCCGCCGAACAGCTTAGCTATCATGGCGTTCTGATTGCAGCCGCTTCTGGCAACAGCGGCCGGGCTGAACTGCTGCCGCCGGCCCAATCGCCTTCGGTGTTGACCGTTGGCGGCTACGATGACCGCAACCGGCGCTGGAGCCTGCTTGCGTCAGAGGAAATCGCCGGTTTGGCGCGATACCATCACAACTTTGGCAAGGTCATTGGCCTGGAGGGTGCCGTGCAGAAGCCGGAGATACTGGGGCTTGCGCAATTTGTCCCATCACCGATTCTGCCCGGCACGCCGACCTTTCGCGAGATGTATGCGATCGGCGCTTTGCGCCGGACCCTCTCCAGCGCTGACGATGCCCATACCCACGATCTGCTCGACCACTGGCAGCGGGTGATGCATGTGGACGACCCGCGCCATCCCGAGCACGAGGAGCTCGAAGCCTGGGCCGCCCGCTTTGACAGTGAAGAAGAGCAGTCGCTGCATGAAATCTGGCATGCGCTGCGCAAACGCATGAATGCGCACAAGTGGATTCATCCTTATTACCAGCACGTTGACGGCACCAGCGTAGCGGTGGCGCAGGTCTCCGCGGTCGCTGCCCAGATGTTTCAGGCCAATCCGCGTCTGGATGGGCAACAGGTGAAAGCGCTGCTGTTGGCCACGGCATTGGCGATGCCCCACTGGCCGCGTGAGCGGCGGGGTGAGGGCATTTTGCAGCCGGCGGCTGCGGTCGCTGCGGCCTTGCGTGCACCCGGCGGTCTCCTGGCTCAATATCCACTAAGCGGCGCACAATTCTATGAAAAAAGCTTGCGCAAATGGGTCTTTCAGGGTAAAGTGCCGCGCGCTGCCGTCTATCGCACCGGCAGTAAAACCAACTACTTCACCTATCTGGGACTCTATGCGCCCAAAGCGCGTGCGGTAAGCTTGGTAGGCTCTTTTAACAATTGGGTGCCGGAGGCCGCGCCGCTGGTCAATAGTCCTGATGGCTGGTGGCAAATTGCCCTAGAATTGCCGCCCGGCGACCATCGTTATCGCTTCTGGATTACTTCCGCGGCAGCGCCCCGCGGCGAGTGGCGATATGACCCGGAAAATCCGCTGCGCTTTGAAAGCGGTTATGAGACCCCGTACAGCGTGATTCGAAGTCATGGCTAGGGCGTAGGCAGCGGCGCACGCGACTGATGCGGCATACCCAAGATCCGACAAATTATTGCGCCAAAACGTGACGGCGTGCTGAATTCAAGTCAACAGGGATTGAGAACGAATGCATCGGGAATATCACCGCTGGTATAGTCCGCGCTTAAATCGCGATATGGAACTCTTGATCCATGGCCATGCCGGCGCACGCGTCCTGGTTTTTCCGACGAGCCAAGGTCGCTATTATGAGTATGAAGATCGGGGCATGGTGGAAAATCTGCGCCATGAGATCGAGAATGGTTGGCTCCAACTCTATTGCGTGGACAGCATTGACGCCGAGAGCTTCTATTGCCGTTGGGCTCACCCGTCGGGGCGCATTACGCGTCACTTACAGTACGAAGATTACATCATCAATGAAGTGTTGCCGCTTAGCCGGGTCAAGAACGATAATCCATTTATGATGACCCACGGCGCCAGCTTTGGCGCCTATCATGCCGTCAACATCGCCTTTCGCCATCCTCATCTCTTTGGGCGTGTGCTGGCGCTGAGCGGGGTCTACGATCTGCCCAGCTTCTTCGACGGCTATCATGATCAGAATGTCTATTTCAACATGCCAAGCCAGTATGTGCCCAACATGAGCGACCACGACCAACTTGAAGCCCTGCGGCGGATGGACATCATCTTGGTGTCGGGTTCCGCTGATCCTCATATCGAAAATACACGCGCCTTGAGCGGTGCATTATGGGATAAGGGCGTGGGTAACGCATTGCGTGTCTGGGACGGCTGGGCCCACGATTGGCCCTACTGGGCGCAGATGACCCGGACCTACATTGGCGGAAGCGATTGAGCTTCCCGCATCATTCCACGTAAGGGGGATCTCATGCCAGAGGTCAAGAAGATCGGACTGATTGTGGGGCGGGAGTGGAGTTTTCCGCCCGCGTTTCTAGAGGAAGTCAACCGGCGTGATGCCGGTGTGGTGGCGGAATATGTGAAAATGGGTGGTACGCCCATGAACGAGCCTACCGAATACGCCGTCATCGTTGATCGCATCAGCCATGAGATACCTTATTACCGTTCGTATCTCAAAAACGCCATGCTCCAGGGCGCCTACATCATCAACAATCCCTTTTGGTGGAGTGCGGACGACAAGTTCTTTGAGGCGAGCCTCATTACCAAGCTCGGCCTGCCGTCGCCCCGTACCATGATCCTGCCAATGAAAGAATATCCCGACGGCGTGGTGAGCGAGAGCCTGCGCAATCTGGAGTATCCGCTGGACTGGGAGGGGATTGTCGAATATGTGGGACTGCCTGCCATTCTCAAGGATGCGTGGGGTGGCGGCTGGAAGCATGTCTATAAAGTCAATACGGTAGATGAACTGATCGAGGCCTATGATAAGACCGGCACACTTTGCATGGTGCTCCAGGAGTTTGTCGAGTGGGATCAATTCGTGCGCTGCATCTGCGTGGGCCAAGACAATATCATGCCCATTAAGTACGACCCCGGCGAACGGCGCTACCTGGTCGACCATGAGCACCTTGCTCCCGAAGTGGGCGAGGCGGTAGTAAAGTACGCGACTGCGATCAATACAGTCCTGGGCTATGACATGAACAGCATCGAGTTTGCCATCAAGGACGGCGTGCCCTTTGCCATTGACTTTATGAATCCGGCCCCCGATATGGATATTAACAGCGTCACGCCCCATTACTTCGAATGGGTGGTCAAGGCCATGGCTGATTTCTGCATTGAAATGGCGCTCACCCCGCAGCCGCAACGCGCCGAGCAGCGCTGGTCGCGTTTCGTTGATGCGTAGCCGGATCTGGGTTGCCGGTTGACGGATGGGATGATGGCCTTCTGGCGGTACGTGAGACAAATGTACACGATCCGAGTCCATGCCTGGCTTGGCGCAAGCTACGCGCGCCTGGTGATCGGGTTGGTCCTCGTGTTGCTTTTGCAAAGCTGCACTTCTAGCCCCGCATTGACGAGCCAACCGTCGGTGTCAACCGAGCCTGCCGTAACGCCCAGACCGACGCAGACACCCACACCGACCGCGCTGCCTACGCCAACGCCACCGGCTGAGCTGGATATCGTACTGGATCAGCTCGACACGCGCGTTGCGGTCTCTTCGCCCCTGACCATCACCAACGCTATTTCCGCCAGCGTCCAGATGAGTGCCGGTCGCGCCATATCGGCGACGGCGCCGGTGACGGCTGACGCGACCATTAGCCAGGGCGAACTCGTCACTTTGACAATGCCGATCACAGGTAGCGTAGCGGTGACCGCGACCTTGGCTGCACCCACATCACCGCTGGCAACGCCGGGCCGTGGCCTGGCCGGACTGGTGCCTACACCGACGCCTCGGCCGGCACAAGAGTTGCACGCGGCCGCACCCACACCAGACGGTACGGTGCGCACGGCCAACGTCCCCATTCTGATGTACCATTACCTCAGCATTCCGCCGACTGATGCGGACATCTACCGCCAGGATCTCTCGGTTGCACCCGACCTCTTTGCCGCGCAGCTAGATGCGCTGATGGCGGCCGGCTACAACACCATCAGCCTCTATGCGCTGCAGGATCACCTCATGCTGGGCACGCCTTTACCGCCCAATCCTGTTGTCATCACCTTCGACGACGGCTATCGCGACAACTATGAGAACGCACTCCCGCTCTTGGCCGATCGTGATTTGACTGCGACATTCTTTGTCGTGACCGATTTCATGGATGAAGAACGCCCCAATTACCTGACCTGGGAGATGGCGCGCGCCATGCAGGATGCGGGGATGGACATCGAGTCTCACGGCCGCAACCATGTGACCCTGGCCGGTCAAGATGCCGACTATTTGGTCTGGCAGGCCCTGGGCAGCAGCGAAACCATCGAATACGAAATGGGTAAGCGCCCTCGATTTGTCTCCTATCCGGCGGGCGACTTTGATGAACTCGACCAAGGAAATCTTCCGCAGTGCCGGTTACTGGGCTGGCTTCACGACAGTCCAGGGCGCAACGCACAGCAGTGACGACGATCTCTTTGAACTACAGCGTGTCCGCGTGCGCGGCACGACCACGCCGGAAAATCTGCTGCGCCTCCTCACGTTGGATTGGTGAGACCGTGCCAATAGCAAGAGCAATCGAGCGGCTGGTGAGTGTGCTTCATGAGCATGATTCCACGCGTGGTCGCAGCCGCTTCATCGCTCATGAAACGAAGCCCAGCAATAGCGCAAGAGGCCGAGGCATCAATGACCATTGAGCAGCGTCAATTTCTAGCCGGTAAGTGTGCCGTGATCACGGGCAGCGGGCGGGGCATCGGCCGGGGCATCGCCCTGGCGCTGGCCGCTCAGGGCTGCAACATTGCCGTCAACTACGTACGCAAGCGCACGGAAGCTGAAGAGACGGCCCATGCAATCGAGCAACTGGGCGTGCGCGCGACGGTGATCAAGGCCAACGTGGGCAAGGAGGAGGGCGTACGCGCGCTGGTCGATGGGGCTGCAGCCCAACTTGGCGGGCTTGACATCTTTGTCGGCAACGCGGCCAGCGGTGTGCTCAAACCGATCATGGAGATTGACGCCAAAGCGTGGGATTGGTCGATGAACATCAATGCCCGCAGCATTCTGCTCGGCGCCCAGGCAGCCGCGCCCTATATGGAGCGCCAGGGATGGGGACGCGTTCTCGCCATTAGCAGCATTGGCGGCCGGCGCGTCGTGCCGGACTATGGCGCCGTGGGCGTGAGCAAGGCCGCCATCGAGGCCGTGACCCGCTACCTGGCCGTTGAGCTTGCGCCCCGTGGCATTGTCGTCAACTGCATCAGCCCAGGCGTGGTAATCACCGACGCGCTGGATTTTTTCGAAAACCGGGATCATCTCATTGCCGAGGCCATGACGCGCACGCCGGCTGGACGCATTGCCACGCCCGCAGATGTCGGCAACGTGGCCGCGTGGCTCTGCAGCGATCAGGCCGCCATGATCGTCGGCCAGACCATCGAAGTGGATGGCGGGTTCAGCCTCTTGATGGACGGGTAACGGATTAATCGGGATAGTAGATATCGATGTTGTCGCGGTCGATGAAGATATGGTCCATATAGACCGCTGGTGGCACCTGCTCTCCATGCAGGATGCGGATGGCAAGATCGGTCAACTTCTCGCCGTAGCGCTCGGGCATAAAGGCCGTTGAGCCAACAACACAAGACTCTGGGCGGCGAATTTCATCCCGAATCCTGCGGTCCGCGCCTTGTCCGACAATCACAAGTGCGTCTTCGCGCTTGAGTCGACGCGCAGCCTGAAGCGCGCCCATCGCCGCATCATCGTTGAAGCAGATGACAGCGATGCGTTGTGCGTTGGGCAGAGCATCCAGGAAGCCATAGACGGCTTCTACACTAACTTCACTCGTGTTGCCGCTATTGAGCGTCGTGCGCGGAATGGTGTCCAATGAGCCGATAACCTCGCTAAGTCCTTCCAACTGCCCTTGAATCCGGGCCGCCGGTAGCGCCCCTGCTCTCGGTTCTTCTAACAAGAGCAGGTGCTCCAACTCTCCACCCCAGTTGGTCGATATCCAATTGCCTAACTCAACGCCTGCCAGGTGACCGGAAAGAAAATTATCGACGCCAAAATAGGTTGCGCCAACCATGGGAATGTCGACCGCAATGACCGGCGTCTTTGCACGCTGGCACTTATTGATCAACTGGGTGCCAATGGCGGCATCAATTTGGTACTCGATAATGAGGTCAACTTCTTTTGCAATGAAATTGTCAACGATATCCAATGCATGATCACCGCTGAGTCGATTGTCGGCCACTACCAGGTCGATGTTGCTAATTTCCTTGACCGCGTGCTCCAACCCTTTGCGTACATCGACGGCAAATGGAATCTCTTCACTCAAATTGGCAAAGCCGATCTTGTAGGTGCGCTGTTCCCGATGGGGCGTGAAGGTCGTTACCGTGTTTTCCCCACAGATGGTCAGCTTCAGCTGTTGGGCGCGTAACGCCTCAAGCATCTGCGGATCCACATCGCTATCCGTAAAGAGGTGATCAATTTGGGCGGTACTGCGTATAGGCGTCAGTCCAATCTTGCCCAGCTTGCTCGAATCGACTAGGGCCACAACCCGCCCGGCCGCCGCCAGCATTAGGCGTTTTAGCTGCGCCTCTGGCAGATTGTCTTCGGTCAGCCCCATCTCGCAGTCAAAGCCTACGCCGGAGACAAACGCCGTACGGATGTGGAGATTTTCCAAGATTGAAGCGCCGACCGTCCCCGTCACCGTGTGGCCGTGGTTTCCGACAATGCCACCGATCAAGATGACCGTATTGGAAGGATTGCGCGCCAGATGTTGGGCTGCCTCAATACCGTTGGTGACAATGGTTAGATTTTTCTGTTCGCTCAGGTAGGGCGCCATCGCAAAGACGGTACTACTGGCATCCAGAAGAATGGTTTCGCCGCTTTCGATGAGATCGCTTGCCCAACGGGCGATCCCCTTCTTGGCGGCCCCATTAGGCTCTGGTGCAAGTGGTTTATCTGTCGACAGTAGCGGGGAATCGAGCAGCACAGCGCCCCCGCGCACACGTCGCAGGTGCTGCTCTCGTTCCAGTACGGCAAGGTCATTGCGGACCGTCCCCTCTGAAACGTCCAACGTCTTGGCAAATTGCGCGACCTTGAGTCCCGGTTGTTGCCGGAGCAGGCGTAGAATCATCTGGCGTCGCTCAAAAGCAATCATCAAATCTTTTCCACTCGTTCTATCATCAAAAGCACAAATCCATCGTGCCGCCACGCAATTCTAGCCACAAAGCGAGAAATTGCCTATTGACACCCGTAGCTAGGTTTGCTATATTATACACAAATTCCGGCAAAATTCAACAGTTTTCATTAAAATTCAACAATATTTGTGTGAGCAAGTGAGGTAGGTCAACTCCCTGGCTTGCACTTGTCCCTCACGATTTTGCTGTGCCCCTGTCGCTGAACGGTTGGTCGTTGTCAACAGGCACAAACAAACCTTGTCATCTTGTTGCTCTTCATTAAATTGTTGATCCATCTCTAGTTGTCCATCACCATATCGAAAAGGAGATTGCCATGAGAATGTGGAGGAGTTTGCTGCTGTTGCCAGTGGTTATCCTGTTGCTGTCAGCCTGCGCCGTACCGGTCACGCCGGAGGGTGCCATGCCCGCGACCAGCGGGGACGCGGCGGCAAATGCCGCTTGCCCGACTGCGCAGGATAGCTACAAAGTCGGCTTCGCCAATTTGACGGAAGACATTGTCTTTACGAAGCTAGTGCGAGAAGGCATTGAGGCCGCAGCGGCTGAGGCCGGCAATATCGAGCTTGTCTTCGCTGATAACAAACTCGATGGCGCTACGGCATTGGCCAATGCCGAAAATTTCATTTCCCAGGGCGTTGATGGTGTGATCGAGTTTCAAACCGATGAAGCCTTCGGCAACGTGATCATGAGTAAGTTCCGCGACAACAATATCCCCGTCGTCGCCATTGATATCCCCATGCCGGGGGCAACTTTCTTTGGAGCCGACAATTACCTGGCGGGCCAGTTGGCTGGCGAAGCCGCGGCCGCCTGGGTCAATGAGAATTGGGATGGTCAGGTCGATGCCATTTTAGTCCTGGAGCTTCCCCAGTCCGGTCCAGTGCCCGCCGCGCGCATGCAGGGCATGCTCGACAAACTGCAGGAGGATTTGACCACGCCGGCAACGGAGGATCAGATTTATCGACTAGACAGCAAGAACACGCAGGAAGAATCCTTCAAGGTAACCTCCGATATTTTGCCCTCGATCCCGGATGCCGAACGAATTGTTGCGATCTCCATCAATGATGGCACGGGGTTGGGCGTGATTGCGGCTGCTGAAGCCGCCGGACGCGCCGAAAACGTCATCGTGGTCGGCCAGAACGCTGACCCATCTGGCCAGGAAGAAATGATCAAAGAGGGAAGTCGTTATCTTGGCGCCACAGCTTACTTCCCGGAAAATTACGGATTCAAGATTGTCCCGGCGTTGATTGATCTGCTCGAGTGCCGCCCCGTGCCGCCCTCGGTTTACGTGGATCATGTCTTTATCGGCGCGGACAACGTCTGCGACTACTATCCTGATAACTGGCCGGAGTATTGCAGCTCATCTGAGTAGGCAGAGCGTTCTCTCCTACCCCGCATACCATGATGGGCCGGTCGATGTCCTGGCCGGCCCATCTGTTCGATCCTGTCAACTCAGCAGATCGGTGTTCGGCCATGACGCAACCGACTACCCCCGCGTCTCAGACGAAGCAACAAGTGTACGACAGCGGGCCATTTAGCCGCATCCCGCCAGAACTAAGTCTTCTGGCCGTGCTGCTGATCGAATGTGTGATTTTTGCCCTCTTATCGCCCTATTTTTTCTCCGTCAGCAACCTGGTGAATCTGGGTCAAACTGTCGCCATTGTAGGCATCGTCGCGATTGGCATGACGATGGTCATCATTTCTGGCGGCATCGACCTATCGGTCGGTTCCGTAGCCGCCCTGGCCGGCGTGGTCACAAGCTTTGTCTGGACGGGATTGGGCCTGCCGCTGGCCATCTCTGCGGTGCTCGGTGTCTTGTCCGGCGCACTCGTGGGTGCTCTGAACGGTTTTTTCATTACGCGCATCAAGGTAAATCCGCTCATTACAACATTGGCCATGTTTTCTATTATTCGTGGCCTAGCCTTTGTCATCTCCAATGGGCAGACGAACCAAATCAACAACGACGCTTTCAAATTTTTAGGGCGCGGCGCCATTGCCGGCGTGCCGGTCTCGCTCGTTATCATGATTCTGCTTTATCTCTTCTTTGGCTACGTACTCCGCTCGACTCAATTCGGACGGGCGATCTTTGCCATCGGCGGCAGCCCTGAGGCGAGTCGACTGGCCGGCATTCCCATCAATCGCACGCTCATGCGCGTCTATGTCATTTGCGGTCTATTGGCCGGATTCGGCGGTATTCTCACGGCGTCGCAGTTGGCTCTGAGCGCTCCCAGGGCCGCCACAGGGCTGGAGCTTTCGGTGATCGCGGCAGTTGTACTCGGTGGAACCAGTCTCTCCGGCGGCAAAGGCTCGCTACTTGGCACACTGCTTGGCGTCCTTATTTTGCGGATTCTCGACAATGGTCTCATTCTTCTCAATGTTTCTTCCTTCTATCAAGAGGTGGCCAGCGGTCTGGTGCTCCTCGTGGCAGTCGGTTTCGATCAACTGCGCGCCCGCCGCGGAGGAGGCAGCGCATGACAGAGCCATCGCGCTTATTAACTATGCAGGGCATCGAGAAGAGCTTCTTTGGTGTTCAGGTTCTCAAGAATGTTGACTTCGATCTTCAGGCCGGCGAGGTACATGCCCTACTGGGTGAGAATGGTGCCGGCAAATCAACTCTGATCAAGATCTTGAACGGAGACTACACGCGGGACGCTGGCGTGTTACGCATTGATGGTAAGCCGGTTGAGATTGATAGCCCGCGCAGGGCCGAACAACAGGGCATTCGCATGATCTATCAGGAATTGCATTACGCGCCCGAACTCTCCGTCGCTGAAAATCTTTTGCTGGGTCATTTGCCAACCCGTAATGGTCCGTTCGGTAATCAGCTTGTGGACTGGACCGCAGCCTATGAGTTTGCCCGCAACGCATTGACCATGTTGGAAGTCGATCTAGACCCCCGCACGCCAATGTACAGGTTGAGCGCCGTCGAACGTGAAATCGTCGAGATCGGCAAGGCACTCTCTTCTCAGGCCCGCATTCTGGTGATGGATGAGCCGACCGCTGCCCTGACACCCAATGAGGTCACACGCCTCTTTGAATTTGTGCAGACCCTGCGTGGTCAAGGTGTCGGCATTATCTACATTTCCCACCGCTTGGACGAGGTTTTTGAAATCGCCCAGCGCGTCACGGTTTTGCGCGATGGCGTCAACGTTGGTACGCACTCCATCGAAGATCTAACCAAGCAGTCCTTGGTAACAATGATGGTTGGTCGCGATATCGGTGAGGGCTGGACGCGGCAGCAAACGCCAGGAGGAAGCAAGCCTCGTCCCGTGCTGGAGATCAACGATCTTACACAGAGAGGTCGCTTCGAAGACGTCTCCTTGGCGGTTCATGCTGGTGAGATTTTGGGGATCTTTGGCCTGTTGGGTGCGGGGCATGTCCATCTTACCCGGGCGATCTTTGGGGCAGAGCCAATTGACCAGGGCTCGATTCGCATAGAGGGGCAAGACGTGCGCATCCACAGCCCGCGCGATGCGCGCCGCAATGGCATTGGCCTGGTGCCACTGGATCGAAAAGTACAGGGGCTGATTTTGGATCGCAGCGTCAAGGAGAATGTGACGCTCTCTAACTGGGGCGCGCTGGCCAGTGGCGGTTTCTTCAAGCGCGGAGCCGAGCGCCGCCATGTCGATAACTGGATCGACAGATTAGGAATTCGCATGGCGGGCGGCATGGAGATTCATGCCCGCTATCTCAGCGGCGGCAACCAGCAAAAGCTGGTCCTTGCCCGTTGGCTTGAAGCAGGCGTAAAGGTGCTGCTTCTTAATGAACCGACTTGGGGCGTAGACATCGGCGCCCGTTTTGACATATACGAGCAATTAGAGGGCTTGGCCAGTGAGGGGCTCGGTATCTTGATGGTCTCATCTGATATTCAAGAGGTCTTGGCGGTGAGTCATCGTATCCTGACAATGTATCAGGGGCGCGTCACCGCCGAATTTAGCCAGGCGGAAGCGACGCAAGCAAAGCTCATCCAGGCAGCATCGACGGCGGTGACGTATGGCTAACCAAGAATCAGGCCGTGCATCCCAGGCAATAGCAGCCGGCAATCGCATCGGCGCCAACGCCTCCATGCGGGAAGTCGTAGGATTGGCTATCGTCTATGCGCTGATTTTTGTCGTCTTGGCGCTCCTATCACCTTTCTTTCTCACAACGCAAAACATCATCAACCTGTTGATGGCAACCTCCATTTTGGCGATCGTGGCGGTTTTCACCACCATGCTCATGATCAGCGGTGGCCTTGATCTCTCAGTTGGTTCAGTTGTGGCGCTTTCGGGTGTGGTGATTGCCGTCCTTCAACCACAAATCGGCATTTGGCCTGCTGCCCTCGCTGGGCTACTGGCAGGCACACTGGTGGGATTACTCAATGGGCTGCTAGTGACCAAAGTGGGAATCAATGCTGTTATTACGACTCTCGGCACGCTCTATGTTGCACGCGGCGCAGCCTTTGTCCTTTCAGACGGCTTGACCAAACCGGTCTATGATGAACAATTTGCGCGTTTGGGCAGCGGTGAGATCTTGGGGATTCCATTTCCTATTTTGGTGGCGCTCATTCTCTTCATTATCGGATTCATCGTGCTCAACTATACGACCTATGGCCGCGCACTATACGCCGTCGGAGGCAATGCGGAAGCGAGCCGGCTGGCCAGTCTTCCCGTGACCCGCTACCAAATCACGGCCTATCTGCTCTCCGGCTTCAGTGCCGGGCTTGCCGGCGTTATCCTTACGGCTCGACTTTACGCTGCAGCACCGCAGGCCGCCATGGGGCTTGAATTCAGCGTGATCGCCGCGGTGGTTCTAGGCGGCACCAGCTTGGCCGGTGGCAAGGGGACGATGCTCGGAACATTTTTTGGCGTCATGATTCTCGGCACATTAAACAACGGGATGACGCTCCTCAGCCTGTCGTCAGACTATCAGCAAATCGTGCAGGGATTGGTGTTACTTCTGGCTGTTGCGATTGATCAATTCCGGCTTGGCGCCGTGGATATCGCTGTGTTCCGCCGCAAGGGACCAACAGCTACTTGACGGATTCCGACCGCGATATCGCACAGACGGATCAGACCTGTCCGGATCAAACGTGCGTTGACAACCATGCCCAGATGAATAGAAGGAGAGACGCAACATGCATGCACACCCAGATCGAAAACCGGCTGCCAAGATTGGCGTCTTTGGCATTGGCCTGGCAGCCTATTGGCCCCAGTTCGAGGGCCTGAAAGCGCGCCTCGAAGGCTATCAGCAGACAGTGGAAGATCGCATCGGTGCCATGGGGGCGGAGGTCGTTTCGGCCGGACTCGTTGACACTGCACCTGCCGCGCAGCGCGCCGGCGACCTCTTCGCCCAGGCCAATGTCGACATGATCATCTGTTACGTGGGCACCTATTCGACATCGTCGCAGGTGCTGCCCGCGGTCCAGCGGCGCAAAGCACCCGTGCTGATCCTCAATCTTCAACCGGCAGCTGCGCTGGATTATCCAAATACGGACACAGGTGAGTGGCTCGCCAATTGCTGCGCTTGCTGCGTGCCCGAAATCTCCAATGCCTTTGCCCGCAGTCGCATCCAGTTCAACGTCGTGTCCGGGTTGCTCAATCCGGTCGAGGGTACGGCCAATCAATACTACGAGCGCGCGTGGCGCGAGATCGAAGAATGGATTGTGGCTGCCGGCATCTTGCGCACCCTCAACTACAGCCGCGTCGGCTTCTTGGGCCATACCTATCCGGGCATGCTCGACATGTATTCGGATTTCACGATGCACCATGCCCAGCTAGGGGCGCATGTCGAAGTCTTGGAGATGGATGACCTGCATGAGCGGGTCGGGCAGGCGACTGACGAAGAAATCGCCGCCAAGATTGTGGAAATCACGGAGACGTTCGAAGTCGCTGCGCCGGGCAAAGACAAGATCTCAATGCCGGTCACCGATGAGGCCATGCTCTGGTCAGCCCGGGTGGCTGTCGGCCTCGACAAATTGGTTGAGGACTTCGACCTCAACGGTTTGACCTACTATTACCGCGGTCTCAACGGCAATGCCAACGAGGAACTCGGTTCGTCCCTGATTGTCGGCAACTCGCTGCTGACAGCGCGCGGCGTGCCCGCATCGGGCGAAGGCGATCTCAAGACCTGTATGGCGATGCTAATTATGGATCGTTTGGGCGCAGGGGGCTCCTACACAGAGTTCTATGCCATGGACTTTGTAGATGAGTTTATTCTCATGGGCCATGACGGGCCGGGGCATGTCGCAATCAGTGCTGACAAGCCGCTCTTGCGCGGGTTGGGTCTCTTCCACGGCAAACGCGGCTATGGTCTATCCGTGGAATTCAATGTCAAGACCGGCCCAGTTACGATTCTGGGGATGAGCCAGACAGCTGACGGGCGGCTCAAATTGCTGGCAGCCGAAGGCGAAGCGGAGCCAGGCCCCCGGCTGGCAATTGGCAACACCAATTCTCGCCTGCGCTTTAGCCTGAATCCGGCTGAGTTTATGAATCGTTGGGCCGAGGCCGGACCGACGCATCACTGCGCGCTCGGAGTAGGTCACCAGATCGGCACGATACGCAAGTTGGCCCGCTTGCTTGATCTTGAACTGGTTACAGTCGGGTAAACAATGTGGATTGCCGGAAAGGGGTAGCGTCTGCCGTACGAACCAGTTCGCTCGCAGGCGTGCTCATCGGAATGATTATTGGTATCACGGGGAGAAATCATGCAACGAATTGGGTTCGTGCTCAAGGTAAAAGCGGACAAGCTGGAGGAATACAAGCAGCATCATCAAGACGTTTGGCCGGAAATGCTGGAGGCCCTCAGCGCGGCGGGATGGCACAATTACTCGCTCTTCCTGAATGAGGACGGATTACTCTTTGGCTACTTTGAAACGCCGGTAGATTTTGCCGCTGCACAGGCTGCCATGGCGCAGACTGAAGTCAACGACCGCTGGCAAACGTTTATGGCGCCCTATTTCGAATCGCCGGATAACGCGCACGCGGATCAGATGATGATCGAGTTGGAAGAGGTCTTCCACCTGGATTGATGGCACTATGAAGGCGGCCAATCTTCTACCAGTTCGATGAGCGGAAAGAGGGATTGGTCAAACGAATTCAGCCGTTCGGCCCCCAGAGCCGCAATTTCGGCATGGACTGCCTCGGCTTGCGCGCGAAACGTGGCCAGCTCGATTGCCTGGCAGACTTCGGGCAGGTCACGCAGGCGCGGCAAGCCGCGCCGAAACATCTTGAGCGCGCCGGCCCAGTTGTCCTCTTCGATAAGATAGAACGCTACGCCCACTTGCAGAATGCCCTGATACATGTCGCGAATGGGCCGTTGCTCTTCCATCCATGCTTCCTCGAACCACTCGTGCTGCTCGAAGAATTCCCGCTTGTTGAATTCGCTCACCCCACGCCTGGCCTTTTCGCTCAACTCGTCATCCCAGCCGCTGGGGTAGCGGACGGGCGGCCGGATGTGGCGCTCGACTACCTGGGGCAGCTCTCCCATCATCCTGCTACGCGCCCAGGCATGATCCGCTCCGGCTCGGCGCGCGGTTTGGAGGATGGCTGGTTCAACGTGCGCACCGAAAGCGTAGATGGGCGTCTGGCGGCTATGCGGCCGGTGCTTGATTCGTGCAATGGCCGCTTCCCAGTCGCCGGCAACAGCCAGATCGACGAGAGCCAGGACGGGAAAGGTGCGATCCACAGCATCAACCAACGCTGCCGGCGTCTCGACAATCACCGGCACGCCACCTTGCGCGTTGATCACATCGATCAGACGCGGCACAAAAAAGAGATCCGCTGCCAGGCAGACCACGGCCGGTTTGCGCGGATCGAGTCGATCGCCCAGATTGCCTAACCCCAATTCATCTTCCTGATTCATCTTGTTCTCCTCTTTCCTCACACACCACTTCCTACACTGCATGGATCAGAACGAACTGTTCCGATAGCGATCAAATCGGACGCTGACTAGGCTGTTCATGAAGGGGGCGCACAGCACCATCCCAGCAGACAAAGGCAAAGAATCCGCCCACTTTCTTGGCAAGTGCAGAACAAGCCCGAACCATCCGCGTCCTATCCGGTGATGGGCTGAACAGTCACCAACAAAATATCCTATTCTCCCCCTTCAATCCGCAATCCACAATCCGCATCCACGATCCGCCGACCCACCATGCATCTTTCCGCCCTCGACTTCGAGTCTGCTATACTGACACGTCAAATCCCTGCAACGGTGAGGAGTCATGAAGATGAGCGAAAAGAATGAACAGACAATCGATGGGCTGACCTATGAAGAGGCTTTCGCCAGCCTTGACGCCATCATCGTTGGGCTGGAAAGTGGTGATCTGCCGCTTGATGAAGCGCTGGCTCGCTACGAAGAGGGCATCGAGTTGGCCGCTCGCTGTGCGCGCCTATTAGAAGAAGCCGAACTACGCGTCCGCGCCTGGCAACCGGGCGATGAGGCGGCGGAAGTTGACGGGTGGCAGGCGGACTAAGCCATGGCCGCTCTTTGGTCAAATTACGCCATCTGGTTACCAGTTGCATCAGCGCTGCTGGTCCAAACCTATAAATTTTGTTGGGAATGGTACTCGGCGGGCGATTATGACTTCCAGGTACTCTTTCGCTCCGGCGGTATGCCCAGCAGTCATACGGCCATGGTCACCAGCCTGGCTACGGTCGTTGCCTGGCGCGAAGGGTTTGGCACGACAACCTTTGCCATCGCGGCCGTGATGGCCCTCTTTGTGATGTATGATGCCCGGGGGCTGCGCCAGGAGAGCGGCAAGCAGGCCTATGTCCTGAATCAGCTTGTGCATGAGTTCTTCCGCGGCAACCCGATCCACGACCTTCATCTTGAAGAACTGGTGGGCCACACGACCAAGCAGGTCTTTGTCGGTGCGGTGTGCGGCGTCTCATTTTCGGTACTCATGCTCTGGCTGTTTGGCGTTGAACTGGGGGGATAGAGTTGGGCGATGCAGGCGTTGCCCCGAGTGTGATCCGTGCGGTAAGCGCGCCCGGCTCAATTTTTATAGTAACTTTTCTATAAATTCTTGCCGCTTCTGGCTACGTATGCTATGATGGTGCAAGCTGTTCAGCATTCAATTCGGAATTCAATCCGGATTTTTTGAGTGGCACAAAGCAGATCCGTCCAGGTGAATTCGTGAGCGAGGACGGGCTTTTGAAAACTGCATGATACGAAAACGGCGTGCTCAAACGTCACCTGTGCCTCACTGGCCAGGCCGCTTGAGACGCCTCTTTTATGCGCACGATTTTGTGTTGCGCACAGGTTTGCACACAGCTTTTGCGCACTGTGTTGCCAAAGTTTTGGAGGGTATATGCGACGTATCGTCTTGATTCAGCCGCGACGCGACGGACGGATTTTTGGTAAGTCGCCCGGTTCTCCCTATACGCTGATGCGCCTGGCATCGTTGGTGCCGGATGAGATCCCGGTCGAAATCTGGGACGAGAATCTCAATGATATCCCCCTGGATACGCTGCGCGAAGGGGATCTTGTCGGGATCACCTCCATGACGGTGACGATTGAAGGTGCGGAGAAAATTGCGCGCACGGCGATGAAGCAGGGCGCCGGCGTTGTGTTGGGCGGCGTTCACGCCACCCTTATGCCCGAACATTCCAAGACCTTCTCCCACAGCATCATGGTGGGCGAGGGCTATTTCACCTGGCAACGGCTGATTCAGGACTTTGCCGCTGACGGCATTCGCGGCATGCAGCCGGTGTATGAAGATGAAACCTGGGCCGATCTTCAGGGCATCGCCACCATCAGCGACCGCGTCATCGAGATGGTCAACGAGAAGGACAATTACTGGACGCCCTATCTGGAGATCACGCGCGGCTGCCCACGCAATTGCTCATTCTGCACCGCCATCCGCGTCAGCGGCCGCCGCATGCGTCTGCGCCCGGTGGACGAGGTGGTCGATGAGATTGAACGGCGTGGTATCAAGCGTTTCTTCCTCACCGACGACAATTTCGGCCTCAACTTCACGACCGATGGCGACTATGTGGCCAACCTGTTCGGAGAGTTGGCTAAGCTCGACCTGCAGGGATGGACGTGCCAATCCGAGATGAGCATTGCCGACTATCCGGACCTGCTGGAGATGAGCACTGCCGCCCACCTGGACAAGCATTTCATCGGCTTTGAGAGCGTCAATCCCAATAACCGCAGCTCGCTTGGCGGCAAGTCCAAGGGCCAGGGCAACCAGGCCGAAGAGGCGATCCGCAAGATTCGCTCTCACGGCGTAGGCGTGGTCGGTCTCTTTGTGATGGGTTTTGACGAAGATACGCCTGAAACATTTGAGGCAATGTGGGACTTCATTCGTACCAGCGAACTGGATAGCGTTAGTACGACCATGCTGACGCCCTATCCAGGGACGCCGTTCCGTGAAGTGGTCGAGCGGGAGAACCGTCTGCTCGACGTGCCGTGGAGCCACTATGATACGGCTCACGTGACCTTTGTCCCCAAGAATTTTACCGTGCAGGAATTGCGCGACGCCTATGATTGGCTTTGCCGCAAGACCTACAGCCCCTATCAAATCGCTCGACGCGGCACCCGCTCGCTGTGGCGCTATCCCGTTAACCAGGTGGGCAAGAAGCTCTTTGGCAGCTTTAGCACCGACTATGGCTATCGCCGCACCTACGCTTACCGCAACGACTTGACGTAGCCATTCGTCAAAAGCTACCAATACGGAACAAAAAAATTTGTGCATGATCAATGGGGCGTTGCCTTCGTTGATCATGCACAAATTTTTCGTTTTCAATTAGGCCTTGCGCTACGTCTTGTCCTCGGTAGGCATATCGATAATCATTGTCGTTTCGCCCTGCGTGGTGTCGATCTGCGTGGGCAATCCTAACTCGCGGAAGAGGCGGATTGCGGGAGTGTTGTCGGCTTCGATAACGGCCAGCATCTGCTTGACCTCCATCTGCTTTGCCAGGAGCACCAGGCGTCGCAACAATTCTGTTCCCAACCCTTGGCCATGGTAGTCATCGCGGATGACGATTGCAGCTTCGGCCATGGGATCTTCGGGCTTGCCGATTAGGCGCCCCAATCGTGCAACGCCCACCACATGCGGCGCCCCCTCTTCGTCTTTGGCGAGGGCCAGCACCGCGCCGCCTTGGGTTTTGTTGTCCACATCCGCCAGGAGACGCGCCGACTCCTGGATCAAGCTTGGATTGAGACTATCGACATTTTGATGAAAACGCCGTCGCCTGGTTTCGGGCGATAGTTGATGGAAGAGATCGATCAGCAAGTCGGTGTCGTCGGGCCGGATCAGACGCGAAGTGATGGTCTCTCCGCTATGGGTCTTAAACCACGAACGCACGCGGTTGATGTCCTGCGCATATCGTTTTTGACTCTGTTTGTGCAGAGGGTCAGCCATCAATGAATCTCCTAAGACACTCGGCCGGGATTACTATGGAAGCGCTTGGTTTGACCATAGCGTTTCGATCTGTGTCCAAGTGAGTTCGGTCAACTGGGCGACGCGAATGCAGGGCGGACCTGGATGCTGCGCCAGCGCTGCATCCAGCCGGGCGCTCCGACTCAGTGAGCCCACGGCAATGCTGGCCATACCGGCCCGTCGTGCAGCTTCGATGCCATGGACCGAGTCCTCAATCACGACACACTGAGTCGGTTCGGCTTCCAGTGCCGCAGCCAGATTGCGAAAGATTGCCGGGTGGGGCTTGCCCTGGGGCAGGCGAATCCCGGTCAACAGGCCGTAGAAGTAGTCGCCAATTGCCAGTGACTGGATGACCGCCACAATATTGGCCATCGGACCCGATGATCCGACGCCCTGCCGAATGCCGGCCTGATCGAAACGCGCGAGCCATTCCGCTACGCCGGGCAGCAGCGCGATGTGGGCGCCGTTGCGCAACTGCTGACGAAAGGCCGCTTCCTTTTCCAGTGAGAGCGCATGAATTCGCTCTGGTCTTGTCTCAGAACCCAACAGTTCAGGCAGGATTTCGCCGTTGTTGCGGCCGAAGTCGGCCATAAAGCGATCATGACTATAAGAGACGCCTAAGCTGCCCATCGTCTCTTGCCATGCTGCAAAGTGCGCCGGCGCCGTGTCGGCGATGGTTCCGTCCAGATCCCACAGAATCGCTTGCATCATGGCGTCTCTATCCTCAGAATTAGCATAATCAGCTGCTATCATACCAGAAGAATTGTCCAGAGCAGAATGTTTAACGCGGTGCGTCATCGGTCGTTTTGCGCATCATCCCGCTAAGAAGCCCGTTCGGAGGGACAAGAATCGAATTTGACGAAAGTACCTGCATCCGCTACACTCGGCAGCACGCTGCGGAACAACTGTTGCCTACGTGGCGGCCAACCCTTCTGTAGCGTCCATTTTATTTCGGTCCAACAAGGAGAGACTCATGAAAAGACAAAGTCTGCACGCATTTGTTTCCATTCATCATCCGGCCGATTCCGCAAGCTGCGCCTCCGTTTCCACGCCTCGCACCCGCATCATCTGTTGTACCTCCTGTTGTATCTGCACGTGCTGTTAAGCCTTTAACGGCGCTTTCCCTTCACGCTACAAACGCACACGCAACCAGACTCAGTAGGCGCCTGCACGCAGTGTAGATGCACCGTAGCCCTTTCTCTGTATTGGTGCGCCCGAATTGCATGGCAGACGCCTCGTCGTCTGCAGTGCGAGCATTGCTCATGCTGCAACGTATGCGGTGGGTCCAAATGGCATCACGCCGGAGACAACGGTTGTGCTCTACGGCGACAAAAACAACTGGTGGGCAACCTACTCGTTCTGGGTTTTCCAACTCTTTGGCCATATCAATGCCAAGATTCTCAACGGCGGTCGCGCCAAATGGATCGCCGAGGTTCGTGCAACGACGACCGCGACGCCAGCGTATGAGGCCGTCGAGTATCCTGTCCCCGAACGCAACGACGAGCCGATCCGCGCCTTTCAGGGCGACGTCCTGGCACACATTCACGCCGGCAAACCCTTGGTCGATGTGCGCAGTCCGGCTGAATACAGCGGCGAACTGCTGCATATGTCCGACTATCCGCAGGAGGGCGCGCTGCGCGGTGGCCACATCCCCGGGGCCAAGAATGTGCCCTGGGCACGTGCGGCCAACGAAGACGGCACCTTTAAGAGCGCAGATGAATTGCGGGCGATCTATGAAGGGGAGCAGGGGTTGAGCCCAGACGACGAAGTCGTCGCTTACTGCCGTATCGGCGAGCGCAGCAGCCACTCCTGGTTTGTGCTCACCTATTTGCTGGGCTATCCCAATGTGCGCAACTATGACGGCTCGTGGACCGAGTGGGGCAATTCAGTCGGCGTGCCGATTGAGCGTTGATGCCTTGGCAAGCAGGCAATGAGGTGAGTGCTCGTTACCGCAGCGATCCGTTTGCACGAAGGCGTGCTCACTGACCTTTACGACGCATCAACGTCACGACAACAATAGTTCAGGAGTCCCTGTTCTTCACAGAAAGGACCGCGGATCGGCCGATCCGCGGTCCTTTCTGGTTGATTCAGCGTCAGTACTACTTCAGCTCTTTGCGTGTATAGTCCAGAATCTGGCGGGCCACGATCAGCGTATTGATCTGCCCCGTGCCTTCATAGATATCGTTGATCTTGGCGTCGCGCATCCATTTCTCGACCAGCAATTCAGTGGTGTAGCCCAGCGGACCCAGCAACTCCACCGCCTTCTGCGTGACCTGTGTGACGGCCTTGCCCGCCTTTACCTTGGCCATGGATGATTCCAGCTTGTTGGGTTCTTTGGCATCCAGCAAGGCCGCGGCTTTGAGGGTCAGCAACCAGGCCGCCTTCACCTGTGCTTCCATGTCGAGCAGATCGGCCTGTACAGTCGTCAGCTGCCAACGGGGCTTGCCATACTCCATCTTAACGCCATGCTTGGCCAGTGTGTCGCGCGTATACTCAAACGCGGCCCGGCCGATACCGATCGCACTGGCGGCCACCAGCGGTCGGCTGGCGTCAAAAGTCTTCATGGCGCCTTTGAAGCCCTTGTTGCCCTTACCGGTCTGGATTTCGGCATCGCCCAGTAGATTTGTGGCTGGAATACGCGCGTTGTCGAGAATAATTGTGGCTGTGTCACTGGCGCGGATGCCCAACTTCTCTTCTACCTTGGCGATGATCACACCCGGCGTGCCCGACTCGACGACGAAGGGGCGCATGCCGGCGCGGCCGGCCGTCTTGTCCATGGTCGCCCAGACAACAACGATGCCGTCTGACTCTTCCAGGGCCAACTTGCCGCTGGTGCAGAAGATCTTCTGGCCGTTCAGAACCCACTCGTTGGTCTCTTCGTCAAAGGTCGCAGTCGTTTGAATGTTGCTTGTGTCCGAGCCGGCTTGGGGCTCGGTCATGGCCATCGCCCCCCACTTGGGCTTGCCTTCTGTGAAGCGACGCAGGAAACGTTCCAACTGCTCATCGGTGCCCACGGCGTTGATGGCGGCGCCGGCCAATGCACTGGCTGGAATACAGAGATAGGCGCCGGCATCGCCCCAACTCAACGTCTCGACCATGCAGATGGTATTGAGGTGAACCATCTGATCAGATTTGTGCTTGTCTGCGCCGTTACCGTTGCCATGGCTGTGGCCATTGCCGTTGACCTGTCCGTTGGTTTTCTTGGCCACGCGCCGGAGTGAAGCTTCCAGGTTCATCTCCTCGATCATCTTCATCTGCGGCCAGATCATGTTGACAAACTTGACCGGGCGCTCGTGTTCGTGATTATCCAAGTAGCGACTCTCGGGGCGCAAGACATTCTCGGCGACGAGGCGCGCCTGCTGCAGTTGCTTCTCTACCATTTCCGGCAAATCAAATTGAATAGGCATCTATGCACTCTCTCCGTTTTCATGCGGGTGCAGCACACTTGGGTTTGATTGAACAAGAGTGATCCATTCACTGCTGGACCGTCCCCAAAGGGTTATGCACTCTCGCATACTAGTTCATCGACAACCGACAATTGACAATTGACCATTGTCAATTCACTAGGCCATGACCATTCCGTCCCAAGCCGCAAAGCCGCGCCCGTTGCGCAGCCACAACTCCACCGGATACTCGCGAATGTAACCATGACCGCCCAAAACCTGCACTGCGCCGTCCGTAACTTCGAGCACCATCTTGTCGGCGTAATCCTTGGCAAGGTAAGCAGCACGGCTGGCATCTTCGTTTTTGTCCATCTTATAGGCCGCTTCCCAGAGTAGAAGACGAGCTGCTTCAATCTCAATGCGCATGTTGGCCAGGAGGAAGGCGATGCTCTGGCGGTGGGCAATCGGCTCACCAAAGGCGACGCGTTCCTTGGCGTACTTGAGCGCATACTCATAGGCAGCCCGGGCCTGACCGACGGCCAGCGCGGCCAGGTTCAGGCGTGAAACGGTGAGCAGGCGACTGAGCCGGATTCCCTTAAGTCCGCCCAAGCGATTCTCTTTTGGCACGCGCACATTTTCAAATTCCATGTTGTAAACGGCCAGGGCCTGGGCCCCCATCATAGTCACCCGATCGCCTACGGTGATGCCGGGTGTATCGCTCGCGACAATAAAAGCTTGGGTTGTGCCCTTCTCGGTGGCGTAAACGAGAAAGTACTCGGCTTTGTCCGCTAGCGGCACCATGGTCTTTTTGCCGTTGATGACAAACCCATCTTCATCTTTTTCCGCAGTCGTCGCCAGATTGGCTGGATCGAACTGGATGACCGGTTCGACAATGGCGGCTGTGGCCCGGGGGAACGTTTCGTCGCAAAATTTGGGTAGGTAGGCCTCTTTTTGCTTCTTGCTGCCGAAGAGCGCAATGGGGATAGCGAAGAGATTGGGCGTGAGCAGATGGAGGCTGATTGCTACGTCTCCCCAGCCTAACTCTTCCAAATAGAGCGCACTGGTCAGGGCCGAGTACTCGCCGAAACCGCCATAGTCCGCCTCGATACTACCGGGAAGCAGGCCCAACTCCCACCCGGTGGCGATGGCATCTTCAGGCACTTGCTTGGCCTCTTCTGCCTCACGATGAAGGGGGCGCATCTGCTTTTCAGCGTAGCGCCGGACTGTATCGACCAACATTTTCTGTTCAGAGGTCATATCAAATGAATACATGTTCGCTCCATTTCGTACAAATAGCTCACGGCGTATCATGTAGGGCAGCGGCGAGGGAATGCTCCTCGAAACGGCTGATGACACGTCGTGAAAAGCATCGAAATCAGGATTGTTGTGGTGACGAGGGGTCAACACGTCGTAAAAACAGCGGGAGACGATTGCGCGTCAACAAAATCCAACGTAAGTTGGTAGGGATACCATACGCACCTCATGTTGTAGGGTCGTTGTGAAGCCGTTGCGCAGCGCGTCAAAACCGTTTCTAACCCTTCTCAGAATCGCCGCCCAAATCGTCATTGTCTTGGCTGCATCTCCGCCATCGGGTACAATTGCCCATGAATTGCAGCATGATCTGGAGAGGGAATGAGGCAGGCAACATGAAGGCCCCGCAAGCGTGTGAGTCAATTGAAGAGGTGCGGACGGCAATCGATGAGCTTGACGCCGAAATTATCGCCGCGTTGGGCCAGCGCTTCGAGTACGTAAAGACAATCATGCGTTTCAAGCAGAATGAAGAGCAGGTGCGGGCGCCGGACCGCTACGAGGCCGTGGTGCGCCAGCGGCGCGCCTGGGCCGAAGAGGCCGGCCTCGACCCCGCAGTCGTCGAAGCGATCTATTGCACACTGATCGACTACTTTATCGCCCACGAACTCGATGATTTGCGCCAAAATGGCGAGAGAATGCCATGACCCGGCCCTACCTGCCTGGGGTACGTATGGCCCTCGTCCACGACTGGCTCAACCAGATGGGCGGGGCTGAAAATGTGCTTGAGGAACTGGTTTCCCTCTTTCCTGCCGCCGACATCTATACCAGCATCTATGCGCCTGAGCGCATGCCTGCTGCCTATCGGGATTGGCCAATTCAAACCAGCTTCATGCAGCGCTTGCCCAGTGTCGCCGCGCATCATCAGAAATATCTGCCTTTCTACCCCAAGGCTTTTGAGCGCATCGACCTGAGCGGTTATGACCTGGTGCTCAGCAACAAGAGCGGCTTCTGCCATGGCGTCCAAACCCGCTCCGAGACCCATGCCGCCATGCACGTCTGCTATTGCTTGACGCCGACACGTTTCCTCTGGCTGTATGACCAGTATCAGGAGCGAGAGCAGATCGACGGCGTCACCAACGCGGCGATCCAGCCGCTACTTACCTACCTGCGACGGTGGGACTGGGAAGCTGCCCAGCGCGTCGATCACTTCATTGCAATCAGCACAGCCGTTCAGGAGCGGATCAACGACATTTACGGACGCAAGAGCGATGTGATTTACCCACCCGTCGACGTAGACTACTTCACGCCCGACACGGCGACGCCCGTTGGCGACTACTACCTGATCGTAAGCCGTCTCATTCCCTACAAGCGTATCGATCTGGCCGTGGACGCGTTCCGGAGCCTCCCAGAGAAGAAGCTGCTGATCGTTGGTGACGGTCGTGACCTTGCTGCGCTGCGCGCTCGTGCCACGGACAATGTCTTTTTCATGGGACGCCAGGAGCGTGGCCGCATCCGGGAACTGCTGCGCGGTGCACGGGCGTTTATCTTCCCCGGGCTGGAAGACTTTGGCATCGCACCGGTTGAGGCGATGGCCGCGGGGCGGCCAGTCATCGCATACGCCGGCGGCGGCGCGCTGGACACGGTTGTGCCCGGTGTTACAGGCGAGCTTTTTGCCGAGCAGACGGCCGCAAGTCTGCTCGACACATTGGCCGCATTTGACCCAGCAGCGTATGCGCCACACCGCTGCCGTACCCATGCCGAGCGCTTTAGTACCGCCGAATTTGAGCGCCAACTGATCCGTTATTTGCAGACAACGATGGGCATTGAACCCGTCATGAACCAGCCTTAAACCGCTACGACGTAAGCAAGCCTTGCTTCCCGCCTTGACACGAGCGATTAGACAGCCATGGAATTGCGCGAGTATTGGGACATCTTCAAACGACGCTGGTGGATTCCGGTGCTGCTCATGTTGCTGGTCGGCTTCTTGAGCCTGCTGCAACTGCGGCCCTGGGCGCCGCAGCCTGTTACGTACCAAGCCTCGCTTCGTATGCTGGTTGGCGTGCTGCCTGCAGCCGAACAGGACGTGACGGCCTATGACCCGCGCTACTACGCCTGGCTGACGAGCGAATATCTGGTCGATGATTTTACCGAGGTGGTGGGCAGCCAGCTTTTTGCCGAGAACGTGAGCGCCCGTCTGGCTGACCAGGCGATTGCCGTCCCTGTCGGCGTAATTCAGGGCAGCGCGGCCACGGGCAAGCAGCACCGCATTATCAACCTGGGTTTTTCGGGCAGCGACGAAGTGCAAGTACGAGCCATTGCCGAGGCCGCGGCCGTCGAGTTGGCTGAAAACGCAGGGAGCTACTTTCAGCAGCTGGGTACCGACGGCGCCGGCGTCACGTTGATTGACGGCCCCAGCACGGGTGCGGTTGGCCCTAGCTTGCGCAGTCGCCTAGACTTACCATTGCGGATGGCTCTGGCCTTCCTGGTCGGTGTGGGGCTGGTTTTTCTGCTCGACTATTTCGACAACAGTATCCGCCGTCGCGACGATCTCGCAGAGCTGGGCATCGTCGTGATTGGCGAAATCCCCAAGGATTGATGATGCTGTGATCGGTAGTTCTCCGTTCACGCCGTGTGGCGGCATGACAATTGGTAAACTGCTGAGAATTCGCGTTCAATGTGGTACACTAGCGGCATGCTTGGTCGGGCTCGACCCGGACCATTGATGAGGACAGAGAGAAATGACCTTACAAGAATATCTGCGCATCTTGCGCAAACGCGGCTGGATCATCGTGCTCTCCATGATGTTGGCAGGCGCGGCTGCGTTTGGCGTGAGCGCGTTTCAGGAAGCGATGTACCGTTCGACCGTGGAGGTGAGCACCGTGCCGGCACGCGCGGATTGGGGCCTGGGCAACACGGCCAAAGACCTCATGCGCAACTTTGCCCAAAACCTGCGCACGGTGGAAGTCGCGCAGCGGGTGATTGATCGGGCTCAATTAGATATGAATCCGTACGACTTGCTCGCCAATTTGGAGGTTGTGGAGGATGCCAGCACCTTCACGATCAAGATTCGCGCCGAAAACCCCGACGGCGAGGTGGCGCGGCTGATTGCGCTGACTGCCGCCGATGAGTTCGTCGAGGAACGCACGGCCTATTACGCACAACAAGAGAAGGGCGACCGGATCGAAGTCAAAATCCGCAGCCGCGCCATTCCGTACGAACAGACACAGCCCAAACCCAAGGTGAACGCCTTGGCCGGGGCCGTGCTTGGTCTGCTCTTTGGGTTGGGACTGGTCCTCCTCCTCACGTGGATGGAGTCCGATCTGCTGCGCACGCCGGCAGCGGTTGAGCGGGCGCTGGGGCTGCCAATCCTAGGCGCGATCCCGCCTTCTGCCGGGGCCAAGGACGCAGCGCAAGCCGCGCCGGCGTCTGGACGGGTCGGCGCGCCGGAAGCGGCCTAGACGAAAGCCGGGCTAGCAGGGGAAACGCTTGGAGATCCAGGCTTCTGATTCGATGGCCCGCCGTGCAAATTGACCGTGACCGCCAACGAGATGGATCAAAGCCGCAGATCGTATGGACCGCTGGTGCTCCTTGCACTGGCGGTTTTACTCTATGCGCTGGTCTTCAGCATTTTGACGATCAACCGCTACGCTGCGTTTGAGGCCCGTTCGCAGGACATGGGCAACCTCAACCAGGCGATCTGGAACCTGGCCCACGGCAACGGCTTCCGTTTCACCAACTACGAGGGCATCACCAGCCGCCTTAGCCTGCATGTTGAGCCGATCCTGCTGCTCATTGCTCCCCTCTACAGGCTCTTTCCCCAGGTCGAAACGCTGCTGATTCTCCAGGCGACGGTCGTTGCGCTGGGTGCGCTTCCGCTCTTTGCGCTGGCACGTTACAAGCTCTCGAGCGACTGGGCCGCGCTCGCGTTTGCGCTTGCTTTCTTGCTCAATCCTGCGATGCAGGGCGCAAACTGGTATGAGTTTCACCCTGTTACCCTGGCGCCTACGCTGCTCATGGCCGCGTTCTACTTTCTGGTCACGGGACGGAACGGCTGGTTTGCCCTGTTTGCGGTCCTGGCCGCCGGCTGTAAGGAGGAGATCGGCCTCCTCGTCTTCATGATGGGCTTCTATGCCCTGGTCGCGTTGAGACGTCCGGGGGTGGGCGTGACGACCATGATCTTGGCATTGGGCTGGTCGCTTTATGCCGTTCTTGGCGCTCAACACACGCTGGCCGCCGGCAACATTCATTGGAATCGCTACGCCTACCTGGGTGACAGCCCGGCTGCAATTGTGCAGGCGCTGCTGACACAGCCGGGCCTGGTTTGGCAGCAGCTTCAGGCCGCGAACGTCCTGCGCTATTTTTATCTACTCCTGCTGCCTGTGGCCTTCACGCCGCTATTCGGGCTGGATGTATTCCTGCTCGCACTGCCTTCGCTGGCCATCAACCTGTTGGCCGATTTCTCCCCCATGCATGAAGTCAACGCCCTTATCTATGTCGCGCCTATCGTCCCGTTTGTCATGATGGGCGGCGTCTACGGCACGGCGCGGCTTCAGCGCTGGCTGGCCCGGGCCTGGACCGGCAACGCGGCGACTCTTGCTCCTGCGCTGCAGCGAATGGCAGCGGTCGTTCTTGGGGGTTTCGTCCTGGCCTTTGCCCTGCTTAGCCAAGGGCTATACGGTTATCTGCCCGGCGGCGGAAATTACCTGCCGTTGACCGTCACGTCCCACCACCAGCTTGCGGCCGCGATCATCGCGCAGATCCCAGCCGATGCCGTCGTTTCGGCCCAGGATCGCCTCAATGCGCATGTGAGCGGGCGGGAGACAGTCTATATTTTCCCGCGCGTGGAAGACGCTGATACTGTCTTCGTCGACGTAACCGGGCCCGCGTGGCCCCAACATCCGAGCGACTTGCGCATGACCATTGACGAATTGCTCACTGACGACTTTGGCATCGCTGTGGCCGAAGACGGTTACCTGCTCTTGCGCAAGGGGGCGGCCGAGAAGGCGCTGCCGCCGGGCTTTTTCTCGGCCTGGCACGCATCCGATGTGCCTGTAAGCAATGGGCTGGCCGATTTTGAAGACCAGTTGCGCCTGCTGGATGTCGATGTGGCGACTGATCGCTATGGCGAACTGGTGACCACGCTAACCTGGCAATCCCTGCAACCGTTGGGCGATGATTGGCGTTTCTATATTGCCTATTTGGCGCCCGACGGCACCTTGCTGCACGACAGTGAATTTTACCCGCCCGCGGCTGCGCTGTGGTATCCTACGTCCACGTGGCAGACGGATACGCCGGTCCAGGTTTCAACGTTGCCGTGGACGCTGGATCGGCACCGTATCGTTCTGGCGGTTGGCGTTTACGCCGGCGAGAATTGGCAGTCCGGCCATCGGCTGAACGTCGCTCCGGCGTCGCTGGAATTACCTCGCTTCGAGGGCGATACGCTGGTGCGTCTGGGCGGCTATGAGCAAGAGGCCGACGGTCTCTGGACTGCAGTTTTGCCGCTGCAGGATCCGGCGGCGAGGGCGCTGGACGCTCAGCTAGGCGAGCATATTGCTCTAACCGGGGTGACCGTGCCTACCGCGAGCGAGCAGGACTTCTTACCCTTTGCTCTTCATTGGCAAAGCGACGGGCCGGTCGACCTTGACTACACAGCCTTTGCCCATCTGCTGGACGCGTCGGGCGAGAAGGTGGCCCAGTTGGATTGGCAGCCGCAAGACGCAATCGGTCTGCTGCCGGCCACCCAGTGGCAGCCAGGGCAGAGAATTGTTGATCAGCAGCGTCTGCTGCTGCCGGACGACCTGCCCGCCGGCGCCTATCAGTTGATTGTCGGGCTATACGATTGGCGCGACGGCGCCCGCCTGCCCGTTCAAGGCACAGACGCTTACCCTGGGGATGCGGTGCTGGCTGGCACAATCATCGTTCCCTGACAGAGCACGGATACGTGACGATCATGACGAATCTCATTACACTGACGGACCCGCGCAGCCCGGCCGCTGAGGCCTTCCAAAGCCTGCGGACCAATATTCAGTTTTCCAGTCTGGACCATCCACTCCATACGCTGCTGCTTACCGCGGCCGACGGCGAGACGGACAAGAGCACGGCCCTAGCCAACCTGGCCGTGGTCATGGCCCAAACGGGTGATCGTGTGATCGTAGTAGACGGCGATCTGCGCCGGCCGCGCCAACATGACATCTTCAATGTTTCCAACCAGCAGGGGCTCACTTCGTGGCTGGCCGGCGACGGGCCGCCGCCTCTGCAAAAGAGTGGCGTGGAGGGATTGCGGGTGTTGCCGGCCGGTCCCAGCGTCAGCAATCCGGTGGGTCTGCTCAGCGGCAAGCGCTTGCCCCAGGCGCTGACAGAACTCAGCGAAGAAGCCGACTATGTCCTGATCGACGCACCGCCGGTTCTGGCCGTCACTGACGCCGCGCTATGGGCCAGCCTGGTCGACGGCGTCGTACTCCTCGTCAATGCCGGGGGAACCAAGCGCGATGAGGCACAGCGGGCAAAATCTGTGTTGGAAAAGGTGCAGGCGAATCTGGTGGGCGCAGTCTTGCTCAATGCGGAACGCAGCAGCGCCATGACTGGCTGGGAACAGGGCTAACGAGGAAAGGGCCGTATGAAAGGGCTAATTTTGAGTGGAGGCAAGGGAACGCGCCTCTACCCCATCACGTTTAATCGCGCCAAACAACTGGTCCCGGTGGCCAACAAACCGGTGCTCTTCCGCGTCATCGAAGCGATCAAGGCGGCCGGTATCGACGAGATCGGTATTGTCGTCGGTGACACGGGCGACGAGATCCGCCAGGCCGTGGGACAAGGGCGCCGCTGGGGCGTCAACATCACCTATATTCCCCAAGAAGAGCCGTTGGGGCTGGCCCACGCGGTTAAGATCAGTCAGGATTTTCTGGGGGATGATCGCTTCGTCATGTTCCTGGGCGACAATGTCATCGAAGGCGGAATCAGTGATCTCATTGGCCAGTTTGCCGAGAGCGATTGGAACAGCCAAATCGTCTTGACGGAAGTCGAACACCCGGAGCACTATGGTGTGGCCGATCTGGACGACCAGCGCCGGATCACGCGCCTCGTTGAGAAGCCACGTAATCCGGTCAGCAACTTGGCACTGGTGGGCATTTATATGTTTGACGAGCACATCTTTGAGGCGGTCAATGCCATCCAACCCAGCTGGCGCGGTGAGTTGGAGATCACCGACGCCATTCAGTGGCTGGTGGACAACAACTACCAGGTCCACCCGTACGTTCATCGGGGCTGGTGGATCGACACCGGCAAGCCGATCGACATGCTTGACGCCAACAACCGTGTCCTCGCTGAATTAGAACACTTCAACGACGGCTACGTGGATCGCGCGAGCAAAGTCGATCACCTTGTATCCGTTGAACAGGGCGCCGAGATCATCAACAGTGTCGTGCGTGGTCCCGCCATCATCGGCGAGCACTGCCGCATCGTCAACAGTTACGTTGGTCCATTTACGAGCATCTATCATCACACAATCGTTGAAGACAGCGAGATCGAGCATAGCATCGTCCTCGACTATTCGAAGATCAGCGGCGTCCCCCATCGCATCGAGGACAGCATCATCGGTCGCGAAGTTGAAATTGGCTACAGTCCGATCAAGCCCAAAGCGTACAAGATGACCTTAGGCGATCACTCCAAGGTCGGGCTGCTGTAAGAGAGTTGGCTGCGGTTCTTGTGGAGATTGACGATTCTTAGCCAAACGTCGCATCCTCAATTGATTTCATCCCTGCCTGGGTTGGCGGTGGCTTTACGCTCTGCCGAGGCCCACACATTCATACTGCCCGACCTGCACGCATTGCGTCAGCGCGAGCTTGTGGCCATGTATCGCATTGACGGCGCTTCGCTCGCGGCGGAGAGTGCTGCCACAGTCCAGGTCATCGCCGAACTCACCGAACGGATACGCCGCCTGGCTGAGGCGTACGGCGAATGGCATGAGTTTGACAGTGATGCCTATTTCGACCTCACGCCTGCCCAGACGCAGAGTCTGCTCTATTTGCGCGAACGGGTGAGCACCGTACACGTTCGCGTTGACGTCGACGTGCTGCTGCCCACGTTTCAGCGGGCCGTGCGCTATTGGGACGAGTGTTATGCCCCGACCGCGACGAGTCTGCGCCAGGCTATCATGACCGGCCATCCGGCCGATGCGCCAGGGGAGCAGGTGCAGCAAGCGGTCCATACTTGTATGGCGGATTATTGGCGGCAGGCTCAGGATGTCATCACCGACGTGCGCCGCGTGCTGGTGGATGACATTGGGTATCTAAGCATGCGCGGAGCCGGTGAGGAGCAGGCTCGCTGGCAGCGACGGTGGCAGCAGGAAGGCGCGGTGGGGGAACTTGATCCAATCGTGCCGCCATTGAGAGAAATCCCGACACTGACCCTCGTCTTCGATTTTCCGTTACCGCCGGCGCGCCAGCCGGGCCGTCTGCGACGCCTGCATCGTCACCGCAGGCGCCAGCAACGACGCAACCGGTTGGGACGATAAGCGCTAACAGCATCTGCTGTACCATTTAGGAGACGTCACAACCATGCAGAACCTACTTGTTACCGGCGGAGCCGGCTTCATTGGCAGTAACTTCGTGCGCATGATGTTGGAGAAGTATCCCGACTATCGGATTACGGTTTTCGACAAATTGACCTACGCCGGCCGCGAGGAGAATCTGCAGGATGTCGCGGCCCGCTTCGACGACCGCTACTTCTTTGTCCATGGCGATATTTGCGACGCCGCGGCCGTGCGCGCCGCCATCCGCGGCCATGACATCGATACGATCGTCAACTTTGCCGCCGAAAGCCACGTCGACCGCAGCATCATGGATCCCGATGCCTTCATCAAGACCGACGTCTATGGGACGTATGTCCTCCTGGAAGCGGCCCGCGAATCCGGCAACCTGCGCTATCATCAAATCAGCACCGATGAGGTTTACGGCCATATTCACGGCGACCAGCGCAGCCTGGAGAGCGACAATCTCGCACCGCGCAGCCCCTATGCCGCCAGCAAGGCCAGTGGCGATCATCTGGTCAACGCTTATCACATTACCTATGACCTGCCCACGACCATTAGCCGGGGCGCTAACAACATTGGCCCCTATCAATACCCGGAAAAGGTTGTGCCGCTCTTCGTTACCAATGCGCTCAACGATCAGCCGCTGCCCGTCTACGGCGACGGTCAGCAACGGCGCGATTACCAATATGTGGGCGATCATTGCGAAGGCATCGACCTGGTGCTCCACGAAGGCGTGTTGGGCGAAACGTACAATATTGGCACCGGCGTGGAAATGACCAATTTGGAGATGGTGGAGATTCTGCTGGATGAGTTGGGCAAACCCGCTTCGCTCATCCAACACGTTGAGGATCGCATGGGCCATGACCGGCGCTACTGCATGAACGTCAACAAGGTGATGGCCCTCGGCTGGGAGCCGGCTCACAGCCATGAAGAAGCGATTCGTAAGACTGTGCGCTGGTATGTCGACAACCGCTGGTGGTGGGAACCGATCCGCAGCGGCGAGTTCAAGGAATTCTATGCGCGGCTCTACGGCAACCGGAAAGTGATCAGCTAGCCTCTGGTCGCAAATGTGTGATGGATCAGATAACCAGTGCCTCGCTTGCAGACTTTCATCGTGTTCGTACGCTCTTGCGCGACGGTCAGTCCGTCTTCACTGATTTTGGTAGCGAAGACCTGACTGCATTGCTTGGTGATGGTATAGCCGTTCTAGGGAGCACCACGGGGGGTGACTGGGGCGTTTTGCTGATTCAGCGCCGAAACGAGGATGAAGCGCCGCCGCCAGCGCAGCGATTTGCTATGCTGCGGGGGCTAGCCCTCGGCAAGGGCCGTTCGGCCATTCAAGACGTGCCCCGCCTGGTTCAGGCGGCGGACGACCTGCTCGGCGAGCGCAGCGCGCTGCAGGTCATTCTCTATGCCACAGATGCCTGGACAGTCGCTCCGCTGATCCAAGCCGGGTTTGCAATAGAAGATCGTCTGCTCTTCCTCGCCCTGACAAACCTACAGCAGCGTAAACTCTCCCCGCCCAGCGCTTCGCCTGCGGTCAGACTGCGCCCGGCTCAGCCCGGTGACGTTGCCGGTCTGGTCCAGCTTGACGAGGGCGCGTTTGAGCCGATCTGGCGCCTCAATGCGACGGAACTAATGACGCTGCTGCTCTCCGGGCGTCTTCAGGTGGCCGAACAGGATGAGATGCTGCTGGGCTATACCGCGCTTTCTATGCAGGGCGAGGAGACAGCTCATCTTGCGCGACTTGCTGTCCATCCTGTTGCCCAGGGGCTGGGCATTGGGCGCACGTTGCTTCACGATGCCGTCGTTTATGCACGCCAACGCCTAGTTAGCCAAGTGTTGCTCAACACCCAGGGCAAGAATGTACGTGCGCAAGATCTCTACCGCGCGTACGGCTTCCGCTCCGCCGGTAAGGTTGTGCCGGTGCTCACACGAACGTTGGGGCATGGGAACTGATGACCAACCTGTTTAGCTGGCTCTTGTCATTTGCGCAAGCCTTCTTATATCAGCGGCGCTTGGCAACCATCGCCATGATGCTGCTGTCGCTCCTTGCCTTTGGCACGATCGGCTACATGGTTACGGAAAGCTGGTCTGTGCGTGATGCACTCTTCATGACCGTGATCACGTTGAGCACGGTTGGGTACAACGAGGTGCACACGCTGGGTTTGTGGGGCGAGATCTTTACGATTGTCCTGATTATTTTGGGCGTAGGCGGTGCGGCCTACACCTTCAGTGCGTTTACCAACTATATCGTCGCCGGCGAGTTGCAGGGCGTCTTGCGCGAGCGGCGCATGCTCAGAGAGATCAATCTCATGCACGATCACTACATAATTTGCGGTTACGGCCGAGTCGGCCGGCAGGTTGTCGAGGGCTTGCGTGAAAACAATTGTGAGATCGTCGTCATTGATCATGATGAAGCGCTTGTGCCTGAGCTGGAGCGCGAGGGCATCAGCTATATCGTCGGCAGCAGCGCGAATGATGATCTGCTCATTGAAGCTGGTATCAAGCGTGCACGGGGTCTCTCCAGCTGCTTGCCGACCGACGCCGATAACGTCTTTGTCGTGCTATCGGCTCGGGTGCTGAATCCCGACTTAAAAATCATTGCCCGCAGCAATTCTCTGGAAAGCGTCCACAAGCTGCGCATCGCCGGAGCCGATCAGATCATGAATCCCTATCTGATCACCGGACGGCGAATGGCGGCAGAACTGGTCACGCCGGCCATTGTCGAGTTCTTGGATGTCGTCATGCAGCGGGGCGAATTGGAATTGCGCATCGAAGAGATTGGCGTCGGTCCCGGATCGACGTTGGACGGCCGCACCCTTGGCCAGTGCAACGTACGTGGTAATACCGGCGTCAACGTCCTGGCTGTTCGGCATCCTGACAAATCGATCAATACCAATTTGGATCCTGACTTCATTCTCAATGCTGACGATTCGCTTATCTGCTTGGGTACGCCTGCCCAATTGGCAACGCTCAGCGACATCGCGGTGGCGGTTTGAATAGCGCTCGCTGCAAACAGTCTATTCGTGTGAATTCATGTCGCTTGTGCTATCCTGAACAGATTAAAAAATGTGACCACTCCAAGCGAAACGTGAAGCACGTGTGTCGACCTACCTACTAATTTTTCTGGTCGGGTGTTTTGCCGGCACCATGACCGGGTTAATGGGGGCGAGCGGTATGATGGTCGTCGTTCCCTGTATGATATTGCTCGGCTACAGCGCGTACCAGGCTGTGGGCATCAGCCTCGCAGTTGATGTCCTCGCGGCTGTGATCGTGGCTGTGGCCTATTATCGCCATGGCCGGGTCGATTTGCGGCGCGGCCTTTGGATTGCCATTGCGGCCATGATCGGTGCGCAATTGGGCAGTCGATGGATTTTCCATGTGCCTGAATCCGGCTTGAGCGGCGGTTTTGGCGTCTTGCTGATCATTACGGCCGGCGTCTTCTGGCGTGAGGGGATCGGGCACGGCGGCGTTGGGCGCGGAATTGATCGCTTTCAAGGTTCTCAGCTTGCTGAGTGGCTGGGAGAATTCTCCGGCGTGACCAGTACGCTGATTGGCCTGGTGGTGGGCGTGATCAGCGGGATGTTCGGCGTCGGCGGCGGCGTCATTTTTCTTTTTGCCCTGTTGTTGCTTGGCTATCCACTGCACGTGGCTGTCGGCACCTCCACCATGATCATGGCGCTGACTACCTTGTCCGGTGCAATCGGTCACGCCGCAGTCGGCAATTTGCCTTACGCCACCGTTGTCGTTGCCTCGGCGGGCACGATCCTCGGCAGCTTTACTTCGGCGCGTTTCGCCAATCGACTGGACGATCAGGCATTGGGCAAGGCCATTGCTATTCTCTTCGGCGTGCTGGGGGTAGGCCTCATTATTCTGACCCTGCTCACACGATCAGGCTTCCTTCTGTCTTGAGCCCTGCGCCTTTCCCAACAGAATTGACATGATCCGTCGTTCGGGGCAAAATGGCTACTTGTGAAGTTTGTAACAGACGATCATCCTGTCTTTGCCCGCTATCAAACGCCCGCTGCTGTGGGAACGTGCAGAGACGTGCCTTGCTTCCAGTTGACATCAAGGAGTTATAAACAATGGTTTTTCGCCCCAAACGAAGCGCATTGCTTTTGCTTGCCCTATTCTCAATGCTTGCCCTTGGCGCCTGTCGGACCGAGGTGCCCGAGGAGATGCTCCCGACGCCGATTCCGCAGCTGAGTCGCGAGTTTTTTGAGAGCGCCAATGATTTAGCGGCAGTTAGCGCTGCCGAAGAAGCTCCCGCCGAAGAAGCCGCTGCTGAAGAAGCCGCTGTCGAAGAAGCTCCTGCTGAAGAAGCCGCTGCCGAGGAAGCTCCTGCTGAAGAAGCCGCTGCCGAGGAAGCTCCTGTCGAAGAAGCTTCTGCCGAAGAAGCCGCTGTCGAAGAAGCTCCTGCTGAAGAAGCTCCTGCTGAAGAAGCTCCTGCTGAAGAAGCTCCTGTCGAAGAAGCCACCGCCGAAGCAGAATCAAGCGCAGTTATTTCCCTGTTGCCGGCTGAATTCCTGGCTGCATTGGATGCGGCTGATCCGACCCGGGGCGAGCAACTGACGCTGCAAAACGCCTGCATTGGTTGCCACAACCTGGATCCCGATATGGTGATGGCCGGCCCCACATGGTATGCCATGGCCGCGACCGCAGCGGAACGCGTCGAGGACCAAGATGCGATTGCGTATCTTTACAACAGCATCATCCATCCGAATGATTACTTGGTTGACGGTTACGCGGCCGGTATCATGCTTCAGAACTACGGCGACACCTTGAGTGACCAGGATCTTGCCGACATTGTTGCGTATCTGCTTACGCTGCACGCGGAATAACGTTCGATGTAGTTTCGCGGTCCATCTCGCTCAAATTTGGAGCTGCCGATTGCGCCTGAGCCGTTTGGGGGGAATGGACTGAAGCTGCTACAATAAAGCCAATTCCGTCTTGAACCACGCCATGCATAGAGGAGTGAGGTCGTTATGCAAGGGATGATGTATCTAGCGGGCAAAGACCAGCCCGTCGCCGTATTTGATGAAGTCAAGATTGTCGAGATGAATGACAATCACAATAGCAGTCCGCTGCGCATCACCTACAAGTCCAAAGAGTTGAATGCTTCGAAGCTGATGATCGAGCTCTATCGCGAGCAACAGATGCGGCTCAGGCTGAATGACGGGCGCGAATGCGATGTCTTGCTTCAGCACAGTAGCCTGGACATGGAAGGCCATGCGGTGGGCGTCTTGCGCGTGATGGGCGAGATCGAAGAAGCGTAAGCTCGTCATGTGATTGCGGCTCATCCACCCCGGGCATCAATCTGAAGCTGGCTCTGGTCTTTCGCCATGGGCCAGCTTTTTTTGTGGAGCATTCGATTGAACGAAACTAGTGCAACTTCTTCGCGTACTCGCTTCTGGCTCGGTTTTGCCCTAACCTTCACGCTGCTGCTGTTGGCAAGCTGCAGCGCGCTCTTTGTCGCTAGCGGATTGGACGAGGTCTCTCTGGCCGAACTGCAAGGGAACGGCCCGGCGTGGACGCCACCGCCAGTTACGCCCACGCCGGTGAGCAGCGCGGCCGTCGAAGCAAGCGACTCTGTCGCGGTCCCCGCTGGTCGCTTTCAAGCAGGGCAGCAGGTGCGCAACGTCACCAACAGCCGCGTCAATGTGCGTGCCGCCGCCGGCTATCTCGCCAAGCCTGCTGATGATGTGCGGGGGCAATTGCCGCCGGGTGCGCCGGTTGAAATTGTCGGGCCCAGCGCCACTGCGGATGGCCTAACCTGGTGGCTGGTACGCGGACGGAGTGAAGCGGGCACTGCGCTCGAGGGGTGGGTGGCCGAGGCCACTGCTAGCGGGGTAACGATTTTGGGACAATAGGGGCTGTCCCTTCTTCAATCATCCGGAATTTGGCCGGCATGATGCGCTAATGCGCTTTCTCCACACGGTCCTGGCCAAGTTCCGGATTGTCCAAGCAACTACGCTCTGGCCAACTCATCAATCTTGGCGGCCAGCTTCACATCCCGGTCGCTGATTGAGTCATCTGCCTCATGGGTGACGAGATCGACGACGACCCGATTCCACACGTTATAGAGTTCCGGATGATGCCACATGCTGTTGGCTTCAATGGCGATCTGGGTCATAAAACCAAAAGCTGCTGTAAAGTCCTTGAATTTGAACTCGCGATGTAGTTTCCCCGCCTCGATCGACCAGCCTTCTAGACCATCAAGCGCTGCACGCAGTTCGTCCTCACTCAGTTTTTTGGGTGTTGACACGGGTAGATTCCTTTCTGCTCTGAACGTCTGTACGTAGACCTTATCATCCACGCTGCCACATCGCAGGAGATTCGCTCACAATCTACCCTGCCGCCGCCACATTTCAGGTTTGACCGATCGCTCGGCCAGCGTCTCCGGCACCAGGAACGCAAAGATGCTGGACGCCCCCAGACCGATGCCTGCTATCACATAGGCGGCCATGACCAGGCCGACCACCTGCGCTACGCCGCCCACGATAATGGGCGCGGTGGCATGACCGCTGTCGCCCACCAGGCGCCACAGCCCCAGATATTCGCCCAGCGCGTCTTGCGGCGCCAAATCTGCGCCCAGCGTCATCATGGTGCCCGAGCCAATGCCATTGCCAAAGCCGATCAAGAGCGCGACGGCCAGCAGGCCGCCAAAGCTGTGTGTTGCCGGGATAAGCGCCATGCCGATGGACATGATGGTGAAGCAGGGCACGATGGCGAACTTGCGGCCGACGTTGTCCATGATCAGGCCGGCAGGATAGAAGAGTGACATGTCGATGGCTGAGGACAGACCGACGATGACGCCGATCTGACCGACATCCAGGCCAATGATGTCGGCTCCGTAGAGCGGGATGAGGACATAGCGTCCCTCACGCAGCGTCTGGGCGAGGAATTGACCCAGCCCTGCCGTCGAAAAGGTGTGGCCATGGGCGCGTAGCATCGTCACGAGGTGACGCGCGTGGCCGCTCACGCCCCCACGATGCATTGTTCGCGCTGAAGACGTCTCCCGCGCATAAAGGGCTGGAAAGATCATGGCTACTACGATCAACCCGCCGTACAAGAGCAACGGCACGCGCAAGCCTAACTGGCTGCCTACCCAGCCGCCGAGAAACGGACCAATAAAGACGCCGAGGCGGTTGATGCCGCCGAAGACGGCAATGGCGCGACCTCGGCGTTGCAAGGGTGTAGCGTCAGTGAGATAGGCGTGGCGCGCGACATTCCACAGGGCCATGCCCAGGCCCGCAACCAGACCCGACAACATGAGGAACCAGACTGAGTTGGCCAGTCCCATACCAAAGGTGGCCAGGGCAAGCGTCGCCAGCCCAATCAACATGGAGCGGCGCTGTCCCAGGCGGCCAAAGAGGATCCCCGCCGGTACGTCGCCCAATAGCGTGCCGATGCCCTGGCTAGCCAGGACAATGCCGATGAGCCCGTAGGAATCATTGAATGACCGGGCGAACAAGGGCAGTACCGGGATCAGCATGCCCCGCCCAATGGCCAGAATTAACGTCGGTGCGTAGACTGGATAGGCAACCGCGTTGTCTGCCAGGGTGCGGCGCATCAGTCACGCCACGCAACGTGTAGTGTGTGCAGCGCCAGCAACAAATATTCCGGGTGCTCATCGCCAGAGCGGCGCAACTCTGTCGCACATGCTTGTGCGATGGCGACGCCAAGGTCGTCCAGGTGCTCTTCCAGTGGTAGTTGCGCCAGCAATTCGCCGAAGAGGCGCGCACCCTGATTCAGGTTGCCCCGGGCCAATGCTTCGCTGCATCGCTCGAGAAGGTCGAGCGTCCCAGCATCGAGCACGTCCTGCTTATCTAATTGTCTGTGGAACGCATTGACCGCTTGCGCCGTTGCCGTGCCTGGATCGTTGCGCATGTGGCGCGTCAACTGGACATAGTAGTGCTCATCTCCATGCAGCCGAGCCAGATCAAGCGCTAGTTCTGCTCGTGCGCCCTCATTGCGGAAGTGATAGAGCAAGGCCAGTAGGTCGTCCACGGCTTCGGCCGCCCGCAGTCGTCCCAGTGAGGAGGCATAGGCCATCTGCAAACCGCGGTCTTCTTCCCGACGCAGCTGGGCGAGGAAGAGCGGCGTCATCTCCTCGTCGTTCAACGCGCCTAGTGCACGCACGGCCTGGGCACGGATTGAACGATATGGCGAAGCCAGCGTGGCGCGCAGGGCGGGAATCGCCTGGGGATCACCTGTACGCCCCAATGCCCAGGCCGCCAGGTCGCTCAAGGCCAGTTCCGTGCCATAGAGCGTTTCGATCATGGCCTGACGCAGGCGCGGGCTGGACTTCATGCGCGCGATGGAGACGATCGCCTCCAGACGTACATGGAAGCGGGGATCGTGAAGCGCTTCCAGCAATTCGTCTTCGGTCAGCGGACTCTTGGATTCGCCCAGGCGTGCGGTTACCTGCAGCACGTCGCCTTCTTCGCGGGCAAATTGATAGCTGACCAGCGAACGGATGGCCAGGAAGGGATTGCCACGCAAAAAGAGATTGGCAAATTCTCCCACGCCGTAGTTGGCATCGGCGCGCACGGCTACAAAAAAGATCATGGCCAGTAGGGGCAGTATCGAACTGATCAGCAACAGCGGCGTGTAGGCGTTAACAGGAAAGTTAAAGAGATCACCGCTCAGGTTGGCCGACGCGTCGACCAGGCGACCGCCCAAGAGCTGACTCGTACCGCCCACGAGACCAATCCAGGCGTAGTGGAGGGACATGTATTGTGACTTTTTGGCCGGAGGCACCACGCCCACAAAGAGCAGCCGCCCGGAGCCGATCAGCCAGCCGATGTCGACAATACCTTGTACAAATGAAATGGTCATGGCATACCAGAGATTCCAGGGCTCCACACGCGGCGTCAGCAGGTAGAGGATCGGCACGAGTGCGCGGAGGAGCACGCTGAGGAGCATCACTGGTTTGCTGCCGTAGCGATCCGACGTCCAGCCCCACATGAAGCTAAAGAGGAGCGTGCCCAGGAGCGTGCCCACTTGCAGGAGGATGACGCTGCTGGTGCTGATGCCAACTTCCTCTTCCATATACAGGGGCAAAAACGAGGCTAAAGGCGCAGTGGCGATGATGATGAGAGCCGTGCCGCCAAGAAAGAGCAGGAAATTGGTGTCCTTCAGCGCTTCGCGAAAGTTGCTGAGCACAGAAGGACGCTCGCGGGACCGTTTGACCGGCTCGCCGCCGGGTATGAAGGAATAAAACCAGACGCCCACCAGGCCAAAGAAGCCGCCCAACGCAAAGAGCAACAGGTAGCCGCGCAATCCGGTCGTATAGGCAATGACCTGGCTTGAAATGATGACGGCCACAAAGCTGGCCACAGTGACGATCATACTGTCGGTCGCTGCATACTTGCCGCGAATGGCGTTGGGAATGTACTCCTGACGCCAGGGCATGCCCGCGGTTTCGCCAATGGCGCGGCAGAGGGAGAAGATGACCATGACAACCGTAATGTAGGCGAAGGTGGCCTGCAGACCGAAACGGGCGTTGACCAGCGGCGTCAACAGCATGGCGAAGGTAGCGACCTGGCGCAGGGCCCAGAAGGTGAGGAAGCTGCGCTTGAAGCCCATTCGTTCGACAAAGGGCGAAGCGAAGAGAGCCACCAGTCCGAAATAAGGCATGAGCGACAGCAGGAAGCCGATCTGTGACTTGTTTAACCCGAGCGTGCTCAGGAAGAGGACAAAGGTAGAGCCGAAGAAGGCAAACTTGACGAAGATAATATTAGCTGCATTGCCGGCTATGCTCCATTTCAACCCACGCAACTTCTCGACAGTCGTGGGTTCAGTTGACATCTCTACGCTGTCATCGGTTGACGTCGTCTGCTCTGGCGCGCTCCCCATGGGATCCCTCTCTCGGATGGGTGCTGCTGTAAATGGAGACGAGCATCTCGCGCGCCCGCGTGCGGAGATGCTCGTCGTTAGTATAGCCTACATGGGCTGCCGATGCAGCCTGCTTTTTTCTGATGACCCTGCTGCACTGTTACGGTGAGGGCCGATCGATGCCTATGCTGTAGAGAACGCTTTCGACAGAGAATTGCAGACCCTCCCACAGCACGCCGAGCGCCCACCAGCCGCCGACGAGAACGACGCCGGCAACGATCGGGATGAGCGCGGTTCGCCATCCCTTTGTGTCATGAGCGGACGCGACAGCCATCCATAGCGCAAGCATGATCAGGAGCAACAGCAGCCCGAAGACCAACGATTGCATGCCGGGGATAAATTTGAAGAAGATCAGTATGTAGAGCGAAAGGGCGAAGCCTGCCGTGCGGAACGTACGCGTAAATTCACCGCGTCGCGTGAGCACATAGCCTGTCGCCGTTAGCGCCGCCACCAGGATGATCCACAAAACAATATTGGCGCCGATCTGTAACAGATCAAACCCATTGCGCAACGTCGTAAAGAGTGTCAGCATCACGACCGAGATTAGCAGCGCCGGTCCCGTCATGTAGGGATCGTCCGCAACCTCCTCATAGGCGCTATGATCAAAGAACATGCAGCGTACGGCACGGTCGAACCAGGTACCCACCTGACCGATGCCAGCCACCATTGTCGCCGGCGACCAGTCAGCAACCGTCTCTACGTCATCGTCTTTAGCATGATACTCAACGACTGGCGCATTGCGATGCGCGTCCAGGCGATGGAAGACGTCGATGGCGTTGCGTGTCGGCGCGACGTCCATGTCGGGCGGATGGAAAATGAAGGCGTCTGTCTGTTCGCCGCCCAGGCCGCCGTGGCTGCCGATGAGCTCTTCCAGCGCCGCCACCGTGCCATCCTCATAGACGGTGCTGATGAGCCAGAGATCACCCGCATTGGGGAATTCCATCACGCGCTTTAGCTGCCAGATGCGCAGGTCAAGCGATCCTACCCCTGCGCCCGATTCCCGGGCATAGGGCGCCACCGGGTCTTCACCGATCACCTCACCCGTATTCAGGTTGCGGGTGCCGCTCTTGCCGATGGTCAAGATGGAGCCATCATCTTCATAGCCCAGAACAAGACCGATCCCCTCATGCGCTACGATAGCGTCCACCATGCCCGGGTAAACGGCATTTAGCTCGCTGAGCAAAATCTTGCGCGGAAAGAGGTCAAAGTAGACCTGGGCTGCATTGCCGCTTCCGTAAGCCGTGACCGACGCTGGATCCCCGAGTTCACCCGCATCGAGCGCAGTATTGATGTCGGCGCCACGATCGGCGAGCTTGGCGCCCTGTTTGGCCATGGCCTTGTCGAACGCTGTGCCGGAACCACTATCGGTCACATTCGTCAGCTCGGCAGCCACGCTCTGCAAGCCCATGCCGCCCGTGTCGCCGCCTATGATTTGGGAAACGCTGATGCCCTCGGGAAGGTTCTGCTCGATCAATTCCTTGACCGTGATGCCATAGCGCTGCAGAAAGGTCGGACCAAACGATTGGCCATGATCGGAGAGGATAATCAGGTCATACGGCCGGGGCGCTCGCTCTTTGATTGCGTAGCGGAGTTTGGCAAAGGTCGCGTCCAGTCGCTTCAGATCGCCAAAGGCGTCTGACGTCCACGGCCCCGAATGATGGGCCACTTCATCATAGCCCAGATAGAGCATGTAGATCGACGGCGCCCCGCGCATCATGTCCATGATGGCAATGTTGGCCGACACGTCGCGCATGAAGGTGCACATGGCCGCGCGCAAGAACGGGTAACCATGGGCCAACCGGTTGAGACGGGGATAGACGTCGTTGCGCTTCTGCCGCCATCCCTCCCACAACTCTCGGCCGACCTCCCAGAAGAAAAGCGCGATCTCGCGGGTCAGAAAGTAGGGGTCCAGCATGAGCAACGAGATATCTTCGGATCGCCGCTTGTCCTCCACCGCATCAGCCTCAAACATGTTGGCCATGGTAAACATGGACTTCTCGGCATCCCCGTCCAACATGTTCATGATGCTGGAACCGTGGCGCATAAGCCCCTGCCCCTTGGCGTAGCGTTGATTCAGCTCCGTGGCGTCATCAGCCGAGACGTAAAGCTTTTTCTTCGATTTGTCGTACCAGCGATAGGCGGGAATGTCATAGTTGTCGCCAAACATGATGCCGGCTTGACAGGAGGAGGTCATGGAGGGCAAGCCGCAGTCGGTGTGGGAGAGTTGATAGCCATCCTCTTCGATCATGGCTTGCAGGGTCGGCAACAGACCGCGCTTCATCGCTTCCTGGAGATGCCAGTAGCTCAGCCCGTCGATCTCGACCATCATCAACCCTTTGCCCGGCTCGCTGGCGCTGTCATAGGGCTGTTCACTTGCTTTACGCTCGATGCGGTTTTGGTAATAGGATCCTGCTTCATCGACTTCGAGGATGCCGGTGAGGATCGTATTGAAGAAGCCCAGCGCGATGCCGCCAAAGATGCCGCCCCAGAAACTAACGTCAAAGCCGGCCAGGAGCCAGGCCGTGATCCAGAGCGCCAATGCATTGATAAGAAAGCCGACGATGAACGTGATAAGCCAGCCAAGCGGGCGGGCCAGCAGGAGGACGAAGGGCCGGATGAGAAGATTCACCAGCGCCAACAGCAATGCTGCGGCGGTGACTACGACGCCACGCGAAACGCCTCCTACACTTGTGACGTTGATACCGGGCAGAATCCACGCGGCCAGGAAGATCGAGAGTGCATCGACGATCCATACGATGGCAAGCCGCGTGAGGCTCTTGACGATCGTTTTAATGGTTGAGGTCATAACATTTTGCCTTCTGGTGTGGAGATTTTCGCTTAGTCGCTACCGGTCAAATCGTACGCTGTGCACCAAATTTGCGCAAACGCTGTTTGTGGCGGCTTCCGGCAATTGCTCGCCAGGGCCAACATGGAGCATAGATTGCTTTATCTGAGAAGCGGGATCGCAAAAAGTAGTATTTTTGATCATCGTATTGTTTCTGTGCTGACGCAGGCGCGTCCGGCAGCGATCTATTCGGCCAGTTTCTGCAATTCGTATAGACGATTGAGCGCATCGAGCGGCGTCAAGCCGTTGACGTCCAGGGTACGCAGTGCCTCCACGGCGGGGTGAGCCTCGGCAAAGAGCGAGACCTGCATCGCTGCCGTGCGTCCCTTCTTGTCTTTGGCTTCAAAGAGACGCTTGGGCCCGGCCGCGCCGCTGCGCTCCAGATCCTCCAGGATCTCCTCGGCCCGGTTGACCGCGGCGACCGGCAAGCCGGCCATCCGCGCAACGTGGACGCCGTATGAGCGATCGGCTTTGCCTGGCATGATGCGTCGTAGAAAGATCACATCTTGCCCGTCGCCGCTGTCATCGACGGCAACATTGTAATTGACCACGTGGGGCAGTCGTTCGGCCAGATCGGTCAATTCATGATAATGGGTGGCAAAGAGCGTCTTGGCCCGCAATTCAGGATGGTTGTGGATGTACTCAATCACGGCCCACGCAATGGCCAGACCGTCATAGGTGCTCGTGCCCCGGCCGATCTCGTCCAGGACCAGCAGGCTGCGGCTGGTAGCGTGGTTGAGGATATTGGCCGTCTCGATCATCTCGACCATGAAGGTCGACTGCCCGCGATGGATCTCGTCGGAGGCCCCGATGCGGGTGAAGATGCGGTCCACCACGCCAATCTGGGCGCGATCGGCCGGCACGAAGGACCCGATCTGGGCCATGAGTGTGATGAGCGCGGTTTGGCGTAAAAAGGTCGACTTGCCGGCCATGTTGGGGCCGGTGAGAATGTGGACGCACGCTTCGGGCGGCAGGTAGGTGTCGTTCGGCACAAAGGGCTCATCGGTCAGGGTGAGCTCGACAACGGGGTGGCGACCGGCGCTGATCTCGATGGTAGCGCCATCATCCACTGCTGGGCGAACGTAGCGGCGCATGAGCGCGACTTCGGCCAACGCCGCGAAGACATCCAGGCGGGCCAGACCATCGGCCAACTGCTTGAGCACAGACGCCTGATCGGCCACCCGCGCACAGAGCTGGCGAAAGAGCGTCTGCTCAATCTCGAGCCGCCGCTCGTCGGCATTGAGTACGAGCGACTCATACTCCTTGAGATCGGGCGTAATATAGCGTTCGGCGTTGGCCAAAGTCTGCTTACGGATGTACGTGTCGGGCACTTTGTCCTGATGGGTCTTGGTGACCTCAATGTAGTAGCCAAAGACCTTGTTGTAGCCGACCTTGAGATTCTTGATGTCCAGACGGTCCCGCTCAGTCTGCTGCAGATTGGCGATCCACTCTTTGGCCGAACGGCTCTTGACGACCAGCGTGTCCAGCTCTTCGTCATAGCCATCCTGGATGACGCCCGGCGTGTTGAGGGTGGCCGGCGGCTCTTCGGCGACGGCGCGTTCCAGCAGCGCCAGCACGTCGAGCGCGCCCGGCAAATCCAGCATGATTCGTGAGATAGATAACAGGGCCATGTCGGAGCCGTCTTGTGCGGTCAGGGTCTCCCAATCGCGCAGCGCCTTCAGATCCTGCACCCGGCGCAAGACGGCACGGATACCGACAAGATCGCGCGGCAATGCGCTGCTGCCCTGGGCGACGCGATTGGTCCAGCGTTCGAGGTCGCCAAGCCCCTTAAGAAGCTCGCGGATCTCCAAGCGCAGGGACGTATCTTCGTAAAAGGCCTGGACCGCGTCCTGTCGTGCGCGAATGGCATCGGGGTCGAGCAAGGGCTGGCTCAGCCAGCGGCGCAGGAGCCGGCTGCCCATGGGCGTCAAGGTTTCGTCGAGCACATCGAGCAGGCTGCCTTTGGCATCGCCGCCGCGCATGGTTGCGGTCAACTCCAGATTGCGCCGGGTCGATTCATCCAGCGTCATGAATTCGCCTGTCGAATACGCATGAATCTGGTTGAGTTGACTCAGTGCGCTGGGTTGCATCTCTTTGAGATAGGCCAGCACGGCCGCCGCTGCACGCATCGCCTCGACACGCCCCTGGAGGCCGTAGCCGTCCAGGCTGCTGACGTGGAAGTGGCGCTTGAGCCCTTCGCTTGCCGTATCGGGCGCCACCTGCCACGCTTCTACCGTTGAAAGCAGAGGATCAAGCGCGGCGACCAAGCCGTAGAGGCTGGACTGTGCCGGCTCCCAATCAACGTGGATGAGTTCGGACGGCTGTAAGCGGCTGATCTCTTCGCCTACGCGCCGTTCCACCTCAGCCTCAATCGCGCTGTCGATTTGCGTGGCGGCAAACTCGCCGGTGGAGATGTCACAGTAGGCGATCCCGGCTTGTGTGCCCCGGGCGTTGACGCTGACGGCCATGAGGTAGTTGTTGCGCTTTTCATCCAGCAGCCCCGGTTCGGTCACCGTGCCCCGGCTGACGATGCGCAGTACCTCCCGCTCGACCAGCCCATTGCCCGGCTCGCTTACCTGCTCGGCAATGGCAACCTTGTAGCCGGCTTCAACCAGTTTGGCGATGTAGCCATCGATGCTGTGATAGGGCACGCCGGCCAGCGGCACCCGCTGATCGTTGCCCACGGGACGACTTGTCAGCACCACGTCGCAGACGTTGGCGACGATCTTGGCGTCGTCGTCGAACGTTTCATAGAAATCACCCAGACGGAAGAGCAGAATGCTATCCGGATGCTGACTCTTCAGCGCCAAATATTGGCGGCGCATAGGGGTGGACATCGACTATTTGCCCTTCCACTCGGGCTTGCGCTTCTCGGCAAAGGCCCGCATGCCCTCTTTCTGGTCTTCCGTGCCAAAGAGGAAGTAAAAGAGCGTCTTTTCATGCGCCATGCCTTCACTGAGGCTAAGCTCAAAGGCTTTGTTCACGGCTGCTTTGCCCATCTGCACGCCGACCGGCGCGCGTTGCGCGATCTGTGCGGCCAGTTCGACGGCTTCCTCTACCAGGCGTTCCACCGGCGTCACGCGGCTGACGAGGCCAAAGTACAGCGCCTCTTCTGCGGTCAAGCGGCGGTCGTTGAGCACAATTTCCATGGCCATGGACTTGCCGACGGCGTGGGTCAGTCGCTGCGTGCCGCCGGCGCCAGGGATCACGCCGATGTTGATTTCGGGCTGGCCAAATTTGGCGTTCTCCGCTGCGAGCATGATGTCGCACATCATGGCCAGCTCATTGCCGCCACCCAGGCAGTGACCGCTCACGGCCGCAATGAGGGGTTTGCGGATCGCGGCCAGCCGATTCCAGCTTTCGATCATGCCGCCGCGCATCATCTCCACGGCGCTGGCTCCAGCCATCTCTTTGATGTCGGCCCCGGCGGAAAAGAATTTTTCGCTGCCGGTGATGACGATTGCGCCAATCGCCGGATCGGCGTCAAACGCGCTGGCGGCATCAACGAGTTCGTTCATCAGCTGACGGCGCAACGCGTTCATGGCATCAGGCCGATTCAAACGAATGAGACCGACACCGGCGGTTGGCGTCTCAACCAGAATGTCTTGGTATTTCCCCATAATTCCTCCCTGCCATGGCTGTCGATTGTAATTCCTCTTTTGGCTTGCGCTTGCCGATATTATGTGTCAGCATTAGGCAATCACCCAAACTCCAGTTCCACCTTCTGGAATGGATACCGTAAAGGCTGGAATGGATTCCGTAAAGGGTTTCCCACGGCGCGTTATTGCCCGGTCCCGATCCATCAAGTCAACCCCGTCAATTGGCAAAGCAGGCCAGTTATGCACCGCTTCATGCAGGATGATGCCGTCAAGCGAGTCGACTATCTGAAATTGCTCCTGATGATGGTGCTCGTCTCGCTTCCCATTACCCTGGCGATGGTGCTTTTCTAGCCTTCTACAAGCGGGAAATGCCCGCGACGCCTACATTGAGTCCGCCGAGCAAAGCGCTCAGGCTGTCCACGATCTGACAGGCACAGCTGCGTAACTCATTCTGATTTGATCGTGATGATCCATATCTACCTTCCACCAAGGAGATTCTGACGATGTCGACCGATGCCTGGATTATGTTGGCAATTTTGATTGTCATGTTTGTCTTGCTCATTTGGGATCGTTTTCCGGCATGGGTGATCTTTATGGGCACCATCACGGTAGCCATGACGATCGGTCTGGCCAGCGAGCAGGATCTGCTCAACGGTTTCTCCAATGGCGGCGTGATTACGGTGGCCGCGCTCTTTCCCGTCGCCGCGGGCATGTATTCCACCGGGGCCATCACCTTGCTAGCCAACAAGGCAATTGGCATGCCCCAAAGCCTGCGACAGGCCCAGCTAAAGATCTTCCCGCCGGTGGCCGTTGGCAGCGCTTTCCTCAATAACACACCGTTGGTCGCCATGGCGATCCCGGTGATTCGCGACATTACCCGCGCGACCGGCCTGGCAGGATCCAAGCTCTACATGCCCATGAGCTTTGCTTCCATGCTGGGCGGCGCTTCCACCCTGATTGGCACGTCGGTCAACCTGATTATTGCCGGACTTGTCTTCGATCAATTCGGCGAGAATCTGAACATCTTCTTCCCCAGTCTGGTGGGAATCCCTGCCGCGGCGATAGGCACCCTCTTCCTCATGACGCTGGGCAACTTTCTGTTGCCCAATCGGAGCGACAAAGATGATGGCGGCGGGATCAAACGACGCTATCGCGCGGATTTTCGAGTGGTCGTGAATTCTTCGCTCGACGGATCCACGGCAGCAGAACGGGGCCTTTTTCGGGCCAGCAGCTATCAACTCGTACGCGTGCGCATGCCCGACGGCACGGATGTCGTTCCCACGGAAGAGACGGTCCTGCACGGTGGTGACATCGTGACCTACGAGGTGGATGGCGACGCCGTGCCCGCGCTCTGGGCCTCAATCGGGCTGGATCCGCTCCGCCACGGCGCGCTGCCTGCGGAGAGCGCACGCCATATGCACCGCCTGGTTGAAGTCGTAATTTCGCCCAACGCGCGCCAGGTCGGCCACCGAATCGGTGACCTGCCTCTGAAAGATGAGCCTTACGAGGCAGCGCTTGTCGCGGTGGCGCGAGGGGGGAAACCGCCCGAGGGCAGCCTCGCCGACGTCGTGATCGAGGGCGGTGATGCCGCCATTATCGAGGTCACCGACAGTTTCTTCTATGACGTCCGACGTGAACAAGACTTCTTGCTTACCAAGCGCCTTCGGGGATTTCGCATTCAGCGTACTGACCGCGCCCTCACGGCGGCAACCATCACGGTCGCCATGATCGTGCTGGCGGCCTTCGGCGTCATGAGCATGCTCAATGCGGCACTGCTGGCGACGCTGGCCATGCTGCTCACCGGCTGCCTCACCGTCAACCGTGCCTTCAGCAGCATTGAATGGTCGACGTTGGTTGTACTGGGAGCGGCTGTGGGGCTCGAGGCCGCTGTGACGGCCAGCGGCTTGTCCGAGGTCATCGCGACGACCCTGGCCACCTTCGGCTCTGGTAGCTCCTATCTGGCACTCCTCTCGGTCTTCTTGGGCTGTATCATTATGACCAACGTGATTACTAATGCGGCGGCCGCAGCGTTCATGTACCCCGTGGCTATGATGATGGCGGCTGCGCTGGGGATCAACTGGCAACCCTTCGTGGTGGCGGTGATGCTTGGCTGCTCCTACGCCTTTATCAACCCCGCCGGCTTTCAGACCAACCTTATGGTACAAGAGCCGGGTCAGTATAGTTTCATGGACTATGTGAAGTTGGGGGCGCCGCTGACCGTCGTCGTCGGAATCGTCGCCATGTTCCTGATACCTGTCTTCTATCCATTTTAGAACAGAGAACTACGCAGCCCATATGGCCAGCGCCGGTTGCGCCTGTCGAAATCAAGCGGGTTGCCATCGACCGCCTCAGTCTAGGCGGTCAACCGGCGTCGCCACGAATTACCTGTACAGTGGGCTGTGCCTCATGGCGTGAGGCTTTTCTGTCGACGATCACGTCCCATTTGATGGGACGCTGCTGCCTAGCTCTTGGCAGTCCTACGTTGTGTTCAAGTTGTTCCTTGTTTCACTCTGTCTGGCGTCGTTCATGAGCCCGCGCAGGAGGCTGGCCCGGCCGAGCAGGCCGACCAACCGGCCCGTATCGTCGACCACCGGTAAACGCTTGAAGTCGTACCAGAGCATCTGATCCAACGCTTCGTAGAGCGGCGTTTCCAGCCTGACCGTTGTCACTGGCGTGGACATGAGGTCCGCGGCCGTATCACCGACTTCGGGCAGCGCGATGGGGGCTGGCGCTTCACCAATGATGGCGCTGCGCAGGCGCGCCAGCAGCCCCGGGTTGTCCCCATGTTGACTACGCTCCAAGATATCGCCGTCGCTGATGATGCCCAGCACGCGCCGCTCGTCGTCAACCACGACCACGCGCCGCTGATGAGATTCCTCCAGCGCGGAGAGGATCTCTTCCAACATCGCGGCGGGTCGCACGGTCGGCACGTCGGTTTGCATCAACTCGCCAACGGTTGCCCCGGCGGCATGCTCCATCGAATGCGCCGAGACAGGCTGGCTGTACCCCACCAAGCGCAGCAAATCCACCCGGGTCACCAGGCCAACCAGTTGCCCCGTCTCGTCCACCACCGGTAGGCGTTTGAGATGACGATCCAACATGCACTGCGCCGCCTTGCGAATGGGCGCGTTGCTCGTTACCGTGATCGCCGGCGTGCTCATCACGTCGCTAACAACATCCCCTGTCTGAGCCAGATCGGCAAACTGCTGCCGGAGCACGGACGGACTTAGATCGCCCTGGAGGCTAAGACGCGCCTTAATCCCCGCCAAACGCAGCAGGTCACCGTCGCTGATGACGCCGACGACCTTGCCAGCATCATCCACAACCGGCAGCGCACGATAGCCGCGGTCGAGGAGCAATTTGGTGACTTCAGCGACTGACGTCTCAGCCGCAGCGGACGTTACGCCCCGACGCATGATCGTACTTACGGGCTGCGCCAATGGGTCGGCATGCCGTCCGCCGCCATACTGGATGATGTCGACCGGTTCGAGCGTAATCAATCCGTCATCCACGCGGCGGCGAAGCTCGGGCAGGAGCCGTTCGATCTGTTCCGGCGCGTCGACCCATTCGAGCTTGATGGGCAGATCGGACGAGAGCTCGACCAGGCTGGCCGTGTGGATACGGCTGCGCGCACCAAAGCCGGCCACGGCCCGGGTTACCGTCGCACCCAGAGCGCCTTCCGCTTTGAGAAATTCAAGGAGGGATAGATAGAGCGACTTGCCGTGGTACTGATCACTCTCGCCAATGTAGATCGTGATGCGTTGCGCTTTGCCCTGCATGCTGCACCTCCCGTGCAAGTAGGCCGTCGTCTGGGACGCACTGATGGAATCTGTCAGAGACCCAGCGTCCGTGCCAGCCACATGCCAATTATCGCAAAGAGAAGACCGATGGCGACTTCACCAACCATGTTCAGAAATGCAAAGAGCAGGCTGCCATCGCGGACCAGGTTAACGCTCTCCACCATATAGGTGGAAAAGGTGGTGTAGGACCCGAGAAAGCCCGTCGCCAGCAGCCAGCGAGCCTGCGGCGAGGTCACAAAATGATCGAGACTCAGCGCCAAAAAGAAGCCCAGCAGCAGGCTGCCGGTGATATTGACCAGAAAGGTTCCATAGGGAAAGGAGACGCCAAACCGATCGGCCGCCCACAGGCTGACCAGATATCGTGCATTTGCCCCCAAGGCTGCCCCCGCTGCAATCCACAAAAACCGCACGCATTACTCCTTTGTTCGATCAGACCGGTTTTTCTCCCAACAGCGTGACGGACGCGTGGCTCAGCCCCAGCGCATCCTCAACCGTTCGCTGCGTGGCGTGGGCCAGAACCGCAGCCTCATCGCCGGCTATTGGGTGGACAAGCAGCAGCGGCATCACGTTCGCCTCTACCCGGCCGCGATGGGTGACGAGGCGCCAGAAGGAGGCGATAAACGGCTCGGTCGCCACGCCGGCCCAGGTGGCGATGGCGGCCGGCTCATAACGGAGCGCGACCGGCAAGATCGAGACGCCCGCCTCGATGGCAATGGCAAATGAGCCGTAGTGAAACGGTTGGAGTTGCGTCGGCGTGCCCATCTTTCCCTCGGGGAAGACGACAAAGGGCGGCGTTGGCGACTTCTCCACGGCTTGCGTGATCGAAGCGCGGACCGACTTGCGTGAGTCCTGACTCTGACGGTCCACAAAGACGGTAGACATGGCGTCAGCTACCCAACCTAGAAAGGGAATCTTGAAGACTTCAGCCGTACTCAGAAAACGTAAGGGCGCAATGCTGACAATCGTGGTGATGTCCAGATACGAGACGTGGTTGGAAAAGAGGAGTCCCGCGTGCTGCTCGATCGCTTCTTTGTTGCGACAGCGCACGTCAACACCCAAAACGCGGTTGATCAGCCGGCAAACCCAGGTCACCATCCACCAGTGGAGACGAACGCCCCGATAGTGGATGGGAATGATCCAGGCAATGAAGATTGCCGCAACTGCAGGAAAGAGCAACAGAAGCAGGGCAAAGAGGCGCCAGACGCCCATGGTCGGGTTGCGAATGCCGGCTACGGCCAACGATCCTTCTTCGGGATGATTGCGCAGGCGCAGTGATAGCAGCACGCTCATCACTCCCCCAATGACAGTAATCAGCCCGACGACCCAGAGCAAATCCAAGCCCAACGCTGCTTGCGACCCGATCAGCGTCCAGCCCAATAGCATGCTGATACCGCCCAAGATGGCCGCGCCCCAGCCGCCGCCCTTGGCCGCCTGAATGAGCCCCACTGCGCCGACGAGGATTCCCATGATCCCGGCGAGACTGGTCAACAGGTCCGAGGAAAAGGTCGCGGCCATGCTGGGCAAATTGATGAGCAACAGACCGCCAGCCACACCGATGAGCCCGCGCACAATCAGCGTGACCCGCTGACCTGCACCCCGATGCAAGAAAGCAGTGGCCAGCGCCAAAATGCTGACAACGAGCCAGTAAATGCCAAGCAGGCTGACCAGCGTGCCCAGCGTGCGTTGGGGGGAGAAGAGAAGCGCCAGCCCCAAGCCGACGCCGGCCAGTCCCTCGAGCAGGACATGCCACCACGGGTATGTGGTTGGTTCAGCGTTGCTGCGCTTTAGCATAGCCAGCCTTTATCGCGTGCGATCACCGATTGTCCCTACGGCGAGACGCGAGCTCCGCTTCGAACTCAGTCGTTAATTGATCCAAAGCGGCGCCGTCAATCGCAGACGAGCCATGCCCTGCGTAGAGGTGAGTCGGCTTGTAGGATGCAAGGTGACGCAGGCTGCCGGGCAGTTGCGACCAATCGTAGGCGTACGACTCCTGCACGTGGGGATCGCCCGTGGCCGAGAGCAGGTCGCCCACAAAGCTGACGCCGCCATCGACGACGATTGCGGTCGAACCGGGCGTGTGGCCCGGCACGTGGAGCACGGTAGCGGGCAGGCCATACGCATCGAGGCGGTCACCGTCTTCAACCAGGATGTCAGCCTCCGTCTTTTCGATCGTCAACATGGGCTCGATCCAGGGTAAGGTCAGATTTGAGAGCCGCTTCCAGCCGCGGACATCACCCAGCTTTGTCTTGCCGTCGGCCAGATGGGCCGCATCCTCCGGGTGAATCGCGATGGGCGCGTCCGTCAGACGGCGGATTTCAGCCGCACTGCCGTAGTGGTCGAGATGCGCGTGGGTAATGTAGATGAGCTTGAGGTCGTCACGACCGATCTCGTCCAGATAGTTGCCGACCACGGATCCCATCAGCGGCGGGCCGGCATCGACCAAAACCATACCGGCTTCGGTCTCTAGCAGGTAGGCGTTGCTGGGGCCCAAAGCCAATGTATGCACGACGAGCGTCCCGCCGTCAGGCAGCGTGTGGCTTTCCTTCGCGGCCGGCTGGCGCATGAGGGTGGGTAGAATGTCGTCCATACTTTCCTCCAAGGGCGAGGCCGATGCCCGGCGAGCAGCGATGCTGGCGGAAACGGCCGCAATAATCAACACGACCAGCAAACCTGCACCGATATAGAGGGCAATTCGCACGTATTTGTTCATGCAATTGTTCTTGCACTGTGGACGGAAATCGCGTGATGGAGATCAGAGAGGTCGAGGAGCGTGCGCGGGGCTTCGACTACTGCAGCGCAGCCACATGTTGCTCCATCGCCGCGGCCTGCTCTGGCGCCAACAACCCGACGTCATAGCTGCAATCGAATCGTTCGCCCGGCGCCAGTTCGACAATGTTGCCCTTGGCCTTTTCTGCAGTATAGCCCTCCATTTCGCATGTGCCAACCTCCGCCATGGCAAGGGCATCCTGATCAGGCGGTTGGCGGCTGATCCAACGAGTGGCGCACGGTAGTTGATCCGGTCGATGGCGAACGTAATCGGCGCTGCCATCGGGGTGCAGCTGAAGGGAGTGGGCAAAGCCATCTTCATCAGCGTTGTAATCGATAAAGAAGACAACTTCGGGATCGAACGCGATAGCCGGGTCGAGCGTTTCGTGCAGCATCGGGTCTGCCTGCAAGGCGTCCATCAGCGTTGCGAAGGCGGGCGTGGGCGTGATGTGGCTGGGAATGCCGGCGCGCAGCCGTACATGGTCCGGCGTGCGCGTGGCTGAATAGACGATGCGACCGAAATCGACCGGGCGGAAGTTGATGTGCGCCCCATACATCAGCTCCATGGGCGTCTGTTTGAGATTGGTCATGCGCAACGAGACATTGGCCAGCGTCTCGTCAGCATAGAGTTTGACCAACGGCTCGACCGCATAGTGGTGGGCAAAGGCGACTGCGTGCTCGTAGCGGCCACCGAGGCCAATATAGTCGCCCCGTTCATCCGTGCCCAGCGTGAGATAGGCCGAATGGAACGGCGCGTTGGGCAGCTCGCCGTGAAGTTCATGGCTGTCCTCGGGGCCCGGCGCGCCGGAGCCGGTGATGCCGCAGTGGACCAGGAACGCGCCAAAGGTAGCGAGAAAATCGCGCGTCGGGCGGGGCATGTCAAACATGGAACGCATGGTCAGCTCACGCTGCGCATAGCCGGGGCCGCCAAAGGCAGCCGACCAGATCTGCTGACCCTGGAAGGGCAGGATCACGCACTCGCCCCATCGATTGATCAGCCGCACCGCTTCGACGCCGGTGGGGTAACGAAAGACGGTGGCTTGCAGTGAGCCTTGCTCAAGCAGCAGGCGTTCCTGCTCGTCAAACTGTGCGCGGATCAAGTTGAACTTTGCAAGTTCCATATGTGCGCTTTTCCTGGTGGGTGGATTGTCGGAAATTGGACTCTAGAGTGAAAACTGACTTCTCACGCGGCTGTCGCCGTGAGGACGAGGCCGGCCGGCAGGGATTCACCGAAGACGAAGGACTCTTCTTCCTCCCGGAAGGCGCTGTCCGGATTGTTGAGCAGGTCACGGAAGCGCTCTGCGTGCTCGAGCGGGCCAAGCCAGGCGTCGACCCGCGCCCGAACCGCAACGTCCACGTCGCGAGCGCGATCGCCCGTCCGCTCGGTGAGGAGAACGAGCGCGCGGGCCATACGTTCGCTCAGTGCAGGCTGTGCGGCCAGTAACGTATCGGCCCAGTTGGCGGCGTTTTCGGGGGGCACAACCCGGTCGACTGGGCCGTACATGGGCCGGCGTGCGCCGAAGCGACTCAGCGACCAGAGCTCGCGTGCGCTGGGTTCGCTCTGCTTGAGCGAGCGGAGCAGGCGGCGGCCCATCTCGACTTTGGTCTTCTCCGGCAGACGCTCCAGATTGGCCAGCATCATCCATACTTCCAGCGTTTCACCCGAAGAAATCGTCTTGGGCAGGGCGCCGCCGGGCTTCTTGCCGCTCTTGACGTCCGGGTTGACGTAGCCCCGCACCAGGTTGTAGAGTTCGGCCTGCTGGCCCGCTTTGAGTCCGCCGGCCACACGCCGCCAGAAGATCCACCACTGGGTGCGGCACTGATTGTCGCGCGGATTGACCAGTCCTTCAAAATAGAGCTTCCAAACGCGCTTCATGCGCCATTCGTCCACAGGATCACCAAAGCCAGGGCGCAGGCAGAAGCCGAGCAGGTTGAGCCAGCGCGCTTCGTGTTCGGGCGAAAGCCGCCGGCCGGCCGCGTGTTCCAGCAGCGCGTCGGCCAGCTTGCGGATGAGGGGCGTCGGCCAGGCTTCTTTCTCAAGCTCCAGAATCTCTTCCAGGCGCTTGCGCAGCTGCGCGGGCGGCGCGTCGGCGTCAGGACCGAATGTAGCCTCAATGGCCGCAATGGCCTCATCGACCAGGGCATCGTCCAGCGTCTCGGCCACGCCACTTGCTTCACCGGCATCGGTCGCCTGGCGCACGTCGAACTGAAGCTGCCAGCGGTGACCGCTCTGACGCGATTCACAGAAGAGCTCCAGCGTGCCGATCTCCGTGAGCTTCACCGCCAGGTTGACGGGGATGCGCTTGGTCTCGCCCTTCTTGCCAAAGCGCAGCACCGTGCGGATCGGCGGCAGCGTGCTTACCTCGTCGCTGGCAAGCTGTACGACGTCGCTCAACTTGTCACCCAGGCGCGTGCTGGAGGTGTAGACTTCGAAGAGGACGGGCTGATTGGTGATCGCCTCAAACTCAAGCGTATCCAAATGGGCCTCGAAGCCCTCTTCCACACCGCGGGGCACGAGGCAGACGGCTGTCTCGTGCCCGGTCGCTGCCGATGCATCGCTCTGGACCCCCACGTAGTAGGCCCGCGGACTGCCGCTGCCTACGCGCACGCCCATGCCCTGGCGGACCAGACCGTAGTAGGCGGCGCCGGCGGCGACTGCAGCTTCCGGTCGCGGGTTGTGGAGCTCGTTGGGTTGCCAGGCCGAGCCTGCTTCGTCGGCGAACCAATCGCCGACGACCCCGCGCATGCGATCGCGCAGCGCCGCCGGCGTCAGCGCGCCGCCGTTGAAGAGAATGTAGTCGGGGTAGAGTACGTCGCGGCCTGTCTCTCCGCTCAGGAAAGGCGTGAAGCGCTGCCAGAATGCGGCCAGGTGGCGCGTGATCGCCGGGTCCTGGACGTAGGGCAGGCCCAACTCGGTCAGACCGCTGCGCCGAGCTTGATCGGGCGCGCGCGTCTGCCGGTACGTTGGGAAAGAAGCCTTCCACAATCACCTGCTCGATTTCATCCTGGGTGAGCACGTCGGAAAGCGTGCCGCCGATCAGCGAGCCCCCGCCGCCCATGAGCGTGATGCGCACCTCGTCCACATCGCCCCGGCGAGAGAGCAACTGCTCCTTGGCCTGGCGGCACTGGTGCACGAGCTGATGCCAGCGCGCCGTGTCCAGCTTGCCCGGCTGCCCCATCAGCTTCTGCTCCATGAGGCGGGCCAACAGCAGGTCCATGTTGTCGCCGCCCAGCATGAGGTGATCACCCACGGCCAGACGGTCAAAGCGGAGGCCGCTTCTGCCCTCGGAGATGCCGAGGATGGAGAAGTCGGTGGTGCCGCCGCCGACGTCACAGACCAGGATGATCTGACGATCGGCCATGATGCCTTGCCAATCCTGCTCGTGCGTGGAGAGCCAGGCGTAGAACGCGGCCAGGGGTTCCTCCAGCAGAATGACGCGCGTGAGGCCCGCCTCCTGGGCCGCGGCGACCGTCAGCTCACGGGCTACCTCGTCGAAGGAGGCCGGTACAGTAAGAATGATGATCTGCTCTTCGAAGATGTCTTTGCCGTCTGGCCCGGCTATTTCGGCGTTCCACGCCTCGCGTACGTGTTGAAGATAGCGCATGCTGGCCGTCACGGGCGAGACCTTGCCCATCTCCTCCTTTGCGCCCCAGGGCAGGATCCGCGCCGTCCGGTCGACGCCGGCATGGCTCAGCCACGACTTGGCCGAACTGACCAGGCGACCGGGCACACGTGCGCCCTGTTCGCGGGCAAATTCACCCACGACGTAATCGCGACCGTCGTCCCAGGGCAAGGCTGCCCCGCCCTCGGGCAGGTCATGTTCGCCGGGCAGGTAGAGGAAGGAGGGCAGGACACTGCGGGGTGCCACCTCGCCCAGGCCAACCAGCTGGGGTACGCCAAAATGGCGAATGCGCCGCTTGCCCGCGCCGCTCTCGTCTGCAGCAAGATCGACATAGGCCACGGCCGAGTTGGTCGTGCCCAGGTCGATGCCGATGATGTAACGTTGGTCTAAGTCTGTCATTGTATTCTTCAAAAGTACGGACGGGTCAGTTTTGCCGCTTGCGGCGTTAGGGAGCCGCCGCTTGCCAGCTCATATTCTAGCATGAAATGGCGACAAGCGATTGGCAACGCCGGGCCGGGCAGGCGCGTTTTGAACGGAAACTTAAGAATGGTCATTCCCAGTGATTTCGCGTCGCAATGCTTCGATTACATCAACGACGACGGCTGCCATGTCAATATCCTGTTCCCGGCGCCAGTCGAGTCCTTCACGTTTAGAGAGCAGCTGACCCGTCCGCAGATATGCCTGGGTACGGCAGGCGTTGGCCAGCATGTAGTCATGCAAGTCGTCGGGCTGGCGTGCGGCCCATTCGAAGTCGCCGAGCAGCGCCGCCAGGTAGTCCCGGCGCGGAATGTCGGGCAGGCGCGCACGCGGATAGGTGCCCAGGAGGTCGATGCCGCGCGCCTTGGCCATGGTGAAATCCGCGGCCAGATCTTCGTCATGGGCCGCCTGGGGCGAGAAGCGACCTGCCGCAAAGGCGCTGCGATGACTTTCGCTGAAGTGAAACGCATAGGCACAGGGATGAGACCAGTGCGCCAGATCGTACTCAGTTACGATGCTGAACTCCAGCGGATGGGGGGCGCCGGAGATGGCCAGCAGCCCCACACCCAACGCCCGCTGATCGTCCGGCGTCAGCGTTTCGGTGACGATGGCCAGAATGTCCAGATCGCTCCGTGCCGGGTCAAAACCGGAGGTGGCGGCCGAGCCATGGAGGATCACGCCGGCCAGCGCCTGCCCGAGCTGCCGCTGGAGCAACGCAACCACTGCCTCCAGCTGTGTGATCGCCGTGGCCGGCAAGGAAATTTCCCCGTCAAGAATCAACATGATGGCTCCTGGTTGCTTCGTCTACGTGACAAGCACCGGCTCAACCAAATCAGGTCGCGCCCAAGGCGCACAAACCCGTGTTTGTCACATAGGCCGGATAGCTCACTTTCACTCATCGGTCAGGACCGCATCGAGCATGCGGCGGGCGTTGCGGACGCCGGCCGGATTGGTCGTCAGATAGTAGGGGATAAAGATCAGCGCCTGGGAGAGCGCATGCCCACGCGCCCGCGCCCAGGTCGCGTCGCCAACGCCAAGGGCATCCCGAAAGGCTATCCGGCTCTCACCGCTGAAGAGCCCCCACGCCATCATCAAGTCACAGGCCGGATCACCCACAGCCAACCCGCTCCAGTCGATGACCGCACGCAAGCGGCCGTCCTCGACCAGTACGTTCCCCGGCAGCAGATCGCCGTGAAACCAGACGGAGGCGTCGGACCAGTCGGGCGCTGCCAAAGCCGCCTCCCACGCCCGCATGGCCTGCGTGCCATCGATCATCCCATTCAAGGCTGCAATCGCCTCCCGGGTGGCTGCGTCGCGCTCGATCAAAGGCTGTCCGCGCACGTTGTGATCGCGGGCCAGCGGGCCGCCCGTCGTATCGATCTGCTGGAGCGCGTTGATGAAGCGCGCCAGCGTGCGTGCTGCCTCACTGGGGGCGTCCAGGCGTGCGCTTGAGGCGTCTTCTCCCGGCAGCCAGCGATAGACGGACCAGGGCCACGGATAGCCATGCGCCGGTGCTCCCGTCGCCAGCGGGACGGGTACGGCCAGCGGCAGGTGAGGCGCCAGACGGGGCAGCCATCGCTGCTCATGGGCCGCCTGGTCTGTGGCCCAGTGTATACGCGGCAGGCGAACGACCAGCTCGTCACCCAGCCGGTACAGTGCGTTGTCGGTACCGGCAAAGGGTACCGGCGCCAGCGGCAGCGCTGCCCATTCGGGGAATTGGTCCATCAGCAAGCGCCGCACCAGCGCTCCGTCAGTTTCGACTTCATCGACATGCATCTTTTGCATCAATTCCCATCCCCTCTGCTATGATCTTCTGATTGAGGCACGGATAAAACGCTGGTCTCACGAAGCTCAGCCCGCGCCATCGTTTTTTGGGGATCCGTCCCAATTCCGCCTGGTCCGGAAAATCAGCGTTCCTTCGTCTTTGGAGCTGCCCTTGACTATCCGTCTGACGCCGCCTGTTGACACGCCCCCCATGCGCCGCGCCGTGCTCTGGCTGAGCCTGGCGGGTATCATCGCGCTCAACGTACTGGGCAGCCTCTACTGGATCCGTCAGAACATCGTCCTGGTTGGGCGCGATCCGGGCGGACACCTGGAGCGCACGCTCAAGGCAGCGGAGATTCTGGCAACGCCTTCGGCCCGCACGCTCTTCGACCTCTTCACCCTCCACGACTATCGGCCGCCCCTGCTCTATATCGCGGCCCAGCCCTTCTACGCACTTTTTGGCGTAAGTACCGACAGCGCGCAGCTCACCAATATTGCGCTCTTTGCCGTGGTACTGCTGCTCACCTTCCTGGTGGGGCGCCGGGTGACCACGGAGCGCACCGCCCTCTTTGCCACGCTCATCGCCGGGCTGTTGCCCATTATGCCCGCTATGTCGCGCCTCTTCTACATGGAGCACTTGCTCACCGCGGCGCTGCTGCTCAACGTGCTGGCGCTGCTGGCGTGCGACGGCTTCCGCCACCGGGGCTGGACCCTTACCTGGGGCGTCAGCCTGGGGCTGGCCATGCTCGTCAAGTGGACGACGCCAGTCTACCTTCTTCTGCCAACGCTCTGGCTGCTCTGGCGCGCCGGCTTTTTTCAGCAGCAGTGGCAGGCGCTGCGCCATCCAGCGGTCGCCTGGCTGCGTCTGGCTGTGAGTGTTGCGGCCGCCCTGCTGATCACCGCGCTCTGGTATCTGCCCAACCGGGCTGCGGCCCAGGAGATGTACCTGGGCGACTGGATGGCGCTGCTCTGGCTGCTGGCGCTTTCGGCACTCTTCTACGCTTGGCGCATGGAGCACGGCCTGTTGGGCAACGTCTGGACCGGGCTGCTCCTGGCGCTGGTCATTGCCAGCGTCTGGTATTTTCCGCGCATCGACTTTCTCACCCGCCTGACTGACGTGGCATTCGGCACCGATCGGGGCAACCAGGAGTCGGTCAACCTGCTGCGGCTGAGCAATTATACCCGCTACTTCGAAATGTGGACGCGCGAGCTCATGGGGCCGTTGGCCACGCTGCTGATCATCTTGCCTGCGGCGTGGACCTGGCTGCGCCGCGCGCCCGGCTGGCGCAATGCCCGGCTGGGCGTAGTCGTGCTCTGGCTGATGCTGCTCTCGACTTACGTGCTGCTCATGTTTTTGGCCCAGGCAACGTCGCGCAATCTTGTGCCCCTCGTCCCAGTAATCAGCATCCTGCTGGCCGACAGCCTGCGCGACTATCGCAAACCGGTTGCCATCGGCCTAGCCATTTTGTGGACCGCGGTGTTGCTCTTCCAGTGGACGCTCTACACCTTTGACATCATGGCGCCCGTTCAGGCGCGCACGCCGGCGCTCTGGACCACGGGCGATTACATGGCCTGGCCGGCCACCGGCGGCACCGATCCCGACTACTGGATACAACCGGACGTGCTGGCAACGATCAGCGATCCCAATGCCACAGCGGATGCGCCGACAACCTTTGGCATGCTGGTCGACTCGCGTGAGATTCACCGCGGCTCCTTCCGCTACCTGATCGGCGCACACGATCTGCCGATTGAACTCACCGCACTCTCCGAAGCCGAGACCGGTTCGTGGAGCGACATGCTGACCAACCAGTGGGTGTTGGTCAAAGACGGCGATCCCGGCGATATCGTTGAACCGGGGCTGAGCGTGCTGGCGCGCATTCTGGCCGGCGATCCGCTTTTTGAGCGCCTCTATGCACCGGTGAAAGAATATCCGCTGCCCGACGGCGATACGGTCACACTCTATCGCCGCAGTGAAGGCCCGGCGCGGCCAACCGATTTTCCCGTCGTGCTCATCGAGACGCAAGGCATCGCCGAGGCGATCAATCAGCTGTGGAGCGAGCGCGCCACCCTCTTCATTTCCAACGCAGATACGGCTACCTGGGTCGGCATTCATGATCTGGTCGCCGACGATATTCGCATCCCGCGTGCGGGCGAAACGATCGAGGATCTCTTGGGCGAGGAGGTACGCGGCACCATCATGGCCGTGACCCGCTACGACACCACCGATGTCCAGAACTGGCTGCGCAGCAACAGCGACTATGTCGCCGAGATCGGCGACGGCGAGTTCCGCCTCTCCATCTTCGGCCGTCCCGATCGTCCGCTGGAACAACTGCCGCTCCTTTCCATGTGGGAAGAGGTGACGGTCGAAGAATTGCGCAGCTTCACCACCGTGGCGCCCGGCGAAGTGCTCCCCATCGAACTCGACCTGAGCGGCCAAACAGACGGCTCGCGCAAACTCTCGGTGCGCCTCATTGCGCCCGGGGGCGACTCAGTTGCCCAACGCGATGTCGTGATCGAAGAGGCCGTCCGCCTGGCCCTGCTCTTGCCGCCCGACGCCGTTCCCGGCGCCTACACGCTTTCAGCCATCCTCTACGACGGCGCAACGGGCGCGACCTTTGCCGACCAGAACGGTGAAGAGTTAGCCCCGCTGGCCACATTGACAATTGACAATGGTCAATGAGCAATTGTCAATTGACTACTCTGCGGACATGGCGCAGCGGAAGCCGACGCGCCAGGAGCGGAAATAGGGCGCGTCGGAGAGTGCATCGTCGGGATCGCTGTGGTGACCGTAGTGACGGTGGGCCGTGCGCATGTAGTACCAATTGTCCATGTTGGAACCGCCGCGAATCACAAATTGGGGGCCGTCGTAGAGTTCGCCCCAGTCGGAGTTGACTTCGCTGGGTCCCTGCGGATTCACAGCCGGCGAACTGTAGTAGTAGCGAATATCGTATAGATCCTGTACCCACTCAAACGCGTTGCCGGCCATGTCCATAACGCCGTAGGGGCTGGCCCCCAGCGGATAGCTGCCGACCTGCTGCGTGTCAGGCCGGTCCAGGCAGCGTTCGTTTTCCGGCAGCTTCGTGCCTCGTTCGCAAGAGATCATCTCGTCCCCCCAGGGCCAGACCCGAGTGCCAATGGTGCCGCGCGCAGCCTTCTCCCACTCGGCCTCGGTCGGCAGGCGCTTGCCCTGCCACCCGCAGTAGTCCTGCGCGTCCCACCACGAAACGTAGAGCACGGGATGGTAATGGAAGTCGGGGTTACCATAGTAACTGCGCTGCTGCCGCGAACGACTGAGGCGCGGCGGGTTGCAGACGCCTGCGTCGACGCAGGCGCCGTACTCGCCGTTGGTTACCTCATATTTGTCGATGTAGTAGGCGTCCAGATAGACGGCATGGAGCGGCACCTCTTCGGGTAAGCAGAAGACTTCAGCCGGATTGCCGTAGTCGCAGCCCATGCGGAAACCGCCGGCCGGCACGCGGACCATCGTTCCCACCGCAGGCGGATCGGGCGCAGACTCGGTGGTGAAGGTCCAGACCGGCCCCGGATTGCGCTTGCCGCGGCTGTCGATCGCCACCACCTGCCAGACGTAACGGGTATTGATCTGCAGGGTTGGCGGCGTCAAGAAATTGTCGCCGGTCGTGGCGAGTAGTTGCGACGGTCGCTCGGCGTTGGCCTCCAAATAGATCTCAAAGCTGACCACCTCGTCTTGACTGCCGTCCGCTGTCGCCCAGATGAAATCTGGATTGACGCTCCAGTCAAGCGCGCCGTCATGGGGCCAGGGCGTGTCCTCAATCAGTGATGGCGTACTCATGCGTGCGGCAATGGGCAAGAAGATCTGGCCCGATTGCTCTACGCGCGGCCGGTCGTGCTGATCTGGCGCCGCATCACCCTCCTGTGCGTTGACGATCCCGCCGGTCAGGGTCAAAACAGCAAGCAAGATTAGAATCAGCGCATAGAAGCCGCGCCGGCCAGAAGTCGGACTTCTGGAAAAAGTCCGACTTCTCGTCCAAACTGATGCGAGTATTTCATCTTTATTCATCGTCCATGAGCCTCAGTCAGAAGACGGTACTACGGTCACGTCACCCAGGCTGATCGCCTCGCCTAAGGGCGCGCCATCAGCCGCGAAGACGGGCAGGCGATCCCGCTCGTCGTCATACATGCCCGCGATCAGCGGATAGACGCCGGGCGCCGCGTCTGGGAAGACGGGGATGCGGTAGCGGTCGGCCACATATTCGCCCACGGGCCAGTCGTCGGTCGGACGCACGCCGCAGCCCGGCTGGGCATCAATCTGCCCAAACATGGCATTTTCCGGCCCGATCAGCTGATTGAAGACGGTATAGGCCTCATCGATCTCGCCCCGAGCGCGCCAGTAGAGCGTCAGGTCGAGCATATCGCCGGGCGCGACGGTACGACTGGCCAGGCGATAGCCGGCCAGCTCGATGCGATCACCCAGGACGAGGTCGAGCGCTTCGTCAAATTGGGGATCGACGGTGGGCGCGTCCAACGGCAAGTCAGGGCCGCTCAACTGTGTGTCGAAGATCGGTCCCATACGCTCAATGGCGACCGTCGTCGGCTGGAGATCGGCCGCCGCGCCTTTTGCATAGATGTCGAGACGCGGCTGGCCGTTCACCGTTACCGTCGTCATGCGCGCGTGATCGGTGGCCGTGGCTGCGAGCAGTTCCGCGGTCTCTGCCTGGCGCTTGCGCTCCGAGTGGTCGCCCACGGCCAGATAGGCGTGATCGCGCCAGCAGCGCTCGGCCCCGCGGCTGTACCAGTAGGTTACCCACTCGTCAAAGTCGTTGGTCTCGTAGGGGCCGCGCAGGCTGCCGTCAGCATAGCCCGCGCCCAGCGCTTTCCAGCCATTGCGTGTCGGCAAGCCGAAGAGGGACGAATTAATGGGCTCGGCGTAGGGCGTCCAGTAGCCGGCCGGCTTGTTTTCCGCCCATGTGCGGTAGACCTCGCGCGGGGCCGCGGCGAAGAGTTGAGCCGGATACGCGGCCAGGAGCAGCGTCGCCAATGTGGCAACGGTCACGCCCGCGGTCATGGCCGTGCGCCGTGTGGTTGCGCGCGCCAGCCGGCGCCAGCCCCGCCTGATCACCATGCCGGCGAGCAGCGCCCACGGCATGAAAAAGACGTAGACGTGGGTACGCGGCTTGGCAATGAGGAAGAGTGCAATCAAGAAGAGCGCGCCAAACCAGAGCCAGAGCGTCCGTTCTGCCGTCGACTGCCGCGGCAGAAAGGGCGCAGGCGCGAGTGCCAGGGCAAAGAGCAGCAGGGTCCAATCTCGTTCGCCGACCACAAAGAGGGAAGGCTGCGCGATGACCAGCGCCAAGCCGGCCACAACCAGACCCGCGACGATCCAACGCCACGCGCCGGTAAGATTGCGGCCGTAAAGCGTGAGCAGCGCCAGCAAAAGCAGCACAGTCAGCAGCATAAAGTGATAGCTGGAGTTGTAGAGCGTCGTGCGCAGGAAAAAGTCGTTCAGGTGGTTGTAGGGCAGCCGGCCGCCGATGCGATCGTCGGCCAGATAGGCGTAGGTGTTGCCAAAGTTGGGATGAAGTACGAAGGGCAGGTAGAAAGAGGCAAGCAGTGCCGCGCCCAGCAGCGCCGGCCCAATCAATGGCCGCCAATCGGCCCCCTTGCGCAGCGTGTGCCAAAGCAGAAACGCACCGGGAATGGCCACGGCGGCCGCTTCGTAGTGGGCCAGCAGTCCCGCCGTGGTGAAGAGCGCGGCCAGGGTCAGGTAGCCGCTTTCCAGGCGGCCGGCGCGATAGAGGCGATAGAGGATCAGCACAGTGAGCACCGTCATCAGCACGACCACGCTCTGGTATTGGACGATGCGCGCAAAGCCGATGAGATAGCCTTCTACCGCCAGGAGCATGGCCGCGCTCCAGCCGGCCACGGGGCCAAACATGGCCCAGCCCAGCATGAAAATCGCCAGCAGGCCGGCCAGGCTGGCCAGGGCAAAGGGCAGGCGGGCGGCGGCCTCGGTCGTGCGCTCGCTGACGGCATAGCCCGCGGTGGGCAGCAGGATCTCCAGCGGCCCCTTTTTGTGGAGCATGAGCGCCTCGTCAAAGCCCTGGATCACCGCTGCGCTGCGCAGCATGGCGCGGGCCTCGTCACCCTGGAATTCAGTGTAGCCCAGGTGGGTCAGGCGTAAGCCCGCGCCGACGAGCACGAGCGAACCGACTGCCAGCGCAAACCAGCCTGCGGAAAGTGGCGCATAGAGCGGCGGTCCTGCTGTGACGGGTGCGTTATCCGCCTTGCGCCAGGCCAGCGCCGCGAGCAGCGCCAGTCCAAGGTTCGCCGCCAGCAGCACGTGAAGGCTGTTCAATGCACCGGGCAGGTAAGAAAGATAGAGCAGCCCCAACGTGAGCAGCGCATAACCCGCGGCCACGCCATAGAGGCCAAATTCGAGCACGCCGGGCCGCTGCGCGCTCCGTCCGATCAGCAGGTCAGTCAGAAGCAGGCCCGGCACGCCTGCCGCAAAGAGCAGCAACCCCAGCGTCCGGGCGACCGCCGGCAGAGGCAGCAGTGCCAGCGCCTGCCCGGCCAGGGCGACGCCTATGAGAATCAGCAACGCGCGACGGTTGAGCATCATGGCTCAGATTGTACGTGGGAATGGGGAAAAGCGGAAAGGAAAGCGAGCCGGGCGTGGCCCGAGATCAAGTCAGCGCTTTCCGACTGGACTGCCCGACGCCTACCGTCTCGACTCTACACGCCGTCAAATCCAGCCAGCGTGCGTCTTGCCTCGGTCCCATCCGCCCCTGCCTCCTCCATGCCCAAGAGCACGCCGCCGATGACGGGCGGACTCTCCAGACGCACGCTCTTCGCCCGGGGCGCAACCGTCTGTACGGTCGCCAGCAGCCGCTCGGCGATCATGGGACTGCCCTTGTAGAGGCTGCCCGCCAGCACGACGTCGAAAACCTCTCCCTCCATGCCCAGGCGGCGGATCGCACCGCAGGCCAGGTCGCCTAACTCGTCGCCGCTCCAGGCGATGATCTCGTTGGCCACAGGGTCGCCGGCGGCGGCCGTGGCAAAGATGAACGGCGCGTCATCGGACGACAGCTCGTAGCGGCCGCGGATCAAGCCGGCCAGAAGGTCGTCGACATCGGTCGCGCCCACATGGGCAACGAAGACGTCGGCCAGCGCAGTGGTGGGACGGCGGCCCGTGCGTGCCAGCGCCACTTGCTGCACCGCACGCTGGATCATTTCGGTGGCCCCGCCGTTCTCGCCAAAGCGCGCGCCCTGGCCAAAGGCGGCGGCTTCGTTGCCAAAGCGATCGCGGGCCAGGGTGTTGTTGCTTGTGCCCGCGGTGACGACCACGCCCCAGCCCGCGGGCGCGCCCGCGACCAGCGCCACCAGCGCGTCGTTGCCGATGTGGGTCGGGCCGCCCAGCGCCAACGTGTCGACAATGCGCTGGTGGGGCGCGCGGTCCTCGGGAAAGTCAAAGCCTGCCAGGCCAAAGCCCGCGCCCGCGATCTGGCCCGGCGTCAGCCCGGCCTGGGCCAGGGCCGCGCCGACAATCTCATGCAGCACGGTCTCCAACCCATCCCAGCCGACTTGCTCCCAGTTGCCGGCTCCGGCCGCGCCAAAGCCCAGCGTTGCGCCCGTCTCATTGGTCACCAGCGCGTGGCTCTTGGTGCCGCCGACATCGACGCCCAAAAAGTAGCGACTCATCACGGCCTCAGTTCCAGAATTGGGGCAGATAAGCCCGGTGCGTTTCGAGCATGTCGTCGAGGACGGCCTTCGCATCGGTGGCCGATGGTCCGAGCGGGTTGGCGATCAGCGCCTCGTACGCGGCCGTGCGGTCGCCGTGGACCGCAGCCTCAACCGTTAGTAACTCGTACATCTTCACCTGGGAGAGGAGGCCAAAGAGCGCGGGCGGCAGCGGCGCGGCGGGCAGCGGCTTGACGCCGGCGCGGCTCACGTCGCACGGCATCTCCAGCACCCAATCTTCCGGCCAGCCGGGGACCGCGCCGCCGTGGCGCACGTTGGCCACGTGCATCTCGTGGAGGTCGTTGTAGTGTGCCGTGAGCAATTGCGTGGCTACGGTGGAGTAGTAGGCGCCGCCCCGCTGCATGAGCCCCTCGGGCGGCTCCGTGCGCTCGGGTTCGGCGTACTGGGCCAGAAGCTCGGCCTCGATCTCCATGACCTCCTCGGCACGCGAAGGCGGCCACGCTTCCTGCTTGGCCAGCATGCGCCCGGTTTCGTAGAAATATTCGAGATAGTAGTTGGGAATCACGCGCATGGTTTCGACCAGATCGGGGGCCCAGATGGGTTCGTCTTCACCGCGTAGCTCCGCTACGTAGGCCGGAATGATGTGGGGCCACATCTCTTCGCCATCTACGGTGAAGCCCCGGTGCCAGGTCAGGTGGTTGAGACCCAGCGTGTTGAGCTGCGCCTGTTCAGGGTTGGCTTCCATGCCCTGCGCGGCCAGCCGTTCGAGGAGGAGCATCTTCATGTTATAGGCCACATTGCAGACGCCGACTGCCTGGACGTTGGGTGCGTATTGGCTGAGCGCCTGGGTGACCAATCCGGCCGGATTGGTGAAGTTGATCAGCGGCGCGCCGGGCGCGAGCGCTTCCATGTCGCGGGCGATGGAGAGCAGCACGGGAATGGTGCGCAGGGCCTTGGCCATGCCGCCCACGCCAGTCGTCTCCTGGCCGATGAGTCCGTGACGCAGGCCGAGATACTCATCGGCGCGGCGGGCTTCCATCCAGCCCACGCGCATCTGGGTCGTCACGTAGTCGACGCCGTCGACCGCCGCACGCTGGTCGGTCGTCAGCAGGACGCGGAAGGGCGCGCCGCGCGCCTCGACCATGCGCTGGGCGAAACCGCCCACAATCTCCAAGCGCTCGGGCAGCACGTCCATGAGGCGCAACTCGGTCATGGGGAACTGTTCCACCCGTTCCAAAAAACCGTTGATGAGTTCCGGCGTGTAGCTGGAGCCCGCGCCGATTACCGCGACTTTCATCGTCTCCATCCTTTGCTGGATAACGCGTCCGCCAGACTTTGTGCGGGCGCATGAATAGTGAAGCGAGCCGACCACGCAGCCAGGTCGCTAAGCGTTCTGGATTATCCAATAGTATAGGCTGGTCGATGATGTTAGTCAAGTAAACTAACAAACTGGTTTGAAGCGGGTGGAGGGGAATTGCGCCGTGAACTCCGAGCACGTGGCGACGATTTAGCCCCAGTTCATGGGGCGCCCCTGCCAGCAAGGGCATTCATGCCCGGCGGGGTCAACGGCGTCCGGCCCGTTCGCACGAGAGCGGTTATGTCGGTTGCCCGCCATTTCATCCACGAGAAACGTAACCGTCGACCCGCTTGGTTTCGATACGCCCTTCGGGCTACTCAACCGGCGCTGGCCAGTCGCCGAAATCATTGCGCAGTTTTTTTGCAAGGCGTGCTCACTGAGCAGAGGCTTGGAGCCGCTATTCGATTGGTCGCTACGCCGGGCGCAAAGAAAAGCGCACGGCTTTCGCCGCGCGCTTCGGTCGCTCAATTGTCGCGTCTTAGCCCTACAGCTCGATCGCTTCCAGCTCGTCGATCATTTCGCTGATGACGTCGAAGCCGCCCTGCCAGAAGGCCGGATCGGTGACGTCAATGCCCGCTTCCTGCAGGATCTCTTCGGGCCGCGAAGAGCCGCCGTAGGCCAGCAGCTTGAGATAGCCCGGCTTGAAGGCTTCGCCCTCTTGCTGATAGCGGCGGTAGAGGGCCAAGACCAGTAGCTGGCCAAAGCTGTACGCGTAGCAGTAGAAGGGCGTGTGATAGATGTGGGGGATGCTGACCCACTCATACTTGAACTCGTCGGCGATCTCCACGCTGTCACCAAACTGCTCACGCAGGTTGGCCAAATAGCGCGCGTGAAGTTCGTCGGTGCTCACGTTCTCCATGATCGCCTGGTGCGCTTCGACTTCGAAGAGCACGAAGAAGGCCTGGCGCATGACCGTGGCATACATGTCGTCCACGGCCGCGGCCAGCAGTTCCCGCCGGGCCAATGGATCGGTCTCTTCGGCCAGGAGACGATCGGTGAGCAGAATCTCGGCAAAGACTGAGGCAGTCTCGGCCAGGGGCAGAGTGGGGTGCTGGGTCAGAACCGAATGATCTTCGGCCATCATGGAGTGAATGGCGTGGCCCAGCTCGTGGGCCAGCGTGGCCACATCGCGCACCTTGCCCGTATAGTTCATGAGCACCCAAGGCGTCATGCTGGGCAGCACCGTCGAGCAGAAGGCGCCGCCCCGCTTGCCCTTGCGCACCTGCGAATCGATGTGCTGCTGGTCGAAGACCCGCGCGGCGTGGCCGGCCACTTGGGGCTCGAAGTCGGCAAAGGTATCCAGCACCATATTGACCGCGTCGTTGTAGTCGATGGTCACGTCGGACTCGGCCAGGGGCGCGTAGATGTCGTAGCGCCGCAGCTTCTCCATGCCCAGCCAGCCGGCTTTGAGCGTGAAGTAGCGCTGGAAGACGCCCACGTTCTGGCGCGCCACGTTCAGCAGCGCCTCGACCGCCTCGTCGGGAATGTCATTGGTGACATTGCGCACGTTGATCGGTGAGGTGAAGTTGACGCAACCGCACATTCTCGTTGGTCCAGTCGCGCACGCGATTGGCATAGATCTGGCCCAGAATGTTGGCCTCTTGCTCGTAGACCCGGTAGAGCTCCTGATAGGCCGCTGCGCGCAATTCCGGATTCGGGCCCTGCACGTTGGCCATGAGCGCGTCGCGCGTAAAGGTCTGCTCTTCGCCGTCGATTTCCAACGTAAATTCCAGCCGGTTGGTCAGCATGGAGTAGACTGTGATCAGCGCGCCGACGCCGTTGGCATCCTTGGTGTTGATGATCTGCTCGGACTTCTCATCCAGCGTGTAGGGCTTGGTGCGGCGCAGGTCTTCCAGATAGTGGCGGTAATCGGCCAGCCCCTCACCGGCGGGCATCAAACGCGCCGCGGTCTCGTCATCCAACTCCTTCCACCAGAGGCTGAAGAAGAGCACCCGGTTCTGGGCTTCCGTGCCCACCTGCTGGATGCGGTTGAGCATGTTGAGCGCTTCGCCGGACTGGGTGTCCTCGGAAAAAGAAAGGCTGGCAAAGGCATAGGGAATGTAGATCTGTTCCACCAGCGCCTCATACTGCTCGACGATGTCCAGCAGCTCTTCCGGATCCATCTCCGCTGAGAGCAGGTCGCGCTTGGCCTCAAAGGCCTGGACGCCCTCTTCCAGCGCCGCCAGCTTGGCGTTCATTTCACTTGCCACCGGCTCACCGACCAGTTCGGAGAGGTCCCAGGTGGAAGGAATGTATTCTTTGGCTATTGTGGTCATTTGGTTCCTCGTATGTCGGTGGGGGAGTGAGGTTGAAGGAGGTAGGGGGTAGGGTTGTGGGGTGGCAGGGTCTTGGGGTCTTAGGGGGTGAGTCTCACAGCTCTTGCTTGCCGAGCCATCGAACTCTCCCCGCCAGCTCCATCCATCCCCCCACAACCCTAAGACCCCACCACCCCAAGACCCAAACCCTACTCTCCCATCTCCTACTCTTCCGCCGCGGCCATGCGCCGCAGCACCGTATGCAAAATGCCGCCGTTCTTGTAGTAATTCACCTCGACCGGCGTATCGATGCGACTGACCGCCTGGAACTCCTGGACGTTGCCCTGGTCGTTGGTGACGCGCACCGTGTATTCCTGACCGGGGACCATCTCGTCGCTCAAGCCGATGATGTCGTAGGTTTCAAAGCCGGAGAGATCCAGGCTCTGCACGTTTTGGCCCTCCATGAACTGCAGGGGCAGCACGCCCATGCCGACCAGATTGGAGCGATGGATGCGTTCAAAGCTCTCGGCGATGACGGCCTTGACGTTCTGCAGCTGTACGCCCTTGGCTGCCCAGTCGCGGCTCGAACCCGTGCCATACTCTTTGCCTGCCAGCACGATCAGCGGCGTGCCGTCTTGCGTGTAGCGCTCGGCCGCGTCCCACATGGCCATCTGCGCCATCTCGGGAATGTAGACGGCGTAGCCGCCCTCGACGCCGTCCAGCATTTGATTCTTGATGCGAATGTTGGCAAAAGTGCCGCGCATCATCACTTCATGATTGCCGCGGCGGCTGCCGTAGGAATTCCACTCGGAACGCTCCACGCCATTCGCTTCCAGATAGCGGGCCGCCGGGCTGCCCGGGGCAATCGAGCCGGCCGGGCTGATGTGGTCGGTCGTCGTGCTGTCGGGCATGATGGCGAGCACGCGTGCGCCCACGATCGGATTGACCGGCAGCACCTCCGGCGTCAGGTCCTGGAAAAAGGGCGGCTCCTGGACGTAGGTGCTGGTCGGCTGCCAGTCGAAGAGTTCACCGCCGGCCACAGGAATCTCATTCCACTGCTCGTTGCCGTCAAAGACGTTGGCGTATTGCTCGCGGAAGATGCCCGGATTGAGGCTGCGGCGGATCTCGGTCTGGATCTCCTCCTGGCTTGGCCAGACGTCGGCCAGATAGACCGGCTGATCGTTGGGATCGTAGCCCAGGGGCTCCGAAGTCAGGTCGATGTCCATGGTGCCGGCAATGGCGTAGGCCACGACCAGCGGCGGCGAGGCCAGGAAGTTGGCCCGCACGTCGGGGCTGATGCGCCCTTCAAAGTTGCGGTTGCCGCTCAGGACCGACGCTGCTACCAGGTCCGCCTCGTGGATCGCCTTACTGACGTGGGGCGGCAGCGGACCGCTGTTGCCGATGCAGGTTGTACAGCCATAGCCGACCGTGTGGAAGCGCAACGCTTCCAGGTAGGGCGTCAGGCCGGATGCTTCCAGATATTTGGTCACTACCGTGGAGCCAGGCGCCAGACTCGTCTTGACCCAGGGCTTCACGTCCAGGCCGGCTTCCACCGCTTTCTTGGCCAGCAGCCCCGCGCCGATCATGACGCTGGGATTGCTCGTATTCGTGCAGGACGTAATCGCCGCAATCACCACGGAGCCCTGCTTGAGCGTGAACTCCTCGCCACCGTGGGTGACGACAATCTGCTTGTCGAGCTCGTCCTTCTCCAGCCCCATGCCCCGCGGGCCGACCGGCGCCGAGAGAATCTTGTGCCAGGTCGTCTTGACCTGATCCAGGTCGATACGATCCTGGGGGCGCTTGGGACCGGCCAGGGCCGGCTTCACCGTGCCCATGTCCAGCTCCAGCGTGTCGATAAAGGTCGGGTCGTCCATGTCATCGCTGCGGAAGAGGCCCTGCTCCTTGCAGTAGCGCTCCACCAGCTCGACCTGCTCTTCGTCGCGGCCCGTGCCGATGAGGAAGCGCAGCGTCTCGTCATCGACGGGGAAGAAACCCATGGTCGCGCCATATTCAGGCGACATGTTGGCAATCGTGGCGCGATCGGGCAGGCTCAGCTTGGAGACGCCGGGACCATAGAATTCGACAAATTTGCCGACCACGCCCTTGTTGCGCAACATCTCCGTCACGCGCAGGACCAGATCGGTGGCCGTGGCGCCATCGGGCAGTGCGCCCGTCAGCTTGAAGCCGATCACCTCGGGCATGAGCATGTAGATGGGCTGGCCCAGCATGACGGCCTCGGCCTCGATGCCGCCTACGCCCCAGCCGACCACGCCCAGCCCGTCGATCATGGTGGTGTGGCTGTCGGTGCCAACCAGGGAGTCAGGATAAGCTACCATCTGACCGTTGCCGTTCTCCGGCATGAGCTGGACCGTCTTGGCCAAGTATTCCAGATTGACCTGATGGACGATGCCCGTGGCCGGCGGCACGACGCGGAAGTTGTCAAACGCATCCTGGCCCCACTTGAGGAACTCGTAGCGTTCCTGATTGCGCTCGAACTCGCGCTCGGCGTTGTACATCAGCGCAAAGCGTGAGCCAAAGCGATCGATCTGCACGCTGTGGTCGATGACCAGATCGACCGGTACCTGAGGATTGACCTTCTGCGGATCGCCGCCCAGGCGCGCCATGGCATTGCGCAGCGCGGCCAGGTCGACCACGCTGGGCACGCCGGTGAAGTCCTGCAGAATTACGCGCGCCGGCTTGAAGGGAATTTCGACCTTGCCGGCCGTCTCCGCGCTCCACTGCGCGATGGTCTCGACATTTTCTTTGGTAATCTCAAAGCCGTCGGCCTGGCGCAACGCCGCCTCGAGCAGTACCTTGATCGAAAACGGCAGTTTGGAAACGGCGCCGATCCCCTGCTCTTCCAAAGCGGAGATGCGGTAGATCACGGCCTCGCCGCTTCCCGTATCAAACGTGTCACGGGCGTTGAAAAAATCTTGTCCTGCCATCGTCTATCCTTTCACTGGGTGCAGAAAGAGCGGAGCACGGTCGTAAACGCAAAGAGTCCATCTTTCTCGGGTACAAAGATGGGCCTATGATACCAGCTTTCAGGCGAGACTTCGAAAAATGGCGGGAATCAGTGCACATTAATGACGTGAGGGATACGCGTCGGTCAGTATTTGTACGCCTCGCGTACCGGGCTGAAGACATCGATTGCGACACAGCCTTGTGGCCCGGCCGTGCCGCCGTGTTCCACGCCACCGGGCACGAGGTACATGTCGCCCGGGCCCAGCCGGCGCGTCTCGCCGTCCAAGGTCAACGTCAACTCGCCGGAGAGGATTACGCCGCTCTGCTCGTGGGGATGGCTGTGCAGGGCCATGACTGCGTTGGGCCCCAGCTCGGCGCGCGAAATGAGCATCTCCTCGCCCCAGAAGGTGCAGATGTCGATATCGGGCTGGACGGCCTTGCGGGCGCGCTTGGCTACGTTGAGAAAGGGCATAGGGTGGGGTCCTTTGGTGGGCTGGAGCCAGACTCGGAAAAGCGAAACGCTTGCTACGCAAACTTGTGTTGCTATTATTCAGGAGAGTGCAGCGACGAGCCAAGCTATTGTACAACAGAACCCCCAATCACAAAGCAGGTTCTCATCTTCGGGGGAAGGAGATGGGAACCTGCTTTGTATACCGGGGACGATGCTTGTCGGTTCTACTTCGACACAATCGGCATAAACACGCGCTCGTCCATATTTTCCGGAATCGGAATGGGCGTTGGACTCGGCGTGGCCTCGGGGAGGGTGCCGCCGGGATCGGGAATCGGCGTGGCTTCGACCGGCTCTTCTTCATAGTTGGGCGGGATATCGCCGCCGCGCAGGATGTCGAGCGGTTGATAGCCGGCATAGCCGGGGAAGACGATGCCCAAATTCGGGTTGCCAAAACGACGTATCAGCACCTCGCTGAGCACGCGGCGATAGTCGGTGGTGATCTCCAGATCACGGCGGTCGTAGAGTTGCTCGGGCGCCAGGCCCGGCCAGTCGCCGTAGACCCGCCCGCCCTTGACCGCGCCGCCCGCTACGAACATGAGGTTGCCGTGACCGTGATCGGTGCCGCGCGCGGCGTTTTCGCGGAAGCTGCGGCCAAACTCGCTCATGACCACCGCGGTCAGACGGCGTGAGTGATCGACGCCGTTGACGTTGCTCAGGTCGGTCATCAGCGCGTTGAGGCCCAGCGCCAGCTCGCCGATGCGGTCGCCAAACTGGCCGCCGCCGGCGTCGCCCTGGTAGTCATGCATGTCCCACCCGCCCAGATCGATGGTGGCCGTGCGCAGGCCCAACTGCATTTTGACGATCTGGGCCACGCTCTGTAGACCGCGTCCAAAATTGGAGTTGGGATAGGTCGCGCCGTTGCTGGGCGTATAGTTGCCCGGATCGGCATACTCAATCACGTCAACCGCATCGAGCGTCTGGACACCGGCCTGGTGGAGCCAGGAACTATCGCTCTGGTACATCTGCCGGAGCGCGCGGCGCTGCGTGTCCCGGTAGCGCCAGTGCCCGCTAAAGGCCAGGTCGCCCGGGCTGTTCATGCCGATCGTTTCCAGACTGCCCTGCAGCGAGGTCGGCTGCAGGTTGCCCGACGCCATGACCGGAACGATCACCTCGTCGGGTACGCCGGACATCGTCTCCAGGTGACGCGTCAGCCAGCCCTTGGTGGTGGACTTGGCGCCCGGCGTGCCCAATTCCATATACTTCATGGCGTCAAAATGGCTGCGCGTGTCGCTGGTTAGGCCGGCAGCATGCACGATGGCCAACTGATTGGCTTGATAGAGATCGAGCAGCGGCGCCGCGCTGGGGTGAAGGCCAAAGCGATCGTCCAGGCGCAGCAGCCGATTGTCGCCAGTGGTGGGGATGGCCAAGCGCTCGCGATTGGCTTCATAATAGCCGCGGTCCGGACCCTCTATGGGCGCAACGGCGCTGAGGCCATCCATTCCGCCACGCAAAAAAACGACAAGCAGGATATCGTGATTCGGTTCATCATTGGGGCTGCCAAAGGCCGTGTAGGTCAGGCCGCCCGTAAAGGCCGCGATGGCGGCCGAACAGCCGACCATAAAACCGCGGCGTGTTGTTGCTGGCATAGTGTGCTCCTTCATCAAATCATTTCCAGAGAAACGACGGCGTCATCATTAGCAGGGCGACCATGTAACGCGTGCGCTCCTGGATGTCCTCGGCCGGCAGTTCAAAGTCGGGGTTGCGTCCCTCGGCGAGGAAGTCGAGGACGGACGCCCGTTCATTCGGCGGCAGCGCCTGGCCCAGGATGCGCTGGCTCCAATAGTCGACGATCTGATTGGGGGTGCGCCGATTGGCCGGCATCTCCTGTTCGATGGGCAGCCGTTTCTGGCCGTCGTTCGGCCCTTCCTTGAACTCCCAGTCGATCAGCCAGTTGGCGTGCTTCCAACGCTGGAGCATGGGCATGGTGCCTGTCCAGGCCACACGGCTGTCCGGATAGCCGTCGGGCGGATGCCACTGAAAGAGCGGCTGGCCCATGCGGCTGTAGTTCCAGCCAAAGTCGCCATCGGGCACGAATGCAGCATTAGTTGCCCGCAGCACGTTGGCCGCGTACTCAAAGGGGCGCTTGACCTTTTCTCCCCAGGTCGTGCGGAATTCTTGCGAGAGGAGGATTGTGCGCACGACGCGCTTGAGCTGATTGGGCGACTCGCGGTGGGCGTAGAAAACGTCGGCCGCGGCCTGAACGACGCTCTCCGGCGGCTCGTCGCTGATCAGCCGGCGACAGAGCTTGCGCGCGATATGCCGCGCAGTGCCCGGATGGTTGGCCAGCATGTCGAGCACGATCTCGCCGTCTTGCTGACCGAGAAAATCGCCGATGCTCTGGTTGAGCACGATCTTTTCATAGGGCGTGTGATCGCCTTCGACAAAGAGAAACTGGCCCGTGTCGCGATTGGTTGTCCAGCCGGTGAAGCACTCGGTGGCCTGATAGACGTCCTTGTCGATGTAGCCGACGGGGCGTCCTTCCCCGTCCAGCGGCACGTCGTTGCGATCTTGCATGACGCCCAGGTAATTTTCTGCGCCCATGGTGTGAAGCTCAAAGAGCTCACGCGCCCAGTTTTCATTCGGTCCGGCAGCGGTGTTGTTCTGATTGTCCAGGTAGTAGAGCATGGCCGGGCTCTTGGCCACGGCGCCGAGCATCGTCCGGAAATTGCCCAGCAAGTTGCCGCGGATCACCTCCCGGTCGTAATGTGGCCAGACCGGCGCGGTCCAGCCGTCGCGAGCGTAGATGTTGAAGTGATTGTGCCAGAAGTCGGCCAGCACTTCGACCAGCTGCCGCCGGCTATAGACTGCCCGCAACCAGGTTGCCTGCTCCGTTTCCTCGTACGGCAGCATGCGATCAGACCAACTGACGTCGCCGCCGGCGTGATCTTGCCATAGCCGCGTCAGCGATTTGTTGAGGGTGGTCAAGCCCTGGGCCGCAATCAGGTTGTCGCAGGCGCTGTCGTTGATCGACCCCGGGTTGAGCTGTTGCTCCACATGGGCGGTCAGACGCTCGTCATCCGTTGCGCCGAGCTGGGCAAAGGTCGCCAGATCGCCGGAACGGGGACCGAAGGCCATGCGGTTGTGGACGATGACGCCCAGCGGCGCCAGCGCAGGGCCTTCGGCCGCGTCGACCGTGCGCAGAGCAGTCTGCCTGCGCATGGCCGGCGCGTGGGGGTCCACAGGTTCCTGGCCCTCGCTGATGCGTGGCCTGGCCATGATCGCCGCCGTGCTCAGCGCTGCCGTTGCGCCGGCATTGCGCAGCAGCGTACGTCGATTGAGTGTTGGTGTCTTGACGGTTGGATCCATCGCGTGCTCCCATCTGGGTCGACCCTGCAGCCGGCCGCGCCGCTCCAGGAAGAGTCATCCAAGGTATTGTGTACCGGTGCGCCAGATCCCGGGTGGGGGTGTCGAACGTCGTTGGAGAGGAATGTGTGGGCGGGCGGCACAGCGGCCGCTGGTGCGATGGACGTTGTCCGGGACTCCCCGTCGCCGGGATCGGGCAACGCGGCCAGTATAGGCGCACCGCCCGCGACGATCAACGGGCGACTGCCTGACGTGGGCATAGCGGTCGACGGGCGTAGCCGGCGCGTGGAGGAAGAGAGATTCTGTCTGAACACATTGGGCTTCTTCACGACCAATTAGCCTCCATCCGCTTCAGCGGCGCAGATCTGCAGCCTATTCGGACGCCTGGTCGGTTCGGGGCAGGTTTGTGCTCCCGTTCGCCTCACCCTGGACTTCGCCCCCATCGGGGGGCTCACCCTCTCCCTCTCCGCCGGACGGAGAGGGACGCGGAGTCACCGTCAAGATGACGGAGCAGGGTGAGGCAGACCCTGCCCCCCAGGCCCATCCCTTGACGCTTGATCCCAGGACCTACCCGGCGCTATACTAAATCGATCAGCAAGTCCTTCGTGTCGAGGAGCACACCTGTGTCTCGTTTACGCATAAGCCTGGCCTGGAGCAACCTCTGGTCACAGAAGATCCGCACCCTGGCCGTCATTCTCTCCATTGCCGTCGGCGTCTTCGCTTTTGGCATTATCGGCGGCGCGGCCAATACCCTGCTGACCGAGCTGCCTGTCGAATACCTGGCGGTACAGCCGGCCAGCGCGGTCCTGCACACTTCGCCCGTCAACGACGCCATGGTCGATGCCATTGCCCGCATGCCCGAGGTGGCCGTGGCTGAAGGTCGGAGCAGTGCACGTATACGCTATCAGCAGCCCGATGGGCGCTGGCAGGACATGCAGCTTCTGGCCCTGGACGATTACGTCGACCACGCGGTCGATATCGTCCGGCCGTGGACGGGCGCGTGGCCGCCGCCGGAGCAAGAATTGCTCATTGAACGCAACTCGGCCTTTCTCACCGGCGCCGAAGTGGGCGACACGTTGCGCATCGAGATGCCTGACGGCACGCAACGTACGCTACCGATTGCCGGGTTGGCCCACGACATGAACCAGCCCCCGGCCCAGATTACGGGCATTCCCGTTGCCTACGTGAGCCGCGATACGTTGCCCTGGCTGGGCCTGTCGCGCGACTTCAATGCCATCCACCTGCGCGTGGCCGACAACCAGTTTGATAAGGCCTACATTGAGCAGGTCGCGTTGGCGGCCACCGACAAACTCACCGGCAGCGGGGAGACGGTCTTCTGGACCGAAGTGCCCAATCCTGGGGAACACTTCTCCCAGGAATTCTTGCCGACGATGATCCTGATTTTGGGCGTGCTGGCCGTGCTGACGCTGCTGCTCAGCATGTTTCTGGTGATCAACGTCATCACAGCCATGCTCACCCAGCAGACGCGTCAGATCGGGATCATGAAGAGCATCGGCGGTAAGGCCAGACAGGTACGGACGCTCTATTTCGTGATGGTGGCAATCCTGGGGCTGCTGGCGTTGATTCTAGCAATCCCCTTGGGCGTGCTGGGCGGCCAGCGCTTTGCCGTTTTTATGGCAGAGCAGCTTAACTTTGACTTAGTCGGTATCCAATTGGTGCCGGCGGTGCTGGCGATTCAGATTGCGGTGGGGCTGCTGACGCCACTGCTGGCCGCGCTCTTCCCCGTGAGACGGGCCGCCAACATCACAGTGCGCGAGGCGCTGCAGGACCAGGGCGTCATTGCTGAGCCAGTGAACGAGACGCGCCTGGCCGCGCTGGCCAAGCGCGTGCAGGATCGCTTCCACACGCCGCGGCCCCTGCGCCTGTCGCTGCGCAACACCTTCCGCCGGCGCGGCCGCCTGATCCGCACGCTGATTCCGCTGATGCTGGCCGGCGCGGTCTTCATGAGCGTGCTCAGCGTGCGCGCCTCGCTCTTCCAGACGTTGGAAGAGACGCTGCTCAGTCAGGGCTTCGACGTGCAGCTCGTTCTCAGTCGCCCCTATCGCACTGAACGTGTGGCGCAGGAAGCGGCGCAGGTGGAGGCGGTCACGGGGCTGGAGGGCTGGACAATTCGTGAGGGCGTCATGGTGCGGGCGGATGACACGGAGAGTGAGGACCTTGTCGTCTTTGCCCTGCCGCCGACGACAGAACTCTTTGTGCCCGACATGGTGGCCGGGCGCTGGCTGGAGCCGGACGACCGGGACGGCGTGGTTGTGCCGGTTGGCTTCGTGCGTGATGAAGCCGCAGTCGACCTGGATGAGGAGATCACGCTGCGCATCGGCGGCAGGGAGAGCGACTGGCGCGTTGTGGGCGTCTATGAAACCTTCCAGGCGCCCATTGCCGCGCCGGCCATCTATCTGCCCGAGCAGGCTTACTGGCGTGAATATGGCGGCTACGACCATGCCGACACCATGCGCCTCATCACGGGCAAGCATGACAGCGCCACCCATGCGGCAGTGCTCAGCGAGATGCTGACGCGGCTCGATGCCGCGGGCGTGGAGGTCAAGTCGACACGTACGGCCTCGGAGGATCGGGAGATCTTTAGCGAGCGCTTCAACATCATTACCGTGATTCTCTCGATCATGGCCACGCTGCTGGCCTTGGTGGGCGCGCTGGGGCTGATGGCGACCATGAGTATCAACGTGCTGGAGCGCACGCGCGAGATCGGCGTCATGCGCGCCATCGGCGCCTCGGATCGCTCGGTGCTGCAAATCTTTATTGTCGAGGGCGTGCTGATCGGCGCGGTCTCCTGGATCGGTGCGCTGCTGCTCTCTCAACCCATGAGCCGGGCCTTCTCCTGGCGCGTCGGCATGACCATGATGGCCCAGCCGCTGAGCTACACCTTTAACCCCGGCGCGCCCGTGCTCTGGCTCGTCATCGTGATCGTCGTCGCAGCCATTGCCAGCTTCATCCCCGCCCGCAGCGCCGCCAGCCTCAGCGTGCGCGAAACGATTGCGTACGAATAAGAGGCAATTAGCAATTGACGATCGTCAATTGACAATTGTTAATTGTCATAGACCGCTTGGCGGATGCCTTTGAGGTAGCCGATGGCGAAGAGGCGGCCGATGGCCGAGTAGCCGGCGTCGTCGTTGCTGTCGCCGGCCATGGTCGGCACGTGATCGGGGCGGCAGACGCCCTCGAAGCCGATGTCGCGGTAGGCACGCATGCAGGCGACCATGTCGGTCTTGCCGTCGTCGTGGAAGGTCTCCACAAAGCGGTCACGCGTGCCGCGCACATCGCGCATATGGACAAAGAAGATCTTCTCCTGCGCGCCAAAGTGGCGAATCACGCCAGGCAGATCATCGGTCATGAGCGTGAAGTTGCCCTGGCAGAGCGTAATGCCGTTGACGGGGCTGGGTACGAGGTCGATCAGTCGCTGAAAGTTCTCCACGCTGCGCATGATGCGCCCTAGGCCGCGGATGGGCGAGCGGGGCGGGTCATCGGGGTGCATGGCCAGCTTGACGCCCGCGCGTTCGGCCACGGGGATGACCTTTTTCAAGAAGTATTCCAGATTTTCCCACAGCGCCTCCTCGCTCACCTCGCCGAATTCGGTCAGCGGCGCCTCCTGCATGAGTGCGTGATCGTAGCCGGTGACCAGCGCGCCGCCGCGTGTGGGCATCGTCGTGGATGTGCGCATCCAGTTAAAGACCGGCATCCACTCATAGCACCAAACGCCGATGCCCAGGGCGCCCATGTTGCGGATCAGCTCGCAGGCGGTCTCGATCTCCTCATCACGACCGGGCAGGCCCAGCTTGGCCTTGTCCAGCGGCGGTCGGCTCTCGATCACGTCCAAGCTGAAGCCGGCATCCTCATAGCCGGTCTTGAGGCGTACGAGGGACATGTAGCTCCAGGGAAGATCGTCGGGCGGCAGCTCCACGCCGCGGCTGAAGTCCATCATACCGACGACATGCTCCACGCCACACTGTTTGACCATGGTCCAGAGCGTTGAAGGCTGCGGCGGCAGGATTTCGGCGATTTTGAGCATCGTTATCTCCGAGTATGTGTGTCATTTACGGCGAATCGTAACATTCGTCATCATTTTCGCGAATGGACAATTCGGCTTTCGTATCAGGCGGATGCGCTCCGAGCGCGTTGACCGGACCTGTATTGGGTGTCAGGCCAATTTGGTCTTCCAGATGATCTTCAGGCAAGGGATCGCGGTCGGTACGGGCGATCTTTTCAAGCACGCGTTCGAACTCTTCTCTGCTTCCCCTTTGCCCTCTTTCAGTCAGATAATCTACCGTCAGGAGCGCAGATACTTTTTCAGCAACTGCCAAGACAATAAACTGATTCATCGACACCTCTTCGCGACGTGCCAGCTCGCGTACCTGATTGTGTAAAGAATTTGGTAGGCGTAGATTAAGTGAACTCACTTTGTTACTCCAATCCGGCGCAAAAGTTCAACTGGCGTCAACATCTGGAGACCGAAACGCCCGGCGCCTGCAAAGTCGCGCTTGTTAAATGTGACAATCGCATGACACCGAGCCGCTACGGCTAGCTCCAACACCATTTCGTCGCCCGGGTCACGTAGGGTCGGCCTCCAAGTGTAGTGGATGGCATGTAAATTGGCAATGGCGCACAGATAGTCTAGCAGGTTATCAACATCTTTTTCGTTAAGCGCTAGTGAAGACAAATTTCGCCTTGCGACCTCTTCGTATTCAAGCAACAGAGGTACTGATAGATTAATTGAAAAGAGCCCGCTGCCTACATGACGCAACACCTGATAGGAAGCGCCATGTGATGAATAGAGTGCAGAAAACAAGACGTTTGTATCCAAAACGACCTGCAGTGACACATTTATGCCCCGTCGGATAAAAATCTTATCATCATTATTGTTAGTATTATATATGGTGCTACTCTTGTCCGTCAATACGATCAAAAATTAGCGCAACGATTTGAGTTTCAGTCTTCAAATTCGCATTGCCCCTTCGCCGCCCCTGTGCTACCATATCTTTCGTCAACAGCCATCCTTTATCCCCTGAGAGGAGTTGCTCATGCTGGCGCAAGTGCAGAGCTGTGCAGTGATCGGCTTGGATGCCGAGCCGGTCCGGGTCGAGATCGATATCGCGTCCGGTCTGGAACGAGTCACGCTGGTTGGATTGCCCGATGCGGCCGTCCGTGAGAGCAGTGAACGGGTGCGGGCCGCTGTCTCCAACAGCGGCTATTTCTTTCCCCAACATCGTCTGACCATCAACCTGGCCCCGGCCGACCTGCGCAAGGAAGGGCCGGCCTACGACCTGCCCATCGCCGTGGGCATCCTCGCCGCCGCGCGGCAGATCCCCCATGAGCTCAACGGCAGCCTCATCGTGGGTGAGTTGGGGCTGGACGGCGAGGTGCGGCCCATCAACGGCGTCCTGCCCATGGCCAGCATGGCCCAGCGCCGTGAGATCAAGCAGATGTTTGTGCCGGCGCTCAACGCGTCGGAGGCTGCACTGGTCGAGGGCGTCGAGGTCTATCCCATCGCCACGCTGAGCGAGCTGGTCGGTCATCTCACGGGCGTGCAGCCCATCGCCCGCTACGAGAACGCGCTTCACTTCAACGAAGATGAAGAGATCGTCTTTCCCGTCGACTTCGCAGATGTCAAGGGGCAAGAACTGGCCAAGCGTGCGCTGGAGATCGCCTGCGCCGGCTCCCACAACTGCCTCATGTCCGGCCCGCCCGGCGCGGGCAAGACGCTATTGGCCCGTGCGCTGCCCTCGATCCTGCCCCGGCTGACCCTGAGCGAGGCGTTGGACATCACGCGCATCTACTCCGTGGCCGGTGAATTGAGCGACGGCCAGCCGCTGGTGCAGGTGCGCCCCTTTCGTGCGCCCCACCACACGATCAGCCACGCCGGGCTGGTGGGCGGCGGGCGCTGGCCCCGCCCGGGCGAGATCAGCCTGGCCCATCGCGGGATCCTCTTTCTAGACGAATTACCCGAATTTGGTACGCGCAATCTGGAGACACTGCGCCAGCCATTAGAGGACCGGGTAGTCACCATCAGCCGCGCAGCGGGCTCTCTGACTTTTCCCGCGTCGTTTCAACTTTTGGGGGCGAGAAATCCTTGCGTGTGCGGATTTTTCGGCGACGATCGCAAGCAGTGTACGTGCACGCCGAGCATGGTGCAGCGCTATCAAAAACGCATCTCCGGCCCCATCATGGACCGCATCGACATCCACCTGGACGTGCGGCGCGTGCCCTTCGAAAAACTGGCCTCGCTCGAGGGCGGCGAGCCGTCCAAAGTGATCCGCGCGCGGGTGGAAGCCGCGCGCGAGATCCAGCACGAACGCTTCGCCGATCTGGGCAAGACCAACATGCTCGTCAACGGCGACATGGGCCCGGCCGAGGTGCAGGAGTTCTGCGCGATCGACGCAGCAGGCAAGGATCTCATGCGCACGGCGGTGCGGCAGATGGAGCTGAGCGCGCGCGCCTATCATCGTGTGCTGAAGCTGGCGCGGACCATAGCGGATCTGGCCGGCGAGGCGGAGATCCGGACCGAGCATCTGGCCGAGGCGCTGCAGTACCGGCCGCGGGGTGGGGTGTAGGAGGTCAGACATGGATGTCATGTGTCGTGGAAACCTTGAAGCGCAGGCATCGATAAGACGGAACAGAAAGGTCGTCAGACACACATGGTAGACACCTATTTCATCGAACACTGGCATGCCATGCTGGACGCATGCCTGACGGAGCGAGAAGCACGAATATTTGCCCAGCGCTATCGGTTGGAGGAGGGCCGCATCGATACCCTCCAGGCAATCGCCGATGAAGAGGGGATTAGCCGCGAGCGGGTGCGTCAGATATTGAACCGCGGACTTCGTAAGCTTGCCAGCAAGGCCAATCTCGACATCAAGGCGGGGCATCACGATACGGAGCGGGCTGCGCTTGTCCGTCACCTGCGCAGCATCGTTGTGCCTGACGAGGAGGGCCATGTCGATCGTTTGGTGTCATACCTGTTTGATGAGTTCGGCCATCTCCCACCGGATAGGCACTCTCTGACATTGCTGATGCGACTCGTCTACCGAAACAAGCAGGAGATGGAGAAGTACCGTACTCAGGCCCAGCGGGTCCTGCGCGAACGGTTGGGGAAAACAAGGCGGCCGCGTAACTCTGCATCGGGCAAATCCAAGGGGAATTTAGGTGCAAAGCAAGGCGGAGATCGTAGAGCCGAAATCATCCAGTGGCTCGCCGGCTCTCGGTTTGCTGAGCCAGATGAGGCGGACAAGAATTTCTGCGTCCGGGCAGGGAACGACATACGACTCCAAAATGGGCAACGACATGAGCTGTTGGATTGGCTCAAGCAGGAGGGCATCGTGGCGGGAACCACAGTTGGCGGCTACCATGTCACATATTGTGCTGCTGATGAGCGACACGAGGCGCGATTATCCTTTTCAGAAGTGACCTCAGCGAGTTTCGCTGCGCTCGGAATTGCCGAAGAGTGGGAACTCCCTGCGCCAAACCGCCGCGTGCTCAATCGGGAAGAAAGTCTGCCGCAAAGAGCGTACGCCCCGTGGACTGAAGCGGAAGAGTATGAACTGACGCGGTTATTCAGTGAAGGCTTCTCTCAGAAGCAGCTTGCCCGGCATTTTCTGCGACAACCTGGCGCGATTCGCGCGAGGTTGAAGCAGTTGGGCCTCATCTGAAGCTTCCTTCTTAGATTTGATCGATTTGGGGAGGCATAGCTGCGCTGCAACGTGCGTTACGAGCACGTTTGCGGCTTCGAGTCTATGACCGACCAGAGAAGGCGAGGAGTCGGGGTCGCGGCCTTTGCGAAATTCAGGAGCCTGATTATACTTTAGAGGACAGTGCAGGTGACCGGTTTCAAGAGGATGGCCAAGACCTCAATGGACGGGGCGAAATGCCAACGTTGCTGCGTGTTGGTCCATATCGATTGTTTATTTATTCGGCTGACTGCCAGGAGCCACCTCATGTCCATGTGGAGCGTGATGACAAAGTGGCTAAGTTCTGGTTGGAACCTGTTCGCCTGCAACAGAGTGGTGGATTTCGTAGAAACGAGATCAATCGGATTAATCGTGTAATTGACGAACATTGGGAAGCGTTGCTGCGAGGCTGGAATGAGCGGTGTAGAGATTGATATTCGAGCTGTGGCCATTCAGGATGTCGCTGTATCGGATGACTCCCTGACCGTGGATCTGGCCGACGGTCGTTCGATCAGCGTTCCGCTGGCGTGGTATCCACGTTTGTGGCACGGAACCCAAACCGAACGCAATCGTTGGCGGCTGATTGGCGATGGCGTCGGCATTCACTGGCCTGAATTAGACGAAGACATCAATGTCGAAAGTCTGATCCTTGGCAGACCTTCAAACGAGAGTCAGCGATCTCTGAATCGCTGGCTGGCGGAGCGATATCCTGCTGGCATGTCCTGAGTAACTTCGTCCCATCATGATCCAACGCAGTCAGTGATAGGTGTCGCGTTTTCTGGGCCTATCACTGACTGCGTTGGATTTCCCTGACACGAATGATACACATCTGGGTAGTTGCCCTTCGAGAAGCAGGTCTCGCTGGAGGGTCGCAAGCTCTCCAAGCTGATCCGCGTTCGGGTGGAAGCTGCGCACGAAGTCCAGGAGGCACGCTCCGCCGACCTGGGCAAGGCCAACATGCTTGTCAACGGTGATACGGGCCCGGCGGAAGTTCAAGAATTCTGCCAGATCTCGCGCCCGGCAATTTAGCCAATGGACAGTTCGACGCCGTTTCGATTTATTCTGGCCAGCCGAGAGATGCCAGTTTATCTCGGAGCCTGGTGATCTCTTCCTGTTGCTTCAGATCAGCCCCTCGCTGCTTCGCCGCCCTGAGTTGCTCTTTGGTTAGCATCCTTGATGCCGCCTCAACATGGGGCATGATGCCATCTACATACCATTGGCTGGCGGTACATAAAGGATCTTGCATCAACATGCAATGCAACGTTACGGCCAAGGCCGGATCTTCACCATCTGACAAAATGACCGTAGTCGTGCTGATGGCGGTCAGCAGGCTCCAGGGGTCGGTGACTTCTGCGGCAATTTGCACGGCTTTGTAACAGTGGTAGCGGGCGGGCACGTCTTGCCCATTGCGCCATTCGACATAGGCAAGTTGCGAATACCATCGAACGCTGTCCATGGCAGCACCGGTTGCGGTCGTGATCGTGATAGCCTCGCGTAGGGTTTTCAGCGCTCCTTTTGAGTCATCGTTGTACTGTTGCGCCCAACCCCGAAAGCCGATGGCAACCCCTTGCACGAACTGGTCATCAACTGTATCCGCAATTTCCAGCGAACGTTCGGCATTGGCCAGCGCCTGAGCATATTCGCCAGCCATTAAGCCGATGGCGCAAAGAAAGGCGTAGACGATGACGACATCGCGCCGCGAACCGAGCTCTTTGAAGAGGAGTAGACTGTCGTTCGCCATGTCCCGGGCGTTTTCGATGTCACCCAGGTTCATATAGGTCATGCTGAGCCGCGCAAGGCTCGTGGCCGTCCCCATCGCATCACCCATAGAGCGAAACATCATCAGCGCTTCATGGCCCAGTTCCAAGCCGCTCATCAGGCGTCCACGATAGCTGTCGATGTCCGCAAGCATAGAAAGTGCTGACGCCGTACCGCGTACGTTGCCCAGCGTGCGATAGGTGTCCAGCGCCTGTTGAACGTAGTCACGCTGCCGGTCGAATTCGCCTTGGACGAGGCTAACATGCCCCAATCCCAGCAGCGCTTCGGCTGCAAACCATGACTCGTTTGTCGCCGTGAACAGGGCCAAACTCTCTCTATAGTACGCTTCCGCAGCATTCGTATCGCGAACGGCTTCGAGTGCCCCCATTTGAAGCAGCACGAAAGCACGCGTGGAGCGGAGATCTTCTTCACCCGTTGATGCGGTGACGGCGTCCCCTGCATCCAGTCGTTGCAGAGATTCATGCATCAGCGGTAGCACATCTTCCGCTTTACCCAAGGTTCGGGTGAAGGTCGACTGCCATGCCAGGGCCCGAATGTAGTGCATATTGTGGCCCATGCATCGCAGCGCATTCGCTGCTGAGTGGAAGGCTGTCTCACCCTCGACAACGCGACCTCGCCATCGAAGATAGAGCCCCAATCCATCCAGCGTTTTGGCGATACCCTCCACGCAATGATTCGCCGTCGCCCACTTCCACGCCTGGCTAAGATTGTCGATTTCGGCGTCTAGCACCTGCAGGTCGGACTGGAGCGCTCTGCTCTTGAGCGCGTTTTGGCGTCTGTACAGCAGGTCGAGGTAGAAGTCGCTGTGTCGGGTCCTTACGATCTCTACCCGATCGGGCGCCTCATCCAGCCGAAGTGCAGCAAATTGTCGCAATAGCTCGTGAATTGTATATCGCCCACGGTCATGATCGTAGGCGATCAATGAACTGGCGGCCAGTCGTCGTAACTGTGCAATGCTTGATCCGGTGACGGCCCTAGCGGCGTTGGCCGTGAAGCCACCCCGGAAGATCGACACTTCGGCAAACGTCTGGCGTTCTTCTGCCTTCAATCGTTGCCACGTGGCATCGAAGACAGCTTCCATGCTGCGGTGACGCGCCGGGACGCCATGCAGGTCCGTTTCCAGAAAATGCAGGCTCTCACGAATGGCGTCGAGTATATCGGCGGCCGACATCAACCTGATCCAGGACGCAGCCAATTCGATCGCCAGCGGCATGCCTTCGACCAGTTTGCAGATTTCGGCGATTCTGGCCCGTTCAGATTCGGTGTCTTTATAGCTCGGACGGACCCGGCGTGCCGCCTGTAAAAAGAGAGTCGCAGCAGGGTCCAACTCGTGCACATCAGCCTGAGCTCCGTCTTGTGCATAGCCAAGTCCATCAAGCGGATAAAGCTGTTCTTCCGGCAGGCGCAGCGCTACCCGAGATGTCACCAGCAACCGTACCAGCACTGCGGTGCGCACGATGGCAGCAATCAGGTCGACGCCGTCCGCCAGGTGTTCGGCATTGTCCAGAACGATGAGCAGGCGACGCTCTTCCAGGAATTCGATGATCTGCTTTTCGGCAGAGCGAGCTTGATTGCCGCCGCTATCAAGCGGAAGACCCAGGGCCTGGGCAATGGCCGCCGGCATCTGATCGGCCTTGTTCAACGGCGCCAGATCGACAAAGACGACACCGTGCTCGAACCGGCCCATTTCCAGCTGCTCTTGCGCAGCAGCCAACGCCAAACGTGTTTTCCCCATGCCGCCTGGCCCGACAATGGTCACCAGCCGCACCGTCGGATCTGTAAACCACTTGGCAAGCTGGCGTCGTTCCTGCTGCCGGCCAACCAGCGGTGTTGGCGGCAAGGGAAGCTTCTGCATGGTTGAGGATACAGCAGAGGCGGCAAGTGATGGGTTCAGTGCTGGCTGGCTGTCGGAACTGGCAGTACTCTCGGTGTAGCCATAGCCGGCCGCAGCCAGAAGTGCTTGGATATCGGCATCTCTGCCAAGTATGTCAGCAATCTTGGCGACAAGCTCGGGTGAACCGGGTCGGACGCCATCATTGAGCCAACGACCGACAGTGCTGGGGCTGACACCCAGACGCTGGGCCAGCCAGGAGGCAGAACGATCTTGTCGCCGGAGTGCATGATTGAGCAGACGGGCAAAGTCCGGATAGTAGGTCATGTGGCAAGGTTTTTTGCACTGGATGGCAAGGATTTGTGCACCAATCGGCACGACAGCAGTGTATCGTTGATAGGCTACCAAGACAAGAGGAAAATACAAGGAGGAAAACCCATGTCTGATCGGCCAACCTACGAGATCAAAATAGACCGGGCAGTGCCCATCCCGATGCGCGACGATACCATCCTTCGTGCAGATGTATACCGCCCTGTTGCCGACGGCCGATGGCCTGTCGTCCTCATGTGTTTTGTCGCCGAACCCCATGATACGCCGGAGGGTGAGATCGGCCGCTATCTCTGCGAACGTGGCTTTGTCTTTGTCTACTGTAATGTACGCGGCACAGGTCCTTCGGGCGGTGACTTCTATCCGTTGATCCACGAAGCCTGGGGCGAAAACCAGGACGGCTACGACACAGTGGTATGGGCTGCAAGTCAGCCCTGGTCGAATGGAAACGTGGGTCGATTGGGCACCTCGTACGGGGCCTTTAACCAATACACCACTGCACCTACACGGCCGCCAGGGCTCAAGGCGTGTATGCCCTTCTACGGCAGCAACATCAAGGAAACGGTCTTCCCAGGCGGTATCTACCGGCTAGAGGATCACCGGGGTTGGGCCTTGTGGATGGCACTCAACTGCTTCGAAAATCAGGTCGAGCCTGAAGATCGAGCCGCGACCCTCGCTATTCTGGAAACCGCCAGCGAAAATCCAAATATGTGGATCTGGCATTTGCCGGTAACCGAATGTCCAGCATTGAAGGGCCTGTCGCTGTGGCATCTCGATCAGTTAACGTTTCACGGCGATCTGGATTGGTGGGGGCAGACCGACGGCAAGACGAAACTTGAGGAGATTGACGTCCCCATGCTGCATATTGCCGGATGGTACGATCTCTATCTTAACGGTACACTGGATCACTTCAACGGTTTACGCGCACAGGTGGAAGCGAACAATGCCGTCGCTCTCAACGACTTGTCATTGGACCATGGACCCACGGCAGTTGTAGCGAGCCGTTGCTGCCTGAAAACTTGGATTTCGGTCGAGGCGCCATGATCGATTTCAAGGCTCTGGCGCTGCAATGGTTTGAGCGTTGGTTGAATGAGGATGAACCGGATCTAGCCAGCAAGTCGTCGGTCAGTGATCCTCGTGTACGGTATTTCCTGATGGGCGAAAATCGCTGGCTGGCAGCGGACGAATGGCCGCCGGCCGATGTCGACTATACATCGCTTTATCTCCGGCAAGGTACCGGCCGGACTGATGAGTCGCTCAACAATGGCCACCTAACGTTTGAAGCACCCAATCCAGACGAAGCCCCCGACCATTTCGTCTATGATCCTGCCGTTCCGGTGATCGGCCATCACGGTTCTGCACCCACGACCGAGTTGGACCAGCGTCTGCGCGAAGGACAGATGCTCACCTTCACATCGGCGACACTGGAGGACCCTCTGACGGTGGTTGGTCCGGTCAGCGCAGTGCTATACGCATCTACGAACGCACCTGACACTGACTGGGTGGTACGACTCTGCGATGTCGATCCTAGCGGTCATTCCACGCGTATCTGCGACGGCATTCTTCGCGCGCGCTATCGATATTCGGAGGTCGATGAGGCACTCCTTGATCCTGGTCAAGTCTACCGTTTTGAAGTCGACATGGCTGCGACGGCCATCACTTTTCTCCCTGGCCATAGAATTCGATTGCATGTTATCAGTAGCGATTTTCCGCGCTATGAGCGTAATCTGAACACCGGTGAGCCGTTCGGGGTTGGAGATCGGGGAAGGGTGGCTAGGAATACGATCTTTCATGACGCAGCCCAGCCATCACATGCGATTTTGCCGATTGTTCGAGAACTCGGTCCTTGAACCCGTCGTGGTTCCCATGGCGGCGGCGGCATCACTGACCCACGTCGCCGCAAAGTGGCCCAGTTGTACGAACACCGTCACTCGCAAATTTCCGCCCATTTTCGAGCCCGTTTTCCCCGCCAAATCAAGCCCTCAAGTCCAGATTTTGAACATTTCACCCCGCCACCACCCACCACTCGAGAGCGCCGCACTTCCAATTGTAAGCGTTACACGCTTTGGGGGGCGAGAAATCCATGTTTTTGCGGCTGGTTCGGCGACGACCGCAAGCAGTGTACGTGCACCCGAGCATGGTCCAGCGCTACCCTTACGCCGCAGGCGCCGCATCTCCGGCCCGATCATGGACCTCATGGCGCTTTGCGCCCGTTTCACGAGCGACATCCACCTGGACGTGTGCCGCGTACCCTTCGAAAAGTTGGCCTCGCTAGTACTACAACGAGAGTTTGAAAATAATTGAGATTTCTGCGAAATCCTCCGTAGGAGGAGAAACAGAAATGAATCAATTACAACCACCAGCACCACTCAAGTTGAAAGCCGAAGAGCTTGCATCCGAGTTGATACCAGAGCTAGAATCGTATCATGCGATATACGCAGGTCAGTTCCGGCGCAAAGAGCAAGTCGAACATAGTCTGACCTATCTGCAGGGACTGCTGTCTGACGTGCCAAACAAGTCAATCGAATGCATGATTCTGCATAAGGCAGGCAATGACGTGAATCAAATCCGAGCCACCCAGAACTTCATTGGCCGAGGTGCCTGGGATGATGGTCCGATTCTGAGGAAACACTGGCGAGAAGTCGAAAAAGACTTGGGCGATGCTGACGGTGTCCTCATCCTGGATGGCAGTGATTTTCCCAAACAGGGTACAGAATCGGTAGGCGTCAAACGGCAATGGTGCGGCCAGCTGGGCAAGAGAGCCAATTGCCAAGCGGGTGTCTTTCTGGGATACGCCAGTCAGAAAGGCTATACGTTACTCCATCGCAGCCTCTATCTACCGGAAGAATGGCTGATCGACGACGACTATGCCGAACGGCGCCAGAAGTGTGATGTACCCCAGGGTTTGACCTTCCAGACGAAACCGCAGTTGGGCCTGGAGATGATTCGACAAGTGTCGGACGCTGATACACTCTCCTTTCGTTGGCTCACGTGCGACGAAGCCTTTGGTCGTGATACCAAGTTCTTGGATGCTGTTGCCGAGCACCTATTGTACTTCGCCGAAGTACCGCATGACACTCGCCTTTGGCAGAAACGCCCGAAGACTGCGATACCAGAATGGTCCGGACGTGGACGCAAGCCGACGAAGGAACGGGTGGTCGCAGGTGAGCCACTTCCCCAGACCGTGGCAGACATCGCCGCTCAACTCCCCTCGGCGGCCTGGTCTCGGCAAACCATCAAAGAAGGAAGCAAAGGGCCCATCGACGCCGACTTCGCTCATTTGCGTGCCGTGGCTGTGCGCAATGATTTGCCCGGTCCTGATCTCTGGCTTGTCTTCCGGCGAGATCGCACCACCGGCGAACTCAAGACCTATCTCAGTAACGCACATGCACTGACAACTCTCGCCACATTTGTCTGGCTCAGCGGTATGCGCTGGCCTGTGGAGACCTGTTTCGAAGACGGCAAACAAGAACTCGGCCTTGGCGATTACCAGACCCGAACTTGGACTGGCTGGCATCATCACATGACCCTATGCATTCTGGCCCATTTCTTTCTCGTCCGGTTGCGACTACGACTCAAGGACGATGCTCCTGATCTCACGTTGCAGCAGACGATCCTGTTATTGCAGGCTGTTCTACCCATGCCCGACTTTGACGCTGCTCTGGCACTCGATATCGTCCAATATCGCCAAAAACGGAACTTCGCCGCCTATCGTTCTCACCGAAAGAAACGTGTCAACGAGACCAAACTCTCGTTGTAGTACTAGGGGGGCGAGCCTATCATCGCGTGCTGAAGCTGGCGCGCACCTTCACGAAGTGGGCGCAGAACTTGCCTTGTTCGGGTCGACGATACTTTGCTTCAAATTCACGGTAAGCAAGCTTTTGAAGTGCCGATCACGCTAGCGCACGCACTAGCGTGATCGGCCTTGCTCCAACCATCTGGCGCAATCAGGTGTCAAGACGTCAGCTACAGTCTGCTCGTAGAGCGCGAGTTCCTCTGTCGACAATATACTCTTCCATCGGTCGTTTGTTCCTTTGAACAGAAAGCGTTGAGCACCACCGACAAAAGGAGATCCAGCTCCGGGAACAACCTGTTCTGCATTGCGTTTCATGGTATTGAAGGTAGCGTTTTCAACTAACGTGGTCCAGATTTCCTCGTTGATTTCGATGTCAAGATACCGAGAAATTCGGCGCATTTCCCCGTCAAGGTCGCTCAACAAATCGTTGAAGTGGACTAATAGAATATTTGGCACCTGACGGTAATCAAACCAGGTTTGGGCATGCCGTAACACCGACCAATATGGATACCCTTCACTCTCCCAGGCGAACCATCCTTTGGTGATCCAGTCGTGGAAAAACTGGTGAATGTCGTCAGGAGCTGGGGGAAGCGGATCGCCCACGCGGCCGGGGAAATTGTTAAACAGTTCAAACATCTCCGGCGAAAACGCGTGGTGGTGATTCCAGAGTGACATGAACACATCCCGACCATCCCGTCCCACGTAGATGTACTTCACCTGCGGATAATAGATCAGGCCATCGAGGGGAAGATGCGTTTTGATAAAGCGGCGTTGAGTCTGCGCTTCTAATAGATCCAACGTTGCTTTGATATCGGAAGGGCGAACCTCTAACCAAGGACTTAGTTGCCATATCTGTGGGGGCAATTCCTGACCTTGAAAAATCAGATTGGCAACGATGGTTTGCATCCATGTTGTCCCGCTCTTGATCGATGTGGCGATGATAATATCATCATTTCGTGGTGTGAAACTGTCCCAGTAAGTGCTGTCCAGTTCGTGATTCTGATATACGTGTTTGCGTTGTGGAAGCCTGGTTTGCATCATGGGTCCTCTTCAACTTGTCTACGGTAAAGCACTCAAACGACTAAGATTCATCTTTGCGTGGGTCATGTCAGCCATTTCTATCAACGACTAAAAAGTGGTACCAGTAGCACAACGTCAACTTTGAAGATCAACGGATAATCATGATGGTAATGACTATCTTATTTGTGTTGCCTGGGACCAGACGACTTGCCAGTGTCCATTACGATTTTCATAAGAATCGGTGTGCCAATAACGCCGGAGCGGGATCTTTTGTCCCTCAACGATGATTTCGAGTTGTGCTTGGTATCGAATGATTGCTGCCTCATCGTACGTCCGAACTTCAATCGCCTCAGGTTCCCACACGAGGTAGTTAAGTTCGCCGGAAGCAATGCCTCCGAGATACTGCTCTTTTGAAAGCGAACTTCCACCGGGATTTATTAGTTGAAAGTCATCCGCGTGAAGCTGATTCGCTACCTCCATATTTGCCTCCACCAGGGCACGCAGGCGTTTGCGCTCAATTGTGCGAATAAGATCGGCCTTCGCGTTAGAGGAGTCTGTCTTGTGGTCTTCTCGGTTATTGCTTTCTTTACTTGTGGCCATTGTTTTCCTCTTTGACATGCGCCTAATAAGAACATAGAGCACGATTTGGAACCAGCCTACTAACAACTTTCGATCATGCGACCTTCGGACAGGGTAGGGCAACTCCTTGCCGTCGCTCCTTCCGTTACCACTGCGCTTAGGGTGTAGCCGTCACGTAGCGGAACCAATTGCTCATTTGTATGCTGCCGTCATCGACCATGAATGGCGTGACGGCCTTTTGCAGAACTTCTCCGAGTCTAGCTTTGCCGATAGTCTGTATCGCTCTCTGGATGGGTCCCGCCCCAACTCGGGATTGCCAAAATGTTTCAAAATCAGCGTAATGGAACGAACATTCAACCTCGCCATTGTCCACCACATGCATCCCAGCTTGCTCAAAAAGGTCTTCAAGGACGCCCGGATAAGAGAGTTCGAAAGGTCCTTTCCCGGAAGGCGCCTCAGGCAGTGCGTCACGGATCGCCTGCACAATGAATCGGTTATCGACTTTATCCGGGGTGCTCCATAGCCCAACGGCGATTCGCCCATGTAAGGTGCAAACGCGCCTCAATTCGCGCAATGCGGCAATTCGATCAAGCGTATATTGAAGCGAGTTTGCGGCAATGGCTGCGTCGAACGAGCCATCTGAGAAAGGGAGTGTTTCCATGTCGCCGACGCGAAAATCACCATCCGGCAGCCGTTCTCGTGCGATGCGAATCAGCGAATCAGCGGCATCCAATCCGCTGACCAGAGCGCCTCGTTCTGTAGCCAAAAGGGACGCCCCTCCTCCGCCACAACCGGCATCGAGAAAGCGAGACCCCTGGCGGACCTTAGTCGAATTCAACATTGCCTCCCACAACGGTGCGTGCATGGGTTCCTGAAGCTCTGCCCATCGCTTTGGTGCCCTGCCCCATAGCTCACCCTGGACTGTTGCAGATCCCACGATCCGAGCCCCCTCATTGAATAACGGTACACGCTGAGATTGCGCTGGCTTTCCCATACTCGGAGCAACGCTGCATCCTGGGGTACCAGCGAGATTCGCGCGTAAAGATACGTTAGAAATTATGCCTGGCTGGTCTACCCAATAGCTTGCGTGTGCGGACTTCTGTATTTGCTTGAAAACACGGACTTCGACGTTGCATCAATTGAATGCCTACATATGGGTCCGCACCACACCCTGTTGGGGTATTCCCTCACGAGGAAATGGGTTTAGTTGCTTGGTATTCTGGCAACTGTTAAATTATGCGGCTCACGAAAGAAAAACGAGCCATCATTTAGGATATGCTCAGGACGATCAATATCACCAAGGGCGCTCCAATGTTGCTGGTCCTCCTTAGGCAAATCAAACTGCTGGCTCAATGCACTTGTGAAAGATAGTACCTCGCGAATGTGGCGGCGCTCGACCTCACTCAGAGGCTGATACCTTTCAGCCAGGATCGTTTGACTTGTGACATTGGTGAGTCCGATATCACGGAGCATCTTGCTGAATTCTGATGCTCGCAAGACACCACGTGGTATGTCCTGCATACCCTTGATGAATAAGCGCCAAAGTACATCACTTGGAAATGGTCCAAAATGGAAGGACGTAAAGTCGGCTTCTTTGATGGCAATCAGGCCGCCAGGTTTGACCACCCGTTTGAATTCATTGAATGCCCGCATAACCTCATCGTCGCTCAAGTATTGTGTGACAGCAGCACACCAGACAGCATCAAAAGCATTGTCAGCAAATGGTAACTTGGTTACATTTGTTGTACGCGCTTCAACTTCACAAACAAAATCACCCTGCCCTATTCTCTGCAATACCCGTTGAACATTCTCGGTCGCAAGGTCAGTAGCCATAATATAGCCAGATTCACCGACTAATTCGGAAAGTAGCGATAGATAGCTGCCCCCACCGCAACCAGCGTCGAGGATGCGCCAACCGGCCTCGAAGCCCGCCATCTTCGCCATCTGCTCATACTCCGGCCGCATCGCTTCAAAGTGCTGGTCTAAATAATGGGCTTCACTCATGTGACCACCAGAGGTCGCATTGTGGTCGATTGGAGGTTGGCTATTGGACATTATTCTCTCCAGGGTTTGTTGCAAAGAATCGTGGCGAAAAGGACGTGTGCAGGAGCGTAGGAAACAGCGGGCCTCATGTCGCCATTTGAACGGATCGCTCGTGCTGACCCATCCCGATTTGATTCAAAATCCTGTGGATGAGACGCACGTTAACTGAGTTCGACAGTTTTTGCAACAAAACCAAAAATACCCTGCGCAAACGCATTAAGGTGCATTGCGGGCACCACGCGTTGCGCCACTCGCTGGGCTGTCTACAGGAAGACGAGTCGGGAATCCGGTTGTCGTGCTGGCTACTTAGCTCATCTGTTGCTAAAGCCACCTGACAACTGGCCTCACTCACGTTCGGCTAGCCGTCGAAGCTCATCCGCGCCCGTGTGGAAGCGGCGCGCAAAGTCCAGGAAGCGCGCTTCGCCGAGCTGGGCAAGGCCAACATGCTCGTCAACGGCGACATGGGCGGCCCACTCGTGGGCTTGGCCGAGGTGCAGGAATTCTGCGCCATCGACGCAGCAGGCAAGGAGCTCATGCGCGCGGCGGTGCGGCAGCTGGAGCTGAGCGCGCGGGACTATCATCGCGTGCTCAAGCTGGCGCGTACCTTCACGAAGTGGGCGCAAAGCGCCATCGCAGACCTGGCGGGCGAGGACGCGATCCGAACCGAGCATCTGGCCGAGGCGCTGCAGTACCGGCCGCGGGGCGGGGTGTAAGGGGCCAGTCCCACCAACAGATAGTCTTCGCGCATCACTCACTGCGCCAGCGATCTGCAAGGCGAGCCAGAGCTTGCCAAGCTTGGGCCGGCGGGCAGTCGGTGGCGAAGAGCTCGGCCGCGGTCCAGTCAGCCTTATGGGCGGCGAGGAGGATGCGGTAGACTTCGGATATGTTGCGGTCGATCTGTTCCTAGCTGGGTGAGGGAACGGTCTGATTCAAGTAGACACTATCGTCCCAGCAGACGTTCAACCTCGTCGTTTACTTCACGCCAAGCATCGTTCAAACCCAGTCTCTCCACCCAAGAGATGAAGTATGGCCAGTCCAATTCATCCTGTTCAAGGGTCACAAGGATGGAGGCAATATCGCGGAGGTGTTTTGTCTGTTGACTCAAGCCGTAGTAGGCGACTTTGTTCAGGATCAGATCCTCTGGGGCGTGTACAAACACCTCACCCAGCGGCGGGCCAAGATCAACCACTTGGCGCCGGCCGAGCGCTGCGGACCGAAATGCGTCGCCGTCACGTAGTAGAAAGAGCTCTGCCTTGTAGCCACTGTCTAAATGGATCGCGTTGACCGGCAGATCACCCTCTGGCTTTAGTACCAGGTCGAGCAGAATGTCTGGCGGCACCAACATGCGGCGCAACTCCAACTCGCGCGATAAGCTCACAATTCGTTCTACTGGCAGGTGGATGACAAGGTCGAAGTCCTGCGTCGTCCGTGGCTCACCCCAGGCCCAGACCGCAACTGCACCGCCAATAAGATAGGTCACGCCTGCTGCTTCGAGCGCGTCAATGACCAGCCGCGCGAAGTCTAGGAAGCCAATCCGGTCTTGTGCCATCTTCTCTGTTTCTTGTGCTGTTTGAGTAGTCCCCCACGAAGGATATGCAGCGCCTCGTCTTCGCTCAGATCAGGGTGTCTTTGACGAAGTCGGTAGACGCCAACCCGCTCGGCGGCATCGATCAAATCCGCCGCCCGACGCACCCGCTCAGCAGGCGTCATGCGGCGGATGAACTCCATTTGGGCCAGGTCGATCTCGGCCACTGCGCCAGAGATTTGGCGACGTATCTTTTCGGTTACCACAATCTTTTGGCGGACCACGAAACGAACTCTCTCTGCGAAAAACAGACCAGTATCAGGGGGCTATGCCACAGGAGTTACCATCAGCAGCCCCAGGGTTGATTATACCAGACTCCACCACGATAGTGCGCTGTAGCCCCTGATGGCGATGCGACAACTGTATGCTCAAAAGAGATCCGCTTTCGATTGTACCCATTAGGGGTCCACGGCGCTTGGGGCGCGAAATCCTTGCGCGTGTGGCTGGTTCGACGGCGACCGCAAGCCGTGTACGTGCACCCCGAGCATGGTCCAGCGCTGCCATACCGCCGCACGTGTCGCATCTCCGGCCCCATCGTGGACCGTGTAGCGCTTTGTGTACCCTGAAACGAACGATAGTCAACTGGACGTGCGCCGCGTGCCCCTCGAAAAGCAGATCTCGCTAGAGACCGGCGAGCCGTCGGTCATCCGCGCGCGGGTGGAGGCTGCGCGCAAACTTCGGGATGCGTGCTTCGCCGAGCTGGGCAAGGCCAACATGCTTGTCAACGGTGATACGGGCCCGGCGGAAGTTCAAGAATTCTGCCAGATCTCGCGCCCGGCAATTTAGCCAATGGACAGTTCGACGCCGTTTCGATTTATTCTGGCCAGCCGAGAGATGCCAGTTTATCTCGGAGCCTGGTGATCTCTTCCTGTTGCTTCAGATCAGCCCCTCGCTGCTTCGCCGCCCTGAGTTGCTCTTTGGTTAGCATCCTTGATGCCGCCTCAACATGGGGCATGATGCCATCTACATACCATTGGCTGGCGGTACATAAAGGATCTTGCATCAACATGCAATGCAACGTTACGGCCAAGGCCGGATCTTCACCATCTGACAAAATGACCGTAGTCGTGCTGATGGCGGTCAGCAGGCTCCAGGGGTCGGTGACTTCTGCGGCAATTTGCACGGCTTTGTAACAGTGGTAGCGGGCGGGCACGTCTTGCCCATTGCGCCATTCGACATAGGCAAGTTGCGAATACCATCGAACGCTGTCCATGGCAGCACCGGTTGCGGTCGTGATCGTGATAGCCTCGCGTAGGGTTTTCAGCGCTCCTTTTGAGTCATCGTTGTACTGTTGCGCCCAACCCCGAAAGCCGATGGCAACCCCTTGCACGAACTGGTCATCAACTGTATCCGCAATTTCCAGCGAACGTTCGGCATTGGCCAGCGCCTGAGCATATTCGCCAGCCATTAAGCCGATGGCGCAAAGAAAGGCGTAGACGATGACGACATCGCGCCGCGAACCGAGCTCTTTGAAGAGGAGTAGACTGTCGTTCGCCATGTCCCGGGCGTTTTCGATGTCACACTGTGTTTGTCAAGTGAAAAGTGGTTCTCCCGCACTTTGTGTGAAACTGCTCTGACTTGTACGCGTGTTCTCGACGCGACGAACGGCGTACCACTGGAGATGTCTTCCGGGGAACCAATTGGCTGCTGACCCTTCACACAAAGTGCGGGAGAACCACTTTTAGAATATCAAACTCATAGCGTCTCAACAGTGAAAAAGTCGCACGCCAGAATCTGATCTCTATAGTGATTCATCAGATGACGCCAACTCGGTGAACCACTCCGATCCGGAGCCGGTGGAATGTTGTGTCTCTTCAGAATGCTGGCGATTGCACCTGGGGAGATGGTGTATCCAAGTTTCTTGAGTTCTCCGCGAATCTTGTCATAGCCCCAGTCTGGGTTTTCCTCCGCTAGACGGGACGACGAGATGCTCAAGCTCTAGATCGATCTTCGGTCTACCTCGCCGTCCATCAGAATTCCGTGTCCACTTTCGTTTCACTAGCTGACGGTGCCATTGAAGAACGGTTTCTGGCTGGAAGATGCGGATGACCCGACGCAGTTGCATGGGCGTTTGGCCGGTTGCTGATTTCAACTTTGTCGTGATCACCGCAATCGTGAGTCGTTCCGCACGAGTTGGGCGTACCGGCTTATGCAACTTTCGTTCAGCGATTCTGAGTTGCTGGCGGAGGAGCAGTATCTCGAGATCCTTTTGCTGTTCGGTGAGTTGTCCAATCTGGATCACGTCGAGTAGGGTAGAGAACAGATGCATTGCAACATACCAGATCATGTTCTATTGCCTTCCGATAGTAGTGAGTGCTTCATTCTACCAGCGGTAGACATGATGTCTGGCTTGCTAACACTGTGTGGACGGATTTTTTAGACCATACGGGATTCAACTGGACAGACGCTCGATTTCCTCTTGAACGAGACTCGCTGCACTCGAGCAGCCAAGCGCTTCTTTCGCAAGGTGCTGGGTAGACCAAACATCATTTCTGCTCGTGTAATCAATGTAGACAAGAATCCTGCTCTGCCCACAATTATTCCGCCTCGATTCTTTGCAATCCAACCCTTCTATCAGCAATTGGCCGGCGCAACTCGACGATTTGTCTGCGATGATCAAGAGTCAGTAGGTCACTGCATGTCAGAAACTGCTGTATTGACGAGTGTTATGTGACCTGGGCGTTTACCTCATCTTGATAATCATCTGAATCGATCCAGGTCAAATGACAGACGCGGCATTGATATTGGATGGTACTGGCCCACCGAGCGTAGTAGAGCGTCGTTGCAAGGACAAAAATAGCGAAGATAAAGGAGAGGGCGGCAATAATAACCGCAGGCTCATCCATAGGCGGTTCTAGCCAGCGCCAACTCGCGACGACGCAGAGCAACCCAAAGAGGACGGCTGCAGAAAAACTGATCAGGCCGTACTTCAACCGCCAACGCCCAACCGACGCAGACTGATCAGATGCCATCAGCCTGATCTCTTGTTCGATCTCGGAACTCTGACAGTGCGGACAATGAAGCTGCTCCATGGTTCACCTCCATCTCTTTGGCAGGCACAAGGCACGCTCACGACAGATATTGCAGAACAGACATCTGTAGGATAGTTTTTTGATTGTGATTACTTGTGGATGAATCAAGGTACCACAGATTCCAATTTTTATCAACGCCACGTTTTTTCTTTTTTTCTTCTTTTCTTGGGTGCAATTCACGCTGGGGGCGCGTTTGTCACCCTGAGCGGATCTGGTGATTTCGGAAATACAGTCAGTCCAACGAGGATCTTGTCTTGGCTTGCCCGCACACTGGAACGTACCTTTTTTTGCATTTACGTCGATCGCATTGCTTTCCAGGTCGAAACGAGCTATTATGGAGACGTGAAAGAGAAGACAAATATGCGTCAAATAGCAATGCTCCTGGTTTTGCTGGCAGTCTGAGTATCCTTTCTCCGAAGTATCGACCCGCCAGAAGGATACACTTTGGACGACATCCTATACGTCATCGGCGGCTATGGCTGGACGGCGCGCTTCATCGATCTGGATGGCTTCATCATCACCGGCGACGCCGACTCGGCAACCCAGTAGACTGATGAAGAGCTGCAAGAAGCAGCCATCGGCTTCCATGACCGTGATCCGGCCGGCTCACTGAACAAGGACTAACCGTCAGACGAGATTTGGCAAAGATGTCTTGAACATTGATCAACGATTTTGAGCAAAGGCGTTGACTACAAAATTTGGTGTAGAATATCGTGTATTCCAGAGCCGTTCGGTACCGTTGGTCCATTGCCCTTCTGTTGGTGTCTATATTGTTTACGTTCTGCTGGAATCAGACCGTCCTCGCCCAGGCGCCGCCTGATCTGGCTTGCCGCGGCTGTCACGGCGATAATCAACGGGAAATCATCCTGCCGTCCGGCGAAACGCTGCCACTGCTGGTTCCCCTTGAACAATTGGATCAGTCAGTTCACAGCTTCTCCGCGCACGAGGCGGTCACCTGCACCGACTGCCACAAGAACCGCACTGACTATCGCTTTCCGCACGAACCAATCTCGGCAACGGACCGGGTCGACTACGCGTTGGCGGCAGCGGCAGCGTGCGAATCCTGTCATTACGCACACAACCCGTTCCATGCCGATGTCGAGCCGGTGCGTGACGCACCCACCTGCGTGGATTGCCACACTGCGCACGAAGTCGAACCCTTCGAGCGAATGGTCGAAGAGATGCCGGAGCGTTGTACGACCTGCCACACGGATGAGGCCCAAGGGTGGGCGGAAGATTTCTTCGATGTACGCGTGGGCCACGGCGAAGGCCCGGCCGAGTTTGCGGGCAGCCGGCGCTGCCTTGGTTGTCACGAGGACATCTACCTGAGCTGGCGCGACACGCTACACGCAACGACCATCCAGGACGTACGGGCTAATCCCGATGCCATCGTCGCTGACTTCACGCTTGACGATCCGCACCGTACCATTGATATCGCCGACGTCGCCTACACCATCGGCGGCGAGTGGATGCAACGCTTTATCACTGTGACGAACGACATCTCGGCCACGGCGAGTGTCACAGCGTCGGCTGAGGTTTCTTCGAGCGTCGAACTCACGGATGGCGAATCGATGACCGCAAGCGCCGGCGGTTTCTACGTGCTGCCCGCGGAATGGCATTCGGAGACCGGCGAATGGGCGTCCTATCACGCCGACGATTGGGACCAGACCGATTGGCGGGCCTCATGCGGCACCTGCCATATCACCGGGCTGGATACCGAGAGTTGGGCATTTACCGAATTTGGCGTTGGCTGCGAAAGCTGCCACGGACCCGCTGCCGACCATGTGGCCGACCCGGAGAATGTCAAGCCCTTTGCCGAAATCGATGATCAGGTCTGCGGCGCTTGCCACAGTCGTGGTGTCTCGCCCGATGGCTTCCCCTTCCCGGCATCGTTCCGGCCCGGTGAGTCGATCTACGACCACTTTACTTTTACCACAGACCCAGCCGATAAATGGCCGGACGGCAGTGCTCGCACCCACAACCAGCAGTTCCTGGACTGGACGCTGGGCAACACCATGCAGGCAGCCCCGGAGACCAGTTGCGCCACTTGTCATACCGTTCACGGCGGTGGCGTGGGACGCGCACAGCTCAAGGCACCGACCAACGAACTCTGCGTCGAGTGCCACAATGACAAGCGTGCGTTGATCACGCATATGCCCTACCATGAAGAAGCCAGCCGAGAATACGACTTCACCTGCAGCGACTGCCACATGCCCAAGATGGCGACCAGTGCCGTCGACTACGACATCCACAGCCACACCTTCAATCAGCCCAACCCGCAAGGCAGCATCGACCATGGCGGGGTTGAGGCCATGCCCAATGCCTGCAATCTCTGCCATGAAGGACACGGCAAGGATCCGGCTTGGGCTGTCGAGATGGTCGACTACGCGGTGACGCAGCAGGAAGGCGGTAAGTCCTTCTTCGCGCCCGGCCCGACGCCCACTGCCCCGCTGCCGCCGACGCCCATCCCCGCGGTTGGCCAACCGGTCGATGTGGAACAGCCGACGCGTGGACTCTGGTTGCGCTACGGGTTTTTTGCCCTGCTTGGCTTGTTCGGGTTGGGTATTCTTGCATACATAGTGGTACGCGCCGTGCGTGCCAGGAGAAGCAGCAATGTTTGATCGGATCGGCCGGTTCTTTTCACCCTCGTGGCGCGCACCGCTATGGGTGCGCATCATGCCCTACGTCTTTATCGTCTTCCTCGGCGTGGCTGCCTTTCTCGTTGCCGGTGCGGGCTGGGAATATACCAATAGCAACCAGTTTTGCGGCACCTCCTGCCACACCATGCCCGCGGAATACATCTCCTTCTTGGAGTCACCGCATGCCAACGTCAAGTGTGTGGAATGCCACATCGGCCGCGCCACTATCGCCACCCAGTTGACGCGCAAATCCAAGGAAATCACCCACGTACTCAAATACGCGGGCGCGGGCTATCATCTGCCGGTCTATACCAAGTCCTTCCGACCGGCTTCGGAAGTGTGTGAGAAGTGTCATAATCCGGAGAAGTTCTCGCCGGACTCACTCCAGGCGTTTCACTCCTACGATGCTGAACGCAACAATGAAGAGACCTTGCAGCACATGGCCTTTCGCACGGGCGGTGGCACCATACGCGAGGGACGGGGCAAGGGCATCCACTGGCACGTGGAAAATGACATCCAATATATTGCCACCGATGATCCGCACCTGGAGCAGGAGATCCCCTGGGTGCGCGTGACCTATGCCGATTCGGGCGAGACCGAAGAGTTCTTGGATACCGAGACGGACTTGCCGGCCGACTTTGTTGAGCAGAATGCAGACAAGATCAAGACCATGGACTGCGCCAGTTGTCACAACCGCATCGCTCATCCATTCCCCTCCCCGGATCGGGCGCTGGACGATGCCATGGAACGGGGCACCATCTCGCCGGACATTCCCTATTTCAAGAAAAATGCGCTGGCCGTCTTTGAACGCCCTTATCCCAACATGGATGAGGCGGCCTACGCCATCAACGGCTTGAAAGGCTACTATCAGGTAACTTATCCTGATTACTATGCCGCCAATCAGGGGATTGTGGACGCTGCCGTGGACGAGGTGTTGGCCCTCTACCAGAAGAAGGTCTATGAGACCATGGAACCGAGTTGGGGCATGCATCCCAATAACCTGGGCCACAGCGAATCGGCCGGCTGTTTCCGTTGCCATGATGGTAAACATCTGACGCCACAGGGTGAGAGCATTCGTATCGAGTGCAACCTCTGCCATTCCATTCCGGTGAAAAGCCCGGAAGACGGCTCCTCGCCCGCGCTGGCGTTGCAGGAGTCCTTCCAGCCTGAGTCCCATGTGGACAGCAACTGGATCTCACGCCATCGCTTCGAGTTCGACAGTACGTGCGAAGGCTGTCATGATGTGAGCGATCCCGGCGGCATCAGCGATACCAGCTTCTGCGGCAACAGTGCTTGCCATGCCACTGAGTGGACCTACGCCGGCTTCAACGCACCGAGTATCGTTGAACTCACCAATGTGCTCGACAGTCAACTGCCCACCTATCCTGAATCGGACCTGACCTGGGACGATTTGGTCGGTCCTATCTTGCAGGCACGCTGCGTCGCCTGCCATGGCGGCACGGCTGGTCTCTATCTTGACAGCTATGCCGACATCATGACCGGCGGCAACTTGGGCCCAGCCATCGTGCCGGGCAATGCCGACGAGAGTCTGCTGATTGAATTACAAAGAGAAGGCCATCCCAACAGCCTTGCGCCCAACGAACTGGATTGGATCGTCGAATGGATCGATCAGGGCGCACCTGAGTCCTGATCAATCGTCCGTCTGAAAACTAAATCCTAGCTCCGAGCTGTTACACCTGTAGCCGCAAGGCCAGGGCCAAACAGCCGATGGGTTGTTACTGGAAACACGACAAGCTCCCGACGCTTTCTCAGGTTCCTGATCCGACCTGCGAAAGCTGAATTGGAAAGGAGTCCACGGCATGCGTGATCTGGATCTGTCGCAAAAACTGACCTGCTGATCGAGATCGTCCCACTTAGATCATGATTTCGGGACAGAGTAAGGCGGAAACGAGGGACGGCGTTCCTGCCTTGCACACATTTCTGGCAATATTGATCCACCGACCAGTTTTTGCAACAGAGGCGTCATGGTCTGTGCCCACCTGATAATTGACGAAAATGGCGCCATTTCAGAGCAGCCATCTGATTGCATTGCGCCAGCGACACGCTCGTGTTAGCACATCAATCATTATGTTGTATGTTGCGAACTCTGAAGTTAAGGGCAACTGTTCAATGTCACCTACCCGGAAGTCGCCACCGGGAACACGCTGGCGGCCAAACGCAAGCAACCCTTCAGCCGCACCAAGCCCGCTGACTTGTGCGCCACGTTCTGCGGCCAAGATGCTCGCCCCGCCGCCGCCACAGCCTGCATCGAGGAAGCGCGTTCCTGACCCAGCCTCAGTAGCGTTCAACATGGCTTCCCATAATGGCCTGTGCATCGGTTCTTGAATCTCTGCCCAGCCCCGTGGCGCCCTCCCCCATAAATCACCTTGCATTTTTGCGGATCCCATCATTTGTTTTCCATTCTGATAGACTGAACTTTTCTGAGAATCGTTGCTTCCCGAATGTGAATCTTTTTCCAACACCTGCGCGGCACGGGAGCGGATTGAGACCACTGATTCAGAAATGCCCTGGCCTTCGTCGGCTCGGTTGGAGTCGGTGGTCTCGTCCAGCCCGGCCATTCGGCAGAATTGCTGCAAGAAGGCATCACTGCCATTGCCAACCGCACATCAAAACCCAAGAGCGTGATCCGCGACGAACTGGGCTATGCCATCGGTCGCAAGGGCGGCAGTGCCATCGAATACTGGGGATACGGCGATGGTCATATCCCCAAACAGCATTCGGAAGTGGAAGCGCTGGCACGAACGCTGGTTGACGAGGGTGGGCTGGATCAGGCCTGGTTGAGCGCTTTCTTGGAGAGCGCCGGCTATTCCGATCGCGCGGCGATTGTGACAGAGCTATTCTCTGTTACTTCAGACCCGTTGCGAAGCAATCTACCCTTGCCGCCAACACCTTTTGTGGGACGAGACGCGGAACTGGCCGATCTGGCCCGCCTGATTGCCGATCCCGGCTGCCGGCTCATCACGTTGCTCGGACCCGGCGGCAGCGGCAAGACCCGTCTGGCGACAGAAGCAGCCAGGAAGCTGATTTCAGCCTTCGCCGACGGCGTTGTCTTCGTCGGGCTGGCCCCGCTCTCGTCTGCACAAGGGATCGCGCCGGCAGTGGCCGCAGCTCTCAACCTCACGCTCGATGGCAACCTCACGCCGCAAGCCCAAGTGCTGCGCTATGTACGCCAACAGGCACTGTTGCTTGTCTTGGACAATTTCGAACACCTGTTGACTGCAACGATCCGACCAGAGCCGGAGCCAAATCACAATCCCGCATTTCCTTGGTGACAGGCATCTTGGATCAGGCCCCCGATGTGAAGATGCTGGTGACCTCACGCGAGCGGCTAAACATCCGAGGGGAATGGATCTACGACGTGGACGGGCTGGAGATGCCCACGGAAGAAGCCGCAGCGTCTATGAAGTACAGCGTGGACGCATACAGTGCACCGACGCTCTTTGTGCAGACTGCACGTCGCGCTGCAGGCAGGTTTTGCACCCGCCATTGCGGATCGAGCGGCAATCCTGCGCATCTGTCGCTTGGTGGGCGGGATGCCGCTGGCCATCGAACTGGCCGCGGCCTGGGTACGCGTGCTCTCCTGTCACGAGATTGCCGAGGAGATCGAGAAGAGTCTGGAGATTCTCGCCACCACGCAGCGTGACCTGTCTCCGCGGCACCGCTCGATGCAGGCAGTCTTTGACCATTCGTGGAGACTGCTCAGCGCCGAAGAGCAGAGCGTCTTTGCCGCGTGCTCGGTCTTTCGCGGTGGCTTCACGCGTGAGGCCGCGGTTGAAGTGGCGGGCGCCTCGTTGCCGGTTCTGGCGGCACTGGTGGACAAGTCCTTGTTGCGCCGAACGCAGCAGGAGCGCTATGAGATCCACGAACTCGCCCGCCAATTTGCTGCGGATCGGCTGGCCGAAGCGCAACAGGTAACGCAGACACGCCAACACCATCTTCGTTTCTTCATGCACTTTGCCGAGGAAGCCGAACCTCGACTGAGGAACGGACAGCACGTAACAGAGTGGCTCGATCGGATAGAGTGTGAGCATGACAATTTGCGTGCAGCCCTCGAGTGGGCTCTGAGCGGCGGCGAATTTGCGCTAGGTATGCGTATCGTCGGCGCGCTGTGGGATTTCTGGATGGATCGCGGTTACGCGTGAAGGGCAGGCTCAAGCCGAACGTTATCTGGCGCGTCCTGAGGCGGCCGCAGACACATATCTACGGGCAAGAGCATTGCCACGGCCGGCGTTTTGCCTACTACCTGGGTAGCTTTGCAGCCGGCGCACTTTTCTGCTTGAAAGTATTGCCCTGAGTCGCCAATTGGGGACGGACGGGAAGACTATCCTCACACTGGCGCTCGTTGACAGGGCCATATGCTTAGCTCGAAGCGCTTGATGCCGCCGAGACGACGGCCAGAGAAAGCCTACATCTCGGTCACGAATTGCAGGACGCCTTTGCCCAAGGGCACGCCTTGCTGCAGCTTGCGACCGTCGCCCGACTGCGAGGTGAGAACACAAGCGCACGGCAGTACATTCTCGACTGTATCGAATCCTTCAAGTCCCATGGGGCCGCGGAATGTACGGGACGGCACTGTTCAATTATGGCAGGCTGCTCTACGAGCAGGGTGACTATGCGGCAGCACATGCACACGTGACCGAAGTCTGACCATCTTTGAGGAAATGGATGATACCGTTAGGCGTGGTATCGCGCTCCGCCAACTGGGCGTCATTGCCATGGCGCAAGGCGACAACGCGGAAGCGCAGGCACTCCTGAACAAGGCGCTGAAGCTCGTCCGCCAAGTAGGTCAACTGCGTCAGTTGAAAGATGTACTCGATGTCATGGGAAGACTGGCACTGCGGCAGCACGACTACGCTCGAGCGAGCGCATTGCTGCAAGAATCACTCGACCTGGCCGTTGAGATGAACCATCGGCCGTGGATCGCCCGCGCGCTGGAAGCGCTGGCCTGCCTGGCTGCCGCACAGGGGCAGATGGAACCAGCGGCGCGACTGTTTGGTGCGGCGGAAACGCATGGAGTGGCAGTGGAGACGCGGTTGGATCCTGTTTGGGGTGCGAACCATGAGCAGTGGGTCGCCGCGGCTCGCACCCAACTTGGGGAACCAGCCTTTTCAGCCTCATGGGCTGCAGGGGCAGCGATGAAACTGGATCAGGCGATCGACTACGCGGCCGACATCGGGGGAACGCATTAGGCGATTTCATGCCCCGTGCGGTCCAAAAAATACGAACGAGTCTACGCGGCCTTGCGGTAGTAGCTGTGGATTATGCCACCGAGTACATCTTTTCGCCGGATTGGGCCGTCACGGCATTCTGGCAGCTTCGGGATGGGCGTATTCTGATCGATACCTTGATGCGGACGGTCTGTATTGTAATAGTTGACGTATTCGGTCAGCACTGAGTGTAGAAGGCTCTGGTTGATGGTTATAATTTTGTCTAGCAGGAGAATCCGACTCGGATCGACTCCCACAATAATGGCTAAAGTCGACCTACACATGCAGACTCGAGATGCGAAAGTCGCCTTGAATCTGATCGATCTCGCTGAGTTCGGCTGGGGTGAGCACCCAGTCGGCGGCAGCCGCATTGCTGATCGCTTGCGCCGGCGACTTGGCCCCGACGATGCACGAGGTCACGGCAGGGTTGGCCAGCGTCCAGGCAATCGCCAACTCAACCAGGGTGTGATCCTTTGCCGCCGCCCACAGCTTGAGCTGATCCGCAATGCGCAGTGCCTCGGTGAAGCGATCCCCCTGGAAAGCCGCCATCTGGCTGCGTTCATCGTCAGCGGGGAACTGATATTCCGCAGCGTATTTGCCGGTCAGCAGGCCCTTCGCCAGGGGCGAGTGGGCGATGACCCCGATGCCATGCCGCGCACAAAAGGGCAATACTTCCTCGCCCGCCTTGCGGGTAAACATGCTGTACATCGGTTGTGAGCTGTCGACGCGACCATACTGCATCGCCTCCGCGTGCTGCTCAGCAGAGAAGTTGGAAACGCCGATGAAGCGGATTTTCCCCTGCTCTTGAAGCCGCAAGAGCCCATCCATCGTCTGTTCGATTGGGTACTCCGGCTTGGGCGCATGGAGCTGATAGAGGTCGATATAGTCCGTGCCCAAGGCGCGCAGGCTGTTCTCAATGGCTTCGTTCATGTGGGCTAGAGAGTGGCTCTTTGACAGTTTCGTGGCCAGAATTACCTGGTCGCGCCGGCCTGCAAGCGCCTTGCCCAGCACGGATTCGCTGCTGCGATAGGCTTCCGCCGTATCGATGAAGGTGACGCCGTAGTCCAGCGAGGCATGGACCGTGTCGATGACCTGCTGGTCGGACAGCGCGCCCATGCCGCCGCCCAGCGGCCATGCACCGAGGCAGATTACGGGAACTTCCGGCCCGTAGGCTCCAAGTCTTCGTGTTTTCATGGTGTCTATCTCCTGTCTGCTCGCGGTGCGGTTGAGCCGCATTGATATCACTTGACATGCCTGGGCCGCAGCCTTTTCTACTCGTCTTGAATCCCATCCAGTACGATATTTAACGCCTCGGTCGAAATCACGATCTCATAAAGCGAGAGCGCCAGCGAGATCAGCAGCGCCACAACACTGACGCCAAACAGGATCTCCCCGACCCGCACCTCATGGAGAAAGATGGCGAATGTCGCGAGCGTACAGAGCAAAAAGCTGAGGGTGCCAAACGCCTGCATATACTTGATGAGGGCGATACGTTGGCGCAGGTTTGCGATCTGCTGCTCCAGGCCGACCTCGTCTTGGCTGTGCTTGAGGGTACGTACCAGACTGGCCAGGGCCAAAAATCGATTGGTGTAGGCCAGCAAGAGCAAGCTAATGGCTCCAAAGAGGATGGCCGGTTCTGTGAGATTCAAGCTGGCTCCTAACTTCGTTACGTTCTTATTCAGCCGTTGATTAGCTTCAGCATTAGCCGGCCCTCTAGGTGGGCATACAAGTCAGCCGGATCTTGCTGCGTAGAGTCGTCGAGCCGCGCAGTGATCCACGCAATCCAATTGTTCGCCAGGATCTGCGCATTGGACAGATAGGGTTCTTCACCACGCGCCGCCAGCCCCACCAGTTCAAACCAGAGTTGGACGGCGGGTGTAAATGACTCGCTCATCGTCAGAGAGGTCAATTGCGCAAGCAGTTCGCCGGCCGGGCGCGGCTGCGTGCCGAGCAGTGCATCGAGCTGAACCGTGACGTTGGCCGCGATCGTCCCCAAGACTTCATTAAGCAGAGCCTCTTTCGATCCGAAATAGTAAATCAGCATCCGGTCGCTCGTGCCGGCTACCTGTGCCAGCAGGCGGAGCCCCGTCTTGTTCAACCCCTCTGCCAAGAGATGGTCAGCAATGCGCTCGATAATCAGTTGTTTCTTCACGGCGACTTTGTTCATACCATCATTTTACCACTATCCGTATTTTGTATATTTTGTAGCACATGCTACAATAATGAAAATATGTAGCATGTGCTACAAGGTGAATTGGGAGATGTTGACATGAAACAAACAACCGAGCGCACAATCTTGCTGCTCATATTGGTGGCGTTTGGCATTCTGACCGCGATCGTCCTTTGGGTTGACGGCCTGACAGGCATTTTTGCGTCGATCACTAGCAGTTGGGGGGCATTGCAAATCTATGTGGACCTCTTGATTGCGCTCGCACTCATTATGGTCTGGATGTACCGCGACGCGAAAGCGCAGGCGCGCAATCCGTGGCCCTGGATTGTGGCAACGCTTGTCGTTGGGGTCTTTTCCCCCTTGGTCTACCTATTGTCGCGAAACTCGGCCGAAGGTTGATGCACAACGATGTGAGGAGCAAAAATGGATAGAATCATGACGCAGCGGTTTCACAAATTTTGGCTGATCATCACGGCGATTGTGATCGCGAGCTTTGGCCCGGTCTTCGCCTTGGGTTCCATGGAATCCACGGCAGAATTCGCACGATGGTCGCTCGATCTGCTCAGCTGGCCGCTCGACGGGCTACAGACCTATACGGACCCAACGACGCGCTTTCTATCTGCGCTCACGGGCGGCTTCCTCTTTGGCTGGGGGATCATGGTTTTGTGTCTGCGGCACTGGGTCTATGATGCAGTGCCCGAGGGTGTGCGCAAGTCTGTGCTAACGAGTGTTTTGGCCTGGTTCCTTTTGGACAGCGCAGGATCGTGGGCGTCTGGCAACCCGTCAAACGTATTCTTCAATGTCCTTGTGCTGCTGATGTGCATTGGCCCAATGTGGCGTCCGGCGAAGGGGTGAGCGGCTAATCTGCACGGAATGGCTACGCCCGCTTGCGCCGAAATGAGCCTGCGGGCGCGCGGAATTCATGCTACTCTTCAATCCCAGATTATCGTATAATCGAAGCGTAACCCGATACCCGCACCATTAGTACCCGGCCGAAAGGAGTCCCCCGACCATGTGCCGAGCCACGATCGATTTCATCAGCCCTGCCGGCGTGCCCATCACCCTACAGGTGAGCGCCGACGACGACCAGCAGACCATCGTCGAAACGCTGCAACGCGCCGAGAAGATCGGCGCCTATTTCAGCCAGCGCGGCTGGGGCTTTGCCCTGGCCGAGCCGGTTGGGCCCAGCGCCGATGAACTGGCCAGCGGGCCGACCTTCGCCAGCTACGCCTGCTCGCCCACGGTGGACGAGCGCGGCCTGCCCACCTGGATCATTGTTGACGGCAAGCAGGCGCAGCGCCGTGAGAAGCAGGGCGATGTCTGGTATAGCGTCAAGTTGAGCGATGGCGAATACGCGCAAGTCTTGCGCATTCCCAAGGGAGAACAGGCGCCACCGGTGCGCGGACTGTAGCAGTGAGCCAGCCGGCCCCCGATTCTGCCATCAAGGTGAGCCGCTGGTTGAGCCTGCTTGGGCTGAGCCTGACGAAGTGTCGACATCAAGCGGCGCCGATCGAGGCGGCGATGAAATGGAACGCTGATTGCGCGGATGATGCGAATCTGCACAGATAAGGGCAGAGAAAATCAGCGTAAATTTGCCCCATCCCGGTCTGTCCGCGTTCTATCGAGCGGCGGGTTGTATCATTACCAAGGGACCGCAATGGCGTCTAGAGACAAATCCACCCTGCTCGCAGCTTTGCCGCCCGAATGGCCCGATGATCTCCTGCCGGCCATTCAGGCGGCAGTCCGGGCTTCGGGCCGCAAAGTGATCGTCCTCGACGACGACCCGACCGGCACCCAGACCGTGCATGACGTGGCGGTACTCACCGAATGGACCGTCCCAGCGTTGGCGGCGGAATTGAAGCAGGATGCACCGGCGTTTTACATACTGACCAACTCGCGCAGTTTATCACTGGCCGCGGCGGCCGCCCGCAATGCCGAGATCGGCCGGAATTTGCGCGCTGCCGCCGCGGCAGCGGTCGCTGAGACAGCGGGCGTTGACATCGCGGTGGTCAGCCGGAGCGACTCAACGCTGCGCGGTCACTTCCCCGGCGAGATCGATGCGCTGGTTGCTGCCTTGGGTAGTGACGTTGACGCCACGTTGGTCGTGCCCTTTTTCTTGGAGGGCGGTCGCTACACCATCGATGACGTGCACTATGTTGCCGAGGGTGACATGCTCGTGCCGGTCGGCGAAACGCAGTTTGCCCAGGACGCGGCCTTTGGTTTTCGCGCGTCCAACTTGCGCGACTGGGTAGAAGAAAAGACAGACGGCGCCGTCCAAGCCAAAGACGTTGCGTCGATTTCGCTGGCGACGCTCCGTCAGCACGGGCCCGATGCCGTTGCCCGGGCGCTGCTGGCTTTGCCCAAGGGCAGTGTCTGCGTCGTCAACGCGGCGAGCTATCGCGACGTGGAAGTCTTTGTGTTGGGACTCTTGGCTGCGGAAGCCAGCGGACGACGGTACATGTACCGGACCGCTGCTTCCTTTGTTCGCGTCCGGGCCGGCATTCCAGAGCGCGCCCTGTTATCCGCCCAGGAGTTGAATCCAGGAAGCGGCGGCATCCTCTTTGTCGTGGGCTCGTATGTGCAGAAGAGCACCGAGCAGCTGGCTGAACTGTTGCGTACGCCCGGCGTCGTTGCCGTTGAGCTCAACGCCCGGGCGCTGCTGGACGAGTCGCATGCTGCGGCCGAAATCGCGCGCGCCGCGGCCACGGCATCTGACGCACTGGCCGGCGGCGCGGTCGTTGTCGTTTACACCAGCCGCGAACTGATCACCGGCGCCGATGTCAAGACATCTCTGGCGATTGGCAACGCTATTTCCAGTGGATTGGTCGGGGTTCTTCAGCAGTTGACGGCGCGGCCCGCCGTGCTGGTGGCCAAGGGCGGGATCACGTCGAGCGACGTGGCGACCGCGGGCCTGGGCATGCGTCGCGCGCTGGTGCTGGGCCAGGCATTGCCCGGCGTCCCCGTCTGGCGCGCCGGCGCGGAAAGCCGCTTCCCGGGCCTGACCTACGTGGTCTTTCCCGGCAATGTGGGCGCAAGTGATGCATTGGCGCGGCTGGCGCAATCGCTACGCACCTAGTGTTCCGCCAATCTTGAATTGACGACCCGTTTTGCTGTGGCGGAACCTAAATGCATCGGCACGAACAAGTTCGCAAACTCGTCAAATAGAGATTGCCGATGCACTCGGCATGGATGTGTGGTGCAGAGAAAGACATGCGTTGCCCCGTCCGGCTTTTGGTCAGACAGACCGAGTGAACGTTTCCGGCGCGCAGCGGCCCGGCTATACAAATGCCGGGCCGCTGCGCGCCGATCAAATTTTGCGCGAACGCTAGTTTGAGATTGATCCCGTCACGGTCACTTCCAGCGCGTCGTTGGTCACGGTGACGTCGGCAATGCCGTCGCCGTCATAGCCGTGTTTGCCGATGTCTCTGGCAAACTCCCGCGCCAATTCCTCGTTCAATTCGCGGATGACGGGCGTATCGAGCGTCAAGCCCTGGGCATTGACGTCGGTCACTTCCATCTTGATCGTGCCGGCCAAGGCCAGGATCTCGAAGTCGATCGTGCCCCGCGTCGTGCTGCCGTCCGCCAGACGATACTCGCCGTCAATCCGAATCGTATCCGGTTCGACAAAATCGACGCCGTAGACCTCCTCCAGGAAGTCGTCGTCTTCGACCTTGACCGAATCACCGGCCTTGTCGATCAGCTTGTTGACAATCTCCTGACCGATGCGCACCGTGGCCGTCAACTGACCGTCCTCGATGTTGACGTTGAGCCCCAGGTTGCCCATCGAACAGCCGGTAGCCAACAGCAGGATGGCCAGCAGGGCCGTGATTTGCAGAAAGATACGACTTTGACGATTCATGCGAATTTTCTCCTGTTTACTAATCTGCGTCACTGCACGCGTGACTTGATTTTGCGCTGTATGGATCACTACGTCAAGCGCAGCGGTTTGGTCGCGCGAGGTGGGTAAATTGAGCTGAGGGCTGATCAATGGTTTGGCATCGAATCAGCCTCATCCGGCCTTTTTCGCGGCCTATCGTCAAAATCTTAGCAGCAGCTCTGTTTGATTCCTTGCTGTCTTGTTCCTGGGACGGTATGATGCGGGGCACGCCCGGATTGCTCCACCGCTCACCCCGATGGACGGATGATGTCTGCACCGCAAAGCTCGCTACAGCTGTTGGGATCATTTCAGCTCGTCCACCACGGCGAGCCGGTTGCGCTTGGCCAGTCCCGGCTTGCGGAGCTGGTTACGTTGCTCGCGCTCTCGCCCGGCACACCGGTGACGCGGATACAGATCGCCCACAAGATTTGGCCAGAGTCCAGCGAAGGCCAGGCGCGGACCAACACGCGTAATCTGCTCTACAAGCTCAAGCAGGCATGGCCCGCGGTTGCCGAAGCAATCGCCATCGATGCGGATGCAGTGACCTGGCGGGCGGATGCCGGGATTGAGGTGGATGTTGCACGCTTCCAGCAGCGTCAGGCAGAGGCAGAGCGCTGCGAGCGAACGGACGAACGCATCCGCCTGCTCGCTGCCGCCGCGGCGTGCTATCAGGGCGCACTGCTGCCCGACTCCTTTACGGAGTGGGTGCTGAACGCCCGTGAACAACTGCGCGGCCGCTTCGTTGCACTCTTGGAGCAACTGGTCGAGGCGCAAATGGCCCAGCGCCACTATGACGCAGCGCTCGCCTCAGCCGTTGCGCTGCGCGATCATGACCCGCTGCAGGAAACGGCTTATCAGCATATGATGCAGGCCTATGCCGCGCAGGGCAACCGCGCGGCGGCTCTGCGCACCTACCATGCCTGTGCGACGCTGCTGCGCCGCGAGTTGGGCGTCGATCCAGCTCCGGCCATGCAGGCGATGCACGCACGTCTCTTGCAGCATGAAGCGCCGGGCGCGCTTGGCGGCGAGACGCTCCAGGCGGCCGGACGACCGCTGCTGGTAGGACGTCATACGGAGTGGCAGCAGCTACGCCAGGCATGGCGCCGTGCCACTCAAGGAGAGGCCCACTGCGTCGCCGTCTGGGGCGAGGCCGGCATCGGCAAGACCCGGCTGGCCGAAGAGATTGTCGACTGGGTGAAGCGCCAGGGTCACGCGGCCGCGTCGAGCCGCTCCTATGCCGCCAAGGGGGCGTTGAGCTACGCGCCGATCACAGACTGGCTGCGCACGCCGCGCCTGCGCCAGGCCGTTGAGGCGGTCGACGATCTGTGGCGGGTCGAACTGGCCCGCCTGCTGCCCGGTCTGCTGGCTGAGCGCCCCGACCTGCCGCAGCCCGGCCCCCTGGCTGAAGCCTGGCAGCAGCAGCGCTTCTTTCAGGGCATCGTGCAGGCCGTCCAGGTTGTTGACGGCCCGCTGCTGCTCCATCTGGATGACATGCAGTGGAGCGATCCCGAAACCTTGATGTTGCTGCACTATCTGCTCCATGGCGCGCGTGACTGTCCGTTGCTCATTGTGGGGGGCATTCGCACCGAAGAGGCGCATGACAACCCGGGCCTCGGCAAGCTGCTCGATGCGCTGCGCCACGCCAATCAGCTCAGCGAACTCCACTTGACCGCACTCAATCGTGCGGAGACGGTTGAACTGGCGCAGCAGACGGGGGGCGAATCTGTGGCTGCGGTAGCCGCAGAGCAGCTTTTTGCCGCCAGCGAAGGACACCCGCTCTACCTGATAGAGATCGTGCGCAGCGGTCTTGCGTTGGATGAGCCGGGCGCCGCGATCGCAGATGGCGCCGCGATCGCAAAAGTTGGCGGAGACGGACCGGGCCCAGACGTCAAGATCCCGCCCAAAATCTATGGCTTGATCAGTGCGCGCTTGAACCAGCTTGCGCCATCCGTGCGTCAGGTGGTGAACACAGCCGCGGTGATCGGCCGTGATTTCGCCTATGATTTGCTGGCGGCCGCGCTGCCGCTGGATGAACTGGCGCTGGTTGATGCGCTGGACGATCTTTGGTCGCGGCGTCTCATCCGCGAACAGGATGGATTGAGCTATGACTTCAGCCACGACCGCATCCGTGAAGTCGCCTATCACGAAATCAGCCGCGCGCGCCGGCGCTTGCTTCATCGTCAGGTTGCTGCCGCGCTGGAAGCGCTTAATCAGGAGCGGCTGGACGATGTAGCTGGTGAACTGGCCGCGCACTGGGCACAGGCGGGCGACTCGCTCCGGGCCTTTGGCCATTATCGTCGGGCGGCGAAGATTGCGCTCTCCCAGCATGCGTTGAGCCAGGCAGAGATCATGCTCGATGCCGCGCTTTGCCATGCGCCCACAGATCCTGCGATACGATTTGACTTGCTGACCGAGCAGGCGCACGTCTTTTTTGCCTCCCTGCAGTTCACGCGCTTGCGCGCAAGCCTTTCTGAACGAGCAGAGCTACTTGCCACACTGCCGACGCTTGATTTACGACGCGAATTGACGTTGACCATTGATCGCTCACGTTACTTTGATGCCATCGGCAAAGCACGGGAGGGGATGGCGGCAGGGCGCGCTGCGGTGGAGCTTGCCGAGCGTCTGCATGACCCTGGCGCGCTGGGCCAGAGCTACCAGGCGCTGGCAAATTCCTTCTGGTTCCAATCGCGCATGGCCGAAGCCGCGCCGCTTTATCGAGCGCGCTGCGCACTATGCGCGTGAAGCGTGTGACCATGCGGTTGAGGCGAACACTTTGGAGATGCAGGCGGCTACGGGCATGTTTTCCGGCATGCCCGCATCCCAGATCCGTGACCTGCTCAGGCGCGCACTGCATCTGGCGGAGGCGGACGGCGACAAGCAAAAGATGGCGATTGTCTACAACAAGCTAGGTTATTTGCGGGCAGCCGCGGGGTTGGGCGATTTCGAGCGCATCGAAGCCGACTATCAGCAGGGGGTGGCCCTGGCGCGCATGATCGGCGATCAACGTACCGAAGAGATCGTGTTGAGTAACCTAGGCGTGCTATTCACCCAGATGGGCGAATACGACCGTGCGCGGGAGACATTGGCTACATGTCTTGCCCTGGCCGAGGAGCATCCTACCTACTGGCGTCACCTGGTTACGCAACACTATCTCGGCGCCCTCCACATGCAGATGGGACAGCTAGATCGTGCCCGTGAAAAGCTCGTCCACGCCAGCGAGCAGCTCGCGTCTTCTGGCAATCATCACTTTGAAGTCAAAGCTCGGAGTGATCTCGGGCTACTCTACCATCTGATCGATGAAGATCTGCAGGCGCAGACCGAATTCGAGGCCCTCCTGCGGTTGATCACCGGCCACGGCGACCTTCGCTTTGAAGCCTTGGTCAGCACCCGTCTGGGGTATGTGTTGGAGGCACTTGGCCGCATGCCAGAAGCTATTGAACGTTATGCGCACGGCCATGCCCTACATACTCAAATGGGCCAATTCGCCTATGCCCATAACGCGCTGGCGGGTCTGGCCAGGATTGCAGCGCTTCAGGGCGAGGCGACGACCGCACTGTCTCACGCACAGACAATCTGGCAGGCCCTGGACCAGCAACCTCTGGAGAGCACGGTGGAGAGCACGCGCACGCTGCGCACCTGCTACACGATCTTCCGCAGCCAGGAAAACGCGCCTTGCGCGGCAGCGGTGCGCACGCGTGCCATAAACCAGCTCGAGCGACGCGTTGCTACAATCGACGACCCTGCTGAAGTGGAGCAATTTTGGGCGCTCGAGGATCATCGCTTTTTTCGTAATGCCTAATCGAAAATAGACAATTGCCAATAATTAATGGGCGCGTCGACCCATCAATTATTGGCAATTGTCTATTCTTCATTATCTATTCTCCCTTCTCTCCCACGAAACGGTATCTTTCCGCGGCGAAACGCTTACGAAACGCCTGCTTGCCTATGCTTGGGCCATGCTGAAGCACAGTACGGCTTTGACCCCACACGCAAGGAGGCATTGACCCATGCAGACCATTTCGCGTTCTCCCCCGCCGGCTCTTTTCACGCTGCGGCTCTGGCAGGAGAAGCTGGATGCCGAGCGCAGTGAATGGCGCGGGGAAATCAAGAATCTGGCAACCGCCGAAACCCGCTATTTCCGGACCTGGGCCGAGATCGCCACGCTCGTGCCCGCCATGCTTGATGACGCAAGCGACGAATATTCTATTGTAACGGCAGGGAAATGATGAACCAATCGACCGTCCCACAACCGCCAACCCTGGATGCCAGCCAACTCTTCTCCGTGCGCCTCTGGCAGGAGTGCGATGAGCATGATCGTACGATCGTGCGCGGCAAAGCCCAGCATGTGCTTAGCGGCGAGACCTACTACTTTGAAGACTGGCGCATGCTGGATGAATTCCTGGCCGAGCAGATGCAGGCCCTGGCCGAGCGCGCCATGTGAGTCGGTTGTGAGTCAGCCGTGAGTCATCCGTTAGTTGGCTGATAGACACTGCATGCCATCATTTGATCGTGCCCTGCTTAGTGGGCGCTCGCTCCCGTGCCGTATCAACCTAAATGAGGAGAAATTATGACCCATCGAATTGCTGGACTACTGATTTGCTTAGCCCTGTTGGCTTCTGCCATCCTGGCCCCGGCCGCGGCGCTGGCCGCCCCCACGCTTCAGGACGCTACGCCAACGCCCGTTGCCGAGGAAGAGGCCGCGCCCGCTGCGTCCAATCTGGCCACGGCTTCGGCCACCACTGAACTGTCCAACCAGTTTGGGCGCACCATCATCACCGCGCGCAACAACACCTTCCTCGTCGACTCGGCTCCGCCATTGGGCCACCCGGCCGAGGAGATGAACCCGGTGGAAGCCATGTTGGCATCCCTGGGCACCTGCGGCCTCTTCGTCTATGAGACGGCAGCGCAGGAGTTGGGCATTCCGATGACGGCCGCCACCTTCACCATTCAGGGCGACTTCGACGCCACTGGACTCTCCGGCGCCAGCGACAACAATCCCCGCGTGCAGGAGTTCCGCGCCCATGCCGATCTGGAGGGCGTGGACGCCGAACAGGCTGCCGTACTGCTCGAACAGTGGACGCTCCGCTGCCCCATTTACCGAACGCTGATCAAGTCCGCTCCCATCGTCGTAACCCACAATGATGAGGAGATGGGCGGGCCGTCGGCCGAGGGGTTGGCCACCGCCACCGTAATGGTCGATCTGTCTAATCAGCCCGGCCGATCCATCGTCAATGTCCGTGACAACTACTTGGTGGTCGACTCAGTTCCCCCGCTGGGTGGACCCAACCTGGAGGTCAACCCGCTGGATCTGACACTGGCAGCGCTAGGCTCATGCGGCGCAGTCATTATTGAGAAGGCCGCCATCGACAACGACATCCCGCTCGACGGCGTGATCAGTGCCGTGGAGGCCGACCTGGATCCACGCGGTCTGGCCGATCCATCGATCGACTCGTCGCTCCAGGCCGTACGCGTCAACTTGGAGATCGGCGTCGACAACGACGAGGATGCCCAGTTCCTGGTCGACGAATGGCTGGCGCGTTGCCCCATCCACAATACGCTCGAACTCGCCACCGACATCGAAGTCTCGCACAAGCTGATGGGTGAGGGCGAAGCGCTGTTGGACATTACCTTCAACTATAACGTGCCGGTGGACGAGTTCCAGGCCGAGATCTCGCCGCTGGCTGAGCAGTTTGCGGCCACCGATGGCCTGATCTGGAAGCTCTGGGCGCTGGATGAAGCGAACAGCCAGTTCAGCGGGCTGCTGCTCTTCGAAGACGCCGCAGCGATGCAGGCCTTCCTCGACGGTGAACTCGCCGCCGCGGTCACGAGCCACTCGGCCCTGAGTGACTTCGAGATCACGCCCTTTGCCATCATGGGCGAGGAAAGCACGATCACCGGCGCCCCGCAGATGGGCCAGTAGTGCCACTTTTGGACTGTGTCTCTTAGAGGTTGGGCTTTTGCGCTAAAGCCCAACCTCTGGTCATCCCCTGTGATTCGGTAGCAAGCCGTTTTTCGTCACTGCCAGATTGTCAAGGTAATTCAGCACACTAGTACAGTTGGGCGTACATACCACGGCAGCAAATAGGGCTATGTACCTCGAGTGGAAGCAGCCTGGAAGCTATCGCCCTATTTGCGCCGGGATGTACTAGGAAACAGGATCATGCCAGGATACGTCATTGAACGAGACATTCCCGGCATCGGCAGTGTCTCCCCGGAGGAGGCCAGCGCCATCGCCCAGAAGTCCTGCAGCGTGATCGAAGAATTGGGTCCCCAGATCCAGTGGCTGCATAGCTAAGTGGTCGACGACAAGACCTACTGAGGGGTGAATCTGCTTAGAAACAACTGTGCGGTCCGGGCGTACCCGGACCGCACAACCCGGAGGAGGGACCCGGCAGGATAAGGAGGGCGCCATCAAACGCTAGCTCAGCCCCATCGCCGCAAGACACCTTCCGCTTGCATTAAGATATGGTCCATGGCGGCTTCGACGGTCGGGCTCAACTCCACGCCCAGGCTGATGTCGTCCGGCTGGACCGCGATGAGATGGGCCGACAGCTTGCTGCGAAACGAAGCCAGGGCTAGCACTTCTTGAAAAGTCATCTGATGCTGGGAGAGGCGCACGCCTACGTCATCAAAGATTTTGGCAAACATGCCGACTTCATAAAAGGGGCGGTGCAGACAGCGATCGTGCACGGTTTGGCCGTAGAAGGTCTTGGGCCGGCTTAGGCCGTTTAGCTCGGGCAAGACCCCGAAGACGATGAAGTGCAACAGGGTGCCCGTAAAGACTTCGGGAATCGACGGACAGCCAAATGTGTGACGTTAGTGCACCGTTTGCTGGACACCATTGTGCTCGAAGAGGGTTGGCTGATCTATGCCCAGTCACCGGTCACGTTGTGCGCCTGACGTCGACGGCGACGACGAGTTCATGTTCGCCGCCGCCAAAGAAGATGCCTTTCAGCGGGGTGACGTCGGCAAAATCGCGACCCCAGCCCAACGGGATATGCTCCCCCGAGGCGATTTTGTCGTTGGTAGGGTCAAAGTCGATCCAGCCGAGATCGGGGACGAAGAGGGCTACCCAGGCATGGGAGGCGTCGCTGCCCACCAGTTTTTCCTGACCGGGCGGCGGGACGTTTTCGATGTAGCCGCTGACGTAACGGCAGGCCAGCCCCTGGCTGCGCAGACAAGCCAACATAAACTGGGCAAAGTCCTGGCAGACGCCGCGTTTCTCTGCGTAGACGTCGTGCAGGGGCGTGGCGATGTTGGTCGCGCCGGATTGATAGTCAAAATCGTTGAAGATGCGGCTGTTCAGGTCCAGCGCCGCCTCCAGAATGGGGCGGCCGTCTGTAAAGGATGCCGCTGTGTACTCTCGTGCGCCGGCAAAGACCTGCACGAGGGGAGAATCGAACACATACTCGCGGGTGGTTACCAGCCTGGGGTCGGCAGCCAACTGCGTGCGCACACGCTCCCATGGCTGGCTCTGGCTTGCCAGTCCGCCAAATTCGGCAGCACTGATATGGTTCTCGATCTCTACCTGACTCACTGCAGTGACACGCATCCCGTCATGCGGTTGGCGCATGGTGAAATAGATGATGCGGTTGCCAAAGTAGTCCTGATAGCCCCGGGCATCGCGCCAGCCCGGTTCGACCAGTAGATCGTGGTCGACAATACGCTGAGAGTAAAGGGGGGACTGTACCGCACGCGGGGCCAGCCGCGCCTCGTTATAGCTAAGACTGGCGGGTTCGTCGTAGCGGTACTCCGTGGTGTGCGTGACGTGATAGCTGATCATGGCGCTAGCCCACGAGTGATCGCGGCGTCTGCGCGTGGGTGAAGTAGTAGTTGTTCAACGTGATCGACGTGTCGGTCAACAACTGGCCCACATCGCCCAGCAGGAGATCGAGTTGCGGACGGATTTGCGTCACCGGATTCGCGGCGGCCAACTCATCCAGCTCACTCAGGCGCAATCGCGTGCTGGCATCGAGCACGGTCCGCTCCTCTTCGCTCATTCGGAAGCCCAGGTTGGGTCGCGGCAGGTCGTGCAGGTGGCGCTGTAGCAGGTCGAGCTGGTAGATCAGGCCGCGGGGATTGGTGTCATCCAGCAAGAGCTGCTCCAACACCGTTTGGATGTGCAGATAGGAGCGATAGCGGCGGCGATAGGTAATCACGTTTTCGGTTGTGATCAGCACGCTCTCCAGATTGAGCGCTTCGACCTGCGGCGCGGTGACCGGCACGAGCATAGCGCGTACAAAGGAGAGCAGCGCTTGCGCGCGTTCCAGTCGCCGACCGCTGTCGAGCATGATCCAACTCAGGCCACGGGTTGTGCTCTCAGCGTTGAGACCGGCAAAAGCCATAAGTTGGGTGATGAGCCGATTGAGGTCGTCGAGGATAAGTGGGAAGGGCCGATCATCTGCCTGAAGAGCCATGGCATCCAGACTCTCTTCGATACCGTCCAGTACGCGCCAACTATCGCTTGACCAGAGATCGCGGACCGCAAATGCAGCAGCCACCAGCGCACGGAGGTTACTCATCAGCGAGCCGGGTACCGCTGCATCAAAGAGCACCTTGCGCAGCTCCGGTTCCGGGTTGCTGAACTGTGCTGCGAGCAGCGCCGGATCCGCTGTCTCGTCGCCGATAAAGCCAGGGTAGGTCAAGGTAGTATGAGTCAGCGCACAGAGCAGCTGCTGCAGCGAGGCCAGACGCGCTTGATCATAGCCGCCCCGTGTTTGGAGCGCTTGATCGAGAATCGTGCGCAGCAGCCGGGCCGTGGCTTCGGCCCGTTCGGCATAGCGTCCGACCCAGAAGAGATTCTCCGCCGAGCGGCTGGGCAAGAGCGCGTTCTGTTCCAGCGTCTTGTGCAGCCGTTCAGACTGAAGCCAGAGGCTGGAATAAGTTTCCGGGGTGGAGGTGAGCACCCATGTGTCGCGGCTGATGCCGTCGGCCTGGCCTGAGACGACGAAGTCGCGCGGGTTCTTGGCGCTGCGCGTGAGGCCGCCCGGCATCACGGCATAACCGCCCTCCGAATCGACGGCGAAGGTGCGCAGGATCGTGTGACGCGCTTCCAGCCGTCCGTCGACCAGCGATGGCACCGTCGAAAACCCTACCTGCTCCTGGCCCACATAGAAATGGGGCTGGCTGCGGATGCGTTCGCGTAATTCGTTCAGCTCGGCCTGGCTCAGTTTTTGGCCAAAAATCGTACTGGATCGAGCGGAGCGTGCGATGCGCTTGATCACCAGTTCGGGAAGATGCTCCAGAACGTACGTAAGCTCCTGGGGCTGTCCGCACCACCAGGTTGCGGCCGCGGGCAGCAGTAGTTCTTCGCCCAGAAAGTGTTGCGCCAGGCCCGGCAGGAAAGGCATGAGCCCCGGGTTTTCCAGAATTCCGCTGCCCAGCGGGTTGGCCACGGCGACATTGCGCCGCCGCACGGCCTCTACCAATCCCGCCACGCCAAGCTGCGAGTAGTCGAGCAGCTCGAGGGGATCACAGAAAAGATCGTCTACGCGGCGCAGCAGCACATCGACTGGCCGCAATCCGGCCATGGTCTTGAGGAAGAGCTGGCTGTCGCGAATGGTTAGATCGTTGCCCTGCACCAGGGCAAAGCCCATGTAGGAGGCCAGGTAAGCGTGTTCGAAGTACGTTTCGTTGTAGGGGCCCGGCGTCAGCACGGCAACCTGAGGCGACGCAATCTTGCGGGGCGAGAGGGCATAGAGGCTGGCGCGCACCTCGCGAAAGAAAGTGGAGAGGCGCCGGATCTGCCCGTCGGCAAACATGTCGCTCATCACCCGCCCCATGACCGTTCGGTTTTCGATCGCGTAGCCCATGCCCGAGGGCGCCTGGGTGCGATCGCCCAGCACCCACATGCGTCCGTCCGGTCCCCGGCCCAGATCGGCCGCATAGATGGGCAGATGATTGCGTCCGTGATCGATGTTCACGCAGGGGCGCAGGTAACCGTCGTGGAGGTAGACCAGTTCGGGTGGAATTAGCCCTTGCTTGACGAGCGTTTGGGGCCCGTAGAGGTCGGCCAGCATTAGCTTGAGCAGCTCAGCCCGTTGACGGATGCCCGCTTCGATGCCGTTCCAGTCCTCTTCGCTGATGATGAGCGGGACGACATCCAACTGCCAGTCGCGGGGCTGCCCGTTGGGATCGCCGTGTACGTTGTACGTGACGCCATTTTCTTGCAAGTGGCGACGGATGTCGTTGCGCATCTGGCCCAAGTCCTGCCGGGCGATGGCATCAATAAAGGGACGCCAGTGGGCGCGAATCTCCGTCCCACCCAGCCAGAGCTCATCGTAATCGCCCGATTTTGTCGTGTACTCATCAAATAAAGCTGTAGTCATGGGCGATTCTTCCGGCGCAAGTCCAGGGTATAGGGAAATTCGGCATTCAATTCCTGCGGCGGCAGCTCGGCGATTTCGCCCTCGTGGGCCTCGGGCATGAAGGAGCGTGCGATTGGTTGGGGCGCCGCGCCCACAACAAACGCGCCGCTAGCCGGCGTGTGGCCATGGTCCCAGAAGCGACTGACCCGGCGCGCTTCGGCCACGTTGGCATTGACCGGCACATCTTCATAGCTGCGGCCTCCCGGATGGACGACATGGTAGGTGCAGCCGCCGATGGACCGATTATGCCACAGATCAACAATGTCGAACACCAGCGGTGGGTGGATGCCAATCGTTGGGTGAAGGGCCGAGGGCGGCTGCCAGGCTTGGTAGCGCACGCCGGCTACATACTCCCCTTTCGTCCCGGTACTACGCAGAGGCAGTTGGCGGCCATTGCAGGCCAGCGTGTAGCGCCCTTCATGCAGGCCGTTGACCTTGACCTGAAGCCGCTCCACCGACGAGTCGACGTAGCGGGCTGTGCCCTGGCTCGTCGCCTCTTCGCCCAAAACGTTCCAGGGTTCGATGGCAAAACGTAATTCCATGGCAATGTCGCGCAGGTTGACCGTGCCATAGTGTGGAAAGCGAAATTCAAAGAAAGGCGCCAGCCATTCAAACCGATAATTGAAGCCAGCCCGTTGCAGATCTTCAACGACCTCGGCCAGGTCTGCGGCTACGTAATGGGGTAAGAGGAAGCGATCATGAAGTTCGGTACCCCAGCGCATGAGCTTGTGGGTGTATGGCTCGTGCCAGAAGCGTGCGATGAGCGCACGCAGCAAGAGCGTCTGGGCGAGGCTCATGCGCGCGTGGGGAGGCATGTCGAAGGCGCGGAACTCCAGGATGCCCAGCCGACCGGCCGCGCTATCGGGCGAGTAGAGCTTGTCAATGCAGAACTCCGCCCGATGCGTATTCCCCGTGAGATCGGTGAGCAGGTTGCGCAGGATGCGATCGACCACCCAGGGCGGGACGGGCGTACCCGGTTCGGGGATCTGCTGGAATGCGATCTCCAGTTCGTAGAGATGATCAACCAGCCCTTCATCGACGCGGGGCGCCTGGCTGGTCGGTCCGATGAACATGCCGGAAAAGAGGTAGCTCAGGCCGGGATGGTGCTGCCAGTAGGTGATGAGGCTGCGCAGCAGATCGGGACGCCGCAAGAAGGGGCTGTCAGCCGGCGTCGGACCGCCCATGGTAACGTGGTTGCCGCCGCCCGTGCCCGTGTGGCGCCCGTCAACCATGAATTTCTCGGTGCCGAGCCGTGCTTCCCGGGCTTCGTCATAGAGCGTCATCGTGTTGCTGACCAACTCATCCCAATTGGATGATGGGTGGATATTGACCTCGATCACGCCGGGATCGGGCGTGACAAGAATTTTCTGGAGGCGTCGATCAGCGGGCGGTTCGTAGCCTTCCAGTACCACGGGGATGCCCAGATTAGACGCCGTATGCTCAATCGCCGCCACCAGATGGAGATAGTGCTCCAAATGAGCCAGGGGCGGCATGAAGACGTGCAGCCGCCCTGCCCGCGGCTCCAGGCAGATCGCCGTGCGAACAATGTTTCCGGCTTTGCTGCCTTCAGTCGTCACGTCGTGGTCCGCCAAAGGCGTTGGGCCGGGCCGCGCCTCCGCCAGTTCCGCGTAGTAGTCCGTCAACTCCGCGACGTCATCAAAGGGATCCCGTTCGAAAAACGGCTCTTCCTCTTCCTCGTCCGGTTCTGGAAGGGTGTCCAGCGGCAAGCGCAAGCCGATCGGCGAGTCGCCCGGAATCAGAAAGAGCGCTTGGCGGCGCAGAGGCCATTGCGAACTCTCCCAGGCTGTGCGTTCTGCGTGCCAGCGTACGGGGAGTACGTAACCGACCGGCGTCTCGAGCCCCTGCTCCAGCAGGTGCGCCAGCTTGCGCCGTTCGCCTGAATCGGACAAATCGGCCTGGGCGGGATTGACGTTGACCGGAATTTGCCCCTCCTGCCAGAGGAAGTAGAAGAGGTCCTCATACGCGGGCATGAGGTACTTCTCGCCCAGGCCAAGCTGTTGCGCCAACTGCCGGCCAAATTGGGCTGCAGTGTCCGGGCCATGACCGTAGTCCTTGTCGATGTCGGCGAAGAGCCTGTCGTCATGCCAAAGGGGCACGCCGTCGGTCCGCCACATCGCCGCCAGCTTCCAGCGCGGCAGCGGTTCCCCCGGATACCACTTGCCCTGGCCATAATGCAAAATGCCGCCCTGACCAAAGGCGTGGCGCAGACGGCGGATGAGATCTCCGGCCAATTCGCGTTTATGCGGACCGTCGGCAGTGATGTTCCATTCGTCCGCTTCCATGTCGTCGATTGAGACAAAGGTCGGTTCGCCGCCCATGGTTAGGCGCACATCCTCTGCATCTAGTTTGGCATCGACCGCACGCCCCAGTTCTTCGATCATCTCCCACTGGCTCTCAGTGTAGGGTAAGGTGACGCGTGGGTCTTCATGAATGCGCTGAACCGTGTTGGAAAAGGCAAAGGTTGTCTCCACTGGCTCGACGCCGCCGGTGACGGGCGCGGCGCTGACCGGGTCCGGCGTGCACGCCAGGGGAATGTGACCCTCACCGGCAAAGAGCCCCGAGGTAGCGTCCAGCCCGATCCAGCCCGCGCCAGGAACATAAACTTCGGCCCAGGCGTGCAGATCGGTGAAGTCTGCGCTGGGACCGCTGGGACCGTCAAGCGACTCCTGGTCCGCTGTGAGCTGGACCAGATAGCCCGAGGCAAAGCGTGCTGCCAGCCCCAGGTGACGCAGCGCCTGCACCAGCACCCAGGCCGAGTCGCGACACGAACCATTGGCCTTGCCCAGCGTCTCTTCACAGCTCTGGATGCCCGGTTCCATGCGGATGTTGTACGCAATGTCGCGCCAAAGCCGCTGATTGAGCGCGACGAGAAAGTCGATAATGGGGGTTTCCGTTTCGCGATCGACCATCGAAAGCCATTGGCGTAACCGTGGGCCATCCTCACTGATTTCAAGATAGGGTGCGAGTTCTTTCGCCTCCTGTGCGCTGTACGCAAAGGGATAGCTTTCCGCATATGCTTCAACGAAGAAGTCGAAGGGGTTGATCACCGTCATGTCCGCCACGACATCGACTTCAACGTAGAGTTCGCTCACTTTTTCCGGGAAGACGACCCGCGCCAGGAAATTGCCAAACGCATCCTGCTGCCAGTTGATGAAGTGCGGGTCGGGGCGGATTGTCAAGGAATACGCTTCGATCGGCGTGCGGCTGTGAGGTGCGGGCCGCAATCGAAAAATATGTGGCGTTAACTCGACTGGGCGAGCGTAACGGTAGTGTGTCCTGTGATTGATGGCAACATGAATCGACATGGGATTCTCCGAGGGCACCCGTCGTAGCGGATGCCGTGACCGACTGGCACGGTCGGCGCGGCCGTGAGCAGTTTGACGCATTCAACCGCAAACGGCTAATGCATTCGATTTGTGGCTGGGGTCATCTTCGACGTATCACGCCGCGCACGATGGGGCATTGATCAAGAGGGCGAAAGCAGTACCTTGCTCGACGCCAGGCGCCTCCGACTCCAGATGGGCCTGCATTGTATAGCGGTTGCAGCGAGATTACAAATGGTACGACCAAGATCGTTGATTGCTTACTGTTCATCCCCATTGAATCGTGCTACACTCGGCAAGACTTTTTGTCGGGCCCCAGATCGCTTTTCGGAGCCTGGCCGGATCTGAATGTAGGGGATGATGACGGCGGAATCGAGTCAGCAAGTAACGGTAGCTGCACCGGAAGAAGCGGCAGACAGCGAAGCGAACGCACATCTGGAACCAACTCCGCGCGCACGGTATGATCAGTCCTGGTTGACCTCATTGCTGCGGCCAACGCTGATTGCAATGATGGTCGCGTGTATCAACGTGGCGCTGGGCGCATTTCTCCATCGCTTTTTGCCGACTGCTCCTTCTGGCTACTTTTCACTGATCGTGCTGGTCAGCGTGGTGGCATCGATTGTGGCCTGTTCATCGACAGCTTGGTTGGCCCAGCCCAATCAGCGCCTTAGCCGCACGGTGGCCTACCGTGCGGCTGAATTTGGGCTGCTGGTCATGCTGGCCCGCCTGGGGATCTGGTTCCTGGCCGGCACGCGACCCAGCATGACCGAATTCTTCGTCAATCCGGTCGACAGCCTCTTCGATGGCTACTTTCTGGTGGCCGCCATGGTTGTGGCTGTTTCTTGGGGGTGGTCGATCGAGTTCAGCGGCGATCTGTTAGCCATGGCGTTGCAAGCTGATGAACTCTACGCGCTGAAGGGGGCGGAGCGCAGCCGCCTCGACATGGCGCGTCCGACCGGCACCAATCGCCAACTCCTGCTCGATCGCTTTGTGGGACGGTGGATGGTTGGCGGCTTGCTCATGATCATGTTGGCCGCGGGCTCGCAGATCGACACCACGGCCGAACGAGCCTGGGGCCTCTTCGACCAGCAGATCGATCCCATCGTCATTTCGGCCATCATCCTCTATTTCTTCATTGGGTTGATTTTGATCAGTCAGGGGCAGCTGGCCATTCTCCGCTCGCGTTGGACACTAGAACGCGCGCCGGTTAACGATTCGATTTTACGCAATTGGCCCGCCTACGTGCTGTTGCTTTTGGGGCTCATTGGCCTGGTTGCGGCCCTGCTGCCGCTGGGCGGCACTTTTCGCCTGTCGCAAATTCTGGCCTTTCTCATCAACGGCCTCTATTTTGTCGTTCTGCGCATCTACCAGTTCATTTTCTTTCTGCTGCTGCTCTTGCTTTCGCTTTTGCCCTTTAGCGAGCCGCCTGAGACTCCGCCGGATGTCGCCCCTCCCCAGGCGATGGAACCGCCCGCGCCCCTTGATGCATCCTCTCTCTTTGCGGAATGGACCGGTGGCGTGCTCTTTTGGACGATGACCGCTGTTCTGTTGATTTATGCGGCGACGATCTACTTCAGCCGCAACGGTAGCAACAACGTACTGACTCAACTCTGGCTGCGGTTGAAGGCCTTTTGGCTCCAGTTTTTCGGCTCGTTTCAGGCCTGGCAATCTGCTCGCATTGGCAACGGTGGAACGGATCCGGCACTCGCAAACGTGCGGCGCTTTCGCCTGAGCGAATGGTTCGAACGTCTACGCAATGGTAGCCTGACGCCGGAGCAGCGGGTGCGCTACTACTACCTCAGCATGCTGGAACAGGCGGAAAAGTTCGGCACGGCGCGCAGCCAATCTGAGACCCCCTCTCATTTTGCGCCGCGTTTGGAAAGCGCCCTGCATGACAGCGATGCATCCGACAAAATCGAGCCGGTGGACGGCGCCGATGACGCCTCGCTGACAAGCGAGACGGAAGCAGCCATAGAAACCCTGACGGCAGAGTTTGAGCGCGTACGCTATGCCGGCGCCGAAGTTGGCCCTGACGAGGCCAATCGTCTTTCGTTGCTGTGGCAACAGGTTCGTCAGGCAATGGGGCGTTGACCGTCCGATTCGGCCGCTTTTGGATGCATACCACATTGGGGGGCTGCTCTAAAGAAAGCGGCCAGTCCGTTCATACACCGCCCCCAAATGGGATGCACCCGCCACTTTTTCCTCCCTTGACGCCCGATTTTGACCTTGCTATAATTTTAGGTGCACGCAAACTTTAACTGGATGTGTTTTACTGCCTCGTTTTCTTCCCTGGCAGCCTCCCCACCTTGAACACGTCCAACAACCACTCGGAGTAGCGTTCAATGTCGGAGCCAGAGCAGATGCAGCCAAGCGTCGAAAACGGCGCAGTAGAGCAAGATGCGGATCTGGATCTCTTTGAAAAGTACCTCGAAGAAGATCTGCCATTGGACATGCCTTCGCGGGGCGATCTCTGTCAGGGCGTCATTGTCGAGATTCGGCCCAACGAAGTATTGGTCAATGTAGGCAGTAAGCGAGACGGCGTGGTTCCCCAATCAGACCTCTCGCGGCTTGATCCCGACTTCGTCAAGAGCCTGGAAGAAGGCCAAACCATTGATGTTGTAATCAGCCGCCATTCTGATGACGATGCCCTCTTCTTGCTCAGCATGGCGGATGCTTTGCAGCGCAGGGATTGGGTCCTCGCCCAGGAATTGCTCGATAGCGGCGATACGACAGTCCATGAAGTGGTCGGTTACAACAAGGGTGGCCTGACCGTTCAATTCAACCATTTGCGCGGTTTTGTGCCCGCTTCGCATGTGGTGGACATGCCGCGCAACATGAGCGAGGAAGAGCGCCGCCAGGAATTAGAAAACCACATTGGCGAGGAAATGCGCCTCAAGGTAATCGAGGTGGAGCGTCGTCGTCGTCGCCTGGTCATGTCGCAGATGTTGGCGGAGCGCGAATACCGCGCCACGCGCAAGGAAGAACTCTTCGAAACGCTACAGGTGGGCGACGTGTTGGAGGGCACGGTGCGCAGCATTCGCCCCTTTGGCGCCTTTGTCGATATCGGTGGTGCAGATGGTCTGCTCCACGTCAGTGAGATCGATTGGGCTCCGGTCAAGCATCCGCGCGACGTCATTGATGTCGGCGACAAGGTGCAGGTAGAAGTTATTCGTCTGGATCCTGAGCGCCATCGTATCGCCCTCAGCCGTAAGCGCACGCTGGCCAATCCATGGGATACCATCGAGAGTAGTTACAATCAAGGCGACATCGTGCCTGTGCGCATCACGCGCGTGGTCGATTTTGGCGCCTTTGCCCAGATCGAGCCAGGCGTCGAAGGCCTGATCCATATCAGTGAACTGGCCGACATCACCGTTGCCGAACCGCTCAAGACCGTACGCCCTGGCGACGAGGTCATGGCCAAGATTCTACGGATCGATCCGCGCCGCCAACGCGTTGGCCTCAGCGTGCGTCAGGCGATCGAGAGCGGCGTCAGCAGCGTGCCCGGCGCCGAAGATGAAGAAGAAGCGGACGGTAGCGCAGAGGACTTCAGCGACAACAGTGGCGACGAGATCAGCGATATTGACTTTTCCATGAACGCTGACTCGAATGGTGACGGGGAAGCCAAGATTGCCATTGAACCCGTTGAATCGATGGATGACCAACGCGATGAGGATGATTGGAAGGACGGAGAATAAATGCGGTTGGTTTCGCTTCCGCGTTTCGTTTTGTGTGCTGTTCCCCTTTCTGTTTGGTAGAGGGTGGTAATCTGGGGTATACTACGGGATTGAAAATGCAGAGTTCATATCTTGCCTGCCAGAGTGTTTTTGTTTTTTCTCTGGCAGGCTTTGTATGCTAATCCCGGTTGGATCGAAACTGATGCCAATCGTTGCCTGTCGTGAGAGGGGGTGATAGTCCCATGAGTGTTGATTTACGACCCGGTGAATCCCAGGAAAGCATCCTGAAGCGATTCCGAAAATCTGTTGCCGAAGCACGTATTCTGCCGACGGTGCGCCAGAAGCGCTGGTTTACGTCGAAGAGTGAGGTGCGTCGCATCAAGAAGCAGAAAGCAATTCGCAAGTCACGTCGCGCGCCGCGCCGCTAGTCCTTGCGGTAGTCGCATTGCGTGTGATCTGCGCCTTTCCGGCGCGATCGAAACAAGTAATTTGTACGGAAGGTTTTGAAACGGGGCTGTATGGCTGAAGAAGCTGTTGTATTTGAAGGAAAGATCGTCGATACGCTGCCCAATGCCATGTTCAAGGTTGAGCTGGAAAATGGGCATGAGGTCTTGGCTTATCTCTCAGGCAAAATGCGCAAGTATTATATCCGCGTCTTGTTGGGCGATCGGGTCAAGGTCGAGATGAGTCCGTACGACCTCACGCGCGGGCGCATCACGTATCGCTATCGCAACTAGGTTTGCCGTAGGGTTGGGCATGGCCCAATCGTCTACAAGAAGGGCCAGCGTGATGGCCGTTTGCGCAGCTTCGCTTCCGCGAGTTGCACGTGGGGCATCCTGTCAGCCTGATTGCCGAACCAAGTTTCAATCAAAAAGTGGCAACGTCGAGATAAATCGACGTTGCCACTTTTTTTTCTGGCATCTGGAACAGCTGCATCCCACGCGTCAGCTCAGCGATACATACAGCTGATCCGCCAGTTCGTTGCCCAAAATCTGCATGTTGGAGACGGACGCAGCGGTGTCGCCGCCGTTGGCGACGACTTCCAGGGTAACAGGGCCGTTGAATGGCGCTCGTTCCACCATCCGCAGACGCTGACCCGGCACCAAGCGCAAGCGTCCCAAATAGCGCAATACGCTGGCGTCTTTGGTCCCGACGCGGCGTAGGGTGCCGAACTGGCCTGGTCGCATGGCCAACATGGGCGTTAACTCTTCTTCCGGCATAGACCCGTCGCGTCGGGGAATCGGATCGCCATGGGGACAGTGGGTGGGGTAGCCGCAGAGCCGGTCGATCCGCTCCTCAAACTCGCTGCTGATCGAGTGTTCTAGGCGATGGGCCTCCACGTCAACCTGATCCCACGTAAACCCCATTACCTCGATTAGGAAGACCTCCAGCAAGCGATGGCGGCGAATCAACTGCAGTGCGGCCAGTTCTCCTTGCTCCAGCAGCAAAATCCCGTCAGTTGCTGAACGCTCGACAAAGCCCGATTCTTCCAGACGCTTGAGCATGCTACTGGCCGCCGCAGGTGAAACGTGCATCTGTTCCGCCAAGGCGCTCGTTGTCACCTTGGCCGGCTCGTTGCCATTATTGGACAGTCCCAGCGTATAAATGGCTGCGAGATACTCGTACATGCCATCAGTTGTCAGGCCGCAGAACGTTTGCATGCTGCTCCAAATCGGTCGTTAATTTTTCTCATAAATATGATAAATATTTTGGCCGAATTATAGCCACATTTGTGAGGTGTGTCAATTTAAATGGCATCTCGGCTACCCTGCGCTGAGTCCCTTTCGACCATGCTCCCTGATACAATTCGTGATACAATCGCCGCATCGTCAAGCCAGCAATATGCAGTCGCCCGTATAGGAAGCGGCTGGCATTCACTACGGAAACTTCACATGACCCAGGCCGATTTTGACGCCACCGCTGCCATGCCTTTGCTACAATCGGGCGCACGTAGCTTGAACATCCCCCTCACTGCAACGCAAGTCGAGCAGTTTGAGCGCTATTATCAAGAGCTGGTCACGTGGAATCAGAAATTCAACCTGACCGCTATCACCGATTATGAAGGCGTACAGGCCAAGCACTTTCTTGATTCGCTGGCCGGTTGGCCCATCCTGGCCGAGGAGCTGGGCGAATCGCTGCCCCCAACCGCGGTGCTGCGCATGGCTGATGTGGGTAGCGGGGCCGGTTTCCCTGGCGTTCCCCTGAAGATCATTGCCCCCAATATCGACCTCACCTTGATGGATGGGACGGGCAAGAAGATCAAGTTCCTGACGCAGTTGACGGCAAGCCTTGAACTCGATCAAGTGGCGCCCGTGCAAGGGCGAGCGGAGGAATTGGGGCGCAACCAAGAGTATCGCGAGCAGTATGATGTGGTGACCGCGCGCGCCGTGGCTGCACTCAATACGCTGGTGGAGTATCTCTTGCCTTTGGTACGAGTTGGTGGGTTTGCTCTGATTTACAAAGGCCCCAGTGCTCCCCAGGAATTCCTGGAGGCTCGCAAAGCCATTGAGCTTCTGGGGGGTGACATGGTGCGTCTTGCGCCCACCAAAGTGCCCCATGTTGAGGGCGAGCGCTTCATTCTCCTAATCAAAAAGGTTCGGCCAACGCCGAACCTCTATCCCCGCGGTCAGGGCTTGGCGCGTCGCCAGCCCATCGCCTGAGTAGTTTATGTCCCGCAATCGCGGCCGACAACTCTATTCGTCAATGCAGCCTTTCTGCAAATAGAACGTCATGTGCTGAAAGTGAACAACGGGGTCGATGTATTCGACTCGAATCGCCGGCGGAACGCTCAGGGTGATCGGCGCATAGCAAAGGATACTCTTAATGCCGGCTTCGACCAGGGTGTCTGCCACTTCCTGCGCGGATTCGGCTGGTACTGCAATGATCGCAATCTGGCAGCGGCATTCGGCTACAAAGATATCGACCGACTCCAGAGGCAGAACATTGAGTTCGCCGACCGACGTGTCGACCTTAGCTGGATTGTTATCGAAAACTCCGATGATCCGGAAGCCACGGTTTTCAAAGCCATCGTAGCTTGCCAGAGCGTGGCCGAGATAGCCGGCACCGACCAGCAACACGGGCCAGACGCAGTCAACCTTGAGGATTTTTTCCAGCTGCTTGCAGAGGTAGGCGACATTGTACCCTGTACCCTGTTTTCCAAACTCACCGAAGTGACTCAGATCTTTGCGAATTTGGGCGGAACTGATGCCCAAATGCTCGCCCAACTCTTGGCTGGAGGTGACGTCCTTGCCCGATGCCAGCAGAATTTTTAGTGTGCGCAGGTAGACCGGCAGACGGCCGATGACGATGTCGGGAATCGACGACTTGCCGCCGACGGATGCATCTTTGCTTGCTTGTTTTTGAGCCATCGATTCTCCTTACAGGCAGGTCTCAAATGGGCGCCTGTCCGGCGTGAAGCGCCGTCGATACGCCCAAGAAGCCGCTCCGGCTAGGCTTGGTTTGAGAGCGGCAGGCATGCGAACCTCAGGCTGGCGATGGTGTGTCTACAGCGCTAAGTCCAAGCTGGCGCCATCGGTCTTTTCTAAAGACTTTGTGTATTTTAGCACAAAGAATTTTCGCCCGCCAATCGTTTTCGAAAGCGTAAAGGAAAGCCCGGCACTGCACGAAGACAACCCCAGTATCCATATTCAAAAGATCTGCCACGATCCGGTCCATCCGGCTTTTTCAGCAGTCCATGGTCGTTAGATTCAGAAACTCTGGAATCGGCAAAAATCGATTGCCGCTCAATATGAGCTGTGATAGAATGCTGGCTGGACCAACTTCGAGAGTCAAAGCTGCTCCAACCACTGCGTCTTTCCCATTTCTTACACCTCGCTTTCATGCAGGGAGGCACTGATAATGCGTATCACAAATGACCAAGCTTCATCACGACAGCTGCTCGTTTGGCTGGCTCTGTTGATCTTCTCACTATTTGTCTTGTCTGGATGTGCGCCGCGCTATGTTGCCGAGGGCGTCTCTGTACCGACCGGGGAAGCAATCGCGATCGATTTGCCGGCGCTCGTTATCGATGTCGATCAAGATGGCCAGCTGTCGGTTGCGGGTACGTCCCTGGCTAATTTGGGCGCAGCGTTGGGGCAGGACTTGTCGACACTATCGCTCCCCGCGTCACTGGTTGAGGGGCTGCAGGCTGCCAATATTCAGCACCTGCAACTGGTCAATAGCGCCAACGGGCTCTCTATTTTGGCCAACGGACGGGAAATCCCTGCGGTCTCGTGGGCGAGCGGAGCGCTTGACACGACTGCCGATGTCTTGAGCGAACTCGGCGTGCTCGAGCCTGATGTGGCGCAATTGCTGCAACTCCTTGAGCAGGCCAATGTGGGCGCAACCTTGCGTTTGCCCCTTGCTGAAGGCGTAGCAGAATTGCCGCTGGTCGATGCTGAGCCTAGCGAAGCAGTTTCCGAAGCGCAGGAAACTCAAAGTCGCTTCCTCAATAGCGTGCGCAACAATCTGCCGGCGATAAATTTAACGATCAATTATGACAGCACCGGCGAAGCCTCGCTTGAAGGGATTTCACCTGCGCTGCTCAATCTCTTGGGCGTCTCTCTCGACGCGCTGAACCAAGACCCAGCGGTCATTCAGCAGCTGAAGGATGCCGGCGTGAGCACCATTGACCTGATGACCGGTGTCGACGGCGCCTTCGCGTCAATCAACGAGCAGGCGCTGCCGTACATCGATTGGAGCGATGGCAAGATGATTACGCTGGTCGAGTTGCTGGAGGACGCCGGCCTGTTGGACGCTGTGTCCGACAATCCTGATGCCCGCACCGCCATTCTCGGCTTGATCAAGCAAGTGTTGCCAGTTATTCAGGCTGCCGACGTGAAGCTGCAGGTGAACATCGAGTAACGCCTGAACCGACTATCCAAGATAGATACGAGGCGCGCCCGCACAGTCTGCGGCGCGCCTCTTTTTCGTTATGGCGTAGCTATTGGAAATGGACGTGAGCTTTCGTCCGGTCATCACCCGCCGGCTGCTGGGCCCGAAAGGAAAGCTGTGATTGGAACTGCGCGGATGGCCATTCTTCACTCAGGCTTGATCGCCGTGCTCAACGGCAGGTTTCCCGTGCAAGAGTTGATCGAAATCAGCGATGCGCTGCTGGCCACGCCGCTCACGGTAGCGGCGATCTCGCTCGCGGTGCCCGACGGACTGGACGCAATCGCAGCCCTGCGCGCTCGCCATGGCGAGCACATGTTCTTTGGTGCGGCGAATGTGGGGACGGGGGAGGATGCTGCGGCTGCGATCTCTCATGGTGCACAGTTTCTGTTATTGCAGAACGCAAATGAAGCAGTCATTCGCGCTGGCCACGCGCTCGGTGTTCTCCCTGTCCCAATGGTGACCACGCCGGACGCAGCCGGGCAGGCGGTTCGTCTACAGTGTCGCATGGCTCACTTCTATCCGGCTGACGCGGCCGGCACGGGTGCGCTGGCCACATTGCATCGTGGCTGGCCCCAACTGACGTGGATTGCGGGCGGTGGCATTGATGCCGTCACTTTGGCAGCGTATCATCACGCCGGCGCCCAGGCCTTCACCATCGGCAATCGCCCCCTTCCTGACCCCAATTGGCGCATGGATACGTTGATCCGTAATGCCCGCGCGCTGCGTAGCGCGTTGCACGCCAGCCGACAATCAGCCAAATAGCGCTAGGATTCGCGGTCCAAAGAGGGCTGCAGCGACAATGAGACTGCCCAGTACGGCAAAGACCAGGGCGCCGGCGGCCGTGTCTTTGGCGATTTTGGCCAGAGGGTGTGGCTTGGGAGAGACAAGATCGACGACGGCCTCAATGGCCGTGTTAACCGCTTCCAGAGCCAGCACGAGACAAATAATCGTGCCTAATAGCGCCCATTCTAAAGGTTTGAGAGCGAAAAGTAGGCCAGCGACCACAGCCATGGCTCCCGCAGTCAATTCGATCCAGGCATTGGGCTGGGTACGGAGCATGTAGGCAATGCCCGCCAGCGCGGCCTGAAAACTTCTCCAGCGATCGGCGAGAAAATTGCGCCGGGGGTCGGGCACAACGGGTGGAGGGTGCGGCACGGTGTTTGGCGACTAAGGCGCGTCGTCGGCGTAGACGCGTTGCGACATGTCGGAATCGCGCCAGCGCGCCAGGATGGCGTTTTGGGCCTGCCACATTGCCCTTTCCTCTGCGGGCGTAGCGTGGTCGTAGCCAAGGAGGTGGAGCACGCCATGGGCTGTCAGCATGCGCAGTTCCGCAGGGAGTGAGTTCTGGTACCGCGCAGCCTGGCGTTCGGCGTAGGGGAAGGCAATGATGATGTCGCCCAGATACGTATTCAGGGCAACAGCCAATTCGGCGGGCATGTCAGCCGGCGCGTGCGAGTCATCGGCATCCTCCTGCGCTGCAAAACTGAGGACATCAGTTGGTGCGTCGATCCCGCGATAGTCGCGGTTGAGCGCACGCTGGCTCGCGTCATTGGTGATGACCAGGGTCAGGCTGGCTTGGAGCAAACCGGCCCACTGTAGGGCCGCCTCTGCGACGGCCCTCAGGTCTGCCTCATCCACAGCGCCGGCGAAAGTGTCATCCGTTTGTATATTGATATCGTAAATAGGCGCTGTCTCGCCATCTGTCCCTGTGCTCATAGCGTTCAATTGTCCAACATGATGGAGACGCCGGTGTCCTCTGAATCGACACTTTCGGTGGAAAACTCTTCCACGCCACCTGGAGCTGTGCTACCGTGACCATTGGTCTGGGGCGCCCGAACAGCAGCCGCTGTCTTGTCCGCCATCTCTGACTGATCTGTCTCACCGCTCGGCGCGGTCGCCGTGGGCGATTTCTGCGTCGGTTCCGGATAAGAAATACGCGGATGATTGACGCCCTCCAACACACGCAGAAAGACCCCCTTGACAATCTGCAACTCGCGGAAGGTCAGATCACTGTTGTCCAATTCACCGTTGGCCACCCGTTCATCAATCAGCCTGTTGACCAGTTCTCGTAACGCCTCGCGGTTGGGCGGTCGAATCGAGCGTACGGCTGCTTCGCACGTATCGGCAAGCATGAGGATTGCCGTCTCTTTGCTGCGTGGATTCGGGCCGGGGTAGCGAAAATCAACCTCTTCGACGACTTCTCCCTCTACCGCCTCTTTTTGGGCCTTGACATAGAAATACTGGACCAGAGAATCGCCGTGATGCTCGCGGATGAAGTCGCGAATGCGTGGCGGCAAATGATACTTTTCGGCCAAATCTAAACCGTCGGTTACGTGACTGATAATCACTTGTGCACTCGTGCGGGGATCGAGCTTTTCGTGGGGCGAAACGCCGTCGGCGATGTTTTCAGAGAAGAAGTAAGGGCGCACAGTCTTGCCAATGTCGTGATAGTAGGCCCCGACGCGGGTGAGAAAGGCGTCGGCTCCAATGGCTGCTGCAGCGCGTTCGGCCATGTTGCTGACGACGATGGTGTGATGATAGGTGCCGGGTGACTTGAGCAGCAACTGGCGCAGCAGCGGATGGGTCGGCCGACTTAGCTCGGTCAGCTGCAGGCTGGTGGTGATGCCAAACAAGTTGCCGATGACGAAGTAGCCGATCAGCGCAATACTGGCGGCCAGGACCGCGTTCAGGCCGGACATGAGTTGGAGTTGAAGCATGGCCTGGGGCGCAAACGCGCTGTAGGGCGCATGATAGCTCGCCATGACCATGAGATTGCTAACAGTGATGGCCATGCCCGCCCAGAGAAAGGCCGTCAGGCGCTCTACCCGACCAAGAATGACCGCGCCGATCAGCGTGCCAATGCCTAGATACGTCAGCAGAACGAGATTGTTGCCATCGAGATACTGGATAAAAAAGAGCAACATGACCGTCAAGACCACGCCCATGCGCAGGTCCAAAAAGACGGTGACGAGCATGCCAAATGCAGCCAGCGGATAGAGATAGGGCAGCCAGTCGTGGGGGACGATCATGAATTTGGCGCCCAGCAACCAGATCACGAGCAGCACGACCATGATCGACTGTTCCTTCAAGTCCAACAGCGTGGATGGCCGCAGGCTGTAGATGAGGCCAACTGTCATCATCAAAAGCGCCAGGACGAAGAGCGTCGTGCGCAGGAGGGTCCACCAGTCCCACTGCTCTTGGAGGACGCCCAGCTGGGTAAGGGCTTCAACCGCCAGCTCATCTGCCTTGTCGCCGGCGCGGATGATCACTTCGCCCGCTTCGATCGTTTCGGTCTGGACAGGTACGGCGGCCGCGGCTTCGGTCCGCATGGCTTCGGTTCGCTCGCTGTTGTAGGTGCTGTTGGCGCGCAGTAACGCCCGCACGAGATCGGCCGTGACCGCGCTCGCTTCTTCATCCAGCGCCGAGTCGATGACTGACGGCACCCGGTTGCGGGCGGCCGTAAGGGTCGTATCACGGATTTCGTCACGCATGGCCCGGTCCAACGCTGCCGGCACTTCCTGTACCACCTGCGACCATTGCGAATCGCTAATATTGGCGATTCGCGTCACGGCTTCGGGCGTCAGCTCGACGCCGGCGATGGCCAGCAGATAGTCAGTCTTGAGTTCGGGCGTCGCGTAGGGGTCGTTGCGCACGATGGAGATGAATTCGAGCACCTCGCGTGAGAAGGTGACCTGTTGACGGCGAATGCGTCCTTCCGACACGTCGTATTGATCGGCAATGCTTGCTGCGGCCCGGCCGCGCGCCTCTTCGGTCAGGTGGTCGCTGTCGTAGATGATCCGGCTGGGAGAGACGACGTCATAGGGCGCGACCGCTCCTGCCTCCAGTTGAACCTGGCTGCCAAAAGGCGTCTGCCACGCCAACAAGGCAATCATCAACAGGCCGATGGAGAGGAGCATCACGAGGGAGAGCGCTCGATCCACCCAGCTGGTCTTCACCTCACTCAAAGTACTTGACATACCCACGTTCCGCAATACGAAAAGCAAGGACAGTTGTCGGTCAACTAAGCAGCCCGCGCACGATCTGGTTGGCCTGCTTGCCGTCTGCGCGGCCTTGGGCTCGTTCGATCACGGCGGACATGACGCGCCCCATGTCACGCATGGACGTCGCCCCCGTTTCAGTGATCACCTCCTGGACCAGCGCGGTGAGTTCCTCTTCACTCATCTGCTGGGGCAGGTAGCGTTCCAGTACGGTTAACTCGGCCAGCTCCGTAGCAGCGTTTTCAGGACTGCCGACCTTTTCATATTCAGCTGCGGCCTCCCGGCGGCGCTTGGCCTCGCGCTGAATGATGGCGAGTACATCCTCGTCGGTAATGCTTTGGGCTGTATCGCCGGCTTTCGCACTATTGGCCAGCGAGCTCTTGACTGAACGCAGCGCCAGTTTTGCGGACTCGTCTTTGGCCCGCATGGCCTGCTTTAAGTCGGCGTTGATCTGCTCTTCAAGCGTGATTGTTGGTTCACTCATTGGGATTTCCACCTCGGATGCAGCCTGTGACGACAGGCAAGGTAAGCAGAACTTGCAATGGAAAAGGGCCGATCGTTTGCGCTACTCGGCGGGCTTTTGATGGCGGGCCATCCGCTGCGCCACCATGCTGTCGATACGCAGCGTTAGCGATTCCTGATAGCGGATAAAGAGCACAAAGATGCAGATCAGCACGCCCACCAATAGAGATAGCTGCCACCAACTCAAGTTGACGACGCCGGCGCCCACTGCAGCGGCCACAAAGGTAGTCGGCACGCGGATCAACAGCGTGAGTAAGAAAATGGTACTGTACTTCACGCTTGAGAGACCGGCCAGATAATAGGGCAGATCGCCTGTGGGCGTCAGAATCAGGATGAACCAAATGACGCTGCTGTCACTGTGGGTGACCGTTTCCCAGCGATCGAGACGCTCGGCCCCAATCAGCCATTCCGCGATGGGGCGGCCAAACATGCGCACCAAGAACATGCTCAGCATCGCACCGGTCAGCAGGCCAATCGACGCCCACAGCCCACCCCAGAAAGGGCCAAAAAGATAACCCGACGCAATCTGTACGACATACCCAGGCACTGGCGCCACGACGATCTGGATGGCGTTGAAGCTGATCAACGCCACTGGACCGATCCAGCCCAAATCGGCCAGAAATTGTTCCAGCGCCTGTTCGTCACTTACCAACGCAATGGCGTCTGCGCCCCACCGCCACGCAACTGCCATGAACAAAAAGATGGCCGCTCCCAGGATTACGAGGCGGGTTCGGCCGACAGGAAAGCCTTGTTTGTCAACGGTTGACGCATGCTCCTTCGACGCGTCCTGGTCATTCTCCATACGGCCATTATACAGCCAGCCGGTGTGCTGTCAACAGAAACCGAGGCTTTGCGGCGCGATTCTACTGACAGGCGCAATCGGGCGAGTGCTGGTATAATTGTAGAACATTTATGCGAAAAAGGGGCGAGACTGGGAGTAGAACGTGCTCAACCGGAAAAGAGTCATCGATGCGCTGGAAGCCTCGCGCGATGCGTTTCAGCGCTATGGCGAAGAACAACAGAAGCAGCAGCGAATGGTTGGCACGTGGCGCTCGATTTTTGACGAGCTGAGCAGCGACCAAATTCTGGCAAAGCTGGCCGGCAACCCCTGGCCCGGCGCCCTGCCGACGCCGGAACTGGACACCGCCGATGGTCTGTGCCTGCCCTTTGGCGTAAGCTGGTCAGATCATCAGGAGGCACGCGCCTGGGCAAAGCTTACGCTGGAGAACCGTCCCACCATCGCAGTCGATGGCAGCCAGATTACGCCGGATCCCATGTACGCGATTCCAGTCGGGGCCATTCAGATCGGATGGTTCATCAATCCCCATTGCGGTGAGCAACCCTATGTGAAAGACATTGACTTTGCGGTCCTACCGCCGGAGACGCTGCGCGAGGCAGACAATGAGGCCGAGAGTTTTGCCGTCCAGATTGTCAATCAGAAGCGTTTTGAAGCTGAGTGTAGACGACTTACCTGGCTGATGCGCAGCGCCGCCGAGGAGCCGTTGCCAGCGCGCGGCATGCCACCACTGAGCTTCTTTGACGGCTCCTTTATCATCAGTTTTGCCGGTAAGATCCGCGAAGGGCGCGCACAACCCTACATCCACAGCGTGCACGCCATGCTGGAGACATCGCGCCAATACCAGATGCCGATTGTCGGCTTTGTCGACACCTCCCATAGCCACGATATCGCGACCATGGTACGGTCGATGCAGTCTGTGCAAAATGATCTGCCTGAGGTGAGTGACGCGGCGCTCTTGAGTTCTATCCTGCATCAGTGGGGCGACCGTACGCCATTTTTCATCTGCGCCCGGCCGGACGCACTGAGCCGTAATCAATCCGATATTTTTTACAAGGACGTTGCTTTTTGCTACATTCGACTCAACCAGCATCGTCCCCCTGCTCGCCTGGAAATCCCGCGCTGGCTGCTGGAGTCCGGGCAGGCTGAGGATGTCGTAAATCTCGTGCGCGCGGAATGTGTCGTGGGGGCCGGCTATCCGTATGCCATCGAAACAGCCGACGCGCTGGCCGTGATCAGTTATCCGGATCGGCAGCGCTTCTATCGCATTTTTGGCCAGTTTATCGAGCGTGAGGGGCTGGCGTTGACGGTCTCGCAAAAAATGCTTAGCAAGCAGAATCGACGATAGTCGCCTGCGATTGATCGTCATAGACAAGGAAGCATAGGTTTGATGAACAATTCACTGCATGGGAAAGCGTTGGTGATTGACGGACATTGTGATTCTATCGGCCAACAGCTGCAGGACGGACGCTGGCTGGGCGACCGCGCGGATCGCGATCATCTCGATCTGCCCCGTCTCCGCGAGGGCGGCGTTGACGCTCAATTCTTTGCCTGCTACGTGCCGGTGCCTTTTCAGCGTCACGGCGCGGCGACCCATGCCATGGCGCGGTTGGATCAGCTCCACCTCCTGGCTGAGCAACTGCCCGACCGTTTCCTGATTGCCCGGTGTGCGGAGGATATTCTGCGCGCCAAGGCGACGGGCCGCATCGCCGGCATATTGGGGTTGGAAGGCGCGGAAGCGCTTGACGCCAGCATTGGTTTGCTGCGCCAATATTACCGGCTGGGCATTCGCAATCTGGGCCTGGCGTGGAATTATCGAAACGCCGCCTGCGATGGCGTGGCTGAGAGCCGCACAAACGGCGGCCTCACCGAATTCGGCGTTCAGGTGGTGGCGGAATGCAATCGCCTGGGCATCATGCTCGACGTTAGCCACCTCGCACCTGCGGGATTGACCGACGTGCTTGACTTGAGCAAGCACCCCATCATCGCCAGCCACAGCAACGCTCGCGCGCTGTGGGATCATCCCCGCAACTTGACCGATGACCAGTTGAAGGCGATCGCTGCCCGAGGCGGCGTCGTCGGTGTCACCTTTGTCGATGCCTTCCTGGCTGCGCCCGGCGCGGCGCGGCTTGACGACGTTATCGCCCACATTGAGTATATGCTCAAGCTGATCGGGCCTGACCATGTGGCGATCGGCTCCGATTTTGACGGCTGCGTACCGCCCCCGGATCTGGCCGATGCAACACGCTATCCACTGATCACGAAGAGTCTGCAAACCAAGGGGCACAACGAAGCCGTTATCCGTAAAATCCTGGGTGAAAACTACCTGCGGATCTTCCGTACGGTCTGCGGTTAACTCACCGCTAACGATCTCCGCAGCGGAATCTGCGAGGTCCTGAGCCCGCTGAAAGGCGGTGTAGCGCACATGAATTTTGCCCGATCAACCTGCCGCCCATCCACCACCTCTACGTCAATAAGCGGTCGGTTTGGCTTCCCTTCACCATGCCTACGAAAGCGGATTCTTGATTGACTTGGTCGGGATTGTGCGGTAAAAGATTACGCGCGACCGTCTTGGCACTGAGGGGTTGTATTCCTAGAACGACGGTCGAAACGGTGTCGAAATCACCAGAGAGCATTGCATGACGGATACTCCGGATTTGCCGGTGAGTGTGACTCAAGAGTCAATCACTCAAGAGCCAATCATTGAAAAGGTAATCACTGAACAGGTAAATGCAGCAACGGATGCTGACGCTTCCCCGTCGACGCCCGTGCCGGTGACCGCCTCGGAACCTTGGGACGCCTCGACCAAGCGCACCGTCTTGGTGATCCTGTTAATCTTGATCCTGATCGGTCTCTGGCTCAGTCGGGATGTCCTGCCGCTCCTCATCGTCAGCGCTATCATCGCCTATCTTCTCAGCCCGATTGTCGATTTCGCCGAGCGCCTGCGTATTCCTCGCGGCGTCAGCACACTCGCGCTCTACATGCTATTGATTTTCGGCCTCAGCCTTTTGCCAGCGCTCTTCGCACCGTCGATTGCCCGCCAACTCAGCGCGCTGGCCAGTTTTGACGTTCAGAATACGGCGCGTACGCTGCTGGTACGCTTTAACGAGACCATCTATGGTCTGCCCGACAGAGTCACGATCATCGGCTTCGAGTTACCTGTCGGAACCACCATCGATCAGATCCAGAACAACGCAGTCGAGTTCGATTTTATCCCTTCATTGGCCGACATCCTGACCTACGTCCAGCAGGTGATCGGTACCACGACGAATCTCGTTAGCAGTACGGCCGTCATTAGCTACAATGTTGTCGGGGGCTTGTTCAGCATTCTCATCACTGTGGTCGTCGCCTTTTTCTTGAGTCTCTACATGACCAAGGACGCACCCACCATTCGTCGTTACGTTGAGAGCCTGTTCCCGACCTCCTACCAGTCCGAATCGATGGACGTCCTGCGGCGCATGGGCTATGTTTGGTCTTCTTTTTTCCGTGGGCAGCTCTTGCTTAGCATCACGGTCGGTTTTCTGACGTGGGGCGTACTCGCCCTGCTGCAGATGCCGGGCGCGCTGATCTTGGGCATTTTGGCCGGTCTGCTCGAAGTAATTCCGAATATTGGCCCGATTCTGGCCATGATTCCGTCGGTGATCATCGCTTTGATCTACGGCAGCCCGGTCATGGATGCTGCGGGCATCAATAACTTTGGTTTTGCGCTGATCATTGTGGCGATCTACTTCGTGATCCAGCAGCTGGAGAACAACATTCTGGTCCCGCGCATCATCGGCTCCAGCGTCAATCTCCATCCCATTGTGGTAATCATCGGCGTGGCAGTGGGACTCAACGTGGCGGGGATTTTGGGCGCCTTGCTTGCCGCGCCGATCTTGGCCAGCCTGCGCGTGCTGGGCGGCTATGTTCACGCCAAACTTCTCGACTATCAGCCCTTCTTTGGCCCCGACCCCACGAAATTGCCCCAGGAAGAGATTACCTATCGCCGCGTGGTTCACGGTGACGAACTTCAGGAAGAGCGCTCAGTGCCGGCGGATGGCAACGCAGTCCAAGTCGAAGCGGGCGCGCCCCAAAACGACGGCGGCGTAGCCTCACCGGCATCACCTACCCCGTCGTGATGCGCGCAGCCTGTGTCCCATGCGCGGGCGTTTCCCTAGGCCTCTTCAGATAGAGGCAAGTTGGCATACACGTCGAGGCTGAGATCAGCGGTGATGGCGGGGTAGGCCTGGTTGCGGAAGTAGGCCGCGGCGCCGATCATGGCTGCGTTGTCTGTGCAGTAGGCCAGAGGCGGAATGTGTAGGGGCAAACCCAACTGCTCGAAACGGGCCATAGCCGCGGTGCGCAGCGGCCGATTCGCACTCACCCCCCCGCAGATGCAGACTTGCGCTACCCCAAGCGACTCGGCTGCGTCAGCGGACTTCTCGATCAGGACATCGACTACCGCCAACTGAAATGACGCCGCGACATCGGCTCTAGTTGCGTCGTTCAGCGGCGTATCCGGCGCGCCCAGCGAACGGGTCAGGTTGAGAACGGCTGTCTTGAGCCCCGAAAAGCTAAAGTCAAAACGGTGGTCCCGGTTATGCAGCAGTGGACGCGGCAGGCTGTAGCGCAGCGCGTCGCCTTCCGCCGCGGCCCGTTGGATCGCCGGGCCGCCGGGAAAGCCCAGATTCAGCAGGCGCGCGACCTTGTCAAATGCCTCGCCCGCGGCATCGTCGAGCGTGCCGCCCAGACGGCGATAGCGCCCGTGCCCTGTCATGAGCACCAACTCCGTGTGGCCGCCGGAAACGATCAAGATGAGGGCTGGAAAGCGGTCCTCGGCGCCCGACGGGTGATCGGGACCCGCGTGGAGCCAGTTGCTGTAGATGTGACCTTCCAGGTGATTCACCGCCAGCAGGGGCAGCCCACTGGTGAAGCTGAGCCCTTTGGCCGCGTTGACGCCAACAAGCAGACTGCCGGCCAACCCAGGGCCATGGGTCACCGCGATGGCATCCAGTTTATCGATTTGTGCAATGCCCGCTTCGGCCAGCGCCTGTTCGACCACGGACTGGATCGACAGCACGTGTTGGCGACTGGCTAGTTCGGGGAAGACGCCACCGAAGCGGCGATGCAGCTCGATCTGGGTTGCGATGACATTGCTGGCTACGTGGCGACCATCCTGGACGACGGCAGCTGCGGTTTCATCACAACTGGTTTCAACGGCAAGAATTCGCATAGTTCACCTGTTGCCTAGCTGTGCAGGCGGAGAATTGACAATTGATCATTGTCGATCGACAATGATCAATTGTCAATTTCGGGAATCGGACGGCCGGCCCAAATGAGGAGGGCCAGGACGACGAGTAAAAGACCGGTCAGGCCGGCGACTTTGTAGATGCGACCGTCGAGGACCAGCGTCAACAGACCGAAGATCGCGCAGAAGGCCCAGTAGCCAAGGACGATGCTGCGCTCGCTTATTCCCCGATCCAGGAGGCGGAAGTGGAGATGGTCGCGGCCACCTGTGCCTGCTGGGACGCCCCGCCGTCGTCGTTGGATGATCAGCCATGCCACGTCAAGCGCGGGCAGACCGATGATGAACATGACCGTTGCCAAACGGGCGCCGCCGACAATCCCCAGGGCGGCAATCACAAAGCCAAGAAAATAGCTGCCGTTACTGCCCATGAAGATGCGCGCCGGTGCAAAGTTGAAAGGGAGGAAGCCCAGTGTGGCCCCCAGCAGCGCCATGGGCAACAGGGCAACGCTCAGCTGCGGCGGCGTGGCGTCAAAAATCATATGCATCGCCAGCACGGCGCTGAAGATCGCGCTCACCCCAACCACCAGACCACTAAGACCGTCCAGCCAGTTTACCGTGTTCATCATGCCCATGAACCAGAAGACTGTGATCGGCCAGACCAGCCACCAGGGCAGGCCATCGACGCCGCCGATGAGCCCTTCCCCAATGGGATTGTTGACGTGCTTGATGAAGATCAGGCCGGCGGCGGCGATGCAGCCGGCGGTAAATTGGATGAGGTATTGGGGCCCGCTGCCAAATTCATACTTGTCATCTAGAAAACCCATGACGACGCAGAAGAGCGCGCCCAGCAAGAGAGCGGCCAAGCGACGCGTTTCGTTGGGATCGTTGCGAGGCGGAAATAGGACCCCCACGCCGTCGGGGAAGAGCGCAGGGAGCAGGATGGTGGCCAATACAGTGATGAAGAAGCCGGCGAAGAGGGCCAGCCCGCCCGTGCGCGGGATAACGCCAGCGTGCTGGCGCCGTCCGCCCGGCCGATCGACCAGACCCAAGCGCACCCCCAAGCGCCCAGCCGCCGGCGTCGTCCCGAAGGTCAACGCGGCGGCGAGCAGGGCAATGAAGAGAAAGATCATGGGTGGGGTGGCCAGCCGGCGGCCTGCAATTATGCAGGAGGCGCAGCACCGGAAACCTTACGGGCGCATGTTGCCCAGGGTGCGCGGGAAGGCAATCGTCTCACGGACGTGTTCCAGGCCGCAGATCCAGGCCACGGTGCGCTCCACGCCCAGGCCAAAGCCGCTATGAACGACGGAACCGTACCGACGAAGGTCGAGATACCAGTCATAGACATCCTGGGGCAGATCGTGGTGTTCGATCGCGGCCAATAGCTTTTCCGGATCACTCATGCGTTCGCTACCGCCCGTGATCTCGCCGTAGCCTTCAGGTGCCAGCAGGTCAACGCTTCGGCAGACCTCACCCCGTCCTGGTTCGGGCTCCATATAGAAGGCCTTGACCTGGGTGGGGTAGTGGTGGACAAAGACGGGCTTATCAAACTGGGCCGCCAGGTATGTCTCATGCGGACTGCCGAAGTCATCGCCCCACTCAATCGACGGTACCGGATCCTCATAGCCTGGGACAAGTTCGCCTTTGGCCGCGGCTGCATTGAGCATCGCGACGGCTTCGTCGTAGTGAATACGCGGGAAGGAAGGTGTGACTTTCTCAAGTTGAGTCGTGTCGCGTTCCAGCACCGCCAATTCCGCCTTGCAGTCACGCAGGCAGCGCTGAACAATGTGGGAAACGAATTGCTCTTCAATCTCCATGAGCTGTTCGAGGTTGCAGAAAGCAATTTCCGGTTCCACCATCCAGAATTCCTGAAGATGACGGCGCGTCTTGCTCTTTTCGGCGCGGAAAGTAGGGCCAAAGCAGTAGACTTTGCCAAAGGCAAAGATATTGGCTTCATTGTAGAGCTGGCCGGTTTGGGCTAGGTAGGCCGGTTCGCCGTGATAGTCGATCTCAAACAGAGTGGTCGTGCCTTCGGCCGCGGCCGGTGTGATGATCGGCGTATCCACATTGAGGTAGCCGTTGTCGTCAAGCCACTCGCGAATCGCCTGGATGATGACGCCACGCACGCGCATGGCGGCCCACTGACGCGATGAGCGCAGCCAGAGGTGGCGATTGCTCATAAGAAATTCGACGCCGTGTTCTTTGGGCGAAATCGGGTACTCGTCGGCAATCTGTACCACGTCCAGGCTGTGAACGTCTAGCTCGTAGCCGCCAGGTACGCCCGGCGCGCGCACTTCGGCCTTGACCAGGCCGGTGACGCGCGATGCTGCTTTCTTGCGTCAGCGTCTTCCCGGCTGCGAAGTCTTCTTCGCTGACATTCCCCTTGAAGACAACGGCTTGGCAGATGCCTGTTCCGTCGCGTACCTGCAAGAACTGAAGCTTGCCCTTGCCCGTGCGTCGATAAAGCCAGCCTTGGAGCGTGACTTCTTGGCCAATATACTCACTGAGTTCTTCAATTCGTACGACTGGGATCACTAGTCTTCTCCGTCACTGCTTGGGCGCTATTGGGCCGTATGTCAATTATTGTTGGACTTGGTCGTCAGCGCCGCCCGGTGTGTACGTTTCCTCGTCGCCTGGCTGGTCCGTACCTGCCTCTTCAGGCCTTTCAAAGACGGTCTCTTCATCCAAATCGTCGTCCCATTCAAACTCTTTGAGGAAACCTCTGGATCCCTCCTCTACGTCGAGGATCGTGCCGAGAATAGACGAGATATCGATGCGGAAATCCTCCAGCTGACGCGCCGAGTGAGAAAAGTGATCGGGTCTGTACTCGTAGCCGCTATCGCGTAGATCCATGCGTGAAACGTGGGTGTAGATAAAAACTGACTCGGGGGCGACGTAGTCGATCTTCAACGTGGTCTGGCTCTCGTCCTGCTTGGGTGTGCTGCGCTTAGAGGAACGATTGCGGCGGCGGCGGCGTTGACTGCGCGCGCGCTCGTTGACGCGTTGTTTTTCACTTTGCTTCTTATCCGCCTGTTCGCTGGGCGCACTGCTGCCCTTCCGGCGCTTTACCGAGCGGCGACGGTTGCGACGTCGTTTTTTATTCGATCCGCTATTGCCGGATTTGCCGCCGCCACTTTCTGTGGAAAACTCTGAATCGCTCATCATGACTCCATTCACTGCGAAACGTGCGACGCATGGACTAGCGCGTCATGCGTACACGCCTACTATTGAGCTATTTCGTAGGTGTCGATTGTAAGGTCGTCGGCATTGCGTAGCTCGGCAACGCTTCCGGGCGTCCAGACGCCATCGGTTTGCCCCCAGTAAAGGGCAATACTGTTGTCCGTGCCGGCCGTGCTATAGAGACGGATACTGCTGCCAGGGAAGAGCTGAACATTGCCAAACGTGTAGGTTGGTCCACTTCCTTTGCTTAACTGCCAGCCGTTCAGGTTAAAGGGACTATTGCTTTCATTGGCGATTAACACGGCTTCCTGGGTCAGATCGCCCGCCGACTCAATGTCCAGAATCTCCACGCCGAGGACGGGCCCAGCGTCGGTACTGACTGCTGTGTTGCTGCTGCCGGCGCCACTGGCCGGGATGATCAATCGCTGGCCAGAGAAGACAAAATCGGGATTGGCCAGGCTGTTGGCCTGGACGATGGTGTCAATGTTGATGCCATACTGGGCGGCAATGCTGCCCAAGCTTTCGCCTACTGCAACGATATGCACGACTTGCTCGCCGACTCCGCTGCTACCGCCAGCGTCGCCGGCACCGCCGTCGTTCCCGCCGCTGGCCGCGCTGTCGATGCTTTCCGGTGTTGCCCGGACGGGCGTAGGCAAGACAGCCAGATTAGATTCTGTTGGTGTTGCCGCCAGAACAGCCGCCCCATTGGCGGGGACAAATGCGGCCAACTCAGTCGGATCAGGACGTCGCATTTCGGCCAGCCAGACGACGCCCAGTGCAATGAGCAAACTGATGGCAGCATTCACAAGAATTACAAATGCCAGTTGGCGACGATTCATGCGCGTGACTCGTACAAACTCGGTTCAGCCGAGCGACCCGGTCAGAATTGATGCAAACGACTTGTCCTGTAATGCCAATACGCGTTGCTGCGCTGTCAAGTCCTGAGTCTCTAGGACGAACCTCCAGCTTGAAAAGCGTCCTCGAGCTGGGAGCGCTGGCGCAGCGTAACGATGAGATTGTATCATATTGGCTAAGCTGCGGAGAAAGTGCAAGCATTCCCACTGTCCTGGCCAGTACCGGAATTTATAATCAATTAGCCCGTGCGTGCGGCGAAGCCGGTAGAAGTCCGGTACAAGGAACAAGCGTATCATGACAACTGATCAAAAGCGCCAGACGTCATCAAACCGCAGGTCAAACCGAGCGCTCCTATTGGTGGGCGGGGCCATTCTGGCACTTTTTTTGTTCGGCTGCATGCTGGCTGCTGCAGGCGGCGCGTTGATCATAGACACGCGTGTGCGGACACAGCAGCCCGCGCCTTCGTCAACAATGACCGTCAATCAGCCGGCGTTGGCGCCGCCGCCTGCCCCGATTATCGTCGCGCCGCCGGAAGAAGGCATCGACTACGAAAGCGCGGTGCTGGCCAATGTCTACGAACAGGTCAATCCGTCGGTGGTCAATATCGCCATTCTCGCTAATCCGCATAGTTCCTTTCCCACCGATCAGATACCTGAGGGCATCGATCCGAACGAGTTCTTTGTGATGAGCAGCGGTTCGGGCTTCGTCTGGGATATGGAGGGCCACATCGTCACAAACAATCACGTGGTGGCCGATGCCGACTTGATTCAGGTAACCTTTGCCGACGGCACGGCGGCAGTTGCTGAATTAGTTGGCACCAACGTAGATAGCGACCTCGCCGTCATCAAGATTGATCCTGATGGCTATGCGCTAACGCCGATCCGCGCCGGCAACATGGATGACGTCTATGTCGGCATGCGCGTTGTGGCCATCGGCAACCCTTTTGGCCTGGAAGGCTCATTGACCAGCGGCATTGTGAGCGCCATGGGGCGTTCTATCCCAGCCCGTGCCAGCTTCAACATTCCCGGCTCGATCCAAACGGACGCGGCGATCAACCCCGGCAATTCCGGCGGTCCGCTGCTCAATGAACGGGGCGAGTTGATTGGCGTCAATGCCCAAATCCGTTCCGAGGAACGAGCCAATAGTGGCGTGGGGTTTGCCATCCCCGTCAACATTGTCAGCCGGGTCGTTCCATCGCTAATTGCCGATGGCAAATATGAGCATGCGTACATGGGCATCAGCGGTTTGACCTTCAATCCGATCTGTTCGGCAGAACAGGGGCTTGATAAATCTGTACGCGGCGCGATTGTTGTTGACGTGTTACGCAATACGCCCGCTGCGCGCGCCGGCCTGCGCGCCGGACGGCAAGATGTTGATACGGATTATCCGGAAATCTGTCCGCCACGGGCAGGCGGCGACCTCATCATCGCAATCAACGGCGAACCGGTGTCCAAGTTTGACGATGTTCTGTATTATTTGAGCGGCAACACGAGCCCCGGCGATAAGATCCTGCTGACCATGCTCCGTAACGGCGAAGAACTCACGGTTGATCTAACGCTGTCTAAGCGTCCAGACCGGCTTTAATTGCACCGAGCAGTCAGTCAGCAGCAACGCGAGTCGAATCAAAGACCGATAATATAAAGGGCCGGTGAGAATCATTCTCACCGGCCCTTTTTGTGCAGGGGACTATGATCCGTAATCGATCAGTCGTCAAATTCGATTACATGTTCCGACGCGCCCTGGCGCCAATTACCGTTGGCATCGCCTACTGCCCACGTGGAACGGATGCGTACGGTCCGCTTGGCGCGGATAACAGGGAGATCGTCACGCCGGACCGGCTCTGACGTTGGACGTCTGATGACCTGGCTTGCTGCTTGCTGGGCCGCGGCTTCCGTCATGCGACTCTGGAGCAGCTTCCAGCCGGCGCGGACCGCCAGACTTGCGGCGCCTGCGAGTACCGGCAGCGCTGCTTTGGTCAAAGCAGCGGGCAAAGAGCTGTCCTGGCGCATGGGCACACCGGCCTGCATATCAAAACCGCAATGAGGGCAGTGGGCCATCTGTAAACCGCTACTGCCGCCGCACTGTGGGCAAATCCGCTGAACTTCGCTCATGGAGAATCCCCTGGATAACGAGACCGATGCACGCTTGAGGTGATCGGTCCACAGAGCCCGTTTGCTGGAGGCAGTGTATCATTCCGGCTTTCATCCGTCAACGAAGCGACCACTGAAGGGTGCGTCCCAGATTTTTCGCGAGATTCAGCGCTTTGAGACATTGCCATTGTGGGCACGAGATTTTCCGGAAGTCTGGCAGCGCCGATTTGAACCGATTTCAGCCGATTTACCTCTGGTCACAAAAGTCTGGGACAGACCCACCACTGAATCCGGCCGCTCCGAAAATGCGCCATAGAACCGCAGGCTATTTGATCCTGTCGGAGCGGCGTTCCATAAGGATGACATCGCGCCAGACGCCATTCATTTTACCGATTTTTTCCCGACGGCCCACCACGCGGAAGCCGACCTTTTCGTGGAGACGTATGCTGGCCCGATTTTCGGGAAAAATGCCCGCCTGGAGGGTCCAAATGCCGGCTGCTTCCGACGCGTCGATCATGTGGCGCATAAGCGCGTGGCCTATGCCGTGCCGCCAGGCCATGCTCTTCACATAGACCGATATCTCCGCAACGCCCGCGTAGACGCAGCGACTCGATATCGGCGAAAGCGCGATCCAGCCCAGCACGTCGCCAGGCGCTCGTGCGACGAAGACCATGTCCGGTACCTTGGCAGCAAACCAACTTGGTCCGTCGGGCACTTCGGCCTCGGTTTGAAAGGTCGCCTGGCCTGTACGGATGCCTTCGCGATAGATCGCGTCGATGGCGGGCCAATCGTCCGGTGTGGCAGGCGTGATGCACAAATCATTCATAGGTCTGAAGGTCTCTCCTTAAACTCCTTACCCGATGCACAATTCTAGCCAGGACCCGGCGATCTGTCATCTCGGCGTTGCGCGCATTGTAAGTAGTTGGTCATATGCGCTTGGCATGGCCATGAGCGTGTGCTATCGTATGCGCCATGAAGCGCAAGTCGTCATCGCCAACGCCTACACTAGAGCATGAACAGCGCCTCTGGGCGGCAGGCTACCGCTATGTTGCGGGCATTGATGAGGCGGGCCGCGGCGCACTGGCCGGACCGGTCGTGGCTGCGGCGGTTGTGGTGCCCCGCAATACACTCCCTCTGGGCGTCTGGTGCGAGGTGCGTGACAGCAAGCAACTCTCCCCGGCTCGACGTACGACGTTGGCAGCTGAGGTGCGTGCCGCAGCATTGGCTTGGGGGGTGGGGCGTACAAGCGCCGGCGAGATTGATGCCATGGGCATTGCCCCGGCAACGCGTCTGGCGATGCAGCGGGCGGTTGAGGCCTTGACCGTGCTACCCGACTACCTGTTGATCGATTGGGTGAAGCTGCCCCGACTCAATATCAGTCAAGAGAGTATGAGCAAGGCTGATCAACGGATTGTGGCAGTAGCCGCCGCGTCAATCTTGGCCAAAGTCGACCGCGATACAGCGCTGATTGCATTGGATACAGAGTACCCCGCCTATGGCTTCGCCCGCCACAAGGGCTACGGTGCAGCGACGCATTTGGCCGCCCTGGCTGCGCATGGACCCTGTGTTGAGCATCGCCATTCTTTTGCGCCAATTGCTCGCCGGCCTTCGCTCTTCGACGGTCGGGCCGATGGCGCGGAGGCGGTCTAGATCATGGCACACCGTCGTCAGCAACTAGGGGCAGCGGGCGAGGCGCTGGCTGCACAGACGCTGGAGCAAGCCGGCTATATGATCCTGACGCGCAATTGGCGCTGTGCCGTGGGCGAAATCGACATTGTTGCCCAAGAAGTTGCGCCCGATTTTAGCGCCGGCGGGATCTCCCAACCCTGGCTCGTGCTGGTCGAAGTGCGCACCCGGCGCGGGACGCGCTTCGGCACCGCCCAGCAGTCGATTACGCCACGCAAGGCCGCCAAGCTGCGTGAGGTCGCGACCTACTATGTTCAGAGCGAGGGCTGGAACGGCCCATGGCGCATTGATGTGATAGCTGTGCAGATGGATAGCGCAGGACGTCTAGTGCAGGTCGATCACGTCCGCGGTGCAGTAACTGGCTAGAGCTGGGGGGACTCCTGAACACTTTCTTGACGGGTTGCGTCACTTGAACGTTGGAAATTCGTTGCCGCCACTGGTCGTCTTGACCGGCCCAACTGCTGTTGGCAAGACAGAGTTGAGTCTGCAACTCTGCGAGCGCTTTGATGGCGAGGTGATCAGTGCTGACAGTCGCCAGATCTATCGCATGATGGATGTCGGTACGGCCAAGGCGACGCCGGCAGCGCGCGCGCGTGTTCCCCATCATCTTATTGATATTCGTAATCCAGATGAAACGCTCTCGGTGGCCGAGTTTCAGGCCAAGGCCTATGCGATTATTGATGCGTTGCATCGACAGGGGCGCACGCCCTTCTTGGTCGGCGGGACCGCACTCTATCTGCGCGCCGTGGTAGAGGGACTGCGCATCCCCAATGTTCCGCCAGACCCAGCGCTGCGAGCCGAACTGGAGGCAGATCTGGCTGAGCACGGCGTGGGCAAACTCTTCCAACGACTGCAGGCATTGGACCCGGCCACGGCTGCCGTGATCGACGGCAAGAACCCCCGGCGGGTCCTGCGCGCGCTGGAGATCTTCCTGGTCACCGGCACGCCGAAGGTGGAATTGGAAGGCGCAGATCCGCCGCCCTATCGCATTTTGCAGCTCGGCCTGACCCGACCGCGCCCTGCCCTCTACGCCCGCATCGATAGACGGGTTGAGCAAATGATTGACGCCGGCCTGGTCGAAGAAACCCAGCGGCTCCTGGCTGCCGGCTATGCGCCAACCCTGCCTGCGATGACCAGCCTTGGCTATCGCGAGATCCTCGCTTATCTGGCGGGCGACTGCACTCTGCCCGAGGCCATTCGCCGCATCCAAACCGAGACGCATCGCTTCGTCAGGCACCAGATCACCTGGTTTCGGCGCATGCCGGCAATTCAGTGGCTTGATCTGGAAGAAGACTCCTCATCACAAGCCAGCCCGATGATTAGCGCCTTCCTGAAATAATGGGTCGCCTCGCTAGACCGCATGATCTGCTCTGTGCGGCTCATGCGCACGCTGCCATTGGGAAACATGCAGTATTGAACACCTTTTTTCTTCGTTGCCAGCCCTCTGTGAAAAGACTATAATGGGGAGAATTCGTTCTGCTTCGGTTGTTATGCTCCCACGCGTGGTTAAACAGCCTGACGAAACCGAAGCAGACTCTTCGCCGGGGGATGAAATGACCCGAAAAGACAAAAATAATGAATTTGAAAGCGGTAATGAACATCAGGACGACAGCGAGCATGATGCTGAGCATCTTAGCGGCAGTAGGCGCCGGAATGGCTCGTCGACTGAAGAAGACTTGCCGCAGTTGAATGGCGCCTCAAGCCAGCCGGATGCAGAAGATGACGCCCGTAAGACGGAACGTACCGAGACCGAATCGGACGACCCCGTCAATCTACCTGATGCCACCCAAAGTGACGATTCGCTGACTGATCTAACGCAGCCGCCACCCCCGCACGTCATGGCGGAATTTGCCCAATACCTCTTTCCTTCTCTTCCAACCGCAGACGGCAAAGACGCCATCCGGATCACTCCGGCTCAAGATGAAATCCAGGCGCTGGAGTACTTCATGGATCACTTGCCGCGCCATTTCACCGACGAGGGTCGCATCCAGGTGCTCAAGGCCTATCTGGTCGGCAGCTATGCGCATCGTGAGCAGAAACGCAAGACCGGCGAGTCGTATATGGCCCATCCGATCGCAGTGGCAACGATCCTGGCCGAGATGAATCTGGATGTGGACACATTGGCGGCAGGCCTGCTGCACGATGTGGCCGAAGACACCGAGTTCACGATCGAGTACATCCGTGAGCACTTTGGCCCTGCAGTGGCCGAACTGGTGAATGGCGTGACCAAGCTGAAGCGCATCAACGAATTGAGCAAGGCGAGCACGACCAAGAGCAGCGGTGAGCGGCGCAGCGTCAGCGATGCCAAAGCGGAATCCCTGCGTAAAATGTTTTTGGCCATGGTCGAAGATATCCGTGTCGTGATCATCAAGCTTGCTGACCGCCTCCACAACATGCGCACGCTCGACGGTCAGCCCCCGCATAAGCGCCGTCGTATTGCCCGCGAGACGCTGGACATCTTTGCGCCATTAGCCAATCGCCTCGGTATCTGGCAAATGAAGTGGGAACTGGAGGATCTCAGCTTCCGCTGGGTACAGCCCGAAGCGTATCGGGAATTGGCTACGGCCACCAAGCAGAAACGGAATGAACGAGAGCTTTGGGTGCGCCGAACCGAAGAACAAATTGCCCGTGCGTTACGTGACAACGGTATCCGTGCCCAAGTGACCGGCCGGCCGAAACACATCTACAGCATTTGGAAGAAGATGCAGCGAAAAGATGTAGAGTTTCGGCACATTTATGACGTACACGGCTTTCGGATCATTGTGGATACAGAGGCGCAGTGCTACGCCGCTCTGGGCATTATCCATACCATGTGGCGTCCGATTCCCGGCGAATTTGATGATTACATCGCCAATCCCAAAGACAACATGTATCGCAGCCTGCACACTGCCGTGCTCAGCCCCAACAGTGGCACCCCCATGGAAGTGCAGATTCGTACTCACGAAATGCACGAGGTGGCGGAACTTGGTATTGCCGCGCACTGGAGCTACAAGGAAGGGCGCGCGTTTAACGAAGGGTTCCAGCAGAAGATCAACTGGCTGCGCCAATTGATGGATTGGCGCCACGACGTGACCGATGCCGATACCTTTATGGACGGCATGATGTCGGACGTTTTCAATGATCGCGTCTATGTCTTTACGCCAAAAGGCGACGTCGTTGACTTGCCGTCGGGCGCTACGCCGATTGATTTGGCCTATGCCATCCATACCGAACTGGGCCATCGCTGCCGCAGCGTCATGGTCAATGGCTCAATTGTAGGGTTGGACTATAAATTGCGGAATGGAGACCAGGTCAACATTGTTGCGTCCAGCCGCGGCGGTCCGAGCCGGGATTGGCTGAACCCAAACCTGGAATACATTGCAACACAGCGCGCCCGCAGCAAGATTCGCGCGTGGCTGCGCAAGCAGGACCGGGGCGAGAATATCAGCCGCGGTCGGCAGATGCTCGATAAGGAGATGAAGCGCCTCTCCGTTACCGAGAGCTATGAATCCGTCATGAAACTCTTCAAGTATGAGAAGCTGGACGATTTCCTGGCCGCAATCGGGTATGGCGAAGTAAACACACAGCAGATTGCGCAACGGCTGCTAGAAAACGAACGGCGCGAGCACGAGCAAGAAGAATTTCGCAAGGGGCTGGAACGCAAGGATTCCGGCAAACGCCAGGTCGCAACGGGCAGCTTTGAGGTGCAAGGCGTGGATGGCCTGCTAACGCATCTGGGACGCTGCTGTAACCCCGTGCCCGGCGATCAGATTATCGGCTACGTCACGCAGGGGCGCGGGATTACGGTGCATCGCAAGAGCTGTCCGAATATTCGCGATACATATCGTAACGGTCGAGAAGCAAAGCTGATCGATGTGCAATGGAAGACCCAGCATGAGCGGACATTCCCAGTGAAGATACAGGTCAGCGCCTATGACCGTGCCGGCCTCGTGCGTGATGTGGCCAGCCTTGTGGCCGACGCAAAGATTAACATGTTGAGCGTTGAAGCATTGACCGGTCAGAAGAACAATCTGGCCGTCATCAATGCCACCTTGGAAATCGATGACATCCGGCAATTGACCTGGATTCTGACCAAGATTGACCGTCTTCAGAATGTGGTTGATGTACGCCGTAAGGTCGGATAGACCTCGTGTGCCAGGGCTTTAGCCTTGGGAAACGAGGCGAACGAACAGGTGAGAGGAAAGCGGCCTACGTCGGCAGCTCGAAGCGGTAGCCGACACCGCGGATCGTGATCAAATGTTGAGGGGTGGAAGGATTGGCTTCGATTCGCTCGCGTAGCCAGCGAATGTGAACGTCCAACGTTCGGGTATCCTCCATAAAGGACGTATTCCACACCTTGCGCATGATCTCTTGCCGGTCGACCACTTCGCCCATGCGCATCATCAGCAATTGGAGTAACATGCATTGCTTTGGCGTCATGCGATAGCGGCCGTTCGGTGACGTAACGGTCCGTTTTGCCGTGTTGAGTAGAATTTCTCCTCGCGCAAGCTGATATCCTCTGAAGGCGTCAAAAATCTTGTAAAAGAGACGCTGTGCCTCCCGTTCATCCAGCGGGATGGACAGAAAGTCGTCAAACGCAAAATCGCTCTGGGGAACGTGCTTGCCGACCGCCACGATGGCGACCGACGGCAGCCGGTAGCGGATCATTTCGCAGAAGCGGCTTCGACTGTTGGGCTTGGCATCGATTTCAACCAAAACGATGTGGGGGGGATCGTTACGCAGTTGCGCCAGCGCAGCTTTCTGATTGGAGACAGCCTCGAACTCAAAATGGTAGGCGACATCGCCGTCGCCATTCAGGATCTGGTCACGCAACTCTGCGTAGCCCTGGCCTCCGCTGTCGATATGTAATTGATCCGCCGTTTTTATATGGCGACCAACGGATAAAATCCGAATCGGTATCTTAGTCGGCATCTCGCTGTTGCTCATCGAGCGGGGCGTTGATATGAGGTGTTTCCATTATACCCAATGTATACGGCGGCCGCAATGCCTGCTTGAATCGACTACGATCACCCGCGTTGCCCCAGGTTTGCCACTAATAGAGATGTCATTTTGACTCCTTACAGTCTTCCAGGGTAAAAACCAGCCAGATTGTACAGAGTCAAAATGATGTGACCATAAGGGCTTGTCGGACAGATGTCGCCCAGATTGATTCATCACCAACCACGCACATTGCAGAAACGAACTGGAGAATTCGTATGAAACGCTCTGAAGTCAACCAAATTATTCGCGATGCAGATGCCTTTATTCGGGCGCATCGCTTCCACCTGCCCCCTTTTGCCGATTGGTCACCGGCGGACTGGACAAACAAAGGGCCTGAGGTGAGCGAAATCGTCGCCAGCCAACTTGGCTGGGACATCACCGATTTTGGCCAGGGCGATTATGCCAACTTTGGACTCTTCCTCTTCACCATCCGCAACGGGCGGGTCGAAGATCTGAAGAATGGTCGGGGCAAGCTCTATGCTGAAAAGCTGCTGATCTGCGAACCCCAGCAGGTTACGCCCATGCACTTTCACTGGCTAAAGACCGAGGACATCATCAACCGCGGCGGTGGCGACCTGGTGCTGGAACTGTACAACGCCAACGAGGCCGAAAAACTGGCCGATACCAATGTGGTCATTGCGCTGGACGGCATTCAGCGGACGGTGCCCGCGGGCGCCAAAGTGGTGCTGAAGCCTGGCGAGAGCATCACGCTTAAACCCTATCAATACCATGCTTTTTGGGCGGAAGGCGAACGAGTGCTGGTCGGTGAGGTGTCGACCGTTAACGATGACAATACCGACAATTGCTTCCTGGAGCCAATTGGTCGTTTCCCCGACATTGAAGAGGATGAAGAGCCACTGTACCTGCTCGTAAACGATTACCCGCGCTACTGGAAGTCGTCATGACGCTGTGAAGTTGAGGGCGGCAAGCGGCATGAACCGCATGTCGCCCGCGGACTCGATGCGCGAGCGTATCTCTGTGTGTCCGCGCATCGACGGGCTAGTCGATATACTTGGCATTTTGACCATTTGCGCGTTATGATTCCTTGAAATCGCATGACGGAAATCTTTCGAGATAGAAACAGAAATCGTCAACGCTTCTTTTTGGGGCACATGAATCTTCTCCGACAATGGGGTCAATTGACATGTCTACAAACATTCCGGGCCGCCGGCATCTTAGCGATGTCTTGGCTGCGACCGTGCGTCGCGCCCCCGACAAGGCGGCTCTGGTCTACAACGGCACTTCGCTGACTTGGCAAGAAGTTGAGGCACAAACCGATGCACTAGCCAAGTCTTTTCTTGCTCTGGGTGTCGCCCAGGGCGATCGCATCGGTATCTTCTGCCCGCCTCGTCCCGAGTATATAATTGCTTTCATGGCCGCCTCTCGGATCGGGGCAATCCTAACCGGCTTCAACGTCAACTATACAGCCCGAGAAATGATTGAATACGGCAAGCTGGTCGAATCGGTTGCCATGTTGATTATCGGCGACTTGGGCGTGGCAGAACAGCTCCAGCCCTATCTGGCCGACATGCCCTATGTCCAACATGGCGTTGCCATCGGTGAGCACGCCCCTCCCGGCATGCTGCCCTTCGACCAGCTGGTACGCGACGGCGCGGCGCTGCCCGATGGGCCGCTGATCGAGCGCATGCAGATGCTGGAGGAAGACGACGGTGCGCTGATTGTTTTTACCGGGGGCACGACCGGTTCTCCTAAACCCGCACTGCTTTCTCACAAGAACATCTATGTCAATATCGTTGCACAGAATCGCTGTGTGGGCTTCTCGCACAGTGATCGCATTATCCAGCACATGCCCATGAATCATGTCAGCGGCATTGTGCTGGCCAGCACGGGCGCGATCATGGCAGGCGCAACCCTCTATTTGCTCGACCGTTTTCACCCGATCACGACGCTAGACCTCATCCAACGCGAAGGGATTACGATTCTCGGCCAAGTACCGACCATGTTTGCCATGGAGTTTCTCACGCCTGAGTTTGACGAATTTGATCTCTCTTCGCTGCAGAAGGTCATCGTGGCCGGCGCGCCCACGCCGGAACCGCTCATGCGACGCATCGCCGCGATGGCGCCCGTTGCCGTGCATGCCTACGGCCTGACGGAAGTTGCTGGCATGGTGACCTATACTGCGCCGGACGACGATCTGGAGCGCTTGCTCCACAGCGCGGGCAAGCCGGCGCCTGAAGTGGAACTGCGCATTGTCGATGCTGCGCGGCGCCCGCTCCCCGTGGACGAAGAGGGCGAGATTGCACTGCGTGGCGAGTGCGTCATGCTCGGCTACTTTGGCAATCCCGCAGCAAGCGCCCAACAGATCGACGCCGAAGGCTGGCTTTACACCGGCGATGTGGGCCGTCTGGACGAGGATGGCTATGTGAAAATTTTGGGCCGGCGCAAAGAGATGTACATCAGCGGCGGCTATAACGTTTACCCGCTGGAAGTCGAAGCCTATCTGCTCACTCATCCCAAGATCGCCGCTTGCGCCTGTATCGGCCGTCCCGATCCCGTCATGGGTGAGATCGGCATGGTCTTTGTTGTTCCCAAGGCGGGCGAGACCCTTCGTGGCAAAGAGGTGCGCGAGTATTGTAAGGTCGGCTTGGCCCGGTACAAGAATCCCCGTCATGTTCAGGTTATCGATGCCCTCCCGCTGACCGAAGTGGGCAAAGTTGACAAATCTGCGCTAGCCCGAGCCTATGCGAATGGAACCAACGGCGTACCAAGCATCAATGGTGTAAATGGCGTCAACGGCGCACATGATCCTGCGCGTGTCCCCACAACCTCATGACAGATGTCCCAGTCATTTGGGACATCTGTCCCTGCGCATCCGAAAGGGGATCGACTATGCTGTTCTCAACAGTGCGAAAGTATTCGATAGCGGTCTTATGGAGGCACTGTAGCCATAACAGCGTAGTCAACGGTTGATCTCAACCGTTCTTTTTTGCAGAATAGCTTGTGAAATAAATCACGAAATGCATTCAGAGCGTAGGCCGGCCTTTCTCCCGCCCACCAAGGCCCGACTACCGTACAAAGGTTCCTCAGGAGGAAGCGAATATGGCTGGATTTGACGCGGACACCCTTGACATGGTGCTGTCCACCCTCAACAAGTATGCCCAGAAGGAGTTGACGGATGACTACCTTCTGGAACTTGACCACAACGACGAATTTCCGGCAAAAGTCCTCAAAGAGCTATATGATCCGATGCAATTTGGTCTGCATCTGGTCTTTATTCCCGAAGAGTATGGCGGCCTGGGTGGCGGCGCATACGATATTTATCGCGTCTCTGAAGATATGGCTGCGATCGATTTGGGGATTGCAACGGGCGTGCTGGCTACCTTCCTGGGCACCGATCCAATCTCCGTGGGGGGTACGGAGGAGCAGAAGGCCCACTGGATGGGTCGGATTGCCGAAGAGGGCCTGCTGGTTGCCTATGGTGCAACGGAACCGCAAGCCGGCAGCGACCTGGCAGCCATGCAGACGAAGGCTGAGCCGGTCAGTGAAAACGGCGAGGTGACGGGGTACAAGATCACCGGGCGCAAGCAATGGATTTCGAATGGCGGCGTGGCCGACATTTACACGATCCTGGCCATGGCGCCAGGCGGCCCGTCCTGGTTTGTGGTAGAGCGGGAGACGGAAGGCTTTGGCCAGAATAAGCCTGAGGACAAGCACGGGATCCGCGCCAGCAATACCGCTGCACTCTTCTTGGAAGATGTCTATGTAGACGCTGACCGCCTCGTGGGCGGCGTGGAAGGGCAGGGGCTGGCCCAAGCCCAGGCTGTTTTCGGCTACACGCGCCTGATGGTTGCTGCGTTTGGCATGGGCGCAGGTTGGGAAGCTTTGCGTCGGGCGATTAAGTACTCCCAGCAGCGCATTCAGGGCGGCGCGCCGTTGAGCCGAAAACAGGGCTACATGAACAAGCTCATCGTGCCCAACGCCTGCCGGCTGGAAGCATCGCGTGCCTATATTGAATGGACGGCCGAACGCTTGGACGGCGGCGACGATGATCTCCAGACCGAAGGGGCTGTGGCCAAGTTCCTCGCCACTGAAACGGGCAACAAGACGGCCGAGGACGCCATTCAAGCCATGGGCGGCTACGGCTATACCAAAGAGTATATGGTGGAGAAGATCAAGCGCGACGTGCGCATCACCACCATCTATGAGGGCACGACCGAGATCATGGAGTGGACCATCGCCCGTGATCGCTGGCAGCTTCACCTCAAGAGCCGGGGCGCGTTCTACGCCGATTGGGCCGCCAAGCTGGAGCAGTTGGCCGCCACGGATGACAGCAGCGGCGCCGCCATTGCGGCTCTGGCCATGCGTGCACTCGCGGTCATCCTCGAACGCTGCCGCGCTGACCGTCTGACGCGCAACCAGCACGTGCTCTTCCGTCTCGGCGAACTCATTGCCTTTGCTGAGACAGCCGCCATCTTCAGTGAGCGGGCCATCAACTCCCCAAGTGATGTAGCCGGACTCGATCAGAATACGCTCAAGGCCATGGCGCGCGTGCATGCCCGTGACGCGGCGCTGAAGGTGGCTGCCGACGGCCTGCGTTGGAGCATTGGCGCCGGTCAGACCGACCCGAATTTGGATCAGTCCTTGAATCTCCCCGCAATCTATCAGGCCCAAGCTGGGTTGATGGATGACATGGACTATGTGGCTGGGAAGTTGGTTGAAGCGTACCCGGCCGAGTAATAAGACCTAATTGCCTTTAGCTGGGATTGGCGGGCGTTGGAACCAAGCCTCCGGCGCCCGTCGGGAACCAAAGGAGACCCAACTATGAGTTCCGACGCTGATCGCGCCATCGCGATCGTCGGCGTGGGCGCGATCCTGCCGGATGCGCCCACTGCGCCGGCGTACTGGGACAACATCGTCAACAAGCGGTACAGTATTTCGGACGTGCCGCCTGAGCGATGGAGTCCCGCCGAGTATTATGACCCCGACCCGAGCGTGCCGCTCAAGACGTATAGCAAGATCGGCGGCTGGGTTCGGGATTTTGAGTTTGATTGGAAACGATTTCGCATCCCGCCCCGCGTGGCGGCCTCCATGGATGAAGGGCAGAAGTGGGCCGTCACGATCGCGGCCGAGGCGTTGGCCGATTATGGCTACCCCAAGCGCCCACTGGACACCGAACGCACCGGCGTCATCCTCGGCACGGCCATGGGCGGCGAGCAACACTACATCACGAATCTAGGCATTTCACACCCCGAATATCGCCGCCTGCTGGAGGCAACGTCAGAGTTTCAGGCCATCCCCGCCCCGCAGCGCGAGGCGATTCTGACCCAGTGGCGTGCGGCCACCGCTGAATATTTTCCCGATATCACAGAAGACACGATGCCCGGCGAGTTGCCCAATATTGTCTCCGGCCGGGTGGCTAATGTGTTGAATCTGCGCGGCCCCAATTTTATTACCGACGCGGCGTGTGCGTCGAGCTTTGCCGCCATCAACGCCGCGTTTGAAATGCTGACCGAGCACCACGTCGACGCGGTGGTGGCCGGCGGCGTCGATCGCAACATGGGCGCAGCGATCTTTATCAAATTCTGCAAGATCGGCGCGCTCAGCGCCACAGGCAGCCGTCCCTTCGGCGAAGGCGCCGACGGCTTCGTGATGGGCGAAGGCAGTGGCGCATTTCTGCTCAAACGGCTGGGCGATGCCGAAGCTGCCGGCGACAAGATTTACGCTGTCATCCGCGGTGTGGGTGGCTCCAGCGACGGCAAGGGCAAAGGCATTACTGCGCCCAATCCGGAAGGACAGGTTCTGTCGCTCCATCGGGCATGGGCCAATGCCGGGCTGGACCCGGCCACGGCGACCTTGGTCGAGGCCCACGGCACGAGCACCAAGGTCGGCGATGTGGTCGAGGCGCAGACGCTTATGTCTGTCTTCAATGGTGCGCCCCGCCAGAGCATTGCCCTCGGCTCGGCCAAGAGCAACATCGGCCACCTCAAAGCCGGCGCAGGTGCGGCCGGCCTGCTCAAGACGGCGATGGCGCTCTACACCAAGAAGCTGCCGCCGACGCTCAACGCCGAAAAACCGAACCCCAATTTCGATTTCAGCAAGTCCCCATTTTATATCAACAGCGAACTACGCGATTGGGAAGAGCCCAATGGCGTGCCGCGCCGCGCCGGCGTCAGTGCGTATGGCTTTGGCGGCACCAATTTCCATCTGGTTCTGGAGGAGCACGTACCTGGCATGTTGACCAGTGAGAGCAAGCAATTTGCAGGTGTCGAAGTCGGCAATGGGAATGCAGGCACAAAGCGGACTGCGGATACGAGCGCCGTTCCGGCTGCGCCAAAGAAGCCGATCCGCGGCATTTTGGCGATTGGCGCAGCCTCGCCCGCCGCGCTAAAGGACCGCATCGACGAAGCCTTCACCAAGGTCGAAGATGGATGGACGCCGCCGGTGGCGCCGCCTGACCCGGTCGAATTGGCCCAGCCCGAACGGCTGGTGATCGACTTTGGCGATCACGACGATCTGCTGGAAAAGATTGCCAAAGCGCGCAAGGCCGCCGGGTTTGACAATCCCCAAGCCTGGCGGGCGTTGCAGGCCCAGGGCATCTTCCGCGGCTCGGGCGAAAAGCCGGGCAAGATCGGCTTCCTCTTCCCCGGCCAGGGCTCCCAATATTTGAACATGGGCCGTCAACTGGCCGCAATCGAGCCGGCCGTCAGGCAGGTCTTTGACGAAGCGGACGCCGTCATGACGCCGATTCTGGGCAAGCCGCTGACTGATTACATTTTTGTCGATAGTGATGATCCTGCCGCAATGAAACAGGCTGAGCTGGGTCTCATGCAGACTGCAATCACCCAGCCTGCCATGTTGACCATGGATACGGCGCTCTATAAGCTACTGGCCGAGTACGGCTTCCACCCGGACATGGTCATGGGACACTCACTGGGCGAGTATGGCGCGTTGATCGCAGCCGGGATCATGCCCTTCGCCCACGCTTTGGAGGCCTCTGCCGCTCGCGGCGCTGAAATGACCAAGGTCAGCATGGATGACAACGGCTGGATGGCTGCAGTCATGGCGCCGCTTGAGGTGGTTAAAGAGACGCTCGACGAGATTGACGGCTATGTGGTCGCCGCCAACATCAACTCGACCAGCCAGGCGGTGGTCGGTGGGGCCAGCAAGGCCGTTGAAGAGGCGATTGAGCTCTTTGCGAAGAAGGGCTTCCGGGCCATGCGCATCCCCGTGAGCCACGCCTTCCATACCAAGATTGTTGCGCCCGCATCCAAGCCTTTGCGGGTCGTGCTCGACCGCTTGAGCATCAGCGAGCCGACGCTGCCGTTGGTAGCCAACGTGACCGGCGAGCTCTACCCGACGACGGTCGAAGGCATCAAGGACATTCTGGAATTGCAGATTGCATCACCGGTCCAGTGGGTCAAGGGGCTGGAGACGATGTATGCCAACGGCGTGCGTACCTTCGTTGAAGTCGGACCGAAGAAGGCGCTCAAGGGCTTTGTCGATGATGTGCTGGCCGACAAGAATGACGTCGTGTCGCTCTTCACCAATCATCCCAAGACGGGAGAGTTGCCGACGTTTAATCATACGCTGGCCGGACTCTATGCCGCGGGGTATGGTGCGACGGCGGCGCAAGCGGCGGTGGCAGAGCCGGGCGCAAGCAATGGCGCTGCTGCGGTGCAGCCCGTTGCGCTCGAGCCGCTGACCAGTGAAGCTGTACCTGTTCAAGAGGAGCCAGTTATGGCCGCAACACCCAGCGCCGGCCACGTCGACGCACTGATGCAAGCATTGCAGCAACTGTCGGGCGCCGCTGCTGCGCCGCTGGCCGGCCGAGCGCCATACGACCGCGACATGGAGCCGCTGGGCTCGGTCGTGGTCAGCGGGACAGGCCTCGGCCTCCCAGGCGCCGAGAAGGCGGTCATGGACCCCGAAAATGCCCTGCGCATCCTGCGTGGTGAGCAGTTTGTCGATTTGATTCCCGAGCGCTATCGCAAGGAGATGGCGGGCAAACGCATTACGCGCCTGGTCAAGGGCGAGGACGGCAGCGGTCGCTTCGAGGTGATTGAAGAGACCGACGACGTGATCAAGCTGGCCGGTCGGCCCGGCAGCTTCGATTTGACCGAAGAATACGGTGTGCCGGCCAAGCTGGTCGAGGCGCTCGATATCACGACGCAACTCTCCATGGCGGCCGGTATCGATGCGCTGCGCGAGGCAGGCATTCCCCTCGTGCAGACTTATCGCACGACGACCAAAGGCACCTATCTCCCCGATCGCTGGCTGCTGCCAGAGTCTCTGCGTGACGAGACCGGCATCATTTTCGCCAGCGCCTTCCCCGGCGGCGACCGCTTTGCCAACGAGTTCAAACGCTACTATGAGTGGGAGAATCGCCGCCAGCAGCTCGAAGCCCTAGAGGATCTGCGCCGCTATGTGCAGGATGGCGCAACCATGGGCGAGCTTCAGCGTCGCATTGTGCAGTTACGCGAAGAGTTGGCTCAGAATCCCTATGAATTCGATCGGCGCTTTATCTTCCGCATTCTGGCCATGGGGCACAGTCAATTTGCCGAGTACATCGGCGCACGTGGACCCAACACCCACGTCAACGCCGCCTGCGCCTCCACAGCGCAAGCTGTCGCGCTGGCCGAGGACTGGATCCGCAACGGTCGCTGTCGTCGCGTTATCGTCGTCAGTGCCGACGATGTGACCAGCGAGAACCTGATGGGCTGGGTCGGCTCCGGCTTCTTGGCGACAGGCGCTGCCGCCACCGACGACAAGGTCGACGAAGCGGCGCTGCCCTTTGATCGACGGCGACATGGAACGTTGCTGGGCATGGGCGCCTGTGCCCTGGTGGTGGAGAGCGAAGACGCTGTGCGCGAGCGCGGTATGCGTGGCATCGTCGAAGTGCTGGCTTCAGAGACGGCCAACAGTGCCTTCCATGGCACCCGGCTGGACGTGGATCACATTTCCGGTGTCATGGAAAGACTGGTCACATCGGCCGAGCGACGATTTGGCGTCAACCGGTACAGCATGGCGCCCCAACTCTGTTTTGTCTCTCACGAAACCTTCACGCCAGCCCGCGGCGGCAGTGCTTCCGCCGAGGTGACGGCCTTGCGGAAGACCTTTGACAGCACGGCTGACGACATCATCATGGCCAACACCAAGGGCTTTACGGGGCATCCCATGGGTGCGGGTGTAGAAGATGTGATCGCCGTTAAGATTCTTGAATATGGCATTGTCCCGCCAGTGGCGAATTACAGAGAGGTCGACCCTGACCTGGGTGCGCTCAACTTGAGCCGCGGCGGCCATTACCCCGTACTCTACGCACTCCATCTGGCGGCCGGTTTTGGCTCGCAGATTTCGATGACGCTCATCCGGCGGATTCCCGGTGGACTCGATCGCATTGACAACAAGCCAGCCTATCAGCGCTGGTTGGATGACGTGAGTGGCCTGGATCGCGCCGAATTAGAGACAGTGAAGAAGACGCTGCGCATTGTCGCACAGGGCGGCCCGGGTCGTACCCCGGTTGCAACCACCTGGCAGCATGGTACCGGCCCGACCGTGCGGGCAACGGCTCCCGGCGGCGGCGCGGCGACAGGTCGCCCGGCGCGGCATGATTGCGCCGGCGGCTGCAAGTGGCCGTGTCGGACAGACTCCCGCTCCGATTGCGGCGGCTGCGCCACCCGTCCAGCCACCCAAACCTGCACCAACGCCCGTACCCGCGCCGGAATCCATGTTGCCCACCGACGCACCGGCGCCGACGCAGGCGCCGGTGGCTGCACCAAGCAGCGTGGCGGTTGCCCCTGCCCCACAACCCGACACCCCCACGCCCCCACCGTCAGCCGTCGATCCAGTGATCAAACAAGTCCTGGCCGTTGTGGCCGAGAAGACCGGCTATCCGTCTGACATGCTCGATCTCGACCTGGACATGGAAGCCGATCTGGGCATCGACACCGTCAAGCAGGCCGAGACCTTTGCAGCCGTCCGTGAAACCTTTAACATCCCGGCCCAAGAGGGCATGAGCCTGCGCGATTATCCGACGCTGGAGAAGGTTGTCGAATACGTACGCACGATGCGCCCGGACCTGATTCAGGCTCCGACGAGCCCGGCTCCAGCTGTGAGCAGTGCCGCGATTGCTCCCCCCCAACCCGATACCCCTGCGGCCCCAGCGGTTGGCCCCGACCCCATCACGGCCAAAGTCCTGGCCGTCGTCGCCGAAAAGACCGGTTATCCAGAGGACATGCTTGATCTCGACCTGGATATGGAGGCCGATCTGGGCATCGACACGGTGAAGCAGGCCGAGACCTTCGCGGCCATTCGTGAATCGTTTGACATTCCGCTGCAGGAAAACCTGAGCCTGCGCGACTATCCGACCCTTGAAAGCGTGATCGGCTTTGTTCAGACAATGCGACCAGACCTGGTCGTGCTGCAACCGTCTGTTGCGCCCCAGGTAGAAGCCGTGCAGGCAGCGCCTGTCGCGGCGCCGGCTGCTGGTGGGGCCGATCCGGTTGTGGCCCAAGTTTTAGCCGTCGTGGCTGAAAAGACCGGCTACCCGGAGGACATGCTCGAAATCGACCTGGACATGGAGGCCGATCTGGGCATCGACACGGTGAAGCAGGCCGAGACTTTCGCCGCCATCCGCGAACTGTTCGACATCCCGCTGCAGGAAAACCTGAGCCTGCGCGACTACCCGACGCTGGAAAGCGTGATCGGCTTCGTCCACGCGATGCGGCCCGACCTGGCTTCAACAGGCTCAGCCGACTCGGTGAGCGGTGCCGCGGTTGCCCCTCCGCAACCCGACACCCCCGCAACTCCAGCCTCTGAACCAGCCGCCGGCGCCGACCCCGTCGCCACCCAGGTCCTGGCCGTCGTGGCTGAAAAGACCGGCTACCCGGAGGACATGCTAGAACTCGACCTGGACATGGAGGCCGATTTAGGCATCGACACGGTGAAGCAGGCCGAGACCTTCGCCGCCATCCGCGAGATGTTCGAGATTCCCTTCCAGGAAAGCTTGAGCCTGCGCGACTACCCGACGCTGGAAAGCGTGATCGGCTTCGTGCATGCGATGCGGCCTGACCTGGCTTCGACAAGCTCAGCCGACTCGGTGAGCAGCGTCGCGGTTGCCCCCCCGCAACCCGACACCCCCGCAACTCCAGCCGCGGAACCAGCCGCCGGGGCCGATCCCGTCCTCACCCAGGTCCTCGCCGTCGTGGCCGAAAAGACCGGCTATCCAGAGGACATGCTGGAACTGGACCTGGACATGGAAGCCGATCTGGGCATCGACACGGTGAAACAAGCCGAGACCTTCGCCGCCATCCGTGAGATGTTCGACATTCCCTTCCAGGAAAGCCTGAGCCTGCGCGACTATCCGACGCTGGAAAGCGTCATCGGCTTCGTCCACGCGATGCGGCCCGACCTGGCTACGGCAGACTCAGCCGGTGTGGTGGGCGGAGCGGCGGTCGTTACCCCACAACCCGCCACCCCCACCCAACCATCCGGCCAGCCTACCTCCATCGGCACGCTGGAAGACGCCGACAAGATGCCGCGCCGCGTCCCGACGCCGGCACTACGCCCGGACCTTGCACTCTGCAAGCCCACGGGCGTGACGCTGGACGAAACGAGCCGTGTCGCCGTCATGCCGGACCAGGGCGGTGTGGGCAAGTCGCTCATCAGCCGCCTGGAAAAACGGGGCGTCGACGTGCTCATGCTGGAGCCGGGCATGGAGACCGATGCGCTGGACGCACAGCTCAGGGCGTGGCTGGACGAGGGGCCGATTCAGGGTCTCTACTGGCTGAGTGCGTTGGATGTAGAGCCTGCCATCGAGGAGATGATGCTGGACGAGTGGCGTGAACTGAACCGGGTCCGGGTAAAGAATCTCTACACCGCGGGCCGTGCGCTTTACGACAGCGTGGCCGGACCGAACGCCTTCTTGATTGCCGCGACGCGATTTGGCGGACTCCACGGCTACGGTAGCGAAGGAGCAACGGCGCCGCTGGGCGGTGCAGTCGCCGGCTTCAGCAAAGCCTACAATATCGAACAGAGCATGCGCGACGAAGGCAAGGGCACGCTGGTCAAGGTGGTCGACTTCGAAGTCAGCCGCAAGACCGCAGAACCGGCCGATCTGCTCATCGCCGAGACGCTTACCGATCCCGGCATCGTCGAGATCGGCTATCAGAACGGTCAGCGCTATACCGTTACGCTGACTGAGCAGCCGGCTGCCAATGGCAACCCCGGCATGACCCTGGACGATGAGACGGTCTTCGTCGTGACGGGAGCGGCAGGCGGCATCACCAGCGCCATCGTCACTGACCTGGCGCTGGCAAGCAAGGGTGTCTTCTATCTGCTTGATCTGGTCGATGCGCCACCGCGCAACGATCCGAACATCCAGCTCTATCGCCAGGATGTGGATGCGCTCAAGCGCAAGCTAATCGACGAGGCCAAGGCCCAGGGCGAACGGCCCACGCCGGTACTCATCGACAAGCAGATCATGGTCATCGAGCGCAGCGAGGCGGCCCTGCGGGCCATCGAAACGGTCGAGGCCGCGGGCGGCACGGCCTACTATCACAGCGTAAACCTGATGGATGGCGACGCCGTGAGCGCTATCGTCGACGAGATTCGCGAGCGCAACGGCAAGATCGACGTGCTGCTTCATGCCGGCGGTCTGCTGATTGACCGGGTCCTGCCCGACAAGCAACCCCAGCAGTTCAACCTGGTCTTCGACGTCAAGGCAGATGGCTTCTTTAGCCTGATTCGTGCCGCCAAGGATCTGCCGATCGGCGCTACGGTCTCCTTTAGTTCAGTGGCCGGCCGCTTTGGCAACAATGGACAAAGCGACTACAGCGCCGCCAACGACTTGCTCTGCAAGATTTCGAGCAGCATGCGCAACTGGCGTCCCGAGACGCGCGGTATCGCCATCGACTGGACGGCCTGGGGCGAGATAGGCATGGCCTCCCGAGGTTCAGTTCCGACCGTGATGGCGGCGCTGGGCATCGACATGCTGCCGCCCGAGTCAGGCGTGCCGACCATTCGCCGTGAGCTGACATACGGCGATACCCGCGGCGAAGTACTGGTCGCCGGACGCCTGGGCGCCTGGACGGAAGAGAAGGATCCCACCGGCGGACTGGACACGGAAAAGGTCAACGCGCTGCTGGCCGAACGCGAGCATCCACTGATCATGGTTGGCCGGGTCAAGGCGGCCAAGCTCTATGGCGGCCTGGTGGCGGAGACGACGCTGGACCCAACGGTGCAGCCCTTCCTCTTTGATCACAAGGTCGAAGCGGATCTGCCCTGGCTGCCCGGCGTCATGGGGAGCGAGGGCCTGGCCGAGGCGGCCAGCCTGCTGGCGCCGGGCTATCGGGTGGTGGAGCTAATCGAGCAGCAGAACCTGGGCGCACTCAAGTTCCATCGTGACGAGCCCAAGACGCTGCGCATCACGGTCAATCTATTCCCGACTGCTGACGGCGATCTACTGGGCGAGGCTGTGCTGCAATCGATCTTCCAGCCTGCAAAGCCGGAACTGCCGCCACAGATTAAGGATCACTTTGCGGCAACGGTGCGACTGACGCAGGATGAAGCGGAGGCGCCGACGGTTGATTTTGATCCGCCGGCAGAACTACCGATCACCCAGAAAGAGGTCTATGAACTCTTCTTCCATGGCCCTACCTATCAGGTAATCGAAGGTGCGGTGGTCGATGGTAACCGGGCCGTGACGCTGATGGCAAATGACCTGGGCCCCAACGCCGAACCGGCCACCGCTGACGAGCTGCTGGCCCCGCGCCACTTCGAACATTTGGTGCAGACCGCGGCGCTCTGGAGCATGAAGACCAAGGGCACGATGGCGCTGCCGGCCGGCTACGCCAGGGGGACGATCTATCGGGATCCGGCGAGCGCCGGCGACAAGCGACTCTACGCCGTGGCGACCACCGACAATGATGGTGAGAGCTACAATGCGCAGATCGTCGATACTGACGGGATCGTCTATGCAGAGCTGAGCGACTATCGTACGGTGTCGCTGGCCTAGGTCCGCCGATCGGCAAGCAGGTTCTGTCATTTCGACCACAGCGAGAAATCTGGCGCACGCAACAAAGGTTTCTTAGGGCCTTGCGCAACAGACATGATAGAGTCTGCCGCCAACTTGCTGGAATGTACGGACGGCTGGATTGACTCCCGATTCCTGGTGAAATGGGTCTCCTTGTCGGGAGCGATACAGTCGTCCGTCATTCGAAGAGGATTCATGTGATTGAGTGGCTGTTGCAGTCCGGAGCAGACGAAGGAGAGATTGAGCAGGGCGTGGCCCCCGCCGGCCTTTTGAGCGCCGGCGAAGCGGCCACGCTGGCCGAACTCCAAGTGCTCAAGCGGCGACGAGACTGGCTGACGGGGCGCTGGACGGCGAAGCAACTGCTTCAGCGAGTGCTGAGCAGCGCAGGGCAGCCGGCGGCATTCGATCAGATCGTCATTGACAACGATGCCGACGGTGCGCCGTTCGCCACGCTGGTGGACGGAGGCGGCGCCCGACGACTCGACTGGAATCTGTCGATCAGCCACAGCCACGGCGTAGGCTTCTGCGCCGTTCATCCGACAACAGCGAAGGGGAGACACTATGCAATCGGCGCCGATCTCGAATTCATCGAAGCACGGGCAACCAACTTCGTCCGCGACTACTTTACCCCGACTGAGATGGACCTGGTGGCGCAGGCTTCGGCTGCCGAGCAGCCCGCACTCGTCACCGCCATCTGGAGCGCTAAGGAAGCAATCCTTAAGGCGCTCCGCACCGGACTGCGGTTGGATACACGGACGATTCAATGCCTGATGCCGGTTGCGCTGCCGGTAACGGACGAATGGCAACCCTTTGCTTTGGAGATTCCGGATGAATTGGCGCCCGGCGCAACCTGGCACGGTTGGTGGCGTCGGCCGCTCCAACACCCGGACTTTATTCTAGCGTTGGTGATCAAGACAGAGATCGGGGAATCGAGCTAGGATAGAACGCTGATTGAGCGGATGAGGCGGATGGTCGCGGATTTCTTCAAGAAAAGATCCGCGACGATTCGCCCAATCAGCCTGATCCGCGTTCTATTCCCTCATCCGATCCTCTACTTTGGGAGGAAACTACGGTGGAGAACTACATTGAAGATCTGCGGGCGCGTAATGCGATTGCAGCCGGTACGCAGAAGGAAGTCGATCGGCAGCACGGCAAGGGACGACTGACGGCTCAGGAGCGCATTGACCTGCTTTTCGACCCAGGCACCTTTCAAGAGATCGACACGCTGGTCACGCCCCGCTACGAGGAATATATGGACGGTCGTTCCTCCCGTTATGGCGACGGCGTCATCAGCGGCTTTGGCTTGGTCAACGGGCGTCGCGTCTTTGCCGCCTCTCAGAACGCCGGCGTCATGGGCGGTTCGTTGGGCGAGATGCATGCCAATAAGATCGTCAAAGCCATGCAGATGGCCATCAAGTATGGCTGCCCCTTCATTGCCCTCAACGATTCAGGCGGCGCCCGTATTCAGGAGGGCGTGGATAGCCTGGGCGGCTATGCCCGGATTTTTGACGCCAACTGTGAAGCCTCGGGCGTCATCCCGCAGCTTTCGGTGATTCTCGGTCCCTGCGCCGGCGGCGCGGTCTACTCCCCGGCCCTGACCGATTTCGTCTTTATGACCGAGAATTCCTACATGTTCATCACCGGGCCGGAGGTCGTGCGTGCAGTGATGCAGGAGAGCGTGAGCTTCGAGGAGCTGGGTGGCGGTTTGATCCACTCCAAGGAGAGCGGCGTTAGCCATTTTCTCTCCAAGGATGACGCTGAGTGCCTGGCCAAGGTGCGCGAGCTACTCTCCTATCTCCCCTCTAACAACCAGGACGATCCGCCCTACGTGGCGCCGGTCGACGATCCTCAGCGCCGCTGTCCGGAACTGGAACAGATTGTGCCGATTGACCCCCACAAGCCCTATGACGTGCGCCAGGTGATCGCCAGCATTGCCGATGACGGGCGTTTCTTTGAGGTGCACGAACTGTGGGCGGAGAATATGGTCGTGGGCTTCACGCGACTCAATGGCTGGGTCGTGGGCATCGTGGCCAATCAGCCCAAGGTGCTGGCCGGCACCATCGACATCAAGGCGTCGGTCAAGGCCTCTCACTTCATCCGCCTCTGCGACGCCTACAACATTCCGATCCTCACGCTGCAGGATGTGCCCGGCTTTTTGCCCGGCACACATCAGGAATATGGCGGCATCATCCGCAATGGGGCGCGCATGATCTATGCCTACAGCGAAGCGACCGTGCCCAAACTCATGGTGATTCTGCGCAAGAGTTACGGCGGGGCCTACTGCGTCATGAGCAGCAAGGGGCTGCGCGGCGATCTGCTCTATGCCTGGCCCAATGCGGAGATCGCGGTAATGGGCGCCGAGGGCGCCGTCAACATCCTCTTCCGCAAGCAAGTGGCCGAGGCCGATGATCCTGACGCGGCACGTCAGGATCTGGTCGACGACTACGAGACGAAGTTCAATAATCCCTACGTGGCCGCCAGCCGCGGCTTGATCGATGGCGTCATCGAGCCACGAGACACGCGTCGGGTGATCATCCAGGCGCTGGAGGTAACGCTTTCCAAACGGGAAACGCATCTTCCCAAGAAGCACGGCCTGGCGCCGATGTAGCGGCTCGACCCATCCGTGTATTGCGACGGAAACGTATTGCCGTGCTGAGATTAGGACGCGGACCTTGTGAATCGGGCAGATGTTCACGGACGTTCATCCTTCGAGGTGAACCAAGGACCCCGATACCTTCGCAAGAGATGCTTACATGAAAGAGGAACCGTTTCATGTTTGAGAAAATTTTGGTGGCCAATCGGGGCGAGATTGCCGTACGCGTCATTCGCGCCTGTCGCGATATGGGCATCGCTACGGTGGCGCTCTACAGCAGCACTGAGCGCGACTCGCTCCACGTGCGGCTGGCCGACGAGTGCATGCCCATCCTGTCTGAGAAGCGCTATGGCGACGTTCAGGAAGTGCTGGCCATTGCCCAGCAGACGGGCGCCGATGCCATCTATCCCGGCTATGGCTTTTTGGCCGAAGAATCCGAGTGCATTCAGCGCTGCAACCAGGCCGGCGTCACCTTTATTGGTCCGCCGGTAGAGGTCGTCAAGCTCTGCAAGGCCAAGCTTGAGATGATGTTGAAGGTCGAGGAGATGGGCTATCTTACGCCCGTCCACTCGCCGGAATCGGTCACGGCAGATGAGGTGGACAAGCTGCAGGCCATGGCCGCGGATGTCGGGTATCCGCTGGTGATCAAGTCCTGTCGTGGTGGCCGGGGCCGGGGATCCCGTGTTGTAGATTCGCCCGAATCTCTGACAGAAATGTCCCAATCTGCCGCACGCGAGGCCAAGCGAATCTACGGCGACGATCGCCTCTATTTGGAGCGGGCCATGTCGCCCTCTCACTATGTGGTTGTGCAGATTCTGGGCGACAACCAGGGCAACATCATTCACCTTGGCGAACGCGAAGGATCCGTGCTGTTGCACAATCAGAAGATGATCGAAGAGTCTCCTGCACCCTGCCTGAACGACGAGCAGCGTGCGCGCCTCTGGGCGACCGCAGTCGACATTGCCCGGCAAATGGACTATCGGGGTGTAGGAGGGCTGGAATTCCTGATTGATGAAGCGGGCAACTTCTACTTCACGGAGATGAAAGCGCGTATCCAGATCGAGCACGCAGTCAGCGGCATGGTCTCGGGCGTCAACATCGTCCAGGAGCAGATTCGTCTGGCCGCGGGTGAACCCCTCTCCGTCACCCAGGATGAGGTAGAGCTGCGCGGCTGGGCCATCCACTGTCGCATCAATGCCGAGGATCCATGGCGCAACTTCATGCCCAGCCCGGGCATGCTGGTCAACTTCCGCCTGCCGGGCGGGCCGGGCGTGCGCGTGGACACCTATGGCTACGTGGGCTGCAATATTCCCTTGCGCTATGACCCGCTGCTGGCGAATTTGACCGTGTGGGCGGAGGATCGACCGGCTGCCGTGCGGCGCATGCGTCGGGCGCTTCAAGATTTCAAGATCGTGGGCGTGCAGACCAATCTGCCCATGCAGCAACAGATCGTGGCCAAGCCTTCTTTTATGGAGGGTGATTATGACACCAACTTCATGCGGCGCATGAAATTTAGCGCCCCCGAACTGGACGAGCTTCGACGCCGGGACTTGGCGATTGCGACTGCAGTGGCCTTCGCCACCCGTTCCCAGTTCAGTACGCCCGTTGTGCCCGAACGGATAACATCGGGCTGGCATCGTTCGAGTCGTCGATTGCCGGTCTAATGCAATTGCCGCTTCGCCTCATGCCGGGGCAAGCGCGACGAAGATGGAACGCGGATTAGGCAGATCCGACTGATCTTGACCGATATCAATGTCAAAAATCAGCGAGCATTCGCCCAATCTGCTATTTCTGCTACTCTGATTTGAGGTCACCATGAATCGTATTGCTGTAACCATTAGCGGACATACCTACGACATCGAGGTCGGCCGTGGAGCGGATGGCGTGCAGGCGCGCGTCTTTAGCGTCGACGGCGAAGCGGTTGAAGAACCCGCAGTGCCGGTCTACCTCCCCGTAAACGGCCAGGCCGGCCAGATCGACTGGATGATTGTCGATGGTCGTCCCTATGAATTGAGCTTCGACAAGGATCTGCATTGGGTTCAGGCCTATAGCGGTCGCCATCCGCTCGAGGTGCGCGACCTCAGCGTGGCGGTGACGCGTCCGGCCAGCGGCGACGGCCGGGTGAAGGCGCCGATCCCCGGGTTGATCGCGCGGCTGCTGGTCGAGCCGGGCGCAGTTGTGGAGCCGGGCACGCCGGTGCTCATTCTGGAAGCCATGAAGATGGAAAACGAGATCCAGGCGCCTCGCGGCGGTGCCGTCACCCAGATCAACGTCGAACTGGGCCAGATTGTGACGCTGGATGAGTTGTTGATGGAGATCGAGTAGACTTTCCTCTAGCTGAAGACCGCCTTTAGGTCTGCGGGTTGCTCCAGTTCTTGGCGATCCCAGTTGGCAAGATCTCCGGCCGCTCCCGCACCGGATAGGCATAGCTGTAGAAAACGGAGTAGGGCAAGGGGCCACCGCCAGGCCAGAAGCCTGCGCTGGAGACTTCGTGTGAGTAGGCCTCCCGTGCGACCCAATCCGGTATTTTTGGAATGCCGCCAGAATGCATGGGGGCCGTGCGGTCGGACAAGCGTGTGACCGCCAGGTCGAAGCTATCCCAGAAGAAGTGGACCGGGCTGCTCTTGCCGATGAAGCGCGCCCGAAATTGCTGGAAGACGCAGTCCGATTGCACAAGGATGCGCCAGAAGCGGTTGGCGTAGTTGGGGAACCTGCGACATATTGACACGACTCTGTGGGCGACCTATACTCAACACTGAGGAGACACTCCGTCTCTGAGCTATCCAATCCCATACACTCTCTCTGTGACTGGCGACGTTGACGTGGCGTTTACCACGGGGAAGCAGACGGGGAGCAGGGCTGACAGCCGTTCGCCTGGGCTGGGCAGTTGCATCGACTCTACCTCTGGAGGAATGATTATGCGACAACCGCGTGCACTGCTCTCTGTATCCGACAAGACCGGACTGGTCGAATTTGCCCAACAGCTACACGACGCAGGCATCTTGCTGGTCGCCAGCGGCGGAACTGCCCGCTCGATTGCCGCTGCCGGCCTACCCGTCACGAGCGTCGATGAGGTTACAGGTTTCCCCGAGATTCTCGGCGGGCGGGTCAAGACGCTGCACCCGGCAATTCATGGCGGTATCCTCGCCCGCCGCACCCCCTTGCATTTGGACGAACTGGCCGATCACCATATCGCGCCGATCGACCTCGTCGTGGTTAACCTCTATCCCTTTCAAGAGACTGTCGCCCAACCCAACGTGACGCTGCCCTCTGCGATTGAAGAGATCGATATTGGCGGCGTGGCGCTCTTGCGTGCAGCGGCTAAGAACCTTGAATCGGTCACGGTTGTCTGCGACCCGGCGGACTATGAAGCCGTGGGCGCGGCTTTTGCCCGAGGCGGCACCACCCCCATGCAGCGCAAGCAGCTTGCGCTCAAGGCATTCCGTCACACAGCCGAATATGACACAGCGATTGCCAACTACCTGGCGGACCAGGTCGTGGATACAGAAGTCGCGGGCGGTCTGCCCGCGCATACTTCTCCTTGACCTGGAGCAGGTCCAGCTCAATCGATACGGCGAGAATCCCCACCAGCAGGGTGGTCTCTACACGTACGCCGGCGACCAGCCGCCTTTTGAGGTGCTCCACGGCAAGGAGATGAGCTACAACAACTGGCTAGATCTGGACGGCAGTTGGCTTTCGGCCCAGGATTTTCCGGAACCGACGGTCTCCATCATCAAACATGGCAATCCATGCGGCCTGGCCAGCGCCAGGAGTCTGGCAGATGCCTTTGAGAAGGCGCTGGCCTCTGATCCGGTGAGTGCATTTGGCAGCATTATTTCCGTCAACCGAGCGCTGGACGCCGAAATGGTGCAGCGTATCTCTGACGCCGGCCTCTTTGTCGAGGTGATCGCGGCGCCTGCGTATGACGATGAGGCGCTGGCCCTGCTCAAGAAAAAGAAGAACCTGCGGATCCTCCAGGCGACCGGCGCGGCCCTGCGACCCCTGAGCCTGCGCAGCATCTACGGCGGCGTACTCGTACAGGAACTGGATCGCAGCGTCGATGACATGGATCCAGCCAACTGGCGCATTGTGAGCAACCAGAAACCGACGGACGCCCAGTTGGCCGATTTGGCCTTCGCCTGGCGCGTGGCGCGCCACGTCAAGAGCAACGCCATCATCTACGTCAAAGATCAGGCTACCGTGGGCGTGGGCGCCGGCCAGATGAGCCGTGTCGATTCGGTGATGATCGCCGGTCACAAGGCGGGCGAACGCGCCCAGGGCGCGGTGATGGCTTCAGACGCCTTCTTCCCCTTTGCCGACGGCATCGAAGCCGCAGCCGAGTACGGCATCGCCGCGGTTGTTCAGCCTGGCGGCTCGGTCCGCGATGAAGAGGTCGTCGAGGCCGTGAATAAGTTAGGACTGGTCATGGCGCTCACCGGCACGCGTCACTTCCGTCATTGAGGGGAAGGGGAAGCCCGGCAGTGCTGATCCCGGTGCAGCTAAATTGTCCCGGAATATTGAGTACATCTGCCCCGTGCCATGGCGTAACCGTTTTGTCATACTGGAATGACCATCGGATTGCTGACGCGTAGCTGAAAGGGGCAGACCGTGAAAATCGTAATGGACCGAGGATACTGTGATGCGGCGCTCAGCTTTTGCGCACGCTGTTCGGCAGCCTTTTTCCAAAAGCCTATGGGCACCGACCGGCCGTGCATCGTCGACGTCATCGATGACGGCCAAGATGATGTGCTCACATTTCAAGTGCTGACCGATGACCGCACGTTAGAGTTTGAGTTAACGGATGAATTGCAGGAGGGGCTTTCGATTGAGGGATGGGAATTCTTGGCCGATTTCGATCCCGGCTTCTTCCGCCACGGGGCGGCCGAACGCTGGAAGGAATTGGCAAAGCTGCCTGCTTCTCATTCTGCGGACGCCGCAGCGTAAATCGTCGGGTACGCGCTGATCGGCCATTAGGCGTTTTGGTTGCTTGTATCTCGTCGCCCTGTAGGCGCATCACCTCCACGCGACGAGCAAGAAAAGAGTCCGCCGCGGGGTTGCGGCGGACTCTTTGCTTACAAGCGCTTTTCAGATGCTTAGTTCGCCTCGGTAACTTCGTATTGGATGACGACGGCACCCTCTTCATTACTAACATCCATGGTGGAGTCGCCGGCTTCATAGGTCGCTGCTCTACTGAGCGCAGCCAGATAGTCGGCCTCTTGCACGTTTAGTTCGCCGCCATCTGCGCAAGATTCTGGCCTCGTACCGGACGGTGCGATAGCAGTCAGTTCAATCGTCAAAACGCCTTGCTCATCGGCGGTATACCGGCCCGTATAGTTGCTGCATGTGGTGGAGCCGCTCACGGTTCCAGTGCTAAAAAATGCCGTGATGGTACTATCAGCCAGCGTATCGACGATTTCGCCGGTGCTATCCATATAGCCGAGCGCATACCAGACGATGTTTTCCGCAACAAAAGTCCCTACCACGATGCGTTCCGTGTCTGTGATCGTGGCGGCAACGATAAAGTCATCCGTCGCCGTGATGACCAGCGTATCAGTCATCTCGGCGCTGGTATCGACTTCTTCACCCTCTACGCCCGTAGATGCTCCGTCTGTCGCCTCAGCCCCGCTATCGCCTTCGTCAGCGGCAGCTTCTGCTTCGACGGCTTCGATGGCGGCTTCATTTACGACGACCTCCTCGCCGTCCACGATAATGGTCTCGGTCTCGCCTTCGGCGACGGCCTCTGCTTCCGCCTCCTCCGCCTCTTCAGGTGCCAGCAACGAAGGGTTTTGGGCCACTTCCTGCATGGTGACCGGGCCGAGTTCGCTCAGCACGTCCTGATCCGCGATCAAACGGTCAGACATTGCTGAAAAGAGCACATAGAGTAGAATGAGGCCGACAATTGGTCCGAGAATGAGGGCGTATCGGTGACGATCCATGAACGCGTTCTCCCTGCTTGCTGGGTTCGCTGGCTGATTGTTCAACAGAATTTATTGGGTAACGCTTCGCTGTCTTTCGCTCAGCTGGCCATTCGACCCGTATCGTGAAAAATGGCGCAGATAATGGCACCAGCATACATCAATTGTGTACTTTTGTTAAATGGTAGGGTAAGATTTTGCCGCAATTTTGCCGCGCTTGCTATTCTGAAGGGCAGGATCATCGATTCGTCAACAGCACCTGCCCATGAATAAGCCCGCTCCGCCTGGTTCATCCAGCAACTCAACCGGACTGCGTCGCTTTGTCCTCGAGGTTGCACGCCAGGCTGCCGGGGCGCCCGCGGGCCGGCAGGGCAAGATCCGTTTCATCCGCGGCATGGGCGAGCGCTATGCCTATATCCGGCCCGGGGACATGGGACATCCCCTGCGCTTCTTGCGGCAGATGGCCGGTGCGCCGCCCATTCAGTTGGGTGTCGATGGCTTTCGTCCCGACATCCTCGACGACTACAACCCGGCCCGTCACTACACGGCCTTTGTCTGGACCGGGTTTTGGCTGCCTGTGCCACTGGCAATTGCCGTGCTCTATCTCTGGGAAGCCGCTAGCTTTGTGCGCTATCGGGGCGCATGGAGTCAGAAAGACATTTTGAGCGGCTATATTGGTGTGCGACACGGTACGGCAGTGCGGCGTCAAGACTGTACTGTGCTGCCGCGTTTGATCGCAACTGAATTGGCCGATCCGGAGCAGGTCGACGTCGAAGAACTGCTTGCCGAAGTGAACGCTGTGCTCGCTGCCGGATAGCGCCTTGCTGCGCCTGGACATGGGCGGAAGAGATGCTGCGCAGAAGGCACAGACTTCGCCAGCAACAGCCTCCAAGATTGCGTTGCTAATCTGCCGCTTCGGGCAGCGGTGACGGGTGGGCCAGTTCGCCCCGCGGCTTGCGAAAGTAGAGCGCGAAGAGCAAACTGCCCAGTATGACAAATCCTGCGCCGAGCAGAAAATGGGTCGTATAACCAAAGTGTGTGATCACATAGCCGCCCAGCAGCGCCATGCCGGCGAAGGCAATCCCCGCAGTCATCTCGCTCAGTCCCGACATTGTCGGCCGCTGTTCTTCAGAAACCATCACCATGCTGTATACCAAAAATGCCGGATAGCGGATCGCCGCGAAAACGATCACGCCGATGAAGCCGCTGGCGGCCGCGCCCCATTGCGGTATCAGCGCCAGCGGCAGTAGCGCAATGGCCGTGCCCAGGCCTGATGCGATGACCAAGGCGCGATAGCCCCAGCGTGCGGTGAGCGCGGCCACGGCCAGGGCTGCCGGCACCGAAGCCAAACGGGCAGCGGCCACGATGGCGCCGATGCGCGCCGTGGGCACGTCCAGGGCTTGATCCATGTAGACGTTAAAGAATGTATTGGCCGAGGCTGTACCGGCTACCTGAAGGATGCGCACTACCGAAACAGCCAGCAGAAGACCCAAATAGGTCCGATTGGCGCCAGAGAGGCGCAGCAGCGGCTTGATACGCGAGCGCTGGCGTGCCGGCGGTCGGTTTTGCTGGGTGCGCATGGCTGCAACGATGCCCGGGAGCAGCAATAGGGCTGCAACCAGCAGCGGCACGCGATAAGGCATGATGGCATTCGTGTCGCTGCCCGTTATTTGGGCAGTGAGTGCCGGCAGCAAACCGCCCAGCAGCCCGCCCATGAAGGCAGCGAGGGAAAAGATGGCGGTCTGGGCCGAAAAGGCATGGTCGCGTTCGCCCACTGTGGTTGAAGCCATGAGAAACGGCACGCCATTGACAAAAAAGATGGCGTAGCCCAGGAACATGACGATGTAGCTGAGGAAGAGCCAGCCGGTTTGCGCAGCGGGCAGGATGACGCCGGCCCAGGGCAGGGCCAGGCTGCCCGCAAAGACGAACCAGAGACCGGCAATCATGGCGCGGCGGCTGCCCCAGCGCTTGCCGAGTTCACCGGCGGGTAGACTGGCAATCGCAAACGTTAGCAGTCCCGCCGAGTTAATCTGACCCACAAAGCCTGCATCATAGCCCAGGCGCAATAGGTAGAGATTAAAGACCACGGCATAGACGCCGTCGATGATCAGCGTAGCCAGACCCAGCGTGAATAAAAAGAGCCGTGCATTGCGGCTAAAGCCACGCACGGCAGTCAGGTAAGTTGCGAACAATGGCTGCGCCTACTAATAACGTGCTTTCAAAAGAGAACACTTTCGAAATGCTATTGAATAACCCGGCAACGTCAGTCTAACCGGCGGATGAAGGTCCTGTCAAAGTCGGGTCCATACGACGCTCGTTGATAAACTCTAACGACTGGTGACGGAAATAGGTGTTGTAGAGTTCTGCATAATGGCCGCCACGCGCCAATAATTCACCGTGGCTCCCCTCTTCAATGATCTGCCCACGCTCCAATACAAGAATGCGATCCACTGCCTTGACTGTCGAAAGCCGGTGCGCAATAACGATCGATGTCCGGTCCTGGAGGATGCGATCCAATGCTTCCTGGATTTGGGATTCGGTGAAGGGATCAATGCTGGCTGTTGCTTCGTCAAGAATAAAGATCGCCGGATCTTGGGCCAGCATCCGCGCCAGGACGACGAGTTGGCGCTGACCCATGCTCAGCCGTGCGCCGCGTTCGCCGACATCGGTTTGGAGGCCATCGGGCAGCGCCGCCACCCAGTCGCCGCGACCGATCTGGTTCGCGATCGCTGCCACTTCTGCATCGCTGAGCTCGGGCGTGGCATAGCGGATGTTGTCGGCGACGGTGCCGGCAAAAAGAAAGGGCGTCTGGCTGACGATGCCGAGCTGACGCCGGTAGTCCTGCAGGTTGAAGGTGCGAATATCGATTTCATCAATGTCGAGATCGCCTGCCTGAAACTCATAGAAGCGGGTGACCAGCTTGGCAATGCTCGACTTGCCTGCACCGGTATGGCCGACCAGGGCCACGCTCTCGCCCGGCCGGATGTGAAGATCAAAATTGTGGAGCACTTGCTCTTTTTCACTATAGCGGAAATCTACGTTCTCAAAACGAATGTCACCATCTAGCGGCGGCACGGGGTTGGACGCGATCTGGTGGACTGCCGGCTCGGCGTCCATCAGCGCAAAGGTGCGTTCCGTAGCGCTGAGCGCGCTCTGAAACTGGCTCCAGAAGGCGCTTAGGTTGATCATGGGAAACCAGAATTGCCCCACACTGTTCATAAACAGAAACCACGCCCCCGCCGTGATCGTTGCTGCGTAGACGCTCATGCCGCCATAATAGAGGAGGAGGCCTGTGCCCAACCCGGCGAAAAAATTGAGCGTGGGAAAGAGCAGCGACAACACCAAGCCCCGCTGTACGTGGATGTCATAGCTCTCGTCCTTGACGACCTCAAATTCGTTGTAAATGCTCTGTTCCTGACGGAAATTTTTGGCCACGCTAATGCCGGTTACCGCTTCCTGAATGCTGACATTGACCTCGGCAATGGCCTGTTGGCTACGCCGGGTGATGCGGCGGGCAATGCGTTGGAAACTCGTGGCGATCAGGAAAGCCAACGGTGCCAGGGCCGTCAGCAGGATGGTCATCCTGGGGTCAATGTTCCAGAGGTAGATGACGAGAATAAAGACAAGCAACAGCTGCGTCGTCACTTCGGTGACGAGCACAGCCACGCGGCTAAATTCGTCTGTGTCGCTGGTAATGCGGCTGATGATGCGCCCTGATTGGTAGCGGTCAAAGAAGCTCATGTCGTGGCTCATGACCGCGCGAAAAGAGTCGCTGCGCATGTCGAGTACGACATCCCCCAGCAGCATGGAGGTGTTGAGCCGTCGCACCCAGTTGACGGCCCAATTGGCCACGCCCAGGAAGAGCACGCCTCCCACCAGAAGCATGCCCCACTGCTGACTCCTTGCCCCACCTGCATCCATCACCTCTACCCCGCGCGCCACCAAAATGGGCAGTGCCGCGCCCATAAACGACATCAGCGTGACCATGACGACGATGAGCGCCAGGCGCTTCCAGTAGGGCCGGAAGTAGCTGCCAATGCGGCCAATCAGTTGACGATTGTTGTATTCCCGATCGTAGGCTTCGGCAGTCAAGCCGGAGCGAATTGCAGACATGATCCCTTTGCCCTCCAGGGCTTGTCGTGAACCGTTTTCCGGTCCTGCTTACTCAGATTGGCTGAGCGGAACGGTCGTGCGCAGCGTCTCCACCTGGACACCCTCTTCGCCCTCAAGCGCCGGGTGATTCAACTCGCTCTCTGACGCCATGGCCAGACTCAGCAAGGTCCAACCCGGCTGGACAGACAGCGGTTGGTCGACGGTGGCGACCTGGACCGCGCTGCCGTTTACGGCCATGAGTTCAATGCAATCTTCCGGATAGATGCGCCTGAAATCAGCATGGCTGAACTGCTCTGTGATGCGCGTACCCCGCACCTGCGCACCGATGGCTAGGAGGCGGTTTAGCTCTTCATAGGTCGCCTCCTTGTTGAAGAGCTGGCGTGCGAGCTGGATGTAGCTGGGCGCGTCCACGCCGCGCTGGCGCGGGTTGGGCGGCAGTTGGTAGACGTTGTGAGAGCTAAACTCGTCTTCCATATGCTTACAGGCCAGCGCATTGGCCTCATCGTTGCGGGTCATGGCCAGCATGCGGCCGATGCCTGTCAGGTCAAGATCATCTTCCGTCGCTTCGGAGAGCACATTGCCATGATAGGCATCCAGCCCCAGCACGCGGGCCTGACTGATGCTCTCGTAGTTGCTATCGACGAGCAAGGTGCGGAAGCCTAGCTCCTGCAGCAGTAGTCCCAACTGGCGGGTCAAGTCGGTGCTGCCCATGAAGAGGAAGCCCTGGGGATCGGCCTCGCTCACGCCCAGCCACTGGGCAACAGGTTTGGCCGTACCGCCCTGGACAAGCACGGTGCCGCCGATGATCAGAAAGACCAGCGGCCCCAAAATCGCGGCGTCGGTGTAGCCCAGATCGACCAGTTGGATCGTGAAGAGGGAGGAGACGGCCGCTGCCACAATGCCCCGGGGCGCGATCCATGAGAGAAAGAGCTTCTCATTGCGCTCCAAGCTGCTGCGGATGCTGCTCAGGAAGACGCCCAGTGGCCGCAGAACGAGGACGACGATGGCCAAGACCACGAAGGCGCGCCAGTCCAGCATGGCCAGCAGCTCGCGGGTAAAATTTGCCGCGAGCAGAATAAAGAGCGTTGAGATCAGGAGAATGCTGATCTTTTCTTTAAAGTACCAGATTTCACGGAGCTGCCGCAAGCGCGTATTGGCCAGGAAGATGCCCATCACCGTCACGGCCAAAAGACCGGATTCTGGCGCCAGCGCATTGGAAATAGCAAAGGCGAGGGTGACAAGGGCAATGATGGCGAAATCGCGCAGGTAGTCGGGTACGAGATAGTAGCGCAGCATGAAGTAGGCGATGTAGCCGGCCAGGAGACCCATGGCCGCACCGATGATGATCGTATTGAAGAAGGCAACGACTGTTCCTCCGATGGAGCCGGCAGGGGCGCCCGCTTCGGCGATAATATAGTCGAAGACGAGCACGGCCAGGAGCGCCCCCAAAGGGTCGATGAGGATCCCCTCCCATTTGAGGATCGAATTGATCGATTCTGTCGGCCGCACATTGCGCAGGATTGGCGCGATGACGGTCGGACCGGTAACGATAATCAGTGCGCCAAAGAGAAGGGCCAATTCCCAACTGAGCCCCATGGCGTAGTGGGCTGCAATGGCGCCGCCGAACCATGAGACCGGCGCACCGATTAGCAGCAGGTTGCGTACAACACTGCGGACGCCGCGCACCTCACCAAAATTCAGGGTCAACGCGCCTTCAAAGAGGATAAGGGCAACCGAAAGCGATACGAAGGGGAAGAAGAAACTGCCCAACGATTCGCGCGGGTGGATGATGCCGAAACCAACGGGCCCCAACAGGAGTCCGGCCGCGAGCAGGGGTAAAATGGCTGGCAGCTTTGCCTTCCAGGCGAACCACTGACAAGCAAAGCCGGCCGCCAGAACGCCGGCGATGATCAGTACTTCATTATGTTCCAAACCAGGCTCCTTCGCATGAAGCGAGCGCATAGTGGTCACTCTGACCGTTTTGGGCTGGCTAGCTAAATGTCACGCACCGAACTATACCAGAAAGGCGCAGATCGCGCATTACGAACGGCTTTGGCCTCTTGTTTGGGTCGGGCGTGCATTTGCCCTGCATTATTTGGCGGATCTTGCCTGTCAGCGCTCTGTTTTCGCCGCCATTTGATGGAACCTTACTGCGCGATGGGCTGACTTGCTCGACAATCGCGAGAGCGATAGTTTGCTCGTACGATGCTGATAACGCACGACGAGTACGAAAAGAAAGAAAAATATGATGCATAAGCAGACAGTGCCGATTCTAGTCCTGATTGCGATCGTTATGGTGAGCGTCGCCGCGTGTGGCGCGGCCGAGAGCGAACGACCGGTGGCGATCCTCCCATCCGTGACCGTTGTGCCGGGGACGGCTGACACATCCGGCGAAGCTGCCGCTTTGCCCGCGCCAACGCCGGCCTCCGTGATCCCAACGCCCACACCGCAACCCGTGCCGCCGCCCGCTCCGGCATTTGACCCTGCAACCATGTCCATTACGCTCGAGCCGTTTGCCGACGGCTTCAATCGCCCCGTCTTTCTCACCCATGCCGGTGACAACAGCCAGCGTCTCTACGTTGTGGAGCGCGGCGGTATCATCCGTGTGCTGGAAGATGGGCGCACGGCGCCGACCCCTTTTCTCGACCTGAGCGAGCGCGTCAACGATGGCAAAAGTGAGCAGGGATTGCTTGGCATGGCCTTCGATCCAAATTTCGCAGAGACTGGACGCTTCTTTGTGAACTATACCGCGGCCGACGATGCAACCATCATCGCCCGTATGACCGTTCTGGACGGCGATCCGCTGCAGGCAAATCCTGCCAGCTACGAGCAGATTCTGCGCATCGAACAGCCGGCGCGCAATCACAATGCCGGCATGCTGGCCTTCGGACCGGACGGCTACCTGTACGTGGGCCTGGGAGATGGCGGTGGCGCTGGAGATGAGTATGGGAATGGGCAAAACCCATCCTCGCTCTTGGGCAAAATGTTGCGCATCGACGTCACCAGCGCGTCAGATCAGCCTTATCTCATCCCCGCCGACAATCCCTGGATAGAGCGGGATTGGGAGGGTGTGGACGTACCCGATGAGATCTGGAGTGTCGGTCTGCGCAATCCCTGGCGCTACAGTTTTGACTTCACGACGGGCGACCTGTGGCTACCCGATGTGGGCCAAAGCGCTTTTGAAGAGGTCAATCTGGTCACGGCCGACAGTGGGGGCGCGCTCAACTTTGGCTGGCCGATCATGGAAGGCATGCACTGCTTTCCGGCAACCAGCACCTGCGATCCGACTCGGCTGGTCTTGCCCGTCGCTGAGTATACGCATGAAGACGGCAACTGCTCAATCACCGGCGGTTACGTCTATCGCGGACAGTCTTATCCAGCCTTGGATGGCGTCTATTTCTTCGGGGACTATTGCAGTGGGGACATGAGGACATTGCGCGCCGATGGAAGCGGCGGATGGGTCCAGGACATCGTCTTTGAGGATGCCGGCCGGATTAGTTCGTTTGGTGAAGATGCCCAGGGCGAGCTATACGTGATTGACATTGTCGGCGGCACGATTTCACGCATCATAATGGGGGAATCGTAAGCGCCTTGGTTGCGAAAGGCTGCGCCGTAGAAGTCATGCGCTGCGCCGATGCCGCCGGTTCGCCACTGTGACGGTCACTGGCACGACAGATCACCTACCATTCATCAATCCACTCTTCCGTTTCGCCGACCACTTTGAAGTGACGCTCAGGCTGGCGCTCCGGTGGCCACCCAGGCTGTCCATGGCTCTGCTGGCCAGAGACATAGCCGGCCGGCTGCTGTGACGGCGCCATGCCGTGTCCAGTCAAGACAATAATCGGCGGTTGCGCACCATAGGGCGGCTGATAAGGCTGCATACCATGACGCGATGGGGCATCATCCTGCCGGTTACGCGTGCGCCCGCGCCCCCCAGCCAGCACGAGCAGTGCCGCGGGGAGACCGGCCAGCATGCCAAAGAGTACGCCCAATCCCATGCTGATGGCGTCGCTACTCAGCTTCTCGCCGATTTGCCACGCCATCACGCCCACAAAGACCAATACGATTAGCAGCAGCGCCGTCTTCATGCCCGATCCTCTCTGACTCTCTTCGCTATATTCAACGTCTTGCCTCATTTCGGCGCCTCCTCGATCATCGTCGCTAAATCATCCGGACCCAGCCAAGCCGCTTGAAAGCGGATCGTTTCGCCTCGTACAACGAGCAGGAAATCGCCCGCACCTTCCAGTTTTTCTGCGCCGCTGCCCTTCATTCCACTGGCATAGCGCGCTTCGTCACTGCTCGCAACCGCACCCACCAGCCTGGTGGGAAAGTTCGCCTTCATGCTGCCAATCAGGTTGGCTGTAGGGCGTTGGGTACATGCGATGAGGTGGATGCCCGCCTCCCGTCCGCGTTGCGCCAGACGCGCCAGGGCAGATTCCACGGGCTTGCCGCCGCTTTGCAGGAGATCGGCCAGTTCGTCGACGGCAACCACCATCAGTGGACGGTTGACGCGCTGACGGTCTCGCTCCTCCATCATCTCCACCACGCCCGCCAGGTGCTTTATTGCGCCTTGCTCGTCATCAATCACGGCGTGGCGTACGTGGGGTAACCGTGCCAGCCCGCCGAAGCCGCGCCGTTTGGGATCGATCAGCAGGATCGAGAAGTCGGCCGGCGAGTTGAAGCGCGCCAGAGAGACCAAAATTGTGCGGGCCAGCGCAGTCTTCCCGCTTCCGGTGGTGCCGGCGATGAGCGTGTGAACCACGTCACTGGCCGGGATGCGCAGGAGCAGCGGCGCGCCTGACTCATCCACGCCCAACACCGCTGTGAAGGCCGGCAGATCGCCCAGGCTGGCGCAGAGAGGGCGCAGCCGTACCGGTTCGGCCTGTCGTCGTGGCACCTCAACGTGGATGAGGCTGCCTTTGCGATAGACGCGCGTCGCCCGTGCGTTGAGCGCCAGCGCAATCTCCTCATCAAGCCGTGTGATGCGCGTCACCTTGATCCCAGGCTGGACGACCAAGTGGAAGGTAACGAATCTGGGCGTCACGGTGCCGCCGCGTACGTACACGGGCAGCTTGTGGCGGCCCAGCACCTCTTCAATTCGATTCGCCTGCGCGTCCAGGACTGTCTTTTGGGCGTCCATGAGCTTCGTACCCTCTGGCCAACACTATGTGATAAGAACATCATAGAACATTTGTTCTATTTGTCAAGAACAACTTTTGATAATTGCCAATATGACGACCACTACAGTTGTAGATGGTGTCTCCTTTTGAGAAGAAGGACACATCTCAAATAGAACAGAATTAGTCACTTATGAGCAGGTATCGAGTTGGGCCGACAACTTCGCCGATGTCAGTCAACGGTTGGGTCCATGCTTCTCGCGGACGGAGCCTGGTGAGCATGCCATGGCCTATCTATATGGGCTCCTGAGTCCTGCAGAGCGCAAGAATAGCTGGCAACTGGCAGAGATGGCGGGGGCAGCCACCCCATATCGATACCAGCACTTGCTGGGCCGTGCTCGCTGGGATGAAGACACAGCCCGAGATGAGCTACAGCGATATGTCGTGGATCATCTCGGCACGCCTGAGGCAGTTATCGTCATTGACGAGACAGGCTTTCTGAAAAGTTTCAAATATGCGCCCGAGTATGGCTGGCAGGACTTTGAAAAACCCTCGTGGGTCAACAACTGCAAAAAGGGAAGATGAGTACACCGCCGGCGCCTGAGCCCACGGCAAGTTGTGTTTGGGTTCAGAGCCTGTGAGACAGATTGGATACGAAAAATACGGGGGGGGGCCGGCCGTTCCAACCTGACGCAGAATCAAGGGCAATGAGGCAAGAGAATGGCACTTGGGATTTATTGTCATGAGCCTTATACTTCTGTCAACCACTTAAGTCGACTTTGCTCCAGTAGGAATAGGAATGGCGTCAAACGAAGACCTGCTAAACTTCGATTTGCTATTGCATGTCGGTGACGAAGGATATGCCGCACGCGTGATCGATTCGCCTGTCGGTTCGGCATCGGCAGACTTTGTCTTGCCAATCAGCTTTGATCAGCTGAGCGCCTGGTTGGCCGACATCGAAGCGCTGGCGCTTGAAGTGGGTGATTCCGTCGAGGCCAATCGGTCTGCGCGAAATGACGCCCAGGACCTTGGCGCATTACTCTATACCGCCGTATTTTCGGAGCCGGTCGAACTGGCATTCATTCGAAGTTTTGACCGGGCCCGCGCCCAAAACCAAGGCCTGCGCATCCGCCTCCAGATCGCGGCGGATGCCGCCGAATTGGACATCGTTCCGTGGGAATATCTCTTTTCGCCTACCTGGAATCGTCACGTGGTGCTTTCCACTGCGACCCCACTGGTACGGTACGCCGAGGTCGCCCAGGCGCCGCAGTCTTTGGCGGTCACGCCGCCGCTGCAGATTCTGGCCGTCGCCTCCGCACCGCAGGATGTGCCGCAGCTTACCGTCGAGCGGGAATGGCAGCAACTGCACGATGCCATGGCCGATCTCCAAAGCGCGCGCCAGGTCGTGCTGGAAAGACTAGCCCGGCCGACCATCACTGCGCTGCAGCAGCGGCTGTCGGAAGGACCGGTGCATATTCTCCATTTCATCGGACATGGCTACTTTGACGAGGAGTGGGGAACGGGCGGATTGGTATTGGAGAACGAGCAGCGTCAGTCTCATCGAGTCGATGCTGCCCAGTTGGGACCCTTGCTCCACGACCACGGCGCGCTGCGCCTGGCCTTTCTGAATGCGTGTGAAGGTGCGCGTACGCTGGCTGGTGACTTCTTTGGAGGGGTAGCCCAATATCTTGTTCAGCAGGGGGTGCCGGCCGTCATCGCCATGCAGTTCGCCGTAAGTGACGACGCAGCCATCCTTCTGAGCCGGACCTTCTACGGGGCGTTGGCGAAGGGTGCCCCCGTCGACGGCGCGTTGACCGAGGCGCGCAAGGCGATCTTCGGCACGGTGACAGGCGCCGAATGGGCCACGCCCGTGCTCTTCAGCCGTTCACCCGACAATCATCTCTTTCAATTGCCCGCAGGCGACGCCCGGCTGACCATCGCGCGGCAAGCCTGGGAACCGGAAACGGTGCTGATCGACGCCGGCGAGTTCATCATGGGCAGCGAGCCGGGTGACGGCATTCCCGACGAGGAGACGCCGGCCCATTCCGTCTTTTTGCCCGCCTACCGGATCGGTCTCTATTCGGTGACCTGCGGAGAATACGCAGCCTTCCTGGACCAGAATACCGATCAGGATCCACCGTCTATGTCAGGCTGGTTTCTCAGGGAGCCGCCGCCAGGACAGGAGAGGCACCCGGTTACAGGCGTGAGCTGGCACGACGCGATTCTAGACGCAAAGGGTGGAGACTACTACGGTCCCAATGGATTCATGGAACTGCGTGGCGATCCAATTTTGGTAGAATCAAATGACGCATCCCACGATCGGTCCGCGGCAAGCCAGCTTTGGGCGGTCTCGGAGGAGTTGGCAGGCGTCTATTATCTGGACTAATGCGTCTAATTCGCGTCTAGCGGGGGATACGCGTGCCCTGCATTGGCCATCGACGGAGTATTCAAGGGAGAGAGGGACCGAATGAGCAGCATCACAAAGAAGCCGTCGTTTGTTGCCGTTACCCAATAGGTGTGCTCGGTAATTGAACGAGGAACATTGTCCAAAGTTTGAGTAATGTGCCTATTTGAATGCCCATTATTTCGCTTATTGGTGTCCCGATATCATCGCCGTCTCTGCCTATCCGTCTGCCAAAGCCTGATCGAGCGTTTCAAGCAATGTTCCGACCAGGAAGTCAACCTTGTGGGCCGTCTGCGGCAGCGGGTTCACATGCTCCGCAGAGATCAGCGCGGCTCGCTCTAGCGCAGCACGGTCTGCCGTTTGCCCTACCAGCGCGGCTTCCACGCTCGCCAGACGCATAGGCACGGCTGCAACGCCACCCGCACCGATCCCGGCCGCCTTGATCGTCCCATCCTCGATCACCAGCCGCACCATGCACTCTACAATCGGCCACTCCGCTTCAAAGCGGCCGATGGCGCGGAAATAGGCGTACTGCTCGCCAGGAACCGGCGGCGGCAAGATGATTTGCGTCAGCAAATCGCCGTCGTCCAGCAGGTGATCGCGCGTCGGGTCGCTCCCGTCGCCAAAGAGATCGGCGATAGGGCGTCGTCCCTTGCCAAACACCTCAATCTCAACGTCATAGGCCAGCAGCGCCGCGCCGAGCGTGGATGGGTGGGGATAGACGCAGCCCCCAGCATCAAAGATCACGCCGTTGGGGTTATGCCGAGCACGTGCGTAACATTCGTCTCCGCCCCGCTTGAAACAGTGATAGTCGGGATGACGGAAGAACCAGCAGCGTGTCCGTTGCAGGAGGGCGCCGCCCATGGTTGCGGCCCAACGAATCTGGGGGGTCGCCAGTCCCGCCGCGGCTTTGGCCAGCCCGCCATACTCACCCGCCGTGACCGGATTGTGGGCGACTTCGTCGATGGTGACGAGCGCGCCGATGGTTGTCGAGCCATCTGGGGCTTGCTCAAGGCGAATTTTCATCCAATGCAGCGTCCGGGCCAATGACGGCCGGCAAGACTTCATAGCTCACTTTGATCGCGGCCAATGCACGCTCGGCGGTGGGGCCATCTACGGCCGCGACTGCGGCAATCGGTTGGCCCACAAAGCGCATGCGCATGTTGCCTTCCATCAAGTCAGCTACGGCAACGACGCCATCCATGGCGAGCGCGGCTGAACTGTCTACCTCTTTGACGATGGCGTGGGCATAGGCAGAGCGGAGGATCTTGCCCTCGAGCTGTCCTTCCAGCACGGTGTCTACCGTATACTGGGCATCGCCGATGACCTTCTCCAGTGCGTCTACGCGGGGGGCGATGAGTTCAGTCACGTCATCGAATTCACCGGCGCAGGCCTGCTGCATGGCCGCAAAGATGCCCACATACGCGGCACAGCGGCAGAGATGGCCGCCCATGGCCAAGGCAACTTCCTCTGCTGTGGACGAGTTAGCTAGTGGCTGCGAGTCTCCGCTCGAACAAGCTCAGGCGTCTGCCCCGTCCAGGCGTGAAAGGCACGGAAAAAGGAGTTTGGATCCTGGTAACCGAGTAGGAAGGAGATTTCGGCGCCGGAGTAACGGGAAGTGGCCAGATAGTGGCGCGCCAGTTCTTCGCGTAGGTGATTTAGTTCATGCTGAAAGGTAGTGCCCTCTTCGGCCAGTTTTCGTTGAAGGGTTCGGGTGCTGACGGCCAGATGCCGGGCCACATCTGACATGGTGTATTCACCGCTGGCCAGGATCTCCATGAGGCAGGCGCGCACGCGGTCACGGAACTGGGCATTGCGTTGCAGTTCGTGCATGCGTGTCTTCAGGTCCGGCTCGAAGATCGACCACATCTGATCATTGGCCGTTAGGAACGGTCGGCGTGCATCCGCGCTGGAGAAAGCCAGGCCATCGAATTCGCCCGCTTCAATGCTGACGCCGAAGAATTGCTCGTACGGCTCGCTATCCGGCGGCAGCGTCGTCATCTGAACCGCTTTGGGGATTATGGTCGCACGCGTTGCAAGTCGCGGAAGGTGCACCAAAAAGACGAGTTCCATGGCCAGCAGCGAGGTCGGCGGTGGCAGATCATCCGGCAGACCGCTGATGGCGACCGTCGTCTGACGATCGTCCTGCTTGATCTCTAGCCGCATGGGGCCGACCAATGGCTTATAGTGCGCCAACCGAGTCAGTGCAACGTTCAGATTAGGGCTGCAGAAACAGGCGAAGATGGGCGGGCTAAAGGACTCAACCGATATCGACTGGCCCACGCGCAAGGCGGTCGTCGACCCGCCCAGCAGATTGGCCAAACTGTCCCAGAGCCGGAAGTATTCCTCTGTGGCTAAGGTTGGCGACTCCCGACTGAACAGATCCAGCGGCAGACGCGCCTGCCGCAGCAAATCCTGTGGGGAAAGCCCCAGATCCTTGAGCAGGACTTGCCAGCCCATATCGACAACAAATTTCTTGCTACCCGTCATTGGATTTACCACCCACGAGATATTTCTCAAATTCAGTCGTCCACGATTTCAGCGCACCTGTCATGCCGACGGAGCGAAGTGACGAGGAATCTCGACGGTGCGAAGCTGAGATTCCTCTTCCCTCCGGTCGTGGCGCTTTGCGCCCACTACGTGAACGGAATGGCAACTCGTAGACGACTGAAATTGCTTGCGTACTGTGGAGCCCTCGCCTGAACCTGTCGGCCAGATCGTCGAGCCCCACACCAGGATTATAGCACTTCAGTATGGAAACTGATTTCAGCCTGGGCTGATCGAAGACGTAGCCGGCTTTTGCTGGCGCCAGTGATAGCGATTCGGGTGATGGCAGTAAATTACGCGAGCGTTCGCTCTTTCATGGCGGCGATAAAGGCATCGTCGCCAACCTCTGTACGCAGGGCGTAAGTCTGTACGGCATCATCACCAATAAGATAGCGCAACTGAGCCTTCCCATCCGTTGCCGCTTTGAATATCTCTGCGGCCTGATATTCCGCGGTGCTCCCGCCCAGCCCGGATGCGACGAAGTTGGCCTGGAACCGTCCCAGGGCGTCGTCATAATCCGTCAGACCATCTTGCGTACCAATGTCCATAGAGCGGCCGCTAAAGTCAGTGTCGACCCCGCCGGGCTCGATGATCTTGACCCGAATGCCCAATTCTCCCAATTCATAAGAAAGCGATTCAGAAAATCCTTCCACTGCCCACTTGGTGCTGTGATACAGGCTGATGAATGGAAAGGTGATCCGTCCGCCAATCGACGAAACATTCATGAAGAGCCCCGCGCCATTGGCCCGAAAATGGGGCAGAAAGGCCCGCGTGACGCTCATCAAGCCAAAGACGTTGGTGTCAAATTGGCGCCGGATCTGCTCCGGCGTGACTGCTTCAAACGCGCCCATCAAAGCGTAGCCGGCGTTGTTCAATACCACATCTACGGTACCAAAGTCACGCAGAATCTCGGCAGTTGCGTCTGCAATCGACGCCTCATCGGTTACATCCAGCGCGTAGATCGATATGTTCTCGATCTGATTCAACTCGGTCTCATTTTGCGGCGTGCGCATGGTGGCGGCGACTTTCCAACCTTGTTCGGCGAAGTGTTTTGCCGTGGCCTTGCCGATGCCCGAACTGGCGCCGGTAATGACGATGCTTTTCATTGTTTGATTCTCCACAGTTGATACCTGATTCGATGTGACTGAATCGGTGCGATCAATTCGCAGGAGTAAGTATGCCAGATGTCTTTGATACTAACACTAGCAAGAAACGCCAATTCACTTGCCGATCACGCCATTTTGCTGCCCGATGCCGGGTAATGGCGCCGATCTCCCCGGCGAAACAACTCCGTAATACTCTGTTTAGCATTTGCTCATCGTTTTTTCACGCGCCCGGGGCATAGTCTCCCAACAGTGATGAATAACGTTCTGCGGAGGGATGATGAGTACGCTACGCTTTGACCCAACACGTTGGATTCTTGGCCTGGTCGGCGGCACGTTGCTATTCGCGCTCACGGCATGCCAACCACTCCAATTGCCCCAATCGCCTTTGGCGCAAGCCGATACGGCGACTATCGAAGCAGCTGCCGAAGCAACGGTCGCCGTGACCGATGACGTCATGGCCGGTCAGCCGGTTTCTGATGAAGTGGCCGCCACAATCATGGGCGACCTCGCCTGGGGTCAAGAAGGGGCGGCAAATGCTGCGACCCAGGCGATTTTGACGGCAAACGATGAGCGATTTGTCCCGGTGTTGATCGAACTGTTGCGCTTCGGCCAGCTCGGCATAACGCGGCCCGGCGCCGATTATCTGGACGCGCTGGAGCGGCTCAGCGGTCAGTCATTTGGCGCAAACTGGCCGGCCTGGATCGAATGGTATGGCGGCACCGAGATCGAGCCGCCGCCGGGCTTCACGACGTGGAAGGGCAACGCGCTGGGCCGCATCGATCCGCGTTTCGCCGAATTCCTGCAGGACGAGCATCCCACCACCATTCGACCCGAGGAGATCCAGTGGGGCGGCGTTGTGGTCGACGGTATCCCCGCGCTCGATCAGCCGCGGATGTTGGCGGCAAGCCAGGCCGACTATCTCGGCGCCGAAGAGCCGGTCTTTGGCATCGCACTCAATGGCGAAGCGCGGGCCTATCCGCTGCGCATTATCGACTGGCACGAAATGGCCAACGATACGATCGGCGGCATCCCCGTCTCCCTGGCCTATTGTACCCTGTGCGGATCCGCCATCGCCTACGACGGCCGCGCCGCGGATGGGATGACCTATGATTTTGGTTCGTCCGGCTTTCTCTTTCGCAGCAACAAGCTCATGTACGACCGGCAGACGCGCACACTGTGGAATCAGCTTACCGGCGAGCCGGTGATGGGACCGCTGGTCGATCAAGACGTGACGCTCGATCTGCTGCCCGTCGTGTTGACAACCTGGGGCGAATGGCAGCGTCAGCACCCGGAGACGCAGGTGCTCGACATCAATACCGGCCACTCGCGCATTTATGAGCTCGGCTATGCGTATGGCGACTACTTCGCCAGCGAAGGGACCATGTTCCCCGTCTGGCAGCGCAGTGACCTGCTGGCGGACAAAGATCAGGTCTACGCCCTGCGGATTGAAGGAGAGCCGGTTGCCTATCCGCTGACGACCTTGGCAAGCGAACGGGTCATCAACGACACGATTGGCGAGACTGGTGTCGTGCTGATTGCGCCAAATGAGATTGTCGATGTGGCCGGTCAAAGTCGCCGGACCGGGGCAGAGGTCAGCTACAGCGCCGGCAGTGAAGTGCGTGCGTATGCACGGGAGGCGCATGAGTTTTCGGCGAGTGAGGAGAGCGATCAGGTAGTCGACGAGGCCGGGCGCATCTGGCAGGTGACGGAAGAGGCGCTGGTCGGACCCGAGGGAGAATTGGCGCCGCGCATTGCCGGCCACCTGGCCTATTGGTTTGGCTGGTATGCATTCTTCCCGCAGACGGAAGTCTATGGGATCGATCAGATCCGTCAGTAGCAGAAACTGAATTGCCCCAGGCTCGACAGAGGCCCGGGGCAATTCGGTGCAATCCCAACGATGATTTGAACCCTACGCCGCATCAAGCCGCAGGCTCAACTCTTCCTGAAGTTCTTCGAGTAACGTCTTGTACTCCGCCGGCGTCAGAAACGCCTTAACCTCGTCAAGCAGGAAAAGGACCCAGGCGCTGCTTTCGTCAGTTGGTCGGATATGACCGATATACTCACCGCTTTTTTGGAGCAGCTGAGTCAATTCAGGATCATAGAGGGTAGACACGGTACAGGATCTCCTTATAGAGACGTCACTTGAACTTCGTACATTCTGGCTGGTTCTTGCTCTGGAAAAATGTGCGAAGTTCAAATAATGTGACCATTAGATGCCCAGAATCTGCTTCTTCTTGGCCTCGAATTCATCCTCAGTCAAGATACCCTGGTCGCGCAAGGCCGCCAATTGGGTGAGTTGTGCAATATAGTCCGGTTCGGCGGGCGCGTCGGCTGCAGTCGCTTCCGGTGGCTGGGCCGCGGCTTGGGCCTGCTCTTCGGCCGTCAGCGGTTCGCCCTGAATGCCTAGCTGGTCCATCGCGCCTTGAATTTCTTCGTCGGACATCTCATCAACCGGAACGCCGGTGGCGGCTTCGATCTGCTCTGTCTGCTTGTGCGTCAGCTTGTAGGCCAACGCGCCGCCGCCTACGATCACGGCGCCGCCTGCCAGCACCCGGCGTCGTCGCTTGCGGCGATTCTGACGCTGCCTCTTGTCAACATGTTTCTGCACCTTACGCGATGCCTTGCGCTGCTGTGCCGGGCTAACGCCCGCTCGACGGCTTGGGCCTCGTCTTGGCATGATTCATTTGCTCCTTGCACTGATCGCCCAGCCCATACCGGGCGAGAGAGGATGAAGTAATTGGTGAGAACTCTTCAGACAAGCCTAACGATGCCACAAATCTGTGACACATACAATTATATGGAAACCCCGCTTCGCCTGACGCAAGCTTAACCGGCGCCGCTATCACTCACCGATATCGTTGCGGAAAAGGTATGGGTGCTTGGCAAAGCCCTGCAAGACAATGGCCAGATGCGCGAAATGTCCCCAAAAGGTCGGGGCGAATCGGTTCCCCATGCGTCATGTAGAATCGGTCTCCAGGGGCCATGCCGCGCCAAATCAACGCCTCAATGAGAGTGGCGTGGGATGTTGCGCCGCACTTCCTGATATTTCACGGCAGCTTCCAGACAGGCTCCGGTCGCAAGCTGCCCGACCGTGTCGCGATAGATCTCCTGCCAGGGCGTTTGGTGGAACAGTTCGGGCGCCTGCCAGGCCGCGCGGCGAGCCGCCAACTCCGCATCATCGACAAGCATGTTAACCGTGCCCTCGTTGAGGTCGATCCGCACCCGGTCGCCCGTCTGCAGGAGCGCCAATCCGCCCCCCACAGTCGCCTCCGGCGAGGCGTTGAGAATCGACGGGCTGGCCGATGTACCGCTTTGGCGCCCGTCGCCAATGCAGGGCAGTTCAGTCACGCCGAGCTTGATCAGCCGGTCCGGCGGCAGCATGTTGACCACCTCAGCCGAGCCGGGATAGCCGACTGGACCGCAGTAGCGAATGAAAAGCATCGAGTTCTCATCAATGGGCAGATCAGGATCATTGATGCGGGCGTGATAGTCCTCCGGCCCATCAAAGACGACCGCAGTCCCTTCCCAGGCGTTGGGATCGCCGGGCCGGTTCAGATATTTCTCGCGGAAGTCCTCGCCGATGACTGACGTTTTAAGCAGACCGGAATCGAAGAGGTTGCCGCTAAGCACCATGAAGCCGGCCTGCTCCTTGAGTGGCTCGGCAAAGGGCAGAATCACCGCAGGATTGAGGCTGCGACGATCGGCCAGATTCTCGCCCATGGTCTTGCCCGTCACCGTGAGGCAGTCGCCATGCAGCTGGCCGGCGTCAAGCAGTTCCGCCATCACGGCGGGCACCCCACCGGCGCGATAGAACGCCTCGCCCAGGTACTCCCCGGCCGGCTGGCAATTGACCAGCAGCGGGATGTCAAGACCGACCGTCTGCCACTCTTCGATGGGCAACTCCAGACCGATGTGCCGGGCAATGGCGGTGATATGGACGGGCGCGTTTGTCGAGCCGCCCAGCGCAGAGTTGGTGACAATTGCATTGCGGAAGGCGTCACGGGTCAGGATCTTGGATGGCGTCAAGTCTTCCTTGACCATCTCGACGATGCGCTTGCCGGTCTCATAGGCCATCTGTTTGCGCTCACGATAGGGCGCAGGAATGGCCGCGCAGCCGGTCAGCGAGAGCCCCAGCGCCTCAGCCAGCGAGTTCATCGTGAGCGCGGTGCCCATCGTGTTACAGTGCCCCACGCTGGGTGATGAAGAGACGACCAGCTCCATGAAGCCGTCGTCGTCGATCTCACCGCCGGCCAACATCTCCCGCGCTTCCCAGATGATCGTGCCCGAACCGGCCAGGCGATTCTGCCACCAGCCGTCGAGCATGGGGCCGCCTGAGAGGACAATGGCCGGCAGGTCCATGGTGCATGCGGCCATGACGGAGGCTGGCGTCGTCTTGTCGCAGCCTGTGGTGAGCACCACGCCGTCCAGGGGATACCCATGGAGAACCTCGACCAGCCCCAAATAGGCCAGATTTCGGTCCAGGGCCGCGGTGGGTCGTTTGCCCTGCTCGGCAATGGGATGGACCGGGAACTCAAAGGGCAAGCCACCGGCATCGCGGATGCCTTCCTTGACCCGTTCGGCCAGTTCCACATGGACGTAGTTGCAGGGCGTCAGGTCGCCGCCAGTTTGGGCGATGCCGATCACGGGCTTGCCCGATTGCAGTTCCTCGCGCGTCCAGCCATAGTTCATGTAGCGCTCGACATAGACTGCAGTCATGCCCATGTTGTGCGGGTTGTTAAACCACTCCTGGCTGCGCAGCGGGCCTTTGACTTCCGAATAGTCTTGCTTCATCTTGGTTCTCCTCTGCTGCCGTCCGCAGCGGCTTGGCCTTAGAGGCAAGCGCGTGCGGATCGGCAATAAAATCATGGCTGGCCCGTACAAAATCGGTGCAGGCTGGCGCGTAGATCGCGCATATTGTTATTTCAGCAGAAAGCGGCCGCCTTGGCAACCGCCCATTGCAGGGCTCCAGACTGGCGGCGGTAGGACTGTGGCTGGCGGCTGTCGCTTATCCTGTGGCGCTGGTCGCAGCGACCGCCTGGGCATGACACCCCGCCTCAAATGGGATGTCGGTAAATGCATAACTTGTACAAAGTCAAACAATAACGCGACATAGGCTGTACAAACATTTGACATGCTGGCTTTTGCATGCTATACTATGCTAAGTTGATTGACATTTCCTGTACATCGCATAGAAAGCGAAGCGCAACCATGAACGTTTCAACCGATACACAGTCACGACGAATCAACGCCCAGCTATCCAATCCGAAAATGGGTCTTGCCCAGCAGGAAGAGACGCTCTCGGCTTCCGGCACCGAGGAATTTATCGCAGCGTGGAGTCTTCTGCAGATGTATGGCACCCAGCCCCTGCAAGCGGAGGAACTTTTGGACGACAACCCCTTCAAGACGCTGCCCGAACGTCTGGCTGAGCTGCTCCTGGACGCCAGCGATGATGGCAGCGGCGTGATTCGTGGTCTCGACTATCAGACAATTGCCGACTATCTGGGCACCTACCGCGAAACAATCGGCGCCATCCTGCGTGCGTTCAGCCGTCAGCGTTTCGTCGAACTTGGGTATAGTCAGATCCGCGTGATCGACCGTGAGGCGCTGCAGGAAATCGGCGCCCTGAATTGAGTGCGGCGGTCTCAATATGAACGCCACGAAAACAAGTGTCTGGATTCTTGGCGATCAGCTATTGCTTGATCATCCGGCGCTGCACGTTGCCGAAGAAGAAACTGACCGCGGGCAGATCTGCGTCGTGCTGATCGAAAGTATGGCTCGTCTGACCCGATTGCCCTACCAGCGCAAAAAATTGGTGCTGCTTCTCAGCGCCATGCGCCACTACGCCGAAGCGCTACGTGAGCAAGGCTATGTAGTCGATTACATTCAAGCGCACTCAACCTTGGCTGGCCTGCGCGAGCATATTGACACCTGGCAGCCAAATTGCCTGATCACGATGGCGGCGGCTGACTACGGTGGTCGGCATTTTCAAACAGAACGCGTCGCTGCCAATTGTTCTATTCCTGTTCGGGTGTTGCCCAATAGTCAATTTCTGATTCATCAGCACCCTTCCCTAAACGAGACGCTGCCCAATAAACGTGTGGTGATGGAGCGTTTCTATCGCTCCATGCGTAAACATTTCGATATCTTGCTGACGGACGATGGCAATCCAGCTGGCGGCGCATGGAATTTTGATCGGGACAACCGCAAGCCTTTGCCCAAACGAGGGCTCGAAACACCTCCACTGCCCATCTTCCCGCCCGACGCGATTACAAGAGGAGCAATCGAGACGGTTGATGCACTCCACCATGGCGTCGGCCACACCCGCGACTTTGACTTAGCGGTCACCCATTCAGCAGCGCAGGACGCGCTCGATGATTTTGTGACCCATCGTCTGCCCGACTTTGGCCCCTACGAAGATGCTATGAGCGCAGACAATGCCATTCTCTTTCATTCGCTGCTCTCCCCCTATCTCAACATTGGTCTGCTTGAGCCGCTGGATCTGATTCGACGCGCCGAGCGCGCATATGACGATGGTCATGCCCCCATCAATTCCGTTGAGGGATTCATCCGTCAGATTCTGGGCTGGCGCGAGTATGTTTATTGGCAGTATTGGCGCCAGATGCCGGCCCTGCTAACGGCTAACAGCTGGCAGCATTCAGATGCCATGCCCCAATTTTTCTGGGACGGTGTCACAGACATGCACTGTCTGCATCAAGTCGTGGATCGGGTCACAGAGCTCGGCTATTCCCACCACATTGAGCGTCTGATGCTCGTCTGCAATTTTTGCATGCTCGCCGAAGTGGATCCAGCCGTGGTCAATGATTGGTTCCTCACGTTCTATATCGATGCGTACGAGTGGGTGGTGACGCCCAACGTGATTGGCATGGGACTGAACGCCGACGGCGGCACGATTGCCACCAAGCCCTACATTGCTTCGGCCAACTACATCAACAAGATGGGCAACTATTGCCAGGGCTGTCGCTTTGATCCCAAACAGCGTACGGGTGAAGATGCCTGTCCGTTTAACTTTCTGTATTGGAATTTTTTGCTCAAACATGAAGCGCTCCTGCGCGCCAATCCTCGCTTTGGGCCGGCCGTGCTTGGCCTGCGCCATCTGGATGAGGACGAACGCAAGCAGGTTCAGGCCAATGCTGCGGACTTCTTGGCGGCCCTCCCACGTTACACGCCATGACAAATGAGATGAAGACGCGCAAGAAGCAGGATCTGCCGACAAAGACCTGCCCGGTCTGCCGGCGGCCCTTCCAGTGGCGGAAAAAGTGGGCGACCGATTGGGCAAACGTACGCTACTGCAGCGAACGGTGCCGGCGCCGCAAAACGCTCGCTGCCGCGCCGCGCCATTCAGACGGACACAGCGCATGACTGACAGCATGCGGCGTACGTTCCGCGACCGCGCCGATCTCATCGACTATCTGCGTGAGGCATTTCCCGCTGCCGCGGCGGTCGATGACGCGGTGGCTGAGACGCGCGGCGGCAGGCGTGCGGCGGAAGCGGCACTGACCGCGATCGACCCCGCCCGCTATGCGTCGACGCGTAACTTTTTGGGTGGAGCCGTCACGCATCTTTCACCCTACCTGCGCCACGGCATCATCAGCGAGGCTGAAGTACGCGCCGCGGCGCAAACCGCAGCGCCCAGCCCCCGTGACGCCACCAAGCTGATCAACGAACTGGGCTGGCGCAACTACTTCCAGCGCGTCTATGCAACGATTGGCCAATCAGTCTGGCGTGACATAGAGCCATACAAGACCGGTCATGCGGCCGCCGACTACGAGGACACGCTGCCCGACGATATCCGTACAGGAACGACGGGGCTGGCCTGCATGGACACATTCAGCCGCGACCTGCGCCAGACGGGGTATCTGCACAATCATGCCCGCATGTGGCTGGCCGCCTACATCGTTCACTGGCGCGGCGTGCGCTGGCAGGCCGGCGCACGCTGGTTTCTCTCCCACCTGCTGGATGGCGATCCGGCCAGTAACAATCTCTCCTGGCAGTGGGTTGCCAGCACCTTCAGCCACAAGCCCTACCTCTTCAATCGGGAGAATCTGGAGCGCTTTACCCATGGCGTCTATTGTGAGCAATGCCCCCTGCGCGGTCGCTGCGAGTTGGATGCCGGCTACGAGACGCTGGCCGAACGCCTCTTTGAGCCTGGCCGCGAACCGGACCCGACGCCGCAAAGTGATGCGCGCAAGGCGCTGGCCAGCGTAGAAGCGAGCGGCTGGTCGACGACAGAATATGACAATGATGAGTTGGGTGGCGGCGTGGACGGCGTGATCTGGATCCACGGCGATTGTCTCGATCCCCACAGCGCAGCCCTGCGCGCACGGCCTGACACGCCGGCGATCTGGGTGTGGGATGAGCAGTTGCTCGCCACACAGCAGATCAGCCTGAAGCGGATCGTCTTTCTCTACGAGTGCCTGCTCGAACTGCCCGTGACCATCTGCCGCGGTGACGTCGCCCAGGAAGTCTTGCGCTTTGCCCGGCAGCACGGGGCCGGCCATGTGCTGACCATGGATTCGGTCAGCCCGGGTTTCCAACAGATTCGCGGCCAAATCGCTGCGGAAATGCCGGTTCTGACGTACAATAAGGAACCATTCGTCGTGATCCAGGACAAGGTGGACCTGCGACGCTTCTCCCGCTACTGGCAGCAGGTCAAGCACGCGGCGCTTGCCTAGGGGTGAAGGAAACGGCTCAAGATGGCAGAACGAAAATTGCGAACGCGACCAGGTATTTGGGTCCACTCAGGAGGAAACGCCCTATGTTCATCCGTCTCTTACTCGGTGCCGCTGCAATGGGGGTGATGGTGCTCGCCTGGCGCATTGCCGTGCGCCAGAGCCGGCTGAGCGTCACCTCAGAGGCGATTCACTTCCCTTCCGTTTCGGGGTCTAACCTCAACCGGCAGGAGCTTTCATTTCCCGCCGATTTTGCCGGCGAGCTGAACCTTCTCTTTGTGCCCTTTTTGCAGCAGCATCAGGTGATCGTGAATACGTGGCTGCCCTTTGCTGAAGCACTGGAAACCGCCAATCCGCAACTGGTCTATTACGAGCTGCCCACGATCGACAAGAGGCCCATGCTGTCACGCACCTTTATCAACGAAGGCATGCGTGCGGGGATTCCCAACCCCAAGGCGCGCGAGCGTACGGTGACGCTTTACATTGATACGGAGACCTTTCGCCAGGCAACTGATATTCCAGGCAAGGATCAGGTGCACATTCTTCTCGTCAACCGCAGCGGCGAGATTCTCTGGCGCACCATCGGGACGTTTGACGAAGAGAAGGGCGCCGATCTGGAAGCAGTTGTCGGCGCGATTTTGGGGAAGCAAGCGGAAGGCGATAGTGGTGAGTGAAGGGGACTGTTTGGCCCATCACGCGAAAGAACGCGGATTTTGCTGATCGGGCTGATTCCAGCGGACAAAAGCAAGAAGATCAGCGAAAGCCCGCCTAATCTCGCAAAACCCGCGTTCTATTTGATCAGTACCTGAACAGTTACCAATCACGAGCGGGCGGATCAGTTACCAGCCCAGCGTGCCGGGTGCGCCTTTGAAGGGGCCGACGATCTCTGACGTAATCCAGCCGCCGTAGAAGTCGCCTTCCTGGGCGTGTACGGCCTCCCCATCAACGGTGCAGCGATCCATCTTTGACGGATAAAAGGCCAGATAGTTCGCGATACCGGCATAGGCGGCAGCCGGCTGGGCGTAGCACCATGCTGCGCGTGCGATCACCCGTTCCGCTACCACGACGTCGTAATAAGAGGCTTCACCCTTCCACTCGCACCAGCTGCTGCCGGCCGCCCTGCGCAACAGGTCCATGCGGACGTCTTCGGGCGGAATGTAGTAGACCGGAGGGTGACTGGTCTCCAGAATGCGCTTGGCCTGACGGGTGTCGGCGATGATCTCACCAGCGGCCACAATCTGAATGTGACGACTTGAGTCTTCCAGCCGTGGCGGCCGTGGATAATCCCAGACTGATTCCTGCCCAGGGCCGGGCGGTGTGCGTTCTTGCAATCCAGACATTATTCCTCTTCTTGCCAAAATGGCTCTAACTCGACGCCGAGACCATCGGCCAGTCGATTCACGTAGGCGTAGTAGCCTGTGATTTGATTGACGTCGAGGATGGCGCGGTCGCTGAAGCCGGCCACGCGCAGGGCCTCGACATCTTCACGCGCCATCGCCCATGGCGTCAGCGTCAATTTCTCGGCATAGGTCAACATGGCGCGATCAGCCGGCGTCAGCTCGGCGGTGCGCCAGTCGCGCATGAGCTGCTCGACCCACAGATCGTCCCGTACCAGTCGACGGAGACCCGCTCCGTGATGGCGCAGTCAGTAATGACAGCGATTGGCCGCCGAGGCCACCACCGCGATCATTTCGCGCTGCGGTCGTTTGATGGGCGACTTGCCGTACATGACGGTCTTGTAGAGCAGGACGTGGGCCTCCAGCGAGGGCACGTTGAGGCTGTGAATCTTCAGGATGTTGTCCACCCCGCCCCAGGGCTCGACCAGTTCGGCATAGAGCGCGGCCAGCGCGCCCTCGGCCTCTTCCTCGTCAATCATCTCGATCCAGGCCATGTGCTTTGCTCCCCTGTTGCCTACGGATAGGCTTCGATCGCGGCAACCTCCAGCGCGAATTCCCCCTGCTGATCATCGCGCACCATGATCCCAATCGCCTCAACTTCACCCGGTGTGACGGGGCCATAGTCCTGGAGCACGAAGCCACGGATAGTGGGCTCAAAATCGGCAAAGGGCAGGTCGATCACTTGCCATTCACCGGCCATCGTCTGGAAGGGCGCTTCGTAGGCAATGCGCGGATCACTGGTGGCATAGAGCCGCAGGCGGTAGATCTTGCCGTCGCCGCGCACGGTTAGCCGCACACCCTGTTCGTCGGTGATGCCATAGGTCGTGCGCACCGAACGGATTGACGCAAAGCCACCATTGTTCTCCAACGAAACATTGCCAGTGAAGAGCATGGTACCCTCATCGCTCAGCGCAAGGCCAGCCTGGGAGATGCCGCCCATAACGTCGTCGTTGACAATTGCCCAACGTCCGGCAGTCTCCACTGCGTCAAAACGGTAAAACAACAAAGGATCCTCTCCAATCGGCTCAGATGTCGTCGCCGCACTCGTCACTACCTCACGCCAAGATGCGTCAGGCGCAGCCACCGCAGCGACAGGGAGAAGGCGCCAGGCCGGCGACGCGCACCCTGCCAGCAGCATCAAGCATGGAACCATCAAGAGTATGTGGTTCATTAGTCACTCCCTACAAGATTACCACGGATCAAAAGGCAGCCAGGTACTCGGCCATGGCTGTGCGGCCCGCCTCGGTAGAGATTGTAGTTGGCATGCCGGCCATGTTGATTGACGAGCCGCGTGAACGCCTGCAAGTTGCCCACCGCTGACTGCAAATTCTGTCCCAGATCGCTGCCCGGCAGCAAGTCCCACAACGATTGCTGATCGTCGTTTGCCTACTCGCTTTCACCTTTCTCTTCAACGAAATCGGCGTGCGGGACTTGAGTTTGAGCCGGCATGTTACGTTCTCCAGACCCGTTTTCACCCTCGCCGCTGCCCACGGCGTCAGGAATCTGGCTATAGTCAACCTTTTGAAAGAGCGCGATCGTTTCGGCCGCGCTAAGGCGAAGGTTGACTAGCATGGCGGTAAGCGCGCCTGAAGAAGCGCCGGCAACGCGCTCAATCTGCGCCAAGATGCTTTCCTCATCCAGCACTTGCAACGCGCCGTGATAGGCGAACATCTTCATGCCGCCGCCTTGAAAGACGAGATTGCGAAATGGATAGATTCGATCCGTCACCAACAGCGCTCCCTGGAAGCACAATCATCTACGGGTCCAGGCCGATTATCGGCGCCTGTCGCGGCGCTACTCTTGGCCGGTTGACAAGGCTGTGGCGAGGCGGTCGCCAACGTATAGAAGCACACCGGCCAGCAGAACGCCCACCGAGGCCACCGTCCACGTCAGGCTGCGCACGGAACGCCGCATGCCCTGGATTTCCTTACGCGTTTCGGGCTGCAGGGTCACCCGCACGCCCAGTCGACCACGCTCCACCTGACGCAGCACGCCATCGACTCGCTTGGGCAGTTGCGCCAGAATGCGCCCAACGTCGAGCGTCCCCTGAGCGGCCTTCTGCCAGTCGACCTGTGCATCTTCTTTGATGAGTTGCTTGACAATCGGTTCCACCGGCGTCCACACGTTAAACTCGCCATCGAGCTGCGTCGTCAACCCTGCAATGAGACCGACTGCACGCAGCACAAAGAGCAGCTCGACCTGGAATTGAAGCGGTGGGTTGTTGAGCAAATCGCGATATTCGGCGATGACAAACTCGTTGTACTCAAAGAGATCGAGCTGCTTGACCTGGCCCAACATGGTGTCACCAAAACGGTTGAGCAGGCCGTCGATCATCTCCTCTAAGCGATCGACGTCGGCATCGGGCAGCAGCATATCGCCGGCGGCGTACGATTGGACGATGCGGTGAGCATCGCGGGTGAAGACGCCAATCATGTACTCGCGCAACGAGCCGCGCATGCGCTCGCCAATTTCCACCGCCATGCCAAAATCGATAAAGACGAGCTGGAAAGGACGTTCATCGGCCGCAGGGATGACATCGCCCGGCGCGTAGGCAACGGTGCCGTTTGCCAACTCCTCCGCAGTCGGCAGGGGTCGCACAAAAAGATTGCCGGCATGGGGATCGGCATGGACAAAATTGTGTAGCAAGATCTGCTCGATAAAGCTGCGCGCCAACACCTGAGCCACGGCTTCGGGCGCAATCCCGACTGCACGCAGTCCGTCCTGGTTGTTCATGGAAAGATAGCTCACATCCTCCATGGTCAGCACGTGGGGCGCGGAATAGGACCAGTAGATCTGGGGTGTAGCAATGGCGGGGTCGCCTTCAAAGAGTGCCGCGAACCGTTCGGAATTGTGCCCCTCTAACACCAGGTCCAGTTCCTGACGCGTCACGCGGTCAAACTCCTCGATCAGTTTGTCCAAGTCAACCGAGCGCCGCAGCGGGGCGTAGAACTTGAGCCGTCGCACGAAGACCCCAATGGCGGCCAGATCAATCTCGACAATCTCTTCGATACCTGGTCGCAGCACCTTGACCACAACGGTCTCGCCTGAATGGAGACCGGCGCGGTGTGTCTGCGCCAGAGAAGCCGAGCCGAGCGCTTCGGGCGAGAACCAGGCAAAGAGCTGGCCGACGGGCTGCTGAAAATCATACTCGATGCGGGCCGTGATGTGGTCAAGCGCTTCAACCGGCACTTCGTCCTGCAGGCCGGCCAGCTCAGAGGTAACTTCCTCGGGGAGGACATCGACCCGAACGCTCAGAAACTGGCCGAGCTTGATGAGCACGCCGCCCATCTCCACCGCCAGTTCACGATAATCTCGGGCCAACTGTCGCCAGCGCGGCAAATAGGGCGTGCGAAAGCGGCTCAGACCACGCCGGCGCAGGATAACGTCCCACCAAATTACGTGCCAGGTGATGCGCAGGAAAAAGCGACTAACTTTGCGGTACCGCTTGCTCAGGCTTAGCGGCGACGGCGCGCCGGATTGTATCGTCGTCAAGAGAGTTTTCTATCAATCTACATGATGCTGCGTCAGTCCGGCTTCTACAATCTGGCGATGCAGCAGGTAATGAATGAGTTGGATAATTTCACAGCAGGGATCATACAGCGAGGTGGCGCATGCAGGCTGTAATCCTGCGCGCAGTTTAGCATCGCAGACGCGCGTGAAAACGAATGCTGAGAGCCGCATTTCGCCAGTCCTGTCGGCAATACAGGCCGCGACTGGCTCAATCACTGGACGATATCACTTCCGCACGCAGATGTTGGCATTATCAAGAAATCGCTCGATCCGTCGCGTCACACTTGGTAGCTCCGCCTGGCTCGGTATCTCTTCTGCGATCTTGCTCAACTGGATGTTGCCCGCTTGAAATAGTCCGATCAGCATCCACAGCATCATCCGGCGTTGGGTCACACGATGGTCCGACCAGAATTGTTCCGCACTGCGGGAATTCGAGGCCTACTACAATGAAAGGCGACCTCACCAGGGAATTGACCAACACACTTTGATAACGCCGGTCTCATCGAGTCCGAGTGACGGTCCAATTCGCTATTGCGATGTGCTCGGAGGCGTCATTCACGGCTACTATCAACTTGCCGCGTAGGCCAATTTCCCTCTGGAGATCAATTTCCGCACCATACGATTATCCATGACTACTATCGACTCGCTGCGTAGGCCAATTTCTCTATGGGAAGCAGCTTCCGCACCATACGGGTGATTTCACCACACCACGCGTGGGGACAGGTCTGAGACCTGTCCCCGTACTTCATCCCCAATCGGTTCACCCAATGCCACCAGACTCTTCGTTCGGTTAGTCCCAGGATGCGATCACATCCATTTCGATGTACAATCTTCTCGACCTACGATACGAGACATGGCTGACGTATTGCGTATGTTGAGGACAGGTCTGAGACCTGTCCCTACTGGTTACTTATCAGCGGCAAGTAGACGGTCCCGCTCTGCCCCGGAGGCTGGTCGGGAGATGCTGTGCCTACGGCGATGCTGAGCGTCGCCACGGATGTGCCGCCTTGACCGTCGGAGATGGTGTAATTGAAGGAATCCGTGCCGACGAAATCTGCGTTTGGCGTATAGACGATGGTGGCGTCGTCGTTGGTCACCGCGCCTCGAGCAGGCGCAGCCACGGCCGTGATGCGCATAAGATCGCCGTCGGGGTCGATATCGTTGCTGATCACGTTGACGGCAATCGACCTTCCCACTGAGGTGACGGCAAAGTCATCAATGGCAAGCGGAGGCGTGTTGCCTTGGGGCAATGTCGTGCGTAGACCATAAGCCGGTCGGCTGATCGAAAAATCACCGATGATGGTCGACTCGCCCAGCCCAAAGCCCCAGACCGTCTCGCGGTATTCGCCGCTGAGCGTCATGCGATCCTGCGGTACGGCACTGGCACTCAGGCGAAACTGACGGGTGATCGATTGCCCTGAAACATCGGTGGTAAACTTCTCCGACACAAGCTGAAGGGTCGAGCCGTCGAGCGTGCCGGTGACGCGCGGGCCGACCGCAACGGGGTCAGCGCCAGGCGGAAGCGCCACGCGCTGCGTCTCCGGAAAGACGAAGGTCTCATCCAGAAGCACATAGCCGGTGACGTTAGCGCCCTCCTGCGTGAGGTTGAATGCCAGGTCGATCGTGCCGAGGTACGGAGCAGTTGCGGTTTCGTTTTGATCGGGAGCGGGCACCGTCAATGAATCACTGAAGACGCCCGCCACGACGTGGTTGAGCGTGACGTTGCCGCGATAGTCGCCCGTAACGGCGGCGGCAGCCTGCGCTGATGGGCGCAACGTCACCGCTTCGGATTGGGCATGGATCGGCTCCGCCTGCGCCGCGGTTTGCGCTGCAATCAACTTGATGGATGAAGCGGCTGCGCCCACCATCAGCAGTGCACCCATGGCACCGAGAAGCAGATTGATCGCGCGTCGACGGTTCTGTTTGATCTTCATAAAGCTCTCCTTTTGGGGTGACAACCGCATCTGGCGCGGCTGTAACCCGCGGTTTTTCCTAGAAATCCGTTCGAACGCAATCGGGATGTTCGGGACCCTTTTCACCGGCCGCGCGCGTCGCCCGGGTGGCGCTAAACTTGAACTCGATGTCGGTGAGCTTGCGCAGATCCATGTCGGGTAGACCGGATCTGGGCGCACCGGCATAGATGGTGACTTGCCAGTTGGAGGCCGATACAGGACGGTTCAGGAAGGCGGAGGTCGCCTCGCCATTGGCCCCGTTGACCGCGGCATCGAATGCGGCCAGGGCCGATTCTGCCGGCTGATCTTCCGGCCACTCAAGCCCCATCAGTGCCGCTGGCTGTAACAGGCGATAGTCGAAGATACAGCCGGCGCGCGTGCGCAAATGGGTGATGCCGCTCTGTTCGACATACACCTCTCGATAGCCGAGCGACTCTTCCGTCGAGACCAGGTTCATGCTGAAGCCGCTGTTCCCCGGCTTGGGCTTGCCAATGCCGCTGACTTTGAAGAGCCAGTTGCTGTCAAAGCCCTGTTGGATGACGTTCGAAAAGATGCCCTTTTCCGCCAGCGATGTCGTGAAGTCGAACTTGAGCACCGGCTTGCCGTCTGCGCCTGCTTGTACATGTTGGGCTACCCAGGCCTGGAAGCGTCGCGTACGCTCAGCTTCGGCCGCATCACCCGTCAGGCCCAGGAATTCATCCGTCAGCCCGAGCACATGCAGCGCCACCGACAGAGTGAAGTCCTCTTGATTGATCTCGTTGTCAGCCACGATCAGGCTGCTGGCGGCTGAATCAAGTTTTTCGAGGAAGCGCAGGATGTCGTCAGCCGTCCGGGCGCGATAGATTTCAGCCATGCTGATATTGTTTGCGGGCAGCCGGGCGGCGTACTCGTACTCGGCACGGCGGGCGGCCAGATAGGCAACGCGCGCGGCGTAGTCAAGTTGGCTGGCCAGCACCAGACGCTTGGAATCGCGCACAAGGCGGAAGCTGGGGTCATTGGCCGGACTGTTCTGCAGATAGGCGCGCTCGCGCTGGGTTTCGATCAAGTCGTGACGCACCTGATCGCGGTTGGCTTCATATTCGGTCAGGCTGGCGTTGTACTCTTCGATCGCCACTTCAAGCTTCACCTGCAGCTCGGCCAAATCAAGCAAAAAGTCGCGAATGACAGACTCGGACTCAACGCTGGCAATCTGAATGTCCGCGGCCGCCTGCCGCATGATCGATGCCGTGGACATGGCCGCGGAGAGAGGTGCGCCCGGGTTGAAGATGAACGCTGCGCCGTCCGTTCCGATCTGCACGGCGCAGCAGTTGGCAATCTCTTGTACCATGGCATAGACCGACTGGTCCTGCGCGTTGGTCAAGAGCGCGCTGTTGACCATCGTGTTGCGCCACTGCTCGTTGGCGATTCGTTCATGCATATTGGCAATTTCCCGCTCGACCCCCACAATGGCAAGATAGCTTCCCCGCAACTCTTGGCGACTCTGGCGGATTGTACCGACCAGTGCATCGGGATGCCCGGTTGTGCACTGCTGGAAGGCGGCTGAATCAACGGTCACGGGATTGCAACTCTCGAAGTGGGTCAACACACGTTCCACGCAGGCAAAGTAGTCGTCGTCGTTCTGGATGCCGGCCCGGTCGCAACCGCTCATGGCCTGGATGCGCTCGTCGCGCCCGTTTTTGAGCGCCTGAATGGCCTTGATCAGCTCGGTCTCTTTGTGATCAAAGGTGCGGGTTGCCGCTTCTTCATCGCCTTGCAACTCCTTGGCATACTCAGCAGCATCCTTCGCCTCATCCAGAATCCCGATATCGACACTGCCGGGAATCGTACTGGTGCGGAAGGGGCGAGCAGGCGTAAAGCGGACGTCAAATCCAAAGATGTTGCGGCCTTGAGCCAGCATGCGCGCGGCCTGGCGCGTATCTAGCATGCGCAGCGCCATCTCGGCAATCATGGCGTTATCGGGATTTGTGCCGCGGACGCAATATTCAGACGACTTGCGCGCCGCCTGCCCCGCCGTCCCGATCATGGTGGCATATTGGGCGGCCGAAGCGTTGCGAAACTCATCCTGCGCGGCGGCCTGCCCGGTGGGCAGATTGGGCATGAGATCCAAATAGCTCATGCGCACGGCGATGTGGTGCTGGGCCCGCTCTTTGCCGTCAACCGCACGCGAAAGGAGCGCCCATTCGGGCTGCGTATAGAAGTCCGATACGAAACAGCCGCTGCCAAGGGCGATTGTCAGCCCCTCTTTGACGATGTTGAGCGCCTGATCGTACTGGGTTTCGGCGAGCTGAAGCTTGCGCACTTCATCGATCACAAAGGCTTCGCCGCCGACGATTTCTGTGCCGCTAAAGTGCAGCCCCATGGCATCGGCCGTGAACTGTTGACCAAAGATCATGCGCAGATAGGCCGCCTCGCGTACGCTTTCCCGCATGCGGGCGGCAAAGTTGCACATATCCACCACGGGCGGGTCGGCAATCGGATCGTCCAGATACGGCTGCGCCACAGATATTCTCCTCGCGAAAGCGATCTTCATCGGCATAGACGGCTAGAAAAGCATATAGATTGCGCGCGCGGCGCAGATCTTGATCCGCCTCATCGATGCGCTGCGCCAACGTTTTGCTCTGCCCCGGCAAGGTGCGGTCGAAGCCTGATTCGTAGTCGAACTTGGCGACCAACGTGTCGAAGTCGTCGCGCTCGGTATGGGGCGAAATGGTCTGGCGAAAGGTCTTACTGTTGGTGAGTAGCGCCCGCGCTTCGCTCTCCATCAGCTTGTGATCTTCGTGAATCAAGATGCCCGCGGTCGGCAAGCGCGGCTTTCGTCGATGGCCGACTGGGCGCCGCTTGGCTCTTCACTGCGACCGGCGACTCGCGCTCACGCTGCCGCTCAGCCGGTAGAGTGCCGAACAGCTCTCGTTTTCGCGCGCGGGATCGCAGGCGGCCTGCGCGATCCGGAAGGTGAGCGAAAGCAGCAAGGCCGCGCCCAGGGCAACCGCACCGAGCAAAGTGAGATTCTTCATCTTCATAGCAGCTCCCTGCGTCGGGTGCGCTTGTTGAGGAAGCTGTTGCCCAGGAAGAGGCCGCCGATCATGATGCCGCCAAAGAGCGGCAATCCCCACGGGAGCGGACTAGACTGACTGGTTGCCGCCAGCGTCCCGCTGTTGAGCATGGCCAACTGGGCTTCAGGGATATGGGTGCTCAGTTGGAGCCAGACGAGAATCTTGCCGTCCACGGCCGCGTCGGAGCTTTGCAGCGCGTAGCCGATGATGCGTCCGGCCTGGGTAGCCTTCATGGCCGCGCCCGGCGTGCTGGAGCTGGTCAGGGGATCGCCCACGGCAATGGGGCCATTCTCCAACGTGAACTTTGCCGGCACGCGCCCCACCATGGCCACGACGGTCTTTTCATCGGTAATCAGGTTGCCGGTTTCGCCGGCCAAGATGGTCTCACCCTGGTCAAAAACGAGGCCGGGTTTGGTCGAGACGACGCCGACAATGGTCGCGGCATAAGGTTGTGTGGAGAGCTGAACCGCCGGAATTTCGCGATCTTCCGGGATGAGAACGACGAGGTCGCCTGGCTCTGTGCGCGCGTCAGTGCCAAACGTTTCGGCAATGTCTTGATCGCAAAATTGGGCAGCGCCAACGGAATTCAGCACATTGGCGCACTTGCCATTAAAGCCAAGGGCAGCGATAACTTTGCCGTCTGTCTGGATATTGCCTTTAATGTTGGCCCCAGAGCTATTGATTTCAGTCCCGCTATCTAGCGTAACGCGGCGGGTGTTGAAATCGCCCGGCACAAGCACATTGCCGTTCGGATTAATGCTCAATCGGAGAGCGCCGACGTTGCGAGAGACAAATCTCAAGGTGCCGGCTGCATCCGTTTGCACGTCCCAGTACCAATTACCGGTATTGAGCGTGAACGGTGAATTCACGATGCTCAAGCCGCCGTTGAGCGTCGCATTGGGAACCAATGTTGTCGCCGTCGCCGCGTTGGCGGCATTGGTCGTGTTGGCGGCATTGACGGCATTCGTTGCACTGGTGGCCAACTGCGCCCACGGCACCGGATACAAGCGCTGGCGCGGCACCATCTCCTCGGCCTCTGGCGCAACGGTAATGCCGATGTAGCGCGGGGCTTCGGCAAAGACGTTTGCGGCGAACGGCGTCTGTTCGCCCAGCACGACATTGAAGATGCCGTCGCGGATGGGGATGCCCGTGATGGTCTCGGTGTGCAGGACGGTTTCGTTGGGCACTTTCGTGCCGACCACATAAATGCGGAAGGTCATGTCACGCTCGCCGGTGACCAAGTTCCCCTGGACATCGCGCAGCGTGCCCTGATAGTTGATGGTGGACGGAATCTGCGCTTGCGGCGCTGCGTACAGTGCCGGCGCGGGGCTGATCAGCGCTAAAACCAAGAGCAGCAGCGCCCAGTGCAGCATCCTGCCGCCAACCGAGAAACAGTTAAATCGATACATACTCATCATTGTTCTCCAGCTATGTTGGGTTGGAAATTGGTTTGCGTCCGCCGGTGAAGGCTGCGAACGCAAACTTGTCGATTGGATAGATCACGCGGATCAGTGACTTTACGCCCTGATCCGAATAACGATTAACACGTACAAATTTACACAGACAAGTAAAACATCGAATAGTTCCCGTTGTCATGGGGGCACGCTCCTATCGTAGTCGGGAAGTTTCCCCAGCGCTGGGCAGCGTATCAGGAGGAGCAGACGCTGGCGCGACCTGAACTGGCGTTGGAACCGTGGCGCGAGGACGCGCATCGGCAGGTCGCTTCAAAATATATAGCGCGTGGAGGATGAATGACGCGCCTCTGCTCCAATGCCTTATACTTCGGGGTTTCCGTCATCGCCATCACCCCCTCCATATCATGCACATTGAGGGTGACGGCCACATTGTTGCCGTCTTCCTTGACGGGACGTGTAACAATCATTCTGGCCATTCTGAATCTCCTTGCGATTGAGTTGGCAACCAAAATTGGTTGATATCAAGATACCAAACCAACGTCACCACTTCGTTACCACTATGACAAGGAACCGTTCATCTTTTTGGCCAATGGTCGTGAGATCTGGTGCTGGGATCGGGAACGGTATGCGCCGCGTGTGGCGACCAGTTTTTCATTTGCGATGACCTGGAGCGTTTCACGTTTCAGCGCAAATACCGTCTGGATTGCCTGGCATTCCGCGACCCGCGCTCCCCCTTACCCAATCGACATCGGGCGGCTCGCCAGCATGGGCAGGGCTGCAGGCGGCAGAGCCGGGCTAATGAGCAGCTGGCCGGGAATTGACTCGGCGGCCCAGCCTTCAACCGTGCTGCCGTCCGTCAGCTGCGCCCGCACGGGCCACCAGACCAGATCATCCTGGGTCTTCGCTGCGCCCAGAATAGTGACGGCCGCGCCGTAGGCAATCTGCCCGAGCACGTCGGACAGATCCTTGCCCAGATAGCCGGGCGTTGCGCGTAGGTTTACAATCGTGTGGGTGTAGAGAACGCTGTCTTTCTCAAACCCACTGGGCTTCGGCGGCTTGACGGGCCGGGGCGGCAGGGTGACTTCAGGCCGGTTGCGGGCCAGATCACCGGCTCGCGTCCGGTACAGGGCAAAGAGTGCGTCCCAGTCGTGATGGAGCACGCGATCCATGCCGGAATCGCGGTCGCCGTCGCCGATATCATTGCTCGTGGCCATAAAGCCCCACTGCATATAGCCGCGTGCGCCATCACCGGCGCCAAACCAGTGATCCATATCGCGCTGGATGTGGCCGCTGCGATCATGGCCGTACTTAGTGCCAAATCCGGCTTCCTCAACGATATAGGGCATGCCCAATAGTTGCGCCAGCCCGCTTTCATCCTCGTGATATTCTTCGTTGTAGCAGTGAATTGTCATGAAATCGAAGGCGGATTTGTCGTAGAGACGGCGTTGGAGCATCTCGTTGCCCAGCGACGCATGGCGCGTGCTGATCATGCCGGTGGTGATGAGATGATTGGCGTCCAGCGCGCGAATCTCGCGTGCGGCCAGACGCATGAAGTCGATGAAGGTATAGAGGCGCGGGAGCCCGACATCAGCCGGATCCAGCTTGAGTTCATTGCCCACTTCCCAGGCGAAGATGGCGGGCTCATCCTTGAACGCGGCGACCACTTTGCGCAGATAGGGCAGGTAGTTCTCGCTATAGCCGCCGCCGAAGAAGTCGCTGGTGAGCAGGTCGGCTGGGAAATTCGGATCGATCTTGGCATAGAAGCGCTCATCGCCCGGGATGCGGAAAGGAACGTCGGCGTAGAGATTGGCAAAAGCGGGCAAAATGTAGAGGCCAGGGAAATCCCGACGGAGGAGATCCACAACGCCTTGCAGGTTGCGGATCGTCGTCTCTACGTCCACGTGCATGGAGGGCAGGAAGACGCGCACGATGCGTGCGCCCATGTCGTACGCGGCGCGAAGCTGCTCCGTACGATGCTTAGTCTCGGCATGGCGCAGCGTCTTGGTATCACCATAGTGAACGAGGCCGCGGATGTTGACGCCAATGAAGCGGAAGAGACGCCCCTGCTCCACAAATTCCGTGCCGTGGGTGCGCACAAAGTCGTGAGACGGTCCCCCGGAGATGGCCGCCACGTCCGCCGGCGCCGGCAAGACCGTCGGCAGAAGTCGCACGTTGATCTCAAGATCTTCATCGCACGAGAAGCCTGTACGATAGGGCAGCGCGCCCGGCGCCGTAATGAGCAACTCATAACTACCAGGCGGCACATCCGCAAAAGTGAAGCCGCCGCGGCTGTGGGTCCATGTTTGCAGGGCATATCGGGTATGGTCGGCATTGCGGGGCAGGTTGTAGCGCTTGGCAGCAAGATAGCCGTCGTCTTCCGCCAGGTCCGGATTGTGAAAATAGGCGAGCTTTTTGAAGGCGTTATAGTCGAGCCCAACCACCTTATTCTGCACCGCTTGTAGCCAAATTTGCCACGGATTGCCCTCGACGCCGGCCAGGGGGCGATCCCAGGTGATGGTGGTCTCGATGCCCTGATTTTCCGGCAGCCAATAGCGCCACCCGGCCACAAATTCGCTGTCGCTCTCCGCCAGTTCCGGATTGAAGCGCAGCGCCTGTCGCTTGAACTCGGGCCACGTGATGCCCGCCACCTTCTGGGCCACGCTGCTCTGCCAGACTGCCCAGAGCGAGCCGCTGACATCGTCAACGCGGCGGGACCACGTCACGTAGTTGGGCGCATCCAGGGCCGCCCCCTGCACCGCGCCCAGCGTCTCTTGACCGCCGATGAGGCGCACCGATGCGTCGGCCACGGCGAGTCCTTGCAGCGTCACCCGTCCGCGGATGGTAATCGGCTCCGGCGCCGTGGGCGGCGTCGGCTGGGCCGGCAAAGCGGCCGGCGCCACTGGCGCATCCTTCAGCGCCACCATTCGGTTGATGAGGGTAATCTCGTCACCGGAATCGGTGCGGCCGAGGTGGCGGAAGGTCTCCCACTGGCCGTGATGGCCGACTTCGTAGAGACACGCGCCCAGCACGTACTCATCCTCTAGCATGTGCTGGTTGTACCAGGCGAGGGACTGCCAATATTCGGCTTCCGTCAGGGGCGCGTCGACGTTGAGCCAGCCCTTGTCGCCCCAGGGCGCGTACTGGTACATGCGCGTCAGCCCTGCTTCGGTGATGATCACCCGGTGCTGGTCGCCAAATTGAGCGCGGATGCCGGCCAAGCAGGGACGATAGGTGCCGGCGCTGGTGGCGCTATCGGGCGCAGGATACATCGTCGGCCAGCCATACTCGTGGAAACCGAGGTAGATGTATTCACGCAGCGTGTCGGGAAAATAGTCGAGATAGTGGGCAGCTTCAATGAAGTTGCCGGCCCCGAAATTGAAGGCAACGGCTTCGACGCCAAACTCCTGAAGACGGCGACGGAACGCGACCTGGAAGCGATCATAGTTGCGTAGCAGGCGCGCCGTCTCCTCCGGCTTTTCTTTGAATTGCGCAGAGTTTGGTCCAGGCACCGTCTCGTTCAGGCTCATCCAGGCGTCAATCAGGGGGCGGCCGTTTTCACCTTGCTGTATGGCCAGGCCGAAATCGTAGCCGAGAATCTTATCGGCAAAGCGGCGGCCGTTCTCCTCCGGATTGCTTTCCAGCATCATGCGCTGCTCATGATTGTCGACGTACATGCGGCCAATCACGAAGGCATTGGGCGCACGAAAGCGCCGGATATCCTGAAGCAGCATCTTGTTGGCCGTGTCGGCATGCACGAGGATGACCGGCGGCTGGACGCGCGAGACGGCCTCCCATAGGTTGTTCTGGTCGGTGGAATCATGCAGATAAAAGCCCAACTTGTTGCCGGCCACGACTGGGAGCGGCGGCGCAACCGGCGGCGCAATCACAGGCGGCTCGGTCGGCACAGGCTCGGTGACTGGCGATTCTGGCACACCAGGATCCGGCGTTGTCATGTCAGGTTCGGTTTCGATGCCCGGTGCGACCGCACCGGCCACGGTCCGTTGAAAAACCACATAAAAGGAGTGATGGCCGTAGGAATTCCAGTTTTCGCCCCCGGGCCCCGGCTCATCGGCATGGGCTGTGTGCATGCCCGTCACGCGCTCACTCGGCGCACCGTCGCCGCCCAATTCGACCCAGACGATCTGACCACCATACATCTCCACATTCGCGGCGGGCTCGTTGTCCGGCTTGTCTAGTGCACGCGGTGGCGCCATTTCATCGGCGCGCTGGCCCGCCCAGCCCCAGTGCACGCGCAGGTTGGGATCACCGACGCGTTCGCCGGCCTGGTCAAGCGCGTCGACATAGACGGCGTGCTTGCCCTGGTTCTCCTCCGGCGTTAAATGGTGAACACCGATCACGCGCCAGTAGGCCTGACCGATAACGACCTCTGCCGGCAGTAGCGTTACACCATACTTTGTTGGAAGATCGGGCGCTACCGCTTCGTGCGCGTCAGCGTTCTCGGTGAGGAATTCATTACGGCGGGTGACATGGAAGGCCATGATAAGACTCCTTGTGGATTCAATTCACCGCTACTCTTGTCTGGCGCAAAAGCATTCAATCTGACCGTTTCAGATTCGCCATTCGCACCTAACATAACTACGTTTGGCTAACGGCGGTCTGTCGCGTGCCGCGCACCAGTAACCGCAGTCGTCTACGCGTGTACCAGGAGGGCATGAGGAACTAGTGGGCGAATTGTACGGGGAATCCCACACTATGTCAACTTATTATTACCTAACCAACACACAATTCCGCGCCGTCGCCGACCAATTCGGCCAGATCATCCGGGCTGTCAAGATCAAAGGCGAGGGATGGCGTGGCAATAATGCCGGGGGTGACGCCAGCCTGCTGCGCCAAGTGCTGATGACGATCGAAGCTGCTCGGTCCGAACGCAAAGTCGATAATCCCCGGCGGCCGGAGCAACAAGGCGTTGGTGCCGCGGTCGCGGCTGGGGGCCAGCACGGCCCCAGCGTCCGACGCGGCCATGAGTTGTCGCAAGTCGTCAACGGTGAGGCGGGGTAAATCTGATGGCAGCACGAGGATTGCTTCCGCGCCGTGGGCGACTGCACGCGCTCGCGCCTGCTCGAGCGCATTGTTGAGGTCGCGACCTTCCTCCGCCAGCAGCTCTACGGCGAAGTGTTCGGCAATCTCGGCTGCAGACGGGTCGCGGCTGACAACCAGGGTGTGGACAAAGAGTTCGCTGGCTGCAGCCGTCTTGACCACGTGCGTAAGCAGCTGCCGGCTCAGCCGGGCGCGCTGGACGGGCGAAAGCTTGGTTGTCAGGCGGCTCTTGCCCTCAGCAAAGGGCTTCACCGGTACAATCAACCAGGTAGAGGTCATGAGGCAGCGGGGGCATCTTGAGGCGATGCCGGCTGAGACGCCTGGAGTGCAAGCCCGAACTCAAGCACTTCTCCGGCCAGCCGCGCCTTGCTGGGCAGGTCGGTCATAATCGTATCGGTCACCAGCACGGCCGGTTCAAAGGACGCTTGCAGCACGGCATCTTCCTGATCAAGCACGAAGCCATCAATCAAGCCGTCCAGGTGATCGGCTACGGTGATGGGGCTCATCATGTGGCCCATCTCGCGCATCATCTTGGCGGCCGGGCCCTTGAGCGCGCGTCCGCCGACGATGGGGGTCACGGCCACACGTGGCACATTGCGCTTGCGGATGAGGCGCCGCAAGCCCGGCACGCTCAGGATGGGATCGATGCTCAGGTAGGGGTTACTGGGCGCAAAAACAATCAGGTCGGCCGTTTCCAACGCGGCCAGCGTGGGTGCGGTCAGGGTAGCATCGGACGCACCCACGAAGCTAACGTCGATCACGATGGGCTCACAGCGTCGACGCACGAAGTAGTGCTGAAAGGGCAGGTCGCCCTCGTCTGTGTGCACGAGGGTACGCACAGGCTCATCACACATGGGCAGAATGTTGGAGGGGATGGCCAGGCTGCGGCGTAAGCGATCGGTCACCTCGGTGAGGGAGATACGCTGCCGCAGCCATTCGCTGCGGCGCAGATTCAGGGCCAGGTCCTGGTCGCCCAGGCGGAACCAATCCTCACCGCCCAAGCTGCTCATCACTTCGAGGGTACGGTAAGTCTCGTCGCGGCGCCCCCATCCCATCGTCGGATCATGAAGGCCGGCCAGATTATAGGTCACCGTGTCGAGGTCCGGACAGACGGTCAGGCCCCAGTGTTCAAAATCATCGCCGGTGTTGACGATGATCGTTAACGCACCTGGTGGCAGCACGGCTTGCAGGCCGGCGACCAGCTTCGCACCGCCGACGCCGCCAGCCAGGGCGACGACCCGCACATCATGAGAAGAATCGACATCTGTCATAAGTGATTGATTGACACCTTACAGTTGGCTTGGGAAATTTGGCTCGGATGCCGGCGCGTAACAGGCGACGATCGAGCCCTGGGTCCGGCAAAGCGGTCCTAGCGCCACACGACACGAGTATCAAGCGGTGCGCGCTCTTTTTGTTTCACCTCGGCTGGATAGCCCAACGTAATCAACGCCTGAGGCTGCCAGACATCCGGCAAGTCAAGGGCAGGTCGCACTAGCTCCGGTACAAAGAGCGGTGCGCACATCCAGCACGCACCCAGGCCGTAGTGCTGTGCCGCCAGGAGCAAATTCTGCGTAGCCAGCGCGACACTCTGCACGGCCATCAGCCGCTCGGCTTCGTCGCGACGAGCATCCGGATAGCTGTCCATCTCCTCCATACTGACCGAGGGCACGATCAACGCCGCCGCACCGGTGATGCGGGCATGGCTGATGGCGATGCGGCGCTCAATCACCGCGGGATCGACGCCATCGCGGCCCAGGTCGGCACGCCAGCGTGCGGCCATGCGTGCGCTGAGTTGCGCCTGCACGGCGTCGGTGGTCACCACACAGAAGCGCCACGGCTGGCGGTTGTGCGCCGACGGCGCCCACGTCGCCGCCTCCAAAATCCGCGTGAGCAGTTCTGGTGCAACCGGTGCACCCGTGTAGCGGCGAATCGAGCGCCGGCCGCGGATCAGTTGCCAGAACGCCGCCTCTGTTTCCGCCGCTCCATCTGGCAGATTGACAGGCAAGGGCTGGGAAAGCGGTACCGAAAGCGGACGAGAAGAGGGACCATTCATGATGCGGGCATTATAGCACGCCCCTCGGCGCCACCAAACTGGGCTGACAATCAGACAACAGGACTTGCTGACCCATTCCGCGGGTGCACGCACGAGTTGTTAGTACATCTACAAAGCGGCAGACTTGACAGAGGAATGTCCCCTGGTGCAAGGCCGTCTTGCCCTCTAGACGCTCAACCCATTTACAACTCGTGCGTGCACCCCATTCCGCCCTTTCCTTGACGCGCACAATTGGTGCGTGTACACTACAATTGTTCCGGGACCGCGCGTTGACATGCGGTTCGTCAATCCTCAAACGTCACCACGCTGAGAGACGGCATCGTCTTCTGCATGCGGTGCACGCATCTACTTACTCCATGCCAGAAGTAGACCAGGAGAGCAACCCATGGCTGATGAAAGATACACGCGAGTAGCGCTCTACTTGCAGGACAAGCACCCCATCCGCGAAGGGATGGAATACGCACAATATGCCGAAGCAAAAGGTTTTGAAGCCGTCTGGCAGGCCGAGAGTCGCCTGGTGCGCGATGCGATTGTGCCCATGGCCGCCTTTGCCGCAGTCACCGACGAGATCAAGATCGGCTCGGGCGTCATCAACAACTGGACGCGCAACATTGGTCTGCTGGCCGCGACCTTTCTCACACTCGATGACCTGGCGCCCGGCCGCGTGATCTGCGGGATTGGCGCCTGGTGGGATCCGCTGGCGGCCAACGTGGGCATCGAACGCCGCAAGCCCTTGGCGGCGATGCGCGAAACGATCGAACTCATGCGCCGCCTGCTGGCGCTGGAGAATGTGACGTACGAGGGTGAGTTCCATACCCTCAACGGTGTGGAACTGGACGTGGTCCACGGTCGCCGCGAGCCGCGCGACGTAGAAATCATGATCGGCGCGACGGGTCCCAAGATGATGGAACTGACCGGCGAGATTGCCGATGGTGCAGTCCTCAACTACTGCGTGCCGCCCGAGTACAACATTGAAGCCATGGAACGTCTGGAGATCGGCGCAGCCCGCGCCGGCCGCAGCATCGACGATGTGGACCGGCCGCAGCTCATCGTCTGCTCCGTGCATGAAGATCGCCAAACCGCGATTGACGGCTCCAAGGAGTTACTGACACAGTATCTGGCCCAGCAGCCTCACATCGCCAAGGCCAGCGGTGTTGACCCGCAAATTGTGGCAGAGATCCAATCCATTTTGGGCTGGCCGGCCACCAAGGAACAAGTCAAGGCAGCGATGCCCCTGGTGCCCGACGAGCTGGTCCTACGCATCACCGCCAGCGGTACGCCGAGCGAGGTCAAAGCCAAAGTACGCGAATATATGGCCACCGGCGCCACCTGCCCGATCCTTTATCCGCTGGGTGACGTTAAGCTGATGATTGACACCTTTGCCGACGGCTTCTAGCATATGCTGGGACCGCTGGTTTTCGAGACTAGCAATTAGACTATGCGCTTTCTGTTCAACCTCTTGGCCACGGCCCTGGCATTGCCCTTTTACCTGGGGTGGAGCCGGACCCAAGCCGAAGAACAAATCGATGAAATGCAGCGGGCGGCCTTCAACACGCCCGGGGCCGAGTCTCTGGTGCCGCCCACGGTGATCTTGGGCGGAATGGGCATGCTGGCCGGGCACTTTATCCTGGCACGCGTGCTGGGGTTGCGCTTCTGGCAAGCCCTCTTTAGTCTGGTTGGCGGTTTGGCCGCCGGCGTTGGTCTCTATTTGGTCAAAGCCGAACGAGACGGGTCATGATCGTCCAGCAGTTGCCCGACGGTCGCCTGCTCTGTATCAACCAGACGAGCCATGCGCTCATGGCCGCTGCCTTCTGCCGCCACTGGGGCAACGAGTCGTTTGCTGCTCCAGCGCCCTATGAGCCGGTGATGATGGCGATTGCGCAGCATGACAACGGCTGGTATGAATGGGAGCAAGCGCCCATGCTGCGCGCCGACGGTTTCCCGATGGACTTCATGCACGGCCCGGCCGCGGATGCCAAGGCGGCACTTTGGGCGCTAGGCATTGCCCGGGCCGCAGCCCAGCATCCGTATGCGGGACTGCTCGTGCGTCGCCACGCCACCCTGCTCTACGCCAATGCTCTCAGCCGCCTGGATGACGCCACTGAACTGGACGCGGCGCAGGCCTTTGTGGCACGCTGGCCAGCAGCGCTGGACACTGTGCAGACCCAGTTCGGTGACCGGCTCTCCTCTCAAAACAGCCACAATTGATGCGCACACAAGGCTGCTCCAATTCGGCGACAATGCCAGCCTCCAGGTCTGTGTGCCCTGGTCTAGCGAGCGGCAGATGCCCCTCTGTCCAGTCGATGATCAGGGGACCTATACCGAGATCACCATGCATTACACCAACACAGCGATCACCTTTGACCCCTGGCCCTTTGGCGTGGCGCGCTTTGACGTTTCCATCCACGGCCGCGTGCTCGCCGCGCAACACTTCGCCAATGATGAAGCCTATCGCGCCGCGCTGACCGAAGCGCCGACCATGGTCCTGTCCTGGGCCGTCCAGCCGGCTTGAACTCGACTGTCATCTGGCGGTCCATTATCCCTGAAACCCTGATTGAGCCATTTATGTACGCATTCTATGTTTCACCCGATTCATTGGAAGAGGCACTGACGCTGAAGGCCCACTATGGGGCCGATGCCCGCGTCATTGCCGGCGGCACAGATCTACTGGTCGAATTGTCCCACGCCAGGCGACGGACGCCCACCGGCGGCGAACCCGGCCTTATCGACCTGACCCGCATCCGCGGGCTGGCTGAGATTGACGAAGATCCGCACCACCTTCACCTGGGACCTCTCGTCACCCACAACCAGTGCGTCACAAGTGACGCGGTCACGACCTATGCATTTCCCCTGGCCCGGGCCTGTTGGGAAGTGGGCGCCCCCCAAATCCGCAACCGGGCGACTGTAGCGGGCAACATCATCACCGCCAGTCCGGCCAACGATACGATCGTGCCGCTACGGCGCTGGACGCCACGGTGACGCTGACCAGCGCCGCGCGTGGTGAACGCAGCCTGCCGCTTGCCTCCTTCATGACCGACTTTCGCAGCGTCGATTTGGCCGACGACGAGATTCTCACGCGCATCTCCATCCCCAAGCTGGAAGCAGGCGCGCGGGGCGCCTTCATCAAGTTAGGCTTGCGTCGCGCCCAGGCGATCAGCGTCGTCAATGCGGCTGTGATCATGGCGATGGACGCGCAGGGTCGTGTGGCCGACGCCCGCATTGCGCTGGGCGCCGTGGCCCCCGTCATCGTACGCGCGGCGGAGGCAGAAACTTATCTACTCGACAAAGCGTTGGATGATGCAGTGATTGCGGAGGCGGCCCGGCGCAGCCTTGCCGCGGCTCGGCCTATTGATGACCTGCGCGGCAGCGCCGGCTATCGGTTGGCCATGGTCGAAGAGCTTGTCAAGCGAGCCCTGACGCAAGTGCGCGACGGCAACGAACGCGACGGTTGGATAGAGCAACCGGTCACCTTGCGTGGTCAAACGGACGGACGGTGGCCAATTCAGCAAGCGAGCACGCCGCCGGCCGCTGCAGCGCGGGTCAATGGGCAGCCGGTCACGCTGGCCGGTGACATGAGCTTGCTGGACAGCCTGCGCGCCGCAGGCTTTGTCGGTGTTAAGGAGGGGTGCGCAGAGGGTGAATGTGGGGCATGTACTGTCTTCCTCGACGGCATGGCCGTCATGGCCTGCATGGTGCCGGCCGAACGGGCAACGGGCAGCGAAGTGGTCACAGTGGAAGGGTTGGGCGCCCACGACTCGCTGCACGCTGTTCAGGCGGCTCTGGTCGAAAGCGGCGGCGTCCAGTGCGGCTACTGCACGCCGGGCTTTGTGATGAGCGCGGCCAAACTGCTGGAGGAGGTCCCAACGCCCTCGCGCGCGCAGGCGGCCGAAGCCTTGACAGGTAATTTCTGCCGTTGCACCGGTTATCGCAAGATCCTTGATGCAGTCGTTGCCGCGCCCGACACCACAGGACAGGAACAGGATTTAAACTCGACTGATGCATGATCACAAACGCAAGCGTTGGTTGACCGTTCTTCCCGTCCGGAACAGAGAGCTATGCCGCCTCAGTTACCCGAATTAAAGCCGCGTACGTGGGTTCAGAAATTCTGGTATTTTCTTGTTCACGGCATTCTGCGCTGGCGCTTCTACGGCGAGATTCCTGACAGCCCCAAGTATGTGACGGTGGTAGCCCCCCATACCTCGAACTGGGATTTCTTTATCCTCTTTATGGGCTCGCGTGCGATTGACCTCCCCTTCCCCAATTTTGCCGCCAAGCACACGGTCTTCCGCGGGCCAATCGGTTGGATGCTGGAGAAAGTGGGTGGCATCCCCATCAATCGCACCAAGCGGGACAACATCGTCCAGCAGATTATTGACGCCTACAGCAGACGCAAGAGTATGATCCTCGGCATCACGCCTGAGGGAACACGGGGCAAGAGCGAATACTGGCGCAGCGGTTTTTACCACATTGCCCAAGGCGCGAACGTGCCCATTGGCCTGGTCTTTATTGACTATCGCACCAAGTCGGCCGGTATCGTACCGACCCATCTGCCTACGGGCGATATCGAAGCAGACATGGCCTACATTCGTGCGTTCTACGCCGGCTGCCGCGGGCGGCACCCCGCACTGCAAAGTGAAGCCTACCTGCGCCCTGGGTACGAAGACGCCAGCGAGCCATCTCATCCGCAAGACGCGAACCTCGCGGCGTCAAGAATCCCCCAGTTTCCGGAATAACCGCCTACGTGTCCGCTTCCGGCAATTCACGGTCGGCTCCGTTCCCAGCAAGCGACAACCGAGCACTATACAAAAATCCATCGAGGGGAATCCAGGCGCCCCGTTGATCCCCTGGCCCCGGCAAGCTCTCCCGCGCACTATCATTCTTCCGCGTAGGGCCGGACAATGATCTTCCCCGCTAGTTGATCTTCACGATCTGACGCCACAACAGCACTTTGGGAGGGTATGCACGCAGCAACGCAACTGCTATACTGGACGTATAGCCTTGGAGAGGCAATGAAAAGGAGGAGATCAGTGAAGAATCAAGCGCCAGCGGGCGCAAAGGTAGACCGCCGCATCGAAGCAGAGCCGCTATTCGTCGCAGGCAAACGCATCCAGCCGATCGCCCGCTTGCAGGGTTGGGCCATCGAGGGCAGGCAGTCAGGCGGCTCGTTTTTCAGCAGCGGAGGGCGGTTGACACCCGAGGAAATACGGATTGACACCGGCGCCACGCAGGAAATCATCTCGATCGGTGATCCATTGCAGGAGCCGATCCGTGCGATGGTGGCAGCCGGTGCGATCGTCAGCGCCGTCTGTATCTTAATCATGTTGGCGGCTCGAGTCGTCACGCTACGCAAATAGGAGATACCATCATGGATAGCAAAGAACTGGTCGATACAGCCCCCATTGCACAATTAGTCGACAGTATCGGGGCCAAGAACGTATTTGGGGAACCAACCAGCGAGAACGGGGTTGTGATCATTCCCGTGGCGCAGGTCGAATATGGCTTTGGCTACGGCGGCGGTTATGGCGCTAGTTCCACAGCCGAAGAGGCCGTTGAAGCGGCAGAGCAAGCGCTGAATGGTGAGGAACCGTCAGCCGATGGCGGCGGCGGTGGGGGCGGCGGCGGCCGTGCGACCCCGCGCGGCTACATCCGCATCACGCCGGATGAAGTCACCTACGAACCCATCGCCGACGAAGAGCGCGTGCCGCTGGCCGGGATTATTTTTGCTGCCTGGCTCGTCTTCTGGGTCACGCTCACTATCCGCACGTTGATCAAGTCCGTTGCGCGGGTGAAGCAAGCGCAGGGTTGAGACGTAATCTGGTGCACGGCTCGATTGTGTGGCCACGCGCCAGAGAGGCTGGCGAGTTTCGTCAACGCCGACGGATCGGTGACTTTTGACGCGCCAGCCCACCTTGCAACAGCAGGGTTACCCTTGTAGCCCGACGCGACAAAGTAATCTTACGGCAAGCGCTGATGCACCACATTGAAGAATGGACAACGAAACAAAGGGGGGAGACAAAGAAGAATGGGGTCGCGTCGCGTGACCCCATTCTTCTTTGTCTCACTAGTGTCAGATGATGGTGTGATACAAACGTTCGGACTAGTAGCCCTCGTAGCCCGGAATCTGCTTGCGTCCGTAGCCACCACCATAGGAGAGAACGTCAGCAACGAACATCAAGCCAACCCATACCCAGTCAAAACCATTCATGCCACCGGGAGAGACGAGCACATACATGATGGTTGTCCACGGCAAGAAGACGATGCCCAAAATGGGCCAGATCCACCAAATAGCGCCGCCGGCCCAGTTACCGAAGGCCAGTTGCCAACGCCCGGGCTGAAAGATCCACCAAAACGCGCCGAAGATACGCGGGCCCAAGAGAAGCAAACTCAAAAATGCACAACACATGGCTCTTCATCCTTTCAACTTGCTGATACGATTGCGAAACAACTATGGAAGTACAGACAATCAGAGTTACCTATGTTTTTGTGCCACCATCACGATATAGCGAAATGCTCCTGACCGAAATCCCTCCTGCATCGCGCGAAACGCTTTGAGGAAATCAACAAACTCGCGACCTTGGTGCGTCGCCAGCTTCCACAATTGCGGTTCTTTCAACAACCCGAGCGAAATGTCCCACGTCGGCGCGACCTGAGCGCTAATATCTTTGAAATAAATCAATTGCAAATCGTTGGCTGTGAAATGGGCAAAGTACTCCTCTTTGGTGGGTAGATTGACCAACATTCCTGCTTCAATAGGACGAATGAATTTTGCGTCACTGACGCCGTCCAGATTACTCCGTTTGGCCCAGGCTGCGATACACCAGAATCCACCATTGACCAGCGCCCGGCTCGCTCTCCGAAAAAACTCGGCGCGATGATCCAAATGCGAAATCATTTCAACCGACCAGATGAGGTCGAAGTTGCCATCCACCCGCAGATCATTGGCGTCCTGCACTTCAAAAACAGGCGGTTGATCCATCTCCGCTACCGAACGCCTGGCAAGGTCCACCTGTTTGGGACTCAAGCTGATGCCCAGAACGTCGCACTGATACTCGCGTGCGAGCAGAGCGGACGTTGCGCCGATGCCACATCCAATATCCAGCACCCTGGCGCCTGGATGTAATTCGATCTGTTCGAGCAATAGCCGAATCAGTCTGTCGGTCGCTTCGGCTCGAGATTCGTCACCATCTACAAAATAGCCGTGGTGAATATGCTGGTCCCACAATGACGCATAATAGGATGTCAGCACGTCATAATGATCGCGGATTATTCTCGTGTCCATGGCTAGGAAACGGTCTGTGCGCTGATGCAACGGCCAAGGATGCAGATCATCACCAAATGAGGGATGGGGACAGTATACCCAAATCTTCGATGAAATGCTAAGTGCAAAAAAATGGCCAGGTCGATCTCGTCTCGTGTTGGATATACATGTGGAATGGGGGCAAGGCGATGGCCGTCCGCGCTCGCGGAAAGTGTAAGTGAGGTCTACTGACTGCGGAGCTAACTGGCGCCCGTGATCATACGCCGATTCCGGCCCATTGCGCGCACTTCGTGATCAGCCTGATTGGCCAGATCTGCGTGCTACTTGACTGATTGCTGACCAGGAGTCAGCGGGAAGATATTTTGCATGCGTATGGAGAACTCTAGCCGCCGGTGGGACCCACCTACGCTGGCCGGCTAGTCCTGAGCGACCGGCGTCATCTTCACAGCATGCTCGATCGACGGCTCGCGGATTTCAAGCGCCACGTGGGGTCCACTATTGCCGCGCAACTTGGCCATGAGCCCAAACAGCTGGTACTTCATGCCGTATTTTGCGGACAGTCGCTCGCGCTGGCGCGCTTCGGCCCCGGGGGAGTCGAGCACAGTGGCCATGCCCTCGACCCATTCACTCTTGGGATTGCCGCGCGCATCGCTTGCCGCCATGCGCACATGGCTGTCGTTGCGAATCCGCTTGACCTTCCAGCTGTCGCCTACGGTCCAGACATAGAGCTTGCCATCTTCTGGCGTGATCCACACAGGCGTGATGACGCCCTCACCGCTCTTGCGGAACGTTTCCAGGGCGATATATTGTTCATTTCCCAAATCTGCGAAATTCATGATGATCTCCTTGCCGGACATGTGAGCTAGTGCATCGGCAATCTCTATTTGACGAGTCTACGAACTTGTTCTTGCCGATGCATTTAGGTTCCGCCACAGAAAAACGAGTCGTCAATTCAAGATTGGCGGAACACTAGGATAAAGTTGCATACTGTTAGGCTATATCTTAGGCGCTGACCCCGCCATTGCCAAGCATAGGTGTCGAAACAGTTGAGATCGGTACGAAATCTTCAATTCAACCGTTCGTTTTTCGCTGAAGAGGTCACAAGGTTGACAAAAGTGAACACTACTTTCAGACTATGAACAAACCAAGTCCGCGTCCATTCTTATTGTGGAGTCCCTATGAAACTCAAGACCCTGATCGAATCTGGCGATCCTGAACAATTGGCCACCGGTTTCCAATTCACCGAAGGGCCGGTCTGGCAGACCGACGGATCGCTGCTCTTTTCAGATATTCCCGCCAATCGGACCTATCGCTGGTCGGCTGCGACGGGGGCCGTGGTGTGGCGCGAGCCCACGGGCAACGCCAACGGCTTGACCTTTGATCGCGCGGGACGCTTGCTGGCCTGCGAGCATAGCGGCCGCCAGGTCTCACGCATCGAGGCCGACGGCAGCGTGTTCACGGTAGCCGATCAGTATGAGGGCAAGCGCCTCAACAGCCCAAATGATGTGGTCGTGAAATCGGATGGCGCGGTCTATTTCACCGACCCGCCCTACGGCATTGAGTCCGACGAAAAGGAACAGCCCTGTAACGGCGTCTACCGCGTTTCGCCGGCAGGCGCCATCCAGTTGCTGGCGGCAGACTTTGAACGACCCAATGGATTGGCCTTTTCACCCGACGAATCGATCCTCTATATCGATGATTCCTATCACCGCCACGTGCGCGCGTTTGACGTGCGTGCCGACGGCACTTTGTCGAATTCCCGCGTCATCGCCGACATGGATCACCCGCAGCCCGGCTCACCGGACGGGATGAAAATCGACGTGGAAGGACACCTCTACGTCACCGGCGCAACCGGCGTCTGGGTCTTCGAGCCGGACGGGACGTTGCTCGGCGTTGTGGTCACACCCGAGCGCCCAGCCAACTGTGCCTGGGGGGACGAAGATCGGTTGAGCCTCTATATCACTGCCCGTACGTCTCTCTACCGAATTCGGGTGAAGGTGCCGGGTCTGGCCGTGCACTGACGGCCGCGCCCGGCGCGGAGTCCTGATCAAAAAACCTGCACCGCAACACTCAAGTGATAAGACAGAGGATCTACGGGAATCGCATGGCAAAATCTCTTTTCAGCCGACTGGCGGTCACCTCGCCATCCACCGATGCTATCACACCTGAATCTCTGACACCTCGCACCAGAATGGTCAGAGGACCCTCGGCAGCCATCAAGCCGGTCATCATAATTGCAATGTTCTTTGGGTTGCAGCTGCTGGCTGCCTGTGGTTCGGGCACGGCTGACGATCCACCAACCGGAGAGTTCGCGGCGATCACCGCGCCCGTTACAGAAATTAGCCCTACGGAGGAATCACTACCTGAGGTGGTATCCGTGCCAACGGTGGCGTCCGCGCCAGAGGAAGAGGCAGAGTCTGAGGTGGAGTCAGCACCGGAGATTGAAGCCGAGGCAGAAGTGCCGGCGGCTGAGGCCGAGGCAGAAGCAGCAGAAGGTAGCGTTGCATGGGAAGAAGGACCGATCACCTTCAAAAGCCCATCGCTCGATGGCGCCATGACGGCCAGTGGCGAGCCCTTTGACAAGGACTCACTGTCGGCTGCGCACAAGACGCTACCCTTTGGTACTGTCGTAACGGTGACCAATCTCTTCAATGGCATGCGCACAACGGTGACGGTGAATGACCGTCTGCCGCAGCAGGTCAGCGCGGTCATCGATATTTCGCCGGCCGCGGCCAGAGAAATTGACATGATCGATGCAGGCATTGTAGACGGACGAATCGAGTGGTAGCAGGGCCGGAAGGTCCACGCTATTTCTAGCTAAAGCAACGGGCTGTGATGCGCGCGCATCACAGCCCGTTGCTTTTCCAGCTGCTTATCAAGCGATCAATTCAATCTCTGGGTATTGGAATTTCACTGACGGGCGTGATCGTGCTCGTGCAGCGCTCAAAGCCGGGGAAGAGAAACTTATGGATTGCATCAACATCGTCTGCTTCGACGATGAAGAAGAGCGTATGCTGGGCATTTGCCCCATATCGCCCAATCAGCTTGATCCCTTCCACAGTGGGATTGAACAATGAATCAGATCCTCCTTCGTTTTTCGGGCAGCTCTCTGGACTATGTACTTGCGTAATGTGGAATAGCATAGAATTCTCCCTGTGAAGCCTGCGGTTGGTTTTGATACCTTGACACAGCCACGAACAATGACCCGATGAATTATAACAAGGAACACAAATACCGGTAAGCCAATCAAATCTACTGTCCTGCCCTTCACCGCTGCACGCAAGGCTAGTCTTGCAAGACGGCGCCCAAAGAAAAGGCCGACGCCCTCCGTTGCGGGAGGACGTCGGCTCTGTCAAGGTAATTGATCGGCCTTGCTGCGGGGCGCTGACTACTTGTCCTTCTTCGCCTTTGAAATTCGGCCATCCAGCTGCTTCTCGAAGATGCCGTTGTTGGTGTCGACGTAGGTCGTGCCAGTTCCGAAAACGGTCGCATCTTGGAAGCGGCTCGTGCCGCCAATCACCGTCCACGTATCTGTGCCGACGAAGACGCCGGGGCTCGTCTCGACAGCCACCTGGTTGCAGAGGATCGTCAGCGTGTCCACAAGAACATCGGTCAATCCGTCCGCTGTCGGCGTGATGTCGCTGACGTCGCCAAAGTAACCCGTTTTGCCCATATGCGACGCATTGCCGGATCCGCTGAGAACGGCAGTCGTCGCGCTGGTAAAGGCGGCCGAGCCTGAGAAAGTGGCATTTAGCAGAACCGTCTTTTCGCCAGCGGCATAGGCCGGATTGGCGGCGATGCCGCTGAGCATGACTGACATCAACGCCACGACGGCCATGATGACCTGCAAGAGACGCCTGCGATGCATGCTGCGCTTCTCGCCCCGACTCCCACCCCGATCCGCTCAATGCCTTGCCGAATTCACTGATGTTGGTCTGCACGCTCATGATATCCTCCTCTTTCTGAGATGAAACTGAGACTCCACCGAAGTTGACGATTGAGGCGTTCGTGGTGCAATGAGGCCAGCGTACCGATCGGTTCGAGATGGGGTGACCTGGCGAAGATGCGCTCGGTGTAGTAGGGGTTTGGGTGAATGCGCGCCGCCGCTGCGCTCTTTCGCCATGGAGACCGCGGCGCCCTCACCGCCCAGACGGAAGAAGGTGACGACATCCTGTGACAAGGCAACCACGAACAGCGCCAGCGAGATTTCTTCGCCTTTGACAGCCGGCACACCCTGCCCGTCCCACCGCGCATAGAGCTGCCCCACGGTGCGCACAAAGCCCTCTGAAAAACCGAGCCGCTCCGCCAGGCGAGAAGCGACTTCACCATGGCTAGGAAAAAAGCTGCTGTAGGCCACCGGCAGTTGACTGAGCCCCCACTCAATCGCCTGTTGCGTCTGCTCGGCGGTCGCATCGGCGGTCGCTTGGCGAATGTGGCGGATCACCGTGGCTACAATGCGCTCCGTGTCAGCCGTGTCGATTTTGGCAAAGTCGGTACGGAGCGCGATCTCGTCGCCCACGACCGAGGCCAGCCAATACGTATCCGCATTGCAGCCGATATAGCGCAATAACGCTTCGTAGTAGACGTCACTCAGCTCGCTTTTGGTTAACCCGGCCGCCTCGCCCAAGCGCAGGGCCACAATCGATGAGGTCATGGCGTATTCCATGGGCTGACCCATGCCAAGGTCAGTCGCAATCGAGAGCGTCGCCATCAGTTCGGCGAGGCGGATTCCGTTGTCGCGTGGGGCAAGACGTGATGTAGACATGTCACCCTCATAGGGTAACAAACTCATATCAAGAGCGGCAGCGCCCGATTGTCGCATCGGTCGGGCGCTTGGCTTCGCAGGATAAATCGATGCCTAAATCGATCTTCTGCGTTCCTACGGAAGCGAGCTTTCAGCCACGGCGTGATAGAGAATCTAGCCGGCGTAAGAGTTCTGCCTGACACAGCAGCGCCTGCGCTGGCGGTTGCGCTTCTTTCTCGATCAGGTAGCGAATCAAGCGCAGATGGGGGATATGGTGCCAGACCGATGGCTTGTAGATCCGGCTACCAGCCGGACGAACCCCGCTCCTCGCCGATAGCTCGTAGGGATACGGGAACTGTCACGCTGGAAGCATGACCTACGGACCACCGGCTGGTTTACGCCCCTGTGTACCTGGTAGGTCCCTGTGCGGCTACGCCGCTGCTGATGTCGATCAGTTCCTGCCGCGCAATGCCGGGGAGTGAGGCCACGAATTGGGCCTCACTCCCCGGCATTTTTCCCTGCACTCCAATGCGCAGATGCAGAAGGTGCACTGCAAACTGAAGATCAGTCTAGCCCATATCCCCGTGCTGCGCATTTACGCCGGTACAGGCGTGATATTCTGATTGAGCCGGAACAGATTCTGGGGATCGTACTTCGCCTTGATCGATGCCAGGCGGGCAAAGTTCTGGCCGTATGCCTTTTCCACGAGTCCTTCCTCCTCCATGAAGCCTGGAAAGTTCAGATAGGAACTTCCGGGCGAGTAGGGCTGCATTCGCTCATAGAATTGACGCGTCCACTGAATGCACTCGTCAGTAACGGCAGGGTCATGCCAGGACGTATTGAAGACCAGCGTATAGGGGGCACTGCGGTCTCCCATCGCGGTGGCGTCGGCGGGTACCTGGCTTACCGCGCCGCCCATCGCCCAAATGTCAAAGATCGTCCAATCGGTGGGCCGATTCTGGACCTGTTCCGCAATGATCGCAATGACGTTATCGTTGATCTCATTCAGATGCAACGACTTCCAGTAGTGGTATACTTCGCCCTCCGGATTGACCCAGTCGAACATGCCCTGGACGGTGGTAAAGGGCAACCTTCCGCTCAGATCGACCAGCGGCTCCGCCAGTTCCCGCAACGGCTGGATAAAGGCCGCACCTTCGTCCAGCGGGCCGCTGTGGACGCCAACGAGAATCATTACGCCTCTGTTGCGTGCAGCGGGCGGGAAATCAGGGATATCGGGGACGGTCCAGAAGAGACAGTTGCCGCTAAATTCGGCAGGCGCATTTGCCATAATATCGCGCCAGACGGGCAGAATCTCGGCGGTCTTTTCGTTGGGATAGAATGCGCCAACGAAATTGACAATCGGACCAACCGGATGAAGTTGGTATTCGAAGGAGGTCACCACGCCAAAGTTGCCGCCGCCGCCGCGAATCGCCCAGAATAGGTCCTCGTTTTGGCGCTCGCTGGCGGTCAGCACCTGTCCATCGGCCGTGACGACTTCGGCGGACACGAGGTTATCACAACTCAACCCATGCTTGCTGCGCAGCCACCCATATCCGCCTCCCAGCGTCAGCCCGGCAATGCCGGTAGTTGAGACGATGCCGCCAGGGGCTGCCAGGCCGTGCAGCTGGGTTTCGTGGTCCAGATCGCCCCAGGTCACGCCGCCCTGGGCATGGGCTGTCTCCTTTTCGGTATCAACATGAATGCCTTTCATTAAGGATAGGTCAAGCATGACGCCGCCGTCGCAGCTGGCGTTCCCGGCGACATTGTGCCCGCCCCCACGCACGGCCAAGAGCAAGTTGTGCTCGCGTGCGAAATTGACGGTTGCAACGACGTCTGCCGTGCCCAGGCAGCGCACAATCAGAGCAGGATGTTTGTCGATCGCCTTGTTCCAAAGTTGCCGCGCTTCATCGTATGTGGGGGATTCAGCGGTAAGGATGGGGCCGCGCACGGCTGACTGCAATTCAGCCAACGTTTGCGTATCGATTTTGGCCATGCCGCCTGCCAATGTGGTCACTTCCAAGTTGTCCATCGAGAGCTCCTTTGTTGTCACTAGCACTTGCTAATCGACACATTATTCAAACTTTGGACAATGTTCCTCGTTCAGATACCGAGCACATTGTCCAAAGTTTGAGTGTCATCTCTATAAGATACCGGGTGGCGTTTCATCAACGGAAGGGATAGACTGACTTCAAACGAGTTCCGAATCTCGGTGCCTCAAGCGTTGTATTGATGCGTCTATCAGGGTGTGAGCGGAGCCCGGCGCAAACGTTGCTACGGCAACCCTGCCTCAGGCAATCTCGACCGTACGCGTGATCTGGCCGTTGGTCTCCCAGTAGGTAATCTTGTTGGCCAGACGCGGGTCGTCCGGCGGCGGCTGGGTCCTACCGCTGGTGTCGATAGCGCGGGCGGTAACGGTATGCTCCCCGGACGCCGGCGTACCCCAGTCATAGGTCCAGAATGTCCAGGCGTACTCGGAGCGCTCGCTGCGATCCAGCGTCGCGCGTTGCCAGGGACCGTCATCGATCTTGACCTCGACGTGACGAATGGGCGCTCCCCAGGCTGCCCCCTCAATCTGAACGTTGTCGCCGCTGCGCACCACGCGCCCCGGCGCCGACTTGAGTAAGGTCCGTCCGACCAGCGACTGGGTCCAGTTGGGATCCTCGGCCGTGCCGTCCTGGCGCACGGTTACGTAGTCCTTGGCCATAAAGCGGCCGGCATAGCGGGTATCCCAGATCTCAATGCGATCCAGCCACTTGACGTTGGCCACCCCATACCAGCCGGGCGCAATCAGACGCACCGGCGCGCCATTGACCGCGGGCAGAGCCTCTCCGTTCATTTCGTAGCAGAGTAGATTGTCCGGGTGCATGGCGTCGGCGAGCGACATGCTGCGGGCAAAGTTCTCCACGGTGGTCGTTTCGCGCACAATCTCTTCGCCCTGGTCGACGCCAAAGAAGACCACCTCGATGCCGTCGTCGAGAATCTCGGCCTCTTCCAGGATCGGCGCTAGGGGCGTACCCGCCCACGCAGCGTTGCCGACGCCGCCGTGGAAAAACGGTAGCCCGGTGTTGCCGGCACACTCAATGGTATAGGTGAGCGCCTGACGCGGTCGGGCGACAAGATCCTCTAACGTCAGCGTCAGCGGATTGTCCACCAGACCGTCGACGGTCAACTGCCAGGCCGCGGGATCGATCTCCGGCCAGCCGTAGTGGGCGACGGTGAAGAATTGATCATTGGGTGTGACCCAGGAATCGACATCCTCCCAGACGAGTTGATTACCGATGACGTCAGGAACCGGATTTTCTTCAGGTTGATCCAACCACGGAATCACCTCGTCACCCTGTTTGAGCGGCGCCGCGCTGGCAAACCGAGTGTTGAGCAATGTCAACGTAGCCAGCGTAGCGCTACCCGCGATCATCAACTCACGACGCGATAGTTTCGAATTCTGCATTGTTTCCTCCTCGATTGATCCACAAAGTTACCTCAGTCGCATCTGCGCCTGAATCAAGTGTCGGCCTCGATTTTAGAAGACGCCGAGCAAACAGCTACCTCAATCGCCAAATCTAGCACGACGGGTGTGCGCTTGGTGTGAAAAGAGCGTGAATCGAACGTAACCGGGGAAAATTGCCGGGTGCAGAAATTCATTTGCTGTGCTACAATTGGTGTTCGCAATCGCACCACACAGTTCATCTATTGCCCCCGCGTTACTTTGATCTTGCTGAGAAGTATGACAACAAGTGCGCAATGCACGAACGATCCGACCCCCGGAGTCTGGCCCTGAATTTGCTCGGCACACCTGAAATTTTGCAGGGTGGCGAGCAGCTTGACTTGCTGACCAGTACCAGGGCCCAGGCTCTGCTCTTCTACCTTGCCGTGACCGGTACTGAACACACGCGCAGCGAACTCGCCGTACTGCTCTGGAATGATGGCGGTGATAGGCGCGCCCGGGCGCGCCTGCGTAAGACGCTACAACTGTTACGTACGCATCTGAACGGAGCGCTATCCATCCGTACCTCAGTCCCCTACACGGTCGGTCTGCACTTCGATTCGAATGTCGCACTTGACGTCACGGATTTTGAACTACTGACTGCACCGAGTGCGAATGAGGCTGATCTCCACGGTGCCATCAATCTCTATCGAGGCGAGTTCCTTGCGGGCTTTGATCTGTCCAAGGCACCCGAATTCGATCACTGGGTGATATCCCGACGGCAGGCGCTGCGCGAACAACTGCACTCTGCGTCATCCAGGCTCGTTCAGCGCTACGAAAGCAACCAGCGCTGGGCCGAGGCGATTACCATGTGTCGACACATGGTAGACAGAGAACCATGGCGCGAAGAGACGCATCGCAAACTGATCGAATTGCTTGCCCACAGCGGCGATCGCAGCAGTGCACTGGCCCACTACCAAATCTGCCGTATGGCCCTCCGCGAGGAACTGAACGTAGAGCCGGATCACGCAACGAAAGCACTAATTCTACAGATTCGTAGCGGCCATAACGGCCTTCCACCCCAAAAGTCGGCCACATCCATCGTGCTTTCCGGTACGACTTTACCGCCCTTCCAGTACGATCTGCTTGATGCGCCGACCATGGCTGACTTTTTTGGACGCAGAGCCGAGCTCGCACAGTTGAGCCAATGGGTGGTGCGCGATCGATGCCGCGTGACTGCTGTGCTCGGCATCGGCGGCATGGGCAAAACAAGCCTCGTTGCACGCTTTGTCTCGAATCTGGTGCAGCAGACCGCGGAGAAAGACGCAGCAAGCAGACCCTTTGACAAAATCATTTGGCGATCACTTGTGAACGCACCGCCCCTGCAAGATCTGCTCTCCGAGTGCCTTCACTTTCTCAGCGACCAGGCGCTTGGAACGTCCGCGCTGGGGCTGGACGCCAAGCTGCGATTGCTCAGCGAACTGCTCGATCAGCAGCGTTGCCTACTCATTCTGGACAACTTTGAAAGCATCATGCCGGCCGGGGATCGTGCCGGGCGCTATCGGCAGGGATACGAGGAATATGACCAACTCGTACAGCGCATTGCCCAGAATGACCATCGGAGCTGTCTGCTCTTGACAAGCCGCGAACGGCCACCGCGCCTGGGGCGCCAATCTAATGACAGCACGCAGGTGCGCTTGCTGGAGTTGCCGGGCCTGGATGGAGCAGCCGTGCAGAGCATCTTGCGTTCCCGTGGTCTGGCGACCAACCCCGCTGATGTGCGTCGATTGATCGGGTCCTATGCGGGGAATCCGCTGGCGATGAAGTTGGTGGCTGATACGGTCGATGAGCTCTACGCTGCTGATGTATCCGCCTTCCTGCAGGAGAATACGGTGATCTTTGACGATGTGCGCGATCTACTGCACAGTCAGTTCGCACGTCTGTCTACGCTGGAACAGAGCGTCATGCTCTGGCTGGCCGTCAAGCGCGAACCAGTGTTCATTCGCGACCTGGCGCGTGCGCTCTTTCCTGCGCCGCACCGCGTCGATCTGCTGGAGGCCGTGCGTTCGCTTCACCGTCGCTCGCTGGTTGACATACGGCCGGATCTGCCTGCCGAAACGCTGCCGGGACTAAGTGGAGCGGGCAGTCGCTTCGGCATCCAGAATATGTTGATCGAGTTTTTGACGGAATATCTCGTACAATCCGCCGCTAGCGAGCTTAGCGCAGGCGAACCCCATCTTAGTGAAACGCATGCGCTGATCGAGGCGAGCGCCAAGGAGTACGTGCGCGACAGTCAAGTTCGCCTGATTCTGGCGCCGATCGCGGAGACATTGCTCGCCACCAGCGACCTATCGTGGGTCCGCCAGCGGTTGGTGACGCTGTTGGATCGACAACGCACTCGCGGCGCGGGTGCGCACGGGTACCTTACCGGCAACGCAATCAACCTCCTCTGTCACGCCGGTCGTAACGTGTCTGGGCTCGATTTCTCTGGCCTGACTGTGCGTCAAGCGTCGTTACAGGGGGTAACGCTGCACGACATAGACTTTCGCCTCTGCGAGTTTTTGGATGCACGATTCACCGACACGTTCGACCTGATTGGTCCAGTGGCGTTTCATCCGTCCGGGCGCCTGTTCGCGGCCGGCACAGCAGCAGGAAGAATCCTGATCTGGCGGATTGATAAAGGGCAGATCCACCTCACCATTGCCGGTCACACCGGCGGCGTGCGGACCATAGACTTTGCACCAGACGGCCGGACGCTCATCAGCGGAAGCATCGATCAGAGTGTGCGCTTATGGGACAGTGAGACGGGCAAGATGCTGCGCGTGCGCAATGAGCATGCCGGGCGCATTCGTGCCGTCAGCTTCAGTCCAGATGGAAGCCATTGTGCCAGCGCCGGCGACGACGGCACGGTGCGCCTCTGGGACGGCACACTCGGCCGCAAGCTTGGCGCATTTACCGAACACAGTGGACGCGTCTGCGCCCTGAGCTTTTCGCCCAACGGGCAGACGCTGGCCAGCGGCGGCGCTGATGGCACGATCTGGCTCAGAGACATTACGCGGCGGACAGGATGTGAGGATGCTGAATCGTCACGCAGGCGCGGTGAATGCACTTGCGTTTAGCCCCAACCGCGACATCCTGGCCAGCGGCGGCGCGGATCAGATTGTGCACCTGCTCGACATAGCGTCCGGCCGGACGCAAGCCGTGTTGACGGGTCACGTCGGCCAGGTCAATTCCGTCAGCTTCTCGCCCAACGGACAAACGCTGGTCAGCGCAGGCGAGGATGGAACCGTACGGCTTTGGGATGCAGTGCGCGGCAGAGCCTTACGCATTCTGCATGGCCACGACGGCTGGGTATGGTCGGCTGCCTTCAGCCCGGATGGCGCCAGCGTAGTCAGCGGTGGTGTCGATCGGACCGTCCGCCTCTGGAGTGCTGCAGATGGGCGGATTCTGCGCACGGTGCAGGGATACACAGACGGCATTCGCGCAATCGATTTCAGTCCTGACGGCGAGCGCCTGATCACCGGCGGCAAGGATGAGTTGATACGACTGTGGGATCTGCGCAATAGCCAAGAAAAATATGTGCTCCGCCAGCACGTCGGGTGGGTGAACGCGGTCTGCTTCACATCGGATGGTACCAGGATCATCAGCGGTGGCGAGGACCAGGTTGCTCATCTATTTGATGCACAACGGGGCAAGTCTTTCCGCGTCTCATACGACCATGGTGATTGGATTGGCGCCATCTGTATCAACAAGCAGGGCGACATCGTCGCCACCGGCGGTGCAGACGGCCAGATCAAGCTCTGGCAGCTTGCTGAGGGCAACCAATTGCTGACCCTGCAGGGTCACACCGGTGCGATAAACGATCTTTGCTTTGGCGATGACGATCACTTGCTGGCCAGCGCCAGCGATGATCGAACTGTGCGTCTCTGGAATGCTCACACGGGCATGACAGAAAACTCTCTGCGCGGCCATGCAACACCCGTGTGGGCTGTCGCGTTCGACCCAACCAACCAATTGCTTGCCAGCGGTTGCGCCGGCCGCACGATCTGCCTGTGGGACAACGCAGCCCGTGCGGCCGCACGGAGCGGTAAATCCGCGCCAACACCACGCCGTTTTACCCTGCCCGCGGGCGATGGTGCGATTCGCACTCTCCAGTTCACCCCCAATGGGCATATGCTGGCTTGTGGCGATGATGACGGCAAAGTAATTTTGTGGGATGTAGAGACCGGCGACATTGCGCATGTGCTAGCGGGCCACACGGATCGCGTCAACGATCTCGCCTTTCGGGCGGACGGCCTGCTGTTCGCCAGCGCCGGCGATGACGGCGTCGCAATTGTCTGGGATGTCGCCACCGGCAGTCAGGTCCACTCTCTGCGGCCCGAACGCCCGTACGAGCGCATGAATATTCAAGGTGCAACGGGCATCAATGCGGCTCAGCGAGCGTCACTGGCGGCATTGGGCGCGATAGACGTATGAGCCTGGCACTTCATGTTCTCTCGATAACAAATGCGTTGCATGCGTAAGGAGGCCGGTGACGGTACTCGAACCGATATCTGTCGTAGTGAGTTCCCCGAACACGTAAATCATTTATCCTCAATGTGCGCGAAGTGTGACCAGGCATTGGTTGATTTCCCCCATCACGCGGTACGGCATCCATGCCGGCCTAGAAACTCCCCCGATAAGTTTCTGGCGAGAGGAAGGTGTAGATCATGTCAGCAAGCAAGTTTCCGACTGCAATCTCCCCACAGAATGCGAATCAGGTGGACGTCAATAGAAAGAAGAACCAGGAGCCCACTCCCAATGCATGGTTGGGCATATCGGGCCTCGTACTAATCCTACTATGGTTCGTCTTTGTTCTGCTCTATTCTCCGATCACTGCGCCGTATGATCTCGACTATGATGAAGGGATCAACCTGGCAAAGGCCGACCTAATGCGGGCCGGTTACGATCTCTACGCTGAGATCTGGAGCGACCAACCGCCCCTCTTCACGGCGACGCTCGCCGGTTGGATGGCACTCTTTGGCCGCAACGTCTTTGTTGCTCGGCTGCTCGTTTTGGGCATGTCGGCGGCCCTACTATGGGCGCTGTTTCAGGTTACCTACCAACAGACGTCTTTCGTGGCCGCATTGGCGATAGTCATCCTGCTGGTGACGAGCGAGGAGCACTTTCGGCTGAGCGTCAGCGTGATGATCGGCCTGCCTGCGCTGGCATTTGCGGTATGGAGCATGTATTTGATGGTGCTGGCCAAGCTACGGGGGAGCATGCCCCTGCTCATTGGCTCCACGCTCCTGATGGCGCTTGCGCTGCAGTCCAAGTTGATGGTCGCCACGGCAACACCGGCGCTGGCCGTCTACTGGCTGCTCGTCTCGTCAGAGCATGGTGTGAACAATGAGCACGTGGCGCAACGGATCAAGTCCCTGCTGATCTGGACTGTTGCATTTGTTACTGCCTTTGGGTTAATCGGCTGGTGGTTTGGCGTCAACGACCCAACGCAGCTTATCCTGCCGCATTTTGGTACGGAAACGCGCACGGCGTTTTCCCAGACGCAGAATGGTTCATACCTCCGCCAGACTTTCCTACGCCACGGGTTGGCCGTCGTTTTGGCCCTACTCGGCACGCTCTCTTTGGAAAACTGGCGACGAGGTCAATTGCTGCTGCCGCTAACCTGGTTGCTGGCGTCAACGGCACTCCTAATGGTTCACCGTCCGCTATGGCATCACCATGTTGTGTTGATCACTGTCCCCCTGGCGTGGCTCAGCGCATTTGGCGTACAGGCGCTTGTGAATGCGCTCCACATCAAGCCGGCTTCTGCCGGCCCTGGCAGCAACTCACGATCGCTGGCGCTGGGCTCCTTACTCATCCTCACGATCCTAGTGGCTGTCTATCTTTACCCGAAGCGGATTGATCGCACCATTGCCGAGGAGACCTATCGTGCTTTGCCCAATTTTGATGGGGACACCATGGAACTCGTTGAGCGTGTTGCGAGGGAGCGGCCGGGCATGATGCTAACAGATCGACCCTTTTATGCATTTCAGGCCGGTGTGCTTGTTCCCCCATGGACGGCAGCCTTTACCCGGAAACGGATTGTGGCGGGGCAACTGTCCGAGGAACAGGTATTGGATACGATTCGTGCCCGCCAACCGGACCAGATTCTGTTTGAGCGCTTTGCGGGGACCTTTGATCGGGTACTAACGTCCGAATTTCCAGACCAATACTGCACCATGTCGACGCACGAATCAGCAGATTACTTCGTGCGCAAGCCGTGCAAGTTCGTGATTGACCAATAGCCTTAACCGCAAGACCATTCAAATAAGCCTGGATGACCGTTTAGGAGGCACGCCCACGTGCCGGTCGCTCTCTGGTAGAGCCGCACGTGGGCGTGCTCACTGGACGTTATTTGAATGGTCTTGGCCTTAACCGGCCTGCCCTGCTACGTCAATATAGTACAAAGCTGATAGAAATCTACCGCTCATTTTGTATCCTGAGGGTGCTGAACGACAACAGTGACGTTCACGGGACGGCCCCGTTCGCAAGAAGGCGTGCTCACTGCACTTTCTACCCAATCACGCTTGACGCAGCCTTCAGGCAATCCTGTAGCCATTCCGTAGCCAGCACTCCATCAAAATTGATTGACTGTTCAAGGCCGATTGCCGGCTCTTGATATCCGGTATCATTCACATGGAGGGGAACAAGATGTCTAACAACTGGCCAGTCATCTTCGTCCACGGGATTCTTGGCTTTGGGCCGGAAGAGTTGGGACCACTGCGCTACTGGGGCACGGCGTTTCAGATTCCCTCGCCACTGCCGCGCTATGAAGCGAGCCTCGGTCCCATCAGCTCTGCGCATGATCGCGCCTGCGAGTTGGCGGCGCAGATCAAAGGGACCATGGTCGACTACGGGGCAGATCACGCGGCCGAGGCCGGCCACGCCCGCTTTGGCCGTGATTTCTCCGGACACGGGTTTGTGCCGGACTGGGACGAAGCGCATCCGGTCCACCTGGTGGGCCACAGTCTGGGTGCGCCCACCATACGCTCTCTTCAGCATCTCCTGGCACAAGATTTCTGGGGATGGGGCAGTAGTCAGCGCTGGATCCATTCCATCAGTTCAATCTCCGGTTCGCTCAACGGCAGCACGGCAACCTATTTCTTCGGCGTCGATGAAGCAACGGGTCTGTTGCCAAAAGATAGCGGCATCGTCCCCATGCTGGCTGCCATCGAGGTTGCCGCCTATGCCACCGGCGGGATCCTGGACGCCATATACGATCTGGATCTAAGCCATTGGGGCTTTGTGCGCGGCTCAGATGAAAGCCTCTTCGATTTCCTGTCACGGATTACAGAATCCAATTTCTTCTGGGGAACCGACAATGCTGCCTACACGCTGTCGCTGCAAGGCGCCTATGCAGACAATGCAACGCTACAGACCTATGCCGACACGTACTACTTCGCTTATGTAACCGAACAGAGCATGCAGAGTTGGCTGACCGGCTGGCACTATCCAGAACCCCTGATGAATCCAGCCCTGCTGGCCCCATCCACTTACATCGGTCGCAAGCGTTTCGATCCGGCGCCGATTCCAACGCCTGACTTCGAGAGTCGCGTCTGGCGCGAAAATGATGGTCTGGTGTCGACCTACTCTCAGATCTATCCCCATAGCAATGGCGCCCATCCCCGTGGCGATGAAGTGACTGCCGAGACACCGGTGACGCACTTCGAGCCGGGCCAATGGTACACACAGTGGGAGCGCAACTTGGATCATCTCGACATCTGTATCTCGCCACAACTCTCTCAGATCGGCCGGCAAAAGCGCTTCTACACGATGCTGCTCTATCGTCTGGCCGCATTGGAATCTTGATATGGTGTCAGACAGCGATGCGGCCGGAAATGTTTGCGGATAATTGGTCGTAACTGGCGATGATGGCGAACTCAATCAGGTTTGGACGCATCTGATTGATAATGCCGTCGATACAGGAAAGGGGCAGGGAACACTCTCGTTGAGAACCCGGCAGGAGAACAAATGGGTGCGGTCTACAGACCCGTAACCTCAGGCAGGACCGTCCGTCCGATGGTCTCGATCGGGTCAATTTCGTACGTATTGGGCATATTGAAGATGACATGCTCGACGCCAATCTCCGCCCAGGCTCGACACTGGGCAACCAGGTCTGCCGGCGTCATGCCACCTGCGCCAAGATTGACAGTCGTCAGAATCGTCTTCTCGATTTCACGCTCGTCGCGCCCCACGTCATCACAGTGGGCTTTGAGCACGTCGAGTTTCCGCTGCAGTTCGTCCAAGCCCATAAACGCAAAGAGGTTGCATGCATCGGCGTACTGCGCCACGAGACGCAGCGTCTTCTTCTCGCCGCCGCCGCCGATTAGGATGGGCGGGTGGGGCTTTGTCAGCGGCTGAGGATGATTCATGGGCTCGGCGAGCTGATAGTGCTTGCCTGCAAAGGGCGAAAGGTCATCCCGCCACATCTGATGGGCGAGCTGCAACGTCTCCTCCAACCGCTCAAAGCGTTCGGCAACGGGCGGGAAGGGAAAGCCCAATCCGCGTGCTTCCCGCTCATACCAACCCGCACCAATTCCCAGCCACGCCCGCCCGCCCGAGAGCACATCCAGACCGGTCACCGTCTTGATTAGGTGTCCCGGGTGCCGATAGTTCACCCCGGTGACCAGCGTCCCCAACTGAATCGTAGCGGTTGCTGCCGCCATGTAGGCCAAGGCCGTATAGCCGTCAAACATAGGCTCTTCGGGCTGTAGGCCCATCTGCGGCATGTCCATTTGGAAAAAATGATCCATCACCCACAGCGACGCAAACCCCGAAGTGTCTGCAGCCTGCGCGATTTCCAACAGTTTGGCGCCGGTGTTAGACGCACTGCCGGGCCAGTTGAACTCGACAACTTGAAGGCCAAGTTTCATCTTCTGCTCCTTATTTGAAATGCATACGAAACGGGGTGAGTCGGAGAAGTTCGGATCAGCAGAATGGGAACAGTATACCATAATCTAATCCGAGTTCTATTTCGGCTGCACCGGAAACGTTACGGGGGAGAGTAGCCAGTGCCAGACGTAGGACGTAGCCGCGACCTTGACACGAGCGCGACAATGGAGGTGTGAATCGACAGCTCGTGTCCGCATCGAATCAGTCTGGACGGATTCTGCGCGGATCAGCATTCACGGTACAGCGTTATGCAATGCCGATCACTGGCAAAGGATGTACACCGTGCGAACAGTGCTTACGACTGCGGATATGCTGTTGGCCCTCAGGCGCCTGCGGCGTCAAGAGGCTTGGACGCGACGGGACATCGATGAGCACCAGTCCACGGCGTTGGCCGGGCTACGCGCTCATGCCTACACCCATTCCCCATTCTATCGAGAATTCCATGCGGGTCTGACAGATCGTCCCTTGAACGAACTACCGGTCCTTACAAAATCCATGGTGCATGATCGTTTCAACGAAATTGTCACGGATCCTTCAGTCGACCGTGGCGCGATCGCGGCCCACGCCCGGGTTATGCGGAAGGATGACCAGTTTCTCAATCGGTATATTGTTAATCGGTCGTCCGGCACAACCAGCAATGCCAGCTTTATGCTATTCAATCGCGCTCGAGTGGGCGATCGTACTTGCGTCATTCTCGCGCTTTGAGCAACACATCGGTTCGTTTTGGGGGACAATTCGTCGACCCCAAATGGCCGTTGTGGCCTCGACCACGCCCTGGCACATGTCCGCGCGCATCGGCGCCACGGTGCAAAGCTCTTGGCTGCCCATGCTCCGACTGGATGTCGGTGAACCGGTCGAGACGATCGTGCGGCAACTCAACGCCTACCAACCTCAAATCCTGGCAACCTATGCCTCAATGGCGGGCATCTTAGCAGAGGAACAGAGCACAGGTCGTTTGAACATCGCACCGCAGCGGGTCGTTAGCTCTGCTGAAGTCTTGTCACCCGCACTCCGTCTCCGGCTCGAGGCTGTTTGGGGAAACGTCGTCTTTAATCAATATGGCGCAACCGAAGGCGGCACCTTTGCTGTAGAATGCCATGCCCATCATCTCACACAGTGGGGCGCGAGCGAACGTTCACGCGGATTGCACCTCTTTGAGGATCTGTACATCTTTGAAGTTGTAGACAAATGGAATCGTCCTGTCCAGCCCGGAGAATACGGTGATAAGGTGCTCCTTACCGTGCTGTTCAACCATACGCTGCCGCTGATTCGCTACGAATTGAACGACAGCGTATGCATGTCGACGACGCCATGTTCCTGTGGCTGCGCCTTCGCACTCATCGACCACATTCAAGGACGTCTTGAGAACGTTCTACACTTTCCAGATGGTCGCGGTGAGACTGTTGCCGTACACCCGATGATCTTTTACCGCATTCTGGATGCTCTTCCTGTCAAAGGCTGGAAAGTCATCCAGGAAGATGACAGGCTCTGCTTGCAGTTGAACGGCAAGGCCCATCAGGTTTCCGAACAGGCGCTCGTGATTGCGGTACGGGATGCACTCGCGCAGTTGAACGCCGTCGTTCCAGAAGTCGTCGTCACATGGGTGCCAGATGTAGAGCGGGGCAGCACCGGCAAGGTCGTGCGGATCGTGCCTACCGCCTGAATGGCCTTTTGGAGCTCCCTGGCTGATCAAGAAGAGAGGAATATGCCTGACAACCCTTGTCCTTATTCAGGATGAAACCGAGTCCGAAATCGATTGTACTATTCACTAGGAGCAAATCATGTCAGCTATGCAACATCGCATCATCCGTCTACGAAAACCCCTTCTGGTGGTGCTTATGACGCTCGGCCTGTTGGCTTCACTGCTGCTGGTCACCAGGCAACAACTGGACTCACAGGAAGAACCCGCTACGGGAATCGGCTTGGGTACCTATCAGTTTGTGGGGCGTATTGACCAAGTCGGCGTCAATTTCACTGCGTACGGGTACCTATATGATGTTCAAGGCGTCGCGCCTCAGGATCTCTTCTCCAATCCCTTGAACCCCTCGGAATCCACAGCTTACCTCACCTACTACGCCACGGCGACACTATCGTCGCGGGCCGCACTTGCCGATGATGTGCGTTCAATATTTGCGCTTGATTCAGTCGGTGAGATCACCTATTACTACCAGCCTACTCCCACCGCCTCGTTTGAGAATCCGCAATCCTTTGCCTATGGTACCGCCGTTACGACTGCATCACTGCGCTTCCAGGATATTCTCAGCGTTCAGGGTCCCGACCGTGGTCTGGCTGTCGGCAACGGTGCGTTTGCCGTTCTTACCGCCGAGCCCTTCACGTTGGGCGGTGATACCGTACGCTTTGGGCTGCCGGGCAGAGCTTATCAAGTCTCGACATGGGGGGACGCTCTTCGCAGCGATGCCGTGATTCCACAGTCGTCAGTATTGTTAGCCGGCAATGCCGCTGCCACGGGATTCTGGCAAACCTTCCTGCCCTACGTGACAAGTTCGGATACGGCTGAATGAGGATGCGCCCGCGGTTGGGATGACTGATCGGTCAATGGTATTCGCCCGGCTCACGGCAATTCGCGCCAGCGAAGTTCATGCTGACGGCGGACGGACTGCCCACGCGCCCGATGCCCGGATCTTACAATTCTGCACGAAGGGCATCACCGGCTGAGTAGTTGACGCCATTATTCAGGGATCTACTGCTGATCGCTACCCTGCCAAAGTGACCGGGTCGATGATAGTCTCGACCTCGTTGAACTTGTCCGCCGGGAAGCTGGACGATCTGCGTCATGACAGCGTGAGATTTTTCCCCACGTTAATTTCCATCTGGCGCGAGGGGCTCGTCCATGGTATCTTCAACGCTGTCCTGTGGCCCAACGACGCAAGTAGTGGGGGGCAGGCGTGTTCATGAGCATATACAGTTAGCGCAAGCGGGAATAATGCCCCAAAGCAGAAGGAAAGACGGCGAAGTCCGCTACACGAGTGAAGTGGGGCGTAAATTCTATGCGGACGGCAGACCGCGTACCTTTGCCGGCAATACGATCATTTGTTTTGTCCCGCCCAATTCGCATATTTTCTACCTTAGGGAATGGGTGCAAGCGCAGATTCGGGAGCTGGCGTACGCTCACAAGTTTGCCTTATTGCCGCCCAGTAGCTTTCATATGACTTTGATGGAGCTTCTGTGTGACGAAGCGCGCGTGCCCGCCAACTGGACGCCTTGGCTGCCGCTAGACGCGCCACTGGCTCAGACCGATCAATTCTTCATCAACGCCCTAGCAGACATCCCGCCGCCGGCTGCCATGCGACTACGGTTTCGGGAAACAGCGCGGCGTAGCTTTGCCATTGACCTGGAGCCGGCTGACCGGGAGACGGATCAGGTCCTGCGCAGATACCGTGATCAGGTGGCCGAAGCCACGGGCGTACGGTTCGCAGATCACGACAGCTATCAGTTCCATATTTCACTTGCCTACCGGCTCATCGAGCTGACGGACGAAGAAGAGGATGGCCTCACCCAAATGCTCGCACACATCAACCAGCATTTGCACGAAAATTTCGGTCTTTTTCAACCTCCGGCGCCGCAGCTGGCCTTTTTCGATGACATGTTTCACTTTGCCACGTCACCCGCTCGCTAACCACTACCCCCGACACGTAGGCATTGGCACACGCACTACAGGAGATTACCCATGTCAGATGAGATGGCCGACTTCTATGTCGGCGCCGAAAGAATGCAGGTAGAAGCGCCACCCGTTGCGGGTGGCTATGTGGAATTGTTCGGCGAGACCTACTATCGCATCAAGCACTATGACCGGATGCCCCCCTTTTTTATGAGCCTGGTCAGCAGCAGCGACCACTGGCTCTTCATCTCCAGCACGGGCGGGTTGACCGCCGGCCGCATTGACGCCGAATCCGCGCTCTTTCCCTACGAGACAGACGACAAGATAGCCGCCGGCACGGAATGGACCGGAACCAAGACCGTCCTCCATGCCCAGCGCGACGGGCGCATCCAGTTGTGGGAACCGTTCTCCGACCGCTATGAAGGCCTCTACCGCTGTGAGCGCCATCTCTACAAGAACGTCTATGGCAACAAGCTCATTTTCGAGGAGATCAACCACGACCTGCAGTTGAGCTATCGCTACGCATGGCGTACGGGTGACCGCTTCGGTTTCATCAAGAGCAGTTGGCTGGAAAACCAGGGTGACGCTGCCTGCCGCATCAATCTGCTCGATGGCCTGCAGAATATCATGCCCTATGGCGCCACTACGCTCTTGCAGACCACGTTCAGCAATCTGCTCAACGGCTACAAGCGTAACGAACTCGACGCAGCGACCGGCTTGGGCATCTTTGCCTTGAGCGCCACCCTGACCGACCGCGCCGAGCCCAGCGAGTCGCTCAAAGCCACCGTGGCGTGGCAGACCGGCCTCGATGCAAAGGGGTACCTGCTCTCCAGTGACCAGCTCGACGCCTTCCGCCGCGGCCTGCCTATCGCCGCGGAGACGGATGTTCGGGGCCGGCCCGGCGCCTACCTGATCAACGCTGAGCTGATGCTGGAGCCGGGCGAGACCCGCCGCTGGCAGATTGCGGCCGATGTCAACCAGGATGGCCGTGATGTCGCAAACCTGGTGCACTTGCTCAACACAGACGGCGCGCAGATGGACCCTCAGCTTGAGGCAGATATCGACCAGGGGACCCAGGCGCTTGTCCAGTATGTAGCATCAGCAGACGGCCTGCAGAGGTCGGCCGATGCTGCTGTGACGGCCCATCACTACGCCAATGTGCTCTTTAATATCATGCGCGGCGGCATCTTTGTCGACGGTTACCAGTGCAGCAAGCAGGATTTCTTGGACTTCGTCCAGACCCGCAACCGGGTCGTGCTTTCGACACAGTCACAATGGTTCGACCGCTTGCCGGACAAGATCGATATTCACCAACTTTATGCCCTTTCTGCAGAAAGCGGCGTGACCGACCTGGCGCGCCTCTGTTACGAATATTTACCGCTCACGTTCAGCCGGCGCCACGGCGATCCCAGCCGTCCCTGGAACCGCTTCTCAATCAACCTCCGCAACGCAGACGGCTCGCCCCGTTTGGAGTATCAAGGAAATTGGCGGGACATCTTCCAAAATTGGGAGCCGTTGGCGATCAGCTTTCCCGGCTATGTGGAAGGCATGATTGCCAAGTTCCTCAATGCCACCACCGCCGACGGCTACAATCCGTACCGGATCACGCGCGACGGCATCGAGTGGGAAGTACCGGAACCGGACAACCCATGGGCCAACATCGGGTATTGGAGTGACCATCAGATTATCTACTTGCAGAAGCTGCTGGAGATCGCCAACCGGACGGATCCCGCCCTGTTGGCCACCTTCTGGAACCGCCCAATCTTTGCCCATGCCGATGTCCCCTATCGTTTGCACCCCTACGCTGAGATGTTGGCGGATTGGTACGACACCATCGACTTTGACTGGGAGAGCGAACGCAAGACCACAGCAGCTGTTGCCGAACTGGGCACGGACGGCCGCCTCCGGCGCGATGAAGACGGCGCCGTGATTCACGTCACGATGACGGAAAAATTGCTCATTCTGCTGCTCGCCAAGCTCACCAATCTGGTGCCCGAGGGCGGCATCTGGATGAATACCCAGCGTCCGGAGTGGAACGACGCCAACAACGCGCTGGTCGGCAAAGGGCTTTCAGTTGTCACGACCGCCTACCTGCGCCGCTTCATTGCTTTTTGGCTTGAACGCTTGGCAGAACCTGTCGATAGCGCCTTCGCCGTGAGCGACGTCGTCATCAATCTGCTGGGCGAGGTGGAGGCCATCTTCAATCGGCATCGCGTACAGCTTGAGGATGGCTTTGGCGATCAGCAGCGTCGCGCCGTGATGGATGCGTTGGGCGCCGCCGCGACCGCCTATCGTTCCGCCATCTACCAGGAGGATCGCACAGTCGTGCAGGCCGAGTTATCGACGCAATCATTGCGTGAATTTCTGCAGCTGGCGTTACTGTACATCGATCAGACGCTGCGCGTCAACCGGCGGTCCGACAATCTCTATCATGCCTACAACATCCTGCGGCTATACGAGCACGAAGCTGCGGTCGACCATCTCTACGTAATGCTGGAAGGCCAGGTCGCCATCCTCTCTTCCGGGCTGCTCTCCGCCGATGAAGCGCTCGTGCTGTTGCAGGGCATGCGTCACAGTGACCTCTACCGGGCTGACCAACATACGTACATGCTCTACCCCAATCGTGAGCTGGCCGGCTTCTTGGCGAAGAACGTCGTGCCCGCCGAACGGCTTCGAAATTCTGATTTGATCAGAGCGCTGGACGATAGCAACGACACGCGCCTGCTCACTGCCGACGTAGGTGGAAACTACCATTTCCACGGCAGCTTCCGCAATGCTGGTGATGTGACCGCCGTCCTGGATGTGATGGCGCAAGAATCGGCTTACGCGGACCTGATTGCGGCAGAGCGTGACTTCATGCTGGAGTTGTTTGAAGCAACCTTCAACCATCGTGCCTTCACCGGTCGTTCGGGCACCTTCTTTGCCTTCGAGGGGCTGGGCAGCGTCTACTGGCATATGGTGGCCAAACTATTGTTGGCTGTTCAGGAGTATTATGAGGCGGCGCAAGCGCAAGGCGCTGAGCCGGCAACCATCGCCGGGCTAGAGGCTGCCTATTCCGACATCCGCGCGGGGCTGGGGTTCAACAAGTCGCCCGCCGTCTACGGTGCGTTTCCGACCGATCCCTATTCCCACACGCCGGCGGGCAGCGGCGCGCGCCAGCCGGGCATGACCGGTCAGGTGAAGGAAGAGATCCTCACACGTTGGGGTGAGTTGGGCGTGTCGATTCAGGACGGTGCGCTCCATTTTAAGCCGGAGCTGCTAAACCAAGCCGAGTTCCTCGCTGAACCTGACACGTTCGAGTATTGGGACGTAGAGGGTGAACGTCAAAGCGTGCCGCTGGCCGCCGATTCATTGGCCTTTACCGTGTGTCAGACGCCGGTGATCTACACCCGTGGGGATAGAGCGGGAATTGAGATCACATACGCCGATGGTCACACAGAAAATGTCGACGGGGATCGGCTAGGACAGATCGCCAGCCAGCATATTTTCGAGCGGGACAACCGTGTCAAGTCCCTGCGTGTTACCTTGACCGAATAACGGAGAAGATGTTTAGGATTGGGTGCCATTGCCTACGCATCCGATTTGACAACCACAGGAGCTGTTCCGGCGCGTGGCGAGTGAGCACATTCAGAACTTGGCACAACGGAAGTGTTTCGCCGTCGAACCGCCGGTTCTGGTTTTCGCCGGTTCTTGTTTATATTCAATAGATGTTTCATCCTCATATTCAGCAACCAAGGAGTAGCCAGTATGCCGACCGTCAGTCAATACATCAATAGCGTCACGCTCTATGACAGGATCATAAAAGAGCGTACCGGGGGTCTAACCCACGAAGATAGCATGAAACAGCTGCCCGTTCCTGCCAACTGCATGAACTGGGTCCTGGGTCATATTCTGGTCTATCGCGTCCGTAATCTTGGGGTCATTGATGGCGCTACCCAGCCGGATCCGGCAGAATGGATGCTTTATGGCGCCGGATCGGAACCCCTCACCGACGGCAGCATCGCGATTCCGCTGGAAACGCTCCTGACCAGGATTGCCGATGCTTCTGAGGTGCTGATCTCGGCGCTTCAGAGCATGCCCGAGGGGCGGCTCGGTGAGCTGTTTGACGCCGAGAACGGCACAAGCATAGACGAGCGGCTCAACTACTATCTGGTTTTTCACGAAGCGTATCACCTGGGGCAGCTCGAGGTTCTGCAGGAACTTGCGCTGGCCGGTAAGCAGGCACAGTGACCCGTCTGGTCAAAAGACGTTCAGATAAAGATTCGGTGAATCAAGTTTTGTGCCCAGAGATTCACAATAGCGCTCCATGAGAGACAGGATCTCGTGAGGCATGTTGGCAAGTATTTGCATCGAACAGTTGATTCGCCTGTACAGAACGTTCAATTTCCTCCTAAACGAGAGCCGAAGCACTCGAGCAGCCCAGCGTTCCGCCAATCTTGAATTGGCGACTCGTTTTCTTGTGGCGGAACCTATACGCATCGGCACGAACAAGTTCGGAGACTCGTCAAAGAGAGATTGCCGATGCACTAGCGCTGCTTCGGCGAGTTATTGCGCAGGTCAAACGTCACTGCGCCTCTGATGATCAACGTGGACAAGAATCCTGCCAATATCGATGCTGTTTGGGGTACCGAACGCTATCCGTAGGTGTTTCGGATAGGTTCTGCAAATTTTTTGTATAAATTTTGCGCAGATAATTGCGTGATAACCTACTCTGCGAAGCTGTAATGTACTGTAAGCTCAGATAGTGCGACTTAATGTTACCCGTGACTGCTATTTGTTAGTGCACCTTTACCTACCCAGGTGCAAAGGAGAACGCATGACCCCGTTTGTCCGATCGAATTACCGTTTGGCGTACGTGAAGAGCCTACTACTTGCCTTCGTGGCCCTCATATTACTGACCGGCGCTGCTCTTGCCCAGGGCGACGACCACCCTCCGGCTACGGTCAACGTGGCCCATTTTGCCCCATTCGGCGCCGATGTTGACGCCACCAGCGTCACCGTGAAGGTGACCGGTGAAGGCGTGGATGCCATGTTGGAGAACGTGAAGTTTGGCGACATCGCCAAGGGTGTTCAGCTACCGTCCGGTGTGGAATTGACCATCCAGATCATCCCCACCGGCACTGACGTTGTCGCCATCGAAGGCAAGGCGACGTTGGACCCGGCCGGCGCCTACACCGTCGCCGCCATCGGCGGCGCCAACAACTGGGAACTGGCGCTGCTGCCGCTGGTCGACGAGACCACGCCGTCCGATAGCGGCGCGCTGGTGCGAATCGGCCATCTGGCGCCCTTCGCCGACGCCAACACCCCCGGCAGCACGGCCGTTGACATCTGCACCGACGACGGCACGGCCATTCTGGAGGGTGTCGAATATCCGCAGGTGACTGACTACCTGCCGCTGGCTGCCGGCACCTACGACTTGCTCATCGCTCTGGCCGGTACCGACTGCGCGAGCGTGGCGTTGGATCTGCCCGCGCTTCTGCTAAGCGATGGCGACATCGTCGATCTCTTCGCCATCGGTCTGCTGCCGGATGACGCCAACTTCCCGCTGCAACCCGCCAGCACCACCGGCTTCAATCTGGCTCCGGCTCCCACTGTGCAGATCAGCGAGTCATTTGCGGTGACAGATGTGGACGAGGACGGCGATCCCAATCCTTATGCCTGCTACTGGGTCACGCTAAATACCAAACCGAATGGCCCCGTCGTGATCAATATGGAAGCTGACGCACAGGTCACGGTCGACAAACAGAGCGTGACGCTAAACCAGGACAACTGGAACGTCCTGGAACTCGACGAACTGTCAAATCGAGTCTGTGTTTTTGCGGTTGACGACGGCGCTGACGATGCTGACGGTGAATATTGTGCTGGCATGAGCGATTCGCTCTTTGGCCAAGTGACGGAGGGCATGGAGGCCTGTGGCGATCACCTCGGCTTCGTGTCACATTCGGTTGATGCCAGCTCTGCCGAACCTTATGATCACCCAGACGTTGCCTTTGTCAATCTGAACGGCCCGGATTTCGACGAGAACCAGGCTACTGTTGATGCCATTGTCCGGGACGGTACCGCCGTTTCGGCCCCGGCTACCGTCAATGTCGCCCATTTCGCCCCATTCGGGGCCGATGTTGACGCCACCAGCGTCACGGTGAAGGTGACCGGTGAAGGCGTGGACGCCATGTTGGAGAACGTGAAGTTTGGCGACATCGCCAAGGGTGTTCAACTACCGTCGGGTGTGGAACTGACCATCCAGATCATCCCCACCGGCACTGACGTTGTCGCCATCGAAGGCAAGGCGACGTTGGACCCGGCCGGCGCCTACACCGTCGCCGCCATCGGCGGCGCCAACAACTGGGAACTGGCGCTGCTGCCGCTGGTCGACGAGACCATGCCGTCCGATAGCGGCGCGCTGGTGCGAATCGGCCATCTGGCGCCCTTCGCCGACGCCAACACCCCCGGCAGCACGGCCGTTGACATCTGCACCGACGACGGCACGGCCATTCTGGAGGGTGTCGAATATCCGCAGGTGACTGACTACCTGCCGCTGGCTGCCGGCACCTACGACCTGCTCATCGCTCTGGCCGGCACCGACTGTGCGAGCGTAGCGCTGGATCTGCCCGCGCTTCTGCTGAGCGATGGCGACATCGTCGATCGTCTTCGCCATCGGTCTGCTGCCGGACGATGCCAACTTCCCGCTGCAACCCGCCAGCACCACCGGCTTCAATCTAGCCCCGGCCACGCGTCAACGTGGCCCACTTTGCGCCGTTCGGCGCCGATGTTGACGCCACCAGCGTCACCGTGAAGGTGACCGGTGAAGGCGTGGATGCCATGTTGGAGAACGTGAAGTTTGGCGACATCGCCAAGGGTGTTCAACTACCGTCCGGTGTGGAATTGACCATCCAGATCATCCCCACCGGCACTGACGTCGTCGCCATCGAAGGCAAGGTGACGTTGGACCCGGCCGGCGCCTACACCGTCGCCGCCATCGGTGGCGCCAACAACTGGGAACTGGCGCTGCTGCCGCTGGTCGACGAGACCACGCCGTCCGATAGCGGCGCGCTGGTGCGCATCGGCCATCTGGCGCCCTTCGCCGATGCCAACACCCCCGGCAGCACGGCCGTCGACATCTGCACCGACGATGGCACGGCCATTCTGGAGGGTGTCGAGTATCCGCAGGTGACTGACTACCTGCCCCTGGCTGCCGGCACCTACGACTTGCTTATCGCTCTGGCCGGCACCGACTGCGCGAGCGTGGCGCTTGACCTGCCCGCCCTTCTGCTGAGCGATGGCGACATCGTCGATGTCTTCGCCATCGGTCTGCTGCCGGACGATGCCAACTTCCCGCTGCAGGCCACCAGCACCACCGGCTTCAATCGGACCCCGGCGAGTCTCAATCTGGATCGCAGCATCTTCCTGCCGGTTGTCACATCCGGTCCGTAGCTAGGATTGGTTCCGGACAACAGAACTGCGTAAAAACAGAGGCCGTGGCCCCGAGGGGCCACGGCCTCTGTTTTGAGAATACCAACATCAACCTTAGAATCCGGCGCGCGCCTAGCAACTTCGTCCACCCACTGCCCCTATTCATTCCCCCGCTCCCTGTGCTTTACTGGATTCCACCAACAGAATCTTTCCCACCGCAAGGAGTTGCCACCCATAAAGCGCCTAATCCCCCAAACGCACGGTAACAAGCTTGTCGTTCAATCTCCTTCGATCAATAATTCCAGGGCATTTTTCGAAGCGAAATCAAGCAGGGCCAACTGCAAACCATGGAGCGATCATGAGTGTTCTAGAGCAATTCTCATTGAACGACCGCGTTGCCATCGTCACCGGCGGCAGCAAGGGACTGGGGAAAGCCATGGCCGAGGCGCTGGCCGAAGCTGGGGCATCGGTGGTGATCGTCAGCCGCAATGGCGCTGAGGCCGCCGCGGTCGCGGACGAACTGCAAGCCGAGTCTGGCAATCGCTGCAGCGGCCGCGCGTGCGATGTGACCGACTGGGACCAGGTCTCTGACCTGATCAACGCTGTCATGGCAGATTTCGACCAGATCGATATTCTGATCAACAACGCTGGCATCAACATCCGCGGCGCGATCGATGATCTGGAAGTTGATGAGTTCCTGCGCGTGCAGGCGACCAACGTAACCGGGCCGTGGCTGCTCTGCCGCGCGGTTGCGCCTCACATGAAGGAACGGCGCTACGGGCGGGTGGTCAATCTCGGTTCGACGCTCTCCATCATCGCGCTGGCCGACCGCACGCCCTATGCGTCCAGTAAAGGCGCGATCTACCAGATGACCAAGGCGCTGGCACTGGAATGGGCCCCTTATGGCATCACCGTCAACGCCATGCTGCCGGGACCATTTGCCACGGAGATGAATCAATCGCTGCTGGATGATCCGGAGGCGTACAAGGAATTTGTCGCCAAGATTCCGCTGGGACGGTGGGGAGAACTGGACGAGATCAAAGGGCTGGCGCTCTTCCTTGCCAGCGACGCCTCCAGCTTTGTCACCGGAGCGGGGATCACCATCGACGGCGGCTGGACGGCTTATTGATGGGAATTACCTTCATTTTGCGTAGGGAGCCCGCATAGAGGTGGGCCTTATTGCCCCCACGTCATCTATCAGACCGAGAGATGACGACCGCATGACGCACACGCGACGTCATGCCCGTGCAGGGAATGCGCGGCAACTGCGTCGCGCCGGCGTCGTATCATCATGGCAAAGGCGGAGGGAGAATGCGCGCCGCAACCAGAAAATAGCTGCTATACTGTCTCCGCTATCTGACCTGCGTCAGCCGATTGCGTCACGTCCTCCTTAGGATCTCACGTTACCCAGCATCCATTTCTGGCGCAGTTTCGTCTGCACACTACTCCGTTGCCCTCCACATTGCACCCACGTTAGATCGCATAAACCAACCGGCCGGTGGTTTGCCATTTGCCCTTGCGTACGAAGTTGATTCAGGCGCGAAAATTCGAGGTGTCATGCCATGAGACGCAGGTTGCTCTTATTTGTGTTGATACTCTATGCCACCGGCCTAGCCGGCTGTGAGGTAGATCGCACAGATCGAAACGGTCTGCGCGGCACGCTCCTTGTCTGGCATACCTGGTCCGGACCGGCTGGAGATCTGATCCAAGTTTTTATCGACTCATTTATGGAGATCAATCCCGAGGTGATGATCGTCAGCGAGTATGTGGAAGAAGACCGCCTTGTAGGTCGTTTTCTTGATCAAACGGAAGCCGGACTGGGTCCTGACTTGATAATCGGCTTGCGGCCGGCAGTCGTAGCCGAGTTGGCAGCCAAGGCACGTCTAAGCGATTTAAATGCGATGCCGGTCGAGCTACTCGATCTGAACCAAGAAGCCATCGACGCCCTGCGGATTGGTGACCATCTATATGGTCTACCCGTCGCCACCCATACGCAGGTGCTCTTCTACAACAAGAATCTTGTGACGTCAGTTCCAACTGGCTTGAACGACCTGATTGCAGCGGCTCAGGAGGAACAGATCAGCGCCTTGCCGGTGGATTTCTATCACTCCTACTGGGGCGTGCATGGCTTTGCCGGCACGCTCGTTCTGCAAGAAGATGGGGTCGACATTTCCGGCGGCGTGGAAGATTGGCTCTCGTGGCTGCAGGTCGCACAGAAAGAGCCCACAATCATCCTCAGTGACAATCAGGATGAGCTATACGAGCTCTTTGCGACCGGTCAGGCCGGCCTTTTCATCGGAGATTCGGTCCTGCTATCCGATCTCCGCAACCGGTTGGGCGAAGAGCGTGTTGGCGTCGCTTATCTGCCAGCCAACGATCTGGCAGTCCCGACGGAGGCCGACAGCCAAGACGCTGATCTTCAAGGACTCTACCGCACAGTCGTACCGCCGGGCTCATTTCTCGAGTTGGAAGTCGCAACGATCAGTCAGGTCTCGGCGCAACAAACACTTGGACTCGCCTTGCTAACATTCCTGACCAATGCCGTGCAGCAGCGTGAGATCGCCATCAGCGACCTGGGTTATGCGCCGGTCAATCAACGCGTGCGCTTTGATCATCGCCTCTCGCCGGCAGAGATGACGCTGGTGCGCCAAAGCGCGAATGCGCCCATCATCCCCTTACGCCTCGTCGACGCCTTTGCCCGTTTCCAGCGCGCGGCAGATGACGGCTATGCCCAGGTGATCGGTGGCATCCTGGAGGCCGGCGAAGGGGCCGAGCTGATTCGCACACTGTTGGACGAAAGCGAGTGACCATGCTCCGATCAATTGGCATCACCGAATTAACGGCCATTGCCGGCAAACTCAACGTCTTCCTTAGCCGTCCTGCGGTCCAAGTGCAGCTGGCTCTCATTGCCTTCACAGTTCTTCTGGCCTGGCTCATCAGTCGACGCGGCTGGCAGCGTTTGGAGGCATGGCAGCGCGATCAGGCAGAAGCAGGCGGTCACGAGCAGACTGCGCACGTCACGGTCAAGGGAAAGATAAGACAATTTGCACTCCACTATGGCGTGGAAGTGGTCCACGCCGCGACCTTTCCCATCATGACTGTTTTCCTGCTGCAACTCGTGCGTCAGATGCTGGCGTGGCGCGATCTGACGGGAGGACTGCTCGACAAAGTGTCGTGGATTGTCTGGAGCTTCCTGGCACTGCAAATTTGCGTTACGATGCTCTACGCCCTATTTGATTGGCGCACCATCCGCGCCTATCACTACCACCTTTTCATCCCACTGCTCTGGGTGGTGGTGACCCTCAACATCCTGGATGATCTCACTGATCTGCGCCAGCTTTCCAACGTGGTGCTGGCCGAAGTCTTCAATAGCCCAATCACCCTTGGCGCGGTCTTTGTTGCGACGGTCGGCCTCTATTTCTGGACCGACCTCATTCATCTGTTTCAGGACCTGATCTATCAACTCACGGTCCGCCATACTGACGCCGATCCCGGCGGTACGAAGGCAGCCTTGACGCTGATGCGCTATATCCTGGTCATCGTCGGCTTCGTGCTTGTGCTCTCAAACCTGCAACTGGGCCCCGCAACCCTGGCTGCCATCACTGGCGGTCTCTCAGTAGGCATTGGCTTCGGTCTGCGCGAGATCTTGAGCAACTTCATCAGCGGCATCCTTCTCCTCTTCGAACAATCACTCCATCCGGGCGACGTCATCGAAGTAGACGACGAAGTCAGCGTGGTAGAAGACGTGCGCATACGCGCGACCATCGTACGGACGCTCAACAACGACGAACTGGTCATTCCGAACCAGATGTTCTTCACTGCCTCCTTCAAGACCTACACAGGCAGTGACAAGACAGTGCGCGTCCCCTTACTCTTCCAGACCGACTGTCGTACCGCGCCCCACAAGACCATCACTGTCTTGTTAGAAACCGCGCTGCAACACCCGCAAGTTCTCAAGGACCCGGCGCCATCAGTCTTTGTCCTCTCCTACGGCAACAATGAGGCCCATTACCAGCTCAACCTCTGGCTCGACAATCCTGTCCCCAGCCCCCAGGTTTCCAGCGAAGTGCGGCTGCTTATGTGGGACGCCTTCATCACGCACGGCATCAATCTGCCCGCACCGGAAATGGACGTACGTTTGGAGCAGTTGGCGCCAGCCGGCGTACAGCCGGTATTTATGGCGGATCTTGCGACGAATGGCGTCAGGTAAGAGTCCCTGCAAGCCTGGGCAAGGGATCGATGAGCGTTGTCAAAGAGAATCTCGGGTGGCAAATACCCCACGTCACTCGCTGAGCTCTTGAGAGAAAAGCGCTTGCAGTCAGTCCACCATACCCAAGCTGATGAAGTGGAGAGAACGTTCATTGGCCAGTACCTGCAAGTACCCTTAGCTCGCCAATATTGATTCGATGGCGCCCAATTCCTCATCAGTGAAGGTAAGATTGTCGAGGGCAGCGACAGCCTCTTCGATCTGCCAGACCTTGCTCGCGCCGATCAATGCGGAAGTCATGCCCGGATGCCGTAGCACCCAGGCAATTGCAAGCTGGGCCATATTCTGGCCTCGAGCCTGGGCGATTTCGTTTAACTGGCGCACTCTGTCCAAGCGATCATCAGTCACCCGATCCCCCCAGTGGAAATCACCGGCCAACTTGACGGCGCGTGAATCCTCCGGCGCTGCATCCAGATACTTGTTCGTCAGAATGCCTTGACAGAGCGGTGAGAACGCAATGCAGCCAATGCCTTCCTCCTCAAGAACGGGGAGTACCGCCGGCTCGATCCAGCGATCAAACATGTTATAGCGCGGCTGATGGATGAGACAAGGTGTCCCCAGATCACGAAGTATGGCTGCTGCCCGACGCGTCTGTTCGGCGTCATATGTGGAGATGCCGACATAGAGCGCGCGCCCGCTGCGTACGATGTGATCAAGCGCCCCCATAGTCTCTTCGAGCGGTGTGTCGGGATCAAAGCGATGGCTATAGAAGATGTCTACATAGTCCAACCCCATGCGCTTGAGGCTCTGATCGAGGCTGGAGATCAGATACTTGCGCGAGCCCCATTCGCCATAAGGACCGGGCCACATGTAGTAACCCGCTTTGGATGAGATGACCAGTTCGTCGCGATAGGGTTTCAGATCCTGAGCAAAAATCTTGCCAAAGTTCTCTTCAGCCGAGCCCGGAGGCGGCCCGTAGTTGTTGGCCAGATCAAAATGGGTAATGCCGAGGTCGAAAGCTCGATGAACCATCGCCCGACCATTCTCAAACGAATCGATGCCGCCGAAATTGTACCAGAGTCCAAGGACAATTGCTGGCAATTTCAAGCCGGATTGACCCGTGCGTCGATATTGCATGTTGTCGTAGCGTGTTTCTGCCGGTCGATAGTGCATGACTTCAACTCCTTATCTAGATTAGCTGTTGATACCAAAGAATATTCGCTTGAGTCCGATAAGCCGTATTCACTGTACAAGAGACTTTCCCTGATTCTAGGGCCCCTCTCAGGTGTATGGCCAATTTACCAAGCGGACGGCTCGATTGTCGATTCATCATTACCGTCCAGAGGAAAAGCTTTGTGGAAGGGTTCCAGCTTCAATGGCATTTATCGTAGTTTGCCCTTCCTCGCTAGAGGCATGACGGATGAGTTCAACTTCAAAGTGCGAACGATCGCTGCGGTGATAGCCGATGGAATGCTCAATAGGGGTCCCATCCTCCAGATAACACGTGGTGCTGAGCTTAAAGAGGGGCAATTCATCATCAGCTCCCAGCAGATGACCGATGTAAGCTGGGGGAACAGTGGCTTCGATGATGCGCTTGCCACGCACTATCCGCTGGCCAGTGAAACGCTCGATCAGTGCGTAGAGAGACTGGTTGTGTAGATCTGCCGATAGAAGCGGTTCACAGCGTGCGAAAGGAACGTAGCTTAGGGAAGCGTTGACAGGTTTGCCATCAATATAGCGTAATCGTTCGCACACTATCACGGAGGTCATGTCAGGCAGTTCCAACGCCCAGGCAATATCGCTCGTGGCCGGAACCACTTCTAATTTGAGCACTCGGTTTGTTACAATATGTCCCTGGTCTACCATGTCTTGATGGAAGCCGGTCAGTTTCTGGACCAAAGTTTCGTGTACCTTTGGCTCCGCGATGAAGCTACCCTTGCCCCTTCTTCGGTAGATTAAACCTTCCTGCTCTAACTCCTGCAATGCCTGCCGAACAACAGTGCGGCTCACATCAAACGTGTCGCACATCTCAGCTTCGCTGGGCAAAAGATCCCCTGGCATCCACTCGCCAGCCGATATGCGCTGCCTAAGCGCCTCTTTGATCTGAGCATAATATGGGAGCGAGCTAGTGCGATCAATATGGGTGATTGGTATTTTGTCCATGAGCGTATTCATTTGACAGAGTATTCATATAGAAAAAGTTTATCCCACTTGGAGAAGGCCAAAAGTAAATCATCTATCAATCCCAGTTAAGTCGAGGAACGTCGATTATAGCAAGGTCCGCTCTGTTCGCATATTTCGCAGGACTCCTGCCACTGTTCCTAAGAATCAGACATCATGATTCTCCTTCTAGCCGGCTTACAGGCTATACCTGTCGTCTATCACGAAGCCGCGCAATTGGATGGCGCCAATGGCTGGCAACGTCTGCGCCACGTGACGCTACCACTCATGCGGCCAACCATCGTATTGGTCATTGTCTTATCGATCATCAACGGTTTCCGCACCTTTGCTCTTCACGATGTGATGACGGGAGGCGGGCCCGGTACGGCAACGCAGATTGTGCCGCTGCTCATTTATAAGACAGCTTTTGCCTTCCTCAATATGGGTAACGCAACAGCGATGTCGGTCGTATATTTCTTACTAATTCTCGTCTTCAGCCTCATTCAACTTCGCGTGATGCAAGGGGAGAGTCGTGACTAACCGCATCTCGGTGCCGCTGACCGTCTATGGCTTACTCACGTTGGCCGTCGCCGTCACGCTTATGCCAGTTATCTGGATGGTAAGTACTTCCTTCAAGTTGCCCGATCAGGTATTCACCTATCCGATTGAATGGCTACCTCGGCAACTGCACTGGCAAAATTACACTGATGCGTTTCAGGCTCGGCCGTTTGGTATCTATCTCCTCAATTCCATCCTTCAGGCGACCATTAGTATGGTCATTGCTGTCGTACTATGTGCCGCTGCCGGCTACAGTTTTGCACACTTTAGCTATCCAGGACGCGATGTTCTCTTTGTGATTGTACTCTCGACGCTGATGATTCCTTTTGAGGTCATTGCTGTCCCTCTTTATTTACAGGTGCAACGCTGGGGCTGGGTCAACACGTACGTTGGCCTCATCTTACCAACGGCTCTGTCGGCAATCGGTATTTTCATCATGCGCCAGTTCATGTTTGGCATTCCACGTGACTTCATCGAGAGTGCGCGTATAGATGGCGCAAGTGAACCCCAAATATTTCTACGCATCATCCTACCATTGAGCACACCGGCCCTTAGCGCTGTAGCTATCTTCAATTTTGTCTATGTCTGGAATAGCTATCTTTGGCCGCTATTGGTAGTCAACAAGGACCAACTGCGGACCATGCCAATAGGAATGGCGTTTTTCGAAAGCGAATTGACAGTCCCGCTCGCCTTTCATCTCGATCACGGCGCAGATTTCGCTGCAGTTAAGTCATGTATTGAAGTCGGTTTTGACTCAGTCATGATCGACGCTTCTCGCCTTACTATGGACGAGAATATTGCAGCAGTACGCCAGGTGGTGGAGTTTGCCCATGCGCGGGGCGTCGGTGTAGAGGCGCAAATTGGGGAGACGTGGGATGAAGAGATGGGCGAACAGACTACAGTAAAGACAGATCCCAAGGAGGCCGCAGATTTTGCCGAACAGACCGCCATTGACTACCTGGCAATCTCATTTGGGAATACGCCAGGTCGTCTCACGGGCAAGGCGGCTGTCGATGTGGGACTGGTAAGGACTGTTGCTGAACACACCAACTTGCCAATCGTCCTGCACGGAGGAAGCAGCATTCCCGATGAGGCGCTACTTCAAGCACGTCGCTATGGTGCTGCTAAAGTAAATATTGACACTGCATTACGCCAAGCGATCACGAATACGCTTATTGGCAACTACGGAATGAGCGAACCGTCAACTGATCCACGCAGGGCGTTTGCGCAGGCGCGGGGCGAGATCAAAGATGTCGTTGTCGCCAAGATGCATCTCTTTGGCTCCGCGGGGAGAGTTAACTGAGCAACGATTACGAGTGCACATATGTTCGTCCTCTTGGCCGGTCTTCCCGGCGTCGGCAAGAGTACGCTGGCGCAAGCCTTGGCTTCACAACTAGACGCAACTGTCTTGGACAGAGATCTGATCCGAGATAGGCTATTCCCGGCGCAGGATCTAGACTATTCGCCTGAGCAAAATGAGCTGGCTAGCCAGGTGACGTACCAGGTCGCCGAGTACATTGCTGTGCGACATCCAGATCGCATCCTCATCCTTGATGGGCGTCCTTTTTCACAGAGAACGCAGATTGATGAAATTCGCGAGCTAGCAAATCGGACGCAGCACCCACTTCGTATCATCTATCTATGGGCTCCCGATGAGCTTGTTGCCGATCGTCTCGAACACGATCTTCGTATTCGGCAAGACTATGCTGCCAACCGCAATATGGAGAAGTATCGTCGCATCCGGCGACGCTTTGAGCCGATTGACGCAGAACATCTTAGCCTGGATACGAGCGCACCTTTGGCAGATCTTGTAAAGAATGCCGTCGCCTACGTAAACACCTGACGTAGACTATTTTACGAGATCACAGAAAGAAGTCGACCTGACTGACGCCGGCCAGCCCAAGCTCGCTAGGCCCTCGCTCGCCTTGCAGATCGCCGGCGTCAGTCAGGTCGAGCAAAGCACGCCTCGCCCCCTACACCCTACCTCGCAGCCGGTACTGCAGCGCCTCAGCCAGATGCTCGATCCGGATCGCCCTCTCGCCGGCCAGATCCGCAATGATCCTGGCCAGCTTCAGCACGCGACGACAGGCGCCCGCGCGCTCAGCTCCAGCTGCCTGACCGCGATGCGCATGAGATCCTACCCTCGGCGTCGACCGCGCAGACCTGCAGCGCTGTCATGTTGCGCCGCTGCTCGTAAGCAGCGCAGTCCGGGCTCATATCGCCGTTGACGAGCATGTTGGTCTTGCCCAGCTCGGCGAAGCGTTCGTGCTTGACTTCACAATCAATCTGCGCTACCATATGCAATAAAGTGAATATGCAGAAAATCGCATAGCCATAACGGCTTGCAACGGATGGATATCATGACCACCGACTACACTGATCTTAGCAATCGTATCAAACTGCTGGCCCACCCCGAACGGCTGCGCATTCTCGACGCCCTACGACGCGACGCCGAATGTGTCTGCCATCTGGAAGCACTGCTGGGCAAGCCCCAGCCCTATGTTTCTCAACAACTGCGCATCCTGCGCGATGCCGGTGTGATCACAGATGAGAAACAGGCACAGAACGTCTTCTACCGCCTAACAGATGCCCAGTTGAACGCCTGGCTGGACGCCATCTTGGGCGAAGTCGCCGGCGAACTGCCCGAGATGACGCGACACAAGAAAGTCATCGCCTGTGTTTGCCCCAAATGCAACCCACAGTCAGACGGCACATCGCTGCACGAGACATCTCGTGATCGAACTTGGTCTGACTTTATTTTTGCCATTACATGCAAATTGATGCATGTGCAAACATCTTATTTCGTTGAAGGAATCGACATCATGGCTGAAGGATTCGTCGTCGCCCATTCCGAGCATGAGGGCGACGCAGAACAGAAGACCCGTTTTCCACACCAGCACCCCGACCTTTGGGCCTGGGCCATTGTGATTGCGGTTGCGGTCGTCTGGTGGATAGCCTGGCAGGCGCTTCTACCGTTGGCCGAGTGGCTGACCTATGATCTACTCGGCTTGGCCCACGGCTCGCAGTTGGGCGAGTCAGTGGCCTTCTTCCTCTACGATGTGCCCAAGATCTTGATGCTGCTCGCCGGTATGATCTTCTTGGTGACCACAATCCGCACCTTCTTCAGCGTTGAGCAGACGCGCGCGCTGCTGGGCGGCAAGCGGCAGGGCGTCGGCAATGTTTTGGCCGCCATGCTGGGCGTGGTAACACCCTTCTGTTCCTGTTCTGCGGTGCCCCTCTTCATCGGTTTTGTCGAGAGCGGCGTCCCCTTGGGTGTGACCTTCTCATTTCTGATTGCTGCCCCCATGGTCAACGAAATCGCACTGGCCATGTTGTTCGGCCTCTTCGGTTGGCAGATCGCCGGCCTCTACATGGTCACAGGACTGACAATCGCCATCCTTGCCGGCATGGTCATTGGTCGCATTCCCAATGTGGAGAGCGGCGTCGAGGACTTTGTTTGGCAGATATCCGTCGGTCAGACCGAAGCGAAACCACCACGCGCCTAAGTTGGAATGAACGCTTTCGCATCGGCTGGCAGGGGACGCGAGAGATCGTGGGCAAGGTCTGGCCCTATGTGATCGTCGGCATCGGCATCGGCGCGGCCATCCACGGCTTTGTGCCGGAAAATGCGCTGGCCGACATCCTGGGCAAGGGCGCCTGGTGGAGCGTGCCCGCCGGCGTGGTTCTGGGGATCCCGCTCTACGCCAACGCTGCGGGGATCATTCCTGTGGTCGCTGCGCTGATGGAAAAGGGCGCGGCCGTGGGCACAACGCTCGCCTTCATGATGAGCGTCGTCGCACTGAGCCTGCCGGAGATGATCATATCTGCGCCGGGTGCTCAAACCGCGCCTGATCGCACTCTTCGTCGGGGTGGTCGGCCTTGGTATCATCTTGACCGGCTATCTGTTCAACTTTGTTATCTAGCGGCAGACAGATTTCCGCACCGTCATGGGGAGAATCGCAGATGAACTCAGAACTAAACCGCGTCCTAATTCTTTGCACAGGCAACTCATGTCGCAGCCAAATGGCAGAGGGCCTGATCAACCACTTTCTGTCTGATCGATTGGGCAGCATCCTCGGCAGGCACGGCGCCGTCCGGGTATGTCCATCCCTTGGCGGTGAAGGCTATGAGCGAATTAGGCATCGACATTGCCGGCGGTATATCCAAGTCGGTGGAGCAATTTCGAGGAGTGGCTTTCGATGTCGTTATCACCGTCTGTGATGACGCTGCTGAGAATTGCCCGGTCTGGCTCGGCGAGGGAGAGAGCACACACATCGGTTTCGATGACCCCGCGGATGCAACCGGTACGGAAGAAGAGCAGATGAAAATCTTTCGTCGCGTACGTGACGAAATTCGGGAGCGATTGTTACCCTACCTGACAGAATGGTCGTCCATTCACGCCGAGTTGAACCAGCCACTTCGACAAAGCAACAAGTAGTTACCAAAATCAGGAGATCCAATCATGGAAATCAAAGTATTAGGTACAGGGTGCGCCAACTGCAAGAAGACAAAAGCCGTCGCGGCCGAAGCCGTGGCCGGGCTCGGCCTAGACACGCCCATTCTTGAAGTGACCGACATCGCCGAGATCATGGGCTATGGCGTGATGAGTACGCCGGCCGTTGTGATTGACGGAAAAGTAGTGCGGAGCGGCGGCGTTCCGACGCCGCAACAGATGACCCAATTGATTCAGGACGCGATGTAACAGGTTAACCCAAACAGGCATTCGTAGGGTCAGCTTTCGGCGAAGGTTCGCCCTACGAATGTCAAGGAGTCAAGCCATTATGTCCAACACTGTATCTACTGCTCCCCTTGATGCGACCAAAGCCCCGAAACAGCTTTCGCGCCTCGACCGTTATCTGACGCTCTGGATCTTCCTGGCCATGGCGCTGGGCGTGGCCCTGGGCTACTTCGTACCCGGCGTCGAGGAGTTCATCAACCAGTTCCAGGTGGGCACGACCAACATCCCCATCGCCATCGGTCTGATCCTGATGATGTACCCGCCCTTTGCCAAGGTGAAGTATGAACGGCTGCCCCAGGTCTTCCGCAACACCAAGGTGCTGGGACTCTCGCTGCTGCAGAACTGGGTCATCGGCCCGATCCTCATGTTTGTGCTGGCCGTGCTCTTTCTGCACAACTACCCGGAGTACATGGTCGGCCTGATCCTGATCGGGCTGGCGCGCTGCATCGCCATGGTCATCGTCTGGAACGAACTGGCCAAGGGCGACAACGAGTATGCCGCCGGACTGGTCGCCTTCAACAGCGTCTTTCAGGTGCTCTTCTACAGCGTCTACGCCTACATCTTCATCACGTTCCTGCCCGGCGCGCTTGGCCTGCAAGGCTCGGGCATGACCGTCGACATCAGCATCGGCGAACTGGCGCGCACCGTCTTCATCTATCTGGGCATCCCCATGATCGCCGGCTTTGCCACCCGCTTCTTCCTGCTGCGCGCCAAGGGCCGGGAGTGGTACGAGACCGTCTTCATCCCGCGCATCAGCCCCATCACGCTGGTGGCGCTGCTCTTCACCATCCTGGTCATGTTCAGCCTCAAGGGCGAGTTGATCGTGCAGATTCCCCAGGATGTGGTCCTCATCGCCATCCCGCTGACCATCTACTTTGTCGTCATGTTCCTGGTCAGCTTCTGGATGGGCCACAAGGTCGGCGCCGACTATTCCAAGACCACGACCATGGCCTTCACCGCAGCCAGCAACAACTTCGAGTTGGCCATTGCCGTGGCCGTGGCCGTCTTCGGCATCAGCTCGGGCGTGGCCTTTGCCGCCGTCATCGGACCGCTGATCGAGGTGCCGGTCATGATCGCGCTGGTCAACGTGGCGCTCGCCTTCCAGAAGCGCTATTTCGCGCATGAGCTTGCAGCCGGCACCGGCCGCCGTCATTGCCGGGGCCGAAGCCGCATGTCCGCCGCCGACAAGAGAGCGCTAAGCCCAGTTCTTCAAAGACCCTATCGGGATTCTGAAGGAAGTGATAGACGATAGTGACGAACGAAGCCAGTTTCTTGTCGCAAGACCAAGCCTCCACCGAAGAGCCGATCTCTGCCAGAATGACCTCGACGGTGCGGGGGCCAACGCCCGTGACGGCATCGAGCCGCTTCATCAGGTCGGCATGAGGTTTCGCCAGTTCTGCGACACGCTGATCGATGGCTTCAATACGCTGAAAGGAACATGCACGGGTGAAGTTGTGGCTACGGTAAAGCCGACCAGATCGCTATCCCTGTACCCGATGATGATGAAGCGATCACGTTCGTTTGGCGCGATCGTAGCGGGTGTCAATCAATCCACAAGAATCAAAGGCAGAAAGATCTCCGAATTGATGCTGAACTCGACGACCTCAATTTCATCTTGACCCACGAGAAGGTCGCCATTATATGTCTGTGCCACTAGATCGGCGGTCGTCGCGCCGGGAGTCAGATCCATCTGACTGCTCTGAACAAAGCAGACGAGGTCGTCAAGCCGATCGCCGTTGACATCCCTGGTCTCACACAGAAATGGCGTGCCGGGACGGAGACGGCTACGAGGGTCAGTTTCAAGCGGCGTATTGGGCGGCCCTTTTGATGTCACAGGGGCGCCGGCAAGCCGAATCGTTTCCTGTCTCACCACAGAGGGGACAAAGAGATCTAGCGAACTCAGTAGCGCCACCGAGACGAGGCTATCAGAGCCGGCATGGATCAGATTTTGTGCGTTGCCGGGCATAATATCGATTTCGACTGGGCGCGAAACATCAGCTATGGACGCAAGGTTTATCACTGCGCTGGTGGACAGCTCGAACGTGTGTAGATTCGGATCGTCTGCTGCAAGAGTCTGCCCGACATCAGCTGAAGCGGTAGCTGCTCGGCCTGCCAGCAGCAAGCCGAGCACAAGCATCAGCAGCATGATTGATCTGCTCAGCAATTGGCGCATGCGACTGACCGCAGCTTCTACCGCCGTGTTTTTAACAAGGTATGATGGGACATGCGGGTACGCGCTCATCGTGCTCTCTCCTTTGTATTGCATCTTTAGGAATGCTTATATCTGGCTCTGGATTACGATCGACTACCGCCTCAGGCGCGGCCTTGCCGCTGCGCATATTCGAAACTGCCGGGGGTAGCCGGGGCGGCTGTGAACACGGCGAGAAGCTGCACCGGGGACGAAACGGCGGCAGAACGTGTGATACAGATTTTGCCGTTCTGCTGCCCCAATCCCCGGCACAAATTTCTCAACCGTTGCGATGCATTGCCTAGCTGGCGTCAGCGCAAATCAGAATGATTTCGATCTCGGCATTCGAGTAGACGGGACTCGACTCACCCACCGGAATCGTGGGCACGTTCTTGAAACGCACCTGGGCGGAGTCATCATCAAAGTGACCGAGGGTGACCGGAACAAATGCCACAAAAGTCGCCGGACGATTGTCCGAGTCGCTAATGGAAGCAAATTCTTCGTCCAGAAGACAACACGCGAGCATCACAGGCATAATCAATCTGGCTGCCATGAAGCCAATATGACTGATGTCAGCTTCTGTCCTTATGTGGCAAACGAGGCATGATCTGACGGGCAAAATCAGGTGTTAGACGTTTCGCCCTGGTCCCACCTGTCGCCATACCATTGCTCCAGGTAGTTTTCAGATGTATAGGGGGGTTCAGCGATAGCATTCATCTGCGAGTCGTTGGAAGGCCCGCTTCCGCCAGCAAGACTCTCCACGCCTGCACGGTCGTCACTGAGGAAGCCTGGTATGCCCAATTTGGGGGGTAGCTTGTCTGCGAAGTGCATATTGTGTAGCACGCCACCTCTACCGGGCAGATACATGCCCTGGCGGGCCTTGCCGATCAGACTCAAAGTGGAGATGACAAGTATAAAGAGTAAAGCGGCAATCGCGAGGCGCAGGGGAGAGAAGCGATTGAGCCCAAGGTCATGCATCTTAGTCTCCTTTCTGAGAACGTGCACTGGATTCGATGGCAAGAGTATGACAGTCTATTGGTCGCCGGTTGACGCATCACAAAGCAAACTGGCCTAGCCTATGGAGTGCCGACGTTGGTGAACATCGAGCATCCGTCAATGTTCACTGAGCAGCGTCTGATCACAATCGGCACATACTCAGTTGGATTCTCATCTGCCACTAGTTCCGTCTCGTCCGCTTGAGTCAAACAGCATTCACTCCGCATGCCCTAGCCAGTTAACGAAGCTAGGCCGTAGCGAATCTGAGTGCGCATCGACCATTTCCACCGCAGCGAACTCATCCTCTTCTTGCTGCTCTTGTTGCCAGTCTGACTCCGTACCTCTCGGCCATGGACGTTGTAAGGCAATAGCATCTTGAATACTGCAGATCACATGGATTCTTGACACGATTTTCTCCTCTTTGCCAATGCGTGAAGTAACTTGTCGAAATAGCCTATACATTGAGCATGGCGGAAGTGTGTCTGCACATGACATTGGCGTGACCGCACCGTAGAAGACAGGGATTAGTGCCCTGCATGCGGGGACAATCATGTGGTGCATCCGTGCCCCAGAGTCAGACACTTGCCAAGATGTGCAGTTTCAAGCCTTGATCGAACGGTCTGGCTATACTAAAATGGGGGGAGGAGGGGACCCTCGCCCAATTAGAATCTTACGTCAGACCCGGATGCCCTTTTTGGGTTTCACCGGGCATACCGATATGCAGCTAGATGAGGTGCAAGTCACAGAAATGCACCTACTTGCCCCCGGTTTACTACGTAGAGCGGTCAACGAGGCTCCGATCGCCGACAACTGACCGCGATGAAGGCCAGGGACCGCTTCTGTATAGCGTATGTTTCTGAGGCATAGAGCCTCCAGGTGGGCGCCGCTGCAATGGCTGAGGCTACCAGCAACGGGGAACTCTCGGACTCAAAGCCAACCCGCAGCGCCCCAGATTTGTCCCCACAGCCCATTTCGTTCAAATCAAGATGGATCATAGCAGGCACTGCGTGGAAAAAGTGTGAAAATTCGGCGGATTGAGAATTCTGCGTTGGAAAGGTCTAGTGCCAATGACGGAAAGAGTGTCGTTACGGGTGTTGGGCATACCTGAAATGCGGAAGAACGACGCGCCATTACCGCTTCCCTCGTCCCGCAAAGCACAAGCCTTGCTCTTTTATGTGGCAGTTACGGACGGTTCCCCATCCCGTGACGCATTGGCGAGCCTGCTGTGGAGTGACAAATCGCAAAAGGCAGCGCGGGCAAACTTACGCAAGGCGCTACAGCAACTTCGCGATCACTTTGCAGCGCATGTCGGTGAGTTGCCGCTCATTGTCGAAAGCAATGCCATTGGATTTCAGCATTCGGAAAACTTCTGGGTCGATGCCGTCGAACTTGAACGAATTTTACCGGCAACAGATCGGAGCGCTGATCCAGATCGCCTTCGAAAGGCGCTTGAATTGTGCCGTGGACGATTCTTAGAAGATTTCGAAGTGCGTGCAGCGCCACTCTTCTGCGATTGGGCGGGGCAAGAACGCGATCGACTTGATGAGATTATTGACAATTGTCTGGACAGGCTAGCCAAGCATTTTGCCTTACGTGGGGACAAAACGCAGGCCATCTCTTCACTACGACAACGTTTGCTGTTGAAGCCGTGGAATGAAGAAGTACACCGCGAGATTATCCGTCTGCTGATAGAGAGCGGCAGGGAGACGGCTGCCCTTGCTCAGTTTGAGCAGTGCCGTCAAGTACTTGCTGAAGAACTAGCCATACAGCCTTCTTCGAGGACATTGGCACTGTATCATCGGATTGTGCAAACACGGGGAGAATCCGATGAGCCTGAATCCAAGCTCCACACTGATCTAGATTCCGTACCACATAACCTGCCACCGCAGGCAACACCCTTCGTGGGACGCAAAAATGAATTAGACAAAATTGTCAATCGTCTGCTTGATCCAGCCAACCGGATGATTTCTCTCATCGGATTCGGCGGTATTGGCAAGACACGGCTGGCGCTACAGGCAGCAGAGATGGTCATGGCAGGAGAGTCCGGTCATGAACGATTTACTGATGGATATTTTTTCGTACCTTTAGCCTCAATTGACTCAGAAAGTGGACTTTTGTCATCGCTGATTGATGTACTCAATCTTGAGGTGCATCACAACCAATCCCTGCGCCATCAACTGCTACGGATTCTCAAAGACAAAAGACTGCTAATCATCCTTGACAGTTTTGAGCATGTTCTCGATGCCAGAACGCTCCTGTCCGATATTCTGGATGCAGGGGATGGCATCACCTTTCTAATTACGTCGCGTGTGGCTCTGGTATTACGCCATGAGTTGCTTTACCGGGTTGAGGGCATGACCCTGCCTTTAGAAGAGTCGGATGCATCCGACTCGCACGATGGATATGACGCCATCCAACTCTTTGTCCAGAGCGCGCAACGTTTAGATCATGATTGCGTGTTGACGGGTCAAAGCGAAGCCGTCGTGAAAATCTGCAGAATGGTTGCCGGCATGCCATTGGCGATTGAGCTTTCGGCTTCTTGGTTGAAGGTTCTGTCAGCAAATGAAATCGTTCATGAATTAGAGCGTGGCATCGATTTGTTGAACGCTCGCAATGGTGGTGTTCCAGCGCGTCACCAGAGCATTCAGACTGTGTTCGATTACTCATGGCGCCTGCTGTCAGAGAAAGAACGCAACACACTTCTGAAGTTAGCTGTATTCCACGGCAGCTTCGACCGAAATGCAGCGCAGAAGATCACCGGCGCCTCACTGACGCTGCTGGCTGCCCTTACCGACAAGACGATGCTACAGCGAACGACCTCTAACCGCTATCAGCTGCACGACCTGATGCATAAATATCTTGTTGGAAAATGGCGAGACACGCCCCATGTAGGGGCGGGTGCACAGGTCGAGCATGCCCGCTATTACGCGGGAACTACTGAACATTCTTGAAGACAGCATGATGGGCAGGGATCAATCGGTCGCGCTCAATCACATTGAACGTGAAATTGAGAATATTTGCGCTGCCTGGAGTTGGGCGGTTGCGCACGACCAGTGGCAAATTGTCGATCGCGCAGAGAACAATCTCTACCGATATTTCTGGATGCGGGGGCGCGCAGAAGAAGGGTGGCACCTATTTACATCTGCAATCACACGCCTGCGAGCAAAGGTAAGTGAAACTGAGCAACTGTCCCTGAGAGCGCTCTCGGCCAGGATGATCAATAAGCTAGCGGTATTTGCTTTCGCTTTGGGTGAGCATAATCAGGCACAGGAGCTAAATCGAGAATGTTTGGCATACCTGCACCGCTTGAACGATGAGCGCTCTCATACCGGCAGCCTCTGCTTGGCCAATACGTTGTGCCTGGTAGGCCTAATTGATGGGATGTGGGGGCAAGAACGCTCTGCGACCGGACATCTGGAAGAAAGTATCAGGATCTTCCGATCACTCAGACATCGCAGTGGTACTGCAGACAGTTTAGGTGAACTAGCTTTGGTTAAGATGCATTTCGGATCGTTTGACCTTGCAAACCGTCTGGCGCAGGAAAGTCTGGAGCTCAGTCTGCAACTCGGACGATCAGATTGGATCGCTCACGCGCATAACGGCCTAGGCCAAATTTCCCTTTATCAAGGTCGCTATTTGCCTGCAAAGCACCACTTCATGAAAGGGTACAAGATCTTCGAATCACTCAACCACCATGTGGGGCAGGCGCTCACAATCCACGGAATGGGGTTGTTGAGTCTGACACAAAACAATGCGGAAATGGAGCAGGCCTCTCAATACTTGCTACAGAGTTTGGCAATACTTCGAGGGATCGGTCATCGACAGTATTTATCTGGCATATTGAGTGATCTTGCGCTCTATACAAGCTTGACTGCCCAACATGATTTGGCCTATCAATACAGCTATGAGGGCTGGGAATATGCCCTGGAAATTGGGAGCCCACTGCTTGCATGCCGAAATTTGTGTTGCCTCGGAAGCGCCGCTTCTGGACTGGGCGATTATCAAGCTAGTCGTGGATTCCTGAAGCAGGCCCTACATACCTCATCGACATTCAATATTCCACCACTGCATGCAGTTTCCCTCTATCAGATTGCGCTCCTACTGATCAGAGAAGCCAACTCTGACGCTGTTACATCGGAGGAGCGGCATCGTAAACGGGCAGATGCAGACAGGCTTCTCACAAGCGTGATGCGCCATCCAAAGTGCTGGAACTTCATACAAAATATGGCGCGGTCGCTCCAAGTAGATCTACGGGAATCAGTTGCAAAAAATACCAGCACCCGTTCGGTCTAAAAAATGCATGCGAACCATTTTGGGAGTCGATCCGAGTCGGACTCTCCTGCCGGAATGCGGCTTTCACTACTCTGGCGGAAGGCAAATCTGAATGCTTTGGCTCGTCGTGATGCACTCGTTCACAACCCTGCTCAACTGGGTGAAGAATGGACGACAGACCGTCCGCATCAAGGTAACAAACAGACAAAACGCCCATCCCGAAGTTGCCCGAATGCCGTGACGGCCCATTCCGGCGAAAAGATGTACTTGGTGGCATAGTTCCGATGAGGTGCTCCTACCTTATCCAAACAACCAGTTCAATCGGCGTGTACGAAAGGGGAACACATGAACGTAGCGATTGTTGGCGCCGGAGGAAGTTGTGGACGGCAATTGGCGGCTCAACTTTTGGAACAGCAGATTCTACCCACTTCCAGTCGCATGCAACTGGTGGGCCACCCAGGAGGACGTAGTGAACATGAACTCTGGAGACTACGAGCCGATCTCGAGGATGCGTTTATAATTGACCCCAACGCGGCGACATTTTCTGCTGAGAGTTCGAGTCTCATCATTTGATTGAGAAACGTAGCAGCTTCATCATTCGAGAAACGCAGATCAGCGACACGCAACTCGGTCAATTGCCCCCGACCACGCAGACGCGCCAAGGGCAAGGGGGGATCGATGCGCGTGGTGATGACCAAGTGCATTGTTGCAGGCAGGTGATCGAGCAAAAGAGCTCTCAGCCGTACTGGCTTATTCAGCTTGCGCCCAGCGATTCCAAATTGCTGACGGAGCAGCAAGATCTCTAGGCTTTTTGCCTGCTCTGTGGGTTGTCCGATCCTGACCCAGTCGAGCAGGGCAGAGTACAAGTGTAGAACGATGAACTAGATCATGTGGCGTCACCCTCCGTTAGCGGTGAGCGCCCCATTCTACCAGCGGAAAGCGTGATGTCTGGGCTTCAAATATATTGCCAGCTACCTGTCAGAAGGAAACAAGACCTACGGACTTCTGACCGTGCCGTCGAACGCTATGTAGCCTTCGGCCCCAACAACCTCATCAATCGCCTCAATCAATCGAATATCGAGTCTATGGCAAGATCCACACCCATTTCCTGATGGCGAGGATAGGCCAACGACAACTTGTGGTTGACCACCGTGCGGCAGGCTAGTGTCGTCAATCGTCAATCCGTTGCCGTCTGCGGCTCGTCCGAAATGCTTTCCACTTGCTGGACGGTGTAGGACAGGCAGCGGTCGATCTCAGCAGATTCAATATGCAGGCCAGGTTTGGCGGATAGGTGCAGATGAATGCTTTCACCATCCTCGGTGATGGCCAATGCGTCAAGCTTCTCGTACTCGTCTGTTGGACACGAGCACTGACCTGCTTGGCAGGCTTGGAATGCCGCAAGCAATTCCTGCTGCTTATCGCCGACGTCAACGACGTCAATATCGATGCCGGCTTCGGACTCACGGATGTCATATTTCATGTCGGCTGCTTCCTTTCTGTGTTGGCTCGACGGGCTGCCCAATTGGTTCCAGCTTGCGGACGGTATCACCGATGACGCTCGGGTACCCATCCTTTAGGAAAGCGAAGGTTGCGTGTGCTCAGTATAGCACCGACCCGGCGCTGGGAGAATAGAGGTGGGATGGCTGTCGTATTGGCAACGAAGTGACAACGTTCAAGGCATATCATACACCTGTCGACTAGATCCGAGAGTGGCACGACAGCAGTCCCATTCACCTTATTCGTTGAGGTCAACATGTCGAGACTCAAATCGGCGGCCTCTTCCTTCAAATTGGCAACGTCACGGATTCACAATCTGAGGTGCTCTGATGACATACCACTCCGTACCTGGAAGAACTTTCCACGGCCGTGCTCAATGTTTCGATGACCTGCGCGCCGCGCTTGACACGATGCCGGTCATTGATACCCACGATCACTCAACGCGCCTGGGGCCCAAATACGACGATCCGGTGCAGGTAATTGTGGGAGAGTACATGCTGACCGATTTGAGTTCGGCGACGTCGGATGAAACCACGCGTATCCTCCTGGATCGCGCTGTCTCGCTGGAAGAACGCTGGCCTGCCTTGGAGCAAGCCTGGTCACGCGCGGCGCACACCGGCTTTGCGCAGATCACGCGACGTGTCCTCCAGCGCTTCTATGATGAAGATGAGGTCACGCTTGCGGCGCTGCTGCGCATGCAGGATCGGCTGTTGGATCTGGAGAACGAAGAGACGTTTGACGACATATTGGAGCAAGCCAACATCGTGGCCCGGCTGGCGGACGTCTGGCCCGATGTGCTTCAGGTCTTGAACGGCTCCTATCAGCTGACCCCACGCGCCCGTCTCGTCATACCGCTTCCAGGCTACCATCAGGTACGCAGCTTCATGGAGATCCAGGCCAGGGCGGCTCCGCTAAGCCGCTCAATCTCCACGCTTGATGAGTACGTGGACGCTTGCTGGGCGATCTTCCAGGGCTTCAAGGAGTTTGGCGCCGTTGCCTTCAAGGACCAATCGGCTTACTTCCGCACGTTGGACTACAGCAACCCGACCAAAGACGACGCGGAGCGGGTCTTCAACCGGCTCATGGCCGATGGGTTACGCTCAGCCGGCTATCCTGACGAACTCAAACCGCTAGACGACTACCTATTCCACACATTTATGCGGATGGCGCGCGACCTCGATTTGCCGGTACAGTTGCACACCGGCCACTTGGCCGGCCTCTACGGTGATATCCGCAAGGCCAATGCCGCACAGATGGCGGATCTCTTTCTGCTGCACCGCGACGTACGCTTTGATCTCTTTCACGCCAACTGGCCCTACGGCGGCGAGTTGCTCTTTCTTGCCAAGGCCTTTCCCAACGTGGTCATGAACTTCTGCTGGGCCCACGCTATCGATCCGATCTACTGCCAGGCTTTGATGCGTGAAGCAGTATCGGCTGTGCCCCACGCCAAAGTCCATGCCTTTGGCGCTGATTATGGTGGCTTTGGCCTGCCGCCGGGCGGCGGTTACGTGGATCGGGCTTGGGCACATCTGCAGCTTGCCTTGGACAACATGGCCGTTGCCCTCTCCGACCTGGTAGAAATGAACTACCTGAGCTTTGTCCAGGCTGAGTCAATCGCCCGGGCCTGGCTCTACGAGAGTCCCAAAGAATTCTATCGTTTGGACGTCTAGCTTCAAGACGATCTCGGATTACCACTTGCATCCAACTGCAACAACGACAGCTGATTCTCCAGTACCGTTTTGCGCCAATGCCGGCGTGCAACTCGCTCCAAGCAGCGGGTTACATAGCCGGCATCGTGCTTACCTATCCCTGTGAGCTTCCTGCATGCCCCCATCTTTCGTAGCCATTATGTAGCCACTATCTTGGTAAAGCTTTTCCAGTTGAGGTCATAGTTTCGGCTACGACAGGCTTCGCGCCACGCAGTGTGGGTTTATGCCAGCGGGATTGGATTGAAGTCTGACGGCAGCGTGTTGTGTGCAAGACTCGGAGCCAAGGTGTTTCCGGTAACCAAGGAAAGGAGCTTTCAACGTGGACGTCGTAGGGACAAAGCAGTTTGAATCGCGGGAAGAGATCTTGGAGAGCCTGAAGGAGAAACGTGATCTGTCCGGCGCAGACATGAGCGGACTGGATCTATCCGGTATGAAGTTCGTTGCACTGGAAATGGTGGGAGCCGATCTACACGATAGTGACTTGACCGGTGCTGTGCTGGCCGCAGGAGACATGAGCGACGTGAATTTCGCCAATGCCGATCTGACAGATGCCCGGCTCGGAGGCGCAAATCTGACGCATGCGAATCTCCGTGGCGCCAATCTGCATGCAGCCAAGATGGGCGGGATCAATCTGGAAGAGGCTGACCTGACCGGGGCCGATCTGAGTGAGAGCCGCATGATGGGTGTTGGCGTTGCTGGCGCTGACTTCACCGACGTGGTGACCACCGATGCCCACGCGGCGGGCGTTTCCTGGTCGGAGGCCAAGGTGCAGCCGCAAGAGCTACCGACTGCGGCCAAACCACCACGTTGGCTGCCGCTGCTCTTTGTAGGCATGGCCGTTGCCCTCTTCCTCACGTTTAGAATGGTGCGCCGTGCGGTGAAAGGCAGCAACTGCTCGACTGAGGGTGTCGAGGAAAGCCAAGCGTGATTCTATGGCTGTTGCGGAACAAACAACAGACGTGCGTCCGGCCGAAAAAACGGTGACGCCCTTCGAAGAGATCTATTTCGATGTCCAGGCCGAGTTGGATTTCACCAAACACCCCGGAGCTCTGGAGGCCACCAACGAACTGATCGATCTCTGTGCTATTGACATCACCAAGCATGTGCTGGATGTCGGCTGCGGCGTGGGCATGACACCTGCCTATCTAGTCCAGCAGACAGGCTGTCATGTCATCGGGCTGGATCTACGTAGCAGCATGATTCAGCGTGCCGTGGAAAGAGCGAATCGTCAGGAACTCGGTGGTCGGGCGAGCTTCGTCGTTGCAGACGCACGAAGTCTGCCTTTCCAGCCGAACATATTTGACGTCGTCATGGCGGAGTCGGTCTTTGCTCTCATCGCGGAGCAAGACCGAGCCATGGCCGAGTGTGTGCGCGTCACGAAGATAGGCGGCTCCGTGGGGATAGCCGAGACCAACTGGCGTAGGCAACCCCCGCCCGGTTTCATAGAGCGTCTATCCGGTAGCTTTGGTCAGATGGTCTATGTACTCGATCCGGACGGGTGGCAAAAACTGCTGGAGCGTGCCGGTCTGCGCAACGTGGTCGCGCGGAACCATCCGATCAGCATGCGTTCGGAGACACGAGGGCGCATCCAGCGCATCGGCCTGCACAACATGCTACGCATCTGGCGGAGGTTTTTCACCATTGCCTGGACGCATCCCAAGTATCGCCAGTTTGTGAAGGAGGCACTGTCTGAGCCGATGGAGCTTGTGCGCTACTGGGGATATGGCATCTACGTAGGGCGAAAGTAGTCGGCTCTTTATGGTGTTGAACTAGGGTAGATATCGGCGATGCGCCGTTTCGTCGCGCCTGTGGCTGAAGGGAAATAGGTATCATGATGCTCTATGCCAAATGGCCGGTGCTGGTCGTGATGGTTCTGTTGGTCGTGCTGCTTCTCGGTGCTTGCCGGCCGATACTGGCCACGCCGCCCGCGATAACCGAGCCTGAGGCTGCGGTGGATGTCGACCCGCTTGCCCAGTTCGAGGCGGACGTGGAGAAGGTGCGCAAGGAACTCAAGATTCCCGGCCTATCCGCTGCCATTGTCAAGGATCAGGAGGTGGTCTGGGCCAAGGGGTTTGGCTTTGCAGATCTCGAGAACCAGATCCCGGCCACTGAGGGCACTCCCTATGAGATCGCTTCTCTCACCAAACCGTTTGCGGCCGCCCTCCTCATGCAACTGGTCGAGGCTGGGCAACTGGACTTGGACGCTGTCAGTGCGGAAATCTTGCAGGATACCGTCTTCACGTTTCCGCCGCCGGCCGAAGCGCCTGCCGAGGGATATGCCGCGCTGTGCGCCGGCATCCAGGAGATCGGCCGGTCAACCTCCGGACCGATGGCACCGTATGCCTTTCTCTTTCAGGATTACCGCTGCGATACCGAACCGATTGCGGTTCGGCACCATCTGACTCACACAGCCCAGGGGAGGCCGGGTGACGGGTATCGCTACAACGGGTTTCTATACGGGTTGCTTTCCTGGGTGATCGAGGCCGTGACCGGCGAAGAGTATGAGCAGGTGCTGGTCAACAACATCATCGAACCGCTGGAGATGGCGGACACTGTCCCGAATTCGGATGCTGAGCGCGCCGCAGAGATCTTGGCGGAGATGGCCAGACCTTATCAGGTCGATGACTCAGGAAACGTGGTGCTTGCCGACTATCAGACAACCGGGCGTGTCGACGCCGCTTCCGGCATGATCTCCACGGTGCTAGATCTGGCCAAGTTCGACGCGGCCATGGACCTTGACCTGCTTATCTCGGCGGATACGAAAGCTGCTATGTTTACCCCGACATTGTCCAACAGCGGCGAAACATTGCCCTATGGCATGGGCTGGTTTGTCCAGGAAGATGGAGGGAAGCAACTGGTCTGGCACTACGGCTGGGAAAGTGCGTATTCTTCCCTCATTCTGAAGGTGCCAGAACAGAATCTTACGTTTATTCTGTTGGCTAGCAGTGACGGCGCCAGCTCACCCTTCAATCTCGGCGCAGGCGATGTGCTCAGTTCCCCCTTTGCTGCGCTTTTCCTCGATCTCTTTGCCGACCTCGAAGCTGAACCGGAACCGACCTCGGCTCAGCCGGACGTTGCGCCAACATTTGAGGAAACTGCCTGTCCGTTTTCCATCCCGACTGATGTCGCGGAGGGCGAAGACGTGGTCTGCGGCCACGTGATTGTGCCCGAAGATCACGGCAACGCTGCCGGGCCACACATTCGTCTAGCTGTTGTCGTGGTCAAGGACAGGAGCGATGGTCACCAACCGGACCCTGTACTTCTGCTGTCCGGCGGCCCAGGCGAGCGGGTGGTGGCGAACGCACCCATGCTGGCGTCGTTCCTGGAGCCGATCTATCCCAGCCGAGATCTGGTACTTTTCGACCAGCGCGGTGTCGGCCTCTCTGAACCGGCGCTAGAGTGCCCCGAATACTTGGAAGCGCAGTTCAAGATTCTGGACGAGACAGACAGCGCCGTCGCAGCCCAGATTGTTCATGAAGCAACGATGGCATGCGCCGACCGCCTGGTCGATGAAGGTCACAATCTGTCAGCCTTTAACACCACCCAGAATGCCGCCGATGTCGACGCCATCCGCCGTGCGCTGGGATACGGGCAGGTCAACCTGTACGGTGGGTCGTACGGTTCGCTGTTGGCCCAGGCCGTCATGCGCGACCACTCGGAGAACGTCCGCAGCGTGGTATTGACTTCAGTCTTGCCCTTGGAATCGAGCCTCTTTGTGGATGCATCGGCGACGACCGCCCAGGCCATCCTGCGCCTGCTCGACACCTGCGCTTCGGACGAGGCCTGCAATGCCGCCTATCCCGACCTGCAGGCCAAGCTCTTTGAGGTGATCGACCGGCTCAACGCCGAGCCGGTGGCCATCACAGTCACCAATCCACTGAATGGCGAAAGCTACGATGCCTTACTCACGGGCGAGACGGTGCGCGCCAACCTCGTCACCTTCCTCTACACAACCCAGATCATTCCAGTCTTGCCCCAGGCCATCTACGACGTCTACAACGGCGACTATGAGTTGATGACGCAATTGAGCAGTACCCGGTTGGCGCTGCTTGACCTGATCAGTCGTGGGATGACCTTCTCCGTGATTTGTGCAGAGGATCTGATCGGTCGCACGCCGGATGACCTGCTGGCGCTGATGGCGTCATTGCCTCGACAACTGGTAGTCAGTGCCGAACCGGAGACGATCATCGAACATGGCATCTTTGGGATCTGCGCCGACTGGCCGGTGGCAGAAGCCGACCCATCAGTCAAGGAGCCGTTGGTCGGCGACATTCCCACGCTGGTGTTGGCGGGTGAACTGGACCCGGTTACGCCGCCTGAATATGGCGAACTGGTTGCCGACTATCTGTCAAACGCCTACTTCTATGAGTTCCCAGGGGGGGGCCACAATATCATCATTGAAGCGTGCGCACGCCAACTTGCTGGTGCGTTCTTGGCAGACCCCAGCCAAGCGCCCGATGCCGCCTGCATTGCCGACATGGCTGGCGTGGTCTTTGATCTGCCGTTAGAGGATGCGCCGGAACTGGTGCTGGAACCGTTCAGCGACGAAGCGCGTGGATTTAGCGGCCTTGTGCCCGCGGGCTGGGAGGAGCTGGCGCCGGCCAATCTAGCGCGTAAAACGACCGCCCTGGATCCGACCTATTTCGTGTTGGAGGGAACACCCGGTACTGCCGCCGAACTCTTCGGCAATCTCGCCGGACAGTTGGGGCTGGATGCGGAAATGGCGCCCGACTCGCAAGCGCAAGTCGGCAACTTCATCTGGAATTTCTACACCTTCGAACGACGGGGAAACTTGGCCGACCTGGCGCTAGCAGAGGATGACGAAAAGGCATACTTCGTCTTTCTGGTCTCTACACCGGAAGAGCATGATGCGCTGGTAGAGCAGCTCTTCCTGCCGGCGGTGGAGGCCATTACGTCGCTCTCAGTCGAGTCCGAATAGTGGCCTGATAGCGCCGGTTCCGCCCTGGAGATGCGAGAATGCGCGGATCGGACAGTCTGGAATTTCTGTTTGTTATTGCGGCCTTTCTTTTTCAAATCGTACTGATTATCCATTTCGCATTGCGCAAATGGCACTTCGATCTCGCCATGCGCTATGGCTGGATTGTCTACGCGTTGAGTGTGCCTGCTGCAACCGTGAGCGTACTGATTCTCCTGGGCGGAAAGACCTGGGCGCTGTGGTTGGGCGGCTTCATCTACCTTATTTGGGCGACGCTCGGCTATACGGTTGAATACGTGAAGGATATTCAGTGGCGCAACCCCATTCGCTGGTCGATCTTCGCTCCCTACATATTCTTCTACTTGGCGACTGTCATGTTCTATTGGTGGCCACTTGGCCTGATCAGCCGACCACTTTGGACTACGTACGCTGTTCTATTCGTCATCAGCACCATTCTCAATATCACGTCCCACCACGAGGCCAGAGATTCTGGGCAAACCCTCGACTGATACCGGACAATCGTGCTGTGTGAAGATGGGGGGCATCCGGAGAAAGCGTCAGGAACGGTAGGATGTCGAACATTGGGTTGATGTTCGCACAGTATCTTAGCCCGATGCGCATCCGGTAGAAGAAGCCGTGCGCTCTATGACTCGCCGTGGCCAGAACAGCGGCGGCGTATGGGATGCAGAAACGGCCGAGGCGACCTACGAAACGAGACCTGATAAAGAGTCTCCGTTATGGGACGTGCATTCTCAAGTGATCTATTGTACACCTCCCCCATCTTACTTCGTCGACATGTCTCTCCCTGCCCTCGCCATCGGGTTGAAGAAGAGCGTCCCTTGATCACCGCCGGCGGTCAGGTAACCGATGGCCAATTGGCCTGGGTAGAAACGCCAATCGGTTGCGTTCTGCAGCGCTGCCAGGTAAGCTGCCTCCAGCTTTTCCAGTTCATCGTCACAGGCCATTGCGCTCACGGTGACGGGTGCGACGGCGAGCAGTTGGCCGCCGCTGCTGGTGACATCGGCGCTGTAGCTGCTGCAGCCGCCAGTGCCCGACACCGTGCCCTCGGCAAATTCGGCCGCGATCGTCACATCGACAAGGGGCTCCTGATCGAAGTTCAGGCGATGCAGCCGCCATTGCGTGCCCATCAGATCGTCCAGCGAGACCGGTCCCAATTCCTCCGACGCTACCTCAGCAAGCTGTCCATCTTGAAGGCCATCGACCAACGTGATCGGCGCATCATAAATGCCGCCATAGGTGGCATTCACTATTTGAATAGATGCGAGCCAGGTCGACCAGAGCCACAGACGTGGGACCGGTCCAGAAAAGATAGAGGGGTCGCTTGAAACGCGGCGTTCCAGTATTTTACCCAAAACCCAACGCCATAACACCCAGGCTATAGAGGCCAAACACACCGGAGATGCCCGCCAGGGTCAACAGCGTATAGTAGAGCCGCCCAATGAGCGAACGCTGAGGGCCGCGCCACAGCGCAATGGTGGCAATCAGCATCAGCCCAACCAGCACCACCAAGAGCGGCGGCAGGAAGAAAATCCAGCGAAAGCTGCCGGGGATAGCGCTGAGCAGCAGCAGATTCCGGTCCCCGACGAACGTCGACCCAACCGTAAAGCCCAGCAGCAGCACGAACGCCAGGAGGACAATGGCGGCCGCCAACGCCAACCACGGAGCAGCACGCGACCAGGAACGCGACCAGCCCTGTTTCTCGGCCTGAGGCTGGCGACGGAAGAGGCTGATAATCCAACCAATGCCATAGATCGGAATTACGCTGAGCAGAAAGAGGCCAATCAGCAGCCCCGGTGCCACAGTAAGCCCAAGCCCCAGCAGCCCCATCAGGCTCAGGCCCTGAGCCGCCAGCGCATGTTGCAGCGGCGGTAGCGTAATCACATCGTCAATGGTAACAAAGCCCGACACGGGCGCATCGGTGCAGGCGGTGTCAAGCTCGCCGGTGGGACTATCTAAAAAGCCGCTAATAATGCCATTGCTACATACGCTGGTAACGGCCTGCCCGTGCGAGCCACTTGGGAAGATCACGTGCTTTCCCTGGGCGAGATTCGGCAACAAGGTTTCCGCATATTGCGGCGGTGTGATCGGGTCAAAATCGCCCGAAAGCAGCAGCGTAGGAATATCGCTCACCACCAGGTCCAAGTCGCTACGCGGTAGTAGGTCGATCCCCCACGACTGACAGATGCTCATCACAGCTTCAGCACCTTGCCGCTCTTCTTCGGCCAAGCGGGGGTTAATGGTACTGTAATCTACTAGGCTGGGGTCGGTGTCGCCGCGATCGGCACAGGCTACTGTCATATACATGCCCGTGGCCATGGTGTCGCCAATCAGCGATTGCGGCAACAGAGCCGTCGACACGAAGGTGAAATTGCCCTTGTCGGCCTGATCAATAATCAGCGGGATCAGATTGTGCACATTGGAATAGAGCGCCCCATAGAGCGCGCTCTCTAGCAGCGAGCCGGTCAGCCGGATCTGATAGGTCTCACTCGCCGTCAGTTCGGGCGCCATCGCCACCACAACCGGTTCTTCGTTCAACCGGTCGATCAGTGCCAGGTAGCGTGCCGCCAAATCGGGAAACTCGGCGTTGCAGCGCACATCGGTAGCGCAAGCGCTAAAATATTTCTCGGCAATGCGCTCCTTGGCAAAGGCGGGCTCGGTCATCAAGTTGTAATCAAGCGGCACCACGGCATCCAGGATCACGCTGCGCAGATGATCGGGTTGCTGGCGCATGACAAACTGGCCCAATTCGGTGCCGTAGGAAACACCATAGAGGTTGATCTCATCGTAGCCCAGCGCCACGCGCACGTCCTCCACGTCGTCGGCATTCTCGGCGGAGTTAAAGGCCGAGAGATCGCCCACTTCCGCGGCGAGCCGATCGCCACAGGCTTGATAGGGGCCAAGACCATCGTCAGATGGGTCTGCTGGGGTGTCGGCTAACGCATTGGTCAAGTCGGCTTGCGACACTTCGGGACACATGAGCGCTGGTTTAGAGAAGAGCGTGCCGCGTCGATCCCAGAGCACAATGTCGCGATTCTGTGTGGGCCGCGCATCTGGTTTTTGGATCAGATATTGGGCATAGGTTCCGATGGTCGAGCCGCCGGGACCACCCTGCGCCATAAAGAGTGGATCGGGCTGGCGGTCGGCCGCGCTGCTGGGGAGCACCACGGTGGCCAGCTGAATGGTGGGACCGTCCGGCGCGGCGTGGCGCAAGGGGGCGGTCACATAGCCGCAGCTCACGTTGCTCTCGGCCGGAAGTGAAAGATTAAACTCGCTACAGGGGACGTCCGTCCAGGCGACGCCTTTGGTCGGCGCTTGGGCGTGGGTCTCAAGGTGGAGAACGCTCAACAAAATCAGCAACCCGCAGAGCGCACTGGCAAATAGCATATAAAACCGACGACGTGACATATTTTTTGGCAGTCCTTTGTATCTTCTCAATGATGAGGGGTATGCGGTCCAAGAAGTCAGGCTTTTGGCAAAAGCCTGACTTCTGCGCCCCAAAGTATTGAGAAGATGTATCCTTTGCAATCAATATTAGACGAGCAGAAAAACAAGAAAGATGGCCTCGCTTCGATCAGCAACCGACACAAATACCAGTGCATTTGCCTCCGGGCCAAAGGCGATGCTCAAATCGCCCTCCCCGCTGTATCCATAGGCGTTGGCGTCGGCGATCGTGCGTGGATAGATCGTCGAGATCATTCGGACGTCGGACCTGAGTCTGCGCTCTCCACCGGGTTGAAGAAGAGCGTTGCCTGATCACCGCTGGTTGCCGTGTAACCGATGGCCAATTGTCCTGGGTAGAAACGCCACTCGGTTGCGCTCTGCAACGCTGCCAGGTATTCTGTCTCCAGCGCTTCCAGTTCATCGTCACAGGCCATTGCGGTCGTCTCGACGGGTGCGACGGCGAGCAGTTGGCCGCCGCTGCTGGTGACATCGGCGCTGTAGCTGTTGCAGCCGCCGGCGCCCGACACCGTGCCATCGGCAAAATCGGCCGAGATCATCACGTCGACAAGGGGCGGCTGGTCGAAGTTCAGACGGTGCAGCATCCATTGCGTGCCCATCAGGTCGTCTAGCGAGACCGTGCCCAGCTCCTCGGACGCAATCTCGGCCAGCTGACCATCCTGCAGGGCCAGCGTCTTGCGCACCTTGAGCGTGCCACAGCACATGCCCTCGTCCGGTCCCTGGGTCACGATCTCCGCCGTTACCTGGCCCTCTGCGATCTCCATGGAGATGAGCTGCACGCGATCGCCCAGCAGGGCCGTGCCCGCGTCGGCAGCCTCGCCGCTCTGGTTCAGCTGGGCGCCGGCGTAGAAGAAAGACCCGCTGCCGCCCGAATTCTCGACCAGCAGCGCCACGGCATCGTCCAGCCCGTCGCCGTCCAGGTCGCCGCCGTCCAGGTCACCATAGACCAGCGTGTTGTCGAAGTAGGTGACGACCGGCCGCGACGCGCCGCCCTCCTCAAAGGGCTCGCCTTCATAGACGCCGTCTGCCAATGTGACCGACTCGTCGTAGATGCCGCTGTAGGTTGCGTTCCCCATCTGCTCCGGTGTTATCTGACTCGTGGCTGAAGCGTCCGGCAATGCCCATTTGGGCTTGCGCGTGTCCAGGCAGCTCAGATCAAGGTCAGCGTCCGGATCTTGAACAAAGGCGGTGGCGATCTGGCCCACACAATCACCTGCGTTGCTCCAAACCTCATGCCCTTCCTGCGGCACAAGGACGTAGGTGCTGTTTGTCAGCTCGCGGGCGGCACGCTTACCCATGAAGACCGGTGTCCGCGTGTCGTAGGCGCCTTGCAGAACCAGGGTTGGCACCGTGCTGCTCACCGGGTCTTTGACCTGGATGGGGGCCGCTTCCACAGGCCAGTTTTGACAAAGGTCTGCCAACGCTTGCGATAATTCCAGCTTGCCCAATTGCGGGAAGGCCAGGTCGTGATAGCTGTTGACGGCCTGCTCAAAGCGCTCGAACGGGACATCTTCGACGCAGTGGATCGTGTTGAAGAAGGACCACGCGAACCTGCCGACAACGGATCGGCGCTGCTGGGCCAATTCAAGTCTCGCCAACTCCTCGGGATCGCCTATGCCCATCTCGGCATCGAAGCCCGCTTGGAGTTGTGCGACGTAAGGCGATTCCGCGATCGTCTCAGCGGTCAGCATTGCCAGTTTCGCATTAAGTTGCTCGGCTACATCGCCGCTAAAGGCATCCGCGACAAGGGCCTGCAATGCTGTCAGCGGATCCTCATCGACGAGGGAAAAATTGAGGTAGACGATCGTTTCCAATCCCGGAACGCCGCCGCCGGTGGCATCATAGACATCGGCGATAAAGGCCTGCACCGGGTCACTGCGGTCTAGGTCGCCCGCATAGTTTTCCGGTAGATCGGTCCCGACCATCCCATCGCGCAATGCCAGATAGGTGTCCAACACACCCGCCTCCAGTTCTGCGATCATCTTGGGCAGGTAGGCGGCCTGCGTCGCATCGAGTATCCCCAGTTGGGCAACGACATCATCCAGCGTGACCGTCTCCCCGTTGGCGGTGAGCGGTTCTTCCTCAAGCCTGTCTAGCAACGCAGCCAGCCGCACGTCCAAATTGGGGTACGCCCGGCGACACCCGGCATCCGCCCGGCACTCCGCCAGCAGCTGCAGCATGAAGTCGTGATCTTTGCGCGGAAACGTGGCGATCGTGTAGATGGAAGGCGGAAAGGCCGAGTCCAACACCACGGAACGCAGCGCCGGCGCGTCGTCGTAGGTGGACAGTTGCGCCATGATCGTCATGGCCAGGCGTGTGCCATAGGAGACGCCGTGGAGCGTGAAGCCCGCATAGTCCAACGCCTTGAGGAGTTCCACCACGTCGCGTGCGCTGGCCGCGCTCGTGAACTGACTGAGATCGAGCCCCTGTGCAGTAAATTGCGCCCAGCAGACCTCATTGAGCACGGGGACGTCCTGCTCGGTCACATCCAGCTGCCTTGAAGCCTCCTCCAACGGGTTGTAGGCTGCGGCCCGCAAGGCTTCGATTTGAGCCGGTGGCGCATCATTTTGCAGGGCCAAGAGCAGGCACTCTTCATAGCCCAGGCGCTGGCTGAGTCCCGTACCGCGCTGGTCCAAGCGGATGATGTCGTGGTCATCCTGCAGACGCTGATAGCCATGGATGGGTTTGGAGATAGCACTTTGGCCAGGACCGCCGGCGAGAAAGACCAGGGCATCGGACGCGGGCTCTTCGCCGGTCGCATTGACCACGACAAAGGCCAGGTCGAGGGCAGGGCCCTCCGGCTCGTCCCAGTTCTGGGGCACGGTGAAGACGCCGCAGTAGTAGTCCTCGCCTTCCACCGCGCTGATGCCGGGCGATTGCGTTGGTTCGCACTCGCTGATGTGGATACCGGGTTCTCGATCGGATAGACGAGGAGGGGAGATGATCTCTGCCAGCGGATCGACCTGCGAATCCGGTTGGAAGGCCAATGCTGCATGCGTCTCAACCTGATAGGACGCGCCCAGCATGACCAGTACCATCAACAGAACGGACGTTATTCTTTTCACAGATGATTGCACCATAGCGGATCGCAAATGCTCCTTCATTTTTTTCATGTCCAGACGTTTCTTGTTTTGGCAAAACGGACTACACGGATAATCTGCCGGGAAGCTTGAAGCTTCCCGGCAGATTATATCCAACATCTAGGTGCTGTGTCTACGCGTGGGCGCTGGCTCTGCTCCCCAAGGACGCATTCAGCCGTCCTTATAGAGACGACACTCAAACATTGGACAATGCAAAGCAATCTTGATCGAGGAGCATTGTCCAATGTTTGAATAATGTGTCAATTAGCGCATCAGGATCGGCAGCCAACTCTTGGGCGATAGCTCGACGCCACCGGGCAATGCATAGGCACCGTACTCCCTGCCCAGCGTAAACGGTCCATGCTCCGTCACGCTGCCGTCTACGCCGACTTCCTGGAGGTAGAAAGTCACGGCGTCGGTCGCGAGCGCGACGCTGTAGTTTGTCGGCTCCACGGAATCGATGACCTTGGACGGGATCAGCTCGCGATTGAGCTGGACCGTCCCCCCCTCGGTCACCGCCAGCACGTTAAAGCCGGCCGTGCCCGTCTCGGTGGCCGTCTGCCAGCGGAAGTTGACCGTCCCGCCATTGCCCGCAGCCAGGAACCAGCCGAGGGTGACGGGGACCACGTTGTTCTCGTTGGTGAAGAGACACTCCACCGTCTCGCCCGGATCGAGCTGGATAATGGCCGTGGCCTCAGTCAGGTCTGTGCTCGAGGCCGTGCCGTCAGCATCGGAATCCGTACATTCGATATTGGCCAGAGACGAGCCGGCAGGAACGCCTGCTTCCTGCACCGTATACGTCCCGGGCAGCACGTTGTCAAAGCGCTGCTCGCCGCCGTCGCTCAGATCGAAGGTGGCCGGAGTGGCGATATTGTCCAGGAAGGTGAAGTCACCGTCAGGGCCGGAGTCGACCGCTTTCCGGATCACCACGCTGCCGCCGGGCTGGTTGGTGAAGGTGCAGTGCACCGTCTCGCCCGGATCCAGGTTGATGGTCGCCGTTTGCGAGGCCACGTCACCCGTGGAGGCGACGCCGTTGGCATCGGTGTCGGTACAGAACAGGTCGGTCAGCAGATCGCCGGGCGGGGTTAGCTCGGTCACGCTGTACTGCCCCACCGGCAGTTCGACGAAGGTTTCTTTCTGCTCGCTGTCCAGGCTGAAGTCGCCCAGATCGCCGCTGAATGCGTAGCCCGTACCGGCCCCCGGCGCCTTCTCGATGATGACCGTGCCCCGCTGCACGTTGACGAATTCGCACAGTATCTGCTGGCCTTCGTCTAGCGGCCCCACGGTGACTTGGCGGTTGACCACATCTCCTTCGAAGAACTCGCCCGTGGAGGCGTCGTTGCAGAGGATGAAGGCCAGATCATAGTTCGCGTTTTCATCTTCGCTGATGGTATAGCTGCTGCCCTGGGACACGTTGAAGCTGCTCAGGTCGCCGTCGTCCAGCGTGAATGGGCCAAAGTTGCCGCCAAAACCGAAGCCTTCGCCGCCGGGCGGTATGGTCGTTTTGAAGACGGAAACGGTGTTCGGCAAGCTGTTGGTGAAGGTACACTCCACCGTCTCCCCGGCATCCAGGTTGATGGTCGCCGTGTGGGTCGGCAGATCGCCAGTGGAAGGCGTGCCGCTGGGGTCGCTGTCGATGCAGCTAATGCCGCTCAGTCCATAGCCCAGGCCGTTGGGGTCCACCTCACTGACGGAGTAAGCGCCCGGCCTCACATCGACGAAGGTCTCATCCTGACCGTCCTTCAGTGAGAATGCGTTGAAACTGCCATAGAAACCAAATTCAATATTGTTGGGTGCGTTCGCCGGTGCAGTCTCCTTGCGAATCACGACCTGGCCATGACGCTCATTGGTGAAGGTGCAATGCTGGCTCTCGCCCGGCTGGGTGTTGAGCGCAACGGAGCGGGTGCCTAAGTCGCCCAGTGTACTCTCTCCTGTTAAGGTGTTGACGCAGCGGATCTCGGTTACTTCATAGCCCGCCCCACTGGGGTCGCTCTCGGTCAGGGTGAACGGACCCGCGCCTGCGTCCACGCTGAACGATTGTTTCTCCCCATCCTTGAGGACAAAGTCGCTGATGGAACCGCTGCCCGTGAAATCGAAGGAAGTTGTCGTGTCGCCGGCCGGGATCGTCACCTTCTCCACGGTGATGGTCTCATCTTCCACATTGGTGAAGGTGCAGTCCATGGTATCGCCGGGGGCCAATTCCACTGTTGCCTTGAGATTGTCTATGTCCTTGACGAACGTGCTGGTTCCCAGCGTTGACGTGCAGCGGATGTCGCCCAGATGCCAGTCCGCGGCGGGCAGCGACTCCGTCAACTCCCACGTGCCGGACTTGGCGTTGTCGACCTGGGTCGAAGCACCGTCGGTCAGGGAGCCGCTGTCGTTGGTGTTCGGCCCGCTGATGGTATAGCCAAATGCATCCGGGGCGCCGTCGGGCAGCGTCTCCTTGCGCATGATGATCGTGCCCAGCTTGGTATTGGTGAAGGTGCAGTGGGCGCTGCCGCCGGGCTGCGTCAGGCTGATATTGGCCGTGCGCGAGGTCAGGTCGCCGGGGACGCTCACCCCTTCCACCGTACAGTCGATGGTCGTCAGTTCGTAGCCGGGCATGGCGCCCTCGGTGACCTGGTAGTCGCCCTGCGGCACATGGGTGAAGGTGCGCGTCTGGGCGTCGTTCAGGCTGAAGCTGTTGGGCGTGCCGAGGTCGTCGCTGAAGGTGAAGCCGCTCCCGCCCGGCGGCACCGTCCGCTTTTCGATGACGACAGTCTCATCCTCAGTATTTTGGAAAAGACAACTCACCACCTCACCGGAACCAATAGTGATCCTGGCGATCCGGGTGGCCACATCCACGGTTGCAGCGCCAGGTGGACAGCTAATAGCGACCAACTCATAGCCCAAACCGCTGGGATCGATTTCGGTAACCGGGTAGGTGCCAGGGCGCACGTTGGAGAAGGGTCTGATACCCCGGTCGTCTAGGGTGAAGTTGCCGCTGTTGTCAACACCTTGGGTGAAGGTGAATCCTGTGCCACCGGCAGGCGCGGTACTTTTTCTGATCAAAATTGCGCCCGGGGCGTACGGTGTGGCCGTAGCGAGGCCTTGCGGACCGATGGCGCCATCAAGCGCGTTGGCGGTGACAGCGAACTCATACGCCGTGCCGTTGGTCAGGCCGGTGATGGTCGTCTGCGTGGCGGGGGGATTCCCGCCCGCGCCATAAGTGCCCGTAGCGCCAGTCCAAGTCGTAGTGCCGGCCACGCGCCAGAAGATGAAGTAGGCATCAATCACGTGGCCGCCGTCGGACGGTTTCGTCCACGAAAGGTCAACCTGTCCGTTCCCTGGCGTTGCCGTCACCACTGGCGCGCCGATGGACCCGTAGGGCGTGCCCTTAACGTTGTTGCTCCATGGCCCCTGTCCACTGGGCGAGTAGACAGCTCGTACCTCGAACTCGTGCTCTATACCGTTGGTCAGGCCGGTGACCTGACGCGCCAATGTGTCGGGACCGGGGTCTGTCGTCCAACTCGCCGCGCCGGTTGCACGGTAGCGCAGCTCATAGCCGGTGATGGTGGATGGGGCCGAGACCTGCGGCTTGGTCCAACTCAGGTCAACCGTGCCGTCGCCCGTACCGACCACCGTCAGGTAGGGCGCCAGGCTCAACTGCACGGCGCCGATGTTGCGTTTGCCGTTAGCATCCACCCGGACATTGCCCAGGGCGTCTTTCGTGATACAGAGGCCGTTGATGGGATTGCGTAACGCATTGGCCCCGTCATTGGTCGGGTTGTTGTCGTCGCAGACGGCATCGGGAACAATGTCGATGAGCTCGCCCGGATCGAGCGGGGTCGCCCATTCGGCCAGGGTGTACGACCCTTCAATGGGCAGGCCTGGCGGGTTAGTGAGCAGGTTTGGTTGAAAGGTGACCGCCTGCAACGCAGCAGCGTTTTGCACTGATGTAGGCTGAATCCAGGTGTATTCATCGGCGGTGAAGCCTTGACCCGGATCGCCTGGAAAGGGCCGCAACTTGGTAACGGGATCCAGCAATCTGGTGGCCGGGAATGGGAGTGTGTCAGGAAAGTTCACGCCGACCGCGGATTGAATGAAGTTGATTTTCCCGCTTCCAGGTTGGCGATAAATCCATCCAACGTTAAAACGTTGGCAACTACTGTCACATTCAACATCCGGAAACAAGACAGTCGATGCTTTGATATTCATTTCCTGGGTGGAACTATTGATAAGATGGTCTGTTACCCTTGAAGGACCAATTGCTTGGCCTGACAAGATTGAATTAACGATATTGGTCTCAGCAGCGCCGCTAATGTTGATTCCTCCCGCTACTTCGAAGCGCGAGGTGACGATATTGACCTTGTCGCCAGCCTGTCCCCCCCAGTTGATTGTTCCCTTATAAACGTCTTTGAAATACGAGTCCTCAATGTTGAGGTTGCCCGCATATATACGATTATTCAGAGGACCTTGTACGCCACTTATTGCAGCAACAGTCGTGTCGGGAGCAGTAAATGCATTTGTGCCATTCCAGATCGTATCCCATTCGGTGCGGCGTGCCGTAAAGTTCGCACCTTCATCGGCATCGATTGCAGACCTGTTACAACCTCTGTATCCATTGATGATTCGGTTAAGTGTCAGGTCTTCCAGGATAAGCGATGCATTCTTCTCAATCCGCGCCACGCTGTTGAGTTCGTACATGTCTAGATCACGCACGGTGACGGTGATGGCCGAGTTATCCTGGCCATAGGCTCCAACCTTGATGAAACCCGGCGTCAGCGAATCAACCAAGTCGCCGACAGCGTCATAACAGCCAGCGCTAGGGCCAATCGGTGTAATAAGCCCCCCAGATGTAATCCATACAATAGCTCCGACCAATCTGGCGCCTTTGCCATCAAAGGTCACCGACTCGGTCGCCTGGAACATAAAGTAATCATTAGCGTCCTTAGAAACTGGTAGGCATTGGCCCGCATTGATCTGCAGGCCTGGCGTGAAGGTGATGGTGTCAGTACCGGGGTTGGCGTTGGCCTTGGCCATGGCCTCGGTAATCGAACCGGGCCCGGTGCAGCTGGTGGATGTGACGGTGTAGGTCTCTGGCGCTGCCGCGGCGCCCACTTGCTGGACGGAGGCATCCTGCTGGACGGGCGCGGCTTGGGCTGTGGTCGCGGATGCAGGCAGCAGCAACGCTGCGATCAGTATCATGTACATAAACAGCCGCAGTGCGGCGCCTGTCTGCTTGGTTTCGTGCTGGTTCATCTCTTCACCTCGCGGTAGGATAAATTTTCACTGCCCCGACACGCGTACACGCCGCCTGTCCGCAGGCTGTTGATATGGTGCAACTATAGCGTAAGGGACGAGCGAAATCTATCGCATGAATCAGCCAAATCATGTGATACAATGCCAGCGCTAAACGTGTTTGCGTATCGGGGCATCGAGGAAACTCGTCCAGATGTACATTCTCTCCAGCAAGGTAACGCGGCCTGCACCGCCATCCCAGTTCGTGGATCGGCCACGCCTGTACGCGCGGCTCGATCAATGGCAGACAACGCCGGTCGTCTTTGTCCACACGCCGGCCGGCTACGGTAAATCCATGCTGGTTTGCCGCTGGCTCGAAGTGCGCGGGCTGGCGTCGCACACAGCCTGGTTATCATTGGATCCTGGCGATGACGATCCTCAGCAATTTGTCCGCTACCTGGCGGCCGCGCTGGAGCCGATCGTGCCGGGCATTGCCGCCGCTGCCCATCTGGTGCTCGACGCGCCGGAGCCAGATCCCGTGCGCGCGCTCGGATTGTTACTTGGTATGCTCCAGCGTGACCCAAACACGTCCGACAATGACCCTTTGCTCCTGGTGCTCGACGATCTGCACCAGGTCGATTCACCCGCGCTGGCGCCACTGATGACCCGGTTCCTGGAACGGCGCCCAGCGCGATTGCACATCATACTCCTCGGACGCCGGGCCACGTACGGACCGCTGACCCGGCTCTACGCGGCAGAACAGGTGTTGGACATGAGCGAGGCCGACCTACGCTTTCAGCCCCACGAGATGGAGGCCTACCTGGTCCAGCGCGGCTTTCCGACCCTCACGCCCGAGACGCTGGCGCGGTTGGCCGCGCGCACCGAAGGCTGGATCGTCGCTTTACAGTTGATGACCGCGAGCGCAGGCAAACCATGCGACGTCGACGAACTCTTGGCTGCCATCCAAAGCCGGCGCGGTTGGCTGGCCGAGTACCTGACCACCCAGATGCTCAACGGCCTCCCACCCGCGCAGCGTACATTCCTGCTGGAGACCTCGATCCTGGACCGCTTCAACACGTCGTTTTCCGCGGCTGTCACCGGCATGACGGCTACAGATGACTTGCTTTCGGCGATGATTAAGGCTGGTTTGCCAGTGGTGCAGCTGGACAGCCGGCAGGAGTGGTTTCGCTACCACCACCTCTTTCAGAAAGTGCTGCAGGACCAGTTGCGGCAGGAGCAAAGCCGCGCGGCTGTCGCCACCTTGCATCGCCGCGCCGCGGCCTGGCTGGCCAGGCATGACCAGGTCCCCACCGCGGTGCAGCATGCCCTGCGCGCCGACGATCTGCCCCTGGCTGCCTCCATACTGGAAGCGGCCGTGCGCCCGGAGATTCTGCGCGGCGGCACCCAGCAGGCCCAGCGCTGGCTGGCGCTCTTCCCCGACGATGCCCTCGACCAGCACCCGCGCCTCCTGTTGGAGCTCTGCCTGCTCGGGTTGATACGCATCCAGGCGAACCTGGCGGACCTGGTCGCGCGCACGGACGCCGCCCTGGCATCTGCCCAGATGGCCGACAAAGAACGCCGGCGCACCCAAGCCGAACTTACTGTCCTAAAAATATATGCCCAGTTCTACAGGCGTAACTTTGAGCGTGTCAGGGCACTCGTTCAGGACGAAGAACAGCGCCTGGCTGATGCCGACCCTTTGAGCCAGGCCTGGTTTGTGCACATGCAATTTATTCTCGCCTGGTACGGGGGGCAAGGACAAAGCGCGTTGGCAAAGGGTAATCAAGCAATTGAGGCGTTCCGAGAGGCAGGTTTTGACGATGCCGTGATATCCGTTCGGCGCAATCGTGCCCAGATCTCAGCCCATTATGGGTACGCGCAAGAAGCGCTGGCAATGCTGCAAGAAATCGTGGCCACCGCGCAACCGAACAGTTCATTTGCGATGAATGAGCTGCTTGAAGCACATGCGAGTGCTATCTATCTTCATTACTGGATGGATGATGTAGAGGGCGCGCAGCGCGAGCAGCAGTCGGCCTTGGTTCTGGCCCAGCGCCTGGCTGACCCTGCTCTCATCCGCCAGATAGACTCATTAGCCGCACTCTTTGCCATGGCGCGTGCCACGGGTAAATCAAATGAGATTGAAGATGCTTTTCCCCTGGACACAATGGGTTCGGTTGTGCAGCTCAACAGATTGCACCTGCATATGTTGGTGCGACAGGGACAGGTCGAGCGTGCCCGACATTTCGCCACGGACCTTGGTGTGCAAGTTGATGGCGAAATTTCCGCCGAAAACCTGGGGTATTTTATCTCGCTGTTGGAGGTGACGATCGCCAGGGGGATTGATCTCGATGCCGTCACGCCGCGGATTGCAGCCGCCATCACCCAGGCAGAGTGCGTAGATAGCCGGCTGTTTGCCGTTGAGCTATACGCCCTCTTGGGGTGGGCCCATCTGCAGATGGGCCAGCGAGAGCAGGCTGAATGCGCCCTGGTGCAAGCCCTCGATCTGGCCGTTGCTACCGGTTACGTGCGCTTCATCCTCGACATCCCCGCGCTCGCGCCCCTGCTGGCAGTTTTGAACTATCCAGCCGCGACAGACATGTGGGTCGCCACCGTTTCTGCTGCCCAGCGCCAGCAGGCGGCACAACTGACCGATCATGAGCGCCTAGTGCTGATGCATCTGATAGAGCCGATCCGCTATCAAGATATTGCCGACTGTCTCGGTGTCAGTATCAACACTGTGCGCACCCACATCCGCCATATCTATGCCAAGCTAGGCGTGAACAAACGTGAGAATGCCGTTGCCAGAGCACATGCGTTGGGTTTGACTGCAGAAAGTACACCTGCCGTCCTCATTTCGACATCCGTTGGGGAAGGAGAAGCAAGGCAAATTTCTTGAGGGTATTGGATACATCAAACCAACGGTAGTCCATCAAATATCTTTTGCAACAGAATCCCCTAATGTGACTAAACGTCAGGGCGACGCAACATGGTGCAGTTCGCCCATGCAAAGTCACCCTGACGCCAACCGATCATTTGGCCGCCACTATCGACCGCTAACTAGGGCATATAGTGCCAGACATCGTTATCAACACGAAGATAGTTCTCCGGATCCGAGAAGTCAAAGGTCTCCCGGTCACCGCCGGCCGTGATGATTCTTGGCAGTTGACCATCCGGGAGGTTCTCCATCGTCAGCGCATCAAAGTCATATTTGATATCTTCCGGAGCATCTGCGTTCCATGGGGACTCACTGACCTTCTCCCATGTTGCGCCGTTCCCGCTCACCCAGATGTCCGTCGGATTCGCAAACGCAAAGGGATCTTCCGGGTCTGAACTCAACCCAAAACCGCCGAACAGGACCATCTTCCCGGCTAGCACGGCTACCCGGTGACCGGGACGCGAAGGCCATTCAGCCTCCTCTACAACCAGTTCCCAGCTCTCGCCATCCTTGGTCCGCCAGACGTCGTTGTAGTACGGTGGACAGCGGCCACCAGGCAAGCAGATAAAGCCATCTTCACCGCCCAGCAGGTAGATATAGTCGTCGAAGACCACAGCTTCCGCACCGGCGCGGGGCGCCCAAGGTGCCTCAGCCGTGACCTGCTCCCAATTCGCGCCGTCTGACGATTTCCAGACGTCGTTGAAGAAGACACGCACTGGAGGGCCACCAATCACGGCCGGATCGTCGTTGAAGGAGCCACCCATTACGTAGATTTCTTCGTTGTAGGCAACTGCGCTCAAACCGGCGCGACCCGTCCAACCAGCGTCGTCGGTCAATTTGGGTCCATTCGATGCCGTCCTGACTGGACCAGACGTCATTGAAAAAATTCGATAGGGAAATGAAGGGCGGACAGTCGCTGGGAAAGGGCGGGCAGTCAGGGTTTTCGATCACCGTGAAATCCTGGCCCCCAACGACGAACATCTCATCACCCATTGTCACAGCCTGGAAATAGGCTCGCGCGGGCCAGTGACCCCCGTTCTCCTCGGAAAGAATCTCTTCCCATGTTTCACCGAGGTCGCTGCTCAGCCACACGTCTGCCCAAACGTCGCTATCGCCTGGAATGGGCGGCGTGCGTGGCGGGCGGGGCGTCCGTCCACCCATCAAATAGAGTTCGCTATCGATCTCCACAATTTGGAGACCGGCGCGCGCTTCCCACGGCGCGTCGTCGTTGACTTCTGTCCATGCGAATGACGCGAATTCCACGCCGCGCACAAGCGGTAAATATTGGTCACTTGGTGCCGTAGGTTCGCCGGTGACATCCTGCGCCAAGACCGCAGCAGATTGCCCTGAGGCAAGCGCGATCACAAAGAGGACGCATAGCGTACAGAGCGCGACCAAAAGAGATCTCTTTTTCATGGTTGTCTCCTGATTCAGCTGAGAATGGAGGTACTGGTGCGAAAAGTCCCCGACACCTATTCGCACCGCGGGCTGACTCTTGCCTGGCGCATAATGATCGGCAGCCAGACCTTTGGCGTGAGTTCAACCCCGCCCGGCAGGCTGTAGACGCCATACTCCTCACCCAAGATGAAGGGGCCGTGCAGTCATCGCCGCCGTTGATTGGACGCGTGTTGCTTAGTTGGTCAGTAGTCGTGCCATTGCACGCCAGCGTCACGCCGTTGTTATCGACGGTGGTCTCGTTCGGGATCACGCCAATCGCAGCACTGCCCGCTTGCGGGGTATGGACGCCGCCACCGGGGCCAGTCCCGGTCAATGCATCCAGATTCAAGATTACATTATCTGCCGACGTGCCCGTGAAGCCGCACGACGCATCATTCGACAGATTATAGCCGTTGTCGATCACGATGCCAAAGCAGTTCGCTCCGCTGGCTCCGGTATCCAGGATCACACCAGCCAGATACACCGTATCCACAACTGTAGTGCTAGACCTGGACTTAAGCTGGCGAAACCATCGAGAATTCTCCAGCAGAACAAGTGCGTGGAAGTCGGTGCACCGACTTCCACGCCATGTCTACAATTTAACGTCATGAGCACTGCTCAATCACGCACGATTAATTGTACAAAGACCTTGGATTTTGCAGGCATACGCGAACATCCTGCCATCTGTGAGATGACAGGATGTTCGTCCGACTAGTTAATGCACCGAGACGCATTGTACTACACAACGATTACCGCTCCCGGCTTGCAACCAATCGAACCGGTTAGCTGGGAGAGACGCCTTCACCCGTAACTTCGAGGTGATAGACAACAGGCCCTGTCTGACCCTCGGCCAGTTCAACGACGATGTAGTACTGGCCCGAAGGCAGATCATCGGCCATCCAACGCTGGAAGGCCAGCTTGTCCTCTTCGTCTCGCTCGTCATCCTTGAAGACATCCGTACAGCAGCCAAAGTGCTCATTCTTGCCTTCGCGTGCCCACAGCCTGGCCTGTTCCTGATTGCGCACCGTCGCGACGACGCTGCCCGGAGGATTTGCGTAGACAAGCAAGTCCATCGCACCATAGTCCTTATCGGAATCATAGTTGAAGGCATACCAGTGCTGCCCCTCCTGCAGCTGCGTCAGCGCTTGGCTTAGCGGCAGCGCATAGGCAGGGCTCTCCCCCGCCTTCGCAGCCAGAACGATTGGTGCATCAGCTGGCGCTGCAGCTGCGACCGCTTCGGGCTCGGTCATGGCAGTCTCTTCCGCCGCCATAGCAACCGGCGCTGGAGTACGCAGGGTAACATCCTCACCCTTGACTCCGAGCGTGAAGTAGCCCGTGTCGTCAAGCTGCGACTTCACGACGATGAAGAAGTCATTCCCGCCCAAGAAGCTACCTCTCCAGTTGGACTTTCCGACGCTGTCTGAGGGCTCGCAACCACAGGAACGAGTGGCCACGCCGACCGGATCGAACTCTTCTTCATTCGCCCAGTCCCTCAAATTCTCCGGCGTCCAGATTTCAAAGGTAGCAGCTCCATGGGGTACCGTCTGCATATCAACTTCAATCGCCTCACCATCTCCTTCATCATGGAAGACATACCAATACTCGCCATCAGCAGCCAACTTGGTCCATGCGCCATCTGGCGTGAGCGGGTTATCGGGACCCGCCCCCGGCTCCGTCTGTGCTGCGACAACACTAACCAGGCCCAAAACGCCAATTAGGACTAATGCCATCACAGCGGTCCATTTGCGTAACATTGTCAGTCTCCTTCCCACCTCGCCTAGATATAGATCCAACTCCAACGCAACCGTGGAGAATCGGTTTCCTTTGCAAAGGCACACACTCTGGCCCGGTGCATTCTCAGAGCTTGCTACGCTGCCCATTCCATACTGCAAAGGTTCAAATCGCCGCTGGCTGCATTTCTCTTGTCTTCTAGTTTAGTCCACAGAAGGTAGGTCATCATCCCCTAAAGGGTGGACCTCAACGGGTGGAGAGGGGGTGGAGATCGACTAGTACAGTCGGGCGTACATACCACGGCAGCAAATAGGGCTATGTACCTCGAGTGGAAGCAGCCTGGAAGCTATCGCCCTATTTGCGCCGGGATGTACTAGATGAGTTCCAGTTGCCGCGCGCGCGCCAACGCTCGGGTGCGTGAATGCACATCCAACTTTCGGTAGAGGTTGTTGATATGGGTTTTTACGGTGCTGGGCGCGATGAACAACTGCGCACCGATCTCGCTATTCTTGAGGCCACAGGCGATGAGGGTCAAGATCTCCAGTTCCCGTGTGGTCAAAAGGGGACCGGCGAGCACATTTTGACTGTTTGGAGAAAGACAGTACTGCTTACTCTGTCGCATATCGTGGCGTTCCAATAGCTGGATGACGAAAGAGCGATAAGCGCTTTCTTGAACTGCGCTGATCAGCAATGCAGAGAGCGCCGGTCCAGCATGTTCCAGGAATGGTAAAATAACATTGGGGGCAGCAGCCTGCTCCAATGCCTGGAGAAAGCGCGTCTGGGCGGTATGCATACGGCCGAGCGCGTAAAGTACCAGCGCCTCAAGCAAGTCTAAGTCGATCCGGATCCGTCGCGGCAACGACGTAACGGTAACCTTCGAGCGAATGGCGAGCAGTGAAAGGGCTGCGCCCGGCTTTCCGATGGCCAGGCAAACCTTGGCCATCGTCAACGCCTTGTGAATGGCAGGCAGCGGCGGGGGCTCTTCTGGGTTCTGCGCCGGATGCTCGGCGCTCATCTGTCGATTCAGCCACATGGTGGCAGCAAGGTTATCACCGTGAGCCAGCCAGAAATCGACCTGCTGCCACTCGAGCAGATCATCATCGACTGTCGTGGCGTCAAAGCTATGCGAAATCTCTCGCGCGCGCTGTAGTGCCGCCTCAGCCGCTGACCATTCCTGACGCAGGCTCTGGGCTGCAACCAACTGCAAATAGCCATCAATCGCCATCGTATCGCCCCAGCCGTGGATCTGTTGTACGCCTTCCTCGAGTCGTTCCACGGCCTCGTCGAGTTCACCAAACTCCAAGTGCAGCCGGCCCAAGCCGATCCAGGCAATGCCCGCAATCGGCAATTGATGTCCGTCGCGCGTCGCCCGCGCCAGCGCCTCGGAATAGAGCCATCGAGCATCATCGATGCGACAGTCGAGTAGGGCCAGTTCACCCAATCGGGCAAGGGCCAGTACGCCGCTCACGACATTGTTCGTACGGTCAGCAATGGCCAAACACTCCGCCATTACGGCCTCGGCCTGGCGCCCATTGCCGTAGCGTAGATGGTTCAGCGCCAATTCATCCATCGCAAGCGCGCACCAGATGTTTTGGCCGTCGGACATGGAGGCTACACTCTGTTCTAGCAGCTGGCGGCCGGCTGCAACCCGCCCCTGGTAGAGTGCGATGAGACCACGCAGCGTCAGCACGCTGACCTGCGTCTGCTCGTCATGGCCATTCTCTATGGCTGCATCAAGATCCGCCTGGACCGCTTGCAGGGGCTCGCCGCTGAGTAGATGGGCGGCGGCACGATAGGTCAGCAGACGTGGCTGGGCACGCAGCAGATCTCCAGGCAGCCGGTCAAGCCAGCGCTGCAGCGTGAGTAGTTCACTGCGCACCGTAATGGCCCGGGCTACTTGCTCAATGAGCCGGATTGCAGTAGCGAAGTCGCCGGCAGCCAACGCATGATCGATGGCAGCTTCCGGCAGCGCATGGGCTGCGTACCAGCCGCTGGCACGATGATGGAGCACGGGCACCATCTCCGGTTCCTTTTGCGCCAATTCCCGACGCAAGAATTCGGCAAAGAGATGGTGATACCGAAACCAGTTGCGCTGCTCGTCCTGGGCGACGACAAAGTGATTGTTTCTCTGCAGATGTTCCAGAATCATTTGACTATCAACTGCTTGCGGCGCTCCAGGCAGGCGATCCCTCCCGGACGGCAAGTCGACGACGACGTCACAAAGCGAGGCGGTTAGTTGGTCGAGAATCGCGGTATGGCGAAGAAAAGTCCGGACATACGACGGCTGCCGGCTGATTACTTCTTCCAAAAAATAATCAGCAATATGGCAATTGTCACGCGTAATTTCATCTGCACACAAAGTGGCCCCGTCTTGCTGTCGCACGGACAGAACCGCCATCTGAAGCCCAGCAACCCAGCCTTCCGTTTGTTTTGCAAGCGTCGAAGCCATCTTGTCGGACGCATCGAGCCCGCACGTCTCATGCAAGAATTCAGCCACCTCACCCGGACTGAATTGCAGAGCGTCCCCGCGGATTTCAAGCAAACGGCCCTGACTACGGAGCAAGGCGAGTGGCAACGGAGGGTCAGTGCGCGAGGTGATGACAATGTGGAGGCAATCGGGCTGATGCTCGACGAGGAAGGCAACCGCCTCTTGGACGGCGCGGCTACGAATTTGCTGGAAGTCGTCCAATACCACGGTTGTTTGTTGCGCCCGCGAACCGATCTCATTCAGCAACGGCGCCAACAGCGCCATAGTCGACGGCGGATGCCGGGCCTCGAGCGCGACCGTAACCCCTTGGCGGGCCTCGGGCGCCAAGGGCTGCAATGCAACCGTCAAATAGGCCAAGAAGCGGCCGATATCATTGTCATCGTCATCCAATGTGTACCAGGCACAAGATGGACGCGCGTCGTCCGCCGAATCGGTCGATGCCAACTCGCGGTCCGACTGACGTCGATGGGTAATCCATGCGGCCGCCAACGTCGTCTTACCGTAGCCAGGGGGCGCCGAGAAGAGAGTTACTCGTCTCGGGTGAGGAAAGTCATCGAGCAAGGCGAAAAGACGTGGACGCTTCACCAACTGCGGCAGTGTCGGCGGGACATGCAGTTTCGCCAACAATAGCGGACTATCCATGGTCCGACCTCCACCACTGCCTCTATTATACCCCTATTTTGAAGTTTTGCGCGCGGAGATTTTGATTGTAGCGAGACAACCCGATCGGCCGTAACGAATAGAACTCACGATTCGACGGTAGCCAAGAGACTTTTGTCCACCCACTGAAGCCCGATCTGACGCTCGGCGGGCACAAAGCCAAGTGACTCGTAGATGCGGGCCGCATGATATTCGGGATCCGCGGCCATGACTAGCACGTCGGCCCCCATTTGCGTCAAGCCAAGGCGCGCGACGTCGTAGACGAGCCGGCCACAGATGCCGCGCCGTCGATAATCGGGATGGGTGGCGACGGCCTGAAAGCGGCCGACCCCGTCTTGCACAAAGAGGCCGAGACTGGCGGTAAGCACCCCCCCTTCGAACGCGCCGAACCACTCGCCTAGTCCGGCCGCAATCATGGCGCGATAGTTATTCTGTGAGCGCTCGGCGTAGACGCGATAGCTGGCCGGTTCGTGGTCGTCCTGGAAGCAGGCAATTTGCACGGCCAGATTCTGGGTCCAGTCCGCCTCGCTCTCTAGCGCGCGGACGGAGACGCCATCATTCAATTTGGGCGGCTGCTGTACCGACCGTGCCGTCAGGATAACGCTGGGATCCGCTTCAAAGCCGGCGTCAAGAAAAGGCGCAGCCTCGCCCATCTCGCCTTGCGTCCCATCAATGCCAAAGGCCATGTGTTTGACCGGCGGGTTGGGGCCGATTTCTTTGATAAACAGCTCGCGCCAGCGCGCATAATCTCCAACCTGCGGCGGCTGAGCAAAGAGCAAGTAATTGCCCCAGTAGTAGGTTGGGTTTGACGGTGTCTGGACGACGAGATAATCGCCCCGGTCCGTGACTTCACCCTCGAAACGACTGAAAATTAGATCGGTCCGATAACCGAGCGATTGAACGTTCATGCGTTCTCCTTCACGAAAGCGACGTGCAGAATGCGATCCTTGGTCACCATGCCGGCCCGCTCCAGCGTCTGCTTGGAGGCAGTATTCCCATACCAGCAGCCGGCAATCGGCGTGTAGCCCATGGCATAGCAGCGCTGCTTTAGCCGCATGATCATATGCGCGCCCACGCCCCGGCAGCGAAAGTCGGGGTGTGTAAACATGCCGATCGCCGCCGTCGTCGGCGGATGGCAGTCGTCGGTCTCGATCAGGCCGGCGCCGATGATTTCGAGGTCACCGCTGCCGGCGTCACTGGCGCCGGCGTTGTTTTCGAGCAAATAGAGCTTGCCCTTATCGAGGTTCACGGCAGTCGGTGCAAAGAAGTCGTCGCACATGGCCGTCAATCGCGCTAGATCCGTGGGCAGGGCCTGACGAAAACAGGGTGTAGCCATCTCCCGCACCGGGCACTCCACCATAGCCTGATCAACGAAGAGATAGGCCTGACAGGCAACGCTTTTCTGCATATCCATGCACAAGGAGAGCACAGAGGGATTGCGCGTACTGACGAAGGCCGCACGCATCAGCCGGCCGTCAATCAGGCGCCGAAAGAGCGCCTGGGCATGACGGGCATGTGCGTCGTCAAGATAAAACTGGAGCAGGCGATCTTCGCCATCGATACAGACATAGCCGACCAGTTCCTCGCCATGGCGGATGGCGAAATAATAGGCGCGATGCGTCTGTTCCTCCAGCCATGGCTCCACCGGGCCTTTCAGCCCCGCATAGTACGCCTGCCGCAAACCGTTGAGAATCGTACGGTCATCGATCAACCAGAATTCGTACTCCGTATCCATAGCATTCACCCAAAAGGGTTGTGCGAACAGGCGTCAACGGACCGCTACCGCCAAAACCCGGCGCGTGTCCACTCCAGCCGTTGCAGGCGGTTACAAGATCACCGGCTCTTCGTATTCACCCCATACTTCACGCAGGACATCCATCATTTCCTGCAACGTGGCATATTCGTTCACTGCATCCAGAATCGGCCCCATGAGGTTTACGCCCTCGCTCTGGGCGGCCCGCTTCAGCGCCGCCAGACGGCTGCGAATGGCGCGGCTGTCACGCGTACGCCGCACCTCCTCCAGACGCGCCATCTGCCGCTGGTAGCCCTCGACATCCAGCTCCAAAATGGGTACGGCGGCTGCATCGGCTCCCCCATACTCGTTGACGCCCACGATGACGCGCCGTTTAGCCTCCACCTCCCGTTGGAAGCGCACGGCTGCTTCAGTAATCTCACGTTGGAAGAAGCCTTCCTCCAGTGCAGGCAAGAGCCCGCCCCGCTCGTCAATCTGGCGAAAATAGTCCCGGGCCTGGCGCTCAATCTCGTCGGTCAACGCTTCAATGAAGTAGGAGCCGCCTAACGGGTCGACCGTGTTCGTCACCCCGCTTTCGTGGGCGATAATTTGTTGGGTGCGCAGCGCCACCGTCACAGCCTCTTCCGACGGCAGTGCGAGTGCCTCATCGAGCGAGTTGGTATGGAGTGACTGTGTACCGCCCAACACAGCCGCCAGCGCCTGGATCGCCACGCGCGCCACGTTGTTGAGTGGCTGTTGTGCGGTCAGGCTCACGCCTGCGGTCTGGGCGTGGAAACGCATGAGCCATGCACGCGAATTTTGCGCGCCAAAGGTCTCGCGCATCTCCGTCGCCCAGATGCGGCGCGCGACGCGATACTTGGCAATCTCCTCAAAGAAATCATTGTGGGCATTAAAGAAGAACGAAATGCGCGGCGCAAAATCATCCACATTAAGCCCCCGTTCGACTGCCCAACGCACATATTCCAACCCGTCCGCCAGCGTGAAGGCCACTTCCTGCACTGCGGTCGAACCCGCTTCGCGAATGTGGTAGCCCGAGACCGAAATTGGGTTCCAGCGCGGCATCTCTTGGGCGCTAAATTCGACTGTGTCAGTAACCAGGCGCATGGAAGGTTTGGGCGGAAAAATGAATTCTTTTTGCGCAATGTACTCCTTGAGAATGTCGTTCTGCAGCGTTCCGCCCAGCCGTCGCCGCGCCACGCCCCGTTTCTCGGCGGCCGCGATGTACATGGCCCAAATGATCGCGGCCGGGCTGTTGATGGTCATGGAAGTGGTGATGTCGGCCAGGGGAAGCTGATCGAGCAGGATCTCCATATCGCGTAGGCTGGAGATGGCCACACCACAGAGACCAAACTCGCCCTCCGCTTCGGGCGCGTCCGTATCGTACCCGTAGAGTGTAGGCATGTCGAAGGCGATCGAGAGGCCCGTCTGGCCCTGATCGAGGAGATATCTGAAGCGGGCGTTAGTCTCCTCAGCCGTGCCAAAGCCGGCAAACATGCGCATCGTCCACAAGCGGCCACGCTGGCCCGTGGCATGGATTCCGCGCGTAAAGGGATACTCACCGGGCAAGCCCTGGTCGCGTGCATAGTCGGTATCTGCCACATCCGCGGGGGTATAGATCCCCGCGATGGGCACGCCAGACAGCGTGCGGAATTCGTCGTAGCGCTCCGGGAAGCGGTCGACGGCCTGCTGGCGCGTCGTTTGCCAACGAGCCAGGTCGTCGTTTAGCTCGTTCAACGCGTTGCGGTCGTACAGGGCCATGAAATTCCTCCGCGGGTGCACGGCGAGATAGGCGGGGTACTGAACCCATTGTAGCAGAGGCGCGACAATGGGTGAACTTCACCAAATAGATCAGTTATGCGGCGTTGGGGAGGCAGCCCTGCCTATTCTTGCGAGAGTTGTAGAAAAGTCTGGCCACAATTATCGTAAGAAAACGCCCGCTCAGTGGCTTCTGTTCCTCGGGTGACGCCGAACCGACGCCCCATCATCTTTGCGCCACGTCGTCAGATTGGGTTTAATGCAAAAGACGAGCGACACACCCGATCATCCTTGAAAGGACGATGTCACCATGGCCTACAGTGTCACAATCGGCTCCACCCATTGCCACATCCTTAGCGACGGTTTACATCAAATAGACGGCGGCGGCTTCTTTGGTCTGGTGCCCCGCATCATGTGGGAACGGGTCGTTCAGCCCAATGCGTCCAACCAGGTGCCGTGCGATTCACGCTGCTTGCTGATTGAGTCAGATGCCGGCTTGATCCTGGTAGATGCCGGCCAGGGTGACAAGCTGACCGAGAAACAGCGTGGTTTTATCGGCCTAAGCCAGCGCAACGAACGCCTGATCGGTGAGATCCGGCGGGCCGGCTTTGCGCCGGAAGCAGTCGATCTCGTGCTCATGACCCACTACCACGGCGATCATATTGGCGGGGCCACCCGCTATGTGCCGGGCGCTGACGCCACCGCGGCCGGCCCGGCCGTGCCGACCTTCCCCAATGCCCGCTACATCGGCCAACGCATCGATCTGGCCGAGGCATCCTTTCCGAACGAACGGACCAACGCGACCTACAACGCCGACAACTGGCAGCCACTCTTCGCAGCCGATCAGTTGGAAATTGTCGACGGTCCCCAGCGCCTGGCCCGCGCGGTGCGCACAGATAGCGCGCCAGGCCATACGGCATCGCTGCAAACGGTCTGGGTGGAGGATGGCGGCGAGAGCCTCTGCTTCCTGGGCGATGCGTGCAGCTGGGCAGTGCACATGAACCGCCTTGCCTGGGTGCCCTCGTTCGACCTGGACCCCATGCAGAGCATTGAGACAAAACGCCGCCTGCGCCAAGAAGCGCTCGAATGCGACGCCCTGCTCGTCTTTCAGCACGACGGGCAAGTGGTCACCGGACGATTGACGCCGGGCAAACGCGGTCCCGAGGTGACACCGGAGATTACCGAAGAGCCCTGGTTCGACGCCAGTGCCTGAGGTCGGCGGGTGGCAAAAGCGTTACCCCTCACATCACAGAAAAAACCTCGAAACCTACTAGTGTTCCGCCGATCTTGAATTGGCGACTCGTTTTGCTGTAGCGGAACCTAAATGCATCGGCACGAACACGTTCGCAGACTCGTCAAATAGAGATTGCCGATGCACTAGTCGAGTGAGAGCGCAGCTTTGATTTCAGGCAACGCGGCCTCAGCGGCCGCGCGACCTGCGGCGAGCAACTCGGCGGTTTGGCTGAAGTCGGCCATGCTGATATGCGCAATGTCAGGCGAGATTTTGACGCTCACGGCATTGTCGTCCACCTGGGCCGCGCGCACGAGCGAGTAGAGGGAGACAAAGGTGAGGTCGAGCATATTCCGCGGCTCAACAAAGTCGGTGCCTTCCGGCGGCAGCAGGTCGACGGCAATGACGTACTGTGCGCCCATCTGGCGTGAAATGGAGGCGGGCAGATTGTTGATCGCCCCACCGTCGACCAGCAAGCGCCCGTCGCGCCGCACAGGGAGAAAGATGCCCGGTACTGCGCTGCTCACGCGCATGGCTTCAGCGATATCACCCTGATTGAGGACGACAAGTTGGTTGTTGGTCACGTCGGCGGCCACGGCCGCGAACGGCAGATTGAGGCTGGTAAAGTCGATGGGGCCGCCCAGAGTATCGTGCACATAGTCGACCAGCTTATCGAGGCTAAAAAGCCCCATGGGCAGATTCATGGCCGAGAGGCTGAAGCCCGAAAGGCGCAGGGACGGCAGATTGAAGGAGCTGATCGTCGTCCAGCGTATATCGCCGATCAGCGTTCGCATCTGCACGGGCGGCACGCCTGCAGCATAAAACCCGCCCACAACCGAGCCGACGCTGACACCGACAATGCTGTCAATCGGAATGCGGTGCTCGTCCAGCACCTCCAGCACGCCCACGTGGGCGGCGCCTCGGGCTGCGCCGCCGCTGAGCACCAGCCCCACATGCTCGGGCGTCGGCGCATCCTCCCATAAAACTCCGTCCTCACGATAGGGTTGATGCTGGTCCAGCGCCATAGTATCCTCTCTATCTGTGCGATCCTCTGTAGCTACTCTTTGCTCTGATAATGACGCATCTCTGTTCCGTGAAAGCTCTCAATCTCAATGAGATCGGCATTTTGGTCCAGCCACTCGTCCATGAGATGGCGCCTGTCCCACATTTCCACCTCGCTGCGCATTACCCAGATGTCGCGTGCACCGGCAACGACGTTGCGCATTTGCCGGTCTACGTCGGCCCGGGCTTCTTCATCAGGCAAGCCGTGATTGGTCCACAAACCGTGCGCCCACCAGCCCAAACGCGCATCGCTTTCGCCAAAAGGATCGGGACCAAGATCGCTGCTGTAGTAGCGGTAGGCATATTCCATATGGGGAATCTGCAGGATCAGCAACTCATTGTTGGGATCGCGCAGCCCGGCAATGGCCGTGACTGCGCTGCGCAGATCGTACTTGAGCGATGTCGTCTTCTGCTCCCACCCTGCATAGAGCCAAAAGCCGACGATATACGCAACCAATAGGGCTGTCAGCGGGACCTGCAGGCGACCACTGTTCGTCCACACCAGCTGTATGCCCAGCGCGACGATCAGCATCGCTGCCGGTGCAATCCAGATGATATAGCGCACGGTGAAGACTGGCTCGCGCAGGCTCATGAGGTAGATGAACGCTATGGGCGCCAGCAACCAGCTCACGGTAAGCGCGTGACGGCGCCAGGCGCCCAAGGCCGGCAGCTCATCGGGCTCAGGCCGGCCAATCTCTAACCAGCCCAAGAGCAAGCCGGCCAGCCCCACGAAGTAGAAGGGGGCCAGCCAGAGTCCGTCCCCGTCGGGCATGAAGCCCCGTGCATGGCTCATGAGCATGCGTTCAAGCATGGCGAGCAGTGGCGTGCGTTGAAAGCCGGTCTGTTGCTCCGGAATCATCAACATGTCCCACTGCCAGACGACCATGGGCAAATAGGGCAGGGTAAGGCCTGCCAAGGCCAAACCATAGCTCCGCCAGTGCTGTCTGCTCTGAGGCCACGCGATGAAGAACCAGAGGATGTGCAGCGGGATCAGGAGAATCATCAACAGATGCGCGTACATGGCGACCGTCACCGTTGCACAATAGAGCAACCACGGTCGCCATCCGCCCCGCCCCATGCCGTCCAACCAGAGCCAGGTCGCCAGCAGTGTCAAAAACACAATGAGGGCATACATCTTGCCCTCCTGCGCGTACCAGAGCTGGTAGGGATTGACCGCCAGAAAAAGCGCCGCCATCAAGGGCGGCAGCTCCCGATCCAAGGCAAGGCGCCCGTTTGCACCGGCATGATCTGCTTCGACATTCGCGATCACCGTGCTGTGGGAAATCTTGCCGGAAATCAGACGGCGTCCGACCTGCCACAGCAGTGGAATGGCGGCAACACCCAAAAGTACGGACGGATAGCGCAACGCAAACTCGCTCGTTCCCACAGCTTGGAGCCAGGGGCGCAGGCCGAGAAAGTAGAGCACGCCATTCTGGCCCGGTTGGACGGCCATCGCCAGCGTCTCGGGCAGATCGCGCAGAGCAAAAAAGATCGCGTCGACCTCATCACGCCAGAGGCTCTGGGCCGAAAGCGCGTGCGCCCGCCAGCCAAAACCGGCAAGGGTCAGCGCCAGCAGGAGCAGGCGGCGAAACGCGGATGAAAAAGTGTACGAGGCCATGGGATCGTCAGTCAAAGCGATGCTGAGCCGCGGCTCAGGGCAGGGAGGACGGCCAATTGTCGTCCGCACCCGGCCCATCACCCAACTGATCATCCGCATCGGATGCCGGCGGTGGGGGCATGATCGGCGGCAAGAGGTCATCTTCGGCGTCGAAGAGCGTGAACGGGTCATCCGGCTCCTGACGCATGCTCAGCCCGGCAACGATACCGGCGGCGGCAAAGAAGATGATCGAACCGACAATAAACCAGAGCAGAAAAGCGGCGCGCACGGTCGATTGCCAAATGCGCCCAAAGAGCGCCAGCTGACTCGGCACGGTCGTCGGTATCGGCGTTGGCGACTCAATCGCACGCTGGGTGGGCGTCGGCGTGCTGGTGACGACAATGAAGGTTTCACCACCACCGGTCTCACTGTCAGGCGTACCATCGGCCAGCGCAACGCCGTCAGCGGTCGGCGACAGGGGTGATGTCGGCTGCGGTTGCAGGGCCGGGTCGGGCGTCGCCGTTGGCGGGGCGGCAAGGGCCGTGGCTGTCTGGGCGTCAAAAATCATCTGGGCTGTGGCCGTGGCGTCAAACGCGCCGGCGGCGACGGCCTGGGCTGTCGCAGTCTGCTCCAACAGTGTGGGCGGATCCTGTTCGGGGCCGGGCTGAGAGATCGCCGGCGTTGCCGTCGGCGTGGACGTGACGGGCGTCAGAATCATGACGGGAACGGTTGTCGGCGAAGGGGTAGGGGTCCCCGGGGTCGGCGTGACGGTCGGTGTGGGCGAACTGGGCGTCCAGGTCGGCGTCGGTGTGGGCGTCGTCGTGGAGCGAGTGCCGGTTGCGGTTGGCTGGCCAACGGGCGTGGGTGAAGGAATCGGCGTAGCTGAATAGGGCTGCACGGAAAAGGTGGCGCTCTCAAACACACTTGCCGAGCGATGCGTGTAGAGTCCCAAGTACGGTTGGAACACTCTCTTGGTGGGAAAGGTCACGTTGCTTGCCCAGACATTGGTCTGGGTTTGATCCGATCCAGCCGTGACAGGCTGCGTGAGCGAAATCGTAAACGAGTTGCCCGAAACGCGGATGTTGAGATTGCGGATGAGGCCATCATTGATGTTCGTGCGTGCGCCTGACTGGCCCACGCGCACGAGTTCCAGCTCATCATCGTCGTTTTCTTTAAAATAGCCCCAAAAGAGATTGGTCAGGTCGGGGCTATCGTCTAGCTGCCGAAACGCAACAACATAGGCATCACGCAGTGAGCGGGTGGGTGCATTGAAAATTACGCCGCCGCCATTGTCGCCGCGAAGATAGCGAAAATCGACCGAGATTTCATAATCGCCAAAGAGCAAATATTCGTAAAACGTAAACGCGTTGCTAAAGCCGGCATCCTCCTGAACAAAGCCATCGCTGGTGAACTGCCAATTGCCTTGGCGTGAGACGAGCCACTCCTCCTGCTCAGCACTGGTCAAGTTGGCAAATGTGAAGGAGCGCCCATTGCCGGGCAGTACGTCGCCGGGCGGGGTGACATCGGGCGTGATGGTCAACGTGGGCGTGGGCGTGATGGTTGGTGGTGTCTCAAAGGGCGGCGGCGTTGGCGTATTGGTAGCCGGTGCAGGTGTGGCGGTGGGGACCGTGCGATCGGTTACCCTGATATCTGCCTGGGTGAATTTTACCCGGGACTGCGTAGCGTAAAGCCCCACGTAGGGCTGGGCCACCCGGCCACCCGGCAGAATTGTCTCCGGCAGCAGTTCAAGTGGCGCTGCGCCGGGCTGCTCGATCGCCAACGAGTAGGTGTTACTACGCACGCGTACGATCAACGTGCGTGGAACGCCGTCATTTGCCGGCGGAATCGCCACGTGGTCACCCAAGAAATTAAACGCGCCGTTCTGATCAAAGCTGCCCCAGTGAACAAGAGAGCCACCAGGCGTGTTCGGACTATAGGCGAAGAGCATAGCGCCATTGACGGTATCTTTGTTCGGCGCGTTGAAGAGCAGGCCGCCCCCCATGGTGCCGGCTTCGTAGTTGAGCTCAACGGCAAATTCATAGTCGCCGTCGATCTGGCCTCCGTAATAGCTGAAGTAGTTGGCGCTGTCTTCCGCCTGCTGCACGTAGCCGTTTTCAAAGACCCAGTTATCGGCATCATTCGGCTCCCACGGCGCGATGTATGCTTCGTTCTGAAAAAAGAAGCGATACGGCTCCTGCCGTGGCGACAAATCGCCGGTGGGCACATCGTCATCTTGGGACAACACATCGGCCAGGAGGCCATCAGACATGCGGAGTCCGGCCAAACCAAGCAGACCCCAGCAGAGCGCCAGCAGGCTAAGCGTGCGCCAGACAGCACTGCGGTTCATGATCGCCACCAGGCGGCCAGACTCACGGCCACGAACATAAAGAGCAGCGTCACCAACACGACGGGCAAGATCAGCTGGCTACGCGCCAAGAAGCTGCCGAGCCCAAATGCGCTTGCCTCATCAACCAGCAACTCGGTAACGGGATTCAGGGGTGAAATGAGTGGCGAGGCTTGCGCCTGCAGCAGGACGCGCTCTCCCGGCACAATTGAAGCGGTACGCCAGGCCATGCCAATGGCCGCGCCCAAGAGGCCGATCAACAGACCGCGCCGGAGCATCAGATAAATTGGGTTTCGTCCCAGGTTCTGCAACGGTCTCATCCTATTGTCGCAGGGTCACATCGCCGGATGCGACGCTAATCTGTGCGCCATCCGGCGGCTCGATAACCAGGCTGCCGTCGGGCAACACGTCGACGGCTACGCCAGCGGCTACGCGCGTGCCGTCCGGCTGCGAAACGATCACATCCTGCCCCAGCGTATGGAGCAGCGTCCGCCAGCGGACAAAGAGCGCACTGCCACCGGTGCACGCATCCGTGAGCCACTCCCCGAGGTGATGGCAGAGCGCAATGAGCAACGCAGTTCGGTCGATCGTGTGTCCGGTCGCCAGGCAAAGGCTGGTTGGCGCCATCATGCCAGCAGATGGTTCAGGCAATTGTTCAATAGTCTGATTGGCGTTGATGCCGATGCCGAGCAAGACGCCTGTCAGCGCCTGTGCGCGCAACGATGATTCGGCCAGGATGCCGGCCACCTTCTCGACCGAACCTTCCCCCGTAATCAGCACGTCGTTGGGCCACTTGAGCGCAAGCCGCGTGCGTAATTCGGGCGCCAGTTCGGCGATTGCCGCCGTGACGGCAACACCTGCCAACATGGGCGCCAGACCCGGCAGGGACGGCAGATTTGGCGACTTCAGCATCGTTGTCGATAGCAAACCCGTGCCAAACGGTGCGTCCCAACTACGCGCCAGACGTCCCTTGCCTGCGCTTTGTTCCTCGGTCACGCAGACGACGCCCGAGGCAAATTCGGGCTTCTCCAGCGCACGACGGGCCGGGATCATGGTGCTGGCGACGCGGGGCGTGTACAGCAGCGTATGCCCGATCGGCCAATCCGCCATGGCCTGACGGGCATAATCGATGTCGAGCGGCAAGGTTTCTCTCATAAGAGAAAGCGTACTCGAGCCAGGGTAATTGGTCAAGCAGAGGGGATGGGAGCGGCAAGCTGCAGCCGGACGGCAATGGGCTGATCACGAGGCGCGGACGGGCGGCACGCGCTTGCCGTTCCCGGCCTGATGCCGCTACACTGTTCCTAATTCCAACCCGCATGGCTGTATCGAAAGGAGCCCTTGCCATGGCATTGCCCAACCGGGATGAAGCCGTCATCTTGCTAAATGAGTGGGTCGAGTCGGAGAGTTTGCGTCGTCACATGCTGGCTGTAGAGGCCGCGATGCGTTCGTACGCCCAGTACTATGGGGAAGACGAAGAGCTGTGGGGCATCACGGGCTTGCTCCATGACATGGATTACGAACGTTTTCCCGATATGGACGACACGGAAAACGGCCATCCACGTACGTCATTGCGCCTCTTTCGCGAGCAGGAATATCCCGATGAATTGATCCACGCCGTCGAAGCTCATGCAACCTTTCTGGGCGTACCCGCTGAATCTCGACTGGACAAGACGCTGTTGGCCTGCGACGAGCTCACCGGGCTGATCCTGGCCTGCGCCTACGTGCGCCCGGATCGCGATCTGCGCAACGTCAAGCTCAAGTCAGTCAAGAAAAAATGGAAAGACAAGGCTTTCACCGCGGCCATCAATCGTCCGGAAAACCTGGAATTCATCGAAGACCTGGGCGAACCGTTCGATGAACATCTCCAGCGCGTTCTCTCCGCCATGCAGGAGATAGCCCCGGCCCTCGGCGTGGCTGGCGAGGAGTCGTGAAACTCGGCGCCACCGAGGTGGACGGCATTGCGGCAATCCGCACTCCGAATTCCACACGCCGCAATCAATACCCCTGCCACCAATCCTTGCGCGCGCGCGGATCCATAAACTGGCCGGTGTCGCGTACTGCCACTTTGATTGGCGCGCTGATGAGGGTGCCGAGCGGTTCGTCGTTATCCAGGCCCGGTAGGCGGCTGCGCCCGGCGGCGTTCAATTCGTTGTAGAAAGCGACCAGCGACGGCTCCACCGCCAGATCCTCCAAGTGAATAACGTAGCCGCACGCAGCCGAGTCATGGCGAGTATAAGCCAAGGTGATGCGCGTGGCTTCAGCATAGAGGACGAGCGCTTTGTGACCGTCGCCGTCGATGCGTGGGCCGCGGCGAGGAATGGTCACCGTTTCCCCCGGTTCTCCGGCCAACGCAAGCAGGGTCGCCGGCCACGTACTGAGCAGCGGCCCCCGACAGCCATCAGAACCGCAACCCCAATCCCAATCGTATACTTGATAGGCCGCGGCAAAGGCCGGCCGGCGTCCGTCGGCGAAGAGGCCGGGCAGTTGGGGTGCGTCCGCGTCGGTAGCACCGTTGTAATCGACCAGGTCCAGCGGCGCGGCCGCGACTTCGTAGCCACGCAGTGCAAGGTTGAGATCACCGTGAATCGCAGCGGGTCGCCCATCGGCCCGACAGGCGCCGGAATTGTCAACCGTGACCGCATCATACTCGACGGGCGGACGCTGAATCGGCCCATTGTTGAGCACAATGGGCAGGAACGTGGCCGGAGCGGGCAGCGTACCGCCGGATTGTGCGTCCAGGGGCTCTGCCAGCCGGGCCAGCAGGCAGCCGGCAAACAAGGCGGCGAAGCTTAAGAGCATCGCGCGGCGACGCAATTGAGGAAGAGAGAGCATCATGGTGGGTACTCCGTAGCTCAAAACAAGCGACTGTAAATCAGTGACGGGTAGGGCGGCTTTTGCCGGGGGTCTCTGCCAAAGGCTTGGGCAAGGGATCGGGGATGACTTCCGGGAAGGCCTCGCGCCACGCTTCGCCTGTGCCGGGGGGCGGCTCCACGCCGCGCAGGAGGCTTGCGCCGCCCAGCGCCAGACCGATCAGCCCCAGCAGAACGTCCCGAGCGCGAATGAGAAGGGCCAGGCTGATACCCGCCGAGGCGCCGACGCCCAACAGTTCCATGGCCATGACCAGGCTGGCCTCCAGCGCGCCGAGGCCGGCCGGCAGCGGTAGAAGGATCGCCAGGCGCATGGCCAGCAGCGCGGCCAACGCCTCGCCCGGTGAAATGCCGATGCCCAGCACATAGGTTGCCAACCAAAATTCGCCGATCATGGCAACCCAGGCCAGTAAGGAGACAACGAGCGCAGCGCCGATCGCCCCTGGTTGCGTGCGGCACAGGATTGCGGCGGCGTCCTCGCTGCGCGTCACCCGTTCCACTGCAGTGGCGAGACGCGGAGAGGGACGCCGCGTATACCACCAGGCCAGCGGGCTGGAGAGCGGATGGCGTCCGGACCAAATCGCAATTAGCAATCCGCTGGGCAGAGCCAGCAATAACACAGCATAAGCGACGACCGAAATACCCGACGCGCCCGATAAAATCCCGCGCTGTACGACGTAGATGGCAGCCGCAACCAAGAAGGCGAAGTTGACGAGCAGCTCCAACGTCTTGTCCAGCGCTACGGCGATCACAGCAGCGTCGATTGGCGCATTATCGCGCTTGACGGGCAAATAGACTTGAAGCGGCTCGCCGCCAAAATGGGGACCGGGTGTGAAGTAGCTGACGCCAAAAGCCGCCAGGCGATAGCTGAGCAGCCGATGCAGCGGAAGCCTAACCCCTTGGACGCGCAAGAAGATATGCCAGCGCATGGTCAAGAGTATGAGGACCAGTCCATTGGCTATGACGAGCAGGAGTAGGTCGAATGCTGAAAGCTGGGAAAAGGCTGCCCGCACGTCGCTCCAGACAACGCTAGCTAGCGCCCACCAGAGTAGCAGCAGGCCGATGAAGATCGTGAGGATGCCTTTCCAATTGCGCTGTAGCCAGGATCTCATGGGGGAGTTAGCATGCTTTCATCATTTTCCGCAACAGATTTTTCTCCTGCCCGGGTATACCAGAGACGATCTTCCGCCCGCCACAGACAGCCATACCCACCGCCCAGCTGCATGATCAAGATTGCGCCTAACTCGAGCAGGCCATTCGACACCCAGGCAAAGCCGGCTAGCTGTTGATCCAATAGCGCCAGAATCAGCAGCAGCAGTGCGCCAAACCTGGGCAGGATTCCCAACAGCGTCATGACCGCGCCGAGCACGGCAACCCCAACCACCACCCAAGGCCATATGGTAACACTTGAGGGATCAGGGAGCGGCGTTGCGGCGGTGGATAGCCAGTTTTGGAAGCGGGGCGTCTCCCGCGTCAGCATCAGCCACGTCAACCAGACGCTTAGCAGGCGCAGCAGAATGGGCAGCCAACCCTGAAGCGCCTTCTTGACCAGCGTCCGCGTCCGCAGGTACGCGTCTGCGGCTGGATTTACTGCACCGCTCACCACAAGCCAGTCCCGGGCAAAACTAAGAAAGAGCTGACCACCCAGCGCCACAGCGGCGATCGTAGTCGTCGGCGGTGCGAAGATCGGCCAGAGAACGAGACTGAGAAACCCCATCTGCGCCGCGGCTGCGGCGCGCCGCTCCATGCTCGGCGTCAAGTCATAGACCGGTCGCCCGCGACGCTTGAGCCAGCGTTGACCAGCCATAAAGAGCTCGTGCGAAAAGCCCAGCGGCAAATACCAGATAGGCAGCTGACCGTACCAGACGCCGAGCATAATCACCAAAAACGCGCCCCAGGCATCGAGAGAAATATCCAGCGTTTCGCCCAACTTGGTCGTGTGATTGGTGATTCGGGCCAGATAGCCGTCCACCCCGTCGAGCAGCACGGCAAACATATAGAGCGCCGCCGGCAACCACCCCAACCAGCCCGTGGGCCACGGCGAGCCCACAAAGCCGCCAGCCGCAGCCATGAACCAGCCGCGGATGAGCGTCGTCCAGTTACCATAACCGAGTTGGGGATAGAGGCGCAACTCATCGCGCGGGTGATTCTCATCTAGATGATGCCATAGCAGCCATAGCGGGCGCAGGGAAAAGAGAACAGTTAGGATCAACCAGCGGAAGGCGTATAGCGGAGACCAGGCCACACGCAGCAACACGAACATGGCCAGGCTAACTACGGCATAACCAAGGACAATACGAAACCAATGCCGTCGCAGTGAGGCCAGTGCATCCCGGTTTTGATTGGGCAGCAGAGAATTTGCGGATGGGAGGGATGATGTCATGCAGGTGTGCTTACTTTCGCAAATCGGAACCGCCCAGAGCAAGTAGCGCCCGTGCCACGCGACGCAAACAGCCGCCCATGTCCTGCTCAATGGCCGCTGGCGCAACATGCAGCATCTCCCAACGGTCAGGCAGAGAGATCGGCCGCTTCTCGGCAGCACGGTCATCTTCCTGACAGCGGATGCCAAGGTAGCCACCACGAGCGCGTAACGTCATATCCACTGGCCAATCATCAACAATACGGTTGGGCAACGGTCGCAACTGCTCTTCACGAAGCGCGTGCCAGAGTCGCTCGAAGGGGTCCTGGTGATAATACAGGTCACGCACGTCTTCCGCAGTCAAGAGCCGATCGAGCGTGGTATGGATGAACGTCAGCCGTCGCAAGCTTACTGACGGCACCGGTCGCGCCAAGCGTTTGAGCGGGCCGACGTCAATTCGGAAATAAAAATCACCCGACCTGGCGTGGTTGGCCTCATTCGGCAGGAGCTCGCCGCGGGTTAGCAGTCGATAGCGTTGGGTCGGCGCAAAGTAGGTCACACTTTGAGCTTCAGGCTCACCCGCAAAGGCGCCCGTCTGATAAAAAGCGAGATAATCAGCGCCAATCCGACGAGGTGCACGGCGTTGCGGAATCCGATACCAGCCTTCCTCCCGGACACGACAAAGATCGGCATGGTTATTGAGGACGGCCACGAGCACGGTGCGTCGTCGGGCCTCAGCATCAGCATACGGCATGGGGGATCTGTCCGTTTCTGAGTTGAGTACTGCACGGTTGAGTTGATGGAGAAACTATAGCTTAGCTCGCGCATTCGGACAAACGCGCGCGCATCCGGGGGCAGCCGAATAATAGTCAGACGAAATGGGCCGCAGATGACGCGGATAGGGCGGATCACTGCAGGTTTCTTTTTTCAGGATGATCGGTGCGTATTCGTTGTTTGAGCGACATCCGCTCTCCATCTGACCTCGTCGGACCGTCCCGATGCTGATTTGACTTGATTGCGGGGTCGCGTTATACCAAAGAGACCTCGCTCATCGATTCAGCAAAGGCCAACGTGCTTCATGACGACTCAACCCGCGCAAGAGAAACTGGCGTTGCCAGAAGAGCATGCCCATGTGAGCGCAGGGACAGATGGGTTTCAAACCGAGCAGGTCGCAACGGTGGCCGGCGGCCACTTCATGCACGACACCTTTTCGGCTTTCTTGCCGCCGCTGCTGAACGCCATCAAGGAGAGTCTGGACGCCACGTATACAGCGGCCGGCGCCCTGGTGGTCTTCACCTGGTTGCCCAGCTTGCTCAATCCCTTTATCGGCTACCTGGCGGATCGCATGAGTCTGCGCTATTTCGTCATTCTGGCGCCGGCTGCAACGGCAACGCTCATGAGCAGCATGGGGCTGGTTAACAGCTACTTCGCACTCTCATTGCTGCTCTTGGCCGCGGGCGTCAGCATGGCCGCGTTCCATGCCCCCGCTCCTGCCATGATTGCCCGCACATCGGGTAGTCGTGTTGGCAAGGGCATGAGTTTCTTCATGGCCAGCGGCGAGTTGGGCCGCACGGTCGGTCCCGTGGTGGTTGCCGGCGCCGTCCTCTGGTGGGGCCTCGACGGCGTGTGGCGGCTCGCGCCGATTGGGTGGCTGACGTCGGGCGTCCTCTACTGGCGGCTGCACGATGTCAAGGCCAGTCCAGATGCAGAGCCACCTTCCCTGCTCGGCATGATCCCGCGTATGCGCGCAGTCTTTCCAGTGCTGATCTGGATCATGCTGCCCAAATCGCTTATGCTGGTCGCGCTGGCGGTCTTCCTGCCCACCTATATGGACGCAGTGCAGGGCGAAGGACTCTTTATTTCAGCCATGGCCTTGACCATTCTTGAGGGTGCAGGCGTGGTAGGCGCGCTGCTCACCGGCACGGTGAGCGACCGTATCGGGCGCGGCCGCATGCTCTTCATCGTTCTGGTCGCTGCGCCGATTCTGCTCATGGTCTTTCTCTTTGGAGCAACCTGGCTGGTCGTTCCCGCATTGATTGGCCTGGGGTTGACGGCCATTTCACCCACGCCGGTGATGTTGGCCATCGTGCAGGATCAGTTTCCCAACAACCGGGCGTCAGCCAATGGCATCTTCATGTTCCTCAACTTCATCGTGCGTGCCATCGCCATTGCCCTGGTCGGCCTGATGGCAGATCGCCTCGGCCTCACCCGGGCCTTTATGGTGAGTGGCCTGCTGGCCGTGTTTAGCATTCCAGCCGTCTTTTACCTCCCGGAAGAGAACAAGGAGACCCAATGAGCCCTTTTCGCATCGAATCATTGCTGGCCGCGCGACTCTTTTTGGAGCCGCGATTGGTTGGCGAGCGGCTCTACTTCATCAGCGATCTCTCGGGGCGGCTGAGTCTCTACGTCATGGATGTGGGCGGCAGCGTGCCGGAACCACTGCTTCCGCCTGATATTGCCCTGCAGAATCCTCATCATCTTGACGGTGAACCATTCGCTGTGCTACCCGAGCTAGACAAAATCGTCGTGCTCATCGATCAGGATGGGGACGAAAACTATCAGCCCATGTTTATCCCTTTGGACGGCGGCCTGCCGGAGCCGATCTTTGGTGACCGCCTCGCCGGCTGTCAGGTGACGTGCTCGAACATTGACGCCGACCGTAATCTGGCTGTGCTCACGGTTGACCGACGCAGCAGCTCCAATTACGACGCCTATCTGGCGAATCTGGCGACTGGAGAACTAACGCCCCTGGGCAGCAGCGCATACGGCAACTATGGAATGGCGGTCTCTCCTGAATATGAAAAAATTGTCCTGGCCGACTTTTATACAGCCGGGGACACGGTACTTTACCACTGGCGGCAGGGCGATGCTGCGCGCACGCCCCTACTAGGCAGGCCGCTCGATGAGCGTGCGCCCGACGAGGAGGTTCCACTCAGCGGCTTTGCGGCCGGCGAATTCACAACAGCCGGCAATCTCCTGCTGGTTACATCACTCTTTCAGGACACCTTCGGCCTGGGTCTGGCCGACATCACTGGCTCGGGGGCGGTCTTCCCGGTGGAGGTCGTCGGCACGGTGCATGCCGGCGTAGGTGAGTTGGAGCAGGTCGATGCATGCGGCGATGATCGCTATCTGCTCATCTACAACATTGACGGCGCGTCCTGGGCCTACGCCGGACGACTTGATGAAGCTGAACGGCGCTTTGTGATCGAAGAGGTGCTAATCGGTCGCGGTGAATTGGCTAATGGTGTCCTGGAGTCACTTGAGTACGACCGTGCCAGTGGTCGCTACGCACTGTCATTTTCGACTGCGATCACCCCTGCGCAGCTCTATGTCATCGACGGCGATTCGGACCACGCTCAGACGCGCGAACGACTGCTGGGTATTGCACCATCCAGCCTCGCGCCGGGCGAAGATGCTTCCTACATCAGCCACGACGGCCTGAGGATTTCCGCCCGTCTCTACTTGCCTGCAACGCAGTTGAGCCATGCCGGACCGCGACCCGTCATCTTCTATATCCACGGCGGTCCCCAGAGTCAGGAGCGACCCGACTTTACCTGGTTTTCTATGCCGCTCATCCAATTCCTGACCCTCAACGGCTTTGCGGTCTTTGTGCCCAACGTGCGCGGCAGCACGGGCTACGGCATGACCTACATGAAGGAGATCGATCGCGACTGGGGCGGCGCGGACCGGCTGGATCATGTGGCGGCCTTTGCGCACCTGCGCAACGACCCGCGACTCGACCTGGATCGCGCCGGCGTTATGGGGCGATCGTACGGCGGGTACATGACGTTGACGCAGGTTGGCCGCCATCCTGAGTTGTGGCGTGCGGCGGTCGACATGTTTGGTCCGTATAATCTCTTCACGTTTCTCGAACGTATCCCTGAGACCTGGAAGCCCTATTTTTACATGGCATTGGGCCACCCCGAACAGGATGCTGCTTTCCTGACTGAGCGTTCGCCCAGCACCCACCTGCACAACCTGGCCTGCCCCCTGCTGGTCATCCAGGGCGCCAACGATCCGCGCGTCGTCGAACAAGAGTCAGCTGACCTTGTGGCTCAGCTACAGCGAGAGGGAAAGGATGTTGATTATCTGGTCTTCGAAGATGAGGGGCATGACGTGCTGAAGTACAAGAACAAAGTGATTTGCTACAACGAGATTACTGACTTCTTCATACGTTATCTGCAGCCATAGACGCGCAAAGCCGCCGGCTTCAACCTGAATAAGGCGGATGCCGGCGGCCATAATAACTAATGACAGGGCACTGTCTACGGCTCGCTCACGTCCGGGAAGATCAGATCCGTCACGGTTGCCCCCTCGGCGGTCTGAGCAACTACCCAAGCGGGGCCGGCATAATATGCCAGCGCATCGCTCTCGGCGCTACAGGTCATGGTCTCAGCCGGCGTCAACGTCGTCTGCGGGCAGGTCACGGTCACGTCGGGACCTGCTATCAGGCGCACGTTTTGCAGGGCTACCGGCCCCGGATTGGTCACGCTGTACTGCCACGCATAGGCCGGTTCGATCTCCACAGCAATGGAGCCTTCCGCCTGGATTGGCTCTTCGATTGAAGCAAGAAAACCGAGGAAGCCAATGCTCGCCCCCAATTGAAATGTGTCCGGACCCGGCGGCAATTCAGGACGGTTGGCCGACTCCACCTGCACACAGAGCCACTCATCGCCAGGGTTCACCGCGACATCGCCAAGCACATATTCATCCCATTCTCGACCATTCGCATCGGAAAAGGGCCAATCGATGCCGTTGCCGGTGCGGTCGCCGTCCAGCGGCCCGTCGATCTCGATGCCAATACCGTCAAACGCAGGGCTGAGCGGCGGATTGGCCGGCAGATTGATTAGGCCTACATCCTGAGTCCACGTACCGCCTTCATTCGCCGAGTCAACGTAGGGCTCGTTGCCGACCAATCCCCAGAGACCGTTGGGTCGAAAGTCATCCGAAATGCCACCGATGACGAAGGCCACCGTGGCTTCCCGCTCGTACGTCACTGGATCTAAGGCAAGACACTGAACGTCGCTGTTGGGGCCAAGCAATGGCAGGTTGCCCCAGCGAAAATGGAGACCGTCGTTGCCAAGCTTGACAACGATGCGGCGCAAACTCTCTAGCGTGGGATCCTCATAGACGGCGAGTAGGCTGAAGCCCCAATTCTCTTCTTCGTTCGTGTCTGATCGAATGATCGCCATATCGGAAATCGTGTAAGAGTGAACGCCCGTCTCGACGATATCCAGTCCTGTGATGTCAGCAGCATAGACGCTCAACTCACCGCCGCAACAGCCCCAGGTGGGAGATGGGGAATTGTCATTGTTCCACGTGTAGTCGGGCGTAATCCGTACGGGCGCGCCGTCATCGCGCTGAAAGAGGACGCCGTCGTTGTCCCGCCCAAGGCCGGCCCAGACCAGGAGCGCGGATTCAACACTCGTTGCGCCCAGATCCACGTCGTTCAACGTCGCGGTCGTCGTCCCCTTCATGCCCAAACCATCCACGTAGCCCTGATATTTACCGGGTGCAGACGTAGTCAAAATGAGGTCGAAAGGTTGATCCGGCTCGGCATCATCGGCTGCCGTGGCCAAAGCTGGAAGGGCCAGGGAAATCACCATTGCAAGCAGGAGCGCCCACGCAACACAGCGTACGGCCCTGCCGTCTGGACTCTTCTTCATATCATTCATCATTCAAAAGCCTCCCGGCATGGAGCAAGCAACTGACTGATCGGAAAGCGTCGCAAGAACCAGGCGATGGCTAGAACCGAATGGGACCGGTTCGTTCAAATGGATCCGTGCCACTGGTGAGACCAGCGTCCGTGACGCTCTTGAAATAGATGGCGACTTTCTCCTCTTCACGCAGGCAGGCAACCATGGGAAATTGGCTCAAGTTGCAATTGAGCGTAATGACACCATCCTCTACGTTGGCGGGCGGTAAGTCCGTACCATCGCCAAAGAAACGAACCACGCCGCGCAAGATCTCCTCACCAAACGCATCAATCTGGCCGAGTTGCGGCGAGATGTCTGTTGGCGACGGGTCAAACACACGCGTGGGCGCTTGGGCAATCACGAATTGGTCAATTTCATACTTGATCATGCCAGACTCCTTTTCGGACAGAGAGTGGGTCCGTTGCCGTAATTGTGTTCGCAGCAAAGTTAGCGCAAGCCGGCATTTTGCGGATCCTGATAGTAGATGTGGGTCTCTTCACCGCTGCGCAGGCGATCCAGCGTTGGCTGAAACTGTACCTGATAGAAGCGCAGTTCGATGCGACCGGTCTGGTTTCTGGCCAGGGGATGGGATGTCACCAGCGCCGGATCCAACAACTGGGGCAGCACATTGGGGAAAAATGAAATCGTGCCCCGATGCTGATCCTCTTTATCAAACAGATAGATCGCACTGACGGCCATACCCATGCTTGACTGAGAGAGCGATCGGCTCGACCAGGTACGAATTGCGTAGTGGTCGACTTTGTATTCCGTCATGTGAATAACTCCTTGCAATCTCTATGAGGTGGAAAAAGACCCTAGTACAGATCGGCGTGAATACCACGGCAGAAATCCGGCCAATCTACCTCTGGGAGAAACTGTACGAGGATTTCTGCCAGGATTCACTAGTACATCCCGGCGCAAATAGGGCGATAGCTTCCAGGCTGCTTCCACTCGAGGTACATAGCCCTATTTGCTGCCGTGGTATGTACGCCCAACTGTACTAGTTGTTGCCTAACGAGCAATGACCGGCATGAAAATCCGTGAAGCATCACTGGTGTATGGTGTAATCAGGCCGGCATCCACCCCCGCAGCGGACGAATCCAGGCGCAGCTCCAGCACAGCCTGCGTTCGTGCTGCCCCGGCCTGCGCCACCCCCGTGACGTCGCTGTCGAGGTGGTCATTGTATCCTTGGTCGGCCAGCGTCCACGCAGACTCAGCGGCTGGGTGCCCCGCGGGCACCTCAAATCGCAGCACGTAAGCGCCCTGCGGAACTTGTATGGTATAGCGACCAACTTCATTCGTCGTCACTGCTGTTGTGGCTGGTGTCTCGTCGGCCGCATGGAGCAGTTGCACAACAATGCCGGCAATCCCCGCTTCGTCGGGCTCCTGGATCCCATTCGCCGGCGCCCCTGCACTGGCAAAGTCCTGGAAGACCCGGCCACGCACCTCGACGGCGCCCGTTGGCTGATAGTAGTAGGTCGTTGCACCTGCGCTGACAGCGATTGTCGTTCGCTCCGGCGTCTCGCAGAGCGTTTCCATGCTAACCAGGCCGGAGGCGCTGACGGCAGTGGCGATTGCGCCCGCTTGGGCTGTCCCCTCGACACTGCAGGTAGTCGATTCGCCCGCAGCCAGGGTCGTCTCGGTGCACGTTGCGGCCACAAACGCGCTATCGCTCGTGACAGCGATCTGCTGAACATCCAGCTCGCTGATCGTCTGATCCAGCCTGTTTGTGATGGTGTATTGCCAAGTCAGGGCGGCGCCGGCATCGATCGGCAATCCGGGACTGCTGGTGGCGTCCTCGCCATTGAGCAGCGCACTGATTGCTAGCCCGTCCGGGTAAACGAGCGGCTGGGGCACGCAGGTGTCCGTGACGGTGACGCCTTCGCCTGTCTCGGCGCTGGCCGTCGCAGGATTTTCAAATTGCGGAAGGTATGAAGGCGCTGGCAATGCCGGCGTTGTCACGCCGTACGTCCAGGTCTCGCCCACATTGAGTACGCCGGGATCTTCCTCATCGCCGGAGAGTAGCGCGGTGACGATGTCTGCGCCTGCGTCAAGGACGACATTGAGGAGGTCGACGGCTTCAGCCCCGGCCGTGGGATTGGGATTGAGCACGCGGTAGAGCCATGTGAAATCCAACTCGGCTTCCAGCGCCACGGCGGGACCAATCACCCGGCAATGGCTCACGTCCTCCGCTGTGACCAGCAAATCATCGCGGTCGAAAACCAGATCGCGCCCTTCACCAAAGGCCACGACGGTGCCCAAATTGGCGATGAGCCCCACCTCGTTGGCCGGTCGACTCAAGGTGCAGGTTATCGACTCTTCCCGCGCCAGTGTATCCTTTGGACACGAAATCGGCCCTTCAGGATCGTCGGTCAACGTCAACTCTTCCAGGGCCATTCCGCCCGTATTGGTAATGACGTATTCGTAGTTCAACGTGCCGCCAAGGGGAACGTCGGGCGCTTCTTCCGGCGTGTTGGCATCTGCCCCATTGCAGAGTTTTACCAGCGCAATCGCAGGCGTGGTACAGTAGCTTGACGGATCACTAGCGGTCGCTCCGCTAGAGAGGGTCACGGTGCCAACATTGGTATAGGCGGTGGCGGTAGAGGTGAGCAGTCCGTTTTGGCTGCACACATTCTCCACCCAGTTGGCTTCGGGCGTTCCATTGACTAGGTCGAGCGCGGTGCCCAAGGCTTGATAGAACCACGACTCGTCCGGGGCAAGGATATCATCACCATCTCCTTGTTCGATGAGAACCGGATTGACGCCGGCAATGTTATCGGTGACGGTGATGTCGGCTTTGGGAATGTCGATCAGGCCTATGTTGGTAACCTTATACGTCCAGGTAACCGGATCGCCTGGCGCAATGATGGGCACGCCGGCTCCGTCAGGGTCATTGGCGTCCTGACCATTGGTGTATTTGACGATATCAATTTCCGGTTCCCGAATTCTCGTGGGCGGGGGCGGACAGGCGATGGACTCCGTGTCGAGCAATGGAAAAGCAGCATCCTCATCATCCAGGCTGACTATCTCCCGGGCCATCCCGGTGGCCGGGTCGATGCGATAGACATTGTTGAGGGTCGTGCGATAGTTGAAGCCGCTCGTGGCCAGCAGCGAGCCGGGCTCACCGGGCGGCCAGAAGTCCGGGGGAAGAACCGTCAACCCTTCCACATCACAGATTTTGTCGTCGTTGTACTGGCACGATCGCTCACCTGAGCCGCGCAAAATTTCCTTTTTTGTCAGAATTGAGCCGTTTGCCGGATCAATCGTCACGAGCAGATTGCCCTCCTCGCGCCCGGCACCCGCGCCAGCCTCATTCATGACGCCGTAGAGTGGATTCACACCCTCCCCTAGCGAGGCGCCAAAGACGATGTCATCCAGGTCTGTCAGCACGCCATCGCGCCGTACGACCGCCATCTCTACGTAGTGTTTATCGGGGCCAAAACCGTTGGGCAGTAGATCACCCGTTTCCACATCGATGACGAAGAGCAGATCGGTCAGGCCGTCGCGACGGCGCTGCACGCCAAGCATACGCCCAGTGCGCTGATCATAGGCGATGCCGTCTACGTTATTGAACGAGATACCGTCAACCTGGCCGAAGCCATTCTCCACCTCGCCAATCGGCGTGAACTCGCCCGTCGTCCAGTCGAGCGTACCAAAGTTGCGCTGGCTGACAGCGTAGAGCACGAGTTCACCAGACTCATCGAGGAATTCCAGCGCCTCGATATCAGTCGGCGCGTTCACATCGCGGCCACCCTGGGGGTCGCGCGGATCTTCCGGCAGTTGCGTCTGCGTGAAGATCTCGCCAATGACGACGGGCACGCCGGATTGCGGATCAATTGAATAGAGCTTGTCACGCGGTACGTTGGCCACGGCGTAGCAAAGATCAGGTTGCGGGTCGCCGTCAGATTGGGCCAAGGCTGATGCTGGGTAGACCAAAATGAACAAGCATAGCGCGGTAAGCACTGCACCAAGCAAGACGATGGGATGAAGGTAGGGATGCGTAGCTTCGTCGTTCATTATGTTGTCCTTACGCCATGAAAAGGAGCCTTTTGGATTGGCAGGAATAAGGGGGGTGTAGCGGGCCGAATCATGAGGGGTGCACCAAAAGGGATCCTCGGCCGCGGATTTCTTCACATAATACACCATTACTAACATAAAATCAAGTTATTGTCAACCCGTATTTTGTAATCTCATGCCGATTCCACGAATTTTTCCGAAATACGAATTGTATGAGAACATATTTCAGCAACATAAACTGCTCCTTTTCGGTTACGCACTTTGCCGCTACAATCCCGCACAGACCGTGGAAGCATTGAGCGACACGGCCGTTGCAAGCGTTGAATGCCAGGGAGATGAATATGGAAGAACGGGCAGGGATCTACGAATTCGCAAGTATCGGCGAGCTGGCAGAGACGACTACCCAACTCTTGGCGTTGGATCTTCAACATAGGACAACGTCCGCCACAACGACGAGCCGTGGTGCAGGAGACCGCCAGGTCAAGCAGTTCGTGTTGCAGAAGGCACGGGACTATCTGAGTGAGGTACGTGAAGGCTTCATGCTAAGCGTGCGCACGGGTCAGGTGACGGAACGCACGGAGCTGCGTTTTCTACTCGATCGCGTACTCACTGATTGGCGCGGCTTGAGTGAAGAACTCGGTCTCGATGAGCCTACTCCCGGCGACTATCGCGATCAAACGGCCGATTTGGAGCAGGTGCGCCGCCAGTTACTGGCCTTTGGCATGGCGGCCATTGCGCTCGGCCAGCTCCCGCGCCTGCCGGCCGAGCAGATCACATTTCCCTACAGTTATGGCCAACCGCCAACCTATGCTGATATCGATGCGCCAGCATCACCGGGCGCCATGCTCCAGCGGATTGAAGAAGCAGCCCAGATGCTTTGGCAGGTCATGGCAGGCGACGCGCAGGCCTTGGTCAGGCATCGCTACGGCCCACTGCGCCGCACCTACGGCTTCTTCGAATCCAGTGCACTGCTAGCATCGCGAGAAGTAGTTCGCTTTGGTCTTAAACAAGAAAACCGCAACCTAACGCTGCTGTCATAGCAAGCTACGCCAGACGGAAGAGCAAACAGAGATGCCCGACGAGCCTGAATTATCCGCCGGAATGGAGCCTTTGACCCCCGAGGAAAAGGAGAATTTTCTCCGGCGCGTGCGTGCCGAGGGTCGTTCGCTGACTTCGGCCGAGCAATATGCGCTCTTCGGCCCGCCGCCGGAGCCCCAGGAAGAACCGGCAGCAGCAGAGGAAGTCGAGGAGATGCAGCCTGCCAACCTCAGTGACGAAGAGATTGATATTCTGGCCGGCAATTTCTTCCCTGATCTGCCTGCAAACGTTCAGCCACCCCACCAGCGTCTCATCCAGGGCGTAATCTTTGACCTCGACTTCACGCTGGCCCGCCTCACCCAATCGCTGGACGAACTCATGCGCGCAGGAGCAGAATCTGCAGCGGACTACATGCGCGCCACCGGCATGGACCTACCCAACGAAGTCTATCAGGATATCGTGGATGCCCGCGTCTTCGCTGAAGAAAAATCCGAAGAGGAACAGGAGGAGCACATTGCCGACGATGCGCTGAGCTTTCTGCTGCAGTTCATCGGCTATCCAGCCAGCAAGATGGATCCGGCTGTGCTGCGTCAGGCGGTCGACATCTTCTACGCGCCCGAAATGACGGCCTGGCGGCTGAATCCAGGCGCACGCGAGACGCTGGACGAGCTTCAAGGCGCAGGCTACAAGCTGGCCCTACTGGCAAACTACAACTGTGACCGCGTCTTTCAACGTACCGTTGACTATTTGGGTCTGCGCCCTTACTTCGACATCTGCATTTGCAGCGCCAGCGTCGAATACCGCAAGCCCGACGCGCGCTTCTTCGAGCTTGTGCTGGAACGGTGGGATGCTCTGCCCTACGAAACGGTGGTGGTCGGTGACAGCCTGGCCCACGACATCCAGGGCGGTCTCGAGATCGGCGCGCAGACAATCCTGGCCGAGTTGGGCACAACCGCACAGACCGCCTTCACCAACGAACAACTCGCCGCTACGGTCAAACCAGATGCGGTGATCGTTGACCTGCGCCAGACGCCGGCGCTGGTCAACGCATGGGCGCAAGGCTAGGAAACGCTCGCGATGGTCACCCGCCCCACCTTTGCTCTCATCCTCGCCAGCGGTGCGTTCTGCCTGGTCGCGCTCGTGCTGGGACCGCTTGCCGTGCAGGCCCAATCAGAAGGCGAAGGCGCCGGCACGATCTTTCTGCCGCTCGTACACCGGCATGCCGGCGGGCAGTCAGAACCCACGCCAACGACAACAGCGACAGCGACGCCTGCTGCGCCACAAGCGCTTGAATGGGATCCACGTCTGGATGCGCGGGGCGCGTGGTTGGTAGAAGCGACCGTTACCCCAGGGGCAGGTTATTGGCAGCTGATCAACGCCCGCTGGTACGACAGCAGCGAATCGGCCGGCCGCCATCATGTCTTGATGGACGTGCGCAGCATGGAGGGGGAACGCGTCACGGGCTTGCCGCTACTCGTCAGTTGGCCGGACGGGAGCACGTCGCTGGCTACCGAAGCCAAGCCGGGCGAGGCGTACGCGGCTGCCTTCGCCATGTTCTCCATCGCCCCTGCCTATGCCGCCCGACCCGATGACGGTGCGCCGGCAGACGCAGTCCACGGCATGGGCATGGGGGAGATCGACGATCCCTACCATGCCCATCACACCAGCTACGGGCTTACCTGGCGCTGGACCGTTGCAGCCACGGCAACGCCAATTGCAGCGCCAAGCCCGGTTGCCTCGCCCACGGCTAACTCAACACCGACGCAAAGCGCAGAACCAAGTCCAACACCGGCCGCGACACCGACTGTGACACCTGCCGCCGGCTTGGTCTTCGACCGGGCGGAGTATGCTGGCTGCGGCGCCGACACAAATGCCACACGCATCGTGGGCGTGGTCTATCGCAGTGGCCAGCCAGCTGACGGCTACCGAGTCGTCTTTAGCTGGCACGCGGATGGCGCCCCGGTCACGCCCCCGGCGATCAGCGGGCCGACGCCGCCGGGAGCATACACCCACATCGTCAATGGGCGAGTGGGCGACTGGTGGGTCTGGATCGTGGATCAGAATGGCATGCGCATCTCGCCTATGGCCTTTTTCCATTCAGACGAGGGTTGCAATATCGGCGAGGTCAACTTCTACGGGCCATGATCCTCTGCCGAAAAGCGGCAAGAAACCCTTTACGGAAGGAAATTATGATGAAGGAGAATGAGACGGCGCACGCAACAGTACCGGTTAATCTACCGCGCCGTTATCCACCGGCGCCGTTGGTCGGCGTGGCTGCGGCAGTCTTCAATGACGTCGGCGCGGTGCTGCTTGTGCAGCGGGGTAGAGCGCCGCGCGCGGGCAGTGGGGTCTGCCCGGCGGCCTCCTCGACTTGGGCGAACGGCTGATTGACGGCGTATGTCGTGAGGTCAGGGAAGAATGTGCTATCGAAATCGACGTCTGCGATCTTGTGGCTGCGTTCGAGCCGATCCAGCATGACAACAATGGCCGCATTGAGTATCACTACGTCGTGCTCGACTACTGGGCACGCTACGTTTCCGGGACGGCCATTGCCCAGGACGACGCGCAGGCAGTCGCCTGGGCCCAGCCTGACGAGCTAAAATCTTTCTACTTGAATCCCGACACGGCAGGCGTGATCGCGACTGCGCATAGCCGCTGGCTCGAGAGTCAGCGTTGAGGCAGGGCTGCTGCTAGTAAATCCCGGCGGAAAAGAACCCTCAGTTGCTGCCAGTGATAGAACGGCTGGATTTCCGCCGTGGTATTTACGCCATTATGTATTAGCTCACGCCCATGGTCTCGTGCACGGCAGCGAAGGCAGCGTCGAGAATGATGAGCGCCTCGTCAATCTGCTCTTCGGTGACGGTGAGCGCTGGTGCAATCCGCAATACGTTGCCATAGAGACCGCCCTTGCCGATTAGCAAGCCGCGCTGGCGCGCCTCCTCAAAGAGCTGATTGACCGCCTGCGGCGTCGGTTCCTTGGTTTTGCGGTCGGCCACCATCTCTACGCCCTGCATCAGCCCCTTGCCCCGCACCTCGCCAATGAGCGGATAGGTCTCCCACAAACGATCAAGCCCGGCGCGTAGACGATCCCCCAGCACAGCACTGCGGCTGGGCGGTGCTTCGTCCTCCATCACTTCGATTGTGGCCAGCGACGCCGCAGTGGACACCGGGTTTCCGCCAAAGGTGCTGATGGTGAGGCCTGCCCCCTTCATTGCCTCGGCGATCTCGCTGCGCGTGATGCAGTTGGAGAGCGGGAAGCCATTGGCGATGCCCTTGGCCATGGTCATGATGTCGGGCTGGACGTCCCAGTGCTGGATGCCGAACCAGTAGCCGCCCGTGCGCCCAAAGCCGGTCTGCACCTCGTCGATGATCACCAGGCCGCCATGATCGCGGGCGATTTCAGCTGCGATCGCGAAGTATTCAGGCGGCGGCGTGACAAAGCCCCCCACGCCCTGGATCGGCTCCATGAGGATGGCCGCAATCTTGCCGCTGGTCTGCGTTTGGATGACGTCTTCCACATCCTCGGCACAAGCCACGCCACAGCTCGGGTATTCAAGCTTGAGCGGGCAGCGGTAGCAATAGGCATTGTGGGCGTGCTTGATGTCCGGGCTGAAGGTGGGCCCCATGCGCCAAGTCGACTGCGCAGTCAGGCTCATGGCGAGCTGGGTCTTGCCGCTGTAGCCGTGGCGCAGGGCAACGATCTCGCGATTGCCGGTATAGAGCTGAGCAAGCAGCACCGCCGCCTCGTTGGCCTCGCTGCCCGAATTGTGAAAGTAGGAGGTTTTCAGGTCACCCGGTGCGATCTCGGCGATCTTCTCGGCTAGCTTGACATGATTCTCGTTGGGATAGAGGGTAGAGGAATGGATCAACTTGCCTGTCTGCTCGCGCGCTGCCTCCACGACTTTTGGGTGGTTGTGCCCCACGCTGGTGGTCAGAATGCCGCCAAAAAAGTCGAGGTACTGATTGCCGTCCGTGTCCCAGACATAGAGCCCCTCGCCGTGATCAAGGGGCAGCGGCTCTGTGTAATAGAGAATATGGTTGGGCCAAAGATACTGGCGTTGTTTTTCTAGAATCGTCTGGGTATCCATCGTCTCTCCTCCGAGAAGCGGGCTGGGTCGCTTGCTTAGTCATCGACCCTTCGATACTTCGACCGGCCCATCCGGCACCGGTCGTATAGACCATGTCGTTGCGAAGTTGGGTGAATCCGACTGCTACTCGCGATTATAGGGGATCATAGGAAGGCAAGCAAAGGACGCTATCACAACGCCACGGCCAAATTTGGGTCACTTTCTTCATTCCGCCATAATGCGGAATCATGAGGAGTAATGCAAAACGATCGGCCTATGCGGGCTTCGTCCCGCGCAAACCGGAAGGTCAGCCGACTCGGGGCAAGACGGTGCGCAATCGCTTGCGCCGGGTCGATACGTTTCTGCTGCGCTATGATCCTGGGTTGGTGCGGCGCGCCACGTCGCCATTTGAGCGCGCCTACTTTGTCGACCTGGGCTATGGCGCGGAACCCTTCACAACGCTAGAGAGCGCGGCGCGGCTGCGCGTCCTCCATCCAAAACTGCCGGTCCTCGGTGTAGAGATCGATCCTGTCCGGGTTGAGGCGGCGCGTCCCTTCGAGAACGACGCCACCCACTTCCGCGTTGGCGGCTTCAATCTACCACTCGCAGCGTGGTCCGACGGCATCCCCGAACGCGTACGCGTCATTCGGGCCTTCAACGTCCTGCGCCAGTACGACGAAGCCGACGTTGTTGACGCCTGGTGGCGCCTGGGCCAGTATGTGCTGCCGGGCGGGCTGCTCATCGAGGGCACATCGGATCCGCTGGGCCGAGTCTGGGTGGCGAATGTGTTGCGTCGCGGGCCAGACGATATCATGCCCTGGCAGCACGAGGCGCTTGTCTTTAGCACCAACTTTCGCCTGCCGCTCGACCTCGCCCTCTTTCAGGCTGTTTTGCCCAAGAATTACATTCATCGCGTCATCCCTGGCGAACCGATCCACGCCTTCCTGGAAGCCTGGCGCCAGGCGCTTGACGCCACTGCGGCCCACCAGACCTGGGGCCGGCGTCAATGGTTCACGGCTGCGGCCGAACAGTTGGCCCAGCGCGGCTTTGCAGTGAACACCAGACGCAAGTGGCTGCGTAACGGCTATTTGATTGTCACGCTGCAGGGGTAGTCCGGGGCCGCACGGGCCACAGCACAAGTCCGGCGGCCACGGCCACCATCATCCACGAAATGGCCGTCCCGGTCATGCGGGCAGGCGTTGCGCCCATGCGGGCCTCGATGCGGTGCTCGCCCGCGGGCACGTCGATTTCGAGCGTCCCGCTGGGATCCGAGACGCGATGCTCGACCGGCGCGCCGTCAAGGGTGACCCGCCAGCCCGGAAAATAGAAGAGGTGAATGCGTACAACACCGGGTGTCTCCATGCGAACTACCCCCCCGCCGCTGGAACCGCCGCTGGTCTGACTCAGCACGGTTCCAGCGCCTTCGATGACGGCCAGCCGGGTCAGCGCGTCGGTCTGACCCCGGTTGTCATTGTAGGCATCTGACGCATAGTCGGGCGTCATCGGTGACGTCGCAAAGGGCTCCGTCACCCACTCGGTGTAGGCGATCATGTCGGGATGTTCCTGTTCGAAGCGAAAGACTGCACGCCCATCTTCCCGCCACGCTTCAACCGGCTGCAAGTCAGCGCCGACATAACCAAAGCCGGCCAGCGCAACCAGCAAACCCAACACCAGAGCGCCACCATAGTCCTCCGTGCGAAAGGGCGCGACGAGCAGGAGATTGGCCACGGTGAGTCCAGCCAGAGCACCGGCCATGAGGATTGCCAACGCCAGCAAACGCCAGGGAAACTGAATAATCGACAGGGGGCCAATTGCCTCCCAGAGCGGCGCGCTCGCCGGCATCATGAGAAAGAGCAACGCCAGCGTAGCCAGGGCAAAGTAGACCATGTGGGGGCGGCGCAGCAGGCGTCCGGCCGGCGCAACCAGCAGAAGATAGAGAGCGACAATCAGCATGATCACTGCCATCATGCCCAACTGAAAACTCATGCCGTCGTTGACGCCGGTTGGATCATCCGAGAAGCCGAAACCCCACAGCGGACTCAAAAACTGACCAAAGTAGACAAAGTGATTCCGAAAGTCATAGGTATCGGTCACGTAGACCTGCTGTTGCAGATGTTGTCCTTCCGCCAACAGCGGCAGCAGAAAGGTCGACGTGAGCAGCAGGGCGCCGATTCCGGCGGCGCCGGCCAGCAGCGTGCGCATCGCCAGGCTGTGCCAGGCCGGCTTAGCATCCTGAACCTCGGGCGCTGCCCCTCGCGCCTCAGACCAGGCCAATCCCAAACGGAAGAGAACGAACGTCACCAGCAAGGGGGCAAACGAGATCAAGGCAAATGAATGGGTGAGCAGCGTGCCGGCCAGTACCAGCATGGCCGTGCCGAGGCGACGCGTCCAGCCCGGCGCCGTGCCGCCGCCGATGAGCCGGTCAAAGGCAAGCAGCACCCAGGGAAACCAGGCCAACAAGAGTGTGTCATTCAGCGCCGCACGCACGTACATGTCGACAAGGTGATAGGGTGCATAGACGTAGACCAGCCCTGCGCCCAGCGCGGCTGCGCGGATCGGGTCAATGCCGTCACGCTCAGATGTCAGGCGTTCGGGGACCTTGCGTAGCAGATGCTTGATCAGCGCATACATACCCCAGGCGCTGGCATAGAACGCGACAGCCCACGCCAGTTTGGCGGCCGTTGTATACCCTGCGCCCAGTTGCACAAAAAAGTTGGCCAAGTAGAAGCCAAGCGGGGCCTGAATCACAAAGGTCGGGTAGCCGTAGCCCTGGATGTGGTGCATGGCCCAGCGCGGCCATAGCGCGCCGTCCACCAATGACGCGTCAAACATGGCAATGTAGAAAACGCTGTGGCGGCCATCGTGGGCGGCGTAGAAGTAGCCGGGCGCAAGGAGGGGAATCAGCACAAAGCTGCTCAAGAGGAGCAGGAGTACCCAATAGGGATCGATGCGGTTGATGAGACGACGCATTGCTTGCATGCAGCCAATTGAACCCCAAAGTGGGACAATTGCAAAGTTATGCGCCTAAACAAGGTCGAACTGACCTCTACCAAGCAGACGCGCTGGGGCCGAGATTCCGCCAGTTACCTGCTGGTGAATCCGGCGTCCCCAGCAGGATGGGCGAGGAGATCATGGCGCAGTACGTGAATCATGGCATCGGGCGCGACCTGGCCCACTGTAGCTACGACCGGCATCATGCCGCTGCGATCCCACCAGCGTGGGGTCAAGGCAAACGCGGTGTGGGGCGGCAGTCCGCTCACCAGGCTCACCGTCGGCCAGCCGGCCAGCTCGGGCGCAAGCATTGGATCTTCCACATAGCGCATGCGCACGTTGTGGGTTTCGCGCTCGGCCAGTACGTGAAGGCGCCAATTAGAGGCAAAGTAGAGACCGTGGATGACGGGCAATTCCTCGACCTCCATCCACGCGCGCAAGGCCTGAGTAAAATTGGCCTCCAGGCTAACAATGCGCGCCGGTTCAGTCACCCAGCGACCCAAACGTACAAAGCCGGCCATGCGCTGGGCCAGATCCCATTGCTGCTGGGTGAGTAGCTCGGCGAGCATTGCGCTCTGCACTATTGTCGGAGACGGACGCAAATTAGCGACAACCTCCACTTGCAGACGATCGCCAACCGTCTGTAAGAGATCGACGGCATACGGGGCCATCCAGCGTTCGCCGGCATAGATCACCAACGGTAGTTCACTGGGCGGCAGCCGGCGCAGCATGTCGGTCAGAACGCGGGTCAGTTGGTAAATCGGGCGATCCGTGTTGGGTTCCAGGTTATCGTAACCGCCGGTGATGACCAATACATCGGGACGGTTGGCCGAGAAAGCGTGGGCCAACTCCACAACGTCAATTGCGGCATTCAGCGCAGTCTCGCCGACAACCCGCGCGGGCGCAGCGCAGACGGTCGCCCGGGCCACAGCAACGCTGTCCTGCTGGCTCAAGCCGGCCACCCAAACGCGCAGGAGATCGCGCGGGGTCGATGTGGCCAGGACTCTATCCAACGGCGGCCGGCGCAGCGGGTCGCTGCTCGCAATCAAGGGCGCAAACGCCTGTTCATCCCAGAGGGGCCGTCCCAACCGTTGACCCAGCCGGCGCAGGACAACTGCCAGTTGTTCGGTCAAGTCGCTGGCAGGATCACGCTGGACGCTGATCCAGCCGACCAGACGATGATTGCCGGCAATCGGTTCCAAAAGACAGGCGCGCAGGATACGACGCTCCACGCCAAGCGCTAACATCGCATCTGGCGCGTCGGTGTTGGGCCGAGCTGCTGACTGTTTAATCGTGCTGGCAAATGATTCAATCATGGTTTATTCGATACCAGTCGTGTAGAGACGTTGCATGCCTCGTCTGTAGGCATTGCGCCATCTCTACAATTTGGGTCCAAATCTGTTCAGCCAGACGCCAGAGCGCGGTCTGTTCTAAACGCACGATCAGAAACTCGAACTCGCTAATCAGCAAGCTGAGGCGTGCGGTAAAGAGACGAATGAAGAGCATACCCGTGGCGAGCCAGAGTCCCCGCTTGCCGATCCAGGCCCAGCCGCGCAAGAGCGCCCGCAACGGACCGGGCTGTGCTTCAATCAGACCGTCGCTGCCACGCAGATGAATGATGACGCCTGTAGTCAGGAGCAGGCCAAGCATACCGGTGAGCAGGACTTCCAGCGATTCGCCCCAAGCCAGCCCACTCTCCGCCGCACGCAGAAATTGAGGCAACAGGGTCCCCTGTACGCCGCCGATTACGCCCAAAGAGACGGTGACGCCCAGAAACAGCGCCAGGGGCAGCGCACCGAGCAGATGCAATACGCCACGCCAGGCTGCGCCAGACGCCGCCGGACCGCGCAAGGTTCGTTCTGCGCCGGCGGTCAGCAGCAGAATCCCCAAGAGCAGCGGCAACCAGATGCGCCAATCAGTCGGCGCGCTTTGAAGCGGCGCAAAGAGCCGCGGCCGCAGCACTTCTTGCCAGGCCAACACCGCTGCATAGCCCAACGCCGACCCGACCAGCAGATACTGGGCAAACCGTGCCAGACCGTTGTCGCCCACCACCAAGCTGAACATCAGCAGCGAGATAACAAGCCCCATCCATAAGCCCACGGAGGCCAGCAGCTCGGGCGAAAAGAGAGCATCCATCGTCTATGCTCGTCTTCCGCGGCCGAAAAGGCCGGCCAGGTTGCCCACTACAAGAATGAGCAGCAGCGCCAACTGACCCCAGTTTTGCGCAGCGAGGCGGACGCGCACTTGCTCCTCGCCATCCAGCGACCGGGACTCACCGGTTAGCCGCTCATAGGCATAGGCGCCGTCAAAACCGCTCACCAGTCCCGCCAATTGTCCGCTATCCAGATAGGGACGCAGCAGCGGGTCAGCACCGGCACTCGTGATTGCAACGACGGGCGCACCGTTGAGCGGCTTCACCTGCTCCAGCCAAGATTGGACATCTTCAGCCCGGGCAGCAAAAACAATGGTCAACGCCGGCGTCTGCGCCAACGCCGCGCGATGCTCGGCGGTAACGGAGTCGTCCTCGCTGCCGAAAGCTGTACCAGGCGCCTGCGCCACGAGGGGCAGTGCGGCCACGCCCCCCGGCAAGAAGAGGTTTTCGACAAGCCTCTGATCGGCCATTGCAAAGCGCTCGGTCGTGTCCAGCATCACATCATCGGACGCGTAGAAGAGGGCATCGGCTACGGCTCGCCGTGCGGTGGCCGGGCCGCCAGGCAGAAGGCTGACAACGGTCAGGTTGGCCTGCTGATCGAGCAACTGACGTACAACCGGAACGGCAAGCAGATCCATTTCACCCGCCGTAGCCGGATCATAGGCCCATGAGACAAGTACTGCCGCGTCGGGGGGCAGTGCAGCGATTGAATTGTATGCCTCCTGTACGCCAGGCCACTGGCGCGGTGTCCCCCCAGGATCACGCAGCAGGAGAAAGACCGGCAGTGCGACGGCCAGCCCTAGGAGCCAGAAGAGCCATGGAATGTGCAGGCTGGGTCGTTGGCGAGGCGCCGGCAGCGTCAACGTTTCGGCCATGGGAGCGGGCGTGTCGCCCATGAGAAAACGCACCTCGCTTGCCTGCTCCGGGCTCAGCGCAAAGCCGGGCATGACCGTACTACCCGCTGATGCACTTTGCGAATCCGGCGCGCGACGGCTCAGGTTGAGGAGTGGGAGAAGTCCCTGCACACCGGCAATCGTCCGCCCGCTGGACGGTTGCATCGGCTCATCCACCGGCTCGAGAACGTCATCTGCGGTTTGAAGCCAGGGTTGTTCAGCCAACCACGTCTCGCTTGCGGAAGCTGCCTCATCCTCGGCCGGTGCCCGTCCACGTTCATCATCTGCGCCGCCATCCTCGTCCTCGCGCGAAATCGTCACCTCGACCTTGACGCTTTTGACCTCTGCCTCCGCGGGGAGGTCCGGTGCGGGCTCCACGTTGGCGGGGAGGGGCGCTTCCTCGGCACGCAAATCAGTGCCGCAATTGTTGCAGAAATTGGCGCCGGCCCGATTGGCCATGCCACAATGGGGGCAGATCAGCGTCGCCACGGCTAGCTCCTCCCCAGGATGGTACGTAGGCCAACCAGCACAGCTGCCAGGCTCATGCCCAGCACCACGCCACGCAGAGCGGCCATGACCGGCGCGTCCAGCAGCCAGGCCGTGGCGTCGACCATGGCGTCCGGCACGATCCCGGCGCCGGCAGGCAACTGGCTAACCAGCATCAGCAGTGCACCGGCTAGAAGCCAGACGCCGCCCGGTTCACTGACGCGCAACATGCGATAGGCAGCTGCGGCCATAAAGAAGACCAAGACCGCAAAGAGTGCTGCCTGACCTGGCGCAATGAGATTCGTGAAGAGCCACTCGACCATGGGGCTGCTGGTGCCGGCCGGGTTGAGAAGACCGGCGACAAAGACGGTGAAGAACGCCGCCAGCAGGACCAGGCTATTGCCCCAACCAGTGAGGCCGTCCTGGACTTGACGCAGATGCACCCAGGCGACGTTGAAAGCGCCCAGCAACAGTGCGAATGCGCCCAAAATGACCGTCCAGCTATAGAGCAGCGACGTGGTGGCGTGGAGGCTGTCGCCGAAGACCTGCGCGCGATCCAGCGCGATAACGACAAAGCTGACAACCACGACCAATAGCGTGACGCCGCGGGCCAAGCCCGGGAAGACGTTGTCACTCATGGCATCACCGAGAGGACGATGGCAGCGAGCAGCAACAGTACGGCCAACATGATCGTGGCGTAGGCCAACCAATCCTCGTCCTCAGGCATGGCCCATTTCCGACCGACCTGAGCACGATCAATTTCCCAGAGCGGATACGCGTTCCATTCCGTCGCCGGGCTGGGCGCGGCACGCGGCGCAAGCTGATCGACGAAGGCGTTGGGCAGGCCGGCAGGCGGCTGACGATACGCAGCCTTGCGCAAAGAGCGACTGCCGTCGGCATAGAGCGTGCGTGAAGCCAGAACCGTTGCCATGTCCGCGCCGCCATAGATCACGTGCAGTGGCGGCGTGAGCAAGGAGTTCGGCGGGGCCGGCTGATCGAGTAACAGATCCAGCCAGAGCGGACCCGTCCCGCCGGCGATGACGGACGGCCGGCTCAAGTCCAGACGCTGAGCGGCCAGCATCCGCAGGGCCAACAGGCCTTGGGCGTGGTCGACAAGTTGGAAGTCATAGCCCAGATGAAAGGCAGAATTCTGACCGGCCTCAAGCTGTAGCCCGATCTCCCGCTGCCAGCGCGTACTCAGTTCAGCCGGCGTGTATTCAGGCAGCATCGTGCAGTGCCTCCATGAGCGCCGCGGCGCCGCTGGGCTCACTCAGCAGTGCGGCCCATTCGCTCAAGCCGCCAAAGCCAAGCAGCGCCCCCATTGGGGCCAATCCATAGAGCATCTGTCCGGTCACAAAGGCCAACGGGCGATGGCTGGCCACGAAGAGCAGCGCTGGCGCAGCCAGGTCATAGCGGGCCAAGAGGTCGACAGTCTGAGTGATGGAATCGGGCAAAGAATCCGCGGGCATCATCGGGCACCAAGGTGGGATTAATGGCAGGTCTTCGGAGGCTATTGTAGCACAAGTAGGCAGAGAAACAATTGAAAATTGTCAACTGGGCGACTGGCAATATTCAATTGTCGACCGACCTGCGCTAGGTGCGGTAGTCGCCGTTGATGGTTACATAATCGTGGCTGAGGTCGCTGGTCCAAACGGTGGCGGAGCCCGCGCCGAGCCCCAATTCAATGCGCACGTCAATCTCCGGCTGGGCGAAGCGGGCGGCAGCATCGGTTTCGGCATAGTCGGTCGGCTGGCCCGCAGCCACAAGCTGAAGCTCGCCGAGCTTTTCGGCCGCAGCGGGACCGCCGTCCACATACAAATCGCAGCTATCCGGCACGATGCGGATGCCGGCCCGCCCGACTGCGGCCAGCAGTCGCCCCCAATTGGCATCGCTGCCAAAGAAGGCTGTCTTCACTAATGGGCTCGTAGCAATCGTGTTGGCTGCGCGGTGCGCGGCAGCATCATCTTCGGCGCCATGAATGTGAATCGCCACGAATTTGGTGGCGCCCTCGCCATCGCGCACGATGGCCTGAGCCAGTTCCGTACTCAGCTCGGTCAACGCATGGACGAACGCGGCATAGGCGTCGCCCGGCCCGGTGATTTCGCCATGGCCGGCCACGCCGTTGGCCAGTAGCAACACCGTGTCATTTGTGCTTGTATCGCCATCGATGCTGATGCAGTTGAAGCTGTAACGCACGGCGTCGGCCAGTGCATCTTGCAGCGTTGCCGACGCAACCACAGCGTCGGTGGCGATCACGCTCAGCATCGTCGCCAGGTCAGGATGGATCATGCCGGCGCCCTTGGCCATTCCGATGAGCGTGACGGTGGTGCCGTTGATCTCCACCTGGCGCGTGGCCAGCTTGGGCCGCGTGTCGGTCGTCATGATGGCTGTGGCTGCATCGGGCCACCCGTTGGGGCGTAGCTGATCGACAGCCGGAGGGATGGCATTGGCTAACTTTTCAATTGGCAATTGCACGCCGATAACGCCCGTACTCATCACGAAGACCGTCTGGTCGCCGCTCTCCAATCCTTGTTCCAACGCTTCGGCCATGAGCCTGGCGTTGGCGTCGCCGACGACGCCCGTACAGGCATTGGCGCAGCCCGAGTTGATCACCACCCCATGGATCGTCTCTGCGTTGAAGGCGAGAAGCCGCTTGTCATACAGCACCGGCGCTGCGGGAAACGCATTCTGGGTAAAGACTGCGGCTGCACGGCAGGGCGTCCGACTGGTGACCAGCGCCAAGTCCAGTGCGCCGGACGATTTGATCCCCGCGGCAACACCCACAGCTTCGAATCCGGGAACGGCATAGTTGAGGTCGGTCATGGTAGTCCTTTGGGGTGGCGGCGGGAAGGCCTAGGGTCTTGGGGTTGTAGGGTTGTAGGGACAGCCACAACGCATGGCGGATATTTCCCCAAGACCCTACATCCCCACTCCCTCCTCCTCGCTCAGTCGCGCTTAAAATCACTGAAGTCCGGCGTCTCGTAATCGGTGACGCCCACGCCTTCCAGCTTGAGCATGGCTTCGACCTTCATGGGCAGGCCAAAGAGTTTGATGAAGCCTTCTGCATCAGCTTGGTTGTAGACATCGTCCTCATCAAAGGTGACGTAGTCCTCTCGATAGAGGCTGAACGGACTCTTGCGCCCGGCCAGGATCACGTTGCCCTTGTAGAGTTTGAGACGCACGGCGCCGGTTAGGTTGCGCTCGGTCGACCGGACAAATGCATCGAGCGCCTCGCGTAGAGGCGTGAACCACTGGCCGTTGTAGACCAGTTCGGCGTATTTGAGCCCGATCTGTTGCTTGTAGTGCAATGTTGCCTTGTCCAAACAGAGCTGCTCCAGCGCAGCATGCCCCTTGTAGAGAATCGTTCCGCCAGGCGTTTCGTAGACGCCGCGACTCTTCATGCCGACCAGACGGTTCTCCACAATGTCGACCCGACCCAAGCCATGCTTAACACCCAGCTCATTGAGTTCATCCATGATGCCGACAGGGCCCCGGGCCGTGCCGTTGACGCGCTCGGGGATACCGTGACGGAAGTAGATCTCCACATATTCCGGTTCGTCCGGTGCATCGACCGGATCAACGGTCCATTCAAACATATCCTTGGGCGGCTCATTCCACGGATCTTCCAGGGGCCCGCCCTCATTGCTCAAGTGCCAGAGGTTGCGATCCTGGCTATAGATGCGATCCTCGGTCGCCTTCACGGGCACATTGTGCTCGGCGGCGTAGTCCAGGGCATCCTTGCGGCCGCGGATATCCCACTCGCGCCAAGGGGCAATGATGTGCAGGCGGGGATTCAGGGCCATAACGGTCAATTCGAAGCGAACCTGGTCATTGCCTTTGCCCGTGGCCCCATGTGCGACTGCATCCGCGCCCTCCAGCTCGGCAATCTCGACCATGCGCTCTGCGATCAGGGGACGGGCAAAAGATGTACCCAGCAGGTACTCGCGTTCATAAATCGCGCCGGCCTGCATGGTGGGGAAGACAAAGTCAGTCAAGAATTGAGCGCGCAAATCCTCGACATAGCACTTGCTCGCCCCGGACGCGATAGCTTTCTCCTCCAATCCATCCAATTCATCTGTCTGCCCCAGGTTGGCGCAGAAACAGATCACTTCACAGCCGTAATTATTCTTCAGCCACGGCACGATGACGCTTGTGTCCAACCCGCCCGAATAGGCGAGCACACATTTTTTGATATCCGGTTTCGACATGAGTTCCAAGCTCCTTGCTGATGGGCCGCTGATGCGGCGGATAAAGCGGGTTGAACGTCCGATTAGAGTTTCTGCAGTCGTCCGCTCATCAGTCCAACATCGATTGACCAACAAAAAACGCCACGCGGGTGAAAATCCCGGGTGGCGTGTGGAAGCGGATGGCAGGCAGATCAGACAGACGAAGCGTAATTCGCCTCGCATGGTCGCTTATGCAGACATGCGTCCGCTCCCAGCGGACATCCTCCTCGCCTGATAGAAAGTCATGATGCCTATGCCAACGTGATACTTGAACCAAACAATGGATAAGAGCATACCCTAAGTCTTTTAAGGCGTCAAAGTCGGGCGCAGGCAAAGAGATCCCCAACGGGACGTCATTTGCGCAAGAAGCGGGTGGGGCCAATTCTGGTGCTGAGCTATACTACGCACCATATCCGACACCATCACAGACCTGCCTGAGGCCGGGGGCTTTGCCATGAAACACCGTGACGCTTTCCTCTTGCTTTTACTCGGTGCGATTTGGGGCGCATCCTATCTCTTTATGCGCCTTGCTGCACCGGCACTGGGGCCGGCTGTGCTGATGGCGGCACGGGTCAGCCTTGCGGCCATCGCTCTGTGGCTCTATGGCGCGGCCATCGCCAATTTGCCTGATTGGCGCGCCCACTGGCGCAAATTTCTCATGCTGGGATTACTCAACAACGCAATTCCCTTCACGCTGATTGGCGTAGCCGTCATTGATCTCAATGCGTCCATGGCGGCTATCCTCAACGCGACGACACCATTCTTCACCGCGATCGTAGCCACGCTCTGGCTCGGCGAAGCCTTTGGCCTGCGCAGGCTGATCGGCATCGTGCTGGGCGTCGCCGGCGTGACCATCCTGGTCGGCTGGAGCCCTCTACCTCTCAACGCACAGACGCTGATGGCGGCCGGCGCTGCGCTCTTGGCTGCCTTCTCCTACGGCGTGGCCACGGTCTACGCCCGCGATCGCTTTGTCGGCGTGCAGCCGCTGCACACGGCGATCGGTCAGCTGACGGGGTCGACGCTGCTGCTGGTACCGCTGGCCGTCTTCCAGCTTCCAAACGCGACCCTGACCCTTCCCATCGCCCTGGCCGTGTTGGCGCTGGCGCTGGTCTGCACGGCCTTTGCCTATCTGCTCTTCTTCGAGCTTATCGCCAGCGCCGGCGCCACCCAGGCGGCCAGCGTGACCTTTCTTGTCCCCATGTTTAGCGTCCTCTGGGGTGTGCTGCTGCTGGGCGAACCGCTGAGCGCAGGCATGCTCGTGGGGCTGGCGGTCATTCTGACGAGCGTCTGGCTGGTCCTGGGAACCGGCCCGCTGCGACCGCGCAAGCGCCTGCGCGCCCGGGCCACGCCCTAGATCGGCATTTTTTGGCTGCGGTCTCGATTTACAGGTTTGGGCACGCTTCCCGAATAACATCGGTGACGTACTCAATCTCGCCCAACGTCAGCGAAGAAGCTGAGGGCAGATAGAGACCATCCCGACAAAGCTGCTCGGCTATGGGATAGCGCTGCCCCTTGAACGCTTGCCAGTAGACGGGTTGGCAGTGCATGGGAATAAAGAAGGTACGGGTTTCAATCCCGTTCTCCGCCAGGACCTTGCGCAGCTCGTCCCGGTTCATGCCATAGGCTTCTGCATCGACAAGAATGCCGTACATCCAGAAGACGTTCTTGGCCCACTCAGCCTCGCTGGGGGTGGTAATGCCCGGGATATCGGCCAGGCGGCCGGTATAGTCGCAGGCATGCTCGCGGCGGGCGTCGACAAAGCGGTCCAGCTGCTCCACCTGGGCCAGGCCGACCGCGGCCTGCAGATTGGTCATGCGATAGTTGAAGCCCACATACTTGTGCCAGAAGTGGCGCTCGCTGCTGAAGGCATGATCGCGCAGATTCCAGGCCAGGCGAGCGATCTCGCGGTCGTTGGTAGTGATCATGCCGCCCTCGCCCGTGGTAATGATCTTGTTGCCATAGAAGCTGAAGCCGGCTGCATGGCCCAGCCCGCCGGCCCGCCGTCCCTTGTATTCGGCGCCGTGGGCCTCCGCCGCATCCTCAATGACCACGATGCCGCGTTCCTCAGCCAGGACCATCAACGGATCCATATCGACGGGATGGCCGTAGATGTGCACGGGGACAATCGCTTTGGTGCGGGGCGTGATCTTGGCGGCAATCTGCTCCACATCCATCTGCCAGTAGTCGAGTTCCTGGTCGACCAGCACCGGTGTTGCGCCGCAATAGGTGACGGCGTTGATGGTGGCGATCATGGTGAAGGTGGGAATGATGACCTCATCTCCCGGCTCCAAGCCCAAGGTTGCCATGGCCAGATGCATGGCGACTGTGCCATTCGCGCAGGCAATGCCATACTTGGTCCCGCACACTTCGGCAAATTGGGACTCAAAATCGCGGATGAAGCTGCCGGCCGACGAAATCCAATTCGTCTCCACGGCCTGGGTGACATACTTAAGTTCATTGCCGGCCATGGTCGGCTCGCAGACGGGGATAATGGCCCGGCGCGTGCGTTCGTCGAAGCTGGGGATCGCCTTGTAGCGCACCTTCACTTCAGGATCGGCAGCGGGAATAATCTCGCCCAGTTCACCCATCTCTTCAAGCGTCAATTCGGCTGGTTCAAGCATGTCGACTCTTCCTTGCCACCGTGCGGAAAAATGTTTTAAAGAGGCTAACAACGTAAAGCTGAGCCTCGCCGGGAACAATGCATATCTCGGCAAGCACGAATTAAAAAACGCTCAGTAAGCACGTCTCGTGCGAACGGGTCCGCGTTATGAAATAGATCAGCACATCAAGGAGGCATTTTACCCGATGGTCGGTTGGAACAAACAATTTTCATGTCAAAAGCCTGTCGCTCCCGCGGCTAGCCTTCGCCAAAACGAACGTTCCAAGCCGTGCTCACATACTTGCGCCCCTTGCTCAGGTAGTCGCCCAAATTGGCGCCCGTCTTGCTGTCGCCGGCCGTGCGCGGCAAGCAGACATACGGCACCTCGCGCACGACAAAGCCGGCCCGCACCGCACGCCCGAGCAGATCAATGCAGTACTCTCCATAATCGCCGCGCAGGCGAATCTCTTCGAAGACCGCCCGACGGCCGGCAATGAAGCCGCTTGTGTAGTCGTGGACCTCATCACCCAACAGCGCAATGGCGTAGCGGTTGATCAGCCAGCTCAGAGAACGGGCCATGGGCCCATGGGCTATATCGGCCCCGCCGGGAATCCAGCGCGAGCCCACCGCCACGTCGGCCCCATCGAGGATCGTCTGGACAAGCTTGGGAATATCCTCCGGCGGCATGGAGAGATCGCAGTCCATCCACGTGACGATATCGGCGCCATAGGTCTGGAACGCCTCATCGATGCCGCGTTGGATGGCCGAGGTGAGGCCCGCTTCATCCGTGCGCCGGACGAGCGCAACCTGGTCGCCGAATTCCGCCTGCAGGCGCGCCACGACCGCCCATGTGCCGTCGGGCGAGTCGTCGTCAACCACCAGCGCCATGTGGGGCGTAATCGCGCTGGCCAAGACGCCGCGAATCAGGGGCTCAATGTTCTCCCGTTCGTTGTAGGTGGGCAAGACGGTGCAGACAAACGGTCTCTGCTTGTGGGAAATCATAGAAAGCACACGCTCTTCACAATCCAGTCTTCAATCCTTAGCGCTCCTATTCAATCATCCACCTGCTGCGCGACGGCAAACAGACTCAGACCGCTCGGCAGGTTCCATCTCGCCAAGAAACGGGCTTCGAGGTTGAGCGTACGTGCGATCAAACCGTTGCTCCATTGCGCGCAGTAGAGACTGGCGTCGAAAGAGACCACCCTCCAACGCTGCAGCAAGCGCAGCCCCGTCACCGGTCCGATGAGCAGACTATCGGCATAGGTCATGCGCGTGATCATCAACCCCGCTTCATGGAGCAAACCGGACAATTCACGACGCCGAAAACGCCGCGCCGTGTTGAACGCCACGTCATGGGGACCATAGAGCCACGGATAGGCACTGACACGCACGACCAGTCGCCCGCCCGGCTGCAGCACACGCCGGCACTCGCCCAACACGACAGCAGGTTCTACCCCCCGCTGATCGAGCAAATCCAGGGCCAAAACGGTCGCAACGGACGCCGAGGCGCAGGGCAGACGATGCGCATCGCTGCGGACAAAAAGAACGTCGGCAGGCTGAGACGAAGCAAACGCCTCCGGATGCAGTTCAATCCCTACCAATGGCCCGTTGGCGCCGTCCGCGGCCAGCGCGGCCAACAGATCCCCGCGTCCGCAGCCCAGCTCCAGCGTTGGACCATCGCAATCACCCAAAAGCGTCCGGGTAACCGCGTTCATGCCCCCACGCCAGCCAAACGTTGCCGCACCGTCGAAGAGCGCCGGCAGCAGCGCACCGTACGATTCGCTCATGGTTCGAGCGTTACTGTCCCCAGGTCCATGCCCTCCGGCGGCATCTGCTCCCCATCCGCCTGGTAGAGCCCAAAGCGCAGCAGATAATCGCCCGGCGCCAGATCGGCCGGCAGGTCAATCTGGTACTCATCCAAAATACGCCAGCCGGTTTGCCAACGTGTGGTCGGTAAGCTGCCGTTTCCCGGCGGCGCGTCCTTTCCGGCGACCACCGCGCCCGTGGCCGGATCCACCAGGTGCGTGAAGACCGTCCAATCTGCGCTGGGCGCGCCATCCGTAAGCCAGTGCAGCTGCACGTAGAGCGCGTCGCCGGGGCGCACCTGCGCCGGCTGCGCGTCATAGCCCTCCAGACGAATGCCGTCGCCGATCGCGGCGTCACGCGCCACAAACGGCGGTCGGGCCGATACGGAGTCAGCCGGACGCGTGTAGATCTGGGCATAGGTCTCGCCTTGATCGTCAGCCACGGCCCAGGTGATCGCCGCATCCGGCAGCACCTCGGGCAGGAGCAGGCGCGTGCGGAAGTCCTCATGCTCGATGACCGCGTAATGCTCGGAAAGAGCGGGCGGCTCAGCCGCCATCGGGAAGAGGTGGCGGCCATCGAATGCAACTGGCTCCGTCGACGCGGCTAGGCGCTCGCGCCAGGCAAAGGCCAGCGTGGCGTGCTCGCTGCCCCGGGGCGTGGCAAAGACGCGCTCCTCGGGCGGCAGCACGGCCGTCGCCTGGCCCAATTCCCAGAACCCTTCGTCAAAGGCGTAGAAAAGATCGGGCAGCGCGGCCCAACGCACGAAATAATCGTAGACGCCGCCGGCTGCGCCCAGCGTCAACAAGAGCACAATGAGCGCAGCGGCGCTGGTGCGTGACCAATCGCGCAGCCAGTCGGCACGCGTCGCACCGATCCGCCACACTTCGTTGAGCCCAAGCGCAGCCAGCGCAGCCGTCGGCGCGGCCGCGCCCAGAATCCGATGAAAATGGGGTGCGTATTCGCTAAAGATGCCGGGCAGAAGCAGGCCCACGAGGCCGATGAGTAGAATGGAATAAGCCGGGTTGCGCACGCGCCAGAGCGCCAGTAGCAGGCCGGCGTAGAAGGGCAAGGCGAGCCACAGATTCAACGCAGGCTCGCCAGGCAGGTTGCGCCGCGGGTCCAGATCACCCGGCTGGCCAAAGGGGCCGAACATCTTGGCTGTCGCCTCGACATTGGCCAAGATGCCTGCATCGGCCGGGCTGCCCGTCTCGCCCACGATCACGACCTGCGCCGGCCGTTCCAGCAGCAGTGCAGGGTGATCGACAAAAAAGAAGCCCAGCGGCAAAAAGAGCAGAAACGCAACCAATGCGGTCAGCACGACGCCCGAAAGGTGACGCGAGGGGTTCTCAATTGACGATTGATCATCGTCAATTGTCAATTGACGACCATGTAGCCAGAGCACGCCCACAACCGGTATCAGCAGAAAGGGAATAATCCATGCTGCCTGGTAGGTATACATGCTGGCGGCCAAGAGCGCGCCGCTGGCAGCATAGCTCAGGCCAGAGTCCGTTCGCCAGCCACGCAGAAATAGCCAGGTGGATCCGGCCCAGAGCAGCGGCACGATAATCGGCTCAATGCCCATGCGGCTGAAGTGAAGATGCCAGCGCATCATCGCCAGTATGGCTGCCGCCAACAGCGGGAAGAGTCCGGCCAGGCGTTTTGGGTCGAGCCGGCGTAGTTCGTCGGTCAAGGCGAAGAGCGCGGCAATGCCCAGCACACCGAAGACGGCGGCGGTGGTGCGCATGGCCGTGGGGCCGGCGCCGGGACCAAAGCGTTCGAAGAACCAAAACGTCACGGCGTTGGCGTAGGCGTTGGCAGGCGGCACGCCAAAGTTACCGGTGAGAAAAATCGGGCGATAGGTTGGATCGGTCAGGATGCGCCAGGCTTCCAGGCCCTCGAAGGATTCATCGAAATGAAAACCGGGCGGCAACGAATCGATCCGCCACAATCGCAGCGCGGCGGCCGCGATCAGGACAAGGAATAGCCCGAACCAGATGGCCCGGGAACGGGTCGTGGTAGCAGCATCATTCATGACGCCGAATTATAGCACAGGGATACCGATAAGAATGGCCGCGTGGCGGATAGCATATGGAAATCCGTAAAGATTTGTCTACTCTGGCAGATCCCCGTTCGATTCCAGTTGCGATTTTACCAAGGGCAAGTAGATTTCCGAGCGGGGGATGAAGCCAAGGAAGACGCGATCAATCACGGTATCGGTCTTGTCCAGCAGACGCAGGTCACCGAGGTGACCTGAAATGCTGCCGTCATAACCGCCCTGGACAAAGAGCCCCTGATTGCCTCTTGGCGCCTCATCGCGGTTGCGGAAGGAGCGCACATCCTTGGCCACGTGGAGCTTACCGTCGGCAGGGATGACTACACCGGGCTGGAAGGTATAGGTGACATCACCTTCGATGCGCCAGCCGGAGATATCAACGGCAAAGTCATTGTCGTTGACCAGTACAAAATACTCAATGTCGGCATCTGCAGTCACCGTCGCGGCGCCTGCATCGCCAAAGTGAATGCGTGGATGGAGCGGTTGCGCTGCAGGGATGATCCCGTCGGGCGAGTCAGGGCCGTGGGTCACGTAGAGATGCTGACGGCGCGCCGCAATGCCGCCTTCCTTCAATTCGGCAATGGCCGTGTTGAATTGCTCAGGCGGCGACCAAGTTGTGGCTTCAACTGCCGCATTACTCGCCAACTGCTGGGCCAGGACGTCTACACGCGTCTCGAAATAGCGCTGCTCGTAGGGCATGCCCGGCTCCTGCAGCAACTGGTCCATTACGCTACGCAGCCGGCGCAGATACATCTCGCGAACGGAAGGCGTCGTCAGCAGCGCATCGATGAGATGATTCCAACTGCTGATATCAAACTCGACATAGACGGCAGGATGGGCCTCCGTGCCGTGGAGCGGATGACTGTTGAGATCGTCCGACGCCGGTCGACTAAAGGTCAAGTCCTTGTCCCAGGGCAGGAACATCCATTCACCAGTGCCACGCGTGTCGCGATACAAATAGTGATTCTTGCTCAGGAAGTCCCAGTCGTGGATTACCGCGCTGACGGCCAAGAAATTCAGGACCGCGGGCAAATTGACGTTGTCGTAGAGATAGCGGGTGCGGGCGCCTTCATTCTGATGAATGCCATCGACGAGAGCCTGGAGGTCGCTGAAATCCTCATCTTTGCGCGTCTTCTTTTCTACGCCTTCCGTGTGACTGGCCAGATCATTGCGATTCACCTTATAGAGTGCGCCCTGCCAGTCTAACCCTTGGCGCTCGAAGTATTGAGACTCGGGCTGTTCAACCAAGGTGTAAATGCCGTAGAAGGCGCCATTGCGCTCGACGCGGGTTGGGAAGGCAATGGAGTAAGGCGTGCCGGCATCGCGGAAGGCCTCCCAAGCGAGCGTCTGGTGCAGATGGCTGTAGTCGCGCACGTTGGAGTTGACGTTGATTTCATCGACCATGTAGCCATCGGGGGTGAGACGCAGGTGGTAGCCGTCGTTGAAGACAAATTTGAAGCTCTTCTTGGGCTGATCGGTCGTCGTGTCGCCCCGCAGGCGCACAAAGACGTTGTCGTAGAGTACGCCATCGTAGAAGACCGCCGCGCGCCCGCCACCGTCGGTACTGGCGCCGCCGATATCCTGCATGAACCAATGAAAAATTGGCAGGCTGGAAGCGACGTCTGGGTTGCGCACGAGCGTGCCCTGATACTGGGGCGATGTGGCAGGCGAAGAGAAAATGGGCCAACGTGCGACATAGTCTGCGGAGTCAAGTGCACGGACGTAATAACGAACCAGCGAGCCCGGTTCGTAAAACGCCGTAGAGATCTCAGCATGATAGCTGCGGGCGCCATCATCCAGCTGAGGTCCCGGCGTCATAGGAATCGAAACCTCTGGTCCAAAATCTATGCGGAAGACCAGGTTCACGGCCACCACATCGTTTTGAGCGGGCGCAACGCTGGCCGAGACGCGCAACGACTCCCCTGGATTAAGCTGCGCTGGACTGTGGTTCACGCCCAGGATCAGCGGCCCCAAGTTCTCGGCGACATTGTTGTCGCTCCCCGGTGTGGGAACGCGGAAATAGCGTTCATTGCCGGCGCCGTCACGACCGTAGGATGTGTCGGGGAATTGCGCAGGGTAAGCCGGAGAGTAGGCCGACGTAATCTGGCCGCTTGGGCTAACAATGGCCAGGAACTCACCGCCTGCACTCAGACGGAAATTAGTGTGCAGTTCGCCCATCGGGTCGCGTCGATCCTTGTCTGACGCAAAGACGATCCAGTAGCTCTTGGCTGGAATCGTAATCGCCGGCAGTGGCCAACGGTTCAACTCATGCGGCTTATCGGTCAACGTCCAGCCTTCCAGATTGATGGAAGCGTCGCCCGCGTTGAAGAGCTCGAGCCAGTCGGGATAATCGCCATCTCCGTCTTGCAGGGTGCGCTCATTGTCCGCCATGAACTCGCTGATGACGATGGGCGGCGGCAGCGGAACCGTGCCCTCAGGCACGGACTGGCCGAACGCCGTGAATGTCAGCTGGTCATGCAGCAAAAAGGCAGCAGTCAGCAGGACAAAAACGGCGCCAAGCATGGCCCGCATAGTGCGATGATAGCGGCGATGTGAGGTGGACATGGACGGGTGCTTTCGTGACTACGCTGGGCAGGGCCAGACCGCAAACGGAAAACTTCGTACTTTTATAGACGCCGGGGCATAGGAATAGTTACGCTTTATGTTTATCCCAATTTGCAATGGTCAACCGGCACTTCTTTGACACCGCCGCTTCTGCGTTTGGGATCCGTCTGTGTCACATACGTCTGCGTCACAGATGTCACAACCTTCAGTGCGCTGAGCACAGACGTCCACACGAAAACTGGCCATGTCAATCTTCCCCCCTCACTCAGAGGGAAGATTGACATGGCCAGTTTCGACTGTGCCCTTACACCCAGTGCTTACTTCTCAATCACGGGCAAGAAGATGGTAGCATCAAAGGATTCACTGAAAATCGCACGCACTGTAACGTTCCGGTTCATGGGAATTGTGAGCGGATTCTCGGTTCCGGAGACATCACCCGTCCAGCCCACGAACACCCACCCTTCGTCCGGCACGGCGGTCAGCGTGACTGCCTCTCCGGGTTGGAAGTCGTCGCGCTCGGGCGTGCGCGCAATCATGCCCGCACCATCAATGCTGGTTGTGAGAATGTAGGCATCCAGGCCAAATTTCGCCACCGCCGTCGTGGGTTGATCGATGGTCAGCTCGATCACCGGGGACTCGCCGCTCACATCCCCGCCCCAATTTATGAAGTACGATCCGGCCGCAGCAATGGCTTCCAGCTCGACCTTCGTGCCGGGCGCATAAGTCTCCCCAACAGGGGTGGCCACGATGACGCCACTCCCTTGCCCTGCCGTCTCCGTTTGAAGCGCATAGCGCTGCTGGGTAAAGGTCGCCGTAACCTGGGTCGGATTCGCCATCGTCACCTGTTGCACCGGTTCTGTGCCGGCCAGCTCTTCGCTCCAGCCGTCAAACGTCCAACCGGGCGCAGGGATGGCTTCCAGACGCACTACTTCGCCGAGGAGGTAGTCCGATTGATCCGGATCACGCACCACCATGCCGCCAGTCCCCTTTCCGTTAGAGATGATGGTCGTTACCAGCGGGAAGCGCTCGATCTCCACAAAGCGGGCCTCGATCCGGTCTTGGAGTAAGAACTCACCCTCCACCGGGTTCTGCTGACCGTCAATTGAGCCGCCCACCCAGCGGTCAAAACTCCAGCCCGGCGCCGGGATGGCGGTCAGGAGCAACGTCTCGCTGCAGCCGCTCCCGCCAATCGGGGCAACCGAAACGATCCCCCCCCGGGCCGGTATTGCCGCAACATTCAGTTCTTCAGGCGACAGGACCTGATCGTCTTCGCCGTCAAGGGGGCTGGCCGTATCGATGAAATAATCGGCCAGCATGGTAAAGGCAGGCGCCGGCTCGCCCGCGCCTACGTTGCCGGCAAAGAGCCCCGCTCGCCGTACAGACAAGTCATGCGTAAAGCTGAACTGGCCACCCTCTACCCAATTTTCGTCATCATAAGAATAGCCAGCCTGCCAGGTCGATCCCGTACGCGTGATGCGTAGGTAGAACGGGGCTGCGCCAGACGGAACTACGCTGTTAAACTCGATTGTCGGCGTGCCGTCGACAAATTTGAGACCCAGCAGCCGCACGCCATTGCCGTCATGCTGCACGTTGAAGCGCACAAAGTTCTCTTCGTCTTCCAGGACGAGAATGCCCTGAAATTGATAGCGGAAGAGGACGGGCGACTCAAATTTCGCCTCCAGTTGAAGATTGCCGTCATCCATGGGGACGGTAAGGTAGGGCGCTTCGATTCCGTCGGTCCAGACGTCATGATTGATGCCGCCTGGTACGGAGAGAATGAGCTGGCGGCCATCCACGGTGAGAGTCGACGCGCCAGGGCCGTCCGCCTGGGGATCAGTGACGGTCCAGAGCGACTGATTGAGGCCACAACCGTTGAAGTCGTCGGAGCGAGATTCAAGCACCCGCAGCAGGGCTGCTTTGCTCGTGACGGCGCCAAAGGCATTGGAGACGACAACCTGATAGCTATCGCCCGCGTCCGCCACATCAGCGGCCGGCACCTCATACTCGGCCCCATTTGCCCCTGCAATGTCACCGCCATTCCGCTGCCACTGATAAACCAGCGGGCCGGCGCCGGTCGCCTCGACGGCAAAGCGCGCGGCCAGCCCTTGCAAGACAACTGCGTCGACTGGCTCAACAGTGATCGTTGGCGTGCGCGCGCGAATTGCAATGATGACGCTATCAACCGCAGAAGTTTCCCCGTCATCGGTCACCTGCAGGGTGACCTCATGTTTGCCGACGGGCAGCGTCACCTGGGGCGTGGGGCCGGTGGCGATTTCCACGCCGCCAGTGCGCCAGGAATAGGACGTAATCTGGCCATCATCCGTGCTGGCCGATCCATCCAACTGCACAACTTCTTCCTCGTTGCCGTCTTGATCAACGATCTCCTGATCGTCGCCGGCCTCCGCAGTAGGCGGCAAGTTGACGTTGCCACCGCCGATCGCCAAATTTTCATAGACGAGCACGAGGTTCTGCACCCAGCCGGTGGAGATGATATCCAGATCGCCATCGGCATCGATGTCGACCAGTTGCGTGCCGTCGTGATGCTCATCGCCCTCTTGGATCATGTGTTCCGTCCACGAGGCACCGCGGCCGTCCACATTCTCATAAATGAAGAGGCGAGAATCCGCCGGTGAGTTCAGATTGTGCTCGCCGACGACGATGTCGAGATCGCCGTCGCGGTCGAGGTCCGCCACATCCACGCTCTGCGGATTGACCAAATTGGCAATCAGATGCTCGGTCCACAAATCGGTAATTTCTGGGGGACGCTCGTACCAAGCCAATTTACCGTTGGGGTCATGCCCATAACCCACCACCGCGTCCAGATCACCATCCTGATCCATATCGACCAGATGGACGCGGTCCGGATCTCCTGTCGCCGGGTTGTGAAGCGTGAAAGACGTCCACCCGCTTGGGTCATTGCGCAGCCACTTCGTCCCCTGAATGATATCCTGGTCGCCATCCCGATCCATATCGTCTGAATCCAGACCTTCGCCCTGGGAAACTGGCGAGATTTGCCGCCAAGTCCACTGCTCGGTCGTGGGATCGTTTGGCACCGTAAGGGATTGCGTGCCGGTTGCGCCATTCTGCCAGGAGAGGATCACTTCCAGCGGACCGCCCTGGGCAAAACGATTGACGGTCGTACCTTGTAGGAACGAACCATCGCCGTTATCGATATTTTCATATAGCGTAAAGGTGCCGGCGCCATCATTGCGGGCCCAGACAAACGCATTATTGGTTTCGGGCCCCTTGCCGCCGGTGCCGACGATGTCGAGCGCACCGTCATTGTCGAAGTCGTAGACGGCCGCCATGTTGTTGAGCGGCTCACCGATGACGTTGCGCACCCAGGTCCCGTCGGGGCGACCGGGATTGCGATACCACCAGGCCCCGGCAATGATATCCGGCCGTTTATCGCCGTCCACGTCACCCGGTTCGATGAAGATGGCACGCCAGGGCCGCGCTGAATCGATCACGTGTCGGCGCCAGCGGTCGACAGGCAAAGGGCCGGTGGTGTTGAGCCAGACGTCAACGCGCGGCGTATCCCAGTTGAAGGGTTTGCCAAAGATGTCGAGATCGCCATCCCCATCCAGGTCGGCAACGCGCGACTCATGATTGCCGATCCCGCTCGCGACGACATCGGAGCTGAAGTTGCCCGCGCCGTCGCCATAGAAGAACCACATTTTAGCGTCGTCGTTTCCGCCATCGAGGCGCATTTCGGCCGCAAAAATGTCGAGATGTCCATCGCGATTGATATCGACGATCTCAAGGCTGTGGGTGCGTTCGACATTGACCCCGAGCAGATCTGTCCCCACCCAGGCGCTACCGTTCCACTGATACCATTTGAGCGCGCCAATGGTTTCAGCCGGCGAGAGGACAACCTCTACGCGGCCGCCGGGAATCAGCTGGCCGACTGCCGTGCGACTGAAGCGTTTGGCATCATCGATCAGATTTACCGAGTAGTTGTTGCCGCTGAGGTGCTTGAACCAACGACCGCCACCCACGATGTCCGAGACACCATCGAGATCAACATCGGCCACCGCCAGACCTTCATGATCCTCACCGGTGTAGGCATAGATCGGGGTTAACGTCCATGCACCGGCGCTGCGTGGATTGTCGGGGATCTCAGCCAGGATGAGCTGGCGGGCGCGCTGGTTCCAAAAGACCAACTCCGCCCGGCCATTGTCGTCAAAGTCACCATAGATCATATCGTGGTGCATGTTGACGCCACTCGCTTTGATCGTATGCTTCGTCCAAGAGGTGACCGGGTTGTAGGTAGGGTAGGGATTCTCCCACCACCATATGCCATTCGACGTGTAGTCGCCGCCAAAGGTGAGATCCAGATCGCCATCGCCGTCGACATCGAAGACGGCGCCCCCGGCCTCAATGGGGATCACCGCATCCTCAATCACATATCGACTCCATCCTGCGCCACTACGTCGATACCAGACGATTGAATCGCCAGGGTCGCCGCGGCTGCCGACTACAAAATCCTTGATTCCATCCTTATCCACATCCAGCACAAGCCCCGCAGTCTGGTCGACTGAGCCGCTGGGGACAGGTAGATCACCGAAGTCACTGGACAAGTGCGTCCATTCCGGCTGGACCGGATTCTGGGCATCGATCGCCTTGTTCTCATAGAGGAGCACGCGGCTGTGGCTCCACCCAATCGAGAGAATGTCCAGATCGCCGTCGAGATCAATGTCGATCACCCGCGTGCCGTCGTGGTGCTCATCACCAACGTGCACGATGTGGGGCGCCCATCCCGCGCCTTTGCCGTCAAGGTTTTCAAAGATGATCAGCCGGAGCGTCGCCTGTTCGGCCGGGTCCAGATGGTGTTCCCCCAAAATAATGTCGATATCACCGTCTTGATCCATGTCTGCGGCATCCAGGCTCATCCCGCCGCCAATGACCGAGTCCGAAATGGAGTGAACGGTCCAGCGCTCGGTGGCCGTTGCCGGCTGCTCATACCAGACCAGTCTCCCATTTTCTCCCTCTTGGGATGAACCAACCACGGCATCCAAACGGCCATCTTGATTGATGTCGACCAGCTCGTTGCGGTCCGGGCCGCCGGGTAGCGGATCGCTGACCGTATGGCTACGCCACGCCGTGCCATCGTTGCGCAGCCACGCGGTGCCAAGCATGAGGTCAACCACGCCGTTGCCATCAATATCACCACTGCTTAAATCTTCGCCAAAAGCCGTGGTGGACGCAACTTCCCAGGTCCAATCATCATTAATGGGATCGGCCGGCACGGTCAGCAATTGCGTCCCCGCATTCCAATCTTGCCAGGAGACGGCGACTTGCACAGGGGAGCCGGTCCGAAAGCGATCGACGGCGACGCCCTGGAGAAAGTTGCCCTGGGTCGCTGCGATGTTTTCATACAGGGTGAAGTTCCCACTACCGTCATTTTTGGCCCAGACGAATGCCGGATTGGTCTCGTCGCCGTCCCCCTGGTTGCCCAGCACGTCCAGCTTGGAGTCATTGTTGAAGTCGTAAAGCGCCGCCATATTGTTGAGCGGCGCCCCGAACGCACGCCGCGCCCAGCTGCCGCCTGCGCTCTGCGGGTTCACGTACCAGGAATCGCCTGTGGCAATATCGGGCCAACCGTCACCGTTGAGATCGCCACCGTCGATCAACACGGCGCGCGAAGGGCGGGCATCATCGATGACGTGACGCTGCCAGTTGTCGAGCGTTAGGCCGTTAGTTTGGGCACTTGCAGTGGAAAGCGAGTTCATCGGGAGAGCGGCCAGGCCGATTGCGGCAACCAGAACCAAAGGAAGCATCCACGCGCGGATGCCGAGGCTATTCGAAAGAAATCGCATCATATTTGTCCGTATCAGAACATGCATTGAGCCAAGTACAGATCAAGAGAATCGAGCATGATAGAGCGTTTGTGAAGCTTACACGAGGTCATTTTGAAGAGTTTCAGACGGCTAGTATACACGCAGATGGGCCAACCGACACATTTACCGCCACACCAATATAGATCGAAGGATCGGCACGAATCCTGCCCGGTCGCGCCGGGCAGGATTCGTGCCGGTACGCAGGAAGCATGGCAGAAGCCGTATTCAGGCAAGGATCTCCTCGACCCGCCGCATAATCTCCAGACAGGCCCGGGCGTTGTGATAGGGCGTCTTCCACAGTCCGGCCTTCATTTCGGGCAGCGGCGCGCCGGCTCCATCCCGTCCCCAAAGCCAGTCGCCTTGCGTCCGGTCGATCAGCTGCGCCTGCACGTAGCGCCAGCAGGCCAGCGAGGCATCGAGAAAGTGCGCGTCGCCGCTAAGCTGATAGGCATTGAAGAAGCCCACCATGCCCTCGGCCTGGCCCCACCAAATGGCGGCTGGCCCCGTGCTGTCGTTGCGTACGCTTCCGTCAGGGTTGCGCCCTTCCGCGTAGACGGCCTGAGCCATAGCCAGCGCCACCGAGCATACTTCGGCTGTAAGCTCGGCGTTGCCCAACTGATTGGCAGCTTCTACCAGGAGCCAGCTCCCCTCCAAATCGTGGCCGTAAGAGTCAGCCATATAGATCGTCGTGATTGGCGGTGAAGGGCAGGATGTTGTGCAACAGCTCATGCCGGACTTCACAGGCATACGTTTGCAGAATCTGTTCATCAACGGACATTGCGGCCCCGTTCATTCGATATGGCGAGGAGTTGTCCTGCCAGTTTAGCCCATCCAGCGTGGCAGCGCTACGACCGGAGGCAAGCAAACCAAACCTGGCCTTAAAAAAGCACAAGTGCTGGGCAACGTGAAACTGTTCGATTCAGTCGGCATGCGATGGCAGTAGCGACAACACCAAGAAGATCCGGTGACAACAATGTGCTGCTATACTCCATGGAAACTCCCCCTTGGTCATTTCCACTCCAGCCAGAGGCACGAACCATGACGATCGTCAAACAAATCGGCATTTTTCTCCTGATCACCTTTACCTATGCTGTGCTGTGGATATCGGGTATCACCTTGGGCATAACGATTTTTGGAGCCGAGGCGCCGGGCAGCAGCGCATCAGACGGCTCGGTACTGGGGCTGATGTTTGCTGCGTCGGCGCTCAACAGCGCGGTGATCATGTTTGCAGTGGCCAATTCGCGCTGGCGCGGCGTTCCGCTTACAGCCACCCTGGCGGCCGAGATCTTCGGCGTCCAATTCTTCATGTCGCAAATCGAGACGCTTCTCTTCAATCAGGCGCTCGGTCTCTCCTTGGAATTTATCTACGCGATTGTCTTCGGCGGGCTGATCATTGCGCTGGGCGTGGCCCCACTGACGGTCTGGTTGATGGGGAAGATGCGCGGACCGGCAGAACCGGCCTCATTCGAGGCGCGTGGGACACTCGATTACGTCTGGCGGGTGGCGCTGCTGGCGATCGTGATCTACCCGGCCCTCTATCTGCTCGCCGGGCACTTCATCGCCTGGCAATTTGCTGATGTTCGCGAACTCTATACGGGGTCGACTGCCAGCCGCTCATTCATGGCTTCACTCCGGCCATTTCTGACTGACGGGCTTTGGTTTACCCAGATCGTGCGAGGGCTGTTGTGGATTGGGCTTGGGCTGCCCGTCGTGTGGATGACGCGTGACGGCTTTCCGCGCAGCGGGCTGGTTTTGGGACTGCTCTTTGCCGTGCTCATGAACGCACAGCACCTGCTGCCCAACGCCTTCATGCCGGATATAGTCCGCCTGGCCCATGGCATCGAAACCGCTTCATCAAATTTCGCGTGGGGTATCGCGATTGCGTGGCTGCTCACGCCGCGGCCGGCCAGCCTGCGCGTTTCACAATCTCCCGCAACGTTGCAGGGGGCCGAAATCAAAGAAGTCTGACCTCTTGAAGAAGTCAGACTTCGGATCTATGCAAACAACGACTTGCCCCTAAAAAATCCCGAGTTCATCCTTGGCATCATCAGACATCATGTCTGGATTCCAGAAGGGTGTCCAGGTCAAATGGATGTTGACCTCATCCAGATCGGGGTAAGCGGTGTGAGTCTCGCGCTGCACATTGGAGATGATCTCCGGGCCAGCCGGACAACCGGGGCTCGTCAGCGTCATGGTGATCTCAGCCGTCTGGCTTTCGGAAATTTCGATGTCATAGATCAAGCCCAAATCGACGATGTTCATCATCAGCTCGGGATCTTTGACTTTGGCCTGAATCACGGAACGGATTTCTTCAGGTGTGGGCATGCTCATGGGTTCATTCTCCTTATTCAAGCAGCGATTGAACACCGTCATCACGCATATTGGCTGGCGTAGACGGCGTCATTCCTTACGCTAAATGGGCGACTCAATCAATACGTCGTTGCCCTCAACGCGCACTTCATAGGTGTTGGTGGCGGTAAAGGCCGGGAAGCTCAGGGCGGCGCCTGTGCGAATGTCAAAGCGGGCGCCATGGCGGGGACACTCGACCTGGCAACCGGCCAAGATTTCCCCTTCGACCAGGGGGCCGCCGTCATGGGTGCAGACGTCCTCAATGGCATACAGTTCACCATCCAGGTTGAAGAGCGCCACGCGCACGTCGTCCACTTCCACCAGCTTGCTGCCGTTGGTCGGGATCTCGTCCAGCGCGGCGACTCGGATAAAGTCACTCATTCGGTTCATCCTCTTTGTTGGTCGTTGATTCGCCTTCACCCAAACAGGCATGAAGCACATTTAAGGGCAGTAGCGCGCATTTTTGGCGCACCGGCCCGATCTCGATCTCAAGTAAATCCAGCAGTTCTTTTTGACCCCACGCGCTCACTTCTGCCGCGGGCTTGCCGACGATTTCGTCGAGCAAGATGCTGGCCGTTGCTAAACTAAGCGAACAGCCCCGGCCATCAAATGCAGCGTCCACAATTTGATCGTCTTCGATCAGCAGTTCGATCGTCACCTCATCGCCGCAAAAAGGGTTGACGTCACGCTTGCGCACGGTCGGTGTTGCCAACGTCCCCTTGCGGCGGGGATGCTTATAGTGATCGATGATGCGGTCGTCGGCGCTGGCCATAAGTCCCTGCGATCAAGCCCCTGCGGGCGGTTAAAAAAGACGGCCTAAAACGCAAAGATGGCCTGTGCTTTCTCCAGCGCCACGCAAAGCTTGTCGATCTCCTCTGGCGTATTATACAGGTACATGCTGGCTCGGGCGCTGCTGGAAATATCGTAGCGGTCATGCAGCGGCTGGGCGCAATGATGGCCGGCGCGGATCGCAATGCCCGACTGGTCGAGCACGGCCGACAGGTCATGGGGATGCACGTCTTGCAGGGTGAACGCGACCAAGCCCCCCCGCACTTCCGGACCCGGCCCGACGATGCGCAACCCTTCCACGTGGCCCAACTGTTCGTAGGCATAAGTGACCAATTCACGCTCGTGGGCATGAACCCACTCCATGCCGATTCCGTCCAGATAATCGACAGCAGCGCCAAGGCCAACGGCTTCAGCGATGGGCGGCGTGCCCGCCTCAAACTTATGGGGCAGTCCGGTCCAACTGCTGCCCTCCATGCGCACTTCACGGATCATTTCGCCACCGCCCAAGAAAGGCGGCATCTCCTCCAGCAGGGCGCGCTTACCGTAGAGCACGCCGATCCCGGTGGGACCGCACATCTTGTGACCGCTGAAGACTAGGAAATCGGCATCAAGTGCCTGAACATCAACAGGCATGTGGGGAACGCTCTGCGCGCCGTCGACAAGTACCAGGGCGCCCACGGCATGTGCTTTGGCGATCAACTCCGCCGCAGGATTGACCGTCCCCACCACGTTGCTGACATGGATGAAGCTGAAAAGCTTGGTACGCTCGGTCAGCAATGTGTCTACCGCGTCCATGTCGAGCAGCCCGTGGTCCGTAACCGGCACGTAGCGCAACGTGAATCCAAGCTGCTCGCGCAATATATGCCACGGCACGATGTTGGAGTGATGCTCCATTTCTGTGATCAGGACCTCATCGCCCGGTCCTAAATTGGCTCGGCCCCACGCATTGGCGATTAGATTGATGCCCGCTGTGGTGCCGGAAGTATAGATGACCTCTTTGTCGCTGGGCGCGTTGATAAAGCGGGCAATACGCAGACGCGCCTGTTCGTAGAGGCTCGTCGCCTCCTCGCTGAGCGTATGCGCGCCCCGATGCACGTTGGCATTGTGACGGCGGTAGTACACATCCATCGCCCGCAGGACGGACTCAGGTTTCTGGCTGGTCGCACCGTTGTCGAGATAGACCAGATCGTACTCGCCAATTTTGCGCGCCAGCGCCGGGAAATCTCGACGAATCTCGGCGACGCGCTCAGCCGTCGTGGCTAGGGTCATGAAATGCTCCCACTGTCCAGGGTGTTGCAACGTGGAGGCAGGCATCCAGTATGGCACAGCCTCCACGCTCTATTTTAGCGCTCTATCGGCAATCCGACCGAATTTCCCCACTCGGTCCACGAACCGTCGTAGTTGCGCACGGTGTTGTAGCCAAGCAGATAGGTGAGCACAAACCAGGTGTGGCTGCTCCGTTCGCCGATGCGGCAATAGGCCACTACTTCGTCATCTTTACCCAACCCCTGCTCTTCCTCATAGATGGCGCGCAATTCATCTGCGCTCTTGAAAGTGCCGTCCTCGTTTGCAGCCCGTGCCCAGGGAACACTACTTGCGCCAGGAATGTGACCGCCACGCAGAGCACCTTCTTGGGGATAATCGGCCATATGTAGCAGTTCGCCATTGTATTCAGCCGGGCTACGCACATCGACAAGCGGTTTGCCCGCCTCCACGTGGCGCAGCACTTCATCGCGGAAGGCGCGAATGGGGGCGTCGTTGCGCGGCGCGGCCTCGTAATCGGTTGCCGGATAGCTGGGTACCTCACGCGTTACCTCTCTGCCCTCAGCCATCCACTTGGCTCGGCCGCCATCCATTACCTTAGCATTCGTGTGACCAAAGAGCTGGAAGACCCAGAAGGCGTAGGTCGCCCACCAGTTATTCTTATCCCCGTAGAAGACCACGGTTGTCTCGGGCCCGATGCCGTTTCGACGCATGAGTTGCTCGAAGCCGGCCTGGTCGATGTAGTCGCGTACGAGCGGATCGTTGAGGTCAATATGCCAGTCAATCTTGACCGCGCCGGGAATATGCTCCATGTCATACAGCAAGACATCTTCGTTGCTCTCCACCAAACGAATGGCAGGGTCGTCCAGGTGTTCAGCAACCCAGTCGGTGCTCACCAGTACGTCTGAATTGACATACCCTTTCTCTGCAATACTCATCGTTCTCGCCCCCTTCGTTAAATGGATCAAAGTCCGCTTGACTCAGAAGTCTGACCCCATAGAAAGGTCAGACTTCTGGAAGACAATGCGTATTTCAGCTCGCTATTTCCGGCCCGCCCCGTACACAAAATTATCTGGGCGACTAGCCGCCGATCTTGCGTTCGATCACGCGTTCCAGCTTGTGAACCACACTCTCTACCGGCACACGATCGAGCACAGCCTGGAAGAAACCCTGTACAATCATGTGCTCGGCCTGGGGACGGCTGAGACCGCGGGCCATGAGGTAGAAGACATACTCATCTTCCACCTGGGCCGCCGTGGCGGCATGCGTGCAGCGCACATCGTCCGCTTCGATTTCCAGGCCGGGAATGCTATCAGCTCGGGCGGTTCCATCGAGGATCAGGTTGCCGTTGCGCTGGAAGGCGTCGGTCTGCTGTGCCCCCTTGTACACCTTGATGATGCCCATGTAGACGTTGTGGGCCTTGTCCTTCAACGCGCCGTTGAAGAGCAGGTCACTGAAGCAGTGCGCGGCCCGATGAATCTGCAGCGTTTCGTGATCGATATGCTGGCGGCCGGTTGGGAAGTAGATGCCCAACAGTTCGGCGTGGCTGCCCTCCCCGATCAGATCGATATCCAAGAAGGCCTTGGTCACCTTGGATCCCCAACTCACCTGGATCCAACGGAGGTCGGCATTGCTCGCCATGGCAACGCGTCCGGTGAGGAAATTCCAGAGAGAATGGTCAAAATCCTGCAGGTTCATATAGCGTAGCACGCTATTGTCGCCCTGCTTAAGTTCCACCACCGCGCTTTGCATACCGTCCTGGCCGCCGATGAGATCGTCGACGACCGTGACGTTGGCCCCCTCTTCCACGACGACGAGCGTGTGGTGGTAGCCGGCCACGCCGCTGGTTTCCTGTTGCAGAATAATCTGCAAGGGCAGATCGACCTGCGTGTTCTTGGGCACATAGACGAAAGCGCCCGTGTCCCACAGCGCCGCATGCAGCGCCGTGAATTTATTATGATCGGGTTTCACCACTTCAGTCATGAAGTAACGCTCTACCAGCTCTGGATACTCCTGTACCGCGGTCTGAAGATCGGTAAAGATCACGCCTTTACTTGCCAAGTCCTCATGGCTGTCACGGTAAATCACACCGCCGTCGCGGAAGATCAGGCTGGCAGCGCTCTCCATCTCGTCTAGTTCGACCTTCAACGCTGCGCTGAGCGCATCCCGATCGCTCTCCCCCGCAGGCAGTGCAAACGGTTGATAGTTTTCCAGATCAAAGCCGGTCAAGCGGGTACGCCGCCACGACTCGTCGGTCGGCTGCGGCCACGCCATCTCTTCAAAGGTGCGCCACGCCTGCAGACGGAATTCGAGCATCCAAGCCGGCTCATTTCGTGCCGCCGATGCCGACCGCACCGTCTCCTCACTAAATCCGCGAACGGATTCTAATAATTCATGCTTAAGAGCTACAGTCACTTCCAAGCCTCCCAAATTAACTGCGAATGCGGAACGCGAAGCGGGGAATGCGGAGTGCGCATAGACTAATTCCGCACTCCGCATTCCGCACTCGGCATTTGTTCTAGCCGATACTGCCTTCCATCTGAAGCTGGATGAGACGGTTCATTTCGACGGCGTATTCCATGGGCAATTCCTTGACCAGGGGTTCGATAAAGCCGCCAACGATCATGGCTGCGGCTTCGTCTTCGCTGATCCCGCGACTCATCAGATAGAAGAGCTGCTCTTCACCGATCTTGGAGACCGAAGCCTCGTGACCGATGCTGACGTCATCTTCTTCGATTTCGATATAGGGATACGTATCCGAGCGACTCTCTTCATCCAACAGGAGCGCATCGCAAACGACATTGCTCTTGGAATGGTGGGCGCCCTTGGCAACCTTGAGCAGGCCGCGGTAGCTGGAGCGCCCGCCATCCTTGCTGATTGACTTGGAGACAATCTTCGAGCTGGTGTAGGGAGCGCCATGCACGACCTTGCCGCCCGCGTCCTGGTGCTGACCATGGCCGGCGAAGGCAATCGAAAGAATCTCGCCGTGAGCCTTGGGCCCAAGCATGTAGACGGCCGGATACTTCATGGTCACCTTGGAGCCCAGGTTGCCGTCGACCCACTCCATGGTGGCGCCTTCTTCGGCGATGGAGCGCTTGGTCACCAGATTGTAAACGTCAGTGCTCCAATTCTGAATCGTGGTGTAGCGACAGCGCGCACCCTTCTTGACGATGATCTCGACCACTGCGCTATGGAGGCTGTTGGTGCTGTAGACCGGTGCCGTACATCCCTCTACATAGTGAACGCTGGCCCCTTCCTCAATGATCATCAAGGTGCGCTCAAACTGGCCCATGTTTTCCGCGTTGATGCGGAAGTAGGCCTGGAGCGGAATGTCCACATGGACGCCGGCAGGCACGTAGACAAAGCTGCCGCCGCTCCACACCGCGCTATTTAGCGCCGCAAATTTGTTGTCGGCTGCGGGGATAACCGTACCGAAGTATTCGCGGAAGAGATCTTCGTGCTCGCGCAGCCCCGTGTCGGTGTCCAGAAAGATCACGCCCAGCTTTTCCCACTCTTCACGCAGGCTGTGATAGACGACCTCGGAATCATATTGGGCGCCAACGCCGGCCAGGAACTTGCGCTCTGCCTCAGGGATGCCCAGGCGCTCAAAGGTGTTCTTGATGTTCTCCGGCACGTCATCCCATGTCTTGCCCTGCTTTTCGGTCGGACGCAGGTAGTAGATGATATCGTCATAGTCGATACCGCTCAGGTCTGCGCCCCAGGTCGGCATGGGCTTGGACAGGAAAATATCCAGAGCCTGATGGCGAAATTCGCGCATCCAGTCCGGCTCGTTTTTCTGGTCGGACATTTCGTCGATGATTGCATGATTGACGCCCTTGTCCGCCGTGTAATAAGCGTCGTACGTGTCGTGGAAGCCGTACTGATAGTCTTCCTTGACGCCTGAAATCTGTTCACGATCAGCTTGAGTAGCCATTTAAATCTCCGTTACCATATGCAGCATTCGATGGGCGCAACGCGTTTGTGTCGCCCCACGCACCTGAATCCGCAAATCAGCTCATGGGTTGCTAATTTCTCTTGCCCTAACTGCCCGCTACGCCGTAACGGCCTCTTCGTCCTTAAACTCGCTTTCGACCCAGCCGTAGCCCTTTTCTTCCAGCATTGCTGCGATCTCGGGGCCGCCGGTCTCGACTACCCGGCCATTGTAGAAAATGCTGACGTAGTCAGGCGTGACGTAGTTGAGAATACGCTGGTAATGCGTAATCAACAGGAAACCGCGATCCGGCGTGGACAGTTTGTTGATGCCGTCAGAAACGACGCGCAACGCGTCGATGTCCAGGCCCGAGTCCGATTCATCCAGAATGGCAAATTTGGGTTCGAGCATAGCCATCTGCAGCACTTCGGTGCGCTTCTTTTCGCCGCCCGAGAAGCCGTCATTCAGATAGCGGCGGGCAAAGCTCGGGTCGACATTATATTCCTTCATCTTGTCATTCAGCTCGCGCCGGAACTCTCGCATAGGCATGAGGTTGCTGCCGATGACGCCACTGCTCTCGGAGCCGTTTGCCTGGTCGGTATAGCCGCGCACGTTGGAGACTGCAGTGCGCAGGAAGTTGGCCACGCTCACGCCGGGCACGGCAACGGGATACTGGAAGGCCAGAAATATACCGGCTTTGGTGCGCTCGTCGGCGTCCATCTCCAGAATGCTCTCGCCGTCCAACAGGATATCGCCTTCATAGACTTCGTAGTGGGGATGTCCGGCAATGACATAGCCCAGGGTTGACTTGCCCGAACCATTGGGGCCCATCAGGGCATGAATTTCGCCGCTGTTGAGCGTCAGGTCGACGCCCTTCAAGATTTCTGTATCTTCTACGCCTGCATGAAGATTTTGGATTTCCAATACGCTCATGGCTAATCAAAACTCCTGTTTGTAATTGATTCATTCAAAGAGTAACTGTATCGTCGATTATTGCAGTTGTCTAACTTTTGTTCTGTAATTTGACAACCGATAACACTCGCAAGAACCGAGTAGTCCACCGTACAGATGCGGTCAGGCCTACCTGGTGAAGGGCCTAGCCCTCGGCCTTCGTCATTACGGTAGAGACCGTAAACGTACAGCAGCCGGCCCCATCCATCATACACGCGCTCAGGTGAACGTCCGGACCCAACACCCGGCGCATGATCTGCTCATCCATCTCACAGATCTCACGGTGCCCCTGCGCCAGCTCATGGTATGGGCAATTATGGGTCTGCAGCATGATCTCTTCATTCTGACCGATCACGACATCTGTCAGAACGCCTTTATTCTCTAGCGCAGCGGCCATCTCTTCTACACGTTCACGCAGCGCGGTTGCCTGGACCACCGAATCATAACGACCGGCCAGGCGCGCGCCGACGCGATCCAGCAAAATGGCCGTTTGATCAGGTCCTTCGAGCGCCATCACTTCTTCCAACAGCGTCAGGGCAAGATCATCACAGTGACAAGCAAAGAGCTCTTCCGCCTTAGACGTGATGGAATAGACGTGGTGGGGACGTCCAACGCCACCGCTCTGGCGTCGCCGCTCGACATAGCCCTCGCCCTGCAGGGTGGTCAGGTGCTGGCGCACAGCCGTGGTGGTAACGCCAAGCAGTTCTTCTAATTCCTTGATGGTCGCGCTTTGGCGTCGCTGCAGATAGTCGACAATGCGCCAGACTGGATCATCCGAATTCGGTTCAAAACGCTTCAAAGCCATGCAGCTCGCTCCCAGATGGATCGCTCTCACGACAAACCTAAAGTGAGTCTATCCGCTTAAATCAATTTTGTCAAATAAATATGTTTTTATTTTCGAAATAGAGCTCAGCAGCGGACGGAAAGCCGTAGCCCGAGTCTGCAAGAACAGACTCGGGCTACAATGTACGCTGGAATTGTTGCCGGTTGATGCTTAAGCCGGCGCCGCCGCGCCATCTCTGCTTGCAGCCGTCACAGGGCGCCGCCGGCCGGCAATCAGCGCCCAGCCGGCCAGAAGAATAAAGCCAATCGCAGCAAGCCATCCCACCCAGTCCCCACTACGGCTGTAGATGGTGGCTACACCGTCGGCGGGCGCTTGCACGCGCAGCGACCAGTCATCCGAAGCGAAATGGCTGTAGCTATCGATTACCCGCCCGAATGGATCGGCCACAAGCGACAGCCCTCCATCCGCCTGGCGCACGACGGTCAGACCGTTCTCCACACCCCGGAAGACGGCCATTTCGCCATGCAGCGGATCGATTTCCGCCCAGTCTCGCGAGGGAGCCAGCAGAATGTCCACGCCTTGCTGACCGGCTTGGCGGATGACGGCCGGGAAGTCCATGTCCCAGCAGATGACGCCAGAGAGCGTGCCAAAGGGTGTTTCGACGGTCTGCAACTGCCCATTGCCCGCTAGCGTCCCTTCGAACTGGTTGCCGCCATACTTCACGTGGTTGAGGACGATTTCGCCGCGGGGGTCGGCAATGAGCAGACGATTTTCCGCGGGGCGCGTTTCGCCGGGATAGAGCGTAAACGTGGGCATGGCCAGATAGAGTCCTTCTGTGCGTGCGAGCGCCTGTCCCTGCGCAACTAAGGCTGCTACGTCTTCGGCCACACCGACGCCCGCGCCCTCTGGCCAAAGAATCAGCTCAGCGCCGCTCTGGGCTGCGGCCTGACTCTGGGCAAGATACGCTGTATGGATGGCTTGAGTCTCGGCGCGAAAGGCCGTTTGATCCTGCTCCAGCAGCGGGAAGAGCGTGGCGGGGTCAAACTCAGCTGCGGTGAAGGATGCTATATCGACTGTTCGGTCTGCCTGGTCCGGCGCTGCGGCCAAGCGGATGACGCCATAGGCGACTACAGCGAGCAGGACGGCCGCGTACACCGCCAGCCCCTTGCCCACACGCGCCCATTGAAAGTTGCTTGCCCACGCCCAGTTCACCACGGAGGCCAGCCAGGCAATGAGAAAGGTGATGCCCCAAAGGCCGGTGACGGCGCTCAGCTGCATGATGGGCGCCAGGCCAAACTGGCTGTACGCCTGCGCACCAAAGGTGCCCATGGGATTGGCGCTCAGGGAGAGGAACTCCAGTGCAGTCACGGCGCAGGGGAATAAGAGCGTTGAGACAAAGCGGATTTCGCCTGCCTGGTTACGCAGGCGTGGGACGAGCAGCCTGTCGAACAGATAGGGCAACGCGCCGACAGCCGAGGCAGTTGTCATCATGACAATGTGAACCGGCAGGGGCAGCGGCTGCTTGCCGTACCAGACCACGGCGGCGACAACCGATGCCACCAGCACCAGCAGCGGGTAGCCGACCCACCAGCGGGTCATGCGCACGAAGCGCAACGAAAAGATGGGCGCAATCCAGGCGGCCAACGCCGCCAACAGCGCCGGCTGCGTCACAAAGCCGAGCAGGGCGCCAATCAAAAGCCAAAGATAGGCGTAGCGTCTTTCTAATTGAGTCGTCATCTTCATTGCCTCCGCAGTCATCGGTTTGATCATGCCTGGTCACACAATAGCTGTGAACGGGTCATACCAACCAGTGCCGGAGGTCACGTCATGGTCATGTCTTGGTGATCTTCTACCTGATGCGACCGTTTACGTTAGCATTAACCGTTTACGTTAGCATTAATTGAAGGACCGCGGATGGTGCGGATCGGGCGCATCGACGCAGATCTTCCCATCTTGATCCGCTACCATTCGCTCAATCTGCAAAATCCGCGGTCCTGTCCCGGCATGAACTTTGAATTGCCGTCCGCCATCCCGCCGGTTTACCGGGTTAGGCCCGCTGGGCTACAATGCCATGCAGCAATCAAACCCCAAGTCACGAGGGAGTCGCCCCATGTCTATCAAGCCTGACCACTGGATCCGTCGCAAAGCCCAAGAAGCCGCCATGATCGAGCCCTTTGTCGACCATCAGGTGCGCGACGGGTCAATTTCCTATGGCCTGAGCAGCTTTGGCTACGATATCCGCGTAGCCGACGAATTCCGTATCTTCACGCCGGCGACGGGTCAACTGACGGTCGTCGATCCCAAGGCGATCGACGCCGGCGCCATGGTGCCGTACCGGGGTGATGTCTGCATTATTCCACCCAACAGCTTCGCCCTGGCGCGCACGGTTGAATACTTCCGCATTCCCCGCAACATTCTGACCATCTGCCTGGGCAAGAGCACCTATGCCCGCTGCGGCATCATCGTCAACGTGACGCCTTTTGAACCAGAGTGGGAAGGCCACGTCACCATCGAGATTTCTAACACAACGCCGCTGCCGGCCAAGATTTATGCCAACGAAGGCATTGCCCAGGTGCTCTTTTTCGAGGGCGATGAGCCAGAAATTAGCTACGCCGACCGTCAGGGCAAGTACCAGGCCCAGACCGGCATCACCCTGCCGCGCATGTAGGGGCTCGGCGCTACTCGCTGGCCGCCTGCTCGATCATGGGCAGGTAGCCGGGAAGACCGACGTTGACGGCAAACGTTGCCTGCGTGCTTGCGCTGCCGTCACTCACCTCCATCACGATGGGATGAGGACCAATCTCCTCGACGCCGGGCGTGCCTGAGAACAGGACGTTGTTTCCGTCCGGCGTTGCGTCGAGCCACGCCGGCAGTTCGATGATCTGGATGCTAACTGTGTCCCCTTCTTCATCTTCTACAACTGCGGTTGATGTATAAAGCTGTTCAGGCACAGCAAACTCGAACGGGACCTGAACAAAGAGCGGGGCGTCGTTCTGCCCAATCACGGTCACGGTTGCTTCCTGCACAGCACGGCCGCGGGCGCTGACCGCCTCGATCGTGAGCGGGTGATCGCCGACATCGCTAGCTGCGGGCGTGCCGGAAATTACGGCCGTACCATCGAGCTGGTCGGTGAATGACATCCAGGCCGGCAGATCCAATGCCGTCAGTTTAGCCGGGTCACCGGGATCAAAGGTGGTGACGACGGCTTCAGCTCTGTACAATTCATCTTCCCGGGCCAGGGTGATGGGCTTGTTTACAAATTGCGGCGCCCCCGCCTGAAGCAGAAAGACATTGTCGAGTTGGGCCGTGGCTGGACCGCTGTATGCTTCGGGCACGCTCCAACGGAAGACGATACGCACGGCAGTGCCGGCAAAGCGGCTGAGATCCACCTGCCCGTACTGATCGCCTGAATCGGCCAACGCCTGGCGCGGCATGGCGGTGTAGATCAGCGTCTCATCCAGCGGGTAGGCGCCACCTCCCTCTGGCTGAATGACGACTGAGAACGTACGCGGCTCGTTCGCGAAGTAGGTTTCGAGATCGTAGCCAATGCGATAGAGGAAGGCCAGGCCCGTGGCGTCGGCGGGCAAGGCGACGTCCTGAGCGACTTCAATGACGCCCGGTCCTTCACCGTCGAAGCCATTGACAAGGGCGAAGTCTCCCCGTGGCGGGTCGCTGGTGAAGAGGCCGTAACGCACGTCGACGCCTGCGACGGCCACCTGTAGTGGCAGCAGCGGCTCTGCGATGTCGCTTACAACCCAACCGCTCAGATCGCCCTGCTCAAAGCTGCAGTTCTGGATGGGGTTGTCGGCGATCTGGCCGCAATCGGGCAGCGCGTTGATCGTTGTCGCAGCCACCAGAATCTCATCCAGCTGATCGCCGAAAAGGGCCGCCTGATTTTGGCGCGGTCCAACGCTGCCTGTCGTCAACGACACGGGAACGGTAACGGTGACTTCCTCCCCGGCAGCTAACGTCAGACCATCGACCAAATTCGGCAAGTCGGCCGCGTCCTGTGCGGTATCCGCCTCGCCATGCGCAGGCTCCACCGTCACCGGTCCGACGAGCAAGATATCGGGCGGCAGATCATCGCTCAGCAACAGGTCCGATACGGTCTCATCCAATGAGTTCCGCACTCTGATCGCATACGAAAAGGCTGTGCCCGGTTCAGGCACCGTTTCGCTAACCTGCTTGGTCATGGTGAGCGATTTTTGTGTGAAGAGCACGGCCCGTTCGGCAGCGAGCGCGTTCTCCGTATTGCAGGCATAGGTCAGACCGATCATTCCGGTGCCATCTTCTATGCCCATGGTTGCGCTACCGCCACCGAATAGTCCGGGATCGGCATATTGCAGTAGCACGTCCCCACCCTCGAAGAGAATCGCCTGAAACGTCCCGACCGGGAAGAAGGCAAAATGAAGCATATCGGTGTACTGAACGATCCAGCAGGCTTCGCTTCCGCCGTAAGGACAACGCGGCAAAGGTCTGGAAGAGAATCGGTCCAGACGCCTCGGGATATAGATCGTCCCATTGTAGGGCGATGATCTCATTGGGCGGGAATTCCTCAGGCATGGGACACGAATTGGAGAGCGACCAGAGGCTATCAGGCGCAAAACCGATGAGCCCATTGCTGCCGATGTGAATCTCGTCCCTCACTTCACCATAGTACGGGAACTCAAACCCAAGGGGAATGGCGTCGGTGTAAGAGTCGTCAAACAGAAAGACTTGTGTGCCGGTAGTCCTGATATCGATGAACTCGTAGCCCGGGCCACCGGGCTCATCGCTGTCAATAAACGTGTAGCCGAATTCATCCGGCCCCCCAGTTGCGGCGCTGTGAACGGGGGCAACAGCCTCTGGATCCGGCTCACACTCCTTGCAAAGCGTCTCGTCTGGACTGATCACACCGACCGACGCTGCCGTACCGGTCGGTGTCCGATCAAAACCGGGATAGACTGGCGGCGTCGGCGGCTCGTCAAACGGGGCTGCGTGCAGCGTTGCCGGCAGCAGAGCCAGCCCCATGGCAAGCAGAAGCGTGGCGATTCCCAGTAAGGGAACCCAAGCAATCGGATGACGGAAGCGGGACATGGGCTTCTCCTCCTCGTGTGATGAAATTTTACCTGCATGGCGGGCGGGCAGTTCAAACGATCTGTCTCATTGGATAAAGAGAACCGTTTTGGTTTCGGCAAGGTAGCGGTGTGGGGGAAGCGAGGAGCGACTACAGCAGATCATCTTCGACCAATACGGATGGCAGATTTCTCCGCCCGAGCATGGCGCGGATTCAAAAATCGCGCCCTGTACACGGGGGAAACGGGTTGCTGAAAATTCACAAGAAACTGAACCAAGCGTATACCATTACCCAAAGAACGTCAAGACATTTCAAATTCGCGCCATGCTACGGGTGGCTACGATGTCAACGCCGCTCGCCAAGATATCGTTGACGATCACATCGCCCATCCGCACGGGAGCGGCAACGCTTGCCTGGCGCAAGGCTTCACAGACAGCCACCACTTGCCCCTTGGGCACAGCCTGGCTGCTCCGGACCGGCAGACGGGCGGCACGCGCACCCTCGATGGCAACCGTGGTCGTCACCATCCTGCGAGGGTCGCGATGTTCTTGCACGGCATACTCTTTGCCCCGTTTACAGCCAAAGCCGCGGACTTCGACAATTTGCCCGCCCTCATCTTCATCTACCTCCAGACGGCAGCCCAACGGGCAGCCAATGCAGAGATAGGTTGCGGTTTCCATAGTCTGTCTCCTGCAAGCACAAAGCGGGCGCCGCAGCGCCGCGCGGGGTGATGTCTCAGCGCGGCCGAATGTCGACCTTGAGCGCATCGCCGTGAAAATCGGCTAGAAAACGCGGTCGCAAGGTGAGATTCACCATTTCGCCCGGAAAGACATAGCGCAACTTCTTCGTGAAAGCGACTTCACCTCCCGGCGTACTCAGGTGAATGACGCATGCCTCCAGCGGCTTGCGCACGCGTAAATAAACGGTGTGCTCGCGCTCGGTGGCAATGGTCTGGGGCACACAATATGCGACATTATCGCCTGGCAATAGACGTACGTTGTCCGGCGGTGCGGCGCGGCCCACAGCAAACGCCCCCGCATTCTCCCCAGCTAAGGCAGCTTCCTGGCTCACAAAATCCACCAGGTCATGAATATGGACCACGTTACCGCATGCGAAAATACCATTGACCGACGTCTCCATACGGCTGGTGACTACAGGGCCTTGGGTCACCGGATCCAGGCGCAGGCGCAGTTGATGGGCCAGCTCATTGTCGGGAATCAGCCCCACGGAGAGCAGCAGCGTATCGCAGGCAATGGTCTGCGCACGACCCAGGTCGGGCGTGAGCGCGTCATCGACGGGCGCGATCGTGACCGCCTCCACCCGCTCATGACCATGAATCTCAGCCACGGTATGGCGCAAATAAAGGGGGATGTCGAAGTCCTGCAGACACTGGACAATGTTGCGGTTGAGGCCGTTGGCGTGAGGCAGGATCTCGTAGACCCCGAGTACCTCGACTCCTTCCAGCGTCAGCCGCCGCGCCATGATCAGGCCGATATCGCCCGAACCGAGAATGACGGCTCGCCGCCCTGGCAGATAGCCCATAACGTTGACGAAGCGCTGGGCCAAGCCGGCGGTCAGGACCCCTGCCGGCCGCGCGCCGGGAATGCGGATCGCGCCTCTGGTGCGCTCGCGTGCGCCCATGGCCAGCACCGCGGCCCGGCATTCCACCACGCGCACGCCTAGCGTCGCTGCCATCAGCTTGACACGCTTCGCACCGGCACCATTCGCCCCGCTGTCGATATCGAGCACGTACGCATCGGTAAGCACATCGATCTGCTGTTCGAGCACCGCTTCCAGCACGCGCTGTGCATATTCGGGACCGGTCAGTTCCTGGCCAAAATGATGCAGGCCAAAACCCGTATGAATGCATTGGAGCAAGATACCGCCGGCTTCGACCTCGCGATCGACAATGAGAACCCGTTCCGCTCCAGCTTGCTGGGCGGCGAGGGCTGCGCCCAGACCGGCCGGCCCACCGCCCACAATGATGACATCATAGTTCTGATGCAGATGCTGCGGCTGGTGCGTAATCACGCTTGGATCTCCTCCCTCGCCCGCACGATCCAGGAATCGCCACCCTTCTTGGTCACCGCTGTGAGCGGCACGCCTTGGGCTGCGGCCAGCAGCCGCATACAGCGACTGGTGCAGAAGCCGCCCTGGCACCGCCCCATGCCGGCCCGGGTCCGAAACTTGATCCCGTCCAGCGTACGCGCGCCCTGTTCAATCGCCGCGGCGACCTCGCCTTCCGTGACCCACTCGCAGCGGCAGACAAGGCGCGCATAGCGGCGATCCGCCTCGGCCAAGGCCATCTGCTCGGCAGTCGACAACGCGGCAAAGCGCGTCACTCGCGGCAGGGTGGGCACAAAATTCGGATTCGGCGCCAGCGTCAGCCCCTCATCTCGCAGGATTTCGATGACCAGTTCGGCAATTGCCGGCGCGGCGGTGAGGCCCGGCGACTGGATCCCGGCCACGTTGATAAACCCACGCTTGGCCGTCGGGCCGATCAGAAAATCTTCGCCATCCGCCGGCGCGCGCAGGCCCGCAAACTCGGCGATACAGTCGCGTGCCGAGATGCCCGGAACAACGCGTCTCACCGCGCCAAAAATCTCTGCGCTGCCGGCTCTGCTGGTACCGAGGTCCGTGGGGTCACATACCGTTTCTGCCGTCGGGCCGATCATGATCGTACCGTCATATGTGGGGATAACCAGGATACCCTTGGAGACGGGCGTGGGGCAGGGGAAGATCACGTGATTGACGATCCCTTGCAAGCGCTTGTCGAGCAGGTATTCCTCGCCCTTACGTGGATGGATGGTGAAGTCGCATACGCCGGCCAGTTCGGCCACATGATCGGCGTAGAGGCCAGCCGCGTTGAGCACAAAGCGCGCGGCAAGACGCCGGGGCGGCGTCTGGACAAGCCAGCCTTCTTTGTCTTGAGCCAACCCGATTACGGGAGAGTCCGTAAAAAAGTCACAGCCGTTGCGGGCCGCGCTTTCGGCCAGGCGAAAAACCGCTTCATAGGGATTGACAACGCCGGTAGTCGGTGCGTAGAGAGCAGCAATGACATCAGTCGTCAGATTGGGTTCGGCCTGGAGAATGCGATCGTGTTGCCACAGTTCGATACCGGGGATCTGCTTGATCGCCCCATGGCCTGACAACCTTTCGAGGATGGGGAGTTGGCCTTCCTCCAAAGCCACCGTCAGCTCACCCACGCGATGGAAGCCAAAATCAAGTTCCTCGGCCAACTGATCCCAGCACTGATTACCGGCCCATTCCAACTTGCCCTTCAGGGTATCGGGCGCAGCATGATGGCCGCCGTGAATAATGCCGCTGTTGGCCTTACTCGTACCAAAACCGACCTCGGCCTCTTTCTCCACCAGCGCCACTGCAAGCTGAAAGCGGGACAATGCACGGGCCAGCGCGCAACCCACGATGCCGCCGCCGATGATCAACACGTCATAGCGCATGAGGGACAACTCCAAGTCAGCGGGGAGCTAATGTGACATGAGCGAATCTTCACCTTCGCATGACTCAGCATCGCGCCGAATCAGCGTACGCGCATGGGTCATTTGCCTACACTTGGGCGTGACAGATATCCTCTCTCGTCCTCCTTTTCCAATCTGAACAGCCGCCGGCGATTGACCGCTGGCGGCTGTTCAGATGCTTGATCTCAAGAAGCGCAATCGACGCTTATCGTATGCGCTTGATCGTTGCAGATAGCATTATGTCGACCGCCCTCTTCGGTGCAGTCAGGAGACGCCTACCGGGCGCCGCAAGCCTGCAGCGAGGCCTGCATGTGACCACGCGCCTCAGCGGCGATCGTGCAGCACTGTTCGATGGTGTACTCTTTGGCGCCAATGATCTCCAGATCGAGCGCACCGGTGTAACCATGCTCATATAGGGTGCGCACATAGCCCACCAAGTCGATATCGCCGCGACCATTGGCCTGGTCTTCCGGTTTGCCCGGCCCCTGCTGGCGGCCCTTGCAGTCCCGAATGTGCACGTGGCGCACACGGGAAATGACTGCAGCGATCGCCTCGACCGGATTCTCGTTTGCGCGATAGATGTGCGAAGGATCCATGTCGATGCCAAAGTTCGGTGAATCGATGGCATCCATCACCGCCAGTGTCGTCGGTGTGTTGTAGACGCTGCGCCCGACATGAGCCTTGACGCACAAAATCACGCCATGGCGCTCGGCCATCTGCGTCAGCGCGCCCAATTCGTCGATCGTCTCCCGGAGGCTGGCTTCATCGCCGGTTTCGCCGCCGGGACCGCAGTTGATGACAGGAATGCCCAGTTCGACTGCGGCCTGCATGGTCTGTTCCATGCGCGCCGGATCACGATCGGGTTGCTCGATGGCGAGCAACTCCAGGTCGTACGTTTGGGCCAGTTGCTTGATTCCCGGCGCCTGCTCGCGCCAGAGCGACGGGACAAGGTGCTCACTCATGCCGTCGATGGCAGAGAGTTCGACGCCGTCGTAACCGGCCACGGCAAGATACTTGAAGGCGGTCGCCAGGTCATAACCGCCAAAGAGCACGGTATTCGCGCCAAGTTTCATCATGCATTCCTTTCATGGGATAGACCGCGGATGCGGCGGATTGGGCTGATCGGGACGGATATTTCCAAGATGATCCCCGTCAATCCGCCGCATCCGCCCGATCCGCGGTCTACCAATCTATTCAACGTAGACGACTGTCTCTGTGTCAAGGGATTTGATCGCCGCAGCCAGCACCTTCTGCGCCTTGAGCCCTTCAGCGCCCGAGCCATCGATCTCTGCTGGATCAACGCCCTCCTCAACCTGCTCGAGAAAGCGATGGATGCGGTTGCGGAAGGTGTCCTCAAAGTCGCGCATGCCGCCAAAGATCGGATTGGTGTAGACGATCTTTTCGGGATTGCCGGCCGGGAAGTAGGTCGCCTCGCGCCACATGTCTTCGATCAGCAGGCGACCGTCGGTGCCTGCCACCTCGCAGCGCTCCATTGGGTGGCCCCGCTCGATATCGTAGCTGCCGGTCAGCGTACCGACCGCGCCATTCTTGAAGCGCATGTTGAATGTAGCCGTCGACCAGATGACGCGTCCCGGCGCCTTGGTGGCAAAACACTGCACCGCCTCCACGTCGCCCATAAAGTAGCGCATGACGTCGACCGTATGCGGATGGAGCGCCTTGAGCTGAAAGTAGGGCGAGGTCTCGCGTGGGTTCATGATCCACATGCTCATGTTGCAGAAGAGCAGATGGCCCAGACGTCCGTCGTCAAGCCACTGCTTGGCCAAATAGGCCGCGGGCGTGAAGCGATGGTTGAGGTTGATGCCGTAGCAGACCCCCATTTCCGCGGCCTTTGCCACCATCTCTTCGGCACAGGCAATCTCGTTCGAAATGGGCTTCTCGCCCAGCACGTGACAGCCCGCACTCAGCGCCTCCATGGTCGGCTCATAGTGTTCGCTGCCATATTCGTGGCCGCCGGTGGTCACATGGCAGATATCGGGAGCCAGGGCCGCCAACATATCGGCCACACGATAAAAGGCCGGCACGCCATACAGCTCGGCCGCAGCGTCTGCACGCTCGGGCAGCCAGTCGCAGACGCCGACCAGCTCGGCCAGCGGATCCTGCTGCAGCAGCCTGGCATGTCGATTGCCGATCGGCCCCAGGCCGATCACGCAAACTCGTTGCATTTTAGTTTGCTCCATTTCTAACTGCATGGTTCGATCTGCACATGATCGTAGTTCGTTACGAAGTCGGGTAGCCATATTCGGCCAATGCCGGGCCAAAGAATTCAAAGTCGAACTGCTCCGTTGAATTTCGCCAGCGCCCGACCGCCTCCGGCCGCGTCGGAATACGGGCTAACTCGACGCCCAGGTACTCTTCCAGCCGGTCCACCGTGGCATCGCGGTGATGGACGAAATCTTCGAAGCGCACTTCAATCCAATGCTTGGGGCGGGGCGTGGCTTTGACGATATCATACTGATATTTCCAGGAGATGGCCCGACGCAGCTGCTCATCGTCGGTCTCCGGATAATCGATGCCAAAATCGCGCAGGTCATCGGTCTTGTGGGTATTCAGAATCGAATCACGCGGATCGCGGATCCAAAAGATATATTTCATCTCGGGGAAGAGCCGTGCGATCCACGGATAGACGAGCGTCGTTTCCGGTATCTTCCAGCCCACCAACGCCTCGGGCTTGCGTGCATGCTCCGTCAAGACGCTGACCAAATAGCGTTCGAGCAGTTCTGTGAACTCGCCGGGGATATCCATCGTATGCAGCCGGCTGAAATCCCACGTCCAGACCGCCCTGCCACGCGACATCACGCGCAAGGACACGGCAGGCCTCATACATATCCTGCGGGGGGACTAGATCGCCGGAGCGATTGAGCGTCGCCCCCATGTAGATGCCGCTGGCATAGAGTGTCTGTGAGATGGCGCGTGTGCCGGAATGGCCACGGCCAATGATGGTGACGAGTGGCATGATTCGTCTATCCTTGACCTTGCGTTTGGACGTGCGTGCAAGGCGCGGCGATTATTACGCTGTTCACTCGCGTGATTTCTCCTGCAGCCTGGTCGCCTGCGTCACATCACCAATGTACAGCGTGTCATACGCTTGCTGTGACGTCTTGAACGCCCCAACGCCTTCATGTCCGTGCCAATCCCCCTGAAGGTGCATCGGATTGGGCAATCCTGTCTCCGCTTCGCGCCGGGCGATCCACGCGTCCATGCGTGCCTTGAGGAAGGCGACGACCTCGGGGCTTGATTCCGCAATGTTGTGATTCTCGGCAGGATCGTCGACTAGGTTATAGAGTTCGACCTCGGGCTTGAAGTGAAAATCGGGTTCCAGGGCAATGATGAGCTTCCATTCGGGCGTACGCCAGCCGTGCTTGCGCATCCATGTGCATTCGGTAATGTAGATTTCGCCCTCGTGGGAGGCCACCTCGCCATGCACCATGGGCAGCAGGCTACGGCCATCGAGCGTCAGATTCGACGGATCGATCTCGGCCAGTTCGAGAATGGTCGGCACCAGGTCCTTGTGCTGATTGAAGCCGGCCACGCGCTTGCCGGCGGGCAGCTTGCCGGGATAACGAATGATCAGCGGCACCACCAGCGTGGGGTCGTAAATGCCATGATGATCGAACCAGCATTCGTGCTCATAGAGCGTCTCGCCGTGGTCACCGTTGACGATGACGATGGTCTCGTCTTCAATGCCGTGGGCTTCAATGGCCGTGAAGATGCTCTGGATCGCAGCGTCCATATAGGCGATCGCGCCGTCATACTGCGCGATCACATAGTCCTTGTCGCTGATTTCGGGCGGCATCCAGGTGGCGAAAAAGTCCCGGAAAGGCTTGAACGACATCACCGGTTCCATCGATTTGTTATTAGGGTCGCACTCATCGCCATGGTAGAACATGCGCTCATAAGGTTCCGGCGGCAGATAGGGAGCGTGGGGATCCATGTGGCGTAAGAAGAGAAAGAAGGGTTCATCTTCCCCGACCAGCCGATCAAGTTCCGGCAACGCAACTTCATTCAGATTTTGCGCCTTGGGACTCCGTCCTTCCTCCCACTTGCCCCATGCCGGATAGGCAAGGTAGTTGTCGAAGCCACGCGAACTGGGATTACCCGAAAAGCCGACACACGTTGTGTTGTACCCTTGCTCTTTCAGAATCTCGGCCAGCGTAGGCACTTCAGGTCGCAATGGTCCCTGATGGCGCAGCGCCACGACCTGCGTGCCAAAGGCATCGCGCCCGGTGAGCATGGAGGCATAGGCGCTGGTCGTCGGGATATGGGCGCTGATCGTCTCTTCGAAGAGCGTGCCTTCCTGGGCGAAGCGATCGATATAGGGCGTCGTCAGGCGGTCGTAGCCGTAGCAGCTCATGTGGTCACGCCGCAGCGAGTCGATGCCCAGCAGAATAACATTCGGTTTAAGTTTTTGTGCTTTGGCAGCCATTGGTATTCCTCAATAGTTGATGGGTGTCGAGCGAATCTTCAGATTATTTGTGATTACAGGAACGGACAACAACGGATTTGGAAAGCAACGGATATAGCTCTGCGCGACCCAGCGTTGCGACCGCTTCGACTCCACCCTAGTCGTCAACGGTGTAGGCGGCGTCGAAGTCGACGTCGGCATGTGTCACGGAGTAAAGCGCTGTATCCGTTCCTTTCTCCATCCGATGTTGTATTGCATCAAAGCGGGAACTCTATGCGCCGACCTTCTGCGGCCGACTGATAGGCCCCCAGCACCATCTCAACCGAGACGCGACCGTCCTCTGCCGTGATGGTTGGCTCGGTGTCGTTGCGCAGCATGTCGATGAATGAGCGCGGCACCGACGCAATCCGCTCACTGTGGCTGGCCGGAATCGGCAGGCCCAGGTCGGTCCATTCGGGCACGTCCTCGGTATAAAGTTTCAGGGCAATGGGATGGGGCGGCAGCGGTACATTGGTCGACGGTGCGTCATCATGATTCTGGATCAGCACGCCCTGATCGCCGTAGACTTCGGTGGTGTTCTCCGCCGCCATGGTCACCGATGAGTTCTCCAGCACGACCATGGCGCCGCTGGCGTACCGGTAGATTGCGACACCGGTGTCGTCAGGGGCCATGTCGGTGACGGTGTTGCCGATCTCGGCCATGACGCTGACCGGCCGGCCCATCATCCAGTGAATCAAATCGGTGGCGTGGGAGGCGTCATCCATAAACATGCCCTTGTTCGCGACCGGATCAAAATGCCACTTGGTTGGTCCATTGACGAACCAATCGAGGAAGAGCACCGGAATGGCGTGACGTCGGCGGAAGAGGCTGATATTGCCCAAAACGGCGGCGTCCAAGATCTCCTTGATCTTCTGATTGGAGGGGTCGTGGCGCATCTGATAGGCCATCATAAAGCGCACACCGGCGCTGTCCGCGGCAGCCGTCATGCGATCACAATCCTCCAGGCTCAAGGCCATTGGCTTCTGGCAGAGAATATCCTTGCCCGCTGCGGCTGCGGCTACCGCCATCTCGGCGTGGCGATTCGTTTCACAGGTGATGATAAGGCCCTGAATATCGGGATGGTTGAGCACGTCTTCCACGTGCGCGTCTGTAACGCATGCCGTACTTCGCGGCGGCCTCGCGTCCGCGCGCTTCATTGTCATCCCAACAGGCGACGAGATTGACGTCGTCGTACGTGAGCATACGTTCGCAATAAGGATTGGCATGGCCGTGGGCGAAGCTGATCACGCCGATGCCGATTTTTGGGTTCATTCGATCTATCTCCCCACCGGGAGTTGGGTACTGCGGGTCAGCGTGAAATCGGAACCATCGAGTCTATCTACCCAGAAACAGGCACTTCTTCCGCACGGCCGGTCTCGTGCGAGCGGATGGCGGCCTCGATAATCTCCTGCACGGCCAGGCCTTCAACGGCTGATGCGTCGATCTCATTGCGCGGCACGCCTGCAGTGATCTGCTCCAGCCAGCGGTTGATGCGATTTTCGAAGGTGGCGCTAAAACCGCTCAGCCCGTTCATGATGCTGTTGCGTACCACGGTCAACTCCTGGCTGTAGCGCGGGTAGAGCGTCAGCTCCTCGAAGAGGTTGTCAAGCACGATGCGGCCTTCGGTGCCCAGTAATTCCAGGCGTTCCAGATTATGGGCCGGGTTGGTATCGTAGCTGCCGGTCAGGTGGCCGACAATGCCGTTTTCAAACATCAGGTTGATCTGGGCGTTGGAATAAGTAATGCGTCCCGGCGCCTTGTTGAGGAAGGCGTGGACACCCGTCACGTCGCCACAGAAGTAGCGCATGATGTCCAGCGAGTGGGGATGCAGCGCGCGCAGGTGGAACCAGGGCGATGTCTCTCGCGGGTTGCCGATCCACATGGTCATGTTGATCAACAGCAGCTCGCCGATCTTGCCCGCGTCGACCCACTCCTTGGCCTTGGCGGCCGGCGGCACAAAGCGATGGTTCAGGTTAATACCGTAGTAAACGCCCATTTCGTCGGCCTTGGCGACCATCTCGCGCGCCTTTTCAATCTCGTTGGAGATCGGCTTCTCGCCCAGCACGTGCAGCCCCGCATTGAGGCACTGCATGGTCGGCACGTAGTGATCACCGCCATTTTCCATGCCGGCCGTAGCGATGCTGACCGCATCCAGTTCTTCGTTGGCCAGCAGGTCCTCCACGCTGTAGTAGGCGCGCACGCCGTAGGTGGCTGCGGCCGCGTCGGCCCGCTCCTCAATGATGTCGCAGACGGCGACCAGCTCACACAGGTCACTCGCATGATAGATCGGCGCATGGTGCGTGCCACCGATATTGCCCATCCCGATGACGGCGACTTTGAGCATACTCATTCTCCTCTTTTGTAAGATTTTCTTGTCAGGCTTTGCTGCATAGCCGTTTTGCATGTCTCGTGCGGGTAACGTCAGCCTCTGTTACGCCGTCACGGCTTCAAGCACGCTGCGCCCATCCTGATTGACCCAGATACCGCAGGGCTCAGCGCCCGCGGTCGCGCCCAGCTTGGCTTCAGAGCCGTCAAAACGAAGGACAGGGTGATAGAAAGCGCCCACCTTTTCGGCGTCACCGACAATGTAGTGGCCGATGAGTGAACGACGAAAACGGTCCGAACTCCGATTGGGCAGGCTGCCGTGGATCACCTGGCCGTTGAAAAAGAGCACATCGCCCGGCTCCATCACCGCGTCGACAGGCTCCATACCCGGCGCAAGGGGCACCCGGCGGCTGGTAAAGCTCTGCGTCGTATCCGCTTCCACGTCGCAGAGCAGCGGTAGATCTTGGGTGCCCGGCACGAGTTGCAGACAGCCGTTCTCGGCGTCACATCGGTCGATCGCCATCCACGCAGCCATGCAAGTGCCAGGCTGCACGCGCAGCGGCTTCTGGTCCTGATGTAGCGCCTGTCCGCGCGCGCCCGGCGGCTTGAAGTAGAACATGGTCTGAACGGCGTAGGGTTCGTGGCCCAACAGCGTGGTCAGACCGATGCGGATACGCTCGTCCAGCATCCAGTCCAGGCTTATGCCGTCCCAGCGATGCATGTGCACCATGCGCGGATAACGCTTGAGCGGATCGCTCTGTGCGGCGCTCTCTTGCTCTGGCCGGTAGCCGCCGATATCCTGCGCGTTGAGCGCTGAAAAGTGCCCTGCAAGCGCCTCCGCTTCCGCCACGGAAAAGAGGCCATGGGCAATCGTGAAGCCGTTCGCCCTATAGTCATTCAGATCAAGCATAGCGCTTGGTTAGCCCTTGATCGCGCCACTAGTCATCCCCGACACAATCTGACGTTGGAAGAACATGAACATGATGAGAGGCGGAATTGTGATGATGATGACGTCCGCAAAGAGCAAGTTCCATTGCGAGTTGAACTGGCTCATGAAGCTGTAGAGCGTCAACTGTGCCGTAACGTTTCGTTCGCCAGGCAAGAAGTAGAGCGGCCCAACAAAGTCATTGTAGATACCCACAGCGGAAACGACTATCACCGTGATGATGGCCGGGCGGAGAAGCGGTAGAACGACTCTGAAGAAGACCTGGAGCGACGACGCGCCATCAATGATGGCGGCTTCGTCAATTTCCTTGGGAATGGTGGCGATAAAGGCGCGAAAGACGAGGGTTGCAAAGGAGAGAGTGACTGCAACTTCAATCAAGATCATACTGATGAGCGTCTTGTAGATGCCCAGTTCCTGCAAGAGGAAAATGGTGGGGACAACCGCGGGAGGAATGATCAGGCCGGCCAACATGATGGCACTGACAATCGCCGCTATGCGATCAGCGCGGCGCTGCATGACATAGGCAACCATTGCAGCAAAGAACACAATGAGCGTCACCGAACCGACAGTCAAGAGGGTACTGTTCCACAATGCCCGCACCATCCGGTAGTCACCAAAGGCGATGACGTCGCGCAGGTTCTGAAAGAGTTGGAACTCGCTTGGCCAGCTGAACTGAAAAAGGGCGGCTTCTGCGCGCGTCTTGGATGCAGTTGTCAGGATAAAGAGAAAGGGCACGACAAAGATGATCCCAACGACGATCAGGGCGACGGCATCAACCCAAATATTCTTAATGAACTTACCAACCCTCATAAATCAAGCTCCATTCGGTTAAAGAAGCGCATCAGCGGGTAGACAAGGAGCGTGACGAGTACAAAGAGGACGACGTTGCCGGCCGTCGAGAGGCCGTAGAAACCCGCCTGGTAGTACTTATAGATCACCGAAGCAAGCACGTCCGACGCAAATCCCGGCCCGCCCTTGGTCATCGTCCAAATCAGGTCGAAGGTGCGCATACCGCCGATAAACGAAAGCAGAATGACGGTGAAGGTCGCATTGCGCGAGAGAGGGATAATCACATGGCGAAACTTGACCCAGGCGCCTCCTTCAAGCCGCGCGGCCTCGAAATAGTCACCCGGGATCGACTGGATGCCAGCAATGAAGATCACCATGGCAATGCCGACCCCCTTCCATACATCGACCAGCGCCACTGAATAGAGCGCCAACTTGGGATCGCCAAGCCAATCCGGCTGTGGCAGACCAAAAAAGCCAAGCGCCGTGTTGATCACGCCAACGGAGGGCTGCATCAACGCGGAGAAGGTGATACCAACGGCCACTGCACTAACGAGTACGGGAAAGAAGATGATGCCGCGGAATAGCCCCTTTAGCTTGATAGCAGATGTAAGCAACGTGGCAAGCGGCAGCGAAATGATTACCTTGAGGCCGCTTGTGAGGGCGGCGTAGATTAGCGTGTTGCGTAATCCGGCCATGAGCATCGGCTCGTTCAGAAAGGTAACATAGTTGTCGAAGCCGATAAAGGTTGCGTTAAAGAGCGTCCAGCGCGTCAGGCTGAAGTAGAAGGCCAGCAGCGTCGGCACAACAAAAAAGACGCCAAAGACGAAGGCTGCCGGCAAGTAAAACCAGTAGGGATACGTTTTTAAGACAGCTTGGGGTTGGGAAGATCTGCTCATTGGAGATTACGTCGCTGGTGGAGGGTACTTGCCAAGTCTGCAGGGGCCGGCAAATCCGTACCGGCCCCTGTCACACGTCGCACAAACGATAGCGAAGCAGTCAACTACCAGCCTGGGATGCCAAGCTGCTGCGCCTGCTTCTCCACGTCGAGATCGTACGCAGCTGCGGCCTCTTCCGCCGTCATCTGACCTGTGCCGACGGCTACAGTGATCTGCTCCAGCGACGGGCCCTTGATCGGCGAAACGAATTCAAGCGCTGGCCCAGCTTTGTTGGCATCGATATAGGCAGCGACGTCCCTCACGGCGGGTAACACGGAGTCGGGAAGCGTGGCGCCCTTGACTACGTACGGACCTGTAGGTTCGACCGCGGCATTGAGCACATCCACGCCGGCGGGCGATGCGATGAAGCCGAGGAAGTCCTTGGCGACTTCCAGATTGCTGGTGGTCTTGGGGATGTAAGTTGCGGCCGGCATCCAAATCGTTGCGCCGTTCTTCTCCGCATCTTCCCCAGGCTGGGCGAAGAAACCGATGTCATTGATCTTGTCCGGCGAGTTAGCGGCAATCGTCGAAAGAGCAAACGTCAGCATGGGATAGTGGGCGCCCTGTCCTTCGGCGAGAAGATTCAGCCCTTGGTCGAACTTTGTCGTGGCAAAATCCTGCTGCCACCAGCCCTTCTCGAAGCCTTCCTGTAGGTACTTAAATCCGTTCAATGCCGCCGGTGATGTCGCATATTTGGCGTTGTTTGCGGTGTAATCGGCAGCAAAATTGGGGATAGCCTGCTCGACGTTGTAGTAGTCGGCCAAGACAAACAGTTGCGAAGTCCAGGTGTCGCCGAAGGTAGCGATAACGGGCGCAATACCGGCAGCCTTAATGGCTTCGTTGTTGGCCGCGAACTCTTCCCAGGTCGTGGGAACACTCAGGCCAAGATCTTCGTAAATCTTTTTGTTGTAGAGGATGCCGCCGCCCATCGCTGTCTGGCTTGGCACACCGAAGATCGCGTCGCCCTGTGCCACTGTTGGCAAGAAAGATTCAGCGATGTTCGCTACGAACGGCTCAGCTGACAGGTCGACAAGAGTCTCGTTGGGATTCAGAGCCTGAAGCAGTGAGCCAGAATTGTACCAGAAGATGTCAGTCATTTCGCCCGTGGCAAGGCGCGTCTTGACAATGTTATCGCCCTCAGTGCCACCAAGCCGAGATTCGACATTGATGGTTACGTTGGGATTCAACGTCATGTACGCTTCGGCAAGCGCCTTAGCAGTCGCCTGGTTGGCTTCGGTATCGTCGACGAGATAGCTCAGCGTGACGGGCTCGCCGCCTTCAGACTGCCCCTCGGCAGGCGTCTGGGGCGCAGCAGTTGGTACCGCACATGCGGTGATCACAAGGCTCACCAGCAACAGCAGCGCTGGAATGAACAATCTGTTACGAATCATCTCACTTCTCCTTGGTGAATGAAAGCTAGAAAGTTGCGTAGTTTAGAAAGCGGGAGTCTACGTGTAGCCAATTAATATAGCACTGATCGCCTCTGCCTCCTCGATGGCAGAATTTACCTGATGGCCAAGACTACACTTCAGTTCTATGTGTCTTGTCGGTTGGACTCAAGCAGGCCAAGGCCAAGGCGACGTGCACCAAATCACCTAATCAAAACAAAGTCAATAGTAAGCAATCTGTTGCAAATCAATTGTGAGAAATGGGAAAGTTGCTTTCGAAAAGGAATCTATCATGTTTGCCAAACCCTGTCAACCAGCGTTACGTGGTAGGGTGCATCCCATTTTGGGGGCGGTGTACGAACGGACCGGTCGCTTTCTCTAGAACAGGCCCCCAAATGTAGCATGCCCCCAGGAGAAAATCGACGCTTGACAGCATACCTAAATCTCCGTAAACTAGGCAACGCATAGACGGTACGGTAAATTTGCCGCACCATTTTCGCCTGGCGGCTCTCTGCACAAGCACCCCTTCCCTCACATTGTTCCCGCCGCCTCAACACTGTGCTTCACCCATCTGGCCGGTCGTGCCGACGTTTCGTTGATCGTGCCGGCCGATTGACTGCGTACACCGTTGTTTATTCGATTAGGTTCCGCCCACCCGGGAAGGAATGGAGTCCTTTGATGGCACGTAGAGTCACGCGCTGCGGTGCGCTTTTGGCGTTAACATTTTTGTGGTTGTTTCTCACGCCATTTGCTCTCCACGCGCAGACGACGATCACGCCCAAACCGACACCACCCGCGCCGGGCGTCAACAGCGCGCCGGAACATGGTGCTGCCCTTCGTTGGATCCTGCCGCCGGGCTGGCGACTTCTCCCCACGCCAACGCCGGAGCCTGTGGACCCGGCGCTGGTCGAAGCGGGCCGCGTGCTCTACATCGACAACTACTGCGGCACCTGTCATGCGCTGGCCGCAGCCGAGACCAACGGCATCTTTGGTCCTAGATACGGGACGGCGCAAGTCACTCAACCGGTCGAGGCGTCAGGCCGGGCAAAGTCAGGGAAGCCTCCCCCGGGATTGGGGACTTCCCTCTATCCACAAGTCACTTGACCAGCGGGCTTGAGCCTGTTTCCCGTGGCAGACGCCGGATTCACCCGGTGGCGCCCAGCCAAGCGCAGCTGATTCAGTTGCCACAGCCTCTCACCATGCCAACAAGATATGGGTAAAGGTCAGAGAATTGGGGGCTGGGGCCGAATGCCCGCATTGCTATCAATATGGTCATCTACGCCATCGTGTAGTTGACGCTTGAAGAATTTAGATCTACACACGGCGGAGTTTGTCTCCCTTCGCAAACTCCGCCGTGTGTAGTCGGTTCCGTGGTCAGTCGACATCAGTCAAACGCAATATCGACGCTCCCGGCGCCAGCAACACTCCCCACCGCCTGCTCCCCGCGCAACACATCCAACAACCTGAGCGTGAGCTGTTTGGTCTCCAGGCGTACGGCCTGCTCCTCCAGCACCGGGCCCACACAGGCCGGACAGCCGTGGGGGCAGCTGCATCCCCGCACAAGATCATCCGCCGCGCTCATCAACGTATCGTGAAGTTCGTAGAGCCGCGTGCTAAAGCCCAAGCCGGCCGTGATGCGCTCGTACACGTAGATCGTCGGCAGCGCTTCCTCGCTTGTCCCTGCGCCTTCGCTTTCCCGCATGGCCGCTCCGCGCATCACCGTTACGCCCAGGTCCGAGCGATCGCACATGAGGTGGAGCGGCGCCAGGTTGGCCAGCGCGTAGGCCAAGCCATCCATGCCGCTACGCACGCGCACGGTCGACTCCAGACGCTGGTGGCAGGCCCGGCAGAGCAACGTCAGGTTTTCCAGGCGATTGGCCTCCCGATAGGCCTCGTTGACGCCTGCGACGTAGCCAAAGGTGCGGAAGGGCATCAGATGATGGACGTCGTGCTGGCGGTTGGGGCCCTCAGGCGTGCCGCAGCGGGCGCAGCGATAGTGATCGCGGGTGCGGACCTGCGCGCGCACCGCTTGCCAGTTGGGCCCATAGTCATTGACAGAATCGTGCCACTGACCGGCCTCCGCCAGCGTCTGCTGCGCCGCGGGCAGGATGCCGAACCAGTAGCCGCTCGTATCCAACTGCTTGGGGTGCATAGTCCAATGGAAAGACGCCGACCGTCTCGTGGGTAAAGCGCTTGATGCGCCGATAGCCGACGACCTGCGACGTCACCATCAATTCGCCATGGGCAACGTGGGCCGCATGCTTGACGCATGACTCATGCACCGCCAGCACGTCGATCTCCGTCTCGGTGCCGGCTTCGGTGTAAAAGTCGACCTTGGCCGGCTCGGCATAGGCCAGATTCGCATCCAGGTCGAGCGCGCTGACCAAGAAGCTGTCGCCCTGATGGATGTAGACCGCGCCCTCGTGGACAAGGAGCGGCGCGCTGGCATGGTCGACCTCGCCGATGATGCGGGGGCCGTCACCGCGCGAGGTTTGAATGACGACGCTGTCGTGACCCGCACTGCGCAGGCTAATGCGTCGTGCGGGATAGCCTTCACCATGCCACAGGAAACGGGGACCGGCCCGGAGCAGATCCCCCTCCTCGGCCAACAGCGCCAAGACATCATCCGTGAAGGTGCAGGCGCCAAAGCGTTCCCCGGCCTGGAAAGGCAACTCAAACGCGGCGCAACGCACGTGGTCGACCAGCAGCATCAGGTTGTCCGGATTGATCAACGCATGCTCGGGTGACTGCTCGAAGAGAAATTCCGGATGCTGAATCACGTACTGGTCCAGCGGGCCGCCGGTGGCGACGAGCAGGGCCAGCGCGGCCTCCTGCGTACGCCCGGCCCGGCCCATCTGCTGCCACGTGCCGGCGATGCTGCCGGGATAGCCGCAGAGCACGGCCGCCTGCAGCTGGCCGATGTCAATGCCCAATTCAAGTGCGTTGGTGGCGACGACGGCCCGGATGTCGCCGCTGCGCAGACCGGCTTCGATGGCGCGCCGTTCTGCCGGGAGATAGCCGCCGCGGTAACCGCTGATTTGGGAGTGCGGATTTCGGATATCAGATTGGGGGCGTTGGAGACGGTCGCGGAGGTAGGTGAGGAGGACTTCGGTGGTCTGGCGGGCGCGGCCGAAGACGATGGTCTGGACGCCGGCGAGGACGCAGCGCGCGGCCAGCTCTTGCGCTTCGAGCGTGCTGGCGCGGCGCAGGCCATGCTCGGCGTCGTAGACGGGCGGGTTGTAGAGGATGATGTGCTTCTCACCCCGGGGCGCGCCATTGTCGTCGACCAGCGCGACGGGCGCTTCGATCAGCCCCTCGGCCAGCTGTTGCGGATTGGCGATGGTGGCGCTTGTGCAGATGAACTGGGGTGCAGCGCCGTAGAGCGCGCAGAGGCGACGCAGACGACGCAACACGTTGGCCATATGGCTGCCAAAGACGCCGCGATAGGTGTGCATCTCATCGATGACCACATAGCGCAGCCCGCCCATAAACTCGGCCCACTGGGGATGATAGGGCAAGATCCCCACGTGGAGCATGTCCGGATTGGTGAGGAGGATGCGGCTGCTCTGGCGCAACTGGGCCCGGCGCGGCGGAGGGCGTGTCGCCATCGTAGGTGGCGATGGCAGAAGCGTCCCACCGATCAGCGCCCTCAGCGAGCGCGAGCGCCGTGGCAAATTCGCCCAGCTCCGCCAGCTGATCTTGGGCCAGCGCCTTGGTGGGAAAGAGATAGAGCGCGCGGGCCGCCGGGTCGCTCAACAAGCTGTGGAGGACGGGCAGGTTGTAGCAGAGGGTCTTGCCGCTGGCCGTCGGTGTGACAACGGCCACGTTGTCGCCGTCCAGCGCATGGCCGACTGCCCTGGCCTGGTGGGTGTAGGCCTGCTCGATGCCGCGCCGGGCCAGGGCTTGGCGCAACGCCGGATGAAGCGTTGCCGGCAGGGGCGCAAAGCGCGCGTCCTGCGCATGCAGCGTGCGCCACGTCACGACATTCGCCATAAAGCGGTCATCGCCGCGCAGGTCGCTCAGAAGTTCGTTGATGGACATGATGTTGGCAGTCGACCGTATCGCTCCCGCTGGGCCCGGCAAAGCGAATTCAGAAAGTGGGACGCTCGCAGACCGCTAATGGCTTTCCGCGTTGCACAGAAGTTACTCGCTAAGGAAAGGCGGTCCTCAGGGTGAGTCAATGGGTTCTCAAAACGCAGGGCCGTTCAGGTCAATCGTGCCCGCCGGCCAAGGGTAGGTCACCGGATAGATCATGACGAATTCGTCATACCATGGGTAGATGGTCGGCTGTTCGCTTTGAGAATTCACCCAGACGTTTTCAACGCGGCGCGCGCCAAGACGCTCATAAAACCCGGGCACGGGCGTTTGAAAGAGCGCCACGGCGAATTCGCCGTCATCAATCGGCGCCAGGGCTGCCTGCACTACGGCTTTGCCCAATCCTTGGCCCTGCAGCGAGGGCAAAACGCAGACGCTGCTCAGGCACGCGACCTCAAACGAGTCGCGTTTCTGCCTGAATCACGCGACCAAAGAGCTCGGCATGGGCGACAACCTGTCCCGCTGCTTGGATGAGGAATAGCTCACGGCGGGGGCATGCGCTGTCGCCACGCAGATACTCGGCACAGGCAGCGGCGCTATCCTCCTCTTCATCGTTGGGCCAGACTGCGCCCTGCAGGGTCAGCACTTGCTGCGCGAGCGCTTCCGTTAGGGCCGCAAACGGGATGCGCTGAACGTCTGGAATCGACACGCGGTTGCTCACGGCGACAACCGTTCGACTCGCCACAGCGCGGCGTCACCATCAGCACGCCGGAAGCAAAGACGGTCATGGAGGCGATGGGGACCGCCCTGCCAGAATTCGATCAGCGTCGGCGTTAGGCGATAACCGCCCCAAAACGGCGGGCGTTCCGGCTCGGTCTCCGCATAGTGCACCTCCAGCTCGGCGTGGCGCGCCTCCAGCACGCTGCGGTCGGGAATGACGCGGCTCTGCGCCGAGACCCAGGCGCCCAGACGGCTGCCCTTGGGCCGGCTGTGATAGTAGGCGTCCGACTCTTGCGGCGCAAGTTTGGCCACCGCGCCCTCAATACGAATCTGGCGCTCTAGCGGTCCCCACCAAAAGACCAGGGCCGCCCACGGATTCTCCGCCAGCTCTTCCCCTTTGCGGCTTTCATAATTCGTGAAGAAGTCAAAGCCTGCCGCGGTCGCACCGCGCAGCAGCACCATACGCGCCGACGGACGCCCATCGCTGGTTGCGGTGGCCAGCGTCATGGCGTTGGGCTCATGCATGCCGTGCGCGGCAGCATCTTCCAGCCAGGTATGAAAGAGCGTTATGGGATCATCGCCCACATCCGCCTCCAGCAGCCGTCCCCGATCATACTCCTTACGAATATTCGACAAATGCAGCGCCATCACAACCCCTCAATCCACAATCCCAAACCCACAATCCCCAATCGAATCACCACGTGCTGCGCGCCTTCTTGCCCATCAGATCCGTCAGTTTGACTTGGGCATCGTCGGCCTCGTCGCTCTCGGTCCACTCGCCCAAATAGGGGGCCACGCGGCCGTTGATCGGCAGCCCGCGTCCATCCACAAAGCCGAGTTGGCGCAATCGATAGCGCCGGGCCGAGAAGATAGCGTCCTCCTCGCGGATACGCCGGGCCGACTGCTTCATAAAAAAGCGCATGAAAGGCCAGCCATTGTCCGGCACGACTGCCTGCGGCACGTGATAGGTTTCATGAATGATGGTGCGATCGGCGCTCAGCGGCGTCAGGTGACTCTCGATCACCATCCCCACAGCCAGCCCGTCGTAGACTTCGTTGCGGATCTGGAAGGGCGTGGGCGCCCACACGCGCGTCCGCGTCTTGAGTGACTTGCCCAGCGGCAGCTTATAGCCCAACTCGACCAGATTGATCTCGCCTTCCCGCCCCAGGTGTTCGCAGTGGTTGAAGACGGTGTCGTGATACTCGGCCGGGTGCAGGAAGTCCAGATAGTTTTCCTGGACGTGATAGACGTCCGAGTCGATCTCGATATCAAACCAGAACGAGAGCGCATTGTCAGGTCGCGTCTGTAGGGGCGGCAGTGTGATCTCGTCCATCTCCCACGGGAGCCGGACCCAGAGCAGAATGCCGTCGTCGTGAGCCAGATAGCGGGGCAGCTTGAGCCGCGGCCGGTCCAGGCAGTAGCCGTTGCGAAACTGCCAGCCGTGCCACGGGCAGGTGAGCGTACCATCGGCCGTCACGCGCCCTTCGCCCAGAGGGCCGCCCCAGTGGGGGCAGACGGCCGATGCGGCGTGGACCTGGTGCGTGTCATCCTGCGTACGCCAGAAGACGATCTCCTGATCGGCAATGGTGCGGTTGAGCGTGCCGCCCGGTTTGAGCGCCTCGCTGAAGGCAGCGACATACCACTGGCCGGCATGGGGATCACTTCGCCCCGATGTGGACGCACCGCCGTTGCTGGAAGTCCCATTTTCGTGGCTGCTGTGATGGCTTGGTTCGTGTGTCATGCGTTCTCTTTCCTTGCGACTTGATTGAGAACAGCTTACCGCAATTTGCCCAAAAAGACTGTAAAGCGCGCCCGTTTTTTCCAATTCGTTGTTTATCCCTTCCCTTCCTCATCCGTTGTTCCAGCCAAGCGATAGAGCAGTGCCGCGCCCGTCTTGATACCGTCGATGAAGCGCTCCACTTCCAGGTTCTCGTTGGGCGAATGATTGGCCTCGTCCGGGTTGGCATAGGGAATACCAAAGGCCGGCACGCCGAGAATTTTGGTGAAGGCATAGTCGGGCAGGCTGCCGCCTTTGGCCGGCACGAGCAGCGGCTCCTCCCCGCGTCCGTCGCGCACCGCCTGCTGCAGAGGGGCAGTAAAAGGCGAATCCAATGGCGTCTTGGACGGATCCATGCCGTGCCGAGGGATGAACTCGACGCCGGGTGCGTGGCGCTTTACGTGGGCTGCGACCTTGGCGAAAATGTCATCCACGCTCTGGGCTTCGACCAGGCGGATGTCGCACTTGCAGAACGCCTCGCCGGGCAGCACGGTCTTGGTCCCTTCGCCGCCATACCCGCCATGAAAGCCGTTGATGGTCAGCGTGGGCCAGAGCGCGAGGCGGTCGTAGTACCCTCGATCCTGGGGCGCATCCAGTTCAGTCAGATCCAGCTTGCGCTTGACAGCGTCGACGTCGACCGGAAGCGCGGCCAGGGCCCGGCGCTCCAGATCGGTGGGCGGCTCGACATGATCATAGAAGCCCTCGATGGTGATCTCGCCCTGCTCATTCTTCATCGTGCCCAGGAGGTGGACTAGCATCCAGATCGGATTGGGCGCGATACCGCCAAAACCGCCCGAATGCAGATCCCGGTTGGCGCCCCGCGCGCGCAATTCGAAGGTCGCCACGCCGCGCACGCCGAATGAGATACAGGCACGTCCACTCTCGTGGACCGGGCCATCGGCCGTGACAACCAGATCGGCCTGGAGCAGATCCTTGTGCTGGCGTACGAACTCGGCGATGTGGGGGCTGCCGACTTCTTCCTCTCCTTCGAGCAGCACGAGCACGTTGCAGGGCAATTGCCCGGCCACGGCCAGCCACGACTCGATAGCCAGCAGTTGGGCAAAGTGCTGACCCTTGTTGTCGCCCACGCCTCGCCCATAGATGCGCCCATCGCGGATCTCGGGCGCGAAGGGCGGCGAAATCCATGCCTCCAGCGGATCCGGCGGCTGCACGTCGTAATGGCCGTAGAGCAGCACCGTGGGCGCGCCGGGCGCGTCCATGCGTCGGCCCAGCACCATGGGCCAGCCGGCCGTGGGCATAAGGTCGGCCTCCATACCCAGTTCGCGCAGGCGGGCAATGAGAAAATCCGCCACCTCACCGATACCGACGCCATGCGCGCTGATGCTGGGCATGCTGACGTACTGGATCAGGCGCTGGATAAAGCCGTCGCGCTGGGCGTCGATGTGCGCCAGCACGGCGCTGAGGTCGGACATGGGGTGTCTCCTTGAGATGAGTTGGGCTAGAGGCGTGACGCGTGAAAACGCGAGGCGGAATGCCGACGTGAACCGGCCCGCTAAAGAGCATCATTGACCGCCTGCTCCGACATCCCTGGTTGTGCGGAATCGGTCGGGTGCTGCCTATGCTGTGCCGGGATAGAGCGCCGCCCGCATTTTCCGTGCGCGCGGCGCGTCACCTACTTCTTTGCCTTGTTGCTGGTTGTTTTGGCAGGTTTTGCGGGCTTCTTGGTCTTGGCCCCGGGCGTCGTGGCCCGTGCCGCGCGCACCTTTTCAGCCTCGGCTTGGAGCTTCGCGATCTCTTTTTCGACTGACTTGGCGGTCGGGATGGGCTGTTCCGCTGGTTCCAGGTCGATGGTAATTGCTCGCGTGGCGCTGTCTGGCGTCATGACGCGCAAGCTTCGCCCGCTCTGCTGGAGTTGGGCGCCCACGCTATGAAGATTGTCGCCCGTGTGTACGAGCATCGTCCCCAACTTGCGGAATTGCTCTGAGACATTCGAAAAGTCGGTACTGATCTCCGAAATGCGATCGGCGCTGCTGTGGAACCGCTCGGCTACGTTATGACTGAGCGCATTCTCTTCCAAATCAATGCCGGAGAGCACGTTGAAACCCATGACTTCGGTGAATTGGGGCTTGATCGATGGGATGCGAATGTCGTCAAGCTGCTCGCCCAACTGCTGGATGAGCAGCGCCACTTGCTCTAACTGCACATTGCAGCGTTCCAAGGCGATGGCCGCCATGCCTGTCATCTCGTAGGCGCTGATGATTTCATCGTCCTTGCTGTCGCCCGTGAGCAGGGTCGACGCACGCTCGGCGCTGAGACCGGCCGTCTCGATGCCGACGCCGGTCTTGTCGAGCAGCTCCGGCAGCCGCTCGATCAACTCGCCCAGGTGTTCCTTGTTGTCGTTGATATAGGTAATTGCATTAGTGATAGATTCTTGATACGTAGTCACGTACTCGATTGTCTGCGCAAGCTGTTCCCGTTCTTCCCACAGCTTGTTGACGACTTCGGCAACCTTGCTGAGGTCGAGATCATCCAGATTGCTAAAGATCTGTTTGCGCATGGCGCGTCCTCCGTTGGTTCAACCGACAAATGAATGCAAGTTTGACTCTGGCCACACCACTGTCTCAGCGATTCCCGAAGAGCTTGCTCACCATGTTCATGACGTCATCGATGGCCGAACCGTCGTGATCAAAGTCCAAAATGACGTTGAGCGTTTGCATCAGATTGGGCCTTGCTGCCTCGTCGATCTGCTGCTGGGTGCCAAGAAATGCAGACAGATCGTTGGTGCTAAAGCCATTTTGCTGTTGCTCTTTGCCCAGCGCGCCCATCACCAGCGGCGCCGCGATTTGCATCAACTGGGCGACTTGATCGGCGTTCAGATTGCTTGCCTGCGCCAGGCCCTGATTCACCACTGACTCCTTCGGCCCCAGGATATGACCGAGAATCGCTGCGCCATTTGCTACGTCTGGGTTACTGAGGAAGCTGGACAGATTATTCAAGATCGTCCCATCGTGGTCCTCTGCCAGTGCCTGATGCAAAGCCTGCGCCTCGGTTGGCTGCGACGCGTTTTTGGCCAGGGCTGAAACGAGCACCGGCAATGCGGCCTCCATCAATGACGTGGTGGCTTGCTCGTTCGTACCGATCTGCCGGCTCACCTGTGCGAGCGAATCGCCAGACATTTGCTGCATGATTTGTTCGGTCAAGACATCCATTGCATTCTCCTTGTTGGGCTTTCGTCAATTGAATTTCATCTACCTACAGGACCATAAACCGCAGAAGTCATCCATTTCTCCGTAACTGTGGACTCAATCTGCCTCAGTGATGGCTTGGAGGATGATGTCGAGCGCCTCCTGCACCCGATCGGCGTGTGTGCGAACGGAGAGAATGGCGATGCGCAGATAGACATCACCGTCAATGCGCGTGCTGGAAAGCAGCACGCGCTGGCTGCGGTTGATCCGCTCCAGAAAACGCAACTGCACATCGTCATCGGCGCCGGCTAGGCGAAAGACCACGACCGTCAGATCGGGCGCCCACGCCACTTCCAGACGCGCATCTGCGGCCAGCACGGCGTAGGCGTGGCCGGCAAGATCCAGCTTCTCATCGAGCTCGCACCGGAAGGCATCCACCCCATGTAGGTGCAAGGGCAGCCACAAACGCAGGCCGCGAAAGTCCCGCGTCAGTTCGGGTGAGAGGGCATCGAAGTCCGGCAGAGCGCTCTCGCCCTCAAGGTCCTGCATGTAGTCGGCCGACTCGGAAAAGGTGCGGCGCAGCGCATCCCGAGAGCGCACCACGACTGCGCCCGTGCCAAAAGGCAGAAAAAGCGTCTTGTGGGGGTCGAGCGTAATGGAGTCAGCCAATTCGATGCCGGCGAGCTTCGTGCGGCCCCGGTCGGTGAGTTGAAAGAGCCCGCCATAGGCTCCGTCCACGTGGAACCAGGTTTCGAAGTCACGCGCGATCGCGGCTACTTCAGCCAGTGGATCGATGACGCCGGCGTTGGTTGTGCCGGCAGCCGCACAGACGCAAATGGGCAACAGCCCGGCGGCTCGGTCCTGCGCCAGGCGCTCACGCAGGTGGGCCACATCCAACCGCAGTTCGGGCGTCGAGCGAATGACGCGCACGTGCTCACGGGCAATACCGGCGATGCGCGCCGCCTTGACGATAGAACCGTGGGCGTGCTCGCCCACGTAGATTGTGGCCCGGTGGGCCTGCCCGTCAGCATAGCGCGTGCGCGCCGTGGTTACGGCGATCAGACCGGCGGCGGACCCGCCCGTAGTGAGCAAGCCCTGGGCATCGGCGGGGAAGGCAAAGAGATCACAGAGCCAGCGCAGCACGCTCTCCTCCAGCGCCACGAGCGCGGGCGCGGTCATGACCTTGCCGGTATAGCGGTTGAGCCCGCTGGCCAGGAAGCCGGCCAGCGCGGCAGAGAAGATGCCGCCGCCGGGAATATAGGCGAGATAGCTTGGACCCGCCGTCTGATAGCTCTGCTCGGCCGCACGCTGGACGAGGTCGAGGAGCGCGTCAATCTCTCCGGGTGCGGCGGGCGGGGGCTGGGAGAGCTCAGCAAGCAGGCCAGGGTCAGGGCTATTCAGCGATGCCGGGCTTCGTTCCAAGTTTTCAATGTTGGCGACGAGCAGGTCGAGAACTTCTGCCGTGAGCGCGCGCATCGCTTCGGCTGTAGGTTCCAGGGGGTAGTGTGCCTTGGGCATGGCGGTAATTTCGCTTGGCATGCAGGTCGCTGCCTATACGCGGGCGGCGAGCCAGTCGGCCACATCGCTGAGGACGCGGTCATGTTCCGGCTCGTTGAGGACTTCGTGATAGAGACCCTCGTAAATATTCAACGTCTTATCGGCTGAGCCGGCCTGGTCGTAGAGCATCTGCGCGCCGGCAGGGTTGACAAGCTTGTCGGCGCTGCCCTGCAGGACAACAAAAGGCAGACGGATCTCTTCCATTCTCGCTGAGACAATGCCCATGGTCTTCAGCATTTCCGCGGCCAGCCGTGCCGGTGTCTTGCCGTGATAGACCAGCGGGTCATTGACGTACGCTGCGACGACAGCCGGGTCACGCGAGATATCGTTGGCGTCCAATGCCAGCACGCCCATGGTTGGGGCAACGGTTGAGAGCAGTTTGCCCATCAGGATGGTCGTCTGGGATACGCCGTCGCCCACCATCACCGCCGGCGCCGAGATGATTGCGCCGCGGAAGTCCGCCTGATGGTCGAGCAGATAATAAGTCGCAATCAGACCGCCCATGCTGTGGCCGAGCAGAAAGAGCGGCTTGCCCGGCTGCCAGTCCTCAACCAGCGCGCAAAAATCCTCCAGCGTAGCGGTATAATCGGTAAAGCGATCAATTACCTCGCGCTGTCCCTCTGACTGGCCATGGCCGAGATGGTCAAGCCCATAGATCGCATATCCCAGCGGCACGAGGTGATTGACCACATTCATGTAGCGGCCGCTATGCTCGCCCAGGCCATGGACGACCACCACGACTGCCATTGGGTCTTCGTCGGGCAGCCACGCTTGATAGTAGATGTCGGTCCCGCGCACGCCCTGAAATCGGCCCCCGCTATGCTGCATTGGATTTTCTCCTTTCACGCTGCTTGTCGAGAATCATCATAAGTGCAATCCGGTCCATTGCTGCACCAAGAAAGGCGCAAATGCGATGCTGAGACGTCACGCCTGTGCCTTCACATGCGATGACCGCCGCCGACGTAGATCAATTGGCCGGTCACCCAGCGAGCCTGGGCTGAGGCCAGAAAGAGGGCCACGTCGGCCACATCGTCCGGCTGGCCGACTCGACCGAGAGGCGTGTCGGCGGCGGCCGCCTCTTCGATGGCCGGCGTAATCCATCCCGTCTGGATCGGACCAGGCGAGATGATATTGACCGTGATGCCGAATTGGCCGAGTTCGGCCGCGGCGCTGCGGGCATAACTCTCGGCGGCAAGCTTGCTGGCGCCATAGCTGATCTCGGAAGGGAAGCAGTGCGCGCCGTCGGTGCTGACGGTGATGATGCGCCCCCAGGTACGCGCGACAGCAACATGGCGGTTAGCGAACTCAGCGATAAGCAGCCCGGTGGCGCGTGCGTTGACGGCAAAGGTCCTCTCAAAGCTCGCCGGCGTGATCTGACCGGGCCGGTCGGTCCATGCTTCAACGGTGCGATTGGGCAGCGCATGCTCGCCGGGGACAAAGGTATCCGCGGTCCAGGCCGCGGCATTGTGGACCAGCACGTCAACCGGACCCAGCGTCGCTTCGGCCTCATCAAAGAGGCGGGGAATCGAAGCGGCTTCAGCGAGATCGCCGGCCCAGGCCGTGGCTTCGACGCCACACCGGGCCAGTGCGGCAAGAACTTCACGCCCGTCTTTGGCGTTTTGCGCACGATAGAAGCGCGCGCCGGGCGGCTGATCAGCATCAGCCGCGTGGATGTCGCCATCCAGCACCTGATGCATATGCAACAAGATCCTGGCGCCCTGGGCGGCAAAGGCCCGGGCAATCGCCGCGCCGATGCCATGGGGGTTGTTGGCCCCCGTAATGGCGACGACCTTACCTGCAAGTCCGGGGTCGATCATGGTGAGTTGCGAAAGGCCTTTCCCTGACGGGTTGCAAAACGATCAGACAGCGCCATCGCGGGTGTCGAAGTAAGTCCAGCTATCCAGATCAGGCGGCTGAATGCCCAACTGGGTGAGCATGGTCATGATCTGGGCACGATGCTCGGTGGCGTGGTTGATCACCTGAGTCAGGACGATTGCGACGGGCACCGACCTTGGCTCGCCGTCCCAATTTATCTCTAGGAAATCAGTCGCTTGCGCGATGGGCGCTGCTTCAACCAGCCCTGCACCGCTCTCGCGGATTGAGGCCTGAAGCTCGGCCCAGGTCGGGGAGGGGCGCGCCTTCGGGGCGTCGGTGTGGTTGACCGGTGACAATGCGCCGCCAGTAGGAGGCTTCGGCGCCGGCGATGTGTTCCAACGTTTCTCGGATGGAACCAAACGCGCCGACAGCACTTGCATCCAGCGCTTCATCGCTCAGTTCGGCGCACAGCGCAAAGAGGCGCGTATTGGCCCACAAGTTGTGGCGAAAGAGCGTCTCGATGGTTGGATAATCAAGTCCTGCGCTTGAGTTTTCGGTCATGTGGCTAGCTCGTTTCATAGGAATAGGGTGTGGTGGTCGCAACAAACTTGAAGCCGTACTTCTCAACAATCGGCCGGCTCATGGGCGAGGCATCGATGATGAGATAGGCAACCCCGTTGCGTTTGGCATCGTTGATCCGTTTGTGCAACAGGGCCGAGTAGTAACCTTTGCCCCGGTAACGTTCAACCGTAGCACCGCCCCAAATACCGGCAAACGGGCTTTCGTCCGTGTAGACAATCCAGGCAGCCGACACGGGCGTGCTGCCATCGTAGATCACATAGATCGCGGCGCTGTCTGGTGATGCTTTCTTCAGGTCAAGCAGATGCGTAAGCTGCCCGCTAAAGTCGCGGCCCCAAACGATCTCCTGAACGGCAATCGCATCGCGGATGCCTTGCTCGTCGGTTACCTCGACACAGAGATCCCGCTCCGCCAATGGTGCGGTGATGGCGGATAGATCCAGCGCCATGAAGGACTCGGGCTCACCGGACTCAAACCCATGTTGGACCAAGCGCGGCCCGATGTCGGCCGGGGCGTCTGTGTCGTACACTTTCCATTCAAACGACTTGCCCAAAGCGGAAAAATAGTCTATCTCGGCCTCGATCGCGGCATCGGCGGTCTGTTCGTCCAGGTCGAAATAGGAGATAAAGCTGCCATCTGTGTCCGACGCCACAAACTTGATGAGATGCTCTGTTGCGATCTTGTCCAGCCCCGGAAATGTCATGCCGATGCGCTCATACTGATTGTAGTCGTGCATGATTTTCTGAAGATCCAATTGACACCCTCACTTATAGAGATGTCACTTTGACTCCGTACAATCTGGCTGGTTTTTACCCTGGAAGATTTTACGGAGTCAAAATGATGTGACCATTAGAAGCCGCAGAGTTCGTCCGAAACTTGCCAGAGCCTTTGCGTCTGTGACCTTTCCTCGACTGAAATCTCAAATTCGCGCGGTTCAGACTTATAGAAATAGTTGCCTGACTGACCACGAACATCTTCAGATACGGCAAGGTAAGCGATGCGCTCACCGCCCTTTTCAGGCTTCTCCAAAAACAGGTTGACCACCTTCATCACGAAGTCGGGGTAGTCGCGAAAGGCATCTGTTGCCAACACGCCAGGATGCAGCGCATTCACGGTGATGCCCTCGTTCAGGGTTCTATTCGCCAACTCAATTGTGAATAGCGCACACGCCAGCTTCGAGTTTGCGTAGGCGCGGCCGGCCTTATAGTCATGTTCGAGCATCAAATTGTCGAAGTCAATCGTACCATTCTTGTACAGCTCGGAAATGACGTTGACAATCCGGGCATCTCCGCTTGCACGTAGGGTATCAAGCAATAATTGGGTGAGCATGAAGGGAGCAAGATAATTGACTGCAAATGTCATTTCGATTCCATCAGGCGTAACAGCCCGTTTGGTCTTATATACTCCGGCATTATTGACCAGAACATCGATCGCGTCGAACTCATGCTTGATTTGATCAGCTACCGCCCGCACAGAGGCTTGATCAGCCAAATCAACTGCAAACAAATGCACGTCTTTGTTGCCGGATTGCGCCAGGATCTCTGCTTGCGCTTCTCTTGACTTGTCGCTATCTCTGCACAGCATCAGGATTCGGTGGCCCGACTCGGCAAGCATCAGAGCCGCTTCTTTTCCGATACCGGAATTGGAGCCAGTCACGATTATTGTCTTCATCGTTTATCATGCGTCTCCAATTTGTGAGCTCAGCGCTTCTGTCCCGTAAATCGCCAAGCCCTATTTTGAAAGTGATGCGCTGCAAGAAACTATATCATGAATTATGCGACCTGTCTCCGCGCCGCCGGCCACGATCGCGAGGCTCAATGTAGATGGGCCGGGGTCTGCGCGTTGACAGTCCGCCGGCAAGACGGCATAATCCTCTCACCTTATCTCCAACCATGATCCATCGACGCATGTGGTACTTGCGGCAAGCCGCCCCATGAAATTTCTCACCTCCCAACTGCTCCATTTTCTGAATGATCGCCCGACCCGTGTCGATCTGATCGCCTTGGGGCGCTTTTTGGCCCTGCTTGCGGCGCTGATTGCACTCTACAGTGTGCTCTTCCACTACATCATGGCCTACGAAGGGCGGCAAGAGAGTTGGATCACCGGCATCTACTGGACATTGACGGTGATGTCCACGCTGGGCTTTGGAGATATCACCTTCGAGTCTGACCTGGGGCGCGCCTTCTCCACGGTTGTGCTGCTGTCAGGCATTTTGTTCCTGCTCATTCTGTTACCTTTTACCTTTATCGAATTTTTCTACGCACCGTGGATGAAAGCGCAGGAAGAGGCCCGCGCCCCCACCGGTCTGCCCGAGACTAGCCGCGATCACGTGATCATCACCAAGCTGGATGAGGTGACCAGCGCGCTGATCGAAAAGCTGGATCGCTATCAGTACGCCTATGTGCTGCTGGTCTCAGACCTGGCCGAGACTTTGCGCCTCTATGACCTGGGCTACAAGGTCGTGCGCGGCGACCTGGACAATCCGGACACCTACCGGCAGGTGCAGGCGGCACAGGCAGCCCTGGTGGCCACCACCGCCAGCGATCAGCTGAACACCAATGTCGCTTTCACCGTGCGTGAGGTGACGGAAGCTGTGCCGATTACCGCCACAGCCAATGCCGAAGCTTCGGTGGATATCCTTGAGTTGGCGGGCGCCAACTCCGTGCTGCAGCTTGGCAAAATGATGGGCCAGGCGCTGGCGCGACGGGTGTCAGGCGGCGACACCATGGCCCACGTCATCGGCAGCTTTGGCGATCTGCAAATTGCCGAAGCGATTGTGCGCGATACGCCCCTCGTTGGCCAAACGCTGGGTGACAGCAACCTGCGCACGCAGGTGGGCATCACCGTCTTGGGGACGTGGCGGCGCGGTACGTTTGAGACGGCCACCTCAGATACGCCCCTCGAAGCCGATACGATTCTGGTATTGGCCGGCTCAGCGGAGCAGATCGACCGCTACAATCAGCTCCTCTGTCCGCAACAGCCGGTCCAGCAGCCGGTGGTGATCATCGGCGGCGGCCGGGTGGGGCGCGAGGCGGGCAGAGCGCTGGCCGAGCGGGGCATGGATTACCGCATTGTCGAATTGCAGCGCGACCGCATCCGCGATTCGGACAAGTACATCCACGGCGACGCCGCCGAGCTGGACGTGCTCGTCGCTGCGGGCATCCGCGAAACGCCTGCGGTACTCGTGACCACCCACGACGACGACATCAACATCTATCTCACCATCTACTGCCGCCGCCTACGCCCCAACGTGCAGATCATCAGCCGGGCGCGCGTCGACCGCAACATCGCCAGCCTCCATCGCGCCGGGGCTGATTTTGTGCTCTCCTATGCCTCCATGGGCAGCAACGCCATCATCAGTCAGCTCGCCCGCAGCAACATCCTCATGGTCGCCGAAGGCTTGGACGTCTTCGAGGTAGAAGTGCCGCCCGGCCTCGTGGGCAAATCAATCGCCGACAGCGAAATTCGCACAAAAAGCGGCTGTTCGGTAATTGCCGTGCGCCAAGGGGCGATCACCACGATCAACCCCGATCCCCATGCCCCCCTGCCCGCCGGCGCCGAACTGGTCCTGATCGGCAGCGTGGAAGCTGAGGAGCGCTTTTTGAAGAGCTATGTAGGGTAGATCGCAACGGCTACCCAAGCCTATGGATCATCTTAGCGCCAAGCGCCTCGTATCCGGCATCGCGGAAGAATGCATGCGCCGCGGCATTAGATGCCCAGACATCCAGAACGATTCGGGGGAGGCCGTGCGATTTGGCGAGTCGGTCGCAGTCTGCGAGCAACATGCGGCCCACGCCCATTCTTCGATAAGCGGGAGCCACCTCGATTTGGGCGATATGTCCGTATCTCTGCGCATGGATAAACAGGCTCTGCGGTCGTTCCTCAACTTGAAACACCACGTGACCGGCAACCCGCTTGTCATCAGTGGCGACACGGATCGTTGTGTTCGGCAACGCGAGCAGCGACGCCAAATGTGCTTGCGCGTCCGCCAGACCGAATGGACGGTAGATGTCGGGAAATGCCTCGACATGGGCATTCTGCAGACGCACCATTGCAGCAGCCAAGCCAGGCAGATCGGTATGAATGGCTTCTCGAATCGGGTATCGGGGCATGGGTCTCATCGGCAAACAAAGGGATCACTTATCAGACCGGAAGCGGACGGCCAATTCCGTACAGAACAGCAACAAGCGCTCAAGCGTACACCACGCCCGGACCTGGACCAGGTGCGCGAGCAGCAAACCGGCGATGCGTAGGAGCACTTTGGTACACAACAGCGGATGGGGAAAGGAACGGATACAGCTTTGCTGTTGATCGCCATGCGTGTCGTCGACAAGACGGCTGTCTTATCCGTTCCTTTCTGCATCCGTTGTCCTGTACCCACCATCCGTCGCCTCGATCTGTCGAGTTACTTACGCCGCCCTCGATTAGCCCACTCTCTTGAACAGATAGGCAAAGGGTGACTTGGTATAGGCCAAGCCCCGCCCCGTCTGATGGAGGAACTCTTTGGTGACCGACGTGGGCTTCTTGGGAATCAGGTACGAGTGCAGATTTGATCTGTTCACGCGATAGTGAGAATCTCGCGCGGTAACTACACCATATAGTTGATACCGCGGGTCAATTGACGCCAACGCAACGTCCCCATGGCTCGAGTTCACCAAGAGAAGCCCGCCAATCCGGAGATACTGGGTGCAGTGCTCGGAAATGAAGCCCGCGTACAGTGAGATCAGCAAGTCAAAGTGCTCAAAAGGCAGTTCCAGCGGCGTCCGATAATCGGCATGCATAAAGGTTAGCGTGGGGCTAGCCGCCGCAGCGCTGTGGGCTGAAACGATCTCAGCAATGCCGACCTCATCACCAAAAAACGCGGGGGTTCGTTTGTCGTTGTCAACGTAGGTGACGTTTGGAAAAGCAAATGATGGGGCTATATCGGCAAAAGACCCCGGATACAGTGCGTTTTCAACTGTCACGGCCCTGGCGACAGCCGAAAACAAGCGCCATCGATCACCTGCATGGCGATCCTGTTGTGCCCAAAGTTTCTGCGTTGCGGGCTTCAATGGATTGACTTCCGTTCGCCGGAGGATCGGCGCGAGGTGTAAGGCATTGTCGCACCTTTCCGCTCAATCTCGGCCATCGTGGCGACTAGCCGGTTATACAGAGCCAGCTTCTCATCATACGATCGGTTGGCGCTTTCGCTCATGGCCATACCTCGTGGTTGCTGACCGTGTGCCATTTGCAACCTGTAGCCAGACCTGCTGTCCTGACGCCGATCCAAAGGATATCGGGCATCACGCACGCTCTTCGGCAGCGGATTTCAGGTCGGCCGCGAATTGGGTGAACGATTCATCAAACGGTGGAAGCATTCTGGCAAAGAGTGGAAAGAGCGGTCCGCCAATCCTCTCGGTCATGGTGAAGCGCGTCTCTCCGTCTGCGATCGGCGCCAGCGTGAAGGTACGGGTGCCCATTGCATCGCCCTATGCCAATCGACGCTGCGGGTCGAACTCTTTCACGCGCAGCTTGAACGTGCGGTCAGGGTCCAGCGTCGAGCGAAGCTGAAGCTCCTCGCCCGGTGCGATCGTCCCCGTCAGTTCGACGATCGTGCGCATCATTATTGAAAGGCCAACGGTTTGCGTTACTGGCGTTGGGGCGGGGACGGCGAAGCCGTCCAACCAGAAAAATGCTAAGGCGTAGAAAACTACCTGAGATGTGCGCAGAATCCCACTTGTCGGGTAAACGCTTTGTTAGGCGCAGTTATATCAAACTATGCACCCGATATTGAAACTAATATTCTCCTTTAATCACAAAAAACGAGCCACGAATTGTTCCAGCTAGTTTGGACTTCTGTCTAGCAAACTTAAACTTACCTTCCAACTCCTTTGGTACCTCCATCCCATCAGAAAGCTTAAACCCGACTGCCCGCTTCTTATTGCCATCAACCGTATACATGACGTTGATCCCCAGACCATCCTCATAAAAGACATAGGCAAATTTGATGTTTTCCACTTGAAGACGCGACGTTTCCAGCGGTTTGGCAGCAAACTCGATATCACGTTCTTCTTTCAATATTCGGTTTACATAATCAAGAGTCTCCTGGCTTTCGCTCGCTGGTACAACCGTGAATTCATGCTTGTATTTGTTCATAAAGTAACGGGCTTCATTGGCACGTAAACCAGCAAGTGCATCCGCTACAGGTGAAGATTCTAAACCAACCGTAGACACATTGTTAAAATCAACGATATCGGGCATTTTTGTTTCTCCTTTGTAACTGTACAGCCCATGGGGACAGCGCCGGTTGAGCTTGTCGAAACCAAGCGGATCGGCATCAACTCGCTTGGTTTCGACAAGCTCAACCGGCGCTAGACTCGTAGGTTGGATAGGTATCGCCCCTGTTATAGCAGCATTGTGTGTCCCACCAAATGGGACTTTGTCGTGGAAAGCGAAGCCCCATTTTCCCTACCAACCCTGCAGCAGCCAAACATATCCGGCCGGACGTATGCCCTACCCCACCGGCAAATCGCCCCACCTTCTCTCGACCACGGGCTCGCCGGCCCGCATGGCCAGCAGCAGTGCGTCCTGGTCGATGGGCAGGGCCATGCAGCGCACGCCCACTGCGTTGTAGATGGCATTGGTGATGGCCGGGCTGATGGGAATCGAGCTGATCTCGCCCACGCCCTTGGCGCCGTAAGGACCATCCTCGGCTGCATGCTCGACGATGTGGTTGACCATTTTGGGCGTGAGCTTGATGCCCGGCATCTTGTACTGGCCCAGGTGCTGGGTCCAGGGCACGCCATTCTCTTCGATGTAGTGCTCGGTCAGCGCGTTCCCCAGGCCCATGACGATGCCGCCTTCAATCTGCCCGCTCAGGCTCAGGGGGTTGATCGCCCGGCCCACGTCATGCGCGCTGACGACTCGCTCCACCGCCACTTCGCCCGTGTCGAGGTCGACGCTCACCAGCGCTGCGTGCACGGCGTAGGAGAAGGCAAAATGCATGTCACCGCCGGTGCCCAGCGGCTGGGTCTTCGGCGCCCAATATTCGTAGCGCAGCTTGGGCTCGCGGCCCTCGTCGATCAGGGCGCGGACCGCATCGGCGAAGGTGATCGAGCGGCTGCCATTGGCGACAGGTCGGGCGCCGCCGTTGTGACCGTTGGCGCCGTTGGCGCCGTTGGTCCCGTTTTGATCGCCATTACCGCCCTGCTTGACCTGGTCCAAGCGTGCTTCGTCCACATAGGCTAACCCCTCATGGAAGGCGATAACCTCGGGCGGGACGTCGAATTTTTCGGCCAGCACGCCCTGCATGCGCTCGCGCATGGTGCGCGCGGCCAGGCGTGCGGCATTGCCGCTCACGTAAGTCTGGCGGGATGCCGTGGTGGGGCCGCCGTCCGGCGTCTTGTCCGTGTCCATCACCAGGACGCTGACCTGATCAAAGGGCAGGCCCAGCTCCTCGGCCGTGCACGCGGCCAGCACGCCGATCAGGTTCTGTCCCATCTCGGCGCTGCTGGTGCGGATCTCGGCCCTGCCGCTGGGGAAGACCTCGACTTCCGCTTCGGCCTTGTCGGGTGCGCCGCCGCCCAGCCCCGTATTCTTGTAGCCGGCGGCCAGGCCCCAGGCATAGCGCTTGCGGCCGATGGTCACGGGCGGCCCACAGCTCTTCTAGTCGTCTCCGCTTGCGCAGCTTCGTCGACGCGCCACTCGCGCATGGACCCTTCCACCCGTTCCAGACACTCGAGCAGGCCCACGCTCTCGCGCAGGGTCTGGCCGGTGGCGGTCATGGTGCCGACGCGCATGGCGTTTTTGCGCCGCAGCTCGACGGGATCCATGTCCAGCGCCTCGGCCAGCAGATCCATGTTGCTCTCGACCGCAAAGGCCGACTGGGTGACGCCAAAGCCACGGAACGCGCCGCAGGGCGCGTTGTTGGTGTACATGGCGTAACAGTCGATCTTGGCGCTGCCCACGATGTAGGGGCCGGTGGCGTGGGTCGTAGCCCGCGTCATGACCTTCTCGCCCAGGCTGGCGTACGCACCCGAGTCGCCATAGAGTTCGGCCTCGACCGCGGTGAGGATGCCCTCTTTGGTGGCGCCGGTCTTGACGCGAATGATGGTGGCGTGGCGCTTGGGGTGGAAGCGCAGGCTCTCTTCGCGGCTGTAGAGAATCTTGACCGGGCGTCCCGTAACCTGCGCGGCCAGGGCCGCGTGAATCTGCGCGGCAATGTCTTCCTTGCCGCCAAAGCCGCCCCCCATGACGGTGCCCTTGACGCGCACGTCGTCATCGGCCAGGCCCAGGCTCTTGGCCGCCTGGCGCCGGTCGCTGTAGGGAATCTGCGAGCCGACGTAGATGGTCAGCTTGTCGTGGGGGCCGTAGGTCGGGTCCTCGAAGCCGGACGGCACGGCGATGGAACACTCCGGCTCCATGAAGGCGTGCTCGGTCATGGGCGTGCGATAGGTGCGCTCGATGATGACGTCAGCCTGGGCAAAGCCCGCCTCAACATCTCCCTGACGCACCTTGATGTGCTTGAGCAGGTTGCCGGTGGGCCGGTCGGGATGGAGCACGGGCGCGTCCGCCTCCCGCGCCGCCACCGGATCCGTCACCGCAGGCAGCACGTCGTAGGTCACCTCGATTAGCTTGAGCGCCTGGCGGGCCAGCTCTTCCGTCTCTGCCACGACCAGCGCCAGCGGATCGCCCACGTAGCGCGCCGGATACTTGCCGCCGGCAAAGACGGGCCAGTCGTTCTCCACCAGACCGTGACGCGGGTCGCCGGACACATCTTCATGGGTGAGCACGGCGTGGACGCCCGGCAGCGCGACGGCCGCGGCCGTATCGATCTGCTCAATGCGTGCATGGGGATAGGCGCTGCGCAGCGTGGCGCCGTGGAGCATCCCTTCAAAGAGATAGTCGTCGGCGTAGAGCGTCTCGCCCGTCACCTTTTCGACCGCGTCAGGACGATAGAGCGGCTTGCCCACATTGACCAGCGCATCCACCGTGGGCGGCAACTCGGGCTCGGGCAATGCCTTGCCCTGCATCTTCTCCGCCGCGGCGTGGACCGCGCTGATGACCGACGTGTAGCCGGTGCAGCGGCAGAAGGTATCCTTTAGGCAGTGCTTGATGTCATCGTCGGTGGGATTGACGTTCTCGTCGAGCAGCGTCTTGGCCTGGAGGATCAACCCCGGCGTGCAGAAACCGCATTGGGTGGCGCCGTGCTTGACAAAGGCTTCCTGCAGCGGGTGGAGCGCCGCCAGCCCGGCCTCTTCGACCTCGCCCCCCTGTCCTTGGGCACTCTGCCACTCATGTGCAAGCCCTTCGATGGTGAGGATCTCGGCGTTGTTGGCCTTTAGCGCCGGGTAGATGCAGGAGTCCACGCTCTGGCCGTTGACGATGACGGTGCAGGCGCCACACTCGGCCTCGTTACAGCCGATTTTGGTGCCGGTCAGGCCGAGGTCATAGCGCAGCACTTGAGCCAAAAAGCGATTGGCGGGAATGTCGAGATCGTGGTTCGTTCCGTTGACGGTAAGATTCAATTTGGGCATGATATGATCCTTATCAAGGCTGCATAGGGCAATCGATTGTTGCCCATTATACACAATGTCAGCAAGAGACGACCCGCAGTCCGAGATTCAAGCGAGGTTCGAAGCAATTCAGGCGTAGATTGCGCAAGAAACCGATATTGACCGGCTGATCAACCGAAAACCAGTCACAACTCGACGAGACTACAGATGCGAAACGTGCTACTGCTGTTCCTTGCTGTCGCGTTAGGCGGCTGCACAAATCCAATCATCCCCCCATTTCAGGAGGCGCCTGTTCCGGCTGCAGATGCGTCGTCAGAGCGTATGTCTGAGGATCTTGCGACTGCGCTGGCCGCTGCGCTCGACTTCCTCTACAGCCAGCACGATCCAACCACCGGCCTGCTGGTCGAATCCAATGTCGTGGCGACCGATACACGCTGGATCATGACCGACAATCGTCTGGCTGCGTTGGCATTTGCGGCCGCTGGAGCTGAACCACCCCCTGGCCTGCTCGAAGCGCTCGACCCCCATGCCACTACGCGTCACGGCGTGATTGAGGTGTTGGGTGGCGGACGTATTGACCTTCCCATCCGCACTGCAACCGCCATCACGCTCACGGCAGCGCCGCTCGTCAAGCTGGAGCAGCGCAACGGCGTGGAGATGGAGGACTGGGAGCAATATGCGGATTTGCTGCTCTACGCCACGCTGGATGCTTACAAGGGAGGCGATACGAGACTAGCTGCCGATCGGTATGAGCAGGCGTTGGCGATGTTTGATGGGACAGGCTTTGTCGACCTCGCGTATAGGGCGGACGGCGTCTATGCCACCTACAAAAACGCGCTGGCCATTATCGTCGGTCAACGTCTCGGCCAGCCCCTGCGTGAAGATGTGCTGGCCGCCCTACTTGCTTCGCAGGAGGCGTCCGGCGGATTCATCACCCGCTACAATCCAGAACGCACCACGGCGGATGACGCCAACACAGAGACCACAGCGTTAGCGGTACTTGCGTTGGCTGCGCTGCTGGACTGAAGTGAGATGGCACTTCGAATTCGTCTAATGGCCGGGCGATTGACTATTCTTGGTCGCCCCGCTTCCTGTAAAGACGACGCAAATGAGGGGCCCAGATCTGTGCAATCGCGACCCGTTGCGCCAGTTCGGCCGCATTGATGCGGGGCCGGGTCTTCGGCCACCGAAATGGCCTCTTGCGCGGCGCGGTTTTTTGCGCCGCCACTGCTCACTGCGACAGGCGCGCCCGCTCTGTAGCCCGGGTCAACACCCGGCGCAAGAGCACGGCGATCATCTCGTGGCGATATTCTTTGGACGCCCGATGCTTGGAGGTACGCAGGCGGGCCTGCTGCTGCGCGGCATCGATGGTCGCTTCGATGACGGCGTCATCAATCGTCGCGGCCGCGGTGAGCACTGCCTCCGCTTCGGTGGCGCGGAAGGGGATGGGGCCGGCCGGCCCGATGGCGATGCTGGCTTCGGCGACGCGCTGGCGGCTTTCATCCAACAACAGTCGCGCCGCCACGCCCAAGATGGGCAAGGCCACACCCTGGGGCCGCATAATGCGGTCAAAGGCACTGCCTGCGCCCAATGGTTGCAGGGGGAAACGAAACCCGCCTACCATCTGATTGAGCGCCAGCGTGTTCTGCCCCGGTCCGGCAAAGATCGACAACAGCGGCTGCCAGACGCTGGTCACGGTTGCGCCGTCGAGCGTGCAGACCTGTACCTCGGCGTCCAGCGCCAGCAGGCCAATGGTGCCGTCGGCCGCCGGCAGCGCGTGGACGACATTGCCGCCGATGGTCGCCACGTTGCGCACCTGGGGCCCGCCCACCACGCTGCAACTCTCCACCAACGCCCGGCCATTGGCTTGCACCAGAGGGCTGCGCTCGATCTCGGTGTGGGTCACGGCCGCGCCGAGCACGATCCAGCCCTCCTCGGCGCGAATTTCGTTCAAACCGGCAATCTGGGTAACGTCGACCAAAATCTCCGCCGGCGCGTGATTGCCATACTCAATATCGAGAATCAAATCGGTGCCGCCGGCGATGAGTTGCGCCGCGCCGTCATGCTGCTGCATGAGCAAGAGCGCTTCATCAATCGTGCCGGGCAGGTGATATTCTTTCCAGGTTGACATGGGCGAATCCTATCGAAAAGCGTGGGTATGGCGCCGAAGTTTCACTGGGCGCAGTATAGCAAGCATCGCCTGGATTGTCTACGCTTGCGAGAAGTCTCAAGTTTAATTCTTCCCGGTTTCGGGCACGTCTGGCGCTTCGACGAGCGCAGGGCGGAAGAAGCTTTCTGGAACGAACGCACCCATGTTGCGAATCCCGGCTTGAGGCCCCAAAAGGGTGCATCCCATTGGGGGGCGATATACGAACGGACTGGTCGCTTTCACCAGAGCAGCCGCCCAAATCTGGTATGCGCCCGCCCCAAAAAAGACTCTTTGACAGCGCCGTAAGCATGTGATAATCTTTGCCCGCAATCAAACCGGTTTGATACCTCGCTGGCCGGATGGACGCTCTAAATTGCCGGTTAGGCGATCTCTGTCGCGATCCTGTTGTCCATTCCTGAATATTTTGCCGGATCACGTGCCATGAAACGAGTTACGATTGTCGATGTTGCCCAGCGTGCAGGCGTGAGCAAGAGCACCGTCTCTCACGCGCTGAGCGGAAAGCGGCCGATATCGGACGGCACCCGGCAACGGATCATCTCCGCCGCTGATGCCCTCGGCTACCAACCCAATCCAGTAGCGCAGAGACTGGCCGGTGGCGCGACCCATACCATCGGTTGCGCAATGCCCTTATTCCAACCGCAGATCGGTAGCGTGGAATTTGCCTACATCAACAGCGTTGCGTCCGTGCTCAACGGTGCGGGGTATGCGTTTCTGCTGTTGACCCACATGGAACAGACCGGCGATGCAGTTCAGCGCATGGTTGCGGGTGGGTTGATTGATGGCTTGATTCTCATGCAGGTGGCTCTGCATGATGCCCGGGTCGAGTGGTTGCGCCAGGCGGACATCCCCTTCTTGCTGCTGGGCCGTTGCGAGGACAATGAAGGGCTGGCCTTCATAGACTCGGAAATCGAGGTTGGCGTGGCTGATGCAGTGCGCCTCTTGGCGACGGCCGGTCATCGCAACGTGGGCTATCTGTACCTGGATGCACCCCGCTTAGGGTTTGCGCAACGCGCCATTCGTGGCTTCGAGCAAGGGTGTCTGGCGCAGGGTCTGCATGGAGTCCGCCAGGGGTGCGGGCACACACAGCAGTCCGGCGCTGCCGCCATGAAAACGCTGCTGGCGCACCATCCGGAGATTACGGCCATTATCGTTTCGAATGATGCTGCCGCATTAGGTGCAGTGCAGATAGCCCAGGAAGCGGGGCGCTCGATCCCGGCAGATTTGACGCTGGTCACCTCGCCTGCCAGTCATCCCGATCTGATTGCGTTGGAACCCGCCGTCATCGACTTCCGCCCAGAGGAGATTGCGGCCCGGGCGGCGGAGTTAATGCTCGCGTTGGTGGATCAAGGATACGACTCGCCGCCCCAGGAACTGATTCGCCCCGTCGTTCTTCCCGGGCTGTTGGCGTCTGAACGCGAAGGCTCTGCATCCGTCGCAACACGCTTATGCGATTAGCGATCGACGTCACGGTCGGCGCTGCGCGCCCGTCTCAAACACTATCTCGTTTTCGTTGCCGGTATTGACATATTGTTAATCGCAGGTTGTGCCAACGTATAGGTCGTGTCAAAAAGGAGAAACCGCATGATGCAAAAGAAGCAGTGGACGTCGTTAGCAGTCCTGGCGGTGCTGGCCATGCTCTTCGCCGCTTGCGCTGCGCCGGTTGCGGCCCCTGGGGCAACGGGCGATTCCAGCGCCCCAGCCGAGGAGGCCGGGAGCATTACAGTCTGGAGCCGCTATGATCTGGCCGATACGGAGGATGGCAACGCCGTCACGCTTGCCCAGTTCATTGAAGACTTCGAGACTGATTCAGGCGTCGAGGTCGTCTATGAGCAGGTAGCTTGGGACCAGTTGGCCCCCAAGCTTTCCCTGGCCGTTCAGTCAGGCGGAGACGTTCCGGATGTCGTGGAAGCGGGAAGCCAGCACATCCCCGGACTGTTGGATGCTGGCGCGCTCATGCCGATGGATGATTTATTGGCCGATCAGGCATGGACTGCCAGCCTGACGGATGGCGATAGCAAGGCTTGTATCGTCGACGACGCCCGCTTCTGCGTGGCCAACAACGTGCGTGGCGGCATGACGTACTACCAGGCCGACATCTTCCCGGACGGCATGCCTGTCGAGGCCGAAGCGTGGACGGAAGCTGGCGAGACATTCAAGGCTGATGATCTCTACCTGAGCTCTTTCTTCGCCGGTCGCAACTATGGCGCCATCGAAATTGCCTGGTGGCCGAAGATCAAGTCCAACGGCGGCAGCATCTTTGACGCAGAAGGCAAGCCCGCCTGGGCATCGGAAGAGGTGGCAGAGGTCGCGGCATGGGCCCAAGAGATGTTTGCCAATGGTTATTTCCCTGAAATCTCGGTGACGGGCGACTGGTCTGATCCCGAAATCGTCTGGACCGATGGGCAATCGACCTCCTTTGGCGGCGGCTCCTGGTCTGCCATCTTCCTCGATGGCCTTCAGGCCAGCGTCGATAGTGGTGACGTCGGGATGAGTGGTGGGGTTGGCTTTAATGGCGGCGATCCTTACGTCTTCATGGTAAGCGAAGCCTGGGTCGTACCGACCGGCGCCGCCAATCCGGAAGGTTCAGCCGCCTTCATCAGCGCGTTCATGGAACCAGAATTCCTGGCGAGCTGGGCAGAGGCGCAATTCGGGATTCCGACGACTTCGGATGCCTATGCCTTGGGTCAGTTCAGCGGCAGTCCGTTCTACGCCCAGGTGGATGAAATCCTGGGCAGTCAGGGCGCCTACATGGAGCAGAGCCCTTACTACGTTGAGAGCCTGGATATCCTGGCAACAACGTGGCAGGAAATGATGCTCGACCCATCGTTGGATCCGCTGACCGAGCTCCAGAGCGCCGCGGACGAAGTCCTCACGCGTTACTGGCAGTAGAACCGGAGACGTGCGTAGCGTAGAGCGCGGGCGCAAGCGATCCGCCCGCGCTCTACCTGTTTGGTTCCAAGGAGGAGAGGACTTGAAGAAGCGCTATTTTCCATATCTATTGGTGGCGCCGGCCACCCTGCTTCTCGTTGCGGTCAGCCTCTATCCATCACTTTATAGCCTCTTCCTCAGCCTCAACACCTTCCGCCGTGGTGAGCGCATTTTCGTTGGATTAAGAAATTTCCGACAGCTCTTTCGCAGCGATGACTTCTGGGAAAGCTTGCAGACCACCGCAATCTATGGCGTGATTTTTGTCTTCCTCACCCTGGCCATTGCCTTCATGCTCGCCCTCCTCTTCAATCGACGGGTGCGCTTCAGCGCCGTCTACATGACCATCATCTTCATCCCCTGGATGCTCTCCGAGGTGGTCACCGGCGTCATCTTTCGCTGGCTCTTTCTGCCCGGCTATGGCTTGTTGCAGGATCTCCTCTCGCCGCTCTTTGGCGGCATTAGTTTCTTGGGCCATCCGGCGGGCGCGTTGGGGGTTGTGATTGGCGCCACGGTATGGCGTACGCTCGCCTTCGCCATGATCTTATTGCTGGCCGGGCTGCAAACGATCCCCAAAGATGCCAATGAGGCAGCCTCTATCGATGGGGCGAATGGCTGGCAAACCTTCCGCTTCATAACCTGGCCCCTCATGCGTTCGACGACCATGGTGGTTATCCTGCTGTTGACACTGCAGGCCGTCAACGCCACGGGCGTCTTTCTCTCGATTACCAATGGAGGTCCCGGCCGCGCCACCGAAGTGCTCAGCGTTTCCATGTATCGAGAAGCGCTACTCTTCTTCAATTTTGGCTACGGCGCGGCGATTGCCGTCGTGATGTTGCTGGTCAACCTGACCCTGGCCGTCATCTACCTCCGTACCATGCGGGAAGACCTGGCGGAGGCGGCATGATGCACGCGACCTGCCCAAACGTCTCTTGGCGCATCTGCCCAAGGAGCTCGCTATGACACAACAGAGCCTCAGCGCGGCTGACGTACCACCGGCGTCTACGTCCCAATCAGCACCTTGGCTACACCGCAACCGTGCGTGGTTGACCCAGTTGCTGCTCGTGGTGATCTCGCTTCTGGTTATTTTCCCTGTGCTCTATACGATCTGGACGTCGTTGCGTCCCCAGGGGACGGGGCTGTCACGCACGCTTTTTGTTGAGGGCGGTCTCTACTTCGGTCACTACCAGCAACTGCTTTCGACGAACCGTTTCTTGCGTCAAATCTTCAATAGTGCTGTTATGAGTCTTGGCGGGGCGGTTGTGACCACAGCCTTTGCTGCCATGGCTGGTTATGCCTTTGCCCGCTTCCGCTTCTCTGGCAAGACCATACTCATGGCGTTTTTCCTGGCCGTCATGTTGCTGCCGGGGTTGACCAATTTGATCCCGCTTTACAAGATGGCCAGCGATCTGCAAATTCGCGACACGTACCTGATCATGATCATCATCTACGCCTCGTATGGCGTGCCCTTTGGCACCTGGATCATGACCGGCTTCTTTGCCAGCATTCCCAAGACGCTGGAGGAGGCGGCTGAAGTTGATGGGGCAACGCCTTTTCAGGCCTTCTGGCTTGTCGTGCTACCGATTTCTTTGCCCGGCCTCATCGCCGTCTTTATTACCAACTTCGTCTACAACTGGAATGACTTTTTGGCCGCGCTGGTGATGCTGTCCAGCACCGCCATGAAGACCGCCATGGTCGGCCTGTTTGACTTCCAGAATCAGCTCACCGGCAACAATAACGAATTGCTCATCGCCGCCTGCGTCATCATTATGATACCTGGCGTCATCATCTTCATCATCTTCCGCAGCGCCTTCATCCGCGGCATGCTGGAAGGCGCGCTAAAGGGATAACGCGATGCGCAAGAATTCTGCGTGGCAGCTGGTCGAACGCCAGGCCCAAGCCTGGACAGAGGCCGACATCGAGACCATTGTGGCCGATTTCACAGCAGATGGCATCCTGATTTCGCCCGGCGGTTCCTGGCAGGGCGAAGCGGCCCTGAGCGCGGCCGTCGGCGCCTTCTGGCAATCCGTTCAGCGGGTAGAGGTCACGGTCACCAATGCCTTTCTCTGCGGCAATCAAGGAGCGGCCGAATGGACCTGGACCGAAACACGCCATGACGGCAGCGTTCATACGGCCGAGGACGGCATCATCTTTACGCTCCGCAACGGCAAGATTGCCTATTGGCGAGAATATTTTGATACCAACAATTTCTAACCAGCCCGATTCCACTGAAATGCTGACCGACCTATGCCATCTTTTTACGAACTTCCGACCTTTCTGCCCGCGCCCGTGCCGGTCGAGCTGGCGGCTGAGTTGGAGCAACTTACGCTCTCCGGCAATGCCGTACGCATGCGGTGTCGCACGCAGCGGTATGAGCCGGAACTGCACAACTACTATGGGACGGTTGCCGAGACCGTCTGGCGCGAACCGACGCCGGGGCAACCGCTGACCGTACAGCTCAACTTTTGTACGCCGGAGGTCATCCGCTTGCGCATGGCCCGGGGCGAGGATATGCCCGACAACCCAACGCCCATGGTGGTCGGCGAGTTTACGGCGCCGGTCGCGTTGACCAAAGAAGAAAGCGCCAACCAGGTAACCATCAGCAGCGATGCGCTGCGCGTCGTGATTACCCGGGAGCCGTGGCAGATCGATCTCTTTGATCACGCCGGCGCACACGTCTGGAGCACGCGCCCGCTCGACTTGGATAACTTGCGCCGCCCTACCCATCAGTGGCACCCGACGGAACAGCGTTGGGTCTTTTACCACCGCTATGCATACCCGGCCGGCACAGCCGATCACGGCGACGTGCGCCATGCCTTTCTCTCCTTCGATCTCCGCTACGATGAGCATATTTACGGCTTTGGCGAGCAATACGGTCGCCTGGACAAGCGCCACACGCGCCAGCGCCTCTGGCACATGGAGGGCTTCAGCAACGCCACCCCCGGCTCCTACAAGCACATTCCCTTTTTTATGAGTACGCGCGGCTATGGCTTCTACATCAACACGTCAAATGCCATCGACGTCCGCGTCGGCGAGCTGGAACATACCGCGCTGTCGGTAAAGGTAGACGATACGGCCGCCTTTGACGGCTATCTAATCTATGGCCCGACGCTGCAGGAGGTCCTGCCTCGCTACACCGCGATCACCGGTCAACCCGCGCTGCCGCCGAAATGGAGCTTTGGATTGTGGATGGGACGCATCAGCTATGATCGCCAGTCCCAGGTTGAGGCCATCGCCCAGGAATTGCGCGATCACCGGATTCCGTGCGACGTGATCCACATCGACACCAACTGGTTTGCCGAGGACTGGCAGTGCGATCTGCGCTTCGGCGCGGAGAAGTTCCCTGACCCGGCCGGGATGACGGCACGCCTACGTGAGCAGGGCTATCGCGTTTCGCTCTGGCAGTGGCCCAACACGATCGTCACGACCTCCCTCTTCAATGAGGCCAACAGCGGGGGCTATCTGGCCACGCGGCACAATGGCCAACCCTACACCTTTTCGGGCTTCGAGAACGAGGCGGCCTATATCGACTACTCCAATCCCGCTGCGGTCGCTTGGATCCAGGAGAAATTTCGCGCGCTTTTCCGCCAGGGAATCGCGGCGATCAAGGTCGACTTTGGCGAAGGCGCGTCCCCGGATGCAGACCACCACGGCGCGCCCGGTGAAGCGATCCACAATCTCTACCCGCTGCTCTACAACCAGGCTGTCTTCGAGGTAACCGAGGCGTTCTGGGGCCAGGGTCAAGGCATTATCTGGGCGCGGTCGGCCTGGGCCGGCTCGCAACGCTACCCGGTGCACTGGTCCGGCGACGGCATCGCCCGCTATGAGGACTTGGCCTGTGTGCTGCGGGCGGCGCTGAGCTTTGGCATGAGCGGCTTCCCCTTTTATAGCCATGACATCGGCGGCTTCGTGGGCAACGCCACCGGCGATCTCTATGCGCGCTGGGCCCAGTTCGGCCTCTTTTCCTCCCACGCCCGCGCCCATGGCGTGCCGCCGCGGGAGCCGTGGGCCTATGGCGAGGAAGCTGAGACGATCTTCCGCACGTATGACGAATTGCGCTATCGCCTCATGCCCTACATCTACAGCGAGGCCGTCGAGTGCACGCGCACGAGCCTGCCCATGCTGCGCGCGCTCGTGCTGGCCTTCCAAGATGACCCGACGACCGCTCTGATCGAGGATCAGTACCTCTTTGGCGCCAGCCTGTTGATCGCGCCGATCCTGACCCAAGACGGTCGCCGCCGCGTCTATCTGCCGCCGGGCGACTGGATCGATTTCTGGAGCAAAGAGCGACTGGCCGGCCCTTCATGGCTTGAGGTCGACGCGCCGCTGGCGACAATGCCAATGTACGTGCGGGCCGGCGCAATCCTGCCCTACGGTCCCCTCATGCAGTATGTGGATGAATTGCCGCTGGACCCGCTCACGCTGGAGATCTACCATCCCCAGGAAAGCGGAGGCTACGTCATCCATGATGAAAATCACCCGGATATCCATGTGGATTATCGTCGCGAGGGGGGTCGGTTGATCGTAGAGACAACGCCGGCGCCGGGCCAGATCGAGATCGTCACCTATGGCTTTCCAGTCACGAGCGCACAGGTTAATGGAGACCCGGTGGCGGTCGAGGCCGGCGCGGACGGCGCTGGCGTCGTCCGTTTTCGCGGGGCAGAGGCATGCATCGCGATCTTGGACGGCCCTGATGGAACGGCCTGAATGCACAGACGTGGCAGTAGTAGGGGGAAGGGTGAAGAAGGCATGAGCAAACCCATTTTGGACCCAATTGTCGCACGATTGACCCACTGCCCGAAGACGATGACCAATGGCCCCTGCGGCGGCGTCGGGCTGGACGCCAGTTGTGAGGTTGATCGTGCGCAAATCTGCGTGTGGCACGAGTACTTCAGCGTGGGCGCGCAGGAGCTGCCTGCCGGGCGCAAGGCGGCCATCGACTGGTCGGCGCCTGCCGGGGGATGGGAAACCGCGCTGACGCAGCCCGTCGTCGCTGGTGCGGCGACGGAAGCAGCTGCCGGCGAGCGTCCGATGCGCGCCGGCAGCCGGCTGGAACGCCTCCTGCGCCAGGGTGAATTCGTGGTCTCGTGCGAGTTGAATCCCCACGACAGCGCCGATCTGGCGCCCATGTTGCGCTATGCAGCCGACTTGGCGCCCTACATCGATGCAGGTCACATCAGCGACAACTCACTGGCATCGCCCCATATGTGCGGTCTGGCCGTGGCCGCAGCCGTACAGCAGGTCGGCATCGAGCCTATCCTCCACGTCACGTGTCGCGACCGCAACCGCCTCATGCTCCAGGCGGACGTGCTGGGCGCGCACGCGTTGGGCGTTCGTAATATCCTCTGCATTACGGGCGATCATCCGGCGCTGGGGGATCATGCGCCGGCCAAGCCCGTCTTTGATCTGGACTCCGTCACCCTCATCGATATGGTACGGCGCATGCGCGACGAGGGGCGCTTCATTCACGGGGACCGCACCATCACACCGAGACCGGCGCTCTTGATCGGCGGGGCCGTGGCCGCGACCGCGCCGCCCTTCGAGTACCGGGTCGCGCGACTGGCAGGCAAGGCGGATGCAGGGATTGACTTCGCGGTTACGCAACTGGTTTTCGACATGGAGATGTTGCGCAGCTTTCTCGCCCGCTTTCACGACGCCGGTTTGGCCGGGCGAGTTCATCTTCTCGTTGGCGTAGGCGCGCTGCACAGCCCGAATCAATGCCGCTACATTAACGGCAATACGCCAGGTGTCGTCATTCCGGATTGGCTCATCCGCCGTCTGGAAGGCGTGCTGCCGTCGCAGCGTCGGGCCGAAGGGGTCAAAATCGTCGTCGAGCAGATACAGGAATTGCGCGAGTTGCCGGGCGTGGCGGGCATCGATATCATGGACCTGGATCCGCGCAATTGGTTTCCGACCATGGAGATTGTCGAGGCGGCCGGCTTGCTGCCCCGACCTCCGCTCGATGAAGAAGAACCGCAGCTTCCGCTGCTTGGGTAATCATCATGCGGGCGCGCTGCAGCCAATGCATTGAAGAGTTGATCGGGCACTGTACTTGATCGGGCAACCTAATGGACACAAACACGATTCTATTCCTCACCGACCGCAGTCCGCGCCATCAGGAGGCCGCGATCGCCGGCGCGCCGGCCGCTTGTCGTGTCGTCATGCTACGGCGGCCCACGCGCGCCGAGCTCATGGTGCAGCTTGCCGAGGCCGACTTTCTCATCAGCGAACGGGCCGGCGTAATCGACGCCGGCATGATTGCCGCAGGCCCGCGGTTGCGCCTGATTCAGCGCCTTGGCTCGCTGACTCACGACATCGACACCGCAGCGGCCGAGGCTGCCGGCGTGCCCGTCTGCACCATGCCCCTGCCTGGCTGCGTCATGGTCGCCGAGCATATGCTGTTGCAGATATTGGCGCTGGCCAAGCGTCTGCCTGAAGCCATGGCGATAGCGAATGCTGCCGAAGATTGGGGCCACCCGTCGCAGCGTACCGATGAAAACACCTTTGCCTACAACTGGTCTGGCCGCACTGATATGGCTGGACTGTGGGAAAAGACGATCGGCATCCTGGGCTTTGGTGAAATTGGAGCGGAGCTCGCGCGCCGCCTGCAACCATTTTTGCCGGCGCGCGTACTCTACCACAAGCGAACGCCCTATCCCCCTACGACCGAGTCTGACCTCGGGATCACGTATGCCCCGCCAGAACAACTCTATGCAGAGAGCGATTTTCTCTGCTGCCTCCTGCCCTTCTTTCCTGAGACGGACCAATCGCTCAACGCCCAAGTCTTCGACGCGATGAAGCCAGGTGCCTGGCTCGTCCACTGTGGCAGCGGCAGCGTGATTGATGAGCATGCGCTGGCGGATGCGCTGCGTAGCGGACAATTGGGCGGGGCCGCGCTAGACACCTTTGAGTGGGAGCCGCTCACGCCGGCCAATCCGCTCCTGCCGCTGGCGCGCGATCCGGCCATGAATGTCCTGCTCACACCCCACACCGCGGCCGGTCCCGGAGCGGGATATGGCGGCCGGGAGCGCGAGTATGCCAACATCGTGCGCGTGCTGGAGGGTGAGCCGCTGCTATATCAAATCGTCTGATTGTGCTGGAGGGACTGTTGTAGAACGACTTATCTTGAAGATAGAGTAAAGGAGTGCAAGATGGTAGCGACACAACTTTTTGACGCCCAACTGACAACCGATGTCGAGACGCTGGTGCAGTGGCTGCGCCGGTCGGATCCGGAGGATGTGCTCTCTGAAGCCACAGCCAAATTGCAGGCCGGCGTACCCGAAGATGACCTGTGGGCGGCTACGGCGATCACGGCCTGCCGCTACGTCAACAACCAGGCACATAATCTGCTTGGCTTTGTCTCTCACGCCATGATCGGCTGCGAAGACGCACGCCGTCTGGCCCAAGGCCAACGGACCCGCACGCGTTATCTGCTGCTGCTCCAGTCGATCTATCAGACCGTCGTCGACCTGCACGACCCCAGCTTTGCGCCCTATGAGCTGCTGCCCTATTGGCCCCACCATGAAGCGACCGTAAATGAGAACATTACGTGGCTGCGTCGCGACGTACGCGATGGGGAGTACATGCGCGCCGATCATCGCTTCATCGGGCTCGCCGAATCCCTCTCCCGCGCCGAACTGGTCGACCTCATGTTGGAGATCGGCCTGGAGGGCATGGTGACCGATGACCACACCATGATTTCGCCCGTTCTCTCCCTGGGCATGCTCGAATTGACAGGCTGGGAGGCCGGCTTTGACATGCTGCGCTGCGCCATTCGCTACAGCGCCAGCTTTCCGCGTGACTTCACGCCTTACGACCGCGCCCTCGCCTTGCGTCGCACCTACGAGTTGGAAGAGGGACCGCAAACGCTGGCATTTCAGCCGGAGCGGGTCGAGGCGCTGCGCCATGCGCTCTACGCGGCGGAACCGGCCGACCGACCGGAGATCGTCGCCCGCGGCATGGCACGGGACGGCCTCGCACCCGACACGGTTCTGGCCGCTGCAGCCAGGGCAGCGTGCGACATGTACCTCTGTGTGGAGCCGGTGCCCCATGCCGACTTCGACGCTGTCAGTCGCGAGGTTGCGCCGATTCACATCGGCAACTGCCTCAAGACGCTGCGCTCGGCCCTGGGCCATATGTCGCCGGCCACGCAAGTCCTGGCCGCGATTCAAGCCGGCAGCCAGATCGAACGGGGCCCCAGCGTGCTCAACGCCGACTTTGAATTTATTCCGTTTGTACCCGCCCCGGCCTATCCCTATATGGAGGATGTCGTCATGCTGCGCGGTACTGCACCCGGCGCGCTGCTTGAATTGCTGCCTGATCTTCTCCACGCACACGAATGCGGCGCCGCGACGGCTGCAGTGCGCGTCTATGCCGATACAGCCGGCGAGCCTGAGCCCCTGATTGCCGTCATGACCGAGGTCGCCTGCACCGACAACGGTACGCTCATGCACAACATCAAGCATCTCAATTCGATGGTCGGTGAGTTCCGGCGCAGCGACCATCCGGACCGCTGGAATTTCCTCATGCAGGCTGCTAAGTTCATCAGCTGGTACGCCGGCTTAACCACCGACGGCCACACGCGTGCAGCGGATGCGTTGGAGCGCCATAGCGTTACGTAGAAGAATGAGCCTTGGCCATTCTGCCGGCGCCAGCATGGTTGGATTGAGCCGGGTCAGGGGCGATCACTTGGATCAAGAGGGGCAAGATCGTACCCAAACGATAAACGTCTTGTACATCCCCGGCACTGGCCAGTGCCGGGGACATTTTTTCGCGGGACTGGCTTCACGCCCTGCGCCATCACGCACCGAACTCTCGATAGAAGCGACGCAGGTATGGCGCAAGGGTCTGCGCGGCCGCGGCCCGTTGTGCCAGCTCGGCCCCATCAATGCGTGTCAGCTCTTCGGCCAGGGCTGCCGCAATTGCCTCTTCGTCCACCCCGGTCGCTTTGCCATCGCGCAGCCGCCACGCGCCATTGACCATGACGTGACGCACGTGGCCCGCCTGCGCCCGCCGCAGCAAGAGCGTCAGTGGATCGATCAGCGGCGACGACCAGACGCCCTGCACGGCTTCCCAGTCCAATAGGACCAGATCGGCTAGCGCTCCGGGTTTCAGGACGCCCAACGGCACGTCCGTTCCCAAGGTGATCGTCGCGCCGCTCTGCGTGCCGGCGGTTAGGAAGGCAGCAGCAGATAGGGTCGCTGACTCGGCCCCAGGTCGATTGGCCAGCGTCCAGGCCAGGCGCAACTCGCGTAGATAGTCCTGGTCGTCATCCAGCGCGTGGCCATCCAACCCGATGCCCACGGCAATGCCGCCGGCAAGCATGGCCGGAATCGGCGCGACCCCACTGCGCAGACGCAGGTTGCTGCTGGGATTGTGGGCCACCCCTACGCCTCGTTCGGCCAGGAGTGAGATGTCGTCCGGCTCGATCCAAATCATATGGGCCAAGGTCAACCATGGGCCGAGCACGCCGATCTCATCGAGATGACGGACGAAGCTTTTGCCCCAGCGCCGCAGAGCGTAGGCGCGCTCGATATTGGGTCTCCAGCATATGCATTTGCACGCGTGTGCCCCGGTGCCGGGCAAAATCCACTGCGGCCAACATGAGATCATCGCTGCACCACTGACCGCCCGCCGGGCTGACCTGTATGTGAGCGCTATGCTCCTCAGCGTCATGATAGCGTGCGTATAGATCCGCGCAAAGCGCAAAGTAGGCTTCCTGAGAGAGTGGACACGGCTGCAAAAAGGCCTGCGCGACGGCGTGTGTCGAGGCTGGCAAACCGGCCAGAAATGAATCCCGTTCGGCATAGACCAGCGGATTCTGATCGATAATGGGCGGGTGAAAGGCCACGCGTACGCCGGCGTCTCGATAGCCGCGCAGCGTCTCCGGCGCGTCTTCCTGCATGGTCAGCCAGTTACGCGGGTTGTGGCTGTGGGCCGTCAGCGTCACGCCGCTGCGCAGCAGCATGACGCCCTCCCACGCCGCCTGCAGATACGGATCGAGCGGCGGTTGGGAAAAGAGGCCCGGCAGCCAGATCTCCAGCAAGTCGTCAGGCGTGCCCAAGGGCAGCGAGCCAATCCCGCGCCCGTGGTCATGGCTGTTCACCAGCCCCGGCATGAGCAGATAGTTCGCCCCGCCAATCTGCTCAGCATCCGGATAGGCCGCGATCAACTCCGCCCGCGATCCCACAGCGACGATCTGGTTTCCCTCTACGACAACGCCGGCGTCGGGTAAGGGCGGATGATGGGCGTCGAGGATGGCGCGGGTGGCGTGGATGAGTAGAGACATGGCAAGTTGTGAGTGATGAGTTACGAGTTACTTGTTCATTCCTGCTTGCTGGCCGCCGTCGATGACGAAAGTCTGGCCTGTGACCATGCTTGCGGCAGCGGACGCGAGATAGAGCGCCATGGCCGCAACCTCCTCGGGCTGAATCAGACCGGGCAGGGGCTGCGAATCGGCCAGAAATGCGTCGCGATCGGCCGGGTCGAACGCTTCGTTGAGGGGCGTGTCGATGTAGCCCGGGCAGATGACGTTGCAGCGGATGCGTTCAGACGCATAGTCGAGGGCGATGGCGCGGGTCAGATTGATGACGCCGGCTTTGGCGGCGGCGTAGGCCGCTTTGTTGCGGCACGGACGGATGCCAAGCGTGCCGGCGATGTTGATGAGCACGCCGCCTTCTGCCTGCGTCTGCAGGATAGGAATAGCGTGCTTGGCGGCCAAAAAGACGCTGCGCAGATCGATGGCCATGCACTCGTCCCACTCGGCTTCGCTGATGTCGGTGACGCGCCCGACAGGGCTAATGCCAGCGCTGCAGATCACGATGTCCAGGCGGCCAAAGCGGGCGACGGCCGTCGCCACCATCTGCTCCACGTCGCTTCCGGCGCTCACGTCGCCGGCCACGGTCGTCGCCCGCCCGCCTGTAGCAGCGATCTCTTCGCCAACGCGGTCGAGCTTGGCCCCGGTTCGACCGCTGATGACAATGTCGGCGCCGGCCGCGGCCAGGGCCAGTGCGCAGGCGCGGCCAATGCCTGAGCCGCCGCCAGTGACGAGCGCAACCTTACCTGCAAGGTTCTCCTGCATTACGCGTCTCCTATCTTTACCCAGACTGCTTTCAACTCCGTATACTGCTCCATGACCTGGCGACCGAGCTCGCGGCCGACGCCGCTCTCGCCCACGCCGCCGAAGGGCACGGACGGGTCAAACCAATCGTACGTGTTGACCCAGACCACGCCCGCCCGCAACTGGGCCGCCATGCGGTGCGCACGGCTCAAATTCTGAGTCCAGACCGAAGCGGCCAGGCCAAACGTGGTGGCGTTTGCGCGCGCAATCACCTCTGCTTCATCCCGGAAGCGGAAGACCGCCAGCACTGGCCCGAAGATCTCTTCTTGTGCGATGGTATGGTCGTCAGCCACTTGGTCGAAGATGGTCGGCGTGACGAAGTAGCCGCCGTCACCGGAGGTCGCGCCGCCGGTGAGAAGGCGCGCGCCCTCGCCGATGCCGGTTGCGATGTAGCCCGTCACCCGCGCCTGCTGCGTGGCCGAGATCAGCGGGCCCATCTCCGTATCAACGGCCAAGCCCGGCCCGAGCTTGAGCGTGCGGGTCCGCTCAACCAGCCGTTCGAGCACGGCGGCATAGATGCCGTCTTGCAGATAGAGGCGAGAGCCGGCCACACAATTTTGGCCGCTATTGGCGAAGATGGCCCACAGTGCGGTCTCGGCTGCGGCGTCCAGATCGTCGACGTCATCCATGATGATCAGCGGCGACTTGCCCCCGAGCTCCAGCGAGACATGCTTGAGATTGCCGGCAGCGGCCTGCATGATCTCCTTGCCGACTGCAGTCGAGCCGGTGAATGCAACCTTATCAACGTCGGCGTGATGGGTCAACGCACGGCCGGCCGTGTGGCCCAAGCCGGTCACCACGTTGAAGACGCCGGGCGGAATGCCGGCCTCCAACGCCAGCTCGCCCAGGCGCAGCGCAGTGAGCGGCGTCTGCTCAGCCGGCTTGAGCACCAGCGTGTTGCCAGCAGCCAGGGACGGCCCGATCTTCTGCGTCGCCATGACCAAGGAGTAGTTCCACGGCGTGATGGCAGCGCAGACGCCCAGCGGCTCACGTCGCGAATAGACGTGATAGCCCGGTGACGAGACCGGGTAGGTCTCGCCCGTCAGCTTGGTGGGCCAGCCCGCGTAGTAGCGCATCTGGCCGATGGCAACGTTGGCCTCCACGTTGAAGGCCACGCCAAAGGGCTTGCCGTTGTCAAGCGTTTCGAGCTGCGCCAGTTCCTCGCGGTGCTCGGCCATGATGGCAGCAAAACGATGCAGCTGCTGTTCACGCTCGGCCGGCATGAGCGTTGCCCATGCGGGAAAGGCCGATCGAGCAGCCGCCACCGCGCGGTCGACATCGGCCCCGTCACCAGCGGCGAGCGTGGACAGTGGCTCACCCGTGGCCGGATTCTCCGTCACAAAGGTCTCGCCCGACGCCGCCGGCTGCCACGCGCCATCGATCAGCAGGCCATGGCTGCGCTCGACGAAGGACTGAACTGCGGGCAGAGTGGGGATCATCTCGTACACCGCCATCAGTGCCATTCCGTCCACGCGGTGCGCTCGGCATCGCTGGGCTTTGGCCAGGCAAAGGTCGCGCCGCCGTCCACGGTGATCAACTCGCCGTTGACGTAGTTCGATTCATCGGAAGCAAGGAAGAGCGCCAGATTGGCCACATCCTCCGGCGTGCCGTAACGCCGCGCCGAGATGCGCGTCAGCCAGCCATCCGAGAGGGAAGGATCTTCCAGCGAGCGCCGGGTCATGTCGGTGGCGATGATGCCGGGCGCCATGGCGTTGGCGCGAATGCCAAAGGCGCCATACTCCATGGCCAGAGAACGGGTGAGTGCGGCCACGCCGGCCTTGGTGACGCAGTAGTGGGACGAATCGGTGAAGGCAATGTAGGCGCTGATGGAAGAGAGGTTGACAATGGAGCCGCCGCGACCATTGGCCAGCCAGTAACGCACCGTCGCCTGGGTGACGTGAAAGAGGCTGGTCAGGTTGACGTCGAGCGTCTTCTGCCACTGCTCGACCGACATCTCGTCAAACGAGACGTTGAAGAAGATACCGGCGTTATTGACAAGAATGTCGATGCCGCCGAACTCCGCAACCGTGCCTTCGATCAACGCGTCAACGTCGCCACGATCGGTCACGTCGGTGCGAAATGCAGCCGTGGCCGCCCCATGCTCGGCCGCCAGGGCCGCGGTCTCCTGCGCGCCGGCCAGATTCAAGTCACAGAGGGACAGCGCGCAGCCTTCCTCAGCGTAGCGCAGGGCAATCGAACGCCCCAACCCCTGGGCGGCTCCGGTGATGATCGCTACTTTGCCGGCTAATCGAGTCATGGTAATGCTCCTTGGATAAGGTACAGGGATATGAGGTACGTTACGATTGACGATTTTGCAATGGCGAGTGCCCGCTGCGGGCGTTCATCTTGCAGATGCCTGTGCGCCCTTTGGTCGCCCGTTTCCGGGTCACCTAACCATCTTTTGTGCGTATAGGTAACTGGGCTAGACCGCGTACGGCGACGGTGCGCTGCCAGGTTAGGTTATCTAAATCGATCTGCCAGTGGGGCAGGCACTGCAGCAGTTCGGTCAGTAGAATGCGGCCTTCGGTGCGAGCGAGGGCCGCGCCCATGCAGTAGTGGATGCCCACGCCCAGTGACAGGTGGCGATTGGGCGAGCGGGTGAGATCGAGCGTGTCGGGCGCGACAAAGTGGCGCTCGTCCCGGTTGGCTGCGCCCATGACAACCGCGACCAGATCGCCCCGCCGCAGCGTTCTACCGTGCAGCGTCACGTCTTCGAGCGCATAACGGAAGGTCATTTGCACCGAGCTGTCATAGCGCATGAGTTCATCGATCGTGGCTTCGCTGACCATGGCCTGCTGCTGGAGTTCGATGAGCACGTGCGGATGCAGGAGCAGCGCGCGCAAACCGTTGCCGATCAGGTGCGCAACGGGATCGTTGCCCCCAAAAAGAAGCTGCGTACACGTGCCAATGAGCGTTGCGTCAGAAAGCGGCAGATCGTCATCCAGCGCCAGCAGCGCGCTGATCAGGTCGTCGGCGGGCTCTTGGCGGCGGGCGGCGATGATTGTGCCCAGATAGTCGGCCAGTTCAGCCATGGCCGCGTTGCCGCGTGCGCGCACTTCCGGCGTCTGTTCAAACTCAATGACCGCGGCCAGGGCTTCGGTCCAGGGCGTGAAGCGTGATGCATCCGCCGGCGGCACGCCCAGCATCTCCGCCACGATTAGCACGGGAAAGCGCTTGGCCACATCGTGGAGCAGGTCGAATTCGCCAGACTCCGCCACATCGTCCAGCAGTTGGCGGGCGATTGCCTTCATGCGCGGCATCCACCGCGTGATCATTTGCGGCGTAAAGGAACGCTGAACCAGCGAACGCAAGTAGGTATGATACGGCGGGTCGCGCAGCACCATCCACTCTCGAATGATGGCGGCGGCGGTCTCGGCGCCAGATGCAGCGACTCCCTCGGGTTGGGGTGCATCCCATTTTGGGGGCGATGTACGAACGGACTGGTCGCTTTCACCGGAGCAGCCCTCCCAATGTGGTATGCGCGCCTCGGGTTGTCTGCGCTCGACTTCGCGGCCGAAACGTGCGTCTTTGAGCACGGCGACGACATCGTCATAGCGCGTGATGTACCAGCAGCCTGGCGTCCCAGCGCCGCCGGCCGCGCCCCAGTGCACCGCATCGTGGTCGCGTAAGTAGGCATAGTGAGGGTAGGGGTCAGCCAGGGCAGCAGGGTCGAGGGGATCGAATAAGTAGGGATGAGAAGTCGGATTCATTTGCATCACGGATTATGCGAGAAAGAGCAACTCATTTATCCCTCCAGAGCGGGGTCTCTTGTGCCGCAAGCCGGTTCGTATGTACCCGGACTGGCTCAATGGTAGACGGCCACGCTATACGGCGACCGCGCGAACTGAAACATGTGGCTGTATTCGCATGTCGACGGCGTGCTCAATTCGGGCGCGTCCACACCACCGGCAGCGCCTCGACGCCGCGCACGGCTGCGGTCTGTTGCCAGACGAGGGGCCTGGCGGCCGGCGCAAGCTCGGGTAGGCGCGCCAGCAGCGCGGCCAGGCCGATCTGGCCCTCCAGCCGGGCCAAGGGCGCCCCCAGGCAGTAATGGATGCCCATGCCGAAGTGGGCCACCTGGCCGACTGGACGCGTGATGTCCAAATAGTCGGGCTCGGGGCAGCAAGCGGGATCGCGGTTGGCCGAGCCGAGTACGACGGCCACGTGATCGCCTTCGCGAAGCCTGCGCCCGCCAAACTCAAGGTCTTCGAGCACATAGCGGAAGGTCATCTGCACAGGACTATCGTAGCGCATCAGTTCGTCCAGTGCGTTGGGCATCAACTCAAGGTGCGCCGTCAGCCGGGCCTGCTGCCCGAGATGCGCCGCCAACACAATGAGCCCATTGCCGAACATGTGCATGACCGGATCGTTGCCGACAAAAAGCAAGTGTGTCAATGTGCCGATCAGTTCGTCATCCGTGGGGCCATCCGGTCGGACTTGAAGCGCCAGAAGCCCACTCAGGATATCGTCCTCGGGCGCATGCCGCCGTTGCGCGATGAGGTCTTGCAGATAGTCGACTAATTCGGCTACTGCATCGCGACTCTGACCACGGAGCGCCGATTCCTGGTTCACGTCGATGACCGCAGCGAGCGCCCGCGACCAGGGCATGAGACGGTCATAGTCGTCAGCGGGCAGCCCCAAGAGATGGGCAGTCAGGCGCACAGTAAGGGGAAGAGCAAAAGCATCGAGCAGATCGACCGGTTGTGGCTGCTCCATCATGGCGTCGATCAAGGTATGCGCTGTGCGTGTGATATGCACCTTCAGGCGAGCAATGCGCCGCGGGGCGTAGGCCGCCTGCACCAGGCCACGCAACCGCGTGTGCGCAGGCGGATCGCGCAAAATCATCCAACCGTCGGCAACGCGTGCGAGCAACGCATCCTGCGGAGGGGATGCAGGGGCCGGCTGCACTTCGCGTCCAAAACGTCGATCCTTGAGCGCGGCCGCCACGCCGTCATAGCGCGTGATGTACCAGCTGCCTTGCCGACCGGCGTCGGCCGCAGCGCCCCAGTGCACCGGATCCTGTCGGCGCAGGGCAGCGTAGGCAGGATAAGGGCTGGGCAGCACCTCAGGCGCAAGCGGATCGAAGCGCGAAGGCCTAACCATGACGCAGCCTGGGATCAACAACGTGATAGAGCAAATCCACCGCCAGATTCATCATCACGTATGCAAAGGCCACCACGATGACCGTCCCCTGAACCACAGCATAATCCCGGCGCAGGATCCCGTCTAGCAGCATGCGCCCCAAACCCGGCCATGAAAAGACCAGTTCGGTGATGACTGCTCCGCCGAGCAACGCGCCGAATTGGAGCCCCAAAAGTGTCAGCACGGGCAAGATTGCATTGCGCAGCGCATGGTTTATGTTTACGCGGCGTGGGCGCAAGCCTTTGGCATGGGCGGAGCGAATATAATCAGCACGCATCACTTCAAGCATCGACGAGCGGGTCATGCGGGCGGCGAAACCGGCCGACGTCAGCCCGATGGCGATAGCGGGCAGGAGGATGTGCTTGAGCGCGCTCGAGAAAAGCCGGCAAATTGCCCGTGATGAGCGTATCGATCAGCAAGAAGTTGGTGATGATTTCATAGTCGACGCCAATCCCAATTCGACCGCCCACCGGCAGCCAGTGCAGCTGGACGGCGAAGACATAGATGAGCATAATCGCAATCCAAAACCAGGGGATCGAAAGACCCAAAATCGCAAAGGTTCGGGCTGAATAGTCGACCGTGCGATTGGTCGTCACGGCGGAGATAATGCCGGCGCCTACGCCGATAATCGTGCTGATGATCATCGCGAAAAGAGTCAGTTCGATGGTTGGCGGCAGGCGTTCAAAGAGCAGTCGATTGATCTCGATGCCAGACGCCATGGAGAGCCCCAGATCCCCCTGCGCCAAGTTGCCGATAAAGAGCAAATACTGGCGCCAGAGCGGCTGATCCAGCGCCCACTGCGCGCGCACGGCGTCGAGCTGCCCTTGATCCAGGACCAGCGTCGCCACTTGATCCATCGGATCGCCTGGCACCAGGCGCAATACGAAAAAGGTAAGCGAAGCCACGGCCAAGAGGATGACAGGGAGCCAGAGTAGTCGGGTTAGGAGATAGCGCATGATAATTTTGAGTGTCGAATGACGAAATACTCTACCGGTTTTTCATCGTCGGATCCAACTGATCCCTCAGTCCATCGCCCACATAGTTGACAGCAAGCACAGTGAGCGTGATTGCCAGGCCGGGAAAGAAGGGCACCCAGGCGGCGTCGAAGATGAGACGCTGGCCCTCACTGACCATGAGGCCCCAATCGGCTGTGGGCGGTTCGACGCCAAGGCCGATGAAGCTGAGGGCGGCGGAATAGCTGATAGCGATGGCAAGCATGGCCGTTGCCTGGACGATGATAGGCGGAATCATGTTGGGGAAGATGTGGCGGCGCAGAATCCAGCGATGATTCGCACCGATGCTGCGCGCAGCCAGCACATAGAGATCGAGCGTCAACACGAGAACGATGGAACGCGCCAGCCGGGCAAAGATCGGAATCATCGAAAAGGCGATGGCGATGATGGCATTAGTTAGCCCGGCGCCCAGGGCGGCAACGATCAGAATGGCCAGCAAAATGGCCGGAAAGCTAAGCATAATGTCCATGAGACGCATGAGCAGGTTGTCGGTATGATCGCCCACATAGCCGGCAATCATGCCGATCGTGGTACCGACGAGCATGGCGCCCAGAACGGATGCAAGCCCAATGACGAGCACCGGCCGGCCGCCATATAGAACGCGCGTCAGCATATCGCGGCCAAATTCATCCGTGCCGAAGAGATGGGGCCAGCCCGGGCTTTGCAGACGGTTGGGAATATCGATCACGTCGGGCTCGTAGGGCGTGAGCCAGGGCGCAAAGATGGCGCAGAAGACGACGAGCAGGAAAAAGAGCGCGCCGACAAACGCCAACTCATGTCGACGTCCGAAGCCAAAGACGCGCCGCCTCTTTGCAGAGCGTACCGGCACGTTGGCTGTCGTCGTGGAAGGATGCGACTCTGATGCAACGCTCACTGCGCTCGTTAAACCTCCGCCATCCAATCGGCCCTTTGCCGGATCTGCGAATCGTCGATCCCTGTAGAGGCCTTGCCTTCGGTCGCCTCTACAGGGATCACTAGTGGGGGATTGAAACCGGTTGGTCTATTCCAACCAGACATCTTCCAAGAAGATGCGTTCAGTCGAGGCGCCGCCAATCGGAAGGTCATTGACGTTGGCCGCCATGACAACCGGCTTGGTGTAGTAAGCCAGCATGACATAGGGCAGTTCTTCCAGAATCATGTCCTGGATTTCTTTGTAAATCTCCGCCCGCTGCTCGAGATCAATTTCGCTTCTGCCGGCTGCCAGGAGTTCATCCATCTTGGCTGAGTACTCGGGCAAAGCCCCTACAATCCCGGTCTCACCTTGCGCCGTCGCTTCACCTGACTGCAACAGCACGACCTTGTTGTCTGGATCCGGCACCCAGAGCGAACGCTGGTTCATGTTGAGCTGCGATTCACCGCCCAGGACCTTGCCCCAGTACGTACCGGCATCCTGCGGATCAAGGGTCACATCAAAGCCCACGGCTTCCAAATCGCTCTTGATCAGCTCGGCCATCTGCGGCCAGAAGCGATTGCTTTCGTAGGTGAGGCTAATCGGCACGGGCATTTCCAGGCCCGACGCCTCCATATACTCCGCCGCTTTCTCGAGATCTTGGGTGCTCACTTCGTAACCTGCCGAGTCAAAACCAAACTCTGTGGGCCCGACAAAGGACGCCGGCAATTCACCGAGGCCGTAGAGCACTGCTTCAATCAAGTTTTCCCGGCTAATCGCATAGTTGATGGCAAAACGAATGTCACGGTTGTCGAGCGGGGCATTCATCATGTTGTTGCCCAGGAAGAAATTGATCAGCGGCGGCCCGGCCATCACTTTGATGCCGTCCGTCTCACTCAGACGCGGAATGGCCGACGACGGCGGGTAGGGTGCGAAGTTAACCTCTCCGGACTCGATAGCGGCCAACATAGCGCCCTCGTCAGGATAGCCGCGTAACACGACCTCGTCGAGATAAGGGCGCCCGTCCCAGTAATCGTCAAAGGCCGTCAAGACCGCCTCAGAACCAGGAATAAAGCGCTCCAGCATAAAGGGACCGGCACTCACCAGGTTCGTGTTGATGTCAGCGCCAAACTCATCAAGCGCGGCCGAACTAATGATCACCGCAGAGGGGTGGAAGAGGCGGTAGAGGTAAGCGGCATCGGGCGATTCAAGTTCGATGCGCACGGTCATGTCGTCCACCGCTTCGATGGACTTACGGTTCAGCGTGTAGTTGGTATGCATATAGAGGCCCTCAACATAGCTTGAGTCCTCTGGGTTGATTTGGCGCGTGAGGCTGCGCACGATGGCATTGGCGTCGACCGCTGTCCCATCGTGGAATGTAACGCCAGGTCGCACGTTGAAGGTGTACACCAGTCCGTCATCGGAAATCTCCCACGATTCGGCCAGACCGCCTTCGGGCGGATCGGTCCATACACCGCTGCTGTTGGGGCGGGTCAAATATGCGCCCACATTGTCAATCACGTTGGTGATACCAAATCCGTTCCAAAGGCCTGGCTCGAGGGATTCACCGATTGTCTCAGCAGCAAAGACGAGGCGGCCGCCACTTTGGGGCTCGCCAGCGACTACAGCCTCCGTTTCGCCCGCGGGGGCATCCGCTGTTGTGTCGGCCGGCGCTGCAGCCGGCGCGCCGCAGGCCACAAGCAAGAGGAGTGCAGTGACCGCTACTATCATCCGTAAGCCACGCCGCCAAACGCCAGCGGCTTCAGCTAGATCATACCGGTACCTCTGAAACGCGCGTCTTTGAATCATCATATGCTCCTAAATTGAAACAAACAGCAACAAAACGACGGTAGTGAAAAAGGGGGCAGGCTTAAGGGGGTAAACAGATAGGTTTTGGATGGAAGACCCTCTGGCATCGAGACGACTGCGCTTCCATCCTTGACGAGAAACTAGTGTGGCAGTCCAAACGAAACCTCGCAATGGCACTCTTGTACATATTTTCGCTGGCCCAGCTAAGCAACGCGCACAAGGCATCCTTCACGCTGTGGCGCAAAGCGCTTCCAGCCAGGTGATCGTTTTGCTGACCTGCGTTATGAAATCTCCCTCCACGGCACACTCAAAGCTACACCAGCCATGATACTCTGCGGCCGCCAGGGCGTGAACAACCCTTGCAAAGTCGATATGGCCGGCACCAGGCAGGAGACGATTGCTGTCGGCCAGATGGACGTGCTTGATCCAGCGGGCCGATTGGCCAATTGTCGCCGTCAGATCGACTTCTGTGATGTTCATGTTGTGGAAATCGAGCACAATGCCAACGCGTTCAGCATAGCCGCGTTCCAACAAAGGTTCGCAGGCGCCTATGGCGTCAGCAGCGGTCCGCCAGAAGCGTCCCTCAAACTGTGTCAGCGGCTCCAGCAGGACCGTCACGCCGACCTGCGTTGCGGTCTCCACGATCTCAAGCAGCGATTGCGCCACATGTCTTTGTTCTGTCGCAGAAGGTCGTGAATACGGGGGAAAGAGCGGTAGCGGATCTTGCGCCCGATACTCCGGCGTGATTAGCACGGCGGCGTTTAGTTCAACAATAGCGCTCAGCGCTTCCTGAATCCACGGGCGTTGGCCCGGTCGATAGAGCGCTAGTTGCCCTAGAATCACGACTGCCGGCATCAAACCGCAATTGCCAGTCGCCTGCGCCATCTCTCCCACCCACGCCTCAAGAGGCATATCCGGAAAGAGCAGGGTCTCGACGCCGGTACAGCCCGCAGCAGCAATCGCCTGACACTGCTGCGCCAGCGTGTTGCCCGGTGCGATTGCGGTGAGGCAAGCAAAATTCATCATACATCCTGTGACCGGCGATTTACGATTTGGGATCTGCGCTCACCCGCCGGTATCAATGTGCGCAATGATCTCACCAACCGATACTTCATCATCGACTTGATAGCGAACGTCGACCAGCGTGCCGCCGGCCGGTGCGTTAATCTCCGAATCGACCTTTTCGGTCTCGACGGTTAGCAACGGCGCGCCTTCTTCGATGCGCTCGCCTTCCTGACAGTGCCAGGCGACGATAAGTCCTTCGGTCATGGTCATACCGAATTTGGGCATGTAGACAGGTTCAAGTGCCACAGAAAACTCCATTCATAGCTCGCAACTCTTAAATTTACCGCGCCACTAGCTCTCTCGCCACCGCCACGACATCAGCCGCTTGCGGAATGACCTGCTTTTCTAACGCGGGGCTAAAGGGAATGGGCACGTGTTTGGCGCTGATCCGGCGAACGGGCGCCTTTAGGTCTCCGAAGCCTTTTTCAGCCACAGTGGCGGCCCACTCAGAAGCAGCGCCGCAGACGGGATAGCTTTCGTCGACGGCGATGAAGCGACCGGTCTTGGCCACGCTCTCCAGCACGAGCGCTTCATCCCACGGCTTGAGCGTTCGCGGATCAATCACCTCGGCCTCAATGCCGTCGGCGGCCAACTCCTTGGCCGCCTGCAGGGCGTGATGAACCATCAGTCCAGCCGCACAGATCGTGACATCAGTGCCAGCACGCTTGACGTCGCCTTTACCTAGCGGGATAACAAACTCATCGTCCGGCACGTCCATGCGTTGACCGCCCAGGGCGAGGTGGTTCAGGAAGACGACCGGATTCTCGTCACGAATCGCGCCTTTGAGCAATCCCTTGACATCGTAAGGCGTGCTGGGCATGACGACCTTGATCATGGGCAAATACATGAAGAGCGGGTGAACCGACTGGCTATGATGGGGTCCCGCGCCGATCCCGCCGCCATTCTGGGTCATGAATACGATTGGCAGCGTGGTTTGTCCGCCGAACATGTAGCGCATGGCCGCAGCCTGATTGGCAATTTGGTCGAAGGCCAAATAGAGAAAGGTGCCAAACATGAGATCGACAATGGGTCGCATCCCCGTTGCGGCTGCGCCAATACCGGCGCCGGCGACGCCTAACTCTGAAATCGGCGTATCGATGACGCGGGCATCGCCAAATTCAGCATGCAGCCCCCGCGTGCCGGCGAAAACGCCAATGCGAACATCCTCGCCCATGAGCAGCACTCGCTCATCGCGGCGCATCTCCTCAGCGAGGGCGGATTGGATAGAAGCAATGTAGGTCTTGCGGGCCACGACAACTCCTTTAAGTTGTGAGTCACGAAAAACGAGTGGTGAGTTGGGAACGACAAGTGATGGATCTTGATGTCAGGAATTTTTAGGATCGCAACTCGTAACGCCTAACTCAAATGGTCAACGCCACGCCCGCTTCCTCCAGCCAGCGCTGATACTCGATGAGCGGCTGATCGGCTGGGCGCAGGGGCAGTTCAAGCCTGGTCCAGAAGGGGGGCAGCAGCCAGGGTCGCTGACTCTCTACGATGACGCGATCCTGCTCGCGCAAGGTATCTTGCATCTGCTCGAAGTCGTCGTTCCAGGCCGGTTGATCGTGGTCATAATTGCGCGATGAGCCCCAGAACGTTAGCGTTTCGTTGTAGCGCACTGGGCAGACCGCTTGCCAAATCAGTGTAATTTGCTGCGACCCTTCGGCCTGGATCGTGAAATGGATCACGTTGGGAATCGGCACGGTGGTCACCAAATTGACGATGCGTGATGCCTTGCGTCCATTTGCGCCGCCGTTCTCGCGAATCGTCGGATTATCCGGCTGCACCATGCGGATGTCTACGATCAGATTGCGTCCTTCCCGGCGCACGTGATGCTCGGGCGGCTCTGGGTGTTCACGGTCGCCAACAAGCCCTTCATGCACCCACGGACCGTGGGTATCGTCTAACGCGGCCATGATGGCGCGTGGGGCCGACGCCCGCCACGTCGGATAGGTGCGGAGGGGTCCGGTCTGAAAAGTCGGATCCTCCACACGCGGAAGTTCCGGCAGGTCAAAGCGTGGCTCATCGGCCAAACAGACCCAGATCAGCCCATAACGTTCGGCAGCATGGTAGCAAGGCACCACGGCATCGGCTGGAATCTCCCGTCCTGGATCAAGTTGAGGAATCGCAACACACTCGCCGCCTGCAGCATAGGTCCAGCCGTGATAGGGACACATGAGGCACTGTCCCTGCCCCTCAACCGTCAGGATTTCACCCAGCGAGAGCTGTGCTTGAAAATGACGACAGAGATCCTGCATGGCAATCACAGCGCCATTCAGGCGCGCCAGGACAACAGCTTCATCGAGGAGCGTCACGCTGACCGGCTTGTCCGCGGGAAGTTCCGTTGCCGGCAGCACCGGGTGCCAGAACTGTCGCATCCCGGCATAGTAGGCGGCAATGGCCTCCTCGCTGGGCTGGTTGATGCGCGTACGGGCATCAATTGGCGTCAATTGTTGGCTAGTCATCTAGCTTCCACCCATAGATCATCAAACAGTACTGTGGCATCCGGATCTTGACTGGCACGTGCAAAGGCAACCGCCTCCTCAACAGCCTGCACGATCTCTTGATCAAGCGTCTCCAGCACCTCACCGACGATAAGTTGCTCTGCCAAGATGTAGTCGTGGAGACGCAGCAGCGGATCGTTGCGCCGCGCCGCCTCGCTTTCCTCCTCCGTCCGATATTCCTGTCCGGCGAGAAAGGCCTCCTCCCCCTCGGCGTGACCGCCTTTACGGTGGGTCTTGGCTTCAATGAGCGTCGGGCCCTCGCCTGCCCGCGCCCGGGCCACTGCTTCGCTCGCCACCTGATACATTTCCAGCGCATCGGTTCCATCGGCAATGATGCCGGGGATGCCATAGCCCTGGGCGCGCAGCGTGACATCTTTGATGTTCATGGCCCGATCGGCCGGCGTGAACTCGCCATACTGGTTGTTCTCGCACACAAAGATAACGGGCAAATTCAGCACGGAGGCCAAGTTGATCGATTCGTGAAAGCTGCCCTCATTGGCCGCGCCATCGCCAAAGAAGGTGACCGACACCTGATCTGTGCCGCGGCTCTTGGCGCTAAGTCCGGCGCCCACGGCCACAGGGATGCCGCCGCCTACGATACCGCAGGCGCCCAACATGCCGATGTCAAAATCAGCAATGTGCATGGAACCGCCCTTGCCCTTGCAGTAGCCGGTGGACTTGCCAAAAAGCTCGGCCATCATGCGATTGAAGTCACCGCCCTTGGCGATCACATGACCATGTCCGCGATGGGTGGAGATGATGTAGTCGTCATCGCGCAGCGCCGTACAGACGCCCGCGCCGACCGCTTCCTCGCCGATATAGAGATGTACGAATCCCGGGAGTTGCCCTTGTGCGAAGAGCTTACCTACTTGCTCCTCAAAACGACGAATGCGCAAGATTCGGGTGTAGATGTCGAGGATGGTTTCGTCAGAAAATTGCATGGTATTTTTAGGTACTCCATGGGTAATCTACTGAATTGCGAATGATCAGGCGCCAAGAGGCGTATTGAGTCCACGCCTAATTCGTGATTCGTCACGCACAACACTCACGTCACCAATTCGAACGCCGCCAGCCCAAGGACCTTCGTCGCCGTGACAATTTGATCGAGATCGATACATTCATCGACCATCGGCCAGGTCGGAATGAAGCCGGGGCCGTACTCGATGCACTCGATGCCAAACCCCTTGAAGTGGCAAGTGTCGGCGGTGGCGCCCATGCGATGACCGGCGCCCACGACGGGCTTGGCGCCCGTAACCGCAGCGTGATTGCAGATTACGCTCTGCGTCAAGGGCGAGTCAATCGCGGTGGCTGGGCGGGCCGGCATGTTGGGCTGCTGCGCGCTTTGGGGAATGATGAGCTCATACTGAAACGTTGGATCGGCGGCGGCGATCCCATCAAGGAGCGCCGTCATGTCTTCGCGGACGCTCTGCTCTGTCATGCCTGGTACGATGCGCAGATCGAAGGTGAGCGTTGTGGCGTCCTGGTAGTGCTCGACGTTGCGGATGGCCATCCGCGGGTAGCCGGGCAAGAGCGCATGGGGTTCGAAGCGCAGCCAACTTCCTGGCGGGATGGGCTGATACGACGGGCCGAACGCCGCGATCACTTTGGTGGCCTGCTCGATCGGGTTGACGTAGGGCACGCGGTGCTTGAACTCGCCGACAACCCGTACTTTGCCCTGCACGTAGCCCACCGAAATCACGCCGACGTCCAGATCACCTGCCTCCGTGACGATACAGTAGTCGGTGCGCAGACCGCTCTCCATCAGGTGCACGGCGCCCACGCCGCCGCCCGTCTCCGCCACCACACAAGCCACCACCAGATCCCCCGTGAGCGGGCGACCGGTGCGACGCACCAAATCCGCAGCAAGCATGATCGATGCCACGCCCGCTTTCATGTTGATTGCCCCCAGCCCATAGAGCTTGCCGTCTTCGACATCGCCGGCAAATGGGTCGTGTGTCCACTCTTCTTCCCGAAAAGGGCGTCCCTGCCAGTCGCTCGTGTCGGTATGACCGCAGAGCATGAGGCTGGACCCCGTCCCGTCGCCACGCAGGCGGCCAATGGCCTGATGGGTCACGCCCGTAGGATGGTTGGGCAGATGGGGCAGCGGCACTGTCTGTAATTCGACCTCAAAATCTCGCGCCGCCAGCCACTCGGCGATGAACTCTCCCACTTCTGACTCGTGCCAAAGAAAAGAGGGCACGCGAATCAACTGCTGCGTCAATTCGACTGGTTCGTTGTCATCCAAATAGCTTAAGAGGCTGGTATTCATGGTCAAGATCTGTGGAGTTGCTCTTTATGATCTGCGAATGCGTTGCCAGAAAGCTTTTCCATTGTCGATCTTCAATGGTCGATCTTCAATGGTCGATCGCTCTATTCGCGCTGAATCGCCCAGACATCAAATCCCACCTGGGCCCCGCCCCACAATTCCTTGACGCCAATGGTGTTGCGGGTAGGGAAGGGCTCGGTGAAAAATTCCTGGCAGACGCGGTCCATATCTGCGAAGCGATTGATGTCCGTTAACGACACATTGATGCGCACCACATCTGCTAACGTGCAGCCGGACGCCGCCAGCACATGTTGAATGTTGGTCAGCGCCTGACGCGCCTCAGCCTCCAGCCCGCCAGGGACCACGCCCGATCCATCAGGGTGCGTGCCCAGATAGCCGGAAGTGATCACCCATTCGCCAACACGCAAAGCCTGGCTATAGGCGCTCGTTGGAACCGGCGCATCGTGGGAAAGAATTGCGTCCATGCTGTCCTCCAGAGATCTTGGATTGACGATCTTCGATCGATGATGGCTATGGCAGCAAACGAATGGCTTCGCACCGACGCACGAATGAGCAGTCGTCAATCGCTTACGCTTGCTTTGCTTCTCGCAAATAGTTGTAGACCGTCGCGCGACTGAGACCGAGTTGATCAGCGATGATGGGGGCAGCTTTCTTGACTTGAAAAATGCCTTTGTCAGCCAGGCGGCCGATAAGGTCTACCTTCTCATCGCGCCCCATGAGCGGGTGCGCTTGCCCCATTTCGAAGAGCGTATCTGCGATCAAGGTATGAATGGTTTCTTCAATGTCGTCCGAAAAGGTTTCAACGATCTCATCGTCCGCGTCTGTGGCAACGAAGCGGCTTAACTGTTCGCGCATCGTGAGAAAGGCGGTAATGTCAAAATTGACGCAGAACGCACCGTACGCGTCGCCCGCTTCGTCGCGCAGAAAGACCGTGCACGACTTCATCCGCCGCCCGCCGGGCAGGCTGGTTAAATAGTTAAACAAGTCCTCATCGGTTTCGCCGTTGCTGGCTTTGGCCAGGAGGAGATCGGTCGCCGCACCCCCTACATTGCGACCAGTGAGGTTGCCTTCCATGCGGATGATCGAGTGCTCGTAATCGGCAAAATCATGAATGACAACTTCGCCATAGGGGGCGAGAAGATTGCGCAGCGCCACGGCTACCTGTTCCAATATGGCCAAGGATGCACGGCGCTCAGGCGTACGCGTCATCGGCGTGCCTTGCTGGCGCTTGACCTGGATAGCGCCATCCATATTTGGCTGAGTCACTTTGCTCTGTCCCATCAGTTCCCGGCAGCTTTCAGAAACCGCAAGCGATCTCCCTACGCAGAATCATGCGCCGTGCGGCTATGGTCATGCGGCGCATGGATGTCAATGTCACGAGGCAGGAAAATATAGATGCATCCCATTTTGGGGCAGTGTAGGAACGGGCTGATCGCTTTCTCCAGAGCAGCCCCCCGATGTGGTATGCACTCCAGGAAAATGACGTGGTTGACAATCCTTGTTCGCGATGATACAACGCCATTGACAGTTTGTCAATCAATTAGACAATACGCATAAGGACAAGGTTTGACGATGGCGTTGGAGAGAGAGCGGTTGATCAGCTTTTTACAAGATCTGATTCGACAACCAAGCCTGAGCGGAGAGGAAGCAAGGGTTGCGCAGCGGGTTGAAGCAGAGTTCCGTGCCTTGGGTTTCGATGAAGTAATAACCGATGAGAATGGTAGCGTCGTTGGAATTATCGCTGGAGCAACGCCTGGCCCAACACTACTCCTGGACGCGCACATCGACACGGTAGGCATTGCCGGCGGCGTAGCCTGGACCCATGATCCCTTTGCGGCAACGCTGGTCAATGAGACGATCATCGGGCGGGGCGCCGCCGACATGAAGGGCGCGTTGGCGGCCATGATGCATGCCGTGGCGAACGTGGATCGGACAACCCTGCGCGGCCGCGTTGCGGTCAGCGCAACGACGCTGGAAGAGGTGTTTGAGGGAGTCACGCTGGGCGCTGTCATGCGCGCACTTGCGCCGGATTTCGTCATCGTCGGCGAGGCAACCGGGCTCAACATCAACCGTGGCGGTCGCGGTCGGGCTGAACTTCACCTTACGACAACGGGCAGACCGGCCCACTCTTCGACACCCGAGTTGGGCCGCAACGCTGTCAAAGATATGGTACGCGTGATTGATGCCATCGATGCGCTGCCGCTGCCGATCGATCCCCTTATGGGACCGGCGATCCTGGCGCTTACCGACATTATCTCCGATCCGTATCCCGGCTATTCAGTTATTCCGGCAGCTTGCCAAACCACGTATGATCGGCGGCTTTTGCCAGGCGAACGCGCCGAGGACGTCACGCGTGCGATTCAAGAATTGCCGGGATTGGAAGCCGTGCAGCTTGATGTCACGATTGCCCAAGGCGAACACGTTGCCTATACTGGCAAGACGATACGACACGCCAAATTCTATCCTGCATGGGTGCTCCCGGAAGATGACCCGCTGGTCATTCGCGCCCGGCAAGGGTTGCATGAGATCGGCCAGACGCCGGCGATCGGCGCCTACCGCTTCTGCACCAATGCCACCCATAGCGCAGGCTATGCCAAGGTGCCGACCATCGGCTACGGCCCTGCCAATGAGGGCGATGCCCATGTCGTCGACGAGCAGCTGCGCCTGGCAGATCTATTCGCCGCGACAGCCGGCTATCAGGCCATCATCGATGCCGTAATGGAAACTGATTGATCTCAGCGAGACGAAAGGAACAGACCATGACCACCCCAGAGGATCTTGCAGCCAGAATCGTTGCCGCCAATGGCACGCTCTACACGCAAAAAGGACCGGCCACGCTGCCCGAAATGACCGGCCCCGAAATCCAAGAGTACCTCAGCGTGACCGATGTTGTGCTGATCCCTGTGGGCGCAACCGAAGATCATGGCGCCCATCTGCCCTTGGGAACTGACAGCATGGAAGCACGGGAAATCTGCCGCCGTACGGCAGTCAGACTCGCTGAACAAAGCTGTCCAGTTGTCATCGGCCCCGTGATTCCCTTTGGCACGTCAAGCTTTCACATGGGATTTCCCGGCACGGTCTCAATCAGCTCAAACACATTGATTACCCTGCTCAAGGAAGTCTGCCTTAGCCTCTATCAGGGTGGGTTTCGCAATTTCTGCTTGATCCACGGCCATGATGGCAATCTCTCCTCCATGATGGTGGCTGCGCAGGAGATTGTCGATGCTACGTCCGATGCATCGGCGGTGGTGCTCAACTGGATGGTGGCGTTGAGCGAGGTCTATCATACGATTCAGAAATCTAAAAAAGGCGAGAGCCACGGCGGAGAAGGCGAGACCGCACGCCTTCTCGTGACCCATCCGGAGCTGGTCTATCCGGAACGGGGGACTGCGTTCTACCTGAAGCCGGAAGAACTGCGCAAGATCCAGAGCCCGGAACACATGAAGACCGGCGGCGGCATCTATTACGGCGTGCGCAGCTACAAGGCGCTGACGCCCTACGGCCATATCGGCGATCCAGCCATGGCAGAGCCGGAGACCGGCGACAAGGGCTATGACGTCATCGCCGACTGGTTGAGCATGGTCATCAAGCGTGACTTCTTTGACGAGCGAGAGTTTCGCGTGTAGCCGAACGTTCTGCGGCCCGGCCCAAGGGTACGGCAATCACCTCGTGGTGAAATCTTGGCGCGACAGCCGTTCGGGCGTAGGATGAAGCGCATCACCAATTTTTGCATCAGGGAGAGTCACAATGACCAAATTAATGCTCGTCCGTCACGGCGAGACCGAGGCCAACGTCAGCCAGGTCTGGCAGGGGGCGCTCGACGCGCCGCTGACGAAGCGGGGCATGCTGCAGGTAGAACGGGCTGCCCAGCGCGTTGCCGAGCTGGCCCAAGAGCACCCCATCGACCACTTCTACGTCTCGCCGCTGCCCCGGGCGCGCAGCACTGCAGCAGCCATCGCCGCGGCCATCCGTCTGGAGCCGACCATCTATGACGGTCTGCGCGAATACGATCTGGGCGATTGGGAAGGACGAACCTTTCAGGATCTGCGCAACAGCGAAGATCTCTGGAATCGCTGGGCGGCCGACCCGACCTTTGCGCCTCCCAATGGCGAGTCACCGTTGAGTTTTGGCCAGCGCATCCAGACAACATTCAGCGAATTGGCCGCCAGCCATCCGGATGAGACCGTGCTGGTCGTCAGCCACGGGGGCGTGATCGCCAACCTGCTCGCCAGCTGGCTGGGCGAGGGTCCCCACGACTGGCGCAACTGGGACGCGCACAACTGTGCGGTCAGCGTGATGGAGACAACGTCTGACGGCTGGCAGGGCATCCTCATCAACGATATCTCGCACCTGCCACCAGCAGCACGCGCGGTAGAAAATTCGGCGATTTATGAAGTGGATGAAGCGTAGGCGTCTACCTAGCGCGGGGCCATGCGGATGGCCCCGTCCAGACGAATCACCTCGCCGTTGAGCATTTCATTTTCGACAATGTGCGCGACCAGTGCGGCGAATTCTTGCGGCCGGCCCAGGCGCGAGGGAAAGGGAACTTGCTCCCCCAGGGATGCGCGCGCTTGCTCCGGCAGACCGGCCAGCAGCGGCGTGTCAAAGATGCCGGGCGCGATGGTCATGACGCGAATGCCCAAGGGGGCAAGTTCGCGGGCTGCGGGCAACGTCATGCTGACGATGGCGCCCTTGGACGCAGCGTAGGCCGTCTGCCCGATCTGCCCGTCGAACGCGGCCACCGACGCCGTGTTGATGAGGACACCGCGCTCGCCTGAAGCGAGGGGCGCCTGCTCGGCCATGGCGGCTGCGGCCAGACGCATGACGTTGAAGACGCCAACAACGTTGATCTCCAGCGTGCGCGTAAAGGAGTCCAGGCCATGGACGCCCTGCTTGCCCAGCAGCTTCTCGGCCGTGGCGATGCCGGCGCAGCTCACCGCGCCATGCAGCGCGTCGAACGCATCCAATGCCAGCTGCACGGCGGCCTGCACCGCCGCCTCATCGGTGACGTCGGCTACGGCAAAGCGGGCGGTTGGGCCAAGCGCCGCGGCCGTGGCTGCGCCCGTGGCGGCATTAAGGTCGGCGATCACCACGTTGGCCCCACGCTCGACCAGCATCGTGGCCGTAGCCGCGCCCAACCCCGAACCGCCGCCGCTGATGAGGAAAGTCTTGCCGGCAATCTCCATCTCAACTCCAGTCAACAAACGGACGAGCATTGACAATTGACGATCGCCAATTGTCAATTGTCAAGGGCTACTGGGACTTGATCTCGGTCCAGATGCGGTCCCACAGAAGCGTCCCTTCGCCCAGGTCGGAGAGGAACTCCAGTTTGCCCATGGTCTCTTCCGGCGGGTAGATGCCTGGATTTTCCTTGATTTCGTCGGCGATCATGGGCAGGGAAGCGGCATTCGGACTGCCATAGTAGGTCCAGTTGGTCAGCTGCGCGCCGATCTCGGGTTCGAGCATATAGTTGATGAAAATCTCGGCCGTGTAGGGACGGCGCGACGTCTTGGGAATGGCCATATTGTCCGTCCAGATAACGCTGCCCTCCTGCGGAATCACGTAGCCGAGATTTTCATCCTCACTCTCGTAGATACCCTGGAAATAGCCGCCGCTCCAGCCGTGGCCCAGGGCCACGTCACCGGCGACCAGCAAGTCTTCGTAGGCGTCACTGTCAAAGGTTGCCACGTAGGGCTTAATCGCCAGGATCACCTCTTTGGCCTCGGCCAGTTCGGCTTCATCCACGCTATTCATGCTGTAGCCGGCATATTTGAGGGCAGCGCCAATGACCTCGCGCTGGTCATTGAGCAGTGAGATTTCGCCCCCCAACTGCGATACCTTCTCGGGATCGAAGATCCAATCCCAGCTATCGGGCACCTCGCCCACGGTCGCTTCGTTGTAGCCGATGCCCGTGGTCCCCCATTGATAGGGCACAGAGTAGACCAGGCCCGGATCATAAGGCGGATCCAGGAAAATCTCATTCAGATTGGCCAGGTTGGGTATGTTGGCTTTGTCCAACTCCTTGAGCATATCCAACTGGCGCATGATCGTCACCATATAGTCAGATGGCACGATTACGTCATAGCCGGTTGCGCCGGCCTGAAGCTTGGCCAGCAGATCTTCATTGCTGGAGAAGGTGTCATAGGTGATGTTGACGCCGCACTCCGCTTCGAACTGCTCGATGATCTCGTCATCGATGTAGTCCGTCCAGTTGTAGATACTCAGCTCCTCATCCAGCTTGCTTGGGTCGCCGCAGATCTCGCTGATTTCGGCCGGGACTGCGCTTCCTGCTTCAGACGGAGCCGTACGCGAGCCGCAGGCGGCCAGCAGCAGGATGAGGAGCAGGGAAAGTGGTAAAAGAGACTTCTTCACGATGGGTACTCTCCTTACTTGATTGATGGTGCGATATCGCGCGCGGCACAAACCGTCGCCACGACCGGATGCAGCAATCTGCCTCAGCCGACGTAATTCGTGCACCCGGTGCGTTTGCTAACGCCGTTGAATTGCCAGCGATGTCAACACAAGAATGACCGATGCCAGCAGCATCAGCGTGCTGAGGGCATTGATCTCCGGCGTAATGCCGGTCTTGACCATGGAATAGATGCGGAGGGTCAGCGTTGTGCTGCCCGGACCGCTGGTGAAAAATGTAATGACGAAGTCATCCAGGCTCAGGGTAAAGGCCAGCAGCGCGCCGCCGACGATGCCCGGCATGATCAGCGGCAGCGTCACAAAGCGGAACGTTTGCCATTCATTGGCATAGAGATCGCCGGCCGCCTCTTCCAACGATTTGTCAAAGCCGGCCAGGCGCGCCCGCACCAGCACCGCTACAAAGCTAATATTGAAAGCGATATGGGACAGAATGATTGTCGTCAGGCCCAGCGAGACGTTGAAGCCGATCCGCCCCAAGAGCATGCCGGCCTGCACAAAAAAGAGCAGGAGCATGACCGCCATGAAGATATCGGGGATGATAATGGGCAGATAGAGCGTACTGTCGAGTGCGCCCTTGCCCCGGAAGCGGAAGCGCTCCATGCCCAGGGCCACCAGTGTCCCAATGATCGTGGCAAAAAAGGTGCTGGTCGTGGCGACGATCAGGCTGTTGCGCAATGCAAGCGCGATCTCTTCATTCTGGAAGAGCGTGGCGTACCATTCCAGGCTGAAGCCGGTCCACTGATTGACGAAACGGCTATCGTTGAAGCTGAAGATGATCAGCACGACGATGGGTGCATAGAAGAAGATAAAGACCAGAAGAGAGTGACCGCCGAGAAGGATCTCACTCCAGCTGCGGCGCTGCTTGATGGGCGGCGCTGGGTCCACCGGCGTGGCCGAAAGCTCGCTGCTCATAGCGTACGACCTCCCTTGCGGAAGTAGACCAGCGTTGCGGCCAGGACCGCGGCCATGAGAATCATGCTGATGGCCGAGCCAAAGGGCCAGTCACGTGCCGTCAGGAACTGGCTTTGAATCAGGTTGCCGATCATGACCGTCTTGGCGCCGCCCAGCAGGTCGGGCGTCACAAAAGCGCCGAGGCTGGGAATGAAGACCAGGATACTGCCGGCGATCACGCCCGGCATGCTCAGCGGCAGCAGGATCTTGCGGAAGGCCTGAAAGCCGTTGGCATAGAGATCGCTCGCCGCTTCCATAAGACTGAAATCGATCCGCTCGATAGATGCATAGAGCGGCAAGACCATGAACGGCAGATAGCCATAGATCAGGCCGAGCAAAACAGCCGTATTGGTGAATAGCAGCTTAATGGGTTCGTCAATCAAGCCAATCCACGTCAGCACGGAGTTGATTGGGCCATCGTTGCCCAAGATGACGCGCCAGGCATAGGTGCGGATCAAGAAATTGGTCCAGAACGGGATCATGACCAGCACGAGGAGCAGATTGCGCGTACGCGTCGAGGGCCGGCGGGCAATAAAGTACGCAAAGGGGTAGGCCAGCAGCAGACAGCCAATCGTTGCGGCCAGCGCCAGCAGCATGCTGCGCCAAAAGATGCTCAAATAGAGCGGATCGAAGACGCGCACGTAGTTGGCCAAGCTGAATTCCCAGATCAACTGGCCGTACGCGCCCCGCTTGAGGAAGCTATAGACAAAAACAATGCCCAGCGGGATCACAAAGAAAAAGAGCAGATAGATGGAAGCCGGTCCAATCAACGCCGCCAGTTGCAGGCGATCGCGTGGGCGGACCGGGGTGATTTCATCCGTCATGGGTTTCCCTCCCCCCTACTCGGTCAGGAGGCTGGCATTGTGGGCATGCCAGGCCAGATAGACCGCATCGCCCTCGTGAACGGTCGCTGCGGTACCGGTGTAGTCTTCATTCTGCTGGCGGGCGGTAACCTCCACTTCGTTGGGTAACATGACGTCGTAGTAGGTGTCGGTCCCCAGGTAGGTCACCCGATGAACGGTGCCGGTAAAGACATTGATGAGATCCGGCGCTTCGCCCGTGCCGATAAAGATCTTTTCCGGCCGGATGGCAACAGTCGCCCTCGTCCCGTTAGGCAGGACATTCCCCTCGTGTGGTACGTGAGAGAGCTGGCCGGTCTCCAAGCGCACATGGGTCAGCTGCTCGTCGCTTGCCACAACTTCACCATCGAGGAAGTTTGTTTCGCCGATGAAGTCGGCCACAAAGCGCGTTTGCGGATCTTCGTAAAGATCATAGGGACCGTCGACCTGGAGCACATTGCCCTCGTTCATAACGGCGATGCGGTCCGACATGGCCAATGCTTCTTCCTGGTCGTGGGTCACGTAGATGAAGGTGATGCCAACAGTCTGCTGGATGCGCTTGAGTTCCTCCTGCATGGCCTGGCGCAGCTTGAGGTCGAGCGCGCCCAGCGGTTCGTCCAGCAGCAGCACTTCGGGGTTGTTGACCAGGGCGCGGGCCAGCGCCACGCGCTGCTGTTGACCGCCCGACAGCTGGCTGGGCTTGCGCTGCCCCATCCGTTCCAGCCGCACGAGGATGAGCATCTCTTCGACGCGCTGGTCGATTTCGTCCCTGGGCGTCTTCTTCATCTTTAGCCCAAATGCCACATTGTCCCAGATCGTCATGTGGGGAAAGAGTGCGTAGCGCTGGAAAACGGTATTGACTGGCCGTTTGAACGCGGGCTCGTTGGCCATTTCGCGGCCGTGGATCAAGACGCTGCCACTGGTCGGCAGTTCCAGACCGGCAATCATGCGCAGGGTTGTGGTCTTGCCACAGCCGCTTGGCCCGAGCATGGAAAAAAACTCGCCGTCGTGGATTGTGAGGCCAATGCTGTTGACGGCAACCACCGGATCGCCTTCGGGACTGGGAAAGATCTTGGTCAAATTGCGCAATTCGACAGCCGGTTTGCGTGAAGGATCTGTCATTTGCTTGTCAACGCCCTGAAAAATGTTGAGATCGTGGCACAGCTGATGATGGTCCAACTGATGATAGTGGAGGAAACTAGTACAGTTGGGCGTACATACCACGGCAGCAAATAGGGCTATGTACCTCGAGTGGAAGCAGCCTGGAAGCTATCGCCCTATTTGCGCCGGGATGTACTAGAGTGGTTGAGTGACTTCGCACGAATTGAAGGAGATCCGGCAAAAAATGCCAAGAGAGGTAGTCGCAGAGACGACGCACAGTCTTAGCCACACAATTGTCAGCATATTACGCGCCTTTGCTGGAGCTGTCAAATCGCGGAGGGAAAATGGGAGAGTTCGCAAAAGGCTATCTCTCTAGCCCTTCTGATGTGACCATGCCGAGGAAAAATTGATGCCAGCGGAGGTCGTCAGTCAACTCGGGATGAAAAGCCGTGGCCAGGATCGGCCCCTGCCGCACGGCCACATGGACGATCTCGCCCTGTTTGCCCGGCAGGTCGGCCAGCGACGTCACCGTGGGGCCGATTTCGGTGATGGCCGGGGCGCGGATGAAGACTGCGGGCGTGGGCTCGGTACCGAGTACGGGGACATCGAGCAGCGTCTCGAAGCTGGCGGTCTGACGGCCGAAGTAGTTCCGGTTCACCGTCACGTCCAGGCCGCCGATGAGGGTTTGCCCGCCTTGCTTCTGTCCGGCAGCCCGCTCGGCCAACAGAATCATGCCGGCACAGGTACCCCACGTCGGCCGCCCGCCATGCACCCAGGCGCGCAGCGGCTCGACCAGTCCCCAGCGTTCGGCCACCAGGCCCATGCTGGTGCTCTCGCCCCCGGGCATGATCAGCCCGTCAATCTCAGTCAGTTGCGCCGCCTTGCGCACTTCAACTGCCTGCACGCCCAGCTGCCGGCAAATCTTCACATGTTCCGCAAACGCGCCCTGGAGTGCCAGGACGCCGATGGTTGGTGTGGTCATGGGGTTTGGGGTCTTGGGGTGGTAGAGTCTTAGGGTGGTGGGGTGGTGGGGTTGTGGGGTTATAGGTATCGGCTCGATGTCCACAAACCTAAGACCCTAAGACCCCACTACCATACCCCCCACTCCTACGCTACCATCCGCGATGCGCCATGCGCTCGGCATCGGAGAGCGTATCCAGGTTGATGCCCACCATGGGTTCACCCAGGTTCTTGCTGACCTCGGCCAGCACTTCGGGATCGTTGTAGTGGGTGACGGCCTGAACAATGGCCTTGCCCCGGGCAACCGGATCGCCGCTCTTGAAGATGCCCGAGCCGACGAAGACACCGTCTACGCCCAACTGCATCATGAGCGCGGCATCGGCTGGCGTGGCCACGCCGCCGGCGGCAAAATTGACCACGGGCAGGCTGCCCAATTCGGCCGTTTCCTTGACCAGGAGATACGGGGCGCGGATCTCTTTGGCATAGGCGAAGAGTTCATCCTCGTCCATGGTCGTCAGCTGGCGGATCGCGCCGTTGACGGCCCGGGCGTGGCGCACCGCTTCAACCACGTTGCCCGTGCCCGCTTCACCCTTGGTGCGGATCATGGCCGCGCCTTCGGCGATGCGGCGCAAGGCTTCGCCCAGGTTTCGGCAACCGCAGACAAATGGCACCGCGAACTTATGCTTGTTGATATGATGGGCCTCATCGGCCGGCGTCAAGACTTCGCTCTCATCAATATAGTCGACCCCCAACGCCTGCAGGATCTGGGCCTCCACGAAATGGCCGATACGCGCCTTGGCCATGACGGGGATGGTCACGGCTTCGATGATGCCTTCGATCATGCTCGGATCGCTCATGCGCGCCACGCCGCCGTCCTTACGGATATCGGCCGGGACACGCTCGAGAGCCATAACGGCGCAGGCGCCAGCCTCCTCAGCGATGCGCGCCTGTTCCGGCGTCACCACATCCATGATCACGCCGCCTTTGAGCATCTGGGCCAAGCCGGCCTTGACGGCAAATGTACCCGTCACCTGGCCGTTGCTGCCATTCAAGTTCTGCTCACTCATTTCATACGCTCCTTGTGACAATGTTCCCCCAAGTCAATCTCTGCACACGTTGGCGTGCGTAACTCGCCATTCTATGCCAAAGCGCCGAGCCGGCCAATATCTCGACCGTCACAAAATGAACACGAACGTGCGCCGGTCACTTTTTTTCGTTGCTCGACATCCTGCGTTCGGCGTAGCGCAGCCCCACGGCCAGGGCAATGGTCATGGAGAGATAGAGGAAGGCGACGACGTTGTAGGTCTCCAGGAAGCGAAAGGTGCTGGCGGCATAGGTATTGCCCAAACGGGTAATGTCCGGCACGCCCACCACTGAGACCAACGCTGAGTCCTTGAGCATGGCAATGAAGTCGTTGCCCAGCGGCGGCAGGACGCGCCGCACAGCCTGGGGCAAGATGACGTGACGCATGGTCTGGCTGCGGTTCATCCCCAGACTCATGGCCGCTTCGCTTTGACCGCGGTCGATGCTCTGGATGCCGGCTCGGAAGATTTCGCTGATAAAGGCGCTATAGCCGATGATGAGGGCCAGAATTGCACGCGTCGAAAAAGAGAGGTCGCGCACGCTCAGCTCGGTCCATGCGGTGCCCGATCCCGACAGGCCAATCGATAGCATGGCGTCGCCAAGCCAGTTGATCACGCCCACCAGCGCCGGCGCGCCGACAAAAACGATGTAGTAGAGCAGCACCAACATGGGCACGCCACGCACAATCTCTACATAGAACGAGGTCACCTCTTGCAAGACTCGACTCTTGGACAGGCGCGCCATCCCCACCAGCAGCCCAAAAAAGACCGCGCCGATGTAGGCCACGATGGTCACATAGACCGTGACGCGCACGCCTTTGAGCAGCGCCAGGAAAATGACGGTATAAACCTCATCCGTCAAAATCTTGATAAGGAAAAAGATGCCAAGGGCAATCGTCGCCACCAACCAGTAGGGGATCCGCTCCGCCGTCTTGACGAACGCGCTGCGTTCTTCATCCGGCGGCAGTTGCGCCGTAGGGCCGGGCGCGGGTTGAACAGCCATGATGCATGCCTTTCCAAATGAATAGAGCGCCGGCGTCGCGTGCGACGCCGGCGCCCCAAGAATTCAATCAAGCGACAGACAGATCAGGCCCAGGTTGACGCTCTCGCCCTGACTGACCTGCAGAACCTCGCATCAGCTGCTCGGATCATACTGGAAGAACCACTTGGTGTTCAGATATTCCAGATAGCCGTCCTGCTGGAGGCTGTCGATCGCGGCGTTGATGGGTTCGACCAGATCGGAGCCGGGCGTGAAGATGAAGCCGAACTCCTCCGAGGTCAGCGCATCGCCCACCACCTTCAGCGCCTCGGGATTGGCCCCGACGTAGCCGCGTCCGGACGCTGCATCCACCAGCACGAGATCCACATCGCCGTTGATCAGCGCCTGCACCGACGCGCCGAAGTTGTCGAAGAGCTGGATGCGCGGGTTGGCTTCGTCGCCGTCCAGGATGTCGTAGACTGCCGTGTAGAAGCCCGTCGTACCCGCCTGCGCACCGACCAGCAGTTCCTCGTCGGCGGCAAAGGCCTCCGGATTGTCGAAGCGCTCCTCGTCCGCCCGCACCAGCATGAACTGCTGCGAGTTGATGTACGGCGCCGAGAAGTCGACCTGCTCGGCCCGCTCCTCGGTGATGGTGATGCCGTCCATGCCCATGTCGAACTGACCCTCGGCCACCGCCGGAATCATCGCCTCCCACGAGCTGTTCTGGAAGTCGACCGACGCAGTTCAGGCGCCGGCAGATCTCGTGCATGGCGTCGTATTCCCAGCCCACCGCTTCGCCCGTGGCGGGATGGATGAACTGGAAGGGCGTGTAGTCGTTGGCCATCGCCGCTACGATTGTCTGCCCGGCCAGGTCCGGCAGCTGATCGTAGAGATCTTCGCCAGCGGCGTCGGTGAGGAAGAACCACTTGGTATTCAGATGCTCCAGGAAGCCGTCGTCCCGCATGGTCTGAATCGCGGCGTTGATCGGTTCGACCAGATCGGAGCCGGGCGTGAAGATGAAGCCGAACTCTTCCGAGGTCAGCGCATCGCCCACCACCTTCAGCGCCTCGGGATTGGCCCCGACGTAGCCCCGTCCCGACGCCGCATCCACCAGCACGAGATCCACATCGCCGTTGATCAGCGCCTGCACCGACGCGCCGAAGTTGTCGAAGAGCTGGATGCGCGGGTTGGCTTCGTCGCCGTCCAGGATGTCGTAGACTGCCGTGTAGAAGCCCGTCGTACCCGCCTGCGCACCGACCAGCAGTTCCTCGTCGGCGGCAAAGGCCTCCGGATTGTCAAAGCGCTCCTCGTCCGCACGCACCAACATGAACTGCTGCGAGTTGATGTACGGCGCCGAGAAGTCGACCTGCTCGGCCCGCTCCTCGGTGATGGTGATGCCGTCCATGCCCATGTCGAACTGACCCTCGGCCACCGCCGGAATCATCGCCTCCCACGAGCTGTTCTGGAAATCGACCGTGCAGTTCAGACGCCGGCAGATCTCGTGCATGGCGTCGTATTCCCAGCCCACCGCTTCCCCCGTGCCCGGATCAATGAATTGGAAGGGCGTGTAGTCGTTCGCCATCGCCGCTACGATTGTCTGCCCGGCCAGGTCCGGCAGGTCATAGACTACCTGGGTCGTGCCGGTTGCGGCGGGCGCGGCTGCGGGAGCGCCCGCTTCCGTGGCGGGCGCCACAGGCGCGGCACAGGCGGCCAGCAAAATGAGCAGCGCGACCAGCGCTAGGCCTGGCAGCGCCCGCTGAAAGCTTTGATTCATGGTTGCTTCTCCTCTCGGATGGGTGAACAATGTCAAGTGATTTGCACACTCTCTGCATGGTATCATAGAGCGTGTGGCCCATCAATCAAACGCAAGGCAGATAGGCGGATGCAGGAACTCGCAAACTGAGATGGGTGGGCCGCGGATCACCGCAGATCCGGCGGATATAGGTGGATCAATCCTGGGAAATCTGCCAGGATCCGCTACATCCCTGGACAAGCTCAGGACAAGTCCAGCTTCTTCCACGGTCCGTCGTCTGTAAGATGGGGAGTTCCAAGAGATCTCGGCCTACGGTATAATTACCCCTATCCTCCACCCGTTCATCATCGCCATCTCTTTCCATTTTCACGCCATCAATTTAGGAACTGGCCATGAATGCGATCAGCACCTCTTCCATCCAACTCATTACGGAAATTCCCGGCCCCAAAAGCCGAGCGCTTGTCGCACGACGCGAGGCCGCCTCGGCCCAGGGCGCGGCCAAGCTGACCCAGCTGGCGATTGCATCGGCCGGCGGCGCTACCGTCACTGATGTCGACGGCAATACGCTGCTCGATTTTGCGGGCGGCATTGGCGTCTTGGCCGCGGGCCACTGTCCGCCAACCGTAGTGGCAGCGCTCCAGCAGCAGGCGGCCGAGCTGATCCACATGTGTGCGATTGTCGCTACCTATGAGCCCTACGTAGAAGTCTGCGAACGGCTCAACGCGATCACGCCGGGGAATTTTGCCAAGAAATCGGTGCTCCTCAACAGCGGGGCTGAGGCGGTGGAAGCCGCGGTCAAGTTAGCCCGTGCCCATACGCGCCGCCAGGCGATCATCGTCTTTGAAGGCGCTTACCACGGCCGCACGAATTTGACCATGGCCATGACCAGCAAATGGGCGCTCTTCAAGAAGGGGTTTGGGCCTTTTGCACCTGAAATCTATCGCCTGCCCTTCCCCAATCTGTATCGCCGCCCAAACGGCATGAGTGAAGAAGAGTACGTCGAGTTCATGATTTGGCAGCTGGACAACGCCATGATTGCGCAGGTCGATCCGGGTGCGATTGCAGCCATGGTGATCGAACCGGTCCAGGGCGAAGGCGGCTTTTTGCCCGTACCGCCCCGCTTTCTGCAGCGGGTACGCGAGCTGTGTGACGAGCATGGCATCGTCATGGTGGCGGACGAGATCCAATGCGGCTTCGGACGGACAGGCAAGCTCTTTGCCTGTGAGCATTACGCCATCGCGCCCGATCTCATGACCACGGCCAAGTCACTGGCTGCGGGTATGCCCCTGGCCGCGGTCACAGGCCGGGCCGAGATCATGGACGCTGCCCATCCCGGCGGTCTGGGCGGCACCTATAGCGGCAATCCGCTGGCCTGCGTCGCCGCGCTCGAGGCGATCAAGCTCATCAGCCAGCCTGAATTCCTCGCTCGCGCGGCGGCAATCGGCGCGCGCCTTCGCACCGGGCTTACTGAGATTCAGCAGATGCGTCCTGACATGGTGGGTGATGTACGCGGATTGGGCCCCATGCTGGCGATAGAGATCGTGCAGGATCCAGCAACCAAGAAGCCCGACATGGCACGCACAGGCGCCATTACGGCGGCTACGCTCCAGCGCGGCCTGATCACGATCCGCGCCGGGCTATACAGCAATTGCGTACGCCTGTTGCCCCCGCTCAATGTCACGGATGAGCAGATCGATGAGGCCCTGGCAATCCTGGCCGAAGCCGTGGCCGCGACAGCATGAGCGCGGCGGCAGTCGGGTTCGTGCAATGGCGGGAGCAATCGAGTGAGGCCTATTCTTCAACGCGTACCTCTACCCGAAAATGACGGATCAGATCGCTGGTGAGACGCTCACTCACGGTACAGGGGTCATCGGGAAAGGCCAGTTTGACAGGCTGGCCACGTGAATCGAATTGAATGATGAAGCGGTCGTGGCCGCGCGGGTCGCGCACCGTCTCGTAGATCTCTTTGAGACGGAACATGTCGCGGTCAATGTCACCGCTCCGCCGGAAAACGATGGTCAACTTGCGTGCTGCGCCATTGCCGTTGGGCTGGGCGCGGCTCTTGCCGTTGGGCGCCGGCTGGCCACGCTTTGGCTGCGCCTTGTCAGCCGGCGTGCCGGGCGTCTCCGCAGTTGCTGTGGGCTCCGGCTTGGTTGAAGCCACCGTGTCGGACTCTTCAACCCCGACCGTTGTCTCCGGCGCAGTTGATGCGACAGGCGCGTGCGGGACGGCGTCTGGCGGCTCGGGCGCTGCGTCATCTGCGGCCCAATCGGGCGGACCGTTGCGGAAGGGATTCTCCTCTCCGCTTGGCAGCATGGCATCCTCAGGCAGTGTCCCATTCATGTTTGTTTCCCCTTCGCTCGCTGCAGCCATGCGATCTATGCGCCCATTGTCACCGTCACGAGGAGTTTCGTTGTAGGTATCACCATTGATTGAAATCCCGTTCACGGTCGGCGCTTGCTCCAACAGAGAAGTCTGATATTTGTTGTCTTCCTCCGAGTCGATCGCTCGGGCCTGATCCACGTAGTTCTGCAGGCTATCGGCCAACAGGCTCGTCGAGCCCTCCCGCGTCTGCGCCTTACCCTTGACCAACACAATGCTATCAACTTCCAGCTTTTCCTTATATTCTGCATAGGTTCTGGGAAAGATGACGACTTCACACTGGCCTTGAAGATCCTCCAACTGGACAAAGGCCATCTGATCGCCCTTCTTGGTGTTGATCACCCGCACGTCGGCGATCATGCCGGCCATTGTCACGTTCTTGCCATCATAGCGTTCGTCCAGTTCGTTCGATGCGCAGGTCACCACGGTACCGATATCGATGCTCAGATGCTGGAGTGGATGGCTCATGGTGTAGACGCCCAACAGCTCTTTCTCCCATTGGAGGCGCTCCCGCCCCTTCACTTCCTCGATGTCAGGCAGGCGAATGGCGGCAGATGTCGTCTCCACTTCGGTCTCCATCATGTCGAAGATAGAGAGTTGACCGCTCTCGCGCGCGGCATGGACGCCGGCCGAGTGGGCTACCATCTGATCGAGCACGGCCAGCAACTGACTGCGCTTACCGAAGCGGTCCAGGGCGCCGGCCTTGATGAGAAACTCGAGCGCCCGCTTGTTGACCTGGCGCAGATCAACGCGGTCGCAGAAATCGTCCAGGCTCGTAAAGGGGCCGCCCTCGTCACGCGCGGCGATGATGACCTGTACGGGCCCCTCGCCCACGTTCTTGATGGCCGCCATGCCAAAGCGGATGGCGCTATCAGGCGGCACGGGGAAATCGTAGCCGATATAGGGATCGCGATGAGCCTGGCTCTCGACATCGGCCGGGCGTTCCTGAATCTCAAAATCAAGGCCACTGTAGTTGACGTCCGGCGGCAAGACATCGATGCCCATGCGCCGGCATTCGTTGATAAAGTTGACGACCTTGTCGGTCTTGTCCCGTTCGATTAGCAGGAGGGCCGCCATATAATCAACAGGATAACGGGCTTTCAAATAGGCCGTCTGTACCGTAATGATGGCGTAGTCGGCCGCATGGCTCTTGTTGAAGCCATAGCGCGCAAAGAATTCGATATCGGCGTAGATTTCGGCCGCTGTCTTCTTGGGAATGCCGTTGGCGACACAGCCGTCGATGAAGATCTGCTTGTGACGCTCAATCTCAGAGGCCTTCTTCTTGCCGATGGCGCGGCGCACCAGGTCGGCGTCGCCGGGCGTATAGCCGGCCAATTGGCTCAGGATCTGGATGATCTGCTCCTGGTAGACAATGATCCCATAAGTCTCAGCCAGGATCGGTTCCAGGGCCTCATGTTTGAATTCGACCGTCTCTTCACCGTGCATGCGGTGGATAAACTGGGGAATGTACTCCATGGGCCCCGGGCGATAGAGCGAGATGGTCGCCACGATGTGCTCGAACATACTCGGCTGCATCTCCGTGAGCACGCGGCGCATGCCCTGGCTTTCCACCTGGAAGACGCCGCTCACCTCGCCGCTCGAAAGAAGCTTGAAGGCCTCAGCCGCCTCCTCGCCTTCGATGGGAATGTTGTTCAGGTTGAAGTCGATGCCGTGACGCTCTTGGATCAGACGTCCTGCTTCCCGCATAACCGACAGGGTGCTCAGTCCCAGGAAGTCGACCTTAAGCAGGCCGATGGATTCCAGAATCGGGAACTCAAACTGAGCAATGGTGTCGGTAACCGACGACTTGGTCCCGCGCATGAGCGGCGCATAGTGCTCCAACTCGCGGTCGGCGACGATGACGGCGGCGGCGTGGATGCCCGAATGACGGGCCACACCTTCCAATTGGATAGAGGTATCGACCAGGTCCCGCACCCAGTCGGTCGAGCGGTAGAGCTCGGCCAGATCCGGGCTGTAGAATTCATGCTCCTTGTCCAAAACGTCCTGGATCGTGACGGGCTTGCCGGGGATGGCCGGGATCAGCTTGGCGATTTTGTCGACCTCGGGCAGGGGAATATCCTTGGCCCGCCCCACGTCGCGAATGGCGGCCCGGGCCTTCATACGGCCAAAGGTGACGATCTGGGCGACCTGATCGCTGCCGTACTTCTCGACCGTGTACCGGATCATCTCTTCGCGCTGATCATCCGGGTAGTCCAAGTCAAAGTCGGGCATGTTGACGCGACCCGGGTTGAGGAAGCGCTCGAAAATCAGGTTGTTTTTGAGCGGATCCAAGCCGGTGATGCCGGTGCAGTAGGCCACCAGCGAGCCCGCACCCGACCCGCGCACGTTCCACCAGATGTTGCGGCTGCGGGCAAAATCACAGAGGTCGGCCACGATCAAGAAGTAGACGTCGAAACCCATCTCGTTGATGATGCGCAGTTCGCGCTCTTTGCGCTCCTGAACCTCGGCGTCAGTGGCGCGCGCGCCATACAGTCTCACCAGCCCTTCCTCGGTCAGATGCCGCAGGTAGGTCTCATAGGTGAAGCCTTCCGGGATGGGCAGGTCGGGCAGATGAAATTCCTTGTCCTCCAGGTCTACTTCGCACATATCAGCCAGCATCAGCGTGTGATCAAAGGCGCTGGCCGGCAAGTCGATGAGGGGACGGAAGGTCGCCTCCATCTGCGCCCGGCTCTTGAGGAAGTAGCTCTGATCACTCAGGCGCATGCGCTTTTCTTCGTGGACGCGTGCGCCCGTCTGCACGCAAAGCAGCACGTCATGGGGGCTGCCGTCGCTCTCGGCCACATAGTGCACGTCATTGGTGACGACCAGCTGCAGGTTGAACTTGTCGGCCCAGGGCACCAACACCTTGTTGACCTCAATCAGCTCGGGGATGCTGTGCTCCTGAAGCTCGACGAAGAAATTCTCTTTGCCAAAGACGTCGACATACCAGCCCAGGCGCTCGTAGGCTTCAGTCTCGCGGCCCTGCATGATGAGCTGCGGCACTTCTGCGCCCAGGCAGCCGGTGCTGCAGATGAGCCCCTCGGCATGCTGCGCCAGGAATTCGTGATCGATACGCGGCTTGTAATAGTAGCCGTCCAACGAGGCGCGGGTGGCGATCTTGAGCAAGTTGCGGTAGCCCGTCATATTCTTGGCCAGCAGCAGCAGGTGGTGATTCTCCTTGTCCAACTGAGCATCACGACCGCCCATTGGCCGATCCCATAGGGTTTGATAGGCCTCAATGCCAATGATGGGCTTGACATCGGCATCGCGTGCGGCGCGGAAGAACTCGATTGCGCCGTGCATCACGCCATGATCGGTCAGCGCCAGGGCAGGCTGACCCAGGCGCTGGGCTTCTGCCACCAGCTTCTTGATGCGGCCAAGCCCGTCGAGCAGAGAATATTCGGAGTGTACATGCAGGTGGACAAAGTCGTTGGCCATGGCGCGTTTCCAAGCGTGCAAGAATGGATCGTGAAAGATCGGGCGTGACGCGCGATGGATAGATCACGCGAATCAGATCTTGTGTTGCGGTCGGACGCTGGTAAAACGAGGTACGAGACACAAACAGCAGGCGGCCTGGTCAATCTTCAAAGCACGTCACCGTGCGAGAGATGTTTACATAAACAAGAACCTTTGTTCGACCAGAGTAGGGTGATTATAGCAGAGGGACCTGATTCCTTCCAACCGCATGACGTGAACATTCACATCAGGCCCAGCGACTATGCGCCGTGGCAGGATGACAACAAAGTCTGCTTTATCCGCATGGAAGGCAAGCTCTTTGGGGATGTGCCGATAGATAGCGTCTCTACTTGCGGAGGACCAAGAAGGCGATGGCCCGATCCGGGTCCGTGTCGAGCGTCAGACCGTGAATTTCGGCAATCGGAATCGTGCGGATCAGATCGGCCACTTCCGTGCGGGTGCGGGGAACCAGCTGCCAACCGGCGTAACATTCCAGGAAAGCAAGATCCCTGGCTTCCGCCAAAATGCATGAGATCAGCATCTGCCCGCCCGGGCGGAGCGCTTGCCACATGGACAAAGCCAGCCTTTGGCCTGCTTCGGTAGACAGTTGGTTGAAGAGGTTCGGGCTGTACACCAGGTCAAAGTGGTGGAAGTCGTAGTCGGCCAGCGACTGGTCGCCGCGCGCGATGGCCAGCGGCGAGCCGTAAACGGTGCGCACACCTCTGCGACCATAGGTGCGGGCGATTCGATCCAAAGTCGGCTGATCATTGCCAAAGGCAACCAGATCAGCCAGCGCACCATTTGCCAGCGCGAATGACAGTTCGGCCTCACGCAGCCGGCCGGGTTCGATGGCAAGGACACGCGCGCACGTCACCGCGTCGGCCACGCCATCGATCACGTTGGCGACGTAGCGGCGCTGACAGCGCAACGCCCGCGCGACTGCCGTATTCGTCGTGTAGCCGAAAATGCGGCGTCCCAGCGACACCGTATCTGCCCCACTGCCACAACGCAGCGCGCCATAATAGATAGAGTCGAGGGTTCTTTGATCTGAATAGCCGGCGTCGGTCGCAGCGAAGGCAGTCGCGGTGAAAGGATCTTGATGAATCAACGCAGTCACGGGATGGGAGAGACAGGCGGGCTCAACCAGGCTGCGCCATTCATGGTCCGACACTCGCCGGCGCGCTTCGTCAAGTCCGGCATGGAGCAGCGTCAGCGCCGCGCCCACCTGTCCCTGTAGCAGACCGGCATAGCTTTCGTTCAAAATCTCGCGAATCATCATGCGTTTCCCCCAGCGAATCGACCCTCCGTATCATGACAAGCAGCATACGTCTGGATGCCTAACCGCCACCTATCAGATCTCTAACACCCAACTATCGCTCCATCGGGCCGCGTTGGCCGCGCATAGGGTCAATGGTGGTGATAGATGGTTGCAGGAACGAGCGGAGCCTGTCGCCTTCACTTGTAGCCGACTTCAACTGGCAGAAGATAGCGCTCGGTGCCCTTCGCTTCTGCGGTCCAGCCGCTGGCGCCGCTGTCGGCTTTCACCGCCCACCAGATGATCTCATCGACGCAGGCCGGGCCGTCCACAATGATCATCTGCTCGCCGTTGCCCATGCTGGCAATGGGCGCGTTCTCTACGGCTGTCCCCGGCTCCTTCCGCACGTTGTTGGCGCCAGCAGGAATCCACGTCACCATGGCCCTGTCGCCCCGCTGCAGCAGGGACGTGGGCAGGCCGGAGCAGACAACCTGCTCGATGACCGGGCGCAGGTAGAGCTCTTGACCATTGCCCTGGCTTGTCCAGCCCTCGACGCCGCTGGCAGGCACGCGCACCTGCCAGAAGACGTGGCCATCGTTGTAGACTGGGCCGCCCAATACCTCCGCCACCGCACGGGGCGGCAGTTGTGCCACAGGCCGATCACTCGTGTCGGGTGACTCATGCACGATATTGGCGGCTGCAGTGTCGTAGAGGACGTAGACGAGCGTTCCTCGGCGCCAAGTGAGTGAAATGGGGCATCGAAAGTTCTCCTTGTTGCATTCCCTGTTCAGCCTTGCCTAGGCAGAATGCCACGTGCTGACTGTCGGCGATCTATCGCACGCCTATCACCGCCTCACCGCTGGCGCCCGATCCCCGGTCGTGGCACAATCCGACATGACCCGGTCACTGCAAATACGGTTGACAGACAACCGATCATTCGCTACCCTTACGCAGCAGTATAAGCCATGGCGATGGCTTCCCCCGCATACGATTCGGAGATCCTCTTGAATGAGCAAGTGCTAGGCCAGCAGATTACCGAAGAGAGCGTCCGTGAAGCGCTGACGCTCTGGTCCGAAGGCAACGGTGCAACCAGCCCACTCAATACGCTCATCGCCTGGCAAGTCGCCTTGGAAAGCCCGGAAGTGTCGAGCGAATACGGCGCCACCGATGTCGTCCTGCGCAGGGCGCTGGCCACCCTGGCTCAGGAGCACGAAGAATCGGCCCGCATCCTTATGCTGCGCTTTGACGACGGCGAACCGGGCCATCGCATCGCGTCGATCTTGCACATTGCCGAAGGGACCGTATGGCGCAAGCAGCGCGAAGCAATCGGGCAACTCACTTCGCTGCTGCTAGAGGAGGACAAACGCACCCGTGCGGCCCAGCGCGAGCGCTTTGTGGCCCGGCTCAGCCAGCCGGCATATGGCCGCCTCTTTGGCATAGCGAAACACGTTAAGCTATTGGCCGGCCAGCTATTGCAGCCCGAGGCGCCCTGGCTCTTGATCGTTGTCGGCATCGGCGGCATCGGCAAAACGACCCTGGCCGATGCCGTCACGCGTCAGATGCTGGGCGACCCACGCTGGCATGACTTCGCCTGGGTGACGTGCGCGCCACGAGAGATTTGGCGGCGGTGCGATTGAGCGCGTTGAAAAGCCGGCCCTGACCACCGAAGCGCTCATCGATGGCCTGGCCGAGCAACTTCTGGATGAGGAGTGGGACGTCAACGCGCTTGCCATGGCGCAGAAGCAAATGCTGCTCAAAGAGCGCTTGCGCGCTCACGCCCCATCTCATCGTCATCGACAACCTGGAGTCGCTCACCGATCTACGCAGCCTGTTGGCGACTGCGCGCGAGTTCGCCAATCCCAGCAAGTTCCTCTTCACCAGTCGTGAGAGTCGCTTCTACGAGCCGGACCTTTTTCACTACACGGTGACAGAGCTAGACCAGGAGGACGCTCTCCGCCTGGTACGCGCCGAGGCCGCGCTGCGCAACCTACCCGAAGTGAGCGCAGCGAGTGATGATGATCTGGCGCCCATCTTTGCAACAGTCGGCGGCAACCCCCTCGCTCTGCGTCTCGTCGTGGGCCAACTGCACGTTCACCCGTTGGGACGGGTACTGGACGACCTGCAGAGCGCCCGGGGCCATCACGCCAGCGAAATCTATACCTACATCTACTACCAGATCTGGCGTGAGCTGGACGAAACCGCGCGCCGGGTGCTGCTGCTCATGCCCCTGGTGACGGAGCAAGGCGGCGACATCGACTATCTGACCGCCATGGGCGCGCACGGAAACTTAACGCCGGCAGAGGTGACCGACGCGCTCGAGCGTCTGGTGGCGCGTAACCTGGTTGACAGCCGCGGCGATCTTCATGCGCGACGCTACACCATTCACGGATTGACCCGCACCTTTCTCCAGCAGCAAGTGCTCCAGTGGCAAGCGGAAGAGGGGACAAGCGAGCGATGAGCGGCGTTTCGATGTCGACCGCTCCTCCTTCCGACGAGTACCGCGAGCTGTTCACGGGCTACATGGCCGGCGGACTCCAGGCTTCGCTGGCACGAGTGGGGGGTAGCGACGATCTCCCGTCGGAGGCGGATCGTCAGCAGGCATGGCATACGCTCAGCTATGCGCTCGACGTTGACCAACTCTGGCCCCTGGCCTGCGAGCTGTTGCTGGCCCTGGCGCCCAAGCTAGAACAGGCCGGCTTCCGCGAAGCGTGGTTGGCCTTTCTGATGCGGGGTGTGCAGGCAGCGCGACTCTATCACGACCACCGCGCCGTGGCGGAGTTGACCTATCATGCAGGTATGATCTATCGGTATCTCAGTCGCTATCCTGAGGCGCATGCTCTTCTGAGCGAAAGCGCGGAAATTGCGGCACAGCTTGGGCAATCGACACTGCAAAGGCGTGCGCTCAATCAACTTGCCTATGTAGAGTACGAGCGCTCTCACTATCTGATGGCGGAGCAACTTGCCCAGCAGGCGCTGGAAATAGAGTGGCTGCCCGACATAGAACGAGCCATGTCAAAAGGGATCCTGGGTCTTGTAGCGAGTGAAGAAAATCGCTATGAGGAGGCAATCGCCCTACATCGCGAAGCGCTCGATATTCGTCGCCGTTTGGGTGATCGCCGTACCATGGCGTGGAGCCTCCAGAATATCGGCTTTGCGTACCGTCGCCAAGGCATGGCAGACGAAGCAATTCTCTACCTGACCGAAGCGGCGGAGATCCTCGAGCAGATCATGGACACATTCCATCTCGCGATTGTGCTGCTGAATCTGGGGTCCAGTTACAATGAGATTGGTCAGCCTGGAGATGCCAAGAAGCCACTCTTGCAGGCCGAGCGGATGTTCCAGCGGTTGGGCGCCACCAGATTGTTGGCAAACACCAACGTTTCGCTGGGCAATAACTTCCTGGATCAAGGGGATCTCGCCGAGGCAATCAACCGTTTTGCGCTGGCGGCACAGCAGTTTGCACAGATAGAGTCCGCCGGCGACGAACTAAACGCCAAGTACGGTCTAGCCTACGCTTACATGCAAAGCGGCGAATACGAAGCGGCGGAAGCGATTTTCGAAGAAATCAGACGCGAGATTGCCGAGCATTGCAGGCATTCCGTTTCACTACGATTTTTTGAGTGCCAGCGCTTCCAGAGCAGTTGGCAGAAGTCAGGCGGGCTTCTGCTCAGTAAGCCCGCCTGACTTGGCTGCGGCTAGCAACCGCCGCCGCCATTCTGACACGAGGCCGCAATCGGCTGCGGATTGGCATCGGCCAGTTCATACGCAATCCACGTGGTGGAGAGTCCGCCCAGCCCGATGAGTAGCGCCAAAGCCAGGGCGACGAGACGAATATGTCCTTCTGTCACGACGTGTTGAATCAAGCCTGAGTTCATGATGTGTTGCCTCCGTTGGAGCGTCAGAGGCTCATCAAGTTGGGGATCCCGCCGGACATTGGCCCGGTGCACGTGCGCCCCCAATGAGCACAGGATTCTGTTTTGGCGAAGCGGCGGAACAGCGGAGTCGCAGCGGCAGGTGGCAACTGCCCGGCTCGCTTGCCCGGCGAGCGCTTACTCCCTCTGCCCGCCGCTTCCCTCATAGTTTCCCGGTTTGGCTGAGGGGTTGTCACCCATCAACGGGCTGAAGGCGCCCATCAATCAGCGACACGCACCCATCATCTCACCCCAAACTCATGCCTGACCCGCAACGTCTCTCCATCCTCACCGACCTGCGTCACGCAGCCGGGCTCAGCCTCACCGACATGGCGCGGCGCTGCGGCCTGACCGGCAAACAGAGTCATCAGACCGCCGGCGCCTGGGAGCGCGGCGTCTACACGCCGACAGCATCACGTCGCGCCCGCATGATTGGTTATCTTTGGGATGACCTCGGTCTGCGCAGGGAGGCGAGTCGTTTTGAGGAAGTCTGGACGATTTTGGTCGAGGAGTGGGCCTGGGCGGCCATCGAGGATGAGGAGTGGCAGGCGTTTACCGCTGTGCCGCGGCCAAGCCGCCAGGTGGAGGCTGACGCGACGCTAGCGCCGGCAGCACAATCCAGCGCGCCTCCCTTCCAAGCGCCAGCCGTCACGCCCCATTTCGTCGGACGACAGGCGGTGCAGGCGGAAATTGCGCAATTGCTATTGAACGGCGGCCGCCCCGTAGCGCTGGTGGGCATGGGCGGCGTAGGCAAGACGACCCTGGCCACCGAGAGTGCGCGGCGGTTGCGCCCGCACTTTCCCGATGGCGTGCTCTGGGCCAGCGTCGCGGTCAGCGATCCGCTCGACATCCTCAACAGCTGGGCCAGGGCCTATGGTCACGACTATGGCGCTCTGGTCGATGTCGAGAGCCGCGCCGCGGCCGTACGCAGCCTGCTCGCGCCCAAACGCGTGCTCATGGTACTGGATGACGTGGGTCCGCCCGGCCTCGTCAAGGCGTTGTTGCCGGGCAGCGCCAATGCCGCCGTCCTCATTACCACGCGCAGCGAAGACGCAGCGGTCAGCCTGCAAAGCCACGTTCTGCATCCGGCTGAACTGGCCACGGCCGAAAGCCTTGACCTGCTCAGCAGTATGGTGGGCGCGGCCCGGGTCGATGCGCAGCGGGAGGATGGCACAGAGCTGTGCACGCTGCTCCACAACTTGCCCCTGGCGGTCGAGATAGCCGGCCAGCTGCTGGCGGCACGGGGGCATCGTAGCCTGGGGCAGCTCGCCGCGCGTCTGCGCGATGCCCAAAGCCGCCTCGACCTGGGCATCGCCGACCGCGACGTGCGTGCCTCCTTTCTCGTTAGCTGGGAGACGCTCGACGACGCGCACCGGGCTCTGTTCAGCCACATGGGCCTTTTCGCCGGTCGCGCCTTCACTGCGCCGGCTCTGGCCGCCGTCATGGAGATCGCCGAGCGTGATGCGGTTGAACGACTGGATGACCTGGCCGCGCTTTCCCTCGTCACGCCGGTAGCAGACGAACGCTTTCGCCAGCATCCGCTGCTGGCCGACTTTGCGCTGGAGATGCTGGCCGAGCCGGCGCAGGCATGGCAGCGCTTTGCCCAGAGCCAGCTCGCCTTCGCCCAGGCGCATCAGCATGACTACGCCGCGCTGAGCCCCGAATGGGACAACCTCATGGCGGGCATGGAGCAGGCGTATTCCCTTGAGCTGTGGCAGACCGTGCTCGATTTTGCCGATGCGCTGGCGGAGGGGTGGCACAGCGGCGCGCACTATCAGCGTGCGCGGCGAGGCTTTGGGTGGGCAGCAGAGGCTGCCGCGCAGATCCAGGACGTCCCCAAGCGGGCGGCGCACCGCTGTCACGAGGGACGCATCTGCATCGAGCTCGATGAGTTTGACGCAGCCGTGACTCTGCTCGAAGAAGCACGCGGCCTGGCGCAGTCCGACAGTCGGCCTGCCGGGCAGAGCCGCTATCTGCTCGGACGGATTGCCTTTGAGCGAGGAGAGTATGAACGGGCGGAAGCGTTGCTGCGTCAAAGCGAGGAGATCTTGCGTCAGACGGAAGAGGGCGAGGACCTGGCGCTGATCTATTTTCACCAGGCCCACGTCCAATACGAGCAGGGTCTTTTTGAGCAGGCGGAAGCGCTGGCCCGCTTTGCCCTCTCGATTCAGGAGGAAGAGAAGCTCTCCGTGGACGCCATGGGCACGCTGCGCCTGCTGGCCGATATCATGATCGAGCGGGAGGAATTGACTGAAGCCGAACGCTGCTGCCAGCAGGCGCTGACGCTGGGCGCAGTCACCAACAACCGGGTGGAGAACGCGGCCGTGCGCTATACCCTGGCCGTCATCCGGCGCAAGGAGGACGCGCTCGAAGAAGCCGCGGAGCAGTTGCGCCAGGCGGCGGAGTTGGTCGAGCCGGCCGGGCTGCTCTTCATGCAAGCGGTGATTTTGATGGAGGAGAGTCGGATCAACTATTTGGCAGGCGAATTGCCGGTGGCAAAAGAGACCATCATCCGCGCCATTGATCGTTTGCGCACGCTGGGCCGCCCCTTCAATCTGGTCTATGCCCTCGATCTGGCGGGACTGATGCATCGAGAGCTGGATGATGCCGCCACGGCCCGACGCTGCTTTGAGGAAGCCCTGGCCCTCTGTAACGGCAGCGGGCATCCTCACGTAGCGGAAGTTTTGGCGCACATGGGTGGGTAAGCACCCGCCCTGAAAATGGGCCGCGGATGACGCTGATCCAGCAGATCTGCGCGGATCTTCATCCCTCATGGGGCGAATTGGCGCATGTGAACTTCCGGGAAGCTGACATCTCGACAGGCCGTCGACCGGAAAGCTTCCCGGAAGGTTTCGTTCGCGCACTTCCTCTCACATACGGCCTTAGCCGTGTCCCTTGATATTGGGCCCTTCCGTCGTCCAGCCAGCGAAGCGCATGAGCCGAAGCCAGGTCTCTGCCGCAATGAGTCCCGAGGCTGGCGGCCGAATTCCTCGCTCCTCCGCTAGGTCTAACCACCAGTCTCCGTCGTCATCCGATGACAACGAATTGGCCTCAAATTCCCGCAACTCACCTTGTAACGGTTCGAAATATACTGTGGCTAGCTGTCTTCCCATCATCTTCCCTGACATGATGTCTTCCGTTTGCGAACACGCCTGCCAAGGGAAGATGGGTTGTATTTCTCCACTCTCAAACTGTGACTCAAGCAGATCGGGTGGCAACGCATCTAGCACATCACGGATTAACTCATAGAGGTATCTGAGTATTTCCCGTGTATCGTGTTTATCTTCAGCAGATTGTTGACAGGCTCTAATGGCATCCTGAATGAGGTTTTCTATCTGGGCTTTGGTCAACCCCGTCGGTCGGATATCACCATAATGTGCAGAGCCTAAGTCGGTGGCTAGCAGATCACTTGCATTTGATTCGCTTATACCAAATGTCGGAAAATCTCTTGAAATGCCCGGGAACGCCTCATCTTGCGTCTCGCCAGAGCCGACACTCTGTCTAGATTGTGGGTCCGATGGATCAGAGGCGTTTGACCTGCCGGCAACGGTCACCTCCCAACTTTCGTTTAGTTGTTTTCCCAGTAGATAGAGGTTCGATTGCTCGTATTCATTGGGATAGAGCGTCTTGCTGATTTCGATGCAAGCAAGGCCATGGATCCACGGACGCACAATCGCCGGTGGATGCGGGGTCCGATCATGGTCGAAGTGTTCGCCAACATGCGTCTTTTCCTGCTGCTGCATGCTCCAACCCGCAATCGGTCCCGCCATGACCACGCTAAAAACGTCACAGAAGACTTCTTCGGCCCATTTTTTCGACTCTTGCCAATCCTTTGAACTGCATGATGAGGAAGGGCCGAATTCAGAAGAATAGAATGCTACAGAGCTATCAGACGATGCTTCCGCGGGGTCTGGAGAAGTAGCAATCGATTCGACTCCATGCCAATACAAGAAGTGCGCGATTTCGTGCGGAATCGCAAGCAAGTCGATATCTGTATTTAATGAGGACATTGGCAGACCAACAAGGGCGACGGGAGCGTATGGCAAAATGCGAACGCCTGTATCTTTCTGAAAATACGTTAGGAGAACCGGTTCAAAGCGCACAAATGGCGATGCTGTTCGTAATTGCGAATTGAATGGGAGGCGGTCAGCTACCAGTTGAGAAAGTTTATCAATTTTCTCAAGCCGCTGTTGGGTCCGTAGACCGGTTCGCTGCATAAACGCTCTCTCAAGCACGGACATATCGCGAGCGATCTGGTTCAGCGTGATATGCATGATCATTTCTGGCGTATGATATCCAATATTTGGGAAAGGGAGCGAATCTTCATCTGAACCCGAATTCTTGCAGATCTGATCAAGCGTCTGCAATCGACCTTTGTCAATGCTCTCAATGAAGAAATCGAACTGAGCTTTTCCAAACGCTTTAAGGTGTCTAAGCGTTGTGCAAATGGTTTGGCTGCGCGGTATAGTCGCATTGCTAGTTAGATCAATTTGAATGTCTAGCATGCTCATGGTTGAGTCAAATCGAGCTTGCCAGAGCTCCTTATCAAAACCGTTTCTAGCAGTTATCATGGTTCATTCTCCTCTGATATCGCAAGTGACTGTATAGCCCGTCATCGGGAATGGCCTCGGACCACAACGCAGCCAGGTCATGAAATGGTCGGAGCCTACTGCTTAATGCACCATAAAAATGTGTGCTCTTGATAGCGTCTCGCAGCAAAGAAACGTTGGCTAGCGACGTCCGACACGCGCCAGGGCGCTGCCGCTTTTCACAAACCTATCACACCAACACTCACAGCGAACTCACGCAGTACTCACAGCTTGTGTAGGCTTGGCAGCCACTGAATCCAATGTAGTTTGAATCAGTCAATGTTTACAGTAGTCGTAGATCGGATGTTTTCAGCTTGGCGGTCCGGTCTAGGAACTGGCGGCAAGATGCTCGCCGAGTGGAGCGCTCGATCTTCAGGATAGGTTGCCGGATTCGGTGGAGAAAACCTAGCAGAGGGGTACGTTATTGTCAAACAGAAAATATAATCCGAAAAATTCGGAGACGGGCAGATGATAACCAAGCATCATTTGAGAAAAGGAGACAAACACACCTAGAAAAATCCGCGCACTTTCCGCCGCATCCGCGCAATCCGCGTTCTATCCTTGCCGTCCCAACACCCACTTCTCCAACGCCACCGCCGCGCCATCCTCATCCACGTGGGGCGCGACCCAGTCGCTGACGGCCAGGACGCCGGGGCTGGCGTTGCCCATGGCCACCGCAAAGCCGACGGCTTCAAGCATGGGGATGTCGTTGTCGCTGTCGCCGATGGCGAGCACCCGGGCCGGGTCGACGCCCAGCCGCGCGCAGAGCTTGCGCACGCCTTCGCCCTTGTCAACGCCCGGGGCAGTGGCTTCAACCAGGATGGGATGGGTGCGGGTCAGGGTCAACTCGTCCTCGAACGCGGCCTTGAGCGCAGGCGCGTGGTCCGGCTCGACCGTGGGGTCGTTCAGCAGCATGACCTTGATGGGCGCATGCGCGTCGGGTGCGTCCAGGAGACCAGCGAACTGCGGCATCATGGCGGAGGGCGTGCCCAGCGCATAGCGCTCAAAGTCGCGGCGGTCGCCCGTCCGGTTCTGTACGATACGGATGGTGCCGTCGCCATTGGAGAAGTAGAGCGCGGCCACGGGGTTGATCGCGTCCAGCCACGCGGTCAGGCGGCGGGCCGCGTCCAGGGGCAGATCCATCTCGTCCAGCACCTGTCCGGTCACCGGGTCGCCGATGATTGCGCCCTGCGTCGTCACCACGGGCAGCGTGATCTCCAGACCGCCCATGTGGGCGCGCACGTATTCCAGCGTGCGCCCGGTGGCAATGGTCACCGGCACGCCGGCGGCCTGCACCGCGGCCACGGTCTCCACGACGCGCGGGCTGATTGCCGCGGCCTCATACGGATCGATAATCGTGCCGTCCAGGTCGACGATCACCATGTCAAAGGGTTTCTCTGGGCTCATAAAAGCATAGAACGCGGAACGGACGGATCAGGCGGCAACCAGACGGATTTTCTTGCTGAATCATCCGCGTTGCGTCGCGCAATCCGCCCGCTCTACGTTCCAGTCGTTCCTTTCTACAGCTGGATGCAGACGAGTCGGTCAAGTCCGGCGTAGTCTTGTTCGATATGGATCTGTTTCATATCCGGGAGCAGGGACTCGGCCAATTCGATTGTGGCCGCCCCCTGATCGTAGCCGATCTCCAGCAGGATCAGGCCGCCGGGCAGAAGATAGTCGGGCGCGGCGGCCAGCAGGCGGCGGATGAGATCGAGGCCGTCGTCACCGGCTTCCAACGCCAGGCGCGGCTCATAGTCATGCACGTCGACGTCGAGCCCGATGTAGTCCGAGTGCTTGACGTAAGGGAGATTGGCCGCGATCAGGTGCACCCGCTCCGGGAGCGGCGCCAGGAGATCGCCCTGATGGAAGACAACGCGCTGGTGCAGACCGAGCTGGTCAGCGTTCAGGCGCGCAACGTCGAGGGCATCTTCGCTGACGTCGACAGCATGGATGCGTGCATCGGGCACATGTTTGGCCACGGTCAGGGCAATGGCGCCACTGCCCGTGCCGATGTCTGCCATGATCGGCGTCTCGTCCTGCTCGGTACAGCTTTCCAAAAAGTCTAGCGCAGCGTCGACAAGAAACTCCGTCTCGGGCCGGGGAATCAGCACGCGTGGGTCGACGAGAAAGGTCAGATCATAGAAGTCCCGCCGTCCGATCAGATAGGCGATCGGCTCGCCGGCCGTGCGACGGGCGACGAGGTCGGAGTAGGCCACGGTCTCCGCTTCGCTGAGCGAATAGTCGTGGTGCGCGAAGAGCCAGCTCCGCTCTTTGCCCAGCAGGTGGGCAAGCAAAACCTGGGCATCGAGCGTGGCCGTGACGCTACCGGCGTCACGCAGGCGTTGCGTGGCCGAAAGCTGGGCCGCGCCCACAGATGCACCGGGCATCAAGGTCCACACGACCGTTTGCCAGTGGGTCGTGTCTGCATTGGAACGATGGTTGTTCGATTGGTGAAGATAGTCTGCATCGGGTGTGGTGATGCTGGCGGCTCGGTGAAATCGAGGTCGAAACTGCTGAATCCGAGTTTGAAAATCGCCGGCTTGCCCCCCTCGCTGGGGGCGGTTCGTCTGGCGAGACCGATCTGCGGGTCGAACGTTGACCTGCAAAATAGCCAAAGTAGCCTCCTTCGCCTACAGGCAGTCAGTTGTGATGTACGAAACAGAACCAGTACAAGCGAATGGAAAAGCGGACCATCACTGCTCAAACAAACGGCCAGCGGTTCGCCGCCGGCCGCACTGACCAACACCATTGTCGGTCGATCCGTTCCATCCGATACCTGGTTGTATTGTAGCAGAATTCACCCAAAATGCAATGAACTGACGCCTACAAATTCCACACGTTTAGCGGAAAATCCATAGTACATTCGGCTCAAACCCGGCTGCGGCTTCGACCCTTCGGCAAGCTCAGGACGGCGCCTGCCTTCGTCGACCCGACCGAAACAGCCGTCGCCTGAGCTTGCGCCTAATCCTTATTGCGCGGCGCGCCAGGCTGCTGAATCGGGCGTGAAGAGCGGGGCGCCGAACTCCGTCGACGCCAAACTGGCCGATCAGCTCCTGGGTCGGCACGGAAACCAGCCAGTCGATGAAGGCGTTGGCGCCCTCATTGTCGATCTCGGCATTCTTGTCGGGATTGACGGCCATGACGCCATACGGATTGAAGAGAATCGGGTCACCCTCAACCAAGATGACCAGATCGGTACCTGCCAGCGTGCGCGCCAGATAGGTGGCGCGATCACTCAGCGTATACGCTTGCTGCTCGTCGGCCATGGTGAGCACGGCGCCCATGCCCTGGCCAGCGGAGATGTACCAGTCGCCAACGGGTTCGACACCGGCCGCGGCCCAGACTGCCTTTTCTTTGGTATGGGTGCCCGAATCATCGCCACGGGAAACAAAGGGCGCTTCAGCCGCCGCCAGTTGAGCAAAGGCTGCGGCCACGTCGGTCATACCCGCAATCCCAGCTGAGTCCTCGGCCGGACCAACAATCACAAAATCGTTGTACATCACGTCCTCGCGCCGTGCGCCGTGGCCCGCATCCATGAACGCATCCTCACGCGCCCGGGCATGGACCAGCAGCACGTCGGCGTTCCCGTCCTCGCCCAGTTGCAGGGCCTGGCCGGTGCCCACGGCCACAACCTCGACAGTGGCGCCGGTCTGCGCCTCAAACTCGGGCAGGATTGACGCCAGAAGTCCCGAATTTTCCGTGCTCGTCGTCGTGGCCAGCGTCAACGTGCGACCGGCCAGCGGCAGACCGGCTGTCTCGCTCTCCACCGCCGGCGCGGCAATCGGCTGACAGGCTGCCAGTAGGCCCAGCGCCGCCAGCACCAAGAAAACCAACCCAAACTTACGCATCTGCTTTGCTCCCATTTCTAGCTTGATGGTGACTATACAGACTATGCTTTGATGGAACGCAGATCGGACTGATTGGACGGATCCAACGGATAAAAGCCGCAAAAGAATCCGTCAAAATCCGCCTGATCAGCCCCATCCGCGTTCCATTTCTTTTATGCTCCGCGATCTGCGCCCACCCCACAGGTAATCCCCAATCCCAATCAATACACCATCTCCCCACGCACGAACGCCGCCGTACGCGGATCCTGTGGCTCTTCAAAAAAGGCTTCCGTGTCCGCCAGTTCGACAATGCGCCCATCGAGCATGAGCGCAACGCGGTGGGCCAGTCGTCGAGCCTGGAAGACGTTATGGGTCACGAGCACGATGGTCGTCCGGCGCGCCTGGTTGAGATCGTGGGCAATGGACTCAATCAGGCCCACGTTGTAGGGATCGAGGTTGGCCGTCGGCTCATCCATGAGCAGCGCATCGGGCCGGAGAATCATGGCCCGCGCCAGGGCGACCCGCTGGGCCTCGCCGCCGGAAAGAGTGCGCGCCGATGCATCAGCCAGCCCGGCCAGCCCGACCTGCTCGAGCGTTGCGCCGATCTCGCGCTCGGCGTTGCGATTGCCACGCAGGCGCAGGCCATAGGCGACATTGGCCGCCACGTTGCGCCGCAGGAGCACCGGGCGCTGGAAGACGGTCGTCACGCGCCGGCGCATGGCCATGGGCGGCGTCTGCGTGCGGCTGAACGGGTGGCCGCGGAAGGTGACCGTGCCCGCGGTCGGCGCTTCGAGGAAGTTGAGCAGCCGCAGCAGCGTGCTCTTGCCGGCGCCGCTGGGTCCAACCAACGCCAGAATTTCACCCGGCCAAATCGCCAAATCGTCGATCTCAAGCACCGTCCGGTTGCCGTAGCGCATGCGCACATCGTGCAGGCCAAAGAGCCGGTCAGCATCATAGACCCCGGTTGACCGCGTCTGGCCCTCAGTCTTCAATCGTCGTTCCTTGCAGTCTCATCATGACGGCATTGCTCAAGAAGGTGAGCGTCAACAGAATGATGCCCAACGCAATCGCCAGGTCGAACTCGCCCTTGCGCGTCTCCAGCACGATGGCGGTCGTCAAGACACGCGTCTTGCCTTCAATGTTGCCGCCCACAAGCATCACCGCGCCCACTTCGGAGATGATGCCGCCAAAGCCGGCGATGATGGCGACAATCACGCCGGCCCGGGCCTCACCCACCACAGCCAGGACGCTCTGCCAGCGGGTCGCGCCCAGTGCCTCGACCTGGCGGCGCAGGTCCTTGTCCACGCCCAAGACTGCGGCCATGGTGAAGCCCGCCACCAGCGGCACTGCGATGATGGTCTGGGCCACGATCATCGCCCCGGGCGTGAAGAGATCCGGCACCCACCAGGCGTCGAGGCTGCCCAGGGGCCCGCTGCGCGAGAGCATGAGATAGACAAAGAGTCCGATCACGACCGGCGGAAAGCCCATCCCCGTGTAGAGAAGGACAATCGCAATGCGCCGGCCGGCAAAGCGGGCCAGTCCCATGAGCGCGCCCAGGGGAACGCCAATCAGCGTGCTGATCAGCAGGGCAATGCCCGACACCTGTAGCGAGAGCACAACGATCTCGACCAGGGCCGAATCGCCCGAAAAGATGAGATTGATCGCTTCGACAAAGCCGTTGGCTAATTCATTCATCGTCGCTCATAGCTCGGCAAGGACCTCGCCCATATGTGCAGTGCCGTAGCCGCCCAGGACCGCTACCCGGCGCAGAAAATCGGCCGGCGGCCGGCGCAACATCCCCAGAAACGGCGCCAGAAGCCGGCCTTCGACATGTTCGGTGGGGATCACCAAATCGTAGCGCTCTTCAAAGAGCGGCACGAAGTCCAAGTCGTGACCCTGTGCGCTGGCCTGAATACCCAGACCACAGTCGGCGCGTCCGCTGGCAACGGCGGTCGCCACGCCCAGATGGGAACTCTCTTCCCGCGCGTACCCTGCGATGTCTGCCCCGGCGAGGCCCACGCGCGTTAGGTGATGGTCGAGCAACACACGCGTACCGGCCCCGAGCTGGCGGTTGACAAAGGTCACGTCGTCGCGGACAAGATCGGCCAGCCCGCCAATGCCCTTGGGGTTGTTGCGCCGTATGAGCAGCCCCTGCGTACGCGTCACAAATCCGAAGAGCACCACCCGCAACCCGCCGGGCGTGAGCAGTCGACTGAATGTGCGCGACATTGTATTCGCCCGTCTCTTCGTCCAGCAGATGGGCCCCGGCCAAGTGGGCCTGGCGCTGTTGAAGTGCGAGCAGCCCACCCAGGCTGCCCACATGCGCCGAGACCAGGGCCAGGCCGGGGTGAACGGCATGGAGTTGATCGCCCAGAAGATCAAGCGTGATGTCGTGGCTGCCGAACGCGTAGATCGTGCCGGCGGGCGCGTCTTCGTTATTTGTCACGGTCGGTGGCACGTCGCCGAGCTGGGCCAGCGCCGCGCCCGCGCCACGGTTGATGCGCAGTTCGGCCAGGCGCGCGTATTGCTCGGGTCGGGGCGTGATCAGCACGGCATTCAGGCTCAACGCGTGGGCAGCCAGCAGCAGGGCATGGGAGTCGGGCGCCAAATCCTGGGGCGCCAGGTCAGCGGCGATGCGGCCCAGGACCGCGGCCGCCGTCGTGTCGAAGTCGGCAATCTCCAGGGGCAACAGAAACTGCTCCAGCGCGCGGCGGTTGCGCTCGGGCGCGCGGCTCTTCTGCGCCCGCTCCTGGAGCGCGGCAACGGTCAGCGACGAAACGGCAAGTTCGCCCGGCGCAAAGCGGCCAAAGACCGGCTCCAAATGGGCAGGTCGGCGCCGGATCAGCGCCAGGCAGTAGTCGGTGTCAAGCAAAAATTTGATAGCTGGCTCGTGGGACATGGCAGGGGCAGCTAGCGCGTCTCCGGGTCGGCGAAATCATCAGAGAATAGGGCGAGGCTGGCAAAGAGGGTCTGCCAGGGCGCGCGATAGGGGAGGAGCACGACCGCATCGCCCAGGCGGCGGATGTAGACCTGATCGCCTTCAAAGCGAAATTCTTTGGGCAGACGCACGGCCTGGCTGCTACCATTGGGAAAGAGTTTTGCGGTTTGCATGATAGGGACTGAGTCTCGACATAGGTAAAGACACGAAATATATACAAAGAGTATATACAAACCCGGCGAAAAAATAAAACGCTAACGGCTGTGTGGCGCTTCAGCATACCAAACCTTGTTTGACGATGCCCCTACCCGCCGCCACGCAGCGTCTTCCAGTGCAATTTCTCAAACATGGCATCCAGCGCTTTAGGATCACCGCTGAACTCGGCCGTGGTGCCGCCAACGCGGCAGGGAGCCAATCTCACGCGGCTTGGCCTTGTGTAGCGTAGCCTGCCAGCCCTCGCCAATCATGCGGTCGTCCGCTTCCTCGACCCCACCCAGCGAAGCAAGGTAGTCCTTCATCAGCCACATGGGCACGCCATAGTAGTCGCTGACAATGGGCTGATCAGTGAGAGCCGTACTGATGTCGTAGAAGGAGTTGCTGCCGCCGCCCACGGGCGGGAAGATGCGGACCTGGGCCGCATTGGGGATCACCGTAGCCAGCCCGTCAATATAGCGTACGTCACGACCGTTGAGCAGAATGTGCACACCGTTACGCAGTTCGCCATTCCCTTCAAAGAACTCGCCGTAGAGTTCCGGCCAGCGTGTGATCAGCTCATCAACCAATTCCTGAAACGTTGCACCCGACTGAGTCTGCACGTCCACGGTTGAACTCCCTACAATTGGACGCAGCGTCGCGTAAATTCGAACATCCATTGCGGATCTCTCCGATTTGATACCTACTTGGTCTTGGTCTCCTCATAGCTATTGCCGATGTGGGGAAAACCAAGCACTTCTTCGATGTCATACTGGGCGCTGCCGGCCAGGTCAATCGGATCATCACCCGGCTGGGGCAGAACGGGATCGAGCGGGATCACGTCCACATGTACGGGACCAGGATAACAGGCCAGCCGCCAGACGGCTTCGGTCATGGTTTCGCCTTTGCCCCCCATCCAGACCACGACTTCCGGTTCATGAAAGTAGATCGCAATCGGCATGTAGGCGATGTTGTTGTCCTGTGCGATACGGAACGTGCCAAGCTTGAAGGGAAAGAGTTGCTCGCCAAAGCCCAGCCGCCCTTCGGGAAAAATCACGATGGGGGGATCGGGATTGTTGCGATAGGATGCTGCAACGGAAGAGACGGCGTTGCGCCGCGATTCCGTGTCCGTGCGGTCGACATAGACCGTATCGACCGATGCGGTCATCCACCCGATGACGGGGCGTCTTCTGACTTCTATCGCGGCCAAAACGCGCGGGCATGATCGCCAAGATCTCAACAATATCGAGGTACGAGCTGTGATTGGGCGCAAAGATGCCCTGGTGCTCGCGCATCTTCTCGGGGTCGGTGCAATGGAGCCGTATCCGGAAGAGCCAGTTAAAAAAGCGCGCCATGTAGACGCTCATCCAGCCCGGAATGCTGGCAATGCCGATGCGGATCGGGATCAAGCTGGCGAAGAGAAAGAAGGGAGCGCAAAAGAGAATAAAGAGCACAATAATGCCAACGCGCGTTGTCCCAAGAAGTACTCGCATTTTCGATTTCTCTGACGTCGTGTCGGGTGTTTGCGGCCAGAATCAGGCTTGGATGCATTGTACATCAGGCGACAAAATACGGCGTAATAGGTCGCAGGCGGTCTGCACGCAAGCGATCACGGCTCCCTACCGCGTCAACTCCCACGCCAGGTGCTGAATCTCGGGCAAGATGAGCTTTTCCATGGCCAGACGTACGGCATTGGTGGAGCCGGGTGTGCTGACGACGACCGTGTCGCGATAGACGCCGGCTGTAGCCCGGCTGAGCATGGCGGCAGCGCCAATCTCTTCATACGAAAGCAGACGAAAGATTTCGCCAAAGCCAGGCAGCGTCTTCTCCAGCGCGCGACTGATCACGTCGTAGGTGCGATCGCGCCGGCTGATACCCGTGCCGCCGCTAAAGATGACAATCTGCGCCGGACCAGCGCTGAAGTCGTCCAACGCCTGCTGCACCTGATCCGGTTCGTCTTTGACGATGCGATAATCAACGACGCGATGACCGGCTTCCTCCGCCATCGTGCGGATCAACTGACCGCTCTTGTCCGTTTCCGCCGTGCGCGTGTCGCTGACCGTAACGATGGCCAGATTGATCTGGCCCTTCTCTGCGGCCTGTTCACGATGATCCTCTGCGCCCATTAGAAGACTCCTTCCGGTCCGATGGCAAATGACTGATTGTCGACGGGCGGCAAGCCAAAGCGCGTTCCGCCAGCGCTGCAATAGAGCAGATTGTATAGGCGACCGTCTAAAGCTTCAACCCCGACGGTTGCGTTGGCATTGACGGGCACGCGCTGATAGTTGAGCTTGATTTCACCATTCGTCGCCAGCACGATCTGGAAGGTGGCCGTTTCGCCTATGGGGCCGGCAGCCAGGGGCACGTTGACGTACTCAACGACAAAGTCGCCCGTGGCGGTGCGGAAGGTGCTGGTGCTGGCCAACGCGGCGCCCGGCTCCAGATCGGCCCACCAACCAAAGACGGCTTGGTCGGGCCACGCCGTCGACGGCAGACAGTGGCGAGTGCCGCTCGTCTCCACATCCGTGCTGGGAAAGGTCATGAAACCATCGGCATGAACGCGTGCGCTGGCATAGGCCTGGCCACCCAGCGGAAAGCTAAAGGGAAGACCGATGGCCACCGACTGATTGCCGCTGAGATCGATGTTGGTCTTGCCTGCGTTGTTGGGGGCAGCCCACTCAAAAGGGATGCGTGCAGTCTTGGGCGTTACCCCCGGCGCGGCGTTACGCTCCACCAGGGGCAGGAACGTGCGCGGGGTCACATCGGTAATCGCCATCCGCACCTCAAACGTGCGCGGCTGTGCGTCCTCGCCGGTGCCAGAGGCGAAAGTCATAAGCGCCGTGTAGATACCCGGCGGCAGCGCGCCCGGCGAGGCGATCAGGCCAACCTGAGCCGGCTGGTCGTAGGTCGCGTTGCCGAAATAGGTCTTGGTGGCAGATGGTACGCCGGCAAAAATGAGCCATGGCGCATCATCCGGACGCGTCAGCTGCCAGGACGCAGGTGTAGCGCTTTCATTCTCGATCAGCAGGGGATAGGTCAAGGGTCGCCCGAACTGCGGCGCGACGAGACCCACATCGCCTCCTTGCAGAACCGCCACGGACGCCAGCGCCGTGCGCACGGCGTTCTCGGCATCCAGCAATCCAGCCCCCACCTTGATCGCCTCTTGATTACTGGGTGCAGCCGTTCCGACCAGCAAAGTGCGCAGGTCATTGGCCGAATAGGCCGGGTTAATCGCCAGCAGCTGCGCCGCTACGCCGCTCACCAGTCCGGTGGCGAAGCTCGTGCCATAGCGCTCACAGTAGCCCTGCGCGCCGCCGACGGTCGAGTTGCAGGGCAAGCCGGTCGGCCAGGTGCTGGCAAGCGGCAGACTGGATGTCCCACCCGGCGCGGCCAGGTCGACTTCGCTGCCGGCATTGCTGTAGGTCGCCCATTCGTTCTTCTCATCGGTCGCGGCGATGGCCATGACCTCCGGGTAGGCGGCAGGAAACGCAACCGCCTCGGGGTAGCGATTGCCTGCCGCCGCCACAAGCAGCACGTCCTGATCCTGGGCGTAGTAGATGGCTGAATGAAGCAGGTAATCCTGGTACGCATTGTCCGGGTCGTTGATGGCGCTGGCGCTGATGGCAAAGCTCATGTTGATGATGTCGGCCCCGTTGTCGCTGGCGTCGCGGATCGCGTCTGCTGCGTCACTGATAAACCCTCTTCCGCGGCTGTCGAGGACCTTATACGGATCCAACACAACCTCAGGCTCGACGCCGGCGATGCCTAAGTTATTGTTGAGCGTTGCGCCGATCAAGCCGGCAATGTGGGTGCCGTGACCAAAATCGTCGACCGTCACCAAGCCCCCGTTGCTGTCGGTCACGTAAGACTTATTGGGTCTCACTCGCCCACCAAGATCAGGATGATTGGGCTCGACGCCGCTGTCGACGACAGCCACGCGCACCCGCTCCGCGCGGTCGGCATTGGTATCGACCACAGGCCACGCGCGACTGAACAGAATCCGCTGTAAGTACCATTGATCCATGCGGTAGAAGGGATCGTTGACGGTGAAGGGCGTCTCGGGGACCGCCAATTGTGTCGCTTCGATCACCCAGTTGGGCTGCGCAAAAAGCACATTGGGGTCGCGGCTAAGTTGGGCGATGGTCGTCCATTCCTGCCCGACAGGCACCGTCAGGATGTAGCCTGTGGGCTGGTCCCGCTGCCGTGCTGCGCAGCATACGGTCGCTGCCGCGAACGTCCAGCGGCTGCACCGCGCTGACGTCAAGCGCACGCATGGTCAAGTTGGGGACGCGTGCCGCGCCCGCCAAGCTGACGAGTACCTCACCGGGTTTGTAATACGTTCCGTCGCTTACGCGCAGCTCGGCCGGGATCGCATCCATATCGAAGGGCGTCACAACGGGCGGGATCGTCTGCGCGTGCAGCGGTACGACGGGCAATAACACCCAGAGCAGGATGAGGAACAGGCGCGCAACAAGCGTTTTTGGCGCAGGGAGACATCGCAAGCTAACAGGCATAAAAAAAGAACTCCTCTAGGCGCGGCCAGTCATTTCCGCATCCAGTTGATCAAAATACGTTTGCATGAATTCATGGCGCTCTGCCCCGATGCGGCGGGCGCTGGGCGTGTGCAGCGAAGCCAACAAGCGCCGCAACTTGTAGACATATTCGTGCACTGGCGTATAGTCCGCGCCGCTGGGCCGGGCAGCATCGGCTGGCGCTTCGGGCCACGGCTGCGTCCAAAGGCGGCTGTCGTGGGCGCCGCCAAAGGCAAAGCAGCGAGCGATACCGATCGCGCCCATGCTGTCCAGCTTGTCGGCATCATAGAGGCATTGCGCCTCCAACGTTTGGGGCGCAATTGACTGATCGCGAAAGCGATGGGCCTCAATGCAATGAACGACCGCGTCAATTGTTTGGTTTCCAACCTGGCGCTGGGTCAACAGCTCGCGGGCAAAATCAGCCGCGACCAGATGATGCGCGCTGCGCTGCATACCGCGAGCGGATGTCTCCAATGCGTCCACCGGCACATCGTGGAGATAGGCGGCCAGGCGCACGATGTCGACATCAGCCCCTTCTGCTTCGGCCAGCCTGACGGCAAGCCTCGCCACGCGCAAGACATGGTCAAAATCGTGGGCGGCATCGCCCGCGGCATAGAGTGCACGCGCTTCGTCTTGAGAAAGGAGGCCGGGAAGGGTGGTCATGGGTACTCCATAAAGATCAATCAAAGCTAATGGGTGAACCGAGAATGATGAATGAATGATGAGGGCTCTCGTCACGATCGTTGCCCATTCTTCATTTTCCAATCGCGATTAGGCAATGAAAAAGGCGACCGATCCGGTCGCCCTGCAGCGCACGCCTACCGGGCGTTGCGTCTAGCCATCCGCGACCAGCGGCTGTTCATCCACCGTCTCGACCTTGCGCCGTCCGCGCATCCAAATGATGCCGCCGGGCACGCTGACGATGTAGGCCACGAATTGCTGGAGCAGGCCCACGGCATACCCCAGATCACCGCCTGCGCCGATAATGAAGAACATGATCGAAAACGCGCCCTGGCGCACGCCCAACCCGCCTGGCGAAAGGGGAACGGCCACCAGCAAAAGGACAATAATCGGATTGATCACCAGCACTTCCAGCAACGAGATGCTGCCCGGCTCAATCGCTTCGGCAATGAGCCAGATTTGCACGCTGGTGAGGATGACGATCAACATGCTGCCAAATGCGTCCAGGGCAAGCGCACGATACTGATGACGGAACGCATTGAACGCGTTCGCCAGCTTCTGCCAGATCGGCATAAAGAGATTGGAAAAGGGCAGCAGATTTAGCACCCGCTCCGTAATCATCTTCGTCCGTCGGCTAAGCATGGCCATCAGCACGGCAATGAGCACGAGTGTGATGGTCATGCTGCCCAAGGCCATCACACGCAGCGCCAGCAATTCTTCACCGGCAAAGGTGGTGCCGTCGGGCCGGCCAAAGATCAGCATGGAAATGGAGGCCAGCGCAGCGGCCAGCATAAAAACAAACAGGCCAATGAAGCGGTCGATGAGCACGCTGGCCGCGGCATCGGCCGCACGATGCGTATCCGACGCCAGTGCATAGCCGCGCATCACGTCGCCGCCAACCTGGGCCGGCAAGAAGTTATTGAAGAACTCGGCCACCCACTGATAACGGAGCAGACGGTGGAGCGGCACGTCGATGCCGATGGCGCGCAGCAGAATGCCCCATTTGACGCCGCTCAGCGCGACGGCCAAGGCATACGCGCCCACGGCGCAGGCAAGCAGCAGCTTGTTTGATGCCCGAATCTGTGCCCAAAGCGCGGCCGGATCTTCCAATTTGGTGTAGAGGAAGACCAGCAGGCCAATGCCAATCACCAGCTTCAGCAGGTTGATCAGGCGGCTTCGGTTTTGGTCAGAGATGGCGTTCATGCAGACCTACTGAAAATAGACCGCGGATGGCGCGGATACGGCGGATTCGTGCTGATCGTTCGAAATCAAATCCGGCTGTTTTCCGCACCATCCGCGTGCATCCGCGGTCTATCCATCACGGTTCGGGTTGGGTGTGGGGAGAGACGGCGAGGGAGCTCGTTTGAGATTCCCGGTTATGGCGCACGGATTGCACGTCCTGCTTCTGGGTCCAGGCCATATTCCAGACCACGTGCCGGTCACGCTTGACCGCAAAGTCATACCAGCCAAGGAAGCGGCTCACACCTTCCAGGCCGGCCAGCAAGAAGAGTACCCAAAGCAGGCGCACGGCATTCCAGAACTGGATAAAGGCGACCCGCGCTACGCGTCGATTCTGAATGCTGCTCACTGCGTAGCCATACTTATGCTTTAGGTAGAGGTGACCGGCATGATTGCGCCGCCGCTGACGCACAAAATCGCCAAAGGTGGTCGGGCCCGTGTTGTAGACGATGGCATCCGGCGCGTACTTCACCTCCATGCCCTGCTCGACGACAATGGCCTCCACAAACGCTTCATCCATGGCCACATCGGGGGGGATGTGGTCGAAGACTTTGCGAAAGGCAACCATCTCGCCCAGCCGCGGGATCTCCAGACAGAGTTCGTGCTCCATGCGCAAGCGAAGATGGCTCAGCAGCCCCGTGATGTGATCAGGCGTATCCACAGCTACCTTCTGCGCGCCGACCATGCCAATCTTCGGATCCTTAAACATACGCACGAGATGCTCTACGGCATACTCATGGGGGATCGTGTCGCCGCTCTCCAAGACGCAAATATCATTGCGCGCTTCGGCCAAGAACAGGTTGATCGCCGCGGTCTTGCCTTCGCGCTGCTCCTGCTCAATCAGCCGGATGCGATCGTCCTGGTCCATGTATTGGCGGATGATCGGCACCGTATCGTCTGTGCACACGCTGGCCACGACGATGATCTCGTCGATCACGGCCTCGTGCACATGCTGATCCAGCAGCGCGGCCAACAGGTTTCCGATGTTTTCTTCCTCGTTGTATGCCGTCACGCACACGCTGCACGGAAGCACACTGACTTTTGACCTGGCGTCCAAATTCTTACCTCGTATCGACTATAGATGCTTCAACAAACACCGGATGCATGGGCGCAAGCGCACGCTACAGCATCTCAGTATTTCCCGTTTCACTCGTTATCCACAAGCTTCACCACCGTCACTCCGTCGCCGCCTTCTCCGGGGCCGCCGGGACGTGCAGAGCTGACCAGGGGATGGCCCTTGACCGCCTCGCGAATGGCGTCGCGCAGCGCGCCCGTCCCTTTGCCGTGGATGATCTGCACCCAGGGCAGACGGGCCATATAGGCATCGTCCAGATAACGCTCGACCCGCTCCAGGCCCTCTTCCACGCGCACGCCCGCGTAGATCCAATTCGAGCCCCGGGCTGGGGCGCGCCGCCGGCACGGAAACAGTGGCTTCCGCTGACTCGCGTACGGCCTTCTGGCGTAGCTCCATGCGCTTGAGGGGCAACTTCAGGCGGAAATTGCCCAGCTGGACGTCGGCCTCTTCGCTCTTGCGGTGGATGGACAGCACTTCGCCGCTGGCCTGCAGGCTGGGCACCCACACCCGGTCGCCCACCTCAATTGGTCCGACCATCTGCTCGTCGCTATCGCCCGGCAGGGTAACTTCCTGGTTGACCGCTTCCGCAGTCGCCTGGCGGCGTGAGAGTTCGGCCTCGGCCCGGGCCAGAAAATCATTGTGCGTGCCGCCCCCGAACTCCCCGTTACGCGCCAGCGAGCGGCGCATTTCTTTGATTTCAGCGCGTACGTCATCGAGTTCCCGCTCCATCAGCGTCCGCGTCTCGGCAATGACTTCGCGGCGGGTCTCTTCAATGTTGGCAAGTTGATAACGCAGATCGCGTTCCAATAGTTGAGACTGACGCTCGCGCGCCTTGGCCCGTTCTTCAGCCCGCAGGCCCTCCTGCTTGGCCCGGCGGATCTCATCCAACAAGGCATCGGCCTGGAGCGTATCCGGCCGCACGATTTGCTCGGCGTGATCGATAATGACGGGGTTGAGTCCCAGCCGGCTGGCAATCGTCAGCGCATTGGAGCGGCCCGGCAGGCCAATGCTCAACTCGTAGGTCGGGCTGAGGGTCTCCACGTCGAATTCGACGGAGGCGTTGATGACGCCCGGCGTATTGTGGGCGTAGAGCTTCAAGTCGCTGTAATGGGTGGTGGCCAGCGTGGTGATGCCCCGATCACGCAGGTTTTCCAGCAGCGCCATTGCCAATGCCGAACCCTCTTCCGGGTCCGTACCGGCGCCCAATTCATCGAAAAGGACCAGGCTGCGCGGGTCCGCCTCTTCCAAGATCTCGATGATGTGGGTCATGTGGCTGCTGAAGGTGCTCAGGTTTTGCTCAATGCTCTGCTCGTCACCGATGTCGGCGTAGATGCCTTCGAAAACCGTCAGCTTGCTGCCCGGCTCCGTGGGGATCATCATGCCTGCCTGGGCCATGAGCGTCAGCAGCCCTGTCGTCTTGAGCGTAACCGTCTTACCGCCCGTATTGGGGCCGGTGATGATGACGATATAGGTCTCTTCGTCGAGGTACATGTCGATGGCCACAACCGCCTCGGGATCGAGCAGCGGGTGGCGCGCACGACGGAAGTCGATGACCGAACCGGGATGGTGAGACGTGTTGTCCCCATCTTTTTGATGAGCATGCTTCTTGACCGGTTGAAAGGGCAAGACTTCAGGCTTAACGCCCTCAATGATGTACGCGTAGCGGGCTTTGGCAAAGGTAAAGTCGAGCCGAGCAAGCACGTGGACATTATGGCGGATGTAGGGCGCCTCGTCCGCGGCGAGTTCGCTCAGTTGAGTGAGGATGCGGCGGACTTCTTTCTCTTCCAGCAACTCCCATTCGCGCACGGCGTTGTTCTGCTGGACAACCTTGATGGGCTCGATAAAGAGCGTCGCGCCGCTGGCCGATTGATCGTGAATGATGCCGTCAACCTGCCCTTTGTGCTCGGCACGGACGGGAATCACATAACGGCCCTGGCGTTGCGTGACCAGCGCGTCCTGCAGGTAGGGCTGAACGCTGCTGCTCTGCACCAGGCGGTCCAGCGTACTGAGCAAGCGCTCCTGAGCTTGACGCAACTCCTGGCGCACGCGCGCCAGTTCGCTGCTGGCGTTATCGGCAACCTCGGCCCGGTCGTTGATGCAACGGCCGATCTCGCTGATGACGTGGTCGCACGGTTCGATGCCGTAGGCGATGTCAGCAAGGCGCGGAAAGGTATGCTCCAGCCGCGTGAGCGTGGTGCGCAGGCTGCGCGAGCGGATGAGCGTATTTTTGATTTCAAGCAGGTCCATGGGCATGAGCATGGCCCCGCGCTCGGCCTTTTCCAGCGCGCCACGCACGTCACGCGCGCCGCCGAAGCCAATGTCGGTCTTCTGTTCCAGCAGCCTGTAGGCTTCGCTCGTCTCATCGAGCCATTCCTGCACCGTCGTCAGATCGTCCGACGGCAGCAGGCCGCGCGCCATCTCAGCGCCGCCGCTAAAGGCACACTGTTCGGCCACTTTCTCCAATACTTTGTTATAACCAAGGACTCGAAGTGCTCGCGGATTCATCCCGCTCCCCAATATCGTCCGACCCATAATTCATGCTTTTGGCCCACCCATTCGGCGTGCAAAGCATCCCTGATCATATCACAAAAGGAGAGCGAAAACCAAAGAAAAGCGACTCGTCCGCCCCTATTGCGTGGCATAACCGAGTCGGCGCAGCATCGCTTCCTTGCGCCGCCACTTCTCCCATACCTTCACCCATAGCTCAAGATAAACCTTGGTACCGATCAGTTCTTCGATCTCCGGCCGTGCATCCTGACCAATCTGCTTGATCTTGCTGCCGTTACGCCCCAACACGATGCCCTTGTGGCTGGTCCGCTCCACATAGATGACGGCCGAGATGTAGGTCATGTCGTCATCGCGGGGCGAAAATTCGTCGACGACTACGGCGAGACTGTGGGGCACTTCCTGCTGCAAGCGCATGAGCGCCTTCTCGCGGATCAGTTCGGCTACGATGAAGCGCACCTGCAGATCAGTGACCTGGTCCTCGGGGTAATAGCGAGGCCCCTCAGGCAGCGCCTGAATTAGCATGCCCAATAGTTCGTCGACGTTGCGCCCGCGCAGCGCGCTGATCGGGATCGCCTGCACCGCCGGAGACGCGTCATCGGCTGCGGGCGGCAGCCAGTCGAGCAAATCCACATATTCCTGGACCCGGTCCGGCAGGTCGGCCACTGAACCGGGCTTGTCCAACTTGTTGAGTGCGATGATCACGCGCGGCGGTGATCCTTTGACCGCCACAGCGCGCAACAGGTCGGCAATTGCCCGATCCTCAGCCTTAGGCGGCACGTGGACGTCGACCAGCCAGAGAATAACGTCGGCGTCTGCAACCGAATCGGTTGCGACGGTCATCATGTATTCCCCAAGTTTGTTGGTGGGCTTGTGCATGCCGGGCGTATCCAGGAAGACAACCTGGTACGCATCGGTCGTCAACACGCCCATGAGCTGATCGCGCGTGGTCTGGGGCTTGGGACTGGTGATGGCAATCTTCTGCCCAAGCAGGCGGTTGAGCAGCGTCGACTTGCCCACATTGGGCCGGCCGATCACGGCCACAAACCCGCTGCGGTGATCTGGCGACAATTCTTGAAGTTCGGGAAGCAATTGGATACCTTAGGCTCCTGTTTGGCGTGTTGGGTTGTGGGGTTTTTAGGGTTGGGGTTGGCGGGTGACAAGGCATAATCTCGATTTCTCAAGAGCTTAACCCTACCACCCCAAAGATCCCACTCCCCCACAGCCTACCTCACCACCGACGGCGCGTGAGGCAAGTCCAATGTAATCGTGCCGCTGGCGGTCCTCTTTTCTTCCATGCGCCAGCCAAAGTTCGCGCTCATGTGGCGCAGATACGGATCTGGATTGAGCACCTGCTCAATCATATAGGTGGAGCCGGTTAGGATGATGACATCGTCATTATGGCGCATGGATTGGGCCATCTGCAATGCCTGGCGCGGCTCGGAAATGACCAGCGTCGGCGTGTCCAGACCGATGGCAGCAATCTGGTGACGCACATCGTGGGGATCCTGGCCCTTGAAGGAAGCGCCGGTGATGATAATCGCTTTGGCCGTCTTGGCCAACGAAGGAAAGACTTCGTAGGGCACGCGGCGCCCGGCCATGCCCAAAATCAAGATACGCTCCTGATCCACAAAACGCTGATCCAGTTCCGTAGCCAGCGCGGCAATCTTCTCCGTGTTGTCCGCGATATCGGCAAAGGTATATTCATCGATCTGCCAGAAGCGACCCAACAGCTCAGCGTGGCGGAAGGCGTCGAGCACCGTACGGCGATCCGCGTCAGGGCAGAGCGCCTCGATCGTGGCCAAGGCCAAGGCTGCGTTCCAACGCTGATAGTATGCGCTCAGCAGCGATTCTTCCGGCACGGGCGGATCGAACCACGCTACCAGTTGCGCGTTCATGGCATCGACCTCCTCGGCGCCGATGATCTCCAGGGGCGCGCCGGCCGCGGTACAGACGTCGCCCACAACTTCCAAACTCAGTTCATCGGTAACGGTAGTAAAGAAGGGAACCGCGGGCCGGGCAATGCCGGCTTTGTCCAGCGCCCGCTGCCACGACTCGCTGCCCAGCATGTGAGCATGATCGCTCCCCACATTGGTGAGCAACGTCGCCTCCACTTCCAGGGCGCGGGTCTGATCATAGCGCCCGCCCACGCCGGTCTCCATGGCCGCCCACTCGATCTCATACTGCTCAAAAAGCGTCAGCGCAATCAGGATCGACGTTTCCAAGAAGCTGTGGGCGTGATGGGGCTCATCCAGCGCCAATTGCACGCAAAAGGGTCGAACCCGCTGCTCCCATGCCGTGGTAATGTCAGCACGGCTGGCAAATTCGCCGTTGAGGCTGAAGCGTTCACGATAGTCGAAAATATGAGGACTCATGAACGCACCGGCGCGATACATGGTGCCTAGGCCGACTTCAAGAAAACGACAGGTGGAGCCCTTCCCGCCCGTACCGGCCACGTGAATCAAGCGCGTCGGGTGACCGGCAGGCCAAAGCGTGCCAATGGAACGTTTGAGCAACTCCAGCCGCGCCAGCTTGGGCGCCGACCACTCGACGTGGTAGATCTGGTCGACTGTGTTGTAATACGCAAAATCGGTTGGGGGAGGCGTGAGAATTGGGGACTGGGGATTGGGGATTGGGGATTCTTGGTCTGCGAGCATACGGTTCCACCACCCATCAAGTTGAATCATCTGATGCCGGTCAAGCGTGTGGATTGCGAATGGGCGCAGCCAACAGTCGTCTACGCCCACTCGCAATCCACTCTGCAATCCCCAATCAACCGAGCGTTTCTTCGACCACGGTGGCATGAATGAGCGCCGTCTCGTCGGCGATGATGCGCTGCAGCGTGGTCACCACATCGTCGAGCGGCACATCGTGCGCTGAGCCATCACGACGCAGCTTGAGCTCGAGCTGGCCACTCTTGATGCCCCGTCCCCCTACAGTCAGACGCAGGGGAATGCCCAGCAGGTCTGCGTCATTGAACTTCACGCCGGCCCGCTCATCGCGGTCGTCATAGAGCGTTTCAATCCCCGCAGCTTGCAGGTCAGCGTAGATCTGGTCCGTCGCTTCGATGACCTCAGGCTGCTTGGGCGTCCCCAGCCCGACAATCACGACCTGATAGGGCGCAATCGTGATGGGCCACTTGATGCCGTATTCGTCGTGATGCTCTTCGATCACGGCGGAAATCAGACGATCGCTGCCGATACCGTAGGACCCCATAACGATGGGGTGGGACGTGCCGTTTTCGTCCAGGAAATTGGCGCCCAGCGCCACGCTGAAGTCCGTGCCCAGCTTGAAGATATTGCCCACTTCGACGCCGCGTACCGAACGCAGCGGCGCGCCGCAGTCGGGGCAGCCAAAACCGTCGTCAACCGCGACCAGGTCTGTGACGATATCCGCTTCATAGTCGCGGCCATAGTTGACGTTGCGCAGATGGGTATCAGCTTTGTTGGCGCCCGCCACCAAGTTGGGTGAATCGACCACCAACTCATCCACCACCAAGAGAACCTTATCCCGATCAATGCCAACAGGCGAACCGTAGCCGGCCGCCGCGCCGATGGCCGTGATCTCAGCCACGTGAGCGGGTCGCAGCCGTCGCGCCTTCACGGCATTGGTCAGCTTCGTCTCGTTCAGCTCCATATCGCCGCGCACGACGGCAAACACAAACTGCTCCTGACTCTCACCGTCTACATCGATCTCGGCGATCGCAAAAACGGCTTTGGCCGTCTCCCGCTCTTCGATGCCGAGGAATTCGGCCAGGCTTGCGATCGTGTCAACGCCGGGCGTGTGGACCTCTTCGATAGCCGCGGCTTCGCCGCGGGCAAGCTCCGGCCTGGTGTAGGTCGCGACCTGGCGATTCGCCTTGTAGCCGCACTGGTCACAGAGCAGGAGCGTATCTTCGCCAATGGGTGTCAGTGCCATAAACTCGTGGGCCATAGAACCGCCCATGATGCCCACGTCACTCTCGACCGCCACCGGTTCGATGCCGGCACGGCGGAAGACGTTGAAATAGGCCTGATAGTAGAGCTTATAGTTTTCATCCAGACCAGCCATGTCGCGGTCGAAGGAGTAAGCGTCCTTCATGGTGAACTCGCGCGTACGGATCAAGCCGGCCCGGGGGCGGGGCTCATCACGAAACTTTGTCTGGATCTGGTAGAGATTGAAGGGCAACTGGCGGTAGCTGCTCACCACCTGCGCGGCCAGTTCGGCCATGATCTCCTCATGGGTCATAGCCAGAACCATGTCCCGATCGGCGCGATCCTTGAAGCGCGCCAGGTCGCTGCCGATCTTGTACCAGCGGCCCGAACGTTGCCAGAGTTCGGCCGGATGAACGACCGGGAGCACGACTTCCTGTGCACCCAGCGCGTTCATCTCCTCGCGCAGAATCTGCTCGATCTTTTGCTTGACGCGCATGCCAAGAGGCAGATAGTCCCATAGACCGGCAGCAATCTGGTGGACCAGCCCGGCGCGTAGCAAGAGTTGATGGCTGATTACTTCTGCGTCAGCCGGCACTTCGCGCTGCGTCTGAAAAAACAAATGCGACATTCGCATAACAACGACTCCAAGAATAAATGAGTGATAAATGGCGCCCAGGGGCGATATGCGTGCTTACATGCGCTCATCTACATGCAGCAAGCGGTCAACCTTCGCCTGCAGTGTCGCGTAAGGAACGATGCCGACCTGGCGATCGATTTCCACACCATTGCGCAGGAAGAGCAGCGTCGGCAGCCCCATGACGGTAAAGCGGGACGCTGTTTGCGGATTCTCGTCGACATCCAGCGCCGCGACCAGCAACTCGTCAGCAAAGTCGATGGAAAGAAATTCGACATGCGCGGACATGGCCTCGCACGGCTCGCACCAATCCGCCCAGAAATCGACCACCGCCAAGCGATCGCTGGCTTCGACCACCACAGCGAAATCCCCATCGGTCACGTCAATGACGGTCGACTTGGGACCGGGCGGGGCCGGACGTTCTTCCGGCGGCAACGAAGGCGGTGCGCTGTTCAAACCGAGAGTCTGCTTCAGACGCTTGAACATGGTGCGTTATCCGTCGCCTGCCGAGCTGCGCCCCGGCAGGCGCTTGGCGAGCGCACCCACGCTTGCGGTCCCGAGTCGCGCGGCCTGCCCGCCCACCGCACTGGCGCCGGTTGCGACCAGCGAACCTGCGCTCTGGAAGCTGTCGCCCAGCGCTGCAGCCAACTCGCGCTCGTTCACGCCGGTGACCGCGCGCAGAATCTCCGCGGTCGACTCGACGCCGTCGGGACCCAGCGCAAAATAGGCGTCGGCCCGGCGACCGATCACATAGGTGGCCAGCATATTGACCGCGGCCGAGCCGAAGAGCCCAACCACGGGAATGGCCTTGACAAAGCCACGGCCGGCAAAGCGGCGCGTTGCCCGTTGGGCCAGGCGTTTGCTCGTCTCGGTGAAGAGTTGCTCGGCGCCGACGCTGACGCCCGTCACCACCATGACAGTGTTGCGCCATTCGTCAGACGAAAACTCATGGCCGTGGGCGGCGGCGATCTCCAGCACCAATTCGGTTTGCAGGCGCAGGCTCACGCTCACATCGGCTGCGGTGCCGAGCACGACAGCAGCCAGGGTGCCGATGCCCGGGATGAGCGTAGCGCCCGATGTAGCCGCGCCGATCATGCCGGCCTGCACCGCTTTGCGCCGGATCAACGATTCGACCAGTGCGTTGACGTCGGCGTCAGGCATCTGCGCACGCAGGTCAGCAACCCGTACGCTAGCCGCGTCGGCGTCGGCGTCATTGACCGAATTGACCATGCGCTCCACAATGCTTTCAACCAGACTGCTGTCCGGCTTTTGGGGTAATGAACCGTAGTCTTGTGTCATACCTTAGTTTGGGTCAGAACGAACTTCAAAATCATGCGTAATACTGGCAACGCCCGAAAGCGTGGCATAGGCGCCGCAATACTTCTCCACACTCAGGTCAATGGCGCGCTCGACCTTTTGCGCATCCAGATCACGGCCCGTAACGATAAAATGCATATGGATTGTTTCCCAAGGACGCGGATAGTCGCCATCAGTGCGTCGGGCGCCTTCGATCTCGATCTCCACATCATCCACGGGCTGACGCTGCTTCTCCAGAATCATCAACACGTCGACCATGGAGCAGCCGCCTAGGCCCAACAGCAACATCTGCATGGGACCAACACCAGGGCCGTCACCGCTGGTCATGATGGTGGCATTGCCGCCGCCGTCGACGCCGAGAAAGGTGTTGTTCTCAATCCACTTGACGCGTGCCTTGGGCATCGTCATTCTCCTTCACACAAATCAAAGCGAGGACGGGTTGCGTTGCCGCCCTGCGATAATGGCACAAACGTTGACAATTCTCTTGACGAATCTGACACTTTCCCTTATGATGCGTCGCACTCAGCGCAACGGGCGCTAGCGTTCCCCACGCTATTCAACCAGATTTCACTTCACTGATTTAGTCAGCGTAAAATTGCCCGCCTATGCCAGGGTGAGTATATGCGCCGTCAGACGAGATGTCAAAGGTGCAGGGGTCAATCCAGAAAGCACGAATTTTCCGGGCGGGACAGCAACGCTACGCCAACCGTCCGAAAACTCCGTCATGACAATCTTGACATGACAGTCCATCAGTTCTTAATACGTGTCATTGGCGACAGGCCACTAACGCTTAACCTGACCGTGCCATGCTGCCATTTAGAGCCAAGCCAAAGGAGTAGACATGACTGCTGAACGTCCGTGGTATGCCCACTACGAAGAAGGTGTCCCCCCCACGATTGAAATTCCTGATTTGCCGCTGCATCAAATCATGCATGATTCCGCCGTCAAATTCCCCAACAACACGGCGGTGCGCATGGTGTTGAAGTACTTACCCATGGGCCTGGTCATTCAGTCAAAGCTCACTTATCGCGAGCTGGACAAGATGAGCAATCGCTTTGCCCAGGCGTTAGACAGCTTCGGCGTCAAGCCGGGCGATCGCGTCGCCATCATGCTGCCCAACCTGCCCCAAACGATCATCGGCTTCTTTGGCGCCCTCAAAGCCGGCGCCACGGTCGTCAATACCAATCCGACCTACACGCCACGCGAATTGCAGCATCAACTCGCCGACAGCGGCGCCGAAACGCTGCTCATCATGAGCGGCCTCTATGATCGCTATGCTCAGATTCAGGACAAGGTGAATGTCCGGAACGTCATCGTCACCGACGTACCCGACTCACTGAGCTGGCCTTTCAACAGCCTGGTTGAGAAACAGGTGCGCAGCGCCGGCCAGATGGTTGACATCCCGGATACGGACGGGGTATACGACTTCTACGATCTCCTCAAGGGCGAGCCTTCTTCACCGCTGAATGTAAACGTTGATACCGATGACGTCGTGCTCTTTCAGTACACCGGCGGCACAACGGGCGTACCCAAAGCAGCCATGTTGACCCACAAAAATCTGTCGTCCAATCTAGCCCAGATGGATGCCTGGTTTACGAAGGTAGAATATGGCAAAGAACGCGTACTCTTCGCCCTCCCGGCCTTTCACGTCTATGGCATGACCGTGGCTCTGCTTTTCGGCACCTACATCGGGGCCGAACTCGTGATCGTACCGGATCCGCGCAACACGTCACATATTCTGGACGTACTCCAGAACGAGAAGATCACCCTTTACCCCGGCGTGCCGGCCATGTACATCGGCATCATCAATCACCCCAAGATCCAGGAGTACAACCTGCGCAGCGTCAAAGCCTGCCTGAGCGGCGGCGCGGCTCTGCCGGTTGAGGTGGCGCAGCAGTTCGAAGAGATCACCGGCGGCCTCCTGGTCGAAGCTTTTGGCATGACCGAGTCTTCGCCGGTGACCCACGCCAACCCGCTCTTTGGCTTACGCAAGTCCGGCTCGATCGGCGTGCCCATCCCCAGCACCGATGCGCAAATTGTCACTTTGGAACCCGACGATGAGGGCATCTTCCAGCCCTTAGGCGTGGACGAAGAAGGCGAGCTGCGCGTAAAGGGTCCCCAGGTCATGAAAGGCTACTGGGGCCGCGACGATGAAACGGCCAAGACTGTGAGTGCAGACGGCTGGCTCCACACGGGCGACATCGCCAAGATGGACGATGATGGCTACTTCTACATCGTTGATCGTAAAAAGGATCTGATCATTGCCGGCGGCTACAACATCGTACCGCGTGAGGTGGAAGAAGTGCTCTTCGCCCACCCCGCGGTGATGGAAGCTGCCGTGGTTGGCTCGCCGCACCCCAAGCGCGGCGAGACAGTCAAAGCCTTTGTGGTCCTGGCAGATGGCCAGAGCGCCACGCAGGAAGAGCTGGATGCCTACTGCCGTGAAAATCTTGCCCCCTACAAAGTGCCTCGCCTCTATGAGTTCCTCGACGAGTTGCCGAAGACCCAAGTTGGCAAGGTGCTGCGACGCGAGCTCGTCCAACAGGAGAAGGATCGCTACGCGGCGGAGCAAGTGGCCGGCTAGCTATTGACAAAGAGAAGCCAGACAGACCAAACCAAAAGGACCGGCGTTGAGCGACGCCGGTCCTTTTTTCGTTTTGAGCCCCGAGTTGATACCGGGAATTCCCTATGGCCACACGTTACGCATGATCGGCCGATCCTTCAAGCGATTGTGCCGACACGCCGGAGTGCAAAGCAACATCACTCAGCAGCGCATGCATGTAGAGTTCACCCTGCGCGAAGCCTCGGTCAGCATAGTAGGCACGCGTGCCCGTTGCCGCGATAACGCTGATCTTTTCGAATCCGGCGCCCCGGCTAATGGCCTTGGCCGTGTCAATTAGCTGGCTGCCCAGCCCCGCGTGCTGGGGCGCGCCCGGTCGATCAGCACCCAGAGAGAGGGCCGGGCCATAGACGTGCACCTCGCGAATCATGGCGCTGTCACGAATCTCGTCGATGAAGGCGCGACTGCCGCCGTCCGGCGTCTTGGGGAGGCTCAGGCGCAAGAATCCGGCAATCAGCCCGGGTTCTTCGCTCTCTGGACCGGTTGCAAATTCTAGAAAGTGCTCACGCGTCAGGTCAGTCTCATATGTGGTGTTGCGCAGAACCAACTCCGCCGGCGAAACCTTGCGGCGCTTGATTTCACGGCAGCGGATACAGCCACAGTGCAGGCCACGTTCGCGCAGCGCCTCGTGCACAACTTCGCGCAAATTGCTCAGCTTGACGCCGGCCTGAATGTGATGGGCCGGTATATCGCGAAAGAGACGATTGACGCGCGTGTAGGCCGGGATCGTCGGCTTGATGTCGACCAGCAGATCGACCAACTCCTTCTCCGTGTACGGGCGATAGTCGCCCGCCTCCCAACGGCTATAGAGTACTGTGTCGCCGATCAGCGAACAGGGATAAATCTTGAGTTCGTCAGGACGAATGGCCGGGTCGTCAAAGAAGCGGCCAAAGTCGACCCGATCCTTTTCGGGCGTCGCGCCGTACAGATTCGGCATCCAGTGCAGGTGCAGCTTGAAGCCGGCGGTGCGCAAGAGCCCCAACGCGTCGCGCACGGCCTGTACGTCATGCCCGCGCTTGTTGAGCAACAGAATCTCGTCGTCCAGGCTCTGTACGCCGATCTGCACTTTTGTCACGCCCAACTGCCGAAGATGGCGAATCTCCTCGGGCGTAATCCAGTCGGGCCGGGTCTCGATGACGAGGCCCACATTGCGATGCGCCGCCCGCACATTGCGCTGCTGGGCCGCCTCCAGCGTCGGGGAAGACGACAAGGCAGCATCGCCGGCAGCGTTCATGGCGTCAAAACAGCGCTGGACAAACCATTCGCGGTAGGCTTTGCCGTAGGCGCTCCAGGTTCCGCCCAAAATCAGCAATTCGACTTTGTCCGCATCGTGACCGATGGCCTCGAACGAGCGGATGCGGCCCAACGTCTGCTTAAAGGGGTCAAACCCGTCGCGCTCGGCCCGCTGGCAACCCGGTTCGTCAAAGATATAGCTTTTGGGCATACGATAGTCATCGGGACAGAAGATGCATTGCCCGGGACAGCCGGCCGGCGCAGTCAGCACGGTGACCGGGGCCACACCGCTCTGGGTGCGCATGGGCTTCATGCGAATACGCCGCATGATGATCGGCTCCGGCTCCATATCGCCCTCGGCAACCAGGTGACGATAGCCGGCAATCAGATTCGCCTTTGAGTAGAGTCCTTTGCCCTCTTTGGGGAAGCGGGTTAAGATCGGACGCAGACTCTCTTGCCCGAGCCACGCATCCTCCGGCGTCTGGAGAATTTCCTGGCAAATCGCATAGATCGCAGCGCTGTGCTGGGCCGGATCAAACGTATCGCGGCGTGCCTGCCACAGGCGATTTTTTTCAAGGACGTCAGCCGGAATTTCATCCGGCGCAAGTGTGCGTTTCATGGCGCAAAGTATACCACATCATGAACGAGGCCACGCGGACGCGTCTGCTGGAGATCAATCGAGACTTTTATGCCGCCGTGGCTGCGCCATTTAACGCCACGCGTCAAGCACACACGCCAGGCAAAGCGCGGCTGGTTGCGCAGATTGGCGCACGATCGGGAGGCGAACCGCTGCGCGTGCTGGACGTGGGATGCGGCAATGGACGGCTGGCCTTCATGCTCGAAGTGCTGGGACGGCCAATCGACTACGTAGGCGTGGATGCTGCATCCGGGTTGCTTGATCTGGCGGCAGAAAACACGCGTGAGCTAGCCAACGTCAGGACGCGCTTTATCCAAGCCGATCTCGCCAATGATGATTGGTCCGCATCACTCGCCGGCAACTTTGACGCCGTGCTCTGCCTGGCCACGCTGCAGCACCTGCCCGGCTACGCGCTGCGCAGCCGGCTCGTGAAGACGCTGGGCGGACTGACGACCGCCGATGGCCTGGTGATCATTTCCGCATGGCAGTTTATGGAGAGCGAACGTCTCCGTGCGCGGGTGTTGCCCTGGGAAACGGCCGATATTGATGCGACCCAAGTAGAACCTGGCGATGCGCTTCTGCCGTGGAAGCAAGAGGTCTATGCAATTCGCTATGTCCACCAGACAACGGCGGCAGAGTTCACGCGCTTGGCAGCGGACGCCGACCTGCGCATCGTCGAGACGTTCCGCGCCGACGGTCGCGAAGGCGACTTGAATCTCTACGTGCTGCTCCAACAAATCGGCGCGGGCGCTGACGGCGACGCATAAATTAAGAGAAACAGTCACCGCAGGGAGAAGACACGCAAGCGTCATGGTGCGCAGAAAGCCAACGCTCCCGGTTCCCGAACAGGCAGCCACTATACGATTTCAATCGAATGAAGAAAGGCCAAGAAATGGATGAAGCAAATGGACGAACCGCAGACATGACGGCTGCCTTTCGCGAAATTTTCGACGCCGAACCGACCCACGTCACGATTGGTCCGGGTCGGGTGAACCTGATCGGCGAACACACGGACTACAATGATGGCTTTGTTTTGCCGGTGGCGATCCAACGTGACGTGCGCTTGGTGCTCCGTCCTCGCAACGACCGTCGTGTACGTATTGTCTCACTCGACTACGACAACGAAGCGGAGTTTGATCTGGATGCGCTGGCCTACGATAAGAAAGAGCTTTGGATCAACTACGTCCAGGGCGTGGCCCAGGCTTTGGCCCAGGAGGGCGTCACGCTGCGGGGCTTTGATGCCGTGCTGAGCGGCAACGTGCCGCGCGCCAGCGGTCTCAGCAGTTCAGCAGCCCTGGAAATCGCTGCGGCCCACGCTTTCCTGACCGCTGCGGGCCAGCCGGATTGGCTGACCGGTCCCCAGATTGCCCAAGCCGCGCAGCGCGCCGAGAACGACTTTGTGGGCGTCAACTGCGGGATCATGGATCAATTTATCAGTGAGTTGGGCAATGAAGGTCACGCCCTGCTCATCGACTGCCGCAGCCTCAATTATGAGTTGGTGCCGGTCCCCCCCGAGGCGTCGCTGGTCATCGGCAACACCAAGGCCAGTCGCTCCCTGGCCGGCAGCGCCTACAACGAGCGGCGGGCCGAATGCGAAGAGGGCGTCGAGTTGCTCAAGAGCGTCCTCCCCGGCATTACAGCGCTGCGCGATGTGAGCAGCGAGCAACTGGAAGCCAACAAAGCATTGCTGTCGGAAACGGTCTATCGCCGCTGTCGCCACGTGGTGAGCGAGAACGAACGCGTCTTGGCCACGGTCGCTGCGCTCAAGCAAGGAGATTTGGAAGAGGTCGGCCTCCTCATGGATGCCAGTCACGCCAGCCTGCGCGATGACTACGAAGTGAGCAGTGATGCGCTGGATGCAATGGTAGAGGCCATGCAGCAGGCCCCCGGCTGCTACGGCGCACGCCTGACGGGCGCGGGCTTTGGCGGCTGTGCCGTCGCGCTGGTCGAGCCGGGGATGGAGCAACCGGTGGCCGACGCCATCTACGCCCGCTATCCGGGCGTCACCGGCATCTGGCCCGATGTCTATCGCACCCCGGCTTCGGAGGGCGCACGCGTCGAGGCGCTGTAGGCGGCCGGCTATTCTTCCAAGTTTGGCGCGGTACGCGGATCCAGAAGCTGGTCGACATGCAGCCAGATGACGCGGGAATAACGAAATATCATCGGCCAGAAGATCGCCATGGTGACGACGATGATCAGGCTGAAGATTGCAATGGATGCATTGAGGAAGTAGAGCAGCAACGTCAGGGGAACCAGAATCAGAAAGCCCAATACGTAAGCAAAAAACATTGCGTTGAGGAAGTAGCCCGTCTCCCGTTCGAACTGTAGCCCGCAGACCGGGCACGTCTTGTTCATGCCCAGCAGGGACCGGAAGACCTTGCCCTGCAAGCAGACCGGACAGCGCTGGCGAAGGATGGCGGTGAAGCGGTTCATCAAATGACCTCAACGAGGCTCTACCACGCGGAGGCTGATTGCGGGCAAGATAAATTGTCCGCAATCAGCTTCCGGCGCGATTTCAGTCCGTGCTCGGTCTACCGATCATGATGCGTCATGAAGATTAGACCGAAACAATCCGTCTACGCTACGCCTTGCGACTCAACGCCACGATTACTGGCCGGCCATTGAGCTCAAGAGCTGACCTGAGGTAGGTGACTCGGAACCTCATCGCCCTGCTCGGGATGAAGCTGAACGAGATCGGTGCTGAGCGTCTCCTGGCGCACATAGCGCCCGTAGGTGACCAACACGTCGTGGAGCAGTTCGTTGGCATCCGCTCCCGTGTCGGCCACGTAAGTGACGATGCGATCGCTGATTTCCAGCTCGGCGTCCTTGCGCAGCTGCTGGATACGGCGCACCAGCTCGCGCGCCAGACCCTCCTGCTCCAGTTCCGGCGTCAGGTCCGTGGTCACGGCCACGAGATAGCCGCCATCTTCGGCCACGCTGTAGCCGACGCGCGGCGATGTTCGCACTTCCACATCATCGGCCGTGACCTCATATTCCACACCTTCGGCTTCGACCACGACCGTTTCGCCGGCCTGGAAACGAGCCGCGAGCTCGGCTTGATCCAGCTTACTCATCGCCCCGCGAATCTTCGGATAGCCCGCCCCGTACTTTTGCCCCAACTGCTTGGGGAAGGGGAAGACTTCCACATCAACCAGGTCGCCGCTGGCATGGGTCGAGGCCATCTCCTTGACGTTGAGTTCGCCCAACACCAGCTCTTGCAGACGCTGAAGGCCGGCGTCTTCTTCACTCTCACGCGTGCGCACGATGACTTCCGCCAAGGGCTGACGCACCTTGAGATTGGCGTTCTGCCTCGCGGCGTGGCCCAGGCTCGTCACCTTCTGCACGAGCGCCATGTCCGCGCTCAGCTGCGCATCGATCAGCCCCTCGTTGACCGCAGGCCAGCGGCTTAGATGCACGCTATCCGCCCCATCACCATCGCCGTTCGCCGGCGCCATCACCAGGTTCTGATAGATCTCCTCGGCGATGAAGGGCGTGGTCGGGGCGAGCAGATGAGCCACCGTCACCAGCACGTGGTGCAGCGTGGCCAGGGCTTCCGCTTCGCCGTCCCAGAAGCGTCGGCGACTCAGGCGCACGTACCAGTTGCTCAGCCCATCGACAAACTCGGCGACCGGCCGGGTGGCGCCCAGTACGTCGTAGTGTTCGAAGGCCTCGGTGACGTCGCGCACCAGCATGTTTAGCTCGGAGAGCACCCAGCGATCAAGCAGGTGCTCGGGCGCCGGCACAGCATCCCCCCATGCTACATTTTCCTCGCTCAGATTGGCATAGGTCACAAAGAAGCTGTAGGTATTCCACAGCGTGTTCATGAACTTGCGCACGGTCTCGCCGACCAGGTTGGTGCTGAAGCGGCGGCTGTTGCCGGGCGGGCTGGCCGTGTACATGTTCCAGCGCGTGGCATCGGCGCCGTGGGTATCAAAGACTTCCCACGGATCGACCACGTTGCCCTTGGACTTGCTCATCTTGCTGCCGTCTTCGGCCAGGATGTGGCCCAGGCAGATGACATTCTTGTACGCCGGCCGGTCGAAGAGCAGCGTACTGATGGCGTGCAGCGAATAGAACCAGCCGCGCGTCTGATCGACCGCCTCGCAGATATAGTCAGCCTGCTGCTGCTCTTCCCACACCGCCTGATTTTCAAACGGGTAGTGGTATTGGGCGACAGGCATGGCGCCACTGTCGAACCAGACGTCGATGACCTCCGGCACGCGACGCATGACGCCGCCGTCCGGCGCATCCCAGGTGATGTCATCGACATAGGGCCGGTGGGGATCCAGTTGACTCATATCCTGTCCGGTCTTCTCAGACAGTTCCGCACGGCTGCCGATGCATTCCATGTAGGTGCTGCCGGGCGCGTCACTCTGCCAAACCGGCAGGGGCGTGCCCCAATAGCGTTCGCGACCAAGCGCCCAGTCGATGTTGTTTTCCAGCCAGTTGCCAAAGCGCCCATCCTTGACGTGGCCGGGCACCCAGTTGATCTCCTGATTGAGCGCGACGAGTTCATCCTTGTGCGCACTGGTGCGGACGTACCAAGTCTCCTTGGCATAGTAGAGGAGCGGCGTGTCGCAGCGCCAGCAGAAGGGATAGGTGTGCTCGTATTTTTTGCTTTTGTAGAGCAATCCCCGGCCAGCCAGCTCCTCCTCGATCATGGGGTCGGCATCCTTGACGAAGACACCGGCCCAGGTGACCTCATCTTTGAATGTGCCGTCGCTGTCGATGGTCATGACCACGGGCAAACCAAACTTACGCCCAACTTCCATATCATCAGCGCCAAAGGCGGGGGCGATGTGGACAACGCCCGTCCCGTCATCGGTGCTGACAAAGTCGCCGGCAACAACATACGCATACGCTTCCTCGACGGGGAAGAAGGTATAGAGCGGCTCATAGCGCATGCCCAGCAAGTCGCTACCGGTCATCTCGGCCAGCACTTCATAGCCCGGATCCAGGACGCTCTCAGCCAGCGCTTTGGCCAGGTAGAGGGTATCGCCGCTGGCATCACGCACTTTGACGTAGTCAATCTTCTCGCCCACGGCCAACGCCACATTGCCCGGCAGCGTCCACGGCGTAGTCGTCCACGCCAGGAGGTACTCATCGCCATTGGCACTTGCTGAGTCTGGCAATCCTTCGGTCTTGACCTTGAATTTCACGAAGACGCTCGGGTCAATCGTGCCCTCCTTATAGCCCAGGGAAAGCTCATGACTGCTCAATGGCGTACCGCAACGGGGGCAGTAGGGCACGACCTTGTAGCCCTGATAGAGTAGATCCTTCTCCCAAAACTGCTTGAGGATCCACCAGGCAGACTCGATGTAGTCGCTGTTCATGGTGACGTAAGCATCGTCCAGCGAGACCCAGTAGGCCATACGCTCGGTCATCTGCTCCCATTCGTTGACGTAGGTGAAGACCGATTCTCGACACTTCTGGTTGAAGGGCTCGACGCCGTAGGCTTCGATCTGCTCCTTCCCGGTGATGCCCAATTGCTTCTCGACTTCGATCTCTACGGGCAGCCCGTGTGTGTCCCAGCCACCCTTGCGGTAGCAGTAGTAACCCTGCATCGTCTTATAGCGGGGGAACATGTCCTTAAACGCACGCGCAAGCACGTGATGAATGCCGGGACGCCCGTTGGCCGTTGGCGGCCCTTCGTAGAAGACATAGCGCGGGCCATCCTTGCGTTCTTCCATGCTGCGCTGAAAGACGTTGCGTTCGCGCCACAGGTCCAGCAGTTCCGTTTCAAGAGCCGGGTAGCTGACAGACGCACTAACCGGCCTGAATTGCGGGGTCACGTCCGTCGCAGTTGCTTCAGTCTCACACATGTCCAGTTCTCCTCATTTCGTAAGCCGGTCTCTTCCTGACTCAACGGCAGATAGACCGACAATTTTAATCGTTAAAGCTCATTCCCACTGTCTTGCCGCAATGCGTGCGGGCTGATGCCAGCCCCAGCCCAGCTTGTAGAGTCGCCGCTCCACCCAGGCGCTGTAGCTGCTGTGCCGCCAATCCTCCGGCCGCGTGACCAGTCCATGGCGGACTGGGTTGTAGTGTATGTAGTCGAGCGCTGCGGCAAAGGCCGGCAGATCATCCAGGCGGTCGATCCGCTGCCGAAGTGGCCAGATCGGCGCGCTATCAGGCAGGCCCATCATCACCCGGTAATCGCGCTCAAACCGACGCACCGCGTTCTGGACGATGGCGTCGGGCGGCGTGCCGGCCGGCGCCTCCAGCAACAGGTGCACGTGATCAGGCAGGGTCACATAGCCATGGAGGCGATACGGCACGTCCCGCCGCACCGCCAGCAAGACCGTTTGCCAGAGATGGGCGGTCGCCTCGCTGGCCAGGACGGGCTCCCGGTCCCTGGTGTGACAGCTGATCAGGCGACAGCGCGCGGAAAAATGGGACGCATAGCGGGCCAAGTCCGGCTCGCTCGTACCGCCATCCTGCCAATGCCCCTTGATCGCGCGATCACTCATCCGTACGTTCAGCCAGTGCGATATAGATCCGCTTGTTGATCTTGCCCTTACTCTTGTAATCCGTCACCTGCATCGCGCCCACCTCCGCCGTGTTGTGGACATGGGTGCCGCCATCGGCTTGAAGGTCCAGGCCCACGATCTCGACCGTGCGTACTTCGGTGATCCCTTCAGGCAGCAGATTGATCTTGGTGCGGATCAGATCCGGGATGGCAAAGGCCTCGTCGCGGGGCAGGATGGCGGTCCGAATATCGCGTGCGGCCGCGATCTCGGCATTGCACTTGGCCTCGATCTCACCGATCAACTCGCGCGAGAGGGTCTCAAATTCGAAGTCCATACGGCTCTGGCCAGGCTCCATGTTGCCGCCGGTGACGCTGGCGCCGTAATCGCGCCAGACGACGCCACACAAGATATGCATGGCCGTATGGGTGCGCATAAGCTTATAGCGACGCGTCCAGTCGATCTCGCCCGTGGCCGCATCGCCGGCGGTAATCAACGGCTCGCCGCCGTCGGTAGCAAGCCAGTGCCAAAGTTTACCCTGATCGCGCTTCACCTGGGTCACCGGATACCGGATGTCGTTGACGACAACCCATCCCGTATCAAAAGGCTGACCGCCGCCGCCAGGATAGAAAGCCGTCCGATCCAGCACGACACGTGGGCCGCCCTCGCTGGCCACAGCCATCACCGTCGCCGGAAAGGTCTGAAGATACGCATCATCATAGTAGAGTAGCTCAGTCACGATCGTTCTCCTTCATTTACTTCCTACAGACCATCGTTTGTTTGCCCTCTTTGCCCAATCAGCATTCCAGCCCAATACAAAAACCCGCCCCCAAAAACGGGGACGGGCCAAATAGACCGCGGTACCACCCCAGTTCTTGCCGCTGCGATCTGGGTTTCGATCACAAACAAGCAAGCACCTCTGCTGCAAAGCCAACCGAACAGCATCAAGTCAGTTGAGTCTGCCGTGGGGGTAACGGGCCACGAACCCGACGGCGCTTAATAGATGAATGGGAAATTCATTGTTCAGGCCGCAGCTCCGGAGGGATTTTCGACGTCATCCGTTTCACCCGGCTTCCACCGTCCCGGGCTCGCTATGAAGGTGACTGACGCGTACTCGTCTCCATCAACGCTGTCGCACTATAGATTTGAAAAGTGTAGCATGCGGACTTAGGCCTGTCAAAACAAAGAAGAGCAGTGCCGCTCCCGCGAATCCGGATTTGGGCAGCGTCTTATTCTCCGCTATACTTAGTTTCGTTATTATTGTGCAATTTTCTTCAATCATGCGCCGCCAACGCATGCAACATGTGCAGGAACGAGGAGGGTGCTCGTGGCAGAAGCCGTTCAGGTTATTGAACCGTCGGAAGCCGTTGCCGAAAGCAATATCCTGGCAACGTTCACCGGCACATCGACAAACAGCAATATCCCGCTGGGCGTGGCCATGACGGCTGCCGGCGGTAGTGCCTTCATGATGGGCATGACAGACGTTTTCTTTGCTGAAGCCACTGCCTGGACCATGGTGATCTGGGGCATTCTCTTCATTCTGATCGGCCTGGCCGATGTCGCCCAAACCTATGTCGTGCGTGAGGACGGGCTGGAAATCAAGAATGCCTTGCGCCTTTGGGATCGGGACAAGTACTGGCTGTGGGACAATATTTACCAGCTTGATGTAGCGGTTACGAAGCCAGACGGCCGCCTGCAAGACGCCACTATGAAGGTTCATCACCAAGCCCCGGGCGCAACTGCGCTAGAACGCGAAGATCGTGCCTATGATCCGGCCTTGACGGCCCTCATCATCGAACACGCGAATCTACAACCTACCGGAGACGTAGTACTCACCGATTTGAGCGTCCTCCCCGAAGGCAAGGGCGTTTATATCTGGAAATAGGGCAAGAGGTCAGTTAATCTCTTTCCAGTTCATCATCGAAAAGCGCCAGCGATTGTGCCGGCGCTTTTTTTGATTGGTTACTTGACCTGGCGTTGTGTGGGGTCAAGCATCATACGCTTCGATGAAGCCCTCTGCCTTCTCGACCAAATCTTTGCTGCCGATGAAGAGAGGCACGCGTTGATGCAGTTCGCTCGGGTCAATCTCCAAAATGGCCTGTGTGCCGGTCGATGCGTAACCGCCCGCCTGCTCGGCCAAAAAGGCCAACGGCGCCGCCTCATAGAGCAGACGCAGCTTGCCGACTGACTTGGTCGGATCCTTGCGGTCCGCCGGGTAATAGAAAATGCCGCCGGTCAGCAAGTTGCGATGAAAGTCGGCCACGAGCGAGCCGATATAGCGCAATGAGAGGCCAGGACCGTCTCCTTCTTTTCCCTGTAGCCAATTAGTAAATCGCTGCACGCCTTCGCTCCAGTAGTGTTCATAGCCCTGGTTGACGCTGTAATATTTGGGCGTGGACGGTATTTGAATGTGGGGATGGGACAAGAGAAACTCGCCGATGCTCGGGTCCAGCGTAAAGCCATGAACGCCCTGACCGGTGGTATAGACCATCATCGTGCTGGAACCATAAATGATGTAGCCTGCGGCTACGAGCTTGTTGCCCGGCTGCAGACAGTCTGCCAGCGTCCCCCGGGTGCCATCAGGAGAAATGCGCCGGTAAATCGCAAAGATGGTGCCGATGCTCACGTTGTAGTCAATATTGGAAGAACCATCCAGCGGATCATAAAGCAACACATATTTCCCTGTGGGAAAGCGATCAGGGATGGGAACGACATCTTCGTTTTCCTCAGACGCCATGACGGCCAGGCGGCCGGTGTGGTCGTTGAGGCGAAAGATCGTACGCTCGGCAAAGTGATCGAGCTTCTGGACGGTCTCCCCCTGCACATTCTCTTCCCCCGTGCTGCCCAGAATCTCAACCAGACCAGCACGGGTCGTCTTGCTGGCAATGATTTTGGCTGCGATGGCGAGATCATAAAGGATGTTGGTGAGTGCACCGGTGGCGCCCGGATGATGCTGCTGCTGATCGAGAATGAAGCGCTCGATCGTGGTAATCTGACCTTCAAAATCGTGAATATCCGACATGCTCCCTCTTCCTTATAAGTGGTGGTTGCGCGGAATGCGTGGGTACAGCAACGGGGGGCTTTTTATGGATATCGGCGGACGTGCTGTTGCGTTGAGAATCCCCCAGCGCTGCATGATCCCTGCGCCAGCACCTGTACGTGACGGATTGAACGGTTGCGATTATAGCACGGGTGGCGCAAGATTCTGGTTCGGCGGGCCCGAAAGAGTAATCTTTGGTCCATCCGCGTTCTATCTGACGGCAGGCTGCGTCATGACAAAGAGAATCGAAAAGGGGTTCGACCATTTTCGCTGGTCGAACCCCTTTAAATTCATTCTGAACCCACTGCTCGCTCTTTCGGCTGCAACTCAGGCTGCACTGCGCAGGATCGGCTCCAGGTAGATCGGCTCTCCGTCATGATTGTAAAGCGCTGGTAACGCGCCCTCCCTGAAGACGTTAGCCCCCACCACACAGCGCGCAATGTCCGTACGGCTGGGCGCTTCGTACATCACGTCCAGCAGTGCGCCCTCAACAATGCTGCGCAGGCCGCGCGCCCCGGTCTTGCGCAGAAAGGCTTCGGTGGCCACGGCCTCGAGCGCTTCCGGCGTGAACTCGAGCTTCACGCCGTCCATGGCAAAGAGGCGCTGGAACTGGCGCACGACGCTATTTTTGGGCTCGGTGAGAATCCGCACCAACGCATCCCGATCGAGCGTGTCCAAATTGGAGATCACCGGCAAACGGCCAATGAACTCAGGGATCAGGCCATAGTTCAACAGATCGTCGGGCAGGACATGCGCCATGTAGAAGCTTTCCTCCCGGCTCTCCGCTTCCTGCTTGCGGATCTTCAACTCGCGTGAGCGTTCGTCGGCGTCGGTGGGCAAATCGTCATCGCGCGACTCACGCATCGTCTCGAAGAGCGTCACGTCCCGAGACAATAGTTCCTCATCACGGGCGGCAAAGCCCATACTGCCCCGGCGGTGCATACGTTTCTGCACGATCTTGTCCAGGCCGGCAAAGGCGCCGCCAACGATAAAGAGTACGTTACGCGTATCCAACCGGATGAACTCCTGCTGAGGATGCTTGCGACCTGCCCCCGCCGGTGGCACGTTCACCGTTGCGCCTTCGATGATTTTGAGCAGCGCCTGCTGCACCCCTTCGCCGCTGACGTCGCGGGTGATGCTGGGATTGTCGCCCCCCTTGCGGCCGATCTTGTCGATCTCATCGATATAGACGATGCCGTAGGCTGCGCGTTCCGTATCCCAATCCGCAGCCTGCAAGAGGCCCGACAGAATCGTCTCCACATCTTCACCGACGTAGCCGGCCTCCGTGAGCGTAGTAGCGTCAGCGATCGTAAAGGGAACCTGGAGCAAGCGAGCCAGCGTCTGAGCCAGGAGGGTTTTGCCACTCCCGGTGGAGCCAATCAACAGCACGTTGCTCTTGGTCAGCTCGACATCTAGGTCATCGTCATCCAGGAGTGCTGAAGCGCTCTGCTGGCCGGGCATGGTGGCCAGGTCGTCGCCGGCACGGATGCCAAAGACCCGTTTGTAATGATTGTAAACCGCAACCGAGAGCACCTTCTTGGCCCGCTCCTGACCGATCACATACTGATCCAGGTGAGCCACAATCTCCTTAGGACTCGGAACATGCTGAGGCTTTTCGGCCACATGGCCTGCTCCCGGCGCGCCAAAGACGCCTTCTTCTGTCAGCACTTCTGCGCCCAGGAGAATGCACTCATCGCAAATATAGGCTTCGTTCTCGCCCTCAATCAACCGAGTTGCATCGCGTTGATCCTTGCCACAGAAGGAACAACGGCGGCCATCTGAGTTGGGGTGATCAGTCATGATTGCTTCTAGTCCTGTCCATCAAGCGCATAGCATATGAAGATACGACGCAATTCTTCGTGGCTACGAAGAAAACAACAAGCATCACGCTTCACCGAACACGCTATCCGCAGCGCTATCTCGAAAAAAAATCCCGGCTACGGTTTAGCGAGATACCAAACGACGTGACCGGGATTCTATAAGCTAGCACTGCCTCCGAACTATGTTTGCAGAAAGAAGGTGCAGCTCGCGCGCTATACTGCATTCCCGTTTGTCGAGGGCACAACAATCTCACCGTCGTCGACGATGACAATGTCGCTCGTATCGCCCAGCACCTCATCAACCAGGCCATACTCCTTGGCATCCAGCGCGTTCATGTAGCGATCACGCTCGAAGTCTTTCTCAATCTCTCGCCAGTCGTGACCGGTGTGCTTGCCCACCAGGTGGAAAAGCTGCGTCTGGATGCGTTCCTGCTCCTTAAACGCAACGCGGACATCTTCGGTGTAGCCTTGGGCGCCGCTGCTGGCCGGGTGCATATGGATCGTGGCGTGGGGCAGGGCATAACGCTTGCCCTTGGCGCCGGATGAGAGCAGTACAGTCCCCATGCTGGCAGTCACGCCAACGGCATAGGTGCTTACCGGAGCAGGGATCATCTGCATGGTATCGTAGATCGCCAGGCCGGCATAGATGCTGCCGCCGGGACTGTTAACATACATGTTGATCCCCTGATTGGGATCTTCGCTATTCAAATAGAGCAACTGCGCCACAATCAAGTTAGCCACCTGATCGTTGATGGGCGTGCCCAAAAAAATAATCCGTTCCTTCAGCAGCAGGCTATAGATATCGTAGGCGCGTTCGCCGCGGCTCGAACTATCAATGACCATGGGTACGACATTTTGTGGGTGTATCATTTCGTTCATCTCCATCGCTTGGATGACGGGTCAAGCTTACGTTCGTCTAATCGGCACGAATCTTTGCCTAAACGGCTGACGCTGACTGGCTTTGTTCGTTGTGAAGCACAGGCGAACCTAGTGACCCAAATTGGTACTAACCAAATCTATGGTAAGCGTCCCATGCCGTCTACAATGTAAGGCCTCTTCGATTCCGCGTTTGCGTTGCGTTAGTCCTCTTCCTCAGACGCCGCCACTTCTTCGCCTTCGTCATCCGCTTCCGCAGAGGGTTCTTCTCCACCTGCTTCAGCCGTGGCCGCACCTTCTAGCTCGGCTTCGACCACCTCGGCCTCTTTCTCAGCTGCCTCAGCGTCGTCGGCTTCTTCAGCTTCTGCGGCCATTGTGGCCGCAGCAATCTTGGCCGCTTCCAACTCTTCTACCGAGGGCAATTCCTCGCCGCGCACAATCTCCAAAATGCGATCGAGCGCCTTCTCCTGCAAGATTTGCGTCTCGAGCATGGGGCGCCCCGGACCGCTACGCAACATAGCTGCCAAGGCATCGGCCTGGGCCTGCACCTCTTCGTCGTCACTCGTCTCGCCAACGAACTCGGCGATCTTTTCCTCGATGTCTTCGTCCGTGGCGAAAATGAATTCACTCTGCAGAATTTCGGAAATAATCAGGTTACGCTGAGCGATCTTCTCGGCGTCCTCTCGTTGCCCCTCGCGGTATTCTTCTAGATCCTGACCGGTCTGTTCGAAGTAGCCTTGGAGGCTCTCAATGCCGAATTGACGGAGGCGTTGCTCGTAGTCATTCAGCATGGCGTCAAGCTGATCCTCCACCACCACGGGCGGGTAATTGAGCGTCGCCTCTTCCAACAATGCATCCAGCGCCTTTTCCAGGTAGTCGTTGCGGGCATCGCGCTCAGCCTGCTCGCGGAGGCTGCTGCGGATATCGGCCATGAGGTCATCGAGGGTCTCATAGTCGGGGCCAACCAGTTGCGCGAATTCATCGTTCAATTCAGGCTTCTCATAGGCCTGGATGCTGTTGACCGTCACCATAAATTTGGCCGTCTTGCCGGCGTAGATGCTCTGACTATCTGCAGGCCAACTCAGCTCAAATTCGGCGTCGTCACCGGCCTTCAGACCGAGCAGCGCCTCATCAAAGCCGGCCGGCTCCATGGGGTTTTCCTCATCCGGCGTCACGTCCCAGTCACTCTCGTCCAGAACGACAATCTCTTCGTTGTCGCCCTCAGCCGGGATGACGCTCTTGACGTCAATGTTCATGAGATCGCCATACTCGCTGGGCCGTTCGACATCCTGCCAACCGGCGTACTGCTCGCGATAAGAATCCAATCGTTCCGTCACTGCTTCTTCATCAACCTCGACCTCGGGCTCCTCAACGCGTACGCTGCGATAGTTGCCCAATTCCACTTCAGGCTCCAGCGGAATGACGAGTTTGTATGTCATGGGATCAAGCGCGATATCATCCAGCGAGGCCTGAGCATAGGGCTCATAGTCGATCTCATCCAGCGCTTCACGATAGACGTCCTGGCCAAGTTCGTCAATGATCTCGTTGTAAAGATTCTGAACGCCCAGATATTGAACGATGATGTCATAGGGCGCCTTGCCCTTGCGGAAGCCGGGGATGCGGTATTGGCTGCCGAGCTTGCGCGCCGCCTTGCGCAGTTGCTGATCGACCCGGGCCTGATCGACCACAATCGTCAGCGCTATCTGGCGGTTTTCCATCGGTTCGGTGGTAACGGTAAGCGACATTGGTTCCTCTGAATCGTGTGTCGGTTTGTGCAGAAGCAACGTAAGAAAATGTTATTTTTTGAGTTAGTTCAAAGATCTCGACACGCCTGCTGTCCAAACAGCTGACGCGAACAAAGCCGGCGCCCCCTTCTCTTTGGGAGCTATTTCGTCGATCTCCTGGTCGTCGCACGACAATGACAACAAAGTATAACACAAGCAGAAGGGGCGTCCCAAAGTTTCGCAAAGCAAAAGGGAAAGAGATTCTTCCGGCTTGATCAGGGAGCCTGCAGCAGCGCTCAAAGCCGTTCTCAGTAGCCCGCTGCGAGGGCATCCGATGCTACTGATCCAACCAGTTACACGCGCCCGAAAGCCTTTTCCAGCTCACCCGCACTCAGTTGGATCATGGTTGGCCGGCCATGGGGACAAGTACGCGGGGCTTCGCACGCTTCCAACTGCCGGATCAGCTCGCGCATCTCGATTTCACTGAGTTGCTGCCCCGCTTTGATGGCGGCGCGCTTGCAGACCATCTTGACCAGCCGCGCCTCCAGCTCCTCGCCGACAAGGTTACGACGATCGCCCAGCATATTGACGATCTCTTCCACCGTGCGCTGCGGATCTTGACCTGAGAGTACGCTGGGAATGGCGCGCACCAAAAAAGTGTCGCCGCCAAAGGATTCAATCTCAAAGCCGATCCGATTGAGCGCATCCAGATGCTCGGCCACCTGGCCGGTCAATTCCGCCCCAACGTGCAGCGTTAGCGGCTCCAACAGGTGCTGACGGGGCACGCTGGCGTCACTCAAGCCATACCGTTGCTGCATATATTTTTCGTAGAGAATGCGCTCATGGGCCGCATGTTGGTCAATGAGGTAGAGCCCCTCAGGCCCTTCGGCAATGATGTACATCGATCCTGCTTGGCCAACAACGCGTAAAGGCGGCAGTTGCGAACGCCGTTCGACCAGCGGCGGCTGGACATTTTCGCCTTGGGTTTCTTGATCGCCGGGAACCTGAAGGGGTTCGTCGACAATGGGCCCAGTCGCATCTGGCACCGCAGGCGCTTCTTTCCTGTGCGCAGCCGTTGGTGGCAGCTCAAACGCCTGCTGGCGACCAGCGTTGAGGATGGTGGCACGTCTTTCCGCCCAGCCCTCATCAGGAGACCAGACACCCGGCGACGGCGGCGCGCTTAGCGCACGATCACCTGCGCCAAAACCGGTCTCCGGCACAGGCGCCTCGGCCATGACGCTGCGGCGTACGGCTTGTTGCACCGAGGAGAAGAGCGCGCGTTCATCCAGAAAGCGCACCTGCATTTTCTGTGGATGAACATTGACATCCACCCGGCTCGGATCCATGTCGACGAAGACGACGGCAAGGGGATAGCGCCCGCCCGGCAAGAGGGTGTGGTAGGCCTGCACGACCGCGTGCGTCAGGCTGCGATCCTCCACATAGCGCCGGTTAATAAACAAGTGAATATTGCCGCGATTGGGGCGATGGAGCGAAGGCTGGCTGGCATAACCATAGACGCGTAGTGCATCTCCCACAGGAAGCGACGCTGTTGACTCTTCGCCGGCGAACTCGGTCTCTTGCATAAAATCGACCTCGGCGGCAAGGCCCGTGTCGAGGACCGACGCTTGCCCGGGCGCAGCCGGCATGGGCGCAATCTCGATCATCTGGCGCGCCTTGTCGGGGCCGTAGATCTTGGCCACGACGTCGAGCAGATCACCGCTGCCCGTGCTTTGAAAGACCAGCCGGCCCTCGTTGACAAAGCCAAAACGGCGTTCGGGATAGGCCAAAGCATAGTGCTGTACCACCGCAGCGATTCGCCCAGCCTCGGTGGCGGGTTTGCGCAGATATTTGCGCCGGGCCGGTACGTTGTAGAAGAGGTGCTCCACGGTGACCATGGCGCCGACCGCCGCGCCCGCACGCTGCGCTTCGCCGATTTCGCTGCCCTCGACTCGAATCTGAGCGCCAAATTCGTCATCGGCGTGACGGCTGAGCAAGGTGACCTGACTCACGGCAGCGATGCTATAAAGCGCTTCGCCCCGGAAGCCAAACGTGCCGATATGGTTGAGGTCATCGGCGGTGGCGAGCTTGCTCGTGGCGTGGCGGGCAAAAGCGAGCGGTAAGTCTGCAGCCGGGATGCCATGCCCGTTGTCGACGATGCGCAGCAGGCGTAGGCCACCTTCGCGGATTTCGACACGAATCTCGTCAGCGCCGGCATCGAGACTGTTCTCAATCAATTCCTTGGCCACATTGGCCGGGCGCTCAACCACCTCGCCCGCGGCGATTTTTGCGGCAATATCGGGTGCAAGCTGATGAATTCTCATGACCTGGCATTATAGCATCGATTGCCAACTTCGTCGTACCTTTTTGGTCTATGTGGACGTCTTAACAGGTGAGTTGACCGACCCATCAGCCTCCGGTATTTCTTGCCGGCAAGTCGGTTCGTCGTCTTGCTCTACCAAGTATTGCTGGTCCAGAATCTTTTCACAAGGAGACGCAAATGCAGCCTTCATCACGCTTCACCGCTCATCGCTCCCCCCGCATGCTCTTGTACGGTTTGCTCTTTGTCGCGCTCGTCGGCATGGCCGGTATGGTCATGATCACCGGACCGGACGCGCTCGCCGCACCCGCGCCCCCGGACACGACCATCCCGCCGGGCACCCTCCCGAAACCGGATGGCCCGCCCTTGAGCGGCATCATCAACATTCTGCACCTGGCGCCTGTAGCCGCCGACCTGGACGACACGGCCGTGGTTATCTGCAATGACGCCGATGACAGTCTCGTTGGCGGACCGCTGCGCTATGGCGAGCAGAGCGGCTACCTGAATCTTTTCTTTGGCAACTATGACTGGTATGTCGCCGGCGCCGCCGGCGGCTGCGATCCAGGCAGCCTGCTGTTGGACCTTGATCCGTTCACGATGCGGGGCAACGCCAAGCTATCCCTGGTGATCTTCGGCGGGGCCAACACCCAACCGCTCGACTCAGTCTTGATCATCGAAGCATTCGGGTTAGACGTCAATATGATGCCTATCTTCATCCAGCAACCGTAGGGTCTTGTTAAGCGTAGCCTGATGGGAATCGTAGGTCCGGCATCCCTACCGGACAAGCTTCGCCGTCGTATGTTCTTGCTCTCTAGAACGGCCATACGATTTCCGTCAATCATGCTTGACACGACAGTAGCGACACACGGATCACCTTTGCGAAAGGTGCCCTGAAGCAAAGCGCGCAAGAGTCCGCCATTGCATACGCTGTCAGCGTGCGCAATGGCGGACTCTTTATGTGGGATATTCAGTAAGGTCAGTTAATCTACTCCGGCCCCGCCGCTGATAGCAGGCACGAAGTGCACTTCACTTGGTTCCGTCAGGCGCTGGCGCAATCCCCGGGGCGTCACCACGCCATCAACGACCACCGCGATCCCGGGACGCACCCGCTCGTCCTCACAGAGCCGCGCCCGCAGGCCAGGAAAGCGGCGCTCCAACTCATCTATCAGCGCGCCGACCGTCTCCCCCGTCACCGTCACCTGCTCCACACCGTCGGTAAGATCGCGATGAAGCGCGGGAATCCAGACTTCATGCTCCACGGCTAGGCCTGGTCCCAGACGGTCTGCATGACGTTGCCGGGCGACATGGGCAACACGGTCATGCGCACGCCCAGTGCGCGGTAGATGGCGTTGGCCAATGCGGCCGGCGGCGGCACGATCGGCACTTCGCCCACCCCGCGCACGCCGTAGGGATGGCCTGGTGACGGCACTTCCACCAAGATGGTGTCGATCATGGGTAGATCAAGCGCGGTGGGCATGCGATAGTCAAGCAGATTGCCATTGAGCAGATGGCCTTCATCGTCGTAGACGTATTCCTCGTTCAGCCCCCAGCCGATGCCCTGGGCCACGCCGCCCTGGATCTGCCCTTCGACATAGCTGGGATGGATGGCCGTGCCCACGTCCTGAGATGCGGTATAGCGCAAAATCGTCACCTTGCCCGTTTCAGGGTCAACTTCCACATCGACTACGTGGGTGGCAAACCCCGGGCCAAACTTCTTGGGATGGACGCTCGCTGCGGCCGTGATGGGGACATCGCCGGCCTCGGCGGCCAATTCCTTAAACGTAAGGCTGTCGCCGTTGTGGGAAAAGACGCCGCGCTCGACCGAAATCGACTCAGGCGTCACGTCCCAGAGGTCGGCGGCCGCTTTGCGCATCTCTTCGTTCAGCTTCTTGCCCAGCTCATAAACCGCCCAGCCGGTACCAAAGGTCGTACGGCTGCCACCGGTAACGTCGTTGTAGCCGACCGAATCGGTACCTGCGACCTGCGGGTGAACGTCTTCGGCCGCGATGCCCAGCGTCTCGGCAAGCTGCATGGCCAGCGACGCCCGGGTGCCGCCGATATCGGTGGAGCCTTCGACCAGACTGACCGTACCATCAGCGTTGACGCTGGCCGAAACGCTCGATTTGCCGCCCCAGTTGAACCAGAAACCGGAGGCAACCCCGCGGCCGCGATAGGGGCCCTCCAGCGGCGTTTGATAGTGATCGCTCTCTGCGATGGCGTCGAGCGTCTCCATAAAACCGATCTTGGGATAGACCGGCCCATCCGGCCGGCGGTCGCCTTCGACCACCCCATTGATGCGCCGCATCTCCAGGGGGTCGATGTCCAATTGTAATGCCAATTCGTCCATGACGGTCTCGGAGGCGAAGGCGGCATTGGTGCCGCCCGGCGCGCGATAGGCCTTGGCATGGGGTCGGTTGACCAGTACGTCGTAGCCGTCGATCTGCACGTTTTCCAGCTTGTACGGGGCAAAGATCACGCCGCTGGCCGCGCCCACGGGCGAGCCGGGAAACGCGCCGGCTTCGTAGTAGAGCGCCGCCTGCGCAGCCGTCAACTTGCCGTCGCGGGTGGCGCCCATCTTCACGGTGATGGTGGAGCCAGAGGTGGGCCCCGTGGCCTGGAGCACGTCCGTACGGCTCATGGTCATCTTCACCGGACGGTGGCCGGCCTTGCGCGAGAGCAGGGCGGCTACCGGCTCCAAATAGGCGTCCAATTTGCCGCCAAAGCCGCCGCCGATCTCCAGCGGCGTCACCGTGACTTGGGAGACGGGAATCTGCAACAGATCCGCCATCTGGCTGCGGATGGCAAACGCGCCCTGAGAGCTACACCAGACCTGCACATGGCCATCATCACCCCAGATTACCGTGCCGTTTTGGGGCTCAATGTAGCCTTGATGCACGGTACCGGTGTGGAACTCACGCTCGACGATGACGTCGGCGGCCGCAAAGCCGGCGGCCAGGTCGCCACGTTGGTGGCGCAGGTGTGAAGCCAGGTTGGTCGACCGATCTCCTTTCTTGCCCATCTCGTCCGTGCGCAGAAAATCGACCAGGATCGGCGCGTCGGGGGCCAGCGCAGCCTCGACATTCATCACCGGCGGCAGTACTTCGTACTCCACCTGAATGAGTCGGACAGCCGCCTCTGCGGTGTGGGGATCATCGGCGGCCACCGCGGCCACGGCATGACCGTGATAGAGCACCTTGTCATGGGCCAGGACATTCCAGCTTTCGTAGCGCACGTTGGAAACCGTCTCGCCGTACTCTTGGACCTTGTCCGGCGCACTGGGCAGATCCGCGGCGGTGACCACTGCCTTGACGCCGGGCAATTCTGCGGCCGCGCGGGTGTCGATAGCAACGATGCGTGCGTGGGCATGGGGACTGCGCAGCATCTTACCATGCAGCATATTGGGCAGATGAATGTCGGCGCCGTATTGGGCGCGCCCGGTCACCTTGTCGACGCCGTCGTGACGAATCGGCCGGGTGCCGATCACTTGATAGTCGCTCATTGATGGGATTCCTCTCTATTTCACAGGCTCCAGGACCACGAGCGGAATGGTGCGCGCTCCGGCCCGCTCACGATATTTGTCATAACCGAGGTAGACCTCGTTGGCTTTCCTCCACAGACGTTCATACTCGATCGGATCAGTTACCTCCCGGGCAATGTACGCTGACGCGGCACCGCCAATCTCAACGGTCACCTGCGGATGCTTGCGCACATTGTAATACCAGCCCGGATTGCGCGCTTGCCCCCAGTTCGACGCAACCAGGACGATGTTTTCGCCGTCCGGTGTGGCGATGAGGGGCATACGTCGCTGCACGCCGCTTTTTGCTCCCGTCGTCGTCAGCATTATGGTGGGCACACCACCGAGCAGACCGGCTGCCGAATAGCGTTCGCCGGTCAATTTCAGTACGGGTCGATCAATCTTCGGCAACAGCTTGGCAAAGGCTTTGGCGCCAAACGCTGAGGCCGTAATGTTCTGCATGGCACGCTGCCAGCGAGCTTGCTTGACCTCTAGTGACACGCTCTCCCCCGTTGAGATTGTTGCCTTCCGCCGTTCACCAGGTCAACGACTTGGCAACTGTTTGCCATTTGGCTAGGGCACGATGGCGTAAGTGGACCGATCGGTCCGCGTTGCCGCCGTGGTCTGCCCGAGAATTGGGGGCTGGAGGGGCCGCATCCGGGCAGCTGACCTATGGGTCCATTTGCGCCGCCGCGTGCTAGGAGACTGTCGCCTCCGCGCCACGCATGAAATCAAAGTCTGCGCCGAGATTGGCCTGCTGACAGTGCTCGTGGTAGAGGCGTGCATACCCACGTTGGGGAGTCTGCGCCTCGACTCGTTGCGCTTTCTTCCGCTGCGCCAGCTCATCATCAGACACCAGCAGATTGAGCGCCCGCTTGTCAGCACTGAGCTCGATCCTATCCCCCGTCTGCACGAGGCCAAGGGGGCCGCCCACGGCGGCTTCCGGCGCAACATGCAACACAATCGTCCCAAACGCGGTGCCGCTCATGCGCGCATCGGAAATGCGCACCATATCCTTGACGCCCCGCTCCGCCAGCTTCTTGGGAATGGGCAGATAGCCTGCTTCCGGCATGCCGGGTCCGCCCAGGGGGCCGGCATTTTGCAGCACCAAAAAATCACCTTCGTCAATCTCCAGATCAGGGCTGTCGATCCGTGCCGCCATGTCCTGCAGCGAATGAAAGACAACCGCACGACCGGTCGCATTGAGCAACGCGGGCGTCGCCGCCGAGCGCTTCAAAATCGCGCCGTCTGGGGCCAGGTTGCCGCGCAATGCAATCAGTGCGCCGCGCGGCTGGAGCGGGTCGGTGGCCGGGCGGATGACCTCTTGCCACGCCGGGAAATCGTACGGTTCATCCAGGCGCTCCCCCAGCGTCATGCCGGCGACGGTAGGTGGATCCAGCTCAAGCAGCGGCTTCAATTCTTGAAGCAACACCTGCATACCGCCGGCCCGATGAAAATCCTCCATGTAGGCGCTGCCAGTCGGCTTCAGATCGACCAGTACCGGCGTTGAGTCCGCCAGGTGGTTGAGACGCGCCAGGTCCAGGTTGATGCCCAATCGACCGGCAATGGCCGTCAGGTGGATGATCGCATTGGTCGAGCCGCCGATGGCCTGCAAAACGCGCAGCGCGTTATCGAACGCGGCCGGTATCATAATCTGGTCCGGCGTGAGCTGATGCCGAATCAATTCAATCGCTTGTTTGCCGGCGGCTTCGGCATGGCGCATACGATCGGCGTAAACGGCGGGGATGGACGCGCCGCCAGGCAGCATCATCCCCAGCGCCTCGACGAGGCAGGCCATCGTGCTCGCCGTCCCCATGACGCTGCATGTACCCGGCGTTGGCGCAAGACGCCCCTCCACGACGTCAATCGTTGCGCGATCGATTTCGCCGCGTCGATAAGTGGCCCAGAAGCGGCGGCAATCTGTACAGGCGCCAATCCGCTCGCCATCAAATTGGCTGGTCAGCATCGGTCCCGCGGCGACGACAATCGCCGGGACGTTGGCGCTGGCCGCGCCCATCAACAGCGCGGGCAGCGTCTTGTCACAGCCGCCGGTCAGCACAACTGCGTCCAGCGGTTGTGCCCGGATCATTACTTCCACGTCCATCGCCATCAGGTTGCGATAGAGCATGCTGGTGGGTGACAGGAAGACCTCGCCTAGCGAAATCGTCGGGAACTCCAGGGGCAAACCGCCCGCTTGCCAGACGCCCCGCTTGATCGCGTCGATCAGTTGGGGGAAATGGCGGTGGCAGTTATTCAGCTCGCTATAGGTGTTGAGGATGCCAACGACGGGCTTTTCCAGCGCTTCATCGCTGAAGCCCATGGCCTTGGCAAAGGAGCGGCGCAGGTAGAGGGCAAACTCTCTGTCGCCATATTCGGTTAGGTTATTCGCAATCCCTTGACTCATGGTTGGCGGCTCATCATGGACACTTGCCGATCAAGTTGGCGGCGTGGGTAGGCACGCTTCGCTGATGGATCGTTTTTCCTGGCGCGTTGCTTATCTTCCGCACGGACGCTTTGGCTTACGCTGCGCTGTCGGCGGCGTCCAGCACGGCGCGCACGATCTTGTCGTAACCGGTACAGCGACAGAGATTGCCGGCCAGCCAAAAACGCACCTCCTCCTCCGACGGATCGGGATTCGTTTCCAGCAGGGCCTGGGCCGAGAGCAAAAAGCCCGGCGTACAGATGCCGCACTGGAGCGCGGCGTGTTCCAGGAACGCTTGCTGTAGCGGATGCAGGCGCTCCGGCTCTGCCATGCCCTCCACCGTACGCACGTCGCTGCCCTCCGCCTCGACGCCCAAAACCAGGCAAGAGTTGACGAGCACGCCGTCGAGCACGACGTTGCAGGCGCCGCAATTGCCGTTGTTACAGCCTTCCTTGGTGCCCGTTAACTGCAGTGTGTCACGCAGAACCTCCAGCAGACTCTGCCGCGGCTCGCACAGAAATTCGACCGGGTCACCGTTCACAGTGGTCGAGACGATTACTTTGGATGTCATTGATTGCTCCATGTTGTTTGTTGCTGGGTCTTGGGGTGGTGGGGTTGTGGGAGAGATTAGGGAGCATCCTTCATGCTCCGGAAGGTTCCCACCACTACCCTATCACCCCAAAACCCCACCCGTTATGCGCTTGCACGCGCCCGCTCCACAGCCTTACTCAGCGTCCGCCGCGTCAGAACACCCGTCAAGTGGGTACGATACTCGGCCGTGCCGCGCATGTCGGAAATGGGCGTGGCCGCGGCGCGGGCGATCTCGGCGGCCTCTTCCAACGCGTCGATGGTGACCTCGCGTCCGCGCAGGGCGTCGCCGATGGCAGGTACGAAGAGAGGGCGGGGTGCAACCGCGGCCAGCGCCACGCGTGCGTCTTCAAAGTGGGTGCCGGCCGCATTCAACTGTACGGCGGCGCCGACGCCGACCACCGCAATATCCATTTCGTTGCGCGGAATGAAGCGCAGGTATGCGGCGCCATGGCCCGGCACCGGCGGCGCCATCTGCAGTGACACAAGCAGCTCGCCCTGCGCCAGCACGGTCTTGCCCGGCGCAAGGCAGAACTCCTCAACCGGAACAGTGCGTTCGCCATCCGGCCCAGCGATCAGACAGCGCGCGCCATAGGCGATCAACGCGGGGATGCCATCGGCTGCCGGCGATGCGTTACAGAGGTTGCCGCCAAAGCTGGCCCGGCCCTGGATCTGGACACCGCCAATCAGATGAGCGGAATCGATTAGGCCAGGATAGGCCGCGGCAATTGTTTCATCTTCATAAAGCTGACGGCAGGTGACGGCCGCGCCCATTGTCAAGCCATCGATTGGCGAATAGACCAGCGCCGACAGTTCCGGAACCGGCTTGACGTCGATCACCATCCCGGTCTGGTAGCGCCCTTCGCGCAGAGCTACCAGCAGATCCGTGCCGCCACTGAGCAGTCGAGCATCGCCATTGTGTTGGGCGAGCAGCGCAACGGCATCGGTCACAGTTTGAACCCGTTCATAATCAAATGCTTGCAAGGAAGCCTCCTTCAGAGCGATAAAAGTCATTTGAGACAGGACATAGTCTACCCAAATCAATTTGCGCGGTCAATCAGTGATTGTAAGGGCCCCTCAGAACCGCCGCTTGACATGTAGTCTTCACTCCTTATAATGACCGCCATGTCCGGTGCCCACGTAGCCCATACGAAGCAGTACGGGAATCCAGGAGAACGAACATGCGCAAGCCTGTAGCACTTTTCTTGATAGCGTTCGTCATGATTTCGTTGCTAATCATCACCGGCGATGCACACACACAGTCAGTGAGCGACCAACAGCAAGAGCCTGCCAGTCATGGCGTCCTGGCGACGCCCGATGACCCGAATATTATTGCCCAGGGCGCACCGCAAACGGAAGGTTCCGTCTATCTCCAGAATCCGGTGCCGCCCATCCCCGACTCTCCCGACGCAAAGCCTTTTGGCGGCACAAATTCGCGTGTGCAAGCGACAGATGACGAATGCTTCGAATACATTTCCAACCCGAGCTTTGAGACAAATGGCGCCTGGTTTGGCCAACCCAGTTCGAATGTCGGTTTTTCGGAAGAGTCGTGGGTAACCGGTGCGCGCTCGGCCTTCCAAAACACGCAGTTCTACAGCAATTCGGCCATCTGGCAGACGGTGCAAGTACCCGCCAATGCAACGGCTGCAGGGCTGGCCTTTTATTCCGGCGTCGTCTTCGCCGACCCGGGAGATGTCGTCTACATCTCGATCTACGATGAAACATTTAGTGAACTGATTTTCTGGTCCTTCCTGACCTACACCCAGACTGGGACCTGGAAATACTTCGAGGATGGCCTACCAGTAAATCTGCTGGCCGGCCGCACCATTCAGCTTACCTTTCAAATGGCAGAGGACTACGACGGCTTTTACAGCGAAGTTGTCTTTGACGATGTAAGCCTCGTCTTCTGCACGCCGGACGGCGCCGGACCGCCCACAGCCACCCCCGGCGCGACCAGCACCCCTGCACCGACAACCGCGCCCCCCACGGCCACGCCGAGCCCAACCCCGACGCTCTTGCCGGCGACCCCACGCGCGCCAACGCCCACGCCTGTTCCGCCCCAACCGGGCAGCAATGTGGATCTGTCAATTGCCCGCATCCAGGTTGGCCAGGCGCTGATGGCCGATGCCGATCCGGTCACGGGCGCGCCCGTACCGCTGATAGCGGGCAAGCCGGCGCTGGTCCGCGTCTACGTAGACGTCACCGGCGTCGACTCAGTCGAAAATCTGGACAGCACGCTCTTCGTCCGTGATTCTCAGAACGTGGTGCAGACGGTTGAATCGCTCAACGGCCCCATTACTTTGATCGGCGACTCGACGGAAGGCAGTGCGGGATCCACGCTGAATTACCTACTCGACATTGCCTGGCTGACTGGAGAAATCGATCTGTGGGCGGAAGTCGACCCGAACAATCAGATCGCCGAAAACAACGAAAGCAACAACACGACCAACGAGATGACACGGCGCTTCCAACCGGCGCCGCGTCTGCGCATCGCCTGGGTGGAGATGAATCCGGGCCTCGATCGGGAGATTGCCCTCACCAGCGACAGCGACATTCGCCGGTTCTTCCCGGTCGGCGCAAATGGTGTTGACTACTTCTTCCAACCGGGCTTCAACCAGTCCCTCAATTTCCCGCTCACCGTGCAGACTTATCCGGAGTACATCAATGCGCTCAATCGTTTCTGGGATCGCATGACCCATGAAGGGAGCTGGGTAGGCGGCACTCCCCCCGATCGCCTTTACGGCTGGGCCGCGGGTCAGCCATCCGGTCTCTGCGGCGTCGCCGACGCCATCTTCGCCGGCGGGCGGGGGCGTGTTGCCACCGGCTATGCCCTTAGCTGCGGCGCCGAGACGCTGGCCCATGAACTGGCCCACATTCTTGATCCCACCGGTCTGCGGCACACCGCCAACCGCTCCGCCCAGGAAGATCCCAGATGTGTCGGCGAACCGGGCGGTCCCGAGCCCCAGCATCCAGTCTATCCCAATCTACCCCTGGGTTCAATCGGCGTAGTCGGCTTTGATGCGTCCCGTCTACAGATCCTCTTCCCCCAGGATACCTATGACTTCATGACCTACTGCGCGCCGGAGTGGATTTCGCCCTTTAACTACCGGCGCATGGCGGCTGGTTTTGCGCCCACAGCGGCGAGGATTGACGCTGGGGGAGGGGGCGAATTCACGGCGAAATTGTTGGTTTCGGGGCTGATTGAGCGGGAGAGTCAAAACGTTTCGCTCGATCCGTTCTACGTAATCCGCTCTGACACCCCTGCGGATGCCAGCACCGGAGAGACCTACTGTATCGAACTCCACGATGAAAGCGACACAGCGCTGGACAGCCGCTGCTTCGATCTGGGGTTCCTCAACATTGAGACGGGCGAACCCACCGACACGGATGGTTTCTCTTTGGCTGTTCCATACCCGGTCGACACGGTCAAAGTTATCCTGACCTGGGGTGATACGGTACTGGCGACGCGGCCGGTGAGTCGCAATCAACCCTTTGTGCGTCTCACAAGCCCGACCGGGGGCGCGGATCTCTCCGGAGATGAAGTCACGGTCACCTGGAATGGCGCTGATCTCGACGATGACCCGCTGTTTTTCTCGCTAGACTACAGCACGGACTCGGGTGCGTCTTGGCTGCCGCTGGCCGCAGATCTGACCTCAACGTCCGCGGTCGTCGACCTGAGCGTGCTACCCGGCAGCAACCAGGTACAATTCCGAGTCGGCGCAACCGATGGGATCAACACAGCCTACGATACATCCGACAGCCTCGAGATTGGTTTTGTGGCCGACAATTCGATTACCGTGACCGGGAAACCGCCGACCGCCGTCATCCGAACGAAGCAGACCCGCATCGATGTGGGCGCGGCGATCGCCCTGGAAGGCACCGGCTCTGATCTGGAGGACGGACTCCTGCCGGAGGAAGACCTGCGCTGGTGGTCCAATCGAGATGGCGATCTTGGCACGGGCAGCTGGCTGCGCGTAACGCCCTCTGCGGGCGTGCACACCATCATCCTGCGGGTCCGGGACAGCGACGGCAACGAGGCGACGAACAGCCAAACCCTGTTGGTCGGCGACAGCGCGAACATCTTCCTGCCAATCATCGAGCGTAGATAGACGTCCATACCCGCCCTTTCTATTCCGGTGCTCACGCCATATGACTGTCAGAACGCAGACCATCCAATTTCGCACCCAAGGTGATGCCGATGTCATCGAGCTCACGGAACAAATTGCGGCCGCAGTTGCTGATAGCGGCCTTCAGAATGGCATCGTTACCCTCTTCACGCCGTCGGCCACCAGCGCGCTGACGACGCTCGAATATGAGGCAGGCTGCGTCACCGATCTCAAGCGTCTCTTCGATCAGCTTGCCGAGCCCAATCGCCCCTATGCGCACAACGCACGCTGGGGCGACGGCAATGGTCACGCCCACGTGCGCGCGGCGCTGCTCGGGCCGTCGCTTACCGTGCCATTTGTCGATAGCAGCCTGACGCTGGGCACGTGGCAGCAAATCATCTTTGTCGATTTCGACAACCGCGCCCGCCAGCGCCAACTCGTCGTGCAGCTGATGGGTGAATGAACCGATCATTTAGTTAACCTTTGAAAGGACATGATCCCCCGCATGGTCCTCCTCTATCTGGCCCTTGCCTACTTTGCCGGCATTCTCGGCGGGCGTTTCGCCTGGGACGTCGGTTGGATCGGCTGTGAGTTTCCCCACTGGCTTTGGTGGGGACCAGCCTTGCTGCTTCCCTTCACGCCACTCCTCAACCGATTGCACGCTACGAAACAAGCGGACGCAGCGCTCGTCTGGCCGCGCAGCGCCGGCTTCTCGCCCCCCCGCACGCAGCCCTGGACACCGGCGCTGCTCGCGGCGCTCGCACTCTGCATGGTAACAGGCGCGCTGCGCTATGCGGCTCGTCCCCTCACGCCCTGCTGGACAGAAACCGATCTCGCCTACTACAACCTGCCCGCCGATCAGGCCTTTGTGCGCGACGCGCCCACCGTTATTGTCGAAGGCTATGTAGACAGCTATCCCTTACTGGCCGGCACAGAGCAGCGCCTTGTCGTGCGCGCCACATCGTTGACCGGGGCAGGCCGCGTCCAGCCGGTGGCGGGCCAACTGCGCCTGACCACGGGCATCGAGACGCGCTACGTCTACGGGCAGCCGCTGCGCCTACGCGGGCGCTTGGTCACGCCACCCGATTTTGAAGACTTTTCCTTCCGCGAGTATCTGGCGCGCAAGGGCGTGCACAGCCTCATGTATGGCACGCGTATCACGCCGTTGGACACCGCACCAGCAGGCAACCGGCTGCTGACGGTCGTCTACGCGCTGCGTGCACGGGGCGAACGCGTGCTAAACCAGCTCTTGCCCGAGCCCTATGCCGCGCTGGCCAATGGCATGCTCCTTGGCATCGAAGCCGGCATCCCGGAAGAGCTCTACGACCAGTTCAATCTCACCGGCACAAGCCACGTGATCGTTATTAGCGGCAGCAACGTCTCCCTTCTCTCCGGTGTTCTGCTGGCCCTATTCGCCCGCGTCCTGGGCCGGCGGCGCGCCGTCTACCCCACGCTGGTCGGCATTGCGCTCTACGCCCTGCTCGTCGGCGGCGACGCCGCGGTGATGCGCGCAGCGCTCATGGGCGGTCTCTTTGTGTGGGCCGTGGCCCTCAACCGGCGCAGCACTGCGCTCGTCAGCCTGGCTGCCGCCTGCTGGGCCATGACGCTGGCCAATCCGCTCACCCTCTGGGACGTGGGCTTCCAGCTCTCCAGCGCGGCCACCGCCGGCCTCATCCTTTTCACGCCCGCCATCACCGCCGGCTTCCAGCGCCTCGTACCCGGCTTTGGCGGTCTGCTGGCTGGGGAGGCACCACCGACTCTGCCTGCGCCGCGCACGCAGGAGAACGCAGCCAACGCCGCGCTCGCTCGCACGCGCAGCGTCGCGCGCGGCCTGCTGGAGGACGGCCTGCTCGTCACCCTCGCCGCCAACGTCACCACCCTGCCCCTGGTCGTCTTCTACTTCGGGCGCCTCAGCCTGGTCAGCCTCCTCACCAACCTGCTCATTGCGCCGGTACAGCCCTACATCATGCTCTGGGGCAGCGGCGCGCTGGTCGTGGGTGTGGTGGGGCTGAGCTGGCTGGCCCAGGCCCTGCTCTGGATCCCCTGGCTCAGCCTCGTCTGGACAGTGGCCATGGTGCGCTGGACTGCGACCCTGCCCGGCGCCAGCCTCACCATGGCCTCCTACGGTCTCGGGCGCGATGCTGGTTACCTATGGCGTCATCTTCAGCCTGCACTGGCGCCAGCGCCTTGCCACCGGCGCACGCGCGGCACTGGACGCGATCCAGACCGGCCGCATCCTGCACGCCGTCGGGCCGACGCTGGCCGCCGCCCTGGCCGTGATCGCGCTGCTGCTCTGGCGCATGGCCCTCACCCAGCCCGACGGTCGCCTCCACGTTCACTTCCTCGACATCGGCCAGGGCGACGGCATCCTCATCACCACGCCCTCGGGACGACAGGCCCTCATCGACGGCGGCGCCGAGCCCGAGCGCCTGCTGGCCGAGCTGGGCGCGGTCATGCCCTTCTGGGATCGCTCGCTCGACCTGCTGCTGCTGACCCATCCCGACGCCGACCACATGGCCGCGCAGGTGCGCGTCCCAGCGCGCTTCCAGGTCGACTATGCGCTGGAGACGCCGATGAGCCGGGCCAACCCCGATGCGCAGGGCTGGCGCGAGCGCGTCGCACGCGCTGGTGCAGCGCTCCACGTGCAGGAAGCGGGCGGCTGGGTTGACCTAGGGGATGGCGTGGCGCTCTGGGTGCTCTGGCCGCCGCCGGGCGGCTTCGAGCACGAGCACGCCGACAATGAGAATTCGCTCGTGGTCAAGCTCGTTTACGGCGACTTCTCGGTGCTGCTCACCGGCGACGCCGGCCTGCCCAGCGAAGCCGCGTGGCTGCGTAGCGGCGCGCCCCTCGCCTCGACCGTGCTCAAGGTGGGCCATCACGGCAGCAACAGCGCCACGAACGACGAATTCGTGGCCGCCGTCGATCCGGCCGTGGCCGTGATTCAGGTCGGGGCAGAGAACGACTACGGTCATCCAAATGAGGAGGTCTTGGCGGCGCTGGCCGGACGCATGGTCTTGCGCAATGATCGGGACGGCCGCGTGCATGTTGTCAGCGATGGACGGCAGATGTGGATTCGGGAGGGGCGATGAGGCTGGGGGTTGTGTTGCGAAGATTAGGGACATCGGTTAGCGTGCGTCTCATTCACTGCAAGTCGGCAACACTTGGGATGGGACCGCATGAGCGATCTGTTCAAATGGCGACAGTACGAAGGCGAAATCATCCTGACCTGCGTTCGCTGGTATCTGCGATACGCACTCAGCTACCGCGATCTTGAAGAGATGATGACTGAACGTGGCCTGTCAGTCGACCATTCCACAATTTCTCGCTGGGTTCAGCGGTATTCGCCTGAATTGGACAAGCGATGCCGACCTCATTTGAAGCAGACCAACGATTCTTGGCGCGTCGACGAGACCTACGTCAAGGTCCGAGGCAAGTGGATGTACCTCTATCGGGCAGTCGATTCCACTGGCCAGACCATCGATTTCCTCCTGAACGAGACCAGAAGTACTCGAGCAGCCAAGCGCTTCTTTTGCAGAATGTTGGGAAGATCGAACATCACGGCGCCTCGTGTGATCAACGTGGACGCGCTGTAGAACCTTGCCGCCAATTTCCCGTTTGCTTCATGACTGTAATCCACTATTTTCGAGGTGGCACGTTTCCAAAACGTGCCACCCCATGGGTATTGTTTAGCCAAATGCGGGTTTATCAACTGCTTGAGCAGCAGGTTCTGATTGGCGCAGCATGGCGATACCCAGCCAGGCGAACCAGACGATTTGGGTCAGGCCAAAGATGATGGCGCTAATTTCGCTTAGGGCTGGTACAACGCTGACCACGCCAGCCGCTCCGATGACAAGTCCAAGATAGTTAAAGGCGCGGGAGAAGTTGCCACTGCGCAGAGCGCTTATGCTCAGCAAGATGACCCAGATGCCGCCGACGACTTCGACGCCACCACCAAGTCCGTTAAAGACAGACTCGATTGCCAACCAGACAGAGGCCGCTTGTTCCGGGTCGGTGGCGTAGAGTGAACTGACGGTTTCCATCCCCACGTTGTAAATCATCCCGCTGGCTATCACTAACACTGACCAGATGAGTCCGAATGCTGTGGCCGTGCGGGCCAAGGCTGATTTGCGGCCGTCCAATCGTTCATGCAGCGCCAGCGTGAGAACGACCAACGCTGCACCCCAGGCCACGTATACAATCAGGTGAAGGGTCGTGAGTAACCCTTGGTTTTCCACAATTGCGGTTACCTTTTCCAACGGGTCGGCAATGCCTCCTACGTTCACCACCGCGATAAAGCCAATAAAACCGATAATGTAAGCCAAAGCCTCGTACAGTGCGGCTACGCCACCCCATTTTTGTAACCCGTTCATCTCTGTATCTCCTTATTGATCTATGAATTGTCTTGTGGTAATTGTTCAGGATTGACCGAAATCAGCGTCAAGCCCAGATTGTTGATCTTTCGCAGCACGCCATGTAGAGCCGCCTGGTCTTGGATGGGGCCGTACAACGTGGTTCGGCCGATTCCGTTGTGGCTGATGGTGAACCCGTCAAACCATTCTCGCCAACGTTCTTCCAAGTGCTCTTCGATTTCAATTTTGTAATGGCGCTGTTTGCCTGGGTTGCTGTTCATCATGCCCAGAGGATATGGCAGATGAAACAAAAAGTCCCCACAAGAAATTGTAGTTGTGGCGTGGGAAAAATTGTAGTTATTGAGAAGAAAAACTGTAGGTGTACAGTGTGGCTAGTCAGCTGGTCAGGCGAAAGTGCTGCTATGCTGAAACATTAAATGAGGCTCAGCTCTCTGGCTTTGGCAATCGCCAAGCTGCGTTTGTTAACGCCAAGTTTGCTATAGATATTTTTGGTATGGTAGAGGACAGTGTTCACGCTGATGAAGAGCTTTTCGGCGACTTCTTTGTTTTTCAGGCCGGCGGCACTAAGGGCTAGAATTTCCAGTTCACGCTCGCTTAAGGGATCGACCAGCGGTTGCGATGGAGACTGGTCGGCACGTTCACCGAACGCAGCCAGCAGGTGGGAGGCGTAGTCGGGGACGATGTTGAGGGAAACCGCTGTTTTTAGCAAGCCAGCCATCGGTTCCCCCTCATGTACAAATAGCTGGAAATACCCCTGCGGTTGCGCTAACCGCAGCGTCTGTTCTAAATGGTCCAGCGCATTTTGCTGATTGTCTTGGACATCCTCAACCAAAGCCAGTAACAACAGGCACTCTATCTCGCTCGCCGTTCGTTTTTCGGCACGCGCCCTCTGCAACAATCTGTTGAGCAAAGAGCACGCATCCTGTAACAGCGCGCGCGTTTTGTCGCGCCGATACAAGGCAATAAACAGCCTTACCAGCGTTAGATGCGTATATTCACGCAAAAAACTAAGATCGTCTGTGGGGGAAAGATTGAGTCGCGTTGCCCACTCACGCACCTGCGATAGCTCACCTTGGGCCAGCCAGATGCGACATCGGATGGCGTCAATTGTGGCGTATTCAGCCATCCGCCCGCGCTGATAGCTTGCAGCCCGCGCGGTCAAGGTGCGCCTGTGCTGCTGCCCAATCCCCCGCCGCCCATGCAAGGTTGGCGGCGGCTACATCCTGCAAATGTTCGCGTCCTACGGTCTCCGCTTGTTCGCTATGCTCGGCACTTTGATTCAGATGATGCTGCGCCGCTTCCATATTTCCTTGTTCGCAATTGAGCAGGCTTAGTCCCTGATGCAGGCTGGCGATTGAACGGAATAACGGTTGACCGCTTTCTGCAATCACGCGCAGAGCGTGTGCATAGGTTGCAGCCGCCTCATGCAACTGCCCGAGCCGAACCTTGATTTGGGCCAAAGCCAGCATGCCGCTTACCGCAAACAGCAGATTGTCTGCTCTCTGAAAATGAACAATGGCAGCAGCAAAGGAATCTTCGGCGGCGTTCAACTCACCCTCTGCCCATTGGGCCATCCCAAGGGTGACGGTTGGAATACCGCGATAAAAATGATCGTCATCCGACACCAGTTCCAAAGCCTGTTGGACGTATCGCTTGGTTGCCGCGTGGTCGCCTTTCCCCAGCGCTAAATATGCCTGCCCGGCGGCGATGGTTGCCGGCAACGCCTCATATTCCCGCTTATCTACGACAACCATGTCGTGAGAAGGATTCTCAAGCCAGCGTACCGCATCTTGCAAGCGTGACTCGGCAGCCTCAAACTGGCCAGTGTCCAGTAGTGCCCAGCCGTACTCAGCACTAAGAACGGGGCGTAGGCGGATCAGCGCATCGGGCAGGGTCTCTACCCATTTTAACCATTTGGCCTCTTGGAAGCTGCGATCCATGTCATGCCAGGTTAGCTCGATTTGGTCCGCGGCAAGCTCGAAGTCATTGGCCGCCACAGCGTGATCTATGGCCTCATGTCGGGCGTTCTGGTCAACAAACCAGTGGCTGGCTCGCTGGTGGCTGGTGGTCGCCATCTCTGGGTGTTTGGTCTGTGCGTAAGCTTGCAGCACATCGGCAAAGAGATGATGGTAGCGATACCAGTGCCGCTGATCATCGAGCGGCACAACAAAGAGGTTGTCGTGTTCTAACCTTTCGAGAATCTCTTGGGCGTGCGGCATCTGGGTCACGGCCGCACACAGCGGGCCGCTCAACCGACCTAGAATAGAGGTCGCTAACAAAAACGTACGGACCTCTTCCGGCTGATGGTACAACGCTTCTTCAACCAAATAATCGATCAAAAAGCGATGACTGCCGGTGAAGTTTTGTACAAACTGGTCCAAATCGGCGGTTGCCCTATTCTGCATCGACAATGCGGCCATTTGCAGCCCGGTAATCCAGCCCTCGGTACGGCTTTCCAGCAGCGCAATTTGTGCTGGTTGCAAAGTCAGCCCCATACTTTGCTCCAGAAATTGTGCCGCTTCTGCCTCGGTAAAGCGCAAGTCGTCGGCGCGCAGCTCAATCAATTCCCCCCGTGCCCGCAACCGCGAAATGGGAAAGCCGGGGTCGCTGCGGCTGGTGAGCAGCAGCGTCATCTGCGGTGGCATCAGCTCCAGCAGCGTTGCCAGCGCAGCATCCACATCGGCCGAGTCGATGGCGTGATAATCGTCGAGAATGAGGCAAAATGGCGTTTCAACAGGCGTCACGTCGTTGATGAATGCTCTGGCCAGCGTTTTGGCGGGTAGCGGCTGGTTGGACTGCAGCAGCTGTCTGAGGGCAGATTGGGTATTCGGTAACGCCTCTATCGCTGCCGCCAGGTAACGAAAAAACTGTTGTGGATCGCCGTCATCTTCATCCAGCGATAACCAACAGCTTTGCACCCCGTCCAGCTGCCGTAGCCACGCAGTAACAAGTGTGGTCTTACCGTACCCGGCGGGGGCAGAGACAAGGATGAGCTTTGTTTGAGGGGCAACCACCAACCGGGCAAGCAGGCGCGACCGGTCTATCCAGTAGGGGCGGCGAGGCGGTATATAGAGTTTAGTTTGCAGGATGGCGGCGAACATAACAGATTCCTACCAATCAGAGAGAAAGCACGGGATTTCCCAGCATTTCTCTGATTATAGGGCATACGTATAGGCGTTCTAGGTGGAGGATTCCATTCTCTGTTGTTTACTCGCACTTTCCACCGCTATGATTGCATCGCATAGCTTCTCCGTTTCGTAACCTATCGACAGTTTTGGAAAAGCAGGAATCCGGTTGTTGCGCTATCCTTTTGGCCGTCTATCGCCGACTGGAAGGCGCGTCGATAAACTTCGGAAGCGAGTGACAATTGACCTTCTCTCTCATGGAGGTCAGCCAGATTCACGACTGCCAACTGTGCCGTGTCAGAGCCCTGAGACAGATCAGGTTGGAGCACATAATGGAGTCCTTCTGGTTGCACCAAAGACACATCACTTTTGTAATGGCGCGGCTTCATTTTGGTTACTGCTGTCGGTCAATCTGACTGGTGAGTGTCCATATTGCCATCGCGCTCAACTCAGCGGAGACCAAATCGAAAAAGTCAGATTGCGGGTATCCCTGCCCGTGCGGCTTCTACGGCGATGATCGCAAGCGGTGTACCTGCACGCCCAATATGGCACGACGCTCAAACGCATCATTAAATAGCGTGCCCGAAGCCTGCCACAAGAGCAGCATGCCGACGATACACTACATCGGCTTCCTGACAACCAGCCGTGCAAATGGATCCTCAGCCAAAATGCCGGCATCAGCCAGAAACCGGCTGAACGTACGGATGGCAGATCGATACTGTTTCAAGCGTGCATAGCTCAATGGCCTTCCGCTATATCGGTTCCGGCAAGTATCAAGAAAGCGCTGCCCATCCTCCGCCGTCAGATCCGCCAAGAGCATTGAGTGACCCATCGCCTGTAGATGCTCCACGAAATACCCAAGCTGAATTCGCTTGTACTTCAGACTGTGCTGCGAGCTGAATTGAGCGTCGAATTCGGCCAGATATAGATCGATTGCATCACGAATCGTTGTCATGGCGGTCCTGCGTCCTGCAGTCAAGGCTGCAGGGTGTGCACGCGCCTTCGACGGCACCTTGTCCACGATCGGATGCTCAAAACTGAAGATCAACTCGAGAGGGATGCGAACAGGGCTGCCACTCTTTTTGTGTTGTATTCCACGGCAGCAACGTCTCACTGCTCTCCGGTGCTCTGCTGGCCCTATTCGCCCGCGTCCTGGGCCGGCGGCGTGCCGTCTACCCCACGCTGGTCGGCATTGCGCTCTACGCCCTGCTCGTCGGCGGCGACGCCGCGGTGATGCGCGCAGCGCTCATGGGCGGTCTCTTTGTGTGGGCCGTGGCCCTCAACCGGCGCAGCACTGCGCTCGTCAGCCTGGCTGCCGCCTGCTGGGCCATGACGCTGGCCAATCCGCTCACCCTCTGGGACGTGGGCTTCCAGCTCTCCAGCGCGGCCACCGCCGGCCTCATCCTTTTCACGCCCGCCATCACCGCCGGCTTCCAGCGCCTCGTACCCGGCTTTGGCGGTCTGCTGGCTGGGGAGGCACCACCGACTCTGCCTGCGCCGCGCACGCAGGAGAACGCAGCCAACGCCGCGCTCGCTCGCACGCGCAGCGTCGCGCGCGGCCTGCTGGAGGACGGCCTGCTCGTCACCCTCGCCGCCAACGTCACCACCCTGCCCCTGGTCGTCTTCTACTTCGGGCGCCTCAGCCTGGTCAGCCTCCTCACCAACCTGCTCATTGCGCCGGTACAGCCCTACATCATGAACAAAGGATCTTTGTACAGGTGCGCTATGGGGGTCGATCTGCCACGCTACTTTGGCAGAGAACTCAATCATTGCCTGCGTCACAACTTGCTACACAAATACGGCATCAGCCCAATGTCAGTCAGCCACGACAATTGCCAAAAAGTATATTAAGCCCAATGCACCCAGGGCAAACAGCAGCAGAATCATCGACCACATCAGGCAGGTCCTCAGCGCTCGCGCCGCCGCCTCCATTACTCCTCTGGGAGTCCCGGCTGTCGGAACCCCCATTGGCCGATCCGGCGCGCCCATATTGCGCCGAGCTACTTGGATTCTCTGAAGAAGATTGCCCGCGATACCCGCAATGATGAAGCCAGTAAAAAGTCCAACAAGTAGTGATTCTCGATCTAACATCTGGAATATATCCCAAACTGGAAACCCAAAGATTTCCCTGATCGAATGATGTTATGCCAAACGCAAGAACTCATGTTCTAATACAAGATCCAACCCAACGCGTTTCTCAAACGAAAGGAAGAACCATGCTAGACAAGATGATCGCGTTTGGCTCAGGATTTGACTGGATAAGCCCACTTTTTGCTCTTGTCCGCAACTACAAAAATCGTCCTTCCACCACGTTCACAATTCCCGCTGCCTGCGGCTGGCATGCATATTCCATCCAGGACTTGTTGAAGAACAGTGGAATACAGCTCTGGGGCTTTGCGCTGTATCAAGACACCTATGTGTTCAGCGTCCGCGAAGCCCAGGCCGAGTACACACAGTACCTACTGGACCGAGCCGGTATCCCTTACGGTGGCGACGTAACCAATCATTCCAGGCGTGATGCGCTGCCGAGACAAGAAGCAGACACCGAAAATCGTCTCTCCGAACCCGGGATTGATGGCTGGCTGGCTTGGATAAACGGCAAGGTTGATTCAATCTGATCAATTGGTGTCAAATCGTACCCTGTCGTCGCCTAAGAATAGTCAGTTTGATGCCCGCATTTCAGAGCGGGGACTCGGACTGATCATGTTGCCCATTGCTTGCCGTCCAATGTGTGGCCAACCATCCGTGTAGTCTTCTCCAACGATATTGATTCTTGCAGGTTACACTACGTGGGCACACGTACTACCAACTTGCGCGTAGCTCTCGGATCGCTACCTGGATCGCACCAATTAGATAGTTCACGGCTTGTACAATGAGCGTCGTCGTGCGCGCTATTAGCCCATCAACCAGATCAAGACCTTCCGGATACCAGGTAATCGCCGCAAATAGCACTGCTGCTTGCAGGAGCATGATTGTGAATAGGCCGCCTCGATAGCCCTTGTATTTTTCGCTCCTTTTGTGGTTCCAGAGTGGGATACCCAAGAACGCCCCGAATCCGCCACCTAGCCCACCAAGGAGCCAGAACAGCACCCAGTTCGGAATGCGAAGGTGAAGCCCATCCAGTATCTTCATTCCGTTGGCCACAAAGATGGCCATTAGTTTGTCCCAGCCAAAGGCGAGCAATGCGATTACGTTTAAGACCAGCAAGTAGATGGATCGCACGGGAAGCTGCGACAATCCGGCAAGTCCAACCGTTGCATACGCGATTGCAATCACAATGAACGGGCCGTAGAAGATTGACATTAATGAGTTCGTGTCGATGCGGTATGAACTGCATTTCGCTGAGGAAATCTGCCACAATTGACCCGGTACTAGTCGATTCTGGACATTGAGTTACTCATCCAGCTCCTTCTCATCCGTCCAGTTTATACACGAAATCGGTTCCGAGATAGGGAGGCGATTTCTTCAGTTCCCTCAATTGAAGATTTGCTGCATCGAAGATACTCACCGGCTGTCACTCTCAATGAATCGACAACGACAGTTGTCGCCAGTCTAGTGATATGCTTGACGAGTAGAAAGGGGCAAGTGTCATTGAGTTTGAGGGGCAAATGTCGTGCACCCCTCAAACCATGAGAGATACTTCGCTAACGCCTCCTCATTGAGTCAACTCCCCGTGTCGTCCTACACCGGCAGCGGACCCAGCACCTTCTCCACGTCTGCCGGGTCGAAGATCCACGCCTGCTTGCGCTTGCCAATCGGCTCCAGCCTGCCCTTCTTCACGTAATACTGCACGCTGGATTCCGAGCAGCCCCACGCTTTTGCTATTTCCTTCTTGGTCATGCCCTCGCCGCTTTCGACCTGAAAGCGCTCGCGGAACTCGTCCAACATGCGCGGGGTGAAGGCAAGCCCGCTCGTCTTGTACGGCTCGATGTGCCCTTTGCGGCGGTGATACATGAGCGTCTGCACGTGTATGCCCAAATACTCGGCAGCTTCCTCCGTGCTCATGACCTCCGGCCACTCGGCATTCTCTTTGTCTGCCATGTGTCCTCAATTTGTTGCTGTCAGGTGTCCTCAATAGCCAATTATTGTACTCAAACAAAGCCGTACTGGCTACTTAACTCATCCGTCAGCTATTCGGAGACATCTCGCCGGTAATGATGGTGGAGCTCGCCGAGTATAGGTAGAGCGAAGATGCTGCCGGTAGACGGCGGATCATTCGGCGGCGGGTCCGGTCGGGTGTATTTCAATTTGGGGGCGCGACCGTTATTCGTGCGAAATTCGGGCCGAACTGGGCGGTATTTCGTCAGAAATGAGCCGTTTGCGGCTCGAATTCCGAATCCTGCCCCCAGCGTGAAATGCACCCGGTCCGGTCGCATCTGTTTTCGCGCTTGACGGAACTACGCTATAATCGGTGTGCAGCAACGCCTGAACGAACCATATACAAGCACCTGCGGCAAGTCATCATCTCCGCGTCGCCATTGCGTCCATGCATTACCTGTATGGGTCGGATTTCCTGCATAATGCTTCCTCACAACATGCAGCTCCACCCGCACGACCGGTTCTGTACTGAGCAAAAGAGCCGACAAATATGGATAAGTACGCGTTTGAACAAAAGTTCCGGACACTTCTTGACAAGCATGATTTCAGTCAAGCTCGTCTGGCGCGCCGTCTGCATGTCTCTCGCTCCACGATCAGCAAATGGATCACTGGTGAAAACCAGATCAGCTATGAGATGCTTCGTACGCTCTGCGAAATCTTCGACCTCGATGCCGACGAGCAAGCGGAATGGCTTGTGTTGGCCGGGTACCCACCTGTTGTCGAGTCACGCGATGCCGCCACGTTGCCCGCAAAACGACAGACGTATGACGCCATTCTCTATGTTGAACCCGGCAACCTGCGCAGTCCCGGGCGCCTCTTTGGATTTGAATACGCGCTGGTTGCACTGACTTCCCAACTGGACCGCGGACAACAGATCTTGATCACCGGCTACGGTGGCACCGGCAAAACTGCACTGGCCGCTACGATTGCTGATGAGCGTTTGGCCACGGGCAAGGGCCCCGTTCTCTGGCTCAATGCCCAGGTCAACGAACTTGCTACGCTCCTTGAAGCGCTTCTTGTGCCATTTAACGCCCACCAAGAACTAACGAACCTACGCGGCGATGCTCGACTTTACATGGTCAGGCAGGTCCTGACCCGGGAAGAGGTCGGCGTGGTGGTGCTTGACGACCTACGTCAAGTGCAGCTGTTTGCCGAGATTCAGCGAGCCATCCCCAAAACCGTTGGCCTGTTGATCACGTCGCGCCACACCATAGCCAACATCGATCAGATGATTCCCGTTCCGCAGTTGGCGCCTCACGCGGCAGTGCAACTGTTGGCCAGCCACGCAGCCAACCGCGCGATCGACGAGCACAGCTACCAGGTTGATCCACAGGCGGCCGCCCTATGTGCTCGGCTAAATGCGCACCCATTGGGCATTGTCATTGCCGGCGCATGGCTCAAACAACGGGAAAGCTCGATTGGCGATCTGCTGGCACGTTTGGCCAGTTCCAACACTGATCTGCTTACGTTGGAGATCCCGCCTGAATTTGGCAGGGAAGACAGCGCGACCGTCAAGCTCGTCCTAGACCAAACTTATCGGGAATTGAGCAAGGACGGTCAGAGCCTCTTTCGCAGTTTCGGTGTGCTACAGGAGCCGAAATGTACGGCTGACTTCCTCGCTCTGTACAGCGGTCTTGACGAATGGAAACTCCACAACGCCCTCGACGAACTGATAGCCTGGAATTACCTCGAGCGCGCAGATGATTCGTTCTACAGTATGCACGACGTGATCCACAGTTATGTAGAACATCGGACGCGCACAATCCGTCATGTGGAAACCAATCGCCTGACGGCAGCCGTACAGCGCTATTTAGCGGCCAACGCACTTGATTTCGCCCGCCTCCATCAGAATCTGCCCAACATCCTCTCCACCGCCGAAAGCGCTGACGACGACGAGTGCCTCGCCATTGTGACGTACTTGGCCCTCGACGGGTACCAAGATCACTTCGGCTACCGTCTGTCTTATTTGGAACTGTTGGACCGCGGACTGCGCCATCTCTTGACAAAGCATGAAGTGGGCACGTTGAGTAAAGACGAAGGAAAGCAGGTGCATCACCTACTTACCAAACGCGGCAACGCCTGCTTCGATCAAAAGGACTACCATGGCGCCGCCGAGGCCTATCACAACGCGTTGACTTTTGCGTACAACCCGGAACGGCGCGCCATCGTGTTAAGCCTGATCGCCAAAGCTCTACGCTTTGCCGGCGACCTATCAGGCTCGGAAACAGGATTCCAACAGGCCTATGCAACCGTCCATACGACATCAGATCCGTTTCTGCTCTGTTTCGTCTTGGAGCAAGAAGCGCATGCCGCTGGCTTCCACGGCGACCACGGGACTGCGCGGCGTGTTGCGGTGGAACAGGTCGAGATCGGTGAAATGCTGGTACAGAGCGATGCCACAGAGCATAACCGGATCAGACTGTTCTATGCCTATAACAATCTGGCCACAGCCGAGTTGAATCTGGGACAGATGGCCCTGGCCGATGTCCTGCAGATTGCGCAGAGCGCCGCGTCCCTGGCCACAGACCTCTGCAGCGAAGAGCTCACGGCCCACGCCGCATGGGTCTTGACCGAGATTTACCATGCGCTGGGCGACCGCGCCGCCGCCGCACAACAGCTGCACCGCGCCCAACACATCTACGAAGCGCAAGGTAAACTTCTAGATGCGGATCAGACTCGCCACTTCATGCAGGAACACGGCTACGAAGCGTAACAGTGATGTGAACCGTCCACATCTATACGGGATCAAGTGCGTCTAGAAACTAAGTACAGTTACGCAAGCTGTCAGGGTTGGCCTGCGGTGTGAAGGGCAACTCATTCCATGAGAATCTCTGTAACTGTAATCAGTGTATCCTGACAGAAATCCTCATCGACATGCTACCAGAGGTAGCACAGTCGGATCTTTATCGTGCTACTGGCGCTGAGCGTAGATGAACCTACAGTTCCTGCCAGCCGTAGAGGTGCCGGATTTCCACCGTGGTACCGATGCTGAGCGTAGTCGAAGTATTGACGCCAGGTCGGAGCATCCCTGCCCGACGCGCTGGCATTAACCGATGTCGGGCAGGGATGCTCCGACCTGCCAAAGTCACGCTTTCATTGTGCTTTCAGCCTAGGAGGAACAGCCCCATGATTAGCCCACGCGTTCTGCGGATAAGTTTGTTCTTGTGCATGTTCTTGAGCGCTGCCTGTGTGCCGATAGAGCCAGGCTCGACAGGGGAGGATACGTCAGCGCCCGCGACACCCGAGAAGACGGTCGCCATTTTCGTGGTCGACAAATTCGCCGCCGAAGTCGAGGTCGACGATGAGAATATCGAGGCGATGGAAAGCGTCTATCCCACCGGCGAAGGCTGTGTCATCGATCCCGATGGCTCCGGCTACAAGTCAGGTGGCGGTGGCGGCCCTGAACACGGGCGTCTGGTCTGGTCGACGATTACGGAGACTCTGGTCAATACCTATGGCGCTGGACTGGTCAACGGCCCGGACAACGCCGCACTGTGGGACTTCGTTGCCACTCCGGCGAACGTCACGGTTGCGAAAGCCGCTGGGGAGTTCGATGCGATTAGCCAACGCTGGGAAGTCCCCGGCTATGGCCACGTTCGCCTCATTCCAGTCGATATCGGTGACTTCGATACTGCCACCGTTAGTTCGGGCATTGAAGAAACCTTTGCCGACCTCGACCGTTACGGCGATAATATCTCGCAGGCCGTGCTCAACCTGAGTTGGGTAATCATTCCCAAGGGAGAGTGTCAACAACCTCAGGACATAGACGAGTACCGTAACCTGGTGTGCGAGGCCGTCGCTGATGATGAAGAAGCGCAAATTGAATTACTGGAAGACATCAAGATTACGTTGAACGAACTGGGGCTTCCAGGAGACTCTCTTGACACGGTTTGTGAGGAAAATTTCTTCGCCAACAGTGCAGTCCGAGTTGCCTCCTACCCATTTCTTCTGCATCGCCAATTTGCGGAACTCGAACCCGATTCATATGTCGAAATAGGAACGGCCGAACCAACTGGTCCACTCGGTCAGTTGTTGACCCGCTGTGCGCTGGGGGACGGATGCAGCGAAACCGTCCAACACGTGATCAGCATCGGCGCGGCCGGTAATAGGGGCTGGGGATTCCCCATGATGCCTGCTCAATGGAACAGTGTCGTCAGCGTCAGCGCGGAGGAAGGATTGGGCCAGGATCCGGCTCAATGTGAAACCGATGACATCTTCTGTTCCAACAAAGCGGAGATCACCATCTCCGGCGCTCACCCGTTCGAAGCGGCGCTAATCGCCGATACGGCGCGTGGCTGTGTTCCCGGCTTTGACTGTGAACTCTACGAGGATGAGGTCAAGGGGTCGTCCTATGCAGCGCCACGCTTGAGTGTCTTGGCTGCCCTCTATCTGCTGAACGGTGGCGAGAATCCGTGTGCAGACACGTCGTCGATTCATCCGCCCCTGGGCTACATGCCCGAAGAAGAGCCCGCTGCGGCTACCTGGGAGGATCTGGATGTCGCCACGGCCGCCGCAAAGTACTGTGCAGCGTTCCCCCACTGAACCAATGGAAGGTTGCTGAACGCTAGCATAGATCGGCGTGAATGCTTCGGCTACGCTCAACACCAGTGCTTTGACATTAATCCGGCTAAGGCCCCTCTGGTAGCAACTGTATGAGGGAGTTCTGTCGGGCTTCACTAGTTGGCCGACGACGACCGCAGACGCATACGTATTTGTGACAGAAGACGGGATGGCACAAGCGCCATCCCGTCTTCTTTTTGTCTCCTCATCCCCGAATGTTGACGCGGAATCAACATTTCCGCTGTTCACCTTCCGCCCGGCCGGCCCTATCCTAACCATCAACAGCTAGTTCCCACACCAATACGACGGGTAGAGAGTTCCGGAAAGCGCAACACCCGCAGCTGAACAGTGGGATCATTGCTGATACATGGTGACGCTATCGGCGCACCGACGCACGGCATTGTCAATAGCCTTAGCGAAAGGAGGCCTCAAAATGCAACTCAAACACTAACCTGTACAACCGTATGAATTTGTCTATCGAAGTGGCACTTCGCCTGACCCACGAACAATCCGTAAAGAGTGAAAAGGAGCAGAGTGATGAACCTGAATGATCTAGGTGGTTATCTTTTGGACACGCTATATTCGGGATTGACCGGCGGTAGCGCAGAGCTACCACTACCATCAAACATGGTGATCAACTATTTGCAGCCCGGCTTGCCTTTCCATGAGAGTGCATTCGATTTTGCCATCGCCGGCCCCTATGCTGGTCCAGCCCCGCAGACGCTTCCCTACTTCAAGGAACTGGTGGAGGCGATACAGGGCACTGCAGAAGGTGCCGCACAACCGATGACACGCGAAGCCGCAATCGAGGAAGCAAAGCGCATGTACCAGCAGCATCTGCTGGGCAGTTGGGAACAGTGGTCGCGTCTGGTTGACTTTATCCCACTGGTCAATCCAGAACCCGCCAATACAAGATGGACCTCGAAGCCGCGCCAAGGCAAATACCAACACGTTGGTGTTGTATATGGTCAGGCTGGCCAGACTCTTTCGAATATCTATCAGGATACGCTTGAGCGCTGTCTAGTTGCCGATGAGCCGTTGACCGCTCAGCAAGAGAGCCTAGTGGAGCGTGCCAAGAAGCTCTTGCAGGAAGAAGTTGAAGTGGAAGATTTCCTTACCGGCGAGAAGAAAATCGAGATTCGTGAGAGTCGCGTCATGCTCGCCTACAAGGAAAAGCGAGTTGCCTACGAAAACGCTGTGATCGACTATGCAGCACGTTTGGCACGCGCGAACAACGGTACGGCCGCCGAACTAATCGAGTGGTCGCGCAGTGGTGGCATCTACAAACAGCGTGCCAACCAAGCCTTGCGCGATTGGATTGCTACCGGCTACAAGGAAGATGTCGAGCTGGCACAAGCGACTATTAGCCACATTCTCGGTGGCAGCATGGTGGCGTGGAAAGACAAGTTGACACAGGACCTGGATGACATTCAGAACAATGTGCAGGGTGTCTTTGGCTCTCCGTTCTTTCCGGCCACAATATTGCCCGGTGGTTTTGCCCGCAGCAACGGCTGGTCGCAGTTGTCAGAACGCGAATTGCACCGCAAGACTCGTTCATCTGCCAATTCGCGAGAGTGGGGAGCAGCGGGTGGTTTGAACCTAGGCTTCATCTCAATTGGCGGTTCCGGGGGCGGTAGCTCACGTGATACGCGGTTCGACTATAGCCAGGAGTCATTTGGGATTGAATTCGAATATACCCAAGTGGAAATTGTTCGACCTTCCTTCAATCCGAATTTCTTCCTGTCGCGTGGCTGGAAACCTAACGATGCCTTCGTCCTTCAACACGGCTCAGATCGACACTCGGATGGCAAGGAGATCCCGTCGGGCCTGATGGTCGGTTATCCGACCAAGGCGCTCTTCATCCGCAATCTGACTATCTACAGTAGCGAACTTGCCAGCCATATGCGAACACACGAAGATGAGCTGCGTGCCGGCGGCTTTGTGGGCTGGGGACCATTCTGTCTGGGTGGCCACTACTCGCAGAGCAACAAGTCTAGCGAGACTAACTTCGACTACAGCGGCGCCACTGTCCGTGTCAATGGGTTGCAGTTGGTCGGCTTCGTCAGCGCGCTCTTCCCGTACACCTCTAACCCGTCCTCTGATGTTAAGCGGTGGATCTGAGGTAATACCATGATGCAACGAGGCCTTCATGTAGGATTAGCTGCCTGGGTCAACGAGCAACAGAATCGGAACGGCTTCGCGGTCTTTCCAACTGATCCTTCACCAATATCAATGGTCGATCTCGGTGTCATACGCAATGCGAGTGATATGGCAAAGGTTGCCGAATTTGCAAGACTCGTCAATTTTGTCCCACGAGAGGGGCAGAGCGCCGATCTCTTCAGTTCGTCTGAGATCCTCTGGCAGTCGCACCGAGAGATTCTGCGACGCATGGATCACGCCACATCGCCGTGGTCTAGCGCCGAACAGCAGGAGTACCATGCAGCGCGTGATCTTCTTTATGTAACTGATCCTAGCGGTTTGCCAACTCCATCGGTCAAATACCTTCTCTATGAAGAGATGCGGAACGCGTACTACGACATTCAGACCACAGGTGGCAGTACAGAGGAGATTGCTCAAGCATTGGCAAAATGGGCAGCGGCTGGGTTCAAACAGGAGGTTGAAAACGCACTGGAGACGATCAGTCGTCTGATGAGCCGGTCGACGAGAAATCAGGCAGAAAATGAACGCTTTTCGCTGGACGATGTGCGGCTCGCCCGCCATGGCGAACTGACCTTTGCTCCAACCTACTTTGCACCGATCTCGGCAGTCTCTCAGGATTCGTGGCTGGAAGTCACCGTCACATTCAACGAGATTAATCGTGCAGTAAGCAACGGTCCTGAACGTGGCGCATGGCGCGCCTATGCCGCAAGTCGATCAGGCACGGTCACCTTTCAGTACATCGTGCTGAACTGTCTACGTCCCTGGTTTACGCCTGACCTGTATCAGGCAGACGACTGGCGTGTCCAGCCAGAAGAGGATGCCGTCTCGCAAGGCAATGGGTGCGATGGCCTACTGCCAGCCTACGTCGATGCTGTCTTTCTGGTAAGCGTGAAGGACGTAAAGATCCAGCCCAGTTCTCCGGTGCGACCCGTCGTTTCGTTGCCCGTTGCGCACATCGTCAACGCGAGACCGTTGTTGGCTGCCATGCAGCCAAAGTCGGTTGGTAGCCCGAAGCCGCGATTGGGCGTGGTTGGCAACGAACTGAGTGTCAAGGCGGCAGCACCCATCGGCGTGATTGCAGCAAGTGCTGAGATGCCAATCAAACGGGAGTCTATGGTGCTCAGACCGTTTCAACGGGAAGACACTCGGCGGTTCCAAATGTCCGGTACCTACCAGAAGATTACTGTTGCCAAGTTGAACAATCGTTTTGTCTTTGCCAGTACATTGTTGGCGAGTAACAATCCACCGGTCATTGCGCCACCGACTCAGTCCAACACATCTCAGGTTTATGTCGCCGGATTTGGGTGCAAGAAGATTCCGTTTGCACCCAATCCGAATCCGAACTACCAGTGGTAACAACGTCTGTGAATGGTAACTGAAACTTTCCCTGGAGGAATACTATGCTTACAGCCCATCGATTCACCACGATCCCGACAAAGTCTACCTGCAGTCGGCTTGAATCTGCACTGGCCAACGAACAGCCCATTGCACGCGGCGAATTACATCGCGGCGCAGTCGTAGCAATCCAGTATGCGCTTGCCGATCTCAACAGAAACTACCTGCTCACTGCCGAGATAGATGGCTATTTTGGTCCCCGTACCGAAGCAGCTGTTGAGGCATTCCAGCGAGATTACGGCCTGGTGGCGGATGGTATCGTCGGACGCCAGACATTGACACAGTTGGATACACTCTACAATAGCGACGTGATCCGCAATCCGGTTGGACGCAGCGTTCACGTTGGCGTGGATCGGCTCGATCCGAATCACTATGGCGCCGACTTTCCGCTGGTAAGCTGTGTCAATGATGCTCGCAAGATGAAGGAAATTGCCGAGAGCCTTGGCTATAGCTCGGCAACTCTCGAGAATGAAGAGGCAACTGTAGCGAATTTCACCAGATTTATGCGTGCTGCAATTGCCGATTCATTTCCCGGTGACTCGGTCTTGATCTCATTCTCCGGGCATGGTTCGCAGCTTCTCAACACTTCGGACGACGAGGAAGCCGATCTGCGCGACGAAACACTCTGCTTCCACGACCGCATGTTGCTTGACGACGAGTTCTACGCGTTGCTTGGGGAGTTCCGAGAAGGTGTGCGTGTACACGCCGTCTTCGATAGCTGCCACAGTGGAACCGTGGCCAAGTATCTCATCTTTGATGCCACTTCCAAGGATATTCTGTTCAAACAGGAGCAGGATGCATATGGCGAGAAGACATTGACAAATCTAAAGGGACTCTCTACGCTTTCAACACTGACGGTTGCGCCAGAGGAAGGTGACGAAGATAAGGATCTGACAATCGTCGCTTATCAACCTATCGCGGCCGATGGTATTGCCAAGGCGCTGGATGGTGAGAAGCCCAAATTGGCTGATGCGCCAAAGCCAACGCAAGAAGCGGACAAAGAAATTGCATCACTCTTTGCCGACCTGCGTGCGGAAAAACTTACGGGCAAGTCGAAGAGCATCGAGCTCTTTCAGCCGATCTACGACAACAACAAGGCATTGTATGATGCGGTCAAGAATGCGGTTGGTCCGCAGGAAAATAAGCAACTTGCCTGTTCGGTCGTCACGCTTTCAGCCTGTCAGGATTCGCAGACCACGCCAGCCGGTCAGGTCTACAGTCTCTTCACCTACAACCTGATGATGGCGTGGAACTCGGGCGCATTCGATTCATCGTGTGAGCACTTCCATCGCAATCTGAAGAGAGTGAGCCCACCGGATTCCACGCCGGCGCTCAACACCTATGGGAACTCCGTAGCGGAGGCGCGACTCTTCGAACGTCCGCTGGTCTTTTAAATGCAGCGGTAGGGATTCGGAGATGAGGAGACTGTGTCGCAAGAGCCAGTCTCCTCATCTCCGATTGCGTCTCGATCCGTTGTTTCCCAATATCGGATAATAGTTCGTTCTTTTTACCTTGCAGGAGGTCTCAGCCCCATGGCAACAGGAAAATGTTCACAACCGCCGGAGCGGCCAGACACGACCGAGTTGGAGGCACGAATGCGTCCAGGCGCTTGGTCGGAAACAGGATTTCTGGGAATGCATGAATCGCTAGACGAGGTGGTAGCCCAAGATGCTCAGACACTGGACAAGTTGCAACTTCACTATGATGATCTAGCCGACAAGCTTGAAGCGTTGCTAGACGACGTCCTGGATATGCTGCGCCAGCCCGTCACGCCAGAGGGGATTCCCAGAGCGTTGGCTCGCCAGACGAGCTTCCCGAATCTCTACCAACCCGAAACCCTGCCCCATTTCGACCTGCAAAACCTGCCAGATCCTGAACTGGGTTACGTTATTGGCGACCTGCAGGTCTTCCTCGTCTGTTATAAAGGCTGGCAGGAGTGTCCGTGGGGGGATGAGGCAAAGGGCTCATGCGATTTTTTGATTCTCAACCGCGCCTCAGGCGACTCGGTTACGGTTCCGGGATTAATGCCACACTTGATTCGGGAACACCACTTTTTCGAAGGCTATGGCACATCGTTTCGAACCGATCCAGCAAGGCTCGCAAAGGTGCTAGGTTTGGTGAACAGCATGTGAATGTCGCTAGCTCCTTCATCGGCGACATCGGTTTGTCCGTACTTTTTCATATCCGCCGTAGTGACCGATTCAAGGCCGACAATGACACCCGTGCTGGCTCGTCCGGTCTACTGGCAGAAGGCAAGTCTGAATGGCTTGGTTCATCGTAATGCACTAGGGCGTGTATGCAAACTCAAATTTGGACACAATTCCGCCCTACTGTGTCATCATATCGGACTGTTGATCAGGCAAATATGCCTCGTTGCCGCTCGTTTTGAAACGACTCAAAGGACTAACCAGACTTTGAATACACGCCCTAGTTCTCAACCCTGCTCCACCATGTTGTCCAGATTTTTACTTGGTCGGCGCTTGCGGTGATTAGGCAACAGTTCTTCTTGCTTCAATTCGCGCATGGCACTAATGTATGTTGGATTCTTGTCAACGTTGATCACCCGTGGAAGCGTGATATTCTACCGGTCCAACACCTGGCGGACGAACCGCATTGCAGTCGGGGTACTCCTGGTTTTGTGCGGAGGAAAATCGAGTGTCTGGCCTGTCGAATCCACGGTTCGATACAGATACATCCCGTTCCCGCACACTTTGACCTAGGTCTCGTCAACACGCCAGGAATCGCTGGTCTGCTTCAAATGAGGCTGGCATCACTCGTCGACTTCTGGGCCACGTCGTTGCACCCATCGAAAGATCATGGAATGGTCGACTGATAGCCCACACTCAGTCACCATCGCCTCCAGATCTCGGCAGTTCAGTGCGTAGCGAAGGAACCAACTAACGCATGTCTGAATGATCTCAGACTCGTAATGGCGTTGCCCCACCCACTGCTGACCATTGGTGCATGAAGCAAACGTTACGTGATGCTGGTATTTTTTGCAACAGAACTCCATGAACTATCAATGCTGTACGCCACCGTTTATACCGCCATTCGATGAGGGACAGTCCATAACCCGTACCCCGGCCTGGTGGGTATTCGTTTTGATCGGCTTGGCTGCCCTAACCTTCACATGGCTGGCCCATTATCGACCCGAGTCAGGCTGGCAATTCGATGGCCCGCCGGGCTGTCCGGATGTGCTGGCAAAGATCCTCACTGTGGGACTGGGATCATGTTTGATCATTTTTGGCCTGATCGGCGCATCCGTCCCCACCGTTCTCGATGGGCTGGCGGGGTCAACGCGCTACATCAGCAACCTGGCCTCGGCCTGGGAAACTATTGTCGGCATGATCGTGGTGGGTATCGTGTTGTACTACTTTATCTTCGCTCCTGATGAGAAACCGGATGCCGGCGAAGCTGCCGATACGTCAGACGGGCCTATCGAGGATGGTCTTGGTCGGGGTTGCCTGGTGATCTTGATCATCGCCTGGCTGGCCTGGATCGGAATTTCGGGCTACTGGCGTGAGTTGCTCGAACCCTTTGCAAATCTATTTTGAGGATCTGTCAGTTAGTACTTTGTCTGAATACTTCCACAATAGATGGAAGGTACCAGGCTTAGTGCAAGTAATGGCCAGTTCCTGAAAATGGCGCGATGAATAGCAGATGGGCGATTCTGGGCTGCGCGGCCAGGCCAAACAGACCGGCGATTTAGGCGCTACAGGAACCGGTGGTCTTGCTCCACCATGCTGTTCAGACATTCACTTGTTCGGCGCTTGCAGTGATTAGGCAACCGTTCTTCTCGCTTCAAAGCGCGCATGGCGCCAATATAGGCAGGATTCTTGTCCGTTTTGATTACCCGTGGAGCGTTGACGATTGACCCACCCATTGGCTTGCGAAAGAATCGCTTGGCTGTTCGAGTGCTGCGCGTCTCATTCACGAGGGAATCGAGGGTTCGCCCAGCGGAATCCACGGCTCGATATAGATACATCCATTTGCCTTGGACCTTAACGTAGGTCTCGTCAACACGCCAGGAATCGTTCGGCTGCTTTGAATGAGGTTCGCATCATTTGTCGAGTTCCGGAGTATATCGTTGCATCCAGCAAGAGATTGTGGAATGGTCTACTGAAAGCCCACGTTCAGACATTTTTTCTTCCAGATCGCGATAGCTCAGCGCGTAGCGTAGATACCAGCGGACGTAAGTGAGAACGATCTCAGACTCGTAATGCCGCCATTTGAATGCGTCCGTCACGCTGTCGCCTCATCCATTGTTGATCATCGGTGCATGAAGCAAGCGTCGCACGGTGCTGGTATTTTTTGCTACAGAACCTCGCTTTGTCTGCCATGTGTCCTCAGTATGTTGCTGTCAGTTGTCCTCAATAGTTAATTATTGTACTCAAACAGAGCATAAACAATAATGCAATTTGTGGTGCGTGATGATTTGACAATGCAGTAAAAATTGTAGTATGGTGCTGGCGGGCAAACAACTGTTCCCTTCTTGGGCAAAGAACGGGCACACTGGAAGTGAGGGCAAAGGGCAACCACATGGGCAACTCTCCGGCGCTGACCGGGGACGTGTTGCATATCCGCTACGTTCCGCTTGACCTTGGGCGCAAGTGGGACCGGAACCCCAAACGACACGATCTCGACACGCTGATCCTCTCCATCGTGCGCCACGGTTTTCGTGACGCGCCCATCTACGACGAGACGCTCCACGCCATCAGTGCGGGCAACGGACGCACGACCGCGGTGGCCATCCTGCGCGATGAGCCGGACTATGTGCGCGCCCTTGCCCCGGATTGGGACGGCCAGCCGCCTGCCGGTATCGCGCTGGACGATCAAGGCGACTGGCATATTCCCATGCAGTTCGGGGTGAACGCTGAGAGTGTGGCCGCGGCCGAAGCGTTCGCCGTCACGCACAACAATCTAACCATGGCGGGCGGCGACTTCTCTTTCCTGGACATTGCCAGCATGTGGGAGCGGGAAGCGTACGCCGAGTTGCTGGGCGATCTGGAGAGCGCCGGAGAGCTGCCCGTGGGTGTGACGGACGACGAGCTGGCCGAATTGCAGTCCCTCTTTGAAGACGTGCCCACGTTGGACGAGCTGGCGGCGGCGCACGGCGAACCGGACGACGCCGACAACTGGCCCATGATTCGCCTCAAGGTAGATCCCCTGGCGTACGACGAGTTCGAGAAGCTGATGGACGCTGCGCCGGGCGAAGCCGAGCACCACAAGTTCGCCGCCCTCCTGCAAGCGGTGGACTACGCAGCACTCGCGCAATCCGAGGACGCTTGATGCACCTCTATCTGGCTGACACCAACGTCAAGTGTTTCGACAACGCGCACCGGCTGTCTCACTTGCCTGCGCTGACCGAGGTGCGGGTGAGCGAGACGCCCAAGACGTGGGCCATCTATCGAGAATGAGACGGCGACACGACACCCTACACGGCCCGCTCCATAAATACCCAGTGCTCGCGGAATTGTTCTGGAATCTCGCTTTCCGGGTACTCGTCTCGCTGCTCAAAGCCCATAGAGCGATACAGTGCATGGGCTTCATTCATGAATTGGGCGCTGTCCAAACGCAAGACCGTGTAATCAGACTGGCGCAGATCGGCAATTACCCGTTCCGTCAGCAACCGTCCGATGCCTGTGCGGCGATGAGCGGGTCGCACGTACATACGCTTGAGTTCGCCAATGCCCGGGCCAATTGTGCGCATGCAGATGCATCCAGCCGCCGCGTCTTCATCAAACGCCAGCAGCAATTGCCCTTTTGGCGGCATGAACTTGCCAAGCGTTGCCATGTCATCTTCCAACATCTCGGCAATATCGAAACGAATACCAAACTCCTGATCCAGGTTGTCATTGGCCCACTGCAAATAGTCCCAGAACAACTCTCGCACCGTCTGGGCGTCGGCTACTTCCGCTTGCCTGATGGTAATCATGTTGGAATACCTCCCTTGCGTCGTCCCGTTGGCTACGCAAACGGTATGGCGTTTCGGTCAACAAGTCAAGGAGAGTTTTTATGAGAATCGAACAGAATCAGCCCATGCGAGTTCCCATCCTGCTTGTGGGTGAGGACGCCAAGACCGGCCTGGAGGGCGCGACCGTTGCGACGCAAATCAGCGTCAACGGCTTGCCCTTCCAACCCACCGTCAACCAGCCCCAGGAGACAGCGGGCGGCTGGCATTATGTGGATCTGGAGCCGGAGGAAACGGCGACGGAAGGGCCGCTCATTCTTGTTGCCAGCGCACCGGAAGCGGGCTACGAGTGGCGGGACATCCATCAGGTGGAAGCGCCGCCCCATGCGCAGATTGACGCCGACCAGCTCGCCCAACTCATCCGCGACGAGATGGAGCAGTGGGCCGTGCAGATTGCTGGGCCCGTCAAGCTCATTCGGGCAGGAGCGACCGGCTGATGCGCTATCGAGTAAACGACATCTACGACAGCATCCAGGGAGAGGGCATCCAGACCGGCGTGCCCATGATCGTGCTTGCGGCTCCACGGCTGCGCGGTTGGCTGCCCCTGGTGCGACACGCGCCAGACCTGGCACAGCGACCCGGCGAACAGGGTGGACGAGTTGGAGCAAGCGCTCGGCGAAAACGAGCTGTGGGCCGAATCGCACGCCATCGAGATCGCCGCCTTCGTCAGCCACAACTACCCCACCTTCCTGTGGGTGCTGGTGACGGGCGGCGAGCCGGCAGACCAGGAATTGGAGGAGTTGGTCGACGCGCTCCACGATGCGGGCTACAACTGCGCCATCGAGACGAGCGGCACGGCGGACGGCCACCTGCTCGCCGCCTTCGATCACGTCTGCGTCAGCCCCAAGCTCAAGATGCCGGGCGGCAAGGCCATCCTGCCCGAAGTTGTGCGCGAAGCCGATGAGGTCAAGCACGTAGTGGGCAAGCAGGCGCATGTGGAGGAGCTGCTAGCCCTACTCAAAGCGTGCAAGGTGAACAAGCACAAGACGACCGTCTGCCTCCAGCCGTTGAGTCAGAGCGCCAAGGCCACCGATCTGTGCGTTGCGGCGTGCAAGCAGTACGGCTGGCGGCTCTCCGTCCAACTCCACAAATATTTGGAGCTGCCATGAGCGTAGATCGAACGCAGATCGCCGGGCTGGTGGAAGAATTGCTCATTGCCATCGGGGAAGATCCCAACCGGCCCGGCATCCGCGAAACGCCCCGCCGCGTCGCCAACTGGTGGGGCGAGTTCATCGACTACGAGCCGGGCAAGGTGGACACAGCCTTTGAAGCAGTGACAGCCGACCAGATGGTGGTCGTGTCGGGCATGCGCGTCTGGTCGCTCTGCGAGCACCACCTGCTGCCCTTGTGGTGCGACGTGTCGGTGGGCTACATCGCTGACGGCAAGGTGTTGGGCCTGAGCAAGTTCGCCCGCATCGCCCACAAGCACGCGCACCGCTTGCAGCTTCAGGAGCAACTGGTACACGGGATCGCCGAGGAAGTAGCCGGGCTGACCGGTAGCCGGGACGTGGCGGTCTACGCTGAGGGCCAGCACCTTTGCATGATCATGCGGGGCGTCAAAACGCCGGGCGTGATGAAATCTTCCGTCATGTTGGGCGCATTTCGGGAGAACGCCGAGACGCGGGCCGAGTTCCTGCGCATGGTGGGGAAATAGAAAACGCCGGGTTGGGCGACCCGGCGTTTTCAGAGGGTGAGGACAACAGTAGCTACTTTTTATTGTGTATCTAAAGAGCATAATAACAAACACTGCATGCGCTGTCAAGGAGCGATTCAGGGTGACTGACGACGTAACCAAAGGCTGGATCGATCTGGTCGTCGACGAGTTGGACAAACTGGCAGGCCAGAGCGGTGAGGACTTGATGCGCTCTACCATCATTGCGGTGGTGGATCGCAAGCTGCAAGGGTTGCCGGTTGAGCACATCTTCGGCAGCAGTCCCAAGATCGCTTCGGCCTCGGCTTTCTACAAGTGGCGGCGGCAGAATTCGACCTTCCGCTCCGTGCTGGATACCTGCTGGCATATGGCGCGCGATTACGAGGAGCGGCGCGCCCTGGTCGCAGTCGAGCGGGCGGCGGTGCGGCTCAAGCTGGCGGCTCCCCTGGCATCGGCGCGCGTGATCAAGACGATGAGCAGCAGCGACGAGAACACGGCTCTGCGTGCGGCGCTGGCGCTCTTGGATCGGGCGGACAAGGAGACGGGCGTCAAGTCCACCATTGAGCAGCGGCAGGACGGCACCGTGCGCGTCACCTTTGAGGAGCGCTTCGATCTGAGCCGCTTGTCCGACGACGAGCTGGCCGCCTGGGAGCGCCTGATGGAGAAGGCACAAGGAGATGAATGACGCTCACCGATCTGGACCTGATCCGCCGGGAACGGGCCGAGCGCAGCCTCTCCACCTTCATCCAGCAGGCGTGGCAGGTGTTGGAACCCGCAACGCCCTACAGCCACAACTGGCACATCGACGCCATTTGTGAGCATCTGGAAGCCGTCAACCGGCATGAAATCCGCAACCTGATCATCAACATTTCGCCCCGCTGCATGAAGAGTTTGACGGTGGCGGTCTTCTGGCCGGTCTGGACGTGGATCAACAGCCCCCAGGAACGCTGGCTCTTTGCCACCTACGGCCAGAGTCTCACGGTGCGGGACAGCATCAAGCGGCGCAACCTGATCACGTCCCCCTGGTATCAGGACCGCTGGGGCGACCGCTTCCAGCTCACCCGTGACCAGAACGCCAAGGTGCGCTTTGAGAACGACCGGACCGGCTTCATGTTGGCCACCTCCGTCGACGGCGCGGCGACAGGAGAGGGCGGCAGCAAACTCGTGCTGGACGATCCGCTCAAGGCCAGCGATGCGCTCTCCGAACTCTCGCGCACCAGCGTCAATCGGTGGTGGGACCAGACGATGAGCACCCGACTCAATGACCGCAAGACGGGCGCACGGGTCATCATCATGCAGCGCTTGCACGAAGCGGATCTGGTGGGCCACCTGCTGGACAAGATGGCGGACGGGGGCACGGAGTACGAGCACTTGATGCTGCCCATGGAGTTTGAGCCGGAGCGCCGCTGCTTCACCTCCCTGGGCTTCCAAGACCCGCGCCAAGAGAAGGGCGAGTTGATGTGGCCGGAGAGATTCGATCAGGATAGCTGTCCAGGAATTGAAGCAGGACTTGGGCAGCTACGCAGCGGCGGCTCAGTTGCAGCAGCGTCCTGCACCGGAAGGCGGCGGCCTCTTCAAGGATCGCTGGTGGCGCTTCTGGATCCCTTACGGTGCAGACGTGGAAACCTTTGGGCGGCCCCACATCGAGCTACCCGACGGCTCGCTCCACTGGTTCGACGTGCAGCCCTTGCCCCATGCGCGCCACATGCAGCAGATGCAGTCGTGGGACTGTGCGTTCAAGGGCAAACAGACGTCCGACTACGTGGCGGGGCTGGCAGCGGGCGTGGCCTATCCCCACATTTACGTGATGGATCAGGTACACGCCAAGATGGACATTGTACAGACCATCCGGGTCGATTGAGCAGCTATCGGACGAGTACCCCAAAGCGCACGCCAAGCTGATTGAGGACAAGGCAAATGGGCCTGCCGTCATGCAGCTACTCAGGGACAAGGTGCACGGGCTGCTGGCCTATAACCCGGAAGGCAACAAGGTGGCGCGGGCATCGGCTCTAGCGCCCATCGTGGAGGCGGGCAACGTGTGGCTGCCCCATCCCAAGATTGCGCCCTGGGTGTGGGACTTCATCGCTGAGTTCAGCCAGTTTCCCTATGCGGCGTACGACGACCGGGTGGACGCATTGGGCCAGCTGGTGCAATGGGCGTTGGACCGCATGGGCAGGAAAAAGAAGGTCAAGGCGAGGGCAAGGGCATGAACACGTTGATGCGTCTAGCGTGCTTTCATCGAGAGCGCGTCCCAGCCGAGTTGCTCATTCCCTTTTCCATCCTCTCGGATTGCCAGTGCAATGGCATGATTTCCCTCATCCATTGCCCCGAGCGACAGATCAAAGGAGCCGACGATCCAACCCTCCGCACTACCCAACATTTCATTTGTCACGTAGTGAGTTGTTTCGCCATCAACCGTGACCGCGCTGGTTTCAGAACCGGCTCTAACCAACCTGAGAATCACCTCGGAGTAATCCCTGGTCAGGTCGAAAGCAATCGTTACTTCTCGAACACCGTCACTGTAGAGTTCGGCGTTTCGCAAGTACAAAGCGGCGGGAAAATCCGTGCCCTCGCAGTCGAGGCCTGCATGACAAGTGAATTCGACAACGTCCCGGAAGCCCGTATTGGCAAGGTCGCTGTAGTTATGCGCCTCTTCACCGATTGTGAAAATCTCTTCCCATTCGGGCGGACCTGAATCGACGCTGTTGCCGCTATCCGTCGTTTGGGAAGATGTGTTCGCTAAAGTTTGCGGCGCATATTCTGAAGACGGCTGAATAGGCGCGCACGAGGCCATTACAGGCACGAGGACTAGTAGAAGGAAACAAAAGACGGTTGTAAGCGCGTCGGATTGCCGCTTAAACATCAAACACCTCCAGTTTGGTTGGGGCGCAAGGGTTGAGCGAATCCAGCAATACAACTGTCAATACAAACATTATAGTACGGCATGCATGGCTCGTCCAGGGTTGCATGGCAGATCTGTCGCTTCAAGTTTGCAGCCAACGGGCCACATGTTGGCCGACCAAGGGAATGAAAGGCAAGAACAAAAATCGAGTCATCGATCTATTGTAGAAAGCCGTTAGGGCGTTGGAGCAGGAGGAGCCCAAAGACCGCAGCGTACAGGACCGGCAGTGCGCCATCCTCAAGACTGAAGCAGAGAAGGTCACCCGGATGGCAAGCGGCCTGCTGAGGCGTCGGCCATGAGCCTAGGCGCGAAAAGCCGGTCCATCAAAATCAATCTCAATGGACCGGCTCGGATGAGTTAAGTCTAGTTGAGTTGTTAGGCGGGCAGGTAGGACAGGTAGCGGTCGGCGGCACTGGCGGCTTCGGCCCGCAGCACCTTGCGCATCTTGGTGTTGGCGGGCATCAGGTGCTCTTCCCAGGCGTTCGCCAGTTCGACGGCTGCTGCGTGGCGGGAGAGGGAACCGCTCAGGTAGTCGGCGACCGTGGCCTCGCCATGCTGCGTCAGGAAATGCATGTCGAACAGGCTGTCCACCCAGATTCCGTCCGTCTTGGAGAATTCTTTGTAGGCGACCCGCATGGACTTGCGAGCTTGCGGAGTGCCGCTTGTGCTGACGCCGTTGCCAAAGAAGCGAGCGATGGAGTCGGAAAAATTCGTGGTGAGAGTGGATGTGGTCAACATGATTGAGGTTCTCCCTGGATTGGTAGGTATTCCGGTCATCTCATCCGGTGAGCAATGTCCCGGATTCGTTTCGTTGTTGGCAGTCTATCGAACAAGCGTCGCGGCATCGTCGCGGGAGTTAACGGAATATTCATTGATGAACATGAATCAGAAAGCAGCAGCATGAACACACAATCGGCATTGCTGGCCAGACGCGCGCTGGCGGGCGCTCTGTTGGGCCAGCAATATGAGGGCGCACGGAATGTCTACGAGGCGGCAGGCTATCCCAAGACGCTGACCTTTGAGCACTTCTACGGGCTGTGGCAGCGGGGCGACATTGCGGCACGGATCATCGAAGCGCCCGCCAAGGAGTCCTGGCGCAAGCCGCCCACCGTGCTGGACGGACCGGACGCTGAGCGGGGGCGCGACACGACTGCCTTCGCCAAGAGCGTCAAGTCGCTGGCTGCCGGTCGCGCGACCATCGAAGACGAGTTCCTGGGCCTGTGGCAGGTGCTTGCGGGAACTGGACGTGCAGGCGGGCATCGGCGAGTACGGTTGCCTGCTGCTGGGCGTCAATGACGGGGCAGACAGCTTGGACGAGCCGCTACGCAAGGGGCGAGCCAGCGGGCCGGACAGCCTGCGCTACACGACCGTCTACAACCAGGGCAATGCGCGTGTGGTGCGCATCGAGCAGGATCCGAGCAGCAGTCGCTTCGGTCTGCCCACGGCCTACGAGTTGCAGCAGGAGCACGGTCCATCGCTCAAGGTGCACTGGACGCGCGTTATCCACACGGCAGAGGGCGGCATGGTCTACGGTGCGCCTCGCCTGCGCAGGGTCTTCAACCGGCTGATGGACCTGGAGAAGATCCTGGCGGGCGGCGGCGAGTCGGCGTGGCGCTTGCTGGTGCCTGCCTTCCTGGCCTCCACCAAGGACGACTACGAGCTGGATCCAGACAACACGGAGCTACAGGCGCAGATCGACGAGTTCATCCACAAGCTGCGCAACTGGCTGGACGTGGAGGGGCTGGACGTGCAGATGTTCGGCGGCTCCATCGTGGACCCGTCACCAGCGGTCAAGGGCTACATCGCGGTCATCGCGGCGGCAACGGGCATTCCCCAACGCATTCTCATGGGCAGCGAACGGGGCGAACTGGCCAGCGGACAGGATGAAGTCAATTGGGCCAAGCAGATTGCCGAGCGCCAGGCCAACCACGTCAACCCGCTCATCAAGCGCACATTGAACCGGCTGATCTATGCGGGCGTGCTGCCTGCTCCCACCAGCGGGCGCATGACGGTCAAGTGGGAGAGTCTGATTGAGCTGTCCGACGACGAGTTGGGCAAGCTGGGCGAGCAGGCGGCGCGGATGTTTGCCACGATTGGGGCAGACGTAGCCGCCAGAGAGTTCGCCGCTGCCTTCGTGCCACGGTTGAACCCGCAAGCCGTCAACGAAGTGCAGCCGCCGGAAGCATTGCCGGAAGGACCGACGGACACCGAGACGCCGGAAGAAGAGCAGGATGGGGAGCTTGCCGCCAATGTCCATCGCTATCCCTGAGTTCGTGGCGATTCCCGGAACGCTTGTCAAGGTCAACGCCCAGGAGGACAAGTGGCGCAAGGCGTTGGAAGCCCAGCAAGCGAGACTGATTGCCAAGGAGCTGGAGCGGCTGGGAGCCATCATTCTGCCCGACGACATGACGCTACGGGACGTGGGCCAACTGCGCCGCCGCATCCGCCAACTGCTGCCCCAACTGGCGGGGACGCTGGAGTGGCTGCTGGTCAAGGCGACCGAGATGGGCATGCATGGTGGCCGGAAGTGAACTGGCTGCGGCTGACGTTGGCCTGAGCGTTGACCGTATGCACGTAGACGCCGCTGCCGACAACTGGCGCAAGCAGTGGAACGCCGAGTTGACGCCCCTGCTTGTCGCCAACACGGAGCGCGCGGCCCAAGAACAGCTTGCCAAGTTCCATGCCGGTGAGCAGGACATCAACGCGCTACGCCTGGGGTTGGCCTACTGGTTCAGCCGTCAGCGGGCGGACAACATCGCCACGACCGAAATCACCAGAGGCTTCGCCAAGGCCAGCGAGTTGGCGTATCGGGATGCAGGCATCATCGAGTGGCAATTCTTGACGGCCAACGATGACCGGGTGTGTCGCATTTGCGCGCCCTTGGGTGGCTTGACGTGGACGGAGCAAGGCGCACAGCCCGTCAGCAAGCGGACGCAGGAAGCGAGGGGCCAAGTTGCGTCAGTAGGCCAGCCATTCGTCCATCCGGGCGGCGTGGGGCGTGCCGGTCGCTATGGTGGACGAGCCATCAGCCTGCCTGCCCACAATCGCTGTCGCTGCCGAGCCGTGCCCGTTCTGTGAGGAGAACTATGAGCGAAATCAACATGACCGTTACGGGTTTGCCCCACCTGCGTCGCACCATGCGCCGCTTGCAGAATCCCGACCTGCTGCGTCCTGCGTTCAGTCGAGCAGGCTGGCGCATCGTGCGCTTCATGGGCGTCTATCCGCCGCCGCTGGCGGACCAGCAGTACGAGCGCACAGGGCGCTATGGCCGAGAGTGGGAGGTAGAAATGATGGTGGGCAGGGGGCGTATCAGCGTGACGGCGCGCAACGAGCGACCGGGCGGCGAGTATGTGGGCAGCGAGCAGATGCAGGCGGGAATCCACCTGGGCAGATGGCGCACGGACGAGCAGGCGCTGGACCACGTGCGCCCCTACCTGCTGGACGACTTGCGGGATGTGATTGAACGTGGATAGGGGACTAGAGGGAGAGGCCGGGAGCAGAGTTCATATACTCACTCATATCTTCTAGGGGTTCGTCAAAGTCCTCCGCCATGACGATAAGCCCTTTGGCGCTGCCGAACTGGCGTTGGAATTTAGGCTTGACGGCAGAGGCCAGTCTGACCAGCGGCTCGCTGTCCTCCGACATTATCACTTCCCCACCACGGGCAGCCAGTTCGATGAGCTCGCGGAAGCGTTTCTCTGCATTCTGAAGGTCAACCTGAATCATCTTTGTCTCCCGGACACAACCCATGCTACGTCAAGATTATACCATGCAATTGACCCCCGTTGCAGCAAATCTTCCCATGTCCCAATTCAGCGGGTGAACACATGACGACAACGCTCAACGTAGACCAGGAGTATCGCAAGCTGGCGCGCCGTTTGTATCACCTGCCTCCGGGTCGCTACTTCGCCGTCGTGACTAATCGACCGACCGGCCTCGACTGGACCATCAAGCAGACGGGCCAGGGAGAGCACCACCCTGCTAGGCTCAAAGAGACGGCCATTGAGGATGCGTTGGCCGGGCTGCGTTTCGGGCGCTACTTCTGGGTGATCCACGTGACGTCAGCTAGGATGAGCATTGAGGGGCGGCGTGTGGGAAGCGTGGAGTGGTAATTGTGATCGCTAGGCCAGTGCCATCTCGAAAGGGCCGGTATACGCGAAATCGACCGGAGTCGATCCCCCTCCTGATGTGTACGATCTTCGTCGTCTACTGACCACAACACGTCTCCGTAAGATCAGCTCTCCGCAGCCTTCAACCTAACCCCACACAACAACCTATCCGACCGCCTCACGTAGACCCGCTTCTTCCCGGAAGTGAGTTCCCGCAGCGAGTGCGATCGACAGCCTGGGCTTTGTGGACAATTTGTCGCGATCGATACAGTAGGTTAGGTTGGCATGTAGTCATTCTGGAGAAGAATGCCGACTCTGAATCAACCAGAGTCGGTACCTTAAGGAGATATTGGACCCAGTTAGGAGTGCCAAGGAATGTAGCAGTGTTAGCCGGTACGGCCCCAAATCATAATGCTAGGGGATACCATGATGCCAATGCTGGTGTGTTCAAGCTTGAGAGTTGGATGAGGCCCGTTGACTGATGTCAGCCTCATATTGAAGGGAAAATGAGATGAGCAAGGCAGCAGTAAGTGTTTTGGTCTTCGGAATCTATCTCGTGGTGCTAGGCCTCACGTTACTTGTTATTCCCAATTTGTTCCTTGGCCTATTGGGTTTGCCTGGTACGACTGAGCCATGGATCCGAATTGTCGGTGTTCTGCTGTTGATTTTGGCCTACTATTGCGTTCAGTCAGCGCGTATTGAGATAACTGATTTCTTTCGTCTGAGCGTGCATGGTCGGTTGTCCGTTATCATCTTCTTTACAGGCCTTGTCCTCTTCGGATTGGCCGATCCTCTTCTGATTGCATTTGGGGTGGTTGATCTGCTAGGCGCGCTATGGACCGGTTGGGCGCTTAGAACCGACAGTGACGCGACGGATAACTTCCCGAAGTCTGCTCAGCCGACATGAAGATTAAGCTTCACGAACCATTGACGTCGGACTGACATCAATCGCACAACCGCAATCGGATCAGCCGCATTCAGGCTGTCAACACAGATCGGAGCACGACAGGTTCACTCCTGTTGCGCTCCGCTTTTTCGTTTCCGAGCCGCTTGTCAGCCATCTGCATATCTCAGCGTCAGTGCCTCTGCCAAAGGTTGTCATAGTCTGCGGACTGTCCATCAAGCAGACGGGCCAGGGAGAGCACCATCCTGCCAGGCTCAAAGAGACTGCCATTGAGGATGCGCTGGATGGGCTGCGCTTCGGGCGCTACTTCAGGGTGATCCACGTGACGCCTTCCAGGATGAGCATTGAGGGGCGGCGAGTGGGGCGGGTGGAACGCTAAAGTTCCGCTCGTGAATTCGCGCTCAATCTTGACGGACGGTGGTACACTGAAGCTGATTTTGTTTTCCCCTCTATTTCCCACGCTTATTGGCGGTTAGCCGATTTCAAGGAACGAAATGATTCCCCCTCCCAGCTGATCTGAGTTTCAGTCAGCTGGTCTGGATGACGCTAGACAACCGTACAGGAATGCTGGAGCAGTAGACAATTGTCACGCTTCAATTAATTATCGTCGTTCTGGAGGATTGGATATGGCAGATGGCAAAATAGACACGGGTGGTGGTGCTGCAATCGAAAACGACGTCAGCATAAATGAAGGGGATTTTGTCGGCCGCGACAAGAACATCTATGCCGGTCTAACAACGCGTGAGATGTTTCGACTCCGAATCGTTCGCTCCTATGAGAAATTGTGGGCGTTGATGGAACCGCTTGCCCTCTATTCGCGCCCGGAACCGGTCACCTACGAGGTCGTCAACTCGTTGTCAGCCGCGATGCGGTATTGGTACTTCCAAGAGGCTGGCGGACTCTACATGCTTCAGCTTTCGCTAGATACCCCAACTCGCAAGGCTTACTTCGTGTTGCAGGAATTGCTGCGCGATGTTATGGAATCTGCTGACGACTGGCAGTCGGAATCAGAGTTGGAGAAATCAAGAACTGACGAAATCCAGAGAACTACCAGCAAGCTACGCCATACCATCGCCGAGGAGCTAAACCAGTATCTCATGCAGGAAGAGTGATTACCGGTTCAAGCTACCGACTGGTTACAGAATCACTCGTGACGCCATTGTGCCAATGAATGACATCATCCCGGCAAGCCGCCAGAAGTGGCAGCAATATGCAGACGGGTTGATGACCGTCAGATTTACGCCTGCATATTGCTGCCCCCAAATTCGACAATCCGCACAATTGGCGGCGTGACCCAACCAGAACTCCGCAATTCTGTCCGCTAACCTGACCAACGCCGGGGCAGCAGTCAATCGTATAACCGCAATCGGACCAGTCGCAGTCAGGCTGTCAACAAAAAGCGGGGCACGACAGGTTCACTCCTGTTGTGCCCCGCTCTTTCGTTTCCTGCACCAATCGTCAGCCAGCCCCTGGTCTCTTCACGGTTAAGGTGGCAGGCCTGGTTACCGTACAAACCAGACAGCGCAACTCCATTGCACCGGCATTTTTCCAACGCTATCCCGAACTTATGACAACCAGCGACGGTGCGAACAGGGACACTGCTACGGTAGTAAGCGGTTGCCCGCCGCACAACTCAGAATCTTGCATGGCCAGTCCTACAAGCTTGTTTGCAGTAGTCGCATTTAGTCTCCGCAGGAACCACTGAACACTCTATCACGATTATGCCGCCCCAATGATGCCTGACGAAAAAGATGCGGCGTAAATGAAGCGAGAGTTCGTCGTGGTGACTTCAGTCGCAGCGCCAGTGAAAACGATTGATGTCGCCATTATGAAGCCATCAACCGATTTGCGCCGCGCCGTACTAGTTTTTCAGCAAAGGCCAAGTTCGGCAGCCGACATTCTAAATTGGTACCGCATTGAAAACAGGGCTTTCCCCTTTGTTCCAGTCACTGATTTCGGCGATCGCCTCGATTACGGATCCATAAACCAGTGACCGGCACCGTGGATCGAAACTTGCCTTTTCAAGGTAGCATCACATTAGGCTAGCTCCATTTTGTGGCCAATTTGTAACCATCTAGTAGATGGCCCCATGAAATACTAAACACAATACCTTCGCCAAAACCGGCATGAAAAGAGCGATTGACTAAGGTGAGATCCAAATCGACCAAAGCCTGATCGTCACCTTAGTCAATCGCTCATGACAGGCGTTATCGTTCTACTGGCTTGTTGCGATTTCGTTCACGTGTCACTAGGAGGCAATATGTTCCGTACAAAGATTTTCCTTGCCTTGTTCTGTCTTGTCCTAGCTGCTTGCACCCCCATTGCGTTGCCGTCATCGTTGCCGGCGCAGCCAGTTGCTGCTACCCGTACGGCCGTTGCACCTACGGAAACTCTTCCCGCGCCACCCACTTCCGCACCGGCACACCCCGCTGCCACCGCAGTAAGATCCGCAATACCCCTGTATCCCAAGCGTGGCCAGCTCAATGTCGGAGTGTTATATTCCACCATGATGGCCGCCAGCGAGAAGATTGACATCGCTGTTGTCTATCCTGAGGTGGATTCAGCACCCGACACCTCGCATGGCCCCTATCCCTTGGTCATCTTTTCGGTTGGCCTGGCATCATCGGGCTATGATGTCGTATTCCTACTCCGTGATATTGCCTCCCATGGCTTTGTGGGCATGACCTGGACGCCGCGCGGCGAAACAGATGAGGAATTCTGGGCTGGAGCTGCTACCCGACCCCTCGATCTGCAACGCCTCATCGACTACGCCGACGAACTGAGCGCACCCGGCGGCAAACTTGCCGGCGTAATTGACATGGACAGAATTGCCGTCACCGGGGGGTCATCTGGTGGTTGGACCGCCCTCGAAGGAGGCGGTGCACAGATGGACCTAAGCTGGTGTGCCAATTCTGACCTTGTTGCCCAACTTCCCGAAAGCAACTGTCCGCAGTTCGTGCCCCACCAGCAGGAAATCGCTGCCATGTTGGGTCTGTCATCGGCGCCGACGGGCCTGTGGCCACCGACGAACGATCCCCGGGTGGATGCTGTGATCGCACTAGCGCCAGATGGCGACATTTGGGGTGCCGACTATCGGGGTGTTTCCTCCGTCAAGGTGCCTACGCTCATCATTGCCGGGTCGGAGGACTCCACCAACCTGCCTGAACTCTGTGCATACCCAATTTATGAGCACCTCGGCAGCACCGACAAGGCTCTGGCTATATTGGATGGTGCAGATCATGATCTTGCCTGGTATAAGTATTCTGATTCTGTTGAGCATCTCATGACAGCCTTTCTTCTGGCCAAGTTGAAGGGTGATTCCGAGGCCGCCAATGCATTGCTACCGGTCAATGTTAACTTCCCTGGCGTCAAGTACGAATCGTCTACCACGTACGTACAGACGGAGCCTGTCTCTTCGAGCCCAACCGAGGCACCTCCAGTTACACCGCTGCCCGAGTCTGGTTCGATGGCCAACCAATTGGATACTGTGTGGGGTAGTTCGGGCACCGATATCTTTGCTGCGGGCGTCGGTGGGCGCATTTTGCACTACGACGGCAGCTCTTGGTCGCCAATGGGCAGCACCACGGTACAGGAGCTTGCTTGCCTCTGGGGCAGTTCGGGAAAGGACGTCTTTGCTGTCGGATTCTCGGGCACACTCCTCCATTACGACGGCAACGCCTGGTCGCCCATGGACAGCGGCACACATGACCACCTGATCGGGGTGTGGGGCAGTTCGAGCAGTGACGTGTTTGCCGTCGGCCTGTCGGGGACCGTGTTGCACTACGATGGCCAGTCTTGGTCGCCCATGGACAGCGGCACGCGTAGCCATTTGATCGCAGTTTGGGGCAGTTCGGGCAGTGATGTGTTCGCTGTCGGCATGTCGGGGACCGTGTTGCACTACGATGGCCAGTCTTGGTCGCCCATGGACAGGGGTTCGTACGCCTTTCTCTTCGGCGTTTGGGGCAGTTCGGGCAACGACGTATTCGCCGCTGGCGAGTCAGGCACAATCTTGCATTACGACGGTTCAACTTGGTCGCCGATGCAGATCGATACTTCGCAGGAGATGATCTGGGTCTGGGGCAGTTCCGCCAACGATGTCTTTGCCGTCGGCGCTCACGGCACGATCCTGCACTACAATGGCTCCGCCTGGTCTGCCATGCCAAGCAACTCGATCAGTGACTTGCAGTCCGTCTGGGGGAGTTCGGGCAGCGACGTGTTCGCAGTCGGGACGGGGAAGACAATCCTCCATTACGACGGTACCGCCTGGATGGCGGTGGATAATGGGGTCAATTAGCTGCTGACACGTCAAACTTAACATTCTGCACAATTTGTCTCAACACCCGGTCAACAATCAGCAACTCTGTCCGTCAGCCTGATCGCTGACGGACAGCCGCTACTCGCATAACCGCAATCGGACCCGCCGCATTCAGGCTATCAACACAGAGCGAAGCATAACAGGGGTAAACCTGTCGTGCTCCGCTTCTTCGTTTCCTACACCAATAGTCGACCAGCCGTCTATCTCATCGTCAGGGGCAGCAGCCAGAGGAACTTAAGGCTTCGTACGATTCATCAAGCAGACGGGCCAGGGAGAGCATCATCCTGCTAGGCTCAAAGAGACGGCCATTGAGGACGCGCTTTCTGAGTTGCGTTTTGGGCGCTACTTCTGGGTGATCCACGTGACGCAGGCCAGGATATGCATTGAGGGGCGGCGTGTGGGGCGGTGACGGGGTGGGGCAATTTTCAATTTTTGCAGGAATTCCAAATTCAGTAATTCACGATTTCGTTCGTAGTGCCGGCATTGGAATGACCATGACGGCCCCGTAGAGATGTTCAATAGATCGTCTGAGCATCGAAACGAAGGCCTGGAACTGGAAAAGAGTCGGGTCGAGACGATGCGGACCAGGGCCCGGGATACGAGCGACGAACCAACGCAGAAAGGCCCAGATATTAACCAAGAGCAGCGCAAAACCGAGCAGGAAGAAGCGCAACGCCGGATTGCGTGAGGTCGTTTTGACTCGCACTCGTCGCAAGATGCGATAGGAAGTCTCGATGCCAAAGCGGAAACGATAGCGTCGATAGATCGTCTTGGGCTTCCAGTCGATGCCGATGAGCACGAAGAGCAACCATTTACGACGTCGTCTCTTCTCCTTGTTGGGAACAAGCGTGGCCACGACCGCCATGTCGACGACGGTTTCGTCGGTGAACGTGTAGCGAGTTTGATAGCTCTTGCGTCCGCGACAGAGTTGGCGAGTCCCGCCTGTCTTACCGCGGATGGTGCAGGCGAGAATGGCCCGTTGCTTGACCTCCTTGAGGTAGCAAACGACCGCTCCCGAGCAAAAGCCGCGATCCATGTAGAGCACGTTGATTCTGACCTGAAGGCGCTCTGCACACTGGAGAAGACGCTGAACAATGGCGACGGTCTGCTCTTCTGGTCTTACGAAAGCAACGGCCAAGGTCAGACGCATCTGCCGGTAGATGACATAGAGACTGATGATGCGGAAGAAGCGCCCGGTTCCTGCTTTCGGCTTACTGCGACAGGCATACGCTCTCAACTCAGACGTCTTGCCGTAGAAGGGCTCATCATGTTCGTCGATTGCCGCTTCGACGCTGCCTGACTGCAATTGCTGCGGCAGGCGAGAGGCCAATGCTTCATTGATCTGCTTCTCGTACTGATCTAGCTGCCCTATGCTCAACTGCTCATTCAGCACTTCTCGGATCCGGTTGCCGCTGGCACTCTGCTCCAGATCGCGACAGGCTGCATCGATGCTGATGTTCTCACTGGCGGCCTTCATGAGCACGTCATAGAGCATAGCACTGGTGCAGACGTAGCCATTCGCTTCCAGCGGCAAGTGCTCTTGGCTCACTGCTTGCATCGTCTCTCGAATATCCTGGGCCGTCAGTTCTGATTGCGGTATCATGGTCATGTCCTGTTTGGCTAGTTGATGGGTGTTTTGGCGACTCCATTCAACCACCAAACAGGACTTCTTGAAACGTCACCATCTTCCATTCACGTCAAATCGTGAATTACTGGAATTGTTGAGACGCTCTGCGATGATCAAGTCCTGCAAAATTATCTCGCAAAACGCGCAACACCTACCGTGCAGCCTGCGCAGCAGCGGATCGAGCAAATCAAGCAGGCCATCCAGAAAGTGGAGCAGGAGCGGAACAATCTGCTGAACTTCGGTCAGAAGGGCATCATCTCCTTCGATGAGTTAGCGGAACGCATCCAGCCGCTTGACAAGCGTCTGAAGGAACTCAACAGTCGGCTGGACAGTGTGCTGGACAGCGTCGGGGAAATTGAAACGCCTGGTCAACGCCTGGACCGCCTAAAGTGGTTGGTGCAGAACTGGCGGCTAGTGCTGGAGGAAATGCCCACGCTACGCGCCAATCGCATCCTGCGTCAGAGCTTCCTGGTCTATATTGAGCCCCGTGCAGTCGTGCGCATAGAGATCCTCTAACCACCCTTTCCTCTCTGGTAGAGTGTTATTTTTGCCCTTCTACAACCCCATCAGAAATCCACCTGTACAAAGATCCTTTGTTCATGCTCTGGGGCAGCGGCGCGCTGGTCGTGGGTGTGGTGGGGCTGAGCTGGCTGGCCCAGGCCCTGCTCTGGATCCCCTGGCTCAGCCTCGTCTGGACAGTGGCCATGGTGCGCTGGACTGCGACCCTGCCCGGCGCCAGCCTCACCATGGCCTCCTACGGTTTGGGCGCGCTCCTCGTCACCTATGGCGTCATCTTCAGCCTGCACTGGCGCCAGCGCCTTGCCACCGGCGCACGCGCGGCACTGGACGCGCTCCAGACCGGCCGCATCCTGCACGCCGTCGGGCCGACGCTAGCCGCCGCCCTGGCCGTGATCGCGCTGCTGCTCTGGCGCATGGCCCTCACCCAGCCCGACGGTCGCCTCCACGTTCACTTCCTCGACATCGGCCAGGGCGACGGCATCCTCATCACCACGCCCTCGGGACGACAGGCCCTCATCGACGGCGGCGCCGAGCCCGAGCGCCTGCTGGCCGAGCTGGGCGCGGTCATGCCCTTCTGGGATCGCTCGCTCGACCTGCTACTGCTCACCCACCCGGATGCGGATCACATGGCCGCACAGGCGCAGACGCCGGCGCGATTTCGCGTTATCCATGCCCTGGAGACGCCCGTCACCCAGGCCGATGGTGCGGCCGATGGCTGGCGCGATGGCATGGCCCGGGGCGGCGCAGCGTTGACCCAACAGGCAGCGGGCGGCTGGGTCGACCTGGGCGACGGCGTGGCGCTCTGGGTGCTCGTGGTCAAGCTTGTCTACGGTGACTTCAGCGTACTGCTCACTGGCGACGCCGGCCTGCCTAGTGAAAGTGCTTGGCTGCGTGCTGGCGCGCCAATCGCATCGACCGTGCTCAAGGTGGGACATCACGGCAGCCAGAGCGCTTCCGGCGCAGACTTCGTGGCGGCGGTGGCGCCGACGCTGGCCGTGATTCAGGTCGGCGCGGAGAACGATTACGGCCATCCTCATGCGGACGTGCTGGCCAATCTGGCCGGTATTTCTGTCTTGCGCACCGACCGGCACGGCCGCGTGCATCTCTGGAGCGATGGGAAACAGCTCTGGGGGAAGACGGAGCAGGGAGAGCTTGAATGGAAAGATAGAGACTAGCGACCGTAGGGGTTTGGCTGAAGGCTGGATTACAGTCACAACAGACCCACAGGAGCGGCGCTTGATGCGCCGCTCCTGTGGGTCTGTTGTGACTGAGCTCTTGCCCCAAAATGGATGCCGTCGCTTCGCCAGCGCCTATGGTCGACTCGGATATGATGCCACCGCTGGAAGAGTTGACCACCCGCTCGAGCTAGATGGAAACACAAAATACAACCGTTGGCAGTAACAGACGCGGTATATCATGCGCCATCAAGACAAGTTCGCGCCCAAGCTCACCCTTCCGCTGTGACCGGGTCAATGATCCCCTTGACCTCGCTGATACTGTTGGCAGGGAAGCCGGCAGTCTCGGCGTGCTGGCGGACCTTCTCTTCAGAAGGGGCAATATAGATACAGTACGTCTTATTCTCCACCACATAGCTGTGAAGCCATTGAATCTGCGGTCCCATTTCTTCCAACACGCTGCACGATTGTTGGGCAATGCCGACAGCTTCCTGAGCAGAGAGGTTGCCAATTCCAGGGATTTCACGTTCGATGACATACTTTGGCACGGTCGATTCCTTTCGGTGATTGAAGACAAGACTTTACGGACATTGGTTCCACACGATCAGTAAAGCATGGGCTGCCGCACGGTGGGTAGGCCTTTTGTATACACGCGCTGCGCAGGCAGGGATACAGAAATAGATACAGCCACAAAACCTAGCTGGGATCACTCCATTTGCATGCTTTGTATCGCCAACAGCCAGCTTTTCCAAGACAAGAAAACTCGTTTGAGATCACTGGCACTTTGCCCTATACTGATAGGAGGGAATAAAAGGAGCGCACGTGGAACAGATCACCTCGTTCGGGTACTGGGTGCGGCGTCAGCGCAAAGCACTGGACTTGACGCAGACAATGCTTGCAGAGCGGGTGGGATGCGCCTTGATCACGGTTAAAAAGATCGAGCGCGATGAGCGGCGTCCGTCACGCGACATGGCCGGAGTTCTGGCCGATCATCTGGCCATCGCCGACGCAGACCGGGACAAATTCATCAAGATGGGGCGCGGGCAATGGGTGGACGTCGTTGCTGTGCCCGATGGACCGGTTGGACAACTCGCTGCACCCTCACCAATTCCCCACAATCTCCCCCCACAACCAACCTCATTTATCGGTCGCGAAGCGGAACTTAACGAGCTAAATGGCCAGCTGACCGACCCGGACAAACGGCTGGTGACGATTCTCGGGCCGGGCGGCATTGGCAAAACGCGGCTGAGCCTGGCGGCTGCCGAAGCCCAGCGCGCCAACGATCAATTCTCGGACGGCATCTACTTTGTCTCCCTGGCATCCGTATACGAGCGCACCATGCTCGTCGTGGCAATTGCAGATACGATTGGATTCTCCACCTCCTACAGTTCAGAACCAGAGCAGACGCTGCTTAATCAGCTGGGTGATCGACGGATGCTGATCGTGCTGGACAATTTTGAACAACTCCGGGCAGAAGCCGACTTGATTGAACGCATCCTGGTTGCCGCCCCCGGCGTCAAACTGCTGATCAGCTCCCGTGAACGGTTAACCATTCGGCATGAATGGGCCATTGACCTCCATGGACTGCCGATACCAAATGACGAGGCGATCGCAGATGGAGCGGCAGCACAGCTATTTGTCCAACGTGCCCAGCGGGTACGGGCGGAATTTGAGCTGGCCGGGAATGAAACCGCTGTCACCCGCATCTGCCACCTGGTCGATGGGATGCCTCTCGGCTTGGAGTTGGCAGCCAACTGGATACGGGTCATGAAGGCGACGGAGATTGCATCCGAAGTCGAACGCAGCATCGATTTCCTCGCTACCGGACAACTCGACCTACCGGACCGCCATCGCAGTATCCGCGCGGTTTTTCAATCCACCTGGGCCCAACTTTCGCCAGCTGAGCGGCAAATCTTTAGCGGCCTGTCGATCTTCCGCAACGGCATCACATTCGATGCGGCAAAGGCCGTGACCGGCGCCACACCGATCACCCTGCTGTCGCTAATCGATCAGTCTCTCCTGACACGGAATAGCAGTGGCCGCTATATGATTCACGAACTACTGCGCCAATTTGGACAGACCGAATTGGCCGCCATGGCTGAGCGTAAGATCCAGACACGCGCCGCACATGCTGACTATTTTGCAGCGTTACTGGAATGGCTGAATCCGGATCTGTATACCGACGCCCAGCTCAAGGCAGGCAGGCTGATTGAAGATGACTTCGAAAACATATTGCTTGCGTGGCGCTGGTTTGTTGAAAATGGTGATGGCGATGGGCTGTATCGAATGATGGACAGCTTGCACGAGTATTGCGATCGAAGCGGCCGTTGTCAGGCAGGTGCAGAAATCTTTCATCAAGCGAGGCAGTCGATTCTGTCGAAGTCGGGTTCAGAGGAGATCCGATTGGGTCTACGGGGCGCCCTTTCCATGTACGAAGGTCTACTCCGTCGTCGTATCGGCGTCGTTGATCAACAGAGTTGGGACGACATTCAACTGCTGCTAGCGGATCCGATTCTTCATCCCGTGCACCTATCCAATATCTTCAGTCAAGTAGCGTTGGCACAATACTATTTGGGGCGGCTCGAAACGGCTGAACACCTGTTTAATGAAGCAATGAAGGTCGCGACCGAGCATGCAAATGACTGGGCGTTGGGGATTGTACTCAGTGAGCGGGCCCATGTAGACGAATTCCAGGGCGATTACCGGCGGGCAGAGGCCAATTTTGAGTCAAGCATTGATGCGTTTGAGAAGGTAGGCGATCAGATCAAACTTGCCTATTCGCTGAACAACCTGGGACGGGCAGCCTACGCCATGGGCAATTACGCCAAGGCGGAAGAGGTAATTCGAGCAGCACTTAAGATTCGTCGTCGTTTTCAGGATGTTGTCGGCATCGCGTATTCGCTCTTGGATCTGGCAAAGCTATACCGGATGCTTGGCAAGTACGACGAAGCGGAAGTCTACCTAACTGAGGGCGCGACGCTTTGCGAGCAGTCTGGATTGGCAGATACGCTCGCACGTTACCACAATGGCTGGGGCATGTTAGAGCAGGTTCGTGGCCGGCCGGATGTTGCGATTGATTTCCACAAACGGGCCCAACGTTTCTACCAAAACGAGGCCATTCACGCGCATTTGCCACAGACACTCAACTCACTGGCCGCGGCCGAGATGGCGATAGGTGCTTCAGAGCGTGCCGAGGCGCTGCTGCTGCACAGCTTGGATATGGCGCAAACGTTGGGCAACCTGTTCGATCACGCAATGGCTTTGGCTCTGCTTGGGAGAATGAGAGTGGCGCAGGATCAACTGGAAGAGGCCGGCATCCTGTTCGGAGAAGCCCTGCTTTTCGCAAGCCGGAGCGGCGCCACGCCGCTCGCGCTGCAGATCCTCTGCAGCGTGGCCCAACTCCTTATCCGCAACGAGATTGATCAGCCGGACAAGGCGACGATGCTGTGGCGCTACACTGCTCAGCACCCAGCCACCGAAGCAGATATTCGTAGAGAAGCAGAAGCCTGTTTGACCGAATTTGAGGGCGGTCCTGCTGTAAGAGACCTAACGGGGCACGATATCTGGGACGTTGTCGCCAATCTGCACACAGGCCTTGTCGCCACACCTTGGCCATAAGGCCGGAAGGGTGGTGGGGCAACTTCGATCTATGTCACGCTGGTACGATCCACTCTCCAAGACCACGGTCAACATCGTAAACAGAATCATAACAAATAGGTGATATTCTTGCCGAAGATTGGGCGATTCTGTGATACAATTGCTCACTAATTGTAGGCCTACGGTCCGTTGCAGCCAGGCGGCGAAATTGCTCGGTATGCGCGACGACGGGAAATCAGACAGAGTTGTGGACGTTAAGGCTGCGCGAGGACATCTGCCGGCATGATTCGGTTCAAGCGAGTGTATCACTCTATCCTGGGTTGGGCGCTGCTGGCGATTGGGCGGATGATCAGTCGCGTGATTCTGCACGTCAATGTGCTGGGCGAGTATAACGTGCCCACCGATCGCCCGCTGATCGTCATCTCCAATCACTTCAGCTGGTTTGATGCCGCCTTGATCACGCTCTACCTGCCCTTCCGCCCCGTCTTTATGATCGCGACTGAATCGCAGCGCTTCTGGTTCGTGCGCCTCTTCATGGCCGCGTTCCAGGGCATTCCCATCTGGCGCGGCGGCGTTGATCGCAAGGCGCTACGCATGGCATTGGATATGCTGGATTCGGGTCAATCCATCGCCATCTTCCCCGAAGGCGGCATTGATCCACGTCGCGCGGCGCAGCGTGCCCGGGGCGAGCTGATTGAGGAAAGCGTAACCAACGACTACAGCCACAACTCACGGCTGGATGCACAACTGACCCATGCTCAGCCCGGGACAGCATTTTTGGCCGTCCAGAGCGGCGTGCCCATCCTACCCGTGGCGCTGATCGGCACCGAACAAATTCTCAATAACCTCATGCGCGGGCGACGGACGTCTGTGACCGTACGCATCGGACGTCCGTTTGGCCCGTTGGTCATCGACAAGAGCATGGGGCGTCCAGAGCGTCGCCAGCAAATGGATACGATGGGCGAGATGATCATGCTCAATATCGCTGAACTCTTTCCCGTAGAGAATCGTGGACCCTTCCGCAATGTTGGCCGTCCTGACGAACGCGCCCCCCGGATAAAGGCGCAACGCAACAGCCAGAAAGCCTCCTAGCCTCGCAATAGACTGCCCGCGTGTTCAACCGACGCGTTGTGGGTGCACATGCAGCGAACCTGTGTCGCACGTCACAGACGCATCAATCTCAATCAGCCAAAATCAGACGAGTTATTGGCGCAATGCCGACGCCCGCTGTGCGCACGGCGGTTCTCTGGAACTGTGATCCCGCGCCGGCAGCGTCCCTATAAGAGGGCGGGAACCCGGTATCGACATGCGTGACGAGACGCAACTGTTTGAAGCGAACCTATACAATGGACCTCATCACATCCAACACTCAGCTACTTGAACTTCTTGCCATGCTGGGACGGATCAGCCTCCTTATCATGATCGTAGGCGTTACGTATTACGCCTATTGGCGCTTTCATCCGGAGCGTACGACACCTCGCAAATAAGACGAGGCGGCAAGTGGTCACTCTGGTGACCACTTGCCGCCTCGCTTGCCTAGGGTGCAACGGATTGCCCCCCTCAACACGCTGCATCACACAAACTACATGCCGCTCGCTACCTCATAGATCGTGGTCGTGCCGCTAAACTCGTTGGCCACGATCAGCAGCGGCGCGCCAGTGGGGCTGACATCCACCGGGACAAAGGCGATACCTTCCGGCGCCAGATCACCGGCCGCTTCTGTCGCCGCAGCAAAATCGCGCTGGTTGACATACTCGACAAAGACCGGGGCCGTCGGATCGGTCACGTCGTAGATCATGATGCCCCCGATGCGCTCCAGACCGAGGAAAGCGATCGTACGCCCATCGATCTCGGCCAAGGCCAAGGCCTCGGGTTCGCTGCCTTTGTCATCGCTCCGTCCGTCAAAGCTCTCGTTTTCGCCCGAAGAATTGAAGCCAGCGGGGAAGCGTTCGGCCGTGATGCGGGCAAGCTCATCGCCGGAGTCAAAGACCAGGTTGCCCGCGCTGTCCCAGATCGAGAAAGAGCGTGCGCCAAAGCTATAGATCTCATCATAGTCGCCATCGCCATCCGAATCGCCATTGGCGACGGTGGTCTTCAAGCGGCCCAGATTCTCTGCCGCCTGGAGCATTTCTGCGTCGGGGAAAGCGTCCGGATCCAGCGTCAAATCCTCCACGCGGGCCTCCTCGCTGTAGCCGTCATAGTCACGGGCGTCGCCTTCGTTGGCCGTGATCAGATAGACATCGCCGTCAACCGCGTAGGCGACGATCGCATCAGGCTGGTACATGCCCAAAATTGGCCAGTTGGCCAGGTTCACGCCGGCGTCCTCATCGCTGGCGTCGAGTTGATTGCCCGGCTGGCTATGGTCCTTAAAGCCCAACCCGATAACGTTGGTTACCTCACCAGCAGCCAAGTCGACGACGGCCACTGCGTTGTTCTCTTGCAGCGTGACATAGGCAGTCGCCGAATCAGGCGCGACCGCGATGTACTCCGGTTCCAGATCCTGGGCCACGGTGGCGTTGGGACCAAAAATGCGTACGCTGGGGTCCAGTTCGGCATCATTGAAGGCGCTAAAACCGGCAATGGTCACGGCCGTTTGGGTCAAGCCATCTATGCCGCCGCTGATGTCGATGATGGCGATGGAGCCCTCGGGATCATTGGTGTAGTCATCACTGGGTTCGCCCTCGTTGGCGGTCAACACCTTGCTGCCGTCGGGCGTAAAGGTGACCATATCGGGCAGCGCACCCACCTCAACCTGGGCGAGGACACTGCCGTCGGCATCGAAGAAGGCGACGAAGCCATTGGCCTGCTTGTCTTCATTTTCAATCGCAACCGCAATCAGTCCGTCTCTGACGGCGACACTGTTGGCAGCGCCGCCAATGGCCGTGACGTCGATCTGACTAACTAATTCCGGTGTGGTTGGATCACTAAGATCGACGATATCGATCGTCTTGGCTCCGCCATTGACGATAAAGGCGCGCGCAGAGATCGGATCGAAGGCAACGATTTCGGCGGCCTCAGCGTCAAATTCACCGCTGTCGAACGTGCCCAAGACGTTGAGCCCAAGGGCCGCCGCAGGCGGCACAGTGCCGGACAGGTCTGGTTCATCACCGGCTCCGTCCTCAGGCTGAACGGGGACAACGCAGGCGCTGAGGGCAAAGATGAGGAGCGCAACGACGCTCGTAGCTAAAAGTTTTGGTTGGATCATGTCATTCTTCCTTTAGAGGTAGGCGGTAAGCCTGTAGCTTACCGCGGATGCGTTAAAGCTCTGCAGGCAGCATGTAAAGGTTGCGTTAATGCAAGTGCCAAAAACGTCTCTACGAAATTTTTCCGGTTTACAACTGGCCCCAACCGATTTACAATAATCCGAGGGATTGAACGAATATACGAAATCCGATTCCGGTGGAGCGGATACATTTGCTGCTGCCAGCCGTTCATTCTACACGCAAGGGGAATTCTCCCGTCTAACGTGATCGCCCATCTCAAGCGTTATGCAAGAAACCAGCAAGTACGTCACACACTTTGTCAATCGAGAACGCCAGTATCGGGGATTCCTAAAAATGCTCGCCGGCGAGACGCGCAAGCGCATCATGCTGGTGGTCGCGCCCGAAGGCATGGGCAAAACCTGGCTCGCGCAACGCATGGGCCACGAGTGCAGTCTGCAGTCAATCCCCGTCACACAATTCAACTTTCGCGACAGCGGCGGACGCGACACGCTCAAAATCGTACGTAAGGCGCGGGATGACCTGGGCGTGATCCACTACAATCAGCTCACGCAGGTCATCAACGAGATCACGGCCGGGCCCAATGTTGAAATGACAATCGAGAGCGTAGAGATCAATATTCGCGACGCCACGCTGATCGACTCCACGATCACGGTGGATGACAAAAGCGCCGCCATCCGCACGGCGGTACGGGACAATTATGACGAGGCCTTTGCGACCAACGCCCAGGTGCGGGCCCTGCAGAATGCCCGCATCAACGATGCCTTCTTTGCCTGCCTCGCCGCCCAGAGTGCTGAACGTCCCGTCGTCTTCCTGCTTGACGGCTACGAACGTGCCCAGCCGGAAGAGCGGCGTTGGGTCGAAGAGGAGCTGCTGCGTCGCGTCCGCGACAACCACTTGACCGGCGTCATCGTCATCCTCACGGCGCGTACTGCCCCCGGCTTCAGCGAAGATTGGGCAGAGACCATCGCCCAGACCGGTCTGCCCGGCTTTGAAGAGGAACACATACGCGAGTACATCGAGCGACGCAATGCCCTCTCGATTCTGGAAGCCCACAAAACCTTTATCCAGCTCGTATTGGATGTCGACGCCAACAATAACCCCAAGATGCTGGCCAACATGGTCGACCAGTACATGCTCAAATATCCGCCGGCCGAAGAAGCTGAGGCGGATGACAGTTGGTTGCTATGAACGCAGAGCAAGAAGCGCTGCTTATCCGCATCGATCAGCTGGCAGCTGCGCAACGTTGGGATGAACTGGTCGAGGCCATTGACGCGGCCCAGGCCGCTGGCCTGACGCGGTCGATCCATAGCGTCCCCTTGAGCTTCCTGCGCCAGGAGGCCATAGCCGGGCGGGGCGTCGCCGCTGCAGCCCAAGCGGAAGCAATCTTGACGAAAGCGACGCAAGCTCTGAAGCAAGGCGAGCTGGACAGCGCGGAACAGGCATTGGCCAGAGCGCTAGCGGTTGAACACCTCCCGCCTGCGACTGCACGGCGCATTCAGGGCCAAATGGAGCGCCTGGAGACCCAGGTCGGTGTCGCCGCCCACAGTGTTGACGACGGAGGCGACAGGGCAACCGGCCCTCAGCTAGATTCGCTGCTGGCCGATCTGCAGGCGTCGCGGCCGACCATGTATCGCATGCTCGCCCTCTGCGCCGTGCCCCGTTGGCTCGACGAAGAGATCATCGCGGTGCTGCGCCAGAAGGAAGATGGTCGTAATCGCGAGGTATTGGAGCGCATCAATGCCTACTCCTTTATCTACCCCTGGGACGCTGACCTCTATACCATGAGCGACGATGCCAGGCAGCGCTTCCTCGCCGCTTGGCGCGCAGAGCCTGAGGCCTACCGCGACGTCAACAGCTATCTGGCTGACCATTTCGCCGCCCGGCTGGCCATCGACGCACCCCGCGACCCGGCTCTCAAGGAACGTTTGCGCCAGGCCCAACTCTACCATACCTTTTTAGCAGATCCGGCTGCTGGTGCAGCCCTGCTCGGTCGCTACTTCCAGGCCGCAGAAGATGCCCACCAGCTGGTAGCGGCCCGTCAATATATTCTTGTACTGCAAACATTACGCGGGCAGATTCCCCCGGCATATTTTGCCTACGTCGAGTACGCCGAGGGCTGGTTTCATCACTTGCGTGGCAACGAGCGTGCCGCGGCAGTCCTGTTTGACGAACTGGCGCAGCGGACCGACTTGCCGCCCGACCTCGCGGCGCGGGTGCAACGGGGGCAAGCGGCCGTGCTCGTGGAAGAGGGAGATTGGACGCAGGCGCTGGCCGGTTTCCAGCGCGCGCTCGACCAATTCACGGCGCTGGATGCCACCGATGAAGTAGCCGAGACCATGTCCCAAATCGGGGGCGCCTACCTGAGCATTGCTGCCGATGCCATGGGCGAATATGATCCCCTCATGCCCGAGTACACGGGCCAAACGGGTGCGTTGGCTTTGGGCGCGCTGCTCGTGCGTCTACCGCTGATTCTCTATCTGATCAACAAGTTGGGCATCTTCTGGCCCCTGCCCAATCTCATGCGGCTCGGCCAGGGACTCGATTGGGTCATTGCCCGGCTCTTCAGCGATGCGATCCTGTGGTTACGCCAGGCAGAGACGGCGTACGCCGAGCTGGGTGACAGCGCCGGCGTCAACCGCACGCGCGAGGCGCTGGGGCGCCTGCACTGGGTGCTCAACGATCCTCGGCGGGCCAAAGCGTTTCTGGAGCCACTCCAGGATGAATACGTTCCTGGCAGCTTCGCTTATGCGCGGGTAGAGCAAGAGCTGGCCGAGACGTACCTGGCGCAGGGCAACGCCGCAGCCGCACACCCTCTGCTGCAAGAGGCGCTGAATGTCTTTCAGCAGGTTAGCCACCAGCAACGTATCGCCCAGTGTCACAACCGCCTGGGAAGCATCGCGGCAGCCCGCCAGGAGTCGTCGGCAGCGGCTATCCACTACGCCCGAGCGCTCAGCGCCTGGCAGCAGGCCGGCAACGAGGTACGCGTCACCCAGATGGGGCATCGTTTGGACGCACTCTTGGCCGGCGACGACCTGACGGAAACAGCCGCGATAGCTGCGACGGCGGCCCGTACCGGCGTCTCCACCCAGGTCTATGCCACGCGTTACATCCACCCCTTCTCCCTCTACTACCAGCGTACGTCCATCATTCTGTTCGCCTTGTTGATTGGCCTGCTCTCACTGATTAACGTCCAGTTGCGGCCCACGATCGACCTGGTCTCCAAACTTACGCTGGACGCCTCGCAGTTGGAACGCATGACGTACACGCTAGACCAGAGCGTGCGCCTGGCCGCCGAAGTCGACATCGAGCCGTCACCCTGGGTGATCTTCTTCATCAGCGCGCTGACCTTTCTGCTCTTCCTTTTTCTCTACGCAGGGGGCGGGGCCTATCTGCTGCGCCGCATTCCGCTCCGGTCGCTCCAGGAAAACTTCACCGAGCGGGTCGAAATCGACGCAGCCAGCATTCGTCAGGTTTCTGAAGAGCGGAGCGTGGCCATCGCTTGGGATGAAGTGCACCAGCCGGTCTATTCGACGCGCAGCTTCTGCCAAAACCCGATCAACCTTTTTTCGACCATTGCGCTGCCGGCAGCCCAAGCCCGCATTGAAATTGATGGCCTGGTCCAGGGCTATGAGAACGTCGAGGAGACGATTCGTGCTCGGTTTGCGGAATCACCGGCAGGCGAAAAGGATCTGAGCGTCAACTTCCTCTGCCGCGGCTGGGGGCTTGTCTTTCTCGCCTCGATCGTCCTCCAGGTGCTCTTCCTGATCGCCGCCCTCATCGGCGAAGAGTGGCTGCGGCATACGCTGCCAGTGCTTCACTATACTTACGCCGATCTCTGGAACATCATCGAGGTCGGCATTGCCCTGCCCCTCCTCTACTGGCTGATCATCCAGCCGGCGCGCTATCGTCTTTATGCACGCGGCGAGCGCTGGAATCTGGGCATGCTCTGGGCCGTCGCCTTCATCGCATTTCTGATCAGTCTCTCAACGATTCAGATGGGACGTCCGGCCATTCTGGCCGGCGTGATCACGCTCTTCACCGGCGCGTTTGTGCTCTATGATCATCTCCGCTTTGAACGCAATGTGGCCGAGTGGGCGCCTCCCACCGATCAAAGAAGACGCTCGCTAAACCTCCTACTCATTGCAGGTACGCTTGCGCTCATGGTGGCGGCCCTCTTTTCGCTTTTCACGGAGCTACGTAGCTTCCATCATCAGGCCGCGGGGTATGAGCAGTTTCTGCAAACGCAACAGACCGTGGAGGAGGCTGGACCGGCGCTACGAAGTGACATTGCTGCGGCCCAACGCCTCGTCGTGCAAGAGAGGATTGAGCTCAACAAAATGCTCAATCAACCTGAAGTATGGATTGAAGAAAAGAGCCAGGACCCCAAAATCACCGAGGCCGATGCGCGCGAACTGCTGCCGGTTGAACGGAGCAACACAGAGATGCGGCTCGCCCAAGCCGAGGCTGAACTGGCCCGGCGTCAGTTGGCGCTCGATGAAGTCATGGCCGGTTTCCAAAGCACCAAAGAGGCATTCGAGCGCTCAATCGAAATCAAACAGGATGCCGTACCTTATCGCTTCCTGATCATCACCCATGCCTATTTACGGGAGCACAAGGAGGCCAGGGACACCTATGAAGAGATGCAGGAGCGCGGACTTGTCCGCCCCAGAGCGGACAGCGAGCTTCTGACTCAGGTGCTGCACCAGGGTGGGCTCGACATTTCCGACCCCGGGGACAAACGCGAGACATGGCGCGACGCACGGAGGTTTTATGACGAACGCCTGGATGATTCGACCCTGGGCGCAGCCGAGCGAGCAGAGCTGGAACACCTGCGCGCGGCCCTGCTCGTCAGCCTGGCCGGCGTCAGCGAGACCGAGCGCGAGACGCTGCTCAACGAAGCCGAAGTAGTCTTTGCCGCCCGCGTGACCCAGCTGGCGCGTCGCCAGGCCGGTGACACGCCAGCCAGGCCGCTGGCCGACGCCTATGCCGAGCTAGGCACGGCCTATCTGCTACGCGGACTGGACTCGCCGGCGACAGACGACGAACGAAGTGCCATCTTCGTCAATGCCCAATCGGCATTCGAGCAGAGCATCAGGGCGGATCCAGCTGTATTGGCTGCCTACAATGGTCTGGCCTGGTCCCTCTACGAACAGAGTCGTCTTACGCCAGGTAATTGTATTGCCGGCTTCGAACGTCCCGGCGAGGCGCCCGAGTACATCGCCTTGATTGAAAATGCGGTCGATGCCTTCGACGACGCACTGGCGAATCCTGCCGCGGAAACATTGGCTGACGGCGCTGACGAACGCTGGATCAAGACCAGCGCCTCCTACTATCGCACCAGAGCGCAACTGCACTACATTCTAGCCCATTGCGATGACGACGCCGCCGGCTACGACCGAGGCGAGTACCTGCGTTTGGCCATTGCAGATTATCTGCAAGCCACGGCGCTCGATGAGCGTGCGGGATGGATTGAACGCCTCGGCGACATCCGCGTCGAATATGCCCAACTGTTGAAGGATAGCGAACGACTGGCCGCGGCAACGCTGCAACGGCAGCTGGCCGCGCGCGACTATGCAAGCGTGATCGCCCTCGACCAGGGCTATTTTGGCACGCGCAAGAAACTCTTCGAGCTCTTCCGCGATGAGCTGCAGGTCGATAGTCCGGCCGTTCAGGCCATCTCTCTGATCGGCTCTGCAGCGCAACGCGCCGATGATCCTGCGTTCTTTTTGACCTTTGCCCAAGAAGAGATTGCTCGCGATCGGGGCGTGACGGCTTTGGCTGCGGCCGCTATATCACGGACGCTGGCGCTTGATCCCGCAAACCGTGAGGCGCTTATGTTGGCCGGGCCGCTTTACGAGCAGTGGGCGCGCCCAGCGCAAACGGAACTGGAACGGGCGGCACGTTACCAGCGCGCGTTCGACGCCGTGGAACAGGCCTTGGAGATCGCCCCGGATAACGCCAATCTGTGGCTCACCCGGGGACGCGTCAACCTGGGCTTGGGCAACACCGAAGCGTCCATCGCCGACTTTGAGCAGGCGCAGGCGCTTGCTCCGGAGGATCCGGGCGTGCTTTATGCATTGGGGTTGGCTCACCTACTCAATGGCGAGGTCGATCAGGCTAACGCCTTTTATGATCAGGCCAATACCCAAGCCGTTTCACAGCCGCCTCCGGCCATGAAGTCGACCTATGCCCAAGCCATAAGCGACCTGTTGATCACCAGCGGGCGCGATCTTCAGTCTCGTGCGGCCCTGGCGATTGCCATCGCGGAGACGTCGCTGGCCCAACGCAACGTTGCGGTGGACGACGGCGAAGCGCTGGTGGAAATGGCCCGGGCGGCCAACGATGACGGCGACTACGAGGCCGCGATTCCCATCTGGACAAAAGCCATCCAGCTGACACCAGAAGAGAATCGAAACTGGCAATCGATGCGTTCGGCCCTGATCCTCAGCCCCAATTTCAGCCAGATCCAGTCGGGCGAGGCCGTGCTGACGTTGCTCATGGGTCTCTTCGACGGCAGCGAGAACGATGTGCTACACGAGGTTGCGCAGATCGACTTGGATGACGGCGTCTACGGCTTGGCGGCAGCGGCCATGGAGCGGGCCATAGCACTGGAGCCCCAGGATGAAGACGCTTACGCTAAGCTGGCCGAAACCTATTACCGCTGGGGTGAGCGCTGGGATCTCGACGTTCGTTTGGAAGAAGCAGCCGGTGTCGTCGATCGTGCGCAGGCGGCCGGAATCGAGCAGGCGCCGGTCTATCACTATGCAAGCCTGGCGCTGCGTGAGCTGCGGCGGTTTGACGAAGCCATTGCCGCAGGTCAAGCAGCCATCGACCTCGATCCAACCTATCGCACAGCCTTCTCGCGTCTCGGCTGGACGGCCTATCTCGCAGGCGACTACGACCTTTCTGCGGCGGTCTCCCGTCAAGCCATCGACCTGGATCCCAGCGATCCTCGCGAACACTTCAACCTGGGTATTGTCCGCGCGGCCATCGGCGATGTCGAGGGGGCCGAGGCCGCGTATGAAGCTGGATTGGTCGCGGCCGACTTGCCGGAAAACGCCGCCCGCCGTTCCGCGCGCCTCAACGAGGCCCTGGGCGACCTGCGCACAATCGAGGCTGACCCGGCCGGCCTGGCCGACGAGCTAATTTCACGCTTGGAAGCGGCGCTGGACCCGTCAGAATAGCCTCTGCGCGCATAAGATGGGAACCTCGTTGACTTTTTAGGCTTGATCCGTCGGATCTGCGTCGATCAGCAGCCCATTCTGCTCCTCTTGCGATTTCCTGACAGAATTTTCGCCCTGCTTGCAGAATTTAACGCTCTCATCTACACTGCACGAACATTTCGCCAAAATCTTCCATCTTGTTGCTTATGACTCCTGCCTGGACCTCATTTCTGATTGGGCTTGCGATCGGCGGCGGCGCTTCGCTTCTTGGCGCGCGCTCTCCTACTGGTTTGGCCTCCGCGACCAGAAGATCCCAAAGCAGCGCGCCCCTGGCCTATCTCTTTCTCGTCCCGGTCATGCTCAGCCTCATCGGTGCGCTGGCGCTGGTGACGGCTTTCTTCAACGATCGCTCCGTCATGCTGCTCTTGCTTACCGGTTTGGGCGTCATCATGGGATTCACCATCGTCTTTGCCCTGCTCCTCTTTTTTTGGGTCCAACAAGACTCACCCACCTAACAACTTCCGCTTGTCAATCCTCAATGGTTGCACGGATCCGTGCGAAGTCTCGCGGACGAGACAGCTCTGAACGCGCCGATGCCGCCGAGGCAGCGTTTCATCCGGCAGCGTGCAAATAGTAACCAATCATCTATGCAATGTAGATCGTCTATGGCACAATTGTGGCGCAACAACCACGCATTCCATACAATCAAAACAATTCCTACGAGGAGGAAATCCCATGGCAGTACGCAGTTCGGAAGCGCGCTGGGAAGGCAATCTGAAGGACGGCAGCGGCACGATGAAGCTGGGCAGCGGTTATTTCGAAGGCCCCTTCACGTTCGCCTCTCGCTTTGAGAGCGGTAAGGGCACCAACCCGGAAGAGTTGATCGGCGCAGCCCATGCCGGCTGCTTCTCCATGTTCCTCTCGGCCCTGCTCAGCGGCGACGGCTTCACGCCCAACAGCGTCGAGACCACGGCAACCGTCCACCTTGGCGACGGTCCGACCATTACCAAGATCGAGCTGGTCTGCACGGCCGACGTGCCGGGCGTAGAGGCCGAGGCCTTCGCCGACTACGCGGCCAAAGCCAAAGCCGGCTGCCCCGTCTCCAAGGCGCTGGCCGCGGTGGAAGAGATCACGCTGGACGCAACGCTGGTCTAGAGACTTTTTATGGAACGCGGATTGGGCGGATGCGGCGGATCGCACGGATTCAACTAGGATAAGAATCCGCGCAGATCCGCTCAATCCGCGTTCTATCTCGTCTGGGCTTGAAAGGGCTTCCGCTCGATTTCGGCCGGCCAACGACCGTCATGGATCAAACCGGCGGCCAGCCAGCCTATCGTGTCGGCGCACTTGGCGCTCGATCCGTTACCGCCGGCAGCCACGTAGATGCGTTCACTGACGGCATCGATAGTTGGTAGTCCACTGGGCGTGTACGCGACGATACAGCGCGCGCTGGTAATCGACAGAAACTCGACCGCAGGCAACAGCCCTTGTAGTGCACTGGCCATGGCCGGCTTGCAGATGTCGCTGTCGCCGTGGCGAAACCATGCTTGCACGGCCTCCAAAGTCTCCGGCCATGCGTCCGTGCGTGTATTGCACCCCAGCTTGACGCAGTACCGTTCATCCGGATAGCGCACGGGCGGCGTCATGTAGATGTCATCAATTTCCTGATCATCAATCTGATAGGTCACCACGGGCAGGTGGGCCATCCGGGCCGCCGTTGCCTCGCTCACTTCGCCGAGGATGATAGTCTCCGTCTTGAGGCGTAACGGAATCGGATGGGGCAGCAGTCTGCCGAAATTGGTGAATGCGCCCGCGGCAACCAGGATCTTCTCCGCCCGCAGAATGACGGCCCGAGGAACTCTTGACCACGACTTCGTCACCCGTCTCCTCCACCTGAATGGCGATCTCGCGGACGAGCGTTGCCCCCTGCTGCGTCGCCACCGCCAGCTGCGCGCATACCATCGCCCGCGGATTGATCATACCCGCTGGGTCAGGTTCATAGAGCACATGATAATCGTTGGGAAAATCAAGATGGTCGGCGTGTGCCCGCCATCCCAAGTCGCCCGGGGGATAGAGGGCATGGGCAAGCCCCTCTTCGGCAGCGATCGCCAATGCAGGACTGGTGGCCCCGCCGGGCTGCGCCTGGAGCAAGCCAACAGGGCGATAGAACTGGATGCCTGACGCTTCCTCTAACCATCGATAGTGGGCGATGGCGCGTTGGGCAAGGCGCGACCATGTCACATTTTTGCCCAGCCGCCACGTCAGCCGGCCTTCATCATAGTGGCTGGCATAGACGGCAGGCTCCGTGCCCTCACCGGCTGGTTCGGACGGACCAATGATGGCGACCCGGAGTCCCAACTCAGACAGGTAGCGCGCGGCCGCACTGCCCATGAGGCCCGCCCCGATCACGATGACGTCATAGTTGTCGTGCGCCATGGCTCTTGAAGCCTCTACGAACCCGGTTGAACAATCACAGGCATGGGTAGATTTAGTCAGTTTCCTACATTTCACGTGCGTCCGCCTCATCCGGATCTTCCAGCCGGGTGAAGAACCAGGCGCCCATGCCGCTGTACCATGATTCTTCAATCGGCAGCATGCCATTTACCCCTTCGATTGATCATTTGTCCTCGTGTCGTTTAGACCCAATGCGTAGATCTGACCATTACTGAAAAGGAAGGGGATAGTGCAGGCCACCGTGATTGTAGAGCGCGTTGAGTCCACGAGGCAAATTGTAAGGTATGCTCAGGCCGAGGAAGCTGCTGATTGAAGCACAACCCGATAACGCCTGTGGGCAAGTCCCCGCTCATGTTGTTGAACCATCAGTGGATTGATATAAACGTGACAGCATGCCGCCGGAGACCGTTTGTGCGTTGAACCCATTCTGCACGAGCACCCGCGTCGCATAATAGGCACGCTGCCCGGAGCGACAGATAACGTGGATCTCTCGCTCCAGCGGCAACTCGTCCAGGCGACTGCGTAATTCGTGCAGAGGGATGTTGATTGCGCCCGGTGCATGTTCTACGGCCAGTTCCTGCGGGTGGCGCACGTCCAGCAAGAACACGTTCTCAGTCGCCGGCCAGTGGCTCAACGGCATGTCGCCGCGCAGGGTGTCGGCTGCGGCCATACCGGCAAAGTTGATCGGCGACTTGGCGCTGCCGAATTGGGGCGCATAACAGAGTTCGGATTCCTCCAGATCGTAGACCGTGCCCCCGAACTGGATGGCCATGGCAAAGGCGTCGATACGCTTGTCGACGCCGTCCTGGCCCACCGCCTGCGCCCCTAGCAAACGCCCGTCGGATTTACGGAAGATGATCTTCATGGCCAGAGTAGTGGGCGCCGGGGTAATAGCCGGCATGGGAATTCGGATAGAGATAAACTTTCTCATAATCGGTCTCACCAAGACGCACGAGCGTCTTTTCGCTGATGCCGGTCCAGGCAGCTGCGGCCCCGAAGAGACCGATGATCGACGTGCCCTGGACGCCACGGAAGCTGGCGTCGCGCCCTGCAATCACATCGGCTGCGATACGGCCCTGACGATTGGCCGGCCCTGCAAGCGGTAGATGAGCCCACTCGTCGCTGATAAAATCCTTCACCTCTATGGCATCGCCGACGGCAAAGATATTGGGGTCGCTGGTGCGCATCTGTGCATCCACGCGAATGCCGCCACGTTCGCCGATCTCGAGCCCAGCCTCTTTGGCCAGCCAGTTTTCCGGGCGCACGCCGATCCCGAGGATGGCAATGTCGGCCGGAAAGAGCCGGCCGGATGCGGTGAGTACTTCCAGGGAGCCGTCTGCTGCGCGCCGGAAGCCGACGGCGCCGTCGTCGAGCGCAAGCTCGACGCCATGCTTTTCCAGATGTCGTTCCACATAGCGCGCCATCTCGGGATCCATGGGAGCGAGCACTTGAGGCCCTCGCTGTAGCAGCGTTACTTGCAGGCCGAGATGGGTCAGGTTCTCCGCAATCTCAATGCCGATAAAACCGCCGCCAACCACGACGGCGCGTTTGGCCGGAACCACCGTTTGATAACCGGTGTAGGTATGCAGGCCGGAAGAATACGGATCATGACCCTCCAGCCACTCCCGAATTTCCCGGACATCAGGCACCGTTCGCACTTTGAAGACGCCCGGCAGATCGATGCCGGGCATGGACGGACGGATTGGGGCTGCGCCTGGTGAGAGAACCAGTTTGTCGTAGGACTCGACCGTCACTTCGCCGCTAACGACATTGCGCAGGTCCACCGTCTTCTCCTGCGGAGAGATCTTGATTGCTTCACAGCGGGTTCGCACCTCGATGGCAAATTGTTCCCGGAAGACTCGCTCATCCGCGACCAGGAGGCTCGACTCTCTGGGAATAACGCCGCCCACGTAGTAGGGCAAGCCGCAGTTGGCGTATGAAACGTAGGGTCCGCGCTCGACCATCACAATCTCGGCCCGTTCGTCCAGGCGCCGCAAACGCGCGGCACAGGACGCGCCCCCGGCCACGCCGCCAACGATGATTACCTTCATTGCTCCATTCGTCTTATTCGCGTCCATCACCGCTTGCCTGTCTCCTGTTTGTGCTAATGGGCGTCAAACGCCTCAGTGAGATTCTCATGACTGGGTTCGATTCAGGCATCCGTCGTCTCCTGGCCAAATGCTTCCACGGCAACATCCAATGTCGGATAGAAGTGCCTGCGATCGATTGTGTCATACAACCCGTAACGTTCGATCAGATCGCGCACCGGATCCTTAAGTTCTGCAAAGATCAGATGAATGCCCGCGGCATTGAGTTCTTCATCCAGATCCACGAGCATATCTGCGGCAGTGGCATCCACATCGGTGATCGGCTCGGCCGCGACGATCAACCAGGTCGGCGGCGGACTGGCCGCAGCCACCTGCTCGCGGACGATCTTCCGGAAGATATTGGCGTTGGCAAAGAAGAGCGGTGCATCCCAGCGCAACAGCAGCAGGCCAGGCACCTGGTCTGCATCCGGGTAGCGTTTCAGATCGTGGAAACCATCCACATCTTGCGGCTTGCCTAACACGGCATAATTGGGACGCCATGCCCGCTCAAAGGCCTGCAAGATCGACACGGCGACGGCAATGACGATGCCCGGCAACACGCCAACGAAGGCCACACCCAGGATACAGATTAGCGCCAGAAAGAACTCGCTGCGCCGCGTCGACCATAGTCGTCTCAGCTCGGCCATGTCGAAGAGACTCAAGGCCGCGGCAATCACAAGCGCAGCCAGAGCCGACTGTGGCATGTTCTTCACCAACCCCGGCACAAAGAGCAGCATGGCCAATACCGAGAGGCCGGCAACCACACCGGTCAGCTGGGTCTTGGCCCCGGATTGTTCGGCCACCGCGGTACGCGAACCGCTGGTGCTGATGGGGAAGCCCTGAAAGAGGCCTGTCAGCAAATTGGCCGCGCCAATGCCCACCAACTCCTGATCACCATCCACTTCGTAGCCGCGTCTCGCCGCAAAGCCGGTGGACGTCGAAATCGTATCGCCGACGGCCAGCAGCGTCATGCCCAGCGCTGCAGCGCCCAGCAGCGGCAGATCGGCAAGCGCAATGGCAGGAAACGTGGGCCGCGGAAATCCTTGGGGCAGCACGCCGATCACGTCGACGCCTTGCGACGCCAGATCGAAGACGACCGTGACGGCAATGGAGGCCAGCACCGCGAAGAGGATACCGGGCAAGCGTGGGGCCCAACGCTGCATGCCCAGAATGATGACCAACGTCAGCAGGCCAACTGCCAGCGTCCATGGGTTCGTCTGATCAAGATTCTGAAGAACGGCCATGAATTCCTGGATCAGGCCGTCGGCATTGACGGAAAACCCAAAGAGTTTCGGCAGTTGGCCAACGAAGATGGTAATGGCAAGACCGGCCAGATACCCCACGCGCACCGGCTTCGAGATCAGGTCGGCAACGAATCCAAGCCGGGCGATGCCGGCGCCGATACAGAGCGCACCGACCATCAAGGCCAGCATTCCCGCCAGCACGATCGCGTAGGCCTCATCGCCGGCTGCCAGGGGCAGAATCGCGGCTGCGATCATCGGGCCCAACGACGAATCGGGCCCGAGCACAAGATAGGGCGATGGGCCGAACGCGGCATAGGCCAATAGGCAGACGACCGTTGTATAGAGGCCTGTGATCGCCGGCAGACCGGCCAATTCCGCATAGGCCATACCCTGAGGCACCAACAGCGCCGACAGGACCAGACCGGCGACGAGATCACGCGGCAACCAGGAGAGCTGATAGGTGCGTACGACTTGAATCCCCGGCACCAATGCCGCGGCACGGGTGCGTAAAGATGATGTTGACGCCACTGTCGTCATCTCTGCTCTCCTGGCCGATCTCCCATGAATGACACGTTATTCTTCGATGACGTCAAGCAGCAGGCCGTACACCAGAACCTTGCGGTCAACGCTACGGCTGGACCTTGAGGCCATCGACATGGTTGACGCATCAGTCGTCGCCGAAATGATCGGCAGGGCGCCATCTGGCGGCAGGGAAGCGGTCAAAAGACCCATCACGCCGCCCAGGTCATTCACCATGAGCAATTTATCACCCTCGGGTGATAGCGATGCCGTCCACGGAGAGTAGTAGCGGAACGGGATATCGGTTCCAGGCGCCGCTTCAAAATAGGCTTCTGGATCCGGCAGGTCGCTAAAATCGACGAGCGGTGTGGCGGAGCCGCTCGCGACGTCAACGTAGTAGAAGACCGTAAACGGAGTTTGCGTAGCCTGGCTGAAGGCCAGAACCACGACGCCCTGGCCATCTGCAGTCCAAGAGAGCCCCAAGGGAAGGGTAGGGTACTGCTGCCAGTCAGGCACCGCCGCGTTGAATGCGGCCGGCGCCATCAACTCCCGAGGCTCGGCGCTACGATCGGTCAGGTCAATGGCCCACAAGCTGGTCTGCGTCAGGCCCATTTGATCAACGGTGGAAAGCAGGACGGCCACCGTCCGACCATCCGGCGAAAGCGCCGAGGGACCGTCCAGGAAGAATTCCTCCTGCCCAAAGATTGGCAGCGACAGAGGCACCGCTTCGCTCACGTCACGGACCAGTTCGGCCTCGCCGCCATTCGGGTCGATCCGGTATAAGCTCAGGTTAAACTGCAGATACTCCCCTGCCGAGACAAAACGCCAGAAGTAGATCTGACCGTCGTCCAAATTCCACGCGGGCAAGTAATCGACATCGGGCGAGGGCGTGCCGGTTTCCTGACGCCACGAGCCGGTGACCCCGTCGTCAGTCAGATTGACGAATGTGCCATCCGCTGCCGTCATCAGCCAAACATCGCTCTCGTTGGCGAGCTCGACTGGGTTTTCACTGAAGGTGATCATGCTGCTGTCTGGCGACCACTGGAGCTGGTAGGGATAATCTTGAAAGAGATCGGAGTCAAGGTCGTAGCAGTTTGTGACTGCGCCGTCGAAGGTGAAGAGGCAGATTTGTCCCGTGCGATCTCTGCCCCGACCGTCTTCCGTGTAATAGGCAATGCTGGCCCCGTCCGGGGAGAGCGACGCAAACCAGGGGTCACTCGCATCGACGACAGTGGGCAGAGACTCTGCGCTCTCGACGGTTACCGGGCTGGCAGGATCGCCGCTCTCCACACCAGCTTGCGCCGGCGCTTCAGATAGCGGTCTCTTCGCTCTGCATCTGCACCCGTACCGTCATCTGTGCTAGTCGTGCTTGCTTCCTCGACCGCTGCGGTCGGGGCACTGGCCGCGGGATCTTCAGCTGGCGTGCACGCGGCCACCATCAGCATCAACGTGACGAGGGCTGCCACAATCGCGAAAGTCGACAGAGAAATTGTCCTGGGTCTAGCGTTCATCATTCGAATATTCCTTTCATGAATATCTTCTTGTACCAACCATGAATCAGTACAGCGGGTCTATACCACGCAGAAGAAATTGATGCTGTCGTTCGTTCAGAACTCTTCCGGCAGCTCTTGGCATGCGTGGTCCAGGCGTCTAACTAATAGCACGGTCACGTGCAGGTCGTAGAGGGAGTTGAGCGCATTGGAGAGTGCTATCTGATTGGGTAGTTCACCTGTCAACACCGTTATCGGTGGCGCATCCGTTGGCGAGACAACGCGCGCGTCCATCCACTGTAAGCTATTGGTCCACCCGATGCTGACGTCCCCCTGGACGCAGATCTGATAAGTAGCTGGGCCGTCGTGAAGAGATTGTTCGCTCGCTGGACGTTTCATGACGATCCTTCGGCTAGCTTGCCGAAACGCACGGAGCGAGGAGCAGCCGGGTGCAATTCGGTTGGCAAAGAGGCGGCTTTACGCGTCCTGTTTTCTTGGGGCCTGTGGCCCGGCAGGACGTTATCGATTCCTCTCTTCAGGGCGTACCTTTGCCCACATATTTTTTAGCGTCAAACTATCGATGGTGGCAGTGGGCCGACAAGGCCATGCCCATGCGGTGAACGCAACAATGGGGACGTTTATCGATCGACCCTGCGCGCTGGAGGCCGTAGCGGCCGCCAACTTCGTGACATCATTCTTGTTTCCGGTTTGCTCAGCTGAGCGCGGCATTCAATTCGTTGAGGACGGCCCGTTCAGGATCGCTGATCGTCTTCTTGCCCATGCCCAAGAAACCGCCTTCCTTGGCTGCGCCAGCCACTTGCTCGCCCACATCCATGAGCATGTTGCGATACGCTACAGCCTCCTCAGGATCCGCCTTCGTCACCAGTGCAGAGGCCGACTTGACGACGCTGAGCATGGCCGCACGCGGGGTTTCATTGGCAAAACGCTCTAGCGCTTTTGTGTCAAATCCTTGTGGAAACGCAACGTTAAACAGAGAAAAAGCCGGTGCATTCTGTTTCGCTGCGTTTACAGCGGCAGCAGCGGCGGCGCTTTCAGCCGCGACATCTTTTGCGCCGGAAGGAGATGCACTGATTACCAAAGCTGCGACAGCCAGAGGAGCAAGCTGAACCTTGGTCCATTCATCTTCAGCGAAGCGACTTCTCAGTTCAGAGATCCGTACGTCTGTGGCCCAGGCATTGGCATCCGGCTCGCGCTTGGCAGCTGTCACCCAGCCCGACACATCCTCCGACTTAGGGATTCGGGCAACGCCATAGGCCTCCGCAGCTTTGGCAAGCCGGCTATAGAGCTCGGCACTGTTGGCGCCGGCCAGTGCTGATACGGACGATATGCCCGCATCTTCCAACAATTCAGCGTATGCGGGGCCAATGCCCTTGACGCGCATCAGATCAGCGCGTTCAGCGATTGCGCTTAACGTACGTGAATTCAAGCCGGTCGTGGCGGCAAGGGCACTGAGACCGTCGGGCATGGTCGCGGCCATGAGAAGCTGTTCTGTGTCCGTTATGCCCGCTGCCTTGAGTACGGCAGCAATCTGATCCGTTACGTTGCTCAACTCAGTCAATTTGTACGACATGTTCGAGGTTCCTCAATGAATGACCGTCGGATTAATAGCCTTCATAGCCGGGAATCTGCTGCCGGCCATAGCCGCCAGCGTAGGAAGCGATGTCTGCAGCCAACATCAGACCGAGCCAAAGCCAATCCCAGCTCGTCACGCCACCCGGTGCAACAAGGACATACATCAAGGTCGTCCAGGGCAGGAAGACAATGCCCAGGATCGGCCAAAGCCACCAGATATTGCCACCCATCCAGTTCCGGAAGGACATTTCCCAGCGCAGAGGTTGGAATATCCACCAGAACACGTTAAAGATACGCGGTCCCAGAAAAAGCAATGTCAGAAATGCACAACACATAGTCAATCTTCCTTTCTAACTGCATGAACTTCCTCAGTCGATGCGGAGACTGACTACCGTGAGCGGTTAGTCTCCATTTGCAGCAGGCGGCATGCTCGTTAGGAAGCCCCATTGCTACCCATAATTGATGCGGGCAAACTACCGTATCAGGGCAAAGTGGCTAAGCTTTGCTGACTGCGGGCGTTGCCGCAATCGCTTCCGGCTCTGCATGACCGCGGCTGCGGCGCAGGAAAACCTTGACTACCTCGTCGATCAGCATCAAGGCCAGGGCGAAGCCGAAGCAGAGTAACCACTGCTGGCCGGTCAACGAAGTCGTACCCAGGATGTTCTGCAAGAAGCCCAACACGGTTGGCAGGAAGGTGAAGAGCAGGGCGATGCCGTAGAGCAACATCTGGTTTCGATCATGAAAAATGTCCCGGTTAAAGGCGCTCGCCGTCTCGCTACGGGTGCTAATGCCCATGGAGACGCTCATCAGAGAGAAGGCGACAAAGCCCATGGTTGCTGCCAGGGCAATGCCTTGCGCTTCATAGGCCCCTTCCAGGTAGACCGTTCCAATTGCAGTCAACAGACCGACAAAGACGATGCGCACCCACTGTGAAACGGACAAGATCGGTTGCTTGAGCGGTCGGGGCTTATGCGCCATCAGATCCAAAGCCGGCTTGTCAAAGCCCAAAGCAATCGCAATCGGGACCGTCACCAGGAAGTTGACCCACAGGATCTGGAAGGGCGTGAAGGGCACGCCACCGAGAACGAAGAAGATGGCAGCCAGTAGATAGGAAAAGATAAAGGCAATCAATTGCTCCATCTGGAAGCGAACGTAGTTGAAGAGATTGTTGTAGATCGCCCGCCCAAACTCCACTGCCTTGACGATGGTGGCGAAGTTGTCGTCGGTCAGAATCATGACGGCCGCGCCCTTGGAGACTTCCGTGCCGGTGATGCCCATGGCCACGCCGATGTCGGACTTTTTGAGCGCCGGCGCATCGTTGACGCCGTCTCCCGTCATGGCGACGATGTTCTCCTGCCGCTGCAAGAGATCGACCATGCGAATCTTGTCCTGCGGCGTCACGCGGGCCACGACCCCAATTTCGGGCAATTCCTGCATCAACTGCTCGTCGCTCATGGCGGCAAACTCTGCGCCCGTAAGCGCCCTGCCCTCGATGCCCAACTCGTGGCCGATGGCCGCTGCGGTCACCGCATGGTCGCCCGTAATCATGCGCACCTGGATACCAGCACTGTGACACTTGGCAATCGCGTCTTTGGCCTCGGTGCGCGGCGGGATCGACGATGCCGACCATGGCCAGCAGCGTGAGATCGGTCATCAGGTCGAGCATATTGGCCTTCGGGTCAAAGGTCTCGGGATCGAAGTCCCGGCGGGCTACGACCATGACCCGCTCGCCCGCGGCAGCGATCCGGTCGTTTTCCTGGAGCGCCAGCTGGCGGTTCTCGTCAGTGACCGGGAGGACTTGGCCGTCAGGCATCCAGTAGGAGCCGCCCCGTGCGATGAGCACATCGGGCGCCCCTTTGACAAAGGCGCGCACCACCGGCTGTCCCTGCTCATTGGTCATGTTGTGGAAGGTGGCCATGAACTTGTAGTCGGCGTCGAAGGGTAGCTCGGCCACACGAGGATACATCTCCCGGGCGCCCTCAATGTCAATGCCGCCCTTGGCCGCCAGCACGATCAGTGCCCCTTCGGTCGGGTCGCCAATCAGTTCCTCACCGTCGAGGGTGGCATCGGCGCAGAGCGCCATTGGCAACATAACCGCATTCAAGTCGACCTGGGTGCCGCCGGCACTTAGCAATTCGCCCTCGGTGCTATACCCTTCTCCTGTCACCGTGTATCGATTGTGACCGGGGATGACGAACTCGCGCGCGGTCATCTTGTTGAGCGTCAGCGTGCCCGTCTTGTCGGAGCAGATCGCGGAGACCGAGCCCAGCGTCTCGACAGAGGGCAGCCGCTTGACGATCGCGCCCTGTTCCGCCAGCTGCCGGGTGCCCATGGAATACATCGTGGTCACGACCGCGGGCAGGCCGGTGGGAATGGCTGAAATGGCGAGGGCGATGCCGGCGATAAAGATGGTATCTAGCGGCTGTCCGTTGCGCAGCCCCAGGACGACCATCGCCAGAAAGGCCAAGCCTGCCATACCGGCGATGATAAACGTCAGCTTATCGAGTTGCTTCTGCAGGGGCGTCTTATCAGACTCGGTCTTGTTGAGCAGGTCGGCGATGCTGCCCATCTCCGTGCTCATGCCGGTGGCGGTCACCATCATCTCACCGCGACCCCGGGTTACGCCCGTATTCATGTAGGCCATATTGTGGCGATCACCCAGGGGCACTTCGTCCTTGTCAATGGCGTCCGTCTCTTTGGGCGAAGCAACGCTTTCGCCGGTCAGGGCGGCCTCCTCGATCTCGAGGGTGGCCGTCACGAAGAGGCGTCCATCGGCCGGCACGCGGTCGCCGGCCTCCATCAACACCACGTCGCCCGGCACCAGCCCCTCGGCTTCGATCTCGACGGCCTGGCCGTCACGGCGCACGCGCGTGATATTCTTCATCATCTTCTGCAGCGAGGCCAGGCTGGCCTCAGCCTTGGCTTCGCCACGCATGCCCAAGACGGCGTTGAAGATCGTCAGCAGCACGAGGACAATGGTCGTACCCCACTCGCGCGTGAAGACCAGGCTGAGCGCGGCAGCGGCCAGCAGGATGATCTGCATAAAATCTTTGTATTGACGCAGGAAAGCCTGCAGGCCCGATTCCTTCTTTTTGGCGGCCAGTTCATTGGGGCCATATTGCGCAAGGCGCTGCTGCGCCTCTGCACCACGCAACCCTTTGGCCGGATCGACCTGCAGTTGTTCTGCCACTTCGTCCACCGGCATGGAATACCAGTGGGGTTGACTCTCAGTCGGCGTTGTCATGATCTTCTCTCTCCTTGACGATCAGTAGACGGCTGGGACCATGCGATAGGGATAATCCGGCTCAACGTAATCGCCCTTGGTCTGACGCTTCGGAAACTTCACCGGCTTGCGCGGCACTTCTTCGTACGGCACCTGACTGAGCAGGTGCGAGATACAGTTAAGGCGTGCCCGGCGCTTGTCATTTGCGTCCACCACATACCAGGGGGTCTCGACCGTGTCGGTAGCGGCAAACATGGCATCCCGCGCTCGGGAGTAATCGTACCAGTGGCTGTAGCTCTTCATGTCCATGGGCGTAAGTTTCCAGATCTTGCGTCCATCTTCGTCACGTGCGCGCAAACGCAAATCCTGGTTCTCCATACTCACTTCCAACCAGTACTTGATCAGGATGATTCCGGATTGTTTGATCGACATTTCAACCGGTGGGGCATACTTGAGAAAGTATTCGACCTGCTCTTCGGTGGCGAACCCCATCACCCGTTCCACACCGGCCCGGTTATACCAACTGCGATCAAAGATCACCACTTCGCCGGCGGCCGGCAAATGGGGCATATAGCGCTGAAAGTACATCTGCGATTTTTCCCGCTCCGTCGGAGCAGGCAAGGCCACGACGCGAAAGACCCGCGGGCTGGTGCGCTCGGCAATGCGCTTGATGACCCCGCCCTTGCCTGCCGTATCACGTCCTTCAAAGACAACACAGACCTTGGCGCCGCTGGCCTTCACCCATTCCTGCATCTTGACCAGCTCAATCTGCAACTTCTCCAGCTCTTTCTCAAATTCCTTGCGCTTCATTTTGGGCTGTTCTTCGACCGGCTCCTCGCCGGACGCTGTCTCCGACGGCTTTTCCTCATGTTTCGCTTTCTTATGCTTCTTTTTCTTTGACATGGTCCCCTCTCCCAATAATATCGTCCGATCGTTGACGCTGATTTTTTTCGCCAGACTACCGCGAAGTTGCCCCTTCCTGATCCTGCCTATCCCTCGGGGCAGAGGTCGAATTCTCGGCCAAATACGTCAAGCAGTTCGCTATTGCATCGAACCATCAGCAACGTGAGGTGTAGATCAAAGAGCGTGTTGAGCACACCGACCAAAGAAGATTGATCGAGCAACTCGCCCACCAAGACAGTCATCGGCGGTGCATCCTCTGAAGTAACGGCGCGTATGGTCATCCCCTGCAAACGATCGGACCAGTCCGTCGTGATGGCGCCTTGTACACAGATTTGATAGATGGCTGGGCTATCGAAAAGGAAACGCCCGGAATTGGTAGTACCCATAATGGTCTAGCCTAGCTCCTTATATGGCGTAGCGCTACCACCTGCGAGGTGCAATTTGGTACAGCGAAGCTTCCACGCCATCGAATTCGTACGACGCTCTCCCACCGCAGACGAATATGCGAAACCTCTCCACAATCAATCGAGAAGTAGTAGATCGGAGACGTAGCTAGGGTCACATTGTCGATCCGGCGTTGCGTCAACATCTAGACTGAAGGCGTTACGAGAGCATGATTTCTGCTGAAACGTCCGCCCCGTGCGCTCTACGGTTGCGGGTATCGAACCTAGTGATCCCGTACTATCGTCAGTGTAGCGACTCCAGCTTCGAGAACTGCGGGCCAGGCAGTAACCTGGCCCAATTGTTGGCAGCAAGGACGGCTACCGCCTCTGCTCGTGGGAGGGAAGCAGATCGCCGGCGAGTCAAGCGCTATGACACATCGCGATCCTCGAGCACCCGACGCAGGGTCGCTTCATCCTCTTCAGAAAGAGAAGTGTGATAGACTTCGCCCTTGTATGGTGCCAGTGCAGCTCTTGCAGCAGCAGGGTTGGACTCACGCACGATCAGAAAGATCGCGGAGGTACTCGGTGTGAGCGCATCGCTCACCTCTTGCACGAATTTCTTCTGAACCCCCAGATCGGCCAGTGACCCAATTCCGGCGCCGGCAGCAGCCCCAAGTGCAATACCGGCCAACGGGAAAAAAATGCTCCCGATGAGCAGCCCCAGCGCGCCGCCGCTGACCGCACCGATTTTCACGCCCCGGTCCATCTGATTCTGGACATGGATCTTGCCTTCAGAGTCCTTAACCACAACCGCAGAATCATCCAGGCTGATCTGCCCGCCTTTCTCCTGCCGGCGAATGGCCTCGCGAACCTCGCCCGCTTCTTCCATATTGTCAAAGGTAATGACGACGAGATTTGACATAGTCTTCCTCCTCAATTAGATCGTGAATCGTTTGCCTACACCGCTACATTACCGCATGACAACAGATCGCTCTACCACCCGCACGGTGTAATTTGGTGCACGGGCAGCGCATGTGCCCTACTCCGCAAGATGCGAGCGGGACAGCATGCCGCCTGCGACAGTGCGGGCAGCAAAGCCATTCTGCAGGAGGATGCGTGTGGCGTAATACGCGCGCTGGCCAGAACGGCAAACGACGAGAATCTCGCGATCCTTGGGCAGTTCACCCAAGCGTCCACGCAGTTCATCCAGCGGAACGTTGACAGCGCCCGGCACATGCTCCACAAGAAGCTCGGCCGGATGGCGCACATCGAGGATAAAGCCGTCGTCCGCGGCGTGCCAGTGGATCAACGGCATATCGTCGCGCAGCACATCCGCCGCGACCATGCCGGCGAAGTTAACCGGATCCTTGGCGCTGCCGAAAGGCGGCGCATAGCAGAGTTCAGACTCTTCCAGGTCATAGATAGTAAAGCCCGCCTGGATCGCCATGGCGAAGGAGTCGATCCGCTTGGCTACACCATCCTCGCCGAGCACCTGCGCACCAAGGAGGAGACCGTCAGATTTGCGGAAGAGGACTTTGATAGCGATATATTTGGCCCCGGGATAGTAGCCGGCGTGGGAATTCGGATAGAGATAAATCTTCTCATAATCCGTATCACCCAGTTGCGTCAAGACTTTTTCGCTGGCGCCGGTCGAGGCTATCACGCCCTCGAAGATCTGACAGATTGACGTGCCTTGCGTGCCGCGAAAACGCGAGTTGCGCCCGGTGATCACTTCGGCCGCAATGCGGCCCTGGCGATTGGCCGGGCCCGCAAGCGCGACAAGCGACCACTGCCCGGTGACAAAATCCTTGACCTCAACTGCATCGCCGATCGCAAAAATATCGGGATCACTGGTGCGCATCTGTTCATCCACGCGGATGCCCCCGCGCTGGCCGATCTCGATGCCGGCCATCTTGGCCAGCGCCGTCTCTGGACGCACGCCAATCGCCAGGATGACGACATCAGCAGGCAGGCGCTTGCCTGAAGCAGTGAGGACCTCCAGTGTCCCATCGGCGACCTGCTCGAAGCCGGCGACGCCGTCATTGAGTTCGAGTTGGACGCCATGACGTACCATATAGCGTTCGACAAGGCGCGCCATTTCCGGGTCGAGTGGGGGCATCACTTGGTTGAGCCGCTCGACCAGCGTCACCGCAAGGCCGCGGTGGACCAGATTTTCCACCATCTCCAGGCCGATGAAGCCGCCACCGACCACCACCGCACGCTTGGGAGGCATCACCGTCTGGTAGCCCGTATAGGAATGCATGCCGGATCGACCTGTCATATCCTGGTCCAGCCACTCACGGATGGCTCGAGCGTCGGGCACGGTTCGCACCGAGAAGATTCCCGGCAGATCGATGCCGGGCAGCGGCGGGCGGATCGGCGCCGCGCCGGGCGACAGCACCAGTTTGTCATACGACTCGGTGGTTACCTCACCGGTCACAAGATCCTTGAGTTCCACGGTCTTCTGTGCAGCCGAAATGCCGACCACCTCGCAGCGCGTCCGAACGTCGATCGCAAACTGTTCGCGAAAGGTCTCTGCTGTCGCCACCAGGAGGCTTGCCTCTTGTTCAATCGTGCCGCCGACATAATAGGGCAACCCGCAGTTCGCGTACGATACGTATGGTCCACGCTCGACCATACGGATTTCCGCGTGCTCATCCAACCGGCGTAGGCGCGCTGCACATGATGCGCCGCCGGCTACACCACCAACGATGATGGTTTTCATTTCTCCTAGACCTCACTGAATTGAATGATGACTTTGACGTCATCGGGTTGTCGCTCAAGCGCTTGTTCGAAATTCTCCGGCGTCACGCTGCGCGTGATCAGGCGGCTCATCCATTCCCGGTCCGAACTTGCCAGATTTTGCCCTGCCCGGTACCAGTGACGTTTGTTGGCATTGACGCTGCCGACGATCACGTTGTTCTTCAGCACTGCGGCCGCAGCAACATCGGCTACAGCGCGGCTGGCAACACCCCCTGCGCCCACACCCGTGAGGCAGACGATCCCGCCGGCATTGACTTGCTTGATCGAGTCTCCGATCACAGATCCAACTCCCGTGCACTCGACGATGATGTCGGGCGCGAAATCAAGATCGAGCACGCTGCCGGTGTGATAGGTCGCGCCCAGGTCGCGCACGAGTTCCGGCTTCGGGCCGGTTTCGGCGCGATCAAGTACGTGGACCTCGAGGTTGCGCACGCTCAAGCGCAGCGCCGCCAAAAGGCCGATTGGGCCGGCGCCCGTCACGAGCACGGTCTTGGGCTCCCAGAAGGCGCGCTGGCCTACCATGACGACCTGTTCCAACGCCTTGGTTATCACCGTCATCGGTTCAAGCAGCACGCCGAGGATACCCAATGTCGGATCGATCTTGATGACATACTCGGGCTCGGTACGCCAGCGTTCCGACATGAAGCCATGGATCTCTTTGATGCCGCGCTCGGTATACTGCCCGTTGCTGCACATGTCCCACTCGCCCACGGCGCAACTGGGGCAGGGGAGCGGGTCCGGGCGGCGCACAATCCCCACCACCAGATCACCCGCTTTGAGGGTACTGCGCGGGCCTGGATCGAGGACGCGGCCAAGGGATTCATGGCCGAGCACCAGACGCTTCGCGCCCGGCGGGGCCCAGCCGTATTTGCCTTCGACAATCTCGACGTCCGTGCCGCAGACGCCCACAGCTACGGCTTCGACCAGGACGGACCCTTCCCCCTCATCGGGCTCGGGAATCTCTTCGTATCGGGCCGATCCGGGTATTTTCGGTTCTACAGTAATCGCTTTCATCATGTGATCTCCAAGACAAAGAGATGATAGGACCAGGGGGCCATATCAAGATAGAGTCCACGCGCCAGCAGATCATCGCCGTCGCGCGTGTAGCTGGCGGAACTGAGTAAGTCGATAAGCCGGACTGTGCTGTTCTGAACTTCCGGAAAAGGCAGGGGGAGATAACACTGGCTGTCATGGGGCGCATAGTTCACGACGATCAGCATCCGTTCTCCATGGGCGCCGCGCCAGGCATGGGCGACAAAGGCATCCCAGGATCCATTTCCTTCCCAGGCCGGCAGGCAATCAAGTAGCTGCCATTCCCCATTTTTCACGGTGGGGTCGCGCAACACCGCGAGCAACCCGTCATAAAAGGTCTCGATCTCCTGGTCCACAGCTTCTTGCGGCGCCCGAACAAGATGCGGCGAAATCCGTGTTTTGCGGCCTTCGAACTGCCCTTGATGAAAGAAGCGCAGGCCTGGGACTGAGTAGCTGATCACTGCTGCGGCACGGTGAACGTCGGGCGAAAATGTTGCCGCCGCACGCGGTTCATCGTGATTCTCCAGGAAATGCGCCAGCTTTGCCTGATAATCGAGCGCGGCGTGGAGGTGTTCGCGCACGGGCCGCGCCGCGCCGTCGCGCAGCCGATCGTAGAGGCGCTTGTCATAGGTATAATCAAAACCTTGCTGCTGGAGCGTCCATTCCAGATCCCAGTAGACCTCGGCCATGAAACAGAAGTCAGGATCTTGCTCGCGCACCCGGGAGATTGCCGCCGGCCAGAAGGAGGCAGGCTTCCGGCCCCAGGTTCGTTCGAAGACTTCCGGCAGCAGCAGCATTGCCATGTCGCAACGCACGCCGTCGCACTGGCGCGCAACCTGCTCGAGTTCCCGCATCATCGCTTCGTACGCCGCGGGATGTCCATAGTCGATCTGCACCGTATCCGGCCAGCCGGGAAAGTACGGATCGCGCCCGTGGGCCAGAATCAGATCACCGTCTTTTCGTTTGATCCGGAGATAGTTTTGCGGCTCCCGCGCCAGCAGTTCCTCGGTGCCGGCAACAAAATAGTCGGGATGCTCCTCGACCCAGGGGTGATCCGGCGCCATATGGTTTGGGACAAAATCGAGCATCAACTTCAGCCCGCGCGCTTGTAGCCGCTGGCGCAAGCGTGCCAGTGCGGCCGTGCCGCCCAAGTCGCGGTGCACCACATAGTCTTGGATGGCGAAACCGGAACCGGCGACATCCTCATCCTTGAGATCCGGCAGGGTTTCTTCAAACTCGTTGCGCCAGCCCGCATCGTCGCGCGAGATCGCCTGTGCTGCCGCCCCGGTCTGCCACACGCTTAGGAACCAGACCCAATCGAAGCCCAAGGCAGCCAATCGATCCAGTTCTGCGTCCGGGATATCGTCAAGCTGGGCACGTCGACCCAGCGTCGTTGACAGCGACGTCAACCAAACCCGCGTGTTGACCTGATAAAGGGAGGGATAAACGGGATTGGTCATCGCTTTCCCCCTGCTTGAGGTTTTCCGACTGTTGAATCCCCCTTGCGCTGGTCGAGGAGCGTTTGCGCATCGGACGCGGCAAAGGTCTGCATGATCCGCGCTATCGCTCCGGTCCACCCCGTTTGGTGGCTGGCGCCGACGCCCGCGCCCGTGTCGCCGTGGAAGTACTCATAGAACAATGGGTAGTCGCGCCAATGGGGATCCTCGTTAAATTTCTGCGCGTGCCCATGCACGGGCCGCTTGCCCTCATCGTCGCGGAGGAAGATGCTGGCGAGCCGGCGCCCGATCTCATCCGCCACCTCGTAGAGATTCATCTGATTCCCCGAACCGGTCGGACACTCGATGGTGAAGGCATCGCCGTAGTAGAGATAGTATTGCAGCAGCGCACGGACAATCAGCATGTTCACCGGCATCCAAACCGGACCGCGCCAGTTTGAGTTACCGCCAAACATGCCGTCATTCGAGTCGCCGGGGAGATAGGCTACGCGATATTCCTGGTCGCCGACCCGGTAGCTGTAGGGGTGTTCCGCGTGAATACGAGAGACGGCGCGAATACCGTAGGGACTCAAGAATTCCTGCTCATCGAGCATGATCGTCAGCACCCGGCGCAGATTGGTCTCATTCAGGGTCGATCCCAGGAGGCGATTCTTGTAGCCGGGCGCAAGCGGGTCATGGATGAAGGCCGTCAGATCCGGCCGCGTCCGGAGATAGTCGTTTACGGTTTGCCCGAATTCCGGGTATTTCTTTGCCAACTCCTGATCAAAAACTGTCACCGCACAGAAGGGCAGCAGCCCGACCATTGAGCGCACCTTCAGGCGCTCCCCCCGCCCGTCCGGCAAGCGCAGCACGTCGTAGAAAAAGCCGTCCTCCTCATCCCACATCCCGGCACTTTCACCCGGCCGGATCATGCCCGCCGAGATCATCAGGAAGTGGACGAGGAACTTCTTTGTCATCTCAATATAGGCCGGATTGGCCATCGCCAGTTCAGCGCTGATCTCGGTCATGTTCTGACAAAACAGGACCATCCACGCGGTACCGTCGGCCTGCTCCAAATAGCCGCCAGTGGGCAGAGGCGAGGAGCGATCGAAGACACCGATATTGTCCAGCCCCAGAAAACCGCCTTCGAAGGCATTATTGCCGGCGCGATCTTTGCGGTTTACCCACCAGGTAAAGTTTAGCAGCAGTTTGTGGAACGAGCGTTCGAGCCAGGCAAGATCGCCTTCGCCACGCTGCGCCTTCTCGCTCAAGTAGGTGTAGATCGTCGACCAGGCGTGGACGGGCGGATTGACGTCGCCAAAGTTCCACTCATACGCCGGAATCTGACCGCTGGGATGGATATAGCGAGATTTCAGAATGAGTTCCAGCTGCGCCTTGCCAAAGTCCGGGTCAATCAACGTCAGCGCCGTCACATGGAAGGCAAGGTCCCAAGCTGCGTACCAGGGGTATTCCCATTTGTCCGGCATTGAGATCACATCAGCGTTAACCATGTGGCCCCAGTGATCGTTGCGGCTGGAAGGTTGGTTCGCACTGAGCGGCTGAATCCCGTGCTCTTTGAGCCAGCGACCGACATCATATAAGAAGAGCTGTTTGGACCACATCATGCCGGCCAGCGCCTGGCGCATGACGCTGGTCTCGTCAGCGCCAAATGAAGCCGGGATGATGTCTGCGTAGAACTCGTCGGCTTCCTGAAGGCGTGTCTTGAAGACAGATTCAAAATCTTTCCCGCAAAGGGCGCTGACGGCCTTTTGGGGATCGTTCAGGGGCTGATCGCTGAGACGCAGGCGGACCGTACGCGATTCTCCGGGCGCCAGGGTGAGCGGATAATGGGCCGCGACTTTTGTGCCCACCTGCTCGGGATTGACCGCGTCAGTTTGACCATGGACGATGTAATTATTGATGCCGTCTTTCACATAGGGTGAGGGATTCGACGCGCCCCACAGTCGCTTCGCATTGGTCTCATTCTCCGTGAAAAGGAGTTGCGAAGCGTTTTGCGCATAAAAATAGCGCTCGCCTAGATCTCGATGCGCAAGCGCGACAATTGCGCCATTTTTGTCCTGCGCAGCTTGATGAAGAGAAGGGCGAGCGACATCGTCTCCCCAGGCCCAGTCATTGCGGAACCAGAGGGTAGGCAGAAGTTGGAGCGTCGCCGCTTCCGGGCCGCGGTTGTGCACGGTGATCTGAATGAGGAGATCCTCTGGTGATGCTTTGGCGTACTCCACAAAAACATCATAGTAACGATCTTCAGCAAAGACGCCCGTGTCGAGCAACTCATACTCCGGCTGGCCGCGACCGCGGTCACGGTTTGTGGTAATCAGATCGCTGTAGGGGTAGGCCGCTTGGGGGTACTTGTAGAGATACTTCATGTACGAGTGGGTTGGCGTCGAGTCCAAATAGAAGTAATACTCCTTGACATCTTCGCCATGATTGCCCTCGCTGTTGGTCAATCCAAAGAGCCGCTCTTTGAGAATCGGGTCGTTACCGTTCCAGAGCGTCAGCGCAAAGCAGATCTGCTGGCGGTCATCGGCGACGCCGGCCACCCCATCCTCTCCCCAGCGGTAAGCGCGCGAGCGGGCCTGGTCGTGGGTGAAATAGCTCCAGGCGTCGCCGTTATCGCTGTAATCTTCGCGGACGGTGCCCCACTGACGTTCGCTCAAGTAGGGGCCCCATTTTTTCCAGGGCGCCAGCTGCCCCCGTGCCTCTTCCAGCCTGATTTTTTCGTTGCGTTGCATGATGAAACTCCATTTGGTGTCAACAGATCACAGCGAGTGCGCACATCTACAACAGACGAACCGCCTGCGGATTATTTGTTTATCCGCTACCACTTGAACCCAGTTATGAAATCGAAATAGATATGGATATAGAGAGGACGGTAGCTTGCCGGAACTGACCGACGACGCAGGTTGCACCTTGTTTCAGTTCGAATTCAGGCGGAGCTGCTTCACCTAAGCGGGGACGCTTCAAGTTTGTTCGACATGCGCCTCAATCTTGCCGCCGCACACCGCAGCGACCATAACAGCATAATCGCGCTCATTTTGGTCTGGGCATGGTCTCGATCACAACTTGATTTGAGAAGATCGCAGAGAGAAACGGAGGGCGTCGTGTCTAATACTTCCTCTGCGATCCTCTGTGGCAAGCCGTGCGCCCGTGGCGCACGGCCAACACCTAGTGTTCCGCCAATCTTGAGCTGACGACCCGTTTTTCTGTGGCGGAACCTAAATGCATCGGCAAGAACAAGTTCGTAGACTCGTCAAATAAAGATTGCCGATGCACTAGTTCCTGGTCACCTTAGCGGCACGAAAGCGTGGACTGGGTATCTTCAATAGCGGTCTTAACACCCTCGGCTGCGGTTGTGATCGACTCGGCTGCGTCACCCAGCGTGTCGCCGGGTGCAACGGCTCTCACCGCACCCTGCAGACCGTCGATTGCGCTCTTCACACCGTCAATCTTGGCCTCGGGTACAGCCTCGATTGCTCGTTCAAGCGCGGTGACGGCCGTGTCAATGCCCGCCTGGATGGATTCGACTTCCTCGACCGTCGTGTCGGCGCTGATCGTTTCCACTTGCGCAACGGCGGTTCTGAGCCCTCCAAGTGCTGCACATACTGCCGCTTGCGCATCTGGCACCGAGGTGGGGACGGGCGCAGTACAGCCGGCTACAGCCAGCAGGAGAAGGCTCAACAAAACGAAGATATTTCCATACTTACGCATATTCATTTCTCCTTATTTGATGAACGAGACGGTATCCAACCGTCAAAATAATCGGACGTACGACTCAGATCGTGCGCATCCGAAAGCGGATGGACAACGCGGCTGGATTATGTGGAATAGATGGCGTGATCCCGAGTCCACTCAGGCCTCCACATTTTCCGCCGCGCAACGCCCTGAATCAATTCCGCAGGTCCAGCATACGTCGCAGCCGTGCATCGTACTACCACCCGCGCGGTGTAGTTCGGTGTAGCGATGCCATTTGGCGTAAAGGACACGTCTGTAGGAGCAGCGAAAAGGTTCAGTCAAACCATGGGTGTCGAACTCAGCTGACAGCCACTCATGATCTCATACGAGTTGTAGGTTTAGCGACGAGGTTTGGTGTGACCGGCAGATTCCGTTTACAGTTCACGTATTGCCATCCATGGCTGGATGAGCGCACACGTAAACGCTGCGCCGCCAGGGGAAAAGCGTGTGCAAGAGGGGGTCTTCCTCCATCATTGACGTTCGGAACAAGCTCAACGACAAAATACTGGATGCCGCGAGCACATACGGTAGCGTCCATCGTGCCGGAAAGATTCAGGCTGGTGATCCAAACGAACGTACTTCAATCAGGCTGCTGCGTCTTGAGTTGTTTCTCGCTCACCACGTAACCACGCACAAATGCCAGCGACGCATGCGAAATGACAACAGCAATACAAATGGGGGCCAATGCCGTCGGCGCGATTGATACCGTGCCGGCCGCGATCAGGATGAGAGAAACAGGTGCAGCCAAGATAGCCCCTGCCACCGCAGCCAGCAAGCAGCCAACAGCCAGGGCAATCGGAATTTGAGGAAAAATGTTACTCACCAAGATCCCGGCGGTGCCGCCAATGAAGATCAGCGGAAAGACAAACCCGCCCAAAAATCCGGCGGCCTGGCTAAACGCAAGGGCCAACATCTTGGCAAGCAGGACAGCAATCAAAAATACGGATCCAAATGTGGTTGAACCTTGAAGAATGGTAACAAGTTGACTATTGCCGGAATTTGCCGCAAGCGGAAGCGCGAAGGCAATCAACCCGACCATGCCGCCACCGACAGCGCCCGACACCAGCGAGTTGGGACTCAACGCAAATGCCGCAGCGATCAGCTTGTTAATAAGAGCAAAGAGTATCAGGATGAACGCAGCCAGCATACCGAGCACGGCGCCGATCAGCAGATGAACAAATTGGAAGTCATAGGCGGGCAGTGCATAGGCGCCCAACATCGTGGCGCCGGTTACGCCAAAATAGATGGCGTATCCAATCGTCGCCGCCAATAGTGCGGGGATGAAAGCGGCCATATAGCTGCTTTTTTTTGTTGGCGAAAGCTCGCCGGTAAGAATGGCCGCAAACAGAGGAGAGGTAAAGGCAGCGCCCATACTACCCGCCATTCCAGTCAATGTGTACTCCTGTTTTGCCTCTTCTTCATCTTCATGGCCTAGCCGGGTCACCAGCCACGAGCCAAGGCCGCCACCCATGACGGTGAGACCAAAAAATGGCCCCATGGCCGCGCCGGCAATCAGCGAAACGACTGATATGAGCACCCAGGGGATTGCCGTGCCTGGGTCGACCCATGCGTCGTGGGCGAGTTTGATCGGGCTGGGAACGTGTTGAGGAACCTTCCAGATTTTTCGCAGCGCTGCAACGACAAGCCCGCCCAGGGCAGACAATAGGATCCACCACCATTGACCCTCCCACCAGCCGGTACCGGCATTGCCGAAGAAAAAACTGATGCCGGTGTTGGTCACGGCCATAAATACCAGGGATAACACACCGCCGGCCGCGCCGAGCACCAACGCAAAGAACAGAAGCTTTTTGTACCATGATTGTTCAACGGGAAGCATAACTGTGACCTTTCATTTTGATTCGGGTGTGTGGGCGCATAGCGCCTGCTCCGCAAACAAATGGCGAAAAGTCCCCGGCACTTCATCCAAAATAGCCGTTTCTTGCTCTCTGAGCCAAAGTGACGGAGACTTGCGCTGAGGAATATGTTTCTCGGAAACGGCCCTGTGCGATTTCTTACTCAAACAGACAATCCACCCCAAGCCTCCAACAATAATTGGAGACCGAGGACCAAGAACAACATAGATAGTATAATGCTGTAATTGGCAGTGAGCCAAGCTTTCCACTCGATCAGCCTCTTCTCGGCCCTGTCTCCTGCGACAATGTAGTAGAGAATCGGAATCGCCACCGTGGAACTGGCGATGATGATAAACAGCGCCGGCGTCAGCCATGCCGACGTGCCGCTCAGCCCTATCTCCGTGAAGGTCAACGCCGCAGCCAAGGCCAAGGAAAGATTTTTGGGGTTCATGCTGGTGTTCATGACGCCCAAGCCGACCGATTCCGATGGCCGCACGTTATCGAGCCGGGCAATCCACTTGGGCGGTTCCGGCTCTTCTCCTTCCTCTGGACGGCTGCGCCAATTCTTGAGCGCCATCAACAGAAAGCCTACCCCTATTAGCACCTTGATAGTATAGGATGAAGTTGAAACTATGCTGCCGGACAAGGCGTTACCGGCAGTGATCAATGCCGACACCAGTAGGCCGACAATCAGTAGCCCCGCGACCCAACCCGTCAAAAAGGCAACACCGTTGGTCTTTGCCTTTTCCGAAAAGAGGATCAGGATCACCACAATAATTGGCACGGGGCTGATGGCGATCCCCAGGCCCAACACGAGGATATAGCCGATATTGGCCAGGTTTTCCATAGGTGCACTTGCGTGTCAGTGGCTTCGCCGCGCGCCGACGAACGGCTGAATAATGAACATGGCGGCCACGATGATGTACAGTAATGATGGCTATGTTCGGAGCGATGACAGCCACGAAGATTGCCAAAGCATTTAGCGCCAAGGCTGCCCGTCGCTGACGGGTGGCTCGTCCCAGCCTGTCCTCAGGGATATTAGCCCCCATGAGATCGTGGTGTCGCTCCAAATATACCATAAGCAGCGTGAGAAGTGTCGACGCTATCAGCACGTTCAGGCCGTAAATCATCGCACCGCTGCGTGCGCTTTCGCCCCTCATATGTGTAACCATGATTTTCGTTGAAAAGGGGAGCAGCGATACAAAAAGTAGTACAACAAGATTCAGCCGAAAGGAGATGGCGTCGCCCCGCTTCATGAACTTGGTCAGGCCGGCATGAGAAAGCCATATGCCGCCGACGAAGGCGAAGCTAATTACATAGCCCAAGAAGTCGGGCCAAGCCTCCGCCAGTGCAGGCAACACCTCCTCGGTTGGTCCAGGGACCGGAAGTTCGAGCACGAGCAGCGTGATGACGATGGCGAAGACACCATCGGAGAATCCTTTGAGTCGATCGAGCGGCAGGGCGCCGGACTCTATCCTGGAGCCGTCACCGATATCGAGTTGTTCTTGTTCGGGTTCCATATCATGTTCCAGTGCGAAGTCAATTGGATGTGTTCAAAACGAATTGATCATGTAGGGGCGGGGGCAAGCCCCGCCCCTACATGATCATGGTTTATGAATAGGCAAACATCATCAATTGGATGTGTCGGACGATATGTTCGTCCAAGGTTTTCGATACCATCATCCAGGAAGCCGGCGGCTTCCTGGATGATGGATTTGGAACAGCCTATGCTTGGGCCGGCACCGCTGCGGCAGGTGCCGCTTCCGGTTGGCTCTTGCCTCGGCTGCGGCGCAGGAAGAACTTAATCACCTCGTCCACAAGCAGCAGGACGATGGCGAAGAAAATGCAGATCATCCACTGTTCAGCGCTCAGCTTGGTTGTGCCCAGCATGCGTTGTAAGAAAGCCAATTCGGTGGGCAGGAACGTGAAGAGCAGAGCCAGGCCATAGAGCAGCAACTGATTCCGATCATGGAAGATGTCCCGGTTGAAGGCGCTGGCCGTCTCGTTGCGTGCGCTCAGCCCCATGGCAATACTCATCAAGGCAAAGGCGACGAAGCCGATGGTGGCTGCCGTTGCTACGTCTGTGGCCTGATACACGCTCTCCAGATAGACAGTCACGATGGCCGTCAACAGTCCAAGGAAGACAATGCGCACCCACTGCCCGGCGTTGAGGATGGGCTGCTTGAGCGGTCGGGGCTTGTTCTTCATCAGGCCGGGAGGCGCTTTGTCAAATCCAAGCGCAATGGCAACGGGAACCGTTACCAGGAAGTTCACAAACAACACCAGCGCGGGGGTAAACGGTACGCCGCCGAGGACAAGGAAGAACGCAGCCAACAGATAGGAAAGGATGAACGCCACCAACTGGAACATCTGGTAGCGAACAAAGTTGAACAAGTTGTTGTAGATGCCGCGCCCGTACTCGATGGCCTTGACAATCGTGGCGAAGTTGTCGTCTGTCAGGATCATCACGGCCGCACCCTTGGAAACCTCGGTGCCGGTGATGCCCATGGCTACGCCGATATCAGCTTTCTTGAGCGCCGGTGCATCGTTGACGCCATCGCCCGTCATCGAGACGATGTTCTCCTTTTTCTGAAGGAGTTCCACCATGCGAATCTTGTCCTGCGGCGTCACGCGTGCCACGATGGCGATGTTGTCCAGATCATCCGTCGCTTCCTCGTCGCTCATGGCCGCGAACTGGGCGCCGGTGAGCGCCTTACCCACGATCCCCAGTTGCTTGCCGATGGCGGCTGCGGTCACGGCGTGATCGCCCGTGATCATGCGCACCTGGATGCCGGCGCTGTGGCATTTGGCGATGGCGTCCTTGGCCTCGGCACGCGGCGGATCGACAATGCCCACGATACCCAGCAGGGTCAGGTCTTTGACGATCTTCAACAGATCGGCCTTGGGATCGAAGGTTGCGGGGTCGAAGTCGCGCCGCGCAACTACCATCACACGCTCGCCTTCCTCTCCGATTCGCTCATTTTCAGCCAGCGCCGCTTGGCGGCCCTCGTCAGTGAGGGGCTGCACGTCGCCGCCCGGCAGCCAGTAGGCACTGCTGAGACCAATGACCACGTCGGGCGCACCCTTGACAAAGCAGCGCACCACCGGCTTGCCCTGCTCGTCGTTCATGTTGTGGAAGGTGGCCATATATTTGTAGGCCGCATCAAAGGGCAGCACGGCCACCCTCGGGTACTTCTTGCGAATGCCGTCCAGGTCGATGCCCCCCTTGGCCGCCAGCACGATCAGCGCGCCTTCGGTCGGGTCGCCGACCAGTTCGTCGCCGTCCAAAGTGGCGTCTGCACACAGCGCCATGGGCATCAGCACCGGTGTCAGATCGATCTGGGCGCCGCTGTCATTGAGCAGTTTGCCCTCAGTGCTGTACCCCTCACCCGTCACCGTGTAGTGGTTCTGGCCAGGGATGGTGAGTTCCACGGACGTCATCTTGTTGAGCGTCAGCGTGCCGGTCTTGTCGGTGCAAACGGCCGAGACCGAGCCCAGCGTCTCCACCGATGGCAGCCGCTTGACGATGGCTCCCTCGGACGCCAGCACCCGCGCGCCCATGGAATACATGGTCGTCACAACCGCGGGCAGGCCGGTCGGTATGGCCGAGATTGCCAGGGCGATGCCGGCAACGAAGACGGTGTCCAGCGGCTGCTCGTTCATGATCCCCAGAATGATCATGATGATGAAGGCGATGCCCGCCAGGCCGGCGATGATGATCGTCAACTTGTCGAGCTGTTTCTGTAGGGGCGTCTTGTCGGACTCGGTCTTGTTGAGCAGCGTGGCGATGCTGCCCATCTGGGTGCCCATGCCGGTGGTGGTGACGATCATCTCGCCGCTCCCACGCGTCACGCCGGTATTCATGTAGGCCATGTTGTGACGGTCGCCCAGTGGCGCGTCAGGGTTGTCTATGACATCCGTGTTCTTGGACGAGGCGACGCTCTCGCCGGTCAGGGCGGACTCTTCGATCTCGAGGGTTGCGGCCTCGGACAGACGTCCATCGGCCGGGACGGCATCGCCCGCCTCCATCAGCACGATGTCGCCCGGCACCACCTGTGTGGCATCGATCTCGGCCACGACGCCGTCTCGACGCACGCGGGTGGTGTTCTTCATTTTGCTCTGCAACGCTGCCAGACTGGCTTCAGCTTTGGCTTCGCCGCGCAAGCCCAATACGGCGTTGAAGACCGTCAGCACCAGCAGCACGATGGTCGTCGACCATTCACCGGTGACAACGATGTTGATCACGGCCGCGACCACCAGGATAATCTGCATGAAGTCCTGGTACTGGCGCAGAAAGGCGTGCAGCCCGGATTCCTTCTTCTTGGCGGCCAGTTCATTGGTCCCGTACTGGCTAAGGCGTTGCTGCGCCTCGCTTGCGCTCAAACCCTTGGCCGGATCGACTTTCAGTTGCGCCTCGACGGCCTCGGCTGTCATTGTAAACCATTTTGTTTGGCTATCCGATGGATCTGCCATGTTCGTTTTCTCCTTTGCGGGTAACGATACAGCTGCGGTGCTAATGGACCGCTGGCTCGTAGGCGGATGAATACTGACATTTCTACGAGATCATGTGTTTCGTAGGTCCGGCTACCAGCCGGACGACTTCGATATCCTCTGGATCTGTCTGGTTAGAGACTTGTCACGCTGGTAGCGTGACCTACAAAACTATTTGATCCCGTACGACCGCCAGTTTAGTAAATGGTCGGCACCGTCTTATACGGGTAATCCGGTTCAACGTAGTCGCCCTTGGGCCCACGTTTCGGGAACTTGACCGGCTTGCGCGGCACTTCCTCATACGGAATCTGACTGAGCAGATGCGTAATGCAATTAAGGCGAGCCCGGCGTTTGTCGTTACCGTCCACCACAAACCACGGGTTTTCAGGCGTATCGGTGGCCGCAAACATGGCATCACGCGCGCGGGAATAATCATACCATCGGGCGTAGCTCTTCAGATCCATGGGGCTGAGTTTCCAGGTCTTGCGACCATCCGTGTCGCGCGCCTTCAAGCGCATTTCCTGATTTTCCATACTCACTTCCAGCCAATACTTGATCAGGATGATCCCCGAGTGCTTGATCGACATTTCAACGGATGGCGCGTATTTGAGGAAGTACGCCACCTCTTCATCCGTAGCGAAGCCCATTACGCGTTCCACGCCGGCCCGGTTGTACCAACTGCGGTCGAAGATTGTCACCTCGCCGCCTGCGGGCAGATAGGGCATATAGCGCTGGAAATACATCTGTGATTTCTGCCGATCTGTCGGCGCCGGCAAGGCGATATGGCGAAAGACACGCGGGCTGGTGCGTTCGGTGATACGTTTGATCACGCCGCCCTTCCCCGCCGTATCACGCCCCTCGAACAGCACGCACACCTTCGCCCCGGTGGTCGTAACCCAATCCTGCATCTTGACCAGTTCGACCTGGAGCGGCTTCAGGAGTTTCTCAAATTCCTTTTCTTTCATCTTGGGCTTCGGTTCCGCCGAGCTATCAGGTTTTTCAGATGCAGCGTCGGCCTGCGCCTCTGCCTGGTGCTTCTTTTTCTTCTTCGATTTCTTCTTGCTCATTGTTCTGTCTCCTTACTGGTACTATTACAGGATTTTCGACTTTCCGTAGTTGCAAAGAACGGCGCCTTTTGCTTCACCCTGCTCCGCCTTCTCGCTAGAAGGCGCCACGGCAGGGCGAGGCGAGACTGGTCACTCATCTTCGACAAAACGGACTCCGCTCAATCTGCTCCTTCAGCCGGGATGTCTACAGGGGCGCTACGGGATGTCTACTGACATGCATTTCCACTGCGGCAGCGATATCATCGTGAACATGATCAGCGCCGACCATATCGATCACGCCATCTCGCTGCAATATCGACAACACTTGCGGCTTCAGGCGCGCCAGGTGAAGGTCGATCCCCAGGCTCTCACCGGTCTCTGCGATCTTTTTGATGACATCGGCGCCTTCCGTATCGATGAAGTTGACGCCTTCCATGCTGAGTATCACGCCATTCAACGGCGGATCCATGTTGACACGTACATTCCGCAGCCGATCGCCCAGCGCGTCAGCGTTGACGAAGATCAGCCCGCCGTCAAAACGCAGGATGCTCAGACCCGGATAGGTTTCGCCATCCGGGTGCTCCTCCAGATCGAAGAAGGCACGGGTGCCGGGCTTGCGACCCAGTTCCGGGATGTAGGGCAGGGCGGAAACGGCCACCAACCAAACGAGGGAGAGCAGCACACCGATCACAACGCCCTGTAGGATGCCGAAGGTCATGACCCCCAGCAGCGCAGCCACCGCGATCGCGAACTCAAAATGTTTGACACGGTATATGCGCTTCATTTCGGGGATATCCATCATGCCCGTGACAACAGCCTGGATGATGATGGCCCCCAACACGGCCTCGGGTAGATAGGAGAAGAGCGGCGCCAGAAACAGGAGCGTCAGAATGATAAAGAATGCCTGGGCCAGGTTGGAGACCTGTGATTTCGCGCCGGCCTGGTCGTTGATCGGGCTCTTGGAGAGGCTGCCGTTGTCGAAGATTCCCTGGAACAGGCTCGAAGCGATGTTGGACGCGCCCTGGGCCAGCAGCTCCTGGTTGATATCGACCCGATAATTGTGTTTGCCGGCATAATCGCGCACCGCAGCCGTGGTGACTGAAAAGCCAATCAGCAGCAACCCGACCGCCGCGCCCAAGATCAATTCCCAGTTGTCCAAGATGAGTCCAAAGTCCGGCACTGTGAAACTGGGCAGGCCGCGCGGCACTTCCGCAATCAGTTCCACCCCCATCTCGCCCAACCCAAAGACCGCGGTCGCCCCGATTCCCAGGATAACCGCCACCAACGCGCCGGGTACCTTGGGCGCAAAGATCTTGAGTCCAAAGACCAAAATCGAGCGCCAGCTACGCCTACCACAAGCGTTGGCATACTGGTCTCAGGCAGTTCGATGATCCATGTCCACAGTTTCTGCCAGGTATTTGAGCCGCCGCTCTCAGTGCCGGTGATCTTGAACAGCTCACCCGCGGCCACGTTGATGGCCACGCCAAAGGTAAAGCCTGTCAACACGCTGGCGGACAGGAACTCAGAGACCCACCCCATCTTCAACAGGTACATGATGATGAAGAGCAGACCGGCCACGAACACAATGACGGCTGCCACCGCCACGGCTTCATCAGAGCCTGCCGAGGCGATGGCCAACACAGCCGCTCCCAGAACAGCGGCGGTGGACGAACTGGGGCCTGTGGTCACCTGCTTTGAAGTGGTGAACAGGGCAAACGCGATCAGACCTGCCGCGGCGGCGTAGAGGCCATACTGTACGGGCACGCCGCTGATGGCAGCGTATCCCAACGAAGTCGGCACCATCAATGCCCAGACGGATAGACCGGCGATTACGTCATTTTTGAGCCAAGAGCGGTCATAGTTTGGCAGCCAACTCAGAATGGGCAAGACGCGTGACAGTCCATGGGGTTCTTCTGCTTTTGCCGGCACCGTTTGATTTGTCATCAAATTCTCCTATCAACTCATATATTTGTCGTCATCCTAAAGCTCGATCAGGTCGTTTCACCAGGAATCTGTGTCCGTCACGACCAATCCCCGCTCAAATTTCGAGAGCGGCTCAGGCTCCAGTTGCCATTGCACCAGCAGGTGCTCGACGATCTCGATTAACATTTCTTCGGGTACAGTAGGCAGCAGTTCAATCTCCAACTCATGAAAGACGCAGGTGTGGTCGCCAGCGTCTACTGTGACGCTATCCATGCTCAACTCGGCCAGCGGTTGGCCATCAGATTCAAGCTGCCGCACAATCCGCGTCTGCCTCAAGCGGAAGAGCGGCTGCAGCGCCTTAGCCCCAACGATGCGCAGAACTCGATCACGCACTTGGCTCTCTGGCCATTCAGCCGGTGGCCGGATCGTGGACATACTGACTTGCCACTCGCTGCGCGAATGGATCGGCCCATCGGCGCTGCCAAGGCTCTTGAGCGTCATCTCAATGCCGGCGCGCGTCTCCCGCTGGCGACAACTGAAGCCGGCGCGGAGGATACGGCGCTGGTCGCTGTCCAGATAGACGTCCCAGATCGGCTTCGAACGCGGCGGCGATAGGGCATAGCCGGCCAACTCATCGATCGTCTGCAAGTGCCAGAATAACTGTGGATCGGTGACCTTGAACTTCGCCTCGATCTCAATGAGGTTGGCCGTGCGCAGCAGATATCGCGCCTCGCGAAGGACCAACATGGGCACAAAGGTTTGGATGGCTCCGCCCTGGTATTTGGCCAGCAATCGGTCAACGGTTTGCGCCACAATGACACGCGGTACTGTCTGTTTCAAGTCCTGCCATACCTCGTCAGTGAGCGTCTCCCGGTCGATGGATGCAGCCTTTGGCTCAGTTGTTTGAGCTTCAACCCCGGACTCGATCTCACTCATAGTGGCTTCACTCCGACTCCCATGCCATCTGAGAGCCATTTGTTACTCGGCAACAACCTTAGTTGCCGAGTAACAAATGGTCAGTCTCGCCGGGTGACCCTTACGGTCGTCTGCCCCGATCAGGCTCTGTGCGGACGGAGGCGAAACCCACACTGTACAGGTTGGTATGGCCGTTTCCGCTTGATCCGCGCATTCTCAGTCTATTTCTGGTCACTCCGCTTGCCTGCTTACCTTGCTTAATAGCCCTCATAGGCAGGCAACAGTTTGCGGTTGTAGCCGCCGACATAGGACGCGATGTCCGCAGCCAGCATCAGGCCGAGCCAGAGCCAGTCCCAGCTGGCCACGCCACCCGGTGCGACGATGATGTACATGATGGTCGTCCAGGGCAGAAAGACGAGGCCAAGAATCGGCCAGATCCACCACAAGGTGCCGCCCATCCAGTTGTTAAAAGCCAAGCTCCAGCGTGTCGGCTGGAAGATCCACCAGAAGGCGCCAAAGATACGCGGTCCCAGTAAGACTAGCGACAAAAATGCACAACACATCGTTATTCCTCCTCATCCAGCGCGACGGTACCCATTGCGGCGGCGCCCATTTCAGCGGCGCCCGTTGCAATATCAGCGACACCATCGGCCGCCAGATCACCGGCCAGATCAGCAGCGGCGCCGGCGGCTTCCGCCTCGACCGCGCCCCTGACCGCCAACCCGACGCCGGCTGCAGCCAACTCGGCGGAACGATCTGCGGCGATGTCTGAAGCCGCAGCACGCAGCAGCCCTTCGTCGATCTCCGTTTCACCCATTTCACCGATCTGCCGACCAGTAGCGGCCATGAGGTGGGCCAGGCTGCGCTCGGCCGCCGCACGCAGAATCACGTCAGTGGCGATATCCTGGAGTTGCATACCGCGATCGTCGAGCACAGCGGCCAAGATCGGCATATCCAACTCGTCGACCACGTTGGCGATGGTCATGAGTTCGCCGGCCACGCGGCCCAGTTCCAGTCCGCGTTCGACATCGCCGAGGCTCATCAAGCCGACCATTGCGCTCATGGCATCGACATCTTCGGCCGCGGACAAGAGATCCACGCCCTCGGCAATGTCGTTGATACCGGCTGCGCCGACCAGATCACTGAGCGTAGCCAGACGGTCGGCGACCACCTCGGCGTCCACGGCGCGGGTGAGGTCAGAGGCCGCGACAGCCGCGGCGGCCACACGCCCACTGCCGCAACATCGCGAGCATCGTCCAATTCGTCAGCCCCGATAGCCATGTCGACTTCACCGTCAACGGCTAGTTCCTCGGTCACGATCTCTTCCATCTCTTCTTCTGACATTTGAAATCTCCCTTTCTTCTTGCTCACGATTGTACTTGATATGGATCTGATCAAAACGGGGGGAACGCAAAAGTCCTCGGCACTTTACTCGCAACGAGCAGGGGTCAACGACTTGCCCTGCGGTCTCGCCTGCGACCACGCCGGTGAACGCCGGCGGCAGAGACCGGTGTCATCGGACGCCCGATTCTGTCGATGAAGAGCGAGTTGGCGCCGCCGCTGGCCGGCATGTTGCCGTCCAGAATGTCGACGGTATAGCTCATCTGGTCGCCGTCGAGAGTCGGGTCCGTCAACTCGACCACGACATCGTTGATCCCGTTCTCCGTGAAGATCGAGAGGACGGCATTGGGCGGCGTGTCGGCAAAGCTGTCGTCACCCACGGTCCAGGAATCGAAGAAATCCTGAGACGTCAGGTGCCCTGTGACACGGTCCGGCCGGTCTGAGAAGAGCAGGGTGGTCGGGGCCATGCCTTTCAGGGTAAGCACGCCATCGGCATAGGCCATACCGTCGGCAGTTTGAACAAAGAGCGCCTCGATTTCATGGTCTTTTGGGATGCCGTTTGTCACGCTTGTGTCGTTGGTTGTCTCTGTGGTCATTTGTTTCTCTCCTTGAATTTAGTCGTTCATAAGCGAGTTCGCAACAGGTGTCTAGTACAGTCAGTTGCGCTTCACCTTGATCGCCGGCAGCGCCTTGGCCGCGGCTTTGTCAATTTTCAGACAGATCGTCCGGCCGGCGGTGAAGGCGATGCTGTCGAAGGGGATGGCTATGTCCTTCTGCCCCACAGGTGACCCTCGCGCATCTGGATGTGGGTGGTGGCCCAGCTCTTAGGGTCGAGCATTAGTTCGTCCAGCTTGCCGATCTTGCCGTCAGGCGCCCCGATTTCCATGCCGGAGTAGAGGCCCAATTCACCCTTGGGCATGTTCTCTGCCTGTACTACTTTGATCACCTTCCAACCGGCATGGAAAAAGCGATACCGGTTCAAACACCCGGCTCCGCTACGATCTGACCGCTATCGATGGCGTCTAACAGCGCCTGATGATCCTTCACAGTCTGATCAGCGTAAGCAACGGCAAATTCGCTGATGGCTTTGTCGAACGTATCGGCCTTGCCAAGATAGCCGCTAATCGCTACCGGATCGCCCGAGCGGGCGTGGGCGCGCGCCAGGCATAATCCGCAGACGGCCAGATAAGTGGCAACGCCATTGGGATCGTATTGCGTGATATCAAAGGATCCCTTCATATCCTTGAATTGCCGCCAGTACATTTGGACGCCTTTCTGAGCATGCGTTCGGCCCAGGAAGGTGTCAGACGAGGCCTGCATCAGGCGCTGACCGATGATGACCCGCTCCGCCTGGTTGGTTATCTCATATGTGGGTTTGGGCAGATAGGCTTCCAGCGATGAATGGTCCGCCTCCTTCTGCTGCAAGATGATGGCATCCTCAGGTCGGTCGCCCTCGAGCAGCACAATCGTGCAGCGCGTGCCCACGCTGCCGACGCCGCCGACGCGCAGGGCGGCATCGGCGACGTGAAAGCGGGACAACAGCCGCCGTCTCTCTTCCGACACCCGGCTCTTGTATTCTTCCCAATCTTTGTCAACACTGCCATGTCCGCTGGCAGCCTTCTTCGCCTCTTCGACCACCAAGTCACTCAATCGGACGAGCAGCGGCGGTGAGTTGATGAACTGACGCTTGCCGTCTACCACATGGGTGATCTGGTCCAGAGCATGAGCACTGGTATGAGACTGCGCTTTCTTGACCGTCTTCTTCGCAGCCTTAGCACTCTTGCCGGCATATTTGTCGAAGAGTTCGACGACCGAAGATGCATCGACGTGATAGTACCAGACCTCCATAATGCTTTTCGAGGCGAGGCGTGCCATGGACTTGCGGTATGACTGGGCGACAACGCGTGCCAGCTTGCGGTTTGTACTGTCGTCGAAGCCATTGCCCCGACCGGCGACCACGGCGCTAGTCGCCAACCGTTTCAAGTCCCACTCCCAGGGACCGGGATAGGTCTCGTCGAAATCATTGACGTCAAAGGCCACGCCTCGCTCTGGCGTGGCAAAGATGCCGAAGTTGGACAAGTGGGCATCACCGCAGAGCATCGTATTTAGCCCTGTCACCGGCGTTGCCTGCAGATCGGCGGCCATGACCACGGCTGAGCCGCGCAGGAAGGAAAAGGGAGAGTGCATCATGCGGCCGTACTTGATGGGCAGCAGGTATTGCAGCCGTCCCTTATCCTCCGCTTGGAGTAGGCTGATGGGATCCGGTCGGTCTGCTGCGGGCGCCCAATCGCCATGGCTACTCCGTGGAACTTGCTTTCGTAGGCTCTTGCCTTTGGCTTTTCGATCTCTAATTCCCACAGAGCCATCGTCCTGCCTTGGCGTTGACATCTTTCACTCCTTGAGCGTTGTCCAAACTTCCCGGTAATGCCTCTTTGTCAGTCCACTTCTTTTCATCATCGTGGCGGACCAGGGGACGAACCGCCCGATGATGGCAGATATGCCTGCTGTTCTGCACCAGGAACTTGCGGGACCAACCCGCTTACGATTTGCTGCTGCTAGAAGAATCCGGCGCATCGGTGGATGCAGCCGCGTATTGGGCAATCTCGCCTGAGAGATCATCGCCGACAGTCAACGTGACCACATTGGTATCGTAGTCGGCCATGCCGTTGATGACGTCCTCACTATACGTGTCTTCAAGCAGTAGCAGGAGGGCTGAGGTGTTGGGTTGCAGGGCAGCGCCCAACTCTTTCAGATCCTCTGCCGGCACGATGCGTCCCCAGTAATGGCCTGCGGTACCGCCAAGGGCAGCGCCAGCCGTGCCCACCGCCAACACGCCGGCCGGACCGCCAAGCATGCCCAACAGGCCGCCGGCAATCGCGCCAACGGTCGCGCCGACGCCACCCTTACCCGGCTCATGGATATGGACCTTGCCCTTTTCATCCTGTTCTGCGATGCACTGGGCCTGGATTTCATATCCGTCCAACGCACCGGAAGACTTGATTTCATCCAGCGTCTGCTTGGCAGCGTCCTGACCGTCAAAGACAAATGCCAGGATGTCATACACGCTTGATCCGCCTGAACTGTCACTCATTTTCCGCTCCTATTGGTTATGAAATAATGGATTGTCACGAGACTGGGGAGATTCCCAGCTCTGCCTACATCTAGTTGAAGACTGTAAAGCTATGTACGATCAATGATCAGGCGATTCTCCTTCCTTTGATAGTCGAACCCACGCAAGGGCTGAAGGCCCACAATCTGAAATGCCAACTGTTCCACAGGTCAGGCGTTGGTATCGCCAGACGCTTCGTCTGCTTGAGGAACGTCAACGACATCAGCGACAACAGCGCCTTCATCGGTGATCACGCCTTCTTCTGCTGCCATGCCGTCAGCGGTCGCCCCGAGAACCTCATAGGCAACGCCATCTGCCGTGATAGTCGCAGCGCCCACGACCACCCCTTCACCGGTGATCAGTGCGCCGACAACTTGAGCAGACTCTTCGTCGGCGGCGATTTCCTTGACGGCAAGCCCATCCGGGGTCAGGAGAAGACCGATGGCCGCGTTCTTGTTTGCTGCAAGCAGCGTTGAAATTTCGGTGGACAGATTGCTGACGATCGTGCGGAGATCAGCGATGGGTACCTGCTGCTGCACTGCTTCCAGGAAATCATGACTGGTAATCACTGCGACGGCCGAGGTACCCGGCATCAACGCCACGCCGATCGTTTGTAGATTCTCGTTCTTGAACCCACCGTCCGATACGCCGGCTACCGCTGCGCCAATTGCTGCCCCGGCGCCTGCGCCAACCGCAATGCCGGCCGGACCGGCCAGGATACCGATCACGCCGCCAACCAGCGCCCCGATGCCAGCGCCTTTGCCGCCGCTCATGTCGCCGGTCTCGTGGTAGTGCACCTTTCCGTGTGTATCCTGTCGGATGACCGCCGCATCTTCGAAATAGAACTCCTGCTGCCGCTTGGCATCCTTCATTGCGTTCAGTGCCTGGTCAGCGAAGTTTTCGTCGACAAATGCTGCTACGAAGAAACCAACGGCGGGAATGCCTTGCTGTTCCGAGCTGCTCATGAAATATCCTCCTTTGGTGAAATGTAAAGCCTATCGATACTACTTGCAGACGATCAGCTCTCGGAGTGCTTCCCGACGCACGAAAATTGGCACATATGTGGGAATCCGAGCGCCCCGGTACTCTAGCGCCAAGTCCGAGACCACCTGGCGGACAGTCTGGCGACTCACTTCGCCACCGAGTTCGCTCCATATCTGTTCGATCACTTGGTCGACATCGAATCCATCTGCGCCTGTTGGCTGGCGCGCGACCCGCGCTTCTGCTACGTTTGCATCCATCAGATCTTCTCCCATATCAGTCTTCAGTCTCAGCCTTGCTTGGCGCGGCTTGCCGATACTCGAAGGCCACCACGGGGAAGCCCCGGTCTACCAACATGTGAATCATGCCGAGGAAGGCTTCCAGATCGCGCGGGGTTCCGACCAGAACGGTGCCGCGGACAGTTCCTTTATCCATCTGCTCTTGGACCAGCATATCTTCAAAGAAATTGGTCCACTTCACGTCGAATGAACCGCCGAGTTCTATTCGGGAACGCTCATGAGATTCAGACATAGGTTCTATTCCTATGACATTCGATATTCAAATCAACAAGTGAATTTAGTCTATGTCGAATGGCACGTTGGCACATCAGGAAAAATTCCTGAGATATTCCCGATATTACATAAGAGGGAGACGTGGACGGAGAGTTCGCGTGTGTGGGTGAGTGTCCAGAAGAACGGCATTACGTGTTGATTAGAGGCCTAGACGCGTCCGCGGCACGGTGGCCACAAACCGCGCCGATTGCGCAATCAATCAGGAAGGATCCGTTGGGCTTGGGCTGCTTCGACGATGGCACGGCGACCGCGCACCCCGAGCTTGTCACTTATGTGACCGATATGGCTGCTAACCGTTTTCGGGGAGATCACCAGGGCGGCTGCAATTTCCTTGTCGGTGCAGCGCTCGGCCAACAGTTGCAGCACGTCCAGCTCACGATTGGTCAGCAGCGTGGAACCCGGGGGTGGAGGCGAGAGGCTCTGTGGTGAGTGGTTGCCCGACGACGGGCGACGCTTCGTTCGGGCCAAAGGCCGCGAGGATTTCGTCGATGTAAGCCGGCGCCACACCCTGGCGCGCCACTTTCTGCAACAGCGGCTTCAACTGCGGCCCTAAATCGACGTACAGACGCAGAAAACCGCCGGGTTCAGCCAACGCAATCGAGTCGGAAAGAGCCGCCAAAGCCTGTTGCTCGTCGCCTTCCGCGCTGTAAAGCATCGCCTGCAAAGCCAGAACACGTATGCGGATCGTCGTGTAATGGATTGAACTGTAAAAATCGTTCATCTGGGTTAAGAGTTCACGAGCCTGCTGCCGGCTGGCCGGCGTGTCCTGCGTCAGAAGAATCATCGCCAGCACCTCGGGCGGCACAAAGAGATGGGTTGCCAGCGATGGCCTGAACGGCCCATATTGCTCCGCCCACTGACCGGCGGTGGCCAGATGTGCCTGGCGCAACGCCAGCTCTGCTTGAAAGGCACGAGCGTTGAACAACATCACTTCGTTTTGCACTTCAAACCCGAACGACATCATCCCATCGGCAATTTCCATTGCTTCTTCCGGTCGGCCTTGTACATGGCGGATCCTGGCCAGCATCGTGGCGCTGTTCAAGTAGCAGTTTAGACTAGGCAAGTGCGGCTGCATGACCAGCGGCAGCAGGTATTTCTCGGCATCTCTCAGATTGTTGCGTTGATAGTGATAGAGCCCGAGATGATAGCGTGACCAGGTAGCCGCCTCAGTGCCGCTGGAAAGCACGCTGTTATCAACGGCATAGCGCGCGGCTTGCGCCATGTTCGCCAAATCCGCCGCAAGCCAATACGTAAAGCAAGCCATGACAGCCATGACTGTCTGGCTGTCTCCCTGAACAGACTCGCCGCTCTGGCGGATCGTCGCATAGGCCTGTATCCGATCCCCGGTAGCCAAGTAGGCGAGACTCTGGTAACCACGTGCGAACCCACGGAGATAGCTGTCGCTCAGCGAGAGTTTCTCCAGAGCCTGCTGCGCCACCGTAATGGTCTGCGCAAACTCACCACCAAAATAGTACAGGGCAGCGCGGCGAGCATCCATTTCTCCCTGCAGGCGTTTCGCCCTTTCGGGCGGCAGGTCGGGGAGCAGCGTGGCGACCTGCGCAAACAGTGCCGGCACTTCAGCGGGCTGATTCTGGATGAATTTCATCCAAATCTTAATCTGCAATAGATCCGGCTGCGCGTCGATCACTTCACTTGGAAACATGCCCAACCATCGATTTGCACGTAGCCATTCGCTGCGATTCAGCAATTCGTGACGATTCTGTGCCACGATCTGCACCGCAGCCGCCATATCGCCGGCTGCAATGGCGTGCCGTAGCGCCTGATCCAGGTAGCCGTTGGCCCCATACCACGCGCTGGCCCGCAGATGCAGGGCCGTGATCTCTTCTAGACCGTACGTTTGGACCAAACGCGAACGCAAGAACTCTCGAAACAAGTCGTGGAAGCGATACCAGTCCTGATGGTCATCCATGACCATCAGGAACAAATCTGCGTGATCCAGCCACTCTAGAATCGGCTGGCCACTGGCCATGGTTGCCGCCATCCCCGTCACAGCCTCGCACAGCGGGCCGTACAATCGATCAAGGAGCGAAGTCTTGATCAGGTATTCCTGGATGGAAATCGGCAGGCGCGACAGCACCTCGGCCGCCATATAGTCCATGATGTAGCGATGTTCACCCAGGGCATCTGCCGTGTTCATGACTGCCGGATGCTGACGAAGGTACAAGGCCGCCAGACGCAGACCGACCGGCCAGCCGCGGACTTTGGCGGTCACCAGATCGATGGTCTGCTCGTCAGACGCCAACCCCATGGAATCGACCAGAAAGCGCCTGCTTTCGTCCGGTGTGAACCATAGATCGGCCCTGCGCAGTTCCGTGACGTCGCCACGTGCTCGCAGCACGGCCAACGGCCAGGGAGGATCTTGTCGGGCGGCGATGACCAGGCGCAGACCGCGGGGCGGGTAGAGCAGGGTCTCTGTCATCAGATCATGAATCGATGGATTGCGAATGACTTGGTAGTCGTCCATAACCAGAACGAAGTCCTGCTGGATGGTGGCCAAATCATTGAGCAAGCTGCGCGCAATCGTGCCGGGAGAAGGCAGAGTCGCCCCGCTCACGGCAGCGAGCGTGTTGTCGACCACCGGGAAGATCGTCCGCAACGCTCGGAGCAAGGAGGTAGCGAAGAGGCCCAGGTCGTTGTCATTCTCATCCAACGACAACCAGGCACTGGGCAGGTTGCAGATTTCCAGCCACTGACTCAATAGCGTTGTTTTGCCACCGCCGGCCGGCGCGACGACCAACGCCAGGCTTTGGGCGGCATCCAGTTGCGCCAGAAGCTGGGGGCGCGCGATGAGCCGGCGCCCGACACGCGGCCGCTGCAGTTTGGTCAAAGTAATAGCAGGAGCGATGCCGTCTGCCGGCACGCTTGTTGGTTGGGATGCAGGTGTGACCATGGTTTAATAGCAAGACCATTCAAATAACGTTCAGTGAGCACGCCCACGTGCGGCTCTACCAGAGAGCGACCGGCACGTGGGCGTGCCTACTGAACGGTCATTCCGGCTTATTTGAATGGTCTTGGGTTTAATAGCCTTTACAGAGAAGCGTTGAGGCACAGTCGTTCTAAGAATATACCATACGCCCCCAACTAAAACTCTGCCGACTATCGAAGCAGCCCAACCCCGTTGCGGCGACCGCGGCCGACGCCGCCACGGGGGCCGGGTGGGTTCGGTCCGCGGCCGACGCCGCCGCGTGGGCCGGGTGGATTGGGTCCGCGGCCGACGCCGCCACGTGGGCCGGGCGGATTCGGTCCGCGGCCGATGCCGCCGCGTGGGCCAGGTGGATTCCGTCTAGGTGCCATGATGCTGATTCCTTTCAGAACTTGAATATTGGTGGGCCTTATGCCAACGAGTCCTGCGCTATTCCTCTTCGAGCGCCTGGACAAATTCCTCGACGACTTCCGGTGCAATCTGGGCCCGATCGATCAGTTCGCCGCCGGTATCTACGACGGCTTGGCGAAGATCGGCGACCCACAGGTTTTCCCACAGTATGAGCATGGCCGCTGAGCCGCTGACCAGCTTGTTGGCTGCGATCTGCAGGTCGTCATTCGTAAAGAGGCTGGAAACATGCTCGCCCATAGGCACAAACAGCTCGTACAACTCCGGCTCGAGATCGTTGAGTTCGATGGTGAGCGTATTGCCGTCTTCGTCCTTTTGGATAAAGGCGATGTCCACAAAGCGCACAATGCCGCGCTCTGCCAGATCCAACAGCTCGGGGACGATCCTGCCGGAGAAGGTGGCGTCCTCAAATCCGATCAGGGCATATTCCAGTGGAAGGTCAAACATTCTTTAACTCCTTGAATTGGTTATCCAGCGATCGACTTACTCTTGTGGGGCGCCGCCATTCTTGAAGAGCATGCGCTGCTCGCCGCCGGCGTTTTCCAGCGCCAGGTTGCCGGCGCCGTCGGGCCCGCCCGCCACGACCGTGCTCAACAGCTGAAGGTATTGCTGATCCAGCGAGTCTTCGCCGCAGGCGGCCACGGTCACTGCATCGATCGTGATGGAAAACCCGCTTGCCTGTGAGTACGTGCCGGTGAAGGCGTTGCAGTCAGCTTGGCCGCTCAGTGTCCCATCCTCGCGGAACGCTATGGTGTAGCTCTGCGGATTGGAGACCTCGGTCGTCTCTTGGGTCGGCTGATTCGTGACGCTCGTCCACTGCCAGACGATGTTCGTGATGGCGTTGGACGGCGTGACGGTGGCCGGCACAGATTCGGTGATCGGCACGCACGCCGCAGTCACCATCAGCGCAATGGTCAGGAATGGCAACAACGGGAGTGTGTGAAGCTTGTTCATGTAATCACCTCGCTATGCATTAGATTCACGCGGCGCGGCGCCGGACACCTTGTTCATCACCGGCGCCCAATGTTGCGCCCCCTCAACCGAGTGCGATCGGTACATCAGGCCGAGTACGATGGGAATGAGCATGGTTACAATCAACGACTTGGCGATGTCCCAGCCATTCACCTCAACACCAGGTAGCAGCAACGGCAGAACGATGGGCACGTAGAAGATCGTGACGATCATGAGCATAAACATCAGCCCCACGCCCAGCGAAAGATCTCCCTTCGCTGCCTGCACCTCCTTGATTAGAAACGGTGCGCCGGCCGTCGTTGCCAGCACGATCAAGCCGATTTGCAACGCCTCGTCAAGAGGGAGCGCCACGGTAATCCCGTAGGCGAGCAGCGGCACGAGGACAAAGTTCGCCAGCAGCGCCAGGATCACCAAGCGTACGTTCTTCAAGGGCTGAACAATCTGTGCGATGGTCAGACTCAGCCCCGTCCCCAACATGCTGCCGACGACAAAGAGCAAGCCCGTCAAGGCGGCGATAGTGGACAAGAGTGCATCGAGTGTCATAAATCGTCTCCTGCTCGCGGGGAGCTTTGGTCGTAGAAAAAAGAACGCCGTGTGCGCTACGATCTGGCTTACATGTCGCAAATATTTCGCCGGCGCTGGAGCGAGAATCAAATATCCAGAGTAGTGCGCAGTATTTCCAATTCTCCCTCGGAAGGAAGCCAGACTAGCTCGGGATCAAGGTGGTACGTCCATGGCATGGAATTTTTCCAGCCATTGCGCATGCGCTTGCCATAATAGACGCTTTCGGGATCAACCACCTTGTCCCCTTCAAACCCATCAATGATGTTGTGCACCTTCGTGAAGCCAGCCTCGGCAAGTGCATCGATCGCCATGGCACTGCGACCACCAGACCGGCACATGACCAGGATCGTATCATCGAGCGTGAAGCGCGCTTTCACATGAGCGATGAAATCGGCATTGGGTACGACAGAGTAATTCCCCTTGTTGGCATCCCAGTTGTAGGTGGGAAAGGCAAGCGGGACATTCGTCGCCATCTCCGCATGGCCGATCAGTACGTACTCTTCAAAGGTACGAACGTCAAGGACCTTGACCCGCTCAGGATCGAGCTTCCACATCTCGTAGGCTTCTAAAGCAGTCACATACAGCCCGAGGTTGGTCAGTTTTTCTTCAAGCACCTGGTGGATTGACTGAGGGGTCTGTATCTCAATGGTGTTCATTTGACTTTCTTCTTTCTATCACAGGGCGAACCGATTTCAGCGCTACGTCACATCAACGGTCTTGCGCATCAAAAGTCAGGGTCCGGGAATACAGGATCGCGGCCTTCGGTGAAGGCAAGGATGCCCTCGACGCGGTCGGGATGTACGACTGAACGCCAGTGCTCGTCCATCATGATCGCGATCGCCTGCTCAACAGGCTCGCCTTGCCCATTTTGAACGGCACGCTTCACCGACTGCAGCGCCGTAGGCGAGTTATCTGCGATCTTTTCGGCGATGCTGAGCGCCGCATTCATGAGTTCCGCCTTGGCGTGAACGAAATTTCGTCCTGGCCCAGCTCCCACGGCCCAACAAACAATTCCAGATTGGCTTCGTCGTAGAGTGCCGGATTCTTTTCCTTGATGGCCTTCATCCACTCGATGGTCATCTCGGCGATCCGGTGAACTTTCACCGGATCGTTGACCACGACCCAGTGAATCACCTGGCGATTGGCGCCGTTGGGCGCAAAGCGGGCCACGTCCAGCAACTGCTCGACCTTCTCCTGTTCGATAGGCTTCTTGATATAACCACGAATGGAGCGCCGCGAAATCAAAAACTGCTTGACCCGATCCCATTGGGGGATTTGATCATGGTGTCGAGTTTGTATGGTTGGTGCATCTTTCCTCCGTCGTTTTTCGGGCCGACGTCAAGCCTCAATCCGGTGAGGCTTGACGTCCATTTTCAATCTAAGGCATTCTCCTGACTACCAGAGCTTATGCGCATCATCTAGCTTGAGTTGGAGACCCTCGGGCATCCTTTGCCAACTCTTCGTCAGCCACTCCTCTTTGAGCAATTCACGCACGCCCTGTTCCAGGAACTCTGGGCGTGCCCAATCCTCCACATCGAAGTCGTTCTTAATGTAGTCATGGCTGAACATGAAGTCTTTGCCGATTTTGATGCACTCCAGGTTCTGCGCGCTCAGGCTTGGCACCATGTCGACGTCCTTGATGCCCTGGTAGGTGTGCTCGGCATCCAGGTAGAAGGTCTGCTTGTTCAGGATGACAGCGGCGGCGTGCTTGTGCGCGTTCGCCCAGTGCCCGACCTTGACCATGGCTTTCATGTAAGCGATGACCAGTTCGGGGTGCTCGTCGGCCATCTCCTTGGTACAGGTGATCACGGCCGGGGTGTTGGCGACCTGCACCGTCCAATCCGGGAGCTTGGACAGGTCGAAGATGGCCTTGATTTTGCCTGTGGCTTCCGAGAGTTGTCCCAATTGTCCCATCTGGTTGTAGATGGCATCGACGGTTCCGTTCAGCAGTGCCTTCTCCAACGGACGGAAGGCATAATCGTGCTTGTGGTCGCGGCGCATCCACAGTTCCGAGGGATTGTTCATGTTCACCTGCAGCATCTCGGGCTTGTCATACCAGTCATCCGGGTAGGGGAACTCGACCATCTCAACGTCATCCATGGTCATGTCATTGAGCATCAGAATGTTTTCGATGCCCATGTGCTCCTGGATGCGCCACCAGTCGTTCTTGATGGTGTTGAGGCTCCTGGTGATGCCGATCTTCTTGCCCTTGAGGTCCTTCACCCGGAAGATCTTATCGCGGGCGCGTACCTGCATCACCCCGCCCTCGTAGACCCAGGTGGCCCCGAGCAGCACGGTGCGGCGGATGTCGGCGTGAACGGCGATCGGCGGATACAGGCCGCCGAAGCGGATGAGGTTGTCGAGGTTGTGGACATAGTGCGGGTACCAGTTGTTCTCGGGCGCGTGGCGGAAGTAGGCATACTCGACGCCGATCTTCTTGAACTCCTCACGGCACCAGCCCAGTTCCTGGTCCACATTATTGGCCGAAACCATCGGGCAGTTGGTGAACCATACCTCTTTCCAATTCAACGGTACTGTGGTGCTTACTTTTTCTGTAGACATCGTTTGGTCCTTTCTTTCTTGTTGGGCGGCCTCTGTTGGCCATCAGTCATGGCCCATCATATCGATGACGATCGCGATCAACAGAGCAACGGCCGCATCCTGTGGATTCTCGACTTCCACCCCGTACATGTCGCGGGCACGAAACCATTTCTTTGAGACCTCAGCGATTTTGTCGCGCCCACGCTCTATCTTGTACTCATGCTGCATGATATTGCCTGTCGCCGAGAGATCCTTGCCGCCCGGCACATCAATCTGCCAGCGGTCGCGCGCCGGCGTCAACATGGCGTTGTGGACCTTCAAAGCGGTCTTGCCCGAAGCGTCGTCAATATTCATCGTGTCCCTGGCGCGGGCCATCTTTTCCTGGATTGCGTATAGCTCATGCCCCTGGGCATCCTCGAAAAGCAGCGTGGAGCGGACGCGCATCGCTTTGCCGTCCACTTTAAATACCTTCTGTCCGCTTTCTGTTTCGATCCAGAAATCGTCGCCGATGGTGAACATGCCCTGTCGTACCTGATAGCGGGTAGCGCCTGCGTCACCACGCGTCTTTTCAGGTCCGCGGTCCGCCTGGCGATCGTCTCGCCTGTCTGCTCTTTCTTGATGTCTCATACGGTATTCTCCTTGAATGCTATAGAGCGAAGAGACCCACTCACCTTCACCTGACACTGGGTGAAACTCTGGCAATCTAGGGGCTGGCAAGAGAGGTAAACACACCTCCTGCTTGTTGCACCCGTAGCGGGTGACCTCTTCGAAAGCTTACGTCCCTCGACACAATCGGTACTTCACACACGCATCTTGTTCGCACTCTGGCCAAGTCTGGAGCAACAGACCCAGGAGGCGCTCCTTCTCTATTCGTTAGTTGAAACGTAAACAAGGTCGCCCTGGGTGCCACGGGCGCGGCTTACACCGAACGTGACAAGCAGCGCTGCATACTTCACGGGCGGCAAATTCGTGGAAATTAGCTCAAAGCTCGGCTTATCTAGCGCGGCTACGACTTTTTCTTGTATCGCACCGCTAGTTAGGATGAATATGGCGGAAGTCCCCCTTTTCACAACTGCACGCGACTGCCTGATAAAGCGATCGTCGATCCCATAATCGTTAAACCTCGCGTCTTTTCCAACGCCGGCCGATTCAAATTCTTGAGGACCAAAAATCAGGCCGACTAACGTTGCCCAAAATGTTGCAGCCAGGGCATCCTGGCCGGCAAGGCGACTTACTTGTGTGGTGCTTGGCAACTCCTGGCCGAAGGGCCAGCTGACGTTGGCGGCATCCTGCACGTCAATGACGTGCTGTTGGTGCAGCGCGAGCAGTGAATTCTCGACCTGTTGCGCCCCGTCGACCGTGGCAAACTTGAGCAGGGATATGACGGACACGAAACTCACTCCTTTGGCTCAACCTGCTTGTATTCGCAACCAGTCACGGTGAAGCCGAGATCCGCAAGCAAACTGAGGGCGCCGATGAACGCAGCCAAATCGGGCATCTCGCCATGGAGGGTAGTGCTGCGTACTGCTCCCGCCTCGACTTCAGCGTGCAGCAACATGTCACCCAGGTAGTCTTCCCAATGCACATCAAACGCGCCGCAAATTGATATCAGGCACATAGCGTGAGTGTGTGGCATGCACTTCCCCCTCGCGTGGGACCAAGCTCTTGCTAGCATTGGCAAGGTTGTAATATGGAACTCCTCGTGAAGAACTGGTGTTGCCCTACTGTAAGTCTGATAGAAAATTTACACATCATCATTTTCCGGTGATCGCGCTGATGATTGTTCAACGGACGTTGTATTTTGGCGGCCGAACGCATGGGGAAAGACCGCACGCACAAGAGAGCAATGCGCGCAGAAGCAAAGGCCAATCAGAGGGGCGCTTGAGAATGGTTTGAAGATCGTGACAAAGGGGAGGACGCTCAAAGCGCTGAGAAGAACGAAGGAGTCGCTTTACCCTGAAGCCCATTGCGGTAGACTCGGCTTCGGCACTTCGACAGGCTCAGTGCGCCACAGGCTCCGCGCGCGGCAGGTTCAGCCTGCGCCTCCAAGCAGCCGCCGCCTGAGCCTGTCGAAGGCAGAGGCGGTGGCTCCTGCAAGAATCATGGTCTTGCAGAGGCTTTAGTTTGGTAACGCAAAGAGGTGCTGACCAGACTAGGATTGGCCTTATAGTGGGGACCCGGATATCACCGAGACATGCAGACTACGCAGGTGGTTGTTCCAGGAGGCCCTGACCAATAGCCGCTTCCACAATCGCTCGACGTCCATGGACGCCGAGCTTGTCGCCAATATGGCGGATGTGCGTGCGGACAGTATTGACGGAAATGACCAGCGTGTCGGCAATCTCTGCATCGGTGTAGCGCTTGTCTAACAGGGCCAGCACCTCAAGTTCGCGGGGCGAAAGCGGGGAGAGCAAGGCCGTATTTATTGCGCGGCGAGCATCCGCCGTAGAGAAAGGTTGTGGAAAGGCGGCCAGAATCCTCGCCTCGTAAGACGACGCCCCGCGTTCATCCGTCCATGTCGCCAGCAGTTGCTGCAGCGGAGCGCCGAGGTCGACGAAGCTACGGATGTTCCCCCCCGGCTCGGCCAACGCCATGGCCTTCTGAAGAGCCTGCCGCGCAGCGCTCACGTTGTCTTCGGCGTCTTCAAGCAACGCCAGTCGAGCCAGCGTCTCGATTACGACCATAGTATTGTGCGTCGCGGTGTGGTAGCCATAGAGTTCGGCCAACATCTCTCTGGCCAGCCGGCGGCTGGACGGTGCATCATCGGCGATTAGGACGCGTACATAAGTCAGTACAGGGTGATAGAAGAACGGCATGGGCTGCGATAGAGATACGTCGGTCTGTTCCGCCCAATATTTGGTTTCGGCTATACGTCCCTGCCGAAACGCCAGTTCAGCCTGAAATGCTTTGGCCCGATAGAGGACAGCGTTGCTGTGAATTTCCAGGGCGAAAGAGCCCATGAGCTCAGCGATCGTGCGCGCTTCGTCGGGCCGGTTCTGTGCCTGATAGACCAACGCCAATCCAGCCGCGCCATTGAGAAAGCACTGCACGTGCGACCGATAGCGTTGGCGGATTAGCGGGGCAAGCTGTTGTTCGGCTGCGGCAAGATCATTCTGCTGATACTGAACGATGCCCAAGTGATAGCGGGCCCAGGTGGTTGTCTCCACTTGAGAGCCCGGCAGGTTACTCTCCTTCAAAACCAGCGCGGCCGCCTGTGCCACACCAGAGAGATCCGCGGCCATCCAGTGGGTAAAGCATGCCCCTGCCAGCTGGCGCATTTGAAATGCACGGCCATGGTGCGGGTCATCGGAATCATAGAGCGCTGCATAGGCCTGCTTCAACTCACCTGTCGCCAAGAAAGCAACACCGAGAAACATCCGAGCATGGGCGCGCAGCATCCACCACTCGGTCGGAATTTTGGTCAACGCCTGCTGCGCCATTTCTAGGCAGCGGACATAGTCCCCGGCATAGTAATATTGGGTCGCACGCCGATCATCGACTTCGCCCTGCAGACGTTCCACGGTTGACGGGTCTCCCTGCTGCTGCGCAAGGAGAGTCTCAACGCGGTCGAGTACGGGTGGTACGTCAGCCAGTTGCTGTCGGTTGATGAGGAACCACACTTCCGATAGAAGCAGTTCGGGGTCCTGATCGATTACCGCTTGTGGGAAGAGATGCAGCCAACGGTGCAGGCGATGCCACTCTTCGTCGTTGGTCAACTCACGTCGATAGTGGGCAAAAATCTGGACTGGCCGCCCCTGTATCGTTCGCGGCCAATGCATGACGCAGCGCCTCCTCGGGGTAGCCATTTTGTGCGAACCAGGCGCTGGCCCTCAGATGCAGCGCATCGATTGCGGCCCGATCGAGCTGCTGTCTGAGTTGATCGAACAAGAGCTTTTGGAAGAGGTGATGATACCGGAACCAGCGCTCTTCCGCGTCCATGGAGAATAAAAAGAGATTGTTCCGTTCCAGCCATGCCAAACACATCTGACTGTCGCCTTCAGGCCCGTCAAGACCGGTCACGGCCTCGCATAGCGGTGCGCAAAATCGACTCAGAATCGACGTCTTGATCAGAAATTGGTGAATGGCGTCCGGCACGTGGGCCAGCACCTCGACGGTGAGATACTCAATGATGTAGCGATTGTAGCCCTGGGGATCCAGCGCAAGCCTTGCCAGATCGCCGTTGTGCTGCACGTAAAGCGCGGTCAATCGCAAGCCGGCAATCCAGCCCTCCGTATTCTGCTGTAGATCGGCAACCGTCCGGTCGTCAACCTGGAGTCCTACCTCCTCGCGGAGAAAACTGGTGGTCTCGGCAAGTGAAAAGCGCAGATCCGCCTCACGTAACTCGATCACGTCGCCGCGCGCCCGCAAGCTGCTCAGCGGCAGGGGCGGGTCCCGGCGTGTACTGAAGACCAGACGCATGGCCGGCGGTGGATGGCGCGTCAACTCCGTCACGATGGCGTGGATCCCACGGTCGTGGATGACGTGATAGTCATCCAGCACCAGCACAAACTCGCGCTCAACGGCCGCCAGTTCAGTCAACAGACTCCGGCTGACCTCATCCGCTGACGGCACGGTCATGCCGTGCAGAAGCGCCAGCGTCTCCTCGCAGGCATCCGGAAAAAGCGTCCGCACGGCTGCGACCAGGTACGTGACAAAAACGACCAGATCGTTGTCGTCTTCGTCAAGCGACAGCCAGGCACTCGGCAAAACGTGGCTCTCCAGCCAGGTACTTAACAGGATGGTTTTCCCGTAGCCGGCCGGTGCGATGACGAGTACCAGCCCCGCCGCGGCATCGAGCTGTTGGCTGAGGCGCGGCCGAAGTAGCGACCGACCGCTAATGCGCGGCCGATGCAGCTTGGAGAGGATGATCGGATGACTGTCTTGAATCTGCTTGGTTGGCATGAATTAGAGCTATGCTGAACGGATCTGCCCGATAGTGCAGCCCATCGATCTGAACGGCGCACCTTCCGGGAACATTCGTTATGCGGGTTGTAGAATACCCCATCAGAATATGCCGTGCAACCTGCCCAGACAATTCAATTCTTTTCTACTGGAGGCCGCAAGAAAGATCGATTACCGCGGGGAGAGGATGCCGAACGCTTCGGCTTTGGCGACGGCATCCCAGCGTGAATGGACGCCGAGTTTTCCGTAGAGGTTGATGGAATGGCGTTTGGCGGTTGCGTAGGAAATATTGAGCTTATGGGCGATTTCCTTGATGCCCAAAGGCTCGCGCAGCAAGGTCAAGACGTCGAGCTCGCGCCGGGTCAATGGCTCAACCAACGCTGGTGGGCGCTGCCTGTGCGTGTTGTTGGAGGGTGGGGATGCAGCCACATCTATCGTCCTCAAAGCATGACCGGCCTCTTGCTCCGTAAACGCGGCCAGAATCTGGAGAACATACGGGGCAAGCAACTCGCCGGCCGGGAGGGCGGCGAGCAGATCATGCATGGGCCGTCCCAGATCTACAAAGATCCGGATAATTCTGCCCGGCAGCCCAAGCGCAAGCGCTTGCAACAGGTTTGCTTCGGCCGCCGTGGCATCGCCGAGTGCGTCGAAGATCACGGCCCGTAATGCAGTCGCCTGGATCACGCGACGAGCACTATGCGTCTCAATGGCAAAGACAGACACCGCGTCCGCCACTTGCAGAGCGCGCAATGCAGCCTCCTTCGTGCCAAGAGCCAGAAGGGTTTGGGCCTTGGTTAGCTGCGCCACGTCCCACAAGAGCATGTGGACCAACGACATCGGCTCATTGTACGCTTCAGCCCACACAACGGCTTCATTGACTTTACCGGTGGCGAGCCATAGTCTGGCCTGCAACGACTGCGTAACTGCGCCCAAACGCCCCCGGTTTTGCAGATCGCGTTCGCAGGCAAAGGTAAGCACCTGCTCGGCAGCGGCGGTCTTCCCTTGCGCAAGATGAACGAGCGCCAGTCCCGCAGCAGCGTGGCGCGTGACCATGGCCGGCATGCGATACCAGTGAGCCACCAGATGGGCAAGATACTGCTCGGCAGCGTCGAGATCATTCCACTCATAATGCACTAAGCCGAGCAGAAAGTTTGCCCACCCTTCCAGCACACTCAGATTGCGGCTTGTTGATTCCACCAGCATGAGCTGCGCAATGCGTTCTACCTCGACAAAGTGGCCGATGATTAGGTTGCGCAGGGCAAGGGCCAGCAGAATACGCAATGCAGGGGCATCAGTCCGATTCGGCAGCTGTTCATAGAGAGCCCAAAGCTCGCGTTCAGCGGTGTCGCCTTGGCCGCAAGCTTGCATACTTACCGTCAGATAATCAAGGAGACCGCCGCGGAGATAGGTCCAACTTTTGGGTAGCTTGGCAAGCGACTCGCGGCCAAATGTAACGCCCAGATCGGCCCGTCCCATGACAAACGCTTCAAGACACTGCAGTGCAGCAAGCTGGCCGAGCAACTCCTGATGACTTTGGCGATGCTGCTCTTCGAGGGGGGCCTGCTCCAATAGCGACTCTACGGCACGAATGATTTGCTGAATAGCGCCAAACTGCCAGCTCCAATTGAGCGCTAACGCCTTGCCGATCAAGAGTTCCGGGTGGCTCTTTATGACATCTTCCGGCAGCATCTCCAGCCAGCGCTCCAACGTCATGCGATCCTCGCGATTTAGCACATCGCGCAGATTCCGTGCCACCATCTGTCCAGCCAATCCAACATTTTCGGAGCGTATCGCATAACGGATGGCTTCGTCTACGAAACCATAGCGCTCATGCCAAAGAGCGACGTTTCGTCGCATCTCGTCGACTGCAATTGGGTCTGCCCTTGCCCAAAAATCCTTGAGCAGAAACCCCCGAAAGAGCGCATGATAACGATACCACCCCGTCTGACCTTCCAGGCTGACAATAAACAAATCCGCCTCAACGAGATGGTCGATAATTCTGTCCACGTCCCAGTTCGGGTCGGGGCTGGCAAAGACCACTTTGCATAAATCAACGCAGAATCGATCCAGGACAGCAGTCTTGAGGAGAAATTCCTGCACGGCCGGTGGCTGGTGCACAAACACTTCTTGCAGAAGATAGCTGGCAATCCCAATGTTCGAGCCGGTAAAGGTATCTAAAAACGCTTCGATATCGCCGGCGTTGCGCATTGACATGCTCAAGAGTTGCAGGCTGGCGATCCAACCTTCCGCTTTCAGCTCAAGCAGATCCAGGCTCCGTTGACTCAAAGGCGTCGGGAGTCGCCGGCAGAAATAGAGTTCCAGTTCTTCCCGCGAGAAGCGCAAATCGCGATTGCGCGCTTCGACGATCTGGTCGCCGGCGCGCAGGGTAATCAATGGTAGAGCCGGGGCGTAGCGCGTCAGAATGATCAGATGCAACGGTTCCGGCCAGTGCAGACAGAGCGCTGAGAAGAGATCGTCGATCGCGGTTCCGCCGACCAGATGATAATCATCCAATATGACGGTTGTCGCCTGGGGCAGGGCCGCCAAGTCGTTGCTGAAGACCGTGTGCAGCATCGAAATTGGGACATCAATCCCGCCGTCAATCAGCATACTTGTTTCCCGACATGCATCGGGCACGCTCGTTCTGACCGCCGCAACAAAGTAACGGATGAATTGGATCAGATCGCCGTCATGTTTATCCAGTGAGAGCCAACCGACCCGTGACAGGGGCGCCGTTGTATTGGGCTCAATATTCTGCTCAATCCATGCGCTGACCGTGGTCGTCTTGCCAAAGCCTGCACTTCCACAGACCAACGTCAAGGGATAGTCCCGACCGCGATCAAGCAACGCATACAGACGTGGCCGCGGCACAATATCACTTCGCACCTGCGGGCGGCGCAGTTTTGTCTCGAGAAGGATAGGTGATAAGTCGGCAGTCATTCGGAATCAGTTTTTCAAAACCATCTACGGTCTGACAGGCCAGGGGTAAACCTCCATCAGGGAACTTGTAGCAGCATTATACAACATCCCATAAGACTCAGTGACCAGGAGTGATGGGCGGCGATTCCGGACTTGACCGGAATAGAGCACGGATCTGCACGGAACGAGGGGCGATCCCGCCGGGCATGAATGCCCTTGCTGGCAGAATGCGCCCCATGAAATGGGGCTTTTCTATCAACGACCAAGTCCCATTTGATGGGACGCCACACGCTAGCCCACGGCATTCATGCCTGGGCGGTCGCTGTGGCGAACGGCGCAGGATCACCGGCCCGCGCCAGAAACAAGATGTGTTCAATGGTAAGCCTCGAACCAACGCAGACGAAAGCGCCACCCAGGACGGCGGTCTTCTGCACGGGTCGCGTGGATGCGCAATCTGTTTGCATGATATAATCACGCTGTAGAAGCTTTCATACTCAGGAAATTGACATGACTGAAACGCTCGTCCGCATCATAAATCTTGGGGAAATCGCCATCGAGAGCAAGATTGGCAATGCAATCTTCGCCGCAGCCCCCATCGTCCGGCTCTCCCCCAAGTTTTGCCCAGCGTGAGTTCTACAACGCCTCCTGCCTCCACTCATCTTGCCGATGATGCTCAAGCTTCAGTCGCGGATACCACTCGTTTGGATGCAGAGCATCCGGCTGCGAGTTCGGCTGCAGCCTCTGCGGTCGGGCCCGCCTGGTACTGGTACGCCATTGCCCTGGCTGCGCACACCGGCTGGGGCATCTATCCCGTACTGGGTCGCTACATGCAGACGGTCAGCGGCCTGCCCAGCATGTCGATCCTGGTCGTGGGCGCCCTGCCCATGCTCGTGCTCATGGTGGTCTATGTTCTGCCCCGCTATGGTCTGGCGCCCTTCCGCTCGCGCCTGATCTGGCTGCTGGCGCTCGTCGTCGTCGTGCGGGCGACGACCAATCTGCTTTCGGCCCGCTTCACCCTCTCCATCTACGTGCAGCTCATCGCGCTGCTCACGCCCTTCATCGTCGTCTTGCTCAGCCGCGCCGTCTTTCACGAACGCATTCCCCGCTACACCGGCCGCGCCATCTTCTTTTCATCGCTGGGCGCACTCCTGATGATGAGCAGCAGCGTCGGCGCCGCGGGCATTCGCTTTGACTTCACGCCCCAGGACTGGCTCGGCATCAGCCTGGCCCTGGGCTCGAGCTTCGCGCTGGCCATCTACATGCTCGTCATCCGCCGTACCGCCACGGCCACCAAGGCCATCCCCGGTGATGTGGTGCTGATCTTCCAGAGCGTCGTGATCATGTTTACGGCATTCTTCATCAGCCTGTTGATCGGCGAAGAGTGGTCGCGTTGGGGCGAACTGGGCCGCAGCGACTGGGCCGTCGTCCTGGCCTACATTGTCCTGGTCATCTTCGGCGCCAACGGCATGCAGATCGGCGTGCTGCGCCACCTGGGCGCGCCCACCGTCTCCACACTCATGCCCTGGCGGCTGATCAGTGCGCTGATCGTCGGCAACCTATTGTTGGGCGAGCAGCTTCAGTCGGCGTGGCAGGTCGCCGGCGCGCTGCTGGTAATGGTCACCATCAGCTGGTACCTTTGGCGGCAGCGCAAGCCCAGGCCGCGCTAAGCAGCGCCGCACACTGACCTTCTCTGAGGAGCAAGCTTATGTACTTTGACCAGCAGGAATACGACGTGCGCTTTGAGTGGGGCCTCGCCGGCATCGAGGCGCTGGCCCCGGTCAGCGACGTCATCGTCATCGTCGACGTGCTCTCGTTTTCGACCTCGGTCGACGTCGCGGTGGGCAATGGCGCAATCGTCTACCCCTATCGGGGCCCGGCGGATGAACTCGCCGCGTTTGCGGCTGCGGTCAACGCCCAGGCGGTCAACCCCGGACGGGAACAGGCCCATGGCTACACGCTGGCCCCTTCCTCACTCACAACCATCCCCAGCGGCACGCGGCTCGTGCTCCCTTCGCCCAACGGGTCAACCCTCTCCCTGGCCACGGGTGACCTGCCGACGCTGGCGGGCTGTCTGCGCAACGCCGCGGCCGTGGCCCGGCGCGCTGCCCAATTGGGCCGGCGCATCAGCGTCATCGCCGCGGGAGAGCGATGGCCAGGACCGCGTCTGCGGCCGGCGCTGGAGGATCTCCTCGGGGCCGGCGCGATCATCGAGCGCCTCGCCGGCAGCCGGTCGCCCGAAGCCGACATGGCCGCGGCCGCCTTCCGCCACGCCGAACCGAGTCTGGAGGAGACGCTGCTGCGCTGCGGCTCAGGCAAGGAATTGGTCGGGGCGCGGTTTTGCGGAGGACGTTCACCTGGCGCGCGGCTGAATACGAGCGGCGTTGCGCCTCAGTTGATTGGCGGCGTGTATCGAGCGGGGATGGAGGACTGACAATAAAACGAATAGTCCTTGCTCGCCTTCCAGTGGCATGGTACATTGTGCCCGAACAACCTGATAACGCCGTTGGCCAACCGTGTGCTGACCGCAAAGAAATGAGCAAACCACATATGGCTCACGCGACAGGCTCGGCAAAAATTGCCGTCCATGAGACGCTTGAGTTAATCAGAATTCCGTACACTGAGGCGGCATCTACCCGAGAGCGTTACGGCGCAAGGGAATCTATCACCGTCAGGAAGGACCATCTTGGATAACTACTGTCTGCCGACCCGCACCGAAATCGAATCTCTGCTCAATCAGCACGAGGCACTGGCTGGCCTGGAGCTATCTGATTTCCAACTAAATGTGGTTGCAGGTCACGGCGCCGGCGGACACGATATCTACAGTCTCCAAGTAGAATGGTCCAATTCCCCCAAGCCGGTCGAACGTACCTTCGTTCTCAAACGATGGACGCCGGCTAGTCCCCATTCGCAGTTTTTTGGCCTGACAGAATCTTATGAAGCGGTTGCCCATCGCACCGGCCTCTTCGCGGCATTGCCTGCTTCTGTCCATGTGCCCATCGTGGCGTCATCATTGGATGCTGACGGCGGGGGAAGCTGGTTGTTGATGAAGGATGTGTCTGCCGAGCTTGACCAGTATGGACGGCCCAACCAATTCCCTTTTGAACAAGTCAAACAGAAGGTGAGCATCGTGTTGGACCGGCTCGCCCAGATGCACGTGCACTGGGAATCATCCGATCTCCTGGCAGAAGCTGTGGAGCATAGCCGGTACAATGACTGTGCAGCGCACATGTCTACGCGTGCCGCTGCCTATCACCATGCCCTGCACAAAGGGGCAACCGGCGAAGTGGTGAATGGGGACGTTATCGACGAAGCATTTGTTGCGCAACTGCGAGCGTTCCTGGATTGGTTGTCGCCCGAATTGCGGCCCATGTGGGAACGAGTACTGTTGGACCGAAGTGACTTGATTGCGGCGGCGAATGCCCTGCCGCACACGCTCCTCCATGGTGACCTGGATGACCGTAATATCGGACTGAGCGTTGATATCAGTCCCGACGACGCCACGCTGACCCTTATCGATTGGGAGTGGATTTGCACAGGTCCGGGGGCTGTCGATGCGGCCAAGCCAATTCACCAGCTGCTGGCATCCTGCACAGGACAACCTGAGCTTCTTGACACTTACTTTGAGATGCTGCCGCTTTGGGGCGAAGAGTACGCGCAGGCATATCAGAGACACGGCGGCTTGCGGGCGAGCGAGGATCAAGTCCTGCACGCGTATCATCTCGGTCATGTGCGTGAGGCGATGAGTCCCTTCCCACACGTAATTGGCAGTGTGTTGGTCGCCAAGCAGCATGAGGAAGAGAGCGTCAATTGGGTACCAAGCATCGAAACAAACAAGGCGATGTTTGACTCGGTACTTGCCTGGGGAGAACGGACGCTGCACTATGTCAGCGACTACATGCAGACGCATTTACAGCTCGGAAAATAGCACTTCCGTCTACGTGCGCCCTATCTCCCGAAATGGGTGGGTGGCAGCGACTCTGGTTGACATGCTGATCTTATCGATCCATCGACGCACCTCACCCCGCTCCCATGGCTGCCTCGATGGCGCTGGGGAAACGAGCTTCGAAATCCAAGGTGCCCACCCATTCCGGACGAAATTGTTCTTACAATCACAATCGGGATAGCAGGAAACCTTTTGGCATGCCGGCACATGCCGATGCTTTGGGCTTTCATGAGGGTTGCCCGTGAAGGTTCGCGTGCGGACATGTGCGGTGGGCGGCGGAAGACCGGGGGTACTAGCTCTTCGCCTGCAAACAGAACCACATAGTCCTGCCCTTCCTCGCCATCGACGACCGGCAGACGCGCCCAGTTCTGCGGCGAGTAGAGCCCCACGCGCAGTTCAAAGGGTCCTGCCCCCACTTCATCGGGCGCGCCCAGCGTCAGCGTCTGCACGATGATGTCGCCCGGCTCCAGCCCGGCCAGCGCGGTGGGCCAGCCGTCGAACTGGGCGATGGTCTTGTCCGCGTTGACGTCGACCAGGTGGACAAAGGTCGAGAGGGGCGCGCCGCGCGTGGGCGCCGGCATGGGCATGGGCGTGTCGCCCACCTGCCAGAAGAGCGTCAGGGGGATCTCCTCACCCGCGACCACCGCCTCCATCTCAGTTGCATACCCCAACAGCATCATGACGTCTCCAAAGCTCGCGATTCACGCCTTGATAGCCCGCGTCCGGCGCAACAAAGCCCTGGCCCAGCGCATAAATCTGCGTGGCGGATCCTGCACCCACTTCGCCTGCACGCGTGCGCCCGCCTCGCCGACGAGCAACTCGGGCTGCTGCCAGGCAGGCGCACCGCTCAGCACCCGCCGTTCGACGACGGCGTCCGCTTCGTCTTCAACGTGGTAGAGATAGATCGAGTAGCCGGCCCGGGCGTCGGGCGTCCGGTCGCGGAAGTAGGCGTAGAGATCGGCCGACTCCGGTTGCTGCAGGCCCAAGCTGCAGGCTGGTGGCGCTGATGGCGTACCAGCCCGGTTCCGGTGCGAGCGGGTTGTAGGCGTTGAGTTCCACGCCCTCGACAAAGCGCAGGAAGCCGGGCAGTGGTCGGTAGCGAATCCCATAGTGCTCGGGCACGGCCTTGCCAAAGTAGGCCAGGTTGACCGTCTCGATACCCAGTTCGTCCATGGTCGCACGCAACGCCGGCAGATCCTGCCCCCAGTCCAGATTGGAATCGACCACAATGTTGGACCAGTTGGGCCAGGGGCCGGCCGTCTCGTTGAAGTAAGAGCCGTGGTGAGGATAGATCCGCGCCGTGCCCAGGGCCAGCCAGCCCAGGCAGAACACAGTGCAGCGCCAACCCCACCTGCCGCCGCGTGCCCGCTTGCGCGGCGATCCACGTCGCGCCGTAGCCGGCCAGGGCAAAGAGAAAGGGCAACGCCGGCAGGATGTGGCGATAGCCGATGGTCAGATAGCCGGTCAGCCCCAGGAGGAAAAAGGCCAGCGGCGCGCTCCACAGTTGCACCGCACTCACGCGTGCGGCGCGTCAGCACAGACATGACGGCCAGTGCCGCTCAGCGATCAGAAGAGCGCGGCAGCGGCGTCTTCACGCCAAAGACGACGGGGAAATAGCTCCACCAGCCGTCCAGCGAGCGCTCGCCGAGCAGAAAGAAGAGCTTGGGATCGCCGTCGCCCACAATGCTGAAAAAGGAGCGGTAGAGATTGTCCCAATAGAAGGGCGCGGGCAGCCAGCATCTCCACGGGCAGACCAGCCGCCACGCCGCTGTCAAAACGATAGACGGCCCACAGCGTCAACGTGCCAAGCAGGCCGGCCAGTCAGCAGGCCGCCGGCGCGACGCAGCCACGGTCGTGCGCCTGCCCCGTCGTCCAGCGGGTAGAGCAGGAGCGTCACGCCGAGCAGCGGCCAGACAAAAAGCCCCGTATACTTGGCGGCCATGGCCAGACCTGCGGCCACGCCCGCCAGTGCCAGGCTGGCGCGGGACCCTTTGGCCAGCCAGCGCCAGAAGAGCCACACGGCCACGAACAAAAAGAGCGTCACGCCCAGGTCGGTTGTCACAAGGCGCGTGTGAAAGAGCAGGTTGGGATCGAAGAGCGCCAGCAACAGCGCCAGCCAGCCGCCCCAGACGCCGACCATCTCGCGCGTGGCAAAAAAGAGCGCCACGAGCAACAGAAGAGGCCAACCAGCAGCATCATGCGCCGCGCGGCCACCAGAAATTCCTGGGCGCGGTCGTTGCTCTCCCACAGAAAGACGTCGGAAAAGCGATAGCGGTCGCCCGCGTCCCAGGCCGGATCATCGAGCGCCAGCGTGACGTCCTGCTTGCTCAGCAGACCCAGGCCGCCCAACATGCCCATCAGGGGCGGATGATTGGAGGCCAGGCGAAAGTCACCGGTGCGCAGATAGCTGTAGCCGGCGGTGAGATGATACTGCTCGTCAAAGGTGGCCGACTCGCGGGGAATCACGGTGTAGCTCTGCACGGCAAAGAGCAAGAGCGCGGCGGCCAGGAGCACCCATTCCCAGGCACGCAACTGCCAGAATGGCTGCCCCCCCTGTGGGCTGCTCTGCTTGTCCCTACTGGTGGAGTTTGCCATGCTCACTCTGCCGCCGCGTCCGCTTGAAGAGAAATCAACGACGTCTCGAAATTTCCGGTGAGATCCGGAAAGGAGGCCAAGGATTCTGGATCATAAACAATGGCAACCAACGTGTATTCTCCGGGCGCAAGATCTGCCGGGATGTCCAGCAAGATCTCCATGTCATTGGTGATGGGTACATCGGCCTGGGCAACGATTTGCTGGGCCGAATCAACCAGGCGCAGCGACAATTTACGTGGTAAGTCCGTACGTAGATCGGCTGAGAGATTGACCAAAAAGGGCGCGCCCGGTCGGATCTGCGCATCATAGCGCAGATCGTGCAGGGCTACCGCTTCCCACTCATACTGGCGCGAAACGGCCTCCGCCTGCTTCACATTGATCTCGGCAACCAGATGCGTCGTCGGATCCGCCCCAACTGACAATTCGCCAGGGGTCAGACAGTCGGTGGGGCTTTCCACATCGCAAAAAGCGACAGTAATCCGGTAGCGATCGGAAGGCAGCCATTCTGGGACTGTCATTTCGGCGAAGCTATGCACATAAGTGTATACCGGCCACGCCTGCGGCGTCGCATCCAAAGTTGTTTCATCACGCCAGACTTCTCGGTCATCCGGCGCCAGCAACCGCACGACCTGACGATAGCCGGCGGCTGTGTCACGCAATTTACGTAGGTGCAGGCGAATCAAAAAGCTGTCGCCCGCCAGCACCGAGCGCTCGCCCAACGTATAGGCCGCCAGCTGAAGCTGGTCGGCAAATCCTGTCGCTGAGTCCACCGCCAGATCGGCGAAATCGGGGAGCGTGGAGGGCATCCGGTAGATGCGTGCCCAATCGACGCCATGCCGGCGAACGACATGCAACAGTTCTTCCTGCTCGATAGCGCGCAGGGCCTGCTCGGTTGGGATGTCGCGCTGGCGCTGATTCACATAGACGACGGCGTAATCGGCATCCAGCCAGAAGTCAGGCTGCCAGAAGTCCAAGACAGGTCTGGCGTCCTCCAAAAAATACGAGAGCGGGCCATCCCCATACCAGGCGACAATGTCATTCTGGCCAGCGTCTGGCTGGCTATTCAGCCAGTCGGCCGCTTCATCCAGCCCTTCGCCCCAACCGATCATGATCATGCGCTCGGCTGCCGGCGCGCCACCCAAGAGAGGATTGTAGTAGGTCAGGAAGTATGGTTGGTGCTGCAGCGCCAAAAACCCATGTCCGGCCGACACAATCAAGAAAGAGAGCACAAAAGTAGATTGGTTCAGCACATTTTGGCCCAGGTCCCTCTTCATCGCGCTTCTTGCCGCCCAGCGCACGAACAGGCGAACCAACCCGCCTAAGCCGAGAACAGCGATTACTTCCAGGCAAAGCATCGCCGGCAACAGGTAGCGGTCGAATTTCTTCGCCCCTAGATTGACGCCCAACACAAAGATCACGGCAAAGAGCAGCAGCCCATCGACAGTGCGGCGCACCATCGGATTTGAGAACGGCCATTTGTGCATAACGCGTAAGATCAACGCGCCGGCCAGGCCGATGAGGGTGGTTGGCGTGCTGCGCAGCAGGAAGGCGACGGGATAAAAGAGCGGTCCCGGATCTTGGGTGGCCTGCTGCATGAAGTAGTTGGGGTTGATGTGCCCTTCGGCGTAGAGAATTAGCTCTTGCACCATGGCGCTGAGGGTGCCGAAAGGGTTAACCCAGAGCGCGGGCCAGACCATCAGGACTGTGGCCATGGCCAGCCCACCCCAGGCAGCTACGCCAAGCAAGAGGCGGCCAAGCGATTGCCGGCCACGGATCAATTCTATCAAAGCGAGAAGCAAGGCAGCCGGCACCAGAAAGATTGCCGGCGTTTTGGTTAAGCCTGCAAGCCCCATGGTCACCCCGGAGAGGAGCAAGTAGCGCCATTGAGTGCCGCCATAAAGCCAGGCCAGAAAATTGAGCGCCGCGGCAAGAAAGAGGATGGAGAGCAATCCATCCGGATGCAATTCGAAGGAATGGGCAACAAAGAACGGATCCAGCGCGATATAGAGCAAGGCGAGAAGCGCCAGGCCGCGGCCGACCAGTCGGCTGAGTCCGAAATAGGCGATGGCAGCGCCGATGATGACAAACAAGATGATCCAGCGCCGCCCGGCGTTTAGCAGATCAAGCGGCTCATATTCTCCTGTGGCGCGGAGCCAGTTTTCAAACTCTTCTTGCGCCCAGCCAAACATCCCCGGCGCTTCGCTGGTGTAGGTAGGATATGCCTGTTCAAGGCCCAGGGCGCCCGCCCACATCACCGTTACGCCCGGATGCTCACGTTGAAACGTAGCGGCCAAATCACCCTGCGCGATGGCGTAGTCAAAGTTTGCGGATCTGGCGAGCCACTTTCGCTCATCCGCGGTCACGACATGCTCCAGCGCCAGCACGCGCGGAAGCCAAATGAGCAGACCGAGCAGGGCCAGAGCGGCCAGCGTCAACCAGTGTCTGTTCACCTCGCGCTACTCACCAATCACGATATCTAGCCCGGTGAGCGACGCTTTGTCATCGATCACAGCGCCCGTGCCATCAACCACAGGCAGGCGCGCCAGCGTTTCTTCAAGGTAGAGGCCGACGTAGAGCGGATACGCGCCAGCGGGAATCTCTTCTCTGATCTCAATATCGTGGATGTCCTCAATCAGTTCGCCCGGCGGCCATTCGGAAGTCGGGAGTCGATCACAGACCGAGTAGCTATCCTTCTGAACAGCTTTCAGCCCATTTGAATCATACGCCTGAACGGTGACCTTGTAGGCCGGAAGATTGGATTGCAGCGCTCGCCAGTAGAGGGTCAAACGCATATTGTCACCCGGCTGGAGGGCTCCCTCATAGTCCAAATCATACCCTTCGAGCATGATTTCATTGTTGAAGTTGAAGTTGACGTTCAGTGGCTGACCAATGATCGGGTCGACGACCGGATATGCCAACGGCAGATCAGAGCCGGCTGTGGCATCGAACTGTGCGGCAAAGTCCTCCAGCCGCAGCGTACGCACTGACGTATTTTCTCCAGAGTCTTCGGCGCGATCGTCGCCCCGATGATAGATCGTCATGCGTGGTTGCTCATTGACGGTCACCACGCCCCACAGACGATAGCCTTGGGCCTGTACGTTGTCGGCAATGGCTGCACTCCGCTGCGCCCACGGTTCCGGATTGTCGATCGCAAAATACCATTCGGCCGTGGAGGCGCAGCGATCCTGACCGCGGGTGTACCAGTCGGGAATCCATTCAAACCATTGGTTCGTTTCAAAGCTGCCGGAAATCGTGCCCTCGTCGTAGAGGCCCTGCACAACTTTCCAGCCGTTCGTAAATGGAAAGCCATACAACGAGTCGCTCTCCGGTGTGGCAAACGGCGTCCAATAGAAGGACGGGTGCGCTTCCTCCCAGTTGAGCAAGACTTCCGGGTCATGCTGGACGTAGAGCGAGTAGGCATAGCCACCAAACAGTGTTGTTAACAGGAGGGTAGCCGCCGCGCCGGCGAGCAGCAGCCCTTCTCGTTGCCAACGGGCATTCAGTTCCCGGGCCAACGCATCGATGACGCCACCGGCCAGCAGGGCCCAGGGCACCAGGACAACATGAATGTGTGTTTTTGGCGTGGCAATAAAAAAAAGTGCGCCGATCAGCGGCACCCCCAGCCAGAGCCAGAGCATGCGCTCTTCCATGCCCAGTCTGGGTGCAAACCAGATCAACGCAAAGATGGCCCCCATCCCCATCAGCAGATAGGCATTTGTTTCAGGAGGAAGCCAAGCAGGCTGCAAGACGACCAACAGCAGTAAGAGTCCTACGATGCCTGTCGTGACGGCTGCGACGGTAGCATTCCAGCCACGTCGCCAGGCCAGGTATGCTGCAGTGGCCAGGAGCGTGAGCATGGCGGCCACGTAGTAGAAGGAGCTATAGAGGCTGGTCCGCAGAAAGACATTCTGAATGTTGTTATGAGGGAATCCCGTCGGTCCCACTCTTGAACCAACCAGATAGCTCAGCGCGGCCTGGAAATGGGGATGAAGGATGTACGGCACATAGAAGAGAGCGAGACAGACGAGGCCGAAAATCGCGGGCAGCACCGTCATGCGCAACAAGCGGGCCCAGCTGACCTTATTGTGAAGCCCGATCATCACCCATAGGAAGGCCAGGGGAATCAACGCAGCGGCCGCATCGTAATGAAAGAGCAGAGCCGTCGCAAAAAAGAGCGACGCCAAGAAGAACGCTTTGGGCAAGAGCCGGGGATGGCGATACGCGCTGTAGAGTAGAAGAATGGCCAGTGTCGTCAATAAGAAGACAACGCTCTGGTATTGGACAAACCGCGCAAAGGCCAGCAGATAGCCGTCAAAGGCCAGCAAAAAAGCGGCCGTGAATCCTGCCACCACGCCAATGAGACGCGTGCCGAGCGCAAAAATGGCCAACAGGCCCGCGATGGAAGCAAGCGCAAAGGGCAGCCGTGCGGTTGTCTCATCAATGCGTTCTCCCAGGACGAGTTGCAAGGTAGGCATGAGAATCTCGCCCGGGCCCTTCTTATGCAACATGAGTACTTCTTCATAGCCCTGGATGATCCCTGACGCACGCAAGACCGCCCGGGCTTCATCGCCATGAAACTCTGCGTAACCTAGATTGACCAGACGCAGCGCTCCCCCAATGGCCACGATCAGAAAAACGCCGACAAAAAACCACTGACGGAGCTGGTGAGCAGACAACTCAACCGGCACAGCGAGCGACGCAGACTGGTTACCCCCTGCCCTGACACGCCACCAGAAAAGACCAACAAGGATGAGCGTCAGGCAATCAAACACGACAAGCGTCAGGGAAGCACTGAGTCCTCCCGGCAGATAGCTAAGCCCCAACATCATCAGGGTGGCGATGCAGAAGCCGGCACCTACTGCATAGAGACCCAGCTCAAAGGACGACGGGCGGTCAGTAGTCTCGACAAAGAGTGCGAGCATCAGCGCAGCACCCGGCACCAAAAGAGCCACCAATAGCACGCCAATGGCGGTGAGCAAGAGGGGCACGTTACTGAAAATCAGTAGGTGCGCCAGCACGCTTGTCAAGAAAAGAGCAAGTATTAGATTGTTTGCCGTACTCTGCTCAGGTAATTGAGAACGGTTGCGAACAGATTGCATAAAAGACCTATTTGACGCGTCCTAGTCAGCGAAGCGCAACTTGTGATCGGAACGGTGCCCAAAATTGAGGCACACTGGTCAACTATCCAGAGCAGTCCGGCTGCTTAGTAGCCTCTACATCGTAGACGATCACAATCCACTCCCCAAAAATCTGCTCCTGTGTCGGATAGCCGCACAGTGGATCTGCCGGATTGGCGGACCGGGGGCCAAAGTGATTGTCCAACCGTTTGATCTCCACGACAACTGAATAGTATTCACGATCCAGGATTTCGTTAATGTAGTCTCGCGGAAAGGTCGGGTCGACCGTAGCGACCTGTGGTTTGCGATTTGTGCGGATCAGAGAGTGCTCGTGATTTTCGAAGGGAAAGTAATCGACGTCGATGGAGTCAAGCGGTTGGCCAATCGACGTAGCGGCTAGCCAGCGCATCGCCAACAAACCGTTCTGATCGGTGAAATCACCAATGAAGAGGACGGGCCGGGTCAAATCAACGTGACTCAATGCAAAGTCTTGCACCTGACTATAGGTGGGATCCCCCTCGAATTCGGCAGCGAGCTGCCCGCGCAGGCTGCGCAGTGGCCCGATAGCACTCACCATCAAGAGCAGAAGCAAGACCAGCGAGACCGCGCCGGTCAGCGCGCTGTTGCGACGCTGCAGACTGTACAATGCTGTGACCAAGCCGACGCCGGCCAGCATCCAAATACCTGGAGCCAGTGGCAACATGTGACGTGGTTCATTCGTCGTAGAAATGGTCAATACGATGAGCCCGGCAGCGATCGACCAGGCGGCAACGCGAACCGTGAGCCAACGCCACTGATGCACCGTTCCCCAAATGGCAAGCCCCAAGAGCACCACACCGAAGATGAGCGTTACGGCATAGTCACGAAACCATACCTGTGGCAAGTAGAGTAGATTTTCAGCGGAAAGTCGCGTTGCATAGTCCGGGTGATCCGTGAAAAAGAGCAGCATGGTCGGACGATCAGTCACAAGCATCCATAAGCCGATCAGCCCACTGATTGCCAACAAGACGATAGCGGCCTCGCGCCAGCGCATGGTGGGTAGCGTCCATGGCCGCCGACCGCTCAATAGACCGGCAAGCAGACCGGGAATAAAGAAAAGGCCAAACGAGTACTTGGTAAAAAAGAGGGCAGCAGCCAACAAAAGCGCTACCCCCAACCAGGCCCAGCGCTTTCGAGGTTGGCTAGCCAGATCTGCCGCGTCAACGCTGAGCAGAAGCAACAAGCTGACCATGGCGCCGGTCATTTCCAGCATGACCAGAACTGCCAACGATACGTATACGCGACCCGTCAAGGCAAACAAGACGCCAAACGCTGCGCCGATCAGCGGAAGCCAGGGACGTAACGAGCCGTCAACAACAACCCGGCTGGAGATCCGGTAGGTTAGCCAGGCAAGCAAAACCAGGGATAGGGCGAAGATCACGACGGATGGCAAACGACTGGACGTCAGGCTGGGACCAGCGAAGCCAATAGGAGAGCGCCACGGCAGCTGAATGAAGTGGCGGATAGAAGCCTTGCGCCGTCAACGCTTCATTCAGGTTCTGCAATGACCCATTGCTTGCCGCCCAATAGACCTCCCAACCGTCGACCGCATGATTGGCCTCGTCGGTATCGAAAGGAATGGTTGAGCGATTGACCGTATCGATTAAGAGAATGCAGAGAGAAACGGCAAGCAGCAATGTTGACGCACAGACCACAAGCGACACGATCACTATACCAACGGGGCTCCGTCGTATGGCTGTCCCGTCTTGTCCACGCGTTAGATCGATTGCCATGGGAGTCACCTCAAAAATTCCGTCTCCCAGTCAGGTAGGACCACGGATCACGCCAGTTCTTGTGAGCCACGCCAACTTCTGCTGGCCACCGGATCCATCCCGCCCACTCCGGCATTCTACTGACATGGTGCAGCATGCGCAATTTCGACGGCGTTGCCATTTGCGGGAACCGTTTTGGGTGTTCGTCAGTTTCTACGCTATAATCGTGCGAACTTGGCCCGTCTTTCTGGAGCGTTTGGCACATGTCGCCTGAACTGATCAATACAATTGCAACGATTGCTGGTGTCATCGTCGCCATTTTTGGGGCGTTTTTGTTTGCCTTCTGGGTGGCCATGGGCATCTGGACGTTCAACGATATCCGCTCGCGCACCCGAGACTGGCTGGCAATCGTCCTGTCGGTCGTGCTGGTCATGATCTTTCCCATCATCGGCTGGATCCTCTATCTGATGATCCGCCCCAAGAGCACCCTGGCCGACACCTACGATCGTGCGCTGGAGGAAGAAGCCCTGCTGCGCGAATTGGAAGAGACCCAGGCCTGCCACGCTTGCGGCATTCCGATCAAGGACAACTGGGTCTTCTGCCCTAACTGCCAGAGCCAGCTCCAACACGCTTGTCCGGCCTGCAGCAAACTCGTACGCAACGAATGGGAGATTTGTGTCTTCTGCGGCACAAAACAGCGCCCGGCCATCACCCAACAACCAAGCAGGACGCCCGCCGCCGGTCAGCCACAGCCAAGCAGCGCACCGGGGGCAGTCGACGACAGCGTCTACCGTCCCGCGGGGACAAGTCGCTAACCATCGACAATTTCACGCCCATGTTTCACGCATTTCATGCCCGGAGGCTTCTGCCTACCGGGCATTTTTTTAGGTCGAATCCATCCAGCCGAGAGAGGCAGCGCCGGTTGAGCCTGTCGAAACCAAGCGGGTCGACACTTCACAGGCTCAGTCCAGGCAAGCTCAACCGGCGTCACTGGACACAGGTCAAAATAGGAGCATCAAATGGATGGACCACGGATTTGGGGCGCCCAACGGATTTCTGACGTCGCCCGCCCGCCCCGTATTCCATCACTGTTCAACCCAGTCATCGCGATCGGGCGTCACATAGATCAAAGGAAGGCTAACCAAAGTGACCGCATATTTGACGATCAGATTAAAGAGAAAGATCTGCCAGACAACGGGCCAGGGCAGTACGCCGCCAAAGGCAAGGAGGGCGAAAATAGCGTTGTCGACGGGAATGCTGACCGAGTTGCTCACCAGGACGCGCAGCCATTGATAGCGCCTGGTCACCGGGTGACGAACCAGTGGTAGACCTCGGTATCGATCAGTTCACTGACGACTTCCGCGACGATGGACGCAATGACGATCCGCCAGACGGGCGCAAGAATGGCGCTGTAAGCCTCGCCCAAGCCCCAGGCCGGATCGCTGGGCACGCTGGCCGTCCAGGACAGATAGGCCGCCATGAAGAGATTGACCACAGCAGCCATGACGATCATCACCCGGGTGTTGCGCTTGCCAACCACTTTGTGGGCGACATCACGCAGCGTGAAGGTAATGGGATAGATAAAGGTGCCCATATCCACGGCCAGGCCAAAGATGATGCCAATCTTGAGGCTGGCGATATCGGACGACCACCTGCGCGCCGATGTAGAGGGAGACCACGATCACGGCCATGCGCAGCAGGCCGGCCAGATCCTCCCGCAACGCCAACTGGCGCTGACGCTGGGTCGCACTTTGTACGGTCATACGAGATACTCCTGTGTTTTGTTGAGGCGGGTGCCACGACCGCCGAAAATGAAGCAAGCAAATATTGTAGCGGCTGGGTGAAGGATAGACAATTTGTACGTTCAATCGTGAATGATGGCTACAGAATGGAGATTGGTTAAGCGCAACCATGCCAAAACGAACTGACATTTCCTCAATTTTGATCATCGGCTCGGGTCCGATCGTCATCGGCCAGGCCTGCGAATTCGATTACTCCGGCGCCCAGGCGTGCAAGGCCCTGCGCCAGGAAGGCTATCGCATCATCCTGGTCAACTCGAATCCGGCCACGATCATGACCGACCCCGAGCTGGCCGACGCCACCTATATCGAACCGCTCACGGTCGATGTGCTCGAGCGCATCATTGCCATCGAGCGGCCCGACGCACTGCTGCCCACCGTGGGCGGCCAGACCGGCCTCAACCTGGGCGTAAATCTGGCCGAGGCGGGCATCCTGGACAAATATGGCGTCGAGCTGATTGGGGCCAATCTGAATGCGATGAAGGTGGCGGAGGACCGGGAGCTCTTCAAGGAGGCCATGGATGCAGTGGGTCTGGAATCGCCCCGCAGCGGCGTCGCCCGCAGCCTGGAACAAGCCCATCAAATCGCCCATGAGATCGGGCGCTACCCCCTCTTTATCCGCCCCAGCTTCACCCTGGGCGGCAGCGGCGCCGGCACCGTCTTCACGCCCCAGGAGTTTGACGAAAAGGTCGCGTGGGGCCTCAAGGAGAGCCCGGTGGGCACGGTGCTGGTCGAAGAGTCGCTGATTGGCTGGAAGGAGTACGAGCTTGAAGTCATGCGGGACAGCGCCGACAACTTCGTGGTCGTCTGCTCCATCGAAAACCTGGATGCCATGGGCGTGCACACTGGCGACAGCATCACCGTCGCCCCGGCGCAGACGCTGACCGACAAAGAGTACCAGCGCCTGCGCGATCAGGCCCGGGTGATCATGCGCACGGTGGGCGTGGAGACCGGCGGCAGCAACGTTCAGTTTGCCGTCGACCCGAATAGCGGCCGCGTCGTCATCATCGAGATGAACCCGCGCGTCTCCCGCTCCAGCGCGCTGGCGTCCAAGGCGACGGGCTTTCCCATTGCCAAGCTGGCGGCCAAGGTGGCAGTGGGCTATACCCTGGACGAGCTCAAGAACGACATCACCCAGCAGACGGTGGCCGCGTTCGAGCCGTCCATCGACTACGTGGTGGTCAAGTACCCGCGCTGGGCGTTCGAGAAGTTCCCTGGCGTCGACCGCACGCTGGGTCCGCAGATGATGTCAGTGGGCGAAGCCATGGCCATCGGCCGCACCTTCAAAGAGGCGCTGCAGAAGAGCGTACGCAGTCTTGAAATCGGCCGCGACGGCCTTGGTCCGCTGGAGCGAGACGAAGACGGCCACTACAAGGGCTACGGGCCAACCGTCGAACTCCATGACCTGCTGCGCGAGCCCAATCGCGATCGCCTCTTTGCCGTCTACGAAGCGCTGGCCCGGGGCGACAGCCAGGCGCTCGTCTGTCACGCTGACCGGCTACGATCCGTGGTTTGTGGCCCAGATCGGCGAGATCATCACGTTTGAGCAGGGCCTTGATCACCTGAACGCGGCAACGCTGCGCCGGGCCAAGCGCCTGGGCTTCAGCGACGCGCAGCTGGCGCGCTTGGTAAACGAGCAAGCGGTCCGCCGGCGCGCTGGTCATGGACGAAAGCGCCGCGACGCTCGCCCCCGATGCGACAGTCAAGGAGTCGCTCACGGAGCATGACATCCGCGCCTTGCGCCATGAATGGGACGTTCTGCCGACCTATCATCAGGTGGATACCTGCGCTGCTGAATTCGAGGCCTTCACGCCCTATCTCTACAGCAGCTACGAGAGTGAAAGCGAAGCGCCGCCCTCTGACCGCAAGAAGATCATCATCTTGGGCGGCGGCCCCAACCGCATCGGTCAGGGCATCGAGTTCGACTACTGCTGCTGCCATGCCAGCTTTGCGCTAGCCGAGCAGGGCATCGAAACGATCATGGTCAACTGCAACCCGGAGACGGTGAGCACCGACTACGACACCAGCGACCGCCTCTACTTCGAGCCGTTGACGCTGGAAGATGTGCTCAATCTGGTCGAACGCGAGCAGGCTGCCGGCACGCTGGAGGGGCTCATCGTCCAGTACGGCGGCCAGACGCCCCTCAACCTGGCCGGGCCGCTCCACGAGGCGGGTGTGCCCATCCTCGGCACCTCGCCCGACGCCATCGATTTGGCCGAAGATCGCGATCGCTTTGGCGCGCTCCTGGCCGAGCTGGACATTCCGGCCCCGGTCAACGGCTCGGCCTATTCGACCGAAGAAGCCGTCACGATTGCCGGTCGGATCGGGTACCCGGTGGTGGTGCGCCCCTCCTACGTGCTGGGCGGCCGGGCCATGGCCATCGTCGACGACGAGACAGCCCTGCGCCGCTACATGCGCGAGGCGGTGGACGTGACCGATGACCGCGCGATTCTCATCGATCAGTTTCTGGAGGATGCGTATGAGGTCGACGTCGACGCGGTCTGCGACGGCGAACGGGTCGTCATCGGCGGCATCATGCAGCACATCGAAGAGGCGGGCGTCCACTCGCGGCGACAGCGCCTGCGTGCTGCCGCCCTACAAGATCAGCTACTATCACCTCAACATCATCCGCGAGTATACGGAGAAGCTGGGCATGGCCCTGGGCGTGCGCGGACTGATGAACGTCCAGTACGCCATCAAGGACGATATCGTCTACGTGATCGAGGTCAACCCGCGGGCCAGCCGCACGGTGCCCTTCGTCAGCAAGGCGACGGGCGTGCCCCTGGCCAAGCTCGCGGCCCAGGTCATGGCGGGCGCAACGCTGGAAGAGCTCGACTTCACCGAGGAGCCCGAGCTGGACGGCTTCTTCGTGAAGGAGGCGGTCTTGCCCTGGAAGAAGTTCACCGGCATCGACACGGTGTTGGGGCCGGAGATGCGCTCCACCGGCGAGGTCATGGGCCATGCGTCCCGCTTTGGCCATGCCTTTGCTAAGAGCCAGCTGGGCGCAGGCACGGCGCTGCCCACAGAGGGCGGTCTGCTGGTCACGGTCAACGACTATGACAAAGGCAGCGCACTGCGCATTGCGCGCGATCTGCACCGGCAGGGGTTTGCGCTCTATGCTACGCCCGGCACGGGTGCGTTTATGGAGCAGGCGGGCCTGCCGGTGACGATTCTGGCCAAGGCCATCGCCGGCGCAACCGGCTACACCACCCTGGACGCCATGCGTGACGGCAAAATCCAGCTGATCATCAACACGCCCCTGGGGCCGGACAGCCGCGAAGATGGCGCCAAGATCCGCACCCTGGCCACGCGCATGGAGATCCCGCTGATCACCACCCTGTCCGCGGCCCAGGCCATCACCAACGGCATCCAGGCCATGCGCCAACGCGAATTGCGCGTCCGCAGTCTGCAGGACCATTACGCGCGGATAGCAGGCTTGCAACAAAAAATGGGTGGGGCGTATACGCCCCACCCATTTTTTGTTGCAAGCCGACTTACTTCTATTCGGTCTTGATGACCGGCAGGAAGATGCGCTGATCCTCGCCCGGCACGAAGTCCGGCGCGTCATCGTCGATAGCCGTCGGGGCCTGGACGGTAATGTCAGCCGACGCGGTTTCGGTGCCATAGCCATTGGCCACCACAGTGTGCTCCAGCGTCGTGGTCACATCGGTCGGGCCGTTGAAGCCGTCGCCGACCAGCGCCTGGAACGTTGCGGTCACCGTCGGAACCGTCCAGTCGTAGCAGACCTGGAAGCCGTCCTCGAGCTGGGCATCGTTGAAGGCATACTTATGCGCAGCCGTACCGTCGCCATTTTCGACGCCGATCGTAGCCGGCGTGAAGCTGCCGGTCAGGTTGTCGTAGGCGAGCACGATCTCGTAGTAGCCAGGCGTATCGTCGACGCTGCGGGTTAGCACGACCTCGAAGTCATAGCTGCCCCCAGAGCCGTCAGCCGGCGTCTGCGTCATCCCACTCGACGATCATCAGCTCGCCGCCGCCGGCACCCGCGATGGAGACGCCCGTATTGGCGTCGGCATCATAGGTGACGACCAGATCACGCCAGAAGGGCGCCATCAAGCCGTTGGGGGCGGCGGCGTCCGGCATGTCAGTGTTGGCGCCAGGCGTAGCGCCCACGTTTTCATCTACGGTCAGGAAACCATCCGCCGTCACGTAGACAGCGTCGTAGCTCGAACCATAGAAGAAATAGGGGTCGTCGCCGCCGTAGAAGTCATCGATGTTGAGTACAAAGCTGTCGCCATCGATGCCCTCGCGCACGCCGATACCAAAGCCTTCCAGATCGACGTAGCCGCCAAAACCCGTGTCACACATCGGGTCACTGGCGCTGTTGCTCTGGACGTAGTCAGCGCAGCGTGCTGACCGGAATGCCGTCCCAGCGGATGGTGTTGCCATCGACGGAAGTCGGCGGAATCGCGGCCGAGCCATCGACATAGGTCAGACCTTCAGGCAGGGTAGCGGCGAAGTTGTAGACCACCGTGTCGCCGTCGAGCGTCACCTCCGGCTGGACATTGATGACATAGGTGACGGTGTCACCCGGCTCCACCACCTCGTCGGACGTCGTGAGCGTGACGTCATCAGCTATACGAATGAGCGTGACTTCGGCAGAGGTCAGGACCGTGCCGTCGCTGTCGCTCATTTCCAGCACGCCGAAGTAGATATCGCCGGCGCTAAGTTGCGGGATATTCCAGGCGATGACAATATCGAAGGGCTCGCCGCCCTGGATGGAGTCCGGAACGCTGGCGGAAATCGGGCCGGTATCGTTCTCGTCGATCAGGCTGACCGAGAGGGTAAAGGTGTCGATCTCGGCATCGGAACTGTCCCAGTTCTGGACGAGGATCCAGTACTGGCCCGCATCAAATGGCGCACTCAACTGGCAGAACTCATCAGCGGTACCGGTTGTGCTACTGCATAGTTCTTCAGCCTCCTGAGGCAGACCATCGCCATTGGCATCGAAGCCAACGAAGAGGTCCAGATCAGGCGAAGTCGAGTTAGAGGTGGCCACGCCAAAGAGCTTTGTTGTGGCAGCAATATTAACCAGTTCCCAGACGACGCCACCATTATCTAAATCGTAAGGCGTGTCATTGGTTGGGTCTTGCTCGACCTCAAGTTCTTTAGAGAGTGGCGCTGATGAGAAGACTGTCGCCACAGCATTCTCTAACTCAAGTGACAGTCCGGCATCTTCCAGCGTGATCTGCCCTTGATTGCGTCGAGTTTCAATCGCAATATCGTCGATCAGTGCAAGCGCACCATAGACTGCGACTGGGAAATGAGCGTTCACCGTTGCGGAAGAGTCGGGTACGAAGTCAACCTGTCCAAAATGCCACGTTTCTGGCTCTGCACTTGAAATATCGGCCGTGATCGTCACATCTTGGGATCCACCGGCCGGCAGCCTGAAGCTGCTCGGCTCAACCGTCAGGCTGACGCCGTCGGGCGCCGTGGTCGTCACCGTCCAGTTGACGTCGGCGTCCATGGTACTGTCGAGCGTCCGCGTCCAGGAACAGGAGCTAATGCAGGTGGCGTTCCCAGGCTGGGCAGATTCAAGCGCTTTCGGATCACCGCCAAAGGAGGGGTCGGCGTTCAAGAACTCTTCTGTCGTCACGTCAAGCGTGAAGCCGGCCAGCGCCGCCTTGGTCAGGTCAACGCGCCCAGAGCCTCGATCAAAGGGGTCGGAGGGCGTTACGCCGTCTTCCTTGAAGACAGTCTGAGTAAGCGCAGTCGTCATGATCGCAGACTTGATCTCAGCCGGCGTCCAGTCAGGGTAGAGCGCCGTCATCAACGTCACTGCACCCGCAACATGCGGGCTGGACATGGACGTGCCGCTGATGATGTTGAAGTCTTCCGGATCGCGGTAGGCGGCGAAGATGTCGACGCCAGGGGCTGTGATATCGGGCTTGATAATGTCCAAGACGCTAGCATTTGGACCGCGTGAACTAAAGGCCGCCATGATATCGCCATAAACGGGATTCGCATCAATGATCGCCGCTGTGATCGTTCCCTGGTGGCCTTCACCGGACGCGAGCCACGTACGCAGTCCTTCAGCCACATCGGCTGCGATGTGAATCGCAGGCAAGACATGCAGATCATTGTTAAGGCCCTGAGCCATGGATGTATTGGCCAAGATCATGCCGCCGGCGCCACCGGCTAGTGCGTGAACGCCCTTGTCAACACGGGCAATGACGCCACGGTCACAAACAACAATTTCGCCGCTGAACGTGCCGGCTGCAAAGGGCTCAAGGCACAAGGCGTCACCATAGTCGCCAGCATAGACGATCGGCGCCGGGCCAAAGCCATCAGTCAAGCCCTTACCGGACATGTCAGCCGGAGGCGTTGTGTCGCCGCCGGTCAGATTCATGAGCATCTTGCTCGCATCCCGATCAGCGGTGCTGGCGCCCACAGAAAAGAGCCATGGGGCATTGGCGGGAGAGCCCACAGTGAATGCGCCGGGACCGTCGTTGCCGGCAGAGGTGGCAATGGTAATACCAGTCGCACTGGCGGAAAGGAAAGCAAGATCATCCAGCTGCGCCCACGGATCAGCAGCGCCGCCGCCGACAGAGTAATTGATTGTATCCACTTCGTCGATGGTGGCCTGTTCGATGGCAGCAAGGATGGCCGCCCCAAAACAGCCTTCATCGGCACAGATATCATAGGCAATGATATTGGCGTGGGGCGCCACACCCGAAATGTTACCCACATAAACGAAGACATCGGTCTCAGCAGTAGCGTCGATCACGACATTGCCAGCGGTCGTGCTGGCCGTGTGGCTGCCGTGACCATCTTCATCCTCTGGGCCATTGTCTTCGTCAGCAGCCAAGTCATCAACGAAGTCCCAGGCGCCGATCAGCTTATCATTGCAGGTGAAGGCAGGGTCATAGACTTCACTGTCGGGATCACAGACACCAAAGAATTTGCCACGTGGGTTGTTATGGTCGTACCCATCGCCGCCGATATCGGCAAAGGAAGCATTGTCCATATTGATGCCGGAATCGAGGATGCCGGTGACAATGTCTTCCCCCAGGGTACCGATATTGTCCATGGTCGCGCTGCCGTCCCAAAGGCTTGGCGCACCGATCCATTCGGGACCGTAGTCGGTTTGCGGATAGCGCATGAACTCACGGTAGCACGCGACTCACGCCGTCCAGCTTGGCGACCTGGGCCGCCTCCTCGGGGTGTCAACTCCAGCGCAAAGCCATTGAGCGTGACCTGATAATCAAAGACCATATTGACATTGCGGCCAACCGCAGTGTCGATGGCATTCAGCGCAGCTGCCTGCTCGGCCTGCAAGTAGCTCGTATAGGCTTGGGCGTCGGCGCTTTCAACCGCCAATCCGGTCTGGCCGGTTAGAGCTGGGCTGGTCGCCGAGAGACCATCGATCGAGCCGTCATACAGGGCAACCGGCGCACTTTGCAGCAAGACAATGTCAGCGCGCAAGCTCCTTGCCGCCGGCATCAGTCTCGCCGATGACGCCCGGCTTCTCTTTCTGTACCCGATCCGGTGTTGGAACGGTCGGCTGGAGTTGGCTCGATCCTGCTGCCGGGGTCACAGCAACGTCGACCGCGGCCAGAGCCGCCGCCGGCGATAGCGCCGTGCCCAGGAGCAAAACGAGGGCCATCACGCCCGCAAATCTGCGATAATGCATGTCCTTCCCTCCTGTATGGAAGTGTGTTTGGGTGGAACGATGAAAAGTTGAAGACGCATCAGGTACTGGTGAGGTGTGACAAGATAAGATCCTATCCTGACGCTAGACAAATATCATAACACCGAACGGAATGTTATGCCAAGCAGATGGCGAGATTGTTTGGGCCAAAAGGGTGGTCGGTTTCGCCGTGCGGCAAAGGCTTGAGCAGAGCCACAGAGAAGCTTGATCTTGCGAGCGGGCGGTCTTGACCCGGTTCCCCATTCACGCCTTATCCGGATAGGTTCTCAACCCGCATGTAGCCGCCTGGTTTCAAGACTTTGATACGACACGCGTTGCTCGTACCCGCCGCCTGTGCTTTTGTGCTAGAACCCGCCTTCTTGCTCATGTGTTTTGTGCACGTCACTCCTGGCCATAGAGCCGCGTGTAGTGATAGTAGTTGGGGAGAATATTCTGAATATAGGCGCGCGGTTCGGAATAGGTGAGCCGTTCCACGTAGATGGGGTCATCGTCACCAAACTGCTCGCGCCAGCGCTGGGCATTGCCCGGCCCGGCATTATAGCCCACTAGCGCGCCGACCAGATCGCCGCCAAGATAATCGCGCACCCGATCCAGATAGTAAGCGCCAAACTTGACGTTGATGTAGGGGCGATAGACCAATTCATTGCGATAGTCGGGGTAGCCCAACTGGTCGGCGACCCACTGTCCCGTATCGGGAATGATCTGGGCCAATCCCTGGGCCGCGGCATAGGAGCGCGCGCCTTCCTCAAACAGGCTCTCCTGACGAATCAAGCTGTAGAGCAGCAGGGGGTCGAGTCCATTGGCGGCCGCTTCCGGCTCGATGAGTTCCGAGAAGGGGCGCGGGTAAACCTTCTCCTGTAGGAAGATGGGCGTATCTTCGACCAGGCGGGCCGGGCTAAAGCCCAGCAGCCGCGATGTGCCAATCAGGCTGAGGCGATAGAGCCCCAATCGCTCGAATTCCAGACTCAGCGGGTAGAGTGTGCGCGGATCGTCCTCATAGCGATCGTAAAGCCGTTGGGCAATGGGCAGCGCCTCGCCCCGTGCGTCCGCGGCCAGCAAAAAGCGCACCGCAGCCAGGTCTGGATCCGCGGCCGCTTCAGCCGGCAGATCGGCCAGCGTTCCCTCGCCGGCCTCGATCCACGTGGCCAGCCACGCCTCCGCAAACGCTTGCGAGCGATCATCACCGTCTAACGTGGAGGGCGGACCGAGGACTTCCGGGATGGCCGAAAAAAGAACGTTTGTTCCCTGCGTAAATCCCGCAAGCGCCTCTGCAGCCAGGAGACCGTAATAGACGTCAGGCGCAGCCTCGGCCGCGGCCTGCCAGGCGACTTCCGCGGCGCTGCCATCACCTTCGGCAGCGTGGGCCCGGCCCAGCCAGTAGCCCACCGAATGGGGCCGATAATCGGGATAGTCGGCCTGCAAGCGTGTGTAGACGCCAGCGGCCTGGTTGGGCAAGCCCGTCAAGATTGCGCCAAGACCAATCAGATTAAGCGCATCGGGCGCACGATCGCTCTCAGGAAAGCCATCAGCCAGACTGAGCAAGTCGAGCGCAGCTTCCACCTGGTTATCATCGCCAAATGCCGATAGGCCGCTACGCCACAGCGCGTCCGCGGCCTGGGGATGCGCAGGATACTCCCGGGCAAAGGTGCGATAGATGCGCCGCGCCCCCACCCGGTCTCCCTGCAGGGCCAGCGCCTGGGCCTTGGCCAGCCAGGCGTCGCCAAAGCAATCGCAGGCGGGAGATTCCGCAATGACCTGATCCAGCGCCGTGATGGCGGCCGGATAGTTGCCGGCGCCGATATAGGCCACGCCCAGCTCCTGGAGGGCCCGTCCGCGCCGCTCGTCGTCTGCCGCTGCCGTATCAAGAAATGCTTGGTAGGCGTTGATGGCCGGCAACCAAGCCTCGGCGGCCAGATCAATGTAGCCCCGCTGGTAGAGATCAAATTCGGCATCCCGGCTCACCAGTTCGACCAGCGCATCGTACGCGAATTGACTGTCGGGCGCTTCGGCAGTGGCCGCGCGCCAGCGCTCAATGGCGCCGGCCTCGTCGCCTGCCGCAGCCAGTGTTGCACCGGCCCGTTGCTGAATGTCGGCCCGGTAGCCGCCGTTTTGCGCCACGCCCAGAATCTCATCGTAGCTTTCAACGGCGCCGGCGTAGTTGCCGGCACTGCGCTGGATATCGGCCAGCGCCTCCAGCAAGAGTACGTAGGCCACGACGCCACGCCCGTCCCGCAGCGAATCAGCCGCTTGGCGATAGGCCGCGGCCGCCTCGTCCAGGTTGTTTGCATCCAGATGAAGCTGCCCCAGACGGGGGGCGACTGTCTCCGCCAGCATGGGCGCTGCGGTCAGCGCCGCTGTGTAAGCGGCTAGCGCCTCGTCATCCCGCCCCAGGCCATGAAGGGCCTGGCCGCGCAGGAAGTCGACCTTGGCCGGCCAATCTGCTGTATCCAGCACGCCCGGCGTCGCTGCAGCCGGATCCAGCGTGCGCGGCAGGGCGTCCAGCGCAGCCAGCGCCTCCGTGTCGTAGCCGTCTGCCAGATAGGCCCGGGCCAGATCAAAGCGCGCCGCGGTCTGCACAATCGGCTCCGCCGCCTCCGTCGCGACAAGGTCGGCAAAAATTTGACGCGCCGCGTCATGGCGGCCATGGCGATGGAGCGTCCGCCCTGTGGCCAGCCTGTCCGCTGCCGCCGTGGGCAGGGGCTCAATCGTTGGTGTAGGCGTTGGCGGGGGGAGCGCGGTGACCGTAGCCGCGTCCTGCCCGCTGTCAGTCGTCTCACTGGTTGGGGCGACGCCGGCGGCACTTGCCGGCGCGGCTGCGGGCAGCGCGGCCGTTGTCGGCGTGGCTGTCGGCGTGGGCGTCGGTTCAGCCCGTCCTCCGCGGTTGCAGGCGGTTAGGATAAGCAAGCAACAGGCAAAAACGAGAACTAAAAAGACGGAAAAAGCTTTGCGGTTCATAGGCCAATTTGGTATGATCCAAGGGTTATTCTGTCGCACAATTCGACAGGATATTTTGACAGTGTAGTGCAAACATTTAGCAATCGGAAAGATCGCCATGACGTTAGCGGAATCGGTCCTCAGTCAATATGAATTGGTGGTTGGCATGGAAGTCCACGCCCAGGCCCTCACTCGTTCAAAAATGTTCTGCCGCTGCGCGACAGATTACGCCGGCGCGCCGCCCAATACGCGGGTTTGCCCGGTCTGCCTGGGCCTGCCCGGTCCCCTGCCCGTCATCAACCGGGCGGCGGTAGAAGCGACGATCAAGACCGGCCTGGCGCTGAACTGCTCCATTCCAGAGGTCGCAATTTTCGCACGCAAGAACTACACCTATCCCGATCTGCCCAAAGGATACCAGATCAGTCAGTTTGAGTTTCCCCAGTGCGAGCATGGCTGGCTCGACATCGAATTGGACGATGGCAGCAGCCGGCGCATTGGCATCCGTCGCGCCCACCTGGAAGAAGACACCGGGCGGACAGTCCACGAGAGGTCTTATTCCTATGTCGACCTCAACCGGGCCGGCGTGCCGCTCATGGAGATTGTTAGCGAGGCCGACATCCACAGCCCGGAAGAAGCCTATAAATATTTGAGTCGCTTGCGCAGCATCCTGCGCTACTTGGGCGTCAACAGTGGCGACATGGAAAAAGGCGCTCTGCGCTGCGAGCCCAACATCAGCGTGCGCACCTTAGAGCAAAAGGCCCGCGGCGAATACGGCACCAAGGTCGAGGTCAAAAATCTCAACAGCTTTCGCGCCGTACGCAGCGCCATTGCCTACGAACTGGAACGCCAGATCGAGGTCATCGAAGCCGGCGGTACCGTGGAGCAGGTCAACATGGGCTGGGATGAACAGCGCCAGTGCACAGTCGTCCAGCGCAGCAAAGAAGATTCCCACGACTATCGCTATTTTCCCGAGCCGGATTTGCCGCCGGTGGCAGTTAGCAGCGAGTGGGTCGACTTCCTCCGCCAACAGCTGCCCGAGCTCCCCCAAGAGAAACAGCTGCGCTACGAAACGCAGTGGGAGGTGCGGCGCACCGATGCTGAAATTCTCACTGCCGAATCGCTGGTAGCCGACTATTTTGAAGGCATCGTCGCGGCCTATGGCACAGAAGACGGCAAGCCGCAGCGTGCGGCCAATTGGCTTACGGGTGAGTTTTTCCGCCTGCTCTACGCGGACGGCGACGGCCAGGATCTACGCCAGATTGCCGAGACCAGGATATTACCGGACCAACTGGCGGCGCTGCTTACACTGATTGACGAGAAAGTGATCAACCAGACGACGGGCAAAAAAGTATTGATCGCCATGTATGAGTCAGGTCGAAGACCCACGGGCCATCGTGGAGCGGGAGGGCCTGGCCATGGTGAGCGACACGGGCATCATCGACCAGGAGATCGACATCGTCTTGGCTGCCTACCCGGACGAACTGGCCCGCTATCGGGGCGGCGAAGACAAGCTGTTTGGCTTCTTCATGGGCCAGGTTATGCGCGCCACCAAGGGCAAAGCCGACCCCAACGCAGCCCGTCAACGTCTGCAAGAGCGCCTCAACGAGTAACAACCCCAGGGGGTTATTCTCCTCAACAAAACGTCTACGCCTCCAACCAGAGTTCCCGAACCCATTAAATGACGCATACAAAAAAACACCGGTGTCGTGGCGACACCGGTGTTTCACGTGAAACATTTTGACGGCGCGAGTCCGTCAGCAGCGTGTTTTAGAGATAATCACGTAGCTTACGGCTGCGGCTGGGATGACGCAGACGGCTCAACGCCTGGGCCTCAATCTGGCGAATACGCTCACGGGTAACGCCAAATTTCTTGCCTACCTCTTCCAGCGTGTAGCAATAACCATCAACCAAACCGAAGCGCAACTGCAGAATGCGCACCTCACGCGGGGTCAGACTCTGGAAAATTTCGTCAATCACCTCGCGCAGCAACTGCTGACCAGCGGCCTCGCTGGGACTGTCGGCATCTTCATCCTCGATGAAGTCCCCGAGATAACTATCCTCTTCTTCGCCAACCGGCATCTCCAGGCTCAGCGGGCGCTGGCTGACGCGCATAATATGCTCGACCTTGCGCGGCGTAACGCCCAATTCGTTGGCAATCTCTTCGGTAGTCGGGTCACGGCCCAGTTCCTGGACAAGCTGACGGCTTGTCCGGGTGAGGCGATTGATCTGCTCATACATGTGGACCGGTACGCGGATCGTGCGTCCTTGGTCGGCAATGGCCCGAGTGACAGCCTGGCGAATCCACCAGGTGGCGTAGGTGCTAAACTTGAAACCGCGGCGATAGTCAAATTTCTTGACCGCCCGGATCAAGCCAATGTTGCCCTCCTGAATCAGGTCCAGAAAAGGCACACCGCGCCCAACATACTTCTTGGCAACGCTGACCACCAGACGGCTATTGGCCTTGATCAGATGCTCTTGAGCAGCCTGCCCGTCCCGTACATACCAGAGCAACTTCTCACGCTGCTCCCAATCTTCCACGCCGTCACCCAAAATCTGGCGAGCGTCCCGTCCTTTTTCCATGCGCTTGGCCAGAGAGATCTCTTCCTCGGCCGTGAGCAACGAGACGCGCCCGATCTCCTTCAGATAGAGGCTGATGGAATCGTCAATTTCAATCTGGCTGAGGTCGAAGGCGTCCGGCTCTTTCAGGTCGGCTTCTTCTTCGCTGTCCAGCTCTTTTGCGATTTCTGTGTCGGTATCCCCTTCGCGCTCCTGCCCCACCTCAATCCCCTGCTCAAACAGGGCGGCAAAGGTGTCTTCGAGCTGCTCCAGGTTGTTCTCTACATTCGGCATGACGCCCAGCACATCATCATAACTCACATATCCCTGCGACTTACCCAAGCCAAGCAGATAGGCCAGAGCCTCTTCCGGGCTCATGGGTTCTGCAGGAGTCTCTTCACCTTCGGCTGCGCCATCAACTTCTAGGGTTGCGACCCCATTTGTCTCCGCGCCCGCCTCCAACGTCTCTTCTTCTAACTCTAACTGCAATTTGGTTTCGTTCTTCTTCGCCATGCAGCTTTTCTCTCCCTTCAGACGAGGCTCTGCATCTGCCATTTAACAGATGGCCAGAGACCTAGTTGCCAGAAAATGTCCAAATTCAGGTTCTCAGATCAAATTTTCCTACTGTGCAGCGACAATCCCTGCTCAATAACCAATAAAAACGTCCCTAAACGGGCACTTTTAACGATATCCAGTTTCGCGAACAACCCAGCACGATCCGAAGACCAGCACTGTAACTTACTAGAAACGCATCAAAGTGTCGGTAAGTTTCCTCCGCAATGACTCAATGCAGTAAGGTTCTTGGATGCGCTGCGGACCAAACGGTTACATACCTAGCCAACCGGTTCCTTAAAATCCCATACGCCATTGCGCCGCGCATAAGCCAACCCAGAATCGGTGCTGCGAAGCAGATCCTCATCGACCTGCTCGAACGATGCCGTTCCGGCCACCGGACAACGGAAAAGGCTGGCCACGGCATCCGGAGCAGTCGAGACGTTACTGCGCTGGCCGGCATAGGGGGCCTGGAGTTGGACAAAAACGCTGGGCGCCAGCGGATACTTCCCCCCAACGCCAAAGAGCGACGCATCCAAACGCGCCAGCGTATCTGGCCCAACACGATTCTTGACCAGCGGCAGGCGGAAATGAGAAACACCGTATTGCTCGATTACGGAGAGACCGCTGGACGCCAGCTGGTCGCTCATCCAGTCAGGATGAAAGTCAAAATTCAATTCAACAAACTCAACCGGTTGCGGATCGAGCGGCGACCAGGCTTGGCGTCGCGTCATCCAACGCAACATGGCCTTCAAGTTACGCTTGTTGGCATACTCGACCACGGCCACGCTATGACTGTGAAGGGCGCGCCGCAGCTGGGCGAGCGCTGCCGGCACATCAGCCAGATGGTGCATGACCCGGACCATCACCAACGTGTCCAGCACGCCATTCGCCAAGGGCAGGTCGTAGACATTGCCGGCCACAAAGATGAAGCGAGAATCATGCCCCCAATGACGCACCGCGTCAACAAGCAAAGTACGGCTGTAATCGAAAAGCACAATCTGTTCATAACCCAAGTATTGATCGGCCAGCCGACCAAAACCGGCACCAATCTCAGCAATGCGCAACCCACTGGGCGGCATGAGACGCGCCAGCGCCAAGCGCTCGACAGTGTCTTCATATTCGCGTCCTTGCCCTTCCCAAAAATCGGTCTTGTACCCGCTATCCTCATAATCGATAACGGGCGGGCTATCAGGCAACTGAAGATCACGCTCTTGGGTCATGTACTTCGCCAGCTCCACTCTGTGATCCGCCCAACATCGTGAGAAACTTCACACACAACGGTCAAATGACAAAAAAAGGGCGGGAGACTGGGCTCCCACCGTTGCTCTTGCGCAATTATAGCAAGGCCGAATGACAATTTCAATACCCAATTTGGGTTTGTGTTACACAAAAACATGCAAACCGAGGTTCATAAAGTGGGTTCCGACACAAAAATTGGCGGATTGGCACGCCTACACGGACAACGGACAACGCTCCGGCATAAATTCTCTCGCAAATCCAGTGGCGCCAATCAAACTGATTTGTTAGGCGCCGTTGCGCCGCCCCCACAGCGGCGGCGAGCATATCACCACCAGCGTCCATTCATTTGTCAATCAGGGGCGTTTCACTGTTGCCGGCATCAATCGCCGGTAGACACGGGCGTTGAAACCGGTGGCGGGACGGCGGTGCCAAAGCCAGCGTTGTGGCCGTCGGAAAAGAAAGATACGTTCTCGCTGGCGGACCAAGACTGGAAAATGGTGAGGAGGGCCGGTTCCTCCAACGCTTCTACGGCGGCCAACCAGGCGTTCGTATCGACGACGTCCCACAAATTTTGCGAAAGATACTCCTGCAGGAAAGCGTCGAAGCGCCGTTCCCCAATGCGATCCCGAATGATCTCATAGAAGAGTGCGCCTTTGCCATAGACAATCGTTTCATATTGGGCGCCATCTAAATAGTCGTCAACCGCGAGATCCACCGCAGCATCAAGGGTCTTTTCCTCAAGGAGATCGAGGGGTATCTGCCAGCGCAAATGGGCCATGGCCTCCGCGTCGTATTCGCCGCGAAGATCCTCTGTATAGAGGCGCATGGAGTATTCGGCCAGAGATTCATCGAGCCAGGGTGCGTTGACCGGATCGTTGTGGACCATCTGATACCACCACTGATGCGCAACCTCATGTGCAGCCAGCATTTCCAGTTGATCAAAATAGCGATCGTAGATCTGAATGCCCAACAAGCTGACCTGAGGGTATTCCATGCCGCGGTAGTTGATGGGCGCCGGAGCAACACGCATGTCGCGGAAGGGGTAATCGGCAAAGCGCTGACTGTAGATGCGCAGGGCGGCAGAGGCATAGCGCAGTGCCGCGCGGCCACCGGCTTCTTGATCGGGCAACCAGTAGCTGGTCACTCGGGTACCGTTGGCGTCCACGCTTGCCGACTCAAAAAGAGGGCTGGTGTGGAGCACAAATTCGCGTGAGGGGCCGGTTACCCATACATGTTGGACCAAACCGTCGCCGAGCAAAGTCGAGGTGACGAGGGTACCGCTGGTGACTGGCACTTCGGCGGTCGGCATGGTCGCGGTAACCGCGAAAAGCGAAGCCACGTTGTAAGCGGCATCGCCGCGCACAGAGCCGATCTCTTGCCACCAATCGCCCAGGCCGGGCAGTTCACCATCCTCATAGACGGCGAGCGCCGGGTAGAAGAGCGGCAGTGAAGTCATGCCCTGACTTTCGCCAAAGAGGGCATAGATCGCTTCGTTGTCGGACCAAACGGGATAGTCCAAGCGCCAGTTCATCCGCACCTGAACGGCCTCGCCTGGCGGCAGCGGTTCTGCGAGGTCGACACGAATGGCGGTGTTGTCTACCGCATAGCCATAGCTTACCGGTTGATCGTTCACGATTGCGCTGCGCACAAGGAAGTTGCCGCCATATTGTTTAAGCGTGGGGTAGAGACGGAAGATCAGTTCAGTCCAGTGGTCCTGGCTGTAATTGGTAATGTCGATCTTGGCCGTACCGGTAATGATCTTGTCTTCAGTATCCAGCTCAACTTCAATGGCATAACGAGGGGCGTCCGCCATCTGTTCAAAGATATCCTGGTGCTCTTGCTTCATGGCGGGACGAAAGGATGCATAGGGATCCACAGCTTGTGATCTGCGATCGCGACCGCAGGCGCTCAAGGCAAAGAGCGCGCCGAATAAGGTCATGGCAATGAGCACAAGGCCAAAGGCAGGCGAGGCCAGGCGCCGGGTATGCGCTATGCGGGTGCGAACAGTTGGGGATTCCATAGGATCGTTGCTGGCATTGGGTGGGAAACAAGTCTACCCAACAGTAAGTTTGTACACTTCAACAATGGCAGGGTCCGTGATATGCTTACCACACATTCGTCTACCACTGATTAAAGCATACCCGCCGGCTATTCCAAAAGGAAAAGCTGGCCTTATAGCGAGTAGAGTATCTACATGGGGCACACCACAACTTACCTTCTTCTGATGCGGCACGGTGAAAACGACTGGGTCGGCACCAACCGATTGGCCGGTCGCACGCCGGGCGTGCATCTAAATGAGAAGGGGCGACAACAGGCGGAAGCGCTGGCTGATTTGCTCAGCCAACAACCGATTACTGCGGTCTATTCCAGCCCCCTGGTGCGCTGTGTGGAGACGGCCGAGCCTCTGGCAACGCGACTCAACTTGCCACTTCAAGAGGAAGCGGGGATTATCGAAGTCGATTATGGATCCTGGCAGGGAGCGGAATTGAAGGAGCTTGCGGCCACACCGGAGTGGCAGAAAGTGCAGCATTATCCAAGCCACTTTCGCTTTCCAGGCGGCGAAACGCTTCGCGAGGTGCAGGCGCGCGCGGTGAGCACGATTGAAGCGTTGGTTGAACGGCATCCTGACCAGGTCATCGCCCTCTTCAGTCACGGCGACGTGCTGCGCACGACACTGGCTCATTTTCTGGGCGTGCCGCTGGACCTATTCCAGCGCATCATTGTCAGTACGGCGTCGATCAGCGTGATCGGCTTTGTCGATGGTCGCCCGATGGTGTTGGGTGTGAATCATCTCACTGAAATGCCGCGGCTAAAAATCGAGCCGGCTCCGGCGCACGATGCAACAAAGTCCCCTGCACCCGCAGGTGAAAACAGGGAATCCGAGTAAATCCAATGGCCAAGTACGCATACGACATCAATCCCGTGGAGCACATCGTGGCCGATGCCGCAGGTGAACCAGGTCAACGCACCTTCTTCATCCAAGCGCGGGCGGATGATGAGCTGGTCAACCTGGTGCTTGAGAAGCAAGAAGTTGCCAATTTGGCGGAGAGCGTGTTGCAGTTGCTGGACGAACTCCAGGAAAAATACCCCGACATCCCGCCCCTCTCGAGCCATCGTGAAACGCTCTATCCAGAGTATCCGATTAAAGAGACCTTCCGAATTGGGCAGTTGATGGTCGGCTATGATGAACACAATGATATGGTCTGGCTCATCGCCAAGGCGCTGGTGATCAGTCCCTCAGGCGACGTTGTCGATCCAGAGACGGAAGACGTGCCGACGGTACGCCTGGTGGCAACGCGTGAACAGATGCGCCTGATGAGCGAGCACGCACGTGAAGTCGTCGCACAGGGACGACCGGTCTGCCCCCTCTGTGATCGTCCAATTGATCGAGAGGGTCATTTCTGCCCGCGGACGGACGGCAAGGCTATGCCAATTGTCATCTAAACTGCTCAACTGGACCGCTCTTGTGTAAGAAGCGCCTGCACCCATGACCCACGCCCCAGACGTACCGCCAAGCCAAGAAAACGACCGCGACGGACCGATCATCCGGGTAACGGAGCAAGATGTCGTTGATCTGCTGGCCGCCGGTGAAATCGAAGAACAGGGGCTGCTGCCCTATAGTTCCAACCATAGCTTCCTTGTCATCGTGCGCGGGGATGGCGAAGCGTTGCCCGCCGTGTACAAACCCCAACGGGGCGAGAGTCCGCTATGGGATTTTGAATGGGGAACGCTCTGCAAGCGCGAGGTAGCAGCTTACGCGATTAGCAGAGCGTTGAACTGGCAACTGGTTCCGCCAACCGTGCTGCGCTCCGGCACCCGCGGCGTGGGCAGCGTGCAATTCTACGTTGACAACGACACCGACGCCCACTATTTTACCGTCAGAGCCGATGCACGTTTTGCCAAAACCCTGCGCCGGCTTGTACTCTTCGACTACATGATCAACAATGCTGATCGCAAGAGCGGACATTGCTTGGTTGGAGAAGATGGCCACATGTGGGCGATTGACCACGGCGTCTGCTTTCATACGGAATATAAGTTGCGATCGGTCATCTGGGAGTTTAGCGGTCAGCAAATCGAAGCCGACCTGTTTGCCGATCTGGAAGCGTTCCACACTGAATTGACGACGCCCCTATCAAGCGTGATGGCTGACCTGCGGCGTCTCTTGCAGCGCGACGAAATCGAAGCCGTCGAGCAGCGCACAGCGCAACTCCTGTACGCCGGCAGCTATCCAAATCCGCTCATCCACCGCCGCAACTATCCCTGGCCGCCGATTTAGGCGAATAGGCGGCTCCGAACGCTGGGCAACAGGAAAGGAAATGACGCTTGAAGGCTGTTGTCATGGCTGGGGGCGAAGGGTCTCGCCTCCGCCCACTCACCGTTGGACGCCCAAAGCCCATGGTGCCGATCGTCAACAAGTCGGTCATTGGTCATATTCTCGACCTGCTTGCCAGTCACGGTGTAACTGAGGCTGTTGTCACCCTACGCTACATGGCCTCGGCTATCCAAGACTTTCTGCACAGTGGCGTTCACCAGGGCATGAAGGTGAGTTTTTCGGTTGAGGAAACCCCGCTCGGTACGGCCGGCAGCGTCAAGTACGCAGCGGAACGTCTGGGTGACGATCCCTTCATGGTGATCAGCGGTGACGCCCTAACCGATTTCAACCTCAAGGCGATTTTTGATGCCCACTGCCAGTCCAAAGCGGATGCAACGTTGACGTTGGCTCACGTCAACAACCCGCTAGAGTACGGCGTTATCGTCACCGATCCAAGCGGCTGGGTCACCCAGTTCCAGGAGAAACCCTCCTGGGGTGAGATCATCTCCGACACAATCAACACCGGCATCTACATCCTCAACCCCGACGTACTGGAGATGGTGCCGGACGGTGTGCTCTACGATTTTTCCAAAGATCTCTTCCCAAGAATGCTGGCTCGAGGCAAGCAGATCGCCGGTCACGTTGCAGAAGGCTATTGGTGTGACGTCGGCAACATCGAAGAATATATGCAGGCCAACTCCGACCTGCTCTCCGGCATGGTCCAGTTGCCCCAACCGATCGGCGAACATATCGGTGGCGGCATCTGGGTAGGCAAAGACGTGGAGATCGCGCCCAGCGCCCAGCTCTTTGGCCCGGTCTATCTGGGCAATGAGGTCAAAATCAAGGGCGACGTCATCGTCAACGGGCCGACGGTCATTCGCGATTATTCCGTTATCGATAATTACAGCCAGGTTGAGCGCAGCATCCTGTGGCGCAACAACTACGTCGGTGAATCGTGTGAGCTGCGCGGCACCATCATCAGCCGTCAGTGCAGCCTGAAGTCCAAAGTTCATTGCTTCGAAGGCTCGGTCATCGGCGATAACTGCGTGTTGGGCGAAGGCGCGGTCATCCACCCCAACGTCAAGCTTTGGCCGCGCAAAGAGGTAGAAGCAGGAGCAACGGTCAAAGAGAGTATCATCTGGGGCAATCAGGGGCGGCGCTCGCTCTTCTCCCGGTTCGGCGTTTCGGGCATCGTCAATATCGACATCACGTCGGAGTTTGCCGCCAAACTGGGGGCGGCCCTGGGCGCCAGCCTGCCCAAAGGTAACTATGTTGCAATCAACCGCGATATCCACCGCGCCTCGCGCATGATCAAACGTGCGCTCATCAGCGGCCTGCCCGGCACGGGCATCAACGTGCTGGACCTGGGCACCGTGCCCATCCCCGTTCTGCGCCATCATGTGCGCACCCACGACGACGTCTCGGCCGGCATCCACGTGCGCCTGAGCCCCTTCGACCAGCGTGTGCTCGACATTCGCTTCACGGATGAAGAGGGGCTCAACCAGAGCACGTCTGAAGAACGCAACATTGAACGCATCTTCTTTCGCGAAGATTTCCGCCGCGCTTACCTGAATGAGATCGGTTCAATCGACTACGATCGCGTTGCGATCGAAAATTACAAGAAGGACTTCCTCAAAAACGTCAATGTCGAACGCATTCGCAAGCGCAAGTTGCGTGTCGTCGTCGATTTCTCCCATGGCTTGGCGTCGGACACGCTCTCCGAACTGCTGACTGAACTGGATGTGGATGTCCTGGCCCTCAATGCGCGCTTGGACGAGACCAAGCTGGCCATGCTCGAGGCTGAGTTTCGCGCCAACCGGGAGACCATGGGCAAGATCGTGGCGGCGCTGGGCGCGGATCTCGGGATCCAGCTGGATGTGGGCGGCGAGAAGATCTTCATCGTCGACGAGACGGGCCGTGCCCTGTCCGACGAGACTGCCGCCGCCCTGTTGGCGGAACTGGCGCTCTTCGCCCAGCCCGGTAGCACGATTGCCGTACCGATCAATACCTCCAGCATCTTTGACACTATCGCCAGTTGGCACGACGGCCGCGTGATTCGCATTCGCCATCATCTTCACAGTCTGATGGCCGCTGCCGGGGCCGCTGATGTGCTCATGGTTGCCGATACCAATGGCAACTTCATTTTTCCCGATTTCCAGCCAGCCATCGACGGCATGATGGCCAGCATCCGGCTGCTCCAATATCTGTCGCGCCGCGAGATGAAGATGAGCGAAGTGGTCAACTATCTGCCACAAAGCCATACCGCACGCGAGATGATCACCTGTCCCTGGGCTGCCAAGGGCATGGTCATGCGCCGCCTCAACGAGGAGTACAACGGACCGGATGTCGAAAAGATTGACGGCCTAAAAGTACAGATGGGAGAAGAAAAATGGATTCACATCATGCCCAATCCCGAGAAACCCCTGTTTGAGCTCTTTGCCGAAGCGGGCGATCAACTGCAGGCTGATGAACTCGTGCACCAGTTTCTCGCTCAGATTGATTCTTTCATTCAGGGCGATTGAGCCCCCAACGATCGCATAGAATGACTGCGGACACTTCTTCTCCACTTGAAATTACGACCCACTCCGCCGACGAAACACGCGCGCTGGGCGAAACCATTGGTCGCCTTCTACGGGGGGGTGACGTCCTTGGGCTCATCGGGAACCTCGGTGCAGGCAAAACGACCTTCACCCAGGGCATTGGCGGCGGTCTTGGCATCAAGGGCTATATGCGCAGCCCCACGTTTACATTGGTCAACGAATATGAGCTGGCAAACGGCGAAATATTGTTCCATCTGGACGGCTATCGACTGGGCGAAACGCTAGACGAAGCGATGCTGGAGGCAGAGAGTTTTGGCATGGAGCATTTGTTTGATGATGAACGTGCCGTGATCATCATCGAATGGGCCGACCGGGTTGCGTCTGTGCTGCCGGCAGATCGGCTCCACGTGACTATCGAATACGTCGACGAGATAGAAGAACGTCTCTTCCTCCTAAACGCCGGCGGGCCGCGCAGTCACGCCTTGCTCAAGCAGTTAAGAAGCTAAATCCTGCAGTGCGAGGAGGTCTTGCGGTCTGTCCACATCGCGTAACTGCTCGCCCGCAACCGGCACGCCAACTACTTCCTGGGCATATCGCTGCAGCAGCGTCCGTCCCCCCACATCCCCATCCAACGCACGCAGTTCAGGCCATACCGAGCGATCGAAGAGCGCCGGCGCGCCGCGTATCTGACCATCCGCAAGGGGCGCAACGATCCGCCCGCCCTGCTGCCAGGCGCGGATCACGCGACGTAGGAGGTCAGGCCGAACCAACGGCTGATCGACCGGCATGAAGAATGCCGCCTGTGTCGCCGCATCGACTTCAGCCAGCGCCACGCTGAGACTTGACGCCTGCCCCGTTGCCCAGGCTCGATTGGAAACAATCTGCACTCGTCCACGGTCAACTTCTTCGACCCATTCTGCGACGACGGCTGCGACCTCATCTCCTTGCGCCCCCGTCACGACAACGACCTGCTGGGCGCCGCTGGCCAACGCAGCGCGCAGCGCATGTACCACCAACGGCATGCGCTGAAATTCGATCAGTTGCTTGGGTTGGCCCATACGCGTGCTGCCGCCAGCAGCCAGAATGATTGCGGCAACCGGTCCGTCCCGCGCCAGCACCGGTTCAGCGCTGCTCGCGCCCAGGATCGTCACCAGTGTCGTCAACTTGCGCGTCGCCAAGCGCCCGGCGATCACGCGGGCGATGGCGCGACGGGGCGGCGTATCAGCCTTGTTGAGCAGCGCGACAACGTGTGCGTCATTTGGCCGCGCCTTGAGACCGCCTTGAGGATGACTCAATAGCTGCGCGGCAGCAGCCGGTGTCAAGCGTGCGCCCGGTGCATCAGCTGCGACGCCTATCAGCGTACGAATCTGCTCAGGCCGATGGACGTGCGCGTCATCGATGAGACAGCCGATGGCATCCAGCCCCATGATGGGGACAAGGAGCGTTGTGCTGGCAGGCAAGGCTGGCTCGTGCGGGGCAGGGGCCTTGACAGGCAACATCCGGCTGCCGTCAGCCTCAATCAGGACAGCGGACACGCCCAGTTCGGCCACATGGCGGACGACTTCATCGACCATAGCCGGCGCGATGCCCGCCTTCTTGGCAACCGGACCCCGCTCCACTGAGTCGCGGCCGATCAGGAGAACATGGCCATGCTCGTCCAGGGCCGCAGCCACCTGTGACAGGGGCATCGTTGGCTCCGTTAGCGGGACAAAAGCGGGTGCCTGGGCAATCTGGTCAGACGCAATACGCGTGGTCGTCGTGGTGATGACGCGCTGCCCCTGGGCAGTCAGCTCCGCAGCCAGGCGGAAGAGCGCCGAGCTCTTGCCGCCCGCGCCGACAAACGCAACGACCTCCAGACGCGCGGGATCATGTTGCACGCGCAAAGCCGTGGAAAGCAGCATGGTCGTCCCTTCAAATTGACAATTGGCGATCGCCAATTGTCAATTGTTGATTACCGTCCTGAGCGCTTGATCGAGATCGGCGATCAAATCATCCGGGTGCTCCAGCCCAATCGAGAGGCGCAGCAATGCCGGCGGCGTCAAGCTGTCCGGGCCCTCGATGGAATAACGATGCTCGATGAGGCTCTCGACGCCACCCAGACTCGTTGCCTGGGTAAAAAGCTGAACGCCGTTGGCCACCCGGCGTGCTGCAGCTTCACCGCCCGCTACCTGCATGGAGAGCATACCGCCAAACGCGTGCATTTGGCGGGCGGCGATTTCATGGCCTGGGTGAGACGGCAGCCCGGGGTAGTGGACGTGGGTCACGCCGGGATGCTGATCGAGAAAGGCAGCTACGGCCTGCGCATTGGCAAAGTGCCCGCGCATGCGATAGGGCAGGGTACGAATGCTGCGTAGGAGCAGCCAGCAGTCAAAGGGCGACGGCACGCCACCGCCCAAGTGCTGGATTGTGCGGATGAGCGCGAAGAACTCATCATCCCGTTGGCCAATCACCGCGCCGCCGAGAATATCGCTGTGGCCGCCAAGGTACTTGGTCGTCGAGTGCAGCACCAGGTCAACGCCCAATTCCAGCGGGCGCTGAGCCAGCGGCGTAGGCCAGGTGTTGTCACAGACGCAGCGGGCGCCGGCCTCATGGGCAATCTGGGCAACAGCAGCCAGATCGGTGATTTTGAGCTGGGGATTGGAGGGCGTTTCGGCCCAAATCAGGGCCGTGCGCGGTTCTACCGCTTCTGTCAGGGCGGCCAGGTCGGTCATGTCCACAACGGTGGCCGTTACGCCACGGCGGGCAAGTACCTCACGCGCCAGCTTGTTGACCAGAAAATAGGCGTCGTCTGGCAAGATGACGTGTTGGCCTGCTTCCAACGTCTGCAGGACGGCCATGGCCGCGGCCATACCCGACGCGAAGGCAGCGGCAGCCTCGCCGCGCTCCAGCGCCGCCAGCGCGCCTTCCAATGCACGACGGTTGGGGTTGTCGCTGCGCGAGTAGACGTAGTCATCAACATAGGCGCCGTCCTCGCCGCGGACGAAAGTGGTGGAGAGATGGATGGGCGGCATGACCGCACCGGTCGCAGCGTCAAGCGTACGGCCGGCATGGACAGCCAGAGTCTCAATGTGATCTGATTGATGTTCGCTCATAGGATAATTGCGACCAGAATGTGGCGACTATTCACGTGGAATCCCGGTGATGCGGAGGCCACTGCCCTTCACCTTGTTGCGGATGTTGATACCGATGAGCACCGCGGTCAGCCCTTCAATGACGGCGGCATTGGCCAGCGGGCCGGCATCGAGGGCAAAGAAGCCAGCCGCTTCTGCCAGCTCGATGGCAAGCGCCTTTGCATCTGCATGATCGCCGGTGACCAAGACGTCGCAGTCGGGTTCCCAATCCAGATCGAGCAGATGGGTGGCGGAGATATTTTGGAACGCGGCCACCACACGCACATCCTCGCCCAGTTGGGCTTGGGCCTCGGCCGCGGCCGAGCCGCCGGCAGGCTGCCATACGGTCGAGACCTTGGGCGGCTTCAGCGGCACGCCCACGGTAAGAAAAACCTTGCCCTGGCTCCCGTTGACGACCTGTGCGATGGTCGCTTCCTGGGCAGAATAGGGGACGCTGAGTATGACAATGTCGCCTGCTGCAGCTGCGGCCGCGTTGTCCAGCCCAGTGAGCGAAGCGCTGCCGGGCGGCAGTTTCGCCGCCAGTTCTGCACTGACGCTTTCCGCTTTCTCCAGGCTGCGGCTGCCGATGACGACGGGATAGCCCGCAACCGCCCAGCGAATGGCCAGGCCGGAGCCTTCGGCGCCGGTGCCGCCGATGACGGCAAGAGTGGGTTTGGTCATGGTAATGCTCCAGTCTGTGTAGTGGGCAGCGAGTCGGCTGCTACTCGCTACGTCGTGTATCCATAAGTTGGCCGGCGGCCCGACGGAGGCGATCGCGCAGGGCATTGCCCAAGTCGCGCGGCGGATAATCGCGGGCAAGAATGATGTCGACGCCGGCATCATCCAACGCGCGCATAGCCTGAAAGAGCTGCTGTGCCACCTTGGGCAGCGCCTCCAGCGAACCCAGGTAAACCTTCTCAGCCTCCAGGTCATCCAGGAAGGGGCGATCTTCATCGGCGAGCAGCAGGCCAACGCGCTGGTCATTCTCCGTCACCCGCTTGGTAACGTTGCGGATAGCGACGTAGACGTCGTCATCTTCACCAGTGAAGAGCCACAGCACGGCCCGCGGCGCGTAGTGGCGGTCGAGCATGCCCGGCGCAGGCAGCGCATTGCCGTCTTCGCAACGTGCGCTCGTTTGAATCGGGCCGATGAGCGCTTCAAGCTCCTCGATGGTCACGCCACCGGGACGAAGAAGCGTCGCCGGCTCCGTCGTGAGGTCAAGTACGGTAGACTCCACGCCTACTGCCGTTGGCCCGCCGTCGAGGATCATGTCGATGCGGCCGGCCAAATCATCCCAAACGTGCTGGGCCCTGGTGGGGCTGGTGTGACTGAACCGATTGGCGCTGGGCGCGGCGATGGGCGTGCCTGCGGCGTAGAGCAACGCCCTGGCCAGCGGATGGGCCGGCGCGCGGACGGCCACGGTCGTCCCCCCGGCCGTCACCACATCAGGCACGCGTTCACTCCGCGGCAGGACCAGCGTCAGCGGCCCCGGCCAGAAGCGTTCGATGAGTACGTGGGCTACCGCCGGGAGCGTCGCGGTCAGATCGGTCAACTCTGCGGCGTCAGCCACGTGAACGATCACGGGATCGTACGCCGGCCGTTCTTTGGCAGCAAAAATACGCGCCACGGCGGTGGCGTCCAGTGCATTCGCCCCCAGTCCATAGACCGTTTCAGTGGGAAAAGCGACCAGACAGCCGGCTTGAATGAGCGCCGCGGCCTCGGCAAGCACAACCGGATCAGGTTCAACGGGATTAACGGCAACAAGTCGGGTTGCCAGCGTGGGTTCTGAAGCCATACCGGCTATTATCGGGGAGAGTGCGATTGGCGACAAATCGCTCCTGAAGTATGCTAGTGTTCACACCATGTCGGGCAGCAGGGAGATTGACGGCTATGGCTGCTGGCAGGTCAGCATCTATCCAGCGGATAGAACGCGGATTCACCGCGATCGGGCGGATTGTTGCGGATCTTTTGGCTTTATCGGCTGGAATTGATGAGACCCCGAACCGTTGCGAATGGTGAGCAAAAAATAGAGACGCATCATGGCCATACTGCTTGCTTACGAAGGCGTTCAGCCCACAATAGCCGACCGAGTCTTCATCGCGCCCAACGCGACGATCATCGGGCGCGTGGAGCTCGCGGCCGGGGTCAATGTATGGTATGGGGCCGTGCTGCGCGGTGACATTGGCCGCATCGTCATCGGCGAGCGCACCAGCGTGCAGGACAATGTCGTCATTCATGTCAACGAACGCCACGCTACGGTGGTGGATAGCGATGTCATCATCGGCCACGGCGTGGTGATCGAGGGGTGCCGGATTGGGTCTGGTGCGCTCATCGGCATGAACGCCACTGTGCTCAGCGGGGCCACGGTCGGAGCCGGCGCGCTAATTGCAGCGGGTGCCGTTGTACTCGAGGGCGCAGAGATTCCACCCGGGATGCTGGCCGCCGGCGTACCGGCGCGCGTCAAAGGCCCGGTCGGCGCTGACCATCGCCGGCGCATTGCCGAAGGCATCGAAAAATACCAGCTTGCGGCGGCACGCCACCAGGCGCTAACCCAAAGTTGAGGAACGCAAGACAGTCTATGCCGTCAACGCAAAAAGCGAAGCCGCATTGGCTCCGCTTTTTCACTTGCTCAATTGGTACTGCGCGAACAACTAGGTGACGTCTTTGAGCGTCAGATTGTTCTTGCGCAGGTAGGCCATCAGACCGAGCTTGTTGACGCTCTTCATCGCCCGAGTCGAGGCTTTGATCTTGACCGTGCGGCCCAGTTCCGGCACGAAGACCGAATACTTTTGGACATTGGGCTGCCAGCGTCGGCGGGTCGTCTTCTTGGACCAGGGCAGGTTGTTCCCGTACTGGGGACCCTTGCCGCTCAACTTGCACTTTGCCATGACATACTCCTAAAAGATGCACCGGACGCGCTCGAAAACCCGTCCTATTTAATCGCATACCGAAGATAAATAATACCCGAAGACAGGAACGGTTGGCAAATTTCGATTAGAATGTAGCGGTATTGATTGTCGCTGGTCAACGGACAGGTGTCGATTGTCAATTGCTTCCGACGCTGCATGCTGCGCAGGTGCCGTAAAACTCCAGCAGATGGCTCGTGATCTCAAAGCCATAGCGTTCGCGCAGGTCGTCAATCATCTCGCCGGCGACACAATGGTCGAAGTCAATGATGCGTCCACAACTCGAGCAGACCATGTGATGGTGACCGCCCCGGGTTCGGATGTAAAGTGGCCCCGTCTCGCCCACGTAGATCGGACGCACAACGCCTAATTGGGTCAGCAAATCGAGCGTACGGTAGACGGTTGCCCGTCCAATCTGAGGATAAACCGTGCGGGCTTGCGCCAGAATCTCGGCAGGGTTTAGGTGCTCGTGTTTACCTTCGATAACCTGCAAGACCGCCAGGCGCGCGGGCGTAAGCTTATAGCCGGCTCCGCGGAGACGAGCTTGGAGTGATTGGCTCATTGGGTCAGGCCACACGGACCCTACTCAAATGTCCGCGGCGGATCGAAGGGCTCGGTCGTAAAACCACTCGACAGATAGGCCTCATCCTCCTCCTGCGGTTGGGTTGCACGGTGCATGTCCAACAGCAAGGCGGCGGTCAACCGTGTGTTCTCCTCCATAGCGAGCTGCATCTGGATGCCTTCGCCCAAGCCGTAAAAGAGCAAGAAGTAGATCAGACCCAGAAAGAGCATGGCCAGACCCGCGATAATACCGCCGCCCGCAGCCAAGACATCCGCCGAGCCTGGGAGCGCGCCGCTGAAGAAGGGCACAAGCGTCGTACCTGCGATGGCAACGGCGATTGCGCCGACAACCGAGAGAACCAACAATATCCAGGCAACGATCTTGAGCAGGTTGCCAATAAAGCGTAGAACGCCAAAGCGCTTCGGGACAGCCATAACGATCTCCTTCGTCGGCCAAAATGGATGGGAATGATGAAGTATGCAAGTCTTGCCATTGTACCCGATTGAAGGCAATCGGGCGAAACAAACAAAAAAGGGCCGGCTCTTCAACCCGAGCCGACCCTTCATTCGGAACTGGCTGCAACGATCTATGCGCTGCAGCGCCTCTTGCTAAGCGATTGCCTCAAGCTGGGCGTTCAAGGCGTCCAGCACCTTCTTGGCTGCCACCGGAATGACCGTACCGGGGCCAAAAATTGCGGCAGCGCCGTGCTCGCGCAAATAACCGTAATCCTGGGCCGGAATGACGCCGCCGACCACGACAAGTATATCGTCGCGCCCGAGCGCAGCCAGTTCTGCCACGAGCTGGGGCAGCAGGGTCTTGTGGCCGGCTGCCAGTGAACTCATGCCCACAACGTGGACGTCGTTTTCCACCGCCTGGCGCGCAACCTCGGCCGGTGTCTGGAAGAGGGGACCGATGTCGACATCGAAGCCCAGGTCGGCAAAGGCGGTCGCAATCACCTTGGCCCCGCGGTCGTGGCCGTCTTGCCCCATCTTGGCAACCATGATGCGCGGCCGGCGCCCCTCGACCAGCTCAAACTCGTCGGCCATGCGCCGAACCGCAGCTACTTCGCCCTCATCCCCAAATTCGGCGCTGTAGACGCCGGCAATGGAGCGGACGACTGCTTCATGACGGCCCCAGGACTTCTCCAGCGCGTCGGAGATCTCGCCCAGGGTGGCCCGGGCCCGGGCCGCGTTGACGGCCAGTTCCAGCAGATTGCCCTCGCCGTTGCCCGCACTCTCGGCCAAGGCCGTCGAGTGCGCTTTCGACGGCCGTGTTATCCCGTTCGGCCCGTAGACGCGCCAGTCGCTCGACCTGGGATTGGCGCACGGCGGTGTTGTCGACTTCAAGAATATCGAGCGGATCTTCCTGATCGAGCCGGTAGCGGTTGACGCCAACGATGGTCTCCTTGGCGGAGTCGATGTGGGCCTGGCGTCGAGCAGCGGCCTCCTCAATCCGCATCTTGGGCAAACCGGTCTCCAGCGCCTTGGCCATGCCGCCCAGTTGCTCAACCTCTTCGATATGGGCCCAGGCACGGCGCGCCAGCGCACCGGTCAACGTCTCCACGTAGAACGAACCACCCCAGGGGTCGACCACCTTGGTGATACCCGTCTCGTGTTGGAGATAGAGCTGGGTGTTGCGCGCAATGCGGGCCGAGAAGTCGGTCGGCAACGCGATCGCTTCGTCCAGCGCGTTCGTATGCAGCGATTGGGTGTGTCCAAGCGCCGCAGCCATGGCCTCCATGGCGGTGCGGGCTACGTTGTTGAAGGGATCCTGTTCCGTCAAACTCCATCCGGAAGTCTGGGAGTGGGTGCGCAGGGCCATGGATTTGGCGTTTTGGGGATTAAATTGCTTGACCAGCTTGGCCCAGAGCAGACGCGCGGCGCGCATCTTGGCGATCTCCATAAAGTAATTCATGCCGATCGCCCAAAAGAACGAGAGGCGGGGCGCAAAACGGTCGATGTCCATGCCTGCACTGGTGCCCGCACGCAGGTATTCCAGCCCATCGGCCAGCGTATAGGCCAGTTCGATGTCGGCCGTGGCGCCCGCTTCCTGCATGTGATAGCCGGAGATACTGATGGAGTTAAAGCGGGGCATCTCGTTGGCGGTATAGGCGAAAATATCGCCAATGATGCGCATGGAAGGCGCCGGCGGATAGATATAGGTGTTACGCACCATGTATTCTTTGAGAATGTCGTTCTGAATCGTCCCCGTGAGCTGGTCATGGGGCACGCCTTGCTCCTCGCCGGCCACGATGTAGAAGGCCATAACGGGCAAGACTGCGCCATTCATGGTCATGGAGACCGACATCTTGTCCAGCGGGATGCCATCAAAAAGCGTCTTCATGTCGAGGATGGAGTCAATGGCCACGCCGGCCTTGCCGACATCGCCTACCACCCGTTCGTGGTCGGAATCATAGCCGCGATGGGTGGCGAGATCAAAGGCGACCGAGAGACCCTTCTGCCCGGCCGCCAGATTGCGGCGGTAGAAGGCATTGCTCTCCTCGGCTGTGGAGAAGCCGGCATACTGGCGTACGGTCCACGGGCGGGTAACGTACATGGACGGATAGGGACCGCGCAGATACGGCGCAATGCCGGCGGTAAAGCCCAGGTGCTCCAAGCCAGCCATATCCTCAGCCGTGTAGAGCGGGCGCACGTCGATTTGCTCCAGCGTGTGCCAAACAAATTCCTCGGCCGGAACACCGGTCTGCGCTTCGACCATGGCCTGCCATTCGGCCAGCGACTGGGGAGCATAGTCCGTTTTATAGTCAATTTGTGTAAAATCTGGATTGCGAATCACGATCACCTCCTGATATGGAACGCGGATTAGGCGGATTGGACTGATCTGCGCAGGTGTTTCTACGCAAGGTCGATCCACCTGATCTCCGCTGTGTCAGAGCCCGGCCTGTTCCTGCAGCCACGCGTTGAGCGCATAGCAGTCGGCGCGCAGGTGGATGAATTCATCAACACCGGCAGCCCGGAAGGCATCGACATGATCTTTGGGATAGCCGGCCACCAGCACGGGAAGACCAGGCTGTACCGCCTTGATGCGGGCTGCGAACGCCGGCACGATCTCGGGATAGGTATCGTCCGTCGAACAGATGACAACGGCCTGGGCGCCAGACGCCAGTGCGGCGTCGGCCGCTTCCTCGGGGCCGGCGAAGCCGGGGGGGTAGTCGCAGACAAAACCGCCCACATTCACAAAGCCTTGACTGAAATCAGCCCGGGCTTTGTGTTGGGCCAACGGCCCCATGGTGGCCAGGAAGACGCGCGGCGGCGCCCCCGTTGATTCGGCATAAGCTTCAGCCGCCGCCCGCAGCGCTTCGAACGAAGCGGCCACCCGTAGAGGCGTCAGCGCGGGCACGATCGGACCTGCCGCGGCGCCGTCACGCAACATCGCGCGCAGCTCAGCCAGCGTAGCCCCGTCTGCAGCAGCCTGAATCGCCGCATCGACGACCGCGGGGTCGGATTCGACAGCAATCACATCTCGTGCCGGCGTCGCGCTTGTGCCAGGCGCATCGTCCACGGCGGAAACTGTTGCGACCGGTAGTCGCTCTTCCCTCAAATTGGGATACATATTCGTCCCAACCAATACATCCTTGCGCCGGTTGAGATTGGCAACACGCGCCTGCGCCGTTTCCGCGATCTGATCCTGCAGCGAACCATTCCCTAACACGGCAGCCATACCGCCGGCTGCTTCAATCGCCTGGAAGCGCTGCCAGGCAGCCTGAGCCAGTTCATCCGTCAACGCCTCCACATACCAGGAGCCGCCCGACGGATCGATTAGCCGGGTGAGGTTGCATTCATCCTGCAAGATGAGTTGCGTATTGCGGGCGATGCGGCGCGAAAATTCGTCGGCCGGGCGCAGGGGGCCATCGAAGGGGGTCACGTGCATGCTTTGCACGCCGCCAATCGCGCCGGCGAACGCCTCGGTCGTCACGCGCAGCATATTGACGTAGGGATCATAGATTGTCTTGTTCCATTCGGCGGTGCGGCCGTGGATCGTCATGCGTTGCGCATCTGCGCTGCCGCCAAATGCCGCCACAGCCTGGGACCAGAGCAGGCGGGCCGCGCGCAGCTTGGCCACCTCCATGAAGAAGTTACTGCCGAGACCAAAGCCAAAGGTCATTCTTGCCGCGGCCGCGTCGATCGTGAGGCCACGCACCAGCATGGCGCGTAGATAGGCGACGCCGGTTGCCAGCGCGACGGCAAGTTCGGTCACGGCGTCAGCACCGGCATCCTGATATCGTTCGGCCTGGACGCTGATGGTGTGCAGGGCAGGGGCATGGGTCTCTGCCCAAAGCGTCAAGGCCGCCATTTCGTCGTAGAGCGCGTCAAGCACGGCAGGCAAGGCGCCAGCGCTTGCCAATTCGCCGAGGGGATCGTTGACGACAGCGCCACGGAGCGCATTTCCAGCGCTGGCCCGGCTGACCAACAGTAAGGCAGCAGCCGGGAGGGCATCGACGCCTGCACGGAGGATTATCGGCACGGCTGTCAGATCCACCGAAGCCAACGCCTCGGCCATTGCTGCGGCATCTTCCACAGGAACGCCACGGTGACCGTCAGCGTCAATGCCAAGATTGATGGCATCCTGACCCCGGTTGAGATCGTGCAACAATTGGCGATTGAACTCGGCTGGCGTAGGAGCGCTGATCTCCTGGGCGATGGCCCACGGTTGCTGAAGATAGCCGGCAGCATCCGCGCCACGCACAAAGGGCGGCCTGCCCGGTAGCGTGTTGACGTGACTCAGGTCGGCCACATCCTCGGCCCGGTAGAGGGGTTGGAGGTCTATGCCCTCGTAGGTGCGGGTGATGAGCTTTTCGAAGGGGAGTCCGTTGAGAGAGGTGACCGTCGCCTCCCGCCAGGTTTCGAAAGAAGGCGCGTCAAACTGGTCAAACAGGCGCGCGTCCGCCGGGTCGAGCGGTGCGTCACCGTTTGCTGATTCTTGCGGCATATTGGTTCTCACTTCCCGCTGATTCACAGTCCGTTGGCGGCGCAAAACGACCGCCAAACCAGAGAAGAGCTTCAAGCATTTGCAAAAAATGCAACCAGTACATTGTACCTGCAATCCGCCCGCCTCACAAGCGAAACAGGCTATGATTTCTGACGATTCAGCCCGTGACGCGATGGAATGCGGATCAACCGGGAGCAGGCCGATTCTCGCAGATTGATTCGCTGTCAGCCGCTGGAGTGGCGCCATGCACCCGTTTCGTAATCAGCCCGATCAGCGTTCTATTTGATCAGTACCTGGACAGTTACCATGACCTGTTGATTTTGCCAGCCACTTTGGCCCGACCTGCGGGTCGTGCTAGACTGTTCGTCATGTATGGTCTTCGTCCATTGCGCAATGATCAGTCCCAAGCGCCGTCCATGACAATGCTGCGCCGCCAAACCCTGCTCACCAGCAGTTACATTCTGTATCTGGCACTCGTTTTGCCCTTCATTTGCTGGGGGGCGCTGGCCAATCCCGGCCACCCCCACCAAGGAGCCCATTTTGTCTTTTCCGTGCCGCCTGGCGTTGAGGCGTACGCTACCCGTGTGGCAACCTTGCGCAATGATATCTGCGGCAACCCCAAGCTGAGCAGTCAGATTCCGCTGCCTGCATTTGGCAGCGACGCTCATGACGACGGTCCCGCCGGTCAATCCGTACCGGCGACCGTGCTTGCCATGCTGGCGCTGGCATTCCTCGCCTCTGCAGCCTATCGCGTGCGCTGGCTGCAACAGAGCGTACAGCTTTCTGCATACCGCATCGGACCGATCTTTCACCCCCTCATCCCCACCCCGCCCCCACGCTTCAGTTGATCCCTGCTACACAACACCACTCGTCAGGCATTCTGAAGTCTGACTTTCACAGAAGAAGTCTGACTTCCACAGAAAAGGTCACACCATGGGCCGACAACTGCACATATTACTCAGCGTCACCTGGCTGCTGCTTGCAGCCACAGCGTGTGCGCGCGCCGACGACTCTGCAACCGCAGCCGGTCTGGCCGTGACCCTGATTCCCGACGGGAGTTATCCGGGCGAATCGCTCGTCGTGGAGCTGCGCGATAAGAGTGGCCAGCCGGTCACGGACGTGACGGTGAGCGTAGAAGGCAATATGAACCATGCCGGCATGGTTCCAGTCCTCACCGAAACCGTGCTGGACGGGGCTGACGGCCGCGAGGATGGACGCTACACCCTCCCATTTCAGTTCACCATGCTGGGCGATTGGGTCATCACCGTCAGAGTTACGCCGCGAGATGGACCGCCCCTAACAACCAACATCGACCTGCGCGCCGGTCCGGAATCGGTGACGGTCGAAGAATGAACATTACCTCTAATCAGTAAGGATGAGAAACGAATGATCAAGCGAAGTTTTGGCATTTTCCTGATCTTGGCCCTGCTACTCAGTGCGTGCTCGGCCATCCCCCCCATGACCGGTAATGCGACGGATCAAGACATGGATGACGACATGGCGAGCATGGTTGCGCCGACGCCCGGCGAAATCACGATCGTGGATCCACGCTCGCGCCCCTCGCCCATGGCTGCAGGCAATGGCGCCGCCTACATGATCGTGCTCAACGGGCTGGAGGAAGCGGTTCAGCTCGTCTCCGCGGAGAGTCCGGCCGCAGAGGCCGTGGAGCTCCACGAAACGATCGATGACAGTGGCGTCATGCGCATGGTGCCCCAGCCCGACGGCTTTAGCATTCCTGCCGGCGGCAGCGTCGAGCTGATGCCGGGTGGTAAACACGTCATGCTCATCGGTCTGGTCGAACCCCTGATGACGGGCGCAGAAATTGAAATCACGCTCAATTTCGACAACGGCGAGTCGATGACGACCGTCGTCCCGGTGGTCGAGATGGACGGCATGCCCATGAACACGGAGATGGATCATGACGATGACGGCATGGAGCACGAAGAGGGCGAGATGGACGATGACAGCGAGATGGAACACAGCGAGGACGAAGGTGAAGCCACCCCTTCCTCGTAGCGATTGATCACAAGTGCAGTCGGATGGAGGTCGGAGATCTGACAGATCTCCGACCTCTTATTTTCGTTCTTGATTTTCGGCCAGTCTTTTGGCGCCGACACACTGTAAGCTCGATTATTGCGGCCAAATCTGCCAGCGCATATACTTCTTGAAAGACCCTGATTGAGGCCATTTGTTTTCGGCAAAAGCGTACAAGCAGTTGCACAAAGGAATACGAAAAAGGATGAGGGCAGAGAGAAATTCTACGACCGCAAATCGTTCAGCTTTTCTTCTGTGAGCATCCGAGTATCTCTGTGAGCCACCTGCGTTGCGCTTTTCGATAGGTATGTATGGAAAGGAGTGACTGTGAGCGACTATCTCGTCCGCGCCATGGCGCGCGAGATCGGCGTGCGCGGCTTTGCCTGCATTACGACCGAGTTGGGACGCGAAGGCGCGCGCCGCCACGACGCGACGCCGCTCTCCGCGGCTGTGCTCAGCGAATGCTTGACCGCGGCCTCGTTGTTGGGCACCTTGCTCAAGGTCCGCCAACGCGTTGCCCTAAAGATTGAAGGCAACGGCCCGGCCCGCAAAATCGTAGCGGAGTCAGACGCCAATGGCCACGTGCGCGGCTATATCTCTGAAGCGCATCTGCCTTCGCCCATCGACATTGGCCCCGAACAAATGGCCTTTGCGATCGGTAGCGAAGGTCTGGTGACCGTGGCGAAGGATGTGGGTCTCAAAGACCTCTATCATGGCATTGTGCCTCTGCACAGCGGCGCTGTCGACACCGAATTGATCTATTACCTGACGCGCTCTGAACAGGTGCCCTCCTTTGTCGAGATCGGCGCCAAGGTGAATAGCGTGGGCGAGTTGACCATGGCGGGCGGCCTGTTGCTGCAGGCTATGCCCGGTGCGGACGCAACAATTTTGCACAGGTTGACGGAGCGAGTTGAGGACAGGCCGCCGCTAGTCGACATGCTGGCGGCAGGACGGCTGCCTGAAGAGATACTGGCGGAACTCTTCACTGGATTCGACTTTGAAGTTTTGGAGCGCCGCCCCCTCGATTTCCGCTGCTCATGCAGTTGGGAGCGCTCGAAGAAAGCCCTGATGATGATTGGTGAAGCGGAAGTTCGCTCGCTGATGGAGGAGGGTGAAGCGGTCATCGAGTGTCACTTCTGCCACGAAAGTTATTTTTATGGTGTGGAAGCGCTGGAAACCGTGCTGGATGAGATCGTTGAGAATTGAGATTGGAGAATGGGGAATTGTTAACAAGTGACGCCGCCCCACACCATTAGCAATTCTCCATTTTCGACTTGTCATTCGCCAGTTTGACCCTGCTCTCCCCGTCGGCTCTTTCCCTATTTTCGGCCTTCAACGCAGCAATGATCTTTTGATCCGTGACGGGAAAAGGATACCCGTCCAGCTCGTCGAGCGTCACCCAGCGCCAGTCGGCGCAACCAATGGTTTGGGGCGCGCCGTGAAGATGGCGAGCATGGAAGGCATGGAGCGTGATGCGAAAGTGGGTGTAGGCGTGCTTCACCATGGCGACCGGCGCACCGACCTCGATACCGATGGCCAACTCTTCATCGATCTCGCGTGAGAGCGTCGCGGTCAGGGATGCATCGTCGGCTTCACGTTTGCCGCCGGGAAATTCCCATAGTCCACCCAGCATGCCGTCTTGGGGGCGCTGCGCGATAAGTAGTTGGGAGGCAAATGGTTCACCCTGCCAGATCACGCCTGCGGCTACATCGTAGTGGGGCGTGCGTTTACGGACTGGCATCACCGGGCGCTCGGCCTGGGTGCCGTTGCGGGCGGCAGCACAGAGTTCCGCCACGGGACAGATGAAACAGCGCGGATTGGTCGGCGTGCAGACGGTCGCGCCCAGTTCCATGAGAGCCTCGTTGCAGGCGCCGGCTTGTCCCGGCGGCGCGGCTTCGACCACTTCACGGGCATGGGCCCACAACTCTTTGAGCGTAGCCCGCTCGTCGATGGGCTGATCGATATCCCAAAGACGGCTCAGCACGCGCTTGACGTTGCCATCCAGCAGCGGTTCGTGCTGGTTAAAGGCCAGGCTCAGAATCGCGCCGGCCGTATAGTCGCCGATGCCGGGCAGCGCCAGCAGAGCTTTGCGCTCCTCCGGCAGCCGGCCGGCATGCTCCGCAGCCACAACTTGCGCGGCTTTGTGCAGATTGCGCGCCCGCGCATAATAACCCAACCCTTCCCACAGTTTCAAGACGGTCTGCTGATCGGCAGCGGCCAGCGCCTCGACGGTCGGAAAGGCCTTCAGCCAGCGCACGTAGTAATCACGAACGGTCTCAACGCGCGTCTGCTGGGCCATGATCTCACTGATCCAGACCGTATACGGATCGCGCGCGCCAGGAGGCGCGGTACGCCAGGGCAGCTCGCGTTGATGGCGAGCGTGCCAGGCGACGAGATGCGCAGCCAGTTCGAGAACGTGTTCAGATTGTTGCATGGGGAAAGAATCGCAGCGCTCAAACGGCACAGGAGCCGTCTAGGGCACCATTGGGCCGCGTAGAAAGCATTGTCCCAAAAAGCTGATAGCCAGGAAGCCAACGAAAGCTACCACGAGCCAAAGGGGCATGCCGAGGACCGTCTTGGGCGGCCCCTTCTTTTTTTCCGCAACAGGCTTGGGCAACTCCGCCTGACAGCGCCAGCAGACATCTTTATCGTCGGGGTTCCACGTGTTGCAATTGGGACAATCCATCGAGCGCTCCTCTAGTCGTTGATCTTGCTCGGCATGGTAGCACAGGAAGCGCGCGCGGGCAAAGGATGAGGTTGATTTCAGCGCTGGAACGAGTCAATTTTCATAAATTGCTTGACAGGCGCCCGGCCATATGTTATAACTGGTACGAACCAGTTCGATACACCAATGACTCCCGAAGTCTAACCACATCAACCAGAGCGGATTGCCCTCATGATTACCGCCAATGGTATCAAAGCCGCGGAGTCTCTACTGCCCATCGCTATTGAGCGCGTGGAACGCAACCAGCCCCTGTTCGACGATCTCTTTCCCAACTACGGCGAAGGGCGGCACTATGTGTTGCGTGAAAACAATAACTGGCTGGCCGCCTTCTGGCCCGGCATGCTCTGGCTGACATATGACCAAACGAGTTCGCCGGAATTGCGCGATGCCGCGGCCGCACTGCTGCCTACCTTTGCGCGCCGTCTGGATGAAGAAATCCACATCACCCATGACCTGGGCTTTCTCTTTAGTCTCTCCGCCCGTGCCCAATACCAGTTGACCGGTGATCCGGCCGCGGCCGCGCTGGCCCTGCGGGCCGCCAACGTGCTTCTAGGGCGCTATCGACAGCCAGGGCGCTACATCCAGGCCTGGGGCGCGCTGGATGATCCGGTCGAGGGCGGGCGCATCATCATGGACACCATGCTCAACCTGCCGCTGCTCTTCTGGGCCAGTTACGCAAGCGGCGATCCCCGCTACAGCGCCGCTGCACTGGATCATGCACGCGTTACCAGCCACTATCTGATGCGGCCCGACGGCAGCACCTTCCATACCTATTTCTTTGATCAGGACAGCGGCGCGCCGCTGCAAGGCGTCACTCACCAGGGCGTGGCCGATGATTCACTCTGGTCGCGAGGCCAAGCCTGGGGCATTCTCGGCTTTGCGATTGCGGCCGAATGGCTCCCGCAAGAGCGCTTCTTGGTCGAGACGGCACGCGCCATGACCCGGCGCTTCATGGCCGAATTGCCCAGCGATGACGTGCCGCTCTGGGATTGCTGGCTGCCCGCCGGCGCCCCGCGTTATCGCGACAGCTCGGCTGCGGCCATTGCCCTCTGCGGCCTGCTGCGCCTGGTCGATACCGATCCGGCCTACGCACAGGAGTATCAGGTCTATGCCAGGCGGCTGCTCGATGCGCTGCTGCGTCACTGCTGGGACGATCACGCTGAGGCCCAGGGGTTGCTGGAGCACGGCGCGCTCCACGTACCAAAAGGCATTGCGACCGATTCGTATGTGATTTTTGGCGATTACTTCATGCTGGAAGCGCTGCTGCGCCTAACGGATCGTGCCCCGGATTTTTGGGGCGTGCCGACGACGTGAGCTGGGGCTAGGCAGCAGGGGGCTGAGTCGATTGCCGGGGCATGAATTGGGCCGGCAACAATAGATGACGAGGCGGAACTGCCCCCATGCGGCGCATTTGATTGAGGAGCAGGTCAGCCGCTTGTCGCCCCAATTCAGCGCCGGGCAGGCCAAACGTTGTAAGGGGCACTTCGAAGTGGAGGACCGTGGGCAAATTGTCAACCGAAATGAGGGAGAGCGCCTCGGGGATCGCAAGCCCCAGATCACGCGCCGCTTTGTAAGCGCCCATGGCCGTGACGTCGTTGAAGCAGAAGATGGCTGTCGGCCGGTCGGGCCGGGACAAGATCTCGGTTGCCAATTGACGGGCCGGCTGGGCGATACGGATGTTTGAGTCTTCATCGAGGCTGCCACTGAGGGCAACGTGATGCTCTGGAATCGGCCGGATGTCGATAAAGCGGGCAAGACCCGCCGCCGCCATGGCCTGACGATAACCGGTCGCACGCTCACGTCCCGTGGAGTAATCGGTAAAGCCGATATGCAGGATGCGCTCGTGGCCTAAGTCGAGCAGATGCTGCGTCGCACGCAGCCCTATCTGTACATTATCAACCGAGACGGCGTCAAATGGCTGGCTGTCGGCCGTGCGGCCGATAAAGACCAGAGGCAGCCCGAGCTTCTGAGCCTTGGCCGTCACCAGGCTCAAGTCGCCAAAGCGAGGGGGTGTCAGGGCCAATGCGGCGATAGATTGCCCCCGGACCAACTCGTCAATACGGTCCAGCAGGACGTCGACCCGATCGTCATGCAGCGACATGATGAGGCCATACTTCGCTTCCCGCACTGAGGTTTCGAATGCTGCAGCCAGTTGAGGATAGAAGAAGTGAAAATTCGGACGCGAGACGATCAGCGCGATGAGCCCTTGGCTGTTGGATCCGGCGCTGCGAGCCAGTACGAAGGTGCCCTTACCGGGCACGCTCTGCAGCAACCCCTCCTGAATGAGGGCATTGATGGCCTGCCGCACGGTGGAGCGGCTCACGTCGAGCATTTCGCGCAGGGCACGCTCTGAGGGCAGCAGTTCGCCCGGTTGCAGCAACCCGTCTTCGATCTGGACTCGCATTGCTTCACGCAGCTTGGCGTGAAGGGGCAGGGGCTCGGGTGAGCGCAGGGCTTCTTGCAGCAACTCTTTTTGCATCGGTCTCTATCCACTGGTTTCCATACCGGTTCGTACCAATTGTACCACAACCATACGTAACGGGTATGGCGCAGGCGATCTGTCATCTCTTCAAACCCTTGTTGTCTGTCGTCACATTTCACGTTGTATTATCAGAATTGTTACTCTGGAAGGAGAAAACCATGTCAAAGTTTCGCTACGTCGTTGCATTTCTGGCAACGCTGATGCTCCTGGTTGCCGGCTGTGCTGCACCCGTCCCCGAAGCAGCAGTTGACTCGACTGCCGGCGATGATGCCACCACTGCTGAGGGCGAGGCCGTCACCTTGCGCGTCATGAATTGGTCGCAAGAGCAGGCCGAATTTTACGAGCAGGCCGTTGCCGAATTTGAGCAAGAATTTCCCAACATCTCGGTGGAATGGGAAACGCTGGAGCAGAGCCAATATCGCGAAACGCTGCCCCTGATGTTCCAGAGCGAAGACGCACCCGACATCTTCTTCTGGCTGGGCGCCGATCGCGTGTTGACCATGGCCGAACTGCTCGACCAGGGCTGGATTGCGCCGCTGGACGCCGCTGCGCTGCCCGAAGACTTCACCAGCCGCTGGGAAGATGGCTCATTCCTCGAAGGCATCAATATGGTGGACGGCGAGATCTATTCATTCCCCTTCAACGACAATTTTGTTTGGGGCCCCGGCTATATGTTTACCAACAAGGACGTCTTTCGCCAGGCCGGTCTGGATCCCGACAGCCCGCCGACGACCTGGAGCGAATTGCGCGCCACCTGCGAGACGATTGTCGAAGAGACCGGCATCTACTGCCTCTCTGTGCCGCTAGGCAACAACCTTCAGCGCACCTGGTATCCGCTGGCCGGCGTCAACTACACGGATAGCTTCTTCGACTATCAGGCCGGTCGCTTCAACATGGACGATCCCCGCCAGTTGGAGACCTTCAACTTCCTGCAGGGCTTCTTCAATGACGACCTGGTCGTGCCGGGCAACAATGACCAGAATTTCGCCCGCCAGGCCATGGCCAACGGTCAAGCCGCGATCTACTTCGGCGGCGCCTGGATGCCCGGCGTCTTTGCCGGCTATGAAATTCCCGATCTGGACCTGGGCGTCTTCCCGCCGCCCGTGCCCGACGAAGGCCGCACCGGCTCCCTCCGCCAGTCCTTCTCGGAAAACAAGTATTACATCAGCGCCCAATCCGAGCATGCGACTGAAGCGACCCTCTTCCTGGAGTGGATGACCCGCCCCGACGGCTATTTCGCCAGCGAATATCTGGCTGAGGGCTTCGGCACGCTGCCCTTCACCGACATGAGCAAGTATGTGACCGATGAAGGCCTGCTCCAGGTGATTGACATCGCCAATACAGAGAACTTCCGCGTTGCCTATCCCGAACCGGTGGTCGCCTGCCCAGACGTGACCCAATCCGAAGCAATCGCCAACGCCAATAACCTGACGAATAACTGGGAATTCATCGCTATGTCCGAAGCACTACTGAACGGTGAGGACTTCAGCGAAGTCGCCGCCAACATCGCTTCGACCAAAAATGCAGAGTTTTTGAGCACGCTGGAGGAAGAAGCAGCCGAAGGGCTGAACGTCGGCCCCGAGTGCTTCGCCTTCCCCGAGTGGGAAGACATCACCCAGGCGTACGACCCGGCGCTTTACGAGTCCCACGTGGGCCCCGGCGAATAAGTCAGCGCAATGAAGGACTGACGCAGATTGAGCCTATCGAAGGCAAGGAACGAATCGGGATAGACCCGCTTGGTTTCGACACTTCGACAGGCTCAGTCCAAGCAGGCTCAACCGGCGCTCGCCTTCTTAGCTGCACGGCCAAGTAGAACCTGGAGAAAGAGGCTCTTTCGGATCTCAAGGGGTTGACAGGTCGTCGCCGGCTAGCGCCGGTTGAGCTTGTCGAAACCAAGCGGGTCAATCCCCTGAGATTCTAAAGAGCCGAAAAGGATCCGCCTTTTTCCGCCGCATCCGGCAAATCCGGGGTCTATCGTTTACAGAAGAGGATGTCCATGGCTGAAAAAATTGCATCGCCGCAGATGGTGTCCCAGGGTGCGGAGGCTGTGGCTGCGCAGCGGTCACGTTGGCGCAACATCGACCCGCGCCGCAGCTGGCAGGACGTGCCAATCAGCCAACGCGTACGTGGCGCCGATGTGCTGTGGGTGATGCTCTTCCTGGCGCCATTCATCATCCTCTATGCCGGCTTCACGCTCTGGCCCTTGCTGGCCACGATCATCTACTCCTTTTTTGACTGGGACGGCAACGGCCCGCCAACCGATTTCATCGAGTTGGAGAATTACGTGACCATTGCGCGTGATCCGCTCTTCTGGCTCTCATTCAAGAACACGCTGGTCTTTGCCGTAACCAACACTGTGATCAAGATGCCGCTCTCACTGCTGGCCGCGATCGTCCTGACGCGCAAGTGGCTATGGGGCAAGCGCATCTTCCGCACGGCCTTCTTTGCGCCCCTAGTGATCCCGGTGGCCATGGCCGGTCTGATCTTCCAACTGCTGCTCCATCCAGCCAATGGCGCTGTCAATGCCTTCATGCTCAACATCGGTCTGATTCAGAAGCCCATCGATTTCTTGGGCGATGCGCGCCTGGCTTTGCTCAGCCTGGTACTGGTGTCGGTTTGGCAGATCTTTGGCCAATACATGATCTACTGGATGGCCGCATTGCAGAATGTGCCGGAGTCGCTCTACGAGGCGGCGGAATTGGACGGCGCAGGCGAATGGGGCAAGCTAATCCACGTCACACTGCCGATTATTCGCCCGGTGGCGATCATCATTCTCTTCCTCGGTTTTGTCAATGCGCTCAAGGTCTTTGGCCTGGTTGTGACGATGACGGGCGGCGGTCCCGGCTTTCAGACCTACGTCGTGCCCTACTTCATCTATACCCAAGCGCTGGTCGATTTCCCCTTCCGCTACGGCTACGCTTCGGCCGCGGCCGTGCTCTTCGGGGCGACCGTTCTCCTCGCCGTCACCATCCAGGGCTATTTCGTGCGGCGCGCTGAGTCCGACCGCAAAGCATACGGAGTCTAACCATGCCCCATATGAGCCGTCAGACCCGCTACAATCTGATCACGGTGACAATCCTGGCCATCATCGGCTTCCTTTGGATCTACCCTTTTCTCTGGGTGACGCTGGCCTCCTTCAAGACACCGGCAGAGATGTTCTCGGCCGGGGCGACATTGCTGCCCGAGCAATGGGACTTCAACAATTTTGCCCGTGCCTGGGACAAGGCGAACTTTAGCACCTACTTCTTCAACACGGTGCTCTATGCCATGGCAGCCACGGCGATCGAGCTCTTCAAATCGTCCATGTGCGGTTACGTGCTGGGACGCTATCGTTTTCCGGGACGCAACTTCCTGCTCGGCATCATCACAGCGACGCTCTTCATTCCCATTGCCTCCATCATTCTGCCCCAGTTCAAGCTGGTGCAGACGCTCGGCTTGCTCAACACGCGCAGCGGCGTGATCCTGGCACTTTCGGGCGGTTCGGGCGCGCTCTATGTGCTGCTCTTTACCGGCTTCTTCCAGACGCTGCCGGACGCGCTCTTCGACGCCGCCCGCATTGACGGAGCCAACTTCTGGCAAACCTTCCGCCTCATGCTGCCCCTGGCTCGGCCGATTATCGCCACGGTGGTCATCTTCCAGTTCATGAGCACGTGGAATGAGTTCAACATTCCCCTGGTCTTCACCCTGGGGCGGCCTGAACTGCGCAACATGGCCGTGGGCATGTACGCCTTCCGCGGCGAGTATTCGGTAGACTGGACAGGCTTTGCTGCGGGCACGACCATCTCCATTATTCCCATCTTGATCGTCTTTTTCCTCTTCCAAGGCTATTTCGTCCACGGGCTGTCGGGCGCGGTCAAGCAGTAAAAGACAGAAAGGCCTGACATGCTGCACAGAGATGCTGCGGAAGCCGTGCCGGTATGGCGCTTTCGCTTTGAGGAAGAAGGCTGGCAGCCGGTCATCGTGCCCCACAGTTGGAACGCTCACGATGCCGTCCGCCTCGGCGACGGCTGGTATCGCCGCGGCATCGGCGCCTACTCAACCGAACTCACCACGCCATCCGGAAGGCGCACCTTCGTCCGCTTTGGCGCCGCCAGCCAGCGTGCGATCGTGCGCTGGAACAGGCGACAGATCGCCCAGCATACCGGCGGCTATCTGCCCTTCACCGTTGAGCTGCCGTCGGACGAGGCGGGCATACTCCACGCTGAGGTGGACAACCGGCCCAATCCGGACCTGATTCCGTCGGAGCGCTCCGATTTCTTCCTCTACGGCGGCCTGACGCGTCCCGTCACCCGCTACGCAACCGGCCCGCTGCGGATTGAACAGCTCCTGGTCGACCCGCAGGTACGAGACGACCGGGGCACGCTGGCGCTGCGTCTGCAGGTCGACGGCACGGTGAGCGATCCGTCGGCACACTACGAGGTACGCATCGAGTTGCCAGACGGCACGCCCTTCTTTACGACCACCGGCGCGCTCACTGCCGCTGAAACGCAACTTACCGTGCCGCCGCTAGCCAGTCCGCCCCTCTGGTCGCCGGACGCGCCCCGCCTCTGCCGCGTGCACGTGACGCTCTGGCTCGACGGACGCCCGTCGGACAGCGGCATCCTGCGCTTTGGCTGGCGCACGGTCGACTTTCCGGCAGGCGGCCCCTTCTTCCTCAACGGCGAGCGGCTGCTCTTGCGCGGCACCCATCGCCACGAGGATTGGGCCGGCTGTGCCAGCGCGGTGCAGGAGGCCGATACCCGTGCTGAGTTCTTGCGCATCAAAGCGGCGGGCTTCAACTTCGTGCGGCTGGGCCACTACCCGCAGGCGGCTCACGTACTCGACCTGTGCGACGAGCTGGGGCTGATCGTCTGGGATGAGCTGCCCTGGTGCCGCGGCGGCGTTGGTGGCGAGTGCTTCAAGCAGACGGCCCGCGCAATGCTGCGCGATATGATCGCCGAGCATCGCCACCATCCCTCGATCATGTTTTGGGGCCTGGGCAATGAGCTGGACTGGGAGAGCGATCACCCGGAGACCAGCGACGACGATGTCCTCGCCTTTCTGCAGGAACTGCATGACCTGACCCATGCGCTCGATCCCACGCGCCTGACCGCGCTACGGCGCTACCAGCGGGGCGCGGCTGTGGTCGACGTCTACTCGCCTTCGATCTGGTCGGGCTGGTATCGCGGCCGCTATGAGGATTACGCACTGGCGTTGACCGCGGCCCAGGCCACATATCCGCGCCTGCTGCACATGGAATGGGGCGGCGACAGCCATGTTGGCCGCTACAGCGACGGCCCCCATCTCCCCCAAGAGCTGCGTCAGGAGAGCAATCATGCCGAGCAGGATGGCCTCGCCTACTCTGATGAGGGCTTTGCCCGTGCTTCGCGCGACAGCGACTGGAGCGAGAGTTACATCCTCGACCTCATGGCGTGGCACTTGCGCGTCCAGCAGGCGCAGCCCAAGCTCGCCGGCACGGCCCAATGGGCGTTCAAAGATTTTGGTACCCCCCTACGCCCCGAAAACCCGATCCCCTACGTCAATCAAAAGGGATTGGTCGACCGGGCCAACCGGCCGAAGAGCCTCTACTATCTCTTCCAGGCTGCGCAGACCGCGACGCCGATCTGCCGTTTGGAGGCTCACGACTGGCCCCTCCGTGCCGGCGATCCGACCGCAAAGCAGCGCGTGCGCGTGATCACGAACTGTGCTACCGTAGAGCTGTTTGTCAACGGCCGCGCCCAAGGCGTCGTCACTGAAGATTGGCTACGCAGCTGGCACGTGACGTTGCAGGGCGGGCGTTAACGAACTACACGCCGTGGGCCGCAGCGCAGAGGGACGTATCGTTGAGGATCACGCAACACAAACGCTGGTTCAGCCAGATAACAGCACACCGGCCCGCTGGCTCCTTCGGATGGAACCGACGACGTGGCGCAGTCAACCTATGCAGAGGCTTATCGTTCAGCAGGCTGCGGCCGACGGGACGCCGCTGGTTGGGCCCGAGCAACGGGTCACCTTCCAGGTAATTGCCGGCGCGGCACGCCTCCTCTGCGACCTGGGCACGCCTGACGGCTCCGCAACCATTACGACGGCCAACGGGCGCGCGGCAATCTTGCTCGCTGCGCCGGATGGAGTCGACGCAGTCGTCAGCGTGAGTTGCGCGGCGTTCGAACCGACAGAGTGGCTAATCAACCGAGTGGAGGAGTCAGCGTGACGCTTCGTGAAGTCGTGAACTGGTATGATTTTAGCGGGAAGACGGCCATCGTTACCGGTGGCACGGGTGCGCTGGGCAGCGAGATTGCCTTTGCGCTGGCAGCCTGCGGGGCGAACGTTGCAATCTTGGCGCGGACACCCGAGCGCCCGCCACGGTTGAACGATCTGAACGACGATGCCGGGCGTGTCATCGCGCTGCATGCCGATGTGCTCGACCGCGCCTCGCTGGAAGCTGCCGCGGCGGAAATCCTACGAGAATTTGGCGGTATCGATCTGCTCGTCAACGCGGCCGGCGGCAACCATCCCCAGGCCACGGCCACACCTGACTTGAGCTTTTTCGACCTGCCGGCCGACGCGCTCAAATTCGTCTTCGAGCTCAACATGCTCGGCACCATTCTGCCCAGCCAGGTCTTCGGTCGCTACATGGCCGACCAGGAAGCGGGCGTCATCCTCAACTTTTCGTCCATGACCTCCGTACGCCCCCTCACGCGCGTCGTCGGCTATGGCGCGGCCAAGGCGGGCGTCAACAATTTCACCCAGTGGCTGGCCGTCTACATGGCGCAGAACGTGGGGCCGCAGGTGCGCGTCAACGCGCTGGCGCCCGGCTTCTTCATCGGCAAGCAGAATCGCGCGCTCTTGCTCAACGATGACGACAGCCTCACGGAGCGGGGTCAGACCATCATCGACCATACGCCCATGGGCCGCTTTGGCGAGCCGGGCGAACTGGTCGGCGCCGCGCTCTGGCTGCTCTCGCCCGCATCGGCCTTCGTCACCGGCATCGTCGTGCCCGTGGATGGCGGCTTTTCGGCCTTTAGCGGGGTGTAGGCGGGCGGGCGGTTTGATCGACACGACAACGGATAGGGAAAGGAACGGATGCTGCACTGAGAGCGGTCGCCGGGCGCTGTATCCGTTCCTCTCCCCATCCGCTGTTCTGTTTCACAATACAGCGGGAGCTACAACCCGAAAGCCGAGGTCATCGTCACTGAAGTTCGGATTGTAGCTGAGACGTTCGGCACAGCGCACGTAGGATTCGTAGTGGAACCAGGAGCCGCCGCGCAAGGTGAGCAAGTCTCGTGCCGGCAGGTCCTCCCGCCCATCATTCGCCGCGTAAGGGTATGCTCGATACAAGCTGCTCGTCCACTCCCAGACGTTGCCGGCGACGTCCGCCACGCCATACGGACTGTCGCCGCGAGGTGAGTAGGTGCCGACCGGTGTTGTGTCGCCTTCCGTGCCATCAAAGTTACACAATTGCCCAGTGGGCCGCTCATTGCCCCATGGATAGTGGCGCCGATCTGTACCGCGCGCCGCCTTTTCCCACTGCGCTTCACTTGGCAACATCACGCCCGCCCATTTGCAAAACGCCATGACGTCATGCCAGGTAACGTGGACCACCGGGTGCTGCTCCTTGCCCTGGGGAATCTGGCCGTGTGGCCAATGCTGCGGGATCCCATGGCCCGTCGCATCGATAAAGTGTTTGTACTGCGCGTTGGTCACGGGGTAGCGGGCGATCCGGTATTCAGGCAGGTAGACGCGATGCTGCGGCGTCTCTTCATCAAACGCCAGCGGATCCAGCTCTTTGTCGCTGCCCATCAGGAACTCGCCGGCGGGGATGGTGATCCATTCGAACCCAATGGACGGCGTGCGCCGTGTAGCTTGCCGGGTACTTGGTGGCGATGACCCGACCGGGCGAACGCCGCCGCGAGCCATGGCTGTGATCAAGCGATTGCAGGCAGCGGGCAGGTCCAGCCTGCCATCCTCATATTGAATCGAGTAGAGAATGAGTGGGATGGACTGCCGTTTGTTCCCGCGCAGCAGCAAGGGAAACACGTCCAGCCCTCCATCCAGCGCATAGGAAACTTCTGTCCGGACCCACTTGGACTGCTTTGCAGCCGGCGACAGGAGCACGACCATGCAAGCAGCGCGATTAATAGCCCGCTCGATGGCACTCTCCCAGTCTTGCGTGCCCACGGCCAAGCCCTCATCGGTCCAGACGCTCAGACCAGCGTTGACCAAGGCGCGATAAACCACGTGCATCTGCTCGCTGTCTTGACGGCTGTAGTTGAGGAAAACCTGACCGGCGGATCGAGGCATGGCGGGCGCCATGTCATCCAGAGGTCTAGACAGTTGATCCGGGCTGCCAAACCAACTTTGGGCAGCGGCAGCCAACGTAGTCAACGCCTGGTTCTCCTGGTTGCCAGTGTAGGCCGCTTCAATCAGGCGCATGACCTGCCCCGTACGCTCGGCCCACTGAATCAGGCTGAAGGTGATTTCCGTCAGGTTATTGCCACCGGCCACGTGCGGCAGGTCCACGTCCATCTGGACGCGCAGCATCTGGCGCAGGCCGCCTGTAGTATAGGCGTTGAGCAACGCTTCCTGTAGCTGCTTGAATTGTGGGCCATTGAGCGTCATGGCGCACGCTGTCCTCTGGCGGCTTGGGTTGAGGCTGCTTACTCGTCGGAGGACATGATCGCCCCCACACATTCGTGGCTTGCAAGCTTCAGGATCCAGTGTAGGATGGTGGGATCAATGTGTCAAAGTGTAGGAAACGGGGCGTGGATAAGGAGCGAGTCGGCGCCAACCCGCTTGGTTTCGACACTTCGTCAGGCTCAGTCCAAGCAAGCTCAACCGGCGCTGGCCGCATAGGTACACGAGTCTCTGGATTCCTGATCAAGCGGGGCGTAGATTCAGAGGCTTCATGGTATCATGACAAACGTTAAGAAAGCAGACCAAACGTTGCTCGGAACAATATGCCGCTGCCGCACAAACCACGATTGGGGAATCCTATGCTCGCACAAGCGACTTCACCCACGTACCTGGCCCCAGGCGCGATTGAGCAGTTGCTCGGCCAGGCGCTGGCCGGGCAACATGCGGGCGAACGCGTCCTTGTGCTCATCCCGGACCACACGCGCACGATTCCCCTGCCCAGGCTCTTTCGCCTGCTGGTCGAACTGCTGCACGATGCCAGTCAGCTCGACTTCATGGTCGCGCTGGGCACGCATCCGGCGCTGAGCGAGGATCAGCTTGAGCAGCTGGTCGGCATTTCCGTAGCCGAGCGGACCAGCGAATTTCGCCACGTCGGCCTGCTCAACCACGCCTGGAATGAGGCCGATACGCTGGTTCAGATCGGCACGCTCGCCAGCGACGAGATCCGCGTGCTGGCAGGAGAGCGCTGGCATCCCTCGCTGCAGGGCGATGTGCCCGTGCGCATCAATCGCCACATTTTCGACTACGATCACCTGCTCATCCTGGGGCCGACCTTTCCCCACGAGGTGGCCGGCTTCTCAGGCGGGGCCAAGTATCTCTTCCCCGGCATTTCTGGTCCGGAAATGATCAACGTCTCTCACTGGCTGGGCGCGCTGGTGGGCGTGGTCGACACAATCGGCGTGGCAGAGACGCCCGTGCGCGCCATGATCCACGCCGCGGCGGCCAAGGTTGACGTGCCGATCACGCTGATTGCGTTGGTAGTGGTCGACGATGCACAGCTGGCCGGCGTCTTTGTCGGCGATCTGATCGAAGCGTGGCGGGCAGCGGCGGCGCTCTCTTCCGACCGCCACATCATTTGGGTCGACAAGCCCTTCCAGCGCGTGCTCTCGTGCGCGCCGCCCATGTATGACGAGCTGTGGACTGCGGGCAAAGCCATGTACAAGCTGGAACCGGCCCTGGCCCAGGGAGGCGAGTTGACCATCTTCTCGCCCAGCCTCGACGTCGTTAGCCACGTGCACGGCGACTACATCTACCAGATCGGCTACCATGTGCTCGACTACTTTCTGGCCCAATGGGACGAGTTCAAGGACGTACCGCTGGGCGTGGTAGCTCACAGCACCCACGTGCGCGGCGGCGGTCGCTACGTTGACGGCGTGGAGCTGCCCAACGCCACCGTCAACCTGGCTACCCAACTTAGCCCCGCCGACTGTGCGCAGTTGGCCCTCGGCTATGTCGACCCCGCCACCATCGACCAGGACGCCTGGCGCGACCGCGAAGATGAAGGCATCCTCTTCGTCCCCAAAGCGGGCGAGATGCTCTACCGTGTGCGCAAGTCGTAACTGCATGGAACGCGGATCGGGCAGATTGATGCTGATCTTCCCAAAATCATCAACAAGGATCCGCCCAATCCGCCTCATCCGCGTTCCATCATTCGTGCTGAAAACCGCTCCTCGACAGACCGTCTATCTCTATGCTATTGTAGCGCCGTGACAACCGTGCCGGAGTCCCTCACCTCATCCGCATTTCGCGCCGGGCTGGATCAGTGCATCCACTGTGGGCTCTGCCTGCCGGCATGCCCGACCTACGACCTCTTCAAGACGGAGATGGACAGCCCGCGCGGGCGCATCTCTCTGATGCGTGCGGCGAGTGACGGGCGCATCGACTTGAATGGCGCAGTGCGCACCCACCTCGACCTTTGCCTGGGCTGCCGCGCCTGTGAACCGGCCTGCCCCTCTGGCGTCCAGTACGGCAGCCTGTTGGAGACGGCCCGGCAGGCGATCCATGAACAAATTCTATCAGATTCGCCCCAACAGAGAGCGCAGGCGCTTGCCCTGACCGAGCTGCTGCCCAACCAGCAACGGCTGCGGCTCGCTGCGCGCCTGTTGCAGCTCTATCAGACCACCGGCCTGCAGAGACTGGCCCGTGGTCTGGGACTCATTCCGTCCCAATTACGCAATCTGGAAGGGCTCTTGCCCCGGCTGTCGACCGACTACCCGGACTATGATCGCGTCGCTCCTGCCATCGGTGAACGCCGCGGGGCGGTCGCCTTTCTCCACGGCTGCGTGCAGGACGCATTCCTCACCAACGTGAATGCGGCGACCATCCGCGTGCTGCAGCAGAACGGCTTTGACGTTCACTTCCCCGTCGATCAGAGCTGCTGCGGCGCGGCGGCCCGGCATGTGGGCGAAGGCGATCTGGCGCTTGAGTTGGCCCGGCGCAACATCGATGCCTGTGCGCCCATCCGCTACGACGCCATCATCAGCAACGCGGGCGGTTGCGGCGCAGCGCTAAAGGAATACGCACACTGGCTGGCCGATGATCCAATTTACGCGCCACGGGCCGCGGCCTTTGCAGAGCAAGTCCAAGACATCAGCGAATTTCTGGCCGCCAATCTCCACGCGCCGCCCCAGGGCGCGGTCAACTTGCGCGTGACGTATGCCGATTCCTGCCACCTGCGCCACGGCCAGGGCGTCGTCAACCAGCCGCGCGAGCTACTGCGCGCCATCCCCGGCCTGAAGCTGGTGGAGATGAGCCGGCCCGACTTCTGCTGCGGCAGCGCCGGCGTCTACAACATCGTCCAACCCGCCGCGGCAGAGCAGGTTCTCGACCTGAAGATGGCCGACATCAGCGCCACCGGCGCCGACGTCATCGCCACGTCCAACACCGGCTGCCACCTCCAATACATCCATGGCGTACGCAAAGCCGACCTGGCCATGCGCGTCATGCATATCGTCGAGCTCCTGGACCTTTCCTATCAGCAATCTGCCATCAACCATTGACCATTCACCATCGAAAATCGACCATTGCCAATCCACAATCCCACATCCACAATCCGACACCCCTTCCCCCCGCACCAGTTCATCACCGACCCGGCCGAACTAATCACGTACGAGGTTGACGCCGGCTTCGATCGCGCTGCGCCCGATGGGGTCTTCTTCCCGGAATCAACCGCCGACGTGAGCCGCGTCTTGGCCTGGGCAGCGACCCACGACATTCCGCTGATTGCGCGGGCGCGGGCACGGGACTAGCCGGCGGCGCCATCGCCAAGCAGGGCGGCGTGATTCTCGTCTTTTCACGCATGAACCGGATTGTGAAGCTGGATCGAAGCGGTCGGCGCGTGACGGTAGAGGCCGGCGCGGTCAATCTGGACGTGGACGCTGCCGCCAAAACCGTGGGACTCTACTACCCGCCGGATCCGTCCAGCGGCCGCTCGGCCCACATCGGCGGCAATCTGGGCACCAATGCGGGCGGGCCCCACTGCTTCAAGTATGGCGTCACCACCAACTACGTCACCGGGCTGGAGACAGTTCTGGCCGGCGGGGAAGTCGTTCAATTGGGCGGACAAGCGCTCGACTACCCCGAATACGACCTATGCGGCCTGGTCGTGGGCAGCGAAGGCACGCTGGCCGTCATCACCCGGGCCGACCTGCGGTTGATACGCACGCCGCCGGGCGTCATGACGATGATGGTTGCGTTCGAGAGCGCTGAGCAGGCAGGCCAGGCGGTTTCGGCCGTCATTGCGGCCGGACTGGTGCCGGCCACCTTGGAGCTCATGGACCAGCGCGGCATGCGCATCATCGAGGAGTTTACCAGCGCGGGGCTGCCCGTCGATGCGGGCGCGGCGCTCATTGTCGAGGTGGACGGCTATCCCGGCAGCCTCCATACGCAGGCCGAGGAGGTAGCCGATCTGCTGGCGGCCAACGGCGGCTTTGACATCCGCATCGCCCAGTCCGAAGCCGAGCGCGCTCAGATCTGGTATGGCCGTAAGAGCGCGGCCGGCGCGCTGGCGCGCCTGGCGCCGACCTACTATTTGACCGACGTCACGGTGCGGCGCAGCCTGCTGGGCGAGACGCTGCGCGGCGTACGCGAGATCTGCGAGCGTTACGACGTCATCACGGCCAGTTTTTTCCACGCCGGCGACGGCAATCTCCATCCCCTCATCCCCATGGATCCCAATGATCCTGCGCAGATTGCGCGTGTGCATCAGGCGGCCGAAGCCATCTTCGACCTCTGCCTCGGTCTGGACGGCAGCATCACGGGCGAGCATGGCGTGGGCGTCGAAAAGCGGAAGTTCATGGCCAAGATGTATGACAGTACGGAACTGTCGGCCATGCACGACATCAAGCAGGTCTTCGACCCAGCCAACCGCCTCAATCCCGGCAAGGTCCTGCCCGAATCGATCCAACCTGCCGAACGGGTGCACAGCACGCATGCCCGATGAGTCTGTCTGGATGCCTGGTAATGCCAATGAGGCAGCCGCCGGGCTACGCGCCTGCACGGAAGCGGGCCGCGCCGTCGCCATCGGTCACGCAGAGATCGCCGACGATGCGGCGCTCAGGCTCTCTACTGCGGCGTTGCAGGGCGTGCGCGTCTTTGCCCCCGAAGATCTCTTCATCACCGTGGGTGCGGGCATGACGGTGGCGGATGTCCAGGCATTCCTGGCCGAACACGGGCTGCAGGCGGCCATGGCCGCGCCCTGGCCCGGGACGACGGTTGGCGGCCTGATCGCGGCCAACATCAACGGACCGGTACGCATACGGTATGGCAGCCTGCGCGACAACCTGCTCTGCGCCAATGTTGCCCTGGCCGACGGCCGGGTGATCCGCGCCGGGCGGCCCCTGGTCAAGAATGTGGCCGGCTATGATCTGCCCAAAGTCTTCATCGGATCATGGGGAACGCTGGGGTTGATCACGGACGTGACGTTGAAGCTGATGCCTCTCCCTCGAGTACGGCGGACGCTGGTCGCACCGGTGGCCGATCTTGGCGCAGGATTGAGACTGGCTGACATCGTCCGCACCCAAGCGCTTATCGTCGCGGGGATCATGTTGGTACGCGCGGCCAACGTGCCGGGTTTGACCGGCGAAGGCTATGCGCTGCTTTACACGGCCGAGGGCATGGCGGAGGATGTGGACGATGAGCTAGACGCGGTGACGGCGGCCATGCGCCGCGCCGGCGCGGCGCTGGTAATGGAGACTGAGTTGAGCGCCAGCATGGCCTGGCAACGCTTTCTGAATCAAAAGAGCCGGCCCGACGACGAGCAGGCGCTGCTGGTGCGCCTCGGCGTGCCCGTGACCGCGCTAGCCGAGGTGCTCGCGCAGGCGGCGACATACAAAGCGCCGGAGAGCCATCTTCTGATCGACTGTACGGCCGGGCACGTCTATGCCGCCCCCGTCACAAAAACGCCTCTTGCACCGGCAGCGGCCCGGACCTGGTTGAATGCGTTGCGACAACCGGCCCTACGCCACGGCGGCTATGCAATCATGCAAGCGGCAGGGGCGGATTATCAAGAACTAGACCGCTGGGGCTACCGGCCGACCAGCATGGGCCTCATGCGCCGGCTCAAGCAACGATGGGATCCGGCAGGGATTCTCAATCCGGGGCTGTTTGTGATTGGGAATGGTTAAGCGAAATTGGAAAATGAAGTATGGATAACGGAAGTAGATCGAGCCAGCCGGAGCATGTGAGCCGGCTGGCTCGATTTGTGCTGCTGATCGCAGCCTCGGGGTTGGCAGCGCTGCTGCTCTTCATTTTCTTGACCAGTCTCCAGGGCAGCTTCCCTTTTGGCGCCTACGTTGACCTGGCCCGCACCTACCTCTTTCGCAATGCGTTGACCAACAGCTTGCTCGTGATGGGCATGGCCGGCGCGGGTGGAATCCTGCTCTGGCTGCTGCTAGAGCGTTGGTCCAGATGCGAGACGCCAGCCTGGTTCTGGTTTGCGCCTCTTTTGCTGCCGGGCGCCATGGCCGCGCTGCTCTGGCAGCAAGGGCTGAGTCCGTGGGGCGACTGGCTCCTGGAGTCCTGGATCGCACGGGGAGTGATGGCGCTGATCACGCTTTGGTGGATCACGCCGTTGCTGCGCGTGGCCCATGCCCGACGGTTGCCTTGGCGCTGGTGGTCGGCTGGGCTGTTGGCCGCGTACGTGGCCGCGGGCGACATTGTAACCCCGCTGTTGCTCACGCGCGGCGAGCCCTTCAACGCCACTCAAACCCTGGCCAGTTGGACCTATCAGCAGCTTGCCGTCAACCAGAATATGGCCCAAGGCGCGGCGTGTGCCGTGACCTGGCTGGGATTGCTGGCAATCGTTGGACTGCCGTTTTTGGTCCTCACCTCCTTCATCGGTGAAGCGGGAACGCGTACATCAGGGAAAGAATTGACCATCGGCGGGACGTTGCTGGCCTGCTGGGCATGGCTGCCGCTGACCCTGGCCCTGTTCGTCGGACTGTGGCAGGGCTTTACTCCGCCGGCATGGACACGATTCCCCGTGCTCTTGCCGCCGCTGGCGCTGATGGGCGTTGCCCTTGTGTTGGGCGGCGTTGGTGCGGCGTGGATCGGCAGCCCGGCGGCTGGCGCTATCCAGCATCGTCGCGGAACAGACGGAGCAGTACGCGTCGGTCATGCCCTAGGCGCACTGGCGGCATTGAGTTGGCCGGTGGTGCCTGTATTTCTGGCCATCACCCTGCAGCGCACTGCGCCCGGCGGCGGGATCGCGCTCATGCTGCTCTGGCTGCTCTCCGCCATGATCGGCCTGACCAGCGGCGTTGCCATGGCATTGGCAACAGGATCTGCGCGTCCGGACGCAATTCGTTTGGTTGCCCTGACGACGGGATTTGTGATCTGGCACGGCTATCCAGCTGCGGCATTTGTCCATCGCCAGGGCGTGACGCCCGACATCAGCACAGCCACGGTCGCGCACTTTGGCGCACGCGGTATTGGCGTTAGCAGCACGCTCTTACTCCTTAGTCTCGCTATGATCCTGCTTGGCAGTCTGGCCTGGTGGGGAGTGCGGCGGTTCGCGACAAACGCCTAAAATGGTACTTATAGAATGGCCACCGTTGGCAGGACCCGTTCGCACCAAGGCGTGCTCACAGGGCTTCAGGTCAAGTTGCTGGAAGTATCTGCGCATCTCCACAAACAAAAACGGGGCGGAAATCGGTGGCTTGCACCGGCTCCCGCCCCGTTTTGCGTATTGTGTTGTACTTCTGATTCGTCAAGCGAGTTTGCCACTTTTTTGCGACGCTTGCGTGGCGCAGCAGGAAAAGACACGTCCTTCCTTCAGCTCGACGTAGATAGGACGCCTGCCCGCCGCGCGCGTGCTCAGACGGATTGCGATCTGCTTCAGACGATCGTCCGCAATCCAGCCGGTCAGCACAATCCGCTCCATGTCAGCGGTGACGCTAATCTGCGCCATTGTTCCGCCGAGGAGGGGATGGGCGGCCAGCAAGTCACGCACACGCCAAGCAGTGGCCTTATCGGTTGTCGAATGGTGTATTCGCACCATAGGTTCGGCTCCTCACCTTGCACTCCGTATTGACTGTAAGTCTATCATCGCTCTGTTAGTTGCCCATCAGTACGGCGTTTGCACTTTGTTTGCACTCATAGAGTATAGTAGGTTAGTGAGTTCGAGGGTGGTAGGGAAACGTGTTGACATATTTATTTTGTAAGGATGCAAACCGTCCATGCGCGTGCTTATCACTGGCATTGCGGGCTTTGCTGGCAGTCACTTAGCCGAATATCTGGTGAACGAAACCGATGCGGACGTGCATGGCGTTATTCACCGCCACGATCGACGTCTGCAGGGAATACGCAACCAGCTGACGCTTCACCGCGGCGATTTGCGCAATGCGCTCTGGGTGAGCGAATTGCTGGACCAGGTTCAACCTGATGCGCTCATGCATCTGGCGGCATGGAGCGACGTGGGCGGCAGCTGGCAGCAGCCGTGGACGACCTACGAGTTAAACATACAGTGCCAATTAAACCTATTGGAATCGATCCGCCGTGCGCATCCCAAGACGCGTACACTGCTGGTGACGTCCAACGAAGTCTATGGTCTGGTGCAGCCTGATGATCTGCCGATCGACGAAGATACACCCTTCCGCCCCCACAGCCCCTACGGCGTCTCCAAGGTTACGCAGGACATCATGGGGCTGCAATACTGGAACAGCCATCGATTGCCCATCGTGCGCATGCGCAGCTTCAACCACATCGGCCCCGGCCAATCGGATGACTTCGCGGCCAGCGCTTTCGCCCGTCAGATTGCTGAAATCGAGGCGGGCCTGCGTGAGCCGGTGATCCGTGTAGGGAATCTCAAAGCCAAGCGTGACTTCACCGACGTGCGCGATGTGGTACGCGCCTACTGGCTGGCTCTGTGCCAGGGAACGTCAGGCCGAGCATATAATGTCGGCAGCGGCGAATGCTATGCCATCCAGACCGTTTTGGAGACGTTACTGACGCTCTCGTCCATGCAGATCCGCGTCGAGGTAGACCCGGCCCGTCTCCGCCCCAGCGATATTCCGGTGAGCGTCTGCGACAATCGACGCTTGGTGGCTGCCACTGGTTGGCAGCCGGAAATTGACTTATTGACATCACTTGAAGATCTGCTCGACAGTTGGCGTTACCAGATCAACGGGAACGCAGAGCGTCCCGATTTCGTCGACCAGTCCAGCGCACCGTCTTCTGAAGTCTGATTGTTCCATGGGAGGAAATTCTCTATGCCCACCGCATTGATTACCGGCGTTACCGGACAAGACGGCAGCTATCTGGCTGAATTCCTGCTTGAGCAGGGGTATACAGTCATCGGCATGGTACGCCGCACCAGCACGATCAACTTTGACCGCGTCAAGCACATCCAGGATCGCATCGAAATCGTCCAGGGCGACCTATTGGATCAAATGAGTCTGATCTCAATCCTCCAAGAGTATCAGCCGCAGGAAGTCTATAACCTGGCCGCGCAAAGCTTTGTGCCCACGAGCTTTACGCAACCTGTGCTCACCGGCGAGTTCACGGCCTTGGGCGTGACACGCATGTTGGAGGCGATTCGCATTGTCGATCCCGCCATTCGCTTCTATCAAGCCTCCAGCAGTGAGATGTTCGGCAAGGTAATGGAGGTGCCGCAGACTGAAGCGACGCCCTTTTACCCGCGTAGCCCGTACGGCGTGGCCAAAGTCTATGGTCACTGGATCACCGTCAACTACCGGGAGAGTTACGACATCTTTGGCTGCTCGGGCATTCTCTTCAACCACGAAAGCCCGCGCCGCGGCCTCGAATTTGTTACCCATAAGATCACGTATAGTGCGGCCAAGATTAAGCTCGGCTTGGCTGACGAACTGCGGTTGGGCAATCTCGAAGCGCGGCGTGACTGGGGTTATGCGGCCGATTATGTACGTGCCATGTGGCTCATGCTGCAACAGGACGCGCCCGACGATTATGTGGTCGCCACCGGCGAAACTCATAGCGTCAGGGAGTTTGTCGAGGAGGCTTTTGGCTATCTTGATCTCGACTGGAACGAGTACGTGGTCCAGGATCCGAAGTTCTACCGGCCAGCCGAAGTCGACCTGTTGGTAGGTGATCCCGCCAAGGCAGGCGCCAAGCTGGGTTGGGAACCAAGCGTCTCCTTCAAGGAACTGGTGCGCCTGATGGTTGACGCCGATGTGAGGGCGCTCCAGCAGGCCGTTGCCAACGATACTTATGCACCGCGTCATCTGGAAGCGCTGCACAAATAGACAACTCAGCGAGCGACCCGCGTGTTCTTTCGATGCTATGCCCAGCCCGACCATGAAGCACAGCTACCACTGGTCCTGATCCATGGTGCGGGTGGCAATCTCGCCTTCTGGCCGCCCCAGGTGCGCCGCCTGCCCGGCGCCCTGGTCTACGCGCTGGATCTCCCGGGGCATGGCCACTCGACCGGCCCCAGCTTTGACGAGATTGACGCGTATGCGGCAGCAGTGCTGGCCTTCCTGGACGCAGAAGATTTGCCGCCGGTCCTGCTCGCCGGCCATTCTATGGGCGGCGCAGTGGCCCTGGCGGTCGCCGGCCGTGCGCCAGCGCGCATAGCCGCACTGGGCCTTATTGCCACCGGCGCAAGGCTGCCCGTTTCTCAGAAACTGTTGGCAGGGTTGGCGACGGATTATGACGCGACCACGGCACGACTGGCGGCTTGGAGCCTGGGCCCGACTGTCGACGACAAAGCCCGGGCCACTTACGAACGCAACCTGGCCCGCGTTGAGCCCCAGACCCTGATCGACGACTTCACAGCGTGCTCCGCCTTTGATGCCCGCCCCGATCTGGCAGCGCTAACCATGCCGACGCTAGTTCTCTGCGGCGCCCAAGATCGGATGACGCCACCACACCTCAGCCAGGAGCTGGCGGCACACTTGGCCCGGGCAAGCCTCTGCTTGCTCGCTGAAACCGGCCACATGATTCCGCTTGAACGGCCCCAACGCCTGGCTGAGTTGCTGGGCGAGTTTCACAAATCTCTGACCGAAAGCGAACGTACATGATTGAAACTCTGCGTCTTTTTGTAAGCGCTACGCATGACCTCGAAGACGAACGTGCGGTCGTCGGTCGCGCGCTCTTGGATCTGCCGGTGAAGATTGGCGCCGAAATTCGACGCACGCCCGTCGGCGGCTCAAAGTACGACGATCTCTACGAGTCCATTGCCAATGTCGATCGCGTCTACTTTCTCATGGGCCACGACATCACTGCGCCGGCCGGAGCGGAGTGGGATCTGGCCTGGAAGTTGGAGCGCAACCTCCTGCCCTTGCGCCGGCCCGCCCCTTACTCGCCGGCCGGACAGAAATTCATGCGCCTGTTGCCCATGGGCTGGATCACCTTCCGTAGCCGGGCAGCGCTGCAGCGCATTGTGACCCTTGACTTGATCCGGCTCCTGGCCCATCCGGACAACCGCTATGGCTTGACGCTCTACGAGATGAATCAGTTGCGCGTCTTGGGGCGACAGCTGGCGCGGCGCCCTGCGCCAGCCGGACAGGACAGCGGCGTCGCGAGCGGCGGCATGGAAGGGGGCGGCGTCCTTCTGGATGACGGTCGCCGCGCTGTGGTCAACGACGCGCCTGAGCTGGCGCTACATGACGAACAGGAAGAGGAGTACGACTTCCTAACCGAGTTCGATGAGGATTGGCTGAGCGAGCTATAGGAATCTATGTTGTAGAAGTCCTATACCGCCGACAATTTGGAGAGAATTTGGTTCGATCTGTTCCCGAAAGCAAAGCGTCGAAATACCGTGGCACTGCGAGCCCGTGCAGAAAAGGGGTTAGCTTTTCAGGCGCTGTCGTCCCCCGTGCTATACTGTCGGCATGAATTCTTGGGACACGCGCGCGGCGCGCGCCGGCTTCTGGGCCGTACTCTTGCTCGGCATTTTTGCCTGGGCGCCGGCCGCCTATCCGGGCTACTGGGAGGGGCTGGAAGGCTTCACACCGGCCTTTAATGCGCTCCAGCCGGGCGCCATCTCTACACTGGCCGCGGACGCTGACCTCTGGCGCGGTACGGGCAGCGCGGCCTACATCCTGGCCCAGCCCTTGCTCATGCTCGGCCTGCCTGCAACCGTTGCAGTTCGCTTCCTCTTCGTCCTCACCCTCATTCTTGGTGGTCTAAGCGTCTATGCCTGGCTAAATCCCCGGTTTGGCGATCGGGCAGCCGGATTGGGCGGCCTGGCCTACATGTTGTTGCCGCCAGTCCTTGCCACGATCTACGTGCGTGGCAGTTTGGCCGATGCCTGGATTCTGGCCCTCTTGCCGCTCATGCTGGTCGCGCTCGATGCCTATAGCCAGACCGGTTCGCCCGCCGCGGCCGGAATCTTCGTCGTTGCGCAACTGTGGATGTGGCGCACCCAGGCCGGGCTGGCGCTGCTGGCGACCGTGTTACTGCTGCTCTATGCGCTCATCGTCGAGCGCAACCGGTTTGCGCCACTCATCGTTGCGCTCAGCGGCGCGGCCGGGCTGGCCAGCCTCATCCCGCTCTGGTCGATTCAGCGCCCGCCGCCGGTCGATTTTTATGAGCATTTCGTCTATCTCTTCCAATTGGGGGCCAACGGCTGGACCGTCGCCCCCAGCATCCCCGGCTGGCAGGACCAATATCCGTTTCAGCTTGGCTTCGCCGCCTTGGGACTAGGCGTCCTGGCGCTTTGGCTCTGGCTCACGCGCGGTGAAAATCGCGCCAATCCCGCGTATCATCCATTCTTGACCTTTGCCGCGGCCGGCACGGGCATCATCCTGCTGCTCAGCCTCAACCCGACCGCCTTCGCCTGGCGCGTGAGTGGTGCGGACCGCCTGCTCACCTATCCCTGGCAGTTTCTGCTCCTTGCCATGCCGCTGCTGGCTGCCCTCATGGGCAGCGTGCCGGCGCTGTTACCTCAGCTGGGCCGCGTCCCCGCCTGGCCCGTGCTTGTGGGCATTACGCTCCTGGCGAGTTATCCTTACTTGACCACCACGTTCACCCAGTATGCGCCCCCAGATCGGCCCTACGCCACCCTGGGCCTAGACAACGAGATTGTGCTGTTGGAGGCCGGCCTACACGAGCGGACCGAGCCGCTTCGCGCGCAGTTGGATGTCGTCTGGCAGACGCGCTATCCGCTGGCATTCGACTACAATGTATTTTTTCAGGCGCAAATAGACACGGCTGACGGCTACCGTGTCATCGCACAATTAGATACACCGCCCCACGGTGACGAGCGGCCGCCCACAACCTGGCGTCCGGGAGAAATATTGCAGTACAGCTATGTGCTCGACCTCAGCGAGGCCGCCGCGGCGGGCGACCTGGATGATGGGCAGGTGCGCTATCTCTTTGGCTACTACGACTGGCGCGACGGCGCCCGCCTGCCCGTAGACGGCGGTATCGATGACAAGTTGGTCTTCTATGGACGGTAAGCCGCTCGCCGTGCAGAGCGCCGAACTCGGCGCAGATGATCGCCGGCGCATCGCCGAGGAGAAGGCTGCGTACGCGTATGTAGACAAGATCCCGCTCTGGCGCGATGGTCTTTTCTGGTTCACGCTGGCCCTGACGATCTTTGCTGTCGCCCCCTTTCTGCAGCCGGGCTACTTTTGGGGCGCCAATGACGCTCGCCATCACGTCTACTTCCTTTTTGAGTTTGACCGTCTGGTTCAGGACGGCATTTGGTGGCCGCGCTGGAGCCCGGACTTCGCGTTTGGCTACGGGTATCCGTTTTTTAACATCTATGGACCATTCAGCCACTTCATCGGCGAGTTACTCCATCGCTTTCTGGGCCTTGACTTTGTTGCGGCCATCAAGGCGGTCTTTGGCATCAGCATCGTCGCATCGGCCGCCGCCATGTATGCGTTTGTGCGCACATGGGGCGGGCGCCATGCCGCAGTGATCGCGGCGCTCGTCTACGTCTATGTGCCTTATCACCTGCTCAACCTCTACGTACGGGCCAACCTGGCCGAAAGTATGGCCCTGGTCTGGCTGCCGCTCTGCCTGATGACCGTACGCCAGACGACCCTGCTTGGCACATGGCCCTGGATCGCGGCGACGGCCTTCTGTTACGCCGGCCTCATGCTTACCAGCAATCTGGTCATCGTGCTCTTCACGCCGCTATTGGGGATCTATTTGTTGGTACTCGTCTCTCTCTATGCGATGCCCGACAGCACCACGGACCTGAGCCTGCCGCTGGGCGTACGCTTCTGGCCGTGGGTGCGACGTGCGCTGGCGCCGGTGGTTGGCCTGCTCCTTGGCCTGGGCTTGAGTGCAATTTTCTGGCTGCCCATGCTGCTGGAACGCCAGTATGTGCGCGTCGACCAGTGGTTTGACGGGCGCTACAGCTTTAGCGGCAACTTCGTCTACTTTTTCCAGCTCTTTCGGCCGCTGTGGGGCTTTGGCATCAGTCAGCCAGGCCCAGATGACCCGATCAGCTTTCAGATCGGCGCAATCGCACTGACGCTGGCGGTGCTGGGTGTCGTGCTGACGTGGGACAGGCTGGGCAGGGTGCGTTGGGAGATGGCCGTCTTCATCGTTGCGGGCCTGGTGAGCGTTTTCGTGGCCCTGACGTGGTCCGAACCCCTCTGGACGCTCCCAATCGTGGGCACCATTCTAGGCTTTGCGCAATTCCCGTGGCGCTGGTTTAGTATCGCGGCGCTCTGCGTCAGCATCCTTTCGGGCCTGATCCTCCATCCCCTGCTGGCTTTCCCCCACCGCGGCATGAACTTGGGACTGATTACCTTGGCAGCGCTGGTCATTCTGGGCAGCTATCCCTACCTCCGGGTCGAGATCACGGAGCCGGTGGAGGGCCCCGTCAGTCTGGCCGCGCTCATGCGTTTCCAGCAATCTTCCGACGAGATGACCGGCAGCACAGCGTGGGTGAGTGAAATTCCGACGTGGAGCCCCATGGCCGATTACTATATCAGCCAGGACAAGGCCGGTGGACCGGTCGAACCGGTGAGCACCAAGGTTGACTACGGCAATACACAATACCCTATCGACAACGAAACGTTGGCCATCGGCTCGATTACACACAATACTGTGCAAGAAGAGATCTATTTCTTCAATCAGCGCACAGACGAGCAGCGGGTCGTCTTTAACCACTTCTACTATCCGGGCTGGCGTGCCTATCTGTTGGACGGAGAAGGCGGTGAACCTGTGGAAGAACTGCCTGTCATTCCCGAGGAGACAGGTACCCTGGGGCGCATGACTGTGCCGTTGCCCCAGGGCGAAGGCTATCTCCGCCTCGAATATAATGACACCCCCCCGCGTAGCATCGGCCGGGTGATCAGCCTGGTCACGCTGTGTGCGCTTCTGCTGCTGAGCATAAGTGCAATTTGGCGCCGTCGAAATTCGACATCTTAACGCACACGCGCTATCATCACTGCCAGTTCGTACCACACAATCGCACAAGCTAACATACACAGTCCCTCCACAAACCCACAACAAAGCAGGAGAGCCCAAATGGCGAACCCGGCGCATTCGACCATTTCGATCAGCCCCAAGCCTGTTCTTTGCGAAACGGAAGTTGGCGAGCTTGCGCAGCGGCTGGGCAGCCCGCTGCGGCGTACGCTGCACATACGCGCAGACAGCTACCTGCGCACCCATCGCTGGCGCGAGGACAGTGATCGCCGGGCCGAGGTGGTCTTTGCCGTCATGGATCCGGCCGGTCGCGTCTGGGTTCATGCAAAGCAGCACTATCCCGGCCATATCTTCCGCCTGCCCTCCGGTGGCATCCAGTGGCATGAGGGCGTGGAGGAGGCGCTCTGGCGCGAAGTGGCGGAAGAGACCGCGCTGAACGTACAGATTACCCGCTTCCTCGGCGTGATCGACTATCAGATTCACGACGGCGAACGCACCGCTCGCTTTGCCAGCTATATCTTCGTGCTTCAGGCCGATGACGGCGAACCGCGCCCCCACGCCGCCGAAAAGATTACCGAATTTCGCCGCATCCTGCCGAGTCAACTACGTGAGCTCGCCGCAGACCTGCGCAACCTCATGGGTGATCGTCGCGGCTGGGGTCAGTTTCGTGCCCTCCCCCACGATTTGGTATATGAACATCTGAATGGGTAAACTGATACGTCAATTTGTCTGGTTAGACGTATCAATCATACCGCTGAAGGAAGTCTCATGTACGTGCCCCTTTCATGGTTAAAAGAATATGTCGACATCGATATGCCGACAGCAGAACTTGCCGAACGACTCACCTTGGCCGGCCTGGAAGTGGGCGGCATCGAGCAAGTGGGCGACTGGTGGGATCCGGAGACGCTGGTCGTCGGTCAGGTCGTCAGCGTCCTGCCCCATCCGGATGCCGACCGCCTGGTGCTGGTCGACGTCGACTTTGGCGGCGGGGAGCCACAGCGAGTTGTTACCGGTGCCCCCAATCTCTTTGTCTACAAGGAAGCGGAGGAGTTACCGACGCTCAAGGTAGCCTTCGCCCGGGCCGGCGCGCTCTTGATCGACGCCTACAGCGACGCCACGCCCCGCCCGAAGAAGAAGCTCAAGCCCTCAAAGATCCGCGGCATCAAATCGTCGGGCATGGTCTGTTCCGAACGGGAGTTGGGCCTGAGTGAAGAGCACGAAGGCATCATCCTGCTGCCTCAAGACGCGCCCGTCGGTGTGCCGCTGCGCGACTATCTCAGTGACGAGGTGATGGAATTGGAGTTGACGCCCGATATGGCCCGCTGCCTGAGCATGATCGGGGTGGCGCGTGAGGTGGCGGCCCTGACCGGCACGACGCTCCACCTGCCTGCCGATGAGTGGCAGCCGGCCGGTGATGACACCGTGACCGATTACGCCGGCGTGCAGATCGATGAGGCGGAACTGTGCAATCGATATACGGGCATTCTGATCAAAGATGTGGAGATCGGTCCATCGCCCCAGTGGATGCAGGCCGCGCTCAGCCGGGCCGGCATGCGGCCCATCAACAACATTGTCGATATTACCAACTACGTCATGCTGGAGACGGGCCAACCGCTCCACGCCTTTGACTACGACGTGCTTCTGCGCCGGGCGGAGCGGGCCGGCGACGCCACGCCGACCATCATCGTGCGGCGCGCGCAGGAGAGCGAGCGCTTCACCACGCTCGATGATGTAGCGCGCACCATGGACGCTTCCATGCTGATGATTGCCGACACCACAGGCGACATCGCAATCGCCGGCGTCATGGGTGGGCAGGAGAGCGAGATCAGTGACGAGACCGTCAACATCTTGCTCGAATCCGCCACCTTTGAGGGCATCAACAACCGGCGCACGGCCGCGGCCCTGCGCCTGCCCAGCGAGGCCAGCTTCCGCTTCGCCCGCGGCATGCCGGCAACGCTCAATCCCATTGCAGCCCGCCGTGCGGCCGAACTCATGCGTCGCTACGCCGGCGGCCGTATCGTGCCAGGCATTCTCGATGCCTATCCCGTCGAGCAGCCCGTGCGCACGAGCTATACGACCGTGAGCGACATCCGCCGCCTCCTGGGCATGGAGATTACTCAGGAGCAGATCGTCGATGCCCTGGAACGTCTCGAGTTCACGGTGCGTATCGTTGACGAAGTTGATCCGGCCGCAGGCGAAGCCGCGACCTTTGGCCTCCATCGCGATCCCGGCGAGCGGCTGATCGAAGCGGTCGCCCCCTGGCAGCGACTGGACGTCAACATCCCGGCCGACCTCTGCGAAGAGGTAGCGCGGGTGATCGGCTACGAGCATGTAGGCACGACGCTGATCAATGAAGAGTTACCGACCCAGCATCGCGATGAGATGGTCGAGACGGAAGAGAAGGTACGCACCATCCTGGTCGCCGCCGGCCTGCAAGAGATCATCAACCACACGCTCTCGTCGCCGGAGAATCACGACAAGTTGCATCCCAGCGGGGAGGCAAGCCAGGACGATGAGTACGTGATCATCACCAATCCGATTGCACCGGAGAAACGGGCCATGCGCCGGTCGTTGCTGGTTAGCGCATTGGAGAATGCGGCACGCAATCTCCGCTACACGGATCGTCTGACCACCTACGAGGTGGGCCGCGTCTATCTGCCCGAAAATGGCGATGGCGTTCTGCCGTCGGAGGTCAACCGGGTGAGCCTTTTGCTTACCGGTCCCCGGCGCGAATCCGGCTTTCAGCCTGATCCAGGCGCGGAAGAGTCTATGGACTACTACGACCTCAAGGGTGTGATCGAGACGCTACTTGACCGGCTGGGTTATCGCCCAGGAGATCTAGAATTCAAGGGTCGTCCCGACACCGGGACGTTTGGACCCCGCTGCGCGGAGGTGTTCCTCAAGGGCGAATCATTGGGGTTGGCAGGCGAGATTCATCCACAGGTGCGGGCGGCCTTTGGGTTGCCCAACGTACGGATCAATGCGGCAGAGCTAAACCTCAAGCCGTTGATCAAGCCCCACTGGAGCCTGGAGCCCATGGCGCCCATCTCCAACTACCCGCCGGTCGTGGAAGATTTGGCCTTTGAGGTAGCGGAAGCGGTGACGAGTCGCCGCATCCACGATGTGATGAGGGCAGCCGGCGGTGACGCGCTGCAAACGGTGGAGGTTTTCGACGTCTACCGGGGCGAACCGCTGGCCGCTGACGCCAAGTCGATCGCCTTCCGACTGACCTATCAACGTCCAGATCGCACCATGAGCGAGAAGGAGATCTCAGCGCTGCGCAAGCGCATCATCCGTGCTGTTGAGGAGGAAACCAACGGCAGGTTGCGCCAGTAGAGACGTTGCAATGCAACCTCTTGCGCGCCCAACGTTATGCGCGCAAGAGGTTGCGCTGCTGGATCGGTTTGTTCTTCGTAATTTGAAAGAGGTCCAGGTCGTTGGCCACGACAGTATCGGGGAAGATGGCCCGGGCCTCCGCTTCTATATCGCGCGTGCGATAGCGTCGGCTCACGTGATGAAGCACCAGTTGCTTGACGCCGGCGTTTTTGGCCAAACGGGCGGCAGCGCCCGCCGTAATGTGGCCATGGGTGCGCGCCATCTCCTTGTCTTCATCTAAATAGGTCGCTTCGATGGCGAGCAGATCGGCATCAGCCGCGGCTTTGTGCAAGGGGCCGGTATGGCTCACGTCACCGATAAAGCAGAGCTTGGCGCCGGCTTGAGGTTCGCCCAACACAGCGTCTGGTGTAATCGTCCGACCATCCGGCAGCGTAACGCTTTGGCCCTGAGCCAGATCGCGCCGAATGGGCCCTTGGGGAATGTCCAACGCCGCCGCTCGATCCGGGTCGAAGGGCCGTTTCGTCCGCTCCTCAAAGACAAAGCCAAAACAGCCGTCCCCCCGATGCTTCACCGGAATTGCATCCACGACGAAATGGCGATCTTCAAAAATAGGACCGGCAGCGAGAGACGTCAGCACAATGTTGGTGCTTGGCGCCGCACCGTGGCCAAAGACGACATCCATCAGCAGGCTGACTCGCTCCAGTGCGCGGTCACCCCCGAGTATATTCAATTCTTCCAAGGCTTCCCACCGTCCCAGCGTGCTGGCGAGCCCGCCCAGCCCCAAAATGTGATCCAGATGGCCATGCGTCAGGAGGATACGATCAAGACGGCGAAAGCCCAGCCCGCTGCGCAGAAGCTGGCGCTGCGTGCCCTCACCGCAGTCGATCATGAAGCGGTGCTCGTTGCACATCACCAGCGCGGCCGAGAGTCCGCGTTGAATCGAAGGCGCGGAGGCCGATGTGCCAAGAAAGACCAATTCAAACACGATAGCCGCTCCAGAGGTGTGGGGGTATGAAAGTACGGTACTGCCGGTGGCGCTTAATTCAAGACAAACGGGCCTTCGTAGCAGGGCACAGCGGGCCGCTGATCCTCGTAGAAGTCCCGAATAAGTTGGCGCACATGGCGGATATGACCGCGGTCCTGACGTGCAACTTCGTCCAGCGCATCGAGCAGCGTGATGACGCCGATGTCAGCATGGATGCCCGTCAGGCTCAGGTCCGCTTCATTCAGCGTGGCGATGAAGGCCAGCAGCTCCTGTCGGGCAAGTGTCCATTGCGCCAGAGATTCGTGTAGATCGCAACGCGCCATGCGCAGCCCATGTTGGTTGTAGCCGGCCAGACGGGGCTCGCGCCCTGACGCAATGAGCATCAGCCGGGCCAGATGAAACGCGCGTTCCGCTGTTGCCAGGTGGGCGGCGATGTAGCGAAAAGACCACTCGGCCGGCTCCCTTTGCCAGTCCTGCACTGGCGCCACAGATTCGAGCAGCCGTCGCAATTCAGCATGAGAGCGGGTCAGCTCCTCCACAAGTTGTTGGCGCGTCTTCCGAGTCATAGCGAGATTATATGCGCAAGCCGAACCAACGCAAAAGTCCGGCGCAGTCGACATCGGGTCTGTTCGCACCCGAAACGCCACACCGGACGAAGGAATTTCACTACAAGATCTTACGTTCGACAGCGCTATTTCTTCTCGGCCGTTGCGGGCGCGCTGGTTTTCTTATCAGCCGCCCCATTGCTGCTGCTCTTGGCTCCGCCGTCCTTGCTTGCGGTCTCCGGCTTGGCAGTCGCATCGGCGCCGCCATCAGCGCTGCCATCAGCGCCGCCATCGGCGCCAGTCTCGGTAGAGTTGCCGTTGGCTGCCTCTTTGGACGGCTTCTTGCCCTTTTCCTTGCTATCCGTAATGTACCAGCCGCTACCTTTGAAATGAATGGCCGGCCTGGAGACCTGCCGATTCACCTCAACAGCCGCACAGTGGGGACACTCGGGCGTACTGACATCGGAGAAGGACTGGATTCGTTCGAATTCATGGCCACATTGCTGGCAGACAAATTCGTAAATCGGCACAGTAATGACTCCTAGATGAAACAAAATGAATAATGAAACAGACAACAATATCGATAAATTACGCTCTGCGTGCCCGCCGTATGGACGCACTGCGTTTTACGCTGGGCACGATCAACCAGTATACTGTGATTAGACCCGATGCGCCATTCTGGACAGGCAGTATAGCGATCCCTCATGGCATTGTCGAATCTTTGACCATTTCGCGCCATAGATCGCGCCATAGTGGGCGAAAGTAACCTGCGTCCGGACCATGCATGATCAAAACATGGATGCGTGTCCAATTGCGTAGGATTGCTTCCGCTTTGCATATGCGCTTTGTATGAATGGGCACAAAGGACGACTGAATGTAGGCGTTCTCAGCCGGCCCGCAGGCAGCGTCCCAGGAGGAGTCATCATGTCAACCAGCTACAAGTTCGTCAACCTGCCCCTGGAAAACGGCCTGTATGAGCCCGAAGGCATTTACCTATCGGCACCCTTTATGGGCAAGGCGACCCTCTTGCAGGGTTGGGGGGCAAATCGTCATTTCTATCGCCAATATCATTATAACGGCAAGCCCCTGCAAGGCCATCCGGGCGTAGATTTTGGCCTGCCCAGCGGCACGATGCTGCTGGCCGTCGACAGCGGGCGAGTCACGGAGATCAGTAACGAGCCAGGCGGCTTTGGCGCCTACGTGAAGCTGGAGCATCGCTGGGGCGAATCATTCTATGCTCATCTGGATGAAGTTCAGGTGGAAGCAGGCCAAATCGTTGCCCGCGGTGCTGACGTTGCCCTATCCGACGGTGAGCTTGTCGGTAAGATCTTTACTCGACCGCACCTTCATTTTGCCATTCGAATTGCGCCCTACAATCGTTTTGACAGTTGGGGCGGCTTTACGAACCCTCTGCCCTTTATGGATCCGGCTTGTCTGACAGTTCAAGATGATCTTCTGAACGAAGACGAATCGTTTGAATTGCCACCGTTGCTGCAAGAAACGCAAGGCATGCGTCGACCGTAGGGGTAGCATTTGGGATAGTCATTGATCTGATTGGGATATAGTATTTAATAGTAGTAGATATTGGGGATATTGGGGATAATTGATCCGACTATCGAGCCGATATGTTGCTGCCTACTAGATACGGCGCTTCACGTAGATACCGCGCAACATATGGGGATCGGCCAGGCAAAGAGGTATGGGGGAGAAGAGGGAGATCTTTTTGGAGAAATGGGAACAAAACCATCAGGTTATCCACATGCATTTTGCGCCGATGGCTATCTAGTAGATTGATATCGACGGCCTACAACACCGGGGAGAAGCTCGAAACCTTTTTCCTCAAGCTTCCCCCGTCGTTCCGCAAAGATTCCACGGGGTTATCCGCCGGTGTCAACCGGGTTATCCCCGTTTTTACCCCCGACCGTGCAGCGGGTCACTGCGCGAACTGCTGGCTGATTTCAGTCATTCGATTGCGGTTGACGCCCATATCACTGTAGCCGACCCGCGAGGCCGAGCGGAACTGTACTGTCTTGTTGGCGTCATCGAAGTAGATTTCCACGTCGTCCACAAAACGGAAAATGCGTGAACGAAATTCAACGTGGAGATAGTCGTCCGCCTCCACAACGATTGTAGAACGAGGCATGGCGTTGACAATGTCGACCATACGCTGCTTGGCCTCGGCCTGGCTGTCGCCATAAGACAAGGAGGGCATGCCGTGCTCTTCATCCTGCGTCTGGGTGGAGACGCAGTTCGGGCTGTCGGGGCAGGGAGCGAAAAGCCCCGTCTCACGATCAAGCGTCATATGCTCGCTGGCTGCGCCGCCCCCGCTCGAAGCGCAGCTGGAGAGGCCGACGATTACGGTCAGGCCCAGACCGAGGGTAACGACGGTACGTAGCGATGTAAATCGGTTCACAGTTCGGACTCCTCTGTCTTGCACGATTAATTGGCGTTACTCTTGCTCAACAATCTTTAGTTTACCGAACTGCGCTGCTCATCACTGTTGTTTCGCGCACTATTTTCATGTTCGAAGCTAAAACATCGCTTCGTTCAATCTGCTGACTATGTGCTACGCTGTTACCGCAACACGTACTGAGATTTCTTACTGCTGTCATGTCTCACTAATTAATCGAGGAGAAATACTGATGTTTCAGAAACCCTCGCGTGCCATCTGGTTGACGTTCGTGCTGGCGCTCTTCCTGGTTGTGGCTGCCGGTTGCCAGGCGTCGGAGCCGGAACCCACGCCCAGTCCTGCTGAGGTAGAAGCCACGGCAGAAGCCGCTGTGGAGGAGTTCGTCGATTCATACGCCCTGGCCGCTACAGCATGGGACTTGGCCTATTTCGGGGGGCCGGAGGATGAGCTCGCAATGTTGCCGGATACACGGGCCAGCGTGATCTACTTCTGGGACCGGTACGCCGGCTTTGACGGCTGCAACTGGTTCCTGGGCGTCTACACAGCCGATGCCGATGGTGAGCTCCGCATGATGACGCCGTCACGGACGAACGATATTTGTGCGCCTGAGGAGCTCTACGAGCAGGCTGCGACCTACGTTTCCATGCTCGAGAATGTGACGGCCTATCTGATAGAGGAGGATCAGCTGCTGGCCAATACGGTAGAGGATCAGCGAATGCTCACCTTTGATCCTGCGACGGTCCTGCCGATGGTCGGGACCGATTGGGACTTGAAATTTTCGTGGCTCGCAGATCAAGAACAATGGTCTCCGATCGTGCCATTGTCGGTGACAACGATTCAAGTTTGGCGAGGGCGGCGAAGCAACGGGTTCCGGTGGCTGTAACGACTTCACCGTCCCGTATGAAGGGGATCTCCAGATCGAAAAGGTGATGGAGGCAACCGATACCTATGCCGAATTGCCCACGCTAACCTTTGGCCCGATTACCTCGCAAATGGCGGAGTGTTCTGACCCAGAGTACATCATGGATCAAGAACAGGATTTCTTCGCCACGCTCGGTTCTGTCGCCTATTACTTCAAGCTCGGCGGCATGGTGATCATGATGGATAGCGAAGGCTCGCCCCTTATGGTCCTCAGCGCTCGCAGCTGACAAATGCCGTGCACGGCGTAACCGGTCGGGGCGCCCGTCTGCCCCACCGGTTGCGCTGCTGATTTATGAAAAGGCGCGCGCCCATCACCGACGCTGCATTAGGCTTTCAGGCAGACACGAAGGCCGCGGCCTATTCGCATGCCATGAACCAGGCCGCGCCACAGGGACTTCAACGATGAGCCCAAGGATTAGAGGAGCCCCTACGGCTAATCGTCGACTGTAGATGATCAGCGATCATTTGTCGATACGCCAAAGTCGTTTGACGTACTTTCGTACTTTCGTTATGATACCCCCGCCTTCATCCGTGTTGCTTCTATTGGCGTCGATGCCAAGCGCTTGAAGCGTCGAGGAGTTTCGCTGCGGGCATCGGAGTCGATGGGCGTAGCAAAGAACTCTTTGCGTCAGTACACGACATTTTCCGCTCACGTCGTGTGTCAGATCTACAGCCAACTAGATACATTCAATGCAAAACTACTTGATTCGTAGAACTTTGCAATCCATTCCGATGCTCTTTTTTCTGAGCGTTATTCTGTTCCTCCTGGTCCGAGCTGCACCGGGGGGGCCACTGGCGCAGGCAGAACGCAACCCCAACATCTCCGCCCAACAGCTTGAGGTATTGCGGGAACGCCTCGGCCTTGATCAGCCGCTGTACATTCAGTACGGCAAATGGATGCGGGGAATCTTGTTGGAGGGAGACCTGGGCAATTCGATCAAAAGCAACCGCCCGGTGGCGAAGCTAATTGGCGAACGTATTCCCAATACATTGCTGTTGGTCGGCACGGCCTTCATCATCACGATATTGGTGGCTATACCACTTGGGGCGCTGTCCCGCGCAAGCAATACTCTCTATTCGATTATGCGGTGACAACCTTTGCCTTTGCAGGGCAGTCGGTCCCGGTTTATTGGTTGGGACTAATGGCGATCCTGATCTTCTACGTATGGTTGGACAACCCATTTACGGGCGGGCCTTTGTTACCGGCAGGGGGCATGTACTCGATCGGCAGCGACAAAAGCCTTGGGGATCTGATCTGGCACATGATCTTGCCGGTCGGCACCCTCTGTCTTACGTGGATTGCCTGGTACTCACGCTTTTTCCGGGCCGGTATGTTGGACGTCTTGAACACAGACTATGTGCGTACCGCGCGCGCCAAGGGACTGTCTGAGCGCTCTGTGACCTACACCCACGCCATGCGCAATGCCATCGTCCCGCTCATTACTATGATTGCGCTCGACTTGCCATTGATGTTCGCAGGCGCGCTCTTTATCGAAACGATTTTCTCCTGGCCAGGCATGGGACGTCTCTTCTGGGAAGCCGCGCGCGGACGTGATTATCCTGTCCTGCTTGGGGTTATTCTGATCAATGCCGTGCTCATTGTCTTCGCCAACATCGTTGCCGACATTCTCTATGGCGTCGCTGATCCACGGGTTCGCTATGAGTGAGCTAACGATTGATGGCGGTGCGGTGATGGAAGCCACCCCCCACACGATCAACAGCCCTATGCGCATGACCATGCGCCGGTTTCGGCAGCATCGCGCGGCGCTCTTTTCCTTGTTTGTACTTGGACTTGTTATTCTTAGTGCGCTCTTGATCCCACTTGGGCGCTATACGCCGACCGAACAAAATCCCAAAAATGCGTTTATGCCCCCATCGACGGAACACTGGTTTGGCACGGACGATCTGGGTCGAGACGTCTTTACGCGTACGCTGTATGGGGGGCGTATTTCGCTCACGGTTGGCTTAGCGGCAACAGCCATTGCCTTGATGATCGGCATGTTCGTTGGCGCCGTCGCCGGCTACTCGGGCGGGGTGATCGACAACATGCTCATGCGGATGACCGATGCGTTCCTGAGTCTGCCTAGCCTCTTTGTACTTATTTTGATCAGCACCATGTTGCGCGATGTGCCGCTGTTCAACCTGCGCAACAGCGTGACGATGGTCATTGTGATTATCGCCATTCTTTCGTGGATGTGGCCGGCACGCCTGATTCGCAGTGCGTTTCTTTCCTTCCGCGAACGAAGAATTCGTCCAGGCTGCGCGCAGCGTTGGAGTCGGTCATCGACGCATCATGATCAACCACATCCTGCCCAATACCGTCAGCTTGATTATCGTCCAGGGTACGCTGGCCGTTGCCTACGCCATTATCGTCGAATCAGGCTTGAGTTATCTTGGTTTTGGCGTACAGCCGCCGACGCCAAGCTGGGGCAATCTACTGGCGACCGCACAGGTTTATGCATTACCGCGCCTTGGCTGATGATTTTCCCTGGCCTGATGATCTTCATTACAACGTTGTCGATCAACCACATCGGCGACGGGCTGCGCGACGCATTCGATCCCCGCTCTGTGCGTTAATGATCCGCTATATAGCATTCTATATAGATCGTTGCGGTACCGATCCAAGGTTTTTTGCTTAGGAGGAGCCATGAAGCGCAACAGGATTGTCGTCATGAGTCTGTTGATTATCATTGCATTGGCGTTTAGCGCCTGTGCCGGGCCTGCCGCGGACACGGGGACGTCAGCCGGCGGAGAAAGTAGCACTGAAGGTGGCGGACAAGCCGTCATTCTGATCCCTGAGGAGCCGGCTTCCTTGAATCAATATCTGGCCGTGGCAGCGATCGTGCGCCAGGTAGCCGATGCCGTGAGCGGCCCGCTGGCGACCGTTAACTCGTCCGGCGAGTTCGTGCCGGTACTGGCGGCCGAACTGCCGACGGTCGAAAATGGCGGCGTTTCTGAAGATTTCCGCACCATCACCTGGAAGCTGCGGCCGGATCTGAAGTGGTCTGATGGCGAACCCCTTACATCGGACGACATCAAATTCACCTGGGAAGTCCTTTCCAACCCCGATAGCGGCAATGTTCTTTCGCTTGGCTTCGATCTAATTGAGAGCGTTGAAACACCCGACGATGTCACCGCTGTGATTACTTACAGCGAGGTCAATCAGGCCTACCTCCAGCAATTCATGTATGGCATTCTGCCTCGCCATGCGACGGGCGAAGCTGCGGCGATGACCGAGTGGGAGTGGAATCGCAATCCCGTATCGGCTGGCCCCTTTGTTGTCAGTGAATGGGCATCGGGTGATTCGATTGTGATGGAACGCAACCCCAACTATTACCTCGAAGGACAGCCCTATCTCGACCGTATCATCTTCAAAGTCGTGCCCGATCCCGGCGCACAGGTCGCGATGATGGCCCAGGGCGAGGCCCATGTTCAATTGTGGCCCGGTGAGACGAAAGAGATATACGATTCTCAGGTCGCCGGACAGGCCTCCCTGGCCGAAGTGCCCGGACAGTGGAACATGACAATCTACTTCAATCACAGCATGCCGTTTGATGATGATCCGGGCGCTGAACCGCCCCATCCGATTCTGGGCGATGTGCGCGTCCGTCAGGCCATTGCCCACGCGATCGACTATGATACGATCATCAACGACATCAGCCCCGGCGTCACACCGGCCACGAGTCCCATGGCCTACGGCTGGTACCAGTGTGATCTCGAACGGCCTTACCCGTATGACGTCGAAGCGGCAAAAGCGCTGCTCGAGGAGGCCGGTTGGGTGGAAGGATCTGACGGCATCCGCGTGGCCCAAGGCGCCGAATATGCTGAAGATGGTACGCGGTTGAGCGTGCAAATGGAAGGCTACACCAACTTCCAGCCTCTGGTACGGCTCCAAGAAGCGCTGGTGGAGATGTTTAAAGAAGTTGGCATTGAGGCAACGATTCAGAACGATGATTTCTCAGTCATTTTTGGCTCGTACGCTGATGGCGCGCCGCGCAAGCAGGGCAATTTCGACATGCTCATTTACGATACGAGTCTGACGCTGGAGCCTCACGGCACCATTGCCAATCTCTATGCATCAAGCGCAATTCCATCGGCCGATAATCCTGCCGGCGCCAATTACGCACGCTGGATGAACGATGCTGCCGATGCTGCGATCGAGACAGCGGGCAACACGGTCGACATTGAGACACGCAAGGCTGCCTATTGCGAGCTAGCGCAACTGATCGCCAACGAACTGCCCTCCTTGAATCTTTTCCTTTACACGGAAGGGTATGGCGCTTCGGATCGCTTGAGCGGTTACGACGTCAACATGTGGGGCAGTCTATCCTGGGATGTTCAGAACTGGCAGATGCAGTAACCTGCCTGTAAAATCTAGCGCACCATCAGAGAGCGTATAGCACGGCAAGCTGTGATATACGCTCTCTGATTTGCGTTCCATTTTGGCTGCGTCGTCAACCGTATATCCAATATCCACATGAGGCAAGCGAATAGCATGACACACCCTGCAGAACTCATCATCACCAATGCCCGGGTCTATACGGTTGACGATGCGCGCCCCCGGGCCGAAGCCGTCGCCATCCGCGGCAACCGCATTATCTTTGTCGGCGACGCAAGCGAAGCGCTGGCTCTGCGCGGGGCCAACACGGAGGTGATCGATGGCGAGCAGCGAACGCTCTTGCCGGGCTTGATCGACAGTCACTTTCACCTGCTGTGGGGATCGCTCAAGCTCGACAGCTTGCAGTTGGACGAAGCACGCGGCTTGGACCAGATTGCCACCGCTGTCAAGGCGTACGCCGACGCTCAGCTGGATCTGGAGTGGATTCAGGGTTTTCAACTCTTCTACAGTGCGATTCCAACCGGACAGTCGCTTACACGTCAGCTGCTTGACGCTGCCGTGCCCGATCGCCCCGTGCTAATCATTGCTTTTGACGGTCACACGGCTTGGGCTAACAGTGAGGCGCTGCGCCGCGGCGGCATTCTCGAGGGGCGCAGCACGGCCGCCGGCAGTGAAATCGTCATGGATCCGACGCTGGGGCTGGCAACGGGTGAACTGCGTGAGCCGGCCGCCTACAACTTCGTGCGCGATCTGATTCCGGAACCGGACGCAGCCGCGCAGCGTGCACTGCTGCGCAAGGGGCTGGCGCGCGCCGCCAGCTATGGCCTGACCAGCGTGCACAACATGGACGGCACGGTCGAACGGATAAGCTTCTATAAGGAGTTTGAGGAGCGGGGGGACCTGACCCTGCGCGTCTATGTGCCCTACGACATCAAGCCCGAGACGCCCCTGGCTGCGTTTCAGGACGCGGCGACCTGGCCCGCACGCTTCAATGGCAGCCACGTCCGTGCGGGTGCGGTCAAGTTCTTCATGGATGGCGTGCTGGAGTCGTATACGGCGTTGATGATCGACGACTACGCAGAGCAGCCGGGCAACAAGGGAGAAGCGCTCTTCACAGCGGAGCAGTTCAACACGATGGCCGCAGAGGCTGATCGGCTGGGCCTGCAGATCTTTGTCCATGCCTGTGGGGACGGCGCCGTGCGACGCACGCTGGATGGCTATGCCCATGCGCGCCAGATCAACGGCGTCCGCGACAGCCGTCATCGCGTCGAGCACATCGAGGTCATCCATCCGGATGATATTGGCCGCTTTGCCGAGATGAACGTCATTGCATCCATGCAGCCGCTGCATTCGCCCCTTTCTCCGCAAGATGGCGACGTCTGGGTCAGCCGTCCCGGACCCGAGCGCTGGCCCTACAGTTTTGCTTGGGAGACCCTGCGCCAGGCCGGCGCGCGGCTTGCCTATGGCAGCGATTGGCCGGTGGTGCCTATGAATCCCATGCTGGGCCTCTACGCGGGGCGCAACCGCCAATTGTGGGACGGTATTGGCCCGGATCAACGCCAGACATTAGAGAACCTCATTGCCGGCTATACGCGCGACGCCGCCTATGCGGAGTTCATGGAGACCGAAAAGGGCATGATCCGCGAGGGGATGTTGGCCGATATGGTGCTGCTCTCGGCCGATCTCTTTGCCGTGCCGGACGAGGCGCTGGCAGAGGTAACCCCCGTGCTCACAATCTGTGATGGACGGGTGGTTTTTGCGGCTTGATTAATTCGTGCACTGCGGTCCGGCCCCTGTGCAGACGTACTTCGGCAGTGAAGAGGATTTCATGAAAAAGACGTCCCGTACCGAGATACGGGACGTCTTTTTATGTTAGGTGGCTCCACAATGAGGCTCAAAAAGATGATCGATGCTGCAAGGTAGCCCCGGTGAGCACTGTTGCTCACGTTTTTTCTTGGTTAGGCGCCATGCGCTATGCCGCTAAGGCGAAGTCCTTGCGGAAATCCTGCTTTACGTGCGCTACGGACGCATCGAAAATCTCTAACGTCTCGGCGACGTCTTGCGCGCTGTGGGTGTAGCACATAAACCATGGCTCGCGGCTGTCGCTGTCGGGCATGACGCCGCGATAGACCAGGTCCAGGGCCAAAGCCTCGTAAAAGTCATCATTGTTGGCGGCGTAGTCCTGGAAGTCAGATGGCGGTTCATCCGTGCCCACGATCAGGCTAAACATGGAAGGAATGCCCGTGACGACATGGGGAATATCGTGGCGGGTCAGGATTTCATCCATGCCGTCCATTAGCAACTGACCCCGCGCAAAGATCGTCTCGATGACCGGTTGCTCTTCGAGAATTTGCAGCGTCGCGTTGGCCGCGGCGACCGAAATGACGTTGCCGACGTAGGTGCCGCCCTGCGCGACCTTGCCCGGCTCGATCGTGGCCATTACCTCTTCTCTGCCCGCAATGGCTGCAATGGGGAAGCCGTTGCCCATGGACTTGGCATAGGCGGCCAGATCAGCTTGAACACCAAAATACTCCTGCGCGCCGCCATTGGCGATGCGGAAGCCGGTCTTGACTTCGTCAAAGACGAGCAGCGTCCCATATTGATCACAGAGTGCACGCAACTTCTCCAACCAGCCGGCTTTGGGCACGATACCGGCCGTGTTGCCCATCACCGGCTCCACCATAATGGCCGCAACCTGCTCTCCGTAGCGGGCCATGCTCTCCTCAATCGCCTCAAAATTGTTGTAAGGCAGGCTGATTAGGTATTGATCGATGGCCCGGGGAATCCCGCCGCTGGCTGGTAGTCTGCGTGTCGGCCACTTGGCGCCGAGTTTTGCGGCATCGGCCCCGGCCGTGTTGTACATCACATAGTCGTAATTGCCATGATACTGGCCGTCGAATTTGATGAAGCGTTCGCGTCCAGTGTGGGCGCGGGCCACGCGCAATGCATGCATGGTCGCTTCCGTCCCCGTGTTGGAGAGGCGCACCTTGTCCATGCCGGTCATGCGCGTGAAGCGTTCAGCCAGTTCAATTTCGAAGGGGGTCGTCCAGGCAAAAACGTTGCCGTATTGCAGCACCTCTGCGACCTGTTCGGTGACGCCAGGGAAGGCATGGCCGAGGATAATGGGGCCAAAGCCCAAACGATAGTCGATGTACCGGTTGCCGTCGGCGTCCCATACGTGGGCGTCTTTGCCGTGGGTCACAACAAAGGTGTCTTCGTCGCCCCAATAACGAAAATTGGAATTGACGCCGTATGGGATCGTCTGTTTGGCGCGTTGATAGAGCGCCTTGGTTTTGGATAAATCTTTCTGGGTTTGCATGATGTGCCTCAAGGGTTAGGTGATTCAAATCGGTTGACGCCGCCTGAAGCCCGTACCTGCCATAGGCCGCAAAAGGCGATCGTGTTTTGGGAAATCAGCGTGCGAATTGTGTCATCCTGATGCTGGTTTCACCCCCCCTGAGACCCACCCAAATAGGGTCTTCCTCGTCCATATCGGCGCGCTCCTTTTCGCTGCGTTTAATTGGGCGACACTTCGACGCCGGCCGTGGCCAGCAGCGAATCAAAATGGCTGGCCGGCTTGTCCCAGGCATAGATCTCTTTGACGATATCGAGATAAATGAAGGCCTCCGCCTCGCGCACGCCCTCAACGCCGTAGAGCTTCTCCGTGAGAAATTGGAGCAAGTGCGTATTGTCCAAGCAGAGCACTTCGACCAACAGGTTGTAGGTAGCCGAACTAACGGTCAAATAGATTACTTCATCAAACTGCGCGATCTCATCCGCGATCTCGCGTAGACGATTGCCATCGGCCTTGACGCCAATCAGCGCCATGGTGTGATACCCGATCTTGAGCGGATTGGTCACGGCTACCACCTGCAGCACGCCGGCATCTTGCAGACGCTGATAGCGCTGGCGCACCATACCCGCCGAGACATTGAGCCGGCGTGCGATCTCGCTAAAGGGCATGCGCCCATCTTCTTTGAGCGCCTTTAGTATCGCGCGATCCATATTGTCCATTGGTTGAACTTGCACGTCGTTTCCTTCTCCATCAAAGAGTTCTCGTATTGGCTGGCCCAACGCCCATTCACCAGAAATCGCCGCAATCCATGAATGCTGATCCGACAATATTATGCTTATATTATTGCTGATTCTTTGGAAAGTCAACCTTTTTCGTGCGTATTCCGCAAATTTTTTCCTTGATCTGGCGTAATTCGTTATCGACCATCTGGATTGAGAAATGACCATCGATCATCGCCAATTGAAAAGCCCGGCGCATCGCAACGACGCGCCGGGCTTTGTTTCTATTCAGTTTGCAAGCAGCTGTTTGCTATGCTGTCTCATCCGCAGCATCAGCTGGCGGGCTATCCACCACAGTGCTGCCCATCTCAATGTCACTGTTGCCGGCGAAAGGATGTTCCCGAGCCAGTTGGCCATAGAGATGATACTGGAAGAATGAGATCAGCAGTGTGGCCAACGGTATGGTGACGCCCAGGCCAATGATACACAGAACCGTGCCGATGATGCTGGCCAGGAACATGGCCGCGACGCTACCAAGGGCGACAACGATGGCGACGACGATCACCTGCCCGACATTCGCTCGCGTCCAGTGCCAGACTTCAGTCAATTGCAGACCGCTACTGATCTTGCCGTCCTGGGCAAAGGCGATGGTGTAGCCCGGCATGGCCAGGAAGACGAAGACGCTGTAGAAAAAGACGAAGACGCCCGAGCAGAGCATGAGCATCACGCCGATAAACTGGGCAAATTCGCCCCCTTCGGTCATGAAGCCGCCGAGGATCATGGGGAAACCAAAGATTATGCCTGGAAGCGCCCAGACCACGCTCACCACGGCCAGCTTGAAGCCATTGGTGAGATCCTCACCCCACTGATTCCATTCCGGCAACACCTGGGTTTTGCCTGCCTGCACGTTGCGCAGCAGGCGCAGGCAGTAGCCGGTGAGAATAAAACCGCCAATGATGCCGACGAGTACAAAACCGAGCAAAAAGGTGATAATGAGCAGACCGGTGCCGATGGCAACCTTTTCCACCCACTTATCTTCATCATACACAAACGTCAGCGCTTTTCCGATATCCATTCGTTCCTCCTCGATTTGCACAACCCGGAACCTCGCCCGGTGGATGCGGGCTACGTTCCAGCGAAACTGATTCTTGATGAACAACACTACGCACCTTGCGCAAAATGGTTTCGCGCTGATGGTGATAAAGATTATCCACAAAGATCTACGACCGTTCGGTTATGGCAGGGCCTGTCCAATCTCAGCGCGGACCCAGGCGTCGCGGTCGTGGTGCTGGGCCGCCCGCAGGATCCGTGTTGCAGCCGACGCCGGGTGGCGCACGGCAATCTGACCCAACGCCCAGGCGGCATGGCCCCGGGCCAGGGGCTCGGCGTCGCCGAGCGCCAGCCGCAGCGCATCGACAGCTTCGGGATCGCCCCAGTTGCCCAGGGCGACGCAGACGTTACGCAGCATGCCGGCACGTTTAGGGCGCTTGATGGGTGAGCGGCGGAAGCGCGTGCGAAATGCCTCGTCGTCAAGCCAATAGGGATTGGTCGCTTCGAACCCTTCCAGAAGTGGCGGCGCAATACGTTCCGTTTGGGCGCGCAGGCCGGCCAGCAGAGGCGTCCGCGTGGCCAAGCGTCCATTCCAAGGGCAGACCTCCTGGCAGATATCACAGCCAAAAATGCGGTTGCCAAACTGAGCGCGCAGGGCAACAGGAATGGGGCCGCGCGCTTCGATGGTCCAGTAGGAGATGCAGCGCTGAGGGTTCAGGTGAAAGGGACCAACGAAGGCGTCGGTAGGGCAGGCGTCGAGGCAGCGGGTGCAGCGACCGCAGGTGGCTGGACGGTCTCCAACGCGCCATTCCCCGAGATTGGCATCGTGGGGCAGACCGGCGGCAACGTCATCTGCGCGGATCGACGCCCCGTTGCCGGGGACAGGCGGATCGTAGACGAGCGTTTCGGGGATCAGGATGGTGGCCAGGAAGTGCCAGCTTCCCTCCACCGGGCGGATGGTGCAGCAGTTCTTACCGATAAAGCCGATCCCGGCGTGCGCTGCCCAGTCGCGTTCCAGCACGGGCCCGGTATCGACCAGGCACTTGCCGCGCGTTGTGCGTCCGCTGGCTTCCGCAATGAACGCATCAAGCTGATGGAGTAGCGGTCGCACAATTTCGTGATAGTCGCCGCCCCAGGCGTAAGAGGCGATAATGCCACGGCTGGGGTCGTCGCGCAGGGCCGGTGGCAGCTCAAACTGGTGATAGTTGACGGCCAACACGACCAGCGTGCGATAGACGATGCCGTCCTCTGCCAGCAGCGCGGGCCGGCGTCGCTTCTCTTGATTACGCGTTAGGTAGCCCATCTCTCCAGGGCGGCCCAGTTCCACCCACTGCTCGAAGAAGTCTGCATGCGCGGCTTCTCCAACTGCCGTGAAGTGACAGTGGTCAAAGCCCAAGGCCAACGCCTGACGCCGAATCGACTCGCTAAGTTGGCCTGCGTCATGGTTTGTCTCGTTCATGTCGGCCATTCTGGCACTGTTGAGGGAGCTCGTCAACCTTGCACGCGACGAACTTCTGGACACTGGCGCGATCCTCCCCTGACGACTATGACAGTAAGCCAGGTACGATGCCGGTCGTTGAGATGCTCACTATCGCTTGGGACAAGACATCTACCGTCATGATTGCCCTCACCGTTAACGGCATTGCATTTGCCCAACCCCATTTTTTGGTGATCATATTTCCTGGCGTGGTATCATATCGTGTGGTCGCCAGCTTGGCCCGTTGACGTAGTAGATCAGCCAGGTTGCAACGGTTCTGATCCTCGGCATCGAGTCTTTTTCGGGACCAATCTTACCTGATTTTGAGCGCGCAGGTCGGGGCACAGCGCATCTTGACGAGGATTCTGCCGTGAATGCCAAGCGTCTTTCTGCCATTTCGTATGGTCATTTTGCCATCGATATTCTCAACTCATCGATCGTCATCATCCTGACCGACGCCACCCAGCAGTACAACCTTCCGTACAGTAAAATCGGCCTCGGCGCCCTGCTCTACACGCTTGCCGCCTCATTGACCCAGCCCCTCTTCGGGCTGCTGGCAGATCGTTGGCGTGGGCGCTGGTTGGCCGCAGCCGGTCTGCTTTGGACGATGGTCTTCTATGCTGCGGCTTCGTTTACCCAGTCGTATGCTGCGCTCGTGGCCGTCTTGACCGTCGGTGCGCTGGGCAGTGGCGCCTTCCATCCCACAGGGATCGTCAATTCCAGCCATGCAGGCGGCGATCGACCGGCGACGGCGACGTCGTTCTTCTTCCTCCTCGGTCAGTCCGGCTTGGCGCTGGGGCCCTTCATTTCAGGCGTCGTGCTCCAGCGCATGGGGTTGGCCGGACTGCCCTATATCGCGCTGGCGATGACGCCGGCAGTCGTCTTTATGTTCTGGGCCCTGCGCGAGCCGATGGAGGAAGAGGATTCGGAGGCCTCGGAGCGGGCCCAACGTGCGGCGGGGACGACCACTGCGGGCATCGTAGCAATCTTTCTGCTTGTCGTCATCTTGCGCTCGACCACCTTGCAGAGCTATATGACCCTACTGCCTTCCTACTTTGCCGACCAGGGGTTCACGTCCGCACAATACGGGTTGATGGTCAGCGTGTTCACCTTGGCCGGAGCGGCCGGAACGTTTATTGGCGGCTTCTTGGGCGATCGCTTTGGGCGGCGCATAGTCATTGCCGTCTCGTTGACTCTGTCCATCCCGTTCTCACTGCTCCTGCTTTCAGGGAGCGGCTGGAGCTACTTCGTGCCGGCGGTCCTGGCCGGCGCCCTGCTCAGCATTCCCCACAGCATTCTACTCATCATGGGCCAGGAACTATTGCCCAAGCGCAAGGGCATGATGGGCGGGCTGGTGTTGGGGCTCATGTTCGCCAGCGGCGCGGCGACAGCATGGATTGCCAGCTGGATCGCCGACTACGTCGGCCTCGGCGTTGTGCTCACCGTGCTGGCCTTCTTCCCCATTCTGGCGGCAGGCCTGGTCCTCGTGCTGCCCAAAGCCAAGCCACGTCTTTTGTCTGCCGGGCCGGCCCAAGCCGCCGCTGATTAGGCATTGATGCTTTCCCCCACTCAGCCCCCCATCAAATAGCTCGCCGAGGCGCCGGGATCAGGCACGTCGACGCTGATTTCCTGCCCTTATCCGCTGGAATCCGCCCGATCAGCCTAATCCGCGTTCTATGTTTTTCGATACCCGGGTCACTCCTCGCACCCTAAGCCAAACGCTCAATGGCGATGGCTGTGCCGCCGCCTGTGCCGTGGCAGAGCGAAGCAAGGCCCAGCGTGCCGTCGGTCGCGCCAAGTGCATGGAGCAACGTGACGATGATACGCGCACCGCTGCAGCCGATGGGGTGACCCAGGGCAATGGCTCCGCCCCAGACGTTCAGCTTTTCGTAGGAGATGCCCAACACTTTGTTGAAGAGCACGCTGTTGGTGGCAAAAGCTTCGTTGTTTTCGACCAGGTCAAAGCGCTCAACGCCGAGTCCCGTCTTTTCCGTGAGCTTGCGCACGGCCGGCACCGGCGCCTCAACAAAACGCCAGCTTTCACCCGCCGCCCACGCACCGCCCAGATAGCGGCCAAGCGGCGTCAGCCCATACTGCTCCACAGCCGTCGCGCTGGCCAGCACGAGCGCAGCCGCGCCGTCGCTGATCTGGCTGGCGTTGCCCGCCGTCAGGACGCCGTCCTGGGCAAAGACCGGGCTCAGCTTGGCCAGCGTCTCCAGGGTTGTGCCGGCACGCACGCCCTCATCTCTTGTCAGTGTGATCGTTTCCTTACGCCGCTGTATCTCTACCGGCACGATTTCAGCCTGAAAGAGCCCCTTTTCCGTGGCCGCGGCCGCGCGGCGATGGGACTCGCAGGCAACGGCGTCCAACTCCTCACGGCTGATTCCATACTCGGCGGTAAGTCGTTCCGTTTCGACGCCCATGCCTTCCCCCGTCAAGGGATCGGTGAGGCCGTCAAAGGTCAACGTGTCCAACATGGGCACAGAGCCGCTTGGGGCCATCTTGTAACCCCAGCGTGCTTGATGAGGCTGGGCAAATGCCGCCTGCGACATCGACTCGGTTCCCCCCACGAGCACCAAATCGGCCTCGCCCGCCTTGATGGCCATGGCCCCGTTCATGACGCTCATCATGCCCGATGAGCAGACCATGTCGACCGCATAGCCGTCAATGGTGTCTGGAATACCCGCCTTGTGCGCGGCCTGACGCGGGATGAGTTGACCATGGCCAGCGCGCAGGATGTTGCCGAAAATGTAGAGATCCAGCGCGCTGCCGTCGACGCCGGCTCGGGCCAAGGCTGCCTGCATGGCCAGCGCGCCCAGATCCGAGGGAGAAAATTCAACCAAGCTGCCGCCGAATTTGCCAATGGGCGTGCGTACGGCCGCGACGATGTAGACCTCGCTCATGGGGGTTCTCCGTTGACTACGTGAAAGTGATTGCGTGGAACTTCGTTAAATGTACCTTATCTATACAGCCTGTGGGGCCAGCGCCGGTTGAGCCTGTCGAAACCAAGCGGGTCGGCGTCAACCCGCTCCTTGGTTTCGACAGGCTCAACCGGCGTCGCTACCACCCACCTGCATAGCTCGTGTCAATCTGTATTGGTTGCGCCCTCTCCTTATGCTTGCGCAGGGGCGCCTCTCCGCCCATCGCGCAGTCGCCAAAGTTGCCCTCGCTCGGGCGCAATCAGAAAGACGACAAAGAAAACAGCCGTCATCACCAACACCATGGCGGGTCCGGACGCAATGTTGATGTAATAGCTGAGATAGAGACCGACTGCATTGGAGGTTGCGCCGATTGCCGCACCCAGCACCATCATCACCCAAAGTCGCCTGGTGAGTAGTTGGGCCGTGGCTGCCGGTGTGATCAACATGGCCAGCATCAGTGCGATACCCACAGTCTGCAGGGAAATGACGATGGTCACGGCGATGAGCACCAGAAGCAGGTAGCGCAGGAAGGTGGCCGGCAATCGCAGGACCACCGCCAGCGTTGGATCAAAAGAGATGACCATGAATTCTTTGTAAAAGGCGACCACCGTCGCCAGCACGACAAAGCCCAGCCCAAAAATAAGCCAGAGATCTTGCTGAGAGACGGCCAGCACGTTGCCAAAGAGGATGTGGGTCAGATCCACGGCATAGGTGTTGACGGTCGAGAGCATGGCCACGCCCAAGGCGAAGCTGCCCGCAAAGACGATGCCGATCGCCGTATCCTCACGGATCTCGCCGCGCCGGCTCAGCGCGCCGATGCCCAGCGCTGCCAAGATGCCGACGATCAGCGCGCCCACTGCCAGGGGCCAGCCCAGCAGAAAGGCGATCACAATACCGGGCAAAATGATGTGGGCGAGAGCATCGCCAAAGAAGGCCATGCCTTGCAGAATAACGTAGGTACCCACCACCGCACAGATCACGCCGACCATCACAGACGAGAGCAAGGCACGCGTCATAAAGCCATAGCTAAGCGGCTCCAACAGCCAGTCGAAAAACGCCATCTACGGCACCCGCGTCGGCAGATTGAGCAGCGTGTCGGCTTCGACGTGACCAAAGGGGGCCTCGACCGGTGGCTGGCCGCCGCTGCAGCAGGTGTCGGTCACCAGCATATCGCCCTCATTGGTGTGGAGCACGTGCAGGTGGCTGCCGTAGGCCTGGGTGAGCACGTTTGTCGTCAGCACTTCTTCGGCGGGGCCATAGGCGACGATGCCGCCGTTGATGAGCATGACCAGGGGAAAGAGCTCGGCCGCCTGGTGCAGGTCGTGGGTGGCGATGAGCATGGTGGCCCCGCTGCGGCGCAAATCGTCCAGAATGGCGAGGATGGCCTCCTGGCTGGGCGCATCCAGCCCGGTCAGCGGCTCGTCCAGCAGCAGTAACTCGGCTTCTTGCGCCAGCGCGCGGGCCAGGAAGACACGCTGCTGCTGGCCGCCGGAGAGATCGCCGATGGGCCGATGGGCCAGGTGCTCCATGCCGACCTGTTCCAGCGCAGCACGGACTTTGGCCCTGTCCTGCTTGCTCGGCCAGCGAAAGAGGCCGATCTGCCCGACCCGGCCCATCATGACCGTGTCGTGGACCGAAGCCGGAAAACGCCAGTCGATGCGGTTGCGCTGGGGGACGTAGCCAATGCAGATGTGATCGGTCGGGTTGCTGCCGTAAATGTCAATAGTGCCCTGGGTCGGCTTGGCAATGCCGGCGATGGCGTTGAAGAGCGTGCTCTTGCCCGCGCCGTTGGGGCCGACAACTGCCACCCGGTCACCACGCCGGACGTCGAAGCTTACATCTGCCAGCGCGGTGGCTGTCCCATACTTCACGGTCAGGTCGCGTACGGAGAGCGCCGGCGCGTTGACGTCATGGTTCGCATGTGCGCCCAAAAAATAGGTCATGCTCTGCTCCTACACAAAAGTAAGCCCGTTGCCTGAATGATGATGTTCAATCACCCTATTGTAACATGCTGAGAGGGGAATTCCACAGTTGCTGAGAATCGATCTCAGTTAAAAGTAGAGACCGTGTGCACTTACTTCACCTGCACGGGCAACTCGGCCGGTATTACATAGGAGGTTGCGCCGACGCGAAAGGGCAAGGCCAACGCGGCCAGGGCCGCGCGCCATATGCGGGCCACTGGACTGCAAAGACGAGCAGCACGGCCACCTCACTGCCTTCAACGATTAGGCCCAGGACATCGCCCGTCGCGCCGCCCAGCCGCCGTCTTGCCAGCGCAATGACGGCAATTGCCACGCCATGGGCGGCGAGGATTGCCATCGCCGCCAGCGCGAGCTGTCCGCGCCAGAGCACGATCAGGACCGTCGCCAGCAGGACGGAAGCCAGCGCTTGAGCCAGGATGCGTGGCGTCAACCCGGTGGCAAAACGTGCACCCAGGCCGTCAGCGCGTGCGGAGGGCTGGCGCGCGCCGAGCAGGAGCGTCCAGCGCGCCCAAAGTGGGGCCAGCAGTAGCGCCGCGACAGGGGCGACCGCAGCCGCGACGGTCGCGGTCTTGAGCAGGAGCGCCAGCACCAACGCAATGACGCCGAACGCGCCGGCGCGCGGGTCACGCAGGATCTCCAACCGGCGGACGCGGTCGACCTGCGGCAGGAGCCCGTCAGCGCAGTCGGCCAGGCCGTCGAGGTGGAGACCGCCGGTGAGTGCTGCCCAGGCCGCAACGATTAGCACAGCATTGAGGAATGGGGGAAAGAGTTGATCGAGCAGCGCGTTGAGCACTGCCAACAGCGCACCGATCAGTAAACCGCAAAGCGGATACCAGCGACCGGCACGACTGAATTGAGGTGCGTTAAATGGCGGCTGGGGAATGGGCAGCGTGGTGAGAAAGCCTAGGACCAGCCGGAACTCGGCGAACAGATGGCCGGCGCCCTAGCTTGTGGCGGGTAGGCGCAGAATACCATCCGCCACGCGCAGCGCTCGGGCAACTGCTTCAACGTCGTGGACGCGTACAATCTCCGCACCCCGCTCGGCTGCGAGGACGCAAGCGGCGATCGTTCCTTCAACGCGCTCATTCGGCGGCAGCCCGCCCAGGAGCGCACCGATGAAGCCCTTGCGCGACGGTCCGCAGAGGATGGGATAGCCCAGGCGCGTCAGCTGATCCAGCCTGCGCAGCACGGTTACATTGCCCGCTGCGCCTTTACCAAAGCCAATGCCGGGATCAGCAACCAGCAGCCAGCGGGGCATGCCGCTCTCCTGCGCACGCACAAGCAGGTTCGACAGTTCGGCATGGATATCGCCAAGCAGATCGCCTGTGCCGCCCAGCGTGTCACCGACTCGATTGCGGTAATAGCTGTCGTCGGGCTGCATGCGATTGTCCATGAGGATGAGGGGCGCGCCATGACGGGCAGCCACCGTGCCCACCGCTCGATCATAGCGCATGCCCCAGACGTCGTTGATCATGTGAGCGCCGGCTGCCAGCGCGGCTTCGGCTACCGCCGAGCGAAAAGTGTCGACGGAGAGGGGAATGTCTACCGCATTGGCCAGCGCCTCGATGACCGGCACGACCCGCGCCAGCTCGACCGCCTCAGGCTGAAGCGCATGGCCGGGTCGCGTCGAATGACCGCCCACGTCAAGAACATCGGCGCCGGCCGCCGTCATCTGTTCGGCCTGGGCCATGGCTCGCGCAATGGCATCGACGCCCGTCAGCACGCCGTCGCCCGAGAACGAATCATCGGTCACGTTGATGATGCCCATGACGCGTGTCTTCTCGCCCCAGCGCCAGATCTGTCCGCCCACCGGCATAACTTTGATCAGCGGTTGTGCGTCCAAATCGTGCCAGAGCTTTCGTATGCTCTGGCCGAGGACTGGATGCACGAGTTCGGGCGCAATGTCGAGCAGCGGACCGAGCACAAAATCTCGTTCAGCCACATGCAGGTGAGGAATGCGTAGGTCGGTCGTTTCAAAAACGATGTCGTCGTAGAAGAGAATATCAAGGTCAACCACGCGTGGCCCGTAGCGCACCGATTCCGTGCGGCCCAGGTCGTTCTCCACCTTCTTGAGTGCTGCCAGCAGTTCCAAAGGCCCCAATTCCGTGCCCACGCGGCAGGCAGCGTTGAGAAAGGCCGGCTGATCCGTCATGTAGGCGGGCGCAGTCTCATAGAGAAACGACGTTTCGTCGACCGCAGCAAATTCCTCCAGGCTCCGCAGCGCCGCCTGGATCGTCCCTGCTCGATCGCCCAAATTACTGCCCAATGCCAGATAAGCTACGTGTCCGGCCATGTCCAATCACCCCGCTGGGAAATGAGTCACAAAACTCCGAATTTCTTACGCACCCGGCTGCCAAAGCGGCTCCGCCACGCCCTGAACGTGATTCTCGTAGCGGCCCATGACAAAGAGCGCATCGGAGAGCCGGTTGAGATAGGCCAGCGCAAAGGGGTTAATTTCTTCTTGCGCTTCACGCGCCAGCGTGGTGGTGATTCGCTCTGCGCGGCGGCAAATGGTGCGCGCGACCTGGATCTGTGCCGCACCCGGCGAGCCGCCTGGTAGAATGAAGTTTTCCAGCGGCCCCACGATCTCCTGCAATTCATCGAGCAGGGCTTCCAGCGCAAGGATGTGGCGCTCTTCCATCTCAGGGATGCCGTATTGCTCCTTGTCCGCTTTGAGGAAGGAGAGATCTGAGCCCAGATCGAAGAGCTGATTCTGAATTTGCGCCAGCTCCACGCTCAGACGTTCGCTCAATCCCACGGACATGGCTACGCCGATTTGGGAGTTCAATTCGTCCACCGTGCCATAGGCCTCGACGCGCAAGTGATCCTTGGGCACCCGTTGACGACTACCCAGCGAGGTCGTGCCGGCATCGCCGCTGCGGGTGTAGATTTTGGTTAGTTTTGGCATGTCTACTTTCTCATTTCTGATTCTGGACCGGACGGCCATACAAATATGGCCAATCATTTATGGAACACCGACCTGCCAGTCTTGGCAGATCAGCGCCGATTTTGTGTAAGAAGAGCGGCGGTGCACCCCTTTTCTTTTCTGCGAACCGCTGTGTAACTCTTGCTGCCCCGCTAAAGCACGGCAACAGACAAGACGTCATCGACCGTCATCCAGCCCGTGCCGGGGTAGAGGCGCGCGACCTGGGGCGCAAAGAGGGGCGACGCCCCCATGACTGCCAGCGGCGATCCGTCTGCGATCACCTCGCCCTGACTCATGAGCACCACGCGATCGGCCAGCAGCGCGGCCAGCTCCACATCGTGGGTGACCACCGCAATGGCCAGCCCCTCGTCGCGCCATGTACGCAACAGTTCGGCCAGCGCCTCTTTGGCCTCGTAATCCAGGCCTCGAGTCGGTTCATCGAGTAGAAGCGTGTCGGGCTTGGTAATCATGATGGCGGCCAGCGCGACGCGCTGCCGCTCGCCTACGCTCAAGTCGCGTGGGTAGCGCTCGGCCTTGTCGGCCAGGCCAAGCCTGGCCAGGAGCGCCTGCGGATCGACCGGGGGCTTCCCCCCTTGCTCCGGCAGCAGGTTGTGGTTGCGCAGTGTGATGAGCAGTTCCTCCATTACCGTTTCGGCAAAGAGCAGGCTGTTGGGATCCTGGGGCAGGTAGCCAATGCGCTTGCAAATGTCGGCGACGTCCGTGCCCGTGATCTCCTCCCCGTCGAGGCGTATGCGTCCTTTGGCCGGCCTGATCAAGCCGACAATGCTCTTGAGCAGCGTGGTCTTGCCGGAGCCATTGCGTCCCATGAGGGCGACAACCTCGCCAGCGCCTACAGTGAAGTCGACGCCACGCAGAACGGGGTGACGCCCGTAGGCGACCTCCACGCCTTCCGCCTTCACGTGAGCAGCCGTTGGCGGCCGTCCCGCGCCGGACTTAGCGACGTCTAGATTGGGCTGCCCGATGGCTTGCTGACGGCTGAAGCGCCGACCTTCTTTGATTGTAAGCGGCAGCGGTGTCCAGGCAAAGGCTTTGCCGAGCTGAACCAGCGGCGGACCCAGTTCAATCTCCTTGAGAACCGTGCGCGGGTCGTCAACCAGCGTCTTGCTGCCATCCCCTGTGGGCAGATAGATCATGCTGTCGACAAAGGGCAAGACCCGCTCCATGCGGTGCTCTGCCAGCACAATCGTCAGGCCCAGGTCGGTGTTGAGCCGCACCAGCGACGTGAGTACGTCCTCTGCCGACTTGGGGTCCAGTTGCGACGTCGGCTCATCGAGCACGAGGATCTCGGGACGCAGAGCGAGGGCCGCGGCGATGGCGACGCGTTGCTTTTCACCGCCTGAAAGTTCGACCAGGGGACGATCACGCAACGGGGTCAGGTCGAGGAGATCGAGCGTCTCTTCGACGCGCACGCGCATCTCCTGGGGGGGCATGGCCGCATTTTCCAGCGCGAAGGCAATCTCATCTTCGACGCGATCCATGACAAACTGGGCCTCTGGATCCTGAAACACAAAGCCCACATGGCGGCTCATGACTTCCGGCGTCGCCACCACTGGATCAAGTCCGGCCACACGCAGCCCACCGAGCAGCCGACCGCCGCTGAAGTGGGGCGTCAAACCGTTGATGCAGCGCAGCAGGGTCGATTTGCCCGCGCCCGATGGTCCCACAAGTAGGGCAAAATCACCCGCAGGAATGGAGAGGCTAACATTGTCCAGCGCGGGTTGCTTGGCGCCGGGATAGGTATAGCAGACGTGTTCGAAATCAATCATCATAGATGTACAATGCCGCAAAAAACCATCGTGTATGTTCGCCGTAGTGACGTTGCAACGTCTCTACTCGGTTGCAACCAGAATAACGCCGGCCGGCACGAGTAATCCCCAGGTTGCCAGGCCCAGACACAGGTTGAATTCGGGCGCCGTCAAGCGCGGATAAGGATAGTAAAAGACAGAAGTGCGGTCCAATGCTGGCAGCGGGATCACAAATGGCGCAATTGCCAGCAGCGCGCCGATGACGACCAACCAGCTTGTCAGCGTCCACGGCTCCGGTCGATAGACCGTGTGGGGGTGACGCCGGCCGACCACCCATAGCCCGCCCAGCATGAGCAGCACACCACCGGCCATGAGCACGGCGCCGACAATCGCCTGCTGCCAGACCAGCCGCAGCAGCCAGCCTGCTACCAACGCCACTAGTCCCAGCAGCATGGCCGCGCGCGTGCCCGCGTCCTGGCCGTGCGGTTCACCGCCGGCAAAGCCCCGGGCCATCATCGCCTCGGCCAGTTGTAGCGCCCGCTCGAGCCCGCCGGTGAGGAGGGGCAGGGCCAGGGGCAACCAGGAGCGCACGCCGCGCATGCGATGGCCGCGGATGGCCTGGGCCTCGCGGATCTGCTGAAACTGGCGCCGCGTCGTCGGCACATAGGTGATGGCAATCGAGGCCACCACCGCGACCGAATAGTAGGCCCGAGGGATGACGCGGATCAGTGAGCGCACGGGCACGACCCGGTTGATCACGGCAAAGGCGGCAAAGAGTCCGGCGATGGCCGCGCCGTTAAGCGCGCCGTAGATCAGCGCTTCCAAGGTGACGGGCCCGCCGAAAAAGGGAATCGCGGCGGGCAGCGTGAAGAGCACGGTCGCGCCCACGTGCACGGTCAGCCCGTTAAAGAGCGCGGATACGACCACGACGAAAAGACCGAAGCGCAGGGGAGAAATGATGAGCGGCGCAGCCTGATCGGCCAACCGGTAGCGTACCGCGGCATGGGTCATGCCGATCCAGCCCAGTACCAGGCCCAGATAGATGGGATTGCGCGTGATGGTGAGGATGACCATCGTCGCGGCGAGCCAGGTCAGCCAGGCGAGGGCGTGGATCGAAACTTGTCCGCTCACGCAACTGGCTCGCGTTGAGGAACGACCGCCGGTCGCGGTTGGCGATTGGCGTCGCTAACCGGATCGGGCACGTAGGTGAAGGCGAAGCGCATCTGGAAGCGGCGCAGAACGCGCAGCACCGGCATGCCGACCGCCAGCATGAGCCCAGCGTTGCCCACCAGCCGGGCGGTGTCCCAAATCAGGCTCGTAGCCAGGTAAAAAGCCGCATAGCGCTGAACGGTTTCCCATACGCTTGCGCCTGGCGCCCATGCGGTTGACTGACTAGCCGCCGGCAGTGCGCCGGCATCGATGTACGGCCAAAACCAGATGTTCATGATCGCGCCATAGAGCATGCCCCAGAGGCCGATGAACGCCGCCAGGACGGCAACTTCTGACCACTTGCCTTGTCTACCAATCATGGCCACAAGCGGACGACAGAGGACGGCGCTCATGCCCATCCAGCCGGCCGTGAACATTTGGTAGGGCAGCCAGGGCCCGGCACTGCCGGTGATCACGCCGGAGACAAGCATCGTGAGCGCGCCCATGAGGAAGCCAAAGCGACCGCCAAAGACATAGCCGGTGAGCACGATGAGCAAAAAGACCGGGCTGAAGCCGCCCGGTCCGGGCACCGCAACTTCGGCAAAGCGTAAGATACTGTTGATCGCCACGAGCACGCCTAGCAAAGCAATGACTTTGGCGTTGATGGCCTCTTCCTGCACCTCCAGCAGGAGCACGGCGAACGAAAAGCCGACCAGCAGCGTGAGCACCAGGGGCGCGTCCGCGGCGTGGGCCATGCCTGAATTAACCGTCGGCGGCAGGGCCGGCAGCCAGAAAGGGTAGAGGAAGGCGACGATGCCGACCAATGACGTGAGCACATAGACCGCGGGGCTGAGCAGGCGACGCATTAGGCGTTCTCTCGCTTTCTGAGCCGTAACACGACGAGCGCAAGTCCCGCCGCAATCAGCGGCGCCCCCATGACCAAGAGCATGGCCCCAAAGGCGCTGCGCAGCGTGTCTGTGTTCTCCACAGGATCGATCACGGGATCGGTCATGACGCTGGCATTGACTGCGGCCAAGGCTTCTGCGTTGGGTGCAGCCGGCGCATCCCGACTGTTGGAGGCCGGTGGGAGCGCATCGGTTCCAGCTAGAGCCACTGCCGCCTCCGTCGAGGTCGGCGTTGGTGTGAGCGTCGCCAGTAGAACCGGCGTTGGTGTCGGCGTTGGTGTGAGCGTCGCCAGTAGAATCGGCGTTGGTATCGACGTATTGATCACGGCGAGCGATTCGGTAGGCGTTGCACTGGGCATCGTGGTTGCAGTCGTTGGCTGATCGTCGGCAGATTGGTTCGGTTCCGCCGGTGCAGCATCAGTCGGCAATACGTCCGTTGCCGGGGTCATCGTGGCTGGCGCTGGCGTCGCGGTCGCCGTCGACTCCGGCTCCGGCGGATCGACGGCAATCGTCACGTCAATCGTATCCTCGCCCGCGCTGTTGCGGGCGATCAGCCTGTAGGTCGTTGTCACGTCAGGGGTGAGCGTGATGCTACCGGCAAGCGCAACACTCTGCTCTGTGCCATTGGCTTCAAGTGTGACCGCAGTCGCGCCACGGGTCTCCCATGTTAGCACAGCGCTCTCGCCGGCCCGAATGCGTTCCCGATCGGGAGCCAGGTAGGTGATGAGCGGCGGCTCGCCCGGGTTACGCGTTGGCGTAGCCGTCGCAGCGGGGTTTGCCGTGGGCAAAGGGGTGGCCGCGCGTTGGGCTGCGGTCGTTTGCGTGGCGGCCGTTTGGGTAGCGGCGGCCATGGCTGTGCTCTCAGCTGCTGCCGTGGCTGCGGCCTGTTCCGGCTCGCAGATTTCGGCGTAGCTCACATCGGGGGGGGGATAATCGGCACTGGCATTGATGGTGCCTTCGCCCCATGACCACCCTTCCACCGAACCGGCTTGCACTGTGCTTTGACTGGCACCGAGATTGGCATAAACCCACTGACCGCCTTGGCGTTGCCAGTAGGACCAGTAGGTGCAGGGGCTGCTCATGCATGCACAGAAGCAGGAATCCTGGGGAAAGGAACACCCTTCACCATTGATGCTACAGATGACCGTGCCCATGGGCTGGGCTTCGATGCTCAGGTCGAGGCCCGATGCGATCAGCACATCGTAGCCGCTCGCCGTGGGCGCGCCGATATCCACGCACTGCTTGACGACTTCACCGTTGCTATGGCGCACCACCAGTCCGACGCGGTAGTCAGATTGGCCCTGCGTTGGTTCAATCATGAACGCCAGCAATGCTAGCGTGATGAGTGCAAGAAGGCTGCGCCCATTGCGAAAACGGGTTCTTGGTAAATCTATCATAGTTTAGGTCCGCCGGGGCACACGCGACAAGGCCGCATGTGCCCCGGTCTACAATGCCTATTCGGCCCCATTCGCAATGACGGGGAGATAGAGCTCATTGCACGCAATCTGATCATCGGCAGCGACCAGCGGAGTGCGCAAGAGCGCGGGAATGGCTTGCTGGGTAGCAATCGAGTTCGATCCGCCGCCTGCGATCCACTCGAAGCTGCCGTCGGTCAGCTGCAGATCGCGTAGCGCGTCGGTCGGTGACTTGCCCGCCACGGACCAGTAGGCCCCGGTTGGATCTTGATCGGCAACCAGCAGCGCCTGGATTACATAGGCGGTAGAGTTGGCGTCACTCTCTGCGTCGGGCGTGAAGCCAAAGCCGCCGTCGGCATTCTGGGTGCTTTTGAGATAGGTGAGACCCGCTTGGACAAGGGGCGCCCGCCGGCACTCGCCGGCCGCACGCAGTGCCTGGATGACCAAGGCCGTACTGTTGCTGTCCCCTGCGCCGTCAGGCAGATAGTCCCATGAGCCGTCTGGATTCACCGTGGCGGCCAAAGCGGCGACAGTCACGTCTGAGAGCGCCTCGTCGCTGACCGCAGCCAGGCCCAGCATGCTCAACGCTTGATCCCAGTTGGTTGGGCCGAACGAGCCACTGGCTGCCTCATAGTTGGCTTGGACAATTGCGGTCAAATCCAAACCGGCAAAGGCGGTTGGGTCTGCCCCGGCGGCCTTCGCCGCCAGCAGCAGTTTGCCCGCCCCGGCCGGCGACGTGCGTGCAAAGCGTTCCGCATTGTTGCCAAAAGTATCTTCCTCGATATCATCAGCCGACCAGTAGTCGATGAGCGAGACGCCCTCAGCTGTGGTCCAGTCTGTGCCACTGAGTCGGTTGGCGCCGATGGCCAGCATGACGTCACTGGTCGCGCTGGCGCTGCCGTAGCCGCCGTTGCTCTTCCTGCGTCGTGCGCAGTTGCGTCAGCCCGCGACTGGCTGCCAATGCCTCCGACGGTGGTGCAATGGCATCGCCGAACTCACCCCAGCGCCAGCCTTCGATCGCGCCCGTCTGGCTGATGACGGATGTGGCCGCGCCCGTCTCATAGCCTTGCCATTGGCTGCCGTCCCAGAAGCTGTAGCCCCAGTAGGTGTTGCCGCCGCAGAAGCACTCGTCCGCTGTAGCAGGGCAGCCGACATCTTCAATATGGCAGACGGCTAAGAATCCGCCGCCAAAGTCGTATGTGCCGTATGCAAGCCCACTCAGTTCCAGCGCCCGCAAGCCGGAAATCGACTCGGTAAAGGTGATGTCGCGCGTGACGACATCCTGATCGCCAAACTGAACGATGATGTCTGCATCCTGCTCGTCTTCAGCCCGCGCTGTGGGCGTCGCCAGGCCCGGCGTACCGACGAGGGCCAAGAGTGCCGTGAGCAAGATGAAGCCAAGGCTTACGCTGATCCAACTTCTTCGATACGTCATGTTGACGCTGATCTCCTACAACTTTTTAGATGAGATGAATGGTGAATAATGCCAAAATTATTGCTCTGTGCCATCGGACAACGGCATACGCATCAGCGTCTCAAACCAGGCCGGCCAGATCACGGTCGCACAGTCCGCCAAACCGCTTTGGGGTCCCGTTGGAAAGGTGGCGCCCAGCAGGGCGGTTGCTGCCTGCTGCGTGGACAGCGGATTGACGCCCGTACCCGGCTGCCATTCGAAGCTGCCGTCTCCCAATTGCCGCGCTGAGCAGGTAGTCGAGCGGTGAAATGCCTTCCACGCGCCACGCCGCGCCGGCGGGATCTTCGCCCGCGGCGATGAGCGCCTGAATCGCATAGGCTGTCGAATTGACGTCACTGCCCAGCGCAACACCGGCCGGATCGTACACAAAGCCGCCATCAGCAGCTTGGGCCGTGTGGAAAAACTCGATCGCAGCTTGAATGGCGGGATCATTAGCGGGCAGCCCGGCCACGCGCAGGGCTTGCACGGCGAGGGCGGTAGTGTTGGTGTCGGTGCCCCAGCCGGCCGACCACTCCCAGCCGCCATCAGGCTGTGCACGATCAAGTACCGATTGAATGGCCGCACCGGGCACAGCGTCGCCCAGCGCTTGTGCGCCCAACAGCGCCCACAAGTGGAAGCCGGTCTCGCTACTGTACGCACCCAGGGCTTCGTCAAAATAAGTGACCGGACGGGGCGCGGCTTCCGGCCAGCAAGAGGCGGTCGCGGCCAGGCCGGTAGCCAGCTTGCCACTCTCCGCCGGACCAAGCGCGGCGAAGGCTGCACCATTGGCACGGACGTACTCTTCGACGCTGGCTCGCTCGTCGCCAGGGGGCCAGTCACCGGCAGAGAGTCCGTTGGCACTTAGCAAGAGAAGTGACTCAACCGTGCCGCCCATACTGACGTTGAGGCTTCCGTCAACATCGTGGGCGCTTGCCAGCCAGTCGAGCGCAGCTTGGGCAGCCAGCGGGGCGGGAGCCGGCCTCTGGACACTCTCAAAGGGACCCCAGCGCCAGCCCTCAATTGCGCCTGGCTCAACGATCGATATGCCCGCACCCACCTCGTAGGGTTGCCAAACAGCACCGTCCCAGGCGCTGTAGGCCCAGAACTGCTGCTCGTCGCAGAAGCAATTGTCGACCGGACAGCCCACGCCTTCGATGCTGCACACGGCTGGACCGAAGCCGGTGTCTGCCGTGACGATGTCCAGACCGCTCTGCTCCAGCGCGGCAAGACCGGAGATCGGTTGTGTGAGCTCGATGGGGCGGATCTGCACGGCATGGTCGTCGAACTGGACGATGATCGCGCCTGTGTCGCCCTCCTGTGCGTGGACGCCGCGGGAAGCGCTGAGTAGTACCGCCAACCCCAGCATGGCCGTCAGGGCAAGCGCTACAGATCGTATCGCGATCGGTTTTGTGTAACTGTGCAGCATTCTGCTTCCCTTTGTGGTTTATGTGCATGATGCTGTGCGTTTCTGGCACTGCATCGGGCCAATAAAAAAACACCCCTTCACAATCCGAGCGAAAGGGTGCGGCATGCCTAGAAAAGCGCAATACCACACCTTGGCCTCGAGGTTGTGGCATCCTTCCATACAGGTGGGCGACCTGGCTTCCCAGTTTCGACCGCAGTCGAGCATGGGTTACAGTTGCGGGACAGCGCCGGACTTTCACCGGCTTCGCCGTTGCTGTCTGTGCCTTCCGGGGCAACAGACACCTGCATGAGCTATGTACTTGTAGTGGGTAGTATACGTCCGCTGTGATGGGCTGTCAACAAAGGTTTAGCGCCGCTCTATGTTGATCCGCGTCTGCTGCGTCTTGTCTTCCACCTTCATTGAGTCGGCCTCCATGATCTGGCGATTGATGGGCACATTCGTCAAAAACGCTGCGCGCGCCGGTCCGGCTTCAATCCGCGCGGCCTGGTCGTCGAGCAGCGCGACGGCCGCAGCCAGCGTTGCGGCCGCACGCGGATCGTGCCCGGCATGGAGCACCTGATAGCAATAGAAGTAAACGCGCAGCGGATCTTCAGCTGCAGCAAGAGCGTCGTGCTCGATATCAGACAGGTATTCCTGCGCCAGCGCCAGGGCAGAGGGCAGATCGCCCTGCGCGAGCGTAGCCGCGGCCAGGCCGATCTGGGCTTCGATCACATAGGCGGCTAGACTCGCACGGCGCGCAATGTCACGCGCTGCCTCAAAGTGGAGCGTAGCCAGAAAGCTCTGGTCCTGATCCAGCGCCAGGTGGCCCAAATGTGTAAGCGTCTCGCCCTCGCTTTGACGGTCGCGGATTTGGCGGCTGATCGCCAACGCCTTGCCGTAGTAGACCTCCGCAGCGGCAAAGTCACCGCTCTGGTGAGCCACAATGCCCAGATTGTCTAATGCAAAGAGTTCACCCCGCCGGTCACCGACCTGGCGAAAGCGGGGCAGCGTCTCTTCCAAGTAGGCACGCGCCGCCGCTAAATCGCCCAGCATGCGGGCGATAATGCCCAAATTACCCAATGCCTGACGGGCAGCGCTAGGATCGTCTGCGCGCCGAGCTAGCATGAGACCCTGTTCGAAGTAGGCGCGGGCGGCGCTGAAGTCACCTTGATACGCGGCGTCGGTACCGAGATTGCGCAAGCAAGCACGTTCAATGTCAGAGAGATCGGCTTCACGCGCGATGCGTAGCGCCTCTTCCAGCTGCTCACTGGCCGCCCCGTACTTGGCCAGCCGGCCCAGCGCGACGGCCCACGCCAGACGACTACGTGCTTGCAGCTCCGGATTGGTCGTGCGCACGGCAAGCTCCGTTGCCTGTTCCGCCGCCTGACGCGACGCATCATGATCGCTGGTCGCTTCGGCGAAGCGGGCCACACGCAACTTGACCGTCACGGCTCGTGCACGTTGCTCTTCACCATCTTCTAGGCGCGTCACAAGTTGGATGAGTTCGGCCAAGTCTTCTGCTTGCCCATCACGCTGCGCCTGCCAGTGACGCGCCTCTTCCCGTCCGAGCAACAGCGTATAGCGCCCTTCGTGATCAGTTGCCGGCGTCAAGTCGAGCGCGCGGCTGTAATTTGCTGCCGCCAGCGCGTACTGATAATGCGCCAGTGCGTGATCCGCAGCCAGGTGTAGATAGTGATGCGCCTTCTCGCGCTCGCCTGCCGCCAGCGTGTGGTGGGCAAGATCCGCGTAGACGGGAGCCAAATCTTTCGCAGAGAGTTCTTCCAAAACCGCCACCGCTCGCGCATGGAGCATGGGCGCCTCCAGCTGAAGGTCGGGCAGCTTTTCGAGGGCAAACTGGCGCAATAGGGGGTGAAGTGCAAGGCGTCCCGACTCCAGATCACGGCTAATCAATGACTTGCGAATGAGCCCCTGCAGCTTGTGCAGCGAGGCGTCAGCATAGGCTTGGGCCAGCGCTAGCGTGAAGCCAGGAAGCAGCAGCGCCAGCGTGCCCAAAATGCGTCGCTCATCATCTGCCAGCAACTGCCATGAATAGTTGAAAGTCGCTTGAATGCTGCGCTGGCGCGGCGGCAACTCGGGCGCCTCCCCGGCCAAGAGGGTAATATCGCGTTCAATCTCACGCGCAATCTCCGTCGGTGAAAGCGTGTCGACCCAGGTCGCTGCCAGCACGATGGCCAGGGGCATGCCCTGCACTAGCCGGCCGATGCGGTTGATGGCCGGCAGTTCATCGATATGCGGGGTAAAGGAAATTTCGCTCCGGCGTGCGCTCTGCAAAAAGAGCTGGACTGCGCCCGCGTGCAGCGCATCGACATCGCGCAAATTATTGCGTTGATCGACGGGCAGCGTGTCCAATCCGCCTAGCCGCAGCACCGTCTCCCCGGCGACATCGAGTACGTGGCGTGAGGTGATCAGCAGCTGCACGTCCGGTGCGGTTGCTGCCAGACCGCGTTAGCAGATCGGCGCCGTCCGTCACCTGCTCGAAGTTGTCCAGCGCCAGCAGCAGCGCCCTGTCGCTTAGGTAGGCAAGAAGCTGGGTCGCCTCGTCGCCGGCATCGGCTTGAAAAGACAGGGCGAGCGCGTCGGCCAGGGCAGCAGTCAAGCCGGGGATGTCGGTCACCTGGGCCAATGGCACATAGTAGAGTCCATCGCGGAAGCGCGCAGCTAGATTTTGCCCCCCAGTTCCGAAGGAGTCTTGCGTGAGCGACACCGTGCGGACCAACTGCTCCACGACTTCGATCACCAACGAGCTTTTGCCCATGCCGCCGGGGCCGCTGACGGTAATCAGCGGATGGTCGGCGCTGCCCAAATAACTCATCAGCGTGGCCAGCTCGGCCCTGCGGCCGACAAAATGGTGCGTCTGCATGGGGAAGCCATGGCGCTTCAGCGGGGAAAGCGGACCGGCCTGGCGCGCTTGCTCCTGTTCGCCGCGCAGAATGCGCTGATAGAGCGCCGTCGTTGCACGCGCGGGCTCAACGCCCAGTTCCGCCTCCAGCAGATCGCTCAAACGTGCGTATTGGGTCAGCGCCGCGGCCGTCTGGCCGCCTGCCGCCAGACATTCCATGAGTGCACGGTGCGCGTCCTCATTCAACGCATCCAGCGCCAGGAGGCGCGTCGCAGCCTCGACGCCGATCGCATGCTGTTGCTCGCGCAGGGCATAGTCGATCAGCAACTGATAGCCGGCCGCGGCCTGACGACGCAGCGTCTCGCGTTCCACCACGATCCACTCATTGAAGCGCGGCGCATCGGCCAGATAGAAGCCGGCCAGAAAGTCTCCGGCATAAAGCGCCAGCGCCGCACGCAGCCGGGTCGCATCCTCCACCGTGCGACAATTCTCGATCGTGCGCAGTTCCTCCTGTACGCATACTGAATCGACCCGCGACCGTCGTTCTCCGGCGTAGGTCAGCGTCTTCCGCTCCACGATCAGCGCATCCGCCGCCTGATTGCGCAGACGGGTCAGCGCCGTGCGTAAATTGGCCAGCGACTGCTTGGAGGTACGCGCATCCCACAGCAGATCGGCCAGCGCCTCGCGGCTGTGCGTCTGCCCGGTGTGGGCCAAATAGATAAGCAGCGCCGCTTCCTTTTGACTGCGAAAGCGGAGCGCTTTGCGGTCATCCTGCTTGATGACTGCTTGTCCCAAGAGGGTGAAACGGAGCATAAATGTGCCTCGGTTAGCCGCCTGCCGTGAGCGGGATTGATGAATTGTCAAACGGCTGGACGCGGTTGGCGAGAAATTCGGCGAGGAGGGGCGCCGGCAGTGCTGGAAAATCGCAGAGCCTACAGTGCAAAATCCACACGGTAATGCAATTATAGCACTGAATTGCACGCCGGAAAATCGCTGGAAGCGTTTTGGAAGCGTTGGTTTTGGATACTGGACATGACGATTTGCGCGAATCTGATGATCGACCAAGATCGACGTGCCTGATTGAGATGAGTGGCGAATGAACCATGAAACTACATCTGTTTCCACCTCTGCTAATCCTCCGGTCAATCCGGTGCAGAAGGCATTTCTGCTGCGCTGTCGCCAGCAGCCGACTGAGCCGGGCAAGCCTTCAACCTGGCGCTATGCCGTGCAGGAGGTCGCCGCTGGCGGGCAGGAGTACCTGTTTTTGGATTGGCTGGAAGTCACCGAATTTATTGCAGCACGCATGAAGCAGTCCGACCCGCTGACATAAACCCTAATCTTCGCCGGCGGTGATGAAGTCTGTCACTTCGCGCCACCACCGACTTTCCGGATCACTAGGCCAGTTGTTGTGGCCGGTGTTTTCGAAGAGCCAGCGCTGTTTCCGTCCGGAGAGGGACTCATACAGGCGCTGGCCGTGGTGAAGCGGTACGACTGTATCGCGCTCGGCCAGGACGACAGCCACTGGACCAGGGTAGGTGGCCAGGTTTCGGACGCTGTCATACTTGTCCAACGTCAGCCAGCGTGCCGGGAAGTAGGGATAGTGAGTCTGCGCAACCGCGGGCAGCGAATCCCATGGCGTGACCATAACCAGACCGGCGACCGGTGCGGGGGCATCGGCAACGACAGCGGCCGCAACCCCTGCTCCGAGTGACTCGCCCCACAGATAGAGCGGCGGACCAAATTCTTCATACGCCTGGGCCACGGTGGCGCGAGCGTCGGCGACGAAGGCTGCTTCGCTGGGTTTGCCCGGCCGCCCGCCATAGCCTGGATATTCCGCCAGCAATACTCGATAGCCCAACCGGGCCAGCGCGGGCAGATAAAACGCCCGGTCGACGGCCTGCCCTGCATTGCCTTGGAAGACGACGATCGTGCCATTGGGAAAGCTCGCCTGGTCACTGGTGATCAGACCGCGGTAATCGTCGCCTGCCGCCGGCCACGGGACCAGGCCGGTTGCGCGTAGATGCGCAGGGCTGGCGTGCTCCGGGCTGGGAAAGTAGAGTAGCTGTCGCTGCAGGAGAAAGACGACTGCGGCAAAGGCAATGTAGAGCAGGGCAATGGCTAGGATGATCTTTAGGACAGCGGACAGATTGAACATTGCAATGGGTCAGGCATCCAGGGCAATGGCAACCGCTTCCATCGCGTGAATCGACGTCGTGTCGAAGAGGGGGACTTCCGTGTGCTGCTGCTGGACAAGGAGGACAATCTCCGTACAGCCTTCGATGACGCCTTCGGCCCCGCGCCGGTGCAGGTCGTCGATGATGCGCAAGAATTCCTCGCGCGACTCGTCGCGCACGTCGCCCAACACCAATTCCTCGTAGATGACCCGGTGGACAATCTCCCGGTCAGCGGGCGGCGGGACAAGCACGTTCAGTCCGTGACCTTCGCGTAAGCGTCCCTTGTAGAATTCTTCTTCCATGGTGAAACGGGTGCCGAGCAAGCCGACCGTCTCCATTCCTGCGGCTTGGATGCGGCGGGCCGTAGCATCGGCCAGGTGGAGAAGGGGAATGTCGATGGCCGCTTCAATTGCGGGCGCAACCATGTGCATGGTGTTGGTGCAGATAAGCAGGAAGTCGGCGCCAGCTGCCTCAACTTGCCGTGCGGCAAGGGCCAGCGCGGCGCCGGCGGCATCCCAGTCGCCTCGATGCTGGAGTGTCTCTATCGTCTGAAAATCGACGCTGACCAGCGCGATGGGGGCGGAGTGCAGGCCGCCCAGGCGGCGCTTGGTCTCTTCATTGATCCAGCGGTAGTAGAGTTCGGTGCTTTCCCAACTCATGCCGCCCAGGAGTCCAATCGTCTTCATAGGGTATTTTCGTCTGCTACGGTTCCTGCAAGGCGTCGGCCGGGCCCCAGGGCGCCAGCGCGACCGTGTAGTAGGGATTCATGATTAGTTCGTCATTTTGTGCCGCGGCAAAGCGCCACATGCGCCGCACCAGATCGTGACGCGTCTCGTCGTAGAGCGGATTTGTGGCCACGTTCATCATTTCGTGGGGATCGTTGCGCAGATCATAGAACTCATCCCGGTCAAAGCCATTGTAGACGTACTTGAAATCGCGCGTCATCACCGTGCGCTGGGAGTAGTATAACTCCACACCGTTGCACTGGGTGAAGACCGTGTCCCGCCAGTCGGCAGGCGACTCTTGCTTCAGGAAGGGCACGAGACTCTTGCCGGTGAGATCCTCCGGCACGGGCAGGCCGGCCAATTCCACAAAGGTCGGCGCAAAGTCGGCCAGCGTGACAAAGGCGTCTTCTTCCCGGCCCGGCGCATCGATGCCTTGGGGATAACGCATGATTGTCGGCACGTGGTAGGCCTCGCGGAAGGAAGGCACGCCCTTGCAGTAGATGCCGTGGGAGCCGCAATACTCGCCATGGTCGCTCATAAAGATAACCAGCGTATTGTCAACCTGCCCTACTTCATCGAGTTTGTCCAGCAGGAGGCCGAAGAGGTCGTCTTCCATGGTGCAGTAGGCCCAGTAGTGACGCAGGCAGTCGCGCACTTCTTCTTCGCTGAACTGCGACCAATATTGATCGCGCATGCGCTGATAAAGGCCCGGCTTGTCGCGCATGGCGTCGCCGTAATTGGGCGGCAGCTCGACATCGTCCAGGTCGTACATGTCTGCATAGTGCTGGGGCACGACAAAGTCATCGTGGGGGCCGATGGTACCCACATAGAGGCACCAGGGTTCGTTTTGCGCTGCCAGGTCCGGCAATGCATCCAGCGCCGATTTGACGACGGCGTAGTCGGGGTGGCTTTCGTAGGGATATTCGGTATCTGTCTCATAGGTTCCGAAGAGTTGGATGGGCCCCCATCCCGGGCGCAGGATTTGGCCGTACCCTCGTTCGGTAGGCGTCTCAAACCGTTTCTCCGACCAACGCGAAATGCCGGTATGCATATAGCTGCCCGTTCGCGCCCGTACCAGCAACTCGGTCCAGCCCCGGTCTTCAGGATTCTCCACATCGCTGACGTGCCACTTGCCGGCGTAGGCCAGATTGTAGCCGGCATCGCGCAGGTCTTCGCTGAACATGGTGACGCCGTCAAAGACGGTGCGATTGATGGCCGACGGATTGCTCACGTTGTTGTAGACGCCATGGCGGCTGGGGTAGAGACCGGTCATAAAGGTTGCCCGGGAGGGACAGCAGTGGGGCGAGGGACAGAAAACCTCGGTGAAGCGCACGCCCTCCTCCGCCAGACGCGTCGCATTCGGCGTGATGCAAGGGTGATCGGGGGCAACCACGTCGCCCCGCTGCTGATCGGTCATGAAGATAAGGATATTCGGCTGCATGATTCACACCGTGACCTTTGGAAGTGGATGGTTGCACAGAAACTACTTAATTCCCGTGCGGGCAATCCCCTGGACAAAATAGTTTTGGAACGCAAGGAAGATGATGATGATCGGAATTAGCGATACGACAACCATGGCAATCAGGGCGGGGTAGTCAATTCCATATTCGCCTTTCATGAAGTTGATGCCTAGCTGCACCGTGAACATCTCTTTGCGTGGAAGCGCCACCAGCGGCCACGCAAATGCATTCCAGCGACCAGAAAAGCCCAGGATGACCAGGACGGCAATCGCCGGACGCGTGAGGGGAAGCACGACTTTGCGAAAGATCGTAAACTCGCTGGCGCCGTCTAGCCGGGCGGCCTCCAATAATTCATCCGGCAGATCGAGCATGAACTGGCGGGCGAAAAAGAGGCCGAACGGGTCGGCCATGTGGGGGCCGATCACGCCCCAATAAGTATTGACCCAGCCAAAGTTGGCCAGGAGCAAAAAGCGTGGAATGAGCAAGACCTGCAAGGGGATCATCAGCGTGCTGAGGATGATTAGGAAGAGCACATTGCGTCCGCGGAATTCATACTTGGCAAAGGCAAAACCGGCCAATAGGCTAAAGAAGGTGAGGCCGATCACGGAGACGCCGACGATGATGAGCGTGTTGGCATACCACCGTGGCCAGGGATTGCTGGTCCAGCCGGTGATATAGTTGTCGAAGACGATCGTCTGTGGGATTAGGTGCAGTTCGCGAGAGTAGGCTTCTTCTCTGGGCACGATGGTGGTCACGAACATCCAGTAGAGTGGGAAAAACATGATCAGCGCGCCAGCAGCAACGGCCAGCCAGACCACAGCGGTCGTCAGCCGCGCTCGGGTTTTTTGGGAAAACCATGCGACCCGGTTTGGGCTTGTTGTTTCACTGCTCATAATCTGCCTAAATCCTTCCGCCATCGTTGGAAAAACGCCATTGAATCAGGGTAATCGTCATGATGATCGCCATGAATACCAGGCCAATTGTGCTGGCATACCCGAATTGCTGCGACTGGAAAGCGGTGTTGTAGATATAGATCGTCAGTACTGTGGTGGCAAAACCGGGGCCGCCTTTTGTCATTACAAAGACGAGATCAAACACTTCAAATGAGAAGATGATGCTGAGCACGAGCAGCAGAAAGGTAGTCGGCGCTAAGCAGCGGAATGGTGATGTGGCGAAAGCGCTGCCAGGTTGAGGCGCCGTCGATAGAGGCAGCCTCAATCAGGTCGCTGGGAATAGACTGCAAGCCGGCAAGATAGATCAACATGCAAAATCCAACTCGTACCCAGACCGTAGCGATCATGACGGTAAGGAGCGCCGTGTCACGATCAGACAACCAGCGCACCTTTTCCAATCCGACGGCCTCGAGCATCTTGTTGATGACGCCAAAGGTGTCGCCGAAAATCCAGCCCGCAGTCGTGGCCGTGGCCACGGCTGAGATGACAAAGGGCAAAAAGAAGATCGTCCGGAAAATCGGACGTCCGGGGAGATTCTGGCGGTTTAGCGCAATCGCTGCCAGCAGACCCAATCGCCATGCTGACCGGCACCACGCCTAGCGAGTAGATAATGGTATTGCTTGAAAAGCTGTCCAAAAGATCGGATCGGTAAAGAGCTCTGAATAATTTTCTAGGCCAATGAATGTCCGGCGTGCTGATTCCATTCCAGTTGAAGAAGCTCATGGCTGCCGCATAAGTGATCGGCAGGAAGACAAAGGTAATGAAGATCAGCATGGTTGGCGTGATGAAGAGATAGGGAATCACCTTGCGCTGATTGCGGCTCCACCAGCTATAGCGCTCGGAGGCCGGGGGATCCTGCGACTCAGTGATCACTGTTTGCGCTTCTGACATCCTGCACCCTTTCCCGACACGTTCGGTGAATCCACAGAGGAGGTTGTTCGTACTGGGTAAACGACCAGGGCGGCGAGAACGACTGCTGTCCTCGCCGCCCTGTTGGGATCAATTGCCGACTGACGGACTATTCCGCTAGAACCGCGTTGATCTTGTCTTCCATATTCTGGGCCGTTGTCTCGGCATCCTGGCCGCCTACGAAGGCCAGATCGAGTTCGTCGGCCATGATGGTGGCGATCTGCGGGAAAACGGACAGCCCTGAACCGCAGCATGGTGCGGATCGATGGTTGCCGCAACCTCAGCGAAGAGCAACATCTGCTCGTTGAACTCGGGATACTCCAACCCTTCCATGGCCGACTTGCGCACCGGATTGAAGAAGGCTGATGCTGCGTATTCGCGCATGTTGTCGGTGCTGGTGGCAAACTTGATGAACTCTGCCGCCACTTCCGGGTGCTCGCTATCCTTGGTCACGGCCAGACCATTGCCGCCCAGGTCCGCATCCTGGCCATTGGGCGTGCAGGGCAGATAGGTCACATCCCAACCCATCGACGTCATCTGGTCGCGCAACGCAGGCATGTGCCAGCTACCGGAGATCAAGAAGGCGATCGCGCCGTTGATGAAGAGCTGCTCTGCGCTGCTTCCGAGGACTTCATCGAGGTGCTGCCCGGCGAGAGGCCTTCGTCGTACCAACTCTTCATCCAGTCGATCGTCTCGATTGTCGCTTCCGAATTGATGGCCGACGCCGAGAGATCGTCGGTCAGGACCTGGCCGCCGTTGCCGTAGAGGAAGAGCATCCAGCGCTTGGCATTCCAGAGGGCGGCGTGGCCGTAGTCGGCGTCGCTGTTTTCCATGGCAATCCGTGACTGCTCGTTGAACTCTTCCCAGGACCAGCATTCGTCCATGCTCTGAGGCACTTCAATGCCGGCTTGCTCGATGTAGTCCGTGTTGTAGAAGAGCGCATGTGTATCCCACACCATGGGCACGCCGTAGGGCTTGCCGTCATCGGTGGCGATGGTCCACGCAGCTTCAAAGAAGTCGTCAGCGAAGCCCTCTTCGAGGTACGGGCTGAGATCAATCGTTCCGCCCGCATCGGCGATAGAAAGCGAATCGCCCACAAAACCGACCTTGATGATATCGGCCGCTTCCCCGGCAGCCAGTTCGGCCACGATTTGATCCCGGAAGCCTTGGCCGGGGCGCTCCAGCAACTCGATTGTCACGCCGGGGTTCTGCGCTTCGAATGCATCGATGATGCGCTGATACCCGGCATACTCGCCCGGACCGCCATCGATGGCCAAGGTCAGTTCAATTCGGTTCCTCGCCGGACGAACCATCGCTGCCGCATCGCCAGCGCTGCTCGGGGCGGCCGGTGCGGCACAGCCACTGAGCATGGCTGCGACCAGCATGATGCCGATCATCATTGTCAAAAGCTTTCTGTGTTTCATTGGTCTCCTCCATCTGGTAGGTACGTTGAAAAGATGTATGCAAATACTGACGGGTGATCACAATTGCGGGTCTGACCGGAGGTTGTGTCGCGGCAGGACAAGGGCACGATCGAGGAAGCCTGGATCCTGCTGATTGCGTTTGCCGCGCATCTGATCAGATTTTGGTTCTGGTCAATCTTGACCGAATATGTTATATTTTGTGAGGTGTTTGATCAAAATTAATGATCGATTGATCGATATTTAATCACACTTGCGTTCACGTGTCAATTGCAAGATGAATTCGCCCCGGCAGCCAGCTGTATACAGTTGATCCACAATTGGAAATGTCAATGCTTTGGCTGTGGCCAAACAACGCTAGGCCCGTACGGGCCGTCGTGTTAATCCGAGTTAGTCGATCAAACGGAAAAAAAGACGTAGCGTTATGAATAAGCAAGAGCGCCTAAAGCAGATTCTCGAGCGTGTCACCGAAGATGGTTCCGGTGAGATCCTCAGCACGCGCACGCTGGCGGAAGAGTTTGCCGTGTCCGAGATTACTATGCGGCGCGACTTGCAGGAGTTGGCCGGTACAGGACTCATCCAGCGCCGTCATGGCGGCGTGTCTAAGCCGCGGTCGAACGCCGGCATCCTGCGCAACGTAGGCATCGTGCTGGTATCCTATCGCGGGAAGTTTAGCAACCCGTTCTTCAACGAGTTGCTGGAAGGCGCGGACAGTGAACTCGAAAGGCTGGGCTATCATCCCGCTTTTGTCAAGACCTTTGTGGACGTCAGCTCCGCCGGCCAAGTGCAAGAGCTGGCTGATCTCCATGCGATCGAAGGGCTGCTCATCTTTGGCGGACTCAGCCAGCAGAAGGTTGGTTTCTGGCAAGCCGTCACGGACAACATCGTGAGTGCGCCGATCCAGGTTGAAGCGGGAATCGACGCAGTGTTGATCGACGGCTACCAGGGCATGCGGGCCATGGTCAAGCACCTCGTCCAGATCGGACATAGGCGGATTGGCTTCATCATCGGCCATGAGTTGCCCGAGCGGATCGGCGAGCGGATGCGCGGTTACCTGGCCGGTCTTGCCGAACACGATCTCGTCCCGCACGAAGCGTTGATCTACGAAGATTCTCACACGCTGGAGCGCTTACCCGCTAAAATCGGGCAGCGCGGGGCCGAAAGGCTGATGGGCTTGCCCGAGCCGCCCGACGCGATCATCTGCTCATCCGACCTCATTGCGCTGAACGCCATGCAGTGGATTCAGGCGCGCGGCTACACGGTCCCTGATGACGTGGCCGTAACGGGCTTTGACGACATTCCCGAGACTGCGATTGCATATCCGCCCCTAACAACGGTTCACGTCCACAAGCATTTGTTGGGCAGATTGGCCGCGGAACAGCTTCACCGGCGCATTGAGCATCCCCAGGACCCGCCCCTGCGTCTGGTCACGCCGACATCGCTCGTGGTTCGTCAATCCTGCGGCGCAGCATCTTGACGGCTGTCGACAAATGAACGCAACAAAAAACGGGGAGCGCGGTCGACCGCGCTCCCCGTTTTTTGTTGCGTTCTGACTACGCCATAAAGGCCTGGATGCCCGTCTGTGCGCGACCAAGGATCAGCGCATGAATGTCATGTGTGCCTTCGTAGGTGTTGACGGCTTCCAGATTCATGACGTGGCGGATGACGTGGAATTCGTCGGAGATGCCGTTGCCGCCGTGCATGTCGCGGGCCAGCGCGCGCGATATCCAGCGCCTTGCCGCAGTTGTTGCGCTTGACCAGCGAGATCATCTCCGGCGCAACCTTCTCTTCATCCATCAGGCGTCCGACGCGCAGCGAGCCCTGCAAGCCCCAGCGTGATTTCGGTCATCATGTTGGCCAGCTTGAGCTGAATGAGTTGGGTCGCGGCCAGCGGGCGACCGAACTGGTTGCGATCAAGCGTATATTGGCGGGCGGCGTGCCAGCAGAATTCCGCCGCGCCCATCGTCCCCCAGGAGATACCATAGCGCGCCTTGTTCAGGCAGCCAAAGGGTCCGGCGAGACCCTTGACGTTGGGCAGCAGATTGTCGTCGGGCACAAAGACCTCGTTCATGACGATTTCGCCGGTGACGCTGGCGCGCAGGCTGAACTTGCCCTCGGTCTTGGGCGCGCGACAACCCCTCCATCTCCTTTTGTAAGGATGAAGCCGCGGATGTCGCCCTCCTTGGCGCCGGCTTCGTTCTCGCCTTCGCCATAGGCCTTGGCCCAGACGATGAAGACATCGGCAATGGGCGAGTTGGTGATCCACATCTTGTTGCCGTGGAGAATCCAGCCACCCTCAGTCTTGGTTGCCCGGCTTTCCATGCTGCCCGGATCGCTGCCGTGATTGGGCTCGGTCAGCCCAAAGCAGCCTACCAGTTCGCCACTGGCCAGTTTGGGCAGGAATGCTTGGCGCTGGGCTTCGGTGCCATAGGCGTAGATCGGATACATGACCAGTGAACTCTGTACGCTCATGGCGCTACGATAGCCAGAGTCGACGCGCTCGACCTCGCGCGCAATCAGGCCGTAGCAGACAGCGTTCAGCCCGGCCGCGCCATATTCCTCCGGAATGGTGGAGCCGAGCATGCCCAGCTCGCCCATCTCGTAAAAGATGGCACGGTCAAAGGTTTCGTCCCGGTTGGCTTCGAGCACCCGGGGCATGAGCTGCTCCTGGCAGTAGGCATTGGCCGCATCGCGCACCATGCGTTCTTCTGCCGAGAGCTGCTCGTCCAATAAGAATGGATCACTCCAAACAAATTTTGACTTGCTCACGTTTCGCCTCTTCATTCATGAAAATGAGAGACCGATCGCCCAACGCATGGGGCCTGTTACGATCTCTTTAGGTTTGCGGTTTGGTCTGTTCAGTTTATCACAAAGGCGATGGAACGGGATGCTTGATCCCAGGAATGACCCCGCTGGCATGCCCATGTGTGGGCTGGGCCAGGCTGCGATGGTTAATTGACAACGGCCAAATGAGAATGATCAATGGGTGTACTCGACCAAAATACTCATTCATCATTATCCATTTTCGATTACCCATTCGTCTTTTGTCACACCGCATCAAGTCGCTCCGCCAGTCCGAGCGTGCCATTGACGCAGCGCGCCTGCGCGTCGGGCCAGGTCAGCGCCGCATCGTGGACGCCCAGTGCGGCCAGGAGGGCAAAGTGGCAGTCCAGCGGATGGACCTCGGGCGCCCGGGGGATAATAGCGCTGACGTTGCCTAGTTCCGCGAAGATGGCGGGCGTCGCCGGCTCGATCTCCACTTCGTCGTCGGCCATGGTCAGCCCTGCTACGTGCTCCTCGCCCTGAAAGTAATGAACGTCCAGCCCCACGTCGGCATAGACGCGATAGCCGATGACCCAAGCGTCATGCTCAGCCGCAATTTGACTGGCCAGCTTGTTGAAGCCGACCCGCGCCATCAGTTCGGGCGCGAAGTAGGCTGTCGTCCAGTCGCCCTGCTCGGCCGCGACAATGCTGGGCCCGGTTACGGCCAGGGGCATATAGTTCGTCTCCAGCGCGCGGATCGTTGCCGCCAGCCCCAACGCATGGAAGTGGATGTTGAAATAATCGGCAAAGGGCGTCAATGGTTCGCCCCAAATCGGACCCAAATCGAGTCGCGGCGCTTTCAGCGCGGGCGCTGCCTGCTTCCGTCCAAACAACTTGCCAAACATGGCACTTCCTCCTTGAGCGTGCCGGGCGAGCAACGCGCACTCGCTGTCAATTCTTCCTTCCATTGTAATCTGCGTGGCGCCAATCCCAACAAGTTACCAATGACTTCTTCACAGTTTCTAAATAGTTGCGCCGTAAAGTGTGGACAAGCTGATCGATCGGCGATCAGCATCAACGACGAGCGGTTTCGACCCGGCTCTCACCGCGGCGAAGCCGTTCCAACAAGTCACAGTGCTTGTAAGGAGATTTGACAAATGGATATGAAGAATTGGCTACAGGGCATTGCCGCAGGCAGCTTGGCTGCACTCACGCTGGCTGCCGGATTGACGATTGCCGCAACGCCGGCCTTCGCCCAGAGCGATGACGCTGCGCCGACTGCCCCGACCACCGAATGGCGTGGACCGGGGGGGATGGAAGAGGGAGAGATGGGCCGCCACGGCGGACCCCACGGCTTTGCCGGCGGAGAACGCGGAGATCGCGGTGTGGAACTGGCTGAGCAGTTGGGGATCTCGGTAGAAGAATTGCAGGCCGCGCAGGAGGCAGCACGTGAGCAGGCGCTGGCCGAGGCGCTCGCCGACGGGCGCATCAGCCAGGAGCAAGCCGACCTGATGACGGCAGGCCAAGCCCTGCGCGAATATGTCGATCGGGACGCAATCCTGGCCGGCGCGCTGGGCATCACGGTCGATGAGCTAACCGCCGCCCGTGAGGATGGCTCCCTGCGTGACCTGATGGCCTCCGTAGACCGTGACGAACTGCACGCCAGCATGCAGGAAGCGACTGAAGCCGCTGTGGCCCAGGCTGTGGCCGACGGTGTCATCACCCAGGAGCAGGCTGACCTGCTGGCTGAACGGAGTGGTCCAGGCGGACGGGGTGATCATCGCGGTGCTCGGGGCAAGTAGTCTGCCGACTGATTCGAAGCCGAGCGAGGCCCCGTTGACATTTGGTCGTAACGTCCCCGGCACGGGCGGCAGAATATCCGATCTGCAGACTTGTGGGCGCCCGTGCCGGGGACATTGAAGGCGTAAAGTCGGTGGTTCTCGAAATGTAAACAGAGCACTAGATGAATGACTGGTGGCGCTGGTTGAGTTTGTTGAAACCAAGGAGTGGGTCTGTAGGGTCCGCCTGGTTTCGATGGGCTCAACCAGTGTTGACCGTTTTGGGGGATCGTACGGGGCGGCATTCTAACCTTGTTCTATCCCCTTTGTTTCGATCGGTGGTATCATGGGCGCATCGTTGCTTGCGCGCGGCAAGCCGGATGCGAGGATCATTCAAGCATGGCCAAAACGATTCTGGTAGTGGATGACAAGCGTGAAATCCGTACGTTGCTGGATCAATATCTGAGCCAGGAGGGGTTCGATGTTGTCGAGGCCGCTGACGGCCAAGAGGCGCTCTTCGTATCCCGTCAAACAAGGCCCGACCTAATCATCCTCGACCTGATGATGCCCAATATGGGCGGCTATGACTTCATGCGCGCGCATGCCAAAGAGGCGGATACGCCTATCATTTTGCTTACGGCCAAGCTCGAGGAGAGTGACAAAGTCCTGGGGCTGGAGCTGGGCGCCGATGACTATGTGACCAAACCCTTTAGCCTGCGCGAATTGACCGCCCGGGTGCGAGCGGTGCTGCGACGCCTGGAGAAACAGCCCAGTGACGGGCAGCGCCTGCTGCGTGTCGCCGACATCACCCTGGACGAGTCGCGCCGCCAGGTCACGGTCAACGACTCTGTCGTGGCCCTGACCCCATCCGAGTTTGACCTGCTGGCGCTCTTCTTGCGCCATCCTGGTCGCGTTTTCACACGAACCGAATTGCTCGACCGCCTCCAGGGCGACGCCTATGAAGGATATGAGCGCACCATTGACGTTCATATCCGCAACCTGCGTAGCAAAATCGAGCCAGACAGCCGCACCCCCCGCTACATTGAGACGGTCTACGGCATCGGCTATCGCTTGATGGAGTCGTGAGACCCACTTACTTCCCATGCGTTCACTCACCCTCAAGCTCACCCTGGCATTCCTCATCGTTGGCCTCATCGGCGCGTTGCTGGTGGCATTTTTCGTTGGCCAGCGCACCGGCAGGGAGTTTGATCAATTTCTGGCTCTGCAAGAGCGAACGCGCTTGATTAGCGAATTGCAGGACGTCTACATGGCGACCGGCGACTGGACCGGCTTGGATGAGCGCCTGCGCGGTCAGCTCTCCCGGGATGCAGCGCGCACGATGGTGCTGGGAACGCTGCTGGACAGTGAGGGGCGCTATCTCGCCGGTCGCCCGCCGCGCGCGGACAATGGCCGTCCCCCGCGTCCTGAAGTGGCCGAAGCGATCGTTGTCGACGGTGAGATTGTCGGCTATCTGCTCCTCGACGCACCAGATTTCCACCGCACCAACCAGGCCGCCGAGGAAGCATTCCGCGCCAATGTGCGTCGCGCCGTCGTGTTGAGTGCCCTCTTCGCAATCTTGGTCGCGCTGGTCGTTGGCATCGGATTGGCGCGCACGATCACGCGCCCGTTGCGTGAATTGACCGCCGCCACCCGCGACCTGGCTGCCGGCGAGTTGGGCCTACAGGTTCCCGTGCGCGGGCGAGACGAGTTGAGCGTGCTGGCCGGCTCCTTCAACAATATGAGCAGCGACCTTGCAGAGGCGACTCGACTCCGTCGCCAGATGACGGCCGACATCGCCCACGATTTGCGTACGCCGCTAAGCGTCATCTTGGGCTATGCCGAAGCCTTGAGTGACGGCAAACTCCAGGCTTCGCCGGAAATGTATGACGTGATCCACAGCGAGGCGCAGCACCTAAACCGCTTGATCGATGACCTGCGCGTTCTCTCGCTGGCCGATGCCGGCGAGCTTTCGCTGGACCTGCAGCCTGTTGCGCCCCGTGACGCCCTCACACGAACGGCGGCGACCCACGCAATCCGTGCCCAAGGAGCAGAGATTGAACTCATCGTCGACGCCCCGGATGACCTCTGCCTGATTCAAGCGGATTCAGAGCGCATGGCGCAGGTGCTGGGCAATCTGGTCAGCAACGCCCTGCGCCACACGCCCGCCCGCGGCTCTGTCACCCTCGCCGCAAAGCAGGAGGCGCAAACCATCGTGATGACCATCGCTGATACGGGCGAAGGCATTGCCCCTGACGATCTGCCCTATGTCTTTGAACGCTTCTATCGCGGCGACGCCGCGCGCGTGAGCGATGGCGAATCGGGCCTTGGCTTGCCCATCGCCAAGTCACTGGTGGAAGCTCAGGGCGGTAAAATCAGCGTGGCCAGTACCGTGGATTTTGGCACAACGTTTCGAATCGATTTGCCATGCAGCCCGCCCTCAGCCTAAACAGTGTCACCAAGCGCTATGGCCAGCACATGGCCGTGGCCGGCCTTACGCTGGCCGCCGTGCCGGGTGAGATGCTTGGCTTCCTGGGCCCCAACGGAGCAGGGCAAAACGACGACGATTCGCCTGCTCATGGGCTTCTTGCGGCCAGACGCCGGCAGCGTACGGTTGCTGGATTGTGACATGGCCGATCCCGCCCAGGCGCGCACGGCCCGGCAGCGGCTGGGCTTCGTTCCCGATGTAGCCGGCTTGGAACCCGACGCTACGGGCAACTGGCTGCTGGATGAGCTGGCGCGCCTGCAGGGCCAGCCGCCCATCGATCGCGCGGCGCTGGTGGCCGCGCTGGAGTTGGCGCCCGGTGATCTGCGCCGGCCGGTCAAGCGCCTGTCGCGCGGCACGCGCCAGAAGATCAATATCGTCCAGGGCTTGCAGCACCGCCCTGACTTGATCGTACTGGACGAGCCGACGGAAGGGCTTGACCCGCTGACGAAGCGTGCACTCTTTGTGACACTCCGCGCAGCCAAAGCGCGCGGTGCAACCATCTTTTTCTCTTCACACGTGCTCTCGGAAGTGGAAGCACATTGCGACCGGGTTGCGTTGATCCGTGGCGGTCGCCTGGCCGCGGTCGATCGCATCGAAGCGCTGCGCGGCCGTGCGCGGCGCCGCGTGACGCTTCTGCTTCGCCCCAATGAGGTTCCCGATGCCGCGGCCCATCTCTCCCAGCTTCCGGCCGTTAGCGACCTCCGCCAGCTTGATCGCGGGTGGCGCTTCTACGCCGGAGATCTCTCAGCTCTCCTGACTGCACTGGCCGCGCTGCCGGTAGAGGACGTGATCATCGAGCCGCCATCCTTGGAGGATGTCTTCCTCGACTTTTATCGGTCGGAGCAACGGGCAGATGGGTAATGTACGTGCGGCCTGGCTCATCGGATGGGCGACGCTCCGACGCAAGCGGGTCTCGCTGGCGGCCTTTGCGGCCGCCGCGGGCTTTTTTCAGTGGCTGGTTGCGGCCAGCTTTCCCGCTGTGGGTGGCCTCGATACGATTAACAGCGTAGTGAGCACATTTCCTGACGGATTGCGTCAGTTGCTCAAATTGGCGCCCAACTTGCAGGCTGGCTTTGGCTTGCTCGACTACCTGGCCTTTAGCTGGTTTCATCCGCTTTTTCTGGGACTGGGCGCGGCTTTCGTCGTCTCACGCGCCACCGACGCACTGGCTGGGCAGGTGGAGAGCGGAGCTGTCTATCTCATCTTGAGTCGCCCCGTCGCGCGCTGGTCACTGGTAGTGGGCAAGGCCGGCGAAATGATCGTCGGTGCCGCCATCATTGTTTTGGTCGCTTGGGCCGGCATGGCGCTGGGCGCCGTGACGACGCTGGACGTATCGCTCCCGCTGGCCCGCTATTTGTTAGTCGCCGTGATGGCGTGGGCACTCTTCGCGGCGTTGGGCGCGGGCGCGCTGGTCATCTCATCGGCAACTGGCAGCACCGCGTTGGCGGGCGGCCTCGGCACGGCCTGGACGCTGGTCTCCTTTGTGCTCGACGTGATCCCGGCGGTCTACAATTCACCGTTGGCCTGGCTCAACCCGTGGCATCACTATTTCCCGCAGGAAATTCTCGCTGCCGGCGCGCTGCCCGCGGGCGGCTTGGCGGTGATGGGCGGCTGGGTGATGGGCGGCGTCACGCTCGCCTGCCTGATCTTTGGCCGGCGGGACCTGGCCTGATTTATGCAGGCGCATTAGAGTACCAATCACCTCGCTCAGCTCGCACGTCCCGTGGCGGCGGTCGCCGTTTCGAGTGTGACTCTCGTCCACGTTGGTCCGTGACCTGGACCGTGCGTCCATACGACTCGTTCGCACGAGGCGTGCTCACTAATCGGGTGGGGGTGAGAGGGGTAGAGCGCGAGCCGTTCGCCTCACAATACGCGTATTCTACCGACAATAGCAGGCTGTCTACTCAGGAGAGACAAATATGTCCGTAACCTACCGCATTCTCCAACCGGGTGAAGAAGCCGCGCTAGAATCGTTCTTGCTGCCGCAGTTGGAGTCGTCCATGTTCTTGCTGAGCAACATGCGCCAGTCCGGTTTGATCGACGGCGGCGAACGCGCACATGGTACCTATGCCGGCGCATTCGAAGACAATCAGCTTCTCGGCGTCGTCGCCCATTTCTGGAACGGCAACATCATTCCCCAAAGCCCGCCGCAGCACCTTGATGCGCTGTGGCGCTTGGCAGTCGAGCAGTCCGGACGGCCACTAAAAGGCATGGTCGGGCCGGGCGAGCAATGCTTTGCCATCCTGGATGACTTGAACATTTCCCCGGACGCCATCCATCTGGCCGAACGCGAACAGCTCTATACGCTGGCCTTGGACGCGCTCGTCGTGCCGCCTGCACTGGCAGAAGGCGCCGTGCAGGTACGCCGCGCCAAGGCAGACGATACGGACCTGCTAGCAGCCTGGCGTGCTGACTATTCGATCGAAGCGCTGGGCGCAGCTGACACGCCTGCAACCCGAGAGCAGAGCCGCCAAAGTATCGAACGACAGATTGCAGCAGGCGACTGTTGGGTGGCGGAACGGAACGGTGAGCGGGTGGCCATGACGGCCTTGAATGCCCGCATCCAAGAGGCGGTGCAGGTGGGCGGCGTTTATACGCCGCCGGATCACCGACGCAAAGGCTATGCCAAGGTCGCGGTCGCGCAATCACTGCGAGACGCACGCACTGACGGTGCGGCGCATGCAATCCTGTTTACGAGTGTTGCCAACCGCGCCGCCGACGGCGCATATCGCGCGATCGGCTTCAACGTGGTAGGAGATTTTGCGATCATTTTGCTGAAAGAGCCTGGCATAGCGGTTTGATGCTTGCGGCGCCAACAATGATGTACTCAACAGATGCGCGGCAGCTGTTCGCCCACTTGCATGTCCACCACACGCGAGCCGCCGATGCCGGTTCGCGCCACGACCACGCCGGGGTGCTCTGTCGTCACCTGACCGATGATGCACGCGGCCGCGCCCAGCGGATGGGCCTGCATCGCAGCCAGGACCGCATCGGCGTCGGCCGGCGCCACAAAGGCCACCAGTTTGCCCTCGTTGGCGATGTAGACTGGATCCATGCCCAGGATTTCGCAGGCCGCCTGCACGTCCGGCGGCACAGGCAGGGCGCGTTCGTCGTAGGCGATTCCGACCCGAGCGCTCTGGGCGATCTCGTTGAGGGAAGAGGCCAATCCGCCGCGGGTCAGGTCACGCAACGTGTGAATGTTGGAGGAGGCGGCCAACATCGCCGTAACCAGGCCGTTAAGGGGCGCGGTATCGCTCTCGATGACCGTCCCGAACTCCAGCCCTTCGCGCACGCTCATAATGGCGATGCCATGAACGCCCAGTACGCCGGAGACGATGATGACGTCATCCGGTCGCGCCCGCTCTGCGCTGATCTCCACGCCGGGCGGGATGAGGCCGAAACCGCTGGTGTTGATGAAAACGCCGTCGCCGTGGCCTTTGTCGACCACCTTGGTGTCGCCCGTCACCAGCTTGACGCCTGCTGCGCGTGCGGCCTCGCCCATGGACTCGGCAATGACGCCGAGCTGTTCCAGCGGCATGCCCTCTTCGAGGATGAAGCCGGCGCTGAGGAAGAGCGGCTGCGCGCCGCTCATGGCGATGTCGTTGACCGTACCGTTGACGGCCAGTTCGCCGATGTTGCCACCGGGAAAGAAGAGGGGACGCACGACGTATGAGTCGGTCGAAAAGGCCAGGCGCATGCCGTTGATGTCTAGTTGAGCCGAATCGCCCAGGGTGGCCAGGGTCGGATTGGTAAAAGCTGGCAGAAAGAGATGCTCCACCAGTTCTGCCGACAGCTTGCCGCCTCCGCCATGGCCCATAATGACGTTGGGATGATCGCGCAGGGGCACTGGGCAGGCCCAGCCGTTGAGATTGAGGTCGTCTGTCATCGGAAATACCGGCTTTCTGGGTGAGCGTGCCATTGTTGGGATTTTTGCCACGCTGCACCCAATTTGACAATCTGGGTAAGTGGCAGTACTGTAAAACAGCAAAATGTTGAAGATTCTGAACCAAAGAAGATGCGATGTCACCGGGAGATAGTTGCCATGGCGACGTCTTTCTCACTTGTATGTAGGAAGCACCGACGTTTTGTTGCGACACATTTTTAGCAGTATATCGAAAACGAGGAGTTTTCCAACAATGAGTGACGAAAGAGTTACCGGTACCGTTAAGTGGTTCAACGATCAGAAGGGTTTCGGCTTCATCGAGTATGAGGGCGGCAAGGACGTGTTCGTTCACCACTCTTCGATCGTGGCCGATGGCTACCGCAGCCTGGCTGACGGCGACCGCGTCGAATTCTCGATCGAGCAGGGCCCCAAGGGTCCGAATGCCTCGAACGTGAAGAAGATCTAGTCGATTCACGACTGATTTTCTGTAACAGGTTGTAACCAAATGAGACCGGCAGATCTGCCGGTCTCATTTTTTAATTGGTGACAACAATTAGTTGGTGACAAAGCGCCCATATTGATAATAGGCCGCACAGGCGCCTTCGTTTGACACCATGGTCGCGCCCAGCGGCGTGCGCGGCGTGCACTCTTTGCCAAAGGCCGGGCACTGGTTCGGCTTGAGTAAGCCCTGCAACACCTCACCACTGCGGCAGAGGGGCGATTCTTCGGTATGGATGTCGCCGACAGCAAAGCGGATTTCCGCGTCGAAATCACGATACGCGTCGCTCAAGCGCCAGCCGCTCTGTGGAATCTCGCCGATGCCGCGCCAGGTGCGATCGGTGACCGTGAAGACATCGGCCAGCATCTTCTGCGCCGGCACGTTGCCGCGAAAATTGGTTGCCCGGGTATAGGCATTCTCCAGGTCGCTCCGCCCCTCTTCAAGCTGAATGACGACCCGGCGCAACGCCCTCCAGCAGGTCTAGTGGCTCAAAGCCCGTGACGACGATGGGGACGTTGAATTGCTCGACAAGCGGCTCATATTCCCAGTAGCCCATGACGCTGCAAACGTGGCCCGCGGCCAAGAAGGCCTGGACCCGATTGGCGGGCGAACTCATGATGGCACTGATGGCAGGCGGGACCAACACGTGCGAGACAAGCATGGAGAAATTGGTCAGCCCGAGCTGTTTGGCCTGAAAGACGGCCATGGCATTGGCCGGTGCAGTGGTCTCGAAGCCGATGCCAAAGAAGACGACCTGGCGTTCGGGATTTTCCTGGGCGAGCTTCACCGCATCCAGCGGCGAGTAGACGATGCGCACATCGCCGCCCTCGCTCTTGACGCCGAAGAGATCCTGGCCGCTGCCCGGCACGCGCAGCATGTCGCCAAAGGAGCAGAAGATCACGCCCGGCTCGGCGGCAATGGCCAGCGCCTTGTCGATCATCTCCAGCGGCGTCACGCAGACGGGGCAGCCTGGCCCGTGGATCAGCTCGATTTCCGTCGGGGAGCAGTTGGTCGATGCCGTTGCGGATGATGGAGTGGGTCTGCCCGCCGCAGACTTCCATGATGGCCCACGGCCGGGTGGTGATGCGGGCGATGTCGTCAAAGAGCCGCCGCGCCAGTTCGGGATCGCGGAATTCGTCCAGATATTTCATGAGCGACTCAGTCCGCTGCGCCGGCCGCTTCGGGGTCGACGTTCAGCTCCTCTTCCAGCACGCCCATCTCCTCGAAGAGTTTGAGGGTTTCCTGTGCGGACGCTTCGTCCAACTCGGTGATGGCGAAGCCGACATGGACGATCGTATAGTCGACCTACCTCAATCTCGGGTACATAGGCCAGACAGACCTCTTTGGTAATGCCGCCAAAGTCGACCTTGCCCATGGGAATGCCCTGAGCTTCATAGTTTTCGGTCACTTGACCGGGAACGCCTAAACACATGATTGATTATCCATTCATTGCAACAAGAGCAAGCTAACTGATTGCTTAGTGATAGCACACCGGAAAACGCGTGTCAACGGCCAAATGGCTAGGATTTGGACTAGGTTGATGGGCTACGGATTAGCGCGGATACGGCGGATCGGCAGGGATTTAGCGGGGAGAATTCGTTTTCTTCTTCCTATCCGGGATGCTTCAGCGCCCCATTAGCGCTAGATCGGAATCCCGCAGCTAAGACGCCTGCCCGACATGGTGGGCGATCGCCGCCTGCCCCAGGGCCAAGCCGCCGTCATTGGGCGGCACGCGCTGGTGCCAGAGCACCTCAAACCCGGCCCGCCGCAAGCGCTCGACCGTCAGACCCAGCAGCAGTACGTTCTGAAAGACGCCGCCCGAAGCGCAACCGTGTCCAGGTCTGTGCCGCTCGCGTAGACGCAGACTCACGTCCAGGTCAGAGATCGGCCACTGCCTCGTGAAAGCGCCCTGCAATCATTGCTGCGGGCACTCCGCTCATGACATCGTTGGCCGCAGCTTCAATGAGTCCGCCTGCATCAAAGACGATTTTCCCGTCCGTCTTCGTGAGACGAAACGCGTATCGTCTATCAATAGCCTCGTCATTCATTTCGCGTTCCCCGCTCCCCGCTCCGCGCTCCCCAACCCTTTCCATTTCGATGGCCGCCTGCGCCTCATAGGTCACCGTCTGGCGGATGCCGGCCAGCGCGGCCACAGCGTCGAAGAGACGGCCCATGCTGCTGGTCAGCGGTGCGTTGAGGCCGGTTTCGAGCTGGCGCAGGATGACGTTGCGCTCGATCTGCGGGGCAGGCTGCCACGGGCGGCAGTCGCTCATCCCAGACCACGCCGGCCGCGTGAAGGTGGGCCAGCGCGGTGCGATAGGGACGTTTGATTGCGGCATCGCCGCCAGGCAAGGGCACGTAGGCAAGATGGCCGGCCCGCTCGAAGCCGTGATAATCGGCGATCAACGCCTCGCCGCCCCAGATCGCGCCGTCGCTGCCGTAGCCTGTGCCGTCGAAGGTGAAGCCGATGCACGGGCTGCGCTGCCGTCCAGCCCATGCTCGGCCATGACCGCGGCGATGTGCGCATGGTGGTGCTGAACTTGGTACGACCGGGCGTTCGTTTGCATGCTTCGTGCGCCCAGCGGGTCGAAAGATAGGCCGGATGGAGTCGCAGGCAATGAGTCTCCGGCTCAATGCGGAAAAGGCGCTGCATGTGATCGACCGCGTGGTCGAAGGTCTCCAGCGTCTCCAGATTTTCCATGTCGCCGATGTGCTGGCTCATGAAGGCATGGCGGTCGCGAGTCAGGCAGAAGGTCGCCTTCAGTTCACCGCCCACGGCCAGGATGGGCCGGCTCGCAAAGGGCAGCGCTCACCGGGAAGGGCGCATAGCCCCGAGAGCGCCGTACCGGCAACTCCTGGCCCGCAAAGAGCCGCACCACTGAATCATCGCACGGGACATAGATCTCCCGATCGTGCAGCAGAAATCCATCGGCCAACTCCCGCCAACCGCGCCAGCGCCTCATCATTGTCCGTGACGATGGGCTCGGCGGAATAGTTGCCGGAAGTCATGACGAGCGCGGGGCGCGGGGCGCGGAGTGCGGAATCTTCACGATCATCATTCCGCGCTCCGTGCTCCGCGCCTCGCGTTAACAGGCTATGCAACGGTGTATAGGGCAGCATCACGCCGATGGTGCCGTTGCCGGGCGCGACGAGATCGGAGAGGGGGCTGTCGGCCCGTTTGCGCAGGAGGACGATGGGACGCTCGGCGGCTGGTCAGCAGACGCCGGCTCGGCGTCGTCAAGCTGTGCAATTTGGGCGACTGTTTCCAGGTCGGCGGCCATGACGGCAAAGGGCTTGTCGATGCGGCCTTTACGTTCGCGCAGTTGCGCCACGGCAGCGTCATCGGTAGCATCGCAGGCCAGGTGAAAGCCGCCCAACCCCTTCACCGCAACGATCTGCCCATCCGCCAGCGCGGCCACGCGCCGCCCCAACCGCCTCCTCGACCCACTCGCTCTCCATTCCCCACTCCCCGCTCCGCGCTTCGCGCTCCAAACTCACTTGCGGCCCGCAAACCGGGCACGCATTCGGCTGTGCATGAAAGCGCCGGTTCAACGGATCGTCGTACTCTTGCTGGCAGGCTGGACACATGACGAAGGCGCGCCATGGTCGTCAGGGGACGGTCGTAGGGGATGTCTCGGGTGATCGTGAAGCGGGGGCCGCAGTTGGTGCAGTTGATGAAGGGGTAGTGATAGCGTCGGTCGTTGGGGTCGAAAAGCTCGCGCAGGCAGTCGTCACAGATGCAGAGATCGGGCGAGATGAGCGTGGCCGCACCGGCCTGCGTCGTGCTGGCGACGATGACAAAGTCGGTTGCGCCCGTTGCATCCTGCGCGGTGGAGGTGATTGCTTCGATGTGGGCCAGCGGCGGCTGCTCCGCCACGAGGGCACGCTCAAATTCAGACAACGCTGCAGCGTCGCCTTCGATCTCGATAAAGACGCCGGCGCTGTCGTTGCCCACCAAGCCGGTCAGCCCCAACCGTGTCGCCAGGCCATAGACAAAGGGGCGAAACCCGACCCCCTGGACCACCCCGGTCACGGTGATGCGCACGCGTTTCATGGGCTGTAGTTGGCGGGAAGCGGAACGTAGAGAAGTCGGACTTCTGTCAGAAGTCCGACTTCTGACAACCTGCTACTCGCCATTGCGTGCCGCACTTCGTTCTAGCAGATCGTCAATCCATGCGTCCACGCCAGTGCCGCGTTTGGCCGACGTCTCCAAGATGGCCATACCGGGGCGGACGGATTCGATGCTGGCCCGAGCGCGGGCGTTGTCGAATTCGACGGCCTCGGCCAGATCGATCTTGGTGATGACGGCGACGTCGGCTGAGTGGAAGAGGACCGGATACTTTTCCGGCTTGTCTTCCCCTTCGGTCACCGAGAGGAGCACGACGCGCAGGTCTTCGCCCAGATCGTAGCCCGACGGACAGACCAGGTTGCCGACATTTTCGATGAAGAGGAAGTCCAGTTCATCTAGCGCAATGCCCCAATCGTCCAGGTGGCGCTCGATCATGTTTGCTTCAAGATGGCACATGTCGCCCGTCTCAATCTGACGGACCGGCGCGCCGCTGCGCGCCAGGCGGTCGGCGTCATTCTGGGTGGCTAGGTCGCCCACCAGCGCAGCGACACGCAGGCCTCGCTCCGTCATGCGGCGCAGGGTGGCTTCCAGCAGCGCGGTCTTGCCCGTGCCGGGACTGGAGACGAGATTGATGGCATATACGCCACTTACATGGAAGCGCGCGCGCAAATCGGCCGCTAACTGGTCGTTCTTGTCCAGAACGCCCTGACGGATCTCAAGAATGCGTGGGTTGACAGACACAGGCGTACTCCTCACTCCGGTCAATCTTCAATCTCGATGGACGTGAGTTCTAGCTCGCGCCCCTGGATCATGCGCTCTGCCGGTGTGTCACAAACGGGACAGCGGAAACGCTGGATGCTGGGCAGTTCCACATCTGCATCGCACCGGGGGCAGTAGATGATGACGGGAAGATGCTCAATATCGAGCCGCGCCCCTGCCAGCAGCGTATCCTGCGCGGCCACGTCAAAGCCGAAGCGCAGGGCATCTTCCACCACGCCGGACATCGCGCCCAGCCGCAGGTGAACCGACGTCACCCGCTGTGCGTTCGCTTTTTGCGCGGCGGCCTCGGCGGTTTCAATTAGGCTATAGGCGACGGAAAGCTCATGCATCAGCGGCGCTCGTATTTCGGGACAACTGTCTTCCTGTATGGTACAGCGCGCTGTGCTACATGCAAAACGTTGGAACGCAAATGCGGCGGGATCATTCAAGGTAACGACATTGGGTGAGTGGTAGCGATGCCGATTGAGCCTGTCGAAACCAGACAGGTCGTTGTCAACCCGCTTGGTTTCGACAGGCTCAACCGGCGCTGACCGCATGGGCTGGATCGGCACGGTTCAAGAAGAAAAGCGGTGTCAATCTGGCCCATCTGTCCCATCCACGTTCTATTCGTTACTCAATGACCACTCGATCCGTCCCACTTCGCCCAAAGACTTCGGGCGAGTACATCTCTTCGGCACTGGCCGGGGGCACAACAAAGTCTCCTGGTGTGGTTGCGCGCGCCACGTAGCTATACTCGTAGACACCCTCCCACAGCAGGGTGGAGAAGGCCTCAGCGCGTTGATCACGTAGGTTCTGATGTTCGTACCACGGACCCCAACGCCAGAAGCCATAGGGCGTCGGCTCACCGGGTGCTTCTTCCACAGGAACCGTTTCACTTACAGCCAGCGCCGGGTTGATGGCCTCAAAGCCGGCCGGCAGCGGATCGGTGAGCGCCACGTGGTAACGGCGGGTTGGTGCGACCATCTCGATACGTACGCGCACCCGTGCGCCGGGCTTGATGCGCCAGACGCCCTCCTCATCCAATTGAACGTCGTCGGGATCATCCACGGCCTCGTAGCTACGCTGGACGACGAAGCCCATATCTAGTGGGTCGAGGTCCAGATCTTCGGGTGCATAGCGCATGCCTAATCGGTAGTAGAGCCGCCCGGGCCCATCCTTGTCGATGAGCAGATCTTGCAGTTCCTCACCCCCGAGGAGGTAGTCCATGGGCACGGTCGTCAGCTGGCTGTCGACGCTGCGCCCCTGGTAGGCGTGTTCCGCCACATAATCTTCGCCCAGCCACATGCGGGCCACGAAATCGGGCGTCTGCGCTTCAAACGTGTTGAAGTAATTGTCCATGGCCAACAGCACAAAGACATTTTCTTGCGTGTTGTTCCAGCGCCCCGCCGTGCGATGGGCCAGCAGTCCGTTGACCACTTTGGGGATCAAGTCATTCGTCGGATCATCGTTGATTATTGCGTCGAGCAACAGGGCATCGGTCCGCCGGTTCGACTGGAGCAATAGATACTCCTGCTCGCTGAAGCCGGTGATGAAGTTGGCTGCGCCCGGCGTCTCTACCGCGCGATTGGTGACATGACGGCGGATTTCTTCGAGTTGAGCGCTGGCCGCGGGGTCGCCGATGAAGACTTGCCAGAGCCATGCCACCGCGTCCAGCGACTGCTCGTCCAGCGGCATTTCCGCATAGATGCGCTGGGCCTTGGCCACATCCACATCGCCCATCAGTTGGCGCACGTAGAGGGCATAGGCGCTCAGCGTGTGGCGCGTGCCTGCGCTGTACCAGTACGGGTAGTGCGTTTCAATGTTGCGGAGATAGTCCAGCGCGCGGCTCTGAACCTCGTCGGTAACTCGGAAGCCCTTATCCTCTGCCCGTTGCAGGGCATGGGCAACGTGGATGCCGTAGAAGGGGATCGACTCGGCGCCCCGGTTCCACACCGGCCAGCCGCCGTCCGGATTTTGGATCGCTTCCAGCTTGAGGATGTCACGGCTGACCGCTGCTTCCAGTTCGGCCGGTGTCGGCAGCCCCTCGGCCTGGAACGCGCTCAGCACGTCGCGCAGCGCGGCAATGCCCATCACTCGGGACGCAATCTGCTCGGAACACTCGAACGGATAGGCGTTCAGGTAGAGCACGGCGTCGGTGAGCGCCTGCAATGCGGTGGAGGATGTCGTGATCTCCAGACCGCCGAACTGGGGAAAGACGCCCTCTGGACGGGCGATGGGTTGAACAACGGTGCCGTCATCTAGCGTACCGTAAGCGGCGAAGGCTTCGGTGGTGGCCGGTGTGTAGATCGGCAGCTCCACCTGCTGTGCGTCGGCGTAGTCGCCCGCTGTGGCCGCAAACTGGAGGCGTGCTGTGCCGGCATTGACCGTTGCCGCCGGGAGCCGCACTTCCACGCGATCGTTGGCCGGCACGTCGACGCGCACGCCGATTTCGCTATCCGTCGCATCGCTCAGTTGGAGATTCGTTCCCCGTGCGGCGAGATCAACCGTGAATGCTTCGTCCGTTTGGTTTTGAATCACGACGGGCAGTTCAATGCGATCGCCGAAGTTGAGGAAACGCGGCGCGGACGGTCGCACCATGAGCGGCAACCGCGCCGTCAGGTTCGCTTCAGCGGAGCCAAAGTATTTCTCTTCGGCCACGACCACGGCCATGATGCGATAGCGGGTCAAGTTGTCGGGCAGCGTGACTTCCACCATTGCCTGACCGGCTTCGTCGGTATAGACCGCGGGGGCAAAGAGCGCCAGCGGGTTGAAATCGCTGCGCATGGCAATCGGCTCGCCGCCGGCGCCCTCTGCCGCTGCCGACTCTTCCATTACGGCCATGTCCATGGCCGCCGTCATCGAATCGGCGCCCCGCTCCATGCTCGCCGGTGCAGCAGCCATGGCTGCCATGGGCATGGCGCCACCCATCGCTGCCTCATTCGCCAACTGCTCGACCAGCATGCTGGCATCGGCGAGAACGATGCTGTCGCGGCCATAGGCGCTCTGGGTGTCGGACGAGCGGGGCTGATAGAAGAGCGCGACCGGGTCGGCCAGCGTGTAGTTGCTCAAGGCCAAAATCGCCTCGTCGACTACAACGACTGCCACTTCTGCACCAGCGGCCGCCGCGCCCGTAGCATCGGTGACGGCTACGTCGATGGTTGTCTGTGCGCCGGGCGCAAGCTCTGTTGCGGCCGGTGTGAGCGCAACGTCAAGGGTGCGACTCAACGGCGGGATGGTCAATTCCAGCGTGCCTTTGGCGTAGGCTGGTCGGGCCGGTGCGCCGGCAACGACTGCGCCCTGTTCGTCCGTACGCGGCGCCGCACCCACCAGGTCCACCTGCAGATGCAGATTGGGAATATAGGCTTCCTCTAGCGGGATGCGCAGGGTTGTGGTTGCTTCGTTCATTGTGAAGCGTTCAGTGTAGAGAATGCCGCTGCGCATGACGGTCAGCAGGCCTTCGGCCGGCGTGAAGGGGGACTGTACGAGAATTTCCGCGGTCTCGCCCGGCGCATAGCTCTCCTTGTCCGGAATGAGCAGCACCTCTTCCTGCGTCACGTTGCGCACCGGGGGCTGCTCGCCACCGGCAACCCAGCGCGTGAAGATGGTGCGGTTCAGCCGCTCATCGGCGTCGCGCACGTCGGCGGTGATGCGATACTCGCCGCCATTTTCCGTGGCAAAGGTGCAGCGCTGGGCTTCATCGCTTGACTCCAGCGTGCAATTCTGGGGGTCAATTTCTTTCTCAACCCATTCATTCTTCTCAAATTGCCAAACTACGCGCGTTGCGGTCACCTCGACCGGACGGCCGGCGACCGAATTGCCGTCCACATCGGTGACGATCACGTCGATTTCCAGCGGCTGACCCTGCTGCACGAAGGTGCTGGGACTGCGCACGCCGACGTAGACTGCGGCCGGATGTACGAGTAAATTGGTGGACGAGGCCCAGGTTTGGCGATTGACGTCCATGACGCGTGCCGCCGCAGTTACCTGATACGGCCGGGGCGCCGCCATCTCCGCAAAGGTCATTTCCAGGTAGTGCTTGCCCGCGGCGTCGGTGCGGCCGGCAAAGCTTTGCGTCTCGGTGGCGTTGGGCATCATGGGGTCAAAGCGCGGCTCCCGATAGAACCACCAGGGCGTCCACTCGCCGAAGACGTAATCGGGCCAGTTGGGCGGTGCATAGGTGGTGGCAGAGCTGGAGACATCCCACGTCGTGTCGGCGCCCGGCAGTGGGCCGCCGGCGAAGTAACGTGCCGTGACCGACGCCTCGACCTCATCACTCAGGAAGTGCGGCCCTTCGGTCTCAACTTGGGCCACAACTTCGAACTCAGGCCGGCGGAATTCTTGAATCTGGAGGCTGTGACCATAGTCGGCGCCGTTGAGTTGGCCCGCGCCCTGGGCGCGGAACTGGATTGACGCATAGCCGAGATTGGCATCTTCCGGCAGATCGAAGGCCAGATCGAAGCCGGCCAGATCGCTTAGATCGACCGTGCCGCGATCCAACTCGTTGCCACGTGGATCATAGACCTCATACGTAACCGTGTTGATCGCCGTACCGGGCAGCGCGATATCACCAGTTGGTCCGGCTTCAATGCGGCGCAGCCAACCCTTGATGTGGACACTTTCGCCGGGACGGTAAACCTGGCGGTCATCCATAACGTACCAGCGCAGTTCGTCTTGCAGCGGTCGCGCGCGCCAGCCCTCGTCGTCCCAATAGTGGGACTGCGCCGGCAGAATTGCCAGATCATCATCCAGGCGGCCAACCAGCAGCAGAGCCGGTTGGAGCGGCAGCGTCAGCGCGGCCGTGCCCTGGGCATCGGTGGTTGCCTGCACGTCGGTATTGAGCAGATTGAGGTCAACGTCGGCCAGGGGCGCGCCGTCCTGCAAACCGGTCGCCCAGGCAATCAGGCGCCCGGCATCGGCAAACGCATCGAGCCCGATCTGCGTGCCCTGTACCCACGTGACCACGAAGGGATCGTCACGGCGCAGCAACTCGCCGATGACCGGAATGGTTGGAACGTCGACCGTAACGATGACCTGTCCCAAACCATCAGGCAACACTTCGCCAAGGTCGATCTCGGTGGCGGCCAGCTGATCGCGCTCGGCCTGGACCGTGATGGACTTTTCGAGGATGAGTTCGCCCGGCGGTTCCGGACGCCGTTCGGCATAGCGATGCTCGCGCAGATAGAGCTGATAGGCCGGCCAATCTTCGGGCGTGACCGCATACCCACGCACGCGCAGCGTGTCGTAATTGATCGAGTAGACGCCAAATGACGGCGTCGGCGCCGATGGATCGACGGTGATTAGCATCTCCTCTGGGCCTACCAGCGAACTGCGGGCATCGCCCGTGCGAAAGGTGACAGTCGCGTCCTCGCCCAGGCTCTGGCCAAACGTGTCGCGCAACGCACCGGCAATGGTGACGGTGTACTCGGTGCGACCCTGGGTAGCGCCGCGCAGGCGAATGGAATCGTAGAGCTGCTCGACGATCAGGTCCGGGACGGCTGGCTCGATGGTGACCAATGCCGGATCGAAGGTCTCGCTATCCAGCGGGTTATTGAAGCGAATGGTGAAGGGCGCCAATGGCGGACAGTCTACGGCGCCGCCATACTGGCAGTAGGTCTCGGCGATGCGCAGCGGCGCGTAGGTCTGAAAGCTGTAGGATTGGACGGCGTCAGTGGTCAAGGGGCCTTCGGCGGACGGCGTGCCGGGGCCGACTGCCACGTTGACCGTGGTGGCGGCAGGCAGCCAGGTTTCAGTGCGGAACGCCAGCCAGCGCCCGTCCCCCGCTTCCTCGGCCAGGCGCTGAACCGTCTCGTCGGCGGCCACTTCGTCCTCTGTCGCCAAGCGGGTGGCGAAGGTTTCGCGTGCGGCGGTCACCTGGATCGTGTCGAGGATGGCAGCCGGTTCAATGCGCTGGTCGAAGGCGATAAAAAAGAGCGGATCGCGTGACTGTGGACCGTGCCCCGGGTAGCTATTCATCACGCGCGGGGCCGGGGTGCGGAAGCTCCAGCGCACTGCTTCGGCCAAAACGCCGCCCGTCATGGAAGTGGTGCCGGCTGGCACTTCGGCCGTGTATTCGGTCGCCTTAGGGAAACGGTCGACATCGCCCGTGTAGTCAAAGGTTAGCGTCTTGTCCCCAATCCAGCGCCATTCGCCCGTCAGCTCGGGCGTGAGCGCTACGGGAATCGTGGCCGCGTCGAGCTGCTCCAAGGTGCCTAGGGAAACCATCGGCTGGTTGAAGGTGACGCTCAGAAAGGGCGCTACGGGGATATCACCGTCCGGCGCATAACGTAGCACCTCCAGCGGTCCCTCGGGCAGCGCAGTGGGCAGGTCTTCATCCGCGGCAGGCGGGAAGGGCTGTGTGACGACCGTGCCCGTCCTGGGCGCGGGCAGGGTCGAAGGCGGCAGGCGGAAATCTTGTGCATCGCCGGCTTCTACCGGCAAGGGCGGCAGCCGATCCAGAAGGGCCTGGGTCTCGGCGGCAGAAAGGGGCGTGGTCTCTGCGCTCGCGGGCCGGTCGACCGTTTCGGTCGGCGCGGCGCCTTCGCCAAGGATGATGGTCATGCCTCCTCCTGTGCCGGGCGGGCCCGGCGGCTCGATGATCACCTCGTCGCGATCATACGTACGGGTGAGCGGCGCCGCTGGCGCAGCCGCGACCGTCAGGGGGATCAATTGGGCAGTGATGAGTACGAGCGCCAACAAATGTTGTAAGCGCCGCTTGCGTAGTAGTGTGCGAATGAATGATTGCGCGTGCATAGGTCTCCCCCGACCGTCGGTCCGCTCACGCCGCTAGCCCGCTACCTCAGGATGGCGGCAGCCCTGCGTGGCTGGACTTACGTGATCATAGTCTGTTTCAGATGGAGTTGCAATCCGGCTAGAAATCAAGCCATCCAATATGATGGAACGCCGATCGGGCTGATCTTCACGGAGCAATGCATGTAAGGGTCACTGGGTCCGCTCAATTCGCTCTTTCGGCGTGCGAAAAACTACTGAGCTTGGCTTGAGGTGCTTCAGCGGTCTGCCGGTCGCAACGCTACTGTGTGGACGGCAGGAAGTGCTGCTTTGTTCCGAATGGGGCCATCTTAGCCAAAAAGACCATGAAGGAGCTGGAGGGGATAGGCGCCAATGAGGATCATGATTGCATACTTCAGACTCTTGCCCAAGGCTACGGCGACGAGAAATGACGAAAGACGCATGCTCATCATGCCCGCGGCAATGCCGGCAAGGTCAAAAAAGGGAAAGGGGATCGCAGCCAGCAGGAAGAGGATGAAGGGGGCGTGGGAGTCCTCGGCCAGACGGTGAATGCGCTGAAGCCAAGGCTCGTGTTTTTCCGTCACCAGCGCGCGCCCCCCGGCGCCAGCTAGATAGCCGCTTAACTCGCCGATGGCGCTGCCGCACCCCGCAGCAATGGCCAGCAGGAACGGATTGTAGGCCGCACCCATTGCCACCACAAGTGCGATCCCCGGCGCGGGCAAGACGACCGTCGCGCTGGCGACGAGGCTAATGGCAAAAGCGCCCAAATAGCCCCAGTTCCCCAGTTGGATCAGCCACTCTGGGTTCATGGCCAACCAGAAACTCACCGTCGTGATGAGCACGACGGTGAGGATGCTCAGCGTCAATTTGAGGATGCCCAGCCGTCGCTCTAGATTCGGCTCGCTGGTAACGACGGTGGAAGTTCGCTCGGCTTGCGACATGCAGAATCAAGCGCTTGGTCTTGCGCGCCGATCTCATCGATCAGCACGCTGTGGCTAAAAGAGCGGGGCGCTCAGCCACCCGGCTGAGCGCCCCGCTTCATGGTTGCGTCTACTCTTCCGTGATGGTGATGGACTCGATTATGTCTTCGTCCGTGAGTTCGTCCAGCAGTTCATCGCCTGCCGTCACGACAGCAAAGAAGCTATAGAGTTGGGCTGTTTCTGCCGGCGGATCGATCAGTGCAAAGAGAATCTGGCTGCCGCTGCTTGACGGCGGCTCATTCGGAATCGGCTGCAACGGCACATAAGCCAGGGAGCCGCGTTGCGGATCGGGTGAGATGCCCACTTCGGGATTAAAGGTGTAGCCGACGTCGGAGGTCTGACTCTCGTTGAGGGCGCCGAAGAGAATGGCCTGCTCTGGAATGACGATCAGCGGCAGGCCGTCATAGAAGCCGAGATTGGACAAGACGACAAAATTGTTGACGGCCATTGGCGCCTCGTCGGTGAAGAGTTCCACCTCCAGGTCACCCTTGCTGGTCGCAATGGTCGCGCTGTAGCTCTTGGCCGGATCGATAACCATTTCCGGCGCGGTGTTAAAATAAGCGTCACGCTCTTCGACGCTCAGATCGGCCAGCGGACGGTCGCCTTCCAGGCTGGTCGGCGCATAGGGCGTGGGCGTGGGCGGCAGGGGCGTGGGCGTAGGCAGGATGCTCTCCGCACGCTCCTCAATCAGGATGGCCTCGATCAGATCTCCGTCAGAATCGGGGTTCTCCATGGGGTCGCGGCGGGTCAAGTTGCCCAACACCTCGTTGCCTTCGATGACCTCGCCGAAGATCGTGTGACCCCCATTGAGCCATTCGGTCGGCGCAAAGGTGATGAAGAACTGGCTGCCGTTGGTGCCGGGTCCGGCGTTGGCCATGGCCAGCAGACCGGGCCGATCAAAGGTCAAGCCGGGGGCGAATTCGTCGGCGAACTGGTAGCCGGGCCCGCCTGAACCCGTCCCCGTGGGGTCGCCGGCCTGGGCCATAAAGCCGTCCAGGACGCGATGCCAGGTGGTATTGTCGTAGAAGCCCTGATTGGCAAGATAGACGAAGTTGTTGACCGTGGCCGGCGCGCGATCAGCAAAGAGCTGGAGTTGGATATCACCCTGCTCGGTGACGATGGTGGCGTAATAGTATTTCTCCGGATCGATGATCATGTCCGGGGCTTCGCTGAACATGCCGTTCCGTTCCATCGGGTCCAGCGCGGCCACAGGTCGCTCACCATCTGCCGCGGTCGAACCGGCTGCATCCTGTGCGACTTCTCCTGATTCGGCTGCGGGTTCATCGGCGTCGCCCTCCGCAACAGCTTCCGTTGCGGTGCTTTCTCCAACGTCATCGGCGGGCGCGCCGGCGCCACCGCAGGCTGTCAGCACCAAGGTTAGCGCCAGCAGGGCCAGCAAGAGCGTCCAACGTCGGGATGCTGGTAATCTGATTGGGGTAATTTGCTTTTTCAAGAGTCTCCTCCTCGAAGGAATCTATCTGCGAATGAGTGAGTGGGTATCAAGACTTTGTCCAGAAGAATACTATACTGTTTCCCTTCGTTTGCGGCTGTATCGTTGACCACAGATTGCCGTGAGGCAAGTGGTGTTTCAGTGAGCTAGCACAACCCGGCGCTAATCGCCCTATTGCTGGGCTAGGACGTCTTCAGCTCCCTGATGCCGGATCTGGACGCAAACGGAACTCCAGCCACCACAAGCTCACCAACGCAACGGCCATGGTGATGCCGCCCAGGACGATCGCCTCCCATAGCACTGCCTGGCTTACGAAGACTGCAGTGAGTCCTGCGGCGCCGCCGATCAGGTAGCAGATCAGCACCGCTTCGCGACGGCTGCCCGTGATACTGGCCAAGCGGTGGCTGATGTGATCCTTGCCGGGCGTCGTCAACGGATTCTTGCCCCGACGCAGGCGGCTGAAAAAGACGAGCGTCGTGTCAAAGATGGGCACGGCCAGCACCAGCACCGGAATCATCCAGGTGATGGTGTTGCTGTTGGCGGGAAAGCGCAGCTTGATGCCCACGGCAGCGAGCAGAAAGCCCAAAAAGAGGCTGCCGGCATCGCCCATGAAGACATGGGCCGGATTCCAGTTGTAAAAGAGAAAGCCGGCGCATGCGCCGGCCAGGGCCGCGGCCAGCGCACCAACCAGATACTGATCACTGAGTGACGCCAGCAGGGTAAAAAAGACCGCCGCAATCATGGCGATTCCACCTGACAGACCGTCCATGTTGTCCAGCAGATTGAGCGCATTCGTAATGGCAACAACCCAGAAGACGGTCAGCGCGATGTCAACCCAGTTGCCAAAAAGCTGGACCTGCACGCCGCTATAGATCAAAATTCCCGCCGCCAGCAATTGGCCCGCCAGCTTGATATAGGAGCCGAGTCCCCAGGCGTCGTCCACCAGCCCCATGAGGCTCATCAGCGTAGCGCCGACAAAGATGCCCACCACCTCGTTGATATAGGCCCGGTCACCAAAGAAGAGCAGGGCCAGAATGAAGGCCAGATAGATGGCCGCGCCCCCCAGCAAGGGAACGGGGTTGGCATGGAGCTTGCGCGAAGCCGGCGCGTCGATCACGCCCGTTTGCAGCGCCACGCGCCGCAGCAACGGCGTACTGCCGATGGCGAAGATGAGTGCACTGGCGGCCATGAGAATGTACGATGTCATCAATTACTCTTCTTGACTCAACACGGCGATCAGCTCGCCGATTGCTGCCTGTTCTTCTGCCGGGGCCAGGTTCAGAGCCTGCTCGGCAAAGGAGAGCGCTTGATCCGACTGGCCAAGCTGCTGGAGTACCTGGGCCATGGCCAGCGGGTGGCGGAAATCGCCCGGTTCTACCGCAATGAGTTCCGTGAGGGCTGCGGCCGCGGCGGGCCAGTCCGCGTCTTCGATTGTCAGGTTGTACAGATTGCGCAGCGCATTCACGTCGCCGCTCGTTTCGTAGAGCGCCTGATAGTGGCCGCGCATGGCTGCCGTGTCGTCCAGCCGTTCACTGATCTCCAGGGCAACACGGTGCAGATCGCTAACGTCGCCAGTGCGGTTTGGGTTCACCGCGTCGAGGGCCTGGTTGATGGCGTCCAGTCCTTGCGTGTAGTAGGTTGCGTCGCCCGTAGCATCGCCCTGATCGCGCAGGAGGATCGCCAGGTTGCGTAGCGCCGCGATGTCCCCAGGCTGTCGCTCGAGAATTGCGCGGTTGGTTTCGATGGCTTCATCTAGCCGCCCGGCCCTGGCTTGGGCCACGCTAAGATAGCTGTACATCTGCTGCGAAGGCCGGATGCGCCGGGCCGGGCTGGCTGCCAGCTTGGCGATACCCGTTTCCAGCAGGTCGATGACTTCATCGTTGTCGCCGCGGCGGCTGTACATGTCGGCCAGTAGGACGTAGGTTTCGTCGTAGAGATCGTCCTTGGCCAGGTTGTCCAAATACATGGTTTCGGCGAGCTCACGCTCGCCGCGGGCTAGGTGCGCGTTGGCCTTCTCATTCCAGAGACGGACGTTGTTCGGACTCAGGGTCACGGCCGCCTCATACATAGCAATGCTGCGCTCAAGCAATGCCTGTTGGGCAGCTGCGTCAGGCGTCAGCTCGGCCCAGGTGCGATAGAGGCGCGCCAGGTTGGCCGTGTGGTCGGTGTTGAGCGGGTTGACGGTCTGGGCGCGTACCAGCACCGCCTCAGCGGCGCGCAGCAGATCCTCTTGCGGAAGTTGCGCGATTGTCGTTTGATCCAGGGCCAGGATTTGGTCGAGCGTGGGCGCAGGACCCAGAATCGATGGGCCGTCCACCGGCGCTTCTTTGGCTCGCTCCAGCAGGCCTCGACCCAGAAAGAGCATATAGTGATCTTCGGTCTGACGAGCATTCAGCGCGCGACGATAGAGCTCGATGCTTGTGGCCCATTGACGCTGGGAATCAAATTGCTGACCCTGCTTGTAGATCACATCGGCCCGCACCAGACCAATGTTTACATTGGAGATGATAAAGAGGACGGCTACCGTCGCGACGGCGCCCGCGACGAGGCTCGGTACCAGACGGTTGGCAAACGCAATCCCCTGACTGCGCAGCGTACGCCAGCTATAGACCGTGGCCGCGACAAGCGTCCAGAGTACCACCAGCCAGGTGAAGTGGGCGAAGTGATCGGCGATGAGGTTGAGCTGCTCATCCAACCCCGTGCCCGCCAACCCCGGGACCAGCCGCCAGGACTGATAGAGACCGTAGACCAGCCACCCGCCCCACACGATCAGCGCGTGGACCGCATAACCGCGCAGCCACCAACTGAACGGCGGTGCGTGACGGTGGCGGAGTGACTCAGTCGTCATGCCCACGGTGACCGCGACCAGCCATGTGAATGCCAGGAGCAGCAGAATCGCCGGCCGGTCGAGGATGTCAGGATGGAGCACGCTGATACGCAGAATCGCAAACGGGCTCTCGGCTGCAGTGCTGTTGGTCGTGTAGGTGAAGATCAGCGTCAGAAAGATGAGCAGATCGGTCATCACGGTGACCGAGGTGATCGGTAGGCGCGGTTGGGGCGCGCCGTGGACGTTTATGCGCTTGTTCTGTTTGCCTTTGACCGCGACCGGTGGTGATGATTGGGCATCGCGCTGGCTGCCGCCCTCCACTTCATCGGCAACGGCGTAGGCTTCGGGTCTGACCCAGGCCATGCCTACGACCAGCAGCAAGCCGGTCAGCGCCCAGAAGTAGGTGCGCGTGGCCGCGATGGCGATGCCAAAGTGGATCTCCACAAAGTGAGCCACCATGGTCACCAGCAGCGTCAAGATCAGCACCTGACGCGGGAAGTCGGCCTTGCTTTCCAGGGCGTCATCGTGGAGAAAGGCCGCGGCCGTGATGTAGACGACGAGACCAAGCACCAGACCTGCCGGCAGTGCCACGCCAAAGAAGCGCCAACTGCCGTCAAAGAAATAGAAGATCGTCACAAAGAGCACGCTGAAGATGACGAGTAGCGTACCAAGCAGGATCGTATCACGCCGGTTGTTCAGCAGCCCCAGCCAGCGGAGTGACCAGTAGAAGATGGCAATAAAGAGCCACATGTAGGCCGCAAAGCCCAGCCAACCGGTGATGACGAGCGCGTCCCATGTCTCATTATGGGATCGGTCAGGGCTGGCGTTGCGTGCCTCGTAGTGGGCGAGCGTCACCGGGTAGAAGGGGTTGTACGCCACCCACATCGTTTCCGGACCGTAGCCCACCAGCGGGCGGATGATGTTGAGGCCGTCCGGGCTGCCGTCCGGCTGGACGATGGGCGCATGGGGCGCGACCATGTCGGCCGCGCCTTCCCAGATATTGACGCGCACCTGGGCCGTGTTGCTCTCCAGATCGAGCAGGCCGCTGAGGCGGGCGAGGGAATCGATGTTCTCCACGGCGCTAAAGACAGTCGTCGTGTTCATGATGATCAGCGTGATCACGCCCAGCACGCCGAGCCCGGCCCAGCTCGCGGTCCAGAGCCGGTAGCGCTTTGGCCGCAGCGCGCCGAAGAGCAGCAGCACGAAGAGGTAGATCCCGGCCAGCAGGCCCAAGACCGGACCGCGGCTCTGGGTCAGGAAGATTGTGCCGATCTGCACCATGAGGACAAACAGATAGGCGCCGCCGGCCAGCGCGGTCGGCACATCCTGGCCGTCCGTGGCGCTCTCCTCATCCTCTTCTTGGCGCAGCAGATGGGCAAAGCTGCTAAAGACCCGTTCCAACGTGAAAAAGAAGGCCATGAGCAGATAGGCGGCGAGAAAAATTGCGTTACCCGCATTGGCCGTGACGCGTTGCTGCACGTCGCCGCCCCAGGGCAGCGGGTCGAGCCCGTTGCGCTGGAGAATGCCGTAAATGGCGATGGGCAGACTCGTGATGATGATGACGTGACGCAGGCGCCGGATCTGCTCGGCGTGACGCAGGTGGGCCATGATCGCCAACGCGATGACCACATAGGAGAGAAAACTGTACGTTCCCTGCAAGCGTTGATACGAGCCGAACCAGCTGACAAAGGGTGCAACGCTAAAGGCTGTGCTGATCAGGTAGGCGAAGACCAGCAGGCCGATCGGCATCAGAAAAGGCGTGTACCGGGGTGCGGGGACAGGCGCCGTTTCAGTCGCCGCGGGCAGCCAGAGCCGGCCGCTATTGGCCCAGCGCACGGCCCAGGCGACGAGCATGACCAGCGCCAGCGTACGGATCAAGCTGATCTTGTCCGGCTCGAAGACACGGCTCGAGAAGACGTTGAAAAAGAGGGGCGCCAACGTCAGCGCTGCCAGCCAACCCGCTTCGATTACGCCAATACACCAGGCGTCAAGTTTGCTTCGATTCATGTGTTTACTCGCCAATCATGCAAGTCGATAATTGACCTTGGTCAATCGTCAATTGTCGTTGCGTAGTTGGATCTCTTTGCCGGTGCGGGCCGATTCGTACATGGCCAGCACCAGCGCCAAGGATTTGCGTGCTTCAGGACCCGTGGTGTCAGGTGGGCGATCATCGCGCACCGCACAGGCAAAATCGTGGATCACCTCACGATGGCTATAGCCATAGACTGACGGCGGGTCCACCCGTTGGCTGGTGAGCAGTTCGGCTTCTTTCTCCAATTGTCCGTCTACCTTCCAGAGCGTGAGGCGATTGAGCGCAGTACCGCCGATTTTGACCGAACCACGCGCGCCGAAAATGGCGACCGAGCCCTCCAGGTTTTGGGGCCAGGTCAGGGTCGACCCTTCCACCGAGCCCAATGCGCCATTGGCAAACCGTAGGATCGCCACGCCGACATCCTCGGCTTCCATCTCATGGGCTCGTGTCGTCGTGTAGGCCTGGACCGAGGCGACCGGTCCCATGAACCACTGGAGGGCGTCGATGTGGTGGATGCTCTGGTTCATGAGCGCACCGCCGTCCATGGCAATGGTCCCGTGCCACTCATCCTCATAGTAAGCCTGAGGGCGATACCAGCGTACGGTTGCGCTGCCCAGGTTGAGCTGGCCCAGCCCGCCTTCGTCAATCAGACGGCGAACCTGCTGCATGGGCGAGTTGTAGCGGTTTTGCAGCACGACGCCGAGCTTGCGCCCACGCGTCGCAGCCATTTCTGTCATGCGATCGGCGTCTGCCAGGTTGAGCGCAATGGGTTTCTCTACGAGTACATGCTTGCCCGCATCCAGCGCATCCAGCGCCACTTGGGCGTGGAGTCCGCTGGGCACACAGATAGTCACCGCGTCGATGTCGTCCCGTTCCAGCAGGGCCCGATGATCGTAGAGCGGTGCTGCGTCATACTCCTGGGCGAAATGATCCGCCCGGCTCGATTTCACGTCGGCCACCGCGACCAATTCGGTTTCCGGCAATTGCTGCAACGATTGAGCATGTCTGGGCGCTACGCGCCCGCACCCGATCAAGCCAAAACGAATAGACATAGAATCTCAATCCAGTGGGTAACCGGGCCAAGTGTCGCGGCACTGCACGCCACCGAACACGAATTACGGATGATCTGGTCTCAACTCCGCCATTGTACTAACCATCCCGCGACTCGCCAATGACGCGGGCAAGCAGATCGGCGAGCGCCTCGGCCTGCGCCGCGCGCGCATAACGTTCTACGACCAAGCGACGCCCTGCGACGCCCATGGCGCGGCGCAGGGCTGGGTCCGCCTGGAGCGTGAGAATCGCAGTGGCCAGCGCCTGCGGATGCTCGGGCGGGACGACCAGGCCGGCCCCGCTTTGCGTTATGACGTCCGCGGCTTCGCCTTCGATCCCCAGAACAACCGGCAGCTCGCAGGCCATGTAGCTGAACATCTTTACGGGCAGCGTCCCCTGGGAGATGGCGAGTTGGCGTCGTACGTCAAGTCCTACGTCGCCCAAAGCCAGAATATCTGGCAGTTGGCTCTCTGGCACCGCATCCAAAAAACGCACGTTGGGCAGCTTCATCTGTTCTGCCTGCGCCATCAGAGAGGCCTTCTGCGGCCCGTCACCCACGAGGAGAAAGACGATTTCAGGCCGATCGCGCAACGCATCGGCCGCGTACAGTATCGTCTCCAGCCCGTGGGCCAGGCCGTGGAGTCCGGTGTAGAGCGCCACGAATTGATCGGGGGCCAGAGCCAACCGGGCACGCAGGTCGGGATCAGCCGGTCGGGGCGTGTAGCGGTCGGTGTTGGCCCCGTTGGGGATCGTGGTGACTTTGCTGGGCGGCACCCCGCGCGTCAGTAGCCGGTTGCGGATGCCGTCGGTAGCCGTAATGACGTGGCGCGCGCGCGCATAGCACGCCTCTTCCAGGCGGGTGGCGAAGGCGACAGCGCGGGGACTGCCGAGTTCGCCCAACTGTACCGCAGACTCGGGCCACAGATCGCGCACCTCAAATATCAGCGGCGTGCGCCTGCCATAGCTCAGCGCCAACCCGGCCCCGCCGACAAAGAGGGGCGGCGACGTGGCGTATACGACGTCATAGCGCCCGTCAATCAGCCATTGGCCGGTCATGGCGGCCATCGTCATGTAGCTAAGGTAAAAGGCCATACGCGTGCGAAAGCGCTTGACCGGTGACGTCTTGACCCAGACGCGAACCACATCGACCCCTTCTTCCTGTGTGCGCGCGATGAGCCGGCCGCGATATTCGGGCGCCATCACGCCGTGGGGATGATTGGGCATTTCGGCCAGCACGGTCACCTGATGGCCGGCCCGCACCAGTCCCGCAGCCATTTCAGCGGCTCGGGTCTGGGTGGCACCGATTTCAGGCGGATAGTATTGGGAGAGGTAAAGAATGCGCATTTCGATTTTGATATGGGCTGCGGATTTGCCGGATTCGGCAGATAGCGACGGATGCTTCATGAGCTTGGATCGCAAGCGGACCTCAACCCATCACCCTTGGGCCAGCAGCTGGTTGTAGAGGGCAATCAGGTGGGGTTCCATGATGGACCAATTGTAGCGCGTTTCCACCAGACGACGGCCGGCAGCCCCCATTTGGGCCGCCTGGGCGGGATTGCGCACCAGCGCAAGCAGCGCCGCGGCATGGGCCGACGGGTTGTCGGACTCAACCAGGAGGCCGCACTCACCGCCCGCCAGATAGGGGCGCACTGGCGCCAGATCGCTGCTGACGATGGGGAGCTCATAGGCCATGTACTCAAAGAGCTTGGTCGGGATATTCATCTCGTATTTTGGCGTAGATTGGAGCGGAATCCAACCGACGGTTGCTTCTCGCAAGTAGCGCCCAACATCTGCAAAGGGCGCCTGCCCAACCAGGACAAGACCGTCTTCTAGGCCCAAGGTATGCGCGCGCGCGTTGAGTTCATCGGCCAAAACGGGTGGGTGGAAAGGGCCGACAAGCAGCAGCGTGGCTGATGGTATGGCCGTCCGAAAGAGGGCAAAGGCTTCGATCATCAATCGCGTGCCCCGCGCCGCCGTGTGGGTGCCCAGATGCAAGATGGTCGGTGCTGTTTGAGATGCCGGTGATTGGGCGTAACCGTGCGCGGCCTCCTCTACGAATTCCAGCGTCGGATAGTTGTACAGGACAGCCTGGGGACGCGCCAGGTCAGCAAAAGTCTGTGCAATGCGTTCATCGGCGGCAATGATGCCTGCGCAAGCGGCAGCCAGCCGCGGCTCCAGCGCAGCCACGCCGTCGCGCACGCCCTGGATCAAGCCGCTATACGCCTGCGGCGCCCGATCGTCCGTCCCCGGTCGCAGCAGACTTGCCGCTTTCATGGCGGCGAATTCAGCGTTGGCTTCGTGCACGTCGTAGATAACGGGGCGTCCCGTCTGCTGACGAAGCCAGGGCACGATGGCCAGCAGTTCGGGGTCGTGAATGTGAAAGCTATCGGCCTGCGTGGCCACGGCGCGCCGGAGCAGCATGCGCCAGAGCAGTGGCCGTTGCGTTCGTGGCCGCGCGGCCAGCCCAAGAATCTGTACGCCGTCGATGATCTCATCGTGCGAATGGAGCGCCACAACGGTGACAGCATGGCCAGCCCGGGCCAGCGTGCGCGCCTCGCGATAGAAGATGCGTCCGTCCAGGGCGCGATGGACGCTGGAAAGAAGACAGACGTTAGCCACAGCGATTAACCATCACCGCGAACTTGCTCTTCAAAACGAGTGCGCACCCGTTCATAGTACGCTTTGTCCTCGCCCTGTGCACGGCGCGCGCGCAGGGCGAGGTTGAGGCGCATGAATTGTTTCGCTGTGTGCGCGTGGCCGGCTGCGCCATGTTTTTGCATGAATTGTAGCTGGGCCATACGCCGGCGAACGTAGGTTTCCACGGGAACTTGACCAGCGCTTTGGCCGCCGATGTGGATCACTGTCGCAGTTGGACAATAGTGGAGTTCCCAACCGGCTTGGGCCATGCGATAGCACCAGTCCGTGTCTTCGGCGTACATGAAGAATTCCTCATCCAGCAGGCCCACCTCTTCCACGACCTGACGCCGTACCATGAGCGCGGCGCCGGAAAGGGCCTCTACCTTGCCCGGCGCTGTCGGATCTGCGGGCAAATAGTCACCGCCCTGAACAAAACCGGTCAGCAACGCGGGCAATGTGACGTAGCGCAGGCATGATCGCTGGATCGTGCCGTCTGGTCGGATCAGGCGCGGACCCACTGCGCCAACGCGGGGATGATCGGCTAGATAGGCGCACAGGAGCTGGAGTGCGTCCGGCTCAACCACGGTGTCGGGGTTGAGCAGCAACAAATTGTCGCCGCGCGCCAGCGCCAGCGCCTGATTGTTGGCACGGGCAAAGCCCGCGTTGACTCTGTTCTCCAGCAACATGACGTCCGGGAAGTTCGTCCGCACCAGTTCGACGGTCGCGTCGATCGAGGCGTTGTCGACCACAAAGATCTCGGCCGAACGGTCGGCAATGCGCAGCGCTTGTAGGCAATCGGTGATTTCACTGGCGCTGTTCCATGTCGCGATCACAATTGACAGCGTCGGCGCGTTCGTTTTGCGAATTCCCGATTTGGGACCATCAACTGCGTCCATGGTGCTGCTCCCATGCCGCATGGCAAACGGCCCACACGGCCTCGCAATATTGTTCATTAGTAAAACGTACCTGCGCCGCCTGCCAAGCCGCATAGCGCAGGCGTGCCGCCAACCCCGCTTCTTCCACGAGGCGTGTCATCTGCTGCGCAAGCTGCTGCGGCGCGCCCGCATAGAGCAGGCCGGTGACATCGTGCTCGATCAACTCCGCGGTGCCGGTGCGATTCAGCCCGATCACTGCCACGCCCAGCGCCATGGCCTCGGCCGTGACGCGCCCCATCCCTTCAAAAGCCGTGCAGACGAGCACCGCATCAGCCGCACGGTAGAGCTCGCTGCGGCTCTGCCAGAAAGCCGCAAAAATGCACCCGCTCGGCAAGGCCCAATTGATCGGCGAGCCGCTGCAAGCGCGCTAAATAGCGCGGACCGCCCGTGCCGGCAATGCGCAGTTCAGCATTGATGGACGGGGGCAGCGCGGCCAGCGCATGTAGCGCCGTGGCCTGCCCCTTGTTGGGGCTGATGCTGCCCAACATGGCGAAGACAAAGGGGGCGTCGGCGCTGCCTGTGGACGTGCGTCCCGCGCCTATCGGATAGAGCTCTTGCATCTCCGTCCTCGTCAAAACGCCGTTATAGATGACGGTGGCTCGCTGCTGAAGCCTGGCGGGCAGCACATGCTGCTTCACCGCATGGGAAACGGCAATAAAGGCCGTCGATCTTTGCATGACATCATGCGCGCGCTGACGCCCGCCCAGATAGATCATCCCAAATGCCTCCCGGGGCATCTCACGCAGATGCCAGACGTGGGGCAGTACCAAGTCGCTGGCAACCTGCGCGCCGATAGCGATCACGCCAGAGTTACTGTGCACAAGATCAATCTGTCGCTCTGTAAGCAGTTGGCGCAGTGCAGGCCGTGCTTGCGCATTGCGCCGCGCCTGTCCCGGTCCGTGCCAGACGTGTCGCTTGGTCACCATCCACGGCGCATAGGGCGCAATTTCATACGCGATGCCGACGCCCGCCAATTCCGCCGCAAAGGGACCCGACGCGGGCAGCAAAACGAGTGGTTCCACGCCGTAATCACGCAGACCGTCGACCAGGGTGAGGAGCGAACGGTTTGCGCCGTATTGACCGGCATAGTGTGCAAAGAATGCGATGCGCATGGGCTTATTAAGAATCGTCGGCAGATCTACTGATACAGCGAACAGGAGCGGATCGTCTATTGCCTTCCATCATGGTTTGTCCGCCACGAGGTCAAGGAGGCAAGCGCGCAAGGCCGCACCGCTGCTCGACCAGTCAAACGCCGTTTGGGCGCGGTCTGCTCCCTGCTGGCCCAATCGGGCGGCCAATTCCGGCGCTTCCAGCAACGCGATGATGGCGGCGGCCAGCGCATCCGGCGCGTCTGGCTCCACGAGCAGGCCGCTTACGCCGTGGGCAATCGCGTCGCGCGCGCCGCCCGAGTCGCCGCCAATTACGGGTCTGGCAAAGAGATTTGCTTCCAGAAAGACGATGCCAAAGCCCTCTACGTCGCCGTCAGCTAGCTGACGATTGGGCATCACAAAGAGATCTGCGCGCGTTAGGAGCGCACTCTTCTCGGCCTCCGTGACGCTGCCCGTTAACACGACATGCTCGCCCAGGCCCGCTATACGAACTTGATCTGCCAACTGCGTCGCCAGCGGACCGTCGCCTGCAATCACGTAGAGCAGCGTGGGAAATCGGCGCAGGACCTGGGGCAGCGCCGCCACCACCGTATCGATCCCCTTGCGTTCGACCAGTCGCGCCAGCGTGAGTATAACCGGTGTCGCCTGCGTACTCCATGCTCGCGGCAGGTTCAGGCGCGCCAGCGTGCCGGGCGGCGTCTGCTCCGTAGCATCGATGCCGGGACGCACAAGATGAATCGCGGCGGGCGCCACGTTGAGCGCAAGCAGTTGCGCCTGCGTATAGCTGCTGATGGCGACAACGCAGGTCGCCTCTCGCAATACGGCATTCATCGTCCGCGTATAGCGTGCAGCCTTGCCATTTTTGGTGAGCAAGCGCAAACGCACAATCTCGCGGCCATAAGCGAAGATCACGTAGGGCAAACCATGCCGGCGGCAGACGAGCCGCACGGCTTGCGCTTCGCGTCCCAGCACGTTGCAAATGACAACCTCCGGCTGCAGCCGCTCCACGGCGCGCTGCAGGAGTTGGAGGCGCTGGAGCAGCGCGAGCGGTCCACGCTCGCCCAGCCGGCTGAAGTCGACCCGTTTCACCGCATAGGCGCAGGCGGCATCATGTGCGGCGCTGGCCGGTCGCGTCTGGGCGAGCACGGTCACACCATCGCCGGCTGCGTGCAGCTGATGTGCCAGCTGGTGAGTATACTCGGCAATGCCGCCGGTCAGCGGCTTGTAGTCGCGGGCGACGATTAAGATGCGCATGGCAGAGAGCGGTTACCAACGATAGGCCGCGGATGGCGCGGATAGGGCGGATGACTGGCGGATCTCTTGATATGGGCAGCGAAGCAGCATCTAGTCATCGATGGGATACCCGCTGGCGCGCATTTCATTAGCGCAGATAGCGAGAAAGGTCGCTTTTTGAGCTCGCGACCATGCTGCCGGTTCGGCGAGTGCGTGGCGCGTGGTCTGATTTTGCGGCCTGGCCACGGCCGCCACCCATTGCTCATGGCTGATGCGGATGCCGCACGGCGTCAGCAGGCTTGCACAAAAGTAATCATAGTCGTTCAGCAGATCCTCGAAGCGGATTGTGACGCCAATTGCCCGGCGCACGAATGCATTTTCCGCTTGCCAATACCAGCAGAGGCGCGCAAAGCGATCCATCTGCGGCCAGGCGTCGTGCCAGGGATCTCCCGGCGGCGGCCGCAGCATTGCGGTGTAGGGGTCGGCCGCGGTGAGCGTGGTGCGCACCATCATGGAGCGCACGACCGCCCGGCCGTCGCGGACGAGGTGGAGGTAGGTCGCGCCAGGAAAGAGCGTCATCAGGGCATAAACGTGGCGCCGCAGCGCACTGTTCACTTCGCCATAGATCGGGCTGCCGTGTGCGCGGGCGCGTAAGAAAATCTCCTTGCCGCGAAAAGAACTGACGTAGTGCTCGACACGCTGACCGTCACGCCGGGCCTCCGCACCGGCACGAAAATCACGACGTACCGGCTCGTGGCAAACGTATGCTCGCGGGTCCTGGTTAAGGAGTTGCGCCAGCAATGCCGTGCCTGAGCGACCCATGCCCAGCACAAAGAAGAGCTTGGTCGCGGCCGCCCACTGCTGAACGTGGCGCGGGGAGATCCAGAAGCGCAGGCGCACGGAAAGGTCGTAAAGTCCAGGCTCCATGCGCTGTCTGGCGACCGTGGGCGCGACCCTGGCTTTTTGCATCAGGCGCTGCGTATAGTCGGTCATTTGGCGACCGTTGATCGGCGCGGCAAGGCGCGCAGGTGCGTGCGCAAGGTGCGCCAGTCCGCCGGGCGCATCACCGCCACGTCGGCGAGCGATTGCCCGGTTGCCAGCGTGTAGGCGCGTACAATGATCACTGTTGACACCATGTAGGCGAGGGACGAAGCAATGGCCGCGCCCAGGATGCCCATGATCGGGATGAGCAAGAGATCAAGCGCCAGCGTCGCCGCCAGCGACGCCACGGCAGCTGCCGTGCCTACCTTGGGTCGTCCGACACCTGCCAGGTGAATCGCCAGGAGCTTGCCCAGGCTCAATGCCCAAACGCCGGGCATCAGCAAGATCAGCGCCGGCGCTGCGGGCAGATAGGCCTGGCCATACAAGATGCGAATCATCGGATAGCTAAGGAGTGAAACCAGCACGCAGACCACGCCGACCAGCGCAAAGGTGACCCGCGTCACCTGCGCCGTCAACTCGTCGTGGGCGTGAACGTCCGTTTGTGCTGCGACACGGTGCAGGAGTACGGTGCGAATCGAGTGGGGAATCTCCCAGATAATCTCGGTCAGGTTGGTGGCGGTGACGTAGAGACCCACCTGCAGCGGGGCCAAGAAGAAGCCGATCAACAGCACGTCCAGCCGATAGTTGAGAAATTGGGCAATGTTCCCAGGATGCAGCTGCAGACCATAGCGCAAAGATGCGTTGAAGACTGCGCGGTCCAACTGCAGTCTGCCACGGGTGGACCAGAGCGTGAGCGTCACCGCGGCGACAACCATCGCCGCGCGTGCAAAGAGCCAGGTTGCCAGTGCGCCCGTCAGGCCCCAGCCGAGATACCAGACGAAAATCGTTGCCCCCGTCAGCGCGGCGGCCGCAGTGATGAGAGCGATACCGTTGTAGGCCACAATGTGACCGCCGGCGCGGACGATTTCCTGGAAATAATTTGCCAGCAATAAGAAAGGCAGGGTGAGGGAGAAGCCAAGCAGCCAGACTGGCGCAATGCCGTTGTCGCGCAAATAGGTCTCCATCGCTGGAATCTGCACGATCAGCGCCGTGAGCAGAATGCCGGCGCAGCCAAAGACAGCTGCAGCCAGAAGAGAGTTGCCGGCCAGCGCGGGCAGCACCGCCGGCGACCGGGCGCCAAAATAAACGTTCGCCGAACCAAGACCAAAAATCAGCAGCAGGCTAATCGTATTCAGGATTAGCAACAGCAGGCTATAGGAGCCCTTCTGCGAGGGTCCAAGCAGACGCGAAATGATGACGCTGGTGATCATGGTCATGGCAAAAATCAGCGCGCGCGTCGCCAGGGTGACCGTGCTGTCCTGCATAAAGCTCGTGCGTGGCGACATGGGTTGACCTGGTGATGTATGAAACTTACTGCCTGTGTTGGATTTGCACGCCTCGGCTACGGACGGCGTACCTGCCAGCGTAGCGGCTTTTCCCAGAGCAGGCGCGTATGGGTCAGCGGCGTGAGTCGCTCCCACAGGCGATGCAGCACGCGTGAGACGATCACAAAACCGTAATGGAAGGGACGTGGTACGCCGTAGGCAAAGCTGTAAACGTCAGCACTCGCCAACTGTCTGCCCCGATAAAAGTATATGCTGTAGAAGAGTTTACCGAAACGGCCCAGTGGATGGTCGGATGGCGCAGGCGCAAAGTCGAGCGCACCGTTGCGCGTCCCGACAAACCAGACGTGATAGCGGGGGTGACGCAGGCGTTCCGCGTATTTGCCGGGCGTCTCGATAAAGCCACGTACACCGACGCGGTTGAGTTCAGAACAGAACGCCTCAATTTCTGTCACGTGTTCGACGACATGGGAACAGATGACGAAATCAAAGCTGGCATCGGCAAAGGGAAGGGCGCTTCCGTCGGCCACGACAAGCGCCTGGTTGGCTGATCGCACCACCGCACGTCCGGAACGCCCTGCGATTTGCTCCGTATCCTCCAGGTAACGGTCGACGATGACGTTGGCGCGGGGATGGGGATTGTGGCCGCTGCCCAGATCCAGAACGCGCCAGGTCGGAGTCATAAGCCACCGGGGTTCGAGAATTCGCCGTCTCGTACCACTCCACTTGTGCGTCCATCCTAGGCGCCGCCCGCAGCCAATTCACGCACATACTCTGCCAGCGCGCCAAAGGCTGCCGCAGGTTGGTTCGGGCTCTTGTTGGGGGTGCGACCGGTGTTATAGGTCAGAATCAGTTCGCGCTGGGCGCGGGTGATGCCCACATAGAGCAGGCGCAGACGTTCGCCCGCCACGTCGCGCCGGGCCTGGGCTGTGGCCTGACCGGGCACGAACTCGTCCAGCGTGCCGCCGTGGAGCTGGCGCAGCTGTTCTTCGGCTTCGGCCACCAGGTTGAGGCTGTTGCGCACATACCAGCGCTCGCCCCGATAGCTTTCGCCGGCCGCGCCTGCCGGAAAACTGTAGTCGTTGACCGCCATGAGGTAGACCCGATCCCACTCCAATCCCTTGGCTGAATGCATGGTGGCAATCGTGATCTGCCCTGGTTTCGGCTTGTAGCCCAGCGCGTCCTCGCTGAAGCCGAGGATGCGTCGCTTGTTCTGGGCAATGTTATCGAGTTCGCCGGCCAGTTCCGGCAGCCGCCAGGTCGGATTCTCCTCGCCCAGCTTGGCCAGCAGCACGGCCAGACGGTGGGTCAGCGCCAGGTCGGCCGGCTCCTTGAAGAGATCGTTGCCCAGTGTGAGGAGCAACTCATCAACCGGCAGGATCGTGGCCGCGGTCCAGTCCTGCAGGTCGCGCCGAAACGCCAGCACGATTTCCCGGAAGTGTTCCGCCTGGTCCAGCCAACCGAGCGTATCGAGCCAATCGCTGCGGTCGGGATAGACGTAGCGCTCGGGCTCGCGCAGTTTTTCTAGCGCGCGGCCAAAAGTCTCGACCGGTTCGGGCACTTTGCTCAGGTCAAAGGCGGGCGGCGCATCTTCTGCGGTTGTGCTGCCAGAGAGCTTGAGCGCTTGCAGGATGCCCCGCTTGGGCCACCAGACGTCGTTCCATAGACGGGCCAGATCACGCGGCGACTCGGGCTTGGTGATATAGGCCAGCACGGTGGCCAGCGCCAGGGCCGCGGCTCTGGTTGCGCTGTCCGAACGGAGCAGCGTATCGTCGTATGGCAATCCCAACTCCTTGAGCCGATCTGCCATCTGGAAACCGCGACTGTTCTCCGGTACCAGCACGGCGACCGTCTGATCCAGATGTTCCGGCTGCCAGCGTTTCAGGCTGGCCATGATGACGTCTAGCTCTTCGTCGGGCGTCAAGGCCCGTTCAAAGACGTAGATGGCCGGATCGCCCGGCTCGGGATTGGGCTGGGGATCGTCCGGCGGCGTGGGTTCAATATGGGGCGTAGCCAGGGCTTCGGCCGCTTTCAGCACCGGGTGGGCCGTGCGCGACCAGTCGATCAGGTGGTTGGCCGCGTCGATGATGGGCAGGGCAGAGCGGCCCGAGTTGGGCAGGGGGCGCGCCTGGTCGGGATAGCGGGCCACAAAGTCGCGCAGATAGCGGATGTCGGCGCTGGTAAAGGTCGTGTTGATGGCCTGGTTGGGGTCGCCCACTCGCACCCAGTTGCCGTTGTCATTGGTAAGGAGGCGCAGCATGGTCTCCTGGAGCAGGCTCGAGTCTTGAGCTTCGTCTTCGAGCACATAGGGCCAGCGCGCCTGAAGCCGATGCAAGAAGCCTTCGTCCGTGTCCAGCGCCTGGAGGGCCAGCACGATCAGGTCGTCAAAGTCGACGGCGCCGCGCGTGAAGAGGCTGCGCTGGTAGTCGGTATAGATGCGGACGCCGAAGTCGAGCAGCGGCCATGTGCCGCTCTGCTTTTCCAGGTTGGCGGCCAGCGTCGCCGGCTCGACGCGCAGCTCTTTGGCCACGCGAATGAAGTTGTTTGCCAGTTCGATGGCGTCGGTGAGCACGTGCCGTTCGATGCGGCGGAAATTTTGCAGATAGTCGGGTTGAATGAAGGCGCTGAAAGCGTCGGGGTTGAGCTGCAGGTAGGCGATCACCGCCTCACGCTTGATCTCGTTGGCCGTGCGCTCGTCGATGATGTCGAAGTCTTCACTCAGTCCGACCAGGGCGGGCCGTTCACGCACGATGTCGTGGGCCAGACCATGGAGCGTGCGCACGCGATAGCCCACGCCGGGCAGCAGCCCCCGTTCCTCGCGCAAGTATTTTCCGATACGCCCGCGGAAGTTTTCCACCGCGCTGTTGGTGAAGGTGACGACCAGCACCTCCTGATCGTCGAGACGACCCTGCGCGGCCAGCTTCTCCACCAGCTGCCCCGCCAGCAGGCTGAGCGTAAAGGTCTTGCCGCTGCCCGGCACCGCGCTGACGCCCATGGGGCCGCCGTCGTATTCGAGAATCGCTTGTTGGGCCGGGCGTGGCGTGTATTCAGGCATGGTGGAAAAGGGGTGCTCAGAATTGAAAAATGTGGGCGAAATGCAATAGGCAGTCCGTCGATTAAGAGTTTCGAACTGCGAGGATATGTTACCATGCACGTGATGGTTTCCTGGAAACTGTCCCCTGATTATTGATCCACGCCGCCCAACACCAACACCGCCCCCAGCAGCACATTCGCCCCCGCCACCAGGTCATCCGGCAGCGTCTCTTCCAGCGGACTATGGCTGCGCCCGCCAATCGACGGCACGAAGAGCATGGCTGTGGGCGCGATCGCAGCCAGCATCTGCGCGTCGTGGAGCGCGCCGGACGGCAGCGTCATCTGTGCGTAGCCGTGGTCTGCGGCCGCGGTGCGCAGCGCAATCTGCATCATGGGATCGAGCGTGACCGGGTCGTGGCCGCCGCCGTAGTGAATGTCAGCGTGGAGGTCCGGCGCAGCGGTGGCGTGGGCGATGAGTTCGTCGATCAGGTCGCGGATGCCGACCAAGTCAGCGGCTACGCCGGAACGAAACTCGATCCAGAGCTCGGCTTCGTTGACCACGACGTTGGCCGTGCCGGGTTTGACCGCAATGTGGCCGCAAGTCAACACAGCGTCGGGAAAGTCTTTCACAACCCGGTCGTGAGCCGCTACAGCAATCCGCGCCGCCGCCTGAAACGCGTCCGCACGTAAGTCCATGGGCGTGGTGCCGGCATGGTCGCTTCGACCGCGGATGACGATGCGCAGGGCGCGACGGCCGGCAATGGCGCTGACCACGCCGATGGGTACGCCGGCGTGCTCCAGGCGGGGACCCTGCTCGATGTGGAGTTCCAGGAAGCCCGCCAGCGTGGCCGGGTCGCGCCGGGCTGCACGGATGCCTGCCGGTGTGAGGCCGCCGGGCACAATGGCCTGCATGACGGCCAGGTCATCGGGAAAGCGGGCGGCTGCAGCGAGAAAACGGGCGATGGCGGCGTCGTTGTGCAAGCCGGCGACGGCCTGGCTGCCGGTGAGATCGCCCAGCCGTCCCTCCTCGTCGGTAAAGGCGATGGCCTCCAGATGCCAGGGCAGCGCCAGCCTCTGTTCTTTGACCACGCGCAAGACTTCCAGCGCGGCCATGACGCCCAGCGCGCCGTCATAAGGGCCGCCGTGGGGGACTGTATCCAGGTGCGAGCCAAGGAGTAACGTGCGTGCGCCGGCATGCTTGCACGGCAGTCGTGCGGAGAGATTGGCCGCGCCGTCGAGTTGAAGGTCGAGTCCAGCCGCTTCGGCCTGCGCAACGAAGTAGCCCCGTGCGGCTCGCTCTGCCGGTGAAAAGGGGCGTCGATCCAATCCGCCGCCATGCTCAGCGGAGACGCGACCGAGCTGACTCAACTCGGCCAGATTGTCCAGAAATCGCGTGCGATTGATCGTTAGCATTTCATTTTGCTCCGTCGCTCGATCCGACGGGGTACGGTCGAGTGAATTCTGCGTGTGATAACATAGCGTTCATATGGTATGGCGGTGGCTTCAGCGATATCCTCGTGGAGCTTGGCGTGCTGCTGAGTGCGGCGGCTGTGCTCTTCGGTCTCGGCGTTGCTTCATTTCGGATTGATGACTAACGCTCCTCGTGCACTGGCGGTACGACCCTCACTCCTAACGCCTCATTCCTCACACCAGGCTCTGGCCACAGGCGGCGCGGTAGCCGCAGCCGGCGCATCGTGCGGGCTCCTCATGACTGCGTGCGACGGTGGACGCCCGGCGCGCAGCGCGAATGGCGTCGGCTGCCTCCAGGACGCGATAGCGCAATTCATCCGTGAAGGGAATCTTATAGGTTGCGTCGGCATAGCGCAGCAGACCGTGGGGCGGCCGCTGCTTGGTCTGCTCTTCGACAAGGAGACAATAGGCGCCGAGTTGGAGGATATGGCCCTCGTGCGGTGAATCGGGCGCGCGTGCGCTCTTGACTTCCACCGGGATGAGCGTTGACGTTCCTGCAAGTTGCGTTCGCACCAGATAGTCGGGCCGACCGACCAAACCGTACCGCCGGCTGATGAGCGGCTTTTCTACTGCTTCGCGCACGCCCGAGTCATCGTAGACCACCTCGCCTTGGGGTAGCCCGCTCTGCACGTGCAAAGCCTGTGCCCGGCGCAGGATGACGATCGCGACGACCACAAGTAGCAGGGCGAGTAGAATGAGAACAGGCATATCGTCCGTTTCTAACAATTCAGCAATTATTTACCCATCCTGGCTCTTGCACAGAATGTCCCAGTGGCCGCGCTGGCAGACGACATCGTCCTGATTGAGCACTTCGAGCTTGAAATTGACCACGCCGCCGCCGACACGTGGCATCGCCTTTGTCTCTTCAACGGTCACGCGCAGGCGCACTGTATCGCCGATATAGACCGGCTTGCGAAATTTCCAATCCAGGCCCCGGAACGCGATCACTGTATCCTCCATGAAACCCAGGCGCATGGCCTGACCGCTGGCCACGCTAAGGATGAGCAGGCCGTGGGCAATACGCTGCCCAAAGTGTTGATTCTTGCAGTATTCAGCGTCGGTGTGAATCAGGTTCCAGTCACCGGAGAGACTGGCGAAGTTAACCACATCTGTTTCAGTAATGGTGCGCCCGACGCTCTCTACTTCTTCGCCGGGTTCAAACTCTTCAAAATAGAGGCCACGCGGCCGGGCAAGAGTTGGCATGCTGAATGTGTCGCCTTTCTATCGTAGGTGAATCGTATTGCCGTGACAGGCATGATACCGTAGCGCCGAAGCATCGACAATTGTGGCGCATTTGACGCCAGACCCGATTTTTGATACCCTATCGGAGGTTTATTGCTGTTTGTTTGAAAGTAGATTCTTGTTATCCCTCTTTGATCCGTCTCAATTTATCCTTGATTGGCGGAAGCCTTATCCAATTCTCTGTTCGCTAATTCCTAAAGGCAAGGAGAACTCGTCCCGATGAAAATGCAGTCAATGATGCCAAAAGTCGCTCTTATGGCACTCGCCTTTGTTTTTGCCCTTTCTTTCGCCCTGGCGCTGGCGCCTGATGCCGCCTTCGCACAAGGAGAGGGCCCAGTCGTGGTAACAGAAACGGCAACCCCCATGGAGCCGACTGTAACCCCGACATCCCCCTCGCCGACGGCTACCCCCCCGGTCCCGGAACCAGTACCGATTCCCGAGCCGATCACCGTTGTGCTCTTCGGCACGGGCCTTGCAGCGCTGTCCGCAGCGGCCGCTTCTCGGCGCAATAAGGAATAGAATCTCTCTGCCCAAGGCAGTTTGAAACAATTTGGCGATGTCAACGCACGTTGACATCGCCTTTTTTGTTGCTCTTTTTTTGAAGCCGACACAGGGATGCTGCTGCCGGGGTCTGTGCGCTGACCTACTGACTCAGCGAGGAACTCACCATAACCTTTGAAGGGTTGTTTCCGTCTACTTCTTGCAGTAGGCGATTCAAATACCATTCCCTTCCAACCAGCCAATTACGGCCTTTGTTCCGTTCATTGAAGAAAGACTTACCGCATGCAAATTCGTCAGCAAACGCCTCTCGTGATTACGTTGCTTCTTGCTTTGTTGCTTTCCTTATTTCCATCGCAAGTCGGCGCGCAGTCGGACGCCCCCGCGCGTGAGGCGGAGGTAGAAGATAAGACGCCATCGGGCTTGACGATCCGTGCCGACGGGTCCGGCATGGCGATCTCGCTACAACTGGACGCGGTGGGCGGCGAATTGGAGGCAGCGGGCCTTGAGGCGTTAGATTGGCCAACGATCGCGTTGTCCGGCTACGAATTGCCGGTACAGCTGATTACGGTGCTGGTTGACGACACCGATCAGGCTGGCGGCCAGCCCTTCTCCATTCGTGATGTGCGGGCTGAACCATGGCGGGGAAAGCTGACGCCGGCCGCTGCCCCTACGTTGCCCGATTTACCGCCGGACGAGATGCCGGGCTATCTACTCCCCGACGCTACTGCCGAGCTGCCGGAAAGCCCGGTCTTTGTGCTACGCGACGGCCGCATCCGTGGCCAACATGTGCGCGTGCTGGCTGTGAGCCCCATTTATCATGAGGACGGGCAGCACATGCTTGCGCGCAGCGTCGACGTGACCGTTCCCAACGCCACCCCGCTGACGGGCGACATTGCCGACTTGCTCTATGCGCAGAATGGCCCCGTTGATATCTTGGCTGACGATGATCTGACGCCGCCCAATGGCTTGGCCACGGGGAAAGCCGTCAAGCTGCTCGCCACCGAGCCGGGGCTACAGGTCGCGATGTTGAGCGAATTGCAGGCCGCGGGCCTGAACGTCAGCAACCATAGTCGTCTGGGCGTCATGCGCAATGGCGTGACGGTGCCACGGCAGATCGCAGACGGTGCGCTCTTCTTTTATGCTGAAGCCAAGGGCGACTACTGGAATGAGACCGACCTCTTCTGGATCACAGATACGGGCGCCAATGTAGTAAACATGGCGACGCGCACGGTCGCCCCTGCCGGGGCGCCCCTGCGCAACGAGGCCTACGAAAGCGGTTCCTGGCAGGATAACCAGGTCTATGCGTCCTATATCGCCGGTAGCGACACCGACCATTGGTTTGCCGCCAATATGCAGGCAAATTCCGAAATGGCAGAAGAGTACCCCACTGCCTATGCTACGCTGGACCATCGTCTTCCGCTCTCCGGCTCTGGCGAGCTGACCCTCCAGATACGTTCGACCACAACCAAGCGCGCAACATACAATTTGCGCATTGATGCCGGCGAGTTGGACGGCGACCGTTTCACCCCGCTGGCCGGGGCCACGGCGCGCTGGGACTCTTCCGACTTTGCCTCAAGCGAGAACGAGTGGCTCACCGATCCCATTGTGCGATCTGTTGTGGCGTCGGATCTGCGCCTGACGCTTGAGCCACCCGACCCGGTCGTGATTGGCGGGGCGGTGGTGGACACCTTTGCCGAACTCTATCTCGACGAAATTACCTGGCGTCAGCGGGTCGCGCTCAACTTTCGGGACGGCGGCGCCATCTTTGACGGCGCCGACGGCACGTTCCGCTATCGGTTGCGCAACGTGCCTGCCGCCTACCGCCTCTTCGACGTGACCGATCCGTCGGCCCCTGTTGCCCTGACGGGCGAGAGCCGCAGCGGTACCGAGGTGATCTTCCAGGACGGCCCTGGCGGCGTGCGTCGCTACCTTGTGGCCACCGATGGTAACGTGCATCGCCCACCCTTGGTCGCTCATAACGGCACAAATGTGGTGGCTGCGGCCGGCGGCGCAAACCTGCTCTACATCGCACCGGCTAGCTTACATGCAACGCTGCAACAGTTGACGGATTTCCGTCGCGAACAGAACTGTCCTGGCGGCGGACGCTGCCAGGTCAGGACTGTGGACGTCCAGGAAATCTACGACGCCTATAGCTTTGGGTACGTTAGCCCGGAGGCCATTCGCCAGTATCTGCGTTACGCCGTGGCCAACTGGAACCCGGCGCCGATCTCCGTCGTGCTGGTGGGTGACGGCACTCAGGACCCCAAGAATTATGAAGGACACGAGCAGAACCCAGACCTGATTCCGCCCTACCTGGCCTACCGTGTGGGTGATCCGGAAGAAAATATCTATGTTGACCCCTTCATTCGGCGCACCGGCTGCGAGAATTGCTATGGGCAGTTGGACGGCGTGGATCCGCTGGTGGGTGATGAGCCGGTCGGTAGCACGGCTCGGCCCGGCACGAGCTTCTTCCCTGACATCATGGTAGGGCGCCTCCCAGTCAAAAACGCGGCTGAACTGCGCGATCTCATTGCCAAGATGATCCGCTATGAGAGCGAATATGATGCCAGTGACCCCAGGAATGAAAAGCTGATCTTCCTGGCCGATAACTTCATCAAAGAGTGTGATCCGAACGGTAGCCGCGACACCGCCGGTGACTTTGCGACCTACTCGAATGAGGTGATCGACCTTCTGCCCGATACGCTGGTGGTCGATCGCATCTATTATGATCCGACCCAGATTTGGGATCCCACCGATGCCGACGGTGACGGCAGCCCCTGTAATTACGCCACGCCGGCCAGTAGTCAGGGCTATCGGGAAGGCAATCCCATGACGGTCTATGAAAAGGTCCAGCGCACCATGCAGCGCGGGGCCAGTCTGGTGACCTACAATGGCCATGCCAGCCAGTGGCGCTGGGCCGTCACGGATCGGGACAAGAATAGCAGCAGTCCCATTCCCCAGGACGCACCTGAGCATCTCTTTTACATTTGGGACGTGCTCTCACTCAATAACAGCGACGCGCCCTTTATCTCACTGGCGATGTCTTGCCTCACGTCTCAGTTTCATACCCCGGTTGACTGGGGCATGACGATTGACGAGCATCTCTTGCTGCGCAGCACAGGCGGCGCAGCAGCCACCTGGGGATCCACCGGGCTGAGCGTGGCCCAGGGACATTTTGCGCTGGAGCGGGGCTTCCACAAGACGCTGTGGGGCCGTGAGACAGGGCGCTGGCATGTGGGCGAACTGGTCATGGGCGGCTATCTGGAGCAATACTCCCAGAGCGGCTGTTGTGACGATGTGCGCCGCACCTTCATGCTCATGGGCGATCCAATGATGCGGGTCCGTGCCGGAGAGATTGAGGGCGCCTATCTGCCGATTGTTGCGCGGTAGCGACGTCAGACCATCAATTGAATAGCTGAGTCAGGCGTGGCAGATTGGAGGCGGTGCAATGCATACAATTTGTCACGCCTTGCGCGCGCCAGCGTCAATCGAACCGTGGATCGGTCGCGTTGCGTTCATCGAATTCGAAACCGATTCACAACATGGGCGTGTCAGACTTTGGGGCGCGCTTCCTGCATCGCACGAGCGCAAAAAACGCCGAACCCAATTCGTATCTGTTCGACAAGCAATGATGGCACGCGGGCCTGGCAGATCGGGCGGATTGACTGGATTTTCCAAAATGTCTGCCCACATCCGCCTGATCCGCACAATCCGCGTGCCCTGATTTTTCGAGCCGATACCCCGATTGAAGGAGCAAAGAGATGCCTTACGGAATCAACCATGTGACCGTGATCGGCGCAGGCACCATGGGGGCCTCCATTGCCGGTCACCTGGCCAATGCAGGCGTCCCGGTGACGCTGCTCGACATGGTCCCCATCGAGTTAACGACCGAGGAGGAAGCGGCCGGGCTCAGCCTCGACGATCAGCAAGTCCGCAATCGAATCGTGCAGGACGGCTTTGACCGGATGGTCAAGGCCAAGCCCAGCAACCTCTTTAGCAAGGATCTGGCGCGCCTGATTGAGGTCGGCAACCTCGAGGACGATTTTGAGGCTGCCGTCGGCAAGAGCGATTGGATCGTCGAGGTCATCATCGAGCGACCGGAGCCCAAGCAGGCGCTCATGGCCCGCATCGAAGAACATGCCCCGGCCGCCGCCGTCATCAGCACCAACACCTCGGGCATTCCCATCCATATCATCAGCGAGGGGCGCAGCGACGCGTTTAAGCAACGCTTCCTGGGTACCCACTTTTTCAACCCGCCACGCTACTTGCACCTGCTGGAAATCATCCCCACCGCCGACACCGACCCGGCCGTGGTCGAGCGGATGCAGGCACTTTGGCGAGAACGTACTGGGGAAAGGCGTGGTCGTCTGCAAGGACACGCCCAACTTTATCGCCAACCGCATGATCAGCTTTATTCAGAGCGACATCATGGAGTTTGCGATTGAAAACGGCTATACCGTTGAAGAGGTCGACCGGCTGACCGGCCCGCTGCTGGGTCGACCCAAGACCGGCACCTTCCGCCTCAACGATGTGGTCGGCATCGACGTCATGGCCATGGTCGGTGAGAATCTCTACGCCATGATTCCCGACGATGAAGATCGCGAAATCTTGCGCAGCGAATATGGCTCGGCCGTTATGCAGGCGCTGGTCGAGGCCGGCCATCTGGGCGCCAAGACGGGGCAAGGTTTCTACAAGACGGTCAAAGATGAGAAGGGCAAAAAAGTCTTCCTGGGGCTTGATTTGGAGGCCGCGGCCGAGGACGGTGAGATTGAATACGTAGAGCCCGTCAAGCCCAAATGGGATAGCGTGAGCGAAGCCAAGGATTTGCCCACGGCTGAACGGCTACGGTCATTGATTGACGCCGATGATGCCGCGGGTGAGCTGATCTGGCACACCCTTTCGCGAACCATGGCCTATGCATCCAAGCGCGTTCCTGAGATTGCCGACTCGTTGGTTGATATCGACGACGCGGTGAAGTGGGGCTTTGCCTGGGAGATGGGACCGTTTGAAACGTGGGATGCGCTGGGCGTTCAGGAGACGGTCGATCGCCTGGCCGGCGAAGGCGTCCCTGTGGCGCCGTGGGTCGAGGAGATGCTGGCGGCAGGTCACGAATCTTTCTATACCTATCACGGCCTGGAGCGCATGGCCTACAGCCCGCTGGCCAAGCAGTATGTGCCCGTCGAGCGCAGCGAAAAGGTGATGACCATCGGCGAGCTGAAGCGCTGCCATGCCACCATCGCCGAGAACGAGGCCGCCAGCCTCATCGACATGGGCGACGGCGTGATGCTGCTTGAGTTCCATTCGAAGATGAATGTGCTGGACGATGATATTTTCAAGATCGCCAACGTGGCCATCGACCGCATGTACGGCGATGCCACCGGGCTGGTGATCGGCAACGAGGGCGACAACTTTAGCGCCGGCGCCAACCTGCTCAAGGTGGCAATTTTGGCCCAGTCCGGGCAGTGGAATGAGATCGGCGGTATGCTCAAAGGCGGTCAGGACACCATGATGGCCCTGCGCAAGGCGCCCAAGCCGGTGGTGGCTGCGCCCTTCAACCTCGCATTGGGCGGCGGCGTCGAAATCTGCCTGGCTTCTGATCGCATCGTGGCTTCTGCGGAAAGCTACATGGGCCTCGTCGAAGTCGGCGTGGGCATCATCCCCAGTTGGGGCGGCTGCAAGGAAATGGTGCGGCGTCACGTCAGCCCCCATATGGACGCCACCAACGTCAATCCCATGCCCTATCTCCGCAAAATCTTCGAGACAGTCGGCTTTGCTAAGGTCTCGACTTCCGCGGAAGAAGCCCGGGATCTGGGCTTCTTGGCAGAAGGGGATCGGGTAATTCTCAATCGCGAGCACCTGCTGGCCGAGGCCAAACGTGAGGTGCTGGAATTGGCAGAAGCCGGCTACCAGCCGCCAGTCACGACGGGCAACGTATGGGCTGCGGGCCGCGATCACTTCGCCAGCGTCAAGATCGAGACCTACTCCATGGTTCAGGCCGGTTTTATCAGCGAACACGATGCCGTCATCGCCGAGCAGCTTGGCTATGTCTTGGCCGGCGGCGATTTGAGCGAATCTGCCTGGATGGATGAGCAGTATTTCCTGGACCTGGAATTGGAAGCCGTTCTGACCTTAGCCAGCATGCCCAAGACCCAAGAACGAGTCATGCATATGTTGCAGACGGGCAAGCCGCTGCGTAACTGATCGAAAGCTCGTTAACCTGACCATATTTTTTGGAGGATATAGATCATGCGAAATGCAGTTATCGTTTCTGCGGCGCGCACCGCGGTGGGCAAAGCGCCCAAGGGCACTTTGCGCACGACCCGGCCGGATGACATGGCGGCCGTGGTGATCAAGGAAGTCGTCGAGCGGGCGGGCATCGATCCGGCCGAAGTGGAAGATGTGGTGCTCGGGTGCGCCTTCCCCGAAGCGGAGCAGGGCATGAATATGGGCCGCATCGCCGCGCTGCGCGCCGGTCTGCCCCAGGAGACCACCGGCCAGACGGTCAACCGTTTCTGCTCCAGCGGCCTGCAAACAATTGCCATTGCCGCGCAGCAGATTATAGCCGGCATGGGCGACGTCATCATCGCCGGCGGCGCAGAGAGCATGTCCATGGTGCCGATGATTGGCAATAAGTTTGTTGCCAACCCGACGCTGGCCGACGAGTGGCCCGGCGTCTATCTGGGCATGGGCCTCACGGCCGAGAACGTGGCGCGCCAATACGAGGTGAGCCGCGAGGAGCAGGATGCCTTTGCCCTGCGCAGCCATCAGCGCGCGGCCGCGGCCCAGGACGCGGGCAAGTTCGCCGACGAGATTGTGCCGTTGGATGTGCACGTCAAGCTGGGAAACGGCGCCGGCTTTGACGAAAAGGAATTTGTCTTCAGTCAGGATGAAGGCATTCGTCGTGATTCGACGATCGAAGCGTTGGGCAAGCTGCGTCCGGTCTTCCACGTGAAGGGGTCGGTTACGGCCGGCAATAGCAGCCAGACCAGCGACGGCGCCGCCGCAGTGCTCATCATGAGCGAAGAAAAGGCAGAGGCCCTGGGCCTCAAACCGCTGGCCCGTTTCGTCAGCTTTGGCGCCGGCGGCGTCGCCCCCGAGGTGATGGGGATTGGGCCCATTGCGGCCGTGCCCAAGGCGCTCAAGTATGCCGGCATGGAGCTAAGCGATATCGACCTGATCGAGCTCAACGAGGCCTTTGCCGCGCAAGGCCTGGCCGTCATTCGCGAACTGGGCTTTGATGAAGAGATCACCAACGTCAACGGCGGCGCGATTGCTCTCGGACACCCCCTCGGTTGCACTGGAGCCAAGCTCACTGTCCAGATGATTCATGAACTCCAGCGCCAGGACAAGCAGTTCGGTCTGGTTACCATGTGCATCGGCGGCGGCATGGGCGCGGCGGGCATCATTGAACGGCTGAACTAAGGCTGCAAACAACGAAGCCACGAAGCTCAGGTGGAATCTATACTGCGTTTCTGGGTGACACAAAGAGCGAGATCGGTAAACAGTTTCTTGGTTTACCGATCTCGTTCTTTGTCGCTCGTTACTAAAAACGCATCAGTCACTGGCTCTTCAGGATCCCGTGGGGGTTGACCCGCTTGGTTTCGACAAGCTCAACCGGCGCTAGCCTGGCGATAACCTGTCAACCCCCGGGATCCGAAAAAGCCGGTTCATCTCCTGTGACAGACACGCCACTTTGCGCTATGATGATACCCATGTGAGTGAACAAACATGAAGGACAAGACGCCCAATGACCGTTCGTGAGGCCGCCAAACCAACCACCCGACACCCCCTTACGGTGGACATCTACACTCAGATGGTTGAAGCCGGGATTCTGGGCGAAGATGCTCGTGTCGAATTACTGAATGGAGAACTGTTTGACATGAGCCCGACCGGCAGCCGTCACGCAGCAGTTGTTGACCGATTAAACTTTCTGCTTGGGCGACTGGTCCGCCCAAATGCAATCGTTCGTGTGCAGAGTCCTATCCAGCTGACGACCATCTCGCTGCCGGAACCCGATATAGCGCTACTGCGCGCCCGCAATGACTTCTATGCTGACGCCCATCCCGGTCCGGCTGACGTGCTGCTGCTGGTCGAAGTATCCGACTCGTCGCTGGCTTACGACACGGAGGAGAAGCTGCCGGCCTACGCAACTGCGGGCATTCCTGAAGTCTGGATCGTCAACCTCAACGATGACTGCATTGATCGCCACGTCACGCCCACGCCTGTAGGCCATCGCCTGCGCGAGCGCTTCTTGCTCGACGATGCGCTTACTTCCGCAGCATTGGGGGACAATTCTCTCCAGGTTCGCGACATTTTGGGTCTAAAAGGTCAAGAACAGGCGGACTAGGCGGAGCTGCGCTATCCTGTTCTGCCTGCAAGATCCGTGTTTGACATGGCGGCACCTCATCAACTTGCCGCAGACCTGTACGTCCAGCCAATTGGCACGCCCATCTATGCGCTACCTCTCCATTCTCGTCTTTACAACCGGCGCCGCCACCCTCGGCATGGAACTGAGCGCCGCACGCCTGCTGGAACCCGTTTTTGGCAACAATCAAATCGTCTGGGCCGCGCTGATTGGGCTTATCCTGCTCTATCTCGCCATCGGCGCGTGGCTTGGCGGCGTGCTCGCAGACCGCTACCCGCGCCGCCGTGAGCTCGACCTAGCGGTGACGCTTGGCGCCGTCGGCGTGGCGCTGGTGCCCTTGCTGAGCCGACCCGTACTTGGCCTGGCCGTGACCAGTCTTGCTCGTTTTGAGACCGGCATGCTGGCCGGCGCGCTGCTGGCGGTGCTGCTTCTCTTCAGCGTGCCCGCCACGCTGCTCGGCACGGCCACGCCGTGGGCAATTCGGCTCTCGGTCGATGATCTGGCCGAGACGCGGGCATGTGGCCGGAAGGCTGGCAGCAACCGCCACCGTCGGCAGCCTGGTCGGCACCTTTCTGCCCGTCCTCTGGCTCATCCCCACCTTTGGCACACGCTGGACCTTTTTCCTGCTCGCTCTGGGTGTGCTAACGGTGCAACTCCTGGGCAACCTGCGCCAATCCCATCGCTGGATTCCGCTGCTCGGCCTGATCGTCGTGCTGGCGATGGCCCTGCTCAGCGGGCCGGGCGGCAGCTTGCGCGCGGGCTGGGACGACGTTACCGGCGGCGAGATTATCTACGAAGATGAGAGCCTCTACAACTACATTGCCGTGCGTCAGTGGGGCAGTGAACGTCATCTGGAATTAAACGACGGCGTGGGCATCCATAGCATCTACCATCCCGACAGCGTGCTGAGCCTGGGCATTTGGGACTACTTCTTGCTTGCGCCCTTTTTTCAGCCCGATCCTGACGCCGTGATCGCTGACATCGTCACCGGCGCGCCGCCCATCGACAACATGCTGCTAATCGGCCTGGCCGCAGGTACGGTCAGCGAGCTGATGACTGATATCTACGGGCCTGTTGAAATTACGGGCATTGAACTCGATCCCCAGATCATCGAGGTCGGTCAGCACTATTTCGCCATGGATCAGCCCAACCTGACGCCGGTGGCGGCAGACGGCCGCGCTTGGTTGGCGCAGCAGCCGGCTGGCGCGCAGTGGGATCTGATCGCCATCGACGCCTATCGACCGCCCTATATTCCCTTCCACCTGGCGACGGTCGAGTTTTTTGAGCTGGTGCGCGATCCATTTGCGTGATGACGGCGTTCTCGCCATCAACGTAGGTCGCACCGATACCAATTTTGCCCTGGTCGACGCGTTAACCGCGACGCTGGAGCAGATCTTTCCTACCGTCTACGCCATCGACGAGCCGGGACCGCCGGCCACGCTGGCCAACACGCTGGTGATCGCGACCATGCAGCCGGTGGCGCTCGATGAAGTACGCGCCGCCGTCGCAACGTTGCCATCGACGCTACCGGTCGAGGTACGTGACTTCGGCGCTGAGGCCGCCGAGCAGATACGCGTCGTCGCAACTCCGCCGGACGCACCCATCTTCACCGACGATAAGGCGCCAATCGAACGCGTGGTGCATCAGATTATTTTGGATTATCTGGTAGGTTCGATGGAGTAAGTGAAAATTAGCAATTGCCCATTCACAATTGTCAATTAGAAAGGGTTTTCCGTGGCTACAGTCAAGCTGATCGAATATGAAGACGCCGCGCCGGAAGTCAGAGCGATCTATGACGATATCCGCGCCGTGCGCAATACGGAGTACATCAATAACTTCTGGAAAGCGCTGGCCAATCAGCCCGAGAATTTGGCCCGGGTCTGGACCTCTCTCAAAGAAGTCATGGGCGCCGACGAGCTTGACCCGCTAACCAAGGAGATGCTCTACATCGCCGTCTCCATCGCCAACAACTGCGATTACTGCATCCATTCACACACCGCCTCAGCCTTTGCCAAAGGCATGACGCCCGGGCAATACGAAGAGCTGCTGGCTGTCGTCGGCATGGCCCACATGACGAATGGGTTGGCAACGGGCATGAAAGTGCCGGTGGATGAGGCGTATTGGAAGTAGGGTCGTACTGCGGGCACACTTCTTCTCAAACGTTAAGCAGTCGGACTTTGTCAAAAGTCCGACTGCCGATTATCTATCAAGCCACGCATGACGCCAGTCAGCCGTCAACTCGATTATTGGATGCGGAGTACCTGATTCACCGCCACGTCCGCTAACACGTCCAGCCGCCCATCCGGCCAGACTACCTCAACTTGGATGGGCTGATCAACAGACCCCAGCCCGAAATGCAAACGTGGATCCTCGCTGGCCAGATAGCTGCTGCCGGCATTGGCTTCCCGTGTGATCGTCCGCCCGTCGACCAGCGTGACCGTGGCGCGCAGTCCCGGCACGACAGCGCCGGGATCGAGCATGAGCCAGTCTGTGTTGTCAGCCTGGCTTTCAGACAAGTCATTGCGCAGGAGCACAGCCGGCCCGGCAATCTGATTGATGGCTACATCCAGATCGCCGTCATTGTCAAAATCCGCCACTGCGCTGCCCCGGCCCAGCAGAGGCCCCAACTCTTTGAGCCCGACCTGTCCCGTCCACTCCAGAAAGTGCCCGACGCGCGCATGCTCATCCCACCGATCGGCCGTGCGGTTGCGGTAGAAGCGCACCAACTCTGGGTCCGTGGCGAGGTTGGTCACCGGCACGCGGCCGTTGACGATGAGCAGGTCTGCGTCCGTGTCGTGGTCGAAATCCATCAGATGGGTCCCCCAACCGGTCATGCCGTTGCCCAATCCGCTGATGCCGATGCGGAAGGTGCTGTACTGGTAGACAAGGTCGGACAACTCACCGACCTGGCTGCGATAAAGCGCGTTGAGTTCCCGCTCCCAGTTGGTGATGAAGAGGTCGGTCCAGCCGTCACCGTCATAATCGCCGCTGGTCACGCCCATGCCGCTGCCCGTATCGCCCACGCCCGCGTCGACTGTAACATCGATAAAGCGAAAACCAGGGCCGGCTGCGTCGACGGCCGGATCGTTGCGATAGAGACGATTGGGGTGGCCGTCATTGGCAACGTAGAGGTCGAGGTCGCCATCGTGATCGAGGTCGGTGAGCAACGCGCCCAATCCACGCTCTTCTTGCGCCAAACCGGCCGCGCCTGTCACCTCCGCAAATGTTCCATCACCCTGATTGAGATAGAGGCGATCGGCCAATCCGTAGTAGTCCTGAGGGAAAGCGCCCGATGGCTTGGGGATGCGCTTGTCCAGGTCGATGTAGGCCGTCACGAAGAGGTCAACGAGGCCATCACCATTGAGATCCCCGGCCGCGCTGGAGCTGTTCCATTCCGCAGCCGCAACGCCTGCTGCGACGGCACCTTCGCTGAACGTGCCGTCGCCGTTGTTCCACAGCAGCGCATTGGGGCCGTCGGCCGTCACGTAGAGGTCGGTCCAACCGTCATTGTCAAAATCAGCGGCCACGCAGCCGTTGCCGCGCAGGGCCAGGTCGGCCTCACTGTCCGTTGAAACGTCCTCAAATTGGCCCCGTGCGTTGCGGAAGAGCGCATTGCGCGGCAAGCCCTCACCGCGCTGCCACGCATCGACTTCGTCTTCGGCATGGCTGTTGACCAGGTAGAGATCGAGCCAGCCGTCGCGATCATAGTCCAGCCAGCAGAGACCGCCGCCCATGGCCGCCACCGGATCGTCAGAGACGCCCTGAGCAAACGATCCGTGACGAAAATCAAGCCCGACATCGTTCGCCGCATCGGTAAATGCAAAAGCCGCCGAGGGCAACGCCGGCGCGTCAACTGCCAGGTCGATTTTGGTCGCGGCCGGAACTGCATTCTCTGTATGGGCCGAGCGTGTATTGTCCAGCGAGGCCGGCAGAGGATCAAGCGCTAGTCCACTCGGTACTGACTCGGGTACGAAGGCCATGAGATCCCGTGCGGCCGGATCCGTGAGCGCGCGCACAAACGCGGCCAAGTCGGCGATGTCGGTTGGGGTGAGAGGCATGCCCGACTGGAGCGACGGCGCTGCGCTGCTGAGTTGACGATCGGGGTCGAGCGGCTGGTAGCTGCTATAGAGTTCGGGCGGGATGGCGTGGGCGCTGGGGTCGTAACGCATGGCGCTGCCGGTAGTATCGGCGTGGTGACGGATGGCGTCTTCCAGCGTGGCGAAGGCGCCCGAGTGGAAATAAGGCGCGGTCAGCTCTGCATTGCGCAGGCTGGGCGTGCGGAAGGCGTAGCGGTCGCGGGCATCAAAGGTGACCGGCCGCGTGCCCCAGTCTTCCCGGCCGCCATAGCCGTGACCTTTGCCCGGGCCAAGCTGCGGCACGAGCAGGTTGTGGTAGCGCTGATCGGTAAAGAGATCACCGCTGTGGCAGCTTGCGCAGGTGACGGATGGGTCGGCTGCCCCGAAAAAGAGCAGCGCGCCTCGTTTCTGTGCATCATTTAGCGCATCGTGTTCGCCGGCCACATAGCGATCCCACGGCGCGTCGGTGAAGATGAAGCGCCGTTCGAATGCGGCCAGCGCAGCGACCAGGCGGGTGAGGGTGACGGCCTCTGCGGGCGATTCAGCGGCGCTGCCAAAAGCGTTGCGAAAGAGGCTGACGTATTCGGGTTGTGCCCGGAGGCGCTCTAGCAAGCGCGCGCGGATTGTTTGCGCCGGCAGGCCGCCAAAGGTTGCACCGGCCATTTCGTGGAGGCTGGCCACGGGAAAGAGCGCTTGGGTTGCCAGGGGGTCGGTCAGCGCCATATCGTTGACGACGCGTTCTTGGGTCTTCACGGCGCTGGTCTGAGCGGCCGCTTGGTCGATGGCCGCCGTCGGGCTATAGCCTTCCACGCGGCCATCCCAAAACTGAGCGCCCAAGAGCGCACTGTTGAGGATCGTAGGGGAATTGCGCGGCACAAACTGGCCGATAAAGGGGTTATGGACCTGCGCGCCCTCCTCACTCACCGTTGCTAGGCGGCGGATTGCGTCCGCTTCAGCGCCTAAGTCAATGTTTTCCAAGAATATGCGCTCAGGGCCAAGGCCATGACCACCCGTCCCAACGGGCAGAACGCGCCTGTCTGCCATGGCAAACTGGGGGTGGTGACAGGTGGCGCAAGAGATGTTCTGATCGCCAGACAGAATCGGGTCAAAGAAGAGCAACTGCCCCAACTCGCTCATTGGGGAGTCACCCTCGCGCTGCTCGGCTCCGGGCCGGGGTTGCAGTTGCTGGCTTTCAATCACGTCGGTGAGGGCTGCGTCCACGTCGTGGATGGCAACGCGCTTTGCGACAGGCGGCGCGACGGTGGCCGCCTCGTCGGTCGGCGTTGCGGTTGGAAGACGTTGCTGGGACGCTGCGAAGGTGATGTGGAGGACCCGGCCGGGCAGCACCTCGCTGACATAGAGGCTGCCGTCGGGCATGGGCAGCACCGCGCCGGGAAAGTTTAGGTTGTCAATGACGGTCTCCAACGATCCGTCGTCCGTCAAGCGGCTCAGCCGTCCGCTCTCTACCTGATAGTCGGCGCCGCTGAAACAATCGCCGCCTGGTGGAAAGGCGGCAAATTCTAGCACCCATATTGTTCCGTCCGGTCCCAACGCGACATCGATGGGCATGTTGAGTCCGTCAAGAATGGTGCGTTCAGTGCGCTGATCATCGATGGCCACCAGCCGGCCGCCGCCGTCCGGATAGGGACAGCCGCCCAGGAGCGTCACCCAATACTCGTCGTCCATGCGTATGATGCCGGTGGGAACGGCTTCGATGGGGTAGGTCGGTCTCACGGGGTTTTCCAGCTTGGCAAACCGATGAAAGAAGCGGGTTGTGCCATCGGGTGTCTCAATGGCGACGCCGTTGCCGCTGGCGTCGCTGACGACGGGCGTGCCGTCGCGCGTGTAGGTCATATCGAAGGGATTGACCAGCATGACGTTGTTGAGGGGCAGCATGGCCTTGTCGAGCTCGTCGGGCATGTATGGCGTTGGGGGCAGATCAAAGCCGTTGGCAAGCTGTTCATCAGGAAGCTCTATGGACCAGAGATGGCCTTGGCCAAAATTGCCGATGTAGAGCGTCTGGCCATTTGGGGCGAGATTGACGAGCGGTACGCCGGCGAGATCGCCCGAATCGCGCGAGCTGGGCAGGCCCGATATGAAGCGCCCGACGCGTCCATCGGGCGTGATCAGGCTAACACCGGCACTATCGTCGCGACCGCCTGTGCCCTCTTCTGCCACGAGTAAGCTGCCGTCGGGCAAGACCTCCAGACCAATGGGGCCAAGCAACCCGTCAGCAACGACAGAAATTGACGGCGTCGTCCACGCGTTCGTGTCTGTATTTGATTGCCCAGGATCCGCTTCACTGGAATAGGTGGGAATGGGCGTTGGTAGTGGCCGGGAAGCTGTGGTGCAGCCGACTACCAGCACGGCGCTGCAGAGGCAAACGCACAGACGGGCGGCAATAGTAGAGGAACGCGGTAAAGAAAGCATGATAATCTATCGTCTTGAGCGCTTACGCAAGACCGTGGGCGAAGCGCGGCAGGGATGTGCCACGCCGCACCCACGGCTTTTTCCTACTATCTAGCCAGGCCCAGACTTGCGTGGACCCGATAAACCGAACGACCTATTCGAAGAACGCGTTGTAGTTTTCGAGTTCGTCGTTGGCTTTGGTGACGGCTTCGTCGAGCGCTTCCTGGGGCGACAGGCCATCGTTTAGCACACGGCTGTACGCCTCGACGATGATACGGCGAATGGCTGGGAAAGGACCTGCACGCCCGCCGAGGACGGCATAATTCGGGCTGCCATCTTCTAGCGTAGTTGGCGTGGTGAAGAGCTGATCAATCGCAGTCTGAAAATTGGGATTCTCTTGCCAGAACGCTTGGATCTCTTCACTCTCCTGCACGTCCGTGCGGACCGGGAAGTAACCGGATCCGGTGTGCCAGGTGACCTGTTGTTCGGGCTCGGCCAGGAACTTCATGAACTGCCAGGCAGCATCGTTGACCGCATCATCACCCGAGTCGATCAGCCAAAGCGCTGCGCCGCCGATGATAACGCCATTGCGTTCGCTGGAATCCGAATGGGGAATGTAGGTCGTGTCGACTGCAAATTCCGAATTCTCGATAATCGACACGTCCGACGTCGAATCCATGATCATCGCAGCCTGCTGCGTAATGAAAGTGTCATTGGTGTCGGACCAAGTGTTGCCCAAGTTGGGGGCATATCCTTCAGCAAAGAGATCGGTGAGGAAGGTGAAGACCTCCACGCCCTGATCGGTGTTGAAGACGGCTTCGGTGGGACGACCGGTACGACCGTTGTTCTCGTTGAAGTAGAGCCCGCCGCTATTGGCCAGAAGCTGCTCGAAGAACCAGCCCACCTGGCCGAAGGTAATGCAGTAGGGGGCCACGTCAGCGGCCAGCAACTCGTCGCACATTGCTTTGAACTCGCTGAACGTGATGCTGCCTTCGGGCACTTCCACGCCGGCGGCATCAAACATATCGACGTTGTAGTAGATCAGCGGCGTGCTGCTGTTAAAGGCCATGCCCACCATGCCATTTTCGTCGGAGTAATAGTCGCGCACGGCGTCGACGAAGATGCTGGGATCATAGCTGTCACGCTCCATCAGCTGCCAGGCCGGCACCAGGCGGCCGGTGTCGATCATGGTCTGGGAAGCCAGATCAAAATTCTGAATGATGTTGGGTTCGCCGCCCGTTTCAAACGAGGCCAGCAAGGCATTATAGTTGTCATCATATTCACCCTGATAGGTGGACGTAACGACGATGCCGTCCTGGCTTTCATTGAACTGCGCCGTGAGCTCATCCACGAGTTCGCCATTGCGAGCACTCATGGCATGCCAAAATTCCAAATTGATGACATCACCCGCCGCAGCCTCGCCACCTTCAGCGGCCTCTTCCGCCGTCGGCTCTTCCGTGGCTGCGTCGTCAGCGGGTGCTGCGTCCGGCGCTCCAGCAGGCGCACCGCATGCTGATAGCACCATGATGAATATCAAGAGCAGGGTCCAAATCGTTGTAATGCGTTTCAAGATGGTCTCCTTTGTGGTTGAACCAATGAAATCAAGCGTGTAGAGATTGAGTAACGGCCTAGACCGTTATTCACAGTGAATAATGCGTCGGAGCCAGGATTATCCTTTGAGTCCGGACATGGCAATGCCGCGCACAAGCTGCTTCTGCGCCAGGAGAAATACAATCAGTGCCGGTATGATTGCAATCATGGAACCGGCCATAACAGCGCCCCAATCTGACCCCTGATCGTTTTGGCTCATGAAAAAGCGAATGCCGATCTGCAATGTGCGCATTTCTTGGGAGCTGGTGATAATGAGGGGCCACAGATATTGATTCCATGCACTCAGAAATGCGAAGATGGCGAAGGCGCCGATTGACCCCTTGCTGAGGGGCACCAAGATCTGCCACAAAAAACGCCAGTTGCCCGCACCGTCAATTTTCGATGAATCGCGATACTCTTTCGGTACACTCAGAAAGAACTGCCGGAGCAAGAAGACTCCAAACGCACTGACCAGAAACGGTGCTGTCAAGCCAGTATAAGTATCAGCCCATCCCAGACTCGATACAAGCTCGAAATTGGGAATGAAGACCAGCTCAAACGGCACCATCAAGCTACCCAGAACTAGGTAGAACAGGGTGTCACGTCCTGGGAATTCAAGAATGGAAAAGGCGTATGCCGCCAATACGCTGAAGATGACCTGCATCACCGTAATCACGCCGGATTGGATGACGCTGTTCAAGATGTAGCGGCCAAAGGGTGTCGTTTCGAAGGCGATCCGATAATTTTCCAGCGTCCACTCACGCGGGATCAATTGCGGGGGGAAGGTGACTACCTGGCTGGGGATCTTGAAGCTTGTAAAAAACGCGATGAGGATTGGCATGGAGATTATGATGCCCAGTGAAAGCAAAGATATCTGAACAACGATATCGCCAAAGTCAACCCGTCGGCGCACGCTTGTCTTCTGAATATCGTTAGCCATTATTGATAATGCACCCGTCGATTTATAAAGACGTAATTGAGGTAGGACATCCCGACTACCATGATTGCCAGAATGTACGCCTGGGCCGAGGCAATGCCGCGCTGTGGTGTACCTACAAAAGCATCATAATAGATGGAATACACCAATGTGGTCGTCGCCCGCCCGGGACCTCCTTGAGTCAAAACATTGATCTCGCCAAAGGCCTGGAAACTATAGATGATGTTGATGATTAACAAGAAAAAGAGCGTGGGCGACAGCATGGGTAGCGTGATGTGGCGCAGGCGTTGGAAACTGTTGGCGCCGTCTACTTTGGCCGCGTCGTAGAAGGTGTTGTCAATGTTCTGAACCCCCGCCAGCGCAATGATCACGTTGAAGCCAAGCTGGCGCCAGGTGGTAGCAATGATGACCGCCAAGAGCGCCCAGCTTTTGGAGGCCAACCAGTTGGGGGCGTCGCCCATGCTGTCAAACAGACCGATCTGCACCATCCAGTAGTTGATGTAGCCCACGACTGGATTAAAGAGCCAGCGAAAGAGGACACCGGCCACTGCGCTGCTAATGATTACCGGCACAAAGATCAGGGTCCGGTGAAGTGAGGTCAGGTGGCGCAGTGGATAAGAGAGCAAAATCGCCAGCAAGACAGATAGGATAATGCCGGTGGGCACTGTGCCCAGCACAAAGAGCAGCGTGATCCGCACGCTGTCCCAGTACTCGGGATCAGTCAGAAGACCCCTGTAGTTTTCAAGACCGACGAAGCGCATTTGGTTGCCAAAAGGCGCAATCCGATTTAGGGAGAGGCGGAAGGAGGTGAAGATCGGAATATAGACAAAGATCGCCAGCCCGATGAGGGTCGGCGCAAGATAGGCGTATCCCTCAAGTGCCGCGCGCAATTTCTTCCAACGGCGTCCAACCGGCTGTGCGGTCATGCTGACTGCTCTTGGCGGATAAGCTTGCTTCGCTCATGGGCTCAAATCGTTAAGTTGATTGTTTTGTAGTCGACGGAATCAGACGAAAAAGACGCCGATCAGGTGCTGCAGCGTGGCGTCAGATCTGATTTGTCGTTTGGGCAAAAGGAGCCAAAGATCGCCCGTAGTATAGCCAATTTGTGACGCCTAGGCAAATGGAATTGTGCTAATTGGCCGTGATGCATGGTTTGACTGGCACCAAAGCTGTTCATCCCGGCGCCGGCGCGCTGCCACAGACATCAGTCTTGTGATTTCGCTCTGCGCTGCGGCCGGCACAGAATTCAAGCATCAGCCCGGATGGGTTAATGACTTGTCAACGGCGGCGTAAAGCTTGCGTTAACGACTGTCCGTATTGTTGGCGGGCATAAGCCAAATATGATGTGCGGGCAGGGTAATGGGCAGGGCGGTACCACTCGGGGGAAGATCGCTTGACGGTGCATTTGCAACCCAGCGCGCGTCGCCCAAGCGCAGTAGAAGCTGTGTGTAAGTCCCCATATAGACCGAGGCTTCGACAGTGGCCTCGACGCAATTGTGGGAACCGCAACCGCTCAGTTGAACCTGCTCGGGGCGGACGGTGAGCAGCACTGGCCCATCGGGCATCGACAACTGCCCAGCAACGCGAAACGTGCCTACAGCAGTCTTTACATTGACGCCCGCTTTTGTGCCGGCAAGCAAATTCTCGTTGCGGAAAAAACGCGCGACTTGCTCATTGCGTGGCCGGGCATAGAAGGCGCTGGGTTTGTCATATTGGAGGAGCAGACCGTCCATCATCAGCGCTACCCGGTCGGCAAGCATGACGGCCTCTTCTTGATCATGGGTGACGAAGAGCGTTGTGATGCCGGTCTTCTGCTGAATGGTGCGAATCAACTGACGCATCTCCAAGCGGAGATTGGCGTCGAGGTTGGCCAGCGGTTCGTCTAGCAGCAGCACCTCCGGCTCGATGATGAGCGCACGAGCTAGCGCAATGCGCTGCTGCTGGCCACCCGAAAGCTCGCTCGGCTTGCGAGGGCCGAAATCAGGTAGCTGCACCAGTGAGAGCAAGTCCGCCACTCGCTGCTCGATCGTCTGCCGTGGAACGCCGCGCATCTTGAGGCCAAAGCCAACATTTTCTGCCACCGTCATGTTGGGAAAGAGCAGGTGCTTCTGAAAGACCATGACTGCCCCCCTGCGTTCTGGCGCGACTGCCAGAACTGAGCGATCGTCAAAACGGATGTCACCGCTGCTGGGGTCGAGAAGACCGGCGATCATGCGCATGGTGGTGGTTTTGCCACAGCCTGAAGGGCCGAGTAATGCCACCAGTTCGCCTGAAGCAACTGTTAAGCTGAGGCGATTGACGGCGAGCAGATCGCCATAGTGCTTGGTGAGGTTGTCGAGCGTTACGGTAGTCATGATACATCGCCTGCCGTTCGCGGTGAAGCCGAGTGAAGTGACGGCAAAGGCGTTAGAGCCGCCCAAAGCCGCTGACCGCACCGGCTTCCTTCGACAGTGTACGTGATGTGAGGACCAAGACCAAGATTGCTGGCAGGACGAAGACAATGCTGATGGCCGCAGCCCGGGCATGGCTGGCGCCACTGATGAACGGGAAGAGCACCATGGGCAACGTGATAATGCGTCCGCCACCGATCAGCAGCGTGGTGACATACTGACTCCACGAGACGAGAAAGGTGAAGAGCGAGGCCACTACGAGACCTGGCAAAATGGCCGGTAGCGTGATGTGCCAGAATGTGCGTAGTGGACTAGCACCTAGGGTACGCGCCGTCTCTTCCAATTCCACGCTGTAATTGGCAAAGACACTGGCCATCACCAAGATGAAATAGGGCAGCGCGGGCACCAGGTGGACCAGGGCTACGCCGGCGAAGGTATCGGCCAGGCCGTAGCGAATGAAGACGATCTGGATGCCCATGGCCACCACCAGCGTTGGCACGATGATGGGTAGCATGATCAGCCATTCGACGGTGCGTTTGCCCCGAAATTCCTGCATGCCCAGCACGCGTGCCGCCGGCAGGCCCACGATGATGCTCAGGAGCACAACCACGAATGCCAGCGCAAGGCTGGTGACGAGTCCTTCGCCGACCCGTGAGGTAGGCGAAAAGACATAGCGCCACGCATCCAGCCCCCATTCTTGTGGGAGCAGATTGGGAAAGAACCAGTTGCGGGCGAAGGACCAGATGCCCAACGGCGCCAGCGGCAACAGCACGCCGGCAACAATTGCGCCGATAGTGATCCAGCGGACGATAGCGCGCATCGATCAACTCCACATGCTAGCCAAACCGCTTCACGGCTCGACGATAGATTGCCAAGAGCAACACGACGATGATCGTGATGATCACACCCATGGCCATCGCTTCGGGCCGGCGGCTCAGATCAGGATCGATATAGGCCCGATAGGCGGCGACGGGCAGAGTGTTCGGATAGCGGACGCCCAGCAGAAGCGGGATCTCGAAGCTGCCGAACAGAAAGGCGAAGACGATGATCGATGTTGAGACGACGCCGGGCATGACGAGAGGCAGCAGCACATAGCGAAAGCGCTGCCATGGTCCTGCACCCAGCGTCTGGGCCACTTCTTCATATTCCAGCCCTACGCCTTTGAGCACGGCCAGCACGACCAGGCCGATAAAGGGCACTTCTTTCCAGGTATAGACGAGAATCGTGCCGATGTTGGCGCGATCAAAGACCAGAACGGGGAAATCGGCCGGCTGCCCGATGAAGCCCAGCGCGTAGGCGAAACGCGCCAGGATGCCGCTTTGGGTGAGGAGCATGACGATCCCGGCCGCGGCCACCAGGTGGGGCACCGGCAGCGGAATCTGGTAGATCGTCGTCACGAATTGATTGCCGCGGAATGTACGACGTAGCACCATGGCCGCAATCAAAGCAAGCACCGTGGCCAGAAATGTACTGACGAAGGCGATATAGAGGGTCAGCGCCAGCGAGATGTAAAATTCTCGATCGCTCAGGATGTCAACATAGTGGCGCAGGGTGGGCGTCCGCAGACCAAGGACGGGCATGTAGTCTACGCTCTGGCCCAAGCCGACGATCAGGCCGCCGCCGAAAAAGAGGAAGATGACTGCCAGGGCAGGGGCCAGCATCAGCGCTGTACGCACGCCCTGGCGTTCGAAAAGTCCGTTCATGGCTTAGCGCTGCAAGACATTTTCTTCCCAGCCCTGCTCGATGGCCGCAACCCAATCCGCGCTCATCTCCGGCAGCGCGGCGGCGCTGAGCAACTTGGGGGGCAGCGTGGCCTCACTTTGGGTTTCCTGCATCAGCTGCGCCTGTTCAGCTTCGCTGAGTTGATCCGGCTCGATGGCCATGCGCCATCCCAACACGTCCGGCCTGGTCATCGTTGTCTGGTAGAGCGGGGATAGCAGGTAGTTAGCCACGACCATTGCCCCGGCCGGGTTGCTGGCGTTGTAGGGGATGGCCACGTAGCTCACGTTCGCCAGTGTTCCGCTATCAAAGACGGTGGTGCGGATGGTGTCCGGATAGATGCCCTCGCGGATGTAGGTGGACGCGCGGCTCGAGTCGTACTCCATGTTGAAGTCGATCTCCTGATTGGCCAGCAGGTCGGTCATTGCCGCCAACTCGGGATAAGTCTGTCCTTCGCGCCAAAGATTGGGCTCAAGGGCGTTGAGATAGTTCCAGACGACGGGCGCAGTTTCATCGAAGACAGCCTGGTCAAAGTCACCAAGAAACGGTTCCGAACTACCGGCGGCCCAGTAGAAGAGCTGGCGCACAAAGGCCGCCCCGACGTGGTTGGGCAAGGCCGGGTAGGTAAAGCGGCCGGGATTGGCTTCGATCCAGGTTTTGAGGTCTTCGAAGGTCGTCGGCGGATTCTCGCCTACGGTTGCGCTGTTATATTCGAGTACCCACTGGAAGCTGGCCCAGGGCGATTCGTAGCCGTCGACTGCTGCGCCAAAATCGTAGGCAATGGCCGGGTTATCCCAGTCGACCAGCAGCGAGTTGGGAAGTAGGTCAACAAAAGGGCCATAGAGCAGATCTGCTTCCTTTAGGGTACGGAAATTTTCACCATTGATCCAGATCAAGTCAATGCTGCCGCCGCTGTTGCGTCCTGCCGCCTTTTCGTTGAGCACCTTGTTGACGGCATCGGCCGTATTGTCTAACGGCACCCGGTTGAGGGTGATGTCGAATTCTTCTTGCAGCGCAGCGCCGATAGCCCCATCCACATGACTGTTGATTGTCTCCGAGCCGCCCCATAGGAACCAATTGACAGTCGTTCCTTGCGCCGCAGCGGTGACCTCATCCCACGAGGAATAGACGGGCACATCGCTCAAGGCCGGTTCGTTGTCGGCGCTTGCGTCACTATTTGGCGCAGGCGCCGCGCAGGCGCCGCTGAGACTGGCGGCAAGCAAGAGTAGTACAAGCAAGGGCGTTCGGACACTAGATTTCATGCGTTTCCTTTCTGAATCTGTTCAAGCGGATGATCGACGTCATGCGTACATGACGCTGCCGCATGAATTGTACGGAACAGACTGCTTCATGCGTGTAAGGCGCCCTACACGCCTCCTCATTTTCACATAAAAAAGCCACCGGCATAGTCGCCGGTGGCTGAAAAAACAGAGTGAACGCCGTCAGGATCTAATGAGGGGCCGAAATTTGTAGCCATAGATAATCTGCCCCTCGTCGCCATCTTCACGCAGCTTGCGCGTCACCATCTCCACACGCAGGCCGATATGAACGTCCTCACTCTCGACATCGGTCAACTGTGCCGAGATGATGGGCCCATCATCAAGTCTGATGAGTGCAACCGTGTAGGGCTTTTGCGCTTCATAGCCTTGCGGCACGCTATACATGGTGGTGAAGCTATAGACTTCGCCGGTGCCGCTAAGCTGGTGGGCGTGAATCAGGGTCTCTGTATGCCGTATGGCCGACATGAATTCAGTCGTCTCCTGCAACCTGGGCCGAAAAGTAATGCGGCGTGAAGCTCTTCGGCATGCTGAACGAAAAGTGCGTCTGATGTGTAGGGACTGCACCCATTGTCTGTCCACAGTGAGGGCAAACCTTGCGCGGCGGGAAGACGGCGCTAGTGCATGCCGGGCACTTTTCGCCCACCAAATTATATCGCTGTTGTTTGGTCCGCCATAATGTAGGAACGGCCATCACGAAAACTCCTTGCAAAACTAAAATTGTCGTCAAGAAAATCCTTGTTCGCTCGTAAATATCATACGAGGAGCAGCATAACAGATTTGGACTCTCAATTCCTATCTGCTTGGCATTTCGGGCGACTTGATAGGTTTTGATAGCTTTTTGTGCCCAAAATACGGGGTTTGGATCAGTAATGTGGGGAGTTTGTCTAAAAAATGGGTGGAAAATCGTTGCTCAGCAAGTCTTGATGAAAGAGGCCGTAGGGCAGGGCGCAGAAAGTGCGGGGCGTTTCTTGCCGATTGAAGATCGCCGCTGCCCCTGCCAAGCGTGCGGCGGAAAAACGACTTGCCGCCGCACTTTTCGTCGCGACTGTTTGCTGCCTCACGTACCCAAAATGTGGGTGATAATTGTGGCGCCGCTGCCGCCGATGTTTTGCGTCATGGCCAGGCGTGCGTCCTTAATTTGGTTTGGGCCAGCCGTGCCCGTGAGCTGTTGCACGGCCTCAACAACCTGATAGACGCCTGTCGCGCCCACGGGGTGACCTCTACTCTTGAGCCCACCCATTGTGCTGATGGGAATGCGTCCGGTAATGCTGATTTCCTCGTCTTGCGCCATGCGCCAACCCTCGCCCCGCCCGGCAAAGCCAGTGGCTTCCAGGCTCAAGGCGCTCATGATGGTGAACGCGTCATGCAGTTCGAAGAAGTCCAACTCTTCCGGTCCGACGCGCGCCTGGCGGTAGGCCTTCTGGCTGCTGGTGTAGGCTGCTTCCAAAAAGAGTGGATCGCGGCGGTCGTGGACGGCCAGTGTGTCCGTGGCCCCGGCACTGGCCAGGATCTGCACGGCGCCCCGGTGGTGACCGGTCGTGAACTCATGGGCGTGTTCGGTGGGCACAAGCACCACTGCTGCCGCGCCGTCACAGACTGGGCTGCTGTCCATGATGCTGATGGGTGTCGCGATGAGAGAGGCATTCTTGTACCCATCCAGGGTTAGGGGCGCTTGAAACATGGCGTTCGGATTGTTGACGCCATTGCGATGGGCGTTGATGCTAAAGCCGCTAAAAGCGTCATGCGCGACGTCATGTTCGTAAAGATAACGCTGCATGATCAGCGCATTGAGCGCGACAAAGCTCAAACCGTGCATGGCCTCGTATTCGGCGTCGGCCGCGGTGGCCAGGCCGGCCGTCGTGTCCTTGCCCACCGTGTCGGTCATCTTCTCTACGCCGGCGACGATAACCACATCGTGAAAGCCGCTGGCAACGGCCATGGCGCCGACGCGCAGCGCGGCCGCACCCGATCCGCATGCCGCCTCGATCTTGGCCGCCTCCACACCGTGAAGACCGCAATAATCGGCAATCAGCGTGGCCAAATGCTCCTGGTCCAACAGGCTGCCGCTGAGCATGTTGCCCAGAAAAAGCGCATCGGCCGTCTCGATACCGGCTTCGGTCATGGCCCCCGAAATCGCGTCAAATGCAATGCTGCGCACCGAGCGGTTCCACAACTCGCCGACCTCAGATTGGCCGATCCCCACAATAGATACGGAACGCATAGCTCCTCCGAAACAATCAAATCTTGTCTGATGCAAATCGTGATGGACGCCGTCTTGATGAGCGCAGATCAACCCCAATTATCTCATCACATCCTCATTTCAGGATGTAATAGGTTGCCCGTTTTTCGCCAATGCGCAGTAGAAGATTCTTTTCGACCAGGTCCGCAAGATCGCGGCGAATGGTCTCTGCGCTGACGTCGGGCGCCAGCGCCTGATAGTCGCTGTTGGTGATGCGGCCATGCTCGTGGAGAAAGGCAACTGCAGCCTCTTGACGTGGATTGAGATAGCCGTGTGGCCATTGCTGCGTCTCCGCTTGGCTGACGGCGAGCTCACCGCTGGCCGAGTAGAGCGTTACGCGAAAGCCTGCCGACGTCTCTTCAAATACAGGCGCACGCAGCCCCGCCTCCTGCATGGCGGCCAACATGCGGTCGATGCCATATCCCAAGCGTTCGATGTAGCCCAGATCGCTCAATACCGCCACGACGGCTTCGTTGCGGCTATAGCGCTCATCCTTCATGTTGTCGATCGTCACGTGGCCGGGCAGTCGACCTGGGCTGTAGACCTCGAGCCGGTCGGCGAACATGAGCAGGCGAATGCCTTCGCCGCGGATGCTGTAATCGCGATGCGCGATGGCATTGACAATTGCCTCGCGTACCACCGCAATGGGGTATTCCGTGGAATCCTCCCGTGTCATACCGGTGATGCGCATGCCTTGGCGCATGTTGCCCACGACAAACGCTTCGGCCTGGCGCAGCTGTTCCTTCAGCGGACCGGCGATGTCTTGGCGCACAAATTCATCACTCATGGTCAGCCCGCGGTAGCGTACGCAGATGATCTCGGCGCTCCGCACAAACTGTTGCGGATTGCGGCCAAAGAGCAGCAACCCCGCGACGGTCGGGACCAAATCATCGGGCTCCGGCCGGCCTTTGCGCGTGGCGATGACCTCTTCCGGATAGGCGACACAGCCCCGCGCCAGAAGCGCTTGACGCGGTCCTTCGTCAGGCGGCAACTCCATGCGCTCCAGGTAGTCTTCGACTAAACGCTCATCCAGATCCGCCAGGGTAGCGCCGGGCAAGATTTGCTCTTCAAAACCGGCCTCGCCACGCTCTAACAGCAGACGGCGCAGTTCGGGCGTGGTTAGTGGGCGATTTTGACGCTGGGTCCGAGTGAGGTAAGCGCCGCGGAGACTGTAGAGGTGAGGCAGGCCGCTGGGCACCTCTGCAACGGCCAGCTCAATGCCATCCATGGTGGCGATGCGTGGCGTGGGCAAGATCAGCGGTGGGTCTGTTTGCAGCCCTGCCTCGATGATCTTATCGCGCAACGTGTCGCCAGCATTCTTGCTTTGGGGCGCACCTTTCTTGGTCACGCCGACAAAAACGACGCCTCCGTTGGCATTGGCCATTGCGGCCAGAGTTTCAGCGACCGTGGCGACGGGCGACTTGGCTGTGAGGAAGGCGACGCGCTCCGATTCGCCCGCTTCGAGATGGGCACGCAGTTCGGCTGCGGATGCTCCCGGTCGCCGACGATAGATCATGGCAGGCCGCCTACAGTATTCGCTGCGATCAGTTCTTTGCAATCGGTAAAGCCCCAACCAGAAGCGTCGTCAATGTCGAGCACCCGGAGTTGATCCGTGTAGTGAACAGTGACGCCGTTTTCATCCACGTTACGGGGCGGCACGTGGCCCAACGTGAAGAAAAGGAGCCTGCTAAATGAGTCGTTGGGGTCCACGGCGGTGATCTCGGCGCAAACAAAGGCGCGCAAATGTTTCACTTCGGTCTGGTCCGCCGATCGATCAAGGCGATAGCTTTCCGTATATTCGAGCGCGGCCCGAGTCTGAATCTCGCTGACCCGATACTGGCTGCGTTTGGGCAGCTGCTCCTCGCTTAGTTCGGCACAGTAGTCGCCTGGCTCGGTGATCGTGCGGTCCATTATCGTGACGTCTCCGATTATCTGCGCCTGTTCAGGTTCACCGACGCTGGCGTCGAAGAGTCCTTCCCGCGCCTCAGGCTCTAGCAAGAATTTGAGTGCGACAGCTTCGGGAAAAAAAGGATCAGGCACATCGTCCCGGCAAAATTGGATACCCATATAGTCATCGGTGTAGCGAATGTCCTCACGCGTTTTACTGCCCGGAGTACTTTGATCGATCGTACGATAGTAGCGATAGACATCACAAAGCTGGCTGCGGCTAGGATCGGCGAAGCCTCCTTCGACTGCAGTGGAGAGCGGATTCGTCGGCTCGTGGATGGGAAAGAGCGCATCCACGGACCAGACCGGTCCCTCTGTTGCGAGGTTTTCGATGGCAACTGCGCCGGTCGCAGTCATGCCCCGGGCATTGCGCAGGCCGCCCGGGGCTGTGACCTGGGCCACGCCGTAGCCGAGGTAGGCGCTGCGCCACCAGACGGTGGTGAGGGCCGTGGTTCCGCGCGTGTCGACAATGGCGATTTCCCCCAATACAGCTTCATCACCGATCGGCCCGCACATGCCGGACGCACCCGTCACATACGGGTTGACGCTGATCTGGTTGGGGTTGACATAAAGACCAACGTAGGCTGTGTTGGGCTCGGGCCAGTAGGAGGGGGCAATGCGGTAGGCAATAAAGGAGCCCATGGGCTGCAGAGGCGTTGCCAAAGGTGGAAAATCGACCACATATTCAGAGGAGGTCTGGCCATCGACGATGATGGCGCCGATTGGCGCACCGGCTGTAGGAACCTGTTGGCTATTGATAAAATTGCCCGAACTTGTCAGGTCGGTGTTGTAGGCATATAGCAGCAGGTACTCGTCTTCTGTATCGTTATCTACATTAATGACGATCCATTCGTTGCCGGGAAAGATGGGATACCAATCTGTAGGCAAGATGTCGAGTACGTTTGGCTCACCCTGTTCTGTCTGGTTGAAGAACGTGCAGCCGCTTAGGCCGAAGAGCGCGGTAAGAAGCCCGATCGTGACCAGCATCGAGTTGACAGTGCGGGAAGAGCGGGGGAAAGGATTGATGCGCTGGATTGGCATGGGCAAGGCGAACGAGTTGAGCGAAAAATCGCCGGCTGGTCTTGAATGGCGACAGGCGGGGTATTGTTCGGTCCGTACGACCGGTTTTGCACGCTGCCTCCTGGCTGATTGTAGCGCAGCCCAGGACAGATGCAAAGCAGGGGATGATTGTACAGGCGCCGCGGCTTTTTCTATAATGCTGGACATATGTCGAATGAACGCCCTCTGACGCTCAATAACCGCGAGACCCTGTCCGGCGCCTTGCTGCCCGGCCCTGGCATCAAGCGCTGGGTGCTGCTCTTTGTGATCAGCGTGCTGATTGCCGGACTTGGTGTAGCGCTGATTCTATTGGCTGCCGGTTTTGGGCGCGCAGCGGCCGAGCTCGATACCTTTGGCGTCTGGCTGGCCGGCATACTGCTGCTGGCCGGCGGCATGGCTCTGGCCGGCTTCGCGATCTGGCGCATGAACCGCAACGTGATTCATGCCATGGTGCCGGGCGAAGAGAAACCTGGTGATCGCGAAGTGATGGCTACTCTGCTGGCTCGTTCGCCGCGCCGCCGCGATGGCCCCAAAGTTGTTGTCATCGGCGGCGGCACCGGCATGCCCCAGCTTCTGCGCGGTCTCCGCGCCTACACGGATCACATTACTGCAATCGTCACCGTGGCTGACGACGGCGGCAGCAGCGGTCGTCTGCGCCGGCAAATGGGCATGTTGCCGCCGGGCGATTTTCGCAACAACATTGCCGCCCTCAGCGAGGCTGAAGAGCTCATGACGCGCCTCTTTCAATATCGCTTTGGCGATCAGCAGAGACTTTGGCGGCAACAACGAAGGCGGCAACGAACTGGCCGGCCACAGCTTTGGCAACCTCTTCATCACCACCATGGCCGCTGTCATCGGCAGTTTTGAGGCCGGCCTGGCGGAAAGCAGCCGCGTGCTGGCCGTGCGCGGGCACGATCCTGCCCTGCTACGCTGGAGAATGTCACGCTCTGCGCCGAGATCGCCCAGACCTTGCCCGAAGCCGGCGGCGAACGCTGGCTGATCGTCGAGGGCGAAAGCAATATTCCCGAAGCCGGCGGGCGCGTCCATGCGCGTCTTTCTCAAGCCGGACACCGTCCACGGCTATCCTGCGGTGATCCAGGCGATTCTACAGGCCGACCTGATCGTGGCTGGACCGGGCAGTTTCTTCACGAGCGTCATGCCCAATCTGCTGGTGCCGGCGGTGCGCGATGCCATCTGCGCAGTCGTCAGCGCCACGTATCTACGTCTGCAACGTGGCCACCCAGCCGGGCGAAACCGACGGCTTCACTGTCTCCGACCACATGCGCCGGTGCTGCAGCTGCACGCTGGTGACGCTTTCACAACGGTGTTGGCCAATCAAAACTACGGCCGGATGCACCGCCGCTTACCTCGGCGAGTCAGTGGGTCTCCCTGCCCGAAGCCGATGAGGCAATCGACTACACACTCTTTACGGGCGATCTCGTCAGCGAGGAGCTGCCGTCGCATCATGATTCGACCAAAGTAGCGGCGCGGCTGATGGAGATCTATGCGGCGTTGAAGAAGGATGTCGACAGCGGTGGAGAGAAGAAATCCCAATAAGAAATCGGTCGTCTGAAACTACGCATTTATCATTGCGTGTGTTACAATCATTCGAGTGCATTCTCCGTATCTGGCGGAGAAACTCCAATTGCGTGTTGTGCCAGTCGGATACAGATTGGCTGATTGTTTTTACTTAGATAGCGGCCGGTTCATTTTTCGAATCAGGTCAAAAAGTCCATTTACCGCTCATTTAGAAAATAGGAGAAATCAATGGCTACAAAGGTTGCAATTAACGGTTTTGGCCGTATTGGTCGTCTGGTCTTTCGCGTCATGGCCGAGCAGCCGGAACGCTTCGACATCGTCGGCATCAACGATCTGTCTGATCCCAAGACGCTGGCCTATCTCGGCCAAGTATGATTCGACCCAGGGCCGCTTCCCCGGCACCGTCGAGGCCGGCGACGCCAGCCTGATCGTCAACGGCAAGACGATCAAGGTCTTTGCCGAGCGCAACCCGGCCGATCTGCCGTGGGGCGAAGTTGGGCGTAGACGTCGTCATCGAGTCCACCGGCATCTTCACCAACAACGCCAGCGACGGCAAGCCGGGCTACGACAGCCACCTGGCAGCCGGCGCCAAGAAGGTCATCATCTCGGCCCCGGCCAAGGGCACCGCCGAGACCGTCGTGCTGGGCGTCAACGACCATGTGCTGGATGCCGGCGATCACTGCGTCTCCAATGCCTCCTGCACCACCAACAGCCTGGCCCCGGTGGTCAAGGTGCTCAATGAGAAATTCGGCGTGGTCAAGGGCCTGATGGTCACGGTCCACGGCTACACCAATGACCAGAATGTCCTGGATCAGGTTCACAAAGATCTGCATCGCTCACGTGCCGCCGCCGTCAACATCATTCCGACCAGCACCGGCGCGGCCGCGGCCGTCGGCAAGGTGCTGCCCGAGTTGAACGGCAAGCTGGACGGCTACGCCCTGCGCGTACCCGTCCCGACCGGTTCCATCACCGACCTGACCGTCGAGCTGGCGCAGGATGTGACCGCAGAAGAGATCAACGCGGCCATCAAGGAAGCGGCTGAGGGCGACTACGTCGGCATCATCGAGTATGTCACCGATCCCGATCGTCTGCAGCGACATCGTCCACAACCCGCATAGCTCGATCTTCGATTCCGGCAACACCAAGGTCATCGGCGGCAACATGGCCAAGGTGACCATGTGGTACGACAACGAATGGGGTTACTCCAACCGCACTGCCGACCTGGCCGAGCGCCTGATGCAGCTCTAGGCTCGAGATGCGAAGAAGTTGGGACTTGTCAGAAGTCCGATTTCTTCTTACGCAAGTCAAGAGCGTGGGACGTGAAACGTGAGATCATGTGCATTGGCACGGTTCACGGGCACGTCTCACGTTTTTTGTTGGCAACGATTCTCCACGATTCCGCCTGAGCACTGTGAGACAGAAACCATGAATAAGAAGACGATCAAAGACATCGATTGGCAGGGCAAGAAGGCGCTGGTGCGCGTCGACTTTAATGTGCCGCTGAGCGATGGCGTTATCACCGACGACGCCCGCATTCAGGCCGCCTTGCCGACCATCGAATACCTGCTCGACCACGGCGCCGTCCGTGGTTCTCATGAGCCATCTGGGCCGGCCCAAGGGTGAACCGGATCCCCAATTCAGCCTTGCAGGTGGTCGCCGACCATCTGGCGACGTTGATCGATGCACCGGTTCAATTCTGCGCCGAGACGACCGGCCCAGAAGCGGAAGCAGATGGCTGCCGACCTGGCAGCCGGGCCAGATGCTGGTGCTGGAAAACACCCGATTCGATCCGCGCGAGAAGAAGAACGATCCTGCCATGGCCGCAGAAGCTGGCCGCCATGGGCGATGTCTTTGTCAACGATGCCTTCGGCAGCGCACATCGCGCCCACGCCAGTACGGCCGGCGTGGCCGCAGATCTGCCTGCGGTGGCCGGTTTCCTGATGGAAAAAGAACTGGATTACCTGGGGGATGCCCTGGAAGAGCCGGAGCGGGCCTTCGTCGCCATTCTGGGCGGCGCCAAGATTTCAGGACAAGATCGGCGTCATCGAGGCATTGCTTTCGCAAGGTTGACACCATCCTGATTGGCGGCGGCATGGCCAATACCTTCCTGGCTGCCCAGGGGTACGACATGGGCAAGAGCCTGGTGGAGCAACGAAGCGCTTGGCCACCGCAGCTGCGCTTGATGGAGCAGGGTGGCGACATCATCCAGATCCCGGTCGATCTGCGTGTCGCCACCGGATTTGCGCGCCGACGCCGAAAACATGGTGGTCAGCGTCGATGAAGTGCCGCCGACTGGATGGCGCTGGACATCGGTCCCGGCCACCATCGCCCACTTCAGCAATCGCCTGGCCGGCGCCAAGACCGTGGTCTGGAACGGGCCCATGGGCGTCTTTGAATTTCCGGTCTTCGCGCAGGGCACGGTGGCCATTGCCGAGATGCTGGGCGAACTGGATGGCGCGATCACGATCATCGGCGGCGGCGACAGCGCGGCGGCCGTGCGCCAGGCCGGTCTGGACGACAACATGTCGCATGTCAGCACCGGTGGCGGCGCCAGCCTAGAGTTTTTGGAAGGTAAGGAACTGCCCGGTGTCGCAGCGTTGAACGATCAGTAGCGATTGTTTCCCGAGCGCGTTACCTAAGCGTCTATCAGACGGAATGTTTCCTCAAGGTACCTTGGTTGAGGCGGTCGAATGTTAGGAGGGGTCTGTGGGTTTCTTCAAGCGTTTTGCAGAAATGATTGGCGGCGGACGGGGCGATGAGAAGCGCTTTCTCACCGTTTACGTCTTGACCAATCGCTGTCGTGAGCCGATTGCTGTACGCGTTGATCTGCACAACGAAGTTAGCCGTATTGAAGGCGATGATGGCTATTATGTACGCAAGGTCATTCAGACCTCGGGCGCCAAGCGCTGTTTCGATCAGGTAGAGGTTGAGCTTTGGTTGGACAAGAATCAGCGCGTTACCAGTCGTGAGGTGCAGGGCGGGCGCTGGCTTGAAGAAGGGGAGTACCTTACCGAACTGGAGCGATTTAATGCGCCGCCCGAAGACCCTCAGGATGAGGAAACGGATGTTGATCAGACCGTCAGCTAAACGATCTATTTCTATTCAATAAAGGACTTTCTCATGCGTAAACCGATGATGGCCGGCAACTGGAAGATGAATATGACAATTCCCGAAGCCGCCGAATTGGCCAGTGCAATCGTGGCCCAAACCAACGAGATCAACAGCGTTGACCGGGTAATCTGCCCGACCTATGTCTGCTTGCCGGTCGTGAGCGAAGTGCTGGACGGCGCCAACGTCGCACTGGGCGCCCAGAACATGCATTTTGCCGCGAGCGGCGCATACACCGGTGAGATTAGCGCCGCCATGCTGCAGGGACTGGTCGAATACGTGATCATTGGGCATAGCGAACGGCGCCAGTACTTCGGCGAGACCGACGAAACGGTCAACAAGAAGATCGCAGCCGCACTGGCAGCCGGGCTGAAGCCGATCGTCTGTGTAGGCGAGAGCCTGGAGCAGAATCAGGCCGGCGAGACCCAGGCTTTTGTGAGCGGTCAGGTCAAGGCTGCCCTGGCTGGCTTGAGCGACGAGCAGGTAGCTGGCCTGGTCATCGCCTATGAGCCAATTTGGGCCATCGGTACCGGCTTGGCGGCCACTGCCGAACAAGCCCAGGAGATCTGCGGCGGCGTCGTGCGCGCGGCCGTCCGCGAAGTCTATGGCAACGATGTGGCGGAGGCCACACGCGTGCTCTACGGCGGCAGCACCAACGACAAAAACATCGCCGAGATCATGGGCATGGCCGACATCGATGGTGCGCTCATCGGCGGCGCGGCACTCAAGGTTGACAGCTACAGCGCCATGGTGAAGAATACGGCCGCGGTGTATGGCTAGGCGGTCGCGGCCACAACTGATTCGTTATGTTACGCTGTGAAGCGTGTCGCGTGGAACGTAAAGCGGGATAGAAAAAGGGCCGGATAGGGTGTCAACACTCTATCCGGCCCTTTTTCTATTGTTGTATCCGTTGTTGTGCTTCCTACAGAATCTGGCTCAGGAAGAGCTTGGTTCGCTCGTGTTCCGGGTTGGTAAAGAAAACTTCTGGCGGGGCTTGCTCTACGATTTCGCCGTTGTCGAACATGCAGATCCGGTCGGCCACAGCCCGGGCAAAGCCCATCTCGTGGGTAACAACCAACATGGTCATGCCGCTTTCGGCCAGTTCCACCATGACGTCCAACACCTCCTTGATCATCTCCGGGTCGAGCGCCGAGGTGGGCTCATCGAAGAGCATGATCTTGGGCTGCATGGCGAGCGCCCGGGCAATGGCCACGCGCTGCTGCTGGCCACCGGAAAGCTGACCCGGATACTTCTCCGCCTGCTCGGGAATGCCTACCCGCTCCAACAGTTCCATGGCCAGCACCTCGGCCTCTTTCTTTTTCTTCTTGCGTACCTGAATCGGAGCCAGCGTAACGTTTTGCAGCACTGTCAAGTGGGGAAAGAGGTTGAACTGCTGGAAAACCATCCCTGTTTCCCGCCGGATCGCTTCAATATTGCGTACGTCATGGGAGAGCTCAATATTGTCGACGATGATATCGCCCCGCTGGTGTTCTTCCAACCGATTGATGCAGCGGATAAAGGTCGACTTGCCCGAGCCTGATGGCCCGCAGATGACGATTACCTCGCGTTGTTGTACATTCAGGCTCACGCCCCGAAGTACATGAAAGTCGCCATACCATTTATGGACATCGCGACAGACAATGATGGGCTCACCGCTCAGGTCGCGTTCTTTTCTGATTACTTCAAATTCAGTTGTCATTTTATTCCCTCGATCTAGCGTGTGCCAACGCCGGACGCGGCCTCAAGTCGACGACTCGCATAGGACATGGAAGAACTAAAGACCCAGTAAATCAGCGCCACGACGACAAAAACTTCCTGATAGCGACCCAGCCAGGCGGGATTGGCCAGGATCGAGCGGGCGATGCCCAACAGGTCGAAAAGGCCGACGAGCGCCACCAGCGACGTATCCTTGAAGAGGCCGATAAACTGGCCCACCAGCACGGGAATCACGGCCCGCAGCGCCTGGGGCAGGATGATGCGGGTCATCGATTGGAAATTGCTCAGGCCCAGCGCGTCGGCCGCTTCATACTGGCCTTGGGGAATCGATTGCAGACCGCCACGCACATTCTCGGCCGTATAAGCGGCCGAAAAGATGATAATCGCGACCATAGCGCGCAGCACGCGGTCCAACGGTGGCATATTGGCCGGGAGAAAGAGTTGGAGCATGACCTGGGCCATAAAAAGCAGGCTGATAAGGGGTACGCCACGGATGAACTCGATGTACATGATGCTCAACCACCGAATCGCCGGCATGGTCGATTGTCGCCCCAGCGCCAGCAGTACGCCAAGCGGGAACGAGAAGACAATGCCGACAATCGCCAACAGCAGAGAGAGCAACAAGCCGCCCCAGAGGTTGGAAGGAACCAAGCTTAGCACGTTTTCAGAAAATCCGAAGCCACGGATGATCAGGATCACGATTGGAAAGTAGAGCACCCAGGCGATCGTGGCAGCCCGCGACATCCGCTGTGACTTCCCGTAGCGCCCTATGGCAAAGAGGGCAATGCCAACGGCCTCGGTAATCAGCAGATTGAGTCGAGCCTCCATCGACAGCCAGGGCAGTAGCATGAGCAATAAGGGGATGGCAAAGACGACAATCAAGGCGACGTTGGCCGAGCGTCCCCACGTTCCCCAAGAAAGACCGACAACGCCCGCCAGCAGGTAGATGCAGAGCCACAGTCGCCACACCTGCTCGGCCGGATACTGACCGCGCATGAGCAGATTCCAATTGGCAGGGATGACGGCCCAGTCCGCCACGTTTAGCGCCCAGTTCGCCAGACCGCTCACGACGACGAAGATTAAGCCGGCGGCGATGAATGTAAGGAGCGAATTGAACCATCCGTTGAAGAGATTGCGGCGCAACCAGCCCCAGGCGTTTCTGCGTTCGCTGGGGGGCGGCAGCATGTTCGTGGTATCAAGATCTGTTGCTGTCGTCATGGTTCTCTTTTCGTACCCTAGCGTTCGACCAATTGGATTCGCTTGTTGTACCAGTTCATAAAGAGCGAGGTAAGCAGGCTGATCGCCAAATAGACGCCCATCACCAGCATGAACACCTCAATGGCACGACCTGTCTGGTTCAAGATCGTGTTGCCGGCCACCGCAAAAAGATCCGGATAACCGACCGCAATCGCCAGCGATGAGTTCTTAGTCAGATTTAAGTATTGACTGGTCAGTGGCGGGATGATCACACGCTGGGCCTGGGGCAGAACGACCAAGCGCATGGTTTGCACGCTACTCAGGCCCAGCGCCGTGGCAGCTTCGCGTTGGCCTTTGGAGACGGACTGAATCCCAGCGCGCACGATTTCAGCGATGAAAGAAGCCGTGTAGATTGTCAAGCCTGAGAGCAGGGCCAGAAATTGCTGGCTGAAGGTGCGGCCGCCGGTCGTATTCAGCCCTTCCAGGACCGGCGTCGAGTAAGAGAGTGGACGAAAGATGATCCATCCAATCACGACAACGGCCAGCCAGGTCAGCAAAAACCAGAGCGTAATGAAGGGCATGCGTCCGGTGCGTTTGCCACGCTGATACTGGAGGACTGCGACGACGATTGCCAAGATCAGGCCGCCGACTAAGATTAGAAGAAAGGTGGCCCAGTTTTCCGTTGGAATGCCCCAGGGCGTGGCAATGCCCCGGTTGCTGAGGTAGATGGGGAAGAAGGGATCGAACAGGATAATTGCTTCGCGTACGCGGGGCAGTTTTAGAAAGACTGCCTGGGCAATAAAGATCAGCAGCAGCAGCAGGGGAATATTACGAAAGGTTTCCACATAGACCAGCGCGATCTTGCTCACCAGCCAGTTGTTTGACAGCCGCATGACCCCGATGATCGTGCCTAGAATTGTGGAGAGGATGATACCCAGAAAGGCGACTTGCAGTGTGTTGAGCAGGCCGACCATAAAGGCGCGCGCATAGGTGTCGGAGCGCTCGTATTCGATCAGGCTTTCGCCAATGTCAAAGCCGGCGACCTGATCGAGAAAGCCAAAGCTGAAGGCGACCCCCATCTGATCGCGGAGCGACGTCACCATGTTGTTGTATAAAAAGGCGAAAAAGCCCAGCACCGCGGCAACGACGATGATCTGGGTAATGATGGCCAGCACGCGTTCATCCCGCCAGAAAGGGGGCCTGGCTGTCGAGGCTTGTGACGATGTCTCCTGCATGGTAGAGACCTGCCTCCTTCAAACGAGAAGGCAGAGAGACGCATGCCCCTCTGCCTTCGGGTTTAGCCGACCTTAGCGAATCGGCGGGGCGTACAGAAGACCACCATCCCAGTAGCCGGTGTTGAGGCCACGGGGCAGATTAAAGACGGTATCCGGACCCAAGTTGCGATCATAAATCTCGCCATAGTTGCCGACTTGCTTGATGACCTGGTAGGCCCAGTCGTTGGGCAGGCCGATCTTGGCGCCAAATTCACCCTCTTCGCCGAGCAACTTGCGCAGGTTGGGATCTTCGGTGCCCAGGAAGTCATCGACGTTTTCGGACGTAATGCCCGCTTCTTCGGCCAGGAATGTCACGTAGACAATCCACTTAATGATGTCATACCACTGATCATCACCGTGGCGGACCATGGGGCCCAAGGGCTCTTTGGACAGGGTCACATCCATGATAACGTGGGCATCAGGCTCGGCCATGATTGATTGGCGGGAAACCAGACCCGACTTGTCTGTCGTGTAGGCGTCGCAGCGGCCTTCTTCGTAGGCGCCGGCCGCTTCGTCGGCAGTCTCGAAGACGACAGGCTCATATTCTACGCCAGCGGCAGCCATCTGGTCGGCCAGATTAAGCTCGGTGGTGGTACCCGTCTGCACGCAGATCGAACCGCCATTCAGGTCCTCAAGCGTGGTGAAACCGTCGGCCTTGCGCACCATCATGCCTTGACCGTCGTAGAAGGTCGTCGGGGCAAAATTGCCGCCAAGATCCGTGTCGCGCGACATGGTGAAGGTCGTATTGCGGTTGAGTACATCGGCTTCGCCGCTCTGAAGGACGGTGAAGCGTTCCGACGCAGTCGCCGCGCGGATTTCGTAGGCGGTGGCGTCGCCGAAGATTGCAGCCGCAAAGGCGCTACAGAAGTCGACGTCAAACCCAACGAAAGCGCCGCTTTCGTCGATGAAGCCGAAGCCTGGCAACTGAGCGTTGCCGACGCAGATGATGTTCCCGCGGTCCAGCACCGTCTGTAGCGTGGACTCGCCCGCTTGCGCGGCAACCTCGGCTGACTCAGCGGCCGGCGCCGCTGTTTCCGGTTCCGCTTCGGCCGGCGCAGGTCCGGCCCCGAAACAGGCGGCGATGACCATGCCGACGACCATGGACATGACCATGCCGAAGACATAAAACTTGGATCGTTTGAGCATGTGGAGTCTCCTCACTGAATGTTGAGATGGTGTGCGTTGACGAACAGATTGGTGTGTTGCCAGCAAAACATATAGAAGGAAAACGTCATAAACGACGCACCTCTTGAAGCCCTTTTCGAATCCCCTCTCGAAAAGAGTATGGGACGAATGCGGCTAGCTACTCGTAAATTGGGCGTTGTTAAAACGTCATTGTCTTGAAGATTTCAAGAGCGGGGGTGATCCGACCCTTTGGCGGGATGACTATAGCATGGAGCTGGGAAGGCGTCAATACCGATTTTGCTTGGGCGCGACAATTCGCAAATGGACCGCGGATCAACGCAGATCCGGCGGATACGGGCAGATCAATCCTGAAGAATCTGACCTCATCCGCCATATCGCGCAATTCAGGGTCTATTTGTTAGGCTTCGTACCCGAGATTGGGCGCGAGCCAACGTTCGGTTTCTTCGACCGATTGCCCTTTGCGTTGGGCATATTCCACGACCTGGTCTCGTGCTACCTTGCCAACCGAGAAATAGCGCGCATCCGGGTGAGCGAAGTAGAAGCCGCTGACCGAGGCCGCTGGAGCCATGGCGCAGTTTTCGGTCAGCGTAATGCCGGTCGTCTCGGGTACGCTGAGCAACTCGAAGAGCGTGCGTTTTTCCGTATGGTCAGGACAGGCCGGGTAGCCGGGCGCTGGGCGGATGCCCTGATACTGCTCGCGGATGAGTCCGCTATTGTCCAGCGCTTCCTCCGCGGCGTAGCCCCAGAGTTCACGCCGTACCCTGGCGTGGAGCAACTCGGCCAGGGCTTCGGCCAGACGATCAGCCAGCGCTTTGACCAGGATCGCGTGATAGTCATCATGGTCCGCGCCAAAGGCGGCGCTAATCTCCTCAGCGCCGATCCCTGCGGTGACGGCGAAGGCGCCCATGTAGTCGGCCACGCCGCTCTCTTTTGGCGCTACGAAGTCGGCCAGGGCCAGATTCGGGCGATTTTGACCATTATCAATCTGCTGGCGCAAGGTGTGGAAGCGGGTCAAGACGGTCGTGCGACTATCATCCACATAGAGCTCGATATCGTCGCCCACGCGATTGGCCGGAAAGAGTCCGACAACCGCATTGGCAGTGAGGCCGGCCGGCGCCTGGTGGCCATTGGGCGACAGCAGGGGCGTGCCGGCAATCAGCTTGCCGAGCATGGCTTGGGCGTCGGCCAACAGCTTGCGCGCCTCCTCGCCCTTCATGGGGTCATTGAGAATTTCGGGGTAGCGACCGCGCAGTTCCCAGGCATGGAAGAAGGGCGTCCAGTCAATATATTCGGCGATTTCGCCGATGGGAATCGCTTCGTAGGCGTGCGTACCCAGAAATTTTGGCGTTGGCGGCGAACTGGCCGCCCAATCAGGCTTTAGCCGTTGTGTCGCGCGCTGTCTCAATTGGCAGCAGCGGCTTGCGCTGGCGATTGGCATGGTGGCTGCGCAGCTCTTCGTAGTCGGCGACCGTGCCGGCCATAAACGCCTCGCGCGTGTTGGCATTGAGCAGGCTTTCAACGACGTTGACCGCACGCGATGCGTCCACCACATAGGTGGTCGAGCCTGAGTAAGAAGGCGCAATCTTGACCGCAGTGTGGATGCGCGATGTGGTCGCGCCGCCGATCAGGAGCGGCACAGTGAAGCCCTGGCGCGTCATCTCCTTGGCCACGTGCACCATCTCGTCGAGCGACGGCGTGATGAGGCCGCTCAAGCCGATGATGTCCGCGCCTTCCGCGCGTGCGGTTTGCAGGATTTTCTCGGCCGGGACCATGACGCCCAGGTCTACGATCTCGTAGTTGTTGCAGGCCAGCACCACGCCCACGATGTTTTTGCCGATGTCGTGGACATCGCCCTTGACGGTGGCGAGGACGATCTTGCCAGCCTTTTCACTCTTTCCGCTGCGATTCTCCTCGATGAAGGGCTGGAGATAGGCCACGGCCTTTTTCATCACCCGTGCGCTCTTGACAACCTGCGGCAAGAACATCTTGCCGGCGCCAAAGAGATCACCGACCACGTTCATGCCATCCATGAGCGGCCCTTCAATCACCGCAAGCGGATCGCTCACCTGCTGGCGCGCCTCTTCGGTATCTTCGATGATGAAGTCGAGGTTGCCTTTGACCAGCGCATGCTCCAGTCGTTTGCCTACGGGCAGTTGACGCCAGGCATCGTCCTGCACCTGCGCTTTGCCGCTACTCTTGACCGTCTCGGCAAAGGTGACCATGCGCTCGGTGGCGTCGGCGCGTCGGGCAAAGATGACGTCCTCTACATGCTCGCGCAGTTCTGGGGGAATATCGTCGTAGATGGCGAGCTGGCCGGCATTGACGATGCCCATATCCATGCCCGCTTGGATGGCGTGATAGAGGAACGCGGCGTGCATGGCCTCGCGCACGCCATCGTTGCCGCGGAAGGAAAAGGAGAGGTTACTGACGCCGCCACTGATCTTGGCGTGGGGCAGCGTCTCTTTGATGATGCGCGTCGCTTCGATGAAGTTGATGGCGTACGCATCATGTTCCTCGATGCCGGTGGCGATGGCCAGAATATTGGGGTCGAAGATGATGTCTTCGGGTGGGAAGCCAACCTGCTCGGTCAGGATCTTGTAGGCCCGACTGCAGATCTCCACCTTGCGTTCGATGGTGTCGGCCTGGCCAATTTCGTCAAAGGCCATGACGATGACCGCAGCGCCATAGCGGCGCACGCGCGTCGCCTGTTCGACGAAGGCCTCTTCGCCCTCCTTGAGGCTAATGGAGTTGACGACCGGCTTGCCCTGCACGCACTTGAGTCCTGCTTCGAGAATGGACCACTTCGACGAGTCGATGACGACCGGTACCTTGGCGATATCGGGCTCCGTGGCGATGAGGTTGAGAAAGCGCGTCATCGCGCTTTCGCCGTCGAGCATCCCGTCGTCAAAGTTTACGTCGATCAGCTGCGCGCCGTTTTCAATCTGCTGCGCGGCCACGGACGCTGCTTCTTCGTACTGCTCTTCCTTGATCAGCCGCTTGAATTTGGCCGAACCAGCCACGTTGGTGCGTTCGCCGATGTTGACGAAGTTCGTCTGTTCCGTCAAGATGAGCGGCTCCAATCCGCTCAGGCGGGTGCGCACGGGTACTTCAGGCACGATGCGCGGGGGCGTTGCCGCTACGGCTTCGGCGATGGCGCGGATGTGATCGGGCGTGGTGCCGCAGCAACCGCCGACGATGTTGAGAAAACCATCTTGCGCGAAGCCGCCCAATACGTGGGCCATGTGTCCCGGCGTGTCGTCATATTCGCCAAATTCGTTGGGCAGCCCGGCATTGGGGTAGAGGCTCACCAGCGTGTCCGCCACGTTGGACAGGGTCTCAACGTATGGACGCATCTCTTCAGCGCCCAGGGCACAGTTAAGGCCGACGCTCACGGGCTGAATGTGGGCCATGGCGATCCAAAATGCTTCCGTCGTCTGGCCCGAAAGGGTGCGGCCTGAGGCGTCGACGATCGTCCCGGAGATCATGACCGGCAGGCGCTCGCCCCGCTCGGCGAAGAGCTCGTCAACGCCATAAAACGCGGCCTTGGCGTTGAGCGTGTCAAAGATCGTCTCGATCAGCAGCAGATCAGCGCCGCCGTCCAGCAGGCCGCGCGCCTGCTCTTTATAGGCGTTTTTGAGTTGATCATAGGTCACATTGCGGAACGCCGGATCGTTGACGTCGGGCGAAAGGGAGGCTGTCTTATTGGTCGGTCCCAGCGCGCCGGCCACAAAACGGGGCTTGGCGGGCGTTCGTGCGCTGGCCGCATCGGCCGCCCGCCGGGCGATTTGTGCAGACGCCACGTTTAGCTCGTAGGCGAGCGCTTCCATGCCGTAATCGGCCTGAGAGATGTGCGTGGCATTGAAGGTATTCGTCTCAATGATATCAGCGCCTGCATCCAGGAACTGGCGGTGAATCGACTCGATGATATCGGGCCGGGTCAGCGAAAGCAGATCGTTGTTGCCCTTGAGGGAGGACGGCCAATCGGCAAAGCGGTCGCCCCGATAGTCTTCTTCTTCCAGGCCATAGTCTTGGATCATGGTGCCCATAGCGCCATCCAAGATAAGGATGCGTTCTCGGGCCAGGTCCTGTAATTGATCTTGAAGCGTCATCTGGATTGATTCCTAAACGGTAATTTACTCGGCTGGCGGCTCAATGGAGCCGGCCTGACGGGCGGAGCCCGTCGCAGGGTTAATCGACTCGCCGGTCCGTAATCCTTCGACCGTCACTTCGACGGCGTGATAGGCTAGATTCTGCCATCTGCCATCGCACCAAAGCCAGACCGATGAAAAGCGTGCAGCATAGTCAAAACGCGTGGCGCCATGATAGCCACGCGCACGCCAGCGACCGTAGACGATTCCCGTCGCGCCGTAGACGTCTACGCTGAGGTCGTCGACATGGGCGTGCTCCCAGAAGCGTTCACCGCTCTGCAAGGAAGCGATGAGCTCGTCCTTGCGTTCGAGCTGGCCGTCGGGCTGCAGGATCGTGAAACTCGGATGGAGCAGCCGATCGAGTACCGCCAGATCCAGCGTCAGATGGGCGGCCGCCAATTCTTCTTCCGCGGCCGCGATTGCGGTCCTGTCGTTTCTGGTCAAGCACATTCTCCTTGTGCCGTGTCCAGCACCGGGCGAATCTCGAACCAGCATTGTAACGGAGAGGTCAATCGCAAAGAAATCGTGACGGGAGCCAGAAGGTTGAGCAAAATGGACCGCGGATTTCTACGGATAAGGCGGATAGAGGCGGATCAAGCCAAAATGCCCCTTGATGACCGCCTTTTTGCCATGCTATACTGCGAGGCATCAGCCCATCGTGCCCCATTGGAGCCAGGTCATGAATCCCCCGACATTGATCGTGCGCTGTTTGTTCATATTTGTGCTGCTGATTGCTTGCAGTCACCCGTCTCGTGCTGTCGCCGCACCACCGGAGCCGTCAACCCCTCGGCCGCTGGAGATTGTTGAGCCGTCAAGCGCTCACCCGCTCTTCCGTCCCAATCAATTCGTACTGTCCCCCAGCGAATCTCTCCAAGAGCCTGTCGGCGATGCTCAAACGCCTACTGCATTCAAGCTCGCTGTCGTAGCGGACGGCGTCTATCGTCTGACCCATGCTGATCTGCTGGCTGCTGGTCTCGCGCCGGAAGCGCTTGACCCGGCTCGGTTGGCCCTGCATCACCGGGGCCAACCTGTTGCCATCGATGTCACTGGCGCCGAGGACGGGCGCTTCGATTCCGACGATGAGATTCGCTTCTATGCTCCGGGCATCCCCATCCGTGCGCCTGAAGCAATCTACACGCGCACGGATGTTTACTGGCTGTCCGTCGCTGCTGAACCCGGGCCACGCATGGCACGGCGTCGCGCCGGCGTGACCGGGAGCGTACCGCCGGCCCCTCTTTTTCGCACACAGCACTATGCCGAAGAAGATAGCGCTTACTGGCAGGCCATGCCGCCCGATCAAGAGGGCGATCGCTGGTTCTGGGGTGGTCGTCTGTCGTACAACACCGCAGGTCTGGCTACGCGGCGCGCCTACACCGTGACGCTCGGATTCCCCGCCGAAGATACTGGGCCGGCGGAACTGTCGGTCTATCTCAAGGGATTTTCGGCCGACGATCACCGTACCCGTCTTGCGCTCAATGGTTCGACGGTCTCTACGCAAGAGTGGTCGGGCCAAGTCCGTTTTGTCCAAGAGACTACTGTTGATCCGCTCCTGCTGCGACCTGGCGACAATGTCATCGAGGTGGAAAGCCTGGAAAGTGGTGCGGTGGTCGATCAGTTGCTGGTCGATGCCATTGCACTAACGTATGATGCCCGCTTTCTGGCCTATAGCCATCGCCTCGCCTTTACCACGCCGACGGGTGCGCATCTCATCGAAGTGACCGGCTTCTCTGACCCCGACATTCTGCTCTTTGACCTGTCCGACCCCGCTGCGCCGGTATTGGTGACCCCGATGTATTTCACCGCTGCGGATGGAAGCCGCGGGTTGCGTTTCCACGCCGACCACGCCGCACCCTACCTGGCGTTGACCGAACACGCGTTACGTGCACCGGTGCGCATTGTGCCGGACATTCCCTCGTCTTGGCGCACGTCGACCCACGGCGCTGACCTGGTGATTATCAGCCACCGTGCGTTTCTGGTCTCAGTTGAGCGTCTGGCTGCGCATCGGCGCGCCCAGGGTCTGCGAGTGGTCGTCGTGCCGATAGACGACCTCTATGATGAGTTTGGCGCTGGGCTCTTCACGCCCCACGCTATTCGCGACTTTCTGACTTATGCCTACGCAAGCTGGCAGCCGCCAGCCCCGCGTTATGCTCTCCTTGTGGGCGACGCCTATCAGGACTATCGTAACCTGCTCAATCCGATCGAGAGCGGATTGGTTAACTGGGTTCCCGCCCAGGTTGTCGAGACCGAACTGCTGGGCGAAACGTCGTCTGATACATGGTTTGGGCATACTGACGCGTCTACACCCGCGCCGGAGATTGCAATCGGTCGACTGCCCGTAGCGGATGCGACGACGCTCAACAGGATCATCGACAAGCTTATCGCCTACGATGGCGCCGCCGCTGATGGTCCAGTAAACGCCACGGCAGTGCTCGTAGCCGACGATGACGACAGTGGCTTTGGTCTGGCAACGCGCCGCCTCGCCGCCCAGCTGCCGGACCATGTTACACCCCGCTTTATCGATGCTGCCACCTACCCGCCGGGCGATCCCACGACGGATCTGCTGGCCCTGATGGCCGCTGGCGCGTCGTTGGTTCATTACAGCGGTCATGGCGATGTCACGCGCTGGGGCCGTTGGTCGGGTGGCGTCTTGCTGAGTGCCGAGGACGTCGATGAGATGGAGGGCGCGCCCGTTCTGGTCACCATGGCCAACTGTCTGAGCAACTTCTTCGTTGGTCCTGCTGTCAGCCTGGGCGAGGCCCTGCTCCAGCACGACGCCGGCCCTTTGGCCGTCTGGGGACCGACCGGTTTGGGTACCCCGACCGCGCACGGCGAACTCATGAATGCGTTCTACGGTGCGCTCTTCCAGGAGGAAGAGATGCTCGTTGGCGATGCTATGCTGGCCGCCTTTCGCGCACTGCCCGCCGACACATCAGCGACGCAAGATCTCATCGCTACCTATGCGCTGCTGGGTGACCCAAGCGCACGTATGCGCCGGCCGCGTGCGTTCCCTGGCGTGCTTCTGCCCATTATCCGCAAGCCGCCATAAATGGTATGTTTGTGGCCATCTCAGTCTTCGCGTGGCGATCCCCAATTCATTCCTATGATCAAGAGGAGAACATCATGCAATTCCCCCGGTCTCTACGGTTTAACCTATTTCTTGCGCTTGTCCTGTCTTTTGCGATCATGTTCCCGCCACGCACGCCAGTAGCGGCGCAGGACGCACTCCCCGCATTCACGGCCGATCCGCCAACGGTTGTCTTCATCAACGAGCTGCACTATGACAACACGGGTAGCGATGCTGACGAAGGCGTTGAAGTTGCGGCACCCATCGGCGTCGACGTGAGCAACCTGCGCATTCTATTCTACAATCAGGATGGGGCAACCTACGGCTCTGCCAAAGAACTCGGCGCGCCGGTAGGGCAATGCAATGACTACAGCCTCTACGTGATCCGCCAGTCCGGCATTCAAAATGGTGATGCCGATGGTCTTGCCCTTGTCGATGTAGATGCAAATACGGCGATCCAGTTGTTGAGTTATGAAGGGGTTTTGACGGCGACGGAAGGGGCTGCCGCGACCTTGCCCAGCACCGACATCGGCGTGGCCGAAGGGGGCGATACGCCTGTCGGGCATTCGCTACAGCTGGGCGGTAATGGCGGGGCCTATGACGATTTTGAGTGGCGCGGCCCGCTCGCAGCAACCTTCGGCGCCTGCAATGCCGGACAAAACCTGGGTGCGCCCCCTACGCTCGTTGAGTTACGCAGCTTTGAGGCCGTGGTCGCTGACGACACGGTCAACCTTGCCTGGGAGACCACTGTGGAGATCGACAGCGCCGGCTTCAATCTCTACCGCACGGTGGATGGTGCGGATGAACGGACACAGATCAATTCGGCGCTGATTGCGGCCCTCGCCCTGCCCGGTGAGGGCGCGCGCTATGCATTTGAAGACAGGCCAGGCGCCGGCGTCTATGCGTACTGGCTGGAAGTATTGGACACGGCCGGCACGTCCACCTACCACGGCCCTGTTGCGGTTATCGTACCTGCGCCACAGATTGTTGACGGTCAGTTGTTTCTGCCGCTCGTCCGGCAATGAGTTGCGCGTTCAGCGCAAAGACGGAATCGGCAGCGAATGTACCCACAGCGAATGTATCCAGAGCGGACAAATGAACTTGCACCCAAGGCAATCTCTCTCCATAATGAGCGCATGAGAGACTCGGCCGATCATTTTTCGCACACGACAAATCCTATCCGCATCGCGCCATGCACATTCTGATCAACGGCTGGTTCACCGGGCAATTGGAATCGGGCAGCGGTCAATACCTGCATCATCTGTTGCACTATCTGCCGCGCACTGCACCCGAACACGACTACACGTTGCTGACGCCGGCTGGCGCAACCACCGCGCCGGACTGGCTCGGCGTCACGGTTACAATGCGATCATTGCCCCGCCTGCCGCGTCAGCTTGCCAAGGTCTGGTGGGAACAGATGGCGGTTCCCAGCGCCGCGCGCGATTTGCACGCGGACGTTCTGTGGGTTCCCTACTGGGCCGCGCCCTATCGCCAACCCGTGCCGACAGTTGTTACCGTACACGACATGATTCCCCGGCTGCTGCCGGCCTATCGCGGCGGTGCATTGCAGCAACTCTACACGCGCCTGGTCAGCGCCACGGCCCGGCGCGCAACCGCCATCATCACCGTCAGCGCGGCTGCGCGCCGTGACGCACTTGCCGAGCTGGACGTGCCGGCCCAGCGCGTCATCGCCATCCATCACGGGCCGAATCTCATGGCGTCAGATGCAATGAGTCCGGCGCGCCTGGCGGCTGTGCAGGCTCGCTATGGGCTGCCGCCGCGCTACTTTCTCTACTTGGGCGGCTTTGATGTACGTAAGAATGTGGGGGCAGTGCTGGCTGCCTACGGTCGCTACCTGGAGATCGGCGGGGACCCTGCTGTGAAGCTGGTGATTGCAGGCAAGCTGCCTGCGGACGACAGCCCATTCGCACCCGATCCAAAGAAAATCGCCGCAGAAATGGAGCTGCTTGATGCAGTCCAATTCTGCGGCTATGTGTCAGACGAAGATAAACCCGCGGTCTACCACCTCGCTACCGCCTACCTCTTCCCCAGCTACTACGAAGGCTTTGGCATGCCCGTGCTCGAAGCCATGCAGGCCGGCACGCCGGTCATCACCAGCGCTGAACGCGGAGCGCTGAGCGCGGAGTAAATTACTGGCGGCGCTGTTTGGCTGTGCGGATGGAAGCAACCGTCATGGCCAGAATTTCGCTGCCCTCTTGCATAAGCGGCGCGAGCGTCGTCTTGGGGGTGAGGCCGGCAGCAATTAGCAATTCCATTCTATTTCGCGCTCCGCGCTCTGCGTCCCGCGCTTTACTGCTCTGGCTTGTAGCAGAGTTGCTCTGCCGCCATGGCGGGGTGGTTGAAGCCGTACTGGTCGGTGATGAGCCAGAGTTCGTCGTTTTCGTCGAAGATTTGTTGAATTGCATCGCAGGCGGCGAGTGGGTCGCCGTTGGCCGCATAACTCTCGAGCCACTGTTGCGCAGCGCTTGTGTATGGGCCCTCTGGTTGGCCTTCCAGTAGATCATTGAGCGCTGCTGCGGCGCCGGCGTCATCGCCGCTCAAGCCCAGGGCCTGGATCAGGCGGAAGCTTGCCAATCCTTGCAGTAGCACAAGCTCATCCTCTGCGGTCATGCCAAAGATGCTGCAGGCGTCGAGCGGTTCGGTCAGGGCGCTTGTGTAGCGTTCGATCGCTTCCCCGTAGCCGAGAATGTCGGCTGCCTGCAAGGCAATATCCGCCTCTATCAGACGCAGCCCGAGACAATTCGCGCCTTCGCTCTCCTGGTCATAACGCCAGTCGATGCGTCGCAGCTTTCCGCCGTCGATGCTCTGCCACCGCTCCGTGTGGGGTACGGCCAGGCCACCTTCCGGCGCCTTGCTCACGCCGCCTTCCAGAAGCAGCTCTTGTCCGCTGCCCGGATCATCCGGGCCGACTGGCGCAAAGCTGGCCGTGCCTTCGGCAATGGTTGCGCCGGGTTCAATCGTTGACGTATAGACATCGCCCGTCCAACTCACGATCTGCACTTCCAGCACGCAGGAAATCGAGCAGCTTTCGACTGACCAGGCAATGTCCAACTGGTCGTCGTCGTTGATGTCATCGATCTTGAGCGGTGCGGGCGCGCCATAGATTGGCGGGCTGTGGACCATTTGCAGGCTACCGTCAGCGTTGGCATGATAGATGAGCACCGCGCCTTGGCTGCCCTCTGGGCCGAAGCCGATATCGCTGACAATCGTTGGATAGATGACCGCATCTTCCAGGTCGTCGCCAGTTAGCTCAGTCAAGATCAGCGCACCCCGCTCTTCGGTGAGGGCGCCACAAGTGCTCATCCAATCTTCGATGGCAGCTGAGTCGCCTGCAGCCGTGGCGATCACTGCTGGGAATGCGGCGGCATAGCCGGCCAAGTCGTCCGGACAGGCGCCCAGTGGATGCGTCACCTCAACCATGATTGCTGCTTCATCATCAGACTCCACGACTGGCTCTTCGGTTGCTTCTTCAGTGGGTTCTTCAGTTGGCTCCTGCGTTGGTTCCTCGCTCGACTCTTCAGTGGGTTCCGCAGTTGGTTCTTCAGACGGCTCCGCCGTCGGTTCTTCGGTCGGCTCTTGCGTAGGCTCTTCGGTTGCTTCCTCGGTGGGCGCTGCCGTTGCTTCCTCCACCGCTTGGCCATCTGAGCCAGTTGGTATCGCTGTATTCAGACCGCCGCAGAGATCTGTGGCGCTGAAGCCTGGATTGGCAAAGCCATAGTCGCTCAAGACATCCACTGCCGCGCCATTTTCCGCTGCGTACGCCTCAATTTCCTGACACGCAGCGGCAAGATCACCGCTGTCCAGATAGGCGTCCAGCCAGCGTTGGCCCAGATCGGCATAGGCGCTGGCGGGAAACTCACTGTCCAGGGCCAAGATAAGCCCTTCCGCAACTTCGGGAATGTCCTGTACGGCTCCAAGCAGGGCCAGGCGGAAGTAGGCAAAGCTGCGCAGTTCACTTAGCTCGTCAGGGCGGGTCCAGCAGGCGATGAGCGCTTCATTGCCCAGTGCCTCTGTGTAGAGCGCTTCGGCGCGCAAGCGTCCTTCTTCCGTTCCCTCGGCCAGGGCTGCGTTGGCGTCGACGATGGTGAAGTAAAGACAGTTATTCGCCTCATTCGTCGTTTCGAGCAGCGAATAGGGGGCCCCATCCACGCTGCCCCACAGCTCCGTGCGGCTGCGTTGGGGACCGGCGCCTACGCTGCCATAGACGCCGCCGCGCAACTCGATTTCATTTCCCTGACCGTCCGAGCTGCTGTCGTCCAGTGCGATTTCGGCATAAGCCATGGTGATGGAGCCATCGGTCCAGTCGGCCCATTCCTCGCCGGTCCAACTACGGATCTGGATCGTGTCGAAACAGGTATTGGCCCCGCAGGTGGTGTCGGTCCAAACAATGTCAAGCAGGCCGTCACCGTTGATATCATCGATGGCGAGGAGGCGTACGTCACCGCCCGCCCGGGCACGATAGCCCAACTCGTAGCCGGTTTCCAAGCCGCTAAGGATCAGCAAGTCCGATCCGGTGACGCCCTCCCCCAGCGTGGGATCCGTATAGATCAGCAGCAGATCTTCGATGCCGTCGCCGGTCCAATCGCCCGCTGTGATCGTGTCTTCACGCAGCGCACCGCAGTAGTTGAGGAAGGTCGTCAGCGTGCCGATATCGGTTGTGTTGAGCAGGTCGAGGATCTGCTCCGGATAGGCCGCAATGTTCTCCGGGCAGCCCGGTGTAACCGTCGTAGCGCCTTCCGCGGTCGGCTCCCCTTCCGTATCAGTGATGGTCTCCGTGATCGTAATCACGTTACTCAGCGCGGGGGGGATGGCGCCTGGTTGCGGAATGGTCAGAACGTCGCCAACGCGCAAGACCAGGGCAGGGCGAACCAAGTCCGGATTGGCCGCCTGGAGATCTTCGGCAGAAATGTCCAGCGCAAACGCAATGCTGTTCCACGACTCGCCCGGTCCCACGGTGTAGGTGGGGGGCAAAGCCGGGGCTTCGATAGCAGGCTCTTCAGTCGGTTCCTCGGTCGGCTCTGCTGTGGGCTCCTCAGCCGGCTCTTCAGTCGGTTCCTCGGTCGGCTCTGCTGTGGGCTCCTCAGCCGGCTCTTCAGTCGGTTCCTCGGTCGGCTCTGCTGTGGGCTCCTCAGCCGGCTCTTCTGTGGGCTCCTCAGTCGGCTCCTCAGTCGGCTCTGCTGTGGGCTCTGCTGTGGGCTCTTCGGCGGGCGCTTCCGTTGCAGCCGGCGTCGCTGTGGCCGGCGCATCCGGATTCGGAATCAGCACGCGTTCGCCGCGATAGAGAATGAGACCGGGCCGGACCAGGGCCGGATTGGCTTCGCGCAGGAGATCGGCGGAGATGCCGAAGCGAGCGGCGATGCTGTTCCACGAGTCGCCGGCGCGTACGGAATAGACATCGCGTTGTTGCGCTTCCGGCGCGGGAATGTAGATCTCTTCGCCCACAACCAGCCAACCGCTGGGGCGAACCGCTTGCGGATTGGCCGCCTGGAGATCGGCGACAGAGACGCCCGTGCGTTGTGATACCAACCCCCAGGAGTCGCCACTTTCCACGACGTAGCTGTACCCCTCAGCTTCGGGCGTGGCTTCAGGCGTGGCTTCTTGAGCGGCTAGCGGCGCGACGCTGCTCAGCGCAAAGCCTGCGCCCAGTACCAAGGCCAGAGCTAACAGCCCGATCGCCCAACGACGTGCGAACGATTTGGGGCTGCGTTCGATCAAAGATTTCGGATGGTTGGGCATGGATCTTCCCCTCGTGACAGACGGTGTGGAAATCGGTTTGGCCATGTGTGGCAGTGATGCTGACTTGAGACCGTGCGGGTTAGTAAGTGACTTCGGTGATGTCGCGGACAACCTGGAACCAACTCTGACCAAGTTGCAGGTCAATCGGCGCTTCCCCGGGCCCGAGCAGGCGTGGGGGCGTTTCGGGATCGGCGCGCCATGTGCCTTCATAGACCTGACCGTCGCGGAAGACGCGCAGGTCGCCAAAGCCGTACAGCTGAACATCGACACCCAGGGTACCCAAAGTGTCTTCAACGATGTCTGTCAGCTCGTGGGGCGCGCTGAGGGCGATGACGTTTTGGGCCACAATCGCTTCGCCTGTCGCCTGGTCAAACTGCTGTTGGCCGCCTTGAAAGCGCAAATAGCCGCCCTGACTGGCATCGTAGCGCCATTCGACACTGTTGCCGCCCGGGTAGGGAATGCTGATGCTGACAGCTTCGCCCGCTGCGTTGGCCGGCGGCGTCTCGCTAAAGGAGAAGCCGGGACGATCCCACGCTTTTTGCGTCCCCGATTCGGTTAGGAACTGACGCACGCCCGCCGGACTTGTCTGGATGCGCGTGCGATAGTCATTGCCAATGCTGAAGAAGTAGCGCGTTTGCGAGGGATCGTCGATGTCGGCGTCGAGATATGGGAAGCCGACTTCATTTTTCAAGATGTAGCGTACGGCGTCACTGCCGCCGGAACAGGCCAGCACGCCGTCATACATGTAGGTCATCCAAATGTTGGGAAAGCGCGCCGAGCGCACGGGCCCCACCCGGTCGATATCTTGGCTCTGATACATGGCTGTAAGCCGAGTCAAGCTAAAGCCGTCCACGATATATTCGTAGACCAGATCGGCCTGACTCAGACCATGATGGGCCGCGCGACCGGTGGCATCATTGTTGACGCAAATGAAGATAGGCCGTTGCTTCAGCCATTCAGCATTCTCGACTGGGAGGCCGGTATAAGGCGAAATATTCTCCGGTCGCGGCGTAGGTGTGGCCGGCTCGGCCGCTTCTGGCGTAGCGGTTGGCGGGAGCGGCGTAGCCGTGGGCGGCGGTGTCGTGGGCGCGGCTGCTGCGCTCATGGGCGTTTTGGTCGGCGTTGGCGTCGGCTGCGGCGCCGCTGTCGCACAGCCGGCGGTCAGGGTCAGCGCCAATAGAAGGCTGAACAGCAATATCAGACGAGTGCGAGTCATAGGGATCGGATGAAAGTTCGTTGAAGGTTTAAGCTTGCAGAAGATCTATATATGAACGTCTACCAGGATAGGCGGTAGTATATCATAATATTGCGGATTGCGGATTCGGGATTGGAGATTTGCGGGCTAACGAGAGTCCGCAATCCTCATTCCTCAATCCACAATCAAATTTACCGCGTCTCGCAGCATGGCGGCTGCCGTAGGCAGAGGCTCACGCTCCCAAAGCTTGTGGTACATCTTGCCGTAGAGGTCGCTGTGGATTTCGGCACCCATCTCCCAGCCATCGCAGCGGCCGAGAAAGCTGTCGCGTGGCACAGCCGTTGGCGCAACCGAAAACACATAGCCGTTGTCGGTTAGCCGAGCAGTGGCGACCAACTTGATGCGCCGTCCTGCTGTATGAGCCTCCCAGAGCAGGCCGGTCGTCAGGTCGGTGATTCCTGCTACCGTCACATCATCCAGTGTGATCTCGACGTCCAGGAAGCTGTTGGCGATGATGGTGAGTTTGTTGGCCGTATCCCACCCTTCGACATCAAGTGTCGGGTCGGCTTCGGCAATGCCGCGCGCCTGCGCTTCGGCCAGCGCGTCGGCATAGGCGCGGCCGCCTGCCATCTCCGCCAGGATGAAGTTGGTTGTGCTGTTGAAGATGCCCTGGAGCAGGCGCACGTCTGCGGCGATGAGGTCGCGGCGGCCGATGTTGATGACGGGCAGCGCGCCGCAGACCGTAGCGCTGAATGCTAGCCCGGCTTGGTACGTCGCCGCCAACTCATGAAGCTCATGGAATGCCAGCACCAGCGGGCCCTTGTTGGCCAACACAACGTTGATGCCCCGCCGCAGGGCATTGCGCGTCACGCTGAGACCCGGCTCACCGTCGGTGAGGTCCACGGGCGACGCTTCCAGGACCAGCTCGCAGTCGAGCGTGTCGATGATTGCGCCCGACGTTACGCCGGGGAGATAGCCGGGAAGGTCCGCCACGCGACCGCCGGCTTCTTTCTGCCGGCGGAGCTCAGCCGGGGCAAAGCCCGCTTGATCAACAGCTACTCCGCTGCTATCGGCGACACAGACGATGGCGAATTCAACGCCGTACTGCTTGCGCAGGCGCGCCTCTTTCATCTCCAGAATTTTAAGGAAGTTTCGCCCCACATTGCCCAGGCCGATAAGAGCAGTTCGGATTCTCTGCGTCATGTTGGTTCTTGCGCGTGCGTCTTGACCAATGTGGCAAAGCGCTCAAACAGAAGGTCTGCGTCGTGGGGGCCAGGGCTGGCCTCCGGGTGGTACTGAACGCAGAAGACGGGACGGTCAGTGAGTCGCAGACCTTCCACCGTGCCGTCATTAAGGTTGCGATGGGTGATCTCCACATTGGCGGGCAATCCATCGTCCGCCACCGCGTAATTGTGATTCTGTGCCGTGATCTGCACGTTGGTTGAGTCGATGTCGCTCACCGGTTGGTTGCCGCCGTGATGGCCAAATTTGAGCTTGTAGGTCTCTGCGCCCAGGGCGCGACCGATGATCTGATGACCCAGACAGATGCCAAACATGGGGATGTCGGCCGTCAGCAGGTCGGCTACGGCGGCCGACGCATAGGGGACGCCGGCTGGATCGCCCGGGCCGTTGGAGAGGAAGATTCCGTCGGGCTCCATCGCCAGCACGTCAGCCGCTGGCGTGTTGGCCGGCACGACGGTGACGCGCAGTCCATGGCTCGTGAGCCGGCGCAGAATGTTGTGCTTGATGCCAAAATCATAGGCGACGATGAGCGGGGAATTGGCGTCGGCCTGGCCTGCCGCGCCTCGGCGCTCCACCGGCAGGGACCGGCGTCCACTCCACCTCTGTGCCATCGATCCAGTGGTAGGGCTCCTGACAGCTAACTTCGCTGACGAGATCGCGACCGTCCAATCCTTCCCACGCCTGCGCCATGGCTTGCAGCGCAGCCACATCATGCTCGCCGTCCGTGGAGAGCGCAGCATGCAGCACACCCTGTTCGCGCAGGCGACGCGTGAGCTTGCGCGTGTCGATCTCGCTAATGCCGGGGACGCCGGTGCGTGCCAGATAGGCGTCCAGCGTTTCGTTGGCGCGCCAGTTGGAGACGACGGGGCTCACCTCACGCACGATGAAGGCCGTCACCTGAGGACGGTCGCTCTCCACGTCTTCGGCGTTGATGCCAGTATTACCCACATGGGGCAGCGTCATGCAGACCATTTGACCCCGGTAGGAGGGATCGGTGATGACTTCTTGATAGCCCGTCAGGCTCGTATTAAAGACTACTTCACCCACAACTGTCGTCCGGGCGCCAAAAGCTTCACCCTGAAAGACGGTCCCATCTTCTAAGACTAATATTGCGCTCATTGAAGGCTCTTTCTATGATGAGGGGCGCATCAGATTCGCCCACACAGCGTTCTATTCTTTTTCACCTGGCCGCTGCTGATAGGCTAGTTTAAGCGGCTGCCAGGCGCCATGCTTAAGCAACTTGCTCCACCCCGGCGCGCGGGTCACTTCATCTTGCCCCGGTTGCGCGGCTTCGGCCAAATTGAGCAGCATCGCAACTTCATCACAGCGATGAAATTTCGGGCAGTAGATGCACGCCTGCCACACCTTGGGACTGATGCTCCATCGATCCACCACGGCAAAACCCAGGCGTTCGAAGAAGGAAGCGCGCAGCGTTAGGGCGCAGACCTGTTCATAGCCGCGTGCTCTGGCCAGTTCGATCAGCGCAAGCACCAACCGGCTGCCCAACCCCGTGCCCTGCTGGGATTCATCCACCGCCAGCGAGCGCACTTCTACGAGCGTAGTCGTCAGCGGCACCAGCGAGCCACATCCCACGATGGTCGCGCGGGCGTGGTCAGAGCCGCTCGTCGTTTCAACTGCAACGTACCAGTCAGCGAGGGAGTGGCGAATGCTCTCTTCGGTACGCGGCAGCATGATGTTCTGGGCGGCAAACCGATTGACCATCTCCAGCAAGCTCGGAACATCACTGGCGGCGGCAAGACGAATTTCAACAGTCATGATCTATTCCTGGGCGAGCGACAGCGGCGCAGCTGACTTACAGATCCCGCAGAATATTGGCCACTACGCTTACGGCCTGGGCCAATTCTTCTTCGCTGATCACCAGCGGTGGCACAAACCGCAACACGTTGGGTCCGGCATTGACCAGTAAGACACCCTGGTCATAGGCCTGGTTGACGATCTCCCCGGCCGCGATATCTAACTCCACGCCTACGAGCAATCCCTTGCCCCGTACTGCTTGAATGTGCGGACTGTTGACCTCTTCCAGCATCTCTTTGAGGCGTTCGCCCTTGCGCTCGACTTCAGCCAAAAACGCGGGCTCGGCAATGCGACCCACCACATGGGTTGCCACGTGCGCCACCATGGGGCCGCCGGCGAAGGTGCTGCCGTGATCCCCCTTTTGCATGACGTCAGCGACCTTCTGCCGTACGAGAATGGCGCCCATGGGCAGGCCGCCGGCCAGCGGCTTGGCCGCCGTCATGATGTCCGGTTCAACAACGCCGGCAGAAGTATCCTGGGTGATGCTCATGTAGCCCCAGAGGCTGCCCGTGCGACCAACGCCGCACTGCACTTCATCGTAGATCAACAGCGCATCATACTCAGCGGCCAGCTCACGTAGACCGCGGAGAAATTCGGGCGTTGCTGGATGGATGCCGCCCTCGCCCTGGATCGGCTCGACCAGGATCGCGCACACGGTTTCGTCCATCTGGGCGCGGGCGCTTTCCAAGTTGTTGAACTCGGCAAAGCGCACGCCCGGCATCAGCGGCCGGAAGGCTTCCTGATAGGCCGGACGCGGCGTCGCCGCCAGCGCGCCCATCGTGCGCCCATGGAAGGCGCCGGTGAAGGCCAGAATTTCCACCTTTTCATCATTGCCGTGGGCGCGGCCGTAGCGCCGGGCGAATTTGATCGCGCCTTCGTTGGCTTCGGCGCCGCTGTTGCAGTAGTGAACCTTGTCGGCAAAGCTCGTCGTGCAGAGCAATTCGGCCAGCTCAGCATGGGGTTCGGTATGGTAGAGGTTGCTGACGTGGAGCACGCCGGTTGCGGCAGCCTCGGCAATGGCCTGGTTGATGCCAGGATCGTTGTACCCAAGGGCGTTGACCGCAATGCCCGAGACGCAGTCGAGATAGGCATTGCCTTCGGTGTCATAGAGCGTGCAACCATCGCCCCGCGTCGATCACAAAGGGCGGTCGTGCGTAAACGCCCAGGACATATTCCTGCTTCAAGCTGCATGGTGTCTTGTGTGCTCATGAGACCTCGCAATGGATGTTGTATGAAACGTGACAAGTGATGGCGCGCCGCCGCATCCCGCGCCGCCGCATCCGCGCCGCCGTTACCCTGCGCCGCCGAGAATGCTTGTGCCACTGCCTTCCTGCACGCCGGCCAGGTTGGTGATGACTGCTTGCGCAACGCCGCGACGGACTGCCTCGATCGCACTGCGCGTTTTGGGAATCATGCCGCCGTGGATAATGCCCTCCTTGATCCAGGCTTCGGCCTGCTCGGCGGTGACGGCACGTACGACGCGTGTGGCGACGAGCACGCCGGGCACGTTGCTGATAAAGACAAGCTTGGTGGCGCCCAGCGCCGCCGACAATGGCTGCGGCAGCGTGGTCCGCATTGACGTTGTAGCTGAGCCCGTCGTGGGCGCCAAGGCTGATCGGACTGACTACCGGGACGATCTCGGCGTCGATCAACGTCCTGAGTAGATGCGTATCCACATCTTGAATGTCGCCGACCCGACCTAGATCGCCGGCAGGATGCCACATGGGTTCGACGTAGATCGTGCCGTCGTCCACACCGCTTAATCCGGCGGCACGAATGCCGGCGTCGACCAGCGCGCGCACGATGCGCTTGTTCATGAGACCGCTGAGCACCATCTCCGCCACATCGAGACTTTTCTCATCGGTAATACGCAAGCCATCGAGAAATTTTGGCTCCAGCCCGAGCTGCTGCTGGTACGCGGCGATGGTCTTGCCGCCGCCATGAACGATTACTGGCATGTGCCCTTGGTCGAGTACGGCCTGTACCGCGTTGGCGAGCCCTGTTAGGAAAGCAGCGTCATCTAATTCGTTGCCGCCCACTTTGAGCACCGTTACGTACCGGCCGGGAGCTTCCTCAGCTTCTGATTCGTCTCCAGAAAGGAGATCAAAGGTTTCAGGATCCATCATAGTTGCCTCGCTTGTTGTCACGGCGAACAGCTTGCTCTGATCGATTACAGCAGGCCCAGCGTTTCGTCTAACCCGGCAGCAATGTTGAAGTTTTGCATGGCCTGGCCACTGGCGCCCTTGAGTAAATTGTCGATTGACGCCGCAATGATATAGTCGCGTCCGTCTGGCTCTGCAGGATCGACGGGCGTGATGCTGATCGTGCACAGGTTCGTCTGGGTACTGTGGCGCAGTGAAGCCATCTGCCCGGCCGGCAGTACGGCGATGAAGGGTTCGCCGGCATAGGCTTCCGTATAGGCGCCGCGCACATCCGCTTCGGTGACGCCCTCGATCACACTGACGTAGATTGTGCTGAGGATGCCCCGATTGACCGGCAAAAGATGGGGTGAAAAGGTGAACCGGAAGCAGTTGCCATTGGGCGCAGCCTCATTGAGCACCTGCTCCATTTCGGCTACATGGCGGTGACGGTAGCCTACGTTGTAGGGGGTAAAATTGTCGTGGGCTTCTACAAAGCTATAGGTCAGATTGGCTTTGCGCCCGGCGCCGCTCACGCCGCTCTTGCTGTCGACAATGATGCGCGGCTCCAGCCAGCCCGCCTTGGCCAAAGGGTAGAGGCCCAGATTGACGCTGGTCGGATAGCACCCAGGCACCGCAATCTTATCCGCGCTGCGCAGCGCTTCCCGATTGAGCTCGCACAAGCCGTAGACGAACTGATCGATCAACTCGGGCGCGCTATGTTCGATGCCGTACCATTTTGTGTAGACCTCCGGCTCCTTGAGCCGGAAGTCGGCGCTGAGATCGATGACACGCACGCCCGTCGCGCTAAATCTGCGTACTGGCTCGATGGAGGCGGCATGGGGCAGGCAGAGGAAGACGACATCCACCTCGTCAGCCCTGGCCATGGCTTGGGCCAGCGTGATCAGCGGATAGTCCCACGTGACCGCGTGGAGGTCGGCCATCGTCTTGCCCGCGCTGCTTTCGCTCGTCACCCAGCCGACTTCCAATTCCGGATGGCGGTGGATGAGCTTGATCAATTCGTAGCCTGTGTAGCCGGTCGCGCCGGCAATGCCTGCCTTATACATGATGCGCCTCGATTGGCTGAAATGTGCTGGCTTGGTCCAAAATGACTGAAAAAAAAGATACAAAAAAAAGCTCCCCGTCTGGAGAGCTTTGCCCAAAGATGCGTGGTATCGACTTTGGCCCGCGTGCAAAGATCCAGAGGTTATCCGGTTCGATACGGGCGGGGCCTGGATGCAATTGCGACGACCGTGCATTGACTGTCTAGGCTGATCATGATGCGAAAGTGTAGCACGCGTTGCCATGGGTGTCAATTTGAAACAAAAAACAACCTGCAATTCTGATTGACGCAGCGCGCCAAAATATGCTATGATCACCCCACCAACCGCCGGAAACCCAAACCGACGCCCGATTTAACTGCCGCTCCCTTGACCTCAGAAATTGCTTATGCCGACGATCAAGCGCTATCCCAATCGCAAACTGTACGATACAGAAGCGAAGAGCTACGTGACGTTGGATGAGATCACGCGCATGATTCAGGAAGGGGAAGATGTGCGGGTGATCGATCACGAGAGCGGTGATGATCTTACGACGCTTACCTTGACTCAGATCATCCTGGAACAGGAAAAGAAGAGCGCTGGTTTCTTGCCCCGCAACCTCTTGACCAATCTGATTCGTACCGGCGGCGACACGGTGGAACAAGTTGTGCGGTCTCTGCAACTAGGCCAGTTCCTGGCCGGCTCGGAGCAGCAGGCTGATGACGAAGTGACTCAAAATGGCGATGATGGTGAGACTCGGTCTAGTGTCGAGCGGGCCAAAGAGAAGGCCGACGATCGGTTGGCAGAGGTGCTTCATCTCATCAATGTCCCGTCGCGGCGTGAAGTTGAGGCGCTACAAGTTCAGCTTGCTGTCCTCAGCCAGCGCCTTGAAGAGATATTGGATAGCCAGGACGCGGATGAGACTGCCGGCGAACAGGAGTCATCGACCGGTTAGGATTTTTGGACCGGTAGGTTTTGCCGCCACCTGATGTGCGATGCTACCTTTCCGGTCAGATAGTTTGGATAGATCCCACCATACAAGCCCTGTGACACACCATTCTTCCGGATTCCCTAATCAATCGCACGATGGCCGCAGTTCGCCGGTTAATCGATCCAAGACCGCGCTCGTGCTCGCCGGCGGCGGCATTACCGGGGCAGTCTACGAAATTGGCGCACTGCGTGCGATTGACGATATGTTGGTCGGCTACACGGTCAATGACTTCGACATTTATGTAGGCACCAGCGCTGGCGCACTTATTGGTTCGTTTGTAGCCAATGGCTTGACCCCCAATGAGATTATGCAAGCCCTGGATGATCGCCATCCGGAGATTCACGGCTTACGCGTGAGCGACATTTTTCAAACCAACGTCGGCGGTATTTTTCGCCGCGCGACGAAGCTGCCCGGCGCATTCCTCGACATCCTGCGCAACACGCTCTTCCACTTCGGCGATGTGGCGGTTTCGGATATGGCTTGGGAGTTGGCGCGTGCGTTGCCGAATGGCATCTACAATGCCCAAGGGCTAGAACGCTACGTACACCATATCTTAAGTGAACCAGGGCGCACGAACCGTTTTGATCGACTTGATAAGAAACTCTATATTGTTGCCACGGAATTGGAGACTGGACAGCGCGCAGTCTTTGGTCAGGGTGGCAAGAGCATCGTTCCCATCAGTCAAGCCGTTGCAGCCAGCAGCGCAGTCCCCTTAGTCTACCGCCCGGTACAGATCTTTGATCGCGACTATCTGGATGGCGGCCTGCACGGTTCTGCCAGTATCGACCTTGCCATTGAAGCTGGGGCCAAACTCGTCGTTTGCGTCAATCCCATGGTGCCGCTCAACACCAGTACGCTGGAAAAAGATCACTACATTCGTGACCGGGGCGTCCAGGCCATTCTGAATCAAACGGTGCGCACATTGCTCCATGCCGGCGTGCGCTATCACATCAAGAATCTGCGTGTGAAGTACCCCGATGTCGACATCATTCTGATTCAGCCTCACTGGGACGATTACCGCATGTTTTCGTATAGCCCGATGTACTATGGCAGTCGACTCACCGTGGCCGAACACGGTTTTGAATCGGTAACGGTCGGCATGTTGGAAAATTATGATTACTTCTACAATGTGCTGATGCGCCACAATATTCAACTGACCAAGGACCTGGTGAGTATTGAGCTGTCGGAGCTGCGCGACAGCGGCAATGATTTGGAAGTCGTCCAGCAGATCATCGAGCGCGATTGGCGTGGTCCGGCCCTGCCGGGGGCACGCATTGATCTGGACGCTGACTTGTACCGTTTTGGATCGTAAAGCGCTTATCTGTCAATGGCTGACCTCTACCGTCTGCTGCTGCTTCTGCTCGCATCGTTTCTCCTCGCTCCGCAACCGCCATCTCAAAACGAAAGCGTCGCCCCCGTTGATAACCTAACGCCGTTTGCGCAAGCCGTCTATGCGGGCACCGTCTTTGGTGAAAGCGTGGAGCGGCGCGCCCTGCGCGTGCCCGAGCGTCTCTACGCGCCCGAGCCGCAGCCCCTGCCCCAGCCAGACAGCCCCCGCTGGCGCCTGGGCGTCGGCGTGCCTGAGATGACGCCTTTGGGCTTTGACTGGCCCGCGCAGCGACCGGGTTGGTTCCACAATTGGACATTCGGGATTATTGCAGGACGGTGTGCCGTCCAGACATCGATGAAGTTCGTTTGGTACTGGAGGGCGAGGAAGCCACATTGGGTATGGAGTACATGCCCCTGCTGCGCACGCTGGGCGGCGAGCTCTTTTTTACCGCCGAAGAGATTGGGCATGTCGCACGCGCCTACCCCGGACAAACCTGGCTCGTGGGCAATGAACCGGATGTAGAAGCTCAGGATTGGGCCACGCCGGTCGAATATGCAACGGCTTACCATGAAGCGTACCATGCCATCAAAACGGCTGACCCCACCGCACAGGTTGCGGCCGGCGGTCTGAGTCAGATTACGCCGCTGCGTCTGCTCTACCTTGATGCCGTGTGGGCGGCCTATGCCGAGATGTACGGCGCGCCCATGCCCGTCGATGTCTGGACCATGCATGCATTCGTTCTGCGCGAGGAGAGGGACGCGTGGGGAGTGGGCGTACCGCCCGGCCTTGACCCGACCATCACCACCGGCCTGCTTTGGGATGTGGAGGACCACGACGATCTGGCTGAGGTAGCCCGCCAGGTGCAGCGTATGCGTCGATGGATGGCTGACCATGATCAACAAGAGAAGCCGCTCTGGGTGACGGAATACGGGATTCTGCTGCCTCCGGAAATGGGCTTCACGACCGACGTCGTGATCGATTTCATGCTGGCCAGCTTCGATCTCTTCGAGAGCCTGCGTGACCCAGAGCTGGGCTACGCCGCGGATGACGATCGGCTGGTGCAGCGCTGGATGTGGTTCAGCACCAGTTTCCCCGAATTGCCTGCCGGCAACCTTTTCGACGACGCCGGCCAGCCCACCCCAATCATGGCCGCCATGGCCGACTACCTAAAGCAGTCGAACCCGGAATAGTAGTCCCCACTCCCCCCTCCGCAATCCGCATTCCTCACTCCCCAATCAACCCTGCCAGATCGGCAACGATTTCTCGGGCAGCATGGGGGTGGGCACAGCGCCGTGCGCGTTCGCCTGCTGCAATGCGTTCGTCCTGCGCCGGTCCAAACCAAGCAAGTACCTGTGCGCTGATTGCATCTGGCGTCCATTGGTAGGTTCCCAGCCCATTTTGAACGACATAGGAGACATTCTCCTCTTCCTGACCGGGAATAAAACTGCTGAGGATAAGCGGCAGCCCGCAGGCCATGGCTTCGGCAATCGTCCCCGGCCCGGCTTTGGTGATCAAGCAATCGGCCGCCTGCATCCACTCGGCCATGTTGTCGACAAAGCCGAGAATGCGTACCGGCATCGGCCAGCGCCTGGCCGTCAGCGTCTGCCGTAACCCGTCGATTGTGCCCGCAGATGACGACTACCTGACCGCCTAGTCCATCAGCATTGGCCAGCGCCTTGCTTACCGCTCGGGCTGTAACTTCCAACGGACCAATACCGTCGCCGCCGCCCGCAATCAGGACGAGCGGCAGATCCGCCGCCAGACCAAGTTTGGCGCGCAGGCTCGCTTGATTTGGCGATGGCGCGACAAACTCGGGACGAATCGGTAGACCGAACTGGCGCAACTGACCGGATCGCAGCCCACGTGCCTGGGCGCGACGCCAGCTTTCTTTGCTGGCGACATAGCAGCGGCGCACTGTGGGATCAAACCAGAGGGGATGGGCTGAAATGAGATCGGTGACCACAGTGGCGAAAGGAGGCGGCTCAGCGAGGCGTGTCAGAGCCGGCACGGTGATCGTCTGGGCAAGGGGGTGGACCGACACGACGAGGTCGGGCGCCTGCTCATGCAGCAGACGCTGGATCGCGGGCATGCTGGCGCGGCTCGCCATGGCGAAGAGCGGATGGGCATGTCGGACGTCTGCATGCCACAGCTTTTCCCACAGCCACGGCGCATCATTGGCCAGAAAGGGGTAGGTATCTGGGCAGCCGGCGTAACGGCCGGGGCAGATGATCACCAAGTAGATCGACGATGGTTACCTGAACACGCCGGCAGAAATGCTGCTCAAATGCCGCCTGGAGAGCGACGGCACTGGCCGCGTGGCCGGCCCCCGTCTTGCTCATCAGAATGAGCACGCGCACACGGTTCACCGGTATGAAGGCGGCTGCATTGTGCTAATACGCGCCCCGGCCCCAGAGCACGGCAGGAATTGAGCGTAGGAGAATACTGATATCCAGGAAAAGATTCCAATTTTCAACATAATAGATGTCAAGCAGCACCATCTCGTCAAAGGTGAGGTCACTGCGTCCGCTCACCTGCCACAACCCGGTGATGCCAGGGCTGACTGAGAGGCGCTTTCTGTGCCACTCTTGATAGGCCGTTACCTCTTCGGGCAGATTGGGCCGCGGTCCAACCAGACTCATGTCGCCCTTGATGACATTATACAGTTGGGGCAATTCGTCCAGGCTGTAGCGGCGCAGGAAACGCCCGACCCGAGTACGGCGTGGGTCGTCCCGCACTTTGAAAAGTGGACCGGACGCCTCATTGAGCTCATTCAGCGTGTCGCGCAGGTCATCTGCGCCTTCAATCATAGAACGAAACTTGTAGCACTTGAAGGGAACGCCATTGCGCCCGATGCGCGTCTGCACAAAGAAGATCGGCCCGGGAGAATCCAGCCGAATAGCAAGGGCGATGGCCAGACCGACCGGCAGGAGCAGGAGAGAAGCAATCCCGGAAAAAAGGAGATCCACCGCCCGTTTGAGAACGTAGTTGACGCCTTGAATCGAAACCTGACGCGTGCTGATCAACGGGATGCCGTTGAGGTCTTCAACCTCCATCTGATTCTTGGTGAGTTGAAAGAGATCCGGCACCACGAGCGCGCGCACATCTTGCTTGTCGCAAGAGCGCAGGAGACGCTGGATCATGCGATGCGTCTGCCAGGGCAGGCAGATGACCACCGTGTCGATCTCCAACTCTTCGATCATCTCTTCGAAATTTTCTGTCGGTCCCAGCGCCTTGAACGGGCCGATATCGGTGCTCCCCTTGTTCGGGTTGTCGTCAACAAAGCCGATGATTTGATAGCCGTAGTCCGGCCGTGCCGTCACGTTGCGCATGACCATGCGGCCCACATCGCCGGCTCCCACCAGCAGCATTCGCTCCACGCCGACGCCGTAGCTGCGCAGGTAGTTGCGCAGCCGACTGATGACGAAGCGGCTGATGCCCAGGAAGAGCGTGATGAAGAATGCTGCGTAGAGAAAGATCAACCGGCTGTAGAGCGTGGCGCTGAAGAAGAGGCTCAGAACGATCACGAAGACGATCCCCAGCGTCGTGGCCGTGGCAATCGAATAGATCTCCTCCACCCAACTGCGGCCGCGACGATAGGGGTAGACGTCCGAAAGATAGTAGGCGCTGGGCAGAATGATCAGCAGAGCCAGTAGAAAGGGGCTGTACTCGGCAAACGAGACATTGTAAAGCGGTTCCACACGTGCGGAACCATTGAAGCTGATAGCGAATAAAATAGGCAATGCCAAAGGCCAGCACGATCAGCAGCATGTCTGAGATCACCAGCAGATATTTCCACCAGTTTGGATTGACGCGCTGCACGAATTGTGCCAGTCGGCTATTCTTTTTCTTGTGCACCAACGCTGACCGCTCTACGCTTTGCTCAGCCAGGGTGACGCCATCGGCGGTTGCCGTGAAGTGATCGGTGTTTGTCATAGATAATGATAGAAATCTGGCGGCTACCTCACTGGTCAGCCAATGCCTGAAACCGTCCGCCAGAGTCTCTACGCCACAATCTGTTTCTGTCCGCCAGTGTACCACAAGTCGATATTCGCTCGGTATATTGGCAGCCGGCCTGTCAGGCTGCGGTCTCGTCGTAGACGGCCAGCGTGTCCTGGGCCGTGCGCGTCCAGGAAAAATGACGTGCCTGTGCAAGCCCTGCCGCGCGCATTTGGGCATGCATGTCAGCATCGCCCAGCACCTGATTCAACTGGGCGGTCAGGACCGGGACGCCGGTGCGTTCATCGCTGGGAAAAATCAGGGCGGCGTCGCCGGCCACTTCGCGCAGACTGGGCGTGTCGCTGCAGAGAACCGGCGTGCCGCTGGCCATCGCTTCTAGCACAGGCAGACCAAAGCCCTCGAAGTGACTAGGGTAGACAAAGACGCTGGCCGCGCGATACCAGTCGACCAACTCTGATCTGGGGAATGAAGCCGGGGAACTGCACGTCTCGTTCCAGCGCCAATTCCTGGACAAGACGGAAGATTTCATCGTAGAACCAGCCCTTGCCGCCTGCCAGAATCAGCGGAACCGCTGCGTCAGTTTGTTGTCGCCAGGCGGCGTAGGCGTGGAGCAGGAGCGGCAGATTTTTGCGCGGCTCCAGGGTGCCCAAATAGAGAATGAAGCGCTCTGGCAGCTGGCGGCTCTGGCGAAAGCCGGCCACAGCTGCCGCAGAGGCCGGCGCAAAACCCGCGTCTACGCCATTGGGGATGACCGTGATGCGGTTCGCCGGTACGCCAAAACTGATCATCAAATCGTCGGCCGTTTGCTGGCTGACTGCAATCACGCGAGCAGCGCGGGCAACGCTGGCCGCGCAGAGGCGCTTGAGATAGAGGCGCTTGCTTTTGGGCAGGGTCTCGGGCAGGCGTACAAAGCTCAGATCGTGAACCGTCACGATGCCGGGGAGCGATGTCGTGAGCGGCAACACGTTGACCAGACCGTGTACGAGATCGACGCGGTGGCGCTGCAGCGCCCAGGGCAAGGCACTCTGTTCCCAAAGTATACGTGCCGGCGGGCGGTCCAAGGGGAGGTCGCTGCGCACAAGTTCGACGCCGGGCACGACCACATGGCTGTCGTTCACCCAGGCGGTGAAGCGATGCGCTGTTGCGTCTTGTGCCGCCAGCGCGCCCAATTCGCGCAGCAGGTGCAAGCTGTAGGTGCTTACGCCCGCGCTGCGATAGCTGTTGCCGGTGTTCAGGAGTTGTGCGTTGAGGCCGATGTGCATAGCGTCTCGTAAACCTTCACCGTGGCCGCAGCGATACGCGACATGGCATACTCGGTGCACGCGCGCTGGCGGCCGCGTTGCCCTAACTCTTGGCGCAGGGTTGGGGAATCCAACAGCTTCTGAAGCTGTTCAAGCAGGGCTGACGCGTCGTCCTCGCCAAAGACCAGGCCCGCCTCACCGATTACGATGGGGATCTCGCCGCTGTCGCTGCCGACGACGGGCACGCCACAGGCCATAGCCTCGATCAGCACGCGACCAAACTGTTCTTTCCAGGCTGGCGTTGTGCGTGAGGGCAGCACGAGCACGTCCAGGTCGCGCAGGAAGCCGGCCATCTCGCTGCTGTCAATACGGCCGAGGAAACGTACCTGATCGTCGATGCCCAACGCGTTGGCTTGCGCCTCGAGATCAGCCCGTGCCGCGCCTTCTCCGGCAATGCGCAGCTGCCAATCGCCTTCGAGACCCGCTGCCGCCGCCAGCAGAAGGTCGACGCCTTTCTCCGGCAGCAGGCCGCCCGCATAGCCAAGCACAAACGGAGTCCCCGCACGCAACGTACCTGCCGGCGCAAAGAGGGTCGTATCGACACCAAATTGGGGAATTACCGCAATTTGGCTACCGTAGCCCTTGCTGCGCAGGACGTCGCCGGCTTCCTTGCTCCCGGCTAGCGCGATCGGCGCAAGGGCATAGCATTGGCGCTCGAACCAGCGAAAGGGGGGCGGATAGGCCCGGTTGATGTTTTGCCAGGTGAAGAAGGTCCCAGCTGCCCCATGGCGACGAGCCAAACGCAGGCCTTGCCACGTAGCCAGATTATAGGGCTCTTCGTCCATGTGAACGACGTCAGGTTGAATCCGGGCGATTTCGGCTGCTAGCGTGGGGTAATGATGCAGGTGAAAATTGTCGCCAAAGCGGATGGGGATGATCTTGAGCGTGTAGCCATCGGTATGACGCCGGGTAGCCGCGGCCTGGCCGCGCCGATCGCCCCAACCGGGCGGGATCAGGACTGTGAGGTCGATCCCCAGGCGGGCGATCTCCTCGGCCTTTCGCTGATAGGCGCCAACGACCAGCGCCTTGCTCACCATGACGACGCGCATGCTTGCATTATAGGGTCGGGCGGATCATCGCCCAAAAAGAAGAGCGCCGACCGGATCCGGTCGGCGCTCCAAACAGAGGGAGATCCTTGGTATGCTTAATCTTTGTTAATCACGGCGGCCCAAGAGGATCCAGGCGTAGTAGAGCATCGTCATGACGGCCTGCAACGCTGCCGCCACGTAGGTGAGCGCCGCGGCGTCGAGCACCTTGTCAACCCCCTGAACCTCCTGCGGCGTCACGATGCCGTCGGTGACGAGCAGTTGCTTGGCGCGTTTGCTGGCGTCAAACTCGACGGGTAGGGTGACGACAGCGAAAAGCGCAGTCAAGGCGAAGAGTGCCAGGCCAAACCAGGCAATACTGGTGCCGAAGCTTGACGACATAAAGAGACCAACCATAAAGATGATGGGGCCGAGCCAGCTGCCGAACTGGACCGTTGGCACCATCGCCGTGCGGACCCGCAGCATGCTGTAATGCTGCTGATCCTGTAGCGCGTGACCTGCCTCGTGCGCAGCTACGCCAACAGCTGCGATGCTGGGCGTGGCGTAGACTTCATCGCTTAACCGCAGCGTCTTTGAGCGCGGATCGTAATGGTCTGACAATTTGCCGCTGACCCGTTCAACAGTGACGTTCTGCAGACCGCTTCCGTCCAGTATGCGACGCGCAGCCTGCGCCCCGGTCATGCCGGTGGAGACGCCCACCTTCGAGTACTTATTGAAGGCCGACCGAACGCGCGTTTGCGCCCACAGCCCCAAAATGAGTGGCGGGATGGCAAATAGTAGAAAGAGTGGATCAAAGTAAAAAAATCCAGGCATTGTTTATCTCAGCTCCTCGTCTGAAAGATCCGTGGAATCGGATCACAGCCCTAGTGGTTGTAGCCGTCCGTGCAGCAGGTACTCGGTCGTGGCGATCAGTTTTTCGCAAGTGCGACCGACCATGGTTGCTGCGTGTACATGATTTGCTACAACTTTATCACAGGTTGCATCTATTTTTGCTTAGAAATTGGTTTGTTTTCTGTTAGAAAGATGCCCATTTTGGCGCAAGGGCATCAACGTTGGACACGATTGCGCACCAACGTGATCACCCCTTGCATTTCCTCGTTGCGTACAACCAGACTCATCAATGCATAAACCAAAGCGGCAAGCGCCACGCCGCCGATGGCAGTCAGCCACCGTTCGGCCGTTGGCCCAAGCGCTGCGCCGTCAATCCACTGGAGCCAGAAATAGGCGACCAGGCCCATCACGAGCGCAGCGCTGAGACTGCGGACGACGGAGGAGAGCAAGCGGCGCGCTTCGATGCCGTCCATGCGCCGGTTGAGAAGCAGGAGCAGAACGATCATCTCCAGCGAGGTGGCGACGCTGTTGGCCAAAGCCAGACCGCCGAAGCCAAGGGGCTTGACCCACAGAATGCTAAAGAGAATATTGAGCATCATGGCCCCGATGCCAAAGATGACGGGCGTCCATGTGTCGTGGAGCGCGTAGAATGCGCGTACGATGATCTCCAATCCAGAGTGGGCGACCAGACCGACGGCATAAAATTGGAGCGCATAGGCGACCAGCGCTGTGCTCTCTGCGGTGAATTGGCCCCGTTCCAAAAGCGCGCTGATCAGCGGTTGGCCCAATACGATCAAGCCAACCGCAGCCGGAATGCTCAGAAAAAACACGGTGCGCAACGTGCGTCCAAAAGTGGTACGCATCTCCTCATGCAGGCCGGCAGCATATTGGGCTGCGAAGGTCGGGAAGGTGGCCGTGGCCAACGATTGCGCGAAGATGCCCTGGGGGAGCAGCATGAGCAGCCAGGCATAATTGAGCGCGCTCAGGCTACCGGTTGCCAGGCCACTGGCGAGGATTGTGTTGACCAGAAACTGCATCTGCACAAAAAAGAGCCCCAGCACCCGCGGGCCCATCAGGCGGGCCACTTCGCGCACGCCAGGGTCGCTGATTGTCAGGCTGGGTGTGTAGCGAGCCCCATTGCGGATCAACCCCGGCACCTGGACGAGAAAGTGAGCCAGCGCGCCGATGACCACGCCAAAGACGAGTCCGTAGATGCCAAAGCGCGGGGCCAGCAGCCAGGCGCCGCCAATAATGCAGAGATTATAGAGAACGGGTGCGGCCGCGGGCAGCAGAAAGTGTTGCAGCCCATTGAGCGCGCCCATGATCAGACCGCTGGCGCCAAAGATCACCGTGCTGAGCAACATCCAGCGCATCAGGCTGGCGGTGAGCGCCTGCTGTTCGGGCGGGAAACCGGGGGCGATGACCCGGCTCACCAGAGGTTCGGCAAAGAACGCGCCCACGACGGCCAGCACGATCAGAAGCAGCGTGATCAGGTTGAGCACACGGCTAAAGAGGAGCCATGCGCCCGGCCGATCTCCTTTGACCAGATAGGACGAAAACGTGGGGATGAAGGCACTGCCCAGCGCGCCGCCGGCCGCCAGTTGGAAGAGCATGTCCGGCAGGCGAAATGCCGCCAGATAGGCGTCCAAATCGGCGCTCGTGCCAAACTGTGCGCCGATGATGATTTCTCTGGCCAAGCCGGTGATGCGGCTCAACACAAAGAAGATCATCACGATGAGGGCTGCCCCCGCAATGTGTCGCGTGTCGAGCCCAACAGCCTTGTCCTGAGACAGTTCTTCGGCCTGGGCTGCGGCGAGGGCGGATTCCTGCTCCAAGTCTGCATTCATGAGGCGGCATTATAGCATAGGGGGATCGGAATGCGGGCCGTGCGGAGTGACCCAAACGCCCGATCCCCGCTGATCCGCCGTATCCGTCTCATCAGCGTTTTATGCTCAGAACCGTACTGCATTCTGAATCTTATTCCCGAACCATGATTGCACGTTGGGAACAAATGTGCTACGATCTTGCCGACGTTCGTTTGCTGAATCTATCCGAAATTCTTGAGCACGAAAGCGGTATTATGAGCACCTATTTTTCCATGCTTGCTTGGCGGGAAATTCTTGCCCGAATCTTTGACGGCTTTACGCTCCAGGAAAACGTCAGCCCCGATCGGCTGATCAATCCAGCGACGCGCCGCAAGTTGAAGTTGGACACCTTCTATCCCGAAGCCAACGTCGCCATCCGCTTTACCGGCCTGACGGCAAAAGGCCAGGGCCGGCAGAGCGATTGGGAACAGATGGAGACGCAGCAGCGAGACCAGACGCGGGCCGAACTCTGTCGCCTCAACGGCGTGCAGATGGCGCTGATTGACACGAATGACGAGACGGTCAAGCAGATGGATAACCTGCTGCAGGTGCTGACTCGAGCCGAGCGCGTCCTGGCGGCGAGTGATTTGCCTGCCAAGGAGCGCAACGCTCGTCGCGCGGCATTGACGGATGCCCGCGGCCGCGGCGAGGAGCTGCGTAGCCTGATTCGCAAGCAACCAGATCAGATGATGGCCAACCTGGCCGAGGCCTGGCGCGACCGCGAGACGAACATGGCCCGAGCAGTATCAGCGCCTGTTTCCGCCAATGGCACGTCTGCCGGACAGGCACTTGTCGATATCGACACGCTGGCAGTCGGCCAGCGCGTGCGCCATAGCTACTTCGGCGACGGCGTCATTACCACCATAAACGTGAGCGACGACGACCCCACCATCGCCATTCTCTTTGACGCCGCCCTGGAGAAAACCTTTCTGGCCTCACTCGTTCAGGACAAGTTGGAAGTCGTCGGCTAGTGCATCGGCAACCGGCATCTTGGCGTTCTCATTCGGCTACTGCTCAACTAGATCTTCGGGGTAGCGCACCAGTACCCGATAGCCGCCGTTCCACGGCTTCTCCTTGGCAAACTGACCGACAATCCCAACCACGGAAAAACGTTCGCCCTCGTTGACGTAGGGCCGTTTCCACGGCAGGCTACTGCGCACGGTGACGCGGACCGGCTCTGCGTTGGGCGCGGCCGGGTCGACAAGAAAAATGCTGTCGCCCTGGTAGCCACTGACCACTCCCTCGAATGAAACCAATCTGCCTTCCAAGGACTCGCCCACCTCTGCCGGCTGGACCGCCAGCGGGCTGAGCGGCGTACCGCCCTCGACGCGCCAGATCTGCGAAGGCGCATCCAGCGCCACTTCCATTTCGCCGCGGAAGCTCGTGGTCCAGCCGCTGACAAGCACACGGTCGCCTTCTTCCAGTGGCGGGAATTCTCCGTTGCGCAGATAGAGCTGGATGCCTAACCCGCCGGTTTGGCCGTCCGGGGCCGGGTCGGCCACGTACATGCTGGCATTGAAGAGTCCCGGCGGCGCGGTGACGATCGCCTCGAATTGCACCCAGCGCTTGAGCCCGTAGCGCTTGGCCAGGGCCAGTGAGCCGGGCGATCCACCAGCCTGGCCCTCGGCTGGGCCCACTGTCGTTTCCAGATCAGTGCCCGTGCCCAGAATGCCGGCATTGACTGCACCCGGCGATGCCATGGTGTGCTGCTGCCACCCGCCGTCGTCCTCGTCCCGGCCGATCGAGCCGCCGCCCAGCTCGGCCCATTCAACACGATCTACCTCGCGCCCATCCGGCGCCAGCAGGCGCACATATTCGTTGAGGTCATCGAGGTAGAGTCCCGTATCGGCCCGCCAGAGCACGCGTCGTTCGCCGCCCGCCAGATAGCTGCCTGGATCAAAGGTGAAGCGCCGCGTTGCCACCTCGTCGCTCCAGGTGTGGGCAAGCTGCCAGCCGCTCAGGTCAGCCGGCGTCGTACCGGGATTGAAGATCTCGATATATTCATCGTTGTCGTCGCCCACGCCATCGCCGTTGTAGTCGCTGCGCGGCGCAAACATGACTTCGTTGAGGCGTACCTCACTCCGGTTGGCGCTGCCGACCACCTGGATCGGGGCCGTGACGGCAAAGTCGCCGTCGGTCTGGGTCGCAACAACGAAATAGCGATTCCCGGGCAGGGCCGGCAGGGTCAAAGACCAGCGCCCATCTGCGGGCGGAATGTCGAGTTGCTGCAATGGGCGGTCATTTTGCCACAGGGCGAGGCCGGCTACTTCGCCGCCGCGGTCTCCATACGCGATGTCCAGGGTGACGGCGTTGGCGGGCTCCATGACGCTGCCCATCCAGGTCGCAGAACCGTCAGGCTCTTCGGCGCGCAGCGTCAGCCAGAGGCCGGGCGCGCTGCTCAGCCAGCCCCGGCTACGGCTGATGGCGTCAGCTAGAGATTCTTCGTCGCTGCCGTTCACGGCCAGCCCCGTGTAGCGCGGAGCCGGGATATAGCGGCCCGGCAGCGGCGGATTGACGGAGCCACCGGGCAGCAGCGGGCGCTCGCTTTCGCGCCATGCGCTAAGCAGCTGGCGCAGCCCGCCCGGCGCGCTGACGCTGTTGCCGTCCATAGCACTGACGCGCGCGGCCGCAGGTATTCTGCCCTCCAGCCACAGTGCATGGGCGCGCTCTTTTTCCAGCCAATTCACCAGCGCTTGACCGCTATCGATCATGGCGCTGCGTTCTGCGAAGATGATGGCCGCGTTGTCGTTTTGATCTTCCCAGCGCCATGCGGGCAGCGTGAGGACCGCGGGCGAAGCTGGGGGCGAGGTGACGCGTTCAGCATCGGCCAATGCGATGAAGTCGAGGCCGATTGCGCCGGCAGCAGCCGCCAGGTAGTGCGGCGGTGCGGTGAAGCCGGGCGTGAAGTTGCTGCGAGCGCCGAGCGAGCCCCACACGGCTTGATAGCCGTCGTCTAGCTGAATTGCAGGCGGATTGACCGGCGCGGGCAGGCGCTGGCGCGTAAAGGGGTCGGGCGGGGCAAAGAGAAATCGTTGCCGCTGGTCTGAAGCTGCATCCGTCGCTTGTCCACTGGATGCCACGTGCTGAAGGCTAAAGTTGCCCGGCGGGCGCAGCTCTCCGCTGCGGGCCAGCGCGGCATAGTCGCCGCTGCCGTAGACGACCGCATCGACCAATTCGGCGGCGGGGTTGAGCAGGACGACCTCGTCGCCGCTGTCGCTGAGCGCCCAGCGGCCTGATGCCAGCACCGTACGCCGGATCAGAACCGGCACGCCCGGCTCCGTCTCTTCGATTTGGGCATCGGGCGCCCGGCCGTAACGTTGCACGAACGCCGCCCCGTTGCGGGCGATGACGAAGATCGCCCCGGGCGCCAGTGTCGCTTCGTCCGGCAGCGCGTAGATGCCTTCGCCGTCACCCGGACGCTCGGCATCGCCGATGCTCCAACCGGCCAGGCTGACCGCGACGTCATGCCGGTTTGATATGGCAACAAACTCTTCGTCGCTCGAGCGGAAGGCCACTTCCTCAATGTACAGCGGGAAGGAGCCGCTTGCAGCGGGCCAGACTGCATCCGGATCGGTTGGCGGCAGTGTGGGCGTTGCCGTCGTGCCGGGCGGCGGCGTGGGTGTGCCGTCAGGCGGCGGGCTGGCGTCAGGCCCCTGACCGGGCGTGCCCAAGTCGCCGGCTGATCCCGGCCAGGGCTGGGCCGACGCAAACCACTTGACGGGACCGTCGTCCAATGTCCGCTGCAGGCTGGCCCCGCGGGGCGCGTTTATCCCGCCATCGCCCCAGAGGACGCGGTCGACTTCCTGGCCCTCGGGCGCCAGGAGGACGAGTTCATCTGCACCATTGGCCAGATTAATGCCCGTGACCTGGACATTCACAGGTGCGCCGCCATTGATGGCCGGGTCGACATTGCGTCCAAAGACGATGAATTCGCCCTGCGCCAGCGTCAAATCATCGTCAATGACAAAGCGATCGCTCCCCAAATCCGTGATTTGCCAGCCGCGCAGGGTAACCGAGCGCGTGTCTGCATTGTGCAACTCAAACCACTCGCCATCATTGTCGCCAACCGCATCCGGATTGGCCAGGAATTCGGAGATGACAAGGCGGGGCAGATCGCCGCCGTCCGGCGGTGGTGTGAGCGTTGCTGGCGGCGGCGTGGCGCTGGGCGCTGGTGCGTCCGGCGGTGGCAGATAGGCTGCGCCGGGACTGCCGTAATCGCCGGCCGAGCCGGGCCAGGGAGCATAGGCCGTCACCCAGGCCGGCGGTTGGTCAAACCCTGCGCGCTCCAGTGCGGCGCCTGCTGCTGCCGTCAGCCCGCGATCTTGGCCCCAGCGCACCTGATCGACCAGCACATTGCCGGGGCCGACCAGCAGCAGTTCGTCGTTGTCATTGGCCAGGCTGAGACCGACGTATATGTGGTCAACGTCCACGCTGCCGTTGATCGTTGGGTCACCATTGCGTGCTAAAACGAGGTATTGGGTGGGGAGGATGTAGAGGTTCTCGCTGATCGTGTAGCTGTCGTCGTCTTCATCACGCAATTGCCAGCCGAGCAGGTTGATCGCCACCGTATCGTCGTTATGAAGCTCGACCCACTCGCCCACGCTGTCGGAGACAGCGCTGGGATTGGCCAGAAATTCGGAGATAAAGAGGCGTGGCGGGTCACCCGTGATGGGCGGCACGTCGGGCGGAGCAGCGGTGGGTGCAGGTGTTGTCGTAGGGTTGCCAGGTGGGTCGGGATTCGGATTTGGGTCGGGCACGTAAGCCGCACCGGGCGAGCCGAAGTCACCGGCCGAGCCGGGCCAGGCTTGCCAGGCCGTGGCCCAGCCGGCGCCGTCAAAGCTCGTCCGCTCCAGCGACGCGCCTTTGGTCGTGTCGAGGCCACCGTCGCCCCAGATGACGCGGTCGGCTTCACGTTCGCCGGGCGCGATGAGCACGAGTTCATCGTCCCCATTGGAAAGGCTGAGCGAGGAATAAACGTAGGCGACGTCGACACCGCCGTTCTCGCTGCGCACGTCATTGCGACCGAGCACGAGATATTGACCTGGCTGGATCGTCAGGTCGGCCCGGATCGTGTGGCCGTCAGTGCCCAGATCGGCGATACGCCAGCCGCGCAGATTGACGGGCGCGCTGTCGCCATTGAAGAGTTCGATCCACTCTCCCGCAGCGTCGTTGACCGCGTCGGGATTGGCCAGAAATTCGGACAGGTAGATTTTTGGCAGTGGCCCGGTGATAGGCGGGACATCGGGCGGCGGCGGGGCCGTTGGCTCCGGTCCGGGTGGCGGACCGGGATCTGGATACGGGTCGGGCACATAAGCCGCGCCGGGCGAGCCGAAGTCACCGGCCGAGCCGGGCCAGGCTTGCCAGGCCGTGGCCCAGCCGGCGCCGTCGAAGCCCGTCCGCTCCAGCGACGCGCCTCTTGTTGTGTCGAGCCCACCGTCGCTCCAGATGACGCGATCGACCTCGCGTTCGTCGGGCGCGATGAGCACGAGTTCATCGTCGCCATTGGAAAGGCTGAGCGAAGAGTAAACGTAGGCCACATTGACACCGCCATTCTCGCTAGACACGCCGTTGCGACCGAGCACGAGGTACTGGCCGGGCTGGATCATCAGGTCGGCTCGGATCGTGTGGCCGTCAGTGCCCAGATCGACGATACGCCAGCCGCGCAGGTTGACGGGCGCGCTGTCGCCATTGAAGAGCTCGATCCACTCTCCCGCAGCGTCATTGACCGCGTCTGGATCGGCCAGAAATTCAGAGAAATAGATTTTTGGCAGTGGCCCTGTGATGGGCGGGATATCGGGTGGCGGCTCGACTGTGGGAGGCGGCGCCACGGTCGGCGCGACCGGCGGGTCGGTGGGAACGGGATTTGGGTTGGGCACATAGGCAGTGCCGGGCGAGCCGAAGTCGCCGGCTGAGCCAGGCCAGGCCCGCCACGCCGTGATCCAGGTCGCATCGCTCTCGAAGCTGCCCCGTTCCAGAGACGCGCCGCTGGCGATGACTTGACTCTGGCCGCTGCCCCAACGAACGAGATCGACCTGCTCGCCGCCCGGGCGCAGCAAGCGCACTTCATCGTCATCGTTGCCCAAACTGAAGCCACTGTACACGTATGCGGCCGTTACGCCGCCATTTTCAGCGGCGTTGCCATTGCGCGCCAGCACGCGATAGGCGCCTGCTTCGATCCACAGGTCGTCTCCGATTGTGTGACTGTCACTGCCAAAGTCGGAGAGGATCCAGCAGCGTAGATTGACCGCGCTGTTGCCGCCATTGTAGAGCTCGAGCCATTCTCCAGCGCTGTCACCGACCGCAACGGGATTGGCCAACACTTCGCTGAGATAGATGCGGACGTCCGGCGGCGCAGTAACGGTTGTGCAGTCAGGTTGCGCGGGCGGAGGCGTGGCTCCCGGTGCAGTCGGCTGCGGGACAGGCGTGGGCGGGTCAGGGTTTGGATTGGGCGCATAGGCTGCTCCCGGGCTGCCGAGATCGCCGGCCGACCCGGGCCACGCCTGCCACGCCGTGACCCACGGTGCGCCGGATGCGAAGCCGGTCCGCTCCTGGCTGGCGCCGGCGGGACTGCCGTCAGACCAGGTCACGCGGTCGACTTCGCGCTCATCCGGGGCTAAAAGGAGAATTTCATCTTCACCATTAGCCAGATCGAAGCCAGCATAGACGTAGTCGACGGGAATGCCGCCATTCAGAGCCAGGTCGGCGTTGCGGCCGAGGACAAGATATTGGCCGGGTGCAATCATGAGATCGGCGTCGATGACATGCCGGTTGCTGCCCAGGTCGGCGAGTATCCAGTCGCGCAAGTTGATGGCGATGCCGTCGGCGTTGAATAACTCGATCCACTCTCCCTCTGCATCGCCGACAGCTTCAGGATTGGCCATGAATTCGCTGATAAATAGCTGCGGCGCAACTTCTGTTGGCGCCGGTGTGGGCGTCGGCGCCACTGTCGCCGTCTCGGGTGGAGTCGCCGTCGGGGGCTCGGTTGGCAGCGCCGTGGGCACAAGGGTCGGGGTGGCAGGCTGGGGCACCGTCCCCGGTTCGGTAGGCGTCTCGATGGGGAAAGGCGGGGTCTTTTCGCCATGGGGCGCCAGCGTTGCCAACGGGGTTGAGGCGCGACCATATACGCTCTGCTGGGGGCGGGCAAGTCCGGCAATGGATGTGATGAGGATGGCAATCAGGGCGAAACAGGCGCCGCGCATAGCGGCAATTGCGAAGCTCGACCGGCCGCTTGAATGGCGGCGGGCGTAGATAACCGATAGACGGGGGACCATCGGCGCACCTCCCGGGGGATTAGAAGTACAGCGCGATTACATTGATTTGATTCGTACCCAAATCATACGCGGATGCCGAAGCGCTGTCAAGCGAAAAATCCGTGTGTGGACCGTCCCCGGCACGTGTTGCCTTGGATCTGAAATGTCCCAGTCATGCGGTTCTGTTGCAAAAATCTTCAACCTCAGATACGGTACGTGTCGTCACCCGGAGGTCATTCCGCCGTCGTCATGATCGTTTGCAACGGAATTCGCGGGATACATGCAAATTTCGTCACCATGCAGACGAGTGGTAGCGACTGGAATGTGATTAGGTGAAAATCCGCATTCATTTAAGGGAGAGTTAGGATGGAATATCGACAACTTGGCAGTGCCGGCGTGCGCGTCTCGGTCATCGGGCTGGGGACCAACCGGTTCGGCTCAGAGGCGCTGCCCCAAGCAGAGGTCAACAACGTCATCGATGCTGCCCAGGATTGGGGCATCAACTTCATAGATAGTGCCAACGCCTACCAGCAAGGTCGTTCCGAGGAGACGCTGGGCGTGGCGTTGAAGGGGCGGTGGGACAAATTCGTTGTGGCCACCAAATTCTTCTTTCCCACGGGTGACGGACCCAACGACCGGGGTACGTCGCGCTATCACCTGATGAACTCGGTTGAGGCCAGCCTGCGCCGGCTGCAAAATGATTACATTGATCTTTACTACGTTCATCGCTGGGACGAGACCACGCCCATTGAGGAGACCCTGCGCGGTCTGGATGACCTGGTCCGCATGGGGAAAGTGCGCTATGTGGGGACCTCGGACTTCGCAGCATGGCAGTTGGCTGAGGCCAATCTGCTGGCCGAGATGCGCGGCTGGAGTTCCTTTTCGGTCATTCAGTCCCACTATCACATGTTTGAGCGCCAGGTCGAGCAGGAGGTGCTGCCTTACTGTCGTACCCATGGCGTCGGCTTTGTGCCCTACTTCCCCTTAGCCGGTGGCTTCCTGACCGGCAAGTACAAGCGCGGGGAAGCTCCTCCGGCCGGCTCACGGGGCGAGTCCAGCGACTATGTCCAGCAGTATATGACCGATGCCAATTACGACAAGGTGGAAGCGCTGACCGCCTGGGCGGCCGCACGCGAGCGGGGCCTGAACGAATTGGCCCAGGCCTGGCTCATGGCCCAGCCGCAGGTCTGCTCTGTCATCTCCGGCGCCACAAAGCTGGCCCACGTCGAGAGCAACGTCAAAGCGGCCGACTGGCTCTTGACCAGCGAAGAGTTGGCGGAGATCGGGGCGATTCTTGACCCGGGAGCGGCGGCGTAACGCAATGCCCGGATCCCTGCCGTTATGCTCCACAACGGCAGGGATCCGTAATAGAGCCGCAATTTACTCAAACGTGATGACGTTGCGCAGCACCTGCCCGGATTCCATCGCTTCGATTGCTTCATTGATCTGACTCAGCGGGTAACGCGCCGTAATCAATTCGTCCAATCGCAGCCGGTTATCCTCGTATAGCGCAACCAACTGCGGCACATCGACCTGAATGCGCGTGGAGCCCATCAGGCTGCCGGTGATCGTCTTTTCGTTAACGATTGTTGCGCCTATTGGCAAGGGTATTGACGAAACCCGATCTGGGATTCCCACAAAAACGACCATACCGCGCTTGCCGGCCAAGCCATATGCTTGCTCTGCAGCCGCAGGACTTCCAACCGTAACAAAGACATAGTCTGCCAGGCGCTTGCCCGTGATCTGGGAAACTTTTTTCCGGAGACCTTCGTCTGCAGCACTCACCGTGTGCGTTGCGCCAAACTCCAAAGCTGTACTTAGTTTGTTTTCCAATATGTCTACGGCAATGATCGGATATGCGCCCGACAGCTGAGCGCCCTGAATCGAATTCATCCCCACGCCGCCGGCGCCGATTACGACGACGCTACTGCCCGGTCTCACCTGCGCCCGGTTCACTACTGCACCGTACCCGGTGATGACCCCGCATGCCAATAGCGCAGCTGACGCGAGAGGGATTCGGTCCGGAATCGTTACCAGCTGTGACTGATCGACGATGACATATTCGGCAAATGCTGCGGTGTTGAGAGCCTGTCGAATCGTCTGCCCACTCTGGTTGCGAAGCCGACTTGTTTCCGCGAGCGCAAAATGCCCCTCGCACAGATGGGGATCGCCAACAAGACATCGTTCACAACGACCACATGAGCGCACCAGCGTAACAACTACATGATCGCCCTTCTTGACCAGGTGGACGTCGGGCCCAACCTCTTCGACGATTCCAGCGCCCTCATGACCCGCGACCATCGGTAGCTCATCTCCCCAGTCTCCCCGTATTGCATGCACATCACTGTGACAGATGGCCGTAGCCACCATTCTCACCTTGACTTCTCCGGCCTGCGGCGAGTCGATTTCAAGCTCTTCGATGACCAATGGCTGACCGGATTCATAACAGACTGCCGCTTTCATCTATCACCTCCCGGTGTGCAAAACTTGCTTGACCAAGACTCCCATCTCTTCTTTGTGGTTTTGGTGGTTCTGGGGGGACGACCATTCATCACGCTGCTAGATTGGTATATGGCAAGAGACTATAGCATGGGCAACATTATCGTGCAATGCATTTTTGGGGTGCTGGTTCCGAGATCGTCCGCGTATGTGCATCAAAGCGCTGATGGTCGACGAAAAATCGATCACTTGGGACGACGACTGTTCGCACGAGAGTGTGCGGACTGAACTGGACGGCCGGATGCCGTCCGGTTGTCGATGTGCGGAGGATAGCAATCAGGGCAAAAGAGGCGTGGCGTGCGGCGTAACAGTGTCAAGCAAGAAAAAGGAGAGGGGCTTATGCCCCTCTCCCTCAATCTTCAGCGCGCATGTGCACTTTGTGTGATTAGGGGCAAGTTCCCTATGCCGCTGTGCGCTGGGTTTCGGCGTCAACCGCTCGCTGGAGATTGATCCGATGTTGCACGATGCTTTGGATTGTAGACGAGACGGGCGTGGAAATAACCGTTTCGAGCACGCTGTTCTGGCTGCCGTGTCCGCTGTCTGCAAAGCCGTCGGCATGCCATTCCGTTTGCCACTGGCCGTCGATGAGATAGCGGAATTGGTAACGCTGATTGCGCGGCAAGTCGATCGTCGCCCGCCAGACGCCATCACGTTCCTGGTGCATGGCAAGGTTATCCGTCTGCCAGTCATTAAAATCGCCGCAAACGAAGATGCGATCTGCCCATACGCATGCCGGCAATTCAAAGACGATGTGAACTGTATCTGGCTGGTTTGATGCAAGCTTCCGAATCATAAGACGCCCTCCTAACGGGATCTGATGCCGGTAACTGGCTGGTTTCTACCCCAAAACTTTGTGAGATGGTCCTGCTATACGACCATTACGGATGAAGCCAGTGAATGGCGAAGAAAGCGTGTCAACGCGAAGCACGCCCCCACGTGACAAATTGGCACCTTTAGTTTACGCTTTTGCTTTCGAAAAAACATTAAGCGAAAATTAAAAATTCTCTATGATCGCACACTCATTGTCTGGCGCAGAGGGAACGCAGGCAACCCGTCTGGGTGCGTATCCATTTACCATTCTACCCAACGACTACATTGACCAACCTGTTGGGGACGACGATGACCTTGCGGATCTCTTTGCCGTCGATCCACTTCTGAACAGTGTCCAGCGCCAGCGCCTCTGCCTCCAGAACTTTCTTGTCAGTGCCGGGCGTGATGGTCAGCTTGTCGCGCACCTTGCCGTTGATCTGGACGACGACTGTAATTTCGTCCTCCTTGGCCTTCTCGGGATCGCCCATGGGCCAGGCCTGCAGGTGGACGCTTTCGGCATTGCCCAGGCGGTTCCAGACTTCTTCGCTGATGTGGGGGAAGATCGGGGCCATCATCAGCGCCAGCGACCGAACACTCTCCTCCCAGACGGTAGAACCGACAACTGCGCTCCCCTTGGCCTTGATCAGTGCGTTGTTCAACTCCATCATGGCGGCGATGGCGGTGTTGAAGCGGAAATTTTCGTAATCTTCGGTCACCTTGATGATCGTCTGGTGCAGCTTGCGCTCCAGGGTCCGCACCTCATCGGCTGGCGGCTCGGCCGCGGCCAGCTCCGGCTTGGCCTCATCCACGGCCACGCTCCAGAAACGGTACATGAAGCGGCTCACGCCTTCGATCGCGCTGGGATCCCACGGGCCGCCCTGGTCCCACGGACCGATGAACATCAGGTAGCCGCGCACGGTGTCGGCCCCATATTTTTCGACCATCTCGTCCGGATTGACCACGTTGCCCCGGCTCTTGGACATCTTCTCACCGTCCGGGCCCAGGATCATCCCCTGGTTGAACAGGCGCAGCATGGGTTCATCGAAGGGCACGACGCCCAGCGTGTGCAGCGCCTTGGTGAAGAAGCGCGTGTACAGCAGGTGCATGGTGGCGTGCTCGATCCCGCCCGTATACTGATCGACCGGCAGCCAATAGTCGCCCTGTTCTTTGTTCCATGGCCTGTCTTCGGGGCCGATGGTTTCGCCCGCTTTCCAGTAGGGCGTCACGTAGGCGTAGTGATACCAGCTCGAGCACATGAAGGTGTCCATGGTGTCAGTCTCGCGTGTGGCGGGACCGCCGCATTGAGGACAGTCGACGTTCAGGAAGCCTGCGTGATACTTTAGGGGGCTCTCGCCGGTCGGCTTGAACTCGGCATCGTCGGGCAGCACCACGGGCAGATCCTCATAGGGAACGGGGACCGTGCCACACTGGTCGCAGTAGATGATGGGAATCGGCGCGCCCCACATGCGCTGCCGGCTGATCAGCCAGTCGCGCAGGCGGTAATTCACTGCGGCCTCACCCTTTTCATGCGCTGCCAGCCAGGCAATGGCGGCCTCGACGCTCTCTCCCTCGCCCTTGCCCGCCGTGATGCCATTCAGCGGTCCCGAGTTGACCATGACGCCCTCTTCGGGCCACGCTTCCTGCAGATCGTCGGCGCTCTGAATCGAACCGTCCGGCGGCTGCACAACCAGAACGATGGGCAGGTCGAATTGCTTGGCGAACTCAAAGTCGCGTTGGTCGTGGGCCGGCACCGCCATGATCGCACCCGTGCCGTAGCCCATCATCACGTAGTCGGCGATCCAGATCGGGATGCGCGCGCCGTTGACCGGGTTGACGGCATAGCCGCCCGTAAAGACGCCACTCTTCTCCTTGTCGGCTGCCGTGCGCGCGATCTCGTCCATGGCCGCCGCCGATTGCTGGTAGGCTGTCACCGGAACCGCCTGCTCGGGCGTGGTAATCGTTTCCACCAGCGGGTGTTCCGGCGCCAGGACCATAAAGGTGGCCCCCCACAGCGTATCCGGCCGCGTGGTGAAAATCTCGATGGGATCGCCGTCTTCGGTGCTGAACGTAACCTGCGCGCCCACGCTGCGACCAATCCAGTTGGTCTGCATGACTTTGACGCGCTCGGGCCATTCGATGCGCTCCAGCCCTTCCAGCAGCGTCATCGGCGTAGTCGGTGATGCGGAACTTCCATTGCTCCAGATCTTTTTTGATGACCGGCGTGCCGCAACGCTCGCATTTGCCGTCCCACACCTGTTCTCGCGCCAGCGTCGTGTTGCAGTTGGGGCAGAAGTCGACCGGCGCTTGTTCGCGATAGGCGATGTTGGCGTCGTAGAACTTGCGGAAGAACCACTGGGTCCACTTGTAGAACTCGGGATCGCAGGTAATTGCCTCGTGATCCCAATTCCACATCGCACCCATGCGCCGCATCTGGTCACGCATGCGCTCGATATTGGCGTAGGTCCACTTGTTGGGATGGACGCCGCGCTTGATGGCAGCATTCTCGGCGGGCAAACCAAAGGCATCAAAGCCCGGCGGGAAGAAAACGTTGAAGCCGTTCATGCGTCGCCAGCGTGCGCCCGCGTCGCTGGGCGTGAAGGCATACCAGTGACCGGTGTGCAGGTCGCCCGACGGGATAGGGCAGCATGGTCAGCGCATACCACTTGGGACGGTCCGGATCTTCCACGGTGTCATACAGGCCGCTCTCTTGCCAGGCAGCCTGCCATTTGGGTTCAATTTCAGCGGGATTGTAGCGATCCGCCATGATTGGATTCTCCTCTTGTATTGCATGAAACAGTACGTTGCGGGATGGATCGTGCGCGCACGATCTTTGGCAAACAAAAAACGCGAAGCGCACTTAGAGACGGACCTGCGCCCGTTGTCCAGCGGGAACTTCCCGCAGTGCGTTTCACGTTTCGATTATGGCCCGCCAAGTGCCGAAACGATCCGGCGCGGGGCTATCTAAGGCCAACCATCCCGCCGACGGCGGTCCCGGCTGTCTTATCGTGATTCATGGGTATGCGATTGAAGTGATTCTGCCGATCTTGTATGATACCCATAGTGCGAGAGATTGTATCATACTTTGCGCTGATTGCGGCAAGAGAACCTACATAACTTTTATCGAATTGCAGGCGCTGCATCCATGAATGCAAAAGGCCGGAGAGGAGGAGACGATGGCTTATCTTGAAATCATTCGGCGTGGAAGCGTCGAGCCAGAGCGTCTAGAGGTCGCTTTCCACGAAGCCGCCGCGACAGGGCAGACTGCTGAGTTTGCCAAGGCGATTGAGGCGGAATACGCTGCTGAGCCTGACAACGTGCTTTGGGCTGCCTGGCATTATCGGCTTACGTACGCGCTGGCGGGACCGGGCGAAGGCCGAGCCATTGCCTGGGGCTGGGCGATTCTGTTGGCCGTGATCAACGGCGCGTTGCTCTGGTTGTTGTCAGCCGAACGCTTCATGCTGGAGCCGGCCAACACGCCCGGCTTTTTCCTGACGTGGGCGCCCGTAAGCGCTGTCTGCGTCTTGATCTTCCTGGTCGTGGCCGGCTCGCTTGACTGGGCGCGGGTTGTTGTTATCAGCATTGGCCTGTTGGCGCTCACCCTCTATGCACTCCGGGCCATTCCCTGGCTGGACACAATGACCTTTCAAGAGCAGTACACCACGCTGATGGCACTCCATCTGCCCTTGCTGGCGTGGAGCAGCGTCGGCATTGCCCTGCTTTGGCGCCAGCGCGATTATGACAACCGCTTTGCGTTCCTGCTCAAGTCACTAGAGATCTTTGTGGTTGGCGGTGTCTTTGCCATCGCGGTTGGACTCTTCGTCGCCATCACCGCCGGGCTCTTCGAGGCTCTGAACATCGAGCTCACGGACGCGGCCATGCGCGCGCTCGTCATGGGCATCGGTGGCCTCTTGCCCGTATTGACCATAGCGATCGTCTACGATCCGACCCTGTCGCCGGCCCGGCAGTCCGTTGGCGATGGCATGAGCAAGCTGGTTGCAACAATCTTGCGCGTGTTGTTGCCGCTGACGCTCTTGGTATTGGTCATTTACATTGCCTTCATTCCCTTCAACTTCCAGGCACCCTTTGAGAATCGGGACGTGCTCATCGTCTACAGCGCCATGCTCTTCGCCGTAGTTGCCCTGCTGACCGGCGTCACGCCGGCGCCTTCCCAGACGCTGGCGCCGGCGGTCGCGCGTTGGCTGCGCTGGGGCATGCTGGCAGTCGCCGCATTGGCTCTGCTCGTGGGGCTCTATGCCTTCGCCGCCATCGGCTATCGCACGTGGGAGGGGGGCTGGACGCCCAACCGGCTCACCTTCATCGGCTGGAACGCCATCAACCTGGGGATCCTGGCCGGCGCGCTGGCTGGCATCCTGCGCGGCAAAGGGCGCGAGTGGCCGCGGGCCATGCGCGGCGTGCTCAGCGTGGGCATGGTGGCCTATGTGGTTTGGGTGGTGTGGACGATCGTCGGCCTACCCCTGGTCTTCTGAGCTTAGTTTCCCATGGGCGATTGCGCACCACGGGAGATGAAAAGAGCCTTATTTTCAGGGCAGATTTGATTCAGTGCTGGCCCTGAGGATTGTTCATGGTGAGGATATTCTGCTGTGCTATAATGCTGGGCACGCTCAACCCAAAAAATCATCAAATCTCATCCAAAGCCATGACCCAATCCATTCTCATTGTCGGCGGCACTGGCCAAATTGGCTTGGCCGTGGCGCGTGATCTGTGGCGCCATACGAACGCCGATTTGATTCTCACGGGGCGTCGTCGCAAAAAAGGTGAAGCCGCCCTGGCTGAGTTTGGCGGGCGCGGCAGCTTTCTGCCATTGGATCTAACCACCACCACCGTCGATGAGTTGGTCAACCTCCTGCGCAACGTTGACCTCGCGATTCAGTGCGTTGGGCCCTTTCGCACGCTGCCGCCCACATTGCTGGCTGCATCGATCGTGGCCGGCGTCGACTATATGGACGTCTGCGACGACCGGCGGGCTACCGAAGTCCGCCTGGGGCTGCATGACGCTGCACAGGCGGCTGGTATCACGGCGTTGATCGATACGGGCACTTTCCCAGGCATTGACAACGTGCTCGTTGCCGACGCGCTGACGCGCCTGCACCAGGCAGATGACGTGCGTCTCTACTTCGTTTGCGCGGGGTCGGGCAATGGTGGCTTTGGTGTGCTGGAGACGACTTTCATCGCGGTCAGCAATTCTTATGCACAACTCATCGACGGAACGTGGCAGCCCACGCCATCTTTTCGAGCACGCGAGGTAGTCGACTTTGGTGCGCCCATGGGGCGGCGATCGGTCTATAATTTTGAGGTGCCCGAGTTGTCGAGTCTGGTGCGTACGTTTCCCCAGCTTCAGCGCTGTACCAGTAAGTTCGGTACCATCCCTGGGCTATGGAACTGGGCAACCGCGGGCGTGGCGCGCCTGCCGGCGTCGGTGAGGCGGAACCCCGACTTCATTCATGATGCCATTACCTTCACGCTGCCGTGGGTGCACCGGCTGGACCGGTTGACCGGGGGCGCAATCGGCATACGCGTGGAGGTACGCACGCCCGGCGGGCAAGGCGAGGCGCTCGGGTTTTACGCGCCGTCGACCAGTCAGGCGGTGGGGTGGGCGGCCGGCGCGGCTGCCTGTCTGATTCTCGATGGGACAATTAGCGAACCAGGCGTTCACTTGCCCGAGACCCGGATTCCGCCGCGTGAGTACTTTGCCGCGCTAACCGCCCGTGGCGGGTGCTTTTCACGTACAGCCCTTTAGTTTGGGCCGTGAGCAACAGGCCGACAGTGGCTAGGCATGGCTGACTAAGCGTGGCTGGCCATGCCATCACTAACCGCGCATCGGGAACTGGGCAAACGGCCTCAAAGAGTGCGTGTGACAGCCATACTGTACCGCGCTCGTCTACGTCTTGACCTTTGTGGACAACACGTATCCTGAAAGCAGAGACAATCCTATCGATCACAGTGCATTTTGATTACGCGGAAAGGAGCCTGCCATGAGTCAGCACAATCCTATCGAAGAGCCATCCAATGAGGTCAGTTCGGACTCTGGAAGTTCATCCAGCGGCCCCATTTTTTGGGGAATTCTTGCAGTTATTGGCGGAGGGTTGCTGATCGCTGGACAGTTCATGGATCTCGACGCCATTTTGCCTTGGGTTGTGCCCGCACTCGGTCTGGCGATGTTGTTGTGGGGTATTTTTGCCCATTCTGCTGGCGGTATCATTCCCGGCTCGATTGTGACGGGGGTTGGCGCTGGCATCACGCTGGTGGGTTCAGAACGCATGGATTCTAGCGATGCCGGAGCCGGCTATTTTCTGCTCTGTTTGGCGCTTGGCTTCCTGACGATTCCGATCTTGACGCAGCTCTTTACTGATGAGCAACACTGGTGGGCCTTCATCCCTGGCAGCATTATTGCGCTGGTCGGGCTGGCACTGATTCTCGGCGGTCCTTTTTTCCAAGCCTTAACGCTTTTACAGCTTGGCGGCGCGCTGGCTCTAATGGGGCTAGGCATCTGGCTGATCTACACATATGTCACGCGTGATCGATAGAGAGCCATCTGGCTACTCGCCGATAAGTTTTCCAACTGTCGACAAAAAATGGATGGACGCCCCTGCTCTCGCTTCAAGAGAATTGGCGTCCATCTACCCAAATCTGTTTTGTCAGCGCTTTGTCCTCAACGCTAGCCCAAGTCAACGGGGGTTAGCCAGTCCCATTTGTCCTCGCTCTCACCGCGTACAATGCCAAAAAAGACCTCCTGGATCGCTGCGGTAACCGGACCGCGCGCGCCGTTGCCCACCGGCAGGCGATCGACTGAACGCACGGGCGTGATTTCTGCCGCAGTGCCGGTGAAGAAGATCTCGTCGGCCAGATAGAGCATCTCGCGCGTCACGGCCTGCTCTTTGACCGTGTAGCCGAGATCCTGCGCGATGGTGATGGCGCAGTCGCGCGTGATGCCGCCCAGGATGGAGCTGGAAAGGGGTGGTGTAATGATCTGACCTTTGTAGATGAAGAAGATATTCTCGCCGGACCCTTCACTGACCTGTCCCTGGGAATCCAGGGCGATGCCTTCGACGAAGCCGTTGTCCTTGGCTTCCATGACGATGTTCTGGCTGCTCACGTACTGGCCGCCGATCTTGGCCATGGGGCTGAGCATGTTGGAGGCCATGCGCCGCCAGCTGCTTACCTGCGCGTCCACGCCGTTCTCCAGCGCCTCGGCTCCAAGGTAGGTGCCCCAGGGAATCGTGGCCACGATGGCCTCCACAGGACAGCCCCGCCCGTCGACGCCAAGCGTGTTGTAGCCGCGGAAGACCAGGGGGCGAATGTAGGCGCTGGGCTGCTGGTTGACGCGAATCACTTCGGCCGTGACGTCCATCCACTCGTCAATCGTCAGCGGTGGGGGGATGCGGGCTACCTTGCAGCTAAAAAGCAGACGCTCGTAGTGCTCGCGTCCGCGAAAGATGGCAGGGCCGGTAGGCGTTTCATAGGCTCGGATGCCCTCGAAAACACTGCTGCCGTAGTGCAACGCGTGGGTAAAGACATGAACCTGAGCCTGATCCCAGGGGATAATTTCGCCGTTCATCCACAGGTAATCTGCGCGCATCGCCATGATGCCTTCTCCTTGGGTTTGCTGGTTGAGGATAGACGGGGCTGCTGCGTGAAAGGCGCCTGGCCAGCGTGACACAGAGAATTGCGATGAGAAGCCCAGAAAGTGTCCAAACAATGAGCGCTTCAGCTTCACCTTCTGTTTTCTCTGTTGTACCGCTACGCGTTGCAGCCGATATCCGTAGCTGCTTGGCAGGATCGTTCCCGCCAAATGATCGGCGATCATTATACACGCGAGGCGAACAGGATGTCACTTTGAGGCGATGTTGTGTTTGTATCCCGCTACTGCACCAGCAGCTGGTCAACCGCCGCGGTCATTTCACCCAACGTTGCGGCCACGGCCACGCTGTCGCAAAGGGGCGCATAGTCGAGCATGTCGGAATCGCCCGTGCCCCAGAGCATCGGCGGCTCAGGATTGATCCAGATGGCGCGGCGAGAGCGATCAGCCATGCGCTTGAAGATCTCCAGGCGCGGGTTGTTGTAGTTGTTACGACCGTCGCCCACGATGATGAGGGTCGTTCGCGCATCGATGGTGTCCATGTAGCCCGCCGCGAAATTGACCAGCGCATAGCCCAGATCGGTGCTGTAATAGCCGGGCGGCATGCGGATGAGCACGTTGTCGATGGCTTCGTTGGCATCCCGGCCCTGGAAATCGGGCGTGATGTACTCCAGGTGATCGATAAAGCTGAAGGCGTGGGTCTTGGTCACGAGGTCCTGGAGCTGGTAGACCAGGCCCAGCATCAGTTCTGAGCAGTGGCGCATGGAGGTGCTGATGTCGCAGATCACGACCAGCTTGGGCTTGAGGCGATGGTCGCGGTGCTTAATTTCCACGGGCACGCCGCCATGCTTGAGGTTGGCGCGGATGGTGGCTTTGGCATCGAGTTGGCCCGTCTTGGCCCGCTTCTGGCGCAGGGCGATGCGGCTGCGCAGGCGGTTAGCCAGCCGCCGCACCTCGCGGCGCAGGATCTCCATGTCGCGATCCGAGAGCGCGCCGAAGGGCTTGTCCATGAGCTCATCAACGTTGGCGTTGTCCGGCGGCTGTTCGCTCATGTTCTCGGCGATACGCTGGCCCGCATACTGGCGCATCTGCTCGGCCAGGGCTTCCTGATTGGCTTGAATCATCTCACGCAGCTGTTCCAGGCGCTGCTTGTTCATGCCCATCTGCTCGAGCATCTCCGCCATTTCACTCATGGCATCGCGCACCTCGTTGAACTGCAGCGCGCGCTGCATGCGTTTGGCCAGCCAGTCCTGGTAACGCAGATCGTCCTGACGGTTGAGCCCCACCATCTGTCCCAGTTGGCGCAGTTCTTCCTCGCTTAGCTCTTCTCCGCGCAGGAGGCGCTCCATCATCTTGCGCAGCTTCTCGTTGAACATGCGCAAGGCCTGGGCGAGCATCTGGGCCTCTTCGGGCGTCATGTCCTCGGTGAGATCCATCATGGGCGGAGCGGCGTTTGTATCAAAAAAGAGGGGAAAGAGCTCGTCAAAGGTGGGCAGGCTGTCCATATCCTTGACCAGCGTCGACCGCAAGCTCAGGCGAAAGGCTTCCCGTTCTTCGACACCCAGATTCTCTACTGCCATGAATGCATCAGCGCTTTCGGCCAGGCTCACCCGCACCCCGCCCGCCCGCAATGCAGCGATGAACCGTACGATTCGATCTTCCATAGTTACCTCCAACCGAATTAACAATTGACAATTGCCGATCGTCAATTGTCAATTTCATCAATCTCCGCTTACTCGCGCCACCGAAAGGCCTGCATATCATCATCGTCCACATCCACGCCGCGCTGAGAGACGTTCACCCGACGGCGGACTTTGTTGAGGTCGGTCTCGTGCTTGAGCAGCACGCTCATGGTGTTTTCCAGCACTTCGGCATCGAGGTGCTGGGCATTGAGCGCGACGAGGGCGTTGGCCCAATCCAGGGTTTCGGAGATGCTGGGCGATTTGCGCAGATCGATATCGCGCAGTTTCTGGACGAGCGCGACAGCCTGCGCGGCCAGCTTGGGGCTGAGATCCGGCACCTTGAGGCGCACGACGTCCAACTCCTGCTCCATGGACGGGTAGCCAATGAAGAGATAGAGGCAGCGCCGCTTGAGGGCCTCGCTTAGCTCGCGGGTGTTGTTGCTGGTTAGCAACACCAGAGGGCGATGGATTGCGGACAGGGTGCCCAACTCCGGTACGCTTACCTGGAAATCGCTCAGTACTTCGAGCAGAAATGCCTCAAATTCCGCGTCCGCTCGGTCAATCTCATCGATGAGCAATACCACCGGCTCTTCGCTCAAGATGGCGCTCAGCAAAGGGCGCTGAAGCAGGAAGCGCAGCGAAAAGAAGACATCCTCCTCGTCGGCCAGGCGATCGGCGGCTTCTGCCAGCGTCTTCGAATCGGCCAGCGTATCCTGCAGCTTGTCGCGCAGAAGTTGGGTATAGAGCAGCTGTTTGGCATACTCCCACTCATAGAGCGCTTTGGTTTCGTCTAGCCCCTCGTAACATTGGAGGCGAATGAGCTTTCGGCCCGTGGCTGCAGCAATCGCCTTGGCCAGTTCGGTCTTGCCGACGCCGGCGGGTCCTTCGGTCAACAAAGGTTTGCCCAACTGCTGGCTCAGAAAGAGTGTGGTTGCGATTTCATCGCTGGCGATATACTGTTGTTGACTGAGGGCGTCTTTGACGGCAGCGGGAGAGCTGTACTTCGGTGTAGTGGTCACAAAAATCTCCTGTGAACGGAACCAGTCCGGTAAAATGATCCACGCGGGCAGTGTACACGATGACGCAAGACATGTAAATGGAGACTGCGGATTGCGGATCGCAGATTGTTCGGCTGGCGAGGCGCGGGAGGTGAGACTTGCCGCAATCATGCACTTTATTTTTCCATGAATGAGGAGTTGTTTCTATGATCGACAATACAAAGCTAATCGAATTCACGCAGGCGCTGGTGCAGCGCCCCGGACTGAGCGGGGCGGAAGAGGCGGTCGCCCGGCGGGTGGCGGAAGAGATGACTGCGCTGGGCTATGATCGCGTTGAGACCGATGATTTTGGCAATGTCGTCGGCGTGATCGAGGGCGCGCAAGCGGGCAAGACGATTCTGCTCGACGGCCATACGGATACGGTGGGCATTTCGCCCGGCGTGGCCTGGCAGCGCGATCCCTTCTGTGGTGATATCGTAACGACCGAGCAGGGTGATGCGATCTATGGCCGGGGCGCTGCCGATATGAAGGGCGCGATCGCAGCCATGGTTCACGGCGCGGCCGCAATCGATCGCAGCACGCTGACCGGTCGCATTGTCGTGAGCGCGTCCACCATGGAAGAGGTGCTGGAGGGGGTGGCCCTGACCGCAGTCATGGCGCGCATACCCCCTGACTTTGTCGTTATCGGTGAAGCCACGGGCCTGGAGATCGCGCGCGGTGGCCGCGGTCGGGCCGAGGTGCATCTGGAGACCGTTGGTCGACCGTCGCATTCGTCTGCGCCCCAGCAAGGCCGCAACGCAGTCTTGGACATGATGCGCGTCATCGCCCATGTCGAGGGAATTGAATTGCCCGTAAACGAACTCATGGGGCCGGCCATCTTTGCCCTGACCGACATCATCTCCGACCCCTACCCAGGCCATTCGGTCATCCCCAGCATCTGTCGCGTCACATATGACCGACGCCTGCTACCCGGCGAGCGTGCTGACGACGTGTTGAGCGTCATTGCAGACGCACCGGAACTCGACGATATCCAGCTCAATGCCGTGATTGGCGACGGCACGTACAAGGCCTTTACCGGTTTGGAGGTAGTTCACAATAAATACTTTCCGGCCTGGCTCTTTGCCGAAGAGGATCCCTTTGTCCATGCCGCTCTCCAGGGCATCGCGGCTGCAGGTCTGGCGCCGCGCAGCCGGGCCTATCGCTTCTGCACGAATGCTGCGTACAGCGCCGGCGTGGCCGGCGTGCCCACGGTTGGGTTTGGCCCGGCGGAGGAGCATGATGCCCACATTGTCGACGAGCGTCTGCTGGTCGCCGATCTGCTGGCTGCAGCCGAAGGGTATCGGGCCATCATCGAAGCAACGCTCGACTGATGGCAATGTACATCTTTCGACCGGTCGATGAAAGCGCCGGGCGCGCCATTACGACCTGGCACTATGCACCGCCCTATGACTTCTACAACCCGGTGGGCGATACGGCAGAACAGGCACGCTTCCTGTGCGATCCGGTCAACGACTATCATGCCCTCTACACAAAGCAGGACGGAGAAGAAGTCCTGGTTGGCTACTGCTGCTTTGGCGCCGAGGCCCGGGTGCCGGGTGGTGACTATGGGGAAGAGGCGCTGGATATTGGCGTGGGTATGCATCCGGCGTTAACCGGCGCGGGCCGCGGCCACGACTTTGTGGGCGCGATTATCGAATACGGCATTGATCGTTATGCGCCCCAGACTCTGCGTGCAACGGTGGCCGCTTTCAACGCCCGCTCGCAGGCGGCTTTTCTGGGTCACGGCTTTGTACCGGTACGGCGCATGCAGAGTGCGACCGCGCGGCCGGTGGAGTTTGTGATTCTGACACGTGAAGCTGCAAGGCCATAGGGCGCAGCGGAGGGAAAAATGCGGAGAAACCCGCAGCCTATTCGCGCCGTCTTAGAAATTCCGCGCCGCGCAGGCCCTCGAGATTGAGCCGTATGCCCTGGTTCGTGCGATCGGCCAAGGCGTAGGCCGCGGCCATGCCGCCGATGAGACCGAAGAGATGACCAAGCCAGGAGACGTCACGCTGCAGCGGTAGAATGCCGAAGATCATGCCGCCGTAGAGGACGACGGCCATCACCGCCAGTACAATGGATGGAATGCTGCGCTCGAAGTAGCCTCGGGCCAGTAAATAGCCCAAGAAGCCAAATATCACGCCGCTCATGCCCACGTGGATGGTGCCTGTCGCGCCCAACAGCCAGACGCCCACCCCGCTCACCACTGCGGCAGTGGCGGCAACCACGGCAAAATCGGTAGCGCGTCGCACCATGACGAGCCAACCCAAGACGATGAAGGGCAGGGTGTTGGCCAGGAGGTGGCCCGGCCCCACATGTAAGAAGGGTGAAAAGGCGATATTACGCAGGCCGACCAGGGTGCGCGGTTGGATGCCAAGACCGTCCAGCCCCCCGCTAAAGACGGCGAGATCGATAATTTCGATCACCCACATGATGCCGATGAAGGTACCGAGGATCAAGGCATGCCCGATGAGGGTGCGCTTGAGACGTTCTGCGTGTTGTGTGCTTAATAGCTGCTGCATAGCTCTTTTCCGACTCGTGTCACCGGTCGCACCCGGCGTGGCGGCAACAGACTTTCTACTGACCAACCCCATCGGCTACAATGCGGCTGGAGGACATTGATAAATTCCCTATGGCCTATTCATTTACTGACGTCTATCGCCCTTTACGCACGCTCTTGCGTGTCAATGGCTTGATTCTCGGCTGCGGACTTGGGGCAGTGTTGCTGCTTGCCCCAGCATCTGCCCTCATGCGCTGGGGGCTGATCGCACAGGACCCCGGCTGGAGCACGCGCCTGGCCGGAGCCTTGCTCGTCTCTCTGGGGGTCTACTTCTTGCTCGCTGCTGGCCAGCCAATGATTGACATGCCTGCGCTCGTCACCTGCCTGATCAGCCATGGCTTGATTGCACTCGTGTTGCTCATGGGCTACCTGCAGCGCGATCTGGCCGGCCTGACTTGGGGCGGACGCATTGTGCTGCTGCTTGTCTTCGTGCTCTGCCTGATTGGCGCCCTCTTGCCCCTGCGCTATCTGCGTGCTGAATACCGTACCTATTGAGTGTCTGATTGTATCACCTAAAACGTTAGACAATCCTTCTTCATAAATGTACCAAGCCTTACCGAAGGAGGGGGAGAAGGCCGTCATAATAACAACGTATTTCTCCTCCTCCTTTGTGTGCAGGGAGCGGCATGGCGGTGTCGCTCCCTGTTCCACTTTTTACCTATCTTCAAACCTTTACGCACAACTGAAAAAAAAGTTTCAAGCTGTTTGTGGCGGAGTCACCCAGCTATGCTACACTGCCACTGTCCAGCGGTGGCTTAAGCGCCCCGGGCAAATCCATCGATCCAAATAGCCGGTTGAATAGGTGTGGCAATGAGTCTTTTTCAGCGTATCTTCGGTCCCAAGTTGGATGGCACGGCCCTGGCTCAATCAACAGAGAAGAGTGAGTACGCGCAGATCGATCTGCTCGCCCGCTTTGTCGGCGGCGCCCCGCTGGCTGACCCTAAGCTTCAACAGCGCTGGAATCGCGTGTTGCCCCGCTCCTATGCGGAACAGATCGAACTCTTTGTGCGTCTGGGTTGGCTCGAAAAAATGCCTGATGGCGAATGCGTAGTGACCGCGGTAGCCATGCCCTTCGTTGTGGTCTACAACGAGCGGCTCGAGCAGGCGCGTGCCCGGGTGATGCCCCAGGTGCGCGAGGCGCTCGCTAGTCGCGACGCCGGTGAGGCGCTCGACCTGCGGCGCAACTATGAGGCCAGCCATCCTCTGGGTTCGGCCGACTGGTCGGGGCCGGAGCCCCAACTCAGCCGCAGTTCACTGACCCGCCGCATTCTATTCCTCGATCACTGGCTGCTGGACGGCTTGAGCCCGGAGACCGTGGAATGGCTCAAGCTATACGCGGCCGAGCAGCATCTCTGGGACGCGTACTGGCGTCTGCCCGTCGACGAAATTCCCGCTTTTGTGCAGCAAGAATTGGCCACAGAGGGCCTCGACGTAGTGGATGCAGTCTATTGGAAAGCGTATGAATTGGCGCTGCTGGTAGACAATCAAGAGACGTGGCAGCGCTGCAAAGGCGGCGACCACGTGCGGCGCATCGAAGTTGTGGCGATGGACGATGAACACACTTGCGAAATCTGCCAGGCTACCCACGGCCAGGAGTACCTGGTTGCGCGCGTGCCGGAATTACCTCACCGTGCCTGCACGTCGAGCCTGGGCTGCCGCTGTCGCTACGAGCCCGTTTTGGAATCGTATGAAGACTTGGAAGCCTGATAGGCATTCGTCCGCTCTGCCAGCGTGCGTAAATCCCCCTGTTGGAGTGAGAGCGGCTCAAATTCTCCCACTTCCACATAACCAAATTGGCGTATGGCCCAGACCATCACGATCAGTCCCAGTCCGATGAGGCCGGCGATAAAGACGAACTGATCGCGCAGGGCCATCACCACGATATCGGGCGGCGCCGTGGTGAGTTCCGTACCGGCTCCCCCATAGCGGACTAAACGGGTGGCCAGGAACGCACCCAGCAGTGCGATGCCGGTCAGTTGCGCATTTGAGCGCACGGTGCCGGTTAGCCCCGAGGCCACGCCCAGCCGCTTTTGGGGCACGGCTGCCATCATGGCGCGATTGTTAGGACTATAGAAGGCCGCCAACCCAACTGCGATCGGCAGCAGGCGCAGGATGAAACCCAGAGGCGTGCCATCCACTTGAAGTGTCGCCATCGCCAGATAACCAACGATCATGGCAACCAGGCCAACCAGAATCAGCGGCACCGTGCCGATCCTGTCAGAGAGAATGCCGGCAATGGGCTGGAGCAAGCCAATTGCCACCGGCACCACGGCCATCATCAAGCTCATGTAGAGGACGCTGAGCCCCATGACGGATTGGATGTAGAAGGGCAACAGCAGCGCAACGCCGGCAATGGCCAGGAAGACTAGCCAACTCACGGCCAGGTTGAGGCTGAACTGGGGTAGTTTGAAGAGCGATAGGTCGACCATGGGATGGGCAACCCGTCGCTCGATTGCAAGAAAGGCTGCCATCATCAACACGGCCCCGACCATTAGCGCGATAGTCTCAGGCGCAGTAAAGCCATTGGTCTGTCCGATCGTGAGCCCAAGGGTAGCGCCCAGGAGCGCAGCGGCAAGCGTCGCCGCGCCCGCCCAGTCAAAGCGATGCCGGATGACAGCAGGCTTTAGTGGCGGCACATAGCGCATGACGAGTATCAAAGCCATAAGGCCAAAGGGCAGGTTGACGAAGAAGATGCTGTGCCAGCCAAGGGTGCTGATCAGCACGCCGCCTAGCAGTGGGCCCAGGACAATGCCGAAGGAGAGACAGCCCGAGGCAATGCCGATGGCCATGCCCAATTTGTTGCGCGGCCACGTCTCGGTGATGATCGCGTTGCCCACCCCCAGCATCATGGCCGCGCCGATCGATTCCACAAAGCGAAAGAAGATCAAGAATTCAATCGATGGCGCCAGCCCGCTCAGGACTGAACCGGCCAGAAAGACAGCGATGCCGGGTGCAAAAATGCGCTTCTTCCCTACCACGTCGGCCAGGCGTCCCATGTGTACCATGAGCACGGTCATGCCCAGCAGATAAGCCAGGACGACCCATTGGACCAGCGCCCACTCCACGCCAAAGACTTCGCTAAGCGTGGGCAAGACCACATTGACGATGCTGCCGTCGACGCTGCCCAGAAGAAAGACAAGGCTCACGGCAGCCAGGATCCAACCCCGGTTGGGATAGCCGTTCTCCGCATATCGTTCGTCTTGTTTCGCTTCCAGGCTGTTTCGAGCGCTTGGCAAAATTGCCTCTATTCCGTGATCAGCGTCATGTAGTTGCGGTGAATCGCAGCCGGACCGTACGTATAGCCCAGCCGTTCCGTAATTTCTTCCGAGCGACTGCCGATGATGCGCCGCAGGTCGTCGCTGGCATAGGCGCTCATGCCGCGTGCAATCTCGTGCTGCGTGGCGTCGTAAACCGAAACTGTATCACCGCGCTCGAAATTGCCCCTTACCGCGACAATTCCTGCCGGCAGCAGACTCCGTCCGGCGCTGCAAATGGCTTGGGCCGCGCCTGCATCCACCGTAATGGCGCCTGCCGGCTTGGGACCGGCCAATATCCAGCGCTTGCGACTTTCGAGCGGAGTCTCCAGGGCGGGAAAGCGCGTCCCAACGGGTTCGCCCGCCACCACGCGTGTGATCACATTCGGTTCGCTGCCGGCACAGATGACCACATCCGTGCCGCTATGGCGTGCGACGTTGGCCGCCTGCAGTTTGGTCGCCATGCCACCAACGCCGAGCCCGCTTCCGGTACCGCCGGCGTGCGCTCGCAATTCCTGGTCAATCCGATGCACTTCGGGGATCAGCTCGGCGCCCGGATGCTTGCGCGGATCGGCCGTGAAGAGTCCCGGCTGATCCGTTAGGAGCAGGAGCAGATCGGCGCTGGTCAGTGTGGCTACCAGTGCAGAGAGATTGTCATTGTCACCGACTTTGATCTCTTCTGTGGCCACGGCATCGTTTTCGTTAATGATGGGCACGATGCGATTTTCCAACAGCGTTGAGAGTGAGTCCCGGGCATTGAGATAGCGCTGGCGATTTTCGACGTCGGCCCGGGTGAGCAGAATCTGCCCGACGCGGATGCCATAGATGTCGAAAAAACGCTCCCACATGAGCATGAGGCGCAACTGCCCCACGGCGGCAAACATCTGCTTGTTGGTGATGGTCGGCGGGATATCGGGAAAGCCCAATCGAGCCCGACCCACGGCAATGGCGCCGGATGACGTGACGATCACTTCGTGACCAGCGTGGTGCAACACGGCACACTGGCGGACTAGCTCCACCATGCGGGGAGGGTCCAACGTGCGTCCGCCGTTGGTCAAGACACTGGTGCCGAGTTTGACCACAACCCGATTGTACATAAGCTTAGCGTACGCTTTCTATGCGGAGTAGCTCTCCGCCGTTCAAATGCGATGATCGGCCTTTGGCCGCGACGGGCGGCACTGCCTGCGCGATGTGTGCCCCTGGCCGCCGCCAAGCTGTCAGTATACCCGATGGCCGGTCTTTGCCAAACGAAATGGATGATGAACATGCGCACAGCGATCTTTGCGGATCTACATGACAATGAGGAGGCATTCCAGCGGGTGTTGGCGGATGCGGCTGGTCAGGGTGCGGAAAAATTGGTCTTTCTGGGAGATGCCGGCCGCAGCCCCACGATTCTGGACACGCTACGCGAACGGGAGGTCGCCTGTACGTTTGGAAACTGGGAAGTCGGGCAGCTGGATCGTTTGCCGTCGACGCATCGCGACTGGGTGGCCGCCTGGCCTGCCACGCTGCGCGATGGGGATGCGCTCTGCTGCCATGCGACCCCCCATCTGCTGCCTGCCGTCCACACCGCTGCCGATGTTGCCGCGCTACGCGCCAGCGGCGGCGACTGGCTGCGACTGTTCCCGCGGTTGGATCGCCACGAACAAGCGGTTTGGGATGCCTTGGCCTTTATGGAGGAAGCGAAACTCCGCGTTGTTTTCCACGGCCATACCCATGTCCAGGCAGGCTGGATCTGGCAGGCGGATGGGACAGGGCGGCGACAGCTGCGCAGCTTCCTGGGTTGGACGAATCGAACTTTCCCCAGGACCAGCGCGTCGCCCCGACATCGCTATCTGATCGGCGTGGGCAGCGCTGGCCAGCCGGAGGATGGACCGACGTCACGCTATGCGCTCTATGATGCCGGGCAACAGCGAGTGACGCTACGCCACCTATCAAGGTAGACTGGTCTGTCGGTCCGGGCGAAACAACCGAAAGGTTATGCCTCGCTGGCGCGAACGCGCCAAAGGAGGTTCCTTGCCCTGATAGTCCATAACGAAGGCCATCAGCATACCGAGCAGGAGCCCAATGATTCCGCCAATGATGGAGGCTGTAAGGGGGCTGCGACCTGGAACTGATTGTAGCGGTACCGTGGCCTCAGTTCCGGCACGCACCTCACGATTGGATGCGGTACGTTCTAAGTCGAGCTCAACGACTTTGTTACTTAACGTGTCGTAGGTGTTCCACGCAAGATCGCGCTTTTGAGTGAGCTGACGCAGCTGGGCATCTTCGGCTTCCAGTTGCGCGGATAGTTTTTGGATCCCTTGCTCAAGTTCCTTGATTGCATCTGACTGACCCGAAATCGCATCGGTATCAACGTCCGGAATGCCGGCCTGAATACCGTCGCCAGTGTCGAAAAGGGATGCATAGCTGGTAAGAATGGCTGCAGCAAGTTCGTCCTCGTTTGCTTGAACTTCAGCCGTCGCCTCCCCTTGTATAGTCATGGTGAATTTGTCTGCCTGTAGCTGATCCAGGAAAAAGTACCCATCACCGCTGCCGGCCGTGGTACCTGCGGCAGCAATCGACTCGTCTAAATCATCGAGATAGGTCTCCAGGCTCAAGATCAAAGCCGTCACATCTTGAAGCTGGGCTTCTGCAGTTGCTGGCGTCGTGCTGCCGACAATGGACCATTGCTGTGGACTCGGTGGATGCAAAACCGGTGCTAGCGTAGATACTTCGGGTTGATCTACAGCCTCTGGCTTCAGGTCAAGACGGCGAAGCTCCATCGTCGTTTCACCGGCAAAGATTTGGGTCTTGAGCAGCTGCAATGCAATCGCGTTGCTGGCGGCTGCGGCATCGCCGCCAGACTCAATCTGGGTTTGAAGTGCCCGCGCTTGGGCCAGCTGCCGCTGGGCACGCGTTTTTTGCGGCGAAGAGATCGGCGATTGACTGTATTTGTTGCCGAGTTTGCTCGTCAAGAAGAGCCAGCACCGGTTCAACCTGCGCGGCGGACAGGCGCTCGAAAAGAGCAATCCGTAAATTTACATCTTGGGCCAAGGAAGAGATGCTTGCTTCAATGCGACTCTGATTCAAGAAGTCGACAAGCGCCTGCTGTTCTTCAATCTGACGAGTGAGAGACTGTATGCGACTTTCGGCGATAAACGTTTCAAGATCTTGTTGTGCAGCGGCAAAGTCTCCATCGGCCTTGGTGCGCTCGGACACGACGCCTTCATAGACGTCTCCTGGCACTTGACCATAGAGTGCATTGACTTCTTCGACGTAATGACGCATCCAAGAGTTGGCAATCGCTGCAGCAGTTTCTGGCGACTTCGCCGTCGCGGTAATGCGAATGAGATCGCTGGGCGTTCGGCTATCGGCGCTGGGGACGGCGCTAGCCTCAACCTTCTCCAAGATGGCGGACGCAGACTGTAATTCAGTCGGCAGGGCATCTCCCAGCTCCTCAATCACGGCTGCGGCGATCGCGCCGCTCTGGACAAGCCCGGTCAACGATGCGCGCCTTGCTGCACCGATGTTCCCGGTCTCGTCAGACAAAGTCTGGAAACGCTCATCAAGCGTGACGTCACTCGTCACACGTGCCATGATTGCGGTAGAGGAAGCCAGATATGCGGGCGCTTGCATGGTATTCAGAAGCAGCACCATGGTGCCGGCGCCGAGCGCGCCCAGTATCGCGAGCAAGGCAATCTCGCGCCACCAGCAGAGCAAAATATCGACGTAGATGCGCAAGTCAATAACATCCTCGTCACGTACTGGATGCTGGAAATCTGAAGCTTGCGCCTCAGGGTTGTCAACACTCATGCCTAACCTCATAATATTCGTAGCGTTTCTGCATCAAGTATACAAGACGAGGATCATCCTACACGAATTAGCAGGACGCGTAGAATGCCTCAAGTTTCAATTAGTAGTCTAGAGTACGAATGGGGGAGCCATTTATGGGGTTTAGTAGTTCACGAGTTCGGGTAAATCTGAGACCGACTCGTCGATCTGTTTGAAGCAGTACTCCCAAAATGCGCCCGCCCACGATTGCTCTAGTCGCTCTCGTTGTGCTTCGGCCATCAACGACACGTCGCTCAGCAGGCTCAGTTGCAGGTGTTTCCGATTCTCTTTAATACATGCTTCAGTTTCTCTGGTGCGCTGTCGTCTGTTCACGCTTAGGGCAGTTTACGAGTTTCATAAGTTTCTCGCGACCCTTTTTGCAGCGGAGGCACTGAGGTTAGTAAGCGCCCTTGCCACGCAGGACGACGGTGACAGTCCTCCACAAGATGACGATATCCAGCCAGAGCGAGTAGTTTTGGATATAGTAGAGGTCTTGATCGGTGTGGAGATGCATCAGATTGTCGCTGCGCCCGTTGACCTGCCACCAGCCGGTAATTCCCTGGGGCACGGCAAATCGTTTGCGCTGCCAAGGTTCGTATTTCTCGACCAGCCAGGGCAGTTCAGGTCGAGGACCGACCAGGCTCATGTCACCCTTCAGCACGTTGAAGAGCTGGGGCAGTTCGTCGATGCTGGTGCGACGGATGAAGCGCCCCACACGCGTGATCGCGGTGGTCGTACTGAGCGTTTGTGGAAGACCTCGCGCCGGTTTTCCCCTGAGTCACTGTGGGCTGAATCTGATCGGCGTTGACGACCATGGAGCGAAACTTGAGCATGGAGAAGAGCTTGCCGTTTTCACCGACGCGATCGGCCCGGTAGAAGATCGGTCCACCGTCTTCCTCTTGATGGCAATGGCGACCAGTGACCATTACGGGCGACAGGAGCAGCAGCCCGTGACCGCCAGAGAAGATGTCCACAAGCGCTTGACGAAACGTTGGAAGCCGTCGATGGCCGGATCGCGCAGGCCGATGAGGGGAATGCCGCCCAGGCTTTCGACGGTGGCGCCGAAGAAGGCCAGCTCAAAGTAGTCGGGTACGACGCGTACCCGGACCGGTGTGTCATGGAGGACAGCGACGAGATTGGCGAGCTTCGTGTGGGCATAGGGCGGCAACGCAATGATGACCTCATCGACTCGGTAACGACGGATTACCTCTTGAGCGTCATCGCTTTGTCCCAGCACCCCAAGTCCTCGGATTTTTGCGTCGTGCTTATCGGGATCGTCGTCTAGGAATCCGACGAATATGAATGCCTGGCCATTGCAGCCGATCAAACTCTGATACGATCTCTCGCCCCACTCGGCCGGCACCAACCACCAAAATGCGAGCAACGCTGCTGGAAAAACTGCGCCGTCGCCGGTGCCAGAGTCGTAGGAACATACGGTAACCCAAGAGTAGGGAGAGTGAAATGGCATAAAAGTAGAGATAGATAAGTCGCAACAACTCGATGCGGGCAAGATAGAGAACCCCCGCAAGTGAAAGTGCTGCAATCGTGTGCGCCAAGAAGATTCGCTGGGTTTCATCAACCCAGCGAACGATGTAGCGCGGCACGTAGATCGCCAGTGCAAGAAAGCTCATAACCCAGAGCAATCCAACGAGTAGATGAAGTCCTTGGCCCGGCTGATAAAAATGGACGGACGCCCACTCTGGCTGAACCTGCTCACCGAAGGGAAGCACGAAACGCAGCTGCAACGCAATTGCCAGCGAAACTTGGATCAGGACGCCATCCAAGATGAATAGCATCGCCATGTAGTTGGTGCTGAAACGCTTGAACATACCGTCTATCTGTTTCGATGTAATGTGTGGTGAGGTGGATACGGCGCTAAGCGTGTTCCTGCGATATGCACGTGCCAGCACAATATCGTGTGCGACTGCACTGAATACTATGTTGGTGCAAGTATATCATCTGGCTGAACGTATGCGGAATCCCACCATCCTGAATCGATGCCGTCGGGATCCATTTCGAATCGGGCGATACAGGGCCCTCAACGTCAGCAGGGTCGTCAAGTTCAACCACACAGCGTTCAACGGCCCTGTTTCTCAGACGTATCGGTCTTTGGAGAGGATACGGTGGATTCAGGCGCTGGAGCAAACCCATCAGCGAACCCGCTGATGACTGCTACGCTCGGTGTCTGTCGGTAGAGTAGTACCGCCAACGCAAAGAGGAGCCAAGGCAAGAAAGCCAACTTCGTGCCCCAGTTGGCAGTGGAGAAGATGCCGTCAATCAGCAGCGCAACCATGGAGCCAATGAGTCCGACAGCCAATGCCCAGCGCACGCTGCCGTCGCGTTGCATTGTAGTAGCAATGAGCATGGCAAAGACATTGATGAGGATGGCCAGGTAGGCGATCAGGCCGGGTAGGCCCAAATCAAGAGCTACCTGCAGGAAAAGGTTGTGCGCATGGGGATAATCAGCGATGTTGACCCGCAAGGGATAGAGCGTCGGCATCACGATGGTGAACGTACCGATTCCGATACCCGTGAACATGAAATCTCGGATGGCAAGCAGGGAATTTGCCCAGATATCAAGCCGACCCGCGCCACCGCCAAATGTCCCTTTCCCGGTAGTGAATGCATCTAGCAGTCGCTCCGACCCCAGATATCGAATCAGGCTGAAGGCCCCTAAAAGAAGTAGCGGAGCAATCCAGAATAGCCGTGGACGGTAAAGAAGTGCCATCAGTACGAAAGCAACACTGAGTCCCAGCAGTGCGCTGCGTCCTTGGGTCAAGATCGCCATGCTAAGCAATACAACTGTGGCCGTAACCGTAAACCGACGCTGTAGCGCCGAACCCTGGGCAATCGCCATAGCAAGGGCCACCGGTATGACCTGTACCAAGGCACTGGCCAGTACGTTGCTGTGAATCGATTCGTCAAGTGGAGCCTGCAGGCTGTCTAACCAGCCGTAGATCGGTGCCTCAAATAGGCGCAACTGGTCCTTGAAAGTGATAAAGAGAGGCGCAATACATGCGAGCAATGTAATGCCGCCTATGAGTAGCCAAGCCACGCGTTGCGGCGCGTCCGCAAAATACGGCAGCCGTAACACGATGCCGAAGAGCACGATTCCCAGACCGAGATATGCGACTGCTTCCCAGGCCAGACGAGGCTGTGCCGCCGCCCAGATGTTGATGGGTAACCATATAAGCATCAGCAATACTGGGCCTGTGAGTGGAGAATGAAGAGAAAAGGACGCTCCATCGGGGTTTCGTGGCATCATCTGACTATGAATTCGTTCCAAATCGATTAAATTGGGGCAAAAATTGCATGGCGGAAATTTGATGCGTCATGTTTGCATCAAACGTGACTTGATATTCGCTGGGATTCACTGAAGAACGCGTAGCAGACCGAAGCGCTGCAATAACACACGCCAGAGGAAATGCGGGTTGCCGAGTATATATCGGCGCCAGAGTCTCCTGGGCTCAATGATCAGGCGTGCCAACCATTCTAGACCGTTTTCTGTCATCCATGCCGGTCCTCTGCGCAATTCGCCGGAAGCGTAGTCAAAAACGGCGCCGCCGGTAAGCAAGATATTGGCATTGAGCCGCTCCCAGTTTTCTTTGCACCAGCGCTCTTGCAGCGGCATTCCGAAACCAACGATGAGAATGTTGGGCGCGGCGGCATTGATGATTGTCAAGACTTCCTCGTTCTCAGCACTGTGGGTACCCTTGTTAAAATAGCCGTGTTGGGTTCCTGCTATCTGTAGATTTGGGAAGCGTGCCTGCAATTGGGCGGCTGCTTGCTCTGCAACGCCAGGCCGAGCACCCAAGAAAAAGAACGAGTAACCATTCTGCTCCGCATGTTCGGCAAGCTCCCAAATCCAATCGGCGTACGTGATCCGTTGCGGAATCTGATGACCCAAGATCCGAGCGCCGAGCACAATGCCGGCCCCGTCACAAAGGAGCAAATCTGCGGATTGAAAAATTGCCTGAGCCAAAGGTGCTGGAAGCCTAGATTTGCTCCGTAGACGTTTATACAGGGAATCATGGCTCGATCTTGCGCGGTAATCGTTTCATCAATGAAGCGATGCAGAACATCTGTCCGCAACGAATGAACCTTGTATCCAAGAACATCAACACTGGCAAGATCGCAGTCTTGGCTGGAGGAGTGCTTCTGGCATTGGATCTGCTTTCTTGCCAACAATGCTTGAATCAGTGCTTCATGACGACGCAGCATGATCTCTTGCGAAAACTTGGTTCGCACGCGTGTGTAGCCGGCTAGCCCCATTGCTTGGCGTACGGGTTCGTTGGTCAACAGCGCAATGACCGCTTGCGCCAGAGCGGTTGGATCGCCTTTGGGCACGAGCAACCCTGTCTGCGCGTGGACGACGATTTCTTGGTTACCATCCGCCCTAGTGGCAATCACTGCAAGTTGAGACGCCATCGCTTCCAACACCGCATTGGGCATGCCTTCGTACAGCGACGGCAGCACAAATAGATCGGATATGGCCAGTAGCTGGGGTATATCACCGCGCGTGCCGAACAGACGGAAGTGACGCGATAACCCTAGTTGATTGATGAGGTCTTCTATCTCCTTTTGCGACTCACCATCCCCAGCCAGGACGAAAACGACATCAGGACAGACAGTCAGGATGTAGGGCGCCGCTCGTACTAGATAGGTGTGCCCTTTTTGGGGGTGCAGACGCGCCACCGTGATCAGGACACGACTTTGTTCGGGTATATCCAGCGTGCCCCTCAAACTGGCACGTGCAGCTTGCGTGGGTAAGCGCTGGCGCTCAAAACCCGCCAGATCGATGCCGTTCGGAATCGTAACCACTTTGTGCGGAGCCATTCCCTCAACCTTGATACAGAAGCTGCGCGTCATCTCGGATACGGCCGTCATCATGTCCACCAGCGGTGAATTGACCAGCCAAGCGTCTGCTCGCAAGAACCAACGAGGAAAGCCAAGTAGCGTATTGCGTTGCGAAGAGATTCGCACGGGCACGCCCGCCAACCATGCAACTAAGATGCCTACTACATTGCTGTAATGCGTAAAAGTCATGACGACGTCAATGCAGTCACGACGCAGCAGACGGTACAGGCGACCCACGGCGCATACCGTAGAAAGCAGGTTGATGATCCGAGGCTGATCGGCAGACTTAGCTTCCAGGTCGACAACGCGAAAGGGTGCCTGTCGTTGGATGTCTGTCAATAGGCCGCCTTTGTCGTAGAAGAAACAGAGGGTCACCTCGTATCCTCGCTCATGGAGGTGATAAGCCTGGGCCAGCGCAACTCTCTGCGCCCCAGCGTGCTCCATCTGCGTGACGAGAATTACTACAGAGAAATCTCTTAGAGCATTCATAGCCATCCCATGATAGTCTCACCGCAACTTCACTAGGCGGAGCGTGATGCCGCCGATGCCGAAGGTATTCGCCGTCTGGTCAATTAAGTTCATCGTAGCATTGCTGATGCCGGATTTGATTGCATAGCGACCAGTTATTGCTTTGACAACCTGGAAACCCGATTTCTCTACAAGGCCTATTAACGTTCTACGCGTATAGTAGAAATTATGGGGAGGTATGAAGTCTTGTTTCACTAGTCGTTGCCAGCGAGTTGCCCGGTAAGCGATCACGCGCGGGTTGCTGTAGCTCGGAACGTCGACCACGAGTAAACCTCCGGGTTTCAGATGTGTGAGTAGCTTGATTAGCAATTCGCCGCAACCGCAGCCTACATCCAAGATGTTGCCGCCCGATTCGATATACTGCACAATGTTGAGGAGGATATCTGACGTAGACCTCACGCTTATTGGAGCTTATCACCGGTTGCGCAGCGCTTGAGCTGTCGCTTGTCTGGTATTAGCGTTCTACGTCTTGGAATTGCCCACCCAAGCTTGACAGTGTCTGCGCGTAGTTCTTTGTCGAACCAACCCACAGCCGACGCAGCGGACTACATCCATGCGATCGTCTGAATAGTTTCCCATGGGCGGTTGCGCACCACGGGGGATGAAAAGAGCCCTATTTTCAGGGCAGACACGTTTGTGATCGAGTCCGCCACAAAGAATACATTGCATGTAATCATCTCCGTCAACGTTTTCGGCTTTGAACGCTGCGCAACGATGCACAAGCCCTGCTATGGTCGAACTAGGTTATACCCAATCACGGCGTACGTTGAGCCTTCATCATTTCTGCAATTGTCAAGCGCGCCGTCGCAGACCAGTTGGCTGTGTGTTCCACCCACTCCCGGCCATTCCGACCCATTCTTTGGGCCTCACCGCTGTTGCACAACAAATAGGTGATGGCAGATGATGACGCTTCGTCACTGTGTGGCTCGACCAACAGGCCGGTCTTGCCGTCCAGTACCACCTCAGGAACGCCGCCATGCCTGCCGGCGACCACCGGTCTTGCACATGCGCCTGCTTCCAGCAATGAAAGACCGAATCCTTCGACGTGATTGCCCTCTTGGCGACTGAGCATGACGAATACATCGCAAGCTTGGTAATAAGCGGCTTTCTCGGTATCGCTCACGTAACCCGCAAAGATTACGTTCGATTCCAAATTGCGTTCGGCCACCAGGTTTCGGAGGCGCTGCTCGTCTTCTCCGCGCCCGGCGATCAAATACGTGGCCGATGGTATAGATTCTAGGACTGTTGGCATTGCCTGGATCACAACATCTTGCCCTTTGCGCGGGTAAGCCTGGCTAGAGTCAAGATAACTTTCTTGTCGCGGAAAGCGTGGTGTTGGACGATTTTCTCCACGCCTGTCAGGTCTGGAGCGTACTGTGACGGGTCTATTCCAAGCGGCGTCACCTTGATTTTGTCGGCCGCAACACCGAGGTCGATGAGTAATTGTCGCGTATATCGACTAATGCTCATGACTACTTGTGCATTGTTGAAGACAGCCAACGCCAGCCGATGCCGGTACTTGCTTTGCGCTGCGATTTTCAGCTCTGTGCCATATGCGGTCACCACATACGGAATGTTCAACTGACGAGCAACCGGCAAGACTGCAAGACCGGTTCGCCAATCAGAAGCCCAAAGCAGAGTAGGTCGGCACGTGCGCACACGGTTAAGCAATGACCAGTATCGATTCAAATGACGCAAGACCGCCTGTCGAGTTTCTGGAATGCGGTAGATCGACATGGTTTGCATTTGGTCAAACGCAAAATCATCCGGATGCTTATGTGCTGCAAGCGTTGTGACTGGATAGCCTTGTGCTGTCATCGCTCGCGCGAGTTCATAGCAATAGGTTGCTACTCCGCCAGCATATTGAGGGAACTCGTTGGTCAACAGAACTATCAATCAGCCTATTCCTTTCATCGTGAGGCATCCAATTTGCCGATTCTGCGTAGCGATACGGTAAGACCCAAGATCAGCCAGACCATCAAGTTAAGCTTTGGTTCAAAAAAATAAGATGTAAACATCCAGTAAAACATGAGCGCCACAAGCGTGGCAAACCATCCGGCCGCCAGCGCCCTCACTCCGGTATCTCGCACGGTTCGTGTTGCATAAGCAAGATTGACGAGCCCTCCAATCAGGACGGTCAGCAGTAATACGAGGCCTAGCGTCCCCATTTCAGCAGCTACATTAATGTACAGGTTGTGGCTTGTGGCACCCGCCCCTCCGCCAGATGCCATTTCATAATTCCCTAGGCCTATTCCCAGAAACGGATAGGCTGAAAAAATCCTCAGACCTACTTGATAGGTAGAAAATCGAGCGTTATTGGACGCGTCGAACTGGCTTATGCCGACTTCAGGCCTAAACATCGACGACAGCGCTGCGGCGCCTGTCTGGAGTTGATCTCTGGGGGCTGCTACGGTCAACACGATTACCATGACTAGTGCGATGAGCGACAAATGACGGATAGCGGATTTGGTGATGCCGATTCGGCCGCGCAGAAAATAGGCCACCACGATGGTGAAGCCAATGACTATGCCCAACCATGCTCCTCGGGAAAGTGTGGCAATCAGTGCGGCGCTCTGCATAACAAGCAACAGCAGGAACCATGTCCATCCCTGGCGTTGTGGCTGGGTAAGCACAATCACCATGATGGGGAAGTAGCTGACAAACAGCATCTGAGCATAGGACATCGGCGCCCATGCCGTACCAGTCGCCCTCACTGAACCGAACGCAGTCGAATACCAATTGTTATAGCGCCACCATTGAGACCAGTCAGGAACTCGATTGACGACTGCGGCTCCCTCCGTATATGTCAGGATTAGTCGATTCCACTCTGCTACACGCACGGCGCCTGTCAATCCACCCCCCAGCATGACCGAGCCCGCGATCTGCATCAGACCGATTAGGCCTAGCAAAGCTCCGGAAATAATTAACGCACGCGCAATGATCCGCACATCGTTTTTACTCCTCACGATTTGGATTGTCACCATATACGCAAGCGCGAAGTTCAAGATGTTGAACAGCTTGCGCAGACTGTTTGTGACGGACATCCCCGTGATCGAGGTGAATAGACCGAGCGTGACGAGGCCCAGAACTGCTATTAACTGCAATCGCGGCACAGCAGCAGTCGGGATACGCAATTTGGGATACGTCGTTACTTGGCGGATGGCAATCAGATAGAGAAGGATATATGATGACGCAATTGGCAGGGACTCTGACGGCGCTTTGATCGAAAACGGGAGGAGAAATGCCCAAATCGCCAATAACTGGATGTTGCCAAGTGTCACGAAAAGTGCGGTGAACAACATGAAAGCGGCGACACCCAGAAGACCTGCGACTCCGATTAGTGGCCGGCTGACAACCAACGGCTCAAGCCTGATGGCCAAGGCAACTGCGCAGATCAAGCTTAGCACGACCATGCCGACAGTTTCAGGCGACACTGCAGTTGCGGAACGCGCTATAACAGGCCTGGTGATACCTTCACGGCTTCGCTTCATTAGGTTAGTTCCGGACGTTTGATTCTATTAACTCTATTGCCGAATGGGCAGCGGCATTTTCAGGATCCATACGCAACAAGCGATCGACGGTGTCCTGAGCCAAGCGCCAATCTTCATTAACAAGATAGAGGTTCAGCAAATGCTCAGAATAGCCAGGCCGGTCTGGCGACCTTTCTATGGCCGCTACTGCTGCCGAAATGGCCTCCTCCCGATTTCCAAGCCGATTGAGCGCCAAACTGAGCCAGAAATGTGCTGCCGCCTCATCAGGATTCAGCGCCACCGCCCGCTGGAAATGCTCCGCGGCAGTTGCGAAATCCACCAGATCCCAGTATGCCTTTCCCACACAAAGTTGAAGAAAGGAATCATCATGATACTCATGGTTGGCGGTTTTAAAGACCTCGACGGCGCGTTCCGGTTCCCCCAAACTTCGGTAAACATTGCATAATTGTGCGCGTACAAGACTGCTATTCGGCAGCGCTACAGAAGCCGCCTGCAAGAACGGTAAAGCTTGGGCATAATCGCCAAGATCATGATGTATTGCACCAAGTAGTTGCTGCGCGAGGCTGTCTTCCGTTCTCACGATCAGTGCTCTTTGGTACCAGGCAATGGCATCCGCATATTGCCGGTCTTGTCGATACACCTCGGCTTTGGCGATGAAGTCGTCATAGCTCTGCGACACTTTATTCCACGCTCTGTGTGCAGCAAGGTCATCACCCATTTGTTGATTGAGTAGTCCTACGGCAATCCAAAGTGCATCTCCCATTCGACCGGTTTCAATAGATGTGGGCCCGGTCCATTCCGTCAGCCTGGAACGGGCGAGCTGTTGGCTTTCTTGCTCTTGCGCGGCTATTGCATGAATGATATGCACCAATCTTAAATTTAAGGATAAGTGTCCCCACAGCGTATTTGCCTGCAGAATTAGCAAAATCATGAGAAGCGCCGTGGCGGCATAAGCTGTACAGCGACTACTGACTCTGAGCTTTGGCATTCTGGCGCTCTCTACTGGCAGATCCCTCTCAATTGCATTAGTGTGGATCAGCTGTCGACGAATAGTGATGGATTACGATTGCTATTCATCGGTTCCGTCAGTCCATCCCGTACACCGTCAGACAATCCACGTAGCTTCTGCCAGCGACGCAGAATTACGTACGCTGCAGTGTAGACCGGGACATAGCAAAGCAAGAAATAGCTTAACGCACTGAGTTTCTTGATGCCGGTAAGATGGGTGCGAATAAACCAAAGGTTGTTTCGGGCCAGCAGGTAGATAATGAACGGACTACGGGTTCCAGTCCTCTCTGGAGCGGTATTCGCACTACTCGCGCCGGCCACGTGCCAAACGTGAGAGGCAGGTTCGTACCAAATGTCCAGTCCGAGGGAGCGAACACGCAAGCTCCAGTCCAGATCCTCAAAGTAGGCGAAATATCGCTTGTCAAAAGGGCCAGCCTGCTCGAAGATAGTCCTTGGTGCCAAGAAACAGCAGCCGGTAGTATAGTCCACAGTTTCGGGCTGATCGAGTTGACCTGTATCGTCCTCCCCTCTGCCTCTACTGCCTGCTTTGCCTATCCACGGATTAATCCTGCCGCCGGCTGCCCAGATTGTCGCCGGTTGATCCATGAAATAAATTTTCGGCGTGACTGCCCCGGCACGCTCGGATCCTGACAATCGTACCAGTAGCGGCGTAATGCAGTCAGGATCTACCACCGTGTCGTTATTCAATATCATGACATAATCGGCCGAGTGCTGCAAAGCATGCTTGATTCCGACGTTGTTGCCGCCGGCATAGCCTAGATTCCGAGCATTCGTGAGGATTTCAATGCCGGATTTGAATTCCTGGCATAGCTTCTCGGTGGTATCATCTTGTGATGCGTTGTCCACGATCAGGATGTGCAGGTTCGGGTAATTAACCAGGAGCAAAGAACGAACGCATGCCGCAGTCAGCGCATACTGGTTCCACGTAACAACAACCACGTAGATGACAGGCTCATGCTTACCGGATGCACTCATGATCTCGCAGCTTCTTCAATTTAGCAGCTCATCAAATAGCCGAGCCAACTTCTCAGTCAGCCGCCGGCAATCATATTTCGCCTGGACGGCAGCAAAGCAGGGCCGTGCGCACGTATCCTGCCCATAGCGATGCAGAAGAGCATCAATGCCGTCTGCTATGGCGGTAGGCTGATCTGGAGGAGCCAAGATGCCCAGACCGTCCTGCGCAACAATACTTGCTGCCGCATTGTTTTGCGCTAGTGCAAAAATCGGATTGCCGGCGCGAATGTATTCAAACAGCTTCAGTGTGGCAACACTGCGCTGACCTGGCGCCGTCACAAGTAGAAGAGCGTCGGCGTCCAGTTGATGTTGATGGGCTTCTCGGCGCGAGACTGGCGGAAAAAATTCAATAACATCCTCAAGCCCGTATCGGGACGCCTCTTCTATTTCGTGGCGCCGGATATTGCCGACCATTCTTAGCCGTACCGGAGAATCTGGGTTGTATTGAAGATGAAGGGCGACCCCGGCGAATAGTGCAGAGATGTATGTGCCCTCGCGACTGGCGGAAAGAGACCCCGTGTAGGTGATCAGGAAACGGCCGTCACACGCTCGCTGGCGGCGAAGTCCTGTGAACTCGCGCTCGTCGTACCCGTTGGTGATCGTGTCGATTTTCGGCGCACAGGCCGGATACCGAACCGCAAGGTCAGCTGCAATTGGTGCCGTTGCAGATACAACTCGACTGGCAGTGTACACCATCCGACGTTCAAGCCGATTTTCAAGCGAACGCCGCAGCTTGGCCTTGCGTAGGCTGGATTTGGGGGGCTCGAAGGTCCAGCCATCGCGTAGATCCGCCACCCAGGGTAGATCGCTGTTCACGCTCAGATGTTGCGCGACGAGATGTACCGTTTCTGGAGGAGAGCTGCTGAAAACAAGCGCCGGCTGATTCTCTTGCAGCAAGCGCTTGCCGATGTGGATACCAGGCACCGCCCAGCCGATTCTAGTGTCCGGGATCATGATAAGATCCTGCATGTGCCGCAACAACCCTCGGTTGTTTGCTGCAGACGATTCCTGTTGATTTAGCGCTGATATAGTCGGACGCTTTGCGATACGACGTACGAAATCCGCCGTGTCGTGCATCCAATCTTGCGCACGAAAAATTTGCCGCACCCGATCATCGGCAAGGCTGCCATAGCGATTGGTCGTGAGCACCAGCGGCACATATCCAAATTGTGGCAGGTAGTGGGCAAAGCGTAGGGTTCGCTCCGTCCCAGTTGTACGAGCGGGAGGGAAGTCATGAATTACGATTAAGACTGTGCGGGTCAAGGCGCGCCTCCAGTGTACACGTCCAAGCACGCGTATTACGCTTCCATCTTCGCGAGAACGGGAAGTACTTGACGATAGATTGCTGCGTAGGGTCCCCACTCACCACGTAGGGATGTATTATGCCAAAGTAATGTGAAGAGTCCATTGACCTGCCTACATCTCTTTGCTATCGCCAGAATCTGGTTTCTTGCCTGCTGAGGCGATAGCTTACGATAGTTTTTCAAGGTGCTGTCCATCACCAGCAACGGAATCTCAAGTAGGTCGAGCTGCCGATCTTGCTCAATGTCAAAGGGGTGAAACGGCTGACAGGTGCCACAGCGAAACCCTTCGTGGTCTGCATACCCGAGCGTTGAATCATACGCCAGACCGGCTGCTTCCCAAAGCCGCCAGGTCTGGGGCGCAGCAAAGCGCAGGTAATGTTGTCGGCCGCCGTAGCAGGTTTCGCCCAGCGCAGTATCCATGCGGCGCTTCTCAGCCATGAAGTGTGCTGCACCTTCGGGTGTAGTATAGCCCGGGTGAAAACCGATTTCGTGACCGCGTTTGCGTAGATCCTTGATCAAACGCTGCACGCGTCTGCCCTGCGGATCATAGCCGATGTCAAACCGATTCTGTTTGGCGGCCATAAAATAGAAGGCGCTCTGAAAGTCGTGCGTTTCCGACAGATCGGCCAACTCATAACAGCCGCGGACGTAGGGATCTTTTTCCGGCACGAGCATGCTGGATAGGCTTTTCCTTGCTAAACTCAGGCTGCGCCGCTTGAAAAGATCGCCGCCAAGTCGACGCCATGAAGTTGCGCACACAAAGTCAATGTCATGGCTCAGCTTCACGGAAAAGCTGAGCGGCTGCGGCGTCCATTCTGGCAAGAGCGCTTTGATCCATGCTTGGAGGATGAGCGCGTATTCGTCAATCAACGGACGATCTAGAAAGCTTTGTCTGAAAGCGACACTATTGACCGCAGGAAACCGATCGTGTTGATCTCGCGCGTGGCTCATCGACTCTTCCCACCGTGTGAGCATGAATAAGGCGGAAGACAAAAGATCTACGTAGAAGACTACTGTTTCGCTATCATGACGCGCTGCAAACGGTTTGTTGCCGTCTTCATAGCCTTCACCCCATAACAAGGCGGGTACAGGTGTCTCCAGCGGTAGAGCTTTGCCCGGAGGCATTGCCTGATTAGCGGACAGCCATTGCATGCGCCCGGATGGGAGCGTAACCAATTTGCGCCAGGATCCTGCCGGGGCCGGGACAATATAGATTCCTTTAGCGCGCTCTGGACACTGTTCCGGCAGGCGATACCAGACTGGGACGGGCGCATGAAAGCAATCTGCGTTTACCGTTTCTTGTTCACCTATACCTGCCCGAAAGGCAAGCTGCTGCCAAGCATAGGCCAGAGCGTTCCCGCTCATTGGTGGATCATGCTGTTTTGAGTGAGCATGGCTCATTGCCGGGAATACACTCATCGTCGATTCCAAACCGTCGGTCGGCGCCACTCTCTGCTACGCCCTTCAGAAAACAGGTCCGTGTAGTACCAGTTATTGGCATCCCGCAGTTTCGTCGAATCCAAATTGGGATGAATCGCCTTTATCAGCAGTACCGGTTCATTCGTCGCTACCTCATTTCGAGCCGCCTGAAGACGGGTCTTGAGTTCTTCTAAAGGAAAATATCCATTTCTGATCAAGGCTTGACGCAAGCGGATACACCCGTTGAGCGTAGGAAACGTAATACGATCAGCAGAAGATTCTTTTAGCTCTGAAGTGACTGCCTGCAAAACTGCGTCAAAATATGCGTCACAGTTGTTCGAGACAACCAAGTCGACAATCTGCGTGCTGCCAGCGTGAAATTCGACAATTACAAATCCTACGAGCGCTCGTGCATCATATGCAGCAAAAAACACATAATCTACGTTTGGGTTGTCGAAGATTCGCCACTTGAGATAGCGGCTATTGCGATCAATGGTTATGGGATAATGAGTCTTGCTCTCTGTCCATAGCCGATCCAACTCCTCCATGAGCGGTTGAATCGTCGTGATGCGTTTCAGTTCTACGCGGCAGACCGATCTCGGTGAACGATCAATCCACAATGAGCCGAAAGCATACGTCATTAACTTTGCCAACGGAAGGGCCATTTTCTGCAGCGGTGCAAATTTGATCATGGAGACGATTTTCGAGCTGACCAGCCGATCCAGCGCCTCCTTATGGGCGATTTTTACATAAGCCGTGTATGAATTCACCGCAACATAGCCCAATTCCCGCCGAATTCGTCCTATTCCACCGGAACCCATCGTTGTGTACAAGAGATCAAACCGCCGTTCTGCTTCTTGAAGAAATTCTCTTTCATATAGGAAATAGAGTACCTTGCCCTTATGCTCAGGATCCACGAACGTGTTTTCTGTTTTGCCCATGAGAATCAATCCACCGTCACAACTCAGCGGGATAGGGATCAGCCCGTGATGTCCGACAATCTTCCCCGTGGCTTGTTCAGTGATTACCCACATATCTCCTTGTCCGCAAGGAGATTCCAGCCATTCCCACACATGTGCCTCTACGGTTCTGTTGCGGCCTGTGAAAAGATTATAGAGTGCGACAATTTCAGTCTCATCGCCACTGCGATAGCGGCGGCTTGAATAGAGCCTCTCAGCAATCTTCCCCATGCGCCCTGCATCTCCATGTTCACGGCTTGACAATGACAGCCAATCCTTTTGCGGACCAATTCGCGTATCCAGAAGCGGACAATCGGGACATTGCGATGGAGCTTTGGATTGCATATCGGCTCGCGTGGCCGTACAGCAGCAGAATGTTCGGCCAAATCTGACACCTTCACTTCCAGCGAGACTCGGTTGCAGAAGACGCGAACCCTGTCAGGCGGCCTTCGCCTGCAACCAGTCCACAATGCCATTAATTGTGTCAAGTTGTGCTACATCCTCGTCGGTTATTCGCACTCCATACGTTTCCTGGACATTAAGAAAAAAAAGTGATAAGTCAAGAGAGTCAAGTTCAAGTCGATCTCTGAATGAATCGTCATAGCCAACATCCTTAAGAACGGCCACATCTTTTTGCAGGATAGCCAAAATGTCTGCAGGTGATGCGCTCTGCTTCGTCATTCCCGTCTACTCCTTAGTTGCTGGGTGGTCTAGTTATAATTGCGCTTGCCCATGAGAGCCCAACCCCAAATCCGCTGATGAGGATGCGCTGAATATTGCTTTGATGAACGTATTCTTCCAAGAGAATCGGAATTGAGGAAGAGACTGTGTTTCCGATCTCGGCCAAATTAGATGGCATTTTGTCGGGATCAACGTTCATTCGCCGGGTGAGGGTATCTAGCAGGAATTTGCTGGCCTGGTGGGTGATGATCAGATCAAAGTCCTCGAGTTGACAGCCGCTCTTGCTCAACAACGCTTCAATTTGGCGAGGCACTGCCGTCATTGAGAAGTTGAAGATGGCCCTGCCGTTCATATACAAGGCATTCTTGCGTCGCTGCAGGCTATCATGTTCTTGACCGTGGGTATTATATAAGCCCTGCTCAAGAAGTAGTTTGGGCGTATCAGTGAGCAAGGTTACCGTCGCAGCATCGCCGAAAAGGAGGGCTGTGGCTTTATCGTTGGGGTCTACTATCTTTGAGTACGGGTCGGCGGTAAACAGCAAGCCTTGCTTAAGCCCATTGGCCTGCATAAAAGCAGTGACAATGGCAAGAGCATACACATAACCCGAACAACCGAGGGAGATGTCAAAAGATGCAACGTGTTCGGTCAATTCAAGCTTACCGTGTACTATAGCTGAGGTGTGCGGCAGGCCATAGCCGTCCGGATTTTGGGTGCATACGACGACACAGTCGATTTCCTCTGCCGCAATGTCGCTCTTTTCAGTCAGTGCTTCATAGGCACGGCAGCACATGTCAGAGGTTTCCTCCTCTTTGGCCTTTCGCGTTTTTGAAGCACTCCGATTTTTTCGCGAATGTAGACCTCATCGACGTCGAACAGCTCTTGCTTGGCGTTGTTGAGCTCATACTGGTTGGGAATATAGACTGCGATTTCCTGAATACCGATCATACCTTTACACCCGAGAAGTAGATGTGACCAAGCAACTGCCCGCCAGCAAAGATGGCCGACTGTGTTAGCTTGTCAGCGGCAAAACGTCTGCTCAGCGTAACTTTGAATGATAAAGCGTCTTTCGGTTGAAACGGACGCTCCAGCTGAAGGCGCGTGAACAACCATTTAATGTCGGTGTCATTGATGGCGTGCAGATGAAGAGCCTTATTCATTGCCACAACAACTTCGACCGGCGTGTAATCCGTTTTGGCTGCAATACTGATTTCGTTGTCTGCGATCTGGCACAAAGCAACGATTTCCTCTTCATCATAGGGATAGCGTCCTGTCACCGGTTCGCCTGTCTCCGTGAGCCAGCAATGGCGTGCACCCTGCGGCGTCGTGGCAGTTATCTCGGCAACGCCGTGTTGTGGTCTTTGCATAACTTCACCAACATCGGCTAACAAGAGCATTCCCTGCGCGCTTGTCCGCCGATGAATTGTCAATCTGAGTGAGCGAAGATCCGATGAGTCGAAGCTGTTGTTCAATTGTGCCAACATGCAATTATGCATGTCGGTGCCATGAACATAGGCTCGGCTGCCTTTGAATTCGAAGTCTACAGGAATCTGTTCCATTCTTTCGCCTCATGCTGCCTCTCGGGTGTTCCTCAACAACCGCTTGGATCGGAGAATTGTTTAGTCTTCTGGTTCCAATACAACCAGCATCCATCGCCGCTTGGCTACGGGGAGTATGTCGACCGCTTTCATAAGGCCAATGGAAACCTCAGAAAGTGAGAGCCTGCGACTCAAGCGGCCACAGATGGAGTTGGCGAATGGAGTTTCTCGTGTGACTTGCCACCTTGCTGGCGTCAGTTCATGAAAAGTGCCAAAATCGTAGCGGTGCAGGTGCCCGTGATAAGGGGTATATTGATGACAATGTAGACAAATGACTTGCTGGATTTTTTCGTGGAACGGAACGGTGATAATGACTTTCGAGCGAGCTACTCGGCAGAGTTCGGCCAGCGCAAAACGATGATCCGGTTGATGCTCGAGAACTTCCATGCAGACAACGTTGTCAAAACTGTCATCCGCAAATGAGCCTAGGCTGCCATTGCGGGAGTCAAGAACGACGACTTCATCCCCAAGAATGGCATTTGCCAGATTCACCCGAGCTGCGTTGATTTCGACCCCCTTAATCTGTCGACCGTCGTCACGTGCAAGTTTCAAGAAATCTCCAAAATAGGCTCCAACATCGAGAACGCTTCCTGGTCCCAGTTGTTCAAGAGCAAGTTGAAAGCGATATGCTTCAACAAGCCCGAAGGCATGCCCCGGTTTTGGTTCTCCCAGTGAGTCGTAGAATTCGTCGGGGAAATGATCAATCACGCGCAGGAAAATCCTCTCTTAGGCTTCGGTAACAAAAATCGTGTCCAGACGAGCGGCCGCATAGCTATCGCACGGAAACATATCGACGCTCGGTTAAGCCCGCGTACGTTACCCCGTCGCTCTAAACAGGCCAGGCTGCCGCCAAAGCAGAAGCAACGTGTAAAGGCCGCATGACATGCCTGCGGCAAACAGCACGGGCCAACCGCCCATGTCGGAGATAAGTAGCGTTGCCACGAGGGCACCAAATGGAACGAAGTAGATAAAACCTGTTCCAAGAATCGTCCAAATTTCCCGCCATGAAACTCCTGCTGCCGCCATAATCTGGAAGTTGAGATAACCGTAAACTAGTACACCCGTTATGGCAAACAGTGCTACAGCTATGCGCGCACTGCCAAGATATCCGCCCAAAGTCAAAGAACCTAGGCGCGTGATAAATAGAACCACATTGAGTTTGAGGCCGAATCTCTTGCTTTTCAAGTATGCTGAATAGCGTGCTCATCGGCGACGAGATGAACCAGAAGAACGCCCAAACGCCCAGAATTTGAGTATAAACGCCTGCTTCCGCCCAGTTCTGGCCAAAGATCACCACATACAAATCGCGGCCGATAATTGTCAACATGAGCATGGGAAATAGGCCAACCATAACCAGGCGGCGAAATGTTGCCTCTACCAGCTCGGCTAAGGTCCCTTGCACCTTTGCCTGTGCTGCCTGCTGAAAGAAGACCTGTCCGATTGCAGCGCCGATCAGACGCATGGGCATCTGCAAGATGCGAAATCCGAGTGCGTAGAAGCCAACTACACTGGATGAAAAAAAGGCCGCTAGCAAGAAAGCAGGCAGCTGCCATGAGATGGTGTTCAACAACGCAGACCAAGTTCCAAAGAGCGGAAATTTGCGGTAGCGGCTTATGCCGGCCAACATCTTCTGCCAGGAAATTGAATGTAGAAACAGCCTGCTGTTGTCGCGCCAACTGTGGATGGCCAGAATCGTTGCGTTCACGACCTGACCGCCGAAGCTGGCCGCAATTAGAACGCCACTGGTGGCATTTCCTAAAAACCCGAAGCCAAGATTGGTGGAGGTGGTCGCTACTGAGCCACTCACCCTGGCGATAGACAGCCGGCCGAATTGCTTGGTGCGAGTATTCCAGTAATTGAGGGCAAGAATGACGCCTGCCACCAATACCGCTGGTGGCACCAACGACAGATACGGACCCAGCTGCGGCGCATTTAGCCAGCGCAACAGCGGCTCGCGTCCCCACCAGACAAGCGGTACGGTTAGCAGCGAGACAAGCACCGCAAAGGAGAGGCTAACGGCAAACAGGTTTGCGGCTTCCTCATCGCTGTCCGGCAACATGATAGAGAGTTCATAGCGCAAACAGGCAACGACGCCCAGGATGCTGACAATGGACGTGAAGATGGCCAGTACGCCAAACGCATCAGGAGTGTATAGGCGAGTGAGAATCGGAGAGGCCAGTATACCCAGCAGCTGCGCGACAGCCGTTCCGGAGACCAGCTTCAGCACATCCCTGGCAAAGCTATTGCCCTGGGGGATCGATGCAGCGGTGGTTGGCATAGAGGGTGTGTTACGGGTTGTCATATTGTCCGGACGATGCTGCCTGAAAAGTTCGCACGGCTTCGACAACTTCGCCCTGTTGAACGTGTGTCAGTTCCGGGTAGTTGGGAATCGCTAAAGTCGTTAGGGCCGCGTCTTCACTGACTGGGGAATCTCCCTGCTGATACGTCAGGTCAGAAAAGCATTCCTGAAGGTGAAGTGGGACCGGGTAGTAAATTTCACATCCGATTTGCCGCGCCTTCAGATACGCCATGAGTTCATCGCGCCGATCCGTTCGAATCACAAACTGGTTGTAGATGTGGCGGCTATTGCCAGCTTCCCACGGTAATTCCACCGGCGCGTTGACCTCTGCAAATAACTGGCGGTACCGTGCGGCGTTTTGCTGGCGAGCTGCGGTCCAGGCGTCAAGATATCTGAGCTTTACGCGCAGAATTGCGGCCTGGATGGCGTCGAGCCGGAAATTGCCGCCCACGTAATGGTGGTAGTATTTCGGCTTGGCCCCATGCTTGCGCAAAATGTCGAGCCGCTCGGCCAGATTCGCGTCGTTCGTCACCACCATCCCTGCATCGCCGAAGGCGCCCAGATTCTTGGACGGGAAGAAGCTGAAACAGCCCATGTGCCCAATCGAACCGGCTCGTCGTCCCTTGTACTCGGCGCCAATCGCCTGCGCAGCGTCCTCGATGACGTAAAGATCGTACCGCCGGGCGATCTCCATGATCGGATCCATGTCCGCCATCTGGCCGAAGAGATGAACGGGCATGATCGCTTTGGTCCGCACCGTAATGGCCGCTTCAATACCGCCTGGATCGATGTTGTAGGTCCGCGGGTCGATGTCGACGAAGACCGGCCGCGCGCCCAGCCTGGCAATTGACCCGGCTGTGGCGAAGAACGTGTAGGGCGTGGTGATCACCTCGTCGCCAGGGCCGATGCCCAGCGCCATCAATGAGACCAAAAGCGCGTCCGTGCCGGATGAAACGCCGATGCCAAATCGGCACTGGGAGTAGTCGGCCACCTCTTGCTCGCAAGGCCTCGACCTCTGGACCCATGATGAAACGCTGACTGGCCAGCACGCGATCGATGGCGGCCCGCACTTCGTCTTCAATGGTCGCAAACTGCGCCTTCAGATCAAGCAGCGGTACAGGCGAATGAATAGTTGGTCTGAGCGGTCATGCAAGCGTTTCCTCATTGGCCTCGTCCAGACAAACGAGACTGGTTGGCGACTCTTCGTGATAGCGCCAGCCGCTTTCCGGACAAATCAAGTATCCTTCGGCGTTGCGCTCGGTCAAGCGGTGGCCGTGGCGGCTCATCCAGCCGCGTTGCGTGGCCGGCACGCCCATCATGAGCGCGTAGTCCGGCACGTCGCTACGCACAACTGCGCCGGCGGCGACAAAGGCATAGCGGCCCACGGTGACGCCGCAGACGATGGTCGCATTGGCGCCGATGGTCGCGCCGCTGCTCGCACCAAGGTGCGCTGATACTGGTCGCGCCGCACGATCTCCGACCGAGGATTGATCACATTGGTGAAGACGCACGACGGACCGCAGAAGACGTCGTCTTCTAACTCTACGCCGGCATACACAGACACGTTGTTTTGAATCTTGACATTGTCACCGATGCGTACGCCGCCGGCGACAAAGACATTCTGCCCCAGTATGCAGCGCTCGCCAATTTGTGCGTCGGCCATGACATGGCAGAAATGCCAGATCTTGGTGCCGACGCCGATGCGACATGGTTCGTCTGCAAATGAGCTAGGATGAATGTAATAGTTTCGCTCACTCATGATTTGCGTAGACCGGCAGACGGGTGTTTGTATGCGTTCTGGAACCGAAATCCTCAATTGGCAGGCCGACAGGCTCCCCATTTGTCACCAGAGACCGCTGAGCGGCCTGCAGCACACGCAGCACACGCAGGCCGCTCAGCCCGTCCGTCAACGGCGGCTTACGGCTCTCCATTGCATCGAGAAATGCCTGGCATTCTTGCCGCAATGGTTCTGCAGCATCAAACTCAATTTCATCCCCCTCTCCCCGCACTGGGACCGGTTCTCCTTCCTGCCATTCCACTCTGCGATCAAAAAGAATGACGCGTTTGGCGACATCGTCAAAGGTGACCATCTTCTTGGATCCGATCACCACCAGCCGCTGCTCTTTGAACGGATGGAGCCAAGAGACATGAATGTGGGCGCGTACGCCGTTGTCGAAGAGCAAATTGGTAACCGTGACGTCGGCGATGTTGGGCTGGACATAATTGCCGCCACAGGCGACGACCTCGAACGGCAGCGAGCCGACCATGCGTAGAATAACGGCCACGTCATGGGGCGCGAAACTCCATAAGATATTCTCTTCGCGTCGAATTTTGCCCAGGCTCAAGCGATTTGAATAGATATAGAGCAGTCTGCCTAAGTCTCCGCCGTCAATTAGTTCCTGAATCTTGACAATTGCCGGGTGGTACTCGAGAACGTGTCCGACCATGAGTATGCGATCGTGTTGTTGCGCAAGGTGCACCAACTCCGCCCCCTGCTCATAGGTCAATGCAAGCGGCTTCTCGACAAAGACATCCTTGCCTGCCAGTAATGCCCGCTTTACCAGTCCATAGTGCGTCTCCGCAGGCGTTGCCACGACGATCCCGGTAACAGAGGCGCTCAGCACCTCTGAAACGTCCGCAACTGTGGGAACCGAGGGGGCAAGGGAAGCCGCCGTTTGGCGCCCTGCCTCCGTCGCATCGCAAACCAGACCTAATGCCCCAAGGCCGGCGAAATTTCTTACCAGGTTCTTGCCCCAGTATCCACAACCAACTACCGCAACCGTCACAGGTGCGTCTCCTGTTCTTGTGCTGTCAGCACGACACGAAACCCACAGGCGAATTTTGGACGTCTATCATACCACATGCCGAGTGTCGACGATTTGCCTCGCTGCTCGTCGAATTGCTCTCCACTCATAGCTGGAATGGTCCGTAGCGACGACCACGCAATCGGTGTCCTTCAGCGCTTCAGTCAAGTCGACGACACATTCTTTCTCCAGGCCGTCGATCCGCAAGTAGGGTACATACGGATCGTGATAGTCGACGTGGGCGCCTTTCTCCTCCAGCAGGTGGATGATGTCCAGCGCGGGAGATTCGCGCAGATCGCTGACGTCCTTTTTATATGCCACGCCAAGCACGAGCACCCGGCTGCCTTTGACCGCTTTGCCGATTTCGTTCAGCATATCCTGCACTTTCTGCACCCAGTAACGAGGCATCTCCGTGTTGATTTCGCTCGCCAGTTCGATGAAGCGGGCCGTGTACTGCACGGTGCGAAGCTTCCACGAAAGAAAATGAGGGTCAATCGGTATACAGTGACCGCCCAGCCCGGGTCCGGGCGTAAACTTCATGAAGCCAAAGGGCTTAGTCGCCGCAGCATCTATGATCTCCCAAGCGTCCAGGCCGAGCTTATCGCACATGAGCAGTAGCTCATTGGCCAGACCGATATTGACGGACCGAAAGGTGTTTTCGAAGAGCTTGGTTAACTCAGCGGCATCCGGCGACGAAACAGGAATAAGCGTTTCGATAGCAGCGGCATAGTAGGCAGTCGCTACCTCCAAACAGGCTGGCGTGACGCCCCCTATCACCTTGGGGGTGTTCGGAGTGGTCCAGTCTTGTCGTCCCGGATCGACGCGCTCCGGCGAAAACGCTAGGAAAAAGTCCGTTCCTACCAACAATCCTTGATGATTCGCCTCTAGCTGCGGCAGTATGACCTCACGTGTGGTACCCGGATAGGTGGTGGATTCGAGCACAATCACCTGTCCTGGTCGTAGGTAGTGGGCTACGGCATCAGTGACGGCGGTAATGTAGGAGATGTCCGGGTCGCCGGTCTTATTCAGCGGTGTCGGCACACAGATGGAGACTGCATCGCAATCCCCTAAGACGGAAAAATCGGCGGAGGCGCACAGCGCGCCGGTGGTCAGAGCGTTAATCATCGGGTCGTCCAGAATGGCTGCGGCGCCGGCGCCGCTTTGGCCCAAGTCTTGCTCTTGCGTTGCACGCTCCCCCGCAGTGGTCATAGCGTCCGGGTGTTGACGGACGACAGATCTGAGTCGGCTCGTCGGCACATCCTCAATGTACGACTCGCCTCGGTTAATCGCCGCCACGCGCTCTATGTTCACATCGATGCCGGTTACCGCGTATCCAGATTCAGCCAGACTCAACGCCAGCGGCAGCCCTACATAGCCAAGGCCAATTACGGCGACGTGAGCGTCTCTTGATTGGAATTTCTGAATAAGCTCTTTGCGCATAAATCTCCCACATTCATTTTATCCATCGGGGTACTTGATCCATACCGGATCCCAAGCTTCAAAAGGTAAATCGGTCAGTTGATGCTGATTGACGCCGTTCGCATCCATAATCCAGAGTTGGCGCCTGCCAGTGATCCGGTTGGACATGAAAACAATCTGGCTTCCATCGGGTGAGAAGCTGGGATGATTGTCCCACTCCCACTCATTATTCGTTAGTTTGATGGCGGGCCATTCGTCACGCTGAACCAGCCAAAGCTCGTCGTTGCGACTCTCGTTGGAGACGAGCACCACGGTGTCGTTTATTGGCGACCACGCTGGATCCCACGCTGTGCCGGCGCCAAAAAAGGTGAGCTGCCGCTTCGTACCAAACTCAATAAAGTCATAAAAAATCTGGATCCGCCGAAAACCATCCTGCTCTCGCGAAACGGAGGCATAAAACCGTCGATCACCCGAGTAATGGTCGCGTTCAGCCGCCCGCTGGTAATAGTACCCGCTTGTCAACCGTGCCAGGCCTGTACCATCTGGATTCATGATCATGTAGTCTGGACGTCGATCATTTCCGAGAAGATTGGCCTTGAACGCAATCTTGCCGGTTAGCTCTACCGGAAAGAACGGTGTCGCCGTCGGCGTGTTGGTCGGCGGAAGATCTTCTAGTAGGACAAAGAGCGGCGTCGGCGTATTCCTCGGCGCCGGCGTGCTGGTTGGGGTAGCGACCAGCACAATCGCATTGCTTGGGTAAGGAGTTGGCGTACCTGTGGTAAATGCGCTCGCGCTGGCTTCCAGTGCAACCATGGTCGCGGTTTCTTTATTGCCAGGCGTGGGCGTGTTGGTCACAATAATGGGGGGCGTCGTTTCCGTTGGCGTCGCCGTCGGCGTAGCTGTCACCATCCTCTCGGACGTGGGGGTAGCTGTACCGGTGGAAGCAGCATTGGCCGTCGCCATTGCTACACGGGTGGCCGCCTCAAAGACAGTCTGCGGCGTCGGCGTAGACGTCACGACTGCGAGCGTCGGCGTCAGCGTGGCAGTCGGCGTGTAGGGAATATCCGTGGGTGCGAGAGGACCGTCATACGTTGCCGGATCCTGTGTCGTGAGTCGCAGTGGGCCGATCTCATACCAAGCGTACTCCAGAACAGGCGCCCAGTCTAACCCAATACGGATTTCGGATGCGTTGGCGGGAATCTCCCTTTCTAGCACATAATCGCGCCACGCAATATCCTCAATGCGAACGCTGCTGCTTGACGTCCCTTCATCAGCTTCGTCGCTGATATAGACGCGCAACCCATCCGGTGGGGCATAGCCCCGTGCACTGAAGGAGAGCACGGCAATCCTTCCAGCCAGCCGGCTACGTTCGTCTGAACTCAGAATCCAAACCAGCTCCAAGCGGCCCGACGAAGCTGAGTCAGTCTCATCTGCTACTCGTTGGACGCGAACTACACCGCCGGCCCCTGTCACTACTCTAGTCAATTCAAATGCGCCTAGCTGGTTTTCAACCTCAAAAGGCGGCATTACCTGTGCAACATCCGCCTCGGTAATTCGCTGCGGTCCGGCCCACTCGTAAGGCGCAATAATGCCTGTCGACGCTGAATCTTGACTCAGTGCAGGCATTCCCACTATCTGCACGATGATAGCGACTAGGCATGAGGCGAACAAGGATAACAATAGGACGCGGTGCGTTGGCATAGGCACTTCACTTCACAAGGCTAGAGACATAGCGGATGACAATCTGTAATACGGTTAGAATTCTGCCCAAGATACGCCAGCCAGATTGACTGAAGTCCAAGTCTAGCAAATCAAGACAATAGCCCCTAATTCCTATCAGTCGCTAATGAGCGATATCGGCCTCGATGTTACAAGCTGATACAGCACGAAGCTATCTCGTACCTGACGTTCTGTATGTTCGTAGCCCAGATTGTAGAGGTGTTTGACGGCCAGCGTACGCAGCACGACCTCAACTGGCGTTGCCGGACGTCTCGTCTTGGTTGTGTGAGCTTACCGCCACGACATGGCGGCTTTTGCCATCTGGTTCTTCATTATCTGGTAGGGTGCTTCGTCATCCAGCAACCGGTCAATCTGGACCAGCACTGGCTCCATCTCGCTCGCTTGTGTTGCGATGTCGAGAAAAAATCTGTCAATCTCATATCGGTCATGTAACATGAACCTGTCTCCTGTAGCAGGTCAGTCAAATTGATGTGTCGAAACGTAAACGAGGCGTTGCTCCTTCAGGGATGTAGGGAGCAACGCCTCGTGGATTTGAGGCTGTATTATTTGGTTCAAAAAGACCGATAACGTCTACAGCTGGATCACGCCATCTTTGGCCAGCTGCTCGAGAATCTGGCCGACGATCTCCTCGGCGCTGCGCACATCGGTCTCAACGACCAGTTCGGGATTGGCCGGCTCTTCGTAGGGCGACGAGATGCCGGTGAACTCGGGGATCTCGCCGCTCAGCGCCTTGGCGTAGAGACCCTTGGGATCGCGCCGCTTGCAGACCTCAATGTCGCACTTGACGAAGACTTCGTAGAAGTTGCCCTTCCGGCAAGAGCGAACGGGCAAAGTCGCGGTCGGCCTGGAAGGGTGAGATAAAGGTGCAGACGACCAGATTGCCGTTGTCAAAGGCGAGCTTGGCCACCTCGGCGACGCGGCGGATGTTCTCCTTGCGATCTTCCTCAGAGAAGCCCAGGTCGCCATTCAGGCCGTGACGCACGTTGTCGCCATCCAGGAAGGTGGTCTGGACGCCCATGGCAAAGAGCCGGCGCTCCAGCTGGCGCGCCACGGTCGACTTGCCCGAGCCGGAGAGACCGGTGAACCAGAGCACGGCGGCCTTGTGGCCGTTGCGCTCCTCGCGCATCTGGCGACTGATCACGCGCCTCTTCCCAGACGACGTTGCTCGACTTCTGCCGCTCCGGTTGCTTGCTCACGATGTCATCCAGGTCCCGGGCCCGCCCGCGAATCATGCCGGCGGCCACGGTATTATTGCGTGTGGGGATCGATCAGGATGAAGCTGCCCGTGACGCGATTGAGCTGATACGGATCGTAGAAGAGCGGCTGGGTCGTCGTCAGCGTGATGCGGCCGATCTCATTCAGATGGAGCGTGTCGGCATCTTCTCGGTGCAGCGTGTTGACGTCAATACGATAGTTGAGCTCGGAGATGAGGGCGCGTACCTGGCGCGTCGTATGCTGCACGAGATAGGTGCCATGGGGATTCATGGGCTCTTCGTTCATCCAGCAGATGACGCACTCGAACTGGCTGGCCGTTTGAGGCAGGTTGCGTTTGCGTACGATCATGTCGCCGCGGCTGATGTCGATCTCGTCCTCCAGCGTGAGCACGACTGAATCGCCCGCAAATGCCTCCTGCTCTTCGCCGTCAAGGTGACCACCGACTGGATGCGGCTGCTCTTGCCCGAGGGCAGCACGACGATCTCCTCGCCGGGGCTGATGCTGCCGGACGCAATCTGGCCGGCAAAGCCGCGGAAGTTCTGATTGGGGCGCAGCGCCATCTGTACCGGGAACCGAAAGTCGACCAGGTTGCGGCTGCCGCCGATGTTGACGTTTTCCAGGTGATGGAGCAACGTCGGGCCGTCGTACCAGGGCATCTTCTCACTCTTGTGGACGACGTTGTCGCCCATCAGCGCGGAAATCGGGATAAAGGTCATATCCTGAACCGCTAATTTGCGAAGCAAAGTCCGTATAATCGTCCACGATTTCGTCATAGACGCCCTGATCATAGTCGACCAGATCCATCTTGTTGACGGCAACCAGGATATGGGGAATCTGCAGCAGCGAGGCCATGAAACCATGGCGTTTGGATTGGGTCACAACGCCATTGCGCGCGTCGATCAGGATAATGGCCAATTCGGCCGTGGAGGCGCCGGTGACCATGTTGCGCGTGTACTGAATGTGGCCGGGCGTGTCGGCGATGATGAACTTGCGCTTGGGCGTGGCGAAGTAGCGATAGGCCACATCGATGGTGATGCCCTGCTCGCGCTCGGAACGCAGGCCGTCGGTCAGCAGTGCCAGATCGACGTAGTCGTCGCCCCGGTTTTTGCTGGCCTGCTCCACCGCGTCCATCTGGTCTTCAAAGATCGCCTTGCTGTCATAAAGCAGCCGGCCAATCAGCGTGCTCTTGCCGTCATCGACGCTGCCTGCGGTCGTAAAACGCAACAGGTCCATGTTGAGGTAGGCATCGCTCTCATGCGTAACGATCATTTCGTCGTGCACGGCAGGGGTGATGTTGTTGCTGGTCTCTTCAATCAACATAGCTTGCACTTTCCTTCTCTCAAGTCGGTAGGCGGGTAATCGCGGTCAGCCCTCGGCTGCCGACTAGAAATAACCCTGCTTCTTGCGATCTTCCATGGCTGCTTCGGATCGTTTGTCATCGGCCCGGGCCCCACGTTCGGTCACGCGTGCAGCGGCAACTTCCAAGATAATATCGTCCAGGCGATTGGCCTCGGACATGACGGCGCCGGTGCAGGTCATGTCGCCGATGGTGCGGAAGCGCACGATCCGGTTTTCGACGCTTTCACCGGGCAGGGCCGGGACGACTTCCGATGCGGCCAGCAGCACGCCATCGCGGTCGATGATATCGCGCCGGTGGGTGAAATAGAGGGAAGGGAGTTCGATGTTCTCGAGACGGATATATTGCCAGATATCCATCTCGGTCCAGTTGCTGATGGGAAAGACGCGGAAATCCCTCTCCCATATGCTTGCGGCCGTTGTAGAGCGACCAGAGCTCCGGTCGCTGGTTTTTTGGATCCCACTGGCCGAAGCGGTCGCGGTGCGAGAAAAAGCGTTCCTTGGCGCGCGCCTTTTCTTCGTCGCGCCGCGCGCCGCCCAGGGCAGCTTCGAATTTGAACTCGGCCAGGGCATCGAGCAAGGTCACGGTCTGCAGTGCGTTGCGGCTGGCGGTGGGCCCGGTCTCTTCCTTTACACGACCTTTGTCAATGGAATCTTGGACGTAGCGCACGATCAAGCGTGCGCTCCAACTCTTCGACCAGGCGATCCCGAAACTCCAACGTTTCGGGAAAGTTGTGCCCTGTGTCGATGTGAAGCAGCGGAAAGGCAATGCGGCCGGGCCAGAAGGCCTTTTTGGCCAGGTGGGTCATGACGATCGAGTCTTTGCCGCCGGAGAAGAGTAGCACCGGGCGCTCAAACTGGGCAGCCACCTCGCGCATGATGTAGATGGCCTCGGACTCGAGCTGGCGGAGATGTGACTGATTATACGAAGGCATAAGGTCAGGGTTCCATTGAAAAAAGAAGCGAAAGCGATTTTAAATCTGATTGCGTAGACGCAGGAATTCAAAGTGCATCGTCGCCAAATGATCTATCGGCAGCGTATGGTCAATCCTTCGAGAGCGCACGCTCGGGAGCCCTGATCGGCTGGCACTATGCTAATCCATGGGCGCCGAGCACGTTGCGCGTATCGACCAGCAACCGGCTCCTTTGGGCAATGGCCGGCCACTCGTAAGCGTCATGATCCGTCACGATGACGACGCAGTCAGCGGCCTCTAGAGCGCTGTGCAAATCCGCGACGCAGTCCAGCGCTACGTCGCCGACGGTGAGGGTCGGAACATGCGGATCGTGATAGGCGACGTCAGCACCTTTGGCTAGCAAAAGTTGAATGATGTCCAATGCCGGCGATTCGCGTAAATCGCTCACGTTCTTTTTATAGGCTACGCCCACGATGACGACCGAACTGCCCTTCACTGGTTTGCCTGCGTCGTTGAGGGCGTCCTGACATTTCTGCACCCAATAGCGGGGCATCTCCGTGTTGATTTCGCTGGCCAACTCAATGAAGCGAGCGTTGTATTCCAGCGTGCGCAGTTTCCAGGAAAGGTAGTGGGGATCGATGGGGATGCAGTGGCCGCCTAAGCCTGGTCCCGGCGAAAACTTCATAAAGCCAAAGGGCTTGGTCGCGGCTGCGTCCAAGATTTCCCAGGCGTTGAGGCCGAGCTTGTCGCACATGAGGACGAGTTCGTTGGCCAGGGCGATGTTGACAGAACGAAACGTGTTCTCAAAGAGCTTGACTAGCTCTGCCGCATCGGCTGTGGAGACAGGCACGAGCGGCCCCACGGCATCGCTGTAGAGCGCAGCCGCCGCACGCAGGCAGGACGCTGTCACGCCACCAATGACTTTGGGCATAGTCTCCACCGTCCAGTCGGCCCGACCCGGATCGATGCGCTCCGGCGAGAACGCCAGAAAGATCTCGTCGCCCACGCGCAAGGCGTCAGCGTTGGCCTCCAGGCGCGGCCGTAGCACATCGGATGTGGTGCCGGGGTAAGTCGTCGATTCGAGGACGATAATCATGCCCGGGTGGAGATAGCGTGCAATCTGGTCGGCTGCGTCCAAAATGTAGGTGAGATCCGGTTCACCGACTTTGTTGAGCGGCGTAGGCACGCAGATTGAGACCGCGTCACAAGCGCGCAGCACACCAAAGTCGGATGTGGCACGGAACTGACCGGGACCATGCGTGGCCTCGGTCGGCGCCAAGACGGCTTGGAGTCCGGCACTCGATATGTCCTCAACGTGCGAGCGCCCGCGGTTGAGTTCGGCCACGCGCCGGCGGTTGATGTCGATACCGCTGACTTGATAGCCGGCCTTAGCGAAGGCGACGGCTAGCGGCAATCCTACGTAACCCAGCCCGATTATGGCGACGTGGGCCCGGCGCGATTTGAGCTTCTCTTCAAGCGGAATGATGGGTTGACTCATGGCAATCGAAGACGATCGATAGTTCACGCTTCGGTTACAAACTGTTCCTGATAGACGTCCCAATGCGTTTGGAATACAGCGGGGGCAATGGCGTAGAGCATCTCCAGCACGCGCTGCCCCATGGCACGGATTTCCCACTGCGCGGCCTTGTCAACCGCCCGCAGCCAAAGGAAATGGCTCCAGGCGGCGTAGTTCATGGTAGTGATAATGCGCGTTTCCGCGGCGTTGGGCAGGAGGAAGCGCGCGTCTTCTTTGCGGATCCCCAACTTGCGTAGTTGCGCGTACTTGGTCTCGGCGTCTTCCCAGAATGCGGTCATCACGGTCATTGCGTCTGGATTGGCAGCAACTGCCTTGGGTACGACAGCATCCCAGCCTCCCTTGCTCAAGTCCACATAGCGCTGGGATTCCTGGCTGAAGCTGGCCAGCCGATGGCGCACGAGTTGATGCGTGCACGTACGGCTGATCCCTTCAAAGAAGAAAGTCGCCGCACCATGATGGAGGGCGAGCGCTGGATCATCGAACTGGGGTTGGGTGAAGCCGAGCAGGGTGACGCGCATGGGCGCATCCTCAGCAGGGCGCAGGAGGGCTTTGTCGGGCATGTGCCAGCCGGCCGTTAAATCAGCCGGTGTGATGTGCGGCGCGGGCATTTCTGCCGCCCGGTCGACAAATTCATCAAAAACTTTGGGTGAAACCGCGCTGACAATGGGAATAGCCGCCCGGGCCACCCCTTGGCGGAAGAAGTCGAGCCAGACGCGCGTGTTGCCGCTCACGAGCCAGTCGTCGTCAGCGAGTTGGCTGATCTCGCAATGGCGGTTGAGCAGCCGCCAGCGCAGCGGCTCGTCCGTGCCGCGGATGCGCAAGGTAATGACCACATGCTCGATGATGTCTTCGTGGCCCTCACGCACCCGCGCCGCGATGAACTCAGGCGCTGTACCCATGCGGTGGGTGCTGCGATAGCAGACGCGCCCGGCATACTCGATCAATTGCTCGGGAAAAGGGCCATGGCCGTGGGGAATGGTGCCCAGATCGCCCCGGCCGGCAGTCGCCTCCGGCGTCAGCGCTGGGTTAGGCTGAGTATAGGCAAGCAGTTCAACCTGCACAATGGGTCTCCTCCTCGAAAATGGCCGTGAAAATGGCGATGAAAATGGCGATTTAGATACCGCTTAGATACCGCGATGGCAGCTCCGGCCTGCTGTTGGAACAACGTGCCGGTCATCCTCGCCGGGACAAACCAATGCATGGCGGGTTTGGAATCGGCAGCGTAGGATAGCACACAGCTTAAGGGGAGGACGAATTTACCAAGATTATAGCACCACATATCCGGCAGGTATGCTCCGTGATCGTCTTTCAACTTTGCCACGCTGGCCGCGTCGATGCTAGAATCTCGCCATGGCTAAACAATACTACGGCGGACAGGCCGTCATGGAAGGCGTGATGATGCGGGGGCGCAAGCAGATGGCCGTGGCCGTGCGCAACCCTCAGGGCAACATCGTCCTCCATGAGGAACCTCTTACCGCCAAAATCTATACGTCTTCGTGGGGGCAATGGCCCTTTGTGCGTGGTCTCGGCATGCTGTGGGATGCGCTGGGTCTGGGCATGCGTGCGCTTTTGTGGAGCGGCGAAGTCTCCATGCAGGAAGACGAGAACGAACCGGTCGAATTCTCCGGACCGGTGGCGTGGACGACCATTGCCGCTAGCTTGAGCTTTGCGATCGTCCTTTTCTTCCTCGTGCCGACGCTGGCCAGTCGCTGGCTGGCGACCTACGTCAACGACAATGCCTGGGTCGATGCCTTCTTCGAAGGCGTCATCCGCATGGTCATCTTCTTGATCTACATTTGGGGCATCGGGCGCATTAAGGAAATTGCGCGCGTCTTTGGCTATCACGGTGCCGAGCACAAGACGATCAACGCATATGAAGCGGGGGATCCACTGACAGTCGCAGGCGTTCGTCCCCACAGCGTGCAGCATACGCGGTGCGGCACCAGCTTTTTACTCTACGTTCTCGTGATTAGCATCATTCTCTTTGCACCACTCACCTTTTCTTCGGTCGAGCCATTCTGGCTCGGATTGATCCTGCGCTTTGTCTCCCGCCTTTTACTCGTGCCGGTGGTGGCGGCGATTGCGTACGAGATCTTACGCTTCAGCGCTGCTCACGAGGAGAACCCCCTGATGCGTGCGCTGATTGCGCCTGGCTTGGCCCTGCAAAAGCTGACCACGCGCGAACCAGACGACAGCATGATCGAATGTGCCATCGCTGCCCTGGTGCCGGTGCTGGCGACGGATGGGGTTGCCGTGGGTGTGCAAATGCAGGCGGAAGCGCAAGCTGAGCTCGAACGGGCAACGACTGAAGCCGGAGGCGATCTACTGGGTGGGGAACAGTTAGCGCCGGGGGATTGAATCGGGGGAGTGGTCAGACTACTCTTCCATCACGACTTGAATCAATTCATCGTCAATCTGAACGGTGTCGCCGTGGTAGAGCTTGCGACCGCGGCGCGTCTCGACATTACCATTGACCTCTACTGCTCCTGACTGAATCAAGTGCTTGGCCTGACCGCCAGTCTCGACGATTTGCGCCAATTTGAGAAATTGATCGAGCTTGATAAACTCGCGGGCGGGCACGTCACTCATCCTCTTCCCCTCTCCATTTTTGCGCAGATTGAGCTACCAGCTTGACCGGGTCATTTGTTTTCGAGGATTGCCTGGAAGCTGCGTACGCCATACCAGTTGCAGATGACGGCGAACAGGACCAAGACACCCAAATCCAGTGGCACCGGCAGCGTACCGTTGCTAAAAAGTGAGTGGCGCAGCCCGTCAACAACATAGGTCGTAGGGTTAAGGTAGGCGAGTACGCGCATCCACCCCGGCAGGGATTCCAGGGGATAGAGTGCATTGCTCAAGAAAAGCAGGGGCAGATTGAGCACAAAGAGCAACATGTGGTAGCCGCCAACCGACTTGCTGCGTGCGGCGACACCATTGGCAAAGCCGACGAAGGCCATGACGTAGAGCAGCAGGAAAATCAATCCACCGAGCAGACCAGCTGGATGCAGATTGAGTCTGGCGCCGAAAAGCACGGCGATAAACAGGATAATGACTGACTGGATCAGTGTTTTAACTAGCCCGCTGCCCGTGGAGGCTAGCATGATGCTCATGCGTGGAATAGGCGCGACGAAGTATTCTTTGAGCGTGCCGGTGATCTTTTCTTCCAGCAAGGTCATGCCACTATTGACCGCACCACTTAGCGCCGTCAACGCGATGATCCCGGGCGTTATGAAGGCCAAGTAGCTGCTAGTTGTGCCGCCAAGCATCTCCACGTTGACTACCTGCTGCATGCCAATGCCAAAGGTGCCGATCCAGAGCAATGGCCAGCCCAGTGTGCCCCCAATCTCCATAGAGTTGGTGCGAAATTTATACATGTGCTTCTTGAAGATCACCCAGGCGCCGCGCCATAGCTCGAACCATGTTGCGGTCCTCGAGGCGGTTTGGGGAATATCGGTCATTCCTGGCCCGACTGATGCGCCGATCTGACTCTGCATAGGATTCTCCTCTTCGATCGTATCCTTCTACGGCTAGTGTACTCAGCCGACGTCTATCGTGCAAAACCTATCTTGGTTGCACTCCACTCATGGCTGGTGTAAAGTTGGGGGCGGCGACGGATGTGCCCTTCGACAGCTTGTGTTGCGTACCCCATCGAAACATCAGCGCGACCCGTCCTTATTTACTAAACGGGATCTTGCCGAAAACAGAAGGAGCTTGTCAGGATGCAGCAGCGCTTTGGCCCTCTACAGTACGCCATCATCGGCTTGACCGCTGCGACTGCGGCCATTCATCTTGCGCTAGCAAACAGAGTGGGTTGGCCTTTTTTATTGAACGGCGTCGGCTATCTGGTCTTGCTTGCCTTACTTTACTGGCCTGCTGGCGGACTCGATCCCTATCGTTCCTTGGTGCGCTGGTTGCTGATTGCCTACACGATCATCACCATTGTCGCCTGGTTTTCCTTTGGGACGCGTACGGTCATCGCTTACGTGGACAAAGGGATTGAAGTCGTCCTTGTTGCCCTGCTCTGGATCGAGGGCCAAATTCAGAACACGAACTCTTCACAGCCTGGTTGATAGTTATACCCTGATCCAGCCAAAAAGGCGCAAAAATTCTATATGTTCAAACAGCATGTGAAAATTTGCCGCGATGCCAAACTCGGCTGCTATAATCCCAGCAAATTCGCTGGCGAGGGCTTCGAGTTGAGGGCGCGGCCAGCGAATTGCATTGTTGCGCGGCCTGTCATTTTGCTGATAGCTGTCTATCACAGCTTTACATTTCGATGATCGATTTTTGTCGAAATCGTCTATGACTGGCGACGCAGGGGAACAACAGCCACAGCGCGATGTCGGAAGCACGTTTGAATGTCCATCGTTTGTTTTTCGTGCTCCTATTGGGAGTGATTCTCCCGATCTGTGCTGCACTTCTGATCGATCTTTCACTGGATACCCTGCCAATCGCAACCATTGCGGCGCTCGTCATCTTTCTGCCACTCGGGGCCATCTGGCTGAGTCGCGTTTCGCTGAGCGAATTCGACCGTGTAATTGCCGAAGTCGTCCCGGAAGACGAGATAAGTGATGACATGGGTGGAGATTCTAGCGCAGATCCACCCGCCGGAAGTCAAGGCTAATGGGAAAGAAACTTCCACATAGATACGTTTTGCGTTGCACCTAGTGGTGCATCCTACAAAACAGAGAGGCTATATCGGTATGGCATCCGAGCAGAACGAACCCAAGAAAGGTTTCTTTGAGCGGAGCAGTGATTGGGTACGCGCTCATCCCCGCTCGACGGCGATTACAACCGTCTTGCTCTTGTTGTTTCTCGTCGGTTTCTTAATTCCGGTTGACCCGCCGCATGTCGCGATTGCGGGCGAGCCTATCTTCTCCAACGGCCCGCAGTGGCTGACCAATTCGGTGATTGGCACGATCTTCGTCGATATCGTATTGCTGCTCCTTGCTTTTGTCGCCACTCGCAAGATGACCGTGATTCCCCATGGCATTCAGAATCTGGGTGAAATGCTGATCGAGGGCCTGTACGGTCTGTCCGAAAGCGTTGCAGGCAAAAATGCCACTCGGTTTTTCCCCCTTGTCGCGACCATTTTCCTCTTCGTGATTATCGCTAACTGGAGCGGCTTGATTCCAGGTGTCGGCAGTATTGGCGTCTATCAGTATCATGACGAGGAGTATACAACGGAGGAAACTCACACCGAAGAGGGCGAGCAGAACGAAGCCGTGCCAGCGGATGAAGAGCACAATGACGCCGAAGATGAGGGCAACGGCTATCGCTTCGATGGTCAACTGGCCATGGCCAACGGCGATCTGATTTTGGTGCAGCCATCTGCTGTGGAGCCGGCTCCGATCCCGGCGGAAGAAGGTGAGGCGCACTTTGTTCCGTTCTATCGAGCGCCGAGCGCCGATCTCAACTTTACCTTTGCGCTGGCGATCATCACCATGTTTATGGTGCAATTCTTTGGCGTTCAATCGCTTGGCTTTGGCTATTTCGGTAAATTCTTCACCTGGCATGGTGAAAATCTTGGTATGAAGTTGATCAATGCCTTTGTCGGTATTTTGGAGCTTATTTCGGAGTTTTCTCGTCTCGTAGCGTTTGGCTTTCGTCTCTTCGGCAATGTCTTCGCCGGTGAGATCATCCTTGCTACCATGGCGTTCCTGATCACCTTCCTGCTGCCCGTTCCGTTTTATATCCTGGAAGTCTTTGTCGGGTTTATCCAGGCCCTCGTCTTCATGATGCTGGCCCTGGTCTTCTTCAGCATGGCAACAGTAAGTCATGACCCTGAACATCACTAGGTAATTCCGGCGGCTATTCGATCGCTGCGTGCGCTCGTTGTACACAGTACGAATCTTCGTCGTCGCTCACGTTGCCAGCCTGCTCGATCGCTGGCGACATGATTTGTCAGACTTTACACGCAATCTGTTCGACATTTTGATTGAGTATCAAACATTTAGTTTAAGGAGATGCAAACAATGGATGCTGAGGCACTGAAGACGCTAGCCGCCGGTCTGGCCATCGGTCTTGGTACGATTGGCCCTGGCATCGGCATCGGCTTGATCGGTTCCAAGGCGATGGAAGCCATGGGCCGCAACCCTGAAGCTGCTGGCACCGTGCAGACAAATATGATTCTGGGTATTGCCTTTGCCGAATCGATGGGTATTTTCGCCCTCGTTATCGCGCTACTGCTCATGTTCATCTAAACGAGACGAAAGCCGTTGCGTCGGACGGGTTGTGACGCCTGAGTGTGTTCACTGCTGTCCCCGCGCAATTGTGCTTGTTCAAGAGGAGGCAGATCTTGGATCAACTAGGTATCAGTTGGGGCCTTCTTGTCTCACAGATCATCAACTTCACGTTGTTGGTGGTGATCATGAGACTTGTAATCTACAAGCCTGTACTGAACATGCTGGAGCAACGCAAGGATCGGATTGCCCAAAGCATGAAGGATGCTGAACGCGCCAGTGCTGCTGCGCAAGAGGCTGAGCAGGAAAAGGCCAAAATAATTGAGGAAGCCCGTCGCGAAGCACAGGAAATCCGTGCCCAAGCAACGCGCGATGCTGAGAAGGCTGCACAGGAAGTTCGATCCCGTGCCGATGTCGAGGCGCAGGATATTCGCATCAAGGCGCAGGCCGATGCGGAGAAGCAGGCCGACCTGGCGCTTGCCGACGTCAACAAGGAAATCGCCGATCTCGCCATTTTGGCAACTGAACGGTTGCTAGGGCGCGAGCTGGCCAATAAGGCGGAACAGGAACGCTTCGTCGCCGAATTCTTGGCGCAGCAAAACGGAGGCGACTGATGAGCGAGAAGCTGACGCGTGCCAACCGCTACGCTCAAGCCGTATTGCAGGCAATGCTGGATCGCTGGGACGCGGCATTGGCCCAAACGGAAACAGCGCTAACTGCCGATCCCAGTCTGGCCGACCTACTGGCAGACAAGAAAAAAAGCGCGGATCAAAAGCAAGCCGCCATGGCTAAGGTCCTACCTGCAGATACGCCGGTCGAGATCTATAACCTGCTGTTGCTCATGGGCCAAGAGCAAGACCTGGAACTGCTGCCGGAAGTAGTCTCTGCCCTGTCCGAAACGGTGGCAGGCCAACGTGCGCCGGTCAAGGCTGAAATCGTGAGCGCCGCTGAATTGAGCGACGACGACAAGGATCAGCTGCGGCAGAAATTGACGGCCCAATATGGCGAAGGACTGATCTTCTCATTTCGAGTGGATCCATCCCTCATGGGCGGTCTGCGCGTGCGTGTGGGCGATCATCTGATCGACACCTCGGTGGCGAGTCGCCTGGCCACGCTCCGCGAATCGCTTACGTCTGCTGTTCGCTAACGTCTGTGCGCTGCGTAGATCGACTGGCGCACTGCTCCAACGTATCAACGTAGAGAGCGACTGGCGCACCTGCAGCGAAATGTCCTGAACAGGAGGAAATAGATAGTGGCTGTGCAAACAAATGACATCACAGCGTTACTGAAGCAGCAAATCCTAAATTTTCAGCCTACGGCTGCCACCGTTGACGTAGGCGAAGTAATGGAAGTTGGCGATGGCATTGCCCTGGTCTCCGGACTGGATGGCGCCATGGCCGGTGAATTGCTCGAGTTTGCCAAAACCGGCGTTTTGGGTTTGGCTCTGAACCTGGACAAAGAGAACGTCGGTATCATGATCATGGGCGATTATACGGGTATTGAGGAAGGCGACCTCGTGCGTAGCACCGGCCGCATTGCCTCGGTGCCTGTGGGTGACGCCCTCATGGGCCGCGTGATCAATGCCGTCGGTCAGCCAGTGGATGGCAAAGGACCGATCGAGACTGATAAGTTTCGTCCGGTGGAGCGTATCGCCCCCGGCGTGATTATGCGCCAGCCGGTGGACACGCCCGTGCAGACCGGTATCACGGCGATTGATTCCTTGATCCCTATCGGCCGCGGTCAGCGCGAATTAATCATTGGTGATCGCCAGACGGGTAAGACCGCCGTTGCGATTGACACGATCATCAGCCAAAAGGGCAAAGACCTCATCTGCATCTATGTGGCCATCGGCCAGAAGCAGTCGAGCGTTGCGCAGGTGGTCGGCATTTTGGAGAAGTACGGCGCCATGGATCACACCATTGTCGTGACGGCTCCTGCTGCTGATCCGGCCGCCCTCCAATACCTGGCGCCCTTTGCCGGCACTGCGATCGGCGAAGAGTTTATGGAACAGGGTCGGGATGCCCTCATCGTTTTCGATGACCTTTCCAAACATGCCCAAGCTTATCGTCAGGTTTCGCTGCTGTTGCGCCGCCCGCCTGGACGCGAGGCCTATCCCGGCGACGTCTTTTACCTGCATAGCCGTCTACTAGAGCGTGCGGCTCGCCTGGATGAACAATATGGCGGCGGCAGTCTAACCGCGTTGCCCGTCATTGAGACTCAAGCAGGCGACGTCTCCGCTTACATTCCGACCAATGTGATTTCAATCACTGACGGTCAGATTTTCTTGGAGAGCGACCTGTTCTATGCCGGCGTTCGCCCAGCGCTGAATGTCGGTATTTCGGTGAGTCGCGTCGGCGGTTCTGCTCAGACCAAGGCCATGAAGAAGGTTGCCGGTCGCCTCAAGCTGGAGCTGAGTCAGTTCCGCGAATTGGCTGCATTTGCCCAATTTGGCAGCGACCTTGACGCTTCCACGCAGCGCCAACTTGATCGTGGTCGACGCCTGACGGAACTGCTTAAGCAGCCCCAGTATCAGCCGCTCGATCTTGACAAGCAGGTGATGAGCCTTTGGGCTGCCGGCAACGGATATCTGGATGCCGTGCCTGTTCAATATGTGAAGGCTTGGGAATCCGACATGCACGCCTACATGGACGCATCTCATCCAGAGGTCGGGCAGGCGATTCTGCGCACCACTGATCTGAGTCCTGAGACGGAGGACATGTTGCGCCTTTCTCTGGACGACTTCAATAAGACGTGGACCACGCCCGAATAAGTCTGGTCATCGTCAAGCGGCCGGAGCCCGCTGCCATCTCGAAACCTTCGAGATGGGCTGGCTCCAGCCGACTTGAGGTTGCTTGACAAGCTGTTGAGGGGAGTCTTTTGCTGTGGCGAATACACGAGAAATCCGCCGACGTATTCGATCGGTCAAGAATATTTCGCAGGTTACCAAGGCCATGGAAGCTGTCTCGGCTGCGAAGATGCGTAAAGCGCAAAATCAGGTAAGCGCGACGCGTCCTTACGCCGAGCAGGCCAATGAGGTCTTGTCGTTTATTGCCCGTCTGCCCAGTACGGAGAACGAGCTTGATCCGCTGATTCAGCCCCGCCCCGTCAAGCGGGTGGGCATTGTGTTGATTACGGCTGACCGCGGGTTGGCCGGCGGCTTTAATGCCAACGTCATTCGCACTGCCTCTACTTTCATGACGCAGAAGCGAGCGGAAGGCGCCGAGGTTGAAGTCGTGGCCGTCGGACGCAAGGGGCGTGACTGGCTCATACGTTATGATCCTGTGGTGCGGGCTGAGTTTACCAATCTGCCCGACTCACCAACCGTACACGATGTGGCGCCGATTACTCGTCTTGTGGTAGACGATTATACCCAAGGCTACTTTGACGAAGTTCACCTCATCTATACCAATTTCGTCAATACCATCGTCCAGGAACCGGTCGTGCAGAAGCTTCTGCCGATTGAGGCGGCCGAGCCGTCCGTTTCCATGGCGCCAGAGTACATTTTCGAACCAAGTCCAGAAGCCGTGCTAACCCGCGTGCTCTATGGCTTTACCGAAGTTCAGGTTCTTCAGTCGCTCTTTGAATCGATTGCGAGTGAACATTCGGCTCGCATGGTTGCCATGCGTAATGCAACCGATGCTGCACTTGATTTGGTGGACAGCCTGACGCTGACCTATAACAAGGCCCGTCAGGAAGGCATTACCAACGAACTGATGGATATTATCGGTGGTTCGGTGGCAATGGAATAGCGTTCCGCTGCCAAGAAGTCGTACGGAATTGTTTTGTGCGGATCGAACAAATGCAAATGTGACCTGGCTACGCTCCCTCATGATCGGCGCCACAAGTTGCTTTGGCGTCGTCATATCGCTTGCTGAAGCCCATGTTTTGCTAGGAGTCCAGAATGTCTGAACAACTGGTTGGTAAAATTCAAAGCGTTATCGGTCCTGTGGTGGACTTTGAGTTCCCCACCGGCCAATTGCCTGAGATCTATGATGCTGTCCAGGTGACTCTGGGCGAAGATCGCGTCGAAACTTTCGAGATCGAGCAGCAGCTCGGAGACAACGTGGTACGTGGCGTCTGTATGGGCAGCACCGACGGCCTGCGACGTGGCATGACCGCCGTTTCTGACGGTGAGCCGATCACTGTGCCCGTGGGTCCAGAGACGCTCGGCCGCCTCTTCAATGTGACGGGTGAACCGATTGATGGCAAAGGCGACGTAACGACTGGAGAACGCTATCCGATTCATCGCCGCCCGCCCTCATTCGACGAGCAAAGCACACAGGCCGAAGTCTTTGAGACCGGCATCAAGGTCATCGACCTGATCGCTCCCTTCACCAAGGGTGGCAAGACCGGTATCTTCGGCGGTGCTGGCGTAGGCAAGACGGTTGTGATTCAGGAACTCATCCACAATGTGGCTGAGTTCCACAGTGGCTACTCGATTTTTGCCGGCGTGGGCGAACGCAGCCGTGAGGGCAACGACCTCATGCGTGAAATGATTGAGTCCGGCGTGATCGACTCGACCGTCATGGTCTTTGGTCAGATGAATGAACCACCAGGCGCGCGCCTGCGCGTGGGCCTTACCGGCGTAACTATGGCTGAGTACTTCCGCGACGAAGGCCGCGATGTGCTGCTCTTCATCGACAACATTTTCCGCTTCGTCCAGGCAGGCTCAGAAGTGTCAGCGCTGTTGGGCCGCTTGCCCAGCGCTGTGGGTTACGCACCTACGCTTGGCACCGATATGGGCGACCTGCAAGAACGTATTACATCGACCAAGGCCGGCTCGATTACGTCGATGCAAGCCGTCTATGTGCCCGCCGATGACTACACCGACCCGGCCCCGGCCACAACCTTTGCGCATTTGGACGCTACGATTACGCTCCAGCGCGCGTTGGCTGAGCAGGCTCTCTTCCCGGCCGTGGATCCGCTGGGCTCTACCAGCCGTATTCTGGATCCGCTGATCGTGGGCGAAGATCATTATGAGGTGGCTGGCCAGGTGCAGCAGACGCTGCAGCGCTATAAGGATCTGCAGGACATCATCGCGATTCTTGGTGTTGAAGAATTGAGTGAAGACGACAAGCTTACTGTGGCCCGCGCCCGTAAGATTCAACGCTTCCTTACCCAACCCATGTTTGTGGCTGAGCAGTTCACCGGCACGCCCGGCAAATTTGTCAAGATTGAGGATACTGTGCGCGGTTTCCGCGAAATCCTCGATGGCAAGTACGATGATCTGCCGGAACAGGCTTTCTACATGGTTGGGACGATCGAAGAAGCAGTGGAAAAGGGCAAGGGCCTGCGCGAAGGATAGATGCTATGACGATTCAGGTAGAGATCGTAACGCCCGAACGTAGGCTGATGTCAACCGAGGTTGACATGGTTTCCCTGCCGGGGGTCGATGGTCAAATGGGGATCATGGGGGGGCATGCGCCGCTCTTGACGATTATGGACCTAGGCGAAATCGCTCTGCACCGGGGCAATGATGTCGAGTACCTGGTGGTGGCTGGCGGCGTAGTCGAGGTGCGTCCTGACAAAGTGACCATCCTGGCTGACGTGGCTGAACATGTTGATGAAATCGACATCGATCGGGCCGAAGCTGCTCGTGAACGTGCTCGCCAATCTTTGGCTGAGGGGGTCACGGCAGATTACCGCCCTGTGATGGAAGCTGCTTTGCGCCGCAGTAACCTGCGCCTCAAGGTCGCCCATAGGCGCAGCCGGAGACGGCGTGAAGCGCCCCACTTCCAGGGCGAGTAAGCCCAGGTTGCACGGCGCCGTCTGAATGGAGTAGATTTTTGTGAAGCCGGATCTCGAGCGAGATCCGGCTTCTTTTGCCAAAAATTGCCTACCCACCAGGTACGATCAAATGGAACGCGGATCTGGCAGATTGGGCGAATCTTCTCAGATCGAAGCAGTAGTAAGAGTCAGCGTCCATCGCCCGATCCCGGGCCATCCGCGTTCTATCTAGCGACAAACCTGTTTTCTAACAAACTCGCTGAGATTGGCGCGATGCCGCGCCGCAATGACCTCTATTTGAGAAGAGTGCTCGTCAGCGGGTATAATCGATTCTAGACTCAGCTTGCAATTCTTTTTCTTGGCGGACTATGTTTCAGAAGAATATCGGTATTGACCTCGGCACGGTAAATGTACTCGTCCACGTGAAGGGTCGCGGCATCGTCATGAACGAGCCTTCCGTCGTGGCGATCCGCCTGCGTGACAACAAGATGGTGGCGGTCGGCCATGAAGCATATGATATGCTCGGGCGTACGCCCGAAAGCATTGAGGTGGCGCGGCCCATGCGCGACGGCGTCATCGCCGACTTCGTTGTCACGGAAGCCATGCTCCGTTACTTCATTCAGTCGATCGTCGGCAACGTCAATCCAATTTTGGGCCCGCTCTTTAAACCCCGTGTCATGATCAGCACGCCGCGCGGCGTGACAAGCGTCGAAGAGCGTGCCGTGCACGACGCAGCCATGCAGGCGGGCGCCGGCGCCGCCTACCTCATTCCGGAACCGTTGGCGGCTGCCTACGGCGCCGGACTCCCCATCGGCACGCCCACGGGCAATATGGTCGTGGACATGGGCGGCGGCACAACCGAAGCGGCCGTAGCCTCCATGTACGACATTGTGACGTGGAGTAGCGTACGCACCGGCGGCAATCGCTTCGACGAGTCGATCATCAGCTATGTGCGCAAGAAATACAATCTTTTGATCGGTGAACAGACGGCTGAAGAGATCAAGATCGGTATCGGCAGCGCATTGCCGCTGGAAGACGAACGGCAGATGGAGTTGCGCGGTCGCGATCAGGTGACTGGGTTGCCGAAGATCATGCACATCACCAGCAGCGAAGTGACGGAGGCCATGGCCGAGCCGCTTCAAGCCGTTGTCAGTACGGTGCGCGCCACGTTGGAAAAGACGCCGCCCGAACTCGCTGCTGATATCATAGACCGCGGCATGGTGCTCACGGGCGGAGGGGCTCAATTGCGTAACATCGCGCAACTCCTGACACAAGAGACGGGCGTGCCCTGTTATGTGGCCGAAAACCCCATCGCTTGTGTGGCGTTGGGCGCAGGCAAAGCGCTTGAGAACTACGAAATTATGCGACGCAGCCTGCCGATCGTGCCCAATTAGTGAGCTGGCCAAGAGAAATTCAACTCCGTTTCGATTGTCTCCCTGCAAACATTCGCTTTAGTTGCCATTCCGGCCTTGATAATTTTGACCTTATCCGTAAGTTCGTTTACAATTTCTTATGGCTTTGATCGGTGCTCGTGAAGTTGTTTTTTCGGGCCGACATCGCACATTTTGTTTGAAGGGGCTCCATTGAACCGTACAGTTATCCACACCCAGCACGCTCCTGCAGCCGTTGGCCCGTATTCTCAAGCTGTCAAAAGTGGCAACTTGGTCTTTCTCTCCGGCCAACTCGGTCTGCTTCCCACTACTGGAACATTAACTGAAGGCGTTGAAGCTCAAACGCGTCAGGCGCTGGTTAATCTGCAAGCGGTGCTAGACGCCGCCGGCAGCAGCGTTGATCAGATCGTTAAAACGACGATCTTCCTGGCGGACATGGGCGACTTCGCCACGGTTAACGCAATTTATGCGGAAATCTTTTCCGCTGCGCCGCCGGCGCGCAGTACGGTGGAAGTGGCCGCGCTGCCGTTAGGCGCACGGGTCGAAATCGAGGCAATTGCCCTCGTTGCATAAGGTGGTCTTCGTCGGGGCGCCTTTGCGCGTTCCTTGACGTTTATGTTTTGTTTGTCGGGTTATCCGGCAGCTATTGGATTCTTATTTTTCGGAGGATGTTTTTTATCCATGTCAAACGCCCACGCAACTGTTGAAATGACAGCGCAAACCGCCGAGAGTGAAGAGATTCACCCGATGGAGTTGCTCCTTCAGGGGTTGGATGATTCCCTGCTGGCGCCACGGACCGGACAGATTCGCAACGGCATTGTGGTCGACAAGCGCCCTAATGAACTGCTGATTGATATCGGCTCTAAGTCTGAAGGGTTTGTTGGCGGTCGTGAACTTGAACGGGTCCGTGACACATTTGAAACGCTCGAGCTCGGCGACGAAGTTCCGGTCTATGTGATGCGTGAAGACCGTGAGGGCAACCTGATGCTAAGCATCAGCCGCGCCCTGGCGGAAAAGGATTGGCAGCGCGCCGAAGAACTCATGGAGAGCCAGGAGATCTTCGAGGGCGATGTGACTGCCTGCAACCGCGGCGGTGTGATTGTCCGGATCGGCCAGGTGCGCGGCTTTGTGCCCGCCAGCCAGTTGAGCCCAATTAGCCAGGCCACCCGCAATAACGGCAGTGACCAACCCGATGCCGAGGACCGCTGGGAGCCGCTCATGGGCGAGATGCTCAAGCTGAAGGTCATCGACATCGACCGCAAGCGCAATCGCCTCATTCTCTCTGAACGCCAAGCCATGCGCGAGTGGCGCCGGCAGCAGAAGGATAAGCTGCTCGAATCGCTTGCCGAGGGTGATACCTATGAAGGGATTATCACCAGTATCGCTGACTTTGGCGCCTTTGTTGACCTGGGCGGCGCTGACGGTCTGATTCACTTGAGCGAGTTGAGCTGGAATCGCGTGGCGCATCCCAGCGAAGTTGTGAACGTCGGCGACAAGGTTAAGGTGATGATCATTGGCGTGGATGCCGAGCGCCGTCGTATCGGCCTGAGCATGCGCCGCCTGCAGCCGGAGCCGTGGGATCTTGTGGATGAAACCTACGAAGTGGGGCAGATCGTTGAAGGCCGCATCACCAAGCTGGTCAACTTCGGCGCCTTTGCCCGCCTCGAAGATACCGGTATCGAGGGTCTGATTCATATCAGCGAGCTTTCTGAAGATCGGGTTACGCATCCCAAGGAAGTCGTGGCCGAAGGTGAACTCCATGACCTGCGCATCATCCGTATTGATACGGACAAGCGTCGCATGGGCCTGAGCCTGAAGCAAGCACTGCCGGTCGACGAGCAGCCTGAAATCGATTGGGAGATCGCGCCGAGCGATTTTGAAGAGTCGATTTCGGAAGAGATATCTGAAGAAATGGTTGAGATGGCCTAGGTCTCGGCCACCAGCTTGCACGACACAATGAATGAGCGGAAGTCACCCACTGGGGTGACTTCCGCTCATTTTGTTTTTTGACCCTACCGCCGTGCTATACTGCCGAGACAAACGATTTGGGAACCTAGAGGCATACGTCGACGTTGGATAACAAGCTTCCGTTGACACATTCACTCCACTGTCGACTGTCACCAAAAAGACGAACTGTTTGATTGATTCGAAATGCCGGTTGACAAAGCCAATGACTAGTCGTTACAATGGTCACGCCATTCAGGTAGAGGTGGTCACCACTTCACTGTCGCCAAAACCACTCGTCGTTTCTTCACATGATTTCCATCTGCGCCTATCCGTCCATCACGTTGTCGCAGAGAGGCGCTTGTCAGTCCCAAAGCGGAACTGGCGTTACGACATCTCGACTGGACCTCTGTTATAGTGTAGCTGGCTTTGGAACAAGGTCTCCTGATTTACCAAGAGGATGAATAATGTCAGATAAACTTGACCGTTTTACAAAACGTGCGCGACGCGTCTTGACGCTGGCGCAAGAGGAAGCGCTCCGCCTGAATCACAACTATATCGGTACGGAGCACCTTCTGCTTGGCCTCGTGCGCGAAGAGAATGGCGTAGCCGTCAAGGTGTTGCGTGAGCTGGGCGTTGAGCCGTCGCAGGTGATTCGCGCCGTTGAACGCACCGTGGGTCGAGGAGAGCGGGCGCCATTTGGCAAGCCTTCCCTTGCTCCGCGCACCAAGCGCGTCATCGAACTGGCCGTAGATGAGGCCCGCCTCATGGGGCATCACTACATCGGCACCGAACACCTTCTGCTGGGGCTCGTGCGTGAGGGCGAAGGCATCGCCGTCAACGTTCTGCGCGGGCTTGGCGTAAACCTGGATCGGGTGCGCACCCAAACGGCGCGTAATATCTTGCAGAATCAAGCCCAGACCAAGGACAAATCGAAGAAAGAGTCTAAGACTCCATTGGTTGACCAGTTGGGGTACGACCTGACTGCCGCAGCTGAGGAAGATCGGCTTGACCCGGTGGTGGGGCGCCAGCTGGAAATCGAGCGATTGATTCAGATACTCAGCCGGCGCACCAAGAACAACCCCGCTCTAATCGGTGAACCGGGCGTAGGCAAGACCGCAATTGTTGAAGGGCTTGCCCAACGTATCATCGATGGCGATGTGCCGGAGCCGCTTCTGAACCGGCGCCTGGTTATGCTTGACGTGGGCAGCCTGGTTGCCGGCACCATGTATCGCGGCCAGTTTGAGGAACGTCTCAAGAAGGTAATTGAAGAGATCATTGCTTCCGAGGCGTTGCTCTTCATCGATGAAGTGCATATGTTGGTGGGCGCCGGCGCAGCAGGCAGCAGCGTAGATGCAGCCAACATTTTGAAGCCGGCCCTCAGTCGCGGCGAGCTTCAGGTCATTGGCGCCACCACGCTGGACGAATATCGCAAACATATCGAGAGCGATGCGGCCCTGGAGCGGCGCTTCCAGCCGATTTTGGTGGAAGAGCCTTCGGTCGAAGAGACGGTGCTCATTCTGCGGGGCGTGCGCCCACGCTATGAGGAGCATCACAAGCTCATTATCACCGACGAGGCGCTGGATGCGGCCGCACAGCTGGCCGCTCGCTATGTACCGGATCGCTTCATGCCCGACAAGGCCATCGACCTCATCGATGAGGCGGGCAGCCGGGTGCGTATGTACAAGGCGCCTTACGCCGCAAATCTGCGTGAGACCTTCATGGATCTCAAAAAGCTCCAGAAGCTCAAAGAAGACGCCCTGGAAAATCAGCGCTATGATGATGCCATCGACCTGCGCTACAAAGAGGTCGAATTGGAGTCTCAGCTCACCGAACTGCGCGAAGGCTGGAATGAAGAGGCCAACAAGCCTAAGGTGACCGAGGATGATATTGCCGAAGTGGTTTCCATGTGGACGGGCGTTCCTGTCAACCGGATGGCCGGCGAAGAGAAGGAACGGCTGCTGGAGATGGAGAAGGTGATGCAGCAGCGGGTCATCGGTCAAGAAGAACCGATTAAGGCCATTGCGAAGGCTGTACGCCGGGCCCGCGCCGGTCTCAAGGATCCACAACGTCCGATCGGCAGCTTCATGTTCTTGGGTCCGACCGGCGTCGGCAAAACGCTCTTGGCCAAGACCCTCGCCGAGTTCATGTTTGGCAGCGATGAAGCGCTTATCAAGCTGGATATGAGCGAGTTCATGGAGCGCCACAACGTGAGTCGCCTGGTGGGCGCGCCTCCCGGCTATGTCGGGTATGAGGAAGGCGGTCAATTGACTGAAGCGGTTCGCCGCCGTCCGTACAGCGTCATTCTGCTGGACGAGGTCGAAAAGGCCCATCCAGAAGCGTTTAACATGCTGCTTCAGGTAATGGAAGATGGATATCTGTCGGACGCCAAGGGGCGTCGGGTTGATTTCCGCAACACCATTATTCTGATGACAAGCAATATTGGGGCCAAGCTGATTCAAGGCGCTAATAAGCTTGGGTTCGCCATTACGCGTGAAGATGAAGAAACCCGCGAGTCCGAGTATGGCGTCATGCGGGCCAAAGTGATGGATGCGCTCAAGAAGACTTTCCGACCCGAATTCATCAATCGCCTCGATGGCGTCATGGTCTTCCGCAGCCTTTCGCGCGAAGAGATTGCCATGATTGTCGAGCTTGAGCTGAAGCCGTTGCGCATTCAGTTGGCAGAGCAAGATATGAAGCTGGTGACAACGGATGCCGCCCGTCTGGCCATCGCCGAGGCCGGCTTTGATCCGGAATATGGCGCACGCCCGTTGCGCCGTGTCATCCAGAATGACCTACAAGACGAGCTGAGCGAGGCCATCCTCAGCGGCCGCTTTATGGCCGGCGACACAATCCAGGTCGATTACGAAGAAGTCGTCGACGAAAATGGTCAGTCGACTGGCGAGTTTGTATATCGTTTCGACGCCATCGATCACACACCTGTTGATAGTGGTGATAGTGAAACGACTGAGGCGATTGCAGCCTTGTTGCAATAGCTGATCGCTGTATAGCCTGAAGGCCCGCCGGATCCGGCGGGCCTTTTTCTTTTGCCCTGCCTGCCGCTTGGGCGTATGATAAATGTCCAACTGCAATCACAAGATGAGAGGAGCACGGGATGAGCGAGCGAATTGGTTTTGTGGGACTTGGCATCATGGGACAGGGTATGGCGCACAATCTGCTCAAAGCCGGCTTCCCGCTACGCGTCTGGAACCGGACGGCCGCCCGCATGGATTCGCTAATCGAGGCCGGGGCTGAGGCTGGCACGAGCCCGGCCGACGTGGCCGCCAACAGTGACATCACCATCGTCTGTGTGAGTGACACGCCAGACGTAGAGCGCGTCGTGCTCGGGGAGGACGGCATTCTCCAGGGCGCCACTGCAGGCTCGTTGGTCGTCGACTGCAGCACAATCAGTCCCCAGGCGACGCGGGAGATCGCCACGCGCCTGGCCGAACAAGATGTCCACATGCTGGATGCGCCTATCAGCGGCGGTAGCGAGGGCGCTGCCAATGGCACGCTGAGCATCATGGTTGGCGGCCCTTTTGTACAGTTCGAACGTGCGCTGCCTGCGTTTGAGGCCATGGGCAAGACAATCACGCACGTTGGCGACACGGGGGCAGGCCAGACCGTGAAGCTGGTCAACCAGGTGTTGGTGGTGGGCAACTGTCTGGCCATGTGCGAGGCGTTGCTCTTCGCCCAGGCCGGCGGTGTGGACTTGCAAAAGACGTTTGATGCCATCAGCCAGGGCGCAGCCGGCTCCTGGATGTTCACCGATCGCGCCCCCCAGATCATGGCCCGAGACTGGCGTCCCGGCTTTACCATTGATCTGCAGCAAAAGGACCTGCGCCTGGTGTTGGAAGCGGCGGATCAGTCAGGGGTGCCGATTCCGGCGACGAGCCTGATTTTTAACCTCTACCGTACATTGGAAGCGCAAGGGTTGGGCAGCGAAGGCAACCACGCGCTGGTAAAGGCATTGGAGCACTTGGCCGGGTTTGAGGTTGGTAATCTCCCCGATGCATAGTGTTTTTTGACCGAGTTATCCCCAATTGTGGACAGTTATCCCCTGCTGTCCTGTGAATAATGGGGATAACTGGTCAATTATGTGTGCCTTTTACACAAAATACACAGATGCTGGAATTGTGAGCAAGTCGCGTAGATGTTGTATGAATCAGCGCCGTTGGAGATGGTCGCGTTGATATGGTCCAGATAAGGGAAAGAAAACGGAATCATGCGTAGGGTTCTCATTGGTGGGTTGTTGTTGGCCTTGCTCATCGTGGCTGGCTGGTTTGCCTACCAACGAGTATGGCTGCCCCGTCAGGCCGCAGACGATGTGCCCGAGTTTACAACTGCCAAGGTCGAGCGCGGCTCCATTGCCTCGACCGTAAGTGCAACGGGCAGCATTGCGCCACAGCTGGAGGCCGCTTTGACATTTCGCGCACCGGGCCTGGTGAACGAAGTCTTTGTCGAAACGGGGCAGCGCGTCGCCGCCGGCGATTTGCTCAGCGAGTTGGACGCAACCGACTTGACGCTGGCTTTGGCCCAGGCTCAAGCTGCCGTGAATGTGAGCGAGGCGCAGCTTGCCAAGCTGGAAACGCCACCGAGTGAAAATGATTTATTGGCTGCGCAGGCTGCGGTCGAGGTAGCTCAGACCGGTGTGGCCGGCGCAGAAGCGGCGCTGGAGGCCGCCCAAGCCGCCTACCGTCAGGTGCTGACGCCAATCAGCGCCGATCAACAGCAGGTGAATCTGGCGCAGGTGCGCCAAGCCGAGGCCAATCTTCAGACTGCGCAACGCGCCTATGATCAGATCCGGGATTTCCCCAATGCGGGGGCCCTGCCCCAGTCGGCCGAACTCCAGCGCGCCACCATCGCCTTCGAAGTGGCCCAAGCCCAGGCCGCGCTGACGGATGAGCCTGTCACCCAGGCCGAAGTCACAAGCGCCCTCAACCAGATCGCCCAGGCCGAGGTCTCGCTCCGCCAGGCTCAAAGCAATCTGATTCAGGCGCAGAACAATCTGGATACATTGCAGGAGGGGCCGGACGTGCAGGACTTACGCATTGCCGAGGCGCAGCTGCAGCAGTCACGTCTCACCGTGTTGCAAGCAGAGAACAACTTGCGCAATACGCAGTTGACCGCGCCTTTTGATGGCGTGGTTACCCGCGTCAACGTCAAGCCCAACGAGCAGGTGAATGCGGGACTGCCCGCAGTCGTGGTCACGGACCTGGATAATCTGGAAATGACCATTTTAGTCGACGAAATCGACGTGCGGCAACTGGCGCCTGGGCAGTCGGCGCGCATTCGCGTTGACGCTCTGCCCGAGGATGAACTGGCCGGCGTCGTGACGGAAATTGCACCCACGGCCGAGGACGTGGGCGGCGTAATCGCGTATCCCGTCACGATTGTCCCGGACCTTGGTGCGGCCCCCGTACGCGCCGGGATGAGTGGCACTGCCTTCATTACGACAGCCGACGTGAACGATGCCGTCCTGTTGCCCAACCGCTATATTCAACTCGATCGCGAGACTGATCAGGCCTTTGTCTACAAGATGGTTGACGGCGAGCCAGTGCTGCAGGAGGTGGAACTGGGCCTGCGCAACGAGCGCGTCAGCCAAATCCTGGCCGGTCTGGACGATGGCGATGAGGTTGCACTCGTCACCCGCAGCAGCGAAGATGCGCTGCGCGGCGCGCTCTTCGGAGGAGACTAGCGGTGAGCGAGCCTGATGCAATGGTCTCTGGCGCTCCCAATGGCCCATCTTCGCTTGATGTCAGCCAACCGGTCATCTCCGTGCGTGACATCACGAAGGCCTATCAGATGGGCGACATGGAAGTGCGCGCCCTGCGTGGCGTCGACCTCGAGATCTTCCCCGGTGAGATGATGGCGATTATGGGGCCGAGTGGCAGCGGTAAATCGACGCTGATGAACATCATCGGCTGTTTGGACGTCGCCACATCGGGCACGTACCGGCTGGACGGCGTCGACGTGAGTCATCTCAATGACAATGAACTGGCCGAGATTCGCTGCCGCAAGATCGGCTTTGTCTTTCAGAGCTTCAATTTGCTCGCCCGTACTTCGGCCGTGGCCAATGTGGAATTGCCCCTAATCTACGCCGGCGCAGGCGGGCGACAGCGCCGCACGCGCGCCAAGGAAGTGCTTGAACTAGTGGGGCTGGGTGACCGACTGGACCACAAGCCTAATGAACTCTCCGGTGGGCAGCAGCAGCGTGTGGCCGTAGCCCGGGCGTTGATCAACCAGCCTTCGCTCATCCTGGCCGATGAGCCCACGGGTAACCTGGATACCAAGACCGGTGAGGAGATCATGGAACTCTTCGCCCGCCTCAACCGGGAGCAGGGAATCACCATCATCTTTGTCACCCATGACCCCGAAACCGCCAGCTATTGCAACCGGGTCGTCCACATCCGCGACGGCTTGATCGAGCAGCGATGAGCGGCGCAACGGTGAGACGGTATGAACCTCTTTGAGTCACTGCGTATCGCCATGCGTGCATTGGCCGCCAATAAGCTGCGCAGCATCCTGACTATGCTCGGCATCATCATTGGCGTGGGTGCAGTGATTGCACTCATGTCGATCGGTCGTGGCGTCGAGAAGTACGTGGCCGATCAGTTTTCCAGCCTGGGCAGCAACCTGCTCTTCGTGGCGCCCGGTCGTTTTGATGACGGTCCAGCCGCCGGCTCAGGGAGCATTGAGCCATTGACCCTGGAGGATCTGAGGGCGCTGAGCGACCCTGCCCTCTTGCCCAGCGTGGGCGCGGTGGCAGGCGAATACTCGGAGAATGTCGTCGCCAGCCGCGATCAGCGCGATGTGCGGGCCAGCGTAAGTGCCGTGACGCCGGATTTTCCTGCGGTGCGCAACTGGCAGCCGGTAGAAGGCGAATTCTTCACACAGGATGATTTTGACGAACGCGAACGGGTTGTCGTCTTGGGTCAGAACGTCTACAACGAACTTTTTGATGCGAGCGAATACCCAATCGATCAGTCGATCAATCTGGATAATCTTGCCTTTCGCGTCATCGGCGTCATGGAAGAAAAGGGCGGCGGGCCGGGCGGCGACCAGGATGACGCCGTTTTTATTCCCTTGACAACCGGACAGGATCGCCTCTTCAAAGCAAAGACGCTCAGCGGCGAGTATTTGCTCAGCGTCATCTACGTCTCAGTTGCCGACGACGACCGCATGCAGGCTGCCCAGGATGAGATCAGCGCCTTGCTGCGTGAGCGGCGGGGCATCAACTACCTGGACGATGATGACTTTAGCATCGTCAGTCAGAGTGACATCATCTCGGTCTTTGGTGATATTCTGGGAGCGTTGACGATCTTTTTGGGGGCAATCGCCGGCATTAGCCTTCTCGTAGGCGGGATCGGCATCATGAACATCATGCTCGTTTCTGTCACCGAGCGTACCCGCGAAATTGGTCTGCGCAAAGCCGTGGGGGCCAAACGACGGGATGTCCTGCTCCAATTCCTCATCGAGGCGGTGACGCTGGCCGTGTTGGGCGGCAGCATCGGCATTTTGCTCGGCATAGCCGGCGCCCAGGCGATCAGCGGCATATCGGATGCTTTTGACGCCGTTGTTGGTATCGATGCCGTGCTGACTTCTCTCCTCTTTTCCATGGCTGTGGGACTCTTTTTTGGGATTTACCCCGCGTACCGCGCCAGCCGCCTGAATCCGATCGATGCGTTGCGCTATGAATGAGTTCGATTGGGGAATGCGGAGTGCGGAGTGCGAATTGGGCGGCGAGCGTCGGGGGGAAATGCCCGCTTCCGTTGCGCCGCCACTCCGCGCTCCGCATTCCCCAATCCGCATTCTCCTGCTTATTCTGCCTCTCCTACTTGCGGCCTGCGCTGGCGGACCTGGCCGGGACGCGCCCACAGCGCTGCCGCCAGAGGTGGCCCGACCGGCGCAGCCGACGCCGGTCTTCGAGAACTCGGCCAGCGTCTTTCGGCTGACGCCGGATCCAACGCCACAGCCGCAACCGGCCGTGCCCAGCCGGCCTGCATTGACCCCAGCTCCCGGCGCCTACGGTGGCCGCCTTTGAGCAGCTACGAAACGGGCTGCCTGAGCGACCGCCCACCGCGTTGGCTATCGTACGCAGCAGCGCCGCGCTGCTGGCTGCTCCCGACGGGGAACTGCTAGAGCGCTTGGGCGCGGGCGCAACCCTCACCGTGACCGGACGCGCAGCAGATGACCGCTACGTGGCTGTCTTCACTGCTGACGGCGTGCCGGGCTGGATTCTCACCGATCGCCTTGTCCTTTTTGGTAGTGACGACTTGGTCGAAGTGGAGCAAGCGCTTGGCGCCGGGCCGATCGCGACCATGTTGGCGGAGGCCATGGAGTAGCGGCGGCGTAGACCCTTTTATTCCATACTATTGTATCCTGGTGCGTCTGCCTTGGTCGGCCGCTTCATGAAGAGCGAAACGATGCTGAGCGTCAGCGGCAGGATTGCCAGGATCGTGAGGGCGAGGTCGTAGCTGCCCAACGCATCACGCGCCAAGCCCATGGGCAGCGGCCCCAGCGCCGAGCCGGCAACCGTGATCGTGGCCGTCACGCCAGTGATGCTGCCCAGGTAGCGACGACCGTAGTAGGTCGGCCAGATCACGGTTGACAGGGTGCGCATCATGCCAAAAAGCACGCCCAATGCCGCACCGTAGGCCAGGGCCATGGGCACACTGGAAAGCGACTGCGCCATGATCAACGCGCTGGCTTGAATGAAGAGCGCGGTCGAGAGCAAAAAGCGGATCGGGACGCGATCGACCAGGATGCCGCTGCCCAGGTTGACCGCGGCCGAGACCATGGAGATGGGCAGAAAGACGGCGGCCGCAGCATCGGCCGAGAGCTGGCTGTCATCGAAGATGCTCACCATGTGGAAGGTCAGGCCGGTGGCCAGCATAGAGATGGAGGCCAGCCCCGACACCACGATCCAGAAGGCGGGCGTGTGGAGGGCTTCGGACAACGTCCACTCTTCTTCTACAAAGTCCTGGGTCTGGCTCTGCCCCCCCGAGTTTCTGGTTAACGCGCCATCTGGCAGCAGCCCATAACGTTCGGGGCGGCTGCGATAGAAGAGATACCCCACGGGCGCCATGACAAATATGAGCACCAGACCCATGGTCATGTAGGTTGGCCGCCAGCCGATCAGGCCGATCAACCAGTTGAGCAGATTGGGAAAAGCGCCCATGCCCAGCAGCGCCATGAGCACGCCCGAAATGCCCACCACCATGCCCCGCCGGCGCATCCACCACTGGTTGATCGTGTAGTTGCTGACCAGTGAGAGACTGCCCTGGCCCAACATGCGGATCAGCGTAAAGCCGAACAGCAGCATGAGCCCGCTGGTCACGAGTCCCATGTAAATGCAGGCCAGGCCAAAGAGCACAGCCACCATCACGACCACGCTCCGCGGCCCCTGCTGGTCGATCCGTCGCCCGACAAAGGGCAGCATGGCCGCGCCGGTCAGCGTACCGATGGCGTAGTAGGTGCTGACCAGCGAGCGACTGACGCCGAGGTCGGTGATAAAGTGTTCGATGAAGACGGAGATGCCGTAGGTTTGGCCGGGACTGGTCATGATGAGACCGAAACTGCCGGCAAGCATGACGAACCAACCGAAAAAGATGGGGGAATGAGTGACCATGCGGCTTTGGGCCAGAGCTTGCGTAGGTTGTGCAGGTGCGCGTAACATGATTGGTTCCGTAAGAGGCAGACTGTGATGCGTAAAGGGCAGCCTGCACGCCATAAACAATCATGCTACCGCAGTTGGACAGCCAAGTAAATTCTCGAACGCGGTTCATACCAATGGTTCCATGACGCGCAGCGATCGATCACGACTGCCGACACGTCACCCGTGATCGATCGCGTATAGACGGTTTTGCACCACCTGCTAGAAGACGAGCAGCGTTGCCTCTTCCATCTTGTAGGCGGGAGGCGGGCCTATGGCCAGATCTTCCTCGTTGAATTCAGGCGTCAACGGGTAGATGCTAAATACTTCCTCACCCTGCGCATCCTCCTGTTCGGCAAGCTGGCGGGCTTGCACTTCGTAGAGTACGTAGAACATCTCCTTCATCGCCGTCTCGAACCTGAGCTGCTCCTCTACCGTCATCTGCTCAAGCAGGCTGCCGTCGATGGTATCCCCTTCCTGGGCGGAGGCGTTCATCATCGGCGAAAGCGTGAAGAGCAAGACGGTCACAAGCAATAGCGTGATTGTGCGTTGCATAGTACCCCTCCTGTGTCGGTGCAAAGCTTGCTAAACGTAGCGTCATTGGATTGTAGCTGCGAGGACGCGACAGAAACTGCCCAGATTACCGACAAGCTGTCCACAATCTGGCGATCTGAACGCGCTGCACCATTGGCATGTCCGCGCACGCGCATGTTGGGGGCGCTCTGCCGCGCTGCAAGGTGCATCCCCCTGTCGATTCGGGTACAATACTTTTGACTATGACAATCTACTGGTATGGAAAGGAAGCAAGATCATGCAAGTCTGCATTATCGGCGCCGGCGTCATTGGGTGCGCCGTCGCGCTAGAACTGCGGCGCCGCGGTTTTGACGTGACCGTCATCGACAAGAACGGCGATGCCGGCCACGGCTCCACGGCCTCTTCCTGTGGCATCGTGCGCCGCTACTACTCGCAGCCGGGCATGATCGCCATGGCGCATGAAGGCGCGCACATCTGGGATGACTGGTCCAACTTCATCGGTCCCATCGATGACGACCTGATTGTCTTTGAACGTCCGGGCATGATCTTTATTCCGCCCCAACTGGATGATGAGGTTCGTCGCACGGTGGCCGCCATGCAAGAGGTCGGCGTGGACGTGACGATTTATACGGCTGAAGAGGCCCGGGCGCGTTTCCCTTTCTTGGACCTGTCGGCCTTTTTCCCGCCCACACCAGTCGATGACCCCACTTTTTTCGAAGCGAGCGAGCGCCAACTCGACGGTGTGGTCTTTGAAGCCGACGGCGGGTACGTGGTCTTTCCGGCCCTGGCCGCGCAAAATTTGCGTCGCGCCGCTGCGCGCGACGGCGTTGAATTCCGTTTCGGCCAGACCGTGACCGCGATCCGCAGTGGAAATGATACGCGTTTTGTGGTGGAAACGGCAGCGGGCGACGCGCTGGCCGTCGATGTGGTCGTCAACGTCGGCGGGCCCCACTCATCTGTCATCAACGACCTGGCCGGCGTCAAGCTGCCGCTGGAGACGCGCCCCTTGCGCCGCGAAGTACATGCGTTGGCCAATCCAATGGCGCAAGACGGCGGCGACCGCACGCTGCCCATCGTGGGCGATCTCGACGGCGGCATCTATTTTCGACCCGAGTCAGGCGGGCGTGACATCATCGTCGGCTCGACGGATCCACAGTGCGACCCGCTGGACTTTGTCGACGATCCGGATGACTTCGAGCGCGACATTACCCAACCCTATCGAGAGCGCCAGGTCATGCGGCTGATGAAGCGCTTTCCCGACGTGACCATGGGGCGCCCGCGTGGCGTGGCTGATCTCTATGACGTGACCGTACGCGACTGGTATCCTATCGTTGATCGCACGGAGTTGCCGGGCTATTACGTCTGCATCGGTACGAGCGGCTCGTCATTCAAAACAGCGCCTGTGCTGGGCATGTTGACGGCGCAGATTGTCGAAGCCTGCGAGAGCGGGCGGGACACGGACAAGACGCCGCTCCAGCTTGAACTGCCCCGCATCGGCCGGACGATTGACACCCGTTTCCTGTCCCGCCATCGGGAACAAATCGAAAGCTCGGGGACGGTGATCGGTTGATCGCATACATCAAGCATGCCACATTGTGACAGACAAACTTGCTGTGCGCATTGGCGTCATTCTTGACCGCGAGCCGCCGGTCCTGGCTCCGCTCCACGGCGGCATGATTGGCCAGGTCTATGCCGCAACGTGGCCGGACGGAATGCGCGTCGTCGTCAAAGCCGACCCAGGGCCAGAGTCCCAGCTAGATATCGAGGGCTACATGTTGCGCTATCTGGCTGAACAGAGCACGCTGCCTGTTCCCGCGCTCTGCCATTGCAGCCGCGACCTGCTCATTATGGAATATGTAGCGGGCAGCAGTCGCTTTGATGCCACCACGGAAACCCATGCAGCCGAACTGCTGGCTGCGCTCCATGCGGTTCACGCGCCCGCTGCCGGTTTGGAGCGGGACACGCTCATCGGGGCCCTGCCCCAACCTAATCCCTGGTCGGACTCCTGGGTTGACTTTTTCGGCGAGCAGCGGCTGTTGCATCTGGCCCGCTTGGGCGTGGAGTTGGCGCGCATGCCCGTGGGATTATTGCAGCGCGTTGAGCGGCTCTGCCGCGCGGCTGGGAGACTTTATCGACGAGCCGGTCCGGCCCTCGCTGCTCCATGGCGATATCTGGTCATCCAACGTGTTGGCCGAGAATGGCCGGGTCACCGGTTTTCTTGACCCGGCCATCTACTACGGTCACCCCGAAGTGGAACTCGCCTACATCTTCCTGTTCCACACGTTCGGCGACTCCTTCCTGCGCCGCTATCAGGAGTTGCGCCCCTTGGCGCCCGGCTTCTTGGAGCGACGCATCTACGTCTACCAGCTCTATCCGTTGCTGAGCCACGTGTGTCACTTCGGCGGCGGCTACGTTCAGAGCACGGAACAGACCCTCGCTCGTCTCGGCATGTGAGAAACGACCTTACTCATTTATGCAACCTCCAGCCATTCGCGCAATTGCGCCGGTAGTGTCAGGGGAAGAGGCATGATCATCCGTTACGGTGACATGACGAGTGCTTCGAAACTTGGGCAGCGCAAGAGAAAAACAAAAAGGTCCGCCGATGAGCCGGCGGACCTTTGTATACTTGACGATACTCGGTTACATCGTCTCTACTGGGTAATGACTGGTAGCTCATCAAGCAGTTCCAGCGCCTTGAGCAACTGGACGTCTTCGCTGGCGAGGACCTCTTCTGCCGTCATCTCTTCCAACTCGTTTGCCGTTAGCAGATCAGTCCCGACCGAGACGATGACTTCCTCGTCCGGGGCAACACCCTGCTTGCGAATCGTGCGGCCTTCGGCGGTAAGCCACTGGCGCGTGCCCAACATGAGGGCCGAGCCATCTGCCAGCACGAAGGGCTCCAGCACGGTGCCGGTGCCGAAGGTCGTCTCGCCGATTAGTTCCGCCCGGTCATAATCTTGCAGCGCGCCGGCCAGGATCTCGGCCGAGCTGGCCGACCCCGCGTTGATCAGCACTGCCATGGGAATCTCCGTGGCGATGCCGCCCCGGCGTACGGGATAGGCCCGCACGTTGCCTTCGGCATCAGCCTCCTGCAGCACGTTGCCGTCTTCCAGGAACTGACTCGTGACGCGGATGGCCTGATCGAGCAAGCCGCCAGGATTGTTGCGCAGGTCTAGCACCAGTGACTCAGCTCCAGCCGCCTCGGCTTCACGAACCGCCTCACGCAGGTGGTCGGTTGCGTTGGCGTTGAACTGGCTCAAGCGAATCAGGGCAACGTCCGTGCCCGGAATCATGGCCCAGTCGGTGGCGGGAATGTCGATATTGCCACGGGTAATGGGAATCTCGTACGAGTCGGTATCTTCGCCATCCAGCCGCAGAACGCTCAACGTCACTTCGGTGCCTTCCGGTCCCCGGATCTCATCAATGATGTCGTTCAGGTCGCGCCCGCTCGTATCAACGCCATCGACCGCAGTGATCAGGTCGCCTGGCTTGATGCCGGCTTGATCGGCCGGAGAGCCATCGAAGGGTGAGACAATGACGGGCAACCCGTCCTGTACGCTGATGCTGGCCCCGATGCCGCTGAATTTGCCGGAGATGTCGCTACGCTGGTATTCCAGCTCTTCGGGCGTCAGGAATGCGGTATGTCCTTCGTCGCCTAGCGCGTTGAGCATGCCCTCGATCGCGCCATAGGTTAGATCTGTGTCGTCAAGCACTGCCTGGTCGACAAAGCGATCCTGGACGATGCTCCACGCCTGCCAGAAGACGTCAAACTCTTCGGGCGCTTCTTCCGGCGATGTAATGGTCGGCAGGTTCCAGCTGGATTGGGCGCTTAAGGCGCTTGTTCCAAATAGCGTGCCGGCCCCAAAGGAGCCAGTCATCAAAATCAGTAAGGCAACGATTGCTAAAAGTGCTTGAAGCGGTCTTTTCACGGTTCTCTTCCTCATGGAAACATACAAATTCAACTGCCAGCGTATTGATGCATGGCATAGCTCGTCAAACTTTACGCGTCAGGACGATCAATCGGTGTAAGAGAGGATACAAGGTTGATGTTCCTCTAATGAAACTCACATGTTTGGCTCTCGTTTGAACGACCTAGTGCTGCTCTTTTGTTCCCACTGGCTGCCGACGCAAGATTGCTGTCAGCAGCAGCGTCGCGATGATCATCCAGAATGCAAGCGCCAAGATGGCCAGTTCGTCGGCGGTGAGCCAGCGCGTGGCCATCGCGAACGGGCTGACTTCGGTCGCCGTCGCCGCGTTGAGTGCCGGTGGGGCGGCAGCTTCGATTTCGGCCAGCGCAGCGCGGATCTGCTCATTGCGCGGGGCCCGTGCGGCCGCCTCGCGCAGACTCGCGACCGCTTTGGCCGTCTCGCCGGCCTGATGATAGGCCAGACCCCGGTTGAAAAAGAGCGCCACATCGCCATAGCCCTGGTCGATCAATTGACTATAGGCCTGCGCGGCCAGGGCGTATTCTCCTTGAGCATAGAGCTGAGACGCAGCCTGAGTTGCTGTGGCTGTGCTGCGTTCGACATCCGATTGGTCGGGCATGGCCCATAGCAAGCGGCCGACACCGGTCAGGAGCGTGGCGATCAACACCAGTGCAAGAAGTGTTTTGGTTAGGCGGTTCATCATGATTTCTTCCTGAAAATGGTTAGTGACACGTTACAAACTGGCGTCGAGCTGATTGATCAACAGTCCTACTTCGGTGCGCAAATCGACGGTTGCGGGCGTCGCAGCCGGACAGTAGCGGCTGGCCTCCATGGCGGTCAGAAAGCGCTGGACCTCTGCGCTCAGTGCCGGGTCGACGCCGCGGGCACGCAGGGTTGCGGCCAGGTCGTCGGCGGTGCTGCCACTCACTGATTGCCCCAGTTTAACAGAGAGATAGTCGGTCAGAATGTACCCTGCCTGGGCGGTTGCAATACTGTCGTTCCCGTCGGACAGCTTAGCCAGGGTACGCTTGGCCTCCTTATGCGCCTTAGAACGCCGGATGGCATCGGCATTGCGTACCTGATAGGCTTGGCGCTGTCGAAAGGCCAGACCGCTGGCTAGCGTGGCCATGGGCAATGCCCACAATCCCCAGTACCAGGGTTGACTCGTCATCGGCGCCTGGGACATGGACAAGGTGGCAGGCAGTGCCATGGGTTGTAGCATCGCTGTCGTTTCGTCGGTTGCGGAATTCCCCTCATTTACCACCGCAGCAACGGCCGACGTCATCTCGCCATTGGGGCCGGGCGCAACGGCTACCGCATAGCTTTCGGTTGAAATCGTACGATATTCCTCCGTCGTCGGATCGAAATACGTGTATTCCAAGGCGGGCACGCGCAAGTCACCGGCCTGGGTTGGGATGAGCGTGTGCTCATAGATTCGCGTGCCGCCTACGCGGCCATCCTGGATCACCGTCTCAACCTGGGCGTCGCCGGTAAAGGTGCGCCAGCCGTCAGCCTCGGGCCAAGCAGGGTCGCCCGCCGTGCCAACATTGCCCCAGCCGGCAATCGTCACGGTGGCCATGATCGGTTCATCTAGCTGGGTTTGCTGTGTGTCCAGTTCTGCGCGCAGGTCAAACTGTCCGACTGCGCCCGTGAAGCTGGGCGGCGCACCCGCAGGCAGCGGTTGGACGGTCAACGTCACTGGTTCCGACTGCAGTACGCCGCCACGCTGAAACCCGAAGCCGGGAATGGTCAACTGGGCCGGGCCGACGGTCATGTCGCCTGCTGCCGTGGGGAAAAGCTGGGACCGTAGTTCCGTCACCGTATAGATGCGCCCGTTGTGGGAGACGCGATAGGCTTCATTTTCGATCTCGCCCTCGCTCCAGAAGCCAGTCAGGGCCGGCGGGTTGTAGCCCGGTTGATCCATGAAGAGACTGGAGACACGCATCGAGTCGGCCGCCTCATAGAAGCGGAAGGTATAGGTGATCTGCTCCCCTACGTAGGGTTCCGGATTGTCTACGCTTGCCTCGACAAAGAGCGCCTGGTTGCCGAGTTGGCTGGGCGCGTCCAGTCCCTGCGCTCCGCTGCCCGGTGCCTGGGTGGGGGTGCCATTGCCCTGGCTTACCTCGACGGTAATCGGCTCCGTGCTGGCAAGCTGGCCGCCAATCGTCGCGGTGATTGGCGCGATGGCCAGTGTCCCCGTCGCATAGGGTTGGAGCCTATAGCTATAGGCCACACTGCTGCTCACCGCACCGTTGATGACGCTCATCTGCGATGAAGTGCTACTACCAAGGACGGTAAAGCCGTCCAGATCCGGCAGCTGCGGCCGAGGCGCGCTGCGCCCATCGCTGCTGACGACGACCGTCAGCGTCAGGCTGTCATCCGTGGTCAGCGTCGTGCGGTCCACCGTTGCCGAAAGCGGACTCTGGGCCGATGTTCCCACCAGCGTAACCGCCATCAGCGCCAGCATCAAAAATGTGATTGTAAGTCCCTTGCGTACTTGTTTCATGCTCTATTTCTCTCATTTCAAGACTGCGACCGCAGCTGCATCCCGGCCCGAACATCTGTTGAACTTTGTCTCTCAAGCGTGCAATCCGAATTCCACAATCCGCAATCCAAAATCCGAATCCTCACTCACCAATCCTGCTCCACGTCAGCATAGGGAAAGGCGTACATCTGCTGCAGCGTCTCCTGCAGCGTCTGGGTGCCCTGGCCGGCAGCGATCAGCAACTGGCGCGCCTGCTCTTCGGTCAGACCCTCGACATCGCCTGCCATGGCGCCGGCGGCTGTCGGCGGCTGATCGGTCTCTTCTCCGGGCTGCCCGGCGCCGCCCTGACCTGCTTCAGGCTCGGCCTGTGGTTCAGCCTCCTGGCCGGCGTCGGCTTGCTCATCTTGCTGCTCGCCCTCTTCGGGCTGCTGCGCTTCAGCCGGGTCAGCCGACTCACCATTCCCGTCTTCCTGGCGTTCTTCGTCAGATTGGCCAGATTGACTCTCTTCTTCCTGCTTCTCGCCAGACTGACCGTCTTGGTTCTGCTGCTCATCTTGACCTTGGTCGCCTTGTTCCTGGTTTTGCTCCTCAGACTGGCTGTCCTGATTCTGCTCACCACTGTCCTGCTCCGGTGATTGTTCGTCACCCTCGCTCGGTTCGCTTTGTTCTTGCTGTTCTTCGCTGGACTCACCGTCCTGGTCTTGCTGCTCAGACTCTTGCGACTGATCCCCCTCGGAACCCTGCTCTTGCTGCTCCTGGTTCTCGTTTTCCTGCTCCTGCTCTTGTTGCTCCTGCTGCTGGAGCTTCTGTAGCGTCAGTTCGAGATTGACCTTGGCCTCAAGATCGTCGGGGTTGAGGCGCAGTGCATCCTTGAAGGCGGCGGCGGCTTCAGCATACTGTTCAGTCTGAAAGCGGCTGTTGCCCAGGTTGAATTGTGCAGCGGCGCTCAACGTTTCGTCGGCGCGGCTCAGGGCAACCGCCATGGTTTCGCCCGCCTGATCAAACGCTCCCTGCCGATAGTGGACATTGGCGGCGTTGTAGAGCGGCTCGGCCAACTCCGGCTCGGCGGCAGCGGCCTGGACGTAGGCCTCCAGGGCCGTCTCGTACGCCTCGTCGGCAAAGGCCTGGTTGCCGCTTTCGATCATTTTTTCGGTCTTTGCGCCGCCGCAGGCCGTCAAGAGTAGCAGTGCAAAGAGTGGTGGCAGTAGTCGTTTCATGTTGTCGTCTCCGCTTCCTTATGCGCCCGCCAGCTGCGGTCGCCGCACGCGATCCGGGATCAGCGTTGCAGCGATCAATGCCAGCAGCGCCAGCGCCAAGAAAATCTGGAAGCGTTCAATGCGGCGCACTTCCATCTGGCTGCCGATTTCACCCTGCTGCAGGCGGCTCAAGTCTTGTACAAGGGCATCCAGCTCGCTGCCGGCGGCGGTGGCTGGGAAATAGCGCCCGTTGCCAATCGTCGCGATCTCGCGCAGCGTCGTTTCATCCAGCCGCGACAAGACCGTCTGCCCGGCGCGATCCTGCTTGAAGCCGACCTGGTTGCCGTTGGCATCGTATGTGGGAATGGGCACGCCCTCCGTCGATCCGAAGCCGATGGTGTAGAAAATAACTCCTTCTTCCGCCGCTTGGCGCACCACGTCCAGCGCGCCCGCTTCATGGTCTTCACCGTCCGTGATCAGGACGATGACTCGCTGCGCACTGCTCTTGTCGTCAAAGCCGCTCATGGCCGTGCGTACCGCATCGCCAATATCCGTGCCCGGTCGCGAGATGACCTCGGGGCGGGCGCCGTCGAGAAAGGAGCGGGCCGTGCCGTAATCGGACGTCAGCGGAAACTGGATGAAGCTGGCGCCGGAAAAGAGGACGAGACCGATTTCGTCGCCACCGAGTTTGCTCATGAGGTCGGCAATCTCCAACTTGGCTCGTTCCAGGCGGTTGGGCTTGATATCTTCGGCCAGCATGCTCTGCGAGACGTCCAGCGCCACCATGACCTGTACCCCCCTGCGCTCTACTTCTTGAACATCTTCTCCCCACTGGGGGCGCGCCAGGGCGAAGAGTGAGAGTACGATGGCGCTGATCAGCAGGCCATTTTGCCAGCGCCGTCCTTGCCAGTTGACGCCTGCCGTCAGCCTGGCGATCAGCGTCGGGTTGCCGAGCTTGGCCAGTGCGACTCTACGGCGCCGGCTGGCCCACCAGAAGAGCGCGATCAGGAGCGGCAACGCGCCCACTGCGAGATAAAGAAAGGTTGGATTTGCAAAAGTCATTGAAAATACTCCTGATGAGCGGTGTCAGAATTGCCTAGGCTTTGGACCAGGTTAGGGAATCGTGCGCAAGACCGTCTGCCGCAGCAGCGTCTCGCTCAGCAACAATAGCAACCCTGGAATCAGCGCCCAGCCAAGCAGTTCGCGATAGCTGGCGTACGTCTCGATCTCAATCTTGGACGTTTCCAACTCGTTGATTTCGGCGTAGATCTGGCGCAGCGCCTGGGTGTCCTCAGCGCGATAGTAGCGACCGCCCGTGGTCTCGGCGATGGCCTGGAGCGTCGCTTCATCCAGCGTGCTCGGCTGCATGACGACTCGCTCACGGCCGAAGGCGTCAACGATCGGGACGGGCACTTCACCCGTGCGTCCCATGCCCACGGTATAGACTTTGATGCCCAACTTGGCGGCTGCGTCGGCGGCCGTCAGCGGGTCGATTTGACCGGCATTGTTGACACCGTCCGTCAGCAGAATGACGACCTTGGACGTGGCAGCCGAATCCTTGAGCATGCTGGCGGCGTTGGCCAGACCCATGCCTAGCGCAGTGCCATCTTCGATACCCAGATCAGTCGCCAGCTGCGCCTGGTCAAGCATGCGCCGCAGCACGTTGTGGTCAACCGTGGGCGGACTCTGGTTGAAGGCGTTGCCGGCAAAGACGACCAGTCCGATTTGATCGTAGACCCGTTCGCTGACGAATTCGTCGATCACATCTTTGGCCGTCTCCAGCCGGTTGAGCGGCTGAAAGTCCAGCGAGGCCATGGAGCCGGAGATGTCCAGCGCCAGGGCGATGTCAACGCCTTCCCCGTGAATCACCTCGCGTGCCTGGACCAATTGTGGCCGAGCCAGTCCGATGATGATGGCGGCCACCGCCAGCAGGCGCAAGATGGGCAGCAGCGGGCGCAGCGTCATGCGCCAAGAACGGTGGCCGCTGCGCGCGGCCGCGATCGATGAAAAGCGTACCGTGGCCGGCTTCATGCCATTGTTCTGGCGGTGCGTCCACCACCAGATGAGGGGTAACGCAGCCAGCAAGATGAGCATGAATGGCGATGCAAATTGAAAATTCATCAGTTGATTCCTTAAGCGCCGTTGGTCGCCGGATGGATGGCCGCAGGCGTCTGCTTGGCCGCGATCTCCGCAGCGGCCGCCTGTTCAGCGGCTTCAGTCGCCAGCGCGTTAATCAGCGTCCGTACCTCGGCTGTCAGCTCGTACGCCGCATCTTCGCTGGGCGTTAGCTTGGCAAATTTGACCAGATCAGCGTCCGCCAGCAGGTCGATCATCTCCTCTGCGTGCTGTGCGCCGATGGGCGTCCGTGTCAGGGCTTGTTTGAGTTCGTCGGTCGTCATATCGAGCGCCGGTACGTGATAGACAGCTTCCACGTAGCGACGCAGCGTTTCCGTCGTCAGCATATAGTGGAGCTTGAAATTGCCCAGACTTGGGTAATCCAGCTGCTCGATCTGGGTCAGCTCGGCCAGCGCACGCTGCAACGGCGTGCCCATCCCTATCGATCGACTAAATCGGCGGTAGAGCAGCCACCCCAGGGCGCCAGCACCCAACAGGAGGGCGATTCCGCCCGCGATCGGCAGGTAATTGGCCGGCAGCGGCAGCGCCGCCTGCCCCTTGATGTCGACCAGCTCGCTCTGGCCGTCGCTAAGAACGGACGCGACTGTCACGTCGACTGGCTCGGCAATGGCCTGAGTCAGATTGCCGTCGCCATCGCTAAGCGTGATTCCCAACGGCGGCGTGGCGTACAGGCCCGGCGCAAAAAGGGTGACCTCGAGCGTCTGTGCTGTTGTAAGCGAGCCGTCGGCGTTTTCCGTTACCGCCACGGGCGACTGGCTGCGCAGCTCAAAATCACCCCACGTCGTCGCGTCCAGCGTGGGCAGCAGCGCCTGCGTGCCGGCCGGATGGGTCACCGTCAGCGTCAACGCCAAGGGGTCGCCGACAGTAATTTCTGGGCTTGCCGCTTGGGTTGTTACCCACTGCACAGTGACGCCTGTTGCGTTGGGCAGCACACTCGTGGCCGGATCATCTTGGGCCAGGACAACGCTTGCGGGGCGGATCCCCAGCATGGTTACAGTCAGCACCGCGGCTGCAACGAAGGCCGCTAAGCGCCAGCGGCGCGTTTTCTGCATCATTTCTACTCTCCTACCTCTCTTTACGCAGGACTTTGCCGACTGAATCAATGGTGAATGCGTTGACGGCGTTCACGGCTATGGAAAAATTGGGTCAGCGAGTCCACGTAATCCTGTTCGGTATTGACTGCAATGCGATCGACACCGGCCTTGCGGAAGACGTGTAGCTTGGCGCCCGTCTGTTGCTCAACGCCGGCGGCAAACGATTGGCGCCAGCGGGGGTCGCGCGTATCAACCCAAATGACTTCACCCGTCTCGGCGTCTTCCATAATCATGAGACCCACATCGCCGATATTCAGCTCCAGCGGATCGTGCATGTCGACGGCGATCACGTCATGGCGCCGGTTGGCGAGATAGAGCGCCTTGCTATAGTCGCTCGGCTCGGCCATGAAGTCAGAGATCAAGAAGACGATGCCCCGACGTTTGACCAGCCGATTGACCGTGTCCAACGCGTGACCGATGTCGGTACCATTGTGCTTCGGCTCGAAAGCCAAGACCTCGCGCACGATGCGCAGCACGTGGCCGCGACCCTTACGCGGCGGAATGAAGAGCTCCACGCCGTCGGTAAACATGAGCAGGCCGACTTTGTCGTTGTTGTTGGTGGCGGCAATCGCCAGCACGGCCGCGATCTCTGCCGCGACCTCGCGCTTAAAGTGATCGACCGAGCCAAAGTTGCCCGATGCGCTGGCGTCTACCACCAGCATTACGGTCAACTCGCGTGCTTCAACGTAGCGCTTGATGTAGGGCTGATTCATGCGCGCGGTTACGTTCCAGTCGATGGTGCGCACTTCGTCACCGGGCTGGTAGGGGCGCACTTCGTCAAACTCGATGCCCCGACCTTTGAAGACGGAATGGTATTCGCCGGCAAAGTTATCATTGGCGAGGCGACGCGTGCGTAATTCAATGCGGCGTACCTTGGCCATCAGTTCGTTGGTCAGCATAGATCAATCCTTTGGCGGCATCTGCCCTACGGAACCTGCGTAAAGTCCAAAATCCGGCGCACGATCATGTCGCTGGTGATGCCTTCGGCCTCGGCCTCGTAGCTGATGAGGACACGATGGCGCAGGACATCGGGTGCGATCTGCTTGATGTCGTCGGGCGTCACGAACCCGCGACCCTGCATGAAGGCATAGGCGCGTGCGGCCTCGATCATGGCGATGCCGGCGCGGGGTGATGCACCAAACGAAATCAGCGGCGCCAGGTCGGTCAGACCGTGCTCAGCCGGCCGGCGGGTCGTGATGACGAGATCGAGCACGTAATCCTTGATCTTCTCGTCGACGTAGATTGCACGCACCATTTCACGTGCCGCCAGCAACCGCTCCGGCGTAAGGACCGGCTGCACCGCGGGGAGCGGCGCGCCCGTCATGCGGTCGAGGATCACCCGCTCTTCCGCTTCGCTCGGGTAATCAACCAGCACCTTCATCATAAAGCGGTCGACCTGAGCTTCGGGCAGGGGATAGGTGCCTTCCTGCTCGATAGGATTCTGCGTAGCCAGGACGAGGAAGAGATCTTCCATGCGGTGGGTTGTGTCGCCGATGGTGATCTGCCGTTCCTGCATGGCTTCGAGCAGTGCGCTCTGCACCTTTGCCGGTGCACGATTGATCTCATCGGCCAGAATCAGGTTGGCGAAGAGCGGCCCCTGGTGGACGGTAAACGTGCCGTTGGACGGATTATAGATCTGGGTACCGATCAAGTCGGCGGGCAAGAGATCGGGCGTGAACTGGATGCGGGAAAAATCGGCCTGGACCGCTTGGGACGTTGTCTTGATCAGCAACGTCTTGGCCAGACCGGGTACGCCTTCCAGCAAAATGTGGCCGTCGGCCAGCAGCGCAATCAACACCCGCTCCACCAGCCGCGGCTGTCCGACCATTACCTTGTTGATCTCGTCCAGCAACTCCTGGACGAAACCCGCCTCTTCCTGAATGCGGCTGTTTAGCGCATGTACCTCATGCAGGCCCACGGGCTGGTTGCCATTGGCGGGCATCGGCTGCGCCGCAGGCTGGGTTGCCGGACGGGTCATCTGCTGAAAACTGAATGCCATTGGTGTTCTCTCCTCTATCTTGCGCGTCAGTATCGTACGCGTCGGCTGACGCGATACGCGCCACTATGCTCTCGGTTCTGGACCGCTGAAAATCACGGTTGGTCCCACCTTAACAGAGGAGATCAAATCCTGACTTTAAGATTAGCTACCGGCAACCTTACGGGAAGCTAACAGGCGAATGTGGATCGCGGATTGGGGAGTGCGGATTGCACGCTTGCGGATTGGGAGTAGGGAGGGGCTTTTGTCACGCCTCAGAATGGCAGGTCCTCTGGGCAGCAATTTGCCGGCCATTATATGAAGCAATGTTGAGACTTGCTGAATTCTGCCGCAACGAGTCTCTGACTTCCTCGCATTTTCCGTGCTCAACCGATTTTTCTTATGTAGTGGGGATCGTGATGACGAATTCTGCGCCGGCGCCGGGTTGGCTGGTGAGGGTGATTTCGCCGCCGTGGGCCTGGACGATATCGCGGGTGATGGCCAGGCCGAGACCCATACCTTGAGGGAAGCGGCGTGTGGCTTCGCCCCGCTTGAACGGTTCGAAAATATGGGGCTGATCGGCCGGATCGATGCCTGGTCCATTGTCGCCCACGCGGATCCAGAAGGTGGGCGGGTCGGTATCGGCGTTGCTGCCCGCAGACAGCGTAATCTCGCCGCCGGCGGGGGTGAACTTGATGGCGTTGCTGAGCAGGTTGCCCACTACCCGGCTCATTTGGTCGGCATCCATGGAAACGGCCGGCAAGTTGAGGGGAATATCGGCCCGCCAAGCAAGCCCCTGCTGGCGCGCGGCTTCGCGCCAGAGCGCGGAGAGCTCTTGAAGCCAAGGGGTCGGCGCCGTCAGCTCGCGGTGGAGTTCCAGCGACCCCAACACCTGGCCATGGAGCAGTGTCAGTTCCTCAAGCAGCGGCTCCATGCGCTCAATTTGATGGTCGACGCCACTGAGGAGTTCGTCGCGCAGCGCCGGATCGGCAGCCGCGCCCTGCTGCAGCGCCTGGATTGCAGCGCGGATCGAGCCCAGTGGACGGCCCAATTCATGCACCAAATTGGCCAACAGTCGTTTGCGCGCTGCTTCCAGGCTGTCCAATCGATCGACCAGCGTGTTGACGGCAGCGTAGAGCGTATTGATCTCTTCGATGTCTTGGCTGGGCAGCGTTGCGGGCGGCTGCCCAACGGCAATGTCATAGATTGATGTTGTCACTTGCGTGAGGGAGCGCTCCAGACGCAGGGCTAGCCAGAGTCCTGTGCCCACGCCCAGGGCGAGCAGCAAGCCGGTTGCGCCTACCAGCACCCAAGTCAGGTTGCGGAAGCGCTGCTGTACATCGGCCAGGTCACGGCTCAGGCGCAGCGCGCCGGTCAGTCGATTGTCAACGTCGAAGACTGGCAAAAAGGCATCGGCTACCTGTGCCGAGGGATCGCGCACGCTCAGCTTGATCCGCCGTTGTCCTGAGAGCACGGAAGAGACCTCGCTGCTGTCAAGCAGGCTGTTGAGCGATTCTTGGCTGGCGGCATCCGTTGCCAGCAGCCTGCCGGTCGTGTCATAAAAAGAGACCGTGGTCAGCTCCAGATCAATGCCGGTGATAAAACTCTGGGCAAATTCTTCGTCCGCCCAGATCTCCTCGACGCTGCCGGCAGCCGTGGCCAACAGCTCCGCCTGCTCAGTCAGCAGCGCGGTTTGTTCCTCAATCGCCGCTTCCACATTGCCCAAGTTGCTCTGGGTCAGCAGTACCCAGTAGAGTGCCAGTCCGATCAGTGGAATCACGATCAGGACGGGCAGGACATGGCTGAGAATCAGGCGGCTGCGAAGGCTGTGCATAGCTTGCGGTTTCCGGCTAGAGCGAGCGTTGTGTTGGCGGATAGCCTGTCAGTTCGCTTCATATTTCGTGTACTTGTACCCCACCCCGCGTACGGTCACCACACGTTGGGGGTGTGCAGGGTCCGCCTCGATTTTTTCGCGCAAGCGGCGCATGTGCACGTAGACCACCTGCGGCTCGCCCACGAATTCTTCCCCCCACACGCAAGCAAGCAGTTCGTCGGTGGTCAGCACCTGACCGGCTGACTGGGCCAGCGTATGAAGAAGATCAAACTCGCGTGGCGACAGCTCGATAGCACGGCCGGCGATCATGGTCGTGTGGGCTTTGGGATCGATCATCAGATCGCCGACGCGTAGGGTCGCGTCAGCAGCAGGCGTCTCGTCTTGACCGCGCTGATAGCGGCGCAGGACCGCACGAATACGCGCCAGGAGCACGTCGCTGTCAAAAGGCTTGGTGATGTAATCGTCGGCGCCCAGCTCCAGCCCGAGCACCTGTTCCAGCTCGCGGCGACGGGCCGTAACGAAGATGACCGGTGCCGTGGTCTCCGCCTGCAGATGACGCAATCCATCCAGGCCATCCATGCCGGGGAGACCGATGTCCAGCAATACCAGATCGGGCGCTTCAGCAGCGACTGCAGCCAATGCGTCTTCGGCCGAACCGGCCGAGGTCACGCGATAGCCGGCCTGTTCCAACAAGAAGGTCAGGCTGCGCCGCATGAGAGCATCGTCATCAACCGTGAGAATGTGCGTGGCCATAGTGCTATTCTACCAGACCGGCGGGATGACTCTAAACGTCGCCCGCCGCTTACTTGATTGAATCATTGACAGCGTTTCCCGGCCCCATGTACAATCACGCCCATGCGTTTGATGACCTACAACATTCATGGCTGGCGCACGGCAGACGGTGCGCCGAATCTAGAAGCAGTTGGCCGGGTGATTGAGGCGATCAATCCCGATATCGTCGGCCTCAATGAAGTCTACTACCCGCGCGTCGTGGACGGCTCAGATCGACCCGCGCTGGAAACGCTGGCGGCGCGGCTGGGTTTCCATTTTGTCTTTGGCCCCTGCCTGCGTTGGCCGGCCCAGGACGAGCTGCCCGCCGATGCGTTCGGCAATGCACTCCTTAGCCGCTGGCCCATCATTGCCAGCGCGGCCCACCATCTGACACCCAAAGAGCCGGCTCGTGCAGCGCAACTCACCGGATTGGAGCAGCGCGGCCTGCTTGAAGGGCGTATTCTGCTGCCCACGGGCGACACCTTCACTGTCTATGTCACCCATCTGGATTACAGTGCCGAGGAGACGCGGCTCATACAGCTGCGTACCCTGCGTACCTGGACCGGGCGCGACCGCAACCGACCCCATGTCGTCATGGGTGATTTTAATGCCGTCAGCGTGTGGGATTTCAACGGGCGCGAAGAGGCGCTGGTTGGGCGCAGCTATCATCGGGGCAACAGCCTGTCCGGCGGCGAGGAGGGACCGCGCGTGGTGGCGCAAATGGAGAAAGCCGGCTACGTCGACCTCTATCGCGCCCATGGCGCGCCCGGTCAACAGAGCTACATCGATGAGGGTGAACCGATCCGCATCGACTACATCTTCGCCAGCCAGTCGCTGGCCCCCCACGTGCGCCACGTCGAGCTTTGGCAGGAAGCGCCAGGCGCGGAGGCGTCGGATCATCGACCGCTGGTGGCGGATGTGACGTTGGAAGCGTTCGGACAATAGTCCGACAGTACGTCGATGGGCCCCTCAGGCCCACTGCTCAGCCTCAGTAGCCATTGCCTCCATGCCCAAGCGCTGGAAGAGACTCATTGCGTGCTGGGCGGCTTCGACCCGCTCGGTCGCCGCGCGATCGACGGCGGCCAGCAACTCGGCCCGCTTCGACCAGGCATAGGCTTCGATAAAGATGTCCTCGTTTGCCTGCGCGATGTTGCAACACTCCGTTAGCAGTTGCAGCGCCGCCTCAGTCTGTTGTCGCGCGTAGGCCACCAACGCCTGCGTGTAGCGCGCATAAGGGGCGGCCAGCGGTTCTTCCTGGCGCAGCGCCAATTCTGCCAGCGCCTGCGCCGCATCCAGATCGCCCAGCTCATAATGCGCCTCGGCCAGATTGCACGCTGTACCGGCCAGACGGTGCGCGTAGCCATGCTGGCGAAAGAAATCGAAGGCCGGCGTGCCTACCGCGACCACCTGTTCAAACTCACCGGCATCCAAATAGGCGGCCGCGAGGTTGCTTTGAACCAACGCCACATGGACCAGATCGCCCATGCTTTCGTAGTGAGCAATTGCGGCCGCGGCATGGCTTGCGGCCCGTTCGCCCTCACCCCGTCGACCATAGATGTTGCAGAGGGAGCGGTTGGTTTCGGCCAGACCCCGGGCATCGTCGATCACGGTTGCGATCTCGAGCGCCATGCGATAGTAGCGTTCTGCCGCCGTCAGGTCACCCTGCTCCTCACAGATCAATCCTTGGAGTTGCTCGGCCTGATAGCGTGCCTGTTGCGCGGCCTGCCAGGCATCGCCCAGCTGGCGTTGACGAACGTTCACCATGCTGCGTCGCACATGCAGATCAACGGCCTGTTGCTGAAGCCGGGCCAAGCTGGCCAGCCCATCTGCATAGGCGCTGAGCGCCTGCTCCGGCGCGCCCAGGGCATCCAGAAAGTCGCCCTCCAGCCGCTGGGCCTGTAACAACAAATCGTCCGCTTCGTCCTCACCCTCCAGAGCGCCGAGCGCGTCCAATCCGGCCGCCAGATTTCCGGTCAACTGGTGGAGCTCGGCGCGGATGATCGTGAGCGTCTGCCGCTCCTTCTTCTGGAGACGATCCATCGAGATGTTGTGGAAGATTTCCTCCGCCGTTGCGGCCTGGCCGCGGGCGATCTCTTGCCGGCGTTGGGGATACCAGAGCCGCACCGCAATGTCGGGCGCGGCGCCATGATGAAAGTGATAGGCAGCCAATGTGTAGTCGGCGCGCGGCAGCATAGAGTCCGCCGGCCTGACGGTGGAGCTCTTCGCGCTGCTCGGCGGAGAGGGTGCCCAGCATGGCTGTGCGCACGCCGGGGAGCAGCGCCACGCCGCCGGCCTGGTCATAGCTGACGAGATGACGAGCATGGAGCTGAGTCAGTATGGGAGCGGGCCAGGGATCGCGCGGCGCGTACGCCGGATAGACTGAGAGCGCGTGGAGGAGCCGGCGTTCTGGGCCGTCCAGCCGCTGCCAGAGCAGGTTGAGGTAGATTTCAAAGGGTTGCGTGTGCTCAGTCTCCGCCGCAAGAATGTTGGCCAGCGACTCGCCCTCTTTGAGCAGATTGATGCAGAGCCAGAGCAAACGGGGATTGCCGCCCGTCTCCCTGTGCAGGCGCTCGACTTCGGCCAGACCGAACTGGAGGCCATTCTCGCTGAGGAGCGCACCGGTTGTGCCAACGGTCAGGGCGTCAACGGTAAGATGATGAGCCGCCGGCACGTCCACCTGCTGCCCCACGAAGAGCGTAGGCGCGCCCTCCTGCAGCGCGGCCAAGAACTGCTTGATGCGCAGCGTATCGCTCTCGCCTGGGGGCCAGAGATCGACTTCGTCAAATACAAAGAGCGGTTCCTGATCGCGCAACGCCGCCAGATCGCGCCGGGCCAGGGTAATGAGGAGCGCAACGTCATCCAGGCGCCCTTGATTTGCCGCCAATGCGCGCCACAGTGAACTGACCCCATGGCGATGAAAGAACGCGCCCAGGGCATAGAGCAGAGGATAGAGCCTGTCGCTCAGCTCGGGGCGTACCGTGTACCAGAAGACTGCCGGCGTCGCCCATCTGGCCGCAATCTGCGCGGCCAGACTCGACTTGCCAGCGCCGCTGGCCCCGCGGAATGCCACGCTCTGCCCCGCATTGAGCGCCACGCGGGTGCGCTCCAGCAAGGCCTCGCGACCGAGCAGAGGCTCAGTGCTGGGCAGTGGCTCCAGGCGTGCGCCCGGCTGCAGCAGCGTCAGCAGCGCTTCGGCCAGCGCTTCCACCGCACGGTCAACATCGCGATAGAACTCGGCGCGTGACTGTTGCAAGAACTCCTGCCAGATCTGCTGCAGCGAGCGGGGGCGGAAGAATTCCTGAAAGTAGCGCAGTTCCAGAACAAGATAGTGATAGCGCGGGCTGCCGGGCGCGGCCAGCAATTCCTGCCAAGCTGCCTCAACTTCGGCCCGGCTCTGGGGCGCTGTCTCTCCCCACAGCGAGTGGCCGGCACGCAATAGAAGCTGGCGCAGCAGCACGCCCCAGGTCGCTTCACTGTTCGTCGATCCTGCGTGCCCCAGGAAGTAGGCGGTGGCCAGGACTGATTCTTTGGCAAGACGTTCGGGATCCGCGTAGTGTTTGAGCGCCTGTTTGAGTTGCTTGTCGAAGGTGGCTGTCTGTGATGTTGCCATAAGTTTGGGCGGCGTGTGAGACAAATCCAGCGAAAAGTGAGATTTCTTTGCGCCGACTTTGTGTTAGGCTACAGGCGGCCCTAGGGAAACGTAACGTTTAGTCGACGTGCCAGTTGCATTGTGGGCCTTTGATGAATCGGTCGTGACGTAACCGCGGTGATTTTAACAAAAGGGAGATGATTATGGAACATGCGCGAATCTTGATGATGGGGGTTGCTTTTGGATTTACAGCGTTCACGCTGCTCTTTTCGGCGCGATCGGCTGCTGCGAACGGTGTTGAACCAAGCTGGGCCATGTGGAAGCTCGACTTAACTGCACAAAATGGCCGCGTTCTGGCTATCTGGCATGTAACCGTTGGTGGCGACGACAACGATGGCAACCCGGTCGCCCTGCGCGTAGAGTCCATGGAATTAAAGTGCCGTCCGGTGGGCAACGCGGGCGTCTCCGCCAACATGATGGTCTTGCAGGGGGGACATTTCGAATGTGACATGCCTGATCTTTTAGAAGAGGCGAATAAGATCATTGCCAAGCGTTGGGGCGACAAATTTGCCCTCAAGGGTGGTCAGGAGCAGTGCGACTGTGCGCCGGTTGGTCTGGCGTATGCGCAGACTGACGTCAAGGTCAAAGGGCAAGGGAGAAACGTTATCTTCTACCATCCCAGCATCCGCTTCGCCATCAACGTACAGCAAGACGCAGTTCAAAACGAATTTCATTTTGCCGGCATGGACTCGACGGGTGCTATGGCGGCAGTCAAGGGGCAGACGCCTTTGGAAAGCCGCTACCAGTGGCATGATGAAGACAAGATCTTCCGCTTCGATCACTTTGTTCGGGGAAATTTGGCTGGAGTCGAGGAGATCAAGCCGCGACGTACGGCGCTGGTGACCAACAAGACGACCGTCTACATCGGCGGGATGCCCGGCGGCGCGCAGCGCTTTGAAGGCGCCATTGCGCACTTGGTTGTTGATCCTGGCTGTCGCGTACACTAGTGCACGAAGGCGTTAGGAGGCCACTAGGTCGGCCATGCCGCCATGATCAGCCCCCGGACCCCAATCTTGGAAGAACGCCTGGTGAGCCGATCAATGCCAGCAACGCCTCCCCAAAGATTGGAGTTCGGGGGGGCCGAACCCGGGCCTCCAGACAGTCGGTCCATTTGCACCGATCCATTCTGAGACAAATTTCCGGAATCGTGAGATTCTTACGCCCCGCCCCATGTTACAGTCACAGCATGTGTTGACGGTCGCCGTGACTGCCATATTCTTGAAAGGAAATCTTATGTACAATACGCCGGGAAAATTACGCATCCAGATGCATAATACGTTCTATCAGAAAACGTTATTGGCAGTCTGTTTCTTGTTGAGTCTGACCCTGGCGCCCCTGGCGCTCTCCGCACAGTCCTCCACAAGCCCAACCGCACCGGCCGCGACCACCATCGTCGTCGACCGCAGCGACGACCCTGAAGCCTCAAGCCTGACCCGCACCTGTACGTTTGACGTCAGCCTCTACAACCCCGCAACGGACGGGTGCACCCTACGGCGTGCCCTGCTGGAGGCCGGCGCCCGGCCCGATAGCGACCATCCCATTGCCATCCAGTTCAATCTCGCGCCTGACGATCCGAACTACGACGCCGGGTCCGACACGTGGACCATTCTCATCGACGAACCGTTGCGGCTGGCCAATGGCACGCTTGACAACACCGTCTTCGGTAACGTCACCATCGACGGCGCGACCCAGCCGGGCGGCCGCAGCGCCGGCCCCAAGATCTACCTGCAGACCAACGATAACCGCCTGGACGTCGAGCTGACGGACAATGTCATCCGCAACCTGGGCTTTGTCGGCGGCGGCGTGATCTTCCTGAAGGAGACGGGCAATCTGGTCGAGAATATCGTCATGGGTCTCTCGCGTGACGGTCAGGAGATCGTGCTGCGCGATCCCGGCGACCCCAAGCGCATGGCCGGTGGCGGCGTCCATATTTCGGCCGACAACAACACTGTGCGGGACAGCGTGATCAGCGGCGCCTTTGCCAGCGCAATCATCATCGACGGCAGCGACGATAACCTGATTTTGGCCAACAGCATCGGCACAAGGGCCGACGGAACAGTACCGCTGGTTGATCCGGCGATTGAATGCTTGCGTTCATTTAGCTACGATCCCAATAACTGGTACGGCGGCTGGGGCATCAACCTGAGCGGAACCGGCAACGTCATTGCTGAAAATCGCATCGCCGGCCTGCACATTCTCCAATCGGCCAATGATACGCCGCCCCGCGCCATCGAAATCTTTGGATCCAATCATCTCATTGCGGACAACGTGATCGGGGTCGGCAGCGATGAGGAGATTGTAGGCGTCTGCGGCCAGGGCATCAAGGTCTCTGGCAGTGACACGCAGATCGTCGAAAATCTGATCGTCGCCAGTCGCAGCGATTCGGAAGATGCCGAGCCTGCTGCGATCTTGTCCAGCGATACATCCCCCCTCTTTGACCGCATCACCGTGCGGGGTAACCAGGTTATTCTCGGCCCCGGCAAGGTCTATGGCTTTGGTCCCGGTATCAGCGACGACTTGCGCCTTTTCAACCCGGCCAAGGTGACCAGCGTGACGGCGAGCAGCGTCAGCGGAACGAGTGGTGACAACTCTCCCAACAACAATGGCCCTGTGATCGACAGCTTCTGCCCCAACTGTATCGTCGACCTCTATCTCGATGACGAAGATGACAACCAGGAAGCAATCGTCTATCTCGGCAGTACGACTGCGGACAGCGCAGGTAATTGGAGCTTTGCGCTCAGCGAGCCGTTACCGACCGGCGCGGGCGTGCGTACCAACAGCACCACCCAGTCCGCCGGCGTCATCGGCAGCTATGGCGCAGGAATGTCAACCAAGCTTTCGACGCTTTACATTGCCCCCACCGGCGTCACCATCGATGGGCCGACTGCGGGTGAAACCGGCGTCGAATACCAGTTCGACATCACGACCGAACCATTGACCGAAGAAGAAATCTATTTCTATACCGTTACCGTGACGGATCGCGAGACTCCGCTGACGGGACGGCTTGGCAGCCTGGCCAATCTTCGCTTCACGTGGACGACACCCGGCGTCAAGACCATCGAGGTACTGGTCGAAAACGTACTGGGCGCCGTGACCGCGACCCATACCATCACGATTGCCGGGGAGACGGATCCGACGCCAACGCCTACGCCGGATCCGTCACCGACCCCCGATCCGTCCAGCGCCGAAGGCGTCTATCTGCCTGTTGTGCGCCGTTAAGTGATTGTCCGGAATCAAGTAGCAACCTTCCTGGCAGCTCTTGGCGCAATCACCGGTTTCGCTGCACAGCTGCCGGGAAGGTGAAGTCGCTACGTCGTTTGCGGACAATCAGTAGGGAAAGGAAAAAGCCATGTCTAACGCGCAGCAACCATCCCGTCGCAGAGCGCAAAGAGAGCGACCCAGCAAGGCAGCATTGCGTCGGGAAGCTTTTAACAGTGTGCGCCTGACGCCCATGCGTGCACGCATGGGGCCTGTAAGTGCGGCAGCCCCGGTGCAAACCCTGTCGCCTGCGGCTCAGGCGCAGCCGGCGGCCAGTGGCCCGGACTACCTGGCCGGCATGCAGGCCTATCGTGCACAGCAGCTTACCAAAGCGCAGCAGAAAACGCTGGTCAGCAATGCCTGGACGCCCATCGGCCCGTCGGCCGTGCGCAAGGGCCAGGCCGGCAACCGGCCCGTGATCTCGGGTAGAGTGTCAAGCATCGCCATCGCGCCCGACAGCACGCGCATCTACGTTGGCGCTGCCAACGGCGGCGTCTGGCGTTCGGAAGATGGCGGCGAAAGCTGGACGCCGCTCATGGAAGCGTTCGACCTCAATCCGCAGAACCATGGCGCCGATTCTCTTGCCGTGGGCGCGTTGGCGCTGGTGCCGGGCGCATCGGCGGATGAAGACATTCTGTACGTCGGCTCGGGGGAAGCCATCAATGGCGGGGCCGACCCCACCAGCGGCCCCATGTTCGGCGTCGGCCCCATCGTGTCGACCGACGGCGGACAGAACTGGCAGACCGAACTGACGGGACCGGGCGGGCCCTGGACGCAGCTGGTGGGTGGCGGCTTTTATGAACTGGCCGTCGATCCCAATGAGCCAAGCCGGGTGCTGGGCGCAACGCTGACGGGTCTCTTCCGCCGCGAGCCGGCCTCGCTGTCGACCGGCTTCTTCCGCTGGCAGCACATCACGCTGCCGAATGCCCTGCCAAGCACGCCTGTCACGAGCGTCGTCGCCGCATTGGATGACGCGGGCGCAACGGTCTTCTACGCCGCATGTGAGGGCGGACCCTGCTTCCGCTCGACTGATGGCGGGGTGAGCTGGAGTGAAGCCGGTATTGATTTTCCTGACAACGTAGCGCGGGTGCGCTTGGCCGTGGATCCGGGCAACGCTCGCATTGTTTACGCGCTGACTACGCCGCTCTCCGTCAGCTTCACGCTCCATCGCCTGGATCTGAATGATGGACGCTGGCGCTCGGTAGGGCGGCTGCTTTCGGCCCAGGCTGCCAATATCAATGGTCAGTGGAATCTGACGCTGGCCGTCACGCCTGGCAACCCGGATCGCGTCTATATCGGCGGCGGCGCCACCCGGACGGATGATGCCGGTATCCTCAACGGCCCAGGCGATACAAATTTTGGCGCCACGCTCTTCCGCGTCGATGTGACCTACAGCGTCGGGGCCAACGGCAGCATAGGCAATCCATCCGGTAGCTTTCACTACATCGGCGGCTCCGTGCACCCTGACGTTCATGCCATCGTCTTCCCACCCGACAACCCTGACGAGTTGTGGGTGGGTTGTGATGGCGGCGTTTTCTATAGCGACAATGCACCGGGGACGGATGAGCCGGCCGCGCCGCGCCTTTTTTTCGAGGCCAAAAACACCGGACTGCAGACGTTGATGATGCACCATCTGGCCCAGCACCCTGCGGAGGAGGCCGTGCTCTTTGGCGGCACGCAAGACAACGGCTGTCTGCGCTTCACGGGCGAGGAGGCGTGGCTGCACGCTCAGTCTGGCGATTGCGGCTTCGTCGTGGTCAACTGGGAGAATCCATATCGGGTCATCGCTGGACTCCAGTTTGATTCAATTGCCCGGCGTCCGTTGCTGGCGCGCTCGCATTATGGCGGCAACCTGGCCAGCTTTCGCATACTGGCAGATCCACCGTCGGATCTGGACGCGCGCACGCTCTTCTACTATCCATTGGCGGGAACGCCGCCGGGCACCAGCGCGCCCAATCGGGTCGCTTTTGGTTCACTCCAGCCATGGGTGACAGAAAACTTCGGCCGCGACTGGCAGAGCGTGCCCAGCGGCGACCCTGCGCTAGACGAACTGGTCGGCCCCATTCGCGCCATTGCCTTTTCCACGCCGGACTGTTTTTTCGTGGGCACCCACAGCGACGCCGCCAGCTTCCCAGAAATGGGCATCTATCGCTTCGACCGGGTGGGCGGCTCCTTTCAGCCGACGCGGCTGGATCGCCGTACCATCCCGCCGGGGGGCGTACTATTTGATCTGTTGCCCTTTGACGGCAGCGTTTCCGACATCGCCGTCGACTGGTCTGATCCCACCGGGCGCTCAATCTATGTTACCTTTGGCGGCTACGGCTCCTTTGGTCACGTCTGGCATCATGACGGCATGTGGTGGCGACGGCGCGACGGCGGCAACCCCGGCCAGCCGGGCAGTCTGCTCGATGTGCCGCACAATGCCATTGTCGTCGATCCCGATAACCCAGCCACCGTCTACGCGGCAGCGGATATCGGCATCTGGCGTTCTACGAATGGCGGGCAAAGCTGGCAGCCCTTTGCCGAAGGGCTGCCCGATGCAGCCGTCGTCGATCTGAAGCTTCATCCCCGGCGTGTACTGCGTGCGGCGACCCATGGCCGGGGGGTCTTTGAGCGCCGGGTGGATGTCACGTCAGTCCATGACATCGAGCTTTTCATCCGTGACACGCAGCTCGATCTCGGCAAGCGGGTGACTGTCGACGGGTTGGACAATCCGCTGCAGCGGTATACGCAAGTCTGGCACTGGAAGGGGCCCGACATCAAGCTGGATTTTCCGGATCTTAACGGCGATTTTCAGTTTGCCCACGGGCGAGCCATCGACTTTGCCGAATTCGTCGACGAACTGCGTGATGATGGTTTGGCCTTTGGTCACAGCATGGAGAGCGGCGACGAGCATGTCGTCTACGCCCAAATCCACAACCGCGGCGAGTCGCCTGCGGAGTACGTCCAGGTCACTGCGCTGATCACACCAGCCACCACAGGACTGTCGTTCCTGCCGTCGGACTATGAAGAACAGGTTCAGGCTGGACAGACAATTTCGTCTAACAATTGGGAGACCATCGGCATTCAGACGCTCGATCGAGTGGAGGCGCGCGTGCCCCGGATCGCCAAATTCGTCATCCCGCCGGAGAAGCTGCCGCCGCCAACGGATACGCAGGGCAGCTTTGGTTATTCGGTGCTCATGCTCGTGCACCATGCACAGGATCCCTACCCGATTACGCCGCTGCAGCAGTCGGGCAACTTTCTATATCGCATCTTGCAGCCGGTGGATGAGATTTGTAAGACGCGACGGCTCGCGGCCATCAAGTCCGTGACGCAGCAGCGCATCATCATCGCCGGCGCGTTCGAAGAACAAGACTTTGACGACACGTTTGCTTTTACGCTCTCCGGCCCATTTGAGAAACGTGAATTTGCGCGTCTGCGCTTCCGGCTGAAGAAATATCCTGGCCGCTTTCGCCTCTTTGTGCCCAAGCTGCGTCTAAGCAAATCCTGGCAGAAGTTGCTCAAAGGCTTGAAGCCACACGACGAAATTGATGATTTTGTTGCCTGGGCCAAGCGCTACACGACGTTTTTGGAGAAGCAACTTGATCGCAAGGACGGTAACCATGCCGGGTGGACCAAATCGCGCATGGCAGCATGCCGCGACGTAGCCGCCAATCGATTTGTGCTGGAGGGTGCCGGCGGGCGCGATCTCGTTTTTGACGGTTTGGAACTGGCTGAGAAGGAAGAGTACCCGTTTTTCGTGCGCCTGGATCATCCCACGGAGATGCTGGCCAAGCCCCAACGCTACGAAATCGATGTTCTCTACGAGCGACGTATGGCAGAAGGAAAGTATGAGGTTGCCGGCGGTCAGACCGTGGCGATCGTTGTGGCGGAGGGTAAAAAAGGTTAGGGTGCATCCGGTAATAAAGACGTTGCATGGCTGCGTCTTTACTACCGCACCTCTCCCATACCGTCTCTACCTGTCCGGCGTGCCCCATTGTATAATGGGACCATGGATCTTTTTGACGCCGCCCACGCCGAACGGCTGGAAAAAGAAGCGCCCCTGGCGGCGCGTATGCGTCCGCGCACCCTGGATGAATATATCGGCCAGACCCACATCATCGGGCCGGGGCGTTTGCTCCGGCGCGCGATCCAGGCCGACCAGTTGGGCAGCCTGATCTTCTACGGTCCCCCGGGCACGGGCAAGACGACGCTGGCCCGGGTCATCGCCAACACCACCGAAGCTCACTTTACCGCGCTCAATGCCGTGCTCTCCGGCGTTAAGGATATCCGCGAAGCCGTGGCCGACGCGCAAGAGCGGGCCAAGCACTATGGCCGCCGCACGATCCTCTTTGTGGATGAAGTCCATCGCTTCAACAAGGCCCAGCAGGATGCACTCCTGCCCTGGGTCGAAAATGGGACGGTCATCTTTGTGGGCGCGACCACCGAAAATCCTTACTTTGAGGTAAACAAGGCGCTGGTCAGCCGCAGTCGCATCTTTCAGCTTACGCCGCTGACCGAGGATGACCTGCGTGCGGTGGCGATCCAGGCCCTGCGCGATTTCGATCGGGGCTTTGGCAGGCGCAGCGTGGTGCTCGATGTCGCTGCCCTCGATCACCTGGTCGACGTCGCGGCCGGCGACGCGCGTGCCGTGCTCAATGCGCTCGAGCTGGCCATTGAGACGACGCAGCAGGCGCCACTCGACCCCCTGGTTGTTGATGCTGCCGCCTGGCCTGACGACCCGGGCTTCCACGCAACGCCCGACGCAATCATCAACCTGCAGGCGGATGCAGCGTCGGTAATCCACATTACGCTGCCCATTGCCGAGGAATCGATCCAGCAGCGTGTCGTTCTCTACGACAAAGAGGGCGACTATCATTTCGATACGATCAGCGCCTTCATCAAGAGCCTGCGCGGCAGCGATCCCGATGCGGCCATGTATTGGATGGCCAAGATGATTCATGCCGGCGAGGCGCCCCGCTTCATCTTTCGGCGTATGCTCATCTTTGCGGGAGAGGACGTCGGCCTGGCCGATCCCCAGGCCATGGCCGTGGTGGCTGCCTGCGCGCAGGCCTTCGAGTGGGTCGGCATGCCGGAAGGACGCTTTCCCCTGGCCCAGGCCGCCCTTTACTTGGCGACTGCACCCAAATCCAATTCGGCCTTTGCCCTCTTTGACGCGCTGGCCACGGTGGAAACGGAGAGCGACAGCGGTGTGCCCAACCACCTGCGCGATGCCAATCGGGACAAGGAAGGCTTTGGCCACGGCGAAGGTTATCTCTATCCCCACGCCTATCGGGACCATTGGGTAGCCCAGCAATATTTGCCCGCTTCCTTAGAGGGCAAGGTCTTCTATCAACCGTCTGATCAAGGGTACGAAGCCGCCATTCGGGAGCAGGTCGCACGCCACCGCGAAGCGCAGCTGGCCGCCATGCTGGCGACCGAAGACGAACATGTGGAGATGCTGACCTTTTCGCCCGGAGATTCCGTCCGCGATCAGTGGCTGCAGCGTACCGTCTCCCAAGCCGGGGCGAACCTGGCCGCGCTGCGCGACCGGGTGCTGGATGGCGCGCAGCTTGCCCGCCACAGCGTCGTGCTGGATCTCAAGACAGACAGTGGCTTACTCACGTGGGAGGCAGTGCGCCGCACGCCCGAGGGGGGTGTCTACACGCTGGCGCGCACGCAGCAGGATGCCGAAGCTTTGACCCAAGCCGCCGCACGCCTGACGGCGGTGGAGCAGCCCGTCATTCTCCAGGGCGAGCTGGCGCAGCTGCCTGTTCTGCTGAGCGGGGCGCCCGACTTACGCTTCGATGCTATCATGGGATTTAATGCTCTGCTGACTGCGTCAGACAAGCCCGCCATGCTAACCGTACTTCTTGACTTGCTCGCGCCCGGCGCGGTGCTTAGCATCGCCGAGCGCTTGCCTCGCCGCGGTCAACGGCTCTACGACCTTGTCGATTCGAGCGGTCTGGGTGATGAACTCATCGCACGGTGGCACGCTGCAGAAGAAGCGATCTATGATGATTCAGCCGACCCGCTGGTGAACTGGACGGCTGAAGATTTGATTGCGCCCCTCGAAGCCGCCGGCTTAACTGTGACCACATCGGTCGAGAACGAAACGAGCGATTTTCGCATTACGCCGAGCATGATCGAACGCTGGTTTGGTCCGGGTGAGACGACCAAGCCCAGCTATGCCGAACGTCTTGCTGTCCAACTCGCTCCGACTGAGATCGAGCAGGTCAAGGCGCTCTTTGTTCGCCAACTGACCAACCAAACCGTGGCGTGGCAGCGCCGCGTACTCTATCTACAAGCCCAGTGACAATTGATAATTTTCAATCGATGATTGTTAATTGCCAATGGGTGATCTACATGACGAGGTGATTGCATGTCGTATACGCTGTTGATTCGTACCGATGAACTGGCTGAACTGCTAGACGAGCCCAATGTCGTCATCGTGGATAGCCGCTTTGCGCTGGACGATCCGCCCAAGGGGCGCCGGGAGTATCTGGCCGGTCATATCCCCGGCGCAGTTTACGCGCATTTGGATGAGGACCTGTGCGGTCCAATTGTCCCGGGCAAGACGGGGCGCCATCCGCTGCCGGAGGTTGACGCGTTTGTCGCTACGTTAGAGCGGTGGGGCATCGACAAGGAGAGCCAGGTCGTGGTCTACGATGACGCCGGCGGCATGTATGCCGGCCGGCTGTGGTGGATGCTGCGCTGGTTGGGGCACGAGCGGGTCGCGGTGTTGGACGGCGACTGGCGCAAGTGGCAGCGGGAGGGACGCCCAGTGAGGGCCGGTGAAGAGCAGCGCCTGCCCAGTCGCTTTGTCGCGGCGCTCCGCCCTGAGATGGCGGCCTCGGTCGATGAGGTATTAGCCGCCATTGAGGACGATCACGTTGTGATTGGGGATGCGCGTGATGAAGCACGCTATCGTGGTGAGGCCAGCGGGTTGGACCCGGTGGCCGGTCACATCCCCGGCGCGGTTTCGACCTGGTTTGGCCACAATCTCAATGAGGATGGCACGTGGCGCTCGCCCGAAGCGCTTGCTGCGCGGTTTGTCGACATCATGGGCGACCCCGACGGCGGCGAATTGTCCGAAGAGATTATCTTTTATTGCGGCTCAGGGGTGAGCGGCGTTCACAACATTATCGCCATGGCACACGCCGGACTGGGCGAGGCGCGACTCTATCCCGGCTCGTGGAGCCACTGGATTACTGACCCGGATCGGCCGATCGCATGAGGCTGATCTTTCGCTTACCAGAGAGAAGGACGGATTCTGATGGACCGTACGTTTTTTACGCTGGCTGGCCTGTTTGGCGCATTGGCCGTGGCGCTGGGCGCGTTTGGCGCGCACGCGTTAGAAGCACGCCTCAGCCCGGAGCTGCTGGGCACCTTTGAGACGGGCGTGCGCTACCACTTCTATCATGTGGTGGCGTTGATCGCAGTGGCCTTTGCCATTGGGCGTTGGCCGCAAACGAATCTGCCCGTTATCGCGGGCTGGCTCTTTGTCGCTGGCATCGTGATCTTTGCAGGCAGCCTCTATCTGCTCGTCTTCACCGGCCAGCGCTGGCTGGGCGCAATCACGCCGATCGGTGGCGTGGCCTTTATCACCGGCTGGCTGCTGCTGGCCTGGACGCCGTGGCGGTGAGAAGATGGAACGCTAATCCGCCCGATCCGGCAAGTTAGCGTCTAATCGTCGTTAGGTTCCTCCAGTTGTCTGCGGTGGATGCGCGTGGTTGAACGGCTCGCCGTGAAGCCACCAACTGACGCCGAAGAGCAGACCCGGCAGTGCAAAGGCGAAGAAGTAGGGCCCCTGAGGCAGCGTGCCGCTGAGCGCATAGTCCAGCGCGTAAAACGCGAAGAGGCTCACGAGTGTGATCGCGCCGCCCCAGCCTTCATAGCGCCAGCCAATCACCATGCCGAGGATCACGCCGCCGGGGAAGAGTGCGAGCCCGAGCCACTCTCCCGGCGTCAGCAGCGCCGGCGTTACGCCCTCACCAAAGACAAAAGCGAGCAAGAGCGTACCGCTGGCGATGCTGCCGATTCGTGCCACCCAGCGCACGGACGTGGCAAAAAGTTCAGCATTGTTCTGCATTGACGGGCCTCCTTGTGCTAGACAAGTGACGTTTGTCGTCATTGTGATGGAGGCGTGGCGACAAAATGGCGACAAACACGTCGTACGCGACCGCTGTTACGCCTTCTTCTCGCGCAATCCCCAGCTTTCGCAGCCGCCTTCGCCGCTGGGGCGCACCATGGGTTTAGCGATGTCGCGTGTCCCCTTCCACTCATAGGGATCCATGCCAGCAACCATGACGATATCGCGATAGTCGGCCGTCGCCATGTGCTCCCCCTCTTCCGGCAGCCGCCAGGGTAGAAGGGACTCTGCACTCATGTAGTGGTTGACAAGTACGCGTCGATAGCCGCTTTGGGCGCGGTTGGGGAAGGAGCGATGCAGCAGGTAGCCATTGAAGAAGACGATACTGCCGGCCTTGACCTCGACGGGGATCGCGTCGACGTCGCTATAAGGGAAGCCGGTTGCCTCGTCCGAACAGTCGAAGCGCGCATCTTGCTGTACTTCCAGCGGCCATAGCAAGCCTGGTTTGTGGGAGCCGGGAATAACCCATAAGCAGCCATTTTCAATCGTGGCGTCATCCATTGCGATCCACCCGCCCGTCAGCGAACGATCACGTGTGGGGATGAAGTCTTCGTCCTGGTGCCACGCTTGGCCGGGCTTGCCGGTCGATTTGATGAAGAGCATGGATTGCATGCACTTGACGTTGGGACCGATAATTTCGGTGAGGGTTTCCGTCATGCGAGGCGTCGCCAGATATTTGCGCATCAGGTCCGAGATCTTGTGAGGGAAGTGAATGCAGAGATAGCGCCGCAGTACTTCATCATCGGTAGCGTCTGCGGGCGCAGGATCGACGCCGCGGACCTCACCGGCTTCCCCCCGGCAGATGCGCAGCGCTTCCTCACGCAATTCCTCCAACTCCCCCGCCGTCAATGCATCGGGTACGACTAAGTAACCATTCTCTTCATAGAATTCGGCCAAACCGCCGTCAGCCCCGCGCGTCGTTTCGGTGATGAAGGTTGGCCCGCCTGCGGCAAGCGCAGCAAGCTGTGGATCGAAAAGGGGTACAGATAGAGTCATAATATGCTCTCCTATGTGACAACAGCGCAATCTGGCAGTCGCGTCATTTTACGCGCAAATGTACCTGCCTGACAAGCGGAATTTTGCACCTGAATTGGGTGATTGCTCACCTAAGCAGCGTCGAAAATGTTTGTCCTTCCTCCGATCATGGGCTACGCTTTATTTCTAGTCGCGTCGTTGATTTTGAATGGCGTTGCTGACTTGCTCTTCAATTCCGAATGACAGCGTGCACCACCGGAATTTGAGTCTCTATTCCCAACCTAATTTTCAAGGAGCGAAACCATGGCAGTTCAACACAAACGACTTGGCAAGCATGGCGTGCTTATCTCGAATATCTGTCTCGGTACCATGAACTTTGGCTGGCATACGTCCGTGGAGGACAGCTTCGCTATTATGGACCGGGCTCTGGAAGCGGGCATCAATTTCTTTGATACCGCCGATGTCTACGGCTGGGACAAAGAGCATGGCTATACGGAAGAGATTTTGGGCCAGTGGTTCGCCCAAGGCGGCGGCCGTCGCGATGCCACCGTGCTGGCAACCAAAGTCTACAATCCTGTTTCGCGCGAGGCCAATCTGCCCGAAGTTAACTCGGACGGACGCAGCCTCTCGGCTTACAAGATCCGTAAACACGTGGAGGGCAGCCTTTCCCGGCTGCAGACCGATTGGATCGACATTTACCAGATGCACCACATCGATCGCGATTGCCCCTGGGATGAGACCTGGCAGGCCTTCGATGCGCTGGTCAAGCAGGGCAAGGTCGTCTATGTCGGTTCGAGTAACTTCGCTGGCTGGGACATTGCCACGGCGTGCCAGGAAGCCAGCCGTCGCGGCCTCACCGGGCTGGTCAGTGAGCAGAGCATCTATCATCTGGACAACCGCATGGTGGAGCTCGAGGTCATCCCGTCCTGCGAGCACTACGGCCTTGGTCTGATTCCGTGGAGCCCGCTCGCCGGCGGTCTTCTGGGCGGAGCGCTGGAGAAGGTCGCATCGGGCCGGCGTTCGAACGAGGAGTTCGTCAAACGCGTGGAAGAGAAGCGCGAGCAGCTTGAAGCGTACGAGAACCTCTGTCGTGAAATCGGCCATCCGCCTGGCGAGGTTGCCCTGGCCTGGCTGCTCCACCAGCCGGTCGTGACCGCCCCCATCATCGGTCCGCGCACCATGGAGCAGTTGGAGAGCGCGATACGCGCCACCGATATCGAGTTGGACGCGGAAACCCTCGCCCGCCTGGACGAGATCTTTCCGGGGCCCGGCGGTGAAGCGCCCAACGCCTACGCCTGGTAAACCGTACAGCCGATGGAGGCAGCGCCGGTTGAGCCTGCCTGGACTGAGCCTGTCGAAGTGTCAACCCGCTTGGTTTCGACAGGCTCAACCGGCGCTAGCTTCATAGTTTGTATCGTTACTGCCCCTGTGTACCAGTCTCCCCTGTATACCAAGTCTTACGCGCCCCATGAAATGGGACTTTGTCGTCGACAGAGAAGTCTTATTTTATGGGGCGCATTTTGCGTTTGTGGTTTGCCTGACTTTCTCTTATCATAGGCTTACTTCTGCGCAAGCTGCTCCTACCGCGTGGATAAACGAACGACCACATAAGTCAAGATCTTTCACGTCTCACTGCCCGATAGGCGCTGATCATTCTGCTCATGCGAGCAGAGCCGTCGATCACTGCTCGGGGCCATACGTTCGCTTCAGGAGTCTTCATGAAGAGTCTGCTTGCCGGCTACGTGCGAGTTGTCGATCAAATTGCCGAGTTTACTGGTTGGTTGTCACAGATGTTTGTGATCATCGTCGTGGTCATCGGCTTCTACAATGTTTTTGTTCGTTTCCTCGGTCGTTTTATGGGTACCCAGCTGTCTTCGAATGTCTTCATTGAAACCCAGTGGTATCTTTTTTCCCTCGTCTTCTTCCTCGGGTTCAACTATATTCTGAAGCACGGCATCAATGTGCGGGTCGACTTTCTTTATGCCAACTGGCCGCGTCAACGCCAAGCCGCAATTGATTTTTGGGGCAATCTGCTCTTTCTGGTTCCCTACTGTCTCATCGCCATTTGGGTCACCATCAACCCCGTGCTGACCTCGTGGGGGCGTCGATCCAACGGTACCTGGGGTCCCTGGGAAATGTCAAACGATCCCGGCGGTCTGCCTCGAGCGCCTATCAAGACCATGATTATTGTGGCTTTTGTCTTGCTCCTCCTCCAGGCCATTGCTGAACTGATCAAACTTTACCCGATCATGCGTACGGGGGAGGCCATCTATGGCGATGAGGCTGTTCACGATGCGCCCTTGCGGCTCGAATAATCCCTGCATGAATAAATCCCTCCATACCGTGAGGATATCATGACTATGCCCGGTTTTTTCTCGAAAGTGATGCTCCCGCTAGACGGATCTAAGTTTGCGCGCCAGGCTGCTCCACAAGCAGCTGCCATTGCCCACTGCTTTGATAGCAAACTGGTCCTTTATTCAGTACTCGACAACCCGCGCCATGCCATGAAGCTGCCGCTGTTGGAGTCTGATCTGGAGGAACTGGATGCCGGCGTCGAACGCCGTCTCCATGCGACGGCTGAACGAACTGCCGAGACTTTGCGCGCCGATGCGGCCGCAATGGACATCGCACCTTCGAATGTAGAGGTTGTCGTTGAAGCTTACCAAAACGCCGCCGAAGCGATCGTCCGCTATGCCGACGACAATGACGTGGACCTGATTGTGATGTGCACCCACGGCCGCGGTGGGTTGGATCGTCGCCTGCATGGCAGTGTGGCTGAATCCGTGCTACGTCATGCCCCTTGCCCGGTCATGCTTGTCCGGGCCTCTGAGAAGAAGTAAGAAAGTGCCCGACACGTCTTGGCCCGCGCAACGAGCAGATTGTTCGCCTTGATCCCGCCGGTAGCGGCGCAGTCACCGTCCTCAGCAAATGTCTGAAAGGGAAGATGCATGGGTTTTGAATGGCTTGCGTTGTTAATGTTTGTGTTCTTCTTTTTCTTGATTCTCATCGGCTATCCGGTGGCCTTTTCATTCGCCGGTACGGCCATCGTTTTTCTTATCATCGGCCTTGCCTTGGGCGCGTTTGATATCCGCCTGCTGCGCCTTTTGCCCAATCGCTGGTTCGGCACCATGTCGGACTTTACGCTGCTGGCAATCATCTTTTTTGTCTTCATGGGGGCCATCTTCGAGAAGTCGGGATTGGCTGAGCAGTTGCTGGAGACGGTGGGGCAATTGATGGGCCCGATGCGCGGCGGCCTGGCCTTGGCGGTCGTGCTGGTGGGCACGCTCCTGGCCGCAGCGACTGGCGTCGTGGCCGCGACGGTCATCGTCATGGGGCTCATCTCCCTGCCCATCATGCTGCGTTACGGCTATGACCATAAGCTGGCGACCGGGATCATTACGGCCTCGGGCACCATGGCGCAGCTTCTGCCGCCCAGTCTGGTTTTGGTCGTGCTCAGCGATCAACTCGGCGTCAGCGTGGGTGATCTTTTCCTGGGGGCGCTCTTCCCCGGTCTGATCCTGTCCGGCCTCTACGCGCTCTATGTCATCTTCATCGCCATCATTCGACCTGAGGATGCGCCGGCTCTCCCGCCAGAAGCGCGTACCCTGCATGGATGGGCGCTCTTCCGCAAAACGCTTGTGGCTGTCTTCCCGCCACTGATCTTGATTTTTGCCGTGCTGGGCAGCATCTTCTTCGGCTTGGCCACACCCACCGAGGCGGGCGCAGTCGGCGCGATGGGGGCTTGCGTGCTCACGGCCTTAAACCGCAACCTCACCTGGAAGCTGGTCAAGGACGCCGCGCGGTCGACCGCCAACATTACCGCTCTGGTGATCATGATTCTCTTCTGCTCTACCTTCTTTGGCCTCGTGTTCGATGGCCTCGGCGGTCAAACCTACGTGCAAAATTTGCTGACCGGTCTACCGGGCGGCTACTGGGGCTTCATTATCGTCGCCAACATTGTTATTTTTCTGCTCGGCATCAACCTGGAGTTCATCGAGATCAGCTTCATCGCCATGCCGCTTCTGGTGCCGGCAGCGATGGAGTTGGGGGTCGACCTGGTTTGGTTCGGTGTGATGATGGCCATCAATCTCAACATGGCCTTTATTTCGCCGCCGGTCGGCTTCTCACTTTTCTACCTGCAAAGTGTGGCGCCGCCTGAGGTGGAGACCATTGACATTCATCGCGGCGCCTTGCCCTTCATGGTGCTCCAAGCCATCGCCTTGATTATTGTCATTGTCTTCCCGCAGACGGTGCAATGGCTGGTGAAAGCCGCTGCCTAGGCATAGCCGTGCACGAGTTGAAAAGGGCAAGAAGAAGCCGGGCTTGGCGCCAAGCCCGGCTTCTTCTTGCCCTTTTCAAACGGTTCGAATCAGGAAGCGAGGTATTCCAACATCGCTAACTCGGCATAACCATGCCAACTCTCAATGGCATCGCGGAAAACGATCCATTGATCCAGGATTGATTTGAAATCGACGTCATCCGCGGCGAATTCGTCATAGAGTTCGAACGAGGCTTCTTCCGCGGCAGCCATGACATCGTCGGGGAAAGGCAGCAGGCTGATGTCGGCCTCGGACATCAGCTTGGCCAGCGCAGCCGGGTTCTTGGCGTCGTAACGGGCCATCATGGTGGTGTTGGCATCGGACGCCGCTGACTTCACAATCTCCTGGTACTCCTCGGGGAGATTGTTCCATTCGTCCAAGTTGACCTGGACTTCAAGGGTGGGACCCGGCTCCCACCAGCCGGGATAGTAGTAGAAGCTGGCGGCTTTGTGGAAGCCGAGCTTCTCGTCATCGTAGGGGCCGACCCACTCGGCGGCATCGATGGCGCCGGTCTGGAGCGCCTGGAAGATTTCACCTCCAGGCAGCACTTGCACAGTCACACCCAAACGATCCATTACCTGGCCGCCCAAGCCAGGAATGCGCATCTTGAGGCCTTCCAGATCCGCAACCGACTTGATTTCCTTGTTGAACCAACCACCCATCTGCACGCCCGTATTGCCGGCCGGGAATTGAATCGCGTTGAAGCGATCAGCATAGACCTGCTGAAGCATCTCCAGGCCACCGCCCTCAAGGAGCCAGGCGTTCTGCTGGCGTGCGGTGAGCCCGAAGGGGAGTGCGGTGCCAAATGCAGTCACGGGACCCTTGCCAATGTAGTAGTAGGAGGCCGTGTGACCAATCGGCACGGCGCCCTCCTGCACAACATTCAACACTTCCAAGCCGGGCGCCAACTCGCCGGCCGCACGGGGCGTGATTTGGAATTTGCCGCCGGTCAGGGCGGCCACGCGCTCAGCAAACACCTGTGCGCCACCATAAATCGTATCCAGCGCTACAGGCCAACTGGTAGCCATCTGCCACTCAATCTCGGGTAGGCTCGAGTCCTGGGCAATTGCTTCGGAATCGGGCAGATCAGCGCCACCCATGTTGGCGCCGCATCCGGCCGCGAGACCGAGGGCCGCCGCCGCGGTGGTACGGGTCGCAACGGTCTGCAAGAAATCTCGTCGATTCATGCGTTCGTCTCCTTGGAGAGGTTGGGAAGAAATAGTATGGTATTTGCGACACAAGGGCAGGGACATTTTAACAGAGTGTAAGCTTCTGTCAAATGACATTTAGCGCCTCGATTCGGCTTCATTTGCCTTTTCGGGCGGGGTGCAAGTGTGGTATGATAAAGTGAAATTCCAGAGCAGCCCCTAGTCGATTCGTAGCAAGGAGAGTCCAATTTCACGCTCTCTGTAAGCGCTGCGAATTTTGCATGTAAGGACCGAAAAAATGAGCTATGACGGCCGCATTCATACTGTGCAGATTGGCGATTTGACCCGTGACCTACCCCTCTTCAACATCGCGCCCGGCGTGACCATCGCCATCTTTAACATGTTGGGCGATACCGAGGTGGTCGAAGAATCGGCCCGGCTGCTGGCCCAGCAGATGCCAACCGATGCTGAAGTCTTGGTCGTGCCCGAGGTAAAGGCCGTACCGCTAGGTCATGCATTGTCCGTTCATACCGGCCTGCCGGTCGTCTTTGTACGCAAGATCATCAAGCCTTACATGGCGAACAGCCTGGATGTGGAAGTGGTCAGCATCACCACGGGCGCGCCCCAGACCATCTATCTGGATGGCAAGGATCGCTACCTGATCGAGGGCAAGAACGCAGTCTTGGCGGATGACGTGGTCAGCACAGGCAGCACCTTCGAGGGGCTACAGAAGCTCATGGACGAAGCCAATGCCAATGTTGTAGGCGAGATGGCTGTCTTCACCGAGGGCGGAGCGAACGACTGGCCGGACGTGATTTCTCTCGGCCACCTGCCGGTCTTTATCGATTGAGCAACTAACATGTCAACATTAACCGAACAACTAACCAAAGTCGCCAGGCGCTATGATGAGATCAACCAGCTCATGGCCGAGCCCGAGGTGCTGGCCGACTATGAACGTCTCAACGCGTTGGCCCAGGAACGAAGCGACCTGGATAACCTGGTCAACACCTTCCGACGCTATGAGGACGTCCAAAATCAGATTGCGGGTAACCGTGAACTGATCGAAGAAGACAGCGATTCTGAGTTGGCTGAACTCGCCGAGATGGAGTTGGATGAGCTGACCGAGGAAGAAGCGCAGCTCGAAGCCCAACTGAAGCTGCTGCTCGTGCCCAAAGATCCCAATGATGAAAAGAACGCGATCGTCGAAATCCGCGCCGGTACGGGCGGTGATGAAGCGGGACTCTTTGCGGCCGAACTCCAGCGCATGTACATGCGCTGGGCTGAGGATCACAAACTCAAAATTGAGCTATTGAGCCAGAGTGAGACGGGCATCGGCGGCATCAAGGAAGTGATCTTTGGCGTCAAGGGCAAGGGCGCGTTTGGCCGGCTCAAGTATGAGTCGGGCGTCCATCGCGTGCAGCGCGTGCCTGCGACCGAAAGCCAGGGTCGCATCCACACCAGCGCTGCCACGGTCGCGGTCTTGCCCGAAGTGGACGACGTGGAGATTGAGATTCACGACAACGACATCCGCATCGACATCTTTCGCAGCAGCGGGCCCGGCGGACAGAGCGTCAACACGACCGACTCCGCCGTGCGTATCACTCACTTGCCGACCGGACTGATTGTGACCTGTCAGGATGAAAAGAGTCAACTGCAGAACAAGCTCAAGGCGATGCGCATCTTGCGCTCACGTCTGTTCGACATTGAGGAGCAGAAGCGCATGGACGAGCTGGGTGCGACCCGCCGCAGCCAGATCGGCTCTGGCGACCGCAGCGAGAAGATCCGTACCTACAACTTCCCCCAGAGTCGCGTCACCGATCACCGCATCAACCTGACCGTCTACCGGTTGGATTCGGTCCTCAATGGTGATTTGGACGAGTTTATCGACGAACTTTCCCGCCGCGATCAGGCTGAACGGTTGCAGGCCGTCGGCGAATAAGCCCTCGCTGCTGCTTGTACCTCCTAATGTCAAAAGGCCCCGACCGCCACTTGCGCGGTCGGGGCCTTTTGATTGATCATACCCCCATCTTTCACCCAATCCGGGAACCCAACCCCAGCGTAGTAAAGGAGATGTCACCATGCAGGCCGTCATGAAAGTTGCGCGCGGTGTCGGTCATGTGACCGTACGTCACATCCCCGAGCCCGAGCCGGGGCCCGGCGAGGCGCTGATTCGGGTCAAGGCCGCGGGCATCTGCGGCACCGATCTCCACATCTATCACGATGAGTTTAAGGCCGTACCCCCTGTCGTGTTGGGGCATGAAGTGGCCGGCGAAGTCGCGGCCGTCGGTGCGGGTGTTGATGGGGCACGCGTGGGCGAACGCGTCACGACGGAAACCTACTACGCCACTTGCGGGCACTGTCGCTATTGTCGCGCGGGTCAGGCTAACCTCTGCCTGGCGCGGCGATCGATTGGGTCGGCGGTCAACGGCGGCTTCACAAGCTACGTTGTCGTGCCCGCCGCCAACTTGCATGTGCTGCCGGAAAATGTGGACTTCGAAGGCGGCGCGTTGACCGAACCGCTGGCCTGCGTGGTACATGGCGTCCTCAATGCACGCACGGTCTCTGCGGGCGACATCGCCGTCATCGCCGGTCCCGGCGCCATCGGCTTACTGGCGCTGCAGGTGGTCAAGGCATCGGGTGCGACGGTCGTTCTTCTGGGCACGGATATGGATGAGGCGCGGCTGAAGCTGGGGCAAACGCTGGGCGCCGATTTCGTGCTCAACGTGCAGCAGGAGGATCCGGCCGATCTGCTGGCGGAGATCACGCCGGAGGGGCTAGGCGCAGATGTCGTCTACGAATGCTCGGGTGCGGGTCCTGCCGCGCAGCAACTGCTCTCCCTCGTGCGCCGGCGCGGCCGCTATGTGCAGGTCGGCCTTTTCGGCAATCCGGTAGCCTGGGATCTGGATCAGCTCTGCTACAAGGAACTGGTGGCGACAGGCAGCAATGCCAGCGTGCCGTCGGCCTGGGACCGGGCGCTGGCCCTGATGGCGGCCGGGATTGTCGACACAAAAAAGCTGATCACCCACCGCTTTCCGGTTACCGCCTGGGCAGAAGCTTTCGCCTGCTTTGAGCGCAAGGATGGGGTCAAGACGCTGCTAACGCCAGTGGATTGAGGAGGGCGATTGGACTAGCGTCGCCTGGGCTATGTTGTTCGCTTGCCAGGCCGGGAACACACATGCTATGCTGGGCATGCGTTGCTCCTTATTCACCGGTTAGGGGTTTTCCCCCGTAAGCTTCTGACGAGGTGCCCACATGATCAATCAGTTTGACCCCATGTCGCGACCAGACCGCGTGCAGTCGGTTTTTCCCGAATCCCTGCCCGCCGCTGCTTATGCCACGCTCAAGCGCGTCTTTGGCTACGATAGCTTCTTGCCCCTTCAGGCCGAGGCGGTAACCAATGTCCTGATGGATCGCGATACGCTGCTCGTTCTGCCCACGGGCGGTGGTAAGTCGCTCTGCTATCAGCTGCCCGCACTGCTGCTGGACGGCCTGACGGTGGTCGTCTCGCCCCTGATTTCCCTCATGCAGGACCAGGTGGCCCAACTGCGTGAACTAGGCGTCGCCGCGGAACTGCTCAACAGCACGCTGATCCATGCCGAGCAGACCGCAGTGCTGGGCCGCGCGCGGGCGGGTGAAACCAAGCTGCTCTATATGGCGCCCGAAACGCTGCTCAAGCCGGCGGTGCTGCAGAGCTTGGAGGTCGGCGGCGTCGCCTGCCTTGCCATTGATGAGGCCCACTGTATCTCCTCATGGGGTCACGACTTTCGGCCTGAATACCGGCGGTTGGCCGACGTGCGCCGGCGCTTTGGCGATGCAGTCTGCGTTGCGCTCACGGCCACGGCCACGCCTCGGGTCCAGCAAGATATCCAGAATAGCCTCGGATTGGCCGAGGCGGCCTGCCTGATCGGCAGCTTTGACCGCCCCAATCTCATGCTGCGCGCCCAGCCGCGAGTGGATGGCGTGGCCCAGCTGCTCGCTTTTCTCGATGCGCACCGGGATGAGTCGGGCATCGTCTACTGCAGCACGCGCAAGCAGGTCGACGATCTGGCCGCGTCCCTGCGCGCCCGGGGGTGGACTGCGTTGCCCTATCATGCCGGATTGGACACGGGCGAACGCGTCAAGAACCAGACGGCATGGGTGCGCGACGATGTGGCCATCATGGTCGCAACTGTCGCCTTTGGCATGGGTATTGACAAATCGAACGTGCGCTACATCGTCCACTTCAATCTGCCCAAGAGCATCGAAAACTATTATCAGGAGATTGGCCGGGCCGGGCGCGACGGGCTGCCCGCAGAATGCCTGCTGCTCTATTCTCATCAGGATCTGTCGACGATGCGCTTCTTCATCGAAGAGGGCGCGGAGGAAGAACGCCGCGGCCGTGAACTGCGCCTTCAGGCCATGCAGCGCTTTGCCGAGACGGAGAACTGCCGCCGCGACGTGATTCTGCCCTACTTCGGCGATGATTTTATGCCGCCCTGCGAACAGTGCGACAACTGCTTGGGCGAGGGCGATGACGCCGAGCGAACCGACGTGACCATTGCCGCGCAGAAATTTCTCTCTTGTGTGGCTCGCACCGATCAGCGCTTTGGCATCACCCACGTGATCAAGGTGCTTCGCGGCTCCAGTGACAAAAAGGTGCTGGCCATGGGCCATGATCGGCTTTCTACCTACGGCATCGGCATGGAGCACCCGGTCGCCGCGTGGAAGGAGCTGGCCCAGCAATTCATCAGCCAGGGGCTGCTGAGCCAGGATCCGGAATACGGCTCCCTGCGCCTGACGGAGCGGGCCTACGCGGTGTTCAAGGGCGAGCCGGTCAGTATCATCCTGCGCCAGGCCAAGGTCGTCCAGGCCGCGCCGGTTGACTACGACACCACGCTCTTTGCCGAGTTGAGAAAGCTGCGCAAGGAATTGGCCGACGCGGCCGGCGTGCCGCCCTACGTCATCTTTTCCGACCGTTCGCTGGTAGAGATGGCCGCGCACTTTCCCCAGAACGAGGAGCAGTTTTTGGCCATGCATGGCGTGGGCGAGGCCAAACTGGCTTCCTACGGTGCACGCTTCCTGACATTGCTCACAGCCTATTCGGAAGCGAACGGGCTGCAGTGGAAGCCAAGCGCCCAGCCGGCTTCGTCCAACAGCGGCAGTGGTGCCAGCGCACGCGGCGGCAAGCGACGCTTCGAAGAGGTTGGCGAGCGCTTTGCGGCCGGCGAGCCGCTGGAAGGAATTCGGGCATCGTATAATGTTCAGATGCGCACCATTTTGGGTCATTTGACCAAATACGTTCAGGCCGGGAATCGCCTGGATCCCGCCGTGTTGCAGGCCGAGTCGCAACTGGACCCGGCGCAACAACAGCAGGTCCTCGACACCTTTACCGAACTGCAGACCGACTACCTCACGCCGGTCTTCGAAGCGCTGGATGGTCAGATTTCGTACGACGAACTCAACGTGCTACGGCTGGTTCACGTTTGTAGTCGTGGGGAATAGACACAATAGTGCGATTCTCCAGACGACTTTCGATTTCCTTTCTAAATTTATCGTGAACGGCATCGCGATGGGCTCCGTGAAGGAATGATGTAGCCGCCGCACCATCAAGCATTGTCACGGCAGAGGCGACGGACCATCCGGTCCGTCGCCTCTGCCGTTAATTCGCTTTTGTTCGCCCTCCTTGTGCTATACTCTTCCTGTCACACACTATCCATTGCGTATTGATGCCTGTTGCCGAGCTGACCCATGCCCGAACTCTTTACCGTGCGCACGCCGCCCGAGGCGTGGATTCTCTTCCTTGATCACTTCTCGCCCACAGTTCAGACCGAACGTATTCCTACTGTCACAGCGCTGGGCCGCGTGCTGGCCGAACAGTTGGTTTCGGCCCAGGACCTGCCCAACTTTCGCCGCTCTACCGTCGACGGCTATGCAGTGATCGCGGCCGATACCTACGGCGCGACGCCGGGTCTGCCCGCTTTCCTGACCGTCGCCGGCGAGGTGCCCATGGGTACGGTGAGCACGCTGGCGCTGGGCGTGGGCGAGGTTGCCCTGGTCCATACTGGCGGCATGATCCCGGATGATGCCAACGCAGTCGTCATGATCGAGAACACGCAGCGAGTGGATGATAACAGCATCGAACTCTTCAAGTCTGCGTCCGACGGCGAAAACGTGATCCAGATCGGCGAGGACATCCGCCATGGCGATGCCGTGCTCGCGCCCGGCCGGCAGCTGCGGCCCCAGGACATCGGCGGCATGCTGGCGCTGGGGATCACCGAAGTGGCGGTGGCCGTGCCGCCACGCGTTGCCATTCTCTCCACGGGTGATGAAGTCGTGCCGCCGGAGCAACCCATCCAGCCCGGGCAGGTACGCGACATCAATTCCTACACGCTGGCTTCGTTAACAAGCCGGGCGGGTGGTGAGCCGGTGCTCTATGGCATCGTTCCTGATGACCGCGACGCATTGGCTGCAGCGGCTGCGCAGGCCCAGGCAGAATGTGACGTGAGCGTCTTGTCAGCAGGCAGTTCGGTCTCCTATCGCGACATGAGCGTCGACATCATCGATGCGTTGGGCGAGCCAGGCGTGCTCGTCCACGGCGTGAGCGTGCGCCCGGGCAAGCCGACAATCATCGCCGTGGCGGACGGTAAGCCTGTCTTTGGCCTGCCGGGCAACCCCGTTTCCGCCATGGTAATCTTCGACCTCTTTGTCACGCCTACCATTCGAGCCCTACTCGGCGCACAGACGCTGCCCCAGCAGCAGGTACAGGCGCGACTGGCGCGCAACATCTCCTCGACCACGGGCCGCGAGGACTACGTCCAGGTGCGTATCGAAACGCGCGACGGCGAACCGTGGGCCGTCCCCGTCTTTGGCAAAAGCAACCTCATTTACACCCTCGTCCACGCCGAAGGCGCGGTCAAAGTGCCCCTCGACTCCAACGGGATCCGCGAAGGCGCCTGGGTGACGGTGCTGCTGCATTGACGTGGAAATGGAACGCGAAAATCCGCCCTTGTCCGCCAGATCAGTATGATCCGCGTTCCATCAAAGCGTTCCCCATCAAATCGCACTAAACCATCCCATTGCGCCCCGGTCAGCCAGATAGTGTTGATGGGGATGAAACATGTAGCGCCCCCGCTCGGGGAGCGTGAATTCGAGGATCGCACGCTCGGCCATGCCCAGCGTGACGACGTCGGTGTGAACTAGCGGCGTAAGGCTCGTGCCGCTGGGAAAGAGGTCGAAGGTCTGGGCGTGGAGATGGAAGGAGCCCACCGGTTCGTACTCCAGCATATTGACCAAATAGAGCCGTACCAGCTCGCCGACCGGCGCCTTGATCGGAAACTTGGCGTAGTAGCCGGCGACGCCGTTCCACGTCACCACCGAACTGCGCTGTACCCCATCGGGATCCCATCCACAGAGGACGAGCAACACCTCAAGGGCCGGCGGCCGCGGCTCGGGCGGATCGACGATGAGCACGCCATGCATGCCGCGGGCGATGTGTTCCGCAATCGGCATCATGTGGCAGTGATAGGGATGGACGCCAAAGGGAGCGGCTGTAATCTCATAGGTCGTCTCTGTGCCGGGCGGGATGGGTTCCCAGCCGTCCATCTGCGGGCTGTGGCGACCGTGAAAGTGGAGGTTGTGGGGGTGTTCAGTGCGATTGCGCACGGTGACGTGCAAGAGGTCTCCCTCTTTGGCGCGCAGCGTGGGGCCAGGTGCAAAGCCGTTGTTGGTGAAGCTATGGGGCGTAACCGGCTGGCTCAAATCGCCGCCGCTGGGGGCGGATGGATCGGCCAGGCGATAGGTCCAGGCGTGCACGGCAACGTCGCTGCTCACGTCCAGATGGCGTTCGACGATGTCCAGCGCGTATGTACGCGTGGCGCCCGGCGGCAGATCATCTCGGGGCGGCGGGAACGTGAGCGCGTCCAGGGCGGTCGCGTCCAGGTAAGCGGGGGGATCGAAGAGGCCGCCATATTGGTTGGCGCTCATCGTCCCGCCGGTGGGAATGTCGCGCCCGCCCTGGGCAGCATGATCGCTGGACGTGTCTGCTTCCTGGGCCTGACCACGCAGCATGGCGCCACCGGCCAAGCCCGCGCCGACCAGCGCTGCGCCGCTCAGCCCTGCGCCCTTCATCAGCGCCCGTCGTGAGACGCTCTCCTTCGGTTCTTTTTCAGAATCTTCTTTGGTCATAAGATGTCATGCTGCGCGGGTAGATCCGATCCACAGCCGCTGCCTATCTCATACAACGCCGCCGATCAACGAACCGACGGCAAACAGGATCGCATAAGCCAGGACACCGCCGCCAATGAGCGTGAGGCGCTGCCAGGCGGGGATTTCGGACTTGCCAAACACGTAGTAGGCAATGATGCCAATCAGCGGAATGAGCAAGATGAAGGCCATCCAACCGATGGACGCGCCCCTGCTCACGTCGTCGTGCGTCATCAACTCCCACAGCGCGATGCCGACCCACGCCGTGTATAGGGCGATCGGCAGCATGTAGAGATAGACTGACAGGACTGTTGCCATGATGAACTCCTTGCAATGAGTTGCGTATAACGCTTGGTGCGTAGTCGTGGGCGCTAGACCGCGCCGGTTTCGATCAGCATGCCCGCTACGACTGCAATGTAGATTGGTAGCGGCACGACAAGCAGGAGTACCCGTGCCCAAATGGGCATGCGCGGCTTGCCGAAGATATAGTAGGCGATCACGCCCGCGAACGGAATGAATAAGATTCCCAGCGTCCACCAGAAGACGTCGGCCTGGTCTCGTCTGCGCACATCGGTGGAGAGATCCCAGAGCGCCAGGCTGAGCCAGAGCGCGAAGAGGGTCATGATCAGAATCCAGCCGTAGAGGCCGAAGATGGTGTTGACCCAGTAGTGGCTGGGCGCCAAGCCAAAGAATGTTGGCGTCTTGCCTTGCGTCACCGTCACGTCGGACGGCAGATCGGGCACCGTGATGGCGCTCAGGTCGAGCGGATAGCCGGCAAAGACATCGACTGCCGGCACAACCGGGGCGCCGGCTCCGCCCGGCATCTGCGCTTGCGGCGGCGGCTTGGGCACGGAGCCGATCTCGATCTGCGGGTTCCATCCCATGGCGCCTTGAACCGCACGTCCGGCCAGATCGGTAAACGCAATCAACTCCATGCGTAGAGGGAAGCGTGGGCCAGTGCAGGAGAGCAGCGTCTCCAGGCCTGGCGGCAGGCTGGAGGCGGCATCGTTGCCTTCAAAGCAGTTGCCTGGCCCGGCTGGTCCGCCCAGCGCCAGATCGGCCCGCCCCGATCCCTCGACAACGTTGTAGCGCACGATATTTTCGTCGCTGGTGTAGAAATTGTCATCGAGGATGGGGGCGACGAAGATGCCGTTGTTCCAGTGATTCGTGACCCGATTTCGCTCCACCAGGCTGTTCTTGTTGCCCATGAGCGCGATGCCATTGCCGTTGACCGGCCACTCGCCCTTGCGCATGGGCACATCCGTGCGGCCATTGTTGTAGACCAGGTTACCCATGATCGTCACTTCTTTGGCCGGCGGCAGCAGTTCGCTGTCGAGCGTGTTGGGCACAATGCCTACGCCGTTGTTACGCCAGGTCGAGTTAAGCAGAAAGATCTGCCGGCTGGCGTTGGTGCCCGAATAGCCCAGTGCGTTCCATTCGGCCAGCACGTTGTCAACTACTGCGTTGCAGGGGTCACACTGGCCGATGTAGAAGCCGGAATCGCGGGAGCCGGAGGCGTAAGAATGCTCAAAGAGGCCGTCGATCGAATCAAAGGCGTAGATGCCGTAGACCGCAGCGTCGATGGCCGTGACATACGAAGCGCGATAGCCGGTGACGCCGGTCCAAAAGAGACCATTGACGCGAGCGTTTCGCACGGTGAGGTTCTCCACGGCCACGCCGTCAGCGCCGGCAATAAAGATGCCGTTGTCGCGCTGAAACTCGCTGTCGATGATGACCTCGTTGCGATCCGTGCCGCGGATGACGAGATTGGGCGTACTGACATTGACCTGTTCGCGATAGATGCCTGCTTCGATCAGGACCAAATCCCCGGGCTCGGCCGCGTCCACCGCCGACTGGATAGTCGGATACTCTCCCGGTACGCGGCGCGTAACGCCGCTGGCTGCTGCGATAACCTGTGTGCTCTCCTCCACGGCCGCTTGCGCCATGGACTGGTCGCCGACGATCAGCGTGCCTGCCATGCCCGCGCCCTGGGCGGTGCCGTGGAAGGTGCAGTAGTAGGGATAAACGCCCGGTTCGTCAAACGTGAGCGTGGTGACGTCGTCCGTCAGCATGATGAGGCTGCCGAAGCTCGTTTCGGTGGACCAGGAGCCATCGCTGGCGACCGCGTTGTGGGGCGCTTCGCCGTCATTGACAAAGGTGACCGACGCGCCGACAGGGATCTGCAGCACGGCGGGCTCGAAGAAATTGTCTTTCATGGAAACGACGAAGTTGTTGTCGTTGGCTACTGGGGTGGGCGTGGCGCAGGCTGCGAAGAAAAGCAGGCCGGCAATGAGCAACGTGCTACGCAACAAAACCGACAGACACGTACGCTGATCCATAGGCTTTCTCTGACTCTGTTGTGGGACGGTCACGACCGTCGGAAATGCAGTTGTCTGGGAAGTTGGCCCATTGTAGCGAAGACGCCTCGTTTTGTCACGTGGCAAGGAATCGTTCCCTGTTTTCTTCTTTCTCATTTCCGCTATAGTACAATGATGCCCAGTTACTTGATCCGTCTTCCGGCCCCGTTTTTGGCCGGCTCCGCTACAAGAAATTGCTATGACTGACAAACCCGAACGCAACATCTACCTCCATGACGTCGCCTTCAGCGAGGCGCTGGATAGCTGGTACGCTGTACTGGCGGAAGAGGGGCTGCTGACGCCGCTCGGTACCGAGACCATCCCGCTGACTGCAGCCCTTGGCCGTGTGACGGCCGAACCGGTTTGGGCCAAAATTTCCTCGCCGCATTATCATGCCGCGGCCATGGACGGCTACGCTGTACGCGCCGAAGAGACCCACGGCGCCACAGAGACGAGCCCCAAGCTGCTACGCATCGGCAGTCAGGCCATCCCCGTCGATACAGGCGACCCCATGCCGCCGGCAACCAACGCCGTCATCATGATCGAGCACACCCATCTGGTCGAGGAGAACGCGGACGCGTCAATTGAGATCATGGCGACGACCGCACCTTGGCGTCACGTGCGGGCCATGGGCGAGGACATGGTGGCGACGGAACTGGTGTTGCCCGCCAATCACAAGCTGCGGCCGCAGGATCTGGGCGCAATTGCCGGCTGCGGACATACGGAGGTGGCGGTCTATCGCCAACCGCGGGTTGCGATCCAGCCCACCGGCACGGAATTGGTCATGCCGGGGGAACCGTTGACGCCCGGAGCCATTATTGAGTACAATTCGCTCGTCCTGGGTGCGCAGGCCGAAGAAGCAGGCTGTATCGTGGATCGGCTGCCGATTCAGGCGGACAAGTATGCGACGATCAAGGGCGCGATCGAAGCGGCGCTGGCGACCCACGACATCGTCGTTGTCAATGCCGGTTCGTCGGCCGGTTCCGAGGACTATACTGCGGCCATCGTGCAGGAATTGGGCACGCTCTGCGTACACGGCATTGCCATGCGACCCGGCCACCCGGTGATCCTGGGCGTTGCTAAGGGCAAAGCGCTGGTCGGCATTCCCGGCTACCCAGTTTCTGCGGCCATGACCTTTGACCTGATCGTTAAGCCGCTGCTCTACCGCTGGCAGGGCATCCAGCCACCCGAACGTCCGACCATCCAGGCTGTGCTCTCGCGCAAGGTGCTCTCGCCCATGGGCGAAGATGAATTCATGCGCGTGACGTTGGGGCGGGTCGGCGAGCGCATCGTCGCCACGCCTCTATCCCGCGGCGCGGGCGTGATTATGTCGCTGGTCAATGCCGACGGTATTGTGACCATCCCCCGCTTCTCCGAAGGCCACCATGCGGGTGAGGAAGTGACCGTCGAGCTACTGCGTTCTCCTGGTTCGATCGATCGCACCATCGTCGCCATCGGCAGCCACGATCTGACGCTCGACTTGCTGGCCGATCAGCTGCGGCGCACGCGGCCGGAGCTGACGCTCTCCTCAGCGCACGTAGGCAGCCTGAGCGGTTTGCTGGCGCTCCAGCGCGGTGAAGCGCACTTCGCCGGCGCGCACCTGCTCGACGAAGAGATGGGCGAATACAACGTGGACTATATCCGTCGCCTGCTCACGCCCCATGGTGTCGACGTGGTCCTGCTGCGCTTCGTCAATCGGCAACAAGGGCTGATCGTGCCCAAAGGCAACCCCAAAGCGATCACTACGCTGGCCGATCTGCGTCGCGACGATGTCGTCTTCATCAACCGGCAGCGGGGTGCAGGCACCCGCGTCCTGCTCGACTATCAACTCAAGCAAAATGGGCTCAATCCACGTGAAATTGAGGGCTACGACCGTCAGGAGTACACGCATCTTGCGGTCGCGGCCGCGGTTAAGAGCGGCGCGGCCGACTGCGGCCTGGGCATCTTAGGGGCAGCGCGTGCGCTGGATCTGGACTTTGTGCCCCTCTTCAACGAGCGCTACGATCTGGTCATTCCATTGGAACACTATACGAGCGACTTGCTGGCCCCACTGCTCGAGATCATTCGCGACCCTGAGTTCGCCGCTGCGGTCGCGACTCTCGGCGGGTATGAGACGGCGGGGATGGGTGAAGAGTACTGCATCATTGCTAAATGACAATCAGCAATTGTCAATTAGCAATGATCTCAATGCCTTCGATGCCGGCGACAACATCGCCGATTTCCCAGGCCGATTGGTCATGTTTGGCGCAGGCGGCGTGGAAGGCGTCAAGACCGGCCGGTGGCACGGCGATCAACAGGCCGCCGCTGGTTTCCACTTCCCATAGAAGCGTTCGTTGCGCAGCGGTAACGCCGGACTCAAAATGAACGGCGTGGCCAAAGCTGGCCGGGTTGCGCTTGCTGCCTCGGGTCAGGTAGCCGGCATCGATGTAGTCGAAGGCGCCGGGGAGAGTGGGTACGCGTCCCGCATAAATGCGGAAGCCGGCGGCAGCTTCACGTCCGGTTGCCAGGGCCATTTCAGTGCCGTGGCCCAGCAGGCCAAAGCCGGTGATATCGGTCGCGCCGCGTGCCCCGGCTGCTTGGGCCGCGTGGGCCGCACAGCGGTTGAGCTTGAGCATGGAGAGCGTTGCGGCATCCAAGTGCCTCGTCTGAATCGCGGGTTTACCGCGCAGGCGTTGCCAGGCTCGGGCCGCACTGCTTCCCGCTGGGCCGGTCAGCTTGGCCGCGGTCGTGATCACGCCGGTGCCCAGCGGCTTGGTCAGAAAGAGACGATCGCCCGGCCGTGCACCGCCTTTGCGCATGACGGCTTGGGGATGGACCACGCCGGTCACGCTGAGGCCGTAGAACGGTTCCGGGTTGGTCACCGTGTGGCCGCCAGCGATGACCGCGCCGGCTTCCTTGACTTTTGTAGCGCCACCGGCGAAGACCTGCGCAACGGATTCGCCGCTCATGCCATCCGGAAAGCCGGCAATATTGAGGCAGAAGAGCACCTCGCCGCCCATAGCGTAGACGTCGCTCATGGCGTTGGCAGCCGCGATCGCGCCCCACGTCCACGGGTCGTCGACGATAGGCGTAAAGAAGTCCGTGGTTTTGATGAGCGCGCGTTCAGCGTCCAACTGATAGACGGCCGCATCATCCGGCTCGCTCAGCCCGACCAGGACTTGTTCATATTCGTTTGCCGGGAAGAACCCGGCCAGTTGTCGCACGACCTGCGACAGAGTCTCCGGCGGGAGCTTAGACGCTCAACCGGCGCACTCCACCATTGCAGTCAGCGGTTTTGGATTGACGCTCATCGTCCTCTAGAATAACTCGCTCTTACGCACGTTGTCGTAGGCTAGCTCGCCAAGCCGGGACGCAGTGCGAGTTTCTTATCCTCGTCACCAGCAAGGAGCAGGCCAAATGACTTCCGGTTCAGAGTATGCTGCAGCATTGGAGCGCTCGTTTGCCGAGCTATTGGCCTTATACGATCAACTGACGCCGACCCAAATTGAACAGGGTCCCGTCGCTGACGGCTGGACGCCCAAGACCTTGCTCGCGCATGTCGCATTTTGGGACGACTTCCAGACCCGGCGTATGCAAGATGCCCTGCGTGGTGTGACCGCCGCATCCGGCGTGACGCAGCCCGTGGCAGACAATGACGCACGTTTGCAGGCAGACGCGATGCGTGACTGGGACGAAGTCCTGGCGCAGGCGCAGGCGCATCGTTCGCGCATGATTGGCTTTGCCTATGGTCTGGACGAGGCAGCCTTAACCACCAAATATCGCGAAGGGGAGCGTAGCCTCGTCCTTGCCTACCTCTTGCAGCATATGGTTAACCACACGAATGAGCACGCGGAACAGCTGCGCGCATACGTTGGGGCCCGGTGAAGCAACCGTTGCAGGTGAAACCCCGCGCCGCAAACGCCGACTTCTTGCTCGAAGAGTTCGGTTGGAGGTGGCAGGGGCCCACCGTATACAAAAAGGGTCGTCGCTTCATGTGGCGACGACCCTTTTGATCTGGCATGCAGTTCGAAAATGAAGAACAGAGCATCTTCAGCAGGCTAACCGCCCGACAAGAATTCATTATTGCTCATTCTCGATCAATCTGCTGACATTAATTTGCCCCGGCCAGGGCTTGACCGATGTCATTCGGCAGCAGTGAAGTCAAGTTGTCGGGGCGCTCGATATCGAGCGCAACAATCTGCTCCTGGAGCCATTCCTCGAAAGCCATGGCTGCCTCTTGCTGCAGCGTGGCCTCATCTTTTGCGCGGGCGTCGTCGGCGTCTGTCACCTCGATCAGATGCCAGCCGAAGTCAGTCTCGACCGGTTCGCTGATTTCGCCTGGGGCCAGCGCAAAAGCAGCTTCTTCGAAGGGTTCTACCATCTGACCGCGACCAAACCAGCCCAGATCGCCACCTTCTTGTGCATTGCTGAAATCGTCGCTGTACTCTGCGGCGATATCGGCAAAAGCTTCACCGGCCACAATGCGCTGGCGTAACTCTTCGGCCAGCGCCCGGGTCTCCTCGCTATCACGCGGGGCAGGCGTCGGGCGTGGGGTCGGCGCGCCTTCCGGCACTTCAGTAGGCGTAGCCGTGGGCTCGGGGGTAGGCTCACCGTCAGGCACAGGAGTGGGTTCAGGCGTCGGCTCTACCGGGCGTAGCAAGATGTGGCGTGCATTGACCTGTGCCTCCGTTGTCTCGACCCGCTCCGCCGTGATCGCTTCTTCGACCTTGTCGCGCAGGAGGCGTGCGGCGACGACTGCCCGGTATTCCTCCACACTCATGCCGGCGACTTCCCGCAGATTCTCTTCCAACGCGGCAATGCCAGTGGCGTACAGCTCGTCGTCGATCACGGGCAGGGTCGGCAGCGGTTCCGGCGTGGGCAGTTCTACCGTCTCCGTAATGACAGAGTCGGCAGCCATCGTCGGTTCGGGCGTCGGCGTCCAACTGGCGGCGACTTCCGTGGCCTCCGCAGCAGCGACCGCGGTTTCGGTCGCCTGCGGGGCCGTAAGCGCGCCCTGAGCAGCGGCAACTTCACGTTCCAGCGCCTCGTCGATCTCGGTCTCGCTCACGGTGATGCCGCGTCGCGCCGCCTCATCAGCGATCACGACCTCTTCGACCATGCTATCGAGAACATCCGCCCCTAACGCAAACGGATTGGTGAGAATGGCCGAGATTTGATTCAACTGCGAGGTGAAGATCCCCTGGCCGCCAAACTGCTGCTCCATCTCCGCCATGCGGAAATATTGGTTGAGCAGTTGGTTTTCCTCGAAGTATGCCCGCTTCTGGAAATCTCGCACGGCAATCGAGGTGTCTCCAACCCTCACCGCTGCCTGATTCGGCTTGATGAGAAACTCAGAGATCAGGCCGAAGGCTACGATGGCGGCAACCACACCGAGCGTAATGCCTACACCGATATAGAGCTTGCGATTGCGCTGGCGGTCACGCTCGCGTAACCGTTCTTCCTTGCGCGTAACCGTTGGCTCAATTTGGGCTTGTTGTTGATTGCGCTTCTTCTTGGACATGGCCCCAACTACCTGCCGCGCTTGCGGGTGATGCGGGTTTGGTCAGCCGTGTAGGGCAACAGGGCAAGGTGGCGCGCGCGCTTGATCTCACGCGCAGCCGCGCGTTGGATCTTGGCGCTGACACGCGTCTTGCGTCGAGACAAGATGCGGCCCCGAGGGTCAAGAAATTTAGAGAGCACGGCAACATTCTTGTAGTTGATGTCTTCCATCTTGACATCGCGGCCGATGCGCTGGAAGCGTCCGCGCTTTTCACGCGGGGCATAGGCATTGGGCCCTTCGACCCGCCGTGTCACGTCATCATCGTCATACTCGTCATCGTCGTACTCATCGTCATCATCATCAGCGTCGTAGTCGTCATCGTCATCACTCGGGCTATAGGCGGCGATGGCTGCTTTGGGAGCGACCGCTTGCTCCTCGGGCTGCGCCTCGATTTCGGCGACGACGGCCGGGATCGACTCTTCGGCCGTTTCTTCACTAATTTCCGCCACCTCGGTGACGATCTCTTCGATCTCGTTGGTTGGCTTTGTTTCTTCAGTCATGATAGCTCCTCAATTGTTCCAGGTAGGCGTTTCAGTTATTCGTCCGTGCGGATGACCAGGTAGCGCAGCGTATCTTCTGAGAAACGCAGCAGGCGCTCGAGTTCATCCGAGCCGTCTGGGGCCATCTGGAAACGTTGGAGGACGTAATGGCCTTCGAAATAGTTTTTGATGGGGTAAGCCAAGGCGCGCTTGCCCCACAGTTCGACACCCAGCACTTCGCCTTCATGGTCGCTGATGACACTACTCAGGCGCTCGTTAAAACCCGTAACGTTATCATCGCTCATTTCAGGTTGCAGGATGTAGACCAACTCATACTCGTGTCTGTCGTTACCGCTCACGTACACTTACTCCTTCTTGCTTTCTCTGGAGATGCCCGCGGGACCATCCCACGAGCAGAAAGAACGAGGGCCCGATAGGTCGGCACCCTCGTTACAGACCACCGAACAGTGTAGCATACTCCTCAAAAACCGGTCAAAATTTTGGTGGTGAGGCGCGCGTTGCAGCCCTTTTCCGCGTCCGTGTGATACCATGCTGGGCATGATGAAGAGCGAGAAGGATGGGGCGCGCACAATCTGGCTGCTCTCCCCCTATCATTCAGGCAGCCATCGCGCCTGGGCTGTCGGTTATCAGCGCCACAGCCGTCATCGCGTGGAGTTGCTCACGATGGCCGGGCGTTTCTGGAAATGGCGCATGCAGGGCGGCGCGTTGGAATTGGCCGCGCAGGCGCGCACGTTGCTGGCGGCGGGCAAGTCTCCCGATCTTATTCTTGCGACGGATATGGTGAACCTGCCTGCCTGGCTTGGGCTATTGCACGGCCAGCTTCCCGTAACCGTGCCTCTGATCCTCTACATGCATGAAAACCAACTCACCTACCCCTGGCGCCCTGGGGAGAAGCCCGACTTCACGTATGCCATGATCAACTGGCTCAGCCAGGTGGCGGCGGATCATGTGCTGTTCAACAGTCGCTTCCATCTGGCGGGTTGGTTTGACGAGGCGCCGCGTCTACTCAAGCATTTTCCCGATTACAATCATCTTGCCCTTGTCCCAGCCGTCCGTAACAAGAGCAGCGTGCTACCGGTGGGAATCGAAGCGGTCGGCCTCGGGCGAGCCGCCTCCACGCCACCAGGCACAGAGCCGCCCCTGATTCTGTGGAATCAACGTTGGGAGTATGACAAGCGACCCGATCGGTTTTTTCAATTGCTCTATCGTTTGAAAGCGGCCCAGATTCCCTTTCGGTTGGCCGTAGCCGGTGAGAACTTTCGCAACGTGCCTGAGGAATTTGAGCAGGCGCGGAGGCGTCTGGCTGCACACATTGTGCATTGGGGCTATGTACCGTCGCGATCAGAATATGTGGAGCTGTTGCGTAGGGTGGACCTGGTGATAAGTACGGCGGACCACGAATTCTTCGGGATCAGCATCCTGGAAGCGATCGCAGCAGGAGCGTTTCCGCTTTTGCCGCAGCGGTTGAGCTATCCGGAACTCATCCCCGCGGCGCTCCATCCTGCTTGCCTCTACGCCGATGACGCGGCGCTCTTTTCCCTCGCCGCCAATCGCCTGACTGCGCCGCGCTCGGCGCCGCCCTCTTTGTGCGATCACATTGTTGCATCATTTGACTGGGAACCGGTGGCCGCAGCCTACGATGTCCTGGTGGATGAGCTTGCCTAAGGTAGGGGGGATTCGGCCGGGGCTTTGGAGGCTCGCTCGATCACGCGGATCTCTTGCGCGATGGGGCCTTTGCCGCTCTCTCCTACGGAAAATTCCACGAGATCGCCGGACTGAAGACGCTTACCGCCCTGAATTTCACGGCGATGGGCGAAAATTTCGGGACCGTCGGCGCGCACGATAAAGCCATACCGCTTGCGCACGTTGTACCATTTGACCAGTCCGCGCTGGCGATCTGCCGCGGGCAGCGCGCGGCGGCAACCCGGACAAAGCAGCGGCTTGGGATCGCCCAAGCGCTGCTCCTCTTGTGCCCACAGGAAGCTGATCCCACAGCGTTCGCAATAGAGAATTTGATCTTTTTTGGCGGCCATTGCTGCTCTTTTCGTCCATGAAGAGACTGCTGAGAAAAGCTATCAGATTTGACATTCCTGCTGGGGGCTGCTAGGATCACTTCAGTCATTTCAGACTGTAGGGCGACGTGGCCAAGTGGTAAGGCAGGGGTCTGCAAAACCCTCATCGCCGGTTCGAATCCGGCCGTCGCCTCTTTTTTTTGCCGTTTGCTGGAACCAGGTTTGTGCGGCAAATGATATGGTACCACAGAGAAGAGCCAACCGCCCGAAGCAGGCAGTTGGCTCTTCTTTACTTTGAGTCTGGGTTGCCGACGAAACAAATGGCCGTACGCACACGTTAAATGGTTGATTCACTACCTGATGCAGTCATGTAAACAAACAGAGTGTCATCTTTAGGCGCTCCTTAAAATTGGCGAATTATGCTCTTGATGGACGGAATGAAGTCGTTATTCTTGCCGCGTCGGTCCCATTACCATTGGGTGACGGCGGCATTGATCATGCTCTTGCTGGCTGGATGTACGCCACACAATATCAATGAGGTGCTTTCTCTCGGCCAGCGCTTTGCTCCCGCCGCGACTGAACGAATGCTTGACGAGCGCGTGGCTGACAATCCCATGGATGCGGTCGAACTCTATTTGCGTCGCTATCAGCCTCGTCAAGAGCCAGCCCTCTTTCAAACCACGCGCATTTATGATCGCAATGGCGTGCTCCTAGCCGAGCTGTCGGATGAGGGACGGCGTACCTGGGTCCCACTGAACCGCATATCGCCCCACCTGATCGACGCCACCATCGCCACGGAAGACGCTACCTTCTATCAAAACACCGGTATCGATCCGCTGCGCATTGCCGGGGCTGCGCTCCAAAACATGCAAGAAGGCGCCGTCGTTTCGGGTGCAAGCACAATTACCATGCAGCTGGCGCGCAACCTCTTTTTGCCGCCGGAGGATCGCTACGATCAAACCGTTGATCGCAAAACGCTGGAGGCGACCATTGCCCAGGAGTTAACCTTGCTCTATAGCAAGAATGAGCTCCTGGAGATGTACCTCAATCTGCTCAACTATGGTCAATTGGCCTACGGTCCGGAGGCCGCAGCGCAGGTCTACTTCGGCAAGACTGCCGCCAACCTGACGCCGGCCGAGGCAACGCTCCTGGCCGGGATTCCTCAGCAGCCCGCTAACCTCAATCCGTACGAGAACTTCGAGGATGCCCGCGCCCGTCAACGCGTCGTGCTCGATCTCATGGTACGCCATGAATATCTGACGGCGGAGGAAGCGGACGCCATCTTTGCGGAAGAGATTATCCTGGCCGGCGACCCAGGCGCGCCGGAAGTGCAGGCGCCCCACTTCGTCCAATATCTGGTTGACACCATCGACGGGCAATATGGCGCCGGCTTCACGCGCCGCGCCGGCTGGAATATCTTTACGACGCTCGATCTGCCCATGCAGAATCTGGCTCAGGAGACCGTGGCCGCCAAGGTGGCCGAGCTGCGGCCCACCTACGACTTGGGCAATGCTGCGCTCGTGGCCATGAAACCGCGCAGTGGCGAGATCCTGGCTATGGTTGGCAGCGCCGATTTTGACGACGAGAGTATTGCCGGCCAAGTCAATGTTGCTGTCAGCCCCCGCCAGCCCGGCAGCGCCATCAAACCCGTGCTCTACGCTGCGGCGTTGGACCAGGAAGCCATCAGCCCGGCTACGGTAATCTGGGATACGCGAGTCGAATACGAGACCGACGCCGGCGGCGGTGAAACGGAACGCTACGATCCGAAGAACTACGATGAGAAATACCACGGCCCAGTCACCGTGCGCTCGGCATTGGCCAATAGCTACAATGTGCCTGCGGTCAAGCTGTTAGATGCGTTTGGCGTCGAGACGATGTTGTCTCAGGCCGAGGCCATGGGCATTCGTACCCTCACCCGCGGCACTGACTGGTATGGTTTGAGCCTGACCCTGGGCGGGGGTGAGCTGACGCTCCTCGATCTAACTACCGCCTTTCATACGCTCGCTTCCGACGGGCGCTATCAGCCTGCCATGCCCATTCGTCTGATTTCTGACAATTTGGGTCAGCAAGTTGAATTTGAACTGGCTACGGAGCCGGTCCAGGTCATTTCTCCCCAGTCGGCCTTTCAAATCACCGATATTCTCAGTGACAACGTTGCGCGTACGCCGGCCTTTGGCGCCAACAGTCCCCTCGTGCTCAGCCGACCCGCCGCGGTCAAGACGGGGACGACCAGCGATTGGCGGGACAATTGGACAGTAGGCTATACGCAGAAGCTGGTCACAGGCGTCTGGGCGGGCAACAGCGACGGGCGTCCCATGCGCAATGCCAGCGGCGTCACTGGCGCCGCGCCGATTTGGAACGCATTCATGGAGTCTGTGCTGGCCGATCCGGCCATGCTCGCCACGCTCGACGCGGCGGTAGCGCCTGAAGCCTGGCGTTTTACACCGCCGGAGGGGCTTGAATGGCGCGACGAGTGTCCGCCGGGTTTGACATGCCGGGAAGGTGGCGAGCTGTTTACGCGCGAGTGGTTGGAGAAGGTGGGCGACGCTGGTCCGCTGGCCGATAGCTTAGTCGACCGTACGGCAGCACCGGTCTACACGCAAGGGGGCAACGGCGCACGCCTAGCCGGCTTTTGCACCATGGACGGCGCCGTCGGACGGACGCTGGTGAACCTACCTGGCACTTTGGGTGCCCTCGGTTCACCAACTGCCGATCCGGCCGCCGCGCCTGCGCCCGATTCGACGCCGGCCGCTGATGTCATCACTGTACCCGCAACGCCCACGGGCGATAGCGAGGATGCCGGCCCGCTGAGCGCAGAACAGGCCAATGCAATGGCCTGGGCGCTGCGCTATGGCTCCTGGGCTGACTTGGGCCCTTGCGAAGCGTTGAAGCCCGCCGTAGATCAGGCTGTGGCGCAAGATCAAGGGTTGGCCCAGGCCGGTCTTCAAGTTCTGGTAGACGTAGCCGCAGCCAACAGTCCCGAGGTTGCCGCCGGCCCGAGTAGCGGCGCCCTGTTGCTCACGCAGGTGGCGGGGACAACAGGTGCGGCCGCCTATGGCACGTACGCGCTCAGCCAGCCTGTCTGGCACGATGCCGCCTGCCCTGGACAGTATATAATGGGGCAAGTCTTAAATCGAGAGGGCGGGCCTGTGGCCGGCGTGCGCGTGCAGGCGCGCGACGAGTGGGGCAACGTCTACGACGTGGTCAGCAAGAGCGGATCGGCGGATTACGGTCGCTTCGACTTCCCGATCGCCAGCGGTACGCCGCAGACGATTTCGGTCATGGTTGTCGATCCCACTGGCTATCCTATCAGCCCGAGCGTTATGATCGAGCACCAGTGGGGCGCGGGCGGGACCGCGCCGTGCCACCATTTGATTTTTCGCGGCGGTTCCTGAGCGGCATCGATTGAGACGTTTCCATAGTTCTCTGTAAAACTATGTGTGGCGCTTCTATCGTTTGGAAACAGGAAACATACAAGACCCATGGGTGAAAGCAAGCGTGCGTTTCTGAAACGTAGCATGTTGGTCATGTTGGCCGTGGCAGCACTGACCGCCGGCATCGTCTGGCAGCCAAACTGGCGCGATGTCGTCCTCACCGCGCAGGAGAGCAGCTTGTTGCCCACGCCGGGGGGCAATCCGCCGCCCACGCCCAGTCGTCGCGTCGTCAATGAGATTGTTCATCCCGGTTCGGGCGATGCCATCGCTGGTCTGGCGTCAATCATCGGTACGCCGCTCATTCAGGACTTTGCCCGCTTTGATGTCCATATCTCGCCGGCTGGCCTCGACGCGTGGAGTTGGCTTGCAACCGACTATGACGTGTTACGCGACGATGAGATCTATCTTCTCGACACAACGAGCTATGCTGATGGCCGCTATGATTTGCGTGTGCGAGCAGTGAGTAACGCGGGCAACTACAACGAAGTCTTTTTGCGCGATCTTGAGATTCGCAACGCTGCGCCGCCGACAGCCACTCCCATTATTAACACGGCAGGCACACGCATCTTTTTGCTGGCCACGTTAACCCCCACGCCGGCGCCGACGGCCACGCCCGTCAACGAAGCCCGTTCCGGCTCACAACAGGGCTTCTTCGCACCCGTCTCGGGGGAACTGCTTCAAGGTTATGCGCCAATCGTAGCCAGTGTCTTCGGCTATCCCAAGACACCCTTTGCCCGTTATGAATTGGCGATTTCGCCAGCGGGCATGGAAGAGTGGTCCTTCCTGTCTGAGGGCGAGGAGCAGTCTTGGCAAGAGACGATCTACCTGCTCAACACCCATCTCTTCCCCGACGGCGCCTATGACCTGCGGATGCGCAACATCTATAGCGACTCCAATTATGACGAATACTTTGTGCGCAATGTACGCGTAGCCAATCGGGACGCACTGCGCATCACCCGGCCGGAGAGCGGCCAGGTCAACGGCTTTACGGGACCGTCGACCGGGCAGCTAACCGGCGGCGTGGTGACCTTTGCCGGTACGGCGATCTCACCGGACTTTCTGCGCTGGGAACTCTACTGGTCGCCGGCCGGCGCGGAAGACTGGGCCTATCTGGCCACCGGCGAGGAGGAAGTCTTGCGCGGGACGCTGGCGCAGCTTGACCTGACCCAACTGCCGCCGGGCGGTTACGACTTCAAGCTGCGCGTCGTGGGTCGGGATTACAATTATGACGAATATTTCCTGCGTAATCTGCAGATCGTGCCGCCCACGGCGACACCGGTTCTACTGGCAACGCTCACGCCGGCGCCCACACCATAAGCTGCCGCATGGAGGGTGCCGTGATCGGCCGTCGGTCTCTTTACCTACGACCGTCGGGCGCAAGGGTGACAGTTTCGTTCAACTGTCGGGTAGATGAAACATTTCTGCGCTTTTGGCGTTTTAGACTATGGAAACGCAACACTTGTTCGGGCGGCTGAATTTGGCCTGACATTTCAGAAGGGAGTATAATACGAGACTTGCGGAGGATTGATTACCGCATGGCGTCTCGCCGGCGTGTATCCTATTGCACGTTTGAATCATTGTTCGTTTTGCCGATTGGCGATCCGCTTTCCAGTGGTTGAAATTATTGATCGCTGGGAAAGCGAGTGGGATAGAGCGAATTAACCATCCGGACTCATCCGGACATGCTGACGATTTAGGTCAACTGGAGGAAGTAAACATGTCGAAAACAGGACTGCAGCGTATGCTGTCGGCGTTCTTGGTCTTGACGATGCTGGTAAGTATGACCAGTATCGCGGCCATTGCTGCGCCGGCTACGCAACAAGTTGCCGCAAGTGAAGTCGCCGGTACCATTGACGGCGCCGCTGGGGGAGACTTCCCCAAGATTTGGCTGGGCCTCGAAACGGAGCCTACTGGCCAAGCGACGCGCGTACTCATCGAATGGGATCGCTTTGATACGGACGGAATCGGCTTTTATATTCTGGATGCCGAAGGTCTGAGCGCCGTTGTATCCGGCTCTGAGGATATTCGCAACGCCAACCTGGGTGTTTCCCAGCTTGTCTTTGAAGGACCGGGCAACCAGGAAGAGGCCCGTTTTACTGCGACGGGATCCAACTATACGATTGTCGTCTTCAATGACTCGCCTCAGGCCGCCGCTTTTACGCTGTCGACCGACAATGGCGTAATTACCAATGACGACGGCTCGGTGACCGATCCGAACGCAGCCGCAACAGGTGAGGGCGACGAAGAAGCTGCTGACGACGCAGCCGCTGGCGACGCCGCCGCCGCTACGCCGGCCGCCGAAGAAGAAGCGACCGCGACACCGGCTCCTGCGGAAGAGGACGCCTCAGCGACACCGACACCGGCCGCTGAAGAAGAGGGCGCTGACGAAGTGACCGCTTCGGCAACGCCGGTCCCTGCAGAGGAAGAGGAAACGGCGCCTGCTGTTGTCTCTGCCGATCCCGAGCCGGTTGAAGCGACCGAGATGACCGGTCAGTTACCCACCCAGGATGCACAGCACTATCTGGGTCTGGCCCCGGACACACGCGATGCCAACATTACGCTGCGCATGACGTTTGAACCGCAGGATCAGCAGGAACTGGCCCGTCGCCTGAATTTTTGGGTGCTGGATCAGCAAGGGTTTGATCGGTATGCTGCCGGTGATGCCCGTTTGAGCTCGGTGGCAATAGCCGCTGGCAGCAGCAATGTGGATACGGCTGACAACGAGCGCGAGGCGAACTTCACGGCGTCCGGTACAGCTGATTACACTGTGATCGTCTACAACTCGTCGAACATCTCGACGACTTACACGCTGACGTCTGAGAATGCCATGCTGCTGGACGACTCGGCGCAGACGATCACCGCCCAGGAAGCTCAGCCCACCGCAGCGGCACCGGCCGCTGACGACGAGGCCGCGGCTACCGATGAAACCGCAACCGACGAAGAAGCCGATGATGCAGCTGCGCCAGCGCGTCCGGCGGGTGAACGGGGCGAGCCGGGCGGCACCTACACCGTCCAGTCCGGCGATACCCTAGCCCTGATCGCTGCTGACGTTTATGGAGACTTCCGGCTCTACGAAGAGCTTTGCGCCTTTAATAATATCGACGACTGCAACCGCATCGAAGTGGGCGACGTCATCAACCTGCCGACCGAGGACGAAATCGGCTCGGGCGCCACGGCCCCTGCTGCCGCAGCCGAGACCGAAGTCGATACGCCGGCTGCCGATGAAACGGAGACCGTGACTGACACGGCAACCGTGACCGGTACTGCCGCCGTCACCACGACCGGTACGGTCACTGGCACCGACGCCATCACCGGTACGGAAGCCGTCACGGATACGGAAGAAGCGGACAGCGCTGCTGCCGAAGGTGATCTCGTAGACGTGCTGGTCGCCAGCGGCAACTACAGGACCCTCCTTGCTGGCCTGGAAGCTGCTGGCCTGGTCGACGCCCTGCGCGCTGAGGGTCCTTTCACCGTCTTTGCACCGACGGACGCTGCGTTTGAAGCGCTGGAAGAGGCTGCTCCGGGCGCACTGCAGGAGCTGCTGGCCGATCCGGCTGGACAGTTGACGCAGATCCTGCTCTACCACGTCGCCTCGGGCGAGGTGTTGGCGGAAGACATCACCAGCGGTATGGAAGTCGCCACGCTGCAGGGTGACTCGGCGACGCTTGAGATCCGTGGTGATTCCATTTTGATCAATGGCGCCAACATCTCTGCGCCGGACATTCTTGCCACCAACGGTGCCGCACACGGTATCGATGCCGTGCTGATTCCGCCCAGCTTTGGTCAGTAAATTGGTTCGTTGTACAGGTGGGCTACGCCCACATCTGTGTTAACCTAAAGCGGGGTCGTCGTGGACACGACGACCCCGCTTTTTTTTGTTTGTCTCACCCGCACATCCGTGCTAAACTGACTGCCATGAACGCACAAACCCCTCCCCCGATCCCGCCTGACGGTCATGCGCCTGACGGTCATGCGCCTGATGATCTTGTCTACGCTGATCTGGATGATCCCGCCTACCGTACGTTGGACGATCTGATCGCTGAAGCCGATGTGGGCTATGCGGCAGATTCACCAGACGCCGCGTCCATGGCTGAATTGGCCGCGGCCGATTTGGCCCACTTCTTTGGTGCAGACGGCCCCGTTGCCCGTCACCTGGACGGCTATGAATTTCGCCCGAGCCAGCTTGAAATGGCTACGGCAGTCCAGCGTGCGCTGCTGGCCGGCGAGCACGGATTGATAGAGGCGCCTACCGGCACGGGCAAGTCCATGGCTTACCTGGTTCCCGCCATTCTAGCCGGCAAATCCGTCGTCATCGCTACGGCCAACAAATCGTTGCAGAGTCAGCTTTTTACCAAGGATATACCCTTCTTGCGCACTGTCATGCAAGAACCGATTAGCGCGGTTGTCGTTAAGGGACGTAGTAACTTCGTCTGTACGTACAAATGGGAGAAAGAAGCCTCGGTCCAGGAGCGGCTGGCTTTCTATGATCGCGAAAACGAGCAGGTGACCTTTCTCAAGCGCTGGCTGACTGAAACAGAGACGGGCGATGTGGATGAATTGCCCTTCATGTTGACCAGCGATCTGCGGCCGCGTATGGTCAGCTTCCCGGACGACTGTCTGCAGCGCGATTGTCGTTTCTATGACGATGAGTGTTGGGTCAACCGCATGCGTGACGAGGCCGCTCAGGCACAGATTATCGTCACCAACCATCACCTCTTGCTCAACGCACTCGAATTAGGCTTTGCCGGCGAGCGGATCCTGCCCCCGGCGGAAATCTACATCGTCGACGAGGCCCACCAGCTGGAGGAGACGGCCACATCGGTCTTCGAGACGACAGTGACCGACTTCACGGTAGAGCAATTGCTGAGCCGGAATCTGCTTGACGAGTACGTGGATGAGGATGAACTCGACGAGTTGCGTTTTCAGAATACGTTGGCCTTCCAAAGCGTCTCCAATCTCAGCCGGGACAACTCCTTCCGCATCGAGAACGATTTGGAGGAGCTGGCCACACTGGGACGTCGGCTGGAAGAGGTCGGGAAGCGTCTGCGTCTGCTCGATCCCTTCCGCATGATCGATGAAGAGAACGATGGACAAGTAACCGAGCGGCGTGCTTACGAGCTCATGATCGAGTCGATCAACAGTGCGGCGGCCAAGCTAAAGACGGTCGCAACCAGTCGGCACGACGCGGACTTCGTACGCTATGCCTCGCGCGTCTTCGACCGCCGTCACGTCTCCATTGAGGTCCACGCCGCGCCGATTACGCCGGGTGACTTGATTGCCCGCTATCTCTTCCACGCCGAAGGGCCGGACGGTGAGGATCAGCCGCGCACGGTGATCTGCACCAGCGCAACCCTGGCGACAGATGGCCGCTTTGAGCACTTCAAGCAGCGCTGCGGCATACGCGCCACGGGGGAAGAGCATGTCCTGCCCCCGGTCTTCGACTACCCCAATCAGGCGCTGCTCTATCAACCGCCCCTTGCACCCTACAACTACCAGAACCCGAGCGTCTACTATGACGCCATTGCTCAGGAGATTGAACGACTGATTGAAGTCAGTCGAGGACGGGCTCTCTGCCTCTTTACCTCCTGGAGCGGCCTGCAACAGGTCGATCATCGGCTGCGCCAAGGTGATCGACCCGTGATCTGGCCCGTACGCGCCCAAGGCGATGCGCCGCGTGATGCGCTGCTCGCCTGGTTTAAGGAGACGCCCCACAGCGTTCTCCTGGCGACGCGCTCCTTTTGGGAGGGTGTGGATATTCCAGGCGATGATTTGAGCCTGGTGGTGCTGGACAAGCTACCCTTTCCCACGCCAGGTGATCCGCTGCACAGTGCTCGCATGAAAGCCATCGAGGACCGGGGTGAAAGCAGCTTTGGTCTATACATGGCCCCGCTGATGACCCTGGCCCTCAAGCAGGGCTTTGGCCGGCTGGTGCGCCGCGCCAGCGACCGGGGCGTTGTAGCGATCTTGGACGAGCGGCTGACGAGCAAAGCTTACGGTCGTCGCGCACGCCGGGACTTGCCCGCTGCTCAATTCAGCCGCGCCTTTGGCGACGTCCACCGTTTCTTTCAACGTGCGCTCGACACGCCGGCCGAGTTTGGGCTAAACGTTTGGGGAGAGGCAGAGGAGGATGAGGCGGACGTTGTCTGGCGTTGGCAGTTGCTGCGTCTGCAAGATGGCAAGGAAGATAGCGCATCCGGCATGCTGGAGGAGGCTGACGCCGTTAGCGGCGAGATCTACGCAGTCACGGCCGGCCTGAACAACTTACGCAGCCGGATCGAGCAGGCCGGACGCAGCCCTGCAGACTTTTCGGTCGAACTGCGGGCCACCACAACAGCGCTGGCAATCCTGGCTAAGTCTCCGCCTGATGCGTACCGTGACGTCGCAGCCGTTTGGCAAGCCATAACCTTGCTTCCCCGCCCCGCCTTGGAGTAAGATGCGGACGTATTCGCATCGTGGTATACAGTATGGGGAAACGCCATGGCGCTCCGCAAGCGACGACGCAATCCATTCCTGCCTATCATCCTATTCGTTCTTTCGGGTCTACTCCTTTTCCGCTACGGCGAGCAGTGGCTGCGTCAGATATTGCTCTATCTGTCGGGGGCAGGCTGGGCGCGGCGGATGGTGACCGATCTGCCGCTGGCGTGGCAGGTAGCAAGCCGTTTTATCGCCGGAGAGAGCGTCGAGGATGCGCTGGAAGCCACCCGGCGTCTCAACGCTGAAGGGCTGCTGGTGACGCTGGATTTGCTGGGTGAGAGCGTGGCCGCACCGGCGGAAGCCGAAGCCGCCCGCGATCAGATTATTGACCTGCTCGAACGCATTCACACCAGTGGCGTCCAGGCCAACGTGTCGGTCAAGCCGAGCCAGTTGGGCATCAATTTGAGTCGCACGCTCTGCCTTGAGAACATGCGCCAAATTCTGGCCTCTGCCCAGGCTACCGACAACCGGGTGCGCATGGATATGGAAGACTCGTCGCTGGTTGACGTCACGCTGGACATTTATCGCACCTTGCGCTTTGAGGACGGCTATGAAAATGTCGGTGTCGTCATCCAGTCCTACCTCTACCGCAGCGAGGCCGATGTGGAGCAACTGGTGGATGAGGGTGCGTGGGTGAGATTGGTAAAAGGCGCGTATCTGGAACCGGTCACTGTGGCCTTTCCTGACAAGGCCGATGTTGACGCTAACTTCGTAAAGCTCATGCGGCGCATGTTGAGCGAGGATGCGCGTGAAAACGGCGTCTATCTGGCCGTAGCCTCCCACGATGAGGCGATGATTCGGGCAACGGTCCAAACCGCCTTCCACATGGACGTCCCTGCTGCGGCCTACGAGTTCCAACTGCTCTACGGCATTCGTCGCGATTTACAGACACAGCTTCAGCAAGATGGTCACCGCGTGCGCATCTATGTCCCTTATGGTGTGGCCTGGTACCCTTACTTTATGCGCCGCTTGGCCGAGCGCCCCGCTAATCTCTGGTTCTTCGTCAACAACCTGCTCAAGGGTTAATCCAAATTTCTAAGCCGCATTCCACATTTCATAATCCGCAATCCGCAATCCACGACGCCCAATGGCTCGATTGGGCTCAACGGCTGCAGGCCATTGCCCAGAGCGGTCTCTCTTACGCTGACGATCCCTATGATGCAGAGCGCTACAGCGCGCTGCGGCGCATTGTGGCCGAGATGCTGGCCGCTCATGCAGGAAACGATGTTGCCGCTCCGCCAGACGCTGGCGTAATCGACAGCCTGCTGGCGCGCGAGCAAGGCTATGCCACGCCAAAGCTGGATGGCCGCGGCGCCTGCTTTCAGGATGGGCGCATTCTGCTCGTGCGTGAGCGCAGCGATGGCTGCTGGACCCTGCCCGGCGGCTGGATTGACGTCAACGATGCACCTGCTGCGGCTGTGGAGCGGGAAATTCTTGAGGAGTCTGGTTATCGGGCGCATGCGGTGAAACTCTTGGCTTTGTGGGACAAGCACCAACACGAGCACCCGCCCGATTTCTTTCATGTATACAAGCTGGTTTTCCTCTGTCAGATCACGGGCGGACAGCCCACCCATAGTCTCGAAACCGATGGCGTCGAGTTTTTCGCGTTCGATGAACTGCCGCCTCTTTCCACCTCGCGCATCACAACCGCGCAGATCGCGCGCCTCTTCGCCCTGCACGCCCAACCTGACGCCCCCACCGACTTCGACTAGAAAAAAGATCGCCTACCTGCCAGCTTCGTGGGCGCGCCTTACCAAGAAACAGCGTAACGATCTAGGAAATGGCTAGCGCCGGTTGAGCCTGTCGAACATGAGTCAGCGCCGATTGAACCTGTCGAAACCAAGCCGACCCGTTCGCACGGGGCGTGCTCACTGAGCGGGTATGGGTGGGAACTCAGGTCAGCGTCGATTGACCCTTTTTGCCGCGCGAATGGTAAGCGGGCTTCTGGTTTGGCAAGCTAAATCAGTGCAATATTAATTTGTACTAATTTTGTATTGACTTTGTACAATTTTTGTACTATAATGTCAGAGATGATGTGTCACCCGCAATGGGTTTAAAAAATAATGGGGAGAAGGCATATGTTGGGCAAGCTTTTGAAGCGCAATCAGGCAGAAGATCAGGTCAAAGAGAGTCAGCGCAGCCTGATCGATCTGCAGAACGTAATTAAGGCCTATCAGACGCCGGCCGGTGAATTTCTCGCGCTCAAGGGTGTGGACATGCAGATCGATCCCGGTTCCTTTGTGGCCGTGGTCGGCAAGTCGGGCAGCGGTAAGTCAACGCTGACCAACATGATCACCGGGATTGATCGCCCTAGCACCGGTGAAGTCTTTGTGGCCGGCACGCCGATCCACAATATGAGTGAAGGACGGATCGCCAAATGGCGCGGCCGCAATATCGGCGTAGTCTTTCAGTTCTTCCAGTTGTTGCCTACCCTGACGGTTTTGGAAAACGTTACGTTGCCAATGTCCTTCTGCAACATGTATGATCGCAGTGAACGCAATGACCGTGCTCTGGCGCTACTCGAAAAAGTCGACATGGCCCATCAGGCCTACAAGTTGCCCACCGCCATTTCGGGCGGCCAGCAGCAGCGTGTTGCCATCGCCCGTTCGATGGCCAATGATCCGCCGCTGATTGTCGCTGACGAACCGACCGGGAACCTTGATTCCAAGACCGCTGATGCAGTCTTTGGTCTTTTTGAAGAGCTGGTGGCGGGCGGCAAGACCATCCTCATGGTGACCCATGATGATGACCTGGCCGACCGGGTGACGCGCAAAATTACGATTGCCGACGGGCGCATTGTTGGCGACACGCAGCCTCACGTGCGTCCCCATACCGTTGCTCAGCCAGTCCACGAAAATACTTATACGCCGACGCCGCGGACGGCGCCGGCCTTTGGATGGGAGGGCGCCAGTGCTTGATCCACGGTGGATGAAGGTCCTACGCGACCTCTGGTACAACAAAACGCGCACGATTCTGGTTGTGTCTTCAATTGCCGTCGGCGTCTTTGCCGTGGGGACTGTGCAACATCTTCAGACTTCGCTGGGCAACGAATTACAGAGCATCAACCAGCAGACGAGCGCCGCCCATGCCACGATCTTCGCGCCGGGTATGGATCAGGCCATGCTCGATGCCGTCGAACGCACGCCAGGCGTGGCGGAAGTCGCGACCCGCAGCAGCGTCGGCCTCAAGGTTGAACTGGAGCCGGGCGTTTGGGAAACCTTCAATGCCACTGCAATTGAGGACTTTACCGACCAACGTATTGACAAAATTCTGCCCATTACCCGATCTGAGAAGCACCCCGAGTTTGGCGCCGAGCAGACCCGTTGGCCGCAAGAGGCGGAGATTCTGCTTGAAAATAGCGGCCTAGACGCCAATAACGTTCTGCCAGAAGACCTGCGCAATGGCGATACGATTCGCGTCGAGACGCCAGATGGTCGCATTCGTGAGCTGACCGTCACCGGCATTGCCTACGATGCCAACGCCTTCCCCGCGCCCTTTGTGGGGGCGGCCAGTGGCTACGTTGACCGCCAGACGTTCGAGCAACTGGGCGGATCAGCTACCTTCAATCAGGCGTCGATCCGGGTTGAAGGCACGCCAGAACAATTGATGGATAAGGCCTACATTCAGACGATTGCCGACGACGTGGCGGCGAAGATCGAGCGGGGCGGCTACGAGGTCGCACGCGTCAACGTCCCTGAGCCCGGCCAGGTCGGCCTGCAGAACCTTTTTGATTCGCTGGCCCTACTCCTAACACCGCTGGGCCTGCTCGCGCTCTTTCTGAGCGGCTTTCTGGTCATCAACACCATTTCGGCGCTCATGGCGCAGCAGACGCGCCAGATTGGCGTCATGAAGTCGATTGGCGCCACGCGCCGGCAGATTGTCCTCATGTACCTCAGCGCTGTGCTCTCCTACAGTATCGTCGCGCTGATGGTCGCCATCCCGCTCACCGTGTTTGTAGCCAGTGGACTAGGGCGGTCTGTGGGCAGCTTTCTTAACCTAACGCTGCCGCGCTTCTCGCTGCCAACCAATGTCTTGATCACCCAGGTAGCAATCGGGATCTTGACGCCATTGCTGGCTGCGCTTTGGCCGGTGCTACGCGGCACATCGGTAACGGTGCGCGAGGCGATCTCCGACTATGGCGTGGGCGAGGGCGGTTCGACGCGATTGAGCGATCTGCTTCTACGCATCCGCGGTCTGTCGCAGCCGGTTCAGCTTTCGCTGCGCAATACATTCCGCCGGCGCGCACGGCTGGTCCTTACGCTAATTACGCTGATCTTGGGCGGCATGATCTTCATGACGGTTGGTAGCGTGCGCCTGTCGCTGACCAATCTGATTGAGCAGGGCATTTCCTACAATCAGTTTGATATCTCGATTGATTTTGAACGATCGTATCGCACGGCCAAACTCGAAGAGATCTTGATGGGCGTGCCGGGAGTTACCGCGGTAGAGGTATGGACCACCGATTCGGCTACGCCTGTACGTACGGACGGTACCGAAGGCGATACTATCAGCCTGACTGCCCTGCCCGCCGAAAGCATCATGGTCGACCCGACGTTGAGCGCTGGACGCTGGCTTTTGCCCGACGACGAAAACGCCATCGTTGTCAGCCAAAAGGTGCTTGGCAGCGAACCTGATCTCCAGGTGGGTGACGAGCTGGTATTGGACATCGACGGTCGCGAGCAAGCGTGGACGGTAGTGGGCATCGCTCAAGTGCTGAGCGGACCGCCTAACGTGATCCCGGCTTTTGTCAACTATCCTTACTACAGCCGTTACACGCGCAGCGTGGGCCAGGGTGAGAGTGCACAGATCTTGGTCAGCCCGAACGATCCAGAGAATGTCAATGCCATGGTTGACACCATCCAGGCCACGTTGGATGCGGAAGGGCTGCAGGTGGCTTCAGTCTTCACTATTGAGCGCCTGCGTCGTATCACCGGCGGCTTCTTTGACGTGATCATCTTCCTGCTCCTGGCGATGGGCATCCTGATTGCCACGGTTGGTGCGCTGGGCCTCATGGGCACCATGAGCACCAACGTGCTTGAGCGTACGCGTGAGATCGGCGTCATGCGCTCAATCGGCGCTTCGGATGGCGCGGTACAGCGCATCGTCATCATCGAAGGCGTGATTATTGGACTAATTAGTTGGGTGATTGGGGGAGCATTGGCTTTCCCGACCGGTGCGGCGCTGAGTAGCGCGGTGGGTGTTGTGCTCTTTGAAACGCCCTTACCTTACACCTTTGCCCCCTCCGGCGTCATCACGTGGCTTGTGGTGGTCACGGTGCTAGCCGGTGTTGCCAGCTTCTTGCCGGCTTGGAACGCGTCTCGACTGACGGTGCGTGAGGTATTGGCCTACGAATGATCGAGTGCGTCACGATCAGTATCGATTTTTTCCATGCGCTTCTGACGGATCAGGGTTCGATCTTTGGCAATCATGTTGAGAAACGTTGCGATGATGCTCAAGCCAATCATCGAGTAGACAATCGTGAAGATTTTCGACAAGTTACTGGTCGGCACGAAATCGCCGTAGCCAATCGTGCCCAGCGAAACGACACAGAAGTAGAGCGAGTCGATCAGGGTCCAGCCTTCCTCGTTGTGGTAGAAGAGCGTGCCGCCAAGCAAGATCAGACCTACCCAAGTGAGCAACGAGCGATAGCGCTGGTCTTTCCAGAGATCATGTACTTCACGTACGAAAGCAAACAAGAAGAGCAGCGGGGTGAGCATTAATTGCATGGTAATTTCCCTCTTCCACCTCGGGATACATTCCGTAGAGGTAGAAAGTAGCTGATTGTTATCGTGTAGGAGGCTGGCAACGGCAGAAAATGAGGTTCACCGGGTCGATCTCTGTAGCGGCACGGTGGATTAGCCGGAAATGCGCTGGATGGCGCCGGCCGCTTTGGGATCAAAGCCTACTGGCCAACGGGTGTTGTCGGTGTACGTTGCCCGTGTCAGCACAGCATTTGTCAGATTGGCGCGTGAGAGGTCGGCACTAGGTAAGCGGGCGCCGGTGAGATCAACGTCCTGGAGATTGGCCTGCTTCAAATCGGCAAAGGAGAGGTCGGCGCCCACTAAGCTGGCCCCGCTCAAATCCGAGCGAAAAAGATGCGCCTGCGTGAGATCGGCCCGGTTCAGATTGACGCCAGTGAGATTGGCCACGTCTAGGACAATTTCGCGTAGCGTTGCACCGGCTAGATTAGCGCCGTGCAGATCGAATTTGAACAGCCCCAAGCCCGACAGATCCTGACCGCTCAGATCGGGCATCATGTTTTTTGCACGTGCCTGGTTGACCAGTTCGCGCACTTGTGATTCATCAAGGTTCATGGTTTGAATGTGAGAGTGGACCTTTTGCAGCCATTCCAAGATTTAGCCGGCGCCCTTTTGCCGCCAAAGCGGGCGCCGGCTAAATCTTGGAATGCGCATTGCCAGTCAATTGTCTTTTCAGCGCTATTTATCGTAGTGGCGTTCAATCTTTAGCTCTGGTAACGCCTCTACCGCAGCCTTGTTCAGCTTAAGCTTCACGCTCTCGCCGTCGCCGCGGTCGATTTGATCGACTGGCACGGCGATTTCGCGTTTGTGCCACATGTGACCCTGTTGCAGCACAATGTGGGTAATGTGGCCGGTCCCTGGATCGATCACAAACTCGCCCACTTCGCCGATGGCGCCGTCCGTGGCGAATACCTTTACGCCGCGATGAACAGCCAGTTCACCGGCCGGAACCGCTTCATACTGTTCTGCCACCGACCCGCCGCTGCTCTCGGTGGCATAGGGCGACATATACTCGCCGCTCTGCAACTCCGCATAGTCGGGATGGGGGCGATCAACGTAGCGTGTCTTGACGAACGACTCCATGGCTTGCAACTCTTTAATCGTGCAGCCCAGATTGATGTCGTCATGGGTGGCCGACTGGACCATGCCCACCGGTACGAGCCATTCAAACGCGTCCAGATGATGGCGCTGTCGCACCACAATGTGCGTCAAGGAGCGCTGGACCGGGTCGACGACCAGGGCAACGACAGAGCCGGCCTTTCCGTCTGTACAATGCGCGGCTGCGCCGATATGAATTTCTTCCATGGTATTTACCTAGCCTTCTGTTTCTGACAGGACGCAACGCACGGTCTTTTCATTCAGGTTTGACATGGGAGTTGCTCCTATCACTAATGGATTGGCTACTTCGTTCCGAGAATGGGGCCATCATAGCATAGTTTGGAAGGCGATGCATTCTTGGTAGAATTGGTGAATTGGTGGATTTTATAGTCTAGCAGCTCGGGCTACGGCGGGCATACCGGGAATTCCCTGCTCCTAGCCGAATTCTGCGAGCAGTTGATCATAGGTAAGGCTCGTTCTTGGCAGTGGCTCCAACTCCAACTCGTCGGCCAAGTGAGTTTTTAGCAAGTCAAACTGGGCGATAAGTTGGCGTCGGTCACCCGCCGCTGCATGGCAGCGCATAACGAGAATGTGGGCGGCTTCATGCAGTGGATCGTGGGCCAGGGCCCGGCGGGCATGGCCCAGTGCCGATTCGATGTCGCCCAGCGCTAGTCGACTGGATGCCAATGCTTCCAACGCCTCCAGAAAGGCATTGCTCAACCGTCGCCGTTCACTGTTGGCCCAGTCGTAGTAGCGAAGATTGGCCAGATATTCTCTGTCATACAGCCCAACGGCTTCCTGGAGCCATGTGCAGCGCACCTCAGCGTCAGGTTCGGTCCAGGCCTTGCTCAAGGCATGCTCGAAGCGATCGGCGTCGATCTCGAAGCAATCCGGATCCAGCCAATATTCTCCGCCTTTGACCAAGACCAGTTTGCTCTTGTCTTCCGGGCTACGCAAGACCTGGCGTAGTCGATAAAGTGCGGTATGGAACGCCGTCTTGCCTGGCGATTCCCGATTCGGCCAAAGCGCTTCCAGCGCCATCTCCAATGACAGGCGCTGGCGCCGACTGTGGGCAAGGTAGGCCAGCAGGTCGCGCGCCTTGACGGACGCCCAGACATCTTGGGCCAAGCAGACGCCATCAACGATGACTTCGAAGTCGCCAAGAGTGCGCAGCAAGATTCGCTTTGGGATCTTCTGTACAACGGTTTGTGTGGTCTCTAATTCCGCCGGCGAATCCAGCTTCTGCAGCACGGCGGATATAAACGCGCTCTTTTCCCCATCCTCCGCCAGTGCACGGCAGACCGCAGTCGCCCGCGCACCCTGATCGAGATAGAGCTGAATGGCCCCGATAGGCTCCAATGACTCAAATGAGCGCCTGGCATGCCAGAGCGCAGTCTTATTATCTGCCCGACCAAGGGCTAGGTAGGCCAGGCCAAAGTCGATCATGGCGAGGAGAATGCGAAAGCGACGCCGCTCGGCTTCCGGGCGCAGCGACGAAAAGATCGCATCGGCTTCCTCGACACGCCCCTGTGCGATCGCAATATCAGCCAGCACGCTACGACAAAAGATCATTTCATAATGATAGGTCTCGCCGCCCTGAATCCACAGCGCGGTCTCCGCAACCTGGCGCGCTTCCTCCAGACGATTCTGTGCGCTGAGATTGGATGCCAAATAGCCGGTGGCAATCATCTGTGCATAGGTGTCGACGCCGGATGCGCGGGCAACGTCGATAGATTGGCGCAGCGTCGCCTCACCCAATTGCAGATCACCATGTTTGCTGAGCACTGCGCCGAGCGACGCCAGCGCACGCGGTCGCCAGTCGGCCAGATCCAGCTCATCAACAATGCGATTGGCTTGACGCGCGTACCGCAAAGCAGTCTCGGTGTCGCCCCAGTAGGCGAAGGGCGTGGCCATCGTTAAGTATGCACTGGCAGCGGCCGGTGACAAATCGTCGTTGAGTACTTGTAGCGCTTCTTCGCAAAAGCGCACGGTCGCTCCGGGGTCGCCGTGCCACCAGCAAATGTGGCCCAACCGGCGTAGAAGCTGAGCATGCATGCCGGGGCTTAGGCTTGGTCCGGCTTGGCGTGCGGCAACCAGCGCTTCTTCTGCCAGCGCTCGCCCCACATCCATGTCCGCCTGAAAGCCGGCGCTGCGTGCCTGGACCATGAGCGCATGGGCTCGTAGCGCGTGATCTCCGGGCTCGGTACATGTGAGGGCTTCGTTCGCTAGTTCCTGGGCCCGTGCATGATTGCCCTGAACCTGCGCCACGACGGCCAGTTGCGTAAGCGCACGGCAGCTACCATGGTTGTCTTCAGCTGTGGCAAAACGAAGACGTGCTTCTTCAAAACGCGTGACGGCAGGCGCCAGTTGACCTTGACGCAACCGGGCCACACCGTCTGCGAGCAAAAGATCGGGGTAGTCGTTGAGCACGGCCGGCGGAATATCTGCCAGAGAACGCTGAAGGACCGCTGTCCGCCCACGATCAATGTACTCCGGCGCGATCAGGGTGAGTACGCGGCAGGCGCCATCAAAATCCCTGGCCGCGATATGATGGCCCAACGCCATCTCCCATTCAGCTTGTACTTCGTAGTAGCGAGCCGCGCGCTGGTTGAGTCCCCGGTGCTCTGCTGCACCCCTACGCGCTAGACGGGCAAGTAGGAACTCGCGGAAGAGATGGTGATAGCGATACCAGGCGCGCGCTTCATCAAGACTGACGATGAAGAGATTGGCCTGTTCTAGCTCTTCGAGGATGGACTGGCTCCCCGTTGTTTCCAGCACGGCATCACAGACCGCGGCATCCATCTGGGTTAAGACGGCTGTGTAGAGCAGGAACTGCTGAAGCGCGGGCGTCTGGCGACGAAAGACTTCATCAGCCAGGTACTCGAAGATATGGCGCTGCGCGCCGGTCAGCCCATGCAAAAATGAGCGGGCGTTGGACGGGTTGCGTCCGGCCAGCGATGAACGCGCAATCTGCAGGGCGGCGGCCCAGCCTTCGGTACGAAGCTGGAGCAGCGAAATGCTAGCGTTGTCGAGGACGGGCAGGTCGGGTGAATGGGCCAGCCAGGTCGCCAATTCATCGCTGGAGAAACGTAGATCTCCGGCACGCAATTCGCTAATCCGGCCATGCGCGCGAAACCGTGCCAGCGCCAGCGGCGGATCGACCCGCGACGAGAGGATGATACGCTGATTGGCAGGACCCTGCTCGATCAAGCGATTGACCAGCGCATGAACCGCGGGATTGCTGATTAGATGATAATCCTCGAGAATGAGTGTCCAATCGCTCTTGCAGAAGTCGGCCATCTCGTTGATAAAGAGGGCAAGCACGCGTTCGGGTGCTACGGTGGAGGCTGTTTCGGCGTTTTCGAGCAGCGCCAGTGCCCCGCTTTCGGGCAATTCTTCGCCATAGTTGGTCACGCTCTGCCGGCTGGCTTGAATCAAGCAGGAAAGAAAGATCGCGGGGTCGCCATCCGCCAGGTCGAGTTGAATCCAGGCACAAGGATTTTGGCTCTGTTCCACAAACTCAGCCAGCAACATGGTCTTTCCGTAACCGGGCGGCGCTGACAGCAAGACCAAACGGCCTTGGGCCAGCGCTTCGCCAATACGCGTCACGAGATGACGCCGATCCAGGTGGTCGGTCTTGCGTCGTGGAACGAGAAATTTAGTACGCAGGAGATGGGTGACTGGCATAACTTGCCTACGATAGAATGCTGATCAGGCGGATCAACTAGACGGCTAGCCTGCCAGCTTGATGCTCACAGAACTGCCCAGTTTCATTCTAGATTATCCTCCAGATCGAACTGTTGCCAAAATTTCGCGAAAATTTGCCTGTATACTACAGAATGCATCTTGCGACTGCATTCTTACGCGCTTGCAGTCATTCGTCGGTAACGGCCGCTGGGCACGCTTTGACACCGCCAGCCCGGGGTCGATTCGGCGATCTTAACCCAGTTCACCATTGCAAGGAGGAGAAGAAGATGATGCTGAAACGTCTTGCGTTGCTGTTGATCGTACTCTTGATGGTCGCGGCTTGCGCCGCGCCCGCGACGCCGGCCGCTGCGCCGGGCACTGAAGCTGTCCCAGCAGACGATAGCGGGCCCAACGTCTTGACCGTGGCCTCCACTGCCAATTTGACCACATGGGACCCGATCAAATCGTTTTCCACGGAGGCCCTCTATTTGGCCAATCTCTATGAGCCCCTCCTGCGTGTGAACCCACCCGACGCAGCGGAGAAATTCGAGCCTGTCCTGGCAGAAAGCTGGCAAGCGAGCGACGATGGCTTGACCTGGACCTTCTCTCTGCGCCCCGATGTGACCTTTCATGACGGCGAGCCGTTGACGGCTGAGGCGGTCAAGATGTCCATCGACGCGGCCAAAGAACGGGCCGGCGCATCATTTATCTGGGCCCCATTGGAGAGTATTGAAGTGGTCGATGATCTAACCGTTCAATTCAACCTGAGCTACGCTGCCCCGCTTGATCTCATCGCCGCGTCTCTCTACGGCGCCTGGATCGTTAGCCCAGCCGCGCTGGAGGCCGCCGCTGCCGATGATGCTTACTTCGAGAGCGGTCTGGAAGCAGGAACGGGCCCCTATATGTTGGAAAGCTACACCCCTGACCAGGAAGTGCTGCTCACTCGCTTTGACGATTACTGGGGCGGCTGGGAAGACGGTCAGTATGACAAGGTGCTGACGCTGATCGTGCCTGAAGCTGTCCAGCAGCAGCAGATGCTGGAAGGGGGCGAAGTCGACCTTGCCCTGCGCATTCCGGCTGAAAATGTCGATAGTTTTGAGGACCGCGACGGTTACACGGTTATGCGCGAACCAGCTTTTTTCAACTATCTTGGCTTCCTCAACACCCTGCGCCCACCGCTGGATAACCCGACCGTGCGTCAGGCGATCGCCTACGCCATGCCGTACCAGGATATCATCGATGTGGCGACCTTTGGGCAGGCAACTCAGGCGCGCGGCCCTGTTCCTGCCGGTGTCTGGCCCTATTCGGAAAATGTCGCCCAATACAATCACGATCCTGAGAAGGCCAAAGAGTTGCTGGCCGAGGCAGGCGTTGCCGAAGGCGATCTGAGCCTGCGCCTGACGTATGCAGCTGAGAATCCTACAGAGGAGCGCTTTGCTCCCCTGATCAAGGACGCCTTGGCCGATGTTGGCATCGAGGTAGAAATCGAGCCGATCCTCTTTAGCCAACAGTGGGAAGAGGCCAAGAGCGATCCGGCCAATGCCCAGGATATCTTCCTGCTGCTCTATTGGCCAACCTACAGTGATGCAGGTACTGACAATCTCTGGTCCATGTTCCACTCAAGTGAAGCCCCCTTCTTCAACTTGAGCTATTGGAACAATGAAGAGTTTGACAACCTCATCGATGAGGCTGCTGCATTAACCGTCACTGACCCTGAACAATCTCTGGCCCTCTACGAAGATGCGCAGAATCTGCTCGTGGAAGAGTCGCCCGGTCTCTTCTTTTTCGACACCCAGGCGGTCTATGTCGTGCCGGATCATGTCGAAGGATTTGACTACAACCTGAATTACCCGTTTGCGAATTTCTTCTACGACATGCGTTCGGCGCAATAGTAGCATCGTGTGAATGCCGTGATGCGCAACCAGTCTTGCCCTAGTGCTTGACCGGCTGCGCATCACGCTTCACAATTCTTCAATTATGCCACAACTCGAATTCATCATCCGCCGCGTGGGTGCATCGCTCTTCGTGCTCGTCGGCGTTTCGATTATCACCTTCATGTTGGCGCGCGTCGTGCCGTCGAACCCAGCCGCGCTCTATATCGGACCGCGGGCGCGGCCGGCCGACATCGAGCGTGTGACCAAGGAACTGGGGCTGGATCAGCCGCTGCCGGTTCAATACATCCGCTACATGGAGGATGTGCTACGCGGGGATCTGGGCGATTCCATTGCCACCAAACGGCCCGTTACCCAAGAGATCAGCAGTCGCCTCCCCGCAACTCTGGAACTGCTGCTGGCGGGCATGGTCATTGCGGTGGCCGTGGGCATTCCTCTGGGGGTGATCAGCGCACATCGCCAGGGGACGATGGTCGACTTCTTTGTGCGTCTGATCTCCATCATCGGTGTCTCGATCCCGGCTTTTGGACTGGGGCTGCTCTTGCAGATCCTCTTTTTTCGTACGCTGGACATTTTTCCGCTCTCTGGTCGCTTTAGTAACGACCTGCGCTTTACGGATCCCATCACGGATGTGACCGGCTTCTATCTCATCGATACGCTTGTGACAGGCAACCTTACCGCGTTTCAGGACACCCTTTGGCATCTGATCCTGCCGGCCATCACGTTGGCTGCATATCCACTCGGACTGGTCGCACGCATGACTCGGGGCACGATGCTTGAAGTCATGGAGCAGGACTATATTCGCACTTCACGCGCCTATGGCATCAAGGAGCGAATTGTTGTCTACCGCTATGCGCTCAAGAATGCACTGGGGCCGACGCTGACCATCATTGGCTTGACCTTTGCGTTTGCCCTGACCGGCACCTTTTTTGTCGAAATTATCTTCAACTGGCCCGGCATGGGGCTCTTCACCGTGCGTTCGCTGCTCAACCTCGACTATCCGGCCATCATGGGGATTACGCTCTTTGGCGCAGTCGGCTACGTGTTGATCAACCTGGTTGTTGATCTCCTCCAGGCCTGGATCGATCCGAGGGTCACGCTGTGATGAGAAAGATGAGAGGTGAGCGCCGATGAGTATAGCTGCCGCATCACCAGTCGAAGAAGTGATTCAGAGCCGTACCCGGGCCGGGCAGGTTTGGGCCATCATCCGGCGCGATCCAATGGCCATGGCGGCCTTGAGCGTGATCACTTTTTTCGTATTCATAGCGATCTTCGCGCCAGTGGTGGCGCCCTATCCGGACCAGGGCGCGGGCAGAACGAGTGCCTCAACTGTGCTTCTCCCCCCTTCGCCCGCGCATTGGATGGGTACCGACCACCTGGGTCGGGACGTACTGAGTCGCGTCATCTATGGCAGCCGGCCGGCATTCATGGTGCCCGTGCTCGTTGTGGGATTGGCCGTGCTGATCGGCGCGCCGTTGGGCGCAATCGCTGGCTTCAAAGGGGGCTGGTTTGACGAAGTGATCATGCGGGTGACAGATCTCTTTTTGGCCTTCCCCTCCTTGCTGTTGGCCATGGCCATTACCGCAGCCCTGGGCCGCGGGTTGGAGAATGCCGCGCTGGCCCTGGTCATTTCCTGGTGGCCCTGGTATGCGCGCATCGTGCGCAGTGTGGCCCTCTCTCTCCGTCAGCAATATTTTGTGGAAGCGGCCCACTCCATGGGCGTGCGCGAGCCGGTCATTATCGCCCGGCATATCCTGCCCAATTGCACAACGCCGATTATGGTCCAAGTGACTGTGGACCTGGGCACCGTCATTCTGGCGATGGGAGGGCTGGCCTTTATTGGTTTGGGGACGCAGCCGCCCGCCGCTGATTGGGGGCTCATGATCTCTGAAGGTCGTACGTCGATTCTTCAGGCGTGGTGGATCGCCATTTTTCCCATGCTGGCCATGCTGACGCTTGTGCTCAGCTTCAATCTGTTGGGCGACACCCTGCGCGACATTTTTGACCCGAGGCACTACCGTTGAGCGACTCACTGGTAAGCATGCGCAATCTGCATATTTCGTTCAAGACGGACCGGGGCGAACTCGACGCCATCAACGGGATCTCACTGGAGATCGGACGGGGCGAGATCTTTGGGCTGGTTGGCGAAACCGGCTGCGGCAAAACGGTGACCGGCTTGTCGCTCATCGGCCTGTTGCCTGGCTCAGCCCATATCCGCCAGGGTGAGATCTATTTTGAAGGTGAGGATCTTCGAGCCAAATCCGAGCGAGAAATGAGCGACCTACGCGGCCAGCGTATCTCGATGATCTTCCAAAATCCTGGAACCGCACTCAACCCGGTCTTTACGGTTGATGAACAGATGACCCGGGTGACGCGCGAGCACCTTGGCCTCTCCAAAAAGCAATCCAGTCTGCGCGCCGGTGAGATGTTGGAAGCGGTCGGACTAGCCGATGTCGAGCGGGTGTTGGCTGCCTATCCCCATCAACTATCGGGCGGGATGCTTCAGCGGGTAATGATTGCAATGGCCCTGCTTTGCCAGCCTGCGCTGATCATCGCTGATGAACCGACCACTGCCCTGGATGTAACGATTCAGGCCCAGATTTTGGCCCTCTTGCGTAATCTGCGGGAAGAATTTGGCGTATCGATTCTGCTCATTACGCATGACCTCGGCGTCGTGGCGCATACCTGTGACCGCGTAGCCGTGCTCTACGCCGGTCGTGTCGCCGAGACTGGTCGTGTCCAGGAGATTCTTGGGGCGCCCCATCACCCTTACACCAGTGGGCTGTTGGCGGCGATTCCAACCACTGCCCAGCGTGGCAGTGAACTGGTAGCCATTCCTGGCAGCGTACCGGCTAATCCCGGTGCTGTGGTCGGCTGCGCCTTTGCGCCGCGGTGTCGCTATGTCTTTGATCGTTGTCATACCCAGGCGCCTGACTTACGTACCGTCGGTCCCGGGCGCCAGCAGAGCGCCTGCTTCCTGGAAGCGATCCCGGAGGCTGAGCGATGACCGCATCCAACCGTACGCCAGCCCTGCCGCTGGTAGCGGTTCAAGGCCTCAAAAAGCGCTTCCAATTGCCGGGCGGCTGGCTTACGGGGCAGCGCCAATATGTTCACGCCGTTGATGGGGTCGATCTACAAATCAATCAGGGGGATGCGCTTGGGGTTGTCGGCGAGTCGGGTTGCGGTAAAACAACGCTGGGCCGTCTGATCCTGCATCTGATCGAACCGACGGAAGGCGAAATCTATTTCCGTGGCGAGCCCACAACGCATTTGCGGCGCAGCGAAATGTTGCCCATACGCCGTCATATGCAGGCGGTTTTCCAGAATCCGCAGCAATCGCTCAATCCGCGCATGAAGGTGTTGGGCATCGTTGCCGAACCCTTACGCGCCCAAAAAGCAGTCGGCCCTGAAGGCGTGCAGGCGAAAGTGATTGAACTACTGGAACAGGTCGGTCTGGGCGCGCAGCACTTGGATCGTTATCCCCATGAACTCTCTGGCGGGCAGTGCCAGCGCGTGGCCATTGCCCGAGCAATGGCTCTGGAACCGGAATTGCTGGTGCTGGACGAACCGACCTCTGCGCTCGATGTATCGGTGCAAGCCCAGATTCTGAACTTGCTCAACGATCTGAAAGCAGAACTGGGGCTTACGTATCTGTTCATATCACATGATTTGGGCGTCGTGGAATATCTCTGTGATCACATTGCGGTGATGTATTTGGGGCTGGTAGTGGAGAGCGGGCCGAGCGAGGCCGTCTTTGCGGAACCGCTCCATCCATACACCCAGGCGTTGCTGGGCGCCGTGCCCGAACCGACTGTTGCCGGTCAGCAGGAGTTGACCGTGCTCGAAGGAAATGTTCCCAGCCCAATCGATCCGCCGGCCGGGTGTCGTTTTCATACGCGCTGTCCCCTGGTCATGGAACGCTGCAAGCATGAGATTCCGCTGCTGCGAGATGCCGTCGGCGGACGTCAAGTAGCCTGCCATTTGGTGGATGTTATGAATTTCGGGAGTGAAGAGGAATGACGCACTATTTTGGCATTGCTGGGATTCAGATGGCTGTCGAGCCCTGGGACGCAAACGCAACCCTAGATAAAATGCATGCGGTCGCCAATCAGGTCCGCTTCAATTTCCCATGGGTAGACATGCTGGTCTTTCATGAACTGGTTGTGCCGGGGCTCGTGCAATTTGTTGCAACCGAACGTCCCGATACGTGGCGCCAGGATGCACAGCCGATTCCCGGCCCGCTGACCGACCGATTGTGTGAAATTGCCCGACAGACCCGCAAGTGGCTGGTGCCTGGTTCCATGTACGAAGTGGACGCAGACCAACTTTACAATACCGCGCTCGTCATTTCGCCAGATGGAGAGATCATCACCAAGTATCGCAAGATGTTCCCCTGGCTTCCCTATGAAGCGGGCACGATCGCAGGGGATACATTTTGCGTCTTCGATATCCCCGATGTCGGGCGTTTTGGCCTCTGTATCTGCTACGACACCTGGTTTCCCGAGACTGTGCGCAATCTAGCTTGGATGGGCGCCGAAGTCATCATTCATCCCACCATGACCCCGACTTCTGATCGCAATCTGGAACTGGTACTCAATCAGGCCAACGCGATCTCAAACCAATGCTATTTTGTCGATGTCAACGGTATCGGTCCTTGGGGAGGCGGGCGTTCCATGATCGTTGATCCGGACGGGCGGATTTTGCAGCAAGTTGGCGAACGGGAGACGATCATGACGGAGATTCTGGATCTTGATAACGTGCGCAAGGCCCGGGAGTTTGGCAGCCTCGGACTTTGCCAATTATGGAAGCAGCTACGCGATACGCCAGTTGATCTGCCAATGTATGGTGGAGATCTCGCCAATGGCCCTATCTTTCGCGATTTGGGTGACCTGCGCCTTACGCGCTCGCTCCGATCTTATCCCGATGCACCGGCGCCTGCTGCTGATTGATCTCCTTTCCGCATAGAGCGATTCTCTTGCATCAAGCGAGAGTGCAACCGGCTCGTGGCGCACGGTGGCCCTCATTTCTGCACTCCTCGCCTGGCGGCGCTACGTAAAATCGTCGAGTCCTGTAAATAGAGAAAGCGGGAGCAAGTAGGTGTGCTCCCGCTTTCTCTATTTACAGCGTGTGAGGATTGTGTCTCGCACCGTTGATCAGCGCGTGACGACCGGGAGGAAGATGCGCACGTCGTCTTCCGGCGGCAACACGTTTGGATCCTCTTCATCCGGCAACGGGGGACCGAAACTCAGGCTGTAGCCGCCGCCAACGGCGCCGCCGTTGGCGTGACGTACCGTGATAAAGGCTGCTTCACCCGCGCCCAGATCCACCAGCTCTGTCCAGTAGGCGTCAAGGGCCAGCGCCCCGGTGCTGTACTCCTCCAAACCTGCGTTCGTCGTTATGCTCACGACTGCGTCCATACCGGCCGTGAAGTTGCCCATGCGTACGGTAAACGCTGTGCGCTCTCCGCCTGCAGCAACCACGGCAATACCCTCTGCCTTGGGGTCGTTATCCGCAGGAACGGGCGAGTAGACCTCAAATGCGTCGACATCGCCAGCCGGATCGATGCGTCCCGGTATGTCAGTGTTGTCGGCAAGGAGGACCGTCGCAGTCGCTTCGTCATTGCCATGATCGTCGCTTGCATTGCCGGTGACCAACACTTCGACATGGGCAAAGCGGTCAAAGTCGTCCGGAACCGGTCGGATGTTGGGGTCGGTCACATCCATCATGCCGGTCTGCGTGAAGAATGCCTCGTCATCGATGTTGTCGAAGACGACCGTGGCATAGTAGGTGCCGGGGAGATCATAGGGCATGATGGCCGAATAGATGCCGTCATCGGCCAACTCGTCCGGTGCAATGCCATCGTCCAGAAGGAGGAAATCTGTGAATTCACCGTACGGGTCCTCCACCCAGGCACTCGGCGTAGGCGCCGGCGATTGCATCGCCCTGACTCAGCCTGCCCTGGAGAACGACCTGTGCCGGCGCTTCGATGACCGGACCGCTCCGTGAATTGAGCGTAGCGACATAGGTCATGCCGTCGTCGTCATAGCCCGTGGCCCAGTACTCGACCACGACCGGCGTATCCACGGCTTCGACGACCAGTTCCCACGTGCCGTCGGCGGGGTCTTCAATATTGAAGTAACAGAGTGACTCGACGCCATCATATTCACAGCTAGGTTCCCCAGCGTCCGCTCCCTCCGGATCGTAGAGATAGGCGTCGGCAGCGGCCACGACATCGTCATAGAAAACCGCGACTTCAAGCGCATCTAGCGTGCCATCCACGTAGATGGGCACGTCCAGCGGATCGCCAGACTCGACCAACAGCCCGTAATCGGTGCCCAGATCTACGTTAACCGCTACCGAGTATGCCTGATCGGCCGTATCCAGCGCCTTGTAGAGCGTGGCTGTCCCGACCGGCCCGGCTGTGCCCGCGGCGGCCAGGCCAGGGATGTTGATGCTGGCCGGTCCCACGGTTTGATAGGCTCCCGCTCGTCGCGGTCGCCGTCCCGCGCATCAAATCCATGGAGTTTGTATAAAGATCGTTGGGCTTACCGTTGGCCGAGTAGTTGAAGATCGAGAAGGGGATACCCGCGTCACGGTGATCCGTCTGGATTTTCTGGAAGATGAACGGTTCAGTCTGATCGGTGAAGGTGCCGTCGATGATGACGTAGACGCCCCGATCGACGATGAAGCCATTGGTTGCAGCTTGCTGCAACGCTTCGCGCGCCAGTTGGTCGGCGACGGCAACGCGGCGATCATTGATGCCCGCCTTTGGCTGCAGCGTGTCGATCTGCGCTTTGATCTGGGCCTTGGTGGCGTCATTTTCGATGCGCGTGATCGGCTGCACCACGGCGTGGGTGTCGGCAAAGCTAATGATGCCGACCTGATCGCCCACATTGGTGCGGTCGATGTAATTCTTGAGGGCGACCTTGGCGCTTTCGAGCTTGTTCTCATTCCCCATATCGGCCGTCACATCGACGAGAAATACCCGATGCTTGCCCGTTGCGGCATTGGCATCGACCCAGTTGAATTGGAGTGCGTTGCGGGCCTGTTCACGGTTGGCCGGGAGCTCGACAGACGGATCCTGACCGGCGGCAGGTGCAACCTGGGCCAATTCGGGCCAGTGGATGCGGCTGCCCCGAATCGCTTGGGGATCATTGGCCGGCGATCGGGCGATTGTCTCCCAGCCGCTGGCGCCGTAGCTCCGATAGTTGGCCGTGCTGGTCCGCCCGACCTGGGCTGTCGATTTGGGCGTCGAGAAGTTGTATAAGTTGAAGAGCAGTTCCGGTCCCGCCGCACACATCACAGAGCAAGGCGTTGGCGGCGTATCGCCAAGCTGCGGCGAACCGATGTCGGTGCTGGTCGTGCTGCCGGCGTACTCGTCCAGCATGCCGTAGAAGTAGTGTCCCCATTCGTGGGCAAAGGTCGCGACAAAGGTCGGCCATGTGTTTTGATCGGCAATGTTCGTCTGCTGATCGAAAATGGCGTCGCCCATGAAGACCGTGCCGCGCCCTTTGCCATAGGCGTTGAGGGACGCACGCGGCTGCTGTTCGAACTGGATCCAGCGGATATCGGCGCGATCGGAAAAACGACCACTGTCGTAAATGGTGATGTTGCGCACCTTGTGCAGCCCATTGGAGACTTCGTAGAGAGAGTCGGCAAAGAGGCTGAAGAGGGCTTCGTAGCGTTGGCGTTCGGCTGCATCTGTCACCGGCTTGTAGAGCGAAATGGTCATGTCGATCAATTTGACATTGCCCGGCTGCGGCGCTGGGGGCGTCACAGGCGGCGGGGCTGGCGGCTCGGGCTGAGGATTCGGCGGCGGCGGCGGCGCAACCGGGCCCTCCTCAGGACGAGCTAATTCCTGAATTTGACCAGCCGTGAGTGCGCGATTGTAGACGCGGGCATCGTCAAGCAGACCGCTCCACGGGCTAATGTTATTGATTTCGAAACCCAAGACCACGCCCTGACCATTGCCCGGGGGCGGCGCTTGATTGGTGGCGACGGCCGTGCCATTGACGTAGAGACGGTTTTCCGTGCCCGTCCAGGTGTAGGCCACATGCGTCCACGTACCCGCAGGAATCGTGCCCCCAAAGATGACGGGATAGAGAGTCAGTGAACCGCCGGAAGTGACGCCAAACCAGGGTGCGTCATCGCCGAATTCAAAGACCGTGCGCCAATCGTTCCAGTCCGTACCGTTGACCCAGGCGGCCAACGTGTAAGCGCCAGTCGGTGCATTCAAATTGGCGGCAATGCGATCGTCGACGCCATCAAACTGGGCGGCCTGGCCAAGGCGTCCAGGTACGCCCGCAGTAGGGCACGCAGCGCCCGTGCAGGTCGCATTCTGGTTGCCGCTGCTGCTGTCGACAAAGGTCGTTGCGCCGGCAGCTTCATCAAACTTGTAGCCAGAAAATCCGGCCCATCAGCCGTCTGAGCCTGGGCCATCTGCGGTGCGCCGGCCAGGCCGATGAGCGTGATCAAGACAAGCGTAAGCAATCTTTGGGACATCATTCGGTTTCGTCGCGATCGACGAATAGAGATTTGTTGCATAACGAACTCGCTTTCAGTGGTTCTAGACTGATCGATGAATAGCGCAACGTACGTACGCGCCCTCGCTGGCGCGGCATGGCTCCTTTCGCTTCGTGTCGACTGTAATGGAGATCATCGCCACCGCTCAATCGGCGTCACTAGCGGCTTGGTGACTGTACCGCAGAAACGTCGCGATGGCGTCGCGTCGCCATATGCCCGCTGTTCAATCCATGTCGGGCGGCGGCACGCTGGTCTGTTTTGCAACTAGGGAACGGATGAGGGAAGAAGAGTTAGTCTAGCACAGTCAAGAACGGGGCGCAATCGGTTTTTCGGGATTCAGAGGTTCTGGATCTATCGATGATGGACCGCGGATCAACGCTGATCCGCGGTCCATGTCACACCTATTGCGAATTCCTGCAGGATCTCGGCAGGTTCAAAGTTGGGCAGACTAGACGATCGGGTCGCGAGGAGAAATGGGGGTCGCCGTAAAGCAGGATTGTCGTGATCCTGCTATACGGCGACTAATGCGTTATCAGCCGTCAGCGACACTGGTTACTCACCTGCTCGATGCGGATGCGATCGACCTTGGCGTACGTGCCCAGACTCTTTACCACCGTCTCGAAGCCGGTGCCGCCCGGCTGCAGGCCCTCCCAGCAGAATTCAAAGCTGGCCGGCAGCACGGCTTCGTACTCACCAAAGGCAAAGTGATCACGGTACGCGCCATAGTCGGTGGCGCCGATGCGGGCGCGCCCCTCGCCGTAGATGGTGACCCGATACTGGCCGGTTTCGATATAGGGGTAATCGGTTTCGCGACAGTAGAGCGCCCAGACGATGCGGTAGTCTGGCGGGCAGTTGGCGTAGTTGCACTCGCTCTCAAAGCCGCTGCAGAAGTAATTGTTGACGTTGCGCTGATTGTTCCAGGGCGCATCGTCGAAGAACGCTCCGGTGCGGGTCGGCGTCGGCGTGGGCTGAGACGGTTGGTTGCCGAGGAATTCCCACTCCAGCTTAATGACGGCGTCGCCTGTTGCCTCAAAGTACTCCAGGCGCAAGGGTAGCGTGCCCTTGGACATCATCACGTCACTGCTGACCGTACGTTGCGAGCCGACCGCCCACTCATCGAGGACAATCTGGTTGCCGACCGTCAAGCGCGCGCCGTCATCAACTTCCATGGTAAAGCGATAGGCCCCTGTTTGAAACTGCTGATCGCTGGTCCAACGCACGCTGAAATTGTCTGTTGGAAAGCCCAGTCCGGGTCCGTTGCTTCCCCAGTCGAAGTCGATGCGCGGATCAATGCGCGTGAACGCGGTGCGACCGGCGAGATAGGGGTTGTCCCAATAGTAGCCGCGCCATGGGTTCTGGGCTTGACCCGGAGTCGGCGGTGTTGGCGTCGGCGTGGGCGCGTTGCCAACATAGGTGAAGTTGGTGCTGGCACGCACCCCGTAGTCGTCAGTTGATACAAAGATAGTGACATCACCCGGTTGCACTGGCGCCCCGTTGGGCCACTGCCCTGGCATGTTCATCGACATGAAGTATTGGCCTTGATCGTCAGTAATGGTCGATGCATAGCCGGCCGGCTCGCTGCCGCTGCTCTTGTTGCTGGTAACCAAGCCGGCCAGATGCGCGGTAACGCGGGTATTGGCGGGAAAGCCGCTGCCCCAAATGGTGACAGGCGTGTACGCTGGCCCCGAAGCCGGCTGGATCAGCGCCGTGGCGCTGGTTGCCGGCGGCGTTACGACGGGCGTGGCTTCAAAGCGAAAGGGCGCTGAAGCCTGCTGCTGCAGGTCGGGCGTCGTCACCACGACGAGCAGCGGACCGCTCTCGATCGGTCTCCCATCCGCCCACTGGCTCGGCATGATGAAGGCCATCTGGTAGTTGCCCTGGGCATCAGCCGTAGCGGAGGCATAGACCTGTGCGCCGTTGGCGCTAATCTGGCCGTCAAATTTGCCCAGCAGCACGCTCAGCGACGCATAGGGTGCAAAGCCGCTGCCGCGCACCAGCACTTGGGCGCCGGCCGGGCCGCCGGTCGGACTCACGACGGCCGCCGGCTGATTGGTGACAGGCGTCGGCGTGGGCGTCGGCCGCCCCGACGTAACCGTGAAGGAGGTCGTCGCGCTGACGTTGGAGCCGACGGTGGAGACCACAACCTGCACCGTGCCCGGCTGAACTGCGCTGCCATCGGGCCAGATAGAGGGCATCATGAAGCCCAGGGTGACCGCACCATAAGGGTCGGTATAGCCGGAGGCGTAGACTTGCGGCCCTGACTGGCCTCCTGACCGCGCACCAACGCCTGCCAGGAAGAGTTGTACCTGCACACCGCCGGGGAAGCCGCTCCCGCGCGCCGTCACCAATGTGCCCGTAGGACCGGATGGGGGCTGGAGTGAGATCGAGGCAGTGGTCGACTGCGCAAAGCCGGGTTGAGCGAGCATGAGCGCGCCGGCCAGCAGGAACAAAAGCGCGGCACAAATCACCACGCGTGCGAGGCCATTTTGTTGAAGACGAATCATTAGATTGAGCTCCTGGGCGGATGGATCATAATCAGACTGGGGATCATTATATGCAGCAAGCATGGTCTTGTGCAATCGGCTCAAAGTGCAGTACAGTCCACTGAGCCAGCGTCGGTTGAGCTTACTTGACTGAGCCTATCGATGGGTCGGAACCAAGCTGGCTCCATGGGTTGTATCGTTACCTCAAAACAATATCCAGGAATGCCAAATTTTTGCGGGACAGAGAGCGGATTACCTTTATCATATCGTAAATTCTTTCACGGCATGCAGCTAAGTTGACAGGCGGGCTCAGTCTTTTATGATTACAGCAGATGGCGGTGGCGGTAGCCCGTTTCCAGTGCTCGAATGAGGATTTTGTGCCATTATCCGCATGGCGCAACGAATGTACGGGCGGTTCATGTTGCGCCCGTTTGATTTCATCCAAACCGATCGAAAGGAACAAGACCGTGAACTACACCAACCTCGGCCGGACTGGCCTGACGGTGAGCAGGCTCTGTCTGGGCACCATGAACTTTGGCCCGCGTACCAGCGAGGCCGACAGTTATGCCATCATGGATTACGCGCTGGACGCCGGCGTCAACTTTTTTGATACGGCCAACCGTTATGGGCGTGAGATCGGCCTCGGATACACCGAGGAGATCATCGGCCGCTGGCTGGCCCAAGGCGGCCGGCGTGAACAGATCGTCCTGGCGACAAAGCTCTACGGTCCCATGGGCGATGGTCCCAACGACCGCGGCCTCTCGGCCTACCACATCCGCCAGGCGTGCGAAGATAGCCTGCGTCGCCTCCAAACCGATCACATCGATCTTTACCAGATGCACCATATTGAGCGCAGCACGCCCTGGGAAGAGATCTGGCAGGCCATGGAGCAATTGGTGCGCGAAGGCAAGATCCTCTACGTCGGGTCCAGCAACTTTGCCGGCTGGCATATCGTCCAGGCCAACGAAGCGGCCAAGCAGCGCAATTTTCTCGGCCTGGTCTCGGAGCAGAGCAAGTACAGCCTCAACGAACGCACGGTGGAGTTGGAGGTGCTGCCGGCCTGCGCGGCCTATGGTTTGGGTGTCATTCCGTGGAGCCCCTTGGGCGGCGGCCTGCTGGGCGGCGTGCTGAAAAAAGTGTCGGAAGGCCGCCGTGCGTCTGAATCGATGCAGCGCACCATCGAGGCGCGACGGGAGCAACTCGAAGCATGGGAGGGGCTCTGTGCCGATCTGGGCGAAGAGCCGGCCGATGTGGCTCTGGCCTGGCAGCTGCACAACCCGGTCGTGACTGCGCCGATTATCGGGCCGCGCACCATGGACCAATTTGAAGGCAACCTCCATGCGCTGGAGATCAGCCTGTCGGACGAAACGTTAACCAAACTGGATGAAATCTGGCCCGGCCCCGGTGGCGCTGCCCCCGAAGCCTATGCCTGGTAAGGAGAGAATGATGGAGTATCGATTTGTTGGCAAAACCGGTCTGCGGGTCAGTGAGCTTTGCCTCGGCACCATGACCTTTGGCCGTGAGGCGGATGAAGCGCTCAGTCACATGATGATGGACCGCTTCGTTGACGCTGGTGGGAATTTTCTGGATACGGCCAATGTCTACACGCAAGGCGCGTCCGAGGAGATTGTCGGTAGTTGGCTCAAGCAGCAGCGCCGCGACGATCTGGTCGTGGCGACCAAGGTGCGCTTCCCCATGGGATCTGGCCCCAACGACGCCGGCCTGAGCCGCAAGCATATCTTGGCCAGCGTGGAGGATAGCCTGCGGCGGTTGGGTACGGACTACATTGACCTCTATCAGGTTCACTGTTGGGATCGGGCGACACCGCTGGAGGAGACGCTCAGCACACTCAACGATCTGGTACGCGCGGGCAAGGTACGCTACTTGGGCGCCAGCAACTACAGCGGCTGGCAGTTGCAAAAGGCCGTCGACATCAGCCGGCAACAGGGGTGGGAAGCCTTCACTTGTCTCCAGCCGCTCTATAACCTGCTCGATCGATCGACCGAGTGGGAGTTGATTCCCCTCTGCGAAAGCGAGGGGTTGGGCGTGATTCCGTGGAGCCCCCTGCGCGGCGGCTGGCTCAGCGGCAAGTTCCGCCGCGGCATGGAGATGCCGGTTGAAGGCAGTCGTATCGAGAAGGCCGAGACCGAAGGCTGGAGCGAATCTTGGAGCGCATACAACAATGAGCGTACGTGGCGCGTTTTGGACGTTCTCCACGCCACTGCGGAAGAAACCGGCAAGCATCCGGCACAAGTTGCGCTCAACTGGGTGCTCCAGCGTCCGGGCGTGACCGCGCCCATCATTGGCGCACGCAACATGGAGCAGCTGGAGAGCAACCTCGGGGCCAGCGGCTGGGCCTTGAGCGCCGAACAGATGGCGCGCTTGGATCAGGTCAGCGCAGTCGAGCCGCCCTATCCCTACGACTTCATCAACAACGCACAGGCACGGCGCTAGCTTGCCTGTCATTCCAAAGGAGCGAAGCGAGGAGGAATCTGGAGTTCGGATGCTGCAAGAGGCTGCGTGAACCCTGACCATAAGATCCCTCGCATTGCTCGGAATGACGGACCGTCAAGAGGAAACAAACTGACGGATGTTTGGACACTGATCGCACAACGTCAACTGTCCCAGAACCAGCTTCGGGTATTGTAGCAAGTACACTCCTCGCCCCATCCGATCCGCATCGCCCGGCTTCGGGCATTACGACAATGGAGTCGTCCTATGATGCAGCAACTCCTCCTCAACAATCGTTCCAGCCGTTGGTTCGTGGTCTTGGGCGCGATCATGATCCAACTGGCGCTGGGCGCGATCTATGCCTGGTCCGTCTTTACCGCGCTGCTTACCGATCCCACCGGCCCCTACGCCTTCTCGGCCTCCCAAGCGGCCTGGATCTTCTCGGCAGGTCTGGTCACCTTTGCTATCGTCATGATTCTGGCCGGTCGCTGGCAAGCGCGCGTGGGGCCGAGGCGTGTCGCTTTCACGGGGGGACTCGTCCTGGGGGCGGGGTACGTTTTGGGCGGACTCTTTGGTGATCGCTTCTGGAGCCAGTTGCTCTTGATCGGCATCCTGGGCGGCGCGGGGATTGGCCTGGCCTACGTGGTGCCGATCGCCGTCGGCATCAAATGGTTTCCCGACAAGAAAGGTGTCATCACCGGCTTGGCCGTGGCCGGCTTTGGCTTTGGCGCTACCATTTGGGTCAAGCTGGCCGATTCCTGGTTCGGCGGTCTGCTCAACCGGGCTGAGCTCCTCAACCTGCCGCCGGTCCAGAGCGTCTTTCTGATTTACGGCCTTGCCTTTGCACTGCTGGTCATGATTGGCAGTCTCTTCATGGTCAACCCGCCGCCCGGCTACCGGCCGTCTGGCTGGACGCCGCCCCCAGTCGCGCCCGATCATGCTGGCGGCGCGGCGGACTACACGGCGCATGAGATGCTGCGCCGTCCCGAGTTCTACCTGTTATGGACGCTCTTCATGTTCTCCGCACTGGCTGGGTTGATGGTAATTTACTGCATTCGCCTCTTTGGCATGGACGCGCTCTCTTATCACGGCGTGACCAACCCGGCGCTTGTGGCCGGTACCGCGATGGCCTGGTATGCGATCTTTAACGGCCTTGGGCGCATTGCCTGGGGCGCGATTTCCGACCGCACGGGGCGACGCGCGGCGATCATCGCCATGATGACGGCTCAGGGTTTTGTGATGCTGGCTGTCTATCACGGCTTTATCGCCTTTGGTTCGTCGACCGGTTTCATCGTGGCGGCGGCGTTGATTGGCTTCAATTTTGGCGGCAACTTCGCACTCTTCCCTGCCGCCACGGCCGACTATTTCGGTGATCGTAATGTGGGCGTGAATTATGGCTGGGTCTTCACCGCCTACGGCTTTGCCGGCATCGTCGGTCCGCAGTTGGCCGGTTTCTTCCGCGACGCCGTGGGCGCGAGCAGCACGCCGTTTTTCTGGATGGCGCCTTTTCTCATCGCTGCCGGCATGTGCCTCGTCGGCGCGCTGATCATGCTGTTCAGCCATCCGACTGAGCCGCTTCAGGTGGCGCCAGTCGCGTAGCCGCATTGCTTGTCCCGCTTCCGCCCTACGTCCATGCAAGCCGGTATTGGACCGATGGACAGTCGTTTCGATGCTTATTGGCCGATTTTAGTCAAGTTGACAAGCCAAGATCGCTCTACTATACTCGCAGGGTATCGAGCCGCAATTTGCATACCAAAATGCCGGGGATTTTGCAACAATCCCGGCATTTTGTCGGTTCAAGACGCTGCGCTCAGCCTGCCGAACGTGGCGCATCTGGGGGGGTACTGTGTACAGATCCAAAATCCGCGAGTACTACGATCACCTCAGCCGCAGCTACCGCAAAGTCGCTGACTTCATCATGAGCAACTACTATGAGGTAGCGTTCATGACCGCGGCCCAACTGGCGGCCGAAGTGGATGTTGATACGACTACGGTCGTACGCTTTTCACAACGGTTGGGCTACAATGGCTATCCGGATTTGCTCGCCGATATCCGGGCTCAGGTCAAAGACGAAATCTACGCCGCGTATGAGCCCGCCGAGCTGACGCCCGACAATCCCGCCGCCACCTTCAATAGGCGTCTCGAACAAGAACACGCCAACCTTACGCAGATGAGCGTCCACACCCCGCCTGAGCAAATTGAGCGCGTGGCGGCCATGTTTACGCCAGCCAAGCGAGTGCTGCTCGTGGCGGAGGGGTATGCCGACACCGTGGCGGAACTCGCTGCGCAGCAAATGCGCCATCGAGACATCGACGCACTGGCGGTCGAGCAGGATCTGGTCAAACGCACGGCTACGCTCTTGGGTGCAGATGAAGCGACGCTGGTGATTGGCATTAGCCCCACCGAGTATGGTCGCGATGTGGCCCAATCTCTGGCGTTGGCTCGCCGTCAGGGCAGCGCCACGCTGGGCGTGGTTGGCTCCCTGGCCAGCCCCGTGAATCGTGCCGCCGATTGCGTGATCTACGCGCCAACGAATGCGCCGGGGCCTTTGCCCAGCATCGTGGCCCTGGTGGCGGCACTGGCCGCCCTGGTCGAGATCGCGGCCCAGGATGACGCCTTCTCGATCGAGGCCTTCCGAGAAGAGTTTGACGCGGCTTTCACTTTTCTGATCGAGCGCGATCCCAACGAAGAAGATTAGGCTTCACGATCCGCCTGCGTCAGAATTGCAACGACTAGGAAAGCAAGGATGTAACCTAGGTAGTTTTCGTTGAGGAAGCGACTGGCATAGAAGAAGGCCAAGAGGAAGATGCCATAGTGCCAACAGGCGTTACTCAACGTGTTGGCCCGCTGTTGGCGCCAGACGAACCAGACGAGGAGGGGCAGCGCCACCAGCGCCTCCGTGAGCCAAAAGGGCCAAACGTCAAAGCGATTCTCCACCCAGCCCAGAGCCAGGACGAAGTTACTAAACCCCCATCCCCAGATCTGATACCCCGTTTCCCCCTGTCCGCTACTCCAGCGCCAGACATCGTCATAGAAGGCATTGGGATCCCACAGGATATAGGGCAGCAGCAGCGCAGCAAAGACGAACAGCGCCGGCAATGCACGCAGCAGTATAGTCGGCACAGCGCGCAGCAGTGCGCCCCAGCCGCCTTGGGCTAAGGCGGCCTGGTCCGCCGCCAGCAGTAACCCGTAAAATGGCGCCATGAACCAGGCTGTCGGCTTGGTGGCGCACGCCAGGCCAAAGAGCAACGAGGAGAGTACAAGCATACCCGTGCGAGGCTGCGCGCTGCGCAGGCTTTCCCGCCAGCTCTGCCAGGCAACCAGGCTGAGCAATACCCAGCTCAGCACGAAGACGTCATTCTGGCCAAAGATCAAGTCCAGGGCCATGATTGGATTTAGGGCCAAAAGGGCCACCAACGCCAGCTTTCGTTGCGGTCCGTGCACCAATCGGGTCGAGAGGGCCAGCGTCAGCGCCCAGAGGACCAGATAAATCAGGCGCTGATCGTAGAAGCCCAGCCGGTCGCCCAGCCAATAGGCGGGCGCGCTGGCGATGAAAGTCCAGGGCAAATAAGGGTAGTGGTAGAGTGCGGTGCGATACTCGCTGAAGCCCCATTCGGCCATGGGCGTCTCGACGTAATCCTCGACGTAGGGATTCTTGCCCTCAAAGAAGAAATCGATAGTCGCTTCCGTCTGGATGACGCCGCCGTCATGCGAATAGGAAGCCGGCCCGCTCTGCGCCCGCAGGAGCATCAGCTTGCCTGTAGGCAGGGCAACCGCCGTGAGGATGATAACGATGAGCAGGCCCCACTTGAGGCGCCAGCGCCAGCGCCCGCCCGTCAGCAAATCCACCACCGCATAGAGCAGCAGCGCCCCCAGCGTCAGCGCGTTGAGCAGCAGGCCGATGGGATCGCCCGGGCGCGGCCCGATTTCTCCCATGGCCGCATAGCCGCCCGGCGGCAACAGGTTGCCCAGAAATGGATGGCGTAAGACATCCTGGACCCGTGTGGGCAAGGCCGCGCTTTCAGCCAGGCCCAGGATCTGCAGATGTGCGAAGACCAGCAGCGCCAGCAGCAAGGTATCCCATGCCGGGGAGCGGACGCGATCAGAGCCGGATGTCAGATCTGTGCGGGTCATTATTCGCCCCCCTGCCAACCGTACAGACGGCCCTTGCTCGCATCGGAATTGTTGCTTTCGTATACGGGCTGGTAAATCCAGTCACCGCCTACGACGCCTGGGGCTGTGACCTGACCGCCACGCCCGGAAGCTTCGCGGATTGTTGTGATGACGCTGCCGTCCGTTTTCTGCAGATAGTTGATGTCGCCCGTATCGGTCATGACCAGAATGGCATCCCGGCCGACAATCGGTCCGCTCAACGCAGCGCCGGAGATGTTGACCAACCAGCCTTCCTCGGGATTGTCACGCTGAATTGCGCCGGCAAATCCCGCGCCTGAAATGTAGATCCGTGTCTCATCCAGGGCCATGCCGGTCACCACGCGACCGCCGTTGGAGCGGGTCCAAAGCCGCTTGCCCGTGTTGGCATCCAGCGCTTCGACATTGCCGGCCTCATCCGCAATATAGAGCTCGGCCAGCGCCTGGATGCCCGGCATGGCGTAGACCGGCGGTGCTGTACTGCGCGCTGGGGCATCATACGTCCAGACACGCTTGAGGTTGCCAAATACGTCCAGCGCATGGACGTCGGTATTGCCGGCAAAGACCAGCTGACCGCCCACTGCCGGATATTGCAGCTGATTGCCTTCGATGTCGACAATGGTACCATCGAGACTAAGATCACCCGATTCCCGATCCATCAAAACGATCTGGTCGGTGGAATCGCCAAGACCGTCCACCGCTGCGATGACATATTTGTCGACCAGGTTTAGCCCGGCACGCGGCGGTGACAATTGACGCTGAATCAACGACGACTCGTCCGAGATGCGCCATTGATGTACTCCGCCGGTGTTGTCGATGAGAAAGACCTGGCCATTGGCAACCGCCACCGGATAGTTGCTGGGCTCTTTGATCGCCGCACGCCAGCGCTGGTTACCCCCTTCCCGATCCAGGCTGTAGAGGTGGCGGTCTTGGCTGGCCGTAAAGACGTTGCTGCCTTCGACGATTGGCTGGGAGACGAGCGCGTCAGGCGCTACGCCCTTCTGCCACGAGTTGACCACAGGCAGTTGCGGCAGCTGATCGACCCGGGCATGATTGGCCGGGTCTCTGCGCGCAAGGGGGTAATCGCTGGCCGGAATCAGCGTGGGGGTGACAATGGGCGTCGGCGCGGCCTGGGTAGGCTCGACGGCCAGCCAGCGCACGTTGTCGCTCGGCGTCTCCGTCGGCAGAATATCGTAGAAGTCATTTCCCGTTGGCGGCGCGATCGCTTGGCGAATCCAAAACGACTGATTGTCGCCCGTGCAGCAGCCATAGACCCATTCACCATCTTCTGTGCGCCCGCGCAGGCGAATCTCCGTGTTGTTGGGGATAGGGGTCAATTCGTCATAGCGCACGCTAGGGCCCTCATAGGTGAGGGCAGAAGTATCGGGCGTGGTGACAATGCGGGCGATCATCTCGCCGACCGTAAAGGGCGTGGGTGAGAAGGTAGGTGATGGTGTGGGCGATGGCGCAGGCGGCAGGGTGGGCGTGGCCGGCTGGGAGATAACAACCGGCGTGGCGGTGAGGGTTGGCCCCACAGCAGGATCGCTGCCCCCGGGCGGTGGGGCGCCGCCGGCAGAATCGGGGGGTTCTGTGCCCTGGCCGGCGATGACGACGGGCAGGAGCACATCGGCCAAGGTAGGTGTCGGTGTGATTGTGGGGGCGGCGGCCGTTGCGTCTGGCCCTGCCGCGGCGATCGGTAACATCACTACTTGCGCCGTGAGCGTCAACTCTACGGCCGGCGTCACAAAGCCAATTTGGGCTAGGTAGGTTGCCTGGGCTTCCACATTTTGAGCCAGACGCGTCGACCGGATGTCAGGCGTTGCGGTCCACGTGGCGCGCGGTGACGCAGTGGGTGTAGGCGTTGGGCCAAACACCAATTGGTTCTGCATCACCCAACGCAGGCTGCCCACCGCCACGATCGTCAGCACCGTGAGGAGTATGATCGTCATGGCGACGAGCAAGGCACGGCCTGATTGGGATGGCTCATCTGCTGCGTTGGACATACCGCTCCGATCCTCGTTGTGATCTCAATTCTATTGGATTGTAACAACAATGGATTGGGCATACAAACAGCGGCGGGTTTATAATAGTTGGCGCGTGAAGCGTTTTCTTCATATGACCGTTAGGGCGTAAGAATGGTCACAGATTCGAATTGATTATTCCGGCTACGCTGGACGCTGATCGGATCGAATTGGATTTGCTGATGCCCAAAGCGTTGGGGCTGGCATCGTCAACAGGAGAAAGCGTGTGAACACAGCGAAAGCAAGCGAGTGTCCCCAAGCGGCTTCTGAGCCGGACGACGGTGACCGGACGATTGAACTCGTCATTTACGTTGCGCCGCACTGCACCAACTGTGACTATGCCTATGTTGTGGCTGAGCAGGTCGCACGAGAATTTTCGCAAGTTGACGTCCGCTTCGTCAACATGGCTGCCCCGGAAGAGCCGGTTCCGGAAAGCGTTTTTGCGACGCCAACCTATCTCTTAAACGGACGCGTCTGGTCACTCGGCAATCCATCGGAAGACGACGTGCGTGTCGCGCTGACGCCATTGGTCAATACATGATGCGACAGGCGGTCTACACTATCACCCAAACCGGAGTCTATCGTGCCTAACGAAGAATTGTCGTCATCACCGCAGCCTGCTGAAAAGATGAAATACCTGTCGGAGCTGGCTGTCTTCCAGGATCTCTCTCCGCGCGAAATGGAAGAATTGAATCGCATCACGACCATGAGCACGGTTAGCAAGGGACGCGTCTTCTATCGCCCGGAAGAGCCGGGCGAGGTACTCTTCATCTTGAAAGAGGGGCGGGTACAGCTCTATCGCATCAGTCCCGAAGGCAAGAAGCTGGTCATCACGACCTTGGGCCCCCATACGCTCTTTGGCGAGATGGCCTTGCTGGGCACAAAGATGCACAATACATTTGCCGAGGCCGTGGAAGATTGCCTCATTTGCGTCATGAGCCGGGCCGATCTGGAACGGCTCATCCTGAACAAGCCCCAAGTGGCCTTGCGGCTTCTCTCCATTACGGGCAAGCGCTTGCGCGAGGCCGAGGAGCGCTTGGAGAATATGGCCTTTAAGGGCATCCCGGCGCGCTTGGCCAGCCTGCTTTTGCGCTTATCGGAGGAGCAGGAGAGCAATGAGATCATCGGCCTGACCCATCAGGACTTGGCCGAGAGCGTCGGCACCTACCGCGAGACTGCGACCCAGGTGCTCAACGATCTGAAGAGCTCTGGGTTGATTGAGATTGGCCGCAAGCGAATCACGATTTTGGATCCGGAAGGGCTCGAGGAAGTCGCCGAAAGCTAGCGGTATGGTGATGATGAATCAACCAGACGATGGATCGCCGGCGCCTTTTTCCGCGCTCCACCTGTTGTGTTTGGAATCCCCGCCAACTCAAAAAGACAATTGACATTTGCTGCGAAGCTAAGTACAATCAGCACACGCTTTGTGCATTTTGTTGCAATGTCGGTTGCTCACCGCTTTGCTCAGATTGAGTGAAACCAATTTAATCGTAAAGGCTGGAGCGATTGTTCGCTCAGCTAGCGGTTCTCTAACCGTATTCTGAGGAGGCTTACCCCAATGACCCACGTGATTTTTGAGCTCTGCATTCGTGACGGTGCATGTGTAGAAGTTTGCCCGGTCGAGTGCATCATCCCCGGCCAGCCGGAGGATGAATGGCCCTGGTACTACATCGATCCGGATACCTGTATCGACTGCGGCGCCTGCGTGCCGGAATGCCCGGTGGAAGCGATTCTGCCCGAAGAGGACCTCCCCGAAGAGTATGCGTATTCGACCGAATTGAACGCCCTCTTTTTCACCGACGGTCCTGGGTACGCTGCGCTCGATATGAGCTAAGCGTGTCGTCAGAAAGGGGACGTAGTCTATTTTGATCCCCCCCGGCGATTTACTCTCAGTTTGACTCAAGAACCTCTGCCCCGGCAGAGGTTCTTTCAGTAGAAAGGAATCCCATGAGTGACCAGGAACCCCGCCAGCAGCCGGATTGGAGCCAAGTGGAGCGCGTGCTTGTCATTATGGCCCACCCGGACGACCCGGATTTTATCTGTGCCGGTACTGTGATACAGATGGCGCGCCAAGGCATCGAAGTCACCTACATGATTCTGACGAATGGCGATAAGGGCAACCATAATCCGGAAATTACGCGCAATCAGCTCATCGCCATGCGCAAGATTGAGCAGCGCAACGCGGCCGATCTCTGCGGCGTTCGCGATGTTCTTTTTATGGGTGTCGAAGATGGCTTTTTGCGCTCCACGCGGCCCCTGCGTAAGCGCGTCACGCGCGAAATTCGCCGCATCCGTCCCCAGCTGATCATCTGCGCCGATCCTGCTCGCTATCTGGTGGGCGACAGCTATATCAATCACCCGGATCATCGCAACGCCGGCCTGGTGGCGCTGGACGCGATCTTCCCCGCTGCTGACAATCCGATGTTCTATCCCGACATGGCCGATGAAGGCTATCTGCCACATAAGATCAGTCAACTCTATGTTTATGGTCATCCAGAAAGCAACGTGACCATCGACGTCACCGCAGACATCGAGCAGAAGATTGATGCGATCCTCTGTCACAAGAGCCAGTTCACCGAGCCTGACAAGATGCGCGAATGGTTCTTGAAGCGCACGGACGACGTAGACGACGAGGGCAACAAACGCTACATCGAACGCTTTAAGGGCATGTGGTTTGACTAGGGCAGCAACAAAAAAGGGGCGTCGGTCCGTACGGACCGACGCCCCTTTTTTGTTGCTGCAGGCATCGTACCTACCTGCGCGCAGTTTGCATGCCCTACTGCATATCTTCCATCTGCTCGGCCAGAATCTCGTTGGCGGTTACATTCAGCTCGTCCAGCGCCTCCTGGACCGGCGCACCATCGACGATAGCAGCCATGACCGCTTCGGCCTCGTCACGCACGAAGTCGTAGCCGGGCACGGGCGGCTCGGTCACGCCGAAGGGCAGGAGTTCAAAGGCCGTGGCATAGGCCGGATCGTTGGCGAAGTAGTCGGCCAACCCGTCCGCCACGCTCTGGCGCACCGGGAAGTAATTGCTGGCCTCGGCCCACGTGGCCTGCACGTCGGGGCTGGTGTAGTACTTGAGGAAGAGCCAGGCAGCCAGCTCTTCTTCCGGCGTGGTCTTGGGGATGCTCACGCTGGCGCCGTAGACGTTCATGACGGGGTCGGCGGTCGTGTGCGGAATCGCCGCAACGCTCCAGGCGAAGCCGGCGCCTTCATCGACTGCACCGCCATAGAAGGGCAAGCCGGAGCTCGAACCGACCGTGAAGAGCAGGTTGCCGTTGCCAAAGTCGGTCTGGTCGCCGTACTGCTCGGCAACGATCGTCGCACAGCCCTCGGTGAAGAGATCCTGGAGGAACTGCATGGCTGCGACTGCGCCTTCGTTGTTGTAGTCGAATTCACCCGCATCATAGTCGAAGACGTCGCCCCCAAAGGCAAACGCCCAAGAGGCCAGGCGTGACGCATCTACGCTCAGCTGGTAGCCAATGCTGGGCGCATCGCCCACGGCGCCGCTGAAGGGATTTGCTGCCGCGGCGCAGGCCATTTCCTTGAACTCGTCCGGCGTGGTCGGCGGGCCGTCAAACCCCAGTTCGGTCAGCCAGTCGGCGTTGTAGTACATGACTTCCATGGAGCGGTTTGGCGGAAAGCCCAGGCGCTGGTTGTCAAAGCTGGGAAAGACATCAGCGGCGATGAAGCCAGGGAAGAAATCGGCGAGTTCTTCCTCACTAAGGCCCCAGGTTTCACTCGCAACCATGCCGGTCATGTCCACCAGGGAATCGGCCAGCTGATAGGTGGCCGCCTGGTTCTGATACGCCACGACGAGGCCCGGTGCGTCGGGGCTGTTCAGCACGTTGAGCATCTTATTGAAGATATCGCCATAGCCGCCCTGATACTCGGCGACGACGGTGATGCCCTGCTCATTGGTTTCGTTGAACTCGGCAATGATCTCATTGAGCGCTTCTTCGCGTTCGCGAGTGTGCTGGTGCCAGAAGACGACCTCCTGGCCGCTGGGATCGACGCTCTCCCAGTCCATTGCCATCGCCATATCATCTTCCATGGCGTCGCCTTCGCCCTCAGTGGACGCGGCAGCATCGTCGGCGGGCGCTTCCGCAGCAGGCGTAGCCGGCGCAGCACAGCCGGCGAAGACCAGCGCGGCGATGAGCATGAACGCCAGATACCAGAACTTGCGGTGATTCATGTTCTTTCACTCCTTAGTGATGGTAGAATCGGACATTGAAATAAACAATCTATGTTCAAAGGATGTGCCGTGACAGCAACTAACCTTTGAGACCGGATGTGGCAATGCCTTCCGTAAACTGCTTCTGGGTCAGGAAGTAGAGAATGAGGACAGGGATGATGGTGATGACCGACGCCGCCATGATCAACTGGGTCTCTGGACCAGCCTCAGATTGGAGCGTCCATAGCCCGACCATCAGCGGCCGCCAGGTGTCTTTGGTCGTCACCAACAACGGCCAAAGGAAGTCGTTCCAGGAGGCGATGAAGCCAAAAATCAAGACGGTCAAGATGGGCGCCTTGGAGATGGGCAGGACGATCTGGATCAGGAAACGCAGGTGGCCCGACCCATCGATGCGGGCTGCATCCCACAGTTCCCACGGCACCTGGGCGAAAAACTGGCGCAGCAGAAAGATGCTGAAGACGCTGGCCATATACGGCATGGTAATGCCTTGGAGCGTATTCAGCCACGAGCCGCCCGGCAAGGGAATAAACGGAATGCGCCCGCTGATTAGTTGGAAGTTGGGGATCATGGTGACCACGGCCGGAATCATGATCGTACTGAGCATCAGGGCAAAGATCGCGTCGCGACCAAAGAAGCGGATCCGGGCAAAGGAGTAGCCGGCCAGAATCGACGTGGTCAACTGTCCGACCAGCGTAATAGAGGTAATGACCACGCTGTTCCAGAAATACTTGGAGAAATTGGCCTCGTTCCATGCTTCGGTATAGTTGCTGAACTGGGGCACCTTGGGCAGCCATTGGCGGGTCGCGGTTTCACCATAGGTCATCAGTGACGCCGAAACCATCCAGAAAAAGGGCAAAATGGCCAGTACGAGGCCTAGGATGAGGATGACGTACATGGCAATCTTCGTCCAGGGGATACGGAACCCCTGCCCGCCGGACGACTCGGTTGCGACGGCGCCGCCTTGAGTCGTCGGTAGAGATTCTGCAGTATTAGCCATAGAACACCCGCTTGCCAAAGATCCGATTCTGCACAAAGGTCAAGAAGAGAATGATGCCGAAGAGCAGCATAGCTTGGGCCGTGGCATAGCCGAATTGACTGGCTTTATAGAAGGTGTTGAAGATGGCCACGCTGGCCGTTTCTACTGTGCCCTGCGCCGACGGTTGCTGCATGACATAAATGTGATTGAAGGCCTTGAAAGTGCCGATGAAGCCAATCAGGGAGAGGTAAAAGGTGATCGGCGAAAGCAGAGGCACGGTGATGTGGCGGAAGAGTTGCCACTCGTTGGCCCCGTCGATTTCGGCGGCTTCATAGAGCGACGTTGAGATGTTGCCTAGCCCGGCGAGGAAAATGACCGTGTTGTAGCCGACATAGGTCCAGATGCCAAAGAAGATGATCGACACCAGGGCCAGGCTGGGGCCGGCCCAGAACCCTTGAATTACGTCATTGCCGGTGATCAGGTGGAGCACGGGCGTCGGTTCAAAGAGCCACTTCTGGGGCGGAATGCCAAAGAACTCGATGAAGCGGTTGGCAATCGAGGTCGGCCGGGGGCTAAAGATGACGCGAAAGACCAGCGCTGTAGCGATGACGGGCGTTACGTAGGGCAGGAAATAGGCCATGCGAAACATTTCCCGGCCTTTGATCTGTTGGAACAAGATATAGGCCAGGATCAGGGCCAACCCCAACTGAATCGGCACCGAGCCAACCGCATAGTAGAGGGTGATGGGCAGCGAGTTGAGGAAGTCATCATCGCCGGTGGCCATCATTCGCTGCCAACCTATGCTCAGGATGGCGCCGCCCATGAAGAGGGAGGCGAAAATGAAGATCCAGTTGACGGCTCTGCGATCGCGCCGTCCTTCAAGGAAACGTTCCCAGACAAAGTAGGCGATCACCCAGACGGCAAAGCCACCGATAAACAGCAGCAATCCCATCCAGTCGCCGACGGCTTTCTGATAGTTGGCAAAGCCGATGAAGCCGCGGTCGACAACGCGCCAGCGACGAAGGCTCATATAGAAAGCGTAAGCGATGGGAAAGATGCCAAAAAGCCCGATGAGGATCAGGGCAGGCAAGATAAAGAGATAGCCTGTGATCTGTTCTTGCACGTCCATCCAGCGAATGCGCTTGCGCAGCGAGGCGGGCGCAGGTGGAGATGTTGCAGCCACAAATTCCCTCCCGAGGTCGGAGTACCAGGGCCAAATGGGCAAGCGGACCTGTGCGCAAGTAGGCCGCCTTACCCGGAGAACCAGCCAGTGTTTGACTGTGGCCCAAGTATACTCTGGCAGGGATGGCAAGTCAACGTCGCGCGGTAGCCGCGTCAACGATCTTATATCAGTCATGTCAACAAGTGCGAAAAGGCCTGTTAACGATTGCGCGCCTACAATTGCGACCGCAACCCGGCCTTATCCCTTGACGATACGTGTGCCGCTTTGACCGGCGAGCGCACGAGCGATGTTTTCAGGATCCGTGATCAAGGCGAAGGCGTCCTGGTTCGGGGCCTGAGCCACAAACTGTATGCACGCCTCAATCTTGGGCAGCATGCTGCCGGGCGCAAAATGACCCTCGGCCACGAAACGTTCGGCTTCACTAACCGTGATCTGGTCGAGATCAACCTGATTCGACTTCCCATAATTGAGGGAAACCTTTTCTACGCCTGTACTGATCAGCAGCAGATCGGCCTCCAGCGTGGCGGCTAGCAAACTGCTTGCCTTGTCTTTGTCGATGACGGCTGAACGACCGCGCAGTTCGCCGTCCGGATTGCGCGCCACCGGAATCCCGCCGCCGCCCACCGCTACAACTGCCCAGCCAAGATCCAGCGCCTGCTCAATCGCCGTTGCTTCAATGATCTGGCGTGGCTCGGGCGACGCGACGACGCGGCGCCAGCCCCGCCCCGCATCCTCCACTACGTGCCAGCCCTCTGTGGCAAAACGTTGTGCCGTCTCCTCATCCATAAAGCCGCCGATCGGCTTTGTCGGGTTGTGGAAGGCGGGATCATCATCGTCGACCAGGACCTGGGTCACGAGCGCCAGACAGCTGCGGGGAATGTTGCGGCTGTGAAATTCATTGTTGAGCGCCTGCTGCAGCATATAGCCAATCGAGCCTTGGGTGTCGGCGACGATGATGCTAAGCGGCGTCGTGTGAACTTCCTGCGCCGCCAGTTCATTGCGGCGCAGGATAAAACCGACCTGGGGGCCATTGCCGTGGGTAACAACCACATTCCAGCCGCCTGCAATGATGTCGACAATGTAACGGGTCGTCTCGCGCACCGCGTCCCATTGATGGCGTACCTGGGGCAGGTGTTTATCCTTGATCAACGAATTGCCGCCAATGGCGACGACTGCAGTCGGCTGTTGCCTAGCGGTCATGCGGGCCTCGATTTCTGAGTGCTGCGGGAAGGGCCGTACGTCTACGGTTCGTGGCGCTCGATCTGTGCGCCCAAGGCGCGTAGTTTGTCGTCGATCTGCTGATAGCCGCGATCGATCTGCTCCACGTTGCCGATCGTCGTGATGCCCTCGGCCGCCAGCGCGGCCAGGACCAGGGCCATGCCGGCGCGAATGTCGGGGCTAAAGACCGGCTGACCATGAAGCTGCTGGGGCCCGACGATGACGACCCGATGCGGATCGCACTGGATAATCTGTGCGCCCATGCTGATGAGCTTGTCGACGAAGTAGAGGCGGCTTTCATACATTTTTTCGTGGATGACCACGGTGCCCTTTGCCTGGGTCGCAGCCACCACGGCAATGCTCATCAGGTCGGGCGGGAACGTGGGCCAGGGCGCGTCGTCGATCTTGGGCACGGCGCCGCCGAAATCGGCACGGACGCACAGATCCTGATGCTCTTCCACGACCAGATCATACGATTCGTGACCGGGCGTGGCATTCCCCTGCTCTAAGTGCATGCGCACGCCGAGTCGATCTCTAAAGACCATCTCCATCATGCGCAGATGTTCGGGCAGCACGCCCAGGATGCGCAATTCGCCAGGCGTGATGGCGCCCAGGCCGATGTAGCTGCCGACCTCGATGAAGTCGGGGCTGATGGTGAGATCAGCGCCTCTGAGCGACTTCTGGCCATGGACGACCAGGGTATTGCTGCCAATGCCTTCAATGTGGCAGCCCATCTTGACCAGCAGATTGCATACGTCCTGCACGTGGGGTTCACTGGCTGCGTTGCGCAGGATCGTTGTGCCGTGGGCCAGCGCCGCAGCCATGACCGCGTTCTCTGTCGCCGTAACGGATGTCTCGTCCATCAAAATATCATGGCTGCGCAGGCCGTTCGGGGCTCGTAACTCAAAGCGGCCATTGTGGATCAGGTTAGCACCCAAGGCCTCGAAGACCTGCAGGTGAGTGTCGATGCGGCGGCGGCCGATGTCGTCGCCGCCGGCAGAGCTGTCGACTTGAAAGTGTCCGTGGCGGGCCAGCAGCGGTCCCATGAGGGTAAGCGAGCCGCGAATTTCTGCAAAGAGTCTGGCATCGGGCTGGGCGCTCGCCACATTGCGGGCACAGAGCCGAACCGTCCGGTCTTGCGTCTCAATCGTAACGCCCAGACCCTCCAAGATCATGAGCATGGTGTGCACGTCGCCGATATCCGGGACGTTGTGCAGCGTGACGGGGTCATCGGTTAGCAGACATGCTGCCAGGAGGGGGAGCGCGGCATTTTTGTTGCCGATCGGCTGAATCGCACCCTCGAGTCGATGGCCGCCTTCAATGACAAAAGAAGTCATAGTGGGTCCTTGATTTTCGGTAATTTCTACAAGCTGGGACAATGTAGTGAGGATTGTAGCGGATTGCCCGAGTGGGGGTCAATATTCAGCTTTCCCCAAATGCTGAGACCGGCGCGAGCCCTGTATTGGCTCGCCATTCTTGCGCCGAACAGGCGTTCCAACCAGCCCGCGCGAAAATTCACTTTGAGGCGCATCTATGGTAAACTTATTGTGAAATAAAAGGGTCGAATCGGCCCAAAAAATCTGGTTGGCGGACCGACGAATTTTGTCGGAAAATCTGACTTCATGGCGAAGTCAGATTTCTTTGCCCACAGTAATCTGCGCGACGCCAACCAGTCGATCATGCGTATGGGAAAAAGAGAGTTGCTGTGAGCGTAATTGACAGTCTATCCGCCGGCTATCGCTTTCTTGGACGGCGATTTGAGCTATTGCTCGTGCCGGTGCTGGCAGATCTCGCGATCTGGCTGCTGGCGCGCCTGACGCTCGGCTCTCTGCTCGACCAGGTTGCAGCGCTCTATCGCAGCAGCGCCGATATTGAAGGCATGCCGGCCGATTTGGCCGAGATGGGCACCCAGGTGAGCCAGCTTTTTGGCGAGTTTGGCGAAACCATCAACCTCATGACGCTCCTGGCCAATCAGTCGCTCATGCATGTGCCGAGCCTCATGCGCGTCATGGGGCCCATGCCCGACCAGGGGCGGGTGGATCTGGAGGAACCCTGGTTGATCGCCGCAACGATCTTGGGCTTGGGGGCATTGGGGCTGTTACTTGGCGCAATCTATCTCAATATGCTGGCCCAGCGATTGCCGATCGGCAACGCGGCCAAAGCCGCAACGCTCGGGGCGTTTGCCGCCAACGTGGGGCGCAGTTGGGTTCGCATCATGCTCTTTGTGGTGCTGGCGGCGCTGATCATGATGGGCGCGTACGTTATTGCGAGTCTCGGTTTGGGCGTGATTGCGCTGATTGTACCGGCTTTGTCGACCTTCTTGGCCTTTATGCTGGGCGGTGTGACCTTTGCCGCCTACTTTTTTCTCTATTTTGTTACCGTTGTGATCGTTTTGGACGATCTCTCGGTCATGCAGGCGGTACGCCAGAGTGTGCAAGTCGTGCGCTTCAATTTTGGCGCAACGTTGTTCTTTGTGCTGTTGACCAACCTGATCAGCGTCGGTTTTAGCATCATTTTGACCAATTTGGGACAGATGGTGCCATTTGGCACGCTCGGCGCCATTCTTTTAAATGCCTATATCGGGACCGGCTTGGCCATGGCTCTGCTGGTCTTCTATCGCACTCGGTGGCTCAAGCTGGCCGGCGAGCAGGCGACCGGACTTGAGGGGCTGCTGGCGCAACCAACCGACCAGCGCGACTCATCGTTGTAGACTCGGCAATGTGCGATTCGGGTGCATGTGTTGCGCATCCGTCTCGATTTCGTTTTCCTGGAGGAACTAGTGGCTAATCAGAAAAAGGCGGATTTCGTCTACGGTGCAGATCAGATTCAGGTCCTGGAAGGGCTTGAGGCGGTCCGGCGTCGGCCAGGCATGTATATCGGCGGTACCGACACTAAGGCACTACATCATATGGTCTACGAGGTGGTGGATAACGCCATCGATGAGGCCATGCAGGGGCGCTGTGACACGATCCGCATTACCATTCATGAAGACAATAGCGTGAGCGTCGAAGACAACGGCGCCGGTATTCCGGTCGATATCCAGAAGCAGACCGGGATGCCTGCTGTGACTGTCGTCATGACCAAACTGCACGCCGGCGGCAAGTTCGGCGGCGGCGGCTATAAGGTCTCCGGCGGTCTCCATGGCGTAGGTGTCAGCGCGGTCAATGCGCTCAGCGAATGGATGGAGACAAAGGTCAAGCGCGACGGCAAGATCTATCGCCAACGCTTTGAACGTGGCGTTCCCGTCACCGATGTGGAGGTTGTGGGCAAGTGTGCAAAGGACGACACGGGCACGATTCAGACCTTTCTGCGCGATGATACGATCTTTCAGGTGCTGGAATATGACTACAATACCCTGGTGACGCGCCTTCGCGAGATGGCCTTCTTGACCCGTGGCGTCGACATCATTCTGGTTGATGAGCGCAAAGATCCCAATCGTGAGATTCGGTTCTACTTCGAGGGCGGCGTCAAGACGTTTGTGCGCTACCTCAACAAGAATCGCAACACGATTCATGAGCCGATCTATGTGGATCAAGAAGTCGACACCACCTATGTCGAGGCCGCGATCCAATATACCGACGGCTACAGCGACTCACTCCATGCCTTCGCCAACACGATCAACACGCCTGACGGCGGTACCCATCTCACCGGTCTGCGTGCGGCCATCACCCGGCAGGTGAATGATTACGCACGCAAGCAGGGCTACCTGAAGGACAATGACCCTAACTTCACGGGTGAAGATACGCGCCAGGGCCTGACGGCCATTGTGAGCGTCAAGGTGGTTGAACCTCAGTTTGAGGGCCAGAACAAGCTCAAGCTGCTCAACAACGAGGTGCGCTATCACGTCGAGTCCGCCGTGGCTGAGGCCATGGGCCGCTGGATGGAAGAGAATCCGCGCGATGCCAAGCAGATCATCGAGAAGTGTCGCACGGCCTACCGCGCACGCGAAGCCGCCCGCAAGGCGCGCGACCTCGTCATCCGCAAGAGCGCGTTGGAGAGCCTGACGCTGCCGGGCAAGCTGGCCGATTGCTCCAGCCGCAACCCGGCGGAGTGCGAGCTCTACATCGTCGAGGGCGACAGCGCCGGCGGTACGGCCAAGCAGGGTCGCGACCGTCGTTTTCAGGCCATTCTGCCCCTGCGTGGCAAGATTTTGAATATCGAAAAGACTAGCCTTGACAAGGCCCTGGCCAACAAGGAAGTCCAGGCGCTGATCACGGCTCTGGGCACCAACATCGGCGACAACTTCTCGTTAGACGGGCTGCGCTACAACCGCATCATTCTGATGACAGATGCCGATGTCGACGGTGCGCACATTCGCACCTTGCTGCTGACGCTCTTCTTCCGCTACATGGAGCCACTGGTGGACGAGGGGCATCTCTACATTGCCCAACCGCCGCTCTACCGCGTGACCGTAACGCGCAGCGAAAACGGTCGCAACCGGCGTTCCAGTGAATACGTCTACAACGAAAAGGCGCTGGAAGAATTGCGTGGTGAGGTCGGGGCCGACAACGTGCGTATCGACCAGCGCTACAAGGGCCTGGGTGAAATGAACGACGAACAACTCTGGGAGACCACCATGAATCCCGAGAACCGTACGGTACTGCAGGTCAGCATCGATGATGCCACGGAAGCAGATCGCACCTTTGACATGCTCATGGGCAGCAGCGTTCCGCCACGCCGCCGCTTCATCCAGACTCATGCCGACGAGGCAAACCTAGACATTTAGCATGAATTGGCAATTGACCATGGTCAATTGCCAATTCTGCCCCTGATCCGCAATCAGCAAGACACTTCTGCCACCCTACGTACCTTTCGCCCCGTTTCTACGTCTGAATAGCCAGCCATACCCCGCGATCGTTTGATGGATTCGTTTGGAGGAAAACCGATGATGACTTTGCCAAACCCCTGGCGCTATGGCGTCGCGCTCTGCGTACTGCTTGGGGGCTTATTGAGCGTAACGCTGGCGTGGGCAGGCCCTGCTGCAGTGCCCACCCTGCGCATGAACCAAGCGGGGATGGGATATGATCCCCTGTCGCCCCAGGAAATTACTGAGGCAGCGGCACAAACCGGTACGCAGCCCTTGCTCGAAGCGTCGCTGCAACGGGCTGATCTGCCCGCAGCGCGCGCGGCTCGCGGTTGGACGCCTGCCACGCACCAGGAACTTCTTCTCGTCGAGCGCAGTCCGGAGATCAAAGGGGAGCCAGGGGCGCGGGCATGGGAACGACGCGCCGATGTCTTTGCCTACCAGTACGCCTCCGACACGCTGGTCCATTCAATCTACAACTATACCACCGGCGCGGTTGACTCAGTCGAGCAATTTCAAGGTTTTCAACTGCCGCTGACGGCATATGAACGCTCGGTTGCCACCGGCCTGGCCTTTGGCGATGCGGACTTCCGCCAGTATGCCGAGCGCGCCTATGCTGAACTCATGGCCCGGCCGCTGGCCGATCCCGAAGAGCTTGATACGCGTGTCTTCGTCTATTACGCCGGGGCGGCGCCGGAGATCGAACCGCCGGGCATGGAACAGTGCGGCATCAATCGCTGCGCTCAGATCATGGTCGTGGCCCGGGACGCAACCGTGCTCGACGTACTGCCGCTGGTCAATCTGTCCACGGGCGCAGTGGCTTTTGTCCATCCAGACGCGCAGTCCGCAGCACATGACCACGCGCTGGACGATCACACCAATCTGGACCATACTCACGATGAGGAGGCGCAACCGTGAGCACACTTTTCGGCTCATTTAATCGTCGTGGCGTGGCCTTGATTGCAGCGAGCACGCTGGTTCTTGTCGGCGCACTGCTGTGGCTGAACTGGCGCGGTGCGGCGTTGGAGGCCCAGAGCGGCTACAATTGTTCCTCCGCCTATCGTATCGACGTCACGCTGCCTACCGGCGCGCGCTGGGATATGTGCTGGGAGCAGCGCAGCCTTGAGGGCATCGTGCTGCATGACGTCCACTACACGCCGCCGGGCGGCCCGCGACGTCTAATCCTGGCTTCGGCTGGTCTGGCCCAGATTCATGTGCCTTATGATGACAATGGCGCGCGTTTTCACGACGTCTCCGACTATGGGCTGGGCGGCCGTTTCTTGCTTGATCTCACTCCGGAAGAATGTCCGGACGGTCAATTGTTGAGCTACTACACCAAGAACGTGCTGTGTCTGCAAACGCCGCCACGCGGCTATGCCTATAAGTACTTCAACCGCCAGATCCAGGGCCATGAGCTCAATCTCTTCAGCGTATCGGTCAGCGGCGACTACAACTATATCAGTGCCTGGCGCTTTACGGACGATGGCGTGATCGAGCCGACGGTCGGCGCCGCGGGCAAGTTGCAGCGTTATGGCAGCAGCGAGCGCTATGGCTGGCGCACTGCGCCCCAGCGTGTGCCGATTTCGCATACGCACAACTACTACTGGCGGCTCGATTTCGATATCGATGGGTTGGCCAATGACCTGGTTGAAGAAATCGAATTTGTGCGCGAGGATGGCGGACGCAAGCTCGCCATCGATGTTGAGCCCATTACCGAGGAAGCCGGGCGTTCGGTCAATCCGCAATCGATGCGCTCGTGGCGCATTCGCGATACGGTGAGCGTCAACACGGAAGGGCACGCCATCTCCTATCACCTGGACCCAATTCAGGTCGGTCACCAGTTCATCGGCCCGTCGTTTGAGCCATGGACGTATAACGATCTCTACGTCACTGCCGTGCGGCCGTGCGAGCGCTTCACCTCCCACAATCCTGCCGTGAGCGGCTGCGCCAGCGACGTGACCCAGTTCATCAATGGCGAAAATGTCAACGGGGCCGATGTGGTCGTCTGGTACGGCATCAGCTTCCATCATCTGCCGCGCGACGAGGATGAAAGCGATATGCCCGTGCACTGGGACGGTTTTCAGATCCTGCCGCGCGACTGGATCGCGCAAAGCCCGAATCTGGGCCAGGGCGTGACGACGCCGGCGCCTGTCGCAACGAGCACGGCCACGCTGCCGCCGACTGCTACGGAACCGCCGGCTCCGCCATCAACCAGTACGCCATTACCGACTGCAACGGCTACCGCTACGCCGATTCCGACGCCTACGCCCGGCGCAGCAAACTGTACAGAGTTGCTCGTCAACGGCAATTTCGAGGGAAGTGGTGCCTGGAGCTTTGGCAGCACGCCCGCCAAGGCTGAATACGTGGGCGATCCCGTCTACGTGGGAGTTCAGGCCGTCCGGCAGGGCATCCCGCCGGGGGGCGCCAATCGCTACGCCTATTCGTCAACCTATCAGCGCATCACCATTCCCAGCAATGCCGAACAGACCGTCCTGCGCTTCCACGAATTTACCGGCGGCCCAGGCGACGGCGCTGATTATCGCGAAGTGCTGCTGCTTGACAGCAGCTATCGTCTCCTCGCACTGCTGGAACGAGACCGGGAGCAGGGGGACGAACGCTGGCGCCAGCGCTCCTATGACCTCAGCGCCTATCGCGGGCGCACGGTCGTCGTCTACTTCAATACCTACAACAATGGCGGCGGTACAACCCTCTGGCGTGCGCTGGATGAAGCCAGCGTGACGAGTTGCGATCGTGCGGCCCTGGCTTCCGCCTCGCCCGTCTCGTCCGCGCCGGCTCATCTCAACGATGCCGCACTTGTCGTCACACCCGGGCAGATCGCCCTGCGCGATGACGTCGACCAGGGCGCACAGATCATCAGCATTACCAGCTCGGCGGAGGGAGTGCCCTGGCACGTGCAAAGCGACGCAACCTGGCTGCGGCTCGATGCTACCGATGGCCAAACGCCCGGCGAAGTCATCGTGGCGCTGGAGCCAAAGGGGTTAAATGATGGGATCTATTCGGCGGCCGTCACATTCACCAGCCCCCACCTTGCCGATCAGACGATCGAGGTGCCGGTGACTGTACGCGTGGGCGATGGCTTTACCCATTTCCTGCCGCTGATCAGCCGCCAGTAGGGTGTGCGTGATGAGGCGTGCCACAAGCGTGACGCCGGGTTCAATGCCGGGTCGCGTTATCCGCTTGTGGCACGCCTCCGAAATTCATGTTCATCGGAGACAGTAACGGGTAGATAGCGACGTCGGTTGAGCCTGCTTCGACTGAGCCGGTGCTGTGCTGCAAACTGCGCGTACCTATTGGTTTCTTCGCGTCTAGACGTCATCCCCGTGCCGGGCAAGGAAGCCGGCGACTTCGTGGCGTTTGCCGGTCTCTTTGGCGAGAAGCGTGATCGCCCCCGTGCGCAACGCCGGTCAATCGGCGCGTTTTGTGGCCTTTGCCGGCAAGATTCCCGCACCAATCCACAGCCTGCGCAATTGAGTAGGGCCCTTCCACGCGTGCTTGGATCGGCCTCTCCAACCTTGAACGGCTCAATTCAATATTGCCGGTAATTTTCTGCATCGTGACGGACTTCCGTCGAGTTTGCCGCCACGAAAGCACGCCTGGCAACCTCCAGACAATCTTTGTGCAACTCATTGCGACTACGCTATGGTGGCTTTCACCACGTGGATGAGCATCGGCCTGAGTCCGCGACCGCTGGGAGGTGAAGAGATGAGCAGATCAATTGCGATTATCGGTGCTGGCATTGCCGGTCTGGTTGCCGGTTGCTACGCCCAAATGAACGGCTATCAGAGTCAGATCTTCGAGCTGCATGATCTGCCAGGGGGACTCTGCACAGCTTGGACGCGGAAGGGCTATACCTTCGACGGTTGTATTCACTACCTCTTTGGCACGGCTCCCGGTCAGCCATACAATGGGCTCTGGCAAGAACTGGGTGTCATGGATGATGTTGAAGTGATCAGCCACGACGAACTCTTGCGCGTCATCGCACCTGACGGGCATACGTTGATCACTTACTGCGATCCGGACCGACTGGCTGCGCACCTGCGCGAACTCGGACCAGAAGATGCAAGGTTGATCGATAGTCTTGCCATCGGAATCCGTCGCTTCATGGATTTTGACATGGCGAAGCTGCAAGAGACTCCTCGCAGTCTCATGGGACCGCGTGACGGCTTGCAGATGGCGCTGGCCATGTTGCCCTTCACGATGCCACTCGCGGGTGGGGGCGCGTCTCTGTGACAGAACTTGGTCGCCGTTTCACCAATCCAACCTTGCGCCAACTTGTCCCACAGATGTTTGGCTGGCCAGAAATGCCGGTAATGGCTGGGATGTCATTGCTGGCCTACATGCAAACCGGCAATGCCGGCTTTCCAGCCGGTGGTTCATTGGCATTCGCCCGCCGCATTGAGGAGCGCTATTTGGCGCTCGGCGGCGAGATCCACTACAAGGCTCAGGTAGAGCGAATTTTGGTTGAGAATGACCGCGCCGTCGGCGTTCGACTATATGACGACCGCGAATTCCGCGCCGATGTCGTTATTTCGGCTGCCGATGGGCGTAGTACGATCTATCACATGCTCGACGGTCAATATGAAGACGCACGGCTTGCGCGTCTCTATGCCGGCAAACAGCCGCTGCATACCCAACTCCAGGTTTCGCTGGGCGTTAAGCGAGACTTGCATAATGAACCACACTGGGCCATCTACCTGCGCGACGATCCCATCCGCATCGCCGGTGATCAGCGTCATGAGATCGCTGTCAAGCATTACTGTTTTGACCCGAATTTGGCTCCTACAGAGAGATCTGCCGTTGTCATCACGTTGCGCAGCGACTATGTCTATTGGTCGCGTGTCTACGGCCGCAAACCATACGATATGGAGCAACTTCAAGTTGCTGATCAGGTGCTGGAAATTTTGGAGACGCTATATTCCGGGATAGCTGCCGATGTGGAGGTGGTGGACGTGGCCACGCCACTGAGTTATGAGCGCTACACCGGCAACTGGCTCGGCTCTACATGCGGCTGGTTGTTGACGACTGACACGATGGGGATGATGATTCGCGGTCTACCCAAGACGTTGCCCAATCTTGGTGGTTTCTATATGACCGGCCACTGGGTAGAGCCGGGTGGCAGCGTGCCAGTGGTGGCCATGTCGGCTCGAGGCGTGGTACAACGCATTTGTCGCGCCGACGGCAAGCCGTTTGTAACTCACTCGCCTACTGGACCACGCAGCGAAAACTGATGTGGGTTGTCCCCGTATCGATCATTTGCGGCCGTCGGGCCGCTGGTCGATAGCGCAGGCAATAGTTGGGTGCGCAGAGATAGGAGCCGCCCTTGACGACTTTGCGTGGGATGCGGACGCGTGGTTGACTGGGATCATAGCTCCCGCCAATCTGACCGCCACGCGGGTTTTGGGGGATGCAGCAGGCCTTCTCTGCATCCTCTGTGTGCGCTTCGGTCCACCAGTCGTCGGTCCAATCCCAAGCGTTGCCGGCCATGTCATAGAGTCCGAAGCCATTTGGCGCAAACGCGCCAACGGGCGCGGTGCCGGTGAAGCCGTCGAGGCTCAGATTTTGCCAGGGAAACTCGCCTTGCCACGTATTGGCTGCCGGTTCGCCATTCGGGAAGTGTTCATCGCCCCAGACAAACGTTGCGCCCTCAATGCCGCCCCGGGCCGCGAATTCCCATTCGGCCTCGGTTGGCAGCGCCTTGCCGGCCCACTCTGCATACGTTTCTGCGTCTTCATAACAGACGTGCACAACGGGATGATGCTTGCGTTTGCGAATGTGGCTACGTGGTCCTTCCGGCCGCCGCCAGTTCGCACCAGGTGTCCAGTCCCACCAGAGATTGATCTGCTCCAGATTGACGGGGCCTTGTGTCATATGAAAGACCAAGGAGCCTGGTACCAGGTTCTCCGGCGGCGCACCGGGATAGAGCGCCGGATCGGGAGCTCTTTCCGCCACAGTTACGTAACCGGTCTCTTGGACGAACCGTGTAAACTGGGCGTTGGTCACCTGATATTTGTCCATCCAGAATCCATCTACGGAGACACGATGGACCGGTGCTTCCTCAGGATAGTGATCGTTTGAACCCATGAGAAAGCTCCCACCCGGAATCCATACCATATCCGGATAGGGCGGCGCCTCAGGCGCCTTATTCACACGATGGGAATCGCTGGTGTTAACCATTCCAACCTCAATGCGTAAGGGTTCGTAACATGTCACTGCCTCCAATCACTTCGCTGGCGGCTTCGCTGATCAATCCAACTCCAAATTTTGGAAGAACGCAACGCTGGAGGGCATGGGCTCGGGCTCAGTTAAGCCAAGTGCAGCCCGTCGCTTGCGTTCGTAGTCGCCATACTGCACGAGTATGCCCGCCAAGCTCAAGCCGAGGATGAGAATAGCGGTGATGCTGCGGGCTGAGCTTAGGTCTAGCGCATCACTAATCAGTTCCGCTCCTAGCACGACTGTAATCAAGATAAGCGCTTCATCCCGATAGCTGCGAATAAGCCAATAGCCGCATAGACCGCCAATCATGATGAGAAACAACCCAACGATGATGACTGTTTCTTCAGGTAAGCTTGCGACGCTCGTCATGAGGTGGTCTGCAATGTCGTAGAACCATAGCGCCACATTGGCGCCGGCTGCAATGCCAATCAGCACGCCGGCAAGCTCTGGTCGGGCATTACCTAGTATCGCACCTGTTATGCCAATGGCAACTGCGATGGCGATGAGTCCCCACGCTTGCATGTCGATCAAGTCCAAGCCATCGTCGCCGCCGGCCACCAAGATGGCAAGCATATTGGCCGTTACTGCGAAGCCAACAACGCCTAAGGTCGCCCACAGTTTCACGCGCCCAAGGAAAAGAATATAGCCGCCCAACAAGACGCCGATAAGCGTCTGCAACAGGGCAAAGAGGAAACTTAACATGGTGAGCTTTATACCTCCACGCGACGATTAGTAAACATCATCTTCTTTTCTCAAACGCATGATGGCCTGGATCACGACGATGGCTCCAACACCGGCGCCGATGAGGAACATATAGAAAGCAAGGTCTGAGAGCGGAAAGCCCAGCAGATCGACATCAACCGTGCTGGCAATCGCCGCCCCCACCAGCCACCCGGCCATGACCAATCCAACGATCAGCCGATCCATGCTCTTGGACAAAGCGTTGTCTATCTTGTCGACCTGCGGCGTCAAGTCAGTGGTGTCGACGTGAACCGAGAAGCGTCCCTGTTCGTACTGATCCAACCACTTGCCGGTTGCGTCGACCAGCGAGGGGATTCGGTAGACAATTTCCCGACCGCTACGGGTCACCTGTGTCGTGATCGTCTCGACGACAGCATCGGTTGTGAACTGCTCGCGCATCAACTCCTTGCTGTTTTCTACCGCCGACTTTGTAAAGACGATGTTGGGATCCAGCGTACGCACAACTTCGTCGGCTTGCATCAGTGTCTTGAATGCCAGCACAAAGTTGCTATCCAGCCGCAATCCATACTGTCGCATGAGGTTCTGCAGCGCATCAATCCCTGCGTCCATGCCTTCATAGCTGCCCAGATAGCGCTTTGCATAGCGTTCCGTGGCCTCGATAAAGGCTGCCTCATCGACGGTGACGCCGGGAACCGGTTTACTGAGCCGCAGCCCCGCTTTGCCCATGCTGTAGCCGTCCTGGTTGACCATAGAGACGAGCATATCAGCCAGCGCCATGCGTTGTTCGCGGTTCAACTCGCCCATGAGGCCCATGTCGAGGAAGCCGATCTGACCGGTTTCCAGATTGACCAGCACATTGCCCGGGTGGGGATCGGCGTGGAAGAAGCCGTCAAAGAGTGCCTGCTTGATCATGGCTTTGACGAATTCCTGGGCCAACTGTTCCCGGTCCAATCCGGCCGCATCGATAGCCTCCACATCTGTGATCTTGACCCCGGGCACAAACTCCATGGTCAAGACCTTGTTTGTGGTCAGGCTCTGATAGACGACGGGGACATGGATTGAATCAAACTGGGCCATGTTGCGAGTCAGCAGACCAATGTTGGCGGCCTCGTTGCGATAGTCCATTTCATAGAGAATCGACTGGCCAAATTCATCGAACAGACCATGCAGGTCCATGGTCTTCGCCCATTCCTGCTGTTTTTGAACCCGTTTGGTCAGGTCATTGATCACGTTGAGATCAGCCCGAACCGCCACGTCGATATTGGGACGTTGAATCTTGACGACCACCGGTGTGCCGTCGTGCAAGGTTGCTCGATGCACCTGGGCGATGGAGGCTGCGGCAAACGGCTCCTCTTCGAATGAGGCGTAGAGCGTTTCCGGAGTGCCCTTTAATTCAGAGATGATGATCGCGCGCGCTTTCTCCGAGGAGAAGGGCGGGACATTGCTCTGTAACTTGCTCAATTGCTCCTGCCATTCCGGCGGTAGCTCGGCAGAGCGGCTGCTGATGATCTGCCCAAACTTAACAAAAGTTGGCCCCAACTCCTGGATCATGTAGCGTACCTTCTCAGGCAGCGACAGCCGAGAAAGCAGGTCGTTATCACCAAAGAGCAGATCTTGCACCGAGTAGCGGAACTGGGCCAGGGGCGTCATGTCGACGACGATATCCTGGGTATAGCGAGAGATGATATCTGTGATCTGGGCAGCACGCAGATTTTCGGCAATTGCGTTGCGCCGGCCATTCGAAAGGAACCCGATCCAGCGCCAGTAGAACTGAGACTCGATCTGGCTTTGGAATGCGGGCATCTCCAGACCGAAGATTGCCTCCATCGCCACGGCCACCACGGTCAGAATCGTGCCCGCAAAGAGGATCCAGAGCAGCTGCGGCGATTCGATCACGAAGGCGTTGCTGAAGAGTAGGCTGGCCAGCCAGAGGAAGAACGTGTTGAGCCCAATCGCGAATAGACCCATCGTACGCAGCAGCAACTGGGCGGTGAAGAGGAGCACCAGTGGCCGGATAAACGCATTCAGTATGCCGAAAAATATGCCAAACAGAATGAAGGTGGCGCTGATATCAACAACGGTGGGAATCAACGGCTCGATATGGATGCCCGGCGTAAGTGTGACCGTGATCGCCAGCACCAGCGTGTAGACCAGTACACGAATGACAAAACGAATCAATCTACCAATCCTTTGTTTAAGTCAGGCTAGCTGACGGGCGGATTCGCTACATCCACCTACATGACGGACCGGGTTGCCCCAAATCACTATATCAGAGGAGGCGATATTTGAGAAGAGTATTGATTCGGCTCCGAGACCCTTGCGTGCGCGACAACAGATAAGGCCGCCGGAGCGAAATTCGGCGGCCTTATCTGTTGTCGCGTGACTCTTCAGTCTATCATGTGCTAGAACGGCGATGTACCACGAGTAAGCAGATTGTTGCGGATTTTTCTGACTTTATCTGCTGGAATCAGCGTTCCAGTTGCCCTTTGCTGCTTTGGCGCAGCCCTAGATTTCCAACGTAGCTTTGATCTCTGCCAGGGCGGCTTCTTCTTCCGGACTCACCTTGACGCCGCCAATGCCCATAAAATCACCTTCCTTGGCAGCTTCGGCCGCGGCTTCACCCACGCTGTAGAGCCAAGCTTTGATTTGCGCGGCCTCTTCGGGCGTTGCCTTGGCGTCGATTTCGGCTGTAGCTTGTGCGACTATGCCGAGCATCTGCGCCTTGACCGCCGCCGGATCGTGGGAGTCGGGCTTCACCTGCGCGGCTTTGGCACTGGCACGATCTTTGTACTCTTCACTGATCGAAGTCATAAGCTCCGTATTGCCGGTTGCTGCGGCAACTTCTCCCAGCTTCTTGGCGACGGCCATGGACTCCTTAAATGCGTCGCCCATGGCCGGGCTCGCCATAGTGATCAGCGTTCCGATTGCCAGGGGCGCTTGAATCAGCGTCTGCCACTCTTCTGGCGTAAAATCAGCTTTGGTTGCCATGTGGGATTCTCCTTGTGAACGAATCAATAGTCCAACTAGAAATTCACTGTAAGTACTTTGCTGGCGCCTATTCAAAAATCCAGGGGTCGACGTTGCGCTCCCAGGCAATCAGCTCCTCGCCAAACCAAAGCGCCGACTCACTGACCGCTGTGTCAGGACCGTCGCTGGCATGGACCAGGTTGCGACCGATTTCCAGCCCAAAGTCAGCGCGAATGGTGCCCGGTTCAGCCTCGGCCGGATTGGTCGCGCCCACGGTCTTGCGGACGACTGCAATGGCATTGGTGCCCTCAACGACCAGGGCGACCACAGGAGAACTGGTGATATAGGTGATCAGACCGTCAAAGAATGGACGTCCTTCGTGCACGGCGTAGTGCTGACGGGCCAGCTCTTCCGTCACGTGGATCATTTTCATGGCGACGATCTTGAGGCCCCGGCGTTCGAAGCGATTGAGAATTTCTCCGGTCAATCCGCGCTGTACGGCGTCGGGCTTCAGAATGATGAATGTGCGTTCCACAAGTTACTCCTCAAATAAATGAAATTGGGTTTTTGCATTTGTGAAGCGTGATCAATAGCGCCATCAATCAGAGCACTGGTGGTCAGACCACGTCTGCTCGACACTTCGCGCCCCATTTCATCACACAACCGGTGTGAATGCCAAGAACTGAGCTTCGGCAGGTGAGACAAGCAAGGTAACCGGCCCCTGGGCAAGGCGCTTCTCCACGGTTCGCTCGTTGGGAGGCGCCAACTCTGTGCGGAGGCGGCGGCGTACGTACTCGCCGTCGGGGTCCATGGTGGCGATGGGGTTGTGGGCCAGGGCACGATCGTCGTCATCACCCAGGTCATTGAGGACGATCCATGGCAGCAGGAGGAGCGAATGTTCCCGGGTCAAATGACGGGCAAGTTGATAGGCAGGGCTCGCGTCCGGCAGGCGCCAGAGCGCAGTCATGAGATTGATCTGGAAATCGAGACGGCGGGCATCGGCTCCGATCAGTGCGCGGTAGATGGCCGCGGCATGACTCCACCGGTAGCCGCGCAGGTAGAGGGTGCCTAGCCCCGCCTGTGACATGCGTAAGGGATCGTGACCGCCGATGGTCGTGCGGCTTAGCCCAACGCGGATGTCGGGCTGATAGGGATCGACCTCGAATGCACGCTGCCAAATGCCGTTGGCAGTGGCGCGCTCCTGGCGCGCTTCAGCAGCGCGCGCCACCGCGCGCCAGGCCCGGCCATAACAAGGATCGGCGTTGAGCAGGCGACGGGCCCACTCATCACCCTCGTCCCAGCGCCCCAATTGCCAAAACGCCTCCAGCAGGCGGGCATAGGTCGGTAGGTGACGCGGGTAACGCTTGAGGATAACCTGGGCCAGCGGCGCAACCGCAGCAGCCTCGCCGGCCTGGAGCAGCTGGTCGATGGCGCGACCCCACTCGTCGAGCTGCGTGTGGATCGTTTGCTTGTCGGTTGCGTCAGCGGGCACGGCGTACTTCTGGTGCATGGATGGCTTTCAGTAGAAGCGTGCGAACAGCACGTCAACTCGTGATTTATGTAGACATCTCAGGATACGAGAGCGGGCCTTTTTCGTCAACTCGCCGATGCTGGCCGCAGGGATTCTGCATGCAATGACGATGGACCGCGGAAAAAGCCGGATGTAGCGGATCGTTGGAGATCTTTCAGGATTGATCCGCCGGTATTAGCCTGATCCGCCAAATCAGCGTTCTATTTGATTGGGATCTGAACAGAAACGATTTTTTGTGCATTAATTCACCCGTATTCGTCGGGGACCCAGTGGGGCCAGCGCTGATCTGCGGTCCACTTTACCCAAAATGTGAATTGCTGTCCGGTCACTTGGGAAGAGAATGAAAGGGTGAATCTTTGATATTGTGCAGGTTCTTGAGCCGGTCGATCAGTACGGTCACATCGCGTTCGGCGCCGGTGGTCGGCATACCGAAGGGATCGCTCGGTTCGGCATCGCTATCCTGAAAGATGCGCAGGATAGTCAGCACCGCATGGGCCAGCACGTCGAGGTTGTAGCCGCCTTCCAGCACGCCCACAATGCGGCCTTGGCAGAGCTCGTCGGCTAGCTCTAGCAACACCTTTGTCGAGCGCGGCATAGCCGGGAATGCTCACGCGCATGCTGGCCAGCGGATCCAGCCAATGGGCGTCAAAGCCGGCCGAAAGCAAGATCAGCTCTGGCCGGAACTCACGTGCTACGGGCATGAGGATTTCATGGAAACAGGCCAGATACCCCTCGTCGCCAACGTGCGCGGGAAGAGGCACGTTGATTGTACTGTGAGAGGCGACTTCCGAGCCGAGCTCGTCGGCTGCGCCAGTGCCTGGATAGTAAGGAAACTGATGCACGCTGAAAAACTCGATCGACGGGTCATCATAGAAGATGTCTTGGGTGCCGTTGCCATGATGTACGTCGAAATCGACGATGAGGACGCGGTTGATGCCGTGATGATCCTGGGCCCAGCGCGCGGCAATGGCGGCGTTGGCGAAAAGGCAGAAGCCCATGCCAAGATAGCTCAGTGCATGGTGACCCGGTGGCCGGACCAGGGCAAAGCCATTGTCCGCCTGCCCCCACAACACGGCATCCACGACATTGAGCAGCCCGCCGGCGGCTAGCAGCGCTGCATGGTAGGAGTCGGCGTTCACGTACGTATCGGGGTCGATGCGAGCGCTGCCGAACATGGCCGCAGACTGCAGCCGCTCGACGTATTGGGGCGTATGGACGCGGTAAATCGCGTCCAGGGGCGCCGGCGTACTCGGTACGGCCAGCATGCTGGCCAGGATACCGTCTGTCTGGAGCAGATCCCACGTGCCCTGGAGGCGCCGGTAGTTCTCTGGGTGGCCATCCAGCGTGTGTTTCAGATTGAACGGGTCGTATACGTAGGCAGTTTTGTTCATCGTCAAGCGGCAAACAAGGTTCAGACAACCGCAAATTCGGGTCGAAAATAGGCGGTCGTACCGGGTGTTTCAGGGAGCGTAGCGGTCGATTTTTCGGCCGCTTCCGTTGCAAATTCAAAAGTTAGGGCAAAATCATCCTCGCTCGTGTGGAGCGCGCGGATCTTTGCGTGAACGGCCAGCGGCAGCGTGGTCACGACGGGCTGCGTTGCATGGAGCGTATGACCGTCCCAGACCAAACTGAGCCGTCGATCCTCACCCAGCGGCAGGTCGAGCAATGCCCACCAGCGCCAAGCTTCGGGCCAGCGCTGCGTAATCGTGAGCTGGTGATTGCGTAGCCGCAAACCGATGTCGTTCCATACGACCGTGCCGGCAAATTCGATTCCCTGCCACGGGTCAGCGAAGCCCCAAACGCCATTATCGCGCATTTCCCAGGCTGGCGGAAGTTGAAAGGGCTCCTCTTGCTCTCTTGGCGCGGCTGCAGGCGTTCCCAGTAGCGCTGCGACTTCACTCTGCCAGCGGGTGAAGTTGACCTCATCACCATAAAGACGCGCCAGTGCTTGTGCGGCAACCAAGGCACGGACCAACGCCGCTTCTTGCATAGGAGATCGTTGCGCACCGGTTGTGCCAGCTTGTGTCAGAATCAGCCGGTCTGCAATCGCGCAGACGCTGGCGTAATGTTGTTCCAGCACTTTGGTATCAAAATGACGCTGAAGGTGAGCGGCCAGGGCGATCAAGTACGCGCCGTTGGTCTTCAAGAGCATGGCCGCGTCCGCAGGCGGAATTGCATCCTTGACGCGCAGAGGCAAGGCGCGAGGCAGGTTGCCCTCGCTTCTGTCGGCCACGCGGCGCAAATGGGCCAGCAAGTTGCGGCTTTGCACGATATCAAAGGTATCGGACGAAGCCACAAGCGCCGGTGTTCGTTCGATCAGGCGATCGGCGCCCGCCAAGCCGGTCCGTAGACGCTGGACATGGCGAACCGTCTCAATTCGCCCGCTCTGCACGGCCCGATTTAGTTGCGGATCCGACGTCCACAAGCGGCCTTGGCGGAGCAGCTGCTGCCATGCGTTATTTCCCTTTTCAAAGATGAGCGCGCTGTCGCGTTGGGCCAGAAAGCCGTTCCACGCTACCTGCTCGCCTACATCGCTGATGGCCAACAGCAGTGCTACTTCCACCATGCCGTTGACCAGCACGTGATAGGTCAAGCGAGCGCACGTGGGATCGTCCAGGTCGATCTGAGAAGGGCGTCCAAGCGGGTTACCGAAGACGCGCGTGCTGTCAGCATTGTGTTGAGCGTAAAGTCCCCGGGCATCTTGCGGGTTGCGCTGGGCGACCAACAGCCCGTCCACCATGCGCTGGGTAAGCGCCTCACCCCAGTCGATCTCCACATCGATGCGTAGCAAGCGATCTCCTTCGGCCTGACAGTCCAGCAGCCACATGACCGAGCGATCATAATAGGATCCGAATGGCGCGGCCAACTGCTTGGAGACAATCATGCCATCGGTACCGCAGATCAGTTCCTGGTAGCCGGGATAGCTGCGGGTGACCAGCGGCATAAACGCTTCATCATGCAAATCGGTGATGTGAACACAAATTCGGCGCGCGTACTCTTCTCCGACCCACGGCCAGAAGAGATGATGAAGATCTGCCTGGGCATCGGCCTGAAAGCAAATCTCTTGATTGGCCAGTGGGTAGCGTGCGTCGTTGCGGCCCTCACTGAAATCTTCGCTGAGGTCGACTGTGTGCGGTTTGTCGAGAATCGGATCGAATGGATCCATGGGCGCCTTTTCTTGCTACACGACTCTTGCTACATCACGGCTTGCTCGTCAGTGACGCCGGCCATGAGCAAGCCGAGCCCTTCGCGCGTTGCCTCTTCGCGGGGCACGATGCCAATCACCTCGCCCTTGTACATGACCACGATGCGGTCGGCCAGGGCCATGATCTCATCCAACTCTGAGCTGACCAGCAGCACGGCGACGCCTTCATCGCGCTTGTCCACAATTTGATTGTGGATGAACTCGATGGAGCCTACGTCGATGCCGCGCGTCGGTTGGGCAGCAATCAATAGCTTGATGGGGCGGCTAAACTCGCGCGCTACCACCATCTTCTGCTGATTGCCGCCGGAGAGACTGCCGCCGGCTGTATAGATGCTGGGCGTGCGCACGTCATACTGCTCCACCAGTTCGGCCGCATGCGCATCGATTGCGCTGCGGTTGACGGTCCAACCCCGCGAGTAGGGCGGTAGGTTGTAGGTGTTCAGCACCAAGTTGTCGGCAATCGTATAAGAATGTACCATGCCAAACGCATGACGATCTTCGGGCACGTGGCAGCTCTCTGCATCCTGGGTGATGCGCCGGGGCGTTGCATTGGTCATGTCTGTACCGTTGATGAGTACCTGACCATCCGTAACTTTGCGCAGTCCCGTGACGACCTCGACTAGCTCAGTCTGGCCATTGCCTTGCACACCAGCCACCCCTACAATTTCACCGGCACGCACGTCAAAGCCAACGCCGTTGAGAGCTGGTTCGTCCAGGTCGTTTTTGGCATGCAAGTTGCGCATTTCCAAAACCGTCGCCTCTGGTTTGGCAGGTTCCTTCATGACGGTAAGGATGACCTCTCGACCGACCATCATCGCCGCCAGTTTGTTTTGGGTGCTGGTCGATGGGTCGGCCTCGCCGACAATCTTGCCGCCGCGCAGCACGGCAATGCGATCGGCGACGTACAGGACTTCCTTGAGCTTATGCGTGATAAAGATGATCGACTTGCCCTGGCTTCTGAGCAGCTTCATGATTTCAAACAGGCCTTCGATCTCTTGGGGCGTCAAGACGGCCGTCGGCTCATCCAAGATCAAAATGTCGGCCTCACGGTAGAGGGCCTTGACGATCTCGACGCGTTGGCGCATGCCCACAGGCAGGTCCTCGATGATCGCGTAAGGGTCTACATCGAGGTTGTAGCGATGGGAGAGTTCGGCAATATCGGCGGCCACGGTCTTGCGGTCGAGGAAGCCGTTTTTGATCGTCTCCATGCCTAGCATCATGTTTTCGGTGACGGTCATTACGGGCACGAGCTGAAAGTGCTGGTGCACCATGCCGATCCCCAAGGCGATCGCGTCTTTGGGTGACTGCATATCCACGACCTTACCATTGACGAGGATCTCGCCTTCGGACGGCTTGTAGAGGCCATAGATAATATTCATGAGCGTCGACTTGCCCGCGCCATTTTCGCCCAGCAGCGCCAAAATCTCGCCCTTGTAGAGCTTGATGTTGACATCTTCATTGGCAATTACGCCGGGAAAACGTTTGGTGATCCCGCGCGTTTCCAGAACCGGTGCCCTGTCTGAGTTCACGTCTATTGACTCCTGGGTTTCCAATGCAGGCGGCCGGAGTTCGATCAAGCTTTGATCATTATTGATTCAATAATCAATCGAGAATAGATAATGATAAATTATTAATCGTCGCCGTACAATCGCCGCAATCTGCAATCCGCAATCCGCAATCCGCTAGTCGCTGCCTTCCGTCTCATACACCTTGCCTTCGGCGGCAGGTGGGCGCACCCGACCCACGAAGCCGGAGACGGCCACAATCGTCACAATGTAGGGAATCATGGCAATAAACTGACGCGGCACATTCGTGATGTCAGCCAGCAGGAGTTCATTTTGCAGCGCCTGGGTGTAGCCAAAGAGGGTGGCCGCAGCCAGTGCGCCGAATGGCATCCAATTCCCAAAGATCATGGCCGCCAGCGAGATAAAGCCGCGGCCGGCGGTCATCCCCTCTTGAAACTGACCGACTGCCTCCAATACCAAATACCCACCAGCCAATCCAGCCACCATGCCGCCCAGAATCGTGTTCATGTACCGATAGCGGTTCACCTTGATGCCCACCGTGTCGGCCGCGCTGGGATACTCACCCACGGAGCGGGTGCGCAACCCCCAGCGCGTATAAAAGAGCCCAATGTGGAGCACGATTACCAAGATGAGGGCAGCATAGGTGAGAGGGGGCTTGTTGAAGAGCACGTCGCCGAAGACTGGGATGTCGGCCAGAAGGGGAATCGGCATTTGCACAAACTTGCCGCTTGCAACCGCATCACGATCAAAGAGGTAGGCGGTAAAGCCGCCCGCCAGTACGATAATGACTGTGCCCGAGATAATCTGATCCATCTTGAAGCGGATGGAGAAGGTCGCGTGCAGGAGCCCCATCAAGCCGCCGACGAAGAGCGCTGCAGCCACACCAAAGAGCAGGCTGGGAAACAAATCCCAGCTATTGGTGGCCACCTTGGCCGTAAAGGCTGCAAAGGCGCCGGCCAACATCATGCCTTCGATACCGATGTTGATAATGCCTGTCCGCTCGCAGAGAATGCCGCTCATGGCGCCGAGCGCTAACGGTATGGTAAAGCGTACGGTGAAGTTGAGCGCACTCTTGCCAAAAAAGACACTTAGCCAGGTATTGTTGCCAAGAGCCGTAGTCTCAACCAGAATCGACATGATAATGATGAAGAGCGCTGCGCCAATGACAAATATATTCGAGCGTCTGAGGAAGCGTTGTCGTTTCATCGCTATCCTCCCCAACTCACTCTTGGCGTTGCATCGACTTCACCCTCCGGCTCTTTCAGGCGATAGATCATGCGTACCAGAGATGGCGCAGCCACAAAGGCCAGCACCAGCGCCTGGATTACCTGAATGATGTCGGCAGCAACCCCGGAGACAAATTGCATGCGGGCTGCGCCGGCATCCAACGCGCCAAAGAGAAAGCCGGCGATGAGCACGCCAAAGGGGTTGGTCTGGCCGAGCAGCGCAACGGTAATCCCGTCGAAGCCAACTCCACCGCCAAATTCCGGCGCGAATTTATGATTGACGCCCAGCGTTTCAATGGCGCCGGCCAACCCGGCCAACCCGCCAGCCAGCAGCATGGCCAGCACAATGTTCCAGTTGACGCGCATGCCGCCATACTTGGCCGCTTTGGCGCTTTGCCCAACGGTGCGCAACTCGAAACCGATCGTTGTCTTGTAGATCAGCCACCACATGAGGACGACCACAAAGAGCATGATCAACACGCCGGCGTGAATCCGCAGCGGCGGCGGAATGAGTTCGGGGAGCCGGGCGCTGTCGAAAATAGTCGGCGTCTCAGAAATGGGGCCGGCCTCAGGATCCCAGAGCGGACCCGGCCGCTGCCCTTGACTGCCGCCCGCATAGACCGTCCAACCGGCGAAGGCGATGGCAATATAGTTGAGCATGATGGTGACAATTACCTCATGCGCGCCGGTCGTTACTTTGAGCACGCCGGGGATTGCGCCCCATAACATCCCGCCGACGATGCCGGCAAGCAGGGCCAGCGGAAGGTGAATAAAGGCCGGCATGCCTTCAAAATTGATGCCGACCCAGACCGAGAAAATTGTCCCCATGATAAACTGACCGGCCGCCCCAATATTGAAGAGACCCGCCTTGAAGGCCACGGCAACGGATAGGCCCGCTAGGACCAGCGGTACAGTCTTACGGATCGTGGAGGACCAGCCTCTGGCACTGCCAAACGCGCCTTCAAAGAGCCCGCGATAGGCTTCGATTGGATTGTCCCCGGCGAGCAGCATGATAATTGCGCCGACCACAAACGCGGTAAAGATCGCCAGCGTCGGAATCAGCAGCATGTTGGCCATACGTCGAAAAAACGAGGGTGAGGTACTCATGCGTCCCCTCTTCTCAGGTTGTGGGTCACAGGGTGCGAGAAGGGGCGGTTTTCGGACCGCCCCTTCTCTGGTTCAAGCTAGGTAGTGCTGTGCCGTTGTCAGCGCAATCACTACCCATTGTACTGGCACTTCACGACTTTCGGTCGCTGCACAAATGGGCAAGACAGATGCCGGCAAACTCCATTGCACTTCAGCGTTCCTCTGTGAATTTCGTCTGCCGACTGATCATCGGCCCGTTTGGCGTCGACTAATTGCCATAGCCCGTTTCGACCGAACCGTCATCCAGACCCGCTGCGATTTCCGTCAGCGTGTCCTTGAGTTCCTCGGCGACTTGGTCTTCAAAATCGTGGAACGGGGCAAGGCCCGCACCGCCAAAGTAGTTGCCGCTGGGAAATTCGTCTGTCGAGGCGGCAATGATTAGATCAGCCACGCCGGGCGTGATCAGCTTCATAGCGCTGGAGACGAGGCAAGGATGGGCAGCGGGCACGGTCTCCCACTGGTCCGTATCCACGCCGATGCAGAAGACGCGATCACCGGATTCTGCTGCAACCGCCACTTCCTGCAGGCCGCCGTTGCCCGTCAGACCACCGGCCGCAAAGACAACGTCTGCACCCTGATCCAGCGCCTGGCGAGCCGTGGCCGCGCCCCATTCGGGATCGGTGAAGGCGATATCCATGCCGCCGGGATGGTAGGTCGAGATGATATTGATGTCCGGATTTACGGACTGGGCGCCGGCAATGTAGCCTTCATTAAAGGCAACCACGGGCGGAACCAGATCGGTTCCCAATACGGCCGCAATGGTGCCGGTCTCGGTCAGATTGGCAGCCAACACGCCGGCCAGATAGCCCGAGTGATCTTCGTTAAAGACCAAACCGGTTACGTTCGGGATGGCTTCACCTTGGAACTGATCGACGCCGATAAAGTTGACGTCAGGATTCTCGGCAGCGGCGACAGCGGTCGCCCCACCCAGGGCAAAGCCGACCGTCACGATGACATCGTACCCTTCGTCGATAAACTGCTGCATGTTATCTGCATAGTCTTTCGAGTCTTGCGTCTCAATAAATTTGACATTGTCTTCGGAAAGGCCAAGTTCTGACGCAGCAAGCTGGACGCCTTCCCACGCAGACTGGTTGAAGCTGCGATCGTTGATGCGACCGACGTCAGTGACCAGGCCAACCTGGAAGTCGGCTGCCGTTGACGCTTCGCCGCTGTCACCTTCGGAGGCAGGCGCTTCTGCGCCGGGGCCAACGGGCGCTGCACAGGCTGCAAAGAGCATGGCCGTAATCGCGAGCAGCGCGATTACGAAGAGTGAGCGAGGGGTGATACGCATGTTTGTTTGTCTCCTTCCGGTAAGAATGTTACATTGTGATTTACGTCCAGAGCGGATGCTCCGGCGAGGGTTACCGTGGTTGATGAAGTGGGTGTGATGGTGTTGGGCATTGTCAGTTCACTGTCAGGTATAGAGATGCGGGTCATCGAAGAATCGTTGATGGACAGCGGGGCTCAGTGTGCGGCTTGTGCCGCGCTTTGCACCGCTTTCAAATCGCAACGATCCGCATTATACCCAACCCGCATCAACCTAGCAAAGCATTCCAGTGATCTATTGCGCTAATTGATCGCATTGCTACTCAGCGCTCCCCCTCGATCAGAAGTAGCTTCTGCAGAAAGCACAATCTGGGCGCCGGATGATTGGTGTCCCTCAACCTCAATGAACGGCAATCCAGCGATGAATCTTGATGAATCAGCCCCCTCGCTAGTCGGCATCGACGTCGGCGGCACCTTTACCGATTTCGTCGTCCTCATCGATGGTCAGCTTGAGATCTTCAAAGCGCCCACGACGCCCGATGACCAGAGTCAAGCGATTGTCGATGGCCTTCAGACGCTCGGCGTTCAGGCGGCTGAGATCGTCCATGGCATGACCGTGGCAACCAATGCCCTACTGGAGCGCAAAGGAGCGCGTACGGCTCTGCTGACGACGGATGGCTTTGCCGATGTACTGGTGATTGGCCGCCAGAATCGTCCGCAGATTTACGCCCTTCATCAAACGCGGCCGCCATTGCTCGTTGACGACGCCTGGCGCCTGGAGGCCAGGGAACGAATCGACCATGCCGGCCGCGAACTTGTGCCCCTCGATGAAGCGTCTGTGCGGGCGGCCGCGCTGCAGATGAAGGAAGGAGCGGTGGAGAGCGTGGCCATCGTCTTTCTTTTCTCATTCGCCAATCCCGCCCATGAGCAGCGGGCGGCCGAACTCGTGCGTGAAGTGGCTTCCGAACTGCCTATTTCGCTGAGCAGCGAGATTCTACCTGAATACCGCGAATATGAGCGTACTGCTACGACGGTAATTAATGCCTATGTTCAACCGCTCGTGGCGCGTTATCTGGGCCGCCTGGATCATGTCTTGACCGGCAGTCGCGTCCGCATCATGCAGTCCAATGGCGGTGCGATCGGCCTGCATCAGGCTGCGGATGAGGCTGCACGGCTTGTGTTGAGCGGTCCGGCCGGGGGGGTGGTTGGCGCGTTTGCTCTGGCCCGCCAAGCGACGGACAACGAAGCGCCCCGGATCATCACCTTCGACATGGGCGGCACCAGTACTGATGTCGCGCTCTGTCCGGGCGTTATTCCGGCTACGGCAGAGAGCACGATCACCGGGTTACCCCTGCGCTTGCCCGTGATCGACATTCACACGGTCGGTGCAGGGGGCGGCAGTATTGCGTTTGTGGACGCGGGCGGCGCGCTGCATGTCGGACCGCGCAGCGCCGGGGCTGCACCTGGACCGGCCTGCTATGGCCGGGGCGGTGACGAACCCACCGTCACCGATGCCAATCTGGTGCTGGGGCGGCTGAGCGCCGATGGCTTTCTGGGGGGCAAAGGTTCGGTCACCCTGGATGAACCCGCGGCCCGGCGCACGTTGACCAGGCTGGGCGACGCGTTGAACTTGAGCCCGGAGGCCGCGGCCATCGGTGTCCTCCGCGTGGCCAACGCCACGATGGAGCGAGCCCTGCGCCGCGTTTCGGTCGAGCGCGGCTATGATCCGCGCCAGTTTGCTTTGGTGCCCTTCGGGGGCGCAGGACCGCTCCATGCCTGTGAACTGGCCGACGCGCTCGCGATTCCCAATGTGCTCGTTCCGCCGATGCCCGGCGTGCTGAGCGCCTACGGCATGCTCGTGGCCGATATCGCGCATGACGCGTCCAAGGCCGTGCTGGCGGATGCGGCGTCGCTTCTGGCTGATCCGGATGCACTGGCCGCCCAGGTCGAGGCGCTGGCCGGACGGGTACGCGAGGTCTTACTGGCCGACGGCATCGATGCGCCGCTGCTCGATGCCACGCTTGACCTGCGCTATATCGGCCAGAGCTACGAGCTCATGGTTCCCCTGGTTTTGCCAGTCGATCGCGGCACGATTGCCGCGGCGGTTCACGCCTTCCATGCTGCCCACGCGCAGCGTTACGGCTATGCCATGACCGATCAACCAGTCGAGGCGGTTTCGGTGCGCGTGCGTGCTCACGGCGCGGGCGCACGACCGGTGTTGCCCCGACATCCGCTTGGCCAAGCTGAACCCGATGCTGCGTTGCTTGATCGCCGGCCAGTTTGGTTCGATGAGCGCGGTCCCGTGCAGACGGACTTCTATGATCGTGCAAAACTGCAGCCGGGCAATCGATTCCACGGTCCGGCCATCGTGCTCCAGTTCGATACGACGCTAGTGATCCCGATGGGGTGGCTTGCAACGGTCGACGAACTCAGCAACCTGTCCCTGGTTCGCCATCGTGAGAGTGCTTGATCACAAGAACGCCTGATGGGAATGACTCATGGACCCAATTACGTTAGAGCTATATCGTCATCGCTTCAGTGGGGTGGCCGAAGAAATGGGCATCACCCTGCGACGAACGGGTTATTCACCCAATATCAAAGAGCGGCTCGACTTTTCCTGCCGCGCTCTTTGATGGGGCCGGCGGCATGATTGCCCAGGCGGCCCACATTCCGGCCCACCTGGGCGCCATGCCGGCCAGCGTCCACACCATCCTGCACAAATTCAGCGACTGGCAGCCGGGGGATGTGGTCATTGTCAATGACCCCTTTGAGGGGGGCAATCATCTCCCCGACATCACCATGATTGCGCCGGTTTTTGCGCATGGGCCGGAGGAAGCAGCTGAAGCCGCGGCAACGGGTGCGCCGATCTTTTTCGCGGCGAGCCGAGCCCATCATGCCGATGTGGGCGGGATGACGCCGGGGTCGCTGCCCCTGTCGACGGAGATCTATCAAGAGGGCATCATCATCCCGCCGGTAAAGCTCTATAAGGCGGGCGTTCTCGATGAAGATGTGCTGCGCCTCATCCTGCGCAATGTGCGCACGCCGGACGAGCGCCGGGGCGATCTGGCCGCCCAGCGTGCAGCCGCGGTCGTGGGTGACAGACGCCTGCATGAACTAATCGCCGTCCACGGCCTGGACGAAGTGTTGGCCTACGGACGGCATCTGCAGGACTACAGCGAGCGGCTGACCCGCGCGGCCATTGCCCAGTGGCCCGACGGCACCTACGCTTTTCAAGACGTCATCGAACTGGTCGAGCAGGGCGAGACGACCTTGGTGCCGATTCATGTTACGGCCACCATTGCCGGTGATGAGATCACCTTTGACTTCGCCGGCACGGCCCCGGTGATGCATGGCTCGCTCAACGCGGTCCTGGCCATCACGCAGTCGGCCTGTTACTACGTCGTGCGCTGCCTGATCGATGAAGACGTAACCATGAACGATGGCTGTTTCCGGCCTGTCCATGTGGTTGCGCCGGAAAATTGCGTTGTCAACGCCCAGTCGCCCGCCGCAGTGGCCGGCGGCAACGTGGAGACCTCCCAGCGCATTACCGACGTGGTGCTGGGCGCATTGGCCCGGGCGCTGCCTGACCGTATACCTGCTGCGGCCCAGGGCACCATGAACAACCTCACCATTGGCGGGCAGGGCAGTGAGGGGCAGCCCTACGCCTACTATGAAACCATCGGCGGCGGGATGGGGGCCGCGCCCCAAGGGAACGGGCTGTCCGGTGCACAGGTTCACATGACCAACACGCTCAACACGCCCGTGGAGGCGCTGGAGATCGCCTTTCCGTTCCGCCTGCGGCGCTATGCCCTGCGCCGCGGCAGCGGCGGCGCAGGCGCTCATCGCGGCGGTGATGGGATCATTCGGGAATACGAAATTCTGGCTCCAGCCACCGTTACCATGCTGAGCGAACGCCGGACCGTCGCCCCATGGGGACTGGCCGGCGGCGGCGCTGGCGCAGCTGGGCGCAATGAGCTCCGCCACGCCGACGGCCGCATCGATCAACTGCCGTCGAAGTTTTCCCGTCGTCTCATGCCCGGCGACTGCCTGCGGATCGAGACGCCAGGCGGTGGCGGTTGGGGGCAGGAAGACAGATCGACTGATCGCGATCCCTTTGCGACGATCCCCGTGCGATGATACAATCGACAGTGACGTATCCTACCGTTTGATCCGACTGCGACAGTCATCCCGTCAGCGGATGACAGCCATCACGCCAGAAGGAGCGCTTCTCGGTGCAGTCGTCCTCACTTCGTACAATAACCATCGTCGTGACCGCCCTCCTGCTCGGCGCGCTCGGCACGGTGATCTGGCTGGTGATGCGCACCAATCAGCCAACGGTATCACGGCTACCGACGCCAACGCCCCGTCCCACGCAAGCCGCAACACCAGTCACCGACGAGGCCGCGCCGGAACCGTCACCGACGCGCGCGGACCTGGATCGCCTGCCGGGCGGAGGCTTTGCCTTCGCGCCCGTACCCGATTACTCGATTTCGCGCACCGACAGCTCGGCCACCCTAACCGGTCCTGCCACCGGCGGCGCGCTCAATCCGGTCTTTCTGCTGAGCGGCGGCCCGCCCAGCCAGTTCGTTGCCGGAACCCTCGAAGGTCTGCCGTCGCTCTTTGACGAATTCGTCGCCTATTTTGCCCAGCAAGATGATTTTGAAGCCGGGGCGCCACGTGAAATCCAGGTTGACGGGGTGCCAGGGCTGACTGCTGACATTCTCAGTCGCGATCCGGCCAGCGGCTTTGCTGGACGCATCGTCATGGCTCAGCCCGCCGCGGATCGACTCTTCGTATTGGTGGGCGTAGCGCCGGCTGCGCAGTGGGAGAATGAGGTGTCCGCCCGCTATGATGACCTACTGGCCAGCGTCGCGTTGCTTGACGCCGACGCGGGAAGCAGTGAAGGGGCCACGCTAGATCAAGTGCCAACGAGTGAACCTACATCTCAGCCGACGGTTGAAGCTATGGTTGAATCTCCTGCTGAAGCGACGACTGCCCCAACCGTAAGTGCACCGGCTGGGCCGACGCCGTTGCCTACGCTCCCCGCAACGAGCACGCCAATCGCCTCCGCGGCCGATCTGCCTACCCCACCGGCGTTACTGCCCCAACAGTTGCCCCCTGTATTGCTGGCGAACGCCAACTTCGTCACCGATGCTGCCATTGTCGGCGACAACCTTTGGGCCGCGACCGAAGGCGGCATCATGGCCTGGAATCGCAGCGGGAGCGGGATGGTCAAGTTCACGGCACTGGACGGAGTGGGCGGCAACCACTTCACTGCCGCAACAACCTGTCCGTTGCCTGGTCTGGGCATCGTCATCGGCGGCAACACGGGTTTGCAGGTTTTTGATACGCGTACCGGGCGCTGGAACACACTCAATACCGGCAACAGCGCCATGAGCTTCGACGATGTTTCGGCTCTCTTCTGTGATGCTGAACATGGCTATCTGGTTGTCGGGTATGCCCAACACGGACTTGATGTCTTTGATGCTGCGACCAACGAATGGAGCCATCTGGATCGCAATGACGGACTGGGTACCGACACCGTGGCGCACGTTGTGGTGACGGGCGACCGTGATGCGTATTGGGTTTCCTCGGGCATCGGGCTTTCGGTTATTCGTGGCGACGAGGCCATTCTCTACAACGCCGCCAACAGTCCGCTGGAGGTGGCGCCGCTGCATGGGCTGGCCGTGGGGCCTGCGGATGAAATCTGGGTTGCGGGCACGGATCGTCTCTATCGGGTCGACGGAGATGAGTGGACCGTTTATGGCAGCGAAGCTCTGGGTGATGAATTCCCCACCGCAGCGTTGGCCGCCTTGGCCGTCACGGATCAGGGCGCTGTCTGGCTGGTGGATGAGACGGGCGCAGTCTGCCGCTTCGACCCACTGGCCGAACGCTGTGGCGCCCTCTATAACAATGATGAGGGCATGGCCCCCGGCCCGGTTACCGGAGCGGCGGTTGAGAACGACCGGAATGGCGCAATCGCTTTCTACTACACGACGGTAGGCAATGGCGTCAGCGGCTTTAACGGCGAGCGCTGGCAACGCTACGAAGCTGCGGGCGAGGCCTTATTAGATAATGCCGTCTACGCGCTGAGCCGAGACCGGGACGGCTTCCTATGGGCTGCGTTGGACGGTGGCGTCCAGAAGATCAATCCGGCTGACCCGACGTTGAGTTGGGTCTACACTGAGGGGGACGCCTTGCCGCTGACCGGCGTACGGGCGATTGCCCCTGGAACCATCGACGGCTTGTGGTTTGGCGGAGAGAATGGCGCCGCCTTGCTGGCCGATGGCGTCTGGCGTCATTTCACCACGGCCGACGGTCTGGCCAGCGATGACGTCCAGGCGCTGGCCGCAGACCGCCAGCGACGAACTTGGATCGGCACGCGTAACGGGCTGAGCGTCTGGAATGGAGAGTCATTTTTTACCTTGACGCGGGAGAATGGCCTGCCCAGCGATAACGTCACGGCACTTCTGGCCGGCGAAAACGGCATGTGGATCGGTACCAGCAATGGCGGGCTGTACGAGTTTGTCCAGAACCAGCTGCGCGTCTACAACGCCAACAACGCCGGACTCCTCAGTGATACGGTGACGGCGCTGGCCTTGGCCGCTGATGGGCGTGTGCTCGTCGGTAGCGAGCGGGGGCTGGCGCGCTTTGCCGACGGCCAGGCTGAAGCCATAACGGACGTACCCGCGGTGCCCATTGCCAGCCTGGCTGTTGCCGGCGAGCAGATCTGGGTCGGCACGGTAAACGACGGCCTCTATCACTTCGACGGGGCGGGGTGGGAACATCGCCCTGCCACCGATGGTCTGCCTTCTGCCACGCTCAACGCACTGGCCGTCGATCAGTATGGTTCCCTCTGGGCCGGCGGCGAACTGGGTGGCCTGCTGCGCCTGTCCCAATAGACATAGTTTGGATTCTCCATGACTCGCGACGACTGCCCCCTGTGCTAGGATGGGCGTACAATTGGTATTGCATACAGGTCGTTGTACAGAGTAGCATATTGGAAAGGCCGAGCAGCACAGAGGCATTGATGAGGATGATCGACTTCACGCGTTATCAACGACAAATGATTTTTCCTGGCCTAGGCGAAGCAGGGCAACGCCGGCTTGCTGCGGCGACGGCTGTCGTGGTCGGCTGCGGCGCCACTGGCACCGCGCTGAGCAATCAGCTGGCCCGGGCCGGTGTCGGCAAGCTGCGCATCATCGACCGCGACTTCATCGAATTAAACAACTTGCAGCGGCAGATCCTCTTTGATGAAGACGATATCGCGGCGAGCTTGCCCAAAGCGGAAGCAGCCGCACGCAAGCTACGCAGTGTCAACCGGGAAATTGAGATCGAGGCAGTGATCGCCGACGTGAACCCGGGCAATGTGATCGACCTGATCGAGGATGCGACCGTGGTGCTCGACGGCACCGATAACTTCAGCACGCGCTATCTGCTCAATGATGCCTGCGTCAAGCTGAGCAAACCGTGGGTCTACACCGGCGTAATCGCCTCGTACGGTATGACCGCCACCTTTCTGCCCGCGGATGCTGCCGCGACGCTGCCGGGTAATCGCACTGTGACCGGTTGCTTGCGCTGCCTGCTGGGGGAAATGCCGGCTCCCGGCACGGCAGCAACCTGCGACACGGCCGGCGTGATCGGACCTGCCGTGGCCATGATTACGGCCATCTCTGCAGCTGAGGCCATGAAGCTAATCGTTGGCCACGGTGAGCTCAACACGGGCCTGATCCACATGGATGTGTGGACCCACGAGTACGAGCTTTTCGGTGGCGGCGCGCGGCGCCCTGACTGCTCGACCTGTGGCGTGCATGTCTACGAGTTCCTGGATGCCACCGTGGGCGCGTCCAGCAGCAGCCTCTGCGGCCGCAACGCGGTGCAGGTCAGCGTTAACGGTGGGCGCGAGATCGATCTGGCGCGTCTGGCCCAGCAGTTGGGCAACGTGACGGACCAGCTTCAGCGCAACGACTACCTGATCAAAGCCGCGATTGACGGCTACGAATTCACCATCTTCCCTGACAACCGGGCCATCATCAAAGGGACCGAAGACGAAGAGCTTGCCAAGGGACTCTATGCGCGTTATATCGGGGGCTGAGTGTGTGAATACGTCGCATTTAGACGCTGCGTCCTTATCTGCTGACGAAAAGCATGTGCGCCTGCGCACGTTTCGCCAAGAAGATTTGGCTGTGCTGGTAGACTTCTGGAACGTTTCCTTTGCCGACCGGCGTAACTTCTTGCCCATGACGCCGGCACTTTATGAACGGCGCGTGCTGGCCTGCGCCGCGTTTGACCCCGCCGGCTTGATTTTGGCATGGCGCGCAACTGCTGACGGTAACGAGGAGTTGGTTGGCCTGGTCCATGCCATGAAGCCCGCGCCCCAGGTGGGAATCTACGCGCGGTGGGGGCCCCAGCACAACATTGCGCTGCTCTATGTGCGGCCTGATTGTCGCGGCCAGGGCGTGGGCAGTCGGCTCCTGCAGGCCGCAGAAAATTGGCTCTACTACTGCCCCGTTCACTTCGCCGCCCACAGCCAGCCGGCCTACGGCTCGGTGGAGGGGCCGCGGCCGCCCTTTTTTGGCAGCACGGAGCGCATGGGCATTGGCGGCGACGAGACTGAGTTGCTGCGTTTCTTCGCGCGTCACGGTTATCGCGTCGACGAAGCGGGCGATGTCTCGATGACGCTCGCGACCCAGGGCCGCCTGCTGCCGGCGCCGCAGCCGCTGGATTTGAGCACATACGGCCTTTCGCTGCTCGAGGTGAGCAACGTACAGCCCTTTACCGGACGCGAACCGGTTGGACGGCTCGAATATACGCTGTGGGGGGACAATCAGGGCGATCCCTACGCCGGCTATTTGTTGGTTGATGATCATAATCTCCTGCGCGGTCATCTGAGTTGGTATCCTATGCCAGAGCAGGGGAAGGTTGCGCTGGGCACCTTCTGGCTGGCGCCGCCGCTGCGCAATCGCGGTTTGGGCGCGTACTTGCTTGACCTCAGCCTGCATGAGATGTCGCGCACCGCCAGCACCGCAATCGAACTACATACGCATCTCACGCGCTACGAGCGGGCCGTGGCGCTCTATCAACGGCGCGGCTTTCAGATTGACGCCGTGTGGGTCAATCTGGTCAAGACCTGAGCGGTACGCGGCGTGCGGCCCGGGCGGCCGTAACTCAGTCTGGTGGCGATCGCGTCTGTGCCTGACACGATTTTGATTGGAGCATGGTATGATACGGGCACCAATCTCATTGATTCTGAACTTCATCCAGCGGGGAAGCGGACATGACCAGCAAAAAGAAGCCGGCCAAGACGGGTGCTGAGAACAAAGCGGCAGATACGCCAGCGGTGCAGACGACGGCCGATATGGGTGATGTCCTGGCCATTGTGGGCGGCTATCACGGGGCGCCTCACAGCGTACTGGGTATCCATGCCGTGACGCTTGACGCCGGACCGGCCATGGCCATACGCGCCTTCCGCCCGCTGGATGAAAAAGTCTTTGTCATTGATCCGGCTACGGGCGTGCGGACGGAGATGACCCGCGTTCACGAACAGGGCTTCTTCGAGGCCGTTTTTCCAGGACGAGAAGACTCTTTTGCCTATCGTCTAATCGTGGCCGACGGTGCCGGCAATGAATATGAGTTGGAAGACCCATACCGCTTCCCTTTCCTCCTGACCGACTTTGATCTCTACCTCCACAATGAAGGCAACCTGCACGAGAGCTACGAAAAATTCGGCGCTCATTTCCGCGAGGCGGAGGGCGTGCGCGGCGTCAATTTTGCGGTCTGGGCGCCGAATGCCCAACGCGTCAGCGTCATTGGCGAGTTTAACGGATGGGACAACCGCACGCACGCCATGCAGCTGCATGAGGATGGCGGCATCTGGGAACTCTTCATCCCCAATCTGCCTGAGGGAACGCACTACAAATACGCGGTCAAGTCGCGGATGATGGGGTATGAGGTTGACAAAGCGGATCCCTATAGCTTCTATGCGGAGATGCGGCCCAGCACCGATTCGCGGGTGTGGGACATCGACAAGTATGTGTGGAACGACCGGCTCTGGATGGAGGAACGCAGCCAGCGCCAGGCTCTGGATCAGCCGATCAATATCTACGAAGTCCATATGGGCAGTTGGAAACGCGTGCCTGAGGGCGACGGCTTCCTTTCCTATCAAGATCTGGCCCATCAGATGGTCGACTATGCGCTGGAAATGGGGTATACCCACATTGAGCTATTGCCCATTACCGAGCATCCTTTCGATGGCTCATGGGGCTATCAGACGACGGGCTATTTTGCGCCGACCAGCCGCTTCGGCACGCCCGATGACTTCAAGTATTTCGTTGACCATTGTCATCAGCATGGCATCGGCGTGATTCTGGATTGGGTGCCGGCTCATTTCCCCAAAGATGCGCCGGGTCTGGCGTTTTTTGACGGCACGCACCTCTACGAACATGCCGATCCGCGCCAGGGAGAGCACCAGGACTGGGGCACAAAGATCTTCAACTTTGGCCGCAATGAAGTCCGCAATTTCCTGCTGAGCAGCGCGCTCTTCTGGCTCAAGAAATATCATCTCGACGGACTGCGCGTTGATGCAGTGGCTTCCATGCTCTATCTCGACTATAGCCGCGAGCAGGGCCAGTGGATTCCCAATCAGTATGGCGGTCGCGAAAATCTGGAGGCGATCGACTTTATCCGTACCTTCAACGATGTTGTCCATGAAGAGACGCCCGGCGTCTTGACGATTGCCGAGGAGAGTACGTCTTGGCCCATGGTTTCGCGGCCAACCTACACCGGCGGTTTGGGCTTTGATCTCAAATGGAACATGGGGTGGATGCATGACACATTGGCCTATATGCAGAATGAGCCAATCTACCGACGCTACCATCAGGGACAAGTGACCTTTAGCCTGATCTACGCCTTCCATGAAAACTTCGTTTTGCCCTTCAGCCACGACGAAGTCGTCCATCTCAAGCGCTCCATGCTCGATAAGATGCCGGGTGATCTATGGCAGAAGTATGCCAATCTGCGTGCGCTCTATGGCTATATGTACAGCCACCCCGGCAAAAAGCTGCTCTTCATGGGCTGCGAGTTTGGCCAGTGGAGCGAGTGGAGCGAGGCCAAGAGCCTCGACTGGCATTTGCTCGACTTGCCCGATCATCAGCAATTGCATCACTTTGTACGCGACCTGAACCACATTTATCTGACGGAACCCGCACTCTTTGAAATTGATAGCAGCTGGGAAGGTTTCGCCTGGATTGACTTCAACGACGCCGACCGCTCGATTCTGAGCTACGTGCGCCGAGGCGCCGATCCGGACGATCAGATTGTCGCCATCTGCAACTTCACGCCCGTGCCGCGTATGGGCTATCGGGTGGGCCTGCCTGCTGCGGGCGAGTATCAGGTGCTGCTCAACAGCGACTGGTCCCAATACGGCGGCAGCGGCGTGGGCAACGACAGTCCTGTCTATGCCGAACCCACGCCCTGGCAAAGCTGCGATCACTCGGCGATGCTGGATCTGCCCCCCCTTGGGGTGCTCTATCTGAAGTCCGTCGCCCAGGGCGAGGGGTAGCCGGCCAATCTATGTGTGCTTTGCAGATCATCAATGGCCTGGCGCCAGCAGAATTTGTGGAGAACGCCCCGACTGGTGACGGATTTTCCCCCGGCACGGTCACGATCGAACGTGACCGTATCACGGCCGTAGGCGTGCGCGCAAGCGTTGACGCTCAAGCGCTTGACGCCGCCGGCTGCTTCATTTTGCCCGGTTTTGTCGATGTCCACGTTCACGGCGGTGACGGTCGCGACACGATGGACGCTGACCCGGCGGCTCTGGCCGCGATGGGCCGCTTCTTTGCCCGTCACGGCGTCACGAGCTACCTGCCCACAACCATGACCGCACCGTTGGTCGATATCCGCGCCGCAGTAGCTACCGTAGCCGCCGCGGGCTCGCCAGCCGGCGGGGCACGGATGCTAGGCGTCCATCTGGAAGGGCCTTACATCAGTCCGGCATTTCCCGGCGCCCAGCAACCCGCTGACATTCGATCGCCCAACGTGGCTGAATTCACTGACCTGGTTGCAGCCGGGCCGGTGCGCATGATCACGCTGGCGCCCGAGCAACCCGGCGCGCAAGATCTCGTGCGCGCTGCGCTGGACGCCGGCATTACCGTCGTGGCCGGCCACACTGCGGCCACCTATGAAGAGTCCGTCGCAGCCTTCGACCTGGGCGTGAGCCAGGCAACCCACACCTACAACGCCATGACCGGCCTCCATCACCGCCGCCCCGGTACGCTGGGCGCGGTGCTGACGGATGACCGCGTCTTTGCCCAACTGATCGCGGACAACATTCATGTGCACCCGGCCGCCATGGCTGTGCTGGCCCGCTGCAAGGGCGCGACGCGAACGCTCCTCATCACCGATGCCATGCGCGCGGCCGGACTGGCCGAGGGCGACTACGAACTCGGCGGTCAGCCCGTCACCGTGCGCGACGGCCAGTGTCGCTTGGCCGATGGCACGCTGGCCGGCAGCGTCTTGACCATGGACCGGGCGCTGGTCAACTTGATGGCAGCGACCGGCTGGTCATTGGCCCGCGCCTGGCCGACGACGAGTCGGACGCCTGCCGCTTCAATTGGATTGTCCGATCAACTGGGGAGTATTCAGCCGGGGTATCTGGCTGATCTCGTCCTGCTCGATGAAGACCACGTTGTCGTCGCCACCATCGTCGGCGGCCAGATCGCTTATCTGCGCGACCCGGAACGTCTCCACGGCAATTGACAATCGACAATTGCCGATTGTCAATTGCCGATTGTCGTTGCGATTGTGCGGGTCGCGCCGGCCGCGAGAAACGCCTCCGCTACTGCCTCCGCACTCTCTGGCTCGACAAGCGCAATGACGTTGCCGCCGCGGCCGCCGCCGCTCAGTTTGGCCCCCAATGCGCCGGCGTGGCGCGCTGCATCCAGCAAGAGCTCCAGCTGCGGGGAACTCACGCCCATGCGTTCCAAGATCGTTTGATTGCGGTCAAAGAGCAGGCCCAAATCATGCCGGTCTCCTTGTTCCATGGCGTGACGTGCCCGCGTAACAATATCGCCAATCGCATCAAAGTAAGCTTCGTAAAGCTGGGGATCGCGCGACCACTCTCTGCGCACGTCGCCGACTGTCTCTTTCGTCGGCGCGGGAATGCCGCTATCAGCAATGACGAAAGTCAGGCGGGCGCCGGCGTGAAAATCCTCTATCGGGGCTCCCTTAACAAACCAGATCGGTCGCTCATAGGCGATCACTGTGTTATCGATACCGCTGGGCGTACCGTGATGTAGTTCTTCGGCAGCATAGACGATACGCGAGATGACTGCCGGGTCAGCCGGCGCGCCGGCGTGATTCAAGATCGCCGCGCGCCAGCGCGGCGCTGACCGCCGCGCCGCTGCCGAGACCGCTGGCCACGGGGATCGTGCTCGTTACGGCGATCTGCCAGGCCGGATCCTCCAGCCCCGCCTCGCTCAGGGCCAGGCGCGCCACGACTGCCAGCGGTTCGTCATCAGGGGCGTTGACTAGGCGCGTGCTCAAGCCAATCTGTGGTGCAACCAGGGAGCAGCCGGGCCGCTGTTCTGCGTCCGTGATCTCGGCCCGCGCGACCACATCCCACACCGGCACGGCAATCGCCGGGCGTCCATAGACCACCGCGTGCTCGCCGACCAGAATAATCTTGCCCGGCGCAGTTGCGACTGTCTTCATCCCTCTCTCCCGTCTTATTCGATCTCGGGGGCTCGGGGGTCGCGCAGACTATGCATCATCTCATCGGGCGCGTCGCTCATGATGGTGGCGACGCCTAGTCCGGCCAAGCGGCGCGCGTCCTCAACGTCATTGACCGTCCACGTATTGACCGGGCAGCCGTGAGCCCGGGCCCAAATCATGTACGCGTCGTCGACAAGCGCATGGAAGGGATGAAGCGCATCAGGAGCGATTAGCCCGCTCATGAAGCGCGTACTCAGATCGGCCGGCAGAGGCCGAAAGTGGAGCAGCCCCAGGCGCACGCGCGATTCCAGGTTGCGCAGGCGTATAAGGGAAACGGGGTTAAAGCTGGAGACGATCACCTGGTCGAAGAGCTGGCGCGTGCGCAAGAAGTCGAGCAGTGGTTCAACCGCTGCGCCGCCCAACGGGTCGGCGGTCTTGACTTCTATGTTGACCACACAGCGGTCATCGACTAGATCCATCACCTCGTCTAGCGTGGGGACGCCAACGTGGGCAAAGGCGGGGTCAAAGTGGCTGCCGGCGTCCAGCGCAGCGAGTTCAGCCGCAGTCAGGGCGCTGACCGGTCCGTGGCCGTTGGTGGTGGCATCCAGGGTTTCGTCGTGGATCACGACCAGACGCCCGTCACGACTGAGATGGACGTCGAGCTCAATGCCGTCGACGTCCATCTCCAATGCCGCGACAAAGGCAGGCAGCGTATTCTCCGGGGCGACGCGTTTGGCTCCGCGATGGGCAAAGATGGCGGTCATTGGCTAAATGCCTCAGTCAAGGTCAAAGGGGAGCGGGCGATAGCGGCTCTGCAAATAGGTAGGATCGACCCCGTCGCGCGCCAGCCAGGCGATCATTTCGCCGTCAAGGAGGCCAATGGGTTTACGCTTGACCCACTCCTGGGCGTCGGCGCTGATCGGTCCGCTGGTGGTGAGAAAGGCATAGGGCGCCTGGTCGTGAATCATGGTGCCGAAGAGATCTCGCACGGTGCTCACCCCTACCGTGCTGGCGTAGCGCTTGCACTGGACGACGCCTTCATAGCCCAGATTGTCGACCAGGCGGATGTCTACGCCGCCATCTTTGACGTCGGGCGTATTGCGGACCTGATATTGCTGGCGGACGAAGATGCGTTGGGCCACAAATTCTTCAAACTCAGAAGGCGAAAGCGTCTGGATTTCCGGCAGACTGAGGGCCGACCACTCGCCTGCTCCCTGTTTGCGCCAGGGCAGCGGCAGCGTCGACCATAACCCCACCCACGCTGCCAGCAGGCCGACACCGAGCACAATGGCCAGCAGACTCAGTCCAAGCGTAAGCGGGTCGCGGAAATGCACGCCATGGGACCACAAACGCACAGCCAACCAGCAATAGATCAGTAACCAGAACGCAGTGCCGGCAAAGAGCGCGCCCAGGCGAAGGCTGCCCGTCGAGGGGAAGCGGCGAGCCGGCGTGGAAAAAGAGAAGCTGCGCGGTGCCATGGCGTTAGCTGTGCATCAGCCGCCAAAGAGGCGACCGAAGAAGCCCTTTTTGGCCGGCTTTGGCGGTGGCGGGGGAATTTCGAAGACGGGCTCTGGCTCCGGTTCTTCGTATTCCAAAATGCCCAGCTTGCGCTTGAGGTCGTCCGTCATGGCATCGGGCGTCCACATCGGTTCCCAGACGATGTTGACATCGACTGTACTGGCCCCCTTGGCCGCCAGGACGTCTTGGACATTCTGGATGATTTGAGGGCCCATGGGGCAGTGGGGTGTCGTTAGCGTCATGTTGACGACGACCGCGTCGGCGGGGGCAACCTCAATATCATAGACCAGCCCCAGATCAACGATGTTCTCGAAGATTTCCGGATCGATGACGGCTTTCAGATATTCCCAGCAGGTCTCCGGCGTCAATGTTTCATTCATCATGATGACTCTTCTCCAACAACTCGATCATCGAACCGTGGGTTGCCTTGGGGTGTATGAAGGCAACCTTGCCGTGGACGCCCTGGCGCGGCGTTTCGTCAATCAGGCGCACGCCTTGGGCGGCAAGCGTGGTCAGGGCTACGTCCAAATCGTCGACTTCAAAGCAGATGTGATGGACGCCCTCGCCCCGCTTGGCGAGATAGCGGGCCGTACCGCTCGTGCTGTCGGTCGGTGCAATCAGCTCAATCGTGCCGTTATGGGCATCAAGGAAGGCTGCCTCTACCAATTGCTCGGGGATCTCCAGCCGCTCCAGCAGCGTGAAGCCAAGCTGATCACAATAGGTTGCTAGTGCATCGTCGATGTTATTGACGACGATGCCGATATGGTCAATACGGTCCAACATGTTGACTCCGTCTCATTACATTTCACTGCGCCCGGTCAAGGCGCGGCCAAGCGTCACTTCGTCGGCATATTCCAGGTCACCGCCCACAGGCAGGCCCCGGGCCAGACGCGTCACGCGTATGCCCAGGGGTTTGATCAGACGGGCGATATACATGGCCGTCGCCTCGCCTTCCAGATTCGGATTGGTTGCCAATAGGATCTCACGCACGGGCGTGGACATTGCGTCACCCGCCGCGTTCACCGCGCCGCCATCCTCGCTCTGTTGAATGCGCTGCAACAACTCCGCAATCTTTAGGTCTTCCGGTCCCACGCCGTCGACGGGCGAGATTGCGCCGTGGAGTACATGGTAGGCGCCTTGATATTCGCGCGTGCGCTCGATGGCCTGGACATCCAGCGGCTCTTCGACCACACAAATCAGGCTCTGATCGCGTTGCGGGCTGGCGCAGATCGCGCAGGGATCTTGATCGGCGATATTGTGACAAACGCTGCAGAAGACCGTGTTGGCCTTCATTTCTTCCAAAGCACGGGCTAGGTTGAGGGCAATCGCGTCATCGCTGCGCAACAGGAAATAGGCCAGCCGGCTGGCCGTTTTCGGACCGATGCCGGGGAGCTGCGAAAAGGCTTCAATGAGCTGGCTGACAGGCTCGGCAAGCGGCTGCATGAGCTAAAAGCCCAGGCCGGGCGGCAAGCCCATGCCGCCGGTCAGTGCGCCCATGCGCTCTTCTTGTAGCGCGTTGGATTTCTGCAGCGCTTCGGTGACCGCGGCCAGCACCAGATCTTCGAGCAATTCCACATCGTCCGGATCGACAGCGTCTGGGTTGATCTTGATCGAGCGGATTTCTTGGGCGCCAGTCACAACGATCGTGATCATGCCGCCGCCTGCAGTAACGGTGAGTTCCTCTTCAGCTAGCTCTGCTTGGGTCTTCTCCATCTCTTCCTGGAGCTTGGACATCTGTGACATGATGTTGCCCATGCCGCCGCCCATACCACCAGCCATTCCACCGCCAAAACCGCCACGTTGTTTTTTCTTTGCCATTTGATTTTTACTCCTTATCTGATCGACATCTGATCGACCGTGCTGAAAATCGCCCTATTCTACCACTGAAGCGCGCAGATTGGAGACCGCGTATTCAACCAGTGGGTCCGGCCCGTCTGGCGCGCTGTCACTGACCACTGCGATGAGCCCGGCTAGCTTGGCCGTCTCGCCCATCTGGCAATCGACGCGTACATTGCGTCCCAGGTAGCTGGAAAGCAGGTCGACCACCTTGCTCATGGTCTCGGGCGCGGAGATCATGTCGCGCGAGAACTGGTTGACGCCAAAGGCCAGGGCGACGACGTTTTCGCTGACCGCGATGTCGCGCACAGCGCGCAGCGAAGCTTGCACCTTGTGGCCCAGCTGGTTGCGCACGGTGACCAGAAATTGGTCCCACTGGCTGCCGCTGAGCTTGCGGATCGCCTCTTGATCGAGGGGCGGCTCTGCGTCCGCTGCGCTTGGAGACGCGGCCCCATCATCCGCAGCGGGTGCATCGGGCGCTGCGGCTTGTGGCGCGGCCGTTTTCTGTGATGTAGCTGGTTGTGTCGCTCGTGTAGCGGCCGGAGCGGAGACCTGGACAGTCTGCTGCACGGGGACGATATCGCTCTGGATCGTCTCAATGAGCGCCAATTCCAGGGGCAATTGGGGCTGGTAGCCCCCCTTGAGCTCGGGCACAGCCTCACTGAGCCGCTTGATGGCGTGGAGCGTCGTGGCCAGCGGCATAGCATCGGCTTGTTGGGCCATGCGCGTCACGGTTTCGCCCGGCAGGTCGACCAGTAGATCGGTCGCGCCCGTCATCTGTACGACCATGACGCCACGCAGATGTTCGATGACCTGCTGGGAAAATTCGGGCAGGCTTGCGCCCTGCGTCACCAGCTTCTGTACCAGGCCAAGCGCTGCGGCCACATTGCGTTCAGCGAGGGCATCGACTAGTTCCGTCACGGCTTCGCTGCTCACTGCGCCCAACACTTCCTGGACCTGGGCCAGCGTCACGGATTCAGCGCCATAGCTAAGCATCTGATCGAGCAGGCTGATCGCATCGCGCATACAGCCTTGCGCGCTGCGGGCGATAGCGGTTAGCGCCTCGTCCTCAGCCGTAAAGCCCTCTTTGCCGGCAATGTGCTGGAGATGCCGGGCGATTTCGGGTACGGGAATGCGGCGAAAGTCGAAGCGCTGACAGCGGCTCAGGACCGTCGCCGGAATCTTGTGGGGCTCGGTCGTGGCCAGAACGAAGCGCGTGTGAGGTGGCGGCTCTTCCAGCGTCTTGAGCAGCGCGTTGAACGCGCTCTGGCTGAGCATGTGCACTTCGTCGATGATGTAGATCTTATATTGGCCCTCGCTAGGGCGAAAGCCGACCTTTTCACGCAGGTCGCGGATGTCGTCGACGCTGTTGTTCGAGGCCGCATCAATCTCGATGAGGTCGAGCATACGCGCTTCGTTGATGGCAATGCAAGTTGGGCATTCATTGCAGGGGCGTGAGTCTTCCGGTCCAGTGCAGTTGAGTGCCTTGGCCAGGATGCGCGCGGTACTCGTCTTGCCCGTGCCTCGGGGGCCGGAGAAGAGATAGGCGTGGGCAATGCGATCGTCGCGCAGGGCATTACGCAGCGTCTGGGTCACATGTTCCTGACCGATTACTTCTTCAAATGTTTGGCTGCGCCACTTGCGATAGAGCGCTTGCGACATGGGCAATTTCACCAGAACGAGGAGAGTCGAATATCAGTTCTAGTGTAGCATCTACCAGGCATCGTCGCAAGTAATTTTGGGGTGGCGTCAGGCGTGCTCGATTTGGCAACTACGGACCGCGGGTCTGCGCTGCTGGTGCGAATCTGCGCAGATCAATTCTCAAAAACCTGTGCGGATCCGCTGCACTCTTCGACAGGCTCAGGACAAGTCAAGTTCCTTCCGCGGTCACTTTTCTTATAGAGATGTCACTTTGACTCCGTACAATCTTCCAGGGTAAAAACCAGCCAGATTGTACGGAGTCAAAATGATGTGACCATTAGGGGCTTGCGATGAACCGCTCGCCCAGTGGATAGGGGCCGTCGAGGCAGTTGGGACACGTCTCGACAATTCGACCGAGGACCGTGCGCCGCTCACCGCAGAACGGACAGGCGATTTCAGGTGTCTCTGCGCCGGGTGCGGCCATGGCTTGCGGCGTGAGTGTGGCCCCGCCCTCGTCCATAGGCAACCCCATGCCCTGGTCGAGCAATAGCTGGTTGACGTTGATGATGGCGCCGTCTTCATCCTCCACCAACACTTCGCCCAGCAGGCGCCCAAATTTGCCGGTTCGGTCGACTCCTCGCTTATCCAAAATCGTGCGCAACAGCACCGTCTTGCCGAGCACGAGCCCGCGCACGAAATCGCGCACGGCCTTGCCTTCTTCTTTGGATGCGCCGCGTACTTCGGGCGTGTTGACCTTCCATAGGCGGATCGACTGCCTGTTACGCGACAGCCCCATGCCCAGGTCTACATCGACGGTAATGGTGTCGCCGTCGTAGACGTCCGTCACCGTCGCGGCATAGTGGTAGAGCTTGGATTTTTGTTTGAAATTGTCCGACTGCATGATTGGATCCCCCGGAAAGATGATCGAAAGCGAGCGTGCCGGCCGGAGGCGCCAGTCGATTCACGAAAGCAGATACGTTCGGGGGGTAGGCGTGCACCGATCAGAATTGGTTAAGCGCGTTCAGTAGGGCGGCGGCATGCTGGCGAAATCGCCGAAAATGGGGACGACGACGACCAGCACTGCATATGCACTCCATCCTAGACGCTTCAGGATGCGATGTCAACGTGTTGCCAAGCGCCGCGCCATTGGATACTCGCGTGCCCCATCCCCCAGATCGTCCACCTGTGCTATGATTGTGGCGATCTGATCGCATTGTCCGCCCCACGGCGGCAATTATTCTCAGCAAGGCAAATACGACGACAGAAAGGACTGAAGCACGTGGCTAAATCAAAGAACGATTCAGAAGCAGCCGAGGGCGTTCTAGACACTGACAAAGTCGACATTCCCAAGTTCATTGCACCATTCCGGGTCAAGCCGGGCAGCAAAAAGGTGAAGCTGGCTGACTTTGATGCCGGGTATAAGGGCGAAGGGTTGAAGAAAAAAGAGGCCAGGCCCATTCTGGATCAGGGGATCAACCTGCTCTTCTCATATCAGGATCGGCTCTATGCTGAAAACACCGATGCCCTGTTGATTATCCTGCAGGCGCGTGATGCTGCGGGTAAGGACAGCTCCATCAAGCACGTCATGCGCGGCCTGAACCCCCAGGGCGTCCAGGTCTACAGCTTCAAGGCGCCTAGCGATGAGGAGCTGGACCATGACTACCTGTGGCGCAGCAATCGTGCGCTGCCCCGGCGCGGCAATATTGGCATTTTCAACCGCTCTTACTACGAGGAAGTGTTGGTCGTTCGCGTGCACCCGGCAATCTTAGAGGGGCAGCATCTGCCGCCGGAGCTAAAAGATGACGGCATCTGGGACCGACGCTATGAGGAGATAAACAACTACGAGGAGTACCTAACCAACCAGGGCATCCACGTCGTCAAGATCTTTCTTAACGTCTCCAAAGAAGAGCAGCGCCAGCGTTTTCTGGAACGCATCGACCGGCCCGAAAAAAACTGGAAGTTCTCTGAAGCGGATGCGCGCGAACGGGCCTATTGGGACGATTACACCAAGGCATACGAGCAGATGTTCCAGAAGACAAGCACCAAGTACGCACCGTGGTACGTCGTCCCGGCCGACCGCAAGTGGTTTACGCGCCTGGTCGTGGCCGGAATCGTCGCCAGCAAGCTCATGGAGATCGATCCACAGTATCCATCAGTAAGCGAAGAGCATCTGGCCAACCTGACCAAAGCGCGTGAAGTGCTGATGAATGAGGAGTAGGGCGGGACACAGGGGGCGCATAGTCAATTGACTATGCGCCGGTTGCATCTCCGCCCCCTGTCTCCGTTTCTATTTTTGCCTTTGCTTCTGCTTCCGCTTCGGCAGCTGCCGCGAACGCAGGGGCAAGTTCTTGCGTCTTTGTGCCCGCGCTGATCATATCGTTGAACCAACGGTTGTCTTCATCCGTGGCCAGCACCAGTTCCTTGAGCGCGATTGTCAACGGCACGCCAACGATGAGGCCTGGTGGCCCGAGAATGGCGGCCCAAATAATCAGCGACATGATCGACCAGAGGGGGGAGAGATCTAGCCCACCGCGCATGAAGGCTGGCTTGAGGATTTGGTTGATGATGGCGCTGATGACCATATAGAAGAGCACGATGAGGATTGCCGGGCCCGGGCCCAGTGCTAGTAACGTTAACAACGCCGGCGGAATCAGGGCAAGCCAGAAGCCCACCATGGGTACAAAGTTCATAACAAAATAGAGAATGCCCCACATGCCGGCAAACTCCACCCCCACCAGGTAGAGGACCAGACCGACCAACACGCCGCCCACCAGGCCGAGAAGTGACGTAATGCCGACATATTGGCGAATGTTGTCGGCAAAACTGTAGGCGGTTAGAAACTGAGGATTCCCCAATGCCAGCTGGCGCTCCACTTTGCGCGGAAAAGCCATTGCCTCAATTGACATGAAAACGATGATCAGCAGAGTGAGAAAAAAGAGCGAAACGCTCTGCAAGATCGTGTCGATCAGCGCGTTCCCGAACTGCAATACCTGCGCCGGCTCAATCAGATTGATTAGTCCGGCAACATCAATGTTGAGGTTGCTCAATGCTGAGTTCAGCCAGTCGGTTAGGCCATCGATCTGACCAACCAATTGTGGCAGCATCTGGCCAGTGCGGACCGCACTCAGCGCCAAAACCACGGCCAAGAGCGCGGTCATCGAGAGCGTAACAAGCAGGCCGATCAGGAGGGCCAGCGCATCCGGAACGCTATGCTTGCGCATCCAGAATACAATCGGGCTGACGGTCATAACGATGACCAGCGCCAGGAAGAAAGCGTTGAAATAGTAGGCGTAGGCCTTGATGAAAGTGACAGTCAGCCCGATGCTGGCAAACCCAATGAAGAAGCGCAGGCTCCTCGAGAAATAGGTGTTCATGGATCCAGTACTTTCATCGCCAAGTGTAGCGAAAGTGATGTGTCCCTTCCTGGAACGCAGCAATTTCCAGGAAGGGAAGTAGATAGTTAGCGCAGATGGGGGAAGGCACTGAAGCCGGCGTAGGACGCATCGTCGCCCAGGTCGTCTTCGATGCGCAAGAGTTGATTGTACTTGGCAATGCGGTCACTGCGGGCCGGGGCGCCAGTCTTGATCTGGCCGGTGTTGAACGCAACCACCAGGTCGGCGATGGTGGCGTCTTCACTTTCGCCCGAGCGATGGCTGACCACAGCTGACCAGCCAGCGCGGTGGCTCATATCGATGGCCGCGATGCTCTCGGTCAGGCTGCCGATCTGATTGACCTTGCAGAGCAGCGAGTTGCAGGCCTTTTCTTTGATGGCCCGCTCGATGCGCTTGACGTTGGTCACCAGCAGGTCATCGCCCACAAGCTGTACCTTGTCGCCCACCTTGCTGTAGAGCAGCTCCCACCCGTCCCAGTCGTCTTCATCCAGGCCGTCTTCGATGCTAATGATGGGGAAGCGGTTGACCCAGTCCGCCCATAGCTCGGTCATCTCTTCGCTGGTCAATTCCTTGCCTTCAATTTCCAGCTTGTAAAGCCCGCTTTCCGCGTCATAAAGCTCACTCGTGGCCGGATCCAGGGCGATGAAGACCTGCTCGCCGGGCGTGTAGCCTGCCCGCTCGATGCCCTGGAGGATGACCTCAATGGCCTTGGCGTTGCCGCCTAAACTGGGCGCAAAACCGCCTTCGTCACCCACATTGGTACTGTAACCGGCGTCGTGCAGCACGTTTTTGAGGCTGTGATAGATCTCAGCGCCCCAGCGCAGGCCCTCGGCGAAGGAGCTGGCGCCCACGGGCATGACCATAAATTCCTGGAAGTCGGTGCTGCCTACCGCATGCTTGCCACCGTTAAGAATGTTCATCATAGGCACAGGGAGCGTGTGTGCGCTCACGCCGCCCAGATAGCGATAGAGGGGCAGGCCCACAGAGTTGGCCGCGGCCTTGGCCACGGCCAGGCTAACGCCCAGAATGGCGTTTGCGCCTAGGTTGCCTTTGTTCTCCGTGCCATCGAGTTCGATCATGTACTTATCGATGGCCATCTGATCCAACGCATCCATGCCGAGAAGTTCGTCCGCCAGCACGGTATTCACGTTGCCCACGGCCTTCAGCACACCCTTGCCGCCGTAGCGGCTCTTGTCGCCGTCGCGTAGCTCCACAGCTTCGTGGACGCCCGTGCTGGCGCCGCTGGGGACAATCGCGCTGCCGGTATCGCCGGTATCCAGCAGCACTTCGACTTCGACGGTCGGATTGCCGCGACTGTCTAGTACCTCACGGCCATTAATATAGACAATTTCACTCATTTTTCCTCCAATGTTTTTTGGATTACGACAATAATGCCGCCTGGAAGAACGTAAATTGGGTGGATGGCGTCGGATTTCCAGATGGAAAATCAGCGGAAATCGGCCCGATCCGGGTCATCCGCGTTCATTCGGGCGGCCTGTGCTGCAACTTTCCCATCGGGCCCACGTAGTGTTGGCTGATGATCAGAACTATTATAGTCGATTTTTGGGATGGCGTTAAGCTGAAGCCGAGGTGGAAAGATGACGCAAGTTGAGCGATTGGTGGAGGTAGAGGGGCAAACCACGGGCACTATGATCGAGATGGAGACAGAGGCCGGCGCAACGAACGCCCTCGTCGCCGCGACACAGCCGGCATTCGCCGGCCAGGCCGCGTCCGACGTAAACAAGGGGCAACCGGTCAAGACGCCGCGCGCCGATGGCATCACGCTTCTGGCGATCTATAACTTCATGCTGGGTGGGCTTTTTCTGCTGGGGATGTTTGGGGTTTCGCTGCCGGCAGTCATCACCGCTTTGGTGGGAATCTTTGAGGATCCGGGCGCGTTGATTGCCACCTTTATTTTGGGCATCATCGCCATGGTGCTGATGGTCTTTGTCGTCTTCTTTCTGGCTATCGGCTATGGCCTCTGGCATTGCAAACAGTGGGCACGCATCGCGAGCATGGTTGTCGCGGTTCTCAGCCTCTTTGGCTTCCCCATCGGCACCTTCATCGGCGGTTTCACCCTCTGGTACCTGATCCAGCCGGACGTTGTGGCCCAGTTTGAGGGCTAAGGCAAGAACAAGAGACACATAGAACGCGGATTACGCGGATCGGGCTGATTTGCGCGGATCAATCGCATACGCTCTGCGACGATCCGCCGAATCAGCCCGATCCGCGTTCTATATTGTTTCACCAACGATATCGCTACGGCTGGCGCTCTTCCTGTTCTGCCACCGGCATCTGCTCCGCCTGCTCCTCGCGCTGCTCTGGCTCGCGGATGGGGCGGCCTTCGGGGTCGGTCGGCATCACGTCCTGGACCCAACGCATGGCCCGCTTCCACATGGTGCGGGCTGCCGCCATTTGATAGGTGGCCTGCCGCCGCGAGCGTTTCCACCACCCTGCTTCACGCAATCCGTCAACCGGTACACCCCACTGCACCGCGCAGGCCGCCCAGGTCAGACCGGCCCCAAAGCCCACAAAGACGATGTTGTCATTTGGTCGCACCCTTCCCGACTCGATTGCTTCGCAGAGGGCAATGGGGATGCTGGCCGTGCTCGTGTTGCCGTACTTCTGCACGTTGATGACGACCTTTTCCTCGGGTATCTTCAACTGCTTGAGTACGCTATTTTGGATGATGCGCATGTTGGCCTGGTGGGGAATGATCAGATCGACTTCGTCGAGCGTCAAGCCGGCCTTCTCGACCACGTCGCGCGTGGCGCTGGCCATGACGCGCGTCGCGAAACGGAAGACTGCCTTGCCATCCATGCGCGCGTAGTGACTGCCGTTGCTGACTGTTTCCAGGCTGGTGGGCATGGCACTGCCGCCGCCGGGAATGATGAGTACGTCGCTGCCTGAGCCGTCACTGCCCAGCTCGGTGGCCAAAATCCCGCCGGGTACGTCGCTGGCCGCCACCAATACGGCCCCGGCGCCGTCACCAAAGAGGACGCAGGTGTTGCGGTCGGTCCAGTCAACCAGGCGGCTGAGCGTCTCCGAACCGATCACCAGCACGTATTCGGCGTCGCCGGCCAGGATGTGGCCGCGGGCCATGCTCAGCGCGTAGACAAAGCCCGAACAGGCCGCACTGAGATCAAAAGCGCCCGCGTTCTTGGCGCCCAGCGCGTTCTGGACGATGCAAGCGGTGGCCGGGAAGATATACTCGGGCGAGCTGGTCGAGCAGATGATCAGATCAACCTTGCTGGGGTGCACATCGGCTACGGCCAGCGCCCGGCGCGCGGCCTCGGTCGCTAGGGTTGCCGTCGTCTCTTTGGGGTCGGCGGCGACGTGCCGCTCTTCGATGCCCGTACGCGAGCGAATCCACTCGTCCGTGGTGTCGACGATCTGCTCCAAGTCTTTGTTGGTGATCACCTTGTCCGGTGTCACGCAGCCCCAGCCCACGATCTGAGCATAGCGGCGATTGAAGCCAAAGAGATCTTGAGGCGAGAAGCCATTGGTCCCTGAACCGTTGGGCGCGAAGTCGTTTGAATTAGCCATGAAAGTAGTATAAGTCTCCTAAGCGCCGTTTGCCTGATAGCGACGCAGCATAATGCAGCTGTTGTGACCGCCAAAGCCGAAGCTATTGCTCATGGTCACGTTGACGACGGCCTGCTTGGCCTGAAGGGGCGTATAGTCCAGATCGCAGTCCGGGTCGGGATGATGCAGGTTGATCGTCGGCGGAATGATGCCCTGCTCGATCACCTTGGCGCAAATGATGGTTTCCAGCGCACCCGAGCCGCCCAGCATGTGCCCCAACATGCTCTTGGTGCTGCTGATCTTCACGTTGTAGGCGTGTTCGCCCAAAACGCGTTTGATGCCGATGGTTTCGGCCCGGTCATTCAGGGGCGTACCCGTGCCGTGGGCATTGATGTAGCCGACATCGTCCGGCGCTACGCCATAAGCGGCTGCCTTGCGTAGCGCCATGGACATCGCTTCATAGGCCCCCCGTCCCTCTTCCTGGGGCGCAACCATATGGTAACCGTCGGCCGTATTCCCGTAGCCAACCACTTCAGCATAGATGCGAGCGTTACGCGCTTGGGCGTGGGCCAACGTCTCCATGACGAGCACGCCTGCGCCCTCGGCAAGTACGAATCCGTCTCGTTCGGCATCAAAAGGCCGGCAGGCCTCAGCCGGATCGCCGGCGTAGCGGCTCAGGGCGCCCATGACTTCAAAACCACCTACGATCACCGGCAGTAGGGCGGCTTCCGTCCCGCCTGTAATGGCCACATCCGCATCGCCCCGACGCAGTAATTCGAACGCCTCGCCGCAGGCAGCCGTGCCCGTAGCGCAGGCATTGACAACCGAAATGTTGGGGCCGTAGAAGCCATACTGGATCGCAATTTGGCCCGCCGGGCTGTCCACCAGCATGCTGGGGATCATGAAAGGGCTGATGCGCCGGACGCCCCGCGTCTGCATGACATCATAGTTTGCCAGGAAGGTCTTGAGCCCGCCGACGGCGCTGGCAATGCTGACCGAGACGCGTCTCGGATCTTCGTCATCCTGGTTGAGCGCGGCATCAGCAATCGCTTCTTGGGCCGCGACTACGGCATACTGAATGCACTCATCCAGCCGGCGTGCACTCTTGTGATCCATGTACTCAGTTGGATCGAAATCTTTGACCTCGCCGGCAAATTTTACCTGGAGTTCACTCGTGTCGTAGCGAACGGAGTCGGCGATGCCTGAGCGACCGGCGATCAGCCCCGACCAGGTGTCGAAAACATTGTGCCCGAGCGGCGAAACCGTGCCCATGCCGGTGATGACAACGCGCGGCGGCACGGACGCGTACTGTTCTCTCTCTGCCGCAGCGTTCTTTGTATACGGCATAGACTCTGTCCATTCCTCGATTCTATCTCGCCAATAGCCTACCAGCTCTCGGGGAACATTACTCTAAGCATAACACTACGTTTTGGGGAAAGTTGCGGTGGGGTGGCTCCTATTTGAACCTGCGCTACGGCTCTGCGACGGTGCGCCCGCACAATTGGGACCAACGCCACAAAGGCAAGGAGCAAAATCCTGCTGACCCGCTAGACAAATCGTACTTTCCTTGCCATGGCATACATTGCCCACGCGTCGCGACGCTCCCGCGACGGCCCTTCATTACCCTGAGTGCAGCAGAGCAAGTGAACCAGCAAGTACTCAGCGCACCTTCAAGGGGAGAGAGATCATGTCGAACGCCACCATCACGACCACCAGCATCATTTCGGAAACCGTCGCTCGCTTGTTTTCCCGCATTGCCAACCGTGAGCAAGATGTTCGCAACGGCAAGCTGCAGAACGCGATGCGCAGCGCCTACAGCGCATTCGCCGCCGAAAATGTGATCCCGGTCAAGGGCCTATTTGACAAGCGTTTTCTGGCCGAGCACGGTGAAGCCATCGTTGCAGCATACATGAACGGCCGGCTCAGCCGCCACCAGGCCGCCGTGAACCTGGCCCACGCCTGGGAAGCGAACGTGTTGCCCGCCACCGTGACGATGCGCAAGGTGTATGTGGCCGACGCCGCCATGACGGCCGACCGCTTCCTCTCCTATTTGCCGGCGTAGACGCGCCGCAGTCATAAGTTGGAAGCCTGTCGTCAGATAGAACGCGGATGTACTGGGATTGAGCAGATTCACGAGGGTTTCTTGAAACTGGCGTAGCGACGGCTCGATGGTCCGAAGATTCAAGTGGGTTATGCTCGCCGTTGAACAGATTGGATCGCGGCCTTTGAGATAGCCGTGACCGTGGCCCTGCGTATTGCTCCACTCGGTGAGAACTCACGTGTGCTTCACTGGTGAGAGATGAAAGGCTTTGAGTGGCTTACTGATCAATGCGCAAACGACTTCTTGTGACGAAGGAGGAATCTTCCATGGCCGATCTACCTGCGTCAATTGCTGCGTTCTTAAGTGGACAACGTTTTGCGGTGGCGGGCGTCTCACGTAGCTCAGACCAACCCGCAAACTCAATCTACAACCGACTAAAGAATTCCGGCTACGACGTCTTTCCCGTCAACCCCAACGCTGGTGAAGTGGAGGGGGTTACTTGCTATCCCGACATTGCATCCGTTCCCCAGCCGCTTGACGGCGTCGTCATCGTTACCCATCCCCAGCACTCGCTTGACGTGGTTCGTCAATGCAGTGCAAGCGGCGTGCAACGCGTCTGGTTCCACCGGTCCATCAGCGACGGCAGCGTCTCGGACGAGGCGGTTCAGGAATGTGAAGCGCGTGGCATTGACTGCATCGTCGGCGGATGTCCCATGATGTTCTGTGAACCGGTCGACTTCGGTCATAAGTGTATGCGCTGGTGGTTCCAGCGCACGGGTAAAGTCCCGCGCTAGGTCTATAGAGCCGCAAGACGACCCCAATCAGCCTATCTTTTTCCCGTTCGGGAGGCGAACGTTCGCGGCGGGCGCTATGGCCCGCCGCTATTCATTCGGAATAACAGGCAACAATAGATGAGATGGGTTCCCGTGAGAATGGAAGACTGTCTGCTGCGCTGGGCGCAGCACAGCGTCCATGCCAATGGGGGTACCCGTATTGAGATTGCGATCAAAGCGCGGGAAATTGGATGATGAGACTTCGAGCCGAACGCTGTGTCCTTTGCGAAAGACATTGCCGGTCACGCCCACTTCGATCTCATAGCGATAGACCTGCCCCGGCTCCAAATGTGTGGGGTTGCTAAAGCCGTCGCGGTAGCGCGCTCGGATGATGCCGTCGCAGAGGAGCATCGCATATCCGGTCGGAGACACATCAACCAGTTTCGCCGTCCAGTCAGTGTCTAGACTGTCGGTGGCGGCGAAGAGCACGAGCTTGATCGGGCCAGTGACTTCAAGCTCTTCCTCCAACGGCGCGCTGGTGTAACAGAGCACATCGGTACGCATCTCGATCGGACGCTGGTCATGGGGACCGCCGGGATAGTACTCGGCATTCTCAAAGCTACTGCCGCCGCCGGTCTGCACCGGAAATTCGGGGTCGTAGATGAATTGGTCGGTCGGCTCTTCCACCGGCGGCGCGATGGATAAAGCGCCGTCGCCGCGTACGGTGTTGGCGTTGCCGTCGCTGTGTAGATACCACGGCTGCCATTCCGTGCGCGCCAGCGGCCATTCATGTTCATCGCGCCACTGATTGACGCCCATAATGAAAAGACGCAGCGGCGGATCGTCCAGAACGCCATTGTCAATGCCCTTGAGCCAGTAATCAAACCAGCGCAGCTCGACGCTGGCTGGATCGGTCGCCGAATGAAGTCCGAAATCTACATCGCCGGTCTGAGAGCCTACGGTTGAACCGTGAAGCCAGGGCCCCATAATGAGCTTGCTCTGGCGAGCTTCCGGCGAGCCGCCGTGGTGACGCATGCCGTTGAAGTGGACGAACGCGCTGGCCGCGTGGACATCGTACCAGCCGTTCATGATGAAGGCTGGCGCGGTGATATTCTGCCAACTACCGTCGACGTTGAGGCTTGTCCAGTACTCGTCGTCCAGCGGACGCTGAATCCAGTCCTTCCAGTAGGGCAGATCGTAGCCCACCTGTTCCGCCCAATCGATCAGTGGCAAGTGTCGGAAGCCCTCGGTCCAACTGTTGTACACCGGCGTCTCCAGCGTACGTCCGGTGATGATGCCGTACTGGGCGACCATCATCGACCAGGTGAGTTGAAACGCGCCGCCCGGGGCCAGCATGTCGGCAACATGGTCACAGGCGGCGATGCGCGGGACCATACATGTCAGGTATTCGCTGCCCAGCGTCGAGGTGTACCATTGAACCATCCCCATGTAGGAGCCGCCCGCCATGCCCACCTTGCCGTTGCTCCATGGCTGACGACCAATCCACGCCAATGTGTCATAGCCGTCCTCTCCTTCACAATGAAAGGGCTCGCTGACGCCATCTGAACCATAGCGCCCACGAAAATTCTGGACCACGCACGCATAGCCCTGGCTGGCCAGAAAACGTCCTTTGCCGCGCTCCGCCGCCCGATCAAACGCTGTACGCATGAGCACCGTGGGAAAGGGGCCATCGGCGCGCGGCAGGTAGAGATCTGCCGCCAATTCCACGCCGTCGCGCATGGGTGTTTTGACGTTGAGCCGGTATTCGACGTCGTGATGCAGGGTCATCATTTCCTCCATAGATGTTGCTGGCTATTCTGCTGTGAACGTTTCGGGGTAATATACGTGAAGCGTACTGCGGACGGCTGACGCCCGTCAAGCGCATCTTTCTGGTTTCTGGTTTTCCCTAAACCCTCCGGACGACAGCCGCCACCTCCGTTCTGCCCGGCATCAAGTGTTGGATGATCCGACACCAAGAACCTGTTCAACATCGGGCATCCCCTCTTCCTTGATGTTCGTTCTTGATGCGAGGACGTTCACGTGCTGTTAAGCAACGACCGGTTGTGTTTGCAGCGATCATGGCGTTAGGCGGGCATGTTACTATTCCAGGTGCCGCGGTGCTTGCGCCACTGGCCATCCTCTTCTTTCCAGACAATAATGTATTTGACTCGATCCACTACCTGGCCACCCGCCTTCATCACCGCTTGGCCGACCTCCCATGCCGTGTCGCCAAGCACTTCCAAATCCATGGTCTCCAGGTTGATCTCTTGAATGCCCATTTCGATTACCTGCTGCCAGTAGGCCTGAATCTCCGGTTTGCCCGTTATCAACGGGCTGTTGGGCGGCAGGATACGTGCGGTTTGGGTATAGTTGCTCGTTATGGCTGCGGCATCGCCCTGGCGCATTGCGTTCTCAAAGGCGCGATTTGAGCTTTCAATCTTCGCAGTAGCCGTGATGGTCATGGTTGCCATTTCTGATCTCCTTTGTGTTGGATGGAGCCGGGTTTCGGTCCCAATGGGTGCATCCCATTTGGGGGGCGGTGTATGAACGGACTGGTCGCTTTCTCTGGAGCAGCCCCCAAAATATGGTATGCACCCGGTCCCAATCGCCGGCTTTGTCTGTAACTCATTTTGAGGATACACTGCGTTTTTGGCAGGCGGTGCGCCAATCTATACCGTTTGCTGCAAAAAATCTTTGCACATGACCTACTACCCTGAATTTTCTCGCCTACTCAACCAAGCGCTGCATGATCAGGATCGATCCGCGTCGTGGCTGGCCCAACGATTGCGTGTCAGTCCAAGCACGGTGACGCGCTGGCTGAACCACGGCACACGCCCCGGCAACCCGGAACTGGTGGTGCGCATCGCCGAGCTATTGGGCGCTACCACGCAGCGTGAGATGCTGCTGCGTGCGGCCGGTTATGGTTATCGAGCCGAGCCGGCGCCTACACCGGACGTTTCAAATCGCCTGGGCGAAGCTGACGTTTCTTCGCAACGCCATGGCATGCCGCCCGCGCTGCCGCGACCGGCGACACCGCTGGTCGGTAGGGCGGCTGAGATCGATCGGCTCTCCGCTTGGATGACAGACCCGGGCAAGCAATTGGTGACGATTCTTGGGCCGGGAGGCATGGGCAAGACCCGACTGGCACTGGCCGTCGCTCGAGAGCAGAAATCAGCCAGCTGCTTCCCGGATGGTGTTGCGTTTGCAGACCTGGCGCCGTTGGGCGATCTCGAGCAGATTCCTGCCGCCGTCGCGCACGCGGTTGGGTTTCCCCTGGGTAGCGGCGTCGGAACGACACGTACACCGGCCCAGCAGCTTCTCGACTTCCTGCGCAGCCGTCGCTTTCTCCTGGTGATGGACAATGTTGAGCATCTGTTGGATGGCGCAGACTTTATTGCTGCGCTTATTCACGACGCCCCGCAAGTCAAGCTGCTGGTCACGTCACGCATTCCACTTCGGCTGCCGGCAGAACAGCTTTTCCCACTGCAGGGTCTTGGCTATGGAAAGATGCCGGATGGGACGGCGGCCGGCGATATGACCGCTGTTGCGCTATTCCAGCAGGCTGCTCGACGCGTGCGTCCTGACTATGACTGCATTGGAGATGAATTGGCCGCTGCGGTGAAGATCTGCCGCTTGGTCGAGGGGATGCCACTGGCAATTGAGTTGGCCGCATCATGGATCGCAACCATGCCGGCCCCCGAGATTCTGGCGGCGATCCGCAAGAGCCTGCGCTTCCTGGAGACCGACCTGCGCAATGTGCCGGATCGTCATCGGAGCATGGAAGCAGTCTTTGACGCAACCTGGGCCCGATTGGATGAACAGACGCAGCAGATGTTTGCTTTGTGTTCTGTCTTTCGGGGTAGTTTTACACGCGAGGCGTTGATGGCGGTAACAGGTGCAGATTTACGTGATCTGCGTGTGTTGACCAGTGCTTCGCTGATCGCCTACGATCATGCGCTCGACCGTTACGCCATCCATGAACTGCTGCGCCAGTACGGCGCGTTGCGTCTGGCCGAATCGCCCGTGGTGGAGCAGGCTGCCCTCGCTGCCCATCAGCGCGTTCTACCTCGACCTGCTGGAAAATCGCCAGGATGCCCTCAAGCGCAGGGGCATGCAGAGTGATTTGGTGCGGTTGGACGCCGAGGCGGAGAATCTACGTCGCGCCTGGCGATGGGCCGCAGAGCAAAAGAATCTTGCCGCGATGGCCGCCGTGATGGATGGGTTAGGACTCTACTTCCAGTGGCGCGGCCTGGCAGAGGAGGGTGTCGCCGCGTTTGCTGCGGCCAGCAGGGGAATGGCGCAGGCAGAACGGATTGCCGATCTGGCCAGGAGCCTGGCTTGGCAGATGCGCTTTGCGCAGATGTTGGGCCAAACGAACTTGGTCAGCCAACTGATCGAACAGAGTCGCGCCATCTTGGAGATGCCGCACCTGTCTGGCGTTGAATGGCGCTCAGCCCGGGCACTGATTCTGATGCAATTGGGCGCTGCAGCCGCAGGTCAAGATCCACTGGCCGCGCAGAAGCTTTACGCAGAGAGTCTAGCACTATTCCGTGAGTTGGATGAGCAGTGGTTCGCTGCCGAGGTCGAGATGGGCTTGGCACATGTCTGTCTGACCCAAGGCGACTTCGCCGGTCAGCGTGCCCACGTGGAAGCAGCGCTGGGTACATATCGAGCATTGGGTCACGTACGGGGAACGGCTTCCGCTCTATCTTTATTGGCCGACATCGATTCCTACCGCGGCCGGCTCATCAGCGGATTGAATCTTGGTCTGGAAAGTCTGGCTGCTTTTCGCACGCTGGAGGATCCGATCGGGACCGCTACCTGCCTCTCCCGACTTGGTTACACGTACATGAACCTGGGCGATGTTGTCAACGCACGTCAGGTGATCAACGAGAGCATCGCCATTTTTGCCGGCATTGGCGCCCGGCGCGATGAAGCAATTGCGTACGTCTTTCTTTGTGCTGCCGAATTGATGACGGGAGCTTACCAGCATGCCCATCTTCAAGCCCAGCGCGCGCTCGACCTGGCCACGACGCTGAACGATCAGTTGGTCTTGGGAGTTGCTTTGGGGTTTGAAGGGTGGGCGGCTTTCACTTTGGGCGATCTAGCGCACGCGTTGGAGACACTGCGTCAGGCTGTTGCCATGACTGAGTTGACGGGCGCGACCATGGATGGCGCCCGTGCCCATGCGATCCTGGCCCGCGCCCAGCGCGAGAACGGGCAGGATCGGCAAGCCCGCGCCCACAGCTACCAAGCGCTGCGTCTCTGTGCCCAGGTGCGGGACCCCTGGAGCCTCGCCACTGCACTGAGTTCAGCTCTGATTCTACTCGCTGATGGAGACGATCCGGTGCGCGCCTGGGAGCTGTACGGCATGCTCAAGCATGATTCACTCTGCGCAGCGAGCCGTTGGTTCGAGGATGCGGTGAGTCTCCCCCTCGCCGCCGCGGCGGTGCCGGCAGAGGTCGTCGAGGCGGCACTGGCGCGGAGCACCGTCTTTGATCCGAACGAGACGGTGACGAGACTCGTCGCCGAAGTGCAGGCGCTCGGTTGGAGCGACTGAGCGCCTGGCGATGATCTTGGTTCATAGGTCAGCAATTGGAACCCTTCATAGGCCATAAAAATGGATGCTGCACCAAACAATGCCGCACCGATTCCAGCTTGCGGTACACCTTGTGAAAGCTTCGCTGGCTGCCACAGCGCCAGCCCCCAACCGGCAAGTCCTAGAAGGACAACCAGCTTGAACCAGACAAGAAAAATCTCGACACCGCCAGCCTCAGCGACGCCGCGCAAGTTCAGGGTGATGAAGACGGCCATAATGCCCACCGCAGCCGCGCGTGGAAACCACGGACCCAGACCAACGACGTGCCCAAGGTATTGTCCGAAGGTGAAAGCATACACTGCGTTGGTGAGCACGTAGCCGACGATGAGCACCCAAGAGAGGCTACCGGCAAAGCCTCTGGCATTGATCTTACGCAGAAAGGTAAAGGCTCCGCCCCTTCATTATAGTAAACAGCCAATTTGACGTAGCTATAGCCTGCAGCGAGCGCGACAAGGCCCGCAGACGCAAAACTAAGCCATGCCCAGGGACCGGCAATACCAACAACGACACCGAGTGTGGAGAAAATTCCACCACCGATCATCCCGCCAACGGCCATGGACCATGCGCCCATGAAGCCGAGCTTCGTTTCAGACTCAGTCCTGTGTTTCACCAGGGCATTCTTTGGTCAGAATAAACAATATGCGCTACAGAATCAGGCGGGTGTAGCGGCGGCTTCTGTTGGTTGTCCTAGTGGATTGCGGGCCAAGAAGTCTTCCACCCACAAGAGGTTATCACCAGCTCGTTGGAACGTCCGCTGGAGGGTGCGCATCGTGGATTCTTCTTCCACTTGTTCGCTGACGAACCAACGCAAAAACTCCTGGGTAGCGTGATCTTCTTCGGCCATGGCCATCGTCATCAGTTGGTTGATTTGGCCGGTTACGGTTTGTTCCCACGCCAAAGCGAGATCTGCCGTTTCCGCAGCTGCCTGAAAATCGAACTTTGGTTGATCTATGGCTGGTATCTTGACCTGGCAATCAGCATCCACCAGATAGTGGACAAACTTCATTGCATGCGTGTCTTCTTCATCTGCTTGTCGGTAGAAAAACTGCGCCAGTTGCGGTAGATCTTCGGCGTCGAAGTAGGCAGCAATACTCAGATACTGCAATTTAGCCTGGAATTCGTGCCCAATTTGCTCATTTATGCCGGAGATCATTTTGGGGCTGAGATTCATGATTTTTCTCCTAATCAAAGGTTGCAGGTGGTAAGTGAGGGGTCGTCTGGAAATCGACTCCTGACCACAACGTCAATTTTACAGTCATGACGTGAAGTTGATCAAGTCTTCTGCGTTCTATTCAAGGTGAGAGACAGAACTGTTACAGATGTGCGTAGGAAAGACAGGCTCAATAGACCGTTTGACAGTAGGCGGTCGATCAGGCAGACTCTGTGACAGCCGTTGTCACGCCCACGCTGATTTCTCCGCCAATATCCGACCGACTGTGCCCACCAGGGAACCCGCCGTGAAAGCCATTACCTATTACCGCTACGGCACACCTGATGTCTTGACCCTTGAAGAGGTCGAACAGCCGACCCCGACCGATGATCAGCTGCTGATCAAGGTGCATGCCGTGTCGATCAACGGCTCGGATCGGGAAAATCTGGTCGGCAAACCGCTCTATGTGCGCATGGCCGGGCTGCGGCAGCCGCGCTACCCGATCCTCGGGTCGGACATCGCCGGGCATGTCGTGTCCGTTGGCAAGAACATCACAGAGTTTCAACCGGGCGATGAAATTTTCGGGGAGATTCCGGGCTACCATGGCGGTTTCGCCGAGTATGTCTGCACGGGCGGCGCAACGATGATACGAAAACCGGCTGCCTTGACCTTCGAGCAAGCAGCCGCAATTCCCCAAGCCGGGGTGATTGCCCTGCAGGGCATCCGCGAGACGGGGCAGGTGCAGCCAGGCCAGCGGGTGTTGATCAATGGTGCGGGCGGCAGCGCCGGTTCGTTTGCGGTGCAGCTTGCCAAACTGTCTGGGGCCGAAGTGACCGGCGTGGACGGTGCGGACAAGCTCGACTTTATGCATGCGTTGGGCGCGGATCACGTCATCTCTTTGATCAAGCGAGTCTGCCGAAATTCTATTCGGCGGACTCGCTTTTTGTTGCGGTTGAATTTGGGCCCCTACACATTGCCGCCCACACGATGTAAAGACGCCGCGACGAAGTCGCGACGCTCGCCCACTAGACTGGCATCAACAAAGCAAACAGAGAGCGCCAAGCGCACAAGGAGACAGATCATGTTGAACGCCACGACCATCACCACGACCTTTGCCGATTCCGTCGCCCGCCTGATTGACGCCATGACCAGAAGTGAGAAGACAGACAGCAGCAGCAGCCGGCTTCACAACGCCTACAAGGCCTTCGCCGCTGAGAATGAGATCTGGGTGGAAAGTCTGTTCGATCAGCATTTTCTGGCCCGCCATGGTGAGACCATCGTGGGCGCCTACGTCGACGGTCGCCTGGCCCGTCACGAGGCAGCCGTTGCGCTGGCCCAGGCCTGGGAGACCCATCTGGTCCCGCCGAGCATCAAGGTGAGCAAGCAGCACCGGGCCGACGCCGTCATGGCCGCCGACAGCTTTCTCTCCTACCTGCCCGCCTGAAGTTGTGGTACCTTTTGATTGAAATCAGGAGTTTCTAGTACTGGAGACCGCCGTCGATTGGACGGGTAGGGTCTCCATATCGAAATCACCAGATGAGTCCGCTGTAAAGGATCAGTACATGCAAACCTTTGCCAACCAGATTGTGATGGTGAACGGCGCGACGGGCAACTTGGGTCGTGCGGTGACGCGCCTCTTTGCCGCTGCCGGCGCAAGATTGGCCTTGCCCGATCGCGCCAAAGACAAGTTGCCGCGGCTGTTTCCAGAACTGGCAGGCTCGGACGATGTCTACTTTGCCACGGCAGTTGATGTGACCCAGGTGGAACAGGTAGAAAGATTTGTTGCAGATACGCTCGCTCGTTTTGGCCGTATTGATGTGCTCGTTAACACCGTGGGTGGATACAGCGCCGGTTCGCCGCCCCACGAGACATCGCTGGAGACCTGGGACTCTATGCTCGATCTCAATGCACGCGCCACCTTCATCATCAACCGCGCGGTGATTCCGGCGATGCTGGCGCAGGGGCAGGGGAAGATCATCAATACTGCCGCACGTTCGGCCCAGGTCAGCGGCGCGAATGAGGTGGCCTACAGCGCATCGAAAAGCGCAGTGGCTCGCATCACAGAAAGCATGGCCGCCGCCTATAGGGCAGAGGGCATCAACATCAATGCGGTCTTGCCGGGCACCATCGACACGCCGCAAAATCGCCAGGCCATGCCCAACGCCAACTATGACAAGTGGGTCACGCCAGAGGCAATTGCCCAGGTGATCAGCTTCCTGGCCTCCGATGCGGCAGCGCCGATTCACGGCGCGCTCCTGCCTGCTTATGGATTGTCGTAACGACGTGCTAGATGAAATCTGTGGTTTTAAGGGACGAGAAAATGAATCAAGAAAAGGTGTCGCACCTGCTGTCGCAAGCCGGAGGGGCCCATCACACCTATGAGCAAACCGTCCTCAACGATGTCTATGATCAGGAGTGGCCGGCATGGTATGCTGAGTATGCCATCAAACACGGTCTGAATGAGTTGCTGCCCCAAGCGGTCAACGTGGAGCAGTTGAGCCACTTTCTGACCGAAAGCTTTCAGCGCTACGAACAAAGCGATCAAGGCCAAACGTGGGCTGACTTCATCGCCGCAGACCTTGCCAACCATTTCGGCTGATCTAGACACTCGACCAGCCCCGCATGGATTTATTCGGCACTAGGAGGGTGAGTGTTCCGCTCGACCGCACGTGACCCTCGCAGCAATTGACGCGGCCGGTTATGGGACCTTGTTGTAGATCACCGGCATTTGGCCCTTCCACGTGTCCCAGATCTCGGCATCGGTGATGAGATCGGCCATGAAGTGACCCACGTTGATGCGGCTGGTCACGCCCGGGTCGAAGATGGCGCTGCGAATCGGTGATGCGTGGACTTCGTAAGCCGTGACCTCGTTTTCATCGATCAGATTGTCCGGGCGCACCGCGGCCCACTCGATGGTATCGTCGTTTTGGCCGATTTCGGTGCGCAGATAATCCGCCGCCTGCTCGTTGTCTGCATGGGGAGGAAGGAAGAGACGCAGCGCGCCGATGATGCTCTGCTGGCCAAAGGAGATCGGCTCGTCAAGATCGCGGTTGCTGTTGCCCGCCGTGTTCATGAGCACGAATTTGACCGGCTTTTCGGGATGGTTGGCCCTGATCGCGCCGCACAAGCGGCGCGTGGTATCGGTGACCAGTTTACGGGGCTGGCCGTACATACCCTTGAAGCTCATGTTGTGTCCCAAACATGAAGCTACGGCGTCACACCCAGCGACATGGTGGGCCATCTCCGCGTCGTTCAGATCCAGCACGCTTGCCTGGATGATGGTCAGGTTCTTATGCTTCATGAGCGCTTCAGGCAAGTTGTCCATCGAGCGGACAATGATCCTGACCGTCTCTCCGCGGTCAAGCAGTTGCTGCACCAGCAGTCGTCCCGTCGCGCCGCTTGCACCCACTACTAGGGTTGTCATATTCTATCTCCTTACCGTGATATTCTGCCGCATGCATGGTGCCGCAGACGATTTGTGGACCGTTACGAACCTCTATGACTCTTTTCCTGACTCCCTACCGCCCTTGATCAGCAGCCATACGCCGAACCCTACCTCACCGACAATCATCGGCAATGTGAAGACCAGTTCGAACATTGCCGTGTAGGTCGCATAGGTCGGCAGCAGCAAATCGGCGAGGTGAACGATCAGGTAGCCGGCGGCCGCAACGATCAGCAGAAAGCCCAAAATGCCGGGTACGTAGTCTGCCTGAAGAACCAGATAGCCAAGCAGCAAGAGATGGCACCCAAAGACGACGAGTCCGATGCTCCAAATGCCCTCAAACGCATCGAGAAAGAGCATAACCAAGGCCGACACCTGATCGGCATCAAATACGCTCAGGTAGTCAGCGTTTCCTACGAGTAGGAGAACAATCACCAGGCTGAGTAAGCCGGCGCCCAATAGCGCAGCATAGCTCAATCGCAGCCATGCTGTCAGCAACGAGAGGCTCTGGTTCGCCTCCCGGAGAAAGATATAGAATGCCCAGGCCACGATTACATCCAGGATGAGGATGAACAACCAACCAAAGATTCCGATACGGAATAGGACCTCGGAAGCCGCCAGGTTCGCGGTTGTGGCTGCCGCGTCTCCAGGGACAACAAGACTGTTGAACACAAACCCGTACGCGAACCCTGCACTGATTGCCATGAGTATCAGCGAGATCCCCGCGACCAGTGCAGCCTGACGTTGGGACACATCTGCGATTTTGTTTGTCATTTCCTCTTCTCCTGATCGATCTGATTTGGACTTCGGCGCATCCCTACGTGATGGGAAGCAGTGCGCCGTTTCAATCGTTCCTGCGCTCAAAAGGAGCGTAGCGGGAAATGTGGTGAGACGTCATCACCAGATGTGGTGATTCGGGGGAGGGTTCGTCTTTACCATGAATGAAGAACGCTCACTCGAGAATGGTGAAGCGTTGGGCGTGCCAGGGCCAGTACCGATGCATTTAGATTCCGCCACGGGCAGACGAGTCGTCAATTCAAGATTGGCGGAAGACTCAGTACATGGTGACGTAAGTAGCTCAACAGATCAAGGCGTCAGTTGTTGTGCACCAAAGAAGCCCAACTTTTTGGGAAAAGTCGGGCTTCGAGGTCGTGCTTCTACGCGTTCCCGTCCTCCTGCTCGCGCACTCGGGCAGCGCCTGGCGCAGCACGTCCAGCGACAGGGCGATGGAAACCCAAGCGTTCGGTCTCAGACGCGCCGGCTTGCGGGTAAGGAGAGACCCAACATTAGGGCCGGGAGGAAGCCAACTGGTCATACCAGCATTTCGGCGACTTGCGTCGGTACGGCCGGCCTACTCCTTGGGCAGATCGGGGTCGACCACGAGGATGTTGGAGGCTAGTTCTTCGGACAGACGGTGCTCCAGGCCGCCTTCCTCCGCGCGGAGTCGTCTCAAGTCGGCCGGCGTGGATCCCTTGGGCAACTTGCCCAGATTGCAGACTGGCTCGCCGGGGCTGACCGTGGGCAGACTGGTCATGCCGATGACTACGGCGTCAAACGGCGCGTAGAGCACGCTATGTTCCTCGCCGAGCAAGGTTGTGTTGGTTGCAATCGGTTGGTCCTGCTCAATGATGTCGCCGGGTCTGATATGAAAGCGCATGAATCCGCCACGCTCGGCTCGGATCCACTTCGATTTCTTGACGATGATCTGAAACGCCGGGCGCTCTACCGGCCCGTCGAGCATCTCCAGACTGCGCAGCACATTCTTGATCCCGCGCGTGGCAGATTCGACGATGACCGGCTCCACCTTCCAGACTTCACCGCCTTCCATGATGATCGTCGGGCAGCCGGCCTTGCACGCTTCTCGCCGCAACGTTCCGACCGATCCTTTGCGGTCCATAATGATATCGGCGCCAAATGAGGCGGCCAACCGGCTGACCTCGGGATTGGCCAGATCCCCCCGGACATTGGGGTAGTTGGTGCGGCGGACCGATGCCGTGTGCAGATCGATGCCGAAGTCAGACCGCGTAACGATTTCATCGAAGATGACGCGCGCCATGCGGCTGGCCAGGCTGCCGGTGGCCGAGCCGGGAAAGGAACGATTCAGATCGCGACGATCGGGCAGGTAGCGAGAATGGCGATCAAAGGCGAGGAGATTCAATACCGGCACGAGGATGACAGAGCCGCGCAGCAAGGTGAAGTTCGGGTCGCGGATCAGCTGGCGCACGGCCCCGGTTCCGTTGATCTCGTCACCATGCAGCGCGGCCGTGATAAAGACGACCGGTCCCTCTTCGACGGCGCGGCGAATGCAGAGCGGAATGCGCACCGTCATGCTGCTGTAGCTTTCGCTCACGTTGAGCATCACATTGTGCGATTTGCCGGCGTGAAGTTCTTCGCCAAACCAGTCGTCAATCGGCTTGCGGATACGCGGTTTGCTCACGGTCATTTCTGCCCTTCGCTATGACAACCATTAGATAGAACGCGGATGAGGCGACTCAGCGCGGAAAACTGCAGAAAAATCAGCGCAAATCCGCCTCATTCCGGTCTATCCGAGTTCCATTCATTTGCGGTCGTAGCGCTATGATTCGCGCAGGACCTCGTCGGCCACGGGCAGGTCGGGCAGAGAGCGCACTGGCGGGCGCCGGCGGCGCCGGGCCTTGGTAGGGATCAACTCACGCATCAGCTCGAGCTTGCCAAAACAGAGGAGCCGATCGCCGGCTTCCAGCACTCGTTGCGCGCGCGGGTTTGGGATCACGGAGGTCGCTCGATAGAGCGTAAGCACGTTGATATCCTTTTCCCGCAGCCCCGATTCGTTGATCGACTGGCCGACGAATCGGGAGCCTTTGGGAATGTGGATCTCCGCCACGCCATAGCCGCGACTCACCGTCAGCCGCTGGCGCAGGTCGATCTCGGGAAAGTCGACCTGCGCCGCGATATAGTCGATGATGGAACCGGCAATATCCAGCTGCGTGCAGCCTTCGATGCCCTCCAGTCCCGGCGAGGAATTTACCTCCACAACCTGGGGGCCGTCCCTGCCTTCCAGCAGATCAACGCCCGCAACGCGCAAACCCATGATCTGCGCCGCACGCACCGCGGTCTCGCGGTACTCCTCGTTGAGCGTGACAGGCTCGGTCAGGCCGCCACGGTGAACATTACTGCGAAACTCCTGGCCCTGGGCCACCCGTCGCATGGCGCCGACCACCTGGTCGCCGACCACGAAGGCGCGAATATCGCGCCCCTTGCTCTCTGCCACAAACTTCTGGACCAGCACATTCTGCTTCTGGCTTTGCAGCAGCTCAATGATGGCCTCGGCGGACTCGACAGTCTCGGCCAGCAAGACGCCGATCCCCTGGGTCCCCTCCAACAGCTTAATGATTACCGGCGCGCCGCCGACCCGCTCGATGGCCGGCAACACATCGCGCTTGTCGCGGACAAAAGTCGTCTTGGGGATGCCGATATGGTGGCGGCTGAGAATCTGGAGGCTACGCAGCTTATCGCGCGAGTTACTGATGCCGGCTGACGAATTGGCGCAGAAGACATCCATCTGCTCGAACTGGCGCACAACGGCCGTACCATAGTAGGTGATCGAGGCGCCGATTCTGGGCAGCACGGCATCATAGTGAGAGAGCCGTTTCTGGCGGAAGTAGAGATCCGGCGCGCCCTCTTCGAGGTCAATGGCAAACTTGGTCGTGTTCAGGACCTTGACCATGTGCCCACGCTGCTCTGCAGCTTCGCGCAGCCGGCGCGTGCTGTAGGCTTTCGGGCTACAGGAGAGTACGGCAAGTTTCATCGGTGTTCCTTTCGTCAGCGTGTGGGTCGATGTGAGGCAAGGTTACTTCACCGTTGTTATCTTTGGACGTTTCGGCCGGCCGCCGTAGTAGGACTTGCCGGCATCGACAAGAAAGCGTCGCCGGCAAGCCTGGCGGCCGAGCAGCATGCGAAAGCCCATCTCATCGCGATTGGCGAGCGTCAGTTCAATGGGCCAGGCGACGCCGAGCAAGAGCACACGGGTGATGATGACGGGGCGGACTGCGGCCTTGCCGCTCGAACTGCGCACGGAGCGGAAGGCAAAGACAGGAGCCTCCACCGTTACAGCCTGATCGCTGCTGCGTTGCACCGGGTGAATCTGAAAGCGCACCCAGCTCACGCCGTCGCGGCTAAACTTCTGCATGTCAAAGGCATGCAGTGAGGAGGAACGGGCGCCGGTATCGACCTTGACCTTGATCGCTTTGATCCCCATGTCCGGCAGGCCGACCCATTCGCGCCAACCGATCACGGGTAGATCGGACGGTAGGTGATGCGTCATGTCAGGTAGTTTCTCGTGAATCGGTTGTCGGAGCAAGGCAGAATACTCAGTGGAAGTATCCGTTGCATTGGGGAAACAGTCAAGAAGCTGAAGAAGTGGTTTTTGTGGACATTTTGTCGTTACACGATCTCTATCCTTGTGAGCGCAAGCGAAGTTGCTTGATCGGGAGGGTGACTTTTTTGTTCATAAAGAAAGGAACGTGCTGTGATGAAGACCTTGAGGTTCGGCGGTTTTGCGGTGTTGCTCATGGTAGGACTTGTCTTGCTGACCGGCTCGGCCGTCGTCGCACAGGAGACGAACCCGGCGACCGTCTATCAGGCGGCCTATGACGCCTTCAATGCCGGCGACATCGACGGTGGCATGGCGCTCGTTGCTGAAGATATTGTCGGTGTTGTTCTGCCAACAATCGAGGGTGAGGAGCCAGCGCAGATTGGCAAGGAGGCGTTTCGGGGCATCATGGAAGACATGGTGTCGATCAACGCGCACTGGACGTTTGATGATGTTCAGGTCAATGACAACACTGTCACCTATCGAGTGCGCTTGGACGCAGAGGGCCCGATGGCGGAGTATGGCCTCTTTCCCCTCGAGCTGTATGGTCTCAGCGTGGTACGCGACGGCTTGATTGAAGCAGAGGTATGGAGCATGTCCGATGCGTCACGTGTCAAGCTGGATGCGATAGGGGAAACAATGGCCAATGAGGCGCTGGTTGCTCGCTATATGCGCCTCTGGGATACGGTGAACGGCGACTTGGACGATTTCGACGAGATCGTCTCTGAAGACTTCGTTAGCCACAACAAGCCCGAAGCCGATCGTGCGGGCATGAGGGCGTTTCTTGAAGAGTTCCGCGCGGACGCTCCTGGCGCCTACTTCCTGATTGACGAATTGGCGATTAGGGATGGCAAAGCCTATATCACCAATCGCATGTGGATGGTGCCGGAAGGCGCCGCGGAGGGCGATGAAGGGGAACCGGTGAGTTCACCTTATCTCGCCGTGCTTGGCATCGAAGACGGCCAAATTAGCGACCGTTGGCTCTTCGTCACGCCAGAATAAGAGGCCGGTCAGCAGGTCGGAGTTGACAAGCCCGCACTCATTGGCGATGATCAGAATCGTCATCGCTGGTCATTCCATCGCCAGATAGAACGCGGATGGGGCGGCTCTGCGCGAAACACGGGCAGCCGTAATCCGCCCCATCCGCGTTCGATTTTGCCGGCGCTGGAATCGTTCAGCGGATGAACTCGACCATTGTGGCCCTGTGCAGGTTGGATGGGTCTGGAATTCTGACGAAGGGATACAGATGGCTACAAAACAAGAGTTGTCAGCAGAACAGCGCGATGGTCTGCTCAGCGCATTGAAGACCCGGTTTGAGAACAATATGAACCGCCATGCAGGTCTAGACTGGGCGAGCGTGCAGACACGGCTGGCCGCGAATCCTGAAACCGTGTGGTCGCTCCATGAAATGGAACGTACCGGCGGGGAACCGGATGTGGTGGGTCGTGACGAAGAGACGGGCTTCTACATTTTTTGTGACTGTGCCGCGGAAAGTCCCAAAGGCCGCCGAAGCATTTGTTACGACCGCGCCGGGCTGGAGTCAAGGAAAGAGCCCCGACCGGAACACAACGCGATCGATATGGCCACGGCCATGGGCGTCGAGCTTCTGACTCCAGACCAATACCGAGCGTTACAGGAATTGGGCGATTTCGATACGAAGACGTCGAGCTGGCTGCAAACTCCTGCCGAGATTCGGAAGCTCGGCGGCGCTCTCTTTGGCGATCGCCGCTATGACACTGTTTTCGTCTACCAGAACGGCGCTCAATCCTACTATGCTGCACGGGGATTCCGTGGCTCAGTGAGGGTCTAGGGGGCGCCGGCCGCTACGGTTGAACCCAGTCACGTACCAATGAAATGCACCAGTCCGTTGCGGGGCGCATGTCTCGATTTACTTATGGCTGCCAACACCGGACCCACAATATGTTTTGGCCACATCCGGCCAGAAGGGGACAATTCCCCTATCATCGTCCATTCGGGGCCATCAATAACCTGATGGCCAGCGCTACGGACATGGCTCGCTTCGCCCAGGCCATGGTGGATCAAGGGGCATTGCCGAGGATGCGCACGAGTTCACGAATTAGCTTGGGCTGACAGTCACTGGCACAACGTCGACGTGCCGACAAGGAATCGATCAGCCAGTGACTGTCAGCCAAGTCCGAAACTAATGGTTGACTGTGCTTACAGTTCAGGTGCGCCCATGCTTGGCTTTCACAGCGCCCGTTTCGATTTTAGCTCTGCTCATTGTCGGGTTGGCCCGGCCCATCCTCAGGCGCGATGAAGACACGCTGGCGCGGGAAGCTTTCGAACAGGCTCGCCGGTTGGCTGAAGTTTTTCGCCAACACGTTTGCAGGATTGCCGGCGAGCCATTGCGACAGATCAATCGACTGGTAGTTGCCCGAGTTGAAGCCAATCAAAATGCGACAAGTTTCGTCCCCGATGTTTTCAATCGAATGGCCATACCCCTGGGGAATATAGCCGACATCGCCTTGCTCCAGCATCTCGGTTCGAAAACGGCCTTTGGAGCCGAAGAGCGTGACGCTGATTGTGCCGCTGATCAGATATTGCCATTCGTCAGCATTTGGATGCCAGTGCAATTCGCGCAAACCGCCCGGTTCAATCTCCAGGATTACCCCGGTCATGGTCGTTGAGACCGGGAAGTTCGCGCGGTCAACCAGCCATTCCCTGCCGCCGGAATAGACCGCATGCGGTTCCTGTTTCAGTAGCTCATATTTGTGGGTCAGAGCCGGTTCCTTCCAGCCCTGGAGCGGCGCGGTCTGATCCTCAGGCGGGAGGTCTCCCATGGCAAAGTAGACTTCGCCATCGGGAAAATCTTCGAACTCAGCTTCCGGAATGCCCAAGTTCTTGGCCAGTACCTCGTTCGGCACAAGTGACAACCAATCGGTAATGCTGAAGGTCCCAAACTCGGAAAAATAGCCGTTGTCAAAGATCAGGATGAAGTGGGTTGGTTTGTCGCCCAGGCATTCAAGCATGTGACCGTAGCCGCGCGGGAAGTACCAGACATCGCCCGGCTCAAAATCGTTGGTTTCCGCACTGCCGTCCGGATCAATCACCGTGGTCCGGACCCTGCCCTCCAGAACAAATCCCCATTCCGCCGCGGTGGCGTGCCAGTGAAGCTCACGCATGGCGCCAGGTTCCAACTGCATCGAGACCCCGGCAAGCCCCTTGGAGATTGGCAGCTGTTCGACGGTGGCTTCTTTGCCAAAATTGTTGCCGATCACTTTGCCCTCAGATTGCTCGAGGGCAAACTTAAAGGTCGGCAACTCGTCATCCCCCAAGAGGGGGTCCGGCACGTTGTTCATGAAACTGGGGTCACCGGCCTGCGCGTTGTCCAGCGTGCTGAGCGCAGCTGCGGTCGCTGCGCTCAGCGCGGCCGCGCCGGCAAGAAACCGGCGACGATGAAGCTGGGTCATGGTTGTCTCCCAAATCTATGCAGATCCATTTATTCGCTACGAAAGCTCGCTCATCCCGCGTGGTGCGAGCACCACGTTAACCCCAGGGGTCGGGCGCAATGTGCCTAAGTTGCGCATATCAATGTGCTGCCCTGCCACCAGATTCACATCAAAGCGCTGCGTCACCATGGCCAGCACGAAGACTGCTTCCATCTTGGCAAAGGATTCGCCGATACAGAAGCGGGGACCGCGGCTAAAGGGAATATAGGCAAACCGGTTGCGAACCTTGCTCTGCTCCGGCAAGAAGCGGGTCGGATCAAAGCCTTCCGGGTTCTCCCAAAAATCGGGATGGCGGTGCACCGTGTAGGTGTTGATCACCACATTGCTGCCCGCCGGCACGGTATACCCGCTCAGGCTGTCATCTGCCAGCAGGGTGCGCACGATGTTCGCCAATGACGGATAGAGTCGCAGCGTTTCTTCAAATGTCGCCAGCGTAAAGGGCAAATTGGCGAAATCAGCCGCTGTCGGGGGGCGATCCCCGAGCACCCGGTCGACCTCTTCGTACAGACTTCGGCGTACGGCAGGCTGCTCCGACAGCGGCTGAACTGAATATGAACCAGATCGCCGTAGGTTTGCTGCAAATGCACCATCTGCCGAACACTATCGTCATTTCGATGCAGCAGGATGTTCTTCAAGATGGTGTTGCCCTGTGGACCGGGAATGACGACGCTGGCTTCGACTTCCGTCTGATCTGACATACTTTTCCCTTTGTTCAGGATTCGGATGGTTTTGCTCTGTACGATAGCAAACTTGGCAGTAGAGCAGGCAGTAGAGCGGAGGACGAGGCACGTCGTAAGTCACGACTTGTTCATGACGATTCGACGCAGCTCGACAAGTGCGTCGAATCGTCATGTTTCTAGCTCTGAATCAATGGCAGGTAACTCTTGCCGCCAAAGCCGCCGCCCGAAAGGGGCTGCAGCCGCTCTTGCTCCAGGACTGCGAGCCGTGCGGCGAGTTGGGCACGCTTGGCCTTAATGGGTTCTGTATTGCCCTTCACGCTTTCGGGGTGGGCCAAGTTATCTTCCTCAATGGGGTCAACGGCATTGCCGTCCCCGTCATACAGATGATACATTTCGTACTGTTCCTCTATCTCACAAAGCTCACCCTCTTCACAGGGTTCGAAGTACCGGGCGTACTTCCACTCACCGTCAGGATCCTGGGTGAAGATGGCACGGATGTTCTTGGGCGGAGCAGGAACCTCCTGGCCGGTAACCGGATTGAGGAACGGGCCACAGGGCGCTGCAGCATACGTATCGTCGAACGTGAAAAGAATCTCATTTTGCACCGGTTCATCCGGCGCCGTCAGCAAGGGTGACAAATCAGTTCCGAAAAAGACCCACTCTTCCGGATCCGGGACTTGGGCCAGCGTCGCCAGCGTCGGCATGAGATCGATGAGCGATGCGTAGGCGTTGGTGGTTTGGCCAGTAGGAAAGAGAATGGGATTGTGGATGATCAGCGGAACGTTCACAGCCTCCTCATACATAACAAACACCTTCTGGCGCAAGCCGCCGTGGGCCAGCCCCATCTCGCCGTGATCCGACGCAAAGATGATGATGGTGTTGTCGTAGATATCCTCGGGCACGGCATCCATAATCTGCCCGATCTGCGCATCGACCTGTTTGATCAATCCGGCGTAAAAATTGACGTAATTTTTCTGTTCCCCCTCCGAAACCAAGGTGCCGAGTGAGGCCGCCATCAGGTCCAGAGCTTGACGCTGGCAGGTGGGTTTTCTCAGCAATTGGTCGGTGTAGGCTGTTTCGGGCACGGAGATGCCCAGGTCGAAGTCGAAATCAGCATAATTGTCGCACGATGGGTCATCGCTGACAGGATTGGGTTGATTCCAACTGTTGGGGTAGGAGAGAACGTCGTGAGGATTGCCCAAGCCGACGATCAGCGTGAATGGTTGCTCGGCGGTGGTTGCCGCCGACTGCGTTTGCAGGAAGTTGATTGCCTGCTCGGTGGTGGTTGCGTCCCAATCGGCGCAGCCGCCGCCAAAATTGTCCGGATTGGTATCATCGGCCACGGAAGTCGGTACCCAGTCGTTGAAGCCGTAGCTGGCCACGTTCTCAGAGGACGGCAATTCATAATCCTCAGTCATGGTCATATGCCACTTGCCCTTGAGCACCACGTTGTAGCCCGCTGAGCCGAGCATATGGCCCATTGTCTGAATCCCGGGGGGGAGCGTCGGTTCAACCGGCGTATTTTCGACGCAGGTCGTACACTCGCCGGTAAGTGTGCGTGTGACGGTATGCTGAGCCGGATGCAGGCCGGTGAAGAGTGTGGCGCGACTGGGTGAGCACATGGCGGTATTACAAAATGCATGGCGGAAGGTGAGTCCGTTGTCGGCCAACTGGGTGTGGGCCGGTAAGTTGTCTGCCGCCCAATCGGCCGGCCAGTGTTGCGGGTACCGTTCCTGGTCGTTGATGATCAGGAGAATGTTGGGTCGTGTCCCAAGGGGACCGTCACGTTCGGTCGGGACGGCGGCTTGGGCAGTCGTCGACCTGACACCGGTGGCGGCCAGCGCCCCGCCCAGTACAAGCTTGCTGGTACCGGCCAGGAAGTCGCGCCGACTGACGTTGCTCATCACTTGCTCTTCACCTAAGCAGATTGCATCTGTCCGGTCATGGTCAACTTGATCAATAGTCGTTGTTTCAGGCATTTCTGGTCTCCTTTTTCAACACACGAAGGCACGATAGACGGACCTTTGAGGCTACCTTGCATACTTACCCATAATGCTGTCTCGTGTCAATGCGCAGAAATCATACTAGCGAGTAAGGAGCTGTTGACAAGTAAGGATATATTTTTTATCCTTGATATATATGAAATCAATGCTTTCTATCGAGGACTTGCTGATGGCTCAACACCGCGAATACATAAGTACAATTACGAGCAAAGGACAGGTGACCATTCCGGCTGCGGTTCGACGTGTCCTCGGCGTGGATACGGCTGACAAACTCGTCTTTAGGATTGTCGATGGCAAGGTTGTGATAGAGCCGCTGCCTATGAGTTTGGATGAAGCATTCGGTTCTGTGAAGCCACTGAGCACGCCAGAGGATTTCGCAGAAGTCGATCGTATTGCCAGAGAAGAACGCGAAGCCAAGTACATTGGTCGGAGCAATCGTTGACTATGCAGTTTGTCGATACCAATGTTTTCATCCGCTTTCTGACCGGCGATGATCCGGTAAAAGCGCAGCGCTGCAAAGAATTGTTGGAGCGGGCCAACAGGGGAGAGGTGGCGCTGATCACTTCGGAGTCAGTTATTGCCGAGATTGTGTTTATCTTGTCTTCCAAACGGCTCTACAATCAGTCTCGCAGCGACATCCGGGCACGGCTCTACCCAATTATTTCAATTCAAGGATTGAAGTTAGCCCATCGGCGGATGTATTTACGGGCATTGGATATTTACGAACAAAACAATCTCGACTTTGAGGATGCCCTGACAGTCGCACAGATGGAACGGCAGGGATTGAGCCAATTGTATAGTTACGATGAGGATTTCGACAAGGTCGAAGGTGGGGATATCACGCGGTTGGAACCGTAACAATCAGGGGTGTCGGTGGATACTTTTCGTTGTGACGAGCGGGCGGCAATGAGGCACTATTGGGGTTGTCAGACAGTTTCTCGATAAGCGAAGGACTCGCGAATTTCTGAGGTAAAACAGGAGCGACGCCACAATATATGGGGCATCGCTACTCGGAACCTGCTATATCTTGTGGTTTTGTGGCGACGGGTGGACTTGAACCACCGACCTAAGGATTATGAAGCCTTCGATGGGAAGCTTAGGTCTGAATCGCCTATGTTGTGGGTGTGCAATACGTGTACCACAAGATGTTGGATTTCCGTCAAGAAATACCGAGTTGTAGTCCTTCCCTGCATGCTACATGCTCCTCTCCGTCTGTCAAATCCGTCGTCTCCCTGACAGGCACTCATTCCACATCATACAGACCGCATAGAAAATCGTTGTACATTGCATCGAGGGCCACGAGTGGTTGTAGATACAATGTACAACGAGCTGTCGGCCTGACTACTGTCATCGATCTCTGAGTTGAGCAAAGCAATGGTACCGATTGACCGGACGGATGAGCAGAGTAGCCAGCACGCAGCACGATCACAACAAATCAGAGCCTATGCCGCCTTTCTAACACCGAAAGATGACTATTCTACCAACAACTGACGGCTGTACTCGACTGAAATGGGCCGCAGATGGCGTTTTTTTGACCATACGGGA